>OY970193.1:1695000-7491284 GCA_963708055.1 uncultured Acidobacteriota bacterium | reverse complement strand
ATCGAAGAGAATCCGTATCTCCAAAGATTTGAGGATGAGCATCAGCAAACGCGAGCGAGTGCTGAGACCGAAGTCTTTGACCTGGCCGATGACGATGAGCAGGCGTCTGGGCTAGACCACCCCAATGAGCGCAGAAAAAGGACGCAGCGTCGTCGCAGGCTCGTATTGGTAGGAGTGGCATTGGTGCTATTAGTAAGCGCCGTATGCGTCTTCGCCCTCCAATACCGAAGCAGCACCAGAGTTGAATATGGACAAACCGCGAAGCAGTCGCGGGTCGTACCACCCGCGCCGAATGCCACTACTACAACGGGTCGTGATACGCGGACTGAGCAAGCCATCGAAGAGGCCCAGCGGCTAACAACTGACACGCGGCAGGAAACTCCTCTTGCTCCCGCTACTAACACGCCATTGGTTGCGACGGAGGCAACTCGTAACTCAGACAGCAATCCTGCTACACCGTTCACCGTCCCACCAGACATCGGCGGCACGGTCAGAACCAAGTCGGACACGCTCGACTCAAGGGCTAACACGGATTCGATTAGCTTCAACGAAAGGGCCTCGACAAGCTCAAGAGCAACGGCATCGGCGAACGATGCAAGGACCGTTCGTTCGCAACGTAGCTCTGAGATTTCTCTCTACTCGAATGAGCGAGCCAACCGCTCAACAGTTGGCAGCATTGCCCGGACAAACAACCGCACGCTGGCTTCGCGTGAGGCTGGAGCAACAGTCGTTCTGCCATCGTTTGGCAGCATGCTCCCGGTTCGCACCATCGGCGGACTCTACACACTGCGGAGCGGAGCGCTCACGCGGTTAGAACTGACGCGCGACATGAAGGGCAACGGATGGTCGATGAAGCGGGGAACGATCCTGGTCGGCACGAGCAAAGGAGGCGAATACGACCGGGCTTATGTCAGCATCGTTGGTTTCATCGATCCGCAAAGCGGAAAACTGGTCAAGCTTGGCGGCGACGTACTCGGCGGCGACGGTGGAGCAGGACTTAAAGGGAAACGCAGACAACTCGATGGCGGCTGGGCGCGCATGCTTGGCAAAGTCGGTACGGCGGCGCTGAACGTGACAGGCGCGCTTGTCGGCGGACGCGGCAATGGCACTGTAATCATCTCTGACGGGCTACGCACCCGTGCAGTCAATCCTATTACCGACGAAATCAGTGGCGTGATCGGCGGCGAGTTGGATCAGAAACAACGCCGGGGATTCGTCGAGGTAGCAGCCGGTACAACTGGCTATGTGATGGTCACGGATCTGCCGAGCATTATTAAAGGCACGGAGGCGAGTCCCGATCTGAATGAAGAGACCCTAGCCGCGATCACGGATGTGGACGCGGCGCGACCAGCAACGGGACTCAGCGAGCGCGAGTTGGCTGAACTACTTGCTACCGGTTCGCCTGAAGAAATCCGAGCAGCCATGCCGAGAATGTCTACCGAACTGCGCAGGATCGCAGCAGCCGTCCTTGAACAATAACCAAAGGCGAACCAAGTGGAACTGAGAGACTCACATAAACCAAGCATTGATCCCCGGAGACTGGTGCGGGAATGTGGCAAGCAAGCACTTGCCGAAGTCCTCGCAGCAACCGGGTACGTTCCACAGTTGCACACCTTAAGCGATGTGGCTTTGGCACTGCGCCAATATCATCCGATCCTGTTCGGAGGACCGCGCGGCTCAGGCAAAACTTCATTGGGTGAAGCGCTGGCACAAGGCTGCAACCTTACCCTCTTTTACGTCCCCGGCGTCGAAGGACTGACTTCTAACGAGGTACTTGGCGGCTGGCGACAGCGAGCGCAGGAGCGAGCCATTGAGCAGTCAATCCGAGGCGGTACCGATGCAAAGACTGCTCGGACGCTTGTCTGGACCGCCGAGTTCTACGAAAGGGGAGAGTTCCTTGAAGCCTTCGCTTACGCGAAGGAAGCCTCGGAACGCAATGAGCCGCCCCCCGTCCTCATCGTGGATGAGGTCGAAAAACTTGAGCTGAAAATTCAGAATCTGCTGCTGCAACCATTGGCCCGTGGTTGGGCGAACGTGCCGAAGCTTGAAGGCGTGATCGGTGTTCGGCGACGCGAGCATATGCCCATCGTGGCGCTCACCAGCAACAACCTCAAATTGCTTTCAGAGCCGCTGCGCTCGCGTTGCTTCGTCACCTGGATGGAACTGGCTAAGCCGGAAGAGGAGGTGCAAATCCTTTGCGCGCGAGTGCCGCAGGCCGGGCCTTATCTCATCGCGGCCACCGTCAAGATCACGCAACTCATCAAGTGGGACATGCCGCAAGTGAGAGACAAGCCAGGGCTGCGTGAATCGATTGATTTGCTCACTGCGCTAGTAGATGACGGAGTGACGTTACTAAGCGAAGAGGTCATCGCCGAATATCTCGCTTGCCTTGGTAAGGAGCAAAAGGAACTGTCCAGCTTGCGGAAAGCGTTGGCCCGGCTGGAAGAAGCGGCCAACGAAGAGCACGCCGAAATTGACGGCTGGATCGAAGCGGCATTTGCTACTGGTCAGAGACGCAGAGTGCGAGCTTTAGAGGAACTGCAGGAGGTCCGAGCATGACTAAACGACGCAATATGCCGGTGCTAATCGTCGGGATAGTCGGAGCCCTAATCGTCGGCCTGCGTTTGCTCTCGGTCGCTCTCCCGGAGAGAAGCGGCACTGTAGATCCGCGCGTCAGCCTAACGGAAAACCAAGCCCAGCAGATTGTCGAAAAACAGCGGCAGCAGCAAGTCCGTTCATTCATGGCAGCGTCGGAAGGCGAGGTCTCGCGCACGGAAGAACGGATTCGGGGGGCAGCAGCTTTGGCTACGGCATCCAGTCTATTTGCAGCCAAAGAATCTCTCGACAAGCGCACGCCGGCGAGCGTTACCGCCCTCTTAGCAGGAGTCTACAACGCTGGTCTGCTACCGCCAGGAATGCAACTAGTCGATAGTTCGGGCGGAGTCAGTTCATCGCGCGGTCAGCTTTTTGTGCGTTACCGGCCTGAGCCACTTGGCATCGAGATCGTCTCCGTTGGAAAGGAGCGAATCGACGGTCCCGCATTGTTAATCCGCGTGCCTGACGAAGGCACGAGCGAGGATGGCGCGCGGCTCTACCTGGCAACCCGATTGGATGAAATTACGGTCCCGGCGCCGTTCGTTCACGAGGCAGAAGTTATTGCGTTGGGGTTTGCGCCTGAACCGCTGAGAGCGCTCAAGCTTCCGAATCCTGATGGCCGCAAGTAAACCGGTACTTTGGAAAGGAGAAGGGAAAATGGCAGGCAAATCTGAACGAGTGAAAGTTGAAGTTAAGGACTCAACCGACGATGACGTGCGGACATTCAATATCACGCTAACGGCCCCGGCCAGTGACTTCCTACTTACGGATCTGCTCAAACAAAGAGGCGTCATCCAGGCACTGGATGCTGATCTCAAACAGGCAGTGAAAAGCGCGACCGAGAGTTATCTAAACGCCGCAGAGAGCCTGATTGCCAAACTTGCCAAAGAGCCTAAACAGGCGCGGAAGTCGCGTACTAATGGGAAAGAGGATGGCAAGGATGAGAGATCGAGTTCGATGGCACTTTCAGAACAACCAAGCGAATTAGCTCGGGAGCCACTGCAAGCACAGTGATCAACTGAATCGAAGGATCAACTGCAATGAAGAGTCAACGAAACACCCTCTCTGTTCACCTTCGAGGTTCCGTCGAGGGGTTGTGGAAGGTTAAGGAGTTGCTTCGCACCTGATTTTTGATGACACGTCACCCCTGGAGGGTGCATACGCACGCAAGCTTTTGCATGCGTATGTAAACCCAGCAGCAAAGGAGATTAGGAGAAGGCGCATGCAGCTGCATACAAATGCATGCGCCTGCAGGCACATAGTTAGAAAGAAAAAGTGCTCATGCCAAAAACAAAAAAGCTGAAAACAATCTCTTACCGAATCTCAGAAGAGCTATGGATGGAGATCGAAAGACGGGCGGCGAAGACAGGAGAAACGCCGCACCTGTGGGGCCGCTCTGCGGCACTGGAGAAGCTGACTAACGAACACGGATTGACCTGCAATGAGCGCATATTGTTTGAGCAGTTTGCGCGCGGGCAGTACCTCATTACACAAGGTTTTCAACTGCTTGCTGAGAATAATTTGACCGCCGACGAGTGGAAGAAGTTCCGCACTATTGCCAACGAACGAACCTCTGAGATCGCGGACGGAGCGCTCGCGATGCACGCCAAAAGGAACGGTCAGGGAGTCTGATCAAAGGGATTGAGTCAAGAGCAAGACGTGACGAGAAGGAGGGGGAATGAAGAGCCGAAACCCGTTCACCGAAGAGGGAAGAACGCGCTTTAGAAATTTTCAGAGGCGCATCACGACCTACCTCATTCTCTGGACGATCATCGGCTTGGGCGTAACTGTCGGCGGGATGTATTTCAAGACCAGGTATGGCTATCGGCCTTTACAGCGGCTGTACTTGAGGCAGTACGTCAAAGCCTCAATCAAATCATTTCTGCCACTCACCAAGCCATCCAGGTACACCCTATTGGTGCGCGTCGTTAGTGATCCGGCCACTGGCAAAGAGCAGGTTCTTGGCTGCACTGATGACGAAGTTACGCCCGTCAGGGATGAGACTGGGCGGGTGAAATTCGATCCGAAGCTGGGGCCATTCTTTGCCTTACATGAGGGCATACCTCATAAGTTTTTCCACTGGCGCGACGTGTGGCAGATGGACAAGCAGATGTACCCGTGGCTGAAAGAACAAATCTACGACGGTCGGTCGCTGCTTGGGTTGTATTGGATCTGTTTTCTACCACTTCCCGTAATCATTGGGGTCGGCATGCTCATATCGATAAAGCTAGATCTCAGGATGAATAGGGAGTATGAAGCCGGGGACCTCCTGCGGGGTGTTCGGGTGCTTCACCCGAGGGAATATGCGGGGGAGATCGGGCAGCGAGAGACGGGCATCGGGTTACCCGTTTTCATTCCAAGGAGGGCGGAACAATGAACGGGAGATTGAGACCAACGAAAAGTCCCGCTGCGCGTGCGATCGCAAGTCTCAGAGACTATTTCGGATTTGAAGAGCACCCGACTTGGATCAGGATGCCACGTTCAGAAGAGACCGAGCACGTCATGTTGTTGGGCGATCCAGGAACCGGCAAGAGTCAAACAATTCATCACTTCCTGTTGCAGATCGCGGCGCGCCGACCGGCAGAGGCGGTCGTGATCTATGACCCAGCCTGTGAGTTTATCAAGCGCCACTACAATCCAAATCGCGGTGACATCATCCTCAATCCGCTCGACACCAGATCACCGTACTGGTCCCCCGCAGGAGAGATTCGTGTGCCGACCGACAAGAAGCTACTGGCTGAAAGTTTCTTGCCGGGTAAATCCGATGCAAATCAAGCCTCGACTTCGGGATTCTTTTTGAAAGCGTCGCGGGCCATCTTCGGACGGATGCTTGAGTTCAAACCGACGCCGGCACAGATGGTCGCTTGGCTGAGAAGCGCGGAAGCCATTGACATGATCGTTGATGGAACCGAGCACGCGCACCTCATTCCGAAGAATGCACACGGGCAGCGTGCCGGTGTCTTGGGCGTGCTCTCAGATCTCGGAGAAACGTTGCGATTACTCCCCGAGCAGGACGACTGTGAGGCAGAACTCAGCCTTTCTGAATGGGCGCGGCTTCGCCGGGGCTGGATCTTCATTACCTCGACAATGGATACGCGAGAAGCTTTGCGCCCACTCCAGGCGGTCTTCATCAACGTGTTGATGAAGCGCTTAATGTCAGTGTCATCCGAATGGGGTCAGGCGCATCCGTGTTGGGTGATCGTGGATGAGGTTCATTCGCTGCACCGGCTCCCTGCGCTCTACGAAACCGAGACCGAGGGACGCAAGTACGGACTCAAACTCATTCAGGGAACGCAAGGCAAAACGCAGTACGAAGAGTATTACGACCGACTGGCGAAAGCGATGCTGGCCGCGCCCAAGCTGAAGCTCTTTTTCCGTTGTGGTGAATCTGAATCGGCCCGTTGGATCAGCGACACGATAGGAGAATACGAGGTCGAGAAACCGAAAATCGGGACGACTGCCAGCGTAGAAGATAAGGGCCGTGATGCGGTCAACTACTCGACAGTCACGGAACACAAACAGGCCATTAGCAAGGAAGAGATTATGTCTTTGCCCGACCTCCATGGCTATTGGAAATACGCCGACGTGGTAGTGCCATTTCGCCTTCCGCTGGCCCCGATAAAGATCGTGGCGCGAGGGTATATTCCGCGTGAAATGACGCCGAGCGAAATTCACATTCCCACGCTTCACCAAGATGTAAAGAAGGACTCAGCTCGTGCGCCAAAGAGAGGCGAGCAAGACCCCAAACGCCATGAGCATTTGATCGCTGAGACTGGGAACGAACTCGGCGATGCCTTGGCCGCAACCATAAGTGAAGCTGCGCATCCCGGCAGCATGGCGCCTGAAGATGAAAAGGCAATAACGCCCGAAACTGAGCAGGCGGTACTGGAGATCGGCGTCGATCCAGAACTGGAAGCCGCCCAGATGGAAGTGTAAAGCTCGTCGCGAGCGATGAAAGATTCTGACTACAACAAACCAACCATCAAGACTTAGCCGCCATGATGACCATGAGCAAGTCCCTGGGCGCAGGGCAGGCCAAAGATTACTATCAAGCTGAATACACCAATACACAGGAGAGCTACTACACCGAAGACGAGAACGTTAAGGGCGAGTGGTTCGGCAAACAGGCTGACGCTTGGAACCTCGAAGGCGAAGTAACGCAGGAACCTTTCGAGCGTCTCTGCGAAGGGCAGGACCCGCGCACGGGCTTGCAGCTTGTCAAACACGTCGCGTCGAAAACGTACGAAAACGCTTACGGCGAAATGGTGGAGTCTAGCGAGCACCGTGCGGGTTGGGATGCAACCTTCTCAGCGCCCAAGAGTGTCTCTCTGGCAGCATTGGTGGGCGGTGATGAGCGGATCATGGAAGCCCATGACCGGAGCGTGAATGCGGCTCTTCGGGAGTTGGAGAAGTACGCTCAGGCGCGCATCGGAGGCAACAATCCGGCAGAGACTACGGGCAAGATAATTGCCGCCAAGTTCAAGCACGACGCGGCACGTCCTGATCGCGCCACCGGCTACGCCGCGCCCCAACTTCACACGCATGTAGTTATCTTCAATCTGACGCACACTGAAGACGACCGTATCAAGCCGATCCAACCTCTCGAGTTATTCCGGAGCCAGCAGTACGCGACGGCGATTTATCGCACGGTCTTGGCTGCGGAACTGCAAAAGCTTGGCTACGAAATAACGGTGGATGCGCGCACCGGCGCACCCGAGATTAATGGGTTCACTAAGGAGTATCTGGCGGCCAGCAGTCCACGCCGCCAGGAAATCGATCAAGAAGCCGCCGAGATGAAAGAGCGTCTGGCCAAGCAGGGCATCAACGTCGCGGATGGCGCAGGCTTGCGCCAGGCGGCCGCGAAGACAGACCGCATGAGTAAACAATATGACCGACAAGATATGCGCTCGCGCCACTTGGAGATGGACGCCCGATTCGGCGAGCAAGCGGCGCGCATTGCGCAATCCGCACAGGAGCGCGGGTCTCTTATCCTCGATGGTGACGAGATCAAATCTCGGGCGCAAGCAGCCGTGACGTTCGCGAGAATGAACGCAGGGGAGCGAGAGGCGGTGGTAGACAAGCGCCGTGTGATAGTGGATGCGCTCAGAAGAAATATGAGCTTCACAACCTACGACGCGGTGATTAAGGAGCTGAATGAAAGAATTGAGAGTGGTGAGTTCATCCGGTTGATGAGGAACGGAAGTATGGAAGAGCTGACGACCTCGCAGACCGTGGCGATGGAGCGGAGCAACCTCGAACGAGTGGTTGCCGGAAGAGGGACGCAGGAGCCGATTCTTGAGCCAGAAAGAAGTGGTCGAATAGTCCAAGAGATGACAGCGAGGCAGGGTATCACACTCAATGACAGTCAACGTGAGGCGGTAGCGACGCTCCTTGAAAGTCGCGACCGGATCGTAGGCTTGCAGGGTCGCGCCGGTACAGGTAAGACCACAGCGCTTGCCGTCCTTAGAGAAGCAGCAGAGCGACAGGGCTATGAGATAGAGGGGTTCGCACCGACAGGAGCAGCAGCGGACTTATTGGCTGAGAGTGGGATAAAGACGTCGACCTTGCAGAAGTTTGTGGCAAGCACCCAGATGGAGTCCGACATTGGAAAGAAGATTCTCTACGTGATGGACGAATCCTCGCTGTCGGACACTCGAAATATGTTTCTCTTTTTCAAGAAAGCGGGTCCAGTGGCGCGCCTATTGTTAGTTGGTGATACGGCCCAGCACCAGGCCGTCGAAGCTGGGGTGCCGTTTGAACAGTTCGTCAAAGCAGGGATGCTCACTGCTACGTTGGATGAGATTTTGCGGCAGAAGTCAGACTTAAAGATACCAGTCGAACAACTCTCGAAAAAAGAGGTACTGGCAGCCGTGAGCACTCTCTTCGAGCAAGGACGGATCACCGAGATCGCTGATGACGAAGACCGCTTGACGGCCATTGCCAAAGACTTCATGAGCGATCCAAAAAGTACACTTGTAATCTCGCCGGCCAACGAAGAACGTGTGGCTATTAATTCGATCATCCATCGGCAGCTTCAAGAACAAGGCGTTGTGAACCAGGACGATCACGAACTGAAGGTGCTCGCGAATCGTCAGGACATGACCGGAGCCGAACGCACCTTTGCTCTGGCTTATGTGCCGGGTGAAGACATCGTTCGCTACAACAAGACCAGTAAGCTGTACGGGATTAAGCCTGGTGACTACGGACAAGTGCTAAACGCCAATCACTGCGACAACACGATCACGGTCCGACTTAAGAGCGGGCGGGAGATAACTTACAACCCGGAAAGACTGTCAGGTGTCGCCGTATACAAAGAGGCTAAGCGGCAGTTCGCCGAGGGAGATAGAATCCAGTTTCGCGCGCCCTTTGCAGAAGCGAAGGTAAAGAACAGTGAGTTGGGCACGATCACTGAAATCGCCGACAACAAGTTGACCGTGGCGTTGGCGGGAAAGCGCGTAGTCACTTTCGATCCAGAGAAGTTTCCGCATCTGGATCACGGCTACGCAGTAACGAGCTATTCAGCGCAGGGCAAGACGATGGATCGAGTGTTAGTCAACGCCGAGACGACGGAAACCGATCTTCTTCTTAATCAGCGGATGGCCTACGTTGCCGTATCGCGCGCCAGATTCGACGCCCGCGTTTACACAGACTCTGCAGCGGACCTCGGCAGCGCATTGAACAGGCCGAAGGATAAGGAGATGGCGCTCGAAGCTTTGAAGGAATCGCAGACACGTACTCCGGCATTCGACAAGCCGAGCAGTATCGCGCGCGCGAAGCCGCGTGAACTAGAGCAAGGGGCCAGGGACTCCTGCTCGATCGCGCGGCTCAAAGGCAGCGCCATCGTAGCCGAGTCCAACGTCGCTGTTGCGGAAAAGCGGACAGGAGACTTCGAGAAGTCAAGACACTTCGCCAATTTCGAGATCAACGGTGAGCAGTGGTCGCTTGTTACCTTGGATCGGCAGCAGCGAACCAAAGAGCGCGAGATCGACTTTAACAAACGGACGGTCTCTGCTTACCGCATGAGGCTATATGGCGTCATACACAATCCGATCAAACTCTATAACATCCGCGACTACAAAGAGAGAGCCGCAAAAGCGAAAGTGCGCATCAAGCAGTCGCGCGAAGAGATCAAACAGCTCCAGCCTATTCGCGAAAGAGTCACTGACTTCATCGAAGAGCGCCGCAAAGTGCTGCGAGATAACGTCGAGCGAGCGAGGCAATTGTCCCGGACGCTCAATAGTGCGTTAACCGTGGAGGTCGATCTGCACGTCAAGGAAGAGCTAGGAATACCGCAACCAGAGTTCAACGCGACGGAAGTAGATCAGTTGGAGGCGAACGCCACCAAGCTTCGTGATTGCAAGATGCTTTACGCCGCACAGAATTACTTGGCACAGCATTATGGTGACGCGCGGGATGGTTTGGAGAAGATGGCAGCGCGTGCGGCTAGTGTAGAGGAGTCAGCGAAAGCATCATTGCGTAGCGCAGGCGAGCGCATACGCAGCTTTGTCGAAAACCGGGAGTTCTTCCCCGTCTTATTCAAAGGTGTCGATGGCAGTGAGAAGACAGCAACACTCAATGAGCTTGCGCCAAACACTTTCGGCGAGAAGGTGGCCAGCTACTTCTCGATAAGCCAGCGGTTAGAGATTGCCGCCGTGGAACAAGCGTTGGACCAGCATCACACCGACTTGCTGCAAGAGCGCGATACGCTCCATGAATTCACGCAAGGGGCAACTGAGATCGCACAGAGCTACAGAGAGAACCTTCAGACATTGAACCCGGTCATAACGCAAGCGCAGTCTACACCCCAAGACGTGACCCGAATTGTCAGCTTCACCACCGAAGAAACAATCACCAGCGTCGGCACGTCATTAAAGGAGTTGACCGTTTCAGCCACAAGTGCTGGCGGCATTTCGGGTATCAATAATCTTGCGCAACAGGCCGCAGGGAACGATCCGGCAATGGCCCACTCAACCGCAGATGATCATCTGGAACAGGTCCGGCAACGGCTGGACAAAGTTTCCTCTGAATCGGTCGCTGTCAATGAGACAGGATTGGGGGCGGGGCTAGTCGCGGAAACCGAGGCGGCAGGCTCAGAAGCATTGGCGGCTTTGTTATAACGTCACCCGGACAATAGACAATCAGGCAGGTGCGATCCACCGATGATGGATTTAAGCGCTACGACGAATCGCTATCGGGCTCACTTTGCCAGTCGAAGAGAGCTTCGTTGTGAGCGTGCCTGGCACGATGAAGATGTCCCAGCAAGCTGTTACGGCTAAGGCCCAACCGTTCGGCTGCGCTTTGCATGGTTCCTCCGGTAGCTTGGCGCGCAGCTTCAATGGTACAACGCTTGGCCCGAGCGCTCCATTGTCTGAAAGTTTCCCCACGACGCAGTACACAGAGTTCGAGCGGTAGGACAATGTCACCTTCATGTGCCATGGACCGCAAGAGGGCGTGCTTTGTGGCTTCATCCATGTTGGCAATGTTGCCCGCTGATGTTAGCTCATTGCTTGGAGAAGAAGTTGCTTGTCGCGTAGCATTTCGGCTCGTGATCGGATTGCCTCCGCGTGAGTTAAGCTTAGCCAAAACAAACTGGACCAACTCCATCGAGATCGGCTCGCTCTCCTCAACATAGCTAGTCAGCTCATAAATGAGATTCCGCAATGCTCGAATGTTGCCCGGATAGTCGAACTGACACAGTAATGCTGCGGCGTCTTCCTCAATCCAATAAGGTTCGCACTGATTGATCCGGTTAGTGACCGCAGCAGCTTCACGCAAATAAAAAGCAATCATCGCGGGAATGTCTTCGCGGCGTTCTCTGAGCGGTGCAGTCTCTATTGTCAGAACAGCGAGTCGGCAGTGGAGGTCCTCACGGAATTCACGAGACTGAATCATGCTGGCGAGATTCCGCGAAGTCGCCGCGATAATCTGCACATCACAGAATAGGTGACGGTTCGTTCCAAGCCGTTTGATCTGCTTTTCTTCAATTGCTCTTAGGAGTTTGTTTTGGACTGTCAGCGCGATGTCGCCGATTTCATCGAGAAAGAGAACCCCGCCATCAGCTTCTTCGAAGAGTCCCGTGTGATCGCGGTCCGCTCCAGTGAAGGCGCCCTTGCGATAGCCGAAGAGTTCGGCTTCCACTAACTGTTCCGGCAAATTGGCGCAGTTGAGTTCCAAGAACGGATTATTGGCTCGCGCTGATCGTCGGTGGATTTCTCGTGCCGCATAAGTCTTGCCGGTGCCGGTTTCTCCCGTGATCAAAATATTGAAGGACCGTCGCGCTACGCGTTCAATTTCGGCGCGCATTATTCGCGCCGGTTGACTCGACTGATCAGCGAAGAGATCCTTAATCTGACGAGCGCTTTCTTCTGCTTGTCTTTGCCGAGTTCGATACTCCCGCACTCGCCGCGCGGTTTCGTCCTTCCACGCCGGCGGCGAAACGTCGTGCTGTTTCGTTTCTGCGACAAGAGCCGAGTGTCTCTGACTCATAATCCCTCCCCCTTGCACGTGTGTATGAGTGCTGCGAACCGCACACAAGAAACCTATAGTTGACGATCTCCTGTTCCCCTTAAGACGGGAGAACTGCACGGAACTTCCGGAGTAAGAAAAAATTGGGGATCACCGATCGGCAGAAGTTTGCGGAGGCGATGTTGCGCCGTGGACTCATTGGTCGCGCGAAGATACGGGTGCAGAAGGTTATCCATACAAGCCTAACCACTTTGACGGCCTTCGGCCTTAACTCCCGATCAGGGAAGCCCCTGCCAGGCTTAACTTGAAGGTCAGAGGTTCTGGGCCTCTGCGAGAGCGAGGAGACTTGGGAGAGTCTAGCTTTCGAAACCGAACCACGAAATCTATGACAATTATTTAACGCTGAGCTTTACAGTTAGTGCCGTTTCTTCTTTGAGCTGGGCAAACTCTTTACGGAGCCAACTACCATCTGCCATGTCTAAGGTGCAGGGTTGCGGCTTGAAAGCGTTGCAAGAATCCGGCAGTGTCGCGACCTCTTCAGCGACGAAGACGCGCAACCAAAAATGTATTTTGTTGTCGGGGAACATTAGATGCATTAGTACCGAAAAACGTTCCCGCGATCTGCCGAAGAAATTGGATTTTTTCCATTAATTCCTTATCCCAAAACGCGGTCGAAAGATGCAAGAGGGTTTGCATAGGGCATAAGAGCAATGCAGTCCAAATGTACCTTCGAGAAGTGGCTTGACAACAAGGCCAGCAATGGGAAATAGGGAAATGCACCCGCTATAAACCGCTAGGCAAATCTGATCAACCAGGTTCGCTATCCGACATGTAGTTGACTACATAATGTTCTTCGGTACATACTCTGAAGGTGAAGTGGGTAGTATCGTTTCATAACGAGTTCGACTCAGAGTTTGACGCCCTGTCAGAAGCGGTGCAGGACGAAATGCTTGCCCACGCTAGATTGCTCGAACAGTTTGGCCCGCAACTCGGGAGGCCCAGGGTCGATACCCTGAAAGGCTCGCGCCACGCGAACATGAAGGAGCTGAGATTCGATGCTGATGATGGCGTTTGGCGCGTTGCTTTTGCTTTCGACCCGAAACGCAAGGCTATCCTTCTTGTCGCGGGGGACAAGTCAGGCGGTAGTGAGAAGCGTTTTTATCGGCAGTTAATAGCGAAGGCCGATAAGCGGTTCGACGGGCATCTAGCGCTCTTGAAGAAAAGGAAGAATTAACTGTGAAGACTCTAAACCAGAAAATGAAGAGAATAGGTTCCGCGCGTCGCAAGAAGATCGAGGCCCGTGCTGACGGTTTGATCGCTGAAGAAATGACGTTGCAGGAACTCCGGCAGGCTCGTAAGCTCACCCAAGTGCGAATGGCAAAGGTACTCGGCATCAGCCAGGATGGCGTTTCCCGTCTCGAAAAGCGCAGCGACCTTTTGCTTTCCACCCTACGGAAGAGCGTCGAAGCTATGGGCGGTAACTTGTCTCTAGTTGCCGAATTTCCTGATCGTGATCCAGTCGTGCTGTCCGGCATTGCCGACGTAGAGGCGTAGAGAGATTTGGTGTCTGTTTGGTGTCTATTACGAGAGAGCACGAGAGAGAATATAGAGAATTATAGAGACTAAAAAGAAATTTGACTGAGAAAGGAAAACCGAGCAAATCCACAGATTCTGCGAATTTCATAGCAAATTTGGGGATTTCAACATTAACTGAGTTCGTATCCCCCCTTCGGCAAATCCTTTGTTTACAATACTTTACAGGCGGCTTGGGCGACAAGCGTAACGTTCTTTGCTACTCCAAAATGTGAACCGCCAACCGTGGCAGCCACGTGAGCGCCATGCCCGTTGAAGTCATCGGCTGACCCACCAGGAAGGCGCTGAAACCGTAAATCACACGCCCACCAAAATCAGTATCCGAAAGGCGGATGCCGGAATCGATGATGTAAACCTTCACTCCCGTGCCAGTGGTATTGTAGGTGTATTTTGCATCAAGGGAGCGCACACGCTGATCGATCCTGTCGACTCCCAGGGCGGGTTTGCCTGTGTTGCGGTACCACTGGCGACGCCATCCTCCTCGACAAACGCGACCCGCGGATCGTCGGCCAGTTTGGCGGCACGTTCTTCAGCCATACGCACCGAAAAACCTTAATGGCGTGTTGTGGCTACCAAAAAACTCCATCTCGCACAACACATAGGAATACTCACAGTTTCTGTTCACGCGCTATTGCTTTCGCCGCAAGCTGTATCTGGTCCAATCAGTCAGTTGGCTCAAAGCAATCGCTGTAGTAAAAACCAAGACACGAGGTTCGTGTTCTTGACGACGTAGCCTAGGCATTCAAGGAACGAGAGAGCCTCAGGCTGCTCGTCCCTCATAGCGGTGATGCAATCCACCTATCTGCGGCAGCTCGAGCACTCTACCCAACGCTGGAAGCTGAACAGTTCGTGAGACCAGCGCGTTTTTCTCCAATGACAAATGAGTGCGTGAGTGTTCGAAGGATTCGCGGTATGTCTGCAATCGGCTTCTCTCCGCCGCGCTCCGAGCGAATTGGACCAACGTGAAGCTGAGTCCAAGATTGAACTCTTAGCACGGAGGATCTTTTAATGCCCTATGAAAAGAGTTAGACAGGCCCCTTCATCGTCGATGTTTTGCTGGCCCAACGAAGCTAAAGCACCAATAGCACTCACGCGGATACCGGCGGAAATCTGCGGGTCACGTATTACGGATGTTAATTCGGTAGATCCGAAGCTCCGATCCCACTCCATTCCTTATTGCGGGTAACAATCCCGCGAAACAGTTTGGTCTTCCTTTGGAAATCCTCGGCAACTAGAAAGTCTTACTGAGAATCGGACGTCAACTCAGATAAGAATTGATCGATTACCTCCAACATTTTTGGCCATTCCTACAGATTGATTGATTGAAATTCAACAAAGCAGCCGCCCGAACGAACATTTCCGTGCTACTAATCACTAGAAATGTTAACCAACGTATGAGGTCCAACGTTTTCGAAATATTCATCGGGCCATAAGAACGTGACCGTCGAAGTTGGTGCATTCAAAGTTGTACTTTTATTACGAATCGGAATTCCTGTTGACCCCCCTATTACCGTGGGTGTAGCATACCGCACCCTCGTGATTAGTTTGGTTAGAGCTTGTTTTTGCAAAGACCTCTACCATATCTTGCACTCGACTCGTTCAAGGAGGGTAACTCCGCCGCTCTTCCAAAAGATTTCGACCTTCCACGAAATTGTCCGGCGAATCCCTCGAACGTACTGCTAGCCCAGCGCGGGAATGAAAGTCATCTTCCGCGAGCAATCCGAGTTTTGCATAGTGCGCCAAAAGGCGTGTCTAAAAGTTAATCGGCGCCTCGCGACCGGAGGCTTCCCCTTGTTTGGGGTTTCGGCGTGACGGGTTTGTTTCGCCTATAAGAGCGGAATGGACCTAAGGACAAGCAACGGTGGCAGTGTGTCTGCTGCAAAGTAAAATCTCCTATCACAAACCCACCTATCCATGCGGTTGACGCAACGCTTGCCCCTTCCGATTGGCGTGGCTGGTGAACTTCGATCGCGGCTCGCGACAATGATTATTACCCGCGTGCGCCGGTCGCTGAAAATCGAAATTGCCGCAACGCATCTTTCATTGAGGCCCCGACGATAGCCAAGCCGGCGCAACACGTCGAGGGCATAAAACGCTCGGTCATGGAATCAAAAGCAAAAGCAGGCACAAATGGGCAGGGCAAAAATTTGCATGAACTGTCACCGAGTGAGCGCGCGGCGCTGGTAATGCGCCTCAAGAAGAAACCGGCGGAGGTTACTCCCGAGCAGACAATTCCTCGTCGCAAAGATTCCGGCCCCGTTCCACTTTCCTTCGCCCAACAGCGGCTTTGGTTTATTGAGCAACTAGACAACAGCAACTATCTGGTTCCTGCGACATCGCGTTTGATTGGCAAGCTTGACGTCGAAGCGCTGGAACGCAGCCTCAATGAAATTGTGGCTAGGCATGAAGCCTTGCGGACGACTTTCACCACCATCGATGGTCAACCAATGCAGGTGATTGCACCGCGTCTTTCTTTAACATTACCGGTGATCGATTTGAGCCGGTTTCCCGACGACGAGCGTGCTGCTGAGACGAGGCGGCTGCGAGAAGAAGCGTTGCGGCCTTTCAACCTGGAGCGTGGGCCATTGTTTCGCGCTAGCCTCTTGCGGGTCTCGGAAGAGGAGCATTTGTTGTTGCTCGCGATGCACCATATCGTCTCCGACGGCTGGTCCCTCGGAGTGCTGATCCGTGAGTTGGCAGCGCTCTACGAAGCTTTTGTCGCGGGTAAAATATCGAGCCTGCCGGAACTCCCGATCCAGTATGCGGACTTTGGCGTCTGGCAACGCGAGTGGTTGAGTGGTGAGGTGTTGGAGCGTCAATTGGCCTATTGGAAAGAGCAGTTGGCTGACAGTCCCGTGCTTGAGATTCCAACTGACCGGCCACGACCGAGTGTCCCGACGGGTGAAGGTTCTTTCGTCATTGAGGCACTCAGCCAGGAGTTAACGGACGCGCTCAAAGAGCTGAGCCGCCGTGAAGGCGTGTCGCTGTACATGACGTTGCTGGCGACCTTCAAGATTCTATTGGCCCGTTACGCGGGCCATGATCAGATTGTAGTGGGCACTCCAATCGCAAACCGCAATCGAATGGATATAGAGAACCTGATCGGTTTCTTCGTCAATACACTCGTGCTGCGGAGCAACCTCTCGGGCAATCCACCTTTCAATGAATTGTTGAAGCACATCAGGGAGGTGACGCTGGGCGCGTTCGCACATCAGGACGTGCCGTTCGAGAAGCTCGTCGAGGAGTTGCAGCCCGAACGTGACATCAGCCGTACACCACTCTTTCAAGTGATGTTTTCCCTGCAGAATGCTCCGCTGCCCCCGCTTGAGCTGGGCCAGGTGACAATGACGCTGCTGCCGGATGACAGTACGACGTCGCAGTTCGATCTGACCCTCGATGTAACCGAACAGGCGGAGGGCATGGAACTCCTAGTGGAGTACAGTACGGCACTATTTGAACGCTCGACCGCCAAGCGCATGCTGACTCACTTCACAAATCTTTTGGAGAGTATCGTCGCCAACCCGCAGCAGCGTCTCAGAGAACTGCCGCTGCTGAGTGAAGCAGAACGTAACCAGATTCTTGTTGATTGGAACCGGACGGCGTTGGACCGCGGTCACGAACAATGCATTCATCAACTCTTTGAGGAGCAGGCCGAACGAACACCCGACGCGCTCTCTGTCATTTTTGGTGAACAGCGAATTACATATGGGGAGTTGAACCGGCGAGCCAATCAGCTTGCGCATTATTTAGAGGACTCAGGAGTTGGGGCTGAGACCCGAGTCGGTATTCTCCTGGAGCGATCAGTCGAGATGCCTATTGCGTTGTTGGCGGTGCTCAAAGCAGGCGGTGCCTATGTCGCGTTCGACCCGTCATACCCAGCGGAGCGCTTGCGCTACATGCTTGAAGATTCGGACGTGTCGCTATTGCTCACTAAAGAGAGTGTGATCGTGGGCCAACCGGAGCTCAGCTCCCATCTCATCTTTCTCGATACCGAGCAGCATGCGATTGCCGAGTATGATTCGCGGAATCTGCAGGGCGGTGCCGAGCCTTCGAACCTTGCTTATCTGGTCTATACCTCGGGATCGACCGGGAGGCCGAAAGGAATCCTGATCGAACATCGCTCGCTCGTCAACGCCAGTTACGCCTTCATCAACAATCACGGAATGACCGACCGTGATCGTCTCCTGCAATTCGCGTCATTGAGCTTCGACGTGGCGGCTGAAGAATTCTGCTCAGCCTGGTTGAGCGGCGCCTGCGTTGTCATGAGACCCGAAGCGGTGATGTCACACTCGGAATTCGTGTCGCTATTGCAGCGAGAAAAAGTGACGCTCGTGAATTTGCCGGCGTCATTTTGGTCCGAGTGGCTGACGGCGATCGTCGACCACAAACTCGAGATACCTGACACATTGCGCCGCGTGATCGTGGGAAACGAAAAGACCCTGGAAGAGACACTGGCGAAGTGGCAACGGTTCATGGGGCAGAAGGTCGAATGGTGTAATGCCTATGGACCAAGTGAGACAACCATAACTGCCAGCAACTATGAGTCGTCGGGTACGGAATGGGCACGCGAAGAAAAACGCACCGTGCCGATTGGACGGCCGTCGATGAACGTAAAAATATACGTGCTGGATCCTGCCCAACAGCCGGTACCGGCAGGCGTGACCGGCGAGTTATACATTGGCGGCATGGGTGTCGGGCGCGGGTATCACAAACAACCGGCACTAACCGCGGAGCGTTTTATTCCTCATCCTTACAGCCTCAGTGGAGGTGAGCGCCTGTATCGAACTGGAGATATGGCCCGGTACCGGGTAGATGGAAATCTTGAGTTTTTGGGACGTGTCGACGAGCAGGTCAAAATTAGAGGATTCCGCATTGAAGTCGGAGAAGTCGAAGCCGTGCTGGCCCAATATGCGAGCGTTCAGGAATGCATTGTCCTGGCGCGTGAGGATGGGCGGGGCGGTCACCGGCTGGTTGCTTACGTGGTCGGCAATAACGGCGGAATCAAGACTGAAGAACTGTGCAGCTACTTGAAGCAGAGGTTATTGGAGTACATGGTTCCATCCAGCTTTGTGATGATGGAAGCGTTACCGCGCACACCCAACGGGAAAATTGATCGCCGCAACCTGCCGGATACCGGTGACGCACGTGAAGCGGCAAACGAGCTTTACATCGCGCCACGCTCAGAAATTGAGCGTGCGATTGCAGACATCTGGCAGGAAGTGCTCAAAGTGGATAAGGTCGGGATTAATGACAATTTTTTTGGTTTAGGCGGACATTCGCTGCTGCTGGTCCATACGCAAAGTAAGGTAACCGAGGCTTTGAGGGTGAAAGTTTCGATGGTGGAGATGTTCAAGTACCCGACGGTAAGTGCATTAGCCGAACATTTGAGCAGGAAACAGGATTCGACCCCTGCCGCTACGGTGCCGCGAAACCAGGCTGAGACGCGGATCGAGGCCATAAACCGTCAGCGCCAATTGCGGCAAAAAGTAAACAGGGACGCACGATAAGCCACAAAGACACAACGATTCTTCAATGAATAGATTTAAACACAATGGATGATCAGATAAATACCCTTGACGACCACGCTGTGTCAGAAGTCGCTGTAATTGGTTTCGCGGGTCGCTTTCCGCAGGCTCGAAATACTGACGAGTACTGGCGGAACCTTCGCGACGGCGTGGAAGCTATCTCCTTTTTCAGCCGCGAAGAACTGCTGGCTTCAGGACTCGAACCGGAAGAGGTTGACGCTCCCGAATACGTGCCGGCGAAAGCGATTGTGGATGACGTCGAGTTATTTGATGCGGCCTTCTTCGACTATAGTCCGCGCGAAGCTGAGCTGCTCGATCCGCAACACCGAATAGCGCTCGAATGCGCAGTTGAAGCCTTCGAGCACGCCGGGTACGACCCGGAAAGGTTCAAGGGTCGCATCGGCGTTTACGCGGGAGTTAGCGCGGGAAGTTACCTGGATGTCAATTTGTCTTCACATGCGGAGTTGATCGATCGCGTTGGCGCCTACCAGGTTGACATCGGCAATCATGGAGAGTTTGTTCCCACCACAATCTCGTTCAAGCTGAACCTCAAAGGTCCCAGTATTAATATCCAGACCGCTTGCTCAACATCGCTCGTGGCTGTGCACGTTGCCTGCCAGAGCTTGCTTAACGGTGAGTGTGACATGGCGCTTGCCGGCGGAGGCTCGATCACGTTTCCGCATAAGCAGGGCCACTTCTATCAGGCGGAAGGAATCCTTTCTCCCGACGGGCACTGCCGTGCATTTGACGCCGGCGCACGTGGGACCGTTGGCGGCGAGGGTGCCGCTTTGGTTGTATTAAAACGTTTGGTCGACGCGATCGAGGATGGCGATACGATTCATGCGGTGATCAAGGGCTCCGCGGTTAACAACGATGGGTCGATCAAAATCGGTTATACCGCCCCGAGTGTGAACGGTCAGGCGGAAGTCATCGCTGACGCACTTGCTATGGCGGGAGTCAGTGCTGATTCAATCAGCTACATCGAAGCCCACGGAACGGGAACCGCACTGGGCGATCCGGTGGAGGTGGCTGCGCTGACACAGGCTTTTCACGCTGACACGCAGAGGAAAAATTTTTGCGCACTCGGATCAGTAAAAAGCAACATTGGCCATCTCGACGCGGCTGCGGGTGTAGCTGGTTTGATCAAGACAGTTCTGGCTCTCAAACATGCTCAACTTCCGCCGAGCCTTCACTACGAGCGTCCTAATCCCAAGATCGATTTCGCTGCCAGCCCTTTCTTTATCAACGACAGGCTCGTCGATTGGAAACAAGGTGACACGCCGCGGCGAGCTGGAGTTAGTTCATTCGGTATCGGTGGCACCAACGCACACGTCGTTGTGGAAGAGGCGCCGCTGCGCGAATCCTCGACGGCGCCGAATCGCCCGTTTCATTTGTTGTTGCTCTCGGCCAAAAGCAGCTCGGCGCTGAATGAGACTACCGCAAATCTTAACGACTACTTAAAACGCAACGACCAAGCCGATCTGGCAGACGTCGCTTATACGTTGCAGATCGGGCGTCGCGGGTTCGGTCACCGGCGCGCCCTCGTTTGTAAGGACAGGGCAGATGCTTTGGCTGCGCTCGAACAGGCGGATGCTGCGCGGCTGCTGACACTGTTTCAGGAACCCAGGCATCGGCCCGTAGTTTTTATGTTTCCGGGACAGGGCAGCCAGTACACCGGAATGGCGCGTGAGCTTTATCGCCATGAACCGGTGTTTCGCGAGCACCTCGACTTTTGCGCCGAACGATTGACTTCGTATTTGAAGCTTGATTTGCGTGAGGTGCTATATCCAAACGAAGCGCAGGAGGCGGAAGCCGGACGGTTGTTGGACCAGACTTTCATCACCCAACCTGCGCTCTTCTCTATCGAATATGCATTGGCCCAACTCTGGATGAGTTGGGGTGTCAGCCCCACTGCAATGATCGGTCATAGTATCGGCGAGTATGTAGCGGCGTGCCTGGCCGGAGTTTTCTCCCTCGAGGATGCGCTTGAGTTGGTGGCCAGGCGTGGACAACTGATGCAGAGGTTGCCTTCGGGCTCGATGCTTGCAGTCATGCTCTCCGAAAAAGAAACACGTGCATTGCTGCGGAACGGTCTCGCGCTGGCGGCAGTTAACGGCCCGAAGACCTGCGTGGTTTCCGGCACGAATGATGCGATCCAGGCGCTCCACGATCAGCTAAAACAGCAGGATGTCCATTCGCAACTCCTGCATACCTCCCACGCCTTTCACTCGGAAATGGTGGATCCGATCCTCGAACCGTTTAGCGAATGTGTAAGAAAAGTAAAACTGAACGCACCAGTGATTCCTTTTCTGTCCAACGTTACGGGCGCGTGGATAACGCTTGCGCAGGCAACCAATGCGACGTACTGGTCCAGCCACCTGCGCCAGACGGTGCGCTTCGCCGATGGACTCGGTGATTTACTGACGGACTCCGAAAGAATCCTGTTGGAAGTTGGACCAGGACAGGCCTTGACCGCACTGGTAAAGCAGCACTCGGCCCAACTCGGAAATCAGGTTGTGATCAGTTCGCTGCCGCGCGCACCTGAGGCACATACGGAACCGAAATTTTTGTTGACCAGCATTGCGAGGTTCTGGCTGGCCGGAGGGCAGATCAATTGGGACGAATTTTATGCAAGCGAGCGACGGCGCCGCATTCCTTTGCCTACGTATCCATTCCAGCGGCAGCGTTACTATCTTGAGCCTGACAATACTAAAACCGAACCTCAACGCGCCCGTAGTTCTGAAGCGAGAAAAGCGGATATTGCCGACTGGTTCTACCTTCCTTCCTGGCGACAATTCGATCTGCCGCGACTCAAGAAAACGGAGCAGCCCCGGGATGGCTACCGGCTGATCTTCTCCGATGAAAGCGGAGTAGCGGAGGCCCTGATAGAACGCCTGTTGGCGCGAGGCGAGAAGCTTATCGTCGTGCGCGCCGGAGAAAACTTGAGACGAACCGGAGAGCTTCTTTATTCGATCAATCCGCAACGAAAACCGGACTACGACGCTTTGCTCAAGGAGCTGGTTGCGCAGGGACTACAGCCTGAGCAGGTAATTCATCTGTGGAGCCTGACTGCTGACGAGCGCAGTTTTGAACAGAGTCAGGCGCTGGGTTTGTACAGTCTGATTTTTTTGACGCAAGCTCTCTCGGATCAATCTCTCACGAACTCATTACAACTCGTGGTTGTGACTGAAAGCGTTCACGAGGTGACCGGCGCCGAGTCTCTTCGTCCGGAGCCTTCGACGATACTCGGGGCCTGTAAAGTCATTCCACAGGAATACCCGGAACTGGCCTGCCGCAGCATTGACATCTCTCGTACAGACGACGTTGTGCCGGCGCAACTCATTGAACAGCTCCTCGACGAGCTGACCGAAAATATTTCAGATCGCGTGGTGGCCTATCGTGGACGACATCGCTGGGTCCAAAGCTTCGAGCCCGTGCGCGTAGAGAAAGGAATGGGAAGGTCGAGGCTCAGGGAAAATGGAGTCTATCTAATCGTGGGTGGCCTGGGCTTAGTTGGCCGGGCACTGGCCCAAAGTCTGGCGCTGAATCACAAAGCTAAGCTGGTGTTGCTTGGGCGCAGGGGCTTGCCGCAGCGTGAGGAGTGGCAACAATGGCTGGAGCAGCACGACGAATACGATGACGTAAGCGAGAAAATAAGAAAGGTGCAAGCGTTGGAGACAGCGGGCGCTGAAGTTCTTCTGTTACGTGCTGACGTAACGAACGAAGAGCAGATGTTGGCCGCGCTAGCTCGCACCGTCGAATACTTTGGTCGGATTGACGGTCTCATTTATGGGGCGGCAGCCGAGACAAACGCGGACAAAGAGATTAGAGAGACCACGCCCGCGGATTGTATGCGCCAGTTTCAAACTAAAGTGACGGGCCTGCTGGTCCTGGAAAAAGTTTTAGAGGGAAGAGAACACGACTTCTGTTTAATACTCTCATCACTTTCATCGGTGCTCGGCGGCATGACCTTCGGTGCTTACGCCGCCGCGAATGTCTTTATGGATACATTCGTGCGGAAGCACAACCAGGCGCATCCGGAAACTTGGTTGAGCGTCAACTGGGATGGGTGGAATTCTGATGAAGACGCACGACAAGGTCGGAGACTTCGCGCGGCAGAGGACGATCTTGCGATCAATCCGGCAGAGGGAGGCGAGGCCCTGGAACGCATTGCGTCGATGGGTCCCCTCACTCAGGTGCTGGTGTCTACTTCAGACTTGTCCGCGCGGCTCGATCGTTGGGTGACGTTTGCCGATTTGCCGGAGACGGTGGAGATCAAGGAAGTCGAGACTCGTCATCCACGACCAATCTTACTTGCCCCTTACGTTGCTCCGAGCAACGAGCTCGAGGAGGATTTGGCGAATACTTGGAAGGAGCTGCTGGGCATCGAGCAAGTCGGTATTAACGACAACTTCTTCGAGTTGGGCGGCCACTCGTTGCTGGCAACTATGGTGATGTCTCGTCTCCGTAAAGAGTTTGGGGTGGAATTATCGTTGCGCAGCTTTTTTGAATCTCCCACAGTCAGTGGCTTGGCGTTAATAATCGCGCAGCGAGTTATTGAAGATCAGGACGAACAAAGTCTTGCGCAACTGCTCGATGCCACGCAGAGCGAATTACTCTCACAGCACAAGTCGGCTTGAGCGACAAAGAAGCACAACATCACAAATGTATTTAGATAACGTTTCCTCTCGCCTAGCGGCGCTGACTCCTGAAGAGCGGGCGGCGCTCGTCATGCAGCTCAAGCGCAAAACTCAACGCGCTGAGAAAGCTGTAGACAAGATCATTCCCCGTCTTGAAAACACGACGGATGCGCCACTCTCATTTGCTCAGCAGCGATTATGGTTTCTTCATCAGCTTGACCCCCGCAATACGGCTTATCACCTGCCGCTCTACTACCATCTGGATGGACCATTGGACATCGCGGCGTTCGCGAGGAGTCTTAATGAGATTGTCCGCCGGCACGAAGTGCTTCGGACAGTCTTCAGGGAAAGCAACGGCACGGCCGTACAAATCGTCCTTCCGTCATTACACGTCGAGTTGCCGTTGATCGACTTGAGTGGACTCTCTGGCGCCGAAGCGGAGCGTGACATTGAGCGTCTGATAGACGCCGAGTCGGCAGTGCCCTTCAGTTTAGAAGTTGGGCCACTACTGCGAGCGAAGCTACTGAAAGTGTCTCAGGAGGAGCACGGGTTTCTGCTGGTTATCCATCACATCGTCACGGACGGCTGGTCCATGGACCTATTCATGGGTGAACTGGTCGCGCTCTATGAAGCATTCTCGGTAGCCGAACCCTCCCCGCTTGAAGAGCTTGCGCTGCAATATCGGGACTTTGCCGCGTGGCAGCGCGAGTCGATCACCGGAGCAAGGTTAGAGGAGCAGCTCGCTTATTGGAAGGATAAATTGAGCGGGGAACTGCCGGTCCTCGATCTTCCCACCGATCATCCGCGGCCGTTGCGTATGACTCATGGGGGCGCGGATCAGTATTTCGACGTAACTCAAAGCCTGACGGAGAAGTTAAATGAACTGAGCAATCGTGAAGGCGCGACTCTGTTCATGGCGCTGCTCGCCGCGTTTGTGACTTTGCTGCACCGGTACACGGGGCAGGCAGACATTTTCCTCGGCACCGCCATTGCCGGCCGCAACCGCAGAGAGATTGAAAACCTAATCGGCTTTTTTGTTAACACGTTAGTGCTGCGGACAGACCTGTCCGGTAATCCGACCTTTCGCGAGTTGCTCGCTCGCGTGCGTGAAGTTTCCCTCGGTGCTTACGAGCATCAGGACCTGCCGTTCGAAAAACTCGTCGAAGAGTTGCAGCCTGAACGCGACGCGAGTCGTCCGCCTTTCTTTCAAGTGATGTTCAACTGGCAGGCGGCGCCAGCCGAAGAACCACCGCGCGGCGGCCTGACGATAATGCCGCAAGACATCGGCAACCAAACCAGATTTGACTTGGAATTTCATTTGTGGATCGTGCCTGAGGGCCTTACAGGCCCCTTGCTCTACAACACGGATCTGTTCGAGAGAGCAACGATCGAGCGAATGCTGGCGCACTTTCACACCCTCCTGGAAGGAATTGTCGCCAACCCGGATACACCCCTTTCGGAGTTGCCACTGTTGACCAGCGCGGAGCGAATGCAAGTGCGGGAATGGGGCACGAGCAAAAGCGAATACGAGCGAGAGCAGTGTGTGCAGCAGTTGGTGGAACTTCAGGCGGCGCGTCACCCGGAAAAGATCGCCGTGGTTTATGGCGCGCAGCAGCTCAGCTATGGCGAGTTGGACCAGAGAGCCAATCAGTTAGCGCATTACCTGCGCGCTCGGGGAGTGGGTTCGGAGGTACGCGTAGGGGTCTTGCTGGAACCGTCGGCGGAGTTGATTGTCGCGTTGCTTGGAATTCTTAAAGCGGGTGGAGCTTATGTGCCTTTGGATAATGATCATCCAAAACAGCGATTGCAGTTCATGCTGGAAGATGCCGATGTGAAGTTGGTGTTGACAGTACGAGGGCAGCAGGAGTTGGGAGTGGGCAGAGAGGTTGTTTATCTGGATGATGACCGGGAGTTGTTGGGTGGGGAAAGCCGTGAGAACCCGGAGACAGTGACGAGCGCTGAGAACCTGGCCTATGTGATGTACACATCCGGTTCGACCGGGCAGCCAAAAGGCGTCGGAGTTACGCACCGCGCGATCAACCGGCTGGTGCGAAACACCAATTACGTGCAGTTGGACCACAGCGATCGGATGGCGCAAGTGTCGAATGTGTCCTTTGACGCGGCGACGTTTGAGATCTGGGGAGTACTCGCGAACGGTGGCACGCTCGTTGGGATCGCGAAAGAGACGGTGCTGTCGCCGTCGGAATTGAAGCGTGAGATCGCAAAGCAGCAAATCAGTGTCATGTTTTTGACGACCGCGCTCTTCAACCAGATCGCGCAGAGCGAGCCGGACGCGTTCGCGCCGATGCGATACGTCTTGTTTGGCGGGGAAGCCAGTGACGCACAGTCAGTGAGGCGCGTGTTAGACCATAGAAAACCAAAGCACTTGTTGAATGCTTACGGTCCGACCGAAGCCACCACCTTCACGACCTGGTACGAAGTGAACGAAGTAGCAGCCGAAGTACGGACCCTTCCGATTGGCCGGCCACTCGCAAACAGCGAAATTTGGGTGTTGGACCAACAGGGGCAACTGGCGCCGGTGGGAGTAGTTGGCGAGCTATACATTGGCGGCGATGGGATCGCGCGTGAGTATCTGGGATGTCCGGAGTTGACGGCGGAAAAATTCGTGCCGCATCCATATAGTAATGAACCTGGTGCGCGGCTGTACCGCACGGGAGACCTGGTGCGTTATCTCGCCGACGGCAATCTCGACTTTCTCGAACGCAAGGACAAGCAAGTGAAAGTGCGTGGATTTCGCATCGAGCCGAAAGAGATTGAGGCTGTGTTGCAGGAGCACCCGGTCATTCGTGAGAGTTTGGTGGTAGTTCACGAAGACACTCCGGGCGATAAGCTTTTAGTGGCCTATGTGGTTGGGGATCCGGAATCCCAGGGCACTAACGAAAATCAACTCATCTCTCAATTGCGAGGTCGATTGCGGAAGCGTCTGCCGTATTATTTCATGCCTTCAGCTTTTGTTGTGCTCGACAAATTGCCTCTTACACTCAACGGCAAAGTCGATCGACGCGCGTTGCCGGCGCCCAATCGAGGCACTTCACGAGACGAAAAGACGTTCACTCCGCCGCGCACTCCCGAGGAGGAGAAAATAGCTGAAATCTGGTCCGACGTGCTCAAGGTTGAACCGATTGGAGTCGACGATAACTTTTTTGATTTGGGTGGACATTCCATATCGGCTACGCGAGTCGTCACACGGTTTCGCGAAGCCTTCGATATCACCCTGCCGCTACGCCTGCTGTTTGATTCACCGACTATTGCTGCCGTCGCCGAGCATGTAAAGAACACTCGGGAACAATGCGAAGTGGGTCGCATTGCGGCGATGGTTGAGCGGCTATCTCACCTTTCAGACGAAGAGACGAAGGCGCTGCTAGAGAACAGTAACCCTCCGGAAGTTTTATTTCCCCATGAGTGACATTGCAAAACAAATTACCGGGCTATCCGTTGAAAAGCGCCAGCTTCTCGAACGATACCTGAAAAGTGCCGGACTCAATCTGACTAACGCGATCATCATTCCCCAGCGTAGAGATACCAATAAATTTCCCCTTTCGTACGCGCAAGAGCGTTTATGGTTTATGGACCAGTTGGAACCGAACCGGCCGATCTACAACATGCCGGATACGCACTCCTTTAAAGGAACCCTGGACCTGGAAGCGCTGGAGCGCAGCCTGGGCGAGCTGGTGCGGCGGCATGAGATTCTGCGGACCACGTTTGAATTGGTGGATGGCGCGCCAGTGCAGGTTATTGCGGCGCCGGCCCCCTTGCGGTTGGAAGTGGTTGATCTGAGTGAGCTGGAGGCGGCGGCGCGTGTCAGTGAGGCGCAGCGATTGGCCAATGAAGAGGCGCAACAACCATTCGATCTAAGCCGTGGGCCACTGTTTCGTATACGGCTATTGCGGTTGGGTGAAGCAGAGCACGTGTTGCTGTTGACGATGCACCACATCATCTCGGATGGCTGGTCGTTGGGAGTGTTGGGTCGAGAGTTGGCGACCCTGTACGAGGCGTACCAGAGGGGTGAGAGTTCGCCGTTGGCGGAGTTGCCGATTCAGTATGCGGATTTTGCGGTGTGGCAGCGGGAGTGGCTGCGGTGCGAAGTGCTGGAGAAACAACTGGCATACTGGCGGGAGCAGTTGGGCGGGGAGTTGCCGGTGCTGGAGTTGCCGGCGGACCGGCCGCGGCCGGCGCGCCGGAGTTACAGCGGGGCGGCGGCAAACATAGAGGTGAGCGCCGTGGTGAGCCGGCGGCTGAAGGAGATCGGGCGCGAAGGTGGAGCGACGTTGTTCATGACGTTGCTGGCGGCGTTCAAGGTGCTGTTGTGGCGCTACAGCGGGCAGGAAGAGATTTTGGTTGGGACACCGATCGCGAACCGTAATCGAGCGGAGACGGAGAACTTGATTGGGTTCTTCGTGAATACGCTGGTGTTGCGGACCCAAGTGAGTGGCGGAGAGAGTTTTCGAAAACTGCTGGAGCAAGTGCGGGAGACGACGCTGGGAGCGTACGAGCATCAGGACGTGCCGTTTGAAAAGTTAGTGGAAGAGTTGCAGCCGGAACGCAGTCTCAGTCATCAGCCCTTGTTCCAGGTTTTGTTTGCACTTGGCAACTGGGAAGATTTGGAGTTGTCGGGACTTGAGTTGAGTTGGATACAGACGGACAGTCATTACGTCAAATTCGATATGACGCTAACGATGGCCGTCGAGGAAGATCGCATCGGCGGTGCCGTAATCTATAACGTCGATCTTTTCGATGCGGCCACCATTGAGCATATGGTGGGCCAGTTTGAACTCGTGTTGGAGAGCATCGCCGCTAATCCGGACCAACCCCTCTCCGAGTTGCCATTGCTGACCACGGCAGAACAACAAATGCTCGCTGCCTGGAACGACACGAAATCTGATTTCCCGCAACGGTGCCTCCAGGATCTGTTCCAGGAACAAGTAGCTCGCGCACCTGAAGCCGTAGCAGTGGTGTTCAATGAAGAGCGACTTAGCTACGAGGAACTCAATCGCAGATCCAACCAGTTAGCTCATCATCTGCGGAGCCTCGGGGTTGGCCCGGAAGTGCTGGTCGGCATTCTCCTCGAACGTTCACTTGAATTGACTGTGGGAATACTTGGGGTGCTCAAAGCGGGAGGAGCGTTTCTTCCCC
Source organism: uncultured Acidobacteriota bacterium (assembly GCA_963708055.1). GTDB lineage: Bacteria > Acidobacteriota > Blastocatellia > Pyrinomonadales > Pyrinomonadaceae > PSRF01. The sequence continues at coordinate 7,462,312 of OY970193.1, read as the reverse complement.
TCGATCCCACGTATCCAAAGGAACGGCTTAGTTTCATGCTCGACAATGCGGGTTTGTCGATCTTGCTTACGCAGCAGCAGTTGCTCTCGAAGTTGCCTGAAGATCGAGAACTCAGGACTGTCTGTCTTGATTCTGATCTGGACGCCAACCTGCCGCACGTGGAGCTGGAGACCATCGCCACGCCGGATAACCTCGCTTACGTTATTTACACCTCCGGCTCGACGGGGCAACCCAAAGGTGTGATGGTCCAACATCGAGGCGTGTCTAATCTTGCGTATGCTCAGCGAGAGGCCTTCGAAGTTTCAGCGAATAGCCGCGTGTTGCAATTCGCTTCCATCAGTTTTGACGCGGCCGTTTCCGAGATTTTCAAAACCCTGCTGACGGGAGCCACGCTCTGCCAGGCTCCTTCGGAATCTCTCCTGCCTCTCGATCCGTTATCGAATCTCCTGCGCGCGCAGGCGATCACAACAGTCACATTGCCTCCATCGATCTGGGCGATTCTGCCTCCGGAAGATTTGCCGGCGCTGCACACCGCGATCAGCGCCGGCGAGGCTTGCTCGTCACAAATAGCAGCGTCGTGGGGCGGCGACCGGCGCCGTTTTCTGAATGCTTATGGTCCAACTGAAGTAACGGTTTGTGCGACCATCAGTGATTCTCTTGATGGCAATAGTAGGCCGCCGATCGGACGGCCGATTGCGAACACTGAAGTTCATGTTCTAAACGCGGATCTGAGGCCAGTACCGATTGGAGTGGTCGGCGAGTTGTACGTAGGTGGCGTCGGACTGGCACGAGGATACCTGAGCCGCGCGGCGCTGACAGCGGAACGATTTGTTCCCAATTCGTTTTCCGATCAGCCCGGTAGCCGGCTCTACCGCACCGGAGACCTGGTCCGCTACCGGCACGACGGCAATCTGGAATACCTGGGTCGAATGGACCAGCAGGTAAAAGTCAGAGGTTTTCGGATCGAGCTGGGTGAGATCGAAACCGCTCTCCTCGAGCATCCAGCGGTACGGGATGCCGTAGTCCTGGCGCGAGCAGATACTCCGGATGACCTGCGGCTCGTAGCCTACCTGATCACTGAACCCGGAACGGCGGCGGATGTGCGTCAATGGCGCACCTGGTTGAGCCAAAAACTGCCTGAATACATGCTGCCGGCGGCGTTTGTGTTTTTGCGGGAGTTTCCGCTGACACCCAACGGTAAAGTTGATCGTCGCGCGTTGCCGGCTCCGGATACCGGCAGGCCGGAGCAGGCGCAAGCTTACGTTGCGCCGCGCGATCAGCTCGAGCAGTTGCTGATCGATTTGTGGCAAACGACCTTGGGTTCGGACCGGATCGGCGTGAAGGACAACTTCTTCGAAATAGGTGGTAATTCGATCAAGGGAGCGATCTTAATCAACCGTCTTCAAGAGCTACTCGGTGAGTATGTTTATGTAGTAGCGATCTTCGATGCTCCAACCGTGGCCCAACTTGGGGATTATCTGCGCCAGCATTACCACGCCGCCGTCAACAGAATTTTTGGTCTCGACGTGGCTGCTCACGAAGTGGTTGGTACTCGCATCACACAGGAGAAGGTAGTCGGATTTCGCCGGTCAATTCCGTCGTTGCCGGAGTTGCCTGTGAAGTCAACACACAAGAACCCGGCGGCGATGTTTGTACTTTCGCCGCCGCGCTCGGGTTCGACACTGTTGCGCGTGATGCTCGGTGGCCATCCGCAGTTATTTGCGCCGCCGGAGTTGGAGTTGCTCTCCTTCAACACACTGGCTGACCGAAAAGCGGCGTTTGGTGAACGTTTCGCGTTTTGGCTTGAGGGGACGCTGCGGGCTTTGATGGAGCTCAAGCAGTGCAGCGCTGAAGCCGCAAAAGAGATCATGGACCAGTGTGAGGCCCAACACCTCACCACCCAGCAGTTCTACGGGTTGCTGCAAAGCTGGCTTGGCACCAGGTTACTGGTGGACAAGACTCCTTCCTATGCCCTGGATTCCGAAATTCTGCGCCGTGCCGAGATTGATTTCAACGACACTCATTACATTCACTTAATCCGGCACCCGTACGCAATGATCCGATCCTTTGAAGAGGCGCGACTGGAGCAAGTGTTCTTCCGTCATGCGCACGACTTCAGCCAGCGCGAACTGGCCGAGCTGATCTGGCTCGTAAGCCAGGAAAACATTCTTCGGTTTCTCGAGACCGTGCCTGCTAAGAGGCAGCATCAGGTGCATTTCGAGCAGCTGGTCTGCGAGCCCGAGCAAGTGTTGCGCGGAGTTTGTGAGTTCCTTGACATCGAGTATGTCGACGCCATGGCCGCTCCCTACCAGGCCCAGGGACAACGCATGGTTGATGGTATTCACCCGCTATCGAAGATGTTGGGTGATGTGAAGTTTCACGAACACAAAACCGTCGACGCCGCAACCGCCGATCGCTGGCGCCTGCAGGTGGGTGAAGGCGACGAGCTGGCGGATGAGACCTGGACCATCGCTGAACGCCTGGGTTATCAACGCATCAAGGTTCAGGACCGATCAGTGCGGCCGGTGGATCGTAAATGGTCACCACTGGTTGAAATTCAACGAGGTGACGGTGGTCGTCCGCTTTTCTTTGTACATCCGGTTGGTGGAAACGTTTTCTGCTACGCCCAACTGGCACACCACCTTGGTCCGGACCAGCCGTTCTATGGTTTGCAATCCTTTGGGTTGGTTGACGGACATGCGCCACTCGGCGAAATTTCGGAAATGGCCGGTCGTTACATCCAGGCATTGCAGCAAGTGCAGCCCGAAGGACCATACCTGCTGGGAGGCTGGTCCATGGGTGGGATTATCGCTTTTGAAATGGCGCAACAACTCCAGCGCGACGAGCAGGAGATCTCTTTGCTGGTGCTACTCGATAGTCACGCTCCGGCCGCATTGGCCCAGTACTCAGAAATAAATGATGAAGAGCTGTTGCTCCAATTCAAATCAGACATGAGCGCGTTGGATGGCCTGGGAGGACCTGTTTTTGACTCCGATCAATTAAATCGTTTCTTCCAGGTCTTCCGCACGAATGTTCATGCCATGATGGGTTATCAACCACAACGTTATCCCGGACGCATCACGTTCTTCCGGGCCAATGATGAATTAGCCGACATCTCTTACGATCCGATAGAGGATTGGCGAACATTGGCCACCGATGGAGTCGAGGTACATGTAGTGCCCGGCGATCACTACACAATGTTAAGAGAACCAGCAGTGCTCGTGACGGCCGAATGGTTAAAAGTGTGCCTCAATATTATTCAAACACTCGCAGCCGCGAGTTCAGTCTAAGCCAGAAAAGCACAAAGGACACAAATGAACTATCACCAAATGAGTTAATCGTATGTGCCCTTTGTGCTTATTTATAGCTCGTACTCGAAGGTGAATTAAAGATGAGTCAAACCGCATTTGCTGCCGCTCCGGTATGGCAACCCACCGAAATAAAACCCCTGATCGACCGCTTTGCCGCCAGCCCTTTGTTTGGCGATAGCACGGCATGGATTATTAAGGACAACCCGTATCGACGACCAGTAGACCGGAAGATGGTCCAGCAACTCGATTTCAGCCGACCTCTGAAAAAGGCAGAGATACTCGGCGCGAGTGCGCTTGCCGCGCACCGCATGTTGCTGAACATCTACGAAACCGACTTGATCTTCCTGCCGGACAATGATTTCGCCTCCAAGAGAAGCGACTTCCACAGCTACTATTCGAACGATAACAAGCTACTTGGCGAGTTGATTCGCCCAACGCTTGAAGCTCATGTTTTCAGTTTCTTCAAAGACGAGATCGACATAACCGGAAAATGGACCGTCGTGGCTTTGCAGTCGTACCTGGAGTCGATCCTGGAAAAGCACGTGCACTCAGAACTGGAGATCTGTACACGGATTCTTGCTTCGCCAGATCCGCAGCGTGCCGCCAAAGCATTGTTGATTCAGGTAGCCGGCGATTTTCTTTCAGAGGCCTCCGCTTCTTCTCGCAACGTGCTCGGTAAGTACGGTGAAATACAATCGGAGCTTTTTAAGATTGTCATCGACGACTACGGCTACGGCGTTCACCGCGCCAAACACAGCACACTTTTTGAGAACACGCTTGCGACATGCGGACTTGTATCTGACGTGCACGCCTACTGGCAGTTTTATCTTTCTTCCTCTCTCGCTCTCAATAACTACTATCATTACGTCTCACGCGACCACAGCAAATACTTCCAGGCGATTGGGGCCATCGCGGTTGCCGAAGCCATGTTCTCGCATACTTGCCGCGAGATATCGAAGATGCTGCGCTTGGTCTTTGGCAAAGCAGTCGATACGTACTATTTCGACGAGCACTTTCACATTGATGCGCATCACGGTCGTATGGCTTTTGAATACGTTGTAACTCCTGCGATTGCACGGCATGGCGACTCCGTCATTCCAGAGATCGTGCGGGGCATGGAGGAGTTGCAATTGATAACGTCGATGGCAGATGACGACTTCATGGCGCAGCTTGCCTTCGCCGACACACTGGATGAGCTTCAGGCGAGAGCACAGCCTATTCTCCGGCAGATTCTGGAGGGCGAATTGCAGAGCACACCAACCACGTACGTCGAAGATCGTGGCCAGTCGCTGATTACGCGCGTGTACGATTACGACAAACTTTACACGGTCGAATCCGGTGCGCTGGACCTGGCAATCGGGCACGATCATTCCGTGCGACTCGAGCACGGGGAGACCATCATTGTCCCGCGCCAACGTTTGCACGGCACTGCCGTCGCTTCCGAAAACTGCCGCTATCTCACCTACGACTTACAGGATCGGTAACGTGCGAGTCGTAACCTTCAACCCGGAAGAGTTCAACTTTATTAAAGCCGGAGAGAACTCATACTTCCTCTTCAGGTTCGCAGACGGCAGTCTCGTTCTTTATAATGACTGTTGCGATCATCGAGGTGGACCACTGCACCTGGGCCATTGGGACGAGAGCAACGGCTGTTTGGTTTGTCCCTGGCACAGCACGAAGTATCCAGAAAAGGTTTTGCGACGACATGCAAAACCATTGATTCAACGGACCGGGTGTGTGACTGTTGTGTTGGATGCCGATCCGTCGACTCCGATTCAGCTAGTGAAAAAAACTATTCTTGCGGTAGCGACCTGATGCGGAACGCTTCCTGGTGCACTTTTTGTTTGCTCTGTGTCTTCGTGGTGGTGTCGCTCGCGAATCATATTACGAAAGCACAGAGAGCGATACCGGAACCGGTTATCTTCGCCGAGGGCGTCATCTCAACACGCGATTACGAATCGAGCATCACGTTTGCGCCCCATGGCAAGACCGCTTACTTCGTGAAGTCCTCGCCTGACCTCAGTCTTCGCGTCATCGTGGTGTCTCACTTCGAAAAGGGGAAATGGAACACACCGGAAGTTGCTTCCTTTTCAGGACAGTATAGTGACACAGACCCTTGCTTTTCACCGGATGGAAGGAAGCTATACTTCGCTTCACGCCGACCCATCCAGGGCACTGCTCCTAAAGCCGATTTTGATCTGTGGGTCGTGGAAAAGACTGGTACTGGCTGGAACGAACCGCAGCGTATCGCTGCGCCGGTGAACACTGAAAGCCAGGAGACTTCTCCAGCGGCGACGGCAGACGGAACTCTCTATTTCAGTTCCAACCGTGCCGGTGGAAAGGGAACAGCCGACATCTATCGCGCGAGATTGGTAGACGGGAATTATGTCGTTGAAAATGTCGGCGATGCGATCAATAGCCCTGGTCCGGAACTCCAGGTCTTCATCAGCCCCGCGGAAGATATGCTGATTTTTGCCGCAATCGGGCGGCAGGACGGGCACGGCAGTGTTGATCTTTACTTCAGCCGGCGAACTGATGGAGTGTGGTCCAAAGCCGTTAACCTCGGAAACAAGATAAATTCGAGAGGCCTCGACTCCGCTCCAAGGATCTCCGCTGACCGCCGGTATTTTTTCTGGACGAGCACGAGGGGCTACGGGTTTGAACAGCAACAGGCACATCGTCTGAGTCAAAAGGAATTCTCAAAGAAATTGCGCACTGCGGGTAATAGTCTCGGCGACATCTATCAGATAGATCTAAGCGCAGTTGTCGGTCTCAACCAATAATGCGTCTACCTGCACCGCTGCTGATCGTTTGCTCTCTTGCAGCTTCTTTGTGGCCGCTGATGTCAGAGCCACCATACGCCTCGAAGCAGCCGCTGCCGGAGCCAACGATCTTCGGCAACGGTGTCGTATCTACCGGTGACTTTGATTCTCATCCTGCGTTCACACCTGACGGAAAGACTCTCTACTTCGTGAGGAGCAGTCCGACGTTCAACTTTTGGACCATCGTGGTCTCGCATTTCGCAAACAATAAGTGGAGTGAGCCCGAGGTGCTTCCAATCTCAGGCCAAAACCGCGATGCAGATCCTTTCATTACCGCCGACGGTAAAAAGTTTTACTTTATCTCGGATCGGACGATCGCTGTCGCGAATGCAAAGGCAGAAGACACATCCCTGGACATCTGGTTCATGGAAAGAGTTGGGAATGGCTGGGGGGCGCCACAGAATATTGGAGCGCCCATCAATAGCGCCGGGAACGAGTGGTACCCGACCGTAGCTCTTGATGGAACGATCTATTTTGGCTCGGATCGCGCGGGAGGAAAGGGACGCACCGATATCTATCGGTCGCGTTTCGTTGACGGTAAATACACAGAGCCTGAGAACCTTGGCGATGCCGTCAATACTCAGTTTGACGAGTTTGAGCCTTACATTGCGCCCGATCAAAAGTATCTCATCTTTATGGCCCAACGATCGGACGGTCGCGGTGGTTCTGATCTTTATATCAGTTATCAGCGCGACGGGACCTGGACCAAAGCCACTAACCTGGGAGACAAGATTAATTCCAGCGGCGGCGAGTATTCGCCGATAGTAACCCCGGATGGAAAATACTTTTTCTGGACCAGCACCAGAAGCTTACCGGCAACGTCCCTAAAGAACCGGCTGACGTATAAGGATCTCCTGACACGATTAAGGAGTCCGGGTAATGGTCTGGGAGATATTTATCAGATCGACATCACTGCCTTGAATATTCAGCCTAAGTAATTCCTTTCATCTAGTAAAACCCTGAGAACTTGTAATTCTTTAGGAGGCCGAAATATGTCTCAAATGGCCGTTATTGAAACGCGGTTGCCAGGCGCGCCACCCGTCGAGAGCAAGCGAATGATGGACATGATTGCAAATCTCCTGGCGAAGGGTGAAGCGCACCTGGAGAACAAGCAGTTTGCCGATGCTCTCCATTGCTTTGATCTGGCGCTATGTTTTGACTCAGAAAACCGGCAGGCGCAACTCGGTCTGAATCGGGCCCAGCGCCAGATTATCCCACGCTGGCATTTCGAAATGCTCAATGACGAGAAGCGCAATGCGGCTTTCGAGCAGGCACTCAGAAGAGCAATAACGCCCGAGACAATTGTGCTCGACATCGGTTCGGGAACGGGATTGCTGGCCATGATGGCAGCGCGGGCCGGCGCGAAGGAAACTATTACTTGCGAAATGGTTCCACAGTTGGCCCAACTGGCGCGAGACACGGTGGCCTTGAACGGGTTGGCCGACCGCATTGTGACGTTGGATAGGAAATCAACCTCGCTAGTGATCGGACGCGAGATGATGCACAAAGCTAACCTGCTCGTTACTGAGACGGTCGATTGTGGTTTGCTCGGTGAAGGTATCGTTCCTTCCATTGCACATGCAAGAGCTAACCTCCTGACGGAACAGGCGCAGATCGTCCCTTGCCGAGCGACGGTTTATGCGATCGTCGTGGAGAGCCCGCGTCTGCTGCATCTCAATTCTGCACAAACGGCGGCAGGCTTTGAGGTGAGTCTGATCAACCGCTATGCGACGGCCCACTATTTCCCGGTACGGCTCGCTGCATTCGAATACAGGGCGCTCACGGATCCGTTCGAAGTCTTTCACTTCGACTTTGCGAACGGTGCGATCGTTCCCGAGCAAAAAACAATTACAGTCCGCGGCAAGCATGACGGCATCGCCCAGTGCATTGTTTTCTGGTTCAGCATGCAGCTTGACGAGCAAACTTCAATCTCTAACGAGCCAGGCTCAACCACTCACTGGGAGCAGGCCCTCCAATGTTTAGACAACGAGTTTGCTGTAAGTGCGGGCGACACACTGACGATCCACGCCGTACATGATCGTCACCTGATTAGCTTCGGGAGTGGCCACAAAGAAGCACAAAAGGAATAACGATTTCTTTCAACCTGCTTTCGGTGCCGTTTTGTGGCTCTTAGTTTTGAGGCGATGATGACTGCTTATCAAAGATTGTGGCATTACCTCAAGCCCTACAGGGGCAGGTTGTTCCTTGGAACCGCGTGTGTCCTGATCGCGAACCTGGGCCAAATGGCCGGACCAATTGTACTGCGTTATGCCGTCGATGATCTCACCACCGGCATTACCCAATCGAGGCTGCTGTACTACGGCGGTGCCTTCATCGCCATCACGGCGATTGCCGGAGTCTTTGTTTTTCTCCAGCGCCGCGTGATACCGAGCGTCGCTCGTGGTTTCGAATACGACCTGGGCAACGACTTTTATGCGCATCTGCAAAAGCTCCCACCGGAGTTTTACCAAACTTCGTACACAGGCGACCTGATGTCGCGCGCCACCAGCGATCTGGCGGCGTCGCGGATGATTGTTGGGGGAGCATTGATGTATGCCACCAACACAGTCTTTGCGATGATCCTGATTTTGCCGTTGATGTTATCGATGAACTGGCGTCTGACACTGCTGGCGTTTCTACCGCTCCCCTTCGTCACCCTCACGACAAAGATAGTTTCGAAACGCATTCACGAAGAATCAATCCGCGTTCAGGAACATTTCGGGACCGTCTCTGCGCGCGCACAGGAGTGGTTGGCTGGTGTGCGTCTCATCCGCGCCTACGTTCAGGAGGCTGCGCAGATGGCGAACTTCAAGCGCGTTAACGCCGAACTCGTGCGGCGCAATGTGCGACTCATTCATCTAAACTCGTTTTTCACTCCAGTACTCAACTTCATTATTGGTCTCGCTTTCGTGGCCGGCGTCTGGTACGGAAGCCTGCTCGTGTTGCGCGGTCAGCTAACCATTGGACAACTTTTTCAGTTCACCCTTTACCTCGAATTCCTGATACACCCAATGCTCGAGCTCGGCTTAATCATCAACCTCTTTCAGCGCGGCATGGCTTCGATGGAGCGCTTGAATGAGGTTATCTCGGTCGAGCCCTCGATCGCCGATAGCGCCGAGAGTGACAAGAGTTATGAGGAAGATCCAATCAAAGGCGAAATTGAGTTCCGTCATCTTACCGTCAGTTATCCCGGCAGCGGGGAGCCGGTACTGAAGGATATCAACCTGCGAATTCAGCCCGGACAGACAGTCGCGTTTGTAGGCAACGTCGGCTCGGGTAAGTCAACCCTCATGAGTCTTGTGCCGCGATTGCTGAATGCTGAGTTCGGCCAGGTCCTGATTGATGGGCGGCCGATTCACACTATTCCGCTGCGAAAGCTCCGCGCCGCCATCGGCTACGTTCCGCAGGAGACATTTCTTTTCAGCGAAACGCTCTCGGCCAACATCGCTTTCGGCGATCCAAACGCAAGCAAAGGCAAGATTGAACAAGCAGCTCTCGCAGCAGGCCTGGCGGAGGAAGTCGAGGAGTTTCCACAGAAGTACGCGACAAAAGTCGGCGAGCGCGGAATCATCCTCTCGGGCGGTCAGAAACAACGTACAGCACTCGCACGCGCGCTGATAGGTCGCCCGAGCATACTCATCATGGATGATTCAATGTCCGCTGTAGATACGCGCACAGAGGCCAGGATCCTTACACATTTGCGACGCTTGTTGGCGGATCGGACCAGCTTGATCGTTTCGCACCGGATCTCGACAGTTAAGAATGCAGATCTGATTGTGGTACTCGAGGACGGCTGCATCGTCGAACGCGGTACACATGATGAGCTCATTAGACGAGGCGGGTTTTACGCCACGCTCTACGAAAAGCAAAGGCTCGAGCAGGAACTAACGGCGGCCTGATCATGGACCAGGAAGAGCAGTTAGACAAAGCTTACGACGCTCGCCTGATGCGGCGCTTGTTGCGATATCTATGGCCTTACAAGCGTTTTGTCATACTCGCGCTCGCTTTGACGATGCTGGGTGGCCCCCTGGTTGTTGCCGGCCCTCCCCTCGTAAAGGCAGCAGTCGATCTTTACTTATTGCCAAACCCGGCGCAGCCTCCCGCAGGATACATACTACTGATAAAACAAGCTGCTGAAAGCTTCGGTTTTGGCGGACCGGTGTCGGGAGTCGCCTTCATAGCATTGCTGATGCTGACCGCTAATTTGGGGGCAATGGTGGTTCTTTATGCCGAGGCTTTTTTGCTGCAACGAATGGGCCAGCAAATCATGTTCGATCTGCGCAACGAAATCTTCGCGCACTTGCAGCGGCTTCCGCTTCAGTTTTACGACCGTAATCCGATTGGGCGTCTGATGACCCGGCTGACCACTGACGTCGAAGCTCTCAATGAACTCTTCAGTTCGGTTGTGATCGCGTTCTTCGGCGACATGGCAATGCTCCTCTACATTATGTTCTGGATGTTTCTGCTCGACTGGCGGCTGGCTCTTATCTCATGGATCACATTACCGCCAATAATGGTCCTCACGATCTGGTTTCGACTTCGATCACGCACCGCTTTCCGGTCCGTGCGAGTCCACGCTGCGCGCATCAACACATTTTTGCAGGAACGACTGAGCGGCATGTCGGTAGTGCAGTTGTTTAATCGTGAAGAGAGTGAGTTGAAGGCATTCAAAAGCATCAATCGTGACTATCGCAAAGCAAACCTGAATGCAATTTTCTATAACGCAGTTTTCTTTCCGGCTGTTGACATTATCGTCGCCACGGGCGTAGCGCTGATCATCTGGTATGGCGGGGGCCACGTGCTGGCAGGCGTGTTGACGCTTGGCACTATCATAGCCTTCCTGCAAATGGTCGAGATGATCTACGAGCCGATTGGGGACCTGAGCGATAGATACAATCTGCTTCAATCGGCAATGTCGGCGTCAGAACGAATCTTCCAATTGCTCGATGAGCCGGTCACGATGAAATCGCCGGAGAAACCTGCGCCGGTTGGCAAGGTACAGGGACGCATCGAATTTCGCCACGTCTGGTTCGCTTATCAGGATGAGGACTGGGTGTTGAAAGACGTCTCATTCGTGATTGAACCCGGCGAGAGCGTGGCCTTTGTGGGCCATACCGGAGCTGGAAAAACCACCATCACCAACCTGCTATTGCGATTCTACGATGTGCAACGCGGGCAAGTGCGGCTGGACGGCGTTGACGTGCGTGAAATCGATCTAGCCGAATTGCGCTCGAGTTTCAGCATTGTGCCCCAGGATGTTTTTCTCTTTTCAGGCGACATCGAAAGTAACATCAGGCTGGGTGCCGAAACCATCAGCGATGAACGCCTGCGCGAAGCCGCCCGGCAAGTGAATGCCGCTGGCTTCATCAACAAACTGAGCGACGGTTACTCCACTACGTTGCGCGAACGCGGGGCCGGTATCTCGGTCGGCCAGAAACAGCTCATCAGTTTTGCGCGCGCGCTCGCTTTTGATCCGCGCGTGCTGATCCTGGATGAAGCCACTAGTTCGATTGATACCGAGACTGAGGTTTTAATTCACGACGCGGTGAAACGCTTGATGAAAGGACGCACCTCACTTGTTATCGCGCACCGGCTTTCGACGGTCCAGGACGTCGACAACATCATCGTCCTGCACAAAGGCGAAGTTCGTGAATCGGGCACGCATCAGCAACTACTCCGGCACCGCAAACTTTACTGGCTCCTCTATCAATTAAGCCTGTATCAAACCGATCAGGAAGAGTTAGTCGAGAGCTTCTCAGCCTAAAGCCAAAAAGAAGCACTAACAGCGAATTGATGAGTAAATTTCTTATCGTGTTCCTTGGGCTTCTTTGTAGCTCGTCCAATGCGCACGCGCAAACACGGACAGATCCGACCCTGGGTGGTCCCGTGCGAGCGATCACCTTGCCGCCGGAGAAAGCAAACCCATCGGCCGTGCCGCGTTTCGAGGCGGCGCCGATCGTTGACGGCCAACTCGACGACGACGTGTGGCGCTCAGCGGCGGTGTTCAAAGACTTCTATCAGGTAGATCCAGGCGACAACATCGCACCGTCAAGACCGACAAAAGTTTTACTCGGCTATGATTCAAAGTTTCTTTACATCGCTTTTCATGCATACGACGAGCCCGCCAGCGTGCGCGCCACACTCGCCAAGCGCGATGAAATTTTTGACGACGATTATGTCGGCGTCCTTTTGGACACATTCAACGATCAGCGGCGGGCGTACGAATTGTTTTTCAATGCGTACGGCGTGCAGGCCGACGGCATTTTTACTGAAGGTGGAGAAGAAGATTTCAGCGTCGATATCCTGATGGAGTCAAAAGGTCGGCTCACTACTGACGGCTATGTCGTCGAAGTCGCCATTCCTTTCAAGTCGTTGCGTTACCGGGCCGGTAAAGACATTCTCTGGGGTGTGCACTTTCAGCGAGTCATTAAACGGTTCAATGATGAAACTGATTCGTGGATGCCGCTCTCTCGCGATCGGACCGGCATGCTCAATCAAGCCGGCCACCTTACCGGCCTGGAAGGCATTTCGACCGAAAGCATCCTCGAAATTATTCCAAGCCTGACCATTTCTGAAACCGGACAACGAGTGGCCACGATACCCCCGGACGTGCTTGCAGGTGATCCTACGCTCCTTGATTTCGGGCGCTTCGTGAACGAACCGGTAAAGTTTGATCCCGGCTTGACGCTGAAATACGGAATCAGTTCGAGCGTGACTCTCGACTTTGCTCTGAATCCTGACTTTGCTCAGGTGGAAGCTGACGAAACAGTCGTGACAGCTAATCAACGCTTTCCGATTTTCTTTGAAGAGAAGCGGCCGTTCTTTCTCGAAGGGATCGATATCTTTCAAACGCCGCTGCAAGCAGTCCACACGCGCACGATCATCGATCCTGATTACGCGGCGAAGGTGACCGGTAAAGTAGGGAAGTATACGTTTGGCTTGATGGCAGCCAGTGATAACGCTCCCGGCGACTTCCGCGGCGACGAGCGTCTGGACCCGGCAAATTTCAGGTTCCTTGACAAAAACGCTCATAGCACAGTTCTTCGGCTCAAACGCGACGTCGGCGCCGAGTCGAGCATTGGTTTCATCGGCACGACTTACAACTTCATCGAGAATCATAATCACATCGGCGGTTTTGACGCTCAGTTTCGACTTAACCCGAAAACAGTCCTCTCTTTTCAGTTGCTGGGTACAAACACGCGCACTTTCTTTTTTGACCGTGAGGAGAATGAATTCGTCTATCGCACCGGAAACGGGTTTGGCTATTACGTTAACTACCACCGAGGCGGACGGCATCTTTCGTACAACTTCAGTGGCATGGGGCGCACCAGGAATTACCGCGCAGAACTCGGCTTTACGCGGAGAATCAACACGAATCGCGAAGACTTCATCATTAATTACGATTCGGAACCAAAGCCGGATGGAAAGCTCGTGTCCTGGAGATACTCACATCACGTCGGCATAAACTTCGATTGGCGAGGAAGATCGCAAGTCTGGAACAACACACCCCAGTTTACGCTTAACCTGCAGCGGGAAACTTCGCTCACCTTCGGTTATTCACACGGATACGAGCGGCTATTCGAAGCCGAATTTGGACCAACAGGAACTTTCCTGGACCATCCGGAACGCTCCTCGCCTCGTCAAAGTGTGATCTTCAGTGGCGAGACGACGCCGTCCAGGCAGTTCTCGATGGATTTTGATTTCAACTATATCTGGAACTCTTTTGATTTTGACCTCGGCGCTGGTCCAAAGTTTCCACGCGTCAGCCCGCCGGCTCTCGTCGATCAGGATGCGCCACTCGATCCTGGTCCAGGAAAAGAGCTTCGCGCCGGTGTCGAGGTCACTTACCAGCCAACCGACGCTTTGCGATTTGACGTCGAGTACACCAGGAATCGCCTGCTGCGCAACGACACCGGCCTGACCGCCTTTGACGACAACATCTACTCGGTGCGCGCAACGTACCAGTTCTCTCGCTTTACCTTCGTACGTGCACGAATTGATTACGACACGCTCGAGGCCAATGCGAGAGGGCAGTTTCTGTTCGGGTGGACACCCAATCCGGGAACTTCCTTTTACGTTGGCTACAACGACGACGTGAATCGCAACGGCTTCAATCCCTTCACCGGCCAATTCGAACCGGGGTTCCGGCGAAATGGACGCACCTTTTTCGTCAAGATGTCTTACCTGATTCGCCGCGCTTTCTAAATAGGACCACGAAAAAGCAATGACACAATTGATTGAACCTTACGGTGGAAAATTGATCGATCTGCTGGTGCCGAGCGAAGAGCGGGAAACCGTTATGAGCCGGGCAGGAATGTTGCCGCGCCTTCAGTTGACGCAAAGAAACATCTGCGACCTGGAACTGCTCGCGACCGGTGCGTTTTCACCACTCGATAAATTCATGGGCAAAGACGACTATCGGAGGGTGCTCGAGGAAATGCGTCTTGCCGGCGGCACGCTTTTCCCAATTCCAATCACACTCGCGGTCGATCCCACGTCCGGGATTTTGTCTGGTAGCGAAATCGCGTTGGCGGATCAACGCAACGATTTGCTGGCCATTATGCGGGTGGAAGAAGTTTACGAGTGGAGGTAACAGTGCTGGATGGCGACGTGATTCGCACTCACCTGTCGAAGGGACTGGGTTTCAGCAAAGAGGATCGCGAGATCAACGTTCGGCGGATCGGATTCGTCGCTTCGGAAGTAGTGCGCCATGGCGGCGGCGTCATTTGTGCTGCTATCAGTCCTTACCGTGCCACTCGCAATGAATGCCGCTCCATGATCGGAAACGATCGCTTTATTGAAGTCTTTGTCGATACGCCCCTGGAAGTTTGCGAGGAACGCGATCCTAAAGGAATGTATGCGCTCGCGCGCGACGGACAAATCACTGGTTTTACCGGAATAGACGATCCGTACGAGCCGCCTCAGAATGCTGAAATCACCATCGACACAGTCAACTGTTCCGCCGAAGAAAATGCCGAGCGCATTGTGTCTTATCTAATTGAGCAGGGGTTTGTCATGTGCTCGCCCCATCTCGGTCAAGTTAACCCGCTCTTCAAATCAGCCGTAGCATAGTTCCAGTTGCGAAAATACTACTATCCTCAGGGATCCACACATTTCAGATAACCTTAGTTGCATGTTTGTTGCGAGCACGGCCCGCTCGGCGTCAACTTGGCGCCGAGTAACTTTTTCAGGTTAGAGCTGAATGGCGAAGAATGCTCAACATATAGCCGAGTTGTCGTCGACGGAGCGCGCGGCGCTCGTGTCGCGTCTGAAACAGCAGCGAGCGGCGGCCCGGGAGGGCACACCGGCCACCCCACGGCGCGGCGAAGCTGCGCACTACCCGCTCTCTTTCGCGCAGCAGCGTCTCTGGTTTCTCGAACAGTTAGAGCCTGACGGCCCTTACAAGGTGCCCGCCGCCTTCCGACTCCGCGGCCCTCTCCAAGTTGAGGCGCTCGAACGGAGCGTTAACGAAATCATCAGTCGGCACGAAGTTCTGCGCACCACGTTCGCTGAGATCGAGGGGCAGCCCGTGCAGATCGTCGCACCCCGGCTAACGCTGTCCATCCCGGTCGAAGACTTGAGCCGGCTACCGGAGGTCGAACGGGCCGAACGAGTCAAACGAACTGCGGCGCGCCTGCGCGAACAGCCGTTCGACTTTGCGCTGGGGCCGCTGGTTGGGGCCGCGCTGGTTCGGCTGGCCGACGAGGAATATCACTTCTGGCTCCTAATGCACCACATCGTTTCGGACGGCTGGTCAATCGGCGTGCTTCTCAAGGAGTTGAGCGTGGCTTACGAAGCCTTTGCTGCGGGGCGACGGCCAGAGTTGCCGAAGCTGCCCCTTCAGTACGTTGACTTCGCCCTCTGGCAACGCGCCTGGCTCCAAGGTGAGACGCTGGGTCGGCAGATGAAGTATTGGAAGGAGCGGCTGGGCCGGAAGGCCCCGACGCTTGAACTACCGACCGACAGGCCGCGCCCGCCCGTGCAGAGTTATCGCGGGGCATCTCTCACGCACCTGATAGACCTCGGCCTGACCGGGCGGCTGAAAGCACTGGCCCGCCGCGAAAGCGTGACGCCTTACATGTTATTGCTAGCTGTCTTCAAGACGCTGCTCGGGTGTTACACGAGACAGGATGACATCGTCGTCGGCACGCCCGTCGCCAACCGTAACCGGACGGAGTTTGAGCCGCTCGTCGGCTTCTTCGTCAACACCCTCGTCCTGCGCACAGACCTGTCGGGCAACCCCACCTTCCGGGAGTTGCTTGGCCGCGTCAGGGACGTGACGCTCGGGGCCTTCGCCCACCAGGACGTGCCCTTCGAGAAGTTGGTCGAGGAGTTGCAGCCCGAGCGCGACACGAGCCGCACCCCGCTCTTCCAGGTCATGTTCTCCTTGCAGAATGCGCCGCTACCGCCGCTGAGAATGGGCGACATCGAGATCAGCCTGTTGGACGACGAGACGGAGGTGTCGCCGTTCGATCTCTCCTTCGACGTGACCGAGCAAGCGGACGGCCTGCTGTGCACGCTGGAGTACAACACCGACCTCTTTGATGGCGCGACCGTCAGGAGCATGCTCAAGCACTTCGGGGTGCTGCTCGACGCCGCCGTAACCGATCCGTCCGCGAACCTCAGCGCCCTGCCGCTGCTCACGGATGAAGAGCGGCACCAACTCGTCTTCGAATGGAACGAGACACGCCGCGACTTTCCACGCGACCGTTGCGTCCACGAACTCTTCGAGGAGCAGGTGGCGCGTTCGCCCGAAGCCGTCGCGCTTGTCTGCGGCGGCGAGCGGCTGACTTTTGCGGAACTCAACGCGCGGGCCAACCGGCTCGCCCGCCACCTGCGAGCGTGTGGGGTAGGGGCCGAGTCGTGGGTCGGCATCCTGCTCGAGCGTGAGGTGTGGGCGGGCGTCGCGCTGCTCAGCGTGTTGAAGGCCGGCGGGGCGTGGTTTGCTTTGGATCCCGCGTACCCGCCGCTTCGCCTCGCCTTTATGCTCGAAGACGCCGGGGCCTCCGTGCTCCTGACGACGACTCGGCTCGCCGCCTTGCTACCCGCGCACGGCGCGCGGGTCGTCTGCCTCGATGCTGAAGCGCAGCAGGTCGAGGCTCACGCGGCCAGCGACCTCGGACTAGTTGCCGGCCCCGATAACCTCGCCTACCTCGTCTACACTTCGGGGACGACGGGGCGTCCAAAGGGCACCCTCGTAGAGCACCGGTCACTCGTCAACACGAGCCTCGCCTTCGCGGCGCAACACCGCCTAACGCCTCGCGACCGCCTCTTGCAATTCGCCTCCCTCTCGTTCGACGTAGCGGCTGAAGAGTTTTTCGGGGCGTGGCTGGCCGGCGCGCGCGCCGTCATGCGGCCCGCGCACGACTTCGACACCGTGGGCGAGTTCGTCCGGTTCGTCGAGCGCGAGGGATTGACGTTGGCGAACTTGCCGGCGTCATTCTGGGCCGAGTGGCTGACGACGCTCGAAGACCAGCGGAACGGCGACGATGACGAGACACACGGCGCTCTGCTGCCCTCGACGCTGCGGCGCATCGTCGTCGGCAACGAGAAGACGCTCAGCACGGCGCTCGAAAGCTGGCGGCAAATCGTCGGGAGCCGGGTCGAGTGGAGCAACGCTTACGGGCCGACGGAGACGACCGTCACAGCGAGCAATTACGAACCGTGTGAAGCCGGCGCCCACCTGCGGACGCACGCCGTGCCCATCGGTCGCCCCATCGCCAACGCGGAGCTATACGTCCTCGACGCACGGCAGCAACTCGTTCCCGTCGGGGTGATCGGCGAAATCTACGTTGGCGGCCCGGGCGTGGCGCGCGGCTACCACCGCCGCCCAGCCCTGACAGCCGAGCGGTTTGTGCCGCACCCATACGCGCGGTTTCCCGGCCTGCGACTCTACCGTACGGGCGACCTCGGGCGGTTCCTGCTCGACGGCAATATCGAGTTTATAGGTCGCGCCGACGAGCAGGTCAAAATCCGCGGCTTTCGCGTCGAAGTCGGCGAAATCGAGGCGGTGCTCAGGCAACACCCGGAAGTGCGGGAGGGTGCCGTTGCGGCGTGCAGCGACGAACGCGGTGGCATCCGGCTCGTGGCCTACGTCGTTCCGCGCACGCCGGAGGCCGAACTGCGCGACCTGCGCGAATTCCTGAGAGAACAACTGCCTGAGTACATGCTTCCGTCGGCCATCGTGCGGCTCGAAGTTTTTCCGCTAATGCCGAACGGCAAACTCGACCGCAAAGCGCTGCCCGC
This sequence comes from uncultured Acidobacteriota bacterium, assembly GCA_963708055.1. Lineage (GTDB taxonomy): Bacteria > Acidobacteriota > Blastocatellia > Pyrinomonadales > Pyrinomonadaceae > PSRF01. The sequence continues at coordinate 7,443,933 of OY970193.1, read as the reverse complement.
CCCCGACAGCGCGGGCAGCGAGGCGGATGGGCCGTACGTCGCGCCGCGCTCGGAGTTGGAGCGTTTGATCGCCGGCGTGTGGCGGGAGGCGCTCGGGGTCAAGCGGGTCGGCGTCCGAGATAACTTCTTCAACCTCGGCGGCCACTCGCTGCTGTTGATTCGCGTCAACAATCGACTCCGCGAGGCACTGCGGATGGATCTGACCATCGTCGAGTTGTTCAAGTACCCGACGGTGAGCGCGCTGGCTGAGCACCTGAGCTGGTCGGACACGCAGCCCTGTGCGGCGCGCGCGGGGCGGAGCGAGTCTGAGGGCCGGGCCGCATTGCTGAGCCGGAAGCGGGAGCTGAGACGGCGGCAGGCAACTCGGTCGTCTCGTGAGGCGCGCAGGGAGAACGATTAAGGATGGCCGCCGGTAGCGGCTGGAAGGGCTTCGAGATGTATGAACAGGGAGTAGCTACGCTTACGGAAATCCTGTGCCGGAGGGCACGGCAACAACCCGACCGCACGGCCTTCACTTTCCTTGCCGATGGCGAGGTCGAGACAGCGCGTCTGACTTACGCCGAACTGGACGAACGGGCGCGGGCAGTCGCCGCGTTGCTCGATGAGTCCGGCGCGCGGAACGAGCGTGTGCTGCTGCTGTTTGACGCCGGGCTTGAGTTTATTACCTCGTTCTTCGGCTGCCTGTACGCAGGTGCGGTGGCGGTGCCCGCGCCCCCGCCCCACCCCGCGCGGCTCGGTCGCACGCTGCCCAGAGTGCAAGCTATTGCCGACGACTCCCGCCCGGTCCTCGCTCTCACTACCGCCTCGCTCCTCTCCATGATCGAGGGCGCGCCCGACTTGCGCGCGCTGCGCTGGCTCAAAGTAGATGAGTTCGACCCCGAAGCGTCCGCCAGATGGCAAGCCCCTCCTCAGACGGGCGAGGATTTGGCATACCTGCAATACACTTCCGGCTCGACCTCGACGCCGAAAGGCGTGATGGTTACACACTTCTGCCTAACCCATCAGTCGGAGCACCTCACACTCGCCTACGGCTACACGCCTGAGAGCGTGAGCGCCACCTGGATGCCCAACTTCCACGACTACGGGCTGGTCGAGGGCATCGTCCACCCGGCTGTCTGCGGCGTCCCTGCTTACCTGTTCTCGCCGCTTGCTTTTGTGCAGCGGCCCGCGCGCTGGCTGGAGATCATTACGCGCTACGGCGTGACGCACAGCTCCAGCCCCAACTTTGCCTACGAGCTATGTGCGCGTAAAGTCACGCCGGAGGAGCGCGCTCGGATCGACCTCGGCGGCTGGCGCGTTGCAGGCAACGCCGCTGAACCCGTTCATCGCGAGACGATTGATCGGTTCGCCCAAACGTTTGCGTCCTGCGGCTTCCGCCGCGAGGCCTTCTACCCTTCGTTCGGACTCGCCGAGGCGACGCTGATGGTCTCTGCCGGCGGCCCCGAGCCGCGTGCGCCGCTCTTCATCACGGCGCGGGCATCAGCGCTCGAACAGGAGCGGCGCGTAGTCGAGGTCGGACCGGATGATCCGGGTGCGCGCTCCCTCGTCGGCTGCGGCCAGCCCATCGGCGACACTGAGATCGCCATCGTCGATCCGGAGACTCACCGCCGCTGCGCGCCAGACGAGCTCGGCGAAATCTGGGTGAAGTGCCCGGGACTGGCGCACGGCTATTGGCAGCGCCCCGAGGAGACCGAGGAGACGTTCCACGCGCGCACCGCCGACACGTACGAAGGCCCCTTCATGCGGACGGGCGACCTCGGTTTCATGCGCTACGGCGAGCTGTTCATCGGCGGGCGGGTCAAAGACCTCATCATCATCCGCGGGCAGAATTACTACCCGCAGGACGTGGAGTGGACAGCTGAGCGGAGCCACCGCTTGCTCCGGCCCGGCTGCGGCACTGCCTTCGCGGTCGAAGTCGGCCTCGAAGAGAGGCTCGTCCTCGTGCTGGAAGTGCGGCGCGAGTTCGGCCCGGCAGACGAGCGGGAGGTGCTTGAGGCCATCCGCGAACGTGTCGCCGAGCGTCACGAGCTTTACCCCTACGCCGTCGTTCTCGTCAAGACCGGCACGATCAACAAAACTTCGAGCGGGAAGATTCAGCGCCACGCCAGTCGCCGTGAGTTTCTCGAAGGAACGCTGGAGGCGGTCGCCCGCTGGCAGACGCCCGAGGAGGGCGGCGATGAAACTCGCTTGAGCGCCGATACAACGCTTCCGCCGCCGCTTGACGTGACGCCGAACCCCGCCCCGCGGAAGACGCCGACGGTCGAAGCCGTCCGCGAATGGCTCGCCGCGGCCATCTCCCGGCGAACCGGCATCCCGGCCGCAGAGGTTAACGCCGGCCAGGCGTTCCGATATTACGGCTTTGACTCGGCGCGGGTAGTCGAGATGGTAGGGGACTTAAGTGCGTGGCTTGGCCGTCCTTTGCCGCCCACGTTCTTCTGGGACTACCCGACGGTCGAGCGGGTCGCGCGGCACGTTGGCGAGGTGGTCGCGCCCAACTCTCAGGCGGTCCCTGACGTCCGCACGCGGCCCGGGTGCACGACGGGGTCGGAGCGCGACGCGCCCGAGCCAATCGCCATCGTCGGGATGGCCTGTCGCTTCCCCGGCGCGGAGAACGTCGAGGCTTTCTGGCAGTTACTGCGCGACGGTGTAGACGCTATCACGGAAGTTCCGCCGGGACGCTGGGAGACCGGCCTGGACGGCTTCGCGAGCCGCGGCGGCTTTCTCAAGCAGGTGGACGGCTTTGACGCGCACTTCTTCGGCATCTCGCCTCGCGAGGCAGCACAGACCGACCCGCAACAACGGCTCCTGCTTGAAGTCGCCTGGGAGGCGTTGGAAGACGCAGGCTACGCGCCCGACCGGCTCGGCGGCACACGTATGGGGGTCTTCGTCGGTATCAGTAATAGCGACTATGCGTTGCTCCAACTCAACGCCGATGCGAGTCCCGACGCCTACGCGGGCACTGGCTCCGCCCTCAGCATCGCCGCCAACCGCCTCTCCTACCTACTCGACCTGCACGGGCCGAGCATGGCCATTGACACAGCCTGCTCGTCCTCGCTCGTCGCCGTGCACGCGGCCTGCCAAAGCCTCCGCACGGGTGAGTCGCGGGCGACCCTCGCGGGCGGCGTCAACCTCTTGCTCACGCCCAAGCTGACCGAGGCGCTGGCCCGCGCCGGAATGATGTCGGCTGTCGGACGCTGTAAGACTTTCGACGCGGCGGCTGACGGCTACGTGCGCTCGGAAGGCTGCGGCGTCATCGTGCTCAAGCGGCTCTCGGACGCCTTAGCGGACGGCGACCGCGTGGTGGCGATCATCCGCGGCTCTGCCATTAACCAGGACGGGCGGAGCAACGGACTGACGGCCCCGAACGGGCTGGCGCAACAGGCACTAGTTCGAGAGGCACTGTGGCAGGCGGGCGTTGCCGCAGCAGAAATCGATTACGTCGAGGCGCACGGCACGGGCACGCCGCTCGGCGACCCCATCGAGTTCGCCGCCCTTGGCGCCGTCTTGCGCGAGGGGCGGCCGAGCAGCGCGCCGTGTTACGTCGGCTCCGTCAAGACCAACATCGGCCACCTTGAAGCAGCTTCGGGGATCGCCGGCCTCATCAAAGTCGCACTCTGCCTTGAGCGCGCACACATCCCGCCACATCTGCACGTGCGCGACCTCAACCCGCGCCTCACGACCGCCGACTCGCCGCTGGAGATCGCGACGCACGGGCGCGACTGGAAATGCGGCGGCAGGCCGCGCCGCGCCGGCGTGAGCAGCTTCGGCTTCGGCGGCACCAACGCGCACGTCGTCCTCGAAGAAGCGCCCGCCACGCTCGTGGAAGCGGATGTCATTCGCGAAGAGACGCCCGTCGCCGCGGAGCCCGATCGCCCCGCGCACGTTTTTTGCCTGTCGGCGCAAAGCGACGGCGCGCTCCGCGAGCTGGCGCACCGCTTCGCAGATCACCTCACGGTCCACCACGAGCAGCCCCTCGCGGACGTCTGCTTCACGGCGAACGTCGGACGCGCACGCTTCGCGCACCGGCTGGCGTTGCCATGCGAGACAAGCGACCAACTGCGGCTGGCCCTGCACGCGTTCGCCCGCGGCGAGCGGGCCGACGGCCTGCGTCACGCGCACGCATCCACCCGTCAGCACCCGCGGACTGCCTTTCTATTCACCGGGCAGGGCACGCAATATCTCGGGATGGGGAGCGAGCTTTACAAGACTCAGCCGAGCTTCCGCCGCACACTGGAGCGGTGTGACGAAATTCTGCGGCCAGCCCTCGAACGGCCGCTGCTCTCGGTGCTGCTCTACGAGGAGGCGGGGTCGGCGGCGCGGCTCGATGAGACGGCTTACACGCAGCCCGCGCTCTTCGCGCTCGAATATGCGCTCGCTGAGTTGTGGCGGGCGTGGGGCGTCGAGCCTGACTTCGTCTTCGGGCACAGCGTCGGCGAGTATGCGGCGGCGTGCTTCGCGGGTGCGTTCACGCTCGAAGAGGGGCTTGGACTTGTCGCCGAGCGTGCGCGCCTGATGCAGTCGCTCTCGCCGTCGGGCGAGATGGCTGCCGTCTTCGCCGACGCGGAGAGGGTCGCCGCCGCGCTCGAACCTCACCGCGGGCAAGTCTCCATCGCCGCCGTCAACGGCCCTGCGCACACTGTCATCTCCGGCGAGCGCGAAGCGGTGCGGACGGTGCTGCACCGGCTCGCGGGAGACCGCGTTACGACGCGCGCCCTGAACGTCTCGCACGCCTTCCACTCGCCTCTCATTGAGCCGGTGTTGGCAGACTTCGAGCGCGCCTTGCGGTGCGTACCTGTGCGCCCCCTCCGCCTCCCGCTGGTCTCGGGGCTGACCGGCGCGACGCTCGCGGCAGGCACGCACATAGAGGCCAGCCACTGGCTGGCGAACACGCGCGAGCCAGTGCGCTTTGACATCGCGCTGCGGACGCTCGCGGCGCACGGTTGCCAGGCGTTCGTCGAGGTCGGGCCGGACGCGCCGCTTCTTAACATGGGCCGCCGGTGTCTGCCCGGCGCGGACGTGAGCTGGCTGCCGACACTCCGGCGCGGGCAGAACAATTGGCGTGTGTTACTCGGCAGTTTGTCGGCGCTCTACGTCGCGGGGGCCGAGGTTGACTGGAGCAGTTTCGACCGCGACTACCCGCGCCGACGCTTGTCTCTCCCGACCTACCCGTTCGAGAGAAAGAGTTACTGGCTACAGGCCTCGGCCCGCCGTCCTCCGGGCACAGAGAAGGTACGCGCGTCTGAAGTCGCGCCAGATTTTCCGCAGTCGAGGACGAACGGCGACACGCCGGAAGGAGACAGCACCATGACGATTGAAGTTTCGCCGCTGCCCCGCGCCGCAGCGACCGACCCGCGCCGCAAGGAGGCCATTCTCGAAACACTGCGCGCCATTGTCGGACGCCTGCTGCAGACCGCACCGGAGACTTTAGACGCGCACGCGTCGTTCCTCGAAATGGGCGCGGACTCCATCGTCCTCGCCGAAGCGATCCGCGTCATCGAAGACACCTTCCTGCTGAGAATCTCCATTCGCCAACTGTTTGAGCAGCTCACCACGCTCGACGCGCTGGCCGCGCACATCGAGCAGACGGCGACGCCTGCACCTCCCCCGGCCCACCCCGATACGCCCCGCGCAGCCATTCAGACGAATCTGCCCGTCTGCGCCATGCCTATGCCGCCCGCGCAGGGATTCACCGAGCTGCTCGCACCCTCGCCGGAACCTCCCGCGGTTGAAGAGGGCGTGAGCCTGCACGCTGACTCGCCGGAGCGAATCATATCGCGGCAGCTCGACCTGCTCGCGCAGTTCTCCAGTCTCATGTCGCGGCAACTCTCCGTGCTCGGCCAGGGCCGTTCGCTCGCGCCGCCGCCCACCGCCGTCAAAGCACACGAAGAACCCCGCAAGCAGGAAGCGCAGGGACCGAGCACGCCGTTCGACGCCCGGCCCCAACCACCGCCGCCTGACCCGTCCGAGCCTGTAAACGGCGGTGGCGCGGTCCGCGCCCCCTACGTCCCCTTTAAACCGGTGCACCCCGGCGCCGCCGGAGGCCTCAGCGAGCGGCAGCGACAACACCTGAGCGAACTCGTCGAACGCTTCACGCGCCGCACAACCGCTTCAAAGCAATTGGCGCAACAGTATCGACCGGTACTTGCCGACAGCAGGGCCGTCGTCGGCTTCCGCCTCTCCATCAAGGAGATGCTCTACCCAATTGTTGGCGCAGGGGCCAATGGCGCGCGGCTGCGCGATCTCGACGACAACGAGTACGTTGACATCACGATGGGTTTCGGCGTCCACCTTTTCGGCCACCGCCCGCCGTTCGTCACCGCAGCCATCGAGGAACAGCTCCAGCGGGGCATCGAGATGGGGCCGCGCCCGGTCCTCGCCGGAGAGGTCGCTGCGCTCGTCTGCGAGCTGACGATGATGGAGCGAGCGACCTTCTGCAACTCCGGTACGGAGGCGGTGATGACGGCCCTCCGGCTCGCGCGCGCGCACACGGGCCGGATGAAGGTCGCCATCTTCACCGGCTCCTACCACGGCCACTCCGACGGCACGCTCGCCCGTGCGCAGGACGGCAGCCTCTCGCTGCCGCTCGCGCCCGGGATCCCGCCGCACGTCGCCGAGGACGTGCTGGTGCTCGAATACGGCAGCCCGCGCGCACTCGAACTCTTGCACGCACACGCCCACGAACTCGCCGCCGTCCTCGTCGAGCCGGTGCAGAGTCGCCACCCGGAGTTGCAACCGCGCGAGTTCCTGCACGAGTTGCGGGCGTGGACGAAGGTAGCCGGCGTCGTTTTGATCTTCGACGAGATGGTGACAGGTTTCCGCGTCCACCCCGGCGGGGCGCAGGCGTGGTTCGGCGTTGCGGCCGACCTCGCCACCTACGGCAAGATCGCCGGCGGCGGCCTGCCCATTGGCATCGTTGCGGGCCGCGCGCCCTTCATGGACGGCATTGACGGCGGCCTCTGGGAGTATGGCGACGCCTCCTACCCGCGCGCCGAGACCACCTACTTCGGCGGCACCTTCTGCCAGCACCCCCTGGCGATGGCCTCAGCGCGCGCCGTGCTCGCACACCTCAAGGAGCGCGGCCCGTCGCTGCAAGCGGAGCTAAACGAGCGCACCTCGCATCTCGCCGCGACGCTCAACGAGCACTTCGCGCGGGAGGAGATGCCGTTGCGCGTCGCGCACTTCGGCTCGCTCTTCCGCTTTAACTACACGGGCAACATGGATTTGCTCTTCTACCACCTGCTCACGAAGGGCGTCTACGTGTGGGAGTGGCGCAACTGCTTCCTCTCGACGGCACACACGAACGAGGACGTGGAGCACATCGTCCGCGCGGTTGTTGAGAGCGCCGCAGAGATGCGCGCAGGCGGCTTCATCGCGGATAAGTCCGGCGGGCCTACGAACGGCGCGCACCCCGCATCTGTCGAAGATTTGGGTGTTAAGTTGGGCAAACATCAGGCGCTCGGTTTCTGGGGCCGTCATGAGATGAAGCCGGCGCTAGTCGGCCCGCCCGCCAAAGTGGAGGAGGCACGAGCACCCGCGCCGGCCCGCGAGGCTATTCCGCAGACGCGTCTCGAGACACGTCCCGACAAGGCTATCCGGTTCAGCCTCTCTTTCTTCGGCAACTACGAGGCAGCCTTCGACGGACACAAGTACGATCTGCTCATCGAGAGCGCGAAGTTCGCCGACCGTCACGGCTTCGAGGCAGTCTGGATCCCAGAGCGACATTTCCACGCCTTCGGCGGGTTTTCGCCCAACCCGTCGGTCATCGCTGCGGCGCTCGCAAGAGAGACGGAGCACGTCCGCCTGCGTGCGGGCAGCGTCGTGCTGCCGCTCCATCATGCCGTGCGCGTCGCCGAGGAGTGGTCGGTGGTGGACAATCTCTCGCGGGGGCGCGTCGGGGTCTCCTTCGCCTCAGGCTGGCACCCGGACGACTTCGTCTTCGCGCCCGAGGCTTACGGGCGCCACCGCGAGTTGATGTTCGAGAAGATCGAGGAGGTGCGGCAGCTCTGGCGTGGCGAGTCGGTTGCGGCGCGCGGTGGCGCGGGCAACGAAATCCGCGTCCGCCTCTTCCCGCAGCCGATGCAGCGCGAATTGCCCGTCTGGATTACGGTCGTCAACAACCCGGAGACGTATCGGCGCGCGGGCGAGATTGGCGCCGGCATCCTGACAAACCTGATGGGGCAAACCGTGGAAGACCTCGCGCACAACGTCGCCCTCTATCGCCGGGCGTTGGCTGACCACGGCCACGACCCCACGCGCGGCCATGTCGCGCTGCTGCTGCACACGTTCGTCGGGGCCGAAGCCAAGGCCGTGCGCGAGCGCGCCCGCCGTCCCTTTTGCGACTACCTCAAGTCGTCCCTCGACCTCTTGCAGAACCTCGTCCGCAGTCAGGGCTTACAGATTGACTTCGAGAGGCTTTCGGAAGACGACCTAAACTACCTCCTCTCGTCCGCTTACGAGCGCTACGTGCGGACGAGCGCATTGGTCGGCACACCCGAGACCTGCGCGCCAGTCGTCCAACGTCTGGCCGACATCGGAGTTGACGAACTCGCCTGTTTCATCGACTTCGGGGTCGAGGCCGCAACGGTACTCGACAGTCTTCCGTATCTCGACGCGCTGCGCGAGCTCTGCCGTCCGCAACCGTCCGATGTGTCCAACCCATCTCACGCCCCCACTTATGAACTCGCCGCCGAGCCGGCCCGCATAGTCCGGCGCGTGCCGACAACCGAGTCGCAGCGGCAGCTCTGGGTTCTGGCGCAGGTGAGCGACGATGCCTCGTGCGCCTATAACGAAACTCTATGCCTGCGGCTCCGCGGCCCGCTCAACGTGAAGGCTTTCGCCGCCGCCGTCCGGGCGACCGTCGCCCGCCACGAGGCGCTGTGGACGAGCCTCAGCGGCGACGGCGCGGAGCAGCTCGTCCACGCACCGTCGCGCGTCGACGTGCCGCTCACTGACTTCAGCGGCGCGGTCTCCGCCGCAGAGCGCGAGGGAGGGGCCGCTCACTGGCTGGCGGAGGAGTGTCGCCGGAAATTCGACCTCGGCGTCGCTCCGCTGCTGCGCTCTCACATCCTCCGGCTCGAAGGAGAGCACCACCTTTTCGTGCTCTCCACGCATCACGTCGTCTCGGACGGGTGGTCGGTCGGAGTGCTGCTGGATGAGATCTGCGCCGCCTACGAGGCCAGGTGCCGCGGTGTCGCGTGGGAGTCGGACGCGCCTTTGCAGTTCGGCGATTACGCCGAGAGTTTGCGGCGGCCCGAGAAGCTGGCGAAGCGCGCCGACGATGAGTCTTTCTGGGTCATGCGGCTGGGCGGCGATCCGCCGCACGCCGACCTTCCCGCCACCCGTCCGCGACCGCCCGTGCAGACCTACCGCGGCGCGCGCTTGCACACGTCCTTCGAACGGCAACTCTGCGAGGAGCTGAAAAGTCTCGGCCGGCGACATGGCGGCACGCTCTTCATGACGCTGCTGGCTGGATACCTCGCGCTGCTCCACCGTCTGACGGGGCAGGCAGACGTAGTTATCGGCATCCCGGTCGCGGGCCGCGAGGGTCGCGCCGAGGCCCGGCTCGTCGGCTTCTGCACGCGCCCACTCCCCCTCCGCAGCCGCCTCTCCGGCGACCCGACCTTCGCCGAATTCATGGCGCACGTCCGCGGCCTACTGCTCGAAGCCTACGAGCACGCGGACTACTCCGTACTCGGCCTCGTCGAAAAGCTGCGCCGCCCGCGCGACCCGAGCCGCTTCCCGCTCTTCTCTACCACCTTTAACCTCGAACCGCTCTCCGTCCCGCCTATGTTCGGGCTAGAGGTCGAGTGGGTCTCGTCGCCCGTTGGCCACAGCAAGTTCGACTTGAGCCTGAACGTGATGGAGCGTGGCGACGGGCTGCGACTCGACTGCGACTTCAACACAGATGTCTTGGACTCGGCGACGGTCGCACGCACGCTCGGCTACTTTCTCACACTGCTCAAAGACGCGGCCCGCCACCCCGCGCGGCGACTGTCGGAGCTGGCGCTGATGACGGACGCACAGCGGAGGCAGGTCGTTGCCGGGTGGAACGACGAGGCGCACGGCGCGCGAGATTTCCACTGCCTTCACGCGGAGTTCGCGGAGGTCGCGCGCCGGATGGGCGACCGCACGGCTGTCGTCTGCGGCGAGCGCACTCTCTCCTACGCGGAATTGGACGAGCGATCCGGATGGCTCGCGCGCCGCCTTCGCCGTCTCGGTGTGGGGCCAGGAGCGATGGTCGGCGTGTGCACGGAGCGCTCCGCTGAGATGGTTGTCGGCTTGCTCGGCGTGCTCAAAGCGGGCGGCGCTTACGTCCCGCTCGACCCTTCGTACCCACAGGAACGCCTCGCGTTCATGCTCGACGACGCGCAGGCCCACGTGCTGCTCACACAGTCGAGCCTCGCTGAGAAATTCAACGAGTATTGGGGCTACATCATCCGTCTCGACGCGGAAGGGGGCGAGGAAGATGGAGTGGACTCAGATGAGGGCGGGGTGCCGACGGCTGGCGCTGAGAACCTTGCCTACGTCATCTATACCTCGGGTTCGACGGGGCAGCCGAAGGGCGTAGCTGTCCCGCACCGAGCGATTCACAACCTTGTCCGCGGCACGAACTACATCACGCTTGAAGAGTCGGACGTGGTGGCGCAGGTCTCGAACAACTCCTTCGACGCCGCCACGTTCGAGATCTGGGGTGCCCTGCTGTCGGGCGCGCGCCTCGTCATCATCGAGAAGGACATAGCTCTAGCGCCGCACGAGTTGGCTGCGCAACTCGAAGCGCACGGCGTCACCGTCATGTTCCTGACGACAGCCCTCTTCAATCACATAGCGCGTGAACTCCCGGCGGCCTTCCGGGGGCTGCGGCACCTTCTGTTTGGGGGCGAGGCGGTCGAGCCGAAATGGGTCAGGGAGGTCTTGGAGAAAGGGCGCCCCGGGCGGCTCCTGCACGTCTATGGCCCAACGGAGACCACGACCTTCGCGATCTGGCAAGAGGTTACCAGCGTCGGCCGGCAGGCGCATTTCGTCCCCATCGGTCGCCCCCTGACGAACGTCCAAATCTACCTTTTAGACGAACACCTGCGGCCCGTGCCCGTCGGCGTTCCGGGCGGACTGTACGTCGGGGGCTGCGGGCTTGCGCGCGGCTACCTCGACCGGCCCGCGCTCACTGCCGAGCGATTCATCCCCGACCCGTTCTCTTCGGAACCGGGCGCGCGCCTCTACCAGACTGGCGACCTCGCGCGCTTTCTCCCCGATGGCTGCGTCGAGTTTCTCGGGCGTAGCGATCAGCAGGTCAAGATTCGCGGCTTCCGCGTCGAGCCGGGCGAAGTCGAGGCGCTGCTGTCGGCGCACCCGCACCTTGCGCAGGCGGCTGTCGTCGCGCGCAAAGATGGGCCCGGTGATCACCGCCTCGTGGCCTACTTCGTGGCGAAAGAGGGGCAGACGCTCAGTTCGGGCGAATTGCGCCGCCACCTCGCCGCACGCTTGCCGGTCTACATGGTGCCCTCAGCGTTCGTGCAGCTCGACGCGCTGCCGCTTAATGCCAACGGCAAGGTGGATCGCAGGGCGCTGCCCCCGCCCGACGATGGGCGGCCCGAGTTGGAGACGAAGTTCGTTGCGCCCCGCTCGGCGGTCGAGCGCCGGCTGGCTGGGTTCTACGCCGAAGTCCTCGGGCTACAAGCGGTCGGCGTCGAGGATGACTTCTTCGATCTGGGCGGCCACTCGCTTCATGCCACGCAAGTCATCTCGCGGGTGCGCGACTGCTTCAACGTCGAACTCCCCCTGAGTCAGTTCTTCGAGACCGGGACACTGGCCGACTTGGCTCGCCGCGTCGAACTGCTCGCGCCCCGGCCACCCGCCGCCGGAGCTAGCAACCTCTGAGATGACACGGCCCCCGACTTCAGCCGTCACAGCGTCGCTAACCGCTACAATTGTTTCAAGCCGTTTGATGCTGCAAGCAATGGCAGCCGTGTGGTGAGGATCAAGAAGACCGTCGTGGTGAAATTGAACCGTTGGCATTCACACTCTACTGCCCGAGGAGTTTTGGTAACGACACCTGACGGCAGCGACAGGGAGTTGACGTTAACCCCCCTCGAAACAGACGAACAAGTAGCGAACTCGCAGTACGAATCTTTACGCCGCCATATTCTCGGCTATAGAGTTGTAAGATTGTTCCACGGCGCTGGTCTGAAGCGGACTGGGAGTAGCAACTAGTCTATTGGTTTGCAGGAGTAACTCTGAGGCTTTCGATGCGTCGACTGGCTTACAGAAGAAATAGCCTTGACCGTATTCGCAATTCATTTGACTTAGTAGATGGTGTTGCTCATAAGTCTCGACGCCTTCGGCAACCACTGTCATGCCCAAATTGCTCGCCATGGTAATAATGGTTTTAACGATCTCCGTATTCTCGTCTCCAATTGCCATGCGATTTACAAATGAACGATCAATCTTAAGTGTATTAACTGGGAAGCGGTGCAGGTAACTCAGTGAGGAATAGCCCGTACCAAAGTCGTCGATGCTGAGCTGAATGCCGAGCTCGCGCAACTGCGTTAAGAGCGAAGCAGCCGTATCTGCGCAATTCATCACTGCGCTTTCGGTAACCTCAAGTTTCAAAAACCTTGATTCAAGTCCTGCCTCACTTAGCGCACTACTCACCCTTCGAATTAAATCCGGCCCCGCGAAGTGTTTACTCGAAAGGTTAACGCTGACGTTGAGAAGACTGTCCTCCCCACTTTGCGAGATCCACTGACGCATCTGGCGGCATGATTTACTGAGTACCAGGGTATCGATCTCGATGATCAAGCCAGTCTCTTCGGCCAGTGGAACGAACTCTGTTGGACCGACGAGACCGCGCGTCGGATGGTTCCACCTCACGAGCGCTTCGAATCCAGCTATCCTGCCCGACTTGAGCGAAACAATTGGTTGATAAGCCACGATAAACTCATCGTTCTCGACCGCTCTCCTTAGGTCGTTTTCTAGTTGAAGCTTGGCAACAACGTTCGCATGCATGCGAGTGTCAAACAGTTCGTAGCGAGCTTTACCGTTTTCTTTGGCATGATACATCGCCGTGTCGGCATCTCGCAGAATGTCTTCTGGATGGTCGTAGTATCCGGAGCAGATGTTAATGCCAATGCTGGTTGTGGTGTAGACTTCGCTGCCGCTGAGGCAAAACGGACGAGCTACTTCCTCCTGAATCCGTTCCGCCACTCGCAGTGCTTCTTCATGACTTAGGAGTCCATCGAGCAGGATGGCAAACTCATCTCCGCCCAGACGTGCAATAGCATCAGTGGGACGTAGACAACTTTCCAGTCGAGCCGCCATTTCGATCAGCAGGCTATCTCCAGCGGCGTGGCCCAAACTATCGTTGATGTTTTTGAAGCGATCGAGATCGAGAAATAGAACTGCGAACATGTGACCGACACTTCTTTTAGCTCGCTCGATTGAGAGCTTTAGCTGATCTGCCAGTAACGAACGGTTTGGCAGTCCCGTCAGTGAATCGTGAAAGGCTGCGTGACGAAAGTGCTCTCGGCTTTCTTCCAGATCTTTTTTTATTTGTTCAAGTTCCTCGATGTGTCTGTTCTGTACTTCAACATGTCGTTCGGCAAGTTCCGCTCGCTCTCGCTCCGATTCAGCGCGTGCGTATTCAGCTTCGGCGCGGGCTCGCTCGGCAAGCTCTGACTGTTTGGCTGAAGCCTTGATGTCGTCGAGATATTTGGTGTAAGTCAGGTAGATTACAAAGATGACCGGCATGGCGCCAACCACAGCGTAGAGCCCGGTCTTGCCTGAGACGGCAGTTATAACACCTGCGGCAGCTGCGCCGGCAAGGTAAGTAACTGATACCCAATGGCAGTACTTGGTCCATGTCTGCCACATTGGTTCATCGTCTTTAAGAGAGATGCCGACCGCTACAATCAGGGTGTTGGCAAAGTACTGCACCAGGGCCATCACAGAGAGCGCGACAAATGCCTGCGAGAAACCACTTTCGAGAAGGTGAGCGGTAGGACCGAAAAAGGATTCGACTACCAGCGTAGTGATAAATGTGGAGATTGCAGTCGCCGCGAACGCAAACGAGATGATTCGTGGTGTTTTACTGATGCGCAGACCTGACGATAGTCCTTCTGCCGCAGCCACAAGAACGGCTGCCTCACCACCATAGAGCAACATCGTCATAAAGATGAATGTATCGGCTACGGTCGTGTTGGTGTTGATGCGTGGTATCTGTATGGAGATACGTGAACTGATGATGACGGTAACAGCAGCCAGCAAACCAAAACGAAGGTCAAGTATTCCCCAGGGCAAACTGTGCACAGATGCAGCACAAACTAATGCCCCGACTGCGCTAGTTAGCCAAATAAACGGTTTGCTGAACTTCTTGCGGCCCATTTGTTACCCCCGGTAACTAGATGGTATTCCTTTGCAGGTAGATGGTTTCGTAATTTCCGAGTTTCCGATAGCCGGCCTTCTCGTATAAGGCCCGGGCGGCTAAGTTACTTTCATTGACAAATACACAGAGTGAGCGAGCATTACTCAAGAGGTTACGACCTAGCTGTCGCATCGAGCGTAATCCGTTACCCTGGCCACGTGCGTCTCGATGGACGAAGACGCCTTCCAGATATATAACGTTGGGAGTGCGCGTGATGATCTCAGCTTTGAACATAACTTTCCCCTGCAACACCCACACCCAAACTTGTCCACACTTGATGCGCTGGAAGAGTCGCTTACGAAGACCGATCGGGTCTGGAGGAGGCAGTTCGTTTCCTCTTTCTGCTTCGATGAGTTCGAGATTCATCGCGACAGCCTGGTCTAACTCACCCGTCGTTGCGAGTCTGAGATGGCAATCGGGGTCCTTTGAAGGTGAGGAAACATTGAGTTCGAGCAAGTGCTCATGACAGCTGTTTCTCATGACGTGCCCGAAAGCTGCGTATGGACTCCAAAAAGAACCGGTCCGGTTACTCTCTCCTCTAATTAATGCTGAATCGGGATACCTGCTGGACACTCGAGCGAGGGCGAGAGCTACATCCGAGTTGAGAGTTTCGAATGTTACCCCGTGCCCAATGAGCACGACGCCCTCAATTTGTTTGGCGGCGTTTCGGTATGCATAAAAGGTGCCGCGATTAAGCAGACTATCCAGCCCGTTTGTGTATATCAGCCCCGCCATGTAGGCAGTGTGAGAAGGGCGGGCGCCAAGGAAACTCAAGACCTCGGCTTCGGACCCAGCAACCAACCGTTCAACTCCCGGTTCGTCGTGCAAATTGAGCGATTGATCGTGACGTTTATTTTGTTGTTTGATGGCCCAGGCCGTCACGGTATTTCTCCGAGACTTGAAAAGCTTAATCGTTTGAGCCGCAGTGTCGTTCGGCTCAAACGAAGAGCTGGAGTTATTTCATGGAGGGGGTGTTGTCGCCCTGGATGAGCGCCGACATTGCTTGCACGGCCGCATCGCCCATAACGATACCGTCACCGATTACAAATCCGTCGCTGAGAATGATTCCGTCGCCAAGCACAAAGCCATCACCCATGACGATGCCGTCACCTCTCAGCAGTGCACCGTCCAGGAACACTGTTCCGTCTCCCATGACGATTCCATTACTGGTCATGATGTTGTCGCCCATCACGATCCCATCACCCATCACGATCCCATCACCCATCACGATGCCGTCGCCAATGACGAATCCATCGCCCATGACAATGCCGTCACCGATAACAAAACCGAGCCCGTAGATAGTTTGGTATTTGGTGATGAGGTTGACGCCAGTCACGTAGTTGCGGTTGAGCAGCAAGCCCTGCGCCCACGTGAATTGATGACCTGAGATTGTCGTGTTTGCGGTCGGAAGGGTGGTTGACCGGAGTAGAGCGGTACCCTGAGTAGTGGTGGTCCAGGTCAAGTCTGTCCGAACCATCTTTGCTAGTCTGATCGCGCCTTCTATATTCAACTGACCGGCGCCCTGTTCGAGGGTGTTGTAACCCGCGAGCGGCTGCGCGGTGTACATCAGGATCAGCTTGACCATATTCGGAGTTAGCTTCGGATTTACTTGGAGCATTAGAGCCGCAGCGCCGGCGACGATAGGAGTAGCCATCGAGGTGCCGCTCATACGCATCATTCTCTTTTTGTAGTCAGAATTGTTGACGGCACGAAGTTCGGGGTGTTGTTCAATCAGGACGTTAGGCAGAATCTTATCGACGCCGTCGATCCTGGTCTTAACCGCGGCTTCAGCGGCGATGAGTTTGTTGCCGGGTGCAACGAGTTCGGGCTTGATCAAGTTGTCGTAGTGTTTGTCACCAGTTTCACCAGTCCAATAGCTGCGGGTTGGCCCACGTGAACTGAAGGAAGCTATCTCATCGTCGTCACGCGCGTCGGTACCGAAAGTATTCGACGCTCCCACCGTTATTGCTGAAGGTTCATTACCCGGTGAGTGGATCAGACCATAGAGTTTTTGACCGTTGCTGTCTTTGCCGTTATTTCCAGCAGCCGCAACAACCACAATGCCGGTGTCGACCAGCCGTCGCACGGCGCGGCACAAAGGGTCATTCTTATACGACTCGATCGCTGGTGCGCCGAGGCTGAGATTAACTACTTTGATCTTGTATTTCTGGAAATTCTTCTCGCCGTTTGGCTTCGAGGCGTCAGTTGGTTCGAGAATCCAGTTCAGCGCTTTCAATACTGAGGTGACGGTTCCTGTACCTTGTTTGTTCAAAACGCGCAGATTGATGATTTCAACCTTAGGTGCCACACCTAAAAAGTTGCCGGCGAAGTTATCCTTGTTTGCCAGGAGACCGGTAACGTGAGTGCCGTGACCAAACCAGTCCATCTTGGTTCCTTCGCCAGTGAAGTCCATTTCGAACTTTACCTGGTCCATTGAATCATGGTCGCGGAAGAGGCCGGAGTCGAGCACTGCGACTCCAATTCCAGAGCCATCGATTCCGTCGTTGCTGCTTTGCATTCGCATAGCATCGGCGCCAGTGGTTACTTCGACGTGACCCAGGAAATTGATATTTCGATCGAGTGAAAGATGTTTTGCTTTGTCATTCGCTGCGATCTTTTCGAGAGCACTCAGCGGGAGTTCAACCTCAAGCGCGCCCAGGCGGGTCATCGACTCATTAACCGCCACGTGATTGCGTTGGAGCAGCGTGCGCAACTCACTATCGTTGATATCGTCGGCTTGGAGAATGACTTTCACACGCTTCTTTGAGTTGTTGTTTTGCACTAATGAGCGCAGATCGGGTGAAACCTTATCACCCACAAATTCAAACGCTGTATCAGCGGAATCGGCGGATGCATTCGCACTTTCATCAACTCGGATTGGCCGAAAATATGCAAGCAGGCTCTCCTTTTCGCGTTCGGTTGCATCGTTAGCCTGGCTAATAGTTGAACTGATGCAACGTAGATTGCGCTGCAACGCACGGCGCAAAGTGTCTTCTATTTCACGGCCATATAGGTCAGCGACTGAAGAGATTTGCTCTATGTAAAGAATGTCCTGGCCGTTGGTCCTGTTGATCTCCGACACTATTGTGGTGAGACGGCGGACAGCCTCGTTACCGTCGTTGGAACCGACAAACAACGCACTGAGATCCAACTTCCAGAGTTGCTTGTTTCGCAGTGTGGCAGTTACGTCTCCAGCCGCGATTTTGTGGGCAACGTTTTCGATTACTGCGTTGCTATTGACGCCGTTCGATTGATCGAGAAGTAAAGGATTGTTGTCGGTGGTCTTTGCAAGTACACGAATGGTCCGTTCAACCGCAGCTTCACTCGCCGGCCCAGGTGAGAGTAAACCTTGACGACTAAGTTCCGTCAGGTTAGTAGCGAACTTGGATAAGGTCTTGCGCGCTTCCTTCGAAGCACCGGCTGCCGAGCTGTTGCTTCTAACCTGAGCTTTGGCTGATTGCGTGAGTGGAATCTGGGTGACCAGAAGTGTGACCAGCGTTAATATTGAGGTTGTTCTCAGCTTCATACTGTTCCCCTAGTCAGGCTGGGCAATGGGTAACCGAATGCCTGACCTGCATCCCTGCTTGAATTATTTCGACGTCCTTCGACCTTCAATTTGAATGTCATGAGTGCCTGAGTTGGCCGCTTAACAGTCGTAACTACGAGAGACATCGATAAAAAAGAACGACGCGCGAACCCTCCTTTGCTAATGGTGTGCCGCTTGGGTCAGGAAGCTCGGTGCCAGAAATTCCCAATAAAATCAGCTTTGTTTAGTTCGCCACGTCACGAATCGGTCAGCGATCAAAATTCAGATCGGTCAGGTCGACAACCCTTTCTCAACCTGACTGATCAATCGCGCAGAACGTCAAAGAAACCGAAGCCACGGAGTCAGGTTGGTACACACATTCTGCGCGATTGATACGGATGATATTGGCCTGCGGAAGGAGGCGTGTCGCTTTTCACTCCTGCCGGCTTTCGCTGTCTAATGAACCGATGGGCTTGTGGGATCGACATCAGGCGATCCACTGTGAAGTGAGGTCTGCATTCCCATTTAACCAATGAGGCGACGGAAGCGAAACATCGAGTCCGAGAGGTGGCTGATCATAGTCAAGCTTCCAGTCTACAGCTGATGAATGAACGTGCATGCAAATTCGATTCTTTGTTTGCTTTAAAAAGTCGTCGAAAAGACCTGCGGTTGTCCGCACCTTGAGGCTTCCGATTGCACTGAGGGCGAGTGAGAGATCGCCAGAGAGCGTAGGCGGCCAATCAATAGTTTCAAGGCCGTAATGCGCTCTCTGCGTCGAAACGAGCCTTTGTAACACAGAGATTACGCAGAGGACCGCAGAGAGAATTCAATTTAAGACACCCTTTGGTTGGCTTGTGGTTCCGGAAACCATCATTTCGTCCTCGGGAAGAACAGCAAATTATTTTTGATTTGCGCGTCGCTGTTTGGCGCCACCGTTCGCGGTCTTTATTCAACGAAACGTCACTTCTTCGCGTCGTTCGGTTTCAGCTCGAACTGAAAACCGTGATCGCCCGGCAGCTTCGGCACTATCACCCAAAGCGCGTGCCAGGTTAATTCTTCACAGCGCGCAGCGGGTTTATCGTAACTGATCTCCATCCGGTAGCGTTTTTCGTCAAAATCCTTGTAGACCTTTTGGGAAAGGCTCGGCGGTCGCGTGCAGTCGCCGGTGTCCACGTTGTACCCTGCCAGTGTGTATTTATCGAAATCTATCGCCAGGACCGCAAAAAGCGCCTTGCACTCGCGACTGCTAACTTCAAGCGCGCTTTGCAGGAATTCATCCTTCATTAGTATCCACTGGCTCTGGCGGTCGAGAGGCAGGCACCCTTTCACGTCGATCTCGCGCGATTCGATCAGCTCCGGTTTGATCCCCGATGGCTGTTTCGGAAAATAAAAATCCGTGCCGTCCGCGTTTACACCATGGATTCTGTCTACCGGCACTTCACGTATATTCAGCCCATAACCCTCCGGTATCTTGTCGATCACCATCCATTCCTCGCGCGAACCTCCAGCCCGGCAGCCGCCATAGACGTTGTTGATTACCAGGAGATACTTCTTGTCCGTATCGCTGCGAAATATCTTTGTGCGAAGGTGCATGTGGCAGTCGCCTTGTGCGCTGTAGCGGATAAGCGTTTGCGTCTTATGATCGACCTTGAGCGAGCGTAGAAACTCCGCGCATTTCGGATTCGCCTGTAGCGGTTTTAGCTTCTCCTCGTCGTAAATGCCGTCGCTCCGAATATAGCAATCGGTGCTGAGGCGCATTCGGAACAACACCGGCCCATGGTTTATGGGCTGTATCTCGCATATCCTGCCGGCAACTGCGCGTGAGCGGGAACGTTCGCCGAGAGAATGGCGGTCAAGAGCGCGATAATTACAAAAGCTGCCTTTTTCATAAGACGGTAAAATATCCCCCTGCTCCTAATCGCAGAAATCTCGCTCGTTCAAGGTCACCGCGCTCAAATTAAAAGTTGGCGGGCAAGTTTCATAAGCATAGGCGACGTTGGGAACGGAAACCATTCAACAGAAAAAAGGAAACTCCGCCCCCCGGCGCGCAGCGCCTAAAGAAATTTAGTTCCCAAGAACGAGCTTAAGAACAATCAACAGGAAATGTCGTTGTTGCTAATCCTCAAATTCGGCCTGTAGCAGACATGAAACTGAGTTTGAGGATTGTCCTGCTGCCTTCGCTTTGAATACAACGCAAGTGCAACTTCATCAAGCTGCTTGACGGAACTCAGATGTCGCAGAAGGCAATATTAACGGAGCACCACCTGATATTTTGAATCCCCTGCTATTAAGGAAGAACTTGACAGCTTAATCCTCGTTTCCTACGCTCTAGACGATAGAAAAAAAGGAACTAGAAGAGGGCAGGGGCTTCTTATCCAACCGGAAGATTTCTTCGCCAGACATTCCCTCCCTCGTCATGACCTCAACTCACTTGGGACGGTCATGATCTTATCCAAGGGATCGCCACTGATACGAAGTGGATTAAGGTCAAACTTTTCCTGACCGAAGCCGGGAAAGACTTAACCATTGAGACGATAAATTGGGCGGTACTTCAATTGTTTGGCGCGGTGATGTCTTAACATCATTCATCGCGTCGAACAAATCGTTGGACGCGAGCGGCGGGACGAATTCCGTCACTAGCTTCGTCCGGCGAAAGGTGCTTCGATTCGTGCCGCTGCGCAACTCAGACGTTATGCTGTTCCCAGATTCCAGGGTCGTCCAACCAACGGGGCTGCAGGAAGGATAAACTTATATGAATTGGTACCTTGAAGTACTGAAAAAATACGCTGTGTTTAGCGGACGGGCACGGCGAAAAGAGTATTGGTATTTCACCCTCTTCAGTATTCTTATCAGCATAGCGCTCGCTATCATTGACGGCCTGCTGGGGACTTTCAATTCAGAAGCCGGAACGGGTCTGCTGGGCGGGATTTACTCACTGGTGGTTTTGATCCCCAGTATCGCGGTGTCAGTTAGAAGGCTTCACGATACCGATCACAGTGGTTGGTGGCTATTGATTGCATTGTTCCCGTGTATTGGTGCCATTGTATTGCTCGTCTTCATGGTGACTGACAGTACACCCGGAGACAATCAATACGGTCCTTCCCCAAAAGCCACTGAATGGTAACGGTCTAAGTGGTTCCAGCCGTGGAGGCATCAAACAATGGCATACAGTGGATGCGCTAATCATTCCTTGCCTTAGACCACACGTCAGTAGCCCACCAGCTTCTGAAACAAAATGCTGGATTCCTTTTTGTGAAGTGGTCTGTTCGTAGACGTGATCGTGGCCCGCAAATATTGTCGAGACGGCATGGCGCACAAACAAGGTTCCAACACTCCTCACGGCGCTTGTTGGTGCGCTGCCGGACCAATCGCGTGAGCGACGTCTGGGGCCACATAATCATTCTCAATGAATCTTCGTTGAAGTGTGTTCTAACAAAACAACTTTCAATACTACGAACGCTCAGTACTCATTGTCATCATTTGAGAAAGACGCGCCGGTCTCTCACGTGGTGTTCAGCTTCCAGAGTTGGGTAGCATGCTCAACCGCGGAGTGAGGTCAGGTTGTATGGTTTGGAGAAGTTAGCTCATCGCAAAAAAGGGCTGTTGTCTCGGGCCGCTCAAGGAGTTATCCAGATGCGACTCTTTCTCTCACCCAATTGGACTCGCAGATTCAAAGCCCGCGCAACTAATGCGTCTGGAATTTCATCGTCTGGTTGCC
This sequence comes from uncultured Acidobacteriota bacterium, assembly GCA_963708055.1. Taxonomy (GTDB): domain Bacteria; phylum Acidobacteriota; class Blastocatellia; order Pyrinomonadales; family Pyrinomonadaceae; genus PSRF01. Next base: position 7,422,273 of record OY970193.1, on the reverse strand, counting down.
TCAGACATCTTGAGCATTATGACGTATTACGAGGATGTGGGAGGCTCAAAACTTGCAGACTAGTTCTCCAGCGAACTACGCCAGTTCTTTCAGAAGGCAGCCAAAACACCTGAAGCTTACAGCATTCGCGAGCGCGATCTCAGGCGCGTAAACCTCGAAACATTTCCGTATCATTTTCTCTTCCGAATAGTTGACGATTGCGTTCGTGTTCTAATTGTACGTCACCACAGCCGGCGACCCGCTCTTGGAGTCGCTCGACGCTAATCAGATCAAGTAGTGTTAGTCCAATCTGAGTTGATACTTCTCTATACGAAACAGGGACTTCCAATGCTCGTGAGTTCTTCGGGAAATCACCTTGGCCGACAGGTTGCCGCGCGAGCATCCAGTGGCCCGGCATCTTCTCCGTCTTCAGCCCTTTGCCGGGGCGCGGCAGAGTTGTTGAATGTGGCATAGTTCTCTTAAACAATTTCTGCCGCCGCCGAAGAGTTCGTCGGAATGATTGCTGGCTTTTTAGCGTCATGTTGCCACATCAAATTGAGCGCGAAGTACACGAATGCGATTGCGCCAAGGGCGAATATTGTGTCGCCGATCATTCGCATCCAGCGCAGAGTCTGCATCAGCTCTGTCTGCATGAACTCTGAACTCCGCGCCGACCAGTAACCGACAGAAACCGATTGATACGTTTGCATCAAACCAACCGGCAGCAGGCTCAAGACGATTTCCAACATCAAACCGATATTGATCGCCCAGAACGCAAACCAAATCGGTCGTTCCTTCCACTTCAGCTCCGGCCTCATCGCTCGCAGACAAAACAGCATTAGTCCAAGTCCGAGTGTGCCGTAGACACCGTAGAGTGCACCGTGCGCGTGCACTGCGGTCGTATTCAAGCCTTGCATATAGTAAAGCGCGATCGGTGGATTGATCATGAATCCGAAGATTCCTGCACCCACCAGATTCCAGAACGCAACTGCGACAAAGAAATAAACTACCCACTTGTATTGCTTAAGCCACGGCCGTGCCTTGGAACGGCGAATGTTTGCAACCGCTTCATGTCCGACCAGCAGCAGTGGAACGATCTCAAGCGCGCTAAACACCGAGCCGAAGGCGATCGCCACGGTTGGAGTTCCGGCAAAATAGAGGTGATGAAGCGTGCCGATAATTCCGCCGCTTAAATAGATCGCGCCGGAAAGCAGTGCTGCCTGCGCGGCGCTCTCGGCCCGGATGACGCGCAACCTGGCGAACAAAAACGCGATGACAACCGTCGCGAAAACCTCGAAATAGCCTTCGACCCAAAGATGCACGACCCACCAGCGCCAATACTCGACGACGGAAAGGTGCGAACGCATTCCCCAAAAAAGTCCCGGGCTGTAGAACAACGCGATTCCAGCCGTCGACAAAAAGTAGAGAGTGATCAGAGATCTCGGTGTGCCCTTTTTCTTCAGCGCAGGAATCGCAGCTCTCGCAATCAGGAAGAGCCATAAGAGCAAACCAACAAAGAGCGCCGCTTGCCAGACTCTGCCTAAATCAACGTATTCGTAGCCCTGGTGTCCAAACCAAAACCACAAGCTGCCGGGCAACATGTGCATGACCGACATCCACTGCCCGGCCATTGACCCCAAAACAACTATTAGTAACGCACCGAAGAGCACATCCACTCCGAGCTTCTGACGCTTCGGCTCGTAACCGCAGATGAATGGTGCAATAAAAAGTCCGGCGGCAAGCCAGGCCGTCGCAATCCAAAAAATTCCGAGTTGTGTATGCCAGGTTCGAGTGACTACATATGGCAGATAATCGGCCAGCGGAATTCCGAAGAAGCCGCCGCCTTCCACGCCATAATGTGCAGTCAACATTCCCATTGCGATTTGCAAAAGAAACAACAGCGTGACTACGAGAAAGTATTTAACGGTTGCTTTTTGCGAGGGCGAAATTTGGGCGCCGATTAGAGGATCATCATCGGGTACATCGTCTGAAACGCTTTCCCTTTCGCGTGAGGCGTTATACCAAACCAACCAGCCGATGCCCGCCAGCAGCATGATTACGCTCACACCGGTCCAAACGATTGCGCTGCTTGTCGCAACGTTTCCAACCAAAGGTTCAGATGGAAAATTACTGGTGTAAGAAATTGTATTGTTTGGGCGATTGGTTGCGGACGCCCACGAAGTCCAAAAGAAAAAGGCAACCAATTGGCGAAGCTTTGCGGGGTCTGCTTGCGCGTTGCGTTGAACGGCATATACAGTTTTGCCGTTAGTAAAAACATCAGTGTAGTGTTTGAGATTATCTTCAAAAGCGTAGGCGCGAACCGGTTCGATAGTCAGTCGGCCGCTTGCTTCGTCATAGTTGTTTTTTCGTACCGTGTCCTGCAGACGTTGACGTAGGACAGCTTTTTGTTCCGAAGCCAGATTATCGTAGTCGTTTGAAAAATCTTTATGGGACCAGTCGTTCAGAATGAAGAGCGCCTCGCGATGCAGATAATCGGCTGACCAATCGGGCGCAATGTAAGAGCCATGTCCCCAAATCGAGCCGCTCTCCATTCCGCCCATTGCCTGCCAGACGTTTTGCCCGTTGGAGATCTCTTCTGCCGCGATCAGCACCTCGCCTTCAGTTGTCACAACCTCGCGCGGAATCGGAGGAGCTTGTCGGAAAATTTCAGTGCCAACCCAGCCTAATATCGCAAATGAAAATACAAATATCGCAATAAAAATCAGCCAGAGCTTTCTCATAAGAAACCGTTCCTTTACGTCGTATCCGCTGCGACATCATCCAAGGGCCGGATTATTTTCAAAGCCTCGATTCTTGCCCGCTTCAATATTGGCGTCTGTGTTCAAACGCACATATCAGCTCGTGCCGTCAACATTGCTTTGTATTGTCCCTGGTCTCTCCGGGACAGACATTGTGATTGGGTGAATCTCGTGAGCATCCTTTCGTCCGTTTGTGACTCGGTCATCTTATATGTGTGTTGGCGCACAGACCTGCACCTTCGACTCGTTCTAGATTGACCACTCAAACAATTGGCGCCGGCCATTTAACACCCACCCCCTTCTCGGCGTAGACGACGCTGAAGACTCTCGTCAGATGTTGAGCCGTTATGTCCAAAGATGATCGACCCATCCTGGAATTGCTCAAAGATGAACTTGCTCTCATCGAGCAAGGTGGTTATGGACGCTCGGTTCGCACGCCGTGGTTACCAAAGTCGGTGTTTCAGGACTCACTGACGTGCATAAATTATTCTGATCCGGCTCGGACCCGTTTATGTACTGACTGCCAATTGATTGATTTCGTTCCCTACGAGCACCAGTCGGATGAGGTCCCTTGTCACTTCATTGCTTTGAATGACGCTGGCGAAACCATTGAGGACTTGGAGGCTCGAGGTAATCAGGCAAAACTGGAAACCACTGTCAAACAATGGATGAGGACCAAGATCAAGGAGATCGAGGATGAAGAAATAGAGCTGGAAGCGAGAAATGCGGTAATCGTTTCACGCTAAGTGTGGCTGGTTTAGGTTTTTTGATCCTAATTGATTGATCTTCAATCGAATAAAGTGAGGCCGAGGGTTGAGCACAAAGAGAATCATCAAGCCTCTGCTCGTTTGCGGTGCGCTAGCTGCCGCGATCCTATGGCTCGCTGAGGGCAGTTCTTCCCAAAACCTAAAGTCGGCCGCTAAGACCGTCCAAACCAAACCAGCAACATACAGCGCCCTGGATTACATCGGTAGCGATGCCTGCAAGGATTGCCACGAGGATCAGTTCAAAGCCTTCTCCCACACTTCGCATGCCCAGCTCTCAACTATCAGCAGTTGGAAAGGAAAAGTTACTGGCTGTGAGGCATGCCACGGTCCCGGCAAGGCCCACATAGAAGAAGGCGATCCGGCTAAGATCATTTCGTTCAAGAATAAATCGTCCAAGGCAACGTCTGAGACTTGTCTCTCTTGCCATGCGGGCAGGGAAGGGCACAACAATTTCCGCCGTGGCGAACACTGGCGCAACGACATTGGTTGCAATGATTGTCATTCGGCACACCTGGTGGCCACTAATAGGAATGTGCCTGGCTCGATCACTTTTGTGACCGCAGCGAACGCCCAAAAGCCTGGCTTCTCAACGCTCCTCATGCTGAAAGTCGGGGAGCCGCAGCTCTGCATGAGTTGTCATAGTGAGGTGAAGCCTGATTTCACAAAACCCTTCCACCACAAGGTTCTCGAAGGAGTGATGAAGTGCAGTGATTGCCACAATCCGCATGGCGGTTTTGAACTCAAGCAAACCAGATTGGCAACTGGCGCAGATGCTCCCTGCATTAAGTGCCACGCGGACAAGCAAGGTCCATTTACTTATGAACATGCGCCGGTGAAGACCGAAGGTTGTGTGGCTTGTCACACGCCCCACGGGTCATCCCATCCACGTCTATTAAAGTTTGGCACGGTCGCGCAGCTTTGTCTGACATGTCACAGCGTCGCGCATGACGTCGGCGCCGTTGAGCCGGCTGGTCCGCAACATAATCAGAACGCGCAATTCGCCAACTGTACGGCTTGTCACGTGAAGGTTCACGGGTCCCATTCAAGTCCGGTCTTCTTCAGGTGAAGTGCGCCGCGAGGCGGCCTCGGATGGAGCTTTATTTTGTTGAACCAGAGAATCGTTATGAAGAGCAAACCCACATCGATATTCCCGGCAATTGCTCTGATTCTATTGGTGCTGTCTTTAGAGGCGTCCGTCGCGTCAGTCACCAGGGCACAACAACCTTCGCCGAGCACGAGTCCGAAGCAATCTCCCACAGCCAAGTCCGAAAGTGCGGTCGTCGAAGCTGGAGAAGATGCCGGCGATTACACAATCATATCCAGCATAGAGTCTGGCTATCGAGGACTTAGCGTTGGCGGTGATCTCAACAAGTATCAAAGCGATTTGAATTACAAGGCAGGTCCGCGCTTGTTTGACTCAAGCTTCTTCATGCGGTCCAAGAATGGCAAGGGAGTCTTGTTTGACACTCTACTCGTGACTGCGACCGGCTGGGGAGCGGATCCCCAGGGTCAGATGCGAATGAGCGTCGAGAAACCGGAATGGTACCGCTTTGACGGCACCTATCGCCGTTTCAATTACTTCAGATTTCTTAACAACCTGGCTAACCCAAACTGGGTATTTTCGCCAGCAAGTTTCAGTGTTGCGCCCAATCCTGTCACGGGCGAGCATGGCTACAACATCCAGACGCAGTTGGGGGATTTCGAGCTCACCCTACTGCCGAAGAATAGAACGATTAAATTCAACCTCGGCTACTCGCCCGAACGATACAGCGGCCCGGCATTCACCAATTATCACGCCGGCGGAAACGAGTTTAATTTTTTATCGCAGCTCAAATCGCGGGCTGACGATTTCCGAGTCGGAGCGGATGGTAAGGTTGGTCCCATCGATTTTTCATTCCTGCAAGGCTTCCGCCGATTTCGTGACGATAGTTCTATAAACCTCGGACCGACACCAGGCATAAACTTGAATCCTGCGGTCGCGAGCCTGACGAGTTTCAATCGCGACGAACCTGCTCGCGGGAGCGTTAACTACACTCGCTTCAGCGTGCACACGCTTGTGGCCAGGAAGCTGGATATTACAGGACGCATTGTCTACAGCAAGGCCACGTCCAGCTTTGCTTTCATCGAAAACTTTACCGGGAAAAACTGGAACCCCAGAATTACCGGATGGCCTCCAACTCCGCCGGCCGCTACACCCAATATTCTCAACCTCGGCCAGTACAACATTACCGGAAACACCAGCCGGCCAAACACCTTGGGAGATATCGGGCTGACTCTGCTGGCAACCGACAAGTTGAGAATTTCAAACACGTTTCGGATTGAAGACTTCAAGATCGATGGCGTAGCGATTTTTAGCGATTTCTTCTCCATAACGCGAGGCGCGGGAGCCACTTTGAGAACCGACACGGTAAGCATCAGCAATTTGGACGCCCACAGGATTACCAGGTATCGCAAGTATCAGAACACCATCGAAGCCGACTACCAGTTCAACCCTCGCCATTCGATACATGCGGGGTATCGCTACGGAAGCCGCTGGCTCGAAGAAGGCTTTGAAGGATTCAACCTCGGTTCAAACGGGTCGCTGACGCCTCCGCCAGTGCGGACCTCAAGCAACGAAGTCGAGGATAATCACACTCATGCATTTTTTGGTGGATTCAAGGCGCGACCGGCAAAGAACTGGACCATCTACTTCGACGCAGAGCACGGTACGGCAGACAATGTATTCAGCCGTATAGGGAATTACGACTACACGAATATTCGGGCCAGAAGCAGGTATGCGCCGAACAAGAAGCTTACTTTCAGTCTCGCAGTCATCACGAAGAACAACGCTAATCCTTCGGAGATCGCCGGCGTCTCGTTACAGGATTTCGGCGTCGACATACGATCACGCATATTTACTTCAACCGTTGACTGGATTCCGACTTCCAAAGTCTCATTTAGCACCGGGTACAACTACAACTGGGTTAACAGCGACGCCGTCGTTGACTATTTCTTCAACAGCGTCCGGCATCCCCTCGGTCGCAGCCTGTACTTCATGAGAAACAATTTCTTTTTCTTTGAAACGACAGCGCAGCTATTTTGGCGCGTCACTCTCTACTCGTCGTATCGGATCAACAAGGACAATGGACAGGGCAACCGCCTTGCGGATCCCACCGGAGCACCCGGTACTTTGATTTCGTCGTATCCGATGAGTTTCCAATCACCAGAGGTCCGGTTCGCGATCAAGGTCAACAATCGGTTGGATTGGAATCTCGGGTATCAGTACTACAACTACAACGAAAGCGTGCTGGTCGGTCCCAGACCGCAGAACTATCACGCGCATCTACCTTATACGTCGTTGCGCTTTTACTTTGGTCGCAGGGAATAGTGTTCAAGGACAAACGTGCAAAGAAACCCCGAATTGTCAGACTGATAGCGTGTCATGTGATTGGCTTTGCTTTATCTTTATTGCCGAATCTTATCTCACCTGACGCCGGCTACACTGGCTCGACTGTAGCGCAGCGACCACTGCAAAACCGTGGTCCGAAGAAGGCAGCAAAACTCGCAGCCGAGAAAAAGCCGCGCGTGGATTATTCGCGGTTTTCTCATCACATTCACGTCACTCAACAGAAGTTGTCGTGCGATTCCTGCCACAAGTTTCCAACAAAGAACTGGCAGGAAGTGCGCAAGGGCGACGCCGCGTTTCCCGACGTAGCCGAGTTTCCTGAACACGCGGCCTGCATTAACTGCCACCGGCAACAGTTCTTTGCGCGGGAAAGGCCCGCGCCGACTATCTGCTCGAACTGCCACGTGAATGCGACTCCGCGCGACACGGCTCGTTTCTTCTTTCCAAGTCTCGGCGACATTTCCGATGCGCCGCAACAAAAGCGGGACTTCGTTACAGAGTTCGCAATCAACTTTCCGCATGACAAGCACGTTGACGTGGTGGGATTAAACGCTCCTGGGTTTAAATCGCGTAGCCGCGGTGGTTTTGTGACTGTCTCCTGGCAACAAAAAACCGCTCCGGCCGAGTCAAGCCAATCAAAAAGTTGTGCGGTCTGTCATCAAACCTTTCAACCGCAGGGGAATTCAGATGAAGAATTCGTGACCAATCCGCCAAAGGATCTGGGTGACGCATTCTGGCTGAAAAAAGGTATGTTTAAGACGATCCCGAACAACCACACTATCTGCTTCAGTTGTCATAACACTGACGTAGGAATTGCGCCCGCGCCATCCCAGTGCAACGCCTGTCACAAGCTTGCCGCGTCGCACCCCGATTTGAAGACTGACTTCGATTCGAAGCTCGCCGAGACAATTGGTGTAACGGATAAGACCATTTTGACGGCGTGGCACCGACGCATTTCTTCGGGCGCGTTTCGACATGAAGGCGGAGAACACCCGGACGTAAACTGCACGAACTGCCACAACGTGCCAACCATGAATACGGTAGATATGAAGACGTTGATTGTCCCGGTGCGATCATGCGGCGGCGCTGACGGCTGCCACCTCACGGCGACAACGGACGGCGGCGGCAGTCTGAATTACGAGATCGATCAGAAGAAGACAAATCCAAGTTTCGTTTGCGTGAAGTGTCATATCAGTTTTGGGAAGGAAGCTGTGCCGGCAGATCACCTTTTGGTGATTCCGAATGCGACGAAGAAATAGTCTTGCAATTAGCTCCCTAGGAGCCGAATGTCTATAGTCAAAGGAACCCATACGACGTCCAAACTCCGTGGGAGTGCAATGCCTCGCTCGAATGTGCAACGACACCGAGCGATTAACATTTTGCGCCGGCGGAGCTCGCAGCCTTTTCCGGAATCAGCTGTCTCTAAACATCTAGTCCCTACGGGACTCGTTGTTCTTGCTTTTGGTGTCGTCATTGTTTGCGCGATCTCCGATTCGCAGGTCTGGGCTTTGGCGATAACGGAGACAACACAAGAGTCCGTCCCGAACTATTCAAAATTCAAACACGACAATCTGAACCATTCTCGGCTGCCGTGTCTGTTATGCCATCGCCGCGAGACGAATTCGCCGCAGCCCGTGCTGCCAGGAAGCAATGGCCACTTGCCTTGCGCCGGTTGTCATGCTCGGGAGTTCGCGAATTCTGCCAGCCCGATCTGCACGATCTGTCATACGAATTCGCCGTCAGGCACGCTGAAACGGTTTCCGCGATTGAACAGCTTCAACATGAAATTCGATCACGCGCGCCACACGAGAATGAGCGGCGTTGGTTGTATTACTTGTCATCGACCTTCGCGTGCCGGCGTGGCGATGACAATTCCTGCGGGACTGAACGCGCATGTTACCTGTTATCAATGCCACGGCCCACAAGCGAAGTCCGGCGACCGGAACATTTCTACTTGCGGAGTGTGCCACGAACCTGGTCGTAACGTTCGCACGCGCGAAACAGCCCCGGCATTTCGCGTCGGCTTCAGCCATGCAAAGCACGATAAGTCGGAAGGATTAACTTGCAATGAATGTCATCGAGTGCGAATTGGCGTAGCTCAACGATTCCAAGTGACTGCGCCACAGCCGCTCAATCATCACGCTGCGGCCGGCGCGTTTAGCTGCATGTCTTGTCACAACGGGAAGCGGGCCTTTGGCGGTGATGACTTTTCGGTTTGCACGCGGTGCCACACGAGGACCACCTGGCACTTTTGATAATGAAATGTGGGTGATGGGTCAAAAGGAGCATAGGCATGAAATTCTTTATGGCATTTGCGCTCTTAGTCTTATCTGTCTTGCTGGTATCCGGCAGGTTAAGCGTTGAGACTTCGGCGCAGAATGGACGAAAGCCCCAGGAGGTCGTCGTTCTCGGAACGGAGGCGAAGTTGGGGGTTGTTAAGTTCAGCCACCTCGACCATATCATCAAGAATCGCAGCGTTGAGGGTGCCAAAATCGCCTGTATTGAGTGTCATCATACCGCGCAACCTGCTTCCGAAGCTGCCAGGCATCCCCCTCTGAAAACTGTGTGGCCCCCGGACCGGACGACTATCCTAACGGCGGACCTGTTCGAGAAAGACCCAGCTGCCCCCGAAGTAAATAGCTGTCGCGATTGTCATGCGCGGGCGGACAGCAAGCCGAAGCTCTTGCCTGAAATTCCGCAAATCAAGCTTGAAGTCGGAACTGAACTGGTGACCTTGACCAACCAACAAGCGCTCCATCGCAACTGCGCTGGTTGTCACGACGAGATCATGAAAACGAGCAGGGATCTCAATCCCCCAACATCGAGAAAATGTACGGCTTGTCACAAGAGAGCTGCAGCGTAAGCAGTAACAGAAAGGTAAATGGAGAATTATGAGAGTTCTAAAATTCATGACAGTGGCGGCGATGCTGGCTGCATTTTTTGCGGTGGTAATGGTTTCGGCTGCGTCACGAACGGCAGGTTGCGATCAATTTGACGCCGGAACAGGAAGTGGCCGTCAATTCGATAGCGCCGCGACCTACAAGGCAAAGTGCGTTGTTTGCCACGGGCAAAAGGCGGAGAAGAAGTTTGATGTCAGCCTGCCGGACCAGCAACTGATCGATATAGTGCTCAAGGGGAAGAAGCCTGAGAAACCGCCGAACATGCCCGCCTACGGGGAAAAAGGTGTTACCACGGAACAAGCGGCGGCGCTGGTTGAACACATGAAGCAGATAAAGAGCGCTCTGTAGAAACCGGAACGATCCCCAAATCCACGAAAAACACCACGTCAATTCGTGTTGGTTCGTGTGATTTAGTGGATCGTTGTTTCTGTTAAAACTTTGCTGCGACGGTCAAGCCAATGAGTGATGAAGCACAGGCGTCAGTAAAAGCACCAAGGCTTTTTCGCAACTACTTCAGCTTCGCGGGAATGTTGATAGTTACGGCCAGTCTGTCCAGCATCGTTCTGCTCTTCCTAATCGAGCTCACGAAGGCTGCGGATAATCCCTACCTCGGGATAGTCACTTACATAATTCTGCCATCGTTTCTGATCATGGGTCTGGTCATAGTTGCGGCCGGCATGCTATTTGAGCGGCGTCGGCGTAGGCGATCGCCGGACTCTGGAATTGCCGCGTATCCAAAAATTGATTTGAACGATCCTCGTCAGCGCCGGATAGCACTCTCTCTCGTCGCCGTTTCGTTCATCTTTATTTTCATGAGCGCTTTCGGCAGCTATCGCGCTTACGAATATAGCGAGTCGGTGGAATTCTGTGGGAAGACATGTCACTCAGTAATGAAACCCGAATTCGTAGCCTTCAATGCTACCTCGCACGCCAGGATTCGATGCGTTGATTGTCACGTTGGCCATGGAGCCGAGTCGTATGCGCGTTCGAAATTCAACGGGGCTCGTCAGCTCTACTCACTGGCCTTTAATAAGTATTCAAAACCAATCAATACACCTGTTCACAACATGCGTCCGGCAAACGAAACCTGTGAGCAGTGCCACTGGCCTTCGAAGTTTTATGGAGCTCAACTCAAAACGTTCAACCACTACGCCTACGACGAACAGAACTCTTTGCGGCAGACTCGAATGCTCATCAACGTCGGCGGCGGCAATCCGGATAGTGGACCAGTCGCCGGCATTCACTGGCACATGAATCTCGCAAATGAGGTTTCCTACATTACGACCGATAGCCATCGTCAGGTGATTCCCTGGATTAGCGTCAAGGACCGGCAGGGCAACGTCACCGAATATTACGATCGCACTCGGTCCCTAAGCCCTGCGCAGATTTCGCAGGCAGATAAGAGGCCAATGGATTGTATTGATTGTCATAATCGCCCGGCGCATGTTTATTTACCGCCGGATGTTGCCCTGGACCAATCTTTTGCCGCAGGTAGGCTCGATCCCTCACTGCCGTATCTTAAACGGCAAGCGGTTGAGTCGTTGAATAAGCCTTACGCAACGGAGGATGAGGCGGTCAAAGCGATAGCTACAAGTCTCGATGCCTTTTATCGAACCAACTACGGCGAGGTGTACCGGCAAAAAGGAGATGCGGTTAAAGGCGCAATCAGTGAGACCCAGCGCATCTACAAGACCTATTTCTTTCCCGAGATGAAAACGAACTGGGAAACACATCCGAACAATATCGGCCACCTTTATTCATCAGGATGTTTCCGCTGTCACGATGGCGAGCACGTTAGTAACACCGGCAAGGTGATTCCGAATGATTGCACCATCTGTCACACCGTTCTGTCTGACTCGGCCAGTCCATCGATTGTTCTCAAGACTCTATCCGTTCAGCACCCGGTCGATCTCGGCGGCTTGGCAGATCGCAAATGCGAAACCTGTCACAAGCCGAACGAACCGTTCAAACACCCGGTTAACCTGGGTGACATCTCGATGTTCCAATGTGTCGAGTGTCATCCGCGAATGAAATAGCACAAGCGTTCTAAATCCGATGGGCGAACACGACGTTGATCAGCAGTTTGACGAGAAAAAATCTCAGGTCTTTATGAAGGCGCTGCTTGAGGATCTGCGTGCACTCGAAAACATGATCGCAACCGGGGGCTTCGAAACTGGTGTGGCGCGAATCGGCGCGGAACAGGAAATGTTCCTCGTTGATCGGAACATGCGGCCGGCACCGATTTCTTTGGAAGTTTTGGATCACGCCAAGGACTCGCGCCTGACAACTGAGATTGCCAGGTTCAATCTCGAAGCGAATTTGACTCCACTGTCATTAACCGGGGGATGTTTTCAGCAGATGGAAAAGGAGTTGAACGAACTCTTGTCTTTGGTGCGTAAGAGTGCCGAGATCTTCGGCGCCGACGTGTTCCTTTCCGGCATCTTGCCGACGCTGCAAAAATCAGATCTAACGCTGGAAAACCTTGCCCCTATTCCACGCTACTCTCAGTTGAACGAGGGCGTAATGCGCCTTCGGGGCGGACCTTTCTCAATTCACATTAAAGGCCTGGACGAACTCCAAATCTCACACGACAACGTCATGATGGAATCGTGCAACACAAGTTTTCAAGTCCATTTTCAGACGAGTCCAGCCGAGTTTGCATCGCATTACAACATGGCCCAGGCGATCACGGCTCCGGTGCTCGCAGCGGCAGTTAACTCACCTCTCTTGTTTGGTCATCGTTTATGGCAGGAAACGCGTGTGGCGTTGTTCCAACACTCGATCGACTCTCGTTCGCGTACACAATTGGCCCGTGGTCAGCCAACACGAGTGAGTTTTGGCGACTGTTGGCTTAAGAACTCCGTTGTAGAACTCTTCCATGATCAGATTTCTCGCTTTCGCCCGATCATGATCACGCAACCTGATGAAGATCCATTTCAATTATTCGCGCGAGGTGAGACTCCGCTTCTCTCAGCTCTGCGAATGCACAATGGCACGGTGTGGCGCTGGAACCGCGCCTGCTATGGCGTTGCCGATGGAATTGCCCACTTGCGGATCGAGAATCGCGCGCTGCCATCCGGGCCGACCGTGCAGGATGAGATGGCAAATGCCGCTTTCTTTGTTGGGCTAATGATCGCATTGCCGCCCGAGTACGGCGAGATCGCGAAGCGCCTAAGTTTCGATGACGCCAAGGAAAACTTCTTCGCTGCTGCACGCAATGGGTTAAATGCGCAGTTGAAATGGCTTGACGGCAAAAGCATCAGCGCGACTTCCCTGATTCTTAATGAACTTTTGCCATTGGCGCGCGTGGGCCTTAAAGATGCTCGGGTCGATTCAAGCGATATCGATAAATACCTTGGGGTGCTGGAGGAACGAGTTCGCAGCGGCCAAACAGGGGCGCAATGGATGTTGGACTCTTTGGTGTCAGTCAAGCGTCACATGGGGCACGAGCCAAATGACATGCGCACCCGGATATTAACGTCGACTATTCTCGCGCGGCAGAAGGAGAACAAACCAGTGCACGAATGGAAGTTAGCCGAAGCGGGGGAATTGACGGACTGGGGTCAAAGCTATCAAACGGTGGGAGAATTCATGTCAACCGATCTATTCACCCTGCGGCCTACTGATCTAGTCGATCTCGCCGCCAGCTTGATGGATTGGCGGCACATCAGGCACGTTCCCGTTGAAGATGAAAAGGGCCATCTGGTTGGACTGGTCACTCACCGCGGGCTTTTGCGTCTATTGAGCCGGGGCTCAATAGAACCCGATGGGACTTCGATGACCGTGCGCGAGATCATGAAGCCGAATCCGACGATCGTGACTTCGACCACACCCACGCTGGAAGCCATCGAGATCATGCGAAGCTCTGGCATTGGTTGCCTTCCAGTAGTCGATGACAACCGGCTTGTGGGGATAGTGACCTCCTATGATTTTCTGACTGCGACCGCGAGTCTTTTCAAGCAACACCTGGCAGCTTCAGCAAGGCTTTCCGATAAGGAGAAGGTTGTGAGAGGAGCATCCGTCTAACTTGTGAACATTGGCACTCAAAGCTATCACGCTGATGCTCTGGCTGCGGGGTGCGAGGATAGCATTGAGAAACTACTTGATTTTGATCGGCTTCGTAAATATCTGGACTTGTTCTTCGACACTTCGTCTCAAGGACGCGAGGCGGATGGGTAAATGTCCCAAGTTAGCGCAGACACTTGGTTCCTATCCCAGCAACCGATCGTACTCGTCTTTTACCACTCGATAACACTCGCAGACACTTTCTTCCAGCCTCTGACGGTTGAGGATCTTGATGTGACCGCGGACGTAACTAATAGCGCCGATATCTTGCAGGTGACCGGCGGCCACAGTAACGCCTTCGCGGCGCACGCCCAACATGTCGGCAATCAATTCCTGAGTCATGATCAACTCATCAGCTTTTACACGGTCGTGGCTTAGCAACAGCCAGCGGCAAAGTTGCTGTTCCACCGAGTGAAGACGGTTACAAACGGCCGTCTGCGATATCTGAGTGATTAACGCTTGTGTATAGCGCAGCAGCAAGTGTTGGAATTTTCCACCAAGCGCAAACTCATCTTGCAGGGCTTTTGCCTTCATCCGTATAGCGACGCCTGCGCTCTGCACGACGGCACGGTTGGGCATGGTCCCGCCACCCATGAAGAGAGCAATCCCCACCACACCATCATTACCGGTCAAACCCATTTCGGCGCTCGCACCATTTTCCATGGTGTAGAGTAAAGAAATGATTGAAGTAGTCGGGAAAAAGACGTAATCTAGGTGTCCACCGAATTCATAGACCACTTCACGAGCGAAAACGAGACTTGTTGCAAGCGTGGCAATAGCCGTTCGTACTCGTCACGCGGAAGCGCGGCGAGCAGCCGGTTTTCAACTGGGTCAGTCGGTCGTGCGAAAACAGACATCAGTGCTCTCCGTTGCGTGGTCGCCCTAAACAAGGATCATCTTGGCGTCAAGGAGAATCCCGGCTATCTGATCTTCGAGATGAGGCTTTCAGAACAACCACAATTAAATAGCTGCAGAAGAGCATATCATGTATGTGTGAGAGCGCACAGATGGCTCAGCGCAACGGCGACGGAGCCAGTTCCGACGAGCACCAATCCGGGAACGGCGAGCCTATTGATCGTAAGGTCATGACAGTCTCACCGTGGTGCGTTGCTGCTGCCGATCATGTGGAGTACAAGCGCTACACGCAAAAACTCATTTTGAACTTAATCAGGCATGGGCATACTACGCGCTTCTTTTGGGGCAGAGCCTTAAATGCGGCTTCAACATTCGCTTTCAATTCGTCATAACTCTTAGCCGACACACGACATCATTGATGAATACTGTTGGCGTCGCATTGATGCCCAGTTTCATACCCTCTTCGATATCACGTTGCACCATCTTTGCGAACTTTCCCGAGTCCAGAGCGCTGTCGAAGCGGGGGCGATCGAGAGTGAGTTCACTTGCATACACTTTCAGCTTGTCCGCGCTCAACGCCGATTGATTGCGCATCAGTAGCTGCGCGTATTCCCAGTATCTGCCCTGTTCGCGGGCAGCTTCGGCGGCTTCCGCCGCCTTGAAGGCTTCGTTGTGCTGAGTGAGTGGAAAGTCGCGCATGACCAGCCTTACCTTATCGCCGTACTCCTTGACCAGACGCTCGAGGGCCGGGTGGATCGCGGCGCAACTCGGACATTGATAATCCGTAGACGCGACGACTGTAACCGGCGCCACGACACTACCTAGCGAAGGCTGGCCGGCTGTCGAGAGGGGAAAGACCGGAGACTCAGGAGGAGCGACCAGAAGTATTTGAATCGAAGCGGCGGCGCGCAGTTTTTCAACAAACGCTCGCTCCGCCACGCGTACCTCAATTTATTCCAGATAACGAATGATCGAGTCCCTGGTTTGGGCGAAGTCTCCGCTTACCCGGTCCTTGTTTTGTTTCGAAGAAGACACGTGCCTGTTCCTCGGTTACAGCCTTGGTCAACGGGTGATGCGACTTGCAAGGAATGGTGTACTTCAAGCGAGAGCGAGCACTCTATGTTAGTTAGCGCACAGACCGATAGCCTTGTTCTGAGGAAAAATGCCCCGCGTACTGACAAGCGAAAGAGACGCATCAAATTGCTAAGCGGCGAGAGAAGGTAGATCTCTACGCGTTGAAGATTGAAACCGAGCTACCGCTTGGCAATTGCAGATTGGTAATCCCCACAGTTCCGCGCAAAGGCACAATAAGAAATCATTTATTCCGCAAAAGACTGATTGGAGACGGACTCGATCCTCGCAGAAAGAGTTATGCGGTTAGGGGCAATTGGTCCAAGGTACGCAGGTTAGAATCGAATTGTCGCGAGAAGAGGAGCCCGACCAAGTGAAAGCACGTTTACCAAAGAGGATACTGCTCGTTGATGATGAGAGGAGCGCAACGAGAGCCCTCGACCTCATTCTTAGTAAGGCAGGTTTCGAAGTCCTGAGAGCGGAGAGTTTCGCGGAATCAATAAAGATCATGAGGGATGCCAGAGTTGATCTGGTCATCACTGACCTTCGTCTATCCGATGCCAGCGGGATGGACTTGATCACGCACATCAAGAGTGAGACTCCCGATACCGAAGTCATTCTCATGACTGCCTATGGTTCGGTCGACATAACGATCGAGGCGATCAAGCGCGGGGCTTATTACTATTTGGAGAAACCATGTACGCCTGATTGTCTGTTTGCACTGGTAGAACGTGCCTTACAGTTCGCGAACCTGAGGTACGAGAATGAAACTCTTAAGCTGACATTAGGAGGGGCCGCCGAGACCTTTGGGATGATCGGCCGGGACCTCAAAATGCGCCAGATTATCGAGACGATACGCACGGCGGCCCCGTCCGGTGCATCCGTATTGATCGAAGGTGAAAGCGGAACGGGAAAGGAACTGATCGCGACCGCTTTTCACACCCAGAGTCAACGCGCTACCGGTCCGTTTATTCGCATTAATTGCTCAGCCATACCGCGCGAGCTGATCGAATCAGAGTTGTTCGGATACAAGAAAGGCGCCTTTACCGGTGCAGACCGGAATAAGCGTGGATTGATTGAGGCAGCCAGCGAAGGCACGTTACTGCTTGATGAGATTGCCGAGATGCCTGCACAGCTTCAAACCAAGTTGTTGCGAGTATTACAGGAACGAAAGCTGCGCCGGTTGGGTGACGAGCGGGAGATCGACGTCAATTTTCGGCTCGTGTCAGCCACGAACCGCAACACAACGGCGCTTCTGGAAGAAGGTGTCTTGCGGAAAGATCTTTACTTTCGTATCAGCACGATCAAGATCAAGGTACCGCCTTTGCGCGAACGCCGTGATGATGTGCTCCTGATTGCCAAACGTTTTCTTAAGCGCTTCAATGGTGAGTACGATAAAAGAATTCGAGACATCTCGCCTGAGGCTGGTTTGCGCCTTGTTCGTTACGATTGGCCCGGGAACATCCGTGAACTCGAGAGCGTCATTGAGCGTGCCGTGCTGTTTTGTGAAGGATACGAATTGCTGCCTGGTTGTTTACCGGAGGAGTTTCATACTGCGCGAGTTACTAGTTCTGCATTCTTTATTCCTCCACTGGTGCCGATGGCGGAGATTGAGCGTGAAGCGATCAAGCAAACCCTTGAACGCACCTGCGGCAACGTAAAGGAAAGCGCTCAGATTCTGCGTTTCCCGCGGCCGACGTTTTATCGCAAGCTCAAAAAATTGGGCATCAAGATCGACCGGCCCAATGAAAGCATGGCACAAGGGAAGCTAAGCAACCCTCTGCACTGAAGAAGGCCGGTCTCTGAAACTTCTTGTTCCTGGACAGAGTTCTCGCGCAAGGCGCAAAGACCACAAAAGGAAATCTCAGGTCTTGTTTTCTTTGCGTCTTTTGCCTTTGCGCGCCTTTGATTGCGGACCATTCCTGGTTAACACCAAACTGGAAATCTGGACTAGCCTCGTGACTCAGTATGAACCACGCTCAAGCGTTTTTTTTCTCACATTGAAACACGAACCTGTTCGCTCTTCGGCTAGCAGACAACAAAACATGATGTGATCTCTCCTTCGTGCGAAGGCACGCCTATTGCAATAACGAAATTACCAACTCGTTAGAGCCACAGCATTCCAATTCCGCTGGACCAGGCAAGTGAGCAATGGTCCATGCCGGTTCCCCCGCCCTGCATCATTGTTTTCCATACAAGTAGTGAACCTAAGGTTCTGAATACCGGTTGACTGCGACTGCTCCCGACCGCTGCAAAGTATTGGAACCGCCCGAAGGAGAAAGATGAAGACCAAGCACACCACCCACATAAGGAGGAAGCTCTCCTTACTTTTTGCACTGTCAACTCTAGTCTTGCTGTTAATGGCAGTCGGCGTGCAGGCACAAGAGGAAAAGCCTGAAGTATTTCCGGAAGCACTTGCGGAAGCACTTCCGGCGCCGACGGTGGCGCCTGTCTGTGAACGCACAATCAAGGCAAATGTGGTCGCGCTCGATCAAGCGATCATTTACAACCGACTTGGGACAGTGAACCCAAACGGAATGATTTACGCGCTTAAGCAAGACGTCGTTGCGATTGATCCATTGAAAGGGATCGTCGCCGGCAACGTGCGGTTGCGGGCCGA
Source organism: uncultured Acidobacteriota bacterium (assembly GCA_963708055.1). GTDB lineage: Bacteria > Acidobacteriota > Blastocatellia > Pyrinomonadales > Pyrinomonadaceae > PSRF01. The sequence goes on along the minus strand of OY970193.1, from coordinate 7,403,872 downwards.
CAAACGACCACGGCCGATCGTGCTGCGCATGAACAACGGCGATTGTCTGAGAATCAGTTTTACTAACCTTCTATCTCCCAGCCCTCTCAGTAACCAGCCTGCCACCCGGTCCGCCGGCGTACACGTCATTGGCATGGAGCTGGTTGGGAGCATCGGTTCCGACGGATCGAACGTGGGCGCCAACCCGCCAAGTTTGGTGGGTCCCGGCGGGTCGGCCATCTACACCCTGGCTGCAACACGTGAAGGAAACAACTTGATGTACAGCACTGCCGCCACTACCTCAGGAGAAGCGGATGGCGGGACCCTGGCGGAAGGGCTATTTGGCAGCGTCAACGTCCAAGTGCGCGGCGCTGAATGGTACCGCTCGCAGGTGACCGCGGCGGAGATGACGGCAGCGAAAATCGGCACCACGCCCGGCGGTCAGCCGATCCTCGATTACAACAAGTTCAAGATGCTCGATGCCAACCTCAACATCGTGTACACGGATTTGAATGCGATTATCACTGGACCCAACAAAGGACGCTTTCCTGCCGGTACCTACCGGCCGAATGCGACCGAACCGGATCGCGATCGACCGTTCCGTGAGTTCACGGTGGTCTATCACGACGAAGCGCGGAGCGTGCAGTCTTTTCCGCAGTTCCGCGATCCCATTCTCAGCCACACGCTGGCCAGCGTTTCTGACAAGTTTGCAATCAACTATGGCATGGCAGGCGCGGGGGCAGAGATTCTAGCCAATCGGCTCGGTGTCGGACCGATGTTCAACTGCACTGAATGCAAGTATGAGGAGTTTTTCCTTTCCTCGTGGACAGTTGGCGACCCGGCCCAGATCGTGGACAAGCCGGCCAACACCACCAGCAATGGACAGCTGATCCTTGGGAGAAAGGCCACGAAGGTCTTATATCCCGACGATCCATCCAATGTGCATCACAGCTATATCGGAGACCCGGTGAAGATGAGAGTCGTGCACGCGGGACCGAAAGAGCACCACATTCACCACCTGCATGCGCACCAGTGGTTGCAAACACCCGACGACGATAACTCGACTTACCTCGATAGTCAGGCCCTCGGACCGGGTTATGCATTTACTACTGAAATCGTTCACGGCGGAACGGGAAACCGAAACCAGGTCGTCGGCGATTCAATTTTCCATTGCCATTTCTATCCACACTTCGCGGAAGGTATGTGGGAACTGTGGCGCGCGCACGATGTATTTGAAGCTGGCACAGTGCTGAACAGCAACGGGATTCCGGTAGCTGGCGCGCGTGCGTTGCCTGACGGCGAAATCATCGCCGGCACACCGACACCGGCGATCGTTCCAATACCGACCCTGGCGATGGCACCGATGCCAACCGCAACCGTGCCGGGCTATCCGTTCTTCAGTTCGGCTGTGGCTGGTCACCGCCCACCGAAACCGCCGCTCGACACAATTGATAACGGTGGTCTGACGCGTCACATCATTACAGGCGGCACCACGCACCACGTCGAAACCCGTCTCGATTTCAGCAAGGAACTTCTGACGGCCATCGCGGTTGCGATTCCGGAGACCGGATCAGCTTCTGAAATAGCTGCGATGGTTTACCACGAAAAGCGTTTGCACCCGAGCTTCAAGCCGGATGGAACGGCAGCCAATTTCATTCTCAACGGGCTGCCACGAAAGCCGGGCGCTCCCTTCGCCGATCCTTGTATCAAGACTGACGGAACTCCCACCGGTAATCCACGCACTTACAAAGCGGCCGCATTTCAGCTCGACCTTAAACTAAACAAAGCGGGCTGGCATTTTCCACAGTCGCGCATTCTGGCGCTCTGGAGGGACGTTATTCCAGCCCAGTCCGGAATCACACCGCCGGAACCGCTTTTCTTCCGCGCAAACACTAACGATTGCATCACGTTTTACCACACCAATCTGGTGCCTGGCGTTTACGAGCAGGATGACTTTCAGGTGCGCACGCCAACCGACATCGTCGGCCAGCACATTCACCTGGTGAAGTTTGACGTAACTTCGTCAGACGGTTCAGGTAACGGCTTCAACTATGAAGACGGAACTTTTAGTCCCGACGAGGTGATTGAACGTATCCGAGCGATTCGCAAGCAAAATGGATGCATCGGCGTTAATTCTGGTGACTCGCGCGACGGCACTTTTACCTGTCCCAAGGCCAAGCAGCACCCGTTCTTTACTGGCGTGCAAGGCCTCGGAGCGCAAACAACCGTGCAGCGATGGTTTGCCGACGACACACTCAACAACAATGGCGTAGATCGTACGCTCAGGACCGTTTTCACCCACGATCACTTTGGACCATCGACTCACCAGCAGGCTGGTCTCTATGCCGGTTTGGTGATTGAGCCGAAGGGTTCGATCTGGAAGAATCCGGAAACTGGCGCCACCTTGGGTGGCAACGCAACCGATGGCGGGCCAACGAGCTGGCAGGCGATCATCATCGAGACAAACGCGGCGAACACGCACCGCGAGTTTCTGTTCGAGTTCGCTGATTTCCAACTGGCTTATCAGGAAGGCGCCGGCGTTGGAGGCAATGGCAAGCCGATTGCCGATCCAGTGCGGGTGATCAACCCGCCAATCAAAAACGAAGTGGGACTGCCCTTCATCGTTGAGAACGGCATGATCTGTCCGGGCAATGTTCCGGCGCCCTGTCCGGAAGCAGTCTCAGCCGCCGACCCGGGCACTATGAGCGTCAACTATCGCAACGAGCCGGTCCCTTTCCGCGTTCGCAATCCCGGAACCAATACGCAGGCAAGCGGCGCCGCTGGTGATTTATCGAAGGTCTACAAATCAAACATCACCCGCGCCGATCCGGATTTCAATGTTCAACCGACCTTCTATCCGGCGTTGACTAAAGGAGTGCAACCGGGTGACCCGTTCACCCCGCTTCTGAGAGCCTATGAAAATGACAAGGTTCAGATTCGCATTCTCGTGGGGGCGCACGAAGAAACACACAACATGACCATTAACGGTCATAAGTGGTTGCATCAACCCGGTACACCACAGGACCCGTTAGCGGTCAATAATTCGGGCTTCCGAAACTCGCAGATGGCCGGCATCTCTGAGCACTTCGAGTTTATCACCGGCAAAGAATCGATCATGGGCAACCGGCCCTTCATCGATTACCTGTACCAGAACAGCGCTTCAGTGGACGGACAGTGGAACGGAGTCTGGGGGCTACTCAGAGTCTACAACGGGCGGGCCGGATTACAGACAGACCTGCTGACATTGCCCAACAACACGGAGGGCGCAGCGCCCTTGACCACCAACGATGCGTCGTTTGCGACCGACCCAGCCTTCCCGACAGGTATTACAGATTACAGGGACCTGACGGATGCTTCCGTCAGCCTGGATACGACAACAACCACAGACACCACTTTCATGTCACCCGATATGACTCAAGAACTGGAGGGAGCGAGTTTGTTGCCACTGCAGCCCGTTGTGATGTCGCTTCCAACAGACTTCGCCACGGGCAAGGCACTTGCAGCGGGTATATGTCCGAGTAACGCTCCGAAAAGGACGATCAGCGTGACCGCGGTTAGTGCTTCGGCTCTACCAGGGGGCAAGTTGATCTACAACAGCCGAGCCGGCAACGGCGGAGCACTCAACGACCCAACTGCGATCATGTATTTCCGCAGCGCGGATATTGACTCCTTTGGCAAGGTGAAGCCGGGCGTTCCCATTGAACCGCTCGTCGTCCGTGCCAGGGCCGGCGAATGTATCAACTTCAATCTCTTCAACAAGCTGCCGAGCACAATGCCGGATCTGGACGGCTTCAACACCATGTGGAACCTGATCCACCACTTCAATGCCAACCAAGTCAAACCTTCTAAGCAGGTTGGTTTGCATCCGCAACTGCTCGCCTACAACGTGGTGAACAGCGACGGGAAGAACGTCGGTTTCAATCCCAACCAGACAGTTGGACCAAGCGGTGTAGCCAGGTACCGGTGGTACGCCGGCGACATCGTTATCAACGGCAACCAGCGGATAGCAACACCGATCGAATTTGGCGCGACCAACTTGATCTCTTCCGATCCGATCAAGCACAGCAATAAGGGTGCAATCGGTTCCCTGATCATCGAACCTCAGGGATCCACCTGGATCGAAGATACGGGCTCGCGTGCACAGGCGACGATAACCAAGTCAGATGGCACGACGTTCCGTGAGTTCGTGGTCCAATTCCAGACTGACATCAACATGAGGTTCGCGGATGGCAGTCCGGTACCAAACCTGGGTGGTCCGGAGGGCGCCGAGGATGCGGAAGACTCGGCCCAGAAAGCGATTAACTATCGCACTGAGCCGTTGTGGAAACGCATGAATTACCCGCCCCAAACTGATTTCCAGACAACGCGCAACTTCGACTTCACCAATGTGCTGACAAATGCGCAGGTGGGTGGCGATCCGCAGACCCCGGTATTTACGGCCCAGGCCGGCGAGGCCGTCAGGTTCCGGATACTGAATGCCAACGGACACATGCGTAATAACGTGTTCAACCTGCACGGACACTTCTGGCAGGAAGAGCCTTACATGAACAACTCGAAGAATATTGGAAACAATCCCCTGTCAGAGTTCAAGGGAGCCCAATACGGGGTTGGGGCCTCTTCTCATTATGAAGTGATTCCGATTAACGGCGCCGGCGGCGCGCGCCGGATTCCGGGTGATTATTTGTACCGGACTCAGCCGTCATTCCAATTCGACGGCGGAATCTGGGGCCTCTTCCGTGTCACTCCGTGACGCATGACTCCTGAATGCGAACTTCGCAAAAGGGAACTTCCCGGAGTGCAGCTTGCCGCAGGCAGGCTGCACTCCTCTCTAACCAGACTCAAGGGGTAGATTCATGTCACCGGTTTCAAATAGATACAATTTCTGCATTGAAGTACTACTTTGTTTCGTCCTAATACTCTCGCTAATTAGTATTCCCGCAATCACGTTGACAACCCCGGCATCAGCGAACAATCCGAAGTTCGTCCCGGCAAACCGCACTCGTCAGCCTACCCTAAGCGGCGCTTACAGTGCGCTACCGCTCAGCTTCGAACTCAATCAGGGGCAGACCAATGAACGCGTCAGGTATCTCGCGCGGAGCGAGGGGTATGTGCTGTTCCTGACCGCAACTGAGGCGGTCATGGCTTTGGACAACCCAGTTGCTCACCAAAAGGGAAAGGAGAATCGCGAAACACGCAATCGCACCGGAGATAGTGAGTCAGATGCCAGTGCGACTCGGCCGCCACGGCGGATTGTACGAATGAAACTGGAAGGAGCCAATCCCGATCCTCGAATCGAGGGCCTCGAGCAGTTGCCGGCCACCAGTAACTATTTCGCTGGTCAAGATCCGGCTGAATGGGACACCAACATTCCCAGTTTTACTCGCGTGCGCTACGCGCAAGTCTATCCGGGCATCGACATGGTCTATTACGGCAATCAGCGCCGGCTCGAATATGATTTCGTAGTCGCGCCTGGCGCCAAGCCTGACCTCATCCAGATGGCATTTGGCGGCATTAACGACTTTGAGATCGATCGCATGGGGGACCTCCGGCTGCGTACAGAGCAGGGGAACATTCGTCAGAGCAAACCGGTCGCGTATCAGGAAGCGAATGGTGTCAGGGAAGAAGTGTCTGTCAGTTATGTTCCGAATGGCGTGAAGCGCGTAGGCTTTCACGTCGGCACTTACGATCTGACCAGACCGTTGATTATTGATCCAGTGCTGACCTATTCCACCTACCTCGGAGGCAGCGGCTTCGATCAGGGTTATGCCATCGCGATAGACTCCCTTGGAAACGCGTATGTAACCGGTCAGACTGCCGCCATTGATTTTCCGACCACACCCGGAGCATTTCAAACCAACTATGGTGGCGGCGATGCGTTTGTCGTCAAGCTCAACCTCTCGGGATCCGCGCTTGTCTATTCGACTTATCTCAACGGCGCCAGCGGCAATAGCATAGCTGTCGACTCCGATGGCAATGCTTACGTAACAGGAGAAGCAGGGAGTAGCAAGTTTCCAACGACTGCCGGCGCGTTCCAAACTGCGCCGATGGGTTTCGACACTTTTGTCACGAAATTGAATGCGGCAGGCTCAGCACTCGTATACTCGGCGCGGTTTGGCGGTAACCTTGATGATTTTGGGCGAGGCATCGCTCTCGACAGTGCTGCTAACGCATACATCACGGGGTGGACTGTCTGTCGTTCCTCTAACTGCACGTTTCCCACCGTCAATGCCTTCCAGCCGAATTACGCCGGCGGAAACAATGATGCCTTTGTTACAAAGATAAATAGCGACGGTTCAGCGCTGGTCTATTCCACCTACCTTGGAGGTGGAAGGATCATCAACGGCACCGAGGACTGGGGCCAGGGAATCGCGGTAGACAGTTCGGGCAGTGCCTACGTAACCGGCTATACCTTTTCGCCTGACTTTCCCATCACTGCCGGCGCGTTTGATACCAGTCGAGCCGGACTCGACGCCTTCATTACGAAGTTTACGCCCAACGGCACAGCGCTGGTCTACTCTACATTTCTTGGCGGAGCCGGCCGTGAACAGGGCCAGGGAATTGCAGTTGATACCAACGGTAATGCTTACGTCGCCGGGATAACCGAATCATTCGACAATCCATTTACGTCGGTCTATGAGGGCTTCCCCGTCACACCAGGAGCCTTTCAAATCAGGGGCAGCTTCGATGCTTTCGTTTCCAAGTTGAACCCGACGGGCTCCGGGCTGGTGTATTCCACCTATCTTGGCGGGACCGCAGGCGTTGATAGAGGATGGGCGATCGCTCTGGACGATTCGAGTAATGCTTACGTTACCGGTGATACCACCTCGAGCAATTTTCCGATCAACAACCCCATCCAGGCGACGTACGGAGGCGGGCTCAGCGATGCCTTTGTCACAAAGCTGAATGCCACGGGATCCGGGTTGGTCTATTCGACCTTTCTGGGTGGAAGTCTAACGGATGAGGGCCGGGGCATCGCTTCGAATGGAAGCGGCGAGACTTACGTCACGGGCGATACCTCGTCGGGCAATTTCCCCACAGCAACTCCTTTGCAAGTTAACAACGGAGGCGGTGTCAGTAATCACGATGATGCCTTTGTCGTGAAGATTGGGAATACTGGACCAACGCCGACGCCGACGCCGACGCCGACGCCGACGCCGACACCGACGCCAACGCCAACGCCAACGCCGACGCCGACGCCGACGCCGACGCCGACACCGACGCCAACGCCAACGCCTGCGATTGACACCGTCAACATTCAACGCGCTGAGTACCATCGTTCGAGGAGGGTGTTGCGCGTTGACGCCACCAGTACCCAGCCAAACGCGACGCTTCGTGTTCATGTAACGGCAACCGGTGCCTTGATTGGCACGTTGAAGAATAGCGGTGGCAGGCGTTTCGCCGGCCAGTTGTCTTGGCCCACAAATCCGAACAACATCACTGTGCGAAGTAGTTTTGGCGGGTCGGCTGCGAGGGCAGTTGCGCTCAAGTAAACCGCCACAGATTAACGCGGATAAATCAGAACAGAGACCTTGGTGGAGGCAAAGATGGACCTACGTAAGATCCGAGATTCAAAAAGAAAGCATCAGCGGTTTATGGATATTGCCCGACGTGCCGTTCACTGCACTTGCTTGGTTCTATTGTTCGGTGCGGTGGCCGTGCGGGCGCAGGAGCTTGCCAAACCAACTCGCGCGCAGAAGATCGTCGAGCAGGGAATTGTGGTCGAGTTCAGCGTCGATCCGAATGCAAAGAATGCGACCAGGGTAAGAGCCGGCGAAGATGCGAACGTAAAATTCAAAGTCACCGATACTACGACCGGTACTCCCATCAAAGGCCTGAACCTTTCCGCGTGGCTCAGCCTGCGAGCGGGAGACAAAGCGGTCGACGCAGCGCAATGTCGTGAGAAGATCCAATCGTATCTAACCCGCAGCATGCGTGCGCGTGCGGATGTCGACTTAAACTCTTACTACATTCTCGCTTTGAATCGGAGTCCTGACATCTCCGTTATTGATCCATTGTTGAGTTTTGGCGGAAGCAAGCTGTTGACTCTGGTAATGATGAAGAGTCCCGGCGAAGACTGGGTCTTGAACCGCCAGGGGGAAAAGCTCTTTGTCAGCCTACCTCTCATTAATCAAGTGGCGGTGATCGACACTCGGAGTTGGACCGTCGCCAGTTACATCGACGCCGGCACAAAGCCGACGCGCATCACGTTGCAGCCCGACCAGAAATATTTGTGGGTAACGAACGACGCAAACAACGAAGTGGGCGGCGTTACTGTAATCGATACGGGGACGCTCAAAGTTGTAGCTCAACTCGCCACCGGCGCAGGCCGGCATGAGACAGTAGTCACCGCTGACAACCGGTTCGCGTTTATTGCAAATCGTGAAAGCGGAACGGTGTCGATCATTGATGTGCGAACGCTCTCGAAAGTCAGCGACGTCAAGGTTGGTCCAGATCCTGTTTCGATGGCGCTGTCTGAATTGAGCAAGGCGATCTACGTTGGCAGCGAGAGCGAAGGGACCATCACCAGCATCGATGAGCAAGGCCAGATCCTGGCCCGGATGAAAGCGAAGCCGGGCTTGCGCTCGATTCGTTTTGCCCCGGGTGGTCGGTATGGCTTCGTGGTTAACACCAAAGAGAGCACCGTGAGTGTTTTCGATGCCGCATCGAATCGAATGCTTCACGAAGTAAGGGTGGGGAAGGCTCCCGATCAAATAATTTTTACCGATACGTTCGCTTTCGTCAGATCGCTGAACACGGAGAGCGTAGCTATGCTTCGCCTGGGGAAGATTGCGACCGAGGTTGACGTCTCGGAGTTTCCCGGTGGCCAGGCGCTCCCAGTGAATGGCTCAGCGCCAGTGCCGGCAGCTTCAATTGTGCGGGCACCGGAGGGAAACGCCGTCATCCTGGCTAATCCCGCTGACAAAGTCCTTTATTACTACGCCGAAGGCATGGCGGCTCCGATGGGTAACTTTCAGAATTATCGACGCGAGCCGCTGGCGGTATTGGTCGTCGATCGCAGTTTGCGAGAAACGAATCCCGGCGTTTATTCAACTACGATCAAATTGCCGTCCAGCGGACACTACGACGTAGCTTTTTTGGCCGACTCTCCTCGGATCGCACACTGCTTTGAGGTGGCGGCGGACCAGAACCCGTTACTGAAAGAAAAACCCACGGTGGCTTTGCGGCTCGAGCACCAAATGAAGGAGATCACGTTGCGCGTTGGTAAGAACTTCCCGCTTCGTTTCAGACTCATTGAAACGGCAACCAACAGATCCAAAAACGATTTGAAGGATGTGCGGGTACTAACACTCCTGGCTCCTGGAACGTGGCAGCGACGTGACATTGCAAAGCCACTCGGAGACGGTATCTACGAAATCAACCTTAACCTTCCGGAGGCCGGCGTCTACACGGTTTTCGTTGAATCTGGTTCGATGGGTGTTCGTTACAGGGATTTGCCTCACCTGACCTTCAATGCGATCGATGGAAGCGTTTCCGAAGCCGCTGCTCGCAAGCCGTGAGTGTGAAGAGAAGAGGACTCGTCGATTCGAAACGATCTGGAGATGAATGAAATGAGCAAACAATCAGCCTCCGAGACGGCTGCAATCCCCTGTATGGACCCGCGCACCAGATCGACATTCTGGAAAGCATTAGTGCTTGTTGTCATGTGCGGCGGGATCGGGGTTGGGGCGCAGGCTTTTTCCAAAACCACGGGACTTGAGCACAGCTCACAGCAAAAGAAGACCGTGACGAAACAAGTGAAGTCTTACGTTTGTCCAATGCATCCCGAGATCAAGTCAACTAAGCGTGGCAAGTGCCCGAAATGCAAAATGGACCTGCGACTCGAGCGTGCGGCAACGAGCTCTTCTGATAACCAAAATCTGATTGCCGGCTATTTGGACGCGGAAGCCGCGACCAGGGGCGCAAACTCCCTTGACGCTGACAATGCCGGAAGTAATGCTCCGGGGTCCGCCAGAAAAATGGTCATTCCTGAAGTGGAGGTGTTGGACCAAAATGGAAACGCGCTTCATTTCTACAGCGATCTGATCAAAGGAAAGACCGTGGTGATCAACTTCATCTTCACCAACTGCACAACCATCTGCCCGCCGCTCGGCGCAACGTTTGCTCGAGTGCAAAAGGAGATGGGAAACAAGGTGGGGAAAGACGTTCACTTCATCTCAATCAGTGTCGATCCGCTGACTGACACACCTGAGCGGCTAAAGGCCTGGGGCGCCAAGTTCAAAGCCGGAGCCGGTTGGACGTTTGTGACGGGCAACAAGGAGCAGATCGATAATTTGCTGTATGCCCTGGGAGCATCCGTGTCGCGCAGAGAGGACCACTCGCCGACCGTTATTGTCGGTAATGATCTTAAAGGCGTATGGACGCGCACTTATGGCCTTGCCAGTTCAGCCCAGATGGTGGAGTTGATCATGGATGTCATTGAAGGAAAAGTTGACGAGTCATTAACAAAAGAGAAGGCTAAACCATGAAGCTAAAGTTTCTCAGCGCAATAATTCTCCTGCTCGGAATAGTTTCCTTCTTAGTCAAGGCCCAGGATAAGCTGCCGGGTCAGAAGCCGAAGCCTCTTGAGCCGTCATCCTTGCAGCAGTCGGAGCCCGCAGGGTCAGCACAGGTGCGTTCAGCGGCCGAAAAATACTTTTCAGATGTTGAGCTGATCAATCAGGACGGTCAGAAGATGCGGTTTTACAGTGACGTGCTAAAGGACAAAGTTGTAGTAATCAACACTTTCTTTACCTCCTGCACCGGCGTCTGTCCGCCGATAAATCGGAATCTCGAAAGAGTGCAGGAGGCCCTTGGCGATCGTTTGGGGAAGGACGCTTTCCTGATTTCGATGAGTGTCGATCCTGAGACCGACACGCCTTCGCGGCTGAAGGAATATAGCCGAAGATTTCATGCCCGCCCGGGTTGGATCTTTCTCACCGGTAAAAAGGAGAACGTCGATTGGGCTCTCTACAAACTCGGGCAGTATGTCGAAACCAAAGATGGTCATACAAACATCATTATTATTGGTAATGAACCGAAAGGTCTCTGGAAGAAAGCGTTTGGCCTGGCAAAAGCGGATGAGCTTATCAAGGTTGTCGAAGACGTAATCAGTGATCGATAGGGACTCAATTTAGGCCACTAACGTGAAGAGACACCTTCGCAAACTGATACTCGTCTTTCTCTGCGGCATCGCCGCCTTCCTGATTTTGAGTGATCGTTCAGCGGCGATTTCGAAAGCCAACGCCGGCTCGTTCAAAAGCCAAATTCAACCCGTGCGGCGCGCACTGTCGCCGGAAGAAAAGCGAGGCAAGGCCTTCTATCTCAGAGGGGAGAGTTCATCCGGACAAGAGATCACGGCCATGATGGGCGAGATCGAGGTGCCGGCGACGACTCTTACTTGCGCTGGTTGCCACGGAGCTCGTGGCGAAGGAAAGACTGAGGGCGGAGTGACCGCCGGCAATGTGACCTGGTCAGAGTTAACGAAGCCGTATGGCCACGCCCACGAAACCGGGCGAAAGCACTCCGCTTTTTCCGAGACTTCATTCGTTCGAACGGTTACCGCCGGTGTTGATCCAGCCGGTAACAAACTTTCTGTTGCCATGCCCACATATCGAATGCCCCTGCAGGATATGTCGGATCTGCTCGCCTATCTAAAACGCATTGAGACGGACTTTGATCCGGGGGTCTCCGAAACCAGCATCGTGATCGGAACGCTGTTGCCAGACAAGACCGCGCTTACAGGTCTGGCCCAGGCGATGGAAGACGTCTTGCAGGCTTATTTTGCCGAGGTCAATAGCCGGGGCGGCATTTATAATCGCAAAATTGAATTGCGCCTCATGCATGGAAACACAACGTCGACCGTCACTAACATGAAACATCTGATCGAGGTCGACGAGGTCTTCGCGATCGTGAGCGGTCTCACTGCCGGCGCTGAAGAGAGTGTTGCGGCGCTTAGTCAGGAGAAAGAAGTGCCCTTCATCGGTCCTTCCGCGCTGCTACCTCAAAGAGGACTGCCGCTTAACCGCTATGTTTTCTATTTGCTTCCTGGTCTTAAAGAACAAGCAAAGACGCTGGTCAGTTTTGCCGCGAAAAAAGGCGATCCAAAAAAATCGCGAGTGGCCATCATATGTCCGGATACTGAGTTCAGCAGACAGATCGCAAAGAGCATTGAAGACCAGGCGAAGAAGCTTGCGTGGGGCACAGTAACCGAAATCTATTACCCGCGTGAGAGATTCAACGCGGCCCAGTATGTAACCGAACTAAAGCAGCAGGGCATCGATACTGTGTTTCATCTCGGATCCGGCGGTGAGACGGGCGCACTATTTAAAAATGCCGAGGCAGCCGGTTGGTCGCCCGCATTCTACCTCCTGGGTACGCTGGTCGGAAGAAACATTACCGAGTTGGTTCCGGTGAAAATGAAAGATCATGTCTTTCTGGCCTTTCCTACTATTCCAGCGGATATCTCCGCAACCGGTGCAGCGGAATACAGCGCCTTGCTGCAGAAAAACAAACTTGCCTCGACACACACCGCAGCCCAGGCTTCCGCAATCGCAGCCGCCAGGATACTGGTCCATGGATTGGAACTCTCCGGGAAGGATCTTACCCGCGAGCGGCTGGTAACGACGCTCGAGGGCCTCTACGAATTTGAGACCGGCTTAATGCCCAGAATCACGTTTGGACCAAACCGGCGCATCGGAGTGTTGGGCGCCTACATCGTCACGATCGATCCTGAGAAAAAACTGTTTCCGGCCAGCGCGGAATGGATCTCGGTTGACTAGAAGGATCAGTCTTATGTAGACGGACTACTGGTGCCTTCCGCGCTCGCACCGATTACCAAATTCGGAGAGCCGATCTGCGGAGGCAGGATCACTCGGAGCAAGCTCCTTTCAACTAAAAACAGGCGTGAACTTATATGTGTGCCAGGACACAGACGAACAACTTTGCGTCGGCTATGTTGTCCTGGTAATTAACTGTAAAGCCTTCGAGGCAAGCGTATGCAACCATGGCCAGCCTCCGAGTTGGTATGGACCAACTAGCTGAACTGACACGAATAGCTTCGACGTATGATGCGAAGAAGATTGACATGAAAATGTAAGCGGTAAATTCCCGGTTCCCTCAACCGTTTGGGCCACACAGCGTAATCCCGGTTTTCGAGGAGATAACAATGACAACCACTGAACTCGAACTCGTGCCTGCGAACGCCGCACCTCTAAGCACCGCCGTTAACATGAAAGCGCTGGTCTATCACGGTCTGGATCAACGTGCCTGGGAGGACAAGCCCCGCCCTATCATCCAGGATGCGGGCGATGCCATCGTGCGGATTACCACTTCGACGATCTGCGGAACCGACCTTCACATTTTAAAGGGCGATCTCCCGGCGGTGATTGATGGACGCATTCTCGGCCACGAGGGCATCGGGGTAGTCGAGCAAGTAGGCGCCGGCGTCTCGGAATTTCAGGTGGGAGACAAGGTCATCATCTCGTGCGTCTCGGCCTGTCTGAAGTGCGACTTTTGCAAAAAGGGTATGTATTCGCACTGCCGGCACGGCGGTTGGATTCTGGGCTACACCATCGACGGAACTCAGGCCGAGTACGTGCGCATTCCCCACGCTGATGGGAGTCTCTACCACCTCCCTGCCGACGCCGATGAAGAAGCCATGGTCATGCTCAGCGACATCTTGCCAACAGGCTTTGAATGCGGAGTTCTGAACGGTGAAGTTAAGCCTGGCGACTCGGTCGCAATAGTGGGCGCTGGACCCGTGGGCCTCGCCGTTCTGCTAACCGCGCAATTCTATTCACCGGCCGCGATCTTCATGATCGACCTGGACGACAAACGGCTGGCGGTCGCCAGGGAGTTTGGCGCCACTACTCTGATCAATAGCTCAGATGGACGCGCGGCCCAACGCGTGCTGGACCTGACGGAAGGGGCCGGAGTCGATGTGGTGATCGAGGCCGTTGGGATTCCCGCGACCTTCAACATATGCCAGGCAATTGTTGCGGCCGGCGGTCGCATCGCTAATGTGGGCGTCCATGGCAAACCGGTGGAGCTGCACCTGGAGAAACTCTGGGACCGCAACATCGCGATCACCACACGACTGGTGGATACGGTAACAACGCCGATGCTGCTAAAGGTCGTGCGCTCGGGCAAACTACAACCGAACAAGCTTGTAACTCATCGCTTTGCGTTGAACGACATCATGAAGGCGTACGACACATTTGGAAACGCAGCCCAAGAGGGTGCACTCAAGGTGGTGCTCACGAATAGCCCGGCTGGTTAACCCCTCATCTGCCCCAGTCTCTAAGTGTGCTAACGCACAGATCCCGCAACAAAAGCGATTTACTCTAGCCCATCCATTCTCAAGGACCACCGTCGGAAACGACCAACTGAAAGGCTTCCGCTATGCAGTCCACAAAAAGACGTATCCTCTGTACTGAGGATGATGTTGATACTCGCGAGTTGATTGATTTTGTCCTAACCCAGTATGGCTATGAGGTAGTCTGCTCAACAAGCAATGTTCAGGCTATTGATCTTGCAAAGACCCAAAACTTCGATCTGTATCTGGTAGACAACTGGATGCCTGGACTTTCTGGTACAGAGCTTACCGAAGAGTTACGCCAGTTCGATCCAAAGACACCCATTCTCTTCTACTCAGGAGCGGCGTACGAGACTGACCGGGAAGCAGCTCGCGTTTCGGGTGCTCAGGGATACTTGGTTAAGCCCGCAAACGGCGACCAGTTGATAGCCGAAGTGACACGACTGATCGCGGAATCCAAGACTACCTCACCTGTCGAGAGCGCTAGCACTGACTCTGTTTCCCGGGGTTCTCGCTTCACTCGAATCCCGGGCTGAAATTAGCCAACGCCTTCGGCGTATTTCAAACTAAGCCACTGCCGAATTGAGAGAGTTAGTATTGGCTATTCAGGGAGCTCTGCCGCACAATCTTGATGAACCGTGGGTCGGCACGCAGGCTGTCAAGTTCCGGCGTCAGCTCGAGCCAGCCTCGCCAATGACCATGCTCGACACACGCCCTTTGAACCCATTCCAGCGCCTCATCACGACGGCCCAGGCCGACGTAGATCAGAGTCATGCTATATGGCGAAACATAAGTTTCTTTTGATTCTTTAATCAGGTCGTTGAGAACTTTCAAAGCCGCTTTCTCGTCTCCGCCCATACCGTAGGCATATCCGAGAAACCCTGAAAGCATGGTCGTTTCCTCTAGCTGGCGCGCTTGAAGGAACTCCGCTATCGCCTGCGAGAACGATCCCTTTTGCCCGAAAGCTATTCCTAAGAGGACCCGGGCGCGGTAGAAGTCAGGCGCCATCTCGAGCGTTTTCTGGAGCTGCTCGATGGCGCGGTCATACTCGCGCGCAAAAAGATAATGCCATCCCAGATGCTGGTTGAGCTCAACATCGAACGGTTCCAACTCGACTGCGAAACCGCATGCGGCCAGCGACTCTTCGGTGCGTCCCGTTGCCATCAGGCAGTGTGCGTAACCGTGATGCGCGCGTGCATATTTCGGGTTTACCCTTATCGCTTTCTTAAACTCACGTTCAGCACCCACTAAATCTCGATCATGTATAAGAGTTATCGATCCGAGTGAAGTGTGAGTCTCGGCGAGTTCGTCACCGAGCGCTACTGCCTTGACGGCCGCCGCCCTGGCTTTTGGTATCGTATTCCAGGGTGGAACCAGACCATAGAAGTCATACAGAATGTATGTATCAGCGAGGCCGGAATAAGCCAGCGCGAAACCGGGGTCGAGCTCAATCGCCTGCTCGAAACAATCGGTTGCCTTTATGTAGCCTTTCTTAGTGCGCTTATTCAGAAAACCGCGGCCTTTCAAGTAGAGCTGAAATGCTTCAGCATTGTCAGTTCGAAGTTTTGATAGCCGCTCCCACTTGTCGTCAGTCACCTTGAGGCGCAGGGCCTGCGAAATGTCTCTCGTAATATCTATTTGAAACTTTGGGAGATCAGAAAGTCCTCTATTGTATTCCTCGCCCCAGAGCTGCCAACCGCTGGATGCTTCAACCAGCTCCATCCTGATTGTCAGGTTGTCGCCCACCCGAGTCAGTCTTCCTACTAATACCGCAGCGACACCTAATTCGCGGCCGGCCTGCTGAGGATCAATATTTGGTCTCTTGTAACGTACAACAGTGCTGCACGCTTTGACTTGCAGTTCGGGTATTAACGAAAGACTGTTGGTGATGTTCTCGGTTAGGCCATCGCTGAGATACTCCACCTCGGGATCTTCACTTTGGTGAAGGAGCGGCAAGACCGCTATGGAGTAAATGGATCTGGCTGGCACGGCTTTTTCGCCTGTTGGATCAGATGGCGTCTCAGGCTGGTCTGACGGGAGCGCCGCAATTTGATCCTGCTCCGCCGTCACATTGGCGGTAAAGCGATAACCACGTCTCGGAACAGTTTGAATGTATTGATCGCCCTCACTGCCGCCCAGAGCCTTTCTAATAGTGAAAACATTCTGGGCCAGCGTTGCTTCCTCAACGTAGGCTTCCGGCCAGATAGTTTTCAACAACTCGTCCTTATCAACTGTTCGTCCGCTATTTCGAACAAGCAGCAGCAAGGTATCAAAGGCCTTTGGAGTAAGAGATATTTCAACACCGTCACGCAATAGCACGTGTTGACCGGTGTCAATGCGGAAAGGGCCAAAATCATAAAAGCGCGAAAAGTTACTGCTCATTACGCTTTGAGGAATCTTTGATTGTCTTTAAGTGGAACTTTGAGGGCTCTCTAAAGACTTTTAATTAACAGGCGCGGTATGTTGATACCGATTTCGAATTGCAAGATCTTCTCTGAATTAGAGATGTTACGCGATGCACGTTTTGCTGCAAGACCATTCTATTGGAGCTTGGTCTGGGAAGCAAACAAAGCCAAGAATTGACTACAACTCTAAGCAATTGCGGTCGTGAGGATCAGACAAGCAACGGCTGTAAGCCTCGGGAAACATGGGGGGGCGCTGGATGAACATCGCATCAATGGAGTCGGCCAGATGGTATGCCATTCGTACAAAGCCAAAGCAGGAAGGTCGGGCTGATACCAACTTGAGGGCCTGGCACGTGGAGACTTTTACCCCTAAGTTAAAAATGTCCTTCTCCGCCGATCGGCAAACAATCAAGCCTTTGTTCGCTCGTTATATCTTTGCGTACTTTGATGTCGGTCAACTGCTTCATAAGGTGAAGTACACAAGAGGTGTGGAGAACGTAGTCAGCTTTGGTGATGGTCCTATTCCGATCGACAACCGAGTCATAGATTTCATCAAGGAACGGATAGATAAAGATGGATTCATTCAACTCGGCGAAGAACTCGAGTATGGAGATAGGGTGGAGATCAGGTTTGGTCCCTTGAAACACCTGGTGGGCATATTCCAGAAGCGGATCAAGGCAACCGATAGAGTAGAAATACTTCTGAATGCAGTTAGCTATCAGAGTCGTCTTCTGATAGGGAGTGAGATGGTCCAAAAAGTGAGTTAGAAACGACATTTCGAGTTGCGGCAGTTTCAGCGGAGAGCTGCTCGGTAGCGAGCACTCCGTCAATCGTTTCACTTTAGTCGCTCGAGCCTTTTTAGGAACAAAATTGAGGTAAACCCACAACCTCAAGTGCGGTAGCTTTGCCCATCAACCCCGAAACCTGGAGCTAAAAATGAACAACAATGAGAATGAGAATGAGGACGAGACGGTCGACAGAATACTCGTGAATCACGACGAAGAGTTTTCAGTCTCGCCAGCCGATCAGGAGAACGCTCCTAACTGGAGAGACCTCGGGAAAAGTGGATCCAAGGAGCAAAGTCCCGGTCACATCAAGGAGTTCTGGACAGGCATGCGGCTGTTCAGTTTCAAAAAGAAAGCCTGACTGCGTTAACCCGCCTCAATCGCATTTCCTACCGCAATACAATTTCTTAAACGAGGTAAAGACAAATGAATAGTAACGATCAGGAAGACACTACTGTCTACAAAGTCGTGATCAATCACGAGCAACAGTATTCGATTTATCCCGCCGATCGTCCTAATCCGCTGGGCTGGGACGATACAGGCACTAGCGGACCAAAGGCCGAATGTCTGGATTACGTCCGGGAAGTGTGGACCGACATGCGCCCACTCAGCCTGCGTCTGCAAATGATGGACCCGCCCAAGTGATTAATCGGTCTAGCTCTCTCTCTCTGCTCCGTACAACTGAAATGCGAAGGAGTGCGAACCAATGACCACCGCCAGAACGGCGAGGCATGAACAAATCCTGACGGGTTTGAAAAAGATCATTAACGAGCTAACGGGCGTTGAGCCTGAGGCGCTCGATCCTCATGCCACCTATTTTGAAATGGGCGTTAGCTCGCTCCTTCTCATTCAGGCGAACAAAGCAATTGAAGAGCATTTTGGTGTGAAGCTCGCCCTCGCGCAATTCTTTGACGAACTGAAGACGCTCGACATATTGACGGTGTACCTCGATCAGCAGATGCCGGCAGAAGAGTTGACGACTGAAGACGTTACTGCGCAGTTGAGTGACACGCAGTATCAGCCCGTCTCGCCTGATGCGCAACCTGCCTCGTCCATCAAAGACTCCGGCGTGCAGCGCATAGTCACGCAGCAGCTTGGGATCATGTCGCAGCAGCTTCGAATGCTACAGGGTCTGCGACTACCCATGTCGGATATCGTGGTCAGCGCCGGCGAAGGAACAGAAATCTTCAGGTCGGAGACGCCACCGCGAGCGACAGCGGGGGCGAACAGTAAATCGGCGCCGCCGGAAGCCTACATCGCTTTTGAGCAAACCAAAGTCGCGCCCGCGGCAGTACTTACGACCAGGCAGCAAAAGCATGTCAAGAATTTAATCGCGCATTACACGAAGCGCACACGTCGATCGAAGGAACTAACACAGCAGTACCGTTCAGTCCTGGCTGACCCGCGCGCCTCAGCCGGATTTCGTCCGTTCTGGAAGGAGATGCTCTATCCGCTCGTTGCGCAACGCTCGCAAGGGTCGCGGCTGTGGGACGTGGACGGCAACGAATACGTCGATCTCACGATGGGCTTTGGGGTGCACCTGTTCGGCCACTCGCCGCAGTTCATCCTTGAGGCTCTTACAGAGCAGTTGAGCGAGGGTATCCAACTAGGGCCGCAGTCATACCTGGCTGGTGAGGTGGCCGAGTTAATTAGCGAACTGACGGGCGTGGAGCGCGTGACGTTCTGTAATTCAGGTACGGAAGCTGTGATGACTGCACTGCGCGTGGCGCGCAGTGTTACCGGGCGCTCTCGTATCGCTTTCTTCGGCGGTTCGTATCACGGGACTTTTGACGGGATCCTTGCGCGCAGCGGAATGCGGGACGGTGAGCGGCGGGCCGTGCCGATGGCTCCGGGCGTAATGCCGGGCATGATTGAAGACGTGATTGTGTTGGATTACGGCAGCGAAGAGTCGCTGGACATCATTCGAAGGATGAAGCATGAGCTGGCCGCCGTATTGGTTGAGCCGGTGCAGAGCCGTCGTCCTGATTTCCAACCACAAACATACCTGCAGGAACTCAGGCGCATTACCGAAGAAGGTGGCGCGGCGCTGATTTTCGATGAAGTGGTGACAGGATTTCGCATGCATCAGGGCGGTTGCCAGGCGCTCTTCGGCGTGCGCGCCGATCTAGTGACGTATGGAAAAGTCATTGGCGGTGGAATGCCGATCGGAGTGATTGCAGGCAAGGCCGCATACATGGATGCCATCGACGGTGGGACATGGCGCTTCGGCGACGCCTCGTATCCGGCAGCGTCGAAGACATTCTTCGCCGGAACTTTTTGCAAGCATCCGCTGGCTATGGTCGCGGCGCGTGCCGCGTTGCTGCACATGAAGACGGAGGGGCCCGCGTTGCAAGAGCGACTGAGCGAAAGCGCTTCCGTATTGGCCACGACGCTGAATGATTATTTTACGAGTGAACGACTCGAGTGGCGCGTCAACCGGTTCGGCTCCCTGCTTTCAATAGCCTTACCGCGCGCGATGAAATATGGAGAACTGTTCTCATACCATCTGGTCACCAAAGGAGTCTACGTGTGGGAGGGAAGTACTCGTTACCTCTCTACTGCGCACACCAGGGAAGACATAGACTACATCGAGCGGGCAGTCAAAGAGACCATCGAAGAGTTGCGCGACGGCGGGTTCATCACGAGCGATATCCGCGACGAGCAAAACGGATCTTCCACCCGTCACTCACAAGGCGGAAACAATAACGGAAACGGCGCGAAGCCTTCGTTGGCGCTGGATGCCCTAGTGCTGGAGAACGTTTCAGTTAATAACCTGCACCCGCTGGGCCAGGGGCAAAAGCAGATATGGTTGATGTCGCAGCTCGGTGCGGATGCGTCGCACGCCTACAACGAGTCAAATACCGTGCGCCTGCGCGGTCGTCTCAACGTCGAAGCGCTGCGCAGTGCAATACGGCAGGTAATCGCGCGCCACGAATCCCTGCGAACGAATTTCAGTCCCGAAGGGGATTATCGGATCATTCACCCGCGTCGGGTGGTTGAGGCGCCTTTCGTTGATTTATCGAGTTTGGCCCAGAGTGAGCGCGAGAGCCGGCTGGCAGCGTTGATGGCCGAGGAGACTGCGTACACATTCGATCTCGCGAACGACGCCCTGGTTCGCTTCATCATCATTAAGATGGAAAAAGAAGCGGCGATGCTCGTGCTCAATTTTCATCACATCATTATGGACGGCTGGTCGGCGGGCATCATGATGTCGGACCTGGAAGCTTTTTATGAGGCTGCGTGTCGCAACGTTGAATGTAATTTGCCGCCGTTAAAATCTTTCCGCGACGACACGGTCCTACCGGCTGCCGCAGAGACTTACTGGTTGGACCAGTTTGCCGACTCTCCTCCAACGTTACAATTACCCACCGACCATCCGTACCCGATGTTCAAGTCCTACAAAGGCGCGCATGAAAAAGACGCGTTTGACGAATCTCTCTGTCGCGGCCTCAAACTTGTGGCGGCACAGCACGGCTGCACCATTAACATGACGGTGTTGGCCTGTTATCAGCTTTTGATTCATAAACTGACCGGACAACAGGACGTCGTCATCGGGGTCTGGGCCGCCGGGCAATTGCATCCCGACGGTCAGGCTTTGTTCGGCCACTTTGTAAACTTGTTGCCGCTGCGCTGCCGCGTGCAGGGTGACCCGAGTTTCAAGGATTACCTCTCGACGGTTCGGAAGCGGTTGCTCGATGGCTTCGCGCACCAGCAGTTCTCCTTCATTGGTTTGGTGAAGAAGTTGAATCTGCCGCGAGACCCTTCGCGCTCGCCACTCTTCAACGCCTCGTTTAATTTCGGGCAGGCACGCTCGGGAGCCGCGCGGAAATTTTACGATCTCGAAGCTGACGTGGTGGCAAATGAAACGCACTCGTCCAAGTACGACATTTATCTCAACGTCACCGAGAAGAACGGGCAACTGCTTCTGGATTTTGAATACAACACAGACATCCTCGAGCAACGCACCATTCAACGCTGGATCAGCTACCTTCGCAACATCATGCTGAGCGTTATCAGCCAACCGGAGAGTCGCTTGTCGGCGATCTCACCGATGAGCGATGAAGAGCGAGAGCAAATACTCTTTGGCTGGAACCAAACGAGCACGGCTTTCCCGCGAGATTTATGCCTGCATGAAGTGTATGAGGCGCAGGCGGAGCAAACTCCAGCCACCATTGCGGTGCGCGACGCCCACGCGGCGCTGAGCTACGGCGAACTGAACCGCCAGGCGAATCAACTGGCCCATTACCTGCGCGAGCTGGGGGTCGGGGTTGAGAACCGAGTGGGAATTCTGATGGAGCGCACGCCGCGGTTGCTGGTAGCGCTGTTGGGAGTATTGAAAGCCGGCGCGGCCTACGTGCCGCTGGACGCGCGCTATCCGGTCGAGCGACTGCGCTACATGCACGCGGATGCAGAGGTCTCGGTGCTGCTGAGTGAGCCGGGTCTGGCAGAGCAGTTGGAACTGGGACCAGTGCGGCAGCTTGACCTTGAGACAGATTGGCCGCTGATCGCGCAGCAGCCGGAGACAAACCCTGAGCCTGTGGCAGTGCCGGCCAACCTGGCCTACGTGATCTACACGTCGGGGTCGACGGGACGCCCGAAAGGAGTCGCTATCACGCACCACAGTGCGGCGACTTTTGTGCGCTGGGCTGAGCAAATTTACGACGCCGACACGCTGGGAACCGTACTGGCAACGACCACGATCTGCTTTGACCTGTCAGTGTTTGAGATGTTCGTGCCGTTGAGCGTTGGCGGCACAGTGGTGCTGGTGCAGGATGCGTTGGCGCTGCTGAGTGAGGACTGGACGCAGGAGTGCGGGGCGCGGCTGCTGAACACGGTGCCATCGGCGATGGCGGAGTTGGTGCGTGCGGGCCGGGTACCGGCGAGCGTACGGGTGTTCAATTCGGGCGGCGAGGCAGTGGGACGAAATCTGGTAGAGGCGGTCTACAAGGGCAGTGCAGTAGAGCGGGTCGTGAATCTCTACGGGCCGACGGAGGACACGGTCTACTCGATGGTGGCGGAGATCAGGCAAGGTGAGCCTGGTGCGCCGAGGATTGGGCGGCCGATCGCGAACACACAAATCTACATTTTGGATGAAACGCTGGAGCCGACGCCGATTGGAGTGGCGGGAGAGATCTACATCGGCGGCGCGGGATTGGCGCGTGGCTACCTGAATCGACCGGACCTGACTGCAGAGCGGTTCGTGCCGAATCCATTTGCGAGTGGCGCCGAAGGCGAGCGGCTGTACCGGACGGGCGATTGGGGTTGGTGGCGGAGCGACGGGGAAGTGGAGTATGTGGGCCGCATGGACCACCAGGTCAAGGTCCGAGGGTATCGCATCGAGTTGGGAGAGATTGAAGCTGCATTGACGAGTCATGCGGATGTCAAAGAAGCAGTGGTCATTGTCGGGGAAGACCAGAATCAGGACAAACGCGTGGTGGCCTATGTCGTGAATGCCGCAAGTGCAGCCCAAAGCAGCACAAGTGTGAGTGACCTGCGCGCTCACTTGAGAGAACGGTTACCGCAATACATGATTCCGGCAGCTTTCGTCACCCTCTCTGAGATGCCGCTGACGCGTAATGGGAAGGTTGACCGTCGGGCGCTGCCTGCACCCGATTCAACAGCGGCTGAGGACCCATCCTATACCGCGCCTTGCACTCGGGAAGAGCAAGTGCTTGCAGATATCTGGGCCAAGGTGTTGGGGCGGAACGGCGTCGGCATTCACGACAATTTTTTTGAGCTCGGCGGCGATTCGATTCTCGCTATCCAGATTGTCTCCAAAGCTCAGCAGGCTGGCCTGCAACTCTCACCCAGACATCTCTTCCTGCACCAGACGGTTGCTGAACTTGCGGCCATAGTCCAGCCCGGCGACGGTGTGAACGCCGAACAGGAAGCGATTACGGGTCTCGTTAACCTGACACCTGTTCAGCATTGGTTCTTCGAACTCGATTATCCAGCCCGGCACCACTTCAATCAGTCGCTGCTGCTGGAAGTGAGAGAAGCCTTCGAGCCGTCGCTTGCGAAGCGGGTCCTTCAGGAATGGATCGCACATCACGACGCCTTGCGTTTGCGCTTCGTACAGGAGCCGGCTGGATGGCGACAGTTCAACGCTGTGCCGGATGACGCGATTCCTTTTGCGTGGGTCGATCTTTCGGCGTTGATCGAAGATGAGCAGAGAGCAGCAATCGAGACGCATGCGGCGCAGGTTCAGGAAAGTTTGAATCTCTCGGAAGGGCCACTCGTGCGGGTTGTCTTCTTTCATCTGGGCCCCGGCCATCCAGTTCGCCTGCTGATTGTTTTTCATCATCTTGTCATTGACGGCGTTTCATGGCGCGTGCTTCTCGAGGATCTGCAAACGGTTTGGGAACAACTTCGCCGGGGTGATGAAGTACGGCTACCGGCCAAGACCACTTCATTTAAATATTGGAGCGAGCGGTTGCTCCAACTGGCACAGTCCGAAGAATTAGGGGAAGAGATGAAGTACTGGCTGGCGCTGCCGTGGGACGAGCATCGACCCCTGCCGGTGGACTCTCAGGACGGACGCAATATCAACGCTTCTGCCTCGACCATCTCGGTACGTTTGAGCGTTGAAGAGACGCGCGCCTTGCTGCAGGAAGTGCCCGCAGCTTACCACACCGAAATCAACGACGCGCTCTTGACTGCGCTGGCGTTGAGTTATGGACGGTGGGCCGACAGTCCCGCGTTGCTGATCGACGTCGAGGGCCACGGTCGCGAAGACATCTTCGACGACGTCGACCTTTCACGGACGGCCGGCTGGTTCACGTCTATTTTCCCCGTCTTCCTAAAGCTGGAACCTGGGACGGGCGCCGGTGAGGCGCTCACATCCGTGAAGGAGCAACTGCGAAGCATTCCGCGTCG
The DNA here is from genome assembly GCA_963708055.1 of uncultured Acidobacteriota bacterium. Taxonomy (GTDB): domain Bacteria; phylum Acidobacteriota; class Blastocatellia; order Pyrinomonadales; family Pyrinomonadaceae; genus PSRF01. Next base: position 7,379,513 of record OY970193.1, on the reverse strand, counting down.
CGGCCTGGGTTACGGACTCCTTCGCTATCTCAGCCGTGATGCCGCAACTATGCGTGCATTGCGCGCTCTGCCGATGGCTGAAGTGAGCTTTAACTATCTCGGCCAGTTCGATCAGGTGTTCCCGGCGTCCTCGCAGTTCACCATGGCGGCGGAGAATGCCGGCCCCGAACGTGACGCACAGGGCGGCCGTAGCCACCTCCTGGAAGTCACGGGATTAATTGCAGGCGAACAACTCCGTATAAGCTGGACCTTCAGCGAAAACATTCATCGTAGAGAGACCATCGAGGAATTGGCCCAAGCCTTCCTGACCGAGCTGCAAGCACTCATCGCGCATTGTCAGTCATCCGCAGCAGGCGGCTACACGCCGTCGGATTTCGCTGATTTTGGCTGGAGCCAATCAGAGTTCGATAGCATCACGACCCTCATCAACAAGTCCGTAGAACAAGGTTAACACTCTAGACATGGCGCAGGTTCAAGACTTTTATCCCCTCTCACCGTTACAAGAGGGAATGCTCTTTCAGACTCTCTACGCGCCACACTCCGGCGTGTATGTGACGCAGCTCAACTGCGTACTCAGTGGCCTGAATGTCCAGACTTTTGAGCGTGCGTGGCAGCAGATGATGGACCGCCACTCAGTGCTGCGCTCCTTCTTCGCCTGGAATGATCTGAAGAAACCGGTTCAAGTTGTGCCGCGACACATTGCGGTGCCGCTTAAGTTGGAAGACTGGCGAGATCTCGCTCCACCGGAACAGTCCGAGCGGCTCAGGGTTTACTTGCAGGAAGATCGGACACGTGGCTACGAGCTCTCCAAAGCGCCTTTGATGCGGCTCGCGCTGCTGCAATTGACTGACCATGACTACCAGTTCGCCTGGAGTTTTCATCATCTGTTGCTTGACGGTTGGTCAGTTTCGCTCCTGTCAAAAGATCTCTTCGCTTCATACGACGCACTTTCTCGCACGGGCGACTTGCGATTGCCTGCTGTCCGCCCGTACAGGGATTACATTGGATGGTTACAGAAGCAAAATCGAGACGAGGCCGAGAAATTCTGGCGGTCCTACCTGGAAGGCTTCACCACGCCTACAACTATGCCCTTCGGCGACCCTATCGCCGACCCATCGTCCGCTGCCGCCAAGCAGCTCCTACATCTCACGCCTGAGTTAACCGCCAGGCTTCATTCTTTCGCGAGGCAACATCAACTGACTTTGAGCACCATCGTTCACGCCGCGTGGGCCTTGCTGCTAAGCCGCCATAGCGGAACGGAAGAGGTTGTCTTTGGCTCCGTCGTCTCTGGTCGCCCGGCGGATTTGGCAGGCGCCGAATCAATGGTCGGCCTTTTCATCAACACTATTCCGGTGCGCGTCAAGACGTCGCCCGCCGAGGGCGTGCTCGGGTGGCTCAAGGAACTTCAGCAGCAGCAGGCCCAGGCGCGCCAGTACGAACACAGTTCGCTGCGTCAGGTCAAAGAATGGAGCCACGTGCCGCCCCGCGAGGAAATGTTCGAGAGCGTAGTGGTCTACGAGAACTATCCGGTCGCGATGTCCGCCGGTCAACAATCGGAAGCACCGAGAAATTTAAAGTTGAGTCAGGCGCGCTCGACAGAGCAGGCTAATCTCCCCATCAGCTTGATGGTGATACCGGGACAACAACTGACGCTGAACTGTTTTTATGATGCGCGGCGCTATTCGGCGACTGACGTGACACGTCTGCTCGAACACTATCGAATAATCATCGAGGGCATCCCTGAATGCATCGAGCAGCAACTCGCAAACATCCCGATGCTACCTGACGCGGAAAGGCAGCGACTGCTCGTCGAGTGGAACCAAACACCCAACGATTATCCGTTGCTGAAATGCGCGCATGAGTTGTTCGAGGCACAGGCGATCGAGAGACCGGAAGCCACAGCGGTGGTGATGGGTAACGAACAGCTCAGTTATCTCGAGTTGAATGGACGAGCGAACCAGTTAGCCCACTACCTCCGGCGGCGTGGCGTTGGTCCGGAAGTACGCGTTGGAATCATGTTGGAGCGCTCGGTGGAAATGATCGTGGCGATACTCGCCGTCGTGAAAGCGGGAGGTGCTTATGTGCCATTCGACTCGCACTCTCCGGCGGAGCGAAACTCTTACATGATGCGAGATGCGCAGATTTCGGTGCTGCTGACGCAAAAGGATCTCGTCAAGGAGTTCGCTGAACAGGGATTAGCATGTGTCTGCCTGGATTCGGAGTCGCACCTGTTCGCACAAGAGAGTGTTGAGGATTTTTACAGCGGAGTCACGTCCTCGAATCTGGCTTATGTCATCTACACCTCCGGTTCCACCGGATTACCTAAGGGTGTAATGATCGAGCATCGCAGCCTCGTAAACCTCCTGACGTGGCATCAGCGCGTGTATGGCGTAACGGCCCACGATCGCGCGACGCAGTTGGCGGGAGTGGCCTTCGATGCCTCTGTCTGGGAAATCTGGCCGTACCTGACTGTGGGCGCAAGCATGCATATTGCCAATGAAGAAACGCGAATGACGCCTGCCCAACTGGTGAATTGGTTGGCGACCTGCGGCATCACTATTAGCTTCCTACCGACCGCGATGGCGGAGACCGCTATGCAGGAACGATGGCCTTCACAGCTGCAACTGCGGGTACTACTGATTGGCGGCGATCGCCTGCATGCCGCGGCACTCAAAGAATGCAGCTTCAAGCTGGTAAACAACTATGGGCCAACAGAGTACACGGTCGTGGCAACGTGGGGAGAGGTTGTAGCTGGAAGCACCCAGGAGCCGGCGATCGGACGACCTATAGCAAACACGCAAATTTACATTCTTGATAAAGATCTCGAGCCGGTCGCGACTGGAATAGCGGGAGAAATCTATATCGGAGGAGCCGGGCTTTCCAGAGGCTACTTGAATCGAGCGGAACTGACAGCCGAACGCTTTATTCCTGACCTGTACGGAGGTGGCGCGGGAGCAAGACTGTACCGAACGGGCGATCTGGCACGGTGGAGAAGCACCGGCGAGATTGACTACATTGGGCGCATCGATCATCAGGTTAAGCTGAGAGGCTTCCGTATCGAGTTAGGTGAGATCGAGGCGGTGCTGGAACAGCATGCGGATGTGCAATCTGCCGCGGTCATTGCCCGTGATGAGCGCCTGATGGGTTACGTCGTCCCGGCGCAAAACTCGACACTTTCAATCACCGGGTTACGAACCTTCCTGCAACAAAAGTTACCGCGCTATATGGTGCCGCACAGTATTTCGGTGTTGGACCAATGGCCGCTCACGGTAAACGGCAAAATTGATCGCCAGAAACTGCCCGATCCGGAAGCGAACCGCCCGTCGCTTGAAGTCAGCTATCTCGCGCCGCAAACAGATATCGAGTCGACTATCGCTAACATCTGGCAAACAGTGCTGGGGCTCGAACAGGTTGGCGTGAACGACAATTTCTTTGACCTTGGTGGCGATTCGTTACTGATGCTCCAGATTCAAAGTAAGACTCAGGCCGCACTTAAAAAAGATATTCCGCTTATCGAACTTTTCGAGCATGCCACCGTCAGGGCGATGACGGAACACTTCACGCGCCCACCGGCAGAGGCTGCTACTTTCGAAGATGCGCGCGAGCGTGCGAAGAGACAGAAACAGATGCTCACACAGCAACGCAATCGCTTCAAGCAGCAGAGTGGAAGAGTGTAATGTCCAGTCAATTCTCGTATCCCATCTCGCACATCCAGGGTGACATCATTTTGGATAGCCTCTACAGCCAAGGCACAGGTGTCTGGGTTAGCCAATTGAGTTGCGATCTCTTAGGCGCTCTGGATGTTCAAGCGCTTCAGCGTGCCTGGCAGCAGTTGGTTGCAGGTCACGCAATCTTGCGCAGTAGCTTTCAATGGAAAGACATTGAAACGCCTGCACAGGTGGTCCAAACGTCCGTCGAAATACCTGTAGCGGTGCACGATTGGCGACACGTAGCAGTAGACCAGCGCGAGGAGCAATTTGAGGAGTTCCTGCGGGTCGATCGCCGGCGCGGGTTTGAGTTATCCAAAGCTCCGCTAATGCGCGTTGCGCTCCTGCAACTCGATCAAAACCATTACAAATTCATCTGGAGTTTTCATCAACTGTTATTCGATGGCCCTTCGGCGTCAACACTCCTCCAGGAACTCGCTACTTATTACGAAGCCTGCTCTCAAGGCCAAACTGCGCCGGCGCGAATGATTTCCAATCCGGTGGATTGCTTTGGAAAGTCACAGACTGAAGACCGGCGTGGAACTGAAGAGTTCTGGAAGCAAACGCTGCGTGGATTTTCTGCGCCGACTCCACTCCCAGTAGATGGTCCACAATCCGAAACGCATAAGGCCTCTTACGGACAACTACACGTTCCGCTCTCGATTCAACTGAACTGTGCCTTGAAATCATTTTCACGACAGCATGAGGTGAAAATCAGCACCATCATCAACGGAGCCTGGGCGCTGCTGCTAAGCACCTACAGCGCCGAGCCGGATGTAGTGTTCGGAGTCATTTCACAGCGTTCGCGCGAACCAGCGGAAGTTGGACCAACCCTCGGGCCATTCTTCAACGTGTTGCCGTTGCGAGTCCAAACTTATCCTGACGCGACGCTCCTCGCCTTCTTGCTGCGCCTCGAGGAGCGGCAATCACAAATGCGTGAGCACGCTCACGTCTCGCTGTCACGCATTAAGCGATGGAGCGATGTGCCACGCAGCGGCGCGCTTTTTGAAAGCGTGGTCGCGTATGAGGATTGTCCGCTTGAAGCTGCTTTAAAGACGCATCTCGAGCGATCGGGAGTACTTGAAGTACGGCAGTCGCGGTCCACGACGCGACTGAATTATCCGCTCAGCCTGCTGGTGAAGGCTGGTGATAGTTTGTCCCTCGAACTGCTCTACGACCGGCAGCGCTTCAGTGCGGCTGCGACGACCCGACTGCTCTTACATTTAGAGAATCTGCTCGCAGGTATGATCTCGAGCCCGGAGCGACGCCTCTCGCAGTTATCGCCTTTGACCAATGAAGAGCGACAGCAAATCCTCGTGGAATGGAATCAGACGCAGGCCGATTACTCACCCAATGAATTCGTTCACCGAATGTTCGAGACGTGCGTGGAAAAACATCCCGCGGCGGTCGCGCTGGCGATGGAGCGGCGCTACCTGAGCTATGAAAAGTTAAACGAACGAGCCAACCAACTTGCACATTACCTGAGAGGAATAGGTGTTGGGCCGGAAGTACGAGTCGGCGTGTTGCTGGACCGCTCGCTCGAGATGGTGACGGCACTTTTCGGCATTCTCAAGGCCGGCGGCGCCTACGTCCCGCTCGATCCTACCTATCCGCAAGACCGCTTGAGTTACATGTTGCAGAACTCGGGCGCGCCCGTGTTGTTGACGCAGGAAAGCCTCGCCAAACACTTGCCGACCGAGAACACTCGAGTCGTTTGCATGGATCGCGACCGAGAGCTGATTGAGAAAGAATCAACGCAGAACCCGCAAGTAGTTCAGAGTCCGGCCAATCTGGCTTATGTGATTTATACGTCCGGGTCAACCGGCCGGCCGAAAGGAGTTGCGGTTGAGCACCGCAATTTGGCGGCTTTCTTGTGCTGGACGCAGGAGGTGTTCGACAAGGAGGATCTCTCCGGCTTGCTCGCTCCGGCTTCAATCTGTTTTGACATGTCGGTGTTCGAGCTATTCGCCCCGCTCGTGGCGGGAGGTAAAGTGATTCTGGTTGATAACGCTTTGCAAGTCTTCGGGATGTGGGATGCAAAGTACGTTACGCAGATTAACGCCGTCCCGTCGGTGCTGGCCGTGCTGATGGAACACGGAGGGCTGCCGCCGTCGGTCCACACTCTCAGTTTTTGTGGAGAGGCGCTCAAGAGCAGCACGGTGCAGAAGGCATATGAGCACACCAGGCTACGGAAAATAGTTAACCTCTACGGCCCGACCGAAGACACCGTCTTTTCCACTTTCACCTTAATTAATAGAGAAACAATTAATAGAGACACGAACGATACACCGTTAATCGGACGTCCGATAACCAACACACAGGTGTATCTCCTCGACAGGTATGGGAATCCTGTGCCGGTCGGCGTCGCTGGAGAACTGCACCTCGCCGGCGCGAACCTCTCGCGCGGTTATCTCAACCGCCCGGATCTAACCGCGGAACGTTTCATCCCGAATCCTTTCCGTGAGCCGGGCGCGCGCATGTATCGCACGGGCGATCTCGCACGTTACTTGCCGGATGGCTCACTCGATTTTCTCGGACGCATTGATCACCAGGTGAAGGTCAGGGGCTTCCGTATCGAACTCGGTGAGATTGAGTCGGTGCTGGAGCAGCACCCGGCTGTACGCGAGGCGGTGGTAAAGACGAGCGCCGGAGGATTGACGGCCTACTTTGTGTCGAACCATGACGAACCGCCTTCGGCCGGCGATCTAAGCGCTTTCGTACAGAAAAAGGTGCCGCCTTACATGGTCCCATCGACCTTTGTCAGGCTTGAGAAATGGCCGCAGACGACAAACGGCAAAATCGATCGCAAGGCGCTGGCCGACCCGGAAGTCCAACGCCACGGTCCAAGCGCTACTGAGAGTGGCACACCAAACACGGCCGAACGTGCTCTCATCGATATCTGGCGTGAGGTGTTGCACGTTGAGCAGGTCAGATTAGCAGACAACTTCTTCGAACTTGGTGGGCACGGATGGCCGCTGTTGCACTTGCAGAACAAGGCGCAGCAGCGTTTCGGAAAAGAGGTCGCGCTGGCGGAATTATCCGCCCTTCCGACCGTCGGCGAGATGGCGCGATTGTTCCACGTGCCGGAACCAGCCCCGGAGTTGGTACTTAATCAGGTTTACGAACGCGCGCAGAGACAGAAAGAAGCGCTCGCACAACAGAGACAGAAATTGAGAGCAAGAGGATAGAGGCGAGTTTATGACAGATAACGGATCATTCGACAATCTTGACGGCATCGCAGTGGTGGGGATGACGGGACGTTTTCCCGGCGCTGCCAACATAGATGAGTTTTGGCGCAACCTGCATGACGGCGTCGAGTCAATCAGCTTCTTCTCCGATGAAGAGTTGCGCGCCGAAGGCGTTGACGATGTGCGCCTCGCGTCACCTGAGTATGTTAAGGCGAGGGCCGTTTTGGACAACGTCGAACTGTTTGACGCGAAGTTCTTCGGCTACACGCCGCGGGAGGCGGACATCATCGATCCGCAGCAGCGCCTCTTTTTGGAGTGCGCGTGGGAGGCGCTCGAATCAACGGGTTATAACTCCGAAACTTATCAAGGCAAAATCGGCGTTTTCGCCGGCACGAACGCGAGCAGTTACCTGTTGCACAATCTGCTCGGCAATCGCGACTTGATGGCGCTCATGGGCGGGTATCAACTCCTAATCGCCAACGATAAGGATCATCTCTCAACGCGCGTCTCATACAAGCTGAATCTAAAGGGACCGAGCGTCAATATTCAGACCGCATGCTCCACCTCGCTCGTCGCTGTCCACCTGGCCTGCCAGAGTCTCCTGAATTATCAGTCAGACATGGTGCTCGCCGGTGGCGTCACTGTCGCTCTGCCACAGGTGACGGGTTATATGTTTCAGGAAGGTGGCATCGCTTCACCCGACGGGCACTGCCGGCCCTTTGACGCGAGTGCACGAGGCACAGTGGGCGGAAGCGGTGTCGGTATCGTTGTTCTAAAGCGACTCGAAGACGCGATCGCCGATGGCGATACTATCCACGGTGTCATTAAGGGGTCGGCCATCAATAATGACGGTTCGGGAAAGGCTGGTTACACAGCGCCGAGTGTGCAGGGACAGGCCGCGGTCATCGCGGAGGCCCACGCCATCGCCGGTATCGAGCCGGAATCGATCAGCTATGTCGAGGCGCACGGTACGGGAACGCCCATTGGCGATCCCATTGAGTTGAAAGCGTTGACACAAATTTTTCGCGCGCAGACACAGGAGAAAAGTTTCTGCGCCATCGGTTCGGTTAAGAGCAACATCGGACACCTGGACGCGGCGGCGGGCATCGCCGGATTAATCAAGACCATCCTCGCTCTCGAGAACCACGCGATTCCACCGAGCCTGCATTTCAACGAACCAAACCCGCAGCTCGAATACGAGAACATCCCCTTTTACGTTAACGCCAAACTCGCGCCGTGGCATCGCAACGGCGCGCCGCGCCGGGCTGGCGTCAGCTCGTTCGGAATCGGCGGCACGAATGCGCACGTCGTTATCGAAGAAGCGCCGGTCACGCCTGAGTTGAGCCGTTCGCGGAGGGTGGGCCAGGTCTTATTAATCTCGGCCACGTCAGAGCAGGCGCTGGAACAAGCAACGCGTAATCTGGAGAATTATTTCATACAAAACCCTGAGACGAACCTCGAGGATGTAGCCTACACCCTGACCGTTGGCAGGCGCGCGTTCGATCACCGGCGCGCGATCGTTTGCCGTGACAACGCCGAGGCGTTGGCTGTGCTTTCAAACACCGGAACAACTCTGCGCGCGACGGGCGTCGCCGACCAGGCGCAAAGACCACTCGCCTTTTTATTCGCCGGGCAAGGAGCACAGCGTGTAGGGATGGGACGCGAGTTGTACGAGCGGGAAGAAGTCTTCCGCTCCGAACTCGATCGCTGCGCGGAATTCCTTTGGCGCGAATTCGATCTCGACCTTCGCAGCGTTCTCTTCGCAGACGAAACACAGCATGAAAGAGCTGTCGAGAATTTGCGGCAGACAGAGATAACGCAGCCCTCGCTCTTTGCCTTCGAATATGCGTTAGCAAGACAGTGGATGGCCTGGGGCGTGCAGCCTTCGGCGATGCTCGGTCACAGCATCGGTGAGTACGTTGCGGCGTGTCTTGCCGGCGTCTTTTCGCTTGAAGATGCGTTGTGCGTGGTGGCGGCACGCGGACGCTTGATGCAGCGTCTCCCGGGCGGGGCAATGCTGGCAGTAATGGAGGAAGAGGAGCAGGTCGCGCTCAGGTTGGAACCGCATCCCGAGCTCTCAATCGCCGCCGTGAATGCCGACACCCAGTGTGTCGTCAGCGGCGTTACCGAAGCCGTCGATCGTTTCGAGCGTGAATTAACCGCGCGAGGCGTCGTCTGCAAGCGACTCGAAACGTCGCATGCATTTCATTCCGCGATGATGGAACCTGTTCTGGATGAGTTTCGTCGCGAGATCGAGCGCGTCCAGTTACATACGCCGCGTATCCCCTGGGTGTCGAACACGACGGGCAAATGGATTACTCCCGAAGAGGCCACAGATCCAGGCTACTGGGTAAGCCATCTACGTGAGACGGTCCGCTTTGCCGAAGGCGTGCACACTCTTTTGAAGGAGAAGGGGCGCGTCCTTCTGGAAATCGGACCGGGACGCGCGCTTGGCACGCTCGCTAAATTGTCACCCGAGAAAGGACGCGACCAACTGATCGTCTCCTCCTTTGAAGGCAGCGAGACGGAGGAGTTGCAGTTGTTGAGCGCCGCGGCACGTTTGTGGGTGAACGGAGTAAACATCGAGTGGAGCAGTCTCTTTGCCGGTGAGCAGCGCCGGCGAATCCCTCTTCCAACGTACCCGTTCCAGAGACAGCGATTCTGGATTGAAAGTCAAAGACCAACCGAGCTGGTTCCCAATTTAAAGACCAGTCTCACAAAAAAGACGGACATCGCCGACTGGTTTTACGTGCCGGCGTGGAAACAATCGCTAACGCCTTTGCCGCTGGAATCAGGACAGATGGACGAAAAGCGCTGGATGATCTTTCTTGACGATTTGGGCATCGGCGCGCGACTGGTGGAACGGCTGGAACGTGAAGGCCAGTATGTCATTACCGTCCGGCGCGCAGAGACGTTCGAGCGTCTCAGCGAGCGCGAATACGCGGTAAACCCGGTACTCGGCAAGGGTTATCACAAGATGCTTCAGGAATTGATGACCGAAGGGCGAGCGCCTCAGAAGGTGGTCCATCTTTGGAGCTTGTCGGTCGCGGATGCGACACAAGGCATCAGCCAGAGATTCGGTGACGCGCAAAAAGCGGGGTATTACAGCTTGCTGAGTGTGACGCAGGGGTTGGGAGTTCAACTCTCGCTCGACCTGTTGGAAATTAATGTCGTGACTAATGACATGCAGCAGGTCACGGGTGGTGACGTCATCTACCCTGAGAGGGCCACGATACTAGCGCCTTGTAAAATTGCTCCGCAGGAGTATCCGAACATGCGGTGCCGGAGCATAGACGTGACGCTCCCGCGTTCGGCCGCGCACGAAGAGATTTTGGTCGAACAGCTTGTGTCCGAGATAACCACAGATCCATCGGATCCCGTGATCGCCTATCGCGGCACTGATCGCTGGGTGCAAAGTTTCGAGGCAGTCCGCCTCGACGAGAAGAAACGAAGTCGAAATCCGCTGCGCCATGAGGGTGTGTACCTCATCACGGGCGGCCTCGGCGGTGTCGGATTAATCATCGCCGAATACCTCGCACGCACCGTGCGCGCGAAGCTGGTGCTCTTGCGCCGCACGCCATTCCCCGCGAGAGAGGAATGGGCTGAGTGGCTCACGTCGCACGAAGAAGACAGCCAATTGAGTCTTAAAATAAAGCAGGTCCGGAAGCTCGAAGAACTCGGCGCGGAAGTCTTGATTCTAACTGGTGACGCCGCCGACGAGACACACATGCGCAGCGTGCTGGCAACTGCACGCGAGAGATTTGGCAAGATTAATGGCGTCATTCATGCCGCTGGACTCGTTGGGCTAGCGTGGAATCCGACGATTGAAAATACCGCGCGGCTCGAGACCGAGAAGCACTTCCGCCCAAAGATTGACGCAGTGATTGTGCTCGACAAAATATTCGCGGACGCGCCGCCTGACTTTTTCATGCTCGTCTCCTCGCTGTCGTCAGTTCTGGGCGGTTACGGGCTGCTTGCCTACGCTGCGGCTAACCTATTTTTGGATGCCTTCGCGCACAGCCGCCGCACGAACGGGAAGGTCCAGTGGGTCAGTGTCGACTGGGACGGCTGGCGCGTCTACGAGACGGCTAAGCCGAAGAGGGGGTACGGCGCCAACCTTGCCGAACTGGAAATCTTACCTGGCGAAGGTGTCGAAGCGATGCAACGCATTCTTTCGCAGACGAGAACGGCACAAGTCGTTGTCTCGACTGGCGACCTGTCACAGAGAATCAATCGCTGGATAGATCTCGACCCGGTCGCGCGGGCTGACGCGTCGACGCAGGGCGGCGCTGCCGGGCTCCACCATAGACCGGATTTGCAGAGCACTTATGTCGCTCCGCGCAACGAGATGGAAGAGGCCATCGCCGAAATCTGGCAGACCTTGCTGGGCGTCGAGAAGGTGGGCATCAACGACGACTTTTATGAGCTCGGCGGCCATTCGCTGGTGGGTATCCATCTTCTCTTCCGCCTGCGCGAAACCTTTGAGGTGCCGGGATTGCAATTGAACAAACTGATCGAGAGGCCAACCGTTGCCGGACTCGCAGAGAGTATCGACGAGACGCGCCGTTCGAAGATTGGGCTTCCCGATATTATCGTTCCGCTTCAACCTGAAGGGACCAAGCCGCCCTTCTTCTGTGTCCACCCAATTGGCGGAGACGTGAGCAGCCTGATCGACCTTTCTCGCTACATGGCTCCGGACCAGCCCTTCTACGGCATTCAAGCACCCGGCATCGGCGACGTCATCAATCACGGCGACTACAGCTCGCTCGAAGAGATGGCGACCGAATACATCGAGGCCATTAGGTTTATCGATCCGGAAGGTCCATACTTTCTCGGTGGCTTCTCGTACGGCGGGCTGGTCGCTTACGAGATGGCGGTGCAACTTAGAAAGCAAGGCGCCGAGGTGGCATTGCTTGGGATGATGGATACGCCCGCGCCCGACAATGCAGCCAGAGTCTCACAACTCGACGACGCCACCATCCTATTTGGATTGGCTAGAGAGAGAGCACGCCAACACGGAACGGAGTTGAGATTGACCCTCGGCGAACTCAAACGCCTCAAAAGCGAGGACGAGCAAATCACGCTCCTCGCCGATTTGCTGCGAGGCGCTAACCTTTTGCCTCCAGGACTTCAGGATAAGTGGATTTTCAATTTCATCAAGGGCTTCAGGATCAGGCTTGATGTTGCCGTCAACTACGCTCCGGAAAGATATGACAGGTGTATCACCGTCTTCCTCGCGACCGAGAGAGACTCGGAGCTGGAGACTTCATACGATCGCGTTATGTTCGATCTTCACGACCCCACGTTAGGCTGGGACAAGTTAACGGACGTTCCGATCCAGGTGCTCCCCGTTCCCGGTTTCCATGAAATGATCGTTCGCGAACCGCACGTCCGCTCATTGGCGAAGCAAATGAGGACTGCTATCGAAAACGCGTTGAGAGATGTGAGCGTCAATTGCTGAGCGCATCTTAATCGTCAAAGGACAAGAGAGTTACGAGGGCTAAAATGTTAACAACGATCTGGCAAGACATCCGCCACGGGTTCCGCACGCTCGTGAAATACAAGAGTTTTACGGTGATCGCGGTGGCCGTCATCGCACTGGGCGTGGGCGCGAACACCGCCATCTTCAGTGTGATCAATGCGGTGCTCCTGCGGTCGCTTCCATATCGGGATGAAGACCGGATCGTGATGGTCTGGGAGAATGACACCCTTGAGGGTAATCCTAAAAACGCTGTCGCTCCCGCTAACTTCTTCGATTTCAAGGAACAGAGTCAGGTCTTCGAGCAACTCGCAACCTACTCACAGCCGTCCGGTCTTAATCTGACCACCTCCGACGAACCCGAGCGCGTGGAAGCATCGGCGGTTTCGGCAAATCTTTTCTCAGTGCTGGGTGTTGAGCCTGCTCTCGGTCGCCTTTTTCTTCCGGAGGATGACAAACCCGGCGCGGCGCCGGTCGCGATTATCACCGCGGGATTATGGCAGCGTCGTTTCGGTGCTGATCCGCAATTGATCAACCGGGTGGTGAAGCTCGATGGCGAAAGCTACACGGTGGTCGGGGTGCTGTCGCCCAAGTTCGAGTTACCGGAGAAGGTGCAAGCGTTTATTCCTCTCCCGCTGGAGGCTGATGGTCCAGCGGCTCGCCGGCAGCACTTCCTCCGCGTCGTAGGCCGTCTTAAGCCCGGGGTGCCGGTGGAACAAGCTCGCAGTAATTTAGAGACTATCGCGGCCCGACTCCAACAGCAGTATCCCGAAACCAACTCGGGGCGCGGTGTAACGGTTATTCCGATCAAGGAACAGTTCGTAGGCGATGTCCGTTACGCGTTGCTCGTCATATTCGCCGCGGTCGGTGGCGTGCTCTTAATTGCCTGCACAAATGTCGCACACTTGCTGCTCGCACGCGGGGCTGCAAGGAAAAGGGAGTTTGCGGTGCGTTCAGCGCTCGGGGCCAGCAAGTGGCGTATTCTCCAGCAGCTTCTCATCGAGAACAGCCTGCTGGCATTGCTGGGCGGAGCCATCGGACTTTTGCTGGCGGTGGTTGTAACCAACCTCTTCATAACTTTTTCACCTTCGGTGTTTCCGCGTGGCGCGGAGGTCGGAATCAACCTCACAGTCTTATTCTTTACCTTCACACTCTCGCTGCTCACGGGCCTCCTCTTCGGGCTGCTGCCCGCGTATCAACTTTTGAAGCCTGACTTGAACCTGGTTTTGAAAGAAGGCGGGCGCGGTTCCACTACCGGACTCCGAATGAACCGCATCGGCAGAATACTGATTGTTTCAGAAATCGCAATTTCTTTGTTGCTGCTGGTCTGCGCCGGTTTGATGATCAAGAGCTTCGTGCGGCTCCAGAACGTCAACCCCGGGTTCGACGCGAACAACGTGTTGACGATGCAAATCTCGCTGCCCTCTACCTACGAGGACGAACAGCAAATTACGTCCTTCTACACACAGCTTCAAGAGCGCGTTAACGCAGTGCCCGGGGTCCGTTCAAGCAGCCTGATTTCACGCCTGCCACTTGCGGGCGACCGCGCGACGGCGACCGTTGTCATCGAAGGACGCCCGGTTCAGCGTGGTGAAGAGATCGAAGCGCATTTTCGCGCCATGGGACCAGATTTCTTCCGCGTGATGTCTATCCCTTTGCTCAACGGGCGAGATTTCACTCTCCAGGATTCGGAAAAGGCTCCGAATGTAATCATTATCAATGAAAGCATGGCGCGCACTTTCTGGCCCAATGAGAATCCGGTTGGTAAGCGCCTTCGGCTCGGCTCGGATCCTGAGGCGCCGTGGTCTTCAATAGTCGGCGTCGTCAGTAACGCTCTGAACTTCGGACTCGACGTCGATGCGCGTCATGAGGTCTACTCGCCGTATCTTCAACAGCCTCCAACACGCGCCCGGCTGATAGTTCGCACGGCGTCCGACCCTCTTCTCATGGTTAATTCAATCAAGGGACAAGTCGCGGCGATCGATAAGAACCTGCCCGTCTCGGAAGTCGTGACGATGCAGGAGCTGTTGGCCAATTCTGTCGCCCAGAAGCGTTTCAGTATGCTTCTGCTGAGCCTCTTTGCCGGATTGGCTTTGGTGCTCGCGGCGATCGGAATATACGGAGTTATCTCCTATTCGATTACACAGAGCACTCAGGAACTGGGCCTCCGCATGGCCCTCGGGGCCACCCGTAGGAACATCCTCGGCCTCATCGTCGGACAGGGGGCGAGACTCGCGCTCATCGGCGTCGGTTTGGGGATAGCAGCGTCGCTGCTTCTCACGCGAGTGTTATCCAGTTTGCTCTATGGTGTGAGCGCAACCGACCCGATCGTTTTTATAGGGCTCGCACTCCTGCTGACCGGCGTAGTATTACTGGCCTGCTTTATTCCTGCCCGGCGGGCGACGAAGCTGGACCCGATGCTCGCGCTGAGACACCAGTAGCACACCCCGAGCCAAACCACTTCCAAACATCAATCTAATTATTTGCGCCGTCATTTTTGGCGGCTAACTCTCAGTGTAAATAAAATGCGCTCTACTCTAATTGAACTGCTGCGCGAACGAGCGCGACAGCAGCCCGCGCAGTTGGGCTATAAGTTTCTGCTCGACGGGGAAGAAGAATCTGTTTCTCTATCCTACGGAGAACTAGACAGGAGTGCGCGCCGGATCGGAGCCTATCTGCAATCGATAGGTGCGACGGGCGAGCGCGTGTTGCTGCTCTACCCTTCTGGACTGGACTACATCGCGGCGTTCTTCGGTTGTCTCTACGCGGGCGCGATTGCCGTTCCCGCGTATCCCCCGCGCGCCAACCGGAACCTGTCGCGGCTGCAAGCTATCACCGCGGATGCGCAGGCGAAATTTGCGCTGACCGTCGCGCCGATCATCTCGAAACTCGAACCACTGCTCAGTGAGTCGCCGCACCTGCGCGCGCTCACGTGGCTCACCATTGACGATATTCCTCTCGCCCTTGAGGACGATTGGTGTGAGCCTGCGACAACGGGCGAGTCGTTGGCCTTTCTGCAATACACTTCAGGGTCGACAGGAACTCCCAAAGGCGTGATGCTGAGTCACCGCAATCTGCTGCACAACTCGAAGCTGCTTGCGAGCGCCTTCGAGTACGACGTCACCAGCCATGTCGTCAGTTGGCTTCCTATCTATCACGACATGGGCCTTATAGGCGGGATATTACAACCCTTACATGGCGGATTTGCCTCTACGCTGATGTCGCCAGGCGCTTTCCTGCAACGCCCCTTCCTGTGGCTCCAGGCAATTTCGCGTCACCGGGCCACCCTCAGCGGTGCGCCTAATTTCGCCTACGACCTCTGCGTCAAAAGGATTACGGCTGAACAACGTGCCCTGCTCGACTTGAGCAGTTGGCGCGTCGCCTTTAGCGGAGCTGAGCCCGTCAGAAAAGAGACGCTGGATCGCTTCGCGGAGACGTTCTCATCTTGCGGTTTCAAACGCTCTGCCCTGTACCCCTGTTACGGTCTCGCTGAAGCCACACTGATTGTTTCCGGCGGGCAGACGACAACCGTCCCTGCAATCAAAACTGTCGATGCACGAGCATTGGAGAATAATCGCGTCGAAGACGCCGAAGAGAGCGGGCGTGCGCTCGTCAGTTGCGGAAGCAGTTTGCTCGATCAAAAGATTGTGATTGTCGATACGCAGACGTTAACGCGCACGGCGGGCGGGCAGGTTGGTGAAATTTGGGTATCGGGTCAAAGCGTTGCGCAAGGCTATTTCAATCGCGACGAAGAAAGCGCGCAAACCTTCCGGGCAAGGCTCGCTGACACCGGCGAAGGACCGTTTCTGCGGACGGGTGATTTAGGTTTTGAGAGCGATGGTGAACTATTCATCACCGGACGCTACAAAGACTTGATTATCATTCGCGGACTTAATCATTACCCTCAGGACATCGAACTCACTGCTGAGCGCAGCCACCCGTCGCTGCGACTCAACTGCAACGCGGCCTTCAGATTCGAATCGGATGGCGATGAGCGCCTGGTCTTGGTGCAGGAAATTGAATACCGCCGGCAACCGGACGTTGAGGCAGTCACGACTGCCATCCGTCGTGCGATCAGCGAAGAGCATGATCTGGCGCCTTACGCCATCGTGCTTATCAAGGCGGGAAGTATCTCGAAAACGTCGAGCGGCAAGATACAGCGACAGACCTGCCGGACCAGGTTTCTCGAAGGACAACTGGAGATCGTTGGTGAGTGGCACACGAACGGCGAGCGACCGGTAGCCAATATATTAGAGAGCGACACGGCGGATGAGAACGAAGTCACCCGCGGGCTTCGCAGGCTTATTGCTGAGCGGCTTGGCCTGCAGATTTCAGAGATCGATCCCGACCTTCCCATCACGCAATACGGAATCGACTCGCTGGCGGCAATTGAACTGGCGCACATGGCCGAAGTTAACCTCGGTCTTACTTTGCCGATGGAGAGTTTTCTCGACGGGCGCAGCATCGCACAGTTGGCAAGCGTCGCGCTCGTCGCGCAGACGTCAGGTGCGCTTCCAGCGCCTGCGCCCAGTGGCGAGAGTCCCAGCGTTCATCCGCTCTCCTACGGGCAGAAGGCTCTTTGGTTCTTGCACCGGCTTGTGCCGGACAGTCCGGCCTATAACGTGGTGAGCGCGATTCGGCTCGGCGGACGCCTGGAAGTCGCTGCTTTACAAACTGCATTTCAAGAGTTGACTAATCGCCATCCCTCACTCCGCACCACCTTCAAGGAGGCACACGGCGAGCCGGTCCAACAGGTACACGAAAGCACCGCAGTGTGCTTCCAGATCGAAGACGCTTCGCAGTGGAGCGCAGAGGCTTTCGACAGATATCTCGTCGAAGACGCGCATCGCCCGTTCGATCTCGAACACGGGCCCTTGCTGCGCGTGAAGCTGCTCAGGCGCGCCAAACATGAGCACGTTCTCCTTTTCGCAGCGCATCACATCATTGTTGATTTCTGGTCTCTCGGCGTCTTACTGCATGAATTAGGCCAGTTATATCAGGCTTGCGTGGACGGAGTTCCGGTTACGTTACCTCCTTTCGCGTTGCAGTACACGGACCATGTGCGTGAGGAGTTCGAAATGCTTTCCGGCGCCAGAGGCGAGCAACTCTGGAATTACTGGAAAGAACAGTTGGCGGGCGAGTTGCCCATACTCGAGTTGCCTGCGAATCGTACCCGGCCACCTGTCCAGAGCTATCGCGGCCACTCATACTCGTTCAAACTCAGCGCGGAACTAACCGAAAGCATAAAGCACCTCGCGCGCTCTCAGAACGCGACCCTCTTCATCACCTTGCTGGCAGCGTTTCAGGCTCTGCTCCACCGCTACACCGGGCAGAAGGACATTGTTGTTGGATCTCCCGCGGCTGGTCGAAGCCGCGCGGGACTGAGCGGGTTGGTAGGCTACTTTGTCAATCCGCTGCCAATCCGCGTTGACGTTGACGGCGGTGAAACGTTCACGACTTTCTTAGCGAGCGTGCGGCACCATGTGTTGTCAGCGTTCAAGCATCGCGACTTTCCATTCGCGCTGCTCGTCGAACGTCTTCAACCGGAGAGAGACCCCAGCCGCTCGCCTCTCTTCCAGGTCATGTTTGCGCTGCAAAAGACTCCACTACTGGACAAAGAAGGATTAAGTGCATTCGCGCTCGGCGAAACCGGTGCGAAGGTGCAGTTTGCCGAAGTTTCATTTGAATCGATGTCGCTCGAGCAGCGCACGGCCCAGTTCGACGTGAGTCTGCGAATGGCTGATGTCGATGGTTGCCTTTCGGGATCGTTGGAATACAGCACGGATCTATACGAGGCGGCGACGATAGGGCGGCTGGCGGGCCATTACGTGGAGTTACTGGGGGCGGCGGTAGCGGAACCCGGAGGGTTGTTGCGGGACCTGAAGCTGTTGGGGCCAGGGGAGCGGGAACAACTGGAGGAGACCTTCAACGAGAGTGGTGGGTCAGGAGCGGCGAGCCTTTGTTTGCACGAACTCTACGAGCGGCAGGCGGAGCGGACGCCGGAAGCGATCGCGGTGCGGGCCGGGGACACGGTGTTGAGCTATGGGGAACTGAACCGGCAGGCGAACCAGGTGGCGCATTACCTGCGCGCGCAGGGGGTGGGAGTTGAGAGTCGGGTGGGGATCCTGATGGAGCGCACGCCGCGGTTGCTGGTGGCGCTGTTGGGAGTATTGAAGGCGGGCGGGGCTTACGTGCCGCTGGACGCGCGCTATCCGGTCGAGCGGCTGCGCTACATGCATGCGGATGCAGCGGTGTCAGTGCTGTTGAGTGAGGGTGGTCTGGCAGCGCCATTGGCACTGGAGCCCGGGCGGCAACTGGACCTGGAGCGGGACTGGCCCTTGCTGGCGGGGCAGCCGAAGACCAACCCGGCGGGGATGGCGGTAGCGGCCAACCTGGCCTACGTGATCTACACCTCGGGGTCGACGGGACGGCCGAAAGGGGTAGCCATCACGCACCAGAGCGCGGCGACGCTGGTGGAGTGGGCGGAGCAAGTTTATGACGCCGAGACGTTAGGGCAGGTGCTGGCGACCACCTCCATCTGCTTCGACCTGTCGGTGTTTGAGCTCTTCGTGCCGTTGAGCGTGGGCGGGACGGTGCTGCTGGTGGCCGATGCGCTGGCGCTGCTGAGTGAGGAGTGGACGCAGGGGAGCGGGGCGCGGTTGCTGAACACGGTGCCGTCGGCGATGGCGGAGTTGGTGCGGGCGGGGCGGGTACCGGCGAGCGTGCGGGTGGTGAATCTGGCTGGAGAGGCGTTGGGCCGGCGGCTGGTGGAGCAGGTCTACGAGAGCGGCATGGTGGAGCGGGTGGTGAATCTCTATGGGCCGACGGAGGACACGACCTACACGACGGTGGCAGAGCTGGGGCGCACGGAGAGTGGGACGCCCACCATCGGGCGGCCGATAGCGAACACGCAAATCTACATACTGGATGAAGCGCAGCAGCCGACGCCGATCGGAGTGGCAGGAGAGATCTACATCGGGGGAGCGGGACTGGCGCGGGGCTACCTGAACCGGGCGGAGTTGACGGCGGAGCGGTTTGTGCCGAGTCCGTATGGCGGAGGCGGGGAGCGGCTGTATCGCACGGGAGACTGGGGCCGCTGGCGTGGCGACGGGGAAGTGGAATATGTAGGGCGCATGGACCAGCAGGTGAAGGTGCGCGGGTACCGGATCGAGTTGGGGGAAGTAGAAGCGGGACTGGCGCGGCAGGCGGAGATCGCGGAAGCGGTGGTGGTAGTCAGCGCCGGAGCCGGCGGAGAGAAGCGGCTGGTGGGGTATCTGGTGGCCGCCGCAGGCGTGGCGGCCGGTGGGATTGAGACAGAGGAGTTGCGACGCAAGCTGGCGGCGAGTTTGCCGGACTACATGATCCCGTCGGTATTCGTGCAACTGGAGCAACTGCCCTTGACGCCGAACGGGAAGGTGGACCGGCGGGCGCTGCCGGCGCCGTCGAGTGAGCGGGAGGGCCGGTATGTCGGGTCACGCACGGCGGTGGAAGAATTGGTGGCGGGCATCTGGAGTGAAGTATTGGGAGTGGAGCGGGTAGGAGTGACGGATAACTTCTTCGCGCTGGGCGGACATTCATTGCTGGCGACGAAGGTGCTCTCGCGGATGCGGGAGGCGTTTGGCGTGGAGTTGCCCTTGCGGCGACTCTTCGAGGCGGTGACGGTGACGGAACTGGCGGGTGAAGTGGAGGCGGCGCTGAAGTCAGCCGCGGGCGGAGAGTTGCCGGTAGCGGTCCTGCGGGCCGGGCCGCGACCGGGCGCCGCGCTGCCGCTCTCGTTCGCGCAGGAGCGCTTGTGGTTCCTGCAGCAACTGGAGCCGGAGAGCGCTTTCTATAACCTGCCGGTGGCCGTGCGGCTGCATGGGGAGTTGGATCGCGAAGCGTTGGCGCGCACCTTCGACGAACTCGTGCGACGGCACGAAGTGCTGCGCACCAGCTTTGCGGAAGAGGACGGCGAGGCGGTGCAGCACATTTGGGCGGCGGGCCCGGTAGAGTTGCCGCTGGTGGAGTTGACGTCGTTAGCCCGGGCCGAGCAGGAAGCCGCCGTGCGGCGGCTGGTGGAAGCGGAGGCTGGGGTGGCGTTCGCGCTGGCGGCGGGGCCGCTGTTGCGAGTGCGGCTGCTGCGGCTGGGAGCGGCGGAGCACGTGCTGGTGGTGGTGATGCACCACATCATCAGCGATGGCTGGTCGCTGGGCGTGCTGGTGCGGGAAGTGGCCGCGCTTTACGAGGCGTATCGCGAGGGGCACGAGTCACCACTGGCGGACTTAACGGTCCAGTACGCGGACTACGCGGTTTGGCAGCGCGAGTGGCTGCGGGAGGGAGCGCTGGAAGGGCAGTTGCGGTACTGGCGCGAGCAGTTGGCGGGGGCGCCGCCGGTGCTGGAGTTGCCGAGTGACCGGGTGCGCCCGGCGGTGCAACGTTACCGTGGTGAGAGCTTCACCTTTAGTTTGAGTGCCGAGTTGTCGCAGCAGTTAGCGGAGTTGAGCCGGGGCGCCGGCGTGACGCTGTACATGACGCTGCTGGCGGCGTTTCAGGTGCTGCTGGCGCGGTATACGGGAGTAGCCGACGTGGTGGTAGGGACGCCGATCGCGGGCCGGGGCCGGCGCGAACTGGAGGGGCTGATCGGCTTCTTCGTGAACACCCTGGTGCTGCGCACGCAGTTGGAGCTGGGGGCCGACTTCCACACCGCGCTGCGGCGCGTGCGCGAGGTGACGCTCGCGGCCTACACCCATCAGGACGTGCCCTTCGAACGCCTGGTTGATGACCTCCAACCCGCCCGCAGTCTCAGCCATACCCCTCTCTTCCAGATCATGTTTGTGATGCAGGATGTTCCACAGGGAGAGTTGATGCTCGGCGCGGCACATCTCGAACGGATTGAGGTTGAAAGAGCAACGTCGAAGTTTGATTTGACACTGAGCATGGCGGAAATCCGCGGCGAACTCAGTGGCAGATTCGAATACAACGTCGATCTATTTGACACCGCAACAGTCGAGCGCCTGTCAGAGCATTTCCAGAACTTGTTAACAGGAATTGTCCACGATCCCGGACAACTCATTTCGTCTCTCCCTTTGATGACGAGTGAAGAAAAACGAAAGACGCTTTCAGGGTGGAACGAAACGAACCGCGCATATCCGTTCACGCAAGGTGTCCAACAGTTGTTCGAGGCGCAGGTCGAAAAGACACCTGATGCGGTGGCGGTGCGCTGCGAGAGTGTTTCTTTAACGTATCGTGAGCTGAACCGGCGTGCGAACAGATTAGCGCGTCAACTACGCAACATGGGTGTCGGGCCGGAAACGCTGGTTGCGATCTGCATGGAGCGCGGCGTCGACGTGGTGGTCGCCATTCTCGGAATCTTGAAATCCGGTGGCGCTTACCTGCCGCTCGATTCGAAGCTGCCGCGTGAGCGGCTCGCGTACATGCTCAAGGATGCGCGCGTGTCCGTATTGTTGACCCAGCGCAGGCTGAGAGCGCGATTGCCGAAGCATGCGGCGCAGGTCGTGTATGTCGACAGGACTGGAACGACAAAGTTTTTCGACGACAAGAACCCACAGAGCCCATCGGGTCCGGAGAATCTGGCTTATGTCATTTATACCTCCGGCTCCACGGGTCAACCCAAGGGTGTGGCGATCGCGCATCGTCACCTGCTTAACTACGTCAACAGCATTGATGAAACGTTGTCGCTTCCAGCCGGCGCGAATTACGCGCTGGTTTCGACTTTCGCAGCCGATCTGGGCCACACGATGCTATGGCCTGCACTATG
Organism: uncultured Acidobacteriota bacterium; assembly: GCA_963708055.1. Classification (GTDB taxonomy): domain Bacteria; phylum Acidobacteriota; class Blastocatellia; order Pyrinomonadales; family Pyrinomonadaceae; genus PSRF01. The sequence goes on along the minus strand of OY970193.1, from coordinate 7,357,382 downwards.
CAACGGCAGTTGCCTGCACGTGATTACCGAAGAGCGTGCGATGGATGCGGAGGCGCTAGCCGAGTATTTTCAAGAGCACGAAATTGATTGTCTGAAGATAGTGCCGTCGCACCTGGCTGCTTTGTTGAGCGCGACGCAACCTGAGCGTGTGCTTCCGCGCCAGCGTCTGATAGTCGGCGGCGAAGCGTCCGATTGGGAGCTCGTTAAGAAATTGCTGGCGCTCAGCGCTGACGGCTGCGCTGTGCATAACCATTACGGGCCGACGGAGACGACAGTCGGCGTGTTGACGTATCGCGTTGAAGAACCGGACGATCAAAAGTCCCTCACGCTGCCACTCGGCAGACCGATCGCAAACACTCAAATTTATGTTCTGGACGAGCGTGCCCAACCTGTTCCCTGCGGGGTGACGGGCGAGCTTTTTATCGGTGGCGACTCGGTAGGGCGCGGCTATCTGCATCATCCCGGATTGACGGCAGAGAAGTTTGTGCCGGACTCGTTCGGGCCTACGCCCGGCGCGCGTCTTTATCGTACGGGAGACAGAGCGCGGCAGCGGGTAGACGGGACCATTGAATTTCTGGGACGCGTCGACGACCAAATCAAGATCCGTGGCTTCCGCATTGAATTAGGCGAGATTGAAGCTGTGCTCGGTCAGGAGCCGGCGGTTCAGGATGCAGTGGTGGTGGCGCGAGAAGACACGCCGGGTGAGAAGCGCCTGGCGGCGTATGTCGTCGCGCAATCACCAGCGCAGTTGTCCGCCGCTGAACTGCGCCGGCACTTGCGTGAGAGGTTACCGGAACACATGGTTCCATCGGATTTTGTGTTCGTCGATAAGATTCCTCTGACGCCGAACGGTAAGGTTGACCGGCGCGCCCTGCCCGTGCCCAACGCCGAGTTGGAAGAAGTTTTCGCAGAGTCGCTGACTCCGACGCAGGAAGTCGTTGCCAGCATCTTCTCGCAAGTGCTCGGCGTCGAGCATAAGAGTCGCGACGATGATTTCTTCGAATGCGGGGGCCACTCACTGCTCGCGACTCGCATGATGTCGCGGGTGCGTGAAGTGTTCAAGGTTGAGTTGCCTCTGCGCACGCTGTTCGAGTCGCCGACTGTCACCGCGCTCAGCGAAGACATCGAGGCTGCGCTACGTGCGCAGCAGGGACTCGAAACACCGCCGCTCCTGCCGGCCCCACGCGACGCGAGCCTGCCGCTCTCGTTCGCACAACAGCGACTTTGGTTCCTGGACCAGTTAGAACCGAACAGCCATTCCTATAACGTGCCGGGTGCAATCCGTCTCTCGGGCTCCCTCGACGTAAGCGCGCTCGAGCAAGCTGTCTCGGAGATCATCAGGCGTCACGAAGTTCTGCGCACCACGTTCATGGTGACTGTTAATCAGCCGGTGCAGATCGTCTCGCCGGCCCAGCCGTTAACTCTTCCAGTAGAGAACCTCTGGCAACTCGCGGAAGAGGAACGGGAAGCAGAAGCTCAACGTCTCGCGGAAGAAGAGTCGCGGTTGCCCTTCGATCTGGTGACCGGGCCACTGGTGCGCATACGCCTGCTCAAACTGGCTGCCGAAGAGCACGTGATGCTCTGTACGATGCACCACATCGTCAGCGATGGTTGGTCAAGAGCAGCGCTCATACGAGAGATTGCGGCGTTGTACGAAGCGTACGCTTCCGGCCAGCCCTCACCGCTCGCGGAGCTGCCCATACAGTATGCGGATTACGCCGTCTGGCAACGCGACTGGTTGCAAGGCCAGGTGCTCGATCGACAGCTCGCCTACTGGCACGAACAGTTGAAAGGCGCGCCGCCGCAGTTGGAGCTGCCGACCAACAGGCGTCGCCCGCCCACGCGCACCTATCGCGGCGCCCACTACTTGTTCTCACTGCCCGACGAACTGGCGGACAAACTCAAGACACTCAGTAATGACGAAGGGGTGACGCTCTTTATCACGCTCCTTGCGGCATGGCAAGCATTACTTGCGCGGTACTCCGGTCAGGAAGACATCGTCGTGGGTGCGCCTATCGCGGGGCGCAGTCAGAGTGAAACCGAAAACCTTATCGGGTTCTTCGTCAACACGCTCGTGCTGCGCTCAGATCTCTCCGGCGATCCGGCGTTCGCCGAATTGCTCGCGCGAGTCAGAGAGATGTGTCTGGGCGCGTATGCACATCAGGATGTGCCGTTTGAAAAGCTGGTCGAAGAGTTGCAGCCCGAACGCAATCTAAGTTACACGCCGCTGTTTCAAGTGATGTTCGTCTTGCAGAAAGTTCCGCAACTGGAACTCGATTCGGGCGGTCTCCACCTGAGTGCGTTCAGCGTCGAGAATCAGACTGCGAAATTCGACCTGACCCTCTCGCTGCTGGACCACCGGAAAAACCTGAAAGGTGATATCGAGTACAACACAGACCTTTTCGACGAGGCGACGATCGCCGGTCTCGCCAGCCATTTCACAACGCTGCTCGAGAGAATCGTAGCGCAGCCAGACGAACGACTCTCGAAGCTGACACTGCTCCCAGCGGATGAGCAACAGAAACTGCTGGTTGAATGGAATGACACGGCGCAGCCGTACTCGCGCGACGTGTGCGTGCATGAACTATTTGAAGCGCAGACTGCGATGACGCCGGAGGCCGTCGCGCTTGTATGTGGAAGCGAGGAGATCAGTTACGGAGAGTTGAACCGGAGGGGAGATCAACTGGCGGGTTATTTGCGCCGCCTGAAGATCGGTCCGGACATGTTGGTCGGCGTCTACGCGGAACGCTCAATCGATATGATTGTCGGCTGGCTGGGAACGCTGAAGGCTGGTGGCGCATACGTGCCGATCGATACAGCGTACCCGCGTGAGCGTCTCTCTTTTACGATTGACGATGCGCGTTTGACAGTGCTGTTGACGCAGGAATCACTACTCGAAAAGTTACCGCCGGTGAAGTGCCATGTCGTCTGTCTCGACGGCGACTGGCCCGACTTGGCCGGCGCAAGTGGCGACAAGCCACACCGCGCTACAACATCCAACAATCTCGCTTACGTGATTTACACGTCCGGCTCCACCGGCCGGCCCAAGGGCGTGATGATCGAGCACCGCAGCCTTGCCAACCTCCTGGCGTGGCACCGCCACACTTATGGCGTAACGGCACGAGACAGGGCCACGCAATTGGCCGGTGTCTCCTTCGACGCTTCGGTCTGGGAAGTCTGGCCGTACCTGACCATTGGCGCAAGCGTCCATATCCCAAGTGAGGAGACGAGGATGATGCCGTCGAAGCTGGTCGCCTGGCTGGCGTCGAGCGGCATTACGATCAGCTTCATGACGACGGCGTTGGCAGAAGCGGTGTTGCAGGAGAAGTGGCCTTCGCATATCCAACTGCGTTCTCTGTTGATCGGCGGAGACCGTTTGCACGCGGTTACCTCACCGAGTGGAACGAGCTTCAAACTAGTGAACAACTATGGGCCGACAGAGAACACGGTGGTGGCGACGTGGTCGGAAGTCGCAAGCGGAAGCGAGCAAGAACCTGCCATCGGGCGGCCGATAGCGAACACGCAAATCTACATACTGGATGAAGCGCAGCAGCCGACGCCGATCGGAGTGGCGGGAGAGATCTACATCGGGGGAGCAGGATTGGCGCGGGGCTACCTGAACCGGGCGGAGTTGACGGCGGAGCGGTTTGTCCCGAGTCCGTATGGCGGAGGTGGCGAACGGCTGTATCGCACGGGAGACTGGGGCCGCTGGCGTGGCGACGGGGAAGTGGAATATGTAGGGCGCATGGACCAGCAGGTGAAGGTGCGCGGGTACCGAATCGAGTTGGGGGAAGTAGAAGCGGGGCTGGCGCGGCAGGCGGAGATCGCGGAAGCGGTGGTGGTAGTCAGCGCCGGAGCCGGCGGGGAGAAGCGGCTGGTGGGGTATCTGGTGGCAGTTGCGGGGGTGGCGGCCGGTGGGATTGAGACGGAGGAGTTGCGACGCAAGCTGGCGGCGAGTTTGCCGGACTACATGATCCCGTCGGTATTCGTGCAACTGGAGCAACTGCCCTTGACGCCGAACGGGAAGGTGGACCGGCGGGCGCTGCCGGCGCCGTCGAGTGAGCGGGAGGGCCGGTATATCGGGTCACGCACGGCGGTGGAAGAATTGGTGGCGGGCATCTGGAGTGAAGTATTGGGAGTGGAGCGGGTAGGAGTGACGGATAACTTCTTCGCGCTGGGCGGACATTCATTGCTGGCGACGAAAGTGATCTCGCGGGTGCGGGAGGCGTTTGGCGTGGAGTTGCCCTTGCGGCGGCTCTTCGAGGCGCCGACCGTCGCAGGGCTTTCAACGTATCTCGAGCTGCCGCTCAACGGTGAAGATCGCCCAACTCTTATTTCTCTGGGACGGACTCCACGCGATACTGAATTGCCACTCTCATTTGCGCAACAGCGGATGTGGTTTCTTCACCAGTTGGAAACGGGCAACACTTCTTATCACATCCCTGCCGCGGTGCGGCTCACGGGCAAGCTCGACGTGGCCGCGCTCGAGCGTGCGGTGAAAGAAATCGTCACCCGGCACGAATCTCTGCGCACTACCTTTATCACTAAGGAGGGAAGACCCACCCAGGTTATCGCTCCTGAAGTGAACTTCACGATGCCGGTCGTTGACTTGCGACAGAAGTCCGCGAGTGAGCAGGAAGCGCTCGAGTTAATCGACGCGGAGGCCCGTTGTCCATTCGACCTGACAAGTGGCCCACTCCTGCGCGCACGTCTACTGTGGTTAAAGGATGACGAGTACATAGCGTTGCTAACTATGCATCACATCGTCTCGGACGGCTGGTCCATGGGGGTATTGATTAAAGAACTGGCTGCCCTATACGAAGCGTTTACTCGTCAAGAGGAATCACCGCTCGCCGAGCTGCCGATTCAGTATGCCGACTACGCGGTGTGGCAAAGAAAGTGGCTGCAGGGCGACAGGCTGAGAAGAGAATTGACCTACTGGAAGAATCAACTCGCAGGCGCGCCGGCGTTGATGGAGTTGCCGGCGGACAGGGCGCGCCCACGGGTGCAAAGTTTTCAGGGGGCGACGCATTCGTTCACACTTCCGGCGCAGTTATCGGAAGCTCTCAGGCACCTCAGTCGCCGCGAAGGCGTCACGCTCTTTACGACTTTACTCACCGCATTTGGGACGCTGCTTTATCGTTATACCCGACAGTCTGACATTTGCATCGGCACACCTGTCGCCAATCGCAATCACATCGAGACCGAAGGTTTGATCGGCTTCTTCGTTAATACACTTGTACTGCGCGCGCGTTTCTCCGAAACACTCACTTTCAAAGGGCTATTGAGCCAGATGCAGGACGTGACGCTGGACGCTTACGCTCATCAGGACGTGCCGTTTGAAAGGCTCGTCGAAAAGTTGCGGCCCGAGCGCAACCTGAGCTACACGCCGCTGTTCCAGGTCATGTTCATCCTGCAGATCGCTCCTGAGGGGGCGCTCCTGCCGGAGTTGACGTTGAGTCGCGTTGATGGTCTTGGCAAGACTTCCAAGTTTGATTTAACGCTCGCCATGGTTGAGGAGACAGACGGAGAGCTAAGAGGCGTTCTGGAATACAGCACGGATCTATACGAGGCGGCGACGATAGGGCGGCTGGCGGGCCATTACGTGGAGTTACTGGGGGCGGCGGTAGCGGAACCCGGAGGGTTGTTGCGGGACCTGAAGCTGTTGGGGCCAGGGGAGCGGGAACAACTGGAGGAGACCTTCAACGAGAGTGGTGGGTCAGGAGCGGCGAGCCTTTGTTTGCACGAACTCTACGAGCGGCAGGCGGAGCGGACGCCGGAAGCGATCGCGGTGCGGGCCGGGGACACGGTGTTGAGCTATGGGGAACTGAACCGGCAGGCGAACCAGGTGGCGCATTACCTGCGCGCGCAGGGGGTGGGAGTTGAGAGTCGGGTGGGGATCCTGATGGAGCGCACGCCGCGGTTGCTGGTGGCGCTGTTGGGAGTATTGAAGGCGGGCGGGGCTTACGTGCCGCTGGACGCGCGCTATCCGGTCGAGCGGCTGCGCTACATGCATGCGGATGCAGCGGTGTCAGTGCTGTTGAGTGAGGGTGGTCTGGCAGCGCCATTGGCACTGGAGCCCGGGCGGCAACTGGACCTGGAGCGGGACTGGCCCTTGCTGGCGGGGCAGCCGAAGACCAACCCGGCGGGGATGGCGGTAGCGGCCAACCTGGCCTACGTGATCTACACCTCGGGGTCGACGGGACGGCCGAAAGGGGTAGCCATCACGCACCAGAGCGCGGCGACGCTGGTGGAGTGGGCGGAGCAAGTTTATGACGCCGAGACGTTAGGGCAGGTGCTGGCGACCACCTCCATCTGCTTCGACCTGTCGGTGTTTGAGCTCTTCGTGCCGTTGAGCGTGGGCGGGACGGTGCTGCTGGTGGCCGATGCGCTGGCGCTGCTGAGTGAGGAGTGGACGCAGGGGAGCGGGGCGCGGTTGCTGAACACGGTGCCGTCGGCGATGGCGGAGTTGGTGCGGGCGGGGCGGGTACCGGCGAGCGTGCGGGTGGTGAATCTGGCTGGAGAGGCGTTGGGCCGGCGGCTGGTGGAGCAGGTCTACGAGAGCGGCATGGTGGAGCGGGTGGTGAATCTCTATGGGCCGACGGAGGACACGACCTACACGACGGTGGCAGAGCTGGGGCGCACGGAGAGTGGGACGCCCACCATCGGGCGGCCGATAGCGAACACGCAAATCTACATACTGGATGAAGCGCAGCAGCCGACGCCGATCGGAGTGGCAGGAGAGATCTACATCGGGGGAGCGGGACTGGCGCGGGGCTACCTGAACCGGGCGGAGTTGACGGCGGAGCGGTTTGTGCCGAGTCCGTATGGCGGAGGCGGGGAGCGGCTGTATCGCACGGGAGACTGGGGCCGCTGGCGTGGCGACGGGGAAGTGGAATATGTAGGGCGCATGGACCAGCAGGTGAAGGTGCGCGGGTACCGGATCGAGTTGGGGGAAGTAGAAGCGGGACTGGCGCGGCAGGCGGAGATCGCGGAAGCGGTGGTGGTAGTCAGCGCCGGAGCCGGCGGAGAGAAGCGGCTGGTGGGGTATCTGGTGGCCGCCGCAGGCGTGGCGGCCGGTGGGATTGAGACAGAGGAGTTGCGACGCAAGCTGGCGGCGAGTTTGCCGGACTACATGATCCCGTCGGTATTCGTGCAACTGGAGCAACTGCCCTTGACGCCGAACGGGAAGGTGGACCGGCGGGCGCTGCCGGCGCCGTCGAGTGAGCGGGAGGGCCGGTATGTCGGGTCACGCACGGCGGTGGAAGAATTGGTGGCGGGCATCTGGAGTGAAGTATTGGGAGTGGAGCGGGTAGGAGTGACGGATAACTTCTTCGCGCTGGGCGGACATTCATTGCTGGCGACGAAGGTGCTCTCGCGGATGCGGGAGGCGTTTGGCGTGGAGTTGCCCTTGCGGCGACTCTTCGAGGCGGTGACGGTGACGGAACTGGCGGGTGAAGTGGAGGCGGCGCTGAAGTCAGCCGCGGGCGGAGAGTTGCCGGTAGCGGTCCTGCGGGCCGGGCCGCGACCGGGCGCCGCGCTGCCGCTCTCGTTCGCGCAGGAGCGCTTGTGGTTCCTGCAGCAACTGGAGCCGGAGAGCGCTTTCTATAACCTGCCGGTGGCCGTGCGGCTGCATGGGGAGTTGGATCGCGAAGCGTTGGCGCGCACCTTCGACGAACTCGTGCGACGGCACGAAGTGCTGCGCACCAGCTTTGCGGAAGAGGACGGCGAGGCGGTGCAGCACATTTGGGCGGCGGGCCGGTAGAGTTGCCGCTGGTGGAGTTGACGTCGTTAGCCCGGGCCGAGCAGGAAGCCGCCGTGCGGCGGCTGGTGGAAGCGGAGGCTGGGGTGGCGTTCGCGCTGGCGGCGGGGCCGCTGTTGCGAGTGCGGCTGCTGCGGCTGGGAGCGGCGGAGCACGTGCTGGTGGTGGTGATGCACCACATCATCAGCGATGGCTGGTCGCTGGGCGTGCTGGTGCGGGAAGTGGCCGCGCTTTACGAGGCGTATCGCGAGGGGCACGAGTCACCACTGGCGGACTTAACGGTCCAGTACGCGGACTACGCGGTTTGGCAGCGCGAGTGGCTGCGGGAGGGAGCGCTGGAAGGGCAGTTGCGGTACTGGCGCGAGCAGTTGGCGGGGGCGCCGCCGGTGCTGGAGTTGCCGAGTGACCGGGTGCGCCCGGCGGTGCAACGTTACCGTGGTGAGAGCTTCACCTTTAGTTTGAGTGCCGAGTTGTCGCAGCAGTTAGCGGAGTTGAGCCGGGGCGCCGGCGTGACGCTGTACATGACGCTGCTGGCGGCGTTTCAGGTGCTGCTGGCGCGGTATACGGGAGTAGCCGACGTGGTGGTAGGGACGCCGATCGCGGGCCGGGGCCGGCGCGAACTGGAGGGGCTGATCGGCTTCTTCGTGAACACCCTGGTGCTGCGCACGCAGTTGGAGCTGGGGGCCGACTTCCACACCGCGCTGCGGCGCGTGCGCGAGGTGACGCTCGCGGCCTACACCCATCAGGACGTGCCCTTCGAACGCCTGGTTGATGACCTCCAACCCGCCCGCAGTCTCAGCCATACCCCTCTCTTCCAGATCTTATTCACTTACAACGTGACGCCGATCGATACGCTGCGACTGAGCGCGCTGAAGCTGGAACCGATTACAGCCGAGCACTGGACGGCCAAGTTCGACATCACGCTGTCGCTGGACGATACGGGCGATGGGCTGACAGGGACATTGGCCTACAACACGGATCTTTATGACGCCGAGTTGATGGCGCGCGTGGTGTGGCATTACCAGCGCGTGCTCGAGGAAGTTGTGCGCGACCCCAGGCAGAGCCTCGCGGAGATCGGATTGCTGGACGAGGCCGAGCGTAAGCAGGTGGTCGAGCAGTGGAACGGGACCGCCAGAGAGTACGAGACGGGGCGGTGCCTGCACGAGTTGCTGGAGGATCAAGCGCTGCTGCGGCCGGAGGCAACTGCGGTCGAGAGCGAGTCGGGATCATTGAATTACGCGGAGTTGAATGAACGAGCGAACCGTGCGGCAAGATATTTAAAGCGGCTGGGTGTCGGGCCGGAGGGCCGCGTTGGGATACTGATGGAGCGGAGTGTGGAGATGGTAGTAGCGGTGCTGGCGGTGCTGAAGGCGGGTGCTGCTTACGTTCCCCTCGACTCAGAGCATCCGGTGCAACGGCTGGCATTCATGTTAGAAGATGCGGGCATCGAGGTGTTGCTCACACAGGATTCACTCGTTGAACGGGTGCCTTCGCAGGTGAAACAGTTAAGACATTTGATACGGATTGATAAAGATTGGGAGAAGATCGCGACTGAGAGCGGAGAACACGTAGAGAGCGGTGTGGGTCCGGAAAACCTCGCTTACATCATCTACACTTCAGGTTCCACGGGCCGGCCAAAAGGAGTGATGATTCAGCATCGCTCTCCTATAAATCTACTGAGAGGATTGAGCGACCTCGTCTATTCGCAGCACGAGAACAAGTTGCTCCGGGCCAGCTTGAATGCGCCGCTATCGTTCGATGCCTCGATACAGCAGCTACTGCTACTCGCACGCGGCCACGCGCTATCGATCGTGCCCCAGGCCATCCGCGCCGATGGCGAAGCTCTATTAAATTATCTGGCCCAACATTCGATCGAGGTGCTCGATTGCACTCCGTCACAACTTGGTATGTTGCTGGCCGTCGGATTGTTGAACGAAGGGCAAGCAAGACCTTCACTGTTTCTGGTCGGCGGCGAAGCGATTGATAAGGAGATGTGGCAAGTTCTAGGGAACGCGCGCGGGTCGAAATTCTTCAACGTCTATGGTCCTACCGAATGCACTGTGGACGCGACGGGCGGACACATCACGGGCCACACTGACAGTCCGACGATTGGTCGCCCGCTGGCAAACGCACAAATCTATCTACTCGACGAACGATTCGAGCCTGTTCCCTTCGGCGTTGTGGGCGAACTTTATATTGGCGGCGACGGAGTGGCGCGTGGATATTTCAATCGTCCCGGACTAACAGCCGAGCGATTCCTTCCGAACCCGTTTAGTGCGAGCGCGGGGGCGCGCCTATATCGCACCGGAGACCTCGGACGCTGGCGCGGCGACGGCGAAATAGAGTTCGCCGGCAGAGCCGATCGCCAGGTGAAACTGCGTGGCTATCGCATTGAGCTGGGCGAGATCGAGGCTGCCCTGGCCGGCCATGAAAATGTGCGCGGTTGCGCGGTAGTGATCACGGAAGCTAGCGCTGGAGACAAACGGTTGGTCGCATACGTCGTCAACGCCGCACCGTCAGGCGAGAGTCGCGCGGGCGAGTGGCGCACCTATTTAAAGGAGCGTTTGCCCGCCTACATGATTCCTTCAGTCTTTGTCGAAATGGACGAATTGCCGCTCATGTCCAACGGGAAGATTGATCGACTCGCGCTGCCTGTGCCTTCGGGCATAGGAGAAAGCAGCAGCGAAGACTATGAGCCGGCACGCATGCCGATTGCAGAGATAGTCGCAGGAATTTGGACAGCAGTCCTGGGCACTCCGCGAATTGGCTTGAGAGATGACTTCTTCGAGTTGGGCGGACACTCGCTGCTGGCGACGCAAGTCGTCGCGCGAGTCAGACAAGCATTCGGGATCGAGTTGCGGCTACGCGCGTTCTTCGCAGCGCCTACCGTCGCGGGACTGGCGGCGGCGATCGAGCAACAACTGGCATCCGGGTTAGGCGCGGAGGTCCGGCCGCTCGTTCCTGTATCGCGCGAAGGTTTGCTGCCGGTTTCGTTTGCGCAACACCGCTTTTGGTTCTTGCAACAGATGGAGCCGGAGAGCGCAGCTTACAACGTCAGCGCCGCAATGCGCCTCAACGGCCAGCTCGACATTCGAGCGTTAGAGCAGACGTTCACTGAGATCATTCGCCGTCACGAGTCACTGCGCACCACTTTCTCTGAATCGAATGGTGAGCCTTTCCAACTTATTCATGACCCCGAGCCACTGACGCTGCACATCACAGACGTCTCCTTCTTACCAGCAGAAGAGCGCGATGGCGAAACTCACCGTTTCGCGGATGTGCAGTCGCGACAGCCCTTCTCGCTCTCGACGGGGCCTCTGATCAAAGTCTCGTTGGTACGGCTCGCGGAAGACGAGCACGTGCTGGTGGCAGTGATGCATCACATCGTGAGTGACGGGTGGTCCATGGGAGTGCTCGTCAGAGAAATCGCTGCTCTCTATGCAGTGTACCTCGAGGGCCAGGCTTCGCCGCTCGAGGAGTTGCCCATACAGTACGCTGATTACGCGGTGTGGGAGAGACAAAGGTTGAGTGAAGAAGTTCTGGACGAACAACTCTCTTATTGGAAGGAGCGACTCGCGGGTGCGCCGGATGCGCTGGAGTTGCCGGCCGATCGCGCGCGTCCGCTGGTTCAGCATTACCGGGGCGAGACGCTGTCGTTCGGGCTCCCGGAAGAGTTGTCAGTGCGCATCAGGGAGTTTAGCCGGGCCGAAGGCGTGACGCTGTTCATGACTCTGCTGACTGCGTATTACGTGCTCCTTCACACGCATAGTGGTCAGGAAAACATCGTCGTCGGAACAGATATCTCTAACCGCACGCGTGTCGAAACCGAGCGCCTAATCGGGTGTTTCTTCAACCTCTTGCCCTTGCACGCAGACCTATCGGGTGGACCAAGCTTTCGCGAGCTGCTCAGGCGAGTGCGTCAAGTGACGCTGGAGGCATACGCCTATCAAGGATTGCCGTTGGAGAAGGTATTGGAAAGTTTATCTATCCGGCGCGACCCGAGCCGCACGCCGCTTTTCCAAACCTTATTCATTCTGCGCAATACACCGTTCGAAACGCTCGAAATGCCCGGCCTGCAACTGATGCCTTTCATCCTCCACAACGAAGTCTCGAGATTCGATATGACGCTCTTCATCAACGAGCACGAAGGCGCAATCGTCGGAGCGCTCGAATACAACGTCGAACTGTTCAACGAAGCCACCATCAAGCGAATGGTCGCGGACTGGCAAAACGTTTTGGAAGTCATGACGAATGAGCCGGACGCAAGCCTGGCACACCTCTCGGTGCTGACGGGAGACGAGGACAGGCAGTTGATCGGCGCCTTCAACGATGATTTTCAATAGAGACAGTTTGTGACCTTGGGAGGTAATGACTATGGACTTCGGACTAATGTTCTTTTTCAGCGCAGACCAAAATCTCGACGGTAATAAATACAAGTTGTTGATTGAGGCGGCGAAGTTTGCCGACGAGCATGAGTTCTGCTGCGTATGGACTCCCGAACGGCATTTTCACAAATTCGGTGGACTCTTTCCGAATCCGTCGGTCACTAGTGCCGCGCTGGCCATGGTCACAAACCGCTTGCAGCTACGCGCCGGCAGCCTGGTGTCGCCTTTGCACGATGTTGTACGAATCGCGGAAGAGTGGGCGGTGGTGGACAACTTGTCGGACGGCCGCGCAGCCATATCGCTGGGCTCCGGTTGGAACATCAACGACTTCGTGTTTTTCCCCGAGCGTTACGCACAGCGCCACTCCATCATGTACGAACAGTTGGACACGCTCAGGCGTCTATGGAGGGGCGAAAGCATTGTGCGAAAGACGAGCGGGGACAGAGACGTTGAGGTAACGATCTATCCGCAGCCGGTGCAGGTTGAGTTGCCTGTGTGGATTACGTCTTCGGGCAACATCGAGACATTCGCAAGCGCGGGCGCTGCCGGGGCCAACGTTCTTACGCACCTCATCGGCCAGGACCTGCAGACGCTTGAGCTGAAGATTCAACGTTACCGCGAAGCGCGCATGCAAAACGGCTTCGACCCTGAGACCGGTAAAGTTTCGCTGATGCTGCATACCTTCGTCGGGACAGATGTTGAAAGCGTGAAGGCCAAAGTGAGGACGCCGTTTCGCGAATATCTGAGGTCGGCCATCAGCCTCGAAGAGCAGGCGGCGATAAGCGGCGGCGTCATCAGCGGCGGACACAAAATTCAACCACACGAGATACCGCCGGACGTGATGGAGGATTTGCTCGATATCACTTTCGAGCGTTACTTCCGTGAATCAGCGTTGCTGGGAACGCCTGATAGTTGCCGGAAGTTTGTCTCCACCCTGGCCGGCATTGGGGTTGATGAAATCGCCTGCTTGATTGATTTCCTCGACGATTACGAAGCCATCATGGAAAGCCTGCATTACCTGAATATCGTGCGCGCGGCTGAATCGACCCAGTTCCTCAATAGTGCATACGCGGACAGCCTCCGGGCCTTCGCCGAAGACCTCGCCGGTTAACCGAGTCACAACTTCCCCCCAAGCCCAGGTATCACTCTTCGCAAGCGAAGACTCAGTGCAAAGCTAGCTAAAACAAATGTGCGGTTTTGTCGGATATACAGACTTACGCTATGAGCGTCCCGCGGATCGGGAGCTCTTGCGCCGGATGTCGGGGAAACTCATCCACCGGGGTCCCGATTCAGACGGTTTCTTCGTGGACGGCTCCATCGGCCTTGGCTTTCGGCGTCTCTCCATTATCGACCTTGCAGGAGGCGACCAGCCGATCTGTAACGAAGACAATTCCATCGTCCTGATGTGCAACGGCGAAATCTATAACTATCGAGCGTTGAGGGATGAGTTGGAACAAAAAGGACATGTGTTCCGCACGCAGAGTGACGTCGAAGTACTCCTTCACCTGTATGAAGAGGAAGGCTTAGGATTCTTAAACAAGCTCAACGGCCAGTTTGCCTTTGTGATTTACGACAAACGAGATCGCTCCCTCTTCTTAGCCAGAGATCATTTCGGCATCAACCCACTTTTCTACACGATTAGTGCCGGCACTCTGATCTTTGCTTCCGAAATAAAGGCCATCCTCGAACATCCTCTCGTCGCACGCGAGGTAGATCTCACGGGACTCGATCAAATCCTGTCGTTTCCCGGCGTGGTCAGCCCGCGCACGATGTTCAAAGGCATCGAGAGTCTGAAGAGTGGCCATTACGTCTCGGTCAAAAACGGAGACGTCAGCGTGCGCGAGTACTGGGATCTAGATTATCCGTTGGCCGGTGAACTCGATTACGACAAACCCGAAAGTTATTACGTCGAGGGATTGAAAGGCTTGCTCGAACAGGCGGTGAAGTACCGGTTGCATGCGGACGTGCCGGTCGGTTTTTACCTTAGTGGCGGCATGGATTCGTCGCTGATAGCAGCGCTTATCCGGCAGGTATCCAACGGTGAAGAGCGCCAGTCGTTTTCAATCAGCTTCGCGGATAAAGAGATATGCGAGTCAGTTTACCAGCGCATGATGGCTGATCACGTAGAGTCGGTACATCACGAAATCGCGTTCGACTGGTCACAAATCTCCGAGCGATTGCGAGACATGATTTATCACTGCGAATGCCCGGTAAAAGAAACTTTCAATACTTGTTCTCTGGCGCTTTCCGCGAGCGCCAAGAAGTCCGGAATCAAAGTGGTGCTGGCAGGGGAAGGAGCCGACGAACTGTTTGCCGGCTACATCGGCTACCGCTTCGATCAACTCGGTCTGCGAAACGAAAAAAGGGATGACTACGAAACGCTTCTCGAAGGTGAATTGAGAGAGCGGTTATGGGGTGACAAAGATTTCTTTTACGAGGTGGATCAGTACCCGTTGCGCGAGGTGAAAGGCGCGCTTTATTCGGCACAAGTCAACGCGCGTTTCGACGATTTTGAATGTCTCAACTTCGGGCTGGTCCATAAGGCCCGGTTGCGTGGCAGACACGTCATCCACCGGAGGTCTTACCTCGACGTCAAGCTTCGTCTCTCAGATCATCTGCTCTCCGAACACGGAGACCGCATGGCGCTCGCCAACTCCGTCGAGGCACGCTATCCATTTCTCGACGTCGACCTGGTGGAGTTTGCGCGGACGATCCCGCCGGACTTGAAGCTAAATGGTTTCACGGAAAAGTACATCCTCAAAAAGGTCGCGAGAGACCTGGTCCCGGAGCGAATTATCAACCGCGAGAAGTTTGGGTTTCGCGCCCCAGGCAGTCCCTATCTGCTGCAACAGAACATCGAATGGATTAACGACCTGCTCTCTTACGAGCGGATCAAACGGCAGGGCTACTTCAACGAGGATTTAGTCGAGCGGCTCAAGACGCAATACTCGCGCGCCGGCGCAACACTGAATCCGCATCTCGAAAGCGACCTGCTCATGATTGTCCTTACCTTTGGCGTGTTTCTCGAAACATTCTCAATGCCGAATTTCAACTGACCAGACAGGCAAGCTATGACAGAAGAAGCTAAGACGAACCTCCTCGGTATAGTCGGGGGCCTCGGCCCGTTGGCCTCCGCGGAGTTTCTGAAAACAATTTACGAGTGCAGCATAGGCGTGAGCGAACAGAGCGCGCCCGCCGTGGTGATGTACTCCGACCCATCCTTCCCCGATCGGACGCAAGCTTTTCTGCGTGGTGAAGACGACCTCATGTTGTCACGGTTGGTCACGGGGCTCGAACAGTTGTGCGAGATGGGCGCCACGAAAATCGTTATCTGCTGCATCACGATGCATCATTTGTTGCCGCGCCTGCCATCGCACCTAAGAGTGCGAGTTCGCTCGCTGCTGGATGTGATCTTTGAAGCAGTCGCGCGCAGCCGGAAGAAACACCTCCTCGTTTGCACGAATGGGACGCGCCGGCTGGAAATATTTCAGCGGCACGAGCAGTGGCAGTCCCTGCGGAAGTACCTCGTGCTTCCAGGGGCCAGAGATCAAAACGCCATTCACAAATTGATCTACGGCCTCAAGCAGAATCAGAACCCAAACGAGTTGATGCCGTTTCTCGAAGCTCTCCTGGCGAAGTACGAGGTGAACTCATTCATCGCCGGTTGCACGGAGATACACCTTCTTGCAAAACACCTCGCGCATCCCGCCTGCGTGTGCGAACGGTCTCACTGCGTCGATCCCCTAACCATCATCGGGCAAGCGTTGGCTCGCGAAAACCCGGGCCTTTTGCGGAAATTCGCCGTCGAGTTCACCCAGTGTGAAGCGCAATTATCAACTCATAGAAATCAGGAGCAATAAATGAATAACAATAATGGACAACTAGACTGCGTAATCATCGGCTACAACGAAGTCCCTTTCGAGCGTTATGAGAGCTTCCTCAGAAATTACGGTGAGGACACGGAAGCATACCGCGATCTGAAGTTCAGTTTCGTCAACGTAAACGGCCGGAAATTGGACTACGTGGGTTTGATGAACCTCGCGATGAGCAAGGCGCGTGGCGAGAACGGCGTCTGGAGTCCGCGGGACGAATTCAAATCCGGCGACATTCCGAACCTCGGAGCCGTCTATCTCACGAGCTTCCTGTGCAAGAGAGGCTACAACGCGAAATACGTCAATCTCTTTCAATACGAGAAGGAGAAACTCATCGCCTATCTCGCCCAGGACCCCGCGTGCGTGGCCATCACGACGACGTTCTACGTCGTCAATCTACCTGTCAACGAGATGGTCGAGTTTATCCGCGAGCACAACAGTAAGGTAAAAATCGTGGTCGGTGGTCCTCTCGTAACGAACCACATTAAGAACTCACGCGGTGAAGACTTGAAGGCTGCGCTCGATGATATGGGTGCGGACATCTATGTCGTCGAAGGGCAGGGCGAAGAAACGCTCGCGCAAATCGTCGAATGCGTCAGGCAGGGTGGTGATTTGAGCGCTGTGCCGAACCTCGCCTACATCGCGGACGGAAAACTGCACCGCACCAAAACTGTCGCGGAGAATAATTCGCTGGATGAGAATTTCATCAACTGGGGCACGTTCCCTGGAGAAGAGTTGGGCGCGACAATTCAGACGCGAACGGCGCGTAGTTGCGCCTTCAAGTGCTCGTTCTGCAATTACCCTGCGCGCGCGGGCGCGCTGACCCTGGCGAGCCTCGATGTGATCGAAAGGGAACTCGACTCGATGTACGAGCTCTCTAACGTGAAGAACGTCGTCTTCATCGATGACACTTTCAACGTCCCTTTCCCGCGTTTCAAGGACATTTGCCGGCTGATGATCAAGAAGAAGTATCCGTTCAACTGGTACTCCTACTTCCGTTGCAGCAACTCGGACGAAGAAGCCGTCGAGTTAATGGCTGAGAGCGGCTGCAAAGGCGTCTTCCTCGGCATCGAGTCAGGATCGCCGACCATACTGCAAAACATGAACAAGGCCGCGACTATCGAGAAGTACGCGAAGGGCATTGAAATGCTGCGCCGCCACGGCATCATGACTTTCGGTTCGTTCATCGTCGGCTTCCCCGGCGAGACAGATAAGACTGTGGAGGAGACCATCGACTTTATCAGGACCGAAAAGCCGGATTACTACCGCGTGCAGACGTGGTATTGCGAGCCGGGCACACCGATTCAGAACGAACGCGAGAAATACGACATCAACGGCGAAGGTTTCGTCTGGAGTCACCGGACGATGGACAGTCTGGCGGCGATGGACCACATCGACCGCATGTTTCTATCTATTACCGAATCGGTCTGGCTGCCTCAGTGGTCGTTCGATTTTTGGACCATTCCCTATCTCCTCGGGCGTGGCGTCAGCATGGACGGATTCAAATCCTTCATGACGCAGGCGCACAAGCTGCTGACGCTCGAGATCGCTTCAGTTCCGGAGCGTGAAAAGAACCTCATGCAGCAGGAATACATGAACAACATCCTCGTGGGCGCGCAAGGCTGGCAGGCACTTTAAAAGTGAGCAAAACGAACTTATGAAGAACGGCAACATTCAAGAGCTATTCGCTTATACGGCGGAGAACTATAGCGATTCAACGGCCCTCGAATTTCGCGGCCGGCACGTTTCGTATCGCGAGTTGAGCGAGAGCGCCAACGCGCTTGCCAACTTCCTTATTAGCGAAGGCACCCCTAAAGGTTCTGTCGTCGCTGTCTTCGCACAGAGTCCCCTCAACGTTATCACAGCGATCATTGCCTGCCTCAAGGCCGGCTGCATCTTCGTGCCGCTCGACACGGCGACACCGGACCACAGGCTCCAGACCCTGATTGAAGAAGTTTCACCTCTCTGGTTCATCACCGAATCCGAACTCCGCGGACGAATTGGCGGGACCGCGGCGTCGCGTGTGATCTGTCTCGACGAGTTCGCAGGCTATTCAAACACTGCTCAGGTGCAGATCGCGTCAGACCCGGACGATCCCTGCTACATCTATTTCACGTCCGGCTCAACCGGCAGACCCAAGGGCATCGTCGGACGCCTGAAAGCCATCGACCATTTCATACGCTGGGAAGTCAAGACCTGCGGTATTGAGGCAGGCGTGCGCGTAAGTCAGTTAACAAGCCCCGCCTTCGATGCCTTCCTGCGCGATGTTTTCACGCCGTTGTGTACGGGCGGCACGGTCTGTGTTCCTGAAAGCCGCGACGCCATCCTCGATTCGCGCAGCCTGATTGATTGGATCGATCGGGAGAGGATCAATCTTATTCACTGCGTTCCATCCCTGTTTCGCTCCCTCGTTAACACGGGGCTTCGTTCGGAACAGTTTGCCGCGCTTCGCTACGTTTTGCTCTCCGGTGAGCCGCTGCTGCCTTCCGACGTCGCCCGTTGGGTGGATGTCTTCGGCGAGCGGGTACAGTTAATCAACCTTTATGGGCCAACCGAGACCACGATGACGAAGTTCTTCTATCTGGTACAGGCCTCTGACAGTCAGCAGCGCCGGATTCCCATTGGCAAGCCGATGGAAGGCGCGCGTGCTCTCGTGGTCGATGCAAAAGGAGGCGCGTGCAGACCGGGTTCGGTCGGCGAAATCTATATCCGCACACCTTATCGCACGCACGGTTACTGGCAACGTCCGGAGTTGACTCGAGAGGTCTTCGTCCCGAACCCGTTCGGACAAAGTCTCGAAGACCTGGTCTACAAAACGGGCGACCTCGGACGCGTGCTGGGAGACGGAAACTTCGAGTTTCTCGGTCGTCAGGATAATCAAGTCAAAGTGCGCGGCGCACGGGTGGAACTGGACGAAATTCAGGAGGCGCTACGCGGGCACGAGGCGATACGTGACGTGGTCATCGTTGACCTCGAAGGTACGGACGGCAACAAGTATCTATGCGCTTACGTTGTGAGTGAGGAGGGAACGGAGGCGAAGCAACTACGTGAGTATCTATTGAGACTGTTGCCTGAGTACATGGTTCCAACAGCCTATGTACTAATGGAGTCTCTGCCCCGGACGTTCAGCGGAAAGATCGACCGGCGTGCACTACCAGCTCCCGCGGTGAGAGAACTTTCCGCATACGTGGCGCCGCGCAACCCGGTAGAAGAAGTGCTGTCCGGTTTGTGGGGCGACGTACTCGGCGTCAATCGTATTAGCATCAAAGACAATTTCTTCGAATTGGGCGGACATTCGCTGTTGGCCACGCAACTGCTCGCGCGCGTGCGTGCCATCTTCAAGGTCGAAATTCCGCTGCGCCGCCTGTTTGAGTGGCCCACGGTGGAAGGCGTCGCTGCAAGTGTGGACGAAGCACTGAAGGCGAGCGAATCCGAGTCGTCTCCTCCCATCAAACCCGTGCTGCGCAATCGCTCGCTGCCACTCTCATTCGCGCAGCAACGCTTATGGTTCTTACAGCAGATGGAGCCGCAGAGCGCAGCCTACAACATGACCGCCGCAGTGCGTTTGAGCGGGCCGCTCGACGTTGGAGCTTTAGAGCGGACGTTCACGGAGATGGTGCGGCGCCACGAAGTGCTGCGCACGACTTTCTCGATCGCCGACGAGCAACCGGTGCAACTGATCCACGAGCCGGGACCGCTGGCGCTGCCGGTGGAGGATCTGTCGGCGTTACCGCTGGAGGAACGCGAGCGAGAAGCGCGGCGCCTCTCGGCCGCGCAGGCGCAAGCGCCGTTCTCACTGGCGACCGGGCCGCTGTTGCGCGTCTCGTTGCTGCGACTCGGAGCAGAGGAGCACGTGCTGGTAGCGGTGATGCACCACATCGTCAGTGACGGATGGTCCAGAGGGGTATTGGTCAGAGAAATGATGGCGCTCTATGAAGCGTACCGCCAGGGACAGGAATCACCGTTAGCGGAGTTGCCGATTCAATATGCCGATTACGCGGTGTGGCAGCGAGAGTGGTTGCAGGGTGCGGCGCTGGAAGAACAACTCTCGTACTGGCGCGAGCAGTTGGCTGGTGCGCCGCCGTTGTTGCAGTTGCCGACTGAAAAGATCCGAACAGCAGCGCGTAGATATGATGGTGAGACGCATAGCTTTGTGCTCCCGCAGCCGCTGGCAAGCACCCTCAAAGAGGTGAGCCGGAAAGAAGGCGTGACGCCGTTCATGACTTTGCTGGCGTCGTTTCAAGTCTTACTGCAGAAGTACACCGGGCAAAACGATCTGATCGTCGGCACTGATATCGCCAATCGGAATCGAGTAGAGACCGAGAACCTGATTGGATTCTTCGTCAACCAGTTAGCACTGCGCACAGACTTAAGCGGCAATCCGACTTTCAGTGAATTGCTGGGCCGTGTCAGGGAAGTCACGCTCGGTGCTTATGCCCATCAGGATCTGCCCTTCGACAAGTTGGTCGAGGAATTACAGCCGGAACGCAGTTTGAGCCACACGCCATTATTTCAGGTGCTGTTCGTGGTACAGAACGCACCCGTCTCGGCGCTGCAACTGACCAACCTATCGCTCAGCCCGCTCGAGTTCGCTGACCCGAGTTCAAAGTTCGATTTGATTCTCATGATCGTGGAGACGGGAGAAGTTTTGCTAGGCCTGTGGCGATACAGCACAGACTTGTTCGATGGCTCGACGATTGAACGGATGACGCACGAGTGGCAGACGCTGCTGGGCCATGCGCTGTCGCAGCCCGACACACGCCTCAACAACCTTGAGCTCTTGACAGCGGAAGAGCAGGAACAGGGGAGAGAAGAGAAGCGAAGACGCGAAGAGAGCAAGCTCAACAGGCTAAAGAGTGGCAGACGAGCAGCGGCGGTTTAAGACAGCCGCGGAACACAACCAGTCCGAAGTGAAAAACAAAGAGAGCGCAGGAATATGAGTAAGAGTGTGATGGAAGTGCTGGAAGGCTATGAAGTATCGCCGCAACAGAAGCGAGTGTGGCGGTTGCAACAACAGAGTGGGGCCTACGGTGTGTACGCGTCGGTGCTGCTGGAAGGAGCACTGGAGCGCGGGAGACTGCGGCAAGCGCTGGGGCAAGTAGTGGCCCGGCATGAAGCTTTGCGCACCAGTTTTCAGCAGCGTGCGGGGTTGAAGTATCCGCTGCAGGTGATTGCCGAGCAGGGCGAGTATGGGTGGCGCGAGAGTGAGTCGGAGGAGTTGAGCCGGAGCGAGCAGCAGCCACGGCAGGAAGACTGGCGTTCGGGGCCGGTGTTGCGGGCGCATCTGGTGAGACTGGGAGCACAACGGGCGCGCTTGGAATTGAGCCTGATGGCACTGTGCGGCGATCGCGAGACGCTGCGCCTTTTGGTGGCGGAGTTGGCCGCTTGCTACGAAGCAGGACCGGTCAGGTCGGGGCAGCCCATGCAGTATGCAGACTTCGCCAACTGGCAAAACGAACTGCTGGAGAGCGGGGACGAGGACGCGACAGCGGGCCGGCAGTATTGGAGCCGGCAGCAGGAAAAAGTGGTGGCGGTGACGCTGCCGTTTGAAGGTGGCGGGGAAGGGCAACGGGCGAGTTTTAATCCAGCGTGGGTGCGAATGGCAAGCAGAGACGGCGGCGGGTTGAGCGAGTTGGCGGCGCAGCATGGCAGTACGGCGGCGGGCTGGCTGCTGGGCTGCTGGCAGGTGTTGTTATGGCGCCTGAGCGGGGCGCCGGAGTTGGTGATCGGGGAAGCGGTGAGCGGGCGGAAGTACGAGGAGTTAGCGGAAGCAGTGGGATTGTATGCCAAGTGGTTGCCGCTCAGTGTCAGGACGGAGCCTGGATTGCGCTTCTCTGATCTGGTCCTCCAAATTGAAGAGGTCAGGGGTGCAGCACGCCAGTGGGAAGAGTATTTCACGCTGCCGCAGAGCGGCGACATGAGCGCGCCGGAAGCGGGTGTGCTGTTTGAATATGAAAATGAAACGGCTCCGGTGGAAGCGGGCGGCGTTCGTTTCCACATTCAGGAGCAGTATGCTTGCATCGAACCCTTCAAGCTCAAGCTCTCTGTCTCACGCCAGGCGGAGGCTCTACATCTCGAAATCCATTTCGATGAAGCCTACTTTGACCTCGCGGACATCCGCCGGCTCGCAACTCAGTTGTCGCAGCTCATCGAAAGTACCGTTGCGGATCCTGAAGGCGTAATTAGCCGTCTGAATATACTGAGCACTGTAGAACGTCAATTGGTAGTCGAAGAGTTTAATCGCACGAACGAAGAGTTCGCACACGCCCAGTGCGTGCAGGAGTTGATTGAGGCCCAGGCGCAGCGCACACCGGAAGCGGTGGCTGTCGTTTATGAAAGCGAGCAGATCAGTTATGCGGAGTTGAGTTGTCGAACGAACCAGTTGGCCCGCTACCTGCGCGGGATCGGAGTGGGGCCGGAAGTCCGCGTTGGGCTAATGCTCGATCGTTCCGTGGAGATAATTGTCGGACTGCTTGCCATTCTCAAAGCAGGCGGCGCCTATGTCCCACTCGACCCTAACTACCCGAAGCAGCGGCTGGATTACATGCTGCAAGAGTCGGACGCGCACGTACTACTCACACAGCAGAAACTGTTCAAAGATTTCGCAGGTTATAACGGACGCGTCGTCTGTATGGACAGCGAGCGAGAAGCTATCTCGCGAGAAAGCAGCGACGAGCTGGATGCCGGCGTGCAGCTCGACAATATCGCCTACGTGATATTCACTTCCGGTTCGACCGGCAAGCCCAAAGGCGTCGCCGTTGGACACAGGCAGATTCTCAACTACACAACGAGCGTTCAAGAACGTCTTGCCCTTCCTGCGGGCGGAAGCTTCGCCACCGTCTCCACCTTCTCGGCAGACCTTGGCAATACAGTCATCTTTCCATCGCTCTGTCTGGGTGGAAGCCTGCACGTAATTTCGCAGGAACGCGCTTCCGACCCCGAAGCGATCGCCGACTATTTCAGCCGGCACCAGATCGATTGCTTGAAGATCGTTCCCTCGCATCTCGCGGCTTTGTTGGGTGCGACCAATGCGGCGCGGGTTCTGCCGCGTAAGCGTCTCATTCTCGGCGGCGAGGCTTCGCCCTGGGACTTAATCGAGAAGGTCGAAGAGTTAGCTCCCGAATGCCTCGTGATGAACCACTATGGTCCAACCGAGACAACTGTTGGAGTGCTTACTTACCCGTTGGAGAAGGGACAGAGCGCCCATTCCTTCGGCACAGTTCCGCTCGGTCGCCCGATTGCGAATATGCAAGCCTACGTTCTCGACGAGTCTCTCCAACCCGCTCCGATCAAGGTGCCGGGCGAGCTTTATATCGGCGGCGTTGGGTTGGCGCGCGGTTACATCAACCGTCCCGATTTAACGGTGGAGAGATTCATCCCAGATCCGTTCAGCACGGAACCGGGCGCACGTTTATACCGGACGGGCGACATGGCTCGCTGGCTGCCTGAAGGCGTCATCGAATTTTTGGGACGCGTGGACGACCAGGTAAAGTTTCACGGCTTCCGCGTCGAACTGGGCGAGATTCGCAGCGCGCTCAATCAGCATCCTCAGATCAGAGACAGCATCATCGTCACGCGCAGGGATGCGCGTGGCAACGACGTGCTGATCGCCTACTACGTCGCGCGTCAAGAGATTGACGTAACCATCCTGCGCAGCTTCCTGTTGGAAAGCGTCATTGAGGAGACTATTCCGAACGTCTTCGTGCATCTCAAGAAGCTTCCTCTGACGCTCAACGGGAAGGTCAATCACGCCGCCTTGCCGAGTCTCGAAGAAGCACGGCAGCAACAACTCAAACGCAACTACACCGCGCCACGCAATGCCACACAGGAAGTGCTGGCAGGCATCTGGAGCGAGGTGCTTGGCGTCGAGCGCATCAGTATCAAAGACAACTTCTTCGAGTTGGGAGGCCACTCGCTGCTGGCAACGCAAGTCATGTCGCGCATACGAGAGGCTTTTCAAGCCGAAGTGCCCTTACGGGCTTTATTCGAGACACCGACCATCGAAGGCATTGCGATCCGCGTCGAGGCTGCCTTGCAAGCTGACGACGAATTACCAGCTCCGCCGATCAAGCCGGTTTCGCGCGACGGCGAGTTGCCACTGTCGTTCGCGCAACAGAGGCTCTGGTTTCTGCACCAGTTGGAGCCCGACAGTCCCGCTTACAACATCAGCGGAGCCGTGCGTCTTAAAGGTCAACTGAGTGTCTCCGCGTTGGAAAGTTGTCTCAACGAAATTGCGCGACGGCACGAGGTATTGCGCACCACTTTTGCCGCAGCAGAAAGCGAATCGTCGCAAGTCATTGCGCCGGATCTAACGCTGCGGCTGGCGCCCATGGATTTGAGTGGGCTGCCGGAAGAGGACCTTGAAGCAGAGGTGCGACGGTTGACGAACGAAGAGACGAAAGTTCCGTTCGACCTGACACAAGGCCCTGTGTTTCGCGTCACGCTGCTGCGACTCTCCGAAGAAGAGCATGTACTTGTCTACACGATGCATCACATCATCAGCGACGCCTGGTCTCGCAGCGTGCTGGTCAGAGAAGTCGCGACGCTCTACGAAGCGTTCGTTAACGGAAGACCTTCGCCGCTACCCGCGCTGCCTATTCAGTACGCCGACTACGCTATGTGGCAGAGAGAGTGGCTAAGCGGCGACGTTCTCGATGCACACCTCTCATACTGGAAGCAGAAGTTGGGTGGCAAATTGCCAGTGGTCCAACTGCCGACAGACAGGCCTCGTCCCACCATTCAAAGTTCTCGGGGCGCCGTGTACTCGTTCAGGCTCGCGCCGGAGCTGCTGAAGTCGCTCAAACAATTAAGCCGCCGCGCAAGCGTCACGCCGTTCATGACTTTGCTGGCGTCGTTTCAAGTCTTACTGCAGAAGTATACCGGGCAAAACGATCTGATCGTTGGTACCGACATCGCGAATCGGAATCGAGTAGAGACCGAGAACCTGATTGGTTTCTTCATCAACCAGTTAGCACTGCGCACGGACTTAAGCGGCAATCCGACTTTCAGTGAATTGCTGGGCCGCGTCAGAGAGGTCACGCTCGGTGCTTATGCCCATCAGGATTTGCCGTTCGATAAGCTTGTCAGCGTGCTTAGACCGGAGCGGAATCTTAGTCACACGCCATTGTTTCAAGTGCTGTTCGTGGTACAGAACGCACCGGCCTCGGCACTGCAACTGACCAACCTATCGCTCAGTCCGCTCGAGTTCGATAACCCGACTTCAAAGTTCGATATCGGCATCTTCGTTTCCGAGACGCAGCAGGGTCTGGCCGGCGTCTGCCGGTATCGCACCGACTTGTTCGATGGCTCGACGATTGAACGGATGATGCGCCAGTGGGAAACGCTGCTGGGCCATGCGCTCGCGCAGCCTGACACACACCTCAATAACCTCGAACTGCTGACAACGGAAGAGCAGGAACAGGAGAGAGAAGAGAAGCAAAAACGTGACGAGAGCAAGCTCAACAGGCTAAAGAGTGGCAGACGAGCAGCGGTGGATTTAAGACAGGTCAGCCCGGTGAAAATCGGCTACTTGCCGAGCGGAGAGTTTCCCCTCGTGATCGAACCCGATGCTCAACACGCTGACATTGTGGAATGGGTGAAGGGAGAGCGGGCCCAGGTCGACTCGCTGCTTGCACGCCATGGAGCACTACTCTTCCGCGGATTCCAGTTACATTCTCCGGCGCTCTTTGAACGCTTCGCCAACGCCGTCTGTCCCGACCTCTACACGGAATACGGCGACCTCCCGCGCCAGGAAATAAGTGGCCGCGTCTACGCCTCCACGCCTTATCCGGCAGACCAGCCCATCCTCTTTCATAACGAAAGCTCTCACATGCACTGCTGGCCCATGAAGATCATGTTCTGCTGTCTGACTGCTCCAGCGCACGGCGGGGAAACTCCCATCGTCGATGGCCGCGGAGTTTACCGGCGACTCTCGGCGGCGGTGCGCGACGATTTCGCTCGTCGCGGGTTGATGTACGTGCGCAACTTCACTGAGGGACTCGATGTGAGTTGGCAGGAGTTCTTCCGCACCGCGGAGCAAGCGGAGGTCGAACGGCAATGCGATGAGATGGGTCTTGAATGCGAATGGCTGGCTGATGGTGGATTACGAACGAAGAAGGTGACGCAGGCGGTAGCGCGACATCCGGGGACAGGTGAAATGGTGATGTTCAATCAAGTGCAGGCGCATCACGTGTCGTTCCTGAAGCAGGAAGTGCGCGAGTCGTTGCTGAAGTTATTTGGCGAAGAAGGTTTGCCGCGCAACGTCTATTACGGAGACGGAGGTCGCATCGAGGACGAAGTGATGCGAGAGGTGTTGCGGGTATATGAAGAGGAAGCGGTGAGTTTCGGATGGCAGGTGGGAGACGTGCTGTTGTTGGACAACATGCTGACAGCGCATGGAAGGCGAGCGTACGCGGGCGAGCGCCGCGTGGTGGTAGCGATGGGTGAGATGCTCTCTGCTCAAGTGTTGCAGGAAACGAATAACAAAGAGAGCGCAGGAATATGAGTAAGAGTGTGATGGAAGTGCTGGAAGGCTATGAAGTATCGCCGCAACAGCAGCGAGTGTGGCGGTTGCAACAACAGAGTGGGGCCTACGGTGTGTACGCGTCGGTGCTGCTGGAAGGAGCACTGGAGCGCGGGAGACTGCGGCAAGCGCTGGGACAAGTAGTGGCCCGGCATGAAGCTTTGCGCACCAGTTTTCAGCAGCGTGCGGGGTTGAAGTATCCGCTGCAGGTGATTGCCGAGCAGGGCGCGTATGGGTGGCGCGAGAGTGAGTCGGAGGAGTTGAGCCGGAGCGAGCAGCAGCCATGGCAGGAAGACTGGCGTTCGGGGCCGGTGTTGCGGGCGCACCTGGTGGGACTGGGAGCACAACGGGCGCGCTTGGAATTGAGCCTGATGGCACTGTGCGGCGATCGCGAGACGCTGCGCCTTCTGGTGGCGGAGTTGGCCGCTTGCTACGAAGCGGGGCCAGCCAGGTCGGGGCAGCCCATGCAGTATGCAGACTTCGCCAACTGGCAAAACGAACTGCTGGAGAGCGGGGACGAGGACGCGACAGCGGGCCGGCAGTATTGGAGCCGGCAGCAGGAAAAAGTGGTGGCGGTGACGCTGCCGTTTGAAGGTGGCGGGGAAGGGCAACGGGCGAGTTTTAATCCGGCGTGGGTGCGAATGGAAAGCAGAGACGGCGGCGGATTGAGCGAGTTGGCGGCGCAGCATGGCAGCACGGCGGCGGGCTGGCTGCTGGGCTGCTGGCAGGTGTTGTTATGGCGCCTGAGCGGGGCGCCGGAGTTGGTGATCGGGGAAGCGGTGAGCGGGCGGAAGTACGAGGAGTTAGCGGAAGCAGTGGGATTGTATGCCAAGTGGTTGCCGCTCAGTGTCAGGACGGAGCCTGGATTGCGCTTCTCTGATCTTGTTCTCCAGATTGAAGAGGTCAGGCGTAACAACTCCGCGTGGCAGGAGTATTTTGCAGCCGATGCTTCGGCAGATATCGATGGCGGCGGCGAACTTCTGTCAATCGGTTTCGAGTATGGGCCGGAAAGTTTGCCGTATCACGCAGGCGGAGTCCAGTTCAGCATCGAGGATCAATATGCGTGTACAGAGCGTTTCAAGATCAAGCTGAGTTGCGAACGCCATCGTGACTTATTGCGTGCGGAGCTGCATTACGACGCGAGCGTCTATCAAAGGGAAACGATTGAACGCTTCGGACGCCATTTCGCCGCGTTGCTCGACAGCACGATTGAAACGCCTGAAGCCACCGTTAGCGAACTTAGCTTGATGAGCGTGGAAGATAGTCGACGGCTCTGCCGCGACTTCAACCAGACGCAGGCTGACTATCCCGCAGACAAAAGTATCCAGCACCTGTTCGAGGAGCAGGTGGAACGAACGCCCGACAATGTTGCCGTTGTCTGCGGCGCGCAGCAACTCACCTATGCTGAACTCAACGCCAGAGCAAACCAGTTGGCCCATCTGCTGCAGCGCCTGGGCCTGGCGGCGGATGTACGCGTAGGCCTCTGCCTTGAACGCTCGCCAGAATCATTGGTCGCGATACTGGGCATTATCAAAGCGGGCGGCGCATACGTGCCTCTGAGCGAGGATTACCCGAAAGAGAGATTGCGTCTTCAACTCGCAGAGATTGAGAGTCCGGTGTTGATTACGCAGGAGAAATTTCGCGCTGTGTTGTCTGACTTCAAAGGCAACATCATTTGTCTCGACAGCGATCGGGCACGAATCGAGAGCGAGCCGAAAACCGATCCAGAGCCGATCGCCAAACCGCAAAATCTGGTTTATGTGCTTTATACTTCCGGTTCCAGCGGTACGCCCAAAGGTGTCGCTATCTCACATCGCAGCCTCGTCAACTACACCACATTTATGTGCCGCGAGTTGGGCTGCGCGCAGACGACAGTGCCGCTGCATTTCGCCAGCGTATCGACCCTTTCCGCCGATTTGGGAAACACTGCCATCTTCCCGTCGTTGCTCTCCGGCGGCTGCCTGCACCTTTTGAATTATGAAGTCGCAACTGACGCGCAATTGTTTGCCGATTACCTGGCGCGAAATCCGATCGACGTCTTGAAGATCGTTCCTTCGCATTTGAGCGCGCTATTGACAGCAGAACGAGCGAGCGACGCGCTGCCACGGAAATTTCTGATCCTTGGCGGCGAAGCATTGCCTCTTGTACTGCTCGATCGGATCGAGCGCGCGCAACCAGCGTGTCGTGTCTTAAACCACTATGGCCCAACGGAGACGACGGTTGGCGCGTTAATCAACAATCAAATCGAGAGCGCTGCGTGGAGTAGCTGGGTGTCACCAACCACGGCGCCGATTGGCCGCCCCATCGCTAATACGGAAGCATACATTTTTGACGAACGTCTACGCTCGCTGCCCATTGGAGTTGTTGGCGAACTCTATCTCGGAGGCGCAGGGTTGGCGCGTGGTTATCTCAATCAGCCGGCGGAGACCGCCCAGCGATTTGTGCCGCATCCTTCGTCGCACGACGAGCACGCACGTCTCTACCGAACGGGCGATTTGGCGCGATACTGGCCTGACGGTCAAATAGAGTTTGTCGGGCGCGCCGATGAACAGGTCAAGGTCCGGGGCTTCCGTATCGAACTTGGAGAAATCGAGACGGTGCTCAGGCGGCACTCGGGGATCGACGAAGCGGTGGTCGTGGCGCGCGAAGACAAGCCGGGCTTCAAGCGGCTCGTGGCCTACGTAGTAAGAAAGTCGAGGAACGCGCCAACTGCGATCCAGTTGCAGGAGCACATCAAAGAGCATCTACCAGAATACATGGCGCCTTCCGCGGTGATCATGCTCGAGCAACTGCCGCTGACGCCTAATGGCAAGATCGATCGTTGTGCGCTGCCTGCTCCGGAAGAAGCGGCGAACGAGCATGGCCCGGCTTATGTAGCGCCAGGAACCGAAGTCGAGCGCACGCTCGCTGCCATCTGGCAGGAGGTCCTGCGCGTCGAGCGGGTTGGGATTTACGATAATTTCTTTGCTTACGGCGGCGACTCGATCCTCAGCATTCAGATCGTCGCCAGAGCCCGGCAGGCAGGCTTCCTGCTGACGCCGAAGCAACTCTTTCAATCACAGACCATCGCTGAGCTCGCCTCCGTTATCACCACTACTCTGAGCGCGCCGCACGCGGAGCAAGGCCCGGCACGTGGCGAAGCGCGTCTGACGCCGATTCAGCATTGGTTTTTTGAACAGGCCCTGGTTGACCAGAATCACTTCAATCAGTCGCTGCTCCTGCGTGTGCCGCACGAATTGAACGCGCCTCTGCTGCGGCAGGCCGTTGCGCATCTGCTTGAACACCACGACACCCTGCACCTGCGCTTCAAACCACAAGACGGCGGCTGGCGGCAGTTCTACTCTGCATCCGATGATGCCACGCTATTCACTGAGATAGACCTGTCGGGCCTTGACGAAGTGGCCCAACGTCTGGCGATTGAAGCTGAAGCGTCGAGATCGCAACGCACCCTGAACCTGAGCGCAGGTCCGCTGCTGCGCGTAGTGTTATGGAGGCTGGACGAAGGGCGCGCAAACAGGCTGCTGATTGTAGTGCATCACCTCGTGATGGATGGCGTTTCGTGGCGCATCCTGCTCGAGGACTTGCAAAGCATCTGTGAACAGTTGCAGCGTGGCGAAAAAGTCCAGCTACCGCTCAAGACGAGTTCTTATAAAGAGTGGGCTGATCGCCTGCATGAGTATGCACAGTCAGAGACGGTAACGGCGGAACTTCCTTACTGGTTGGCCACGACAAGCCGCACGTTTGGGAGATTGCCGCTTGATATAAGCGCAGGCATCAACAGCCGGGATTTTGCACGGCACCTCATAGTGGAACTCGATGAAGCCGACACGGAAGCTTTGTTGAAAGAGCTTCCCGTTGCCTATCGCACAGAAATCAACGACGCGCTCTTAACTGCACTCGCATTGGCGGTCCGCACGTGGAGCGGAGGGCCGGCGCTGCTGTTGGAGTTTGAAGGGCACGGGCGTGAAGAGATCGAAGCGGACGTGGACGTGACGCGCACGGTCGGCTGGTTCACGATTCATTATCCTGTGCGGCTGTCTCCGGGTGACGATGAGAACCGGCTCGCCGCGTTGCTGCGAATCAAAGAACAGTTGCGCGGTGTCCCGAGACGCGGTATCGGCTACGGGCTGCTGCGCTGGCTGCGCCACGACGATGAAATCACGCAGCCGTTACGCGACGCCGCGCGTCCCGAAATCAAATTCAACTACCTCGGCCAGATGGACCAGTCTTTCAACGGCAACTCCGGCTTCATGATGGCGCCTGAGTCGGCCGGTGAAGCGCACAGTGCGGGCGGTAGCCGCGAACACGTCCTGGAGATCACCGCTGGAGTTTTGAACGGGCGCTTGTCAATTCGTTTTGTATATGGCGAGCAGCTTCATCAGCGCGAGACGATCGAGCGGCTGGCGGCTTCATACGTCGCCGAGCTGCGCGCGCTGATTCACCTTTCCCGATCTGCCGGAACGTCGAGTTATATCCCGTCTGACTTTCCTGCGGCGCAATTGAACCAGCATGAACTTGACAGGTTTCTCATCGCACTCAAGGCGTTGCCCGAGGCGCCGCGTCTCGAGGATTTGTACCGGCTGTCGCCGATGCAGGAAGGCATGTTCTTTCACAGTTTGTTGGCTCCCGAATCGGACATCTATTTTCGCCAGATGAGTTGTTCGTTACGTGGTCCGATGGACGTTGCCGCCTTCGAGCGTTCGTGGCAGCGCGTGATTGACGAGCACCCGGTACTGCGTACGTCCTTTCACTGGAAAAATTTGCAGTCGCCGTTACAGATGATTAGCCGCGACGTGAAACTGCCGCTCGCTTACCACGACTGGCGCGCGTTGCCGCCGGCCGAGCAGGAGCCGCAATGGATAGCGTTGCTGGAAGCGGAGCGCAATCACAACTTCGATCTGACGAAAGCTCCACTGATGCGTCTGGTGCTGGTTCGGATTGGCGACGACGTGCACCAGCTTATCTGGAGCTATCACCACCTGTTGATGGACGGATGGGCGAAGCATCAAGTCTTTAATCAGATCCTTGCCCTGTATCGCGCCTATGAAGCCGGACAGGAACTGGCGTTGGAAAGCCGCCGCCCGTACCGCGAATATATCAACTGGCTTCAGCAACAAGACATGGACGCGGCGAAGTCTTTCTGGCAGCAGAGTCTTAAGGGTTTTACACGTCCGACAGCTTTCGCCGGGCGCGGGCTAAATGAAGCTCACTCGGAGATAGAGGAGCACTTCGATAAGCGACACGTCACTTTGAACCGTGATACGACGATGAATTTGCACAACTTTGCGCGCCGGCATCAACTGACCTTGAACACTGTGGTCCAGGGAGCGTGGTCGTTGCTGCTCGCCGCTGATAGCGGCAGCGCAGACGTTGTGTTCGGGGCCGTAATGTCAGGACGGCCGCCCACCATCGATGGCGCGGAAAGAATGATCGGGTTATTCATCAACACACTGCCGGTGCGCGTGCGGATGGACGCCGAGGCGAGCGTCGTCTCGTGGCTGCGAGAGTTGCAGGACCAGCAGCTGGAAGTGCGGCAGTACGAATATGCGCCGCTCGCAAAAGTGCAGAACTGGAGCGAGATTCCGAAGGGTGAAAGTCTTTTTACCTCTCTGCTGACGTTTGAGAACTACCCGATTGACACGGCAGCGCGGCAACAAAAATCGACTGTGGAGGTTAGAGACTACACGGTCGTTGAGAATAATAACTATCCGGTTACGCTGATGGTTGGGCCAGGCGATACGCTGTCGCTGCTCCTCATTTACAAACTCAAAGTCTTCTCGCCCGCGAATGCCAAAGGACTACTCGAGCGTATGGAGACGTTACTAACCGATCTCGCTGCCGTCCCGTCCGAGACCACGCTGTGCGTACTGCAGGAAAAAATTGAAGCTGCTATCGGTGAAGAAAAGATGCAGCGCGCGAGGGAATTGAAGGAAGCCAGTCTTCAGAAATTCAAAACGGTCAAACGCAGGGCTGCCCGCAGCGGTGCCTCAACCGCAGGCAAATGAGATTGGACCAAAAGTCCGCGAGGTAGTACTGACCCCATTCGGCACAGCCCGCAAAGCATTCATCAAGTTCATCATCACTAATCCCTCAAAAGGCATTCCGGAAGAGAGACACACATTCATGTCTGAAAGCATTATCGAAGGTTACAGGCTGTCGCCGCAGCAGCAGCGGCTCTGGACGTTGCAGCAGGCAGATGCCGCCGCGCCATATTCCGCTCAGTGCGTTGCCTGGCTTAAAGGCCCACTCGATGCCGTACGGCTCCAGCGTGTAGTGGCAGACGTCGTCGAACGCTACGAGATTCTGCGCACGACCGTCGAGCTATTGCCGGGCACAACGTCGCCTGTACAGATTATTGGCGAGGCGCACGTCATCTGGAATGAGCCGTGTGATCTGCGCGAACTGGACCACCTCCAACAGGAGAAAGAAATCGAAGCCCTGTCGTTGTTGGAGAGAGACATACAAGATGGTGAAGCAAAGGGGCAAGTCAGAGTCACGCTGGCGCAATTGGATACCGATGTGCACGCGCTCATGTTGTCGTTCTCGGCCATGTCGATAGACAGGGCCGGAATGAAAGAGGTCGTGCGTGAGCTCAGCCGCCAGTATGGAAGCTCGATAGACGAAGAGCCGCTCCAGTACGCTGATTTATCAGAGTGGCAGAATGAATTGCTTGAGTCAGTGGAGATGGAAAGCGGGCGTCAGCACTGGCAGCGGCGAGAATTGCCGTTGCCCCTCGACGTGAAATTTCCGCTCGAATCACGCCGCCGCGGAAAGACGCAAAGCTTCTCGCCTCGAACCTACAACGTGGCACTCGATGCACGGACGGAAACACTCATTGCCTCCCTGACCGCGAGTCGTAAAGTCTCTGCAGCAGCCTTCTGGCTCTCATGCTGGCAAACGCTGGTGTGGCGTCTCACCGGACAGGCCGAGCTGGTTACCGGCATGGCCTTCGAGGGTCGCAGCCATGGCGGCCTGGAGAATGCTGTCGGGCTGTTGACGAAGTACCTGCCGTTGCACGCGCAGTTGAGCCAGGGTATGCGCTTCGACGACTTGCTCCTCGAAAGCGAGTGGCAGGTGCGCGAAGCCGCAGAGTGGCAGGAATATTTCAGTTGGGACCATACCGCAAACGGCAATACACCGAATTACTACGCAGTTTGTTTCGATTTCGACACCGCTGCTGAGGAATACGCTGCCGCCGGTCTACGGTTTAGCCTGTGGCGCGAGTACGTCTACTCCGAACGCTTCAAACTTAAACTCTCAATCCATCGCAGTCACTGCACTATTCACTATGACGCGAGTCTCTTCGAAGCGGTAGACATTCAATCCCTCGCCACACAATTACTGCGTGTCGTTGAGAGCGCCATCGCTTCGCCCGGCGCCGCCATCGATCGCCTCGAACTGCTCTCCGATGCAGAACGGAACTCGATTGTTGAAGACTACAACGTCACCTTTCAGGCTTATGAAAACTTAGAGTGCATACACACTGCCATCGAAGCACAAGCGCGGCGCAGGCCCGAGGCGACTGCCGTTACGGACGACGAAGCGCAAATGAGCTATGGTGAGTTGAACGCGCGTGCAAACCAGATTGCGCACCTGTTACAGGAGCTGGGAGTCGGGCCGGAAGTGCGTGTCGGAGTGTTAATGGAACGCTCTGTTACGATGATTGCCGCCCTGCTTGGCATCCTCAAGGCCGGCGGCGCTTATGTCCCGATCGATCCTGAATATCCACCGCAGCGCATTGCTTACATGTTGGAAAACGCAAGCGTTGAAGTGTTGGTTACGCAAACGGCCTTGTTAGACAGCCTGCCCGCGCATAGTGCTCAAACATTCAACCTGGACACACAGGCCGAGGAGATCGCAAAACAAAGCGAAGAAAACATCGACAGCGGCGTGCAGACCGGAAACCTGGCCTACGTGATTTATACCTCCGGTTCTACAGGTCAACCGAAGGGCGTCGGCGTGACCCATCACAATACTTCAAGACTCTTCGCCGCGACGCAAGCCTCGTTCAACTTCGATGAAAATGATGTGTGGACTTTCTTTCACTCTTACGCCTTCGACTTCTCGGTGTGGGAGATTTGGGGTGCATTGGTCCATGGCGGAAAACTGGTGGTCGTCCCCTACTGGATCAGCCGGGCGCCGGACGATTTCTACCGGTTGTTGTGCACAGAGAAAGTCACAGTCCTCAATCAAACTCCCTCGAGCTTTCGTCAACTGATTCCCGTCGAAGAAGCTGCGGAACTGTATGGTGATCTCGCCCTGCGACTGGTCATCTTTGGCGGCGAAGCACTTGAATTTCAGAGCCTGCGACCGTGGTTTGACCGCCACGGCGATCAGGAACCGCAACTCGTCAACATGTACGGCATCACTGAAACGACTGTACATGTTACCTACTTTTCGCTCTCAATCGCGGACCTCTATAAAAACTCAGGAAGCATTATTGGATCCCCGATCCCAGACCTGCGGCTTTACGTTTTAGACAATTACATGCGACCCGTTCCGCTTGGCGTTACCGGCGAACTGTATGTCGGAGGCGCGGGGCTGGCACGCGGATACTTGAACCAGCCGGCTCTCACGGCTGAGCGGTTCATCGCAGATCCATTCGGCAAGAATGCCGGAGACCGCATGTACCGCACGGGCGACCTCGCACGCAATCAGCGGGGTGGCACGCTCGAATACCTCGGCAGAGCAGATCAACAAGTGAAGATCAGGGGTTTTCGGATCGAGTTAGGAGAGATCGAAACGGCGCTGTGTCGCGACACCCTGATAAAAGAAGCAGTCGTTGTCGTCATAGACGATGAGAGCGGCGATAAACGACTGGTCGCCTACGTCGCCGGCGAACACCTGCCTGGGTTGGGCCAACTGCGCCAGCATTTAGCTGAGCAGTTGCCGGACTACATGATCCCTTCACAGTTCGTCACGCTTGATAAGTTGCCATTGACGCCCAACGGGAAGATTGACCGCCGCGCTTTGCCTGCGCCCGAACGCGGAACTGAGAGTGTTGAGACTTACGTCGCCGCGCGGACTCCGGTGGAAGAGATGATGGCAGGTATCTGGGGTGAAGTTCTAGGTATCGAGAGGGTAGGCGTGACGGACAACTTCTTTGAGTTGGGGGGCCATTCGCTATTAGCCACGCAAATCATCTCGCGTGCCCGTGAGGCCTTCGGCGTGGAGTTGCAGTTGCGCACACTGTTTGAATCTCCGACGGTCACTGCGCTCGCTGATAGTGTCGAGGTCATCCTCAAGTCTGAAGCCGGCAGTGCACTGACCGTGCCTCCAATACGCGTCACAGCGCGTTCCGGAGCGTTGCCGCTTTCGTTCTCACAGGAGCGTCTATGGTTCTTACAGCAGCTCGAGCCGCAGAGCGCCTTCTATAACGTGCCGGTGGCGGTGCGACTCCACGGTGCGCTCGACGTTGGAGCTTTAGAGCGGACGTTCACGGAGATGGTGCGGCGCCACGAAGTGCTGCGCACGACTTTCTCGATCGCCGACGAGCAACCGGTGCAACTGATCCACGAGCCGGGGCCGCTGGCGCTGCCGGTGGAGGATCTGTCGGCGTTACCGCTGGAGGAACGCGAGCGAGAAGCGCGGCGCCTCTCGGCCGCGCAGGCGCAAGCGCCGTTCTCACTTGCGACCGGGCCGCTGTTGCGCGTCTCGTTGCTGCGACTTGGAGCAGAGGAGCACGTGCTGGTAGCGGTGATGCACCACATCGTCAGTGACGGATGGTCCAGAGGAGTGTTGATCAGAGAAATGATGGCGCTCTATGAAGCGTACCGCCAGGGACAGGAATCACCGTTAGCGGAGTTGCCGATTCAATATGCCGATTACGCGGTGTGGCAGCGAGAGTGGTTGCAGGGTGCGGCGCTGGAAGAACAACTCTCGTACTGGCGCGAGCAGTTGGCTGGTGCGCCGCCGTTGTTGCTGTTGCCGACTGAGAAGGTGCGTCCGCCCGTGCAGCGTTATGCGGGTGAGAGTCTCCCTTTTAGTCTCTCGGAAGAATTGTCACAGCAACTCACGGAGTTAAGCCGGAAAGAAGGCGTGACACTGTTTATGACGTTGTTGGCCGCTTTTCAAACTCTGCTGTGGCGCTACAGCTCTGAGCCCGACGTGGTAGTTGGGACCACGATCGCCGGACGGGGCAGACGGGAGACGGAAGAGTTGATTGGGTTCTTCGTCAATACGCTCGTGGTGCGCACGCAGTTGAATGTGAAAGAAGATTTCCGTGGAGCGTTGCGGCGAGTCAGAGAAGTGATGCTGGGAGCGTATGCCCATCAGGATGTGCCGTTCGAGCGACTGGTCGAAGAGTTGCAGCCGGCGCGCAGTCTCAGCTATTCGCCCTTGTTTCAGATCTTGTTCAGTCTGAACTCGACTGAGCGAGGGGCGTTGAAGTTAGGTGACGTGCAGTTGGAAGCGTTGAGATCTGAGCACCGGACGGCGAAGTTCGATTTGACGCTGTCGATGGAGGCGGCGGGGGCGCGCTTGGTTGGAACGCTGATCTACAACACAGACTTGTACACCGCCGAGCGGATCGAAAAAGTAGCGCAGCATTACGAGCGGATACTGGGAGAAGTGGTCAGCGATCCGGGGCAGCGAATTGCTGAGATAGGAGTGCTGGACGAAGTCGAGCGGCAACTGGTCGAGGAGTGGAACGTGTCGCGGGCACTCTCCGCGCCCATCGCTTCCCGGCCCACCGTAGATTTTGTCGCGGCAAGCACACCTTTGGAAACAATGGTGGCGGAGGTTTGGCGCGAAGTGCTGGGAGTGGACCAGGTCGGAGTGCATCACAACTTCTTTGACCTCGGCGGACGTTCACTGCTTGTCGTGCAGGTGCATGGGAAATTGACGCGAATGCTCGAACAGGATTTTCCCCTCGTTGATCTCTTCAAGTACCCGACCGTGCACTCCCTGGCTGAGTATCTCACTGCCGGCACCGCGGGCGAATCATCGGTCGAACAGGGAACTGGACGCGCAGAGACCCGCAAGTCCATGAGACGCCGACAAAATCTCAGGCAGCCACGATAGACCACGCGGACAGACGGGGGAAGAACATGAAGAGTGAAGAAGATCTTTCGGACAATGCAAACGGAGTGGCCATCATCGGGATGGCGGCGCGCTTTCCAGGCGCGGAGAGCGTTGAAGAATTCTGGCACAACCTGCGAGAGGGCGTGTCGTCAACTTCATACTTTTCGAACGAAGAGTTGACCTCATCCGGCATTGATACCGCATCGCTCGAGCTACCCAATTACGTCAAGGCGAAGGGCATCGTCGAAGGCGCAGATCTATTCGACGCCGCTTTCTTTGGATTCACGCCACGCGAAGCCTCGGTCACAGACCCGCAGCAACGCATCTTTCTCGAATGTGCGTGGCAAGTGTTGGAAAGTGGCGGCTATGACCCGCAAGCTTACAAAGGATCGATAGGCGTCTACGCCGGAATGGCGATGAGTTCTTACCTGTTTAGTCTGATCTCGCGTCCTGACTTAGTTAAATCGATCGGACTTTATCAACTCGGTATCGGCAACGATAAGGATCATCTATCGACCTTGGTTTCCTACAAGCTGAACTTGAAGGGGCCAAGCGTTTCAGTGCAAACCTCTTGTTCCACTTCGCTCGTCGCTATCCATCTCGCCTGCCAGAGCCTGTTTAATGGCGAGTGTGACATGGCGATCGCAGGCGGCGTGACTATCAAAGTTCCACAGCGGAGCGGTTACTTCTATCGCGATGGCGGCATCACGTCGCCCGATGGCCGGTGTCGTCCGTTCGACGCCGCCGCTCAGGGGACAGTCGGCGGCAACGGCGCAGGAGCAGTGCTACTGAAGCGCCTGGCCGATGCGCTCGCAGACAGAGACAGCATCTATGCGGTGATTAGAGGCTCCGCAATCAATAACGACGGTTCGCTGAAAATCGGCTACACGGCGCCGAGCGTGCAGGGGCAAGCAGCCGTGATCAGTGAAGCGCTCGCGATGGCGGGGGTCAGTGCGGCCAGTATCGGGTATGTGGAAGCACATGGCACGGCCACGGCGCTGGGCGATCCGATTGAAGTGGCAGCGTTGACCGAAGCCTACCGCGGCACGACCGAGCAGCGGCAATATTGTGGGTTGGGTTCGGTGAAGAGCAACATCGGGCATTTGGACACGGCGGCGGGAGTGGCGGGCTTGATTAAGGCGGCGCTGATGCTACGCCACCAGGAGTTGGTGCCGAGTTTGCACTACCGGGAGGCCAATCCGCAGATCGATTTCGAGTCCAGTCCGTTCTTCGTCAACACCCGCTTGCAGCCGTGGCTACGAAACGGAACCGCGCGGCGGGCGGGTGTCAGTTCGTTTGGCATCGGGGGCACGAATGCCCACGTCATCCTCGAAGAAGCGCCGGAGATGTTGAGTGGCGAGACCGTTAGGCCGGTGCAGCTATTAACTTTGTCAGCCGCGACGGAGACGTCGCTCGAACGCGCGACGAGTAATCTCGCGAGACATCTACAGACGCATACGGATCTCAATCTCGCGGACGTTGCCTACACCTTGCAGGTTGGCAGGCGCGTCTTCAATCGTCGCCGTGTGGTTGCCTGTCGCAACCTGTCTGACGCCGTGAGTGCGCTCGAGAGGCGCGATTCTGAGAAAGTCTTTACGAGCACCACTGAGAGCGGCAAGCAACCCGTAGTGTTCATGTTTTCCGGACAAGGCACGCAGCACGTCAACCTCGGGATTGGATTGTATAGGACCGAGTCGCAGTTTCGTCATCACGTTGACGCTTGCGCAGAGTTACTACGCAAACCGCTCAGCCTGGACCTGCGTGAGGTGCTCTACCCGCAAGGTGACGCGGAAGAGGCGGCGCGGCTGATCGATGAAACCTCGATCGCGCAGCCCGCGCTCTTCGTCGTCGAGTACGCGCTGGCTCGACTGCTGATGGGGTGGGGGGTCCAGCCGTCGGCAATGATTGGACACAGTATCGGCGAATACACCGCGGCCTGCCTGGCCGGCGTGATGAGCCTGGAAGACGCATTGCAGTTAGTGGCGGCGCGCGGCCGCTTGATGCAGGAGATGCCGCGCGGAGCTATGCTCGCGCTTAACCTGGGAGAAGCCGGCGTGGCGCAGTTGCTGGCAGGCAGGGCGCTGTCTCTCGCAGCAGTCAACGGGCCGAAGCAGACTGTAGTATCCGGCGCAGAAACGGACGTCGAGACATTTGAGGCAGAGTTGCAGCAGCGCAACGTCGTGTACAAACGGTTGCGCACCTCACACGCTTTTCATTCAGGGATGATGGAGCCGGCGACGCTGCGCTTCGAAGACGAATTTAGTGGCATCAGCTTACATGCACCGCAAATACCTTACATTTCAAACCTGACTGGGAATTGGATCACGGACGCGCAGGCGACAAGCGCGAAGTACTGGGCGCAACATCTGCGGCAAACCGTGAGATTCAGCGACGGCCTCGCTGTGCTCGTCAATCAGGATGAGGGCGTGTTGCTGGAAGTTGGACCAGGCCACGTGCTCAGTAACCTGGCAAGGCTGCAAAGCACGTTGATGAAAGCGCGTCACCAGGTAGTGGCAACGCTGGGCCCGGAGCACACTCCGGCATCTGATGCCGAGTCTACGATTGGAGCATTGGGACGGCTGTGGCTCGCAGGCGTCGAAGTAAAGTGGGATGAGTTTCATGCCCAGGAGAGGCGTTATCGCCTGCCACTGCCAACCTATTCTTTCGAACGGCAACGCCACTGGATTGATTTGCCTGGAAAGAACGAGACTGCTTTGCAGCACAGCAGTTCGAAAGAAGCAGCTATCCACCCAGTCACTCAAAGCGTACCCCGCCAACTCGATACGCCGGTCGCTCCGGCTACCTCGACAGTCGAACTAATTCTCCGTCATCAACTTGAAATCATGGGACAGCAACTCGAGATGTTGAGCTGCGATTAGAAGTCCCTGGAGATCGTCAATGAAACTCATCTCGTTTATCTTTCTACGTGCGCGCAAAACGTTCATGCTTGCGCTCCTTGCAGGCATCATCAGCGGCGCCTCCAGCATTGCCTTTCTCGCCGTCATCAATAGTGCGCTGCAAAACCAAAGTGGGGGACCCGGTCTACTGCTGTGGGGATTCGTCGGACTGTGCATCGTTCTGCCTGTCAGCAGATTCATCTCCGAGTCATTGCTCGCTCGCTTCGGTCAAAGCGCGCTCTTTGACCTTCGCCTGCACCTAAGCCGTCAGGTTCTGGCCACGCCGCTGCGCCATCTCGAAGATCTCGGCTCCCATAAACTGTTGACGGCTTTTACAGACGACCTCGTCATCGTCACCAATTCGCTACTAATCATTCCCGTCATCAGCATTAACACCGCCGTCGTGATCTGGGCGTTGATCTACATGGGCTGGCTCTCATGGTTGCTCCTACTGATGGTCCTGGGATTCATGGTGATCGGCATCCTCTCGTATCGCTTTCCGATTATTAACGCTCAAAAAAATCTGCGACTTGCGCGTGAGGAGTCAGACGAACTAATGAGTCACCTACGCGCCCTGACCGAAGGAATCAAAGAACTCAAGCTTCATTACGGTCGCCGTGAATCGTTCCTCAAAGACATGTTCGAACCCACAGCGGAGGCTTTTCGACGATACAACGTGACCGGGCTGACAGCGTATACAGCCGCTGCGAGTTGGGGACAAGTTCTGGTTTTCGTCGTGATCGGGCTCATCCTCTTCGGGCTTCCGATGTTCCGGCAAGTCAGCGTCGAAACGCTGACGGGCTATATCTTAGCGCTCCTTTACATGATGACGCCCCTGCAAGTCATCATCAATTCGCTTCCGGGTATTGGCCGCGCCAACGTAGCGCTCAAGAAGATCGAGGAGCTAAGACTGTCGCTTGCAAATCAACCGGCGGACACCGCGACGATTGCCCCGCTTCCGCCTGCGGCATCGTGGCGCGGCCTCGAACTAATCGGCATCACGCACACTTACCAGCGAGAAAATGATGATAGCCACTTCACGTTGGGCCCTATCGACCTGAGCTTGAACGAAGGTGAGATGGTCTTTCTAGTCGGCGGTAACGGCAGCGGCAAAACGACGCTGGCGAAGCTACTCACGGGACTCTATCTTCCCGAAGACGGTGAGCTTTACCTGGACGGCCGTCGCGTTACCGACGAGACTCGTGAAGCCTACCGGCAACACTTCTCCGTCGTCTTCTCGGACTTCTATCTTTTTGAGCGTCTGCTCGGTCTGGACGCGCTAAAGCTCGACGGACAGGCGAGCGAATACTTGAGCGCGCTGCACCTGAGCAACAAGGTCGAAGTGCGCGACGGCGTACTCTCGACGACCAACCTATCGCAGGGGCAGCGCAAGCGTCTCGCGCTTTTGACGGCGTATCTCGAAGATCGGCCCATCTTTCTGTTCGACGAGTGGGCGGCCGATCAAGATCCACACTTCAAGGACATTTTTTATCTCAAGCTGCTGCCGGAGTTGAAAGCGAAGGGTAAGACCGTCTTCGTCATCAGCCACGACGATCGCTATTTTCACCTCGCCGACCGCCTCATCAAGCTGGAGGATGGGAAGCTGTCCGAACAGACTAGTTATGAAAATCGCACGCTCGCGGACGAGTTGAAAGTCCACGTCGCGGTGTCATGAAAACCTCACTGCTAAGTTCTTAGCCTGCGAAGCGGGCGTGAGCAAAACCCAAAAAGAAAGACAGAGGTGGCTGAGTGGAGCAACAGAGTGGAATAAACATCCCAAAGAGCTTTAAAGATTTGAAGCCGAAAACGATCAGCGTGTCGCAGGGCGAACTGGTCGGAACAAGTTTCCTGAATGCAACAGGCCGGACGCCTTTAGTTTTCACTCCACTCGTAGAAGGAGTCGATCTGGCAGACTGGGCCAGGGCGCATTCCGTTGAGGCCGGATTACTCGAGCACGGCGCCCTTCTCTTCCGCGGATTTCCGGTCGAGACGCCGGAAGCCTTTGAGCGTTTTGCGCGCGTTGTGTGCCGCGAGCTCCACAGCGAGAACGGCGAACATCCGAGAGAGACGGTGCACGGGCAGGTATACACGCCCGTCTTCTACCCGCCCGACCAACATCTGCTCTGGCACAACGAAAACTCATTCAACGAGACGTGGCCCACCAAAATACTTTTCGGCTGTATGAAGCCCGCGACGCGGGGAGGCGAGACTCCCATCGTCGATAGCCGCAAAGTCTACGAGTTGATTGATCCGAAAATTAGAGCAACGTTTGAAAAGCACGGAGTCATGTACCTGCGCAACTACAACGAGGGCATCGGCCTCACCTGGCAGATGGTTTTTCAAACGAACAGTAAGGCGGATGTCGAACGCTACTGCCGCGCGAACGGTTTTACTTTTGAATGGAAAGCTGACGGCGGCTTTCGCACTCGTTGCGTCCGCACGGCGGCTCTGCGTCACCCGCAGACGGGCGCAATGAGCTGGTTCAATCAGGCCCAGCACTGGCACATCTCGTGTCTGAACGCCGAAGTGCGCCACAGTGTGGAGACTATGTTCAAGGAAGCGGACTTCCCCCGCAACTGTTATTACGGCGACGGCTCGTCGATTGAAGATTCGGTGATGGACGAAATTCTGGCTGTCTACCGGAGCCTGGAAGTCTGCTTCCCCTGGCGCGCGGGCGACATCATTCTGCTCGACAACATCCTGACGGCCCACGCGCGCAACAGCTATGAAGGTGAGCGAAGAATGTTGGTGGCGATGGGCGACATGTCGAGTTATGAGGCCATTGCGAAGTAAGAGCGGAGGACTACATGCTAAATGTCATCGATGGCTACCGTCTGGCCCCACAACAACAACGACTCTGTTCGATAGGCGAGGAAGTCTTCAACCGCAGCGCGCTGTGCGCCATCCTGCTCGAAGGGGAGCTCGACCAGGAGCTTTTGAAGAAGGCGTTATACGAAGCCGCCCGGCGTCACTCAGTTTTACGCACCTCTTACTATCGTCAGCCTGGCTTGAGGTTTCCCATTCAGGTGATCGCCGAAGAGGCAGAGGTGTTTTGGTATGAACGAAATCTATCGAACCAAAGCCACGAGGAGCAGCAGCAACTGTTCGAGGAATTTTGGCAAGTAGAGCGCGCGCAGCCCGTCTACGCCGAGCCGCTGCGAACGTGCCTTTTCAGGTACTCGAGATACAAGCATCTGCTCGTCGTTAGCCTGCCGGCGCTTAGCGCAGACTATTTGACGATGGCGAATCTCGTACACGAAATCAGCAGGCATTACGCTTTGGGCGACGCTCACGACGGTGACGAACCGGTGCAGTATGTCCAAATCTCGGAGTGGCAGAACGAACTATTAGAACGGGATGAGGCAGGGAGCGGAGCGGAGCATTGGAAGTCGCAACCTATCTCCACGTCCACCGCGGTGATCTTGCCTCTTGCTAAACAGGCGGCGTCAGAAGTCCGCAGCGCGTGCTACGAATTCGAGATTGAAGCAGAGCTGCTCGACCAGGCACCGAGTAAATGTCAGGCAGGCGTAGCCGTGTTCCTGCTCGCCTGCTGGAAAGTCCTGCTTTACCGCCTGACAGGCTTGCAGGACGTCGTAGTCAGTACTTATTTCGAAGGCCGGAAGTTTGAGGAACTAAGTGACGGTTTGGGTCTGTTTGCGAGTTGGCTTCCGCTGCATAGTCGCCTCGATGGCGAGCTGAAGTTTCAAGCGTTGTTGCAGCAGGTGGACCAGTCAATGCAG
Organism: uncultured Acidobacteriota bacterium; assembly: GCA_963708055.1. Taxonomy (GTDB): domain Bacteria; phylum Acidobacteriota; class Blastocatellia; order Pyrinomonadales; family Pyrinomonadaceae; genus PSRF01. The sequence goes on along the minus strand of OY970193.1, from coordinate 7,313,182 downwards.
GCCGCTTCCGCGTGGCAGGAATATTTCATCCCTCCGGTAACAAACGAACGGGCAGGCGCCGTTGACTCTGGTCCAATCGCATTTGCATACCGGCAATGGCCTGCGACGCAGCACGTTGGCGATCTTACCTTCTCGTTGCACAGGCAAGACACTCTGGACGAACAATTCAGTATCAAGCTCAGTTGCGTCCAGCGGGATAACCAACTGATCGCGGAGCTGCACTACGACGCGAACCGTTACGATGAGTCTGCGATCGCAAACGTCGCTGGTTGCTTCCGCACCCTGCTCGCCGCCGCCATCGACAATGTTGAGGGCGAGGTTGGTGCGTTAAGAATCCTGAGTGCCTCAGAGCAAAAGCGCCTGGTCGAAGAAGGGAACCAAACGGCTGCTCTTTACCCGCACGAAAGCTGCCTGCACGAACTGTTCGAAGCGCAGGTCGATCTTATACCCGAAGCCATCGCCGTGCGTGATGGAGTGACGACGCTCACTTACGCTGAACTGAACCGCGACTCAAATAGACTGGCGCACTACCTGCACACTCGCGGAGTTGGACCAGAGAGCCGTGTGGGCATCATGTTGGAACGCTCCACGATGATGTTGGTGGCGTTGCTGGGCGTGCTCAAGGCGGGTGCAGCCTACGTGCCGCTCGACGCGCGCGATCCGGTTGAGCGTCTACGCATGATGTACGCGGATGCAGGAGTCTCGGTACTGTTGACGCAGCCTGGACTGGACCATGAGTTCGGCGTGGCTGAAGAGCAGAAGATCGACTTGGAAAAAGAATGGGCGCAGATTGCCAGGCACCCCGAGTCGACTCCGCGGCAACGTGCCGTGCCCGACAATCTTGCCTACATCATCTACACCTCCGGTTCCACGGGCACGCCGAAGGGCGTCATGATTTCTCATCGTGGTCTTGTCAACTATCTTAGCTGGGCGGTGAAAACTTACTCCATATCGGGAGGAACAGGTGCGCCCGTGCATTCTCCGCTCGGCTTCGACTTGACCGTCACCAGCTTGTTCGCACCGCTGGCAGCCGGAAGCAGTGTGTTGATGTTGCCGGAATCACGGGACATTACGGCGCTCGCAGCGCTCTTGCAAACCGAGCATGAACTAAGCCTCGTGAAGCTCACGCCTTCGCACCTCGAGTTGCTGGAACAAACGCTGCCTTCCGAGCACGCGGCCGGACGAACGCGTGCTTTCATCGTCGGCGGCGAAATGCTCCGGGACGACACGCTGAATTTCTGGCGAGCGCATGCGTCCAACACCCGCGTAATCAACGAATATGGACCAACAGAAACGGTTGTCGGTTGCTGCGTCTACGAGGTACCCAGCGGAAGTTCAGTATTGAGTACCGTCCCGATTGGAAAACCAATTGCGAATATGGAGCTGTACGTTCTCGACGAACGTCGCCAGCCCGTGCCATTGGGAGTGACAGGCGAACTGTACATCGGCGGAATAGGGGTAGCGCGCGGTTACGTCAACCAACCAGCGTTGAGCGCGGAAAAGTTTGTCCCGCACCCGTTCAGCCGTCGCGCGGGTGCGCGGCTTTACCAGACGGGCGATCTAGGCCGTTATCTGGCGGACGGCAACCTCGAGTTTTTGGGGCGGCGCGATACGCAGGTCAAGATCAGAGGCTTCCGCATCGAGTTAGGCGAAATCGAATCCATACTTCGACAACACGAGAGCGTGCGCGAAGCAGTAGCTGTGGCGCATGCAAACGGCAGTGGCGAGCGACAACTCTTCGCTTACCTCGTCGAGCACCCAGGCGTGGCGCTCTCCCCCGGAGAGTTGCGCCGGCACCTTAGAGAGAAACTTCCGGAGCACATGATTCCTGCCGCTTTCGTCAAACTCGAGGCGTTGCCGCTCACGCACAATGGCAAAGTTGACAGGCGCATGCTGCCCGAGCCGTCGCCTTTGCGGTGTGAACCGGAGGACCTTTACGCGGCGCCGCAGACCGAGCTGGAGCGCATCATCGCTCAAACCTGGCAGAAGGTGTTGCATATCAAGCGGGTTGGTGTCCACGACAATTTCTTCGACCTTGGCGGCAATTCGTTTCATGTCCTCGAGGTGAGCAGCAGTTTGATTGAGGAGTTCGGCGGCGACATCTCGGTGATGGACATGTTTCGTTGGCCCACAGTTAGTCTGCTTGCCACACACCTGAGCGGTGAACAGGCGCCTGCGCCGCAAACTGAATCGCGCGCCAGCACGCGCAAGAATTCCATCAACCATCAGCGGCAACAGCGAGCGCACAGTCGTGCAGCTACCGGAAATAAGTAATGATTAAAAAGGAAAAAATATTCGAACCCGTGGGTGAAGAAGAATCGTCGTCTGGCGCGGTCGCGATCATCGGCATGGCGGGACGTTTTCCCGGCGCGCGAAGCCTCGAACAGTATTGGCAAAACATCCGTGGCGGATTGGAGTCGATCACCTTCTTCTCAGCTCGCGACCTTGAAGCGGAGGGGATCGACGTCGCTCTGCTGAACGATCCAGGTTACGTGAGGGCGGGTGGAGTTCTTGAAAATGTGGATTTGTTCGATGCTACGTTCTTCGGTTTCTCAGACAAAGAGGCCGAGGTGACGGACCCGCAGCAACGTCTCTTTCTCGAATGCGCGTGGGAAGCCCTGGAGGACGCTGCCTATAACCCTGATACGTATAGCGGGCGCATTGGGCTCTTCGCCGGAGCGACCATAAGCACTTACCTGCTGAACAATCTCAACCTGCATCCTGACACGATGAAGGCCGCGGGTCGCGCGCGCAGCATAATGGGCAACGACTCCAACTTTCTAACCACGCTGGTTTCTTACAAATTAAATCTGACTGGACCAAGCATCACAGTTCAGACGGCTTGTTCCACTTCGCTCGTCGCTATCCATCTTGCCTGCCAGAGCTTGCTCAATGGCGAGTGTGATATCACGCTGGCGGGCGCCGTCTCACTCAGCATTCCGCAGGTCTCTTGTCATGAATACAGGGATGGCGGCATTCATTCGCTCGACGGCCGGTGTCGCCCGTTCGACGCCGCCGCCCAGGGGACAGTCGGCGGCAGTGGATTAGGCCTCGTTGTGCTCAAACGTTTGGAGGATGCGCTCGAAGATAGAGACAGCATCCATGCGGTGATTAGAGGCTCCGCAATCAATAACGACGGTTCGCTGAAAATCGGCTACACGGCGCCGAGCGTGCAGGGGCAAGCAGCCGTGATCAGTGAAGCGCTCGCGATGGCGGGGGTCAGTGCGGCCAGTATCGGGTATGTGGAAGCACATGGCACGGCCACGGCGCTGGGCGATCCGATTGAAGTGGCAGCGTTGACCGAAGCTTACCGCGGCACGACCGAGCAGCGGCAATATTGTGGGTTGGGTTCGGTGAAGAGCAACATCGGGCATTTGGACACGGCGGCGGGAGTGGCGGGCTTAATTAAGGCGGCGCTGATGCTGCGACACCAGGAGTTGGTGCCGAGTTTGCACTACCGGGAGGCCAATCCGCAGATCGATTTCGAGTCCAGTCCGTTCTTCGTCAACACCCGCTTGCAGCCGTGGCTACGAAACGGAACCGCGCGGCGGGCGGGTGTCAGTTCGTTTGGCATCGGGGGCACGAATGCTCACATCATCCTCGAAGAAGCGCCGGCAGTTAAGCAGCCAAAGTCTCCGAATCTGTCGCCGCGCTTGCTGGTGCTCTCAGCCAAGACGCCAGCCGCGCTCGATAGAGTGACGGAGAACTTCACGAGGTTCCTCAGGGAGCATAACGATATCAACCTGCCCGATGTCGCTTACACGTTGCAGGTGGGCCGGAAAGCTTTTAGTTACCGGCGCATCATCTACTGCCGGGGAACTGAAGGCGCTCTGTTGGCGCTGGAGGCGCGCGACCCGCAGCGTGTGCTAACGAATTCGCAGGGCAGCGAGCCTTCGATTAGTTTGTCGTTCAAGGGTGATGATTCGCTTTACGCCGCTCTGGGGCGAAGCCTATCTGAAGACGAGCCGCTTATTCGAGAGCGTTTCGACGAGTGCGTGGAACTGCTCAGACAGTCGACGGGCGCGGACCTCCACGGCGTGCTCGATGGATCGAGCGCGGGGCAAGGCGTTTCCGGCACAGACATAATTATCAGGGCGCTTGGCCATCTCTGGCTTGGAGGAGCAGAAATTGATTGGCAAAAACTGTATGCAAATGAACGTCGCGGTCGTGTGCATTTGCCGGCGTATTCTTTCGAGCGTGAGCGCTACTGGGCCTCTTAAAAGATCGAGCCGCCGTCAACTTCGACGACGCGCCCGGTAAAGTAATCACACTCGATGATGAATTTAAGAGCGAGCCAGATGTCGTGGGGCCTGCCAATTTTTTGCAGCGGGATTCTTTCGATCAGCGACCGCATTGCGTCTTCGGAGATGTTCTTGAGGATGGGAGTATCGATCACGCCGGGGGCGATGCCGCCGACACGTATACCGTGCGACGCAAGTTCGAGCGCCCAAGTGCGCGTCGTCGCGTCCAGTCCAGCCTTCGACGCGGAATAACTCGATTGTCCGGGATTGCCGGATCGTGTGACGGAGGAAATATTGACGATCACGCTTTCTTTAATCCCGCGCATGAGAATGTCCGACACTACTTCGCGTGTCATCAGGTATGGGCCTGTCAGGTTCACGTCGATGACTTGCTTCCATTGCAAAGTCGGAAGTTTTTTGACCCAGCCTGATTCCTCCTGTGCCAGCAGCCCATCGCGTAGGATGCCGGCGTTGTTGACCAGCACGTTAATGCCGTCGAGCTGCTCCGAAGCTTCTCGAACGAACTCGACGACGGACGACTCTTGTCTTACGTCGAGCTTGCCGGCGAAGAAGCTTCCCGGCGCGCCGGAAGCTTCTGACTTAAGCCGTTCGAGATCGGCCACGTTGATATCACCGGCAGCGACCTGTGCGCCCGCGCGGACAAACTCCAACGCAAAATAGCGGCCCAGACCACCAGCCGCGCCGGTAATGGCTGCCTTAACATTTTCAATCTGCATAGTCGCTCGCCTTAATGGCTGTTCGTCGATATCCACTGTAAGCCCATAGGTCGTCAGGCTCAAGCGGCTTTGCCCGAAGAGGTACAAGATCACACATGGAAAATTCTTTGAAAACCATCGTCGCACCCGTCGTTCTGCTGATTCTTACTGTCTTTGCCGTTTCGCGTATGGCGCCGCCGTCAGCGGGTCTCGCCAGCGCTCCACCGGAGGAGTTCTCTTCAAACCGTGCGATGACCAAACTTCAGGTCATCGCCAGTAAGCCTCATCCCTTAGGGGTGCCCGCGCATGACGAAGTGCGCGACTATCTCCTCGGCGAACTGGCTGCTCTTGGTGTCAATGCGGAAGTGCAGGCTACGACCTCCGTCAGTCAAAGAGGCGGAACAACGCGCGCCGCCCTCGTGCAGAACATCGTGGCACGCCTGGCTGGTACGAACGGCGGCGGTAAAGCCATTTTGCTCGTGGGCCACTATGACAGTGCGCCGATCAGCTACGGGGCAAGCGATGATGGCGCGGCAGTGGCGGCGATGCTGGAAATCCTGAGAGCTTTGAAGCAGAGTGCGCTGCTGAAGAATAACGTTGTTTTCTTATTCACCGACGGCGAAGAGGCCGGCCTTCTGGGTGCGGAAGCTTTCGTGCGGGAACATCCGCTGGCGCAAAACATCGGGCTGGTCTTGAACATGGAAGCGAGAGGAAACAAAGGTCCCTCCATCATGTTTGAAACCAGTCCTCAAAATGGTCGCCTCATCAGTGAATTCGCCGGCAGCGCGCCGCATCCCGTGGCGACCTCGATGGCCTACGAAGTATATAAGCGTCTCCCCAACGATACCGATTTGAGCATCTTCAAAGAGGCCGGCGTACCGAGTCTTAACTTTGCCTTTATAGAAGGCGCGACGCACTATCACACAGCCCTCGACAGTTTTGAAAATATTGACGAGCGAAGCCTTCAACATCAAGGCTCGAACGTGTTGGCACTGACGCGCCAGTTCGGCAATCTCGATCTGGAGAATATAAAAGACAACGATGCCATCTACTTCGATGTCTTTGGTCTAAAACTCATTCACTACCCAAGGTCGCTCGCTATCGTTTTCAGCGCGTTGGCGGCCATCGGCTTTATCGGAGTTGTGATCATCGGTTTCAGACGCGGCCTCCTCAAATTGAGCCGCATCGTTCTGGCGTTCTTTGCTTTCCTGCTGTGCATCATCGGTTCAGCCGGAGCCACCTACGTTCTCTGGCAAGTGGTGAATCTACTGCATCGAGATTATCGCTCGATACCGCAGGGTTTTACGTATAACGCCAGTTATTACGTTATCAGTTTTGTCGCTCTGACAGTTGCCGTCACGGCAGGCCTCCTCCTCTTCTTTCGCAGGAAGCTGGGCCCTGCAAACGTCGCCATCGGGACGCTGTGCTGGTGGTTGATCCTGATGATCTTGACGTCCGTTTATTTGCCCGGCTTCAGCTATCTATTCACTTGGCCGTTGCTCTTTTGTTTGATCGGAGTAGGTTACGATTTCTACGCTGTAAGTGAAAACGCCGTTTCGATAAAGCGGCTCGTCGTGCTGATCGTCACGGCTGCTCCGGTCGTCATCCTGTTCGTTCCGGTCATTTACATGATGACTGTCGCGCTGCCTCTATCGCTCTCAGCAGGCATTATGGTTCTCGTAACGCTCACGGTCGGGTTGCTCTTATCTGTCCTCAATGATCTGGCCGGCTTGAAGAGAAGGTTGGTGCCGTCTGTCGCTTTAGGGCTCGCACTTATCGCGGTGGTAAGCGCCAGTCTCACTTCCGGTTTCGACAAGAAACATCCGCGCTTCGATAGTCTTGTCTACGGCCTGAACGCCGACACCGGGAAGGCTCTGTGGGGGAGTCTCGACGCTAAAACAGATTCATGGTCGGCGCAGTTCTTCCCGGGCCAGGGCGAGAGAAACAAGCTCTCAGACTTTCTGCCGCAACTCAGCGCCAGATTTCTTCAAAACGAGGCTCCGGCAGTGCTCTTAAGTGCGCCGGAGGCCACGGTGCTCTCGGACAATACCAGCGGCAATACCAGAACCCTTCGCATGCGCATCACTTCTCCGAGACAAGCGGCCGTCATTGCGCTTTACGTCGAGGAAGACGCAGACATTCAGAGTGCTTCGATTAACGGGAAAGAGATCAACGTCGCGCGGAAGACTCCGCAGGCAGGTTTATGGTCACTACGTTACTACGCTCCGCCGCAAGCGGGTCTGGAGTTGACGCTCGAGATGAGGTCGACGGCGCGCGTAAAGTTTCGACTCGTGGACCAATCCTACGGTCTTCCGGCTGCCACGGCTTTCACAACCCGCCCGGAGGATGTGCTGGCAATGCCTTATCCCTTCAACGACTCCACTTTCGTGACCAAGTCATTTGTCTTCTAAAGACAAGCCTGCGACCCGCGCCTTATTCACAACAATCAGTTAGGAGGCCAGAGTTATGAGCGTCAACACGCTCCAAACGCTGATGCATGGACAGGGTATTCTGAATGCAATCGGCCGCACCCCGCTCGTAGAGCTGAAAAACATGTACGGTGATAGTCATTTCCGCGTGTTCGCCAAGCTGGAAGGACTCAACCCCGGTGGCAGCATGAAGGACCGTCCCGCCAAAGGCATCATCGAGCATGGGTTGCGGACCGGACTCATCCACTCCGATACGGTCATCATCGAATCGAGCTCGGGCAACATGGGGATCGGGCTGGCGCAGGTCTGTTCCATCTACAAGCTGCGCTTCATTTGCGTCGTCGATCCAAAGACGACCGCGCAAAACATCAAACTGCTGAAAGCATACGGTGCGGAGATCGAATACATAACGAAACCCGATCCCGTGACCGGCGATTACCTGCCGGCGCGCCTCAACCGCGTCAAGCAACTCCTCGCGACGACCAGGCATAGCCTCTGGCCCAACCAGTATTCCAACATCAACAACGCGCTCTCACACCACCAAACAATGCAGGAGATTTTAGACGACCTGGACACTGATCTCGACTACCTCTTCTGCGCGACCAGCACCTGTGGAACGATCCGCGGTTGCTCGGACTATCTCCGCCAGCACCACATGAAAACCAGGGTTTTCGCCGTAGATGCTCTGGGGAGCGTTATCTTCGGTGGGGTGAAGTCCAGCCGTCTCATCCCCGGCCACGGCGCGGCAATGCAACCGGATCTGTACCGGCCCAACATGGTCTACGACTGCATTCACGTGTCCGATCTCGACTGTGTGGTCGGTTGCCGGCGTCTCGTGAAGCAGGAAGCCGTTTTGGCAGGCGGTTCGTCTGGAGCTGTCATGACCGCGATCGAAATGGCGCGGGATCGGATCTCGCCGGGATCGACCTGCGTTGCCATTCTCCCCGACCGCGGCGAGCGTTACCTCGACACAATCTATTCGGACGAATGGGTATCCGAGCATTTCGGCGACATTTCGTACCACTGGCAGGATTCCAACTCTGCCCTGGCTGCTGCGATCTGAGGAGAAAAGAAGGGAATGGAGAACAACCACATCTTCCTGTTGAAACATCACGAAGTGCTCGCACTTCTGGACGGGCGCGAGGAAGAGATCGCAGGCGTCGTCGCTGAGGCTTACAAGCTCCACGCGCAGCAGTTGAGCTCGCTGCCGCACTCGCTCTTCCTTCAATTCCCGGACGAGCCGAAGAACCGCATAATCGCGTTGCCCGCAGCGCTCAACGGCAGCTTCAATGTAGCGGGAATCAAGTGGATCGCCTCGTATCCCGGCAACGTGGAGAAAGGGCTTGAGCGCGCGTCGGCCGTCATCGTTCTCAACTCCCGCGAGACGGGCCAACCATTCGCCTTCATCGAGGGTTCGGCTATCAGTGCCCGGCGGACCGCGGCGAGTGCCGCTGTGGCTGCACAAGTCATGCAAGGCACTGTACCCTACACCAGCGCGGCACTCATCGGCTGCGGGGTTGTCAACTTTGAGATCGCACGCTTCCTGCTCGCGCGCTGCTCGGGCATCAAGCGCCTCGTCGTTCACGACCTTGTTCCGGACCGCGCTCGTGCGTTCCGTGACAACTGCCGGCACGCCTTCGGCAATGTTCGAGTGGACGTTGCTCCGGACGTTCGTGCGGCACTGGCCGCAGCCCCCCTCGTTTCGCTGGCGACGACGGCCGCAGTGCCGTACATTGCGGACCTCTCGGCCTGCGCGCCTGGCACGAATATTCTCCACGTCTCGCTGCGCGACCTCACGCCCGAGGTACTCCTCTCGGTTGACAACATCGTCGATGACGTGGACCACGTTTGCCGTGCGCAGACATCTGTCCACCTCGCGGAGCAATTGACCGGCAGTCGCGATTTCATCAGGTGCACGCTGGCCGACATTCTGATGGGCGCCGCTCCGGCACGTCGTGACGAAGCTTCGGTGGCCATCTTCAGCCCGTTCGGGCTCGGTGTGCTCGATCTGGCAGTGGCAAGGCTGGTCTACGATCTCGCAATCGAGCAGGCCGTAGGGACTGTGGTCGATTCATTCCTACCGTCTCGCCTCGAGACGCATCCCAACGGAGAATCAAATGAGACATTTTCTATCACTGGCGGAAATCGGGCCTGACAACCTCGCAGGGTTGGTCTATCACTCTCTTCAAATCGCGGCGGGCAAGAGCCCGCGCGCCGGCCTGCTCGCAGGGAAGGTAGTCGGAATCTACTTCCGCGGAACTTCGACACGTACACGCACGGCCTTCACGGTCGGCGCAATGCGCGCAGGAGCGTCCATCATTACTTACGGGCCGAACGATCTCCAACTCACCACGGGCGAAACGCTCGAAGACACAGGACGTGTGCTTGCGGGTTACCTCGACGCCCTCGTAATCCGCACGAATGCCCCTGCCGAGGAGATGAGGGCGTTGGCTGCGCAGGATGAGATGGCCATCATCAACGCGATGAGCGCCGAGGAGCACCCGACGCAGGCGGTCGCTGACCTTGTCACCATCCACGAATCGCTCGGGCGCCTGCGCGGCGTGCACGTCCTCTACGTCGGCGAGGGGAACAACTCGGCCGCCGCCTTGGCGCTGGCCGTCGCGATGACGCCGGGGATGCGATTCACTGCGGTGACGCCCGAAGGTTATGGACTGCCGAGCGCGGCGCTCGAGGAAGCCGGCAAGTTCGCGCGTATAACCGGGGCCGTCATCGAGCATCACCATAACGCGCAACGTCTTCCGTTGGGCGTCGACGTGGTCTACGCAACCCGTTGGCAGACGATGGGCGCGCCGAAACCCGACCCTGACTGGCGCGAACGCTTTCGTCCGCTCGCCGTCACTCGAGAGTTGATGGCGCGGGTCTCGAAGCCCTCGGGAACGATCTTTCTTCACGACCTGCCGGCGGTGCGCGGCGAGGACGTGGATGACGAAGTACTCGACGGCACGCAGAGTTACGCCTTCGTGCAGGCGCGGCACAAGATGACGAGCGCCACGGCGGTGCTCTCCTGGTGCATGGACGCAGCGCGTGAGAACTTCGGCGCCGGAGGGTTGCGTGAAAGTCGGCCTCATCACGCAGTTCTCGTCGGATAGTCTCAATCACATATTTGGACGGTGGCCTCTGATCGCCACCAACTCATTTACTTAAACGAAGGACCATCTCGAAAGGGATGGTCCTTCGGCGTTTATGAGGTCTTCACTCGCGCCTGTATAAATGATAGTTACGACAAACGGGTCTCGCTTCGTAAACTCCTGGCGTCAGCCGGATGGACCAGGTAGCAATGTCGACGGTAAAGAAAACATCCGGTGGTCATATCGGTTTGAGGATGCCCGCGCTTATGCGAAGTGGGAGGTTGCGCGCAATCCATAAGGGCTAACCGAGAACCTTAACGCGTCAGAGTCGAGCGGAGGGAAGCGCGTTTATATAACGAGCAAAGAACAGTTATGAAAAGCATCAAGCTAGCAATAGCTTGACTGCTCTTACTTGTGCTAGTGGCCTCGTCGCTGACAGCTGTGCCTGTTGCGGCGCAGCAAGATGCGATAGATCGCTCCTCAGGCTTCGTATAGTCTTTCAGCAGCTTGTCAATGAGCTCGTTGTCTATGGTCACTTGTTCTCCTGCGCTAACCTTAACCGTTCCCATGAATGACCATTTACACAAAAAACTATTTGCACCCTCGATTTAAGTTGGATTTTCTCATCGATCCTTCCAATACTGCTTACCTCTGAGTGCAATTGAACTGAACAATTGTCGTACAGTGGTACATTCAATCGTCTCATTCCTACGTAGGTAAGTTGCGCTCGTCGCAGCAATTCGAGCCTAAAACCACTGGACAAGAAGATCTCGTTCACCCGAAGCTTCTGAATTTGCCCTAAATCAAACGCGATCTCCATCAGTATGTAATGTTTCGTTCTTCAGTCCATAACTGATCAGAAGAGTGTGTCCGATTCCGGGTTGCAATCCTTTCCCGTTTCGCAGTGGTTGGGAAAATCCAAAGGAGAGTCTGTGATCAAGAAACTGTCTGAGTTGAAGCCATACAAATCACTTCTTCTTGCGCGAGTTCAAAGCTCAGTCCCAGTCAAGGATATCGTCAATAACCTGCTCGAGGATCTAAGAGAACTGCTCTCGCTGGGAGAAGATGGACCTCGAACGCTGATTTCCGAAGTCAATGAAAGCAACGCAGGTGAGCTGGCAGTCGGTTATCTACACTACGTAGAAGGTACACCTTCACCATGGACGTTGAATCGGAACGTGGTAGACCAGATCAATCACCTTATTCTGGTTTGCAGACGTAAGCGCCACCTTGCGATTTATCTGTCAGATACCCGTTGGCGTTCGGGCATGGTAAAGGCGTTTGGAAAAACTGGCACTAAAGGTTTAACCGCCCTTCAGCAGATCGAACCTGGTTTGCTCAATGCTGCATTCATTAATGGGGCGGCCAGAACGCTGTGGTTGTCAGGAGCCCACGCGCGCACATCGATTAAGGCTGATAACAAGATTCTTTCTGGAATAGAACTCCAGGATGCCTTGGATCCACTTGGCGATCAAACTTACTACTTTACCGCTGCTCGCTGCGCTTCCGATTTCGACAAGGGGGTTGTAGCTATAGGTACGTCACCACGAGGGTCGCGAATTTGGGTGGGCTCAAGTCGGACCTGGGATGAATTTGCGAATCCAATAACCGCGATTCTGAAGCATTTGGAGGCGACCACCAAGCCTGTCGATGCTCCGATTCCAGTAGTGGCTGTAACTTCAATTGATAAAACCAAAATCGTCGACGCTTTTGATCTCGGGATCATTCCGCCTGAACTCTTATCTGATGAGGCTAATGAAGCACGCGAGGAAATGGAGCTGTGGGCCTATTACTCTCACTTTCGCATCCTCAAAAGATCCAACGCTGACTTCACGGCTGAAGTAGTGCTAAACGGCACAGTCCTGGGGAGTATTGAATTTCAGATGGATCTCACGGAAGCACCCGAGAACATCAAATGGCGGCTGGAGAGCCATGCCGTCGCGAACGAAACCGAAGAACTACTGGCACGAGCAGTCGCGGTCTGCCGTCGCTCAAATTGGGTAAAAATTTGGTACGAGTCTGGTCACACGATCGCTGAAGGACATGTTTTCGAGGTCAGGCATCGCGATATGCCCTTTCAAGATTTTAGTTGGGTGGACTTTAGCGGATACGACGTAACGAAAGAAAAGCCAAGCCCTCTGGATTTTGGGGTGATTGGTGAAGAAGATTCGCTTTTTTCCTGGGTTAAGAATTCATGGCCTCTTGAGGGATTTGGTCATAGCGCAGGCGGATGGTTAGCTTGCGACGACGGCTCGATGGAAATTGCAGACTTCATACATCTTGACGACAAGAGCGTTCCGCCGAAGCTATCGTTAATTCATATCAAGGCCTCGGGTAGCGCAAGTCCCACTCGCGGTGTTTCAGTCTCAGACTATGAAGTCGTGACTTCACAGGCAGTAAAGAACCTGCGGAATCTAGACCGCACTCTCTTGACGGAGACGCTTGAAGGTGGCGTAGGCAAAAAGGTTAGTAAATCCGTTTGGCATGACCGTCGCCTCGTCAAAGAAGGAAGAACGGGAATGCTAAAAGCGCTACAAAACATTGGCACGAGCTATCGGCGGCAGGTTGTCATTATCCAACCACGACTAACACAAGCGCGGGAAGCGCATGCCAGAAAGCATCCAAAGAGTAGCGACGCAGCCCGCCTCAGACAACTCGATACGTTACTCCTGGAACAGGAAAACTCCTGTCACGGTCTCCGCGCCAGTCTCAGTGTGATTTGCGCAGACGAACCTGTGGCGAAAGTGCTTGGACCAAAGCGGAAGAAATGATCAAGGATCGTGACTGAACACTTGTTTTAAAATAGGAAACCGTTGAAACCAAAATCCTACCATCTTCAACCCAGAACCGTATGCGGAGTTGTGCTTAGTTTTTACTCTCTTACCCCTTCTACTCTACAGGTGGAGAAAACCGCAGCGAATTGGACCAATTTAAGTGGGCGGCTTAGGCTTAATGCCTTGAAGGTTGGAACAAATTGAGGAACAACTAAGGCACCAACTGGGTGCGGACGGTTACTGAGGGTGCGGACGGTGCGAAACACAAACTTGCAGTTTTCCCACGAAAATAGAATCCTAAGTAGAAACAGCAAAAACAATGTATTGCTGACAGACCACCCCTTCGGCACCCTGCTTCTGCAAATTTCCACAAGCAAATCCGCAAACTCTGAAATTTAGTGCCTGCTCCTCATGTCAGAAATTGTGGGAAATCTGCAATTGTGAGTTGCTAAGTTGCTATGTAATATTTAGTCTACATTTGTATAAACACATGAACTCAAGTCAATCTTGAAGCTGCTGTTGGGAACGCTCGGAACCATTCTCTTCGGGCATATGATGCGATCCAACTTGCATTGGCAAACGCGATGATTACTGCTTTGTTGGCCGCGCAAGGGAATGCACCCCGGTTACTGCTGACAAGGCTCTAAATGGCGCAACTAGCCTGGAAAGGATTACTAGTTGAGGATACTCCAAATTCAATCTTGCTCTAACTAGTAACAGTATAGAAATATCACGCCTTTTCAGCTCACTTCGATAAACGGTAACTATGCAGTTAATTTCAGCGGCAATTCATGGCTATAAGCGATTTGCACATAAATCGACTATAAACCTTGACGGTAAATTAATTGCGGTTATTGGCCCAAACGAGGCCGGCAAAAGCTCAATCCTCAAAGGCTTGCTACATCTCAACCACCACGACGCATTCATAAGGGAGGGAATATCGCAAGAACTGACACGCGGATTAACATTTTCGGATGATCACAGAGTCTTGCAAGCAACTTTCTTGTTAGAGCAGGCTGACATAGAAGCAGTAGCCCATATTGAGGATACCAGTAAGCTACGTTGGTTAGTGGTGTACAAAACTGTGAAAGGTAGCTATACCGCCGATTGCCTGCCAAACCCAACTAGAGATTTAAGGCATAGGAAAAGGATGGTGAGAGCCCTTCAAGACGTTCTTGAGCCTATTGGCAGTACTGAAATAAAGGTGGGTGCCCAAAGTAATGAAGACCCAGTGCCTATGGTGAATAAGTTAATTTCCGAACTGAACGTTGAAGCGGAAAAGCTGCCGAGATCGGTAGTTGCTGATATTGGGTCGATAGCTGCAATGTTTTTAAGCTCTGGGCTTGCTGCTAAGATTGAACCTCTCGAAACTTTGGCCCAAGAACTCAATCAATTAGCAGTGGATGAAGCAACAACACCATCATTTGAAGCAATGCAGATTCTCTTTAAGCGAAGACCACGATTTCTTTTCTTCGATGAAGAGGCCAGGGGTCTTAAAAGTGACTACGATTTGAACACAATTGGAGATAAACCGCCTACGGCTTTGGCAAACCTTATGCGTATCGCCAATCTTAATCTAAATACCCTCAAGAGGGCACTTAGTGCTGGAGACCAAGGGCAAGTTGAGACTGTTATAGATGCAGCCAATGAAAGGCTGAGAGTAGTATTCTCAACTTCGTGGGGTCAATCAGATATAACGGTCCGTTTAAGAGTTTCGGGTACAGTTCTATATATTCTTGTACGCGATGCTGGAACACCATATGTTGCAATTGCAGAACGGAGTGATGGCCTACGTCAGTATGTGTCGCTGCTGGCTTTTGCGTCACTAGAAAAGGCTGAACAGGCCCCTATTTTGCTCATTGATGAGGCAGAGACACATCTTCATTATGATGCGCAGGCAGACTTGATTCAGATGTTTGCGCGACAAGAGGTAGCCACAAAAGTTATTTATTCAACTCATTCAGTAGGGTGTTTGCCAGAGGATCTAGGTACGGGGGTGAGATTGGTTGAGGCTAATGAGCCTGCTAGTAGTACCATCCGCAACTGGTTTTGGGAAACAGACGAGCCGGGTTTCTCACCAATGCTCTTTGGGATCGGCGCCAAAACATTGGCATTTATGCCGGTACGCTACGCACTAATTACGGAGGGACCAACTGACATCATATTATTACCGAGCATGTTTCGAGAGGCGACAGGCAGATTATCTGTCGGTTTTCAAATAGTACCTGGCCTGTCGGTGGCTGATGAAACGGATATCGGAATTCTTGAGAATGGTGCGCCTAGAACGGCATACTTAGTAGATGCCGATAAAGGAGGAGGGGAATTACGCCGTCAGTTAGAACATGCAGGGATACCTAAAGAGCGGATTTTTAGCTTGCCGGACGAAGGCAAAGAAGGACTTGTACTAGAAGATTTTATTGAAACTGAATTGTATCTCGCTGCTATTAATGAAGAGTTACGGCGCTCACACGGGGAGGCTTTCTCCATGTCTGTCGGTGAGTTGCCCGTTGCTGGACGGCCCAACGCAGTCTATCAATGGTGTAAAAATAAAAGCATCAAGCCCCCTAATAAGAGAAGTGTTGCATATAGAGTCATTGAGAGGAAGAGCCAGCGTCTACTTTCCGACAATTATCAAGCTCAGATCAAACAACTCTATGACAGTATTGAAAGCGCATTGGCACTAAGGAAGGTTGGCCCGTAGATTGGTTGTACAACAGTCAAGGTGACAGCACCCGCATCGGCGCTTCTGTGATGACCTTGTAACCATCCCTAAAAACTCGTGGCTGTAATTCCGGGATAGTTACAGTACCGGCGATAAACCCATTTACTCACGTGGGCCATTCAAGACAGACTCTCCACGACCAGACAGATTGAATGCGCTCACGTTCTGTGATTGAGCAGTTGCTATTCCACCGGACTATAATGCTTCACGCGAACGACGGCATACGGGTCGCGCAAATCACGGTGTGGGAGAAAGCGTGAAAACTACAGCCAGCAAAGAAGTCGAAATCGTCGCCAAAGACTCTTTCATGAACCGTTTTCTCGGAGCGATTGAGAGAGCCGGGAACATCCTCCCGCACCCAGCTACATTGTTCGTCATTCTCGCCGTGCTCGTCATCATCCTTTCGGCCATCACCGCGTGGATAGGCGTATCGGTTGTGCATCCGGGCACGAAAGAGGTCGTCCGCGCAGAGAGTTTACTGAACTTGGCGGGTCTGCACCGCATTCTGACTTCGCTGGTGACGAACTTCACGGGGTTCGCGCCGTTAGGGACAGTATTAGTGGCGATGCTCGGCATTGCCGTCGCCGAAGGGAGCGGGCTTATCTCGGCAACGCTGCGCGCCGTGGTGCTATCGGCCCCGCGTCGCTTGCTCACGATGGTGGTCGTCTTCGCGGGTGTGTTGTCGCATATGGCGAGCGACGTGGGCTACGTGCTGGTGATCCCACTGGGGGCGATGATCTTCCTCGCCGTGGGCCGACACCCTCTAGCGGGACTGGCGGCGGCGTTCGCTGGTGTGTCCGGCGGCTTCTGCGCAAACTTTCTTCTGGGGCCGACTGACCCTCTGCTCGCGGGGATAACGCAAGAGGCGGCGCGCATCCTCGACAAACCTTACGTCGTCACAGCGGCCGCCAATTATTACTTCGCGGCCTCCTCGGCCTTCCTCATCGTGCTGGCTGGAACGTTCATCACGGAACGAGTCGTC
This sequence comes from uncultured Acidobacteriota bacterium, assembly GCA_963708055.1. GTDB lineage: Bacteria > Acidobacteriota > Blastocatellia > Pyrinomonadales > Pyrinomonadaceae > PSRF01. Next base: position 7,296,229 of record OY970193.1, on the reverse strand, counting down.
GTGCCGCGGCTCGGCGAGTACCGTGGCGATGAGAAGCCGCAGGATCTGAAGGAGCTAAGCGCGGCGGAGAAACGCGGACTGCGGTGCGCGCTCGTCATGGCGCTTGTGCTGATCGGGGTCATCTTGTGGGGACTGGTGCCCGCGAGCGGATTCTTGCGCGACCTCAAGACGGGAGGCGTTCTGGATTCGCCTTTTCTAAGAGGCATCGTGGCGATCATTTTCTTCGGCGGCACGCTTGTGGGGCTGGCCTACGGCATCGGCGCAGGCACGATTCGCAGCGACTCGGACGTGATGAAGGCAATGGAAAAGGCGATGTCGACAATGGCGCTATACCTGGTGCTCGCCTTCTTCGCCGCGCAGTTTGTGGCTTTCTTCAACTGGACACACCTCGGCGTAATTACAGCCGTCAAGGGAGCTGAGCTCTTACGTGAGTCAGGTATCGGCGGCGTTCCGCTCATCATCTGTTTCATCATGATCACGGTGCTGCTGGACCTTGTGTTGGGAAGCGCCTCGGCGAAGTGGGCGGTGATGGCCCCGGTCTTCGTCCCGATGTTTATGCTCCTCGGCTACTCGCCGGAGTTAACGCAGGCGGGTTACCGCATCGGCGACTCTGTCGCCAACATCATCACTCCCCTGATGTCGTACTTCCCGCTCGTTGTTGCTTTCGCGCAGCGCTACGACAAGCAGGCTGGGATAGGGACCATCATGGCGACCATGTTGCCTTACTCAGTGACTTTTTTCGTTCTCTGGACGCTGCTCTTAATCGTCTGGTATCTGTTGGGATTGCCATTAGGCCCGGGCGCGGGGATCCACTACACGCCGGCAACTCCATCCCCTTGAATCGGGTATTGCAAACACATTAACTACTCAGCAACGCACGTAAATCTTGATGATGTCGCGAGTCGCGTTGTTTCCTAATCGCGCAGATAGTGGCAACTGTACCCTCCAGGGTTCTTGCGCAAGTAATCCTGGTGATATTCCTCTGCACCGTACCACGCTGAGGGGGGCTCGATGGTTGTTGTAACCGGACGCTTCCAGTCACCAGACGCATTTACCTGCGCCCGCACTCGTTCGGCCGTTAACTTCTGTTCAGGCGTCTGCGGAAAAATCGCGGAACGATATTGTGTGCCTGCGTCGTTGCCCTGACGGTTGAGCGTGGTCGGATCGTGCAACTTGAAAAACCACTTTGCCAGTAACTCTTCGTAGCTGAGCACCGACGGATCAAACGTAACGCGGATCGCTTCTGCATGCCCCGACTTGCTGTGATGAGTATCTTCGTACTTCGGATTCTCAAGCCAGCCCCCTGTGTAGCCGACTTCGGTGTCCAACACGCCGGGCACGTTCCGGTAATATTTCCTCAACACCCCAGAAACAACCGGCAGCGAGCACCGCCACTTCTGTCTGTTTCTCACTTGCGACTCCCGAGCGGCTATTTCCGTTTCCATTATTCATGATGATTCTCCCTCACCGGTGGACTGCTGCTCGTGACTTGGGTTTGAAGTTGTTCTCTCCGAGTCGTCGCAGACTGGTTCGATTGGGCGGGCGACGCGCTCAGCCCACCACCCGCCGCATTCACGAACTAGCGCCGCCTTGCACAAAAGTCGTTACATCCTGTTGCGGATCGCTAGAGTAAATAATTTCCCACGCAAAGACGCAAAGGCGCAAAGCAGAAAGCCTTTAGAAACGCGATAACGCTTTGCGTCTTTGCGTGGCAGATCTTTTTCGTATTTAGTTTTGTGCAAAGCCAACTAGCGCAATGATTTTAACCCGGCGCGCAACTCGTTCACGAAGAGCCCTGGCTGTTCCCAGGCTGCAAAGTGTCCACCTTTATCAAGCTGATTGTAGTGGATGAGATTTGAATACGCCCGTTTGGTCCAACTCCGCGGAGCCTGGTAGACCTCTTCAGGGAAAACACTAATGGCGGCCGGAACCGAGATGTTGAGGTCGTTGAAGAAGGCGCCCTTGTATTCCACATAGAGACGAGCGCTGGACACGCCCGTGTTCGTCAACCAGGAAAGGGTGATGTTGTCGAGGATGTCGTCCCGTGTGAGATCGCCGTAGGGCTCCCCATCGACAAAGAGTTTCACGATGTGTCCGTAACTGAGCGGGTCGTGGTCGATCATCCAGGCGGCAAGGGCGACGGGTGAGTCTGCCAACCCGTACAGGGTTTGCGGGTGCGAGGCCATCATCACTTGCGTAGGGATGTGTTGGTAAATGGACACCATCTGATCGTATGCCCGCTGCTCCTCAGCCGAGAGACCGGCCGGCGCCGACCCGCCGGACTGAAGCGCCTTAATAACGTCAGAGGGCGCCGTGCCGGGGAAGTTCACATGGATGCCGATCAACTCCGGAGGCGCCTGTAGAGCCATCGCGTTCGTGACGAACGCACCCCAATCACCGCCTTGCGCCGCGAATCGGCTGTACCCGAGGCGCTTCATCAGCTCCACCCACGCCCGCGCCATGCGAGCAGGGTTCCAACCCGGCGCAGTAGGCTTGCCTGAAAATCCGTAGCCGGCCATTGACGGGATCACCAGATGGAAGGCGTCTGACGCGCTGCCGCCGTGAGCTGTGGGGTTGGTCAACGGATCGATGATCTTCAGTTGCTCAATGGGCGAGCCGGGCCAGCCGTGGGTGACGATGAGCGGTATGGCATCTTCATGTTTCGATCGGACGTGAAGGAAGTGAATATCCAATCCGTCGATCTCGGTGATGAATTGGGGATACGAGTTCAGTTGCGCTTCGCATCTCCGCCAGTTGTAATCAGTCGCCCAATATCGCGCGAGTGCTTGAATGAAGGCGAGTTGCACGCCCTGCGATTCATCCTCGACGGTTTCTTTCTCCGGAAAACGTGTCGCCTCAATGCGCCGGCGCAGATCGACAAGATCCTCTTCAGGAATGTTGATCTGGAACCGTCGGATGTCGGCCGTTTCGACCGGTCTTGCTGCTGTTACTTGAGTCATAGTGGTCTCCCATTGCTAGCCGGAACATTTCGAATGCTGACGCATCTTGCGCTTGTAGCATTTCTTTCGAAACCCTCAATGGTGCGAGCGGAAGACTACTCAATCGAGGTAGCGATGGATTGCTCTAATGAACAAGGTGACGCTTAGCGGTCGAGACTCGTTCGATGACCTCGATGAGTTTATCGGGAGAGGAGAGGCCTTCGGCGTCTTCCCAAACTCCCGTTCGATCGTTGCCGATAAGAACCACCGGGTTGTGTAACTGCGGACCGGGTTCCTCGCCGATAAGATCCCACAAGAGCTGTTTCATTATGGTTTCCGAGCCGGTCACGAGAGTCCATCCAGGCTTGACTTCATGCTTACGAGCCCAAAGAGCGAGGCGCTGCGGTGTGTCGGTTTTTGGATCTTTGCTGATGGAGATGAAAAAGATTTCCTTCCCCATCTTGTCGCCAAGGGCCGCTTGCAGTTTGGCGAGCGCCTGGCCCTGCAAGGGACACATCAGCCCGCAACTCGTGAAAAAGAAACTGACAACCACGACCCGACCTTTAAAAAGGTCGGAGTAGAAACGGGCCTTGCGCCCGCTTTGATCGATCACTTCGACATCAGGAATAGCGACCTCAGCGTGGCCTACCCTGATGACACCCGGCCTTCCCGCCCAGGTCGCGTCAGGCTTTTGTGCCGGGCGCGGTTCAGGTGCGGGATGAACATGTGTTTGCTTTTGCTGCGCCGCGACCGGCAAGCACCAGAGTACAAACACCAGCAGCATGAGCTGAAACGTTTTATGAGTTCGATATGACATTCTGTATCTCCTACCGGCATGAATTGGAGTTGAACTCCCTGCGGCGACGGTTCCGCGCGCCGCAGGGAATAGGTTCGTATCGGCTTTGCCTCAAAAGTCATCTTGAAGGCCACAAGAGGCACACAAAGCACAAAATGAATTCTTAGCGGCGGAGGTAATCCTTAATGTTTTAATCATTTGCGCTTTTTGTGCTGTTTTGTGGCTTACTCTCTGTCATTGAAAAAGGACTTTTGAGGCAAAGCCGTTCGTATCAAACGTTAAGGTGAACTGAACTTCACGTCAGCGAGGAAGTTACTCACGCTGCCCGTGTTCGGAAACGACGCCGCAGGTGTTGAGTAAAGTCCTGTGTGCGCGGTTAGCGGCCAGTTGAGAATCGGCGGCCCGAAGGTGCTTTGAATTTTTGCGCCGAAGGCGTTGACGTTGTAGGAGACCCGGTACTTAGTGCCGGGTGTGATTGTCAACGGGCTTGACAGCGTAAGTTCCTGCCAGCCGGATGAGGTCTCAGAGAAAAACTGTTGCTGTCGCAACAGCACGCCGGTATCGCTCCAGATGCGACCAAAGTGTATGCCCGTTTCACCACTCGCCTTGTAGAAGCGAATGTGAGTGATTTTCCCCGGTATGCCAGCAGAGAATTGGATTGCCTGCTCCCAGGTTTGTCCACCCGCTCCAACTACGGTAACGGGATAGCTTGGCTCGGGGAACTCCCGGGCTCCACAGACGATCGGCCGCGGGCTCGAACCGAGATAGTTACCGGCATTACTGCCGGAAGTGAACTTCACGCCGATCGAGTGGGGCTTACCGTCTTTCAATGAAGCCGGCGTTGCAATCGAGAATCCGTGTTGGCCGTTTCCTTTACCGGCGTTAACCAGGTCCTGACGAAACTGGTTTGCAAGCACGCCGCCCGCGATCAAGTTATTTCCGTCGTAGATGTCTACCAGGAGCGCGGCATTCGGTGCGGTTCGATCCCACGCCCATCCAGTGATCTGGTTGCAGTCTGCAGTGTCGAGATAGCCGTCGTCCTGCTTGATCTGGATGATCTTCGCTTTCGAAGGCACGTTGGTTGAATTCATGATGAACAGCATGTAATAGCCCGGCGGACAGTCGTTGGCCTTGTTGGGTGCTGTTAGGGAGATCGACGAGGCGCCGTTTACGCCTGGAGTCATAAAGACAATCCGCTGGTCTGCATTGATTCCATGAGTCACTGAAGGCAGACGTATAAGGCTGGCCTTGGTGATACTCGCCGGATTAGCAACGCCGACAGTGAACGGCTGCCCGTATGTAACTACGGAGGGATTCGATGTGATGATGGGTTGAGTCGCCGGAGTGCCGTTTGAATTGAACAGGTAAGGTGGCGAATAAATCTCGGCATCTTTGTGTCCATACTCGCGGCACTCACGTGGGTTGTTAATGCCGAAGTTGGGGGCGCAGGTGATCGGCCCGGTGGGCGTGTTGACGACTTCGCCTCCGTCTGCCGGCAGACCTCCGCCACCGATCAGCACACGCGCATCAGGTAATAGCACCGCCACCGAGTGGTAAATCCGCGGAACGCCTAAAGGATAGCCGGGACGAGCCAGCGGCGCAGCCATAATGGACCATGCACCTGGTGTCGAGGAGCCGGGTGTAGGCGTCCACAATTCCGGATTGTAGGCCGCTCCCTCCGGACAATTAAATTGGGGACCACCAACGCACTGCGTGCCTCCTGACACGAGTACCTGACCAGTAGGCAGGACTGTTGCCGTGTGAAATTTTCGTTTGATGTTCAAAGCTGCTACCTGAGCAGACTGTGAACTTTTCCAGGCGAGAGGCGACTCTGTAAGGCTAACGCTCTCGGTTACATTCAGAACTTGCCCCAATACCGTGTTGCGCCCTCCTGCCATCATGATCTTGCCGGCCGTGCCATCGTAAACGACAGCGGAGCCTTCGAAGTGACTCTCACCGGGATCAGGTCCATTGGTATATCCGCCCGCGAGGTTGTTTGCATAGGGATCGAAAAACCTGCTCGTGCCCGCTCCGGGTCCGGCAATAAAGACGTTGCCGGTCGGTCCCAAATGAAGAAACGGATAGAGTTGAACCACAGGGTTTGCAACTGTGCTGGTAGGCCGAATAAATCCCGTCAGCATAAAGAGATCGGCACTCGGATTAAAGGCCGTTGCCGGAACAGTTCGGAAGGTGCCGTCGTCCTTATCAGTCCTCGTGGAGACACCGTCCCAGTAAGTGCCAGAGAAGACTGCTGTCTCGCCCGTGCCGAGTGTGACGTTCGACGGATACCAACGTCCTTTTGGCATGGACCCGACACGTGTCCAGGTGTTGAACTGCGGATCGAAGATATTAACGTCGTCTTCGCCAATACCTTCGCGATCGGGCATGGGTTCCCAGCGTGAGTGACCGCCCGTTACGAGCAGACGACCATCAGGCAGGAATGAGTGGCCGGAGCAAAAAAGGTTGGTGGTGGTGTTAGTTATCGGGAATTTAGCCTGCGTTATCGGGTTCCACGAGTAAGTTGTGCATGAGTCTGCTTTGTCCCAATTGTCTGCCGGATTCTTGTCGCGGCCCCAGTAAAGTAGACGCTCGTCACGCAGAAGACTTATATGCACGGGAACAGTGTCCAACTGGTAAAGAGTCGGGTGCCATTGACCAACCATGTTTGCGCCCTGTACCGGTAGATTCGGAGCAGCCTTCACGGGGACAGGTTTGTTTTCGGCGCTTGCCGGAACAGGACTGCCTGGAATCGCCGCAAGGAGAAGCGAAACGAGTGAGAGTACGAAAAATAGTTGAACGAGTCTGAGAATTTTCGAGAGGTTACTGTATTTCATTATGCACTCCTGTGAGTTAACGGAGGTGGTTACTCTAAGGTTGGCGGTTGCATCGTAAAAGAACCGCTCCTTCGAGTAGTCAGGTCGGGCGAGTATCGAGGATGTCGGCACGACGACCGAAATTGTCGTGAGAAAACTTCATCACTTCATTGTAAAACTTCCTTTCAGGTAGGTTGTGAGACTGGCTGAGTGTCGCCAGCGGAGTCGGGAGATTAGAACTGTGCTGGTAGATGAAGATGCAATGCCCGTACCGAATAGAAAACGGGTTCACTTTTGAATGATTGGAGATGAAAACGGAGATGTTGGTGCGTCAGATGAAGCAAAGTGTCTTCAATCTGCACATCTGGACCAGAAAGTGTTCACAATTGTTGACGTTGACAGCCAATCAAGTGATAGGTCTTGTGGTCCCCGAAATCCTTGCCTAGTTTGATCGTTTTCTTTATATTCCAGCCTCCATTCGGGTGCTGATGTTCTCAGGCTCCGCTCCTCTAAAATCCAGACCCTGCTAAAGGGAAGACACGACCGTGATCGGCCAGACTGTCTCTCACTATCGCATTCTCAGCAAACTCGGCGAGGGTGGAATGGGCACGGTCTATGTCGCGGAAGATACGCTGCTCGGACGGCGCGTCGCCATCAAGTCACTAAAGATTGCTTCTGTTCCCGGTCAAACACATTTCCGAACGAGATTCCTGCGCGAGGCGCGCGCTGCTTCGCTTCTCAATCATCCGCATATAGCGACCGTGCACGATTACGGCGAAACGGAAGATGGGCAGCCTTACCTCGTAATGGAGTTGATCGATGGCCAGAGCCTCAGCGATCTACTGCGCGAAGATTCACTGCCGGTAGATCACGCTGTGGGGATCATCAAGCAGTTGGCAGAAGCGATTGCTGAAGCGCACCGTCACGGGATTGTTCATCGTGACATAAAGCCCTCAAACGTAGTTCTTAACCAGCGCAACGAAGTTAAAGTACTCGATTTCGGATTGGCGAAACACACTGAACCGGATCGTGCGGTAACGCTGGAACAAGGAGCATCCGTCACACACACGCTTGAAGGTGTCATCATCGGCACTCCTTCCTATCTTTCGCCTGAACAAGCCCTGGGCATGCCCATCGACAGGCGCAGCGACATTTTTTCGATCGGTTCGGTGCTTTATGAATGCCTGACGGGCAAACCTGCTTTTTCAGGCAAGACGTTGGGCGAGATTGTGGCGCAAGTGATCCGCGACGATCCTCCTCCGCCATCACAACTCAACCCCCGTGTCCCGCCCGAGTTAGATCGAATCACACTTAAAGCTCTCGCCAAGAAAACAGAAGCTCGCTATCAGACCACGGAAGAGCTGCTCGAAGATCTGAAGCCGATTGAATTCAAGTTAACGAAGACAAACTCAAAACTTAAATCGTTTGGACCACGCTTACGCTCTTGGTCACGAAAAAGCGCCCGGACCGCAGTCCTGGTACTTTCCGTGTTGACGCTTTCCATAATGCTCTCGCTTCTCTGGCTCTCATTTCGGCGCTCGAATTCTCACATGCCATCGCCAGAAGCCAAGCGTCTGTATCAATCGGGAATTCAAGCGCTGCGTGATAGTAGTTATCTCAAAGCGAGCAAGTTGTTTGAGCAGGCACTCCAGGTAGACCAGGAATTTCCTTTAGCTCACGCACGTCTGGCTGAGGCGTGGATGGAGTTGGATTATGAAGAAAAAGCAACCGATGAGTTGTTGCGCATCACGGAACTAGTTCCGAATCTCTCAGCGGTGCCTCCGCTCGACATGCTCTACCTGCAAGCAATTACGGCCACTGTCCGCCGCAACTATCAAGGCGCAATTGAAAACTTCGAAGAGATCGCGCGGCGACTGCCGGAAGATGAAAAAGCGTCGGCGTATTTTGACGTTGGTCGTGCCTACGAGCGAGCCCGAAATGTTGACCGGGCAGTTGGTGCATTCGAAGAAGTTGCGCGACGCGACGGGCGGATTGCTGCTGTTTACCTGCGTTTGGGCAGCCTTTACGGTCGGCAGCAGGAAGACGTCAAAGCCGGCGCTGCTTTCGACAAAGCGCAGGCCTTGTACGAAGCCCAGGGTAACGTCGAAGGCACGGCAGAGGCTTTCTTTCTACGCGGAACTTTCCTGAATGTAAGTGACAAGCTGCCTCAAGCGAAGGAGCAGTTGCAGCGGGCGCTCGACCTGAGTTTGACGACCGATAACAAGCCGCAGCAACTCAAAATCCTGCTCCAATTAGGCAGCATCTTTTACAGCGCCGGCGAATCGCTCCGCGCCGAAGAATACGCAACGCGAGCGATCGATCTGGCCCGTTCTGAACAACTGGATAACCTCACCACGATTGGCCTCATCGATATCGGCAATGCACTCTTTCTGCGCGGGGAATATAGCGAGGCAGAAAAGCGTTTCGAGCAGGCATTACAGATTGCGAAAGCAAACAAGGGACGGCGCGCAGAGGCCAGAGCGTTGCTCTCACTTGGCAGCCTGTTGGTCCAACAGGGCAATTCGGGTAAGGCGTTGAGTTATCTCGAACCCGCGCTGGCGTTTTACCGGCAGGGAAACTTCCGCCGCGAGACTTCACAGGCTTTGCTCCTGCTCGGTTATGCCAACGAGCAGCAGGGAAACAACGAGGCCGCGCTCGAATCTTTTAACGAGCAACTCAAGCTTGCAGGCGAAGTAAACGATCGAGCGCAATTGGCCCACACTCATGCGGCCATCGGTCTGCTTCTGGCCCATCAGGAACGATTCACGGAGGCTCTCAAACATTTTGATGAGAGTTACAAACTGAACCAGTCGCTCGGCCTCGAACCAAAGGCTGGTTACGACCTTGTGAATCGCGGCGGCTTGCTCTGGCAACTGGGCCAATACACGCAAGCACGCGACGCGCTCTCACAAGCTTTCGACGTTGCCAGCCGGCCCGGTGGAATTGATAAACAATTGCTCGCCTGGGTTCACCTGTTCAGAGCGCAACTGGCCCTCAGCGAGTTTCGTTATCGCGAGGCGGTTGTTGAAAGCCGGCAAGCTTCAGCACTCGGTGGTCTTCAGGAGAAAGACTTTTCGGTCCAGGTCTCCTACACACACGGACTGGCCGAACTCCACTCTGGTACATCGCATGCAGGGATAGTGAAATGTCAGAAAGCCATCGACATCGCATTACGCGCCGGCGCTCCACGACTTATCTCCAACGCGCAGCTTGCACTTGCTGAAGCTCTGCTGGCGAGCGGCGATGCGGTAAACGCTTTAACGACTGCGTTGCAAGCCCAACAGACTTTTGCTCGTTTGGGCAGTCGACATTCCGAATGGCGAGCCTGGCTCATCGCCGCACAAGCAAGCCGGCGACAGCAAGACGACACAAAAGTTGATGAGTACGCAGTGCGTGCGGCGGGGCTACTGACGGCTCTCGAAAAAACTCTGGGAACCAGCGAATACAGTAGCTATCTCTCCAGGCCGGATGTGGGGCGTTATCGAAAACAACTGGACGAACTCCTGCCGGGAGCAAACAACTAACCCCCTATCTCGAAAGGAGCAAGGAAAATGAGCGCGGAATCAGGAAAGGCATCTGAGTACACCAGCGGACAACAAACACCAGTAATTATTAAGAATGGTGATGGTATATCTGGTTCACCTGACATACCGGTCGAGATCTATTCGCCGGCAATGTTTTTCACTGTGGTGGAGGGTTCGGAGCTCAACTGGACAGTATCACAATCCACTCTCAAGGGAAGGATCAGCGAGTTGTCAATCACCGAAAGCACGGAACTGGAGCCGGAAGACACGATGCAGCCCTTCCCTCACGAACTTGCCTCGATCAGAATCGAATACGGATTAACTCAGTCGCTCGTCATAAGTGAATCAGGCGATACCACCGCCGGGGATGTAGTCTTGAATATTGAGTCCAGGGGGGGGTCCTTCAACATAGCCAAACCAGGAATGTGGAAGGAAGCAAAGGCCAGGTTGCCACGGATTACTCGCGTAGTGTTCATGTCGGGTAACAAAGCGCATGTTGATCGTGAATTCACAAAACAAGATGCGACAGTGTGCGTTTACTTCCTCAGGTATGTCGCGAGTTAATAGCAATCAAGCAGCACAAACAGCACAAATGCATTAGTCAAGCTTTTGTGCTTCTTGTGCTTTCTTATGGCGAATACCTAAAGGCCACGCCGCAATTGCAGCGTGGCCTTCTGGCGCGGGTTGAAGCGAGATTAGCTGTGGGGACCTTCGACGTTGTCCGGGGCATTGGTAATGGAATCAACCACGAACTGCGGCAAGACACAACACTGAGTCATATTGAAGTGATATTGCTCAAAGACCGTTGGGTTAGGGATCCACATTTTTACTTTGTCGATCAGAAGATATGTCTTATTGACTTCGTCTCCTCTGATCAGCATCGTTCTCTTGGTGAGGGCGGGGCCTTGGGGTATGAAGTCTAAGTTCTTAACTGGTTCGATGGGAGCATTTGTGAAAAGTCTTTGAAATGTCTCCCAATCCGGCACGTGACGTACGTACCCGTTAAGGACCAGATATATTTCCAAATGATCCGGAATCTGGAAAATGTGTCCGTTGTACTTTGGAACCGGAGCCGCTGCGCCACGACTCGCTAAACTGGATAACACGTCCTGAGGGTTTTCGGAAGTGTCTGCTATCTTGGCTTCCTGCGGGTTTGTGGTTGCTACTGTCGTCATTTGCTTCTCCTTGTTGTGGGATTGATAGTTTGTTCTGCCGGAGTGTTTCAGCCGGCGGCAATCTGTCCTATTGCCACTGCCGTACCATCGTTGAAGTGAGATTCAATTAACGATTCTTTGGTCATTCGTAAGTAATCTGAGGTCCGAGTGCGAAGCAGGTATGTCATAATCGACACGCCAGACTGTCGTAACTGATACCCCTCATGACAACAAACGCAAGACTCATCGCTATCTCTGGTCCAACGGAGGGAACGACGTTCGCTTTGACGGAAGAGGAAGTCTCACTCGGCCGTGAGCAATCCAATCAGATTTGTATCAACGACCACTCTGTTTCACGGCGACATTGCCTGATCAAAAGAGAAGGGGAGTCGTTCAGGATCGTCGATTTGGAAAGCTACAACGGCACGTTCGTCAATGCAGTTCCAGTTGGAGAGCAGCCGTTGAGTCACGGAGATCAAGTCGCGGTGGGAAGTGTGCGGTTCCTGTTTCTCTCGCAGGACGTTGAAGCCAGTGAGTCAGACAGTACGGTTGAACTCGGCGATGATGAGTTAATCAGTCCTTCAACAATTCGCCTCGCGCGAAAAGATGCGCTGTACCTGAAGCCGGCGGCTGTCGTTGCCAACCTTCCAACTGATGCACGTATCGCTCACGACTTGAACGCCCTCTTGAAAATCAGCACCTTGTTGAGCACGCTTCGGGAGTCAACCCAGCTTCAACGCTCATTGCTGGAAATCATTCTCGACACCATCCCGGCCGAACGTGGCGCAATACTGCTCGTCAAAGAGAATTCAGAAGAATTGATCGCGTCGTATGGGAAGGATAAGAAATCTCAAATAGCACAGCCGCTTCGCATCAGCCGCTCAGTGGTTGAAACAGTGCTTCGTGAAGAAACGGCGATATTGTGCACGGAGACAAAAGACGACGAGCATTTACGCGATGCTGAGAGCTTGCTGGCGGCGCAGGTTCGTTCGTTACTTTGTGTGCCGTTAATCAGCAGGGAACATTTAGCCGGATTAATCTATCTCGATACCCGCAATCCGGCGACTGCTCTTGATGAAGGTCACTTGCAACTACTGACTGCGATCGGAAGCATAGCTGCCGTTGCCATCGAGAACGTTCAGCATGTGCAGTGGCTCGAGGGCGAGAATCAGCGCCTGCATGGGGAGATCAATCTCGAGCACAACATGATTGGTGAGAGCGCGCGCATGGGTGAAGTGTTTCGGTTTATTGAAAGGATCGCGCCCACGGAGGCAACGATTCTGGTTCGCGGTGAAAGCGGCACCGGTAAAGAATTGGTGGCCCATGCTATTCACACCAACAGCGATCGTTCAGCAAAACCATTTGTGGCTATCAACTGTGCAGTGCTCTCGGAGACGCTGCTGGAAAGTGAACTCTTCGGCTACGAGAAAGGAGCTTTTACCGGAGCTGTTGCACAGAAGCGAGGCCGTCTTGAAGTCGCTGATGGCGGTACGCTTTTCTTGGATGAGGTGGGCGAGTTGACGCCGGCCACGCAGGCGAAGCTTTTGCGAGTGTTGCAGGAGCGCCAGTTTGAAAGACTCGGCAGCACGCGAACCATTAGGGTTGATGTGCGCATCATCGCCGCCACTAACAGGGATTTAGAAGAGGCGATCAAGGCCGGAACTTTTCGCCAGGATCTTTATTACCGTCTCAACGTCATCTCACTCACACTGCCACCACTCAGAGATCGGCGCGAAGACATTCCTTTACTCGCTTATTATTTTGTCGCCAAGTACAGCAAGAAGTGTAAAAAACTGGTCAGCGGCATCTCTCCCGAAACGCGCAACTGTCTGCTGGCCTACGATTGGCCCGGCAATGTTCGCGAACTCGAAAACGCGATCGAGCGGGCCGTCGTTCTCGGTAATTCAGAGGTGATGGTGCCCGATGATCTGCCGGAATCCCTTTTGGCAACCAGCCCTGCGCCGCAGAACTTACCGAACTATCACGAAGCGGTGAATGAGATGAAGAAAAAGTTCATCCTCCAGGCCATCGAACAGTCGAACGGCAACTACACCGCCGCGGCCAAACTCCTCGGCATCCACTCGACAAACCTGCATCGATTGATTCGCACCCTCGGTTTGAGAAGTTTGATCAACGACGGTTAAGTACCACACCTTGATTTATCTCCGCGCAAACTTTGCGTGCTCTGCCTCTGCGGTTTAACTATCTTTTTACAGCCTTGCACAAAAATCCTGTCTAATCTTGTAAATCATGTGAAGCGGTGTTTCGGATTCAGGCGCGAAGAGCATTTTTACAGAATTTACAAGATTCAGAAGATTTCAATCGCGGACGCCGAGTTTTACGCAGAGAATATTCAAACCAGGCACCGCCTAAATCCTTAACAACTGATTTAGTGAATCGCATACACCAACCCATCGGTACTGCCAAAATAGACCGCGTCTTTATCAACCACTGGTGAAGACCAGATGGCGCCCACCGAGAACACTCGATAAAACGCAAGCACCATGTCCTGGTAATCACCAAAATAACGTGCATAGATCGCTTCGTTGTTCAAACTGCCATCCGGCTTCAGCATCTTCATCGGATCTCGCTTCGATCCTTCAGTTTGAAAATTCCACAACTGCTTACCCGACCTCGCATCAACCGCCAGCAACCGCCCATTCGACACGCCGAAGTAGACCATATCGCCGGCAAGCGCGGGTGATGAGAACACAGCGCCTTTCGCGTCGAGCGTGAACTTCAACCGCCCCGTTTTCGCGTCAAGCGCGAAGAACCTATAGCCATCCGACGTTCCGGCATAGACCACGCCTCCACGAACCGCCGGCGTACTATTGACCCAACCTTTATTCGTTGGATAGTCCCAACGTTTACGACCCGTCGCGGCATCGACTGCATAGAGATGTCCATCTCGACAACCAACATAAACAGTTCCGTCAACGATCGCCGGCGAAGACTGAAAACCCTGTTGATTGCGGATGTACGTATCTTCACCGGTTTTGAACCGCCACTTCTCCTGGCCCGTTTCCGCATCAAGCGCGTAAAGATAGCTGTCCCAGCTACCGATATAGACGGTGTTGTTCGCAATTGCCGGGGAAGCATGGACGATGTCGCCGGTCGCAAACTTCCATTGCAGAATTCCAGTCAGCGCATCTACACAGTAAACATTTCCGTCGCCGCTGCCGATATAAACTCGTCCGTTATGAACCGCCGGCGAAGATGTGTAGATGTCCCATGAATCAGGAATGGTTTGGAAGCCGGATGGATATCCGTGTAGCCGTTTGCCTTCAAACCGTCGCTCATACTCGAATACGAAGGTCCATTTCATCGTGCCCGTTTGGGCATCGACGGCGTAGAGAATTCCATCGAAGCCGCCAAAATATACCAGGCCGTTGGCGATCGTTGGTGTAGAAGTAACCTGTCGCGAGGCAAGTGTCTTGAATTTCCAGTTCTGCTTTCCAGTCTCCTGGTCCAGTGCGTATAGATTTCCGTCAGTACTGCCGATGTAGACCACACCGTTCGCAATCGCCGGAGAACCAATGATTGGTCCATCAGTTTTGAACGTCCACTTTGTTCCTTTTAGTTGCTGCGGCCCGGCTGTCGGATAAACTCCGGTGCGAGCTGCATCACCGTGAAACGTCGCCTGGGCCATCGTAGTGGAAACGGTTAGTAACAACAGAAATAATATTCGGATCATCGTGATTGTCCTCGTAGTCTCTACAATAAATTGCTTACCTATTCCGAATTTCGATTGTGAATTCAGAAATTTATAAGAGAATGCAAAACTATGGACCAGCGGGTGGAGTTTGCTTAGTCGAGAATAGTACGGCAGCATTTTTGAGATGGTTTCATCAATGAAGTTCCGGCTCGAAATGGCTTTGCACAAAAAGTCGGCTGGTCGAAAATCTAGCGGCGATTGAAAATCTTGTGAATCTTGTAAATTCTGTAAAAATGCTCTTCGCGCCTGAATCCGAAATACTCCTTCACATGAATTTACAAGATTAGACAGGATTAACAGGATTTCTTGTGCAAGGCCCGAAATTTATTTCGCAATCGAATCTTTCGATCCCAGAGTCGCATTCGACACAAACGAGTCGTCGACGCTTAATAATCTGATCCGCAACCGTTCCGAAATCGCCGCGGTGATTTCCTGCTGAACGCTTAGCACGTCGGAGATTGCCGTGTGATACTGGTCGCCCCAGAGTTGCCATCCGTTCATCACGTCTACCAGTTCCGTTCTAATAATCAGGTGATCACCGAGCCGGAGAATGCGTCCCAGCAACACTGAACGAACCCCGAGTTTATGGCCAACGGTGCGAGGGTCGATGTCGTAGCGATGGCAGGAGTAGACCGTGTGCCGTGCCATAACCAGCAGGTCACGCGATCGCGAAAGGCTATTCGTGATGCTTTCCATTAATCCTTCGGACAGATACTCTCCCGCTGGACCACACTCTTCGTTCGCAAACGGCAATACGGCCACCGAATTAATGAACCCATTGCTACTGCTATGGCCGTTGCCGAAGTTGGGTCTTACTATTGTTTCTTCAGTTGCAAGCTCTGAAACCGGGCCCACAAAGCGATAGCCTTGCTTAGGCACAGTCTCGATCCATTGATCTTCGGTTTCGCCTTCGTCAAGTGCTTTTCTCAAGCTCGCGATGTTAACAGTCAGGTTTGCCTCTTCGACGAACACGTCCGCCCACACTTCTTCCAGCAATCTCTCTTTAGTAACCAAACAACCTTTGTTCTGAATCAAGACGAGCAATACATCGAGGGTCTTCGGCGTGAGTCGCACAGTTTTGCCGTTGCGCAATAGCTGTCGTTCCGCCTGATCGAGACAGAAAGAACCGAAACAGTAAATACGGTTTTCGGAGCGCGAGAGGATGTTTGAAAGATCAGTCTTTCGAATTCTTTTGGATTTCTTTTGCAACTTTCTAAGGACTGTCATGCGGGGACTCCGGTACTGTGCGCTCATCCCCACCAGTCTCAACAGACTGGAAGCAAAAGCCCAGCGCGCAGCTGAGTAACACGATCAGTTTGTGACGCGGGGAGATCGATGTATTTCCTGCGAGGCGCAAAGATTTGCATTCGTACTCGCGCCCGGTCAAGCGAATTGTGACAGAAGACACAAACCAGCACGTGATGAGGATTGCCGGACATGCAAAGCGGCAATTGGTTTGGACCGGATCATGAATTCACTCCGTTCCGTAAACAAAGTTCCTGCTGAGCGCTTCTTCATCAGGAAAGCTAATTACACACAACACCTCCATTGAGCAGAGAAAGAGGTAAGAGATGAAAACGCAAATACAGAACAGTCGGTCCACATTTTCAGTCAAGAGCATGCTGATCCTGTCAGTCGTTATTTTGCTCAGTTGCTCTTACACACTCATGGCGCAACAAAAAGATGGAGAGGAAGTCAATTCTTCGTCGAACAATACGAACCTTGCGCCGAGCCGGCCGACCGTCAACTTCAACATTCTTACTTTGCTGAATGGCGAATACCTGGAGATGTTTGGTGCGAACAGCAGCCGCGGCATTCTGCGCGGACACCCGACGATCCCCGGCGCTGAATTAGGGACTACGACCGCCGATCCCCTGATGTTTTCGACGAACGGCATTGAACGCGTGCGAATCGGAGCCGACGGTACTTTCAGTATAGGGACAACGCTTACCGGCCAGAATGCTCCCTTCGACTTCCATACTTCTTCAACCGCCGCTTATGTAACCGGCGGAACCAGTCCCGCTC
This sequence comes from uncultured Acidobacteriota bacterium, assembly GCA_963708055.1. GTDB lineage: Bacteria > Acidobacteriota > Blastocatellia > Pyrinomonadales > Pyrinomonadaceae > PSRF01. The sequence goes on along the minus strand of OY970193.1, from coordinate 7,279,263 downwards.
GACTACGTCTTATCAACACCGCCTCGACTCTTAACAACGTTATGGAGATCGACCTCGGTTTGGGAGACACTGCCGGCGGTGTTGTGACGCGAGTGAAGCTTGCCGCTATTGGTACCGATCAAACTCCCGGCGCAACTTCCGGCGACTTCGTTATCGGAACGCGCAATGCCGGAGTGATGGGTGAACACACACGCTTTGCGTCAAACGGAAGAATGGGTATCGGTACGGCCACGCCGACTCAAAAACTCGACGTGCAGGGTGGCTCTATTAATGCTTCAGGCGGTCTCTGCATCGCCGGAGATTGCAAGACTGCCTGGTCGCAAGTCGGCGGCAGCTCGCAGTGGACCACCGCCGGTACGAGTATCTTTTACAACACGGGCAACGTCGGCATCGGTACCAGCGCGCCGGGCGCCAAATTTCAGGTCTTAGGGCTCGCCCCCGGTGGTACGGCGGCCTTTACCGGCACCACTTTTTCCAGTCATTTCAACTTCAACGGCGACAATTCTGAAGACACCTATATTCGCGGCGGCAAGGCCGGCTCGCGCGTGATCATCAACGATGTTTCGGCAGGGAACACCCTGATGAATCTTACCGGCGGCAACGTTGGAGTTGGTACAGCCACTCCGACGTCCAAACTCCATGTGCAGGGTAGCGGCAGAATCGCCGGCAATCTCACCGTCGACGGCAACATTGCCGCGAAGTATCAGGACGTTGCGGAATGGGTTCCCGCAGAGGAACAACTTGCCGCTGGTACAGTGGTTGTTCTTAATTCCACAAAATCGAATCAGGTTATCTCTTCAACGAAAAGTTACGACACCACTGTCGCGGGTGTTATCTCGGCCCAACCGGGAATCACGCTCGGCGAAAGAAGTGACGAGAAAGTGTTGGTCGCGACTACCGGACGCGTGCTCGTCAACGTGGATGCCACGAATGGTCCAATCCAGATCGGCGACTTGCTGGTTACCAGCGATCGCGAAGGCTTCGCGATGAAGTCGTTGCCGCTGGAAATAGGCGGCGCTCGCATGCACCGGCCAGGGACCTTGATCGGTAAAGCGCTCGAGCCATTGGCCGGAGGCACGGGAAAGATCCTCGTGCTCCTGAGTCTGCAGTAACTTTGCCTCAAAAGTCCGCTTTCAAAAACAGAGAGTAGGCCACGAAACAGCACCAAAAGCGCAAATGATTAAAACCTTAAGGATTACCTCTACTGCTAAGAATTCATTTGTGCTTTTGTGTGCCTCTTTGTGGCCTTCAAGATGATTTTTAAGGGCAGTAACGAGCTCAACACGTTCCTGAGGCTGTCGCTTTTCTGGAGGCAATCATGAAGACACGAGTTGTTAGTCGCTTGCTTGAAGCTGGTCCAAGTGTGTTTCGCAGTCGCGTGGGGTTGATTCCTGGTGGATTGTTGATGGTGCTGATCGTCATCGCCATCAGCGCGCCCTCGCGGGTGCAGAGCGTTGCGCCGATGTTTGTCGATCCGCCGGTGCTCACGGTGTCAGCGACGACCAATACCAGCATCACCCTTAGCTGGTCTGTCCCATTCGGTGCGGATGAATACGCAATTGAACGCAGCGAAAGCATGTCTGGTCCGTTCAATAATATTAATTTCGTTGTCGGTACGACATACGTAGACCCTGGACTGACGCCTCAGAAGGCGTATGTCTATCGCGTGCGGGCCCTCGATACTGCCACTAACCCTATCGTTTCGTCCGGCCCGAGCAACATGGCCGTGGGCACGGCGATATCTTTTGAGTTTACTGCGTTGACCGGACAAACGATTAAAGCGCGACATCTCCATGATGTGCGCGCGGCCGTCAATGCGTTTCGCAAGGTCGCTCACCTTCCCGAACTGGCGCTGGTCCCAACCGACCTGACCGGGCAAACGGTCAGCGCCTTTCACGTGCAGGACATCCGCATCAGTTTGAATGAGGCCCTGACGGCGCTCAACATACCAAATCCTGGTTACACGGATCCGACTTTGAACACCGGCCCCAACGGCACGCTGGTCAAGGCGGTCCATGTCGAGGAACTACAGGCGAGGTCGAGTCGCGGGAGCAGCAACAGTGCCGGCCCCTTGTATCCTAATCTAAGCAAAGCGAACGGCGGTGAGTTTGCTCCCGTGCAGACTCTGCCGCTAGTCCCCGTGCATCTCAGCGTTTTGCCCGATCGTCGCATTTTGTTCTGGAGTCGCGACATGCTGGTCAACAATTCGAACCAGGTGAAACAAAAAGGGGGAAGCAGCGACGCTTACGTGTGGAACATGGTCAATGGCCAGATGCTCCCGGTGCCCAACGACGATACAAACCTGTTTTGTTCAGGTCATACGTTCCTGCCGGACGGGAATCTTTTTGTGACGGGCGGACATAGAAGCGCTCACTTCGACGGGGCAGGGGAGCCTCACACAAACATTTTCAACTACCAAACCAACACCTGGACGCGGGGTCCGGATATGAATCACGGACGTTGGTATCCGTATAACGTAACCCTCAACACGGGTGAACCGGTCGTTATGGCAGGTAGCTATTGGGCCAACGAGCCCGCAGGTCACGACCCATACGATCCGAATGGAACTTTCCCAACTTCTGGTCGCAGCATGCCTACTAATGTAATCCCTCAGAGTTACACGCCCGGACCCGGAGGAACGCTGAAGGAGCTTGCGGCGCCTGCGTCGATTAGCCAGTATCCGTTCCTGCATCTTTTGAGTAACGGCAAGGTCTTCCAGGCCCAGACAGGATTTATCGGCAATAGCAGCACTCCCGATCGCCAAAGCCGGTTGTATGATCCAGTCGCGAATGTGTGGACCAGCTTGGCAAGCACGGAAAAACACCACGCGATGGGAAGTTCGGCGATGTTTGTGGACGACACCGTGATGTTGGTAGGCGGATACGGTACCAGCTTTGCTCCGGTGGCGGACGTCGAGTCGATAGATCTCGCCGCGGTATCACCGGCATGGACCATTCGAGAATCAATGAGGTTCCCGAGGGTTTATCACACGGCGACAATGTTACCGGACGGAAAAGTGCTGGTTAGCGGTGGTGTCGGTTGTCCCGGCAGCATCAATCTCCAAACTGTTAACGCCTTTAACGGCGTTACGACGTGCTCTGCCGGGCAGGTGCTGTCTCCCGAATTGTGGGATCCCCAGACAGGGAAATGGACCACGATGAATAAGCACGTTGACGTTCGCGCTTACCACTCGGTCGCAGCGCTTTTACCTGACGGGCGCGTGCTTGTCGGTGGTGGCGGACTTCCCGGAGGAGTTGGCGAAACGGGCATAAATAATCTTCCGATCACTAACGTCAACCAGGACCATGCGCGACTCTTCGGTCACTTCACCGTAGAGATCTTCTCGCCGCCTTACCTGTTCGATGCAAATGGAAATCCCGCGGCGCGGCCTGTCATCACGTCGGCTCCGCAGAGTGCGACCTATGGCGAAACGATCTTCGTAGCCACTACCGGAGCCGGATTCCAACCGAAAGTGAGTTTGGTGAGGCTGCCTTCGGTGACACATGGAACCAACCAGGACCAGCGGCTCGTCTCGATAGATCCGGTGACGGTTCCGGGCGGTATCAATGTGACGATTCCTGCATCGTCCAGCAAGCTCCCTCCGGGTCATTACATGTTGTTTGTTTTGAACAACAATGGCGTGCCGTCGGTGTCGTCAATCATCAGAGTGCAGAATCAGAACGTCTTTCCGACGGCGGTGCCGCAGACGTTTGAGAACAACGCGCAAACGTGGGAACACGCTCTTGAATTCTCGCCTTCGGTGAATGGCCAGATCACGCATATTCGGTTCTGGAAAGCACCGGGTGAACCGAGCGGCAATCACGTTGGACGTATCTGGACCGCTAACGGTCTGCTCCTGGCGTCGGTCTTTTTCACTAACGAGACTGCGTCAGGCTGGCAGGAGGCACAATTGCAAACGCCGCTATCAGTCTCAGCCAACGTCAAATACCGAGTCACTTACAACGTTCACAGTGTGGTTGCGAAGACGACGAGTGGGATTTCGAGCGCGATCACGAGTGGGCCCTTGGTAGCGTGGCGTTCATTTTCGGCGACACCGGCCGGTTCGTTCCCGATGGCACCGAATACGAATAATCTGTTTATTGACGTTAGATTCAGGTGAATGCAATGAGTACCTGGCGCATCATTTTCGGCGCGGTGTTGGCTGTGCTCGTGTTGTGTGGCGTGGCCGCTGGTCAGAAACTAACAGCGGCTACGCCCACAATAGAGGTCAATATCGAAGGAGCGGGAAAGATACAGATTCCCGATATCGAAGTGACCGATCAGGATGGGCGGAAGGTCCACTTCTACTCGGATCTGATCAAAGACAAAGTAGTAGTGATCAGTTTCTTCTACACAAGCTGCGTCCAGAGTTGCACCACGCAGGGCCAAACTTTTTCGAAACTTCAGTCATTGCTGGGAGACAGACTCGGGAAATCTGTCTTCCTGATTTCCGTTACGACCGATCCCGCCACGGATCGGCCCACGAAGCTCAAATCGTGGGGCAAGCGATACGATGTTCAGACAGGTTGGACGCTCGTGACCGGAAACGAACGAGAGTTGAATAAACTTCTGCTGCCATTCACCGGCATGCCTGCGGGTTCAGGAATGCACCTGCCGTCAACCTTCGTCGGTAACGATAAGACCGGAACCTGGACCAGCGCTTCAGGCGTGTTTGAGCCGCAGGAGGTGCTTAACGCGGTAGACTTGATCACGCGTCAGTGACGCCTCGAGCGCTCAGATAGATGCGTCCTTCACTCACCGGAGTTCTATTAGATCGTTTGTATCTTCGAAGAACGCAACCAATGCAGGACTCGACCGCTGTTCAATTGCAACTTCAAGTTGCAGCAAACTCAACTGCTCTTTGATTGACTCGGGTTCAGGATGTTCAATGCGAAGTTGGACCAGCGGTGGGCCGGCGATCGCAGAGTCGCCGGGATGCAGGCGAGAGTTCCATTCAATCAGGAATGGTACGAGCCCCACGCCTTCTGCCAGTTGCGGTTCCGTCAGTTGCCACGAGAGTGTTGTTCCCGCAGGCGTCTTTCGACTTCCTGATCTCACCACCCCCACTTGTACAGTCGGCGAGATTTCTCTGGCCAGGGTTTCAAGCTTGTCGACGCGTACGGCCCAGGTAATAAGTTTCGGTGCGGTTAACTGATCGATCCCAAACCAGACCGGCCTGGTCTCAGGCTGTAAAGGATCGGGACCGATAATTTCCAGGTAAGCTTTGGGCCCAATCGAGATCAGCGCGTTGTGAGTGCCTCGTCCGGGATGTTGGCCACCGGCTGATGCACGCACACCAAGTCGGATCTCTAGATCACGACAAGTCGCTTCCAGATCAGGAGTCGCGTAGACAAGATGATCAAGCAGGGCTTTCACACGCTCGTGCTGTTGGGAATATTCTCCGGTAGAAAATAGGGATACACCAATAATCCAGTCTGCTCGCCGCGTTGTTTGTTCCTCGCCTCAATTTGAGTGCGCACCTGCGTCTGCAGGAGGTTGTAGTATTTCGTCACGATTGCTTGCGAGCCATCGGTCGTGTTGAGTTGATAGTCAAGCAACTGATCGTAATGATAGCCGGCGAGCGCGAAACTGGTCTGAACCTGGACGCCGGTTTGATCCTTGGGAGGAAGCAGCTTCAGGATCGCTGCTTCGTCAACGTCACCTTCGACCGGCGGAGTGTAGGTGGCCCCGGGCGCGTTGGGAACAAACGCCATGTACTCCGTGTCGGGGAAGTTCACTGCGGCATGTTGTGGTCCAGCCGTCCAGATAATTCTTCGCACGATGTCCGCAAGCTGCTCGCGAGTTCCGATCTGACTCGGAAAGCCAGGCACCTTACCTGCACCATCATCGAGCGCTCCACTTAGCTGTTGCGCCCAGCCTTGCAGCTCATAGTCTGTCACAACATCGTCATCGCAGAGGTAGTAGAGGTCGAGATACTCCTGTACGTACTGGCCCAGCAGATCCCAAATCAGCAACCCGTCATCACGGTAAGGGTAGTAAGGCAACGCGGCCGTATCGTCTACTCCGCGCTTCGCGAGGTTGGTTGGAAAATCCATATCGTCAAAGGTCCAATTCTGGTACGCGTTTGTGATGAGCTGAAGTGAACCATTCGCCTTAGTCTTCTCACCCAAACCCCCTTCAAGGATCTGCTGGATGATGCCTGTGGGGTTGACCAGAGTTAAGACTCCCAGCTCGTTGATAACGAGCAGAGCAGTGAAGTGTTTCGACAGCAGGATGAACAACGGATGCTGCCACGCGAGCCGGCGATGCGTCGCTAATGCAAATGCTTCTTCGATTAGGTGCGTGTAGGTGAGGTGATTAACCACCTGGGCGATATTGAAATCTGCGCATTGCAGAAAAATCTTGGCCATTAGCCACTTATACTTATTGCCTGGTTGTGATTCCTCAGAGGCCAGGTAAACCGCACTATCAGGCGTTTGGTTGAGTTGAATCGCAATCGGTTGGAGACTGGGGAAGTCGTCAGTCTTTACGAATAACGCAATCGGACCCATTAACTGTTTACCCTGTTGCCAACCAGGCGCGGTGTCGCTGGCAACTATCGCCGCAAGCGAGGCAAAGTCAGTAACGTAAATTCGCTTCTCGCTGATAGCTTGCGCAATAGTGGTGTTAGGGCCGAGGAACGGTTTGATCGCGTCGTCATTTATTCGCGCTGAAAGCTTCGACGAAAGCGTGGTCCAATTGGCCCCAACTTGCCCGTCAGCGGTCACCAGGTTAACAACCATGGGATTGAGGCCGCCTAGACGTTGAGAACCAAACACCTTGTCGTCCTGCCATGTCCCGACGATATCGGGCGTCTTGAAAAACAAGAAAACCTTGGCGTAATCAGCCAGGCTGGAAAAGTCGGGTTGTCCACTGGTTGCGACCTTCCAAAGTTGGATGTCGGCCAGAATCTCCAGCAGGTTCTCACCTTGTCCTTCAACCCAATCAGTCAGCCCAGGCACCTGCACAAGCGCCGCTTTACTGGCTCCCATCGGCATCGGCAGTTCCGAAACGCTGTTGTACTCGTAGATATCACGAACAGCAAACAGTTGACCTTCACGTTCACCTTGCTCAATGAAGCTGTCTTTTTGGGGAAGCGAAGGGGCGGTAAACGACACTTGTGGTTGATCCATAACAATCTCCTTACGTTGAAAGAGTGCGTTGCGAGGTCACTTTTGAATTAGAGCGAAATCGAATCGAGGCAAAGCAGACGCAAATTATTATGCCGTGCAACGGCCGTCAAGGATCGGTGCTCTAAGAAATAGTAGATCAGTTTGGTCGCTGAGGTGTATTTGAAGTACCGAAGGCGTTGATGAGTAATTTCTTGCTGTTCCCCCGGGCTCTCACTTCGCGATTCACTAGAACCTTACGCGAGCAGGCACTATATGTCAAATGCAGGATATATTTCGTATAGACTATGAACCTGAGACGACCCCTGCTCGAACCCGGGGCTGAAATTAGCCAACGCCTTCGGCGTAATTCAAATACACCTCAGTAAGCAACTGACCCGCTGCCTGCTCTATGAATTTCGTTTCATCCAACGGTGGTCCACCATGAGGCAGCGGTCCTGAACGACTTTGATCCCAGCTTTCGCCAGCGTTTCGGCCACATCATCGTTGCGAATTCCGGATTGCAGCCACACTGCTTTGGGCATCTTTGCCAGGATATCTTCAACGTGAGGAGGAATGTCCTGGGAACGGCGAAAAACATTTACCAGATCAACCTCGATCGGAATGTCGATGAGGCGGCGATAGACCGGTTGTTCGAGTATGTGCGTCGCTTTTGGATAGTAAACAGGCACGGGAATAATTTGAAAGCCGGCCGACTGAAGATAACTCGGTACATAAAATGCCGGTTGACCGGCTTGATCTTCAGTCTTGATACCGAGCACTGCGATGGTTCGCGTGTCGTTAAGCAGGTTCGCGATTTCGGTGCTGTTCGTTAGTAAGTTTTGCTGCCAATTCATTAGCTAAATACCTGATTATTAAAGCGGCGCCCGGAAGATAAGGTCCTGGCAGGGTTTTAATACGAGCTCTGTTTTCTTCTGTTCGGCGGCGTGACGCAGGGTGGCCCTTTTTACGGCTGCATCAGGCAGACGTAGTTTGCTCACCTGTTGTCGAGTGTCATCATCGCCACCCTGTTGGGTCAACATCCAATAACGCCCTGGTGCGACGTTCGGGAAGAAAAAATATCCCTCGGTACTCAGCGGAGCCGCAGAGTAGCGCAAGGCGTCATCTGCTTGCGTCGCTTCAGCCGGAACCAGATAAGCAGTTAATTTATCGGGAAGCGATTGCCCTTCAGCGAGTGTGATCTGGCCGCGCACTAGACCACCACCTTGCGCAAGTGTGACTGTCAAACCTGAGAGTTGATCTCCGGGTTTGAGTGTGGTCCATGAGCGTGTGGCATCAGTCGGTTTACCGCCAGGCGTCGATGGCACGAAAGCAATCGACTGTAGATACCACTGTTGGGCCGAGAAACGCACCGTAAAGTGATACTCACTCGCGGCAAGCTCTCGAAGCGTAAAGTTTCCCTGCGCATTGGCAGACTCAATACCGCGTGATCGCCAAACGAATTGAGGCTTTTTCTTATCGCCTTGAGTCACGCGGTGCCACGCAGTTACGGTTGTTTCGGAAAGCACTGGTGGACGTTTGTCAGTGCATTCAGCCACCGGCTCCTTCAATTCTTTCAGAACCACCGCTCCGCTAATCGACGCTAACGCAGCGGCCGTGAGCTGCAGTCCTTCGATGTCGGCGCCGCGCACATTCAACACCATCGAATCTGACACTCCGCGCTCGCGATCGTTCCAATATGCGCTGGCGAGTAAGAGGTAATCGCCGTCTGGAATTCCTTCGAAGCTAAACTCACCATTCGCGTCCCGGAAAGGGGTGTTCCATCGAGGTCCATTCTCATTCAGGGGAGTGAGACTGACTGAGAATCCTCTGTCGCCGGTCCGAGCTCCTTTCACAAAACCGCTGATCGTGCTCCCGCGCTCACCGCGATAGCGAATGTCGACCGTTGCTTCCTCGCCAACTCGAACACTAATTTGATCTGCCTCTTCACGACTCGACGAAGGTGCATACGTAGGCATGTCCACGGCAAAGGCATTTACACCCGTAGGAGAATAATTTGGGCCACCATCAGCCGACACGATGTAAGTTCCAGACCGCAATCCGTAAACACGATAAGCCCCGCGATCGTCAGTCACGTTTTCGAAAGTAAGCCGGGGAGTCTTTCGCCCAAGTTCATCGAGTATCATCTCAACCTTAATGCCAATCGCTACGATGGGATCGCCTTTCGAGTTGGTGACAGTTCCGCTAATTACACCACCCTTTATAAACACCAGCGTCACCGAATCGATAGCGCTCCGAACGGTTGGACCAGATTCAGTCGCCTTGGGAATGTAAGCAGGCACATAAGCGGTGACGGTATACGAACCCTTTCCTACGCCACTGAACTTAAAAACTCCGTCGCGATTTGTGGTGGTGAGTGTAGGCGGACCTCCTTCGGATGCGGGCCATCGCAGGTAAACCTGCGCATTCACAACCGGCTGACCGCTTTCAGTAACAACGGTGCCGCTGACATCGCCTGACTTTGATTCTACTTTCGCGTTTGCCGGCTCCGTTCGCGTTTGCGGTAGTTGTGGTAGTTGGGCTGTACCGCAGATCGCCGCGAACAGGATGATCAGCAAAGCTCCAGCAGTGCGATGATGAAATCTGATTGGGGTAGTCATTTATTATTACTGAGGGCGCGGCGGTGGCATCTGAAGCGGGATGGTTACGTCAGCTACAGCGCCGTTCGTAACTACGACGGTCTGTCGTACCGGTGAAAGGTTCGGCGGTTGAACGTTTGGTACGATACTAAAGACAGTTGCGATAACGAAATACGTTCCGGGGATCAAGCCCTCGATGCGAAAGTTGCCACGTGCATCCACTTCGATTGGAAAACCGGAATTACCTGGCATAACGTCTTCAGTTCTTCTGAAAACAACGCGAACCCGGGCAGTGGATGGAAGTTGAAAGTCTGTTGGTAGTGTTATCACTCCGCGAATTGTTCCGTTGGCATAACCGACGACGACTCGCAAGCCGGTGATCTGTTCGCGTTCTCTAACCTCGACATCACGTGGGTAAACAAATCCGTTGCGCTCTAAACGGATGATCCGAAATGTTTCGCGTGTCTGGAGGTTGAGCGTGAGACGTCCTGGCGCCAGGCCGGTTAGGCGAAAGCTTCCATTAGGGTTGATGGCCGCAGAAGGATCTGATCGACCGACATAACCGTCAGTTACGCGGCTGACGATTCGACCAGTAAACAGACTTGCTCTAACGTTTGGATCATCCGTTCCTTCGAGTGTCACTACGCCTGAAACAGACGCTCCTCTGGAAGTCTTGATCAGCAGGCCTTCGACGTCGCGATCGGTCACTACAAAATCAACGGCTTCAGAGTGCCAATCGGAGTCGGCCGGCGGTTCCGAAAAAACCGAATATTTTCCAGGTGGCAGCTTTTCTACTTTGAATTCACCATCCTTATTTGACTCCGCTATCTTTCCCATGGCGCTGGTGTACTGCGGATTGAATATCTGCACTCCGACCTGTGCATTCGGCACCGGTTGATTTGTGTCAATGTCGATTATGCGACCGCGTGCTGAATAGGTGGTCACTGGTCCCGCGAAAGTGATGTCAACATTGGTAGCCTCACTTCCTTCGCTGACATCGATGACGAAGGCCGCGGCCGGATCAACAGTGCTGGGGTGATACGTGCGCTGGTACCCACCTTCATTTTGGCGACTGCCGACTAAATTAGTTGCCTCTCTTCCAGCGGATACTTTGTAGCTTCCTGCCGGGATGCCATAGGCCCGATAGATTCCGCGATCGTCAGTGCGAATGGTTCGGAAGTAAGGAGGGCGCGGGCCAGACGTAGTCGCGAAAAGTTGAATCGTTTCTTCGATCACCGGACGTCCTTCGGCATCTGTTACTTTGCCGGTGATCACTCCACCACGTTCGAGCGTGATGTCGACATTCTCCAGTGTTTCATTCTTACCGACGAGTAGAGTTCTGCGGCGTTCGGCGGGAACGTAGCTGGCCGCCGCAACTATCACTTCGTAGGTGCCCGCCGGCACCTTTGTGATTCGATAGTTTCCTTCTTCGTCGGTGATGGATCTGAAACGAGTGGCGCGAAAATTCGAACGAAATTGATCGCTGATGGCTAATCCGACAACGACGCCGGATAGGCCTTTATTACCAACCGTCACTTTGCCGCTGATGGTGGAGGTTAGCGTTTTATCGACTGCGTTTTGGGCTTGCGCAGTTATAACAACGCTTAAGAAGAGGAGAAGACAAAGGATTGTTTGGCGACCGGAGGAAACCATGTTTGACTTCGCCTCACTTAACGCGCCAATCATAGCACGCTTCAGCACACATCCTCGGATCGTTGTAGGGGCGGCCCTCCGTGGCCGCCCTGGTCTGGAACTCAAAATCGTGTCACCTGGAGCGATACGATAGGGGCGTTCTTCCGTGGCTCTCGTGTCGGAAGACAAAGAAATTCGTGCGCCAGGGCGGCCACGGAGGGCCGCCCCTACGATGAAACTTGGACCAGGGTCTTGAGGCAGACTTTCAGCTTTCCGTTGGGGGTCTCTTTGAAATGAATCGCACCCGCTTCAACCCACTGATAGATCAATCGCTCCGGGATGTCTGTCACCGTGGCGGCGCGTTCGGGTGAAAGCAGAACTGCCTCAGGCACCGCGCACTCCTCACATAGCGCCGGACGTGAACCACGCGCCGCCCGGATAATCAACCACTCGTGTATTTCAACCTTTTGCTCTCTCCTTTTTCTTCCCATGTTTTCTTTCAATTCGAAAAAATGTAAAAAGAGTGTCTGAAAGCCCGGTTGCTTTCAGACACCCTTTTAACTCGCGCTCGTGATCTTAGTACTCGATTCTGCCGACCATCGTAATCTCAAACGCTCCGGTGAGCAGGTTTATAACCACCACGGCGTCAGCCTGGCCGCCGGCATTTGCAAAACGCCCGGTGCCGCCGACGAAGCGGAAAACCGGTCGATCGGTAGCTGTCGGACTACCCGGCTCCGGTGGGTCCAACACGCCACTAAACTCTATCTGGATCGTGTCGCCGTTGGCGGCTGTGATTATTCCTGAACCGTTGGACAGCAGTCGACCAGGGTGTTCAAGATCAGGTGTGAAATTAACCACTCCGACCGTTGTGCACCGACCCAGATGAGTAGCCGTGCTGGACGAAGTTACATTGGCACTAACCGGAAGACCCGCTTCATTAGTGGTAAAAGTCGCGACTCCCGCTCCGTTAAGGGCAAATGGGCGATCTTTGGCCAATACGGGAAGACTCCCGAGCAGAAGGAAAGCGGCTAACGCGATAACAGTAAGTTTGGAATTGCGTTTCATGAGAGTTCTCCTTTGAATAAATAATCAATTAATGTTTTCGGGCCGGCGCAAACCGGCTCGGTTGTTTGCTGCCGGATGACTCATTGCTGTGGTTGTCACCCGGGCCATATAATTCGCGAACCTTTGCGACCGCCTTCGAAGCTTTCCGTCAGCGGTCTCGCGAACGGCCCGGACGATAATCCCGGACACTCCCAGATGTCTTTTAGGTTTTCTTAGAATTGGGGTGAGAAAACTCTCATGAAAATCTTAGAGAATTCTTAGAGCCACTATGTCCTCACCGGAGAATCAGTTATACGAATTCGGGCCGTTCGTGATCGACGCTCGCAGCCGGATTCTGCTCAAGGACGGCGCCACAGTTCGTCTCACTCCGAAGGCTTTCGACACGCTTTTCGTCCTCGTACAACACGCCTCGCAGGTGGTTGAAAAGGAACAACTGCTGAGAGAAGTGTGGCCCGATATCTTTGTCGAGGAAGGGAGCCTTTCACACAACATCCATGGCTTAAGAAAGGCGCTGGGCGACGACTCTTCTGAGCCACGCTATATAGAAACGATCCCGAAACGCGGTTATCGGTTCGTTGCGCCAGTGAAAATATCTCAGGCAGATACCGGGCAGATCGGTTTCAGCGGTGATCTCGAAGACGACGCTGTGGTGATTGAGAAACACACGTATGCACGGGTCATCAGTGATGAGTTTGAAGAAACGGAATCTCCTGCCGAACCATTAAAACTTTCGGCTGGAACTCCGGCACTGCCCTCGATCGTCGATCAGCCCAAGAACCGAAAAATCTGGATTGCACTTGTAGCTGGCGGGTTGTTGGTCGCCGCGATCGGGGTGTTTATCTATAAGACGCGTGCGCCAGTTGCAGTTCCGGCAGTAACGCGAGCGCGGAGCACGCTTGTCAGGCTCACTAACAATCACGCGATGGATTGCGAGCCGGTGTGGTCCCCCGACGGAAGCCGGGTCGCATTCTGGAGCAATCGAGACGGCAGTAAGGAAATCTATTTGATGGACGCCGGCGGCTCGAATGTTAAGCGACTCACCAACAATTTATCCGACGATGTTAACCCTGCCTGGTCGCCTGACGGATCCAAAATTCTTTTCGAGAGTGAGCGCGATGGCAACCGAGAGATCTATGTAATGGATGCCGACGGCGGCAACCAGGTCCGTCTCACCCGGCACGATGCGGTCGATAGCACCGGCGCCTGGTCACCTGATGGAAGCCAGATCGCCTTCGCCAGTAATCGCGACACCGGCCTTCCGTATAACCCATACAACATGGACATCTACGTGATGAATGCCGATGGGTCGAATGTCAAAAGAATAGTAGATGATCCCGAATATGATGTTGGTCCACAGTGGTCGCCGGACGGTCGCAAGATTCTGTTTATGACCGCACGACATGGCAACTTCGATGTTTACCTCATGAACGCCGACGGCACCGGGCAGAAGAACCTGACTGCTGATTACGATCGTTCGGATGGCGCTCCCGTTTGGTCCATTGATGGTCAAAACATCGCCTTCTCAAGAAAGATCGACGGCAAGGATCAAATCTTCGTCATGGATGCAGACGGCGGCAATCTCAAGCGCGTGACGCACAACGCGGCGAATAATGGCTCGCTCGGCTGGTCGCCTGATGGCTCGAAGATCATCTTTCAAACCGACCTGGACGGTAACTGGGAGATCTACACGATCAGCGTTGACGGTGATCTGGCCCAACTCACTGACGACGCGGCCGAGGATCTCTCGCCTGACTGGTCTCCCGACGGAAACCGGATCGCTTTCTCAAGTAACCGCAATGGCAAGCAACACATTTATGTAATGAATGCCGACGGAAGTTCGGTTGCGCAGTTAACAAACTCCGCGGCTGACGATACAGAACCTGCCTGGTCATCGGACGGCAAACAGATAGCGTTTACGAGTTTGAGAGACGGAAACTCGGAAGTTTATGTGATGAACGCTGACGGGAGTAATGCGAGGAGGTTGACTGATCACTCGGGAACAGACAGCTCTCCGAGATGGTCCATTGACGGCAGAATCCTTTTTACCAGCTACCGAGAAGGTCAGTCAGATATATATGTCATGGACGGCGCCGGCGGAAATGTAACAAGGCTGACGAGGATAGGAGCGAGTCGGGCTGCGTGGTCGCCGGATGGAAGAAAAGTCGCTTTCGTCAGTCCCAGTCCCCAAATCATAGGTGGCGCGTACTGGATGCAGGTATACGTGATCGACGCTGATGGAAGTAATCTCAAGATGATCACGCAAAGCCCGCATTCGACGTTTGTGCCGAAGTGGTCGGCTGACGGTGCGAAGATAACGTTTGTTGTTGAGTATCATGGCGCCAGGGCGAACATTTTTGAGATGGATGCCGCAGGGAAAAATCTGAAACGTCTGACGGCAGGGCCGAAGTTTGATGGACGACCGGTGTACTCGCCGGATGGAAAGAAGCTGGCGTTTGAAAGTAACCGCAACGGCAATTACGAAATTTACGTCATGAACCTTAATTAAACTAGCCTCCTTGTAGGGGCGGCCCTCCGTGGCCGCCCTGGTGTGGAACTAAGCGTCTCAGAATTTGGAATTCAAAGACTCTAGAGCGTCCTTTTCGATTGGCTTTAGGTTCTACGGATTTGAGTTCAAGACTAGGGCGGCCACGGAGGGCCGCCCCTACGATGATGAAATAAGAGATGTGCGAGCGCGAGACACGCGAGAGCAAGAGCAATATGGTAGACACGTTGCTCGAGCAATGTGGAACTAGTGAGATCAGGAAACGTCCAGAGCCGATAGAGCAGGGGATTGTATAGCCAGTGGTGATATCCGAGGCTGTACAAATAGTAGAGTCCGGCACATGTTCCAATCGCCACGACGTAGGCCAGGTGCTTGTTCCGCAGCAACACATTCAACGCCACCACCGCCGCGCTTACAAAAATGATCACGGGCACGAGCACCACACCGTAAACGATCAAGTAAGCCGAAAAATCAACCGGCGTGTGACCTCTCACCAGTTGGACCACGATTGCCGTCACCCCAACCAACCCTACAATCCCAAGCATCAACACGACCGTCGCCAGCCAGGTTGAAAGCAGCAGCACGCTATTCGGAATAGGCATGGACCACATCACCGGCTCGATCTTCACTTCGCGATCCCGATGCATCGCTTCACCGGTGTAAAAGATGATCATGCCCACGATGAACAGCAACATGGTGCCGGCAGTGTTAGTCGCATAAGTAACGGAATACGAAAGCTCCGGAACGACCCGATAAAACGCGATTTCCAGAATAGAAATAAAGATCGTCAGCGGGGCAATGATGACGAGACTTCGTTCCGTTCGCATCAGTTGAAACTCAACGCCAATTGCCGCAGCGATCTTTGAAACGGTTGTTGCTGGACCACGTTCCAAGCTGACCTTCGGAAATATTACTCGATGGCCCGCAAGTGTTTTTTCGCCCGCTGAGTCTGGAAGTTCGTACCGTCCGGAATCCTCCAAGCTGTAAGGAATTCTTTCGGTGGCGCTCGAAAGTTTCAACACAGTCATATTGTCTGCGTTTTTCGATCCCTCAGTGATTCTGAATCGGAGATAGACAATCAACAGGAGCAGCGCCGAGATCGCGATCATCACCGCTCGGTTCGAGTAGGCCAGTAAGTCGTAGCCGGCGACGTACTGATTAATGACGTCAGCACTGCTGGTCCATGGATCAAACTTCTTGATGTGAAAAATAAAACCGACCGGACTTGTGAGTATGCGAACGGTGACAGGCAGATCCTTCACCAACAACGCGTGTGCAAAAAAGACAGGGTAAAAACATACAGCCAGTCCGTAAACTATTTTGGCGTTGCGTGTGAGTGTTCCGGCTGCGAAGTAGAACGCAGCCAGAATGAGGTGAGATATGACGACGAGCATAATGAAGTGTTCGACGTACGGCAGAACGCGCACCGGCAACGTCACCATGCCCGAAAACGGGACCCATTGAAGCGCAAACGTCGTGATCGTAAAGACTGATTGACAACAGACCAGCACAAAGAAGTTGCCGAGAAACTTTCCCAGCAGGTATGAGCCACGGCCAATCGGCTTCGCAAAGATCAACGGGTGCACGCCCAGGCGCAGATCGCGAATCACCGGATCGCCCATGATGACCGCTGTGAATATTGGAAGCCCCAACACGAATGAGAACCCGCCGAGGTTTCTCTGAATATAAAAGTCGCTATTTGTGGCCCAACCTCGCTCGACGGCAGGTCCCCAACCCCACCACAACACCGCGTTGGCGCAGAACAGCAAACTCATCGCGTACGGAGCAACGCGCTTCGTGCTCAGCAACACTTCGTTAGTGAAGACCGCGGCGAACGAAGTGTGGAAAGGGTTTCTCATCGATTGACTACGTCGAAGTAATAGTCTTCCAGCACGGGAATTGCCGAAGTGAAGGCATCTGTGGGACGTTGATTTTTTGAGATTACTCGCACACGCATCTGGCCATCGAACGTTCGCGACGAGATTACGTTGAAGTCAGCTTTGAAAGTTGCGAGTTGTTCGCGCGGCACTGTGCCTTCCCAAACAGATTCTTTTAGTTGATCGACCACTTGTCGCGGTGTGCATGACGAAAGAATTTCGCCCTCGCGAATGATGGCCATGTGGCTGCACAGATTGGAAACGTCAGACACGATATGCGTCGAGAGGATTACGACCGTATCTTCGCCGGCGGTTTCAGACAGCAAGTTATAAAAACGAACCCGTTCTTCCGGGTCTAGTCCGGCGGTCGGTTCATCGACGATGAGCAGTTTCGGTTCACCAATCAATGCTTGAGCGATGCCGAAACGCTGTCGCATTCCCCCGGAAAACTCGCCCAGTCGCTGCGAGCGTGCGGACCAAAGGTTGACCCGCTCGAGCAGTGCCTCGATCAATGCCTGACGTTCTTTTCGGTTTGTGACGCCTTTGAGCTTCGCCAGATAATTGAGCATCTGCCACGCTGTCAACGTCGGATAAAGACCAAAATCCTGCGGCAGGTAACCCAACATTGCGCGCGTTAGATCCTTGCGCGCGATCAGGTCAGTGCCGTTCATCTGGATCGTGCCCGAATCCGGTTCCAGCAGCGTCGCTACGATCTTCATCAAAGTTGTCTTACCTGATCCGTTTGGTCCAAGTAAGCCGAAGACGCCTGGGTGCAGTTCGAGGCTGACTCCTTTCAGCGCTTGAACGCCGCTGGGATAAGTCTTCAACAGGTTTTTGATGACGAGCAACTCAGGCTTCATGAAGATTTGAGCCAGTATCGTTAGGTTTATTTTTTGGAAAAGACGAGGGCGCTAAGCCGCGCACATAAAGTAGCAAGCGACCTGCAATCGCGATCATTACTAAGGTGTCGCCAATGTGCGCGACCTTAGGATCAGAACTAAGCAGGTGTATCGTGAGACCGGTAAGTGCAAGGAGAATTAATGCCGTTTTGAAGACACGTCGCAGCAGAGTGTTCCGGTTGCTGATGTGCACACACTGGCGCTTAACTCTTTCGAGGTTTCCAAACCGCTTCAAAGCAGCAGCCGTTGCGTCTGCGGCACTCATGCCCTGTTGAGTATACTTGCGCTCGAGCATTTCGATGTGGAATTGCAATTCCTCTTCGACCTCAGACGCAGGTTTTTTACGGTTCAGTAGATTGGCCAGCGCGATTTTCATGGTTATGTCGCCTGCAGAATTCGGGTAACCGCTGTAGAGATGCGGTTCCAGTTGGCCCGTTGCGCTTCGAGTTGTCGTTGGCCCGTGCGGGTGAGTTTATAGAACTTCGCGCGCCGGTTGTTCTCCGACACGCCCCACTCCGACTTGATCCAGCCGCGTTCTTCCATGCGGTAAAGCGCGGGGTAAAGCGAGCCGTCTTCGACTTTGAGTAGATCTTCGGCAGCTTCGTGGATTCGCTGAACGATCCCGTAGCCGTGCATCGATTCACGCGCGAGCGTGTTCAGGATCAACAACTCCAGCGTGCCTTGCAGCAGATCCGTGCGGTCAGTGGGCATGGGAACGCTCCCCTAGATAATCTGGGAAAGAGAATAGC
Source organism: uncultured Acidobacteriota bacterium (assembly GCA_963708055.1). Lineage (GTDB taxonomy): Bacteria > Acidobacteriota > Blastocatellia > Pyrinomonadales > Pyrinomonadaceae > PSRF01. Next base: position 7,260,829 of record OY970193.1, on the reverse strand, counting down.
CACGCTTTCCTAGACTGTCAAGGGGAAGATTCTTTGTAGCGTTCATCTGTTGCGTAGTGGTTCTATTCTTTGAATAGTAGCTGAGTCTCTTGAGTCGTAATTGAGTCTCTTGAGGCGGGAGTGAGTCTAATTACGCCGAAAACGTTGGCTAATTTCAGCGTTGGAAAAATTAAATTTCCAATGACGGTTGTAGAGGCGGCCAGGGAGTGCCGCCCCTACAACGTAACAGCATTAATTAACTTGGTGAAACCGGTCCGCTGAACGCGGCGCCGCCAGCCTGGTTGTTTCCATACGAAAGAACCGTCCCGCTGAACAGCGTGGTGTTGTACATCGCGGTAGTGTTCGACACGCGGATAGTGCTATTCACAGTCGTCTGGAAGCCGGTGCCGTTGTCTGTAACCACACTGTGGTCGATTGCGACTTCAGTTTGGCCACCACCGTCGTTATCCTCGGCAAATATTCCAGCCCCAGTGTTCCCACTGAATATCGAATCGTAGATCGTGACTTTATTGTTGGTTGAAAAAGCTGCGCCATTAGCACAGTTATATACCCTGACATTGTTAATCACGATTTTCAGTATCGCGGATCCCGCAGCCGGTGAAGTACCGATACCGGCTCCCGCCATATTTCTGATGATGGTGTTGGAGATGCTCAACAGCCCGCCTCCGGAACGTGCATCGCGAATACCATTTCCCGGGTTGCCGAAGTTGCCATCAAAGCGGCAGTCTTCGATGAACACTTCCGTGCCCGTGGTGCCGACGCCACCGGTGATACTGACACCGCGCAATCCAGTGTCGACGCCGGAAAAATTGAGGTTTCTTAGTCGCACCGATCTCCTCGTGTCGGTCCCGGCGAAGCTGTCAAAATTTATGGCGACGCCATTACCCGCTGGATGGGTAGTTCCGGCAAACTGCTCGTGGCAGTCAATCTGGATTGTCTTGGTGATGGTTACTGAACCGTAAGCTCCGGGATCGAGACAGTTGATTTCGCCATTCACAGCGGTCTTGGAAATTGCACCGGCAAAAGTCCTGCACGGCGCAGTCCGGCTGCACGGAAACGTGTCGTCTCCGACACCCGACACCCATGTCCTGCTTTGCGCCTGAGCGCTGGAAACTGCCAATACCATAAAAGCCATCATTGCTAGAACCGTAAATGTGAACCGTGTCTTATTCATTTTGATTTCTCCTCTTAATAAATCTGAAGTTGGTCCAAGTCAGTGGGAACATCGTTTCCAAACAAATGTGGAAACGAGTGCTATGTCTTTAAGACCGAGCCGCCGAACAGCGCTCCTCCAGTCTGATTGTTTCCGTACGACAGCACATTTCCGGTTTCCAGAGCTGTGGTGTTGTTCATCGCAGTAGTATGAGACACACGAATGGTGCTGTTGGTAGAGCCGTTGAAGCCGGTGCCGTTCTTCGAAACAACACAGTGATCAACGGCTACTTCGGTTGCTATAACACCACCGTCCAGGTCTTCAGAAAAAATTCCGGTCGTGTTGCCGCTGATGACTGAATCAGAGATGGTGGCTCTTGTATTGGTCGAAAGAGATACGCCGGTGGCGCAATTGAGGACCTGGACCTTATTGAGTACCACTCTGTGCGTTCCCGACAGGAACGACTTCACAACGGCAATGCCGCTGCCCAGCATGTTTCTGACCGTGGTGTTTGAAACGTTTAGCAGGCCGCCGCCATTCCGTGCATCGCGAATGCCGTTGCCGGTTCCCCCGAAGTTGCCGTCCATCATGCAATCTTCGATGTGGACTTCGGAGTTAGTGGCGAGCGGGCTTCCGGTAATGGTGATGCCTCGGTCGCCGGTATCAGCACCACTGAAATTGATGTTCCGCAGACGCACCGATCTTCTTGTGTCAGTACCAGCGAAGCTATCAAAGGCGATACTTACTCCGTTTGTGTTTGAGTGGAGAACTCCGGAGTAAATCTCGTGGCAGTCAATCTGGATTGACTTGGTGATGGTGACAGAGCCGAAGCCGTTTGGATCGAGGCAGTTGATCTCACCATTAGTGGCCGTTTTATTGATCGCACCGGCGAATGTTCTGCATGGGGCAGTACGGCTGCACGGGTCAGCGTCGTCGCCCTCTCCTGATACCCAGGTCCGACTTTGTGCCTGGGCAGCGGAAGCAAAAGCGACAGCGCAACAAACCATTATCAACAGCTTGACAATGGGCTTACGGGTAATCATTTTGCTTTCTCCTTGTGTGGGTTTAATTGGGATCGTTTTGATGTGCGGTTACAGGTGAACTGGATAACAGTTAGTATCCAGAAAAGCGCGTGAATCAGGTGTGTGTCGTCCTGGGTCTTCTGGGCGACTGTGATTCGCGGGGGAACGCAAATAAGCGCGGGACTTTTACGTTATTTTTGGTCCTATGTCAACAGTTGTTTGAAGTTTTGCAGGTTTTAGACCACGACTCAATTCGTTAAACTACGCGAAAAGGAATCCGAAATAATGAAGGCTATTCGAGCGCTGTTGTTACTTATCCTGCCGGTCGCGGTGATAGCTCATCCGGGCGGAGGGCTTATCGCACTGGATGAAAACACGGTGATCTTCGGCGATTCTATGTATAACGCGGTGTGGCGGTTGGAGAAGGGAAAGAAGGCGCAGCCGCTGGTAAAGAAGTTTCATGCGCATTGGACCACTCGTGGACTTGATGGCGAGATCTATTCCGAATCATTTCAGGAGATGGGCGGCGCTCTTTATCGCATACCGCTCGATGGCGGTAAGCATGTGAAGGTTGCGGAGGAGTCGCATCTTGAAGCACCGGTCTTTGCGGTTGGTAAACGCGGTGAACTGATCTTCCAAAAGGGCGTACAGATTGTGGCACGGGCGGTTGACGGGACAGTGCGGCGCTTCCGAGGCGCGGGGGAAGTTGCGAAAGGTGAACCACCCTTGCAGCAGGTGATTGCGTATCACTGGGCGACTGATGAGGTTCTTTATCTCTCGGATGGAAATTATCTACGACGCGTCGGGAAAGACGGTGTGATCCGCCTGGCAGCTCGAGTCGAAGGTAAATTGATCGAGCCGAAGATTTGGAACTCGACCGGAGCCCCGCGGATTTGGAGTATTGCGACTGACGCGCGTAAGCGGATCTATACGGCGCTTCCCGATATCGGCCAGGTTGTCCGCATCGACCCCGATGGTTCGCAGCATGTTGTTGATAAAAGCACCGGCGGTTGGCGCGTTACGGCGGTCGCGACTTTCGCCGAATCTGTTTTTCTGCTCGAAAGCAGCGACTCGAGCAATGATGGTCAGCGCGTGCGGGTAATTCGTGGACCGGGGCAGGCGGAGTTGCTGGGCCAGATCGAACCTTAACAATTTCATTGTCGAATCTGTTAACAAGTTGGCGCCCTCGTTCGTCTGAACTGTAACGAGCTTTTTCCGTCGAAGTGTGTTTATTTCAGGGCGTTTCGTAGGGGCGGCCCTCCGTGGCCGCCCTAGTGTACGAATTTCTTTGTCTCCCGACACGAGAGCTACTGAAAAGCGCCCCTATCGTTTCGCTATAGGTGAGACGATTTAGAGTTCCAGACAAGGGCGGCCACGGAGGGCCGCCCCTACAATCCCACTTTTCGGATAAATTTATGATTAGAAAAAACTTCTTGTTCGTCCTTGTTATTGCGCTTTTCTCTAATTCAACCTGGGCTCAGGTGCCTGATAAAGCGAAGGTTTCTGCCGGCGCAGACCGTGCATGGGAGAAGGTGACTAAGACGTACGTTGCGCCCGCGCCGGGCTGTGCTGCCGCGGTGTCATTAGCTGGCGAGGTAGTGTTCGAAAAAGCCTTCGGACTTGCCGATCTGGAACACAATGTTCCAAACACCGCGCAAACGATTTTCGAATCAGGCTCAGTTGCGAAACAGTTCACAGCCGCCGCACTCGTGTTGCTGCAACAGGATGGCAAGCTGAGTCTCGACGATCCCGTCAAAAAATACATTCCCGAACTACCCGATTACGATTCGCCGATTACGATCAGGCATCTTTTGAATCACACTTCCGGGCTACGCGATTGGGGCACAGTCATGAGCCTGACCGGCGCCGGTCGAGGCGAGCGAGTTGTCAATCAAGATCTTGCGCTTGACGTCATCACCCATCAGCGTGCTCTCGATTTCAAACCCGGTGCGGAATATTCATATTCAAACAGTGGATACAACCTGGCGGCGATCATCGTCGAGCGCGTTTCAAAACAGAAGTTTCCAGCCTTCGTCGAAGAGCGACTATTCAAACCACTCGACATGAAGAGCAGTTCGTGGCGCGACGACTACCAGCGCGTAGTCCCTGGCCGCGCCCAGGCATACTCGCGCCAGGGCAACACACCGTGGCGCCTCAATATGCCTTTCATGAATGTTTATGGTAACGGCGGCATGCTCACCACGGTCGGTGATTGGATGAAGTGGAACGCGATGCTTGATTCGCGTTCGCTGGGCGCGCCGCTTGTCACTGCTCTTGAGACTCAAGGCGTGCTGAATGATGGCCGAAAGATCGAGTATGCGCTTGGTCTAACGATCGCGAAGTACAAAGGACTGAAGGATGTATCGCATGGCGGCGCGACGGCCGGCTATCAAACGTTTCTCGCTCGTTATCCTGACAACAAAGTTTCAGTCGGCGTGATGTGTAACGGAACTTCTCCCAGTGCAGCAGGAATCGCGGCCGGCATCACGGATGAAATCTTTGGTCCATATCCGGAACCCCCCAAAACCGAAGCGGTCCAGGTTTCAGAAGACGAGCTGAAGAAATTTGTTGGTGTGTGGAGGAATGAAAAGACGCATACTCCGGCGCGCTTTGTTATTGAGAATGGTGTTTCGCGATGGAGTGGCGGGCGCCTCGTGCCAATGGGTGGCGGGCAGTTCACCATCGGCGACAATAAGTTGAAGTTTACGCTTGATAAAGATGGCAAACCGGTGTCTGCGGAAACGGTGGATTCCGATGGTGAAGTACGGCGCTTCATGCCTGAGACGGAGTGGAAGCCGACGCCGGAGGAGCTTGCCGGGATTAAGGGAGATTGGTTTAGCGACGAGGCTGGAGCCACGGTTACGGTTGCTATTGAGGCTGACAAGGTGTTTCTCAAACAGCGCCCGGCAACGAGTTTGCCGATGCAGCCATTGTATAAGGACCACTTCAACGTGCAGGGATATGTGGTCTGGTTTACACGAGACAAGAATGGCAAGGTCAACGACATGCACGTGGGCTCCTCACGAATGCGCGACATGCCATTCACCCGCGTGAAGTAGATCAATTGCGGTTGTAGGGGCGGCCCTCCGTGGCCGCCCTAGCGTTCGAATTTCTTTGTCTCCCGGCCCAAGAGCCACGGAAGAGCGTCCCTATCGTTTCGCTCCAGGTGACACGATTTGGAGTTCAAGACAAGGGCGGCCACGGAGGGCCGCCCCTACAGTGTTAGGTAAGTTGAAGGAATTATCGTGGGTTGTGTGATTGCATTGACAATTTCTGCGCTAACTAATACTTTCCCCGACGCTCTCCCACGTCTTACTACGTCTAATGTCTTGAAGAAATGAAAGGGACATCGAATGTCAGTTCAAGTAGTTGTCAGTCAAAAAGGCCCCCTCCCCATCACCGTTAATTTTAGTGCGCCGGGTGACATGCCGGTATATTTGGAAGTGAATGGCTCGGTTTGGACTCAGACTGCAAACGCAATGATTGGAATCCAGGTGCAACTCGACGGCCAGGTTCTCGGGCAGGCACAGATCTTCTCAAATGCGGTCGCGACGCATCGCACCGTGGTGCCAGGATATTTCCCGGTTAAGCTTGCTTACGGGAAACAACACAGCCTGACCCTCAGCGCAATCCCAAACAGCAAGACGGTCTCTGATCTGAATGATTTTTTCACCGTAGTAATACACTACTAAGCCTCATAAAAACGAGCCACGGATTTATCCGCCTAAATCCGTGGCCCACGAATTCATTTGCTTTGATCTACTTCTCAAAAATCACATTCAGTCCACCCGCATAAAACAGATCGTCACGGCCTCATTTGACAGCGTCTATGTAGATAATTATACGTATAGGCATCTAGCAAGATGGAGTGACTGATGAAGAAGAATTATCTGTCGTACACGATGGCCCTGACGCTGCAGGCAATTGAAAACGGGTATGGCTACGGGTTCGACATTATGGCGGTTACGGGTCTTGCGAGTGGAACCGTCTACCCGGCGCTGCGACGGTTGGAGAATGCCGATTATGTGACGTCAAAGTGGGAACGCCAGTCTATCGCTCAAACCGAACAGCGGCCGCCGCGGAAATATTATGAAGTGACCAAGCCCGGGCGCGCGGCCCTGGCGGAGGCGCGCGAACGGTTTCGTTTACTATCCCAGCTTGAGCCGGTTGATACAAAAAAGCCGCTGCGACAGAAAGGCTGAACACTCAGGATAGGGATGATGCTAAAATCAATTCGAGTTCTAGACTTTCTTCTCTGTGAAACCTTTGCGCTCTCTGTGTCTCTGTGGTTGTTGTAGCATTTCAACCCTATAACCAAAGAGACACAGAGAGCGCAAAGGTTTCACAGAGAAAACCCAGGAATCTTCTCCTTAATCTATGCCGCGAACTTTTGACTGCCCGAAGTGTGGAGCGCCGGTAAAGTACGAACGTTCCCCAGAGTTTAACGCCCCCAGATCAACCATCCGCTGCGATTATTGCCATAGCGAATTGATTGCGCCTGATGAACTCTCCGGTCAACCGGCGCAGATCGTCCGCATTCGCATCGGTGATCTTTCAGGTGGCAAGTCGCGCAGACTCCTTTGGTTGTTGTTGGTGATCCCGCTGCTCGCTTTCGTGGTTATCGGGCTCGCTGCGCTCGGCGTTCTGGCGCCGGCATTTTATTCAGTATCGCGCACCGCGGTTAAGGAAGTTAGCAAACCTGGTCCACAGGGTGGGCGGACACACGAAGCAAGCAACAGTCTCGAAAGCGTTCTGCTTACATTCGGCAGCGAAGGAATCGGGCCGGAATGTTTACCGACGCGCGCAGCATCGCGGTTGACGGTGGTGGGCGAATCTACGTTGGTGAGTACCAGGGCGGACGCATTCAGGTTTTCGATCCGGATGGGAAGTTTATTAATCAATGGAACATTGGTGATCGAAAGACAATCCTTCGCGGGCTGGCCGCCGATCGCAAAGGCACAGTCTACGCAGTCTATGGCGGAAACATCGAGCGGTTTAGCGGGGAGACGGGATCGAGTTTTGGCAAGCTTCAGTACGAGCGATCGGGTTTTGACGACGTGACGGCGACACCCGATGGAGGCTTGGTGGCTGCGTGGTACAGCAATCGAGACGACGTGGTCGTGTTTGACGCAAACGGCAAGGCGGTGCGGACGATTCCTGAAGCGATTAGTGGCGCGAGTGGTGATTCAGAGTTGAGTACGCGAGTGGCGGTCGACGGCGCAGGGAATATCTATGCTCTCGGCATATTCAACAATGGCGTCTTCAAATTTGGTCGTGACGGAAAGTATGTGAATCGTTTTGGCAGCGGCGGTGATCAGCCGGGCCAGTTTCGCGCACCTTATTCGATAGCTGTAGACGGTTATGGGCGAATTTACGTCGGCGATATTAAGGGCATTCAGGTGTTTGATACTGATGGGCGTTATCTGACGGTCTTAAAATTGAAGGGCGTTGCCTTCGGCATGGTCTTCAACGAAAAGAACGAACTGTTCGTGATAGCGCGCGATCACGTAAACAAATACGCCATCAAAAGCCCCTAACAAACTTGGAACACTGTACGGGCGATTGTAGGGGCGGCCCTCCGTGGCCGCCCTGGTCTTGAACTAAGGATCGTAGAAAAAGAGTCTGCCGAATGAAAACCGTCAGCGGGAGACAAAGAACTTCGTGCGCTGGGGCGGCCACGGAGGGCCGCCCCTACGATCGCACCGGGCCGGCCACTAGCCACCGGCCGTCCAAGACGCCGCGGATAAGTGACAGGTGTTGTTAGCCTTTCCTGGATTGTTGGTAGCGAGCGTAGCTGTGAATTTAACGAAGCTTAGTGATAACGATGCGTAGATTCTGTGTCGGGCGCTCCAGGGTTACCCTGATCTTTTCAGCACGTTCCATCGGTTCAAAACGGTTTCCGGCTGGAACGTAGGGGCGATTGCTTCGTGCGTCGATCACAAGTATTTGCCCTGTATATCCATTGATCTTGAATTTACCCTGCGCGTCGGCTTCTACGCTATGGCCTACGTTGACCTCACCTTGAGTTACGTCGGTCACAGTCAAGAATGCGTTCTCGACAGGCGAACGGTCGGACCAAACAACGCTGCCTTGGAGAGTGCTCGCAGGCCGGATCGACGGCACGCGAATTTCAAGATCGCTGATCTTCTCGCCTGGTCCAACAACGATCGTTTTCGCCTGCGCTTGATCAGTCACACCGGGGTAAAAAGATGGTGGATAAGCATTCGCTCGCTCGTTCGGATCGGCAAACCGAGTGTGGTTGATCGCGATCTGATATGAACCTCGCGGCACACCGGAAAAGGAGAACCGGCCCTCATCATCAGCACGTTCCATTTTTATAGTGTTTTGTTTGGGATTAGATCCGGGTTCGATCAGCGACACGAGTATGCGAGCTGCCGGTGCACCTTCGGCATCAACGACTCGACCGGTGACACGTCCGTTGTCGATGAGATGCCAGACAATCGATGCGCATCCGCGATCGGACACGGTTAACTCGCGCTCCGGTTGCCAGGCCGTGAGTGTATCAGGAAGATTTAGTTTGACCTTGTATTTGCCGGCCGGCAGACCAGTCAGGCGATACTGACTCTTTTGATCGAGGCTAACGTCTTTCCGACCTGCTTCACCCTCAATCGTAACGCGAACGTCAGCGGGTAGCGGTTCACTCGCATTTGAATGAACTACGGAACCGGAGATGGTCACGCCTGGAGCAGTTGAAGACAGGTTGCCGAGAAATGCCAGATCCTCGTTTGCGCTCTCGAACGATTTTGTGCGCGAACAGATACTCGTTGCGAGTTTGTTCTGGGAGCGATATGCATAAATAAGATAGCGGCGACCAACCTGGAATTGATAGCCACAGTCGCCACCGCCGGTTCCGGTGAAGACTTCGACCTCCGTACCCGTAACTCCCAGATACGGGTGATCGATGGAGAACTTGAACGAGACTGGATGCCAATCGATGTTGTTGCGATCGGTTGACGCCGCGCGCTTGTTTTCTCGGACGCTGATGACTGTGCCTGCAAAAACAGCTTCGGCCGATCCCAGACTTTCGCAGGGCGAGCCGGAGCCGCCGCAAGTACATGCGTTTACGTCGAAAGCGGTAAGTGCAAGCGTGAGGAGGATACCAAATAGAAATATTCCTGAGCGCATATTCAACCCTCTGGGCACGTCGATCTTATAGGGAAAGAATAGCACGGGTGCGCCTGTAGGGGCGGCCCTCCGTGGCCGCCCTAGCGTACGAATTTCTTTGTCTCCCGCCACGAGAGCTACTGAAAAGCGCCCCCATCGTTTCGCTCTAGGTGAGACGATTTTGAGTTCCAGACAAGGGCGGCCACGGAGGGCCGCCCCTACAATTAAGCCCTCACCCCAAATTAAGCCCTCACCCCGAATTAAGGCCTCACACCCACCAGCACCACGTTACTCTTCCGGCCATTCACGGTAATCGTCACCTGCAGATCACCCGCAACCGTGATTCCGTCCGGCAGCTTGACGTTCAACTGCGTGAAGCCGAGGAACGTTGGCAGGCTGGCGACAAACTCGACCGTGAGTTGACGCGTTACCAGTTGTGAATCCACAGCTTCGGCAGTCACGACGAGGTCGGGCGTTACGTTGAGATTGGTAGCAAAGAGGGCGACGCGCGCGCGTCGGTCTGGTCCAAAGAAAGGTGGATTGGTGATCGAGAACGGGTCGCGGAAAAAGTACATCGAGTTGAGCGCGATCGCGCGCTGTGAGTTTTCTTCCGTTGCCAGCAATGGAATATCGTCATCAACGATCGTGCCGACACCCTGATTGTCGGCGATGGTCGCGTTGACCGGATTCGAAAGGTTGACATTAAACGTCTCGTTGGATTCATTCGACGTGTCGCCGTTAATCGTGACGCTGATCGGTCGTGATTGCTGGCCGGGAGCGAAGGTCACTGTGCCACTGGTTGCTACGTAATCAGTTCCGGCCGAGGCACTGTTATTCGCCGTTGCATAATTCACCGTTACTGTTTGTGAACTTGCAGGTGAGAGAATCACGTTGAACGTAGCCACTGACGTGCCCGCGTTGCCCTCGGCGATATTGAGATCGTTAATCGCGAGTGTTGGACCACCATTGTACTGCACGCGAAACACCGCGCTTGATCCACGGGCCAGATAATACAGGCGGCCGTCATTTCCCACTTGAATATCGACCGGCAAACTGATGCCTGTAATTGCGTCAGGCGCCGTACCTGTTGCCGGCGGGTTAAGCGGATCGATAATTTTAATCCAACTCGCGCAGAAGTCCGCAAAGAAATATTTGCCGATGAATTGCGCGGGAAACGTTTGTGTTGCCGGATTGTAGAAAGCGCCGCCAGTGATTGCACACGGCGCAGCTACCGCCGACGAATACTGGTAAATCGGGTTTGTCATCCCATTTGTGCCGCAGGTTCCCTCACAACTGGGCCAACCATAATTGGCTCCCACCGCGCCGACGTTGATCTCTTCCCACGTCCCCTGGCCGACATCGTTGATATGCATGCGGCCGGTGCCGCTCTGGAAGTTAAACGTAAACGGATTGCGCAAACCGACCGCCCAGATCGCGCGATTAACACCCGTAGGCGAGCCGACGATGTTTGGAAATGACGTTGGATTATCCGCAGGGATAGTTCCGTCAGAATTGATGCGCAGGATCTTGCCGAGACGATTTGCCAGTGATTGCGAATTTGAAGGGACGGCGTTTTCACCGGTTGCGATGTAGAGTTTTCCGTCTGGTCCAAAATGGATGGCGCCACCGTTGTGGTTCGTGGCGCTGAGATTCTCGAGATCAAGCAGGACGACTTCACTGCCGGCTACGGCCACGTCTTCATTCGAGCTGTTCGCAGTGAAACGGCTGACGCGATTGTGAATCGCAGGTGTAGTGGCGGTGTAGTAGACGTAAATAAAGCGATTGGTAGCGTAGTTTGGATCGAAGGCGACGCCCAACAGACCGCGCTCGCCGCTGGGATTTACCGGCAAAGTCACAAACGGAGTTGGCAGCACGACGCCATTCTTAATCACACGCAATTCGCCGGTTTGCTGGCACACGAAGATCCGGCCGTCCGGGTGGAGTGCCATGGCCGTGGTGTTGGAAAGTCCGTTTCCGGTGAATGCCGTCTCGGTGAAGCCCGCCGGTAGAACCGCTCGCGGAACGTTATCATCCGTTATTGCAGTCTGAGATTTTGAGATGATGGCGTTAGAGCCGATTAATAAAAACGAGATCGCTGCGCTAACGATGGTTCTAAACATCAAATTTATGCTCCGTTGTCCTTACATGACGAAAACTCGATCGGGATCGCGGGAGGACAAACTGACGTTTCGGGGGCTTTGGGGGAAGAGAACGAGATTATAAATGTTCTTAGGTTGGGCGAGCTAGAGATTTGTTTGTCCACAGATTACGCAGAAACTGTAATCGGCGTAATCTGTGGAGTGTGAGCCACGGATTTACACGGATAACACTGATAAAGAAGAAAATTTCTGATCCGCGTTTATCCGAATATACCGCCAACTTTCGAAGCGACATCACCGAGTTTGTCAGTCATGCCCCCGGCGCCACTAAGAATGTTGTCGACTTGCCCCGCGATCGGCTCCGGCAGTTTCTCTTTGAGAAAACCCGATACTGTGCTCACGGCGTAGCGTGCCTGATCTTCTGAAATCCCGGTCTTTTCAGTTATGCGTTTAATAAGTTCGTCCATTTAATTCTTCCTTTCGTGAAGTCTTACAATGAGTAATGGGGAAGGTGTGTTGATATCAGATCTGAACCGAAATCAAAAGGGATATTCCTCGCCGCAATGCAGAGAATTTTTCCCACGCAAAGACGCCAAGACGCAAAGAAGTCCATTGGCACACGGTAGCTTTGCGCCTTAGCGTCTTTGCGTGGGGAAGTTCCAATCGGAATGAGTTCGTGAGTTACTCCTGGTTAGTTTTTCTCAGTATCGACGTAGAAGTTACGATTAACTTCAAACGTATTGATCTCTTCCGAAAATTCAAATGTCTGACTCGTCTCGGTCGGCGCAAGCTTTACTTCCTTGCCGTTAATCGTCACTCGAATCGGCATCGCGAAGCCCTTAATCACTCGCTCATAGTTAAACGAAACGTTCTTCCCGTTCACTTTGTATTTCAACAACGGAATATTCACCGTGCGCAGGTATTGATCAAACACTTTGCTGAAATCGATACCGGCCTTCGTCGAAATATACGATTCGACTTGCTGGGTGGTAACGGTCTGATGCCAGAAATCGGCGTTGAGCCCGCGCAGGATCGACAACCACTTTGCATCGTCGTTGATGATGTGGCGAATGGTGTGAAGCATGTTCCCGCCTTTGGGGTACATATCTCCCGAGCCCTGCCGGTTTGATGCATACGTACCAATGACCGGGCGATCGTTTCTTATGCCGCGGCGAGTCCCCACCACATAATCTTCCGCGTCCTTCTTCCCGAAGTGATATTCGACAAAAAGATTCTCCGAGTAGTTCGCGAAGCCTTCATGAATCCACATGTCGGCAGCATCTTTCATCGAGATGTTGTTGCCGAACCATTCATGCGCCGACTCGTGAACAATGATGAAGTCAAACTTAAAACCGACACCACAACTACATGGATCGCGTTGCATATAACCGTTCTTGAACAGGTTGCCATACGTGACGGAACTCTGATGTTCCATGCCGGGGTATGAAACGGTCACGAGTTTGTAACTGTCTTCATAAAACGGATACTTGCCAAACCAGTGCTCAAACGCTTCGAGCGTGCGACGAACTTCCTTAAACTGCTGCAGCGCCGCTTCTTTCTGATGCGGCAACACCCAGTAGTCGACGTCAAGCACGCCACCTTTGCCCTGGTACTTTTCAGAGAAGGTCACATAGTTGCCGATATTTACGTTGACGCCATAGTTGTTGATCGGATTGCGGACTTCCCAGTGAAAGGTTTTCTTTTTACCGGCAACGTCATGGTCCGTCTTCTTCAAACGACCGTTTGAAACAGCCGTTAAGCGCTCCGGAACGGTCACGCTGATCTGCATTCCGCGATCGGGTTCGTCAGATCCGTGATCCTTGTTGGGCCACCAGATGCTCGCGCCGATCCCCTGGCAAGTAGTGACGATGAAATGTTCTCCCAGATCATCCCGTCCCCAGGTGATGCCGCCGACCCAGGGTGGATTTCTACTCACCACCGGAACGCCTTCGTAAAAGACTTCGATCTTATCTTCCTTTCCGACGGGCAGATTATTTTCAAACATCACCCAGTAGGCGTTGCCTTCGCGTTCGAATTTGAGTTCGGAGTTGCCGTGAGTGACTTTGGTGATTGCCAACGGCGGTTGCAGATCAATCTGCATTTTGTTTGACGGCTTCAGCGTTTTGAAAGTGATGACGTTCGATCCGCCTAAGCGTCTGGTCTCAGGCATGAACTCCACTTTCAAGTGATAATGCAGCAAGTCCCACCATTCACGTTCGGGTGTTACCGAGCCTCGCAGTGTTTCCTGGCGAGTGACTTCCTGGGGTTGAGCGGCAGCAGTTATTTGCAGCAAGCATACTGCGATTGCAACGAGTGTTAGTTTACGCATGGTCGTCGATAGTTTAGGGAATCTTGTTCGTAGAGGTTAGTATTTTCCGCGGCTTTTGAAAACCTTCTGGCCCAAAAAACGTCGCTGCCGTGTCAAAACTGTAGGGGCGGCCCTCCGTGGCCGCCCTAGCGTACGAATTTCTTTGACTCTCGATAAGAGAGCCACGGAAGGACGCCCCTCCGTGGCCGCCCTAGCGTACGAATTTCTTTGTCTCAATAAGAGAGCCACGGAAGGACGCCCCTATCGTATCGCTCCAGGTGAGACGATTTTGAGTTCCTGACTAGGGCGGCCACGGAGGGCCGCCCCTACTGCGTATTACCTATTCATACCTAAGGGCGACGATCGGGTCTACGCGTGTTGCTCGACGAGAGGGGAGATAGCCGGCGATCAAGGCGACGACGATCATCAATAACGCTGCACCGGCCAGAGAAAACGGGTCTGTTGGACTCAATCCAAACAGCAGCGACGCGGCCAGCCGTGTGAGTGCAAAGATCAACGGCAGCCCGACGGCTACACCAATCAGAACCAGCCAGAACGCCTCGCGCAGGATCAACCAGAACACTTCACTCCGGCGTGCACCGAGTGCCATGCGAATACCAATCTCGGTTGTCCGGCTGGCGACGCCGTACGAAAGAATTCCGTAGAGACCAATGCACGCGAGTAACAAAGCAAGCACACCAAAGAAACCGGCGAGTGTTGCCAGTAGCCGTTCACGCAGAATCGTCGCATCAATCATTGGCTTCAGCCCTTGAAAACTGACACTGATGGACGAGTTGATTTCGCCGAGAAGCTGTTTGACAGCGGCGATTGTTTCTCCCTGGTTCAGTCGAGAACGGATCAACAGTTGCGCGCCGGCGCCTGCCTCATCATCCTGTGCCGCCGCGTAGTACGCGATCGGGCTAAACTCTTCCCGAAGATCTTCATACTTTGTATCACCCACCAACCCGACGATCTCATAAAGCGTGTCAGGAGATCCGGGTGTCGCTGCAATCCAGAAGCGTTGGCCCACCGGATTCGCATTATTCAGAAACGTACGCGCAAACTCCTGATTGACGATTGCCACAAGCGGGCTCCCAACGCGATCACGCGCATCAAAATCGCGCCCGGCCAGAAGGGGAATTTCCAACGTCTTGAAATAGTTTGGTCCAACACGGCTGAGGTTGGTATTGATCACTTGTCGTTCGCCGGGGCGATCTATCCAGGCACTGCCGCCGCCCCAATCGCGAAGCGGAATAATGTGCGTCAGACCAACCGACTCAACTCCCGGAATCGCCCGGACGCGCTCGATCAATTGATCCTTGAACACCGGAAACTGCTCGCGTGGAAGATTCATGCGACGGAAGATAACGGTTGCCGTCAGCACGCCTTCCTCATGAAAACCCGTGTTCACAGTTAAAAGGTTTACCAAACTCCGCGAGAACAACAATGCTCCCGCGACGAGGATCAGCGAAAGCGCCACCTGGACCACCGTCAACGAGCGTCGCAGAGTGAAGCGATGGCGACCGGCAGTCATGCCTCGTCCTGCCGCTTTAAGTAGCGGGCTCACGCTCGTTTTTGTGATGCGAATTGCCGGAGTCAGTCCAAACAGAAGGCAGGTAACCACAGCCAGTCCGGCGGCAAACCCGAACACGTAGAAATCAGGAGCCAGCGTCAGAAATACAGGGTCGGCGGTGGTGCTGAGAAATGCAACCAGCGATCGGCTTAACACTTGCCCGAGGGCCCCACCTAACACAGCACCAAGCACGGCCAGCAAGAAACTTTCGACCAGCAATTGGCGAATTAATCGTCCACGCGAAGCGCCCAGGGCTTGTCGCACCGCGATCTCTCGTTCCCTGGCGCTCGCCCGCGCGAGCATCAGGTTTGCGAGATTGGCACACGCAATCAACAGCACCAGTCCTGCAATCGCGAGCAACAACCAGAGCGACTGTTCGTACTTTTCGCGCAATTGCGAGATGCCGCGTCCACCCTCAACCGCACTCAGTTTCGAATCGAGATAAGGTTGCACGCTCGCAGCCGGATAGTTCGCAGGCAACGCAGCCTGAAAGAGGTCAGGCGAGATCGTCTGAAGGTGTGCGGTGGCCTGGTCCATCGACCAGCCCGGTTTGAGACGACCGGTAACGGTCAACCACCACATCGTGCCTGAAAGAAGGTGATTGTTGCCACGCACAAGCGCAACGGCGCAAGTGGGTAGCGCCAGGTCGAATGAACGTCCAACCTCCATGCCGTAGAAGTTTGACAGTGTGACCCCAACGATCTCGAAGGAACGATCGGCGAAATTGAGCTTGCGACCAATCACACTCGCGTCGCCGCCAAACTCCCGTTGCCAGAAATCATGACTAACGATCAGGCCCGGTGAACTGCAGCCGCGCTGATCGTCGTCACTGCTAAAAACGCGTCCGCTGGCCGCATTGACACCAAGCGTGTTGAAAAAATCACCCGTAACGTAGAGCATGCGGGCATTGCGGACCTCACCACCGGGAGCAAGGTTTACCGTGTCGGCGCCCCAGGCAAATACACCTGAGAAAGCTTGTTGGCGATCACGAATCTGTTCCCAGATCGGATACGTCACAGACGGCTCCCGACCGATTCCGCCGCGGGCACCCTTCATGTTTGCCATGCGCAGTTCGGCCAGCTCTTCGGGCGCTCTAACCGGCAACGTCTGCAGTCGCACGGCGTTCACGAGTTGAAAGATCGCGGTATTGGCGCCAATGCCAAACGCGAGGGAAAGAATGGCGACGGCAGTGAATCCCTTGTGCTTGAGTAACATGCGAACGCCGAAGCGCAGATCCTGAATCATTGCATCCTCCCAGCGGCGAGGCTGAAGCCATAGAGCGTCGATAAATGCGCCGGCGCTATGCGAGAGCAGGGAAAGTTTCGCGCGCGAATCAAGCTCGTGCCATTGAGCGAGGAGTGTTTCGCGATAGTGCAACTCCGCTTCCCACTCCTGTCGCCAGTCGGCGCGCAAGCGACGCGGCACGATCACGCCAACGAGTGTGATCAGCCACAGCCATGGGCCTTTTGTGTCTCTACGCATTTAACTAAGCTGTGTTGCGAGCTTCAGTCGAAAGTATTTTTGCCACGCCAAGACGCAGAGAGAGCGGCGAAACGCGGCAGCGCTTTGCGTTCTTTGCGCCTTTGCGTGGAAGATCCAGCCTTCATATATAAATATCTACATAGGGCTGTCAAGTTAAAGTCCACAGATACGCAGAACTGAATCTGCGTAATCTGTGGACTGCTGGGTTAGAGCGTGGGTTGTTTCAGGATTGCGGCCAACTGGTGCAGGCGAGTGGCGTCGGCAGCCGACTTGGCTGTGCCGGCACTCTGTTCCACCGTTGATGCGAGTTTTTTGAGTTTTGAAAGATCTTTTGAATTTGCCTCAGCCGCCTGGATCGCCGTTCGAATCGTGCCGATCTGATCGGCAGCCAAACCTTGCGAGCGCTCCAACTGATCGAGATACGCCTTGGCAACCACCAGCTTTCGCGGCCACTCGAATCGTTGCTGGTTCTGTACGTTCAACTCAGTTGCGCGGACAGTCTTGGCAGCGTCGATCTCGTTTTGCGTCAAAGACTTCGTTGGCGTGAGCTCAAAGATGTCGAGCCCGCGAGCGATCTCGGAAGCGTAAATGTGACCGTTGTACCAGTAAGCAGACCAGTCACCGCCGAGCACCAGCATGTTCGGATCGATTGGACCACGATCGAAATAGGCAATCTCAACCGGCTTTGCGGCATCGGTGAAATCCATGATCGAGATCCCGCCCTGGTACCAGGCCTGCACTTTAATATCGCGACCTGGAATCGGAACGAGTGAGCCATTGTGAGCCACGCAGTTTTCGCTGTCGCCCTGGGCAGCCGGTAGTTTGTAGTAGCTCGCGAACGTCAGCTTGTTGTTTTCAAGATTGAAGATCGCATCTGCACCCCATTTGTTCGGATCGTTGGGACGGCAACGCGCGTTAAGACCGCCACCCCATTCGTCGGTGAAGACAACTTTCTTTCCATCATTTGAAAACGAAGCCGAATGCCAGTAGGCGTAGTTCGTATCGTTTACTGCGTCGAGGCGTTTCGGATTTGCGGGATCTTTGATGTCCAGAAGAATTCCGTTTCCGGAGCATGCGCCGGCGGCGAGGCCGAGCGCTGAGTAAACGGTGATGTCGTGACACTGATCGCTGTCTTGCGGTTTCTCCGGACCGTCTTTGCCGTGCGAGCCGCCATTACTCAAACCGTTCAATGCTCCGGTTTGACTATTCATAAAGATTCGAGGCGAGGAGACGATCTTCGCATCCTGCGGCGACGCGAGCGGCACTTTGATCACATCGATGCGAAACAGCGCGGTGTTCGGATCCTTGTCTGGTTTTTCACCCGAGCATCCGGCCAACTCTTCGGTTTGTCGGACAAACGATGTACCCGAGACGTAGATGTAGACGTTGTTCTTGTCATTCGGATCGACGACGAGTGTGTGCGTATGCGACCCACGACAGGTTTGCACGGCTGCGACCTGCTTTGGATTCTTGACGTCGCTGATGTCAAAAATTCGTACGCCGCGGAAACGATCTTTCTGTGCCGGTGGCGGGCCGAAAGGATTTGCTGCCCCGGCTGCGGGCGCCGCCGGCGGCGGAAATCCTTCGATGCCGCAATCGAGACGACCGTTAGGCATTTCCACCGACATAAACATCAGGTTCTTGTGAACCGACACATCACCTTGACCACCCGGGCACACCATCGAAGTCAGCAAGCTGGTCTTCGCCGGGTTCGAGATGTCGTAGATGCTCATGCCATAGAAATTACCCATGAACAAATGATTTCCCCGAAACGCGAGATCCGAGTTTCCAAAAGCGAGTTGGGCCATAACCAACTGTATGCCTTTTGGTATCTTCGAAGTGTCGGGCATGCCCATTTGGCCCAGGGTTTTCTGAACTTTTGCATCACTGGGATCGGTGGTGCCGAGTTGGAACGCGTCGGGCTTTTTCACCAGCAGAATGTGTTTCATGCCCAACGCTGCTTCGCCGGCGTCGTAAACACCGGGCGTTAATTTGAAACGTGGGTCACTGGTATCTGAACCGGTCATTCCTGCCGGCAGTGGTCCAGCGGGTTCAGGCGCAAAGGGATTCGCGTTTGCTTCCTGGTTGGAAGGTTTGTCGGGCGGCTTCGTCGATTCCTGCGAAGGCGAAGGCGTTGGCGTTTGCGCCGCCGCGTGCGAAGCAAAACACGAGCACAAAGCAAGCGATGCTGCTACTAAACCAAAGGCGATACCGTGTACTCGACTCATCGTTTCTCCTCTTAAGGGGTTTCCCCCAACATGGTTTTCATTATCTTTATTTCGGCGCGTTGACCGCTGTCGACATCGGATGCGAAGTTGAACAGTTCAGCGTCCTGTCCCGCGCCGGCAGTGTCAAACAGTTCTTTCACCATGATCAAAGCGCCATTGTGATGTTGAATCATGCCCTTCAGAAATAGTTGATCAAACTCTTTCCCGTTTGCGTTCTTTAACGCCTCCATCTGTTTGTCCGTGAGCATGCCGGGCATGAGCACTCCGCGGCTGGATGAGTGCGTGCCGTGCATTTCATGATTTTCGGGTTCCGTTGGTTGGCCGCGCATTATCAACCAGCGTCGCATGAACGCAATTTCGTCTGCCTGGGTGTGACTGATGCGTGCGCCGAGCGATCGCAGTTCTTTGTTTTTCGTGCGCGATTCGATCAGTGCGGTCATCTCAACTGCTTGAGCATGATGCATGATCATGTTTCGCATGAACTGCACATCTGCGAATGAAGGTTCTGGCAAAGTGGCTCGCGTTGACGAGGGAAGTGAACGTGTTGGTTTTCCAGGTGCGCCCGGTTGCACGACAACCGGACCCGATGGTCCTGTTTGTTGTGCCGAGACCGGCTCACACGCGAGAAGAGCAGTGGCCAGCAGCCACCCAACCATAACGCTATAACGAAAACACTTCATCGGCCTTATTTTGATGTCCTCAAAATATCACAACCCCAAGCTTTGACGTACTGTAGCGGCGTGTATTTTGATGTCCCGGCAATTCCTGCTCAGTTACAATACGCAATACTATGAAAACTCGTATTATCTGCTTATTTTTCGTCGTTTTAATTCTGTCGGCAACGCCCATCGCCGCCAAGCCGCTTCATCACTTCGTTTACTTCGCGATGGATCGCGAGAAGATTCAGACGACGAAATCCTTCCTTGATACGAAGGCATTTGAGGGGGCGCAGGTTGCTTATTTCTGGCGCCAGCTCGAAACCGGCAAAGACGAATACGACTTCCGCCTGATCCGCGAAGACCTTGCGTTTCTGAATCGTCACGGGAAGAAACTCTGGGTGCAAATTCAGGATGTGTCGTTCAGCGAGCGCTGGGTTCCGGTCCCGAATTATTTAATAAAGGATCCGAAATATCATGGAGGCGCCAATCGTCAATACGAGTACAAAGAGAACGACGTAAATGCCACCGCCGCTGGTTGGGCTGCGAGACGTTGGGATCCGGCGGTGCAGGAGCGATTCCACAAACTATTGTTTGCACTCGCGAAAGAGTTTGACGGCAAGATTGAGGGAGTCAACTTTGCCGAGTCGTCAGTCGATTTTGGCGAAACCGGGCGGCTCTATCCGGAAGGGTTCACACCACAGGTTTATCGAGATGCGCTCGTCACGAACCTGAAGGCACTACGACGCGCATTCTCAAAATCGATCGTTCTCCAGTATGCCAACTTCATGCCTGGCGAATGGCGTCCGTCCGAGGACAAAGGATATTTGCGCACGCTTTACCAGGCCGCGCGTGAGTCGAAGGTTGGTGTTGGCGGACCTGATTTATTTCCTTACAAGCCCGGGCAGATGCGCAGCAGTTACGAGTTGATCAAGGAAGTTGCGGGTGACGTCCCGGTTGGGGTTGCTGTTCAGGACGGTAACTATGAGTACGTCAATCCGAAGACAGGGAAGCGCGTGACGATTGCCGAACAGATTGAGTTTGCCACCGGATATCTCAACGCCGACTATCTATTTTGGTGTATCGAGGAGCCTTACTATTCCACCGACGTCGTTGCATTCATGCAAAAGATTTAGCCACGGATCAGACGGATCTTAAAACCGATCCGTGGTCTTCATCCGTGAAGATCCGTGGCAACTGAATCGTAATAATGATTCTCCCCGTCATCAGTGTACTCGGCGATTAACTCGAAGCCCGCGTCTTTAAGGATCGATGTGTATTCGTCAACACCAAGCGATACAGATTCGCGTCCGGTGGAGGCATCAGCCCACGTAACGATTTGGCTCGGGGCGGTGAAGAGGAACCGGCCGCCGGGTTTCAATACTGTCGCCACACGATGAATGACACTCCGTTGCGTCTCCGCCGTCAACAAAAACATCAGCCCCCACGACATCACGGCGTCAAACGTCCGTCCGAAGTAATACGACTCTTCAGCCGGCTCACACACAACGCGCGCAGCAGGGAAGTAATCCTGGTAAGCGGCTGCCATGGTCGGCGCCGCGTCAACCGCGTAAATCTCGAAGCCCGCATCGATCAGAACTTTCGAACGTGGCGTGCCTGGTCCACAACCGAGATCCAGAATCGACGCACCCGCAGGTAGCGTCTTGGCCCAGGCTTGGATCATGCCGGCGCCGACGAGTGAGTTTCGCAACTCTGCAATCGGAGTAGCGTTCCAGCCGTTTGATCGATCTGGTTGATTAGAGTCGTTCATGTTTAAGGGCGCCTTCGGAATATTCCGAAAGGACGCCCCTATTGTATCCGCATCGCAATCAGTGCGACGACAGCGGTTGCGCTTGCATGCCAAACGTCTGCGGGTTTTCTCCGATGATAGCGGCGGCGAAAAAGCGTGGGACGTAGAAGACGCTTTCGTTCTTGAAGGTTTCATCCAGTTTGCTGCGATCGGCGGTGAGAGCGCAGATGCTGCATTGTTTGTTTTGATCGTTGATGAGTATTTTCAGATCGCGTGAAGTCTTCTGCTCGCCGCGGTTGTAAGAGAGTATCGCGAGCGCTTCCTTCATGGCATCGCCCTTAAAAACTTCTATGTTTGCCGCGATATAGCGAGCGGCGGCGTCAGCGGATTTGCTCACGTCAAACAAATCGTCTTTAGAAAGACCAAAGCGCTGTCCGGTTTCGGGCAGGAACTGAAACATTCCAAGCGAGCCCATGGGAGTCGGGGTGTCGATGTTTTTGAATTCAGACTCGATCCAGGAGAGATACAGGCCGAACAGTGGCGACATGTTGCGCGCCCTGAAGGCGGAGTTGATTAACGTGGCGTTGGTCTTTCCACGTTCCATCACGAGGCGCAAATCGGATTTGTTCGGATGCTTGCCGCCGACGCGTTCAGCGTAGTTAGTGACGGCTTTTTGAATGTCTACTTCAAACGCGCTGGTGAATTGATAATCGTTGCCGGACAGTTCGCGCGCGATGCGTCGTGATTGTTCGCCGACAAACTGCAGTCGCTCGGCGCGCGACATGTCCTGGTATTGCTTGACCGATTGTGCGCGCGTTTCGATTGCTGCGACGTTTAAGAAAAGGATGCCTGCGAGTAATAGAAACCTGTTCATGTTCCGATCTCCTGATTTATCAAATGCGACTGTAGGGGCGGCCCTCCGTGGCCGCCCTGGTCATGAACTCCAAAGCCGTAAAGCCTAAGCCAATCGAAAAGGACGCTCTAGGGTCACCTTAGTCTTTGAACTCCAAATTCTGAGACGCTTAGTTCCACACTAGGGCGGCCACGGAGGGCCGCCCCTACAACGCCATGTAGTAAGCCCACAATCTATAAGCGAGAATGGAACTGGAAACTGTTCATACGGCTTAGTGCAAGCGAGAAAATTGGTTGAAAGTGTTCAGAAAAGAAAAATATTTTTGCGCTTTAACGAGGCTAATGTTCAATTTTCGTCACTGCAAATGATGCTAGAATTTGCGCGCAATGAAAGCCTCGACGGCCGAAAACCTGACGGGACTGCTCGTCGAATGGCGTGACGGCGACAAAGCCGCACTCGATCGGCTGATGCCCCTGGTCTACGACGAACTGCGCCGCATTGCGCATCGTTACGTTCAACATGAACGCGACGGCCATACATTGCAAACCAGTGCTCTTGTCAACGAGGCGTATCTTCGTTTTGCAGGTCAACGAAAAGTCGACTGGCAAAATCGTTCCCACTTCTTCGCCGCCACCGCCCAGGTGATGCGTCATATCCTGATCGATCATGCGCGCCGTCGCCGCTACGCGAAACACGGGGGCGAAGCGCAGCAGGTCCCGATCAACGATGCTGCCGGCATGTCGTTACAACGCGCCACTGAATTGATCGCACTCGAAGAAGCGCTCGAAGAACTCGCCGGACTTGATCGACGCAAAAGCCAGGTAGTTGAGCTTCGTTATTTTGGCGGGTTGAGTCTGGAAGAAACGGCGGAGGTGTTGGAGATATCGTTAATGACAGTCCGTCGCGATTGGCGAGCCGCCAAAGCGTGGTTATATCGAAGGATACAGAATGAATCCTGAGCGTTGGCAGAAAGTGGAAGCTGTGTTTCAGCAGGCGATCGATCTTTCGCCGCTGGAGCGCGGCCCGTTTCTGGACAACGTGTGTGCCGGCGATCATGAGTTGCGAGATGAAACCGATTCGTTGATAGCCGCTTTTGATGAGGCGGGTGGGTTTATGGAAGAACCCGCCATGGCCCAGGATGCGCATGTGCTGCTAGGCGAGACAGACCTCGGCCGTGAGATTGGTCCATATCGAATCATCTCGCAACTCGGCGCGGGTGGCATGGCCGAAGTCTATCTGGCCCAGGACACGCGTCTCAACCGGTTAGTCGCCTTGAAACTCTTGCCGTCGTACTTTGCTTCAGACGAGATTCGTTTGCGACGTTTTCAAAGTGAAGCGCGGGCTGCGTCGGCATTGAATCATCCAAGCATCCTCACCATCTACGAAGTCGGCGAAGACGATGGTGTTTACTTCATCGCCACCGAATTCATCGACGGGCAAACGATCCGCGAGTTGATCAAACAACAGCAACTGACTCTTGATGAGGTTCTGGATGTCGTTGAGCAGGTGGCTTCGGCACTTTCGGTAGCGCACGCGGCAGGCATTGTGCATCGCGATATCAAGCCCGAAAACATCATGCGCCGCCGCGATGGTCTACTGAAGATTCTTGACTTCGGCGTCGCTAAATTATCAGAGCCCGACGCTGCCGCTGATGGGTTGAATGGCGCAACCGGCTTCCGCACCACGACCGAGGCCGGTCTGGTCATGGGAACGGTCAGTTATATGTCGCCGGAACAGGCCCGCGGTCTCGTGGTTGACGAACGTACTGATATTTGGAGTCTGGGTGTTGTTCTTTATGAAATGCTTTCGTGGCGATTGCCATTCAGCGGCGCCACGAAGATGGACACGATGGTTGCGATTCTCGATCGTGAGCCGGCGCCGCTCGATATATCCAAGCCACGCTTGCAGTCGATTGTCCAGAAATGTCTCTCAAAAGAAACTGCGGATCGTTATCGCACGGTGGGTGATTTGCTGTCGGATTTGAAGGCTGCCAGAGAAGAAACTGATGAGGTTGGCCCGGTAGTTCAGACCTCCTCTCGTCGTGTGTGGTCCATCGCCGGCCTGGTCTTACTGCTGATAGCGGCAACTGTGGGAATCAGCATCTACAGGCAGTCGCGAACCACTAACTCGCCCGCCGTGAATACCATCGTCACGAAAAAGCTCTACGCGGAGATGAACGAACAGGAGCGAGTGGATTTTGTCGCAGCCCAGGAACAACGAATCTCGGCGATGATGAGCGATCGTCCGGTGAAGCTCAACGCGGAGGCTGTGAGCGTAATCAAGAAGTACGTGGATCGTTATTTCAACGGCATCAATGATCCTTCGAAGCCAGACGGCGAAGGCACGAAGGCAATGTTTGAGCGTGCCCCGCCTTACGTGCCGTTGATCGCGCGCTCATTTGCGGATCAAAAAGTGCCGATCATCATCGGTATTTACCTACCGGTTGTTGAATCAGGTTATCAACCCTGTTACGAGAGCCCGTTGGGTTCGAACGGTCTCTATCAGTTTTTGCCGTCCACGGCGAAGATCTACGGAATACCGCGTGAAGACATGTGTGACGCTGAAAAGATGACGCCCGCCGCGGCTCGCTACATCGCGGATCACATGGCCGAACTCGGTGAAGACTCGGAGAGTGTGACGCTGGTCCTGGTCAGTCATAACCGCGGTGCGCAGTGGGTTCGCAACACGCTGCGGCAACTGAGAGCCACGGAGAATTATGAAAGGAACTTCTGGACGCTGCTGGCGAACGCCCAAATGCTGGATGAGTCGTTTCGACGGGAGACGGCGGGTTACGTGCCGAGTTTCTTTGCCGCCGCGATCATTGGTGAGAATCCGGAAGCGTTTGGTCTCAACATCCCACCTCTCTCGACTCTTGCTAAATAGTGTGGAATTGCCACGAATCTCACGGATCAATCCATAATCAATCCGTGTTAATCCGTGGTCACCATGTCGTGCAGCTTTCTGGTCGTATTCCAGTTGCGAACGGTGATGCTTTTGTAGACGGTTTTCGCGACCAGTTTGCCTAAGCGACTCTGGGTGGCTTTGGCTATGAGCCGGCTGTAGTAGATCGCGTGATCACCGGCATGAGCGGTATCGACGTTCGGATTCGTTGGTGTCTCTTCCAATAACTCACGTGTTGTCAACGGCTCTCGTACAAACAGGACGTCGTAACGATATTTATCGGGCGCCTCTCCAAAACCTTTCGGCGCCTGGGCCATCACTCGCTCGAGTTCTTTGGCTGAAATTACAACCACGCGCGACTCATATCCAAATGCCTCGCTCAACGCCTCCTCGATCATGGCCGTCAGCTTCGTCTTGTTCTTCTGCTTCGCGCAAAAGACCACGTTGCCGCTCTGAATATAGGTCTGGACGTCGCTAAACCCCATCGCGCTAAAACTATCCCGCAAGTCAGCCATCTTGATGAGATTATTCCCACCCACATTAATGCCCCGCAGCAGCGCGACATAACAGTTTTTGGAGTTACTTGTTTTAACCATCAATCAGTAGACAAATCAGCGGCTACTTCTTTGCGCTAACTCTTCATCACTTTGCGTCCGTTTTGATCATTTCCATTACTTCAACCAATACGCGGCTGAGTGGTTTACCCAGACTGCGCCCGACGCTCGTGTTTACCTGGATCGCCAGCGCCACTTTGTGTTCGGGAAAATACATCATGTCAGTCATGTAGCCGGGGAAGAAGCCGCTATGGCCGTATGCGGTTCCGGCAGTCGTGGTGCGAATGATTGAGGCCAGTCCGTACTTGGTTTCTCGACCCAGCATTGGCGCCGCAACTCCGTCGATCACTTGCGGCAGTAGATCCGGAGCAAAAGCCTTGCCTTCGTAAATCATCCTCGCCCAGCGCGCCAGATCGCTGGTAGTCGACACGTAGCCACCGCCGGTCCATTCAAACTGCGGGTTGATCGTAAACTTGCCGTCCAGGATCATCGCGTCCTTGCCGCCGAAGGGGTTGTTTGGCCCGGCGTAACCCTGGACCACGCCTTTCAATTTTCGGCCATCCTGCGGAATCGTATTATTTAGTTTGAGCCGTTTAATCAAACGCCGGTTTGCCTCGTCATAGAACTTCCGGCCGGTTACCTTTTCGATGATCATGCCGAGGACGATGTAGTTCGTGTCGGAATAGTTCCAGCCTTTGCCCGCCGCAAAAGGCGGCTTTTCGTCAAACAGATACGCGATCAGCTCGGTTGGTTTCCATGTTTTATCGACGTTGGCAGTCAGGTCTTTCGTGAATTGTTCCTTAAACTCATATCGGACCAGGCCACTGGTATGGTTCATCAACTGCCGAACCGTGATCTCTTTTGCGTTTGGCAGACGCGAAAACCATGATTCGTTTCCGAGGTACTTCTCGATCTTGTCGTCGAGACCGATTTTGCCTTCTTTAACTAACTGGAGTGCAGTGGCCGCGGCGAATGTTTTGCCGACACTGCCGGCGAGCATGCGATCGTTTGGTTTCATCGGAGTCCTGGCATCGCGATCGGAGAAACCAACTGCAAGTCCAAACGTTTCGCCATTAGCGAGTACCACACCGAGAGTTGCGCCAGGGAAGCTGCCCGCTTTGTGCCATTCATCAAGCTTTTGCTGAAGACGAGTTTGCAGCCCGGTTTGGCCCTGCGCGGGATAGATTGCAAACAGCACCAAAACTAAACAGAGAAGTATTTTTCGCATGATTTATTTTGCCACAGATCTTCACGGATGAAGACTGATGAGGTTAGACGGTTCAAACAAGTGCTGGTGCCTACCGCAAAGCGTCGTCGAGAGCGCGGCGCAGGCGATTGCCGCTTTCGCGTGGTGAGAATCCAACCCAGTGATTGATCACGCTTCCGTCCGATCCGATAACGATGGTTTGAGGAATCGAGCGGCGTCCATTCATTAGGATTTGCGCCATTTCGGGATCGGCCCAACCTAGCAGGAAGCTAAACCTGGTATCGCGTACGAAGCGGTTTACTTTGTCAGCGGCGTCCTGATCTTCGGTAGTCAAACCGATGAACTCGACGTTGCGTCCGGAATATTCCTTTCGCACTGCTTCATACTCCGGAACTTCCCGGCGACATGGACCACACCATGAAGCCCAGAGATTTATCACCATTACCTTGCCCTGAAAATCCGCCAGCCGAAACGAACTGCTGTCGAGTCGTTTGATCTTCCGTTCGAGTAGTCGTTCCGGGATGAACCGCAACGTCGTTGTAGGCGGCAATGGCGGCGGAGTCGCCGGATTGACAGGCTCGGGATTAACGGGCGGTTGTATCGGAGCCGTGCGCGTGTTGTTGACTCTTCTACCCGATTGAGCGAAGAGCTGGACACTGCAAGCAACAATAACGATGAGGAGGAGGAAACTTTTCATTGTTTGTTATCCGCAGGTTAAAGAGTTAAGGCAAAACGCCTTCCGGGATCATCCAGGGATGAATGTCCATCGCCAATCGACCCGCTTGGACCGCCGGGTCAGTCGCTGTCAACGCTTTGGCTTCGTCCAATGACGTAACACGAAACACGAAGATACCACGCAGTCGCCCATTGTCTCCGAATGGTCCTGCGGCTACCAGTTTTTTCATTTCCGCGAGCTTGTTGATGTTGGCCATGTGACCTTTCTGAATCTCTTCAGTCGCCGGAGTCTTTTCCGGTGTCCATTTGTCGCCGCGGGTCAGGAATGCCAGAAACGTTTGGGTTAATTTCACTGGTTTCGCCGGTTTGCCGAAGATATCTTCCGACCACCAGGGATGCATTTCTACAACATTGAAGCCTGCTGCGACCGAAGGATCAGCTTCGGCCCAAGCTTTTGCTTCCGCGGCAGATGGCGCGCGAAACACGTATACGCCGTTGATCTCGCCGCCGTCAGTGAATGGACCTGCGAGTACGGCTTTGCCCGACTCGATTAAGGAGATCACATACTCAGCATGTTGTTGGTGCACGCGCTTCGTTTCCGGCGTGTCTGCCGTGGTCCATTTTGGACCGCGCTTTAGTAGCCCCATGTGGAATTCGATCAGCTTGTGTGCCGGTTCGGTTTTGGGTTCCTGTTTCTCCTGCGCTGAAATTAAGGGCGAGGCTGCGGCAATTAATATGAGACCAACAAACAATGACTGAAGAGTTTTCATCCGGAACTCCTGGGAACGAGGGATCGAGACGTTAACTTTTACCACGATTCGAAGCCGCCCCGATAGCCTTCGAGAAGCATCCACAGGTTACACAGATTTCTATATTGAATCTGTGTAATCTGTGAATGGTTTTCGTTCTCCATTACGGCAAAGAGTGAGAAACTAGGCCCATGGCGAAAAACGGCGGAAAGCTCGACGACGAGATCGATGATTTGTTCCAACTGCCGGTAGCGGAGTTTACCGGGGCGCGCAACGAACTCGCCGCGCGGCTGAAAAAGCAAGGTCTGAAAAACGAGTCGGATCGCGTGAAACTTCTGAGCAAACCTTCCGTGACGGCATGGGCCGTTAATCAACTCCACTGGCATCATCGCGACGCTTTCGAGGAATTGATCGACGCCAGCCAGCGCGTTCACTCGGGCAAGGCGATGCGTGAATCGCTTGACGCGCGACGTGATGCCCTCGTGAAGTTATCGGAACTGGCAACGGAGTTGTTGCAGGAGGCAGGACACAATCCGGGACAGGACACGATTCGTCGCATCACGAGCTCGCTCGAGGCGTTGTCGACGTATGCGCTGCTCCCTGATGGACCAGAACCGGGCCGCCTGAGCAACGACGTGGATCCGCCGAGTTTTGAGCTGCTCGCTGCTCTGATGTCAGGTGGCCCAGTGCGGGAACGAACCGCTCCACGCGCAAAGCCCGACAAAGGGAAGACTGACGTCCAACAAAAAGCAGCGGATGCACGTCGGCTCGAAGCAACACGTCAGGCAAAGATCGGTGCCGCCAAGACGTCGTTACAAGATGCGAAACGGGCCTTGAGCGAAGCGCGTACAAACGCTGAAAGTCTGGAAGCGGCCCACAAAAAAGCTATTGTTGATGCAAAGGATGCGGAAAGAAGCCGGCGCGAAGCAGCCGCGAGACTGGAGAAGGCAACTGCAGCGGCTGAAGAAGCGACACAAAACGCTCAAGATCTTGGAGCTGAAGCGAATGAGGCGACGAAGACTGTTGCCGAGGCGAAGCGCACAGTAGAAAAAACAACGAAAGAACTGGAAGCATTACTTCGAGAACCATTAAACCACAGATAAACACGGATGGTTGACGGATCAAATCCGTAAATAATCCGTTTAATCTGTGGCCCCGTTACCAGTGAATAACGCCACAGATTAACGCAGATGAAGACGGATAAGAAAATTTTTGCGGGTCGATGATACTTTGTTCTATTAGTTTGCGCGTTAGCGAGGTAGATTCCTCGGGAAATTTGTCTGACAACTGAAAGGAGCTTTGCCTCGTGCGCAAAACCTCTTCCGCGAGCGTCCGTTTTTTACTCGTCACCGCCATTATTCTGACCGCTGCGTCAGCTTCAGCCTTTGCGCAACAGCCGTTCAATAAGGCGGAATTTGCGGCGCGCAGGGCAAAGCTCTTTGAAAAAATTCCCGACGGCGTCGCCATAATCTTCGCGGCGAAAGGTCAGCATTATCCGGTTAAGTTTCGCCAGGCTCCGGATTTTTATTACCTGACTGGAATCGAAGAAGCCGGCGCCGTTCTCGTCATGCTGGGGCCAAACAAGAGTTCGATCCTGTTTGCGCCGCGCCGTTCTGACCCGCAGATCCGTGCTGATGGACCCGGCATCTGGCAGTTGGCGAAAAGGGAAGAAGTTTATGGGCTTACGCGAGTGCAGCCGATTGAAGAGTTTCTTCCGATGCTCGAATTCCTTGGTGAACGAGCGAAGAAGCTTTACATGATCATGGGTGGGCAAGGAAATGTTCAGAACGCACGTGAAGAACTCGACTTCTACGAATCGCTTGAAAACTCGCAATCAATCTTTGGTGGCGTGATTGAATCAAAGCGGGCCATCGCTATCATGCAGCAGACACTGCCGCAACTTCAGCTAACCTCTCTGAATTCATTGTTGGACGAGATGCGCTGGATCAAATCCCCTTATGAGATTGAGTTGATTCGCAAGAGTTCGGAAATTGGCGCGGAGGGCGTCAAAGAGGCGATGAAGGGAACCGTTCCGGGGATGTACGAGTATGAGATCGAGGCCACTGCCCGCTATGTCTATACCAAACGCGGCGCACGTGGCGATGCCTTCAGGCCGATCGTCGCTTCCGGACCGAACACGATGATCCTGCACTACTCAGCTAACAATCGCCAGATGTTGGAAGGGGATGTGGTTTACATGGATTACGGCGCCGACTATCAGTACTACACATCTGACATCACGCGAACCTGGCCGGTCTCAGGTCGTTTTACACCCGAACAGGAGAAGATGTATCGCTGTATCCTCGAAGCGCGCGACGCTGTGATCGCGGCGATGAAACCGGGAGTCACTATCAACCAACTGAAAGATATCGCCGAAGGCGTCTATAAAAAGCACGGCTACGAGAAGGAGTTTCAGGAACTTGGACGCTACATTGGACACACGATCGGCCTATCTACTCATGACGTTAGTCCGCCCGATCGCAATCGTCCGCTCGAGGCTGGAGTTGTTTATAACGTCGAACCGTTGCTCGAGATTCCGGGTAAGATTCACATGCGACTTGAAGATACGGTGCTTGTTACACCAACGGGCGCGGTGAATATGACGGCGGGAGTGCCGGCAGGTCTGGATGAGATTTACGCACTGATCCGCCAGAAGGCGGTTAGTTTGAATCCGTAGCCACAGATTACACGGATAACACGGATCAAGAAGGAACGGTGAAATCCGTGTTATCCGTGGCTAAATGAAACTACTCTTCGGGTTTCTTAGTGAAGCCGGAAATATCCCAACGACTCTCGATGTTTTTGAACAGACGCAGACTGTTAAGTAATGCGTTTGAACCGCCACCGCCGGCCATCTTCGATCCTTCCTGACCCCAAATCTTGGAACCTTCTTGTCCCCAGATTTTAGATCCCTCCTGGCCCCAGATCTTTGAGCCCTCCTGACCCCAAATCTTTGAGCCTTCCTGGCCCCAGATCTTGGAACCCTCTTGTCCCCAGATCCTTCGAGCCTTCTTGTCCCCAAATCTTGGAACCCTCCTGGCCCCAGATCTTCGTGGCTGAAGGCCCGCGCGCTGACGATGCCTCGGAGTGTTCGTCAAAGACCACTCCTGATGGATACCGGTACCTGCATCCAGGCAGGGCCTCCTCCGCGGGCGTCTCACATCTTCGCAGACTAACTTCGTACAAATACTTTTTCAAAAAGTCAGTCCATGAAAGTCGCTCCTTCTTAACGTCCTTGGCAAACCACAAACCCTCATAGTTTCTCTTTGACGCCTCATAGGCATCGCGCGACCACGGGAAAAACACCGAAATGCCGTTCGAGTACTGATAAGCACCGCCGCTATAACCGCTGAGAATCACCGCCTGCTGCAGCTCGTTCAAAACGTTCTTACAATGATTGTGCACTAGAACCAGCGGGGACAAGTCGTCGCCTCCACCAAGCTCTTCCGCAACTAAGAAGCATTCAGCAGCCAGCAGTTCACAGAAGTCTCCCAGATCAACATTCTGATCGTACATATACGTCTGGCACTTCCAGTGCACTTGCAAGATCACCCTTTCCATCTGCCGGTAGACCCGGCTCGTCGGATCTTGAAAACAACCGATCAAAGCTTCGGAGAGTCCATCGAAGGCGTTGGCCAGATTGTCAAAGCGAGTCATGTCCCAGGCCGCCATATCCACTGAAACGCCACCGACAGTGTAAGCATCCTGGCTCCGAATGAATTGCTTCACGAAGAGTTCGGCCACGCGATGAGTTGGCAGGTTGCGGTTCTCTTCACGCCCTAATGAGCCAAGTAGCTTGGCGTAGGTCCAACCGGCGCTCGGCACGCTTCCTTCAGAAGCAATGATTGTCTTGGCGATAAAACTGAATTGGTAACCCACCTCGAGCATGCCCATGACGCAACTGTCAAAACCAAGAATGTCAAACTTTTTGCCAAGCAACACAGTCGTCTCAATCTCGCGTCGTTCACCCTTATACTTAAATTCGTCGGCCTGCTTCTCCAACTGCTTCTTGTTCATCACCACACCCTGAAGCACGGCATAAAATTGCTTCATGTTCATCGATTTGCCGGTCGATTCATCTTTGAACAAGCCGATGTCCTGAAAGCCGAGCGTGTGACCGGAGAAGATCAGCGCGTATTTTTGAGCACGCCGCCCACGTTTTATTCTGCCGTTGTCTTCAAACTTAACTTTGTTCAAACACCAGTCGATGAAGTTAATAATCGAAATCGGATCGGCGGCATTTTCATTTCGCTTTTTGGAGACCGGGGGATAGAGTTTGTCGGTGACTTTGTATGAGCGAACATAGCGCGGATTGTCCGGCTCGGAGAAGTCGCAGTACATAGTGGGAATGCTGGGGGAGCTGCCATCATAGTAAACAAGCAGGTTGGGACTCTGAGCCTCGGTTCCGGCCACGCCCTTGATTTGCTCCAGTGCGTAAGCCATATCAACCGAGAGGTTATTGTCGCCGGCCATGTAGATCATGATGGTCCATTCTTTTTTGGGCATTGGGAGTGTCTCCTTGTACTAATCGATAAAGGGTAACTGGACTGTGTGATGCAGTTAAATTGAAAATGCATCACTTCCTGCCGGAGCAATCTTGATTATTTACCTGGTCGATGTTGCTTATCTTGCCTTAGCCCGCGAAGCGGGTGTCTTGCCCGCGAAGCGGATATCTCTTAGCCCGCGAAGCGGGTATCTCACAGCCCGCGAAGCGGGTGTCTCTTAGCCCGCGAAGCGGGTATCTCATAGCCCGCGAAGCGGGTATCTCATAGCCCGCGAAGCGGGTATCTCATAGCCCGCGAAGCGGGTATCTCACAGCCCGCGAAGCGGGTATCTCATAGCCCGCGAAGCGGGTATCTCATAGCCCGCGAAGCGGGTATCTCATAGCCCGCGAAGCGGGTGTCTCTTAGCCCGCGAGGCGGGTATCTCTTAGCTCGCGAAGCGGGTGTCTCTTAGCTCGCGAAGCGGGTGTCTCTTAGCTCGCGAAGCGGGTGTCGCTTAGCCCGCGAAGCGGGTGTCGCTTAGCCCGCGAAGCGGGTGTCGCTTAGCCCGCGAAGCGGGTGTCAGCATAAAGCCTGGGGCGCAAGCCCCAGGTATTCGTCGTAAGTTTTCATTTGGAGCCCGTGAAACGGGCGACAGCGCTAGCGTTTGCTGGACTGTCGCCCGCGTTGCGGGCTCACAGATAATATTGATTGGCTTTACCTGGGGCTCGCGCCCCAGGCTTTATTCTTACGCCTGCTTCGCAGGCTGAGAACAAGGCGCCTGCTTCGCAGGCTGAGAACAAGGCGCCTGCTTCGCAGGCTGAGAACAAGGCACCTGTCCGGCAGGCTGAGAACAAGGCGGCCTGCCCGGCAGGCTGAGAACAAGGCACCTGTCCGGCAGGCTGAGAACAAGGCACCTGCCCGGCAGACTGAGAACAGGCGCCTGCTTCGCAGGCTGAGAACAGGCACCTGTCCGGCAGGCTGAGAACAAGGCGGGCCTGCCCGGCAGGCTGAGAACAAGGCGCCTGCTTCGCAGGCTGAGAACAAGGCACCTGCCCGGCAGGCTGAGAACAAGGCGCCTGCCCGGCAGGCTGAAACAAGGCTCACCGGAAATCTTTGATCAAGACGATGTCTCTGGTTGCGGAAAAGCGGTAGACGGCGACCTTGCCGTCGGGAGTGATCGCAAAGCTGCTTACGAACTCTGTTTTGAAACTCGTCAACTGTTTGACCGCGCCGTCGTCAAGCGATTGACTCCACACGTTTAGAATTCCTGATTGATTGTCGAGGTAGGCGATTGACCGGCCATCGGGCAACCAACCAATCTGTAACGGTTGAACGGTGCGCGGAAGATTGATCGTTTTAACCGGCTCGCCACCTTCGAAAGGAATAATCGAAACTTTGGGTTGATTGTTTTCCCTTGCGTCGGTGAAGTAATACGCGATCTGTTTGCCGTCAGGCGAGATCGCCGGCAATCGCGACGGCCGGTTTATCAACTGCAACGGTGCTCCACCATCGATACTGACTTTCCAAAGCGTAGCGCTGCCGGAGCGTTCCGACTCGAAGATCACCCAACGACCATCGACCGAAACAACCGGTAATGAATCGACATAATTGCCGTCGGTTAGTTGCTTCAGGTTACTGCCGTCAATATCGATGCGCCAGATGTTTCGCGCGCCACTCGATCGATTTGATTGAAAGACGATATAACGCCCATCGACGGAAACCGACGGTTGCTGATCGATAAACGCATCGGAGGTCAGTTGCTTCGTGTCTGATCCATCACGATTAGCACTCCAGATGTCCCAGTTCTCGCCGGTTCGACTCGCATAAACAATTCTTCCGTCAGGCGTCCACACAACTGCGTCAGGCAAACTGGTTTTAAGAATCTGTTGCGCTTGATTGGGGCCCTCGTTAAGGGCCGTGATCCAAATACCGCTGCTGTTGATCTGTTGAATCGTGGCGATGGTGCTTGAGTCAGACGTCAGCCCCAGGCTGACGTCGCCATAAGCGTTCAGGTCATTAGTGATTCGTCGCGCCTGGCCCGCGGGGTAGGGAAGGAACCACAACTGTGTGCCAAGAGATGAGAATTCGGGAAGGGCAGTCATGACCATTCCACTGCCGTCCTTAACCCAGATCACGCGACCAATGTTGGCCCACTTCTCAGCACCGATTGGAATGGGCTCTCCACCAACGACGGGAACTTCAACCACTGATGCATAGCCAGTTCCCGCTCCGCTAAAGATTCCGCACGCGATTCGTTTTCCGTCCGGTGACCATCCCGGGCCGGAATATGAGAAACCATCCGGCTGTTTGCGAGTTGCGATGGTTTTCGGTTGTCCGCTGCCATCGGTATTCGCGACCATCAGCGCCGTGTCTGCCTGATTGATGCGAACGAAGGCGAACTGCTTTCCATCCGGAGAAAAACCGATCGCGCTGTAGACGTGGTCCAAAACCTTGGTTGAAGTGCCGCCGAGGAATGGAACGCGATAGAGCGTTGGCACATACCTGTCGCGCTCAATCCGCGCCACGTAATAAATCTGTTCGCCGTCAGGAGTAAAAGTGGTGCCGAGAAAACCGCCGACTTCCGGCGGAACAATCCTGACGAGGCTGCCCGTTGATACTTGCCGGATCCACAAGCTCGCTTGTTGTTTCGAATCGTTAGCGGCCGTGACCACATATTTTCCGTCAGGCGAGATGGTGACCTGACCGTTGATATCTTCGTCGTTGACTTTGCCGCCGGTCGTTAACGCGGTGAGTTTTGCCGGCTCAAACACTTTGGGCGGCTGATTTAAAAGATTGGAGAGAGCGAAAGCCAGCATCCCAACGGTGATCAACCCGAGCACGATCGCGGCAATCGGAAGATAGTTACGACGGCGAACTGGGGTGATTACCTGCGTGGCGAGCTCACTCGCTTGCGCTGTTTGTTTTGCTGCTCCTTCGATAGTTGCAGTCTGTGCGATTGATGACTGCGGCGGTGTGGAGCGATTGAAGTCAGCGACGGAACTATGAATTGACCCCGACTCAATCCGCTGTTTCAAACGCTTCAATTTCGAAAGCATCTCTTTCGCAGTTTGAATACGCTCTTCACGATCTTTGGTTAATGCTTCAGCGATCAACCACTCCAATGGTTCCGGCACATCGGGTGCGAATTGCGTGATCGGTCTTGGCTCGTGATCGATGATCGCGACGATGATGTGACTCTTCGACGCCCCTGCAAACGGCGCATGTGCCGCGACCATCTCGTAAAGCACAACCCCAAGACTCCAGATATCAGAACGCGCATCAACTTCGCGTCCGGCAGCTTGTTCCGGCGACATGTAAGCCGCCGTTCCCAACACTGAACCGGGTTCGGTATGGACGATCGCCGTGGTTGCTTCCGGACCGGTTGACTCCTGTCGCTCAGTCAGCTTAGCGAGACCGAAGTCAAGCAGTTTCACAATGCCGTCCTGGCGAACCATGATGTTTTCCGGCTTGATGTCGCGATGAACAATCCCGGCGGCGTGTGCGGCCACGAGGGCGGAGGCAATCTGAATGGTGATTTCGAGTACTTCTGTGAGCTTCAGCCGTCGATACATGTGCTGGCGCAGCGTGAGGCCTTCGACGAACTCGGTCGCAATAAACGTGGTGCCGTCTGCACGGCCGATCTCGTAAACCGTAAGGATGTTGGGATGGTTTAGAGCGGAAGCGGCTTTGGCTTCTTGAATGAAACGTTGCAGGCGGCTTTGATGAGCAGCGACTTCGCTGGCGAGAAACTTCAGCGCGACGTGGCGGCCAAGTTCGGTGTCCTGGGCCTTATAAACTTCACCCATTCCACCCGCACCAATTTTATTGATGATGCGATACCGGGAGAGCGTAGCTCCGGGGGACAATTCAGCCACGCGACTCTTTTACGTCAGTGCGATTGATAGCGCAAGACAAAATGCCACAGATGAACACTGATCATGATCTGTGTTCATCCGCGTTAATCCGTGCTATCTCTCAGGTCTTAACTTTTGGCCTTCATCGCCGCCAGTTCTTTTTCGAGTTTCTGAATTTCGTCTTCAACGGTGGCTTTGAAATCCGGATTGGTCAGTTTGGTGACCGTTTTCTTTAAAGCCATGATGCGAGCCGTTACGAGGGCTTGATCCGCAGGCACGCTCACGTCAGGTGTGACGCCCGTGCCTTCCCAGTTTGTTTTGGTGATGGGACTGATCGCGCGTCCGGTCGGCACGAACATTTGAAAATGTTCGCTGATGCGGAAACCGCCGCCGGGATGTGCGCCGCCGCCGGTTGTTTCACCAATGATCGTCGCGCGCTTCAGGTTTTTCAGGTTGTAACTAAACTCTTCAGCGCCTGAGAAGGTCCGTTTGCTGGTGAGCACGTAAACATCTTTGTCGAGGTAGCGTTTGCCGGGCACTTCTTTCCTCGTCCAAAACTCATCAGTGCGGTTGCCTTCACGCCAGTAAAGATCGTTGAGATGGACCGGTTCCGGACCGAATAGATAAGAACAAACGAGAGCTACCATCGCAGGATTGCCGCCACCGTTGCTCCTCATGTCGATGATCAACGCGTCAGTGCCGTTGATAAAGTTCATCGCTGCCGCAACCGTGTCGGCGCCGAGCTCTTCGTCCTGGAAGTTGAAGAATTCGAGATATCCGAGGTTGCCACGCAGACGTTCGACTTTACCGAAGCCGTGGTTCAGCCAGGTTAGTTCACGACGTCGCTGTTCGATGTCCGCGGCGCTTGGTTCGCGGCGTGGCCCACGCTCGGGAATTGACTGGTGGGAATAACGAACACGCAGATGCTTATCTTTACTAACAGCCTGGAGGTCGTTGGTCAGAGTCATCGCAAACTGCTTGGCGCTCGTGATCTGATCATATTCTTTCTTCGCCACTCGATCGCGGATCGATTCCTCCATTTTTTTGGCGACATCAGGAAAAACGTACGAATCGTTGAGTCGTTTTAGAATCGTATCGATTACCTGTGTTCTGGTAGCGGTGTCGATAGTGAGATCAGGTTGTTCCGGCTGCGCATACGCAAGCGCGGAAAGGGAAAGCATAAGCGAGCAGGATAGCAGCAAGTTTCTAAGCATCATGGGCTCCTTGTAGGGGCGGCCCTCCGTGGCCGCCCTAGTCTTGAACTTCAAATCGTAAAACCTAAAGCCTCCAAATTCTGAGGCGCTTAGTTCCACACTAGGGCGGCCACGGAGGGCCGCTCCTACAGTTCGCTAAAAAAGACAAAAAAGTTCCAAAAAGTTTCTATCGTTGTAATCTGTGGATTCAATTCGTGGATTATAGTTACAAGATGCCTTTACCCTACGATAAAAATGCGTTGCGTGGACGTGTGGCTGTGGTTGCGGGAGCTACGCGAGGTGCTGGACGTGGTATCGCCAGCGCACTTGGCGAAGCGGGCGCCACGGTCATCTGCACTGGACGGACCAGCAATGTACGAAAAATTAAATCAGACTACGATCGCCCGGAGACGATCGAAGAAACCGCGGCCCTCGTGACACAACTCGGCGGGAACGGCATCGCAGTGCCGATGGATCATCTGGTCCCGCATGAAGTTGAGCAGTTAGCCGAACGTCTAAAAAATGAGTTTGGCAAGATCCATGTCCTCGTCAACGACATCTGGGGCGCGGAGATCCTCAAAGGCGGACCAGCCGAGTGGAACACACCGGTGTGGGAACACGATCTGTCGAAAGGCCTGCGTATTCTTCGTCTCGCGATCGACACCCACATCATTACATCAAAATATCTTCTCCCGCTTCTGATAACAGAGCCCGGCGGTTTGCTTGTCGAAGTCACTGACGGCACGACGAAGTACAACGCATCGCATTACCGAATTTCTGTCTATTACGATCTCGCTAAAGTTTCAGTTAACCGGCTCGCGTATTCGCAAGGACACGAACTCGCGCCACATGGAGCAACAGCCGTGTCGATCACTCCGGGCTGGATGCGTTCTGAAATCATGCTGGATAACTTCGGCGTGACTGAAAGCAACTGGCGCGATGCCCTCGATCCGGCACGCGCCGAAACAGGCCAACCCGTAGCGCCACCCGATTTCGCGTTTTCAGAAACTCCTCGCTACGTCGGCCGGGCAGTCGCGTCGCTCGCAATCGATCCCAACCGCGCACGCTGGAACCAGCAGTCGGTCAGCGCGGGAGAGTTAGCAAAAGTCTACGGTTTCAGCGACGTCGACGGCGCCAGCCCCGACATCTGGCAGCGAATGGAAGAAAACGAGCAGTGACAACTTGCATCAATGGGCTAACCCGGATTCTAATCCGTGCATAAATTTTTTCGCCCAAGTTGTCGATTTTGCCCGTTACCATTCGACTTACCAAGTAGAAGGAGTCGAATTTTGCTTAAGTTACCAAAAAAGGAAACGAAAAGATGAGCAGTGTACGAGTACTCGTTGGCACTCGTAAGGGTGCATTCATTTTGACTTCTGACGGAAAACGCGAGAAGTGGGACGTCAGTGGTCCCCATTTTGCCGGCTGGGAAATCTATCACCTTAAAGGCTCAGCGGTGGACCCCAACCGCATTTACGCATCGCAAACCAGCGGCTGGTTTGGACAGATCATTCAACGTTCAGACGATGGCGGCAAGACGTGGTTTCAACCTGGTACACCTGCGGGTGCGCCGACCACTACTCCCGAAGGAATGCCGATGGGCGAGAGTAATAAATTTGTCTACGACACTTCGGACGAAACAGGAAAGCCGCTAACGACACATCAGTTTTATGACGGCACGCCACATCCATGGGAATTCAAACGAGTGTGGCATCTCGAACCTTCACTTGAAGACGCCAACACCGTTTATGCCGGTGTTGAAGACGCAGCGCTGTTTCGTTCAACCGATGGCGGTCAAACATGGCATGAGTTGCCTGGCTTGCGCGGGCATGGAACCGGATCGCAATGGCAGCCAGGCGCCGGTGGAATGTGTTTGCACAGCATTATTCTGGACCCGGCGAACAAGGGACGAATCTTTGTCGCCATCTCCGCCGCCGGTGCTTTTCGCAGTGATGACGGCGGCGTCTCGTGGAAACCTATCAACCAGGGATTGCGCTCGGAGTACATTCCCGATCCCACCGCTGAGGTGGGCCACTGCGTGCATCACATTTCGATGCACCCTGCGAACTCCAATGTGCTGTACATGCAGAAACACTGGGACGTGATGCGCAGCAACGACGCGGGTGATACGTGGCATGAAGTCAGCGGCAACCTGCCTACCGATTTTGGTTTTGTGATCGACGTTCACGCACACGAACCGGAAACGATTTACGTCGTGCCGATCAAGAGCGACAGTGAACACTATCCACCGGATGGCAAACTGCGCGTCTATCGTAGTCGCTCAGGCGGCAACGAATGGGAAGCGCTGACCAACGGTCTGCCGCAGGAGAACTGTTACGTCAACATCCTGCGCGATGCGATGGCGGTCGACACGCTTGATTCGTGCGGCATTTACTTCGGAACCACCGGCGGACAGGTTTATGCGTCGCCGGATGGCGGAGACACTTGGGCTCCCATTGTTCGCGATCTACCACCGGTGCTGTCAGTGGAGGTACAAACGCTCTCATGATCCTCGTTGTTTTACCGGCGCATTTGCGATCGCTTGCCGGCATCAGCGGCGATGTGCAACTCGAGATCGATGGTCCAATAACCCGAAAGTCGATCCTTGACGCACTGGAGGTTCGCTTTCCGATGTTGCGCGGAACGATTCGCGAACACGGCGGCGGAGAGCGACGACCGTTATTGAGATTCTTCGCCTGTGGTGAGGATGTGACGCACGATCCGGCCGATACTCCGTTACCAAAAGAGATCGCGTCGGGATCTGAGCCGTTTTACATCATCGGAGCAATCGCAGGCGGTTAATAAACTTTGAATAGTACTGATAAGAGGAGAAATCATGGCAACAAGTAAGACCGATATGGAAGCTACACCGAAGACCAACACGATCACACTTCATCGAGTGCTGCACGCGCCACCGGATAGAGTTTATCGCGCGTTTCTTGATCCGGCGGCGATGGTGAAATGGCTGCCGCCTAATGGATTCACCGGCGTGGTCCATCACATGGACGCGAAGGTGGGCGGCGGTTACAAAATGTCGTTCACGAATTTCGGTACCGGCAGCAGTCATTCGTTTGGTGGTGAGTATCTTGAGCTTGTAGAAAACGAACTCATCCGCAACACCGATCGATTCGAGAACGCACCCGGAGAAATGACAAACACCATTAGGTTGAAGAAGGTGTCGGTGGGAACAGAATTGACGGTCGTTCAGGAAGGGGTGCCGGATTTCATTCCACCGGAGGCTTGTTATCTCGGTTGGCAGGAGTCGTTGAATCTTCTGGCGAAGCTCGTCGAACCAGAGATACCGGATACGATGTAAGAACAATTAGCCACGGATGACACGGATAAGATCCTGATCTAAATCCGTGTTATCCGTGGCTAAAGTTTTAATCGTTTCTAAGAGCGGTAGTTGGATCGAGGCCCGCCGCGCGGACAGCCGGGAGCCACGAAGCCATCACTGCGATGAACAGAAACAGCAGCGCCACCGAAACGAACGTCAGTGGATCGGTTGGCTTCACTTCCACCAGCATGCTCGCGAGCACGCGCGTCAGCCAAAACGCCGCCAGTAGACCAATGCCGATTCCGATCGCGCTTAGATAAAGTCCCTTCCCAACCATCAAACGGAAGATACGCGAGGGCGCGGCGCCCAAAGCCATCCGCACTCCAATTTCCGCAGTTCGTTGTCGAACGGACGTCGCCAGCACGCCATACAAACCAACACCGGCGAGCAGTGCGGCAATCGTTGAAAACACTCCGATTAGCAATAACGAAAATCGCGTTTGCGCCTGGGCTTCGACCACGAGTGCGTCCATCGGCCGCATCTCGTTGATAAACATTTCCGAGCGGGTTCGTTTGACAACATCGCGAACTGTAGCGGCGAGCGCATTTGGATCGCCATCGGTACGCAACGCCCACCAGGATGCAGCCTGATGATTCATGTAGCCATCAGTCACGTAGAGTTGTTCGCGACCTGCTTCAACCAGCGACGTATTGCGCTGATGGTCCACGACACCGATGATCTCGCCCCATTGTGCTTCAGGCGTGCGGACGCGATAGAGAATGCGTTTGCCGACCGCGGACTCATTTGGGAAT
Source organism: uncultured Acidobacteriota bacterium (assembly GCA_963708055.1). Classification (GTDB taxonomy): domain Bacteria; phylum Acidobacteriota; class Blastocatellia; order Pyrinomonadales; family Pyrinomonadaceae; genus PSRF01. The sequence continues at coordinate 7,218,874 of OY970193.1, read as the reverse complement.
GCCTTGGCCGCCAGTGCCCGGTCCACTATGAGTAGATTTCGCTCGGGGCGGTTGTCGTCTTGAGTGAAAGTGCGTCCTTCGATGAGTTTGGTACCCATCGCTTCGAAGTAGCCGGGCAGTACGATTTGCAGATCGGCAGCCTGAAACTTGCTCGGGTCTCCCTGGGCATCGGCTCCGCCCCAACGCACCGGATTAAATCCTCCAGCGAGTGGCAACGGAAACGACGCCGTAGCACTCTTCACGCCGGGTATGGCGCCGAGTTGATCTTTGAGTTGTTGCTTGAAGGTCTCAGCTTCCTGCGGTGAATTGCCGGCGTTGCCGAGCAGTTGAAATGTGAGTAGACCGCGTTGGTCAAAGCCGAGGTTCACACGCTGAATGGCCATGAAAGTGCGGAACATCAAACCTGAACCAATCAGCAGTACAAATGCAAGAGCAACTTCAACTACAACTACTGCGTTGCGCAATCCCGCGGCGCCGAGTGCGCCGGTTCGACCGCTCGCGCGTAATGTTTCCATCAGGTTTGGCTTTGCGGTGCGTAGTGCAGGAATAACGCCAAACAACAGGGCAGAGAAGAGCCCAGCCAAAACTGAAAATGCGAGCACCTGCATGTCGATCCGGACGGCATTCAGCCGCGGCAGATTCTCCGGCGCAATCACAAGCAACTGATAGATACCCAGATATGCCAGGGCGACACCGAGAATTGTTCCGAGACCTGCGAGTACAAATGCTTCAGCGAGTGTTTGCCGTACCAGTTGCCACCAACCGGCGCCGAGTGCGGCGCGAACTGCCAACTCGCGTTCGCGTGAAGCTGCCCGGACCAACATCAGGTTGGCTACGTTTGCGCAGGCAATCAGTAACAGAAAAACGACCGCGCCCATGAGAGCGAGAATGGCTGGTCTAACTTCGTCGACCAGGTGTTGCTTCATCGGCACGAGTTGAAAGACTTTACCCGCTGTTTTCGCGATCTGGTTTTCCTCGCTGATCTTGGTCGCGATAGTTGCGACTTCTGCCTGCGCCTGGTTAATGTCAACACCAGATTTAAGCCGGCCCAGCACACGCCACTGTACGTTGTTGCGATTGGCCACGTCGTAAGGAATGCGCGCCGCGATCCAGATGCTGGGAAATTGTTCCATGTTCGATTGCGGCGGAAACAGCAATTCAAATCCCGGAGCCAGAACGCCGATGACGATCGGTGGTGGTCCAAACGCGGCCGCGGTTGGCAGTGGTTTGCCGATCACGGAAGGATCGCCGCCAAACCGCTGGCGAAAGTATTCGTTACTCAAGATCGCCATCGTTGGCAGTGGCGGTGGTTCATTTGCCGCCGGAGCATTGCCGTCAGGTGGTGCTGCTTGAGGTGTGCCGTCGGTATCCTGAAAGTCACGACCGGTAACGATTGAGCCGCCGGTCATCTGAAAGAAGTTGGTTGACACTGCGGCCATGCGAACGCGCTCGGGTGTGCCGTCAAGACCCGGCAGGGTGGCACGAAATGTACTGACGGCAGCAAAGTCGTCGAAATTGTTTTTGGCGCCGTTGCGGAGATCGTGAAAGTCGGCATTGGAAAGCGGAAAGTCTTTGACGTTTCGTTTCTGCAGATCGTTACGCGTCAGGACCAGTCGCTCCGGATCTTTGTAGGGAAGCGGTCGCAGCAACACGCCGTTAGTGACACTGAAGATGGCGGTGCTGGCGCCGATCGCGAGGGCGATGGTGACGATCACTGTGATGGTGAATACAGGACTCTTGCGCAGCGTGCGAAACGCGAAGGCTAGATCGTTTAACATGGCGGGCAGTTTAGAACGGGTCGCCTCTTCCGCCAAGAGAAATATGGCCGCAGATGAACGCGGATATGGACAGATTTACGTTGCGTGGCCAACGTTATCCGGTTTCTCGTAATCTTATTCGATTCGTTGAACATTTGACGGGTTTTTTGAGGAAGTGGGTTAAGAAATTGATGATCGTTAGATGGATTTTGAGTCTGGCTCTGACAGTGCTGTTCGCTCCGGCCTTGATCGCATCGTGGCAGACTCCCAAGACAGCCGAGGACTACAACAATCGCGGGCTCGAGAAACAGAATAGCGGCGATCTCGATGGCGCCATTGCCGATTACACCGCCGGGCTGGCGTTGAAGGGAAACGGTTTGGTGCTCGCGACGATCTATAACAATCGCGCAAATGCGTTGATGGCCAAGAATAATTTGCCGGCGGCGATCGCTGATTATGGAAATGCGATCAAGTTACAACCTTCAAATTTCGAGAACTATTACAACCGCGGCATCGCGTCGTATGGCTCGCGCGATCTTGAAGCCGCGTTTGCTGACTTCAGCAAGGTCATCGAGCTCCAACCGAAGTTCGCATCTGCCTACAATGAACGCGGAAATGTGCGAAGCGAAAAAGGTGACGTCGAAGGTGCGTTAGCTGATTACTCAACCGCAATCACACTCTCCCCGAAGAGTGTGGCCTTCTACTACAACCGCGGAATCGTGTTGCAGAACCAGGGGCAAGGCGATGCGGCAATTAACGACTTCTCTGAAGCGTTGCGACTGAACCCGAAGTTCCACCGAGCGAATGTTAATCGCGCGGTGTCGTTGTTTGAAAAGGGAGACTTTGACGGCGCGATTGCCGATTACACCCAGGCGCTGCAAATTGAAGCCACTGACGCGTCGATTTTTTACGGGCGAGGTACAGCGCGACAGAAAAAGGACGATCTTGAAGGAGCGTTGGCTGACTATAGTAAAGCCATCGAACTCGAACCGGCGCATGCATTGGCGTTTGCCAATCGAGGCGTAGTGAAGATGTTGCTGAAGAGGTCTGATGCTGCCGCGGATTTCGAAACCGCTTTCCGGATCCAGCCGGCGCTAAAAGCGAAGTACAACGAGTTTTATGAAAAGCGTCGCAAGCCTTAGCTACTGCCCTCGGAGGAGAGTTTTTCCTTCCTGAAACTTGGCCTCTCGTTCCTGGTCCTTTTGTTTAATCAGAGTTGTGAGGTGATCGTATTTCTCGTTGAGTGTCTTAGCGTCGTTGATCGAGCTATCTGAGACGAGTTGTGCCTGCGTTTTGAATAGCTCGTACACTTCCAGTTCTTTTTTGAAAGACTCAGCGAGCAGCGCGAATCTCGATACGTTCAAATGTTTTCCACATTTCTGTTAGGGAGTATTAGCTGCCCGCTTTTTTAACTTCCGCACGCTCTGAATGAGCAGATTCTGAAGTTCGGCTCTATCTTGAAGCGCGGTGGTGGAGGATGGACTTGAGATTGTTTCTTCGATGTTATTGAGTTCATCGCACCAGTAACGAAGCGTGATTTGACTGTTGTCGTCGATTTCATACGTCCAATCACCTGGCTTGTAATTCACGATCTGATCTTCAGCAGAGCGTCGAGTGATCTTCACACCTTCATCTTCCCCAATGCAGCTAAGGAACAGGCCGACGAGTTCACTTAACTCAACTTCAGCCGACGCATACTTCCCCTGAACCATCTCTCCAAAATCAGATCGTTTGTATTCAGGACGCAAGGAATTATCTATGTTGTGCTTAATGTTTTTCATAGATCTCATGCTCGTTTCTAGTCGCCAATCGAGCACTGATTAGCCGAATTACCTCGTCGCTTTCAGTATACGACACAACTAATAATCTTCGTCTCGCTGACATTCCAAAGGTAATGAATCGATCCTCTTCAACAGAGTGATATACATCGAGGGCAGTCTTCGAAAGGGGATCCAAAAGGGCAGTACTGGCCTCCTCAAACGCAACTCCGTGTTTAAAGAAATTTGCTTTGGCTTTAATCAGATCCCAATCAAAAGTCATTGCCGTCGTGAGGTAACAGGCGTCGAGATTTTTTGAGACGTTAATATAACACCGAAGTGTTATTAGTGCTTAATAAATATTTCCGCCCGCCTGGGTTGACGTCACCGATCCGTTGTTCACGTTTAGCGTATACGCAACGCCGCCGGTGCCGCTCCACGTTGAGAGATTGAACGTGCCGCCCTGCGGGAGTTTGTAGACGCTGATGTTCAGATATGTCAGCGGGATTCCGGAGGCGATGACTTGTGCGGGGCCGGGGGGTTGAAGGAAGTAGGCGGCGCCTGTGCCGACCATCGTTGCCGCACCGTTGGGTAACACAAGGAGCGCGGTTTCTTCGTCGATGCCGATGGCGCGTGGTTGGGTGGACCAGCCGTTGTTCACGATGCGCGCGAGGAAGGTGAGGGAACGGCCCATGCGATCGCGAGTTACAAAATGTGAATCGTAGAGCTTGTTCGCTCCGAGTGCCGATTGAAACAGATCCCGATCAAGCGTCACGTAGCGATGAAACGGATCTGCGAGCGCCTGGCTCGACGTCACTGAACCACGCTCACCCGTGTAAATGAACTGACTAAGCACTGCGAGTCCGGCGCTGGTTCCACCAACCGGCGCGAGCTTCGTGTTCAGCAGATGATTCACACCATTCTGCACGGCTGTGCCGCGCCAGAGGTTCACATACGTCGACTGATCGCCACCCGCAATCCACAGTGCTTCAGCGTTCAAGATCTGATTGCTGACATACGCGGCATTGGCACCGCTAACACTGCTGATAATGATCGTTTCAACTGAATTCATCTGCGGGCAGAGTTGCTGAATATAAGGATTGTATGCGTCTGTCCCGGTCGTTCTGATCACAAGGAAATCCCCGCCGCCCGCACGCTGACACATCCACTGAAACGCTGCGTCGACATCCGATCCACCCCCCATCAACACCAGCCCCGGACTGAGCGCCGCCGACGGTGGCGCATCCGCAGCGTTGCCGACGATAAAAGACTTAAACCCCGTCTTCGGCGCGGCATAAAGCGAAGTTGCAAACACACAAATGACAATCAATGCACGCAAGGCAACGATGAAGGAATTGGTGAGCATGAAATCCTCCTGAATTGTTATCAGAACAAAAGCACTTATAACATCGCGCGAACCGCAACGCCTACATCTTATTTGCGCCACTGATAACACTGATAAATCCGGATTTCTATCCGCGTTTATCTGTGGCCCAGAACTTCGTTTACAATCTCCGCATGCCCAAATACATCGATATCGACTCCTGGCATCGCCGGGAGTTGTTTGATTTTTTTATTAAATACGCAAATCCCTATTTCAACGTCTGCACTAACGTCGATGTCACACGATTGCTCGCGCTGGTGCGGAGTCGATCCGGCCTTCGCATGTCTTCGGCCATTCATTACTTCGGTTTACGTGCGGCAAACGACGTCGAACAGTTTCGTTATCGACTTCAGGACGAAAAAATAATTGTCTACGACGTGATCCATGGCGGCACGACCGTGCTCCTCGCCAACGAGACTTTCTCATACGCCTATTTCGAATACGATCCCGACTTCAATACGTTTGTAAAAGCCATGGACCAGTCGGTGGACGAGCTACGCAATGGCGACGGCCGTTTAAAGCCAACCATGCGCGACGATCTGATCTATCACACAACCTTGCCATGGTTTTCGTTTACAAGTTTCTCCCACGCGCGTACACCGGGCCGCGGCGATTCAGTGCCACGCCTGGTGTTTGGAAAATTTTTTAACGAAGGCGAACGCGTAATGATGCCGATTTCGATCGAAGTTCATCACGCGCTCGTCGATGGTCTGCACGTGGGCCGATTCCTGAGCAATCTTGAAGAGGCATTGGCAGTGCCAGAACAGTTTGTGCAATCAGAGTCCTGAGGGACATTCATACTTTAAGGAGCAATATTCATGTACAACGCGAAAGCTTACGCGGCTACAAGTGCTACATCGCCGCTTGCATCAACCACCATCCCGCGGCGCGAGCCGACTGACAACGACGTTCAGATCGAGATCATGTTTTGCGGTATCTGTCACTCGGATTTGCACCAGGTGCGTAACGAGTGGAGCGAAACGCTGCCGACTGTTTATCCGGTTGTGCCCGGGCATGAGATCGTCGGGCGGGTTACGAGTGTGGGTTCGGCTGTTACAAGATTCAAACCGGGCGATTTAGCCGCTGTTGGGTGTCTCGTCGATAGCGATCGCACCTGCGACGATTGCAAAGCCGGGTTTGAGCAGTTCTGTCCAAATCCGGTTTTTACTTATAACTTTCCCGACAAACATCTTGGGGGAGTGACGTACGGTGGCTACTCCGACAGCATCGTGGTCGATGAGCATTTTGTGCTGCGTGTGCCCGAGAACCTCGACCTCGCCGGAACCGCTCCGTTGCTCTGCGCCGGCATCACCACTTATTCGCCGATGCGACGCTGGGGCGTCGGCAAAGGGAAGAAGGTTGGTGTAGTTGGGCTTGGCGGGTTGGGCCACATGGCAGTGAAGTTTGCGCATGCGCTGGGCGCACATGTCGTGGTGTTTACCACATCGCCAAATAAGAAGGACGATGCTTTGCGGCTCGGCGCAGATGAGGTTGTGGTTTCAAAGAATGCGAACGAGATGGAGAAACATGCGACGAGTTTTGATTTTATTCTCGATGCGGTTTCGGCCGATCACGATATCAATGCTTACCTCAACTTGTTGCGACGTGATGGGACCGTGACGCTGGTCGGGGCGCCGGAGAAACCGTTGGCGGTTGCGGCGTTTAATTTGTTGTTTGGACGACGGAGTTTGTCAGGGTCTCCGATTGGTGGTTTGCCTGAAACGCAGGAGATGCTCGACTTTTGCAGCGCGCATAACATCACGTCGGATGTTGAAGTTATTCCGATTCAGAAGATTAACGAGGCTTACGAGCGGTTGGCGCGGTCGGACGTGAAGTATCGTTTTACGATCGATATGGCGTCGTTGCGCGACGAGTAGAGCGGTGTGTTGTAGGGGCGGCACTTTGCCTTGAATTCTAGAACGCTTAGTTCCTGACTAGGGCGGCCACGGAGGGCCGCCCCTACGACGAACGAAGTAAGTGATTTTTACAGGAACGAATTTTACTTGAGACTCTTTGTCGCCTTTTTTGTTGAGCGAGACTTTTGACGCGGTGGGTCTTTGGTGATGTCTACGATCTTGTTGTCTTGAAAGACATAGACTGGCGTACCAGTTTTTATTCCGAGTTCAAGCGCTTTACGCGCGGCGCGACGAAGTGCGCGTGAGATGTCCTTTGTATCTTTTGAGTTAACTCGACTGTTCATCGCCTACCTCATATTTGCGCCGTTCGAAAGCAACACCGGTGCTTTGCCAGAATTATCGTACAACCACCACTGATCAACCAACTTCATATAGATGCTTTTGAAGTTGCGTTGGCCAGATGCAAAGCGGCGTCGGACGACCGCGCTCGCCACGTTATGGCCACCCTGCGCAGCTCTCGCGGCCACGCGTGCAATGGCAGTTTCGGGATTCGGCAAGCTTAAAAATATAAGCCCCACTCGATACCCCGCGCTTCGCCATTTGGGAATCAACCGAGCATAAATATGCCCGCTCAAAGTAGTCTCAAACGCAAAGCTTTCACCTTTACGTACCCGTCGCTCAATCTCCGCGAGCATAATTCTTCCGGCTCGAATTGCAGCGCGGTCCGGATCAAACGGCGATAATCCGGCTGCAATCAGATCTACATTGATAAAGTCAGGACAGTTAGCTTCTTTGACCAAATACTCGCGCGCGAAAGTTGTCTTGCCTGCGCCATTAGGTCCAGCGAGGATTATGATCCGGCGTTGTTTGGGCATGGTCAAACCGCAGCCACAGATTACACGGATCGGGATACGATTTGCACTGAGCGGAGTTACCGTGGACTGATGACCAGTATACCTTCGCCGCTGCTGAACAGGCCGGCGATGCAGCCGGTCATGAGGGTGGCGAGGGTTGCGGCGAGGAGGGCTCGGAGGCCGAGACTGGCGAGATCGTCGCGGCGAGAGGGGGCGAGGGCGGCGGTGCCGCCGACGAAGATAGCCATGGCGGCGACATGGGCGAAGCCGCAGAGCGCGTAGCTGAGGATAACGACGGTGCGGGGGTTGGTTATCTGGCCGGCGGAGATTACCTGGGCCAGGTGGTTGTAGGAGAAAACTTCCGTCAGTATCACGCGTTCGCCCAGGAGGCGCGCGGCAATCGGGACGTCGCTGGTTTGAATGCCGAGCAGAAACGCAAGTGGATAAAAGATCCAGCCAAGGACGCGCACGATTGAAAGCGGTTCGCTCATCCCCACCCACGAACTCACAACCGCGAGTAGCTTGTCGATCAACGCAACGATTCCGAGGATAGCAATGATCAGCGCTGAGATCCCGGCGGAAAGTTTTAATCCATCCATCGCGCCTTCGATGATCGCGCCGATCAGAGTCTTCGAACGACCAGATTCATCTTCGGGCGGGACGGCTGCGAGTGTCTCAGGCGTTTCGGTTTCAGGAATCAGTAGTTTCGAAACCACAACGCAAGCGGGTATCGCGAGAATCGATGCCGAGATCAGATGCCCGGCGATCTGAGGAAAGACGCCGGTGAGAAACGCAACATAAACACCGAGCACACTCGAAGCCACGGTGGCCATTCCCGTCGTCAATATCAACAACAACTCCGAGCGCGTCATCTTTGCGAGATACGGCCGAACGACGAGCGCAGATTCAATACCAACAAAGATGTTCGCCGCACTCGAAAGGGATTCAGCGCCACTGATTCTCATGGTGCGATGAAAGAGTCGCGCGAAGAGACGCACGAACACCTGCAACACGCGCAGGTGGTAAAGCATGGCAGTGAATGCGGCGAAAAAGATCACCACCGGCAGCACTTGAAAAACAAGAATGAAGCCGACTGAACCAGTTTCACCGGGCGCCGCCGCAAGTGGTCCAAACAAAAACGCCGAACCGCTCTTCGAAGCGTTGAGCAAAGCGAGCACCGCGTCGTTAAGCCAAAGCAGGATTCGATGTGAGACAGGCAGCCGGAAGATGATCAGACCAATCACTAGTTGCAGCGCGACACCCCACAGGATCGTCTTCCAGGCGATCCGGCGGCGATCACTCGAAAGTAACCAGGCGAGGCCCGCAAAGACCACGAAGCCCACGAGCGACACCGCGTGATTCATCATCTGCCCACCTGTCCTCTAGCTGGTATTAAATGCAGGAGCCGTAAGATACGAGATGCATGAAGTGCGAAGCAAACCGGAGTGTTAATAATCAGGTTAACCAGAGCGTTAATGCATATGATGAAGCTCGTAAAACTTCTCATCAGTGCTGCAATGAAAGCCACAGATTACACGGATAACACAGATCAAGTAGTGCAATTGATCAGTGAAATCCGTGTTATCGGTGGCGATTACTCCGTCGAACCAAACCTGCTTTTCATCGCCTGATAAATATCCAGCAAATGACTTGACGACGACGGCGCCGCCGCTGCGGCCGGCATTGCCGGAACGGTCACTACGCCCGGGCAGTTCATGGTCGCGGAAGTTTGCGTTAACGCCGATAATAAACTCGGCGCACCTAAGTCGCGCTGAGTCAGGTTCGCAAGCTTGCCGTTGTTCTGAATGTTGAAGCACTCAATCACTGTTTTGATGATTGAGGTGTGATCGAAAGGTGTCACACCGTTGGTTGTAGTTATGCCATTAGCGACGGGTTCATACGCGAAGCCTGCGGGCCGCAATATCGTGCCGGCGGCGATATTCGCCGATATGACAATCGCCGGCACTCTTGGACCATACCGGTTGAACGGAAACGACGAAGGATTCCACAGCACCGTGCCGCCTGGTTCAACCGCTGAAGGTGGCACAACGTGATCGAAGCAACCGCCATGTTCGTCGTAAGTGATGATCAATAAAGTGCGCGGCCAATAGTAGTCACTTTGAAAAATCGCGTTGTAGACCTCGGCCAACAGAATCTCGCCACCGATAACATTTACCGGCGGATGATTGGAACTGGGAGGAAGATTGTTAATCCCGCCATAGCGTGGTTCGATGAATGAATACTTGGGAAGTGTCTTGTTACTAATGTCGTCAAAGAAAGTAGGAGTCTTTGTATCCTGACCATAATCTGAAGTATCGAAGTTGCAGACATTCTTCGTCGCCTCAAGCACATACTTGATCATGGTCGCGATTGAATAATCGTGAAAATAGACTTTCCAGTTTGCTGGATTGGGACTACCGCCGCCATCGAGTAACGCAAAGATACTCGGAAGATCGGGCCAGATTTCGAGATGGCAGGGATAGTCAACATCCTGAACATAGCCACCCGCAGTACCGCAGTTAACAAAAAAGCGGTTCGGAAATGTTTGCGTGGGACTCGAACCAAACCACGCATCCGAAACGGCAAACTTTTTGGCGAGGAACGTGGTCACCGGTAATTGCGGGAAGGTGGCTGAGTTTTTGAAGTAAAACATGATGTCGCCAGGACTGCCGGCGCGAGGTTGCGCCAGGTCGGGCCACGCAGGCACCCATCCACACTCCTTCCCTGAAGGCAGACCCGGATATTCAGCCGCAGTCGCCATCCAATCGTTGACAAAGCCACTCATGCTCGCGGTGCCTGAGCCGTTCGTGTTGCCGAAGATCTGTAGATTCATATCCTGGAACGACTCACCGGGATCGATCGACGGAGTGATGTAGATATCACTGCTCGACTCGTTAGAAACAGGATATGCCGTGCCCTGATAGGTGTTTGACATGCTGCCGTCCAGGACCAGACCTTCAAACTGCGCACTGTTGGGATAAAGATCGCCGAGGATGTTGTCGAACGAGCGATTCTCGAGCATGAGCACGACGATGTTTTCGATGGGGTTTGACATAGACCGGATTGTAGTTCTTATCTCCCGAGTCTGGGAACAGGATTTATTCGCTCGATTTGAACGAACTATTTTGCGTTTCTATAATCCTCGCCGTTGATTCACGATGATGTGTTTGAGATTCAACGACCGCAGATCTATATCGCCTGCCATACGGACCAGGTGCGTGCAGTGTTGGCCCAGGCGGCAGGCAAAGTGAAAGAGTAGGAGAAACCCGATGAAGCTGGTGCTGTTTATTGTGCTTGGAATTGTGGCTTGTTTGGTTGTAGTGGTGGGAGTAGTTGCGCTGATCGGGTCGAGACTGCCGAAGGCTCACGTTGCGTCTCGTTCGATTCACCTGCAACGATCGCCGCAGGAGATTTATGCAGTTGTGCGTGACTTCAATTCCGTGCCGAAATGGCGTACGGATGTGAAGGAAATGCAGGTCGAGCCTCAGCCTGATGGACGTATCTATTTCCGCGAGGTTGCGAAGCATGGCACGGTTAACTACGAACTCGTGGAAGAGGTTCCGGCGACGCGGATGGTAACGCGCATTCGCGATACCGACCTGGGCTACTCGGGTCAGTGGACCTACGCGTTTACGCCGGAGAACAACGGAACGCGAGTGACCATTACCGAAGACGGGGAAGTCTCAAACGTGATCTTCCGGTTCATGTCACACTATGTTTTTGGACAGACTGCAACGATCGACTCTTATCTGACCTCACTAGCAAAAAACTTTGGGGAAGAGAGTAGACCGCAATAGTCACTTTCTCTGTGGACAACAGTTGAAAAAGGTGTTTGTTCTGGATGACTACTGGTTCGATTGGCGCATTTATCATCCGACACAACGGTCTATGAGCTGGGCCCACAATAGAAAGATTACACGGATGACACAGATGCTTATCCAATCTATCTTATAGTTGAGTTGGGTTGATGTTCAGACGGGTTGCACTGTGGATAATTGTTGTTGGCGGCGTGGCACTGACCGCGTGGGGCATCTATCGCTTCATCTCAGTGCGACGTAACAGTCTCTTTCAAACAGCCGATCAGCTCGCTTCCGTTGGAACCAATTACAGCGCTAATTCATGGGATGCGGCGGTTGAAAAAGTTAGAGGCAATCGTGATGAAGGGCTTGGAGGCAGTCTTGAGATTCCACCGGAGCTGAAACATTACGAGGAACGATACTGGTTTTTGGCAACCCAGGTTGCCGAGATCGACAAACACAAAGTTCACACCTGCCAGGACTACATGGATCTGGCCGCGATGCTTGAGCGTGGCGATCTGGTTCCGCTGCCCGCCGTCACTGATACCTACGTTCTTTATGGTGTTGGTCAACGAGCAAACGAGGAGCCGTTTGAAGAATACTCAGACGAGCCCGACGGCAGCCGTCCGGAATTACTCGCTCATTATCAATCACTAAATACTCTCGCAAAGAATTTCAACGGGCGTTCATTCGACCTCAACAATCCTGCGGATCGCTACGCAATGAAGGTGAATATGCTGAGTTCGATCCGGCCTCAGGCGTTAAAGATCATTGAGGAAGTTGCTGCCTCATACAAGCAGCGTTTTGATCGACCATTGCCGGTGAGCTCGCTTGTTAGACCAGAGCAATATCAGCGGGCGTTACGAAGAGTTAATCGAAATGCAGTGACGATCGATACACCGCCACATTCGACCGGTCTCGCATTCGACATCGACTATCGCTACATGAGCGTTGCCGAACAGAACTTCGTCATGAATGAACTGGCGCGCATAAAGAATCAAGGGCGCATTGAAGTGATACGCGAGCGCAACGCAAACTATCATGTGTTTGCTTTTGTCACGGGCACTCGACCGAGTGACGAGCTGGTTTCGGCGTCGCTTGAAAAGGCTGGAGCACCACCGCCCGAAGCACATCACACGGAAGAAAAACCCGCAAAAGTAACGCGCAAGGCAGGGAAGACGAGGAAGCCGCGCGCTGCAACGCGTACCACGCGAAAACGACGTCGTTAGGTCGTTAGGGCGCTGATTATTTAATTATTGCGCGACAAACCTCAGAGTTTTTGGTCGCATCTCTATCTGTGAACGCCAAAATTGGATGGTTATTCCACGCAGGAAATCAGTGCGTTCAAATAGAACTATATGAAGTTGTTTAAGTTTCCCCTTTTAGTCTCGATCGCTGTGTTGGCGCTGGTCGTTGCGGTTTCATTCGCAGCGCGTGGCGGGCATCGTCAAAGCAAAACGGAATCCCCGGTGAAACCGGTCGTGCGTGTGACGGAAAAATCCGTCACGAAGGCCGCGCCACTATCAACTTCGGCAGTTCAAAACGCTTCTCTCAGGAATGAACTGAGCTGGACATTTGGCGGAAAGCAACAGCGTGGCTGGTATCTCTATGATCTGCTGATTGCTGAAACGCTCAAGAGCAATGACGATCCGCTCACAAACGATTTCGCTGACACGCTCGCGCGTTGGCAGAAGAAACGAGGGGTGGGTGCGGATGGTGTGCTCGATCAGAATACGATGATGTCGCTCGTGTCGTACTGGCAGAGTAATCGGCTCAAGAACAAGGCTTATGCGCAGCCGGATCAGTTAGTGACGGCGCCGGCTTCGGACTTCTACGATCCTTCGCGTGCTGAGGAGCTGCGACAGGTTGATCGGGAAGCTTATGCTGCGTACAAAAAGATGATTGCCGCGGCGATTGCCGATCCGGAATTGAAATTGGCGCCGGCAGGGAAGTACTTCAAGATCATTTCGAGTTTTCGGTCGCGTGAGTATCAGGAGAATCTGCGCCGCCAATCGCCGAATTCAGGAAGTGCGGGGTTAGCAATCAACAGTCCTCATTTTACCGGTCGCGCGTTAGACATTTATGTCGGCGGCAGCCCGGTTGATACGAATGATGCGAATCGCGCAATTCAGGTAAACACTCCGGCCTACCGCTGGCTCGTCCGCAACGCCGATCGTTTTGGCTTCCGTCCATATTTCTACGAACCCTGGCACTGGGAATACGTAAAGTAACTACTCCTTTTACAGCGGCCTTCAACCGCCGACTGTAGGGGCGGCCCTCCGTGGCCGCCCTAGCGTACGAACTTCTTTGTCTCGCGATAAGAGAGCCATCGAAAACGTCCCTATCGTATCGCTCTAGGTGAGACGAGTTTTAGTTCCAGACAAGGGCGGCCACGGAGGGCCGCCCCTACAGCCATCATCGGGGTGCCCCATCGAGGTGCCACCATCGGGGAACCACCATCGGGAAACCACCATCGAGGAGCCACCATCGAGGAGCCACCATCGAGGAGCCACCATCGGGGAGCCACCATCGAGGAACCACCATCGGGGAGCCGCCATCGGGGAGCCACCATCGGCGAGCCACCATCGGGAAGCCACCATCGAGGAGCCACCATCGAGGAGCCACCATCGAGGAGCCACCATCGAGGAGCCACCATCGAGGAGCCACCATCGGGAAACCACCATCGAGGAGCCACCATCGAGGAGCCACCATCGAGGAGCCACCATCGAGGAGCCACCATCGAGGAGCCGCCATCGATGAGCCCGCCATCGGGTGCCACCATCGAGGAGCCGCCATCGAGGAGCCGCCATCGAGGGTGCCGCCATCGGGGAGCCGCCATCGGGGAGCCGCCATCGGGGTGCCGCCATCGGGAAGCCACCATCGGGGAGCCACCATCGAGGAGCCGCCATCGGGAAGCCACCATCGAGGAGCCACCATCGAGGAGGCCACCATCGAGGAGCCACCATCGAGGAGCCACCATCGGGGAGCCACCATCGGGGAGCCACCATCGGCGAGCCGCCATCGGGAAGCCGCCATCGAGGAGCCGCCATCGGGGAGCCGTTAGGAAAGTTGCCGTAGTAACTATCGACTGTCGGGTAAAAAGAGAATAGAATTCGCTCGGATACTAGCAATGAGTTTGTTTACCTTAAATATGGGAAACACTCCTGACGAGCGTTCGGAGCAGAAGGCTCTGGCGGTGGCGCTGTTTGCATCACTTTTGTGCCTCGGCGTGTTTGTCAGCATCTCAAACCGATTTTCCCCCGCGCAGGCCGCCAAAAAACCACGGGCTGCCATTTCGGAAGACCCGTTCAAAATTCCGCCCGCAAAAGGCCGCCAATCTATCGATTTTAATGCGCGATATAAAGCTGTTCCGTCGACTTTTCTGCACACGGATTTCTACAACCGCTCTTACGGCACTTATAAGCACTCAGATTTAACAAAGGATGATTTGCGACTGGAGCGTGGTGGCTATTTTTACGGCGATCGAGGGGGATGGTTTGAGCTAAAGGATGTTTATTACGTAGATGTCACCGGCGATGGCGCCGACGAAGCCCTCGTGCGCCTGTCGCACTTTGATTGCATTGATGGCAAATGTGACGGTGGTTCGTCCCTCTTTTACATCTACACACTTCGAAACGGCAGATTGAAAGAGCTGTGGCAGTTTGAGTCGGGCTCTTATGCGTATGGTTGCGGCCTGAAATCATTTACCGTAAACGGCAAAGAACTCGTGGTGGAAATGTTTGGTGAGGGTTGTCATAACCCGCGGTCTAAGAATCAGAAAATAGAATACGTAGCTGAGCATCGGACGTTTTTGCATTTCCAGTTTGACGGTCAGGGCTTCCTGCAACGCCCCGGTGAATTCGTAGTGATGCCTGCAACCAACGTCATGAACTACGAACCGGAAATTCACATCTTTGATGTTGAGCCCGCCCCGCCGCCATCGCCTTTTCTACGCGAGATACCAAACCGATAACTCTCATTGTGCGTATCGCAGATACACGGTACGTGTTTCGGAATAGAAATCGATTGCCTGTGGTCCCTGTTCGCGCATACCGAAACTCGACTCTTTCGTGCCGCCGAAAGGTAGTTGATACTCCACACCCGCTGTCGGCAGGTTAACAGTAATCAATCCCGCTTCGATCTGGTCGATAAACTGATGCACACGCGTCAGGTCACGCGAGACGATCGACGCCGAGAGCCCGAAGCGCACGCCATTCGCAATTTCCATCGCACTCTCAAAATCTTCCGCCACCATCAATCCCAGCACTGGACCAAACACCTCTTCCTGCGCGATCCGCATCTGCGGCGTGACGCCCGCAAAGATCGTTGGCTCAATGAAGTACCCTTTATCAAACTCTCCACCTGACAAGCGATTGCCGCCACATAAAAGCTCCGCGCCTTCCTCTTTGGCTATTTTGATGTATTCGAGATCGGTTTCGAGTTGATTGGCATCAACTGCCGGTCCGATTTGAATGCCGGGAGTCAATCCATTTCCAACCTTGAGCGCGCGTGTTTTTTCGATAAGTAGTTGGACCAGCGGTTCATAGATCGGGCGTTCAATAATCGCGCGACTGCAGGCCGTACACTTCTGGCCAGTGGAGAAGAAAGCGCCGTTGATGAGAATGTCAGCGGCGTAGTTCAGATCCGAGTCGCGTAAAACGATTGTCGGGTTTTTACCGCCCATCTCGAGCTGCACGCGCAGTTTTCTGTCGGCAACTTTTCTGTACAACGCGTCTCCCACTGAAGTCGAACCGGTAAACGAGATACCGTTGATCGCGGAATTATCAGTCAACGGATCACCAACGGCGCCACCGCTGCCGGTGATGTAATTGACTACGCCTTTTGGAATGCCGGCTTCGTGCAAAGCTTCAATTAAACGAAAGGAGCTGAGCGGCGCCAGCGACGCAGGCTTGAGCACCACAGTGTTTCCCGAGACTAATGCCGGCGCGAGTTTCCATGCGGGGATGGCCGAAGGAAAATTCCAGGGAGTGATCAGCGCGACGGTGCCGAGTGGTTTGCGGATCGTGTAACAGAGAACCTGCGGGCGTTCGGACGGAACGCTGTAAGTAAATTGACGCGCGCCTTCACCGCCGAAGTATCGAAAGATATTGATGGCGCGGGTGACTTCGCCAATCGCCTCAGGCAAGGTCTTGCCTTCTTCGCGCGTCATCTCCTCGCCGAGTTGCGGCAGTTTGTTTGTGAGTAGTTCCGCGGCTTTGAAAAGATACTCGCCCCGTTTCGTGGCCGGCAGCGCCGCCCAATCATTTTGCGCGGCGACCGCGGCGGCGCAGGCGTCGGCAACGTCGTCCGCGTTCGAAGCCTGGAACGTGCCTACAACTTCATCGAAATTCGCCGGGTTGATATTGGGAAAAGTCTTACCTGATTTGCTATCGACAAACTCACCGTTGATATAGTTCCCAAACGCCGTCACCGTATTCTCCTTTTCGGGATATTGGAGGTAAAACCGTCTTACAGGATTTACAAGATTCACAGGATTTAACAAGATATCCTGTAAATCCTGAAATCTTGTTAATCCTGTCTGGAAAAAGTATGCGAATCAACCGCGCTATCCAACCACAGAGGCACCGAGAATACAAAGCGTGCTTGCTTATTTTCCTGATGCTCTTGCTTCAGGGATGTAACCGGCAACCATCACCTCAATCAGCCAATCCCTATCTCGACAACTCCGCGCGTGACGATGTCGCAAGCGGTGGCGCTAAACTTATTCCCATTGACACGCCAAAGGGAGTGTTTTGGGTTTGGACCAAGCGCGCCGGCAATAACCCAACGATCAAAGTGTTGCTGTTGCATGGTGGACCAGGTTTGACGCATGAATACTTTGAGATGTTTGACAGTTACTTTCCAGCCGCAGGAATTGAATATTACTACTACGACCAACTGGGCTCAGCCTATAGCGACCAACCAAACGACCCGGATTTGTGGGACCTGCCGCGTTTTGTTGAAGAAGTGGAACAGGTACGCCAGGCGCTGAAACTCGATAAGAGTAACTTCTATTTGCTGGGCCATTCGTGGGGCGGCGTGTTGGCGATGGAGTACGCGTTGAAGTACCAGCAAAACCTGCGAGGGCTCATCATCTCAAACATGATGGCGAGTGGTCCGGCGTACAACGATTATGCGAACAAGGTGTTGATGCCGGCGATGGACCAGAAGGTTTTGGCCGAGGTTAAAGAAATTGAGCAACAGAAAGATTTTCAGAATCCGCGGTATATGGAACTCCTGATGCCACACCACTACGAGCAGCATGTTCTGCGTGTGCCTTACGAGAACTGGCCTGAGCCCGTGGTGCGAGCGTTCAAGCATATAAACAACAACGTCTATATCCCCATGCAGGGACCAAGCGAACTCGGGCTGAGTGGGAAATTGCTCAATTGGGATCGGACCAATGACCTCGCAAACATCATCGTCCCAACCCTCGTGATCGGGGCGAAGCACGACACGATGGATCCAACACACATGGAGATGATGTCAAAAAAGGTCAAGAAGGGGCGTTACCTGTTTTGCCCGAACGGCAGTCACATGGCGATGTACGACGATCAGAAGACGTATGTTGACGGCGTGATCAAATTCATCCTCGACGTCGATCGCGGCGGAATCTAGTTTTTCCCGGGTGACTGTAGGGGCGGCACTCCGTGGCCGCCCTAGCGTACGAACTTCTTTGTCTCCCGATCAGGAGAGTCACGGAAGGACGCCACCATCGTATCGCTCCAGGTGAGACGATTTTGAGTTCCAGACAAGGGCGGCCACGGAGTGCCGCCCCTACAACGATACCCAGGATTTGATAATTGAATGCCGAGAGAACCCCAATGAAAAAAGGAACCAAAACTTGGCTGCTGATCGTCGCGATCAGCGTCGTTTCTTCCTACTCAAAACTCACGCGCAACACCTACAAGCCGCAGGATCTCTCATTGGGACAACTCAGATTCTTTTGTGCGTCACCTGCTGGGCGTAAACCCACCACGCTGGGTCGCGGATAGCACAGATTGAAATCCGTACCCAATCCGC
This sequence comes from uncultured Acidobacteriota bacterium, assembly GCA_963708055.1. GTDB lineage: Bacteria > Acidobacteriota > Blastocatellia > Pyrinomonadales > Pyrinomonadaceae > PSRF01. Next base: position 7,200,446 of record OY970193.1, on the reverse strand, counting down.
GTTAATCCGTGTCCCGGAATTTGTCGGTGGCCCTGATCAGCGCGTCGGCGATTCCGGGTTCGGTAGCCGCGTGTCCGGCATCGGGAATCGCGTGGAGTTCCGCCTCCGGCCACGCGCGATGCAGATCCCAGGCGCTCATAAACGGGCAAACGATGTCGTAACGCCCGTGCACGATCACCGCGGGGATGTGGCGAATGCGCTCGACGTTTTCGATCAGGTAGTTATCGGTGTTAAAGAAACAGTTGTTGACGAAGTAGTGACATTCGATCCTCGCGAGGGCAACCGCCATTTCCGGTTCGGAGAATTCGTCAATCAGTTTCTGATCCGGCAGAAGTCTTAACGCACTCGCCTCCCAGATAGACCATGCCTGTGCTGCTTCAAGCCGAACCGCGGCATCCTCACTTGTCAGGCGGCGATAATAAGCGTTGATCATGTCGTCGCGTTCGGCTTCGGGAATAATGCGAACGTATTGTTCCCACGTCTCAGGGAAGATCGCGCTGGCGCCCTGGCTGTCTTCGTAGAACCACTTGATCTCTTTCGGACGGCAAAGAAAGATGCCGCGCAACACCAGGCCGCGTACTCGGTCGGGATGTGTTTCCGCATACGCGAGAGCGAGTGTACTGCCCCACGAACCGCCAAACACGAGCCATTTGTCGATACCGAAGAGTTCGCGGATATGTTCGATGTCCTGGACCAGATGCCAGGTCGTGTTGTCGTCAAGGGAAGCGTGTGGCCTGCTGCGACCGGCGCCACGTTGTTCGAAGAGCACGACGCGATAAGCTTCCGGATCGAAGAAGCGGCGATAGTCGGGGATCAGTCCGGCGCCTGGACCACCGTGGAGAAAGACAACCGGTTTGCCATTCGGGTTGCCACATTGTTCGTAATAGAGCTCGTGAACAGGCGAGACGCGCATGTGACCGCTATCGTACGGCTCGATTTCGGGATAAAGGGTTCTACGTTGTTCCATGATTGGTGGTGATTATATAGGCAAGCCATAAAGAGGCACAAAAAGCATAAAGATCATATTCAATCGTCATGGCGGGTTTGCCTTGTTAATCTTGTAAAATCTTGTTCATCTTTATGAAGCCAGTCGTACGCTTAGGAACTCTTCCTAAGGCAATTGAGGTGGAGGAATTCTCGTACGCGTTGGAGTTCAGTTTCGAGTTCGCGTTTGAAAACGCGTTCGCGTGGTGGGGTTGAGGTGATGTAGCCGAGATTGTGATCGAGAGTGCCGTCCTTCACTGACATGTTGGCCCAGCCGATTACGCGATCGCGCCAGAGCATTGGGAGAGCATAGTAGCCGAGTTTCCGTTTTGCGGCTGGAGTGTAGGCTTCGAAACGATAGATCCAGTTCCAGAAGAGTTCGAAACGATCGCGATCGTGGACGAGGGGATCGAAGGGGGCTAGTAGTCGAACAACTTCCTGAGTCCGATAGTCGTTCGGATTTTCATTGGCAGGCCAGTACCAGTCAACGTTGTCCACTCGTATATGCGACAGTCGTTCTTTGGCCCGTTGCAACGCGGCCGGCAACTCTTTGACCCAGTGTGGCACTGCATAGCGCAGGCGTCTTAAGTAATACCAAAGGCTTGGGCCGGTTAACGGTGCGTAGATGTTTACGACTACATCCACCAATCGATCTATACGCGCGCGCCGCTCGGCCGCGCTGCGAGGGACAGGTGTATGAGTTTGCGGACCGTAAATGCGAATGCCTTTCTCTCGTCGCACAACTCGAAGCAATCCGTGGTAGTGCATCACGTCCAGCAAATGCGTGCTGGCGTTTGAGGAGCCGCCCCAATAGTTTGTAACTTTGCCGTGCGCGAAGTGTTCGTCAACTTCACGTGGGTGGACCATTCCCCGCTCTCGTACAAATTCGAGTAGCGGTTTGACCTTTCTCTTCGGCCCGAAACCCCATTGCGAACGGATATCACCGGGAGGCAAGCGTGAATTGGAACGTGGATGCATCTGTGTCTGTAAGGAACGCGTCACGTAGCCGTAGTTGATGAAGAAGTCCTCTTCAACGTCGAGCTCGGTGTAGAGTCGTTCGAGATCACCTGCGTGATAGTTTTCTACGCGATGTCGCAGGATCAGGTCCTGCGCGCGTGCCGGAGCGCGAATCGGATCGGCCTGAACAAAGCCGAATTCCTGGAGCGTTTGACTCAGGGATTTTGGCGCCGGGAAGTTACGTGCGACCGCGAATCGTCGCAGATCATTGAGTGAAATTGGCAAATAAACGCTCCGAAACTTTTCTTCTCAATAATGCGAAATAATGGCATTATGCCTGCGAGCGTCCTCAATAACGAATGAACCTCAAACCGTTCGAGACCAGAGGCTACAATGAACTCCCAAACTTCCCCCAAATCCTTTCGATTGATCCTCTTAACCATCGCTATTCTCCTGATTACCTCAGTGACCACCAGTCGCTCAACGGTAAAAGCCGGCGGCGAGGAATGGCGCACAGTTAATGCTGCCGATCTCGCACTCAAAGCGCCAGTAGTTGAGCCAAGCGCCGATGCTGAAGCCATCTTCTGGGACATTCGTATTGACGACGGCGGCGCCAACGACCTCGTTTTGAATCACTACGTCCGCATCAAGATCTTTACCGAACGCGGCCGCGATCAACATAGCCGCATGGATATTCCTTTCTTTGGCGGTGTGAAGATCAAAGACGTCGCAGCGCGCACCATTAAACCCGATGGTTCGATTGTCGAACTCGCCAAAGAAGACATCATCGAAAAGACGGTGGTGAAGGTCAGTGGCATAAAACTCAAAACCAAGACTTTCGCATTTCCGGGTATCGAAGCAGGAGCAATCATCGAATACAAGTGGAAGGAAGTTATTTCCGACTCGTCGGCGAATAACATGCGGCTTCAGTTTCAACGCGATATACCGGTTCAAGCCGTTACCTATCGCATCAAGCCGGCGAAGAACTCCTTCTTCGACGTGCGTGCCTTCAACATGCCGCACTTTGAGTTTCAAAAAGAGAAGGATGGCTTTCGCACGACGACCGTCAACAAGATGCCCGCTTTTCACGAAGAACCCATGATGCCGCCCGAGGATAACGTGCGCGCCTGGGCCATGATCAGGTATTCGGGATTGTTTTCGGCAGTCTTGAATTACTACCTCGTTGCCGCCGGCATCCACTCCGGCTTCCAGCCATTTCTGAAAGTGGACGACGTAGTTAAAAAGAAAGCGGACGAGATCATTGCCGACGCAAAGACGCCTGAAGAAAAGCTGGAGCGTATCTTTCAGTTCTGCCGTACAAACATCAAGAACACTAACGACAAGAACGCCGGCTTTACCGAAGACCAGATTGACAAACTCAAAGAAAACAAGAAGCCATCCGATACACTGAAGCGTGGTGTTGGACCAGGCATCGATATCAATCTGCTGTTTGCCGCCCTCGCCAATGCGGCTGGGTTTGATTCTCGAGTGGTGCTGTTACCGGATCGAGGCCAGCGACTCTTTAACAAGGATGAGATTGTCCCCGGCGCTCTGAAACCGGCAAGTATCGCTGTGAAGGTTGGCGCCGGATGGAAATTTTTCGATCCGGGTCTACCGTATGTCTCACACGGTATGCTGCGTTGGCAGGAAGAAGGTGTTGATGGACTCGTGGCGAGCGAGAGTCCTGTTTGGGTGAAGACGCCGATGTCTTCACCAGACAAATCAAAAGAGAAGCTTGTCGCCAACCTGCGTCTTGATGAGAACGGAACGCTTGAAGGCGACATCACCGTCGAGTTGACCGGTCATCTGGCATTTGACCGGAGAGTCATGAACGAAGACACGTCTCCGACTCAACGCGAAGAGGATTTGAAAGAAGCGGTGAAGACGCGTCTCGGTTCGGCCGAAGTGAGCAATGTTGTTATCGAGAGCACGCCCGATCCGACGAAGCCCTTCGCCTACAAGTATCATGTGCGTGTTCCCGAGTATGCGCAGCGCACCGGTAAGCGACTGTTTGTACAGCCGGGATATTTTCGCAAGGGTGTCAGCGCGATGTTTAGCGCCAGCGCAAGGAAGTATCCGGTCTATTTTCACTATCCCTGGTCGGAAGAAGACGAAGTGACGATCACGCTTCCGAAAGGTTATGTGCTGGACAACGCTGATCGACCACAGGCTATCAACGCGGGAGAGGTCAGCAAGCACCTGATCAATATGGGGGTAACGAAGGATCAACAAACGCTCGTTTACAAGCGTTCGTTTTTCTTTGGCGGCAAAGATACGGTGCTGTTTCCGGTCGGCAGCTATGAGCAGATCAAGCGACTCTTCGACGAAGTCCACAAAGCCGACAACCACATGATCACGTTGAAACAGGGAAGTAATTAGCCATAGATTTCACGGATTATTAACGGATTTATCCGGGTTAATCCGTGTTCCATGATCTGTGATAATCTGTGGCCCATGACAAAAGTCCCGGCGTTCGTTCTGCTACTGATCTGTCTTTTTTTTAACCACCCGATCAAAGCTCAAACATCAGCGCCTCCCGGCCCATCGTTGTTGACCTACAACGAACTGGTTGCGCTCTATGAAAACGATCCACCGTCGCCGCAACTTTTCGAGAAACTAAACCGGTTATTGACGACACCCTTTGTCAATAACTCAGCCGGCACGCGCGCGGTGCGAAGCATACCTACGGCGTCACATTCTCAGGGTGGGTTTCTCCGCGTTGCCAGTTGGAACATCGAACGCGGGCTCGAGTTTGAAGCCGTCAAAGCAGCTCTTACCAATGACCAACGCTTCTTTCGCCGGCTGACGCCGGCAATGCGTAGTAAAAAATTCAACCTGGCAAATATTCTCGAACAGGCTGCTGAGCTAAGTCGCGCTGATGTGATTGTTTTGAATGAAGCTGACTGGGGCCTTAAACGCACCGGCTATCGCAACGTGGCGCGTGAGCTCGCCGCCGCGTTGCAAATGAACTACGCCTTCGGCGTGGAGTTTGTTGAAGTCGATCCGCTTACGCTCGGCATCGAAACTCTCGAAGGTGAAACCAGCGCCGACAAAGCCCAGATGCTTGAAAATCTGGCAGTAGATAAGTCGCGAACGCTCAATCTCCACGGCACGGCCATCCTCAGCCGTTTTCCGCTGCATAACGTTCGCCTGGTGCCATTCATCAATCAGGGACATGATTGGTATCACGGTGAAAAGAATGGCATCTCCAAGCTCGAAAAAGGGAAGCGAAAAGGCGCCAAGCTGGTTTTTGGCGAGAAGATTCTGCGCGAAATACGTCGCGGCGGGCGCATGATGTTGCTCGCGGAGATTCATGACCCGCAACTTCCGTCCGGCGAAGTTACGATCCTTGCTACGCACCTTGAAGCGAAGAGTAAACCTTCTGAACGTTTGGACCAGCTAAAGGAATTGTTGTCGCAGATTAAGGGTCTCGAACATCCAATCATCGTTGCGGGCGACATGAACACTTCCGGAGGTGACGCCACGCCTACGTCATTTGAACGCGAAGTGAAAAGGCGACTCGGCAGCACTTCGTTTTGGGCCACGCAGGGCATCAAGTACGCAACTGGTGTCGGGTTGATTTACGACATCACGGTTGGTTTGGTGAAGATGCAGCGCACGCGCAAGGATCCGACTGTGAAGAGTGTGAAATTCGTTTCCGAGAATCCTGAGGAGAAGTTTTTCAGCACACTAAAGGATTTCCGTTTCACCGATGGCGGGGCGTTTGATTTTCGTGGCTCGAAGGATCATTCCGTCGGTTCGAGTGGTGAAACGCTTTCGGATTCAAATGAACGTGGCAGCAAAGGATTTGTCAGCACGCTCGAGTTGAATGGGAAGTTTAATGTCGAGATGAAACTTGATTGGATCTTTGTGAAGCCTGTGGGACTAACGGAGCCTGACGATCGCGAACAGCCGCACGTGTTTGCGCCACAGTTTGGACGCACGTTGAAGGCGTTGAATTACAGTCTCAAAGATCGGATTTCGGATCACAATCCGATCATCGTCGATCTGCCGCTAAAACCTTAGTACAAGATTTACAAGATGAACAGGATTATCTTGTAAATCTTGTTAATCCTGTTCATCTTGTTCCAAGGTTTTCCTACACCGCCTCAGACTGCGACGACATATTAAACTCCTTCACCTTCAACGCCGGCAGTAGCGACGAATTTCCACCCTGACCTTCCGAACTGCCCACGCGCTCAGGCTTGCCGATCATCTCGACGTTACCCGGCGCCAGCAGTTGCATCAAACTCTGGTTAAAGCGGAAGTTCTTCACCGGATACTGGATCTTGCCTTTCTCGATATACCAGATCCCGTCACGCGTCAGACCTGTTTGCAGCGCCGTTCTCGGATCGACACCGCGGATGTACCAGAAACGGCCGAGCAGTAAGCCCCGGTCCATTGACTTAATCATCTCTTCGATCGGTACTGGCGCCACGGAACTCTCCATGATGCTGTTCACCGGTCCCGGAGTCGGTTCCTTACCTTTTTGTTTGGCCCAGTAGCGCGAGTAAGTCAGATTCTCGAGCACGCCATTGCGCACGAGAGAGATCTTTTGCGCCGGGAGTCCGCCCTGTGCTGATTGCGAACCCGGCAAGTCCGGATGCCATGGATCGCTGTAAATGTTGATCCGTTCGTCGAAGATCTTCTCGCCGAGTTTCGTCTTGCCGCCTGGCGCGGACAACGGACTACGACCTTCCTCAGCACTTCGCGCGTCAAAGTTGAAAGCAAAGAAGCTGAGTAGATCGGCCACTGCCTGCGGTTCGAGAATCACTGGATAAACGCCAGGATCGAGCACGCGCGGGTTACGTGCATCGAGGGCTTTGCGAATCGCTTCGTTCGCAATCCGCGCCGTATCGAGTTTGCTGACGTCAAAGTGATTGCGAAGGAAGTAGCCCGAACTCGTTCCATCAGGCGTTCGCGCAGTGGTGGCGAGACTTACGAGGCTCGAACGCTCAAAAAGGAAATTGCCGTTCTTGGTCGCCGAAGCGCCGGCCGATCCACGTGCCTGGTGAAAACCGGCACCGACCACTTTCGATTTCTCGCAGGCGGTAATAACGTCGTTGATGGCTTTTGCCCGTGCAGGAGCGGAGATGTTTGAAGTGGCTTCAGCAAATCCGTTCACGGGTTTGTAAGTCTGTTTGCCGAGCGATGGCATATATTCACGATCGACCGGCGAAATGCGAGCGAGTTGCTCTGCGAGCGCCACCGTGGCTTTCAGCGACTCATCGTCGATTTCGTTGGTTGAAGCGGCACCGCGTTTCTTATCAACCCAAACAGTAACACCAACGGTAACGTTCTCACGCGCACCACTGGTCGTAAACGCGTTGGAGGCGAAACGCAGGTGACCGTAGTCTTCGCTGTTCACGCCAACGACCGCATCGTCGGCCTTTACGTAGCTCAGCAATTTCTCACAAATCGCACGCGCATCTTTTTCAGTGAGCAGCATCTCGAATTCTCCTCGTTTTATCTTCGCGCCGTGTTAAGGACGTTAACCTGTCTGAACCGAGCCACCGGGCATCCATGGCTCACCGCATTCGACTGACCCGGTTCACCTTTGCCGTCGTTGAAACTGCCGCCGAGTTCGTAGGTCGACTGGCCACCAAGCGCGTCCAGCGAATTCCAGAAATCGGTAGTGCGCGACTGGTAGGCAACGTCGCGGAGCATCTCGCCACGCTTGCCGTTTTTGATTTCCCAGAAGACCTGACCGCCAAACTGGAAGTTGTAACGTTGCTGATCGATGGAGTAGCTGCCGTCGCCGTAAATCAAAATGCCGTTTTCAACGCCGGCAATCAGATCATCGAGCGAAGTGTTACCCGGCCCGGGTTCGAGCGACACGTTTGGCATGCGTGGGAACGAAATGCTGCCCCAACTATCACTGTGATTGCAGCCATACGACTTCTTCTGCCCCGTCATTGCGGCCAGGTCGCGAGTCGTTTGCCAGTCAACAAAGAGTCCGTTTTTGATGAGGTGCCAGCGTTGACTCGGGACCCCTTCATCGTCGAACCCGACTGTAGCTAACGCGGCAGGCTGTGTTCTGTCGGCAACGAAGTTGACGATCTTTGAAGCGAATTGCAGTTTGCCGATCTTATCGGGAGTGAGAAAACTGGTTCCGGCGTAATTGGCTTCCATCCAGAGTGAGCGATCAAGTTCAGTCGGATGGCCCACCGATTCGTGAATCGTTAACCACAGGTGAGAGGGATGAAGCACGAGATCATATTTGCCTGGTTCGATCTGTTTCGCCTTCAGCTTCATGACGGCTTCTTCGCCGGCTTGTTGTGCTTCTTTCTTCCAATCGTGCTTTTCCATGTACTCGTAACCCATGCCCTGTGGTCCACCCAGGGCACTGCGCGATTGAAAGTCGCCATTAGCGCGATTAACGGCTGTCACCGAGAAGTTTGGATTGGCGCGAATGATGTACTGCTCAATTCGCGAGCCATCAGTTGACGCGTAGAACTTCTGTTCGTTGACCCAACCCATCGAGGAGTTAACGAAACTCACGCCCTGCGTTTTCATTGCCGCCTGGTTAAGCGACAGCAGGAACTGGATTTTGTCGTCAATGGAAACTTCGAAGGGATCTTTTTCGAAGGAGCTCTTCCAGCTCGTGACCACTTTCTCGACCGGCACGAGCGAGATGCGTTTGCGCTGGTAGACCGAATTTGCGCGAGCGATCTCCACCGCCTGTTGCGTGATTCGCCGCACGTCTTCCGCCGTAACACTCCGGCTGGACGCGAATCCCCACGTGCCTTTGTAGAGCACGCGGACGCCGAAGCCGAAGTTTTGCCCGCGCGAAACGTTCTGCACCTGTTGTTCGCGTGTGGCCACCGACTCGTTGCGATAACGATTAATGCGGATGTCAGCGTAGGTGACGCCGAGTTTGCGGGCGGTGCTGAGCGCGACGTCGGCGAGCGCGTTCTTGTCGACACCGTTTGCGATCGCTTCTTCCTCAGCAGCGACATCGCTAATCCAGGAGGGCAGGGAAGAAAGCGAAAGGGCGCCGGCAGCAACCCCAGCCGTCTTCAGAAAATCACGACGAGAGGTGGACATGGTAATGCCTCATTCAGTTTTTGGAATAAAAAGGACCGCGATGATCTAACGCAGCGCGAGAGGAAAAGTCAAATTTCTGCAAAATGGGTAGTGCCCTTTTTGGATTTCTCTGTGCAACCTCTGTGTCTCTGTGTCTCTGTGTCTCTGTGGTTGTTGTGTCGCACATTCCTATAACCACAGAGACACAGAGAACACAGAGGTTGCACAGAGAAGAAATTGAATTAGGGCACTACCCAACAAGGCTCTCAGTATTCAATGTATCTCGAATTGCGAAATGGGTGATGCGCAGGGCCCGACAGAATACCTTGAGCCAGTTTTACCTGAGCCATCATGCGAATCTCAGCCCTCTCGAACTGAGCCGCGAGGTTTACTGCGCGTTCAAAATCACACCACGCGAACACTGCGGCAGAATCGGAGAGGCCGGTGAGGAGCTGGCCGAGCTTTCCTTCCGCCGACATGTTCCATTCGCCATCACGTAAGTAACGCGTATCAAAACCATCGAGCTTGGTTGCCGCCGCAATGAGTTCATTAAGTCTTGGGACCTCGCCTTCGATGATTGCCAGACCGCGATCGCTCTTTACCGAGCAGTACGAAAGTGCGAGGCTAAGGCGAACCTCAGTTTGCTCGGAACCCGGTTTCAGTTGGTCCACCAGGGCAGTAGCCTGATCGAGCAACTTCAAGGTTTTATTTTTATTCGTACCAGTCTCACTGGCAAATCTAAGCATGAAATAAACCCGACTGCGTAAGTTGGTAGTCTGATTGATTTCTCCCAGCGATGTTTCAAACTCCTCGTCACTCATCTCCGGCTCAGGCTCAACCTTAAGCGGATTGACTTCAGCGAGAAGCCGTTGCTGCAATCGGGGATCTTTAATGGCATCCCTAATTATTTTTTTGGCCCGATCGGTATTGCCGCTGGATTGGGCGAACTGCACTGCTCGTTGATAAATCGAGTCGGCAAAGTCCGGATACTTCTGGGCAAGGGCGAAAATATCTTCAATGGAACCGCCAAACTCAATTATTTCGTCGACTTCAAATCGGGCCGACACCGATCGCGATTGCAGATCATTCGTGTTTGTTGGCAGGTTGATGAACTGACTAGCCCGCTGTCGATCGACCCGGGCCATCTGCGTTGAAAGCTGCCGTATTTGGCTACAAAAATAGGAAGCCGAATGGTACTCACGGCTCTTGCAATTATTGGCGATGGCAGTGGCAATAACGTAATTTATGAGTTCACGATAACTTACCTCATCCGCAAGTGGTGGCGGCATGGCCTGAACCAAAGTAATAAGGAAACTTGTCGTCACCCAGTCATGCGCCAGGTTTACCTTTGCGAGCCGCGCAACAGCCTCTTTATATAGCGCTATGCCGTCTTCTCTTTGTTTGCGATGCAGGTTGAGAAGCAGCAGCACAAGATCGTGCTCGAAACCACGTTCGAGTGATTGCCTGGCAAGCTTGACTGCAATTTCGGTATTATTCTGGCCCACCTTTTTCGCCAGCCGAACTTGAATCGCTCGCTCGCTTTCGATCTCAGCCTGTTGAGGTCGAAGCATGTGGTCCGGCAGCCGTGGCGGTTCGGTAACTGTAAAGAATGTGAAAGCAAATTCGGCGTCGTGCTTTGCAATCGGCTCAGTTGTGTCCAAGCGCAATTTTCGAAAGACCGCGATCGCGCGATAGTCGACGGGCTTGTCATCAAAGCCCTTAACGAGAGCGACTTTTATGTCTTCGCCCACAGTGGTAAAGAGGGCACGGGCGCGCTTTTCATCGTGCGGCCAGAGCGAGTCGGCGATGTTTGCGCCCAAGCGAGCTCGGTTTTCTGTTGACTGAAGAGTGGTGAGTTGAGTTGAGAGTGATTCAAGTAACTCGAAGGCTTTTGCTCTCAGAGCCGCATCTTCCGCGGTCTTCGATTCGGCTTTTTGAGCGCTGGCTGAGAAAGGGCAGAGGAGTAGCGTAACGATCAGGATGAGGGTCGTTGTCTTATTCAGGAAGTTCATTAATTTGTACTGTAGGGGCGGCCCTCCGTGGCCGCCCTAGCGTACGAACTTCTTTGTCTCGCAATACGAGAGCCGCGGCATCACGCCCCTATCGTAAGTCTCCAGGTGTAACGATCTTGAGTTCCAGACTAGGGCGGCCACGGAGGGCCGCCCTACAGTCGTTTCGAGGGCCGCCCCTACAGTCGTTTCGAGAGCCGCCCTTAGCGCCCTGGTCGCAAACGGGCCATGACTTTTGAATCGATATACGTTCCGTCGCGGAACGCGTGTTCGTGCAACGTTCCTTCAACTTCAAACCCGAAACGTTCGTAGAGATGAATCGCCGCCTCGTTGTCTGCATAGACCTCGAGTTCGAGACGTCTCAGATTCAACCAGTTGTCGGCAAATTCGATAATCGCCCGCATCAATTCCGTTCCGACACCCTTGCCTTGCCACTCTTCGTGCACCGAGATGCCGATCGCTCCTGCGTGCCGCCGGCGTGGTCTATTGAAAAGATGCACACTGACCATCCCGATCACACGATTGTCGACAACTGCCACGAGGTTGTACGACGTCTCGGGGTTCTCCGACAGTCGTTGTCGCCAGTACTGGCGTGACGGATACGGCACCTGCAGCGTGCCCGAATACACCACCGGCGCGTCAAACATCTCCGCGACCGCATCGGCGTCTTCGGGCTCCGCGCGACGAATTGTTAAACCTTCAACTGGCACCGTTACTTACTTTACTGAGCCTCTTTCGCACGACGCAGCATCCAGGAGTACAGCAAGATAATAATACCCACGAAACAAGCTACACCGAGCCATGGACCAAGGAAAAAGTCTTCGGCGACTAAACCCAGCGGCGCATCAGTACCGCGGCCCACGATCAATCCTGCATTAATAACTCCCCAGATACTCTCGCCGACGATTAAACCGGATGCGACGAGCGTTCCCAAACGTTCCGCTCGATCCGGATTTTTCGAATTGCGAGTCCGCCTGGAGTACCATTCCGAAAGCACAGCGCCGACAACGACCGCAAAAGTTGCCGACATCGGCAGGTAGATGCCGATGCCAACGGCGAGAGGCGGAATACGAATCTTCTTCATCGCTCCGAGCAGCGTGTCGAGAAGAATCAGACCAACTCCGACAAGCGCGCCGATCCCGATCATCTTCCATTCAAGATTGCCGCCAATCACGCCTTTTGCGAGGGCGGAGATGAGTGTTGCCTGCGGCGCAGCCAACGGAGTCGAAGTGACTACGCCAACATTTGCAGCACCTTGAAAACCGTATGCAGTTGCCAGCAGATTAAGCACAAATGGAATCACTGCCGCACCGGCTGCGACACCAACAATCAACGCGATCTGTTGTCGCATCGGTGAGGCGCCGACGAGTTGTCCGGTTTTCAGGTCTTGCAGGTTGTCGTTTGAGATTGTCGCGCACGCAAAAACAATCGCCGTGATGAAAAGCGCGAATGCCACGAGCGCAGGTTGCGTGGTCTCTGTCGGCGCCACCGCAAAAATCAAGATCGACGCGCACATGACAATCGACAGGATACCGACACCGGAAATTGGGCTATTCGAAGCGCCAATCAATCCCGCCATGTATCCGCAGATTCCGGCAATGAGAAAGCCTCCGAGTAATACAAACGGAACGGCGATCAACGTGAGCGTGACGGCGTTAGGGGCAAGAACGGTTGATCGCGCGAAAGTGAACGCCAGCCAACCTGAGATCACGAGACAAGCGGCGGTCAAGATCAAAATCCAGGTGCCCGAAATGTCTCGATCGAGATCGTCGCGGGTCTCCTTTGATCGCGAACTTGCAATCGTGTTGATAAGTCCGCCAATCACCGGCTTTGCCAGTCGTGCGAGCGTGTAGATCGCAGCAACGGCAATCGCACCAGCACCGATGAATCGCACCTGCGTCCGCCAGATACCGATCGTATGAGCGCCGAGTGCCACGCCTTCTGCCGCAGGCTGCATCGACGTCAGAAGTGGAACCGCAACGGCCCACGCGATAATGAGTCCCGTTAACATCGCGAGACCGACAGACAATCCAACCAAATGACCGGCGCCGACGAGCGCGAGTGAGAAAGCAACGTCGTAGCCGCTCGCAGCTCCCGTGCCGAGCCGGAAGAATCCTGTCACCGAGGCGGCAGCCAGGCGTGTTCCGGTGAAAATAGCGAGCCCGGCCGAAGCAACGGAGCCGAGGATGACGGCGATGAGACCTTCGCGAGATTCGCCGGTTTCGTCCTTAGTTTCACCACGAGTGCCGGAGCCGACCTTAAGCACTTCAGCGGCCGCCACGCCTTCGGGGTAAGGCAGATCCGAGTTGGTAACGAGTGCACGCCGGAGGGGAATCGTAAACAACACGCCCAACACGCCACCCGCTAAGCAAATGAAAAACGATTGCCAGAACGGAAACCCGGTCCACCAACCAACAATCACGAGACCCGGCAAGACAAAGATAATCGCCGAGAGCGTACCGGCCGCGGAGGCAACGGTCTGCACGATGTTGTTCTCGAGGATCGATGAGTTCTTGACCATACTTAGCAGGGCCATCGAGATCACCGCCGCGGGAATTGAGGATGCGAAGGTCAGTCCGACTTTCAATCCCAGGTAGACATTAGCGGCTGTGAAGATAACGCAGATGAGCGAGCCCAGTATGAGGCCGCGTATTGTTAGCTCTTTTGGTTTCATAGGTCGGGTGAACCTTCCTTTATTCTCCGTTTGCCGGTTTAGCGTTGACGCTTCATATACGCGGTCGAAGTGCAGGAACCGCTAGCAGAACACGTTGTGGTAGCTGTTACCAATTCCCATCCTTGTGTGCCAAAGGAATTGAGTTTGGCGGTGGCGTTAGTCGCGCTGGTGATTTCAACGTCTTTGTATTCCCAAACAGTTAACGCCTCGTTGGTTCTTCGCGCCTGCACGTAGCCTGACCACCCGGCCAGTCCCAACGCGAGGATCAGTCCCAATCCTAAATAGGATACTTTTCATCATCCGAAAACTCCTTCGCTCAGGTTACGTCTTGCGTTTCTGTAGCCAAATGAATACAAGAACAGCCATCAAAATCGCGACGATTATTCCAATCATTCCACCTCGCATGATCTTTCTCCTTTAGGAACCCTTTCGTACGACCGTGAGTTTGATCGACGAAGGATACTGCCGCGAGTGATGGACCACGTTACGCGCGACCACCCCTTTGGATTCGTCGTAATTCTTGCCGCCCGTATTCAGGTTTCGATCAAAGCGCGGGAAGTTGCTGCTCGAGATCTCGATCCGAATTCGATGACCAGCTTCGAAGTAGTTACTGGTCGTCATCGGCGAAAGTGTCACTTTGTAAACCTTGCCGGATTCCATCCAGACATTCGGTTTATCGTAACCGTCACGATAGCGCATGCGCTGGATCGTTTCATCGAGATTGTATGCACGGCCGTCAGGATAAACGTCGATCAGTTTGACCGTGAAATCCGTGTCCTTCGCATCGGACGAGACATACAGCGTGACTTCAATCGGACCACTGACTTCCAGACCTTCCTTTAACGGTTCGGTACTATAAACCAGAATGTCTGGCCGCGTTTCATTCTTGCGTTGATCGAAAGAACCGGCCGTAATCGCGTTACCGGTGCAGCAAACATTACCGCCCAGGGACGGCACCGGATCCATCGGATCGTAATTAAACGTATCAGGGGCGTCAGTTGCAGGCGCGGCATCCAACAGTACTCCGTCGCCACTCATCGTGTTTGCTTTGCCGCCGCTCGATAAATATAGGTTGAGCGGTTGCGCACCGGCGGGTGGCCACGTGTCTGACGATTGCCACTTGTTTGAACCCATCGTGAAATAACGCACGCGTGGCATCTTCGCGAGCACGCCGTTGTTTTCACCTTTCAGATAGTTATCGAACCAGGCATAGGTCAGGTCGTCATAGTTCAAACGGGCATCGCCCACGCTTCGTTCGCCGATGACGGTATTCTCGGTGGCGCGTTTAAAGGCGCAGTGCAGTGTTGGCGCAATTACTGCGTACTGCTGGTTCGCGATCTCGGGTGAAGCAGTCTTGCGCACATGATTAAAAGCGGCCAGGTTTGGTCCAACAGACACGTCGTACCACGACATAAACCAGAATCCGGGAATGTTGATCTTCATGTTGTCGTGCCAGAGACCGCCTTTGTACCAGGCCGGATCATTTGGCTCGCGCTGAATCATCATGCCGCCGGTTTCGACCGGCATGCGATCGGCGTAGATGCCGCGTGGTCCACCAGCAGCCGACATGATGTCTTTGGCGGGCAGGTGACGCAGGGCCTTGGACCAATCAACCGGCGGCAGTTGCGCTGCCAGATCGAATGCCCGCGAAGCGTTGATCAAATCCGCCTGGGATGTATTTTGCGGAAACATCGGACGGACCTGGTTCTGCTGGCCGTAGAGCCACGCGATGAAAAGCATCTGCACCGCGCCGCCACGATACCAGTTGCCTTGTTCAAAGTAAGGAGCCACGCGGCCGACACCCGCGCCGAAACCCTGCACGATCATCGTTGTAAACGCCGGTGGCCCCTGGGCAGCGACTGCTAATTGCCATTCGGCTGTCGAGGAACAACCGATCGTGCCGACCTTGCCGTTGGACCATGATTGTTTTTGAATCCAGGCAAATTCATCGACGCCATCCGTAAGTGGTGGACCAAGAATGTCGTAATTGCCTTCGGAGAAGAAGCGACCGCGTTCATTCATCTGCACGAATGCGTAGCCGCGTTTCACGGCTTCGAGCTCATTCGTCAAATCGCGCGGCACGCCGTTGCGGATATCCCAGAAATTGAAGTTGTACGGTGTGCGCGAGAAGATGGCCGGGTATTTCTTCGAGTTGTCTTTAGGGCGATAAACGTCGGCTGCGATCCTGACGCCATCGCGCATTGGGATCATCAATTTGCGATCGACAACAGCGATGTTTTGCAGTTCGCGTTCGATCTGGCGACGCCGTTCGAGCACCTCCGGCGAAATCGGATTGCGACCGGCCTGCGAATAGACCGTCTCGTTCCCGGGAAGCTGAACGAAAGCACAAAAGACGAGTGTGGCAAGTAAGAAAATCCACAAAGCCTTCTTTTGCATTTGTGCGCTCCTTTTGAAGTAGGTTCTTAATCCAACCACAAGATCTGTATTTGTGTGTCGTCACCGTAGCCGCGGAGACTGGCGCGCTTGCCGGTTAGCCAGGCCGTAGGCTGTGATGGCTGATAGCGATCGGGATACACGCGTCCTGATGTGGCGTCGCCTATGTACCGCAGGCTGTTCTCTTCATGATCGACACCATAGAGATATGTCGTCGCTGGTTCGCCGTCCGGCTTAAACGTAATTTTGAGGTGACCCGTCTCCGCATCGGTTGATACGCCTTCAATCACACCAGTTTTGACGCTCTTGCGTGCGCCGGTGATGAAGTCAGCATTAACTGTTTCACTGTCACGATGACTCAACCAGCGAAAGGGAGCACGTGCCGGATCGATGCCATCCAAACGTTCCAGCTCGAAGCGTCGTAGATAACGGCGAGCAACCGGCGGTCGATTCAACAACGGCACGAGCTTGCCGGGTTGATAACGCCACCACTGGCCCACGAGATAAGTTCCCCAATCTCGTTTTCCTTTTGGGTCGGGTGCCGACACCCAGCCGGTTGTCAAGATGTTTATTGTTCCGCGGCTACTGACAAAAGTTCCGAAGCTGCCATACTCCTGCACGCTGAACTTCAATGGCGGTTGAAAGTTTCGAAACTCAGCATCGGGAAATATGTGTATGGTCCAATAATCAACGGCCATTCCGTTACTGGTGCTGTCGTGATTGGCGACAATGAGTTCGGGCCGGCGGTCGCCATCAAGATCTCCGGTTAACACTTCGAAATCCGACGTTTCGGCCATGTAGGTGCTTCCCACCCAGGTGCCAGCCGGCTGGCCTTCTTTCTCGACCAAAAAAGTATCTTTGTCTTCAGATAATAACTTGCAAACGCGAACACGATGAGCAAGCGCGACGCAGTGTCCGCGAACGTAACCCTCGATCGATGCCGGTGCCGGCGCAGGAGCTTTAACGAGTTTGCCTGCTTGCGCGCAGACCGGCGAAGCAACGGCGATTATCAGGATCAAAGTTAATCGCGACATCTCATTCTCGACCGAATGTTGTTCGCGTGACTATAGTTACCGCTCTGGCTATTCGTCAATGTTTCTTATTAGCCACGGATTACACGGATAAATACGGATTTACAACCTGATTTTTAGATCCGTGTAATCAGTGTCTATCCGTGGCTGATAATTCACGTTGGCTGGATATACGAAAGTCGACCCGGAATGAAGACTGATGATGAGATCTGTATTTGATTAGACCCACTTTTGTGAGGGCGAACGGGAGCTCGCGGTTCTGCATGAACCAGCGCCAGACGGAGCCGGTGCGGGCGTTTTCGGCGCTCACCAGGATGATGCCGGCGTTGATGCCGATGACGTCGGTGTCGATCCAGCCGGTCTTGGGGTTGAAGGCGTCGACGAAGCCGTATTTGCCGTAAATCTTTGCGCCGTGCTGCGTGCGCATTGCGCGGAGCGTTTTGGTGGCGAGCTCGGGGGTGAACATTAATGAGCCACCGGCGGCGGAAGGGACGAGCGTGCCGTCGATGTCGGGATCGCGTGGTGGACCACCCCAGGCCAGATAGCCTTTGGCGCTGTCGGAGGCTGTGATGCCCCACATGTCTGGTCCAAAGGCAGGGAAGGCGTGACGGAGGTTTATGCAGAAGGCGCGATGGGCCAAAGTCGCGGCGACGGAGTTTTGGAAGTAGTCGATACGATCGCCTTTGATCTCACGCCGGTTGCGGAAGTCGATCCATGCGTGTGAGTACTGGTGCATGAATAAGGGGACGCCAATCGTCGTGTAATAAGTGTGATCTTCGTAGCGATAACGATCGCGCCACAACGCATACCAGGAGGCCGCTGAGATTGGATAAGTCGGCGAGCCGATGGCGAGGAGATACAGGATCAGGTCTTCGCTGTATGTGTCCCAGCGTGCACGCAAAAAACCGGTCTCCGGTTTCCAACCATGTGACAACAGTAGCGGATGACCGTTGAGCATCCAGCGAAAGTCAACGCGACGATAGATCCGATCGGCGAGTCTCACAATTTCAGGATCATTACGAAAACACTGCTTGACGGTGAGAACGCCACCCAGAAGTAATGCCGTGTCGATCGATGAAACTTCGCTGGTCCAGCGTCGCTCGCCGGTTTTGGAGTCGAGCCAGTGGTAGAACCAACCGCGCTGGTGATACGCGCGAGCGTCGAAGAAGCGTAAGGTGTTCCGTGTGCGTTCGAGTGCCTGAGATTTGTTTATCCAGTTTCGCTCAGCGGCGATGCAGAGCGACGTCAGGCCAAAGCCGGTAGACGCGATACTCGCTACATTCTGATGGCTCGGAGCGAGCGGCGCACCATCCATGCGTGCGCGATCAGGTACGAGTCCGGTGTTTGGATCAGCCTGCTCCCAGAAATAACGAAACGATCGCTGCGACAGATCTTCGAGAAACGCTTCGTCCTGCGCCGCAACCGTCGGCAAAAGCAGGATCAACCACAAAAAGGCACATAAGACACAAAAAAAACTCTTTGTTCGATCAGATGAAAGCAAAATGTTTTTGTTTGTGCTTCTTGTGCCTTTTGGCGGCTAATTTACTTCGAACTTGGTTTCCTGTACTTCTGCGGAGTTGGGGCCAACCATGACGCGGAATTCTCCGGGTTCGACGACGTAGCGCATTTCGCGATTCCAGAATCCCAAATGTTCAGGGCCAAGCACAAATTCAACACGCTTCTTTTCACCGGGCTGTAACGAGATGCGCTGGAAGCCTTTGAGTTCTTTAACCGGTCTCGACATGCTGGCTGCCAGGTCGCGAATATAGAGTTGGACCACCTCATCACCCGCTCGCTTCCCTGTGTTTTCAACTTCGACGCTTACTGTCAACTTGCCATTCGGGTTAATGCGCTGCGCGCTGAGCTGCGGTGCCGAGATTCGAAAAGTGGTATAGCTCAACCCGTAACCAAAAGGATAGAGCGGCGACCACGGCAGGTCGTAATACTTAGACGTGTACCGATTTTGCGCTTCGGGTGGGCGACCTGTGTTCATGTAGTTGTAGTACATCGGCACCTGGCCCACCGTGCGCGGGAAAGTTACCGGCAACTTGCCACCCGGATTAACGTCGCCAAAAAGGATATCAGCAATCGCATTGCCCGACTCTGATCCACCCATCCACGACTCGAGGATCGCAGGTGCGTTGTTAACAATCCAGCCAATCGATAACGGGCGTCCGTTTACAAGCACGACAATCGTCGGCTTGCCGGTCGCATGAATGGCCTGGACCAACTCCATCTGCCGGCCCGGGAGATCCAGCGTGCTACGTGAGGCGGCTTCGCCAACCATATCGGCGATCTCACCGACAAAGAGAATCGCAACGTCAGATTGTTTGGCGAGATTCACCGCTTCCTGAAAACCGGCGTTAGAAGCATCGTTAACTTCAGACCCCTTGGCATATCCCACCTTCGTTTGCGCCGAGACTTTTGCTTTGATACCAGCGAGCGGCGTGACGGTGTTTTCTTCCTTGCCGTCGCCGGCCCACCAGCCAAGTGGCGCGCGACGATCGTCCGCAAGTGGACCAATAACCGCGATAGATCCGATGTTTTTATTGAGCGGTAGTGTCTCGCGTTCGTTCTTCAGCAGGACCATTGAACGGCCCGCGATCTCTCGTGCCAGGCGAATACTTTCAGGTCGCAATAAAGCATTTGCTTCGCGTGCTTCATCGGTGTAAGGACGATCGAAAAGCCCGAGACGAAACTTGATACGCAAAATACGTCGCACCGCTTCATCGATCGTAGCTGTAGTTAACTTCTTGTCTTTCAGCAACTGTGGACCAAAAGCGTTGTAACTGCGGCTGACCATTTCCATGTCAACGCCGGCGTTGAGTGCTGCCGCTGCCGCGTCGGATTCATTGCCCGCCACACCGTGATTGATCAGCTCTTTCACTGACGTGTAATCACTGACAACGAAACCGTCAAACTTCCACTCGTCGCGCAACACCTTGGTGAGCGTGAAATGATTAGCTGACGCCGGAACACCGTTGATGGCATTAAACGAACTCATCAACGTTCCTACACCCGCATCCACCGCGGCTTTGAAAGGTGGAAAGTAGATCTCGCGCAGTGAGTTCTCGGAAAGATCCGTGGTGTTGTAATCGCGTCCACCTTCAGCGGCGCCATAAGCAACCCAGTGTTTCGCGCACGCGAGCACTTTGTCGGGCGCGCCGTAATCATCCCCTTGAAATCCGCGTACACGCGCACGCGCGAAAGCGGCGCCCAGAAACGGATCTTCACCAGCGCCTTCAGTGATCCGGCCCCAACGCGGATCACGCGCAATA
Organism: uncultured Acidobacteriota bacterium; assembly: GCA_963708055.1. Taxonomy (GTDB): domain Bacteria; phylum Acidobacteriota; class Blastocatellia; order Pyrinomonadales; family Pyrinomonadaceae; genus PSRF01. The sequence continues at coordinate 7,180,093 of OY970193.1, read as the reverse complement.
TCAACCATGGGAGCAAACGTCCAGCGCAGGCCGACGTTGTTTGCCTCCTGAGCAGCAACCGCAGCCGAACGTTCGGCGAGTAATGGATCAAAGCTGCCGGCTTCAGCAAGTGGAATTGGAAAGATCGTGCGGTAGCCGTGAATAACATCAAAACCAAACAACACCGGGATCTTCAAACGCGATTCATTCATCGCAACGCGCTGGACGAAGTTTGTGCGTTGTGCGCCGCGAACGTTGAGTGTTGATCCGAGTAGTCCTTTACGAATCAAGTCGAGATGTTCAGGGCGGTAGTTGCCGTTTCCTTCGCCGTCGAGCTGCTGGAGTTGGCCCAGTTTCTCTTCCAGCGTCATCTGCGCGAGCAGGGCATTGACGCGTTGTTCGACGTTCTGTGGTCGTTGGCTATGGGAAGACGGAACGAAAGAAAGGCTGACGAGAGTCAGTAGTAGAAGTGCGAAGCGTAGGGTTCTGAGATTCATTTTTTAGGAATACTGTACCAAGAAACTAAAAAGAGTTTTCTCACGCAGCGGCGCAACGGCGCAGCGGAAGATCCATTAAGAATCCTAACTGCTTTTACCGTTTCGCCGTGGCGCCGCTGCGTGAGAAATGTTTTAAAAGTTGAAGCGCGCCTGAAACTCTACCACGCGCCCGGCCAACGCATTTCGCGCCCGTCCAAAGTCGGGACTGTCAACGTTGGGCGAGAAGAATCCGAATGACGCGAGATTCAAATTGTTAAAGGCGTTGAAGAAGTTTGCTTTTACCTCGAGCGTCGATGCCTCACTGAGGAACGACATTCGAGTGCGCTTACCGAGGCTCAAGTCTACCGCAAAGTATTTTGGACCACGGAATGAGTTTCGACCGATTCCCGGCGGCAACAAACCGTTCGGATTGTTTGGATCGAAGAAGGCCAATCCGCCGCCCGGAAAATTTCCACCCGGGCGGATGAATGCTTCATTGTCAGTGTCGTCCAACGCACCGCCAAAATATCTGGTCGGACGCGATGGACAGACGAAGTTGTTGGAGTTTGCCGAACGCACACATTGTCCAGTGTGCGGAGTCCACGGGAAACCGGTGTGCGCTGTCAGAATGCCATCAACCTGCCAGCCGCCAAAGACTTTGCCGACAAAATCACTACGGTTACGGAACAGCGGCAGATCCCAGAGACCGGAAATGTTGAAATTATGCCGCACGTCATAGTCGGATGGACCACGTTCCTGTCTCAAGTCCTGTGGGAACGTTTGATTTGTCTCCGCGCCCGGTCCTTCGTTGGATAACGTGTCGATACTCTTGGCCCAGCGATAAAGCATGTCAAACTGGAAGCCACGCGAGAAGCGTCGCGTTAGCCGCGCGTTCATCGCATTGTAATTTGCGTTGACATCAGGCGTGGGAATGAATACCGCGAAGGCAAAGTAGTTTGCCGGTATCGACGGTTGCACCAAAAGCTGATTGACGAGCCGGATCAACTTGTGACTGGAACTGCCCTGATAACCAACCGTTCCTACCAGGTCCCACGGCAACTTGTACTGAATGTCGAGTGAATAGCCGTAAACGTAAGCTGTCGGCGTGTCGGGAAGCGTGCCGTAAATCTCCACCGTTCGATTGGGCGGAGCGCCGGTCACCGGATCGATGCCAACTGCCAGGGCCGGATTCGCAGGAAAACTAAAAGGCGAGTTACTGCTCCCGAGCGCGTAGAGAATTTGTCCTCCGGCAAAAGGAGATCCAAAATCAGTAGCTGCCGTTCCGCAGCAGATTGAATAGCGCGCAAAGAACGGCGGATTGCCACGCGTATTCGAGAACACGACTTCCGGGATGCGGTTGTAATAGATGCCCGCACCACCACGAATCACCATCTTCTCTTCAAGATTGAATCGTTTTGGACTGTAGGCAAAGCCAAAGCGGGGTGCGAAGTTGTTTCGATCGGGATTATAAAGCTGGGTCGTGGGTTCGACTCGCGATCCTGCCAACCCACCGTTTGGACCAAAGACAAAGTTGGCAACCAGATTGTCTTTCTCTTTTAGTACGCCATAGTATTCGTAGCGCAAACCCATCGTCAGGGTCAGATTGGGCCGGGCTTTCCACTCATCCTGGAAAAACAATCCGTAACTGCTCGAACGGAAGTGACGTTGTGCTTCGGCTGGTCCACCAGTCTGCGGGCTGGCGTTAATCTGATAGAAGAGCGGCGCGTCGTTGGCGAAATTAAACAGACTCGCAAAGGTGTACAACGGTCGCGCGGCGCCGTTCAGGTTATTGTCGTTCAATTCCTTTCGATACTCGCCACCGAATTTCAGACCGTGATTGCCGCGGACGTTACTGACGATGTCGCGAAACTCCATCGTCCTTTCTGAAAAGTCGCCCGGCGTAGCTTCTGATTGATTGGCGCCGAAACGAATGCGACCCTCACGCAACAAACTCTCAATCTCAACTCGCGGAATGCCGAAATTTGTCCGGTTCGACGATTCAAGCTCGTTGAACGCAAACTTGGTGAAGTTGAAGCGCGCTTCATTGAGTAACGTCGGCGAGAAAGTCCGGTTGAAGAGCACGGAATAAGCGGTGTTGTGCGGTGTGGTAGTAATGTCCGCTTGCGGTCGCGCTGATCCGCCGCTATCGCTGCCGACAAAGAATGAGCGCGTGAGATAGGTGCTGAAGGTTAATTGATTGTTTGAGTTGGGAACGAGATCGAAACGGCCATTGAACTGATTAGGTTTGTTTGTGGTGGGTGCGGCAATGATCACTTTTTGAATGTCAGGTATGCCGTCAAGTCCGCCACCTCCGAGATTGGCAAAAGTTAAATACTGGCCCAGTCCACCACTCAAAGATCCGACGTCGAGACCGCCTGCAACTACCTGACAGGGAATGCCGCCCTGAATGTCAGCGCAGGTCGGCGTCAAGATGGCGCCGATGCGAGGCGACACGCCGTCGCTGCCAAGAATTCGGGCTGTGATTCCGCCCGGGCGCGCGGCAATCACTGCCTGGCGAAACTGCGCCGTCTCAGTGTAAGTGGTTGTAGGATTGGTCGTGTTTTCCCGTAGGGCTTCGTATGAAAAGAAGAAGAAAGCCCGATCCTTACCGCTGTAAACGCTTGGACCACCTTCACCAAAGTTTGGCAGATAAACTGGACCACCAATGCTGCCGCCGTATTGGCGGAAGAAACGCTCCACGCGTTCCGTGAACCCGCGTCCAAAGTCGTTCGGATACTTATTAAAAGCGTTCAACTTCGGGCTGTTGTATTTGAGAAACAAACTGCCGTGAAAGTCGTTTGTGCCGTTTTGGGAAACAACCTTGATCTGCGCGCCGGAGTTTCTCCCGTCTTCCGCTGAGAAGCTCGTGGAAGAGACCTGAATCTCTTTCACTGACTCCTGATTTGGCGTCACCACGGCTGCGCCACCGTGACTCAAACTATTTACACTCACGCCATCGATCTGGAAATTGTTGGCTGAGATGCGTTGGCCGTTCGCGGTGATCTGCGGTTGATTCTCAGTCTGGAAGATTGAGTTACTCGAGCCACCTGGACCAGGAGAGTTGGGTAATCCCGAAGCGTTTCCGTTTGGACCTCGGCCACCATCGCCGAAGATTCCGGGCGTCAGCCGGACTAGCTCGTAAGGATCGCGACCAACCTGCGGCAGTCTTTTCACTTCAGTGGTCGTGATGCCTTTCTCGACATTGGCGTTTTCAGTTTGCAGTTCCGCGACTACTTCGTTGCTAATCGTAACGACGGCAGTGATGTCACCGATTTCGAGAATCACGTCGATGCCCTGAAGATTCTCGGCGCCCACGGTCACATTTTGCGCCAGGCTGGTTTTGTAACCGGTTTTCTCAACCGTCATTTCATATCTTCCCGGCGCGAGGCCCGTGATGCGGTAGAAGCCCTCCGCATTTGTGGTTACCTCCTGCGTCCTCGCATTCTCGGTGTTTTTGAGCACCACTTTTGCGTCGGTTACGAGCGCGCCGGCGGAATCTGAAACTGTTCCCTGGACGCCGGCCCGGAACTGCGCCTGGGCTGTAATCATGACTGAGAAAAGAAAAAAGCCGCACATCAAGGCGCGGACGATGGTGTAAGTAGTTCGCGACATTGCAAGCCCCTCCTGAGGCCACTGTTTTGTCTACACTTTTCGCAAAGTCGGGGGATTTTACTCGGGAGACGTAAAGCTTGACCTGAGACTGTCCGAAGTATAACGGTTGGCCCACTTTGTGTATGCGCTACCTTTTCACATAAAAGTGTTCTTTTTGTCTCTAGGATTTGACGGTAATGGTGACGTGACGAAAGAATGGATTGCTTGCGAGGCGAATTTTCAACATGGACCGAGCCACCGGAGACGCTGTCGTTGACGACGGGCGAGGTGCACGTGTGGCGGGTTTCGCTGGAACAAGAGGGAAGCCGGCTTCAGGAATTTCGTCGTATGTTGGAGCAGCCGGAGTTAGAACGAGCGGGTCGGTTTCATTTTGAGAAACACCAACGACATTTCGTAGTCGGTCGCGGATTCCTGCGAGAGGTCTTGGGGCGATATCTTGCGAAAGATCCAGGCGAGTTGAAATTTGTTTACGGTGCTTACGGCAAACCTTCGTTGGTTGGCGAGCAGAGTTTGCGGTTTAACATGTCTCACTCGCATGAAGTTGCGTTGCTGGCGGTTGCGAGCGATAACGAGTTAGGAGTTGACGTTGAACACATTCGAGAGGATTTTGCGAGTGAAGAGATCGCCAGGCGTTTCTTCTCGCGGGTGGAAGTTGAGACGTTTAATTCGCTGCCGTTGAACGAGCAGGTTGCGGCATTTTTTAGATGCTGGACACGCAAAGAGGCGTTCATCAAAGTGATTGGAAAAGGATTGTCGCAACCGCTCGATGGTTTCGACGTGACGCTCGCGCCCGGTGATCCGGCATCGTTGCTGCATGTGGATGAAGACGATCCCGCGCGCTGGGTGTTGAGTGATATCGACGTAGGCGCTGGTTATGCCGGAGCACTCGCGGTCGAGGGGCAAGTTCAAACAGTCAAATTTTGGGTTGGGAAATAATTAGTAAGAAATGAATCACACGCCAACACACGCATTACATTCCGGTGGAACTGTAAACGGAGTGCTCGATCCGGTTTGCGGGATGACTGTCGATCCGGCGAATGCCGCGGGGTCTTTCGAGTACAAGGGGACGACTTACTATTTTTGCAGCACTCACTGCTTGCATAAGTTTAGTGCGAATCCTGAGAGTTTCTTAAACAAACCAGAGCCACAGTTGATCGGCATCACGCGTGCTCCCAAGCCTGCCGCCGCAGCGCCCGGTCAGAAGTACACCTGCCCGATGCATCCTGAAGTCATAAACGATGGACCAGGCAGTTGTCCGATCTGCGGTATGGCGCTCGAGCCAATGACCGTCACGCTCGATCAAGAAGAGAATCCCGAGCTCAAGGATATGACTCGACGGCTCTGGATCGCTGCGCTGCTTTCGATTCCAGTGTTCCTGATTGGCATGAGCGAATTGATTCCCGGCCAGCCGCTGCAGGAAATGTTTGGAATGAAGGCGTTGGCACGAATTCAACTAGTGTTGGCGACACCGGTGGTCTTGTGGGCCGGTTGGTCCTTTTTTGTGCGTGCGTGGCAGTCGATCGTAAGTCGTAATCTAAACATGTTCACGCTGATCGGGCTGGGCGTCGCGGTTGGATATTTGTTTAGCGTGATCGCAGTTGTATTGCCGTCCCTGTTTCCACACTCGTTTCGCGATCATGACGGGAATGTACCGGTCTATTTTGAAGCGGCGAGCGTGATTGTGACCTTGGTCTTGTTGGGTCAGGTACTCGAACTACGCGCGCGTAGCCGAACCGGCGCCGCGATCAGGGCGCTGCTCGAGCTAGCGCCAAAAACTGCGCGACGGCTTAACGCAAACGGGCAGGAAGACGATGTGCCATTGGACCAGGTTTACGCCGGCGATCGTTTGCGCGTACGGCCTGGAGAGAAGGTGCCCGTTGATGGAGTAGTGCTCGAAGGATTGAGCGCTGTTGATGAATCGATGATCACCGGGGAACCGATTCCGGTTGAGAAACATGCCGGCGATAAAGTGGTGGGCGCCACGGTGAATGGCACCGGCTCATTCGTGATGCGCGCGGAACGTGTTGGCGCAGAGACATTACTCGCGCAGATCGTGCAGATGGTTGCGGATGCACAACGCAGCCGCGCGCGCATTCAACGACTCGCGGATGTCGTGTCGAGTTACTTCGTTCCGGCGGTGGTTGCGATTGCGGTGATCAGTTTTATCGTTTGGAGTCTTTGGGGGCCAGAGCCGCGCATGGCCTATGGCCTGGTGAACGCCGTGGCGGTCTTGATCATCGCCTGTCCATGCGCCCTCGGTTTGGCAACGCCGATGTCGATCATGGTGGCGACGGGCAAAGCGGCGCAGAACGGTGTGTTGTTTAAGAATGCCGAAGCAATTGAGGTCATGCGCCAGGTTGATACCCTCATCGTTGACAAGACGGGCACGTTGACGGAAGGCAAGCCGCAACTTCAGAGCATCATCACGAACGGCGTCGTAGACGAGCCAAACCTATTGCGGCTGGCAGCGAGTTTGGAGCGCAGCAGCGAACATCCACTTGCCGCAGCCATTGTTTCAGGCACGCGTGATCGCGGAATCGAGTTAACCGAAGCCACGCGCTTTGAGTCGATAACGGGGAAGGGCGTCATCGGAGAGATTGATGGACATCGAGTTGGTATCGGCAATCGCGCTCTGCTTGATGAATTCAAAGTCGACGATCAAACCCTCTCTGCGAAAGCTGAAGATCTGCGGTCCAATGGTCAGACGGTGATGTTTGTGGTGGTTGATGACAAACCTGCCGGACTGATTGGCGTAGCAGATCCGATCAAAGCCACCACACTCGAGGCCGTCCAACAGTTGCATGGTGAAGGCATTCGTATCGTCATGCTCACCGGCGATAGTCGCACCACTGCCGACGCCGTCGCGCGCCAACTCGGAATCGACGAAGTCGTCGCGGAGGTGTTGCCGGAACAGAAAGTCGATGTGGTGAAGAAGTTTCAAGACAGCGGTCGCATCGTTGCGATGGCCGGCGATGGAATCAACGACGCACCTGCACTGGCCCAGGCTCACGTCGGCATCGCGATGGGAACCGGCACCGACGTTGCGATGAAGAGCGCCGACATAACTCTGGTTAAGGGTGATCTGCGTGGCATCGTGCGCGCCCGATCGCTAAGCCGCGCAACGATGACGAACATCAAACAGAATCTCTTCTTCGCGTTTGTCTACAACACACTCGGCGTTCCGATCGCAGCCGGAGTTTTGTATCCGTTCTTCGGAATTCTCCTGAGCCCGATGATCGCCGCCGCCGCGATGAGCTTCAGCTCCGTCTCGGTAATCGCCAACGCTCTGCGTCTCAGAAACAGTTAGCCACGGATAACACGGATCAAATCCGGCTTTTTATCGGTTTAATCGGTGGCTGATGATTCGATTGCCTGAGGCGGTGAACATCAGTCCAAGAGCCTCATCCGGCACAAAGCGTTCATCGAGATCTGAAAGACGGATTTCGCGATCGGTACGGCCATTGTTGATATTGACTCCGGCGAGACCATTGCCATCGCGAGTGTCGAGATCGGTGTAGAAGTACATCCACTGGCCGCGCAGTATTGCGAGTTGTTGGCGGTGCCACAAGTATCGCGAAAGTCGATCAAGGTGTCGCGATGGATCCAGGCGATCCCATAAACGCTCTTCGATACCGCTGGTCCGGTTGCGCTTGATAGATCCGCCGCGCCCGGTTGCGGCAATCCCGAATTGCATAAATGAAAAGTTTGGGTAGGTTTGTGCGGAAGCGGTTGCCAGTGCCTGCAGGTTTGAAATTGACGAACGCGCGCCGAGTCCCGACCATCTCAAACTCGCCATTGCTCGAAACACCTGACCGGCCCGAACCATAGTGAAGGCCGGACTGCCAAAACGAAAGTAAAGTGAAGCTGCACGCGCACTGATTGCGGCAATCGTGCGAAGCACTCCGCGTCCAGGTGGTGTATGTCGCGCCCGCCACAGTTGACGACCGTTATGGTCAAAGGCAGCGATTTCCGATTGACCGCCAATGACGATGTTGCCGCTTTCGTTCAAAACTCCAAACGACGCGCGTCCGATCTTATGCGATACACGGTTAAGCCGTTTGCCGTTAGCGGGGTCAAGAAAAATCAGATCGTCGCGATCGGCAATGACGATCGTGTTTTGAGCGGGCAGTAAAAGATTGGTGATGCCTTTGTCAGCGCCTTTATAACGCCAGATCACCTTGCCGGTGCGAGCGTCGATGGCACTCACTCCATACGATCCGCGCTCTACAGTTTCACCGTCTTTTAGTCGCGTGAATTGGCCGCCGGTTCGTACATAAAGAGTCTCCGCGACGCGGACCATCTCAGGCGTGAGTCCGAGATCTTTCGCCTCCCATTCGGTATCTCCCGTTTGCCGCGAGATAGCTCTGATTCGACCATGCCCGGAAACATAAATGAAGTTGTCCGTGAAGATCGGCTCCGCTTCAGTCAACGCAAATCCATCTTCATTGACGCGATACTTCTCACGCAATCGCTCTTTACCGTTGCGTGCTTCGAATGACGTGACACCTTCGTAGAAAACAAAGAGACGGCCGTCGAAGAAAGCCGGTGGATAATAATTGTCGAAGGTGTAGTCAACTTCTTTGCCGCTATCTTCCGGCCAACGGGTGGGCATCATTTCAACTTCGCCGATTTCGTTTTTCCAAAGTTCCTCACCCGTAGCCAATTCCAACACGTGCACTTGCGGACGGCGTTTGAAACCTTCGCGAGCGCGACCCTTCGGATCCTTCGCGAGCACGACGGCGAGCATCATCGTCGTTGGGTCAATCGACATCTGCATCACGGCGCCTTTTAGTTTCTCGCTACGCCAAATCGCATCGCCGGTTAAGAGATCTATAGCCTCAACGCGCGCTTTATCGCCTTTCTCCAGACTCAGCAACACCAGATCAGTGCCGGGAATCGGCGCTACATCAGTTTCTTCGAGCGCTACATCTTTGCGGCGCCAGATTGTTTCACCGTTGGCGCTATCGATGGCGTAGAGCGATTTTTCTGTGCCCACAAGGAGCACGCCCAGATCGGTCGGCTGGTAGAAACGGACGTCTTTATCGAGTTTTGCTGTCCACGTTTGGGCGAGAGCAGGGAGGGAAGAGAGCAAAAGCAACCACAAAGCAGGAACTACGGTACGAATTAACTTCATGCGACTAGGATAACTCAGATCTGATATCCTTTGCCCCGAAATGGCACTATCGCTTCTAAAGTTTTTTTCAACCAGTGGCCGCGCAAAATGTTTAAGCCTCGCGCTTTTGTTTTTGCCGGTTGTTTCATTGTCGGCGCAATCGCTCGACTCAAACACGCCAACGCCGGTCCGCAGTAACAATGTTTCCGGACGGATTGCGGCGCGCGATCTCGGTGATTCAAGGTTAACCAATCACTATTACGCCTTCACCGGAATGCCAGGCGATGTGCTGATCACGGTTCAGAGCACGAACCTGAATGGCGACGTCGATGTGTTTACTGCCACTTCGTTGCGTCCGTTGATTAAGCTCACACTCTATGCGGAAGCCGGTTCCCCAATAACGAAGGGAATCTACCTGCGCAAACGCGAAGATCTGATTTTGCGAGTCGAGGCTCGGAGCCCCAATGATGACGAGGGAAGCTACCGGCTTTTCTTTGGCGGTTCGTTTCAACCGATCGTAGGTGGGCCGGAGATCGCGGAAGCAGAAACAACACCCGTTGAAACTCCTACCCCAAGACCGGGAGGCCGACGCGTCTCGTCAGTCGGAGCAAGAATTGAAGAACCCCGGCCACCGATAACTGAAGTCGCGACAGCGCCAACTCCGGAACCAACACCCGAAGCGACGCCGCAACCCGCGGAGACGCCGGCTGCGAAACCGGAGAAGTCGCCTGAAGTTGAAGCGGAAAGACCGGCCGCGACTGTTCGGACTCCACGCGGTCGCCGGCCAGCCACGCGACGGCCACCGCCTCGCGTTAGAGAAACGCCCACTCCGGTCGAAGAACCAAAACCGACACCACCTGCTGAACCCGAACCGGAAGTTGGACCACGATTGGTGATCGAAACCAACGACGGCACATTGATCAATCGTTCAATGAGTACGGTAAGACGTGTGACGGTTGAGAATGGTCAGGTAGTGGTAACCGGTCGCGACGGCAAGATCAGCCGGATACTCCTTGCAAACATCGTGAGGATGTCGATCTCTCCGTAAAATATTTGGCCACGGATTTACGCGGATAAACACAGATCAGAATTAAGAAAAAGTTTTTCTGATCCGTGTTTATCCGTATAAATCCGTGGCTTATTTTCCTGCTTTCAACGTAGCTAACTTATCGCGGAATTGCGGAAGGTCCTGACTGTTGGGATCGACTTTCTCGAGTTGCGCGATCGCGTCTTCAGCCGCTTTTGCATCGCCTTTTTGCAGCGTTGCGGCTGCGAGGCCGGCGAGCACCATCACGTCGTCAGACTTCATCTTCATCGCCGCTCGATACCACTTCTCAGCCTGATCAAAATGACCAGCGTCGAGATTGACCATTCCCAGGATAACTACCGTTCGATAGTCGGTGGGTTGAAGCGTATTGGCCTTTAACAGAAATTCGATGGCCTGGTCGTAGCGTTGAATCTGATAATAAAGCTCAGCCGCTTTGATCTGGGCTTCGAAGTTCTTTGGTTCGTTACGCGCCTTCTCGAGGTTGGCTGTAACTTCCGCCTGCATTGCCTGCGGGTTGGGAGCATTTTGCGCACCCAACGGAGGATGATCACCCGGCATGTTTTGCGTTGTGGCGGCCGCCTGTTGCATCGCATTTTTCTGGCTCATGGAACTGGCAAACATGAAGCCTACGATGAAGCCTAAAAGAATACCGATAATTCCGAAAAGAAGATTTTCTCTCGACATATTTTTCCTGATTACTTACCAGCGGCGAGCTCTTTCGCTTTGTTGATCTCCTCAGTGATTGCGACGCCGACTTCCGATTCCGCTGGAACCTGTTTCAACACGCGCTCCCAGTATTCGATTGCTTTCTTGTAGTCCTTATTTTCAAAAGCCGCCCGGCCGGCGAGTTGAAGTGCCTTCGCGTTTTCCGGTTCAACTTTCAAGGCGCGTTCGACGATCTCCGTCGGCTTGCCTTTGAGGCTTCTGCCTTGTGCCATGGCTAGCGTAAACGCATATTCAGCCAGCAGATCGGCATCCTTGGGCGTCAATTCCGTGGCTTTTGCGTAGGCGTTTGCAGCGTCGGTGAACTTCTGCATCGAGCTATAGGAACGCGCGAGCATGGTCCAACCCTGCGCATCGTTTGGATTCGACTCAAGTCGTTTGGCAAGGTTAGCGACATTCGCTTCGATCTGTTCCTGCGAGCGTTCGGCAGGAGGTCGGGATGCCGCGCTCGGTTGCGCACTTACCGGATTCGGGTTCTCAATGCGATCCGGCGCGCCGATCTTGAGATAAAAGATCACGGCGACGAGGGGTATTCCGAGTCCCAGCAAGTAAGCCGTATTCCTTGCCACAGCAGGTGCGGTTGAAGATCTTTTCGCACTCGCGATCGACGTGTCTTCAAGTAAGCGTCGCTCAATCTCATCGCGATCCTGCGAATACTGCTCCTGACTGACAATGCCGTTACGAAGATCCGCTTCGAGTTCGGAAAGCTGGTCACGGTAAACGGCGATGTTTGCCTGCTTGCGTTCATCGTCGTTGTTGCCGCTCGTCTCTTCGCCACGTTGCAACGCAGGCGGGAGGACGAAGACCAACGCGATGAGAATCAGCAGGGCACAAACTACCCAGAAAAGAATCACGACGTCTCCTTTCCGTGAGTACCTTGGGTGGACGCCAGCAGCTCCTCCGCGCGACGGCGCTCGTCAGCCGACAAGGGTTGTTCCGTAAGTGCATCGCGACGTTTCTTGATGTAACCAAACAACACCAGCAGTCCGCCGAGCAGCAACACAAATGGCCCAAACCAGAGCAGGTAAGTGGCCGGCGTTACTTGCGGGCGGTAGAGAATAAATTGGCCATAACGGGTAGTGAGAAACTCGATGATCTCTTTGTCGCTTTTACCGGCTTTGATCTGCACGCGAATTTCGCGGCGGAGATCCTCGGCGAGGTCTGCGCGTGAATCGGCAAGTGTTTCGTTCTGACAAACGAGACAGCGAAGCTCGTGCGACAATTTCGCAAGCCGTTGTTCGACGGCCGGATCCTCACCCATCGGTTGTGCATCTTTCGCCACTGCGAAAGGAGCGAAGAAAGCGAAGACTAACAATATCGGAAGCAACCGGCTCATTTTGATGTTCCCTGGCGGTTCAGTTCCTGGACAAGTGGCAACACTTTGTTGGTCCAGATTTCAGGCGTCACCACGCCAATTTGTTTAAAACGAATCGTGCCGTTTTGATCGATGAGATAAGTTTCCGGCGCGCCGTAAACTCCGTAATCGATCGCGATGCGGCCATCGAGATCAACCGCACTCAGAACGTAAGGATCGCCGAGCTGACTGAGCCACGAAAGTGCGTCTTCTCGTTTGTCTTTCCAGTTGAGGCCGTAGATCGGAACGGCGCCGGTTTTGGCGTATTCATTCAAGAGCGGGTGTTCGTCGCGACAGCTAACACACCATGAGGCCCACACGTTGAGCATCCACACCTTGCCGCGCATATCCTCAGCGGAAAATGTCTTGGTTGGCTCCTTGAGTTGCGGTAGACGAAATGTCGGGGCCGCTTTGTTTATTAACGGCGAGGGCACTTCACGCGGATCACGGCCAAGCCCGATCGCAAGGAAGATAACGAGAACGAGAAATAAACCGAGTGGAATTAGATAACGCAACATAAATCAGAGTCTTCTCTGCGGCCCTCTGCGTGTCTCGGCGATCTCTGCGTAGAAAGTGTTCATAGAACACAGAGATACGCACAGGGCCGCAGAGGAATTCACCAGCTTACGATTCTGTTTGCACTGAAGCAGCTACGGTGCTGGGGACTTCCGTAGCTTTGACGGTTGCGCGCGCTTCGCGTTCTTTGCGTGCGGCGAGTGCATATCTGCGATCGCTGAGTGCGAGACCGCCGCCGAGCGCCATCAATATTGCACCGCCCCAGATCCAGCCGACAAAGGGCTTGTAATACACGCGCACGCTCCATGCGCCACCTTGTAACGGCTCGCCCAGCGATACATACAGATCGCGAAACAGCCCGCTGTCGATCGCCGTCTCCGTCATGACATTGCCGCTTGCAGTGTAGTTTCGCTTTTCCGGATACATCCGTTCGACTTCATTACCGTTGCGACTGACGATGATCTCGGCACGCCCGGCGAAGTAGTTAGGACCAGTGACGTTTGACACGCCATTAAACTTAAACTCATACCCACCGGAGCGAACTACGTCGCCACGCTCCATGCGAACATCCTGCTCCGACTGGTATCCGGTAACCATTGCCACGCCGATGATGAACACGGCCACACCGAGATGGGCCACCTGCATCCCGTAGTAACTCCGGCTCTGCATGCGCAGTTTCTGGAACGTGCTCAACTGGCCTGACGTCACCCGCACTCGTTCCCAAACGTTTACGAGGATGGTGGTGACGATCCACAGCGCCAGCAACCAACCCAGGCTCGCGAGTGCCTGCCATTTACCAAACGCGAACGGCAAAGCCAGCGCCCCGAGGAGGCTAATCACAAACGCCCAGCGCAATCTGGTAACGATGTCAGGCAAACTCGCTTTCTTCCAACGCGCGATTGGTCCAATACCCATCAGGAACATCGCGGGCGCCATCAACGGCACGAACACGAGATTGAAGTATGGTGGTCCAACCGAGAGTTTGGCGCCGCCGAGCGAATCGACAATCAATGGATAAAGCGTGCCGAGCAACACCGAGCCGGCTGCGACGGTCAAGAGCACATTGTTTGACAGCAACAACGACTCGCGCGATATCAAATCAAACTTGCCGCCAAGCCCAACCTGCTTTGCTCGCCAGGCGTAAAGCACTAACGATCCGCCAATCACAAGGACCAGAAACGCGAGGATAAAAACGCCGCGCTTAGGATCAGTCGCGAAAGCATGCACGGACGTCAACACACCCGAGCGAACCAGAAAAGTTCCCAGCAAACTAAGTGAAAACGCGGCAATCGCCAGCAGCACGGTCCAACTCTTGAAGCCGCCTCGCTTTTCAGTAACGGCCAGTGAATGGATCAGCGCCGTACCCACAAGCCATGGCATAAACGAAGCGTTTTCTACCGGGTCCCAGAACCACCAGCCACCCCAGCCGAGTTCGTAGTAAGCCCACCAGCTTCCCAGCGCGATACCGCCGGTGAGAAACATCCACGCGACCGTGGTCCATGGCCGAGACCAGCGTGCCCAGGTCGCATCAAGCCGGCCGCCAATCAAAGCGGCAATGGCAAACGCGAAAGCCACGGAGAAACCAACGTAACCCATGTAAAGCAGCGGTGGATGGGCCACCATTGCCGGGTCTTGTAGCAATGGATTCAAGTCGCGGCCATCAATCGGAACAGGCGCAAGCCGCGCGAAGGGATTGGAAGTGAGCAGCATGAACAACAGAAAACCCACGCTCACGATACCCATCACACTCAACACGCGCGCCACCATCTCTTCCGGGAGGTGCCGGCTGAAGAGAGTGACCGCAACGGTCCAAAGCGCAAGCATCAACGTCCAGAGCAGCAACGAACCTTCGTGTGAACCCCAGGTGGCGGCCAGACGATAATGCAGTGGTAGTTGCGAATTGGAATTAGTCGCGACGTTGAGAACAGAAAAATCGTTGGTGATAAAGGAATAGCCGAGACAACAGAAGGCAATGACGACAAAGATAAACTGCGCCTGACCGGCGGGCGCAGCGAGCGCCACCCACGTGCGATTACCTCGCGAAGCACCGATTAAAGGAAACGTGGCCTGCGTCAGCGCGAGCAGCAGGGCAATGATTAGCGAGAACTGACCAATCTCAGGAATCATGGTGGTTTTAATTTTTACGGAGGCACTGTAGGGGCGGCCCTCCGTGGCCGCCCTAGTCTTGAACTCAAACTTTCCGAACTAAATTTCTGAGACGCTTAGTCGCACACTAGGGCGGCCACGGAGGGCCGCCCCTACAATCGTGCTATTCGATTAATTACCTACGATGCTCTTCGAGGCTTCACGTGCGTGCTTGGCTTTGTCGATCGCTTCTCCAGCCTCGGGAGGCATGTAGTTTTCGTCGTGCTTGGCCAGGACCTGCTCCGCCTGAAACACACCATCGTGCCCGATCGTTCCCTGTGCTACGCAGCCGCGTCCTTCTTTGAACAAGTCAGGCAGTATCCCTTTATAAACAACCGGAATACTCGCCGCCGTGTCAGTGACAGTAAAGCGGACCGTGAGCCCGTCGTTGTCACGTTTCAAAGTGCCGTCCTGGACCAGTCCGCCGATGCGAAACGTACGACCGATGGGAGCTTCTTTCGCTACCACCTGAGTGGGACTGAAGAAGAAAACGAGGTTACTGCTAAATGCATTCAAAACCAGATAAGCCGCCAGTGAGAGACTCACGAGGGCGACCGCGATGAAGGCTATACGTTTATGACGTCGTTTCATTGATACTCCCTCGCAACACGGAAGCAGAAACTGATTGCGACGACTGCTGCCGTTGTTGCTGTTGCGTTAGGGCTTTCTTTCTTTGCTTCAAGCTAACGACTTCCCAAACTATGGCGATGAGTGAAACAAGATACGATCCCCAAATATAGAAGCCATAGCCGCCCATTGATAGATCTGGCCAGTTCATAATTAGACTCCTACCTCCGCGAATCTGGAAGCGTTTTGCTCGCGCTCAAGAATAATGCATCTGAGGCGAATCAGCACCACCGCAACCGAGTAAAGCCAGCAAGCCGCCAGCATAATCAGCAACGCCGCCAGCATTGAACCTCTGATTGTTGGTTTCTGAAGTAAACGAATGGTTGCGCCCTGGTGAAGCGTATTCCACCACTGCACCGAGAAATAGATGATGGGAATATTGATGACGCCGACGAGCGCCAGCACTGCTCCCGCGCGATCCGCCCGGCGCGGATCCTCGATCGCTGCTTGCAGCGATATGTATCCAATATAGAGAAACATGAGGATCAGCGTTGACGTCATGCGCGCATCCCAAACCCACCAGGTTCCCCACGTCGGTTTGCCCCAGAAGGCGCCGGTAATGAGAGAGAGTGCGGTGAACATCGCACCCGTGACGGCGATTGCCGAAGCCATCATCGACGAGAGTCGGGCATTGAAAGCCCAGCCGATGCCGGCATAGATCGCCATCAACACATAGAGCAACATTCCCATCCATGCGGCCGGCACGTGAATAAAGATAATCCGGTACGCTTCACCCTGCTGAAAATCGGGGGGCGCGATGAAGAACCCGACAAACATCCCTGTGGCGAAGAGCAGGGTGGCGGGAATTGCAAACCACGGAATCATTTTCCCGGCCAGCGGGTAGAACGTTGCAGGCGATGCGTATTTGTAGAGGTTCATGGCCGTAGTTCTTTGTTCTTTGATCTTTGTGCTTTGTTCTGAGTTTTTACCGCTCTGAACTAAAGACAAAGTACAAAACTCAAAGCTCCTTATTTACTCTAACGATATTCTCAATGCTGCCGCGGCAGCCCAGGGTGAAAAGAGCAACGAAACGAGTGTAAAAGCCCCAAGTAATGAGAGATGTGCGGATGGGCTCGTGCCCATGATGCTTGCTTCAACCGCGCCGGCGCCGAAGATCAATGCCGGAATATAAAGCGGTAACACCAGGATCGAAATCAGAACGCCTCCGCCACGAAGTCCAAGTGTCAAAGCCGCACCCACCGATCCAATCAAACTCAACACCGGCGTCCCTAACAACAAACTCGCAAAAAGAATCCACAACGTCTCTTTCCGCAAATCGAATTGCACTCCCACGAGAGGCGCGATTAAAACCAGCGGCACTTCCGCGACGATCCAGTGGGCCAACGTCTTTCCCAGCACAACCAGAAACAGAGGCTGGGGCGTAATCAGCAATTGCTCTAACGTGCCGTCCTGATAGTCGTTCGCAAACAATCTTCCGAGCGACAGCATCGACGCGAGCAGCGCTGCAACCCAAACAACGCCCGGCGCGATGGTTCGCAACAGTTGCGTTTCTGGTCCAATGCCGAGCGGAAAGAGACTGACGACGATCACAAAGAAAAAGACTGTCGACAGCATATCAGCACGGCGACGCCATGCCAGCATCAGATCGCGCCAAACGATCCAGCGCAACATCGATAAGCTCGAAGGTGCGTTCACGTAGTGAGTTCTAGTCGTTGGGTGCGGCCCGCAGCTAACTCCAGTTCCTGATGAGTGGCGACAATCGCAATGCCACCGTGGTTCAGGTGATTTTCAATCAAAGATCTAACGAGACCAATCGCGCCTTTGTCGAGTGAAGTCAAAACCTCGTCTAACAACCAGAGCTTTGTCTTGCATACCAGCAGACGCGCGAGGCTCACTCTTCGTCTCTGGCCTTCTGACAAGAGTCGTGCCGGAAGAAATTCCCGGCCACCAAGACCCATCTTTGTGAGCGCGTCGACCGCTTCGTCCTGGCTGACACTGACGCCATTCAAGGCGTTTGAGATCCTCAGATTTTCAATCCCGCTTAGTTCATCTTTCACGCCATGACGATGACCGAGATAGGTCAGGGAAGTGAAATATTCCTCACCTAACGAGCGAATATTCGCACCCTCCCACTTGATTTCACCTTCCGCCGGCGGCAGCAACCCACAAAAGATGCGGAGGAGACTCGTTTTGCCGCTGCCGTTCGGGCCGGTAAGTTGAACAAACGTTCCGGGAGACACTGACAGATTGAGTCCGCTGAAAAGCCTGCGATCTCCACGCACGCATCCAAGCTTACTAACCTCTAGAATGGTCGGTTGTCCTCCGCGGCGATTGTAACATTCAGTCACGAATTACGCGGATTCAGTTAGTGCTCTATTTTGGATTTCTCTGTGCAACCTCCGTGTTCTCTGTGTCTCTGTGGTTAATGTTCATGTAGGGTTCAACAACCACAGAGACACAGAGAACACGGAGGTTGCACAGAGAAGAGTAAATACGGCAGCCCGTGGATTCGCATTCATTTGTGTTCTCAACGTCCTTTGCACCCCCGGCGTTGAAACAACGCACAAGTTTTAACGCCGAAGGTGCAAAGGAACGAAGAGAAGCCGGAGCTAAGACTTTGAGCGCGACTCGATCGGGCCCTTGGCTTTTAACCACTGCTGCCAACCACCCTGAAGAACGCGCACTCGTTTGAAACCACTTGCCAGCAAGATCTGCGCTGCAGCGATACTCGATTCGTCGTTTGGACACGCGCAGTAAGTAACGATCTCTCGATCTTTTGGAAGGTCTTTAAGCGGCGCATGGTAGAGCCGCGACCTTAGTTTTCTGAGTTTGAAGTGAATTGAACCTTTGACAGTGTTCGTGGCTGCAGCGAAGCCTTCTGAACTGCGGACATCGATGATCACGACTGGCTGATTGCCGGTTAATTTTGCTTTCAGCTCTTCGGCGGTAATGGTTTCAATTGCCGGAGTGCTCTGCGCGTGCGCGGCAATCGCTGTCAAAGCGATGACAATTAGAGCGAGGATCCAATGTTTGTTCATTTCCACTACCTCATGCGTGATTTATGAAACACTCCCGGCGCTGCATCTCCCTTGTATGTCCTCGGGTCGTACCATGAATAGTTGGCGGCCGCGTAATAAAGATAGCCGCGACTCCCTTCGACTGTACCGGCAATGAGATCACCCTGCGGGCGCGGTAACTTCCGGCCGCTGTTTGCGGTTTGAAAGTCTTTTCCTGACTCCATCCTGAGATCATCCGCCACCATATGTTTGAGCACAAAGGTTTGCGTTGCCTCAGAGTCGCGCCACTCATTGGCGCCGTAGCCGTGAATTACTGCGAGTAAAGGTTCGTCTTTTTCGATGCGCGTCAATACTCGTAGATCTTTGTTGGTGCGTGGTTCGCGGACGAGCCATGGTGGCAGATCCTGATTCATAACCTCGAGCTTCACGGGTTTCAAAATGATTGCTATGTCCTGCGAACCGTCGCCGTTAAAGTCGCCCTGGATAAAATTCGGATTATGACTTTGGTCCACCTCGGCGCCATCTTTGAAAACTCTTTTTACCGCATCCTGTACGTCGGGTAATTTCGGTGCGGCAGCAACAGTCAAACGCACCGGAGCTGTAACCGGGCTTGGTTGATACAGAGCCGGCGGCGCTTCCGCTACCGTTTGTTTCGGACTTGAGTGACACGCACACATCACGAGGATTGCTAACAGTAGAAGAATCAGTTTCATTGACTTAACCCTCAGATTAATTAGCCACGGATAAACACGGATTTCACTGATAAAAAAGAAAATTCTTAATCCGTGTCATCTGTGTCATCCGTGGCTAAACCCTCATAACGAGAGCACGAAAGCGATTAGGTCGTTGCGCTGAGCGGCGCCTAAGGCATTGAAGTTATTCCTCGCTGCCGTTGCCTGACCAGCGTGAAGTTGAATCGCGTCAAAAATGGTCACGTTAAGACCCTCATGCATGAGCCTGTTGCGTGCCCGGATACCCCAGAGGGGCGGTGTGCGGATCTGGTTGGCTGTCGACTGGCCTGCGTTCTGAACAATCCCATCTCCCGTGCCGATATTGTGAAGTGCAAAATCGCTGAACGGATGAATGATCTTGTTTCCTAACGCTGCCGGAACCGCAAAAGCGCCGCCGTTAATGAGCGTGCCCGGAGCAGCAGTCACAAACGTTCGGGTGTGGCACACTGCGCAACCAACCGAAGTGAAGAGCGAGTCGCCTCGCGTTGCGGCTGCCGGAATTGGTTGTTGCCGGCGTGGCGCACGCGTCGCGGCCATGAAATCGGCGAATGCCAACACGTCGAGTCCGTCGTCTTCCGGATCCGGAACCGGATCAAAAGGAGACGGGAACGTTACGTTGATTACGCCTTCAGCCGTGCTCGCGGGATTCTCATGTGTTCCGGCATCCGGCGCGTTGGAACTGCGGCCGCCGAAGCCGTCAAACGGATTGGTTATACCCATCTCGTTGAGATAAGCATCACCTGAGAACGACACGAGGCTGGCGTGTTGTGCTTTCCAGCCGAAGCGACCAATACGTAAAGAATTGTTCGCTTCCGTAACCGGCACCTGCGTTAACGTGCCACGCTGTGCCAGCGGTTGGGCAGCAACATTATTTTGTAGTGCAGCATTAGCAAGACACTCGATAAAGCCGTCGCCGAGTGTGCTTAGAGTCACGCGAAACGCCTTGACTGTTTCTGCTGTCGAGATGTGTTCGACGATGTCGGAATCAGTCGCACGAGCATGAATCAGTTGGCCGCCGGGTGCGTCCACAAACTGACCGTTGGTGATGTGGCCGGCTCTGAATTCCATTTGCTGGCCGAACGCGCCGGTGTCAACCGACTGGTGACACTCGACACAGCCCACATCGTTATACGTTGGTCCAAGACCGTCTTCGATGGTCTCGCGTTCCGAGAAGATGAATTTGTTATCTTCGAACCGGCCATTGCCACGCGCGGTGGGTGGCTCGGGTTCATTGACGCATTCGTCGATCGGCGTACCCTTAACTCCAAAACCATTGAATAGATCGTCGGTCTTGGCGTCCATGTCGGTGGTCAATGCCTCGGTTGCAGCTTGACCTTCGACAGTTTGGGGTGAGCTCAGTGGCAGGAAGAGCGCGATCGCGAACAGACATAGAGCGAGAATAGGTAGCACTTTCCTCATTTAGCTTGACCTCCTGGAGCTACGAACGGGTTGCAACACAAAACCGACAGCTCGCCCGGTGGCAAACTGCACAGTTCTGACGGAGTTGTGCCGTAAAAACCCTGCTTGTTTTGGACTACAGAGGCAGCTCTAGTCTTAGGGGGGTGTGACCGGAGTTAATGAGTCCTCTCACAGAAGAAGTTAACCAGGGGTTCATCCCTTGGTTGTGAGAGAGAGGGCAGAGGCGCGGACCCTGCTCGAATAAGTAAATCGAATTAACTGGGCGGACTATTTATAGCCGGGAGTGGCCGCACTCTATTCCCGTTTAAGATCAATGTCAAGAAAATTATAAGGCCTGGAAAGTTGCGAAATTCTTCTCTGCGTAGCGCTGCGATCTCTGCGTCTAAACGAGTTCAGACAACGCAAAGATCGCAGCGCTACGCAGAGATGCGACACATTTGACCGAGATCAGGTAAGCTGTGCTGCCAGTGGGAAAATCGAAGTCCAAATACTATCCATTTACGGCGATCGTCGGCCAGGAAGAGATGAAGCTGGCGTTGCTTCTCAACGTGGTAGATCGGCTGATCGGCGGTGTGTTGATCATGGGTCATCGGGGCACTGGAAAGTCGACCGCCGTCAGAGCGCTCGCCGACTTATTACCCGAGATCACGGTCAATGACGGTTGTCCTTATAACTGCGATCCGGGCGACGACGAGAATTTTTGCGATCAGTGTCAGTCGAACAAGAAGTCAACCACCAAACAAACGGCTGTGCCGGTGGTTGAACTTCCGTTAGGAGCGACTGAAGATCGCGTGTGCGGCACTATCGATATCGAACGCGCTCTCAAGGCAGGACGGAAAGCGTTTGATCCCGGTCTGCTCGCTCGCGCGAATCGGGGCTTTCTATATATCGACGAAGTTAACCTGCTTGAAGATCATCTTGTTGATCTCCTGCTCGACGTCAGCGTAACCGGAATTAACAAAGTCGAGCGCGAAGGTATTTCAGTCGAACATCCGGCAAATTTTGTTTTGATCGGATCGGGAAATCCGGAGGAAGGGGAGCTGCGGCCACAGCTTCTCGATCGCTTTGGATTGCACGCTGAAGTTATCACCGAGAACTATCTGAAGAACCGCGTTGATATCGTTGAGCGTCGCGAACGTTACGATCGTGATCGCGATGGCTTGTGTGAATCATTTGCCGCCGCTCAGGAACAACTGCGCAAACGCATCAGCAAAGCACGGGCGAATCTGAATAAGATCGCAATAGAGCGTCCCTTGCTGGAAAAGATCGCGCAACTCTGTGCGGACTTGAAGGTCGACGGTCATCGCGGGGAACTCACCATCATGCGTGCGGCGCGCGCACTGGCTGCTTTCGAAGGCCGTCGCGCCGTGACCGACGATCACGTAAAACGAGTTTCGGCGATGGCGCTGCGCCATCGTTTGCGTCGCGACGCTCTCGATGAAACCGCTACCAGCGAACAGATTCAGCAGGCAGTAGACGAGGTTTTTCCGGTTCCGCCGCAACAGAATCCTGAAGGCAACTGCGGCGGTGGAGATACTCAGGATCTTGATCGCGGTAAGACCAACAAAGACGCACCGCGGCAACGTCGCACAGCGTCAGGCGCCGGTTCACGACCCAACGACGCCGATGTGATGTCACCACCTGCTGTCGAAAAAAAATCCGGTCAGGTTAAGTTGGATGAGTATTTGAAAACAAATGATCGCGCACACAAATCGCGCTCGTTGAGTCGACGCGCGAGCGGAGCCAAGGCGGCGCTGGTCCAACAACGCGGTCGTTACACGCGTGCGGTAAACTTCCGAACTCCGCGCGCACGGATTGCGCTCGATGCCACTTTGCGCGCGCTCGCCGGCGTTGAGTCGTCATTGAGGGAGAAACAGATTAATTCGGAAGCGCTGCGTTATAAGCTTCTCAAACACAAGCAGGGCACGCTTTTCGTTTTTGCCATCGATGCCTCAGGTAGCATGGCCGCGAACCGAATCGCGCGTGCAAAAACCACAATTCTAAAGTTGCTGAGAAAGTCGTATCTGAATCGCGACAGCGTGGCGATCGTCTCTTTTCACGGCACGACGGCGAACCTCGATTTGCCTCCGTCGCGCAGCATCCTGCGAGCTCGCCGCGTGCTTGATTCGTTGCGTATGGGAGGCAGCACGCCGCTCGGACTCGGACTTGTGGTGACGATCGAGTTGCTGGAATTGGTGCGGAACAAGTTTGGCGAAACGGTGGTTTTGCTTTTTACTGACGGCCGTTCGAATGTTCCACTGCGGCGCGGCGGACTAAACGTGCGAGCGTATCGTCACGTTAAGATTGAATCCGAATTGAGAGAGTTGACAGTCGCGCTGAGGCACACCAAGGCGCGTGTGGTTGTGGTCGATACGCAGAAAGAATTTGAATCAACCGAAGACACCCGGCGTCTGGCGGGCATCCTGAACGCAGGATTCGTGAAAGTAACTCCTGCAAATCCGTAAACAATCTGTGGACGAAGTGATTTCCAACGACGAGCGCGACGCGAAAGTGTTCGCTCTTTACGAGCAACTGCTGGAGATTGAGCAGCGGTTGATTCCGACTGGTCTGCACATCTTTGGCCGCCCGTCCGTAGCCGCTGAAAAAGCTGATTTGCTGAAGATGATCGCTTCCTTTGATCGTCCTGAAGTCGGTGCACGCGCCTTACCCGAAGAGTTTGCCGGCGAAGCCGTTCGCGAGTTTGTTGAAAGTGGCGCCGACGCCGCAATCGCTCTACTTGAGCAAAAAGCGGGATTGAAGGCTGATGAAACACGCCCGATCTTCAATCTGCTCGAGGGAGTTTCTGCGAAACTCAAAACAAACAACGAAATCGATTCGCTCATGCGCGCGCTGCGCGGCGAGTTTATCGAACCTGGACCAGGCGCAGACATCGTTCAGAATCCTGACATTCTTCCCACCGGGCGTAACACGCACGCGATCAATCCTTATGGCGTTCCGTCAGCGGTTGCGTTTGCGCGTGGTGAAGTGGTCGCGAAGAGTTTATTGGAGCGTTACCGAAGTGAGCATGGACGTTATCCCGAAGCGATGGCGCTCGTGCTATGGGGCCTCGACAACATTAAGACGCAGGGCGAAGGCGTGGCCCAGGCGCTTTGGCTGCTTGGCGTGCGTCCGGTTCGCGACGCATTGAATAGGACCACGGACGTTGCCGCCATCCCTCTCGCTGAACTCGGACGGCCGCGCATCGATATCGTGATGACGATCTCGGGCATCTTTCGCGACCTGTTTAGTCCTACCGTGCAGTTGCTTGATAAAGCCGTGCGACTGGTGGCCCAACTCGATGAGCCGTTAGACCAGAACTACGTGCGCAAGCATGTCCTGCAACAAGTTGAAGACGACAACTGCGATGTGGACGAAGCAGCGGTTCGAGTGTTTTCTAACGCGCCTGGTAATTACGGCACGAACGTAAACTTTATGGTGATGGATTCGCAGTGGGAGCGTGAAGAAACGCTTGGCGACTTGTTTGTCACTCGCAAGTGTTTTGCTTACGGTCGCGATTCGCAGGGACGGCCGATTGAGGGCAGGGAAGCCCGGCGCGCCATGGACCGTGCGCTCTCTCGTGTTGAAGCGACCTATCAGAATATCGATACGTTTGAGATCGGGCTCACGGATGTGGACCACTACTTTGAATACCTTGGCGGCGTTTCGAAGGCCGTCGAAAAACGAGCGAAGGCGCGGCCGGCGATCTATCTTTCCGATACTCTTTCACGTGACGTGAAGATTCGCTCGCTTGAAGAGACTGTGCGACTGGAAACGCGTGCCAAGACGCTCAATCCGAAGTGGTATGAAGGGATGTTGAAGCACGGTTTTCGGGGCGTGGCGGAGATCGAGAACCATGTGTCGAACACTTTTGGCTGGAGCGCGACCGCCGATGCGGTTGATGATTGGATTTATTCCGAGGTCGCGAACACGTTTCTCTTCGATGAATTGATGCTTGAGCGCCTGCGAGATCTGAATCCACATTCGGCGCATTCGTTGACGCAAAGATTGTTGGAAGCGAATGGGCGTGGTTATTGGGATGTGGATGATGATGTGCTGGAGCGGTTGCGTGAGATCAGTCGCAGCCTCGAGGATCAGCTGGAAGGCGTTGCGTAGTTAGTACAGGATTAACAAGATTTGCAGGATTTACAGGATAAATCTTGTTCATCTTGTAAATCCTGTAAATCTTGTTAAATGAACATCACCTGCCTATACGTCGGATCGAGTCTGTTCGGCCCGCTGCGAAACGCGGAGCGCGAGATCAACCGTGCCCACAATCTCGACCTGCATGTAGCGGCCTACAACTTCGGCTCGCCTCTCAGCGATCGCGAGTGGCTCGATGTTGAATCAGATCTTGAAAACGCAAACATCGTCTTCGTCATCCACGTCATGGATGGCGAAAATGCTACTCGCCTCGTTACCGCACTCGAAAGATTGAGAGATCGACACGATGCAGTCGTCGTTATCAACTGCATGCCGGAACTGATGCGCCGTACGCGCATGGGCCGGTTGGATATTTCCGCTCTGGG
Source organism: uncultured Acidobacteriota bacterium (assembly GCA_963708055.1). Classification (GTDB taxonomy): domain Bacteria; phylum Acidobacteriota; class Blastocatellia; order Pyrinomonadales; family Pyrinomonadaceae; genus PSRF01. The sequence goes on along the minus strand of OY970193.1, from coordinate 7,154,846 downwards.
CCGACGACAGAATGGCAAAGGCAGCGCGTTGTTGCGGTCCGTGGGTTCATGGATGGGAAATCAAGCGAAGCGCGGCAAGTCGGGTCATGGCAAACGCAGCCACACGCAATACCTGAAACTCGTCGATCGTCTGCCGGGCATACTTAAGTTTGTACCGACCGCGGGCGCTCTTACTGACGCGAAGCATTATCTCTACCTCTTTTGTTATTTCCTGCAACCGACACCGGCAAATATCCAATCGATGTTGCTGTATTCGCTGGTCCAATACGTTCGCGATGACCGGCTGAAGAAGATTCGTATTCCGAAGCCGGAACAGATGCCGTCAGTGGCGATCTATCACCCCGAAGCGCGCGCACTCTTTCGCAGCTTTGCTGACTATCGCAAGTGGTACCGGAAACCGCTTACGCCTGAAACAACCATCGGTTTGTTGTTGATGCGGCCGCAGGTCATCAGTAGGACGACCAAACATTACGACGCGTTGATTAAGTCGATCGAAGCGGAAGGTCTGAATGTTATTCCGGCGATCGCGACCCTCATGGATAATCGCGAAGCGGTCTCGAAGTTTTTCGTTGAACCTGAAAAGAAGCAAGCGCGTGTAAGCCAGATCGTTTCGCTTACCGGTTTCAGTTTTGTTGGTGGGCCGGCGATGAACGACAGCGCCGCCGCGTCGGCGTTTTTGCGTGAGTTGAATCTTCCTTATCGTTCGGCTGTCAGTCTGGATACGCAAACCGTCGAGGCATGGTCAGATTCGCAAACCGGCTTGAATCCGATCCAGGCAGGGATGCAGATCGCGATTCCGGAAATCGATGGAGCCACAGAGCCCTTTATCTATGGCGGCATTCCGACTCGAGGCCAGGAACCCGTCGCCCTTGATGATCGTTGCCGGCGACTCGCGCGACGGTTGAAGCGCTGGCACACCTTGCAAACAGCTCCACGCAAACAGATCAAACTGGCAGTCGTGTTGTTTTGTTTCCCGCCTAACAAAGGAAACATTGGGACGGCGGCAGACCTTGATGTGTTTCCTGGTTTGTTTGATGTTTTGCAGCGACTCCGAAGCGATGGGTATCGAGTTGAGGTTCCAGATTCGGCAAATGAACTGCGCGAACGATTGCTACACGACGCAGAAGGCTTTGGCTCGCCGGCGAACATCGCCTATCGGATGAACTTGCAGGAGTATCGCCGGCTTTGCCCTTATGTTCGTGAAGTCGAAACAGATTGGGGCACCGCCCCAGGGGCGATCAATTCCTTTGGTTCCGACTTGTTGATTCAAGGCCTCAATCTGGGGAACGTTTTTATTGGTGTTCAACCGACTTTTGGTTTCGAGGGAGATCCGATGCGCCTCATGATGGCGCGCGGTGGTTCGCCACATCATGGATTTATGGCGTTCTACACGTATCTTTCAAAGGTCTTCCGTGCTGATGGAGTAATTCACTTTGGAACGCACGGCGCATTGGAATTCATGCCCGGCAAACAGATCGGGCTGTCGGGGGAGTGCTGGCCTGACCGTCTGATTGAGGAATTGCCGAATTTTTACATTTACAGCGTCAACAACCCTTCGGAGGGCTCAATCGCCAAGCGCCGCTCCTACGCCGAACTGATCTCCTACCTGACGCCCCCAATCGAAAACGCCGGTTTATACAAAGAACTCGCGAGCCTCAAAGACCTCGTCATGGCCTACCGCCAATCCACCAACGAACCTGAACGCGCCCGCCTCTTCGAATCCATCCAAGAGCTTGAACAAGCGACACATTTTTAGCCACGGATAACACGGATCAAAGTCCGGATTTTAAAATCCGTGTAATCCGTGTACGGAATTCCTCCGATGTAACGCGGTGGATGAAGGTCTCGGTGCCGTCAATGGCAATGACGGGGATGTCGTATTTATATTTGTTGAGTAGATCCGGATCAGATTCGATGTTGATTTCGGTAAGCGTGAATTGATCGCTGCAGCCGGCGTTCACGATGGCTGCCTTCGCGTCGTCACAGAGATGGCAACCCGGTCGGGAGTAGATAATCACCTGTAGCTTTTCCTGCAATCCTCTAAATCCTGTCCCTTTAATACTTCTTGCCAGCTAATCGGGAAATTAGGTATAAATAGCGCCGCCGACCATATTATATTTGTTTTAGTTAGGGTGCGGCGCTCTTCATGTTTAAGCAAATAACTCGTTTTACTGTGCAGAGAGGAATCCCTGTTTTAGGTGAAGCTCTATAGTTAACCCTCTGTTAGTAAAGTCGAAGTGTACCCACGGAAGTTCGCTACACCTGGCAATTCGGAATTGATTTGACGGGAGGTCTGACTTGGATAGTCAAGCCGATCAATTGTCCGCCCCGAGTGTGAGCACGCCAGCCGGTGCTGCACCTCCGGCCAAACCGTCTCCAACGGCGCCGGTAGTGGAGACCACCTCAGATCCTCCGGTGAACAAAATGCGACGCCGCATTGTTTGGGCCACCGTCGCGGGCGCACTCACTACTTTCTTTTTAATGTTCGTGCGGTTTTTTCTGCCGCGTTCGATTCTGGAACCATCGCCTCTTTTCCGTATCGGCGCACCCGCCGACTACGCTCTCGGAGTCGATACCAAGTGGCAGCAACAATACCGTATCTGGGTGACGCGCACCTCCGATCGCCTGTTTGTGATCTATGCCGTGTGCACGCACTTGGGTTGTACGCCGGACTGGAAAGCCAGCGAGAACAAGTTCAAGTGTCCGTGCCATGGCAGTGGGTATGACAGCGAAGGCATTAACTTTGAAGGGCCGGCTCCCCGTCCGATGGACCGCGCTAAGGTCAGTCTAGACGCAGAGGGACAAATCGTGGTCGACATCGGCAAGTTATTTAAGTGGCCAAAGGGTGAACCAAGCGAGTTTGACAAGGAAGATGATGGCGCTTTTATAAGAGTCTGAGCCACATTTTCATTTCGGTGGGGGTAGAGAGTGGCCGAGAGTTCTGATCCTAAAGAGACAAAACAACTGACAACCGGCGAAGAGGGCAGTAGTAAAGGCCTAATCGAGCGGATGAAAGAAGGCGGCGGTGCGCTCAAAGACCGCGCGATTGAGGAAGCCAAAGAGTATAAGGATCCTCAGGACACGCAGCTTTGGAAGTCGATCTTTCGCGTCTCGCACGATCGCTCAGATCCGCGAAATCGCTCTCTCGCGATTCTTTCAAACGTCTTTCTCCATCTCCATCCGGCGAAGATAAATCGCGATGCAGTTCGTTACCCATTCACTTGGGGCATGGGCGGTATCACATTTTATCTCTTTATCGTGCTTACGTTTACGGGTGTTCTCTTAATGTTTTACTACCACCCGACAAAGGCCGACGCTTTTCGCGACATCCTTTATCTCGAGCACGACGTTCCGTTTGGAAAACTGCTGCGTAACATGCATCGCTGGGCGGCTCACCTGATGGTGATCACCACGTGGTTACACATGTTCCGGGTTGTCCTGACCGGCTCTTACAAGAAACCGCGTGAATTTAACTGGTGTGTCGGCGTGGTACTCCTGGTACTGACGCTGCTCCTTTCATTTACCGGTTATCTCTTGCCGGACGATCAGCTTGGTTTCTGGGCGGTGACCGTGGGGACGAACATGGCGCGCGCCACCCCAATGCTTGGGCACGATGGGCCGTTTGGGCCGCAGTTGGGAATGACTGCGTACAACGACGTTCGTTTTGGACTGCTCGGCGGTTCGATCGTGGATGCGAACGCGTTGTTACGTTCCTATATTTGGCATTGCATAGGCATTCCGTTGGTCGCTTCGATCTTCATGGCGGTGCATTTCTGGCGCATTAGAAAGGACGGAGGCATCTCCGGCCCCGCGCCCGTAATGCTCGAATCGGAAATGAAAGCAGTTGCTAAGAAGAAGTAGCTGAATACTTCCATGAAAAGATTCATTAATAAATGGACGATTTGGGGCGCGCTGCTGGTGATAGCCGGAATCTGGGCGTTGAACGTTCACGACTGGCATCAGTTGTGGAAGATTTCGTCGGCGCCTGACAACGTGCCGATCGTGGCGATGCTTTTCCTGGTCCCCTTCTTCACCTGGTTGGGAGTCAAGCAGGCCGTTGCCAACGACAAACTGATCGATCAACTCCAGGCCGATCCGAAACTTGCCAAAGCGCATCATCGCAAAGTCGAACCATGGCGACCGGGTTGGGCACGTGAAATTCACGTTTGGCCTTATTTAGTACGCGTCGAATTCCTGGCCACTGTGATCGTGACAATCATTTTGTTTGTCTGGTCCATCACGCTTAACGCGCCACTGGAAGAACCTGCTAATCCGAATCTGACGATGAATCCATCGAAGGCGCCGTGGTACTTCCTCGGCCTCCAGGAGATGCTCGTCTATTTCGATCCCTGGATCGCGGGCGTCGTCATGCCGTCGCTCATCATGGTGGGCTTGATGGTCTTTCCGTACGTCGATTCAAATCCGCTGGGAAACGGTTACTACACCCTGAAGCAACGTCGTTACGCGCTGTGGATGTTTGGCGCCGGATTCTTGATGTGGATCGTATTGATCGTGATCGGGACTTTTATCCGTGGACCAGGCTGGATCTGGTTCTGGCCGGGACAAACGTGGGATCACAACGCGGTCGTGTTTGATAAGAACGTCGACTTGCACGACATGATTGGAAATGCCCTTGGTCTGCATTTTCTAACGGTTAATCCGGGCAAGTTTATTTTCGGAATGCTCGTAGTCGGCGGATTCTTTATCGTCAGTGCGCTCTTCTTCCATTGGTTGATGACAGTTGATTTCGGGAAGCTCTCGCTTCGTCGGATGGTACTGTTTCCGAAAAAGCCGCTGGAAGAGAAGTTGTTGGCGCGCACCAGTTTGCTGCAATACGTGACTTTCCAGTTTTTCGCAATCACCGTGTTGATGGCGATGCCCGTAAAGCTGTTTCTAAGACTGGTTTTTACGATTAAGTATGTGTGGGTTACTCCCTGGTTCAACATATGAGTGAGGTGGAGGAACGATAGTGGCTGATTCACCAGCGCCTGGCGAATCCCTGGTCAAGAAAGAACCGGATCTGCCCGCCGAGGATCCAATTGTCAGTCGCTCCAGCAGCGGCTGGATGCTTGTCAGCGCTTTATTACTCACCGTGTCGATCGCATGGGCGCTTTTCGATGAAGCGTTTATGCAGCGGCCATGGAAGGGAATGCAGCGCGAGTTTGTGTCGCGCTACAGTCGCTACATCGATAGCATTAAAGACAAAGCCGGCAAAACCGAAGCGGAGATCAAAGAGAGCCCGGAATACACTGCGCTCAATGATGAAGCCACGGCTGCGCTGGAAGAGGTCAAGCCGCGTTCGCAGGAACTCGACGGTTTAGTTAAGGTGGTCCAGGCCAAACTCGACGCGATTACCGATCCGTTTCAGAATCAGCGCGGTCGCCTCACCGTCATTAATTACAATGTCGAAATCTCTGAAGGAGCCGCGAAGCAGCGATATATAGATCAAGCCAAAGCAAAACGTGAAGAGGACATTGAAATTGAGTTGCCGACGGACGACGGGAAGTCGACCGAAACAAAGACTCTTAAATACGCCGAGCTCGAAAAGTTATACGACGACCTGCGCACAGAGAAAGCTAAACATCTTTTCGATAAAGCAGAGTTGTTGAAACGGCCTTCCGAATTAGCCAAGAAGCGCGACGACTATCTCAAGAATCAGCTTATCGGTCTTGGACCAACGGCACTCGACGGTCTCAAGAGCAAGGCTGCCAATTACGACTATTCGATCCTCGGTCACCAGATCAGCGTCGGCGCGTACGACATCGTCGATCGTTGTGAAGTTTGTCACGCCGGAATCAGAGAGCCACTCGACATCAAAGCTTCCGACATGGCTCCGGGTGGACCAGGCGGCGAACCGGATAGTCTCGCTCGCGCGTTTGTCAGTCACCCAAACAAGGAAGTCTGGCAAAACCACAATCCCGAGAAATTCGGCTGCGCGAGTTGTCACTGGGGCAACGGTCGCGCGACCACGAATGAAACTAAAGGACATGGCCGCCATCGTTTCTGGCTGTGGCCCATGTTTGAGAAAGAAAATATCGAAGCCGGATGCCAGCAATGTCACTCGCGCGATCGCGTCACGCAGGGCGCCGAGATGCTTAATCTCGGGCGCGATCTGTTTGCGGAACGCGGCTGCATGGGCTGCCATCGTTATGAAGGTTTTGATCGCGAAACTGACACACTCGCAGGCACGCGCCAGTCGATCGTCCAAATCGACGATCAGATCATTGCAAACGAGAAGCAGATTCGCGCCGACACTGCTGCTTCAGCCGACGACAAACTCAGTGAAGACGCAGTCAAGAAACTTCTGGCCCACGCCGAAAGCCTGCGCGTAACCAATAGTTTGCTGGCTGCGCGTCGGGATCAGTTAAACCTGCAAGCGAAGTACTTGATGCAGGACCAGAAGAAAGTTGGACCAAACCTCAAAGACGTTCGCGTCAAGTTGCGTAAAGAGTGGGTGCCGGTTTGGTTGGAGGATCCGCAGGGATTCCGTCCGGGCACAAAGATGCCTACCTTCTGGCGTTTTTCAAAGGTGGCTGAAAACGCGCACTTCCCGATGCGCGACCTCGACGGCGCGGATCAGATCAAAGCGATTGCCGCTTTCCTCTGGCAGGAAAGTCCTGAGATTAAACTCGCCGCGCAAAATCGTGGCGACGCCGGAAAAGGGAAGCAGCTTTTTGAAACACGTGGCTGCATGGCCTGTCACTCGACCGGCGAAGGCGACAATCGTGTCGGCGGAGACTTTGCCGCCAACCTGCAACGCGTTGGTGAGAAGGCCAATTTCGATTACATCGTGCGTTGGATTCACAATCCGCGCGAACGTGTTGCGCCTTACTGTCCCAAAGAAAAACGCGATCTCACGCGCGAAGACTACGCGAAGAAAAACTTGCCGTTTGTTTTTGACACGGAACTTCATTCGCGCTGCCCGAACGATGGCACCGAGTTACAGGTTCAGAACATGACGGTGATGCCAAACTTCCGTCTGTCAGAAGCCGACTCGCGTGATATTGCGACTTATCTGTTCTCGCTCTCGTCACCACCGGGTTACGCCGATGCCGGTTTCATGGATGATGCGGCATTGAAGAACAAAGGACGCGACTTGGTCAAGCAGTACGGTTGCGCCGGTTGTCACGAGATCAAGGGATTTGAAGAAGAGCAGCGCATCGGTAAAGAGTTGACCGTTGAAGGTGCAACTCCGATCGAGCGACTCGACTTCGCTCTCCAAACTCATCACGCGGAGAAGGGTGAAGATCCACTCGAACTCAGGCCTGACGAGAAAGACAAACATAAGAGCTGGTACAACCATAAGGGCTTCTTTGAACGGAAGATTACCGAGCCGTCGATCTACGACGTCGGTAAAGAAAAAGACGTCAAGGATCGTTTGCGAATGCCGCGGCCGTATCTGACTGAAGAGTGGCGCACGGCGCTGACGACTTTCCTGCTTGGAAGTGTCGGAGCCGAAGGAGCAAACGTTCCTTCAACGCTCTTCTACACGCCGACGGACCAACGCCGCCAGGATGTTCAAAACGGCTGGTGGGTGATCAAGAAGTACAACTGCATGGGTTGTCACGAGATCCAGGTCGGACAGCGTTCGGTGGTCCAGGATCTGCCGTTCTATCAAACTCCGGAAGGCAAGGATTTGCTGCCGCCTCGTTTGACGAGTGAAGGCGCGCGTGTGGATCCGGCGTGGCTGCTCAGGTTCTTAACCGATCCGTCACTCAGTGGACCAAGAACTCCGGCGCAGGCGCAGCAGATCAATGCGCTCGCGGCCGCGAGTCCGAGTCCGCAAGCTTCCGGTTCGCCGCAGGCAACTCCGGCTGCGAGTGGAGAAGAGTTGAAACTGCACGCGCAACCAGGCTCCGATCAAAACGGTGTGCGTCCTTATCTACAGTTCCGGATGCCGACGTTTACCTTCTCGCCGAATGAGTTGCAGGTATTGGTCCGGTTCTTCATGGCGATGTCAGGCCAGCAGGATCCATATATCAAGGAACAGTTGCAGCCGCTCACCGAACAGGAGAGGCAGATTGCGCGACAGTTGTTTACGTCAGGAACGCCGTGTTTGAAGTGTCACATCACGGGCGATCCGACGCGCGACGCGAAGGCAATTGCGCCAAACTTCCTGCTCGCAGCCGAGCGCTTGAAACCGGATTGGACATTCCGGTGGTTGTTGGATCCGGCACAGATTAGTCCGGGAACGGCAATGCCGAGTGGTCTCTTCCGGCTGGAGGGTGATCGCTGGGTTGCCAATGGGACGCAACCGGCAGCAGCGGCCACTTACCACCAGGATCACGCGCGATTGCTGGTGCGTTACATGTTCCTGTTGAGTTCCGATGAGCAGCGCGCGCTACTGGCAACCGGGCCTGCAACGCCCGCAGCCCCGGCGACGCAGCACCATGCGCGAGCGAAGCGAAAGCGATACAGCCACGTCGGCAGTCGCAGGCAAGCCGCCTTGGGCAAACGCGCCGCTAAGTTATTGAAATGACTGTAGTGGCGGCCCTCCGTGGCCGCCCTGGCGTGCCAAATTCTTTGTCTCCCGATAAGAGAGCCACGGAAGGAGGCCCTTGTCGTATCGCTCTAGATTCAACGGATCTGAGTTCCAGCCCAGGGCGGCCACGGAGGGCCGCCCCTACAAATTGTTTTAGGCAAAATTGCGGTACCCGTGCGTTCCGCTTTCGCATGGCTTCCATGCTACAGTTACCGGGAAAGTTATCTTAGTTTGGAGGAATTGATATGAATAGGCAGACAAAGGTCTGGCTTGTGTTAGCGCTTGCGCTCTCTCTCTTAGCTCTCGGCTCGGCTTGCAGCAAGACCGATGACACTACCAATAAAGGAGGCCCAACCAACTCGGGCGACGCCGCATCGGCACCCTACAGTGGCCCAACAGGCTCTATCAGCGGCGTCATTGCTTTCAACGGCACGCCACCGGCGCCGAAGAAGATCGACACCACGGCTGATCCCGTCTGCGGTCAAAAGAATCCGAACCTGACGACCGACGACACGATCGTTAAGGACGGAAAACTGGCCAATACTTTCGTTTACATCAAGGAAGGCACCGTCGACGGCGGCAAAAAGATTGGTGATTATGCGTGGCCGACGCCAACCACGGCTGCCAAGCTCGATCAGAACGGTTGCCACTACGCACCCCACGTAATGGGCATGCAGGTTAACCAGAAGATCAGCATCACTAACAGCGACCAAACCCAGCACAACATTCACCCCACACCAAAGCTCAACCAGGAATGGAACCAGACCCAATCAATTGGTCAGGCTCCAATCGAGAAGACCTTTGCACGGGCTGAAGTGCTGATTCCGGTGAAGTGCAACCAGCATCCCTGGATGAAGGCTTACATCGGCGTGTTGAAGCACCCGCTGTTTGCAGTCAGTGCTGAGGACGGCACCTACACGATCGCGAATGTCCCACCGGGCAAGTACACGGTCGTTGCCTGGAGAGAAGGTGGCGCTACCGGTGAAGAGAAGACGATGGAAGTGACTGTCACTGGCGGCGCAGCCGGCAAGGCTGACTTCGCGTTCGGTACTGGCGCAGCCACCACCATGAGCAAACCTTCACTGCAGATGATGCCGGCGATCGAATTCCCGCTGCTGCATCGCCACTAAACACTGATGCATTGCCAAATGCCAATTGCCGATTGTCAATTCTCGAAGCGGGAGTGGCGAAAAGCAATTGGCAATTGGCAATCGGCAATTGAAAATGAATCGCGGTCTTAATCGATTTGCTATTTTCGTCGCTTGCGCGACGTTTTTCTTGATTATTGCCGGCGCCCTCGTTACCAGTAACGACGCCGGTCTGGCGACGGAAGACTGGCCGCTTTCAAACGGCCAGTTTTTCCCCGCAATGGTAGGTAATCTCTTTTGGGAACACGGTCACCGCATGGTCGCTACGACGGTCGGCATGCTGACCATCGTTTTGACGCTCTACATTCTCATGAAAGAGAAACGACCGTGGGTGCGAAAGCTTGGAGTGTTTGCGCTCCTGGCCGTAATCGCACAGGGTCTGCTCGGCGGATTGACCGTGAAGCTGATGTTGCCGTTGCCGGTTTCGACCGCGCACGCAACGTTGGCCCAACTGTTCTTTTGCACCACAGTTAGCCTGGCGGTCTTTACCTCGAGAAGCTGGATGGAAGCGAAGGCGCTGCGCGAAGAGAAGGGAAGTTTACCACTTCGTTATTTGTACACCGCGGCACTGGTCACGATCTTCCTGCAATTGATCGTGGGTGCGACGTTGCGTCATTCGGCCACGTGGGATCAGCATCTGCCGACTGAACTGATTCTCGCGCACATCGGTGGCGCGTTGGCAGTAACTCTCAGCCTTGGCAGTGCGGCAATCTCTACGCTGCGACGTCACAAGGGTGAATCGTTTCTTACGCGCCCGGCAACCATCGCGCTAACGCTTTTGGTAACCCAGTTGTTTTTAGGCATCGCGGCTTACATAACTCGTCTGGCATCGCCGAATGATCCGCAGCCACTCAATCCGATGATTTCGATCACGGTGGCCCATGTGGCCTGCGGGGCGCTCGTTTTTGTTACCACGATTATTCTGACCTTGAGGACGTATCGAGTTCTACCGGCGGCGGAAGGTTCTTTCATACAGGATTTACAAGATAAGACAAGCTTCCGGGTTTCATCCTGAAGTCCTTGTAAATCAGATTTTCATGCAATTTTCGAAAGCTTAGAGTTCACTTAATGGAAGAGTTTGCAATTGATTTGCGTAGTTCGGCGGTTGAGGTAGTCGAACGAACGCCATTGACGATTCGCGAGAAGATCGCGGCCTATGTCGAATTGACGAAGCCGCGCATCACGTTGCTGATCGTGCTGACATCGGCTGCCGGATTCGCGCTCGCATCGCGCGTCGGAATCGACTATCTCGCGATGTTTCGAGCGCTCCTGGGCATCGCACTGCTTTCATCGGGAATCGCAACCCTGAACCAGTACGCCGAGCGCGAGCTTGATGGCTTGATGCGCCGCACTGCAACGCGGCCGCTGCCAACCGGCAAACTGGCGCCGTGGGAAGCGCTGGCTTTCGGCGCCGGGATCACGATCCTGGCCGAGATTTATCTGCTGGTGCTCGTCAATCCATTAAGCGCTTTGCTCGGGCTAACGGTGATTGCCGGTTACTTGTTTGCTTACACGCCGCTCAAGACACGCACAACCTTATCAACACTAGTGGGGGCTTTCCCCGGTGCGGTGCCGCCGTTGATCGGTTGGACCGCGGCGCGTGGCTCGATCAGTCTTGAGGGCTGGATTCTTTTTGCAATTCTTTTTCTCTGGCAGTTTCCCCACTTCCTGGCAATCGCGTGGATGTATCGAGAAGACTACGGTCGCGCGGGCATTCTGATGCTGCCCGTAGTCGAACCAAACGGTCGCGTCACGGCGCAACAGATCGTGGTCTACACACTGATGCTGTTACCGGTGAGTCTGCTGCCGGCGGTGGTGGGAATGTCGGGACGGATTTACTTTGTTGGAGCGATCGTACTCGGGCTGCTCTTTCTCTACAGCAGTCTGCGGGCGGCATTTTCGATGTCACGGCAACATGCGCGACGCTTGTTGCTGGCATCAGTACTCTACTTGCCGCTGCTGTTTCTCTTGATGGTTTTGAATCAGTAAGACACGGATTACACGGATCAGAAATCTAAAAGGAGATGTAACCGATGGGACGAGTTCTAGCGGTTATTATCTGGATCTTAACCCTGTTGTCGGTATTGCTTTTCGTTGCCGGCAAGTGGTGGTTTCCAGAAGCAATTTCTGAGCATGCTCCGGCCCTCGATCGCCAGTTCTTGATCACGATCCTGGTTGTCGGTATCTCGTTCACTGCCGCACAGGTCGGCCTGGGGTATGTGGTCTGGAAATATCGCGACACAGGCCCGGGCGGTGATCGAGCGATCTACTCACACGGTAGCAATCGGCTTGAAGTGCTGTGGACGGTGATCACGGCCGTGATCTTTATCACTCTCGGCGTGATGGGCCAGAGCGTTTGGGCTTCACTGCGATTGCACGACGCACCCGCAGGTTCCTATTCGGTTGAAGTAGTGGCGCAACAGTTCCAATGGAACTTCCACTACGCCGGCAAAGACAACAAATTCGGCCGCACCGATCCGAAGTTGATCGACGACAGCGCACTGAACTTTGTTGGTATTGATCCTGCGGATCCGAATTCCACGGACGATTCCGTCACCAGCGCGCTCGCGATCCCGGTTAATCGACCGGTCGAGCTAAAGCTGCGCTCGAAAGACGTCATTCACAATTTCTGGGTACCGCAACTTCGCTTCAAGCAGGATCTCGTTCCCGGCATGGAGATCAAGGTCCACTTCACGGCAACGAAAGTGGGCAAGTATGAACTCGCGTGCGCTGAATTGTGCGGGCAGCTCCATTTCAAAATGAAGAGTTACATGCTGGTGCTTCCGGAAGAAGAGATCCAGGCGCTTCAGGGAATGGGGCAGGAGCAGTTTCAGGCAAAGATGGCCGAACTGCTCGCGAAGTATCCACTACCGACCTACTAAGATTGCCAATTGGCGATTGCCGATTGCCAATTTGGTCCATTTGAAACCGGTTTGAAAAATCGGCAACCGGCATTTGGAAATCGGCAATAACAGAGACTAGGAGACGACTACAGATGTCTGAGACTCACGAGGTACACCGGCATCCGGCGCCAACGGGCTTCATACGCAAGTACATCTTTAGTATTGACCACAAGGTCATCGGCATTCAGTACATCATGCTGGCGTTGGCGGCGGTGCTCGTTGGCATGGCCATGTCGCTGCTGATGCGACTGAACTTGTCGTGGCCCGGTACCAGTTGGCCCATCCTGGAAACATTCTTTCCGACCGGCGCGCCCGGCGGCGTGATGACGCCCGAGTTTTACCTGTCGCTGGTGACGATGCACGGCACCATCATGGTGTTCTTCGTTCTCACCACGGCGCCACAGGGCGGGTTCGGCAACTATTTTCTGCCAATCCAGATTGGCGCCGAAGACATGGCGTTTCCGACTCTGAACATGCTCTCCTTCTGGGTCACCCTCGTCGGTTTCATCGTGATTCTGATGGCCATCTTCGTCGAAGGTAATCAGACGATCGGCGAGTGGTTCTCGGCGCTTGGACCATCATTTACAGGCGGCAGCGGTACAGTTGGACCAATCGGCGGTTGGACCGGTTACGCGCCGCTCAGTGCCCTCGGCAAGATCGCCGGGCCCGGTCAGGGCGCCGGCATGAATCTCTGGGTTATCAGTATCGCGATCTTCTGCGTCGGTTCGTTGCTCGGAGCGTTGAACTTCATCACTACCTTGCTTAACATGCGCACCAAGGGCATGTCGCTGATGCGCATGCCGTTGACCTGCTGGGCCTGGTTTACGACTGCGGTGCTGGCGCTCTTGTCATTCCCGGTGCTGCTCGGTGGCGGTATTTTGTTGTTACTGGATCGTATCGCCGGAACGAGCTTCTTTATTCCGAGCGGTCTCTACGTCAGCGGAGTGCTCTCCGGCACTAATCCAAACTTCCCGCTGCACACCGGCGGTTCACCGATTCTCTGGCAACACCTTTTCTGGTTCTTCGGACACCCTGAAGTCTACATCGCGATTCTGCCGGGCATGGGCGCGACGTCGCACATCCTCGCGACCTTCGCACGCAAACCGGTATTCGGTTATCGCGCCATGGTGTTTGCGATCTTTGCGATTGGACTACTTGGCTTCTTTGTGTGGGGCCATCACATGTTTATCAGCGGCATGAGCCCTTACTCGGCGATTGCCTTCTCGGTATTGACCCTCTCGATCGGCGTTCCTTCGGCAGTTAAGACATTTAATTGGCTGGGCACGTTGTGGGGAGCGCGAATTCGTTTCACCACGGCGATGTTGTTTGCGTTGGGTTTCGTGTCGTTGTTCGTTGCCGGTGGTATCACGGGTTTGATACTCGGTCAGAGCTCGCTCGACCTCGCGATGCACGACACCTACATCGTCACCGCCCACTTCCACCTCGTGATGGGTGTGGCCTCAATCTTCGGAATGTTCGCCGCGCTCTATTTCTGGTTCCCGAAGATGTTTGGTCGCTTGATGAACGAGAGCATTGGACGAATTCACTTCTGGCTGACGTTCATTGGTGTTTACGCGATCTTTGTGCCGATGCACATTATGGGAATCGTGGGCATGCCGCGTCGCTTCTCGAGTTTCCAGGAATACGAGTTTTTGAAGTCTCTCGATCCACTCGTGATGCTGGTGTCGGTAGCGGCCATAATCACTATCGGCGCGCAGATCCTTTTCTACTTCAACGTCTTCTGGAGCATCTTCAAGGGCGAAAAAGCTAATGACAATCCGTGGGAAGCAACCACCCTCGAGTGGACCACGGCAACGCCGCCGCCGCACGATAATTTTGCCGGCGTGTTGCCGACCGTTTACCACGGACCTTATGAATTTGCAGTTCCGGGAGCACCAAATGATTTTGTAATGCAGACCGATGTATCGGCCGAAGTACCAAGTGATGGCCACAATGGTCACAAGCACTAAGAAAGTAACGCGCAAGGGGATTGGTTCCGGAGGGAAGTTTCCCGGACCGAACGGTAAGAAGCCAGGCGGGAATGGATGGCATGGCGGCGACGGAGCGAAACGAAAGTTTTCACCAGCCGCCTACCGGCTCACGATGTGGATCCTGCTGGCCGCCATCATCATGATGTTTGCCGCTCTTTCGAGTGTTTACATCATGGCGTCAGAGGAACAACGGCGTCCGGTAACGATGCCGCGCATGTTTCTCGTCAGTACCGCGCTGATATTGATCAGCAGCGTGACGTTTCATGCGGCCAAGAGATCTTTGCAGCAGGATCGGCAACACGGGTACCTCCGGTGGTTGTTGTTAACACTCGGACTGGGCGCGGGCTTTCTCGTGTCGCAGTTCATCGGATGGCGTGAACTTGCCAATGCCGGCGTTTATTTCGCCGGGCATCCGCGGAGCACGTTTTTCTACCTGGCAACGGCCTTGCACGGTGCGCACCTGATTGGTGGACTCGGCCTGGTGTTGTACCTGGTGATCCGGAAACTAAAGTCGACGTGGCCGTTGCATGCCGAGAAGAACCTGACGTGGACCGCAGTCGCTGGGCTTTACTGGCATACGATGGACGGTATTTGGATCTGGTTATTTTTTTTGTTGCTGATTTTTAAGTAAAGAAATCCGTGTTATCCGTGGCTAAAAGATAAATGAACGTAGCAGTCAAAACAGAATTCCCCGGGAACCGTTATCGCATCGGGATGCTGGTGGCGCTCGCGTCGATCGCGATGTTGTTTACTTCGCTCAGTAGCGCGTATGTGGTGCGCTCAGGCGTGATGAACGACTGGCTGCCGATTGCCGTTCCACGAGTGATGATTGCCAGCACCGTGTTGCTGCTGATCAGCAGTTTTACGGTTGAACTCGCCCGGCGAAAACACAAACAGGGTTTGTTTGACGGTTACTCGAGATTTCTGTTGTTGACGGGAGTATTTGGCCTCGGCTTTCTGGGAACGCAGTTGTTTGCGTGGCGGCAGCTGGCCCAACAGGGCATCTATCTCTCGAGTCATCCGCATAGCTCTTTCTTTTTTCTGTTGACGGGTACACATGCCGTGCACCTGTTTGGCGGAGTACTAATGCTCGCTTTCCTGTGGCGGCGTTCCAAACGGCAACTGGACGAACCACGCCTGATTGGAAAACGGCAAGCGAGCGCCGATGCAGTTTCGATGTACTGGCATTTCATGGACGCTCTTTGGATCTACCTATTCCTACTGCTATTCCTCTGGAGGTGACGGGTGAGCACTGAAGCACGGACGGGACATTTTCCGGCAGTGGACTGGGAAGGCGGCGCCTTTCCTTATCGTGTGGGCCATCGCAAGTTGGGGATGTGGCTGTTTATCGTTTCCGACTCGCTGACGTTTTCAGCGTTACTCATAGGCTACAGCTATCTGCGCGCATCAAACGTTTGGCCAACGCCATTTCCTTTTTATCCGAGCATCGTCTTTTCTTCGGTGATGACCTTCTGCCTGCTCTCGTCGAGTTTGACGATGGTGTTTGGCGTGTCGGCGTCGAGCAAAGGCGATAAGGCAAAAGCGCGGAAATGGATTCTGGCCACTATCGTTTTTGGCACTGCGTTTGTCGTGCTCCACTTGATCGAGTGGCAACACCTGATGCACCAGGGGCTGCAGCCGTTTTATCTGCCTGAGAACTGGGTCAAGGCGTTTACCACTGCTGACGGTGTGCCGCCGTCACCGCTGTTCGGCGCCACTTTCTTTACCATTACCGGGTTGCACATGTTTCACGTTGCTTCCGGCATCATCTACCTGCTCGTGGTCGCATTGCGAGTCAACAAACTGAATCATGAAGACATCGAGATCAGCGGTTTGTACTGGCACTTCGTAGACCTCGTCTGGATGTTTGTGTTCCCGTTGATCTACATCATGTCGGTTGACATGGGCCATCATCTGGCTCCGCACTAAACCACCAGAGAGGAGAAACGAAAATGACTGGACACGCACATGCAGAAGAACATTTCGCCGGCAGTAACAAGCTGTTCATCTCGATCTGGATCTGGTTGGTAGTCCTAACGCTGGTGGAGATTTTCCTGGCTTACAAACCGATGTCGGTGACGCTGATGTTGATTACGCTGCTGGGGCTTTCGATTATCAAAGCAGCGCTGATCATCGCGTATTTCATGCACTTGAAGTTTGAGCGTTTGAGTTTGATTCTCACGCTCGTGCCGATGCTGGTGATTTGTATTATTCTTTTGTTTGTGTTTTTCCCGGATAGTTTTCGCTCGCAGGGGCTGCGACCCCAGTTTAAGGAAACGCCACCTGTCGCCCCGGCGCCGTTGGAGGAACCGTAATGCCCTTGGGTTGGCGGCGAGTTTTGGTTTTGGTTGTTATGGCAGTGGCGGTTTTGCTGCTGGCAAACACCTATGCCGAGGCGCAGTGTTCGATGTGTCGGGCGGCCCTGACCAGCGCTACCAATTCGAGGTTTATTCGTAATTTCAATATCGGTGTTTTAGTGCTTTTAGTGCCACCTGTCACGATCTTCTGTTCGATCTTTATCGCGTTGAGAAAATTTAGAGCCACGGATAACACGGATTAAACAGATCAGAAAACACTATCCGTGTTCATCCGTGTAATCTGTGGCTAAAAATGTATGAGTAGTGACAATCCCTTAGCGCTCGATGTCGAGAAACGCACGACGCGAGGGCGTGTTTGCCCGCAGTGTGGCGGGAAGATTATTCCATCCAATCGCGCTGTTTATCAGTCGGGCAATGATCCCACTGGCTCTTTTCCGATCTGGCAATGCGAACGTTGCGGGTATGAAGAGATGGGTGAACGAAAGAAGCCGGCCGGCAAAGCCAAACACTAGATCAATCTGATGCGCAAAGAACTCGGACTACTAAACATCTTTTGCATTCTGATCGCTATCGCTTTTCTCGCCATGGCGGTTGTGAGCGTTATTGCCTCGGGCGATTTTTTCACCACCGACAATCTTTTCATCATTACTGTAAGCCTGGTGATGGCGCTGGTGTTTGGCGTTAATCCGCTGCTTTACCTTTACTCTGAAGGACGCTTGCCTATTCCGGGTGTGAAAAAGCCGGTAGCGGTGGCGGCAGGTGGTGGGGATTGGGGCCAAATCCGATCACAGGCGCCGCCTCCATTGCTTGATGCTAAAGGCCGTGCAGTGCCGCCTGATGTGCGCGCCATCGTCTCCCAGATTGATAGTCACAAAGAGGCTCAAAAGACACCTAATGCCGTCTAGTCTATTTGTGCTTTGTTGTGGCTATGTCTGAATACATCCCCTATCTGCCACATCTCAATGCTTGTTTGAACGGCACAAGCGCGATTCTCCTGTTAACCGGCTACACTTTTATTCGATCTCGAAATGTAGCCGCGCACCGGGCCTGCCAGATCGCTGCGCTCGCGGTGTCGCTGGTTTTTCTGACGTCCTATCTCATCTATCACTTCAATCATGGCGCCACGCGTTTTCAGGGCACCGGCATTGTGCGCCCGATCTACTTCACGATCCTTTTGAGCCACACGATCCTGGCGATCGTGATAGTTCCGCTCGTGGTGCTGACCTTCTATCGCGCTTTTCGTGGAGACTTCATGCGACATCGTCGCATTGCTCGCATCACTTTGCCGCTCTGGCTCTACGTGTGCGTCACGGGCGTGATCGTTTATCTTATGCTTTACCAGATTTATCCTTCCTGAGTTTTCGTCAATGTCTAACGTTGAGAAGCAAACGGAATTACCAGAGGCAGTGGTGCGCAGACGTGCGCCCGGCACTGGTCCGATGTTGCTCCTCGCAGCCCTGTTTGTAGCCGCATGTTTCCTGGCCTGGTACTTCTCGTGGTTTGGACGTGAGTTGTCGGATGCGGATATTTCGAAGTATCTCGCCGACGAAAAGAATCCGCGCCACGTGCAACACGCTTTGCTCCAGATTCAACACCGCATCGAACGCGGCGACGCCAACGCGAAGAACTGGTATCCGCAGATAATCACGCTCAGTGGCAATCCTGAAACGGAGTTCCGCCTGACAGTTGCATGGCTGATGGGATTCGACAATAAGTCGCAGGAGTTTCACAACACACTGCTGAAGTTGCTCCAGGATCAGGAACCTATCGTACGTCGCAATGCGGCTTTGGCGCTGGTCAGATTTGACGACAGTAGTGGCCGCGCAGAACTTATTTCAGTACTCAAGCCATATATTTTGAAAGCGCCGGTCGATGGAACTGTGGCGAGTAACATGCACGAGGGCTCCACCGTGTCGCGCCACGGATTGCTGGCTCGAATTCAGGGAACTGATGGGAATGCTGTGGGGTTTCGATCTCCGTTGCCGGGACGCATCAACAAGGTCTTCAAACCAAACGGATCGCAAGTCTCACGAGACGAGGATATGTTCAGCCTTAATTCGGATGAAGACAGCGTTTGGGAAGCGTTGCGGGCGTTAGCGATTGTGGGAACAGCAGAGGATTTGCCGCTGATACAGAGTTACGAAAACTCTAATGAGACCTCAGGAAAAATCAAGGAACAAGCAGGCTTCACTGCAAAGTCAATTAGCCACAGATCTACACAGATAAACACGGATCTGAATAAGAATAAATGAATTCAGATCCGTGTTAATCCGCGTAATCTGTGGCTGAAAATCTATGCGGGTGGCGCAGGTGGAGCATCCGGAAGCGTGATGCCGTGAACCGCTTCCCAGTCGTCAGTCGGCACCATCTCGATCGCATCCCAGGGACAACCATCGAGAAACGCGCCGTCAGGTCCTTTGCTCGTGCACTTCTGGCAGCCAATGCAGAGGTACGGATCCACTTCGATACGCCCAAACGGAGGGTGATCTTCATCGGGCACCCAGAACATGCAAGCTTCGATTGGGCAGTACTCGATGCAAGCCGGTGATCCGGAACAGCCGGTACAACAGTCAGTAGTGATCGCAAGTATGCGCGGGCGCTTCTTGCGAGTCGCCTTTCCGTCGCCCTCGGACATAGGCCAGTGTTTATCTACGATGTCGAACATCCGCTATTAAGCCTCGTGTTTATTAGTGGATCGCAGGTTTGACTCTAACATAGCTTTGCGGAATTCCTCAACGATTTGTGTCATTCACTTTCTCAGCGGGTTGGCGGAATGTCACTCGCCTTCAGAAAGTGTTCGATTCAAACAGGGAGGAAAAACGATGCAGGTAGTTACCGGAGTATTCAAATCACAAAATAGCGCGGAAAACGCTGTTAACCAGTTAAGAAGTCTTGGTATACCGGAAAAAAGATTAGGAATTGTGAGGCCAGGCGGCTCATCGGAACGACTTGAGGCAGGCGTGCCGGTCACCGACACCGAAAATCCGGGGATGGGCCGCGCAATGGGTGCGGCTGTCGGCGGTGCAATGGGTGCGGCAGGTGGGGCCACAGCGGGTTTAGCGGTGGCGAGCCTCGTGGTGCCGGGTATTGGACCATTGCTCGCGTTTGGTATGGTCGGCGCCGGTTTACTCGGTATCGTAGGCGCCGCAGCCGGATCGGCCGTGGGCGACACGGTTGAGGAGGAACTCGGTGAGGGCGTAGCGCACGAAGACATTTATCTGTACGAAGACGCACTGCGTCACGGATATTCGGTCGTGATTGCATACGCGGAAGAAGGCGATCAGGCCGACGATGCCGCGGAAGTAATGGGTCATGCCGGTGCTGAAGATCTTGATGAGTTGCGTGAAAACTGGTGGCAGGAGTTGAGAGCAGGCGAGCGCGCCTACTACCATCAAGGCGACCGAGATTTTGATCGTGATGAACCGAGTTATCGTCGCGGCTACCAGGCGGCCCTTCATCCGCAACGCCGTGGCAAAGCTTATACTGAGGTCGAAGACGACTTACGAACAGCCTATGCCGGGACTGTGCTTGACAGACCGTTTCAGGACGGGTATGAACGCGGGCAGACACGCAGTCCAAAAGAAGTGGAGACTCGTTAGAGTTTGAAGGATTTCCTCCTGAACGCCGCCGTACTCGTATTGATACTCGGCGTTAGTGCGTTCATCACGAGTTGGTTTGCGAATACGATGTATATTCGCTGTTCATCATGCGGCACTCTGAATGCGCGACGGCGATCAGAGTGCCGTTCATGCAAGACCGGATTGAAAGACTCAGCTTCATAATGATTTACAAGATAAGGAACAAGATTAACAGGATGTTTAGTGAATCGTTCGCTGATTAGCTCTATCTTGATAATCTTGTCTTTATCTTGTAAATCTTTATGAAGCTCGACCTCTCAACTTTAACCATCTGGATCATCTTCTATGACGATACCCCCTGAATGGCGCACGCCCGCTGAAGCAACCGACTATCGCGAAACACCCAACTATTCCGAGACTGTAGCCTTCGCTCGTCGTCTCGCTCACGCCTCGTCAATCATCGACTACGAGAGCTTTGGTTTCAGTGGCCAGGGTAGGGAATTACCGCTGATTATTGCCTCGGAAACAGGCACCTTCACGCCCGCAGCCGCGAAAGCAGAACAAAAAGCGGTAGTGTTGATCCAAGCCTGTATCCACTCGGGCGAGCCTGACGGCAAAGACGCGGGGTTTGCGTTACTTCGCGACATGGCAATCACGCAAACGGTCACCGGTATTCTCAACAATGTCGTGTTACTGTTTATCCCGATCTACAACACTGACGGTCATGAACGATCGAGTCCTTACAATCGCATCAATCAGAATGGCCCAACTGACATGGGCTGGCGCACCACCAGCACTTATCAAAATCTCAATCGCGATTATCTGAAAGCCGATACACCGGAAACCCGTGCCTGGCTGAATCTCTGGAACACCTGGCAACCGGATCTCTTTATCGATTGTCACGTCACTGATGGCGCTGATTACCGTTGCAATATCACTTATCACCACGAACATCACGACGGCGTCGACAGCGCTGTGCTCGAATGGGAGCGAGACGTGTTTGGCGGCAAAGTCGCGCCTGCAACAGCCGCCGCCGGCAATGTTATCTCCTGGTATCTCGAGTTTATCGACAACCGTAATCTCGAGTTGGGCACAAGAGATTTTAACGGTTCACCGCGTTTCTCAACCGGCTACGTCCCACTGCGAAATCGACCCGGCATTTTGATCGAAACCCACATGATCAAAGACTATCGCTCGCGTGTAATCGGAACTTACGATTTCCTGCGTGCAGCGTTGACCGAAGTCAATCGCGATCCCGAACGGTTGCGACAGATTGGACGCGAAGCCGATGCTCGAACAGTTGCAGTAGGGAAAGTTTACGATCCCGATGCGCGCTTTCCGCTTGATTTCGAACTCACTGACGATGTCACGCCGTTTGAGTTGAAAGCGTTCAGTTATGAAACAGAGCAGAGCGAAGTTTCAGGAGATCTGCGCGTGATCTACGGTCGTGAGCCGCTCGATTTAACTGTGCCGATGTATCAAACGCTGCGAACTACGCGTACGGTTGCGCCACCGCTTAATTACATCGTGCCCGCGCAATGGAGTGAAGTGATTGCGCTGTTGAAAGTGCACGGGGTAAAGATGAAAACGCTCGCCGACTTTGTTCCGATCGAAGTCGAGAGCTATAAATTTACGAACGTGAACTGGCCGGCGAATCCATTCGAAGGCAGACACATGCCGCGCTTTGACGTTGAACCCACAACCGAAACGCGAGTGTTTCCTCCGGGTTCAGTTGTAGTACCGGTATCGCAGGTATGCGGCCGGGTGGTTCTGAATATGCTCGAACCCGAAGCGCCCGACTCCCTCGCTCATTGGGGTTTCTTTAACGCAATTTTTGAAGAGAAGGAATACGCCGAACACTACGTGCTCGAAGCGCTCGCACGCGAGATGATGGCAAACGATCCCGAATTAAAGCAGGAGTTTGAGCGACTACTAGCTCAGGATCCGCAGTTTGCCGCCAGTCCTTCAGCTCGCTTGCGGTTCTTTTACAAACGTTCACCCTACTGGGATCCGCAAATGAATCTTTATCCAGTAGGGCGAATCATTCGTGTGCTTGATCTACCACTAGCCTGATTCCATAGACGCCCGACACTGTTGTTGCTGGCCGTCTTTTTACAGACTGTCAAAGATGTCGGGCGTCGAGCAGGGCAAACAGTGTGCAGTTTGCCTAGATCACTGGCCGACGACCTCCGATTATGTTGATAAGCAGCACCACCAGCGCTAAAACCAACAATAGATGAATAAACCCACCAACCGTGTAGCTACTGACCACGCCGAGTAACCACAACACCAGCAAAATAACAAAAATCGTCCAAAGCATTTGTTTCGTCCCTCCTTTTGTCAACCACGCCGTTTTCGTTGGTACAAAAGCAACGCATTTCGATTTTGCAACGAGTGTGCCGTTTCAGTTTTATTGGATTTTGGAGGGCTTACTTTGATGGAGCGTATTGAAACGTGTCATTGAGTGAGGGTGAGAATCATAGTTTGTTACAGATACAACTCTAATCATGTTTGAAACCATCTGTGTTTTTCGGTGGCTCTAGGTAAAGTTTCACGAACTTGTTCTGGACTTCACATATTCGTCACTGTTAAAGTGACACAAGCGTTCGCACTGTCGGGCGCTTCGGTGTTTTATAGAGCCTGTCTCGGTTTTCGCGTGCGGTCCCTTCCTGGTGTTCCGTCGCTTTCGACCCCGATTCTTTTGATTTTTATCTTTTGACTGGCTGGCCGGAGGTTCACTTCGCCGGTCGTTTTGGAGGTTTTGTATGCCCACCCCCACGCCGCGGGTCTCTGTGAGGACGCGCAGAGTCGCCGTTGTAGGCCTGGCAATCTTTACTTTATGCGTTATCGTAACGGCTATCATTGTCAGCTATCAGCGACAACAGCCGCAGGTACAAAAGATCAATTACTCGCAACTCTACTCGTTGGCTGAAACTGCGGGTGCAACTTCGCTCGCCGTTGAAGGCGAGAGAATCACTGTGACCAAAACTGATGGCTCCATCCAGGAGGCAACGGTCACGGGTGAAAGCACGCAACACGAGGTTGTCCAACTTTTCCGGAAGAACAATGTTCCGGTTGAGTTTCGACCAGTGCAGCCTGGAGTCGTGTCGAATGTCGTGAGCTGGCTGTTGCCGATACTTACGCTCGGACTCATTGGATTTGCCGGTTGGCGAGTTTATTCGAGCATGAGCGGACGCGGAAATTTTGAGTTAGAGAATCACAGCGGCAAACAGGATGTTGGTTTCGATGACGTTGCCGGCGTAGACGAAGCTCGGGCTGAGTTGACGGAGACGATCGAGTTTCTGCGCAATCCGGAAAAATTCGATCGGCTTGGTGGGCGTGTCCCACGCGGCATTTTGCTTTACGGACCGCCGGGAACCGGCAAGACGTTGCTGGCCCGCGCGGCGGCGAAAGAAGCCGGCGTTGCGTTTCTGGCTGCGTCGGGTTCGAGTTTTCAGGAGAAGTTCGCCGGGCTGGGCGCTGCACGCGTACGACATCTGTTTGCAAAAGGAAGAAAACTTTCGCCGTGCATCATCTTTATCGATGAGATCGACGCCCTCGGGCGACAGCGTGGTCGCGGTGGTGATTCCGCTTCAGCCGATCAGGATCAAACACTCAACCAGTTGCTGGTCGAAATGGATGGTTTTGATCAGTCGAGCTCGGTTGTGGTTATCGCTTCAACCAACCGGCCTGACATCCTCGACAAAGCGCTAACCAGACCGGGACGTTTTGATCGGGAGATCGCCGTTAATCTCGCTGACGTCAACGGACGTGAAGCGATTCTTAACGTTCATTCACGGAATCTCAAACTGGAAGAAGGTTTGGATCTGACGTGGATCGCGCGAGGCACACCGGGTTTCTCCGGCGCAGAACTCGCTAATCTCATGAACGAAGCCGCAATAGCCGCGACACGCGATGACGCTGCGGCCATTAGCCGTAAACACGTCGAGTTTGCACGCGATCGAATATTGATGGGTGCTGAACGGCAAGGCTTCATGATGGACGACGACGAGCGTTATGCGACCGCGGTTCATGAAGCAGGTCACGTGGCCGTTGGGCTCGTGGTCGAGAACGGCGATCCGATTCACAAGGTATCGATCCTGCCGCGCGGGCGTGCTTTGGGTGTGACGCAGTCACTGCCTGAACGCGATCGGTTCATGAAGAAGCGCGAATATCTTGAGGATCAGATTGCGTTGCTGCTGGGTGGGCGTGCGGCGGAGCAGGTGCTGCTCTCGACGATGACTGCCGGGGCTTCAAACGACATCGAACGAGCAGTGGAGATTGCGCGAGCGATGGTCAGCGAGTTTGGCATGAGCCGCCTGGGACCGATTCATCTCGGTAATCCGGATCTACAGCGCAGCCAGAGCCTGCTCGACAAGGTTGAAGAAGCCACCACCGAGTTGATTAACGAACAGCTCGAACGCGCCTGCGCGATCGTGACGGCGGAAAGAGAATCGATTGGACGTCTGGTGGAGTTGTTGATGGAACGCGACACGCTGGACGCTGAGGAGATTCTCAGCTGCTTTAAACGCGAAACAGTGCGTGCTGCCTAGTTTTTAGTCACACAAAGGCACATAAAACACAAAGAAATTTTTGTGTTTTATGTGCCTTTGGTGCCCGGATCACACTACTAGATAGAGCGGATTCTCGAGGATCTTCTTGAAGGTCTGCAGGAACTTCGCCCCCGTGGCGCCGTCGATGACGCGGTGATCGCATGACATCGTCACGCGCATCATCTGCCTGATCACTATCTCGTTATCACGAACAACCGGCTTTGCGGTCATTGCCCCGACGGCGAGAATTGCGCCTTCAGGTGGATTGATGACTGCCGTGAACTCATCAATTCCAAACATCCCGAGATTACTGATCGAGAAGGTCGCACCCGTATATTCTTCGGGTTTCAGCTTTCGCGTCCGCGCTCGCTCTGCCAGCTCGCGCACTTCGCCCGCGATCTGGCTGAGTGACTTTTGATCGGCCGCGCGAACCACCGGCGTAATCAATCCATCTTCAATCGCTACCGCCACACCGACGTCGGCGTGTTTGTAATAACGGATGAATTTTTCCTGAAACGACGCGTTAACTGCCGGATGTTGAACTAAAGCTGCCGCCGCCACTTTAATGATGATGTCGTTGATACTGATCTTCAGATCCGGATCGAGCGCGTTGATGCCTTTTCGCATTTCCGCCGCGCGATCCATTTCGATCTCAGTCGTCAGGAAGAAATGCGGCACCGGACCGATCGAGGTGACCAGTCGTCTGGCAATGACTTTTCGAATCTCGCTGGCCGGTTCGTCACGATAAGCTGAAGCTCCAAACTGTCCGGTCTCAAAAGCTCGCGCCGGCGCAGCCGCTTCCGGTTTTGGCTGGCTAAGTGCGGCTTCGATGTCTCGTTTGATAATGCGACCGCCTGGTCCACTGCCTTGCAGAGTCTTCAGATCGATACCCGCTTCAGCCGCCATACGTGCGGCCAGGGGTGAAACGATCATGCGCCCGGAATCGGAAGCCGCCGGTTGAGGTTGGCGACCGTTATCCACTGCGCGTGGCGCTGGCGCTGGAGCAGGGGCTTTAGCTTCGGGTTGGGGTGGCGCAGGTGGCGGCTCAGGAGCTTTTTCGGTTTCAGCCTTCTTCTGCTCAGGCTGTTTCGCCGGCGGAGCGCCAGACAGTAAAGACGCGATGTCTTCGTCAGGCTCACCAATCACAGCGATTAGCTGTCCCAACGGCGCCGATTGACCCTCGTTAATCACGATCTTGCGCAACACGCCGTTTGCGAGCGCCTGCATTTCCATCGTCGCCTTATCAGTGTCGATTTCGGCGAGCGGCTCACCCATGGAGACCTTGTCTCCCTCTTTTTTCAACCAACGCGAGATCTGGCCCTCCTCCATGGTCGGGGAGAGCTTCGGCATGATTACCTTCGTTGCCATTCGGCGTTCCTTATCGGTCTAATCCGTTTGTTCTGAGCTACGGTCTGTTAATCCAAATAGGCCACTTCGCGAACAGCGGCGACGATGCGATCCACATCGGGAATCGCGAGCTGCTCGAGGTTCTTCGCATACGGCATCGGCACGTCCACGCCCGAAACACGTTTCACCGGAGCATCTAGATAATCAAACGCGCGCTCCATGATCTGCGTGCTGATCTCGGCGCCTACGCCGCAAATCGGGTGCGATTCCTCGGCCACCACCACTCGATTTGTTTTCTTCACTGACTCGATGATTGTGCCGATATCAAGCGGCCGGATCGTTCGCGGGTCGATCACTTCACACGAAACGCCTTGTTCCTGTAACGCGTCAGCGGCTTTCAACGCCAGCGGCACTGTTAACGAACGCGCGACGATCGTTACGTCAGTTCCTTCACGTTTGACGTCGGCGACACCGAGTGGAATCGTGAAATCAGGATCGTCCGGCACTTCCCCTTTGTTGCCGTACATTCGTTCCTGTTCGATAAAGATCACCGGATCGTCGTCGCGAATGGCCGACTTCAAAAGGCCCTTCGCATCGGCCGGTGTTGACGGCATGACGACTTTAATTCCAGGAAAGTATGCGTACCACGATTCCATAGCTTGCGAGTGCTGCGATGAAACCTGAAACGCCGAACCACCCGGACCGCGAAACACAATCGGAATCTTGAACTGGCCACCCGACATGTACAGCATTTTGGCGGCGGAGTTGATGATCTGATCGGTGGCGAGAATCGAGAAGTTAAAAGTCATGAACTCGACGATCGGTCTGAGTCCGACCATCGCTGCGCCTACGCCTAATCCGGCAAATCCAAGTTCGGTGATTGGCGTATCAATCACTCGCTTGGCGCCAAATTCAGCCAGTAGACCTTTAGTAACTTTGTAAGCGCCGTCGTATTGGGCCACTTCCTCACCCATGAGGAAAACTGATTCATCGCGGGCCAACTCTTCACGGATAGCTTGATTTAGTGCTTCGCGGATTGTAAGTGTCGACATGATTAAGCGGTTCTATTTGCGGCCCGGTTCGATCGGGGTGGCATAAACGTCGGTATAGAGCTCTGCAGGATCCGGCAAAGGACTCTCTTCAGCAAAACGCAGCGAATCCTCAACTTCTTCCATCACCTTGCGATCGATCTCGGCAAAGGTTTTTTCGTCAACGATCTTCTCCTCAAGCAAACTGGCGGTGAAGAGTTTGATCGGATCGCGTTCCTGATACTTCTCGATCTCGGCGCGGGTGCGATAGTTACCCGGATCAGACATTGAATGGCCCATGAACCGGTAGGTGCGAATCTCCAAGAGCGTCGGCAGGTAATCTTTGCGAGCGCGAGCTACAGCACGCATCGTTGCTTCGCGAACGGCCAGCACGTCCATGCCATCAACAAACTCGGCCGCCATCTCGTAAGCGCATGCTTTCTGAGCGATATCGCGCAACGACATCGCGCGGGCGAGGGAAGTGCCCATGCCGTACTGATTGTTCTCGCAGATGTAGATGCAAGGCAGTTTCCAGAGTTGGGCCATGTTCAGCGACTCATGGAACGCGCCCTGATTCACCGCGGCTTCGCCAAAGAAACAGAGTGTGACCTGGTCCGTGCCCTGGTATTTGGTGGCGAATGCGGTGCCCGTGGCTAACGGAATCTGGCCGCCGACGATTGCATGGCCGCCGAGAAAGCCGAGGCTCTTGTCAAACATGTGCATCGAGCCGCCCTTACCCTTGGAGCAGCCCGTGGCTTTGCCGAATAACTCGGCCATGACTGATCGCGACGTCATGCCCTTGGCGAGCGCCAGTCCATGTTCACGGTAGCTTGCAAGAACGTAATCATCTTTCCTGATCGCGGAAAGTGCGCCGACGCCGACAGCTTCCTGGCCGATGTACAGGTGACAGAAGCCACCAATCTTTCCGGCCACGTAAGCCTCCGCCGATTTCTCTTCGAAACGGCGGATTAACACCATCTGGCGATAGAGTTCGATCAGTTCGTCGGGGTTGAGCCGGCTGAGACGTTCCTTTTGTCGTTCCTTGGCTTCGTCTCGTTCCTGCTTAAGTAGTTTTGGATCAACGTTTGGGGGTGCATCCATCACGCCGGTAGAGCCCTGCTGCTCTTCGGCTTTTGCGGCTGAAGGTGGTGCGGCTGTTTGTTTGCTCATAAAAGGTCGGATTATAGGCCACAGATCTACGCGGAGCAACTGCACGGATCAACACGGATCAGATCACAAACGGGATTGAGAGATCTGATCAGTGCTAATCCGCCTGTTGTATCCGCTTAAATCCGTGTTAAGTCATCATGTCGATCGAGCTGACGCCGGCGCTCGCGACGGTGAGGACGGTTTTGCGTGCGTTCTTATCGTGTTGCATGCGGCGTGCGGCAGCGCTCAGTAGCTCTTCACTGGTTTCACCGTCATCCGGGAAACAGGCGACGCCGAGGCTGACCCCGAGGCCAACCATCGTGCCCGGGCGCACTGAGAATAATTGTTCTTCCACGGCGTTTCGCATTCTTTCGCTGATTGAGACTGCCATTTTGCCGGACGCCATCGGCATGATTGCTACAAACTCGTCACCGGCATATCGCGTCAGGATATCCATCTGTCGCAATTCACTGCGTACTACTCCCGCGACGCTCGCCAGCAGTCGATCGCCAATCGAATGGCCATACTGGTCATTAACTACTTTGAAGTCGTCAATGTCCATGCAAACGACCGACAGCGGTTCTTTATTCATGCGCTGGCATTCGGCGATTCGCTGTTCGAGCATCATGTAGAAGCCACGCGCATTCGGCAGCTCCGTCAGGGGATCGATCAAAGCGCTCTCGCGCGTCTTCTCGTACGTCAACGCATTGTTGAGCGCGCTTGAGGCGTGCTGGCAAACTGACTCCAGCAGACGCACATGCTCCGTTGAATACGAAGTTCGACTTTGTGAATAAAGCGAGATGGCACCGAAAGCACCATCCTCACGCTGCAAAGGCGAAACCAGCACGCCACGAAAACGCTTCACGACGTCGTCAGGAACTCCGACCATGTCGAGATCCGCCGAGGCATTACACATCGAACGCGAGTTTGCGATCACCCAGCCGGTAACACCGTCGCCGATGTTGATGCGACGGCGTTTGAATAGTTCAACTTCCTCGCCCACCACGTGCGCGGCAATCGCTTTGCCGGATGGATCGTCAACCAGGTAGATCACACAGGTGTCAAACGGAACAATCGCGCGTAACTTGTTCGCGATTAGCGTCACCGTATCGCTGAGATTGAGTGACGAACCGATAGTTTGCGCAATTTCGTGAAGTGCAAATACTTCGCGTTGTGCTTCACTAATGGATCTGAATGGCGAGCTTTCTTCAGCCACACCGAGGATATCCGGCGCCAGGCCCGCATCAGGTTTGGTCGTGGTTTGATTGTCGAACGCTGGTGAAGAAGCAACCTGCTCTCTGATGTCCTGCGCATCGATCATTCGATCAAATTCTTCGACGTGCTTGATAAACATCTCAACCACTCGCGGATCGAACGCGCTTCCAACCATGCTGCGCAGCAACGCAAGGGACTCCTCGCGCTTCATGCCTTTGCGATACGGACGATCGCAACGCGTAGCATCATAAAAATCAACTACCGAAATAATGCGGGCGACGAGTGGAATCCCTTCGCCCTTGAGGCCTTTTGGATAACCACTGCCGTCCCACTTCTCGTGGTGATAACGAACGATGTCTTCTACCGGGTAAGGGAAGTTGACGCGTTTGAGGATGTCGCCACCGACTGTTGGATGGATCTTCATCTTCGCAAACTCTGCTTCGGTGAGTTTGCCTGGTTTGTTGAGGATGTACTCGGGCACCGCGAGCTTGCCGATATCGTGAAGTAAAGCACCAGCGTGAAGCGCACGTATTTCCGATTCCGATACGTTCAACAGTTTTCCCATTTGCTGAGCGTAGATCTGTGTGCGCCGCACGTGACCGTGAGTCGTCTGGTCTTTCGCATCAATCGCGATTGCCAGCGACTCAATGGTGTTCATGTGGATATTAGCCATCTCCTCCGCATGCTGGCGTCGTTCCGCTTCGCCGTGGCGAATCTCTTCAAGACGGCGTTCATTGAACCGATACAGCAGATAAACGAGTAAGGAGATGAGTAAACCCAATACTCCGTACGCCACGCTCTTGTTCAGAACAGCCGCGTAAAAGAGCACTGCTGATGCGGCACCGGCGAGTTTTGTCGTGAGCGTCCAAACAACTGTGTCAGGTGTCGGAACGAGGGTGAAACGTCCGGCCTCGAAACTGATGAACCAGGCAGTTGTGATGGTGCTCAAAGCGTATTGCAGCGCGGCGAGTACTAAAAGCGGGATCAAAAAGACGTTTAAGGGAAGTGCACGTTGTCCCGGCAATTCACCCGGCGAAGCGAAGAGTTCAATAAGTCCGCCATAAAATGAAGCGGCCACGAACGTTGAAACCACCGCCATGCCCGTTTTGACAAGCACTTCACGATTGGTCGCGATCCGAAAGGTAGAGACAAACGCGACGATGGCGGCAAGTAATACGGCGGGACCAGTTGTGTTTGAAGGCGGCACTGCGTAGAGCATTACCGAGAGCAACACAAATGAATCGGCAATTGATTCTCGGCTTCTGAGGATGCCGTCGGTGCTGGTGACGCGAACGGTAAGCGGGCTCGTGGCGATAGCGATGAGGGTCAGCAGGAGCCAGGATCCAATGCCGTCGTCAGTGAAAAGCGCCAAGTCAACGGTGGTGACGACCGCCGACAAAAGCAAAATAGCGCTCACGACAGAAATAGCTGCCATGAGCACGGTGCTCCTCCAATTAGTTTTCAGCATTGCTGGGGCTTCAATCCTTCCGAAAACAGAAGACGTTTTTTACGAAAGTTTTAGGTGATGATCTCGCTTGGCAAGGTGCCAACAGTGTTGGCACGGTGATAAATATAACGTTGACAGCGGGTTGCCGTCAAGCGGTGGCTTTGCCTCAAAAGTCATCTTGAAGGCCACAAAGAGGCACACAAAGTACAAATGAATTCTTAGCAGTAAAGGTAATCCTTAAGGTTTTAATCATTTGCGCTGTTTGTGCTGTTTTGTGCCTACTCTCTTGTCTTTGAAAGCGGACTTTTGAGGCAAACCCTCAAGCGGTTACTCCGTGGAGTGCGGTGCCTTGGCACCGCTTTGGTCATCGAGGAGCGTCATTCGGACCAAAGCGGCGACAAGACGCCGCACTCCACGGAGGCGCTTATTAATTCATAGTATTAGTTAAGTGGGGTTAAAGTTGTGCAGCCAAAGCGGTTACTTCCGTCACTGGCTCTTTACACGCGAAGTGCTCGCAGACATACGCCGTCGCCAAATTATTTCTGAGCGGTCGACTTTCGAGGAGCGGCGTCACTTCAGCGGCTTCGGAAACATCACCGAAGGCGGGTGCCACGACCCTGTTGGGAAGGTATTTGCGCCACGTTTCCGCCAGCAGCGGTTGAATGTCGCCCGCGTCGTTGCCGACTATTGCCACTTCCTTCGGCGTCGAGACGAGAAAATCCACGGCCGACAGTGCGTACCCAAAACCTGATGGATATCGCCGAACCTGATCGCCCATTTCCCGCAACACTGCAGTTGCGATGTTTCGATAATTTTCACGACCGGTGAGCGTCGCCAGTCTGGCGAGCACCATTGCGGCAACCGAGTTACCTGAAGGCGTGGCGTTGTCGAAATAATCTTTCGAGCGGACGATCAATTTTTCATGACTCTTACCGGTAAAGAAAAATCCGCCACTCTCGTTATCCCAGAATTCGTCAATCATCCGATCGACTAGCGCCAGCGCTTCTTTGAGCCAGCGGATCTCACCGGTAGTTTCAAACAACGTCAGCAATCCTTCACTCAGGAAGGCGTAGTCTTCGAGGTAAGCATTGAACTTCGCCTGGCCATCTTTCCATGTGCGCAACAACGCTCCCTCACGATACAGATTCTTGAGCACAAACTCGGCGTTACGGCGCGCGGCGTTTGTGTAATCAGGACGACCGAGCACGATGCCGGCTTCGGCAAAACTCGCCAGCATTAGACCATTCCACGCAGTCAGTATTTTTTCATCGCGATCGGGTTTGATTCTCGTTTCGCGCAACGCAAAAAGCTTCTGTCGGCTCTCTGCCAACAAAGCTCTTAGCTGTGATTCGGATATTCCGTGTGCCTTCGCGACTTCTTCTTCAGAACGCGTGACATTGGGAATATTCTTGCCTTCAAAATTCCCGCCCTCGGTGATGTTGTAATACGAGCAAAAGATCGCGGCGTCTTTCTCTCCCAACGTCTTTTGAATCTGGTTGAAATCCCAGACAAAAAACTTTCCTTCATGACCTTCCGAATCGGCGTCCTGAGTTGAATAAAAACCGCCGTCAGGGTGTGTCATTTCGCGAAGGACGTAATCTAGAATTCCCTCAACGGTTTCTCGTGCCTGTCGTTGTTCGCTCACCTGGAAATAGTGGAGATAAAGCCGTGAGAGCAGGGCATTGTCGTAAAGCATTTTTTCAAAGTGCGGCACGAGCCACTTCGAATCGGTCGAGTAGCGATGGAAGCCGCCGCCAAGCTGGTCGTAGATGCCTCCTTCCGCCATTTTCTTGCATGTAAAACTGACCAGCTCGAGCGCTTCACGATTGCCGGTGCGAACGTGCGTCCGAAGCAGAAACTCCAACGTCATCGCGGGTGGAAACTTCGGCGCACCACCAAAACCGCCGTTAACTGAATCGTGGTTTCTGATCATTCCAACATAAGCAGCGTCCAGTAATTCCGGCTCAAGCGGATGATCCGAACCACCTGTTTCACTCAGTCGTCGCAGTTCATTGATTAGTGATGCGCCGGTTTCGCGGATTTCATCCTGCTTGTCGCGATAGGCTTCCGCCACACCAATCAGCACTCGCGGAAAGCCCGGCATGTTGTATCGATCCTGCGGCGGAAAATAGGTTCCGCCATAGAAGGGAACTGCGTCGGGAGTAAGAAACACCGTCATGGGCCAACCGCCATGATGTGTCATCATCTGTACTGCGTTCATGTAAATCTGGTCCAGGTCGGGTCGTTCCTCACGATCGACTTTGATGTTTACGAAATATTCGTTCATCAACTTCGCAATCTCTTCGTCTTCAAACGACTCATGAGCCATCACGTGACACCAGTGACAGGCCGAGTAGCCGATGCTCAGCAGAACGGGTTTGTTCTCTGCTCGCGCTTTTTCAAAAGCCTCTTCGCCCCACGGATACCAGTCAACCGGATTGTGGGCATGCTGCAAAAGATAAGGACTCGTTTCGTTTATCAGATGGTTCGCCATAACCACAGATTACGCCGATTGCTCCAATCTGTGAAATCTGTGTAATCTTGGGGATATGGAACGCGAAACTTTAGATTTTGATGTTGTGTTTGTGGGCGCCGGACCGGCTAATTTGAGCGGCGCACTTCACCTCGCGCGATTGGTCAAACAAAACGGCTCGCTCGGCGACGTCGAGATCGCGGTGATCGAAAAGGGCTCGGCGGTGGGTTCGCACATTTTGTCCGGCGCCGTGATGGATCCCAAAGCGCTGCGCGAACTCATTCCTGATTTTGAAGCGCAGGGCGCACCGCTCGAGTCGCCGGTGAATGAGGATCACTTTCTTTATCTCACTCCGAAACTCGCGTTGCGTTCACCGATCACCCCGCCACCACTGAAGAACCACGGCTACTACATTGTTTCTTTAAATCGTTTGACCGCGTGGCTGGGAGAGAAGTGTGAAGAAGCCGGCGTGAATATTTTCCCCGAGTTTCCGGGCGCGGATCTGCTTTACGACGAGAAAGATGCGGTGCTCGGTGTGCGCACCGGCGATAAAGGCATCGACAAGGAAGGAAAACGCAAACCGAACTACGAACCCGGCGTCGATCTACGTGCGAAGATCACCGTTCTGGGCGAGGGACCACGTGGTTCGCTCACGAAGCAACTTGTCGAACGTTTGGGGCTTGATGAAGGATGCGATCCGCAAGTTTACAGTCTCGGCGTCAAGGAACTCTGGGAGCTTCCGCACGATCGCTATCCGGCCGGGCGCGTCACCCACACATTGGGCTTTCCATCTGATACGGCGACGTATGGCGGTGGCTGGATCTACGGCATGCAGAATCGCGTGCTCAATATCGGATATGTGACGGGTCTTGATTACAAAGATCCTTTAATCGATCCGCACGCGGAGTTTCAGCGTTTCAAGACTCATCCGTACATTGCGCGTTTGCTTGAAGGCGGAAAGATGATTCGTTACGGTGCGAAGACCGTGGCTGCCGGCGGATATTTCGCGATGCCGCGTATGTACGCCGATGGCGTTCTGCTTGCCGGTGACTGCGCCGGTTTTCTTAACCCGCAACGTCTGAAGGGAATTCATTCGGCGATCAAGAGTGGCATGCTGGCGGCTGAAGTCATTTACGAAGCCCTCGTCGCAAAGGATTATTCAGCTAAACAACTACAACGTTACGAAAAGCTGGTAAACGATAGCTGGATCATTCCGGAGCTGCGTAAAGTGCGAAATTTCCATTCGGGTTTCCGGCACGGTCGTTGGCTCGCGTTGATCAATACGGGTTTGCAGTATTTCACCGGCGGACGCGCGTGGGGCATTTTTGATCGTGACCACGGTATTGCCGGTCACGAAGAGATGCAGAAGTTGTCAGCGTATGGTTACCACGGCGATAAGTTGGAACAGCGCTACAAGGATTTACGATTTGACGGGAAACTGACTTTCAACAAGGTCACTGACGTTTATCACGCCGCTGTCGGACACGACGAGGACCAGCCGGTCCATCTGCACGTGCTCGACACGAATATCTGCTCGACGAGATGCGCGGAGGAATACGGCAATCCCTGCCAGCGCTTTTGCCCTGCGGCTGTGTACGAGATGGTTGACGACGGTGGCAACGGAAAGCGACGCCTGCAGATCAACTTCTCAAACTGCGTGCACTGCAAGACCTGCGACATCATGGACCCGTACCAGATCATCAACTGGGTAACACCAGAAGGCGGCGGCGGTCCTGATTACAAAGGAATGTAAGTCCACAGATTACGCAGATTAATTTACGGATTTCACGGATTCAGTAAAAACAATCTGTGTATCTGTGGATCAATCTGTGGATTAAGTGGCCGGGTTTTGACCGTCGGGTTTGATCTCAAAATGCACGCGGCCGCGCATGACCTCTTCGAGCGCGATACGCGTTGGTTTGTGTTTCTGAGGATCGATCTCGATTCTGGGTGACGCGCCACGCTGCAATTGCTTGCTGCGTTTTGCGGCGAGGATGATTAAACGATACTTCGAATCAACTTCTCGTGCTTCAGTCTCTTCTACTTCACTGTCAACTAAATCTGGTGTTGGCACCTGGATTGCTCCTTCAGTTTATGAATCTATGATTGATTGCTTTCAAAATCCTGCATCACTTGTCGCACCAGACCTTCCTGGCGCATGCACCGAGCGCGCTCGGCATAAATGATCGACGCCAGTTGACCGGTAGCTCGCTCGATCTCGTCATTGAAAATCACATAGTCAAACGCCGAGTACTGTTTCAACTCTTCAGGCGCGTTACGCATCCGGAGGGCGAGTTGCTCAGGTGGATCTGTGCCTCGTGCAATCAGGCGCTGTCGCAACACGCTGAACGAAGGCGGCAAAATAAAAATGCTGACGGTATCCATCAACAACTGCCGCACGCTCGCAGCTCCCTGCACGTCGACTTCGAGAATAATGTCGGCGCCGGTCGCGGTCTCGTCGAGAATCTGCCGCCGCGACGTGCCGTAGAAATTTCCATGCACGCAGGCCCATTCGAGAAACTCGCCTGCGGCGACCATCTCTTCAAACGTTTCGCGGTTAACAAAGAAATACTCGCGGCCATCGACCTCATTCGTTCGCGGCGCGCGAGTCGTGTAGGAGACAGAATAGCTAAGATTCTCCACAACATCCAGCACGTGACGGATAATCGTGCCTTTGCCGCCGCCCGACGGCGAACTAACCACAAATAATGTGCCTCTGGGAGCGGGATGATTCACTGGTCCGGCCACTTGCAATTCTTTAACTTTACTCGACATTCTGAACCTGTTCGCGAAGTTTCTCTACTTCCGCCTTGATCGCCAGACCAGCTTCCTTGATAACGAGGTCCGTGGATTTTGAAAGAGTGGTGTTGGCCTCGCGATTGAGCTCCTGCAACAGGAAGTCGAGCATTTTACCGGCTTCACGCGGCGCATTGAGCGCTTCCTGAAACTGCGATAGATGACTGCGCAACCGGACCATCTCCTCACTCACATCACTGCGATCGGCAAGATAAGCGACCTCCTGGGCCAATCGTACCGGGTCGACTTCAACCACCTGGCCGCCGCCTCGGCTCAAA
The DNA here is from genome assembly GCA_963708055.1 of uncultured Acidobacteriota bacterium. Lineage (GTDB taxonomy): Bacteria > Acidobacteriota > Blastocatellia > Pyrinomonadales > Pyrinomonadaceae > PSRF01. The sequence goes on along the minus strand of OY970193.1, from coordinate 7,118,140 downwards.
AGTTCACCAATTCTTTTTTGCAACCGCAACCGGTACGCATCAGCGAGACCAGCCGCAGACGCCTCGATCACCGGAACGAGAGACTCGATTTTGTGCACGCGATCGCGAAGTTCATTCTTGAGCGCCTCGCCTTCCTGTTCGCGCATTCTCTCGAGTTCGTCCAATGCCTGGTCCAATGCCTGCTCGAGTGCGACAATCATTCGTTCATCGATACCGTTACGCGCCGGCTGGACTGCGCCTGGGATGCGCGCGATCACGTTGATGTCCAGCTCTCCTCCGATATCAAAATCCTGCTGCATCTGTTTCAAAGCACTCACGTATCCGGCAATGAGCGGACGATTTATCTCGTAAGCGATCTGGGCCACACGTTCCATACTGACTGTCACATCGACGCGGCCGCGCGACAAGCGCGTCGTGATCCGTTTTTTGATCGACGGCTCGAGTGAGGCCAACTCGGAACCGACTCGCAGGTGGATATCGAGAAATCGGTTGTTGACTGTCTTGAGGTCGACGGAGACAGAGAAGTCGTCGCCTGCCACCATCGCCTTGCCGTATCCGGTCATTGATTTCATGTGTTCTTCTTAGTTCTGGACGAGCAGTTCTTCTTCCTCGTCCGCAAATTGAAGTTCGTAGAGTTTCCTGTATTGACCGCCCTGGGCCAGCAATTCGGCGTGGGTTCCGGTTTCAATGATGCGGCCCGCTTCCATTACTACAATCATATTTGCCCGGCGCACGGTTGATAACCGGTGGGCAATTACAAGGGTCGTGCGATTTCGGACCAGGTTGCTGAGTGCTCTCTGTACCAAACGCTCCGATTCAGCGTCCAGTGCTGAGGTCGCCTCATCCAGAATCAACACTGGCGCATTAACCAGAATGGCCCGGGCGATGGCGAGACGCTGGCGTTGACCGCCAGAAAGAAAGATGCCGCGCTCGCCCACAATCGTATCGTAACCATCGGGCAATTCGCGAATAAAGTCGTGCGCAAAAGCGATTAATGCCGCTTCTTCGATTTCGACGTCGGTCGCTTCCGGCTTGCCGTAGGCGATGTTATGACGAACCGTGTCGTTAAAGAGCACGGTTTCCTGCGTGACGAGCGCCATCTGTTTTCTCAAACTCGAGATCGTCACGTCGCGGATGTCGACATCGTCCCAAAAAACAGCGCCCGCGCTCGGATCGTGAAAACGAGGAAGCAGTTTAGTCAACGTCGATTTTCCACCGCCGGACTCACCTACCAAAGCCACCATGCTTCCTGCCGGAATCTTCAACGTCACATCGTGCAAGACGGAGCGCGACTCGTTCCCATATCCAAAAGAAACGTTGCGTAGTTCGATCTCTTTATTCAGCGTTGGCAATTCGCCGGCACCAATTTTTTCTTTGATGGTTGAGTGCTCATCCATCACTTCCCACACGTGATGCGCGGCAGCGAGCGCCTGTTCCATGCTGTTCTGAAGTCGCGAGAGTTTACGCATCGGATCGTAACTGCGAAACAGAAAGAAGAGGAACGTCACAAACTGCGCCGTATTCATCCGGTCCGCCATGATTTCTCGCTGACCAAAGAACAGCAACAACACGACCGATAGAATTCCGATCATTTCGATTGTCGGCGGTGAAGCTCCGGCGAATTTAGCGCTGCGCAGATTTGCTCTCACGATTCTTTTGGCAACTTCAGTAAAACGTTTCGATTCGCGCTCCTCGGCACGGTACGCTTTTACGATTCCCTGATTCGACAATGCTTCCTGCGCAGTGTCAGTGAGTTCCTTGCTGCCTTCGAAACTCTCTCGCGCCAGATTGCGTAACGCCCGTCCAAACTTCGCCGTCAGAACGGCGATGACTGGCGCGATGGCGAGTGCGCCGAGCGTGAGTCGCCAGTTGTAATAAAAAGATGCCGAGAGAAAAGCGATGAGTGTAAAACTCTCGCGCAGCATGTCGCGAATCGTGCTGGTGACTGCCACCTCGATCGCAGCGGCGCTCGATACGAGACGTGAAACGAGATAATTTGTGCGATGCCGTTCAAAAAATGTGGCCGACTGCTTCAGTAAGTGGTTGTACAAATCCTGGCGCAACTTGAGTACGGCCGCCTGCCCGATACGCGCCATGAGATACGTCGACAAGTACTCGGCAAACCCCTTGGCCACGGTGAAAACGATCAGCAAAATCGAGATCATTTTCCACGCTTCCAGCGGTGCTTCGGGGATTAAACGTTGCAGACCGAAAATTGTGGAGGTACGCTGGCCAACGCCCTGAACAAAGGCCTGATCGAGGATAGGCACTATCAATCCGCCGATGGCGCTCTCGAGTACACCCACGAGCAGCATCGCCAAAGTAGCCAGTAAGAAGATTGGCCAGTGAGGTCGTAAATACTTTAGCAGGCGGCGAAGATCACGCATCTCTGGTTGCGAAAATCTCTGATCAGTTGCTATATAAAGGAAGGCAAGACGGTCCAACGCCGTAAGGAAGAACTATACTTACCCCCACTTATTTGCGTCAAGGCTGAGAGATTTGCGTGATCACCCTTGTGAGCCGGAACACATTGCAAATCAATTCCCCAAAGTCAGTCTTCGTGAATTTGGGTTGTAAACGGCCGCGATCTGCGGCGAGATTTTAGATCCCCTCCGACAGGATCAAACATTGGCACAGCAAGCGACATCAAATAACAAGCACGCAGGTAAACGTCTTCTAATTGCAGATGACGATACCGATATGAGACTTCTTCTGGCCGAGTATTTTCGCCGGCTGGGCTTTCAGGTTGAAGAACATGAAAGCGGCATGGCGGCACTCGAAGCCACGGTTGCCGGAAGATTTGATTGCTTCATCTTTGACGTTTCGATGCCCGGAATGTCAGGTATCGAACTTCTGAAACGAGTCAGAGATCGAGGCATTCAAACTCCAGCGCTATTTCTCACCGCGCACGACGCGCTTGACGACAAGGTCGCCGGATTTGAGGCGGGCGCGGATGATTATCTCGCCAAGCCTTTCAGCCCGCGGGAACTTGAGTATCGTGTCGAGGCACTCTTGCGGCGTGGCGGAGTAGCACCGCAGGAGCAGGATGGCGAGCGGATCGAGGTTGGCGACCTGGTTATCGATAAGCGACGCCATGAAGTGATTCGCAATGGATTTCGCGTTGATTTAACGCCGCTGGAATTTCAGATACTGGAACTGCTGGCTTCGGAGCCCGGGCGTGCGTGGTCCCGAAACGCTCTGCTCGACCGTGTTTGGAGCACTGATTACGAGGGATATCAACGAAATATCGATCCACACATTAATCGCCTTCGGAAGAAACTCGAGACGGATCCCAAGAATCCACGCTACGTCCTGACCGTGCGTGGCGTTGGCTACAAACTCAACGAGATTCCGTAAGTATGTTGTGGTTGATTGGTGCAGGACTGATTTTAGCCTGGGTTGTACTTGCGATATTTTCACCCAAGGGCTGGGCTCCCCTTCTGCTAATCGCAGGAATCTGCATTCTAATCATTCAAACCGCCGCTTATCGCAAGACAAAAGCACATAAATCCAGCCACAGATAACCGGATCAGAGACGGATTAAGGGTTGATCAGTGCTGATCGTTCATCGATCCGCGCAATCTGTGGCCAATAATCGTCTTGACCTCCTCCTCTCCTTCGGCAACAATGCGCCTGTTTATGGCATCTTTTAAGTACTGCCAGTTGCTCCCAATTTCGAAAGACCAGGAGTAGTTTCAATGATTTTCAGACGCATCGGTCGAAATCTTGTTTTTGCCCTTAGCCTTTGCCTACTGTTTGTTTCGGTCGCCTTTGCCCAGCAGGACGCTGAAAGGAAGACGATAGCGATAACCTATCCTCTGGAGGAAACCGTTACGGTGAAGTTTCGCGGCACGACCCTTTTGCCGCGCCTGAAGGGTGAAGCCAAGGTCAAGCGGGCCGGGCGGCGCGGCACACGCGTGGAATTGAGCATTGACGATCTGCCACGCGCATCCGAGTTGGGGGGCATCTATACCACGTACATCCTCTGGGCCATCTCACCCGACGGCCACGTGGATAGCCTTGGCGAGATTAAGCGCAGCGGCAGTTCGTTTGTTAATTCGAAACTCGACGTAACCACACCGCTGCAAACCTTCGCACTCCTTCTAACGGCCGAACCGCACTTTTTAATGAAGGTGCCGAGTCGCATGGTAGTGATGGAGAATCTACCGCCACAGCGACCAAACGGCAGTTCGGTCGAAACTGCTGATGTGCGTTATATCGGCAACTCGAGTGACTACTTCCGTGATGCGCGAGTGCCGGAGTTGGCGGCGAACGATTACCGGCAAACGCCGGTCTCGTTGCTGGGTGCTCGCCAGGCAGTGAATCTCGCGAAATATGCAGGAGCGTCCCAGGATGCTCAAACAGAATTGCAGACCGCTGAAGAGCAGTTGCAGTCAGCGGAAAAAGCCTGGCGATTGAATCAACCACAGGCGGAGATTGATCTCGAAGCCCGTCGAGCCACTTCGTCGGGCGCACACGCCGAAGAAGTGGCGGTGGCTCGAAAGGCTGCTCGCCTACGACGAGAAGAAATCCGGCGTCGGGATGAAGCCGTCCGCAGTGCCGAACAGAGCGCCGAAGCGTCGCAAAGAGAAGTGGCCCAACTTCGCTCCGCGCTGGAGAAAGAGCAACGCGCGCGTGAACTGGCGGAACGAGATGCCGGCACCGCCAACGATCAGCTACGTGAAAAACGAGTGGAGATCGCTCAGCTTCGCGACGAGATCGCAACGCTGCGTTCCGAAAGTGAGTCAGCGAAACTCAAGGTAGCGCGCTTTGAAGGTGAGAAGCAGGCTGAAACGGCGCGTGTTGAGGCTGAACGTCGCGCGGCTGAGAAACGAGCGGCCGAAGCGAATCTGAAAGAGACGCTGGCGAAGTACGGCACGTTGAAGGAAACAGCCACCGGCTTTCGTCTGGTGCTTCCTGAAACAATCTGGACCAACACACGCACGGCAACGTTAGCAGCGGCTTCTTCGGCGAAACTCGAGCCACTCGCAGCGCTGCTCGCCAGCAATCCTGACTATCAGATCCTGATTGAAGCCTACACCGATAGCAAAGGTAACGAAGTATCGTTACAGCAACTGACGCAGGAACGCGCGCGCGTGTTGTCAGATCGCTTCCAGACAGCCGGTGTCGATCCGATGCGGATTCAGGCCAACGGTATGGGAGCTTCAAACCCGCTGGCGCCGAACACGACGGCGGCAGGGCAAAAGAAGAACCGGCGAGTGGAAATCACGTTCACCTCGCCGCTGCGAAGCGCGTCGGCTAATTAACGTACTTGTACTTGGTGCTTGGTACTTTGCACCTTCAACGGCACGCAAGCCAGAGAACAAAGTACCAAGTACAAAGCACAAAGTACGATCATCAATGTCCCCACTTGAGCCGCTCGAAATCCTTCAGGTCATCGGTTACAGCATCGGCGCGCTGCTGCCGCTCTGGATGCTCTTCCAGCTCGTCACTCACCGTAGCAAGTTAACCAACATCGAACGCCTTCTGGCCCTGCTCGCGCTCACGATGGGCGGTTGGCACACCAGCAATCTCGTCGTCACGCTCCACGGACTTTTTGATCTTGGACCGGACACCTGGACCACCTTGCTGCGCATTGCCGATACGGTCGCGGTAGTCAGCATCACATTCGCTTACTCGTTCCTGCTGCACGTACACCTTTATCTCTGGGCCAACGCGCACAACCGGCCGCTTAACAAGAGCGAGCACCTTCGCGGTTATCTCTGTTACGTCCCCACAGTTTTCCTGTTGCTTGCCTTACCGCAACTGTGGACGGGCAACTACGCGCCGATGTTTGAGAAGCTCTCATTCTTCGTGATTCCGTTCTCATTCTGGATCGCGTACGTGCTTGGTTTAATTGCCTTAACTGAATTGCTGATTGCCAGGGGTAGCAATAACCGCAGCGAGAAGTTAATCATGCGGACGCTCGCGGCCTCCTTCATCGGAGTGGGAGTGGTGATCTTCGCAGCGCTGGCGGCCGGCGTCGGCGAGGGCACTACCGCCGGCGTGTATCTCAAAACCATCGCCAATCTTGGTTCACTGCTGCCGTCAGTGCTGCTGGCTTATTACATTTATCGGTATCGCTATCTCGAGATCATTATTGAAGAGAGTTTGATCGTTGTTACGTTTGCCACAGTCGTCTTGACGGTTTACGTCTTCGGCATTCGCACGATCGGCGACTGGATGACGCAGCGTTACGGAGTTAGACCAGGACTCGTCGAGGCGTTGTTGATTCTTGCCCTCGCATTACTGGCAGCACCATTAAGAGGCTGGCTGGCCCAACGATTTCATAAGCTGTTTGAGCGCGAAGCGGCGTTGTACAAAGAGATCGTCGCTCGTATCGGCTCTTACACCGGCCAATACCAGGATCTTTCAGATCTCCTGCATTTCGTTGAAGAGCGCACGACGAAAGCGCTCGGTTTGCGCCAGCTCAAGATCTTTGCTGGAAACTCAGAACCGTGGGTCGAGCAGGTGCTTGAAAGTTCAAAGCAAACCGGTTGGGAGCCAATTGAAGACGACTCGTTGTTGAACGACCAGGGGTTCAAAGTCGCCTATCCGATGCGGCGGGAAGATAAGGTCGAAGGGTTGATTGCAGTTGATGCGGCATCAGCGAGTTTGACGCCTGATGCACGCTCAATCATCGGGTTGCTGGCAGACCAGGTGGCGATTGCGATCGACGACTCGCGCCTGCTGGAAGAAAACCTGCGCCTCGAACGAGAACTTGCCGAGCGCGAGCGTTTGGCTTCACTCGGACGCATGGCCGCAACTGTAGCCCACGAGATCAAAAACCCGCTCTCTGCGATTAAATCGATCGCACAAGTGATGCGTGAAGACGAGAATCTTCGGAAAGAGTATGAACGCGATCTTGGTTTGATCGTCGGTGAAACAGATCGATTGAGCCAGAGTGTGACGCAGTTGCTCAGCTTTGCGCGCAGGGAAAGTCCAGCCTTACAACCGTTGAGTGTAGATGAACTCCTCCGTTCTGTCGTCGATCTCTTTCGCGCAAACGCCCGCGAGCAGGGAATCACTCTCTACTGGGAAGTAAAACTCGAAGCTGAACTCAGCGGTAAATCTGTCTCTGCGCTTCGAGATGCTTTGTCGAATCTCTTGCTCAACGCGCTTCAGGCCACGCCCTCAGGCGGACGCGTGGGATTGATAGCGGCAAGCGCCGGCGGCGAACTGCTGGTCAGCGTTGAAGACAGCGGTACAGGAGTGCCGCCAGATCTGCGCGAAAGAATCTGGGAACCATTCTTCACCACCCGGCAACGTGGCACTGGTCTCGGACTAGCCATCGTCCGCAAACGCGTGCAGGAAGTCGGCGGCTCAGCCTCACTCGACACAAACCGCAACGGCAAAGGCGCGTTATTTCTCTTGCGTCTACCGCTCTAAAGAATGAGCCACGGATTTCACGGATAAACACGGATAAGATCTCTTTCTGAAAAATCAGATCCGTGTTTCATCCGTGAAATCCGTGGCTTTGCCGGGAACTTTATTTCAAGGTGCGCGTGTTAGCTCTGACCTGATGTACCGTTACTTGATTTGAAGGAGACTAGCAATGAACAAGAGAAACTTTCTGGGCGCGATGCTGCTCGCGCTGTGCCTGATGAGCAGCAGCTTGACCGTGCAGGCTCAGAATTCACAGACAGATACAGATGAAACCAACCTCGATACACAACTCTACTTGATTGTTGGCACCAATACTGAAGTTGACGATTCGAAAATGCCGGCATCACTGGATCCGGTTATAAAACAGTTGCGTGCAACGTTGCCTTTTAAAAACTATCGGCTCGCCGCCACTTTGATTAATCGCGTGAAGAATGAAGGCCGGTTGGACCTCAGTTGGATTGGTGGTCCATTGGCATCACCGGCAGGCGCCGCCTCAACCGTGACCCCAAGCTTTAGTAACTTCAAAGTCCGGCAGGTAAAACTCGTCCGCAGCACTGATGGTCAGCAGGTAGTGCAAATGGCCGGCTTCCACTTTGGCGCGCGTATTCCGATTCAAACCACGGGCGCGATTGCCGCGAACGGCGCGGCGATTCCTTCTTTCAACTACGAAACAACCGGCGTCGCCACCGATATCAGCATGCGCGAGTCGGAACCGGTGATTGTTGGCACGCTCAACATCGGCCCATCCGGCGACGCGATCATTCTCGTCGTTTCGGCTAAGCGAACTCAGAAATAAGCCGCCGAAGTTGTGGCACGCAATGCGCTAGGAGTTTAGGGCCACACGGCCCTAAACTACTCAGGAAGTGAGAAAAGACGCCTTGCGATTGATGATTGTTGACGACGAGGAAGCCGCCCGCTACGGCATGCGGAGAGCCCTCACCACCCTTGGTTACAACATCACCGAAGCCGGTTCCGCCGAAGCCGCCCGAGCCCTGATAAAACAGAACGAACCTGACTTACTGCTACTCGATGTCAATCTCCCTGGACTAAGTGGACTCGACTTTCTTCGCGAACTGAAAAGCACCAACGGCGCCGGCCCCCTCGTGATTATCGTCACTGCCCACGGTTCCGAACGGATGGCGGTTGAAGCCGTTAAAGCCGGCGCATATGACTATCTCTCTAAACCTTTCGAACTCGACGATCTTCGCCTGGTCATTAAAAACGCCGCTGAAACCGTTCAACTGCGACGCGAAAATTATTCGCTGCGACGACGGATTGAAGTTGAGCGTTCACAACGTGGCGCGTTGATCGGCAACTCCGACGCGATGCACAAAGTCCGCGCCATGATCGAAAAGGTCGCCGAAACGGATGCGACCGTCCTGGTGCGCGGAGAATCGGGAACCGGAAAAGAGCTCGTAGCGCGCGAATTACACGAGCGTAACAGTGTCAGGCGTAACGCTTCGTTCGTTGCCGTCAACTGCGCCGCCCTTCCGTCAGAACTGATCGAATCAGAACTTTTTGGCCACGAAAAGGGTGCTTTTACGGGCGCTGCGGCGCGTCGGGAAGGGAAGTTTGAGCAAGCCGACGGCGGCACGTTGTTTCTTGATGAGATCGGCGACATGAGCTCCAACGTGCAGGCAAAACTGCTGCGTGCGTTGGAAGAACGACGCATCGAACGTCTCGGTGCAAACGAGTCGATTCCGGTTAACGTGCGCATCGTGAGTGCAACCCACCGGCCGCTCGAACAGGAAATCACAAACGGTAACTTTCGCGCTGATCTTTTTTACCGGCTGCGAGTAGTAACGATTGAAATCGCGCCGCTACGAGAGCGTCGAGAAGACATCCCGTTACTGGCTGAGACTTTTGTTCGTCTGGCCGGCGAGCGCTACGAACTACCGCAGCGATCGTTAAGCCAGGCCACTTTACGCCGGCTCGTCGAGTACAATTGGCCGGGAAATGTACGCGAACTGAAAAACACGATCGACCGCGCTGTGATTATGGCGGATGGCGATGAGATAGCTCCCAAAGATCTCCCGGACGAGATCACTGCCGGTTTACCCACAAGCAGTATTACCGAGGGCGGCGACGCCGAAACTGACGGCTTGAGAGTGCCGTTTACTGCCGATTTTCGCGAGGATCGGCGTGAGTTTGAACGTCGGTACATCACACGCTGCCTTGAACACACCCAGGGGAATGTGACGCGTGCCGCGGAAATTCTCGACATGCACCGCCAATCGTTGCAACACAAACTCAGGCAGCTCGGCCTCGGCCGCCGCTACGTTTCAGTGGGCGAGGCGCAAGATAATCCCGACACTTGACGGAGGGTTTGCCTCAAAAGTCCGCTTTCAAAGAAAGAGAGTAGGCCACCAAACAGCACAAAAAGCGCAAATGATTAAAACCTTAAGGATTACCGCTACTGCTAAGAATTTATTTGTGCTTTGTGTGCCTCTTTGTGGCCTTCAAGATGACTTTTTGAGGCAAAGCCGTTGACGGATAGACGATGAAAGCAAAAGCCGACGCAATCATTCACAAAAACCAGGCCGAGTATCTTGACCAGCTCCTGACGCAACGCGATCCGTTGCTGGCGGAGATGGAGGCGTATGCCGCGGAGCACAAGGTTCCGATTGCCGATCGTGAGGTCGCTCGTTTTCTCGAAATCACGGCTCGCGTCACTGGAACGCGAAAAGCGCTCGAGATCGGAATGGCGATTGGCTACTCAGTGGTCCATCTGGCTCGCGGCATGGGTGAAGGTGGCCTGGTGGTGACGATTGAGCCGAGCGAAGAGATGATTAGTGCTTCCACCGGTTACCTTCAACGCGCCGGCTTGTTTGAACGCGTGCGAATTGAACGAGGCAAAGCGCTGGAGGTCATGCCGCATATCACAGAGACTTTTGATCTGCTGTTCATTGATGCAGTGAAAGAGGAATACTCACAATATCTCGATCTTGGTCTACCTCGTTTGCGCACCGGTGGCGTGGTGATCGTCGATAATCTGTTATGGGGTGGCAGAGTTGCCGGTGATGATGACGAAAGCTCCACGGTTGCGCTGAGAGAGTTTAATCCTTACTTCATGAACCATCCGCAGTTACTGGCTGAGATCTTGTCGATCGGTGACGGTCTCGGCTACGCAGTCAAACTTTAGTTACAGGATTAACAGGATAAATCTTGTAAATCCTGTAACATCTTGTACATCTTGTTTCCAACTACCTCACAAGTAAATCTTGATCAATCTTTCTTCTGCGTGCTAACTTCCACTGGTCTCTTCACTTGCGGGTTTCCTCTCAACTCGCGCTGAAACAAAAGCGGCTGGCAATCGAGTTGGGAGGTGCCTGAATGAGTGGTAGCAAGTTTAGACAGATCGTCGGACTGGTCTTACTGGCGTCGCTAGCCTTTTCCACTTATTCATGTACGGTCGCCTCTAGTAACGAAGAATTCTTCGGCAGCACCACTCCACCGCAACGCAATATCTTTCGCTACGTCAACGGCGATGAGCCTGCAACGCTCGATCCTGCGGTCAGCAACGGCCAACCGGAAGCTCGTTTATACATGGCGCTTTATGAAGGTCTGGTTGAGTACGATCCGAAAACCCTCGAGCCTCGAGCAGCGCTGGCAGAAAGCTGGCAGGTAAATAACGACTCCTCCGAGTTTACTTTCCACCTGCGCCGCAACGGACGATGGTCCAACGGCGATCCGATTGACGCCAACGATTTTGTTTACAGTTTTCGGCGCGCGCTGGCAAAGGAAACGGCTTCTCGTAATGCCTACATGGCGTTGTATCTAAAGTACGCGCAGGCCTTTAACGAGCAACAAGTTTTCGTGCGCGATCCACAATCGGGCCAGTTTCTGCTGGCAAAAGATTTCAACGACGAACTGCCGCCGGAACCGATCAGCGGCGCTCCGATTGACCCCGCGAAAAGTGAATACAAGCAAGACGAACCGATGCCTGCTCCTGATTCAGCGATCCATCAACACATGCACAGCCCGCTGCGGCTGACTCTCCCTGGTTCCGAGAAGGCGAGAACGGCGTTAATTGAGAAAAATGCGAAACTTAAAGCAGCCGTCGCGGGTAAAGAGTTTATTAAGGTTAAAGCTGAAGACATTGGAATCGAGGCGGTAGATCAATACACGGTGCGGATCTTTCTGGTCCAACCAGGTCCATTCTTTTTAGGCAACCTGGCCCATCAGGTGTTTCGATTAGTGCCGCGTAAGGTGGTGGAGAAATACGGAGCGGCCTGGACCCAACCGGAGAACATCGTCACTTGTGGTCCATTCAAGCTCAAGACCTGGATCCCGTACGACAAGATCATCCTGGAACGTGATCCGATGTACTGGGATGCTGCCACGGTCAAGCTCGATGAAATCCATCTGTTTCCGATCATCGACAATGCCACCGTCATGAACATGTATAAAGTCGGTGAGCTTGATGCGGTTTACAATCATGCGGTGCCGAATGCGTGGCTACACGTGCTCAAGTCGAAGAAGGATTACATGGACGCAGTCGAAGCCGCGATCGACTACCTGATCATGAACACGACCAAGCCTCCGTTGAACGATGTCAGAGTGCGGAAGGCATTCAATCTCTCGGTTGACAAGGAAGCCTACTCGTCGTGGCGCCGGATCGTAAAACCGTTGACGGCGTTCACGCCTGAAGGGATCTTTCCCGGTTATCCGCAGCCAAAAGGCGCCGCATTCAATCCCGCGGAAGGACGCCGCTTGTTGGGTCAGGCCGGTTATCCGGTCATACAGAATGCTGACGGCACGTTTTCTTGCCCGACGTTTCCGGTGAATGAGGTCGAGTTTATCTACAACACGCAGGGAACCAACAAAGCGGTTGCCGAATGGATGCAGGCGCAGTGGAAACAGAACCTCGGAGTCACCGTGGGATTGCGCAACATGGAATGGAAAACGTTTCTCGACGCGAGAGCAAAGCTCGAGTACAAAGGGTTTGCGCGTGGCTCCTACGGGGCCGATTACATGGATCCATTCACCTTCCTGAGTATCTTTTACACTGCTGGAGAAAGCGGTACGGGTTGGTACGATCTGAAATATGTGTCCATGGTGGATGAAGCCAATCGCACGTTAGACCACCAGAAGCGATACGAGTTGCTGGCCAAGGCGGAAGCATATCTGTTAGACAACCAACCGATCATTCCGATCGACACGGCGTCAGTTAACTGGCTCAAGAAACCTTACGTGAAAGGACTTTATCCAAACCCGGCTTCACTGTATGCCTGGAAGTACGTTTATATCGAACGCGATCAAGCGAAGTGGGATTACGGCACACCGAGTTTGACTGAATAATGCTATTGCCAATTTACGACTGCCGATTGCCGATTGATTCATTCGGTCGGTTCGAGCAAATCGGGGCTTTGCCTCAAAGTCGTTTTTCAATGACAGAGAGTAAGCCACAAAACAGCACAAAAAGCGCAAATGATTAAAACATTAAGGATTACCTCCGCCGCTAAGAATTCATTTTGTGCTTTGTGTGCCTCTTGTGGCCTTCAAGATGACTTTTAAGGCAAAGCCCCAAATCGGCAACTGGCAATTGGCAATCGAAAATTAATAGATGCTTCGCTTCATCGTCAGACGGCTCCTCGTTACCATCCCCACGATTCTGGTCGTGATCTCGATTACGTGGGTCCTGATCAAATTAGCCCCGGGCAATTTCTACTCCGGCGAAAAACCGCTGCCACCGGCTATCGAAAAGAGTATTCGCGAGAAGTACGGTCTCGATAAACCGTGGTACCAGCAATACGGAAAGACGATGTGGGGGATTGTCAGGCACCTGGATTTCGGCACCTCACTCCGTTACGAAGGCCAGTCAGTAAACACGATCATCAAACGTTCGTTGCCGGTCTCGGCCACGATAGGAATTCTCGCCTATTTACTTGCGTTAATCGGCGGTGTGGCCATTGGTTCGATAGCGGCGCTGAAACAAAATACAAAGTGGGACTACGGGTCGATGGCGCTGGCCATGCTCGGTATTTCGGTTCCCAACTTTGTGCTTGGTCCAATCCTGGTCCTGATTTTTTCGCTTAGTCTGTACTGGTTGCCGCCGTCGCGCTGGAACGGCTTTCCCAGTTGGAATCTCGTCCTGCCGGTACTGACTTTGTCGGCACTCTATATGGCTTACATCGCGCGTCTCACGCGCGCCGGCATGCTTGAGGTGCTGCGTTCAGATTACATCCGTACCGCACGCGCAAAGGGTTTGAGTGAGAAAGATGTGGTGGTGCGACATGCGCTGCGCGGCGGTCTCATGCCGGTAATTTCGTATACCGGACCGGCACTGGCGTTTTTGTTAACTGGAACGGTGGTGGTCGAACGGATTTTCGCGTTGCCGGGGTTGGGGAACTATTTTATCCAGGCATCACTCAACCGTGACGAACCATTGATCATCGGCATCGTCGCGTTTATTGCCATGACACTGTTGCTGATGAATCTTCTGGTTGATATCGCCTACGCGTATCTCGATCCGCGAGTGCGGTATCAATAAGTTAAAAATGGCTACAGAGAAAAATCCAGATCACGAAGACCTGGTCCACATCGGGCCGGAAATGGCGGTGGCAGAGGCCGACGTACATCCGGACGAGACCGGATCGTTTGTGCGTGGCACTTCGCTCTGGCGTGATGCGTGGCGGCGGTTACTGAAAAACAAGCTCGCCGTGTTTGGTCTAATCGTCGTGATCATTGTGACGATCTCGTCGGTCTTAGGGCCGACAATAATCAAATACACCTTCGGATTTGCGCCTGACTATATTCCCGCACACGATAACAATCTCATGAAATCGTTTCCGCCATTTGCCGGGCCGAGTGGGGAGTTCTCCTGGACTCACCCGATGGGAACCGACAATGCCGGACGCGACCAGCTCGCGCGAATACTACAAGGCGGGCAGATCTCGTTATTTGTAGGCATTATCGCCACACTGGTTTCGTTGTTGATCGGCGTCAGTTATGGAGCAATTTCGGGTTATGTCGGAGGGCGGGTTGACAATGTCATGATGCGCATCGTTGATGTGCTCTACTCGCTGCCGTATGTGATCGTAGTAATCGTTTTGCTCTCGATGTTTCGCAGTCAAACTCCGCGAGGACAGTTAATTCTGCTCTTCATAGCGCTTGGTTCCGTTTCGTGGTTGACGATGGCGCGGATTGTTCGCGGGCAAGTGTTGTCGTTGAAGAATCAGGAATTCGTGATGGCAGCGAGGGCAACCGGCGTTTCGAATACCCGGATCATCTTCCGCCATATCGTTCCAAACACGCTTGGACCAGTGATCGTCTACGCCACATTAACGATTCCGCAGATCATGTTGACCGAGGCATTTCTGTCGTTTCTCGGTTTCGGTGTGCAAGCGCCACTGGCGTCGTGGGGTAGTCTGGCGGCGGATGGAATTCAAAACATCGCCATCTTTCCCTGGCAACTGATCTTTCCGGGAGTGACAATGGCGCTAACGCTTTTCTCACTCAATTTTCTCGGCGATGGCTTGCGCGACGCGCTGGATCCACAGATGCGCACGATTTAGCTCCGATTGGACCAACGGCAAATTTTAAGAAACAATGATTTCTATTGAGCACAAAAAACTTCTCGTGCAGGGGGCTTTCATAGAGAGTCGAAAGATCTCAGCGCGCGAACGCCGTCGCCCGCTTCGCGGGCTCACACCCGTTATTTGTTTCTCGGTCCTGGGGCTTACGCCCCAGGCTTTATGCTGCCGCCCGCTTCGCGGGCTCGGGTCGTAATACCATTTTGAACTTGTACTCGAAGCTAAGAGATATTGCTGCTGTTGGGTTTGCCACCAATATTTGCGAACCCTGCGATTATTGCTTTCAGCCCGCGAAGCGGGCGGTAGCAGAGAGCCTGGGGCGCAAGCCCCAGGAACAAGAAACAAAATAACGGTGTGAGCCCGCGAAGCGGGCGACAGCATAAAGCCTGGGGCGCAAGCCCCAGGACCGAGAAATAACTAACGGGTGTGAGCCCGCGAAGCGGGCGACAGCATGGAGTCTGGGCAAGCCCCAGGAACGAGAAATAAAATAAGGGGTGTGAGCCCGCGAAGCGGGCGACAGCATAAAGCCTGGGGCGTAAGCCCCAGGAACGAGAAACAAAATAACGATGTGAGCCCGCGAAGCGGGCGACAGCACAGAGCCTAGGGAGCAAGCCCCAGGACCGAGAAACAACTAACGGGTGTGAGCCCGCGAAGCGGGCGACAGCACAGAGCCTGGGGCGCAAGCCCCAGGACCGAGAAACAACTAACGGGTGTGAGCCCGCGAAGCGGGCGGCAGCAGAGAGCAGGGCGCAAGCCCCAGGAACGAGAAACAAAATAACGGAACTGAGCCCGCGAAGCGGGCGACAGCATAGAGCCTGGGGCGCAAGCCCCAGGACCGATAAACAAAATAACGGTGTGAGCCCGCGAAGCGGGCGGCAGCATAGAGCCTGGCGCAAGTCCCAGGAACAGGAAACAACTAACGGGTGTGAGCCCGCAAAGCGGGCGACAGCACAGAGCCTGGGGAGCAAGCCCCAGGACCGATAAACAAAATAACGGTGTGAGCCCGCGAAGCGGGCGGCAGCATAAAGCCTGGGGCGCAAGCCCCAGGAACGAGAAACAACTAACGGGTGTGAGCCCGCGAAGCGGGCGACAGAGCTTCCGCAAAAGACTCAAAGTTTGAAATTTAATTGTGCATCACGATGACTGCTACTGACGGCAACCTGCTCGAAGTCAAAAATCTTCGCACCCACTTTGATACCGATGACGGAGTTGTCAAGGCCGTTGACGACGTTTCGTTTCAATTGAAGCGCGGAGAAACGCTGGGCATTGTCGGCGAGTCGGGCTCGGGAAAATCTGTTACGAATCTCTCGATCATTCGCCTCATTCCTGAACCACCGGGAAAAATTGTTTCCGGCAAGGTGCTCTTCAATGGTACCGACCTGCTGCTAATGTCAGGTGAAGAGGTGCGGAAAATCCGCGGCCGGCGGATCGCGATGATCTTTCAAGATCCGATGACTTCGCTCAATCCGTTTATGAAGATCTCCAAACAGTTGATGGAGATGACTGAACTGCACCTCGGTCACTCAAAACAACAGGCACGAGCACACGCCATCAAAATGCTGGAGACTGTCGGTATTCCCGACGCCGCCACACGCGCGGATAGTTATCCGCATGAGTTCTCCGGTGGCATGCGCCAGCGCGTGATGATTGCCATGGCACTCTCGTGTGAACCCGAACTTCTGATTGCCGACGAGCCAACGACGGCGCTCGACGTCACGATCCAGGCGCAGATTCTCGAGTTGATTAAGAAACTCAAGAGCGAAACCGGCACGAGCGTGATCCTGATCACTCATGATCTCGGCGTCGTTGCCGGCATGACGGACCACGTGATCGTGATGTATGCCGGAAAGATCTTTGAACAGGCCCGAACTACCGAACTCTTTTCAACACCCGGAAATCCCTACACCAGAGGTTTACTGCGATCGGTGCCCGACCCATTGGCGGAGCAAGGCAAGTTATATCAAATCCCCGGACTGCCGCCTGACGTGGCCCACTTGAAACCGGGCTGTCCCTTTGCGCCTCGCTGCGAGCGCGTCGAGGAGATCTGCCGGAAAGAGTTTCCGCCCTTTGTACAACTCAACGAAGATCACCATTCACTCTGTCATTTTGCGCGCGAAGTCTACAGCGAATCGGGTGGTACACCAGCATGAGTGCAAACCAATCACCTCTGCTCTCCATCAGGGATCTCAAGGTACATTTTGATCTCGGCGGTGGTGGTCCAATCGACAAGTTGCTGGGCGGTAGTCCGGTTAAGCGAGTAGTGAAGGCAGTTGATGGAGTTTCACTGGATATCAACGAAAATGAAACGTTCGGGCTGGTTGGCGAATCCGGTTGTGGTAAATCAACACTTGGTCGCGCCATTCTCCGTTTGACTGAACCAACCAGCGGGCAAGTGTTTTTCCGCGATCGCGATCTCGCACACTTGTCACAGCGACAACTGCGCGAACAACGCCGTCACCTGCAAATTATCTTTCAGGATCCGTATGCTTCGCTGAATCCGCGCATGACGATTGGACAGATTGTCGGCGAACCACTCGAAACGTATCGCCTGGCGCGAGGCAGAGAAGCGGAGCAACGCGTGCAGGAGTTGCTGGAAACAGTCGGGCTCAGCAAACGTTTCATCAAACGATATCCACACGAGTTCTCAGGTGGTCAACGACAACGCATCGGCATTGCGCGAGCACTCGCAGTTGATCCGGATTTCATCGTTGCCGACGAACCGATCTCGGCCCTCGACGTTTCCATTCAGGCCCAGATCATGAACCTGCTCGAAAAACTTCGTCGCGAAAAGAACCTGACGTATCTTTTTATCTCGCACGACCTGCGCGCCATCCGCCATGTTTCCGATCGGGTGGCGGTGATGTACCTCGGCAAGCTGGTAGAGATTGCGGGTGCAAAAGCCATCTATCACGAACCGTTGATGCCTTACACGAAGGCGCTTATTTCCGCGGTACCCGTGCCGGACCCTCAGGTGGAAGCGACGAGGCAGCGTATAATGCTCGACGGCGACGTGCCGTCACCAATCAATCCCCCATCCGGTTGTCGCTTTCACACTCGATGCCCTTATGCGATTGAGGTTTGCAAGGAGGTGGTTCCCGAGTTAGTTGAAATTAAACCGGCGCATTTCGCGGCCTGTATCAGAATCAGTCCGGCTCAACCCAATATTGAGGAGACGCCTCCCGGAACTGCTCCCGGCCTTGAAATTGCGCCATAAAAAAGCACCAAAAGGCACACAAAAGGATTAACAAGAGACTCTATCTTTTGTCCTCGAACCTGCATTTAATCTGTTGTGCCTTACGTTAGCGAAGCGTCCTTTCGCGTCGCAGTTGAAAACCCCCTATCATTAGACATTTAGCACAAGGGTAAACTCCCTCATGTGCGGATGAAGGTAGCTCAGGATCCCGGTGGCAGAGTTAAGTGGTTTTCTGCCACATGTTTAAGCCCAGAACCTGATGGTTAAAAAGTCCCCCATCGCCCTGAGTCCTCAGGAACATCGCGATGACGCCCCGTCATCCTGGCCGGAAATCCAGGATTCACTCGCGGAGTCGTCGGCGCTGGCCTTGATCCTTGTCGACGGATACCAGCCTCCGGCCGTAGTAGTTTCGAATAACAATTCCATCTGCGAAGTCCTGCAAAGCTCCCCGGAACATGTTGAACTATGCGATCCGTATTGCGGCGCGGCTCATGCCAAAGCGACGAAAGCGGGCGGTGTAGTGGAATACAAATGCCATGCGGGTCTCTCTTGTTTTGCCAAACCGGTGGACCTTGGCGGCAAACGTAACCTCGTGATGATTGGTGGACGCGCGTTTGTAAAGAGCTCGGATTATCAACAATTGATCGAACGCTTCCGCACGGGAGACCTGTGTGACATCGCCACGGAAGCTGTATTCGAAAACATTCTTTTCTCGGAACCGCAACGACTTGAAGAGATGGCCGAGCGCGTCGGTCGCGCCGTCACACGACGTCACGCAGTTTCGTCAAATGGTTCGAGCGGAAGTCACTTACCAGACACTAAAACCGAGAAGGCACTTGTAACGGCGTCGCCAGCAAAAGGGGAAGCAAAACGCGTCGAGCAGGATCTCCAACTCGAAGTTCAGCGGTTGCGCAAGGAGTTGGAACATCGTTCGCGCTTTGCGACTTCGCTACAGCACTTCCTCGAACGAATCAGTTGCGCCGATCCGGTTAAGACTTACAACTCGATCATCAGCAGTTCGAAGGAACTGCTTCAGTCGGAGCGCGCGTCGCTCATGGTATTGGATGAAAGCTCCAACGAGTTGGTCATGAAAGCCGCGAGCGGATTGCCGACCGAGACGGAAAAAGTTCCGCCGGTGCGAGTAGGTGAGGGAATCTCGGGGGAAGTGATCGACACCGGCAAAGCAGTGATGGTCAGCGATCTGCGTATCGCCGGACGCAAGCCAGCCCCACCCGACCGCCAATACAAAACGAATTCATTCATCAGTTTTCCAATATCCATCAGCGGTCGAAAAGTCGGCGTGCTCAACGTCACCGATAAATCGAGTGGCGGTGTTTACGACGAAGTAGATCTCAACTTACTGGAGCTCATTGGACCACAGGTAGCACTGGCGCTGGAGCGGGCAGAATGGCAGGAACGCGCCACTGAGTTTCAACTTATGTCGATCACCGATTCGCTGACCGCGTTGCCGAATCGACGCTATCTCGAAGAACGACTAACTGAGGAGTTGAGTCGCTCGAAGCGACACGACTATCCGATGAGTTTTCTGATGATCGACATTGACGATTTCAAGGCCTACAACGACACGAACGGACACCAGGCCGGTGATCTGGCGTTGCAGATCACAGCACATTGTTTGAAAGGCGCACTGCGTTCGGCTGATGTGGCGTCGCGTTACGGTGGTGAAGAGTTTTGCATCTTGCTACCGCAGACGGCGATACATGAGGCTGGCCAGATCGCAGACCGCATTCGTCAGCGTGTGGCGACAACGCATTTTCCGCACGGGAAGTCGCAGCCGCTTGGGCATGTAACGATCAGCGTCGGCGTATCGACGTTCGCGAAGAACGTCGATACCTCTGAAAACATCATCGCGGCGGCCGATCGAGCGCTCTATCAGGCGAAGAGTTTAGGGAAAGATCGAGTGGAGTTTTACGGCGAGAGGTAAAAGAAGTCTCACGCGGCGACGCCACGGCGCAACGCACAACGCCGCGACGTTGCGCCGCTGCGTGAGAAATGATTTGAGATGAGCAGTCGTAACGAAAATTTCCGTCGAGTTCTCGGCCGCGTGGTCCAACAGGACTTCGTTGGCCGCGCCGGAGAACTCGAGCGGATCATGGACCAGGCGCAACCTGCGCGGGTAGGTCGTGGTCTATTGCTGCTCATGGAGCCATCAGCAGGCGTCTCTGAACTCCTGCGCCAGGCCTACGATCAGATCTTCAACCGGCGTTCTGACATCATTCCCATCTACTTCGCGATCTCGCGTAACGAGACCACCGCGGTCAGCGCCGCGATCGAGTTCCTGAATACGTTTGTCCAACAGTACATCGCCTATCGACGCGACGAACCATTCGTTTCTGACGCTCCGCTGACGCTCCAGGAGTTACTTGAACTGGCGCCTTCTGCCGACCTCGAGTGGATTGAACAACTCGTCGAGTCGTACCAGAGACTTCGCTTCAGCAACGACGATAAAGCCCTCGTGCGATTTTGCCTCGGAGCCCCGCAACGAGTTCCCGCGGTGCGTGGTCGTCCATTCGTAATGGTTGATGGCTCTCAGCTCGCCGAGTATTTGAATGGCGCAGTAGTGCTGGGTACGGAGATCCTGCGGGTATTCACGCGCGGTGGATTTTCATTTGTTCTCGCCGGACTACGCCGCCAGATCCTTGAAGCCGCACACAATGCAAACTGTAACTTCGAGCGCCTCGATTTGCTGCGACTGGAACAACTGGAGGTCGCTGAAGCAGCCAAACTCGTAGAGCACGTTGCCCGCCGCCAGCAGGTTAACACCAGCGAGGCGGCACGCGATCTGATTGTCCAGCAATTTGCCGGCAGCCCGTTTTTCATCAACATCTTTTTGCAAGCGGCGCGTGAGAAACACGTTTCGCTGATTTCTTATCTCGATTGCGAACGTCTTTATGTCGACGAGCTGTTCGGCGGGCACATTCATCGTCACTTCGCCGATCTGCTGGAAGAGATCTCGCCTCGCCTCGACACCAGACATCTGCTCATCCGATTGCTCTGGGAAGCAGTTGCCGGTGAAGATCCAGTCTCATCGTTTGAACTCTGGCGAAAACGTCTGCGCATATCTGCCACTGAACTGGAAGATGTACTGCATCGACTGCACGTGCAGGAATTTGTTAATTGGGATGAGACGACCGTCGAGGCCGGGGTTGGACCACAAGGATGGAAAGACTATCTCAAGATTCGCTACCGGCTTGACGTAGTGAACGAGCCGCGCGCGCTCGTGGTTGCCGACATGCTCGCGGATTCGCTGAAACGCGCTCCACACACAATGGCGCGTCACTACAAACAGATCGCAAACACCGGCTTGCGTGATCTGATTTCAAGTTTCGACTGTCAACAAGTCCCCGCTGCGCTTTTCAATTACAACGACTTCAAAACCAGATTCAAAGGCGCCGAGGTCCAGGAGATCAGTGTTGGACTGGGTGATGAAACGCACTTCGTCAAGCTGCCTCAAACCGTGCATCTTGCCACTTGCGCGTCATTTATCACCGACATGCGTCAAATCTGCGAAGAAGAGCATTGTCTGATCGTGCATACATTCGAAGAAGGAACCTACTCCGACGCGCAGGAAGTAATCTGGCTCGCGGCTGACATCGAGTCGAAACTCGAGGTTGACGTCGCGGTGGCGCGTGCCTGGTGTGAACGATTCGAGAGCGTGGCCGAACGACTTGGTTTCAGTCGTTATCAGATCTGGTTAATCTCGAATGAGGGTTTTTCAGAAGACGCTAGCGCGCTGCTGGAACGGCGCAAGGCATTCGGATCGAGCCGGCAACAGTTTGGTCTGCTGGCTTCGCGCGTACGAGAGCATGTTCCCAGCGCTGTCGTTCAGACCTCAGATCCCGATGAATTTTTAATGGTAGTTCCGATGGGCGAGGACAATGAACTGATTGCAGCAAGCACGGCGGAGCAGATCGCCAAGCGTTTAACCTTCCGTCCCGAAGCGATTAATCAGATAAAAACGGCGATTGTCGAGGCTTGTATCAACGCCTCGGAGCATAGTTTCAGCCCCGATCGAAAAATTTATCAGCGTTTTCGCGTCGAAAGTGATAGATTAGTCATCACTATTTCGAGTCGCGGTATCGTGCCACCCGATCTAAACGGCACGAAAAGCGGTGCTGGAGTCAAGGAAGCGGCGGAAGAAAGACGCGGTTGGGGGCTCAAACTCATTCGCACACTCATGGATGAGGTTGAGTTTGAACGGGTCGACGAAGGCACCAGTTTGCGCATGATCAAATATTTGCGGCCACAGAAAAGCACCAGAAGCGCAAACGAATAAACGCCCGGCTTGCAGTAATCACAACATCTGTATTTCGTGCCTTTGGGGGGCAAACATTCGAAGCAGGAGGGAGCTGTCGAGTGGATACACCAAGTGGAGGGCTGGTACGCTCGCACTGTGTTGGCACCACCGCTGTGGTTTACGCTAGCGATTATCTCAATAAGCTAACCGGTGAAAAAATCGAACGCGAATGCCGGCGACAACTGAATTGCGGTTGCCGCGCACTCATAATCGATTTCAGCGATACCAAACTAGTTAATAGCATCGGGATCTCAATTCTCCTGGGCATCATCGACGTCGCAGAAAAGAACGGCGCGCAAATCGTTTTTTCAGAAGTTAACAATCAAACAATCGCATTGTTTGAAATGCTCGGCCTTACCCGCCATGTCGTACTCGCGAAGGATGAACGAGAAGCCCTTATCAACCTTTCGCAGTTTGAGACTACTCCCATAGTCCACTGAACACATGGAGCCTTCGACCCAGAAACTCATTCACACATTCGGAGCATTAGCCGACTTAGGGCAGGAGATTGCCGGCACCGGCGATTTCACCGAGATGGTGCGGACCTCGATGCACCTGTTGCTGGGCACGCTCGCGCTGAGACGTGGCGCTGTCGCTGAGTGCAGCGGTCCCGGCCCGCTGAAGTGTGTCGCGATCTGGGGACTCGGCGATCAACTGTTTGATGGAGTTGAAATCGAAGAGAGCGAAACGAAGTCGTTTCTTACCGGCGATATTTCGGATTCGCTGATCAAAAACAGTTCCGGTAATCCCTTTCTCAAGCGACATCGCGAGAAGTTTTCGGGTGAGGGAATTGAGCTCGTGTTGCCGATGATCGTGCGCGGTGAAGTCACCGGCCTGGTCCTATTGGGCGGTAAGGCGAGTGGCGAGGAGTTTTCGCGCGACGACTTCGAGACGATTCGGGCGATGGTCCGGCACATCGGGGTCGGGATTCATACTCATCGATTACTCGAGCAGGTTGCGCAGCGCGCCGAAGAGAATCGACGGTTATACGATGAGTTGCGCGCTATTTATCGCGACACGGTCAGAGCCTTCGCCGCTGCGATCGATATCAAAGACAAGTACACCCAGGGCCACTCGGAGCGGGTGGGCCGTTACAGCGAAATTATCGCTCGCGAAATGGGTTGGAGCGAAGAAGAAGTTGAAGGTATTCAGATCGCCGGTTACCTTCATGACATCGGCAAGTTGATCGTGGACCGCGACATTATCAACGCCCCTTACCACATCGACGCCAAGAGTTCGAGCGAACTCAATCGCCATCCCGCTGCCGGGTATGAGATTCTCTCGCCGATCAAACATCCTTACGCCGATATTCCGTTGATGGCGAAACATCATCACGAACGTCTCGATGGACGCGGCTATCCGGATGGCTTGACGGACCAGCAAATTCCACTCGGTGCGAAGATCGTTTCGCTCGCAGATTCATTCGACGCGATGACAACTGATCGACCTTATCGCCGTCGCCGTTCATTTGAAGACGTAGTTCGTGACCTGCGTGAGAATAGTGGGAAGCAATTTGACGGACAAGTGGTCGCGGCTTTTGCCAGCGCGATCTTGAAGGAAGTGAACGGCACAACCAGGGAACGGCGCATCACCAAAATGCTCGGCAAGCCCTATCTTGAAAGCGAAAACACCGCCACGCTCTTAGCAGACCTGATCGCTGACCTGACACACAAAAAAGCACAAGAAGCACAAACAAACTGATAAAGAGTTCAAATAAAACTTTGTGCTTTTTGTGGGTAAACTACTTCGGTTGGATTCGAAGTATGAAATTGCAGATCGCGATCTTCTGATCCGGCGCGACTTCAGTGGCCTCTTCGCGTGTTAACTCTTTGCCATTCACGAGGGTCGGGTTTCGTCCCTTGGGGACCAGCCAGTAACGTCCCTCGTTATCACGCGACAAAGTGGCATGAACGCGACTTACTTCCGGATCACCCTTGATCGGAAGATCCACCGAGATACTTCGTGAACCACGTCCAATCGTTATCTCATTCTTGGTAATCGGCACTACCGCCTGCCGCACACCGTTGAGCCAGATCTCAACCGAATAAAGCGCCATCGCCTTCGGCCGAACCACCGTCTGTTCGCTTTCAACTACATCAGACGCGCGTTCCAGCACGGTCTCATTCAGATCGATAGTCGAAGCAGTTCGCATCGGATCGGCGCGCGGCGTAACCATCGTGTGGCCGCTTTCAGTTTCATCCCAAACTGCCTGCACGCGAAACTCGCCCTTATTGAGTGTGCCGTCTACTCTCAATTCAACGGCAAACGATTTGACCGCCAGTTGCGTGGTCCCACTTAGCTCACGCGCACGCTCCGAGAGAACGTGAAAAAGTCCCTGCTCGAGACCGCGGCGCTTATCGCCCTGCCAATCTTTATCGTCATCGGCACTGAGGTAAATAATGTATTCGCGAGGAATGTAGGTTGGACCACCCGGCGGCGTAAACATTTCACGCTGCATGGCCGCTTCGACTTCGCGCGCGATCTTTACCAGGAACTCTTCCCAAACGCGGCGCGGCTTAGCATGCTCATCAGCGGCTTCGAGTAGATCTTCGCCGGTTTCGCCATCTATCCATTTTCTAATCGATTCAATGAGGCCCAAACTATCGCTCCTTCTCCGCACTCGAAGATCAGTCAAACTTTACGTAAATCTTTCTAACCCAGCCACGGTCCGAAGAATAAGGATCGCTCTTAGGCCGTCCGTGTTCTACCACCTGCACCTCGTACCAGGTGTTATCAACACTTAAAACTTTAACTTTTGACCCCGATTCAGCCAGGCCAATTGGTTGATTATTAGCGCTGCTGGCCACCGGCCGCAAATTCACATCAGTAGTAGTCACTCCCTGGCGTCCGATGACAACCGGCTCAACATTTTGCGCGGTCGGCGCAAGCGGATTCCAGCGAGTCGTCACGTATTTATGAGTCGCCAGCAACATCCCGGAAAACGCGAGGATCAAACCTAATGCAACCAAAGCACGTCGTTTCTTGCCGGGAGGCAGTACCGAGTTGAGTGGCTGTGAAATTCTTTCCGGCCGGCGCTCTTTTCGTTCTGCCTCCACTTCACCCCGTTCGCGAAGCTCCATCTGGCGCTGTACTTCGCGATTGATGGGAACTACGATTCGCGGTCGCCTCAGTGAATCGAGTGTGTCGAGCACTGCTTCATCCTGCTCCGGAACCTTAAAGTGCGGGCGTGGCGGCGCAGCTTCGGTAAACTCTTCTTCCGGCTCAACCGACAGATCCATGCTGGGCTTTCGTCGCATGTCTGCCGTTACCATTTGCAATGGACGCGTAGGCGGTAAACTCGCGTCGGCAATTTCATCCCAGAACTCTTCTACCGTCTGATGACGGGCTTCGGGACGATTCTGCGTGGCTTTTTCCAGCACGCGCAAAACGGCGCCGGCCCATGGTTGCTCGCGCAAGTGGATCGGCAACTCGGATAATGCGTGTTGCGCAAAACGTCGTGGCGATTCTCCGGCAAGCAAAGTGTAAGTTGTCTTTGCGAGTGAATAGATGTCGGCAGCGGGTGTCAGATGTTCGCGCGGCAAACGCAGGCCGCTTGTATCAAGCTGACCTGTTTGCATTAACGGATTGTGCTCGGGGGCCGAGTAGATATTTGTTCCGACTCGCGTGATTGCTCCGTCAGCGCCGTCGAGCCGGGCCACGCCGAAATCGGCAATCTTTACGACCTCTTTGTCCGCGGTCAAAAGCAGGTTTTGCGGTTTGATGTCGCGATGAATAACACCGCACTTGTGTGCGTGAGCCAAACCAGAGCAAACCTGTTCCAGGTAGTGAAGTGTCTTTTGAAGTGGCAGTGGACGTGTTTTTGTAAGCACAAAAAGATCGCCACCAGGAAGATATTCGAGCACGATGTAATGAAACGTTGTGCCCGCCAGATCGATCGCGGTGCCGTGGCCTAATCGATTTATTACATTTGGATGTCGAACGCGATCGAGTGCGACGGCTTCGTTTTGGAAGTTGGCGACGAGCGTGCGCTCGAGTTCGGCGTCCGGCGCGTCTTGCAGGTAGAGATTGAGGGCCTTGATAACGATCGTGGTTGGGTCGCCGTTTGTGGCGGCATTGTCGTTTGCCACATAGATCTCCGCATAGCTGCCACGTCCAAGACATTCGACGATGTCGTAGCGGCCATCAAGGCGACTCTGTTGCAGCTTCAGTTCCGACATTTTCATTCGCCACAAAAAGGCACAAATAGCACAGGAGATCTTTCAGAAGATTTTCTGTGCTGCCCGGTGGTTTTTTCGCGATTCGTCAAAGCCATATCGCACCTTAGATGCTCAACAAACAGTTCCGGGTTCAGCGTTAAGGGGCGGTGTTTGTATTGGCGGGCGGCTTTGTTAGTTCTTCGTAATGATTGAGTATTTTCCAGCGGTCCTTCTGCGTCCTTACGCTAATCACCGCCAAACCGAGAATCGCTTCTTTTTTGATGGTGGCGGTGGCCGGAGAGGGATTGAGGTCTGACTTACTGATCGCCGCGTCGAAGGCCTTTCCAGCCTCGTCGGTATTACCCGTTAGGAGATTTGCGCGACCATAAAGATACAAAAACTCAGCATTCGGAGAATCGAGCGGGTTTTGAACTCCGGAAGCCAGCAGTTCTTTGCCGATGTCACTGGCCAGCCAAGCTCGTGGATCCTGATCGACGCGTCTGCGTGCTCTCTCAAATTGTATGAAAGCCTCTTCGGGTGTGGCGGTTGGTAATGGCGTCGCCGCCGGTGCCGGTTGGGCTTTGGTCGCCAGAAACGGAATCCGTTCCTTGAAACGCGCGCCAGCGTAAAAAGCTCCGCCGAGCAACAGTAAAACCAGAACCACGCCGAATAAACGCGCTGCGCCACTACCGCCTTGATTCGCGGGCTCAGTGATATTCAGCGGCTGACTTGAAACTGGAGTCGCCGGCGCCGGTTCATTTGCCGGTCCGGGAAACGCGATGCGCGATGCCGGCAGGAAAGTCGTGTCGCCACGTTCAGAACCATTACCCGACTGCACTGCGTAAACCGGTTGCGTTTCCGGCGAGATTGTCGGCTCAAGATCTGCTAACCGTTCGCCGGCTCGCAGTTGCTGACCAACGCGCACCACGATCACCGTAAGATTGTCTTCCGCACCGCGGTCGTAACAGCGTCGTTTTAGTTCGTCGCAAACTTCCTCGAGATTGTTACTGACAACCATCAACTGGCGGAGTTCGTTGTCGGAAATGTGACGAGTGATGCCGTCGGTGCACAGTAAAAATTCCGTGCCATCTTCAACTTCGATCGTCTTCATATCGACTTCAACACCCTGCTCCGCACCGAGCGCGCGACTGATCACGTTCTTACTCGGATGATTCGCCGCTTGTTCCGGCGTCATGCGTCCGGCTTTTACTTCCTCTTCGACGATCGAGTGATCCTCAGTTTCGCGGTGGAGTTGTCCATCGGGGCTTAGGCGATAAAGACGTGAGTCGCCTACATGTCCAAACGTGGCGACATTGCCTTTGAGATGAAGAGCGACAATTGTCGTCGCCATCATGGAAAACTTCGCATGTTCCTGGGCCATCTGGTGAATCGAAGCATTGGCCCTTTGGATCGCAAGTTCCATCAGGTCTTCGATATCCGCACCATCGACCTGATGACGAAACGCTTCGTCGAGCACTTCGATCGCAGTTTGCGAGGCAACTTCACCAGCCTCCGCGCCTCCAACGCCGTCGGCTACCGCGAAGATCGACCGATTGTGGTCGTGCAAAAGGGCGTCTTCATTCAAAGGACGACGCTCATTCAGCCCACGATCCGTAATGGAAGCGGAATTGATCTGGAAGGTTTTAGTGTCTTCGCTCATTGCACAGCCTCCAGCTTAAGGGGAGAAGAACTCTTAGCCACGGGCTTGTCCGCGAGAATTCGGTCGCGGGCGTTTCGACTTGAAAAGGCCATCAGCATACCCAGCATCGCAAAGCTTGTAATCAGACTAAATCCACCATGACTTACGAAAGGCAAAGTGATTCCCGTCATCGGTAAAGCTCGCACAATACCGCCAATATTCACTAAAGCTTGAAAACCAATAAACGCTGTTAGACCGGCTGCGCATAACTTCGTAAACATATCACGCGCCTCCAGCGAAGTGCGAACGCCTGCGACCACGAAAACTATCACCGCAAGGATGATCACGGCGCCGCCGGCAAGCCCCGTTTCCTCAGCAATAGCGGCATAAACGTAGTCAGAGTCGGCGATCGGGATCACTTCGGGGAACCCCAGACCATAACCACGCCCGGTGGTTCCTCCTGAATCGATCCCAAACTGTGCCTGCGCCGGCTGAAACGCGAGTTTATCGAACCAGATATCGACGTTCACGGTGTTTTGCATCGCCGGGCTCTGCTCGGCCAGTTCCTTCATGCGCGGATCGCGTTTGAGCGAGTCTTCGTATTCCGGTTTCCACCATGAAACCTCGGGTGAAGGCGGATCAAAACCATCGAGCCATAAATGAAAGCGTTGTTGAATTCGGGCCGGCAGCGCAGCACTGATCGGGCGCGCGACCGTCGGCAGTAACGGCACCTTTTCCTGAATGTCGCGCGGCAACGCGCCGACAACCAAAATGCCGATGACCAGCACGACTGAGCCGACGAAGAGCAACAGTTGCGGCCAACGTCTAACGGCCACCAGATACAGAGTGGTATAAGCGCCGCTGAAGATCAGCATCTGCCCAAAGTCTTTGAGAGCGAAGAACGGAATAAATGGCAACACCGCCATCACCAGCAGAGGGATGATGTCGCGTGCGCGTGGAATGCCCCAATATGTTTCCGCGAGGTCTTTGTAACGAGCCGTCAGAATGCCGGCGAAACCAACGAGGAAGGGAATCTTCGACGGTTCCCACGGCGTCATATTGCCGAGTGCCTTACCCGCACTCGACGTTATGACGGCTAGTGCGAGCGGTAAGAGCGTAAACAGGACAATGATGAAACTGTTGCGCTGCAGCCAAAGCAGAAAACCGTCGCGTACACACATCGAGTAGGCGATTGCGAAAGCGAAGAACGAGAAAACAGGGATCCAGGTGTAACTCGAAGTGATCGCATTCCAGAGTGAGTAACTTGATTCCTTCTTCGGAATCTGGTCGATTTCGATCGGCTGGGCAGGAGTCGGCGGCAGACCCATCAACTGCTTCTTCACCGGATCGTAGTTCTCCATGATGTAGCGCGTTCGCAGCGCCTGCATCTTCTCTTCACGCGCCTGGGCTTTGTTGCGGGCGTTGTATTCCGGATCGCTGTAGAGTCGATATTGGATCAACATGCCGAAAGCGAAGAGCAAAACGGCGGTGGTAAAGAGCACCCAATTGCCGGCAAACCGCATGTTGCGCGAAAGCCAGAGCACGAGAACGATCAACGGCAGAAACATCATCAGATCGCGCACCGCGCCAATCACCGACGGCTCATAACCGCGCAACAGACCGGCACGATGAACAGCAAAATAACCTGCGATCTCCAGGCCGAGAATCAGCAGAATCAATAACAGATGTGACGACGCCTTGTTCTTCATTTTTATTTAGCCACGGATGACACGGATAAAAATCCGATCTCAATCCGTGTTATCTGTGGCCTACCTAAAGTAACCGAGGTCTTTTGCTTTCAAGACAAGCGCCGCCGCAATGGGTGCTGCCGACCTCGATCCGTAGCCTCCGCCTTCAACAACCACCGCCATCGCGAGCTGCGGCTTTTCCAGTGGCGCGATACAGAGAAACCAACCATCGATTCTCGGGTTCTCTTCGTCCATGATTACTTCGTCGTATTCGCGAATGATGTTGCCGCGATTATCGCGCTCGATCTTGTGACGTGTTTTTGGCGCACCGGTTTTGGGATCGTAGACCGGCACTACTTTCTGCGCCGTACCGGTTTTGCCGCCGGTATTGATTCCGGCTGCCTTTACTGGTCCAAAAACGCCGCGGGCCGTTCCACTCGATCCTCCGGTAACCAACCCCATGATCGTACGAATACGCGCGGCGGTTTGCGGCGTCAACACCTGATTGAAGACCTGCGGCTGCACGTTCATCTCGATCCGCGGCTTCATCAGTTTTCCTTCAAGGTTTCCGATCGTGGCGGCTGAGAGTGCCATCTGAAACGGCGTCATCTGCCCGGCATAACCCTGGCCATAGCCGATGAGCGCCAGGTCGTATCTGGTGACTTGTTTTCCGGTAACGATGGTTGATTCGCGTGGGGCGAGTGCGCGTTTGACGGCGTCAGTACTGCCATTCCAGATCTGCGGTAGTTTTCGACCACGCAGTGCTTCCGAAGGTGTGTCGTAAGCACCGATACCGAGTAACTGGGCAGCGCGTTTCAGTTTTTCAGGACCGAGCTTTACTCCCATCTGCGCGAAGTACTGGTTACAGGAAACTTCGTAAGCGTGATCGATCTTGATCCGGCCGTGCACTTCGCCTGGTCCACCATCGTCGTAGATTACGTTCGCTCCCGGAGCAGCGTAGTAACCACCGCCACTACACATAAACTCGGTATCCTGCTCGCCGGCGAGAAACGCCGCGATCATGGTGACGGTTTTAAAAGTTGAACCGGGAATGTAGTAGGCGCCCAGCGCGCGGCTTACCAAAGGCTTGTCGCGTTCGTTGGCTTCAAGCCGGATCCACGTCGCTTCATCATCTACTTCGGCAAGGCTGTAGGAAGGTTCACTGTAGAGCGCGAGAACATCGCCGTTTTGCGGATTAATGATGACCACCGCGCCGTGTTTTCCTTTTAACTGATCGACCGCGGCTTGTTGCAGATTACGATCGATTGTCAGACGCACATCCTGGTTGCCTCTGAACTCGACTTCCTGGCCTTTAACAACTTGAAGTGCTTCGGGAAGTGCGCCGCTTTGAACTCCGAAGAGCGCGCGCTCCAGGCCCGGGTCGCCGCGATCGGAGCCGAAAAGATGGGCCAACGCCTTGTCCATCGGATACTCGCGGCGAATGTTGCCGCTCGAGTCGCGTTTGTAATAAGCGAGCGGTTGGTCCATGCGTCCGCTGCGATCAAAGACCCAGCCGCGCAGAGTCGACTCCGAAAGTCGCCGCCCGCGCAGATCTTTGTAACTCAACTCCTGAAACTTTTCGTTTTGTTCCGAGGCGTAGTGGGCCCAGTAGACATGAAACGAAAACATTCCGATTGAAAGCAGCACAAACAACCAGCGCAGCGCGCGCAGCCCACGATTTGTGGATGTGGATCCGAGTCGTTTTCTAACTTCTTTTGGAAGATCCTCAGGGATAGGCGGCGATACTTGTCGTCGACTGCGCAGCAACCCGATCAGTAACAACAATATGATTAATCCAAAACCACCGACATAGATCACCGTAAGCAGTGCCGGAGTTCTTTCAAGCACATGGGGGGTCGGACTGGGAGAAGGAGTGGGAGATTGGAAGAGTAGTAAAGATAAGATGATTTGAGTCATTCAGTTCTTTTGATCGCGATTGCCAATTTCCAATTGCCAATTGCAATTGCCGATTACTGATTATTCATTCCTCGCGATCGCCGCACATAGACAAAATCGGCAATCGAAAATTGGCAATCGGAAATAACTTCATTCACTTTTGCGTAATCGAACTTCCACGTCGCCGAAGCCAACCACGTCGCCGTCTTCGAGCAGTCGCGATTCTCCATACGCGATCCGGCGCCCGTTGATGTAAGTGCCATTGGTTGAACCCGTATCGGCAACAAGTAGTGTGCCTTCGGAAGACATCAACAGCGCAGCGTGTATTTTGGAGACGCTTGTATGGTTCAGAGCCAGATCGTTGTCGGAGGCGCGTCCTACGTTAAGACGTTTTCCGCCGGGTTTGAAGATGAGCGGGATTTCGCGTGTGCCGCCCTGGGTGGTGATGCGCGCGATTACCTGGATGTCAGGCATTGGCGGCGCCGCGCCCGGAATCGGCACGCCGGTTTTAGCAGCGCGGGCTGCTTCATCCTGTCGTCGCAGGTCGGCTTCAAACTCGCCGAAGTTCGGATCGACTGAGATTCCCGTAGTAAAGATATCGACTTCCGCTTCCACGCTAAGGGGCGCCAAAGTGCGATAACGATGATCGTTGATGTGATCGATGGCGGCGGCGAGTACTTCGTTTTTCAGATCGTGCAGGATTTCGGGTGGCGCTTCTGAATGGGTTCCCCATTCGACTTTCAGCACGAGATGGTGGGGAGCAATTCTTCCTTTTCTACCTTCATCCCTGACTCGCTCATCGATCAGACGTTTCATTCGTTCGATGAGTTTGGAGGTAGTGAGACCGCTGCGCGGTTCGACGGTGCGGCCAAGGCGCCGGTCAACGACGCTGCCCATGCCTTCGAGCACGCGACGCAGAATGCGTTCGGGTAATGCTTCCTCGCGCCTCTTTTTAGCTGCCTGCTCTTCCTTGAGCTTTCCTGTCGGGTCTTCAGAGTCAGTCATGAATAGCCAATACGAGTTTTCTCGCGAGCGGTTCATGCTGCCCGCCGAAATACACGACTAAAGGGGTATTCGGCGAGTATTCTAGCCTAAACCGTGGCAGCGGGGTAAATTCTTTGCGAATGCGGAAGGGTGACATTTTTCCCACGCAAAGACGCAAAGACGCAAAGGAAACGCAAATTGTCTAAGAATCTCTTTGCGTCTTTCTTTGCGTCTTTGCGTCTTTGCGTGGAAATATACTGTTAGAACAAAAGCTTCACGGAGAAACGCAACGTTCTTGGGCCACCGGCGCTGTAGAACGACGGGAATCCTCCATTCCCTAAACTTCGTCCACTCATCGACGTCACTTGCCCGAATCCGAGATTCCGCCTGAAACCATCAAACCTGCTCCCAATCACCAAATCGTGCCCGTTTGGGTCTTCAAGGTTTGCTTGATTCAGAGCATTGAACGCATCGGCCTGGATCTGCAACGTCACATTTTCAGAAAAGTTGAAGCGGCGACGTAATCCGAAGTCGAATTGATAGAACGCAAATCCCCGTAGACTATTTCGCTGCAGATTTCCTTGTCCGAAATTCTCCGGCACTACAAAGGCCGCTGGATTTAAACTTCGTCCTCCCGGCAAATTCGGCTCTTCGATAAACGTTTGCGTGCCGTTAACTACATCCGGGCGCAGATAAGCAACTCCAAACGAGGTCGGCACTAGATAGACGACGTTCAAAGGTCTTGCCGAACGAACATTAAAGATCGAATCGAGCACCCAGTTACGAAATAGTTTGTTCCCGATACCATTCGACACCGGCGCCGGCAGATCAGCCGACAGATATCCTGTGATCTGGTGCCGCACGTCGAAATCAGATGGACCACGATCGTCACGAGGATCCAAACTCGCCCATATCACTCTTCGCGCTGAATCGTCAGTCACATTATCGGACGACTGCGACAACGTGTAAGACACCAGGCTCGACACTTTGCTGATCCGGCGTTCGAACTGTAGCTGCAGCGCGTGATAGTCAGAGCTGCCGCGATTCGTGGTCAGTCGCAGAAAGCTGAAATCAGGGTGCTGGTCCAGAACTGTTTGCGTGTGTAATCGTCTTCTGCCTGATGAACCAACGTAGTTGGCTGAGACTGACTGCACACTTCCGAGCATGCGTTGCAGCGAAAGGTGCCAATTAATGGAGTACGGGAGCTTGAGGTGCGGGTCGTAAGCCAGTAATGGAATGCTACTCGTGCTCGAAGGAGTCGTAACCGGAAAGGGCGAATTAAAACTGGATGTACCTGAAACAAACGGAATCGAATCTGCAAAGATGTTACCTGAACGATCCTGGCCCAGGTCATAAAATAATCCGACTCCGGCTCGCAGTATCAGCTCGCGCCCATTCTTAGTCGAAAGTTGATACGCCGTACCTACGCGAGGAGCGAAATTAAAGAAATTCGTGCGCCAAAGTGAAGTGCCGGGTGTCGCAAGCTTCAGCGCTGCCGGATCATTCACCTGGTCCACTGCCAACAGCTGTTGATCGTCCGTGGAAGGCGGTGGCGCCAGTTCCCATCGCATGCCGTACGTTAAAGTCAGACGCGGCGACGATCGCCACGAGTCCTGCGCAAAGAGCGAAAAACTGTTGTAGACCGGATTCTGAGCCGGTGCGAAACGCAGACTGTTTACACGAGCGGCAATACCCGTGATCGCCTGGTCCACACCGTCAAAAAGCGCGCTCTCCTCAGTCGCTCGGAGTTCAAGTCTTGGTGAAATCCGACGGTAATCACCGCCAAACTTAAACGTGTGATTTTCTATCACAACATCCAACGCACCAGTCAGATTAAACTGGCGCTGCAAGTTTGAGCGCTCATCACCAAACAACAAAGCCGCGTGGCGCGAATTGAGATCAAAAGCAGTTGATGGAGCAGGGAGAAGATCAAGGTGTGAGGCTGCTCCACCAAACTCGTCGAGGAGATAGGATCCGTTTACACGCAAGCGACTGTAGTTGACACGCAGATCGAGCAGGTATGTCGGAGTGAATACATGAGTCACTGAACCGGTTATCGCCTGCGAGCGACTACGAATCTGATTGATCGTATTCAGTGAATAACCGCCGGCGCCTCGTTGTGCTGCGTCAGAATCTGCAAAGGTATACTTCCCGCGCAACGTTGTGCTGGGAACCAGCATGTAATCGAGCTTAAAGCTGCTGACATCGTGTCGAGCAGGATTTGCAAAACTAGCCGCAAAGTCCGCAAAGCCGTCAGCTCTTGTTTCACCGTTCGGAACCGGAAACGCATTCAGAAACGGTCGCATGCTTTCGGGCGCGGCAGCTCTCGAAGTAAGTGAAGGCACGTCGGTGATGCCCACCATGGGTTGGCGCAGGTGAAGTCCTTCATAGGATGCGAAGAAGAAAATCTGATCGCGCTTGATGGGACCGTTGAATGTTCCGCCGAAAGAGTTCAGTCTTTTTGCAGGTTGCTTGAGACTAAGGCTGTTTGCAAACCAATCATTCGCATCAAATTTATCGTTGCCGAAAGAATGAAATACAGAACCATGAAACTCGTTGGTGCCGGATCGAGTGATGACCTGGACCTGGCCACCAGGCGCACGACCGAATTCGGGCTGAGGTGCGAACGTCGTGATCGTAATCTCTTCCACTGACTCGAGTGGCGCGATCGAGTTGGCTCCTCCGCTGGCAGTCAACGCAGGCACGTTACCTGATGCAGCGATGCCGGGATTCTCGCCGCCCGGAACAGAACCGAAATTGGCGTTGACGCCGTCGAGCACGAAGCTGTTCGAAGTTGGACTTTGGCCATTAATCGAGTAGAGATTTGTTTGCAGCGGCTGTGAAACTGGGGTGTGGACGCCGGCTATTATGCCGGGAGCCAATGTCACCAGACTCTGCATGCTCCTTCCCTGGAACGGGAGATCCTGCAGCGGGCGAGAAGTGACGGAATTGGTCTGCGCTGTACTGGCCTGCACCATCGCTGAACTGCTGCTCGTCACCATCGCGAGTCCAGAAATTCCGGACGGCACTGTGCCGGGCTGCGTTTCAACTAAAACATCAACGCGTTTTGGCTCGGCTGAATCGGTCGAGATCATTTCATCAATCGCTACAAATGACGTGAATTGCGTCATTAGTTTGAATTCCAACCCAAGCGCAGTGATCTCATCTCGCTTTTGCGCCTGAAGTGTTTTGTCGGTGGTCTCCAGCTCGTCATGCATGAGCTGGTCGATTCTGCGACGGCCCCACAGTGTTGCCAGCACATCGTGATCTGATTCGCTTTCCGGAAGCTCAACCGGGATCTCTCGAACGATGTCCTGACCAGCCATCTTTCCTTTCAGCCGGATCGTTCCTTTTCCACTCGCGGTGTAACGCCCCGAAAGAATTAACGGCTTCGCGCCAAACAGATCCGGCAAACGCTTGGGATAGACGTCGGCAACAGCGAGCTTGGTCCAATCAATCGAGATGTTGGTCAACAACGGATTGCGAATGCGATCATTGAAACGTTGCGCAGCCGCCGACGCAGCGCCGGTTGCGGAAACGTAATCGACTTCACCGCGACCGTACTCAGCCATCTTGTCGAGCAGAAAGCGATTGGGTGAACTGCCAAAACCCATTGCGAACACGCGTGCGTTGGAATGTTTCTGCACTTCAGCGAGTATTTCCATGTCGTTACCGACCTGGCCATCAGTCATGAAACAAACGATGCGCACATGCTGTTGAGAATCTGATGGCTCCAAAGCGGCTTTGATCGATTTCATCATCTCGGTGCCGCCGTTTCCCGTCCGCTTTGAAAAAAACTTTTTTGCTTTGCGCAGGTTCTCAGGGGTTGCAGGCCGCGGATCTGAAAACAGTATCTCGGTATCACCAGAGAACATGATCAGGTTGAAAGTGTCGTGTGGATAGAGGTTGTCGAGCGCGAGGTCCATCGTCTTCTTGGCCTGCTCGAGCGGAAAGCCTTCCATTGAACCGGATGTATCGAGCACGAAGATCAGCTCTTTGGGCATTACATCTTCGGCGGTAACGCGCTGGGGTGGCTGTAAGATGAGAGTGAAGAAGCCACCCTTCGCGGAGCGATGGGTGAGGACGGCATCGTTGATCGTGTTTCCGGCAACACGATAAGTCAGCAGAAAATCTTTGTTGGGGATCGTGGCGCGATCTTTTAATCGCACCCTGGTGCGCTTCTCGTTTTGAGGTTGAACTTCGGTTTCGTGAGAGGCGGAGTTCACGTCGACAATCGGCACACCGGCGTCAACATCGATTTCCAGTGAGATATCGTGACCGGCACGCGTTCCTTCAGACACGCTGGCGGGAGAAGGATTGGTGGCGGGGGGAGTTTGAGATTCCGACTCTTCAGCCGGAACGTAGCGTGGGGCAACAACCATCGGAAACGACCATTCGTAAGCGCCATCTTCATACTTCAGTGTTTCAACATAACTGATAACGATTTGAATACGTTGGCCAGGCATGATGTTGGCCACTTGTTGTTTGAAGATATTTGGTCGTTCCTGATCGAGGAGGCTGGCAATTCTTCCAGTTTGTTTAGCGGCGGCGTAAGCGCTCTGCGCTTCTTCACGGCGCATTATCTTTCCTTTGATAACGCGTTCACCAATTAACATTGTGAGGTCATCAACAGCGGCAGCTTGCGGCAGTGGGAAGATATAAACTGCTTCGATCTTTTCGGTGAAGGGGTTCTCGAAATCCTGCGTTACGGTCACGCGCGAAATGAATCCGCTGACTTCGGCTTTTACGGTCGTGTGCTTGAGCGGACATTCACCCGCAACCTCGCCCTTTTCATTGAGCGTTTGCAGTGAGCCTTGCGTAGGCGTGCGTGCTTTAACACTCTCAGCAGAAACTGCTGCATCGTGAAATGGTGAGAACCAGAAGACGACTGTCAGGGAGATCGCAGTCAGTGCAATCCCTTTCAGAATTGATCTGCGGCGCATAGTCTTATCCTTATTGAAGGCACACTTCACCGTCGTGCTAGTGCACTGCAAGCGTGCCACTGCCTCAATGATCGCTGATTGTCTGTTTGTTGAGACCCGAGAAAAGCGTGGCCTCAGAAGTTAAAAACTAACTTTGACCAAATGCGGGGGAGACCGCGCGAGGAACCTTCTCTTTGGCTAACGCTATTGATGCGAAAATATGTAGACAGGTAGCCTGAGCGGGAAAAACTTTGCGTAAAAATCTTGCTTAGCGTGACAGCGATCCATTAAATTGGATTTCACGGCCCCTGACCCTCACGTCGAAACTGCGACAACTGGAGGCATGCAATGCTGCAGCAGATATGGGACACGTTTGTCGTGATGATCCCAGTCTTCTTCCTGCTCACGATGATTTTCGGAGCCGGCTTTTATATCGGTCGCGTGAGTAAGAAAGAGAATTAAGCCACTGATGAACACGGATAACACGGATTCAGAATAAAAATTAATCCGTGTAATCCGTGGCTTTCATTATCTCCGTGCGGAGAAGGCTCTTTATTCTAATTTGGAAACATGCTTTGATTTTTAAAGCGGGTTTGCTAAGCTTTTTTCGACCCCCCACTCACAAAATTGCCCCGACCTGGTAGACGCATGCTGGAGTGCGCTTTGTGCACTCTTGATAAGTATTGAAGGAGCAAAATTATGAGCTTTAAGAAATTTCACCCATTTATCGTAGGCTGTGTTTTGGCTGTCTTGATGTCGGTAGCGCCTGCGGTTTTGGGGCAGGTGATGACGGATACACAAGCTACACGGGAACGTAGTATGTCCGTTCGTTCGGTTCCCAGTGGCTCGAAAATGAAGTTCAGAGGCGTGGTTATCAACCGCGATGCTGACGTTTTCACAATTCGTGACCGGAGTCGCGCAGACTATCAAGTTCTTATTACTGACAATACCAGCATTAAAACAAACGGAGGCTTCCTACGTTCCGGCAAGAAATATCCGGTTACGGACATTCTGCGCGGTTTGATCGTTGAAGTTGAAGGACGTGGCGATGCGCAGGGTCAACTGGTAGCCGAGAAGATTCGCTTCCGTGAGTCGGACATGCGTGCGGCGCAAACCACGGACGTTCGCGTTGGTCCGGTGGAAGCCAACATGGAGCGTGTGGCCGGCCAGATGGACGAACTTTACGCCGTCGCGGCTGAAGCGCGCGCGGAAGTGAAGGCTGTTAACGACCGTGTTTCAGCGCTT
This sequence comes from uncultured Acidobacteriota bacterium, assembly GCA_963708055.1. GTDB lineage: Bacteria > Acidobacteriota > Blastocatellia > Pyrinomonadales > Pyrinomonadaceae > PSRF01. Next base: position 7,079,177 of record OY970193.1, on the reverse strand, counting down.
GACGACTACGACGTGCAGGAGACGGTGGCGGTGACTTTCCGTACGAACAGCGCCATCTTGTCGCCTGAAGCCAAACAGCAATTGGATGACTTGGCAGTTAAGACGCAGGCTGCGAAGGCGTTCATGATCGAAGTTGCGGGCCACACGGATTCAACCGGTGGCGAAGCCAAAAACTTCCGTCTCAGCCGCGCACGTGCTGATGCGGTGGTGCAGTATCTGGCAGTGACGCACAAGATTCCGCTGCGACGTTTTGTCACGCCGATGGGCTATGGCAAAACTGAATCAGTGGCTGACAACACAACGGCCGCCGGTCGCCAGCAGAATCGCCGCGTTGAGGTGAAGATGATCATCAATCGTGGTCTGAACCAGCCGGCGTCGTCTTCTTCGGCTACGCGCCCGTAACCGTTGAGATCGAAACCGCGAAGCGAATCGACGATGGAAGATCTGAGCCGGTTCGTTTCCAGGATCGAACCCGCGTAGCGCATCGACGACTGAAGAGCAGAGCCGATTCGTTCCGGGATCGAACCCGCGTGGCGCCTCGACGATTGAAGAGCGGAGCCGGTTCGTTTCAAGGATCGAACCCGCGTAGCGAATCGACGATTGAAGAGCAGCGCCGGTTCGTTTCCAGGATCGAACCCGCGTAGCGGGTGGCAGAATAAAGCCTGGGGCGCAAGCCCCAGGAGACGAATAAAACAAGAAGATATCGAGCCCGTGAAACGGGCGACAGCGTTTTTACCTTCATGCGCTGTCGCCCGTTTCACGGGCTCCGTCATTCTATAAAAAACTCCCTTTCCTAGGGCTTACGCCCTAGGCTCTATGCTGCCGCCCGCTCCGCGGGCTCCGTAATCACAGTCATGGTTCGAGGTGCCTTGAATCACAGTCACGGTTCGAGGGGCCTTGAATCACAGAGCCGATTCGTTCCGGGATCGAACCCGCGTAGCGGGTGGCAGAATAAAGCCTGGGGCGCAAGCCCCAGGAGACGAATAAAACAAGAAGATATCGAGCCCGTGAAACGGGCGACAGCGTTTTTACCTTCATGCGCTGTCGCCCGTTTCACGGGCTCCGTCATTCTATAAAAAACTCCCTTTCCTAGGGCTTACGCCCTAGGCTCTATGCTGCCGCCCGCTCCGCGGGCTCCGTAATCACACTCACGGTTCGAGGTGCCTTGAATCACAGTCATGGTTCGAGGTGCCTTGAATCACAGTCATGGTTCGAGGTGCCTTGAATCACAGTCACGGTTCGGGGTGCCTTGCCGGGCTGAATATTGCCTCAGGGCGGCCCGATCGGCTTGTCTGCGAGTTAGGGTCTTGAGGACCAGTGGACTTGTTTTGAGACGGTAAAGGCTCGGCGCCATACACATCTCAAAAACGGTTGCACGGACAGTCTAGTATCCCTATTACACTAACCTTGCGATTGTTATACGGCGTCAAACCAAGCTTCCAGCAAACTACACGGTTTCAGTACCCGAAACCCGCTTTCGTCGAAAAAGCCGAAAATCCGCGCCACAGTTCCGTAATTATTGGGCCATTTTGAAGGTTTTTAGTGGCCCCCGGTTTGCAAAGCAACCAAGCATGACTAATAGCGAAGTCTTCCCAATTCTGCACGGTGGCTTGGCGGCCACGAAGAAAGCCGAACCGGCGCCTAATTCAGATCTGGCGCTGGCAATCGCGGCCGGTAAGGGCGATATGGCCGCGTTTGAAAAAATCTATGAACGCCACAACCGGAGGGTGTATTCGCTGTGTCTGCGCATGACGCAGAACGCCGCGGAAGCTGAGGATCTCGCGCAGGAAGCCTTTATCCAGTTGTTCCGCAAGATTGGCAGCTTCAGAGGCGACTCGGCGTTTACCACCTGGTTACACCGGCTAACCGTGAATCAGTGTCTGATGCACTTCCGCAAGCGCAGCGTGAAGCTCGAGCGGACGACTGAAGAAGGCGAGACACCGATTCAGATTGTCAGTGGTACCGAGAATCCAAACTCGATGCCGGTGATGGATCGAATTGCACTCGACAATGCTTTGACCCAGCTACCGCCGGGGTACCGGACAGTGTTTGTACTCCACGATGTTGAAGGTCATGAGCATGAGGAGATCGCAAGAATGTTGGGCGTTGCAGTAGGCACGTCAAAGTCGCAATTACACAAAGCACGAATGAAACTGCGCAAGATTTTGAGAGCGCGTAACGAGCCAAGTAAGAATTAATCGAAGCAGAAAATTAGAGTTCAACACGAGGGCGGCCGCAGCGGGCCGCCCTTACTATTTCAAAAGCTGTATAATCTCCGGCCGTACCCGTAAATTTGTGGCTGGAGATGATGATGAGCGAACGCAGCGTCACTTTTTATCGTTGGGATGAGATCCCAAAAGAGAAGCTTTCAGACACACTCGACCGCAGACTGATTACCGCCGATCGCATGATGTTGGCCCACGTCTACCTGAAGAAGGGCTCGATCGTGCCGCGACATTCTCACGAAAACGAACAGCTGACTTACATACTCGAAGGTGGTCTGCGTTTCTGGATTGGTGAAGATGAATCGCAGGTGATCGATGTGATGGCCGGTGAGGTGCTGCATATTCCGTCGCTGGTCCAACATAAGGCCGAAGCTCTCGAAGACACGCTCGATGTCGACATCTTCAGTCCGCCACGACAGGACTGGCTCGACAAAACTGACGATTACCTCCGGCGGAAATAACGCGATGGATCTGGGATTAAAAAACAAAGTTGCACTCGTCGCGGCCGGTAGTCGCGGACTAGGCCGCGCAGTCGCGGAAGAACTGGCCGCCGAAGGCGCATCCCTCGTGCTTTGCGCGCGCGATCAGAAAACACTTACCGAAACGGCAGCAGCAATTGCCGAGCAGAGCAACGCTCACGTCCTGGCAGTGCCTGCCGATGTAACTGTTATCGACGACATCAAGCGGGTGGTTGAAAGCGGCAACGAGCGATTCGGTCACATCGATATTCTGGTGACCAATGCTGGTGGACCACCGGCGGGCCGATTTGAGCAGCTCACGCGCGAGCAATGGGACGACGCGATCCGCTTGACGCTAATGAGCGCCGTGGAACTAACACGACAGGTGTTACCGGGAATGAAAGCAAGACGTTGGGGACGCATCCTCAACATCACCTCGATCGCGGTCAAGCAGCCGGTTGAAAATCTGCTGTTATCAAACAGCTTGCGCGCGGGACTCACCGGCTTTGCGCGCACGCTTGCGAACGAAGTGGCCGCGGATGGAATTACGGTCAACAATATTCTGCCGGGTTACACGCGTACCGAACGTCTGGACGAGCTAGCGCAGATGATGGCAGAAAAGCAGGGAATCAGTTCCGATCAATTCCGTGGCAAATGGGAGGCTGAGATTCCGCTGGGACGACTCGGCGAGCCACGAGAGTTTGCGGCGCTCGTCACGTTTCTCGCCTCCGAACGAGCGAGTTATATTACCGGCACGTCTATTCAAGTTGACGGTGGCTGGGTTCGATCCTTACTCTGACCTGAGGAGTACTAAAATGATCAAATCAATTCGTGGCAGTACCATCTGATAACTCGACCAGCACGCTTTCGACGAACTTATCGCACCCTACCGGCGAAGGAGTGATCATCGATATCGGGACCGGCGACGGTCGCTTTGTATACCAGTCTGCGCGCCGGAATCCGAACAAGTTCTACATCGGGATCGATCCGAACACACGTCCACTGGAGAAGATCTCGGAGAAGATCTATCGGAAGCCGGCGAAGGGTGGCGCGTCTAACGTTCTCTTCGTCCAGGCGGCCATTGAAGATCTGCCGAGTGAACTGGACGGTGTTGCGAACGAGGTGCATGTTCATTTTCCGTGGGGCAGCTTGTTGCGCGCAGTGGCGACTGGCGATGTCGTGGTCTTGCGAAACCTGCGGCGCATCTGTGCGGTTGATGCCTTGTTGGAGATCGTGATCGGAATCGATCCGATTCGCGATCAATCCGAGATCGAGCGTTTGCAACTGCATGAATTGTCTTTAGAGTTTATCGATCGCGAGCTGGCTGCAAAGTATGCTGCGGCGGGATTTCAAATTACCGAGCGAGGAATACTTTCCGCGAGTGAATGGCCCGACTTTGAGACGTCGTGGGCCAAGCGATTGAAGGGCAACGAACGCAGGCCGGTCACGTACCTGGTTGGGCTTGCTCGATAGATAAAGATTAACAAGATGTTTCAGGATGAACAGGATATTTTTGAGATTACAAGACATCCTGTAAATCCTGTTTCATCTTGTTAATCTTGTTCCAGTCGCGCCTCTCGCGTGCTAAGTCTTAAATTCCTTATCATCCGCGGATGGCCCAAAGATCGCGGGAACCTTTGACCCCATCAATCGCAGGTAAACCGTCATCTGACCCCGATGATGAGACCAGTGACTGATCGTATCCTGGATCGTCTCGTGCCGTGGTCCTTCCCAAACAACTTGCCCGCGTGCCAGTAACTTCCAGTTTGTGTTCAAGTGCTCGTCGGTCGTCTTTTCCAACGCAGTACGCGCCTCAGCCGCAGCTTCATCGAGGGCTTTGATCAAGTCAGCACTCGTTTCCTTCGGCGCGGCCTTGGTGCTTTGGCCTTCTGCCGGCGCGATATCCAGCTCGTCGCGATTGATCTCCATCGTGATCCACGTCGGGATCGTGGCGACCATATCAGCGAGGTAACCAAAGATCATCGATTTTTCGTGCGGTTTCCAGTCGTATTTTCCATCCGGCACCTGCTCGAGTGCCCGGCGAGAACGTTCAACTTCGCGGTCCAACTGTTCTCGAAGAAATTCAGTCAGTTTCATCGCTAAACGCTTTCCTCCGATAATCAATTTTTTGTGTCCTTAACCATACGGATCACGTGTCACATCACTATGGCGAAGACCTTTTGAGTAGTTGGTGTATTATGTCCTTCATTCATAACTGAAAACTAAGTCGTCTCGCCTTGATACATTTGATGCTTCTGCAACTGACCCCTGCGCTAACACTTCAGTCGCCGATTGTCCGCATCCTTCTTGTCGCCCTTGGTATCGGTTTGCTTTATGTCCTGTGGCGAGAAGTCAGAAAAATTCCTGCCAAGTTAATGATCCTGATGGCAACGGCTTTCATCGACATGGTGGGCGTGTTGATGATCTTTCCGTTACTGCCGTTTTACGTGAAGGCGTTCGGCGGCTCGGGAATCAATTTATTAGGACTACACTTTGGTGTTGGATCAATAGCGGGTTTCATCATCGCTTCGTTTACCGTTGCGCAACTCGTGAGCGCGCCTTTGTGGGGTCGCTTCTCCGATCGTGTGGGCCGCAAACCGACCTTGCTGATCGCGCTGACCGCCTCGGCAGTCGCGTATTTGATCTTTGGTTTTGCTGAGTCGTTGTGGCTGTTATTTCTTTCGCGGGTAGTGCAGGGCGCCGGTGGCGGGACGGTGGGCGTGATTCAGGCCTACGTTGCCGATTCAACTGAACCTGAGGATCGCGCGCGGGCGCTCGGTTGGTTGTCGGCGACGACGAACCTCGGCGTCACACTTGGACCAGTGGTAGGTTCCTTTGCAATCACTCTGGGTAAATACGATCTAGTACCTGGTTCGCCAACTCTCAAGATGGGAAACGCAGCACCCGGCATTATTGCTGCGATACTGTGTTTGATCAATATCGCGTTCGCCGCTCGCTATCTGCAGGAATCACGTGAAGCCGGTGAGCATGTGCCGCAACCGGGCGAGAAAAAACTGACATCACGCCAGGCCCTTTTGCGTGTGATCTCTCATTCAGGTGAATCGTCGTCGCGATTGATCTTGATCTACGCGATCGCAATGGGAGCGTATCAGGGCAGCTTTTCAGTGCTCGCGCTTTTTCTGAATGCTCGATTCCAGGTGACCGAACAGACGATCGGTTATTTTTTCATGTACGTCGGATCGATTTCTGTTTTTACGCGTGTGCTGCTGCTGGGGCGGATGGTTGATTGGCTTGGTGAGGCGAAACTGTCGCGGTTGGGATTATCGTTGCTGGCTATTGGAGTGGTTGGGATGTCGCAATCGCATTCGTTATGGATGCTTGGTATTTTCGTCGCATTTATTCCCCTCGGAACGGCGTTTACGTTTCCGTGTGTGACAGCGCTTTTATCGCGCGTGATCAGTCCGCGTGAGCGCGGGCTCTACATGGGAATGCAACAGACATATGGCGGCGTCGCGCGCGCGATCGCACCGCTCTTTTTTGGTTGGACGCTTGATCGGTTCGGCGTGTCGTCACCGTATTTGATCGCCTCGGCGTTTATCATCGCGACGATCTTTTTGAGTCCACGCATTCCACAAACCGTGCCGAAGGCGGCAGAGGTTTAGCCACGGATTACACGGATGACACGGATATTTTAATTCCTATGACGGCTCTTATAATTGTCTTATCCGTGTAATCCGTTTTATCCGTGGCTAAATGTCTTTACTCATTTAGATTGTCGAGGCCGGTAAACTTCCAACCGGTTTTTGTTAGTTCGAAGTGATAGATAACAACTTCATTTCCGGCTGCGTCAGGACAGGCGACGCTAAACGTCTTTGGATTCGCGGGATCCATCTCGGGCTGGGCCTTGCTGAAACAAGCCGCAGCGTCAGTCTGTTCGTTAAAAACCTGGCGATAACGTCGGGTGAGTTGGGCTTTGTTTCTAACGGGAGCAATGCCGTACGACATTTCCAACGGGAACTTTGAAAGACGCGCGATTGTCGTTACATCACGTTTGCTGACTGCTGCTTTGAAGGTTTGCCAGAACGTGTCTTTGGCGTCAGCGCCACTCAGCAATAGAAGTAAAAAAACGGTTGTTATGGTTTTCATAATGGTAGAATCCGCTGCCAATACTAAAACGAAAGGTGCATTTTTGCGATGCTCAAAAGGTTCGTAGTGGTTCTGATCTGTCTGACGACACTCTCTTTTTCCGGTTGTAATAAAAAGGATGGACCATCACGCACGGCCGATGCAAACGCGCCGGTAGCAGGGGTCGAGAAGGTCAAGCCGGCGGCCGGCACCGGAAACGTGCAGGGGAAGGTGCTTTACAACAACGCGCCGGTTGAGAATATCGAGGTGAAGCTGTGCGAAACGTTCAGCCGTTTTATAAGTGGCTGTGGCGGCAAGATCTACACCGCAAAGACCGACAAGGATGGTGATTTTGTGATTGCGAATGTGCCGCCGATGGAGTACCAGGGGCTGACGGTGCGAGTGTTTGATACCGATTCCTACGTGTTTGCGACAACCGGCATCGCTGGTATTGCGGCCTCGAAGTATAACGTCGAAGCAGACAAGACGCTGTTTGTGATCCCGACGCATTTGTTCAAAGGCGACATGAAAGTGATTAATCCGAAGGCGGGATCAACCGTTAGCGGTCAGGATTTGGAGCTACAGTGGGAGGCATATCCGGATGCGGCCTACTACAAGTTCACGCTTTCCCCGGACAACCACCAGATCACGTCGCCGTACACGAAGGAGCGTGTCGACGCCGCGTCGTTTAAGGTAAACAAACCGCTGGAGAAGGGAACCTACCGTTACCAGGTTGAGGCGTATAACAGCAGCGACAAGAAACTCTCCGAAACACCTGACGATATCAAATTCACGATCAATTAAGCGCAGAATGATTTCACGATCAGTTGAGCGAGAATCTGAGTGATCATGAATGCTGCCGGCGCAATAAATCTCGCAGGCGTGCATGAATCTCGCCGGCGCAAGCCGAGCCCGCGAAGCGGGCGGAAGCATAAAGCCTGGGGCGCAAGCCCCGAGCCCGCGAAGCGGGCGGAAGCATAAAGCCTGGGACGCAAGCCGAGCCCGCGAAGCGGGCGGAAGCATAAAGCCTGGGGCGCAAGCCGAGCCCGCGAAGCGGGTGGAAGGATAAAGCCTGGGGCGCAAGCCCCGAGCCCGCGAAGCGGGCGGAAGCATAAAGCCTGGGGCGCAAGCCCCGAGCCCGCGAAGCGGGCGGAAGCATAAAGCCTGGGGCGCAAGCCCCGAGCCCGCGAAGCGGGCGGAAGCATAAAGCCTGGGGCGCAAGCCCCGAGCCCGCGAAGCGGGCGGAAGCATAAAGCCTGGGGCGCAAGCCCCGAGCCCGCGAAGCGGGCGGAAGCATAAAGCCTGGGGCGCAAGCCCCAGGGTAGGATCAGAGAAAAAGAATTGAGCCCGTGAAACGGGCGACAGCGTTTGCGTTCACGCGCTGTCGCCCGCTCCGCGGGCTCTTATCTTTCTTGCTTTCTGATCCTGGGGCTTACGCCCCAGGCTTTATCCTTCCGCCCGCTTCGCGGGCTCGGGGTTCTTCCCACCAAATCCGATGCTTCGCGGGCTCGGGGTTGGTTGGGCTTCCGAAGATTTGTGGGCTCGAGCCTATCATCGCCCGAGCCCAAGGATTACGGTGCTATCTCTTCGGTGTTCTAACCTGCACGATATTCGAGAAGGCCGAATTGCCGCCGGTGTTGAAGGCGCGGACTCGATAACGATAACGAGTATTCCCCGTCAGTCCGGTGTCCTGGAACGTCGTGACGTTTGCGCCAACCTGCGCTATCTGTGCAAAGTTGGTGCAGTTCTGACCCGTACAACGCTCAATTCTGAATCCCTGTTCGTTGCCTGAATTATCACTCCACGACAGGTTGACCTGTGTTGCCGAAACTGGATTCCCTGACAGATTGCTCGGCGCGTTTGGCGGCGGAACAGGTGTCGGAGTAGGAGTCGGTGTTGGAGTAGGAGTCGGTGTTGGAGTAGGCGTCGGAGTCGGGGTTGGCGTCGGAGTAGGAGTAGGTGTTGGCGTCGGGGTCGGATTACCACCGCAAGTGGGGAACCGGAACGAGCCAATACGCGTGCGCCAGTTAAAACTCGTGGTCGTGGCGTAATACTCCGACGTAAACCAGAACGTACAATCGTCAACCGGATCGACCGTCAGCGATGCATAGTCGCCCCAACGACTGCCCGTGCCTGTTTGACTACCCGTGCCCGCGAAGAGTGTTGCTTCACCCTGGCCCAGCGTGTTCAAAGGATCAGACGAAAGCCTTCCGGCATAACGTAATTGCGGAAAGATCGTCGCGCTCGAAGCGCTGTAACCAATGGCGATATTTCCGTCGCGGTCCATCGCGGCACTTCCCATCCAGCGCCAGGTCGCGTCAGGCTGATAGGTACTCTCCTGAAACACCGTTACTGGACCATTAGTAACGTTCCGCAACTCAAACCAGCGAATGCCGGCAACGCTTCCGGAACTGACGGAATAGTTACCAACCACCGCCTCATGCGAACCAAAGTTGCGATAAGCAACTCTGAACATCAAACGGTCTCCGATACCATCCAAACGCGACGTGGTACCGGATTGCGGGACGCACGATCGAGTTGTGGGACAGAGCGCAGAAAATCCTGCCGCTGCCGGATTTGCAAAAAGCGTAAAGGTGGAGTTTGCCGGCGTGGCAAAGTCAGCATGAAAGTGAAAAACCTTGTAACTGCCGATACCCGGCCACTGCACAAACGTTGCAGGTGCTCCAGGCGGCGGCAATGTGTCGCCATCGAGATCGGCGGGAAGATAAGTTTCCTCTAGTGGACCACCAGTGATTCCGGTGGTAACAAAACTGGCCGGCAATCCGGCGAGCATCTTGGCGCGATCGAAAGCGAAAGGTTGCGGTCCAAGAAACGCTGTCGCACTCGAGTTGAACACGTTCATGCTCATGTAGTAGCCATCGGGCCATACGCTCAAGTGCGGATAGTCAAAGAAGTTGGTACCAAGAGTAAAACTATAACGATGATACGAACCAGTGGCATCGCCGGTGGTTGAGACCGCAATGCATTCATTCGTGGGAATGGAAGTACCGGCAAACTGCGTGATGATCCAGCGATCGGCCAGTTGGTCATACATCACGACCGGATCGCCTCGGCCGTTCAACTCACAAACTCCGCCAAAGCCGGTCCAAATGGTTTCGATTCCCGATGGTCCAAGCAATGAGGCTCCGGTGGTCTTATCAAAAACCTGAAATCCTTCGTTGACCATCTGCACGTATTGCGTGGTTCCCACTTCGCCGTTGGTGTCCGGTGGCGCGCAGTTACAGGCCACGCCGGGAAACTGCATGCCGTTGAAATTCATATCCGTGGTCGGCATGTTGGCGGCGGTGAATTCATCGGCCGCGATCGACTTTTGGACCACCCGGTCGGGTGCATCTTTGTGAGTGTGCCGGACCTTGGGGTTTGCGTTTGCCTCTCGATTCGGTTTGAAGACCGGCTTCTGCTTCATTTCACGAATCGGTGCCGAGGTGTCGTTGCGGTCTGAATGACCAACCGTTACTTTTTGTTTGTTACCCTGGACGGGGTTGGTAGCAACCTCACTCGTTGTAGCAATGCCGGCAGCGGAAGATTTGGATGCCTCGATAATTTGAGGAACGGTCATTACCGCGGCAAACAACAATACTGCTGTTACCAGAACAATAATTCTGATTCGCACTTCTAGTTTTCCTCCAAATATAGAATCCCAACAGACAAACGCAGGTGAATACGTCGAACGCTAGTAATACCCGTTAGAACCTTGAGCGAAAAGGCGTGAAAAACGGATGCAAGCTATCACAGGTGTGTGAGAAACACCATTAAAAACTAGGACCAATCGTAGTTAAGAACGCTCCAATTGCGGTAGTGCTTTAATTCAAAATAATCACCTTTGCGGCCCTCTGCGTACCTCGGCAATCTCTGCGTATAAACCACCACTCTCACGCAGAGATCGCCGAGGCGCGCAGAGGTCCGCAGAGAAAAACTTAAACTAAGACAGCACCCAAATTGCACTTGTCTTTGCGGCTTTGCGGGAAACTGATTTAATACCCGCAATGAAAAAACTTAGCGCCGTTATCACCAGCGTCATGCTGCTTCTGGTAGCCTGCGCCACCCCGGATTCGCCAAAACCCAACAACATCAGAATCGGCGCGTTCCTGTCGTTGACAGGCGCTACGTCTGCGTTTGGCATCTCCGCTGCAAACGCGATCAAACTCGCCACTGAAGAAGCAAATGGCAACGGCGGAATCGATGGCAAACAGATTGAGATCGACATCGAAGATGATCATTCAAACACGCAGGAAGTGCCGGATATAGTCAATCACCTGATCAACGAACACAAGGTTCATGCATTGCTCGCCGAACCGGTGAGCACAAGAGCCATGATGGCGGCGCCAATCGCACAGCAACATCAGATCGTGATGATCTCTTCGGCGTCGGTGAAACCGGAATTGACGATGCAGGGTGATTACATCTTTCGAGCGTGTTTCATCAGCTCCGTCGAAGGTGAAGCAATCGCAAAATTCGCGAGAGAGAAGTTAAACGCCAAATCAGTTGCCGTTATTCTCGACGAGAAGAATGACTACGCCATGGTTCTGACCAACTTCTTTGTCGAAGCCTTTCAGAAACTCGGCGGGCAGGTTGTGAACCGGCAGATCTACGACGCAAACGTCACTGATGTAAAACTACAAATGGACGCCATTAAGACAACCGCACCCGACATCGTTTTTGCACCGGGTTTTTATACGACTGCCCCGGTAGTGGCGCGCGATTTTAAGCAAAGCGGAATGAAAGCGACTTTGATTGGCAGTGACGGCTGGGACTCACCCGATCTGCTGAAGGGCGGCAGCGAACCATTTGAAGGCGTGTATTTCGCAAATCATTTCTGGAGCGGTAGCGATGATCCGCTGGTACAGAAGTTTGTGACGGATTATCGCGTGAAGTACGGCGTCGAACCTGACGCAGGGGCAGCAACAGCTTATGACGCGGCGCGTTTGTTGTTTGACGCATTCAAACGCGCGCGTTCGACCGAGAGTGCCGCAGTCAGAAATGCACTGGCGCAAACAAAAGACTTTCCGGGAGTGACCGGGAAGATCACCATCGACGCCAATCGCAACGCCCAGGTGCCCGTCTATATGCTGCGTATCGAGAAGGGTGGTAAATTCACCTTGCAACAATAAAGCTGCGTCGTGATTAGGGCGAAGCTGAAAATTCATCCCCGACGGTTGCCAAACTTTTAAGGAGCAAAGCAATGAAAGCATTTAAGTTAATTGTCGCCGCAGGGGCCTTCGCTGCCTTTACGATCCTGGCGCAAACACAAACCCGGCCGGCAGCGCCTCAAGCAAATGTCGCCATCATCGACTCGTCAGCGTTTGCCGACGCGAAAGCAGGCATCGGACGCGTGAAAAACGCGATGGTGCAAATCGAGGCGAAATACGAGCCTCTGCGCGCTGAACTTCGCGGCATGCGCGATCGACTGAATACGCTGCGATCAGATATTCAAAAGAAACGTGGAATTCAAGACGCTAAAGTTACTGCCCAGCAAGTTGACGAAGCCGATCGTTTGGAAGTTCAGATCAAACGCAAGGCGGAAGACGCCCAGAACAGTTATCAAAAAGACACGGCCGCATCGCTCGAGCCGTTGCAACAGGACATCGGCACCAAGTTAACTGCATACGCTCAGTCGCGAGGCATCACGCTGTTGATCGACGTGAATCGTGTTCCCGTGGTGTATGCGGCCGCACAACTCGATATCACAAAAGATTTCATAGCCGATTACAACCGGACAAGTCCCGCTCCGGCCGGCCCGGCGGCTGCTCCGGCGCGACCTACGCGACCGTAGTTAAATCGTCACGACATGCTCAACAAAATTCTCCTCCTATCGGCCTCCGCTGGCGCGGGGCACGTCCGCGCTGCTGAGGCGATTGAAAAGGCTTTCAACGAAGTAGACGATGGCCAGCGCAGAGAAGTGCAGCACGTTGATGTACTCAATTACACCAACAAGCTCTTTCGCCATCTTTACTCCAAAGCCTACATCGATCTCGTCAACCGAATGCCCGAAGTTCCGGGGTGGGTTTACGACAAACTCGACAAGCCGTGGAAGAACGAGCGCCGCCGGCTCGCGCTCGACAAACTCAACACGCGTCCCTTCGTAAAATTGCTGCGCGAATACCAGCCGGATCTAATTGTTTGTACGCACTTTCTTCCCGCCGAAATCGTTTCCTGGCTCAAAGCAAAGGAACGGCTCGCCAGCCGACAGGTGATCATCGTTACTGACTTCGATGTTCATGCGATGTGGCTGGTCCATCACTACGAGCGATACTTTGTTGCCATCGACGAAGCGCGCGCGTATCTGGAGGCTGTGAGTATTCCGGCGGAGAAGATTACGGTCAGCGGTATTCCCATCGATCCAATTTTCGCCGTTAAGAAAAACAAACAGGAAATGCGCGCGAAGCATGGTCTGGATCCGGATCGGACCACGATCCTGCTCTCAGCCGGAGGATTTGGAGTCGGGTCAGTTGACGCTCTCATCAGCGCCTTGCTGCCAATGCAACACCGGTCACAGATCGTCGCGATCTGCGGACGCAACGAAGAATTGAAAAAACGTTTGACGCGGCTGGCGGCACGTGCCAAGCCTGATGCAACCATACTCCTAAAACCATTTGGCTACACGAAGGAGATGGATGAACTCATGACGGCCTCGGATCTTGTGCTGGGCAAGCCGGGTGGTCTAACCACGTCAGAAGCTTTGGCTAAAGGGTTGGTATTCGCGATCGTGAATCCGATTCCCGGCCAGGAAGAGCGAAATTCGGATCACTTGCTGGAAGGTGGGGTTGCAATCCGTTGCAATAACCTGCCGACGATCTCCTATAAACTCGACCGGCTGTTGGCTGACCCCGCGCGCTTCAAATCAATGCAATCAAACGCGTTGAAAATGGGCCACCCCAACGCTGCCAAAGAGATCGTCGAACAACTGCTAAGCAAGTAGCACCGTTTAACTTTTGTGTTTCTTGTGCCTTTTGGTGGCAATGGATAAGGACAAGATTTACAGGATGAACAAGATTGCCGTTCATCCTGTAAACTCTGTCGAAAATTACTTCGGCAACAGGCTGCAAGGTAGTGGGATAAAGCCGCTGAACTGGAAGTTAGTACCGACCGCTATTGGCTGATCGGAAACCACTCTAACGGTTGTCGAAATCTTCGCCGGATCCGGCGCAGGCGGCGGTGAAGTAAACGTCTGCGGCATTTGCCACGACACTATCATCGTAGCCGAAGGAGCTACAGGCACAGTGGCTGCGCCCGTTTGTCCCGGGTAAACAGTGGCGGGGCTCGAATTTGGAACTGTTTCGCCTGCAAGATTGACACCATCTTTATTCAGAATGTTGACGGACACATTCGCCGTGCTGGTGCCGCCATTGAAGACGTAGAGATCCGCGGCAGTGTTGCTACCGCTGAGCGGATAGTGTGCGGGAGTGCAAATCCATGTAAACGGTGGTCCACCTGCGGATGGTCCCGGCGGTCCTGGGGGGCCCGGAGGGCCTTCTGGTCCTGGAGGTCCTGCCGGACCAACTGGTCCAGTAACATTCCACTCGACGCGAGTTTCGTTATGATGGCAAGCTTTGTCACTCGCGATCAGGCGCAAGCCGCCATTGCCGGGGTTTACGCAGGCTTCGAGTGTGGCCTCTTCATTGGCCGCGAGCAGAGCAATCGGCGCCAGTAACAGCCCGGCGCCAATCAGCACGAAGACTGCAATCCCCGCGCGATGGATAGATTTTTTAGTCATACTAAAGTTACCTCTCTGGGCGTAGGTTGCCCGCAAATTGAAGAACATTCGTATTCGGGGGGCGTGCAATCTAGCGAGGCGATGTAAGGTTGTCAAGGAAATTGGACCGACGCGATTAAAGGATCAACGATGAAAATTAACCGACGAGAGTTTATCGGGGCTTCGGCTCTGACGGTGGCCGGTTCGCTGGTGTCACCCGGCATACTCAAATCACAACCACCCGCAATCGACTTTAAGTCTTATGACAATAAAGTTCGGCCAGTGTTGGCCCAGATGACGCTTGAAGAAAAGATTGGCCAGATGATCCAGGCCAATCAAAAATCGCTTCAGGACTACAGTGAAATCGAAAAACTCTTTTTAGGTTCAGTTCTCAGTGGCGGCAGTTCCGATCCGGCGACCGGCAACGGTCTCAAGGATTGGACCGATCATTACGACAGTTTGCAATCTCGCACACAAAACACTCGTCTTAAGATCCCGCTCCTTTATGGCATCGACGCCGTTCATGGACACAGCAACGTGCTCGGCGCCGTGATCTTTCCACACAACATCGGACTCGGTTGTTCGCGGAATCCGAAGCTGGTTGAACGCGCGGCTCACATCACTGCCATCGAGACCAGGGCCACCGGCATTAACTGGACTTTTGCTCCCTGCGTTACGGTTCCACGCGACGAGCGTTGGGGAAGAACGTACGAAGGGTTTGGAGAAGATTCCGAACTCGCGCGAGTGCTGGGTGAAGCTGCGGTAATCGGTTATCAGGGTCGTGATCTCAGCGATCCGCAACGCGTGCTTGCCTGTGCCAAGCATTGGATTGGCGACGGTGGCACGAAGTACGGCACCGGTCGAAAGTTGAAAGAAAACGTGCAGATTCTCGATCGCGGCGACGTGCTGATCAGTGAAGCTGAACTGCGTCGCGTACACCTGGCCGGTTATGTTAGCGCTATAAAGGCGGGCGTCGGCACAATCATGCCGTCGTATAGCAGTTGGAATGGCGTGAAGTGTTCCGGGAGTAAGCGGTTACTGACTGAAATCCTGAAACAGGAGCTGAAGTTTGAGGGTTTTCTGATTTCCGATTACGACGCCATTGACGAAATGCCGGGCGACTACAAGACACAGATTGAGACTTCCGTGAATGCCGGCATGGACATGTTTATGGTCTCAGGAAAGTATCGGGAACTCTACAAGCTGCTGCTGGAACTGGTAAAAGAAAATAAGGTCGCGATGACGCGTATTGATGATGCCGTGACGCGAATTTTGCGCGTCAAGTTTGCGATGAGATTGATGGAGCCCGGTCGATCGCAACTCGCTGACCGTCGACTGCATTCGAGTTTCGGATCCGCGGCGCATCGTCTCGTGGCGCGTGAGTGTGTGCGCGAGACTTTGGTTTTGTTGAAGAACGAAAAACGGGTATTGCCGGCCGCGAAAACATTGAACCGGATTCACGTCGCCGGTAAGAGTGCTGACGACATCGGCAATCAATGCGGCGGTTGGACCATCAGTTGGCAGGGAAAGAGCGGCGAGAACACTACCGGCGGAACGACGATCCTGAAAGCGATTCAGGAAAGTGTTTCCAACCAGACAAAGGTGACGTTTTCTACTGATGGTTCGGACGCGGCCGGTGCTGATTTAGGAATTGTGGTGATTGGCGAGATTCCGTATGCCGAGATGATTGGCGACCGGCAAAGCCTCGAGCTCGCCGAAGAGGATGTTGCCGTGGTTGAGAAGATGAAGCAGGCGGGAATGCCGGTGGTTGTGGTGTTGTTATCGGGTCGCCCGATGATTATTGATAAGGTGATCGACAAGGCGGATGCGTTTGTAGCGGCGTGGCTGCCGGGGACTGAGGGTCGTGGAGTAACGGACGTATTGTTTGGCGATTACAAATTCACCGGCAAGCTGTCATTCTCCTGGCCACGCTCGATGGACCAGATCCCAATTAACGTCGGCGACAAGAATTACAATCCGTTATTTAAATACGGCTACGGATTATAGGGCGCCATTGTAGGGGCGGCCCTCCGTGGCCGCCCTTGTCTGGAACTAATAATCGTCGATTGAGGCGGCCGCTGAATAAACGCCTTAAACGGGAGTTCAAGAAAATCGTACGCTAGGGCGGCCACGGAGGGCCGCCCCTACAGTAGTGAAAATGTCGTGATTATTCGTGAAGCTAAAATGGAGGAACGGGACGCGATCAGAGAGCTGATCGCGGCGTCGGCGCGCCATCTTAGTCGTGAACACTACGACGACATACAAATCGAAACCGCCATTGCAACTGTGTTTGGCGTCGACAGCGATCTGATCGCCGATGGCACTTACTTCGTCGCCGAACTCGACGGTGAACTCGCCGGTTGTGGCGGATGGAGTAAACGAAAAACTCTTTTCGGGGGCGATCAATACTCGTCCAGAGATACCGGTTATCTCGATCCCGAATCAGAACCTGCAAAGATCCGCGCCTTCTTCATTCATCCGGTCCACGCGCGCAAGGGAATCGCACGCGCGATCCTTGCTCGATGTGAAACTGAAGCCCGCGCCCAGGGCTATCGTGCACTTGAGTTAATGGCAACACTTCCCGGCATCGAATTTTATAATTCGTGTGGCTTCTCAGCGATCGGCGATTTCGTGCTCGATCTGACTAATGACGTAAAACTGGAACTCGTCCCGATGCGCAAAGAGTTGACATGACCTTCGTCAAACGAAACGATTCACACGTAACCGTTACGCAGATACCATTTCTGTTTGTACGCGCACGATCAAATCTTCTTAGTCAATAGCCCGGAAAAGGTGTATATCAATCACGGTAAAATCGGGAAGTTGTTAAGTGAGTTGACCGGCATACCTTATAGAGGACGGGTGGAAGTAGTTTAGCTTCTAATGGAAACCAAAAGAAAACTGTTGAATCACTTTCTCGCGGCGCTCGCATATCGCACGCAAAAAGCCCTGCGCGACGCGCCCGAAGATTTCGGATCGTTTAGAATAATTGACGGGGTGCGTACGCCGTCTGAACTGGTTCGACACATGACGAGCGTGCTCGGTTATGCGCGTACGCAGTTTATCGGCGGTAGCTACTGGCCTGATCCGTTGGAATCGCTGGGCGATGAGATCGCGCGTTTTCACGAGATGCTCGGCATGTTGGCCCAACATCTGCGAGATGGTGATCCGCTGATCGACGGCATGACGGAAGAACGACTGCTGCAGGGCCCCTTCTCAGATGCGATGACCCATGCGGGCCAACTCGCGCTGTTGCGACGCCTGGCGGGAAACCCTGTGCCACCGGAGAATTTCATCGTGGCCCGAATCGAATCGGATCATTTGGGACCAAATCAACCGCAACCCGTAAGCCCCGACAAAGAGTGGCCGGAAGCTCCACCGGGCTGGAAACCCGGCGCCTAGCATTTGATTTCTCTGCGGCCCTCTGCGTATCTCTGCGCACTCTGCGTCAGCAGCGCCGTCAAACACAGAGAACGCCGCGATACGCAGAGGGCCGCAGAGAAGAGAAAACCCCCATTAACGTTAACGACTGCCTTTATCACCTGAGCCCTTCGACGCGGTTTTTGCGCGTTAGGGAATGTATAGTCTAACTTCGTGACACCATTTCCGGCATGGTTTGCCGGCGCAGGAGATTTCAAATAATGAGGCATTTGTTCTTTGCGTTTCTGCTGCTTTTCCCAACCTTAGTTTTCGGCCAACACGGCCATGCACCAGCTAAAACCCCGCCGCCAGTCACACTGGAATCAGGACTCGGCGACATCGATCATCCAGTTTCAACCAGCAACGCTGAAGCTCAGAAATTTTTCAACCAGGGGCTCTCGTACGTTTACGCCTTTAACCATGCAGAGGCGGTGAATTCGTTCAAACAAGCGGCTCAACTCGATCCGCAACTCGCCATGGCTCACTGGGGCGTCGCCCTGGCCATGGGCTCGAATTACAACGTTCAGGCCGATGGTCCATCGCTGATCGAGGCTTTCAACCATCTGCAAAAGGCAGTCGCGCTCGCGCCGAAAGCGTCAGAGCACGACCGCGCTTATATCAACGCCCTGGCAAAACGTTACTCTGCCGATATCAACGTCGATAAGCAAAAACTTGCGATCGACTACAAGAACGCCATGGGCGAGGTGGCAAAGAATTATCCGGACGATCTCGACGCCGCCACGCTTTACGCTGAGAGCATGATGAATCTTCGTCCGTGGAGATTGTGGACGCTCGACGGCAAACCGGAAGAGGGAACTGCTGAGCTCGTTGCCGTGCTCGAAGGCGTGTTGCGTCGTAATCCAAATCACTCCGGCGCAAATCATTATTACATTCACGCGGTGGAAGCTTCGACCACGGCCGAACGCGCGCTTCCGAGTGCGTCGCGTCTGGGAAAGATTGCGCCAAAGGCCGGTCACCTGGTCCATATGCCGTCGCACATTTACATCCGAACGGGCGATTACTTTGAAGCTGCTCGAGCGAATGTTGACGCGATTGCCGTGGACCGCGAATACATGGCCAAGAGCGGTAATCAGGGTCTCTACCCGATGATGTATTACAACCACAACGTCCATTTTCTGGCTGCCGCCAGCGCCGTTAAAGGACGCTATGCGGATTCGCTCAAGTCGGCGCGTGAACTCGAGGCGAATGTAAAACCAGTTCTCAAAGCGATGCCGATGCTGGAGATGTTTGCGCCGTATCCGCTCGTCACGCTCACTCGCTTTGGCAAGTGGGATGAGCTCTTGAAGGAACCGAAACCGGATCCTTCATTGAAGATTGTGACTGCTTTCTGGCATTACGGACGTGGCAGCGCGTACGCAGCCGCGAAGCAAACGGCAAACGCCGAAGCCGAGCTGGCCGCGTTAAGAACGCTCAACCAGAACCTGCCCGCTGAGGTGCGAGTATTCAATAACGCTGCGATCGACGTGACGAAGATTGCCGAACTTGCGCTTGAAGGACGGATTGCGTTATCGCGAGGCGACAAGCGTGCGGGGTTCGATCTTTTGAACAAGGCGGTTGCTGCCGAAGATGCGACGCAATACGCCGAACCTGCTGACTGGGATTTGCCGGTGCGGGAAGTGCTCGGTGCGGCGTTGCTTTCGCACGGCGAATTTGCGGCTGCTGAAAAGGTGTTTCGCGATGAAATTCAACGACATCCACGCAATGGCCGCGCGTTGTTTGGACTCGCGGAAAGTTTGCGTAAGCAAGGCAAAGAGTCGGCGGCAAAGGCGGTCCAGGGTGAATTTGAGAAAGCCTGGCAACACGCGGATACGAAGTTAACCATGCAGTGATTGTAGGGGCGGCCCTCCGTGGCCGCCCTAGTCTTGAACTAATAATCGCATCACCTAAAGCGATACGATAGGGGCGTCCTTCCGTGGCTCTCTTATCGGGAGACAAAGAAGTTCGTACGCAAGGGCGGCCACGGAGGGCCGCCCCTACAGTCGGTCTTAAGAATATTAATGAACTATCAGACTGCGAATTTCGCAACGATCATAACGACGGCAAACGACATTGCTACCAGGGCGAAGAGCACCTTCGGCCGTCTTACGCCATCACAATTAAACTGGAAACCGTCGGCAGAACGCTGGAGTGTGGCCCAGTGTTTCGAGCATCTGATGACCACCAACAAAGGTTATCTTCCGGAGATCGAGCGGGTGCTTGCCGGACACAAAACAACGCTCTGGCAGCGGATGCCGTTAGTGCCCGGTATGTTTGGAAAGTTATTGATCAAGTCGCTCGATCCAGCTTCGACACGAAAGCTAAAAGCACCAAAGAATTTTCAGCCCGCGCAAAGTAATATCAGTGCGTCGATCATTGACGACTTCGTAGCGCAGCAGTCACAAGTCGTTGAGAAGATCAAAGCGACGGAGGATCTCGATCTGGAAAAGATCGTGATCACTTCGCCGGTTGCAGCAGTAGTCACATATAGTCTCATGGACGCATACCGAATCATCGTCGTTCACGAAGAAAGGCATTTTCAGCAGGCGGAGCGCGTGATGGCAGAGAGCGCTTTTCCCGCGAGTTCATAAAATGGAAATCAAAAGAATAAACACACCAAACGCACCGCAACCCGGCGGTCATTATTCACAGGCAACTGTCTACAACGGTCTCGTGTTTGTGGCGGGACAGCTTTCGATTGATCCGGCTACCGGTGATAAGAAACTTGGCTCCATCGAGGAGCAGACGGAACAAGCTTTAAGCAACGTGCATGCAATTCTCCAGGCTGCCGGTAGCGACTGGGATCGGGTGCTGAAGATGAACATCTCGGTCGCTGGTATTGAGTTGTGGGAAGCGGTTAACAAGGTCTATTCGCGAGTTCTTGGGGAAAATCGCCCGGCTCGCGCCGTCATTCCGTGCGGCCCGCTGCATTACGGTTTCCTCATCGAGATCGAGGCAATCGCCGCAACTGATTTATAAACAGACACAAATTTTAGAGGCGCCTCCCTGGAGTGCGGCAGCTTGCTGCCGCTTTGGTCTTAATTACGTATCGCAAGGGAATCCAACGTCAGCAGGATCCGATCAGGCCAAAGCCGTGCCAAGGCACCACACTCCGGGAGAGCCCATTCTTACGGACTCAAATATCAGCACTTGTAAACCTCACTTTTTTTCTTTAGTGTAAGCACCCATGATTACCCCCGGTAAACGTTCCCAACACGATACTTCCGTTCCCCAACCAGCACCTGAACCACCCGCCGACGGCGGACGCCTGATCGTCTTAACCGCTCCACTGACTGAGACGATCGATCACGCCGGCTACTTCATTCAAATGGCGCTCGCATCGTTGCCCATCTGGATGGAAGGCGTTATCAACCGGAAATATCCGAACTGGCGCGAGGTGGAACATAAACCCGACGGTTCAGCGCTGTACATGCCGGCCGGAGTGAGATTGGTTGAGAAGTCGCTGCTGCGTGCGTACCACAGCGACGACGTGGTCTGTTGTTTTCCTGACGACCTGCACAAGTTTATCGGACCACGCACACGAGTAGTGGCGGTTTCCACGCATAATCCGCTGGGAGTAACGTTCGCGGCAGGCGTTTACACGTCGATCTTCGGCTCGTCGAAGATGCCCATCAACTCGCACTACTCCCGCGATCTGTTCGCGAAGATCAAGTCGAACCCGTATCGAGAAAATTTCAAAGTAATCGTGGGCGGATCCGGCGGTTGGCAGATTATTCAAACCAATACTTACGAGGAGCTGAGTATAGATTGCGTAGTCGAAGGTCGCAGTGAATCGGTCGAAACACTTGACCTGTTTCGCAAAGCGATCGAAGGCGAGGAACTGCCGCGTCGCGTTGACGTTAAGCATCCGATGGATCGCGATGCAATTCTTTTCCCAGACACGCGCACGACCTTCGGCGTAGTCGAAATGACCACCGGCTGTGGTCGCCGTTGCAAGTTTTGTGTTCCGGACTTGAACCCTCAGATCGATCTTCCCAAGAATAAGATCATGGACGCAGTGCGCGCGAACGTGAGAGATGGCAACAAGCAGATCTCACTCGCAACTGAAGACATGTTTATCTGGGGACAGGTACACACTGACACGCCATTCTATTTTCCGAATCGTGAAGCACTCGTCGATCTTTACACTGATATCGTAAATACGCCGGGCGTTGAACAGCACGTTTTGAGTCACAGCACGATCGCGCCTGCGGTAGTCGATCCACTCTTGATCAAACAACTGTCAGACGTTCTGCTACCCAAGAGCCCAATTCATTTTCCGCTGTTGAGCAGTCATCCTCAGAAGAAAGCCCTGGCGCCGCTGATCGGTCTGGAAACCGGTTCGGTGCGGATGGCTAAGCAGATCATGTCGAGCAAAGGCGTTCCGTTTTCAATTGAAGACTGGCCCAGCGTCGTGATTGAAGGGCTGCGCGTGCTGAATGAGAACAACTGGTTTCCGGCAATGACGTTGATCGTGGGGAATCCCGGTGAGACCGACGACGACGTTAGGGACACCATCGATCTCGTCTACGAAATTGAACGGCGCGGCTTGTTTGCGTTCCTGATTCCGTCGATCTTTACCCCATTGCACGATACGCGCATGGAGAAAGAAACCGGTGTCACGCAAACACGCCAATTAACGCCATTGCAGTGGCAACTGATGATGAAGTGCTGGAAGATGAACTTGCGACCGGGACAGTACAGTTGGTGGGGACCGATGGCCTGGCGCGTCGGCTCGGTCGGTATGTGGCTCTACAAACTACGTGCTCTCAATGGTCCAAATTTCACCTGGCCGTTGCTGATGTTCTCCGGGGCGATCTCTGAAAAGAACCTGCAACGCATGGGCAAGATATATCGTGGCAAACCGTTGAAGGTGAAGACGCGCAAGGAGTTGATCGCGTCACTTAAACCAAAAGACTGGCAGTACCTGCGCGCAGACAACGGCGACATCCCGGCGGAATACATACCCCGCGCCGCCGCCCTCGCCACCGCCGCCGGCTAGATCAGAGCCCTTCCAGATTAACGCCTTCGGCGTTATTAGGATGATTGACGGCACTACCGTCGCCCCCAAGCGAGTAACCTGCCCCGTACAAAGGATGTGAGGGACTCGTATGATCGATTGGCACTCACTCTTCGTTCCGCCCTCGGGATGGGCGGTCGTCGAAGTCGTAATCCGCGGCACGATCATCTATCTCTTTCTCTTTCTCGTCTTTCGCTTCCTTCGCCGCGGTGCTGGAGGGATCGGCATCTCCGATCTGCTGGTGGTGGTGATAATCGCCGATGCCGCCCAAAACGCGATGGGTGGCGACTACAAAACCATCACCGAAGGTGCGGTCCTGGTCCTGACAATCATCGGTTGGGACTACTTTCTAGATTGGATCAGTCTTCAGGTTCCGGCGTTGCGAAGTTTCATTCGTGCAAACGCAATCGTGCTCATCGAAGACGGTAAAACTAAGAAACACAATTTGCGCCGGCAGTTGATTACTGAAGAAGAGCTACTCGGCGAGGTGCGAATGCAGGGCGTTGAATCCTTCGACGATGTTAAGTTCAGCTACATGGAAGCTGACGGGCACATCAGCGTTATCAAGAAGAAGAAATGACCTCCTAACGCTATAATCTCCGAACATGAGAATGCGATTGCTACTCGTAGTTGTCCTGGCCGGCGCCTCACTATCCGCCTTTGCGCAATCGCCTCCAAACGAGCCGGACGGTGGACCGCGATATCCTGAACCCTCTCTTCGCGAGGATCCTTTCCGACGACCCACAGCTCGTCGTAACGTTTGGGTCAGCGAATACGAGCCCAACTCGATGGAAGACGCATTGCTCGCCCCTTCAACTACTGACGAGCAACGTTATGCACAGTTTTTGCAATTACCGGATACCGGTTTAATCCGCATGTATCCACCGGGTAGACGACGTGTAATTTCTGTCACGGATCTGGCGACTGGACGCCGACCAGGCTTTGGAATGTACGCGAGCTTGTTTTCATTTTCGAAGCGTAAACATGGAAACGGCCTCCACGGTTTTGTCGATCCACGTCTCGGTTGGGCCGAACTTAGATTATTCAATGGCCGTTTCATCACAGGGTTCACCGGAGAATCGCTCGGCGTCATCGTTGCACTTGGTGACGTGACACTCGAAAGCATTACGCCCGAAACTTTTGGTGTGAGCGGCCTGACAAACATCACGCCACCGGCTGACTCACTCGAGGCCGCCGGCCTGAGTAGACGCAATCGCGCCGGTTTCGCGTTGGAGCGCTTTCGGTACGGATCATCGCTCCCAGCCATGGAGAACATGACCTATGTGCTGCGTGCAACGAGTAACAAGCGCGCCGACGTATTAGTGGGATTTCGCGTGGTTAGAGTCGAAGAAAATGGCGCGCTCACGTTGCTTTGGCGGAAGCTGAAAACTTTTCCGAAACCATCCTGGAAGCGCCGGCCCGAATAAACAGTTGGACCATGGAGTTTCTTTTCACCTTAATCGCCGAATTGGTGCTTGAATTTGTTCTCGCGGCATTTTTCGAGCTCCTCGCAGAGATTGGCTTGCGCAGTTTCGGCGAGCCATT
The DNA here is from genome assembly GCA_963708055.1 of uncultured Acidobacteriota bacterium. Taxonomy (GTDB): domain Bacteria; phylum Acidobacteriota; class Blastocatellia; order Pyrinomonadales; family Pyrinomonadaceae; genus PSRF01. Next base: position 7,054,712 of record OY970193.1, on the reverse strand, counting down.
CAGACAACGTGAATCTCGAAATCCAGTGCTGGCGGCAATCGGCTATTTAATGTTCGGAGCGATTCTCGGCGGGCTAAGCCTGCTGGTGTTTCCAAACTCGTTTGTGCGCAGCGAGAGTCTGCATGGTATTAGTTTGCTGATTTCGCCGGTGCTCGCCGGATTGTTCATGTCGCTCATTGGGCGAATTCGCAAGCAGCAGGGCAAATCGCTGCTTCGGCTCGACAGTTTTATCTATGGTTTTCTTTTTGCTTTTCCGATTGCAGCCGTCAGATTCTTGTATGCCAATTAGCTTTGCACAAAAACTAAATACGAAAAAAGATCTGCCACGCAAAGGCGCAAAGCGCTTCTTCTTTGCGCCTTTGCGTGGGAAATTGCGATCCGCAACAGGATGTAACGACTTTTTGTGCAAAGCCATGCCAACTAGCAAAACATGAAAGATCTTAAACCCCTTCTCGAACAAAACCGTGCCTGGGCTGAAAGTATCAAAGCCAGCGAGCCGGAGTTTTTCCAAACTTTGGCCAAACAACAAAACCCGCGGTTTCTCTGGATTGGATGTTCCGACAGTCGGGTGCCGGCGACGCAACTCGTCGGCATGGTGCCCGGTGAGATGTTTGTACATCGCAACGTCGCCAACGTCGTGGTCCATACCGACTTCAATTGTCTTTCGGTTATCCAGTATGCCGTCGACGTGCTGAAGGTCGAGCACATCATCGTTTGTGGCCATCATGGTTGTGGCGGTGTCAAAGCGGCGATGGATAATCTGCAATTCGGATTGATCGACAACTGGCTGCGTCATGTCCAGGACGTGCTTTACGAACACGAAGAAGCGCTGGCTGAAGTGGCCGACGAGGAACAGCGACTCAATCAACTCTGTGAATTGAATGTGATCACGCAGGTGCAAAATGTGGGATGCACAACCATCGTCCAGGGGGCCTGGCAACGAGGCCAGGAGTTAACCGTTCATGGATGGATTTACGGTCTCGAGGATGGACTGTTGCGTGACCTCGGCGTTTCGATCGACCACGATAGTGTGCGTTCATCCGTTTGATAGCTGATGAAATTCTCGCGGCGTAATTTTCTGCAATCGGCCAGCGCCGGTTTCGGCGTGACGCTCCTCAATCGCCCCGTGTCAGCAAATGATTTCGAACAGACAGTTAAAGAGATCCGCGCGAACCTGCTCAAGATGGTTAATGAGGAGCGAGAAGTCGAGGAAGTTCAGCCGGTCGAACTGGATGAACTCGCGAATCAAGTCGCCACCAATCACGCCGCTGAGATGGCCAAAAATGATTTCGCCAGTCACTGGGGATTTAATGGTTTCAAGGCATATCACCGGTATTCATTTGCAGGCGGAACGGAGGCAACACAGGAGAACGTTTCAGCCGCAAACAACACTTGGTCATCGCGGCCGCGTGATTTAAAGCAGGATACTGCGTACCTGCATGTGCGTCTCTACCAGGAAAAACCGCCGCAGGACGGTCATCGCAAGACGATCCTGGCGCCGCAACACACGCATGTGGGCTTTGGTATCGCGCTGCAGGATTTACGTCTGCGACTGGTGGAACTTTTCGTTGCCCGGTATTTAACTGTGAAACCGGTTCAGCGTGAGGCTAAGCCGGGCGCCGAGATCACTTTTTCCGCGAAGATGATTCGTCCTGGGTTTGAGCTGAATCATGTGGAAGTTTTTTACGAACCGATTCCGGTGGCGCCGGAGTTGGCGTGGTTGCGGTCCACCGGTTCGTACGCGTTACCGAAAGAATTCAAAGTGCTGCGTCCAAGAGTGCCGCCGCCGTTGCGATATTCAGATGGCCAGCAAGGTGTGATCGAAATGGGGCTCGATGGCAGTTTCCGAGCACCAGTAAGATTATTCAAAGACAAACCGGGGATTTACACGGTCGTGGCATGGATCAGGAAAGGGAACATGAAAACCGCCTTTCCCGCCACCGAGATGTGCGTCAAAGCGGTGTGATTAGACGCTGGCGAGCTGCTTCGAACAAGAGAATTCCCGCCGCAACCGCAACATTCAAACTCTCAGCACTGCCTTTCATCGGAATAATAACTTTTTGATTTGCCGCCGCTAACTCCTCGGCTGTGAAGCCGGTGGATTCTGGTCCAAGTATCAGGGCAACCGGGCCGGTCCAATCAATACCGGTGTAAGACGTTGTCGCTCCGACATCGGCGCAGACGGTCAAGATCTCTCGTTTACGACACCATCCAATCGCTTCCTCGTAGGTTGGACCACTCCAGATGGGCAGTCTGAACGCCGAGCCCATGGCTCCGCGCAACGACTTCGGCGAGAAAGGATCGCTGGTGTTCTTCGTAGTGATCACGCCCGTGGCGCCGGCAGCCTCCGCGGTACGCAAAATCGCGCCGACGTTTACCGGATTATTGATCTGGTGAAGCACGACCAGGAGGGGATTAGCGCCTGCGCTCGCCGCCAGATGCGTTTCCGACGACTCCGGTCTTTCGGCAAGCACGATGATCCCCTGTGGCGTTTTCGTAAATGAGATTGATTCGAGAAGCTTTTCACTGACTGACGCGGTGCGTTTGGCGACTTGGGACAACTCGGCAATGGCGGGTGCAACACGTTCCTTGCGTAACAGTTCCTCGGAAACGATCACTGCGTCGATCCGGAGATCTGAGCGACGAGCCTCTTCGCACAAACGCAGCCCCTCGACAAAGATCAACTCGTCGATCTTGCCGTCGCGCACCGCGCGCGCCTGGCGCAGCAGGGAATTGTCTCGGCTGGTAATGTGCATCCTTGTTTAGACAAGATTTACAAGATTTTCAGGATTAACAGGATGAGTCCTGTAAATCTTGTATCTATAAACCAATCTCCACCCAGATCGGCCAATGATCGGAAACATTCAGTGGCCGCGCCACCCCCCAACGCACGACATTTAATCCACGCGTGAAGATCCAATCAGCGTGCATTCGCAAACCACCACGCCACGTTGCAGTTCCAGTTGGGAACGGCGTGGTGTATCCACGCGACTCGAGAAAGCTGCGCGTTTCAACACACTTCTGCCGTGAGAGAGTGTTGAAGTCACCGAGAATCATAGTCGGAACCGTGGCGGCTTCGGCCTGCGTCGCTATCGTTTCGAGTTGGGCGAGCTGACCGCCAATCGCTGCATGCGGATCAACGTGTGCGTTGAACAGACGAATTTCCTGCGCGCCCGCCGCGATGGTTGCAGCCATCGCGAGTCGCGGGCGCCAGGGACATTCATGCCAGGGCAGATCGATACGAGTAACATCGCTTAGACGCAAACGACTCAGCAGCGCCACACCTGTATCGCCGGCGTCGTGAAGATCGATTGGCTCTTCAAAATCAAGCCACCACTGCCGTTTCACGGGAGCTATGCCTCGTGGGATGCCGGCCGGGGCGTGGGCCCAGTTCATATTGAGTTGGGCCGCAAGTTCTTTAGCAACGTGATGTCCGCCAGTGCGTACGGTGCGCTTGTCTGCTTCCTGCAAAGCGATGACGTCAGGACACGGCAAAAGTGTGCCCTCTGAAAAAGCGCGAGCGGCGATTGAGATTTGCCTCGAGACGTGTTGCGGGCGCTGGGCCAAACTCATCAATCCGAGTTTGCGACGGATACCGCCCGAGAGCAGATAGCGGCCGCGCGCATAACGGATGTTGTATGATGCGACGACGAGTTTGTTATCTGTGAATGACTCACGAGGTTGCTCGGAAGCTTCTTCGAGTTCGAGCTTTTCGGAGTCGTTCAGAGGGGGAATATTCATGGGCAGCGCGATTATAGCAGTTGTTGACGATATGTTTTTTGCGGCGAAGATCCGCGCGGTGGCGGAGGCGGTGGGCGCCGAGATCAGTTTTCCACGAAGTCAGGAAGCCTTAATTCAAAAGGCGCGTGAGACAGCACCGCGATTGATTATTGTAGATTTACACAATCAGAAGATTGACCCCGGAGCGTTAGCCACGGAGTTAAAGGCAGATGATGGACTTAGAACTATTCCATTGCTTGGTTTCTTTTCCCACGTTCAGACAGAACTGCAAAAGTCCGCGCTCGCGTCTGGCTTCGATCAAGTGGTACCTCGATCAGCCTTTGCACGTGATCTCCCAACAATACTAGCCACAGATTAACGCGGATAACACAGATCTGATTTCTTTTTCTGATCCGTGTTATCCGCGTTTATCTGTGGCCAAAGATCTAACTAACAGCAGCAGGTGCGATCACTTCGTGAATCGATCTCACTCCACTTACGAGCTGCTCATACTGGTCCAAGGTTAGCGCCTGAGCGCCATCAGAAAGAGCATGTTCCGGTTGATCGTGAACCTCGACGATCAATCCATCCGCGCCGACGGCAACCCCGGCACGCGCCAGCGGTGTCACCATGAAATTTTTGCCTGTGCCATGCGATGGATCGACGATCACCGGTAAATGTGAAACACGCCTCACTGCCGGAATCACCGCCAGGTCCATCGTGTTACGCGTGTGTTGAGCAAAGGTCCGGATACCGCGTTCGCAGAGAACGACCTGGTAGTTGCCCTCGGCCATTACGTACTCCGCGGCGAGCAGCCACTCATCAAGCGTCGCTGACAAACCGCGCTTCAGTAAAACAGGTATGCGAGCTTTGCCGGCGCGTCGCAGAAGTGAAAAATTCTGCATGTTGCGCGCGCCAATCTGGATCATGTCGCCGTATCGTTCCACCAGATCCACGCCTGCTTCGTCCAACGCTTCAGTCACGATCTTGAGACCATACGTTTCGCGGACTTCCGCAAGTATTTTCAAACCTTCTTCGCCGAGCCCCTGGAAAGCGTATGGGGAAGTGCGTGGTTTGTAAGCGCCGCCGCGGAAGAAACGCGCGCCACTGCGTCTGACGGCTTCGGCAATCGCAAACGCCTGAGCACGACTCTCAATCGCGCATGGACCAGCAATAATCGCGAGCTCATCGCCGCCGATAGTTGCGTCGCCGACGCGCACGACTGTCTTTTCCGGGCGCAGGTCAAGCGTGATCAGTTTGTAAGGCTTGCTGACGCGAATTGCATCAGCGACACCGGCCAGGGTCTCAAAGTGCGACGGATCGACGGCGCCCTGGTTTCCGGTGATGCCGATGGCGGTGCGAGTGGCGCCCGGCATCGGATGACCTTTGAAACCTAATTCCTCGATGACGCGCAGGACAGCTTCGATCTGGCTATCGGTCGCGTCGTGTTTCATTACGATTAACATGATGTTTTTATACTCTCAGAGTAATGCAAAGTACAGGAGGATTTCTCTCGCGGCGGCGCAACGACGCAGCGGAAAACCAAATGAATTAACTGCGGCTGGCGTTGCGTCGTTGCGCCGCCGCGAGATTACATCTGTTCCGGCACATTGATTCCCAGTGCACCCAGTGCCGCCGTCAACTGCCGCTTCATGATCTTAGTCACGGCGATCAGCACTCCGCGTCGTACCTCATCCTGCTCGGTAAGTATTCGGTGGTCGTGATAGAAACGGCTGAACAACTTGGCGAGCGAGAAGGTGTACTTCGCAAGATTAGCAGGCTCCGCGGAATTGCGACACTGCGCGAGTACGTCATCGAACTGCTGCGACAACATCACCAGCGACCAGATCTCGGTGCCGCCTTCACCTGACAACACCTCTGCGACTCTCGACTGCACCGCCTCGTCGCCGGCTATCTGATTCATTAATGCCTCTGAAGCATCAACTGTTTCAACCGGAAGTTTGCGAAAGATCGAGTTGGTTCGTACCGCGGCATATTGGCAGTAAGGCCCTGTTTCGCCTTCAAACGAAAGCGCTTCTTTGAAGTCAAAAGCAATCACGGTGTTACGCGTAAACTTGAGCAGAAAATAACGCAACGCCGCGACTGCCACCTCATGTGCCGTGGCTTTTTTATCGTCGTCTGAAAGATCCGGATTTCGTTTTTCTACTTCCGCGAGGGCACCCGCCTCAAGCTGGTTAATCAAATCATCTGCTTTGACGCCGAGCCCTTTGCGGCCGCTCATTTCGATATAAGGCCGGGCACGATCTTCGGCGCTCAACTCGATACCCAACTCCTCGCAAGCCGCCGGCGATAGCGCTACCATTTCGTAACTGAAGTGGATACTTGCGTCCTCGCCAATCTCCGGAACAACAGCGGCAACACCACGCGCAACAATCTCCTGCGGATACGACTGGCGCGAATCGATCACGTTATAAACCGTTACGCCACCGCCGAAAGCCGGCCGGTCACTCGACTCTGCGCCGGGGTCGGTTTTCGTAACCCACAGACGTTGACCATCGTCGTAGCTACGAAAAACTTTGTAGTTAAAATCGAGACCAAGCTTGCCAAGCTTCCAGAGTTGATAAGCAATGTCTTTGCCGGTGTAGGTAACAGTGCCATTGGACCGCACGATGATCTTGTCTGACTCATGCTCGTCAGTGCCAGTGTGTGATTCAAACGGCATGACCCAGCAACCCGCATGACGGCCTTCAGGTTCATAACGAATCACGCCCGCCTGCTTCATCAACTCAAAGGCACGCTCCCAGAAGTGGAGATGCAGAATGTCAGACTCACGCGCCAGCAGATCGTAACGAATCCCGAGGCGTTCCATCGTGTCGAGAATGCATTCGACGTTGCGGGTCGCGACGTAATCGGCCAGTTCGGCAATCGTGTTTGTGCCTTCCTCGAGCGCATGCAACACCTCGTTGCGCAATCCCACCTTCTCGGGGTTCATCGCGCCGCCCGCGTTGCCGTCGCGATAGAAGAGACCAACCTTCGTGTAAAGATCCCAACAGTAATAATCGAATGTGTAGTCTTTACCGAGTGAGGCGTCGAGCGCTTTGATCTGATCGAGGTCCATCTTCTCAAGATGAAGAAATCCAACTACTACGTCAGCCACCTGCACGCCAGTGTTGTCGATGTAGTTTTGAACTTCGATGCGATCGCCGGCAGCTTTCAGAATCCTGACAAAGGTATCGCCCAGGACGGCGTTGCGCACGTGACCGATGTGCGCGGCTTTGTTCGGATTGATACTGGTGTGTTCGACCATCTTTTTCGGATGGTCCTGATCTGTTGCAGCATCTGGCGCCGGCGGCGCAGCGAACAAGCCGAGCAACCGGGCACGATCGTAAAAGACGTTGATATAACCCGCGCCGGCAATCTCAACCCGCGCAACTTCATCGATATCTTCGAGCTGTGTCTTCAACTTCTCGGCAATCGCGCGCGGCGCTTGTTTCTCCCCCGTGGCTTGCTTGATCAGTTTGGCGAGTTCGAATGAAACGGGAAATGCGAGGTCGCCGAGCTCGGGCCGTGGCGGCATTTCTGCCGCGAGTTGTTGCAGTTGGACGCCGAACAGTTCGAGCGCAGCGCTGCGGATTCGTTCTTTAAGCTTTTGTTGGAGTTCGATTAGGGTCATGGGCAAAAGCGCAGAGTATAACAAAGAAGGACGCCTCCTTGGAGTGCGGTGCCTTGGCACCGCTTTGGCCTTGGATCACGCCGCATTTTCGGTTGTTCTTTTCTTTTCTATCGGGCTCGATCTTACTAAAGCGGTGCCAAGGCACCGCACTCCAAGGGGTCCATTTAGTCCGAAAAGGGCCTATCTGCTACCATCGCAACGCCCATGCAATCAATCGCACCCGTCATTTCTGCAGAATTGAGGCACCGCTTCGCCCAGGCGAAACGAGTCCTCGTGCTCACCGGTGCAGGTGTGTCTGCGGAATCAGGCGTGCCGACGTTCCGTGGCGGCGGTAACGCCGCGGTCTGGAAGGGAATTCCGTTCGAAGTAATTTCATCGGCTGAAATGCTGGAAAAGAACCTACCCGCAGTTTGGGAGTGGTTTGATTACCGCCGCGACTTTTTGGAGAGCCTGACGCCAAACCCGGCGCACTATCAGATTGCTCAGTGGCAGGAACATTTTCCTGAGTTGACCCTGGTCACACAGAATATCGACGGTCTGCATCAGAAAGCGGGATCGCGGCAAGTGATCGAATTGCATGGAAACATCTGGCGCGCACGCTGTATCACCTGCCGCAGCGCTTATGATATGGCCGCACAACGAAAGCGACCTGATGCGTGTGTTGATTGTGGCGATTCGTTGCGACCTGATGTCGTTTTGTTTGGTGAGTTTTTACCTCCCGGCGCGTTAGAACTGGCTGCGGAGAGTGCGGTGCAATGTGAGTTGTGTTTTGTCGTGGGTACGTCAGGCTTGGTTTATCCGGCCGCAGGTCTACCCGAGATCGCAAAATCTGGGGGCGCGTACCTTTGTGAAGTGAATCCGGAACGCACGCCACTCTCTGATCTTTGCGACGAGGTTTTGATGGGTAAGGCCGGAGAGCTTTTGCCGTTGTTGCGATAATGAAAACTCTTTACTTCGACTGCTTCGCCGGCGCGAGCGGCGACATGATACTCGGCGCGATGGTCGGCGCGGGCGTTGACCCCGACTATCTCCGCGCGGAGCTTTCAAAACTGTCGGTAGCCGGCTTCGGTATCGAGATCGAAACCGTAAATCGCTCTGGGTTGAGCGCAACCTACGCGCGCGTTCAGACAGTGCACGAGCACAAACACCGGCATCTATCCGATATCAAGCAGATCATCGAACAGTCAGCTTTGTCGGGAGCAGTAAAACAACGCGCGATACAGATCTTCACTCGGCTCGCTGAGGCGGAAGCACACGTTCACAACGAGCCGATCGATCAGGTTCACTTTCACGAGGTAGGTGCACTCGACGCGATCGTCGATGTAGTTGGCGCTGCGATTTGTTTTGACTTCCTCAAGATCGAGCGGTTCGTTTGTTCATCGTTACACGTTGGCAGCGGCTTCGTGAAGATGGCCCACGGACAATTTCCGGTTCCGCCTCCGGCCGTCGCCGAACTGCTCAAAGGCGTGCCGTTTTATGCGACTGAAATCAAAGGCGAGTTGTTGACACCGACGGGCGCGGCCATCATCACGACTGTCTGCAGCGAGTATGGGCCAATTCCTGAGTTACGGGTCGAACGCACCGGCTACGGCGCCGGGACGCGCGAGTATCAGGACTTTCCGAACGTGCTGCGCGTTCTGCTTGGCGAAAGCGATGCGCAACAGGCTAGAGATGAACGTTTGTGGATGCTGGAGACGAATCTCGACGACGCCTCACCACAAATCATCGGCCACGTGATGGATCGTGTTTTAGCGATCGGCGCACTTGATTGTTTCTTCACTCCAGCACAGATGAAGAAAAATCGACCTGGCGTGCTGTTATCAGTGCTTTGTGGGAAAGAAGAGCAGGAAGCAATCATGGAGTTGTTGTTTACCGAAACAACAACACTGGGTGTGCGCAGTTATGAAGTAACGCGACGCGCATTGGAACGAAGTGTTGAGCAAGTGGAAACGCCGTATGGACCGATAGATGTTAAAGTAGCTCATCTGAATGGACGCGTCGTAAACGAGATGCCGGAGTTTGAGCAATGCCGCGAAGCAGCGGCGAAAGCAAATGTGCCGTTGAAGATCGTGGAGGCGGCGGCGCACCTGGCTTTAGCAACACTGCGCCACAGATAACACGGATCTATAAACAGATAAACACGGATCAGAAGAGATTTATGGCAAGTAAGTTCAAGGACTCAAATCAGAGTAACCATCAGCGTGAATCGGTTTCATCATCCGCGTCATCTGTGTCACCCGTGGACCTGGATCGGATCGCGCAGGGTGTGCGTTTGATTCTCGAAGGGATCGGCGAAGATCCGGAACGCGCCGGGCTAAAAGACACACCGCGCCGTGTGGCTGAGATGTATGCCGAACTGACTTCCGGGATGCGTGAAGATCCGACACAACACGTGATTCCGCTTCCGGGTGACAAACACGATGAAATGGTGATTGTGAAAGACATCAGCATCGCCTCGTTGTGTGAGCACCACCTGGCGCCGTTTGTTGGTCGTTGCCACATCGCCTACATTCCTCGTGGCGGTCGCATTCTCGGGATCTCCAAGCTAGCGCGCCTGGCAGAAACATTCTCGAGACGATTACAACTTCAGGAACGACTGACCACCGATATCGCGAATACTTTGTTTGAAGGACTCAAGCCGCTCGGCGTGATGGTTGTTGTCGAAGCGGAACACACCTGCATGACGCTACGCGGCGTTAGAAAAGCCGATGCGAAGACGGTAACGTCAGCGGTGCTCGGCGGCTTCCGTTCCGACCCGCGTACACGCGCTGAAGCGATGTCTCTGATCAAGGGAAGGGACTAAGTCAAACACCACCTTTAACTGATGAACACTTTCTACGTCACTACACCAATCTACTACGCCAACAGCCTGCCGCATCTTGGTCATCTCTACACCATGATCGTGGGCGACACGATTGCGCGCGCTAAACGTCAACGCGGCGTTGACACTTATTTCCTGACCGGCACTGACGAACACGGGATCAATATCGAACGCGCCGCGCAGAGAGAAGGGCGAACACCACAGGAACAAGCAGATTTTGTCGTCAGCTACTTTAAAAAGATGACGAGCGAGTTTGCTTTGGACACCGCACATGGTGGTTACGACATCTTTATGCGGACCACCGAGCCTTTTCACTACGAAGGTGTCAGTGAACTTTGGCGCAGATGCGCTAAGGCAAAGACGCCGAAGGGCAACGACGCTATTTACAAAGGCCATTACGAAGGCTGGTTTTGCGCTCCGTGTGCGGCGTACAAGACCGAAGACGAATACAACAAACCAAAAAACGAGGGCGATCCGCCGACCTGTAAAGTTCACGAAACGCCGCTGGACCGCGTCTCAGAAGAAAGTTATTTCTTTCGACTCTCGGATTACGACGAAGCGCTATTGTCCGTCTTCGAAAGCCAGCCTGACTTCGTCAGACCTGAATCAAGACGAAACGAAGTGATGAGCTTCGTGCGTGGCGGGCTCCAGGATCTTTCCGTTAGCCGTTTGAAAACTTCCGTGAGCTGGGGTGTGCCGATTCCGGATGATCCCGCGCACACGATGTACGTTTGGTTCGACGCACTAACGAACTACATCACGGCGATCGGTTGGGGAAACGAAGAGCGACAGAAGGCGGTTGGATTTGAGAAGTATTGGCCGGCACTGCACCTGGTCGGCAAAGACATTCTTCGCTTTCACGCTGTTTACTGGCCCGCGTTTTTGCTTGCTGCCGGCATTGAGTTGCCACACGCGATTGTGGCGCACGGAATGTGGCTCGATCCAAACGGCCGCAAAATGTCGAAGACCATCGGTAACGTGATCGAGCTCGACATTTTGCAGAAATACTTTTCGATCGATGCGATTCGGTATTTCTGTTTACGTGAAATGGTTTTTGGCCAGGATGGTCGGTTTGGTTATGAAGGATTGATCGATCGGGCCAACAGCGACCTCGCGAGCGGCTGGGGAAATCTCTCGAGTCGCACGTTGACGATGATCAGGAACTACTGCGACGGCCGAATTCCTTCGGCCGTGCTCGGTGAAGAAGATTTTCTGCAAGCAAAGCGTGCGGGCATCGACACAGACGAGACCACGATTGCCGGTTTCATGGAGAGTGCGCGCGACCAGTTTGTGCTGCACTTCGAAAGCCTCTCGTTCAGCAGAGCGCTGGAGAGTGCTTGGTCTGCCGTGGCGCGTATCGACAAGATGATCACCGACGCGAAGCCGTGGGATCTGGCGAAGGATGAAAACCAGAAGCAAACGCTGAGCGTGGTGCTTTATCGCGCTGCCGAATCGCTTCGTTGGTTGAGTGTTTTGTTGTATCCGGTGATGCCCGAGGCGAGTCGTGTTATGTGGAGTCAGCTTGGCTTGCAAGGCTCGCCGGGCGACATCAGCCCTGCGGATTTGAAGTGGGGACAATTAGAAGAGGGCGCCGCAATTGGCGCAGTACAACCGGTATTTCCGCGAATTGATAAAGCAAAAGTTATGACTGAGATCAATGCCCAAACCCAGGCGAGTGGTGTTCATGCAACTGAAGCTGATGCCGCAGGAGAAACGACTCCAGCGACACAGCCTGCGCCACCAATGACACATGCGACCGAAGCCGATGCTGTTGGCGTCACCAGTTTCATTGAGATTGACGATTTTGCAAAAGTCGATCTACGAGTAGGTCAGGTCTTGTCGGCGGAACGAATACCAAAAGCCGATAAGCTGCTGTTACTGAAAGTGGACATCGGCGAAGAACAACCGCGACAAGTTCTTGCCGGTATCGCGCAGTATTACGAGCCGGAGAAACTGGTCGATCGCAAAGTGGTGATCGTCGCAAATCTGAAGCCGCGAAAGTTGCGTGGGTTTGAGTCGCAGGGAATGGTTGTCGCTGCGTCGTATGGCGAAGAAGGGCGGCCAGTGATTGCGACGTTTACCGAAGACGTTCCGAATGGTGCGCGTTTGAAGTAAGAGATGTTCATCGATTCTCACGCGCATATTGACGGGCCGGAGTTTGATAGCGATCGCGAAGCAGTTATCGAACGCGCTCAGGCGGCTGGAGTTTCGGTGATTCTCAATGTCGGCACCGGTGATCCTCACAGCGATGCTTTTGAACGTGCCGTTGCTTTGGGCCAACAACACGATGGTGTTTACACCGCCATCGGCACACATCCTCACGACGCCCGGCTGTACGACGATCGGGCTGAAGAAAAAATCAAAACGCTGGTCCAGAGTGAACACGTGATCGCGTGGGGTGAGATCGGGCTCGACTTTCACTACGACAATTCACCACGCGACGTGCAGGTTGCAGTGTTCAAGCGCCAACTTCGTGCGGCACGCGAATGTAATTTGCCGGTGGTGATTCATACACGTGAAGCCGAGCCGGAGACAATTGAGATCCTAAACGATGAATACGACGGCGCTGAGCGCCGAGGTGTATTTCATTGTTTTAGCGGGAGCCTGGACTTGGCGAAGAAGGCTCTCGAACTCGGGTTTATGATTTCGTTTTCGGGAATTGTGACGTTCAAAAAAGCGGATGAGTTGCGTGAGGTGGCGAAGCAGGTTCCGTTGGACCACTTACTGATCGAAACTGATTGTCCGTTTCTTACTCCGATTCCTTATCGAGGGAAGAGGAACGAGCCGGCGTATGTTGTGGAAGTCGCGCGTTGTCTTGCGGGACTCCACGGCGTCGAGATTGAAGAGATGGCTCGGATCACTGCTGAAAATTTTCGCAGGTTTTTCGATGTGCAAGGTTAGCTGGATAAAGATTTACAAGATGAAACAAGATGAGCAAGATAAGTCTCGTGAAACCGAGCGCCCTCCGGTGCATCTTGAAAAATTTTGTAAATCTTTTATGAAGCTGAGCGCGCGGGAGCACTAATCCACAAAGTAATTTGCGGCCTTTTCGGCTCTTGTGGCAAGTTTCACATGCTGTTATCCTCACCATCAAATGGCTCAGCAGAACTCCTTTGATATCGTTTCCCAGGTTGACTCGGCCGAGATAGCAAACGCTCTTAATCAAACCGTCAAGGAAGTGCGGCAACGGTTCGACTTCAAAGGCAGCTCAGCAAACGTCGTACACGAAAAGAGCGAGCTGATACTCAGCGCCGAAGATGAAACCAAGCTGCGCAACATGAACGATATCCTGCAGCAGAAACTGGTCCGGCGTAGCGTACCTTTGAAAGCATTCAGCTACGGAAAGATTGAGCCGGCGGCCGGGGGCACAGTACGGCAACGTGTCCAGATCCAGGAAGGCATCCCACAGGAAAAAGCCAAGGAAGTGGTGAAGTTCATCAAAGACAGTAAGGCGAAGGTCCAGGCATCGATTCAGGGTGATGTGGTGCGCGTATCAGGTCGCGACCGCGACACGCTTCAGGACATCATCGCTAAGCTGAAGGACAAAGACTTCGGTATTCACATGCAGTTTACAAACTATCGCTCAAACTGAATTGCTCCGGTTGTCATGACAACGTCAGGCCACACAATCGCGCTCGATGAAGAAGCAAGGATCTCCGCGCGTCGCATCTTCAGCCTCATCGCGAATGAGCTGGCGCAGGTCGAGGTGGAATTCGAACGCCAGGCACGTTCAAACGTGCAGGTGATCGATTATCTCGGCGAATACCTGCGCGCCTCGGGCGGCAAGCGCGTTCGCCCGGCGCTCACCATTCTTTCAACTTATGGCGTCGGTGGTGACGGCGCTCGTTACAACTCGATTCGCATGGCCACGGTGATGGAGTTTCTTCACACCGCGACACTGGTCCATGACGACATCATCGACAAAGCCGAAACCCGCCGTAAACGTCCCACAGTCAACGCGCTTTACGGAAATGAAACCGCGGTGTTGATGGGCGATTGGCTTTATATGTCGGCGTTTGAGACCAGCCTGGCCGAGCGATCCCTGCCGATACTCGACATTCTGACCAGCGTCACACGAAAGATGACCGAGGGCGAACTCTTGCAATTGATGCTCGTCGGTGATGCACAGATTTCAGAAGCTCAATACTTCGACGTGCTTAAACGCAAAACCGCATATCTCTTCAGCGCGAGTTGTGAGATTGGAGCGATTCTTGGAGGCGCTACTGAGCAACAGCAGACCGCGTTGCGTGATTACGGTCTTAACCTCGGAACGGCGTTCCAGCTAATCGATGATCTGCTTGATTTCACGTCTAGTGAAGAAGCGCTCGGCAAGGCAGCCGGTGCGGATCTGCTGGGTGGGAAAGTCACCTTGCCATTGATTTATCTACGCGAGGCCGATTCAAAATCTCAGGAGTTGATTCAAACCGTGCTCAGCGAAGGCGCATACAGCAGCGTTCGGCAGCGTGATTTACTCGAAAATCTGCAAAGCACTGGCGCATTGGAAAAGGCCCGAACACGCGCCAACCAGTTTGCTGAGGAAGCGTGTACCGCCTTGGACAATCTGCCTGAATCCACCTACTGCGACTCTTTGCGCGCTCTTCCCAACTACATACTCGACCGCGATCGGTAACTTTAGCCACAGATTATACGGATAAAATCCGTCATTTATCCGTGTTCATCCGCGGCTAAACTATTGTAGAATCACTGGCGATGAGCGAGAACCTGCTGTCACGCCTGGAGCAAAGCCTGCGTCAATCGCGGGCGGCGCGAATGCATCTTGCCGCGCGTCTGAGAGAACTCGAGGCCGAGGCTGACAGTGTTCGAGCAGAATTGGCCGAGATGGACACGCTTGCCAGCCAGACCGAAGCTGCCATTTACCGATTACTTTCGTCAGTTTTGGCTTCGGGAAACATCAATCTGGGCTTGCCGTCTGACGCCGAGTTAGAAGCCGCCATGCGCCAGTCTCAGCCACAAGCACCCTTACGCAGCGCACCTCCTCCGCCAATCGACCGGCGGACTCAAATTCCAACCGTTCGCAATAACGTCGAGGTGCTCAGCGACCGTTTCATGGACCGCACGATTCCTCAGGCAGTTACACTTCTGCTACGAGAAGAGGGTAGACCACTGCACGTCAACGAGCTCTACAATCGACTGCTGGAAGGCGGTTTTAAGTTCACCGGTCAGAATCCGACCATCAGCGTCGCAGTTTCCCTCAATCGCAATACTCGTTTTCGCAAAGTTGCCCCCGGCACTTTTGACCTCGTCATGCGCGATGCCTCAAAGGCTTCCTGACCTGAACGGCTGATGCGCGCGATCGTTCTTTCTGCCGGTTACGGCACTCGCCTCTGGCCTCTTACCGAAGACCGCACCAAACCCGCGATACCTATCCTCGGAAAACCACTCGTTGGTTATGTTGCCGAATATCTTGCCGGGCACGGAATCGATGAGATTGTCGTCAATCTTCATCATCGTCCTGACTCCGTCCGACGCGCGCTTGGTGATGGCAGCGGCTTCGGGGTGAAACTCCACTACGTCGAAGAACCGGTGATACTCGGTACCAGTGGAGCCCTCGACAACACGCGCGAGTTCTTCGAACACGACACCTTTATCTCCGTTAACGGAAAGATCATCACCGATATTGATCTCAGCGCCGCGCTCAAAACTCATCGCGAGACAAATGCCATTGCCACCCTGGTCCTGCTTCCCAATATTTCGACGCGAGCGTTTCAGTGTTGTTGAAACTGAGAACGGTCTAATCAAAGCTTTTGGAGGTATGCCCGTTGATGTCGAAGGACCACCGCCGTTGATGTTTACTGGAATTCAGATTCTTGAACCACGGATCTTCGAATACATTCCGCGTGGCGTTTTTTCTCACTCAACCACCGATGTGTACCCGCAGGCTATGGCGAAGGGCGAGGTGATTGCAGCGCACGTCGCGGAAGGGAAGTGGCGTGAACTCTCCACTCTCAATCGCTATCTCGAGATCAGTGTGGAGCTGTTGCGCGAGGCAGGGAAGAGCTTTATCGCTGGAAAGGAGACGACCATCGCGGAGTCAGCCACTGTCGTTGATTCGGTTTTGTGGGACGACGTGGAAGTGGCGGCAGGCGCGCGCGTGAGCCGCTCCGTGTTGGCTGACGATGTAAAGGTTCCGGCTAATGAGGTCATCGAGAACGCGGTGGTAGTGCCTCGAACATTAGTGGAAGGCAAAAAGCCGCCGGAAAAGGCGCTTCCCGGCCATTTTCAAGGTGAAAACTTTATTGTGCCGCTGTGATACAATCCGCCATTGTCGATTTCCAATTGCCGATTTCCAATTTGAACAAAAGACTTGAGGCGACAAAGGCCACGAATTGGCATTTGGCAATCGAAATTTGGCCTTGACATCAGCCCATGAGTGCTCCAAAACCCGTGATTTCCAACGTATTTGAATCCTCTGCGTCAGATCGACTTGCGAGATTCATCACGCAGCGAGGGCTCGCAGGTAAGGAAGTCATCCCACTCACTCCGGATGCCTCAACACGCCAGTACTATCGCATCGGATGGAAAAAACGGACGGCCATCGCCGCTGTGTACCAGGAACCGTTTGATCCCGAGTTTCATCCTTATCTCGATGTGACACGGCTGTTTCTCGATTGCGAGATACCCGTGCCGGAGATCTATGACGTGGACGGGCAAGCCGGCATCATCGTGCAGGAGGATCTGGGCGATCGACAGTTGTTTCAAGTCTACGAAGATGAGTCGGAAGATCAGTGTGATGAGTACAAGGAAGAGGCCATTGCCCTCATCGCAAAGATACAGAAAGCGACTGAGCGCGCTTACCAAACCCAGTCGATTTCAAGCCGCCTGGCCTTTGACGAAGCAAAACTGTCGTGGGAACTGGACTTCTTTTTTGATCACTTTTTCGGAAGCTTGCGTGGGGAGAATCTCCGCCATGCTGAAGTAGCCGAACTGAAGGCAGAACTCAACGACATCGCCGCCGAACTCGCCGCTGTACCGCGCGTGCTTTGTCATCGCGACTACCATGCTTCAAATCTGATGATAGACAGTAAGAACCGCATCAGAATTGTGGACCATCAGGACGCGCGCATGGGACCGGCGAGTTACGACCTGGTTTCATTCCTGTTGGATCGGCAACCGTGTCCACCGTCACTAGCGGAGTTGCGATCACATCGCCTGTTTTTCCTTGAAGAGCGACGTTCAATGGGACTCGAGGCAATTGATCCGGATGATTTCGCGCTTGAATTCAGACTCATGACAATTCAGCGCGGGCTCAAAGCCACCGGCACATTCTCGTATCAAACAGCCGTTTGTGGCAGGGCCGGTGTCTACGAGTCGTTCATCCAACCCACTTTGAAAATAGTTTTACAGGCCGCCGAATGGCTCGAAAGGTTCCCCACCCTGCGGCGGATGATAAAGGAACGCATTAACTAAACTACTTACAAGCTCGGTTTCTCGAATGACAACGCCAGCAAACGCAATCACGTCTGAAAACCATACCTACATCAACCAACTTTCAAACCACGTCGGCGCTGAAGTAGTCCTTAAAGGATGGCTCTACAACCTGCGCTCGAGCGGCAAGATCCTTTTTCCGCAAATGCGCGACGGTACCGGCGTCGTTCAATGCATCGTGATGAAAAACGCCATCACGCCTGAGTTGTGGGATGCTTTGAAGGCATTGGGCCAGGAGTCGGCTTTAGTAATCAAAGGAACTGTCCGTGCCGATAGCCGCGCGCCGGGAGGTTACGAGATTGACGTCAGCCACGCAGAGATTCTGCAACAGGTTCACGACTATCCCATTACTCCAAAAGAGCACGGGACGGAGTTTCTCATGGACCACCGTCATCTCTGGCTGCGCTCGCGCCGGCAGAATGCGGTCTTAAGAGTCAGACACACTGTGGTCCAGGCCGTCAGGAATTTTCTCGATAACGACGGCTTTACGCTTTGCGATTCGCCGATCTTCACGCCGGCAGCCTGTGAAGGAACGACGACTTTGTTTGAAGTGGATTACTTCGACGGAGAAAAAGCCTATTTGACGCAATCGGGCCAACTCTATAACGAAGCCAACGCGGCTGCCTTCGGTAAGGTCTACTGTTTTGGACCAACTTTCCGGGCGGAGAAATCAAAAACGCGCCGGCATCTCACCGAGTTTTGGATGGTTGAGCCGGAAATGGCTTACCACACTCTCGAAGATGTGATGAGTCTTTCAGAACGCATGCTGTCGTACATCGCGGATCGCGTGCTCGATCAACGAAAAGAAGAGTTGAAAGTGCTCGAGCGCGATACGAGCAAGCTCGAGGCGATCGTGCCGCCGTTTCCGCGTGTTCACTATGACGATGCGGTGAAGATGCTTCAGGAAGGCTTTGAAAAGGGCGCGCTGGAAGCGAAGTTTGAGTGGGGAGGCGATTTCGGTGCTCCCGACGAAACTTACATTTCGAGCCAGTTTGATAAGCCGGTGATGGTCCATCACTATCCGGCCGCGATTAAAGCGTTTTATATGGCTCGAGATCCGGAACGTTCAGAGCTTGCATTAGGTGTCGACGTGCTGGCGCCGGAAGGTTATGGCGAAGTCATCGGTGGCGGCGAACGAGCCACATCGCTCGAGTTTTAAAAGAGCAGATCAAACTGCACGAACTGCCGCAGGAAGCCTTTGAGTGGTACCTGGATCTGCGACGATACGGCAGCGTACCGCACGGTGGTTTTGGCATGGGTATCGAGCGCTGTACCGCGTGGATGTGCGGCATCGAGCACATTCGCGAGACGATTCCATTCCCGAGAATGCTGTATCGGATCAGACCGTAGTTAGACAGAGTTATCAAGATCCTTCATGTAAATCATGCACATCTTGTTAATCATGTGAAGCAGTTTTGGAGTGCAGTTATGACATGTCCTAAATGTGGCGCTCAACTACTCGACGACTCGACGTTCTGCGGTGCCTGCGGCACGCGAATCACTCCCACGACCACGCAGCCGATGGGCCAACGTGGCGCACCTGGAATTCAGATCGATCAGGACTCGCGCGGTCATGGTCGCGGTTACGACTATGAAGTGTTACATCAACCTTCATTCTCACTAGCCGTGCTTCGGCTTCAAGCGGAGCAATCGATCCAGGCTGAATCGGGTGCAATGGTGTCGATGTCGGCTAATGTTGAACTTCAATCGCAGATGAAGGGTGGACTTTTTGGTGCGATCAAACGCGCTGCGGGTGGTGAGTCGGCCTTCATTTCAACCTTCACTGCCCGTGGTGGACCAGGAGAGTTAACTCTTGCGCCGGGAGCACCCGGTGATATCGCTGCAATTGAACTGACGGGCCAGCCGTTCTTTGTACAGTCGAGTTCGTATCTTGCCGGCGATGCGAGTCTTACAGTCGATACAAAATGGGGCGGGGCGAAGTCGTTCTTTTCCGGTGAAGGATTATTTGTTCTCATGGTCCAGGGCCAGGGATTACTGCTGGTATCATCCTTTGGCGCCATTTATCGAAAGCGACTGCAGGCCGGCGAACGTTACGTTGTCGATACCGGACACCTCGTGGCCTGGGAGGGCACTACTCAATACACACTTCGCAAAGCTGCCAGTGGATTCTTTCGAAGTTTGATGAGTGGCGAAGGGATTGTCGCCGAGTTTACTGGCCCCGGCGAATTGCTGATACAAACACGAAATCTTGCTGCCCTTGCAGGTCTTTTGAAACCGTTCTTCCCGAGCCAGGGAAGCGGTGGTGGCTTCAATCTCGGCGGCTAAACGACCCCGACAAGGCGTTGCCTCAAAAGTCATCTTGAAGGCCACAAAGAGGCACACAAAGCACAAATGAATTCTTAGCGATAGAGGTAATCCTTAATGTTTTAGTCATTTGCGCTTTTTGTGCTGTTTTGTGGCCTACTCTCTGTCATTGAAAACGGACTTTTGAGGCAAAGCCCCCCGACAATTACTTTCTACACATGTCATCAGACGTTAACAGGTCGGTGAGTATTCTCGGAGTGCCGCTGGGGTACGGCGCGAGCATGGCTGGCGTTGATATTGGACCAGCAGCACTGCGTGTGGCGCGTCTTAACCAGCGTATTGCGAAGCTTGGCTACTCGGTTCACGATCTGGGCGACCTGCGCCTCGAGCGACCGCAATCGCAGCCCGAAGTAGAGGAAAAACTCAAATTTGTTCGCGAGATAAGCAATGCTTGTGAACAACTGGCGGCAGATGTTGAAGGAATACTCGAGGGCGGCCAGTTTCCTCTCGTGTTAGGCGGCGACCACTCGATCGCGATCGGATCGTTTTCAGGTGTTGCGTCGCACTTCCGTAAACGGCAACAGACTCTCGGACTGATCTGGTTTGACGCACACGCCGACATGAACACGCCTGGCAGCACACCTTCAGGCAACATTCACGGCATGCCTCTCGCCACCTTACTCGGCTACGGCGCACCGGAACTCACGAACGTCGCCGGTTTTGCGCCAAAGCTCGATCCGAAATTGTGTGCGCACGTCGGTGCCCGTGACATCGATCCCGGTGAAAGAGAGTTGATCAAAAAACTCGGAATGCGGTTCTTCACCATGAGAGAGATCGATGAGCGCGGGATGAAGGCGTGCATGGACGAAGCAATTGAAATCGCTTCGGGCGGAACTGCAGGTTACGCGGTGACGTTCGACGTTGACGTTCTCGATCCCGGCGACGCGCCCGGATCCGGCACGCTCGTTCGCGGTGGTCTAACTTACCGAGAGGCTCACCTGGCGATGGAAAAGATCGCCGAGCACGGACGCATGTGTTCGCTGGAAATGGTTGAGATTAATACGGCGTTGGATGTAAACAACAAGACGGCCGAGTTAGGCGTGGAACTAATTCTCTCGGCATTGGGCAAGACAATTCTGTAAAGGCGGGTGCGAGGAAGAGTGCCTAAAAAGCTTCGCGTCGGAGTGATCTTCGGCGGTCGATCCGGTGAACACGAGGTTTCAATTCGATCGGCACGCGCGATCGTTGAAGCCATCGACAGGAAAAAGTTCGACGTTGTTCCGATTGCTATCACGACAGAAGGGAAGTGGCTCGCCCCGGCACACTCAGCCAAACTCCTGCCTGCTTCGGCTCATTCGTTACTGCCGGCAAAAACTCATACGGCGACTTCCGACATCGCCCTGCTCGGCGATCCATCACATAAAGGTTTGATCTCACTCGAAGGCGATGCGCAAACATTGTCGGGAGAGAAACTTGACGTGGTTTTTCCTGCGCTTCATGGTCCATTTGGTGAAGACGGCACACTTCAAGGACTACTTGAGATGGCTGACGTGCCTTACGTTGGGTGCGGTGTGCTTGCATCAGCAACGGGCATGGACAAGGTGGCGATGAAATCGCTTTTTGTGCAGGCTGGTTTGCCAATCTGCAAGTACCTCTGGCTTTTGCGATCTCAGTGGCGCGCCAATCAAGCTAAAGTAATACGTAAAGTTATGACGGAGATCGGGTTGCCGTGTTTTGTAAAGCCGGCGAATCTCGGCTCGTCAGTCGGTGTGTCGCGTGCAACGGATAAAGAGTCGTTAACTAAGGCAATCGAGCTGGCCGCGGAGTACGACCGCAAGGTGATTGTGGAAGAAGAGATGGTTGGGCGCGAGATTGAATGTGCGGTGCTGGGTAACGATGAGCCTAAGGCTAGTTTGCCTGGTGAGTATGTGGTCTACGACGAGGCGGCACGGTTTCTTGATTACAGTGAGAAGTACAACAACACCGGGAATGTAAGTTTTGTCGTCCCTGCACCGTTGTCAAAATCGATGACCACGCAGATTCAGCGCATGGCGATACGTGCATTTCAATCGGTTGATGGATCGGGTTTGGCGCGTGTGGATTTCTTTCTGACGCGCAATGGTGGGGAATTGGTGATTAATGAGTTGAATACGATGCCCGGACTGACGGAGGTCTCAGGTTATCCGAAGATGTGGGAGGCTTCAGGGCTTCCTTTTCCGCAACTGCTCGAAACACTCATCGAACTCGCGTTTGAGCGTCACCGGGAAAAATCGCTTACAAGAATCTCAAGATAAAAGCATTGGATAAAGATTTACAAGATTAACAGGATTTATCTTGTCTTATCTTGAAACATCTTGTTCATCTTTATCTAATGCTTTTTACTTCGGCGCTCGATACCCTTTACGAGTGCGAACGTTTAGATCTTCACGAGCGGGCTTCACTTCAAGCGTTCGCCACTTCCCATCACGCTTCTGATTCAACGGCCGAAAAGCGATCGTGTATTGATGACCAAGCTCGTCAGCGATTCCGGAAAACGCATCACGCAACTCTGGCCCACCGGGAGTAGCGATAAACCTTCCCCCAGTCTTATCAGCAAATCCTTTTAACGACGCCGCACTCTGCCTTCGCGCCGCACCCGACATTCCAATGCTCGACATATCAACCGCAAAAATACTCGCTCCTACCGCAAGCGCGCTCTCAACCGCTTTATCACCTGAAGCTTTACTGTAGGTGTCCATTCCATCTGACAGGATCACGATCGCTTTGCGCGACTCTTCGCGGTCGGCGAGTAGCTTCGAGGCTTCAACGATCGCGTCGTTAAGTGTCGTCATGCCCTGCGCACGAATCGCATAGGCCATCGGCGCCAGATCGCGGCCACCAGAAAACTCCTGAACGCGCTCAACCTTAGAGTCAAACCGGTAGACTGCCGCGACATCTTCAGGCCGTAGACCATCAAGAAATCGGATCGCTGCCGAGCGAGCTAAAGAGAAGCGCTCTTCCATACTTCCGGAACTATCCAAGAGCACCACTGCTGCATAAGGTGATTCCTGAAGTGAAAAGCTCGCGATCATGTTTGCCTGAACTTCAACACCGTCTTCGTAGATTTTGAAGTCCGACGCTTTGAGTTTCTTAACGTACTGACCAGCTTTATCGGTGACGGTGAGATTAAGCACGACCAGATCCGTATTGACACGGACCACGTCATCGTCTTGCGCAACGGCGACGACAGCGCCAAAGCACAAGAGGGCAAATAGGAAGAGAAGTCGATTTGTCATAACTTAGCGTTTTGGTGCGACGAATCCGCGAGCTAATCTGATCAGCTCAAGTAAAACATTAGCGTTACTAATCACTGACGCCGAAACCACACGTCGAGGAGTATCCTGAACTTCTTTTGATAACGACTTACTGGCATCAGCAATTTGTTCAGCCGCTGTAGCGAGATTTGGCGGCTTATCCTGAATTACGATCTCCTGATCGTCGCCTCCAGCTTCACCACGCACCTTTTTCGTGAGCTTTTCCAAGCGCTCAATTCTTTTCAGGCAATCGCGATCGAGTATTGTTTTATCGCTGAGGCTTTCCTTAAGTTCCTGGCCGATGAGAGCGATTTCACGCGCGCGCTCGAGATTTTCCTTATGGTCCTTCTCGGCCATCTTGATCTCGCGCTTCGCCCTGATCTCTTCTTCGAAGGTTGTTAGAGGTACGTTGTTTTCCTGGGTCTTCGCTGTGCCATCAATCGGTCGCGGGTGAGGAGTTGGAGAGGGTTTCTGAATAGGCACTTGCGCGGATGCGACACTTGCAGCGCACGCCATCAGAATCAAAGTAAACGTCAGTTTCGTCGTAATCCTCATTCGACTCTGAGAGTTCACCTTAACAATCGGCACGCCGACTCCTAAACAAAAACTTCAAAGCAGATAAAGAGGGAGACTACGGAATGCGGCCTGGATTGTCCGGAGTGTTGATGAACTCTCCGGGTTTTCCGGCACGCTTGACTACGATCGTTCTCGGCTCAAGTCGTTCTGGTGTTCGCTTCTTACCCTGTGCCGAACTGTAAGCAATTAAGGCCGACTGTGGATCAGCTTTTAACCCAGCAAGGCGAATCGAAGCAAATTCCTGAGCAGGTAGTTTAAGTGAATACGAACCTTCCTGTTCAGGTTGTAGTTGAGCCGGCGAGACCGGCAGCACGCTTTGTTCAAGACCGCCATCTTTTCGGCGGCGCAGTTCAAGTACTACTGAAAGTCCGGTCAATGGTTGTTGCGAGATATTTTTTACGATACCGCCAATCGTCGTCGATCCTCTTTCAAGAGTGGGCTCGTCTATCACAACATGAGCCAGTGCCGGGCCTTTCTCAACCACCGGCGGCGGCATGTTGTTCAAAATAACTTTTTGTGCGTGATACTTGCGAATGTAGCCGTAACCGGCCAGGACCAGGGCAGTGATGCCAACGGCGCATACAACAGCGAGGAGCATCCGCTTATTCGAGCCTTGCGCAGTTCCTGCTTCTGGTTGAAATGGTTCGTTAATCATAATTCAGAAAAACTAGGGCTGCGGCGTTCGTCCCGGAGGAGAAGCACCAGTCACAGCCGTTATCAAACCTTCAAGAAACTGATCTTCGGCTAACCCGGTACTCTTCAATGTGGTCCATTCAGCTCCCGTCGCGCCGTCCGTTCGACCTTCAACCTTTGCATTAACAGCGACGTTCGCTGAGGTGCCATCAATTGGCTGAATCTCGACGGTTAAAGTATATCTCCCACGTGTCCACGCTCTTGCACTCGAGGTCGGCACATCGGCATACCGGCTTAGGTCAGCTTCGGCCACAACCGCGCCCTTCGTGAAAGTAAACGGCTGGCTCACTATGATGCCGTCCGCCAACTTCGACGCCGACTCATCAACCACAAGCTTGCGATCGCGCATTAGTTCCTGCACGGCCGTGATCATCACATCACGACGTCCAGTCAAGCGATATGGATTCGCGAGCGGTGGCGCTGCGGGCGTTCGTCCTCCGCCGAAGTCGATGCCGCGACCCGCGCCGACGTCCGTTTTCGCGCCGTTGTTAGCCGGCGTTCGATCTGAACCGCTATCGCGGACGCGTTCGTTTTGCTTGTCAACACCCTTTGCAGCCTGTGCGAATGCCGGAACTGAACAGGCAATCAACAGCAGTAGACCAGTAATTATGCGCAGCATAGCAACACCCTTCGCTTCAAATGACAATGAACTTCACCGGGGACTCGTAGACTGAGAATAGATTAACGGTCAATCAAAGACAAGCAACCCTTTGGAGTAAAGAAGTGAAGAAATTGTTGCCTGTGAGAACGGGATCTTAACGGTACAACTTTAACGGTGCAACTGTAGGGGCGGCCCTCCGTGGCCGCCCTAGTCTGCGAATATCATTTGTAGAATATGTAATCCCTGGGCGGTCTTCTTATTCTTCAAGCGATATCCTGCGGAGCATGGAGACGATATCCTGCGGAGTATGGAGATAAGACTAGGGTGGCCACGGAGGGCCACCCCTACAACGAATTGGGGGTTTTTATTTGCCCGGGTTCTCGCGGGCGGCTTTTGCGTCGCGTTCGCGTTCCCAACGACGTAACGCCTGAACACCGGTCTCAAACTCGGCTCCGTTGTTGTAGAAATTATGCGCACCATCATCGCGATCCGGGTTGCGCACGTAATACAGGAAGTCAGACGTTGCTGGATTCAGAGCCGCCTTCAACGAACTCTCGCCAGGTGAGGCAACTGGCCCGGGCGGCAGTCCGGCATAGATCCGCGTGTTGTAAGGTGAACGTCTTTCAATATCGCTGCGATAAACCTTGCCGTCGTATCGCCACTTTCCTTCAAGTTTCGACGCGTAGATGATGCTGGAATCGACGGCCAGCGGAATTTCCTTGAGCAGCCGGTTGTAAATCACCGAAGCCACGAGCGGTCGTTCGTCAGCGAGCTTCGCCTCAGTCTCAATGATCGAAGCGGTGGTGACAATCTGGCGCGGAGAGAAGTTCAGACTTCTGGCCCGATCCGTCCAATCGGGTTTCCACACACCGCGAAACCGCTTAACCATCATTTCTATCAATTCCGCGGGCGGTGTTTCGGGCGAAAACTCATAAGTGTCAGGAAATAAGTAGCCTTCAAGGTTCTTAGCTTCCGGATCGAGATCCCGGATCAGGCTCACGTTATCCATTAACTCTAGTGCCTGAGCATCATTCTCCAGCTTAAACTCGGGAACCTTCACCATCGCACGTGCGATGTCCCAACGCGTCCAGCCCTCAATAATCGTTAAGCGATTAAGACGTCGCTGTCCCTGTTGCAGCTTAGCCAACACATCGAGTGGCGAAATCGGTGTCGGAAAATCGTATTCACCCGCCCTCAACGTCGCACCAGTCCCGGTGGCCTTCAAGTAAAACTTTAAAGGCCATTCGTGTTTTATGACGCCTTCCGCGGCGAGTTTCGAGATGATGGCACCCGGAGAAGATCCTTTGGGGATCTCGATGAACTGACCGCTTTTGCTATGGGCGACGGGTTTGTGTAGATCCGAATAAGTCCAACCGCCAAGACCGGCAACTGCCAAGAGGGCAATCACTACGATTAAGATTACAAGCCGCTTCATTCTTCTTTGGTTTCCTGATTTTCAGTATCTGATACATCGACTCGGTTTCGGTCCTGATCATTTGCCAGAAAGTCTCTGAGGATTATTGTTGCGGCTTCACCATCAACTAACTGGGGAATCTCCTCCGCCTTGAAACCCTCGGCTTTTAAATTCTCTATCGCCGCCAGGGAAGTCAAGCGCTCGTCCTGCAGATAAACCGGCTGTTTGACCGAACGCGCGAGGTTCCAGGCGAGGCGACGAACATTCCGGGACGATTCGCCCTCGCTTCCGTCCATATTCAACGGCAAACCCACCACTATTGTTCGGGCGTCAAAGCTTTCCAGCAGGTGCTGCACATCCTGAAGAAGTTTTTTCCAGTTCGAACGTTTAAGTGGCGGAAGACGTTTGGTAGTGATGAGGCGTTCGTCCGAGATCGCAGCGCCGACCAGTTTTTCACCAATATCGAGTGCGAGAATCGGTCCGTTAATGTGTAATTGTGCTTTGGTTGTTTTCACCTAAGGCAGAAAATCCCTGCAAGTAGCTTTAGCTTGCACCCCGTAAATACCGCCTGTATCATACGTTTCGATTCGCAAATGTGCGATCTTTGGTCCGGGCTTAACGTAATCGAAGAGGTAAGTAAATGTCATTTCGCACCAAGTTTATCCTGACTCTGCTGTCAGCCACGTTAACTCTCTATACCGCTGTCGGCGGCTGGATTTCAACTCGCGCGCAACAGCCGGTAAACGATCCCAACGCACAACTGCGCATCTTTGAGAGCGTGCTACAGCACATTCAGAACGATTACGTTGATGAACCCAACATGGAAAAGGTGAGAGCCGGCGCTCTGCGCGGCCTCGCTTACGGGTTGGATCCGTACTCAACTTACCTAACACCTGACCAGGTGCGTGACTACAACGCCGGCACCAAAGACAACACGGCCGGCATTGGCGCGGAGCTTTCCCAAGTCGCCTCGTACCTTTACGTGATCGCACCGATGAAGGGCTCACCAGCGGACGTGGCGGGAGTCAAAGCAGGCGACATCATCGAGTACATCGATAACAAAGCCACGCGAGATATTTCGCTTTACGACGCCAAGCAGCTTTTGAATGGAGGCGCGGGCTCAGAAGTAAAACTCAGAGTTTTGCGAGCCAATTCAGCGCCGCTCACGATCAATGTCAAACGTGGTAGTTCACGAGCAGCCGCTGCCGAAGCCCGCATGGACGCTGGAAAAGTCGGCATTTTGCGTATCAACAGTCTCGGTGATAACGAATCAACAGAAACCCGCGCCAAGCTACAGGAACTCATTAAACAAGGCGCGCAAAAGATTGTGCTCGACCTGCGCGATACCGCCGGTGGCTCGCTGAATGAAGCGGTCGCCGTGGCAAACATGTTCATCAAGGATGGTGTGATCGCACAAACGGTCGGTCGCGAGGGTAAGGCACTGAAGACATTCACTGCCGATCCAAAAGCGACTTTGTTCAACGGCCCATTGGTAGCGATGATCGACACCGGCACGGCAGGCGCTGCTGAAGTAATCGCCTCGGCAATCCTCGAACGAAATCGCGGCCAGGTTGTCGGTGAAAAGAGTTTCGGCGCCGGCACCGAACAGCAGCTCTTTTCGTTGCGCGGCGGCGACGGTTTATTGTTGACCACGATTAAGTGGGCGAGTTCAACCGGTAAGACTTTCCTCGGCGAAGATCGTGCTCATTCGGGCGTTGCTCCGAGTGTTGAGGTTAAGGGACAGGAAGTGGCCGAGAGCGTGGACCCTGACGACCTGACCGGCAACGACGACGACGAGATCAATAAGCCGGAGCAGGGAAATGAGAAACGTGAAACAACCACGCCTGCTCCCGCAAAGCCGGCTACGCCTGCTGAGGATCTGCAGCTCAAGAAAGCGCTCGAGCTATTGAATAAACCTGCGGCTCAGCGCGCGGCGTAATTAACTAAGCCAAGCCACACATAACGCGGATTGAGGACGGATTAAAATCTGTAATCAATCCGCGTTGATCTGTGTATACCCGATATGGAATTGTTGTAACCGATATCGGCCACATTCATTCTCGCGCATTAATCACGCACATTGGATTTCGCTTGTGAATTTCTTGCAAGTGATCTTTTTTTAGTCGTGATTGCTAGAATTACGGCCAGTTACTCTCCTGCTTTAAATACCCCGACATTGAAGGAATAGCTCTTGCTCAATGCTTGAGCTGACGGGAAGTACTGAATACGAGTACTGGAACTTTTGCAAGGAGAAGCAGAGCGATGATTATGACTAACAAACTACTTCCAGTGGCTTTGATCGCCGCCCTAGTTGGTGGTTCAGTGGGCGCACTGGTTATGCACAAGAGCCAACCGGCATCGGCTGAAACCACGAAGGTTGCATCAGCACAAGAGACCGCGAAGGCTACAACTGAACAGACTGCGGACACCAACGAAATGGCTCCAGTTGAGTTCAATACGTCCGGTGAGCAGACGGCTTACAAAACAGGATTTGCGGATGGATTCGCTGCCGCAATGGATCAGCGGCCAGCAGCGTCAACTGGCACTCGATCGCGAGTTGTTTATCGCAACTCAGCGGGCAGCAGCAGACGCGTTTCGTCCAATCGCGTTTACTACGATTATCAGCCGCGCAAGCGTAGCTTCTGGGACAAGCACCGCGATAAGTTGACGGTTGCTATCGGCACTGGTGCCGGTGCGGCGGTCGGCGGATTGATTGGCGGCAAGAAGGGTGCGGCGATTGGTGCACTCTCTGGCGCCGGCGGTTCAGCGCTGTGGACATACAAGCTGCGCAACCGTGATCGTAACTACTAACTTCGACTTCTGACGCATCGGAGGTTGCAGCGTAGTGAGAAAAGCTAAACTTGCTATCGCTCTAAGTACTCTCAGCGTTGCCACAGTTGCATGGGCGATTCCGGTTTCTGGAATCGCCCATCAACTTGTTCAGCGACCGGCAGCGGTGAGAATGGCAGAACCAGTCGCTCCGATTCGATTGCGCGACGAACGCGATCGCGGGTTGTTGGCGAGTGGTTGGATCAATGGCGCCGGTCCATTTGTTTTTGCGATTGATACCGGCGCCGGTGTTTCACTCATCAGCCGCCGTGTGGTTGAGAGTGCACGACTAACAGTGACGAAGTCTCGCAGGCCGTTGGTCGGCGGGCTGAGCACTATGCCAATCTCTTCAGATCAGGAAGCGAGGATCGTAGGTCTCGCGCTGGGTCAACCGGGGAATACAGTCCCGGGAAGTTTTAATGCCGCAGTAATCGCCAACTTGCCGGCGTCAATCGATGGCATTTTGGATCCGACCGAAGTCTTTCAGCCTTATGGTTATTCGGTCGATCTGCCAAATCGCGAGTTGCGGGTGTTTGATACCACGTCGTATCGGCTGCGCTTAACGGACGTTCCACGTGAGGGAGCCGTTGTGCGTTGGGTACGAGAGTCCGGCAGTCATCGACCATTTGTCAGGCTGGGCGATGGACGCCTCGCTTTGGTCGATACCGGATCGGGTTTTGGGCTCGCATTGAATGAACCGCGACGTGCGGTTGGTGAGAAGGTAACGCACGACTTGGGCGGGGGTTCAGTTAGTTCCCGCAAAGTATCTCCACAGACAGTCAGTATCGGAGACTTGGTGTTGAATGGAGTGCCAACTGATGTCTTAAGCGGCGTCGCACCCGGGACACCGATCATCATCGGTCGTCGAGCACTCTTTCCTTTCAAACTTACTTTCGATCCCGCTTCGAGGCTCATTGCCTTTGAACCCACCGAATAGGTTCACAAGCAGGCACAAAATCACGTAACGATTATCAATTCGTTTTGTGCTTTGTGTGCCTCTTTATGGGTTAAAGCGGAATGTTCCCGTGTTTGCGTGGTGGATTAGAGTCGCGCTTGTTTTCCAATAGGGATAAGGCGCGAATGAGTTTGGGTCTGGTATGGGCCGGCTCGATAACCTCGTCGACAAATCCTCGCTCGGCGGCGATGTACGGGTTGGCAAACTTGTCCTGCAACTCAGTAATCTTTGAACTGCGTGCCGCTTCTTTGTCGGGTGCGTCATTCAACTCGCGGCGATACAAGATTCCTACGGCACCCTCCGCACCCATCACTGCAATCTCGGCTGAAGGCCATGCGAAATTGACGTCGGTGCGAATGTGTTTGGACGCCATAACACAATACGCACCACCGTAAGCTTTGCGCGTGATCACAGTGACCTTCGGCACAGTCGCTTCAGCATACGCATATAGCAACTTCGCTCCATGAGTGATAATGCCGCCGTGTTCCTGCGAAACGCCAGGCAGAAATCCCGGCACATCTTCAAACGTAATCAACGGGATATTGAAGCAGTCGCAAAAACGTACGAAGCGTGCGCCTTTGACCGAAGCAGCAATATCCAGCACACCCGCCAGATACGCCGGCTGATTCGCTACAATGCCGACCGAACGTCCACCAAGACGCGCAAATCCGACACAGATGTTTGGAGCAAACATCTGATGCACTTCGAAAAAATATCCTTCATCGACTACGAGGTTTATGACGTCGCGAATGTCGTACGGCTGATTTGACGCCTCCGGAACGATCTCGTTTAGTTTGGCTTCGATCCGATCAACCGGATCACTCACCTCGAGTCGCGGTGGATCTTCGAGATTGTTGGAGGGAATAAACGAGAACAGCTCACGCACAATCCTCAAGGCATGCTCATCGGAATCGGCCGCAAAGTGCGCGACACCCGAAACACTGTTATGCGTAACAGCACCGCCAAGTTCCTCCTTCGAAACTTCTTCATGCGTCACGGTCTTGATCACGTCAGGTCCGGTGATGAACATGTACGACGTGTCTTTTACCATGACGTTGAAGTCAGTAATGGCCGGGCTGTAAACCGCTCCGCCGGCACATGGTCCCATGATGCAACTGATCTGCGGCACCACTCCGCTGGCAAGCGTATTGCGCAAAAAGATGTCGGCGTAACCGCCGAGACTGACGACACCTTCCTGAATGCGTGCTCCACCTGAATCATTCAAACCGATTACGGGAGCACCGACCTTCATGGCCAGGTCCATCACTTTGCAAATCTTTTCCGCGTGAGTCTCCGACAGAGAACCGCCAAACACCGTGAAGTCCTGTGCAAATACAAAAACGTTTCGGCCATCAATCAAACCGTGACCAGTGATAACGCCATCGCCCGGAAAGATCTGCTTGTCGAGACCGAAGTCCCTGGAGCGATGGACCACGAGCTTATCGAATTCTTCAAACGTGCCTTCGTCAAGCAGGAATTCAATCCGTTCGCGCGCCGTCATCTTTCCGGCTTCGTGCTGTTTCTCTACACGAGCGGCGCCGCCGCCTTGCTCAGCCTCTGCGCTTCGCTCACGGAGAGTGTCGAGCCTGGATTTTGTTTGCTTAGGTTGTTGTTTCGAGGCCATGTTTAGTTCGTAAAGGGAAACGCTTTAGCTTCGATCAGCGCGAGCAACTCTGCCAGTGCCTGGTGCGCGTTTCTCCGGACGTCGTCAGGATATGAGTAACGCTCAGCGTTTTCTTCAAAGTCTTCGAGATCAAGAACTTTGCAGGTAAGATCGGGCGCGACTAAGACGTCAATATCCAAGTCAATGTATCTCAACACAGACCCATCGAATTCAGGCGGCTGATTCACATTGCAGTAAAAATTCTGTAACCGCCCTGACGGATCGCTAAAGCGAAAAACGTTGTACCAGCGATCCAGCCAGTAATACTCCGTGCTTACTGTTCCGAGCGAGATCGTGCCCAGCAGCTCGTGTTGGATTTCCTCTTCAAAGATCGCGTCCAGCACCAGCAGCGAACCATCAATCTTCGCTAGACGCGCCGGCCAGCGACGATGCTCATTCCCATCGTACTTGAGCACGCTGACAACAATGTCATCGCCGATCTCGATCGACTATTTCCTTTTGGCCCAGTCGGCCAGAAACTGCGCTTGTCCTTTATCCGTCAACGGATGATTGAAGAGTTGATCGATCACCTTCAACGGCATAGTGGCGATATCTGCTCCCATGCGTGCTGCTTCGATCACGTGAATCGGATTGCGCAAACTCGCCGCCAAAACCTCCGTCTTCCAACTGTAGTTCTGGTAGACCTCGATGATGGTCTGCAGCAGGACCAAACCGTTCTCGCCGATATCATCCAAACGGCCGAGGAAGGGACTGATGAATGAGGCGCCGGCCTTGGCTGCCAGAATTGCCTGAGCCGCTGAGAAACACAACGTGACGTTTACGCTAATGCCTTCATCGTTGAGTGCGCGCGTAGCTTTGAGACCATCGCGAGTGAGCGGGCATTTAATGACAACGTTGGGCGCTATATTTGAGTAATCGAGGCCCTCGCGAATCATGCCTTCGGTGTCCTGACTGGTAACTTCAGCCGAGACTGGTCCTTGCACGATCTCGCAAATGTCGGCGATGTGTTTTTTGAAATCAACGTTGCCTTCTTTTGCGATCAGCGACGGATTAGTCGTAACGCCATCCGCGAGACCTAACGCGGCCGCTTCGCGAATCTCGTTGAGATTTGCGGTATCAAGAAAGAATTTCATAACCACACTCCTACTTAAGAAATCGTATTTCGCAGCACGCCGATCCCACTCACCTCAATTTCCACCATATCGCCATGCTTCATCCGCGAAACGCCCGCGGGCGTTCCGGTGGCGATCAAATCGCCGGGATACAGTGTCATGATCTCAGAGATGTACCGTATAAGAAAGGCTACCGGAAAGGCCATGTCAGACGTGTTGCCTTTTTGTTTTACTTCGCCGTTGAGTCGTGTCTCAACAGCGACGTTGTGCGGATTGAGTTCGGTTTCAATCCAGGGGCCAACCGGGCAAAAGGTGTCAAACGACTTGCCACGCGTAAACTGCACATCCTTACGCTGTAAATCACGCGCAGTAACGTCGTTGACACAGGTATAACCAAAAACATAACTCAGCGGATCTTCATCTGCACCGATTTTGCGAGCGGTTCGCCCGATCACCACCCCGAGCTCGCCTTCGTGTTCCACCTGTTGCGAGGCAGCCGGAAGTTCAATCGTTTCATCCGCGGCAATCACGGCCGAAGGCGCCTTCAAAAACAACAGCGGTTCGTCAGGCATCTTGTTGCCCAGCTCCGCTGCGTGCTCGCGATAGTTGCGTCCCACACAAACAACCTTCGAAGGCGTCATCGGCGCCAGCAGTTTTACTTCTTCGAGTCTTAAGTCGGTCTGGTCGGCAGAAACATTGACCTGCTCAAAGTTGTAATTGCCCGGCAGAGGGAAGACCTGTGTATCCACTAGCAGCGCGTAACGTGGTCCAGCGAAAGTGTGATGAATAAAGCGACAAACTCTCATTAATTTACGGCGCTTTCTCCGATCCGACTTCAGACGGTTGACTGACGTTACCAGCTTTGTCGACCGCGACGATGTAGTAGTAGTAAGTCTTGCCTGATTCAACTCGGTCGTCCTGAAAAGTCGTGCGCGTAAGCAGCGACTGATTCAGCATGGTCCAATCCTGTTTCGGTAAGTTGGGATCAGTTGAGCGATAAATGTTGTAACCGGCGATATCCGATTCTTTATTCGCGGCAAAGAAGATCGCGAGTCGCGCAGATCCCGGTTCGGTCGCAGCGATACTCGGTCGTTCTGGCTGGGCCGGGGCAAAAGTATCACGCGGAGAAACCGCAATCGCGTTCGAATTAAGGCTTTCAACCTGCGCGCCACCCGTGCCCAGTGAAACCGCACGAACGATGTAGCGATAGGTATTGCCAAACTGAAAATTCTTATCTGAAAACTGTGTACCGGAGATTAGTTCAGAGTTAACCGGTTGCGTGCCAACGTCAGTTTGCGACTCATCAGTGCGGTAAATGTTGTAGCCCAGCAAATTCACCGGAGTTGAATTATCGATATTCGCAGTCGGCGGTTGCCACGAGATGGTAATTGAATCTTCCAGGAGTTTGGCTTCAGTCAGAAGTGTAGGCGCCTTCGCGATGCGCGCAGCGGGCTCGATGCTGAGGAAGTTTGAGAAAGCCGCGCGTTGTCCTGACGCGTTGACGTAACGGATTGCATAACGCAGCCGCGTGGGCTGGCCCGCAAGTTCAAGCACATCTCTATAGGTCAGAATGTCGCCGGCTGTTTGAATCTGCTCGAAAGTGACGGATCCAACGAGTGTAGACCGTGCTGAGAACTCATCTTCAGTCAGCGCCAACGGAGCGCCCGGTTTCTCCGCGAGCCTGTAGACGTCAATTCGCCTGATACTTTGCACACTACTATCAGGGGCGTTTCGAGGGGGCGCGGGCCAACTGAGAATTACTTCATTGCCTTGCTGTGCGCCGGAGAGAAGTTCGGTGCGTTGCTGCACACGTTCAACTGGCGGCAATGGTGGCCGTCGCTTGCCACATCCCGCCACGGTGATTAAGCAGAGAACTATGCACAGATTACACAGTAGAGTAACCGGTGAAATCTGTGGATGGGTTGGTCCAGGTAGCTTCACAGAATGTATCGACTGAGATCCTGATCCTTTACGGTTTCTGAGAGCATTGCGGAAACGTAAGCACCATCGATGCGCTGATGTTTGGGTTCGAGATCCGGCCCTTCAAAACTGATCTCTTCCAAAAGCTTCTCCATGATCGTTTGCAACCGGCGCGCACCGATGTTTTCAGTCTGCTGATTGACTTGAGCTGCATAGTTGGCAATCGAGTCGATGGCATCGTCAGTGAACTCGATCGTCACGCCTTCAGTTTCCATCATGGCCTGGTACTGCTTGATCAATGCGTTGCGTGGTTCAGTCAGAATGCGTTTGAAATCTTCGATCGTAAGCGACTCCAGCTCAACGCGAATGGGAAAACGTCCCTGCAACTCCGGTATCAAGTCCGATGGTTTCGAAACATGGAACGCACCCGCCGCGATGAAGAGAATATGGTCGGTGCGCACCATCCCGTAACGACTATTAACCGTTGTGCCTTCGACGATCGGCAGAATGTCGCGTTGCACTCCCTCACGAGAAACGTCCGGGCCGTGTCCTGACTCGCGACCCGCGATCTTGTCGATCTCGTCGAGAAAGATGATCCCCGAATTCTCAACTCGCTCGATAGCGGAGCGTGCCACCTGGTCCATATCGATGAGGCGTTCTTCCTCTTCCTGCATCAGGTATTCCATCGCCTCGTCAACGCGCAGCTTGCGGCGTTTCGTACGGCCCTGAAAGAGATTACCCAACATGTCTTTCATGTTGATGCCCATCTCCTCGACCCCTTGTGGACCAGCCAGCTCAATCACCGGAAAGTTTTTCTCTCTGACTTCGAGTTCAACCAGGCGATTGTCGAGTTTGCCGCTGCGCAATTGCGTGCGCAGTTTTTCGCGGGTTTTTTGAAACTGTTCGTCGCGCGTGGCGGTATCGATCTCGGTTGATTGTTCTTCACTCGTGTCAGCGTCAAAGTCGTAGAAACTCGAGCTCGAGCGTGGCGGTGGGAGCAGTAAGTCGAGAATGCGTTCCTCAACGTTGAGTTCTGCTTTTTCGGCAATCTCTTCGCTCTTTTCCTGGCGCGTCAGCTCGACGGAGATCTCCGTAAGATCGCGAATCATACTCTCGACGTCGCGGCCTACGTATCCCACTTCAGTAAACTTCGAGGCTTCAACTTTCAAAAACGGAGAGTTTGACATACGAGCCAGTCGTCGCGCGATCTCAGTCTTGCCGATACCGGTAGAGCCGATCATGATGATGTTTTTCGGCATCACGTCGACTGCCATTTCAGGTGGCAGCTTCTGTCGTCGCACACGGTTGCGCAATGCAACCGCTACCGCTCGTTTCGCGTTACGCTGACCAACAACGTGCTTATCGAGTTCAGTCACGATCTGACGCGGCGACATCTCGTCAAGCCGTGCTTCCTCATCCACATCTCCAGCCAAATAGATAACCATTCCTGATAACTTTCTTGCTTATGAATCCCGAGAACTCTAAAGCTCCTCAACAATAATATTTTGATTCGAGTAAATGCAGATCTCACCTGCGATGCGAAGCGATTCCACCGCGATCTCACGCGCCGAGAGGTCCGTATTCTTAATCAGTGCGCGCGCCGCTGCGAGTGCGTACGAACCACCAGAGCCGATCGCCAGCACACCTTCATCCGGTGCAATCACATCGCCGTTACCTGACAGAAGGAAAGATGATCGCTTGTCTGCCACCACCAGTAATGCCTCGAGATGGCGCAACATCTTGTCAGTACGCCACTCTTTGCTGAGCTCGATGGAAGCACGTTCCAGATTGCCGTGATACTGTTCGAGTTTGCTTTCGAATCGCGTTAGCAGGGCAAACGCATCGCCCGTGGCGCCTGCAAATCCGGAGAGAATCTGATCGTTATAAAGACGTCGCACTTTTCGGGCGCTGGCTTTCATCACGGTCTCGCCCATTGTGACTTGCCCATCACCAGCCAGTGCTACGCTATCATTCTTTCTGACGAGCAGCACTGTAGTGCTGCGAACCCTGTTTGTTTTCTTCGCCATGTTTCTTTAACAAGACTATAGGAACTCGTTTGAATGTAAGTCAAGGACGCCTTCTATCTCCTTGGAGTGCGGTGCCTTGGCACCGCCTTAGTATTGCGATCGTGACGCCAGAATATGGCAAGAGCTCGTGTTAATCGACCAAAGCGGTGCCAAAGCACCGCACTCCAAGGAGGCGCCCATATGAGTTATGATAGCCGCCGATGAATTCAACACAGCCTCGCATCGGCATCACGATGCGCATCGAACAAAGCACTGATCGGTTTTACCTGGGACGCGACTACAGCGAAGCGGTGGCAGGCGCGGGCGGCGTTCCAATTCACATCAGCCTGATTCCCAACGCCGACTATATTGACGCAGTAGTTGCGGATTTGGATGGCATATTGCTGCCCGGGAGCGATTCTGACGTCGATCCGCTGCGATATGGTCAACAGCCTCATCCGCAGTTGGGTGCAGTCCAGCCGATAAAAGATGAAACTGATTTGCTGGTTATCGCAGCCGCGGAGAGAAATCGTATACCCCTGTTTGCAATCTGTTTCGGCATGCAGATATTGAACGTGGCGCGCGGCGGCAGCTTGATTCAGGACCTCAACTCCCAGGTGCCCGGTGCTATCAAACATGAGCAGGGAATTCCGCGCAACCGCCCTTCGCATCAGCTCCGGCTACTCGAGAATACAAGACTCTCGAAGATAGCCGAGTCGGTTGAGGCTGTAGTAAACAGCCATCATCACCAGGCAGTTGCCGATGTCGGCAGGGATCTGGTTGCGACGGCATGGTCCACCGACGGGATCATTGAGGCATTGGAGGATCCGCGCCCGGATCGGTTTGTGATGGCAGTTCAATGGCACCCGGAGATCGGTTGGCAGAAGGATCTTTTATCTCAACATCTGTTTCGAGTTTTTGTGAATGAGGCTGCGAAAGCAAAGGACAATTCTCTCGCTCCGATCTCGACACCTGCATGAGTTCATCCATCATCCAAGCAAGCCTTGCCGGCCGCGTTGCAGTTGTCACCGGAGGCTCACGTGGTATCGGAAGGGCAGTTGTTGAACTGTTTGCTTCGTTAGGGACGCACGTCGTTGTCAACTACGTCAAAGGTGAACAAGCTGCCGCTGAGACGATAAACCTTGCGGAGTCACACGGCGTAAAAGCTGCTGCTATTCAGGCTGATGTTTCAGTGTTACTTGAAGCTGAGAGTTTACTTAAACAAACAGTCGCGCAATTTGGCCGCATTGATTTCCTGATCTGTAACGCTGGTATTTGGGAAGGCAGTCCGGTTGAATCGATTTCAGAAGAACTTTGGGACCGGACGCTTAACATTAATCTTAAAGGCACCTGGTCGGTCTGCCGTGCTGCGATCCCTTTGATGAAGCAACAGAAATTCGGACGGATCGTGATGGTGAGTTCAACCGCAGGGCAACGAGGCGAGGCGTATTATTCGAACTACGCCGCATCTAAAGGCGCTCAGATCTCGTTTGCTAAATCGCTGGCGCCGGAACTCGGAAGCTTTGGAATCAACGTGAACTGTGTGGCGCCAGGTTGGGTTGAAACTGACATGACCATCGAGGCTTTAGCAGACCCAGCCGAACGCGAATGGATCAAAGGAAACATTCCCCTCGGCCGAGCTGCGACACCGGAAGAGATCGCCGGTCCAATAGTGTTTTTATGCTCGTCGTGGGCGAACCATATCACCGGCGAGATACTCAACGTAAACGGCGGATCAGTGTTATGCGGATGAATTGGAATTAGCGTTTCCTTGGAGTGCGGTGCCTTGGCACCGCTTTGGTAAGAATAAGACCAAGCGCCAACAAGTTGGCGCACTTCAGGGAGTCGCCCATCTTGGTAAAATTAAGACCACATAAAGTACTGCATGAAGAAACCAATCAAACTCGGACTTGAGACGTTACTTGAAGCAGACTATGCGCGTCTTCAAGGTGCACGCGTCGGCCTGATCTGCAACCAGGCATCAGTCAATCACGCTTACCACCACGCGGCTGATCTATTACATCAGCATCCCGATATCAACCTGCGCGCTCTGTTTGGACCACAGCATGGAATACGTGGCGACGTTCAGGACAACATGATCGAAACCGATCATGGCGTGGATCGGAAAACCAGCCTGGCGGTGCATTCGTTGTACAGCGAAACCCGCGAACCGACTGACGCAATGCTGCAGGATGTCGACGTGCTGGTTTTTGACATGCAGGACGTCGGCTGCCGGATCTATACATTTGTTTACACGTTGGCGAACTGCATGCGGGCCTCGCGAAGGTTAGGGAAGCGTGTAGTAGTTTGCGATCGACCGAATCCGATTAACGGCGTTGGGATGGCGGGCAATATTCTCCAACCCGAATACGCATCGTTTGTGGGCCAGTTTTCATTACCAACTCGACACGGCATGACCGTTGGCGAACTGGCGCAAATGTTCAATAAACACTTTGAGATCGGCTGTGAACTTGAAGTAATTCCGATGACGGGATGGAAACGCGAGTACTGGTACGACGACACTGATGGACCATGGGTGATGCCATCGCCAAACATTCCGACAGTTGATTCAACTGTGGTATTTCCCGGCACGGTTCATTTTGAAGGCACTCAAGTTTCCGAAGGCCGCGGAACAACCAGGCCATTTGAACTGATAGGCGCACCTTATATCGATCCGGACAAATATGCAGACGCACTCAACGCCCTCGAGATGCCGGGGGTATTTTTCAGAAGCTGTGTATTCCAACCGACTTTTCAAAAACATGGTGGCGTGAGCTGTGGTGGCGCGCAAATCCAGGTACTGGATCGCGATTCGTTTGAACCATGGTCAACGGGAATCGCGATGACGAAATTTGCGTATGACATGTATCCCGATCAGTTTCGTTGGAAGGTGCCGCCATATGAGTACGTCTACGACAAGAACCCTTTTGATGTGATCAGCGGAACCGCGAAGATCAGAGAAGCTTTTGAAGCGGGAACATCGTTAAACGAGATCATTGAATCGACGAAGCAGCCGCTGGCAGAGTTTAAAGAACTACGCGAAGAGTATCTGCTCTATCGCTAAGAGAGTTAACGTCAGGTATTAAGGGTCGGCCCGCCGACGGCTAACGTGAATGATTAGGGTTTAGGTCTCGCGATTGCGGTAAACCACAGCTTGAGGTAAAAGCTTAACTATCTACTTAAGCGTTTTTGGAGGACTCATTTTGGTTAAATCTGAACGCATGCAGATCGAAGGCGTTGACCAGGCGCCGAACTCTGCTTTGCTAATTGGAGCGGCGGCCTGGTTTATCCCGGGGCTTGGCCATGCGTTAATGAAACGGTGGATCCGAGCGGTGCTGATGGGTGGGGCCGTTTGGCTCTGTTTCATTCTCGGGCTTGCGATGGGTGGGCACATGTTCGATCTTTCAAACGAAGGAACATGGTTCATCCTCAGAATTCCGCCAGTGATCGGAAACCTCGGCATGGGAGCTCTTTACATTGTGTCATGGCTTCTTGGTTATGGTTTCACTGACGACCCGCAACAAGCCGCGCGTGCCACTTACGAATACGGCAATATATTTCTACTTATCGCAGGGCTCATTAACTATCTAAACATGCTCGACGCATACGACATCGCCGCAGGGAGGAAGCAGTGAGACACTTCTTAGTGATGACCCTATTTGCGGCCCTGGCTTCAGTTGTGTTTGGAGCGATGTCGAAAGACACTCCGCAAGAACGTTTGATCTATGGCCTTAAAGTATTTGCGGAGTTCATGGTGATTGGCCTGGTGCTGAGTTGGATCCTCTATTTCATTCCTTGATCCTAACCGATGGCTTTATTTGAAACCGAGGCTCTGATACTTCGCAGTTACAACCTGGCCGAGGCTGACAAAATCGTTGTTTGCTTAAGTCGCTCGGCGGGATTGATACGAGGGGTTGCCAAGGGGTGCAGGAAGTTAAGAAATCGATTCGGGGCTGCGCTGGAACCGTTCACGTTCGTGAACCTCACTTATTACGAGAAAGAACACCAGGAACTCGTTTCGTTTCGACAGGTAGAGATCTTAAAGTCACGCTTTAACCTTTCCTCAAACGCCTCGCTACTCTCAGGCTTCTCATACATGGGCGATCTGCTCATCGATTTTTCGCCGCCGCATCAGGCTAACGACAATCTCTTTCGCATGGCGTTGGCATGTTTTGAAGCTGCATCAGAAACACCTTCAGATCTCGATGCGGTGCTGCGTTACTTTGAAGTATGGGTGCTTAAACTCGAAGGCTTTATGCCCGATCTGCGCAATTGCGCAAACTGTCAGCGAGCGTTTTCAACTGGTGACGAGGTTGTTTACCTTGGACCGGATCTTTCGCTTCGTTGTTTGCAGTGCAGTAATGGGCGTGGCGGTTTGATTTCGAAACGTCTGCATGCGCAATTACGGAGCGTCGAGAAATTGTCGCCGGTGAAATACGCGGAAGGGGCGAGGGAAGAGCCGAAAGATACGAAGCGGGAGATGGCTGAGTTGACGTTTCAGATTATCGGGAGAGTGCTGGAGCGAATGCCGCGCGTTCGGCCGGCTAGTTAGGTGAACTTAAGATTTACAAGATATTTCGAGATGGGACTGGATTACGCAGGCTTAGATATTGGATTAAATGAAATTCTTTAACTTCAGGTTTTTCCTCATCCCCAGATACATCATTGGCGCGATGGCGCCATATATCCTCATCTCACTTCTATTGCTCA
The DNA here is from genome assembly GCA_963708055.1 of uncultured Acidobacteriota bacterium. GTDB lineage: Bacteria > Acidobacteriota > Blastocatellia > Pyrinomonadales > Pyrinomonadaceae > PSRF01. The sequence goes on along the minus strand of OY970193.1, from coordinate 7,013,093 downwards.
CGGCCATCCTGCTGGCACAACAAGCTGCACGACTCGCTGAGGTAGTGATGTATGCAGACCTGCCTATCTCATTGCTCGGTTCAGTCGGAGCCGCGCTGTTACCGAGTGTGCTTGTCTTTTCGATCCCATTGGCGACGCTGGCAGGAATCATCGTTGGCTTCTCACGCATGGGAAGCGACAGCGAGATTGTGGCAATGCGTGCGGCCGGGGTTGGATCCTGGACCATGATCTGGCCGGCGCTGCTCGTCGGACTCATCTTTACAGGGGCCACCACGTATCTCCATTTGAAGGAGGCACCGGAAGCCGCCCGAGACCTTGAGCGTATTGTCCTGCAGGGAGCCCTCGCCAAACTCGACTCGCCTGTTGAACCACGTACCTTCAACACCCTGCCGCGTTACGTGATTTATGTGCGCGATGGCAACAAGGAAGCGGGAACGTGGGGACGTGTTTTCATCTACGGACAAGGCGCCGATAACACGACTGACATTTACACGGCGCGATCCGGACGAATCGACTCATCAGGCGAACAGTCAGAGTTGGTCCTGACTGACGTTCTCTCCGCAAAATTTCCAATAGGCGCTACTGAAAACCCACCCCAACCACAACCGGTGACTAATGCGATCGCCGGCGACACACGCAAGTCGTATGTTGTCGAGCGTTTTAATCAATTGCGCTTCTCGATCAACACTGGCCGTGCGGAGCTCGTTAAGCGCTTAAACGAGGGAGACCCGAACGCTGATGCAATGGACTGGAGCGATCTACGCGAACGAGCCATTACGGGCAAACCTGACGAACAAAAAGAAGCCGTCAGGATTCTCAATCGCCGGGCGGCGCTTTCACTCGCGCCCTTCGCTTTTTCGTTATTAGCGGCAACCTTGGGATTGCGAATCCGGCGTGGCGGGCGCAGCATCGGCGTGCTGTTAACGATCATTGTCGTCATTGTCTACTACCTGATATCGCTGCTTGGTGAATCGCTGGCTCGGGTCGGAACAGTGTCGCCCTACATTGGACCATGGCTCGCGACGGTTTTTATCCTTGGCTTGAGCGTGTTGTTTCTCATCGTAAAGCGCCTGCCGTTTGTCTCCACGCTGACAGGCTGGACACGTCGTTCAAAGACCGCTTCGTCGTCGCCGGTTAAAAAGACCATGACGACACATCGCGGCTTGTCGGCGTTTGGCTTTCCGAATCTGATGGACGCCACGCTATTCCGTTCCCTCGTGCTGAGTTTTGTGGTGTGTTTTGGGGCCCTCGCGGCGATCTTCAACGTCTTTACCCTCTTTGAACTCTGGCGTTTTATCGCAATCTCCGGCGCCGGAGCTGGGTTGGTCGCGAGATACCTGTTGTTTCTGTTGCCATTGATCACTGTCGAACTCTTTCCGGCGACTATGTTGATCTCGGTCCTGGTGACTTACGCGTTGCTGGCGCGGCGACACGAAGCAATTGCATGGTGGGCATCGGGCCAGAGTGTTTACCGTCTGATGTTACCCGGCTTCTTCTTTGCGCTCTCGGTTGCATTTGGCTCCTGGGCGATCCAGGAATACGTAATGCCCGGAAGTAATCTCAAACAGGATGCACTGCGCGCGCGAATTCGTGGCGAATCACGAGCCGTGACGCGAACCGGACGACAATGGCTCGCCTCAACGGACACGCGCCGGTTCTACTCTTACGAATTCACCGAAGATGGCAGGTTGATCGAGCCGACGATTTACGAGTTGGACGCTGACGCAGTTCACCTGACGCAGATCATTAGCGGGAAGACCGGCGCCTGGAGTAGTCCCACCGAACTCAAGATCGGCGAGGCCGAAACACTCGCGCTCAAAGGCATGGAAGTAGCCAGGCGGACTGATGCTGAAATCACATTTACTGGGGTGGAGTCACCGAGCGTCTTCAAGCCGACTATCGATAGACCATCGCACCTGAGTTCACGTGAGTTGCGCAGTTATCTCGATGCGGCAAAACAGCGCGGGATCGATGTATCAACATTGTCAGTGGCGTTGCAGAGAAAGTACGCAGGACCATTCGGGATCATAATCATGGCATTGATTGGAATGCCGCTCGCGGTTTCGTTTGGAAGAAAGGGAACCGTGATCGCGTTATGCGCCGCGGTGGTAGTGGGAATTGCCTACTGGGCAGTTGGCGGTGGCTTCCAGCAACTTGGAAATCACGGCCTCCTGCGCCCCTCCGTCGCCGGCTGGTCTCCGCTGGTAATCTTCACTGCCGCCGGAACCTATTTCCTCTCCCGCGTTAGAACATAAAACTAAAGGCACAAAAAGCACATTGTTTGTGCTTCTTGTGCCTCTTTTGAGGTTTGATTAGTTTGTGCCTAGGTTCCTTGTTCCCAGCTCGTAATGTATTCGAGTTGTTCGGCCGTCAACTCGTCGATCGAGATTCCGAGTGCCCGCAACTTGAGGCTTGCGATCTCAGTATCAACTTCAGCCGGTAACAGGTGAACGCCCGGCGTCAGCGTTCCTTTATTCTTCACGAGATACTCAACGGACAGCGCCTGGTTCGCGAAACTCATATCCATCACGCTGGCCGGATGTCCTTCGGCTGCCGCGAGATTGATTAAACGACCCTCGCCCAGCACGATGACTCTGCGTCCGCTCGATTGAACTTTGTACTCCTCAACAAACGGGCGAACTGTTGATGGGGCGCTGGACATCTCGCGCAGGGCCACGAGATTGAGTTCGAGATCAAAGTGTCCGCTGTTGCAGACGATCGCGCCGTCTTTCATGCGCGCAAAGTGTTCGCCGTCGATCACGTGGCGATTTCCGGTAACGGTAACGAAGATATCGCCGATTGCAGACGCCTCACTCATCGGCATCACACGAAATCCGTCCATCACAGCTTCAACTGCTTTGATCGGATCGACTTCGGTAACGACAATGTTCGCGCCCATTCCGCGGCCACGCAACGCCACGCCTTTACCGCACCAGCCATAACCAACCACCACGAGCGTCCGTCCGGCCAGCAGGATATTCGTCGCGCGAATAATGCCGTCGAGCGTCGACTGACCCGTGCCATAACGGTTATCAAAGAAGTGTTTGGTTTGCGCGTTGTTGACGGCAATGGAAGGGAAGGGCAACACACCTGCAATTTCCATCGCCTTCAAACGTTGAATACCGGTGGTAGTCTCTTCAGTTGAGCCGAAGACCTCTTTGATCTGGCCGGCGCGTTCTTTCAACAAGGTCGCAACCACGTCAGAGCCATCGTCAATAATGATGTCCGGATGCGTATCAAGGGCCGTGCGGACGTGACGATTGTATGTGTCGGTCGACTCACCTTTGATGGCGTAAACCGGAATACCCCAATCTGCTACCAGCGAGGCAGCCACATCGTCCTGTGTGGAAAGGGGATTCGAAGCAATCAGTACAGACTCGGCGCCGCCGGCTTGCAGTGCACGAGCCAGGTTTGCAGTCTCAGTGGTGATATGGGCGCAAGCGACAAGCTTGACGCCACTCAATGGCTTTTCTTCCGCAAACCGCTCGCGGATCAGACGCAGCACGGGCATCTCACGTTCAGCCCATTCGATGCGCTGCTTTCCCTGGCCCGACAAGCCAATGTCTTTCACGTCGAATTCGACGGATGGAGCAGAACTCATAAGTTTTCACTATTCCTTTACTCTAATTATGAATGCCTTGATCAGATTCCGGCAGAGGCACGCAAAGCTTCAGCCTTGTCAGTCTTCTCCCAAGTGAAGCCTTCCTCATTACGTCCGAAATGACCGTATGCGGCCGTAGCCTTATAAATAGGCCGGCGCAGATTAAGTGATTCAATAATGCCGCGCGGCGTCAGTTCGAAGTTCTCACGCACGAGCTTCGCCAAAGCCGCTTCGTCGATACGTCCTGTTCCAGCCGTGTCAACCAATACTGAAACCGGATCCGCAACTCCGATTGCATAGGCGAGTTGGACCAAACAACGGTCGGCCAAACCCGCGGCGACAATATTCTTCGCGACATAACGCGCCATGTAAGCAGCAGAGCGATCTACTTTCGTCGGATCTTTTCCGGAGAAAGCGCCTCCGCCGTGCGGTGCGTAACCGCCATAGGTATCGACGATGATCTTTCGACCTGTTAGGCCGGCGTCGCCTTGTGGACCACCAGTAACAAACCGGCCGGTCGGGTTAATGTGATATTTTGTATTTTGATCAAGCAGTTCGGAAGAAACAGTGTGCTTGATCACTTTTTCATCGATTTCGGCACGCAGCTGTTCATTCGTCACGTTAGCGTCATGCTGCGAAGAGATGACAACGGCTTCGACCCGGAAAGGGCGACCATCGCGGTACTCAACAGTTACCTGCGATTTGCCGTCCGGACGCAAATAAGGAAGTTCGCCTGACTTTCGTACTTCCGAAAGGCGACGGGCCAGCAGATGCGCCAACTGAATTGGCAACGGCATCAGTTCCGGAGTTTCATTACAGGCGAAACCGAACATCAGTCCCTGGTCACCCGCGCCGCCGGTGTCAACACCCATGGCGATATCAGGTGATTGGCGATCGAGTGCTGATAGCACCGCGCAGGTGTCGCAATCGAAGCCATACTTGGCTCTGGTATAGCCGATATCACGAATCGCTTCGCGTGCGACTCTGGAATAGTCGATGACGGCATCCGTCGTGATCTCGCCGGCGACGACGACAAGACCCGTCGTTACCAACGTTTCACAGGCGACGCGGGCATTAGGATCGGCCTTCAGAGCAGCGTCAAGTACGGCGTCTGAGATTTGATCGGAAATTTTATCGGGATGGCCTTCAGTGACAGACTCGGAGGTAAATAAGTAACCGGATTCGCTAGTCAAAACAGCTCCTTTATATATATAGACAGACTCTGGTTCAGTGCAGAAAAAGACCGCGTACTTTAGCAGTCAGGCTTTCAGGGTGTCAAGGAGCGGCCCCTCGAGCACGAGTGGGGCAATCTGGGCCATTTTGAATAAACGAGTCCTTATTCAAGTGGGGTGCCTTAAACTTTTTGCAGTACTTAATACGTAGTAGTGTCATCAAACTAAACGGTATATCACGGGTGATGTCGTAGCGAACCAAAATGCCTCTCTCCTAAGGTTCCAAGGTCCCTCTGCGAAACCCCAAAACTTTCGCCAAAGTTGGATCTTGAGCTATGCCACACTCACATTCAGCTCCTCTCGAAGTCACTCGAGCATTGTCAGAATGTGCCCGAACCGCCGCCTTTCGTTTTGATCGAGAGACGGCAATCGTGGCAGTACAACACATGCTTCGGCAAACCGTTGACCTCTTTCAAATCACTGCGGAGATGGGAATCGACTTGAAGAACATCTTTGCGCTCGGCAAAGTTTATTCAAACAGTGCTAGCGTGATTGAAACATTACGCAACATGGGAGTGACGGTGGTCGAAACAACTCCTCCCGAGCCAGGAGAGTTTCAGGCGTACTTTGAACGAGACGTCAGCAGGCTGTGGCAAATTGCCGCAGAATCGATGCTGGCTCGCGGCATCAAACGCGTGCTTGTGCTGGACGATGGAGGCGTGGCTATCACTGGGGTGCCGCCTGAATTAAGACAACGCTTCGAGATTTGCGGAGTTGAACAAACTTCTCTCGGGATGTTTTTGTTTGAAATGAAGCCGCCACCATTTGCGGTGATTTCGTGGGCTCGAGCTGCGGTTAAGCTGGAGTTTGGTGGTCCAATTTTCTCTCAGTGTTTTATCGACAAGCTGAACAAAGAATTCATCTACCAGAGAATGCTGCGGGGAAGGCAAGTCGGAGTGATTGGAATGGGAAGTATCGGCCGGGCCGTTTCCAATCTGGCCGCGCGCCAGGGCAATAAGGTGCTTTATTACGATCCGCAAAGAGATCTGCGTATACCGGCTACCCAACGCCATCGGATTACCAGAGTCGATTCACTTTCAGAATTAATGGTTCGCTGTGATTACGTTGTTGGTTGTTCAGGTCGCAATCCCTTCAAAAATAACTGGCCGCTGCCGCATAAGCCGGGAATAAAACTGTTGAGCGCCTCAGGCGGCGATCAGGAATTTGGTCCAATCATCAACTATTTAAAACGCAGGCCCGGCTTTAGTGTCACGAAAGATACCTGGGATATGTTCTCAGGCCATGGTCCATCAGGCAGCATTCAGATCGCGTATCTTGGATATCCTTACAATTTTGTTTCACGCGCTCCTGAAGCAGTGCCGACACACATCGTCCAACTCGAAACCGGCGGCTTACTGGCCGCGTTGATGCAAGCTCATATTTTTCTCGATCTTGCCAGCACAGGTCTGGTCTCAAACAGCGGCATTCATCGGGTATCACCAAAAGCACAGCGCTTTGTCTATGAAGAGTGGCTGAAGGCGATGAGCGATCGCCGGATCGATCTTCTGGAAATGTTTGGCTACGATCCGGCATTGTTCACAGCCGCACAGCAAGACGAGTGGTTTGTCACAAATTCTGAGCCGCGCCCCGGCAACCACTACACGCCGCTGCGAATACTGGAAGACAAGATGATTGACTTATTGAGTGCAGGACGTAAGGCGAGGGCCTTTAAGACAGCGGGAGAATGAAACGAACCTCTGTTCCTTTACCGGGTGCAGAAATAATTTGAATGTCGCCCCCAGCGGCGTGTGCTCGCTCCTGCATGCTTATCAGCCCGAGCGTGGCGGCTCGAGTCGCTCTTCGGCGGAGACTTTCGACGTCAAACCCGACACCATTGTCTTTTACAATCAGTAGCAGCATGCCTTCTTCAGAAGACAACTCCAACAAGACCTCACTAGCGTTGGCGTGTCGCACCACATTCGTCAAAGCTTCCTGCGCAATGCGGAAGCAGGCGGTCTCAATTTCTCTCGAAAATCGCTGGTTTTGATCAGATAGATCGCTAAAAAGCTCGATATTCAGGCCAGTGCGGATGTGGTAGCGGTCGGCATACCAGCGAAGTGCGGTAACCAAACCGAGATCGTCCAGAACCGGCGGTCGCAGGTCAACTGACAGGTCGCGCACAAGTCGCAACGCTTCATCCACGGCTTCGATATTGTCTTTTACGAAAACGCCCGCTTCTGAACCATTGCAAAATTGCTGCACGGTGTGAAGATTCATCTTGACGGCAGTAAGGATCTGACCAATTTGATCGTGCAATTCGCGCGCTATTCGCCGGCGTTCATCTTCCTGTGCTTCGATTAGCTGTCGCGAAAACATCTGTAGTGCATCCTGGGCCAACTTGCGTTCGGTGATATCGCGGGCCATACCTTGCACGCCGACGATCTTTCCGTTTTCGTAGATCGCGCGACTGCTGACCTCGACGGGCACGCGCCGGCCGTCCTTTGCGATCACATCAACTTCATAACTGGTTTCGCCTTCCTGATTGAGCTTGTCGCAGAAGCTCTCACTCACCACCTTGATGTGTTCCTGAGCTACGAATTCGAAGAAGTTGTGACCCACGATCTCCTCCCGGGAATAGCCGGAGAGCCTTTCGGCAGCCCGATTTACCTTCAGGTAAATGCCCTTGAGATCGTGCACATAGATGGCGTCCTTGGCGTTCTCAAACAGCTCACGATAACGTTCCTCACTCTCTCGCAAGGCAGTTTCGACTCGCCTTCGCTCGGTGATACGTTCTTCCAACTCCGCGACATAACGCTGGCTCTGTTCAAATAGCTGCGCATTCTGAATAGCGCTGGCTGCCCGTGCGGCAAGGGTCTCCGCCAGTTGTGCGTGTTCAGGCTGGAAGAAACCTGGCACAGTTTTATCAACCGAATACAAACCGATGACTTTGCCTGAAACAACCAATGGCACGCCCATCCAATTGCGGACATGATCGGCGCCACTAACCAGTTGCCATTCCGGTTCTTCACGTGTGTCAGGAACAACAACACTTTGCTGGGTTACGCAGATGCGACGCAGAAGGGGATTGCTGTTGCCATCAAAGGAGATTGAACGCGTTGTCTCCACGTTTTGAAATCCTTCGTAACGTCGCAGTGCGCTGACGACGAAATGGGATTCGCCACTGCGCAGCATCACGTTTGCGCTGTCGTAGGGAACCAGCCGGGCAAGAAAATCGAGGAGTGTTTCAAGCACGCGTTCGAGACTCAGATTCTGAGTCAGGGCGATATTGGCATCGCGCAGGATTTCCGTCTCGCGCCTGATGGCTTGTTCGCGGGCGAGGAGTGAGGGGATGTCAGGTGTTTCGGTCTTCATGAGAACAAAAAACCCACGTGCCCGCGCCGCCGTGACGGCGCAGAGCTGAATCAAGATTCCGGTGTAGTTGACTACGTGAGGCTTACGCGAGGTATGTCACACGTTGCGGACCAGTTCGATCCGGGCGCGAATCAATTGGAGCCGTCTTATCACGTCAACCAATCCGATGAAATTCTAGCACGGCCACAGAAATATCGTGAGCGGGCGCTATCTGGTGGGGGCATAGGTTGAACGTCTGGAGGTTTTAGGCTGAAATTAGCCAAAGCCTTCGGCGTACTTTAATCTGAATCGGTCCTGGTGCTTGTGAGCGTGGCCCAAGATTGACACGTCGTGATAGATTCTCATTCCCCCTCCCGACTTCAAGGCTCAAGGTCATCACGGCGCATTAGCTACACCCGTTCTGTTTTCACGTAGTAATTGAGTACTGTTCTCAGTCGACCGAAGGATGAATCCAAAAACAACGGAGGAAACTATGATTAGTTTGACTCAAAGACACTTGGCGTTTGGGCTGCTGTTGGTAATGGCGTGTGCGACGGTCGTTGTCGGTGGCAAATCGATGCAGGCCGGCAAACCTGCTGATGGAAAGTTTCTTAAAGTCGAAGGACAGGTTTCAGTTAACGGGACGGCTGCGATCTCCGGTGCAACAGTCTTCTCGGACAGCACAGTCACAACTGCTGCACGATCGAGTGCGGTGGTGAGTCTCGGCAAGTTGGGTCGCGTTGAAGTGCTACCGAGTACCACCATGAAATTGAGTTTTGCGGATCCCAGCGTCACGGTAGGCATGCTCGACGCTGGACGCGTCAGGATTTCCTCATCGTCAAACGTTACTTCTAAAGTCACCACCAGAGATGGTGAAGTTGTATCAGTCGGCAATCAAAGAAATGCCTACACTGTGGATACAAGTTGCGGCAATACATTTGTCGCCGTGAAGAATGGAACTGTCGAACTCCGTGCCGGCAGCACTGTAAAACAGATCGCAGCCGGTAATCAGGACACCGCCGGCACGGCGACGCCTGGTTGCACACCGGCTCCTTGAACTCCAATCTGAGACGACAAATTAAGGCGCCTTGCTGAAGACGCCCCGTAGTGGGTCAGAAGGCGCCCGGTAGTGGGTCAGTTTGAGTACGCCGAAGGCGTTAGCTAATTTCAGCCTGGGGTTGGAGCGCAGCGACAACCCAGGATCAAAGTTAGAAAAAATGTATCAACCCTGAAAGGGTTTCTTCCGCAGCGTACCCTTTCAGAGTTGATAAGAAACTTTTGCTGTTTCCCCAGGGTTCTCGCTTCGCTTGAACCACGGGCTGAAATTAGCCAACGCCTTCGGCGTACTTCAAACTGCCCACTACCAAGCGCCCTAATTTATTGACAACGAATTTTTTGCGGTGTATATGCTTGCCCACACGCTTTAGAAGATTTCAAGTCAGTCCTCCGCTCACCCCCAATTGACTCGAGTCGGTCCGGACAAGGGAGGTTTCAAAGTCGAATGAAATCCAAGTTACATTTACGAACGATGGTCTGGACGGTGGTGGCTGCTGTCGCACTAATAGGTTTGACCGCAGGCGCCGACGCCGTTCAGGGTGACAAGAAGATCCGAATGTATGACGATTGTGAGCCCACCACCTTCAATGCCGTGCTGGGCGAAGGCACTTGTGTTGGTAAGGGTCATACAACATTCGATGAGTTCATCGAAGAATTAGCAGCAACCCAGGACGTCCACACGTGGAGAAATCAACCGAGTGCGATGCAAGTTAATGTAGGACGTCCGACAATCATTGAAAATCGCGGCGGTGAAGACCACACCTTTACTCAGGTAGATGAGTTTGGCGGTGGTGTGGTTCCTGTGCTAAATCAACTTTCCGGCAATCCTGTTGCCGCGCCCGAATGCCTTGGGCCAATAGTTTTGATTCATGCCGGCGAAACTGAAGAAGGACCGACAGCGGGAAGTTCAGAACTGCCTGTTGGTTCACACAAATTTCAGTGCTGCATTCATCCCTGGATGCGCACAACTATCGATGTTCAATCTCCCGGCTCGAAGGGTGCCCCGGCGCCATCCGCTCAGCGCGGCCATCACTGAATCAGTAATCTTTCATTTTCACGACGACGCGCGGCGAATTAACTGTGCGTCGTCGTGAATTTGTTTTAAACCAACGAAACTCCTGGAGGCTACTCTTGACGTCCTTTAAATCAATTAAGCCGGCGATCCTTCTATTTGTACTCGTTTCAGCGGCGCCACTGGTCCATTCACAGTCGCTGAAATCCCTCGCACCGTCTTCTCAGGTGAGTGGCTCGCTCGTCGAAGAATTTTCATTCTTGTTGAAAGATCTCAAAATGGATCATCAGGGTGAGACTAACACTCTGAATATTTCTATTTCGTTCCGTTACGTTGCGAATATCAGCAATGCCGATTACCCCGATTTTCGCTGGCTCGCTAAGGACGTCGAAACACTCCTGACGAACTATCCAAACAAAACAGACTACTGGGAAATTGTTAACAAGCAGATCACGGCTCTCTTGTTGAAGAAGTATCCTGTAGTTGTAAGTCTTACGTGTGAGTTGAAAGTAGAGCCTTCGGCTGGGGTACCTTACTCGCGTTCAAGCCGGGTGACGCGCGAACGGTCATCCACGCGATCGAACCGCAAACGTTAATGACGATCTATTCCTATCGTGCAGGACACAGGAATATTCGAGCAGGCCGGATGCATGTCGCCGACTGATACTGTTGCAGTGAGGCCACGCCGTTCTGGCTCAGATGCACTTACAGTGATCTTCGACGTTCCCTGACCACTGATGATCTTTCCAGCATTTACAGACCACGTGTAGGTAGGTTTTAAGTCGGAATCGCCACCCGAGACTAATGCTTCGAATTGAATTGGCTTATTAGGTTCGACATCTGCCGGACAGGCTATGGAGACTATCGGACATCGCAGATGCGGTCGTTCACAACCTGCACACATCGCAACGGTAATTGTGTCTGCCACGGAGACAGTCACGTGTTGTGCATATTCCATTTCAACCGTAACGGTGTAGGAACCCTCTCGAACACCACTCAGATCCCAGGATACCTTTTGGCCTTCGGATTTAAGCTTCCCACCAGTTACCGACCATGTAAATTTGGGCTCTACGCCGTCGGCGGTGATTGTCGAGGCAGTCAGTATCACTTCCGTATCACTCGAACAACTAACCGCGGAACTGGCGGTGGTCGTCGGTGGACACGGCAACTTAACTGAAGTTTGAGATAACTGTAAATAAATCGGGGGAGGCAAACGACAAATAAACGGTTCCGATCTTCTAAAGGGACGACTAACGGTTTGCTTCATCCACGAGAATAGGCGTCGCACGGGGTGCGGTCGCTTTACCTCGGTCGACGAAGACAAAGGTTCGGGTGTTGGCGAAACTATCGGAGCAGGTTTGGGCGAGGGAAGTCGCGGCGACGATCCCAGCACGGTAGACTGAGTCAGCAAAATCACACAGCCCAACACGATCAGCAGCAGGGAACTTGGCTTCATGAAATTTTCGACTCGGATCTTTCAACCAGATGTCTGGTCGTATTCTCCGTCACACTGGCTGGAATTGTATCCGCGTAGTTTGCCTGGTCCAACAACTTTGCGGTTGAAACCGACTTGATCGCCGGCGCGTTTCCTGCGGCTTCAGTTAACGGAGTTCGTCGTTTCCACTGCTTTTGGAGCTTCAGGGTTCTGATGAGGGTTTGGATATGCCACGCGCCAATCGCGATCAGAATTCCGGAGGTCGCATAAATCAGTGGATGACGCCCGGGTTGAATACTAAACAGCAAAATTGACAACGTAAAACTTACGATGATGGTTAGTGCATTTAGAAACGCATTCGCTTTCAGATGATCTTCAGGCGGAAGCTCACGCTTGAGAGGTTTCGATAGATCGGGCTGAAGCAGCCCGCACTGGCGGCAGTAAGTTTCGGGTACCTGTTCAGCTTTTCCGCATCGTGGACAATACATACAGTTCGAAACGATTGTAACACCAAAAAGTTTTTAGTTTTTGGTCATGGACGCTGAACCAAAGCGTCAGAGTCGGTAGTCCCGATTTTGGATTTCTCTGTGCGACTCTGTGTTCTGTGTGCCTCTGTGGTTGTTAGTTCGTGCATAATATTAACCACAGAGGCACAGAGAATACAGAGATTGCACAGAGAAGGAGTTAATTAGGGCATCACTGAGTGGGCCTTTTTCTGTATACTTTTTCGAATTGGTGCTAGGTTTGTCGTGGGAGCGATCATCGGTTAGGAGTGTGACTATGAGTTGGGTTGACGAAAAAGCAAAAGCAAGTCTTGCCAAAGAAACTGCTGAAGAGGACCGTAAACATCTCATTGCCAGTTCGAATTACTGGCAAAAGCTGGCAGGTCAAGTCGAGCAGGATGTAACCGAAATCAATAGCCATGATTATTGGAAGAAAAGGCTCGGCGCAAACCCATTGCAATTTAAACCGGTCGACGGGGCTAACGGCTATCAAGTGATCAAGTCAGGGTCTCCCGGCGTGACTGTCAGCTTTATCGATCAAGGCGAGCATACGCTGGTGAAGAGAGACTATCTTGAACAAAATCCGATTTCGGAAGATCCGGCCTATAGCAACAACGAACCGATGCAAGTCATCACGTCCGGCAACCACGTCGCGCTAAAATCTGCTTATCTGACTCAAAACACTTTCATCGTCCCTGAACAAGCCTCGGAGTACATCCTGCGAGCGATCATCGAGTCGCTTAACAACAGCCAATCGCATGAATGATTTGTGAGGCGAACGTGCTTCGTTGTCTTCGTGTTGATCGCGCTATTCCGTTTTCTGAGTGCGCGTGCCCAAACGCCACGCAGTCTTCACCATCAGCCTCTTCGTTAATTTGAGTTCTGACCAAACTTACTCTTAATCATGTGTTTAGGCTATTGTTACACGTGTGCAAGACGAACGTGCTAGAACAACTCAGGAGGCCGCAAACTAGATGAAGTGCACAGCATGTGGAAGCTCATCGCTCGTGGCAGGCACAATTATGGGTTCCGACGCATCATCGCCGGGGTTTTACCCGAGCGACATACCGGCTCTAAAACGTATTTTTGGTATTGGGAGCAAAGCAATTCAAGCGCATGCATGTGCCCATTGTCGAAACTTGCAATTCACCGTTGAGTTTAGTGAACGTGATTTAGAGCGCTATCAGGAGTTTGAAGGTGAGCAGCCCGATGTGTTGGAAAGAATAAACTCAAATCCGAAGAAGTTGAACGGCTAGCGAATATTCAGAGGTTACCGTTTAGGTAAAGTCAATCACTTTCAACTTCAGGACTCTGATCAAGTCCGAGCATACTGGTTCGATTGTGACTTCGATCGGGATGACAGACCTTCCAGGTATAAACCGAAATAGCAAACGGAACCAGCATCTCCACAAGTGTAAAAACACCTTGCACGAAGTACGTCTCAGTGTTTGAGAGGTCCCATTGGCTGTACCCACTACAATCGGTGATCATGAACGATTAGACCACCACTTATCTACGGATGTTCCCGAATTCTAAGTCGATGAGGACCCAAAATCAGGAATCGGAGCGCAAACACATAGAGGGAAGTCGCAATTGCAGAGGTAACGTCCGAGCGCCGCAGCGGTCTTCCTATCTCGCTCGGTTGCCGCACCACAATTCGGTGTTTCGTTATCTCGAATCAGAAGCGTTGACGCCGTACTTGTACGAGTTGATTTCTTTGAGTGCAGCGCCGCTTAAATCGATCGAATCAGACTTCGCGGCGATTGACGATTGGAGCGCAGGAACTCCCTAACGCTTAATCATCCATGTATTTGGAGCAGGCAAAGTTAAATGCCACTCAGAATGATCAGAAAGAAATGTTCTTACTGCACGCTCGACGCTTCTATCGGTTCCCCCGCCCGTAAAGTCCCAATCGTCACCGCAGATAGTCGGAGCAAGCGAGGCCCAGGCGCCTACGTCTCCAAGTACGCCCTCGAAAGCGTGGTTAGCGTCAATGAAAACGAAATCCGCGCGTTCTCGCCATTTCGAAGCGGCTTCGACTCCAGTAGTTCGCATCGGGGTAAGGTAGCGAGAGAGTGCAAAGGTTTGAATGTGCGACTTAAAAGCGTCAAAGACGTCATCAAACGAACTGAGGCCGCTGTTTTTAACTATGCCTTCACCGTCGTATCCGGCGCCATCAACGTCGGAGCCGTAGTTTTGCCACGGATCGATTGCGTAAACGTGTTTCGATGTGCCCCGGCAAGCTTCAGCCATTGCGAGCGCAGAGCGCCCATGCCACACGCCGACTTCGACGATCGTGGAGTGATCAGGCAGTGCTGTTACCTGCTGAGTCAAGAACTCGAGTTGCTCATAGCTGGTCCAACCTTGCACCTCTTTCATAAAGTGATCAACGGGCGAGGGCTTAACGATTTGGCGTATGCGGCGTGTTAGTCCGGTAAGGGTTGGCATAGATTAATAATAGTCGCGATCTGATACGGATTCCAGTTCATGGCTCCGTCTCTAACCACCAATGGCAGTCTGAGTAAATAGCTCGCCTTTACCTCAATCAACTCCTGGCGGCTGGAGGCTAAAGAGAAAAAAGCGTTTCAGAACGCGGCGAATCTCGCTGGCGTTCCGTTATCGACTTGGGTGAGAGATAACCTCTTAACCTCGGCTTTGCCTTAATAACGTTCGTTTGCCCCAAAAAAGCATTCTGACCGATCACGGCTGGTCTTTTTTTGTCACTGAGCGGGAGGGCTTATGCCGCATAATGCGCGGCGTGAGCCGCTTAGCTACGAACCCAAACAAAAGAAGCGGCTTCCTTGGGAGGCTGATATGACTTTATGTTTGGCGGCTATTTGTAGTGCTCCGGGGGTGTATGGTGAGTATAAAATCGTGTTCGGAGCAGACAGGCGTGCGGAGGCATCTTGGGTGGGGGGTGATGTAGCTTTTAAGTTCAACTGGATCACCAGAGGGTGGGCTGCGCTAATTGCTGGTGACACCTCAAAGAGCTTGGACTTTTTATCCACGGCTCGCGCTGCGTTCGAAACTGATCGGACACCTGTTAATCGGAATAATGTTTTCGATAGGTTTAATGACATTTCTTGCGCTCACAAAGAAAAACTGTGTCAACGTTTCATTCGCCAGCAACTTGGTATTTCCTTCGATCAGTTTATGAGTCAGGGTGAAGACGAGATCCCACTTGATCTTCGCGGTCGACTATTCCATGAAATGGGACGGTTAGAGTATGGGTGTGAGCTTTTGGTTTTTGGGTTTACTAAATACGTGTTGCATTCTGGGGATGTTACGTTCGAGCCAAAGATTGTTGAGATAGATAGATACGGTGAAGTATCCATGCACCAAAACTTCGCAGCAATCGGAACGGGCGCGGTCATCGCCACATCAACACTCTACCAGCGCGGGCAGTCGGCCTTTACAAGTCTTGAAAGCACAATCTACCGCATGTTTGAAGCAGCGCATCTAGCCCACAAGTCAGCCCCGGGCGTGGGAAAGATACCGCAATTCCAAATACTCGATCCCCCCACGGTCGCCGACGACACGCTTATTCGAATGAAGGGCACAAATCAGAAATGCTTGGAGATTATGGAAAGTACGTTTGAAGCGATAGGCCCTAAGCCCATGATCAATCTTCCTTCACTGAGCAACTGTTTTGAAGTGATCTTGCCTCTACGACCAAAGAAGAAGGCGAAGTCGTCCAAAAAGGCCGAGACTGATTAGTCAGAGTACTACAGACCAACTGGTCCTAAGTCAACACTCTGGACTCGGATGCTGGAGTTCTACAATGACAACCGCGAAGAATTCTTGACGCACTATCAACAAGCGGAGCAATTCACAGCACGAACTCGGAATCGGGAACTGACTTCACAAACAAACTGGCAGCTTAAGCAGTCAAAATGATTTTTGAGGCAAAGCCTCCAGCCTCTTTGCCTCGGCTTTGCCTCATAAATGCCGAAAACCCCTCGTTTGCCTCAAAAAGAAGATTTTACACACCGGAAATCTCTCGCCTCAGACTTTCGAGAAACCGCGTCGCCTGTTCTTCCATTCGTTTCAGTTCCGCGTCCGGCATTTCGCCTTGCAGTTCGTCCCAAATTGCAAAAGCCGTTTTCAGGTCGGAGTGT
Source organism: uncultured Acidobacteriota bacterium (assembly GCA_963708055.1). GTDB lineage: Bacteria > Acidobacteriota > Blastocatellia > Pyrinomonadales > Pyrinomonadaceae > PSRF01. The sequence goes on along the minus strand of OY970193.1, from coordinate 6,996,845 downwards.
CGCAGGAGGGTTACGGCCTGTTCTTTGGTCAAGGAACCATTTGCAATCAGCGTCTCAACCAAGCCGCGCAGGACAACCGCAAAGGCAGCAATCTGGCCTTTAATTTCGGGTTCGCTGGTAGGAAACAGATCGAGTTGGTTTTGTGTCATTGACTTAGCTCTTAATGATAGGCTTGCACCATGTCTGAGAGTGGCCGTCCAAGAACTAGCCGATTACTTTTCCTCAAGGAGGTCTATTGGCGGCTGGGGGTGCTTATTGTGCTCCTAATCTACAACACCCTACAACTCGTTTTTAACTTCATTGCTTGGACTACCACGCCTGAGACTCAACAGAAATACCAGCTAATCAAAGTCCTTCAAGCCTTCTCACTACGAACCTGGATCATAGGATTGCTAGTGCTAGTCATCATCATCACTTTTGAAGGTGCATACCGCTTTGTTCGCAGGATAGAGACAGATTTCGGAGGCCGACTGGACAACTGCGAGAGTGCCGTCCAATCCTTAAAGGAAGAGCTTGAACCAAAACTTGCTATTCTCTTTGATCCAATATTCCCTTACCTCGACCTGTCCAGCTCAGGCTTTCACCAATTAAGAATTGCTGTAAAGAACGTTTCTGGCAAAGACCTTTCTCGCGTGAAGGTGCAACTGGATGAATTGCAAGACGGCCCGAAAGTCTATAGCTCACTGGTACTAAGTTTGACCCGAAACAAACACCTGTATGACTACCCTTACATACAAGAATTCTTCTTAAATCCCGGTGAGACTGAGTTCGTCGATCTAGCGTTCTGGTATCCCGAAAACTCAGTAGGCCAGTTTTATGGCAGCGGCCCGGATATCGACAAAGGTGAGACATTTGAGTTTACGATCACGGCTCTGGCTTCTGAGGGCAAGCCGTTTCGACGGCGAGCTAGTTTAACCCTTAATACCTCGCCTCCGTGGTTCACCTTTAGTCTAAAAGGCACCGGAGCATGATGCTATCTCTAAGCCGCTTTTGCATTCCGTCGCGGTTTGTTCCAGTAAGGGCTTTTGCACTTCGGACAGACGCGGGGCTCAGCTTTAGGGTTAGCGTCACGAGGAATCCACTCATGCTCGCAACGCTCGCAAATGTAGACAGTAACTTTTCTAATTTGTTTGGCCATGCGAGGCAATATACGCAGTCAAATATATTACTGTCAAGTACACATTTTACTGGACGGTCCATGTACTCTATAGTAATATACTCGCTCAATAAATCCCCTACTGAGCGAGGCACTCACACAATGGAACCGAGAGAGATTAAGGGCTTGGAAATCGCGGCTAAATCAAAGGTAACGCGTAAGGGCAAAAGCAACCTTTGGCTAGTGCCCTCACAGGCCGGACGCGAAGAAAAGTACACCGTCACCATGCGCGACGAAAAACCGGAATGCACTTGCCGGGACTTCGAGTTTCGAGACACGAAATGCAAGCATATCTTTGCCGTTGAATACACGCTCCAACGCGAGCAGACCGCAGATGGTGCGACGATCACAACCGAGACAGTGAAGATCACGCGCAAGACCTACCCGCAAGATTGGAAGGCTTACAACGCCGCGCAGACGGAAGAAAAATCCCGACTCCAAGCATTGCTCTACGAACTCTGCAAAAACCTGCCTGAGCCTGAACAACGGCGCGGCAGACCGCGTTTATCGCTGGCAGACATCATCTTTGCCAGCACGTTCAAGATTTACTCCACCGTTTCTGGTCGCCGCTTTCAGAGTGATTTGCGGGAAGCAAAACGACGCGGCTATCTGTCCAAACTGCCTTCGTATAATTCAGTGTTTCGCTATTTGGAAGCGGAAGCCCTGACGCCTTATCTGTACGAACTGATAACCACCAGCGCGTTACCATTAAAATCAATTGAGCGTGACTTCGCCGTTGACGCCAGCGGATTCAGCACGGGTCAATTCATGCGTTGGTTCGACGTGAAGTATGGGAAGAAAGAAGACCGTCGCATGTGGCTCAAGGTTCACTTAATGTGCGGAGTCAAAACCAACATCGTTACGTCAGTTGAAATCAGTGATGGTTACGCGAACGATCACGGTTACTTTAAGCCTCTAGTTGAGGCGGCTGCCGCAAACGGTTTCATGCTGAAAGAAGTTTCAGCCGACAAAGCATATTTGAGCGGAGAGAATCTGTTAACGACTTTACGGCACAAGGCGATCCCTTACATTCCGTTCAAGATCAACTCGAAAGCGCAGAGCACCTATGGTCCAAAGTCAACGCTCTGGACCAGAATGCTCGATTTCTACAATGACAACCGCGAAGAATTTTTGACGCACTATCACAAGCGGTCCAATGTGGAAACCACGTTTCACATGATCAAGTCGAAGTTCGGTCAGCGACTACGGAGTAAGACTCTGACCGCGCAGGTCAACGAAGCCTTGTGCAAGGTGCTCTGTCACAACCTCTGCGTGGTTATTCAATCAGTTCACGAGTTAGGAATTGAGACGGACTTTTCAACAGAGGTAGCCGCCTAGTGATTAGCTTTGATGTCAGCTTTCGCTTGCGGCTATCATCTGACTCAATCAGTCAGACGAATGGAGATAGTACGATGTCAGATGAATGGATAGCTAAGACCGTAGAACGCATTAAGGAAAGCGACAAAGACAAACAGCAACAGCAGAGTTACCTTTTGCACCGTGAGAGTCAGATAGGGCTACATCAAGACAAACTATTTGCCGATCTACAAGCGATCCTCAAGGAGACGATCGCTAAACTTAATGAACGGTTTACTGAAACCCAACGACGTTTTGAAATCAAATCTCGGCATGACAAGATTGAAATCAATGGCCCAGACGAATTCCAGTTGAGGCTTGAACCAGATTTTGAGAAGCATGAATTGAGTTTCAGAATTTGGCGCGGTGAAGAACGCGATCCCCGGCTCGACAGCACCATCTCGATTGATCTAAATGCTAAAGGTGAAGTGCGATACGTTGATCAAGGGCAGTCAGTCAGTGTTCGGGCTTTAGCTGAATCGATCCTCGAAATACTGATCAACTATTCGCTGTGAAGCCTTCTCCGTCACCATTAGGTCTTGCACAGATGAAACAACGTGTCTATAGTGGATGCCCTACAAAAGAAGCGGGACTGGCAAGTGTTAGAGCACTCACCAGCCCCTACACGACCGAAACCTGTATGAGAGGAATCGACCATGCAAGATAATCCTAACACGGACAACCCTGACACTCAGACCGAACCGTTTGACCTTGAACGGCAAGACTGGGAACTAGCGTTTGAGCCACTGGAAAAGAATTCGTATGCAGTGCTCAGACTCGGATTTAACTTCGCGATCATGCGGAAGTATCTTGACGGGCAACTATTCAAGCCGCGACCAGTTATGGAAACGCTTGATGATGCAATGACAGTGCTATTCGCATTAACCGAATTTCACGATGTATCTTTCAATCTGTTTCTAAAGTTCACAGAGGGCAAGTTGACCTTTGAAGAAGAACAGATGCTACGTGCGCTAGGCGTTAAGTTCTAATATCTGGCGCTTGCCTCAAACCATCAGTCAATCTGATTTTTGAGGCAAACGCGATTTATGAGGCAAAGCCCTTTGCCTCATAATATGTATTATCAGACTCAATGTTTACTGGTTTGTTGAAGGTGCCCTGCGTGCTGGTCCGGTTCATAACTGCGGGTGTCTTTTGATTAACGGTCGAGGTTTGAAGGCATGCCGTATAGAGTTGGATTAGCTTTAATGTTCGTCGTGTGCCTCGCTACAACGTCAACGGCTAACCGTCCTTCGCGAGTAGTAGCTCGCGCGGTATCGACAATTGCACCTGGGCCATCTTTCGGATCGGCCGCCGGCACGACTGCGAGTCTTGAGTGTGTGCTTAAGCACTTATAGTCGTGTAGGCGGTGACGCCAGCGTCATTACAAGGTTGCAGAGCGCAACGGGAGGTACCGGCAAACATACGAACGATCTAGTACCCGGACTACCAACCATTCCTGACACGCATGGGCCTTCCCAAGTGTGACGCCTATAAATAAACGCCTCTTACGCAGCCGCTTCAGCCTGCTTGCGCAAAACGTCGAGAAAGGCGGCGGCGGCGGGTGAGAAGTTTGCGCCGCGGCGATGTGCGGCCCAAAGCGTGCGGTTGTGTGTCAATCCTCTCACCGGCACACTCACTAATGTCCCGCGCTCGAGCTCTTCACGTACGCACATGCGAGGCACAAATGCCAGACCCACCCGCTTCTGCACAAACCGCTTAATCGTCTCAATCGTCGCCAATTCGAGCGTGATGTTGAGCGGCGTATGTTGCCTCGCAAAGGCCTCGATCACTTTCACCCGCGAGCCCGACTTTACGTTATGAGCCACAAAAGGCTCGTTGCCTAAGTCTTTAATCTTCACCGCCGACTTTTCGGCCAAAGCATGCTTAGGACTCATGATTAAGACCAACTCGTCCTTAAGCACCGGAAACGCTTCGATATCACGATCACCAGGTTCCGAAGCCATCAAAGCAAAATCAATGTTGCGCTCCAGCACTTCCCGCGGCAGACGACTCGAGACGTGGCGGAAGATCTCCACCTTGACCTCGGGATGCCGGTCTCGAAATGTCAGAATCAGTTCCGGCAGGAGATAGAGCGACGTGCTCTCATTCGCTCCCACGCGGATCAGACCACGCTTCAAACTCTGCATCTCCGCAATCGCCTGGCCCACCTGGTCGCGCAGCCCGAGAATGCGCTGCGCATAGTCATAGACCACCTGCCCTGCTTCGGTGAGCACTGGTGTCTTCTGCGTGCGGTCCAGCAGCGGCAGACCGATCTCTTCTTCGAGACGTCGAATAGCGATACTTACAGCCGGCTGCGTGCGAAACACTTTATCGGCTGCTTTGGAGAAACTCTTCTCCTGAACAACTTGCGAGAAATATTCCAGTTGGGCCATTTCCATAAAACATTTTTACCTTAACGCGCTCAGAGTAGTTGATGAATCAAGTTTATTATTATCTTAAAAGAATAAATTTTACAAACAGTGGGCCGGGACGCTAGAGTCGCAGACCCAGACATGATCGCTCGATCGCACATATCGTCAATTGCTAACTCGCCGGCGCCGGATCAAATGGCGGCGCTACCAACCGGCGCCGAGATGCTCATCGATGCCCTGGTCTATGAGGGAGTGGATACGATTTTCGGTTATCCGGGTGGAGCGGTGCTGCATATCTACGATGAACTGTGGCGCGCGCGCGATCGAATTACACATTACCTGGTTCGACACGAACAGGGTGCAGTGCACATGGCTGAAGGTTACGCTCGAGCCACCGGTCGAGTCGGCGTGGTGCTGGTCACCTCCGGTCCGGGCGCAACCAATGCCGTGACCGGAATCGCAAATGCCTACATGGATTCCACGCCGATCGTCGTCATAACGGGCCAGGTCCCGAAGCATCTGATCGGCACTGACGCTTTCCAGGAAGTTGATACCGTTGGCATTACCAGACCGTGTGTAAAGCACAATTACCTCGTGCGAGAAGCGAAGGATCTACCAGCCATCGTTCGCGAAGCTTTTCATCTCGCTCGCTCCGGCCGACCTGGACCAGTGGTCATCGACATCCCGAAAGACGTGAGTGCGGCAAGGGCGGATCATGGACGATTGGACCACGTGCGATTTCCCTTCCTCAACAAGCCGGCGCCGGTCAATCCAAAGCTGGCCCAGCATGCGATCGAAGCAATTTTAAACGCTCGCCGCCCGGTTCTATACATCGGTGGTGGAATAACAAACTCCGGAGCGGTCGATTCCCTGCTCTCGCTGGCCGAGACGCTACGACTACCGGTTACCCCGACCTTGATGGGTTTGGGAGGCTTCCCGAGTTCGCATCCACTCTGTTTGGGAATGCTTGGCATGCACGGCACGTATGCCGCAAACATGGCCGTGGCTGAAAGTGATCTGCTGATCGCGCTTGGCGTTAGATTTGACGATCGCGTCACCGGAAAGTTAGCGACTTTCGCCCCGCAAGCGGCTGTTATCCATGTCGATATCGATCCGGCAAACATTGGCAAGAATGTAGCTCCGACGCTCGCACTAACCGGCGACGTTAAGCAGGCATTGATCCAGTTTCTTTCATTGGCCCAACATCAAGGTCCTGAAAGACTTAAAGAATCTGTACAACGAAGAGAGCCCTGGTGGGATCAGATTCGCACCTGGCAACGATCTCAACCGCTTCGCTTCTCGGGTTCGCAAACTCAGATCAAGCCACAGACAGTTATTCGCGAACTACACCGCCTGACCAAGGGCGAGGCATTGGTGACCACGGACGTGGGCCAACATCAAATGTGGGTGGCCCAGTTTTATCCCTTCAGCAAATCGCGTCAACTCATCACCAGCGGCGGACTCGGCACCATGGGTTTCGGGTTGCCCGCTGCGATTGGAGCACAACTGGCACTTCCCAATCAGCTTGTCGTCGCGGTTGTCGGCGACGGCGGATTTCAAATGACGAATCAAGAGCTCGCTACCGCGGTTCAATACGATCTGCCCGTGAAGGTCGTGGTCATGAACAACGGCTATCTTGGTATGGTCCGCCAGTGGCAGGAGATGTTTTACGATCGCACTTACTCCGAAGTGGATATCTCTATTGCTCCTGACTTTGTAAAACTTGCCGAAGCATACGGCGCAGCCGGATTTCGCGCCGAGAGTCCATCCGAACTGCACGACGTCATCGAAGCGGGGCTCAATCATAAAGGCGTTGCGGTGATGGATATCGTAGTTTCGAAAGAAGAGAACGTCTTTCCGATCGTGCCCGCCGGCGCAAATGCACGCGACATGATCGTTCAGTAAAACGAATCTCCATGCGTCATACGCTTTCAATCATTGTGGCTGACGAGCCGGGAGAGTTATCTCGGATCGTTGGGCTGTTCAGCGCGCGAGGTTTCAATATCGAAACCATCTCGGTCGGCAAGAGTCTTGATCCGCGCTGGTCCCGAGTGACGATCGTTACGCGCGGCGACGATCGCACCATTCAACAGATCGTCAAACAATGTGAACGACTGGCGCGTGTGCGTGAAGTTCAGGATGTAACCACTCGACCGCACATCGAACGTGAGATGGCGCTGATTACCGTCTCCGCCAGTGCCGGAACCGCGCGGCAGGAAGTACTAAGTTTGGTAAGTGTCTTTCGCGCGAAAGTGGTAGACATTTCACATACGCAGTTAATCGTAGAAGCTTCCGGTAACAAGGAAAAAGTCGACACGTTTATTGAGTTGCTGCGACCGATTGGCGTTACTGACATAACGCGCACGGGTCATATCGCCATTAACCGACTCGCAACGCAGGAAGATTCACCTCTGCTTGACGAAGAATACCCGCGTTATGACACGGCGACGGCGCAACGTTTTGTTGAAAGGACTGTTTAGTTCATGAAAATTTTTTACGACAAGGACGCAAACCTGGATCTGATTCGAGCAAAACAGATCGCAGTGATTGGTTATGGCAGTCAGGGATTTGCGCAGGCTAACAATCTTAAAGATTCGGGTTGCAACGTCACTGTGGGTTTACGACCGGGCAGCACTTCATGGGAGAAGGCTGAGAACGCAGGACTGAAGGTTGCGCCAGTGACCCAGGCGGCTGCCGAGGCTGATATCGTCATGATGCTCGTGCCCGACGAACTCGCACCCGACATCTATGCTCGCGAAGTAGCCGAATCGATCACACCAGGCAAATATCTGTCGTTCTCTCACGGTTTTTCGATTCATTACAAGTTCATCGAACCTCCCGCCGATGCAAATGTTTTTATGGTGGCGCCAAAAGGACCGGGACATCTCGTGCGACACGAGTACAAACGCGGCGCCGGCGTGCCTTGCCTGCTGGCAGTCAGTCAGGATCCGACCGGCGACACCAAAGCGATTGGTCTTTCTTACGCCTCGGCTATAGGCGGTGGCCGCGCCGGCGTTATTGAAACTACGTTCCGCGAAGAAACTGAGACCGATCTCTTTGGCGAACAAGCAGTGTTGTGCGGTGGTCTAACTTCGCTGATTAAAGCCGGCTTTGAAACGTTGACCGAGGCTGGTTACTCGCCTGAGATGGCCTACTTCGAATGTCTTCATGAAATGAAACTCATCGTTGACCTGCTCTACGAGGGCGGGATCTCCGAGATGCGTTATTCGATCTCAAACACCGCGCAGTTTGGCGACATGACACGTGGTCCACTCGTGATCAACGACGAAACCAAGCAACGCATGCAAGGCTTGCTGGCGGAAATTCAGTCAGGCGCATTCGCGCACGACTGGATGAAAGAAGCCAGAAACGGTCGCCAGCGCTTTCGACAACTTGATGATCAGGCTCGCGAGCATCCGATCGAGCGCGTCGGCGAACAACTTCGAGGTATGATGCCCTGGTTGTCACAGAGTAAACTGGTCGACAAAGCCAGTAATTGAGGGGCGTCATTTAACGTGCCGGAAGAGTTTAAGAAACGCGCGGATGCGCGCAGTAACCTGATTACACATGGCGTGGAGCGCTCGCCGAACCGGGCGATGCTCCGCGCCGTCGGCTTTCAGGATGCCGACTTTCAAAAACCCATCATCGCTGTCGCTAACGGCTACAGCACCGTCACTCCCTGCAACGCCGGATTAAATCGTCTCACCGAATGCGCTGTCACCATACTTCGCGATGCGCACACCATGCCGCAAACCTTCGGCACGATTACGGTGAGCGACGGTATCTCGCAAGGTACCGAGGGAATGAAGTATTCGCTCGTATCGCGCGAAGTGATCGCCGACGCGATTGAAACGGTTTGCCAGGCGCAATCTGTCGACGGGCTGTTGGCGATTGGCGGTTGTGACAAAAATATGCCCGGCGCGATGATCGCGATCGCGCGCCTGAACATCCCGTCGCTTTTTGTTTATGGTGGCACGATTCGGCCGGGCCATTTTGAAGGTGAAGACCTGACGATCGTGAGTGCGTTTGAAGCGGTGGGCCAGTTTTGCGCAGGCAGGATCAGCGAGGAGCGACTGACTAACATCGAGCGCAACGCTTGTCCCGGAGTCGGTTCGTGTGGCGGCATGTTTACGGCCAACACGATGTCGTCAGCTATAGAAGCGATGGGCCTCGCGCTTCCCTACTCTTCAACGATGGCCGCGGACAGTGACGAGGTTGTGGATAACGCAGGCGCATCTGCTGCAGCACTCGCACACGCGGTGAAAGAACAAATCCTGCCGCGACAACTGCTGACTCGCAAAGCATTTGAAAACGCGATTGCGGTGATCATGGCGGTAGGTGGGTCTACGAATGCCGTTCTACACCTTCCGGCAATCGCTCATGCGGCGGGTGTTGAACTGACGCTCGACGATTTCGAAGACATCAGAAAACGTGTACCGGTGTTCTGCGATTTGAAGCCTTCCGGAAAGTATGTGGCGACGGATCTGCACAAGGCCGGCGGCATTCCGCAAGTGATGAAGATGTTACTGACGCATGGCTTGCTTCATGGTGACGCACTGACGATCAGCGGCCAAACTATCGAAGAGGTGCTGGCTGATGTTCCTGAAGTTCCATCGCCAAACCAGGACGTCATCAGGCCCTTTGAGAGCCCGTTGTATCCCGAAGGTCATTTAGTGATTCTGCGTGGCAACCTCGCGCTTGAAGGTGCGGTGGCAAAAGTATCAGGCGTGAAATCGAAAGTTATAACCGGCCCGGCGCGAGTCTTTGATTCGGAAGAACTATGTCTTCAGGCAATTCTCTCCGGCGCGATCAAGCCAGGTGACGTGGTCGTGATCCGTTATGAAGGACCAAAAGGCGGGCCGGGAATGCGTGAGATGCTGGCGCCAACCTCGGCATTAATCGGCGCCGGACTTGGCGACTCGGTTGGATTAATTACCGATGGGCGATTTTCAGGCGCCACGTACGGAATGGTCGTCGGTCACGTTGCGCCGGAAGCGGCGTTGGGTAGTAATCTCGCGTTGGTGCATGAAGGCGATTCGATCACGATTGATGCAGAGCAGCGACTTCTCCGACTGAATGTTGGCGATAACGAATTAGCTCACCGTCGTGAAAACTGGCGCCCACCTGCACCGCGTTACACAACCGGCGTGCTCGCTAAGTATGCGAAGCTCGTGAGTAGCGCGAGTTTAGGCGCAGTAACCGACGCCCCATAATTAGAGGATTTTAGCACCTCCTTGGAGTGCGGGGCCTTGGCACCGCTTTGGTCATCGATGAGCGCCATTAGTACCAAAGCGGCGTCAAGACGCCGCACTCCAAGGAGTCTCACTTGACCGTCTTCCCGCCTTCCCCTAAAGTGACTGATTTCCCATACGCGATTTTCATTCACTTAGGAAACGATCACTGTGGCTATACGCATTGAAAACCAATACGAAGGCTCGTTGCCGAAAGGCTCGTTAGAACAGATCGAAAGCGCCTTCGATAGTTTGCCGCGCGAACACACACGCGGTATCGAACGCATCAGGTTAGTTCCCTTCATCACCGATCCGCGAATCAGAGGCCCGTTTCAGGCAACTGAACTGCCTGGTCTTTATCATCCGCGTCAGGGTCCAAAGGGTGCGTGGATCGAGATTGCAGTCAACGTCTTGCTCCCGGGTAACAAACCGTTTCACAAAAGGATCGTTCCGCGGCTCTCTTTCAAAAGTAATCTCGTGGCGCTCGTGTTTTCACTCGTCGGACAACACTATCATCTCACTCTCAAGCACTCGTTAAAGAAAACTCAGCTCGAGCCGGCAGTACGTGCTTATACCGAAAAGCAATTGAAGACCTGGAACGAAAAGAAGCACAGTTTCCGAGCCCGACTTTTCAAACCACTGCAACCAACATTTGAACGTTGGGCCAAGTCGTTACAGAAACGCGCCGCTGCGGAGAAGAAGAAACAGGCATAACAAAGATTCACAAGATGTTAGATTATGAACAAGATACGTTCTTAATCCTGTAATTCTTGTTCATCTTGTGAAGGCGGGTCATCGATTTCGTCAGCCACGGATCTCAGGATGAGAGCGACGTCAGCATCACTCACCTCTGACGCTCGAAACTTGATCTCAATATTAAAATCCTTATCCGGTGAAGCAAATTTAAACGTGTAAGGCTTCTTATCGGGCACAACTCGCGGGCCCATCTCCTGTCGCCGCACTTCCCGCGCATCATTCCGATTCAAACCACGCGACGCGATCTCCTTCGCGAAACGTCGCATCGAATCATCATCAGGTTGACGCACGATCTGCAGTAACGACGACTTCGCGTTTATCTCAGCCTCGCGACAAACTTGCCTGACATCGTCTGGAATTTTCGCGATCGCGAGCGCCTCGCTGACCGTGGTCCTACTCTTGCCAACCTTGCGCGCCACGTCGTCGTGCGTGTAACCAAAACGCTCGCACAGCGATAACAGCCCATCGGCCTCTTCCCAAACAGTCAGATCCTTGCGCTGCATGTTTTCGATCAGCGCAATCTCCGCGACCGTGCCTTCGTCAACTTCCATCTCGACGCACGGCACTTCCTTGAGACCAGCTCGTTGAGCAGATCGCCAACGACGTTCGCCGGCGATGATCATCCAACGCCCGGTCAGTCGATTCGGCTTCACCAGCAACGGTTCAAGCACGCCCTTTTCCGCAATCGAGGCGGTGAGTTCTGTCAGGTCGCCGAATTCCGTGCGCGGCTGCTCCGGATTCGGATCCAGATGATCGACCGGGATCATTCTCCCGATCTGCGCCGGCCGGTGCTGTGACAGTTCTTCGACGTAATGCGCGTCGTGACGCATTTGGAGTCCTGATGGCAATCCCCTCTTAGACACGGCTTAACACCTCTTCGCAAAGTTTTCCGTACTCAATCGCTCCGGATGACTGCGGAGCGAAGCTAAAGATCGACTCTTTGTAGGCGGGTGATTCTTCGAGCCTGACGCTCTTGGTAATGACGGTATCGAAAAGTTTTGGACCAAACACCGATTTGATCTGTTCGTGTACTTCACGGGCCAGCGTGGTGCGTTTATCGTGAAGTGTTACCAGCACGCCGAGCAGTTCGAGATTTGGATTAGGGCGAGCCTTTACCTTCTCGATCGTCTCGAGCAAATCGTCGGTGCCTTCGAGAGCGAAATACGACGACTGAATGGGGATCAGCACATGTGATGCAGCAACGAGTGCGTTGACGGTGATCAGACCCAACGTCGGCGGTGTATCGATAACAATTACTTCGTACTGCTGTCGAAAAGGTTCGAGCCGATCCTTGAGACGAAACGGAGCGTCGAAATCGCCGACGAGCTTCGCCTCGAGTTTTGCGAGATTGATTCGAGCCGGTACAACGTGCAGATTTTCGACGGGCGATTGGTAAACCGATTCTTCGATCGGCGCCTCGCCATCCATCATTAACTCATAGATGGAGCGTTCAACCGTGCGCGGATCCAAAAACGAGATCGAGCTGTTGGCTTGTGGATCGAGGTCGAGAAGGAGGACACGTTTTCCCTTACGGGCAAAAGCGGCGGCCAAATTGATGGCGGTAGTGGTCTTCCCTACCCCACCTTTCTGGTTGGCGATGGCGATTACCATTCGCTGCACAGTGGCAAACTATCGCTCCATGGGTTGTAAACTCATTTTTAACTGACTTCTCTGCGGCCCTCTGCGTATCTCGGGCGATCTCTGCGTTTATATTTCAAAAGCAGACCGCCGAGAGACTCTTACATCGGTAAGTCACCGGCCTCGCCAATAACGTCGGGCCATTCCTCTTCACCGGCAGTGATGTCCTGTTCTTCAGGCTCTTCAACAGGCAATGTGTTACGTGATGCTTTGATCACTTCCATATCAACGTAAATCGGACAATCAGCGCGCAGCGCCAATGCGATTGCATCAGACGGTCGGGAATCGAGTACCATCCGATCGCCTTCACTGTTGCGCATCTCGATCACCGCGAAGAAAGTATTGTCACGCAAGCTTGTTACAACTACTCGATCAACCTGCACTCCGAGTTCCACGATCAAATTTCGCAGTAGATCATGAGTCATCGGACGTGGTGGCGCAATTTTTTCGATTTCGAGCGCGATCGCATTGGCTTCATAAGCGCCGACCCAGATAGGCAGCATCGTATCACTTTGCACGTCTTTTAAAATGATTATGGGAGTGCCGCTGTTGGGATCCATCATTAAAGCTCGGATCTTGACCTCGATTTCCATACGCAGGTACCCCCTTACGCTTCCCCTCAGCCATCGATCAAATTGCCATACAAACTATTTGTCTTCGCTGCCGTCACGATCACATTAACAATTTCACCTTCGAGTTTGGTGTCACCCGCGAAGTTGACCACCTTGTGGCAGGTGGAATGTCCGGAAAGATCGTTTACAGATCGCGAACTCTGTCTTTCAGCCAGCACACTCAGATTACGTCCTACATACGACTGGTAGATCTTCTCCTGTGCCGCACGATGGACCTTTTCGAGTTCGATGAAACGCGCCTTCTTTTCGCTCTCGGGCACGTTATCATGAAACTCTGCCGCCGGTGTTCCGGCGCGCTTCGAATATTTGAAGATGTAAAGACTGTCGTATTCACACTCTCGGACCAGATCTACTGTCTGCTGGAAATCTTCGTCAGTCTCACCGGGAAAACCGACAATGATATCGCTGGTCAACGCTAGTCGGCGGCTCGAGTTCTTGATGCGTTCAATACGCTGTTGATAATCACTGCGTTTGTGACCGCGGCGCATGAGTTTGAGAATGCGATCGCTCCCCGACTGCACCGGCAGGTGGACCCAATCACACAGGTTCGGATTCTCCTCGATGGCGGAAACGATGTCGGGATGAAAGTCTCTCGGAAACGACGTCGTAAACTTGATGCGCGGCATTCCGGTGGCTGCCACTGCGCGAAGCAAACGGCAGAACGGCGTGGCTCCGGCAAATCCCTCGAGTCCATCTTCTACTCGGGGGCGGTAACTATTCACGTTCTGACCGATCAGGTGAACCTCTTTGTAACCGAGCGCCTGAAGTTTATTGACCTCGGCAACGATCTCACTCGCGGGCCGGCTGCGTTCACGACCGCGAGAATAAGGAACAATACAGAACGAGCAGAACTTGTTGCAGCCTTCGATAATCGGAATGAATGCGACGTGTGGCGAGTGCCGCTCAACCGGTGAAACGTCCCAGGAATCCTCGTCGCCGCGCTCTCCGAGATCGAGTACTCGTTTCTCTCCGTCGCGGGCGCGTTCAATCAGCACCGGGATACGATCGGTTGCGCGTGTTCCAATCACCATGTTGACTAATGCCGTTTGTTGAAACACGGCATTGCCTTCGAGTTGGGCCACGCAACCCATCACGCCAACCAAAAGATCGTGTTTACCGGGTCGGGCCGCGCGCAATTCACCGATGCGCGTATAGACTTTTTGTTCTGCCTTTTCACGGACCGAACAACTGTTGAGCAACACAACGTCCGCATCGTCGGCAGAGCTGCACAGATCATATCCCGCAGCGCGTAGTCCTGTAGACGCGCGCTCGGAATCGGCGACATTCATCTGACAGCCAAAAGTCTCTATGTACACTCGCGGCTTCATGTTTCAGACCGGATTAACAGTGGCGACAGTCTAACAGAAATCATTTAAGGAACGCGATAGCAACACTTTCGCTTGAAAAAGGTTGCACTCGCGACTAATGACAAACGATTTAAAACAAAATCTCTTGTGCCTTGTTTGCGCTACTTCTCTGCGGCCCACTGCGTATCTCGGCGATCTCTGTGTTTTAAATCGTCACTTTCACGCAGAGATCGCCGAGATACGCAGAGGACCGCAGAGACAACTTTTTTTCAATTTAACATCACTACAAATTTAGGATCGCTTGCGTCTTCGGATTTTCGCTTGTAGTATCGCGGCGTCAGTGAAAAAACCAGAAGAAAGGAAGGCTCCTCATGTCCTTCAATAAAGTTATTATCTTGGGAAATCTCGGTCGCGATCCCGAGTTGCGTTATACCGCCCAGGGTACTCCCGTTTGCAGCTTCAGTATGGCGACCAACGAGCGTCGCAAAGATCGCAATGGCGAAATGCAGGATCACACCACGTGGTTCCGCATCACTCTCTGGAACCGACTGGCGGAAACTGCCTCACAGTATCTGCAAAAAGGCCGGCAGGTTTACATCGAGGGACGTCTGCGCGTGGAAGAATATGTCGATCGAGATGGCAAACCACGCCACTCGCTCGAAGTTTTTGCTACAGACATGCAATTCATCGGATCGCGAGGCGGCGAGGAACCAATGCAAGAACGAGCGGCATCGGCAGGCGCGAGTTCAGGTCCGCCAGATTCGCAACCAGATTTATCTGACGACGATATTCCGTTTTAGCAAATCCTGGCAGGAGAAATTCGAACTACGCCGGCGGTGCTGGGCCAGTGTCCTTACCATCTGTCCCCCAGCGACCGAAACCTCGAAGTTTGCTGTAGCGACGTTTTAATCTGTCTTCCTGCGAACAGCTAACCGCCTCGGCGAGGCGTTCACTCAAAGCAGAATCGAGAAAACGGGCCGTTTGATCGTAATCGTTGTGAGCTCCACCGGGCGGCTCTGGAATGATCTTGTCGACAATGCCCTCGGCGTGGAGATGTTGTGCCGTAAGACATAATCCTTCGGCTGCCAGATTCGCTTTGGAAGCGTCCTTCCAAAGAATTGCCGCGCATCCTTCGGGACTGATAACCGAGTAGATCGAGTTTTCGAGCATCATTACCTGATCCCCGACTCCGATCGCGAGGGCTCCGCCGGATCCACCTTCACCAATCACCGTCACGATAATCGGCACTTTGATCTTCGCCATCTCTCGCAAATTGAAGGCGATGGCTTCAGCTTGCCCGCGTTCTTCGGCGTCGATACCAGGATAAGCGCCGGGAGTGTCGATGAAAGTGAAGATGGGGCGTCCGAATTTTTCGCCCAGCTTCATCAGCCGGAGTGCTTTTCGGTAACCCTCAGGCTTCGGCATGCCGAAGTTTCTGTAACTACGCTGCTTGGTGTCGCGACCTTTTTGATGTCCGACGACAATCACCGGCAGACCATGAAAACGCGCCATCCCACAAACAATCGCCGGATCTTCCGCAAAACGCTTGTCGCCATGAAGTTCGACGAAGTCTTCAAACAGACGCTCGATCAGATCGAGTGTGTAGGGTCGATCAGAGTGACGCGCGAGCTGCACGCGTTCAAAAGCCGTGCGCTGAGCTGCGGGTTCGGCAGGAGCGGGTGAATCCTTTTCCTTCTTTTCCTTTGCCATAGCTTTATTTCAACGGGCATCGTTTGTAGGGCGGCCCTCCGTAGGCGCCCTTGTTTTATCACCGAGCCCCAAAAATTCCGGTACTGAACGGAGGCGCCTCGTAGAGGGTTAATTAACCCTAAGATTAAAACTCGCAGACTAGGGCGGAGGCCGTCCCTAAGTTATCCGATCGTGCAGTTCTCAATTTCGGCCGTTGCCATTCGTCGTTTTTTCAAACGTAACACCGCATCCCAGATCTTTTAACGCCTTTTCCAGCTCCGAACTCCGGCGGACACGCAACGCACCGTTTGGTTTGATTCTAACCACCGTCCCCTGCTCGATGAGCGCCTCCAGCGTAACTTCGCAGTCACCTGGATTCGTGCTTAGCAGCGTCAGAATAGAGTCGCACAAAGTCGAGAAATCGTCATGTGCCGGCGTTCGCAGGACAAGGTATTCGTTGCTTCGTGCGGCCGCGTCGATACTCTGCACCTGGTCGACAATGATGGTCGGCGGATTGTCTTCACTAAGCTCGAGCCTGCCCATGACTATCGCCGGCAACTCATTTTGCGCCAAAGCGCCATGCTTCCGATAGACCTCGGGCCATAGAACGCATTTCGTACCACCAGCTTCGTCCTCCAACCGAAAAAGAGCAAACTTGTCGCCCTTCTTGGTGGTGCGGATCTGAAGGTCATTAATGATGCCGCCGGAGGTCACGCGAATCCCGCTGGTCAGGTCAGGCAGTTCCGACGACTTCAGCGCCTTCGCTCGTTGCAACGTTTCGATATAGCGTTCAAGTGGATGCCCGGTGATGTAAAAGCCCAGCGCAGCCTTTTCGGCAGCTAACATTTCACTTGAAGTCCAGCTCTTTGCCATCGGCGAAAGTTCATTCGCATAGTCAATCTCCTCAGGCACCGAGCCAAACAGCCCGTTCTGTCCCATCAGTTTTTCACGCTTGGCGCGCTGGGCGCGCGAGAGCGCAGCATCAATGGAATTGAACAGACCGCCGCGCCAGGCTTCAATGGGACGGGCGTCCTTAAGCGAATCAAAAGCCCCCGCGCTGACCAGACTCTCAAAGACCCGCTTATTCAATGTGGACGACTCCACCCGTTCGGCGAAATCGAAAAACGACCGAAACGGCCCACCCTCTCGCGCTTCACAGATCGCTTTAACGATCCCCTGGCCAAGTCCCTTAATTGCCGTAAGCCCATAACGAATGGCGCCGCTTAAGGGAGTAAAGCCGGAAAAGCTTTCGTTCACGTCGGGAGGCAATAAAGCAATCTTCTGGGCGCGAAGCTCCTTCGAATACTTAAACACTTTAGCGGCGTCCTGAGCTTCGCTTGAGAGCACAGCGGCATAGAAGTGTTCGGGATAGTGGGCTTTAAGATACGCGGTCTGGAATGCCAGATAGGCGTACGCCACACTATGACTGCGATTGAAACCGTAGTCAGAAAACTGGGCCATCAGGGAGAAAATCTTTTCCGCCTTCTCTGGTTT
The DNA here is from genome assembly GCA_963708055.1 of uncultured Acidobacteriota bacterium. Lineage (GTDB taxonomy): Bacteria > Acidobacteriota > Blastocatellia > Pyrinomonadales > Pyrinomonadaceae > PSRF01. The sequence continues at coordinate 6,979,214 of OY970193.1, read as the reverse complement.
TATGCCTCGCTCGATGGCTCCCTTCACGAACTTCTCTTCATGCACCGCCATCTCTTCGCGCTTCTTCTTACCCATCGCGCGCCGCATTAAGTCGGCTTCACTAAGTGTATAGCCGGCAAGCTTCTGCGCGAGCTGCATGATCTGTTCTTGATAGACGATGATCCCGTAAGTGTTGCTGAGGATTTCCTTCATCTCCGGCACCAGGTAGCGCACGGCCTTCTTCCCGTGATGTCGCTGGATGAATTCGTCGACCATGCCGCCATCCAGAGGCCCGGGACGATAAAGCGCATTAAGCGCGGCGAGATCTTCGAGGCCCTTCGGCTTCAGCTTGCGACAGATCTCCTGCATGCCCGATGACTCAAACTGAAAGACCGCTTCAGTTCTCCCATCGGCAAAAACCGCTAAAGCTTTAGCGTCGTTAAGCGCTAAATCCGACCATTTAATCTCTTCACCAAGCAACTGTTTAATGCTGATTAAGCAGTCATTTATAACAGTTAAAGCGGTAAGCGCTAAAAAATCCATCTTAAGCATGCCGGTCTTTTCCAAGTCCGACATTACATATTGAGTGGTTAATTCTTCCTTCCCGGACATTGCGACCGGGATTAACTCCTGAAGCGGTTGGGGGGAAATCACCACCCCAGCGGCGTGGACCGAAGAGTGACGCGCACAACCTTCGAGGCGCTGCGCTATCTCAAGTATCTCTTTAACTTGAGGATTGTTCTCCATCTCCCGGCGGAGTTCAGGTACTTGTTCAAGTGCCTGAGCAATGCTGACGTTGCGACCCCGGACCGGCGGCGGGATGAGTTTGGCAATCTTGTCGACGTCGGCATACGGCACCTCCAGGGCCCGGCCGACGTCCTTAATGGCAGCCTTGGAAGCCATGGTTCCAAAGGTAATGATCTGGCAAACCGAGTCGCGTCCGTACAGCCCGGCGACGTGGTTGATGACGTCACCGCGACCTCGGACGCAGAAGTCGATATCGATGTCAGGCATGGTGACGCGCCCGGGGTTCAGAAAACGCTCGAAGAGCAAATCGTATTGAAGCGGATCGACGTCGGTGATCTCGAGACAATAGGCGACCAGCGATCCGGCCGCCGATCCACGGCCCGGCCCGACCGGGATAGCATGCTCCTTGGCGTAACGCACAAAGTCCCAGACGATAAGGAAGTACCCGGCAAAACCCATCTGCTTGATCATCTGGATTTCGCTGGTCAGTCGGGTCGGATAATCTGAGAGCGGCTGCTTTAATTCCCCACGCGAAGCAAGCGGGTCAAACACCTGCTGGCGGCGGCGTTCGAAACCCTCGCGCACCACCTTCTCAAAGTAGTCGTCAGCCGAAAGCCCCTGCTCGGATTGTGGAATCGGATACTGAGGCAGGTAGTTGACGTTCTCAGGCAGCTTCAACTCGCAACGCTCGGCGATCTCGACAGTGCGTGTTAGAGCGTCGGGCAGCTCATCTCCGAAGATGCGCCACATCTCTTCGGGCGACCGAACGTAGAAATTAGGACTCGCATACTTGAGTCGATTTGTGTCATTAACCGTTTTGCCCGATCCGATGCAGAGCAAAACGTCGTGTGCCCGCGCGTCGTCCGGCATCAGATAATGCGCGTCGTTGGTCGCGACTAGAGGCACGCCGGTTCGTTTCGAAAGTTCGACCAGCGACTTGCGAATACGTTGTTGTGGCTCGAGTCCATGCTCCTGGATTTCGAGGAAGTAGTTCCCTTTGCCAAGAATCTCCTCAAACTCGATGGCCGCCTTGGCCGCTTCGTCACATTTGTCCTGTGCCAGGTAGGCCGACGGCACCCCCGACATACACGCAGAGAGAGCAATCAGACCCTTGCTGTGTTCCGCAAGCAGCTCTTTATCGATCCGGGGTTTGTAGTAGAAACCCTCGGTGTAGGCCTTCGAAGTGAGCCGGACGAGATTTTGATAGCCCTCGTAATTTTGTGCCAGCAGTATCAGGTGGTGGTTCGCTTTTTCACCCGGCGCGCTCGCGGCCTTCTCTCGCCGATTGCCGCGTGTGATGTAGGTCTCGCATCCGATAATGGGATTAACGCCATGCTTCTTCATCGCGTTGTAGAAAGAGATGGCGCCAAACATGTTGCCATGATCGGTCATGGCACAGGCCGGCATCTTCAATTCCTCAATGCGATTTGAAAGTGGTTTGATCTGAATGGCGCCGTCAAGAAGACTGTAATCAGTATGAAGATGAAGGTGTACGAATTGGCGGTCCTGCATTTTTCCCTATCTGTGTATGTGTGGGCTATTCCCACTCGATCGTTGATGGTGGCTTGGAACTGATGTCGTAAACAACCCGATTGACGCCTCGTATCTCTGACACGATCCTGGCAGAGACCCGCGCCAGTAGATCGTGTGGCAGTCGTGCCCAGTCGGCAGTCATGCCGTCAACACTCGTAACGGCACGAATGGCGATGACACGTTCGTAGGTGCGTTCGTCGCCCATTACACCCACCGTCGATACCGGCAGCAACACCGGAAACGCCTGCCAGACCGAGTTGTATAACTCCGCGAGACGTAATTCTTCATCGAGGATTCGATCCGCCGCTTGCACCAGGCGAATCTTTTCCTCGGTGATGTCACCAAGAATGCGCACAGCCAAACCAGGACCCGGGAATGGATGGCGCCCAAGGATCTCTTCCGGAACTCCCAACTCTCGTCCAATCAGCCGCACTTCGTCTTTGAACAACTCGCGTAGCGGCTCGATCAGTTTGAGATTCATCTTCTCCGGCAGTCCACCGACGTTGTGGTGACTCTTGATCACCGCGGATGGACCACGTACTGACACCGACTCGATCACGTCCGGATAAAGCGTGCCCTGGACGAGGTATCCGACGTCGCCCAGTTGCTTCGCTTCCGCTTCAAACACATCGATAAAGATTTTTCCTATGCGTTTGCGCTTCTCTTCCGGATCGGTGACGCCTTTTAGTGCTTCGAGAAACTGTTGGCCCGCACGCACACCGGAGATATTCAACTTCATCGTCTGGCGCAACAGCGCCAGAGTTGATTCAAACTCACCTTCGCGGAGTAGACCGTTGTCGACAAAGATACACGTTTGGCGGTCGCCGACAGCTTTGTGCACAAGCGCCGCGGCGACAGTCGAATCAACTCCACCGGACAAGCCGCAAACGACATGCGCTTCGGCGCCAAGCTGGCCACGAATACGTTCGACTTGTTCTTCAATCACAGCCTCTGGCGACCAATCGCCACGACAACCGCAAACTGAAAACAAAAAGTTGCGCAACACCTGCGCGCCCAACGGCGTGTGAGCGACTTCGGGATGAAATTGCACCCCGTAAATACCACGCGACGGATCTTCCATCGCATTCAAAGCGTCGTCAGTCAGCGCCGTCACCTGGAAACCTGGTGGCACTTCCGTGACGTGATCTCCGTGACTCATCCAAACGTCGAGTTCCGGCGGCAGACCTTGAAACAAGCGACTGGTCACGTCGAGCACTTTCAAACGCGCATAACCAAACTCTCGATTCGGCGACGCAGCTACGGCCCCCCCAAGTTCACGCGCGAAAACCTGGAAGCCATAGCAGATACCGAGCGTGGGACAATCGATTGACTGCAACAGTTCCGGCTGAGGCTTGGGAGCACCATTGTCGTACACTGAGGAAGGACCGCCTGAAAACACAAGTCCCTTTGGTGCTTTCGCGTTGATGGCCTCGATGGGCGTGTTGAATGGAAGGATCTCGCAGTAAACGCCAGCTTCTCGAATACGACGCGCGATGAGCTGTGTGTACTGCGATCCGAAGTCAAGTATTATTACGGTTTCATGGTTCTGGACTTTGCTCATTTTGGAAGAGAGTAGTGATTATACTTTCGAGTGGTGGGAACGCAAAATTTAGCCACGGATTATTAATTTTCATATGTTTGGATTAACACAGATTCTCTCGCTTTTCCTCATCGCCAGTTTTGCTAAGAGTGATGTCGTTTTATCGCAACCCCTGACGATTCGGTGGCGCTACGAATCGGCGGTGACACTAAATCTCACGCCGGCTTTCGATAATGAACGCATCTACCTGCCACTCGCGGGCGGTACGATTGTCGCGTTGACGGCGAAAGATGGTCAGCTTTTCTGGAAGTCGGATATGGGTGGTGAGTTGTCGGCGTCACCGGTTGCGGATGAGAATGCGATCTTCGTTGCGTCGGAAACTGTGGTACAGCCTAATTCGCAGCAGAAGCCGGCGGGCGCGTTGCGTGCACTTGGACGTGAAGGTGGTGTGACGCAGTGGATGACACCGCTCGTTCGTCCGCTCCGAGCCGCACTCACTGTGAGTGGGACGAAATTACTCGCCGGCGGCAGTGACGGGCGAGCGTATGCATTTGATAAGCGGACCGGTGGTGTGTTGTGGTCGATACCGTTTGCGTTGGTGTTTAGCAGTCAGCCGATTGCGAAGGATGGCAGAGTTTATTTCGGCAGTGAAGACGGAACGGTGCTGGCGTTGGACGAAGGAACCGGAAAACTGTTGTGGCGGTATCGAACCAAAGGCGCGATACATGGACCAGTCGCAGTTACTAAAGACGACATCTTCTTCGGCTCAGGCGATGGCTACGTGTATTCCTTGAGCGCCGACAGAGGACGCTTGCAATGGCGCAAACGAACTGGGGCAGGTGTTGAGTCTGTTGTGTTGGCAGGTGATTCCCTTCTCGCCGCGTCCCTCGACAACTTCGCCTATCTCTTGAATCTCAAAGGCAAGCAACTCTGGAAAAAACAACTCCCCGGCCGCATCTCCGCCCAACCCCTCACCGTCGCCGAAACTGCATTGTTCACGCCTTTATCAAGTTCCGAAGGCGTAGTGCTCGGGTTGAAAGACGGAAAACAAGTGAACACCCTTCCGGCCGGTGAGGAACTCACAAGCTCCGCATCGCCAATCATCGTTGGCGACGCAGTGATTCTAACGACTGAACACGGCTTACTCGCCTTTGCCCGCCCCTCCGACTCCGCGTCGAAGTCCCTAATTCGTTAGGCGCCACTCCAGCCAGCTCGTTGAGGTTAAGCCCGACTTCATTCATTTCATCACCTAACTGGCTGCGGCCTTCCGCTGCGACGTGGCGACGCTGCGTGAGAAAATCTTTTCAGTTCCTTTTTCGCAGGTACAGCTCGGCCACCACCAAATTCGGAACCCAGCAGAGAAACGAAACCGCACGGTAAGCGTTTGTTGGATTAAGCGAGAGGATACCGGCGAGCGGCAAATAGAGGCGTAACATCACTGCCGCAAACGTCAACGCAAACGATCGAATCATCCATCGACGATGCTCGACAAAATCTCCCTGCACTGCACGACGCCAGGCGAACCAGGTGCTGAGCAGCCAACCCGTCGCCAAAAGTCCGAACCCAAACGCTGAGACTGGCCCCGTCGAAGCACCGAGGGCGAGCACAAAGCCTGCAAGCCCTCCGATCAGGCACGACACAACATAGACGCGCCCTAGCCAACGATGCAGCGCCAAAGCGCGAACTCTCAACCTTTTGATGAACTGTAACGGCCCCACCAGCAAAGCGGTCGCGGCGCCGGCGACGTGGATCACCAACCACGGAAAGAGAAACCGGTTTCCAGCTATCACATTCGGAATCGGTCCGAGCGAGAGCAGATAACGATAAGAAGTTAACGCGAGAACCGCGCAGAGAAGCGCTACGAAAGTAAAAGTGAGAAACTTGATTATGCTTTTGGTCCAATCCCAAGGCCGGAACGCAACGGCTCGCTGGTTCATATTATGAAGAACTCAGTGGCGTGAGAGATCCTAATGACCAGACCGGCTCACCGGGTTAGCTTCGATCTTCGCATCGGCCGACTCCCCGCGCCGCCAGAAAATCCCAACCATGCGCGAGAGCAAGCCATAGAGAATGTAGCCAACCACGATCGCGAGGAGCACGTATTGCGAGTACAAAATGATCAGCAGCAACACTGACAGCGCGAGGATCACGGGACGCATGCTGCCACTACGCGTACCCACTGTCTTAAAACTCGAAAAGCGCCAGGTGCTGACCATCATCAAACTCAAAAACCCAACCAGCACCATCAACAATGCCGCATAAACCGGCGCCCGTTCTGGTCCAAAGTAGATCAACGGCCACGGCGAGAAATGGACCAGCGCCGCAATCATGCCGCCGGCAACCGGTATCGGCAGACCAACAAAACTCTTCTTATCAACCTTGATAGTACCTTCAGCCAGCACACGAGGCCGCGACGCCTGGACGTTATAACGCGCCAAACGGAACGCTCCACAAATCAAGTACATGAACGACAGGAAGAATGCAAAACGGTGCAGATCTGTCCTATTGGCAAGCGTGGATCCGTATCCCCAAACATACGCCAGCACCGCAGGCGCAAGACCAAACGTGATCACATCGGCAATTGAATCCAGCTGCACACCAATCTCAGTGGTGGTTTTCGTGAGCCGCGCGATGCGCCCATCCAGCATGTCAAACAACAAAGCGAAACCGATCGCAATCGCCGCCGTATCGAAATGCCCGGCAGCGGCTTCCAGATTGGGAGTGGTGTGGCCCAGCAATTGGAAACCACGCAGCGATTCCATCACCGAAAGAAATCCCATTCCGATATTGCCGGCAGTAAATGCCGACGGAATCAGATAAAGACCCTTACGGACCCCTCTCCGCGGGGGATTCGGGCGTTCCGATTCATCTGCTGTCATGAGATTCTCCCAATCACCGTAGTCCCGCCGCGAACGCGCTGCCCTTCCTTAACAGTCACCTTAACATTTGGCGGAAGCAGAATATCCGTTCGCGAGCTGAACTTGATCATGCCAAAGCGCTCTCCGAGAGTGAGATTATCGCCCTTCCCTTTCCAGCAAACCACTCGCCGCGCAAGTATCCCGGCGATCTGTTTGCACACAACTGTGATCTTCTCACCCTGGATCGTCAATGCATTCTGTTCATTGACGAGACTGGCCATCTCGTTTGTGGCCATCAAAAACTTGCCCGGCGAATAAAGTACGTCAATGATCTTGCCTGGAATCGGTGAACGATTGATGTGTACATCGAGTGGCGACAAGAAAATACTGACCACGGTGGGCGCATCCGCAGCCGCCGTTGCCGGACCAACGCGTGTAACGCGTCCATCGGCAGGCGAAACCACCACATCCGGATCCGTCGGCGGCACCCGCTTCGGATCGCGAAAGAAGAATGCCATAAAAAGCGTCACCAGCAAGAAAAATCCGGCCACGTACCAAAAGCCGAACACGGCTGCCACTGCGCCAACCAGCACCGGAACAACAATGTACGGAATACTTTCCTTAACTATAGACACCGCTGACACCTACACCGACGTAAAAAGTAGCAAACAGGAAGCCATCTGACGTGAAAGGGGACGCAAACTTGTGGTTCTACGTCCCCTTCGATTCTTTTCGTAGAAACTGCTCGGGCAGTTTCAGTGGCTCAAGCTCTGAGTCTTCTGGTATTGCAACATCATTGAGTACATTCGATCTTTCAATGCTAGCTTCTTCTTCTTGAGAGTAACTTCCTCCAGCTGTTCTTCGTCGCTCGGATAGGAAAGAGCTGATAATTCACTAAGGCGTTCTTCATATTTATGATGTTCTCGCGCTAATTCGCGAAATTCCGGGTCTCGGTTTATCAACTCTTCTTTCAGACTATCCGTAGTTGCCATATCCATGTTCGTGCATGTCTCCTTTCAGACGAATGAAAGTGGGCAGGATGGTTGTCGGAGGTCATTGGCCTGGAACCTCCATAGGATTGTGTCGCACGGAAAAATGGTAGCCCAACCAGAGGACCAAATCAAGCGGGTAAATTACCCCAACACAAGACTCATGACCACTGCGTCTTCGGGCGGTTCGGTGTAATAATTCGCGCGCCGCGCAATCGCCCGGAAACCACTCTTCTCATAAAGCGCCTGAGCCGCGTAATTTGCACTGCGAACTTCCAAAAACGCCGCATTCGCCTTGCGTCGACGCGCCTCGTCGAGCACGCGATTGAGCAAGGCGCCGCCAATTCCGAGCCGTCGAAACTCCGCCCGCACCGCAAAATTATTAATGTGCAATTCGCCGGCAGTCTCTCGAGCGACTATGTAACCGGCAATCGTCACTGACTCCAACTTCGACGACTGATACGGACGGGCAACCAGCATCAGATCTCGATTCGCGCCCTGCAACTCCGCATAGTAGGCAGCCCAGCCCCAGCGACTCAAACCGGATCGTTCCTCTATCTCGACCACTTCGAGCAGGTCGTGTTCTAACATCCGTTCAATCGCTATTCCCCGGGGCTCAGGAGTGGCGGCCATGATGATTGAAGTTACCTCTTCGTCGTGTTCTCGGTCTGCTCGATTAAGAACTCATCCAGCCAAAGAGTACCGAAGATCGGACAAGGAGACGAGTCGCAATTGTTTCTGGTGAGACGAATGACAACAGCCTGCGAGGTTGGAAGCGACGTAAAATTAAAGCTTAACTTACTCCAATCCGAGGTGGCTGTGGGAAGATTTTCTGATTTCGCAAGCACCTGTTGAGTCTTCGCATCGATCACTAGGAACACCGGTGGACCACCGGTTACAAGGTCTTTTGTTTTGACAGCAAACGACAAGCGATAGGTTTTAGCGGGACTCACGAGGATCGTCTGCGACACTAGCGGCGTGCCCGGCAACCAGCTTCCATCCAGGTTGATTTGCAGACTCTTGCTACCTGACTGTTTTTCTGCGACGTCGATTGCAAGCCGGCCTCTGTGGTCGGAAGCGATGATCCATCCGAATCCGATGTCGTTGAAAACGAGTGGTTCTTCAAAGCCGGGATTGATTATCGCGGCTTCGTGACTATCTGACGCAAACGAGATCGCATGAGCCTCTGTGTATGCGCCTGCGGCGAATAACGCGCGGGCGAGATCGGAGCGCACCGCATCGGAAGGCGCGGTGGTTAACTTGCGTAACTGATCCACGATTTCTGCGCCCTTCCCTTTCTGTGCCAAAAAACGAATGAAGGCAAGACGCTTACGATCGTCGTCGATGCCGCCGAGAGTTTCTGCCGTTTTGACGTCGCCGCGAGAGATACCCCAAGCGAGATCGATCAGGTTTGGTTCGTAAGCAGGGTTGGTGGTGGCCGCATTTCGCAGTTCGTTAAAGGCATCGGTGGATTGGCCCATCCGAAGAAGAAGATTTCCGCGTTGCCAGTGCGGGTGTGCGTAGTGGGGAGCCCATTTGACCGCCTGGTCCATTGCTGCGAGGGCGGCTTCAGTGTCGCCGAGTTCTTCTTTGGTGTTGCCGAGTTCGATCCAGAGATAGTCGTCACGATAGCGCAGGCTGCAGGCTCGTTCTAGCGACTTTGCTGCTTCCTCCGGGAATAAACGACGGCTAAAAACAGTTGCGCGCGTGCGGTGCGCTTCGGGATCGGATGGAGTAATGCGAGTGGCGTCGTCGGCCGCCGGAACGGAGTTGGTGAGCAACGCGTAGCGAGAGTAAGCCCGCGAAAGACCAAAACGCGCTGAAGCCTGAATGAGAAACACGCAAGCCGCAATTGCTAAAAAAGAGAGCGCAACACGCATAACTGTAGGGGCGGCCCTCCGTGGCCGCCCTAGTCTGGAACTCAAAATCGTCATACCTAAAGACGTACGCCAGGGGTTTTCTTCCGAACTCTTTTATCGTGAGACAAAGAAGTTCGTACGCTAGGGCGGCCACGGAGGGCCGCCCCTACAAAACAAAAAGCGTGACCCTCGATGAACGAAGATCACGCCCTTCAACAAACTTTATCTCTGTCTTACGGAGTGGCGTCGCTGGGATTGTCCTGAAACGCAAGCGGTGTCAGAGCAACTGCGCCAATACCACCGAAGATCGCAATCGTTGCCGGAACACCAAGTCCAAAGAGTCCGCCACCACCACCTGCCGCGGCCGCGCCGGCTGGTGCACCGCCACCGGCTCCAGCATTAGCAGCCACACCTGGTCCGACATTCGGAGCTGCTGCACCCTGCGGGAAACAAATCTCAAGCACGCCGCCTGCTGCGGGATCCGTCTTGCCGGCCGAACCTTGTTCGGTAGCAACTTCACCAGTGGTTTTCTTCTTCGCGGTCAGGATCGCGCAACCGTAAATGATGGTTGCTTTCACGTTGCCCTGCTCGTCGTAGGTCAGAACGAGTTTGGTGTTCGGCGCGATGTCGAGTTGACCAAGTGGTCCAAGATTTACTGTCGCCGATTGATCAGCGCCTGTTTCAATCGTTGCTCCAGTTAAGATGGAAGCACCCGTGTTGGCACTGAGACCATTAACGGTGATCGGTTGATTGTTTCTGGTGGTTAATCGGGCAACGAACTGCTGTGGCACCGCAGTGGGCGTGGTCGTCGTGGCCGGTTCAGCAAGACCAACCTGAAGACCGATCTGGGCCACCGCCAAAAGCAGTAACACCGCGATCACCTTGGAACCACTTCGTCGTTTTTGGTTCATCTAAAGTATCCCTTCTCAGAAGAAACAGCGCAGGACAGTTCGCTGGGCGTAAGTCTACTGTTCTTCGATGTTTAGGTCAATGATTTTCTGGAATTCAGATCCGCGTTTATCAGTGGCTCTTACTGCTTGATGTGTCGCTGATAGAAATCGTCAGCCAACTTCGCGTCCACCTTCTTGAGCCGGTTGTACTGCTCCAGCGCGTTCTTGCGATCGTTCAACGCGATGTACGTCAGCGCGAGATTGAAGTGCGCCTCACCGTAATCCGGTTTCAGCCTGACCGCTTCTTTAAACGAAGCCACAGCCTCCTGATAACGCTTGGTCCGGAAGTAGACGGTGCCTAGGTTGTTGTTGGTCTCAGCACCCGGTTTCAATGCCAGCGCTTTCTTGTAGGCAGCTATTGCCGGTTCAAACTGCTGGTCTCGATACAAAGCAGTGCCAAGACTATTGTGCGCGTCAGCGTAATCCTGTTTTAGCCTGACGGCCTGCTGAAACGAAACTACTGCTTCCTTAAACTGTCCGCGGTTGTACAGCGCTGTCCCCAGGTTGTAATGGGCTTCAGGAAAATCAGGCTTCGCACGCGTTGCACGCAGCAGTAACTCCGCGGCTTCCTGATATTGACCGAGTTTGTTATATGCGGCTCCGAGATTGTTCAATGCCTTCACGTAATCAGGCTTCAATCTCAACGCTTCGCGATATGCATCAACAGCCTGGCGCAAATACTGAATAGCCGCTGCGCGATCCAGAGTCTCGCCAGTCTTCACATACGCATAACCAAGGTTGTTATAAGCGACCGGATTGCCCGGCCGTAGATTGATCGACTGCTGAAGCTCCGCGATCGCGCCGCGCAGATCACCCAAAGAGATCAGCAAACTGCCAAGATTCGTTCGGGCTTCAACATAGTCAGGCTTCAACTCAACCGCGCGTCGATACGCTGTCGCCGCCTCACGGTGCTGGCCCAACATGTAATAAGCATTGCCGAGGTTGTAGCGAGCGTCGGCGGAGTTAGGGCTGGTACCCAGAGCTCTGAGAAAACTGTCACGCGCACGCTCGTATTGCCCCAGCGCGTAATAAACCGCGCCGAGATTGTTCAACGCATCAGCATCATTTGGTTTGAGTCGAACAGCATTATTGAAGGCTTCGATCGCTTCCTGATAACGGCCCGCCTTGTACAAACTCGCGCCGAGATTGTTGTATGCAACCTCGTCGCCGGCGTTTAACCTGACTGCATTTCGCAGCGCGTTGATCGAATCAGAAACTCTGCCGAGCTTATCGTATGCATAACCGAGGTTGCTGTAAGCAGCCGCGTTGTCTGCTTCCAGCCGGACAGTCTTTTCATACGCACTCGCAGCGTCTGCGAATCGACCAAGCGTAATAAAAGCGTCTCCAACGGCACTCTGAGCTTCTGCATTCTGCGGCGCCAGTTTCACCGCATTCTGGTAAGCGTCGAGTGCTTGCGCAAACTGGCCCAGGTCGTAACGCTTATCTCCCTCAGCGATGAGGGTCTTGGCCATAACGCCTGGTTGCGTCGGCTCGGTGGTCGGCGGTGGAGGCCGGTCGGGCCGGTTGGTTCGGGCAACTTCGGTAGAACGACCACCGGGTCGGTTCGGCCGTCTGCTCGACATCATCGCGGCGCCGCCAACGATGTCCTTAACTCGCTTCGGCGCTTTGAAGATCACTGCCGCGCCGCCGATGATGTCCTGGCCCTGGAAAGCCAGCGTGCCACCAATGTCCTGCAGCGGAAGCGCGCTGAGTGAAATGCAGATCGCCAGTAGTCCGGCTATGGCTGTGGTTACTTTCAACTAAGCCTCACTGCTCTCAAAGTTCGTAGTCGCCATCATAATCAAACTCAGAAACACCACGGCGTTTGTCATAATGTGCAGACCAAAATCCACCAGGCTGTGCGCCGCAACTCCCGCGATTCCGAGTATTGCACCAAGCCGCACCGCACGCTTGTATCCGGTATCGGCCAACAAATTCCTCCGCGCGAGCCGAATCACCATCACGGCAAACCAAACACCTAAGGCAAATCCGATCAAACCACCGCTCGAAAGTAATTCAAGATAATCGTTGTGAGCTTCCTGCGGAGTCATCAGACCGGAAGCGTCGTGATACGCGGTAATGCCGATCCAATAACCCCCTAAACCGACGCCAAGAATCGGATGCGCAGCAAACATCTTCAACGATGCACGCCAGATTTCGTTTCGACTCGCGCCCGCACGAGTCGCATTGTCGCTGAAGTGGCTGGACGCAAATTCCAGATTAGCCGCCAGACGATCGCCGCCGAGCCAAAGCGTTCCCAGCAGGATGCCGCCAATCAAAACGGCAAGCAAAACTGCGCGCATCGCAGCAGACTCCGCAAACTTCGGAAAGTTATACCCCTGGGACAAGCTGCGCATACTGAACAAGAGCAAAACGGCAACCACCACCTGGGCCAACATCGCGAGAATGCCACCGCGCGAGTTTGCCAGCACGAGCGCGGTCCACACCGGAAACAGGAGGGCTACAAAAACTATGAGCTGTTCGCGCTTGATCGCGCCAGAGAGCGCGAGGCCCACGCCGAGTCCAAACGCCATTTCCATCAGGTAAGCAAAGTGGTTCTTGTTGATGAACTGGGCGAAACCCTGGTTGGGTCTTAGTAGCGGAATTATGAAGCCGATTTCCTGCTGGGTTGTCTGTCGCAGAATTCCGAAGATCGCGCTGGCTACAGCAACACCGAGGATAGTAAAGACAAGGATTCGCATCCGACGTTCCGTATTGACATAACGATAGAGCAAGGCGAGGAATGCGGTGAGTGCAAGCAACTGAAGAGCAAAGAAACGTGTTTGATACGGGTCGGCGCTGATTGCATTCCAGACTGAGAGGTTTGCTTCAGTGCGCGGCGATAGCGAGAGTGTCTGCACAAACGCGAGCGCAGATAAGGCTAGCATCGGAAGCAATACTGATCTTCCTGTGATTGCTTTGGCTCGATTTATCAGGCCATCGATGATCGCGAAAATACAAATCACAAACACCGCGCAAACAAACACCGCCTTCCACCACGGCTCAACCGTGCCATAGGGGATTGGCGTGATAACCATCAAACCAATCAACAATGAAAAGATAAGTTTGCTAATCAACTCGGGAAAACAGTTTCACGCGGCGGCGCAGCGACGCAACGTGATACGTCATTTCTTGGTTTTTGCTGCGACGCCGCGCCGCCGCGAGAGAAAACCTATCGCGCGCTCTCAGCCGTCATCACCATCGCGGCCTTTGCTTCCACCGTCTCATACTGCTCAACTCGGGAAAACAGTTTCACGCGGCGGCGCAGCGACGCAACGTGATACGTCATTTTTGGTTTTCGCTGCGACGCCGCGCCGCCGCGAGAGAAAACTATCGCGCGCTCTCAGCCGTCATCACCATCGCGGCCTTCGCTTCCACCGTCTCATACTGCTCAACTCGGGAAAACAGTTTCACGCGGCGGCGCAGCGACGCAACGTGATACGTCATTTTTTGGTTTTCGCTGCGACGCTGCGCCGCCGCGAGAGAAAACCTATCGCGCGCTCTCAGCCGTCATCACCATCGCGGCCTTCGCTTCCACCGTCTCATACTGCATGAAGATCCGCGCCGCCGCATCCGTGAACTCTCGCCGGAACAAATCCGTCAAGTAATTTATATCCACCAACAACGGCTCACCTTCCACACTGCGATAAAGACTCAACCATCCCCACTCGACACCATCCTTCACGAGCGACAAACGAATACTCCAATCCGATCGCGAATGAGATTCCTCCTGCCCTTCCGACCACGACCAGAACACTCGCCCATTACGCAATTGCAGCGACTGCTTCGGATGACGTTGCGCACTCGCATTGAACGCACGTTCATTGAGATCTGCGCGGCCGGGCTGGCCGAGCTGCGCAACCGCAAAACTAAACTGCCCCGAATCCAGCAATTGCCGCGTGGCCTCAAACATCTCATGCAGATCGGGCGCCTTCGACACCGCGAGTGCCGCACGTCTCACGCGGATATTATTCGCCACCCGCAAACGACGATCTGACACGGTCCGTTTCACCCCCGCGCGTATTTCATCAACCTCGTGATAGCGCAGGTGGCCCACCGCGATGATCACCGCCACGGAAATAACAAACAACATAAAACCCGTGAGCTTCGATCCCGTAACCGGAAATATCAGCGCCACGAGTCCAAACATCGCGCACACCCCGTAAAGCACAAGCGCCGCTCTTCTCTGCGACCAGCCACGGGCCAGCAACATGTGATGGATGTGTTCCTTGTCGCCTTCAAACACAGGCTTCCGACTGACAAGCCGGCGACCCATCGTCATCGCCGTATCAACCACCGGAAATCCGAAAGCCAGAATCGGCACGACGATCGCGACCGCAGTAGTGGCCTTCTGTGTTCCCACCACTGATAACGCAGCGAGCAGAAAACCCGTGAACAACGCTCCTGAATCACCCAGAAAGATTGACGCAGGATTGAAGTTGTAACGAAGGAAACCGGCAAGCGCGCCACACAAAACCAGGGCTACGACAATCGACAACGGCCGGTCCTGCGACACTGAAACGCCGAGGATCACGAGCGACGAAAACAGCGCTGCGCCCGAGGCCAGTCCATCAAGACCATCGATGAGATTGAATGCATTCGCGATCCCAACCAGCCATACAACCGTGATCACAAATGAAACGATCGCCGGCAACTCGACCGAGCCGACAAGCGGTATCGACAACGCATCGATACGTCCACCCATCGCGTAGAAGAGTGTTGCAATCAGTCCCAAACCCAGAAACTTGACGACTGCATTAGCGCCGCGCAGATCGTCATACACACCGAGGAGCAAAACCAAGGTCGCCGGAATAAACAACGTGAGAAAGTCAGACTTAAACGTGCTTAATGTTTGCGTCAGCAGATTATCGATAAACAGCAACAGCGCGAGACCCGCCAAACACGAAAGATAAAGCGCAACCCCACCAAGCCGTGGGACTGCTTTGCGGTGAATGCGTCGCTCATCGAGCGGCACGTCAAGCAGCTTGTATCGTTCGCATAGCCGGCGAATGACTGGCGTGATGATCAGCGAAGCGATCGTCGCAATTGAAAACAGGGCGAAATATGTTTTCAAGGCAGGTTACCTCCCGGACGTTGGGGAACGGGTGCTACAGGATTTGCCGGATAATGGTCTTGCGCTCGCAAATGATCCGGCCTGGCTTCGAGTAGTGCGATTAACTGCGGCAATAACGTCTGTTTCGAAAATGATGCCACCGGTTTTCGTGGCGTAAGTTCAGTGGCTTGCATGACTGACGATACAACTGCATCCACGTCGCCGTGGCTCGCGAGAAAGAATCGACTCTGCTGCTGCGAAGCAATATCGGTGACGTGACTCGGCGTTGGTCCAATATAAAGAGCCGGCACACCGAGCGACATGATGTTGTAGACCTTGCATGGATGAACGATGCCGACAAACGGTTCACCCATCACCACGACGTGAAGATCGGCTGCGGAAAGAGATCCGGAAAGTTCGTGCAACGGTTGATAGGGCAAACACTTCACATTCATCAGTCCATGCTGCGCCACGAACTCGCGTACCTTGCGTTGTTCGCTGCCGCCGCCAACAAAACAAAAGACGATCTCCTCTTGCTCCTGAAGCGCGCGTGCCGCATCCAGCAAAGTATCGAGCGGATGACACGGACTGTGATTGCCGGAATACATCACGACAAACTTGCCGCTCAGGCCATGCTTTTCGCGAAACGATTCCCTGCCCGTTTCTGAGTAGGTCACCTGGTCGTCATGCGACCACGGCGAAACAACCGCAACTCGTGCTGCATCGACACCTTTCCGCACCACTCGTTCCTTCATAAACCGATCGAGCACAATCGTTCGTGTGGCTGTCTTGAGACTGTAATTCAACATCCCCTGCAGCAATCGACTTGTGAGAGATCGCTCTTCAAGCCAGCCGGCCGCAATCGCCTCATCAGGATTGAGGTCCATTACCCAGAAACAGAAATTGCCGCCCTTGAGTTTTACAAAAAGGGCGCCGAAGAACGAGATCAGCGGTGGTGATGTTAGTGCAACAACGAGATCGAAGCGTCGCATCAGCAGCAAACGCAGCGCACAAACAAAGAGAAAACTGCCGAAGTTCAGCGCGCGCCGCCAGCGACTGGTTTTTCCAAAGGAGAACGATGGAATGCGGATGATATCGATCCCATTCCAGCGCTCGCGCCGTTTGAACTGCCGCGTGGGATCGTCGTAACCACGATCGCTGGCGATGACCGTTACTTCATGTCCACTTGCTACAAGACTCGTAGCGAGATCGGTGAGGTGTTGTGCTGTGGAAACCACATCAGGGTAAAAACATTGGTTGAGAAGCAGAATTCTCAAACTTTGATGCGTCCCTTAAAGTCCGCCACGGTTTTCTTCAAACCTTCGCGCAAAGGTATGGTTGGATTCCAGCCCAGTAAAGTTTGGGCCCTCGTGATGTCAGGTTTCCGCTGCTTCGGATCGTCAGCCGGCAAAGCTAAATAAGTAAGACCGGATTTCGACTCACAAGTTTTAATGACTTCTTCCGCGAGTTGCATGATCGTAAACTCACCCGGATTACCGAGATTTACCGGATCGTTCACGCCTTCAACATTCATCAAACGCATCAACCCTTCAATCAGATCATCGACGTAGCAGAACGAACGCGTTTGCTGACCTTCGCCATAAAGCGTCAACGACTCACCGCGCAGCGCCTGCACGATAAAATTTGAAACCACGCGGCCGTCGTCTTCCAGCATTCTTGGACCATAGGTGTTGAAAATGCGCGCGATGCGAATATCGACGTTGTTTTGCCGGTGATAATCGGTCATCAGCGTTTCGGCGATGCGTTTGCCTTCGTCGTAACACGAACGCAGACCGATCGGGTTAACGTTGCCCCAGTAGTTCTCGGTCTGGGGATGGACCAGCGGGTCGCCATAAACCTCCGATGTCGATGCCTGAAGAATACGCGCGCGCACGCGCTTGGCGAGTCCAAGCATGTTAATCGCGCCCATCACATTCGTCTTCACTGTCTTGACCGGGTTGTACTGGTAATGCACCGGCGACGCCGGACACGCAAGGTTATAGATCTGATCCACTTCCAACAGTATCGGCTCGGTCACGTCGTGACGCAGCAACTCAAAGCGCGGGTTATCGAGCAGGTGAAAGATATTTTCGCGTCTGCCGGTAAAAAAATTGTCGAGGCAGAGCACCTCATTGCCCTCGCTCAACAATCGCTCGCAAAGATGCGATCCAATAAACCCCGCACCACCCGTGACCAGAATCCTCATTTAAGCCTCCACCCGTTTTTAGCCACAGATGAACGCAGATAAACACGGATCAGAAAACAAAAAAGAAATTCTGATCTGTGTTCATCCGCGTTCATCTGTGGCTCAATTTTTTCTTCTTATCGCGTAATTCCCAAGATACAACACATCCATCTTCGTCTTACCAAAACACTCGAGTGCCTCTTGCGGTGTGCAAACGATCGGTTCGTTTTCATTAAACGACGTATTCAGGATGATTGGAACGCCCGTCAACGCAGCGAAATCGGAAATCAACTGATAATAACGCTCATTAACGGCGCGCGACACGGTTTGTAAACGACCTGAGCCGTCAACGTGCGTCACAGCCGGAATCTCCCGGCGACGATCATCTTTGATCTGGTAGACCATGAGCATCGTCGGCGCCGGATGCGTCTGTTCAAAATAGTCGCCCACGCGCTCTTCCAGAACCGACGGCGCAAACGGCCTGAAAGGTTCGCGCTTTTTAATTCGATCGTTGAGGATATCTTTCATCTCAGCACGACGCGGATCAGCCACGATCGATCGATTGCCCAGCGCTCGCGGTCCAAACTCCATTCGTCCCTGAAACCAACCGACGACTAAACCTTCAGCGATATCCGCCGCCGCACGCCTGGTTATCTCTTCATCCGAATAACTCTCGTAATTCAAAAGTCGTTGGTCCAACACAGCCTGAATTTGATCGTTGGAAAACTCAGGACCAGTGTAAGCACCTTCCATAACCGCGCCGCGTTCGGCTTTCAAAATCCCGTTGTAGATTTGGTAACAAACGCCGAGCGCTGTACCACTATCGCCCGCCGCGGGCTGCACAAATATACGTTTGAACGGCGTGTGCAAAAGAATTTTCCCGTTCATCACCGAGTTGTAAGCAACGCCTCCGGCCAAGCCGAGATCTGTCAAACCGGTCTGCCGGTGCAGATTGTTCAAAACGTGAAATGCAACTTCTTCCAGCCGTAGTTGCAGGCTCGCCGCGATATCGCGTTCGCGATCGCCGAGTGCTGTGCCTTCCTCGCGAGGTGGTCCAAATAGTCGCGCAAACTCACCTGCGTACACCCGACCGATCACCGGCGAACCGTGGTCCCAGGTCATCTCGACACCTTCCGAGTGATGGCGGAAGAAATCGAGTTGCAAACGAAACTGCCCGTTCTCTTCAGTGCGAATGATCTCGCGAAACTCGTTTATAAAGCGTGGCTCGCCGTACGGCGCCAGTCCCATGATCTTTCCTTCGTCGCCGTAATGCGGAAACCCGAGAAACTGCGTCGTCGCCGTGTAAACGATTCCGGTGGAGTGCGGATACTCAACCTGACCGAGGATCTGAATCGAGTTCCCCTTACCAACGCCCCACATGGTCGAGATAAAGTCGCCAAAACCGTCGATTGAAAGCAGCGCTGCACGTTCAAACGGCGAGACGTAAAAACAACTGGCGAGATGCGCGCGATGATGTTCGACGTTATGAAACCGGGCGCGTAATTGCCTTTTTGGTAGATTGAAAACACGCGCCAGTTCATCTTTTAAATCACGCACTCTCGCGGCATTGCCAAGTCGATCTTTGATTTGAGAACGAGCCAAACTGGCCACGCGTGTAGCGGCGAAGAGAATTTTCTTGTGCAGGTGTGCTGAAGGATCGCGAGAGATCCCAACGTGGTCCAACTCTTCCGGTCCGATTCCGGCAACCTGAAGACAGTAGCGAATCGCCTCCGTTGGAAATCCGGCTGAATGCTTGAAACGATTGAAGCGCTCCTCTTCCGCCGCCGCCAGGAGCTGTCCATCCTTGATAATCGCCGCGGCCGCATCGCCGTGATACGCGTTGATCCCGAGGATATACATTTAGTCGGTATTAACGGGAGTAATCTGTGGTTGGAAGAACCGCCGCGTAAGACGTTTTGCGAGCATCAACTCGGCTGCGACTCTTTGAAACGCGTAATAAAACCCGGCCCAGCCGTCGAGAATTCCACCGCGCACGATCAAACAGTAAACCGCAGTGGCAGGCGGCATGATCACACACCAGCGCCGCAGTCGATCGGGAAGTCGTAGCTCAGCCGCATCGGTGGCGAGCAACTTTTGCGCTTCAAGTTCGGTGTACTTTGCCTGTGAGTTAAACCAGCGTCGCAGCGATTTGCGGTCGTCATGAAAAATTGGAGCAAGTAGATCTTTGATCACACCCGGCACGGCAATCCTCTGCGTGTGTCCGTCCTGAACATACGACGCTGCTTCGCGCCGGTAAAGAATCGTCACCGGCGGATAGATTCCGCTGCGAAGTTTTTTCCCATTGATGCAGTAAGTGAAGTTGGCACGATAACCCATCGTGGCTTCGTCCGGTTGCAAGTTCTCGAGTTCGGCAATCAAGCCCTCCGACATCACATAATCGGCATCAAGAGCAAGCACCCACGGCGTTGAGATTCCCGTCTCTTTAAGTCCAAACTCCCACTGACTTCGATGACAATCAAACGCGCGCTGGACCACTCGCACGCGCGGAGTCGATTTTGCAATTTCAACTGTTCCATCGTCGCTGAAACTATCGACCACGACGATGTTGTTGGCCCATTGCAGTCCTCCAAGCGAACGCGCAATGTTTGGAGCTTCGTTGTAAGTCAGGATTAGTGGCGTGATTTGGTCCAGCAACACCTTAATTGGGCGACGCCTTGGAGTGCGGCGTCAAGACGCCGCTTTAGCCTGCGACCACGAATCGTCAAGACCAAAGCGGCGTCAAGACGCCGCACTCCAAGGCGCCGCCCATTCCTATATCGATCTTTTTGCGTGGCAGATCATATTTTTCCAGAGCCACGGCAGGCGGCCGTAGTAAGTGAATGCAAGATTCTGAAAACCGTGATACTGCAATAGTTGCGAAAGTGTATCTACGCTGAAGAATTTGATGTGACCGCCATCGTGCAACGCCGAAAAGTGAGCATCCATCTTTCCGGTTGCAGCGAGTACAAGATTCTTGAGGTAGCCATGATAGGGCGTGCCCAGAAGTATCTGTCCACCTGGTTTTAGCAACGCCGCTGACGCTTCGAGCAGATCTGATGGACGATACATGTGTTCGATCACGTCGCTCGATATCACGAGATCAAACTGGCCCAGTTTTAGTTCGCCATCGATCAACGCCTCAACAAATTCAAACCCAGGGTAAGTGCGGCGCGCGATCTGAATGCCGCTCGTGGAGGCATCTACTCCAATCACTTTGTACCCGAGTGCTGCCAGCCGGCCGGTGATGTGTCCATTTCCACATCCGAGATCGCAAATCGATTTCACGCCGTCGAGCTTCTTCACCAGTTCGACAAACAGACCGGTAAGCTTTTCACCCGACTCGCCATTGCCGGCGCCTTCCGATTGCCATTCAAACTCTGTATAAGCGGGTACCGCCATCAATTCTTTCCAATCTCGCGATAAAGAGCGACGAGATCCCGGGCGGCGTTGTCCCATGAAAACCGTTGCGACAGTTGCCTGCCTGCACTGCCACGCCGTTGCAGTTCGTCGCGATCGGCGAGTGCTTCGGCAAGTTTAGCCGTCAGGGCATCGCGATCGATGGCTGCAATCCAACCGGCATTCGCGGCCTCAATCTCCGCAGCCAGGTTGACGTTCGGGCTCACGAGTACCGGCACCGAGTGCGACAAGGCTTCCATCACACACATGCCGAAATTTTCCTGGTACGAGGGCAGCACCAGCAACGATGCGCCACTGAGCACTGCGTCTTTCTCTTCGCCGTCCAGCCAACCCGTAAACAATACGCGGTCGTGAATCGCACTCGCCGCAACTTTCGTTTTGAGCTGCGCGACGTAGTCTGCTGGTCCATCACCGGCAAGCACCAAACGCCAATTTGCAAACGCATGGTTTTTTAACAACAACTGAAACGCGTCAAGCAACACGTCCAGGGCTTTCTTCGGATGCAAACGCGACAACACCAGCAGGTAAGGATCGCCTGCGAGCAGCGGAAATCGTTCGCTGAGCGTGTTTATCGACCTTGAGGAATTGGCTTCGATGCCGAGTGCGATCACCTTGCCATGATTCAAACCCAAATGTCCTTCAGTGGCGAGTTTCTCCGCCTCACTGGTGTAGTGCACGGCCGCCGCGTTCCGCAGCATATTCTTGCCGGTAACTTGCCAGAAGAGACGTTTGCGTAGTGATTTCTGTGTCAGGCTCCAGGGATCGAGCGTTCCGAGTGGTCTTACGATATAAGGCACCTTCGCCTTGTTGCACGACTGAGCTGCCGCAACAGATGAGTGATTAAAGACCGCGTGAATATGGACCACCTTGAACTGTTGCACGTTGGTATTCAACCACGCAGCCAACGGACGCGAATACTTGAACGACTCACCTAATTGCACGGGAAAGAAGATCGCCGGCACACCTTTGTAATCAACCTGCTCACCGGATGGCGCTTCGTTGTTGGTTGATACCAGCAGGACCTCAATTCCCTGCTGCATGAGCGCGCGACACATCGGAACAATCGCAGTCGCCGGCCCACCCGAGCGCTCCGAGACTGACGGGATGACGTGCAGCACCTTCATACAGGATTAACAAGATTTTCAGGATTAACGGGATTGTCAAAATTTACAGACTGCATCTTGTGAATCCTGTTAATCCGGTAAATCTTGTCCACTAACACCGTTCGCCTCACACCACCGTGCAAGCACATAAATCGACCACGGCCGCGACCACCCAACCGCACCGGGCTTCTGCAAGAATCTCTCCCAGATTTCTCGTGCCGCCTCGGCATTCATACCCGCCGCGGAGAGCCGCGCATCATCCGCAAAAACCGCATCGACTTCGCTTCTCAACGCCTGTTGCAACCACTTCTCAAACGGCAAGGTAAATCCCATCTTTGGACGTCTTAAAAAATCTTCCGGCAACAGATCGGCGATCGTCTCCGCGAGCAAAGGCTTTGGCCCAGCACCTTCCTTAAACTTCCACGCACCCGGCAGCGACAAAACAAATTTGACGACCTTCGCATCCACAAACGGCACGCGCACTTCGAGCGAATGGGCCATGCTCATCGCATCAGTGTCGCGCAGTAAGGTGTTTGTCATGTAACCATTCATTTCGAGACGCGAAATCGCATTCACCACATCGCTTTCCGGTTTATGCCCATTACTTGACGAGTCGTTTGCCTGACGTCCAGTGATACTCGCCACCGAATAAGGCGAAAAGAGTTGGCGCGAAATCCGATAGACATCCTCGAGGCTGCCTTTACTGTTCGCCAATCGCCAGAATTTTTCACGCTGAACGGAGCCATTCAGCGCTATCCTGCCGACACCCGACGCGGCCCGCAAAATTGCCTTCGCTGTGGGCGAGAGAGTGTTTAATCTGACAGCGCGTCGGAAGCTCGGATACCCCGCGAATAGCTCATCGCCTCCGAGACCTGAAAGTGCGACTTTGATCCCTTTACCACTCACCGCACTCGAAACAACAAATGTGTTGATGCCATCCATCGTCGGTTGATCGATAGCCGCAATCGCATCGGGTAGCATTTCCAATAAACGAGATTCACTCAGCGGGATCTCAGAATGGTCGGTATTGAAGCGTTCGGCAACGGCGCGCGAGAAAGACGCCTCAGTAAACTTCGCTTCATCAAAGACCACGCTAAACGTCTTTGGTCGCTGACCGCTGATCCGACTCATCAGAGCAACGAGGACACTCGAATCCATCCCGCCGGAAAGAAACACGCCGAGCGCCACATCACTCACCAAATGCACCCGAACCGACTCTTCCAGCACGGATCGCAAACGCGCGACCGCATCTCTGCGATCACCTTCAAACGGCTCGGTCTCTTGTTTCGCAAACTCGTACTCTTGAAGTTGTATAGCGTCGTCATCTGCCTTGATTTTGAGACACCGTCCGGGCATTAACTGTTTGACGCCATCGATAATCGTCAACGGTGCTTGTACCGAACCATTCAAGAGATACGAGTCGACACCCGCGGCACTCAATCGTCGCGGCACTAAGCCGCTTCTGAGTAACGCGCGGAGTTCGGAAGCAAAGACAAATTCTTTCTCAGTGGCATAGTAATAGAGCGGCTTGATGCCAGGCGCATCACGGGCCAGGACCAGCGTCTGTTTTGTATGGTCCCAGATCGCAAGCGCAAACATTCCTCGCAAACTCGCAAAAGCCTCACGGCCCCGGTTTCGATAAGCGCGAAGTACTACTTCGGTGTCTGTATTTGAATGATAAGGTTCGCTGTCGTCGCGTAGATCTTTGAAGTTGTATGTTTCGCCGTTGTAAGTGATCCAGTTGCCGGTGACTGGATCGTTCATGGGTTGATGACCGGCAGCAGAGGTATCGATGATCGCGAGGCGCGTGTTGCCGAGGATCACGTGTGGTGCGCATTCCACGAGGCCGGCATCGTCAGGACCGCGATGGTGCTGGGCGGCATTCATGCGAGTGACCGCGTCCGTTAGCTTCTGGGTGTTACCAGTGATGCTGAGAATGCCGGAGATGCTACACATCTAATTAAGATTTCTCACGCAGCGGCGCGGCGACGCTACGAATACGCTACGAGGCCTTTTGTCTTCCGTTGCGCCGTTGCGCCGCTGCGTGAGGAAAAGCCGCATACGTCTGCTGCGCGTAACGAATAAATCGAGCGGCACCATTCTGCAGCGTGTGCTCACTCACACTCTCGCAAGCTCCTCGTCTCATAAGATCGAGCTCGCTCTGCGACAACGACGCCGCCCCACGCATCGCATTCAAAAGCGCCGCCTGATCACCGGCACCGATCAACCACCCGTTGCGCCCCGTTTCAACAAACTCCAATGCCGCCCCCATGCGATCAGTGGCGATGACCGGTAACCCAGCCGCCAGTCCTTCCGGAACAACCAATCCCCAGCCGTCATATCGCGAAGGCACACACAACACATCCGCACTCGTATAAGCCGGCGGCAGTTCATCCCAGTTCACAAAACCCGCAAACTCAACCCGTGCCCTCACAGCCTGCAACGCTTGCTCGAGCGACTCCCGCAATTCACCTGCACCAACGATCTTGAGCTGCACGTTCGACACTTCCTGAGCTAGCTGCACGAACGCAGCCGCCAGCAGATCCACACCTTTCCGCTCGATCAATGAACCCGAAAATAAAAACGTGCGCTCCGGTTTCTCCTGTTTTCTTGCGGTTGCGAAGCGTTCCAAATCCGAAAAATAAGGAAGGTTGAAATATTCGCGATTCTCGCCAAACTCAGCTTTGTATCCTTCAATCGCAAACTCTCCAATCCCCCAGATTGGCGCCGCCGATGAATGCAGTTTCGAAAGTTTCCACTTGCGCAGTAGTCGTCCCGCCCACACCGGCTGCTGAAATCCAGGTCGCTCACCCCAGAAACACCACGGCAGATCGAGCGCGGTTCGCTCGGCGATTAACCGTGCTGCATGTGGGTGACGGTAATAGTTGAATACCACCAGATCCGCATTGCGTGCGGACTCGAGCGCGCGCGTCAGTTCGACGTCTGGTCCATCCAAACTAATCGCAGCATGTTGAATCTCAGCGGCTTTCCAGTGGCGGTTTGGATCGTGAGTGCGCAGATAAGCAACCTCTAACGAGCACTCACCACGCGCTTCGATCTCGTTGAAAAACTCAACCTGATACGGCGATGGGCAGTCTGTTAAAACAAAAACTTTCAATGCGAGTTACTTTGCGTGTCTCAGTTTCATGAACAAATGCGACAACCCTACCCACGCCAGCACCACGTAGCTCACGAGAATTAACTCCAGGATCGATCGCATTCCCGAGAACAGCGCCATCACCACGATGCTATAGATCACCAGCGCGCCCTGCGTCGTGGAACGCGCAAGCAGCCCGCGCGCGGTCGCCGACACCCGACCATAAAACCAACCGCCTAGAGCAACGCCAATCAACCCAAATGACATGTAGAGTTCACCAATGACCGAGTACGATAACGACAGCCCCTGCACACCGATCGCAGCCGGCAAGTCGAAGCCCGGATCGATGGGCTTATCCGGCCACAACACTCGCGGCACCGGCCGCACCATCACGTACAACAGATACTTGTGATAAACAAACGGATACGAATCAGGAATGAGTTGAACGATCTGAGACAAACGATAAAAATTATCGTCAACGCGCAGGTGCTGCTCTTCAAGCAACTGCCGTTTTTCAAATCGAACGCTAACTGATTCGCCCGACCCCACGAGCGCACCCAGCCCGACATTCCGGTACTCGAGCATCACCTGCAACGTAAACAACACCGCGACGATCGCAAACACTGTCGTCAGCAGATGCTTGAACCGCAAGCGCTCCTGGTCCAATACCCAGAGAACCAGCGCCATACCCACCACCACACCGATAACGCGCCGGCTACCACTCTGCGCCAGGAAGAGCGCAACAATTACCGACATGCCGGCGCAAATCACGGTACGCAGATTTCGTACTCCCAAACGCCGGCCAATGACCACCGTCAAAACCGGCAACAGATAACCGAAGTATTGCAAGTGATCGAGAAACGCATCCCAACCCCCTAGCTGTCCGCGTCCCCACGGCGCCGCCCAACGTTCCTGGCCCAGGTAATGGACCATCTCAAACACGTTGAAGTTGCACGGGATCGCAAAGTTGAGCATGCCGATGAAAAACGACGCCACGGCAAGCCAAAAATAGGTATTGATCGAAAACTCCTGCGAAACAGAACTAATCAATACCTTCGGAATTCGCCACGAGCGGCGCAGGGCGCCGAGCCAAACCATCACCACGAACAGACCAATCGCGAAGAATGCGACACGCGCGTGATCGGCGTTGATGTCGGGCATCGCGTAAACACCTTGCAATAGATCCAACAGCAGCCAGTAGATAGGTGCGAGCGCGAGCAGACATTCCCCACGAAGCAATGCTTTCGGATAACGAACGGCTGCTGTAATCGGTGCAACAGCGAGTCCGGCAGACATCACCAGCGCCGGATACATCAGCGCCCCTTCGCCCGACGGATCGTCCGGGATCAACATGATCGCCAACGCAGTCGCGATACTCGTGCTGAGTATCGCGAGCATCGTCGATCGCATCGTCATGCTCGGTGTGGCCACAATGCCAAACACCGGACGTTGCCAAATGACCTGTTCAGTATTCAAATCTATTTAACGCTGAGTCTGGAACGAATCACACGATTCCACGCACATCCCAGTTCATCTTGTAAAATCTTGTAAATCATGTTGAAGCTAACCTCTCGAGCGCAGCCGCCAACGCCTTCAAGCTGAAATTTTCATCCCCACCGGATCTCACCGACATCCCCGACAACTTCTCGGGCGAGCGCAACAACTCCAACAACACATCGGCTATCGCCTGTCCTGAAACATCATCAAGCACCACACCGTTGTGTCCATCCGTAACAACCTCCCCACAATAGCGCGACGCAATCACCGGCAGCTTCCACGACTGCGCCTCCAACTGCGTTAACGCAAATCCATCAGACAAAGTAGGCAGAATAAACACATCCGCGTCGCGGTAATAACTCTCGGCTGCTACTCGCGGCGCTACGCCAAACCACCTGACTTGCGGATGCAGCCTCAGATCCTGAGGGACATGAATCTGCGTTGGTCCAACAAACCAGAACTCAACAGGTTCACCGGTCAGCAACTTCACCGCGTCGAGTAACTGGGCCACCCCTTTGCGCAAATTTATCTGGCCCAGAAACAATACTCGCAGGGGACGTTCACGACTAAACGCGCGCGGATAGTGACGGTGAAACGATCTGGAATTCGTGAACCCTTCATAAGCCAGCGGAATGACCGTGATCTTACCTTCCGGCACGCCTTCTTTGAGAAGCGCTTCCTTGGACCAGGTGGAGTTCACCACGATTTTGTCTGCGAGTGTGCATTCATCGTACCAGTTGTCCCAGTACTTGCGCGGCGCCGGTTCCCAGTGCTTGTGTTTGAGAGTTGAGGTTTTATCAAGTTCGGCGACGATTTCTTCTTCGACTGGTCCCGGATCGATCTGCCCGAGCACTGTTCGCCAGCCACGGTCTTTTGCATGCTTGAAGATCTCGGCCGCGGCGTAGCTGTAGGCAAAGACGGTGTGCTCGCTATTGCCGTTGCGTGAGAGTTGGCGCACTGCCTGTTCTTGAAACCATTCGTTTCTACGGCTGATCAAGTGCCAACCATTTTCACGGGCCAGCGAAGCGCGTAACTCAAACTTCAGAGCAGCGGCGTTTGGTGCGGTGATTCGCGCGGCGGCAAGGTCAGGATGAAACCTGCCGGTAAGCTGTTTTTTCCATGAGTGCAGCAACGTGCCCGGCCGGATCCACAGATCGGTGATGAACTGATCGAGCAGGCCCTTGAGTTGAAGTGAACGCGGCACTGCGTAATGCTCACGCGCACCAAGCTGGCAACAGATCCAGGTTCGCATTAATTCGATTTAAGAACTTTCTTCCGCAGCGGCGCAGCGACGCAACGAAAGCGAACTTTGCGAATCGCTGCGTTTGCGTTGCGCCACTGCGCCGCCGCGGGAGAAATCCTGCTTCAAAAACTCTCCGGCACGGGCGCTCGTCTCAGCGCCAAATACGATCGCACCGCACTACCACTAACCGGCAACCGGTATCGATGATGCGCCCGCAAATGCGCCGGGATCATCGTCAAACCTCTCAAGATTCCGCGCCGTCGCCCGTGTCGCAGCAACCACAACAACCGGTTCGCACACTGGCCTGCTCCGATCCCCCAAAGTGAAATCGGATAACGCAAATACGCCAGCAACGCGAGATTCGCGATACTTCCCGCGGTCACACCGGGATCCGCATGTCGCCTCAAATCCGTGTTATGAAAAACTCGCAACCATCGCGTCGTTAGAATTTTGCCACCGCGCGAGTGCAGTCGAATTGCCAGATCGACCTCCTCCATCCCGTAAGCCACCGGCAACGGAACATAACCTCCCGCATCAAGAAACGCCTGTCGACGATAGATACAGGCCCCACCCGAGAAGTCCGCCGTCCATTGGGCGCTACGTTCATCAAGACCGATCGCTTCACCCGCATGATAAAGCGCCGCACAAACCAGCGACGCCTCCGGAAACTGCTCAAACACCCGCAGCATTCGCGCAAAGTAGTCGGCATCGAGCGGATAAGAGTCGTCGTCAAAACTCGCAATCAATTCAAACTGAGCCGCCTCAACCAACTTATTCCTCCCCCCGCCTGGTCCAACCTGTTGCTCGCTCATCAAGACGCGAATCTCCGGATAGGCGTCACGCATCGCGCTTTCACACTCGAGTTGATTGGCGTCGACATGGACCAGTATTTCATCCGGGGCCGGTATACAACTCCGGAGCACACGCAAAGTTGCCAGCGTTTGATCAATACGCTCGTAGGCCGTGACGATGGCGGAGATGCCGTGCTTCAAACTACCGGTTTCTTATCAATTCCGTTTGAGCTGTAGGGGCGGCCCTCCGTGGCCGCCCTGGTGTGGAACTAAGCGCTTTAGAATTTGAGAGTTCAAGGACCATGGCGACCATCGAGGTTCGTTCAGCATGGATCCAGACTCTACGGCTTTGGAGTTCAAGACTAGGGCGGCCACGGAGGGCCGCCCCTACAGTCGCCTTCTCGGTATTATTTGAGGCGCGCGATAACTGCTTGATGATCACGCCAGAATGGGTACCACGATCGATTACGTCCGAGCATTCGTCTCGCGGGTTCGAGCACATGCACGCGCCACCAGGCAATTGCACCGGGACTCGATGGATGCTCGCAGCGTTTCCAGGCCAGCACTTCGAAACCGTGCGACTCCAAAAGTTGGCGCAAACCTGCGCGTGAAAATACCGAGATGTGGCCGCACCACTTCAGATAGGACCACTGTGATCCGGCAACCCGCGCCGGATATGAATCAGCATCGCCGGTAAGCAGTAGCAACACACCACCATCACGCAAGTGCCGTTTAAACGATTCCACAAACTCATGCGGATCGATTACATGCTCGATTACGTCAAGCGCCGTGATCAGGTCGGCCTCGTATAGTTTTTCCGAACTGTCGAGTGTCGCCTGCACTACCTCGAGTTTTTTCTCTTGCGCCAGGTTCGCACCGGATTCACTCGGCTCAATTCCGTGCTTGGACCATTCGCCTGATAACGCCGATAAGAAAACTCCCTCACCACATCCGACATCAAGAATCGTTCTACCCGCTGCGTATTGTTTGGCAAGCAGCTCCAGCCATCGATAAAACCGAACGTATCGCTGATCATTCTCCTGCGAATCAAAATACGAAGCGCTCACTCGTTCGTAAGCTGAAGCCAACACCGATTCGTCCTGGCGCGCATCGCTGGCCCATAAACAGCCACAATGAGTACAACGGCACAGCTCTAACTCAGGGAGTTGTTCGCGTAACGTTTCATCCAGAAACGGTTCGTCCAGGTCACTTGTCGAGAGGCGCAGGAATGGTTCGGTCGGCTTGTCACAGATCCGGCAGTTCATAAACTCAGGCAAAGGCAGCCTGAAAGCGTTCGGCCAGCCGTGCGATATCAAACTCCTCGCGCAGTGCGGTTCGGTTCCTCAGAATCGTTTCATCGTCATTCTGATTTCCGTTTGCCCACTGTGCGACAAATTGATCGAGTTCCTCAGGATTGATCGTCGCCAAACGCGGCATCAGGTTGTAACGTTCGGCGACCTGAAACACCGCCGACTCCCTCGGCGCATGAAAAAACACGCTCTTGCCGGTGGCCAGGTATTCAGGCAGCTTCGTCGGCAACGAATAGAGCGAGATCCGCGCAGACTTTTTACTGAACGCCAGCGGCAGATAAAGCAGATCAGCCGCTTTCATCGCAGCGAGACATTCGGCATGAGAACGCCGGCTTAACAAACGCACCGCACTCAAGGCTGACAACGACGCTCTATGCTGTTCCGCCACTTCACCCATCACAGTAAATTCGATCGCGCCGTCCCCCCGGCGATTGTGACGCTCAAGCGCTTCAGCAAACGCAATTACCGCATCGAAACGAAAAACATTGACGTCACCGGCAAGCAACACTCGCTCAGGCTTGGCTACAGCGGTCGTTTCAGATGACAAGACATCCTTTGCCACTCCGTTATGGACCACGAGCCAACGCTTGCCAAACCTCTCCTCGTAGTGAGCAGCCATCTCACGCGATACAGCGAAACGCACATTGGCGCGATCGATCACCTCGCGAAGCAATCGTTGCCGCCAAGGTGAATAAGGAAGCTGGTGACATTCGTGATGTCCCTGCCAGTCGTCCATCACATAAACCACGAGGTTTAGTTTTGGGAGTTGCCGGTGAAGCGCTAGTGCCGCTGAAAGAATCCACGGGCTGACCGGTATAACCAGTAGATTCTTGATGGAATGATTTTGGACCACGTGGGCAAGCTGTTTAACGGTTTGCCTGGCAGCCAAAAACTGCTGCACTTTCAATAGCGGATAGTACGCCAGCGATATTTTGCCTGGTATCCAGCCTGGTCGTGCCGGTGAGGGGAGATTTATCGAACGCGCTCGTCTTTTTTCAGCAACGGGCGCAACCTGATCAGGATGCGCCGTCCATAGTTTGTCATTCGGAAAACCGCTGAAAAGGTTGAATAAGGTTTCGCCAAAACCACTGGCATAACCCACCGGATAGTCGGCCACAACCAACGTCGGAGCTACAGATTTACGCGGATTAATGCTGATTTGATCTGCGTTCATCTGCGTAAAGCTGCGGCTGGAAAGAAATGCACGATAGAAACCCACGCAAACGGCCCGACCACGCGCGCGGTAGATCCGAACGAAACACACCGTGTCGCAAACTCGCGAGTTCACTGAGAAATTGGACGAGAGCCCAGAGTCCGATATGCGCGAGCGCGGCAGAGCGTTTCTTTCCCATCGAGATCGTCAGGATCCCAAAACGCGACCGCATCGAGAGATACTGATGTTGATCGGAGGCTTCACGGCCACTCGGCGCCTGGTGGTGAATGCACTTCGCCGAAGGCACGTAGTAAACCTTCCATTTGCGACTCAGCCGATAACCTAGATCGAGATCTTCGCCGGGCGAACTGCCTGAAAAGAAAGACGCAAAACCACCAACCGACTCAAAGGCTTCACGCTTGATCGCGCTTGCGCCACCGCGAATCCATTCGCAAGGTATTAACGTGTCAGCAGTTACGGGGAAGCCATTCGGCAAAGCCGCGCCGATCAAATGGCCCGGCTCAAAGCCCTTGGTTCTGCCGTACAGAATCGTGCGATAAATGCGCCAGAAAAAAGTGGGGGTCGCCATTGGTTGATTGACTAAACAGCCCATCGTTGCGCCAACAGACCGGTCAGTCCAAATCGGTTTGCATAACTCTTCAACCCAATGAGGTTCAACCTCAACATCGTCATCGACGAGCAACAGGTTGTCGTGGCTGGCGTGTGTTACAGCGAAATTGCGCTGTGCGGCGCAGTTTCGTTCCGGGTAATGAAAGTAGCGCACGTCCATTCCACCTTCACGCCAGCGCACGTCGTCGATCACTTTTCGGGTTTCAGCGTCGTGACCACAATGGACCACAATCACTTCCTCAACTCGCCGGGTCTGATGCAAAAGACTCTCGAGACTGGCTCGTAGCAGTTCCGATCTACCGACCGTAGGGATGATCGCGGAGATCGATCGTGAACCCGTCATGGTCATGAAACTCGTTTCATCCAAAAGCTCGAAGGACGCGGGTCCGCCGACGCACTGGGCCAGAGGCGTGCGGCTTCGCCGGAGTGGTCGAGGGCGAGCCAGTAGTTTGCCAGTTGTGGAGAAAAACTGCTGTTAAAGGAGAGAAACGCTTCGAGCAAGTACTGTTCGTTCAGCGCCTGACGGCGATCGATCAACCACTCGGCCGGGTAGTCGTGCGGAAAAAAGATGTCGTGCACGTGAATCCAAACACCGGGAACCAGACGCGGCAGGATCTCGAGAAACTCAAAACAGACATCGCTGCCAAACTTGACTGTATGACTGGAGTCGATAAAGAGGATGTCGTTTGCTTCGAGTTTCGCGAAGAAATCGAGGTCCATTTCCTCGACGCGTTTTTGGATCAGCTCAAATTCGAGACCGGCACCGACGAGACGCTGCTCCGGATAAGGCTCGATACAAGTTAGCTTTCCTGTGCCATTTGCTCGCAGCGCTCGATCCGCGATCTGTGTCGAATAGCCGCCGCCGATCTCGATGATTCGTTGCGGCTTCAAATGACGAATCAGTGAGTAGTAAACGGCCGCATCGAAGCCGCTGAAGAAGGCGTTCGTAAAATCGAACTCGAGCCTGCTTAATTCGTCGCGATAGTTTGCCAGCTCATTCAGCAGCGCGAGTTGATCCTTCCAACGGAAATCGGTGCCGGGATAGCTTCGTCGTCGCGTGATCTGTTCAGTGGTAATCGTCCTGAAATCCGGCAATGGTTCGTAATAGTGGATTGGACGAATGTGATATCCCCAACCATCGGAAAGCTCAGGCCGGCTTTGGGCCAGAAATAACAGGTGGTGAGCGGCTCGGGACGGAACCGATCTGAACAATGCGAGCGCCGTACGATCGAGAAGCGATTTAAACACTGATTTTCACGGATGACAAAGCCTGATCGAAGGCTTGTTGCGCACGCGCGTGGTGAAAATACTCCCGGCCCACGTCGAGGGCGCGGTTTCCAAGCGCGACGCGGTGAACGGGATCGTTTGCAAGCCTGGTAACTGCGCTGCCAAGCTCATCTGCTGAGTCGACTATCTCGGCGACACCATTGTTTGCGCGTGCCCAGGCGACTGCCGAACAATAACCTGGGCCATAGATCAAAAGCGGAAGACCGGTAGCCGTATAGTCAGCAAGTTTGCTCGGAAAGGCCATTTCCATGTTCGACCGATCACAGTCGGCAAACGACATCGGGACAAACAATGCATCCGCTTCTTCACGGAGTCTCTGTAATAACTCTTCAGCGCTCAGCAAACCGCAAATTTTCGTATTCGGATCGTTGAGTCCGGCGTGCTGTGCCTCGCCGGTTGTTAATGGTCCAAAGATCAACAACCGTCCATTTACCGGTTTCAAGGCGGTCTGCAACGCGGTCAACGCCTGAATGTATCCGTTTGAATTGATCGAGCCGGCAAAAGCGATTGTAAAAGGCTCGCTTGTCGAACGCGTGGGCGGCTCAGCGAAGTCCGGACTGTTTGCGGATCGGCTCGGATAGATCACGGTCGCTGGAGCGCCGTAACGTTGTTCATAAAACCGGCTCATCGCCGGAGATACACAAAACCGCGACTGCGCCTGCCTGTAGATACTCGCGAATCGTTCATCAAGCCAGTTGCGAAATTGCGGGGCGATGTTAGCGATGCGCGGCCAGTCGTCATGAATCATCAGATGCAGCGGAATTTTTCTCTCGCTTGCAAGCGCGGCTGCCGCGAGCCAGCCAAATCCGTGCGCCACCGTTAACACCGCTTCAAAAGCGAAACCGTTGATCGACTCGGCGATGCGCGGCGCCGCATTCTTACCCGTTTGAGTAAACCAGGCGACAACGTACGGATGGAATCTCGTGTTGAGCCAACGCGGTTTGCCGATCGCGTGTGACATATAGTTGACATCAGGCAGACGCCGCGCCGGCTGAGACTGCGTAGCGGTTTCAATAACCATCAACCTATCGGGCGGATAAGTAGACAACAAACGGTGCAGCAGTGCCGAACCATGATATGACGCTTCCACCGGCACATCACCGATATAGATCAATTTCCGTACGGCCAATCTATTCGCCGCGCTTACGTTTGCGCCGTTGCGTCGCCGCGTGAGGAGTTTTCTCACGCCACGGCGCAGCGGCGCTACGTTATAAGTGATAAACGCTTCGCATCCAGTCCGCGGTCAGGCGCATCCCGGCTTCGAGGCTGTAAGAATTCTTATGGTCCAGATCGCGAACTGACTTTGAGGTATCGACGCGTTTCAATTTTGTCGTGAGGATCTCAGTCTCCTGATGATGAACAAGTGACGCATTAGCGCCCGTCACTTGCAACACAACATCCGAAAGCTCTTCGATTGTGTGCAGGTCAGTACCACCGATGTTATACGTCTCGCCTGCGCGGAAGTTGTTCGTGATATTGGCAACCGTCCGCACCGTATCGGCAAGGTAAGTAGACGTTCGCGAGTGACCGCGAAAGACAGTCCACGGCAAACCATGTAACGCGCAATACAAAAACCGGCAGTTCACGGATCGATATGGACTGTAGTATTCGCCTGGTCCATAAGTATTGAACAAACGGACCACGACGGTTTCAGTGCCATACTGCAGCGCCGAATTCCGGATCTGCATTTCGTTGACCCACTTCGTCATGGCGTAGTCGTTTAGCTGTTTGATCTCATACTCATCCATTACCGTCTCGACCATCAGCTCGGGCCAATCGCCATAAACCTCTGACGAAGAAAAGTGGATCAGGCGAAACTTCAAGCGCTCCTGAAGCCGGATCATGTTCTTCGTTCCGATGGCATTTGTGCGCCATAGAGTTTCGTAGAAGTCTTCGCCATTCCAGCGTCCAAATTCGGCGGCGCAGTGATAAACGAAGTCGAATGGACCACAACGTTCAAAGACGCGCTCGAGTTGTCGAAACTCGCTCACGTCGCAACGCGCGTAAAGCGGCACTTCGACGTCAGTCCTTAAGCTGAAACCAATCTCGTCCGCCTGGTGTTGCAGGTCACAGGAAACAACATGATGGCCGCGCCGGCGCAACTCCGCGATCAAGCCGGCACCGACAGTGCCTAAACCGCCTGTTACTAAGATATTCGACATGATTTGCTAGGGGATTATGCTGGTCCAACCCTGAATGTCGTCAGGTTGAAGAGTTTTAGTGTTGTGTTTAAGTAGACGAGCCAGAGACTTAGGATTGACGGGCCGATTTGCATTGTTCCAAAGCAGACCAGTTTCCGGGTTGTAGGCTCTGAATCTGAAGCGATGTCTGAAGCCGGAAGCAGCTTGCTGATAGTCGGCGAATTCAAAGTCGTGAATCGCGATCCACGGGTGCTGCGGTTGACGCGCAGCGACCGTGCGAATGGTGGCGATGCGTTGGACACTCGTCTGT
Source organism: uncultured Acidobacteriota bacterium (assembly GCA_963708055.1). Lineage (GTDB taxonomy): Bacteria > Acidobacteriota > Blastocatellia > Pyrinomonadales > Pyrinomonadaceae > PSRF01. Next base: position 6,943,542 of record OY970193.1, on the reverse strand, counting down.
GAATCGTCGATGAGTAAGAGATCAAAAGACTCGAGATCGAGAGCCTTAAGGTTTTCGCTTATTTCGCCGTTTACCAGGTTCAGAGTCCATCGATCGTCGTGCTTCACTTCTTCGCGAAGTGCCGTGGCCCAGGCGGCGTCGTTTTCGATTGAGTGGAGTCGTTCAAGATGCGGAAAGGCGACGCGGTTGAGAAAGGTGAGGGTGCTGTAATGGCCGCAGCCCAATTCAAGCACGCTCCGAATTTCGCGCATGCGCGCGAGGCCGATCAGAACGGGCACGTGCGTGGCGTAATCGTTCAGCGCCCGGGATGCAGAAAAAACTCTCACGCGGCGGCGCAGCGGCGCAAAGAGCGGCGCCAAGTGATCTCTGAGACCTCTATTCATCGCTGCGCCGTTGCGCCGCTGCGAGAGGAATCCAACGCGCGCGCCTTTAATCCCACGTTTCCAAACCAACCATCGAGCTTGCGCCCGCCGTAAACTTCCGTCTCGGCAATCTCAAATTCGAATGTCTTCGGCACAAACTCAACCAGGTGCCGCGACAGGTCCTTTAAATGTACTTCCAACTGATAAGTGCCGGGCAACAACGGCAACGCTTCGATTGTGAATCCGAGCTCGGCCGGTTCTCCTGCCGGTAAAGGAGCCGTGGTTATGAAGTCTTTCAAGTCCAGGCCAGTCAGACGCCGCGAGTCCATTGTCAGGATCGAAACATAAAGCCCCGGATCTTTAATCTCAGTTTTGGGCACAAACCGAACCCTCACCTCTACCGGATCAAAGGTCTTCACCACTGGTCCCGAAGCAGAAATCACTTCAACCGCGGTAACTGAGAACGTGTTTGTTTCAACGGTCGTGCCCGACGTCAAAGAAGCGTTAACCCGCGATAAATACTGATCGACAGTTTGATCGATCTCGCCCTGGGCCACCACTATGCCCTTTTCGATGATCAGCGCCTGCCTGCAAATACTTCGAATCGCCGACATGTTGTGACTGACAAACAGGATCGTTCGTCCCTGAACTCCGATATCGCGCATCTTCTCAAAACATTTTTTTTGAAACTGCGCATCGCCGACCGCCAGGACTTCATCAACCAGCAGCACTTCCGTTTCCAGATGCGCCGCTACACCGAAGGCGAGCCGCACGTACATCCCACTCGAGTAACGTTTGACGGGCGTATCGAGAAACTTCTCAACTTCAGCGAAGGCGACAATCTCATCAAACTTGCGATCGATCTCAGTCTTGCGCATGCCGAGAATCGCGCCGTTGAGATAAATATTGTCGCGTCCGGTAAGCTCGGGATGAAAGCCGGTGCCAACCTCTAGCAACGAACCGACACGCCCGTAAATCTGCGCTGTTCCGCGTGTTGGACCAGTGATGCGGGAGAGTATCTTCAACAGCGTGCTCTTCCCTGCTCCGTTGAGTCCAATAATGCCCACAACTTCACCGCGTTGAATTTCAAACGTGACATCATGCAGGGCCCAGATGTGTCGGTGCCCGTTTTGCGAGTTGTGGGAACGGCGGAAAGGAGCGAGAGCGGTGTTGGCGATCGTGTCTCGCAGCGTTTTGTAGGTCTCTGGAGATCCGATCCGGTATTGCTTACTTAGATTTTGACAGCGGATGGCGAGATCCGGCATCTACATTACTTCAGGCTTCCTTCTCGTAATATTTCTGCCCGTAATAACTCTGGTAGTAGTAATAGTCGTGCGACTGAAGGTTGACGTTGTTCAGCACGACGCCAAAGATCTTCGCGCCGACGTCGCTCAACAACTGCTTCGAACGTCGCACAATATGGCGCGAACTCTTGCCGCCATGGACCACCAGCAACACGCCATCAACCATCGTCGAGATCAACACGCCATCTGTGAACGAGCTAATCGGCGGCGAATCGACCACTACGTGCGTGTAGTTTGCCTGTAAAGCCGCAAGTAACCGGCGCATCTGATCAGAGCCGAGCAATTCCGCGGGGTTCGGTGGGATTGGACCAGAAGTGAGAACGCTGAGGCCGCTCTCTTCGTCGTGTCTGACAATCGCCAGCATATCGTTCTCCGAAACTTCGCTGGAAAGAATCGAACTCAGCCCTTCGGTACCACGCATGTCGAAAATTGATTGCAAACGTGGGCGGCGCATATCGGCATCGATGATCACGACGCTTGCTCCAGTCTGCGCCAAACTCATCGCAGTGTTGACGGCAGTCGTCGTCTTTCCTTCACCTGGCAAGCTCGAAGTAACCAGCAGTGATTTTGGCGCGCGTCCGGCGGTTGAAAGCAAAACCGAAGTACGCAAATGTCGATAAGCTTCGGCCAGCGGCGATCGGCTGTCGACATTCATCAACAATTCGGACTTGCCGTTGCCGTTTGCAGTTTGTTTCTGAAGCGCGGTGGTTTTTGAAATACCCGGCAACACACGACGTCGCACGGCACTGCCGACAGAGGGAATAACTGCCAGGGCCGGCAAATGAAGCATACGTTCAACTTCTTCAGTCGAATGAACCGTGTCGTCGAGATACTCGAAGAACAGCGCGAGTCCGAGTCCCAAACCGATTGAAAGGACAAATGCAGCGATCACGGTGCGAGTGCGATTTGGACCAACCGGCGTGTCAGGCGTGAGCGCGTAATCAACTATTGAGATGTTGTTGGGCTTGCCGGCAAGCACAACGTCGTTCTCCTTGGCGCCCTGGAGCAGACCATTCAGCAGCGATTTGTTGGTTTCGATCTCCTGTTGAATGATGCGGTAGTTGATCGCCGCTTCGTTCTGCGAGAGCGTCTGCGCGCGTTGTTGGTCGAAGGCCCTGCGTAGAGAATTTTCGCGCTCGAGCGTTTGTTGATAACGAGTGTTGAGGTTAGTCAACAACGTCGCCGACTTGCGGCTGCGCAAATCTTTCAATTGTTTATCGAGCTCGGTGATCTGCTCATCGACTTCCTTTACTTCCGGCGCTTCTTCAGTCGCATCGACGAGCAACAAAGCGCGCTTTTGTCGCAGTTCGATCAGCTTGGCTTCGATTTCGTTGTTTTGTTTGGCGTTATCGTCTGCAAGCGCACTCGCAGCTTCGGGAACTTTCGCGGCGTTGTAAGCAGCCTCGGCGGTTTTGCGATCGTTTTCCGCCTCGAGCAGTTGCCGATTCAAACCGGCCAAACGTTCGACAACGGTGTTCTGGTTGGGATCGAGCGAGATGATCTGATTGTTTCTCGCGTAATTAACGAGTCGTTCTTCAGCGGTGCGAATCTGTTGTTGTAGCTCAGCGATGCGCTTCTGCAGAAAGTCGCCGGTAGTGCTGTTGGCTTCGGTTCGCTTTTCGAGATTGGAGAGAACGTACGTTTCGGCAATTGCATTGACAACTTTTTCCGCCACCACCGGATCGGTGTGCGTAAACTTGACGTCGATGAGGCGTGTTTCTTTGTAGTAACCGCGCGTTTCCTTAACCGGATCGACTTTCAAACCGCTCAGAATAGTGTTGACGTAGGGCGCGAGACGCTTCGCTTCGTTTAGATCTTCACGGGAGCTTGCCGCCGCCACGCTGGTTGTCAGCGGCAACTGATCCGGCTGTTTGATTTCGTTATTCTGCGGCTTGCTTCCCAGTCCAACCATCCGCAGCATCGTTTGCCAGGTTGACTGTCGTTGGGCCGGATTGCCTTTGAAGAAGTCGGGATTGTGTTCGAGATCGAGGGTGCGTACCACCCTTCGCATCAACCCGGGGCTGATCAGAATCTGAAGCTGCGTGTTGAAATAGATCGGATCGTCGGCGGGACCATAAAGCGGACGCGTGCTGTTAGTCAGCGTGCCGGTGTCTTCAAGATCAACTTGTACCCGCGCCTGTGCCTCGTAGAAATCAGGCTTACGTGCGACATAAACCACCGCCAGCATCGTCACTAACGCAACGATACCTAAGACGAGCCAGAGACGTTTGCGAATCGCGCGCCAGTAATCGAGCAGGTGAACTTCGTTGTCGGCATTCGGATCGACACCGTAGTTATATGACTGCGGTGGCTCTATGGGCCGATCGAGTGCTCCCGGCGTGGCGTCTCGCTTTGCAAGCTCGTTAGGTGGTTTCATCATCAATATTTTTTAGCCACAGATGAACGCGGATAAACGCGGATCGGAATTTCTTTTTTGTTTTTCTGATCTGTGTGCATCTGAGTTTATCTGTGGCTAAAAAACTCTTTAAGGAACAACACGCACAGGTAATTGGCCCACGCCAGGCACGACGCCCTGGACCAAACTTCGCAGGAAACTCTTTCCTGCCGATGTGGGTACGTCGATAATGTCGTTCGGAGCGAGCGCCAGATCTTCCGAACGCTTCTTTTCAATTGCGGAAAGATCTACGGTGATCTCTTTTCGAATTGTGGTTCCGGGCTCCTGACGAAGAATGCGGATCTTGTCTTTGCGAGTGTCTTGCTTCAGACCGCCTGCCATCGCAATCGCGCGCGTGAGCGTGATCGGTTCCTTCAGCGCGATCGTCAAAGGCATAAAGACGTTTCCGACAATGTAAACCTGATCCGCTTCAGGTAACGTCACAATGTCGCCCGCTTCAAGATAGGGATTTGATTTTGGATCGCCCTGGAGAACGTCGCTGAGTTTGTAGCTCGTGAAAGCCGATGACGCGTCATTTTCGTCAGTCTGTTTGCATGGTGACGACGAGGTTGAGTGAACGATATTGATCGTCTGGCCGGCTCGCGGTGATGGGCCCTTCGCGTAAGTCAACAACTCGAGCAGGCGAACACGTCGTTGCAATTCAAAACGGCTCTGATCGTTGACGGCGCCGATGACTGCCACCTGACGCGAGTGATATTCCTTGATGAATACATCGACCTGAAGGTTTTTGTAGTATTTCAAATAACGCGTGGAGATCTCTTTCGCCAGCTCGCCTTCCGTCAAACACGCTGCTTTGATTTCCGTATCGAGCAGAGGCATACGAATCATGCCGTTGCCTTCAACCCGAACTGCGTCGCGTGATAGCTGCGGGCGGTTGTAGATGCGGATGTCGAGCACATCTCCAGCGCCGATCCGATACCGATCGTCGTTAGGCTGCTGCGCGTAAACAGCGAATGACAGCAAACCAAATGCAAGTAATAATCGCGTCATGCTAGTTATATTAGCCACGGATAAAACGGATAAAAATCCGGATTTAAAATCCGTATAATCTGTGGGCTCATTTACCTGACATTCCAATGCGTCTGGATAACAACGCTTCCCTCATGTGATTCGGATGGGCCAGATTCAAGACGGTGTTACTCAACAACACCAGCAGCTCTTCATGCTCGCGATGGAATTTTCCGGTTAACGGCTGTTCACCCGTCTTTACCACGACGCCCTCACGCACCCACTGCCAAAACTGAGTTTGTGTAGTCCAAAACTGCTTCCGATCGCGGCAGACGACGAGCGCTGTTTTCTTTTTGCGCCTCTTTTTCTTGTTTACGACTGCCGGACGATTAGTGCTCATTTCAAATACACCTCTACCCTTGCGTGTTGATCCTTGTTACCGAAAAGCGGAAGCGGCCACACACAGAAACCCCGTGGGGAAGCCTCTCTTGCGAGGCAGCATCCAGTTGTCAAAACGGACAGAACTCCCCATTCCCGAAGCTACGATCTGACTACGTAAGCGACGGGGGTGTGACTCAGCGCTACTAATTTTAGAGAGTGGGCGGAGTTGGATTTCTGTCGTGGAGTTAGGAAATTCTTAAGAAACATCTATGTCTCAGTGAATCACAGACGGCGACGCGTGTCGGGAAGCTCCGCGCAATCCAAAGGACCCCAATTGGAAGTGCATCAAGAGCCTAATTAGTTAAATTGCCAGTGTCAAGTTTATTAATGACAAAAGTATTTGTTCACGAAACGTGATCGACCATCTCACACCAGAGGTGTCCTATAGTTATATGACCTTCCTGAACGCGCGAGGTGCGGCGAGACGGAACAGCAACGCCAATATCGCAAAGTGAGCCGAGCGGATCGGCAGTCGCGCCGGTTAACGCGATCGTTTTACAGCCTAACTCGCGCGCCTGCTCAACCGCTCTTAAGACGTTCTGCGATTTTCCACTCGTGCTGATTGCGATCAACACATCTCCAGCCTGAGCCAGCCCGGCAACTTGCCGAGCAAACACTTCCTGATATCCAAGATCGTTGCTCACCGCAGTCAATGCCGACGTGTCGGTTGTAAGCGCGATGGCCGGCCATGAGCGCCGCTGCTTTTCATAACAACCGACGAGCTCGGCAGCGATGTGTTGGGCATCGGCTGCACTACCACCGTTGCCGCAAAGCAAAATCTTTCTTCCGCCTGCAAGTGCTTCACAGATCATTCGACCGGATTGTTCGATCTCTGGAAGGGATGAATCCAGGAGGTTTTGAATTGTTGCCAGGTGTTCTTTTAGAGAGTTGGTCAGAAATTCCACGCCGGGAAGTTTTACCACAGATCTGTCCGGGATTCACACGCCGATTAGGCTCATGAGTTAATTTGGCGCCTCCTTGGAGTGCAGCGGCTTGACGCCGCTTTGGTATTGATGGCGCCAATCGACGACCAAAGCGGTGCCAAGGCACCGCACTCCAAGGAGGCGCCCCATCTGTGTTAATCTGTGCGGCCAGCTCACATATGAATCAGTCCAATCCAACGCCTATGCTGCGTCAGTACCAGGAACTGAAGCAGCAACATCCCGGAACACTGCTGTTTTTTCGTCTCGGCGACTTTTACGAGTTGTTTTTTGACGACGCCGTGACCGGCTCGCGCGAGCTGCAAATTACTCTCACTGCACGCGGGAAAGAAAGCGGCAATCCGATTCCGATGTGCGGTGTGCCTCATCACTCGGCCGCAAACTACATCGCGCGACTCGTGCGCAAAGGTTATCGCGTCGCAATTTGTGAACAGACCGAGGAAGCGGGAAAGACGAAGAAACTCGTGCGCCGTGAAGTCGTGCGTATCGTCACTCCCGGAACACCGATCGATCCGCAGTTGCTCGACGCACGCGAACCGGTGTTTCTGGCGGCAGTTTGCAGTGCCGGCGAAACGATTGGTGCAGCGTTTCTGGATATCTCGACGGGTGAGTTTCGCGTCACGCAGGAAGCCGGTCGTGATTCGTGGACACGGATACGCGCGGCGCTCGAATCATACGGGCCGCGCGAGTTGCTCTTCCCTGCTTCGCTTGGTGCACTGGTTAAAGCCAGTCTGTCAGGAAAAGTTCAAACGGCCGTATTACCACTCGAAGACGACAGCCCGACTGAACCGTCAGTCTCTGCTCATGAATACGGTTTCGCCGCAACGCTAACGCCAATCGAAGACTGGCAATGGCAAAAAGACGATTGTGCGACGCTGCTGCTCGATCATTTCAAAGTCAAAACACTCGATGGTTATGGCCTTACTCGAAAGGACGAAGCGATTCGCGCTGCCGGCGCATGCCTCCGCTACGCACGCGATACGCAGCGCGCCGCCGCCGAACACGTAACCGATCTCGTTTACTTCGAACCTCAGGATCATCTCGTACTCGACAGCGTTACGGTGCGAAATCTCGAGCTCGTCGAGTCGCTCGCAGGCGGCAGTGGCAGATCGTTGTTGCAGGTGATCGACGAGACTGTCACCGGCATGGGCGCACGATTGCTGCGCGCGTGGCTGTTGCGGCCGTGTGTGAAACGAGGCGAGGTCGAAGCCCGGCTGGCTGCTGTCGAAGAACTGTTTGGCGCACAGCGTAAGCGAGATCAACTGCGAACGCTGTTGAAAGAAGTTTCGGATCTGGAACGTGTGGTTGGTCGCATTAGTTTAGGCTCCGCCACGCCGCGCGATCTTTGCGCGATGCTGCGTTCGCTAAACCAGGTGCCGTTGATTCGCGAAGTATTGCGCGATGCCGATGCTTCACTGCTGGAAATCCTGTTCGAAAACACTGACGAACTTCCGGATATCCGCGATCTCGTAACGCGCGCGATCAACGACGATCCACCGGTCAAAGTAAGTGACGGCGACACGATTCGCACCGGTTACTCGGCTGAATTGGACGAGCTGCGTTCAACCAGCCGCAATGCAAAACAGATCATCGCTACGCTTGAAGCCACTGAACGCAGTCGCAGCGGCATAAACAATCTGCGCATCCGTTTTAACGGCGTCTTCGGATACTTCATCGAGGTTTCGAAAGCCAATGCGGCGCGCGTTCCGGCTGAATATGAACGGCGGCAAACACTCGCGAACGCGGAACGCTTCACGACTCCAGAGCTACGTGATTGGGAAAAGAAGGTCCTCGGCGCCGAAGAACGCATCGTTCAAGTGGAAACGGAACTCTTTACCGACGTCTGCCGCCAAATCGCCGCCGAAACAAAACGCATTCAAATGACCGCGCGTGCTCTCGCGGCGCTCGACGTGCTTGCGTCGTCAGCAGAAACTGCTGCGCGCCGTCGTTATACAAGACCAGGCCTGCACGATTCGGATGATCTCGAGATCATCCAGGGACGCCATCCGGTAATCGAAGCGTTCATCGATGAACCATTCGTTCCCAACAGCATCTTTCTCAACAACTCGACTGATCGGTTGCTGATCATCACTGGGCCAAACATGGGCGGCAAAAGCACCGTGCTGCGCCAGACAGCGATCATCTGCATCCTCGCTCAAACGGGATGCTTTGTTCCCGCCGAACGCGCGCGTCTGCCTTTACTGGATCGGATATGGACCAGGGTGGGCGCATCAGACGATCTGACCCGCGGGCGCTCCACGTTCATGGTCGAGATGACGGAGACGGCGGCGATTCTGCACAGCGCGACGCCACGTTCACTGGTTTTGCTCGACGAGATTGGACGCGGCACAGCAACTTTTGATGGACTATCAATCGCCTGGGCAGTGGCTGAGTATCTGCACAACTCCGCGGATCACGCCGCGAAGACATTGTTTGCGACTCATTATCACGAGTTAACCGAACTCGCCGAGCGATTGCCGGGTGCGCAGAATTACCAGATCACCGCGACCGAACGCGAAGGCGAAGTCATATTTCTTCACCGTCTCGAACGCGGCCGTGCTTCGAAATCTTATGGCATTGAAGTCGCGCGCCTGGCGGGATTGCCTCCGGCAGTTCTAACTAATGCGCGTGAGGTGTTGGCGCGTTTGGAACGTTACGAACTGGACGTCTTTGCGGAGGATGGAAACGGCGCCCTCGGAAAAGCCGGACGTCGAAAGGCCGCCGCCCAAGCCTCCCTCTTCGATCTCGCCAATCAACGCGTGATCGACGACATCCGCGCTACCTCAAACTCAATCAGCGCGGACGAAGCCAAAGAACTCTTGATGCGTTTAAAGCAGCAGCTCATGTAGCCACAGATAAACACGGATAAAAATCCGGATTTACAATCCGTGTCATCTGTGGCTAAGTTTTTCTGGTCGATCATTAACCCGGAACCAGTCACCTTTTCCATCATTCGTCCGCAACATGCGGAGCATCTCCTGATAGTTAAACGGCCTGGCCCCGCGACGACCAAACACAGAAACCTGGTTACCGCTCTCATCAACCGCGCGATCGCGATCCAGCGGCTTCGAGATCCCAAGCGCTTCGCCTTTGGTTTTGAATGTGGCGATTAAAACCGGCCTGGGTCGGGGGCTGAATCCGGCGTACTCCGGCATCGTCTCCGGTGAAGTTAGTTGCAAAACACGCATGCCATTCCGACCGTCAGCAACGTAGGCAAACAAGCTCGCGTTTGTCATCGCGACCTTCACCTGGTGCACATCGTTTAGCTTGCCGCCGGCGTTGAACATCTGATCGAGACGCGGGTGTTCGGGTTGTTCCACATCGATGATCGCGATGCCTTCGTTTCCGTTTGCCACATAAGCATACGTGCGCGCAACATAAACATCGTGCGCATGTGCGAGCGGAACAAACGCTCCCTCAACCAGTCGCGCCTGCTCCGGCATAGTTACGTCAACAACCTTCAACCCCTCGTCATCCACAAGAAACGCATACCGAAATTGGATCGCCACTGACTTCGGATTTTTCAGGCTAATGCGCGAAACGACCCGTGGCTTCAATGGCTCGTTGATATTGATAACAACGAGACCTCGAGCGGTGGTGATGTAAGCGTAATTGCCGGCGATGACGATGTTGTTCGCATCACTCAGCGTGCCATCCGGGTTGAAGGTGAGCGAACGTTTCAAGTAGTTGTTCAATGGATCGCCGTCAAGGAGCGTCGCTGCGTTGACGAGTATCAGGCCTTCGTACTTATCAACCACGTAGAGATACGCGTAAAGCGGATGAATCGGTTGTTCTTCATTGACGGGCAATCGCGTGCGTGCGGGATCGACCGCGAGCGTTGTCGGTGCAGCCACGGCCGTCGCATATTTCGATTTGACCCAAAACTTCTGACCAAAGCGCGACACAGGCGCGGTCACGATTCGCTCGGAGAATCCCTTCTGATCGATCTGCGCCACATCGTAAACACGCAAACCACCTTCACCCGCTGCCACGTACGCATATTCACCACGTAACTGCACCTGCAGCACACGCGGATTTCCGACATGCTCGTAGAACGTTTTCAACTCATTCCCGCCACGAACAAACCGGTCGAAGTTTGATGGATAAGCGATCTGATGCAGCGTGCTGCCAAACACAGCCTGCGGTTCGCTCGGCTCCGTGGCAACAACCACGTCCAGTGAATGGCCGGCAGCGATGTAAACGTAACGCCCCATGAAGTTGACGAAGTTTGTTCCCTGCAACATCAACTGGGCCAACCAGGCGTTGTTGTCGTTCTTCGCTGAAACGTGACAGTCGCTGCACGTCTTTGTTTCAGTTGAACGAACCGTGTGCGGCACATGCGTGTTGAAAGCCTGCCCGGCATAACCCTCCGCGGAGGTTGTCTGTTGCTGCGAGTAGATCCATTCGCGATTTTGATTCTGAGAGCTCACCAACACGGCTGATGACGATCGCACCGGCGCGACGCGGTTTCCGGTCACCGTTCCGTCGCGACCCAGCATGAAGATATCGTCTCGCAAAACCTGGAAGTTGTACTGCGTGAAGTTGCGCGTGTTGCCGCCTTCATTGTGACGGTTGGGCATCTTCCGATTCGCCTGCATCGAGAGATGACAACCAAAACAGCTCGTCACCCACGATGAATGACACGCCACACAGGTCATATCGGCGTCGCGATGCGCGAGTTGATTGCCGTCCGCGGGAACGTCGCCCCAGGTCGTATTGTCTTTGCGAATTGTTTTCGCGTAACGCGACTGCTCGTTGTAATCGCGACTGCCCGTCGTGACAGTGTCGAGTGTTTGAGGAACCCGCCACCAGCGTCCGGGCACGACCATTGAGTTTTGCATGATGTCGCCCACCTTGAGATCGACATCTACGCCCTTTTCGTCCTTACGTTTTCGATCGCGAGTGACGCGCTGGAAGAGCGGAATGCGTGCCCCGTCAGGATCGCGGACGCGTATGCGCGTCATGTCCTGACCGGCAGGCGGTTGATTCTGCGTCTTGCGTCGCTCGGCGGCATTTCCGGTTGCAACGGCGGCTGCCGGTCCGGAAGTAAACAGTGTCGCCTTTTGCTTGATGGTCCCATGACAGTCTTCGCACGCGATTTCGATCGCGGCGCGCGGCTCGTTATAAAGATTGCCGTCGCCGTGTGAGTCCTGGCGAAAGTGACAATCAACGCAGTGCATGCCGCGTTCGAGGTGAATGTCGTTCAGGTGAACTGCCTTGCTGAACTTTGCCGGATCATTCGCCGCGACGATGTTTCCTTGAGCGTCGAGCAGATTTCCCTTGCGATCGCGTTTGAAGACTTTGCGAAACAGCCAGCCATGCCCGTGAAAATCGGCAAACTGTGTGTTGCGCAAGAGCGCGTTAAATACGGGTGTACCGGAGTCTTTCAGGAAATCGAAGTTGGACCAGAGACCACGCAGACTCGCGCCTTCCGGGTTGCGCTCGAGTTTCTCCTGCTCTTCATCCTGGCTGGGATTGTGTTGTTTCGACGGGTACATCTTCGTGCCGTCGCTTTCGTTGTCCCACCACGTCAGTCCCATATAACTGGCGACCATGTTCGTGCCCGGGTGCATGTGACAGACCATGCATTGCGACGTCGGAATCTGGCTCGTGAATTGATGCTTGATCGGATGACCGGATGCGTTTTTAGGAATCGAGACGTCGGCAGTTTGCGAGAAGCCGAGATTTCCGAATTGCTGGTAGAAAGCGGAATGCGCCGGGTCACGATCGTTTGCGTAGATCACGTGACACGCAGAACAACCCGAGGAGCGATAGTCACCTGGATGATCGTTTGTGCCGAGAAAGTTGAGGGTCGGATCAAGTAAACGGGTTTTTTGTATTCCGAGAAAAACCGGATCCGTGCGGTTGTTCGTGCCCAGACCGCGTGGGCTCAAACCCTTATCGGGCTTGCCCGGCTCTTCTTCTTTGTCAGGTAGACCAACTTCAAGCCGGCGTTTGCCGCCGCGCTCAAAAACGCGCAGCACATTTCCCGGTTGCGAGATCTCCCATCGCGGAACCGGATCAAGCAGGCTCAAAAATCCTTTTGTCCGCCGCTCCTCTTCGGTGCTCGTTTGCAGCAAGGTCTGCGCCGCACCTGATTCACCGTAACTCTCGCCAAATCGCGGATCTTTCAGATGAAAACTGCCGTTGTTATAAAGCGCGGCGCCCCACAGCATCGCCCCGTGCGTCATCATGCTGCGCCCGACGTTCTTCGATTCCACATCATGACAACCCGCACACGTCTTGCCCACTACACGCAGGTCGCCGGGATTAATAAAACGCACAAACTCCCAACTCTCGCGCGCCAGCAACGTGTTGGACCGTTCCGGATTCGCGCCCGTGTACTTTCCATCACGCCGCCACTCACTCGGAAACTTCGGCTTTACATGAGCCTCATCCTTCACGGTGGCAACCGGATTCCCACCATGACAAGCAGTACAACTCAGCCCAACCGCATCCTTCCCATCCTTCAACTTCTCGAGCGTCTCCGTCGTCCCATACTTATGCATCGGCTCAATCTGCCCATGACACGACACACACCCCTCGACTTTGACCGCCGGCGCCTGTGTTGACGCGTATCTGGGACAAACACAGATCACAATCGCTCCAAGCAGAATGACAGTAAGATTTAGGAGATTTCGAACCATGCTTTGTCTTCTCTGTGCAACCTTTGTGTGCTCTGTGTCTCTGTGGTGGTTGTATCGTAGACTCCGTTAACCACAGAGACACAGAGCACACAAAGGTTGCCAGAGATGAATTAAAGAACTCTTCGATGGATACCGTCTTTTAAAACTAGAACATTGAAATTAATTAGCAACCCGACTCTCCACCCACCCACACGCAAGTAAGTCAACAGTTGAGCATCATGAACTGGTGTTAGTTGGTCTACGGCTTTGAGTTCCACCACGACAAGTTGCTTGATTACCAAGTCCGCCCGATACCCACAATCAAGCCGAATGCCCTTATATTGCAATGGAATTCCGAACTCTCTGCGGAAGCTTATACCTCTCAGCGATAGTTCCCTACATAAACACTCCCGATAGCTCGACTCAAGTAATCCCGGTCCGAGCAGTCGATGTACTTCAATTGCGGCCCCAATCGTTTCATAAGTAAGCTCATTCAGGTGAGGATCCATGGCTTTCTCCTTTACTTAAAATACCAGCTTCATCTGGCCAAACAACGTGTACAGCATTTTCTTCGGACTGATCACCGGGGGTGCGCAAAAATCTTCGACACCCGGTGGGCAGTTGCGGGAGGCGTCGGTGAAGATGTCGCGAAAGCCGCGTCCCGTTTGCAATGCCGAACCGCCAAAAGTCAACGTGAAGTTGTTGATCAAAAATGGCCGGTAGGCTACGCCTAAACTGTAATCAAAGCCGATGTCGTGGCGAATGCGATTCTGAAACAACAACAATTCCAGCGGCTCGGTGCGATGAAAGCGCAGGTAATTCACATTCACTATCGCTTTGATCCTTTGCGTAACCTCAACATCGAGGCCGCCGTTGTAAATGAAAATACCGGGATTGACGAAGTTTGCCTGCCCCTGGATCTTACTGCTGCGCAAACTCGGCAACAGACTATTCGGTTGGACCAATCCCACGCCCGTCTGCGTCAGCCGAATTCCATTTCGAACCCAGAAAGAAAACTGCCCACCAACAAAATTCGGATCGTCGAAGATGGCATCGAATCCCGACGCCCGTTCGTCAGTTGGATTGCCATCACCCTGCGCCCAGAGGAACGACCCTTTGAATCGAAGGTAGTCTTTATCAACTGAAAGCTCTGCCGCCGCCATGTTCGATCGCACATCGACGCGGCGTCCAGCGATCGGGTTGCGTTCATCATGCCCGAAGACGAAATAGTAAGCGTGCGAAAGATTGAGCCGGCCGAGATGTCCGTCGCCGCTCACGCCCAGGTAAGCAACTTTCACCGCATGGGGCCTGACATCACCAACCAACGCCGGTCGCACCAAAAAGCCGTTGCGATCAAACTCAACTGTCCGCCGATCGTCGTTGTAGTGAAAACTTCCCTGGATCGTATAACCCTTGCGAATAAAATCCTGGCGAAAGATGTTGGCGATGTAAACGTTTTGATGACGCTTATCGAAGCGGTTCAGGCCGCTGTTGGTGTCCTTCTCGAGCATCGAGAAGTAAGCGCCGTTAAACTGATAACGATTATTGTCAAACGCGCCAAATACACGCGCGCCAAGGTTGTTGTCGGAAAAGATAAAGCCGCGAAAGTCGGAAACGAAAGGCTGGATACCGGCGCGCACCGATACGAAGTCGTAATTGGCGTTTAGATCGGCGAGTTTTACTTCAGCAAAAGCCTCTTCGAGTGAAGCATGCCAATCCGTGCGATTCGTCCCGCGTCGCACGTCGATATTGACCACGCCATTCTCACGCGCGTTGAGATAATTCGGCACACTGAACGTCGGAGAAATCTTGATGGCCCAATCGCGCGGCTTAAAGACCGTATCGCCGTGGAATAGCTCGAAACTAAACTGCAACGTCTCACTCGCGGCGAACTGCTCAGGCCGGCCAAAGAACTCAGCGCTCCCCGGATCGACGCTGCTGACGTCTGACGGTGACGGCGCACGCCGTTGCTCGACATTCGTCGAACTCACGGCGCTCAGAATCAAAAACAGCTTGTCGCCTTTGATAGGATAGTCGCCTTTGAGGACGTTTTGATTGTAAGGATCCCACCAACGACCCTTTTAAAAGGTATGTCACGACCGCGCGCGCCGCGATCACCGTAGCGATCGTATTCCGGAAACTGTAAGCGCCAGCGATCGGGAGTATCGCGTCGTTGTGAATCTGGAGCAGTTTGCGAAGGAGCGATCGGGATCTCGACGACCGTATCTTTGCCGGCCTCGATGATCACATTCTCGAGCGTGTCGCCGCGAACGATCGCAAAGTCGCCATAATTCTTGTCTTTATCAAACTGCGCGGTGTTTGGTTGGTCCAGATTGAGTCGATACGCGCCGGCCGGTAGCGAGATTGAATAACTACCATCGGCTTCGGTGCGGTCGCGCCGAACGACGCGCGTAACCTGATTCGTAACCACCACCACGACACCCGCGGCTGGTCCACCGGCGGATGGGCGCACTACACCTTTGAGTTGACCCGACCGTTGGGCAAGCACAGAAAAGCCAGTTGCCATGATCAACAGAAACGTCAGCGCTGTTGTTTGGACCGTGCGACGTATCACGTTCGTGGCGTTGTAACACACGACTCGCGACTAGTCCACAAATTAACAAAGGCCGCCTCCTTGGAGTGCGGTGCCTTGGCAGCGCTTTAGTCATCGATTGGCGCCATCAATATCAAAGCGGCGTCAAGCCGCTGCACTCCAAGGAGCACCCTCTCGAAAAATCGGCGTAATCTGTGGATCGTGTTTGTGTTAAAGTGTGCGCCATGCGGCTGGTAGTCTTTCTGCTGGCTTTTCTGCTCATCGCGGCCAGCTTCCTTAAGTTCGACAACGCCGGAGCGCAAACAGCGCGACCCATACTGATCAGCCATCCTGACTCCACCCGCGCGATCGCGTTCGAATCAGTTACGCGACAGCGTGAACCATTCAGCCCAAACGTGGAGGTTAGATTTGGTTCTGACACGTCCACGCGCATCACGATCTACGCGATGAACCTGAGGTTACAGCCAGGCGAGTTGGCAAGCGTCGTGACCGCCGACGCCGAAGATGTGAGCCGCACGATCTATCCACTAATGGTTGAACACATCGGTTCCGTGCCGGATCAGCCGTGGGCCAGTTCGCTCGTCGTTCGTTTGTCGGCGAACCTTCCTCAGATCGGCGATGTGCTTGTGCGAATCAGATATCAGGGCATGGAGAGTAATCGAGTGCGTGTTGGTATTGGTCACGTTGGCGATGGACCACCAGACGACATCAACGCGGTTCCGACACCCGGCGCGCTCAGCCCTCCTCCGGATACAGTTGCCACAAATCTCGTTCAAACAGATGTTCAAACAATTCTCCAACAAGCTGCATCCGCTGCCACCGGACTCGGAAGAGCCGTAAACATCATCGTCACCGATCGCGAAGGAAATATGCTGGGAAGCCTCGCGATGCCGGGCGCACCTGCCACCACAACTGTTCGCAGCGTCGGCCGGCTGGGCCAGGGACTCGAAGGTGGCGTTGTTTCATCCGCTGACGCCGCGACGGCAAAAGCGGCGACAGCCGCGTTCTTCAGCACCACCGGCAACGCTTTCACGACGCGCACCGCCGGGTTCATTATTCAGGAACACTTTCCACCCGGGATCAGCTTTCGCGCCGGTGGTCCACTTTACGGCGTTCAGTTCTCTTCTCTTCCTTGTTCCGATATCAAGCGACCTTCTGCGCGGCTCGGTTTATCAGCCGATCCCGGTGGTTTACCGATCTACAAGAACGGTCTACCGGCAGGCGCGATCGGGATCGAAGGCGATGGAACTTACACCGTCGATCGCAATCCTGCAGACGACGATCAACCATTTGAAGAGCTGATCGCCGCGGCAGGCATTCGCGGTTTTGAAACGCCTGTAGGAATTCGTGGCGATACGATTCTGGTTGATGGTATTCGACTTCCGTTTTCGAACGTGGCGAATCCGCCTGCATCGACAACGCCCGCCAGTATCGCGGGGGCGACCTTTGGTTTTGGACCAGGCGGCGTGCCGCCCGCTTCGGAGTTTGTGCCACAAGTTGTTGGCGGGATCGCAGGTGAAGTGAGTCCACGTTTCTTTCCGTTTATCGGCGGAACCGCTCCAGCAGGCAATCCACTAACAGCCAGCGAAGTGGGAACAATCATCGCGAAAGCCGCGCAACAATCAAACATCACGCGCGCGGCGATCAGGCAACCACTCGGTAGTAACGCACGCGTGACGATTGCTGTTGTGGACACAGCAGGAGCCGTGCTGGGTGTGTTCCGTCAACAGGATGCGCCGGTTTTTGGATTCGATGTTGCGGTACAAAAAGCGAGAACCGCGGCCTTCTTCTCTACCGCGAACGCCGCAACGGCACTACGTGCGGCGGGCCTCGGATCGTATGTCGATCGCGCTCAGGCTGATGGAGTGCGATTTGACGGGTCGTTTGCATTCAGTGACCGCGCGATCGGTTTTCTGCACCGCCCGTTTTTTCCGGACGGCATCAACAACACTGCTGCAGGTCCATTGAGCACACCTTTAACAGATTGGAGCCCATTTAACGTTGGCCTGCAGCTCGATCTTGTGAGAACAAATTTTCTGGCATCCATTGGTGGACCACCAGTTCCATGCACCTCGATTCCCTCGCTGCCAAACGGAATTCAGATCTTTGCCGGCAGCGTTCCGCTTTACAAAAATGGTGTGCTGGTTGGAGCGATCGGAATCAGCGGCGACGGTATCGATCAGGACGATCTAATTGCGGCCGCCGGTGCGAATGGGTTCTCGCCGCCAGCCGCAGTTCGTTCGGATCAAATTTTTGTGCGCGGCGTGCGTCTGCCGTTTCTGAAGTTTCCACGTAGTCCAAATCTGTAGTTTACGAACGCACTATGAGACCCCCGCAACGAGTGCTCGTCTTTGTCGCGATACTGATAACCATCACGTGTGCGCTGGCGCAAACGCAGGAGCCACCTGCGCGCCAGACGGGCGTGTTGCGACTGCGCGTGCGTGTAAAAGCAGACGAGGCTGCGCCTTTGCGAGGACTCGCTCGCAAACGTTTCTTCCTGATTCCCGGCACACTTGAACAACATCGCGCTTTGATCGAGGCTGTGGAACGCCAGCCGCCAACCACGCGAGATTGCTACTACACGAGGCTGCGCGCGAGCACCGCGCTGATTAACTGGCTCAAAGAGAGTGATTGCGAATCGGTCTATTGTCGCAACGTCGAACCGGAGTTTTTGACTGGTCCAAAAGCCGTGCCTGAGTTTGCGACAGCGTTTGCAGCAAGCCAGAAAGAGTTTGGCAACGATGAAACAGCGCGGCAGTGGCTGACAACCAATCTCATCGCTGACGTACGCGATGGTTTCTATCGCGATCGACAACGCGTGCTGCAAGCAATGATGAAACAGTCAGGCGGCACCGTTCACTCCGTCATGACCGATCGCAATGGCACCGCGTACTTCACGGATCTTGGACCAGGAAGTTATGTGCTATCCAACCTCGTGCCGGCCGAGTTAGGTCAAACGCTTGTGACCTGGAATTGTGAAGTGCAGGTGAAGCCTGGAGATCTTGCTACCGAGAAGCCTTATCTCGTTTCGAATGCAAAAGACCGGAATGTGAAGTGTGTTGGGGTTTCGAAGCCAATGCCGGTTTGTGCCACGGATTGACACGGATGATGAACGGATTGAGATCTAAAGAGTGAAGAGCGTCCACATTTCAAGATCAATCATTCTTTGCTTGATCTGTGTTTATCTGTGTCTGTCCGTGGCCGGACAAAGGCCTGCCGCTATCGACTACTCGAAGTTTTCTCACGCGACCCAGAAGCATCAAGGTGCGTGTAGCACTTGTCACAAGATACCAACGACGGGCTGGACCAAGGCATCGGCGTTTCCGGATATTACCGATTACCCGAGTCATGATGCATGTGTGAGTTGTCATCGGCCGCAGTTTTTCAAGGGCGCGAGACCGCCGATCTGTTTGGTGTGTCACTCAAAGACGTCGCCGCGTGATGAAGCGCGTTTTGCTTTTCGGAATCCGGCGTCGAGGCTGCAATTCACGATCGAGTTTCCGCATGACCGGCACCAGGATGTGATTGCGATGCTGCGGTTTTCGCATGCGAAGCCACAGGGATATAACAACTGCACGATCTGTCATGGACCACGGACCGCAACATTCAAGGCGTCGCCCACCGATCATGCGTCGTGTTTTAACTGTCACTGGAAAGAGCAAAAACCGGTCGCAACTGACTGTAAGGGGTGTCACAAGCTGGCGACACCCTTCACAGCCAAAGGTGAGCCTGCACGAATCTCGAGCAAGTTCATTCACGATGGTGGTGGCGAGAGAAAGCAGCACGTGGCGGAGTGCACGACGTGCCATATCAACATCACGAAAGCGGCATCGCTGCGGGGATTGAAGCCGGATGTGCCGATCACGGGGTGTACGGAGTGTCATAACAAGGAGGGGTTGCGGCAGGACTTGAATAAGGAGTTGGTGGCGATTGATAAGAACCGGAGTTTCACGTGTGTTTATTGTCATGCGCCGAACGTCGGGAGTCTCGATCCGCCGGCGAGTCATTATCTGATCGCGGAGCGACCGCCGTTGAAGCGGAAGGACATACGATGATCGAAGAATTTCCTCTCGCGGCGGCGCAGCGGCGCAACGGTAAACGCAAAGAATTCGCGTTGCGTCTTGCGCTGCGCCTTTGCGCCGCCGCGGGAGTAGTCTTTCTTTTCCAAGCCACGTCTGCACAGGACTCACAGCGCGACTACTCAAAGTTTCTCCACACTTCCGAACGCCACCGTTCCCTGTCCTGCAACTCCTGTCACGAACGCACCGACAACACTGCAACGCCGCGTTTCCCGGGTCACAAAGCCTGCACTGACTGCCATCGCAGCCAGTTCACGACCCCGCAGATACCGATGTGCAAGATCTGTCACACCGATCTCAGCGGTAACAATCCGCCTCTGAAAAATTTTCCTGCAAGTTTTGATGAACCATTCAACGTGAAGTTTGATCACGCGCAACACATGAGCGCCGCCGCTCGACCACAGCGTGGTTGCGCGGGATGTCACGCCACTCCGATCCAACGCGGAGCCGGCTTATCTATCCCCGCCAATCTCGCGGCCCACAATGGGTGTTACACCTGCCACACACCTTCGAGCAAATCGACGGCCGGGCGTGAGCTTGCCTCGTGCGGTGTCTGTCACGATCAGAAATCCTATCGACCGACGCCGACTAACGCGCGCTCGTATCGTTACTCCTTCAGCCATGCCGATCACGGCACCCGCGAACGACTCGCTTGTGCTGACTGCCATCGCGTCACAGCAGGTGCGGCACAAACACGCCAGGTAAGTTCACCCGCCGCCTCCGAACACTTTGTGACCACACGCAGCATGACCTGTGCCAGTTGTCATAATGGAAGGAGATCGTTTGGCGGCGATTTGGCGTTCAAAGACTGCAAGCGCTGTCACTCCGGTCCAACTTTTCGGATGCCCATGTGATCACAGATTACACAGATGGGGCAGAAAAAATTGACAGGCTCAGCTGGGGCTAACTAAGATTCATAAACTAAATCTGTGTTATCCGTGGATTGCTGATGAAACTAATAGTCATTCTGGTTTTAGCGCTCGGCTGCGTGGGCCTGGTCACACAAACTAAAGAGAGCAAGACTCAGCCGAAGGAAGTCGTGCTCGGTAAAGACAGCCAGTCAGACAAGTATGGTGAAGTTGCCTTCAACCACGAAACCCACTCGATCAAGAAGTACAGTCCTGACGGGCAAAGTGTGCTGACGTGTGTGGAATGTCATCACACGGATCAACCGGCCGCGAGTTTGAAGGCGCCGCTGAAGACTTCTGAACGTGCAGTGTTGTTAACCACCGAATCGCTTGCAGCCGCTGATGCAAAACCGGTGAAGAGTTGCCGCGCGTGTCATCTGCAAGCTGGTGACGACAGCGCGCCGATGCCCGCGATCCAATATCCGGACAAGCCCGCAGCCACAAAGCTCAACAATGAAGTGGCCTATCATCTCAACTGCAACGTCTGCCACGACAAGGCGATCGCCGCACGCCCGGCACTCAAAGGCAAAGTCCCCGGCTCAAACGACTGCGTCCCCTGCCACAAACCCGCAGGCTAAGCCACAGATTTACGCGGATAAACACGGATCAGAATAGAAATGCTTTTGTTCAGATCCGTGTTTATCCGCGTAAATCTGTGGCCGACATCTCTTGCTAAAGCATTGACGCATTCCAGCGACGTGAGTCTTTGATGTGCTGGACGTGGCATGAGGTGCAGTTGGGCTGGCCTTCGGTGACGTGGCAGTTGGCACAGGTGGTTTTTGGGGTTTCTCGATCGGGTGGATCGAACGAGTTGTGGCAACTCGAACACGAAAGACGCCCGGACGAATTGCCTTTCATCCCCGGCGCAATTTTCACCCGTTGATCGTGCAGGGCGTGAAACTGGTTGCTGCGCCACTTCTCATCTGAGTCGGTCGTTTGCCGTGAAGTCCCGAGTTGACGTAAATCCCATTCCTCATCGCTGATCCAGCGCGTGCTCCACGAACCATTCACCACCGGATAACCAAACGTGCCGCCGTGTGGCGTGCCAACCTTGCGGCCGTTATACGTGTTCTGGTGGCTGTCGTTATGACATGAGGTGCACGAAGCGAGCGCACCCTGTTTCGCGCTAAAATCCGCGCCCTGATGTTCGGCGTGACAATCAGCACAACCAATGCCCGCAGCTTCGTGAGGCTTGATCATCGTCGCTACAAACGTCTCGGTCTGATGACACGCGGCACATCGTTGGTCCATACCGCCTTTCAACGAGTGACAACTGGTGCACGACCCTGAGTTAGGAGTGGCCGCGATCGCGGGAACAATGTTCAACTGCGTCGCCGCGTGGGCTTTTGAGATCGGGGCCGGCGCAAACGCACTTGCATAACCGTAGGCAGCAGCAATTGAAACCAGCGTCACAATCAGCAAAGCCCAGGTGAAAAAAGCGATGGGCCAGCGCGACATGAGATCGCTTGTCGGAATCCAGTGAAACTGGGCTTTACCGGTGCGCCGACCACCCTTCGGAGAGAGTGGCGAAGGTCGCGTCATCTTGCCTACCTCACGAACACGCTTGTCCCAGAAGATATCGAGCGCCTTCGTGCCTGCGATAGGGGCCGCGCGCGGTTTCTTGGCTTTGCCTTCGGTGGGAGCAACCAGATTGTCGGTGCTGAGTCCGGGATCGCTGACGTCGATCTCTGACATCTTCATCCCGATTCGCACTTCGACGCGGATTATGAGCACATCGTCAGCCGAGTCGATCTGTAAATGAAACGGTCCAACTTCGATAATGTCGCCGGCGGCCAGCGCTTCGTTTTCTTCGACTGGTTTGCCGTTGAGAAAAACAGGATTCTTGGGGCGCAGCGCAAACAGATAATAGTCGTCTTCAATCTGCTTGATGCCTGCCTGCACGCGTGAGACTGACGGATGGTTAAGCAGTAAGTCACACTGAAGCAACCGGCCAATCAGCAGACCTTCGCTGATGATCGTCACCGGATCAACCGGCAGATCGTCGCGAATCACCACGAATTTGTTCTTGGCAGACATCGATTCAGGTTTTCTCTCACGGCGGCGCAGCGGCGCAACGCAGGATCATGACTTGTCGTTGCGCCGCCGCGTCGCTGCGAGAATAAATCTTTATCTCACACTAAAAAACACCACTTGCACGATATGGACCACCATCAAACCGAGCATCACCGCCGAAGCAGCGATGTGCATCGGGATCCAGAAACGCAGCAACCAATGCAGCGCCAGCAATGCATCGACACGCCGCAACGTTACCGCAGTTTCCACCGCCGCAATCAGCAGATCGCGCTCCTCATCCGTCGTCAATCTCGTAGTGCGGTCTTTAAACTCCTGTCGCGCCTGGGCCAGCAACGCCTTCAACTCCTCTTGTCGTGAAAGCTGCCGCCAGAGAAAGCCCCACGATAAAAACCGCGGATACACACGCTCAGCTATTTCTTCCTTCAACCAGCCTTCACTCTTCTCCAGGATTGTGCGCGTGTCTTTTCGTAACTCAACGCGTCGCGCTTCGAGATCTTCAACCAGCAGCGGCTCCCCTTCGATACGCGTCATGATGCGCGGCGCTACTAGATAAGCCGCTACCCCTACCAACCCGGAGAGGATCGCCAGATCAAATGCAACATACAACAAGCTGGTCAGCAGCCCACCCGTATGCGTGCCCGAGTGAAACATCAACACGACGCCCGCAATAACTCCGACGTACGCATGGGCCAACATCCAGTAGCGCAACGCACCGGCCCGTCGTCGATACACCTGCTTTCGAAACGGATACGTCATCACTACCGCTACTCCAACCAGACCAACCAGTCCCGTGAGCCAACGCATCGTCAACCAACTGCCGGCCAGCACTCCGTCAAATCCATGTTTATACAATCCCCAGCCGATCGCGATGGCAGCGAGAATCGTGGCCACGATCCCGCCAATGTGCCAGGTTCGCGCCAATGGATCGCTCTTATGAATGTTGCGACCGACCGCGTGAGTTTGATCCCGAAAAACAAAGCTCTCGGCTGGTCCAATTTCGTTGAAATATTCAATCGGATCCACACGCACTAGTGCGCCCGTGGGACAGTTTTCTTCACACGAATAAGCCTTACGCCGCGCTCCTTTCGGGTTGAGCGGCGTCGATTCACACAGGTTGCACTTGATTGCTACCGGATCGTCGGTAGCTTCCGGATTTGCCGGGCGATCGTGATGAAAACTAAATGCTGTTGTCAGGACCGATTTGAGTCCCGTAGGCTGCGGCGGGGGCGTGCGCGGCACCATCGTGATTGCGTCGTAAGGACATTGCGTGGCGCAATCGAAACAGCCGATACACGTATGCGGATCGATATCGATATGGCCCACCGGATCGCGAAAGATCGAACCCGTGGGACAGCCGGTCATACATTCGGGGTCCGCGCAGTGCATACAAACATGCGGTATCAACGCATGCTGCAATCGCTTCTTGCCGATCGCTACCGGGCGCTCGATCTGAATTCCGCGACGCAACAAACGCGACTGGCCATGAACCTTGTGACAGGCAAGCGAACAGTTGCCGCACCTGATACAGAGGTCCATGTCCATCACCAGGACGTTTGTGCCGTCGATGATCCCGGTGACAATCTCTTCTTCCGCTGCTTTTAAAGCGTTCAAGTCGGGAACCGCTTCGATTGTCAGTGGTAATGAACTGCCGGTATTCGCAAGCGGCGCGAAGACGTCTGCAAGTTGTTTACGAAGGTTTGGATCGGTCGAGAAAAGATCAAGCGGAACCTCAAGCACTTCCGTACGGGCCATCACGCTGGCCCGAAATCTCCAGACGTACGGCTGAGTGACACCTTCCAGCCCGAGGCAGTTTCCGCCACCAAGAAAATCCACCCCGATGGATTCATCCATTCCGAGAACAACTTCCGGCGAGGCGGCGTGAAAAGGCAGACCATGCGAACGCCGCACCCATCCGCTTTTGATCAGGATGATGCGATCGATCGGTTCGTCTTCCTGACACAGGACGTGATTCTTGCCATAGACCATGAAGCGCGCAGTGCGGCCCAGTTCCTGGGCCAGCGATTCGCTTAACGGCTTCCCGCTTACTCGCGCGATGTCTTCAATTAGGCGACCGACACCGTGCTCGCGATAGGTCTCATCGAGAATATTGCCGAAAGTGTTGAGCTTACGCAGGAGGCGCAGTGCGGGTCGCGTCACTTCCAGGACGACCGCGGTTTGATTAGCGGGGACGGAAACGGTTGCATTGCGTTCGATACCGGCAAGCAACGCCATTTCACCAAAAAGCGCTCCGGGTTCGAGCTGGTTTATTTTCCGCTGGCCGGCCGGGTCGCGAACGTAAACATCCAGCGTGCCTTCGACCGCAATGTAGAAAGTGTTGCCGCCCCAAACACCTTCCGACATGATCACTTCGCCGCCATCGTAAGCGAGCAGACGCACGTATGGCCCAACGCGCTTGCCGTTGGCGTAGTCGCGTCCCTGGACGATTACTTCTAGGTCAGTCGCGTATTTTTGTTTGCCGTTTTGTTCTTCGAAAAGTTCGGCGGTAAGTGCGAGATTATGTACAGCATCAACAACGCGACCCCGATCGGTGATCTCGTGCGGCATGTGAGGGTTATACTACACTCCACAAGCCACAAAGAAGCAAAAACTGCAAGGTCGATCCAACACCACAACCAGAGTCAGCACTTTCATTTTGATCAACTCCTGTGCTTTTTGTGATTCTTGGTGGCTAAAATGCTAAACTCGCAATCCGATGCAGCCAGAAAATCTTTACGCGCTTCCCGTCGAACAACAAGTCGGACAATTTCTCTTCATCGGTCTTCCCGGCACTGAGCTGGACGCCGAATCGCGCGCCTTAATTGAAGAGGTTAAACCGGGTGGCGTCATCATCTTCGGTCGCAACGTCGCTTCGCCCGAACAACTGCGAAATCTGACCGACGGCGTTCGCGAATTACTACCGACACCGCCGTTATTTGGCATCGATCAGGAAGGCGGCCTGGTCGACCGTCTGCGCCGTATTTTCACCCCGATGCCTTCCGCGCGCACTATTCGCCAACATGGCGACCTCGCGGCGGCGCGAACGCTCGGAAGAGTCACCGGTGAAGTGCTGCGCATGCTCGGGTTCAATATCAACTTCGCGCCGGTGATGTCGATCATGACCGACGATCGCGATCTGCTTTCGAACGGTCTCTATTCGCGTTCGTTCGGGCGTTCCCCTGGCGAAGTACTCGGCTACACCACCGTCTATATGCGCGGGCTGCAGGGCACAGGGATCCTCGGTTGTCTGAAACATTTTCCGGGAATTGGCGCCGGCGAGGTGGATTCACATGAGGAAATGCCGGTCGTGCGACTTTCTCATGACGATCTGATTGCGCAGGATCTCGCGCCGTATATCGAACTCTTCCAACGGCGCGACGATCGCGTGCAATGTGTGATGGTCAGTCATGGGGGCTTTCCAAACATCGATATTCGAGAAGAAGTCACCGGCGGTTTACTCGAACCGGCTTCGTTGAACTACAACATCGTTACCCGTTTGCTGCGCGAAGAGCTCGGCTACAAACATCTCGTCGTCACTGACGATCTGGAAATGGGAGCAATCTCGCGTCACTGCAAAATTGAAGATGCCGCCGTGCGCGCGTCATTAGCCGGCGAAGACATGCTGCTCATCTGCGCATCGCCGGAAAAGATACGGCGCGGCTATCACGGCCTGCTCGAGGCAGCCCAAAACGGCACGCTCTCGCAAGACCGAATTCGTGAGTCGCTCAAACGCATCGCCAAAACGAAAGCGATTTTGGCGCCGCCATTGCCACTCGATTTAACGTGTGTTCAATCTTTGGCAGACGAAATTCTCAAACTCAATTCCAAGCTGAACTACACCTATGGAGGCACTGTTAAGTGAGCAAGGGCAAGCTTATCCTGCTGGTTCTACTGACTGTTTTGTTACTGTTTCCGCCGGGTTGCCGCACGCGTAGCGACAACACTTTTGTGATCGCGTTGGGAGATAACATTCGCTCGCTCGATCCGATTGGCGCGCCGGCCGTTGAAGCAGCAGCAGAACGAGTGCGAACGCTGATCTTCAACACCCTCGTTAAGAAGGATGAGAAGTTTGACTACTCAGGTGAACTGGCGTCAGACATCAAGCGTTCGGACGACGGCCTGACCTACACCTTCGCCCTGCGCGACGGCGTCAAGTTTCACAACGGCAACGCGATGACTTCCGCGGACGTGAAGTACACGCTGGACCTGCTTTTCTCGAGCAGTTTTGCGAAGTCTGCAAGTTTTTATGAAGGCTCCGGCGCCGAGAAGCGCAGTTACATAAAAAGCGTTGAGGCGCCTGACGCGCGCACGGTGGTGGTTACGCTGACGAAGCCGTGGGTCGGATTGCTCTCGAACCTGGTGCCGGTTCCCGTCATTCCAAAAGACAGTTACGAGTCGCAGAAGACACATCCGCTGGGCAGTGGTCCATTCAAGTTTATCAGTTACGACAACGCGCAGCAGGTTTGTGATTTGGAGGGCTTTTCGGAATATTGGGAAGGCGCGCCTAAGCTGCAAGCCGTGCGAGTGCGCGTGGTTTCGGATATGAATGCGCTGCAGTCGGAACTGCAGTCGGGCCGAGTTGATATCGCGCCGCTGCCGACAAGTCTTTCACCTGACGCAGTAAAGCGGCTCGAACAGATTCCGGATCTGCAAGTGAAGAGCTTTCCGGGTTCGAATGTGGTGCTGTTGACTATCAACACCTCATCTGCGCCGCTCGATAACGTAAAAGTGCGTCAGGCGATCGCACATGCGATCGATCGCGAGAGTTTAATCAGGGATCTGTTACTCGGATTTGGCAAGATCGCGCATTCGATTATTCCCGAAGAATCGTGGTCGTATTCTTCGGGCCAAACTTACGCGTTTGATCCGGCCCTCGCGAAGAAGCTGTTAGACGAAGCGGGCTTCCGCGATCCTGATGGCGATGGTCCAAAAATGCGTTTTGACAAACCGATTGTTTATAAACTTTCGGGAAGCAGTATCTCGGGGCGGCAATACGCGGGTGTAATTCAAAATTACCTGAAACAGGTCGGAATTCCGGTTGAGATCCAGACGCCGGAACAGAACACCTTGCTTGATGAACTGCGGAGAGGCAACTTCCAGATCGGCTACACGCAGTGGGTTGGCGGCAATCAGGATCCGATCTTCTACAAGGATCTTTTCGCAACCTCCGAGATACCGACGGCAGATCGCGCGGCGCGCAATCGCAGCCGCTACAACAATCCCGAGCTCGACAAGTTGCTTGATGAAGCGGTGAACACGTTTGACCGGCAAAAAGCCGTGGAGCTTTATAAGCAGATTCAGGCGATCGTAAGCCGCGACGTGCCGGTGTTTCCGATGTGGTACCAGTCAAACATCATCATCGCGCGGAAGAATGTGAATAATATTCAGGTGAATGCGAGTGGCGACTGGGGATTTGTGAAGAACCTGAGCCGATAAAGCAGTTACCACGCAAAGACGCAAAGACGCAAAGACGCAAAGAAACGCCAAGTGGTTTTCTTTGCGTCTTTGCTTTTTTACTTTGCGTCTTTGCGTGAAACTGCTTCTAAAACTCCGTAATCTTCAACGACGCCGTCGCCGCCAGCTCCGGCATCACTCCCGCATTCAGATAATCCCAAGCCGCCAACCCGATCATCGCCGCATTATCCGTTGACCACTTCAACGGCGGCAAACAAAGCTTCACTCCCATACGATCGCAAAGCTCAGCCGCTCCCTCACGCAACTGCGGGCTCGCTGCCACACCGCCTACAACCACCAGACATTCGGCCGGATATTCCTCCACCGCTCGCTTGCATTTCGTGAGCAAGATCTCCATGCACGCACTCACAAACGACGCCGCCACATCCGCATGGTCCACATCCGGATTCTTATCCAGAAATCTTCCCACCGCCGATTTCAATCCGGAAAACGAAAACTCAAATCCCTCGTTCAGCATCGGCCGCGGAAACGGAATCGATGGTTTCCCGGTCTTAGCCAGTTTATCGACCACTGGACCACCCGGATACCCGAGCCCGAGAAGCCGCGCAACTTTATCGTACGCCTCGCCGACTGAATCATCACGCGTCGATCCCAGTAACTGAATCGACGTTAAACTCTCCATGAGCGCCAGAAATGTATGTCCGCCTGAGACGAGCAGCACGATTGCCGGAAGCTCCACTCTTTTTTCAACCAGATCCGCGCTGCGAAGATGCCCGCGCAAATGATTGATTCCCAGCACCGGTACATTCCAACCCAATCCCAAACCTGCCGCAGTATTCACGCCAACGATTAGCGATCCGATCAATCCCGGTCCACGCGTCACCCCGATGGCTTTCAGATCAGGACCTTTAACATTTGCTTCTTCGAGCGCGGTTTGGATCGTCGGGATGACAGTGAGGGCGTGCGCTCGGCTGGCAAACTCCGGATAAACGCCGCCCCAGTGCGCGTGAATGTGCGTTTGGCTGGCGATGATCGACGAGAGGACATTGCCATCGCGGTCGACAACCGCAGCCGCCGTGTCGTCGCATGACGACTCGATACCAAGGATCAAATCTTTACTCATTTAAATACCTGAGCACTTCAGATTCCGGCACTACACCAACGCGTTCGATTGCCGGTGGGTCAACACGACAGTTGACGAGGGTAGAAGCTGTCGTCTTCAAGATGCCTCCGTCGATCCAGAGATCCGGGGCACCATCGAGTTGGTCCAGGATCTCCGCGACGTTGTCGGGCGTGCCCGCGCTGTGCGCGTTGGCACTGGTAACGAGCAACGGTCCGGTTTTGCGCAACACTGATAACAGCAGTTCGTCATTTGGGATTCTGACGGCAGCCTCTTCACGGCCTTCGAGCCACGCCGGTCTTTGACGCGAACCGAAGCCCATTGCGAGTGTGAGACTTCCGGGAATCAATGGCGAGCGCAAAAGGCGTCGCGCCGATTCGCTGATTTCGAAGCCAAGTGATTCGAGTTCACTATCCGACCAGACCATGATGGGGAGATTCACATTTCGCGGGCGTCGTTTGAGTGCGA
The DNA here is from genome assembly GCA_963708055.1 of uncultured Acidobacteriota bacterium. Classification (GTDB taxonomy): domain Bacteria; phylum Acidobacteriota; class Blastocatellia; order Pyrinomonadales; family Pyrinomonadaceae; genus PSRF01. Next base: position 6,913,929 of record OY970193.1, on the reverse strand, counting down.
AGAGGCGATCGATCGATTTGTCAAAGTTTGGATTCACGGCCAGACCGTAGACGGTATCAGTCGGCAGCAGCACGACGCCGCCGTCGAAAAGACACCCAACTATTTCTTCCACCTGCGACATATTTAGACAGGATTACTACTACTCAAAAAATATTCGCGACTGATCGTTAAGCGCTTCAACTTGCGTTGTCGAACGATCGCCTGTCTGCGATGCTTCAAATGCCAGTTGCAACAACACCCGCGCGTCGGGGTTCTCAACTCCCGTGTCTACCACCCGCGACTCTCCCAACAGCGCCGCCAGCCGGTGACGAATTCGCCCCGCAACCGCCACGTCACCAACTCCATCACTCACTCTCGCCAACGCCTCGGATAACGGTCCGAAACGCATGATCTCAACCGCGGTATCTCTGACCAAGCCAACATACGCATTATCGTTCGAAGCCGGCACCGCACACACGAGCGGCAGTTCAGTCGCGGTTTGCCTGGCAATTATCTCGAACCAGTTAAACGGATAGACTTTCGTGTTCAAACTAAACGCCAGCGCGTTAACAAACGAGATTCCGGCGCGTACAAACGTCAGCGATCCCGGACCGACGTTGATCGCCACTCCCTTAATCTCACTTGCCTGCGCACCAATAGTCTCAAGACCACACGAAAAAAGATTGCCGAGAGTTTTGAGCGACAAACCACAATCGTTAGTCGCCGAGTCGAAGATCGGTTCACCATCACGCCCAATCACGACGCGATATACATTTGACGACGACTCTATTGCCAGTAACAGACTCATACCGAGAGGCTCTGACTCAATTCCCCTTTCAACTCAACCAGCACAGGTTGCCATCTTTCGCCTGCGGCAGAAAATGTCAGCTTGCGCCAGTTGTCATGGTTCTCAACAAACTCGAATTCGATCGTTAAGGCGTTCGGAAAATCCTGCTCGACAATATCGCCCCATTCAATAGCTGCAATGCTTTCCGCAATGTACTCATCGAGTCCAAGATCGCGAAACTCAGCGACGCTTGAAAGTCGATAAGCATCAATGTGCAGAAACGTTCCGGCAGAAATCGGATAGAACTGGGCCAGCGTGAAAGTCGGACTGGTCACTTCAGCTTTTGATCCGAGCGCACCTACGAGTTCCTGAACAAACGCAGTCTTACCCCCGGCCAAAGCACCTTTGAGCAGCACAGAATCACCGGGCCTCAACCACGGCGCCAGCGCCGCCGCCGCAACCGCCGTCTCTTCCCTGCCCATACAAATGATTGAAAACCCATTCATAAACTCAAACGCAAAACCACAACCCCAAATCTGTCTTTGTGCTTCTTGTGCCTTTTTGCGATCTCTACGGATGTTTCCAGCTGGTGTCTATGCGTGTCTTTTTCAAGTTCGGAACGTCCAGCACGTTCGTATCAAAACCCGTAACGTAAGGCTTAACCAGCAAATACGACGACGCAAAATAAATCGGCACCGCGTTTAAATCCTTCAATGCCTGTGCTTCCGTTTCAACAACTGTGACCGGCGGTAACGGCGAAGCGCTCGTCTCCGGCGTCGGTGAAACAGTTGGCGCGGCGACGGCATCGCGTTCAAATAACATCTTGAGATTGATCATCTCGCTGGTCGTTTGCAAAACCAAACCACGGCGCACGATATCGTAGTCACCGGCTTTGATTGCCGCCTCGTACTCGTCCCAATTCTTGATGATGATCTCAGTTTCAATATTCAGCGCCACTCGCCACATCTCAGCAATTGATTGGGCCACTATGCGCTGCTGTTCGTTGCGGTTAATCAGAAGCCTGATTACCGGAAAACCATCACCGTCAGGATAGCCGGCATCAGCTAACAGTTCCCTGGCCTTGTTTTCATCGTGTTCGATGAGCTCTGTCTTCTCAACCACAGGCTTTTCGCCAGACATCGCTTCCGGCAGAAACTTGCCGGCCGGTTCCGTCGCACCGCCAAGATCGTCGCGGCTCACGCGCTCCCGATCGATCGCAAGCGCGAGTGCTTCGCGCACGCGAATATCGTCAAAGGGCTCGTGTGCGGTGTTGTATTTGTAGTAAGTCAAAGCCCCGTAAGTGGAGCGGTGAAAATCCTGGTAGGGCGCGAGCAGCTTGAGCGCGAGAGGCTCGAAGGGAGCATTTGTGATCGCATCGATTTCTCCAGCCTCGTACGCTGTTAACGCCTCTTCCGCATTTCCGGTATTAACAAACGTCACGCCCTCGAGTGCGACTGAGGCGCCGTCCCAGTAAGTGCGGGCACGCTCCAGCCGTACACGATCACTGTCGGTGGCGGAAAGTTGAAACGCGCCGTTTGAAACCAGTTCGTGCGATTCGAGACGTTCCGTGCTTTCCGCATTCGCGACTTTAACCGGGCGAAACACCGGATGGGCTACGAGCGCCGGGAAACTACTGTCAGCCCGTTCCAAAGTTACTTGCAAAACGTGTTCGTTGAGAGCGCGTGCGCCAAAGCCGTGCGGGGCGGCCACGCCCGCTGAGGCTCCCTCGATGTTGTGGAGCAGTTCGGTATGTGGCGCGAGAGGTCCAATCTTCAACGTGCGCTCCCACGAGCGCACAAAGTCGTCAGCAGTAACTTTTTCCCCATTGGACCAGCGCGCGTTGTCTCGTAAATAGAATGTCCACACACGGCCGTCGTTTGACGATTCCCAGCGAGTCGCCACGGCGGGAATGGGCGTTAAGGTTTTCGGATCGTAGTCAGTTAAACCTTCAAACAAAGCCCTGACGGCGTCAGTGTCGGGTGGAGCCGCAGCGAACGCAGGATCAAATGTTTGCGGAAGCCCGCCATTACTCCAGCGAAACTCCTGTGCACGCGGAACCACTACCTTACCGTAGTAAGTCGATGGCTCATTAGTGCTGAAGCAACCCGTGTGGACCAAACACAGGGCCAGCAACAATGAGCAGATACAAGTGAAACGCGAGCGTTGGAGCATGATTTTAGCCACGGATTACACGGATTTGTGGCTGAGCTTGTTGAATACCTCGACTGTTTGTTGTCTCGTTAACTCAAAACCGTCTGAACTATCGATTAAGTAATCCGCGTACCCCTGTTTCTCTTCCTGCGACATCTGCGAATTGATGCGTCGCAGCGCCTCTTCGCGCGAGAGCTTGTCGCGTAACATCAGTCGTTCGAGTTGCACCTCGGGACGACAGTGGACCACGATCAGTTTATCAAAGCGTTTGTAACCACCCGATTCGATCATCAGTGCCGCATCGACAATTCCGATGCCATGAGGATCTTCGGCTTCCCACCCGTTCAAGATCTCATCCTGTCGCGCGATGATGAACGGATGAAGAATCTGGTTTAGACGCTGGCGCTGACTCTCATCGGCAAAAACAACTGCGCCGAGATGTTTTCGATTCAGCGTTCCGTCAGCATTGAGAATCTCTTTACCAAATGCTTCGGTGAGTGCCTTTAGACCGGGCGTTCCCGGCATCACGACCTCGCGCGCGGTTTGATCAGCATCGATCACATGACAACCGAGCTCAGCAAACACGGATGTAACAAACGATTTCCCGACACCAATTGAACCTGTCAAACCGACGCGTAACATTGCCGATTGCCGATTGCCGATTGCCGATTTGTCGAAGCCGATTCCTTAACACAAATCGGCACTCGGCAATTGGCAATCGGCAATCAAACTTACCCCCTTCTTAACTTCGCAGCTCTTAGCGTGTTTTTCATCAACATCGCGACCGTAAGCAAACCAACACCGCCAGGCACAGGAGTCAATCGTCCTGCCACTTCCGCGGCCTGCGCCGGATTGACGTCGCCAACCAGGGTTGAGCCACGCTTCGCCAACACTTCGAGTCGCTTCTCGGTTTCTTCGCCAAACAACGCACGGACCTCTTCGGGGTCAGATACTTTGTTCATGCCGACATCGATCACAGTCGCGCCGGGCTTGATGTGATCTCGCCCGATTAATCCTGCCTTCCCGATGGCTACAACCAGCAGATCCGCCTGCCGCGTTACTTCAGCGAGATCGCGAGTGCGTGAGTGACAGATCGTCACGGTGGCATCGCGCTGCAGCAGCAGTTGGGCCATCGGTCTCCCTACAATCTGGCTGCGACCAACGACACACGCATTCGCTCCACGTATCTCAACACCGCTCTCATCGAGCAACTCGATGATGCCGGCGGGAGTGCAAGGCACAAAAACCGGTCTGCCCAGCGCCAGCTTCCCGGCGCTAATCGGGTGAAAGCCGTCGACGTCTTTTGCCGGATCTATGGCCTCGATGATTGCGTTTTCATCAACCTCGCGAGGCAAAGGAAGTTGAGTCAGAATACCGTCGATGTCGTGACGGCTATTCAATGAACCGATCAGCGTCAGCAGTTCCGCGGTCGTGGTCGACTCCGGCAACGCATGATGTTCGGAACGAATTCCAACTTCTTCACACGCGCGGATCTTGCTTCTGACATAAACAGCCGAAGCCGGATCCTCACCCACACGCACGACCGCCAGACCCGGTCGAACGTCCTGGTCCCGCACCATCTGCTCTATTTCAGCCTGAACTTCCTGCTTGATTTTCGCCGCTAGTTGCGCACCTTCGAGTTTAATCATCATTGAAATATTGCCAATTACCTAATTGCCGACTGCAAATTAACTGAAATACGACTTCCGTAAACAGCAATCGGCAATCGGCAATTGGCAATAATTAAAGTAGCGTCATTATAATCCGAGTTATGTCTTTCGTCAGATTAATACTTTTTCTGGGCCTGGCCACCATAAGCGCGTATGTCGCGACGGCCCAGTCAACTGATTCCATCATGGCAGCAGTCGAGTCGGAAGACTGGCCGGCCACTCGTTCCGGGCTCGATAAAATCCGCTCTGCAAACGCAACTCTCTTTCGAGAGAAGAACTACGATTACCTGCTCGGCCGCATTGCGGAACGAACTGGAGACACGGCCACTGCCGTTGCCAGTTATCAGGCAGTCGCCGCTAACACCTCGAATCTGAGAGAGTACGCGTTGTGGCGGCTCGCGAAAATCGCCCGCACCACCGGCGATCTCGTGCTCGAACGCGAGCGTTTGCAGCAACTCATCGCTACGGCTCCGTCAAGTTTACTTTTTGACGCTGCAACCTTGCGACTGAGCGAGAGCTTTTTTGAGAGCGGCGACTTCGTTTCCGCAGCCAACACCGCCAAACCGCTAACGCTTTCAAAGAGCCTGCCCATGGTACGCGAAGGAATGACGCTCATGGGTTTAGCTTACTTGCGTGGCGGTAAAGTCGCCGAAGCGCGGGACATCTTCACCAAACTCGTAATGCAGATGCCGGATGCATCGCGTCCTGACGACTTCGCGCTCGAAGCAGTGCGCCAACTCGACGCGCTAGACAACAAATCGCCAACGCTTTCTGAAGCCGAACACGCATTGCGCGCTTCGATCTATCAGTTTAACCGCGACTTTGCCGGTGCGCGTATTCACTACCAGGCGGTGATCGATCGTTTTCCACAGGGCGCGACCGTTCCCAATGCAATATTTCAGATCGCGCGCGGTCTTTACAACGAAGCAAAGTACGACGACGCCGTCAAACTTTTTCAAAAGGTCTTTGATTCGTATCCGCAATCCTCAACTGCTCGTGATGCGGTCGGATTTCTTGGCTCGAGTTACGTGCGAATGAAACGGACGGATGATGCAGTTGCAGCTTACAAACTTCTCATCGATAAGTTTCCGGATAATCCGAGTCCGGAACGCGCTTATCTGAACATCATCGACGCGCTTCACGAAGCGGGTCGTTATCCGGAAGCGCTAAACTGGGCGCAACAGGCACGCGCGCGTTTCAAAAACGACCTGGGTGGTGCACTCGCGCTGTTCGCTCAATTACGCATTCACATGGCCCAGGGAAGTTGGGCCACCGTGGTGCGCGATGCTGAGGAGTTGTCGAAACTTTCTGATCTCGGTGGCACGCGCGTTCCCGGCGGCACCAATACGGTGGAAGTCAACTTTCTGCGCGCGTTCGCGCTTGAGCAACTCGGACGTAACGAAGATGCAATCGATGCATATCTAACAATCCCCGACGGGCGCAATGAATACTACGGCACGCGTGCCACGCAGCGTTTGTTGGCCCTCGCAGCTAATGAGAAATCGCGCTCGCTCGTGCAAATGCGGTTGAATGCCCTCCTCAATCAGAGCAAGACAGCTAGTTTAGCGGGACAACACGACCAGGCGCGTACTGCGGCACAATCAAGTTTGCGTCTCACGAATGATCCGCAAACTCGCGCCGAGGCTTTGCGGATTTTGAAAGTTGCCTACAACGCGCTGCCGAATTACCGGCTGCCGTCGTTTGTAAAACTCTCACTACTCAAGCAGGAACCGGAGCCGGGCAGTCATCATGCACTCGCAAACAGCTTGATGCTCCTCCTACTTTACGACGAAGCGATACCGGAGTTTCTGGCGGCGCGCAAAGCGTCTGGCGGCGTGGATGAAGACTACACGGTGGCGTTGCTGTCGTTGCGTGGCGGGATACCGAATCGCTCAGTTCGTTTTGCGGAACAGGTTTGGAAAACGGTGCCGGCGGATTATCTCGTGGAACTGGCGCCACGCGAGTTAGCGGAGCTTCTCTATCCTGCTCCGTTTCGTGAGTCGCTTTTGAAACATGCTGCCAGTCGGAATGTCGACCCTCGTTTTGTACTTTCGATTGCGCGCCAGGAATCGCGCTTTCAGGCCGAAGCGAAATCAATTGCGGCCGCGCGAGGCATGATGCAGTTCATCGCCTCCACCGCTAATGAAATCGCGGCGCAGATCAAATTGCAGAACTTCAATCAGGACGATCTGTATAACCCTGACACGGCAATTCTTTTCGGCTCTCAATATCTCGCTAATTTGTTTGGGCAGTTTCCCAATCAGCCGCAGGCGGTGGCCGGTTCGTACAATGGCGGCGCCGACAATCTGGCGCGGTGGATTGCTCGTTCACGCGCCAATGAAGCTGATCGCTATGTTCCTGAGATCGGTTTCACGCAAACGAAAGATTACGTTTACAAAGTGATGGCTAATTTCTGGACCTACCAACGTCTCTACGACGCTCAACTAGCACCAACCAAATGAAGTCACGAAAAAGCTCAAGAATCATAAAAATTACACAGAGTTTTCTGATCGGATGTTTGTGCGTTATTTGCCTCACTGTGGGTTCGTGCCGGCGTGGGGGAAATGAGAAACGTTATGACTTGACGGGCAAAGTTGTGACGGTTGAACCGGAAAAGCATCTGGTGACGATCCAGCACGAAGAGATCAAAGGTTATATGCCGGCGATGACAATGCCCTTCACCGTGCCGAGCGAATCAGATTTGCAAATTCTCGCGGCTGACGACCATGTGACGGCAACGCTAGTGATCGACGGCAATCATTCGTGGCTCGAAAATCTGATCATCACGCGACAGAGTGCGAACTCTTCAGCAATGCCGGGCGTGGCAATGGCAAAAGAAGGCGACGCTATTCCAAACTTCAAACTGCTGAACCAGGACAACCGCGAGATTCAGATTCAAAATTATCGTGGCCGAGCGTTGTTGTTGACGTTTATTTACACACGTTGTCCGGTTCCGGACTACTGCACGTTGATGAGCAACAACTTCGCGCAGGTTGATCGTGCCTTGAGTCAGGATCCTGAGCTTTACTCAAAGACGCACTTGCTCAGCGTCAGCATCGATCCGTCCTACGACACTCCGCCAGTGCTGCGCAGCTACGGCGCGGCCCACACCGAGCGTTATCAAAACGAAACCTTCGCGCACTGGGAGTTCGCGGGCGGAACAACCGAGCAGGTCAAAGAGATCGCACAGTTCTTTGGTCTAACTTACTTCCCCGACAAAGATCAGATCATTCACGGCCTGCGGACCGCAATCATCAGCCCGGATGGAAAAGTGGCAAAAATTTACAGCGGCAACGAATGGAAACCCGAAGAGGTCGTTGAGGATTTGAAAAAAGCGAACCTCAGATAACACGGATCTAAAAATCGGATTTAAATCCGATTTTTCGATCCGCGCAATCCGTGTCCTGGATTTAAATCAATATTTTCGTTGACAGTGATACAGCCCAATAGTAAAGTGCCGCCCTCAAAAGCACTCGCGGCCAACAAGAACTAGTTCGTCTTCGACAAAGTAAGTCCGTTTTAATCTACCCGAAAAAAACTAAAACTTTCCCGGCAGAATTCACGGAGAACTTCAATGCCACGACTACCCCTACTTGTCGCTCTAACTCTATCACTCGGCTTATTGATCATCGTCGCGCCGGTTGCGTATATGCATGTCGCGACGCCCTTCGTGAATTCTCCGCCAACCGCCACCGCAGATAGTTACACTTTTCACGGCAACGGAATTGTTGGACCACTGGTCGCAAATGATTCCGATCCCGATCCGGGAGATACTCTTTCATCAAGCATCGTCACCTTTCCTTCGAACGGCTCGCTCAGCGGCCTCGGTAATAGCAGATATCAATACTCACGCAGCAGCTCAACCTGGACCGGCGTTGATAGTTTCACGTACAAGGCTTGCGACAATGGCTCTCCGTCACTCTGTTCCGTGGCGGTAACGGTAACCATCACGGTGGTTAACCAGTCGCCAACCGCAGTAAACGACTCTTATACGGTCCACGGCGGCACAATAATCGGCCCGATGAAGATCAACGATAGTGATCCGGATGGTGATGCACTCACATTCAATATATTGACCTTCCCGGCAAACGGAACCTTAACCGGAGTTTCAAATCCGCCCTGGTCCAGCGATCATAAGAACTACGGGCCGAACTATGCCTATACCGGACCAGACAGCTTCACTTATCGAGTTTGCGATCCTTTTATGGCCTGCTCGACCGCGACTGTATCTCTTACGGTGGTGAATACTCCTCCCGTACCCATTTCCGACTTTTACGTTGTGAATGGCGGTGTTACGACAGTGATTGGACCATTAAGAGGAAACGACTTCGACCCCGATGGCGACTCTTTCGGTGTTCCATCGATGGTTGTGCCCCCGCCAAACGGGACTATCACCGGAACAAGTAATTCGGATTACAAAAACTATTCGCCGAACCTGGGGTTCTCGGGGCTGGATTCGTGGCAGTATCGAATTACCGATATCTATGGGGCGCAGGGTACTGCGACAGTTTACGTTTTCGTGCTGCCCTCCGGGCTTCCGGGTAAACCTCCCTATACGTGTTGTCCTACAGATTCGGGAATTCTGAGTGGTTTCAATCCCCTATCGGGCGGGGCATCCGCGACAACAGGCGGCAACGCGGGAAGATCTGGTCCATCCTGGCCGGATCCGGTAAATCTGGCTAACGGCAGAGAAACGTTTGCACCACCTCCGGATCTGCAAGTCTACAATCCGACTGGTCCAAAAGTTACCTGGGGCACTCATTTCTTTGCAGGCCAGGCATTAAAACCAGTCACGGGGTACGCATCGTCCGGACTCACGCGAGGATGGGTGCATAACTACGACATGCGCGTTGAAGGCCCGTCTGGTTCGTGGGGCGCTCTAACACTGTATTTTCCGAACGGCTCTACTGAAAGCCTGACACCAGTGCTCAATAGCGGTAGCCCGACCGGTGCGTTCACCACAGTCGCAGGAGCACCATATCTCGTTACCGGAGTTTCCGGATCACCCACAGGAACCTGGCAGTCAATTACTGTTACCTGGAAAGACGGAAACAAATGGAAGTTCACTCAACATTCGGGCACCACTTACGCGCTCAACCAAATTACGAATCGCACCGGTCAGAGTTTGGACTTCACCTGGAACGGCAGTCGTGCGCTTACGCAAGTCAGCGATAACAGTTCAAGCACAGTGCTTCTGACTCTCGCATACACGGGCAGCGGTCAACTCGCGACCGCAACTGACGTTTACAACCGGCAAATTAGTTATTCATTTACCACCGCCAGCAGCACGATGCCGGCAGCGTTGCAAAGTGTGTCGCAGGTTGTCACTTCGGGCACTAGCAGTCCACCGGCACGCTGGACCTACACCTATACTTCCGACAAAGGACAATTGCTCAATACCATTACGGTGCCCAGCCCGACCGGAACGGGAAACAGCACGGCAACAATTAACTACAACTCGGTCGCCAAGGTAACCTCGCTCGTTGATGCGAATGGCAATCAGCGTGTTTACACCTACAACACAAACAACACCCAGGTTCAGGTGAAAGATGCGTCCAATAATGTCCTTCAGTCATGGACGCAGAAATTTAATAGTAACAATCTCGACACTGGCATCACTGATGCAGCGAGTAAAAGCACTACGCTCGCATACACCGACTCGGCTAATCCATTAAAGGTTACTAGTTTTACAGATCGAAACGGGCAGGTCACCACTTTCACGTACGACTCTTTCGGTAACGTCGTCACCAGAACAACGCCCCGCGGCGTCACGACAACATATACCTGGTCGTATACCAACTTCGCGCTGGGGAGATTGTCCAGCATTCAGGAAGGAACTAAGCCTGCGACCACCTTTACTTATTACGAGCCAAGCGGACTGGTCCAAACGGTCACCAGGCCGGAGCCGAATAATGGAGGCGGCACAACCACAAGAACTTACACCTACGACAGCCTTGGCAACGTGCTGACAGTGGTAGCACCAGGTAACGATACGGCAAGTTCGATCACAACAACGCTCAACTACACTACCGATGGCGCCTATTCGCAGTCTGCTAAAAACAAGCAGCCACTCACCATTACAGACAATCTGGGCCACATCACCCACCTTCGTTACGATTCGCAGGGTCGTCCAACATCCGTTACCGATGCTATCGGCAACGAAATCACCTTCTCGTATAACCTCACAGGACAGTTGCTGACCACGACCAATCCAGCTACAGGTCAAACCGGTAGCGGCAATAGCAGTGAAACAAACGCTTATCTCTATGTTGATGGGCCTATGACGAGTATTACCTCTTATGACGAGAGCAACACGCAGGTTCGTCAGATTACTTACACTTATGGTCTGGAAGGTGAACAACTCACCGTCGCAGGCAGCACAGAACCGCTAACCAGGACGTTTGACGCCGCTTACCGGTTAAAAACCCTTAAAGACGGCAATAACAATACGACCACCTATGCTTACAACAGCATCGACATGCTATCGAGCATTACGAGACCGGGCGGCGACGTTACGCAGTTTACCTCTTACGACGACGATGGAAATCTTTTGCAACGCATCGACGGCAACAACGTTACGACGAACTATGTTTATAACGATGCGGAGAGTTTCCTGACTGCCATTCAATACCCGGCCACCACGAGTCTTAACGTCAGTTTCACATATGACAGCTACGGGCGTCTTTCAGGAATGACCGATACCAACGGTACGCACAGCTACACCTATGGAAACCTCGACGAACGGTTGAGTAGGACCATCACTTACACTGGACTCTCCGCGAAAACAATTTCCTACACTTATTACCCCGATGGGAGTCGGGAGAGCATGACCACGCCGGCCGGCACCTTTGATTACAGCTACGATGCAGCAGGTCGTCCGGCCAGCATGACAAACCCATTCAACGAAACAACCAGTTGGAGCTACCTAAACAACAACTGGCTCCAGACGCAAACACTTGATAATGGGGCGACTGCCACCTACACCTATAACGCGATGGGCCAAGTGACGCGACTGTTGAATGAAATCGGAAGCACCACCATTTCGGACTTCAGCAGCATCGGATATGACGGTGTAAATAATCGCACGTCAATCTCCGCCAGCGTTCCGGGCGCCACGTCGCTTAACGGCACTGCGGGGTATACATACGACGTCAAAAACCAACTCACCCAGGAAGCATCCACGCGAAGCGGTGGGTTTACTGACAATTTTGGCTACGACTCGGCGGGAAATCCCACCAGCTTCAAAGGCGTAAGTAAGAGCTACAATTCCAACAATCAACAGACGGGAACCGGATTCACTTTTGATGGAAACGGCAATCCAACTTCATATGGCGGAACCAGCCTGACGTTCGATCCCGAGAATCGATTGACGGCTTATGGCTCGAGTCTAACTGCCGGCTACTATGGAACTGGTCTGCGGGCCTGGAAAGACAACGCGACTACGCGCACGTATTTTCTTTACGACGGCATTCAACCTGTAATTGAACTTGATTCCTCCGGCAACCTGGCAGCCACCAATAGTTTTGGCGCCCATGGCTTGGCTTCCCGTTATGCGGGCAGCGCAAGCGTCTTTTACAGTTTTGATTCTGAAGGCAATCTAGCTCAGAGAAGCGACGCTTCGGGCACGGTACTTTCCAACAATCTCTTTAGCGCTTATGGGTCGACAGTGGCCGGCAGTTCTAGTGATCCGTTTGGATACAAAGCACAGTTTGGTTATTACACCGACAGCGAAACCTCACTTCAATTGCTCGCGAATCGTTACTACGACCCTGCTACAGGAAGATTTCTCACTCGTGACCCGATCGATTACTCGGGTGGCATGAACCTTTATGCCTATGTGAGAAATCGACCGCTAGTGTTGGCCGATCCAGACGGAACCATTCCTATTTGGGATCATTTTTGGGCCTGGTACCATGCCGATGAGTGTGCAAGAAGAGGGATAGACCTTGCGAATTCAGTAAACGGTCCCGATCAATCCTGGGAAGGGCAACAAAGGATGGCACAAGAGGCGTTTGATCGCGGAGCCGGCAATATAAGTGGATTGAGATTTAAAACCGGTTTCGGGAAATACAACCCCAATTGTCGGGAGATGGAGAAACATCTCAGGAATACCTATGTGGACAGTGTTCCGTGGAATTGCCAGGCAGTAGCCTCTGCTACTCTCGGTGAAACCGGCTGGAAGGCCACCAAGGCATCTCCCCCCTCAAAGATTACAAGGGCAATAGAGTGGGTGAAGTCGTGGTTCTAGAACCGTGCGCTAAGCGATGCCTTTGATCTTCTTGATCTCTTCGGTCAAGACAGGCACGGCTTCGAAGAGATCGCCGGCGATTCCGTAGTCGGCGATGTCGAAGATTGGAGCTTCGGGATCTTTGTTGATCGCGACGATCGTGCCGGAGTTTTTCATGCCGACGAGGTGTTGAATCGCGCCGGAGATGCCAAGCGCGATGTAGAGCTTCGGCGCTACTGTTTGTCCTGAAGAACCGATCTGGCGATCGATGGGGAGCCATTCGGCGTCGCAGATTGGACGCGAGGCTGCCAGATCGCCTCCTAGTACTTCAGCCAGCTTCTCCACCAGCGCGAGATTGTCTTTACTCTTGATACCGCGTCCGACGGCGACGATCACGTCAGCCTTCGTAAGATCAACGGCCTGCTTCGCTTCCTGGAATGGAGCTTCGGGAACCATGCGAACTTCACCAATCTCAACCGCAACGTTCTCAACACTCGCACTCCCACCCTTCGTCGCCTGATCGGGTCGATAGGCTCCGGTTTGAAACGTCGCGAACACGGGCGCTTCGCCATCCGACACCACGTCGGCGTCGAGCTTGCCGAGAAAAATGCGGCGCGTAAAACCGATCTTGCCGCCATCGGCTTTCGCTCTGATGCAGTCGCTAATGAGCGACTTGCCAAAACGCGCGGCCAGCTTCGGTGCAAAATCACGTACCTGGTACGTATGTGTCAGAAAAACAAAACTTGGATCAGTTTCCTTAACAACCTGCTGCATGCCGTCGGCATACGCATCCGGTGTGTAATCAGCTAACTTCGGATTAGTTGCACAGATCACTTTCGCGACGTCGTACGCCGCGATCTCCTGGGCCAAGCCGGCTACGTCAGCGCCGAGCACAACCGCGCTCACGCTCTGCTGCAACTGCGATCCTAACGTCTGCGCGGCAGCAATCGCCTCGATCGAACTGCGATTCGCCACGCCACCTTTATGTTCAATAAAAACCAGTATTCCGCTACTCATATCAACTCTTAATCTGTGTAATCTGTGGACTCTTAATCTGTGTAATCTGTGGACTCTTAATCTGTGTAATCTGTGGACTAAAAGACCCGTGCTTCGACGTGCAGCTTCTGGGCCAACTCAGCAGCACCCGCTTTGGCATCGCCGTTTCCAAGCATCTGCGTTTGTTTGGTCTTTTGCGGCAGGTAGATCTTCTCGACGCGCTGATGTGAAGGCCGTCCAATGATCTCGGCTGACGGCGTCACTTCTTTGATCTCTTTCTTCTTCGCCGCCATGATGCCCTTCAACGTCGCATAGCGAATCTGGCTGATGCCTGACTGGATCGTCAGCAACGCAGGAAGCGACATCTCATACCACTGATACCAACCACTTTCGAGTTCGCGCTTCACGCGCAGCTTATCCGCCGCCGCATCGAGTTCGATAACGATCGTCGCGTGCGGCAGACCAAGCAGTTCAGCCATGATCACGCCGGTTTGCCCGTAGCCGTAATCGTCTGACTGAAGACCCGTCATCACCAGATCAGGTTTTTCGTCACGGATAGCGTCGGCCAGAACACTCGCCGCAGCGTAAGGCGTGAGGTGCGTCAGATTGTCGCCAACAACATGAATCGCGCGATCGGCGCCGCGAGCGAGCGCATCCTTGATAACGCTCTTAACGCGTTGCGGGCCCATCGAGCAAACAACCACTTCTCCGCCCAGCTTTTCACGCACGCGCAATGCTTCTTCAAGCGCGTACCCGTCTGACTCGCTCACTTCAAAGGAGAGATCGCCCTCCTCGATCCAGCTTGCATCTTTATTGATTCGAAGGATTGCGTCTTTGTTCGCAACCTGCTTCATCATCACTATGATCTTCATATCTTCGATTTTTGACCTTTGTCCTTAGTGCTTTGTCCTTTGATTGAAAGCGCAAAGAACCAAATACCAGGCACCAGGCACTATCCCTCATACCTCTTGAATAACAGTGCCGCGTTCGTGCCTCCGAAACCGAAACTGTTCGAAAGCACGTAATCGACTTTTGCTTCGCGAGGTTCGTTCGGAACGTAATCGAGATCACACTCGGGATCGGGATTCACGTAGTTAATCGTAGGCGGCAAAACGTTGTGCTGTATTGCCAGCACACAGAAAACACCTTCAATTCCACCCGCGGCGCCGAGCAGGTGACCGGTCATCGATTTGGTCGAACTGACTGCCAGTTTGTAAGCGTGGGGACCAAAGGTTTCTTTGATCGCCAGCGTTTCAAACTTGTCGTTATAGGGCGTCGAGGTGCCGTGCGCGTTGATGTAATCAACCTGCTCCGGATTTACTCCCGCGTCGCGCAGGGTCCGCTGCATAACCCGACGCGCGCCCGAACCGGTTTCGTCAGGCATCGTCAGGTGAAACGCATCCGCGCAGGCGCCATAACCGACGATCTCGGCGTAGATCTTAGCGCCGCGCTTTTTGGCTGTTTCGAGTTCCTCGAGGATCATGATCCCCGCGCCTTCGCCAATCACAAAGCCATCGCGATCTCTTTCAAACGGCCGCGAAGCGTGTATTGGATCGTCGTTGTTGGTGGAAAGCGCGCGCATGGCGGAGAACCCGGCCACACTCATGGGCGTGATCGCCGACTCAGCGCCGCCACAGATCATCAGGTCGGCATCGCCTCGTTGAATGATCTTGAAGCTGTCGCCGATGGCGTGCGCACCCGCGGAACAGGCGGTGGCGGTGGCTGAGTTTGGTCCCTTGGCGCCGAAACGAATCGAGACCTGGCCGGCGGCCAGATTCACAATGGCGGAAACGATAAAAAACGGTGAAACGCGATCCGGCCCATCGTCGAGCAGCTTTGAGTGCTCGCGTTCGATGGCCCAAAAGTCTCCGATGCCACTGCTGATGTAGGTGCCTGCGTTCTCGGAGATGTCGTCCGGAAACTTGCCCGCGTCCGTCATCTTGATACCACTGTCGGCAACCGCTTCGATTGACGCTGCAATCGCATAATGAATAAAGGCGCCCATCTTGCGCGCCTCTTTCTTAGCGATGAATGTTAGTGGGTCGAAGTTTTTAACTTCACAGGCGAACCTGACCGAAAACTTCTCGGCGTCGAACTTCTTGATGTAGTCGGCGCCACTGCGCGAGTTCATCAACGCAGTCCACGTGTCTGCGACAGTGTTGCCAACGGGAGTGACGAGGCCGAGGCCCGTAACTACGACACGACGTGTCAAATTAAAACTCCTTGAATCAAGATCCAATACCGGAACGTTCAGGTACAACCTGCTTTGTGCTTTGTTTTTGGTGCTTTGTCCTTAAAATCGAAACAACGCACCAAGTACAAAGAACAAAGCTTCAATAGGTTGCACACAGAAACCGTTCCCATAGTCAGAGCCGATCTCTATTACTTCTTGTGCTGGTCGATGTAGTTGTACGCGTCGCGCACACTCTGGATCTTCTCAGCATCCTCGTCGGGAATCTCAATGCCAAACTCTTCTTCAAAACGCATCACGAGTTCGACCGTGTCCAGCGAGTCGGCGCCGAGGTCGTCAATGAATCTCGCGTTTGGCGTTACCTCATTTTCATCGACTCCAAGCTCATCAACGATAATCTGTTTAACCTTATTCTCGATCTCTTGATCGGGCATCGTGTTTCGCTCCTCTGTGAGTTATTAAACTAATCAATCTTCGCCGCCAGTGCCGCTTGCGCAGTCTCCAGGCTGGCCGCATCTTCCACGTTCAGCATCTTCACGTCGCGATTAATCTGACGCATCAGACCTGATAGAACTTTTCCCGGCCCCGCTTCGACAAACGTACCGGCACCCTGCTCGATAAGCAACTGCATCGACTCCACCCAACGTACCGGAGCCGAAACCTGACGTACCAGCGCATCGCGCAACTGATCCGGCGCGGTTGCCGGGTGCGCATCAACGTTGGTAACTACCGGCATTGCCGGTTCACTGAAACTAAGCCGCTCGAGATCCGGCGCTAACCTGTCCTGGGCCGGTTTCATGAGCGCACAATGAAACGGCGCACTCACTTTTAACTTGATAACTTTTTTGGCAACGCCCTGCAAAAGCCCAACTGCGCGATCAACCGCGTCAGTATCGCCGGCAATAACTGCCTGGTTCGGCGAGTTGAGGTTTGCAATCGAACAAACCTGATCGCCTTTCGCTTCATTGCAGATGCGTTCGATATCACTCAACTCGGCACCGAGCACCGCAGCCATCGCCCCAGTGCCAACCGGCACGGCTTCCTGCATGTAGCGACCTCGTGCTCTCACAGTGCGCACTGCATCAGTCAAACTCAAAGAACCCGCGGCAACCAGCGCCGAGTATTCACCTAAACTGTGTCCGGCGACAAATGCCGGAGGGCCGATTCCTGCTTCGCTCAACGCGCGATATGCAGCAACAGAAACTGTAAGAATCGCGGGCTGTGTATTCTCAGTTAACTGTAAATCCTCTGCCGGTCCTTCAAAACAAAGCTGCGAAATCTTGAACCCAAGCGCATCATCAGCTTCTTCAAAGACCTTTCGCGCAACCGCAAACTTCTCCGCGAGATCCTTCCCCATCCCAGGGCTCTGCGATCCCTGACCCGGAAAAACGATTGCCATCCGCGGATTACACTGATTGTTTTCTGTCATCTGTGTAATCTGTGGATTACCATCGCATCAACACGGCGCCCCAGGTTACTCCGCCGCCGAATGACGCCATCAACACCAAATCCCCTTCTTTGATTCGTCCTGCGCTGACACATTCATCGAGCGCGATCGGGATCGACGCCGAAGAAGTGTTGCCATGGACCGCGATGTTTGAATAGACCTTCTCCACGTCAACATTCAACCGGTCCGCGACCGCTTCCGTAATGCGTTGATTGGCCTGGTGCGGAATAAAAAGACTGATATCGTCTGACTTACAACCGGCCTCTTCGAGCACTGCGCGCGAAATCTCAGCCATTGAACGAACGGCAACTTTGAATAGTTCGTTGCCTTTCATCTTGAAGAAATGATCGCCGGCGGCAAGCGTATCCGCGGTTGGCTTTTTGCGAGTGCCTCCACCCGGGGAAAAAAGCTGTTCTTCGTAACGCCCGTCAGACTTGATCTTGCTTGCCAGAATTCCACGACCGTTTTCAGTTGGTCCAAGCACCGCAGCACCCGCTCCATCACCAAACAACACACAAGTCTGGCGATCGGTGTAGTCAACGTACTGCGTCAGGATCTCGGCGCCCACCACCACTGCATGCTTAACCTGGCCCGTCTTGATCATCGAGTTAGCCAGTGAAACTCCATACAGGAAACCCGAGCAGGCTGCGACAACGTCCATGGCGGCCGCGTTGTTCGCGCCGAGTTCAGCCTGAACAATGCAACCGGTCGACGGCAGAATCTGATCAGGGGTAACAGTTGCACAAAGGAGCAGATCGATATCCGCTGGATCCAAACTCGCTCGCTCGATTGCCTGGCGCGCGGCGCGAACCGCAAACTGCGACGTATATTCACCCGGCGCAGCCTTGCGACGTTGTTTGATTCCGGTGCGTGTCGTAATCCAGTCGTCGGAAGTCTCGACGATCTTAGCGAGATCAGCATTCGTAAGAATGCCTTCCGGATAAGAATGACCTGTACCCAGAATTCCAGCGCGTTGGTTCACCATCAAGTCCTCAGATTACTACAATCAGCCAAAGATTACACAAAGACACGCAGGTTATCCCGCGTTCACCGATGCAACCTGTAACTGAATTTTATTTGATTCCGCAATTCCCTTTTCAATTCGCTCGCTCGTGCGATGCTCAGAAAACTCTTTCACGCTTCTGATCGCGTTACGTATCGCACGCGCATTCGAGCGGCCGTGGCCGATGACCACGATGCGGCTGACACCTAACAGCGGCGCGCCGCCATATTCCGTGTAGTCGAGCCGTTTCTTGATACTGCGAAACGCCGGTTTCGCCAGCATCGCGCCGGCTTTTGTTACCGCCGTGGCCATCAACTCTCGTTTCAGCATCGAGAGCATCGCTTCCGTGAGTCCTTCCGACAACTTCAACATCACATTGCCGGTGAAGCCATCGGTAACGATCACGTCAACCAGTCCCGAAAAAACGTCGCGGCCTTCGACATTGCCGACGAAGTTGATGTGGCTTAGCTGCCGCAAAAGCGGAAACGCTTCTTTGGTAAGATCGTTTCCCTTCGCTTCTTCCTCGCCGATGCTCATCAACCCGACGGACGGTTTGACCGTTCCAAGCACGGACCGCGAATAAGCATCGCCCATGATTGCAAACTGAGCCAGTTGAAACGGTTTGCACTCGGAATTTGCTCCGACATCCAGCAGTAACGTCGGCTTAGCAGCTTTCGTGGGAATCATTGCCGCCAGTGCCGGTCGATCAACACCCGGCAATGTTCCGATAACCATCATGGCAGTCGCCATGGCTGCGCCAGTGTTACCGGCGGAGACAAAACCGTCAGCACGGCCGTCCATCACGAGCTTCGTTCCAATCCTCAAAGAACTCTTTTTCTTCCGTCTCACGGAAGTCGCGACGGGATCGTCCATCGCAATCACTTCAGCCGCTTCAACAAACTCAATGCCACGGTCACCATCGCCGCGCCAGCCACACTTTCGCAGCTCGGGTTCGACCTTGTGGGCCTGGCCCACAAGAATAACGCCCACGCCAAAGTCGCGGGTCGCAGCAAGAGCGCCATCGATTTCCACGTGCGGCGCGTGGTCACTTCCCATTGCGTCGACAACGACCTTGCCCGTCAACGGGAGCTGTTGCTGCAACTGACTTCGCACAGGCTCAGTTTAGCTTTGTTCGACTGTTACCACTTCGCGACCTTTGTAGAAGCCGCATTTGGGACAAACACGGTGTGGCATGCGGGGCTCACGACAATTGGGACACAGGGTAGTTTGCGGGATGCGTAAAGCATCGTGCGCGCGTCGTTTGTCTCGACGAGCTTTGGAATGTCGTCGTTTAGGATTTGGCATAATGACTCCGTTAGATCACGCCACAAAGAAGCACAAAAAGCACAAGATCTATTTTTATATTTTGCGCTTTTTGTGCCACTTTATGGCTAAGTTAAATTTTTCAGGGCCGCCCAACGCGGATCAATTTCTTTTTCCTTACAGCTACACTCTCCCTGATTTCTGTCGTTGCCGCATTCAGGGCAAATGCCTTTGCAGTCGTCGCGGCAAAGCATACGCGTCGGTACCGCGAGTACGATCTGCTCTTTTACTACCTCGTCAACGTCGATCCCATGGCCGTCAAATACCGAGACAGCCATTTCAGCCTCGGTCAGTTCTACTACCGAGCTCGATTCGTAGTCAGTATCGCTGATGTATTCAAGTTCAAAGTCAGCACTGACAGGCTGCGCCACTGGCTGCAAACAGCGATCGCATTCAACCTCTGCTTGAGTCTCGACGTGACCATTGACAAAGACCTCATTACCGGCCAGCCGCACCTTTCCGGTTACTGTCGCCGGCTCGGTTATCCGAATTCGCTCGTCAACCGGATTCAGATCCTCAGGCTGATAAACATGAGCGAAATCGCCCTTACCGCCTTCGAGGTTCTCCAGTTCAATCCGCATGACTACCCCGCATTGCAGCCGATAGTTTAGCCCGGCGCGATGCACGCAAAACGGCAATTATAGCGAGGAGGGTAACTCTGTCAAACGCACGGGGAACACGGATTAATACTGATCCTTCTTCGGATCTGCCGATCGATGGCCTAAAGCGTCCTCGCGTAATGCGTCTGCCAGCCGCTTATCGACGCACGCCAGGAGGCGTGGCTCAACCGAATTTGTCAGTTGCAACGGCGTGACGCGCTTGCGTCGAGACTTCCTTAAAGCCTCACGTGCCAACTCTTTACGCCCGGTACGTTCATAAACTTGTGCAAGTAAAAAGAGGGCTTCACGGTACTCGCCATCCATCTCGGTCGCCTTGCGCAGATGTCGCTCTGCCATCGAATCGCGATTCAGTTCGTAATATAAATTGCCGAGTACGTAATGCGCTTCCGGTGAGGGCCGGGCGGTCAGTGCCCGTTTAAACTCACCCAGCGCCCGGCGCCAGTTCTTCTGAGTTGCAAACACCCAACCCAGTCCGTAATGACCGGCGAACGAAGATCCACCCTGGGCAGTCGCGTTGCTCAGCAGATCTTTAGCCAGATCCACTTCGCCCTCGTCGGCACAAACCAAGCCCAGCAAAAGCGCGACGCGGAGATCGCCGGGCATGCCGGTGTGTGCTCTTGAAAGATAGAGCCGCGCGAGTTTGGTGTTCCCTTCGCGGAAATAATGTTCACCGCAAAACAGGCTCAGCGCGGAGTTCTCGGGAGCATACTCAGACGCGATCGAAAGTTTCGTGATGCCCTTTAAGATCTGATTGTCGTCGAGTAAACGGAAACCCTCATTGACCAGCCCTTCGACCTTCTCGCTTACTTTCGAGGCGGCGAGAATCCGCAACCGCATCTCGTCGCGATGAACGTTCTCTTCGTGTTCGACTGTGTCTTTTTGGCAACGCTCGCTCCACATCCGTTCGAGGCGCTCGGTCTCGATCACGCCATCTTCAGTGAGCAGACTTACGAGCGCTCTCATCAGCGAGCGATCGAAGTAGGCGTTCTGAGCGTAACGCAGCAAAAGGTCGAGGGTGCGCTCCATGCGTTCGGCGAGGCGCGCCACTCGGTTTTCCGCAGCGGAGATACGTTCCAGGAGGTGTTCGTCAGTGGAAAGACTTGCGGGACCAGCTTCGAAGCGCGAGGCGCTCGGCTCAACTACGATCATCAGGCGCGTGCCGCAGCGAGTGCAAAACTCCTGGCCCAGCGGATTCGCTGCGAGGCACTTTTGACAGTAGTGAGAAATGCCGGGGCGCATGTTTAATACTCGTAGAATCCGCGACCGCTTTTTCGTCCGAGCCAACCCGCGTCAACATATCGCTTCAACAGCGGGCACGGTCTGTATTTTGGATCACCAAGACCGTCATATAACACATTCATGATGGCGAGGCATACGTCGAGACCGATGAAGTCGGCGAGTGTCAGCGGGCCCATCGGGTGATTCATGCCGAGCTTCATAATGCCGTCGATGCTTTCGCGACTTGCCACACCTTCGTAAAGCGCAAAGATCGCTTCGTTGATCATCGGCATCAACACACGATTTGAAACGAAGCCGGGAGAATCCTGGCAGTCGAGCGCTGTTTTGCCCATCTGTTCAGAAAGACTTCTGACTTTCTCGTAAGTTTCGTCTGCAGTGGCAATGCCGCGAATTACTTCAATCAATTTCATCACCGGCACCGGATTCATGAAGTGCATGCCGATGACTTTGTCCGGACGGCGAGTTGTCGCGCCCAGTTTCGTGATCGAAATCGAGGAAGTGTTTGAAGCGAGGATCGCGTGTGGCGGTGTGATCTGGTCCAGCTTCTTGAAAACGTCGGTCTTAACAGCGAGATTCTCAGTCACTGCTTCGATCACAAACGAGGCGTTGTTGAAACTGCCGAAGTCAGTGGTGGTCTTGATGCGCTCGATGATCGACTGCTTTGTCGCCGTATCAAGTCGCTCTTTATCAACATCACGCTGCAAACTCTTATCGATCGCAGCGACGCCGCGCTGGAGAAACTCTTCGCTGACGTCGTGCATGATCACATCGTATCCCGCACGCGCCGCGACCTGGGCAATCCCGTTACCCATTGTCCCCGCTCCGACAACGCCAATAACAGTATTTTCTTGACTCATATTCTCGTTGTCCACAGATTACACAGATTGCTCTTAATCATCTGTGTAATCTATGGATGATTTTATCGTTCAACGGCCATGGCCACGGCGTTGCCGCCACCAAGACACAACGCCACTACCGCGCGTCGCGCGTTACGTCGCTTCAGTTCATACAAAACGCTTGTCAGTAACCGCGATCCGGATTGTCCAATCGCGTGGCCCAACGCCACCGCACCGCCATTCACATTAACCTTCTCGGGATCGAGTCCGAGCTCGCGCGTCACGGCCACAGCCGCAACAGAAAACGCTTCATTCAACTCAATCAGATCGACTTCGCTTCCGGACCAACCGGTTTTCTTGAACAACTTACGCACCGCTTCAACGGGCGCCATCATCACCATCCGCGGCTCAACTCCCGCCACCGCCTGGCCCACGATGCGCGCCATCGGCTCAACACCCAGCTCGCGCGCACGTCGCATCGATGTCACAACTAACGCCGACGCACCGTCGTTAACACTCGGAGCGTTACCGGCCGTAACCGTTCCTTCACTCTTGAACGCCGGCTTCAACTTCGCAAGACCCTCAACTGACGTATCTTCACGCACCGTTTCATCGGTGTCGAAGATCAGCGCCGATCCTTTCCTTTGCGGAATCTCAACCGCAACGATCTCGTCTTTAAACTTTCCTTCCTTGATCGCCGCCGCCGCCTTGCGATGTGAACTGACGGCAAACTCGTCCTGCTCGCTGCGACTGATCGAAAACTCGTCAGCAACAACTTCTCCGGTACAACCCATGTGATAATTCTCAAACGCACACCAAAGCCCGTCGTTGATCATCGAATCAAGCAGTTCGCCATTTCCGAGTCGATAACCCTCGCGTGCTTTCGGCAGCAGATACGGCGCGTTGCTCATCGACTCCATGCCACCGGCCACCACCATTTCAGAGTCGCCGAGTTGAATACCCTGCGCCGCCATCATCACGGCCTTCAAACCCGAACCACAAACCTTGTTGACTGTTACCGCGGCTACGGTCGATGGCAAACCACCATTCAGCGCCGCTTGTCGCGCGGGATTCTGACCCAAACCAGCCTGGATCACACATCCCATAATCACTTCGTCAACCTCTTCAGGTTTGATACCAGCGCGCTTCACACTTTCGCGCACCACCAGCGCGCCGAGTTGCGTCGCTGTAAATCCTTTCAACGATCCAAGAAACTTTCCGACCGGCGTACGCGCCGCGCTGATAATTACTGCTTCGTTCAATTCCGGCATTTCAAACTCCCATATGGTAGACTTGGCCCGATATTAGACTTTATTTCGCTAATCATAAAGCATGCAGGCACTCATTCTTGCAGGTGGCAAAGGCACGCGCCTTCGTCCTTTAACAGTTTACACTCCCAAACCAATCGTCCCGATTTGTAACCGACCGTTTCTGCTTTATCAAATCGACACGTTGCGGCGCGCGGGTATCACTGATATCACGCTTTCGCTGTCGTATCAGCCTAACAAAATCGAACAACTGCTCGGCGACGGCTCTGATTATGGCGTGAAACTGAAGTACACGGTGGAGCCACAGCCGATGGGAACCGCCGGGGCTTATAAGTTTGCCGAAGATCTAATTCGCGAACCAACCGTTGTTTTCAACGGCGACATTCTTACGGATTTGGATCTCAAGGCCGTAATACGCGAGCACAACGATCGTAAAGCAACCGCAACGATTGTTCTGACACCGGTGGAGAATCCACAGAGCTACGGGCTTGTCGAGACTGAGAAGGATGGAAAGATTCGTCGCTTTCTCGAGAAACCAAAGGCTGACGAGATCACGTGCAACACGATCAACGCCGGCACATACATTCTCGAACCGAAAGTGCTCGACTTCCTGCCGGCAGGTGAAAACTATTCGTTCGAGTACGGACTGTTTCCTGATCTCTTGAAACGCGGTGAGCCGTTCTATGCGCACGTGCCGCCGCGCACTTACTGGATCGACATCGGTACGCCGGAAAGATATCTGCAAGTTCACGCCGACCTGCTTGCGAATCGCGTGGGACGGATTCACATCAAGGAACGACGCGGAAATTTTGACGCCGCAACCGTCGCTGAGATTGATGAATTCTCGATGATAGGCGACGACTGCCAGATCAAACCGGGCGCGCAGATCATCAACTCGGTGCTGGGCCAGGGTTGTTTTGTTGAAGAACGTGCTCGAGTTGAGAACTGCGTCATCTGGCCGCACACGCGCATCGGTACAACCGCGCAACTCAATGGCGCAATCGCCGGACGTGGATGTCATATTGGACGTTCAGCGATCATTGGACCAGGAACAGTACTCGGCGACAAGACGTCGCTGACTGACTACACGCTAACGTAATGTGAATTTGGATTACTCTCGCAGCGGCGCTACGGCGCAACGACTGAGTCGTTCACGTGGCGCCGTGGCGTCGCTGCGAGAGAAATACTTTTGGGAGGCAATCGTGAATTGGGAAGTTTTCAGGGCCTATGATATTCGCGGCATCTATCCGCAGGACATCGACGAAGAAGCTTATTACAGAATCGCCAAAGCCTACGTCTATCTCTATAAACCAAAGACGATGGTGGTGGGGATGGATGCACGTCTTTCGTCACCACAACTCAAGGCTAGTTTGATTAAAGGTTTCAACGACGCCGGCGTTGACATAATCGACATCGGAAAGATCACCACCGACATGCTCTATTACGCTGTCGGCTCTTCCGACGAATACTCAGGCGGCATCGTCGTTTCAGCATCGCACAATCCCAAAGACTATAACGGTATGAAAATGGTTCGCGAAAAAGCCGCGGCCATCTCGTCCGAAACGGGACTGTTCGATATTCGCGACGCGCTCAAAGCCGGCAAAGACGCTGAAGTGACTTCGGACCGCAAAGGCACCGTAACCGAGCTCGACATCCTCGACGAGTATCTCGCTCACGTAATGAAGTCGGTCGATCGTGACTCGATCAAGCAATTCACACTCGTCGCGAATGCGAACTTTGGTTTTGTCTGTCGTCCGGCAGCAAAACTCGCTGAGCAACTGGGCTTGACTCTGATTACTTTGAACTTCGAACCCGATGGCACGTTTCCGAAAGGCCCACCGGATCCGATGTTGCCCGACAATCGCACCGAAACCGAAGCGCTCATTCGAGAAAAAGGTGCGAGCTTTGGTGTGGCATGGGACGCGGACGCCGATCGGGCAATGTTCTTCGACGAGAAAGGTAACTTCATCTCGGGTGCTTACGTCACGGCGCTGCTCGCCGATATCCTGCTTACGAAGTACGGCAGCGACAACACGATCATCTTCGATCCGCGTGTGATATGGCCCACGCTCGCCGTCACCGAACGACAAGGCGCACGGCCGATCATCTCCAGAGGCGGACACGCGTTCATGAAAGATCGGATGCGTCGTGAGAATGGTCTGTTTGCGGGCGAGATGAGCGCGCACTATTACTTTCGCGAGAACTTCTACGCCGATAACGGAGTAATTCCCTTCCTGCTGATTCTGGAACACCTTTCCCGAGAAGCTAAGCCGTTCTCGGAAATCATGGCACCGTACATGGCTGGTCACTACATGTCGGGTGAGATGAATTACAAAGTGAAGGACATCAAGGATGTGATCAGTAAGGTGAAGGAAAAATATCACACGCAGGGTCAGGAAGATTTCACTGACGGTTATTCACTCGAAACTCCCGAATGGCGATTCAATATCCGTGGCTCGAATACTGAACCACTCCTGCGCTTGAACATCGAGGCGCGTAAAGATGGTTTGGTGGAGAAGATAACAAAGGAAATTGAAGCGATCATCAACGAGTAACGCCCGGTTCAAAGAGTTAGTTAGATAAAGATGAACAAGATTTTACAAGATGAACAAGATTTCTAGCCTGATGCGGAACAATCTTGTAATCGGGAATATCTTGTTCATCTTGTAAAATCTTGTTCATCTTTATCCAATGTCTTTCACATGCCTGAACTACCCGAAGTAGAACACGTCGTCCGCGCCCTCTCCCCGATCGTCTCGGGCCGGCGCATCCTCGCTGCCGAACTCAAACTCAAACGAATCGCGCCCGGCATGTCGCGCCCCGCGTTTGATCGCCAACTACGCAACTCGTTAATCGTTGACGTCGGCCGTCGCGGCAAATTTATTCTCTTCAAACTCGAATCCGGCCAGATCCTGACCACGCATCTGCGCATGACCGGCAAGTTTGTTTCCCTCACCGTCGATGAAAAACTCCCACCGTACGCACACGTCATTTTTCATCTCGACGATGATCGCCGTCTCGTGTACTGCGACATGCGACAGTTTGGACGCATGGGTATCTTCAAAGATCTACTCCATCCGCCGAAGGAATTGCAGACACTCGCACCCGAACCTCTGTCAGACGATTTTACCGAGCAGTATTTTGTTGAGACACTCGCGCGCTCACGCCGGCCGTTGAAACAACTGCTGCTGGATCAAACACGCGTGCTCGGCCTGGGAAATATCTATGCCAGTGAGGCACTCTTTCTCGCCAGTGTTAATCCCCTTAAGGCATCAAACAAATTATCAAAACCACGTGCGCGAAAGTTGTACCAGGCGGTGCGCGACACACTCCAGGAAGCAATCGACGCCGGCTCGACGTTGCGAATTGATATGGCCGATGGAAACGGGAGTTACTTCGAAGCACCGGAGCGCTTCTGGCGAGTCTACGAATGCGCCGGCGAACCCTGCGTGAGATGCGGAACGAAGATCAGGCGCGTGGTCCAGGGCGGCCGGTCTACGTATTACTGTCCGAAATGCCAGAAAAACTGAGCGAGGCTAAATCCGGGGCAAAATGCCCCCTGCGTAACAATAAGTGTTACTAAACGCCTAACAGTTTGCGGCACCTTGCCTCAAAGTCAGCCTTCATCCTTTCCGGAATATGGAAACTCGTCGGCCAGCACCGCACGCATCTTGACGTGCCCATATAGCACTTCAAGGTAGCAGCTAAAGCGGTGCAGCAGTGGTTTGGGGTCAAGATTGTTCTCGATGGCGGTGATCACTTCGAGCGCCAGGCTCTCGTAACCGCGCCAGTCTTTGTACATCAAATACTGCATGCTGCCATCGCGAAACTCGAGAATCCGTGCGGCTACTGAGCGCAGCACGTCGGGGTCGTTGTTGACCTGGGCCAACTTAACAAACCGCATCAACGAAACCAGGTCGCGGCAAAGCGCTAGCGATTGCTCAAGCCGGAGTTTCACATCGTTGAAGAGCTTGGCCCCTTCGACATACGGGTTGAAAACCTGGAGCAGCGTGATGGCTGACTGTTGGAAACAATTCGTCAGCAAACCGTGGGCGTGAAGAATCTTACCGTAAACGATGGGAATCGAGTGCTCGGTGACGCCGCGAACGAGCTCACGTTCAAAAATACGGCGCAAATCGTGAGAAATTCCATAGGAGATGCCGTCGAGAACATCACGCAGGCGGTCGTTGCCGGTAGCGGAAGGAATAGCCTTCGTCTCGATGTAATCGGTGAGCGAACGGGCCTCAAACTCAATCACTTCGAGCAGCGAAAGGCTTTCTTGCAGCGTGTCCAGCTTTTGCAGATTGTTCTCGATCCGGTCCAGCCAGTCGAAGAAACGCAACATCTCGCTGAGCACGGCGGTCGAGATTTCGAACCACTGCGGATTATTGATCTGCCGAAGAACGTAATTGATTTCCTGGTTAAGATTAGCCTCGACTTCACGCTGCCCTTCAGTCTTGGCATCGACGGGCAGCGCTTCGTTCAGGAGCGGGAGTTGAGGGTCTGGATCGTGTGTGACGTAGGCGAGGGGTGTTGCCATGAGAGAACCTCCACACCCTCGGACGGCAATGCCCGTGCCACGCTGTTAGATAAAGATTTACAAGATGTTTCAAGATGAACAGGATATATCTTGTAAATCTTGTACATCTTTATCCCGCAGCGCCGCGCGCTAGAGGTTCTCAACGATAAAATCAAACATCATCTGTCGCATATGCTTGAGCAGCGAAGGCCCGTGCCACGCAGTTGGATAAAGATTTACAAGATGTTTCAAGATGAACAGGATGTATCTTGTAAATCTTGTAAAATCTTGTACATCTTTATCCCGCAGCGCCGCGCGCTAGAGGTTCTCAACGATAAAATCAAGCATCATCTGTCGCATGTGCTTGAGCAGCGAAGGCCCCGTGCCACGCAGTTTGATAAAGATTTACAAGATGTTTCAACCTGAACAGGATGTATCTTGTAAAATCTTGTACATCTTCATCCCGCAGCGCCGTGCGCTAGAGGTTCTCAACGATAAAATCAAGC
This sequence comes from uncultured Acidobacteriota bacterium, assembly GCA_963708055.1. GTDB lineage: Bacteria > Acidobacteriota > Blastocatellia > Pyrinomonadales > Pyrinomonadaceae > PSRF01. The sequence goes on along the minus strand of OY970193.1, from coordinate 6,885,167 downwards.
ATCATTTGTCGCATATGCTTGAGCAGCGGCGGATCCGTTACCCCATGCCGCGACTTCGGATACAACATCAATTCAAACTGCTTCCCTGCCTTCTGTAGCTCATACACAAACTGAATCGTGTTCTGCATGTGCACGTTGTCGTCAATCGCTCCATGGATCAACAACAGCTTTCCGTGCAGGTTTTTCGCCGCATGCACGGGCGAGCTCTTCTTATACCCCTCGGGATTGTTCTGCGGCGTCCCCATATATCGCTCTGTGTAGATGCTGTCGTAATCACGCCAATCAGCGACAGTCCCACCCGCGATGCCGATCTTGAACGACTGGCTATGCGTCAGCGCATAACTCGTCATGAAACCACCATAACTCCAACCCCAGATCCCAATTCGCGATCCATCAACATAAAGCTGGTTCTTGAGCCAACTCACCCCATCCTCGAGGTCTCGCAATTCAAGTTCACCAAAATTCTTGTAGACGGGCCAGGTCGACTCCGCCCCCTTACCGCTGGCGGTGCGATTGTCGCAAACCCAGATGATGTAACCCTTCTGCGCCAGCAACTGGTGAAACATGTAAGTCGCTGCTCCCCAACCGTTTCTCACCTGCGGCGCGTGTGGTCCACTGTACGTAAAACTCATCACCGGATACTTCTTGCGCGCGTCGAAATCAGGCGGCTTGATCATCATCGCTTCCATCACGAAGCCGTCGCGCGTTTTGACCTGCAACAACTCGGTGGTTCCGAGTTTGTACTGCTTGAGCGCGTCAACCTTATTCTCCGCGAGCACACGGACGAGTTTTCCCGCGGCGTCAAACAGACGTACCTGTGACGGAGTGTTAACGTCGCTCCAAACGTCGACGAAGTAGTTGTTCGCAGGACTTACATCCATGCGATGCGATCCTTCGGTTTGAGTCAGTCGCGTTAGACCACTGCCATCGAGTTTTATGCGATAGCCGTTTGGCGCGATATGACTGTGCGCTGTCGCCATGAAGTAGATAAACTTGTTGTCTTCATCAACGCCTTCGACGGAACGGATCTCAAATTTACCATCGGTGATCTGGCGCAGCAGTTTGCCATCGGCTGAATAGTGATAGAGATGCTCCCAGCCGCTGCGTTCGCTGGACCAGAGAAACGAACCGTCTTTCAACCAGCGTGGATCGCCGTTGATTCCAACCCATGCCTTCGAGGTTTCGCGGATGATATTGGTCGACTTGCCGTCGCGGGCATCGGCGAAGTTCAGATCCAAAAAAGTCTGTTCGCGATCCTGAGCCTGGAAGACTACTTTCTTGCTGTCGGGTGTCCACGAAACGCGCGAGATCAAAAGATCGGCAGGTTGATATTTGAACGTATCGATCCAGCGAGTGTCGCCACCCGCGGCGTTAACAACACCGAGTTTGACGAGCGGGTTCGGAGCGCCGGCTTTCGGGTACGGTGTAACCTCAACATTCTGGTAGTAAGGAATGTGATCGACGACGGTAAACTCCGGAACCGGATTCTCGTCAAAACGCAGATACGCGATGCTGGTTGAATCGGGGCTCCACCAGTAAGCACCGAAGTTTCCGCGGCCATAAAGTTCTTCCTGGTAAACCCAGTCAAGACGTCCATTGAGGATCTTCGCGCTGCCGTCGCGCGTCAATGCACGTTCGCGTCGCTGCATGCTGAGGTCTTCAACGTACAGATTGTTATCACGCACGAAGCTGACCATCTTACCGTCAGGACTGAAACCCTCGCCGACTTCCTCTTCGGGAGTGAAAGTGAGACGAATCGCTCGGTCGCTGCCAAACTCGTAGTAAAAGAGATCGTTGGACCAGTTGATCAGCGCCGCCGTTTCAGCGGGGTTGAGATTGTAATTGCCGCGGTTCGCCAAACTCCTCGCATCCTGCGCGCTCACTCCCGGCAATGCCGCAAATGCCACCTGCATTTTTGCCGCATCGAAAAATGGAGTTGCTTCACCGGTCGCGGCGTTCACCTTCTGCAATCGCGGCACATCGCGCCGCGAAGCTTCGTTGGTCAGGAGATAGTGATTGCCGTCTTTTAACCAACGAATCGTAGGTGTCGAGCCGTTGAAATTGACTCGTTTTGCGGGATCGAAAATGTCGTCGATCGTAAGAAGCTTGTTTTGGGCGAACAGCGATTGAGCACCCAACACGAGGAAAGCAATTACGAGCGCGAATGCTTTTAGACGAGTCATAATGTTCATACGGATCTGGGTGTCATCTTCTTGATGAGCGGCGTTATTACCAACAGGATAACTGCAGCCACGAGGGTGACGCCGGCGAATATGCCGAAGCCTCGCGTTAACACGGCGGTGTCGTTGCCCGCGAACAATCTCGTGGTTAAGCCGGCGATGTAGCTCCCGATCGAGATCGAAAGGAACCACACTCCCAACATCAATCCCACCATTCTGCCGGGCGAGAGTTTAGTTACTGTACTTAAACCAACCGGACTCAAACACAACTCACCGATCGTTTGCAGAAAGTAGACCAGCACCAGCCACATCGGACTGACGCGACCATTCGCCGCGAGGGTCGAGGCAAACGCGATGACGACAAACGCAATGCCGGCAAAGAACAGTCCGATCGTAAATTTGCCCGGACTGGAAGGCTGCCGGTCACCCAAACCCTGCCAAAAGAATCCGATGATTGGAGCGAGAAGAATCACGAAGATCGCCGGCACTGCCTGGAACCAACTGGAAGGATAGGCCCAACCGAATACAGTGGTTGCGGTTAATCGATCGGCGAAAAGCGTTAAGCTCGAACCGGCCTGTTCGTACGTCATCCAAAACAGGATTGAGAAAAGGAACAAGACAAAGATCACGAGCACTCGTTTGAGTTCTTCACCATTGAGCTGGCGTACTATGCCGATCAGATAACCGGCAAAGAAGCCGACGACACACGGAAACAGCGCTGACAATATGCCGGCCTCTCCGAAATAAATTCCTAAGCCCGCACCGACTACGCCGCCAACAATTGCCAGGATCAATGTGAGTGGATCGATTTTCTCTTGTGACTGCGATTCAACCACCGGCGCCACCGGATTCGGTTTAGCGCCGACGTGGGCCAATCGCTTTTGACCAATCAGATACTGCACGATGCCGAGCGTCATGCCGACTCCGGCCGCGCCAAAGCCCCAATGCCACGCCGAGTTGGGATTCATCCCCATCGACGAAATGAAATTTCGAAACCATTCCGATTGGGCCAGGAAGCCAACCACGATGGGCGACAAAAACGCTCCGAGATTGATGCCCATGTAAAAGATCGAAAAGCCGGCGTCGCGTCGCTTGTCGCCCTCGGTATACAACATTCCGACCATCGCGCTGATGTTTGGCTTCAACAGACCAGTACCGCAGGCGATTAAAACCAGACCGGCGTAGAACGTGAACGTCGAGTTGATGGCCATCGAATAGTGGCCCAGTGCGATGATGATTCCGCCGAGCAACACAGCTCGTCGCGCACCGAAGACGCGATCGGCAAGCCAACCGCCGATGAGCGGCAAATACCAGACTGACGAAACGTAAGTCGCGTAAATAATACTCGCGTATTTTTCGTCAAAGCCGAGTCCTCCCTCCGCGAACGATTTCGTCATGTAGAGCGTCAGGATTGCTCGCATGCCGTAGTACGAAAAGCGCTCCCACATCTCGGTGAAAAAGAGTGTTGAGAGGCCTCTCGGATGGCCCACAAAGCCAGTGTCGTGCACGGATGCCGCCGCACCTTGCGATGTGCTCATAGTTGAATTCCTCTGTTCAGTAATGCGGAGCGTTGGGAAAGACCGAGAGCATTCAGCCAAATGTGAGCAAAGGCTGTCAAGCGTTAATAAGAGCCGCCTTGGAGTGCGGTGCCTTGGCACCGCTTTGGTCATCGATTAGCGTCATCAATACCAAAGCGGCGTCAAGACACCGCACTCCAAGGCGGCGCTCAATTTCTAATTGTTAGTCAGCCCGAAGTTGGAAGACCGCAGCGGCTTCCGCGGGTGGCAGAACCGGATGGTAGTTCTTGCCGTAACGCTTCGAGATAATCTTCACGTAGTTCTGCGTCTCGTTGTACGGGGGAATCCCGTCGTATTTATCAACTGCGCCTTCGCCCGCGTTGTAGCCTGCGAGCGCGAGTTCAACATTGCCTTCAAATCGCTTGAGCAACCAACTCAAATATTTTGTTCCGGCGGCGATGTTTTTCTTCGGATCATTCGGATCGTCACAACCAAAACGCTTTGCGGTAGCAGGCATCAATTGCATCAGGCCCTGAGCCCCGGCGTGCGAACGCGCATCCTGGATATACTTCGACTCCTGCCAGATCACTGCATGTATGAATCGCGGATCGACGCCTTGTTTTTCGCCCGCTTCAAAAATGATGCGGTCGAGGTCGGTATTTCCTGAAGTGGGAATGTCCGCTGGGATGCGAAACACTTCAGGACTGGCTGAAACTACGTCCGGCGCGAGCACACGGCTGAATAGAAGACCAGTAATATTGCTGAAAAGAAAAAGTGCGATTAATGCGAACGGTGCAAACTTGACCGAGCGAAATTGGGGCAGCCTTCGGGGAAACTTCATCCAGTATTTTCTCCATGTGAACGATGACCAATAAAGGCCCAGAATTCGATTTTGCGCAGACGCACAGGGGGACTGCGCCAAGCCAACAGTCGCGACTTCAACAGCCATGCTGTAACGAAGGACCAGAAGTCTGATGGATGAACTACGAGCCCGGTTGCCCTTTCGTTCAATTTTTGTGTCTGTAAGTTGCTGAAAATGCTGTACTTATTCGTTTCATAATGATCGGTCTTTCTGAATGAAGCGTCAGCGTGACAGAAAAAACATTACACAGCTTCCACGGATCAGACCGGAACTGGGATTTTATTAATCAGTGGGTATCGAATTTCCTAACAGTGTTAATCCGTGTCAAAACTTGACACCTGCGGGCGTCGGGGCGTATAAGCAGCGATGAAAAACGTGGTGAGTTAAGGCGACTTGCGGCCACGTAAAATAACCAGCTAAACAGCACGGGCGACTGGAAAGAAACCCGAAAAACTTCAAACGAATTTGAAGTCCCGCGTTGTTTAGCGCGGGACTTTTTCTTATTGCCAATTGCCGATTTCCGATTGCCAATTGGCGTGATGCAATGTTGGCCCAAATCGGCAATAGGCAATCGGAAATTGGCAATACACATCATGGTTCAACCTTTTCGAGAACTGCTCTCTACTGACCGCATCCTCGTCGTTGATGGCGCGATGGGCACTATGCTCTACGCCAAAGGCGTCTACATCAATCGCTGCTACGACGAGTTGAACCTCAGCAATCCCGACCTGGTGCGCGAGATTCACAGTGAATACCTGCGCGCCGGCGCCGACATCATCGAGACCAATACATTTGGCGCCACGGCCCACAAGCTCCAGCAATACGGACTGGAAGCGAATATGCACGAGATCAACGCCATCGCTGCCAGACTGGCTCGCGAAGCGGCCGGCGATCGTGCTTACGTCGCAGGGGCGCTTGGACCACTTGGTCTACGGATCGAACCGTATGGTCCAACCTCGTTTGACGAAGCGCGCGACTTGTTTAAGGCACAGGCTGTCGCACTGCTCGAAGGCGGCGTAGACCTTTTCTGTCTGGAAACTTTTTCGGACGTTTCTGAGATCCGCCAGGCCATTGCCGCAATTCGTGAACTTTGTGATCTGCCAATCATCGCGCAGATGACGATCATGACTGACGGCAACACAATGTTTGGCACCACGCCGGAAGTGTTCACCGAACGACTCGACGAGTGGGGCGCGGATGTTATTGGTCTCAACTGCGGCGTAGGACCGGCCATCATTCTCACGGCGCTTGAAAAGATGCGCGCGGTAACGAAGAAGAAATTGTCCGCGCAGCCAAACGCAGGTCTGCCGCGCGACGTACAGGGACGGCAGTTTTACATGTGCTCGCCGGAGTACATGTCGAAGTTTGCAAAGCGCTTCATTCAATCAGGCGCGAAGTTTATTGGGGGCTGCTGCGGCACAACCCCGGCCCACATAAAACTCATTTCCGACTCCGTTCGCGCAGCCTCGCCACGAGCACAGCGAGTTGCGTTTACGTCGGGAACGACGATTACCGTTGAGGATCCATCGCTCGACGTTCAGGTAGTGCCACCTGAGGAACGTTCGGCGTGGGGACGAAAGATCGCACAAGGCGAGTTTGTAACGTCGGTTGAAGTGCTGCCGCCAAAAGGCGTCGATGCGAAGAAGACACTTGATTCAATTCGATTGCTGAAAGACGCCGGTGTCGATGGAGTAAACATTCCTGATGGCGCGCGTGCCCAATCGCGGATGAGTGCGATTGCGACCGCTGTGCTGGTTGAACAGCAGATCGGCATTGAGTCAGTGCTGCATTACTGTTGTCGCGATCGCAATCTGCTCGGCATGATGTCGGACCTGCTCGGTGCAGCCGCACTCGGCCTGCGCAATATTCTCGTCATCACCGGCGATCCGCCGAAGATGGGACCATACCCCGACGCCACCGCTGTGTTTGATATCGACTCGATTGGTCTGACAAACATGGTCAATAAACTGAACCACGGTCTCGACCTCGGTAATAATCCGATCGGTGAACCAACTGCGTTCTGTATCGGCGTTGGCGTTAATCCGGGGGCGATAAACCTCGATGAAGAGATCAAGCGTTTCGAGTGGAAAGTCGAGGCTGGGGCGCAGTATGCGATCACGCAGCCGGTGTTTGATACGGGTCAACTGCGTGATTTCCTCACGCGGATCGAACATGTTCGGATTCCGGTGATCGCGGGTATCTGGCCGCTCGTTTCGTATCGCAATGCGGAGTTTCTGCACAATGAGGTACCGGGTGTGCGTGTCACGCCGTCGATCATGGACCGGATGCGCGAGGCGTCAACTATCAGCAAGGAAGCGGGCCGCGAAGAAGGATTGAAGATCGCGCGCGAGTCGTTGTTGGAAGTGCGCGACGAGATCCAGGGGGTGCAGGTATCGGCGCCGTTCGGGAATGTGAAATACGCGCTCGAAGTTTTTCAGGCGCTGCCGGAGTTCAGTCACAAATAATCTTGTAAATCTTGTTAATCCTGTCAATCTTGTTAACAGGATTAACAAGATGAACAAGATGGTGTTTGGTAGACGATCTTACCGCCCACGATCGTGTAAACAGTCTCAGTTGTCAGATATTCCTTTGGTGCGACCTTCAGCAAATTTTTCGATAACACAGTTACGTCCGCAAACTTTCCAACCTCGATCGATCCTTTAATCTTCTCTTCGAAATTGGCGTACGCAGTGCCGTACGTGTACGCGCGAATGGCGTCCTGAATAGAGATTCGCTCATCCGGAAACCATCCTGCTACGGGCTGGCCGGTGATTGTTTGTCTGGTTACCGCAGCGTAGAGACCGAGCATCGGATTGATCGGATATTCTGACGCTGACGTGCCGGGCCAATCGGTACCGAATGACAGCACTGCGCCGCTTGCCTGAATCGTCTTGAAAGCGTAAGCACCTTTTGTTCTTTCGGAGCCGATGCGCTCTTCCATCCAACGCATGTCGTCGCTCAGGTGAAAAGGCTGGACCTCGGCTACTACACCGAGTTGGCCCAGGCGTTTGAAGTCTTTCGCGGCTACGACTTGCGCATGGACCAGGCGAAAGCGTCGATCGCGTTTGCCATTCTGCTTGTTTAGTTCGTCGAGATAGTTCAGCAGGACGTTGTTGGCTTCATCGCCGATCGCATGCACGGTTAACTGCAGGCCCGCTTTGTCTGCCTGCAGCATGTAGCCGAGAAATTGCCCTTCGACAAACTCACCTTTCTCGTTAACCATCAGCGGGCGCCAGCGACCGCGATTTTCAGCATTGTTGGAATATGGCTCAAAGAAGCGTGCCGTACTCGTTCCCATAATGCCGTCGATATGGCCTTTGAGAGCGCCGAGTCGAATCCACTCATCACCCGCGCCCACCTTAATTCCCTTATCGGCAAGCTCCTTCCAACGATCGAGCCCGGGTCGGAAGTGAACTCTGACGGTTAACTGACCATGACCGTGCAGTTCGCGGTAAATATCCAGTTGCATATCGTCAGACATGTCGCTGACGTTGGTCACACCATACTTGCGAATCTCCGCGAGCGCGTTTTTCGTCTGCTGAATGCGGCGTTCGCGTGAGAAAGTGCGCGGCACCACCGTGTTGAAAAAACGCATCACGCCTTTGCCACGCATGTGACCATTAATGCGGCCGCGGGCGTCGCGCAGGAATTCGACGTCAGGCGCTTGCGGATTCTCGAGGTCCAGTTTCGCGGCGCGAAAGGCTGCGTGATTGGCGGCAAACTGGCTGTCGTCAAACTTGCGAATGAAGATTGGATAGTCGGCGGTGGTCTCATTTACCAGCGACATGTCAGGCGCGAATGGTTCTTTGCGTTCGTTGCCGGCACTGCCTGCGGTCCACTGGTCGTAAGCCCCCCAGTAACCGCCGAGAATCCATTCACCTTTCGGCAAACCGGCCGTCACTTCGTCAACGCGCTTTACAAACTCATCCTGCGTCGAAGCGCGCATGATATTGAACTCGAGAAACTGCGCCGCGGAAGCGAAGTGAACGTGATTGTCGTTGAAGCCGGGAACGACAAAAGCACCTTTGAGATCGACGATGCGCGTGTCTGGGCCACGCAATTTCAGCGCGGCACTGTTGGAGCCGACGACAACAAACTTGCCGTCTTTGATCGCGATCGCCGTGACGGTCGGATTCTTCTCGTCAACGGTCCAGATCACACCGTTATGTAAGATTAGATCCGCTCGCGGTGATTGCTGGGCTGTGGTGACGACCGCGAACGCGAGAATGACGATTAAGATCCTAACGAACATTGGAAAGTCCTTCGTGCAAGAGGTGCTGCTTCATAAAGATTTACAGGATTTTCATGATTAACAAGATAATCTTGTTCATCTTGAAAATCCTGTTAATCCTGTAAAAGGTTTTTCAATGCCGGTTCGAGTGCCGGCCACTTAAACTGAAAACCTCTGTCTTTCAAAACGCTCGGTTCAACTCGCTGGCTTGATAGCAGCAGCGCATCACCCATTTCACCAAACGCCAGTCGCGCGGCAAACGCAGGTATGGGAAATATCGTCGGACGCGAAAGCACGCGGCCCAGCGTCTTCGTGAACTCTGCGTTAGTTACCGGATTGGGCGTTACAAGGTTTACTGGTCCATCCAGCGCTTTATCGGCGATGAGAAACTTGATGCCATTAATTACGTCGCTGAGCGCGATCCAGCTCATCCATTGCCTGCCATCGGCAACCTTGCCGCCGATCCCAAGGCGAAACGGCGTCAACATCCTGGAGAGCGCACCTTCGTTGGGATCCAAAATGATGCCAAAGCGCATGTAGACAGTTCGGATTCCCTTCTCTGCGGCTGGTTTTGCGGCCTTTTCCCACTCGATACAAACGGTTGGCAGAAATCCCTGACCTGCGGCGCTCTTCTCCGTCAACAACTCATCGCCGCGATCGCCGTAGTATCCGATGGCAGACGCGGTTAGAAAAACTGATGGTGGTTGCGAGAGACTGGCCACGGTTTCGCTCAATAGCGACGTTCCCTTGATGCGGCTCTCGAGAATCGAACGTTTCTTCTGGTCGGTCCAACGGCCGGTGCCGATGTTTTCACCGGCAAAGTGGATCACGACGTCGATACCTTCGAGATGCTGAGCGTCAATGCGCCCCTGGTCCGGATGCCATTCGACTTCCCCGGCAGCAGGCTTACGCCTCACGAGTCGGACGATGTCGTGCCCATCCGCATTAAGCGATGGAATCAGGTTTTTACCAATCAGGCCGTGTGAACCACTGATGAGGATTTTCATGCGGGGCCGAGCCTATCATATTTTTGAAGAGGATTTCTCTCTCGCGGTGGCGCGGCGACGCTACGAATACTGGATCTTTCGGACGTCTCGTTGTGCCGCTGCGCCGCCGCGAGAAAAAATTTCTTTAACCCGCAACGCACGCCACACAAAATCCTCTTGAAATTTTTCCGGCGAGGTGTAGAATGCGCTGAAAATTTAATTAGGGAGCAACCTCACTATGCTTCGTCTCACAGTCTCGATCCTCATCACCTGTTTACTTTTCAGCGCGATCTGTTTTCAGCAAGCGGAGTCGTTTGCCGGCTTGACGCGTGTGACAAACACGCCAGAACACGCATTGAATCTCAATCCCTCGCTGAGCGACGACGGAAAAGTCCTCGTCTTCGAATCCACCGCGGATTTGACGAGCAGCGGCCAAAACGCTTCATTTCATGCGATTCGCGCCGAGGTACCAAGCGGCGCATCATTCACCGAGCTCGCCAGGGCACGCATCGTGTGTCCTTCCCTTTCCGCGGATGGAAAAACAATTGCGTTTGCATCGTCCGACGATCTCGTCGGGCGTAACCCCGATCGAAATTCTGAGATCTACTTGTTTGCGGAATCAAAGCTCACGCAATTGACCGTCACTCAGCTTTCGTCAAGCACTTCACGTTTGAGCGAAGGAAGTTTTCAGCCTTCAATCACAGCGGACGGTGAGAAGATCGCGTTCATCTCAAATCAGGATCTCGTTGGTTCAAATTCGGATTTGAGTTTTGAGATTTTTCTTTACAACAGAGCTGATGGAAAACTCACGCAGCTCACAAACAGCACAAACGAACAGGTCGTGGCGAGTCCCAAGATCAGCAGCGGCGGAACACGCGTTTATTACAAACAATCCCGTCAAAACGGAGCTTCAGACCTAATGCTTTTTGAAACCGGAACACTCGCGAGCCACGTGGTCGCCGCAAATGTGCCTGAATTAACGCTCGCGGAGGGACGTGCGGTCAGCAATGACGGAATGCGGCTGGTCTATAGCGCCTTGACCGGAACTAATCAGAACCAGGTGTTTATGTTTGACGCGCGTGACAATTCAACCCGGCAACTCACGCAGTTGGGATCGAGGGCGACAGATGTGAAGCTGCAAGCGACAATCAGCGGCGACGGCCGGCGCGTTGCGTTTGCCACGAGGCGGCGAGTGGTCAATGCAAGCGATGGCGGCGTTGAACTCTATTTGCTCGATCTACCTTCGGGTGAAATGCAGCAGATCACTAACGCTCCTGCGAGTGCGACTGCGGAGGTTGTTTCATCACTCAATTTTGACGGGAGTCTGGTGGCGTTCAGTTTCCCGCGCATACTCTCCGGTCCGGTCAGCGATGACGATCTGCGAAACAACAGCGAAATATATCTGGCTGCGCTTCCGCCGCGGGCTGTTGGCGCTGCAACGGTGGTGAATGCCGCCGCTCAGGGACGCGAGTCGCAACCGTCGCTGATTGCGGCGGGAAGTATCGCGAGTATTCGCGGCAGTTCGCTGGCAATCAAAACACTCTCCGCCGAAATTAATGGTAACGAGCTTCCGTTTGAAGTGGACGGGACTACTGTCACAGTGAAAGGACAACCAGCGCGAATCTTTTATGTTTCTCCCACTGAGGTAGTGTTTGTGGTGCCCGGCATTGCAGGTGGACCAGTGGAGTTGCTGGTGACCAATCGCGACGGACTATCTTCGCGGGCTGAAGCTGTGATCAGTGATGCAGCGCCGGGAGTTTTCACTACGGCAGGTGACGGACGTGGTGAGGCGATCATTCTCAACTCCGACACGTTGACGCGTGGTCCATTCGATCCGACAAATGGACAGTTGCGATTATCGATCTTTGTTACCGGAGTGTCGCGGGTGGCTTTGGTGTCGGTTGAGATTAACGGTCGAACAGTAGTTGTCGAGGCGGTCGAACCTGCGCGTCTGCCGGGGCTTGATGAAGTTCACATTCTGGTGCCGGCGGAGTTGCGCGGCGCTGGTAATTCAACCCTTGTCGTTACGGCAGATGGGGTTCGGAGTAATCCGGTGTCGGTTGTGCTCGCAGGAGTGGCACCCACTCCAACACCGACACCCACACCAGCGCCAACTCCGAGTCCATCACCAACCCCCAGTCCGTCTCCGACACCAATTGCAAGTCCATCTCCCACTCCATCTCCCACACCATCGCCCAGCCCGACTCCAACGCCGACTCCTTCGCCGGCACCAACGCCTTCACCTGGCATGTCGCCGGGAATTGTGATTAGCCAGATCTTCGGCGGCGGCGGAAACGCGGGCGCGCCTTTTCGCAATGACTACATCGAAATCTTCAACACCGGAAATGCGCCTGTCGATCTGACAGGCTGGTCCGTGCAATACGCGAGCGCCACGGCTTCAACTTGGGCCGTCACACCACTCACCGCCTTCACACTCGCCCCAGGCAGGTATTACCTGGTCCAGGAAAGTTCCGGCGGCAGCAATGGTATCGCCTTAACCGCGCCGGATGCCTCAGGGACAATCGCGATGGCTGCCGGATCCGGCAAGGTGGCACTCGTACGACACGCAAATGCATTAACAGGCGCATGTCCAAACGATGCAGCAATCGTTGACTTTGTCGGCTACGGCAATACCGCGAACTGTTTCAGAGGCGCCGCACCGGCTCCAACGCCGAGCAACACAACAGCACTTCGGCGTGCAGGAAATGGTTGTGTCGACACACGGAACAACGCGGCGGATTTCAGTACCGGAACACCGAGTCCCAGGAATACAACTTCGCCGGTGGCGTCTTGCGCGGTTGCGTCCGGTTCACGCGGCGGCGCAGCGACGCAGCGAGTGTTCGCCGCACTACGTTGCGCCGCTGCGACGCAGCGAGAGAAATTTCTTCGCGGTGGCTGACCCAATTGCGCAGCACGCGCAAAAACAACTAGACTCGCGCATGCACTCGCTCACAGACGCAGTCGCGTCGCTGCGAAAGCATTTTGGCTTCGAAGACTTTCGCGAAGGGCAACGCGAAGTAGTCAGCTCGATCCTGGAAGGCAAAGATGCGGTCGTGGTGATGCCGACCGGCAGCGGCAAGTCTCTTTGCTATCAGCTCCCCGCGATGATCCTAGACGGCGTTACTCTCGTCGTTTCGCCTCTGATTGCGTTGATGAAAGATCAGGTAGACGCACTTCAGGCACGTGGTCTACCGGCGACATTCATCAACAGCTCGATCTCGGATTCGGAGCAACACGCCCGCATCGACTCGCTCAAACGTCGCGAACACAAACTCGTCTATATCGCTCCGGAACGCTTTCGCAGCAGTCGCTTCAACGCAGCGTTACAACAAATTCCGATTTCGCTCGTTGCAGTCGACGAAGCACATTGCATTTCAACCTGGGGACACGATTTCCGACCCGATTATTTACGGCTGCGTAATGTCATCAAGTCGCTGGGAAAAGTCCAAACTCTCGCGCTCACCGCCACCGCTACACCGTACGTGCGCTCCGATATCATTCAGCAACTCGGTCTCGATAACCCGCAAACCTTTGTAAGCGGTTTCGATCGTCCCAATCTGACGATTGAAGTGATCCATACGGAAAAAGAACGCGAGAAGATGGCGCGCATTCGTAGTCTCGCACGCCAGATCCCGGGCTCGGGCATCATCTATGCTTCAACGCGAAAGGCCGTCGAACAGGTCGGCAACAAATTAAAGGCGCTCGATTTAGGGGTTTCCGTTTATCACGCGGGGCTGAGCGATGGGGTTAGGATCAAGGCCCAGGACGATTTCATGAGTGGTCGTACACAGATGATCGTCGCCACCAACGCTTTCGGAATGGGTATTGATAAACCTGACATTCGCTTTGTGGTCCACTATCAAATGCCCGGTTCGATCGAGGCTTATTACCAGGAGATCGGTCGCGCCGGTCGCGATGGGCTGCCGTCAACCTGCGTTTTACTTTTCAACTACGCCGACAAAAACACGCACGACTTTTTTATCGAAGGTTCGTACCCTGACGTCAGCGTTATCAAACAGGTTTACGATTCTCTTGCAGCCACTGAGTTAAGACGTATTGAACTTTCAACTTCAGAAATCGCGCGGCGCACAGGCGAAAGCAATGAAATGGCGGTGCAGTCGGCGCTTTACGTGCTCGAGCGCGCCGGACACATTCAGCGCACCGCAGCGGCACTCAACCGCGGTGGCCGCGGCGCACAGCAAGGTCGCAGCATAATCATGCTCGACAGCGTTCCCGCAACCACCTTGCGAATCGATCCGAAAGACTTGTCGCGTCGCGGTGAACTGGAGCGGCGCAAGTTACGCGCGATTATCGATTTCTGCTACACCGACTACTGTTACCGTTCACACATCCTTAATTACTTTGGTGATCGTAATCACGCACGGCAGTGTGGCACCTGCGGCAACTGCAAACCACGCGACACCACCGCTTCCTATCAACCGGATCTTGAAGAAAATAAAGCAAGCGCTGTTTCTGATTTATCGCCACGTGCGATTACTGACGATGAATTACTACGCGTGCGAAAGATTCTTGCCTGCGCAAAGCGCATGAATGGACGCTTCGGCAAAAAGATCTTGATTGGAACTCTGCGCGGTTCGGTAGCGAAACCGGTGCTGACCGCGAACCTCAACGAGCTTTCGACCTACGGGATCCTGCGCGACATGGCGAGCGACGAATTACAACTCTACGTCGACGCACTCGTTGATGCTCGGTGTTTGCGCGTGCGTGGCGGCGCTTATCCCACGATCTCGACCACCGAACTCGGCGATCGCGTCATGCGTGAACAGGAACGCATAGACCTGGCACTTCCCAGTTAATAATTAGGCGCCGCCTTGGAGTGCGGTGCCTTGGCACCGCTTTGGTCATCGAATAGCGCCATCAAGACCAAAGCGGCGTCAAGACGCCGCCCTCCAAGGCGGCGTCCAAATAATTACAATCAAAATATCTGCAAAACGATCCGAAAAACCCACCTTTAACTGGTCTAATTTCGTCATACGAATAAAGGAGGGATGCAATGGGAGCTTATTTCTCTTTCGAGAGAATGATTACCGGCACTTTCGTAAAAGCACTCTACTTTTTTGGGTTCTTAGCGATTACCGCAGCAGGAGTGGCGCTGGCAGTTTGGGCCGGCTTGAAACTCAACGACGCGACGATCGCGCGCGACTTGGGATGGCGTTATGTTGCCGCCGGCGCTGGACTGGTGATTGTCGGCAACATTCTTTGGCGAGTGTTTTGTGAGTTGTGGGTGGTCCTGTTTGGCATACACTCGGAACTGGTCTCGATGAGATACGCGCTGAACCTCAATGGATTTCAACCCGTAGAAGAACCAGTTGAACGAGAGTGGGTAACCGAACGCGAGGCGGTCACCAGACCACGCGAAGTGGTGGTCCATAGTCGCGACCGCACTGTGCCTCGTCATAGCACCGGCGTGCTTGGTCTCTCTTGAGTTATCATAGCGAACGCCATGCGTAAATTTTGTTTCTCCCTGCTTGTTCTGTTAACCCTTGTCAGCAACCTGCCGGCGCAAACGGATCAGTCGGGGTGGATAACCCTGGCTCCCGAAGGCGCCGGCTTTTCCATCCTGATACCCGGCAAGGCCACCGAATCTACCAGTAAGAAACAATCATTCACGTTGTATTCATTTAATGTCACGGCGGGTCGTGCTACGTACATCGCGAGTTACAGCGACTACGCACCGGGCAAACTCGATCCAGCAACGGCTCTCACTGCCAACCGCGACAAGTTTAATCAGAGCCTGCAAGCCAAACTGGTTTCCAGTCGCGAGATCACCCTCGAGGGACACACCGGTCTCGAATTCACCAGCGAAACGCCCGCGGCCAACGTTAAATCGCAGCTATTTGTAGTTGGGGATCGACTCTACCAGACAGTGACGTTTGTCTTTCGAGATGTAGACGAGACCAAAAACGTAGATCGCTTCTTCGAGTCTTTCAAATTCATCAAACCAAATCCGTAATAAGATCCGTCAAAATCCGGGGCCTACTTAATAACGCCCTGTAACGGACTCGACGCACTCGCATACAACCGTTTCGGCATGCGACCAGCGAGATAGGCTAGCCTGCCCGCTTCGATCGCGAGCTTCATGGCAGTCGCCATTTTTGCCGAATCCGCAGCTTCTGCAATGGCAGTGTTCATCAACACGCCGTCTGCCCCGAGCTCCATCGCGATCGCTGCGTCGCTGGCGGTGCCGACACCCGCGTCGACAATCAAGGTCGCGTCAGGCAATTGCTCTCGCATGATTCGCAGGTTCGCTGGATTCTGTACGCCCAGGCCTGATCCGATCGGCGCAGCGAGGGGCATAATCGCCGCGCAACCCGCGTCGAGCAGCTTCTTCGCCATGATCAGATCGTCGTTGAAGTACGGCAGCACAACAAAACCTTCTTTGACGAGAACACGCGCGGCTTCGAGTGTTTGTTCGTTATCGGGAAACAACGTTGTTTGATCGCCGATGACCTCGAGCTTTAGCAGATCGGTTTGCAGGGCTTCGCGTGCGAGACGCGCGGTTCGAATAGCATCTTCCGCTGTGTAGCAGCCGGCTGTGTTGGGCAGGATTTGCAGTGCTGGACTGAGATAATCGAGAAACGACTCAGTGCTGCGATCCAGGGGCACGCGGCGCACGGCCACTGTGACCATCTCGGCGCCGGAAGCTTCGTGTGCACTCCGCATCTCTTCATAGCTGCGATACTTCCCGGTGCCAATAATCAGACGCGAAGAAAAAGAACGATCCCCAATAACCAGCTTTTCATCTGCCACATTCGCTGCAACTGCTTTCGACATCTATTCCCCCACCGACAAAATGAACAATCTCGATCCGATCCTCATCCTTTAACATAGTACTTCCCCAATCACTACGACGCACGACGTCACGATTGAGTTCGATCGCTATGCGGGCGGGAGCCAGATCGAGTTGAGAAATCAACTCGGCTAACGAAGGTGTACCGGAGAGCTCTCGACTCTCTCCATTAATATAAATACGCATGACATTACCCACAAAGAAGCACCCAAATGCTTTCTTTAATTAAGAAATTAGATCTTTTGTGACTTAGGTGCCTTTTTGTGGTCGATTACCGGGCGGATGGATGATCCGTCGCAGTTCGGCAGCCTGATCTCGGGCGACGGCGCGCACCAACACGGCGGCGCGACCGGAGGTGAAGTGCGGGATTTCTGTGGTCACACTGGCTACTCCATCACTCTCCGTCTTCAACGTGTAGATCAAAGGCCTGAAAGTTGTGCCCAGAACTTTTACTGATACGGCAACATTCACGAGTGGCTTCTCTTTGCCGCCGCTGCGATTGTTGATCAGCACACGCAACGTGTATTTCTGGCCTGAGTAAAACTCCTCGTCGTCCAGTAATCTCAGCACCAGACCATCTTCGAGTACTTCGCCATCGACAAATTCTCGCGGTTCGTCTGCGGCAACAATCTCCGATTCAGCCTCCACTGGCAGTTCTTCGGGTTCCGGTGGGGCGATAGTCTCCTCGCGTGGCGGTGGTGGCGGAGGCGGCACCCACTCCTGCGTCATCGGCCAATATTCAATTTCAAAAGCTTCTTCAACCGGAGCCGGAGCTTCAGTCTCTTCAACCACTGGCTCCTCTGCCACGACTTCCTCAACCGGCGCCTGCGTTTCAACGGGAGACGGTGTCTCAACCGGTTCTTTGCGTGCCGGTGCCGCTTTCGTGCGGCCCATCTTTTTCAGATCGTTGATGCGCCCGGAGTGGATCGCCGCACAAATCAAGCGGTGCTGACGCTTCAGACGTTCGGCCAGTACCTCATCACTAAAACCTTCAGCAATCAGGTCCGCATAAGGCGAACGTTTGCTCGCCAAAATGGTCCCACCGGCGTAAACGAGAGAAAGGATGATAGGTGAGTCGAGCCCCTTATCCTCGGTTTGCACATGATAGATCACGCCATCATGTTCGATATCGGTGTTGAATCCGGTAATCACTGGTTCGAGGAATAAACTCTCACAAGGGTTTAGTTGGAGCTCAAAGTTTCAATAGAGGAGGCCGCTTAACCCACACGAGAGTGGGTTTTACTGAACGGTAACACAAGGATTTTTTCACGGTCAATCAGCATTTTTTTCGGCCGATCCCTGCCGGAGAGGTTGCTTGACACCCTTGATCAGTTCGTCTAGCATCACGCTTGTACAATGATTCTCAATCTCGTGGATCGAGTGGCACTGTCCGCAACGATTGTTTTTAGGGCTGCGGCAGGCGAGGGCGTGCGCTAATGCCGTTCCGGCTTTACGACTACTTGCCTATTCTTTTGATGTTCGTCGTAGCTGCGGGCTTCGCGGTTGGCAATGTCCTTCTCTCACAATTCGTCGGACAACGAAAACGAACAAAAACCAAGTTGATGCCATACGAATGTGGCAAAGATCCGGTGGGATCAGCGCGAGAGCGTTTCTCCGTGAAGTTCTACCTGATCGCGATGATCTTCATCCTGTTCGATATCGAAGTGATCTTTCTGGTGCCGTGGGCGACGGTGTTCAAAACTCTCGCGTCACAAGGCTCTGCGATGCGCACCTTCGCATATCTCGAGATGATGATTTTCGTTGGCCTTTTGTTTGTGGGTTACATCTACATCGTGAAGAAAGGCGCTTTTGACTGGGGCGAGAGAGCCCGACGCGACGCAGAGGCGGAAGCAAGAGCGCTGAAAGATTTTGAAGCAAAACAAATTGCGAAGCGACGCAATGCAGCGTAAGGAAGTTTGAAATGGGTCTGGAAAATGTTATTGCCGAAGCTTTACCGGAAGTGCTGACCACGCGGCTCGACTCTTTAATTAACTGGGCGCGAAAGTCTTCACTCTGGCCGGCGACATTTGGATTAGCTTGTTGCGCAATCGAGATGATGAACGCGACGACGTCGCGAAACGATCTCGCGCGTTTTGGCGCTGAAGTATTTCGCGCCAGCCCGCGCCAGGCTGACGTGATGATCGTTTCCGGACGAGTATCGCGAAAGATGGCGCCGGTGCTGCGACGCATCTACGACCAGATGCCGGAACCCAAGTGGGTTATCTCAATGGGTGCCTGCGCAACCTCCGGCGGTGTTTTTGATAATTACGCAATCGTTCAAGGTGTCGACAAGATCGTTCCCGTAGACGTTTACATTCCGGGTTGTCCGCCTCGGCCGGAGATGCTGATCCACGCCGTGATGATGCTCCAGGATAAAGTTATGAAAGAGAGCGTCCGCGATCGGCGCGACATTCCTGAAGAAGAAGCACGCGAAGCCGTTGTGCCAGGAACTTTACCGGTGACCGATGGATCAACCGCGCGACAGAACACGTTGCCGGAATCGCGGCCATACACGATCGCGTCAAGACACGAACGGCGTCGTTCTTCATAGAGACTCGGAGCAAACTCGCGGATGCAATCAGGGCCCGAAAACATCGAACCATCGCCAGAACAGTCTCAAAGTTCAGCCGCAGCGCCGTCACCGTTAGTGACGGCGTTACAGCGTGAACATCCGGAATGGTTCGGCGAAGTGATTGAAGCGCTGGGCGAAACGACTTTTGTAGTTCCGAAAGAGCATATTGCGGCGGCGTGCTCGTTTCTGAAAACCTCGCCCGACGGACTCTTCAATTTTCTTGCGGATATTTGCGGTGCCGATCGAGGAGTTGAGGAAGAACCTCGCTTCGAAGTCAATTATCACCTTTTTTCAACGACCAAGTTTCACCGCATCCGGCTAAAAGTAGTACTGAACGAAGAAGACATTCACGTACCGAGCGTCACCGGTGTTTGGCGAACAGCGAACTGGCACGAACGCGAGACTTTCGATCTGTTTGGCGTGATCTTCGACGGCCATCCGGATCTCCGCCGCATCCTCTTGCCCGACGATTGGCAGGGACATGCGTTGCGTAAAGATTTTCCGCTGCGCGGTTATGAACCGTACAGCCTGAAGTGATTGCCAATTTCCAATTGCCAAATAAAATCGGCAATCGCCATTTGGAAATCGGAAATGAATTTATGAGTTCCGCGACCATACCACCACAATTCGAAATCGTAGATCGTCCGCTCGACACCCAGATGACGATCTCGATGGGACCACAGCATCCTTCGACTCACGGCGTGCTGCGTTTGGAATTGGTGCTTGACGGCGAAATGGTGGTAAAGGCGACGCCTGACATCGGCTATCTCCACACCGGCATGGAGAAGCTCTTTGAATACAAGAAATACCAGCAGGGGATCGTCATCACCGATCGCATGGATTATCTCAATCCACTTGGCAACAACCTCGCATACGTGATGGCCGGCGAGAAACTGCTCGGACTCGAGATTCCCGAACGCGCGCAGGTCATCCGCGTGCTGATGTGCGAACTGCAACGCATCGGATCACATCTTGTTTGGCTCGGCACTCACGCGCTCGACATCGGCGCGATGACGGTCTTCTTTTACTGTTTCCGCGAACGAGAAAAAATTCTAAACCTCATCGAGGCTGCTTCGGGTGGACGTCTAACGCCGTCTTACTTTCGTATCGGCGGCCTGATGATGGATCTTCCGGCGGGTTTCGAAAACCGTTGCAAACAGTTTCTCGACAAATTCCTGCACGCACTCGACGAGTTTCACAAACTGCTTAGCGGCAACAAGATTTTCCAGCGTCGCACGCAAGGCGTTGGCCCAATCTCCGCCGAAGATGCGATTGACTGGGGACTCTCTGGTCCATGCCTGCGCGGCAGTGGCGTTAATCTCGATATCCGCCGTGCAAATCCATACTGCGGCTACGAGAACTACGATTTTGAAGTGCCGATCGAAACTGACGGAGACGTTTGGGCGCGTTACATGGTCCGGATGCGTGAGATGAAGGAGTCGCACAAGATTGCCACCCAGGCACTCTCGCGTCTCCGACCTGGGTCAGTTAAAGCAGACGCGCCAAAAGTGGTCCTGCCCGATCGCGAAGCGATGAAGAGTCACATGGACGCTTTGATTCATCACTTCCTGATCGTCGCTGAAGGCTTCGACGTACCGGCCGGTGAGGTCTACCACCCAATCGAAGCATCGAAGGGCGAACTCGGCGTTTACATGAAATCCGATGGTGGGCCAAAGCCAAACCGCGTTCATTTCCGTGGTCCAAGTTTCGTAAATCTCTCCGCGCTGCCGATGATGGCTGAAGGTGAGATGGTGGCCGACATCGTCGCGATTATCGGATCGCTGGACGTGGTTTTAGGTGAAATAGACAGATAAATATTGAGCTCGGTACTTTGATCTTTGTGCTTTGTTCCTGAGGTGACAAACAAAGCACAAAGATCAAAGAACTAAGAACAACAATGAGCACTCAGATCGTAAACATTCAACCATTATCCCAACCAGTTGACCTTGGCGTGGAGCCGGCAACGTTTTCGGCGGAAATTGAAGCTGAGATTGATCGGCATCTGGCGAAGTATCCGGTGATGCGTTCGGCGATTTTGCCGTTGATGTTTATCGTGCAGCGCGAACGGGGGTATCTCGATCCTCCGGGCGTGCTCTATCTCGCAAACCGGCTGAAATTGAGAGTGACGGACATCTGGGAAGTAGCAACGTTCTATTCGATGATCCATACCGAGCCGGTCGGTAAGTATCACATCCAGGTTTGTAAGACCTTGTCGTGCAAGATTCGCGGCGCCGGAAAGATCACTGAATACTGTTCACAAAAACTCGGAATCAAGTCGGGCGAAACGACCGCTGACGGGCGTTTTACGTTGAGTGAAGTTGAGTGTCTCGGCTCGTGCGGCACGGCCCCGATGTTTCAACTCAATTTCGATTATCACGAAAACCTGACCCCGGAAAAGATCGATCAAATATTGGACCAACTGCCTTAATGCGTATCGAAGCCATCGGATGTGAACCACTCCAACTCCGACGAGTTCATCTCGAGAACTCTCGCTCCCTCGAGGTCTATCGTCGTAATGGCGGCTATGAGGCTTTGAAAAAGGTTCTCGATGGCATGTCGCCGGACGACGTAATCAACGAAATCAAGAAGTCGGCGCTGCGCGGGCGTGGTGGTGCAGGATTTCCCACCGGGATGAAGTGGAGTTTCGTGCCGAAAGACTCGCCGAAACCCAAATATGTCGTTTGCAACGCCGACGAATCGGAGCCCGGCACATTTAAAGATCGCTACTTGATGGAACGCGATCCGCACATGCTTATCGAAGGCATGTTGATCGCCGGATACGCACTCAATTCGAAAACGGGCTACATCTACACGCGTGGCGAGTACAAATACCTGATCGACATCATGGACGTCGCGCTTGAGGAAGCGCGAGCGGCCGGTCTCCTTGGCAATAACATTCTTGGCTCGAATTTCTCCAGCGAAATCTACACGCACACCGGGGCGGGTGCGTATATCTGCGGTGAGGAAACTGCACTGCTCAGTTCACTCGAGGGATTGCGTGGTCATCCACGCATGAAGCCTCCCTTTCCGGCCGTCTCCGGTTTGTACGCAGCGCCTACCGTCGTTAACAACGTCGAGACACTCACTGCCGTGCCTGACATCATCAAGATGGGCGGTGAGGCTTATCAAAAACTCGGCACTGAAAAAAGTGGTGGGACCAAGCTTTGGTCCGTTTCCGGTCATGTCAACAAGCCAGGTGTCTACGAACTGCCAATGGGCTACGACGACATGGAGAAGTTTATCCTCGAAGACTGCGGCGGAATGCTTGACGGCAAAAAACTCAAAGCCGTGATTCCGGGTGGCTCTTCGGTCTACATCATGCGCGCCGATCAAATTATCGGGAAAGATGTGCGCATGGATTACGAAGGACTTGTGGCCGCGGGTTCGAGTGTTGGTTCAGGTGGTTTTATCGTGATGGATGAAACGGTTGATGTCTTTGAATCGACCAAAAACCTGACTGAATTTTACAAACACGAGTCGTGTGGCTGGTGCACGCCGTGTCGTGAAGGCACTGACTGGCTCGTGAAAGTATTTAAACGCATTGAGAATGGCGAAGGTCGTCCTGATGATGCGCAATTGATGCTCGATCTTTGCGACAACATCGAAGGCAAGTCGTTTTGCCCGCTCGGTGATGCGGCTTCATGGCCCATCCAGTCGGCCATCAAGCGCTTTCCGGAAGATTTCAAACGACGACTTTTAGCCAGGGATTAAACGGATTCAATTTAGATGTCCACGGAACTCATAAAAGTCACTATTAACAGCAAAGACTTCGAAGTGCCGAAGGGCGCGCGTCTGATCGATGTGTGCCGCGATAAAGGATTCGATATTCCCTCGTTTTGCTATTACTCGGATCTCGCGTTGCAGGCTTCGTGTCGCATGTGTCTGGTGCGCATCGAGAAGATGCCGAAGCTGCAAACATCCTGCACCATCACCTGCACTGACGGCATGATTGTCACCACGCAAAGCGAGGAGATCGAGAAGGCCCAGCGTGGCATGACCGAGTTTCTGCTCGCCAACCACCCGCTCGATTGCCCGGTGTGTGATCGCGGCGGTGAATGCGAACTTCAGGAGATGACTTTCGACTGGGGCGGCCTGGAAGAACGTTTTACCGAGAAGAAAAATTATTACGCCGAGCGATATCTCTCGCCGATGGTCGCAAACGATCCGCAGCGTTGCATTCTCTGCAAACGTTGCACGCGCGTTTGTGATGAGTGGATGGGCGAGGACGCCATCGAAGCCGGCGGCCGCGGTGCGCACACTGTAATCGGCACGTATCTTGGCTGGCTTGATTGCTCGCAATGCGGAAACTGTATTGAAGTGTGCCCGACCGGCACGTTGCTCGATGCCACTTATCGTCACCAAACGCGTCCGTGGGAACTGGCACAGACAATAACCACCTGTAATTTCTGTTCCGACGGTTGCCAGATGTCACTCGGTTCACGCGGTGGCGAAGTGCGACGCTCGGTAGCGCGCGATCGTTACGTCAACGGAATCAATGGTGAATTTCTCTGTATCAAAGGACGCTTTGGACATCCGTTCATCAATCATGAGGATCGAATTCGCACGCCGTTAATCCGCTACAAAAAAGGCGGCAAACTGATCCCCGCAACCTGGGATGAAGCCATTCGCAACGTTGCCGAGCGCTTAGACGCAGTTGCCGATCAACATGGAAGAAACTCGATTGGAGTTGTCGGCAGTCCACGTTTGACGAACGAAGCGCTGCACGTGCTGTATCGGTTTGCGACCGAACTGGTCGGCACCGAGAACTACACGACTACGGATCTTTTCAGCTTGAAGAGTTTCTTCGGCAATCTTGGTGCGCCGTTAGCAACCCATCGCGATATACGCCACGCGAAAACGATTGTTTTGATCGGCGGTGATCCGAGTGAACTTCAGCCGCTCACTGGAAAACAGATCCGACAGGCCGTGCGAAACGGTGGCGCAACGCTCGTGCTCGTTAACTCGGTTCCGATTCGGTTACGCGAACAGGCGAAAGTCTTTTTGCATGTCAGACCGGGCACGGAAGACGCCGTGGTACTCGCTCTGGCAGATGGTGCAAACGATTCGCTTGCTGAGCAAAAGGCCGGAGTTGAAGCTGCTGCCCTCAACGCTGCGCGCGAGGCAATCGCAAGTACCGAAGGCGATGTCGTGGTGATGTTTGGACATCAAGTCAGCAGCGAAGCGCAGGCAATCATCGCGCAGATGTCTCAGGCGTTTGGCGCCGATGGACGCCGAGTGCTGTTACACCCTCTCCCGTTTTTCAATAACAGTATCGGCGCGCACAACATGCGAATGATGGACGCGCCCACATCGCCCGAGCAGCTTCTCGATGCTGCCGGCGACACGATACGCGCGCTCTACATGGCCGGTGGTTTTCTTCCGGAACATCTCAAAGGACGCGAATCGGCACTCTCGAACCTCGATTTCCTCGTGGTCCAGGAGCTCTTCGAAAACGAAACCACGGCGGCGGCCGACGTCGTGCTGCCGGCGGCGACTTACGCTGAGCAGGACGGAACCTTCACGAATAATGATGGACTGGTCCAACGCGTGCGGCAGTCGATCTCGCCTTTGCATCAATCGAGGCCCGATTGGGTGATCATCGCGCAACTGGCGAAAGAACTCGGGTTGGATTTTGGTTACGAGATGTCGGCTAGTGCTGTTTTCCGCGAGATTGGAGAACAGATTCCGGCGTACTCGGGCATGCGGTATCCGCTGCTGAAAGACGAGACCAATCCGGTTCAGGCAAAGTATGAGGTAGTTGGTTCAACCGATCTCGCTGACGAGATTGAAGCGGTGCGACGCAGAGTTGAATCACTTCCGGATACGGGCGACAAGGTGAACGCTACACCTGATGTTGGAACGGAGTTGTTCAAACTGGGAATGCTGACGAACAAGGTGGGCCAATTCCATCTGCTCGCTTCCGGCAATCCGCGCCCTGACACCACAGCGATTTCGCCTTTATATCAGATTACAGCTACGGGTTTACGCGGATAAAACCTCGGATTTATTCGATTTATCCGTGTAAATCCGTGGCTAAATAACGATGGAACTCGCAATTGACATTGCCCTGAAGTTCGCAGCCATCACGGTGGCGTTTGTGGTAGTCCTTCTGATCGTGGCCTACACCGTGCTGGCGGAACGACGTGTTCTCGGATTCATCCAGGGACGACTTGGACCAAACCGCGTCGGTTATGGCGGCATCCTGCAACCTTTTGCGGACCTGCTCAAGTTTATCCTCAAGGAAGACATTGTTCCTGACAAGTCGACGCGATTCATCTACTTCCTCGCGCCCGTGATCGCCACGATGGCCGCGTTGATGACGATGATCGTCTATCCGTTTGGCCCGGAAATCACGATTCCCTTCTTCAACGTCACGATTCCACTCGTTATTGCGCACTTCGACGTCGGTCTGCTTTACGTGCTTGGCGTGACCTCGGTAGGCGTATACGGGATCATGCTGGCGGGCTGGTCGTCGAATAACAAGTACAGTTTGATGGGCGGGCTGCGGTCTTCCGCGCAGATGATCTCGTATGAGCTCGCGCTGGGATTGAGTTTGATCGGCGTCATCCTGTTGTCGGGCACCTTGGACCTCGCGCAGATGGTCGAACAGCAGTCGGGCTGGCATGGGTTCCGCTGGCTGATTTTCTTTCAGCCGCTTGGATTTGTGATCTACCTGATCGCAGCGATCGCCGAAACGAATCGCGTTCCGTTCGATCTTCCGGAAGCAGAAACCGAACTGGTGGCCGGCTTTCACACGGAATACAGCGCGATGAAGTTTGCGCTCTTCTTCCTGGCTGAATACATCAACATGTTCACGGTTTCGATGCTGGCCACCACGCTCTTTCTGGGTGGTTGGAATGTGCCGTTTGCGGAAGACATTTTTGGACGCGGCACGTTTTTGTTTGGCCTCGTGAGCGCGATTGGTTTTCTCGTAAAAATCATCTGCTTTCTGTTTTTTTACATCTGGATACGCGGGACGTTGCCGCGCTTCCGTTTTGATCAATTAATGAATTTTGGCTGGAAGGTGCTGCTGCCACTGGCGCTTTTGAATATCTTTCTGACAGCCACGTTGATAGTTCTGTTTCCGAATCTGTAATGACTGCTCTGCTCTTCATCCTTTTCGCGGGACTAGCGATTGGGTGCGCACTCGCTGTAGTCGCGCAACGCAATCCGCTTTACTGCGCAATCTCTTTGATTGGCGTCTTCGTCTCGCTTGCCTGTTTGTACGTGATGCTGGCGGCTCCGTTTATTGCCGCCGTGCAGGTGATTGTTTACGCGGGCGCGATCATGGTGCTGGTCGTCTTCGTGATCATGTTACTCAACGTGGAAGAAGAAGAACGCGGACGCGCGAGGTTGAAGTTTTTGGTGCCGGTGGCGGTGGGACTGGCGGCAATCCTGATCGCGGAAGTCGCTTTTATCCTCGTTTCAGTGCAGGAGTTTCGAGTAAACCCAAGCGGCAGCACGTCAAACGTCGGATTGACGCATTCGATCGGCACACATCTATTCACGGACTATCTCTTGCCGTTTGAGATCACATCGATACTGCTGCTGATGGCGATTGTCGGTGCAATGACACTCGCGCGTCGCGGCGGATTGTTACCGCCTAATGCTCGGGTCGTTCCGGGCGCGCAACAGTTTCCGGCGTCAATGATCGATCCTGACGCAGCGCCTGACGATTTGCGACTGGTTGAAACTGATACCACTGACGAAGCAGCACGGCTGCTGGGAATAGAGAATCGATCAAAGGAAGATGATTCTGAGTAATCGGTTGAGGGAGATTTAGCACGATGGAACCACAGCTTTCATGGTACCTGGCACTTTCGGCGATCTTGTTCACGATCGGGGTCACGGGCGTGATCATCAAGCGCAACATCATCGCGATGTTCATGTGTATCGAGTTAATGTTGAATGCCGTGAACCTGACGTTCGTTGCGTTTGCGAGTTTCTTTCAGGACGTTACCGGGCAGCTTTTTGTTTTCATCGTCATGACCGTAGCTGCCGCGGAAGCGGCAGTGGGTTTGGGAATCATCATCGCGATCTTTCGCAATCGTGAGACGTTGGATGTTGATGAAGCGAGCATGTTGAAGTTGTGATGTCGGGAGATTAGCTTCAACAAGATGAGCAAAAAGACTGGTTAATCTTGTTTCATCTTGTAAATCTTGTTGAAGCTGACCTCGCAAAACGCGCTATCAAGTGGAAAATAACCTTCTCAGTCTAATCATCTTCGCACCGCTGGCAGGCGCCGCGATCAACTGGTTCGTCGGCCGGCGCGTGCGCAATGAGCGGTTCATCAGTGTCGTGGCGTGTGGCTCGGTGGCGATCTCGACATTGGTGTCGTTTTATCTGGCGTTCAAATCAGGCGGCGCACTCCGTTCTGAGACGCCGGTAATGGATCACATCTGGACGTGGCTGAATGTCGGCACTTTCCGCGCCGACTTCGCCCTCGCGATGGATCGACTGAGCGGAACATACGCGCTCTTTATCACCTTTGTCGGTTTTCTCATTCATGTTTTCGCGACCGGCTACATGCGCGGCGAAACAGGTTTTTATCGCTTCTTCGCATTTCTCAACCTGTTCATGTTTGCGATGCTCACGCTCGTGCTCGCCGACAACTTCGTATTGATGTTTGTCGGCTGGGAAGGCGTGGGACTTTGTTCCTACCTGCTGATTGGCTACTACTTCGACAAAAAAGAAGCGGGCGACGCCGCCAAGAAAGCGTTCATCACCAACCGTATCGGCGATTGGGGCTTTGTGCTCGGCATCATGCTGACGTTCTTCGTCACTGGTTCGGTCAGTTTCTTCGCCAATCCGGCGGCCGGCGAAGTCGCTCACACGGCTTTGTCGTTCTTCAAAAATCAACCGGTCGATCCGTTTACAGCAGGAGCAATTGTTGCTGGTGGAGCAACATCAATCGCCGTACTTCTCTTTATTGGCGCGGCCGGAAAGAGCGCGCAGATTCCTCTGTACGTTTGGCTGCCTGACGCCATGGCTGGTCCAACGCCAGTTTCGGCACTAATCCACGCGGCCACGATGGTCACGGCCGGTGTCTACATGATCGTGCGCTGCTCAGAGATCTTCGTGCACGCACCCACTGCGATGTTTATTGTCGCAGTTATCGGCGCTGCTACCGCACTGTTTGCGGCGACGGTCGGCCTCGCACAAAACGACATCAAGAAAGTTCTGGCTTACTCGACCATCTCCCAACTCGGTTACATGTTTCTCGCGTGTGGAGTGGGTGCTTTCGTCGCCGCGATCTTTCACGTCATCACGCACGCGTTTTTCAAAGCCCTCCTGTTTCTCGGTTCAGGCTCTGTGATTCACGGCATGCACCACGAACAGGACATGCGGCGCATGGGTGGCCTGAAGAAGTACATGCCGATCACGTTTGCGACGATGGCGACCGGATGGCTGGCAATCAGCGGCGTCCCGATCTTCGCCGGCTTCTTTTCGAAAGACGAAATCCTCTGGAAAACCTGGAGCGCTTCAGCACTGCCCGCTGGTTTCAACAAACTACTCTGGATCATCGGAGCACTCACCGCATTACTGACCGCGATCTACATGACGCGCATGATGGTGATGACGTTCTGGGGTAAGGAACGTTTTCTGGATTCACATGCGTCGAAGACGGAAGAACCCGATGACGAGCACAAGCATCATCATGGCCCAGTGAAACCGCATGAATCTCCGCTCGTGATGACGTTGCCGTTGATCGTGCTTGCAGTGTTGTCAACTGTCGGTGGTTTCATTGGTGTGCCTTATGCGTTGAGCTCGTTCTTTACCGACAAAGACGTCAACGTACTCGAGCACATATTGCATCCAGCGGTGGCGACCCTACCTGCAGGCGGTAATGCAGTAGTTGATTCACATGCCGCTGAGCCGGTGGCTCCGCCCGCGGATGGTCATACTCCGGCGCCCCATGCACCTGAAGCAGCCGGCGCTGCAACACACGCGACGCATTCTGCCGAAGAGATCACCGCCGAACGTTTGCTCGCTGGACTTTCCGTTCTGATCGGACTCGCAGGCATTGGACTCGGCTGGCTCGTTTTCCAAAAACGACCGCTGCTCCAGATGCCGCGAGTGCTCGAGAACAAGTATTACGTTGACGAAATTTACGACGCGACTCTGATTCGACCGATCGAAGTGAGTTCGCGTGAGGGTTTGTGGAAGATCATCGACATGGGCGTCATCGACGGTCTGCTGCATTCGATCGGAGAGGCCGTCACCGAAGCTGGACGCCTGGCGCGTCATCTTCAGGCCGGATTTGTGCGCGGTTACGCGGCCATCATTCTAGTCGGAGCGCTGATCTTGATCGGCCTTTTTGCAGCCTTCGGATTTCCAAGGCCCTAACGAGCTTTTATGCAGCATCTATTAACGATTCTGATCCTCTTGCCGGTAGCCGGCGCGCTCGGCCTGGTCGCCTACAGCTTTGTGTCGAGCAGTCGCGAAGAACACTACAAGTGGATTGCTCTCGTCGCTACCGTCGCCACCTTTGCTCTTTCGCTATTTCTGCTTCAGGGGCTTGGCGCGAGTGATGCTTCGTTCAGATTTGAAGTCAACGTCAGTTGGATAGGTGCGATTGGCTCGCGCTATCACGTGGCCGTCGATGGCGTCAGTTTGTGGCTCGTCTTGTTGACTACGCTGCTAATGCCGATTGCGGTTCTTTCGAGTTGGACCGCCGTTCACAAACGACAGCTTTCCTACTATGCGTTTCTGCTGATTCTCGAATCAGCAATGATCGGCGTGTTTGTTTCACTCGATCTGCTGCTGTTCTACCTGTTCTTCGAAGCAACCCTCATCCCGATGTTTTTCCTGATTGGTATCTGGGGTGGCGACCGGCGGATTTACGCGGCGGTGAAGTTTTTCATTTACACGGCGGTGGGAAGCCTGCTGATGCTGGTGGGCATCATCACGCTGTATTTCACCTACAACTCATTCGACTACCTGACGATTTTGCAGGCGATGCAGGCCAGCCCACTCGCGGCAAATGTCGAGTTCTGGCTGTTCGTCGCGTTTGCGCTCGCGTTTTGTATCAAGGTGCCGCTGTTCCCGTTTCACACGTGGCTGCCGGATGCACATACCGAGGCGCCGACAGCCGGTTCCGTAATCCTGGCCGGCGTTCTGCTGAAGATGGGAACATACGGGCTGTTGCGATTTAACCTCGCGTTGTTTCCTGACGCTTCGCGCGCGTGGGCCTGGGTAATCGTCACACTCGCGATCATCGGAATTATCTACGGCGCCCTCGTGGCAATGGTCCAACCGGATGTGAAGCGGCTCGTTGCTTATTCATCGGTCAGTCACATGGGGTTTGTCGTGCTCGGGCTGTTTTCGTTTACCGAGCTCGGCATGCAGGGCGCGCTCTATCAAATGCTGAATCACGGTGTTTCGACGGGAGCGTTGTTTCTGTTTGTAGGCTTCATCTATGAACGACGGCACACGCGCATGATCAGCGAATTCGGTGGACTGGCGAAACCGATGCCGTGGTTTTCGACGTTGTTTGTAGTGGCGTCGTTATCGTCAGTCGGATTGCCGTTCCTGAACGGCTTCGTTGGCGAGTTTTTGATCCTGATCGGAACCTGGACTTCGAGAGCATTTGCTTATTCGTGGATTGCGACGATGCTCGCGGCGACAGGAGTGATTTGGGCGGCAGTTTATATGCTTTGGATGTTGCAGCGCGTGGTCTTTGGCAAGATCACTAACCCCGAGAATGAGCGACTATCGGATCTGAACAGTCGTGAACTCGGATTATTGTTGCCGCTGCTATTCTTGATGCTTTTTATGGGTGTTTACCCGCGCGTGTTTCTTGATCGATCGAAGGCCAGTGTGGTGGCGATTCGCGATCGCGTAACCGCAACTCAAGCCGGGGGGTCGTACACCACAAAGGTAGCTGGACAGGATTAACAGGATGATTTCAGGAGTTTCTTGTTAGTCCTGAAAATCTTGTAATCCGGTTGAAAAGACTTAACGAATGAACCTATTTCTAGCGCAATCGGTGATACCCGTCGTTAACTGGGCCTTAATCGCCCCAGAGGTGATCATCTGCGCAGCAGCAGTTATCGTGATGCTGGTCGACGCGTTTGCGCGTCCGACGCAACGCTGGATCACGGGTGGTATTTCACTTGCGGGAATCATTGCCAGCGCGTTCGGCACCATCTGGCTATGGACCACCGGAACTGTTTCGACTGACGCTTTCAACGGGATGATCGTGCTCGACGAGTTGCGACTCGGTTTCACACTTGTCTTTCTGTTGGTGTCAGCTTTGACGCTGCTCATCTCCACCGTCTGGGTTCAGGGCGAACAATTACCCGCGGGTGAATTTCATTCGCTGCTTTTGTTTGCGACTGTGGGAATGATGCTGATGGCATCGGGAAATGATCTCGTGATCATCTTCCTCGGTCTCGAGATTCTCTCGATCGCTACCTACGTGATGGCCGGGTTCAGACGCACCGATGTTCGCTCGAATGAGTCGTCGCTGAAGTACTTCATCCTCGGTTCATTCTCTTCGGCATTTCTACTCTACGGCATCGCCTTGATCTACGGCGCTACTTCGATCGCCGAGCCCGGTCCAGGCGGCTCGTTGAGCAGGATCGTTGCCGGCACCACCAATATCGCTGAGATAGCGACCCGCATCGGGCAGGCACAGTATCCGGCGCTATTGTTCGCCGGGGCGGCAATGATGCTCGTCGGGTTTGGTTTCAAGATCGCCACCGCGCCTTTTCATATTTGGACGCCGGACGTTTATGAAGGCGCGCCCACTCCGGTCACCGCCTTCATGGCAGCGGGACCCAAGGCCGCGGGCTTTGCTTCTTTCATGCGCGTCTTCGTCTTTGGTTTGCCGTTTGTTGTTTCTGCTTCAACCGCCTCGACGTGGAATCTCCATCAACTCTGGGTCAACGTCCTGCTTGTGATGGCAATCCTCACGATGACGATCGGCAACGTGGTCGCGATTGTTCAGAACAACGTCAAACGCATGCTGGCCTACTCGTCGATCGCGCACGCCGGGTACGCCCTTGTCGGCTTTATCGCAGCGGGTGCGGCAACGGATCCGAACGAGCGAAACGCGGCGCTCTCCGCGGTCGTGTTCTATCTTTTGACTTACGCGGTGATGAATCTCGGGGCGTTTGCGGTCGTGCAAGTGATCGCTCGCAATGGCGACCGACGCACCGATATTGAAGACTATCGAGGGATTGGTTTCGAGTCGCCCGTGCTGGCGTTTTCGCTGAGTCTCTTCATGCTCAGTTTGCTGGGTATGCCGCTGACGGCGGGATTCATGGGCAAGATCCTTGTGTTTGGTTCGGCCATCGATCAGAAATACTACGGTCTGGTAATCGTCGGCGTACTCAACTCCGCCATCTCGTCTTACTACTACCTGCGTTTGATCATCGTCATGTTCTTTGGCGAAAGAACTATGGCGTGGAGTGCGCCGAAAGTTCCGGCAAGCGTCGCGGTGGCTCTGGTGATCACGGTTCTTGGGGTGCTTTACCTCGGGATATTTCCCGGCCGCGTTATCAACGCGCTCCAGACGAGAATTCAGTCGCAAATCTTTACAACAACATTGCCACGCCAAGACGCAAAGTGAACGCTGAGTTGATCTCTTTGCGTCTTCGCGACTTTGCGTGGAAAACTGCGTTGGGGCTTAGTGTGCCGGCCGAAGACTACGCACTCAAAATCCAGGAACAGCTTGGCGCCGCCTGGCTATCGCGCATCTACTGCGATCGGATCCTGAGACTGCGTACGCGTTCCTATCACTTCGATGTCACTAAGACTTCAGCACGCATCGATATTCAACACACACTGCTCGGAGTTGAACTAAAAATTGGACGCCGCCGACTACTCTGTCCGGATCTTGCCACTGCCCGGTATCTGTCGGTCTTTGCTCGAATTGGGTGTTGGGATGTAGCAGTTCCGTACGACATCACAAAAATCTCGCAATTAGCGGACGAATTGGAGTCGTCGTGGTATAGAATGTTGCTGCTGGTTGACCAGGAAACGCGAACCAGCCCCCCGCGATTAAAAGGAAGACTTCGTGGCCTGCTAGTTGCTAAGATTCGTGCGGAAATTATTGCCGCCGGAGCTGGAACGCGTGTTCCGGAGTTTCGGCAGAGCACAAAACAACGTTTGAAATAGAAATCTCTGACGACAAAATTAACGACACAATGAGCCAAGACTTCACCCCCAGTACCGACCGGCATGAGTTTTCCGGTTCACTTCCCTTTCCGTTTAAGCAACAGAACTACTGCCGTTACGAACCCATTGCGCAGAGCATCGAAGAGGCGCGGGTGCTCGTTATCGATAACCTGCTCCGCGACGAAGGCGATCTCTCGCCCGTGGCTCACCAGGAATGGGGCGAAGGACTGGCAGCCCAACTCCGTCGGGAACGGCTGATCGCGAGCATGGCGATCGAGAATATTCTGAATAACGTTTCGCGGCTGGTTAAACGTCCGACAACGGAAGTCGCGCACCTATCGGAAATAACGGAAGCGTCCGCGCGATTTGGGCCTGACGCGATCGTGTTAAGCGGCACACTTCGCGACTTTGATTACTATCAGCAATCTATACTCGATGATTTCGGTAGTTTCATTCGTGAGACCAAAACGCCGGTGTTGGCTATCTGTGGCGGTCACCAGTTGGTGGGATTGAGTTTTGGCGCACGCGTCGTCACACTCGATAAACTCGAGCAGCACGAGCAACGCGACTCGCGACCGCACGAATACCAGTATCGCTTTATCCGGATCACCCAACCGACCGATCCGATTTTCGAGAACATCAACTGCTCGGAGCCGCAGGCGCCGGCACGCATTCTTCGCGTGTGGCAGAATCACGGGTTACAGCTCGATCGTATTCCGGAAGGCTTTCAACTGCTCGCAACCTCATACCTCTGTCGCAACCAGATGATGGTGAAGCGTGATGATGATCAGCTGATCTACACGGTGCAGTTTCATCTCGAGAAGTCATTCGAGGACTGGAACAAGAACCGCACACGCTGGGAACATCCAAACGATTCGCGCGACGGTCGCATCCTGTTTGAGAATTTCCTGAAGCTGGCCGTCAGCAATTAATGCCGTTTGAGGCGCTGACGCAAAAGAGTCTCGGGCTAATAGCGCGCGACCTCGCTGCGCGCGATCAGATGCTGGCGGGGATTCACCTCGTTCATGGTGATCCGCCGCTCTGGCGACGCGCCACCGGCTTTCCCACGCTCGTTCATATCATCCTCGAACAACAAGTATCGCTGAAGTCTGCGAAGGCCATGCTGTCGCGGCTCGAAGCGTCAATTCAACCGTTTACACCGGAACGATTTATCAAACTGGGTGATGGTTATCTGCGTGGTCTTGGTGTGACACGTCAGAAATCAGCGTACTTAGTTCACCTCGCGAGTTCGATTGAGAGTGGTGAGCTGAGTTTCAAGCAATTGGCGCGATTGAGTGATGAAGACGCGCGGGGGCTGCTTACGAAGATTAAAGGTATTGGGTGGTGGAGTGCTGATGTGTATTTGTTGATGGCGATGCGTCGCGCGGATATTTGGCCGGCTGGGGATTTGGCATTGGCGGTTGCGATGCAGGAGTTGAAGGGATTGGCCAAACGCCCTGGTCCTGAGGCGCTGGAGCAACTCGCAGAAACCTGGCGCCCGTATCGCGCAGTCGCGGCGAGGATGTTGTGGCAGTACTATCTTGGGAGAAGAAAATCTCCGGAGAGCCCGTGAACGGGCGAAAGCATAAAGCCTGGGGCGCAAGCCCCAGGAAAGGAATTCATTGAAAAATTTGGAGCCCGCGAAGCGGGCGACAGCGCCAAGAATGCAGAGGCTGTCGCCCGCTTCGCGGGCTCGATGGCTTTGATAATTAAATACCTGGGGCTTGCGCCCCAGGCTTCATGCTTTCGCCCGTTTCACGGGCTCGAACCTTGCCGCTCCCGGGCTAGAATCTACTTCGCGATTGTTGACGACGTCATCGTCGGATTCGTCACGCGGAGATCGGGCGTTGCCGAGATGTTCTCCATCGTCAGTTTAACCAGATCGTCAACCACGGCCTTCAGGTCGTTTGTCTCACGGTAAACCTGAAGCTGCCGGTCAGCAGACGTCCCACGCTCGAGAATCGTGTGCACATGCTCGATCTCTTTTCGCGATCCGAGTTCGTCAACCACGTCGTCAACAAACTCCAATAACTCGAGCACCAGATCACGCACCGGCACTTCCGTCTGCTTTCCAAAGTCGATCATCTTCCCATCCAGCCCGTAGCGTACCGCTCGCCACTTGTTCTCCTGAATCAGCATGCGACGGTAAAGCCGGAAACCCAGATTCCGATCGATCAATTTATTCAACTTCGCCACGATCGCCTGGAACAACGCCGCAATCGCAATCGTGTCGTCAACGCGCGTCGGAATATCGCAAACCCGAAACTCGAGCGTTGGAAAGTAGGGATGCGGGCGGATGTCCCACCAGATCTTTTTGCCGTCGTTAATACATTTGGTCTTGATCAGCAGATCGACATAACGCTCAAAACCGGAGTAGGAATCGAAGTGATCGGGAATATCAGTGCGTGGAAACTGCTTGAAGACCTCCGTGCGATACGACTTCAAACCCGTGTTATGGCCCATCCAGAACGGCGACGAGGTCGAGAGCGCCAACACGTGCGGCAGAAAATAGCGCGCCGCGTTCATGATGTGAACGGCACGTTCACGATCGGCCATGCCGACGTGCACGTGCAATCCGAAGATCAATAACGAGCGAGCGACAGTCTGTAGCTCCTGGACCAGGAGTTCATAACGCTCGTCGTCAAATATTTCCTGATCCTGCCAGCGCGAGATTGGATGTGTGGAAGCAGCGACGATGACCAGGCCGTTCTTCCTTGCCAATCCGGCGATGATGCTGCGCAGCCGCGTGATGTCAGTTCGGGCTTCCTGGATATTGCGACAAATGCCCGTTCCGACTTCCACCATCGACTGGATCATCTCGGGTTTGATCTGCTCGCCGAGCAGCATCTTGCCTTCCTCGAGAATCTCAGCGACATGTGAGCGCAACTCACGAGTGTGTGGATCGACGATTTGGAACTCTTCTTCAATTCCCAGTGTGAATTGCTCGAACATTTGCCCTCTTTCTATTCTTTGCGGCCCTCTGCGGGTCGCTTCTAAATTACTTATGCAAACACTTGGCGATAATCTTCCAGTCAGGGGTCACTTTTCCCAAAAACTCATGTCGAAAATGCCGCCACGCGCTCACTGGAGAATGCACCGGACTATGAAGATCGAAATGCACGAACCAGATCCGCGGGTTTCCTTCCTGAAACAGAAAATGCAGCACCGCTTCGCTCTGATTCTTTTCATAAAAACCGCCGGTGGTGTCTTTATGATTCGCCATCAAACGGGTGAAATCGCGGCGTTGCTTCAGCGTCGACTCGATCATCGGCCACGCTTCAAACTGCAATCCCACGCCACCTTCACCATAAACATTAGTTATTCGTTTGACGAGGTGCCAAAGCCCTTTTGCTTTCATTCGCTTCAGGAGTAGCAGGAGTGCGTGCTTTTTATCCACAGCCCAGGAATCGAAGGCCGCCTCGTCACTGGCAGCTCCCCATAACCCAGAGAGTTTTCCAACCAAAAGCTCTCGTGTTTCGGTCGGAAGTTTGAACCAGGTTATCGAGTCA
Organism: uncultured Acidobacteriota bacterium; assembly: GCA_963708055.1. GTDB lineage: Bacteria > Acidobacteriota > Blastocatellia > Pyrinomonadales > Pyrinomonadaceae > PSRF01. Next base: position 6,848,375 of record OY970193.1, on the reverse strand, counting down.
ATTGGTTCCTCTTCAGCCATTCGCCACTTCGCGTTCCAGTATTGTTCGCACCTCGTCTGATAAACCCTGAAATCTTAAACCCACACCACGCCCCGGATTGCTGTAGACGACCACCGCATTGCAAACGGCCTGAACGTCATGCCGGAAAGGAATGCGCACGAGCAACAACGAACCTTCGGGTATCTCCGCCTGAGTATTCATGTACAAGCCGCCGGGGCTGATGTCCTTCGTACTCGCAACACCCGTAACATCTTTACCATCAAAGAAAACGTCAACGATCAATCGCGAACGGTCAAAACTCCGACGCTCGTCCGGCGATTCGGGTCCTCGATCCTGGTCGTCAGCCACGTTGTGCTCCTCTTTGGCGCTGAGAATCGGCTCGTCAATTGTACCTGTTTTCGGTCACTTTTGGCTGATGATGTACGTGGGAACCATGCCTCCGCCGGAACTCACGTTCGCCAATTCCGTGAACGACAGCCGGGTAAACGCCGAGCCGACCTTGCCGTTGAAGAGCAGCGGATCGAGATCAACGAGTTGCTCCGCAAACTCCACCCGGCCGTCGTCAGTTAACGCCGGGAAAGTTTCGCGAGCAGTCGGGACGCGCTCTTGAACCAGGTAGTCGCCGTCAGCAAGTGCATTATTGATTGCTTCGTCCCAGCCGCGCTGGTCAACGTTCCAGCCAATTGTGATCCCGTGACCGCCGTAATCGTCGTTCGGCTTTAGCACCAGTCGCTCGCCGTCAGCCCGGATGAAATCGAGCAAGTTAACATCCCGTCCGAAATAGTCCGTTCGCTCATCTCGCACGACGCGAGTCCAGGGCACGTGCGCTTTAATCGCATCGAGCTCTGACGGTGAAAACAAGCCTGCGTGTTTGGGATCCGTCAAAACCGCAAACAGCGCTTTCTTGTGAATGAGTTTTGAACGAAAACTGTTGACCATGCAGATCGCGCCCGCGCGGTACGCATCGAGCAACGCCGGATACTCTTCGATGATCGGCAAGTATTCGTTTACCAGCAGACGCTTGTAAACGATATCGATCTCCTGCCCCGAAACGCTGAGACGATTGTTGCTGAACTCCAGTTCCTGAGGCGTGCAAATGACGGATGGATATCCCGACTTTTCAAAAAACTCGCGGAAGAGTTCAAACTCCTTAACCGTAGGCACGTCAGCCAGATCGACAATCGCGATGCACGGCGGGCGCTCGGGTTGTCGTCCCAGATACTCCTGATAAGAGCTGAGCAACACCTCGAGCATGAAGCTCTTGCCATACATCGCGCGCACGTTGTAACTCTTCGTAAACTCCTTCATCACCGGCAGCGAAGAAAAAATATCGTACGCCGCATCGGCGTATGCGATGCCCGCCGGACTTTCACCGTTCAGTTCGACAAAACTGTAGGCTGATTTAGTGAGAAAAGAGTCGAGCCGGGATGTGGGCGAAACTGCCGTGTACCCTGGATCGATAGCTACAAGATCGCGTTCGATTTCGGTCAGTCCGAGATCGTCGACGACCTTTGGATCGGCCACTGCGGCATCCTTTACCTTCTCGATTGCAGACCAGACGGTTTCGCAGACCTGACAGATCCGCGCGAAGTCGGTTTCCGAAACAAAATGTGGACGAAGATAGGGTGAAAGACGGCGACCGCCAAAGATCAGTTTGGCATCGTCAAGGCCCTGATCCAGAAGAACACGCGACGATTCGGCCAGGTCATTATTGGAAAGCAGGTCGTGGTAGTGTGTAACAGCCTCGGGGAACATGGGCCGTTAGGGTAACACGGATCTGCACGGATTGATTACGGATCCCCCAGGGTTGGGAAGATCCGTAATTAATCCGTGCAGATCCGTGGCTTACTTCTTTTTGGCCGGAACCTTGATTGTGAGCTTTTCTTTATTACGGACGATTTCGAATGTAAACGTCGCTGGTTGCAATGACGATCGAAACAGGGAAACCCCTTTGCCGTTAATCGACTTAATCACATCGCCGGGTTGCAAGCCGGCATCAAAAGCCGCCGTCACCGGATCGACATAGACCACTAGCAAACCGGCGGTAATGCCAAGCTGAGCAGCAACTAACGGCTTCAACGTGATCGTTTCGATACCCTGATCGATCAGTGCGAACCCTTTACCCGTTTGCAGACGCCAGCGAAAGTTGAAGTTGAAAGTTCGATCCAAAACTCCGCTCAACTTCACATTCAACGGCTCTGCCGCGGGACGATCGGGACGCACCACGGTGAACTCCACTGACTTACTTGGACCAGCTTGTTCCAGCCACCAGGTGAAGTCTTCCGCAGTTTGTATTTCGTTATCATCAACTTTCAGAATCACATCACCCGCGCGCAATGCAGCCATTGCGGCTGGACTGCCCGGAAGTATCGAAGTAAGCATGATGCCTTGATGCTGATTCGCAAGTGCCGATGCTCGCGTTAACTCCCAGCCGTGATTCAGAATCTGATCGACTTTTAACGCGGCAATTGCTTCGCCTCGAACACCCAGCCATGGACGTGGAACACTGGCCTGCTTTTCCAAAACACGCTGCGCCGCACGCCTGATTTGCGACGCGGGAAGAATGCCGGCTTCGTTTCCTTCGAGCTCCGAAATGATGCCAATCGTTTCGCCTGCTTCGTTGGTTGCGATACCACCAATGTTCGCCTGGGAAAGTCTAGCGGCCGCCACGCGAAAACGTGCGATGCCACCCGACGGCGCCGCCAGAACGTCTTTTATTCTTCCTTCGATGGCGCCGATGCGAGCGTAAAGACTGCTGTTCAAAAGCGGCCGCACCCGTGGCACCGGTTCAGGACTAAAAAGCAATACCGTCTCGCCTGTATTTATGGGTTCGTCTTTAATTTCACCGGCGGCAATGGAGTTTCCGTTTCCGAGTCGCAGGATCGACAATCCGGTTACGGCATCAAACCCGACATACTTTGCACGACGTTGTTTACCATCTGGTCCAATAACGCTGACGTCTGGGACCTCAAAAAAACTGTTACCGAATCCTGGAAATGCTCCCTCAGAAAATCGCGGTGCTGGCGGACCTCCGGCAGCGGGCACTCCCGGTGGCGAAAGTTCTACTTCAGCTTCGGGTAACCACGCGGCAATCGTTTCACCATCGTCCATTGCCAGACCGGCAATCACGTTGATGTGTACCTCGTTCAGCAAACTAAAACTTGAATCAAGCGCCGCAATCGACTGCAATTCAGCTTCCGAGCGCAGCAGGAGACGAAACATCTTGAGCCCGTTTATGCGATGAACAATCGTTACCACCTGCGGCGTAGCCGGTAACTTATCCGCGCTGATCCTGCCTGCCTGGATCGGCGGAATGGGGTTCTTCGGAGATGGTGCGGGCGGTTGGGCCAGCACCACTCCATAACAGAGTGCGGCGCTCAGGAACATCGCCACTCGAATCGTTATTCTTACAGTCATCGTTCTCAATACTTCCTTGATGCCTGCTTACCAAACACGCTTCGGTGCAAATTGATTTGCGTTTTGCACGATGCGTTGTGAACCAAAACTTATGGTGGGAACGGAAATCGTTCTGGCATTTCCGCGTCCATCGTCAAATGAAACTGTAAACGACTGCTGCGAAGCGTCGATCGGAAAAGCAGCCGAGGCGCCGACAGGTTCAACTGCACCGATTACTTCAGCACGCTGGCTTGCGAAATCCAATGTCGCCAGTGGTCGTTTGGTTTTGGAAAGATTTCCGGTACGTTCGTTTTTGCGTTTCGTTGATCCGTTGTCAGATGCCACTGAGATCTCAACCGGTGGTGACGGGGGAGCAACCGGCGTCACGTTTTGGATCGGTTTTGGTGGTGGCTGAACTTCCGCCCCCGCTTGCTTTGCCAGGTTGTCGGTAGTCTCGGTCTGATTGAGTGCGTTGCGGGTCAATGAAACGCCGATAACTATCACGAGTGCCAGGCCAACCACCTGCAAACCGCGGCGCGTCAACGGCCAGTACAACATGAACGTAGAAGGCATGTTGGTTGACTCGTTCGCCAGACGCGCTCGCAAACGAAAATCAAAATCCGGTGGTGCTGACACAATGCCCAATCCACCAACCATTCGCCGCAGCTTCGTCTGTTGTTCCTGAAACTCGCGACAGCCCGCACACTCCCGCAGGTGTTGAACCACCGCGGAGCTAGAGACTTCATCCAGCATCAATTCGTCAAGTTCCTGACGAATCAGTTCACAATTGTTCTTTCTCATAACTTCTTCACCTACAAATAAGCCCTCATCTTTTCGCGCAGGAATCCCCTCGCCCGGCTGATTCTCGACTTCACTGTGCCCTCGCTCGTTTCCAGAATCCTCGCGATCTCGTCATAACTCCGCCCGTCAACGTCGCGCAGAATCAACGGGGCCCGATACTTTTCCGGTAACGTGCTGATAGCGCGCTGGACGGCGTTGCGTCGCTCGGTATCGACAAGTACGAAATCCTGCAGCGGTTTTTCGTCAGGCGGGTTTAACTCCTTAGCTTCTCCGCCGTCGCTCGGCTGAAAGAATCCGGTCAACGATACGAGTTTGCGACGTTTTCGCTTTCGCAGTTCGCTGATGGCCAGGTTGGTTGCGATGCGATAGATGTAAGTCGAAAACGCATAGCTTCGCTGATACCTGTCGGCCGCCCGGTAAACTCTCACGAACGTTTCCTGAGCCAGATCCACAGCACCGTCGTAGTCGTTGGTCATCCTGTAGATATAGCTCGTGATCTGGTTTCGATAACGACTAACCAACTCAGCAAAGGCGTCCTGATCGCCGGTTCGGGTCGCTTCCAACAAAGCATGGTCGGAAGTCCGGTCCTCCAGCACGTCCTGCTGTAGCGCCGGGGCGAAGCCCAGCTCATCGATGGTAGTCAAAGTATTCATCAGGGCAGGTAGGCTCTCACACCTCGAAGTACACGCTTGTAGCTCCCTCCAGTTCCCACAAAAAAGGCAAAAAGAGCTCAAATTAAAAAACCCGGAGTTCAGAGAACTCCGAGTTTACTATTATTTGTGTTCTTGTGGCTGTTTAGCCTTCGGGGTTCTTGAAGATCGCGTCGCTGACTTTGACGCCGTAGGTGATCGTCAGGATACGGATTTCCTGGCTCTCGCGACCGTCTTGTAACAGTACCGTCCGGTAGGGCGCGAGAGTCTGTTGCACCGCGCGATAATCCAGAAATTTTCGGGTAAATTTTACCGGTGTACCACCGGGGACCCCTTCCTCATACTCCAGCCAGAGCACACGTAGCGACCGGGCGCTGATGAAATAACGAGTTTTTCGCTTCTCTTTATCAACCAGGTCAACCACGAAAAGGTCGAGCCCTTTTTGCTGTTCTTTGCCGACGAGGGTGATCGTGGAACCGCATTCCTTGTATCGCAACAACGAGTCGATACTGTGATGATGCTGGGAGATAAAGTTCGCGCTGGCGTCCTGGCGCGGCGTGAAGGCGGCGCCATTGATGAGTCCCCACAACTTCCCGTCGCCAAAAATCAGCGAATACTCCATCGTCGGGAGCTTTTGATCGAGGCGAATCTTGTCTTTGTCGAGGTTTTCTCCGCGTACAAAGCGTCGTTCATACTCGGCTTCTTCCGCGTTTCCCTGCTCGTTGTAACGCGTGATTTTGCCGCGTTCAACGCCGTTACGACGGATGTGCTCCAAGGCCGGCCGGGTGCCGTAGATAAGAATCACCGACTCAACCACCTGCTCCGCGGTAAACTTGGTGTCTTTGTTTGAGTTGGATTTAGATTCTTGTTTGTTTTCCTGCGGTTTCGGGTCTTGGGGCTTGGTTTCCGCTGGTTTCGGGTCCTGCGCACTCGCGGCCTGGGAACCAACAGATAAAAGCAGCGAAACTGAAAACGCAGTAAGAGCTATGAGGGCCAGGAATTGACGAAGCAAAATGTAACCGTTCTCCTTGAATCCAGATCGCCGCACTGGTCACGGCGCCACGGGGAAAGCCAATATTGAGCGCGAATTGTAACACAGCCCTTGTAAAAAGCGCCTTGGTCGGCTGCACTGTCATTGCATTGATGCTATAGCTCGTGGCCACGGATGCCTGTTTGACAAGCATCTGCCGCCCGAGTATTTTGCTTGATTTTCGCGAAAGGACACTCAAACAAATATGAAGCGGGTTGGAGTTCTTGTAGGCCGGGAGAAAACTTTTCCGGAAGCAATCATTAAAGGCATTAATGAACGGGGCGGCGGCGACGTCGTGGCCGAATACATCAAACTGGGCGGTATTCAATTCGATGCGCCTCCGCAGTACGACCTGGTAATCGACCGTATCTCGCACGAAGTTCCCTTTTACCGAGCAACGCTCAAACGCATGGCGCTCGAGGGCACTATCATCATCAACAACCCCTTTTGGTGGTCAGCCGACGACAAATTCTTCAACTATTCGCTCGGCAAAAAACTGGGCGTGGCCATCCCGAAGACGGTTCTGCTGCCCCAGAAGGACTACATCGAAGGCATCGTGAGCGAGAGTCTGCGAAATCTCGAGTTTCCGCTCGACTGGCAAGGCGTTATCGATTATGTCGGACTTCCGGCATTCCTGAAGCCGTTCGACGGCGGCGGCTGGAAGAACGTTTCCAAGGTCAACTCACTTGAAGAACTCTGGCAGGAGTACGACAAAACCAGCACGCTTTGCATGACGTTGCAGGAAGGAATCGACTTCGATCAGTTTGTCAGATGTTACTGTGTGGGCCAGCAGGAAGTGATGATCATGGCTTACGATCCACGCAAGCCATACCTTTCGGGCGAACAGTACGTTCACAATCCAAACTACCTGGAGCCGGCGCTTCACGAGCGCGTGGCGAACGACGTACGAACGCTCTGCACGGCACTCGGATACGACATCAACACCGTCGAGTTTGCGATCAAAGACAACGTGCCGTACGCGATCGATTTTATGAATCCGGCGCCTGACGCAGAGCTGGCTTCAGTGGGCGAGTTCTATCACAACTGGATCGTCGGTGCGGTGGTTGATTTGGTTTTCAGACGCCTTGGCGAAGGTGGTCAGCGTTCGCGATATCGGTGGGATGCGTTGCTAAGTCCGGAACCGGTGCAGGCCTATGCAGCCGCTTCAGCGGCCGAAACTCCGGCAGCGCCAGTTGCCAAGAAGAGTGCTGGTAAACGTAAGAAACAATAGAACAGGATTAACAAGCTTTCAGGATGAACAGGATTTGTGGTGACAGGATTTATCTTGTCAATCCTGTTCATCCTGTCAATCTTTATGAAGCCGATTTCACGGCTTCGAGCGCTCAAAGAGCAACTTCGTACCAACAAGCGTCAGCAGCCACGCTATCAACGCCGACGACGCCAGTGCCCAACCCAGGCTTCCAGCCACCGGATCGATAAAACCACCAATTAACGCGAGCAACACACTCGCATTCGTTACTCGCAACGCCAGCCGCCGAACACGGGTCACACTCTGCAACCAATTGATCCGCCGCAGCTCTGCCGCGAGATAATCATCATCGTCATTTAAATGCATGTAGTACTCGCCTTCACTACGTGCATATCGCGCCAGGGCCTGCTCGTTACTGACACGCGCGGCTTCATGGTAATGATGAATTACGTGGGCCAACTTCCCTTCCCGTAACGCAATATCGGCAAGCCCGATGCGCGCCTTAAAATTGCCGCTATCGAGTTCAACCACTCGCTGTAACGCACGTCTTGCATGCCTGGCATCACCACATTCAAGAAAGCTTTCGCCAATCAACGGCAACAACACGAGATCGTTCTGCGCGCGAATACTCGCGAGCCGCAAAGCCGCGCGTGCTCTGGAAAAGAGTCGCGCGTCTGCCTGCGCACTTGCCTGCGAACGCAGCAATCGCGCGAAGTCGTAAATCAACCAAGCGCCGTGTGGTTTTACATTCAGAGCGCGACGAAAAGCTTCGCCGGCTTCTCGCAAACGACCCGAAACACGCAGTTCGTTGCCGAGACGGCGCAACAGCCGCGCTCTTTCCAGATCTTCAGGCGTCGCCGGTGTTTCCTCTGTATCCGGACGTCGCTTGAGTTTGCCGCCCAGTTTGAAATCCGGACGCGTCACGTCCAAAAGATCGGAAGAAGCAAGTTGTGTTAACTGTGTTTTGCGATTCAGATAACTGGGATCGTTGAGGTAGTCGCGCAGATCGCGGCTGCGGTTGTCGAGTTTACTCTCGTGGATCAACGGAAACAGTTCACGCACGAGTTTTCGATAATCAGTGCCACCCGAAATGATTACAAACTCTTTGCCTTTTCCGGTGATCTGCGTTCGGTAACGATAACGAACGCGCCCACCACGCCGTAACGTTCGCACGGCCTGTGTTTCGACAGTTTCAAAGTCGTCGATTCCGAGATACTTGCGATAACCGGAAAGCAGGTTCAGAAACGAGGCCAGTGGTCCTTGTCGCCAAAGTGCAGTGCCGTCAAACGCGATGCGATCACTTAACGCGAACAATGGAATAACGAGCCACGCCGAACCGATGACGATCAAAGCCGTAAGATCGTACCCGGCGCGTAGAAGCAGGGCCGCGCCAAAAGTAATGACGCTCGCAAATGCGAGGTAAGGCCCAGGTGAAACTCGCACACTCGCGATGGTGGAGTTTTTCCCTACATGCTCCCGCTCTTCCTGAACTTCAGACAGGACGGGGAAGCTATTAAATTCTTTTGTCTCGCGCATCGTCATTATTGCTCATACGGGCATTCAATCGGCAGTTCCAGGGAAAAACTTCCGCGCGATTTGCCTGGTTCAGTGTAACGCAAGTCTGCCAATTGAACGAGAGTTCTGGTAGTGCACCCGGGATCGGCGAGTTGCATGACCGGAAACCGCGCAAAGTTTAAAAACACTTGTGCCGGTCGTTGCTGAGAAACGGTGTCAACGAGTGCTCCGGGTGGTTTGGAATAACGAATCGGAGAGTCAGTCGTTGATGGACCAACGAGACCGAGATCGAATCTGTAGGTTGCGCGATCAGTTTCAAAGACGCAGTCCCAGCGAAAGGGATTTGCAAGACGCGGCATCGCGGCCAGACGCGCCACTGTTTCGCCATTTGCAGATGCCATTCGTGCTGCTTCCTGTCCAGCGCGAGTAAGAGCCAGCGAATGCATTACGCCGACGAACGTCCAGTAACTAAAGACTAAAGCAATGGCAACGATCGCGATTCTGCTTCCCCACCGCGCCCGCACGTCTTTCACTGAAAGGAAAATAAAAACCAGCAGCGCCGCAATCCAAAGAGCCGCAATCAAACGTGGATTGGGAAGCGCACTGCTACGTGGACTGGCGACAACGAGAAACGTCAGTATGGCTGCTACCACTGCCCAGATGAACTTTAAGAATTTCGTCCGTGCCGTTAACAAAAAAGCCGCGCCACCCAGGATCAACCAGAGATACGGATCGACAATGAAGATTAGATCTCCATACGACCACTTTTGACTCCACGGCAGAAAAAATCGAATACCGTAGTTATTGGTCCAATCCAGTAACGGATGGGTAGCGCTGGCAATCAGTGAGGCGATCAGCAGTCCTTTTAGTTTTGTCTTTGGTGGTTGCGTTCTTAGCCGTGACCAAAGCCGGTCAACACCGTAGAAGATGAGCGGCAAGACAATCGCGAGGCCGACAACTCCGACAATGGCATGAGTGATTCCACGATGATGGTGTAGAAACGTCCAACGATCCCCGAAGGCGAGAACGACGATATCTGAATCAGGAAAATTCGCGGCAACGACGCAGAGTGCGGTTGCACCCGGAGACAACCTCTCCAACCCCGCCTTGGCTACCGTAAGTCCGACGAGTGAGTGGGTGAGATTGTCCATGGATAAAGCCTTAGATAAAGATTAACAAGATGTCTTCAAGATGAAACTGGATGATCTGCGACAGGCATCTAGTTAATCTTGTTTCATCTTGTAAATCTTTATCCAACTCCCTCTCGGGATGGGTGTCACACGCCAATTTAGGATCTTAGCCTGCTAATGTGGGACTCTCCGGTGGAAGCTGAGCATACCGGTCCGGATCGAGTTTTTGCAGTTCCTCGCCGGCTTCACGCGCTGCGGAAGATTGCGGCAGGGGTTTATTATCGGAGTCCTTGGCCTTGCGCGCGCCGTCTACGATACTGAACAGAAGATCAACCGCTTCTTTCTTCTTGCCCTGTTTCTCATAGACTTTTGCCAAACGGAGATTCGCGGTTTCGGCGTTTACGGCTGGGTTATTGAGTCGAGCTAATTCGGTGTAAAGCCGAGCTGCGTCGTCCAGTTTGCCATCACTCTCATTGGCCTGCCCCAGGGCGAATTTTGAGAGGGCAGCGACTTCGGCAATGCTGCTGTTCGACAGGTCGGCCAGTTCGCTCATTCCCTTTGGACGATCAATCGACAAGCGATTCGCGGCGATAAAATAACGCGACTCTGATCGATAAGGATCGCCGTACTTGGCGGCCACTTTCTCAAATTCGTCGATAGCGCGCAGCGCACGTTCCCTGTCGGTACTGAAGGTCATTTGAGTACTGCCAGGCGGGGGCGACTGTGTAACGGCGGCTGCCGATATGGTTATCGCGCGACCGAGGGCTTGTTTAGCCTCGTCATTTTTACGGTTTGACCATTTAACAAACACCAAAATGCCGAGCCCAATGACCAGAAGTCCGGCTAAACCATAGAGAACTGTCCGTCCGCGGCCCTCAAGGAGGGTGCCCAGCCGGTCAAGATAACTCATGGTAGTGTCGCGAAAGCGGTCGTGTTGGAGTTCACGAGCCCGTTTTTTCTTATACTTTGCCACTTATTTTCCTCGTGCAAGCCTGCATGGTCGGCTGCGTTCTGTTGGGTGTATGATTAGCGGAAAAAGTGCCACTCTAATGGGGCGTGCAAAAACTTGTCAAGAAGCCACACCGTGTGGTGAACGCATCTAAGACACGTCATGAAATTTTTTCCGAAACATCGGGAACAAAACTTTGAGGGCTGGTGTCTAACTGGCAGCCTGTCCGGGAATGGGCAAAAGTTTTTAACTGCTCCGGTTCCCGCCCCAGGGGGTGATCGATGAGCTACGGAGAGCCAATAGCCCTCCGCGGGCAAATGGAATTAGAGCAGGCTGCTCCGGCGGCCGTGGCTGATGTTCGGCCACAAGTTGAAGATCAGTTCATTGAAAAATTAAAGCGAGGCGACGCAGTTGCCTTCGAAAAGCTGGTCAAGGAACGTTCGGGCGAGATTTACGGTCTGTTGTACCGATTGACTGAAAACAGCGAGGAGGCGCGCGACCTGACTCAGGAAACGTTTTTGAGAGCGTTTCAAAGTATCAATCACTTTCGCGGTGACTCAGACCTGCGCACCTGGATTTACCGGATCGCCATCAATCAGGCACGTAATCGCTGGCGCTGGTGGAAGCGACGACGCCGGGAGTCAACGGTTTCGATCGATGCTCCGGATATAGGCGGGGGGCGCCTGGGACTGGTAGCGACGCTCAGATCAACCAGCATCAAGGATCCGGAAGAAGGCGCGATCGCGAATGAACGAGAACGAGCTTTAAAGAAGGCGTTGAGCAGTTTGCGACGCGTGTATCGCGAAGCGGTAGTGCTCAGAGACATTGAAGGATTTGCATACGAAGAAATTGCAGCGACGCTTGAAATCAGCGTTGGGACAGTGAAATCAAGACTGGCGCGTGGACGCCAGGAACTCCGGCGGAAACTGGAAGGCTCTTTGTAAGTTGGAATATCGGATGGCTGATCCGCCCCGGCTCACGAAACTCGGTGCCAAATGGGTCGAAGTGAAAAGACGGCGGGGTCAAGGCTTCCGTAGTGGCATGATGAGGGCGTATTGAAACGTGGCCAGCAACACCCGTTGAAGCATCGCTCACTTCAAGCCTGAGGGGTTGCCCTAAACTTGTCGGAGTTGCTTCTGAATAAAGGGAGCAGCCGGGGTCGGTCAGCCATCCGAGAACATTAGCAATCTAATATTATGTCGTGCGAAGAAACCAGACTGACGCTTTCAGCATACCTGGACGATTGCGTGTCTCTGCCGGCTCGGGTGGCGATTGATGAGCACCTGGATCGTTGTCCGGTATGTCGCTCTGAGGTAGTTGAACTGCGTTCATTGACGCGCAGTCTGAAAATGATGACGCGTCCGACTACGCCTCTTGGTCTGGCTGATTCGATCACGGATCTGATCACGATCGAAAGGGCTGCTCGTCAGGCGCCAAAAGTTTCTGTCGGTCGGCGCATTGCGCGTTTTCTCGAGCCACGCCTGATGCCTTACAGCGTCGGTTCTTTCGCATCGGTCATAATGTTCTTCCTGATGTTGTCGGCGCTACGCCCGCACTTCGTCGCGTTACGCGAGGCAGCTTTAAAGTTCGACAACAGAGTAGTGATCTTGCAACACCCGGGATACGATTTGTATGTGCCGGTAGCTGAAGCAAATTTCGCCGCCAGCCGTGCTCCCTTTGGAGAAAACTCACCAAGTTTGAACCCTGATGGTGCGCTCGCCGCGATGACGCGCGCGTATACATATCCAAATCCGGATCTCGTTGTTGATGCAGACGCCAACGAAATGATCGTCGTTACAGACGTATTCAGTAATGGCTCAGCCTCACTGGCCGAAGTGGTCCAACCTCCAAGAGATAAGCGCATGCTTGACGAGTTTCAGGACGCCCTGCGTCGAGCTCCCTTCGTGCGCGCCGCCTACGACCGCCGCCCTGATACCATGCGCGTGGTAATTACGCTTGGTCCAAAGGTCGAAGTCGACAGCCGCAATTTCTAGCCTTTCCCGCTTTAATTTCTTATTGACGCACACTTGCGGGCAGAGTAGAGTTCGCCTGCTGGAAACGTTTTAGTTTCGAATGAGCCGCGTCTCCCTGCGTGCGTGAAACTAGGCTAGACGGATCTCACGCTTACCAAATGTCCTGGAGTTTTCCTCATGAACCAGATCGCCCAGAGCTTCTCCCTACGTATCATTCTGTCTTTCACACTGTCCGTTTCGTTGTTGTTGCTGCCGAGTGTTTCGATCGTAAGCAGCGATGCTGCTCAAGAGTCATCGGCAGCTCGAAAGGGGCGGCCACGTTGGACACGACCTGATGGCGCGTTTCCCGATCTTGAAGACGTCAAACGTGAATCTAGTGTCAGGCGTGAGCCTGCCATGCCGATCCCTTCAACTAAACGCTCGAAGAAGAATGAAGGTAAGCCGTGGGATGGACGGCGTGTTGGTGAACCGTTTGGCCAGATTGCGGTTAATAGGGCTGAACGAAGTCGACCGATAAGGCGCTCCCATGCCCGTTCACTCGTCGCTCAACCAACCTTTTACGAGTCTCAGTTTATAGATAATTTTTTCAGTGTCGCCTTGCTGCGCAGCGCAACTTCGGAGGAGAGTCTGTACTGGATCTATTTGTTGCGCGCCGGGCATAGCCAGGGTGGAACGTCGCTGAAACTCGCGGCCATTGAACTGGGTCGCACGTTGTTTGAGTCAGGCTCTTACGTCGCCCGGGAACGCGAGCCACACTGGTATGTGCAGGATCTGTATCGCACCTATCTAATGCGTGAACCGGATTCCGGTGGCTGGGCCATGTGGGAAAACTTAGTCTCGTCGCATGGACGTGAGTATGTGCGCCGCGGGTTTGAAGAGTCTGCTGAGTTTGCGACGTTGATGGCCAGCCTGGCGCCCAGCGGTGGACCTGGTGCAGCGCCTTCATCGTTGATCTCCGCGCGTGTCGATCCGGCGAATCAACCGGGAAACGGGATGTTGACTCGCGATGCGAGTTGGAGTGTGCCGTTGCTCAGCTTGCCCGGTCGTAATGGTCTGAACCTGGGCCTGACGCTTTCTTACTCATCTATGGTCTGGACGCGTTCTGGTCCATATTTCTATTTTGATGAAGATAATGGGTCTCCCAGCCCCGGTTTTAGGCTCGGTTTTCCCACCGTGCAGCGCAAAGCGTTTGACGCGCAGACCAGTCGCAATTCTTACCTGATGTTGACACCATCGGGGCATCGCGTGGATCTGCGTCAGGTTGGTTCATCAGCGGTTTATGAAGCGGCCGACTCATCTTATCTACAGCTAACCGAAAACGTGGGCCACCTGCTGGTGCGCTCTACTGACGGCACGCAACTAAAGTTTGTAGAAACGAACAATGAGTTTCGCTGCACACAGGTCAAAGACCGCAACGGCAACTACCTTACGGTCAACTACAATTCGTTGGGCCAGATCGATACCGTAACCGACACGCTCACGCGTGTAATTACCTTTAACTACGACATCAATCACAATCTGCTTTCGATCACGCAAGCCTGGCAGGGACAACCGCAGCATCAATGGGTGAGCTTCGGCTGGAGCTCCCGCAACATGCAGCACGGCTTCGCCGGCGACCGGGTAATCGGCACGAAGAATGGCGAAGCGGTCCCGGTGATCACACAGGTGACGCTCAACGACACGTCGCACTTCACCTTCGAGTACTCAAACTCACTGCAAGTATCCGCCATCAGGAATTACTTCGGCACACTGGAACGCAACGCCACCACGTTTATTTATCAAGCGGCCACTGGTGATGTGCCGCGCCTAACGAGCAGCAGTGCGTCGGCGCGTAACTGGAGTGGCTATAACAACGTGCCGTCGCAAGTGACGACACAATACAGCGTTGATGGTGACGGCGCCTGTGTGCTGACCGCGCCTGATGGAGTTGTTTATAAGACTTACTACGGAACTGGCTGGCAAAAGGGTCTGGTTACGCAGACGAAGGTTGAGGTCGGAGGCGTGCCGCAGAAGTGGACTACCACGGTGTGGACGCAGGACAACACTTCAGTCAGTTATCAACTCAACCCACGGATTACCGAGACTAATATCAACGATGCCGGCAATCAGCGCCGGACTACGATCCACTACAGCAACAGCCAGTACGCGCAATATGGTCTGCCTTCTGAGATACGTGAATATGCCGCCAATGCCGGCACTGTGCTGAGACAGACGTTCACTGATTACAACTTGAGCCAGGCTTATCTTGACCGGCGCATCATTGGTCTGGTCTCACAGGTGCAAGTTACAAATGGCAGTGCACCCGTAAGCAAGACTACTTATGCTTACGATGATCCCGCACGGCTACAAACACTGTCGGCCGCAGCGACACAACACGACACGGCCTACGGCGGTTCGTTCACAACCCGCGGCAATCTCACGTCAGTCTCGCGCTGGGATGTGAACGACATCAACAACCAGACAAAGAAACTCACCAGCTTTACAAACTACTTCATCAGCGGCTCTCCTGCTTCAAGCACCGATCCCGCGGGACACGTCAACAGCATGAGCTACGCGGACGGGTTCTCAGATAACACGAATCGCAACACCTTCGCCTATCCCACCACCATGACCGATGCGGACAACTTCAATTCGTCGGCGAAATACAACTTCGACACCGGTGCAACGACGCAAACACAATCACCCCCACCAGCCGGTCAATCGCAAGGCGCGATCCAGACAATGACCTACAACAACCTGGGCCAACTGGAACGTGTGACCACGCTAAACAACGGTGCCTACCAGCGTTTCTGGTACGGCGCCGAGTTCGCCGCCAGTTATGCCACGGTGAACAACGTGGCTGATGAGTCATATTCGGTACAGGTCACAGACGGTCATGGACGAGTAATCGGTGCGCTGCGCAATCACCCCGGCAGTAATCTAGGTTACAGCCTGGTCCATAGCGTCTATGACCTGATGGGCCGTACGTGGCTGCAATCGAATCCTGCCGAAGTCAACAGTTCATGGTCGACCACCGGTGGTGACGACGCAGCCGGTATCTACTACACCCAACAGTCTTACGACTGGAAAAGCCGTCCTCGCATTACCACGCATCCCGATCTTTCTACGGTCGAGGTCAGTTACTCCGGTTGCGGCTGTGCCGGAGGTGAAGTCGTTACGATGAGGGATGAAGTCGGACGGCGGCAGAAGATTTATAGCGACATACTCGGTCGCCAGGTCAAGATGGAAGTTCTCAACTGGAATGGCGATGTTTATTCAACGCGCACTAACGGCTATAACGCGCGCGATCAGATTGAAACAGTCAAACAGTATCAAGGCCTTGAGTCCAGCGGGAACTTTCAGCAGATCACCAAGACTTACGACGGCTACGGACGACTCTCAAGTCGTAAAGAACCGATTCAGACCACAGCCACCACCTACACCTACTATGCCGACAGTCAGCCGCACACCGTTACTGACGCTCGCGGGGTTACTCAAACCTTCACCTACAATGGTCGTAAAATGCCTGAGACGGTTTCCTACAGCGGCGGCCCGGCTTTAGCAACCGTGACGATTGGGTACGATGGCGCCGGGAATCGCACTTCGATGACCGACGGCACCGGCAGCAGAGACTACTTCTACAATCAGTTGTCGCAGTTGACCTCTGAGAAACGCATCTTTAGCGGACTCAATGGCAACTTCACGCTTAGCTATGAATACAATCTCGCCGGTGCGTTAAAGGCAATCACGGATCATACCGGCTCGCGCGCCGGCTACCAATATAACGAGGCAGCAATGTTGACAACTGTTAACGGCTCTGGCGCGGCGAGTGCGCCAACCTATATGTCTAACATTGCCTATCGTGCATCAGGAGCCATTAAGGATCTGGATTTCGGAAATGGCGCTCATCAGCACATGAATTTCGATGCGCGCCAGCGCAATACTTCTCTCTCACTTACCAACGGCTCACTCACCGCCACCTGGGGTTTTGAGTATTATGCCGACGGTAAACTCCGCAAAGTGTCAGACAGCAACGATGCGGATTTCGATCGCGCCTTTGACTACGACCACGTTGGCAGATTGCAGGAGGCGCGCACCGGTAGCGAGGCACGCGGTGGAAGTACGGCTGATGGCCCGTTCAAGCAAACGTACAGCTACGACGTTTGGGAGAACACGACTAGCCGCAGCTATCGACTTTGGAATCAGGAGCCGCAAACCCAAAGCGTAAGTTTTACGAACAATCGGCGGCAACCTGGGTTTTATGACAACGAAGGAAATCCCACTGCGGATGCTGATGCCGATTACAGTTATGATGCTGCCGGCCGGCAGAATCAGTTTGTTGCCAATGTCCACCTTGGCGGTTGGCCCACCAACCTTCCGGAACAATCAGCCCTGGAAGTTACCCAAACTTTTGATGGCAATTCGGCGCCGGCAAAAAAGACCATTGTCAATCGCTGGGAGCAGTTGATCGCAGGAGAGCTTCAGATCCAAGCGGAAACCTCGACCGTCTATTATTTGCGCTCCAGTGTCCTGGGCGGGAAAGTTGTAGCCGAACTCAATGAAACCGGCGCGAAGAAATTGGGTTATGTCTTCGCCGGTAGCATGCAAATCGCAACTCAACACATTTTTACTTCCAGTTCCGAAGTTGTCTGGACCAGCACGAGCCCGGCAACGGGCAGTGAATACATGATGTATATGGAGCTTGGGCGCAAGGAATTGGATCCCCTGGGAGCAGAGGTAACTTCTCCCCCAACGCCGAATTTGATTTTGGAACCAGTTTTCTACAACCCGAAGTTTGACCAGATGCCCTTGATGATCGAGGGCGGGCCGAGTGAAGAGTACGAGCGCAACAATCGCGAGTGGGCCGCGCTGGTATCCGCCACGATTCAAGCCGTCCAGGACCGCGAGCGAGCGGAGGATCTGTGGCAAGCAGGCAAACGCAGCGAAGCTATGGCGATACTGATGAAGAATCCAAACGTGGGAATTGAGTATCGCGCGTTTTACAAGAACGAAATTATTAAGCGAGGTTCCTATTTCGGTCAGGACGCCGCCGACTTTCTCGCAGGGATCAACATAGCGGTTGGAGCCGGCCTGCTGACTCCGTTAACAACCCAAGCAGCTTACGTTAGTGTGGTAGGTGGTGACGCGGCGGGTATGGGCACGCAGAAAACCACCACAACCGAAACGTTCGGTGAGAAAATCTACACCCGAATAGACGATGCCCGGGGCGGTTCGCATATTTCACCCTGCACCAAAGACATACTCGGCCAAATGGGGTTTGGACGGTTTATTAACCTGGACGCCGTCCGAGTTCACATTGGTATACCTGATTGGGTTACGGATTTAGCGCAAGACTTCGGCGGCATTGTTCCGAAGGCAATAACTGTCGGTAATGACATCTACTACCGTAGTGTTGCTGATTATAGGCCTTCGAATGTCGCTGGACTCGCGGAAATGGGCCACGAACTTACCCACGTTTTGCAATATAAGGTTCTGGGTGCCAGCTTTTATCTGAAGTACCTGGGCCAGTGGGCGAGGAACGGTTTTCAATATGGAGAAGGAATGGAACTTGAAAAGAAAGCGGCTCAAGTGGAGCGCAATCTGAATTTGAGCATACCGCAGAGGTTTGGAAATGATCCTTGTAAAAAGTTCAGACGTTAGGGTGTGGCTGGTGGTCTTCGGAACATTGATTTCCGCCTTGCTCGTCGAAGGGTGTCAACGTGTACCCGACAAATACCGATCCTTCCTAGCTCTAACTGCGCAACAACAACATGAGCAGATGAGGAATTTGTCAACTACCGAGCAGATAGATCACTACCTCGCAGCGATGCGCTACGTTCACCCCCCTGCGGTGGGTTTGTCTCAAGATATTGCCGCCCGGGGGAAAGAAGCAGTGCCTTTCATCCTGAAGAGGCTGCGGGAAGAAAAAGACGAGAGCACTAAAGTTCATCTAATGTACCTATTGCAAGTGATGCACGCCTGCTGTTATCGCTTGAGGAATGATGACGAAGTGATTGCATCGTTAAAGCAAGCCACGAAGGACATGAAAGGTGACGAGGGAAGGCGTCGAGCAGAGGAAACCCTTAAATTCATTTTGGATGACCAGCCGCCCGAGTTGGAAAAGACGTTAGATAGTATTAATAAGGGCCTCGGTTGAGGTTGAAACCCTCAGAACCAGGGGCAAAATCCTCAAGCGATAGCCTGATCGACTTCTCGTTAGGAAGCAGCGGCTTAACCAAGTGGCTCAAGAGTTACGTGACATACCAGCGTCCCGCGCATATCTCGTGTTTCTAACCTCACCTCGCTTGACGCACCGCACCGTGCATGCTAGTTTGCGGATTCACTCGTTATTGCTGAGTAAATAAACGCGTTGCGCATCGCGGACGCGCGTGGTGAATAACTTGACCGCAACTGCTCCCCAACTTAAACAAACTCCGCTAAACGCCAGCCACCGGCAACTGGGTGGGCGCATGGTCGATTTTGGCGGCTGGGATATGCCCGTTCAGTATCCTGCCGGCACGATTGAAGAACACCTGCGCACGAGAACTCACGCCGGTCTCTTCGATGTTTCGCACATGGGCGAAATCGATGTGCGCGGCAGCGACGCCATCGCTTTCGTCAATCGCATCACTTCGAACGACGTCAGCAAACTAGTCGACGGCCAGGCACAGTATTCGGCCTTAACAACACCCCAGGGCACCGTCGTTGACGACCTGGTCGTTTGTCGTTTCGCTCCGGACCACTTAATGCTGGTAGTGAACGCGAGCACCACCGAGAAAGATTGGGAATGGATCAAGTCGAATCATGCTGGTGAATCAGTAGAACTAAAAAATGTCAGCGCTGATTTCTGCCAACTCGCCCTGCAAGGACCGGACGCGCAAACGATCCTGCAACAACTGACCGACGTGCCGTTGAGCGAGATCAAGTATTACCACTTCACTCGCGGTACTGTTGACGGAGTTGCCGCAATAGTTTCTCGCACCGGTTATACCGGTGAAGACGGCTTTGAAGTTTACGCGCCATCGGATCGCGCGGAACAACTCTGGAACAAGATTCTCGACGCTGGACAAACAGGCACACCGACCGGCGTCCTTCCCTGTGGACTTGCAGCTCGTAACACGCTCCGGCTCGAAGCCGGCATGGCGCTTTACGGTAACGAGATCGACGAAACCACCACGCTGCTCGAAGCCAACCTCGGATGGATCTGCAAACTCGATAAAGGCGACTTTATCGGTCGCGAGGCGCTGGCCCAGCAGAAGGAAGCAGGAGTTAAACGTAAGCTGGCCGGATTTGAAGTTACCGAACGCGGCATCGCACGCGATCACCAGGAGGTGCTCGTAAATAGCGAACGCGTCGGAATTGTAACGTCAGGCAGCCCGGCGCCGTTTCTCAAAAAGAACATCGGCTTCGCGTACCTGCCCGTCGAAAATGCGACGGTGGGCCAACAGATCCAGATCGACGTACGCGGAAAACTAGTTGGGGCGCAGGTTGTCAAAGCGCCGTTTTATAAGCGACAGAAATAGACGACGGAAAGATAAGGATGGAGGATGCATGGCGAACGTTCCCGAAGACCTGCACTACAGCAAAGACCATGAATGGGTAAGAGTGGACGGTGATCAGGCCATCATTGGCATCACCGACTATGCGCAAAACTCACTTGGTGACGTGGTGTATGTCGAACTGCCCAAAGTGGGTGAAGAATTTGGCGCTCATGAACCCTTTGGTTCGGTTGAATCGGTGAAGGCGGTCTCAGAAGTCTTCACTCCAATCGCCGGTGCGATCGTTACGATCAACGAGGCACTCGCCGACGAACCTGAAATCGTTAATTCGGATCCTTACGGCCAGGGCTGGATGATTCGCGTCAGGATGGCGAATCCAAGCGAAGTCGACAGCCTGCTGACTGCCGCCGAATACGAAGATTTTACGAAAGCTGAGAGCGAATAATCTTGCGCTACATTCCTAACTCGCCGGAAGAGCGCAGCGAAATGCTCGAGGCTATTGGACTCGGATCAGCCGCCGACCTGTTCGATTCAATTCCGCAGGATCTGCGCTTACAAAAATCGCTCAATACCCCGGCGGCACTTTCCGAAATAGAACTACTGAACAAGTTTGAAGAGATGGGCGCGCGCAACCAGGGTGCGCAGCGCATCAGCTTTATGGGTGGGGGCGCGTATTCCCACTACATTCCGACGATTGTCGATCACATTCTTTCGCGTTCAGAGTTTTTCACCGCCTACACGCCTTACCAGCCGGAAATTTCTCAAGGCACACTGCAAACTATCTTCGAGTTTCAAACTCTCGTTTGCCAATTGACCGGCATGGAAGTGGCCAACGCTTCAATGTACGACGGCTCAACGGCGCTGGCCGAAGCGGTGTTGATGGCGGAACGCGTCACGCGACGATCGAAAGTGATCGCGTCTGCGGCTGGTCATCCGCAGTATCTCGAGGTTGTTAGAACTTACGTGCAGCACGCAGGCATTCATCTTGAGCTGGCAGCATTTGACGAACAGACCGGACAGTCGTGGCAGTCGCTGGCAGCGGCAATTGACGATACGACTGCCGCGCTCGTGGTCCAATCGCCGAATTTCTTCGGTTGCGTCGAAGACCTTACGGCGTTGGCGGATGCCGCCCATGCAAAAGGAGCGCTGCTGGTCGTCGCAATCACCGAAGCAATGTCGCTCGGCTTGTTGAAATCGCCGGGCGCGTGTGGTGCAGACATTGTTGTCGCGGAAGGACAATCGTTCGGCGTGCCACTTTCGTTTGGCGGACCTTACGTGGGCTTGTTTGCCACGCGCGACAAGTACGCACGACAAATTCCCGGACGGCTCGTTGGCGAAGCTTTTGACAAGCAGGGACGTCGCGGCTTTGTGCTCACGCTGGCAACGCGTGAACAACACATCCGGCGTGAGAAGGCCACTTCGAATATCTGCACCAACGAAGGACTGATCGCGTTGGCGGCGACAGTTTATCTGGAAACAATGGGCCGTCGTGGAGTTCAGGAAGCGGCGATGCAGTGCGCGCAGAAAGCTGCTTATGCGGCGCGCGCGATTGCCTCGTTGCCGGGGTATTCACTTCCCTTCACTGGTCCATATTTCAACGAATTCATCGTGCGCGCGCCAGGTAATGCGACGGAACTGCTTTCGCGTCTCGGTAAAAAAGGAATTGACGGCGGAATACCGCTGTCGCGATTCATCGCCGATCGCCCGAACGATTTTCTGGTCTGCGTTACGGAGACGAACAGTCGCGCTCAGATCGACACCCTTGTCGCAGGATTAGCGGGACAGGATTAACAAGATTTGCGAGATAAACAGGATTCAGCTTGTAGATCCTGACGCCTTTATGACCACAGCGATTACAAAAGTCACCACCCACATCAGTCCTAACGAGCAGCTTATCTTCGAACGTTCACAAACCGGGCGCATCGGCTATCGCCTCCCGGCTCTCGACGTCGACGAAGTTGAACTGAGTATTCCGCCAGAGTTTCGCCGTGACGACGATTTGCAAGGCATGCCCGAGGTCAGCGAGGTTGACGTGATCCGTCACTTCGTTCGCATGTCCACGTGGAACTATTCAATCGATCTCGGCATGTACCCGCTTGGCTCGTGCACGATGAAGTACAACTCGCGTTTGAACGAGCGTGTGGCGAGAATTCCGGGATTCGCAAACCTGCATCCGTTAACTAACGAAGCAGACGCGCAGGGCGCTCTCGAGGTGATCTACGAGTTGCAGCAACACCTCGCAGAAATCACGGGCCTCTCGGGAATCTCGCTGCAGCCCGCTGCCGGCGCTCACGGTGAGATGACCGGCATCATGATCATTCGCGCTTTCCTTGATGCGCGCGACGGCGCTGCGGGCGCGCAACGCCGCACGATGCTCATTCCCGACTCGGCACACGGAACCAATCCGGCGTCGGCACATCTCTCGGGATTCTCAGTCAAAACAATTCGCTCGACCAGCGAAGGTCTTACCGATCTGGATCACTTACGCGAGTTGTGCGCGCACGGCGATGTGGCTGGATTGATGTTGACCAATCCCAACACACTCGGTCTCTTCGAGCGCAACATCAAGCAGATTTGCGACATCGTTCACGAAGCGGGTGGTCTCGTCTACATGGATGGCGCAAACATGAACGCGCTCGTGGGCGTTGCCCGACCGGGCGACATGGGCGTCGATGTGATCCATCTCAACCTGCACAAAACTTTCTCGACGCCGCATGGCGGCGGTGGTCCAGGTTGTGGGCCATGTTGCTGCACGAAAGAACTTGAACCATTTCTGCCGGTGCCGCGGATTGTGAAAGCGAATGAAACGTACCGGCTCGATTACGATCAGCCGAAGTCGATCGGCCGCGTAAAAGCCTTCTTCGGAAACTACGGCATGATGTTGCGCGCGTTGTCGTACACGCTGACGCATGGTAACGACGGCTTGCGCGAAGCGACTGAAGCGGCAGTGCTGAATGCGCGGTATGTGGCGGCAGGTTTGGTTGAAGACTACGACAAACCCTTTTCGGGTTCGCCGATGCATGAGGTCGTGTTTACTGACAAGCGACAGACGCGCAAAGGGGTGCACACGCTCGACATCGCGAAACGCCTAATCGACTACGGATTTCATCCGATGACGATCTATTTTCCGCTGATTGTTCAGGGTGCGATGCTCATCGAACCGACTGAATCAGTAGGCCGGCAGGAACTCGATCAGTTTATTGCGGCAATGAAATCGATCGCGAGTGAGGCAATTGAAGATCCCGAACTGGTTTTGAACGCTCCACACAACACACGCATCGGCCGCCTCGACGAAGCCACCGCCGCCCGCAAACCAGTGTTACGCTGGAAACCCAAAGAATAAATTTCTAGCCACAGATAAACGCGGATCAGACTTTTTCATTCTGATCTGTGTCATCCGTGTTTATCTGTGGCTTACTTATACTCATCAGCTTAAGGCGTTCAACGGGACGTCCATTAACGATATGTTCTTCGACGATCTCGGGAACATCTCCAGCCCGAACCTGCGCGTACCAAACACCATCCGGATAGACCATCACCGCCGCGCCGATAGCACAAAAACCGACGGATCCGCATTCGGTCAACACCACCGAGCCTTTCGGGTTGCAGCCTTTCTTCTCCTTGCCATACTGCAAGTTGCGCGCTTTCAATTCGCGCTCAAAAGCATCTCTAACTGCAGCACTGTCAACCGCGGAACACGACTTCCCTGTGCACACAAACACGTGATGCCTGATATCAGCCGCCGCAATCGGCGCCAGTTCAACTAAACGATCGCAATCCTCGATGAAATTCACGTCACTCATCCTAACAAAAAAGTGTCAGCCACACCCACCGCGCGCATTTGTGCTTTTTGTGCTTCTTAATGGCCCTTTTGCTTGACTTCATTGTAGAATACCCCGGAACGAGGGCGTCCCAGGCTCTCGATTCATGATAGAAGTAAATATATGGCTACCGGCCTGGTTATCCACATCTCCTCGGGCGAAGACCGGCATACCGAAATCCTTTCCGACGACAACGTTCGCATAGGTACTTCCGAAAGCTGTAGCCTTCGGCTGCGTGCTTCGAGCCTACCGAAAACGGCTGCGAACACCGTCTTACTCGAGTTGAGCCGAACAAATGGCGCTTACCACGTGACGGGTTTCGATCCGGGCGTGGCGCTTACTTTGAATGGTCAACCAGTTGACCTGAACGAAGAGATCCGCGACGGCGATGAATTTCGTATCGGCGACTCTGAAGTCGTCTTGAACTTCTTTCCCGTGCGTGCCCTTCCCGCCGTCATTCCGGCTCCAGCCCGTGAAACCCACGTTGCCCCTTTCATTGAAGCCGCAGCCATCGAGTCAGCGGCTACCGCACGACGCGATGATGCAAAAGTTTTTCTCCGCGAGTTCACCCGCGAATTAGTTCGCGAGATCAAGCCCAGCACCAAACTGGTCGTATTTGGCATCGCCGTCGCCCTGGTTGGTGGAATGCTCTACCTCGGCTTTGCGATGTACAAGGAACTGCAACGAAGCCGGCGCCTGATCGACGATCAGCGCGTGCAGCTTACGCAGATGAAGGAACAGGTCTCCAAAACCAGCGAGCAGATCCTCAACATTGACGAAAGCAACCGGCAGATTCAGTACAGCTTGTCTCTGGCGGTGAAACTTCGCAGCGAATACGGCGCCGGCGTTTGTTTGATTGCAGGTTCTTTCTACTTCGTGGAGACAGGAACCGGCAGGCCGCTGCGATACGCTGAAGCCCAGGTGAGCGATAGCGGCAGCGCGATTCAAAGTGGCGCACAAGATGCACTGACACCGGAAGGCAATGCTGCAATTGCGGAGTATGAGTTTGTCGGCACCGGATTTCATATCGGTGGGGGATTCGTGCTGACCAACCGGCACATCGCCCAACCGTGGATCGCCGACGATCGCGCACAGAGTATCAGCGGTGGTCTGAATGCTCAGCCGCGTTTGCGAAAACTGATCGCGTACTTTCCAAACATTCCGCAGGCAATTCCACTTAAGTTCAAAGCCGCTGCGCAAAAGGATGATCTCGCGGTTTGCAGTTTGGAGATTCCGGAAGTGCCGCAAACAATTCCGGTGCTGCCGTTGGAAACAGATCCGGATGCGGTCGCGGTGGGAAAAACAGTGGTGATGATGGGTTATCCGTCTGGTCCAGATCGATTGCTGGCATTGCTTGACGATGCCGAAGCACGAGGGATCCAGCAACGTTATGGAACACCGATGGCCCAACTGGCCTACCTGGCAGAGACAAAACGCATTCAGCCACTCACTACTCAGGGCGCAATTACCGATCTCGACGTGCGAAGAATCGTATACGACGCACGAACTGCCGAAGGCGGCTCAGGCGCACCGTTATTTGGACCGTCGGGGCGTGTGATTGGAGTTAACTTTGCAGTCTTCACCGAGAATCAGGCCTCAAACTTCGCCGTCCCGATTCGATTCGGAATACCGCTATTGGAGCGAAGTGGCTGGCAACCGCCGGCCAAGGAAACCAAGGACGCTGAAACCACAGGGCAAACCTCTTCAGGCCACGCGGCCCAGGCTGGATCGAGGTGATCCACCGGACGTTTTCTCACTAATGAGAGTTAACGTTCTTCACCACCTAATCGTCCTAACATGACATGGAAGAGATTTCTCACGCGGCGACGCAACGACGCGGCGTAAGAACCGGAGTTTTCCCTAGCGCCGCTGCGCCGCCGCGGGAGAACTCTGACAGGGCAACCATGGCACAACGAAAAGGCTCAAAGACCCGGATTATTACACTACCTGACCTGTCATAATTACGAGGTTCACAAGGACCAGGACTGAGGTATATTTGGTTTGCCCCGTAACAGGCATGAATGTTGCAGTTGAAAAAGTCGATTGGAGTTTTATTGAGGATCTCGGGAAGTCTTAGTGCAATGATGCAGCGCAAACTCCCCATCTGCCAGAAATTTTTGAGTGTTCAGCAACAGCATGAGGATTCAAGGCTATAGGCACTGGCATTTGAGGGCGAGCTGGTTAATCGCTTTTCTGCTCGTCACCTCGCCGCTACTACCAACCATCAGCAAAGCTCAGGGACCAAACCTCGGTGGCCCTGAAAAAACCGATCCGGCTGTCGCACTTTCGCAAATCATGCGGCTCGAACGTGTTGAAGTCGCTGGTGGCGCGGAGTTGATCACAGTCCACGCGAAACTCGCCGGACTGCAGTCTACTGAAAACGACAAATGGGTACCGATGGTGTCCATTTTACGTGACACTCTCGGCGACCGGAACTCCGAGAACAACCGGCTGCGCTACATTTGGCCATTAACTTACACACGCCCGACCTTCAAGCAACGCCTGGCCGCTGCAATTCCTTTTTTCTATACCCGAGTCGGCAACAACGAGAAGTTAACGAAAACTCCTCCGCCGGCGCTCGATCTCGCCTCGCCGGAGAACGAGGTATGGGACAAGATTTTCTGGACCGCGCTGCAAAGCGTCTTGCTCGATCCTTATGGTACTCCGGTAAAAGCATCAACCGGTTCCTATCGTCGTAATTCGAGTGATTATCGGCGTTCGCACATCATTCGTGCGCTCTCGGTATTAACCCTTTATCAGGCAGTCAAAGGTGAATCAGCTTTCACTCCGGCGGAACTCGCGACGATCCAGGGACGGCTGTTGCTGAGTGAAAAAACTTTTGGCGGACTGGTGGACTATTCACACGTCGAGAGTTACTACGCCAAAAAGACAAAGCAAGCACATGATGAACGCGGGCACAACTGGGAACTGCTTCGTCAAAGAGCAGAAGCAGAATCGTTGTACTTTGAACCACTGACGATGCCTGACGGCAGTGCGACTCATGCGCTGTTGTGGGTAGCTAAACGCGACCTCGTCAAACAACCGGGCGGGCGCTTTAGCGGTCGTTTTCTCAACATCGCCAATCCATGGACCGACAAACGTCTCCTGAACTGGAAAGGCTATGTTGAAACACGATATTTCGATTCCGAGAATCAGCCGGTTGATAGTCAAACTCCCGGCGCTGAAGCCGTCGAGATGATTCCGCTGGGTCTTTATGGATTGGATAACCCGAAGATCCCGATGCTGCTGGTTGACTTTCGCGACAGTTACAATCCTAAGAAACGTGAGATGTCGCGCCGCGTATTGAACGACCTCACGCAAAACATATTCTCGCTTTCGAAGTTTGGTAACCTGCCGTTCTTTCTTGGTCGCACAGTTTTCGATTTTGTAACCGGACGTCGCGGCATGGATATCAATCAACCATCTCGGTTGCATACCTATTCACAACTCAAGCTGTTGCTCGCATTAAACAACTCTTTACAACCGGAGCTTCGTTCTGAGGTAAGTGGACGACTCGAGACGATCTCACTCAATCCATTTGAAAACGATCTCGAAGCCGAAGCAAAGATCGCACGCGCGCAATACGACGCATTACTCGCGTTCGCTAAAGATCCAAACGGGCTGGCGGCAAAAATCGAACTCGATCGTCGTGCGGAACTATTACCCCTGGAACACGGCGGCAAAGCACAATTTGCTTTTCGCGTTTTGAACGTTCTGACGTTTGGCAAATACGTGCATCGCGAAGAATTGACCGATGAAATGGAAGGCCGGCTCGACGTTGCGCGGCGACTTCAGTTTCATACTCGTTTTCTGCAACAGATCGCAAAGTCGACTGCCGACATCGATATCACCTGGAACCTCGACGACGTCAGAAGATCACTGCACTTCATCGCCGAGCATGGTGAAACAGCCGGATCGAGTGCCGCCGTGGTAACGGCAAAGATCTTCGTTCGCACTAAAGACGATGAGATACGTCGCGCATGTCTCGACAGCCTCTCGCGCATTCACAGTTCAAAAGCGAAGAACGAGTTGTTACGCATCTCGCAGAACAACGCTGTCGACAAAGCGTATCGAGAGATCGCCGGCGAGTATCTCCGCGGAATTATTCCCAGAGTCGAACCGATTGCCGCTACCGTCGGCGGCGCTCCCGTTATAGTGGGTCAGCCCTGACGATGATGCACGCAGTGTTTTTTGCAGGAGCGCAAAGGCGCAAAGTTGTACGTCCCCATGCGGGCACGACGATTTTGCGTCTTTGCGTGCTTGCTGGACTATTACTTTGCTTACCGGCTCTCACGCTTGCGCAAACAAAACGGCTTGTTGTCATTAAATGCGACGGGCTACCCTACGATCTGGTAGACCACACGGTAAAGCAACGCGATCCGCAGTCAGGCAAGAGTCTGCTGCCGTGGATTGATCACATTTTCTACCAACGCGGTTCGAGGCTTACGAATTTTTATGTGCGCGGCATGAGTTTGTCTGCTCCTTCGTGGTCGCTACTCGAAACCGGTCAGCATCTTCAGATTAAAGGCAACGTTGAATTCGATCGTTTTACGCTTCACTCTTACGACTATCTGAATTTTCTGCCGCTTTACTTCGCCGGCATCACCGGTAGCCGTGTTGATATGCGCGCAGTCGAAGTGGTCGATGGCCTTGGCTTGCCGCTGATGTCGGATGCATATCCCCACAGCGAGCGTTACATGACTTATTCGCTGTTCCTGCGCAGTCCGCGTTATTCAACCTTGCAGAGCGGACTGCAGAATCGGTTCATCAAATCGCCGAAAGAGCTTTTTGACGAGTGGACCATGGGTTTGGATATGCGCAGTGTCGTGACCGATCAACTCGTCAGAGAATTGATCACCAAACTGTCTAATCCAAAGATCCGTTATCTGGATCTATACCTGGCGGATTTCGATCACGTAGGGCACCACAACAACGATGCGCAATCGCACCTTGCCGTGCTCCGGCAAATGGACGCCGTGATTGGCGAGGTATGGACCGCGATTCAAAAGGCTCCGCTCGCTGACGAGACTGCGCTCGTAGTGGTTTCAGATCATGGGTTCAACACTGATGAGAAGATCTACAGTCAGGGCTACAACCTCGTAAAACTGCTCGGCAGTCGCGCCGGCGGTGGGCATCACGTCGTCACTAAACGACGTTTGATGCTCGACTACTCGCTGAAGGGCATAAATCCGTTTGTGCCATTGATTACCACCACCACGCCCGATACTTACTATCTCAGAGGTGAGAGCACGACTTATCCGACCGCAATGCTCGATTTCGACGGAAATGAACGAGCGTCGGTGCACTTACGGGACAGCGATCTGAATACGCTTCACCTCCTTTTGCAGCAACTTCAGACTGGCAAGCTTTCGGCTGAAACACGAAAAGCGGCGACGGCCGAGCTGTTTGCGGTGATTAATCGACGCCGTTCTGACTGGGAAAAGGACCTGAAACAGTTAGACGCGGAACTAGGCGCGCTGGATCGCGCGGTTGTCGAACAACGAAAGCTCTGGAATTCGCAGCCGAAAAAGTTCACCAAAGAGCAACAGGATGCGGGTCTCGACGATGCCGCTAAACGCATTTACGTGCAGTTGGACCGCTGGCAGCAGGAGCAAAAGGAGTACGGAGAATTTGCGAGTGCCCTGAGAAATCTGCTGTCGCTTTTGCCGGAGACGTTTGCGCCGTCGAAAGTGAAGATCTCGGATTTGATTCCGAAGATGTCGATGGGTGATCGTAATTCGATCTACGAACTTCAGAATTACGTTGCCGGTGTTGGTCCAAAAGGTCTGGTTGTGAATGCTGACGGATCGTTGAACTCAAACGAGAGCTTTGTGAGGGTTGATTACTTCTCCCTCCTTCATGGCGTATCAGTCAGAAACAACGTTCAACGCGGTGTCACAAATCGCCCGGTAGATCTGATTGCAATGCGACTTTCACGCGACCTGGTGCTGCCGCTGATCAACGATCGTGATATCGACGAAGACGTAATCTGGGTTACTGCCGGCGGCGATCGCCAGGCACTACTGCTTTCGCGCCGGAACTATATCGGTGAGTTGCTGCTCCGCTTTGTCCCGGTAAGCGATCTGAGGCAGGATGCGAACGGGAAGTTAACCTTCAAACAGATTAGCTGGCAGGCTGGTCTGCCTTTGCAAATCTTCGAAGATCCGAATCTGAATGTGCCGGCGGCTGACCGGGCGACGTGGCTGAGCGGTTGGCATACGGATACGGAATGGCTCGCAGCACTTCATAAGACAAGATATTCGAATGGAGTGGTGGGTCTGCACGAGCAGTTGGCACGACACGCCATCGAACGATTTTCGACGACGGAACTGGGTCTAACTTCCGATGAGCGTTTGATGAGAGACTATGCGCGACGTAAACGCGAGCTGGTAGAAGCTGACCTACTGATCGTGGCCAACGATCACTGGAACTTTGACGTGCGAGGCTTTAACCCGGGCGGTAATCACGGCTCGTTTTTCCGGATTGCCACCCATTCGGTTTTCATGGTTGCGGGCGGCGCTAAAACAAAGTTGCCACAATCACTCGCTATCGAACGGCCTTACGATAGTCTCAGTTTTATGCCGACACTGCTGGCATTAACCGGAAGTTTGCGCGATGATAGCAATCCCGTGCCAGAACTCTGGGAAAAGGGATTCAGAAAGTTCCCCGGACATGTTGTGACAGAGCTGTTGCCCGGTCCACTTGATCGGCTGAAGACAACCGCCAATGGACCGATCCGTTAACTCTGAAGTTTTTCAATCTGTGTAATCTGTGGATTGTTTGTGAGCGCAGCGCCTTGATCGAATCGAGAGAAGATTTTCCAGAAAACTGGGACGCCGGTGAAACAGAAGAGCTCGCCGAAGAACCGGAAACCACCACCAGCAATTCGCGCCGATCATTCGTTTGGCTGCAAACGCTCGCCTTCCTTCTTGGTCTCGCACTTCTCATATACGTAATCAACCGGGTCGGCGTACAACCGCTTTTCGACGCACTGCTGCGAATCGGTTTCGGGTTTTTTATTATCCTCGGCCTAAGCGGACTGCGTCACTTTTTACGCGCGGTCTCAATGCGCGCGGCTGTGCCACCCGAACACCGGCGCATCACCTTTCATCAAGCCTTCGCCGCGCGACTCGGCGGCGAAGCGATCAGTTTTCTCACTTTCACCGGACCACTACTCGGCGAAGCCACCAAGGTTGCATTACTGAGAAAACGCATACCTTTAACCTACGGCGTGCCCGCGCTCGTTGTCGACAACCTGATCTACAACATGTCGGTGGTCTTTTTCATATTGAGCGGCGCGGTGGTCATGCTCGTGCGATACCCGCTGCCACCGCCGGTTTATCTCGTGCTGCTGATCATTGCGGTTGTAGCAGCCTCGGGAATATTGATCGCGGCAATCGCCGCCAAACGTCGCGTGATGCTGCTTACGTGGGTCATCGATCGTTTGGCCCAACTACGACTCAGCCCCAAGGTAATACTCAAGCGCCGCCATCACATCTATCATCTCGAGTCGAAAGTTTACGACTTTTATAAGCATCATCCAGCCGCCTTCTTCCTGATGATCGCCTGCAATCTCGCGGCCCACGCGGCCAGCGTCATCGAGGTTTATCTCGCGCTCAAAATGCTCGGGTTTCAACCGCAGATCGCGCAGTCGTACATCATTGAGTCGCTTACGAAAGTTATCAACTTTGCTTTTGCATTTGTTCCGGGAACGATTGGCGTGTATGAAGGCGGCACCGAAGTTATCCTGCAAAAAGGACTCGGATTTACGCCTGCTGCCGGTCTTGCGTTAGCCCTCGTTCGCAAGGCAGCGATTGTTGTTTGGACATCCATCGGCCTCCTTGTACTCACCTGGCGCACGCTCCCCAAAGCGTGGCGTCGCATACTGGATCGCAGCCCGCGGTTACAACGTCTTATGGATAGCCTTGTACTTTCAAACATTGCTCATCGACCTGCACGTACCGCAGTAAGCGTTCTTGGTACCGGTGTGGGAGTGCTGCTCATTGTTTTCACGGTTGGTCTCGCGCACGGCGTGCTGCACGAGCGTGGCCGGCGTGAATCAAATATCGGCGCCGAGATCATGATTCGCGCTTCGGGAACGGTCGGCCTGGGAGGTGGCGCGCAATTCAAACTGCCGGTGTCGCACGTGGGCGAGCTGGCCCAGATACCGGGCGTGCGTGCAGTAACCGCGCTTGGTCAAACGTTTGATAAAAGCGATTCCGGTTTTGGCCAGCGGTTGATTGACGGCATCGAGTACGACCAATACTCCAACCTTGCCGGCATCACGATTCGTGAAGGCCGCAAATTGGAATCTGGCGACGAAGCGATCATCGATCCGGAGTGGAAACGAAATCGAAACGCTAACGTCGGCGACACCGTGGAACTGTTCAAGCGTCCATTCAAGATCGTCGGTGTTTATGAACCTCCTGGTGGCGGACGCATCAAGATTCCATTGAAAACGTTGCAGCAGCAGGAAGGTGTTGAAAACAAAGCGTCAGCAATTCTGGTCTCATGCGTTGATCCGGCTCAGCAGGATGAAGTCGCGGCGCGGATACTGGCGAAGTATCCTGATGATCAACTGATCTTTACGCGCGATCTGCCGGAGATTTACGCCAGCGGTGTTCCGGCGTTGAATGTGTTTATAAAAGTCGTGGTGGGCGTCGCCGCCGCGATCAGCGTGCTGGTTATTTTGCTCGCGATGTATACCACCGTTACCGAACGCACGCGACAGATTGGAATTCTCAAATCGCTGGGCATGTCGAAAACTTCGATTGCCTGGGTCATTGAGCAGGAAGCGATCATCGTGAGCTTGCTTGGTGTTGGTGTTGGAGTGCTTTTGACGATGCTCGCAAAACTGGCCGTGATGCGCACTACCAGTTTGACGATCGAGATTGAACCACGCTGGGTGTTGATTTCGTTGGCAGTGGGGTTGTTGGGTGGAAGTTTGGGAGCGTTGTATCCGGCGTTGCGCGCGGCGCGACAGGATGCCGTTGAAGCACTAAGTTACGAATAAATTTTAGCCACGGATGACACGGATTTTTTTGACTGATTAATCCGTGTCATCCGTGTAAATCCGTGGCCTCACATGGAACCAAACACCCAACCTGGACGTTACGAAAGTTATGTATTGCCCACAATGCGGTACAGAAGCGCAGGCACAACTTCAGTATTGCCGGGTTTGCGGCGCTAATCTCAAGGTCATCGGTAAGGCCGTTTCGCTGAGCGAGGCGATTGCACGAAGCGATCGCGGGCCGTTGCCGAAGATCAAGGAGATGGTCAAGAACCTCAAGGTCGATCATGTGACCGACGAGGTTTCGCGTGCGCTCGACAACATGAACCACGAGATCGCGGAGATGTCGCCCCGCGAGAAACGTCACGACGAGCGGCGTCCGTTAATCAATTTTCGGAAAAAGAAGACAGCCGCGGAACGACGTGAGGATCACATCACCAAGGGCGTCGTTTCGTTATTTTCCGGGGTTGGGATAACGGCGTTTCTGTACTATCTATCCGCGGCGCTTGTGTTAAAGCTCCCGCCGGATGTTGTTGGGCAGGTCCCGTTTGAGATCGATCCGGTGGTGAAGGTTATTTGGTTGTTTGGGTTGTTGCCGATTACGGCAGGCGTGGGCCATATCGTTGCGGGTTTGCTGATTCGCCCGAAGCCTGAACCAGAGCCACGGCATCTCGATCAGGTTGTTTCCCCTCCGCGCGAACTCCACGATAGACCGATTCAGAATCCCGTTCCTATCAGCGTCGCCGATCACACCACGAATCTGCTCGAGCAGGATCGGATTAAGTCGTAAGGCTCAGTTCAAAAATTTGGGCGGCCACGAAGGCCGCCCTGGAAGTTAACTGCTTACTCTTCCCGCTTTGGTCTGATTGGAATCGTGTGGTCAGCCCAGCAACTGCGCGAGTCAATAAACTCCTCAATCGTCATCGCATTTGAACGAGGGTTGAATCTAAACTGCTCGTCAAACCCGAACGGAAAAGCAGGAGTCGCCGCCGCCGGCGCCGCAAACTTAGGATCCAGCGCCTTCGCAATCTGATCGCGAGCGTCCGCAAGATGCGCACGCGTTTGTCGATCAGTCGCTCGCGCCATCGCTGCACCAATCGCCGTATTCAAATCGCGAAGTTCAGCTTTGATCAACGCGCGATAGTCGTCAGTGACGGATGGACGGCTATTCAGCTTGTTCGAAAGCAAATCGACGTACGAGTTTTGCAGGTTACGCCGGTAAACGTCGATCCGAATTGGACCAGCTCCGTCGATCTCATTCCAAATTCCGCGTCGAACATCCGACATGAAATCTGACGGCCGGTACGCCGACATACCATCGAGCGCTTCCTGCTCAACCAGGCGATCAAAACGTGCGTTACTCAACAGCGAATTCAACACCCGCTCCTGTGCCTGGTTGACGCGCGTTAACGCGCCCGCCGGTTCAATGCGCCGCAGGATGTCGGCTTTCACCGCCCACGACGGGGTCGCAAATGCGTTTTCGTTAATGAAACGCACCGCGGCAGCCTGTCGGTCCTTCGGAACAATAACGAAGCGCACGCCATCCTGGCCTGCGTGTTTCTGTTGCGAGTTGAAACCACCGACGATTCCCGCCACGTGATTCAATTCGGTGGACCACTGATTCAACATGCGAGTGTAGAGTTCTTCCAGATCGTCGTATGGCTCACCCGGGCGCGAAGTCGCAGGCAAGAGCATATCGGCAACCCGTTTCAGGTTCTTGATACCCAGCGCGGTTGAAGCAATTGCGTCAGCATCACCCACGGCTTCGGTATTCTCGCCTGGATCGGAACCGCGCGCATCGGCCGTGGAGAAGCGCAGATAGCTCTTGCCATCCTGTTCCCTGGCCCAGTCATCCAGTGTTTTCTTCTCTTGATCCGGGGTCTTCGCACCCGGAATCGGCTTGTAACCCCACATTGTAGCCCACTTGTCATACGGACCAATCTTGGGAATGAGGTCATCAACCGCGATGTTATCTTCAGGCTGAGCCACGTAATTGAAACGCGAGTAGTCCATCAGGGTCGGGGTATGACTCATGGACTTAACCCATTGAGCGTCACGAAGCTTCTCCGCGGGATAGGTAGCGCTGGCCTTCATGTTGTGTTGAAAACCGAGCGTGTGACCGACTTCGTGAGCGATGACATAGCGCACGAGTTCGCCCATTAGATCATCAGGCAATGGGAGTCTCTTCGCACGTGGATCGAGGGGACCAACCTGCACGAAGTACCAATTGCGAGCCAGGTTCATCACGTTGTGATAATACTGAATGTCTGACTCGAGAATTTCGCCCGTGCGTGGGTCGTTCACGTGTGGACCTGAAGCATTTTCAATCGTCGATGGCAAGTAACGTATTACCGAGTAGCGCGCATCTTCCGGATCCCAGTTAGGATCTTCGCTCTTTGACGGTGCTTCTTTGGCAATAATCGCTTTCTTGAAACCAGCGGCTTCGAAAGCCGGCTGCCAATCTTCAATCCCCTTCTTGATGTACGGGATCCACTTGGTTGGGGTCGCGGGATCAACGTAGTAAACGATCGGCTTCACCGGTTCTGAAAGTTCCGCGTTTGGATCTTTCTTGTCTAACCGCCAGCGAGTGATGTAAGTGCGTTGTGGCGCGCGATGTTCGTCGACACCGTAGTCAGTCTTCCGGACGGCGAAATAACCGACGCGCTCGTCGAAGAGACGCGGCATCATCGGATTCTCCGGCAACTTCACCATGCTGTAATGCATGACGACGGTCGCGTTGGTTCCGGCACGCATTCCCTGTGCAATCGGAATTTGTGGTCCACCACCACCGCCACCTGGAGTAACGTCCGGCGGCGATGTGTAAGTTTGCGAAACCTCTACTTCGATATTGGTCGGAAACGATTTCGTCTTTTCAATAAACGAGCGCGACGCATCGAAGCCGCGAGCTCGCAAACGCGTGCGAGCACTGAACTCCGTGACTTCAGTCGTGAAGAGACGGCTGACGTCGATCACGGCCGAATCCTCTTTGCCGATGGCCTCGATGTTGAAAGCCATGATGATCGTCTCGTTTTTCGAGTCGGCGACGGCACGCGCAATCGGAAGCTTCGGATCGGCAATGACGTCATACTGCACGTGGCGCAGGAGAATGCGATTTCCCTTGCGTTCCCACTTGACCACGCGATTGCCGGCCGCCTGACCACCATAACCGACGCCGAGCGTGGTCTTGGCGATCTGGCTCACCCAGAGAAATTCCTTACCGAGTTCGCTTTTCGGAATCTCGTAATAGACCTTCTCTTTGATCGTGTGAATTGTGAAGACGCCTTCATCTGATTTTGCGTCTTTGGTGATTACGCGATCATAAGGACGCGGCTCGGCGGTCTGATCGGGACGACCGGGTCGGTCCTGACCAGCACCTGGGCCTGCACCGCCTGCGGGTGGTGTTGGTGGATCCTGCTGCGCCCACGATCGTGGCGCCAGCATGACTATAGAAACAACGAGAGTTAGAACAAGAATCGAGACAGGGAGACACCGTGATCGCATTCGCATGCGTGAAACTCCTTCCAATTTAACGTGGAATTGTCGCTAACGGGCCGACAGACTAGTGAACGGCGAAACAATAAGCCCAAGGCGAGGGGTGAGTCAATGCCGGAAAACACCAACTTTGATGTTCGTTGGTCGCCCGATTTGAAAGGAGTTTTCTAACGCAAAGACGCAAAGGCGCAAAGACGCAAAGCGCTGCCGCGTTTCGAAAATGCTTTCTTTGCGACTTTGCGTCCTCTTTGCGTCTTTGCGTGAAAAATGACTCTAGAAACCGATTCCAAGAAGATCAAGCTTTGCGGCTCACAAGGCGGGTGCGAGGTTTGTTTTCTTTTGGCTTGTTGGTGGTGACCGTTGGGGCGTTACGATCGTTTATTAACGGCAGCGGGTTGATCGCACCGGTCATGGTGTAGACACCGAAATGCAGATGCGGCGGCGTGCCCTGCGCGTTCCCGGTAGTACCGACGTACCCCAGCACAGTTCGCGTCGTAACTCGATCGCCGACCTTAATCCCACGCGCGTATTGATCGAGATGTGCGTAGTAATAAATGCGACCACCCGCGCCGATCACTGAAACAGTTTGTCCACCGAGACTGTTCTCACCGATCTTGTAGATGTATCCGCGCGTGGCGGAAAGAATTGGAGTACCGCGTGGCGCGAAAATATCCTGGCCCTCATGTCGTCGGCCGGAACCGCGCGGCGCCTGCCAGGTATCGGCGATTGCTCGCTTCGAGACATCTTCAAACGGCATCGAAATGCGCGCGTCCGGCTCCTGGAAGTAGAGGTGAGCTACACGACCATAAAACATCAATGAATCAAAAGCTCCGGTGACAGCCAGCAGGAACATAATCACCGCCAACACCACCGAAACCTTTACAAGTCGCTTAATCCACCGCATGACACCTAAACGAACGCCCCCTCAAACTGGTTCCACAACCTTTTTTGAGAGGACGCGCGCCGGGTCTCAGTTGCCCTTGGCGGACACTTTTTCGGCCAGAATCCAGCGGTCCGGATCCAGTTCAATTTTCTTTGGCCGCGTTGGCAACCGCATCTGAAAAGGACTGGCAGCGCCCTTTACGATCACCATGCCCGCTCCCTGCTGGTTCGCGCCAAACGAAAACTTCACCGGCAGAATCATCACCCAATCCTCGGGCGCATTGTCCTGCTTGATCGTTCCCGAGACGATGACTTTGCCATCGGGCTGATCCTCAATCTTGTATTGCATTTCGTACGAGGGCAACGCAGTTTGATAAACACTCTGCGAGAACAACCAGTTCAGATTATTCAACCCGTAGTGACGCCCGATGTGCGACTTCGCAAAGTGCTCATTTACAACCTGACGAAAGTCATCACTCGAGGCGGTTTTGTTTCGATAACGTTCGACAAAGTCCGTCATCATGTCGAAAAACGGTTGCCCCTCACCAGTGGTCGGATTGCTCAACATGTAATGGATCATCCGCAGCACGAGGGCGCCTTTGTTATAGATCAAGGTCTGGTAAGTGCCCATCGTCTTACTGGTATTAAGACGATGGCCCAGGATGATTGGACCAACATCCACGAGCCGGCCCTTACCCACACCAGTGGTCGTGATCGGCAGCTCTTTCAGTGAAGAACGCTTGAGTCCTAATAGTTCATCACGCGCTTCCGGATTCGCTCGCATCCTCGTGTAAAGAACACCGGAATACTCCGCGAAGCCCTCGCTGAGCCACTGGTCGCGATAGGAACGCCAGGCAACGATATTTCCCCACCACTGGTGCGCCGTCTCATGAGCAATGAACTCGTACGTAAACTTGCTCGCGCGATCTGTCGGCGGAATCATCAACATCGACGGGAAACCCTGTCCGAAACCAAACGGATGAATGGCCGCGCCAAACACCGGATAGGGATAGTCGCCGAAAAGTACGGTGAAATACCTGACGGCGTTGTTGAGTTCGGCCATGATGAAGTCTTCCTTAATCGGAAGATAATCACCGGGCAACGAACTGAATTCCAATGGCGTTGGAGCCCCGCCTTTTTCCCATTTGATCGACTCGGTGTGCCGCTTAAACGGCCCCAGCGCAAAGGTCACGAGCGCTACCGGGTGCTTCATTTCATATCTCGTAACGAAGTTGTCTTTGTCTGCCTCATCCCCCTGTTCGCTGGTGCGTACTCCGACGCTGGCCACGCGAAGTTTTTTGGGATGTCGAAACGTCAGCTCGAAAGTCGATCGATCGAGATAACCTTGTCGCGGGTACCAACTCGTGTTTGAACGCGGGTAGTAACAATCTTCCACAACGTCGGCATCGCGAATAAAGTCGCCTTCGAGAATCACGTCGAGGTCAAGTTTTTCCCGTGGCTTCAACGGCTCGGTTAGAAATACAGTAAACCCGCTTTCCCAGGGCTCCTGCACCGCAGCCAGTTCGACGTCACCGCGACGGACCGAGATAATCCGCATCTGCTTCTTTTTTCGCTCGTCATCATATTCACCCAAACCTTCGCCAACGCTGAAGGTAATGGCGCGAACATTCGGTTGCAGAGGCTCGGCTTCGATACGCGTGTTGAGCTTCATTTTGGATTTGTGGTCCCGCAGATCGAGATCCATGCGGTAGTGATGAATGTCGATCTGGTCGTTTGCATCGGAGTATTGAACCTGGCCGCGCTGGTAATCTTCGTCTGAGTAAAAAGCCAGCCAAACTTCAGGGCTGTAAACCGCAGAGCTGTAGGACCAGATGAGTCCCTTTTCACCGGCGTTAATACGGAAATTCGCAACCGGGATGCGGGTCTGGTGGTCCAGGATCATCGAGAAACGCTCGCGGCGGCCACCATCAAATGAAGCAAAGAAAAAGCCCGGTTTCTCGGCATTAATAATCGAGATCGCGAGACGCGCCGGAAGGTTTGCGCCGGTTTCACGCAATATGCGTTCGTCAGTTTCACGGGCCAACTTTTGGGCACGATCGTTAGCGGGCTCAGGACCCGGCGGTGCTGTTTGCCCGAGCTGCGTGGCGGTGTCGTCAGTGAACCTGAAAACCGCGGTTTTGAAATCTGACTGGATTGCTTCGGTTCCGAGGAGGCGCTTGATGTTGTCTCTTTCGAAGTCGTCAGCGGAAGTTTCAGCAACGAAATTTCCGTCGCCAATAAAGACCGCGCCGGTAACTTTTCCGTTGACCGGCTGGCTCAGGTACACCTGGCCATTCAGCGTAATCTGCGCTCGCACGCGCTTCAGCACCACGCCTTTAACTTCAATCGGAGTGCCGGTAAGCGAGAACGCCTTGAGTTGGTTATAAAGCTCTTTTTCTTTGGCTCCGGCACCGTCTTGACCTGCGACAACGGCGACGCCAAGGTGAAGGACAAAAAGCAGACAGACGACTATGAGCGAGGTTTTTCTGGGGGACCAAACTTTCATCTTGGGAAATCTCCGGGCTATGAGTGGTTAGTTAAATCGGATCACACGGAATGGTCTGTGAATTCTCTGGACACCTGAGATAATATCCAACTTCCATGTCCACAACAAACAGTTATGCCCAGTTTTTGGGCGATTTTCGGGAGACAATTGCCGGCGCAAGCCTGAGGCTGCGAGAGATTTCTGATGAACAAAGCCGCCGCCGGAGTTCGCCGGAAAATTGGGCGCCGATCGAAATTCTCGGACACTTGATCGACTCGGCAGCCAACAATCATCAGCGTTTCGTGCGGGCGCAGTTTTCTGACGACCTTGTTTTTCCGGGCTACGAGCAGGAGCAGTGGGTCAGTTCGCAGAAATACCGCGAGGAATCATGGAGCGAAGTGATTCAGCTCTGGAGTGCCTATAACCTGCATCTGGCGCATGCGGCGTCAGTGATCCCGGAGGATGTTTTAACCAAAGCCCGCGCGCAGCACTCACTTGATCAAATCGCATTCAAACTCGTGGATAAGAACGAACCGGCTACGCTGGAATACCTTATCCGCGACTATGTAGACCATCTAAAGCATCATCTCGAACAAATATTCAATGGAGCTTAAAAATGGAGCTGACATACGAACAACTCAGACACAAGACGCTGGCTGACCTGCGTGAGATGGCTAAGGGCATTGAGCACGAAGCCGTTCAGGGTTACACCCAGATGAACAAAGAGCATCTGGTCGTGGCGCTAGCGAAGGCGTTGGGAATTCAACACGAGCACCACTCAGTTGTTGGTATCGATAAGGCGTCGATCAAAGCCAGAATTCGCGAGTTGAAAACACAACGGGCGGCGGCGATTGAAGCTCACGATTCCAAGCAGCTCAAAGTGGTTCGAAAGACGATCCATCGTTTGAAGCGACAGATTCACAAAGCCACGGTGTAGGTATTTCTGCTTGGCGGTCCTTTGCGTCTTTGCGCCTTTGCGTGGAAAAAAGATGGACGAAGTATTGGCCACGCAAAGGCGCAAAGACGCAAAGAACCGCCAAGTAAATGGCGTAGATTTTATTCTCGTTTCAATCGATTGCTGATATAGTCAGGGCGTCCAAAGAAAACTCTAATTACAATTCCTAAAGTGAGGTAGCTCATGAAAAAGGCTATCAATCTGAGCGTGAATGGTGTCTCTCATACCAATGAGGTCGAACCACGCATGCTACTTGTCCATTATCTGCGCGATGTGCTGGAACTTACCGGCACACACGTCGGCTGCGAAACGTCGCTCTGCGGCGCGTGTACCGTGATGCTCGACGGGCAGGCCGTGAAGTCGTGCACGGTCTTCGCGGTTCAAGCCGACCGATCATCAGTCACCACGATCGAGGGCTTCGCAAAGAACGGAGAACTGCACCCCGTCCAGGAAGGATTCTGGGAGAAACACGGTTTGCAGTGCGGCTATTGCACACCCGGGATGATCGTCACTGCAGCGCAACTGCTCGATCGTAACTCCGCTCCATCGCGCGAAGAGATCTGCCACGGACTCGAAGGCAATCTATGTCGTTGCACCGGCTACCAGCACATCATCGAAGCGGTGGAATACGCAGCGAAAAGAACTACTGGAACGTGATTGTAGGGGTGACCTCCCCCCGTGGCCGCCCTAGCGCTCGCATGAGCCCCACAGAAGAATCCCAGGCGAATATGACGGTGATCGCATGACAAACAACTACGTTGGCAAACGAGTTAAGCGAACTGAAGACCCGCGCTTGATCCGCGGTCTTGCACATTACGTCGACGACATTTCCTTACCCGGCACGCTGCACGTCGCGTTTGTGCGTTCCATGTACGCACACGCGAAGATCAACAGCATCGACACCTCCGCCGCACTCGCGGCGCCCGGCGTTGTCGCTATTTACACCGGCGCGGACGTCGCTGAGAAGATTGGCCCCGTTCCTTGTGCCGGTGCGTTGCCCGACTTGAAAGTGCCCGACCACCGCGTGCTGGCAACGAACAGAGTCTATTTCGTAGGCCATCCGATTGCAGCCATCGTTGCAACCGATCGTTATACCGCGCGCGACGCCGTCGATCTCGTAATGGTCGATTACGAAGATCTGCCGGTCGTCACCGACGTGGAAGCGGCCGCCGCTGGTGGACCACTCGTGCACGAACACTTCGGCGACAACATCGCGTATCGCTTAACGTCCGGTGAAGGTGATATCGACGCTGCGTTTGCCGCCGCCGATCGCACCGTCAAACAACGCATACTGCACAAGCGGCTGGCGCCCATCGCGATGGAACCACGCGGTGTACTGGCGCGCTACTTTCCCGGTGAAGAAGAACTAACGCTCTGGTCATCAACCCAGATCCCGCACCTGATGCGCACTCAAGTTGCGCTCATGATCGGAATCCCCGAGAACAAGCTGCGTGTGATCACGCCCGAAGTCGGCGGCGGTTTTGGATCGAAGTTAAATGTCTACGCTGAAGAAGCGCTGCTCGGCTGGATCTCGATGCAACTCGGCAAACCCGTCAAGTGGATCGAAACGCGACGCGAAAACATGCAAGCCACGATTCACGGACGCGGTCAGGTTGGAGAGATCGAAGTTGCTTTTAAGAACGACGGCACGCTAACCGGTCTGCGTTACAGTGTGTTTGCGGACCTCGGCTCTTATCTCCAACTACTAACACCCGCCATTCCTACGCTCACCGGATTGATGCTTTCCGGCGCTTACAAGATCCCTGCGATCCAGATGAACATCACGGCTTGTTTTACAAACAAGATGGCCACTGATGCTTATCGCGGCGCCGGTCGTCCGGAGGCAACTTACGTCGTCGAACGCGGACTCGATCTCGTCGCGGCGGAACTGGGGATGGATCCGGCGGAAGTTCGTCGCAAAAACTTCCCTGCCCCGAACGAGTTTCCATTCCACACTGCCACCGGGCTTGATTACGACAGTGGCGACTACGAAGCCGCACTGGATAAAGCGCAGCAGATCGCCGGTTACGCCGAGCTGCGCGAGAAGCAGAAAAAAGCACGCGAAGAAGGACGATTGATCGGCATCGGAATTTCGACGTACGTTGAAATCTGTGCCCTTGGTCCATCGAACGCGATGCCCGCAGGCGGTTGGGAAAGTGCGACGGTGCGTATCGAACCAACCGGAACAGTTACGGTGTTGACCGGCACTTCACCGCACGGCCAGGGACAGGAGACATCGTTCGCGCAGATCGTCGCCGACGAATTAGGAGTACGTCTCAACGACGTAACTGTGATTCACGGCGATACCGGCGTGGTCCAATACGGCATCGGCACGTTTGGCAGTCGCGCTACCGCAGTCGGCGGCACGGCGGTCTACGTCGCCGTGCAAAAGTTGAAAGAAAAGGCGCACAAGATCGCGACTCACATGCTCAAGGCCGATTCATCACGCGTTTCGTTTGAAGGCGGAAAGTATTCACGGGAGGCCGCGGCTGCGGCGGCGGCCGGAACTTCGGATCCGGTGGTTCCCGTCGGTGAAGCGCCGGCCGGAGCGCTGCCCGAACCACAAACCGAGGGCAAGTCGAGCCTGACCATTCAGGAGATTGCTCTCGCCGCACACATTGCGAAGGATCTGCCGCCGGATACCGAACCTGGTCTTTCGGCAACCTACTTTTTCGAACCGAAGAATTTCACTTTTCCGTTCGGCACGCACATCGCGGTGGTCGAAGTCGATCGCGAAACGGGCGACATCGAGTTTTTGCGATACGTCGCGGTTGATGATTGCGGCAAGGTGATCAATCCGTTGCTGGTTGACGGACAGGTTCATGGCGGCATCGTGCAATCGATTGGACAAGCGATGTACGAGGAAGTTGTTTACGACGACCAGGGACAGCTACTCACCGGAACCTTGATGGACTATGCAGTGCCACGCGCATCGCACATTCCCAATTTTGAATTGGATCGCACTGAAACTCCGTCGCCGGTCAATCCACTCGGCGTGAAGGGTGTCGGCGAAGCAGGAACGATTGGAGCCACGCCGGCGATTGTGGGCGCCATCGTCGATGCGCTTGCGCCCTTCGGCGTCCGTCACCTCGACATGCCGGTCAAACCGGAAAACGTCTGGCGCATCATCAACGGAAATTAACGAGGAACAAAAAATGATTCCCACACAATTTGATTATCAGGCGCCTGCAACACTCGAAGACGCCGTGGCTTTGCTTGCGAGCGATCTTGATGGTGCAAAGATTCTCGCCGGTGGTCATAGTTTGATTCCCGCGATGAAACTGCGTCTCGCACAGCCACAGTTGCTCGTGGACATCGCGCGCATCAAATCGCTCGCGTACATCCGCGAAGAGGGCGACC
Organism: uncultured Acidobacteriota bacterium; assembly: GCA_963708055.1. Classification (GTDB taxonomy): domain Bacteria; phylum Acidobacteriota; class Blastocatellia; order Pyrinomonadales; family Pyrinomonadaceae; genus PSRF01. Next base: position 6,804,238 of record OY970193.1, on the reverse strand, counting down.
AGATCCTGATCGGCGCCACCACTACGCACTATCAACTGGAATCATCAGACCTGCTCAAGCAAATCTGCCCGCTACTGCCCGAGTGCGCGAAGAGTATTGGCGACGTGCAGGTTCGCAACAAAGGAACAATTGGAGGCAGCATCGCTCATTCGGATCCGGCAGGCGATTGGCCTGCGGCGGTGCTCGCGCTCGACGCCGATCTCGTGCTTGTTGGAACAAGTGGCGAACGAGTCGTCAAAGTCGAAAACTTCTTCGTCGATCTGCTGACGACTGATCTGCAACCGGGCGAGATCCTGCGTGAAGTGCGAATCAAGAAACCTTCCGGAAGATTTGGCCAGGCATATCAAAAAGTTCCTCATCCTGCTTCCGGTTTCGCGGTCGTTGGAGTAGCGATTCATCTGACGTTTGACGATGCGGGTTCATGCGCATCCGCGGCGATTGGCGTAACGGGCGTTGGCGTTAAGGCGTATCGAGCTGACGCGGTGGAAGCAGCGCTCGTAGGAACAACTCTTGACGATAATTCACTCGCCACTGCAGTGGATCACGTTTGCGACGGCGTCGATCCGAATGGGGATCTTAGCGCCTCGAGCGAGTATCGTTGCCACCTTGCGAAGATTCATACGCGTCGCGCAATCCAGACCGCAAAGGCGCTGGTGCAGTGAAACTCGAAGGCGCTCACGAACTGGAGGCACGTCGCGAACGCGTCTATCAGGCCCTCGTTGATCCCGAAGTCCTGCAGCGCTGTATTCCCGGCTGCGAAAAACTCGAAAAAACCGGCGAAAACATTTTCGCCGCGACAATCCGAACCGGGGTTGGCTCAATTAAAGGCGTCTTTACCGGCACCGCGCGTCTCGAGGATTTAAAAGAACCTGAACATCTGCGCATCGTGGTCGACGGCAAAGGCGCGCCGGGATTTTTGAAAGGCGCAGGCGATCTTGATCTGGAACCAACAGAGCATGGGACGAAGGTTAGTTACACCGCAGACGTTCAGGTGGGCGGAACGATTGCGAGTGTGGGCCAACGCATGATCCAGGGAGCTGCGAAGATGATGGCCACGCAGTTCTTTACGAGTTTAGGCGCTGAAGCCAAGACGGAGGTGGGTGAGCCACCTCCGCAACACGGCTTTTTTCGAACAGCCCTGAGGTGGTTCTCAGGGTGGATTAAACAAGTATTCAAAAAGAGTTAGCCACGGATTACACAGATAAACACGGATCAGAAATAAAATAAATTCTGATCCGTGTTTATCTGTGTAATCCGTGGCTAAAGTTTTATTCCGATTGGCGACGTGCTTTGGCGATGAAGTCTTCGATCTCGCTGATCTTGCGTGGCAAGGCTTCGGTCATCCAGCGCACACCGTCGGCCGTCACGAGCAGGTCGTCCTCGATCCTGACGCCCATGCCTTTGTACTTCTCGAACGCCGGACGGATCGCAGTTTTGAACTTTTCCCAATCTTCCTGCTTCCAGCCAAACGGCATCTGGTCCAACGCTTCCGGTCGCACATAAATGCCGGGTTCATTTGTGAACACCGCACCGGGAACAAACTTCGCTCCGCCGCCAACGTCGTGAACATTCATGCCCAGCCAGTGTGACGTGCCGTGCATGAACCATATCCGGTGTTGCGAGGAGTTCACATCCGTGATCAGTCCCAGTTTCAAGAGTCCGGCCTTGATCACTTCAGTGCCCGCGCGACTCACATCTGACAACGTGGCACCCGGCTTCGTAGCCTTCGCTACTGCTTCCTGCGCGTCGTAAACGATCTGATAAACCGCAGCCTGCTCCGGGGTGAACTTTCCATTCACCGGAATCGTGCGCGTTACGTCGGCAGTGTAGTGATCGTATTCGGCGCCCACGTCCATCAGCAGCAGGTCACCTGGTTTCACCGGTCCCTGCGATTCAACGTAATGCAGGGTCGTGGCGTTTGGACCACAACCCACGATATCCGGATAACCCCAGTTGTCGGCATTTCGGAGTTTGAAGGTGTAGGCGACTTCGGCGTCAACTTCGTATTCCCACTTTGCATTGGCAGCCGCGACCCAGGAGCGTTGGTGAGCTTCGATGCTGATGTCAATCGCGTGTTGAAGAATGCGCAATTCCATCGGCGACTTTGCCAGTCGCATCTCGGTGAATATGGGCCACGCATTTTTTACACTGAACCCTGAAGCCGTCTTCACCCACTCTGAAGCGAAGCGCTGTTCCGTGCCGTATTCGCGGCTTTCTCTCTCCCCGGGAACGAGCATGAAAAGCCCGGCTTCGCCTTTGGCTGCAGAGTCGAAAAGAGCAGTGTAGCCATGATCGTTCGTCACCGGAGTGTCAGCCGGTAGATCCGACATGAAGATATTTTCGGGCTTGGGCCGATAAGGCTGGCGATTCTTCAGCGCTCTGATAAACGGCTCAAACTCGCTCATGTGCCAGATCTCTTTCACGCCGGAAAGCTGGTTGGCCTCTTGAGCGCTGTACATGTGCCCCGTCCAGGTTTCCATCGCGGCATTACGTCGCGGCATAAACAGAATCTCCGGCGTCTTGGTGTTGCCGGGCAGGAGCACGAGCGTCGCATTCTTCTGCTTCAGGTTGGTGAGATAGTAGAGATTGTTCTCCTGACGATACGGGTATTCGACGTCGTATGCGTAAACGCGTGGTTCGGTGCTAAAGAGAATCATGAACGACTGTGGTCCAACTTTTTGGGCCACGCGCTCACGTCGTTGCATCAACTCGGCGACTCGTTCCTTGTCGGTGAAAACCGGCGCCGGAGGTGTCAGTCGGATGTTCGAGGGCGTGGGGCGCTCAGCTTCAGCCGACACGGCACTACCCGCGGGAATAAGCAACGCCAAACCGGCACAAAGGACGAGTAGTGCAAACACTACACGAGTGACTTTCGAGTTTCTCATTGGAGCTCCTTACTTTTGAACCTATTCCGGCGACGGTCTTGGCGCTGATCGCGGGAGACGGCGCTGCCGCGGCGGATTCAAGATCGTCCGCTTCCCATCCTTCGTCACCAGTACCCGCATGCCATCCGGCGACGTAATCATTTGTGATCCATCCGGGAAGTTGCGGATCACCACACCGCCGGGAAGCACTCTCCGGCGTGGCCGGTTTGGATCTGTGTTAGGCGGTTCCGGCACGTCCGGCGGTTCCTGCTCATGCCCTTGACCTTCCTGTGGGGTCGCGGTTGGTGTCGGTGCTTTTTTCGGTTCTTCTTCACGCGTAACCGGCTTTTCTGCCTTTCGCGGCGTCGGAGTGGATTCGACGTCAGGCGAACGAGAAGTTACCGGTGTCGGCGTTGGCGTAGTTTCGGCTGGCCCACCAATCGGAGTCGGACTTTCCGTCGCTATTTGGACCACGCGGTCATGCCGGTCGCCAAACATGAAAAAGGCGAGCGCACAGCAGGCTACGATCAACAACGCAACTGCTGAAACTGCGATCGGAATCAATCGCTTCGTTCCGCCGCGACGCACAACGGTTGTTTCACCGGTCGCCGAAACGGTTGGCTGGTGCACGGCCGTTTGTGTCGCAGGAGCCACTGTGACCGGCGGTGGCGGAAACAAAACCGTTTGCGCTTCGGCACGACTGACCACGGTCGTCGCCTGATCCGTTCCCTGCAATGCCTTGCGCATGTCGGCCGCACTCGCATATCGCTGCTCGCGATTCTGGGCCATCGACTTCGCCAGCACCTGGTCCACTTCCGGGCCAATCGCGGAGTTTGATTCGCTCGCCTTCAGCAACGGATCGGGTTGACCATTCACCATGGCGGCAGCGCGGGTTAGCGCATCGGGCGGCTTGATGCCCGTCATCAGGTGATAGAGCGTGGCGCCGAGAGCGTACAGGTCGCTGCGCGTGTCAGTTCCCAGTCCCTGGATCTGTTCGAGTGGCGCGTAGTTGGGTGTGTACCCAAAAATGCTGGCCGCAGTAGTGATGCGCGAGATGTCGCCTGACTGACCTTTCGCCAGACCAAAATCGAGCAGGATGATCTGGCCACGCGCGGTCAGCTTCAAATTCTGCGGTTTGATATCGCGATGAACGATTTGCGGATCCTGCGTGTGGAGGTAATCGAGGGCATCGAGTAGTTGATCCGCCCAGGTCAAAACCTGGTCGGAGGGAAACGGTCCTTTTCTACGCGCTATCATCTCCGACAGATCATCGCCGGGGATATATTGCATTACGAGAAACTGCCCGTCGCCTTCCGAAAAATGGTCACTGACGCGAGGCAATGCCGGATGATGCAAACGAGCCAGCAGACGCGCCTCACGTTCAAACTGTTTCCGCAGGCGTTCGTCGGTAAATAACGTCTCTTTCAACGCTACCGTGGTATCGAGACGCTGATCGATAGCCTCGTAGACGGCGCCCATGCCGCCCTGCCCGAGCTGGCGCACGATGCGATACCGGGATTGTAGAATTGTCTCTGGTGTCAGCATTTTCTACGTTCCAGAAGGAGAACACCGCCACAACGGCAAACGGGGCGATTATACACGAGCTATCGGTATCCGTTATTATCCGCGTCAACCTATGGCAAATAACGCTCAGAATAATAAGGCGAAACAGCCCGACGTGATCGATGTTGGACCACCGAAACGGCGGCGTCTAAAGATCTGGATAATAGTTGCCGCTGTTCTGCTGTTGCTTTCATTCTCGCGGATCGTCTCAATCTATCTTTCTGCATTATGGTTCGAGTCGCTCGGTTATAGCTCGGTTTATTGGTATGTGTTGAAAGTCAAAGTCGCGCTCTTTGCGGGTTCCGCTGTCGTTACGGCCTTGTTGTTGAGTGCGACTTTTCTGTTGTTTCAGAAACTCTTCGGAGCCTACGCCTTCGAAAAACGCACCATCGTTCTCAACAATCAACCGTTTCAATTCTCGCCGGCAAGGTTTATCAGGCCGCTTGGCTGGGTGATCGCAATTCTGTTTGGAGTCATCTACGGCTTCAAACAGAAAGAACACTGGCGGCAGTTCGCACTGTTTTGGAATCAACCTCCAACCAACATCTACGATCCGATATTCGGTAAATCGCTCGGTTTCTATTTCTTTTCCTTACCGCTATACAACCTGCTGAGTTCATGGCTGCTGGGTGTGACTTTTATCATCCTCTGCGCAGCAGTGGCCTATTCGCTGCTCGGTTTGCCGCAAACCGTACTCAAGCCCAGCGTGCGCTGGTCTTCGGGAGCTGCATTTCGTGGAGTTTGTTGCGCCCTCGCACTGTTTCTGGTGGTGTTGGGTTGGCACACTTACCTCGCACGCTTCCCTTTACTCTGGGATGACCATCAAATCTTTTCCGGAGTTACTTACACGGAAGCACATTACACGCTGCCGGCGCTCACCATCGTCAGCGTAACCTTGTTAATCGCGGCGATAGTTCTGGTGGTTAATGCTTTCGCAGTACGCCGCTTTAGTCTCTTGCTGATCGCGCTGGCCCTGCCGTTCGCTGCTTATGTAGTGGGCGTAGTCGCAGTTCCTTCATACGTTCAGAGCTTCATCGTTAAGCCAAACGAGATCGATCGCGAAACACCTTACATCAGCCACAACATCGAATGGACACGCAGAGCATTTGGACTGGACCAGGTTGAGCTGCGTGAGTTTGAGGCAGAGAATTCTGTTGCGGCTCTCGATCTGCCCAACAATCGCGAAAGTCTCGACAACATTCGTCTTTGGGACTGGCGCGCGCTGCAGGACACGCTGCGGCAAATTCAGGCCATTCGCACTTATTACGATTTCCCGGATGTTGACGTTGATCGCTACGTCACCGGCGGACAAACGCGCCAGATGATGATCGCGCCGCGCGAGATCAACGACAGCAAGCTGCCCGAATCATCCCGTAACTGGATCAACGAACGACTGATCTACACGCACGGTTACGGCGTAACGATGAACAGCGCAAATGGGTTCACGCCTGAGGGACTGCCGCAGTTTGTCGCGTCGAACATGCCGGTTGAGGGTGAGATCAAAGTCACGCGACCGGAGATCTATTATGGCGAACTCACCAATCGTTACGTCTATGTAAAGACGGGGCAAAAAGAGTTTGATTACCCGCAGGGCGACACGAACACTTACACGACTTACGAAGGAACGGGCGGAATCCGGATCGGCAACAGGCTGCGACGCATGCTGCTCGCCTGGGGTGTAGGCGATCTCTCAAAACTGCCTTTCTCCAACGACGTAACCAGCGACAGCCGCGTGCTGATCAATCGAAACATTCGCGAGATCGTCAATGGCGTCGCACCGTTTCTGGTTTACGATCAAGACGCCTACATCGTGGTGTCCAACGAAGGCCGGCTCTTCTGGATGCTGGATGCGTTCACCGAGTCAGCCTATTTCCCGTACTCCAGTCATCACACCGTTGCCGGCAACTCGATCAATTACATTCGCAACAGCGTCAAAGTCGTGATTGACGCCTACAACGGAACTGCGCAGTTCTACGTGTTTGACGATCAGGATCCGATCATCGCTGCGTACCGGCGAATCTTTCCGAGTCTGTTTCAGGATGCTAGCCAGATGCCCGCCGATCTGCGTGCCCACCTTCGTTATCCGGAAACGCTCGTGCGGGCTCAAGGCGAAGTCTACAGTCTTTATCACACCCAAAATCCGAAAGTGTTTTTCCAGCGCGAGGACGTTTGGAACATCGCACAACACATCAAGGTCGAGAAAGACGGTACGAAGACGAGTGAGGCGATCGATCCTTACTACGTGATGATGAAGTTGCCGGGTGAGCAGCAGAAGAATGAGTTTGTTTTGATCCTGCCGTTTACGCCTGCGAATCGAAACAACATGATTGGCTGGATGGCCGGACGCAGCGACGGAGAAAATTACGGCAAACTACTGGTCTACAACTTCCCGAAATCGCGTGTGATTGATGGTCCAGTTCAGATTGAAGCGCGCATCGATCAAAACGCGCAGCTCTCGGGCCAGTTCACGCTCTGGAACCAACAGGGATCAAGAGTCATTCGTGGTCACTTGCTCGTAATCCCGATCGGGCGTTCGCTGATGTTTGTGGAACCGGTGTATCTGCAGGCCGAGCGGAGTCCGATGCCGGAGTTGCGTTTGGTAGTACTGGCGACGCTGGAAAAACTCGCTTACGGACAAACGTTCGGCGAAGCCATGAACAACCTCTTTGGCGACGCGGCAAAAGCGGCTGCGCCGCAACCTGCTCAAACTCCTGAAACAGGCGCACCGTCACCCGCTCCCAGTCAGGATTTACAACAACTCATCATCAAGGCAATTCAGGAATTTGAGGATTACCAACGCCTCACTTCCCAGGGCAAACTGGGTGAAGCCGGTCAAAAACTCGAACAGCACAAACGCACGCTCGAGGACATCAAGCGCCTCGCCAAACCGTAGCCACGGATTTACGGATAAAATCCGGATTTAATCTGTGTTATCCGTGGCTAATAATTATCTTTCGGATTCGATCTTCGCGAGTAGCTTCTTCGCCTTCTCAACCGCGTCCTTATGTTCTGCCATGAACTTAGGATCGGGAGTGATGGCCATCAGGGTCTCGATCTCTTTTTTCGCATCGGCATTGCGATTGGCAGTCTCGTAAGCCTCTGCGAGATGAAAATGCATCAGCGCGTGATTCGGGTTTAGCTTGACCCCTTTTTCGAGATACTCGATCGCCTTCGTTACATCGCCACCCATTACTTTCGGCGCTTGTAAATAAAGTCGCCCCAAACCGAGATAAGCGCTGTAGCCCTGGTATTTCTCATCCAGCTTCAGAACCGTTTCCATGTGCCCTTTGATGTCCTGAAAACTGGAGAGATTTGAGAGCGTACTGTGTGAAGCCTCGCCGCCGTAGTTGGCGCCGAGCCAGAAATGGCCTTCTGGCTTGTCGGGTTGTAGCGCGACGGCCGCTTTGCCTGCGTTTGTTCCCTCGCGAAACATAGCGTCGCGCTCCGAGTCGGTATCGGTGCGGTCGCCCACGAAAAAAGCGGCTCGCGCCAGTTTCCAGGCCGCCTCGTAATTGCCGTAATCGGCCGCGTGCGCCTGTCTTAACGCCGTCACCGCCGAACGGGCCGTGGTCATGTCTTCCCGGCCCTCATAAAGCGTTTCTGCCTCCGCAGTCTTGTCGACGGCTACCTTGGCATCGGTGGTCGCCATATTGGGCGCGCCTCCGGGGCCGTTAGAATCGCACGCTACCCCACTAAAACTCAGCGAAAGCAACGCCGCTGCGACGACCGTTGATCTCACAATTTCAAGGTTTTTTCTAAGATTTCTCATCAATCGTCCTCTGATTGTCTGGCATTGCCATACAGTTTGTAATACTTTTGCTTTCGCGTTAACCAAAATCGGTTTAATGCGGTATAGTGCTTCCCGTTTGGACTGGAGAACCGTCCGAAAGACTACAAATTCACTGGAGGAAGCTTGGCAGGGGCAGCATTTTACGATCTCGAGGGCACTTTAGTCAGCACGAACCTGGTGCATACGCTGTCGTTTTATGCCAAACGCCAGGACGGCCTGATTTCGAGCTTCAAGAAAAGCGCCACCACATTCCTAAGTCTGCCGCTCTTTGCTGTGACGGACCAGTATAGCCGAAAAGTTTTTAATGACCTCTATTTCAAGCGTTATAAGGGGCAATCCGAAGACCGGCTGCGGTATTTCGCGCAGGAATTGTTTGAAGACGTGATTAAACCGGCTGTCTTTCCCGGCACTTATGAATTGATCGAGAAGTCGCGCCAACTGGGTTTGAGGCAGGTGGTGATAACGGGAGCGCTGGACTTGTCCGTTAAACCACTGATGACGCACCTCGGAATCACGGAATACGTCACGAACCGTCTGGAGTTTGTTAACGGAGTGGCTACCGGGCGTTTGTTACCGCCGGTGATGGCGGCCGCCACGAAGGCATCATGGATTCGCACTTATGCGGAACGCGAAGGGATTAATCTCAGCGACTCGTTTGCTTATACCGACAGCATGAGCGACCTGCCGATGCTCTCGATCGTTGGTCATCCAGCCGCCATCAATCCTGACATGCGTTTGCGGCAAACAGCGCTACACCACGATTGGCCAATATTGAATCTGAAATGATTTCCGATTGCCGATTGCCGATTTTCGCCGGTCGCCAAACTTCAAATTGGCAATCGGCAATTGCCAATCGGAAATTTAAAACCTATGGCACTACAACTTCGACGAAAAACGCACGAATCCGTTATCTACATCGATCGCGATAGCGCGCCGCGCATCATGCCTTCGGGCGAGGACTTCATCCTCGAAGACCTGCCGATCGGAACTCGTGTGCTCTATCCGAATCCGTCGATCAAGGGTCTACCCAATCGCGAAGCTGCCGTTCGTTACGCGCTCAACCATCCGCTCGGTTGCGATCCGCTGTTTGCGCAACTCGAACCGGGCATGCGCGTCACGGTTGCAGTTGACGATATCAGTCTGCCGCTGCCGCCGATGGCCACGCCGGACATTCGCCAGACAATTCTCGAGATCGTGCTCGACATGCTCGCCGGTCACGGCGTTGACGATGTGCACATCATCATCGCCAACTCACTCCACCGAAAAATGACGGAGTGGGAGATGAAACGGATGGTCGGATCGAGAATCTTTGACGAGTACTACCCCGACCGTTATTACAACCACGACGCTGAGTGGGCTGATGGTCTAATCAAGATCGGTGAAACCCGTCACAAAGAGCCGCTGACTCTGAATCGTCGTTGCGCGGAAAGCGACCTGTTGATCTACGTCAACATCAATTTCGTGCCGATGGATGGTGGTCACAAATCAGTGGCCGTCGGTCTTTGTGATTACGAATCGCTGCGCGCTCACCACGATCCGCAAACGATCCGCGAATCGGATAGTTACATGGACCCGGCGCGATCGCAGTTGAATCACAAAGTGGTCCGGCTCGGCAAGATCGTCGACGAAACCCTCAACGTCTTCCATATCGAAACCGCCATCAACAATCGCATGTACGGCGCTGACATGGATTTCCTGCTGCGTAACGAGGACGATTTCACCGCCTTCGATCGCATGAAGTTTGAGGCCATGCGTTACACGATGAGCAAGTTGCCGCGTCCGGCCCGTCGCAAGCTCTTGCATTCACGTCCCGCGGCGTACGAGATGATTGCGTGCCACGCCGGCAAGACTGAACTGGTCCACGAGAAGATTGTGGCGAAGGGTTTCGAGCAGTATGCGATTCCGATTCGCGGCCAGGCTGACATTCTCATCACCGGCATTCCGGATATTTCGCCGTACAACGTTTACTCGATACTCAATCCATTGCTGGTCCAGGTGATGGCGCTTGGTTATCACTTCAATTTCTATCGCAACAAGCCGTTGTTGAAAAAAGGCGGCGTGATGATCGTGCATCACCCTTGTTTCGACGATTTCGATCACCAGTTTCACCCGAGCTACATCGAGTTTTTCAATCGCCTGCTGCCGGAGACGCGCGATGCGTTCACGTTGCGCGAGAAGTACGAACGCGAGTTTGCCAACAATCCGAGTTACGTCGAGATGTACCGGCGCGGCAACGCTTATCACGGCGCGCATCCGTTTTTCATGTGGTACTGGGGTGAAAACGGCCGCCAGCACGTCGGTAAAGTAATCGCGGCGGGCGCCGAAAACGCGCACGTACCGGCAATTTTGGGCTGGGAACGCGCAGACAATTTGACCGAAGCCATTGCGATGGCACGCAGTTACATGGGCAACTCCGCTGAGATCACGATGCTGCATCAGCCGATGATTGGCATTGCTGACATGGAGTAGCACGGATCTACACGGATTTTTTAGGGATGTACACGGATATGAAGCTCTCTCCGACTGAACTATATAAAGACCGGAAGATTTTCCTAATCGGAAGCACGGGTTTTCTCGGCAAGGTAACGCTGAGTATGTTGCTTTATCGCTTTCCGAATGTCGGCAAGATCTATCTCACCGTCCGTGCGCGTTCGCAGGAGGAGTCGGAAAGCAGGTTCTGGAACAACATCATTACAGCGCCGCCGTTTGATCCGTTGCGTGAACGCTACGGCAGCGCGCTCGAAGGTTTTGTTAATGACAAGGTGATCGTTAAGGGCGGCGACATCGCCGAAACAAACTTCGGCTACAGCGAAGAAGAAGCCCAGGCGATTGCCGACGACGTCGACATCATCATCAACTCCGCCGGCAACGTAACTTTCAACCCCACCCTCGAAAGCGGTCTGCGCACAAACGTAGTCGGTACCCAAAACGTCATCGCCTTTGCGCGCCGGATGAAACGACCGGCCCTTGTCCATGTTTCAACCTGCTTCGTTGCCGGTAATCGTTCCGGCGCGGTTTGGGAAAGCGATCCGGTTATTGGTTACTTCCCGCGTCGTCGCGAATCGGACATGCAGGGTGTTCAGTTTTCAGTGGACCAGGAGATCGCTGACTGCGCAAAACTCGCCGATCGCGTGCGTGACGAAGCGCGTGACGCAATGATGACAGCGCGTTTTCGTGAACTCGCCCGCAAACGTCTCAACGAAGAGGGCCGTGACATCGACGATCCCGACGCACTTGGTCTCGCGGTCGCGCGTGAGCGCAAAGTCTGGACACGCACTCGCCTGACTGACCTCGGCGTCGAGCGCGCCGCGTACTGGGGTTGGCCCAACATCTACACCTACACCAAGTCTCTCGGCGAACAACTTGTCGCTGCCGAAAAAGACATGGTCTGCAGCATCGTGCGCCCCAGCATCGTTGAGTCGGCGATGTCGTATCCGTTCCCCGGCTGGAACGAAGGCTTCACGACCACGGCGCCGATCATCTTTCTGATTCGCAAAGGTCAAACGCAGATTCCGGCAGACCCGAAGTTAATTCTCGACATTACCCCGGTGGACCAGGTGGCGTCAGTGATGCTCGCCGTCTCCGCTCAGGCGTGCGTCGAGAAACCGCCGCTCGTCTTTCAAGCTGCAACCGGCGATGCAAACGCCAACAACATGGAACGGATTATCGGTCTCTGCGGGCTCGATAAACGCCGTCACTTCGAAGATAAAGACACTGGGGTCAAAATCCTCAATAGCATTGCCGCGCGCATGGAGCCTCGGCCGGTTACAGTTTCGAAATTCGAAAACACGTCGATGCCGATGTTCAATGCGACCGCCAAGAAAGCGTCATCGCTGCTGGAGCGCGTGCGGCCGCGTTGGGGAGGCGGGCGCGTTGGTGAAGTCATCGATTTGATGAAAGACAAGGTTGAGCGTGTTGAGGAGTTTACGCGCGAAACCAGCGAAGCGTTTGACATGTTTCGGCCGTTCACCGTCGAGAACGCTTACGTATTTCGTTCAGACAACGTGCGATCGCTGTTTGATCGAATCAGCGAAGACGAACAATCTCTATTGACGTGGAATCCGGAGAAGTTTGACTGGTTTGACTACTGGCTCAACATTCACCTGCCCGGTTTGACGAAGTGGGTGTTTCCTACGCTCGAAGACGAAATGCGCGCGCAGCCAAAGCGCGTTTACACCTATCGCGATCTGCTCGAGCTATTCGAGACTTCAACCAAGCGTCACGCCACGCGTGTGGCCATGCGCATCGAGCGCGACGGTCGCAAGGAACAATACACCTACGCCGATCTGCGCGAGCTCGCGACGCGCGTCGCAGGTTTTCTCGCGAGCCAGGGAATCAAGCAAGGCGATCGCGTGATGCTGGTGAGCAGCAACGCGCCCGAGTGGGGCATGAGTTACTTCGGCGTGCTGAAGGCAGGTGCTACTTGTATTCCATGCGATCCCGAAAGCTCGACTCAGGAGATTCTCAACTTCGCACGCGCCGGAAATGCGGCCGGCATCATTTGCAGTCAAACCGTGCTTGACGATCAACCGGTGTTGAAAGAACGGTTGAACGAGCAGGGCGTGACGCGTGTTTGGTCCTATGACGAAGTTTTTGCATTACCGGATGAGCAGACTGAAGACGAACGTCTCGCTCTCCTGCCGCAACGCATTCCGCCACAAAGCGTCGCTTCGTTGATCTTCACTTCCGGGACCACAGGCCAACCCAAAGGCGTGATGCTTTCGCATCGCAACCTGACGAGCATGGTTTCGATGTTGTCGTCAGTGTTTGATATGCACACCAACGACGGCGTGCTCTCAGTGCTGCCGTTGCATCACACGTTTGAATTCTCGACCGGTTTTCTCACTCCGTTAAGTCGTGGCGCACAAATAACTTACCTGCCTGAGTTAACCAGTGATGCGCTCGCGAAAGCGATCAAAAACGGTCACGTAACCGGCATGGTCGGCGTGCCGGCACTGTGGGAATTACTGCATCGCCGAATCAAGAATCGCTTGTACGAACGCAGCGACTGGATTGGCAAAACTGCCGAGAACCTGATCCGCGCCAATGCCTGGCTACGCGACAAGACGCCGCTCAACGTTGGACAAGTGTTGTTTTATCCGATTCACGAAGGTCTCGGCGGTCGTATTCGTTACTTCATCAGCGGTGGCTCTGCGTTGAGTGAGAAGATCCAGCGCGACTTCCACGGTCTCGGCTTCACGATTCTCGAAGGCTATGGTCTAACTGAAGCCTCACCGGTGCTGACTGTTACCAGACCCGAGAATCGCGTGTTGACGGGAACAGTCGGCAAACCGTTGCCGGGCGTAGAAGTGCGAATCTCCGATCCGGACTCCAGCGGCGTCGGCGAAGTGATCGCGCGTGGTCCAAACGTGATGCTTGGTTACTACGAAGACGAAGCGGCCACGCGTAAGACGTTGATCGAACGCTGGCTTTACACCGGCGATCTGGGTCGGGTTGACGACGACGGCAATCTCTATCTCGTCGGTCGTTCCAAAGAGATCATCGTCGATACCAACGGCAAGAACGTTTATCCCGATGAGCTCGAAGAGTTGTATGGAAATTCATCTTACATAAAAGAGTTGAGCATCGTCGGCTTGGCTGATGGGATTGGTGAGAAGGTCGCCTGTTTGGTAGTTGCCGACGATGAATTCGATATTTCGCTCTCTCGCGCAGCGCTGCATCGTCACGTCGAGGAGCACTTCCGCGAAGTTTCGGCTTCCCTGCCCTACTTCAAACGCGTGAAAGTGCTGCATTTCACTGACATCGAACTGCCTCGCACCGCCACGCGCAAAGTGAAACGGCGTGAAGTGGTTCAGATCATGGAAGCGCTTGAAGAGAGCCAGAAGTCCGGCAAGCGCAGCAAGGTTCAGGAAACCAAGACTGCCGATTCGGTGTGGTTGCTGGGGCTGGTAGCGACGGTGGCGAATCGTTCGCGCGGGGAGATCTCAGTTGATTCAAGACTCAGCGATCTTGGTTTCGACAGTTTGATGTTCGTCGAACTCGCATCGGCAATTGAAGGTGCGGGTGGCTCAATCTCATCGCCAGAAAGATTTAACGAAGTACAGGATATTCGCGAGTTGCTGACGGTTGTCAGTCGCCAGCCCGGCGCAGCAGCAAAACCAGAGACTCGAACCGAGGAACGACGCGCTGACGATGAGATTCATGTTCCCTCGTTTGTGCGCACCGCCGGCACTAAAGCCGGGGATTTCCTGCAGCGATTTCTCTACGATCAGTTTTTGCAAACGCGTTACGAAGGGCGTTCAAACATTCCGCCGCACACCAACTTCATCGTGGCCGCCAACCATTGCTCGCACCTCGACATGGGTTTGACGAAGATGGCGCTCGGTGAATTCGGTAAAGACATGGTCGCGCTCGCCGCTGCTGACTATTTCTTCGACACTAAATACAAACGCGCGGTGATGGAAAACTTCACGAACCTCGTGCCGATGGAACGCACCGGTTCGCTGCGACAGTCGCTGCGGCATGCGAAGTCGTTTCTCGATCGCGGCTACAACGCGTTGATCTTTCCTGAAGGAACCAGATCGATGACAGGCATTCTCGCCGACTTCAAGCCGGTCGTGGGCTACCTGGCGCTGCATGCACGAGTTGGCATTCTGCCGATGTTTCTCGAAGGCACTTACGAAGCGATGCCTAAAGGAACGACGATCATCAAGAACCGTAACGTTGGCGCACGCATTGGTCGCTTCCTCGAGATTGAAGAGTTGGAAGAATTGACCAAGGGACTGCCGCGCTCAGAAGCCTATCGGCTGATCGCTGCACGCGTCAGACATGACGTGGTAAACCTCCGCGACGGCACGCGTCACGAGTTCGATCCTAAGGCACTACGGCGTCAATGGAAGAGTGAGCGCAAGAAAGAACTCGTCACAGAGGAGATGGCAGTTTAAGTAATTGCCAATTTCCAATTGCCGAATGCCGATTCAATTGACAATTGACAATTGGCAATCGGAAATTGGCAATCCAAATCATGGCTACCAAAACTCCAGGCAAACGCACCGCACGCATGACTCCGGTTCCTACCGGAACCAAGCGACGCGCCGCGATCGAAAAACGACAACGTGCCGTCACGTTGATCACCGGCGGCACCGGTTTTCTCGGTTCTCATCTCGTTCGGCAACTCACTGAAGATGGCGCCAAAGATATTCGCGTGATGGCGACGTCAATTCCCGATTGGCTCGTGGATCTGGGAGTAGAAACATTCCAGGGTTCGATCACTAACGCAGACGACAACAAACGCGCGGTCGAAGGTATCAGCGAGATCTATCATCTCGCGGGCAAAGTTTCTCGTGAACGCGAAGACGCGCGCTCGATGTACGACATTCACGTTGAAGGCACGCGACTCCTTTGTGATGCAGCGAAGGCGGCGGGTGTAAAGACGATCGTGCTCGCGTCAACCAGTGGAACGATTGCGGTCAGCGAAGATGGTGAAGTTCTTCCAGATGAAACCTCGCCCGTGCCACTCGACATCATTTCGCGCTGGCCGTATTACGCGAGCAAGACTTACCAGGAGATGGCCGCGTTGGAGCGTTTTCAGGGCAAAGGACTGCGACTCGTGATCATGAACCCGAGTTTACTGCTCGGCCCGGGTGACGATCGCCTCAGTTCAACCAAAGTCATTCTCGACTTCATGGCGCGAAAGATTAGCGCAGTGCCCACCGGGGGCGTGAGTTTTGTTGATGCGCGTGATGCGGCGCGCACGTTCCAGATGGCTATGAAGAAAGGGCGCCACGGGGAACGTTACCTGTTAGGCGCTGCAAACTGGACCTTCTCGAAGTTTTTTGGCCGTTTGGAACGTTTGACGAAAATCGCGGCGCCGCGGTTTGCGTTACCGTCGCGGATTGCCATCACCGGCGCCTCTCTTATCGATTCCCTTTTCAAACAATGGGACTTTGCGTCGCCCGTTGAACCGGGTGCAATCGAAATGGCGCAGTATTTCTGGTACCTGAACTGTTCCAAGGCCGCACGCGAACTCACCTTCAGACCACGCGACCCAGGCGAGACCCTGCACGACACAGTCGCCTACCTCCGGGAAAACTTCCTCGGCAGCAACGCCTTCGGCAAGTGATCACCAAAGGCACAAAAATCACAAAACAAAAAAGCAGATTAACTGTCTAGACCATTTATCGCGGTCTATCTCATTCTGTCTGTGCTTTTTGTACCTTTTTGTGGCTATAAAGGGAACCGTTTGGGGCTTTCAGGCGTCTTAGAACGCGGCTATCCTAACCGTTCCGACAAATCAGGAGAGACTCACATGGGTCGACTACCGGCGCTGCTTATCTTTCCCTTGCTGATCTGCGCGTCAATTTCCGCAAGTGTTCAAGCTCAAACCACTCTGCAACCTGGCAATTCCGTTGAACGCACCTTAGGTCCGAATCAGGTTCAAGACTTCATCGTCACCCTTGAAGAAAACACTTTGATTCAATTCGTCGTCGAGCAAAAAGGGATCGACGTGGTGGTGAAAGTGCTTTCCCCCGAGGGAAAAGTTCTGGGCGAGTACGATTCACCCAATGGAGATGATGGCCCGGAACATGTCTCGCTTGTAGGTGGGGCCGCGGGCAATTACCGGATCAGCATAAGCCCGCTCAATTCGGCGGAAACGCCTGAAGGAAAGTTTCAAATCAAGATCCTTGAACAACGACAAGCCACGGAACAGGAGATCAAAGCCAGCAGGTATCAGGAAGCGGCGAAAGCAAAAGGCATTGCATTGCTCGGTGAGTTGGATGGCACGATTCCACAGATCAAATCACCATTGACGCGAATCCGGGCGCAAATGCAGGCTGCTCAACTCCTGTGGGAAGCCGAGCCAAAACGAGCTGCCAAATTCCTAAACGATGCAACCGCGGCAGTAAAGGAGTTTCTAACCACGGTTGATGTTAATAGCCCGCAGTATCCGCAGCAGTATGGAATGATCTCCTCATTGCGCTTCGAGATGATCCATCAACTGGCAGAACGCGATCCCGAGGCCGCCTGGAATTTTTTTCAAGCCACGGTGCCGCCCGCAAATCCGCACGTCGCCACAGGTGAGCATGTGGCGCAGGAAAACATGCTCGAGCTTGCAATTGCCAATCGACTGGCCAAAAACGATCCGGAACGAGCTCTCAAGATAGCGCGCAGAAACCTGAAAAGCAGATTGTCGACCAATCTGATCCCGACTCTTTCATCGCTGCGACGTGACAAACCCGAACTGGCTTCAGAATTCGCAGGCGAGATCGCAGCGAAACTAGTTGAAAGCAAACTGCTGACAAACTCCGACGTAGCCAGTCTCGCGATCGGTCTACTTCGCTTTGGGACCATGCCCAGAAGAGGACGCATTCAAAACGAGCAGTCGGTTGCATTGAAAAATCCGCTGCTTTCAGAGGCACAGTATCGTGATTTGTTACAAAAGATTTTTAATGAAGCAATCTCTTATTCTTCACCGGCACCCAACACCTATACACCCGAACGTGATGCCGCCTGGAACCTGCTAAGCGGCCTGCAACAGTTGGGCAGTGAACTCGACGCGGTGGTAAATGGCGGTGCGGCAATGGTCGAGAAGAAGTTTAGCGAGATGCAACATCACACCGGTTCTCCGGCCCAACAGTATCAAAACGAAATCGCAAACGCTCCGGTCGACAATGCGCTTGAGTCAATTGAAAAAGCGCCGGTCGACCAGCGCGAACAACTTTATGTCCAGCTCGCTGGACGTGAAGCAAACAACGGCGACATCGCGCGGGCCCGCACGATCATCAACGAGAACGTTACCAATCCCTACCAGCGTCGCAATGCCTTGATGAACCTGGAACAGGCGGAAATTTATCGCGCCATGTCCAAAGGTAAACCGGAAGAAGCGCTGCGCATCATCAGTGGTTTTCGATATCCGAGGGAACGCTCGAATCACATCGCCCAGATAGCAGGACAGATTGGCCCCGGTCAGAAGCGCGCCTATGCGATCAATTTACTAGAGCAGGCGAAGGCATTGCTTCCCGCATCGCCGCAGGCGCAGGACCAGGACCACCTGAATGCGTTGATTGAAATTGCACGCGCGTATGCGCGTTACGACGTGAAGAAATCGTTTGAGATTATTGAGCCGCTGATCGATCAGGTGAATGATATTTGTGCGGCTGCGCGCGTGTTGGAGGGCTTTGGGCCTGAATATTTCGAGGACGACGAATTGAATATCCAGAACGGAAGCAGTGTGGCGCAGGTAGCGACTCGCGTCTCGAGCGTATTGGGGACGCTGGCGATTACGAATTTCGAGCGCGCGAAGATTGCGTCAGACCGTTTGCGACTACCCGAGGTCCGGCTCCGGAGTTATCTCGACATCGCACAGCAAACGATCCTCGGCCCGACGCGGTGACTGAAATACTTTTCTCACGCGGCGGCGCAACGACGCAACGAATTCGCCGCGTCGCCGCGTGAGAAAACTTCCTTACTCGCCTAACGCGGCATACTTGAATACTCTAAAACGATACCGTTGCTGCGCGCGAATGTTCGCGGCAACGACGCCATGGAGATTGTCGTCCCACTTGGTGTACTGATCGATATACGCGTCAGACCCTGCTTTGCCGCCTTCGTACTGCACGGCCAGCGTCTTCTCCAGCATCTTACCGACCACCTCATGATACTTCTCAAAATGAATGCGCAACGTCTTCGTACCCGGATCAAAACTCAACAACCCATTCTCCAGAAAGAAATTCCACTGCATCAGTTGCATCGTGTTGTAGGGTTGATCTCGTCGCGGGCGGTTGTTCTGTAACACACGCAAAATGCCGGCAATATACACACTGCGCAACTGCGCGTCAGTGTAATAACCCTGCTTGTGAAGCGCTTCTGCCACAAACAGCGCCACCAGGTCCGCCTTCATCTCTTCCATCGTGTTTGCATTGTCCTGCAACGCATCATCCAACTCGCGGCCATCTTTGGTTCGATCAACGCCCAGATAATGGCCCACCTCATGCCATAGCGTGCGATAGAAATTGCCATCAGAAGTCAGTTCCTTGCCCTGCGCTTCACCGATCGCAGCCGCGATGGTTTTCGACGTGCCTTCGAAGATATCCGGATTGCGCATGATGTTCGTGCGCAACAGGATCGTCCGACCATAGCGCCGCGCGAGATAACTCTCGTTGGGAAGAATGGTCGCGGTATTGCCGCCACGCGATTGACCAAAGTCGGCAACCACATCGTAAACGCCGACGGGAATGTCTTCCCGCACTTTCTTGTGGTTCTTGTAAGGCAGTGAATCTTCGAGTGCCTGCAAACCTTTCATCGCCTGTCGCAGCGCGGTTGTCTCCTCTTGCCGGCTCTGCAACAGACAGAACGAGAAGAACGTCTTCACACCGTACAACTCGTCGTCATACGTTTCGTAAGAACCGATCTGCGCGTTGAGATTTTTGAAACGACCGGTAATCCAGCTTGCGTCGCCTGACTCATAATCGTTCGACAAAAGATCGCGGGCGCGATTGCGCAGGTAACCGGCAAACTCGTCATCGTCTTTAGCAACCAGATCCGCGGCTTCCCGTAAAAGCCCGTATGCCTTCATCAAATCATCGGCATAAGCAACGGCGTAAGGCACTGCGTAAACATCAACAGTTGCACCTGGTCCAGCCGAGAGTTTTTGCAACTCAGCCAACAGTCCCGGATGCAGTGTTTGCAAAACGGGATATTTGGTTAATGTTGCGACGTCCGCCTGAAGGTTCTTTGCGTTAACGGAACGAACAACTGAACGCAGACCAAGAACCTTGTTACGTTTGTCAGGCTGACCACCAGGTAAGGCGAGCGCCTGTTCGATCTGTTCTTTGGTGACGCCCCACGGGTAAACATTCTTTCCGGGTTTGCTTGCGTCAACGGGCAGCGACGGTTCGCGTTTGTTGTCGAGCGTGGTAGCGATTGGTCCCTGAAAAAGCCGATAGATGGTTAACAAGTTTTGCGTCGCGGGTTTGGAGCCGGTGCTTTTGTCGAGTTGCTCCAGTGCACGATACGACGAGAGGGCTTCGGGATGTCGCTGCACTTCGTAAAGCTTCTGAAAGATCTGACCGGCTTCGATCAACTTTGCCACAGCTTTTCGTTCGCCATCGGATAGTTTCGAAAGATCACCCGACAAACGAATGGTTTGCGTTTTGTCGATCAGCGGCTGGCTCTTTTCGAGCGACCAGTAACCTGTGGGAAGTGTTTGAGTCAGGATCAAGGCAATCACCATCAGTAGTTTCGTCATGCCGGCAATTTTGCCACAGGTTCGCGCAGTAAATCACGGATACAAATGTCAGAAGTTCTTGGCGACAGATATTTCTTGCACCTCGGTTTTTCGCGGAGTTACTGATCGTTTCGTGCGGCACCGCGCTTGCACTCAGCGTAGCCAGTGATGAGTTTGACTGCCACTATCCAACGCCGCTTCAAACGCATGCGACGACGACGCAAGGTCGGTCGAGCGTATGACATGGCGCTTGAAGTTGCACGCGTGTTACCGCCGCGCGCAAACGTGCTCGACGTTGGTTGCGGCAATGGGTTCATTGCGCATCATCTTCAGGCAATGCTCGGAACTACAGTTGTAGGGCTTGATGTTGGCAGCGATACGAGCGCGCATATCAAGTATCTGCCTTACGATGGGCGTCACTTTCCGGTCAAAGATCAGAGCTTTGACGCGGTGCTGCTCTGTTACGTGTTGCATCATGCACAAGACGCGCGGTTGGTTTTAAATGAAGTGAATCGCGTGTTGCGCGACGGTGGCATCGCGATCATTTATGAAGACGTGCCGGGAATGTGGTGGGACAGGCTTGTGTGTTGGACGCACGACCGGCAATGGCGCGGTCGCACCGGACCATGCACGTTTCAAATGCCACAGAACTGGCGAAGAGTTTTTAATCTGGCAGGATTTGAAGTGGTGAAAGAACGATCGCTCTCACGCTGGCGCAACCTGGCACATCCAGTATCGCGCCAGTTCTTCGTGATCAGAACCACGACCGTGAAACTCAAGGAAGATTACGCCGAGGAATTAAGTTTCACACCCCTGTACCTCGGCGAACCAATAAGCGCTTCTGATGGACAACTGTAGGGGCGGCCCTCCGTGGCCGCCCTAGTGCGGAACTAAGCGCCTCAGAATTCGAGTTCAAGAGATTTTGAGTTCAGAGATTTTGAGTTCAAGACTAGGGCGGCCACGGAGGGCCGCCCCTACAACGAACTTACTTAATCTCCACCAAACCGCGTTCCAACAACTTCTTGATCATGCGCAGGCAATCAGCCTCTCTAAACGGACAGATCGAAAGAATCGCCTGGATGTCCCACGATCCGTTAATACGCGATAACACAAACCCTTCCTGCGGATCGATCTGCTGGTTCGTCAGATCCCACGGCGAAACACGCAACTGCGGCACTGACTTCGGCGAGAGGCCGCCCGTGGCATAAACCCACTTAACAAACTTCTCCTCCGCCGTCGGCAACAACGATTGCGCTTCAGGATTATTCGGCTGCTGCTGTAAAGCCTTCTGAACGATCATCAACGCCGTTTCCGGATCATTCTCCAGCTTGCGCTCCGCGGACCAAACCATCTCCGTCACACTTTCAGGCAGGTCTTCAACTTCCTTGAGCATGTTGAGACTGCCTTCCGCTGCTTCCCCCACCACACGCGCGACGCCTTCGCTGATCAACGTATAGAGTTGACCATAAACATGAAACGCCGATGCATGCATGTGATAACAGATCTCGGCCACCGACATCTTCTTTTCCACAAAATAAAGAACCTGTCGAAATTCCTTGCCGAGCTTCAACGAAGAAGTCCAACCGGCGTTGAGTTCCAGTATGCTGCGATCGGAAGGTACGAGCGTGCGATAACGCGCGAGTTCGTCGATCCGGTAAATGCCTTCCATGATGACGGTAGTCGGTTCGACTTCAATCAGCAGTAAATCATCCGGCAATGGATCTTCGTCGTAAAACTGAAAGTCGCCGTCATCCCAAACAAACAGATCGTAAATCGCATCAAGCGTGCGGGTCTTGAGAATATCAAGCACCTCCTGCTCGGTTAGGAATCCCTGCTCCACCAGCACTTCGCCGAGCTTTGCACCGGAGGTTCTTTGCACTTCCCGCGCCGCTTTCAACTGCGCTTCGTCAACCTTACCGTAATGCAGCAGCACCTGGCCCAGGTACTCTCGCGGATCGTTTGACTTGGAACCGACGATAAGTCCGTTTTTGAAATAGACTTGTTTGGTTATTTTGACCTGATCGAATTTGAGCGTTCCTGACTTCCTGCCTGCTGCCAAAAACTGCAGCAGGTCGACCAGACTCATTGTTTTCAAAGTGCCTTGAATCGCCATTAGCTGTAGGTTTTTTGACGGGTCGACTGGCGGGCCTACACCGTGAGGAGCTCTGGGGGGAGTTCCCTTTCGTGGACCACAAAGGGTCAGACATCAAACGTCTTAATCCTCGACCAGGTCTGCGCAAATCGCCGGAGCCTCAGGGCCGGCTTCTCTCGCGATCTGCAACAACCGCAAAAGGTTCTCCATCTGTTCTTCGTTTAAATCTACAAACTGCACACCAAAACCCAACCCGTGGCGATGATGCCGAACTTCACCTTCAAGGTAAAGCCAATCGCCGTCGGGAAGGAGTACACGAAAAGCGACAATCTCACCGGCCATTACCTCACCCACGGTATCGAGGTAACAGCCACCCTCGGAGAGGTCAGTAATGCGCGCTGAGTGTCTCTCCTCTTCAGCATGCCAAACCGCATCGAGATGAACGCTTAGTCGGGGTCTGGAACGTCTGTCATCCATTAGCTAGTTCATCATAGAAGTTTTACTCGGGCGCGGAAAGAGAAATATTTATCCGTCAGCCATTAACCCGCACCCGTAAGGCTTCTGGAATGATCTGGAACGTCGCCGGGAGTCTTCCAGGAAGTTCGCCATCGATTTCCAGGGGCACTTCGGCGGAGCGATCTTGAGGACGAACCGTGATCTTGCGCGCTAACGTGTGACTCACTTCCGGCATCGAGAGATGTGAACCGGTATAGACTCTGGGTGCGCTAGTGAAGATTTTTAGAGCACTCAGGTCGCCCACGCTTACGACGTCGAGTTTGCCGTCAGTTAACTTTGCATCAGGAGCAATCTTCATCCCGCCGCCGAAGTAACGCGCGTTGGCGATGCAGAGATTTGAGACCACCAGGTGGCGCTCGTGGGAATCGTCCAGTTGGACCACCAGCCGCGTAGGTTCGTTTCGCACTGCGGTCTTAAGTAATGCGGTTACAAAGGAGACTTCGTCCGCTTTGACTCGTTCGATGACTCTGGTGCTCATGCCGCAGGAAGCGACCCCGACAAAATATCGATTTACTTCCTTTCCACTTTGATCGATATACGCAACTCGCCCCACGTCAATACGCACAGTACGACCGGTGCGAAGAATGCGAGCTGCATCGCTGCTGCGCGTTGGAATTTCAAGCGTTCTGCGAAAGTCTCCGCCGGTGCCGCTGGGCAGGATGCCGAGTTCGACGTCTTTACCCGACGACAGGATCCCGTTTGCTACCTCGGAGATGGTCCCATCACCACCACACGCGATGATGAACTTCGCTCCTTTGCGTGCCGCATCGTTAGCCAGCGTAGACGCATCGCCACGATGTTTCGTAAACACCACACTAAACGGACCAAAGTGTGAACGTAGATCACTCGCGATCTGCGGCCAGACTTCCCCTGTGCTGCCACCGGCTGATGAAGGATTAACTATTACAATCGACATTTTAAACCAGCTCAGATCTGTGTACACCTGCTTCAGTCAATCCGTACAATCCGCGGTCTCGTTCTCCCAGTTCCGCTATCTTTCCCATTACTGCGTCAGCGATCTCTTTGTGCGTTCGCAACCGATCGGGCTTCTGCAAGTGTTCGGATAAATCCAGCACCGGTCCAAAGTGGATGCGAATAACCTCTTTGCGATTCCAATTGCGCGCCACCTGCTTCGGCAAATCATTGCACAACCCGGCGATAAAAATGGGAATCACCTGCGGCTGCGCTTCCATGATCAATTTTCCCACGCCAGGCTGCGCCCGCAGAAACGAATAAGGATCGTCGTTCTTGTTTCGCGTTCCCTCAGGATGAAAACCGATTAGATTTCCGGGCCGGAGCGGGCGAGATCCACCAGTACTTGAAATGAAAACTTGTCGAAAGCACGTTTATCTGCAATCGGATGATCGCCGGTCGCAAAAAACGGCGGATACATGGACCACCAGCCCATGATCAGATTCACCAGCAGTCCCAACGGCGACTGGTAAAAAAACCGGCCACGCACCGGGAAGAACAGTTGTTTACGCCACGTTGTATTACGAAAGAGCACCGTCGAGACGGCGTACATATCGAAGAACGAGCGATGATTCGCGACCAACAACAACGGGCGCTCGCGTGAGGCAGCCTCGACGTGCTCGAGACCGTAAACGTTCATGATGTTGTAAGTGGAAAGGTGAATCCAGCCGGCGCCCATGGTGCTTTGACACCACGTCCAGAATCGCTTCCAGGCGCCTTGATTCATACGCCGCACGAGGCGGAAAGCGAAACGTTCAAATGGCGATAAGACGTCGAATTCGCTCACAAGCTACTTGTGCCACAAAAATGCACAAAAAGCACAAGAGATTTTGCTGAAAGGCGGTTGAAGACCTCTGCTACGGAGAAAAGTTTTTCTTCTTTGTGCTTTTTGTGCCTTTGGATGGCGTTACTCAATGGAGAAGTATTTGGCCTCCGGATGGTGGACAATAATAGCCGAAGTTGACTGCTCCGGCTCGAGTTGAAACTCCTCCGTCAACGCCACATCGATTCGTCCGGGGTTAAGCAAAGTAAACAGCTTCTCCTGATCTTCGAGTCGCGGACACGCCGGATAGCCAAAACTGTAACGCGAACCTTGATACTCCTGCCGGAACAGACGTTGAAGATCGGGCGAATCGGCTCCTGCTATACCCAATTCTTCGCGAATGCGCTTGTGCCAAAGCTCCGCGAGGGCTTCCGCACTCTCAACACTCAAACCGTGAAAGTAAAGATAGTCAGAGTAATTGTCTGCTTTGAACAACTGGTGCGAATACTCGCTCGCTTTCCTTCCAACGGTGACGAGATGAAATGCGACCACGTCCATCCGGCCCGACTCTTTCGCGGCAAAATAATCAGCGAGGCATAGGTGCTTACCCACCGGTTGGCGCGGGAAGGTAAACCGCACTTCACTTCCCTGATCGTAAACGATCAGATCGTTTCCTTCTGACTGGCATTCGAAATACCCGTAAACCACTTTTGGCACGAGCAGCTCTTCGCGTTTCGAACGCTCCTTGAGTTCTTCATAAATCGGCCGCACCTTATCGCGCACCAGCGTCTGGTATTCATCCAGCGGCGTGCGCCCCTGCTTGAACTGCCATTGTCCCTTGAATAACGCCGTCTCATTTATAAACGCAAACACATCGTCGAGCTTGATATCGTCAACCACGCGCGATCCGAGAAACGGCGCTTTCGGGATTGCCACTTCGCTGCTAACAGCAGAACGCGCGGTGTGAGTGGTGTCACCAGTTTTTGCGCGTGGCTTTGTGACTTTGCGAATTCCCAGCTTCGCCTCTTCACCAATCAGATCCTCGGGATCCTCGGCGGCGTCCAAACCCGCGGCCTCACTATGTCGCTCGGTCTCCGCGTTGTCACTTCCGTTTTCACCCACGAGCAGATCCATCGTATGCAGACCCGCAAAGGCATCGCGCGCGTAGAAAAGTTTTCCGTGATAAAGCGACTTCAGATCGTCTTCGACATAACGTCGCGTCAACGCTGCTCCACCTAACACCACGGGAACCTGGATGCTTCGTTCATTCATCAGCTCGAGGTTCTCTTTCATGATCAGCGTCGACTTAACGAGCAGGCCGCTCATTCCGATCGCGTCAGCGCCGTGTTCTTCATAAGCCTTCAGAATGGCGTCGATCGACTGCTTGATTCCGAGATTCAAGACCTTGTAGCCGTTGTTAGTGAGAATGATATCGACAAGGTTTTTACCAATGTCGTGCACGTCGCCCTTGACGGTGGCGAGCACCATGGTTCCCTTCGCGGTTGCGCCACCCTTCTTCTCCATAAACGGCTCGAGAAAACGAACCGCGGCTTTCATCGCTTCGGCTGACTGCAACACAAACGGTAGTTGCATTTGACCGCTACCGAAGAGATCCCCGACCACCTTCATGCCTTCCAACAAAATGTTGTTGACGATATCGAGCGCCGGGTATTTCTGGAGTCCGACCTTCAACTCGTCTTCAAGACCGATCTTCTCGCCATCGATGATGTGACTCTTGAGTCGCTCTTCGACGGTTTCGCCTTTGGCAGACTTCTTCGTCGCCTTCGCCTTCACTCCTTCGAACAGCTTCGTAAACTCGGTCAAAGGATCGTAGACGCAAACGTCACCTTCAAAACGTCGCTGGTCGTAGATCAACTCACGCGCGACCTGCAATTCTTTCTCACCGATCCGGTTGAGCGGTTCGATCTTGCTGGCATTAACGATGGCGGCGTCGAGACCGGCCTCGACCGCATCGTGCAAAAACACTGAATTCAGCACCACTCGCGACGCGGGGTTAAGACCAAATGAGATATTCGACACACCCAGAATCGTAAACGCGCCCGGAAGTTCGGTCTTGATCCGCCTGATCGACTCGATCGTTTCGAGTGCGTTGCGTCGATCTTCTTCAATACCCGTTGAAATCGGCAATGCGAGCGGATCAAAGAAGATATCAGTCGACGGAAGGCCTAGTTCCTTTGTCGCTTGTTCGTAAGCGCGTGTGGCAATCTTTACTTTGCCTTCGGCGGTACGCGCCATTCCCTCTTCATCAATGGTTCCGACGACCACGCTCGCACCATAAGTTTTCGCCAGCTCAATCACCTTCACGAAACGCGGCACACCGTCTTCATAGTTGGTGGAATTGAGAATGCACTTGCCACCGGCGTGTTGCAGACCGGCCTCCATTTTCTCCCACTCGGTGGAATCGAACATCAACGGAATTTTGACGTTGGTTACCAGGCGCGACGCGAGCTCGTGCATGTCGCGCTCACCATTACGACCAACGAAGTCGACGTTGACGTCGAGAATGTGCGCGCCTTCGCGTTCCTGCTCTTTACCAAGCGCGACGAGACCGTCCCAGTCTTCCGCGTTGAGCAGGTCGCGCATCTTCTTCGAACCGCTCGCGTTGACACGTTCGCCAACAATCAAGAACGAAGCGTCTTGCACGTAAGGTTGTTGAAAATAGATCGACGACGCGGCCGGCAAGGTTTTCGCCGCGCGTTGCTTCGGAGTGATGCGTTGCATCGCTTCGACAACCAGACGCAGGTGAGCCGGTGTCGTGCCGCAACAACCACCGACGATATTTGCGCCAAAGTCATTGGCGAAGTGGACCAGTTGGGCCGTAAAACTCTCAGGCGTTTCGTCGTAGTGCATCTTGCCTTCGACAACCGAAGGCAAACCCGCGTTGGGAAGTACCGAGACCGGCAGCGGCGCGTTTTCGCAGATGTAGCGAATACTCTCGGTCATGTGTTTTGGACCAGTGCCGCAATTCATGCCGATCACATCGATCGGAAACGGCGACAACGCAGTCAAGGCTGCCGCGATCTCGGTGCCGTTGAGCATGGTCCCAAACGTTTCAATCGTCACCTGCGCAATCACCGGCACCCGACGACCTGTTTTTTTGAAGTGAGCGAAGATGGCAGCCAGGGCGGCTTTGGTTTGCAGCAGATCCTGGCAGGTTTCAACAATCAGCAGATCAGCACCGCCGTCGAGCAATCCGCAAACCTGAACCGTGTACGCATCGCGAAGTTCAGCAAAGGAGATGTGACCGAGAGTCGGCAGTTTACGGCCCGGCCCCATCGAGCCGGCCACCCATCTGGGTTTTTCTTTGGTTGAGTAATCTGCAGCGACACGTCTGGCGAGGTAAGCCGCCATCACGTTCATGTCGTAAGCTTTATCCTCGATGTCATACTCTGCAAAGTCTACGGGAGTACCATTAAATGAATTCGTCTCGATCACGTCGCAGCCGGCTTCGAGAAACGCGGCGTGCACCTTTTCCACTGCATCGGGACGGGTAACGAGCAGATTCTCGTTACAACCCTCGAAACGTGGTCCCCCAAAGTCATCGAGGGTGAGATTCTGGACCTGAAGATTGGTGCCCATTGCGCCGTCGAAGACGACGATGCGTTCTTTGAGAGTGTCGAGAAGTTTAGACATAGACTATCGCAATGATAAAGGCCCCGCGCTTAACAACGCGGAGCCTCAAAACTGAACTCACCGAGCTGTTTAGCGGATTATTTAATGTGGCCGCAAGTCGCTTTAACTCACCACGTCAAATTGTCAAAGCGTATTGAACCATATCCGGTTCAGCTTGTAAATCCTGCAATCCTGTCAACAAGATGATACAAGATTTACAGGATAAGCCATTTACCTTTAACATCTCTCCAGCATGCGACGCGCCATCTACCCCGGCTCTTTTGATCCAGTAACCAACGGCCATCTGGACATTATCGAGCGCGGTTGCAAACTCTTCGACGAGATCATTATCGGCATTCTGGTAAACCCGGCGAAGCAGCCGTTTTTTACGGTGGAAGAGCGTCGCGAGATGCTTATAGAAGTCGTGAAGCGTCTCAGTAAAGGACGCTGCACTCTGCGCGTCGATTCATTCAGCGGACTGCTCGTTAACTACGCGGTGGCCCAACGGGCCGATGTGATCGTTCGCGGCATTCGCGCGATCTCAGATTACGAATACGAGTTGCAAATGGCGTTGATGAACCGGCGTCTCGAACCAAATATTGAAACTGTTTTCATGATGCCCGCGGAAACGTACTCATACGTCAGCTCGCGTCTGGTGAAAGAGGTATTTCAACTCGGCGGTGCAATCACCGGGCTGGTCCCTCCACTTATCGAAGAACGCATGAAAGAAAAGTTGAATCAAGGATGAAAACCTTCCCCGCTATGTCATCGTTCCCTGTTTCTGAAAACGTCGCTCGAATGCAGTCATCGGCCACCATGGCCGCCATGCAAGCCGCGGAAGCGTTGCGCGCCACAGGCGCAAACGTTTCTGACTTTGGCGCGGGCGAGCCCGACTTCGACACACCTGACAACATTAAAGAAGCCGCCGCCAAAGCGATGCGGGCCGGGCGCACGAAGTACACTGCCAACGCCGGTATTCGCGAACTGCACGGCGCGATCATCGCTTTTTATCGCCAAATGTTTGACGTCGAATATCAAACAAACGAAGTGATGGCGACTGCCGGCGGCAAGCAAGCGATATTCAACGCCATGGTTACGCTTTTGAATCCGGGCGATGAAGTTCTGATTCCGAAGCCCTACTGGGTGACGTTTCCTGAGATCGCCGTCTTCGCGGGAGCCAAACCGGTTTTCATCGAAACTGAAGAAACTGATTTTGTTTTGACAGTCGAACAAGTTGAGCAAGCGATTACACCACGCACCAGGCTGTTGATTCTTAATTCGCCTTCAAATCCGTCAGGCCGCGTGCTGCCGCCGGCTGAGTTTCGCAAGATCATGGAACTGACCAGCCAGCGGGGAATCTATGTAGTGTCTGATGAGTGTTACCTGCGTTTTGTTTATCCGCCGGCAGAGGTATTTAGTGCCGCGAGTTTGCCGGCTGAGTTGCGAGAACGTTTGTGTATCGCGGGATCGTTTTCAAAAACCTACGCGATGACGGGCTGGCGTGTTGGTTATGCGCTCGCTCCGGCGGAATGGACCAAGGTGATGTTGAAGGTCCAGGGTCATTCGACTTCAAATACAAATTCAATCGCGCAGTGGGCAGCGGTTGAAGCTTTGACTGGACCACAGGAGTCAGTTGGCTTGATGCTGAAGGAATACACCTCACGCCGTGCGTGGTTGCTGAATGCGCTGAGAGGAATTCCTGGAATCAAGGTTAGCGAGCCTGAAGGAGCCTTTTACGCGTTTCCGGATGTGCGCGGCTGCTTGCAGAAAGAGTTGAAGACTTCCGGCGACTTCGCGCGACGGCTACTTGAAGAGGAACACACGGTCGTAACTGACGGCGCAGGCTTCGGCGCAGAAGGTTATATTCGCATCTCGTACGCCACCTCGATGGCACAGATCGAAGAAGGCGTCAGACGAATCAAGCACTTCATCGAGAAATACAATTAGCCACAGATTTACACAGATAAACGCGGATCAGAATTTTTATTTCAATTCCTGATCCGCGTTAATCCGTGAAATCTGTGGCTAAAACTTTGTGGCTAAGACTTAGTACAGGTTGAAGTTGTATTCCAACTGCATCCACATCGAGACCTGATGTCCATCCTTGGTTGCAGGAGTAAATTTGATCTGGCGTGCTGCTGCGATCGCTCTCTCCGTTAACCCGTAAGGTAACCCCGCAACAGTTCTGATGTTGGTCACCTGACCTGACGAAGCAAACACCACTTTCAGCACCACGGTACCAGTAATCTGGTTCTTGCGTGCGTCTTCCGTGTACTGCGGTTCAGGCTTCGAAAGTAGTCGCGCTTTGGTCGTGACGTCTTTACCAGTAAAGATTCTGGAGTAGTCGCCACCGCCACCGCCGCCTGGTCCACCGCCACCGTCGTTGCGATCGCCGCCACCGATGTTACCGCCGCGACCTGGTCCAAGACCGCCGCCTTCACCCGGTCCGATACCACCGCCCGTTCCGGTTCCGATACCGTTTCCAGTTCCGGGTCCTGAAGAAGGATCAGTGCTCTTCGATTTGTAGTCGCCATACGGCAACACACGAGCATCAGGTGGTACGAGCATCGGGTCAGCAACAACCGTCGCCGCCACCGGCAATGAAGGATTCTTGATTTGTGGTGGCTTCGGATCGGGTGCCACTACCTGCGGAATATCTAAAGAAGCCTGCGGAACTTTACCAAACGACGCGGGCTTTGATTCTTCACGGCCACCGCCGCCACCGCCCGCGGCACGTTCCGGCTTCGGCTTGCTGCCGCCGCCACTGCCTTTATTCAAACCGGCAGTACCCGGATCAGGCGTCGGCTGTTCATCCGGAATATCAAGCATCTGCTCGACCTGCAGTTCCTCATCGTTCTGCGCCAGGTCATCGCCGGCGCGCCGGCTCCGGTAATCCAGGCCAATCACGAGACCGAGAATGGCAAAGAGGAAAACAAACGAGCAGACCATCGCCGTGACAACGCTCTTCGAGTCACTCGGCTCAGCACCCATAACTGCAGCGCTACGATCTTTGCCAAGCCAGGTCGAAAACAGCGCAACCAGTAATGCGATTGCGACAACGCCAAACAGAATCAAGCCAAGCTTTGATGGCCCCTGCGTCTGTCCTGCCTGGAGTTTATCCATCAGCATGACGGCGCCAACGAGTAAAAGCACCCCGACAAAGCCCGCCCCCAGGGCCAGCATTACGTTTGGCGCACCTACAAACCTGCCAAACATCTGGCCATAGCCCACAAAGGTTCGCTTCGTAAATCCAAATGGATCACGTTTGAACTCGGGCCACGTCAGTTCATATTGATGGGCGACGTCTTTAAGTTCGTGAGTCAGACGAGAGGTCAAACCTGAATCATCCATGATGGTCAGGTGATACTCATCTCTCTTCGCCAGCGCTGAGGAAGTATTGGAAGCAGCGTAGACGGCCGGCTCTTCGTTGAAAGCCGCCGCAGTTTCGGTCACCGGAATCTGATTGATCGTAAGACTCGGATCGCGATCAACAGTCAGACTCGGATCTTCCACCGGCGGCGTAACCACCGTCAGTGGATTGCCGTCAACGGGACAGAAGCTGAACTTGTCAGCAAACTCTTCTTTACAGTGTGAACAGAACTTCATCGATACTACCTCTTCTCGCCTGTGGGGGAGCAGCACCGACTGAGACAGTCCGTCTGCACCAGAAAATTCTCTTGCAAAGCTCGTTTCGATCCGCTTGTCGAGAACTCTCGAAGGCCCTGGCGCGACCCAACGTTCGAGCAACGACTTGAGCTCTTCGTCGGAAACAAACTCTTCTTCCGGCTCCCTGCTCATTTAGGCCTCCCTCAAAGTAACAATTTCCCGACCACTATTCAATTCCTGATTGCTTTCCAGATAAGGTCGCAGCATCCGTCTCAAACCTTCCCGCGCCCTGTAAAGCCGGGCCTTTACTGCTCCGACGTCGGTGCCGGCAATTTCGGCAACCTCACTCATGCTCAACCCTTCGTATTCAAACAAGATCAGCGCCTCGCGTTGCAATGGAGGAAGACTAAAAACTGCTTCCCTCACCTGAGTCGCCAACTCTTCGTCGAGCAACCTGCGCAATGGACCTCGCCGCGGTGATTCGCTGGGTTCTTCCGCGACTTCATCCAAACCCGTCTCGCGTCCCTGACTTCTGAAGTGTTTCAGCGACAGATTACGAGCAGCGGCATACAAATAAGTTTTCAAGGAAGCACGTTCCGGGCGAAAGTTCTCAGGCTTACGAATTAAACTGAGGAAACAGTCGTGCGTAACGTCTTCAGCAATCTCAACCACGCCCAGCAACCGGTAAGCAAAACGAAATATTGGTTGCCGGTATCGGTCGTACAACTCCAGAAAGGCTGCCTGGTCGCCCTCTCCTGCCTTTTGAAGCAAAAGCTCGTCTGTTAATCTCTCGGGCAATCAAGCACTCGATCCTGCAGGACTCGCTCCTGCTTTAGTTACCTTAACCCGGAAAAAAGTTACGGGCCGGAACAGAAAAAACTTGCGCCTCGGCAAATATTAAATCCTGCGAGGGGCGGCAAGTACATATTTTTTACGATATTGCCGGGTCAGATCGACCAGATCCCTTTGTCAATCAGGGCTTAAGATGCACTTCAGAGCCAAACGGTTGACGGGCAAACACACGGCATCTAAGATGTTTTGGTCTCCTGTACCTTCTACGATTTCCGATATCTTCCGATGATTTTTCAGGCCACAGCGCGAAGGCGCAAAGAAACTATGTTCCTGCGTAATCTATCGCTGCGCCGCTGCGCCGCCGCAGGGGTAATCATCATCTGCTTATTTTCAACCGCAGTACCGTTGCGAGCCCAAACTGCTGCTCAGCCCGAACGGGAACAGCTACTGAACGGCCTGCGCCTGCTTTTCTGGTTGAGACCAGGCAGCCCCGATCTAATCCTTAAACTGCGCATCAATAGCGGAGCCGCCTTTGATCTCGCTGGTAAATCCGGCCAAATGGCACTACTTGGGGACGTTTTATTTCCCGATCCGGCCACCGTCGACTATTTCACCGACGAAATGGGCGGCAAGCTCAACGTCAGCGTCAACTACGATTCAACCACCATTACAATGGTTGGCAAGGCTGCTGAACTAGAAAATATGGTGGAGGTAATGCGCAACGCCTTGCTGGCAACCCAAACCACTCCGGAAGTGGTAACGCGCCTTCGCGATGCCCGGATCAAGCTTCTAAAGGATCTATCAATCACACCGGCCTCAATCGCCGACCGCGCGATTGCGGTCCGGCTTTTCGGAGACTTTCCATACGGTCGACCCGCTGGAGGCACAGCGGAGGATATTGCACGTTTAGATCGAGCGGATTTGATGCAGGCACGCGAGCGTTTCCTGAATTCAAACAACGCCACACTCGCGGTAATTGGCGGCGTTACCAAACCACGGGCCATGAGAACGGTGCGACAACTACTCGGTCCATGGCGCAAGAGTGAGCAGATCATTCCCACAACTTTTCGACAACCTGTTCCAGCCGGCACCAAAACACTCATCGTCAATACGCCTGGACCAACTGTCGAGCTACGCCTTGCTGTACGTGGCGTTTCGAGAACTGATACCGATTTTCCGATTGCGATGGTTCTGGCAAGAGTAGCGCAACATCGTTGGCAGGCAATGACTCCGGAACTGGCGCGACAACCCGCCTTTGCCAGAAGCGATGCCTACACCTTGCCTGGCATGTTTGTTATGGGCGCAGCAGTTAAAGATCTAACTGTGGCTGATGCAATGGCTAACGCGAGGAAAGTGCTTGACTCGCTAATGACAACTGCACCCACAGCCGATGAGTTGGAGCGTGCCAAAACAGAAGTGATAAACGAGCAAACTACGTTACTCGCGCAACCTGACGCGATGCCTGATTCATGGCTCGATGCCGATACTTATCGATTGAGCGGACCTCAGGACCAGTTGACATTATTACGAGCCGTGACGGCTACGGACGTCCAGCGCGTCGCAAATCGCCTCTTTAATAAGACAATCGTCTCCGTGGTTGCGGGTGAGACACCGCCGTTAAAGGCAGCATTACAGGGACGTTACGAGTACGAAGTCTTAGGTGAGATCGCAGCGCCGGCACCGACACCTAAGCCACCAGCGAAACCAGCAACAAATAGCAACCCCGGGTAATCACAAATTGTTTGCAAGCGTCTTGCAACCAAACCTCCATCAGATTTGGCTTAACTGTGCTTGAGAACGGAAGTGCCGCGAAAGAACATGCGGGCCGCGTTCGCGAAATGTTTGGAAAGATCGCGGGGCGGTATGATCTATTGAACCATCTGCTATCCGTTAACGTCGACAAACGTTGGCGACGGATAGTAGCAACGAAGCTGCGACACAAGCTGTCGGCAAATGGTTCACAGGTTCTCGATGTAGCATGCGGTACAGGCGATTTATCGCTAACGTTGTTTGAAATTACGGGAGCAGGAGTTGTGGGGACTGATTTCTGCCGGCCGATGTTGGACATTGCTGCCGGTAAGACGTCTGGTCGCGTACGCTTGATTGAGGGCGATGCCCTGGACCTGCCCTTTCGAGATGGCACGTTCGACGCGGCGACAATCGCGTTTGGATTGCGCAACTTGTCGAATGTCGAAAGCGGTCTGGCGGAACTCTCAAGGGTCTTAAAACCTGGCGGCTGGGTGGCTGTGCTGGAGTTTTCAAGACCGGCGAATGCGCTTCTTCGACCCTTGTTTAATCTGTATTTCAGAAAACTACTGCCATGGATGGGTGGCCTCATAAGCGGTTCACGAAGCGCCTATACCTATCTACCGGCATCGGTCCAGAAGTTTCCGGACCAGTCCCAACTCTCGCTCCTGATGGAGCAGGCAGGATTTGAGCAGGTCGGTTATGAAAACCTGACCGGCGGCATTGCGGCCTTGCATATGGGCAGAAGGCCGGAATGAGGATTGGTTGCAGCCATTGAGTTTGCAACCAGATACGTAGTCTCGGGGTACGGTTTGGTAAGCGCGCGGTTGTCGGGGCTGTGCGAGTATTCGGATCGTACTCCGGGCTACGTTTTTTGTTTTTTGGGCCACGGATATCACGGATAGACACGGATAAGAATTAATCAGTGTTTATCCGTGAAATCTGTGGCCATGTTATTATGCGCACCCGTGCGCACCAATCTTCGGTACCGGATCTTCGGCATCGTCAGACGCCTGCTTATTCTCTTGCTGGTTGTTTGGACCGTCGTCTCTCTTGTAACTCTGCTCATCGAACTTGTACCGGGCGATCCCGCGATCGCTGTGCTCGGTGAACAAGCGACTCCCGAACAATTTGCGCAGTTTCGCGAAAAGCATGGTCTCGATCGTCCACCGTTCTTCTTCTCTTTTCCGCGTGATGCCAACGAAGAACGACACTTCGTCTGGCACGGAGTAGACAATCGTTACACAGATTACTGGCGATCACTGTTGAGCGGCGATATGGGTTTGTCGTTCCGCAACGATCGTCCGGTTGTTGATCTGATCCTCGAACGCTATCCAGCCACAATTGAGCTTGCAATCTTCGCGATGATCATTGCCATATTGATCGCGATCCCGCTCGGTGTCATTGCCGGTACTAATCGCGGCAGTATCATCGACAATCTGGCGTCGGTGGTGGCTCTGCTGGGAATTAGTTTGCCGAGCTTCGTGATCGGCCCAATGCTGGTTTACGTCTTTGCCGTTAAACTCGGCTGGCTGGCGCCGTCAGGGCGATTTGATTGGAGCGACATCATTCTGCCGGCTTTCACACTGGGAGCGGCACTGTCGGCGATCCTGACGCGCATGGTGCGCTCGTCTGTGATCGAAGAACTTAATGAAGATTATGTTCGCACCGCGCGTGCGAAGGGCTTGAGCGAACGGACTGTTGTTTATAAACACGTTCTAAAGAATGGACTAATTCCGGTCGTAACGATTCTTGGTTTACAACTCGGCGTACTGCTCGCGGGCGCGATCATCACGGAAAAGATTTTTGGCTGGCCCGGATTAGGATTGTTGCTGGTGGAAGACGGGATTGGCAAACGCGACTATCGCGTGGTGCAGGGCTGCGTGCTCGTGATCAGCATGACCTACATCATCGCAAATCTATTAACTGACATGGTCTATCGTTGGCTGGATCCGCGGATCAGAGTCGGATAGTGGCTTTGCCTCAAAAGTCCTTTTTCAATGACAGAGAGTAAGCACAAAACAGCACAAAAAGCGCAAATGATTAAAACCTTAAGGATTACCTCCGCCGCTAAGAATTCATTTTGTGCTTTGTGTGCCTCTTGTGGCCTTCAAGATGACTTTTGAGGCAAAGCCTCGGATAGTTAAAATGAACCGCTTAACAATCATCGGACTGGTTATCGTCGTCATCCTCGTGGTGGTGGCGTTGTCGGCGCCCTGGATTGCCACTTACGAGGTCGGCGAAACCAACCTCTCGATGCGTTATCTTGGACCATCGGCGGCCCACTGGTTTGGAACCGATTCCACGGGACGCGATATCTTTTCTCGCGTCGTGTACGGTACTCGCATCTCTTTACAGGTCGGACTTATAGTGGTGACTGTTTCGGCCTTCATCGGCACGATTCTCGGCGCGATCGCAGGCTACTACGGCGGCTGGGTCGACCGTTTCGTGTCGGGATACGTGTTCAATGTCTTCCTTGCATTTCCCGGACTGCTACTGGCGATTGCAATGGTGGCGTTTCTCGGCGCCGGACTCAACAAACTGATTCTCGCGTTGTGCATCATCGGCTGGGTCGGATATGCACGGCTCATTCGCGGCCAGGTATTAAAGGTCCGTGAGTACGACTTCGTTCAGGCGGCCCGCGCATTGGGCGCAAGCGACTTACGCATTCTCCTGATTCACATTTTGCCCAATGCGATTCAACCACTCATCGTGCAAGCCAGTTTGGGAATGGCCGGGGCAG
Organism: uncultured Acidobacteriota bacterium; assembly: GCA_963708055.1. Lineage (GTDB taxonomy): Bacteria > Acidobacteriota > Blastocatellia > Pyrinomonadales > Pyrinomonadaceae > PSRF01. The sequence continues at coordinate 6,766,971 of OY970193.1, read as the reverse complement.
TTCTTTCCGAAGCAGCGCTCTCGTTTTTAGGGCTCGGCGTTCCACCTCCGGCGCCTTCGTGGGGCGTAATGATTGAGGAAGCTCGCGACCTGTCCACACTCCAGGCCGCGCCCCATGCTTTGATCTTTCCAGGTGCTGCGATCGCACTCACAGTTCTTGCCTTTAACTTCATTGGCGACGGCCTGCGCGAATACCTCGATCCGCGACAACGAGCTCGATGAGCGCTATTTCTGTTCGCAATCTTTCAAAAACGTATCCCGTTCCCTTCCGGCGGTTGCGCGAGTTCTTTCGCCGCCCGGTTAAAGATCCGGTGGAAGCGTTGCGAGACGTCTCGTTTGAAGTTGGAACCGGTGAAATCTTCGGACTAATCGGTCGCAATGGCGCCGGCAAAACCACGCTTACAAAGATCGTCGCGACGTTGGTCCAACCAACAACCGGCAGCGTCGCTGTTCGCGGGCATGACAGTGTGAACGACGACGTGCGCGTGCGTCAGGATGTTGGCCTCGCGACTGCCGAAGAGAGAAGTTTTTACTGGCGGCTCAACTCCGAACAAAACCTGCTCTTTTTCGCACGCCTTCACGGGCTTCCCGAGCGCATGGCAAAGCAACGCATCGACGATCTGTTTGCCAAACTCGAGTTGAAGGAGATCGCACGCCGTCGTTTTGGCGAACTCTCAACCGGGAACAAGCAACGACTGGCTGTCGCACGGGCAATGATCACAAAGCCGCCGGTGCTGCTGCTCGATGAGCCCACACGGTCGCTCGATCCTCTCGCGGCAGCGCGGATGCGGGAGATGATCCAATCGCTGGCCCAGCAGGATCCGCCTGTTTCGATTCTGCTGACGTCGCACAACTTGAGTGAAGTAGAAACATTGTGCGCGCGCGTCGCGATTATCAGTCGTGGACGTATTCGAGCCATCGATACCCCAAAGAATCTACGTGCGCTGACGTCGGAATCAGAAGTCGTGCACATCAGTCTCAAAGGTGGCGAAAAGGTCTCATTCACACGACAACAGGGCGACGATCTGCTCGATCAGAAGATCAAGGAGTTGCAAACGCAGGGCGCACAAATTATCGATATCGAAACCGAAAGACCCACGCTGCTCGATGTACTCGAAAGATATGAATCCACGGATGAACACTGATTGATCCGTGTTCATCGGTGGCTAAAACATGAACGCAATCAAACTACTCCCGCGACGCATCTTCGCCTTCGTGGCGCGCGATTTCCGCCTGTATGTGAGTTATCGCATGCAGTTCTTTCTGCGCATGTTGTCAGTGCTGACGGTCGTCACCACGATGTTTTTTATTTCGAAGATCTTCGGGTTTAGTAATCCGGAATACGCGCAATGGCAGGATCCGCTACCAACCTGGCTCACCGGTTTGGCAGTTTTGAATTACTTCATGACCGGCTTTTCCAGCCTTGCCAATTCGGTCAGGCAGGAACAGATGCAAGGCACACTGGAGAGCGTGCTGTTAACGCCGATCAATCTGCCGACAGTGATCGTCGCCAGTTCTGCCTGGCCTTTTATTGAAACTACTTTCTTTTCTTTCCTGTACCTTTTCTTTGGCCGCGTGATTTTTGGAGTTCAGTTCAAGGGTAATTTCCTGGTTGCCCTGCTCTTTCTGGTTTTGACGACGATGGTGCTTGCGAGCCTGGGAATACTCTCCGCGAGCTTTGCGATGGTTTTCAAACGCGGCGATCCGTTTGCAGTTTTTCTCGGCGCGGGATCGGCGTTGTTCTCCGGAGTATTTTTCCCGACCCAGATGTTGAATACCTACGCCGGCAAACTGGGCAAAATATCTTTGCTGCTGCCAACAACTCATGGACTGGATGGCATCAGGCAGGTTTTGATTCAGGGCCACGGGTTCTCACAACTAACGCAACCGTTCGTCGTGTTGCTTGGATTTCTGGCCGTGCTGATGCCCTTTTCGTTGTGGGTTTTTAGTCGCGCTGTAAGACGCGCCAAGCGTGAAGGAAGCTTGATCCAATATTAGACAGGATTAATAAGATTAACAGGATACAGGACAAAATCTTGCGCATCTTGTAAATCCTGTAAATCTTGTCTACCATCGCGCCAATGGCTCGCGGCGTCGCAGAAAGTGTTCTCGATCTCATCGGCCACACTCCTCTCCTGCATCTCGCTCGCTTTGCCAAACCTCCACTCGCAGACATTTACGCGAAAATTGAATGGCTGAATCCCGGCGGCTCCGTTAAGGATCGCGCGGCGCTGGGCATGATCATCGACGCCGAGGAACAAGGTTTACTACAACTCGGCGCAACGATTATCGAACCAACTGCCGGAAACACTGGGATCGGGTTGGCGCTCGTGGGAATCGCACGCGGTTACCGTGTTATTCTCTGCGTCCCGCACGGGTTTGCGGTGGAAAAGATGCGGCTCATCGAGGCGCTCGGCGGTGAGATTGAATACGTCCCAAACGAGTCGGGAATGCAGGGCGCGATCGAACGTTGTCACGAGTTGGCCAAATCAATTTCAGGCAGCTTTGTGCCGCAGCAATTTGAGAATAACGCTAACCCGTGTTTTCATGAATCGACCACGGCTCGTGAGATCATTGAACAAATGAACGGCGAGATTGATGCCGTCGTGATCGGAGCAGGAACATCGGGAACTTTCTGCGGCGTTTCGCGCGCTGTAAAAAAGCTCAACCAAAACGCGCTGTGTGTTTTGGTGGAACCGGAGGGCTCCATTTATGGCGGCAAGCCCGCTGGTCCCAAGAAGGTTGAAGGCATCGGACAGCGCGATTTTATTCCGAAGATCTTCGACGCTTCCCTCGCTGACGAGATCATGATGGTTCAGGATGAAGAGGTTTGCGCGGCACTTAAGAAGATCGCCAAACTGGAAGGCCTGCTCGGAGGCTGGTCGTCAGGCGCAGCCGCTGCTGCCTCGTATAAGATTGCTGAACGACTTGGACCAGGTAAGCGCGTGGTTACAGTTTTTCCTGATGGCGCGGAACGATATCGCAGCCAGGGAATTTTTGACGAGACTTAGAACTTAGAGCTTGGCTCTTCGTGTTTGTTCCTGGTTCTTTGTGACATCAAATACAAAGAACTAAGTACTAAGTACCAAAAACAAAAACTATGGGATTCGCAACAACAGCCATTCATATCGGATCTGAACCGGACCAGGCCACGGGCGCAGTGACGGTTCCGATTTATCAAACTTCAACTTACGCTCAGGATGCGCTTGGCAAGCATAAAGGCTACGAGTACGCACGCACTCAGAATCCGACACGTTCCGCAGTTGAGCGAAACATCGCCGCGCTTGAAGGAGCACGGTTCGGCTTTGCATTCGCCTCCGGCATGGCCGCCATCGACGCAACTTTACGACTGGTAAAAGCAGGCGATCACGTGGTGGTCTCGGATAACACCTACGGCGGCACAGCGCGTTTGTTCAATCGCATTCTCGCGAACTACAACATTGAATTCGACTACGTCGACACTTCCGATCCGTTAAACGTTGAAGCCGCGATCAAGTCAAACACCAAAATGGTGTTTCTCGAAACGCCGACGAATCCGATCATGACCGTAACGGATCTCAAAGAAGTCAGCGAGATTGCACATCGCACCGGCGCACGCGTTGTTTGCGACAATACTTTTATGTCGCCATACCTGCAACGTCCCCTCGAGTTTGGCGTCGATATCGTGGTGCATTCAACTACCAAGTATCTCAACGGTCATTCAGATGGCGTCGGCGGTATGGTCGTCTTGAACGATGAAGAGGACGCAAACTGGATTGGCTTCGTGCAGAACAGTGCCGGAGCAATCCTTTCACCGTTTGACTCCTGGCTGGTCCTGCGAGGCACCAAAACACTTGCGCTGCGCATGGAGCAACACGATAAGACGGGACGCGCCGTCGCCGCGTTTTTAGAAGAGCATCCGAAGGTAAAAAAGGTTTACTATCCGGGTTCAGCGTCACATCCACAGCATGCTCTCGCGCGGCGACAGCAACATGGGTTTGGCGGTATGGTGGCTTTCGACGTGGGATCGCTGGCCGCAGCGCGCGCGGTGCTCGAGTCTGTTAAGCTCTGTACGCTGGCGGAGAGTTTGGGCGGTGTCGAAACGTTGATTTCGCACCCGGCAACCATGACTCACGCCTCGGTCGATGAAGCCAAGCGAGAACGGCTGGGAATTACCGATGGGCTGGTCCGTATCTCGGTAGGAATTGAAGATACGGATGATATCATCGCCGATCTCGACCAGGCGCTGGACAAAATCTGACGGAATAACAAGGATTTGCAGGTAATTTCGACCCAGTTTGTTCATTGATGACAGTTAATCTATAGAAGGGTTACAATCTGCCGGTTCTCAGCCTTTAACGACTTCCTAATACGCTCTCCATATATGATCGTAGATTTATACGCCAAATCAGATGTTGGCCGAGTGCGACGTGGCAATGAAGATAATTTTCTCGTGCTCGACCTCTCCACTGAACAAACCTGGACCGGCGCCGATGGCACTCCTGCGCCGACAAATCTGACTCGTTTTGATCTCGGTAACAAAGGGTTGGTCCTGGTCGTTTCCGACGGCATGGGCGGCGCACTTGCCGGCGATGTCGCGAGTCGAATGGCCGTCGATTCTGTACGGGAAATGCTCATCGGCGAAGGCGAAGCGTCCTGCGACCCGAATATAGATCTCGTCGAGTGTCTGAAAAACGCGACCCATTACGCCAATACCGCTATTCATCATAAGAGCCAGGAAGATTCGCGTTGTGCCGGCATGGGCGCCACTTTCACGGGCGCGGCTGTTAGAGGTGATAGTTTGGACCTCGTTCAGGTGGGCGATAGTCGCGGTTACGTGATTCGTAAGGACCAAATTCGTTTAGCCACCAAGGACCAGTCGCTCGTGCAACAATTGGTTGACGTGGGCCAGATCAGTGAATCGGAAGCCGAGACGCACATGTTTCGCAACGTGATTCTGCAGGCTCTCGGAGCGCAAAGTGAAGTCACTCCCGTCACCGGCAAGATTCGTTTGCGACAGGACGATGTGGTGCTGCTCTGCAGTGATGGTCTATCGGGGAAACTTCGCGCCGAGGATATTCAGCAGATCGTTCTCAACAGCAAAACCGATCTCGCGAAAGCCTGTGATGCGCTGATCGACGAGGCGAATAACCGCGGTGGTGAAGACAATATCACGGTCGTATTAGCGCGCTTCTCTGGTGATGATTTGGAGGAAGCGGTTAGTGATAGGATTACGATTGAACTGCCGCCACTCGAGGAAGATAAGACGCTCGACGACACCTACGAGGCCGATACCGAACCGCATTAAACCCATTAGACAGGATTAACAAGATTTACAGGATTGATCGTGTGAATCCTGTAAATCGTGTGAATCCTGTAAATCGTGTTAATCCTGTCTAAATGTCTTTCTCGGGAAGCGCTTTCACACGCCACTCAGGATCGCCACCAACACGCTTCACATAGATCGACGCTCCCTCAACGCTCTCCACACAAACACGTTCACCCGCTTCGAGCGGTGGTTCGCCTGGTGCCGGATACGCTGTCCACGTCGAACCAAACACCTTTACCGCGCCCTCCTGCAGTGCGCCTTTGCTGGACGATACAACGGTACCCACCTTCCCCGGCAACGCATCGACGCCACTCCGTAATGAATCTCCAGTCTTCTCGCGCGAAAAGTAGTTGAGAAAGATCGTTCGCGAACCGGCTGTCAACGCAATCGACACCACGGCGAAGATCATGAACTGAATCACCAGGCTGTCAACGCCAACAAAACCCGCAAACGCAGCCGCCAATGCCCCGATACCAAACCAGAGCAAGACGAATCCGGACGTGAAGATCTCGACGACGATCAGTATCGCGCCCAGAATGCACCAGATCACCCAGAACCATTCGCTCATTTATTTGTCGGTTTAGTTAACCCTTCGCCAGATTCTTTAGCACGAACCAAACATTCGCCGGGCGTTCGGCCAGCCGGCGCATGAAGTAAGGATACCAGTGTTTGCCGTAAGGCACATAGATTCGCATGTTGAATCCGTCGCGAGCGAGTTGTCGCTGAAGATCACGGCGCACCCCATAAAGCATCTGAAACTCAAACTTCTCTTTCCCGATTCCCTCACGCGTAGCAAAGTCGATAGTCGCGTCAATCATCTTCGGATCGTGCGTCGCGATGCCGTGATAAGTACCACTGCTCAACAACAGTTTCATCACCTTGACGTAATTGTCGTCAACATCTTTCTTGTCAGGAAAAGCGACTTCGGGTGGTTCGTTGTACGCACCTTTGCAGATGCGAATGCGAGCTGGAATTTTCAGCAACTCCTGCGCGTCTTCGTACGTCCGGTACAAATACGACTGCAACACGATGCCGACAGTGTTTAGATCAAACTCAGCGCGGAGTCGTTTGAAAATATCGATCGTGGCCTGCGTAGCGGCCGAGTCTTCCATGTCGACTCTAACAAAGTTGCCGCGTTCGTGTGCATCGAGCACGACCTTACGCGCGTTCTGATAGGCCAACTCCGGATCGAGACCAAGACCAAATTGCGTGAGCTTAATGGAGACGTTGGAACGAATGCGCTTCTCGTCGATCGCCTTCAGGATGTTCAGATACTCTGTAACTTCCTGTTCAGCTTCGGCAGCACTGCCGACGGATTCGTTCAAGTGATCGAATGAAGCCGTACAGTTTTCTGCATTGATCTGACGAATATATGGGATGGTTTCATCTATGGTGTCGCCTGCCACAAAGCGAGTAGTGAGTTTTTTGAAATAGCTGAAGCCGGTTGCAAAATCTTTCAGGCCCTCATGGCGGGACAACCAAAGCAGCGCGTTTCTGGTGATCATTATTTCAGTCCGTGTTGTGGTCCGTCCCTGTGTTATCCTTGGCGGCGCCTTTCTCCCACCAGCCATGGAGGAGCATTTGCAGACGAGCGTTAGAACAAGGAACCTGCCCGGATGCGATTGAAGCTCGTACTAATTGCTTCGGTATTAGCGGCGATTGTGGGCGCCGGTTCCTGCATTGCGCTCGTGTTAGGTGTCTTTTCAGTGAAGACTTTATCCAATCCCGGGCTGCTGGTTACCTCAACTCTCTTACTACCAATCGCAACCACTTTCTTTGCTTCTTTTTTCGTCTATCGTCACACCGCTCGCAGACGCAAAACACAGGCATTTCTAACTGCCATTCTCACAACCTTGCTCACCCTCGGCTTTTTGATCGGTGCTTCGATAGTCAGTTCGCGCCGGGTTGAGCCACCTGCCCCTGTTGGACCACAAATCGCTTCCTGACTCAGCCCTCAACCGAATTCAATCCGATCTCTTTCTGCACCGGACGCAACGCGTCGATCACGAAACGAATATGTTCGTCGAGGTCCACTTCCAACTCCGTGACACCTTGCCTAATATCGTCGCGATTTACTGAACGTGCGAATGCTTTGTCTTTCAGCTTCTTCTTGACTGACGAAACCTCTATGTCGTCGAGACTACGCGAAGGTCTCACAAGTGCGCACGCGACAAGGAAACCACAGAGTTCATCAGTAGCGAAAAGTGCTCGAGCCATGTCGGTGTCTCGGGGTACGCCGGTGTAGGTCGCATGGCCCATGATCGCGCGAATGAAGCGATCGGAATAACCACGCCCGCAAAGAATATTTGCCCCCGTAAAAGGATGCTGATCGGCTGCGGGAAACATCTCGTAGTCGAAGTCGTGAAGTAACCCAACCATTCCCCACTCGTCTTCGTCGGCGGGGCCTTCGGCGTAACGTTTGGCACACGCACGCATGGCAGCTTCGACTGCCAGGGCGTGTTTACGCAAACTATCGCCCTTTGTGTATTCACACAACAATTCCCAGGCTTCGGCACGGTCAGGCATGAGTGAGTTTTGTAACACAGATGAACACGGAAAAGAAAATCGGGATTTCAATCCGTGTTATCCGTGGCTACGGTGCAGTTGTGGCGAGATAGCCGGGGCGGGAGCGAATCATGACGTTGCTGCGCCCCGTCGTCACTTTGATCGTGCGATAGGTGTTGTCTCTGTCTTTGTTGAGCGGGTAATAGCCGAGCATGTATTGCGTGCGAAGCTCGGCAGCAATCTGCGCAAACGCGTCAGGCAATGAACCGAGCGTGTCGGCTCGCAGCAAACGTCCGCCTGACTTCTCGGCTAGTTGCTGGAGATAGCTGTCGGCTTTCAAGTAAGCCATATCCAACATCTTCTTAATCGAATCCTCCGGATACGGGCTCGGTTTGGTAGTGGTAGTTGGCGGGTTCGGGCCACCGCCGGGAGCCGGCGAAGTTGAGCCAGGTACACGCGGAACACTTGGACCCCGATCGCGATCGGGCGGTATCTCAGTTGGATCACCGTTGGGAGCTGGTCCAGGCTGCCGTCGCATTTCCTCTTCACGACGTCGCCGCATGATGTCGTCGGGCAGCGGCAATCCGAATGGCCCAGTTCGTTGTGTGGTGGTTGGTATCGTGTTGTCGCTGGGAAATGTCGGGGCTGTGCGGCCGCTTTGCGGAGGCTCACGGATGACGCCAATCGTTGGTAAGTGTGCACTACCTCCTTGCTGTTCGCGAGCAATTGCTTCAGTGGTGGCGCGTGTTTCGTAACGTATCGGATAGACCACCACGCCTTCCTCATCGAGCCAACGCAACGTACCGTCGAAACTGGCGCGGTCGCTGTACCAGTCAACGCCATCGCTGAACATTACAATGGCTTTTCGACCGCGTATCTTGCGAATGGCGCCCAGTGCCACTTCGATCGCGTCGTATACCTTTGTTCCATCGCCTGATCTGGTTTTGAAGATCACGTCGCGCAGCACCGAGCGATTACTGGTGAACTCATTGAGGTCTTTTACCGTGTCGTCAAACGAAATAACCTTCACGCGATCAGCCGATTGCAGTTGGTCCACAAAAACAGAGGCCGCCTGCTGAATTCCACGTAACTTCTCGCGCGTGCTCGAACTGGTATCCAACAGCAGCACCACATGAAACGGCGCGGCCACCTTGCCAAAGAACGCGACCTCGTGGCGAACGCCATTTTCAGTAATCGTAAAATCTTCTTTGCGAAGATCCGTGATGTACGTGCCGTTGCGGTCGGTGGCTGTGACTGGAACCGTTACCAGATCGGTATCGGTCTTGAGGATCTCCATCTCCTGTGGCTCTTCCATCGGAGTTGGACTCGGCTGCGGCTGGGGCCTTTGATTTGCGGGTTTGGTCTGGGCAAAAGACGAGGTCAGCGCAATCGCTGCCACCAGCCAAAGCGAAAAGGCAACACGCAATGCAGGAGCTCGCATTTAGTCCTCCGGGCCACGGATTGTACAGAGTGGAAAACCAGATAAACACCGATCGACCTTATTTGTATTTCGTCAGTGAAATCCGTGTGTATTTTTATCAGTGCAGATCCGTGGCTACGATGTTGCACGCCAGCATAACGTTTGCCTGAAACTATTGCTACTCCAGTTTCTTATCCGCGCCCGCGTGAGCTACCTCCAGCGACCTGGGAAACGCGAGTGAAAGCAGTATCGACAACAGAATAATCGCCGAGATGATGATCAACGACAGCACAATCGGAAACTTGCCGTCAAACAGTTGATTCAACCAGACCATCTTCAATCCGACGAACACCAGCAACGCCCCAAGTCCATATTTGAGCAGATAGAACTTGTCGACCGCTCCGGCCAGCATGAAGAAAAGCGCTCGCAGTCCGAGGATTGCGAAGATGTTTGATGTAAAGACAATCATCGGCTCACTGGTCACCGCGAAGATTGCGGGAACTGAGTCGACTGCAAAGATGATGTCTGTACCTTCGAGGAACAGCAACGCTACCAGCAAAGGCGTGGCGTAACGGCGTCCGTTGAGCGTCGTGAAGAATTTTCCATCACGTAACTCGTGCGTTATCGGCATGATCCGGCGCAGTAGTTTGATCAGGAGATTCTTTTCCGGATCGACGGGCTTCTCCTTGGCCAGAAAGATCTTCAACCCCGTAAAGATCAGGAACAGACCAAACACGATCACCACCCAGTGATACTGCATCAGCGCTGCCCCAACGGCCACGAAGATGGCGCGAAACACGAGCGCGCCCAGAATTCCGTAGAACAACACGCGATGCTGGTACTTCGCGGGAATCGAAAAGTACGAGAAGACCATCACGAAGACGAAAATGTTGTCGAGCGACAGGGCCTTCTCGATTACGTATCCGGTAAGAAACTCAAGCGAGACACGCGAGGCTGCGAGACTCGGATCAAATCCGGGTATAGCCATCAAGCGGGCATCTTGCGGAAACTTCCACAACGCGAAGTTGTAGAGGACGAGAACAAAGAGCCCCGAGAGAGCAATCCAGATGGCGCTCCACGTCGCGGCTTCGCGAAAACCTACTGCGTGTGCTTTGCGATGGAAGACGCCGAGATCGACGGCGAGGAACAAAACTACGAGACCAACGAAGCTGAGATAGAACCACCAGTACTCGGAAAACGGAAACAGTTCGACCATGAAGATCCTTTCGCGCGACAGAGTGATGTCCGGCGCAAAAAGAAAAACCTTCTGCGCTTACGGACTAAGCGACAAAAGGTCTTGGTCGAGCTGTTTGATTGTCCCGACGGGCCGGGCACCTTCGAGGCACCGTGTTGACGACCACGTCAGACCCATTTTCCTGGGCGACCTACTCCCCTTTTAACCTCGTTCACTCTACACTAACCACAAAACTCCGACAAGGATACTTTGCTTTCGACCAGTCATTAGTCACTTCTTTTTGGGCACTATCTTAATTTCAGGTAATGACCTCCGCGGCCTCTGCATAATCGCTGCGCTCTCTCTGTGCTCTCTGCGTGAATTCTCTCCGCGGCCTCTGCGTAATCTCTGCACTCTCTGCGCTCTCTGCGTGAATTCTCTCCGCGGCCTCTGCATAATCGCTGCACTCTCTGCGCTCTCTGCGTGAATTCTCTCCGCGGCCTTTGCGTAATCGCTGCACTCTCTGCGCTCTCTGCATGAATTCTCTCCGCGGCCTCTGCGTAATCTCTGCACTCTCTGCGCTCTCTGCGTGAACGAAGCTCTCTAACACAGAGATCGCGGAGATTACGCAGAGGAGCGCAGAGAGAATTCAATTCAAGACACTACCCTTTTTGTGTCTTTTGTGCTTCTTCGTGGCTTTGTCCTAAAATGCCTTCTCTCGATGAGATCTCTACTGCTCGCAGTCTTAGCGGCGTATCTGAACGCCGCAATCCATTCGATTCTGGCGTTCGTCAACAAACGCCGCAGTCTGCAACGCGTGGCAGAGTGGTCGATTGCTGCCGGCTTCATCCTGCACACAGCCGCACTCGTCGCTGACTGGGTAATCGACGGTCACTACCCCCTCTTCTCACTGCGCGAAGCTCTCTCGTTCCTGGCCTGGGCGCTGGTGGCCGTTTACTCAATCGCGCTTTATCGCTATCGGGCACAAGCAGTTGGCGCTTTTACGATGCCGCTGATTTCGGTGCTGACCCTCTTTGCTTTTCTCATCGGCGGTAATTCGCCAAATGCGCCGGCCACATTCTCGGCGACCTGGTTGTTCCCGGTTCACACGACGCTTTTAATCTTCGCCTACGCTGCATTTTTTATCGTCTTTATGGCCAGTGTGATGTATCTTCTTCAGGAACGCGAACTCAGATTGAAAACGTTCGGCGCCATCTTTCACCGCCTCCCATCACTGACGACCGTTAACGAACTGGCAACCAGCGCCGCTGCCCTTGGTCTTTTGTTACTGACACTTGGAATCGCTACCGGCGTAATGTGGTCGTCGTCACGTTTTGGCCGGTTCTGGCGCAACGATCCGAAGGAAATTTTCGCGTTACTAACATGGACGCTTTATTTTGTCCTGACGATTTACCGTATGACGGCCAGTTGGCACGGGCGCCGTGCGGCCTGGCTGGGTGTCGTAGGATTTGCACTTGTGCTTTTGACGTTTTTTGGGACGAGGTTTCTCGATAGTTATCACGTGTTTGGTTGAGAAAAAGATTTCTCACGCAGCGGCGCAGCGACGCCATGAAAACACGCTGCCTGAATTTCGTTGCGGTTTTCCGCTGTGTCGCCGTGCCGCTGCGTGAGACAAATTCAACAGCACTACGAACTTTTTGAGCCGGCAAATGTCTATTCTGCTCATCGGAGTCAATCATAAAACTGCTCCGGTCGAGATCCGCGAACGACTCGCCTTCAGCGACGAAGCCTGCGCCAACGGTCTGCGCCAGCTCGTCGATGGCGAAGTCGTGCGTGAAGGACTAATCGTTTCCACCTGCAACCGCGTCGAGATTCTCGGCGCCACTGCCAGCGATCAACTCGAATTTGGCGCCGGGCGCATCAAGCAGTTTCTGGATACTTCCGGTAACTTGCCTGACGGTTTTCTCGAACGACATCTATATAGCCACACGAATGAAGAAGCGGTGCGCCACCTGTTTCGCGTCGCCTCGTCGCTCGATTCAATGGTCGTCGGCGAACCTCAGGTGCTGGGGCAGGTCCGGCACGCATACGCGCTTGGCGTTGAGGCCGGCACCGTCGGCCGCGTCCTCAACCGCCTCGTCCATCACACATTTCGCGTCGCTAAACGCGTCAGGAGTGAAACCGGAATCGCCGCCAGTGCCGTTTCGCTCAGCTACATGGCAGTCGAACTCGGCAAGAAGATCTTCGACTCGCTCAAAGACTGCACCGTGTTATTGATCGGCGCAGGCGAGATGGCCGAACTTTCCGCCCGCCATCTTGTGAACGCCGGCGTGTCGCGAGTAGTCATCGCCAATCGCACGGAAGAAACGGCCCGGCAAATCGCGGCTGAATTTGGCGCCACTACGGTGCGGCTGGACCAGGTGGACCAGGTGCTTCGCGAAGCCGACGTGGTGATCTGTTCCACGGGCGCTCCGGATTACGTGCTCACCGAGAAACGAACACGCAAGGCACTCAAGCGACGCCGGAACCGGCCGACCTGCTTTATCGATATCAGCGTGCCGCGAAATATCGATCCGGCTGTCAGCAACATCCCGAACGTGTTTGTGTTTGATATCGACGATCTCGAGTCGGTTATTTCTTCAAACATTCGCGAGCGTGAGCGCGAAGCAGAGCGCGCGGAGTTGATCGTGCAGTCAGAAGTGATGCAGTTTCAGCAAAAGCTTCGTTTGATGGATATTGGTCCAAGTATCGGGGCTATGCGACAAAACTTTCAGGATCTCGCACGCGCTGAGCTGGCGCGGCAACGCAAACGTCTCGGTCCCCTCACGAAAGATCAGGAAACCGCGATTGAATCGTTGCTTATCTCCACGGTAAACAAGATCTCACATCCAATCCTCAACCAAATGCGCCACTTTTACGAGACCGACCAGAGTGAAATCCCGAAGGATCCGTTCGATCTCGAGGAGTAAGCATCGATGGCGCGTACTCTCGTAATCGGTTCGCGTGGTTCCAAGTTGGCACTCTGGCAAGCGGAACAAGCCCGACTGCGTTTACTCGAGTTGAACCCGCAGATCGATGTGCGGATCGAGATCATCAAGACTACCGGCGACGTAAAAACCGAGCCGCTTTCCGTAATCGGCGGCAAAGGTGTGTTTACCAAAGAGCTTGAAGAGGCACTACTCGACAGCCGTATCGATATCGCGGTTCATTCGCTGAAAGATTTACCGACAATCCTTCCCGATGGTCTGGCGATCAGTGCGATCTGTGAACGTGAAGATGCGCGTGATGCGTTAGTGCTGCGTTCGAATCTGGCGGTGGAACATGCGTCACTTGCAGGGTTGCCGGCGAATGCCGTGGTGGGGACGTCGAGTCAGCGGAGACTAGCACAGCTCAAGGCTTTACGAAGCGACGTTGTAGTTAACGATCTGCGTGGCAACGTAGACACACGCATTCGGAAGCTCGACGAGGGACAATATGATGCAGTAATCCTCGCCTCGGCGGGTTTGTTGCGGCTCGGCTTGCAGGATCGGATCAGCGCTCGGCTGTCGATTGACGAAATGCTGCCGGCAGTCGGACAGGGTGCGATCGCGATCGAAACACGCGCTGACGATGAGTTCACGGTTGCAGCAACGGAAAAATTAGACCATGCGGTGACACGTGTTGCGTGTCTTGCGGAACGTTCATTCCTGCGCGCACTCGGTGGCGGGTGCCAATTACCAATCGCCGCCCACGCGGTGATTGACGGTGATCGGATTCACATCGACGGCCTCGTCGCTCAACCGGACGGCTCCGAGATCCTGCGTGATTCGTTATCAGGGTCTTCCAACCACGCTGAATCGCTAGGTGCCAAACTTGGAGCACGACTACTAGAGCGAGACCGTAGGGGCGGCCCTCCGTGGCCGCCCTAGTCTGGAACTCAAAATCGTCTCACCTGGAGCGATACGATAGAGGACTCCTTCGATTGGCCGTCCTTTCGAGAAATCAAGAAGTTCGTACGCAAGGGCGGCCACGGAGGGCCGCCCCTACGATGTCGCCCGCAAATTTATTGATCATGAACAAACCACTCGAGGGACGGACGGTTGTGGTCACGCGTGCGGCTTCGCAGGCTGCGGAACTCACGACGCTCCTCGAAAACTACGGCGCCAAAGTTATCCTCTGTCCCACTATCGAGATCCGCGAACCCGACAATTACGACCGCCTCGACGAAGCATTGGAACATCTCTACGGCTACGACTGGCTCATCTTCACCAGCACCAACGGCGTCGAATTTTTTCTCAAACGTCTCCTCGATCGCAATCTGAAGATCGAAGACCTCGACGACATCCGCGTGTGCGCGATCGGCCAACGCACCGCTGAAAAACTCCACGACGCACACGTTCACGTCGACCTCGTTCCCTCGCAATCGACCGCGGAAGGAGTTTACGCAGCGCTTACCGAATTTCTCGGCGGCGAAGCCCAACTAAAGAGTCTCAACATACTCTTGCCGCGCGCCGCCATCGGCCGCGAACACTTACCTAAATCATTGGAACAGGCAGGCGCTCGTGTCGATGTCGTGACGACCTATCAAACAGTTGTTCCTGAAGACTTCGATCGCGGCAAGCTTGCGGCAATGCTCGCCGGCAGTGGCGACTGCATCGCCTTCACCAGCCCGTCAACGATCAAGAATCTCGCCAAACTCTTCGACACTCACGATCTCGGTAAAACCATACCGGGCGTGGTGGTTGCCTGCATCGGTTCAGTCACCGCCGCCACGGCAACGGAATACGGATTAAGCGTCGACATCCAACCAGAAGCATTCAATACCGAAGCGTTGGCCCAGGCGATCGCCGGCTATTACATGAAATAGCCTGATCAGCCTTAATCTGTGGCTATGTTAAACTGACGCCGATGTCTACACCGCTTCAGGATCGCGACGCCTACGGTGAACTCGTCGGAACTTCAGAGTCAATCAGAAAGATCTACACGCTGATCGAACAGGTCGCGCCGTCATCCGCATCTGTTTTGATCACGGGCGAGTCAGGCACCGGCAAAGAACTCGTAGCACGCACGATTCATAAAATGAGTCCGCGTAACGAAAAGCCGTTCGTCGCCATCAACTGTTCCGCCATCCCAGAGTCGTTGATGGAATCGGAACTCTTTGGCCATGAGAAAGGCGCGTTTACCGGCGCCGCTTCACGTCGCCAGGGATGTTTTGAACTCGCAGATTCAGGCACGTTGCTACTGGATGAGATCGGCGAAATGCCGGCGTTGCTTCAGGCGAAACTCCTGCGCGTGATCGAAGAGCGCGCCGTCAGACGGCTCGGCGGTCACAGCGAGATTCCGGTTGACGTGCGACTGCTCGCGGCCACGAATCGTCTTCCGCATCAGGCCGTTGCCGAAGGTAAGTTGCGCAGCGATCTGCTTTATCGTCTCAACGTCTTCGGCATTCAATTGCCTTCGTTGCGGGAAAGAAAAGAAGACTTACCGCTGCTTGCACAGCATCTCGTGCATCAGCTCGCTGAAAAACACAATCGCCCGGCGCGTTTCCTGACCCCGGCCGCACTCGAAGCGTTACAGTTTCACTCCTGGCCAGGCAATGTCCGCGAACTGCGAAACGTCGTCGAACGCGCGGTGATTATCTGCTCGGGCGATCAGATTGAACGCCACCACTTTGCTCCGTATCCGATCGAACAGCGCGAGCGTTTGCGTAACGAGGACACGTTGACGCTGCCTGTCGGCACGCCACTCGAAGAAGTGGAACGACAGATGATCATGCGCACGCTTCAGAAAACCAAAAACAATAAAACCCGTGCCGCTGAATTGCTGGGCATCAGTTTGAAAACACTCCATAACAAGCTCAATCTGTATCGCGAGCGTGGTCTACTTCATGACGAAGACGGCTGAAGACGCTGTTCCCGCCACCATTGATAAAAATAATCCCCGCGAACTCTTCGGCTGGAAGATGTACGACTGGGCCAACTCCGCCTTTTACACGACTGTGGTCGGAGCGCTCTTCAGTCCTTACATCACGCGCCTGGCCCAAACGGCTGTCGGAGAGAATGGCGTGGTGCTGGATCTTGGTCCACTTGGCGCTGTCACCGCGAAATCGTTACCGACTCTGTGCGTTTCGATCTCGGTAGGGGCGCAGGTATTTCTCCTGCCGATCCTCGGCGCGCTGGGCGACTATTCGGATCTCAAGAAACGCTTGATGGCGGTATTTTGCTACATCGCCGTCATCGCCAACTGTCTGCTGTTTTTCGTTAAAGACGATCTGTACCTGCTGGGAGGTGTGCTGTTTATCGTCGCCAATGTCGGCTTCGGCGCCGCACTCGTTTTCTATAACGCTTTTCTTCCGGAGATCACGACTGAGGATCAGGCAGACAAGGTTTCGAGTCGCGGCTTTGCCTATGGTTATCTCGGCGGCGCCATTCTTCTGGTCTTCAATCTGCTGCTGGTAACGAATGCAGAATCGTTGGGGATGTCCACCGGGCTGGCCGTGCGTTTGTCGCTGCTTTCAGCAGGTTTATGGTGGGGCGGGTTTGCAGTTATTACATTCTTTCTGCTGCGCTCGAGACCGAGCACGAAGCAACTGCCTACGGGCCGAGGTTATATTGCTGCCGGCTTCTCGGAAATCGCAAGTACGTTTAAGGAATTGCGGCGCTTACCGATAACGGCGCGTTATCTGATTGCATATCTGATCTACAACGACGGTATTCAAACGGTCGTTTTCGCGTCGAGTGCGTTTCTCGAGCAGGAGTTGTTTCCGGGTGGCAACCCCGAGTTTCTGCTGAAGATTTTTGTCATGGTCCAATTCGTGGCGGTGGGAGGCGCGCTGCTGTTTGAACGGATCGCTTATCTCATTAAGACGAAGAACGCGATCATCGTATCGCTCGTGATCTGGTCAGGAATCGTGATCTATGCCAACCGCTTTCTGGATACCGTGACAGAGGCATGGGTGATGGCGGCAGCGATCGCGATCGTGCTGGGTGGATCGCAGGCACTGTCGCGATCACTCTTCGCGCGAATGATTCCAGCGGGTAAGGAGTCGGCGTTCTTTGGGTTGTATGAGGTGTCGGAGCGCGGGACCTCGTGGATGGGACCGCTGTTGTTCAGCATCGTCATCGCACGCACCGGATCGTACCGGATGGCGTTGCTGTCGTTGATCTTTTTCTTTGTAGTGGGACTGGTGATGCTGTGGATTACAAATACCGATAGGGGAATTCGTGAGGCCGGGAACGTCGTGCCGAAGAGCGCCTGAGGAAGTTTTCTCACGCGGCGGCGCAACGACGCAACGAAATCTTGCTCATGTTTTCTCCGCGTTTGTCGCTGCGTCGTTGCGCCGCCGCGTGAGAAAATCTCTTTCAACCCGCGATCTTCCGCTGCTCCGTCTCCGGCTTCTGCGCCATACACTCCGTGGAACAGAACGTCGCCAACCCCGCATTGAGATTCAACGCGCGCTCGGCCGGAATCCACGTACCACACCGTTCACACCGCACCAACTTGTTTCGCGACGGCGTCTTCGGCTGCGAAACGTTGTCGGTATTGATCTCCGCTACGACTTTTAGCGAATTTACAACTTTCTGAATGAGCTTGAGATAAGGTCTGATGCGTGAGTAGATCAGTACAAAGATAATACTGACTAACGCGGCAATGATCAGGTACTTAATCACAGGACGATACTGTAATCCTGTTTACGAACGTTCGCCAGAGCCGCTTCCGTAAGGCTCATCCTGGGCGCGACGGCGCGGCATCGGATCAGATGCACGACGTCTTGGTTGCGACTCTTTTACGCGACGATCGATACTTCCCGCCGGCAGCCCGCGGCCATGCACAGCCTCCTCAAGGATACGCGTGATCTCCTGCGAGAGCGTGCGATGCTCCGCAGCCGCGCGACGGCGTAGAGATTCCTTCAGGTGGTTAGGAACGTAAGCGCCGATAAATACCCCTTTGCGATTAGCCATCTATACGCCTCACTGATTTTGGTGGAGAAATCGACCCTGCAAATGTGGAACAGGTCTGTAAGCCGAATTCTGTACTTCGATTGAAATCGAAGTGGCGATCATTCATCTAGTCCAGCCGTTACCGACTGGCTCCAGCGACCTACCCGGAGGTCGTAGCGAACCGAGGTTCGCTTCGGGCGGGCAGCCCTTTTGACGCCTCCCTATTTGGTCTTGCACCGCGAGGAGTTTGCCTGGCCGCGCATGTCACCATACGCGCCGGTGCGCTCTTACCGCACCATTTCACCCATCACCCGTTTCTGGGCTGGTTTGCTTTCTGTTGCACTTGTCGTCGCCCAGCAGTAAAAACCGCCAGGCGCCCCGCCGTTAGCGGGCTCGCTGCCCTGTAGTGTTCGGACTTTCCTCTCCCGGCTAACGCCGGCAGCGACCGCCCGACCTGTTCTCTTGCAAGGCTCGGGGATTATAGCAAACGAGGTTCAACGGGTATAGTCAGCGTAAATGAGCATTTAGCCAAAGTATTTGAAGCCCACGCGCAGGCTGTTTGTCCATTGCGAGGGAATCGAAAGTGCGACCGTGATTGACGCGATTGCGTGGGATAGCGCGAGGGCAAAGAGATTTGACTCTTTTTGATAAACGCTTGCCCAAATTATCCCGCCGATAAATGTAAGTATGAACAATAAAGGGTTTGGCAGGTGCACGGCGGCAAATAGTAATGCCACCAGCAACACGCTTTTCCAGCCTTTACCAAATACTACCTGGGCACGTCGATTCAGAAATCCCTGCAAAGCATATTGCTGAAACAACGCCCAAAACGGGAGAAGCAGGAAGCGCCCGCGAAAAGGTTTCTCCGCGAGATAGCCGTCTAGAAAGAAGCCGGAGACAAACAGGATCAACGCCAGTACAGCGATCGTCGGAACAATCAACAATCTGATGGTAGGAACGAAGTTGTCGAAGCGGAAGCCGAGGTCATGAAGCGATTCGCCATAAACGCGATGTGAGTAGATCATCAAGCCGAGGGCCAGGAGGATCGGAATCGCGAGGGCGATTTTGTTCGTGCCGATGAACGCGAGCACGACCCATTCAGCGATCAAACACGAGATGAAGACTGAGAGGATTTCCCAGGCGGCGAGCGTCGAGGGCTTGATTGCTTCCTGGTCCTGCATATCAAATGGAGATCTCTCTCGCGGCGGCGCAACGGCGCAGCGCAAGACACGGCGTTTTTCCGCTGCGCCGTTGCGCCGCCGCGAGAACAATCTTCCAACTCCCATCCGCATTCACTTCAAACCTGATCGGATCTCCCAACATCTGCAACGTATATCTTTCACCATCCCGACTCGCATGCAGCGCGTAAACTCTCGCCTCGTGCATCCCTGGTCCAAGTCCGTCAACAACAAAACTGTATCCGTGCCATTCGTCTTTGGCCCATCCGGCCGTCACGAGGTCAGGGCGTGAGATATGGGCCACCTGCGTTCCCATCAACTTCCCATCAACAAACAATTGCACCTCAACTCGACGCCACGGCTCAGCACTACTCACCACCCACCCGGCAATACTCTTCGATCCCGTCACCGCTTCACCCCAACCATGAAACGTCGGCGGAAACGCGTTTAGATAAACGACGACCGCGATCGTCCCGACCAGAACTGTCTCCAGGATCGATTTAGCGATCAGAACGTTGACGAGTTGCTTCATCTGTAATCAACTGGCCGGCTGCGGCAGTGCATTCGGTGGAAAGAGTTCCGGCCAACGCGTTTTGAACTCGATCCGCACGAGTTCTTCAACTTCATCGGCAGTGGCGGCATCGAGACACTTCAGCGCGACCTCACGCGCGTCGCTCGCCTTGATTTGCGAAAGCACATTCCTCACGCGTGGAATCATCGCCGGGATCATGCTGAGATCGGTAGCATTCAGTCCGGCCAGCAACACGGCATAGGCCGGCGTCGAAGCCATTTCACCACAAACAATCACCGGAAGCTTTGCCGCACGTGCCGCCTCCAAAGTGCGGTTGATTCCGAAAAGCACTGCCGGATGCAACGTGCGGAACCATTCGGACACCTTGTCGTTTCCACGATCCACTGCAAGTGTATATTGGACCAGATCGTTCGTGCCGAGCTCGAAAAAATCTACCTCTCGCGCAATTTTCTCGGCCGTTAAAACAGCCGAGGGCACCTCAATCATGGCTCCAATCTTCACCTCCGCAAACGGCGTATTCTCTGCCAGCAAACGGTAGCGCTCTTCGTCGATCACACCCCTCGCAAGCCGAACGTCAGCGACATCCGCGATCATCGGTATAACCAGGCTCAAGGTTCCGGCGGCGGCTGCCCGCAGAATTGCGCGCACTTGCGTACGCATGATATGTCGATGACGCAGGTTAAAACGAACCGCGCGCAGTCCCAGCGCCGGATTACGTTCGCGTTCCTTCAGATCCGGTGCGTATTCGCCACCGACATCAAACAGTCGAACGATTGCGCCATACTCTCCTGCCGCGGCAGCCAACGCCTTGTAAACTTCAAACTGCTCTTCTTCCGACGTCATCAGCCCCGGGCGCGACAAGAGAAACTCAGAACGAAACAATCCCACCCCGCACGCGCCAAAATCACGAACCGCATGGAACTCAGTCGGAAGCTCAACATTCGCTCGCAACGAGATCTCCACACCGTCGCGAGTCAAGACTGGTCCACAGTCAACTACTTCGGTTAAGACAGGCGTTGGACCAGGTTCGCTAACAGTAAAACGATATTGTTCGAGTGTTTCTTCAGACGGATGCAGAATCACATCGCCGCGGCGCGCATCAACTACCACTCGATCACCAGTTCGCGTTCGCTGATAAAAATCGCGCAGCCCGACCACTGCCGTCAGTCCCAAACCGCGGGCAATAATTGCCATGTGCGATGTCCAACCACCCGCGTCAGTGGCGATTGCTTTCACATGATTGAGATTGAGTTCGGCGATGGTTGACGGCAGTAAATCAGTCGAAACAATTACAGAATCTTCCAAAAGGTTCGGATACTTAGGACCTTCGCCGGTTAAATTTGCCAGCAGACGCTGAATCACGTCTTCGATATCAGAACCTCGCTCGCGCAAATACTCGTCGTTTATCTGCGTGTAGATCGACAGCAGACGATCACCCACAACTTTCGCCGCCCATTCGGCATTTGAGTGTTCCTTGACGATGTAATCTTCCACATCGCGAGTAAGTTTTGCGTCTTGGAGGAAAAGCAAATGGGCGTCGAAGATATAAGCATGACCGCGCCCCAACTCCTTTTCCGCCCGATCCTTGATCGCCTCGAGTTGCCGGCGCGATTGTCTGACGGCGGCACGAAACCGGAGCGTCTCTCGTTCCAGATCGCCTTCGGCAATCTCGGCGCGATAGACGTCGTGTGTGCCTTCCTGTAACCGCAGTACCCGCCCGATGACGATCCCGTCCGACACTCCCAGCCCTTTGCATCGCAACTCATGCGTCGCACGGATAAATCGATCGCCATCGGCTTTTTCCGTCTCATCGAAGTCGCGCGAGAAGAGACCGACTACAGCATCGAGCGCCTGCTGTTCATCAACGCCTTCGGCAACAATTCTCAGGTCAGTGCCCCGACTGGCTGCGAGTGTAAGAATGCTGAGGATAGATTTCGCATCGGCTTCGGCTTTGCCGTCGAGACGATACAAGGTCAGACTGCTTTGGAATTGACTGGCCACGCGAACCAGGTTGGCAGCGGCGCGTGCGTGAAGCCCAAGGCGGCTGGAGACGTGGACACTGCGTTCAGCCACTTTCAGTCAGCTCCGGTTTTAGGCGGCGCGGCGAGCAATGCTCCGGCGTTGTAAATTCCCTGGCGTCCCTGCTCGCAAAGCTTGCGCGCCAGTTCCGCCAGTGAGTCTTCATCAGTAGCGGTGGCGAGTTTGATCACCATCGGAAGATTTACTCCGGTGATGACTTCGGTGGATCCCTCTTCAAGAAACATGGAGGCGATGTTGGTTGGGGTGCCGCCAAACATGTCCGTCAGCAGCAAGACCCCGCTCCCTTGAGACACGCGCGTGATCGCACGCTGCACTTCATCGTGTGCAGCCTCCACGTCGTCATGCCAGCCAATCGAAACAGCGGTGATATGTGAAATTGGTCCAACGATCATCTCAGCAGCGGCGAGCAACTCGCCGGCGAGATGACCGTGAGTTACGATAACGCCTGCAACTCTTTTGGTATCTGTCATCTTTCGATCCTCGTTCCACAGGCTACACAGATGTGTTTACCGGTGGCGGTTCTGTTTTCGCACATCACGGTGCGACGCATGCGCGTCGAAGCCGGAACGGCATAAAGCACGAGCGAGGGCGTTGGCAATCATTACCGATCGATGCCGGCCGCCAGTGCAACCGATTCCGACCGTTACGTATGATTTGCCTTCTCGTTTGTAGAGCGGCAACAGGTAGGAAAGCAAATCCGTAAACCGCTTCAATGTTTCTTTCACTTCGTCATCCGCACGAAGATATTTCACCACCCGCGAGTCGTGACCTGACAATGGTTTCAGTTCGGGAACGAAGTGCGGATTGGGCAGATGCCTGACGTCAAACAATAATTCCAGATCGCCGGGGTTACCATACTTGTGACCAAAGCTCATCACCTGCACTCGCATCGGTGCGCCTTTGCGATCGAAGCTGAAACGCTGGAGTAAAAAACTGCGCAGCGAATGAACGGTGTGCTCCGAAGTATCAATGATTTGATCCGCGTGCGCCCGGATGCGTGCCATGGCCTGGCGTTCTGCCCTGATCGCAACCAGCAGTCCCTGCCCTTTCTCAGCGGGATGCGGGCGACGTGTCTCGCTGAAACGCGCCTGCAGAACGTCGTCAGATGCTTCAAAGAACAACACGCTGACTTTTAAGCCTGAAGCACGCAACGCTTTTAGTTGTTTGTCGAAGTCGGCCAAAAATCGGCCTTCGCGAATATCGATCACGAGCGCGGCACGCCGGATTCCTTCGTCGTCGTCGGTAACGAGGCGACCAAAAGTCGGGAGCAGGGTGATCGGAAGATTATCAACGCAGAAGTATCCGAGATCCTGAAAAGCGTTGGTGGCAGACGACATACCCGAGCCGCTCAAACCGGTGATGATTACGATGTCGGGGATGTTGTTCCTGACAGGGGGCTCGTTTGTGGTTGACGCGGGCATCTGGTGAGCCAGTTTACTACGCGGGGAGAATGTTGCGGTAGCTTAGGTTTTCGCTGCGTCGTTGCGCCGCCGCGTGAGAAATCATTCGCGCGCTACTTACCAGGTAGTTTTCTCTCGCGGCGGCGCGGCGGCGCAACGATAGACAAAGAAAACTCGCCAACGAATAGCAAAAACAGCCTACTAAGATCTGTTGTATTCACCGATCGATCGGTATACCTTACCGCCCTCATTCGCCCATAAAGAAAAAGTCCCTTCGGTCGGTGTGGTCCAAGACCGGGACTCTTTCCTCCCTTCGATCACAGGTTAGCCCGCATTAGTCAGAAGTAAGTCGCATGTACATGAACTAACTCTTAACCCCGAAGACTCACTCAGGCGAACGTTCGTCTGAATGGTTCCTCAACCAACATCACTCAAAAGAGCAAGGGCTCGTCGAGTGAGGTACACGCACACGTGTGCCAGAAAGGAGAACTTCAAAATGCGAATTCACAGGCTAATTTCGATCGTGGTAGTGCTACTTGTTCTTGCACTCACGACCATGAGTACAATCAACTACAACCCGATTGGTGTCGGCTCAGAACCGGTTTCCGCGCAGAGAGTTGAAACTCAAACTCAGGATGATATTGACTCGCAGACCGACGGCCTCAGTAAGGTCCCCGCCGCCGAGACGTCAGCGCAAACAGATGTTGACCTCTTTCTCGATGCAGACGAAGTCGAGAGGCGCGCCGTGGCAGAACAGAACGGCGACACCGAGTCAGTCTCTACCAGTAAACTTCCGGTTTCGTTCAGGCATGTACCAATTCCGTTACCCGGTGGCATCGATCACGTAGTCGCCGGCGTGGCAACCAGAAACTCAGGCGGCGGCGTCATTCGACTGCGTGGCGTTCCCCCCGGCTCGACATTATTGAGTGCGGTTCTAGTGTGGGGTGAAATTGCGCCCGCACCGCTCAATCCGTTCCCGGTCGGGTTTGGACCAGACTGCGCGGTCGGCGCAACCTTCAATGGCGGCCTGTATGGCGCGACCACTCAACCGTGCTGGAATCCAGCCGGCCAGTACTTTGGCTACCTCGCCAACGTTACCCCGCAGATTGTTGCGGGCATAAACGGCGACTATCGCGTGAAAGGTTTAAGGAGTGCGATCACCAACGGTCGCTGTCCCTGGGGCGACGGCAACTGCGCCGGACCAGGCAATGCCCTTCCGCTTTCTGAAGGCGCAAGCTTGATTGTGTTTTATACCAACCCCTGCATTCCGCGAGCGGCGCAAATTTATGTTTCACTTGGACCCAGAATGTTCTCTGGTCCACATTCAGTTACGCACGCGACGCTGCCTGCGATCAACGGCGCCCTTCCTAATCTGAAGCACAGCCGGATCGGCGCTGATGGCCAGGTCGGCGCTGCGAACTGCGGTCTGCGAGCGATCCCTGGAATCACCGATGAGCGAACCTGGATCGAAAACCCGGTCACAGCGGGTTCAATTCAGATCAAGGGCGACGTTGCAGGACTAAATCGAGATTCAGACTGGAATGGTTATGATGGCGAACCGCTGAACAAGCTCTGGGACACTCATACTGATGTGTTTGGGAGTGGCGGATTTCTTGCCGCCGGCGGTGGCATGAGTTATCGGGTGCGTTACCTGTCGCAAGGCGATTGTATCGTCTGGGCAGTACACATCCTTGGCGTTCGTTGATTAAGTGGTCAACGCCGAAGGCGTTGGCTAATTTCAGCCCGGGGTTCGAGCACAGCGAGAACCCCGGGAACCATCCAAATCAAATTCATTTACCCTGAAAGGGTTCGCTTCGAAAGAAACCCTTTCAGCAAACGACGCGGGCAGCCCGCGTTGTCAATTAAAAGGAACATAGCATTCGCAGCGGGAGGCGAGGTAAAAAAGCAAGACGCGTTGCGGCAAGCTAAGACCGAGAACCCAATGGTGTTAAGTACCCGTCTTTCAGCATGGTTCCGGAGACTGGCGATGGTCACATTGGTGAAGACCTGATTGGCTCAGTGTCTATCCCGCTTAGGAGATTTTCCAACGATCGCCTCCGGGCCGCAACGCATCCACTTCAACGTGCGAGGATGCTATGACGAAAAACATTAAGAAGCAATCTGAGATGAAGAAGAAGCGCCGCGGAGTTAGTCAGGCATGGCCGTTGCTGAATGCTAATGCCGCTGGCATTGATGTGGGCGCCAGCGAACACTATGTCGCCGTACCGCCGGATCGAGATACAGAAGCAGTGCGACGATTTGGCGCTTTCACTGAAGATCTTCATGCCTTGGCACGCTGGCTGTTGCAATGTGGAGTGCAGACAGTAGCCATGGAGTCCACCGGTGTCTATTGGATTCCGCTGTATCAAATACTGGAAGCCTATGGCTTCAAAGTGAGGCTGGTAAATGCACGACACGTGAAGCATGTGCCAGGACGCAAGAGTGATGTGCAGGACTGTCAATGGCTGCAACAACTGGAGAGCTTTGGCTTGCTAACCAGCTCTTTTCGCCCGGAGGCGAAGATCTGTGTTTTGCGTAGTTATATGCGACAGCGCGAGCGGTTGATCCAGAGCGCCAG
The DNA here is from genome assembly GCA_963708055.1 of uncultured Acidobacteriota bacterium. GTDB lineage: Bacteria > Acidobacteriota > Blastocatellia > Pyrinomonadales > Pyrinomonadaceae > PSRF01. The sequence goes on along the minus strand of OY970193.1, from coordinate 6,740,957 downwards.
CCGTCAGGTGCAACAAATGCAGAAGGCCTTAACAGAGATGAACATTAAGTTGCACCAGGTAATCAGTGAGCTAAGCGGAGCCACGGGGATGACGATTGTGCGTGCCATTCTCGCTGGGGAACGTGATCGCATGAAACTGGCTGGCTTAAAGGACCGCCGGGTGAAGAGCGATATCACCAAGATCGCTAAGTCACTAGAGGGCGATTATCGGGCCGAACACTTGTTCGCTCTGCGGCAAGCAGTAGAACTCTACGACTATCATCAGCAGAAGATTGCTGAATGTGATGGCGCCATCTTCAGCGAGATGCAGAGCCTCGAAACCTCGGCCCCAGCGGCATTGGCCCCGCTAGCCACTCTCAAGCGCAAGGCCCGCTCCAAACATAACCCGATTCCGTTTGATAGTCAGGCTGAGCTTTACCGCATTCTGGGTGTAGATCTAACCCGCATCGATGGCGTGAATGAAGCTACGGCGCAACTGATTGTGGCTGAGTTGGGCCTGGACGTTTGTAAAAAGTGGCCCACCGAAGCGCAATTCACTTCCTGGTTAGGTCTTTGTCCCAACAATGAAATCAGTGGCGGCAAAGTGCTGCGCCGCGGCACGCGCAAGGTGATCAATCGCGTAGCCAGGGCGTTGCGCATGTGTGCGCAAAGCCTACTCAACAGTAAGAGTGCGCTCGGTGCTTATGCACGCCGCATGCGCGCCCGTTGTGACTCGCGCATAGCAATTACCGCCACCGCCCATAAATTGGCGCGGCTCATTTATCGCATGCTCAAATACGGCGAAGATTACATCGATATCGGAGCGGAACAGTATCAAGCGAAATTCAGAGTTGCGATGCTCAAAGCCCTCGAACGAAAAGCTCGTCGGCTCGGCTTCCTACTGGTCGCGACGTCGTAGTTCCTTAGGAGGGTTTATACATTATCTAACTTTGATCCCAGGGTTGTCGCTGCGCGGCTTTGCCTCAAAAGTCCGTTTTCAATGACAGAGAGTAGGCCACAAAACAGCACAAAAAGCGCAAATGACTAAAACATTAAGGATTACCTCTATCGCTAAGAATTCATTTGTGTCTTGTGTGCCTCTTTGTGGCCTTCAAGATGACTTTTGAGGCAACGCCTCGCTGCGCTCCAACCTCGGGCTGAAATTAGCGAACGCCTTCGGCGTTTTATGGTGCTATCACACCTCAGCGTTATGGCTCGATCAGGCCGTAGTTGCCGTCGTTGCGTTTATAAATCACGCCCAGTCGCGACGTGTCTGCGTCGCGAAATACTAAAAACTGATCCGGTTCTTCTGACAAACGCAGGGCCGCTTCTTCGGCGGTCATTGGTTTCACTGCATAACGACGCGCGTTGATGATGCGCGGTGGGCGCGGCGTCGCTTCGAGATTGCCGTCAGGTTGCGGCGCCACTCGACCAATTGATTTTCCACTGTGCCTTTTGTCGATAATCTTCTTTTTGAGTTTAACTGCCTGCTTTTCGATCTTCGCCATGGCCCGTGTCAGCGCCATGTACATGTCGGCGTTGGTGTCCTTGGCCGTCAAGGTGTGTTCACGCCAGTTAACAATTATTTCCCCGATCTGGCGATTCTTTTCCACGTCGATCACTACATGCGTGTTGAGTGTGCTGTCGCCGTTGAAAATATGATCGAGTTTCTTGAAATGGTCCTCCACATGACGCCGGATTGCCGGGGAAACTTCCACATGTCTGCCCGTATATTCAAATTTCATCAGTCGCTCCCTCCTCGAAAAAACCGATGACAAAGATACAAATGCGCCAACCAGACCCAAGACCGTCAGGCTAACGCAACAACAGTTAATTACTAAAACTTGATTCGCGTCGTGCTTAGAGGGGCGTTAAACAACGGCGCGACGCTCGCGCGAACCGGGGATTTGCATTTGATCGCGATACTTCGCGACTGTTCGGCGCGATAACTTTATTCCGTCCTTAGCCAGGATCTTTACTACCTGATCGTCAGTAATAGGATTATGCGAATCTTCTTCTTCAATTAGTTTCTTAATCTTCAATTTTATGATGCGCGTCGAAATCTCTTCGCCATCTTCGTTGAGCATGCCCTCGGTGAAAAACCGGCGCAGCTCAATGACGCCCTGCGGCGTATGCGCATACTTTCGATTCACCACTCGCGAAACCGTTGAAAGATGCATACCGATGTCTTCGGCAATGTCCTTCAACATCATCGGTTTGATGTGTTGCACACCCTGGTCCAAAAAGTCGCGCTGGCGTTGCACGATCGACTCGACCACCTTGTAGATCGTCTGGCGCCGGTGTTCGATATTTCGCAGCAGGTCAACCGCCGAACGCATCTTCTCGCGAATGAAACTCTTCGTCTCGTTGCTGACGCCCTGACTCAGCATCTGTTGATACTGCTGGCTCACACGCAAACGCGGACTGCCATCGTCAGCAAAATAGATTATGTAATCTTCGTCGTCCTCATCGAGTTTCTCGATGTAGATCTCCGGACTGATTAAGATCGGCTCATCAGACGTATAACGACGGCCAGGATATGGATCGAGAGTTCGAATAAACTGGAGCTCTTCGAGCAACGTTTCGACATCAATGCCGATTTGTTTCGAGAGATGCGGCAGCTTGTGCTGCTGCAGTTCGTGCAAATGTTCGCTGATCAACCTGACCGCCAGGCGATCGTTCTCGCCGAGCACTTCAAGCTGGACCAGCAAACACTCCTTTACATCGCGCGCCCCGCAACCCACCGGGTCGAGCCGCATGATTTCCTGACGGGCTCGTTCCACGATCTCTTCGGACACTTTCTCCATGGCCGCCATCTCTTCGTTGGTGGCGTTGAGCCGGCCGTCAGCGTTGAGATTACCGATCACACAGATCGCCGCCTCACGGACCTCGTTGTCCATGGTGGTCATGTTCATTTGCCACTCAAGATGTTCAGCGAGTGATGGCGGGCGGGTCAGAAATTGTTCGAAGGTGGGAGCGTCTTCTTTATATTCAATCTCCTGGGTCTTGTAACCAGGATCGAGATAGTCCTGAAATTCTCGTCCGAAATCGATCTCTTCAAAAGCGTCGCGCTGCGATTCGTCAGTGCCGCCCTCGTCCGAGCCACCTTCCTCGTGTTCACCGGCTGAGATCGTCTCACCGCCTTCGCCTTCACCGGCGGGCAAGCTCGACAACACATCAGTGTCGCCCGAACCATTGGTCGCGGGGCTGCCCGGTTCCGGGCTGCTCTCTTCAAAAGAGTTGGCATCGGCGCTGGCCAGATGATCGAGGACTTTCTCGGCAATCTCCTGAACCTCTTCCTGACTCGGCACTTCTTCGAGTACCGGATTTTCCAATAGCTGTTGCTGAATGAGGTCGGTCAGCTCGAGCGACGTCATTTGCAACATCTCGATCCGCTGGCGCAACTGTGGCGTCAGGACGAGTCGTTGGGAGAGGCTGGTGGTTAACTTAAGAGACATTCCTCAGATCAGATGCCTTAGTGCTACTTCGTGTTTTTTCGATTATCGCGGCTTGCCACCGCACGGGAGGGATTATAACCGATCAGAGCCCTTCGCAGTGCAATCTCTGTGCACCTTTGTTTCGCAGTAAACTAAAAATTTTTACCCGGAAACGCGATCAGGACGCAGGTCTACACAGAGGTACCACGGAGATCTAAACAAATTTTCACATCCGAAATTTTTCGCCGAGGTAAAGCCTGCGCACTTCGGCGTCTTCGGTCAGATCTCGTGGCTGGCCGGAGCGAAAGATTTTGCCTTCCGCCATTATATACGCGCGGTCGGTTACGCCAAGCGTTTCGCGCACGTTGTGGTCCGTAACCAGAATTCCAATACCACGATTTCGGAGGTAGAGTATTACATTTTGAATATCATCTACTGCTTTCGGATCGATACCGGCAAAGGGCTCGTCGAGGAGGATAAACTGCGGCTCCGTGGCCAAGGCTCTTGCTATTTCCGTGCGCCGCCGTTCACCACCGGAAAGCGCATCACCACGAGTATTGCGAACGTGAGCGATGCCAAACTCTTCCAGTAGTTCTTCCAAACGCTTGAGTTGTTCGCGGCGCCGCAAGCCGGTGGTTTCCAGAACCGCGAGGATGTTCTGGGCCGTAGTCATCTTGCGAAAAACGGAAGGCTCCTGCGGCAGGTAACCGATTCCGAGCCGCGCTCGCAGATACATCGGCAACTTGGTCAGATCCTGATCGCCGAGCAAAACATTTCCCGAGTCAGGACGTTCGAGTCCGACGATCATGTAAAAGGTAGTCGTTTTTCCGGCGCCATTCGCACCCAGCAGTCCAACCACTTCGCCTCTTTCAACTTGCAAACTAACGTCGTCGACCACGCGACGGCGTCCATAATTCTTGGCAAGGTGTGCGCAACGGAGCGAACTATCTGACGAAGGATTCATTTAGCTTCATCACATAGACAAAAAATGCGTGTCGTCTGTGTAATCTTTGGATGGGCTTCAAGGTTTTCGAATCTTGTGGGTTGAGCGCACGCGTCCGGGCGAAAGTGGTCCACGAGCATCGTCGGCGGTGACTTTACCGTCTCGCAGTGAAAGCGTCAAACGATTGCCTTGCGTGCTGCCCTGTTCCGTATCATCTACGCGAGCCGGATTGCCCTTGAGAACCGCGATCTCGCTGGCTGAGGTGAATTCGACCCAGTCGCCGGCTCCCTTTCTACCGGGTTGAGTAAGCACTACGTTTCGCTGCGCGACAGTCTTCTCCATCTCGTTGGTTTCTTTCTGTAGATAAACGTCGGCAACTTCACTCGTGAGACGATCCGGTCCCTGCTTGATATCAACATTGCCTTCGTAATGAATCGTCCGATCCGGATCGGAATAAAACATCGAATCAGCAGCGGCAAAAACAGGAATCACCGTGTTGTTATTCTCAACGCGTTTTTTGGCGTTGTAGATTGTGGTCTGAACCTTACCTGACGCTTCCATGCGTTTGTCGTTAACGTAGATCACAAGCCGGTCGCCGCGCACGTAGTTGTCGTCCTGCCACGCTCGTGCGTTGCCGGTATAAACAGCCTGACCGCTCTGATGTCGAAACTCGCCACGGTCGCTCGAGATGTAAACCGGGCTTTTTGTTTTCGAAAAAGGCGTTGCGCCGTTGGTCTGTTCCTGACTGTAGTAAGTTGTGGTGGTCCGGCCGCGCGCGTACGAAACCTGGTTTGCAAGATCGGAATCTAGTTCAACCGCCTTGGTGCGACCACGAGAATCCCAAACCGTCGGATCGCCACCACGCAGTTTCACGATCTGTTCGGCAGCGATGTAGGAAACGTTTGCGGCAACGCCATTGCGATCGTTTTCGTTGAACTTGCCATCGCCCTGCGCATCGACACGCTCAATGTCCTGCGTCTCTTTAAAAAAGACGGCGGTCATATTTTGCGACGTGAGGGTGCGCGTGCCGCGATCCTTGCTGGGCTGTACCGGATCAAAGGCCGCCTTTGTGCCACCGGTCGCCTTGCACGTGCGTGCGAGATTGCCGGCTTCGAAGAAATCGCAATCGAACTGTGGCGCGTTGAGTTTTTTGCGCTCGGCGCGGGCGCTGCTCACCACCGGTTCGATAAACAACTCAGCGTCACCCGAAGCTTGAGCTTTCTCCAAATCGCGTCCGGTAATACGCCAGGTCAACGTTACCGCATTGGCCGTCAACCGTTTATTTGCGGCGTTCGGATCATTGGCTTTCGACTTCGGCGCGCTCATCGTGATCACGGATCGACCACCCGCAACCATCTGCTTCAACAAACTGCTGTCGCCTTGTGCCTGGAACGTTACGTCGAGCGAATTGCCGCCGGTGATCGACACGTCGGCATCGCCTTCGAGCGTGCGGGCGGAAACATCGTTGGTGGCGAGGGCACGTTCGAGGCGCTGGTCCTTGTCCATGAAAAAGTCCATGTTGTAGGAACGAACTTCGGCCGCGCGTCCCGGATCCATCACGCGCATGTACGCGTTGCCTCGGATCTCAGCTTTCTCGAGTCGCTTTTGCTGGTTGATGAAAGTGTTGAGATTCTCGCCGCTTAAAATATCGTTCTCCTGCTCAACCGTGACACCGCCGGAAAACAGGAGTTGCATCGTTTGTTGTTCAAACGTGCCGTGTGCAGCTTTAATCGTTACCGGGCGCGTGCGGGTCGAAGCCTTGGCATTCGCAGCCGGTGCAATCGTCAACTGCACGTCTTTGCGCAACTCGAGCTTTTTGGCTTTCTGGTCCACCACCGCGCCGACTGAGTTGCCCGAAACGTTTTCACGTTCAAAGGCGACGGGTGAGTCGGTATGTGCAATACCGCTGGTCTCATCAAACGAGAGGGCTTCGGTGGCGACCTTCAGCTTTTCTTTGGTCTCGATCTTGACGTTGCCCATGAACGAAATGAGATTGGTGGTCGGCAGATAGATCGCGCGTGTGGCAGTGATCTGATCGGGTGTTTCACCTTCCGGCGGATAGAGCGCCATTTGAACGTTGTCGAGTTCGTGATGACCGTCGGTAAACCTCACGTCGCGCGAAGCCTTTACATGCAGCCACAGGCGATCATCTTTAGTGACGCGTCGTTCATAGCCCTCGACCTCGCCGTCGACTTCCTTCGACAGTTCCGGCATCTCCGATTTGGCCTTGAATTTCGGGACGCCTCTCAATTTGTAATACGAAACAACCGCAACAGTCAGACCCGATACGAGCAGTGCCAATGCGACAATGCGCGTGATCACCGGCACCTTGGCCCTGAGGCCAAGGGCGATTGCTCGTTTTCGTGTTACTTCCTGCATTCAATCCACAGATTACACAGATTCAATCACACAGACACACAGATTCAATCTAAATCTGTGTAATCCGTGGATCACGCTATTCTCATATCAATCACGTTCAACTGCATCCTATAGTCGCCGTTCCAGGCGCTGGTCTCAAGCGTGTAGGCGAGTTCGATGCCGCCGTTCAACTGCGGAGTTTGCCCCGCGCTCTCGACACAATTCCACCAAATTGCTTCCAAAGGCCGGTTTTGCGGGCCTGCCAGCCTAAATTTTAGATGCCGGTCCTTTATTACTGACGGGGGCGACAAACATCGCAAATTTCTCGTCACGAACACCGGACGCGGGTTTCCCGCGCCAAACGGCTCCAAAACATCAAGCTCACGCGCAAACCCAAATGTCACCGTCTCAGGCGGCAATTCAAGATCGATAGTCACTGCCGGTTGCAACTCTTCCGGCGTCAACGCCGCCGCCACATGTTCATTCAATCGCCGTCGAAACTCCGGAATCCGGTCCGGGCGAATCGTCATACCGGCAGCGTGCGAATGCCCGCCAAACTTCTCAAACAGATCCGAACACGCGGTCAACCCATTCAATAAATGATAGGCCTCAATACTGCGTCCCGAACCGTGGGCCATGTGACCATCAACCGAGAACACTACGCACGGTCGATTCAAACGCTCCGCTATCTTTGACGCAGCGATTCCGATCACGCCACGATGCCATCCTTCACCGGCGAGCACCGCGGCATAACAGTCCTTTCCCCCTTCAATTTCCGCCACAGCCAGATCGATGATCTGCTGTTGCACGGTCTTACGTTCCTCGTTTCGCGCGTCGAGATGAGTTGCGAGCCGCCGTGCTTCATCGGAGTCGCGTGTATCAAAGAGCTCGACCACAGCGCGAGCGGCATCCATCCGGCCGGCAGCATTGATGCGTGGGCCAAGTCGAAATCCCAGATCGTATGCTGTCATTCCCTTTCCATCACCACAACCGGCAACATCGATCAGGGCACGCAAGCCGGGGTTGGCAACCTGCGCCAGATCTTTCAAACCGATGGAAACAATCGTGCGGTTTTCGCCCGTCAGTTTCGCCACATCAGCCACCGTACCAATCGCCACTACTTTCATGAATGCGGGCACCTGGGCTTCACGTCCATTTTCTCGGAAGAGTGCATGGACCAGCTTGAAAGCCACACCAACGCCGGCGAGATTCTTATCCGGATATTCACAACCAGCCTGGTTTGGATTTAACACCGCAAGAGCCGGCGGGGCGCCTTCAGTTTCGTCCGGCAAGTGGTGATCGGTGATGATCACGTCGAGACCATTACGCTGGGCCCAGTAAAGAGGATCGTGAGCGCGGATGCCGCAGTCGATACTTACGACGAGTTTGTAACCATCGGCGACCGCCTTTTCGAGTGCGGGCTGTTGAATGCCGTAGCCTTCGGTGAAGCGATGAGGAATGTGAAACCCGACGTTGGCGCCAAGCAGCTTCAACGCCCGCAAAAGCACAGCCGTTCCAGTCGTGCCGTCAACATCGTAATCGCCATAGATCAGTATTGGTTCGCGAGTTTGCAGTGCGTGCTGTAAGCGCGCCACTGCCTCCTTCATGCCGAGCATGGCATAAGGTTCGTGAAGCTGATCGTAAGTTGGCGACAGAAATACGCGCGCCGCATTTTCGTCGGCGTAACCGCGATTTATGAGCAGACCAGCCAGAATTGGTGAGACACCCAGAACGCGTGCCAGTGAGGCGGCCCTTTCGGCATCATGCTTGCGCACGATCCAGCGTTTGGCTTTCATTTAGTAGTCGTGATGCTTTCTATAATTCGGTTTTCTCACGCGGCGACGCGGCGGCGCACCGAATACATTTGTGCTTCGTGTGCCTTTTAGTGCTCTCTACTCGGCAAACCACCCATTAGCGTCCAGCAGCTTAACACCGATGCGCCGGTTTCCGTCGAGGTCGTCGATCCATGATCCGTTGACTTCGGCGGTCAGCTTACCACCAAACGGTGGGACCAACATTACGGTTGAACCAATGGGAACATCGACGTCGATGAGGAGCGTCGCGCCGCCGCGGCTGATCTTGGTAGCCTTGGCCTTGGCTTGAAAAGATTCTCCGGACGCGTCTGTGCCCTCCACATCCAATGCAAACTCCACAGGTACTCGCGGGCTCCGCGGTCGCTGGGAAGAGGCGACATCACCACGCGGGTCTTTCTCACTCATTACTATCACCGCCCTTTTTTTAACGGTACAACTTCAGAGGAGGGGCTGGAACAGTTTGCCACAGATTACACGGATTTACACAGATCAAACTGCAATCAGTGAAATCCGCGTTATCCGTAGCTAAATACTGGCGGACATGTAGCCCATGGACAATGCCACGAGGATCGCGCCACCGATGATCACGCGGTAAATGATGAAAACGGCGGTTGAATGGGTTCTGAGAAATCGCAGCAAAAACCAGATTGACGCATATCCAACAACGCCGGAAACCACCGTCGCCACCACGAGTGCGCCATAACTTCCCTCGGGTAGTTTCTCGATCGCCTCTTTCAATTCCAATAGACCACTCGCGGCAATCGCAGGAATTGAAAGCAGGAACGAAAACCGAGCTGCGGTCTCGCGTGTCTGACCGGCAAACAGACCACCCATGATCGTCGAGCCGGAACGACTCGAACCGGGGATCAACGCCAGCACCTGGGCCGAACCGACCGCGAGCGCGTCGCGCACGCGAAGCTGAGTCATCCCGTGATCTCGTTTTCCGACAAACTCTGCGATGGCCAGGAGAAGACCCACGACGATCATCATCGTGGCGATCACCCACAGATTCTTCGTGAATGGTCCTTCAATCTGTTTTTTGAATAGCAGGCCCACGATGCCGACGGGTATCGAGCCAATGATTACCAGCCATCCCAGCCACGCATCACTCGATAGTTTTGGTTTGCCGGGTTCGCTCTGGCCTCGCATCCATGAAAGATGATCCAACACAAAAGCGCGCAGGATATTAATGATGTCTCGGGCGAAATAGATCAGGACCGCGAGCAAGGTTCCGAGTTGAATGACAGCAATCGTGGCCGTGGTCTGCTCGGCCTGCAACGTTTTATCGACGCCGCCGTAGAGATTCACCACACGCGCTGCAAAAACAAGATGTGCCGTTGAACTAACCGGAATAAACTCAGTGAGCCCCTGAACCAGCCCGAGTAAAACCGCTTGAAGAAAGGTCATAGTTTTTCTAATTGCCGACTGCCAAGTGCCAATTTGTTTCAATCGTAAATCGGCAATTGGCAATCGGAAATGACTTCATTCTCTGAAGGAGTTTTTTGCCGCAATCCAGTCGTACACCGCGGGCGGTAAGATACTGGTCGCGCGCACGATGGTTGCGAGTTGCCAGGGAAAGGCGTAAGTCTTCTTCTCTTTTTCGATAGCCGAAACGATCTTCTGCACGCCGTCGTTGAGTTCCATCAGATACGGCATCTTGGATTCGCGCCCGGCGGTTAATGCAGTTTTGATAAAACCCGGATGGATGATCGTGACGCCGACGCCCGTGTTCCTGAGATCGATCCGCAAACTCTCAAAATACGACGAGAGGGCGGCCTTGCTTGCACAATACGCGGCCGACTTTGCGAGCCCGCGGTACGCAGCCAAACTCGAGATCGCCACTAAGCGACCTTGCTTGCGTTCAACCATCTGCGGCAACACTGCCGCCACGCTGTTCACCGCGCCGAGCACGTTGATGCCGATCACATTTGCGGCATGTTCCGCGGTTAACCTGACGGCGTGATCGGCAGTTCCAATGCCGGCGTTAGCAATCAGGACGTCGATTGGACCAAGTTCACGGCGAAATTGTTCGGCGGCCTCTTTCACCGCGTTCGCATCGCGCACATCCACGGTGGCGAAGGTCGCTTTAACACCTCGCGCATGTGCCTCGTCAGCAATTCCCTGGAGCAATTCTTCTCTTCGTGCCAACAGCGCAAGATTTGCCCCGCGCGCGGCAATCTCCAGCGCCACCCCCTTCCCGAGTCCGGAAGAGGCCCCAGTGATCAGAACTACTTTGTTAGTCCAATAACCCATCAGAAGAGAGCCACGCCTAGATCATCACGATCACCGGCGTGATCACCGGTCGCGCGCCTGTCTGTTTTTGAATGAACCGCTTTAACTCAACCCGCACGTGTTCTTTCAACAACGACTCATCTGACAGCGTTTGCCGTGAAGCACCCGCGATCGCCGCCGTCACCACCCGTTTCGCATCTTCCATTAAAGAGCTTCTAAAACCATTCAACCCGCGCACACCGCGCGCAGCGATCTTCGGTTCGCCGTCGAGTTCGCCGGTCTCTTCGTCAATCGTTACCACCACCGTTATGGCGCCTTCGTACGCGAGCTGCTTACGCTCGCGCACGGTCTCACTATCGATCTCCTTGAACCCGCTCTCATCGATAAACGTGCGTCCAATCTCTCGCTTGTCGACCACGGCTGCGCGCTCGCCATCGAGCTCCAGCACGTCGCCATTCTCAATCAGAATGATGTTCTCTTCGGCATAACCCAGATGGTTTTTTACAAACTCCTTGTGCCGAAACAGCATGCGATACTCACCATGAATCGGAACCACAAACTTCGGACGCACGGCCTCGGTCATGATGCGAATGTCTTCCTGCGAAGCATGACCGCTGACATGGACCAAACGCCGTTTCTCTTCAATGATGTTCGCGCCGCGTTTGTAGATGAATCCAATCATCCGCGAGATCAAACGCTCATTGCCGGGAATAATGCGCGCCGACAGCACCACCGTATCACCCTCTTCAACCATCAGGCCTTTGTAACTCTGCGTCGCCATCTGCGAGAGGGCTGCGCGCGATTCACCCTGCGATCCGGTTACGAGAAACACGATCTCGTGGTCGCTCATCATCTTCGCTTCGTTCAACGACACGAGTAAGCCGTCCGGAATGTCGAGATAGCCCAGGCGATCCGCAACGTCAACGTTCTTCTGCATCGAACGACCCAGCACACAAACGTGCCGGTTAAACTGTTGCGCCACGTCGAGCACGATCTGCAGTCGATGAATTGAGGAGGCAAACGCGGCAACGATGATGCGGCCTTTCGCTTCCGAGAAGATCTCCTCAAACGCCGGAATCACGGCGCGCTCCGAGGGTGTTCGCCCGGGAACCGTCGCGTTGGTCGAGTCGGACAGCAGCGCCAGCACGCCATCCTGCCCGTAGCGCCGGAACGAACGCAGGTCGATCGGTTCGCCAATCACCGGCGTTTCGTCAACTTTGTAATCGCCGGTGTGGATGATCGTTCCGACCGGCGACTTGATCCCGAGTGAAAAGCAATCGACCAGCGAATGCGAAACACGGATGAACTCGACCGAAAAGGACCCGATGTCCACCACGTCGCGCGGCTCGACGCGGTGCAGCAACACATCGCCGAGCAGGTCATGCTCCTCGAGTTTGCTTTCCGCGAGACCGGCAGTGAAATGGGAACAATAGACAGGAACGTTGAATTTCTTGAGTAAATACGGCAACGCGCCAAGATGATCCTCGTGCCCGTGCGTGAGAATTATGGCCGTAATATCGTCGCGATATTCATCCAGAAAGTTGAAATTGGGAATCGAAACGTCAACGCCGTAAGCCGATTCCTCAGGGAAGCCCATGCCGGCGTCAAGAATCAACATCTCATCGCCATAACGCAGAGCCATGCAATTCATTCCAAACTCGCCGATACCGCCGAGTGGGATGATCTCGAGGACAGTTGCCATAAAGTGCCTGAGTATAGCATGTGCCACTGATGACACGGATCGCTTTTCGTCTGTATTATCCGGGGATTATGAGCAAACTACTACTCGCTTTAGTCGCACTCTTCCTTCTGTCCGCCAACGTACTAGCCGCCACGCAGACCATGCGGCTCGACTATTACCACACCGGCGATGCCTCGCAGGAGGTGTTTAGCGTTGACCGTGTAGTCATTGAACCGTTGCCCTGGCCGGGCAGCCCGAAGCAGGCGATCGACTCTTCGAATCTCGGTAAGTATCTGTTTGAAGTTCGCGACGCGAAGACCAAAGCGCTTCTCTATTCACGCGGTTTCGCCTCGATTTACGGCGAGTGGGAAACGACTGACGAAGCGAAGTCGATGAAACGTACGTTTCAGGAATCGTTGCGCTTCCCTGCTCCAACCGCTCCGGTCAATATCGTCTTGAAGAAGCGCGATGCGAAGAACGTTTTCCAGGACATCTGGACCACGACGATCGATCCGGCAGATCAGTTTATCGATCGCTCGAAACCAACTGCACCGGCGCGTTTGATCACAATTCAACGAGCGGGCGAACCTGAAGACAAAGTCGATTTCCTGATCCTCGGCGACGGCTACACTGCTGCCGAAGCGAAGAAGTTTGAAGCCGACGCACGCCGCATGACCGACGTGCTCTTCTCCACGTCGCCATTCAAAGAGAATCGACGGCACTTCAACGTCTGGGCCATGGCGCCACCCGCGGCCGAGTCAGGCATCTCGCGACCGTCAACCGGCATTTACCGCGATTCGCCAATCGGCGCGACCTACGATGCGTTTGGTTCTGAAAGATATGTGCTGACATTCGACAATCGCGCGCTCCGCCGCACCGCTCAGTTTGCGCCGTACGAATTTATCGAAGTGCTCGTGAACAATCGCACCTATGGCGGCGGCGGTATCTTCAATCTTTACAGCACCGTCTCTTCTGACAACGCATTCTCAAACTATGTGTTTGTGCATGAGTTTGGACATCACTTCGCCGCGCTTGCCGACGAGTACTACACATCGTCAGTGGCTTATGCACCAGCAACCGATCGCGTCGAACCGTGGGAACCGAACGTCACGGCGCTGTTGGATGTTGGCAACCTGAAGTGGCGCAGTTTTGTTTCGCCGTTTGCGAACGTCACCCCAATCCCAACGCCCTGGAATAAAGAAGCGTTTGAAACTTACTCGCGCGAGATCCAGAAGCGACGCGCTCAACTGCGCAAAGACCGCCGCCCTGAAGAAGAGATGGAAGCGCTGTTTAAGGAAGAACTCGAACACGAAAAGAAGATGTTTGCGGCTGAAAAGCACTTCGGCCAGGTGGGCGCATTTGAAGGAGCGAATTACGAAGCGCGTGGCTACTACCGTCCCGAGATCGACTGCATCATGTTCTCACGCACAGACAGCTTCTGCCGCGTCTGCCGCGCCGCAATCGAACGCGTCATCAAGATGTACGCAAAGACGTAACACGGATAATACGGATAAAAATCGGATTTAAATCCGTGTCATCTGTGGCCCGGTTTAGCGTGGCTTTAAAGGCGCGATGAAGTCCTGGTCTTTTGTGCCGGCATGACAAACGATGCAGGACTGTTGACCACGCTCTTCCAGATCCGAGACGAGCGCGTAGGTCAGGCCGCGATCAGACCAGGTGATTACTTTCAAGCCATCGATCGCGTTGTAGTGAAACTTCAAACCCCGGGCCGGTATCTCTTCACCGCCCGAAGGCGTCGCCGCTGAAGTTGACGTGATCACCAAACTAATCGGCCGGTCTTTCATCCGATACGCGACGTAGGCGGCGTAGTCGTTTTTATATCCAACCAGACGCGCGCCTTCCAACGTGTAAAGCTTCTCCTGTCCCGACGACTCCTGATAGTTGGGCAACTGCACGCTGAAGCCTACCTTGTTCACAAACCACGAAGAGATCTGTTGCGGATTCGCCGACTCCATCTCCAAAGGCAACTGCCCACGCATGTGACGCAAATGGTTATCAGCCGCCATCAACGCAAAACTTGAAGGTGGTTTGATCTCGGGAGTGTCATACTGTTTGACGATTCGCCACGCCAGCAACGGCAACAACAGCACCAGCAACACCGCTGCCGCAGCAACGATCCAGCTAAAACGCGATCCGCTGCGCAAAGCACGCTGTCGATTCGGTTCCGGCACAGCGACGCGTTCGCTTAGAATCTTTTCGACTTTGGATCTCAATTCAGCCGATGCAATAGGCAACGGCCGGCTTTCTCGCACCGTGTTAAGAAAGCTCAGTTCTCTCGCGAAGATCGCCGCGCACGATTCACACTCCGACAAATGTGCCTCGATGTTTGCACGTTCCTCGCCCTGTAACTCGCCGTCGAGATACAACGTCAACCGCCCGCGTATATCTTCACAATTCTTCAAAACGTTCACTGAAAATCCTTTTCTGCTCAAACTGCTTTCAGACGCGACTTGGGCTGCCACGTGGCGAGCAGTTTTCGAAGTCTGCCACGCGCACGGCCCAGTCGCGACATCACGGTGCCGGCTGGACAATCAAGCACAGTCGCGATCTCCTGATAACTAAATCCTTCGATATCACGCAGCACCACAATCTCGCGGTACGCATCCGGCAATCGATCAATCGCGTCTCGCACCTGTTCCCGTTCAAGTTTACGCAGGTAGATCACGTGCGGATTCTCAAGCGTCTCAACCGCAGGTTCGCTGGTCTCCAGATCGACAAACCGCGGACCGCTGTTTCTATGACGCAGCTGATTCAACCACGCGTTGCGCATAATTACGAACAGCCAGCCCTTTAAATTACTGTCAACGCCGGGCTGGTTCCCCGCACTCGTAGCCCGCATGTAAGTTTCCTGGACCAGATCCTCGGCCTCCGCGCCGTCGCGCGTCAAAGTCAGCGCGTAACCGTAAAGCGCATCAATATGCTCCAGCGCCGCTTGTTCAAATCCGAGATTGTTAACAGGTCCGTCCATGATTGCCGCACCCAGCGAAAGTCATTCTAGATTAACACCTCACGACTTAAAAAATTCCCGGGAATAAACCCAGCCTTCCCGTGTTATTTCAATCATGACATTGCCAAAACGAATCAGAGTGCTTTTAGCAGTAGTCTGCCTGCTTTCAGTAAGCGCCATTCTAATCCTTACGGACGCGGTTCGCGCACAGCAGCAACGCCAATCGTCGTTTTCTCCGGTGATCGAGGAGCCTTTTGACGTCGTTCGCGCTCGCGATAAAGCCAAGAAACCACAGGTGATGGCGACCAGTCAGCGCCGTCTTGAGGAACGCTATGACCTCAGCCGTCGCGTTGACGAGGGCGTGCGGATGACGCGCGGCAAGCCGATTCCGGTCGGACCGACGGCAAAACTTCGGACTGGAATGACCTGGGACCAACTCGGGCGCATGACACCCGACGCGATCAAAGAGCAGGGAGTGTTTCCGTATCTGCCGTTACCGCACGTTGATCACGCGGTTGGCGGCATGCTGTTTTCACAAACTCAGATCAAACAGCTTCCGCGCGTCGAGCGGTTTGATATGGATTTCGATCTGCCGGATCACTTCCTGCCCGAGTTTCCACCGGCAGTATTTCTAACAACTAGAAAAGATCTCGGCGACGTCTCCAAGGGGCAACTGATCACCGTCAACAACTTCTACGAGTTGTTCAACGGCATCTTGAATCCCAAACAACTCGAAGGCCTGCGACTGCTCGTTACGCAGTTTCCCCAACAACAGTTCAACGCCACTGCCGATCGAAAAACAGAACGTGACGATGGCATGCTCGGCGTCGCGTGTTTTGACTGCCACGTCAATGGTCATACATCAGCCGCATTCCATCTCGTCGGCGACATTCGCCCGCAGGAAAACCGTCGCCGCATCGAGACCCCATCGCTGCGCGGAGTCAATATTCAAAGATTGTTTGGATCGCAGCGAGCGTTAAAGACCGTCGAGGATTTCGCCGAGTTTGAACAACGCGCCGCTTACTTCGATGGTGACGCGGTACTCGCAACGAAGAAGGGCGTCAACATTCTCGAACGCGGTTCACAGGTTCACTTCATGTCGGAATTTCAGGCGCTGCTCGACTTTCCACCGGCGCCGAAGCTCAACGTCTTCGGACGTCTCGACCGCAGCAAAGCGACTCAAAGCGAGATTCGCGGCGAGGAACTGTTCTTCGGAAAAGGAACCTGCAGCGTGTGTCACCAGGCGCCTTATTACACTGACAACCTGATGCACGACCTGGCCGTGGAAAGATTCTACAAACCGCGGATGGAAGGCGGCATGATGATCACCGCACAGGGCGCAATCAAGACGTTTCCGTTGCGCGGGATCAAAGAGTCGCCACCGTACCTGCACGATGGTCGGCTGCTGACGTTGGAAGACACGGTTGAGTTTTTCAATCTGGTGCTCGAGTTGAAGTTGACTGCACAGGAAAAGAAAGACCTGGTCGCCTTCATGCGAGTGCTTTAGTAAGACTTCTTCGCTTGCACTTCGTCAGGGGCTTCGCTCAGGGCGGCGCGCGCGGCGTCGCCCACGGGTTGACCCGGCGGAGCGCAACTCTGCGGCTCTCTGCGTATCTCTTTGCCATCTCTTCTTCGAGGATGGTAACGGGATACGCAGTGGGCCGCAGAGATGTGTTATTTTCTCACCAAATGACAATATTCCCCCGCAGAACGCCGGAATCGTTTCGCCTAGCTTCAACAAGATTTACAAGATTATCAGGATTAACAAGATATCCTGTTCATCTTGAAAATCTTGAAAATCTTGTTCCAATGTACCTCTCGCTTTTGATCCTTTTCGCGATCTTTAGCAGTTCATCAGCAAGCGCTCAACGCCTAACACCACACCGCATCTCACTCGCAAACGGCAAATCGTACGATCTGAATCTGCCCAACGGTTACGAAATAAGTGTCGCCGCGCAAGGTCTCAAACGCGTGCGCTTCATGGCGCTCAGCCCTGACAAACGCATCTTCGTCACTGACATGTTCAACCTCACCGACAATCGCCGCGGTGTGGTCTACATTCTCGATCAGTTTGATCAGCAGACACATCAATTCAAGAAAGTGACGAAATATCTCACCGGCTTACGTAACCCAAACAACGTCGCCTTCTACACGGATCGCGATGGCGTTGACTGGTTCTATCTCGCCCTCACCGATCGACTCGTTCGCTATCGCTATGAAGCCGGCAAAGACGCGCCTTCAGGCGAACCGCAAACGCTCGCCACCTTCCCCGATTACGGTCTCGGATACAAGTACGGCGGCTGGCATCTCACACGCACGGTTGTCGTCGGCGACGACGATAAGATTTACGTCGCGGTCGGAAGCAGTTGCAACGCATGTGAGGAGAAGGAAGAAGTTCGCGCGAGCATTTTGCAGATGAATCCGGATGGCTCAGGTAAACACTATTACGCGCGCGGGCTGCGCAATGCAGTCGGGCTTCGCTGGGTCAAGAATAAACTCTACGCCACCAACATGGGCTCCGATCATCTCGGTGACAATCGTCCCAACGACACCTTTTACGCGGTGGAGAACAATAAAAACTACGGCTGGCCTTACTGTTTTCAAGCCGGAGCGCGCATCTACTCCGATCCGAAATACAACACCAAAGGCTTCGACTGCCGCTCAGTTCCCGCCGCGTTGACACCGTTTCCGGCGCACAGTTCACCGCTCGGCCTGGAGCACTTCGATTCGAGCAACTCAACCGATCTGGCCGGATCTTTTCTCGTCGCGCTACATGGATCGACAAAAAAGACGCTTCGGCGGGGTTATCGTGTTGTAAGGGTTTCGGAAACCAGCGGCGCCATGGACGACTTCATCACCGGCTTCTTTGAGTTTCCGCGAATTAACGGCCGTCCGGCGGACATTTTTAGCTTCGGCAAAGATGCATTTCTCTTGACTGACGACTATAGTGGCGTGGTTTATTACGTCTATCTGCGTCGATAAATCTGCGTCAACTCTGTAATCTGCGGTTCGGAAAGGAAATCCAAAAATGCGCTTACGTGTGTCAATTCTACTGATCGTCGTCGTCTTTCTCGCTGCCCCTGCCTACGCGCAGAAACGCAGTATCACCGAGAAGGATCTCTTCAACTTCGTTTGGATCGGAGATCCGCAGGTATCGCCGGACGGCTCGCGCGTCGCTTTCGTGCGCACCACCGTTAACGATCGTAAGGACGGCTACAACACCGCGATCTGGACCGTCACCACTGCCAACGGCGAAACACGTCAGCTCACGAATGGACCACGCGATAGTACGCCGCGCTGGTCACCGGATGGACAATTTCTGCTCTTCACTCGAGCACCGGAAGTTTCAGGACGCACCGAACCGCCGCAGTTGTTCATGCTGGCGATGTCGGGTGGCGAGCCGTTTCAGTTTACGACTTTGCCGCGTGGCGCAGGCGGAGCGCAATGGTCGCCGGACGGCAAGATGATTCTTTTCTACAACAGTGCCACGGCTGAAGAACTCGCGAAGGCTGAGAAACGAAACACGCCACCACCCGCAACACCGGCTGCGAGTCCGACGCCACCCGAACGCGAAAGCGATGTGCGCGTGATCAACCGCGCTGTCTATCGCGCGAATGGCGCCGGTTATCTCGACTTCAAACACCCGCAACACATCTGGGTTGTCACCGCGCCCAAAACCGGCGACGAAAAAGTCACTCCAAAACAGTTGACCAAGGGACGTTTTGACGACGGCGGCGCTTTCTGGGCCAAAGATAGTTCGCGCATTTATTTCGAGACTGACTACACCGACGAGCCTTACTACGAACTCCCGCGCACCGACATCTATTCACTTCCGATCACGGGCGGCGAACCGGCGAAGCTCACGTCATTCGATATGGGCGGCGGCGGTTTCACCATCAGTCCTGATGGAAAACAGGTTGCTTTTATCGCGTCAGTGGCCCAACCGGTCCGTTCTTATTCGCAACCGGATCTCTGGGTGATGGATTTAGCGTCAAACGCCAAACCACGAAACCTGACCGCAAATTTTGACTTCGACATCGGCGGCGGTCTGACCGGCGACAACGTTGCGCCCCGTGGCGGTGGCGGCAATCCGCCGATCTGGTCGCCTGATGGACGCAGCATCAACATGCTCTACGTCAAAGAAGGCAAAGCCAATGTCGGTTCGTTTGATGTGTCATCCGGAAAGCTCACGGACGTCACTACCGGCAATCATGCGGTTGTGAATTACCGTGCAGTTCCCGATGCGTCGAAGTGGGTGCTCTTGATCTCGACGCCCACTCGCGTCGGCGATCTCTACCTGATGGAAAAAGGCGCACAGCCGAAGCAGATCACGCGATTGAATGAAGATCTGTTTGCAAAACTTAATCTAACGGAGCCGGAAGAAGTTTGGCATTCAAGTTTTGACGGAAAGAAAATACAGACCTGGGTGCAGAAGCCACCCGACTTCGATCCGAACAAGAAATATCCGTTGATCCTGAACATTCACGGTGGACCACACGCCGCTTACGGTTTCATCTTCGATCATGAGTTTCAGTGGATGGCGGCGAAAGGTTACGTCGTGCTCTATCCAAATCCGCGTGGCAGCACGAGCTACGGCCAGGAGTTTGGCAACATCATTCAGCACAACTATCCCGGCGATGATTACAAGGATCTGATGGCCGGAGTGGATGAATTGATTCGGCGTGGTTACATCGATGAGAAGAAGCTGGCGGTAACAGGCGGCAGTGGCGGCGGATTGCTGACCAATTGGACCATCGGACAGACCACGCGTTTCGCAGCGGCTGTTTCGCAACGCGATATCGCGAGTTGGACTGACTGGTGGTACACGGCCGACTTCACACTCTTCCAGCCTTCGTGGTTCAAAGCGCCGCCGTTTGAGGATCCGGAAGACTATCGTCGACGCTCGCCGATTACTTATGTCAACAAGATCCAAACGCCGTTGATGTTGATTCTCGGTGAAGTTGATTGGCGCACGCCGACTGGTCCAGGTGGTGAAGCGATGTTTCGGGCGTTGAAGTATCGGAAGATACCGACGGTGATGGTGCGTTTCCCGAACGAGTCGCACGAGCTCTCGCGATCGGGTCAGCCGTGGCATCGCATCGAGCGCTTGCAACACATCGTGGGTTGGTTTGATAAGTGGATCATGGGCGTGGCGAAACCGGAGTACGACATCGGCGAACCAATACGATCGACTTCTACGCAGCAGTAAAACCATTTCCACGCAAAGGCGCAAAGACGCAAAGGAACGCAAAGAGAATCTAAACCCGATGTTCTCTTTGCGTCTTTGCGTCTTACCTTTGCGTCTTTGCGTGAAACTCTTCTATGAAAACTCTTGGCCTCATCGGTGGCACTGGCCCCGAATCCACGATCGACTACTACCGTCTTCTAACCGCCCAATACCGCGAAAAAGCTGACGGGGCCTCACCGCCGCTGATCATCAACAGCGTCGATCTACAACGCCTGCTTACCTGGATGTCAGCCAACGAACTAGACAAAGTAATCGATTACCTCGTCGCCGAATTCGAAAAACTCCACCGCGCAGGCGTCGACTTCGCCGCTCTTACTGCCAACACCCCTCACATCGTTTTCGACGAACTGCGCGAACGCGTTGCACTACCTCTCATCAGCATCGTTGAAGCCACGTGCGAACGCGCCAAAAAACTCAGCTTCAAAAGAGTCGGACTATTCGGCACTCGTTACACCATGCAAGCTCCTTTTTATCCCACGGTGTTTTCCCGCACCGACGTCCGGCTCGTTACCCCAAACGAGGAAGAACAGAATTACATTCACGATAAATACGTCAACGAACTCCTGAAAGACTCATTTCTCCCCGAAACCCGTGCAAAATTCCTCGCAATCGCCGACGAAATGAAAGCCCGCGACGGCATTGAAGCAGTAATTCTCGGCGGCACGGAGATCCCGCTCCTGCTCCGCGCCGACGAACACAACGGCATGCAACTGCTTGACACCACCCGCATTCACGTCGATCGTCTGATCGAAGAGATGCTCACATAGAAAAGCCACAGAATTTCATGGATTCCCTGATTGCAGTCGCCTGCAGATGTGTGTAATCTGTGGCCCCCTAAGAAATTCCCCTACTGATTTATCACCGTAAGTGAAAGGAATCATCATGGGACTCTTTGACAAGATGTTTGGACGCGGCGCATCCGAAGCAGAACAACAACAAGGCGCACAACAACGTTTCAATGAACTGAAGCAGCGATATCAATCCGTTCTTACCACTGCTGATAACGAAAAAATTCAGTTTTACAACCTGCACGTACAGGACAACAAACTCTTCATTAAAGGCGTAGCGCCTTCAGAAGAGGCCAAGAACAAGTTCTGGGATCAGATTAAACTCGTTAATCCGAATGCCGACGATATCACCGCCGACCTTAGCGTCGATGCGAGCCGTGCTGTCGGAGCGGCGGCCGGTGGCGGCCAGGGCAGCAGCGATCAAACCTACGAGGTTAAGGGTGGCGACAATCTCTCGAAGATCAGCAAACAGTTTTACGGCGATGCCAACGAGTACATGCGCATCTTCTATGCAAATCGCGACAAGCTGAATGATCCGGACAAGATTCAGGTAGGCCAGAAACTCGTCATTCCTCCCGACGACGACAAGTAATCGTATAGAATTGCGGGCGTCTCCACGGAGGCGCCCAAAATTTTTAGAACCTTGAGACTCCCCCCATGAACGCCACAACCCTGCCCGTAATCACCGCCGAACGAGTTGTTCTCCGCTGGATCTCAGAAGACGACATCGACAGTCTTTTTGAAGTTTTCTCCGATCCGCAGGTGATGCGTTACTGGAGCTCAGCGCCTTACACGGATCGCGAACAGGCAGTAAAACTGCAACGCGAAACCGCGGAAAGTAACGAAAAGCAGACGTATTTCAAGTGGGGACTCGCGCTGCGCGACTCGAATCGCGTTATCGGCACCGCCACACTCTTCAATCTCAGCCTTGATAACGATCGAGCAGAGCTCGGTTACGCGCTGGGCCGTGCACACTGGGGCAAGGGCTACATGCACGAAGCGCTTCAAGCGCTACTGAAACACGCTTTCGAAGAGATGCAACTTCGCCGGCTTGAAGCCGACGTCGATCCACGCAACGCCGCCTCCATCCGCACCCTCGAACGCCTCGGCTTCCAACGCGAAGGCTACCTCCGCGAACGCTGGCACGTGAACGGCGAAATCCAGGACGCCCACTTTTACGGCCTCCTGCGCCGCGAATGGCTCAAACCTGTATAAAATTTGGACGTCTCCTTTGGAGTGCGGTGCCTTGGCACCGCTTTAGTCATTGATTGACGCTATCAGACCAAAGCGGCGTCAAGCCGCCGCACTCCAAGGAGACGTTCACTGCGCGGCGCAAGTTTTCCGTCTTGACCTCGTTCTTCGAGATAGCTTTTCGATTGAAACTTCGAGGTCATAGTCATGAAGACTTTCCTGCTTTTAACGCTCTCCACCATCATCAGCACAACTGGGCTTTTAGCCTGTACCGCGGCCACTTCTCAAACCATTCCGCCGATTTCCGCAACTGGTCTGAATCCAGTCAAAAAGACCATGAAAGCCTTTGGTTCGGAAGCGGAATTGACCCGTTACTTCCGCGAACTCGCTGAAAAACAGCGCCGCGAAGCCCGCCGAGCTAAAAGCGGCATCGCTGGACTCTCCGACAACACCGCCGCTCCGGCTCCGTCCACGGCTGCGCCCGCGCAGGAAGCCCAGGTGAACAAACAGGACGAGTCAGTCACAAACAATCAACATGCTGGCGTTGATGAAGGCGGGATAGTTAAGGTCCATGGCAATCACCTCGTCGTACTGCGTCGTGGCCGTCTCTTCACCGTAGCGATTGGCGACGGCGCACTCAAACCGATTTCGGCTGTTGACGCCTTCGCTCCCGACGTCGATCCGCGAAGCACCTGGTACGACGAAATGCTCGTTTCAAACAACACCGTGATCGTGATCGGCTACAGCTATCAACGCGGCGGCACGGAAGTCGGTTTGTTTGATATCACCGATGCGGGACAGCTTACTTATCGTTCGACCTATCACCTGCGTTCCAACGACTATTACTCGTCGCGCAACTACGCCAGCCGTTTGATCGGAAGCAAGTTGATCTTTTACGCGCCACAGTATTTTTATCCCAGCGCCGAAGATCCGTTTGAATCGTTTCCGGCAGTTCGCAAATGGCATAAAGGCGCTCAGGCTACTGAGTTTCGACGCATAGTTCCGGCAACGCGCGTCTACCGGCCCGAAACCGAATTTGACGACAACTACGGGTCAGCACTGCACACCGTCACCGTTTGTGATCTCGCGAATGGTGGATTTGATTGCCAGGCAACCTCGGTGATCGGACCTCCGGGACACGTGTTTTACGTTTCGACCGACTCGGTTTTTGTTTGGGCCAGCAGTTGGAGTCGCGATCGTGAGAAATCGATCCTATTTCGCATGCCGCTCGATGGTGCTGGACCAAGCGCACTGCGCGTATCAGGCAGTCCGGTGGATCAGTTCTCGTTTTTACAGAGTGAAGATCAACATCTGAACGTGCTCGTCAGATCGCAAGCAAACGGCGACGGAATGTGGCAGGCGGAAGTCGCTGCCGGTGACGTGGCGCTGCTGCGAGTTCCGATCATCAATTTTTCTGACGGCCGGGACGCAGTGCCGGCTGCAAATTATCGACGGCTGCCCAAACCAAGCGGCTATGCGTTTCAGAATCGTTTTGTTGGCGGACATTTGATCTACGGCACGGGCAGCGGCTGGGGTTATCCAAAGCAGATTGAAGATCAATGGAACCTCTTCATCGTTGACTGGCTGCGTGGCAACTCGCACCAAATAAAACTCGGGCATGGCGTGGATCGAATCGAGCAAATGGGTTCTGATGCTGTGATCGTCGGCACAGACGGAAAGGATCTGCATTTCTCGTCGATCCGCCTGGGCCAATGGCCTGAGATCGCTTCGCGTTATACACGCAAAGGAGCATCGCAGGGCGAGTTGCGCAGTCACGGTTTCTTCTACAAACCGGATGGCGACACCTCGGGAATGCTCGGTCTGCCGATCAGCGTGCCGGGTCGTGCCGGTTACAAACACCTGTTCCAGAACTCAGCCACCATTCTCTTCCTGCGAAACGATTCACTCCAGTTTCGCGAGATCGGCGAGCTTGGTTCACAACCCGAAAAAGCGATTGACGATCAGTGTCGTGCATCGTGTGTTGATTGGTATGGTAATGCCCGTCCGCTCTTCCTGCGTGGCCGCGTGTTTGCACTTCTCGGTTATGAACTCGTCGAAGGCACGCTCGACGATGGCCGCATGCATGAACTGCGACGCGTAAACTACGCACCCGGCCGGCAGTACGTCGTGCGTAGTGAGTAAAAACCTTTCACAAGATTTTCAGGATGTAACAGGATTTACAAGATGAATCCTGTGCATCCTGAAAAATCTTGTCCATCCTGTCTATAAGTCCTCGCTTTCTGCTAAACTTCCCTCTCTGCGCTGCTAATCAATCCACAATCTGGAGGCCCCTATGTTCCGACGACGCCTGTCTAGTCTTTCCCTGCTGCTGATCCTGGCGCTCGCCAATACGCTCGCAGCCCAAACGGCACGGCGGCCAATCAAACTCGACGACCTAACCCGTTTTCGCAACGTCGGTGATCCGCAAATTTCGCCTGACGGCCAATGGGTGGCTTATGTCGTCGGTTCGACTGATGCCAAGGAAGACAAATCGAGTTCACACATCTGGATGGTGAACATCGATGGCAGCAACGATCGTCAAATAACTTTCAGTTCCGAGAGCGAGAGTTCGCCGCGTTGGAGCCCTGACGGTAAGTACATTTCATTCACCTCCTCGCGTCCCGGCAAAGCACGTGGCAACCAGGTGTGGCTGCTTAATCGTAACGGCGGCGAAGCAATGCAACTCACCGAGCTCAAAGGACGGTTGCAGGGACACGAATGGTCGCCCGATTCAAAACGGCTGGCGCTCGTGATCGGCGATCCTGATCCGGAAGCAGAAACCGGCCCTTCGCCGCAACCCGGCGCCACCCCACGTGTTCCCAAACCGATAGTTATCGATCGCTACAAGTTCAAACAGGACGGCCAGGGTTACCTGCTAACCGGTCGTAACACCTACATCTACATCTTCGACATCGAGACCAAAAAACTCGAGCGTCTCACGAAGAGTAAATGGGATGAAGGTTCACCATCGTGGTCGCCGGATGGCACTCGCATCGCTTTCATGAGCAATCACACCGCCGATCCGGATCGTGAACCGGCGGCTCAACTTTATGTGGCTGAAGCCAAACCGGGCGCGACCGAAAAGCCGTTGACACCTGAAAACATACGCGCCAGCCGTTCAAGACCCGAATGGAGTCCCGACTCGAAGTGGCTCGCCTTTATCGAAGGCGACGAGAAGAAATACGGCGCTTACAACATGGACCATCTCGCGCTCGTGCCCTCTGACGGCAGCGCGCAGCCAACGCGTTTCAAAGCGTCGGAAGATCTCGACCGCGGCGTTTCGTCTCCTCGTTTTACGCGCGACGGCAAAGCAATCCAGTTTTTAGTCACCGACGATCGCTCGGTTTATCCGATGAGAGCAAACCTCTCCGGCGGCGCCGCGCAACGGCTGCTTTCGCCGCCCGTCGTGATTTCAAACTGGAATTTCAACGGCGGCAAGGCGGTAGCGATCACTGGCGGCAACACGAAGGCGGGTGAGATTCACGTTTGGGAAGGAAACTCGCTGCGCCGGCTTACCAGGCAGAACGATCCGTTCTTTGCCGAACTCGAGCTCGGAGCTACTGAAGAAGTCAGTTTTAAGAGTAAAGACGGCACCGAGGTTAATGGACTGTTGACCTACCCGGTCGGCTATGTAAAAGGGACCAAAGTTCCGTTGCTGCTAAGAATTCACGGTGGTCCAAACGCGCAGGATCAGCACACGTTCAGCACTGAGCGACAGGTATTTGCCGCAAACGGCTACGCCGTGCTCGCGGTGAACTATCGCGGCAGCTCAGGTCGCGGGCAGAAATTC
Organism: uncultured Acidobacteriota bacterium; assembly: GCA_963708055.1. Classification (GTDB taxonomy): domain Bacteria; phylum Acidobacteriota; class Blastocatellia; order Pyrinomonadales; family Pyrinomonadaceae; genus PSRF01. The sequence goes on along the minus strand of OY970193.1, from coordinate 6,714,528 downwards.
TCGCGCTCAATCTTTGCTGATTGGGGAAATTATGAAGTGCAGGATCTGCTTGCGGGAGTCGATCACGTAATCAAGATGGGCGTTGCCGATCCGGATCGACTTGGTGTTGGCGGGTGGAGTTATGGCGGAATTCTGACTGACTATCTGATCGCAACGGACACGCGCTTCAAAGCAGCAACGAGTGGCGCGGGCACGGCGTTTACGGTCGCATTCTACGGCACGGACCAGTACATCATTCAGTATGACTACGAGATTGGACCACCCTGGGAGCCCAAGGCCTGGGAGACCTACGTGAAAATCTCGTATCCGTTCTTACATGCGTATCGCATTAAAACTCCAACCCTGTTTCTCTGCGGCGAACGTGACTTCAACGTCCCGGTTCAGGGTAGCCAGCAGATGTACCAGGCGCTGCGCAGTCTGAATGTCGACACGCAACTGATCATCTATCCCAATGAAAACCACGGCATTCAGCGGCCGAGTTATCAACGCGATCGGATGGAGCGTTACCTCGCGTGGTATGAGAAGTATCTGAAGAAAGCTACTGGAGCAACCACGACTACAACCGCACAGTAGGAATTAACGCGATCCATTCACAGGATTTACAAAATTCACAGGATTTACAAGATTCACAGGATTAACAAGATATTGCCTGTAGATCCTCGTCATCTTGTAAATCCTGTTCATCCTGTAAATCTTGTAAAGTGAGACTTCCGACTTCCTGCTCCGGCGAGTTCACCACGCCTTGCAGCAACGCCTCAAAGTATCCAAGCAACTGATCGATCGTCGCCGGCGCAAAGAGATCCGTTGCGTATTGAAGCGACACCGCCAATCGTTCATCCGTCTCTTCCACCCACATGATCAGATCAAACTTGGTTGATACTACTTCACTCGCAAAGGGCTCCACCATCAGACCCGTCAGTTCCGACTGCTCTTCCACCAAATTTTGCAACACAAACATTACCTGCGAGAGCGGCAAGTAACTCGGGTCGCGCACTGGTTGCAGCACTTCCACGAGTTTCTCGAAAGGTAAATCCTGATGCGCGTGGGCTGCGAGCGTCGCTTCCCTCACCTGTCGCAGCAACTCCCGGAAGCTTGGACCATCACTGAAGTCCGCGCGAATGATTATCGTATTGACAAAAAACCCGATCAGCTTCTCCGTCTCAGCACGCGTGCGATTCGCGATGCCGGTGCTCACGAGGATATCTTCAACGCCGCTGAAGCGATGCAACAGCGTCTGAAACGCTGCCAGCAACGTCATGAAAAGCGTTGTGCCTTCGCGCCGGCTCATACTTCTGACACTCGCGCTCAACTCCGGCGAAAGCACACGCAAACGGCTCGCACCGCGGAAACTCTGCACCGGCGGTCGCGGATAATCAGTCGGCAGATCCAAAAGCAACGGCGCACCTTCAAGCTGCTGCTGCCAGAAAGAAAGCTGGCGTTCAAGCACGTCGCCGGTGAGCCAGTTTCGCTGCCACGACGCGTAGTCGGCATATTGAATCGGAAGTTCCGGAAGCATGGCGGGCCGCCCGTCACTCAACGTTGGATACAAGGCCACCACTTCACGCACCAGCACGCCCAGCGACCACGCATCGCTGATGATGTGATGCAGCGTTAACAACATCACATGCTCATCATTCGCAACTTTGATCAATGACGTTCTGAACAAACGACCTTTCACAAGATCAAACGGGCGTTCAGCTTCGTCCTGCGCAAGCCGGCGAGATTCTCTTTCACGATCCTCGGCGTCGGTCCACTCGCTCAAATCTGTAACCGGCAAAGCGACTTCGTAGGGCGATTCGATGAGCTGCACCGGTTCCCCATTAACAGCCGGCATACTCGTCCGCAGAGTTTCATGACGGCTCACAATCTCGGTGAGTGTCCGTTGCAACGCGTTGACATTCAGTTCACCCATCAACCTGACTGCCGCAAAGATGTTGTAACCCGAACGTCCTGGCGCGAGTTGGTCCAAAAACCAGAGACGTTGTTGCGCAAACGATAGGGGCAGATCCTGTTCGCGCGACGCTCGCGTGATCGGAGGTATTTGCAATCCATCATCGCCGTTTGCACTCGCGTGAATCCTGTCTGCCAACTGCCGTATAGTTGGATTCTCGAATAACGTGCGCAACGACAACTCGACATTAAACATCTCGCGCACACGCGCGATCACCTGTGTTGCCAGCAACGAGTGACCACCGAGTTCAAAGAAATTGCTGTGGGCCGAGATGTTTTCCGCTGCGAGTAGTTCACGCCAAATCTCGGCGAGCAATTCTTCAAACTGCGTCGCATCGGAAACGGTTGGCGACTGGTCGTTAACGGCTTCAGGCTCAGGCAACAACTTCCGATCGATCTTTCCATTTGGCGTGAGCGGTAGTTGAGCCAGGAAAACGAACCCGGACGGAATCATGTAATCCGGCAACAAGGTGCGCAGATACGTTCTCAGCTCCGCACTCGTCGTATTTGAACCTTCAGCAGAAACGATGTAAGCAGCCAGACGCAGACCCGCGTGTTTCCCCCATTCACGAGCGATCACCACTGACTGGACCACCGAGGGATGACTCATGAGGGCAGTTTCTACGTCGCCTAATTCAATTCTGAAGCCGCGAATTTTAACTTGCGCGTCAGCTCTTCCTGCGTATTCGAGTTCGCCCGCGGCTCGTCGGATCACCACATCGCCGGTGCGATACAGCCTGCCGCCTTTAGTGCCACCAAACGGATCGGGTAAGAATCGCTCGGCCGTCAGTGCCGGTTGTTTCCAATAACCAAGCGCGAGACCTTGGCCGCCAATGAACAATTCTCCAGCCACACCCGGCGGAACCGGCCTGAGTTTGGAATCGAGCACATAAACCTGAGTGTTTGCGAGTGGTTTGCCGATGCTGATGCGAGCAGTGTCAGACGGAACTTTCCAGAGCGTGGACCAGACAGTGGTTTCGGTTGGTCCATACATGTTCCAGAGTTCGCCAACGCGAGGCAGCAACTCATGCATGAGCGACGGCGACAATGCTTCGCCACCAACGAGCGCTTTCAACGCGGGCCGGCCGTCCCAACCGGCGTCAATTAACATGCGCCAGGTCGCGGGAGTTGCCTGCATCACCGTCACGTCGCGTTCGATCGCCTTTGACAGCAATACGGCGTCAGCAGATTCGTCGCGCGAAAGGATCATCGTGGCTGCGCCGGTAGTTAACGGCAGCAGCAATTCGAGCACTGCGATATCAAACGAAAGCGTGGTGATGGCCAACACGCGATCTTCGGCCGTGAGACCGGGTTCCCGTTGCATGCTTCGTAGGAAGTTTGTCACCGATCGATGAGTGATCGCGATTCCCTTGGGCCGCCCGGTTGAGCCTGACGTGTAGATGACATAGGCGAGTGAATCAGCCGGAACCGTGCCTTCGAGATTGTCCGTCGACTTATCCGCAATCGCTGATGCTTCATCGAGACTCAGCACCGTCATTGTTTCATGCGGAACGAGATCTGTTAGCGTTGAGTTAGTGATCAGATACTTCAGCTTTGCATCAGTGACGGTTAGGGCTAATCGCTCCGCCGGGAAATAGGGATCGAGCGGTAAGTAGGCCGCGCCGGCTTTCAAGATTCCGAGCAGCGCGACAACAAGATCGGTTGAACGTTCGAGCAACAACCCGACAAGTGCACCGTGTTCGATGCCCATCTCTTGAAGATGTCTGGCGAGTTGATTGGAGCGCGCGTTCAACTCGGCATAGGTTGTTTGCTGAGCTCCGAATATTACTGCCAGTGCATCCGGCGTCTCAGCGACCTGTTGCTCAAAGAGTTGTATGATTGAAGCCGGCGGATGGTCGACGTGAGTATCATTGTAATCGGCAATTAATCGCCGTTCTTCGACTCGCCTCATCAATGCGAGATCGTCGATCGGTTGCGCCGCCGACACCACAACTTGCTCGAGCAAATGCATCAGATGCGAAAGCATTCTATTTGCCGTCGCCTCATCAAACAGGTCGGTGTTGTATTCAAGGGTTAGACCTAACCCAACGCCTGTATCCGCTGCGTTGAGCACCAAATCGAATCGCACTGACGAACGTCCTGCATCCATCGGGCTCATCACGAGTCCAGGCAACTGTGCATCGGACATCGTCCCGTCGAGCATGCCAAACATCACCTGGAACAAAGGCGAGTGACTCAGGCTGCGCTCAGGCTGAAGCTCTTCAACAATGCGCTCAAACGGCAATTCCTGATGCTGATACGCGCCCAGCATCGTTTCGCGCACCTGTTGCAGCAGCTCCGTAAACGTGATCCGATCGTCAAACGTACTGCGCAGCGCCAGCGTGTTGACGAAGCAACCAATCAGCGATTCAGTTTCAATCTGGGTGCGGTTGGCGATCGGCGTGCCGACAATGATGTCGTCCTGGCGGCTGTATCGATGCAGCAAGGTTTGAAAGGCTGCGAGTAACGTCATGAAGAGCGTCGCGCCTTCACGTTGACTGAATCTCTTCAATTCCGCCGTTGCCGCTTCGGGCACGATTGTTGAAGTCACACCACCATTGAATGTTTGCACCGCCGGTCGCGGGCGGTCCGTTGGTAATTCGAGCAGCGCCGGCGCCCCGGAAAGTTTTTCTTTCCAGTAACCAAGCTGCTGATCGAGCCTTTCACCGGATAGCCACGAGCGTTGCCAGCTTGCGTAATCCGCATATTGCACCGGCAACTCCGCGAGTGGTGACTCCTCGCCGGAAACGAAAGCTTGGTAAAGCGCAGCCACTTCGTTCACGAGCACACCCATGGACCATCCATCACTGATGATGTGATGAAGTGAAAACACAAAAACGTGCTCTTCAGCCGCCAGCTTTACGAGGCTTGCCCGCCACAGTGGGCCAACGGCCAGATTGAAAGGCCGGCTCGTCTCCTCGTGTGCCATTCGTTTTGCGATTGCTTCGCGATACGAACGTGGCAACAACGACAGATCGTGCAGCGATAACGTTACCGGAACGCTTTCAGAGATCAACTGCACCGGTTGATCGTCAGCCATGGCGAAGGTAGTGCGCAATGTTTCATGACGCCGCACTATTGCTGTAAGCGAACGTTCGAGTGCGGGAACGTTGAGGTGGCCCACTAATCGAACCGCCGCGCCCATGTTGTACGCCGCGTTTTCCGGTTCCAATTGATCGAGAAACCACAATCGCTGTTGTGCAAATGAAAGCGGCAGGTCGCGATCGCGAGCGGCCCGCTCGATTGGACCAGGACAGTTCTCGCCGCGTTCCGACTGCGCTTCGTCGATGCGCCGGGCCATCGCGCGCACTGTTGGTGCCTCGAAAAGTGCACGCAGCGGTACTTCGGTCTTAAACATCTCGCGCGCGCGTGAGACTACCTGCGTCGCCAATAGCGAATGGCCGCCGAGTTCGAAAAAGTTGTCTTCAACACCAACACTTTCAACGCGCAACAACTGCGCCCAGATTCCCGCCAGCATCTCTTCAGTCGGCGTTTCCGGTGGCAACGAAACTGACGGTTCAAACGAATTATCAGGCGCAGGAAGCGCGGCGCGATTGACTTTGCTGTTCTGCGTCAAAGGTATCGCGTCCAACTGCACAAACGCTGCGGGCACCATGTAGTCGGGAAGGCGTCGCGCCAGGAAACTTCGCAAATCAACCGGATCCCACGATTTTTGCGGTTTCAAAACTACGTAAGCGACCAGACGCTTCTCGCTGTCGTCGCCGTCCTGACGCGCAACCACGACGGTTTCGGCAATGTTTTCATGTTGGCCCAGGACGCTTTCACACTCCGCGAGTTCCACCCGAAAACCACGAATCTTAACTTGAAAATCGGCCCGGCCCAGCGGTTCGACATTCCCGTCCGGCATGTAACGCCCGAGATCGCCGGTGCGGTAAAGACGATCATGTTCATCGCCGGTAAATGGATTAACGACAAAGCGCTCGTTCGTGAACGCCGTATCACCAACGTAACCCAACGCGAAGTGAGGGCTGCGGAAATAGATCTCACCGACTTCGCCAACGCCCGCCAGTCGTCCCGCTTTATTCACGACGAGCAGTTGCACATCTTTGATACCGCGTCCCAGCGGCACGATCTCGGTCGCTGGTCCATCTTCGGGCACGACAAAATAACTAACCGCGCGCTGTGTCTCAGTAGTGCCGTAATAATTTACGCAGTTGACTGTTGGCGCGAGTCGTCGGAACGAGGCCACGTCTTTCCGCGTCAGAGCTTCGCCGACATAAAATGCCTGGCGAAGATCGGGAAGACTTTCGTCGCTCTCGCACAATACTCTTCCCATCGCCGGCGTGAGGTTCGCGATCGTGACGCGCTGGTCTTTCATCCAACTCGCCAGCCAGCCGGGCTCCGACACCATGTCCGGATCCGGAATGCAGATACAACTGCCGGTTTGCAACGGAATAAAAACGTCGCGATGCAGCGGATCGTGCGAGATACCTGACAGCATGCTCGTGCGATCGCGATCATTAAATCCAAACTGTTCCGTCTGCCACGGCACAAAGTGCGTCAGCGAACCATGTCGTCCACGAATTCCCTTGGGTTTATCGGTAGTTCCAGAAGTGAACGCAATGTACGCGAGGGAGTCTGGTCCAATCGCCGGTTCAACGATCTCAACCGAGTGCCCGGCGAGAAAGTCAGCACGCTTCGCGTCTGTGAGCGAGGGAATAACAAGACATGGCAAATCGCCCAGGAACTGCCTGAGTTCGTCAGATACAGGTCCAGCCGCCTCGATCTGCAAGAACGCGCGTGCTCCTGAGATCTCCAGGAAGTCGATCTGTCGCAATACCGGATGCGCCGGATCGAGCACGACGAACGCCGCGCCGGCCTTGAAGATTCCCAGTAACGCCCAAACAAGCGAGGCGCTTCGATGTGCATAGATCGCGACACAATCACCTGGACCAATGCCGTTTGCAATCAAATAATTCGCGAGTTGATTGCTGCGCGTTTCAAGTTCGCTGTAAGTCCACGTCTCATCTTTGTCAACGACGGCGATGTTGTGCGGCGAACGGCGTGCATGTGCGGAAAACTTCTCCGGCACCGAACCTTCCCACTTGTCGCTTAACTTTGCCGCCGGATCGGGCAACAGCGGGCGGGCCTCACGCGTCACGAGGTTGAAGCTTTCGATTTTGGCGCCGGGATTTGCGACCACCTGCTGGAGCAGATACTCATACTGTCGCAGCATCTCAGTCATCCGCTCGCGACTAAACAGATCACAGTTGTAAGCAAGCAGAAGCGAAAGTCCATCCGGCTGGTCTTCGGCATACAGTGTGAGATCAAACTTCGAGCCGATATCCGCTTCGCAGAGATAACGCGCTTTGAGTCCCGGAAGCTCAACACCGCCGGACGCAAAGTTGAGCATATTGAAGAAGACTTCGAAGATCGGGCGGCGTCCCGTACTGCGTTCCGGCTGCAGCTCTTCGATAATCTTTTCAATCGGCAGGTTCTGATGGGCGTAAGCACCCAGGGTTACTTCGCGCACTCGCAAAAGCGTTTCGCGAAATGTCGGCTCACCCGTGAGATCGGCGTTGAGCGCCAGTGAGTTGAGAAAAAAGCCGATGATGCCTTCGATCTCCGGACGATTGCGACCGGCGATCGGAGTGCCGACGACAATATTCTCCGCGCCGGTGTAGCGATGAAGCAGAACCTGGTAAGCAGTCAGCAAAGTCATAAACAGCGTTGCGCCATTCTCTTTGCTGAGGTCTTTGAGTGCTTCGGACAGACCGCGCGAAAACATTAACCGCGCACCTTCACCGTTAAACGATTGCGTCGCTTGACGCGGTTTGTCGATCGGCAACTCGAGCATTGCCGGCGCCTGGGCCAACTGTTTGCGCCAGTACGCAAGTTCGCCTTCCAGCACCTCACCCTGCAACCAGCCTCGCTGCCACGCAGCATAGTCGGCATATTGCAGCGGCAGTTCGGCGAGCTGGGGGATGCGGCCATCGCGAAACGCGCCATAGATCTGGGCCACTTCGCCAATCAGCACTCCCATGGACCATCCATCGGAGATGATGTGGTGCAGCGTCAATAGCAGGACGTGCTCTTCTTCATCGAGTTTGAGAAGGGAGACGCGAAGCAGTGGTCCAACCGAAAGATCGAACGGCGTTTGAGCCTCGATGTTTGCCAGTCGTTTTGCTTCCGGTTCGCGTTCTGATTTGGGAAGGTGCGTTAGGTCTTTTACTGCGATAGTGATCGGCTCGGCCTCGGCGATCACTTGAACCGGTTCGTTGTTCACGACCGCGATCGTCGTGCGCAACGATTCGTGCCGGCGTATGACTTCACAGAATGTTTTTTCCAGCGCCGTGAGGTTTAGAGCGCCTTCAAAAACAACCGCCACGGGCATATTAAAAGCGTAGGCGCCGGGCTCGAGCTGGTCCAGGAACCAGAGTCGCTGCTGCGCAAACGATACGGGCGTGCGGTCCCCGGGCTGACGTTTTACCAGAGGCCTGGGCGTCGCAAAATTGCCGCGCTTCTGCTGCAACATCTGTTCGAGCAGCGCTCTTTTCTCGGGCGCCAGACTCGCGATGCGCTCACTTACATTCATTGTTGACATAGAAAATGAGCCACGGATTACACGGATTAACGCGGATGAAGACTCATTCTTACCCGTGAAAATCCGCGTTTATCTGTGGCTAGACAGTCATACTCTCGAGTTCTGCGAGCATTCGTTCCAACTCGTCTTCACCACCGCTCGCTTCACCCTGCGCACGCACAACACTCACGGCCAGCGCCGCAACTGTTGGTGAGGTAAAGAAATCACGCATGCTGACTTCAACTCCAAACTCCGCCTGCACTCGTGAAATTACCTGCGTTGCTAACAACGAGTGTCCACCAAGATCGAAGAAGTTCTCATTAGTACCCACTCGCTCGACGCGTAACACTTCACTCCAGATCTCGCACAAGCGTTCCTCGAGTGGCGTTTGCGGCGCCTGGTATTCTCGTTCGACGTGAGTAGCTTCCGGTTCGGGCAACGCGCGCCGGTTCACTTTGCCACTCGCGTTCAGCGGGAACTCTTCCAGCATCACAAACACACTTGGCAACATGTACTCCGGCAACAACTGTCGCAAATGCTCACGCAACTGCGCCTGATTGACACTCGCCGTCGTTTTTAAATACGCAACCAAACGATTCTCGCCGCGCGCGTCAGGTCGTACTAATACCACTGCTCCATCGATCGACTCGTGCGCCAGCAACGCCGCTTCGATCTCACCCAACTCGATGCGATGTCCGCGCAACTTGATCTGATGGTCCAATCGTCCGAGGTACTCAATCGCGCCATCGCGGCCCTGTCGCACCAGGTCGCCGGTGCGATACAACCGCCCACCCGGTTCCGGCGAGAAGTTATCCGGAACAAACCGTTCCGCGGTCAGTCCAGCGCGTTTCAAATAGCCGCGCCCCACTGCCACACCGCCGATGTACAATTCGCCGCGCACACCCAGTGGCACTGGCCGTAAGTTCTTGTCCAGCACGTAGATAGTGACATTCGTGATCGGCCGCCCGATGCTCACCCAGCCACTCTCCACCGCCTCACTGGCCACACAACTCCACGACGTGACGTCGATCGCCGCTTCCGTTGGTCCATACAGATTCTCGAAACTCACCCACGATAAACGCTCAAACACCCGCGCTTGCTGCTCCTGCGATAACGCCTCGCCACTGCTGACTAACAATCGCAGGCTGCGACATTCCGCTGATCCTTCGTGGTCCAGGAAGGCACTCAGCATCGCCGGCACAAAGTGTGTGATCGTGACACCGCTGTTTTGAATCAACTCGGCGAGATACTGAGGCTCGCGATGTCCACCCGGTCGCGCCACTACCAATCGTGCGCCCGTTAACAGCGGCAGCCAGAACTCCCAGCCTGATACGTCAAACGTAAACGGCGTTTTTTGCAACACCACATCGTTTGCCGTCAGGTTGTATTCCTGCGCCATCCACAACAACCGGTTGGTCACTGCGCGATGCTCGTTCATCGCCGCTTTCGGTTTGCCCGTTGAGCCGGAGGTGTAGATCACGTAGACCAGATGCTCTGGTCCAACGGGTGTCGCCAAATTACTCGCATCAAACGCCGCGAGTTCTTCACCATCCACGGCAATCACCGGCGCTTCGCCTGCCGCCAGTCGCGCTGCTGCGAGGAAACGTTCCTGCGTCAGTAACACTCGCGGTCCGGCATCGCGGAACATAAACTCCAGTCGCTCAGCCGGATACTCCGGATCGAGTGGCAGGTAAGCGCCACCGGCCTTGATCACTGCCAGCAGACTGACCACCATCTCCACACTGCGCTCCATCAACACACCGACTAAAACTTCCGGCCCAACGCCGAGTTGTTGAAGCTTCCGAGCAAGTTGGTTCGCTCGACTGTTCAGCTCACTGTAGCTAACTCGTTCCTGTTCGAATTCGACTGCAATCGCATCGGGTGTGTGGTCCACCTGTCGTTCAAACAACTCGTGCACACAGAGGTTCCAGTCATACTTCGCGGGTTTGGTCCTATTAAACTCCACCAAAAGCTTGCGCTCTTCCGTGTAGTCCAACAATGGCAACTCCGAAAGTTTCTGGTGCGCATCTGCAACCACCAGACGCAACAACCGTTCGAAGTGCTTCACCATCTGCGTGATCGTTTCCGGTGCAAACAGGTCGGTGTTGTACTCCAACTCACCAGCCAACCCGATCTCGGTCTCGACGAGGGCAAGATTTAGATCAAACTTGGCTGTGCCCTTGCTGCTCTCCATCGCGGTCAGCCGCAGACCCGGTAACTCAAGCTCACCACCCGGCGCGTTCTGCAACACGAGCATCACCTGGAAGATCGGCGCATGACTGAAATTGCGTTCCGGCTGCAACTCTTCAACGAGACGTTCAAACGGCAAATCCTGGTGGGCGTATGCGCCCAATGTAACTTCGCGCGCCTGCTGTAGCAGTTGTGCGAACGTCATGTTTGCGTCGAGCCGTCCACGCATCGCCAGCATGTTGATAAAGAAGCCGATCAGCGCTTCTGTCTCTACACTCGTGCGATTTGCGATCGGCGAACCCACACAGATGTCATCCTGCCCGCTGTACCGGTGCAGCAGCGTTTGAAACGCCGCCAGCAGCGTCATATACAACGTCACACCTTCGCGCCGGCTGAGCTGCAGCAAACCATTGGTCAACTCCGGCGACAACGTGATTGGCTCACTCGCGCCACGAAAACTCTGCGCTGCCGGTCGCGCATAATCCGTCGGCAACTCCAGCAACGCCGGCGTTCCCGCCAACTGCCCTTTCCAGTAATTCAACTGCCGCTCGAGCACCTCGCCCTGCAACCACTTGCGCTGCCACGCAGCATAGTCCGCATACTGGATGGATAATTCCGCCAACGGCGAGTCCTCGCCTGCACGGAACGCTCGGTAGAGGGTGGCCACTTCATTAACCAGCACACCCATGGACCATCCGTCACTGACGATGTGATGCATCGTCAACAACACGACGTATTCCTGCGGCGATAAACGCAGCAACGTCGTGCGCAACATTGGTCCGGTCGCCAGATCGAAAGGTCGTTGTCCTTCGGCTTCGATCAGGCGAGCCGTTTCCTGGTCACGCGCGGTTTCGGGCCACTCGCTCAGGTCGATCAACGGCAACTTAACTGGCGCCGGCTCAGCAATCACCTGCACCGGCTGCCCTTCGCTCATGGCAAACGTGGTGCGCAGCGATTCATGCCGCCGCACGATTTCACTTAACGTGTCTTCCAACGCTTCGATGTCCAGATGTCCAGACAAACGCACTACGATCGGAATGTTGTAGAAAGGATTGCCGGGTTCGATCTGGTCGATGAACCAGAGTCGCTGTTGTGCAAACGAGAGTGACAACTCTTGATCGCGCGACACCGGAACGATCGCCGGGCGTTGCTCTTCTTGCGATGCGCGTTCGATGTGCATTGCGAGCCCTGCCACACACGGCGCTTCAAACAAAGAACGCAATGGCACTTCGACTCTGAAGGTTTCGCGAACACGCGAAATGATCTGCGTTGCCAGCAGTGAGTGACCACCGAGTTCGAACAGATCGTCGTTTACACCAACACGTTCGACCTTCAACACCTCGGCCCAGATGCCACACAACACTTCTTCCACCTGCGTCCGCGGCGCTTGATACTGGTTCGCTTCACTCACCCCGCGCTCATACTCCGGCAATGCTCGGCGGTCGACTTTACCATTCGCGTTCAGCGGCAACTCTTCCAACTGCACAAACCCGCTCGGAACCATGTACTCCGGCAGTCGCTCCAGCATGTACTCTCGCAACTCACTAGTGGTCAGCGTCTCACCTGCAACTACATAGCCAACCAATCGCTTCGTACCGCTCTCGTCAGTTTGCACCACCACTACCGCTTCACTGATCTTTCCGTGACTGCGCAGCGCCGTTTCTACTTCGCCTAATTCAATGCGGAACCCGCGCACCTTCACCTGCTCGTCCACGCGGCCCACAAACTCCATCTTGCCCGCGCGGTTCCAGCGCACCATGTCGCCCGTCCGATACAAACGCGCCCCCGGCTCCGTGCTGTACGGATGCGGCACAAATCGCTCGGCTGTCAGCCCCGTGCGATTCAGATATCCACGCGTCAATCCCGCGCCACCCGTGTATAACTCGCCCACCACTCCTTCCGGCACGAGTTGCATCTCGTCGTCGAGCACGTACACCTGCGTCCCACGAATCGGCTGCCCAATCGGAATCGTCACTTCAATCTCATCCACTGCTTCTATCGCATGACAACAGGTAAACGTCGTGTTCTCGGTTGGACCATAGCCATCACTGAACCGGCTCTGCGGTGCTGCGGCCAGAAACTGTCGCACGGCACGCGCCGGCACCACATCGCCTCCGGCGAGCATTTCACGCACTCCTGCCAACTCCGCCACACGCTCTTCTACCATCACCTGGAACAGTCCCGCCGTCAGCCACAACACACTGATCCGTTCGCACTGCAATAACGCGCCGAGTTCCGGCAATGATGGCGTCTCCGCGGGCGCCACTACGAGGCAAGCACCATTCAATAACGCACCCCACAGTTCCAGGGTCGAGGCATCAAACGACACCGGCGCCAGCAACAGGAAGCGATCCGCGGGCGTTATGGTGATGAACGCCGGACGATGCGCGAGCCGCACCACACCTCGATGCGTGGCGCAAACTCCTTTCGGCTTTCCGGTTGAGCCTGACGTGTAGCTGATGTAGGCAACTGCATCCGGCGTCGTCGGCAGCGCTGCGAGTGCGGCACCGCTGTTCTCCGCAATGCTCTCCCACTCTGTATCCACACAAACTACCTGCGCCCAGGTGGCCGGCAACTCTTCACTCAATCGCTCCTGCGTCAAAATCACCGACGCACCGGCATCAGCCAGCATGAACGACAATCTTTCAAGGGGATAACCAGACTCCAGCGGCAGATACCCACCACCGGCTTTCAGGATCGCGAGCAGGCTTACCACCAGCTCCGTGCTGCGTTCCAGCAGCACTCCGACCAGCATCTCCGGTCCTACGCCGAGCGATTGCAGGTGCCGCGCCAGTTGATTCGAGCGATGGTCCAACTCCGCATAACTCAACCGCTCGTCACCGCACACCACCGCGATGTTCTCCGGCGTTAATTCGGCTTGTTGGGCAAACAGCTCCGCGATGTTTTGGTCCACAAACGCTTCTGCGCCACTTGAATTTCGCGTCACCAGCAACTGCTGCTGCTCGGCTTCGCTCAGCAACTGAAATCTCGACACCGGGCAAGTCACGTCAGCCACTACTTCGCGCAGCAAAGTGCTGAAATGATTGACCATGCGCTGCATACGCGGTGCGGCAAAGAGGTCGCGGTTGTAGACGATCGTGCCGTGCAAACAACCTTCCGCCTCCATGATCAGCAGACTGAGATCGTATTTAACCGTGTCAGTAATTTCGTTGACTTCACTCAAGGTGAGGTTCGGCAACGCGAGATTGCCGACGTATGCGTTCTGCATCGAGAACGTCACCTGAAACAACGGCGTGTGACTCAAACTGCGCTCTGGTTGTAATTCTTCAACCAAACGTTCAAACGGCAGATCCTGGTGGGCATACGCGCCCAGCGTTACTTCTCGCGACTGTTGCAGCAGCTCTTGGAAAGTTAATTGGTTGGTGAAACGCCCGCGCAGCACGAGGTTGTTGATAAAGAATCCGATGAGCGCCTCTGTTTCGACACTCGTGCGGTTCGCGATCGGCGAACCTACGCAGATCTCTTCCTGCCCGCTGTACCGGTGCAGCAACGTTTGAAACGCCGCCAGCAGCGTCATGTACAACGTCACTCCCTCGCGCCGGCTGAGCTGCAGCAATCCGCTCGTCAACTCCGCCGACAACGTGAACGACTCACTCGCGCCGCGAAAACTCTGCACTGCCGGTCGCGCATAATCCGCCGGCAATTCCAACAGCGCCGGCGTTCCCGTCAACTGCTCTTTCCAGTAATTCAACTGCCGCTCGAGCACTTCGCCCTGCAACCACTCGCGCTGCCAAGCTGCATAGTCCGCATACTGGATCGACAACTCAGCCAGCGGTGACTCTTCACCCGCCAAAAACGCCCTGTAAAGCGCAGCCACTTCATTGACCAGCACACCCATGGACCACCCGTCGCCCACGATGTGATGCATCGTCAGCAACACGATGTGTTCCTGCGGCGATAAACGCAGCAACGTCGTGCGCAGCATTGGGCCAGTTGCCAGGTCGAACGGTCGTTGGGCTTCGGCCTGGACCAGGCGCGCAGTCTCCTGTTCTCGCTCGGCTTCGGGCCACTCGCTCAGATCGATCAACGGTAGCTCAACTGGCATTGCTGGACCGATGACCTGCACCGGCTGTCCGTCGCGCACGGTAAAGGTGGTGCGCAGCGATTCATGCCGCCGCACGATCTCATTGAAGGTGGCTTCGAGAGCGTCAACGTCGAGTTGACCCCTTAGCCGAACGCCCGTGGGAAGATTGTAAGCCGAGCCACCGGGTTCGAGCTGATCGATAAACCAGAGTCGTTGTTGCGCAAAAGAAACGGCGAGGTTTCCCTCGCGACTGACTCGCTTGATAGGTGAACGCGATTCGAGACCTTCACTTACGAGCAGCTCCAGCGCGACTCGTTCTGCCAACGCAGCCACGGTTGACGCTTCGAACATCGTGCGCAACGGCAGGTCAATATTGAACGCCCGCTTGATTCGCGACATCGCCTGCGTGGCTAACAACGAGTGGCCGCCAAGCGCGAAGAAATCGTCGTTGATACCGACGCGGTCCACACGTAACACTTCCGCCCAGATCCCGCATAACACTTCTTCTACTGGAGTCCGCGCTGCTTCGTATTCAGTGCCACCGGCACTCTGACCATCAACGTCGGGCAGTGCACGCCGGTCCAACTTTCCACTCGGCGTCAACGGCAAACTCTCAAGCAGCACCAACACTCCGGGCACCATGTACTCCGGCAACTCTCGTCGCAGATGCGCACGGAGCTCTGTCACCGTCACCGTCGCTCCAGCTTCCGGCACGATGTAGCCCACCAGGCGCTTTTCACCACTTGTCGTGTCGCGCGTTACAACCACCGCTTCACTCACGCGTGGTTCATTGCGCAACACCGCTTCGATCTCGCCCGGTTCGATACGGAACCCGCGTATCTTCACCTGCTGGTCTACTCGTCCGACATACTCCAGCTCGCCATTCGCCAGCCAACGGCCAACATCTCCGGTCCGATACAGCCGTTCGCCATTACCATACGGATTGGGAATGAATCGTTCAGCCGTCAGCGATGCTCGTTTCCAGTAACCTCGGCCCAGCGCTTCGCCGCCGATGTAGATTTCGCCACGCACGCCTTCCGGCACAGGCCGCAGTTCCTGGTCCAACACATACAGCCGCGCTCCGGCCAGCGGCTTACCAATACTCGGATGCGCTGCCCACTCACCCACTTCACGGCTTAACGGCAACGCCGTGACTACGTGCGTCTCCGCCGGCCCATAGTGATTCTGCAACTCACATTCACGCAGCTCACCTTCGAACAATCCACGCACCGCGCGCGTGATCCGCAATTGCTCGCCCGCGGTGATCACTTCCCGCAGGCAACTCAGTTCAGCGCGTTTATCAGCTTCACACTCCGCCAACTGTTGCAACATCAGCACCGGCAGCATCGCCTTCACGATCTTTCTGCTGCCGATCAGTCGCGCCAGTCCTGCCGCGTCATGGCGTGTCTCTTCATCGGCCACCACCAACGCTCCGCCCGAAGTCCACGCTGCAAATGCTTCGTAGAAACTCATGTCGAAACTCAGCGACGCGAACCCTAACGTGTTCACTCCGCCCAGCGTCGTTTCCCGGTGCCAACTCATCAGGTTCTTCAACAACCTATGCGTCACGCACACACCTTTCGGCCGCCCCGTCGAGCCCGACGTGTAGATCACATAAGCCAGCACATCCGTTGGACAAATGTCGTTCAACGGTTCAGTGGAACACTCGGCAATCGCCGGATCGTCAATAAACACGACGTCGCCGTTCTCACTGCCATAGTTTCGACTGGTCAGCAACAGTCGCGGCTGCGCGTCTTCGTACATGAACGCCAGCCGTTCGGCCGGATAACCAGGATCGAGCGGCAGATACGCCGCGCCTGACTTCAACACCGACAGCATTGCGACAAACATCTCTGCCGAACGATCGAATTTGATCGCCACTACCGTGTCTGTGCTCACGCCACGTTTGCGCAGGTAGCGCGCCAGTTGATTACTTTGCTGGTCCAACTCGCGATAAGTCAGTTCACGTTCATCAAACACGAGTGCCACGGCGTCAGGTGTCTTGGTTGCCTGTCGCGCGAACTGTTCATGCACCGTCACCGACTCAGAAGCGACATGCGAGTGGGCGTTCAAACCCTCGATCACACGTCGCTCTTCCGCCTCACTCAGCAGCGGCAAGTCGAGCAATCGTGTTTGCGGCGTCTGCACTACCGCCTGCAATATGCGCTCAAAATGCGTCGCCATCCTCGCAATCGTTGCCGTTTCAAACAGATCCGTGTTGTATTCGAAAACGCCCACGAGTCCCTGCGGGCTTTCCGTCAGAAACAGGTTCAAATCAAACTTCGCAGTCAAACTCTCACTGTCGATCGCCTCAAACCGCAACCCCGGCAAGGTAAACGAACTCGGTTGCTCCGTCTGCATCGCAAACATCACCTGGAACAACGGCTGGCGCCCGGTATCGCGCGCGACTTGCAACTCTTCCACCAGCTTTTCAAACGGCAGATCCTGGTGCGAAAACGCGCCAAGCGCGACGTCGCGCACGCGTTGTAGCAACTCGAGAAATGTCGGATTACCGGAGAGATCGGTTCGCAGCACGAGGGTGTTGAGGAAGAATCCGATCACGCCCTCGGTTTCGACGCGATTACGATTCGCAATCGGTGAACCAACACAAATATCGTTCTGTCCGCTGTAGCGATATAGCAGCGTTTGAAACGCCGCCAGCAACACCATGTAAAGCGTTGTCTCTTCCCGCTGGCTCAACTCTCTCAGCGCTTTAGTCAACGAGGTCGAGAACCTGATTTCATGACTTGTTCCCTGGAACGTTTGCACCGCGGGACGCGGCTTATCAATAGGCAACTCGAGGATTTCGGGAGCCCCGTCCAATTGCCGGCGCCAGTAAGCAAGCTGGTTTTCCAGCACTTCCCCCTGCAACCAGTCTCGCTGCCATGCGGCATAATCGCCGAACTGCAATGGCAACTCCGCTAACGGCGACTCTTTACCTTCCACATACGCGCCGTAAAGCGCAGCCACTTCGCGCACCAGCACGTTCATGGACCAACCATCAGAAATGATGTGATGCATGGTCCACAAAAGCACGTATTCATCTTCCGCGAGTTTTAACAACCCGGTACGCAGCAATGGACCAACCGCCAGATCGAATGGAGTACGTGCTTCTTCGTGGGCCAGACACTGTGCTTCCTGGCGACGCTTTTCAGCCGCCACACTCGTAAGGTCCGTTACCGGCAACTGAAGCGGCTGCGGGGCATGAACGATCTGCTCCGGCATGCCGGCAAAGTTGATACCAATCGTCGTTCGCAACGATTCGTGACGACTCACGATCGTATTCAACGTGCGCTCCAGCGCCGCTACGTCGAGGGTGCCTCTCAGAACTGCCGCGGCAGAGATATTGTAAGTAGCGCTGTTTGGTTCGAGCTGGTCCAAAAACCAGAGTCGCTGTTGCGCGAATGAGAGCGGTATCGGCTCTTCCGGGTTACGTTTCACCAGAGGTTTCGGCGCTGAGACTTCACCACGTTTCCGTTGCAGCATTCGCTCCAGAAACGCGCGCTTCTCAGGCGCCAGGCTGGCGATTCGCTCAGTTACATTCTGCATTTTGTCGCTTTCCCTTACTGAGCCGCAGGTAGAGATCAGGCCAAAACAGTCTCTGCTTCGAGTTCCGTACTCCAGGTCGAATTGAAAAACATCGCTTCATCTTCCAGAGCAACGATCGGACGACAATCCCGGCTGGCCAGAAAATCCGGCCGCGGCCGCTCGACCGGCGGTGGCACATTCTTCACGCTGTTGTAAGTAATGATGGCGATCGGTCGATCGAAAGGTGAGAGATTTGGCGACGAGGCGTGCACGATGTTTGGATGGAAAAACAGCACCGAACCACGCGGGCCCTTAGGCGCCACGATGCCGTACCGCTCTACGAGCCGGCTGAGTGTCGGCTGATCGACCGTGTACTTGAGCTTCGCCGTCAGATTGGAAATCCATGCCGGGTTTCCGGCGTAAGCGTCAGGAACTTCCTCCTCGGTCGAAGCTTCGATCGCTCCTTCATGATGTGAACCGGGAACGATGAACATTGGACCATTGAATTCGTTGACGTCAGCGAGAAAGACCACTGCGTTCATCACGCGCGGACTCTGCATGCCGTCTTCACAGAGCCAGAAGATGAAATCCTGATGCCACGCCCACACGTCGCCTTTGAGTGCGAGCTTGGCGTTGATCTTGAACTGGTAAACATAAATCTCGCTGTCGAGAATCTTTTCTACCGGCCGCACCAGCTTGGGATGGCGCGTCAGCTTATCGAAAACTGAGTTAGTCATGTGCGAGCCGTAAATCGAACGCACAACCTTGCCATCTTCTTCGAGTACCCGTCGCGGGCCATCTTCGCTGAAAACAACCGGCAACTCTTCAGCCATCAAGTCAACTTCGGGAGACGAAAAATACTCCGGCAAAAACAGATAGCCATCGCGCTCATAATCCGACATTTGTTTACTTGTAATGTTCATAATGATCCAATCTGTTAACCACAAAAAAGCAAAACCATCTTTCAGTTTGGGCCTTCCTATGACTTTCTTTTTAACTTTGTCTGTTTGTGCTTTTTGCCTTTTTCGTGGCTGAATGTGGGTTAAATCCTTGTGTGGCTGGTTTCCGCCCAGGATCGCGGGAGGAACGACGGGAGAGTCGTACCACAACCTTCGCGTGCGGCCAGATCACAAACAAGCTGACCGGCGGCGACGTCGAGACATCCCAGCCCGAATGGACTGAAGATCGTGATGCCGTCAGCCGTCTTTCTCGGCGCTGCGTTGCCGCTGGTTACATCGGCGAGCGTGCAGCGAATAAAGTCGCGATGGCCCACGTACTGTTCCGCGAGGTGAATTGAAGTTTGCGCCCGACAAACGTGATCGACGTCGTCAACCACATTGTCGTTGGCGAGTATTAACTCCGGCGCGAGATCACGAAGTGAGATATGAAGAATCGTAGTGCCGGGTGCGCACGCAGCCAGACTCTGCACATGAGGCGTTCCCGCTGAAGTCGCAAATGAGATCAAAGGAAGTGCAAGCGCGTCGTCGACCTGTGCTGCCGGTTTGACCGTCAACCCGAGTTCGTCTTCGCATTTGCCGCCGAACAACGAAACGCGCTGCGGATCTGAATCATAAACGAAGAGTTGTGTGATCTCGGGCAGCGCCGCCTTCACAAACCGCGCAATCTCGAAATTGATCAATCCACACCCGATCATTCCCATCGAGTCAAACGAATCTCTACCCTGCGTCAAGGTACGCGCTGCCAGCGCCGCACTTGCGGCTGTCCGTTTGGCACTGATGACTGAGCCTTCGAGGATCGCTGAAGGATGACCGGTCAACGTCGAATTCAGAACCATCACCGCCGAAGCGCGATCGAGACCGCGTTCGAGGTTTCCGGGAAACGACGAAATCCACTTGATGCCAACCACGCCAAACTCGCCACCGAGATAGGCAGGCAAAGCGATCACGCGATTACGCGCATCGTCCGGGAAACGCACAAACGAAGAATGCGGTAGCGAACTCGCACCTTCCGCCTGCGTTTCATACGCGCGGCGCACCGTATCGATCAGTTCCAACTCGCGACCCGCGAGCAGCCGGTGTACTTCAGTTCCATTTAAGATCAGCACGTCACCCTCACGCATACTGCACCTCCAGCGTTTCGTTCCACATGTGTTCCACGTCGCCAAAATGTTCCATCACCCAGGTATCGGAATAGATCGTGTCGAGATATCGCTCGCCGCGATCCGGAAAAATCGCCACGCACGTCGCGTCCCTGGGAATGCGAGACGATATCTGCTCGATTGCCATCAGCACCGCGCCGGACGAGCCGCCGGCCATGATTGCTTCGTTTTGGACCAGGCGACGACAACCGATCACGCATTCGAGGTCGGTAACGTAAATACACTCGTCGGCCAGATTTGCCTGGTAAAGCGGTGGACGGATGGCTGCGCCATGTCCGGGTATCAGGCGTTTTCTCTTTTGCCCGCCAAAGATCACGCTTCCAAATGCATCAACCGCCATGGTCCGTGTGTTGAGCCCATGGGTGTTGATGTATTCAGCACAACCGCGCATCGTGCCGCAGGTGCTGGTTGCGCAAAAGACATAGTCGATATCCGGACCGAGCACGGAAACGATCTCATCCATCGTTTGATAGTGCGCGCGCGGGTTGTAAAGGTTTGAATACTGATCGGGCCAGAAACTGTTTTCGATCGTCGTCGTCAGCTCTTTCACGCGATCGATGCGCGCCTGAAGATATTCACCTGTTTCCGGATGCGGATCGAGCACGATATCGACATTCGCGCCGTAGGCTTTCAACAGGCGAATGTTCTGGGCCGTGGTCTTGGGATCGACGACGCAGATGAAACGCAGACCGAGATAAGCGCAGGCCTGCGCTAACCCGATGCCCATGTTTCCGGAGCTCGATTCGATGATGGTTGTGCCTTCGCGAATGTGTCCGGTGTCGAGCGCGCGTTTCAGGATGCTGTACGCCGGTCGATCTTTAGTGCTGCCACCGGGATTGAAGGCTTCGAGCTTGGCGTAAAGTCGAAAGTTGATGTCTTTGAGAACTCGGGTCAATCGGACCAACGGGGTGTTGCCGATAGCCGACAAAATTCCGTCCTGCATATTGTTGCCTCTGGGATTTGTGTTCCACAGATTTCACAGACTTATCTGCGGAAGGATTTAATCTGCGTAATCAGTGGATTGATTTAGGGATTGGCGAGAGCTTCAGCTTCGCCGAGTTCGGCAAGGATTGCCGCAAGCGATTCGCTGTCCATCTGCTCGGCTTGCTTCTGCACGATGGAAACTGCGAGATCGGCGACTGTCGGAGCCTCGAATAAGGCGCGTAGTGGTAACTCGATCTGGAACATATCGCCGAGATGCGAGATCAACTGCGTCGCCAGCAGTGAGTCGCCGCCCAGCTCGAAGAAGTTGTCGAAACAACCAACCTGATCGATGCCCAGCATGTCTTGCCATACTTCGGCGATCTGCATCTCCGGTTCGTTGCGTGGCGCGACATAAGCGTTCTGCACATTGGGGCGCGGATGCTTTACGCCGGGTGTGTAAGTTCGTTTCATCTCACGCATGATCTGATCGCGCGTGAAGCTGCGTACAAACTCAATTGCCCCGTGAATTTCTTTGGTCGAAGTGATCAGTTGCGGCTGCTGGTGTGCGTGAGTCAGCACTCGCGTGAAGATCTGAACACCTTCTGCCGGCGTCATACCGTCGTTATCGTTCTGGGTCGCGCTTGTTGTCGTTTGTGCTGGCTGTGTTTGAGTGCCCTGGAGTTGCGACAACGATTGGACCATGGCTTCGTCGATCATCTTCAACGTATAGCCTTCGATTTCAACGAGCTGGTTTCCGTGCTGGTCCAGGATCGTGACGTCGCAAGTCAATAAGCCATTCTGCGAACCGGCGGAATCGTGACGCACGTAGCTGTAGATCTGCCGCGTGAGCGGACGAATCGCTCTGAGTTTGTCGTAGCCCATCGGCAGGTAAGTCTTATCGTCAACTAACTGCACCACGCCGGTCGCCGCGTCAAGCAATGACGGATGCAGCACAAACTCGCCGAGGTCGCTCGTAAACTGTTCCGGCAGTTCAAGATACGCGAGCCACTCGCCCGTACCGGCATGAACGTGCTTGAGCAATCCATCCCAACGTGGTCCAAAAACCATCTGGTCCTGATGCGCGCGGGTGCGTCCCTGGCCGTCTCCATTGAACGACATGAGACTCTTGCCACAGCGTTCCTTCAGGGCCTCAACATCGTATTGCGTCGGTTCTTCAGCAGGAGCGGCAACCACGCGTCCGCTCATGTGAACGTCCGGCGTCGTGCCACTTACAACCTGAAATTCGAATGCATCACGGTTGCGTCGCAGAACGGTACGCGCTTCTTTCGTCTCACCATTGCTCACAATTAGTGGAGCGAGGAACAGCGCTTTCTCGACTTCGACGATCGCGTTCTCAGCGTGTGGTGCAAAAGCCGCCCGGACCATCTCCATGTAGGCTGTACCAGGAAGCATACCGTTGCCCATCATGCGATGTTCGTCGAGCACCCAATGTTTCGATGTTGCAAACTCCGTGACTACCACTTCTTCTTCGGGTGTAACTGATTGCCGTCGGGTGAGTAGTGGATGGTCCAATGCTTCACCTTGCGGCTTGCTCGCTTTTCCCTGCGCAAGCGGTGAACCGGCGCGAGCAGCCTGGCCAACTTCCAGCCAGGTGTCCCAGTTCAGCGAGAGCGTCATGCAGGAAAGATCGCGTTGCTGGCGTTCGCGGGCGTAGGCATCGAGGAAAGCGTTGGCGGCGCAATGGTCCACCATGCCGAATCCGCCCAGCACCGCAGTCAACGAAGAACAGAGCAGGAGGAAGTCGAGTTCGAGATCCTTTGTTACTTCTTCGATCACGAGTGTGCCGTTGACTTTCGGCGCGAGCACGGCGGCGGCTGTTTGCACCGGCTTGAGTTGCATCATGCCGCCCGGAAATTCACCCGCTGCATGAATCACACCGTTGAGCGTGCCGAAGCGTTCCACCGTCTGTTGAATCACACGACTCATATCGAGCCGGCTGGTTACGTCAGCGTTGAAGTAGACAACTTCGGCGCCAAGCTCTTCGAGCGCGAGCATGGCAGCTAGTCGTTCGTTTTCGTCAGCGAGATTTTTCCATTCCTCGCGCGGTGGCAAGTGGGTGCGGCCTGTGAGTACCAGCTTTGCGCGAGTTTGTTGCGCGAGATGCCGGGCGAGAGTTAGACCAATCCCGCCGGCGCCACCGGTGATCAAGTACACACCGCCATCGCGCAATAACGTCTGGTTCTCCGTCGCAAGCGGCACCTGCTCAAACTGCTGCTCCCAACGACGTGAGCCGCGATAAGCAATTGTCTGCTCGATGGCAGGCGCGGCAAGTTCAGCCGTCAAACGTTCGAGCAAACGTGCTCTTTCGGCCGCTCGTTTGGGAATAACAATATCGATCGTGCGACAGGTTACATGCGGATACTCGCGTGGAATTACTTTGCACGGACCAGTGATCGTCGCTTTCGCCGGGCAGAGATCTTCTTCACCACTCACCTGGTGTGCGCCGTTGGTAAACACTGTCAGCGCCAGTTTCTCGGTAAAGTTTTGCTCGCCCAGGACCTGCGCGATGAACATCAAACTGTAGAAACCTCGCCACTGATGTTCGTCGGCCGACTTCTCTTCACTCGTCACATTCCAGAGATGTGCGATTGCGTTCGGCGATTCACCACGCAAGGAGAGATCTTCGAACAGGCGTCGATAGCACTCCTGTTGTCGCGGATCGATCGTGTACTCGCGTTCGTCAGTTTGTTCAAAACTTTCGCCCGCTCGCACAACGGTCACGCGAGTTCCCAGGCGTGTCGCCAGCTCGGTGCTGATACCACACTCGTCTGCAAAGATGAGCCACGAACGCGTTTCATCGATCGACTCGAGCGGTAAAGGCGCTGTTTCTTTCCACGTTGGAATGTAAAACCATTGGTCCAGATCGCTGCGTTTCTTTAGTTCCGTCGCCGGACGTGTAGATTGCTGGTCCGTTTGCGCGGCTTGAGCAGGAGGATCGATCCAGTAACGTTGACGTTCAAAGGGATAAGTCGGCAGTTCCACCCGACGGCGTCGCTCGCCGGCGTAGAAGCCTGCCCACGACGGCTGCACACCGGCCAACCAGAGCCGGCCGATTGAGTTCAGTAAAAAGTCGATATCGCGCTGGCGATCGTATGAATGTCTCAGCGACGCGAGTACGCACGCGCGGTTCGAACCTGCCGGCGCTTGCTGCAAGGCCCACGCGCCCAGCGCTTGACCTGGCCCAACCTCAAGCAGCACCCGATCCGGATTCTTCCAGAGTTCGGCAATACCATCGGCAAAACGCACCGGTTGACAGAGGTGATTGGCCCAGTACTTCGAATCCGTAGC
Source organism: uncultured Acidobacteriota bacterium (assembly GCA_963708055.1). Lineage (GTDB taxonomy): Bacteria > Acidobacteriota > Blastocatellia > Pyrinomonadales > Pyrinomonadaceae > PSRF01. The sequence goes on along the minus strand of OY970193.1, from coordinate 6,689,919 downwards.
CTGCTCGGGCGTCACCCACGTGCCGGTAACATTTGAAATGTAAGGAATGCGTGGCGCATTCAGTTTAATCGTCTTGCATAAACTGATAAACGCATCGGAGATCGGCTCCATCATGTGCGAGTGAAAAGCGTGTGTCGTCTGCGGACGGCGGCATGCAACCCCACCCGCGGCCAGACTTGTTTCGAGTTCGTTGATTGCCTCCACTGGACCAGCCAGCACGCAAACAGCCGCACCATTTACCGCAGCGAGCGAAAGCTTTTCACCAAGCAACGGTTTCACGTCTGCTTCACTGAGGGGCACGGCAAGCATTGCACCCGCCGGTAGTTCGGCAATCAGTTGCGCTCGCTTTGCTACAAGCATGAGCGCGTCGTCGAGTGAAAACACACCTGCCAAACAGGCGGCCACATGTTCACCGATGCTGTAACCGATTAACGCCTGCGGTTCGCAGCCGCAGGAAATCCACCATTGGGCGAGGGCGTATTCAACGACAAAGACTGCCGGCTGTGAATAGATTGTTTGATTTAACAGCGCGGTGGCTTCGTCTTCCGGCTCAGCGCGTCCCAACATTCGTCGCAGATCGATCGCGGCGCCATTTTGTGCCGCATTCAACTCTTCCTTGCCGGCGGGATAAATAATCTGACGCAGATCGACGCCGAGCAGCGGTTTAAGAATCTCGCAACAACGATCGACGTACTCACGAAAGACCCGCTCATCGCGATATAGCTCACGGCCCATATTGACGTACTGGTTTCCCAATCCAGGCAGCATGAACACAATCGGACGGCTCGACTCATCGCACTCACCGGTCAGCAAACGCTTCGGATCGCGCGTCTCGAGCGCCTGGGCCAACTCGCCTGCTTCATGGCCAACTATTACGCGTCGATGTCGAAACGCGCGTCGCCCGATCTGTGCGGTGTAAGCCACATCGGCGATGTTGATCTTTGGGTTGGCTTTGAGATGCACGGCCATGCGATCGGTGGCCTGTTCGAGCGCTGCTTCCGACTTCGCCGAAAGCACGAGTAACTGTGAAGCTCTCGAAGGCCCGGACGATTCATACTCCGGCGCTTCTTCCAAAATCACGTGAGCGTTGACACCGCCGAGGCTGAACGAGCTCACACCCGCACGACGTGGCGTATCGTCAATCGCATCCCACTGGGCCAACTCGCGATTTACATAAAAAGGACTGTTCTCAAAATCGATTCGCGGATTCGGTTCGGAGAAATTAAGACTGGCCGGAATCTCGCGATGTTCGAGTGCGAGCGTGGTTTTGATCAACCCGGCAACACCGGCAGCCGCATCAAGATGCCCGATATTCGTCTTGACCGAACCAATCGCACAGAAATTCTTTTCGTCAGTGTTTGCACTGAAAACCTGTGATAACGCCGCGACTTCGATCGGATCGCCGAGTGGCGTGCCGGTGCCATGAGCCTCAACGTAATTGATTGTTTCCGGCTCAACGCCCGCGACCGCCTGGGCCAACGCAATCACCGCCACCTGCCCGTCAACACTGGTCGCCGTGTATCCAACCTTATTTGCGCCGTCGTTGTTTGTGGCGGAACCACGAATCACCGCATGGATCTTGTCGCCGTCGGCAATTGCTTCCGACAATCGTTTAAGGATCACGAGACCAAGACCGTTGCCGCCTACCGTTCCATTCGCAGTTGCATCGAATGCGCGACAATGTCCGTCAGGCGAAGTCACGCCTTCAAGACTTAAGTACCCCGCTTTGTGCGGCACTTCCAACGCCACGCCACCTGCCACCACCATGTCGCTCTGATAACTCAACAGACTCTGGCAACCCATGCTCACCGCAACCAGCGATGTAGAACACGCTGTTTGCACGGTCACGCTTGGTCCTCTTAAGTTCAACTCGTACGAGACGAGGGGAGTGAGAAAATCTTTATCGTTGAGAATCTTGAGTTGCAGTGGTCCAATCGAGTCGATCAACTCGCGATTGGGCAACAGGTTGTTGAGCAGATACTTGCTCATCCCCATGCCGGCGTAGATGCCAATCAAACCTTGATAAGACTCGGGGTCGTAACCCGCGTTTTCGAAAGCCTCCCAGGCGCATTCGAGAAAGAGGCGGTGCTGCGGATCCATCACCTCGGCTTCGCGCGGAGAAAAACCAAAGAACGAAGCGTCAAACGATTCGATGTCGTTTAGGATTCCGGAAGCTTTGATGTAGTCAGGATTGTTGCGCAACGCCGAATCAACACTGGACAGATCTTCATCGTTAAAGAATGTGATCGACTCCACGCCCGTGCGCAGGTTTTGCCAAAACTCCGCCACGCTGTCGGCGCCGGGAAAACGTCCCGCCATGCCAATGATCGCAACGCACTCCATCATTTCGTCGGTGTTTGAACTCATGAGCCCTGTTTTCTCCTGATAGCCAAATTCTTTTGCCGGCCCGCGGCGTCGGCCTGACGCCGGGCACGTGATTGCAGATCCTGAACTTGTGGTTTTGCGGTTGAGGTCAGTGCTAATTCGCTTTCGAAAGCGATGAGCGAGGATCGTCGGGTGGCGTAGAGGTTGTACATGATTGAAGTGCCGTAAGGATCGTCCTGCTCAACCACGGTGGTGTAACCATGACGATTCAGCAGATCCTGGACCAACGCCAGCCGTCCGTTGTTGTCGTGAACTTCGAGGACGATCTGCTGAATCTTCAGCCAATCGTCATCGGCAATGCCTTCAAGTACATCGAGTTCGCTCTTCTGCACGTCGACTTTGAGCAGGTCGATGCGACCGACACGAAATTCCCGAATCACATCCGACAGAGTTCGTAACTCGCAATGAAGCGTTTCGCTGCGAAATCGTTCTTCAAGCAGATCGTCGACGTGTTTGAGCACGTCGTCCATCCCGGCCATGCCGCTGCGTTGCTGGTTCTTCATCAACGCGCGCAGCACTTCCTTCTCTTCTTCCTTGTCGGCATAAAACGACGACATGCCTGAGCTCTGCGGATAGAAAGTGAAGGTGGCGGTTTTGCGCTCGTTGGAAATTCCGAAGTTCAGCAGGCGCACGCTGTCGCTGTAACGCGCCGTGTTGAAAGTGAGAATGTCGAAAAGCGGTTTAGCCGGCTCAAACGCATAGACCATCGACGGCTTGCATTTCTGGTGCGCGAAAAGAGTGAAGAAACCGATGTTCGCGCCGACATCGAAGATGCAATCGCCATCTTTCAAGGTGATGCCGTTACGCAGGTAGACCTCGTGTTCGAAGACATCCTCGTAAAAGAAATCAACCTCAGCGCGGCTCTGGTACGCGATCTCAATTCCGTTGGGGAGACGCCGCGTGTTGCGTGTTTCGGGCAGCGAAAAGACATCGATTTGTTGAATTGTAGAGCTCATGACAGTCCTTTTAGAGGCCGCGAAGCGGGCGAAAGCATAGAGCCTGGGGCGCAAGCCCCAGGTTAAGAATTGGTGAGATTTCGAGCCCGCGATAGCGGGCGAAAGCGCTGTCGCCCGCTATCGCGGGCTCACTCTCCTTAATTTTTTCGCGATCCTGGGGCTTGCGCCCCAGGCTTTATGCTGTCACCTGCTTCGCAGGTTCAGGCCTTGACATAGGGGAAAGCCGGCTTCGCAGGTTCAGCGCCCAGTATTGATGGTAGCCTTGACGCCGAGGAAAGCCGGCTTCGCAGGTTCGACGCTCTCTTCGATGGTGACGTTGACGTAATCGGGAAAGGGTTGGATTGAAGAGAGATCGTTCTCGAGGATAATCGTTTCGCCCTGTTTCTCGATCTCTTTGAAACCGCCAAACTTGTAGGTGACGTACATCATGCGATTCACGTCATTCGCCACAAACTCCGCGCGCAAACGCACGCCCGCATCCTTCGCGAGCTGTAGCAAATGATTGATGAGAATCGTTCCGACGCCGCGATGCATCACACGACACGACATCAGCAGCAGCTTAATGGTCCATGCATCAGGTCCGCATTCGACCAGCGTCAACCCGATCTTTCCATAACTGCCAAACTTATCTTCCAAACCGGCGATCAACAGCTTATGATCCGCTGACTCACGCAACACGTTCAGCTCTTCGTACGAATAAGTAACCCCAGTCGTATTTAGCTGATTCGTGCGAACAGTTAACTCCTCCGCGCGTTTGAGATCCTCAACGCGAGCCGGCGAGATCGTAAACTTCATCTTCAGGCTCGCCAGAAACTCGTCTTTTGGTCCAACAAACTCCTTCTCCGCTTCGCCACGCTCCGCATCGCTCAAATACATCAAACGCCGGCGTTTTGAGTCGTCAGTGATGAACCGCGGCGTCATCTCAGGTCGCTCGAGCAATCCATCGATGGCCCAGGCGTCAAACGTCAAAACCTGCGGCAGACTAAAACTCACTTCTTCACGCTCGTACGGCTGATCGTCGATAAACGCAAACGTGTCGAGACCAAGATTGAGCGTCTTGGCAATCGTCTGGATCGACGCTGCTTTGGAGTTCCAATTGATCTGCGGATAGATGAAAAACTGATCGACGCCAAACTGCCGCAATTTTTCCATCGCACGCTGATGGTCGTTCTTGCTGGCAATCGATTGCAGTATCCCGCGCTCGTCCAGCCCGCGAATCAACTCGGGCACCTCAGTACGCAGATTCACCTCCGGGTCTTCGAGCAACACGCCATTCCAAAGCGTGTTATCCAAATCCCACACCACACACTTAACTGAACTCTTCATCTCTTTAAGATCCGTCACTCTCAAACCATCCAGTTAATCTTGCAAAATCTTGTTCATCTTTATCCAACTGGCTACACCAACACCGCGCTCTTCCGCTCAACGAGCCCACTAATCGCATTCACACTGCGAAAGTTATCCAAATCCAGATCGTCATTCTCCACCGTCAACCCAAACTCATTCTCCACAAACAGCACGAGCTGCATCGCAAACAGTGAGTTGACGAATCCGAGCGCGAAGATATCGTCGTCATTCTTGAACTCAGCACGGATAAACTGCGAGATAAACTCACGGACCTTGGTCCTGATTTCCTCTTGATACATTTGCTTTCCTCGAAAGATTAGTAAGTGAAGAAGCCGCGGCGTGCTTTGCGGCCGAGATGACCGGCATCAACCATTTGTTTTAACAGCGGGCAGGGACGGTATTTGCTATCCGCAAAACTCTCGTAGAGCACTTCGAGCGAGAGCAGAATCGTGTCGACGCCAATCAGATCGGCAGTGGCGAGTGGTCCCATCGTGTGACCAAAACATTTCTGAAAAATCTTGTCGATGTCTTCAGGCGACGCAACCCGCTCATGGACCAGGAACGTTGCTTCGTTGATCGTGAGCATCAAAACGCGGTTGGAAACAAAGCCGGGCGAATCGTTCACCACTACACCCTCTTTGCCCATCTGCGTCAAGAGGTTAAGCGCTGTCTGTATCGTCTCTTCCGCCGTGTGATAACCACGAATGACTTCGACCACCGGTTTCATCGGCACGGGATTCATGAAATGCATTCCCAGCACGCGTTCCGGCTGCTTCATCGTTGCCGCAATACGCGTGATTGGAATCGCCGAGGTATTCGCTGCAAACACACAACGCGGCGGGCAAATCGGATCGATCTCTTCGTAAACGCGCTGCTTGATTTCCCATTTCTCGGTGACGTTCTCAATCACAAAATCCGCATCCGCCAACACGCTCGTGTCGGTTGCAGTTGTAATTCGATCCAACGTTTCATCGATACTCGGCGCGCCGCCATTCTTCTTCAACATGGCCCGCAGCCGGAGATTGTTTCGAATCTCCTTCTTTGCGCGGTCGAGTATCTCGCCCGACACATCGAGCAACAGAACATTGTGATTCGAATCGGCCAGGCTCTGCGCCACGCCGACTCCCATCACCCCTGCGCCAATAACTCCAATAGTTTGCATCTATTTAAATCCGTGTTTTTAATCGGTGTAATCCGTGGCCTAGGCGGTAACGAGTTCCCTTGCCCGCCGTTGATTGCGTCGCGCCTGCAACTGCTTACCCGCGCGATCTTGTGCCTGCTTCAACGCGGCTTTCTTGTCTTCTTCATTGGCCACGAGTTTGACCAGTAAGGTGATCGTCGGATAACGAAACATCTCGATCAGCGAGATATCTTTTCCAAACGCTTCGCGCAGCTTGCTGTGCACGCGCACGAGCAACAACGAGTTTCCCCCGAGATCGAAGAAGTTGTCGTTCACACCCGGCTTCTCGACGTGCAGCACTTCCTGCCAGATACGTGCAATGATCTGCTCCGGCTCAGTGCGCGGCGGCACGTATTCGACTTCCAACTCAGGCCGCAGATTCTCCGGCGCCGGAAGCGCCAGCCGATTGAGTTTTCCATTCGGCGTGAGCGGCAGCGACGGAAGCGCGATGAAGGCCGCCGGAATCATGTATTCAGGTAAACGTTCGCGCAGGTAACCGCGCAGGTCGTTGACGGTGATCGTCTTCTCACCTGCGTTGACGAAGTAAGCCACCAGTCGTTTGTCGCCCTGTCCGTCTTCACGGGCCACCACCACGTTCTCGGCGATATCCTGATGTCGCGCCAGCACCGCTTCAATCTCGCCCAGCTCAATGCGATAACCGCGCACCTTCACCTGGTGGTCCAACCGGCCCAGAAATTCAATGACGCCGTCCGCTCGGAAACGCGCCAGATCGCCGGTGCGATAAAGTCGCGCGCCAGGCTCGCTACTGAACGGATCGGGCAGAAACTTCTCCGCCGTTAAGCTGCGACGCTCGAGATAACCACGCACCACGCCGTTTCCGCCGATGAACAACTCACCCGCAACTCCCGCTGGTACCGGTTCAAAACGCTGGTCGAGGATATAGATTTGCGTATTCGCAATCGGCTTTCCAATCGGAATCGAACCATTGAACTGTGCTACCCGGTGTGTGGCTGACCAAACGGTTGTCTCGGTTGGTCCATACATGTTGTGGAGTTCGCCCGTGAGATGTGATTGCAACTGCGTCGCCAGCGACGGCGGCAACTCCTCGCCACCGAGTAGCAATTTCTGCAACGGCGCAAGCGCTTCGAGTGCCGTAGCGTCGTTCAACAGCATGCTCGCCATCGAAGGTGTGGCTTGAAGATGGGTAACCGCACGCTGTTTCATCAACTCCGGCAACGTGAGTGGTCGCGCTTTCGCGTCAGGCTTCTCGTTGCTGCGTTCTTTCAGTTGATTCAGATACTGCAAACTGGCGAGCACGTCGTCGGCATTGACGCCGAAGTCGATCAAACACGCAACTTCATTAACGCCAATCGCTTTGAGTCGATTGACCATCTTCAACGTCGTTTGTGGTGTGCCCAGTAAGCCGCTGCCTTCGTAAAAACGATCAAACGATTGCGACAACAACGCCTCGAAGTCGGCTTCGCTAAACTGGCTTGGGTCGATGTCATGCCCGGCGCTCTTGAGCATCGTGCGCGCGAGCCCCACTGAACTCATCAGGTACTTGATGAACGGTTGCCGCACTTTCTCGCGCACGATTTCGCCGTCGTCGCCGATGAAGGTATGCAGCATGAGCGAGACGTGACCTTCACCCGCATGTCCCGAATCGCGCCAGGCTTTGCGATAGATCGCAATCTTCTCCGCTAATTCTTCAATACTCTGCCCCAGCAAGTGCGTCAGCAAATTGGCGCCAATCGCACCGGCGCGTTTGAACGTCTCCGGACTGCCGGCCGCTGTCACCCATACAGGTAGCTCGGCCTGAACCGGTCGGGGCAGGATCTGCACTTGAATACCTGCGCCCGCGCCGTTAATCGCTTCGATCGCGTTACCGCGCCAGAGATCGCGCAACGTATCGATCGCGCGAAACATCACTTCATGTCGATCGGCATAGTTTTCAGGAGCAAAAACGAAATCGTTGGCATGCCAACCCGAAGCGAATGAGAGACCGACGCGACCATTTGAGATGTTGTCGATCATGGACCACTCTTCAGCGACCCGAATCGGGTTGTGCAGCGGCAACACCACGCTACCCGCTCTTATCTGCACGCGTTCGGTAATCGCCGCCACAGCCGCGCCCGTAATCGATGGATTCGGATAGAGTCCGCCGAACGCGTGGAAGTGACGTTCCGGAGTCCACACTGCCTTAAAACCGAATTGATCCGCGAGCTTCGCGCCTTCGAGTAACAGGCGATACTTGTTGCCATTCGTGCTCGAATCGTCGCTGGCGAAATAGAAGAGACTGAAGTCCATTGGGCGCGCCAGGACTTCGGCGGGTGTGTCGTCTTCCTGGATGAAGCCCTCGGGTTGATCGTGGACCACCACTTCGAATCCACGCGCGAGGCTCCAAAGAATCTCGAGCACCGAGATGTCGAAGGCAATGCTTGTAACTGACGCCCACACGCCTGGCTTGCCGGCGCCGATCCGCTCGTCCATGCCCGCGAAGAAGTTGACGACGTTGGCGTGTTGGACCATCACGCCTTTGGGCTTACCGGTAGAGCCTGAGGTGTAGATGATATAGGCCAGGTTGGCCGGGGCTATATTGATGTTTGGATTGTCGCTCGCGCCTTCGGTGAGCAGGGTGTCGTCGAGATGCAGGATGCGGCTTTGTGTATCGCCGAGTTTTGCTTCCAGGCCTTGGCTGGCAATTACGAGCGATGTACGCGCGTCGGCGGCCATGAACGTGATTCGTTCTGTTGGATAAGCCGGATCGAGTGGCAGATAAGCAGCACCGGTCTTTAACACTGCCAGCATTGCGACCACGAGGTTGGCGTTTCGCTCGAGCAGTAGCCCAATGATGCTTTCGTTTGTGACGCCTGATTCGAGCAGATGATGCGCGAGACGATTAGCCCGTTCATTCAACTCGCGATAGCTCAACTCCACTGCGCCATCACTCACCGCCAACGCTGCCGGCGTTTCCGCCGCTTGCTGCTCGATCAGCGCTACGATGTTTGTGTTCGTGTCGTATGAGACTGTCGTGTCGTTGAACCCTTGGATTAGCTGGTCGCGCTCGGTCGTACTCAGCAACTCCAGTTCGGCTACCGTTTCGCGTCCTTCACTGGCTACTACCTCTTTTAACAACTGCTCGAAATGATTGAGCAATCTTGCCGCCGTCGCCGCCGTGAACAAGTCCGCGTTGTACTCCAACCGCAGGCTCAGTCCGCCTTCATCTTCTTCCGCTTCCAGCGTCAGGTCATAGCGCGCTGTCTCCGCTTCGATTCCTTCCGCCTGCAACTGCAAGCCACTTAACTGCAACTCCGGTCGCGGCGCGTTCTGTAACGCCAGCATCACTTGAAACACCGGCGCGTGACTCAAGCTCCGGCCCACGCCAAGCTCTTCCACTAACCGCTCAAACGGCACATCCTGATGCTGATACGCGCCCAGCGTCCGCTCTCGCACCTGCGCCAACAGCTCCGCAAACGTCTGCTCTGGTTCCAGATGCGCTCGCAGCGGCAACATGTTTACAAAGAACCCGATCAGCTCTTCCGTCTCCACTCGCGTCCGGTTCGCGATCGGCGTTCCTACTACGATCTCCGTCTGCCCGCTGTAGCGATACAGCAACGTTTGCCAACCCGCCAGCAGCGTCATGAACAACGTCGCCTGCTGTTTACGACTGAACTGCTGCAAGCCACTATGCAACTCTGAACTCAAGCGATGTCGCGCCGCTGCTCCACGGAAGCTCTGCACCGCTGGGCGTGGTCCATCGGTCGGCAACTCCAGCAATGACGGTGCTCCGGCTAACTGTTCACGCCAGTACCCCAGTTGTCCTGCCAGCACTTCCGTCTGTAACCACTCGCGTTGCCACACTGCGTAGTCGCCATATTGCACCGCCAACTCAGCCAACGGTGACTCTTCGCCCTTTCGATATGCTTCATACAAAGCGGCCACTTCACGCACCAGCACACCCATCGACCAGCCGTCACTCACGATGTGATGCATGGTCAGCAGCAGCACATGCTCTTCCGCCGACAATCGCAGCAACTGCATGCGCACCATGAGGTCAACTGACAGATCAAATGGCTGCTTCGCCTCAGCTTTCTCTATCCGCTCGGCTCCCGCTTCCGCATTCGGCATCGAACTCAGATCCGTCACCGGCAATTCAAGTTCAACTGCCTCAGCAATCACCTGTCGTGCTTCGCCTTCCACCACCTCGAATCTGGTGCGCAGCACTTCGTGTCGCCGCATAACTTCACTCAGCGTTCGCCGCAAAGCCTCGACATCCAACGAGCCACTTAACTTCACTCGCACCGGCATGTTGTATGCCGCACTCTCACCATCCAACTGTTGCAGGAACCACAATCGCTGCTGCGCGAACGACAACGGCAACTCCGCCGTTTCACGTTCCACTCGTCGCAGTGGTGGCGCCGTCAACTCTTCTATGCCTTGTGCCTCCACGACTTTCCGCGCCAGCGTCTCCACCGTCGGTGCTTCAAACAACGCTCGCACCGGTAACGTCACTCGGAACGTCTCCTGGATCCGCGACACTACCTGTGTGGCGAGCAACGAATGCCCGCCCAGTTCGAAGAAGTTCTCTTCCACTCCCACCGTCTCGCGGCCCAGCACTTCCGCCCACAGTCGCACCAGCAACTCTTCGAGGGGATCTTTCGGCCCACGTCCGCTCGCGCTCACTAATGCTTCCGGCTCCGGCAGCGCCGCGCGATCAAGCTTTCCGTTGGCCGTTAACGGCAACGACTCCAGCGTTACAAACTGCGCCGGGATCATGTACTCCGGTAACTGCTTCCGCAGCGCCGTTCGCAGTTGCTCTTTCTCCACGGCACCCACGACGTAAGCCACCAATCGCTTCTCACTCTCGGCGCCTACAGCCTGCACCACGGCTTCACTGATCCCGGGCTGTTGCTGCAACACCTTCTCGATCTCGCCTAGCTCGATGCGATGACCACGCACTTTCACTTGCTGATCCAGGCGGCCCAGGAACTCCAGTTCCCCACTCTCGCGCCAGCGCACTCGATCACCAGTGCGATACAGTCGCGCTCCCGCCACACCGCTAAACTGATCCGGCACAAATCGCTCCGCCGTCAGCGCCGCTCGTCCCAGATAACCACGCGCCAGACTCGCGCCGCCGACATACAACTCTCCGCTCACTCCACGTGGCGCTAGTTGCCCATAACTGTCCAACACGTATGCCTGTGTCCCCGTGATGGCTCGACCAATACCAGGTTTTAGCTGCGTGTACTCAACCGATGGCACAAATTGAGCGGTCGAAACACAGGTGTTCTCGGTTGGTCCATAATCGTTAAGGATGACAAAAGGCAGGTTTGCCGGTGGCGGCTGTCGCAACTGATCCCCGCCGGAAATCAACACGCGCAATGGTGCATAAACAGGCCAGTCAAGCCCGACTGCAATCTCGGTCAGCGGTGTTGGTAGAAAGGCTACGGTTATCTGCCGTTCGAGGAACCAGGCCTGCAATTCAGCCGGCTCAATGCGTTTCTCTTCCGCCACGAGGTGAACACTTCCACCCGCAGTGAGGTAGGGCCAAACTTCGACCATTGACGCGTCAAATCCGAGTCCGGCAACGTGGGAAGCACGATCCGCGGCCGTCACTTCGCACACATCCACGTGCCATTGGACCAGATTCAATAAGCCGCGGTGTGTTACCTGCACACCTTTTGGTCGCCCAGTCGAACCCGACGTGTAGATTACATACGCAATGTTTTCCGGCAGTATCGAGGTGTTGAGATTACGGTTACCTTCGATGGTCCAATCCAACTCATCCCACAGCAAAACCGGCACCGGCAACTCACCCAGCGCCTCACGCAGATGCTTGTGAGTAATCAGCACCTTCACGTTCGCGTCAGTTAGCATGTAGCGCAAACGCTCAGCCGGATATTCATGATCGAGAGGCAGGTATGCACCACCGGCTTTCATCGCAGCCAACTGACTGATAATCATGCCCGGCGTGCGTCCCAGCAACACTCCGACCGTTTGCTCTGGTCCAACACTAAGTTCTTGTAGTATTTGTGCGAGACGATTGGCGCGTTCATTCAACTCGCGATAGCTCAACTCCACTGCGCCATCACTCACCGCCAACGCTGCCGGCGTTTCCGCCGCTTGCTGCTCGATCAGCGCTACGATGTTTGTGCTCGTGTCGTATGCGACTATCGTGTCGTTGAACTCTTGAACTAGCTGGTCGCGCTCGGTCGCACTCAGCAACTCCAGTTCGGCTACCGTTTCGCGTCCTTCACTGGCTACTACCTCTTTTAACAACTGCTCGAAATGATTGAGCAATCTTGCCGCCGTCGCCGCCGTGAACAAGTCCGCGTTGTACTCCAACCGCAGGCTCAGTCCGCCTTCATCTTCTTCCGCTTCCAGCGTCAGGTCATAGCGCGCTGTCTCCGCTTCGATTCCTTCCGCCTGCAACTGCAAGCCACTTAACTGCAACTCCGGTCGCGGCGCGTTCTGTAACGCCAGCATCACTTGAAACACCGGCGCGTGACTCAAGCTCCGGCCCACGCCAAGCTCTTCCACTAACCGCTCAAACGGCACATCCTGATGCTGATACGCGCCCAGCGTCCGCTCTCGCACCTGCGCCAACAGCTCCGCAAACGTCTGCTCTGGTTCCAGATGCGCTCGCAGCGGCAACATGTTTACAAAGAACCCGATCAGCTCTTCCGTCTCCACTCGCGTCCGGTTCGCGATCGGCGTTCCTACTACGATCTCCGTCTGCCCGCTGTAGCGATACAGCAACGTTTGCCAACCCGCCAGCAGCGTCATGAACAACGTCGCCTGCTGTTTACGACTGAACTGCTGCAAGCCACTATGCAACTCTGAACTCAAGCGATGTCGCGCCGCTGCTCCACGGAAGCTCTGCACCGCTGGGCGTGGTCCATCGGTCGGCAACTCCAGCAATGACGGTGCTCCGGCTAACTGTTCACGCCAGTACCCCAGTTGTCCTGCCAGCACTTCCGTCTGTAACCACTCGCGTTGCCACACTGCGTAGTCGCCATATTGCACCGCCAACTCAGCCAACGGTGACTCTTCGCCCTTTCGATATGCTTCATACAAAGCGGCCACTTCACGCACCAGCACACCCATCGACCAGCCGTCACTCACGATGTGATGCATGGTCAGCAGCAGCACATGCTCTTCCGCCGACAACCGCAGCAACTGCGTGCGCACCATGAGGTCAACCGACAGGTCAAACGGCTGCTTCGCCTCAGCTTTCTCTATCCGCTCGGCTTCCGCTTCCGCATTCGGCATCGAACTCAGATCCGTCACCGGCAATTCAAGTTCAACTGCCGCTGCAATCACCTGCCGTGCTTCGCCTTCCACCACCTCGAATCTGGTGCGCAGCACTTCATGCCGCCGCATAACTTCACTCAAGGTTCGCCGCAAAGCCCCGACATCCAACGAGCCCCTTAACTTCACTCGCACCGGCATGTTGTATGCCGCACTCTCACCATCCAACTGTTGCAGGAACCACAATCGCTGCTGCGCGAACGACAACGGCAACTCCGCCGTCTCACGCTCCACTCGTCGCAGTGGTGGCGCCGTTAACACTTCCGCGCCTTTAGCTTCCGCGACTTTCCGCGCCAGCGTCTCCACCGTCGGCGCTTCAAACAGCGCTCGCACCGGTAACGTCACTCGGAACGTCTCCTGAATCCGCGATACCACTTGCGTCGCCAGCAACGAATGCCCGCCCAGTTCGAAGAAGTTCTCTTCCACGTTCACCGTCTCGCGGCCCAGCACTTCCGCCCACAGTCGCACCAGCAACTCTTCGAGGGGATCTTTCGGCCCACGTCCGCTCGCGCTCACTAATGCTTCCGGCTCCGGCAGCGCCGCCCGATCAAGCTTTCCGTTGGCCGTTAACGGCAACGACTCCAGCGTTACAAACTGCGCCGGGATCATGTACTCCGGTAACTCCCGTCGCAGCGCCGTTCGCAGTGGCTCTTTCTCCACTGCACCAACGACGTAAGCCACCAATCGCTTCTCGCTCTCGGCGCCCACAGCCTGCACCACCGCTTCACTGATCCCCGGTTGTTGCTGCAACACCTTCTCGATCTCGCCTAGCTCGATGCGATGGCCACGCACTTTTACCTGCTGATCCAGTCGGCCCAGGAACTCCAGTTCCCCACTCTCGCGCCAACGCACTCGATCACCAGTGCGATACAGCCGCGCTCCCGCCACACCGCTAAATTGATCCGGCACAAATCGCTCTGCTGTCAGTGCTGCTCGTCCCAGATAGCCACGCGCCAGACTCGCGCCGCCGACGTACAACTCTCCCGCTACTCCACGTGGCGCCAGTTGCCCGTAGCTGTCCAACACGTAAACCTGTGCCCCGGAGATTGGACCACCGATCGCAGGTTGGCCCATCTCTCCCGGAATCACACTGCCGGAAGTTGCCACTACCGTATTTTCAGTTGGGCCATAATTATTTATCAGCGCAAACGGCAGACCAATGCGCGGATGGTGATGAAGCAGATCGCCACCTGTCAGCAGCAGTCGCAGATCGGTCGGGTCATTCCACTCCAACTGCAACACACTCTCGGCCAGCGGGGTTGGCAGGAAACTAACCGTGATTCGTTGCTGTTGCAGCCATGCCTGCAAACTCGCGGGGACAGCTCGCACTGCTTCCGAAACCAACGAGACAGACGCTCCCGTTGCCAGGTACGGCCACAATTCCCACACCGCCGCATCAAACCCGAGCCCCGCAACATGCGAGGCATGATCGGCGGCCGTTATCGCAAAATCTTTCAAGTGCCATTGGACCAGGTTCTGCAAACCACCATGTGAAACTTGCACACCCTTTGGTCGCCCGGTCGAACCAGACGTGTAGATCACATACGCTAGCTGTTCCAAAGTCACTGCCGCGTCAAGATTGCAAGTGTTCTCGTCGCGCCAGGCATCGTCTTCCAAAAGCAACACCGGCACCGACAACTCACCCAACTGCTCACGTAGCTGCTTCTGAGTAATCAGCACCTTCACGTTCGCGTCAGCAATCATGTAGCGCAATCGCTCAACCGGATACTCCGGATCCAACGACAGGTACGCGCCCCCCGCTTTCAGCGCGGCCAGTTGACTGACCACCATGCCCGCCGAACGCTCCAGCAACACTCCCACCAACTGCTCCGCGCCGACTCCCAAACCGCGCAGATGACGCGCTAAACGATTTGCCCGTTCGTTCAACTCGCGATAATTCAACTCCACTGAGCCATCGCTCACCGCAAGCGCTGCCGGCGCCAATTCAACTTGTTGTTCAAACCGCTCAACAATGTTTGGGCCATCCACAACCTGGTCCAACTGACCACTCAACTCGATCTCTTCTTCAGACGTCAGTAAACGCAACTCACTCAGTCGCGCGGAAGAGCCGGCAACGATTGCGCCAACGAGCGTCTCGAAGTGCGCGCTCATACGTTCAATCGTGGCTGCATCAAACAGGTCCGCTTTGTATTGCAGCGAACAACTCACCTGGCCTGATGTCTCCGCAGCCATCAAGGTCAAATCAAACTGCGCCACTCGTTCAGCCAGCCCCAACGACTCAAGCTCTAACTCGCCCAGTTGCAGTCGCGCACCGGCTTCGCCGAGTGCAAACGCAGCCAGGCCTTCGTCCTTCAGCAGATGCGCCTGTTGCAGCACAAACATCACCTGGAACAACGGCGCCCGGCCCAGATCACGCTCGGGCTGCAAACGCTCGACGAGCGTTGCGAAAGGAAAATCCTGATGTTCGAGGGCTTCGAGCGAAGTCTGACGCGTTCGCGCGAGCAAGTCTGTGAAGGTCAACTCGCCGTCAACTTCCGTGCGAAGCGCAACGGGATTGATGAAGTAGCCAATCTGCCCCGCGAGTTCGGCCCAACCGCGTCCTGAAGTTGGCGAGCCGACGACGATGTCGCGCTGCCCGGTATAGCGATGAAGCAAACTCTGAAACACGGCGAGCAACGTCATGTGAAGCGTCGCGCCATGTTCGCGTCCCAACTCTTTCAACTTCGCCGTAACGTCCGCGTCTAATTTGAAACTGTGAGAGCCGCCACGCGATGTTTGGACATGCGGGCGTGTGCGCACGTAAGGCAACTCAAGCACCGGCAGATTGCCGCTGAGCCGCTGTTGCCAGTAGGACCAGTGTCGTTCGCCGTCAGCACTCGAGATCAACTCTTCCTGCCAGCGCACATAGTCGGTGTAACGCAAACTCGCGTGCTTCAATTGCGCCGGTTCACCGGCACGTTCCGCTTGATAGACGATCGAAAGTTCCTGCAGCAGAACTGCCAGTGACCAGAAATCAGCGACGATGTGATGCACAGCCAACAGCAACACATGCTCAATTTCCGAGCGCTTGAAAAGATGAATTCTCAGGAGTGAAGGCTGCGTCAGATCAAACGGACGATACGCTTCGCGGCTGAGCGTCTGTTCATCCGATGTGTCGTGAACACTAAACACGACCTCAGCGGCATGCGTTCGTTGTCTTGGTCCATCAGCAGTGGCATGAAACGAAGTGCGCAGTTGCGGATGGCGATCTACCAGCACCTGGAAGCTGCGTCGCAAAGCCGCCACATCCACTTCGCCCTTTACAATTGCCGCAGACGCAATGTTATACGCCGCGCTTTCAGGATCGACTTGATGCAGGAACCAGATCGCCTGTTGGCCGCGAGAAAGCGGATACTCAACGGCTTCGGCTGTTTCAACTGCGACCGGCTGGTGGCGCACCTGGCTACGTAGTTCGCGAACTTTGATTGCTAACTGAGCGAGTGTCGGCGTTTGCAGGAGTAGAGCCAGCGGAACTGAAACGCCGAGTGCGGTTTCGAGTGTGTGCTGCAACTCCACTACCGCGAGCGAATCGAGACCAAAGCGTGAAAGTGGTTGGTCCGTTGTAATCTCAGTAGCCGGCAATCCCAATCGCGCCGCAAGCTGTTCGATGAGCCACTCTTCAATCTTGTCACCATCGATTGGTGAAACAACTTCAACCGGAGCAACGATCTCCGCGCGCCACTCTGCAACAACCTCGAGACTGCGTTGCAACAAACCGTTGCGACATGCATGTCGCTGGATCTTTCCACTCGAAGTCTTCGGAATGCTTCCCGCTTTGATCAGCAACACCGCGTGCGGCTGCACGTCATGCTCTTCAACCACAACCTCGCGGATCTTTTCGATCAACGGAGTCAGATCACCTTCGAGGTGTTGGTCCACCTCCTGGACGATTGCCAGCCGCTCTTCGCCTGCAGCTTCAAACGCAAAAGCAGCACTGCAGCCGGCGCGTAAACCCGCATGACACTTCTCGACCGTGAGCTCGATGTCCTGCGGATAGTGATTGAGCCCGCGAATGATGATCAGATCTTTAAGACGCCCGGTTACAAACAACTCACCGGCTTGCAGAAATCCGAGGTCGCCAGTGCGCAGATATGGTCCAGCGCCGGAATCCGCCAAACGGGCGTTGAAAGTCTGTTCAGTTTCTTCGAGTTTGTTCCAATAGCCTTGCGCCACGCTCAGACCGGCTACCCAGATCTCACCGACGCGCTCGGTTGCACAGGAAGTTAACGTTTCCGGATCGACAATCACGATCTCCTGCTCGAGCATCGTCTGGCCGCAACCGACCAACGCTTGCGACTCTTCGTCGTTAGCCTCGACTACGAGATTCAACTCCAGCGCGTGAGAACTGACTGATTTGATCTTCGGCACTTCGGTCTTCCGGCTGCCCGAAACCATCAACGTCGCCTCAGCCAAACCGTAGCAGGGATACAAACTCTCGCGCCGGAAACCACACGCCGCAAATGTTTCCGCAAAACGCTCGAGTGTCTCCGGACGAATCGGCTCAGCGCCATTAAAGGCGACAGTCCAAGTACTCAGATCCAGCGACGACATCTGCTCGCGGGTGATCTTCCGCACACACAACTCGTACGCGAAGTTTGGACCACCACTCGTGGTCGCGCGGTAACGCGAGATCGCTTCCAGCCAGGTGAGTGGGCGTTGCAGGAACGAAGCCGGCGACATCAGGTAAACGGGCAGGTTGCCGTAAAGCGGTTGCAGCACGCCCGCCATGAATCCCATGTCGTGGAAAGTCGGTAGCCACGAGACGTAGCGATCGTCTGGTCCATGCGCGCATGCGTGATGGACGAGGGCCGCGTTGTGCAGCAGGTTGGCGTGCGAGAGCATCACGCCTTTGGGCAGGCCCGTCGAACCAGAGGTGTATTGCAGAAATGCGAGCGTGTCGCCGGCTAACGCCAGTTCAGCGTAATCGCTTTCGGCTGTAGAAAGGTTGTCGGTCGCGAGCCAGCGCAACGGTTCGAGATATGGGTTTTGTGCGAAGTGAGGTGCGACGCGGCCGAGAATTGGTGTCGTTGTGAGAGCTACTGACGCTTGCGCGTCAGCGACGATCGCCTGCAAACGCAGGAGGTTGCGATTACGGCGTGGTGGATAAGCGGGAACGGCTACAGCACCGGCGTACAAGCAACCGAAGAAGGCGACGATGAATTCGAGCCCGGGAGGATAGAGCAACAACACACGATCGCCCTGCGCGATCAGTGGCGTGAGCAGCGCGCTCACCGCACGCGCCTGCTGGTCCAACTGAGCGTAAGTCAGGCGTGCTTCAGCCGTCTCTCCATCGGAGAGAAACGTGTACGCCACCCGCTCCGGCTCCGTCTGCGCCCGACTGCGCAACAGCTCGACCAGAGTCAGTGGATTATTTTCAAGGCCCGGGATAAACATTAAAGTTAAGGTGAACTGTAGGGGCGGCCCTCCGTGGCCGCCCTGGTGTGGAACTCAAAATTTCTGAACTCAAATTCTGAGGCGCTTAGTTCAAGACCAGGGCGGCCACGGAGGGCCGCCCCTACAGCGGGTTTCGATTGTTTTTAGAAAGTGAAACTCTTCGAGACGAATGCGGCGTCGCCGTAATAGGTGATCGCGGGCATCATGCTTTCGGGGCGTGCGCGCCAGGGCGACGCAGGCGTTTCCGGCAGACCATAAGTCTGGTCTACTAATCGCAGCTTGAGTGGCTGCGACGCCTTCACATCGATCTTCAACTCAATTCCTTCTTCCGGAACTGCAAAATATCGCGCGCCCCACTTCGAACGTGGTCCACCACTGGCCGGAAACATCGGCGCTCGTAACTCAATGTCCGCGACCTTAATGCTCGCGATCTCAGCTTCAGACTCTTCATAGATCGAGAGTACCGGTGCGCGACGCGGTGAATTAACCTGCAACCGCAAACTTCGCATCTCACCGTTCGTCTCATCACTCACAACACGCACTTCCGGCGCAGCTAACTGAAGCGCCGGCGCTTCGCCCTTCATGAACGCTCGTGACGTCAACGGAAACGCTTCATTCAGCGTCGTTCGCTCATCAGGATTCGGCAGAAACTGCTGTGTCCATTCATCGACGTGGTCGTCGTTGCTGGCCCAAATCGCTTTGCCGGTGTCGGCGTTGAAGCTGTAGAGCACACTGTTGGGCTGTTTGTGTTGGTTATCAAACTTCGCAGTGAAACTACCCATCACCACACAAACAATCGCCACAATCGTCGCCGTCGCAGGCAACACCCAACGCGTTTGCTTCTCGCTGATTAGTAACGGCACCACCAATCCCAGCAACAGCACGAGCGGCAACATCGGAATACCAACGAGACTGATCGACAAACTCACAAACAACAACTTGACGAGCGGCACGATCACAATCACACCCGGCACGGCACAAACTGCGATCACAAATTTCTGACGCGACGTAAAGGCCGTGAGCTCTTTAGTTTTGAAGACGTACAGAATCGCGCCCAGGGCAAACAGGAGCGGCCAGAAAAACATGAAACTGCCACCCGGTAACACAAACACCGAGAACAGCAGCAGCAACAACCACCAAACAAGCGCCCCAACGATCAGATTCCCGGCCTTCATCTTTCTGCCAAAGAAACCGTAGAGCGCCGCCGTAATCGCAATCGCGAGCGCGACAAAAGCAATGCGGTAGTAGTTACTGTTGTAAGTCTCGCCGAGCGTCATCAACTTGTAACCACCGTGCGCGCCAGAGATCCATCGCCAACCGATCGCTGCACAGATGACAACCGCCGCAGTCGTGAGCAGAAACACAAAGAATCCACCCGTCATGCCGCCTGCGCTGAGATGGCCGCGACGAAAACCAAGGATCACCACTCCGGCAAATAGCCCCACGACCAACAGCGCCAGGGGCAAAACCCAGCGATACGAGTAATGGACCAGCCATAGACCAAGCACGTCGAAGTAAACGGCATCGATTCCGAAAAGCGTATCGAGGCTGGTGTTGCCAAAGCGACGTGAGAGGGCAAGCGCATATTCACCCTGATGCTGCAAACTTCGCTCGTCGAGTGATGCGATAGAGTCGAGCGATGTGTGGTAGTGCGGTGAATCGTCGATGAACGCGAAGTTCATGCCCGGCGTGTACTGCCGTTTGAAGATGCTGAGATCGGTGTCGTTCGGCAGCAGACGATAAACTTCGTACATCAGAGAGTTGGCTGACGGCTTCGGTGCGGCCGCGGCAAACTCGCTTATCAAACGGCCATTGTGCGGGCTGGTTTCAAACATCACTGCCTGTCCGCCACTACCGCGCGCTTCGAAGTTGAGCACCAGCTTTACGTCTTTGGCCCAGGGATGCCGTTCCACAAAAGCGGCGGCGCCCATCAGTCCAACCTCTTCTCCATCGGTGAAGAGAAAGATCACATCGTTCTTTAACGGTGCTTCAGCTTTGAGTGCGCGTATGGTTTCGAGTAATGCAGCCACACCGGCGCCATCATCACTCGCGCCATAACTCGTCGGCGCGGAATCGTAGTGGGCCACCAGCATCATCGCCGCGCCTGGTTCCGTTCCCGGCAAACGCGCCATGACATTTTGCACACTCGCAACCACGTAAGGCTCATACTGCACGGGACTAACCACTGTCGCCGCCTGCACCTGCGGAGCAACACCAAGGGCCGTCAACTCGCGCACCAAATACTCACGGACGGCGGTGTGTTCGGCGCTCCCCATCGGATGGATCGTTTTGGCGATCGCGTTGACATGGGTCATGGCGCGACCCGACGAAAACGTGTTGGGTGGCGCGCTGACACCGACGGCTGCCGGCGGTTGTTGTCGCACGAGACTGAAAACAGCCACGGCGATCAACAGCGGAAGGAAGATCACCGCGATGTTGAACCGGGTCTTTTGCTGGCTTTCGACGAGAGGCAAGTCTGCGCCGATCTTGGCCGTCTCCTGGACCATGAACTTTTACTCCGTTTGTTGAGCTTTGGCTTGGAACCGTTAGGGTTTGGGATTTCTTAAGCGGGAAGCAGGCAGGCTACCGCCATAATTTGGCTACGATGAAATTGACGTGGAGCACGCAAACTATCGCAAAGCTTCAAAGCTTGTCAAGCAATCTTCGTCCACAGATTACGCAAATTCTTCATCCACAGATAACACAGATCCTTTTTTAATCAATATGCAGATTCTTTTTAATCAATCCATGTAATCTGTGGACTAGCCGCGGATGACACGGATACATACAGATTGTATAGTCATTCGTATGCGTCTATTTGCGACATCGGATCTACATACCGATTACAAAGCAAATCTCCGCTGGTTAAAAGAACTCTCGGCGACCAGCTATCGATCCGACGCATTGATCGTCGCGGGCGACATCTCTGATCGCATGGAAGTCATTCGCGAAACGCTCGAGTTGCTACGCGCGAAGTTTCGTCACGTGCTCTACACCCCCGGCAATCACGAGCTCTGGGTCAGAGGCGCCGGTTTCGATTCCCTCGAAAAACTGCAACGCGTGCTGGACCTCTGCACCGAGATCGACGTCACCACCAATCCTCTTCGATTAAAAGATCTCTGGGTCGTCCCACTTTTCTCCTGGTACGACGCAATATTCGACGACGACATGAACGAAGAACGCGCGGAAGCTCATCAATCGTGGGCCGACTTTCACTTCTGCAAATGGCCCGCGGAGATCACGTCGTTGCCTGACCACTTTCTCAGCCTCAACGAGCCGCGTCTCACGACCTACGATGCGCCCGTAATCACCTTTTCTCACTTCATACCGCGCGAGGATCTGATTCCGCCGCGCGAGTATTTAAGAATCAGTTGGCTGGCAAACGTTTCAGTCTGTTCCAGGCTCGATCAGCAAATCAGAAGTCTCGGATCCACTGTCCACGTTTGCGGTCATACGCACATCAGTTTCGATCGCGTTATTGACGATGTTCGCTACGTGCAAAACGCTGTTCGTTATCCCAAAGAGCGTACCGCGACAAGTTTTCCCATCAAGATGATCTGGCGGTCTTCGGAAACACCGTACACACCTGATGAAACGACGCAGTTAGCGGATGTCCGCCTGTGACTGCGCCGCAAACTGATACAACTCCTGCGCAACTGCACCCAGAATCACGTGCGGCGCGCTGTTGATGAAGAAATGATCGCCCTGGACCATTCGCAGGCGAAACGCGCTCTTCGTGTGTTCGCGCCAACCGTCGAGCGACTCGCGCGTCACGTCATAATCCTGCAAACCACCGAACGCAGTTATCGGGCAGTCGAGCGGTTCCTCAATCGTGTAATGATAAGTTTGGCAAACTGAAAAGTCCGCCCGCAGCAGCGGCGTCATCAAGTGCATCAGTTCGGGGTTCTCGAGCACTTCACGCGGCGTTCCGTTCAAACGGCGAATCTCTTCCATAAACTGATCGTCAGGCAGATTATAAGTCGGCGGATCGTCAGCATTAAACTGCGGCGCCATGCGGCCTGAGATAAAAATGTACGAGGGCTGCGGCAAGTTCTTGCGGCGCAACGCTCGCGCTAACTCAAAACTGATCAGCGCGCCCATGCTGTGGCCAAAAAACGCAAACCGTTTATCCGCCTGGGCGACTATCGGTTCAACCACGGCTTCCACGAGTGCAGGCACGTCAGTGAACGCCGGTTCGTGTAGACGGTTACCGCGTCCGGGAAGATTGACGGGGCAGACCTCGATATTCTTTGGCAGCAGGTCGGGCCACTGTCGATAGATCATCGAATTGCCGCCGGCATACGGAAAACAGAACAGCCGCATGGTTGCCTGCGGGTTCGGGCGTGGACGGCTAATCCAACCGCTAAGCGGTTTTCTTGATTCGTTCGACATGATTCTCTTCCCGTTTGCTTAGATACTCATCTGCGACACGAGCCAGAATCTCAGCAGCACTCAAGACTTCAACCTCATTCACGTTACGACAGATTACCAAACGCGCCATGCGTGGCGGGAACCCAAGCAGTAACAGTCCTTCATCGCGACAGCGATTCTCAAACTCAGCCGGTTCGCAACCCAGGCGCGCGAGATCGATGAAGATCATGTTCGTTTCGACTGCGCTGGGATCGATACCGAGATCCGTGCGTCGCGCGAGTTCTTCGGCAAGCAGACGCGTGAGCCGGTGATCCTCTGCCAGCGACTCGAGATGATGAGTCAACGCATAATAAGCAGCTTCGGCATAGATGCCGATCTGATGAAAACCACTTCCATGCCAAACGCGCAGCCGTCGTGCTTTATCAACAACGTCACGTGGTCCAAGCATCATTGAACCAAACGGCGCGCCGAGACCTTTTGAAAAACAGACGTTGACAGTGTCAGCCTGACTTGCGTACTCGTGAAGTGGAATACCATTGACGACGTGCGCATGAAAAAGTCGCGCGCCGTCGAGATGCAGACGAATACCGTTGGCAGCCGTAAACTCATGTAGCGCCTGGAGTTCTTCAAAAGGGAAAATCTTGCCCTGGCGGTGATTGATCGTGTTTTCAATCGCGATCAATTCCACTTGCGCATAGACGTCCTCGCGCGGCTTTGAGGCTATTGCCGCCGCAACATCGGCGACACGCAACACGCCATCGTGCGTTTCGCGACCATTGATCAGGACGCCACAAAGCGAAGCATATTGAGCGCTCTCGTAAAGATTGATGTGGTAGTTGTACTCGGTGACCAGTTCGTTGCCGGGGGCGACTTGAGACGCAACGGCGAGTTGATTGCTCAACATTCCGCTGGTAGTGAAGATCGCGGCCTCTTTGCCGAAGAGTTCGCGGCAGTAGTCTTCGAGGCGATTGGCGCTCTTGTCTTCGCCGTAATAATCATCGCCGACTTCGGCGCGACTAATGTGCTCGCGCATCGCCGGCGTTGGTTGCGTAAAAGTGTCGCTGCGTAGATCGATCATGAATTCACAGGGTATTTAAAAGGTTTTCTCACGCAACGGCGCAGCGGCGCAACGAAATGCACGTTAGCTGCGCGGCAGCGCGCTGTGCCGTTGCGTCGCTGCGTGAGAAAATCTTACTCATAGCGTATCGCTATCAACGGATCCACACGCGTCGCTTTGCGCGCCGGGATGAGTGTTGCAACCAGTGCCGTAACCAACAGCACGAGCGAAACACCGATGAAGGTCAGCGGATCGATGGCGCTCACATTGAATAACAAACTCGACATCAAGCGCCCTAACACCACTGCACCAATCAACCCGATCGCAATACCGATGCCGACAAACTTCATTCCCTGCCCCGCGATCAACCCGAGCACGTTACGCTGACTCGCACCAAGTGCCATTCGCACCCCAATTTCATGCGTTCGCTGCACAACAGAATACGACATGAAAGAAAAGATGCCCATCAACGCGAGCGCCAGCGCCGTGATCGCAAAGATGGTGAGCAGCATCATGCTCGTGCGCACCGGAGCCAGCGACGTGGCCACAATCTGCTCCATCGTCATCACCCCGTAAAGCGGCACTTCCTTGTCGAGCGCGTTCACTTCATTACGGACGGCGCTATTGAGCGCTGCCGGATCTGTCGAAGTGCGAATCAACATAGTCATCGTTGATCTCGGATCCTGCGCGAATGGTCCATACATCTCCGCCGTCGGTGGCATTGCCAGTCCGGTGTGATGCACGTCGCCAACCACACCAACCACCGTAAACCATGGTTCGCGCGGCGTGGTGTTCAAACTCAATCGTTTGTTGATCGGATCCTCACCCGGAAAGAAACGCTGGGCCATCGTCTCGTTGATGATCACGACAAACGGATTGTTCAGCGTGTCGCGAGAGTCAAATGCGCGTCCTTTCAGCACTGGAATATCCATGGTCTGAAAGTATTCCGGTGTCACTTCACGAGTGCCCGCGAACAGATGTTGACCCGGTGGCAACGGCGGTCGTCCTTCAATACTGAAAGCGTTTCCACGATCGCCGCCCAGCAACGGAAGAGTGCTGGTGGCGCCGACCGATTGCACGCCGGGCAAACCGCGCAGGCGTTGCGTCAGTTGATCGAAGAACACCTGGCGTTGCGATTCTTCCGGATACTTGTTCGGCGTCAAAGAGATTGGCACCACGAGCACATTGTCTACCTGGAATCCCGGATCGACTTGCTGCAGATTGATGAAACTCTTGATCATCATTCCGGCGCCGGCCAGCAGGATTAATGACAACGCACTCTCAGCGATTACAAGCAAACTGCGCGTGCGACGTTTGGTGGTATGAGCGTTGCCGGAGCGTCCGCCTTCCTTGAGTGTGCCGTTGAGATCGGGCCGCGAAACCTGGAGCGCCGGCATCAGTCCGAAAATACCGGCCGAAAGAATTGAAGCAGCGAGAGCAAACAGCAACACTTTCGGATCGAGCCCGATGTTTGTTTCGCTCGGCACTTCGGGAACACGCGACATCAAAATGTGCAAGCCCCAAAGCGCGATGACAAAACCAAGCGCACCGCTGATCACAGCCAGTAGCAAACTCTCGGTCAATAGTTGTCGCACGAGCCGGAAACGGCTCGCACCCATCGCCAGCCGGATCGCAATCTCTTTTTGTCGTGAAGCACCGCGAGCCAGTAACAAGTTGGCCACGTTTGCACATGCGATCAACAAAACGAAGCCAACCACACCGAGCAACAACAACAATGCCGGTCGCGCTCGCTTGATCAGATCTTCATGAAGCGGGGTTACGGAAAGATTCCAGCCGGTATTTGATTCCTTGTACTCATGCTCGAGTTGGCGTGAGATCGTTGCGACTTCGGCACGCGCGCCTTCGACAACCACGCCCGGTCTGAGCGATGCAACCACGGCTAGCGATCGCGCACTGCGAGAGGGGTTACTAAACGGCGCCAGCGGCGTCCAAAGATCCGCGGGCGATTGAATTGGAAACTTGAACGTGCGCGGCATCACGCCCGTGACGGTGTAACTAACGCCGTCGAGCATGATCGTCTGGCCCACAACCCCCGGGTTGGCGCCAAACTGTCGTTGCCAGAATCCATAACTCAACACCGCAACGTTACCGGTGCCACCGACAAGGTCTTCGTCTCCGGAGAAATAACGGCCGCTCAACGGCTGTGCTTTCAACATCGGAAACAAACTTGCCGAAACACGCATGCCCAGAACCCGTACCGGCTCCGTGCCGCCTGCAGTCAGGTTAAAACTTTGCGGCTGGTACGCAGCCATTTGTTCGAACGAACGGCTTTGTGTGCGGAGGTCGTTGAAGTTTGGATAGGAGATGGGATCGTTTTCGGCGCCGCGGCGTAAATCGATTTGCCAGAGAGCGACAAGCCGATCGGGTTCGGCGTACGGAAGTGGTCGCAACAGAAAAACGTTTACAAGACTGAAGATCGCTGACGTAGTACCGATGCCCAGAGCGAGCGCACCAATCGCGACCAGGGTAAACCCAGGACTCTTTAACAGTACGCGCAAACCGTAGCGCAGGTCGTGCAAAATCCCGCCCATAGACCACCTCCATTACAGCCCGCGCAGCGGGCGACCCGTACAGCCCGCGCAGCGGGCGACCCGTACAGCCCGCGAAGCGGGCGACCCGTACAGCCCGCGAAAGCGGCGACCTGTACAGCCCGCGAAGCGGGACCGGTACTGCCCGCGAAGCGGGCGACCCATACAGCCCGCGAAGCGGGCGACCCGTACAGCCCGCGAAGCGGGCGACCGTACAGCCCGCGAAGCGGGACCTGTACAGCCCGCGAAGCGGGCGACCCATACAGCCCGCGAAGCGGGCGACCTGTACAGCCCGCGAAGCGGGCGACCTGTACAGCCCGCGAAGCGGGCGACCGGTACTGCCCGCGAAGCGGGCGACCCGTACAGCCCGCGAAGCGGGCGACCTGTACAGCCCGCGAAGCGGGCGACAGCATAAAGCCTGGGGCGCAAGCCCCAGGAAAGCTGTTATTCAAAAAGAACCGGAGCCCGCGATAGCGGGCGATTGAGCGCTCATTCTGTCGCCCGCTATCGCGGGCTTAAAACTCATTGTTATTGCTTCCCCTGGGGCTTGCGCCCCAGGCTTTATTCTGTCACCTGCTTCGCAGGTTCAGTTTGAACCGCCCTGTTCCATCGCTTTGCGCAAGCTGAGCGGGCGCATATCAGTCCAAACTTCTTCGATGTAGGCGAGACATTCCGCTTTCGTTCCGGTCTTGCCGGCGTCGTTCCACCCAAGCGCGTTTTCACGATGCGCCCCAGGTTTATTCTGTCACCTGCTTCGCAGGTTCAGTTTGAACCGCCCTGTTCCATCGCTTTGCGCAAGCTGAGCGGGCGCATGTCAGTCCAAACTTCTTCGATGTAGGCGAGACATTCCGCTTTCGTTCCGGTCTTGCCGGCGTCGTTCCACCCAAGCGCGTTTTCACGATCGGCGGGCCAGATCGAGTACTGCTCTTCGTGATTGAGCACAACCTTGTAAATGGTGGTATCTTCTTTTTCGTCGCTCATTCCTATCTCCTTATTTTCTTATCAACTTATTTTCGCTAAGCCTAAGCCACACGGCGTGTTTCGTCTGCGCGGGTCACGCGCCCGCGGTCAATCGCTACGCTCACCTGATAGTTGACGTTGGTGAGCAGGATCAAAACGCGCTCGGAGTCTTTTAGACCACGATGAAAGACGCCACTGATTCCCGAAAGCGAACCATCCTGAATCGTTACCTTATCGCCCGCTTTGAAATCGTCTTTATCTTCGAGTTCGATGAAACCATCGTTGCGAACGCGCGCTTTGATTTCTTCGATAATGTGGTCGTCAATTATAGCCGGTTGGTCCGCATAACAAACTACGCTGTGGACCCCTCTGGTGTAATAAACCTTTTGAAGCAATACATTAGCGTCAAATCTGGCAAAGATATAGCGCGAGAAAAGCGGCTTGATGCTGTAAGTGACCTGGTTAGTGTTACGACGACGGCACCGCTCTTTTAACTTCGGCGCAAACGTCTCAACTCCCCAGGCACGAAGATTACTGTCAGCCCGCTCTTCTTCTCGTGCCTTCGTGTAGATTGCGTACCAATATGAACTGATGGGCGATTCGCTGTGCACTATCCATCCTCCTCATTCAAGGTGGCAGATGCCTTCCCGAACGACTGTTTCATCTGTCCGTTTTTAGGAAGTACAGAATCTGTCCGTCCGGCAGGCGACGCTCAGACACCGCACCATCCCGTTGCAAAACTGCCAGTGCCTGTTGAACGGCCGTGACTGTTTCACTAACCTGGTGTCGAGTAACCCACCACTTTGAAATTCCTTCTAGCGTGTCACTGGCGTGAGGGCAGTCCTCCAAATACTCGAGGATGCGCTGGTCTAACTTTGGGTAATGTTTCATCTAGCTGAGTTTCACTCCCACCTATTTGTATGTTGGACCACTAGTGCAACGCCGGTGCCACAGCAACGCGATGCAATTTCCTGAAGTTTTTTGCAATTTTTTGTAATGGACTCAGGCGTTAGGACATTTTTGCCCTTTGCTCGCAGCAGAGCGAGGTACAAAAAACAGCCCGAATGTTAAGAAGTGTTAAGAGGGAAATTTGTCCTACTGGTAGGATGGAAATGTCCTACGAGAGCGAGGCGATCTTGCGAGGGTTTTGTAGTGCAGATTTAAATGGACACACAAGATTAACAGGATGAACAAGGTAATCCTGTTCACCCGGTATCGTCTTGTTAATCTTGTTCTATCAGTTGTGTGAGACGGTTAACTCGCGGGTACTTTGCGCGTGTTCCTGATGACCGAAGCCGGCGATCGTGATCTGTTGAATCTGGGTACTGCCTTCGATGATCTCCATCACCTTCGCATCGCGAAGATAACGCTGCACCGGCGACTCACTGCTGCAACCGATCGCGCCGTGAATCTGCACCGCGTTAAGCGCTGCTTGCGTCGCCGCGCGCGAAGCGAAGTACTTAGCCGTAAACGTTTCCGAAACTTCACGCGGATCGTTGGCGCCTTTGTAATAACCGGCCTGGCAACAAAGTAGTCGCGCGGCTTTGAGATTGGTGACCATGTCAGTCAGCATCTCCTGGATCAACTGGTGGTCCTTCAACAACACGCCACCTTGTTTGCGCGTCGCTGTGTAACGCATGCAAGCATCAAGACAAGCCGCGGCAATACCGACACAACCCCACGCAACACTGTAGCGGCCCAGACCCAGTCCCGTTGAAACGGCGGAAAGAATTCCGAAGCCAACTCGGCCGAGCAAATTCTCTGCGGGTATTTCACAAGCGTCGAACGTCAGTTCCGCCAGCATCGCTGCCCGCGTACCTAACAGGCCGCGAATCGGTTTAGTTGAAAAGCCCGCGCGCGTGCGTTCAACCAGAAAAGTGGTGGGCTTGCCGTCACATTGGGCCAGCACCAGGAAGAGATCTGCGATTTGACCAAAGCTCACCCACTTCTTCTTGCCGTCGAGGCGATAAGTGCCGTCGTTAGTGCGAGTTGCAGTTGTTTCCACTTTCGCGGCATCGCTGCCGACTTCGGGTTCGCTGATCGCAAACGCAGCCAGCAAATGACCGCGTGCGAGTTGAGGTAAATAGCTCTCACGTTGTTGAGCTGTGCCCCAGCGCAGAATGGCCGCGGCGACCATGTCGTGGACAGTCAGCAGACTGCGAACAGAAGAACACGCGGCCCCGAGATTCTCGTGCAGCAAACCGTACGAGATCATATCGAGCGCCTTACCACCCCATTGCGCGGGCAACATCGAAGCGAGATAACCACGCGCTGCGAGTTTTGCAATTACTTCAGGCGGCAGTGCTTCGTCGCGATCGAAGTCGTCAGCGAACGGCGCGATCTCACTCGCGGCAAAACGCTTAAACTCCAAACGGGCTTCTTCCTGCTCTGTCGTGAACTGGAGATTCATATTTGATCCACAGATTACACAGATGCAGTCTTTATCATCTGTGTAATCTGCGTAATCTGTGTTTTAGGTGAGATTGTGTTTTCGGAGTAGTTCGAAGAACGCGCGACGATCTTTCTTCGCCTCGCGCGCAGCTTTGCTGATGTTGCCACCGCAATACGAAACGAGGTCCTGCAAGTATTTTCGTTCAAAGGCCTGAACGATTCGCGCCTTCGCAACCTTGAACGATTCGCGAGGTGATGAAGCCGACGGGCTCGCCGGGGCAGGTGCTTCCTGAGAGCCGATGGGTAGATCGTCTCCATAGATAACCTGTCCTTCAACCAGGACCACGGCCTGGCGCACAAGATTCTTGAGTTCGCGTGCATTGCCGGGCCATGAATACGCCTGCAGTTTCTGATCGGCACACCACGAAAAGCGCTTCACATTGCGCCCGTACTCTTTAGCCGCCGTTTTCAGAAAGTGATTGGCGAGCAGCAAAACGTCTTCCTGTCGCTCTTTCAATGACGGGAGGGTGAACGAAACAACTCGCAAGCGATAATAAAAATCTTCGCGAAAACTTCCTTCACGCATCTTGGCGTGCAAGTTTTGATTACTCGCTGCGAGCAAGCGAACATTCGCGCGCCGGTAGTGAGCGGCGCCAAGCGGACGATACTGCCGGTCCTGCAAGAAACGCAGCAACTTCACCTGCGCCGAAAGCGGAAGTGAATCAACTTCGTCGAGGAAGATCGTGCCGCCTTCGGCCTCCGCGATCAGACCATGCGACGACTTGCGCGCATCAGTGTAGGCCCCGGGATCGTGGCCAAACATTTCATTCTCAAACAACTCCACCGGAATCGATCCGCAGTTGACTGGAATAAAAGGTTTGTCGGCGCGCGGGCTCATGTAGTGAATAGCTCGCGCACACATCTCTTTGCCGGTACCGGTTGGTCCCATCAAAAGGACTGGCACGTCACAGGCCGCGGCCATCGGGATCTTCTCGATACTCGAAAGAAACGCAGGTGATTTGCCGACGATCTGCTGCATGCCCAAATGCTTGAGCAAGCTATTCTTCGCGTGGTCCAACTCCTCCTGTTTACCGCCGAGTTGTCGGTCGAGCCGCCGCACACGCAAGGTTACGCTCTGATGATCGACGAAGAAATCGTCGATCTCAGGAACGAGAAACTCGTCCTTGCATTCTGCGACTTGTGGTGAAAGATGTAGGAGGACTGGAACGTGTTTTGTTTTTGCTGCGCTACGGCGCAACACACTGAGCAGTTCACTCGAGCTGTGTGATTCAGTTCCTAATACCAATAGCTTGGTACGTGGATCGGAATGCACACGTGGGAGGGCATCGAGACCTTCGAAGGTCTCACATTTATGCCCGTCGCTTCCGAGTTGGTCCATCAGACATTGCAACTGGTCAGGGGGGAACACGTTGCGCATGATCTGAATCGTATCTCTGCCCTGCGAACAAACTTCTAGCTCGGGGGTGGTGGGGTACAACGACATCCGAAATCTCCGACAATAAAAACCCGCACGTCTGTAAGGGGAGTCCTAAAGACATGAGATTTTTTGATTAGATAAAACGGTTGCGTGTCGAAGGGAAAAACTTTGGCCGCCCTTCTAACGTTACCTCATTAAACTGTTTGAAGCTTGCTTACTAACCAGACTCTGCTCGTGGGATGACTAACGAGAGGCTTGGTACTGCGAGGCCTACAAACCTGATTAACTCCATCCGATGCTCCGTTAAAGAGTCCGTGACTATACTGCAACGATTCATGCATCGTCAACTAAAATCCGCTACTTTTTTGACATTCAAATGTTACATTTTCAAAATGGCTAAGCAAGACATGGACCTCACGTGGTCCATGCACTCCCAACGTCACTGTGTGTTCAATATCGGCCGTGCGGCTTGGTCCACTGATGTACGTTAAAGCACTCGCAGATAACGTCTTTCCGTCTTCAGTCAGCATTCTAATAAGATCTGAGAATCTGCTAATGAGTTGTGTCGCTGATAGGAGACAGATGTGCACTGGTGGTAACAACGACAACAATCGATGACACTCACCTTCCGATGAAAGGACCAGCGTCCCCGTCTCTGCAATACCGTAATCAGCGGTGGTCACACCAATTGTCACATCCAACAGTGAGTGACGGTAATCATCAAGGCTCGATCCTGGTGCAAGCGGCGCAACAACGCGCGCGCCGTTCGCAAGTAAACGTGTTGAAAGATGCGGAAACCCTTTCTCAACCACATCTGACAAACACACCGCATCTCCGGGTACGGAGTCGAATAAGTGCAAGATATAGTTGGTGATATCGTCTTTGCAGTTTACCTGAGTCACTCGCGCACCAACTCTATTTGCTTCGGTTGTAAAGCGCTCTATCAGTTCGTCTTCGGAGTATGAAGGGGCAGCAAACTGAAAAGGTGGCGGCAAAGGACTGCACGCTTCTCCGCGCTCACGTCCTAGAGCGGAAGCGATTTGTGACAACATCTGTTCGCGTGGCGTAATCATCTTTTTGTAAGCGTTGCGCCGCCGCGCCGCTGCGAGAGAAATCTTTCTCACGCGGCGTCGCAACGACGCGGCGTTTATTTGGATCTACTTCGCCATTGTTCTGTAAACGAACGCGGGGCCAACGGTGGCGCCATCGCCTGCAACTTTTGCAAGCGCATCGAACGAAGCCCGCACCATTCGAGCATTCCCAATGCGCGTTGCATCATTCGTGCGACCTTCATCGTGATCCGATACCGTTTGCTGTGCTTAATTACATACGCCCAGATCGCGAATAAACGTCGCTCGTTCACCGGCGCAGCGTCATTCTCTTTTGCCGCTCGTCGCAGGTGAATCAACATCGACGGGATATCAATCTTCAACGGACAAACGTCCCTGCACTCTCCACATAATGACGACGCAAACGGCAACTCTGCCGCACGATCGTTTCCGATCAATTGCGGCGTAAGCACCGCTCCGATCGGTCCAGGATAAACCCAGCCATACGCATGGCCGCCAACTCGTTGATAAACGGGACAGTTATTCAGACACGCCCCGCACCGAACGCAATAAAGCGATTCCCGCAATTTCTCATCCGCAAGAATCCGCGTGCGCCCGTTGTCGAGAATCACAACATGAAATTCGTTTGGTCCTTCTGCGCCTTTACGTTGTTTAACTCCAGTGAGCAAAGAAACATACGAACACATCTTCTGTCCCGAAGCGCTCCGCGTTAGCAACGGCAGGAAAACTTCGAGATCAGAAAGACGTGGGATCACCTTTTCGATGCTCATCAAGGCCACATGCAGCTTCGGCTGCGTCGTGGCCATACGAATGTTGCCTTCATTTTCGACGAGCGCGATCGTGCCGGTTTCAGCCACCGCAAAGTTAACTCCGGTTATACCAACGTCAGCAGATGCAAAACGTTGGCGCAACACACGACGAGCGATGGCGGCGAGTTCTGCGACGTCGTCGGTGCCTTCGGCGTCCAGATGTTTGACGAAGAGGTCCGAAATCTCGCGTCGTGTTTTATGTACCGCGGGGATGTTGATATGCGATGGGCGTTCACCGGCGAGTTGCACGATGAACTCGCCGAGGTCTGTTTCGATGGGATCGAGATTGGCGTTTGCGAGTGCCTCGTTGAGTCCAATCTCCTCGGTCAGCATCGACTTGCCTTTGACCACCGTGCGCAGCTTTCGCTCGATACATAAACCGGTGATGTAACGACGTGCGTCAGCCGCATCGTGCGCCCAGAAAACTTTCCCGCCTCGTTGTTCCACCTGCGCGGCAAACTGTGCGAGGTAGTGATCGAGATTGGCGATCGTGTGTTCTTTGATTGCGCGCGCGTGTTGGCGCAGTCGTTCCCAGTCGTCGATACTCGATACCGATCGACGGCGCGACTCGATCACAATCGGCAACGCGTGTGACAGTGCACTCTGCAACTGCACGTCGGCGAGTGCGCGATTGAAGTTTTGATTGAAATCGAGACTCATAAACCTAAATAGGATTTCTCTCGCGGCGGCGCAGCGGCGCAACGCAAAACACAGCGAGGCGGCGCCTTCAATTTGTTCTTAGTTCTTTGATCTTTGTGCTTTGTTTGTCATCCTTAGGAAACAAAGCACAAAAATCAAAGTACCAAGCCCCATATTTACGACATTTAGCGTTGTGCCGCTGCGCCGCTGCGAGAGAAAACCCTACTGTTGAGCGAGCAACTCCGCGATATGCATACAACGCACCGCCGCACCACGTCGTGCCAGTGCGCGTTCCGTGTGCATCAAACAACTCACATCACACGCCACCAACGTCTCCGCGGCGCTCTTCTCTACTGCCTGCGCCTTCTCATCCGCGATCGCCGCCGACAGCTCGGGAAACTTCATCGAGAACGTTCCCCCAAATCCGCAACACGCATCCGCTTTCTCAAGCTCCACAAATTCCACACCGGCCACGGCATTGATAAGCTTTCGCGGTCCATTCGAGATATTCAAATCTCGTTTCAGGTGACACGACTCGTGATATGCAACCCGTCCTTTATAACTAGCCGCAACATCTTCAACTTCGAGCACCTCGGTTAGAAATTCAGTCAACTCAAACACTCTTGCTCCAACCACTCGCGCCCGCTCGCGCTCCTCCGGTGCAGTGAAGAGATGTTCGTAATGTTTCTTGAACATCGTCGCGCACGAACCTGAAGGCACAACGATGTAGTCAGCCTTCAACAACTCGCGTTCGCACAGCGCCAACGTGGCTCTGGCAACCGTTTGCGCGTCGCCAAAATATCCGGTGTTGAAAGCCGGTTGCCCGCAACATCCCTGCTCCGAATTGAAGGTCACCTCAACGCCGAGCCGCTCCAGCAATTCGACGGTAGCCACACCAATCCCCGGCGAGATCTGGTCTACCAAACAGGTAACAAACAACGAGACTCTCACGTGAATGAGTTTCAGGCGGCGAGACACCATTCGAGCACGGCCATCGCACTGAAGAGTTTGTGCTTGGCCTGTCGAAACGCGATGCTCTGTGGTCCATCAAGCACTTCGTCACGCACGTCGCCACCGCGCACGGCGGGCAGGTCGTGCATAAAGATCGTGCTGCCGTTTTTTGAAACGCGTGACATCAGATCAGGCGTGACGCAATAAGGTTTGAACTTGTCGAGCCAGTCGACATCCTTTTTCGGTTCACCCATCGTTTGCCAGCGCGCCGTGTAAACAGCGTCGACTCTCGGCAGGCTTTCGAGATCGTGTTGCTGCTCGACCACCGAGCCGTTTTCTTCGGCAAGGGCGAAACTCTTGGAGAGCATCTCTGACGGTAAACCATAGCCTTCGGGCGTCACGAGGGTGAGACGCATCCCCGGAGTCAAAGCCGCCGCGAGCGCCAGCGAACCGGCCGTGTTGTTCCCTTCACCGAGATAGAGAACGTGGATACCGTCGAGTTTCCCGAAGTGCTCTTTCAAAGCCGACAGATCGGCGATTGCCTGGGTCGGGTGTTCGAGTTCGCTCATCGCATTGATGATCGACATTTGATTCTGTGCGGAGAACGCTTTGATTTCCGCATCGGCACGATTTGTGCGAATCACGAGGGCATCGAGATAACCTGCAAGCACCCGCGCCGTGTCGTCGATCGTTTCGCCGGTGGAGATTTGCAGATCGTTTGGACCATAGGTAACGACATTCGCGCCGAGCTGTATCGAACCCACCGTAAACGCAGTGCGCGTTCGCGTTGAGGAGCCACGAAAATACAGTCCCACAACTTTGCCCGCGAGCGGACGTCCATTTGCACCCGAAGCGTAAGCAATACTCCGATCGACAAGCTGACCAACCGTCTCAGTATTAAGATCGGCAACCGAAAGTACGTGTTTAGTTGACATATCAAACTTCCCTTCAACAACAACAGTGTTCAGGGTTATCAGGATTCATCCTGTTAATCCTGTTAATCTTGTAAGTCCTTATCCAGGGTTTTCACCGCTTCATGTAGCGCTACCTCAGCGGCTTTCCACTCACTCGCTATATTCCTTCCAGCCTTCGCGTGAGCGCGCCAAGTCTCTTCCAACTCATCGACTATGCGTGTGAGTGACGCGGCACCTGGACCACCACCAAACGTCGCTGCCTGCGCCACCGAATCCGGATCGAGTTTCACAACTCCGGATCCGTTTCCGTTCTGCCGGCGCGCCAACGCACCCTCGAGTGTTTCGCCTCGCTGCAAAGCGTCATTGATCAGAGCGCCAACCTCGTGATGTGCGCGTCGAAACGGTAGTCCCTCAGCGGCTACGAAATGATTAGCAAGCTCAGTGGCCGACGTATAACCGGCGACCGCGCGTTCCAACATCGCGTCGCTGACCGGTTTTGCTCCAGCCACGAAAAGACGAACCAGGGTGGTAACTTCCGCGGCGCTCTCGAGCGCATCCCAAACCGGCTTCACGGCTTCAGTGCCTACCGCAATGGAATTTGTAAACGGTTTGGCGTGCATCGCAGTAACGGCGCCGGCAAACGCTCCGAGCAACGCACCGCTGCGACCCTGCACGTGCTCGAGCATGAACGGATTTCGCTTCTGCGGCATCATCGAGCTCGACCCCACCAGCTCATCGGGCACCGCGAGAAAGTTAAACTCGGACGTGGTCCATAAGAGCAGATCCGACGCAATGCGGCTGAGTGTTACTCCGAGTATCGTGGCGGATGAGAGCAGCCGGAGAATAAGGTCGCGTGAAGCCACCGCATCGATTGAATGTGCAACCGCGCTCTTGAAGCCGAGTAGTGCGGCAGTACGTTGGGGGTTGATGGGCCAGGACGTGCCGCCCACTGCGCCCGCTCCGAGTGGCGACGCGTTGAGATCATCGACGAGGGCCAATAGAGATGCGGCGTCGCGTGTTAAAGCTGAAGCGACGCCGGCAAGGTAGTGCCCGTAAGTGACCGGAAGAGCGGCCTGATAATGCGTGTAGGCCGGCATAGTTACGCCCGCGTAATGATGCGCGCGACGAATCAGGACCGCACTCAACCGCAGTGTTTCGCGAAGCAGCTTGAGATACGGATTGCGGAGACGGAGTTTCAGGATCGTGGCGTTTAGATCGTTGCGCGAACGCGCCGTGTGTAAAACGCCGCCGGTACTCATGCCGAGTTGTTCAATTAGATAGTCTTCGTAAGCGAGATAAAGACCGCGCGGAGCTGGTCTATCGAGGAGCGGCGCAAAGTTCTCGTGTTCAATCTTGTCGATGGCACGGAGCAGTTCGATAGCCTGTGCGCGAGTGATGATGCGTTGCTCAGCGAGCATCAGCAGGTGCGCACGATCGACACATGTGACCAGTCGCAGTTCAGCCGCGACGCCTTCACTCGTTTGCGTACCGAGTAAGATGCGACGAGCCGTCGGCGTTAAGCCTTTTGCGATGCGACCAGTATTTTCCATCAGTCTAGAAGTTCAATAAATATTTCCCACGCAAAGACGCAAAGACGCAAAGAAGAATCCTAAAAACGCGGCAGCGCTTTGTGTCTTTGCGTCTTTGCGTGGGAAAATTCTTTCGCCTACATGACCTTCAACTGCACCGCCGCACGCCACGCATCCGCCATCCGCGCCGCCTCGATCGCACTCTCCCGGCACGCCATCACATGCCCGACACGATCACGAAAATCCCCACGCAAACGCACTTCACTTCCGGCCGCCGCATAAACCTGCAAATCATCTCCAGCCAAAGCCCTCGACTTTGCCTGGTCCAATCCCTCGGCTCCGAGCAGTACGCCTTCCTTCTCCGGCACCAAAAACCTGATCGACGCATGTCGCGTGTGAAGCCGGTTGAGCTTGGGCTCGATCCCCACTGCCAATCGCACCGTCTCCGTAATCAAATCGATTCCGGTCGCGCAACGCACCAGTTCAGGAATAAAACCACCTGCAAGCCTCGGATTCACTTCAATGATGACTGGCCCACGTTTACTCAACCGCAGCTCGACGTGCGCCGGTCCCCAGTCCAACCCAAGTGCCGCGATCGCCTGCAACGCAACGGCACAAACAGCGCGCTCATCATCTAACGACAAGCCGGCAGGAAAATCGTGTCCCGTCTCAACAAAAAACGGCGGCGCACCGAGTTGTTTGCTCGTGCAACCGACCGCGGTTTGACAGAATGTTTCGACCGAGTATTCCGGCCCCTGGACTAACTCCTCGACCAGAATGCGATGAGGAACACTCATACCGCGTTCGTTGACGCGCTGTCGCAACAACGCTGCCGCATGAGTCTTAACTTCACTCAGATCACGACAAAGCTTTACGCCAACACTTCCCGAGCCGCCGACGGTTTTGATCACCACCGGCAAGCCCAACGACTCAGACGCAGCAACCGCGGCACGCGCCGACGCCACCCCGCGAAACGCCGGCACTGCCACGCCCTTCGCATTCAGAATTGTTCGCTGCTTATGTTTGTCGCGACACGCGCGCATCGCCGCGGGACTCGCGCCCGGGAGCCGGAGTGTTCGCGCCAGCACCGCGGTGCGGGTCACGAAATATTCCGAACTGGTCATCACTCCAGCGAGGCCCGTGGTTGCCTTCAGATCACGGCAAACCTCCAACAATGCATCGTCGTCAGTGGTTTGGACCAGGCGGGTTTCAACATTGTCCTCGGCGGCGTATTTGTAACGCGACGGATCCGATGTCAGCAGCACCGGCTTAAAGCCGAGTTGTGCTGCCGCACGTGCAAACAGGCGCCCAGTGCCGCTTGTGTTGCTTTCGATAAACGCAACCGCGGAGGTCATCGAGCCTCCACAAAAACGGCGCCCATCATTTCTTCATAGCTGCGACGGTTCCAGTTGATGGAGCACCAGCTTTTGTCAGCGTCGAGCGGGTGTTCGACAAGACGCGGTTCGGCCGGCGCATGTGACTGGTAAACATCGTTCTCCCTGAGCCAGGCGTCGTTATAAACCGTGTCTTGATAACGATGACCTTCGTCCGGAAAGATCACGACCACATTCGCGCGTGGATTTCGTTCAGCCAACCAACGCGCCACCATATATGCGGCGCCGCTCGTTGGACCAACAAACAATGAATGACGCCGGTGCAACGCGCGCGTGGCGGCGAAACCTTCAGCGGCAGTTACCCAGTGGACCTCGTCAAAAATCTGATGGTCCAGGTTAGGCGGCATCAAACTGTTTCCCAAACCTCGCAACAGGCGTTTCTCATCCGGATGACCAAACAAAACGCTCCCGCGACTATCAACGCCAACGGCCTTCAAGTCAGGCAACAGCAATCGGAGATAGCTCGCCGTGCCGCACATCGAGCCACCCGATCCGACAGTACCGACGAGATAATCGACGCGGCCGATCGTCTCCGCGAGAAGTTCCGCAAACGGTGCGTAGGCTCCGGGATTATGCGGATTGCTGTATTGCGACGGACAAAAATTGCCGGGATGCTCAGCTTGTAAAGCAGCCATGCGGTCAAGGCGGGCGCGTTGAAATCCGCCGACCGGCGCAGGTTCGCGACAAATCTCAACGCGTGCGCCGAGATCTTCCAAACGACGACACATCGCGGGATCGATTGCCGGATCGCTAACGAGGATCAGTCGATAACCACGCAGGTTGCACAACATCGCGAGCGCGAGACCAAAGGTGCCCGAGGTCGTTTCGATCACCACCTGGCCCGGTTGTAACAAACCCGCATCACGCGCGCGATCCAGAATAAAACGCGCAGGCGCGAGTTTCATCAAGAAGAATGCCGCACCATAGAGATTGTCTTCGAGCCGCACCATGCGCGGCAGGACCACCGACTCGACAACCGTCGGCGCGATCTTAGACGACCTCATACTCATAACCTTTCTCTTCGCGCGCGTATTCGGCAATAGTTCGGAAACGCCAAACGTCTTCAAAACCCATCTCGGCGATCATGCGACGAGCGTCGCTGAGACGTGTTTCCTTGTGTTCGTCGTACGGATCAAAAAGCAGGCCCACTACGGTTCCGCTATGGGCCACTTGCAAACCCAGTGCTCCAGTTCGTGTCATGATCTGCTTGAGACTTTGGTAACCAGGCTTGGGCAGATGTTGCTGATTGATATCGGCACTGGCGGTAGCAACTTGCCCGACTAGTCGGGCGTCCTGGGCGAGGATCGCCTGTCGCAATAAGCCAACCAGGGGTCGAAACGATTCGATCTCGCGCCACGAATAACGCACCGGAACAAAGTCGAGCGTATCAATGCCGGTACCGGCAGGATCGGTGTTGAAACCAAGCACTTCGAGTGGCGGTAGCACACCGTCAAACTGTTCGATCACGATTCCTTCGCGTTGAGCGAAAAGGACGGTGTTCTCGCTGAACATGGTCGAATCGGAAGCCGTTTCAGCCATCACTGCCAACGCGGCGATGTCACGTTCGGAAAGTCGATCGTCGAAGGCATCGGCAACCGCGCGGATCGCAGCCGTAACGTCGCTGGTTGATGATCCCAGCCCCCAACCGACGGGCGTGTTACTACGCACGCGCAGGATGCCGCCGGTTCGTGTCTTGCCGTAACGCGCGAGCGTAAGCTCGACAGCCTTGCGCGCTTTGACTTTCCAAACCGGTTCGACTTTTACAACGCCAAGTGAGTCGGGGGTAAAACGTGCTTCGGATTTGAAGATGCTGCACGGCAACGAGACGAGTCCGCGTCGTAAACGACCACGCGACGTTTCGAGTACGCCTTGAAACAGCTCGCCGTGATGAGCGATCGAACTGCCGTAGCCCGCGCCACGTTGAAAACACAAATCGTCTTCGGCTTCAAAACACGAACGCGAATCCCCGTAGACCGGGGTGTCTGTCTGACTTTCCATTGATTTATCCGGGGTTGATTAAGTGTGGGTGAGATCTAGCTGGATAAAGATTTACAAGATTTTACAAGATGAACAAGATTGCCGATGGATAAGCGTTCACCGTGCTTCACGGATCTTCTTGTTCATCTTGTAAAATCTTGTAAATCTTTATCCCTATTTAACGTGCGACTTCACGCATCCATTGATTCACTGTATCGAGGTAGCCAGGCACGAGATTCGTGCGATCAGCGGCGATCGTCAACTCGTGATCCGCCTCAGCAAAAACTTTCACAGTCAAACGATTGTTGCCGGCTTTCTTTAACGCCGCGGTGATGCGATCGACACTCTCGCGCACCGGCACGACGTCATCCTGGTCGCCATAGAGCAAGATCACCGGCACACGCACACGTTCCCAGTAAGTAACCGGATCGAGATCGAGATCGCGCCAACGAAGCCAGGTGCGTCGTTCGTTTTCCGTCGGCAAGGTTGCCGGCAACGTCGATGGCGGAAACCAGCGTTTTTGCTGTGCGTCCTGGAGCATTGCCTGAACGCCGGCCGCATCCTCGCCCTTGCGCATAAACTCATCCAAACGTCGCAGCGCCTGTTGCGCTTCAGCGATCTCCGCATCATTAAAACCACGCGCGCGAAGTCGATTGGCAACCGCAAACACATTCAGATCCGCGTAGGTCACGCCGGGAGCAGAAATGGCGACGATAAAAGCCACATCCGGCGATTGCGCTGCAACTATCGGTTCAACCCAGCCACCCTGGCTGATACCCCATAATCCGATCCGATCACCACGAATGTCTGCACGTGACTTCAACAGTTTTACCGCCGCGAGAGCATCGCCTGCGAGTTCGTCGAGATCCACGAGGTCCATGCCGCTTGGATCGTTACCAACGTCACGCTTGTCATAAAGCAAGGCGGCCACGCCATTGCGCGCAAACTGCATCCCGAAAAAGCGCCACTCATCACGCGTTTGCCTGCCGGTGCCGTGAATCAAAACCACTGCGGGGTGTGGTCCATTTCCGTCAGGCATGAGCAGCGTTCCGTTAAGTGTCGTGCTGCCGTTGCTAAGTTTTATCGCCTCTTCTTTAAAGGACGGAACCGGCGCATCGCCGGTGCGTTTCAGTTGTAATCCCAGTTCACCCTCTCCGCCTCGCAACGTGCCTTTGATCGTGTCGCCGCTGAGCGTGCCTTCAAACTTCAGGCGTGCTGGTCCATCATTCAAATCAAACGAGATACTTGGGCTTTGGTACTGCACATTCATGAGCGGAATTGACGAATCAGGAGCATCGTTCCGGCCTGTGAGTGCGTGCCAGTTGCCGGGTTGCCCGTAGAAATCAATGCGCATCGGTTTTGTACGTCCGTCGACACCGATGGTGCCTTCCCAACGACCGGTGAGTGTTCCGGGGTTGGCGGGATTGATGCATGCGCTCACAAGGCACGTCAGGACAATTGACAACAGGACTTTTGTACGGCTCACGGATTTCTCTGCGTTACTTTGCGTTCTCTGCGATTAGCGCAATCTTAACGCAGAAAGCGCAGAGATACGCAGAGCACGCGGAGAAGAACTTCAAACGAGGACAGGCTCTTCCTGAACGGCGGTTAATGCCGGACGGTCAAACTCAAGTCGTCCTTCGTCGAGTTTAATAATGCGATCCGCGAGATGGTAATAATGGTCGTCGTGACTGATCACAAACACGGTCTTACCGCGTCGCTTCAGTTGCGGCAGCAGTTCCAGGTAAAAGATCTCTTTAAATAAAGGATCCTGGTCCGCGGCCCACTCGTCAAAAAGGTAGATCGAACGGTCTTCAAGATAGGCAGTCAGCAGCGCCAGACGCTTGCGTTGACCTTGCGACAGACTCGTGGTCGAAAGCACGCCATCCTTGATCTCGACTTTGTGATCGAGTTGCAACAACTCGAGGTACTCCTTGGCACGCTCGTCGAGACTCGGCGCTTCGAGCCCTAACAAACTCTCAAACAGATGAAAGTTTGAATGGACTACTGAGAAATGTTGCCGGTAAAACTCGCGATTTTCGTCAGTAATCGCAACTCCATCCAGACTAATGTGACCGGTTTCGGGGATATAAAGACCGGTCAAAAGTTTCGCGAAAGTCGTCTTCCCGCTGCCATTGCCGCCGACGATAAACACGAGGGAGCCATGCGTGAAGTCAATATTAATAGGACCGAGCGTGAATGTGCTGTTCTCTCTTTCGCGATGGTACGTGTGCGTCACATCATGCAGTTCGAGCGACTGCCACGAAACCGATGCTTCGGTATCGGTTGTTTGCACTTCGTCATTCGGCTTGGCTGAAAGTGTCAGTCCCAGCGATTCAACTTTCTGAAGCGCCACATTCGAAGCACTGAGGCTCGGAATCATCTGCGAAATAACTTCAATCGGGACCACGATGTAGAGGAGCGTAAACGTGTAGCCGATGAGTGTCTGCGCGTCGACTCGTTGCAGGGCCGGAAGACCAAAAACCAGCAGGCCGATAAGCGCGAAGAACAACATCTGGCCCCAACTGCTTGCCGCCGTGAAAATCACGTTACCCTTAATGTTGCTCCGTCGCAGATCGTGTGAGGTGTTGTAAAGCACATCTGAGACAAATTTATGACGACGGCGACGATGGAGTTTGAGTTCCTTTGTGCCTTCGGTCATCGAGCGGAAGTGATTGAAGAGTTTGTCTTGATTCTCACGCGCGCGCCGCAGGTATTTCGACGCATAGTTGATGGCAAGCTGATAAGTGCCAACACCGACCACGATGAAGATCAAGGTGCCGACAAACACCAAACCTGAAAGCCACGCCAGGTAGATCAAACTGCCAACAAGCAATGCACCCTGGAGACAGAGATTCGGAATGATGAGGACGCCTGAAGTGATCGAAGCCGTATCGCCGGCGAGTGTGGCCAGCAAACGGTGTGGTCCAATCTCTTCGAGATCGCGCAGCGGAGCGCCGAGAATCTGCCGGCTCATCTGCATTCGCAAATCGAGAGTCGCGTTCTGGGCCAGCTGCGTCAGGACGAGCGACGAGATGATGCGGGTCACAACGAGCGTCACACCGAGACCAACAAAAATCCAGACCAGCGTGCGCGTATCGCCGCGACTGGCGAGGCTGGCGTTAATCATCGCAATCACGCCGATGTTGGCCAATCCGCCGATCAGGCCGGAAATGATGGCCAGAATCGCGAGACCTTTTGAGTATTTAAAGAGAAAGGTAACGAGCTTCACGTTTGTTTAGTTCTCCTCTGCCGCACCGTTGATCGCGGCGCTCAAGTGCTCGGCGAGCACCGAGACGTTTGGTTCCATCAACAGCGTTTCGTGATAACCCTGCACGGGAACGATCGTGACGGGATTCGCAGTGAGCCCACCCCATCCGTGTGTCGGGTCCTTATAGATCTCGACGATTGGACGCAGCGCTTCGGAAGTGTCGTTGAGGTACATCGGATTGACGTCCGCACGGAAAAGCGTCACGTCACCGGCGTAAGGTTGCGGCCGGTATTGTTGAAATGCGCGATTGCGAACACTGAACCCCTTGAGCATGCGACGCACCCACGGGAAAGCGACACTCGTGTCGACGTCTTCGGGCGCGATGCCTGCCTGGACCATCCGTTCGAATACCAGGTCAAACTGTTCATCCTGATTGAGACCGGAGAGTTCTTCAACCGTCACCGGCAAATTCTTGCCGGCCCAACCAGCCATCTCACGCGCCGCCCCGAGTAACATCAGCGACTCATCGAGGTCGAGGGAGATTACGGGAGCGATTGCGTCTAACTGCGCCAGTAGACCAACCGTCTCGCCGTCGCGATTGAGTTGTTGCGCGATCTCGAACGCCACTGTGGCGCCGAACGAGTATCCGCCAAGCAGGTATGGACCATGCGGCTGAACCTGTTTCATCGCTTCGATGTAAGCAGTCGCACGCGCTTCGATGGTGGTGTAATCGTCTTCACCGCCGGCAATGTCGGTAAATTCAGGCGCTTGCCAGGCATAGAAAGGTTGATCTGGTCCAAGTAGTCGCG
This sequence comes from uncultured Acidobacteriota bacterium, assembly GCA_963708055.1. Taxonomy (GTDB): domain Bacteria; phylum Acidobacteriota; class Blastocatellia; order Pyrinomonadales; family Pyrinomonadaceae; genus PSRF01. The sequence continues at coordinate 6,645,316 of OY970193.1, read as the reverse complement.
AGAGTTGGTAGTAGCAGAGTACTTGCCCGCCCGCCGGATGCACGCAGAAGAACGGACGCTTTTGGCCGTGAGGTTGAATTGCAACCAGCGGCGACCACTGTTTGTCGTTTTGTTGCTCGAGCAGTTTTACGAGCTGCTCGACGGTGCCGTTTTGAAATAGATTTGCGAGTGCGATTTGCTGGCCAAACTGTTGTTCGATACGCGCCATCAAGCGCACAGCTAATAGCGAATGACCGCCGAGTGTGAAGAAGTTATCGGTGACGCCGATCGGCATGCGGTCGAGAACGTCTTCCCAGATATTCACCATCTGCAACTCGAGTGAATTGCGGGGTGCGACCATTTCGTGATCGCGTGCGGCGAAGCGATCCGGTTCGGGGAGCGCGCGTTTGTCGAGTTTGCCGTTGGCGTTCAGCGGCAATTCATCCAGCAGCACAAAAGCTGACGGCACCATGTACTCCGGCAATCGCGTCAACAGATGTTCACGCATCATCGTCGTCGTGAGGGTTTCATCGCCAACCACGTACGCTACCAGCCGCTGTCCAGTGCCACTCAACTCCGGTCGCGCCAGCACCACTGCTTCGCTTACCTGCTCCTGTTCACTCAGCACCGCCGCAACTTCCGCAGGCTCAACGCGATAACCGCGCACCTTTACCTGCTCGTCCACGCGGCCCAGGAACTCCAACTCGCCCGTGCGTGTCCAACGGCCGACATCGCCGGTCAGATATAATCGCCCGCCACTCTCGCCACTGAGACTGTCAGGCACAAACCGCCGGGCGGTTAGTCCCGGCTGGCCTAGGTAGCCCCGTGTCACCCCCGCGCCGCCAATCGCGATCTCGCCGGCCACTCCCAGCGGCAGTTCCACTCCGCTTTCATCAATAATATGTATTCGCAGATTCGTGAATGTGCGACCGAGCAGCGAACGCCACTCACCCGTTTGCACCGCGTTGGCTGCGTAGTCTTTGTGTGTGCAGACAATCGTCGCTTCGGTTGGGCCATACAGCACGGTTACGGCCGCCTGCGGGAAAACGCGTTGTGCTTGTACCAGCAACTCGTTCGGCACCAACTCACCACCTACCAGGATCCGTCGCACGTTGCTGAACTGCAACTCGCGTCGCTCCAACTCGCCTGCCACTTGGCGCAGCAACGATGGCACCATGTGCACTACCGTAGCTGTCTCCAGTTGCCTCAGTAACTGCTCTGTCTCCAGCACTTCCGTGCGACTCAACAGCAATGCTCGACCACCGGCAAGAAGTGGTGTGAACAGTTCAAACAACGAGATGTCAAACGACAACGGCGACAACACCGGCAGCACATCCGTCTCTCGCCAACCAAACGCTTCGCGACTCGCACTCAGCAGATTCAACAACTGCCCGTGCTCCACCGCCACCGCCTTCGGCCTGCCCGTCGTCCCCGACGTGTACAACAGATACGCCAACCCCTTAGAGTTCAGCGCCTTGGAATTCAGTGCCGCCTTAGAGTTCAGCGCCGCCTTGGAATTCAGCACCGCCTTGGAGTTCAGTGCCGCCTTGGAGTTCAGCGCCGCCTTGGAATGCAGCGCCGCCTTGGAGTGCGGTGCCTTGGCACCGCTTTGGTCTAAAGCGGGCGCCGTTGATTCCAAAGCGCCAGCCGTGGCCAAAGCGCCACCAAGGTGGCGCACTCCAAGGTGGTGTCCACTTCCACTGACCTCAAGCACCGCTCCCTCGTGCCACTCCGCCGGCTCTCCTTCAGCGACCAGCAGCAACTCCACTCCCGCGTCCGCCACCATGTACCGCAACCGCTCAACCGGATAACTCGGCTCCAGCGGCAGAAACGCCGCGCCCGTCTCCCACACCGCCAGCACACTCGCCACCGCCTCAAAGCTGCGCTCCAACATCAAGCCAACGACACTGCCGGCTCCCACTCCCAACTCACACAACCGCGCCGCCAGCGCTTCCACGCGCGCCTGCAACTCGCCGTAACTCAATCGCTCTCCGGCGCACTCCAGCGCAACTGCCGCCGGCCGCGCTTCCGCCTGCCGCGCAAACTGCTCAACGACACTCAACTCTTCCGCGTAATCCTTCGTCTCACGCCACGACGCGAGCTGCTCCCGCTCTCCGGCGCTCAACAACTGCACTTGGCCCACTGCCTCGTCCGGCCGCGCACACTGCACCTCCACCAAACTCAGGTAATGCTGCGCCAGCCGCCGGATCGTCTCTTCCGCAAACAGCTCCGTCGCATACGTCAGACTGCCAACTACCTCATCTCCCACTTCCGCCAGCGACAAACTCAGATCAAACTTCGCCGTCTGTCCCGCTTCAGCCTCTTCCGCCTGCCAGCCAAACGGGCTGAGCCGCAGTCCTTCCAACTCCAGTTCCGTCATCCCGCCGCCAGTCGCGTTCTGCAACGCAAACATCACCTGCACCAGCGGTTGCTGACTCAAACTCCGCTCCGGTCGCAACTCTTCCACCAGTCGTTCAAACGGCACATCCTGATGCGCATGCGCTCCCAAACTTACTTCCCGCACCTGCTGCAGCAACTCGCGCCAGCTCATCTCACCACTCACGGTCGCAGTCAGCGCAAGGGTGTTCACAAAGAACCCGATCAACTTCTCCGTCTCGGCTCGGGTCCGCCCGGCGATCGGTGTACCCACCACCACGCGTCGCTCACGTGTGTAGCGCCACAACAACGCCTGGAACGGCGCCAGCAACGCCATGAACAGCGTCACCTGCTGCTCGCGACACAACCGCCGCAAACCTTCAACTGCTTCTCCACTCAATCGAAACTGCAACTCGGCGCCTCGGAAACTCTGCACCAGCGGTCGCGCATAGTCAGTCGGCAACTCCAGCAACGGCGGCAACTCCGCTAGCTGCTCGCGCCAGTAACTCAACTGCTCTTCCAGCACTTCGCCCTGCAGCAACTCGCGCTGCCACGCCGCATAGTCCGCATACTGGACCGGCAACTCACTCAACTCGACACTTGCCGCACCGCTCTTGTAGCTCGCATACAAGGTCGCTACTTCATCCACCAGCACTCCCATCGACCAGCCATCGCTGATGATGTGGTGCATGGTCAACAACACTACATGCTCGGTCGCTTCGAGCTTTAACAACTCAGCTCGCAGCAATGGTCCATGGGCCAGATCGAAACCGCGGCTCGCTTCCGCCGCGGCCAATCGCGCAGCCTCTGAATGCCGTGATTCTTCATCAAGCTCGGATAAATCCATAAACGGCAGCGCAACCTCACCCGGCGCCGCGATCACCTGGCGCGGTTCACCAGCCACCGCCGGAAAACTCGTGCGCAACACTTCGTGCCGCCGCACCACTTCACCCAGCGTTCGCTCCAACGCCGTCACATCCAACTCACCACTCAAGCGGAAACAGAGCGGGATGTTGTACACGTTGTTCCCCGGCTCGAGCTGGTCAAAGAACCACAATCGCTGCTGCGCAAACGACAACGGCAAGTCGCCGTCTCTTGAAACAACCGGGATCGATATTGCTGCTTCTTTATCTTCATCGGCCAGTAACGTCTCAATACTCGCCGCGAGGCCGGCAACTGTCGGTGTTTCAAACAATCGCAACAGCGGCAACTCGATCCGGAACGCATCACGAATCCGCGAAACTGTTTGCGTCGCGAGCAACGAATGTCCACCGAGTTCGAAGAAGTTGTCGTTGATACCAACACGTTCTACCCCGAGCACCTTGCGCCAGATCTCGGCCAACGTTTTTTCGACCGCTGTCGCCGGCTCAACATACTCTGTCCGCGGCGCGGCAGCTTCAGGTGTCAACAACGACAACGCGCGTCGATCAACTTTGCCGTTGGGAGAGAGCGGCATGGCAGCCAGCATCTGAAAGAGTGACGGCACCATGTAGTCAGGAAGGCGGGTCGATAAGAAACCACGAAGCTCGTCAATCGCGATTTCCTGTCCGGCTTCAGTCATCAGGTAAGCAACAATGCGCGCATCGTCGTTCGCATGCTTCAACACGAGCACCACTGCTTCCTGGACCAGCTCATGACTCATCAAGGCGGCTTCGATTTCACCCAACTCGATTCGAAAACCACGCACCTTAACCTGCTGATCGTCACGGCCCACGAAATCGATCTGGCCATCAGGTCGATAACAAGCCATGTCGCCAGTGCGATAGAGACGAGCGCCGGGCTCCGTTGAAAACGGATCGGGAATAAACTTTTCAGCGGTGAGCGCACTGCGCTTCAGATACCCGCGCGCCACGCCGGCGCCACCGATATACATCTCACCGGCAACTCCAATCGGCACCGGGCGCAGCCGCTCGTCGAGCAAATAGATCTGCGTGTTTTCAATCGGACGACCAATGGAAATCTTGCGTATGTCTTTGACTGACTCCGGATCCGAAGAGATGCCCTGGACAGTCGCCACAATGGTCGCTTCCGTTGGTCCATAAGCATTCATGAACGTTGCCGGGTGGTCTATCATTCCCGCCCACTCGATCAGACGTTCCGCTGCCGCCGGCTCGCCACCGGTCAACAGGAAGTTCAGCGACGCAGGAATGCGCTTTCCGGTTAACGACCACTCAGTAACGATTTGGTGCCAGTACGAGGCCGGCATCGTCAGCTTGTTGACGCCGAGTTCACCGCATCTCTCCACCACTTCCGCAGCGGAAAGATTGTTGATGGTGGGCAGTACGACCAGCGCGGCACCGGAGCAGAGTGTCGGGTACAACTCGTCACCCAGCACATCAAAGCCCGCCGCCACAAACTGCAGGTGACGCGCGCCTGGTCCAAGCGGATACGCTTTGACGAAGAAATCCACCCGCACCACCACTGAGCGATGTGTAACCATCACGCCTTTGGGCCGCCCGGTGGAGCCGGAAGTGTAGATAACGTAGGCAGCGTTGTCGGGAGAAATCGAAAAACTCGGATTCGCGGTGTTCTGATCTGCAAAGATCGCATCGTCGTCAAGCGCAACCAGCTCAGACGCGACCTCAGCAAGCGATTCCTTCAATCGTTCTTGCGTCAGCAGGATCTGAATACCGGCATCGGCGAGCACGTACGAAATGCGATCTCGCGGATATGCGGGATCGATCGGCACATAAGCCCCACCCGCCTTTAGTATTCCGAGAATTCCGACGATCAATTCGGAACCACGCTCGACGCAAATACCGACGAGTGCTTCTGGTCCAACTCCCATCGCGCGCAACGCGTGCGCGAGCTGATTTGCGCGACGATTCAGATCTTCGTAACTGAAGCGTTCGTCGCCGCAAATGATGGCCTCGGCTTCAGGTGTTTGCTTCGCCTGCGCCTCAAACAATTGCTGCAAGGTTCTTTCAGCGCCCGGCTCAGTCGCCGTGTCGTTCCAATCGCGAAGCAATAGCCGGCGTTCAGCGCCCGATAAGAGCTCGAGATTACCAACCGGCTCGCTCGTGTTTTCGAGCGCGGCGCCCAGGATATTTAGGTAGTGCGAAACAAAACGCTGAATCGTTTCTTCGTTAAAGATCGCTTCATTGAAGGTGACGAGACCGGAAAGATTCTGATCGCCACGCACAAAAGTGATGGTGAGATCGTTTCTTACTTCCGGAAGTTCGCCATGCATGCCTTCGAGAACTAGTGCGATATCAAACAAGCCGCAGCGATTTTTGACGCCACCGGCACGCACGTCGCGCACAAGTCTTTCAAACGGATACTGCGAGTGGGCATAAGCATCGAGCAAACTTTGCCGCACATTGAGCAACAATTGCTTGAACGGAACGTCGTCATCAACCTGGGCCACAATCGCAAGCGCGTTTGCAACACCACCCGATTCCATCTCTTCACGCGGCAAAGGACTGCCAATCGTTACGAGGGATTCGCCCGTGTACCGACGAACGCAGACCTTCAGCGCCGACATCAAGGTGACGTAAACGAGAAAGGATCCGCCCTTCGTAACCTTGATCAGGTTGCGATAAACGTCGCCGTCGATGTTGATCTCAAACGAACCATGACGGCCGGCAAACTCCGCCGGTCGCGGGTGGTCCAAACGCAATCCCGACTCTCGCGGCTCAAAGCCAAGCCGCGCCAGCCAGTATTCCTTCGCCTGAATTAACGATTGATCAAAAACAAGCATGGTTTAATGTATGAATTTTTTCACGCGGCGGCGCCACGGCACCGCATTAAGATCGTTGGTTTGGCGTAGCGCCGTTGCGTCGCCGCGAGAGAAATCTTGCTTAGAACTCGAAGACCTCTTCGGCGTAGTTTTCCACAACGTGGTGCTCGTCCGTTTGGTTTACCTGGTCAGGAGCTTGTGTAATGTCGCTGAGGATTTCGATCATGAACGTGCCAAAGCGTTCGATCGTTTCACGACGGAACCATTTGCGCGCGTAGTTGAAATGCAGACGAACCGTTTCCTGGAACGTCCGAACCGAAAGAATCAATTCCATCTGCTCGCGGATTGCAGGATACGAACTCAACAGATTGTCGAGCGTTTCTGAAGACGAAAATCCTACGTCGAAGGTCGGAGTGGAACAGCCCAGTCGCTGCAATCGCACCGGATTTGTCAGCACGTGAAAAGCAAACCGCTGGTGCTCGTCAACACCGTCGATCTTCGCTTGCACCGACTGCACCAACTCCGCGAAAGACTTGTCCCACGCGGCGGGCAGTCGCAACGGTATCGCGCCGCTTTCGAGACCCGCGACGATCAACGTCTCATCGCGCCCGGCAAGTCGCGTCAGCATCATGCTGAACGCCGCGAGCAACGCCGACGAGAGTTGTCCGGGGAACGCTGCCTGCAAACGCTCCAGCAGCATCTGGTCGAGTTCACAAACTATCTCTCCCGTACCGATAGCATCTGATTGCAATTCATCACGCAGCAACTCAGCACCACCACGCGCTGGTACACCTGAGAATTCATTCGCCAAGTAATTCTCAGCCGCGTTGTAACGCTCGGCCGAAAACAACTCGACCGGTTGCATATCAGGCGTCTCCGCGCGATCGAAACGACAACTCGTCGCCAGACTCTCACGCAAACTCGGATCGATCACCGTCTTACCGGGATCGAGCATCTGTTCTTTGATCACCGAATTGAAGCAACGCAGGAAGGTCTTGATCTGGTCCATGTTCATACCCTTGCGTTGCAGGTAGTAAACACTCCACTGTTCAAAACCAAACTGCGGCATCCAGATCGAATCAGACTCCGGCACTGACAGAAAGATTTGATCGATGATGTCGCAAGCGGTGGGCGCATCCATCGTGTTGTGCGACCAGTTGAAGGCCGACCCCTTGATGCCAAACTCTTCACGCCGGTCCCAGATCGGCGTAATCGGATCGCAGTACCAGAGTTGGGCGCGGAAGAAATCCGGCTGTGTTTCCCGGATCAAACTGATCGACTCGCGCACAGTTTCTTCAGTCTCGCCCGGATAGCCGATGATGAACGACGCGTAGATCGAGATACCTCTGTCTTTGAGCAACGGAATCGCGCTGGCGTAATTTTTACGCCGCGAGGTCTTGTTCATCAGTTTCAGCATCTTGTCGCTGCCTGACTCGACCCCGAGAAAAACTCCTTCGCAACCAGCATCAGCCATCAGTTGAATCGTGTGCTCGTCGCCGTGATCGCTGCGGTAAAACGAATTCCACTTGAAACCGTAGTTGTTGCGAATCATCATGCGCAGCATTTCGCGGAAACGTTCTTTGGGGACGTTGAAGGTATCGTCGATAAACGTAACCGTATCGACTGTCCCGAGTTCGCGAATCGCATTTAACTCATGCTCTACATGGTCCACACCCAGATATTTGTACTTGCCGGCGCGCTGCGGAAAACCACAAAAAGCGCAGGAAAACGGGCATGATTTGGCCGTGCGCGTGGTCACAAACCGGCCGATCGCGTCGCTGCCAAACAACTCGTAGCGCACCGGATTCTCTTCGAGCGGATTCGACTCGATTGAGCTTTTCGTGATCACATAACCATCGCCTTTGCGATAGGCGATGTTGTCGACCCCGTCCAGGCTCGTGCCCGCTTTCAATGCCTTGATGGTGTTGACGAGTGCAGCTTCACCTTCCTGACAGGTGACGTAGATGTCCGCGCCGATCGCGCGAAACAGTTCGGTCATGTTGTCGCTGTCAGTCATCTTTGGCTGGTTCGAGATAAATGGACCACCAACGATGATCTTCGCGCGCTGGTTGTACTTCCTGACAAAAGAAACTATTTCGAGAATCGGTTGCGGCGAAACGTAAAGCGTCGTCGTGACGGCGATCGTTTCGATATCGTCGCGCAGGAGTTTTTCTTTCAACTCCTCCTGTTCGAGGTGCGGAAAGCTGAGATAATCGAAACTCAAACCGTGCCTGGTGAGAAAAGATCCCAGCACTGTGATCACCGGCCAGAGATAATCCGCGTTGTGAAAACGTTTCGCGGAAACCGGCTTGTCCTGAAAGTAAAAATGGTTCAGGACGTCCATGCTCCGGTAAGGCTCACCTTCAAAATTAACGAAGGCCAATGCGAGGTCGCGATAGGCTCCGGAGTCGGCCCCCATGGCTTTCACCATGTGCACATACTTCTCGAAGCTGGAGTCGTTAAATCCGATAATCAGGCAGTCAGTCATAGCAGTATTTTTCCCACGGATGACAGGAATTATCCGTGTAATCCGTGGCTAAAAATCAAATTCTTCGGATTGCAGGTCCGTGCGTGTCTCGTTGCGGCCTTGGCTGAGAAACTCTTTGATTGGTTTGGTTGGATCCGCAACTATCTCGTCCAGCAAGCGTCCATAAAGTTGGACCAGGCTGGCCGCCGTTTCGTCTTCGAAGAGATCGACGTTGTACGACAGCGAGCCACCGATACGCTCACCCATCTCACCCGTGTCGAGAATCAAGTCATATGGCGTGGAAACGATGTCGATCCCAAACGGACGCATCTCGCCTTGTGGCTGTGCCGAACTGTCGGAGTTTTCTTCAGGCAGAATGTTCTGCGTGGTGAAGACCGCTTGAAACAGCGGGTGATGTCCGGCGCCGCGTTCGGCGCGAAGCGCATCTACCAATCGTTCGAAGGGCACGTCCTGGTGCGCATAAGCCCCGAGCGTTGTATCGCGCACCTGGGCCAACAGTTCGTTGAATGAAAGTTCGCCGGAGATCTTTGTTCGCAGCACCAGCATGTTGACGAAGAAGCCGATCAAACCTTCCGTTTGCAGTTGATGACGACCGGCGACTGGTGAGCCGACGACCACATCCTGCTGTCCTGTCGAGCAGAAAAACAGAACTTTGAAAGCCGACAGCAACGCCATGAAGAGCGTTGCATCCTGTTCCCGTGCGATGGTTTTGATCTTTTGCGACGTTTCTTCTGTCAGCAGGAATATTTGATTGGCGCCGCGATAATTCTGCACTGCCGGTCTCGGCCGGGCGGCTGGCAGTTCCATCACTTCGGGCGCGCCCGCCAGTTGCGTGGTCCAATACTGCATGTGCTGGTCCAGAACCTCACCTTGCAAACGCCGTCGCTGCCACTGAGCAAAATCTGCGTACTGGATTGGCAATTCTGGGAGCGGTGAAGACTGTCCGTTGGCAAAGGCGCCGTAAAGAGTCGCAAGTTCACGAAGCAGGATGTTCATCGACCAGCCATCGGAGGCGATGTGATGCATCGTCAGCAGCACGATGTGTTCGTCGGCCGCGAGTCTTAAAACTGAAGCGCGCAGCATTGGGCCACGCGAGAGATCAAACGGGCGATGTGCCTCGTCCTGGGCCAACCTGGCTGCTTCTGTTTCTCGTTCCGCAAGCTCGCTCAGATCTACAAGTTGTAGCGGTGGTGGCTGGCTGCGCATGACGATTTGCACGGGTTCGCCATCAACATCAGCAAATCTCGTTCGCACCGTCTCGTGACGCCTGAAGATTTCGGCGATCGCGCGCTCGAGGGCTGCGAGATCGAGTGTGCCGGTGTAACGCACCGCCGCGGGCATGTTGTAAGCCGTGTTTCCCGGCTCCAATTGATCGATGAACCACAGTCGCTGCTGCGCAAACGACAGCGGAAAACTGTTGAACTCGCGCCCGCGTTGTTGCAGTTGCCGCGCGAGCAGCATGCGCTTCTCGGGCGACAATGCCGCGATGCGTTTCGTGTAATCAGCCGTGATTTGCAAAGACCCAGTACTCAAGATTTAAATTCTAAAGATAACGTTGTAGGGGCGGCCCTCCGTGGCCGCCCTAGTCATGAACTCAAGATCGTCTCACCTGGAGCGATACGATAAAGGCTTCTTTCCGTGGCTCTCCTATCGGGAGACAAAGAAATTCGTACGCTAGGGCGGCCACAGAGGGCCGCCCCTACAATACGCGTGCTAGACGCGATATTCCGTCGGTGATTTTTTCGGGAGTTGAGTTTGAGAAATTCAGACGCAGGCAATGCGCGGCGCGGCGATGTCCGCCGACACCAAATGCATGACCCGGCAGGAACGCAACTTTCTCGATTTCAACAGCACGACTCAATAACTCGCCGGTATCAATCCCCTCTTCCAGCTCAACCCAAACAAACAACCCGCTTTGCGGCACGCGCCAACGCGCCGTACCCGGAAAATGTTCCGCCAGCGCCTCCAACATCGTGTCGCGTCGTTGCTTGTATTCGCGTCGCAACCTCTCCATGTGCAACGGCAAATGCCCTTCGTCGAGATAGGTGCACAAACTGCGTTGCGCGAAAGTACCGGTATCGATATCAGAAGCTTCCTTGATCGTCGAAAGCTTGTAAGTCAACTCGGCGGGCATCACGATCCAACCTGCGCGCAGTGCCGGCGCAAGGATCTTCGAAAACGATCCAAGATAGAACGTCCATTGTTTGTCGTAGGAACAAATCGGCGCCGGTGTCTCTTCGTAATAAAGAAACCCATAAGGATCGTCTTCGATAATCGGCACACTGTACGTGCGGGCAAGCTGCGCGAGACGCTCGCGCTTCTCAGCGCTCATCGTCACAGCCAGCGGATTGTGACCGGCACTGATCGCATAAATGAACGCCGGCCGTCGACCACGTTCCAGATGCCACTCAACTGCGTCAACGTCGATTCCCGTTTCAGGATCGGTTGGCACGGTCAGGATTTCAGGCTCGTACGGTTCAATAATCTGTTGTATTCCGGGATAGATATTTTCTTCGATCAAAACCTGTCCGCCGGGCTCGAGCAGTAAACGCGCAAGCATGTTGGCGCCTTGCTGTGCGCCGGCAGTCAGAAAGACCTCATCTACCGTACAACTGACACCGCGCTGGGCCATCAGCTCAACGACGTGTTCCTTGAGACGCCGTGCCGGTGGTCCATATTGCAGCGACCGCGGATCCTCGATGGTCCGCGCAGCCGCGCGAAGATAATCTTCGGTTGGGAAGAGTTCCGGCGCCGGAAGCCCCAGGGCGAGCGAAAGTATCCCGGGCTGTGAGGCGATCGTCAGGAGGTCTTGCAGGGCCGACCTTTTAATCGCGCGCGTCCAACGCGCGAGACAGATTTGCCCGGGTTCTCGTAAAGTCTCAATTGTCAACATCATGATTAAAGATTTCCGCGGCGAGCTTGTTCACGTTCGAGAGCCTTGAAGAGCGCTTTGATGTTGCCGCCACCAAAACCGCGTGCGCCTTTGCGCTGAATCACTTCCATGAAAACCGTCGGACGGCTTTGCAGTGGAAGCGAAAACACCTGCAGCAGGTAGCCCCAGTGATCGCGATCGACGAGGATGTTGAATTCACGCAACCTATTGAGATCTTCCGGAAGTTCGCCAATCCGTTCCTCGAGCATTTCGTAGTAAGAATCGGGCGCGCGGAGAAACTCGATGCCGTTCGCTCGTAACGCGCGCACCGTCTCGATGATGTCCCCTGAAAGCAACGCGATGTGCTGTGCGCCTGGTCCACCGTAGGAATTGAGATACTCTTCGATCTGCGACTTGCGACGACCACCGTCGGCCGGTTCCATCATGGGAAACTTGATCAGGCCGGTGGGGTTTTGCACCACTTTCGAATTCATCGCGCTGTATTCAGTTTGCACGTTCTCTTCATGCGACTCATGAAAACCAAGTACGTCGCAATAAAAACTGACCCAATTCGCTAATTGGCCTTTTTCCACGCTGATCGCAACGTGATCGATAGCGCTGAGACCCGTTTCAACCACCGCAGGCGGATTGGTAATAGTTTCGTAGCCCGGCAGAAAAACACCGTCGCGTTTATCGCGTTGAATGAAACTGTGAATCGTGTCGCCGTAAGCGCCGATAGCGGCTTTGACGAAGAGATTGTCGCGCGCTTCGATGACGGTTGGTTCCATAATGGGCCACGCGCCATTGCCCACTGCGGCCTCGAATGTTTCCACCGTATCGGTAACGTTGAAAGCGATGTCTTTGACACCGTCGCCGTGCTGGCGAACATGTTCGGCAATTGGACCATCCGGCGTAAGTGCTGAAGTCAACACAATGCGGACGTTTCGTTGTTGCAGGACATAAGAAACGCGGTCGCGGACACCGGTTTCGAGTCCGGCGTAAGCGATGGGGGTAAAACCGAACGCGGTGCGATAGAAATGCGCGGCTTGCTTCGCGTTTCCGACGTAAAACTCGAGATAATCGATCGCTCGGTAGTTGCTTCCGTTAGCGGAGAGTGGCCTCTCCAAACTCAGCACTTCAAGTTCGCTGCTGACCATTGATAGCCTCCTAAATCTGGCTGGTTGGATTGTGGTGTGGGTATAGGTTCGCGCGTGTAGCTAAACAGAGCACGGTGCGAAAACCTTAGGTTTTTGTTGGGATCTAAATTTTAGTGGGCAGTCTACCGACTAAAGAAAGCTAGTTTCTTTGGCGAGTAATTCGCGGAATAACGAAGCGCGAGGGAGAATACATGGTTCGTTGACAATAAGCAACTGGAAATTTGTAGGCGGATGATTGGGCGACCATCGGGCCAAGCAAATGCGCCCCCATCGGTTTAATGCGCCCCCATCGGTTTAATGCGCCCCCATCGCCCGGATTGTAGGGGCGGCCCTCCGTGGCCGCCCTAGCGTACGAAGTTCTTTGTCTCCCGATAAGACGCCCCTATCGTATCGCTCCAGGTGAGACGATTTTGAGTTCAAGACTAGGGCGGCCACGGAGGGCCGCCCCTACAGTTACGCTGTGACGGGCTCCTCTTGTGATAAAAGGGCTTCGACGTCGCTGTCGGATAATCCTTCGAGTTCGCTGAGCAGTTGATCTAAATCGTTGTCACCGCGTGGTAACACTTCAATGTGCGTAACCTCGCTCACATCCGCGACGCTCAGAAGTTCATCAACCGTGAGCGCCAATCGCGCGATTGTCGGCGACTCAAACAACGTCCGCAGCGGAACACCCACCCCAAACGCTTCATTCGCACGCGAAACGACCTGCGTCGCCAATAGCGAATGCCCGCCGAGCGCAAAGAAACTGTCGTTGATACCGATACGTTGAATCTGCAAAACCTGCGTCCAGATTGCGACGAGTCGTTCTTCGGTTTCCGTGCGCGGCGCTTCGTACTCTTCAGTCCCAAGATGCGAATCATCCGGTTCGGGGAGAGCGCGTTTGTCGAGTTTGCCGTTCGCGTTCAGCGGCAACTCATCCAGCAGTACAAATGCCGACGGCACCATGTACTCCGGCAATCGCGTCAACAGATGTTCACGCATCATCGTCGTCGTCAACGTTTGATCGCCTACGACGTACGCTACCAGTCGCTGTCCATTGCCACTCAACTCCGGTCGCGCCAGCACCACCGCTTCGCTTACCTGCTCCTGTTCCCTCAACACGGCCGCAACTTCCGCAGGTTCCACGCGATAACCGCGCACCTTTACCTGCTCGTCCACGCGGCCCAGGAACTCCAACTCGCCCGTGCGTGTCCAACGTCCAACGTCGCCGGTCAGATACAACCGCCCGCCACTCTCACCACTGAGACTGTCTGGCACAAACCTGCTGGCAGTTAGGCCTGGCTGGCCCAGGTAGCCGCGTGTCACCCCCGCGCCGCCAATCGCGATCTCGCCGGCCACTCCCAGCGGCAGCTCCACTCCGCTTTCATCAATAATATGTATTCGCAGATTCGTGAATGTGCGACCGAGCAACGAACGCCACTCACCCGTTTGCACCGCGCCGGCTGCGTAGTCTTTGTGCGTGCAGACGATCGTCGCTTCCGTTGGGCCATACAGCACGGTTACTGCCGCCTGCGGGAAAACGCGTTGTGCTTGTACCAGCAACTCGTTCGGCACCAGCTCACCGCCTACCAGGATCCGTCGCACGTTGCTGAACTGTAATCCGCGTCGCTCCAACTCGCCTGCCACTTGGCGCAGCAGCGACGGCACCATGTGCACTACCGTGGCTGTCTCCAGTTGCGTCAGTAACTGCTCTGTCTCCAGCACTTCCGTGCGACTCAACAGCAATGCTCGACCACCGGCAAGAAGTGGTGTGAACAGTTCAAACAACGAGATGTCAAATGACAACGGCGACAATACCGGCAGCACATCCGTCTCGCGCCAACCAAACGCTTCGCGACTCGCACTCAGCAGATTCAACAACTGCCCGTGCTCCACCGCCACCGCCTTCGGCCTGCCCGTCGTCCCCGACGTGTACAACAGATACGCCAGCCCCTTGGAGTTCAGCGCCTTGGAGTTCAGCGCCGCCTTGGAATTCAGCGCCGCCTTGGAATTCAGTGCCGCCTTGGAATTCAGTGCCGCCTTGGAATTCAGTGCCGCCTTGGAATTCAGTGCCGCCTTGGAGTGCGGTGCCTTGGCACCGCTTTGGTCTAAAGCGGGCGCCGTTGATTCCAAAGCGCCAGCGGTGGCCAAAGCGCCACCAAGGTGGCGCACTCCAAGGTGGCGCACTCCAAGGCGGTGTACTCCAAGGTGGTGTACTTCAAGGTGGTGTCCACTTCCACTGACTTCGAGTACCGCTCCCTCGTGCCACTCCGCCGGCTCGCCTTCATGGACCAGCAGCAACTCCACTCCCGCGTCTGCCACCATGTACCGCAACCGCTCAACCGGATAACTCGGCTCCAGCGGCAGAAACGCCGCGCCCGTCTCCCACACCGCCAGCACACTCGCCACCGCTTCAAAGCTGCGCTCCAACATCAAGCCAACGACACTGCCGGCTCCCACTCCCAACTCACACAACCGCGCCGCCAGCGCTTCCACGCGCGCCTGCAACTCACCATAACTCAATCGCTCTCCGGCACACTCCAGCGCCACTGCCGCCGGCCGCGCTTCCGCCTGTTGCGCAAACTGCTCAACTACACTCAACTCTTCCGCGTAGTCCTTCGTCTCCCGCCACGACGCGAGCTGCTCTCGCTCTCCGGCGCTCAACAACTGCACTTGGCCCACCGCCTCTTCCGGCCGCGCACACTGCACCTCAACCAAACTCATGTAATGCTGCGCCAGCCGCCGGATCGTCTCTTCCGCAAACAGCTCCGTCGCATACGTCAGACTGCCAACTACCTCATCTCCCACTTCCGCCAGCGACAAACTCAGATCAAACTTCGCCGTCTGTCCCGCTTCAGCCTCTTCCGCCTGCCAGCCAAACGGGCTGAGCCGCAGTCCTTCCAACTCCAACTCCGTCATCCCGCCGCCAGTCGCGTTCTGCAACGCAAACATCACCTGCACGAGCGGTTGCTGACTCAAACTCCGCTCCGGTCGCAACTCTTCCACCAACCGTTCAAACGGCACATCCTGGTGCGCATGCGCTCCCAAACTTACTTCTCGCACCTGCTGCAGCAACTCGCGCCAGCTCATCTCGCCATTTACTGTCGCAGTCAGCGCGAGGGTGTTCACAAAGAACCCGATCAACTTCTCCGTCTCGGCCCGCGTCCGCCCGGCGATCGGTGTACCCACCACCACGCGTCGCTCACGTGTGTAGCGCCACAACAACGCCTGGAACGGCGCCAGCAATGCCATGAACAACGTCACCTGCTGCTCGCGACACAACCGTCGCAACCCTTCAACTGCTTCTCCACTCAATTGAAACTGCAACTCGGCGCCTCGGAAACTCTGCACCAGCGGGCGCGCATAGTCAGTCGGCAACTCCAGCAACGGCGGCAACTCCGCTAGCTGCTCGCGCCAGTAACTTAACTGCTCTTCCAGCACCTCGCCCTGCAACCACTCGCGCTGCCACGCCGCGTAGTCCGCATATTGAACCGGCAACTCACTCAACTCGACACTCGAACCACTCTTGTAACTCGCATACAAGGTCGCTACTTCATCCACCAGCACTCCCATCGACCAGCCATCGCTGATGATGTGGTGCATGGTCAACAACACCACATGCTCATCCGCTTCAAGCTTCAACAACTCAGCCCGCAGCAATGGTCCATGGGCCAGATCGAAACCACGGCTCGCTTCAATAGCCGCCAGTCGTGCCGCCTCGGCCTGCTTCGTCGCTTCATCTAGCCCCGACAGATCGGTAAACGGCAGCGCAACCTCACCCGGCGCCGCAATCACCTGTCGCGGTTCACCAGCCACCGCCGGAAAACTCGTGCGCAACACTTCATGCCGCCGCACCACTTCACTCAGCGTTCGCTCCAGCGCCGTCACATCCAACTCGCCACTCAAACGAACTGCCATCGACATGTTGTAAAGCGCACTGCCCGGCTCTAACTGATCGATAAACCACAATCGCTGCTGTGCAAACGACAACGGCAAGGTGCCTTCGCGACTCACAGCCACCAGCGGCGGCGCGCTCTCGCCCACGCCACTGCTCAACTCAGTCTCAACCGCTCGCGCTAACGCCGCCACCGTCGGCGACTCAAACAACACCCGCAGCGCTACTTCCGCTCCCAGCGCCACTCGCACTCGCGACATCACCTGCGTCGCCAGCAGCGAATGCCCACCGAGTTCGAAGAAGTTGTCGTTGATACCAACTCTTTCAACTCCCAGCACCTCACTCCAGATGCCACACAACACTTCTTCCACCAGCGTCCGCGGTGCTTCGTAATTCTCTGCCTCGACCCCACCACCATACTCAGGCTCCGGCAGCGCTCGCTTATCAACTTTCCCATTCGCGTTGATCGGAAACTCTTCCAGCACCACCACCGCGCTCGGCACCAGATACTCAGGCAACTGCCCACGCAACGCTTCGCGCAACTCCACGCCGCTGAGTTCGCTCCCGGCTTCACCAACAACGTATCCAATGAGGCGCGCTTCACCTTCGCGCACCGCACGCGCAACCACCACCGCTTCACTCACACCAGCCTGCGCGCGCAACACTGCTTCCACTTCACCCGGCTCAACGCGATAGCCGCGCACCTTCACCTGCTCGTCAACACGACCCACAAACTCCAGCGAACCATCACTCAACCAACGACCCAGGTCGCCGGTGCGATACAACCGCTCGCCGTCACCGCGTAAATAATCACTGATAAAGGCTTTATTAGTTCGCTCCTCGTCGCCGAGATAACCGCGTCCCACCGACACACCGGCGATCAGCAGTTCACCGACAACACCCACCGGCACGAGTTCGCCACGACGATCAACGATGTAAACGCGGATGTTTCCCAGTCGTTTGCCAAGCGGCACATACGCCACTCCGGCCCAACGATCTTTAACCACTCGCTCGTGCGTAACATCATCAGAACATTCCGTCGCACCCCAGGTGTTCAGGAGTTCCGGCCCGCCAAAGAGCGACAACCACCGTTCCGCCAGTTCCACACTCAAGGCCTCGGCGTTAGAGATCACACAACGCAATTTCTGCAACTGTGGTCGCGTGTCGAGCGGCGTGGCCCATTCCAGCATTGCTCGCATCATGGTCGGCACTGTCTCCAGCACCGACACGCCGCGCTCTTCCACGCCACGCAGCAACGCTTCCGGATCGCGAGCGTCGGCAGTCGAGAAGATCTCCACTCGCGCTCCGACCAGCAGCGGCGCCAGCATCTGCCAGATCGAGATATCAAATCCCTGTGGAGCGTTCTGCGCTACCACATCGCTCACGGTCATTTGCAAATCTTCACACTTGGCGTGCAGGTGATTGAGCATGCCGCGATGCTCGATCATCGCGCCTTTTGGTTGGCCGGTAGATCCGGAAGTAAAGATCACATAGGCAAGATCGGAAGCATTCCAATCATCATTGGACCATGTGCCAGTGCCCATGGCGCGATAGTCGAGCACACGCACATTCTCAGGCAACACCTCTCGATACTCAGGCGCACATAACACGACTTGCACGTCCGCGCGTTGCAACAACGACGCCTGGCGATTGGCTGGATGATGCGGATCAAGCGGCAGATAAACACCACCGGCTTTCATGATCCCGAGCAGTGCCGCAACGTAGTCGCTGCTGCGCTCAGCCAGCAACGCCACCACGTCGCCTTTCGCCAAACCACTCTCACGCAAGCTTGCGGCGATCCCATCCGACTGTTGCGCCAGTTGCAGATATGTCAGCTCACGCTGATCACAACCAACCGCAATCGCATCCGGCGTCGCCGTCACTTGCTGTTCAAACTGCACCTCAAACGGCGTTTCCAGCGGCCAATCGCGTTCGGTGCGATTGTCGCTGAAGCACAACGTCTCGCGCTCCGCCGCAGTTAACATCGTCAACGCGCCCAGCTCACACTCAGGCTCACGCACCACTGACTCCAACAGCGTAATGAAGTGGCCGAGCATGCGCTCGATCGTCGTGTCGTCAAACAGATCGGTGCTGTACTCAACTGTCCCGATAAACCCCTCGGACGTGTCAGTCATCGCGAGGTTCAAATCAAACTTCGCGCTTGTGGTCCCATCGCCACCGAACGGAACGAAGTTCAAACCCGGAACCTCGAGCGAACCCTGCGGCTCGTTCTGCAACACAAACATCACCTGGAACAGCGGATGACGACTCAAATCGCGCGCCGGCTGTAATTCTTCAACCAACTTCTCAAACGGCACATCCTGGTTCGCATGCGCCTCGAGCGTCACTTCCCTCACCGACCGCAAAAACTCACGGAAGCTCTGCACGTCGCCAAGCTTCGCCTTCACCATCAACGTGTTGACGAAGATGCCAATCAGGCTCTCCGTCTCGATCGATGTACGTCCGGCGATATTTGTGCCGATGACGATCTCTTCCTGATTGGTGTAGCGATAAAGCAACGTCTGAAACGCGGCCAGCAGCGTCATGAAAACGGTAGCCTCTTCACGCCGGCTGAACTCGCGCAACTGCCGCGACAGATCACTCGACAATGAAAACGTCCGCGCCGCACCGCGATAACTCTGCACCGACGGCCGTGGTCTATCCGAAGGCAACTCGAGCACTGTCGGCGCGCCTGCGAGATGCTCGCGCCAGTAAGACATCTGTCGCTCGAGCACTTCACCCTGCAACCAGTTTCTTTGCCACGCCGAAAAGTCGGCATACTGGATTGGCAACTCCGGCAGCGGCGAACTCTGTCCCGCACTAAACGCCTGATAGAGCGCCGCAAGTTCATCCAACAGCACACCCATGGACCAGCCATCGGAGATGATGTGATGCATGGTCAATACGACCACGTGTTCTTCAGGCGCCAGTCGCAATAGCGACGCCCGAAGCAGTGGTCCAACGGCGAGATCGAATGGCTGTTGCGCACTCTCACGCTCGTGTCGTCGCGCTGCACCTACTCGTTCAGCCTCAGGCAACGCTGAGAGATCTGTAAACTCGAGCTCAAAACGCGACGGCGGAAGGATCACCTGCACCGGCTGACCATCACTCGACGCAAAGACAGTTCGCAACGATTCGTGACGCCGAACGATCTCCGACAGCGTCTGTTCCAGTGCCGGTAAACTCAACTGACCCAACAGCTTAACTGCCGTATGAATATTGTAGAACGGGTTGTTTGGCTCGAGCTGATCGATGAACCAGAGACGCTGCTGCGCAAACGATAACGGCAACGCATCCTCACGACTCACACGAACAATCGGCGGCGCGCTCTGTTCATCGCTGTTCGCCGTCTCTACTCTCTGGGCCAACGCTTCAACAGTTGGACCTTCGAACAACATTCGCAACGGCACTTCCGCGGAGAGTGTTTCGCGTATCCGCGATACCACCTGCGTCGCGAGCAACGAATGTCCACCAAGTTCGAAGAAGTTGTCGCGCACACCAACTTTCTCCACCTTCAGCACATCACTCCAAATGCTGCACAGAGACGTCTCCACCGGCGTGCGTGGTCCAATGTATTCACCCAACCCACCGCGCACTGCGCCCGGAGCCGGTAACGCGCGTTTATCAACTTTGCCGCTGATCGTGCGTGGCAACTCTTCCAGGACCACCACCGCGCTCGGCACCATGTAGTCCGGCAACTCCGCCAGCAACTGCCGTCGCGCTTCCGTTGCACTAACGTCACTGCCATCCGCGCAGGCCACGTAGCCGCAGAGATAATTGTTACCGCTCGCGTCGGAACGTTCGATCACGACGGCATCACTCACGCCGGCAAGCGCGCGCAACGCGTCTTCAACTTCGCCAAGCTCCACGCGTATACCGCGCACCTTCACCTGCTGATCTCGACGACCGAGGTATTCAAAGTTGCCGTCACTGGTCACACGACCCAGATCACCGGTGCGGTGGACCAGGTCATTCGGATCTTTCGTCAACGGATTCGGGACAAACGCGGCTCGCGTTTGTTCTTCGTCGTTGTAGTAACCAAGCGAGCGATACGGTGTGCGGATGTAGATCTCGCCAACCATGTCAGTGCCACACGGTTGACCTTTTTCGTCGATGACAACTGCGCGTGCGCCGGGAATTGGCTTGCCGATCGGAATGGCGCGACGGCGTTCGTCACCGTCAGCCACGAGGTAGCAGAACTTCGCCATCGTCGTTTCCGAAGTGCCGTAAAGATTCACGAGTCGCGCTGCGCTGCGGTCTTTCCAACGCGCCACATCACCGGGTTGCAACGCTTCACCGGCCATCACCACCCACTTCAGATCGTCAAACTGCTCTGTAACACCACAGAGACTTCGCAACAACGACGGCACACAATGCAGGATCTCGATGCGCTCTTCTCGCAACCATGCCGCCAACGCATTCGCGTCCTGGACCAATTTGCGATCGGTTGGCGCCACCACTACTCCACCCGTACACAACGGTAGAAACAGTTCGCGTAACGAACCGTCAAACGTCGGCGCGAGCAGTTGCGACATCCGCATGCCTGATTGCACCTGCAACGTTTCTGCTTCCCAACGAATGAAGTGATCGATACCTTTCAAACGGCCCGCAATCGCTTTTGGTCGACCAGTTGAGCCGGAGGTGAAGTAGATATAACAACGACCATCAGGATCAGGCGCTGGGCTTGGTCGCGGACTGCTAATCGCCGACAATTCATTCAAACAAAGCACTGACGCAGGGGAATCTTCGGGAACGACTTCGATCAATTCCCTCTCCGCCAAAAACAGACTCGGCTCAGCGACACTCAGCATCAGTCGTAGTCGTGCAGCAGGCAAATGCGCATCAAGCGGCATAAACGCGAGGCCGGCTTTCAACGTCCCCAGCACCGAACAAACAAATTCAAACGAACTATCACAAAGCAAGCCCACCAGTGATCCGGGCGCCAACTCTCTCTCGAGCAAATTATCCGCGATTAGATCCGCGCGAAGTTTCACGCTTTCATACGTGTAACTCACACCGCCTGAACTAACGGCCGGCCGATCCGCGAAACGCTCCGCGGCTTGCTCAAACCACTGATGAATGCTTTGAAATGCTCTTGCCATCGATTTATTCATAAAGATTTACAAGATGATTCAAGATGAACAGGATTTATCTTGTTAATCCTGTAAATCGTGTACATCTTTATCTATTGCGCCGTCGCGTAACTGACCTCTGAAGAATTCGCCCACGCTCGCGCAAACGTCATCAGCGGATCGACAAACCCAACCCCACCGACACGCGCGAAATGCTTCGCAAACAAATGCATCTCCGAACACCCGGCGATAAACGAATCCACCCCATACTTCGCGAGCATCTCCTCAATAAACGGTGCACCAACACTCGGATCCGGATTCTTCTTCAACGGATAAATCAAATCACGATGAATCCTTTCCTGATCCTCATCACTCGGCATCACGAAGCACTCTCGAAACTCGCGCCACAGTGCATGTCGTTCAAACAACTGGAACTCACGCGTGCCACTCGAGCTCATCAACAGATACTTCCCGGGCCGCGTCTCAAGTTCGTCGAAGATCCCATCCAGCATCGAAGCTACCGTTTCACGCAGATTGATCGACAAACGCGGCAACAGATGATGGATCGTCATGCAACAGATCACGATCTCGCTCGCGCCAAGCATCTGGAGTTTTTCCAATCCTTCAATCAGCGGCCGCAGAACGCATTCTTCATCACCACGTCGAAACGCATCGGTGCGATCAGGAAACGTCGGATCCGAATACACCATCACCGTCGGAAACTCCTGTTCCTGTTCGCCGATGCTGTACTCGTAAACCGTCTTGAGAAACTCGGCCGAAGCCTGTGGGCCCATACCGCCCAGCACGCCAAATATTTTTCTTTCCATTTTGAATTCCCCGATTAGTTGAAGCTCGGAAGTTTGAAGGTATCGACAAACATACTGAACGTGAGGACGATTAGTAACAGATCGTTTTCGAAAGGCAGGTTGAGCTTGAAGCCGGGACGTGAGTATTGCGTCTTCAACCGTTCGACCACGTCCGGATTGAAATAACCCTGGCGCTTGATGCGATCGTACGAGAGCAGATCCTGGACCCACGGAATCTTCTGTTGCAGCAGAAACGGGCTGCCCGGCGCGTGAAAACCATACTTCTCGCGATTGAGAATCTCACGCGGCACCAAACCTTCCGCGACTCGTTTCAAAATATACTTCTCAGTAAATCCGTTGAGCTTCAGATTTGGCGGGATCTGTTTCGAAAATTCGATGATGTCAATGTCGAGAAACGGATAGCGACCCTCAATGGAATTGGCCAGGGCCATTCGATCGCCGTGGTCCGAGATCAGATGGTCCGAAAGTCGCAGCTTGAAATCGAGATACGAGCGCTGATGAATGAAATGACGATCATGCAAACGGTCTTTGTTAACTAACCCAATCTCAACGCAATCAAAGTTTGCAAACTGATCGTTAACATTTGACGCGTAAAGCGCGGACTTGATCTCGCGCATCTCATACTGGTTCGTTTCGTAAATGAGATTGCGATCGCCCCAGAGCTTTTCGCGCAACTCCTCTTCCATCACCGTCTCATAGTCAAACTTTTCCGTGCCGCGCGTGCCAAACTGATCGAAGCGATAACCGACGTACCCGGCAAACAATTCATCAGCACCTTCGCCGGTGAGAATCACAGTGATACCCGCATCGCGTGCGGCTTTTGAAAGCGCCATCGAACAGGTGTTGTAAGTCTCTTTCACCGGCATCTCGCAGTGATAAATCATGTTCGCGAGCCGGTCGTGAATCTCGGGCCAGCCAAAAATGATCTCGTGATGAATCGAGTTTGTATGCCGCGACATCAGTTGCTGATACTTCGTTTCGCTGATCTCGCGTTCGGTAAAACCGATGGAGAACGAATGTCGCTGCGTTTGCGGCGATACCTCGTTGATCAGTGCTCCAATCATCGACGAATCAAGCCCGCCGCTGAGGTAAAACCCTACGGGCACATCAGCTTGCAGGCGATAACGAACGGACTTCAGCAGCAGCTCTTTCAGCGTTTCAACGTAATAACTCTCCGGTTTGTCGTAACTAACTTCGCCTTCGCGTGGATAGTCGAGATCCCAGTATTCTTCGTCGCGCAGCACGCCGTCTTCGATCACGAGGTAGTGACCACTTTGCAAACTGTGGATGCCTTTGAACATCGAACATGGGGCCACAACGCCGGGAAAAGAAAAGACCTGGTCCAACCCGGTAAGGTT
Organism: uncultured Acidobacteriota bacterium; assembly: GCA_963708055.1. Lineage (GTDB taxonomy): Bacteria > Acidobacteriota > Blastocatellia > Pyrinomonadales > Pyrinomonadaceae > PSRF01. The sequence goes on along the minus strand of OY970193.1, from coordinate 6,621,634 downwards.
CACTTCACGAGAGATCGACGGATGTTCCAGCAGCGCTTTCGCTTCCGATCCGAAGATGAAAACGCCGTCACTAATGCTGAAGTAAAGCGGGTTGATGCCAAACTGATCGCGCGCGAGGAAAAGCTTGCGACGTTTCGTGTCGTAGATGACGAACGCAAACTGTCCATTGAGACGATTGAGAAAACCTTCGCCTTCATCTTCGTAAAGATGAAGCAAAACCTCGACGTCGCTGTTGGTGCGAAACACGTGGCCGCGGGCTAGTAGTTCCTGACGAAGTTCCAGATAGTTGTAGATCTCGCCGTTGCACATCAGAACCACAGTGCGGTCTTCGTTAAAGATCGGCTGATCGCCGCCGGAAAGATCGATGATGCTCAAACGGCGGAAACCGAGCGCAACGTTGTGGTCCACAAAGTAACCGTCGGAATCGGGTCCGCGGTGAAAGAGGGTATCGGTCATGCGTCGCAGCACAACTTCATCGACGCGTCGTTCGCCGCGCATGTCCAGATATCCGGTAAAGCCGCACATCAGTTTGTGATCCGCCTTTCTGGTCCACAGATTACGCAGATTAAGTCGTAAGCTGTGGAGTTTGGGTAGTTGGTAATCTGTGTAGTTTGTAACTGTGTAGCTTGTAACTGTGTAGCGTGTAATCTGTGTAGCTTGTAACTGTGTAGCTTGTATCTGTGCAGTTTGTAACTGTGTAGCTTGTAACTGTGCAGTTTGTAATCTGTGTAATCTGTGGACTAGGCTGGAGCTAAGAGCATCTCTCCCGTAAACTCATCCGCACCGCGATAGAGCGGCCAGCCATCGTAATCACCTCGCGAGATACGCAGCACGTCCTGTTCGACGAGCAAATAATTCTGTCGTTCCGAATAAAAACCCTCGGCACGACGGCGTTCGTCCATCTTCTCGCGATGAAACTCACGCACGTCACGATCGAATTGAAGCTGGCCGGTCGCGAGATAACGCACCGCGCCTTCAGTATCACGCGCAGTGATTACTTCACCACGATTGTGCACGCTCGGTGAGAACGGAACATCGAGATAGCCGCGCTTGAACGCATTCACGATGCCTTCCGCAAAACTTCCGCCACCACAAATCAAAACGCTGTCGAGAATCGCGTTGACTTCGCGTCGTATCAACTCGCACTCTTCAGCGATCCGAGTTTCATCAACCCATTCCATCTCCGCTGCCGCGACACCACTCATCGAAAGCGCAATGCCGTTGGCGTTGTCTTCAACAGTTGGAATACGAATCGCTTCAACGGCTGTTTTGATAATGACGCGCGTCGCACCGGACAACGCCGCGGTCGTCGACGAGTTGCGTATCAACTCTTCGGCGCGAGCGTGAGTCTCGGGAAACGCAGCCATGTATTGGTGAAACACAGTGCTGACCTGCACGTCTCGGAAGCCAAGATTGCCGATGTAAGTTTCGGCAAGTTCGCGCATTGTGCGAATCGCGGCAATGTCCTGGAGCCGATGGCCCTGTTCGGCGTAACCAAGGCTGACGCATTTCACACCCTGGCGGATCGCGAGGATCGCTTCCAGAATGTCGGTGGCAATCGCAAGACTTGGCGGAATCAGCGTTGCGGTGAGCGTGCCGAAGAACTCGCGATCGAGTCGAATCCCGAAACGCTCGTAGTAAAGCCCGGTGAGACGATCGACGTACTGCCATTTAGCGATCGATTCGTCGAGTGGATAGTCTTTGTAATACGGAATGTTGTAACAGATCGCGCCGCCCTCAAACGACGTCACGCCACCGGCGTAAGAGATCTCAGCGAGCAAACGCGGATCGCGTGTACTGTGCCGCGTTTGGAGGGGAACTTTCACGTCGCGAATGATCTGGCGTAGACCATTGACGCCGTGATTGATTACCGGAAATCCGTTGAGCGTCGAATCACCCGTTTCACTACTTTCGCGAATTGCTTCTTCAGCGCCGGTGTAGTTGTTGTTGCGAGTCATCGAATCGACCTGATACGACAACACGGGCGCGCCGACACTCTTGAAAGTCTTAAAGAGTCGAATCTGATTCTGCAGGATGGGCACTCCGGAACGCGGTTGAATCAGGATCGAGCGACGTCCTTCATCAACCTCTTGTTGAATGCCGGGGAATGAAGCCTGTTCCGCGAGAAAGGCCGCGTTTTCTTCGAGATTCGCCGCACGCCGGCCGGTCTTCCAGTGGTCCAACACTTCGAGTCGTTCACGTTCGATCACACTTGCTTCAACTTGTTCATCGTCGACAGCACGAGCGAGGTGTAATCGCGACTGATCAAACTGCTCCCAAAGTGCCGGAAATTCCGCTTTCGGCTCGACGTCGTGCAGATCACTTTCGAGCATCGCCAGCACGGTGCGAATGTCGACAAACTTCACGAAGACGCGATCGAAGCCCATCTCGAGAAACTGACGCTCATAACCAACGGCGTCGCCGATGTGCAGGTTGCCGCCGAGATACCAGCGCGCACCGCGTGCGTTGTACTGGCGCATCAACTCGGGAAACTCGCGCAGGTAGTAACGTCCATGACCATCCATGCTCGAGATCATCACGACGTCGGCGAGCGCGGCCATTTGAAAGTAGTCTTCGAGTTTTGTTTGTGTGCCCAGGTAGCGGACGCGATAGCCACTCGTCTGCAATGCCTGACGCAGAATCGTAAGCCCGACTGAATGCGCGTCGCCGCCGACACCTCCAAGCACAATGGTGTGACCCGTTTTATTCATTTGTGATTCTCGTGTTTAGTTAAGTTTTGTGAGGAGTTGTTTACATACGAGCTTTAATGTCTTCTCTGTGCAACCTCTGCGTCCTTTGTGTCTCTGTGGTTGTTATATCTTGCAGTTTCTTTAACCACAGAGACACAGAGAACGCAGAGGTTGCACAGAGACAAACAAGCTACTCGAGGTCGTCGTTGAAATCGTTGACCCACTGACTGCTCGGCTGGGCTGCCGCAAGCAACGTCTTAATATCGTCGTGCGGACTCGCCACGATCGCTTCCAGCAACCGCTTGAACTTCTGAACCATGCCCTGAATCGTCTCGCGTTTGAACAGATCAGTGTTGTACTCAAATCCCGCCTGCAATCCCTGATCTGAGTCAAACAAGCTGAGGTTGAGATCAAACTTTGCCGTCTGCGCTTCGTTACCCATCATTTGCAACTCCAGTCCCGGCATTTCGAGATCCGAAACGGGGATGTTCTGCAACGCAAACAACACCTGGAAAAGAGGTTGATACGCCGGGTTGCGCTCCGGCTGCAACTCTTCGACCAGCTTGTCGAACGGCGTGTCCTGATGCGCATAGGCGCCTAAACATACTTCACGAACACGGCCCAGCAATTCTGTGAACGTTGGACCACCAGCGACACTCGTGTGCAGCACCAGTGAGTTAACGAAGAACCCGATCAATCCTTCCGTCTCGCCGCGTGTGCGATTTGCGATGTTGGTTCCAACTACGATCTGCTGTTGGCCCGTGTAGCCGTGCAACAACAGTTTGAAAGCGGCCAACAGCGTCATGAAGAGAGTCGCGCCTTCGCGTCGACTCAACTCCGTAAGCTGCGACGATAGTTCAACCGGCAACATGATCGCTTCGGTTGCGCCATTGAAAGTCTGCACCGGAGGACGCGGATTATCGGTCGGCAACTCGAGCAAGGCCGGCGCACCGTCGAGCTGTTGTTTCCAGTAATTCAACTGGCGCTCGAGTGTTTCACCCTGTAACCAGTTTCGTTGCCAGGCCGCGTAGTCGGCGTATTGAATTGGCAGATCCGCGAAGGGTACGCGTTCACCAGCAGCAAACGCTCGATAGAGCATCGCCACTTCATTGACGAGCACGCCCATGGACCAACCGTCCGCGATGACGTGATGCATCGTCAACATCGCGATGTGGTCGCTATCTGAAAGTTTCAAAAGTGAGGCGCGCATTAGTGGACCAGCGGCGAGATCGAATGGTCTTTCGGCCTCTTTATTAATGAGACGCTGCGCTTCCAGTTCCTGCTCACTGTGATCGCTGAGATCGGTGATCGACAGCTTGAAGTCGCGAGCTTCAGCGATCACCTGCACGGGTTCACCATCAATGATCGCGAAGGTAGTGCGTAGTGATTCGTGACGACGGAGGATCTCGGTGAAAGTCTCTTCGAGAGCAGCGATGTCGAGATTGCCAGTCAAACGAACTGCGCTCGGGAGGTTACATAACGGACTGCCAGGTTCGAGTTGGTCCAACATCCACAAACGCTGCTGAGCAAACGAAAGCGGCAGCTTCTGATCACGGCTTACCGGGACCAGCGGTGGTGCTTGCGTTCCCTGCTCGCCTCTCAGTGCGGTTTCAACTTGTCGTGCCAGTCCGGCCACGGTCGGTGATTCAAACAAGGTGCGCATCGCGAGTTCGACGCCGAGGGCTTCGCGCACGCGCGAGATCACCTGCGTCGCCAGCAATGAATGGCCGCCCAGATCGAAGAAGTTGTCCTGCACGCCGACTTCGTCGACCTTCAACAACTCCGCCCACAAGCCGCACAACAGCTCTTCAATCGGTGTCTCGGCTCTCTCGTATCCTGTTCTGTTTGTTGTGCTTACAGACTCCGGTTCAGGCAGCGCCTTCCGGTCTAGCTTTCCGTTCGCAGTCAGTGGCAACCGCTCTAACTCCACCAACACGCCCGGCACCATGTACTCAGGCAGTCTCTGACTTAGGTATTCCTTCAACTCAGTCGGCGTCACTGTGGCCAAAGCGCCAGCAAGCTGGCGCACTCCATGGAGTCGTCCACTCTTCGTCGCTTCAAGGCCCGCCTTGGAGTGCGGTGCCTTGGCACCGCTTTGGTCTAAATCGGCGCCGTGGCCCAACGACTCGTGCACCGCATACAGGTTGTAGATCCCGGTCTGCGCCAGCAACGCTTCCTGCACCACTTCCAACCGATAACCACGTCGCCGCAACTGCTCGCCGATTCGCGCCACTCGCCCATCCACATCGTGCACTTCAATCACGATCTGCTTGATCTTCTCCCAGTCGCCTTCCTCGATCCCCTCCAGCACTTCCCACTCGCTCTTCTCCACATCCACTTTCAACAGATCGATCCGCTCTATTCCCTCTTCCCGAATCACCTGCGACAGCGTGCGCAACTCACACTCATACTGCTCACTCGCAAACATTCCTTCCAGCAGCTCTTCCGCATACTGCTGCAATCCTTCGCCCTGATTCTCCAGAAACGCTCGCGTTGTCGCTTCTTCCACCGTCGCATCCGCATGTGCTCCCGACATCGCCGTCGCTTTCGGATAGTAGGTGAACTTCACCCGCCCACTCCGATTCGACAACCCGACATTCAACGTCTTCGTCTGCGGCGCATACAGTTCTGCGTTCGCCTGCAACACCGCATACGTCGGTGGCAACGGTTCAAACGCATACACTCGCGCATCGGCACAGTTGTCGTGCACAAACAAGGTGAACATGCCCATGTTCGCGCCCACATCAAACACACACGCGCCATCACGAAGTTGGATACCGTGTCGCAGGTAACAGCGATCGACGAAGATCTCATCGTAAAGCACCTGCGTCTCGTTGCGATTCAGTTGCACCACCTTCAACTCGTTCGGCAGTTTGTACAACTGGCTTTCGCTGATGCCTGCGGGCAGTTCTTGTGCACGCGTCCAATAACCCACGAGTCGTTCATCACGCACCGTGACGACAGCTTCGTTCACGGCTTCATGCCCGCGCAGTGCTGCTTCGATCTCACCTAACTCGATGCGATAACCGCGCACTTTCACCTGGTGGTCTATGCGACGCAGGTAATCGATCTCGCCCCCGGGCAGATACTGGGCCAGGTCGCCGGTGCGATAAAGACGCGCACCCGGTTCAGTGCTAAACGGATTTGGGACAAAACGTTCCGCCGTCAGCGCGGCACGACCGAAATAGCCACGGGCCAGGCCCACCCTGCCAACATAGATCTCACCGGGCACGCCCACGGGAACCGGCTGCATTCCTGGTCCAAGAATATGGACTTCGACATTGGCCATCGGGATTCCGATCGGCGGACGCGCAGCAACTGCATTGCATTCTCCAATCGAAGCACACACCGTCGTCTCAGTTGGTCCATAAGCATTAAAGAAGCGCCGGCCGTGTCGCCACGCTTCGAACAGCTCGGCACTACACGCTTCACCCGCGACGATCAAACATTCAAGCGCCGGCAACTCCTGCTGCGGCAAAGATGCGAGTACGGATGGCGGAAGCGTGACGTGCGTGATTGCGTTGTCGCGCAAGGTTGCGAGCAGTTCATCACCCGCGCGCATGCTCTCGCCCGAACACAGGTGTAACGTCGCGCCCTTCACAAACGCCATGAAAATTTCAGATACCGAGGCGTCGAAGCTGAAAGAGGCAAACTGCAACACACGACTGTCTGCTTTCACACCGAACGCTGCTGATTGAGAAACGGCGAGGTTGCAAACGCCACGATGGCCAAGTAATGCCCCTTTCGGCCGTCCGGTTGAACCGGAGGTGTAAATGACATACGCGAGATTGTCCGGCGTTGTCATCGGCGACGGATTTTCATTGCTCCGCTGCGCGATTTCATCCCAATCACCGTCAAGCGAAATCACCTGGGCCCAGGTCGCAGGCAGTTGATCAGCCAAACTATCCTGCGTCAACAAAACGGGCACGGCGCTGTCTTCCAACATGAACGCAAGACGTTCGAGCGGATAGGCTGGATCGAGCGGTATGTATGCCGCGCCGGCCTTCAGCACACCCAACACACCCACAATCATTTCCACAGAGCTCTCGAGGAAAAGTCCGACGAGCATCTCTGGTCCAACACCCATTCCGCGGAGGAAATGGGCCGTCTGGTTGGCGCGGTGGTTCAGCTCTGCGTACGTCAGTCGTTGATCCGCGATAGCGAGCGCGATTCGATCAGGAGTTAGCGCAACCTGGCGCTCAAACAGTTCGTGAATGCACGCGTCACTCACGAGCTCACCCGATCTATGGTTCCACTCCTGCAACTGCTCTTGCTCGCCGGCGGTCAACAATGGCAGTTGGACCAGTTGCTGTGATGAATCGTGTGCAATCGCCGCCAGCATCGTCTCCAGATGTGAAGCCATGCGCCGGATGCGAGCTTCGTCAAACAGGTCGGTGTTGTACTCAAACATCCCGTACAACTCGCGCTCTGTTTCATACATCGCGAGCGTGAGATCAAAGGTGGTGCGCTCGCGATATGAGTTAACTTGTTCGAGCTGAAGGTTGTTAAGACGCAGTCCTTCATCCTTTGAAGTGTTTTGCAGAGTGAAAGCTACCTGGACCAGCGGGTTCCAACCGAGATCGCGTTCCGGCTGGATCTCTTCGACCAGCTTTTCAAACGGCAGATCCTGATGCGCGTAAGCGCCGAGGGTGGCCTCGCGTGCCTGTCGCAGCAACTGCGCAAAGGAGATGTCAGCGCGTAAACGGCCGCGCAATGCGAGCGTGTTTACAAAGAAGCCAATCAATCCTTCGGTTTCGAGTCGATGACGCCCGGCGATGGGGCTGCCTACAACAATCTCCTGCTCGCCGGAATAGCGATAGAGCAGAGTTTGAAACGCCGCCAGGAGCGTCATGAACAGCGTCGCATTTTCTTTCCGACTCAGATCCTTGAGCGCTTGCGACAGTGAAGCCGGGAACATGAACGAAACGATCGCGCCGCGATGGGTTTGCACTGCGGGCCGCGGTCGATCGGTGGGCAATTCGAGTAGCGCTGGAACACCTTCGAGCTGCTGTTTCCAGTAGCCCATTTGTTGCTCGAGCACTTCGCCCTGTAACCAGTTTCGTTGCCACGCAGCGTAATCGGCGTATTGAACCGGCAGTTCGGGCAGTGGTGAATCTTTATGCGCGCTGAAAGCCTCGTAGAGTGTCGCCACCTCGTTGACCAGTACGCCCATAGACCAGCCATCGCTGACGATGTGATGCATAGTGAGCAAGGCTACGTGTTCCCCGGCAGCGAGGCGTAGTAACGAGGCGCGCAGTAATGGACCACGCGTTAAATCAAATGGGCGTTGTGCTTCTTCCTGGGCCAGCCGGCTGACTTCGGCTTCACGCTCATCGTGCGAAAGCTGGGCCAGGTCGGTTATGTGCAGATTAAAATCGTGTACATCGCCGATGACTTGCACCGGCTCACCATCAACGACCGCAAACGTGGTGCGTAAAACTTCATGGCGGCGCAAAATTTCGCTCAACGTGCGTGTCAATGCTTCGACTTGCAAGTCGCCGCTCAGCCGTACGGCGGTGGGAACGTTGTAAGCTGCGCTGCCGGGTTCTAATTGATCGATGAACCACAAACGCTGCTGAGCAAACGAAAGCGGCAGTTGCTGATCACGGCTCACCGGTGCCAGCGGTGGCGCTTGCGTTCCCTGCTCGCCTCTCAGTGCGGTTTCAACTTGTCGCGCCAGTCCGGCCACGGTCGGCGATTCAAACAAGGTGCGCATCGCGAGTTCGACGCCGAGGGCTTCGCGCACGCGCGAGATCACCTGCGTCGCCAGCAATGAATGGCCGCCCAGATCGAAGAAGTTGTCCTGCACGCCGACTTCGTCGACCTTCAACAACTCCGCCCACAAGCCGCACAACAGCTCTTCAATCGGTGTCTCGGCTCTCTCGTATCCTGTTCTGTTTGTTGTGCTTACAGACTCCGGTTCAGGCAGCGCCTTCCGGTCTAGCTTTCCGTTCGCAGTCAGTGGCAACCGCTCTAACTCCACCAACACGCCCGGCACCATGTACTCAGGCAGTCTCTGACTTAGGTATTCCTTCAACTCAGTCGGCGTCACTGTGGCCAAAGCGCCAGCAAGCTGGCGCACTCCATGGAGTCGTCCACTCTTCGTCGCTTCAAGGCCCGCCTTGGAGTGCGGTGCCTTGGCACCGCTTTGGTCTAAATCGGCGCCGTGGCCCAACGACTCGTGCACCGCATACAGGTTGTAGATCCCGGTCTGCGCCAGCAACGCTTCCTGCACCACTTCCAACCGATAACCACGTCGCCGCAACTGCTCGCCGATTCGCGCCACTCGCCCATCCACATCGTGCACTTCAATCACGATCTGCTTGATCTTCTCCCAGTCGCCTTCCTCGATCCCCTCCAGCACTTCCCACTCGCTCTTCTCCACATCCACTTTCAACAGATCGATCCGCTCTATTCCCTCTTCCCGGATCACCTGCGACAGCGTGCGCAACTCACACTCATACTGCTCACTCGCAAACATTCCTTCCAGCAGCTCTTCCGCATACTGCTGCAACCCTTCACCCTGATTCTCCAGGAACGCTCGCGTTGTCGCTTCATCCACCGTCGCATCCGCGTGCGCTCCCGACATCGCCGTCGCTTTCGGATAGTAGGTAAACTTCACCCGCCCACTCCGATTCGACAACCCGACATTCAACGTCTTCGTCTGCGGCGCATACAGTTCCGCGTTCGCCTGCAACACTGCGTACGTCGGTGGCAACGGTTCAAACGCATACACGCGCGCATCGGCGCAGTTGTCGTGCACAAACAAGGTGAACATGCCCATGTTTGCGCCCACATCAAACACGCATGCGCCATCACGCAACTGGATACCGTGTCGTAAGTAACAGCGATCGACGAAGATCTCATCGTAAAGCACCTGCGTCTCGTTGCGATTCAGTTGGACCACTTTCAACTCGTTCGGCAGTTTGTACAACTGGCTCTCGCTGATGCCTGCGGGCAGTTCTTGTGCACGCGTCCAATAACCTACGAGTCGTTCATCACGCACCGTGACGACGGCTTCGTTCACGGCTTCATGCCCGCGCAGTGCCGCTTCGATCTCACCCAACTCAATGCGATAACCACGCACCTTCACCTGCTCGTCAACACGGCCCACATACTCCAGCACTCCATCCGCTCGCCACCGCGCCAGATCTCCCGTCCGGTACAATCGCGCGCCTGCCGCACCACTCAACCCATCCGGCACAAATCGCTCTGCCGTCAGCGCGGCACGTCCCAAATATCCACGCGCCAGTCCCCCTCCGCCGATGTGCAACTCTCCTGCACGTCCGACCGGCGCCAACTCGCCGCTCGCTTCCAACACATAAACCTGCACATTCGTCAGCGGCCGTCCCAGTGGTGTGATTCCTTCCACCCTGTCACTACAGCGCCAGCTCGTCGCATCGATCGCAGCTTCCGTTGGTCCATACAGGTTCACTACCTCGAGCCCCGGACACGCTTCCTTCACCGCCGACACTAGTTGCCCACTCAGCGCTTCACCGCCGCAGAACAACCGCTTCAACCCACCGAGTTGCGCCAACTCGCCGGCTCCCGCCATCGCGCTCAACACCGACGGCACCAGTTGCAACACCGTCACTTCGCTCTTCGCCACCGTTTGCGCCAGTGCCGTCACATCACGTTGCACGCCCGGTTCGGCCAGCACCAGTTTCGCTCCCGCCTGTAACGGCGCGATGAACTCCCAGATCGACGCGTCAAAGCTATACGCCGTCTTTTGCAACACCGCATCACTCGCTGTCAGCGGATACTTCTCCTGCATCCAGCACAAGCGATTGCTGATCGCTCCATGCGATACACACACGCCTTTCGGTTTCCCAGTCGATCCCGAGGTATAGATCACGTAAGCCGCATTGTTCGCGCTAACGCCACTCTCGGGCTTCTCGCGCGGCTGTTGCGCAATCGCTTCGCACGCTGCTTCCAGCACCAGCGTCCGCTCGCTTTGCACCACACCAGTCAGTTCCGCACTGGTCAGCAACAAACCCGCACCCGAATCCTCGAGCATGAAACCAAGTCGTTCCTGCGGATACGCCGGATCGAGCGGCAGATACGCCGCACCACTCTTCAACACACCCAGCAACGCCACTACAAGATCCACCGACCGTTCCAACATCAAACCGACTAGCTGCTCGCGTTCAACTCCCAACGAACGCAGCCGATGCGCCAGTTGATTGGCACGCTGGTCCAACTCTTCGTAACTCAGTTGCTCAGCGCCAAACACGAGCGCCGTCGCCTGCGGTGTCAGTTGCGCCTGTTGTTCAAACAACTCGTGCAACAGGCCCGGCACGCCATACGACTGAGTCGTGTCGTTCCATGATTTGACACGTTCGCGATCGGTATTGCTGATGATTTGCAAATGCTCAACTTCAACATCAGGATTTGCAACCGCGTCTTTTAGGAGTGTTACAAAATGATCCGCAACTCGCTCGATGTCTGCCGGCGAAAACAGATTTGCGTCGTAATGAAATTCGCACACGTGCGACTCATTCTTTTCGAGACACGAGAGCCTGAGCTTGAAGTTTTCGCCGCAACTCTCCAGCCGATCAATTGAGAAACTGACGCCGATAGCCTCGAAACTCTCGGGTAGTTCGCAGTGTTCAAAGCCGAGTGCGTTGTGCGAAGCAATCGCGGCCGGAGAAAAATACTGTTGCCACTTTGAAAAATCGACGAGGCGTTCAGCGTTTTCCGCGGTCAACTCTCGAATTGAACGCGACTGTTCAAAGTCCGTTTGCAACGGTAAATACTTCGTGAGTGGTCCAAAGGTGTCTTTCAACTCTTCAATACTGCGCCCATCGAACGCAACGCTCGTGACAACATTCGTCTCGCCACTCAGCCGAACCATCAACGACTGCCAACACCCGAGCATGAAAACCGCTGAACCGACTCTTTTGATCTCGGCAGTTAGTGTTTCACTCAAGGTGCGCCGCACAACGTTGCTGCCGCCGTTCGGTTCGCCCCGAAGCGCAAACGACGCCGGAGCAATTTCCCGCTCACTCCAAAATGCTCGCCCGGCTTCAGTCTCAACCGATTCCAGCATCTCGTTCTGCCACTCCGACAGATCCGCATACTGAACAGGCTCATCGGAAAAAGGCGAAACACCCGCCTGACACGCCGAATACGCGCCCGCAATCTCCTGCACTAACGATTTGAGCGTTGCCTGATCTGCGGACAGCGCAGGCAAACTCAGCAACAAAACATGTCGGTTTGACGCCAGCGCGATCAGCGATACACGGACCGGCAGTTCACGCTCGAGATCGAATTCTCGCCGTCGTTCGTCATCAAATAACGCCGTGATGATCCGCTGCTGCTCGGCCGGCTCGTTCTCACTGAAATCGTACTCGTGCATGACCAACGAGAAATCGGAAGCGATGACCTGGACCGGAATCGTCATTCCTTCCAGACGTCTGTAATTCGTGCGCAGAATCTCGTGCCGGCTGATGATGCTCTCAAGCACCGTGCGCAATAACGATGCATCAAGCTCGCCCGCGATACGGACCAGGCAGCGGGCGCCAGACGCTGGATTAATGCCGGCCTGCTGAATGGACCAGAGTCGCGATTGCTGCGGCGAGAGTCGAAACCCCTCGATTACGTCGTTTTGTAAGCTGGTTTGTGAATTCATTTTGTTGCGACCTGAAAAAAGAGCGGTGCGGAATTAACGTGAGAAGGCCTCGGCCATTGCTACCAAAACTTTACGGGGGCCGGTGTAAGACGAGCGACCGTGCGCAACGAGCATGTTGTCGAGCAACAACACGTCGCCCGGTTGCCACGCGAACAGCACCTTGTTCTGTTCGTATGCGTGTCGGAGTTGTTGGAGTACTTCGGGTTCGATCGGTGAGCCGTCGCCGTAAAAAGTGTTCGTGGGCAATTCTTCTTCAGTAAACTGCGCCAGGAGGGATTCGCGAATCGAAGGTTCAAGCGTCGTTACATGAAAGAACGTCGCATGATTGAACCAAACGTCTTCGCCGGTCTTTGGATGACGCGTAATGGCTGGTCTGATCGCGCGAGTGCGAAGCCGCTCACCGTCCTTCCATTCAACGGTGATCCCGTGTTGGCGGCAGTGGTCTTCGACGGCAGTGCGATCGGTGGTTTGAAAAACTGTCTGCCACGGCAAACCATAACCGTCGCCGTAATTGCGCACGTACATCCATCCCTGGCGTCGAAATTTTTCAACAATCGCCTCTGGAATTGAACGCATTATGGCGCAGCAGTTCGCAATCGGCGTCTCGCCGCCTTCGGGCGACGCGGTCACACAGTGAAAGAAGACTTTGAGCGGCCATGATTGCTGGTATGAGTTTTCGTTGTGCAGAAAGATGGCAAATTCCGGCGGATAATCAGTGGAGGTGTAGATGTTGCCGCTCACGCGCTGGCGCGGCGAGGAGCGCTCGCGATACTCGAGCAGATCTGACGCGACGGCGGTAGTGAATTGTTCAAACTCATTAACATCGCAGGCGTGAAAATCGCGGAACAAAAGCGCGCCTGATTGGACCAGGCGCTCGTTGATCCATTCGCGTTGAGACTTGGACCACGAAGCCAGGCTAAGACCGGGAACAGCCGGACGAATCACCAGCCCCAACTGTTCGTGCAGCGGTTCGCTGGTGATCAGACTCTGCGATGTAATGCTGACGCTCTTGCGTGTGAAAGCGGCAAAACTCTTCATTGAACTTTGACTACGCGTGGTGTTTGGTTAACTGGAACAAGATTTACAGGATGTACAGGATTTACAAGATTTTTATCTTGTTAATCTTGTAAATCTTGTTCCATGGTTTTTCGTTTACGAATTCGTGAGTTGTAGGTTCGGGACGGGTTTGCGTCGGGCACCACGCAGGCTATCTACACTGGCTCGCTGCAATCGCGTCTCGGCTTCGACACGCCGCTGCTGCGCTGCATCGTCCAGCACATCTTTGAGACTCGTGAGTGCCATCTCAGGCGCACCGACGATCGTCTCCAACAACAAAACATAATCTTCAACCATCCGCTCAATCGTCGCAGCGTCAAACAAATCAGTGCGATACTGCGCGGCGCCGACGATGAGTCCTTCCATCTCACGCAGGTTCAAATTGAGATCGTATTGGACCGTGTCGTTCTCCTGGCTCACCGGACTCAACGACAACCCCGGCAACTCCAACTCGTTCATCGGAACGTTTTCGAGCGTGAACGAGATCTGGAATAACGGCATGTGACTCAAGCTACGCTCGGGCTGCAACTCCTCAACCAAACGATCGAACGGCAGGTCCTGATGCTGGTACGCGCCGAGTGTTACTTCGCGCACCTGGCGCAACAGATCGCGGAAACTCTCTGCCTGGTCCAATCTTGCGCGCAGCACGAGGGTGTTATTGAAGAACCCAATCAGCCCTTCGGTTTCGAGCCGGTGCCGGCCCGCCATGGCCGTTCCCACCACAATGTCGTCCTGGCCTGAGCATCGTTGGAGTAATGTTTGAAACGCTGCAAGCAGCGTCATGAACATTGTTGCACCTTCACGTCGGCTCAGTTCCTTAAGACGAACGGTCAGTTCCTCGGCGACTACAAACATGTGACTCGTACCGCGATATGTTTGCACCGCGGGACGCGGACGATCTGTCGGCAATTCCAGCAGCGCCGGTATGCCTTCCAACTGCTGCTTCCAGTAACTCAACTGCTGCTCCAGCACTTCGCCCTGCAACCAACCGCGTTGCCACGCTGCGTAGTCGCCGTACTGGATTGCCAACTCTGGTAATGGCGATTCTGCTCCGGAGCGGTACGCCGCATACAACTGCGCCACTTCATTCACCAGCACACCCATCGACCAGCCATCACTCACAATGTGATGCATCGTCAACAGCACTACATGCTCCTCCGACGCCAGCCGGATTAACTCCACTCGCAGCAGTGGTCCATGGGCCAGGTCAAACGGTCGTTGCGCTTCTGTCTGCGCCAGGCGCTTCATCTCCGCTTCTCGATCTTCCGCTTCCAGCGTGCTCAGATCCGCTACCGGCAACTCTATTGCGCGCGCGGCTCCAACCACCTGCACCGGTTCGCCGTCCACCACTGCAAACGTCGTCCGCAACACTTCATGCCGCCGCACAACTTCATTCACCGTCCGTCGCAGCGCTTCAAGCTCCAACTCCCCGCGCAAACGCACTGCTGCCGGGACGTTGTATGCCGCACTGCCAGGCTCCAACTGATCGATGAACCACAGTCGTTGCTGTGCAAATGACAATGGCAATGCTTGTTCGCGGTCCACCTTCATGATCGGTGGGGCTGGAACTTCATCTCGGGCCGCTGCCACTGCCACGGCAAAGGCCGCGACCGTGGGCGCCTCAAATAATCTGCGCAACGCTACTTCAACTCCCAGCGCTTCTCGCACCCGTGAAATTACTTGTGTCGCCAGCAGCGAGTGACCACCCAGTTCGAAGAAGTTGTCGTTGATCCCGACCTGCTCCACGTGCAGCACTTCGCTCCAGATTCCGCACAGCACTTCTTCCACCGGCGTCCGCGCCGCAATGACGTTATCACTTGTGCTTTGTCGCTCGACTTCAGGTAACCGCCGTCGATCGATCTTGCCGTTGGCTGTTAGTGGTAACTCTTCGAGGGTGACAAACGCTGACGGCACCATGTACTCAGGCAATCTGGCGCGCAGGTATTCACGCAATTCCGGCGTCACTGTGGCCAAAGCGCCGCCAAGGTGGCGCACTCCACGGCGGCGTCCACCATCCGCCGAGTCTTCAGGCGTCTCCTTGGAGTGCGGTGACTTGTCACCGCTTTGGTCTAAGATCACGTACGCCACCAGTCGTTCATCCTTCACCGCCACTACCGCATTACTAATCGACTCATGCCCGCGCAGTGCCGCTTCAATCTCACCCAACTCAATGCGATAGCCGCGCACCTTCACCTGTTCGTCAACACGGCCCACATACTCCAGCACTCCATCCGCTCGCCAACGCGCCAGATCTCCCGTCCGGTACAACCGCGCGCCTGCCGCACCACTCAACCCATCCGGTACAAAACGTTCGGCGGTTAATCCACTCCGCGCGACATAACCACGAGCGAGGGCCACGCCACCGACATAGAGTTCACCACTAACACCAACAGGAACCGGTCGCATCGCTTCATCAAGCACGTAAACGCTTACATTTGAAACCGGCCGGCCAATCGGAACCGAGTGCGCGCCTCGCTCACAGATCCACGACAAAACCTCAATCGTGGCTTCCGTTGGTCCATAAAGATTGATTAACTCTGCTGCAAACAACTCGTGGAATCGATTCTGTACTTCGAGCGTCAGCGCCTCACCGCCACAAAACATGCGTCGCAGGCTCGTGCATTGCGCAAAACTCTCGACTTCGAGCAGCGCCCGCAAGAGCGACGGCACGGCTTGTAAGATCGTGATCTTTTCAGCCGCGATAGTCTGCGCGAGGTATTCCGGTTCGCGTTGCCCGCCGGGACGCGCCATCACCAGCCGCGCACCAGCGATCAGCGGAGCAAAAAACTCCCAAACTGAGGCGTCAAAGCTGAACGCTGTTTTCTGCAACACGGAATCCGACGCACCCAATGGATATTGCTCCTGCATCCACAGCATGTGATTGCGCAAGCCATCATGCGTAATCAGCACACCTTTAGGTCGCCCGGTTGAGCCCGACGTGTAGAGCAGGTAAGCGACGTTGTTTGGTCTCGCGACGCAAAGCAACGACGCAGTACTTTGAGCAGCGATCGCATCACGTTCGGCGGCTAACGCAATCGCCCGCAGGCCTTCGAACGAGTTAGTCTTCGCGCTTTGCGTAATCAGCAACTGCACTCCCGAGTCATGACACATGAACTCGAGCCGCGCGTGCGGATATTCCGGATCGAGCGGCAGATACGCGCCACCGGCCTTCATGATGCCCAGGATGCTGATCACCATGTCCAGGCTGCGGTCCATCATTATTCCGACAACTGCATCTGGTCCAACTCCGAGCTGCTGCAAGTACCGCGCTAATTGATTTGACTGCTGGTCCAGATCTGCATAAGTCAGGCTGGCGTTCTCAAACGACACCGCGATTGCATCCGGATTTTGTGAGGCTTGCTCAGCAATCAGTTCGTGCGTCAGCTTGTCACAACCGAAGTCGATTGTCGTTTGGTTGAAATCGAATAGTAGTTGCTGGGTCTCAGCTTCAATGAGAATTTGTAGATCGGCCAATTTTGCGAGCGGGTTGGCCGTTAACGACGATAACAGTTGCTCAAACTGCACGATCATCCCTCTGATCGTGGCGCGGTCAAAGATGTCGGTGTTGAACTCAAGTTCGCCGGCCATTTCCGAACCAACCTCGGTCAGCGACAGGTTGAGATCAAACTTCGCTGTGCCGCGATCACTCTCAACTCCGCTCAAACTCAAACCAGGTAAATGCAAGTCGCCCGCGGGCATGTTTTGCAATCCAAACATCACCTGGAATAACGGCGCATGGCTCAAACTGCGCTCCGGCTGCAACTCCTCAACCAGCTTTTCGAAAGGCAGATCCTGGTACTGGTATGCGCCGAGTGTTACTTCGCGCACCTGTTGCAGCAGCTCCCGGAACGACATGGCAGAGTCGAGCCGCCCGCGGAGCGCAAGCGTGTTGACAAAGAAGCCGATCAGGCTTTCAGTCTCACCTCGCGATCGATTCGCGATGGGTGTGCCGACAACGATGTCGTTTTGGTGTGTGTAACGATGAAGCAGAGTTTGAAACGCGGCGAGCAGCGTCATGAAAAGCGTCGCGTCTTCACGACGGCTGAGCGTTTTCAAACTCGTCGTTAACTCTTCTGAGAGCGAGAACAACTCGCTGGATCCGTTGTAAGTCTGCACGGCGGGACGCGGACGATCTGTCGGCAACTCCAGCAGCGCCGGTATGCCTTCCAACTGCTGCTTCCAGTAACTCAACTGCTGCTCCAGCACTTCGCCCTGCAACCAACCGCGTTGCCACGCTGCGTAGTCACCGTACTGGATTGCCAACTCTGCTAGCGGCGATTCACTTCCCTCCCGGTAGGCCGCATACAACTGCGCCACCTCATTCACCAGCACTCCCATCGACCAGCCATCACTCACAATGTGATGCATCGTCAACAGCACTACATGCTCCTCCGACGCCAGCCGGATCAATTCCACTCGCAGCAGTGGTCCATGGGCCAGGTCAAACGGTCGTTGCGCTTCTGTCTGCGCCAAACGCTTCATCTCCGCTTCACGATCTTCCGCTTCCAGCGCACTCAGATCCGTCAGTTGGAGCAACACTTCTCTCACGTCTCCAACCACCTGCACCGGCTCGCCGTCCATCACCGCAAACGTCGTCCGCAGCACTTCATGCCGCCGCACAACTTCATTCACAGTGCGGCGCAGCGCTTCAATCTCCAACTCCCCGCGCAAACGCACTGCTGCCGGGACGTTATAAGCCGCACTGCCAGGCTCCAGTTGATCGATGAACCACAGTCGTTGCTGCGCAAATGACAACGGTAACGATTGTTCGCGGTCTACTTTCGTGATCGGTGGCGCCGGCACTTCATCTCGGGCCGCTGCCACTGCCAGTGCAAAGGCCGCGACCGTGGGCGCTTCAAACAATCTGCGCAGCGCTACTTCTACTCCCAGCGCTTCACGCACACGTGAAATTACTTGTGTCGCCAGCAGCGAATGTCCACCCAGTTCGAAGAAGTTGTCGTTGATCCCGACCTGCTCCACTTGCAGCACTTCGCTCCAGATTCCGCACAACACTTCTTCCACCGGCGTCCGCGCCGCAATGACGTTATCATTTGTGTTCTGTCGCTCGACTTCTGGTAACCGCCGTCGATCGATCTTGCCGTTGGCTGTCAAAGGCAACTCATCAAGCGTGACAAACGCTGACGGAATCATGTACTCAGGCAATCTCGCGCGCAGGTACTCAAGCCATTCCGGCGTCACTGTGGCCAAAGCGCCACCAAGGTGGCGCACTCCACGGCGGCGTCCACCATCCGCCGAGTCTTCCGGCGTCTCCTTGGAGTGCGGTGACTTGTCACCGCTTTGGTCTATGATCACGTACGCGACGAGGCGTTCATCCTTCACCGCCACTACCGCATTACTAATCGACTCATGCCCGCGCAGTGCCGCTTCGATTTCACCCAACTCAATGCGGTAGCCGCGCACTTTCACCTGCTCGTCAACACGGCCCACATACTCCAGCACTCCATCCGCTCGCCACCGCGCCAGATCTCCCGTCCGGTACAATCGCGCGCCTGCCGCACCACTCAACCCATCCGGCACAAATCGCTCTGCCGTCAGCGCGGCACGGCCCAGATATCCACGCGCCAGTCCCGCTCCGCCGATGTGCAATTCTCCTGCTCTGCCAACCGGCGCCAACTCGCCGCTCGCCTCCAACACATAAACCTGCACATTCGTCAGCGGCCGTCCCAGCGGTGTGATTCCTTCCACTACCTCATGGCAGCGCCAGCTCGTCGCATCGATCGCGGCTTCCGTTGGTCCATACAGGTTCACAACCTCGAGCCCCGGACACGCTTCCTTCACCGCCGACACTAGCTGCCCGCTCAGCGCTTCACCGCCGCAGAACAACCGCTTCAACCCACCCAGTTGCGCCAACTCGCCGGCTCCCGCCATCGCGCTCAACAC
The DNA here is from genome assembly GCA_963708055.1 of uncultured Acidobacteriota bacterium. Classification (GTDB taxonomy): domain Bacteria; phylum Acidobacteriota; class Blastocatellia; order Pyrinomonadales; family Pyrinomonadaceae; genus PSRF01. Next base: position 6,602,356 of record OY970193.1, on the reverse strand, counting down.
CGACGGCACCAGTTGCAACACCGTCACTTCGCTCTCCGCCACCGTTCGCGCCAACGCCGTCACATCACGTTGCACGCCCGGTTCGGCCAGCACCAGTTTCGCTCCCGCCTGTAACGGCGCGATGAACTCCCAGATCGACGCGTCAAAGCTGTACGCCGTCTTTTGCAACACCGCATCACTCGCTGTCAGCGGATACTTCTCCTGCATCCAGCACAAGCGATTACTGATCGCTCCATGCGATACACACACGCCTTTCGGTTTCCCGGTCGATCCCGACGTGTAGATCACATAAGCCGCATTGTTCGCGCTAACGCCACTCTCGGGCTTCTCGCATGGCTGTTGCGCAATCGCTTCGCGCGCTGCTTCCAGCACCAGCGTCCGCTCGCTTTGCACCACACCAGCCAGTTCCGCACTGGTCAGCAACAAACCGGCACCCGAATCCTCGAGCATGAAACTCAGTCGTTCCTGCGGATACGCCGGATCGAGCGGCAGATACGCCGCCCCACTCTTCAACACGCCCAACAGCGCCACTACCAGATCCACCGACCGTTCCAACATCAAACCAACCAGTTGCTCACGCTCTACTCCCAGGGAACGCAGCTGATGCGCCAGTTGATTGGCACGCTGGTCCAACTCCTGATAACTCAGTTGCTCAGCGCCAAACACGAGCGCTGTCGCCTGCGGTGTCAGTTGCGCCTGTTGTTCAAATAACTCATGCAACAGGCCCGGCACGCCATACGACTGAGTCGTGTCGTTCCACAATCGAACCTGCTGTTCGCGCTCGGCATCACCAAGAATTCGCAGCTTAGAAAGACTCTGATGCGGATCATTAACTACGCTCTCCAGCAGCGTTTGCAGATGTTCGATAAGGCGCCTGATCGTCGCTTCATCAAATAGATCGACGTTGTACTCCACCGTTCCCAACAGCGAATGCGTGTCGTCCATCAACGTCAACGTCATGTCAAACTTCGACGTCGCGCTATCGCTGCCCAACGGCTGCAACGCGAGACCCGGTATCTCCAGATCTGAGTGCGCCTCAAAGTTTTGCAACACGAGCAGCACCTGGAACAGCGGCGTGCGACTCAAGTCCCGCTCCGGCTGCAACTCCTCGATCAACTTTTCAAACGGCAGATCCTGGTGCGCATATGCGCCGAGCGTCACGTCGCGCGCTTGTTGCAGCAATTCGCTGAACGACATTGCTGCATCGAGCCGCCCGCGCAGCGCTAGCGTGTTGATAAAGAAACCGATGAGCGCCTCTGTTTCGAGACGATGCCTCCCGGCGATCGGCGTTCCGACCACAATGTCGTCCTGCCCGGTGTAGCGATAGAGCAGTGTTTGGAAGGCGGCCAGCAGCGTCATGAATAACGTTGTGCCCTCCTTGCGACTCAACGTCTTCAGCGAATCGGCGAGCTCAGTTGAAAGCACAAACGGAACGACCGCGCCCCTGTGCGTTTGCACCGCCGGACGCGGATGATCGGTCGGCAACTCGAGCGCAGCAGGCACGCTCAAAAGCTGCTGCTTCCAATAATCCAACTGCTGGTCCAAGACCTCGCCCTGCAACCAGCTTCGCTGCCACGCGGCATAATCCGCATATTGCACCGGCAACTCAGGCAGCGGCGCTGCTTCATGATCAATGAATGTCCTGTATAAAGTGGCAACTTCCTTGAGCAAAACGCTCATGGACCACCCATCACTAATGATGTGATGCATGGTCAGCATGGCAACATGATCATCGGCCGCTAATCGCAGGAGGGAAACGCGGAACAACGGACCCTGACCGAGATCAAATGGTCGTTGTGCTTCAAGTTGCGCGAGATGCCTGACTTCCGCTTCTCGATCTGCTTCGGGCAGTTCACTTAAGTCAGTTATCTGGAGATTTAGCGTCTGTGCCGGACCAATGATTTGCGCAGCTTCCCCGTTAACCACTGCGAAAGTTGTGCGCAGCGCTTCGTGTCGTCGCACGATCTCGGTGAAGGTTTGCTCGAGGGCCGCAACATCCAATGCGCCGCGGAGTCGCATCGCCGCTGGAACGTTGTAGACCGCGCTGCCCGGCTCCAGCTGATCGATAAACCAGAGACGTTGTTGCGCAAACGATAACGGCAACACACTCTCACGACTCACACGTACAATCGGCGGAGCGCTCTGCTCTTCGCCGTCTTCGACTCTCCTCGCCAGCGCTTCAACCGTTGGTCCTTCAAACAACATCCGCAGAGGCACTTCGACCGACATCGATTCACGTATCCGCGATACCACCTGTGTCGCCAGCAACGAGTGACCGCCGAGTTCGAAGAAGTTGTCGCGCACGCCAACCTTTTCGACCTTCAACACTTCGCTCCAGATGCCACACAACGACGTCTCCACTGGCGTTCGCGGCGCGATGTATTCGCCCAATCCACCACGTACAGCTCCCGGCGCCGGTAACCCGCGTTTATCAACTTTGCCACTGATCGTGCGTGGCAATTCTTCAAGCACAACCACTGCGCTCGGCACCATGTAGTCAGGCAACTCAGCCAGCAACTGTCGCCGCGCTTCGGTCGCGCTTACTTCAGTGCCGTTCGCACACGCCACGTAACCGCAGAGATAGTTGTTGCCACTCGCGTCTGTGCGCTCGATCACAACCGCATCACTCACACCCGCGAGGGCGCGCAATGCGTCTTCAACTTCACCCAACTCCACGCGTATGCCGCGCACCTTAACCTGCTGATCGCGACGCCCGAGATATTCGAAGTTGCCGTCACTGGTAACCCGGCCCAGATCGCCGGTGCGATGAACCAGGTCGTTCGGATCATTCGTCAACGGATTCACAACAAACGCGGCTCGCGTTTGCTCTTCATCGTTGTAATAACCCAACGAACGATACGGTGTCGCAATATAGATCTCGCCGACTCGTTCGGGCGGACACGGGCGGCCTTGTGGATCGGCAATGAAAGCGTGGGCGCCGGGAATCGGTTTCCCAACCGGAATCGCGCGCCGCTGGTCATCGTCATCCACGACGAGGTAACAGAACTTCGCCATCGTCGTTTCCGACGTGCCGTACAGATTCACCAAACGCGCCGCACTTCGTTCTTTCCATCGCGCCACATCGCCGGGTTGCAACGCTTCGCCGGCCATCACCACCCATTTCAGATCCTCGAATCTCTCTGATGTGCCGCACAAACTTCGCAGCAACGACGGCACGCAATGCAGCAACTCGATCCGTTCGTCCTTCAGCCACGCCGCGAGGGCCGTCGCATCCTGAACCAACCGGCGATCCGGAGGCGCCACCATCACGCCACCAGTGCACAACGGCAGAAATATTTCTCTCAACGAACCATCAAACGTCGGCGCCAGCAGTTGCGACATGCGCATCCCCGGCTGCACTTGCAACGCTTCCGTTTCCCAGCGAATGAAATGATCGATCCCTTTCAAACGACCCGCGATTGCCTTTGGTCGTCCGGTCGAACCGGAGGTGAAATAGATGTAGCAACGTCCATCCGGATCCACCGCCGGTCGCGGCCTGCCATTCTCAATCGCCGCTACTTCATCCAAACACAACACTGGCGAGTTTTCCGGAACGACATCGAGCAACTCACGTTCGACCAGGAACAGACTGGGCTCGGCAACACTCAACAGCAATCGCAAACGAGGCGCCGGCAAACGTCCATCCAGCGGCACGAAAGCCAAACCCGCCTTCAGCGTCCCTAGCACTGAGCAGACAAACTCAAATGGACCATCACACAACAAACCCACCAATGACCCGGCGGGTAGCTCACGTTCAAGCAGATTGTCTGCGATAACATCCGAACGCCGCTTCACTGCTTCATACGTGTAGCTCTCACCATTGCCACTAACAGCTATCTGTTCAGCAAAACGCTCCGCGCTGCGTTCGAACCACTCATGGACCATCAACTCCGATGAATGCTGCTCGACGATCGCGCTCACATTCGCGGTGGCATGGCCCAACAACGGCAGATCTGAGAGCATCTGTTCAGGATCGTTCGTGGCCGCTTCCAACAACATCTGGAAGCGAGCGATCATGCGCGTGATCGTTTCGCGATCGAACAGATCGCTGTTGTATTCGAGCGCGCCGAAGATCGCGTCTTCGCCATCGATCAGATTCAGGCTGAGGTCGAATCGCGCTACCTGGCTATCACCGATGAGCGGCTGGATCTCCAATCCCGGCAACGAGATATCGCCCTGCGGCGCGTTTTGCAGCACAAACAAAACCTGGAACAGCGGATTGAATGCGAGGCCGCGATCCGGCTGGAGCAGTTCCACCAGTTTGTCGAACGGCGCCTCCTGATGCGCATACGCTTCGAGACACGTTTCACGCGCTCGATGGATCAAATCCGTGAAACGCGGTTCGCCTCGCAAGTCACCGCGCAGCACAAGGTTGTTGACAAAGAAACCAATCAACCCTTCCGTCTCGCCACGCGTGCGATTCGCGATGTTGGTGCCGACAACGATGTCTTCCTGACCCGTGTAGCCGTGCAACAGCGCCTGAAAACCGGCGAGCAACGTCATGAACAACGTCGCGTTCTCTTTCCGGCTCAACTCGCGCAATGCTGTCGATAGTTCTTTACTAAACTGAAACGGGTGGCTCGCGCCGCGAAGAGTTTGAACTGCCGGACGAGGTCGATCGGTCGGCAACTCAAGTAACGCCGGCGCGCCGCTAAGTTGCTCCTTCCAATAATTCAACTGCTGGTCTAACACGTCGCCTTGCAACCAGTTTCGTTGCCACGAAGCATAGTCGGCATACTGCAGTGGCAATTCCGGAAGCGGTGACTCCTGTCCGGCACTAAACGCAGCATAAAGATCCGCCACTTCCTTGATCAGCACGCCCATGGACCAGCCATCGCTAACGATGTGATGCATCGTCAGCAGCGCGACGTGCTCCTGCGATGAAAGCTTCAACAGCGACGCGCGCAGCAACGGTCCACTGGTCAGGTCAAACGGCCGCGCCGCCTCATCCTGGGCCAGCCGACGGATCATCCGTTCACGTTCTTCCCCTGCGACCTCACTCAAGTCGGTGACAGGAAGTTCCAGTGCCCGCGCCGCCCCGATGATCTGCGCCGGTTCACCATTCACGATCGCAAACGTTGTCCGCAGCGCTTCGTGTCGTCGTACGATTTCAGTGAGCGTTCGCGTGAGTGCATCCACGTGCAACTCACCCAGCAAACGCACTGCTGTCGGGATGTTGTACGCGACGGTTCCTGGATCGAGTTGATCGATAAACCACAAACGTTGCTGCGCAAACGACAGCGGCAACGTCTCCGCGCGATTCACTCGCACAACTGGCGGCGCCACGTCACGATCGCGAGCCGCCGCAACCGCGCGGGCCAACGCCTCAACCGTTGGTCCTTCAAACAGCGCTCGCAGCGCGATCTCCACACCCAACGCTTCGCGAACCCGCGACACAACCTGCGTCGCCAGTAATGAGTGGCCACCCAGTTCGAAGAAGTTATCGCTGACGCCAACACGCTCGACTTGCAACACCTCACTCCAGATGCTGCAAAGTACCTCTTCCAAAGGTGTCCGCGGACTTTGATACTTCGCTTCGTCGCCGCCGTACTCCATTGCCGGCAAACGCCGCTTATCCAACTTGCCGTTGTCAGTCAGCGGCAACTCCGGTAACTGCATGAACCCGGTCGGTATCATGTACTCCGGCAAGTTCTCACGCAGGTGTTGTCGCAGTTCATCGGCACTAAGCGAAACGCCGATCGTTCCAACGATATAAGCGACCAAACGCTTCTCAGTCCCTTCACCCTGGACCAGCACCGCTGCTTCTCTCACTGCCTGGTGCCGTGAAAGCGCAGCTTGCACTTCACCCAATTCGATGCGGAAGCCGCGCACCTTCACCTGATCGTCAACCCGGCCTACAAACTGCACGGTGCCGTTGGTGGTCCAACGCACCATGTCGCCGGTGCGATATAAACGCGCGCCCGGCTCGGTGCTGAATGGATGTGGAACAAATCGTTCGCCGGTCAAACCAGGCCGCGACAAGTAACCGCGCGCCAGTCCTGCTCCACCGGTGTACAACTCACCCAGCACGCCTTCTTCCGCCAGTTCCATGTGGGTGTCCAGAACATACACGTCGGTCGCATTGAGCGGCCGTCCGATGGAGACACTGGGAGCGTTGACCACTGATCCGCCTTTGAATACATGACAAGTGGTGAACGTGGTGTTCTCCGTTGGTCCATAGGCGTGAATGAGCTTGCGCGTTTCTCCGGCATGGTCCAGGTGCTGATTAAAGGCGAGTGGCGACATGATCTCGCCACCTGTGATTACCTGGCGCACCCGACCCAGTTGTTCTCCGTGCGCGCTCACCATCTGCTGAAACAATCCGGTGGTAAGAAACAAGGTGGTGACTTGTTCCCTATCGATCGTCGCAGCAATCTCCGCGAGCGATGCGGCTCCCGCGGGCATCAGGACCAGGCGAGCGCCGTTGCACAATGCGCCCCAAATCTCGAAGGTTGACGCATCGAATGCCACTGGCGCGATTTGCAAGAAGACCTCTTCCGGTCCGAAATCGCAATAACGCTTTTGCCGCACCAGTCGCGTCACACCGCGATGCGGAACGCAAACGCCTTTAGGTGTTCCGGTCGAGCCTGAGGTGTAGGTGATGTAGGCCAGTGAGTCAGGCGTAACCATGCAGTGCAGGTTCGCGGTATCGAGTTGTTGGCCTGACTCCTGATCGATCAGCAACAAGGTGGTGGCTGGATCAATCTCCAGTTTGCCGGCCAGAACTCGATTCGTGATCAGCACGCGCGGCTTCGCGTCCGCGAGCATGAAGGCCAGACGCTCTTCGGGATATGCAGGATCTAACGGCAGATACGCGCCACCCGCTTTCAATGTCGCAAGCAAGCTGACAATCAAATCCGTCGAACGTTCGAGCATCACTCCAACTAACTGCTCTGCTGTGACGCCAAGAGTTTGGAGTTCGCGAGCAAGCTGGTTGGCGCGTGTGTTCAGTTCTCGATAAGTGAGTCGCCGGCCATTACTAACCAGCGCAATGGCGTCCGGTGTGCGCGCAACTTGTTCTTCAAACAACTGCTGCACACAAGCCGCGCGTGGATATTCTTCATCGCTTGCGTTGATGCGATTGACGAAGTCGAGCAGTTCAGTCGCCGGTCGCATAGGCACGCTCGAGACTTTTGTTTTTGGCGCAGTCACGAGAGAACGCAGCACATTCGCAAAGTGCTCGCTGAACAACGCTACTGTCTCTGACGTAAATAGCGACTCGTTGAACTCGACGAGACAGCTCAGTTTGCCGCTCTCAAAGTCGAATTCGACGTCAAGGTCGTGTTTAAGCTCGCGCCGGTGTTCCGGGTTGTTGATGTTCTTGAGTGCGGCTACGACGTTGAAAAGTGGAGCGCGATTGGTGGACGTTTCGTATTCGAGAACTTCCAACAGTCTCGAGAAGGAAAACTTCTGCTGAGCGTAGGCTTCGGAAAGAGTTCGTTTCACTGCTTGCATCAGTTGCAACGCAGTGGCATCGGGGTCGACTTGATCGCGCAAGACGAGCACCTGGTTGAGTGCGGCAACGCGTGTATGTCGCTCGTGAATGGTCGTGCCGATGATTACGTCCGAAACGCCGGTGTATTTGAACAAACAGATCTTGAGCGCGGCGATGAGGATTGAAAACGCGAGAGTTTCGTCGTTGGCGCAAACCTTAAGTAGCCGGGCACGTGTTTCCGAATCGATCTCGAAGCGTAGTTCACCCGTGCGTCCGGAAAATACTTCGGGACGTTTAAAGTCGAGCGGCACAGTTGTGCTTGCTAACTCACCCGAGAGTTTGCTGGTCCAGTAATCCCGCTCCGCTTCCAGGCTATGTTCAAGAAACTTCAGACTCATGTATGTTCTAAATCAAGGTGATTGTATTGGCGGCCCTCACGGCTTTGGCGGGGGCCTCATGGCGGATTGTAGGGGCGGCCCTCCGTGGCCGCCCTTGCGTTCGAATTTCTTTGTCCTCCCGATTAGGAGCCCACGAAGAAGGCCTTTATTGTGGGTCTTTAGGTGAGACGATTCTTAGTTCCACGCTAGGGCGGCCACGGAGGGCCGCCCCTACGGTCCACCCCAAATATCGGGCGCCCCCAAATATCGGGCGCCCCCAAATATCGGGCGCCCCCAAATATCGGTCCACCCCAAATATCGGGCGCCCCCAAATATCGGGCCCCCCAAATATCGGGCACCCCCCAAATATCGGGCGCCCCCAAATATCGGGCACCCCCCAAATATCGGGCACCCCAAATATCGGGCACCCCCCAAATATCGGGCACCCCCCAAATATCGGGCACCCCCCAAATATCGGGCACCCCCCAAATATCGGGCCCCCCCAAATATCGGGCACCCCCCAAATATCGGGCGCCCCCAAATATCGGGGCGCCCCAAATGATTGATGTTAGAAGGCGAAATCGTGTGTGAGTTCTTCGATGTCGGTGGTTTCGGTAACGAGTGAATTTTCTTCTTCGGTGAGGAATTGCATCTCATTCAACGCTGCGTGAGGTTCGTCAACAATCGACTGCATCAACGTCTGTAAGTGCCCCAACAGTTTCCTAATCGACTCGGCACGGAAAAGCTCGGTGCTGTATTCAGCGTGAATCGCCATCGTTCCACCACCTTCCGCCACCACGAGCATCAGATCAAACTTCGAGGTAACGGCCGGTTGCGGTATCAAACTCACACTCAAACCCGGTAACGACAACTCCGAAGCTTCCGCATTCTGCAACACGAACATCACCTGGAACAGCGGCGTGTGACTCAAGCTTCGCTCCGGCTGCAACTCCTCCACGATCCGCTCAAACGGCACTTCCTGATGCTGATATCCGCCCAGTGTCGTCGCCCGCACCTGCTGCAACAACTCCGTGAACGCCATCTGCCCATTCAAACGACTGCGCAGTGCGAGCGTGTTGACAAAAAACCCGATCAACCTTTCTGTCTCGCCGCGTGTCCGGTTCGCGATCCCTGTTCCCACTACCAGATCATCCTGTCCCGTGTAGCGATACAGCAATGTCTTGAACGACGCCAGCAACGTCATAAACAACGTCGCTCCTTCGCGACGGCTCAACTCTTTCACCGCAGTCGTCAACTCCGCCGGCACTAACACTGCTTCCACCGCGCCTTTGTAACGTGGGGTCACGCCACGCTCGTAATCACTTGGCAACTCCAGCACTTCGGGCGCACCGCCTAACTGTTCGCGCCAGTATTGCAACTGCTGCTCGAGCACCTCACCCTGCAACCACGCGCGTTGCCACGCGGCATAATCCGCGTACTGAATTTTCAGTTCCGGCAACGATGATTCTTCACCCTGCGTGTAAGCGCGATACAGCGTCACTACTTCCTGCACCAGCACACCCATGGACCAACCATCGCTGACGATGTGATGCATGGTCAGCATCACAATGTGGTCTTCCGCCGAAAGACGCAGTAACGAGGCACGCAACAACGGCCCCGCAGCCAGATCGAACGGCGTTTGCGCTTCGTTGCGCACATACCTGAGCGCTTCGACTTCCCGATCCTCATGCTCACTCAAATCAGTTACGGCCAAACTCACGGATGTAGCCACGCCGATAACCTGCACCGGTTCACCGTCACTGATCGCAAACGTGGTGCGCAAGGCTTCGTGTCGCCGCACGATCTCAGTCAACGTTCGCTCCAAAGCCTCGACATCGAGCGGGCCTTGCAAACGCACAGCACTCGGAAGGTTATAGAGCGCGCTTCCCGGTTCAAACTGGTCCAGGAACCAGAGCCGCTGCTGTGCAAACGAGAGTGGCAACTTGCCTCCACGATCAGCCGTCTCGATCTGCGGCGCTATTAACCCCGCCTCACCACGGCGTGCTGCTTCTACTTCGCGCGCAAGTCCTTCGACAGTCGGAGCCTCGAAGAGTATGCGCAGAGGAATCTCCACACCCATCGTCTCGCGAATACGCGACATCACCTGGGTCGCAAGCAGTGAATGACCGCCGAGCTCGAAAAAGTTGTCACGTGGTCCAATCCCTTGCAATCGCAGCACGTCGCACCAGATGCTGATCAACAACTCTTCGATCGGCGTCAACGTAGTCTCGCTATTGCTGCTCGAGTTCGACACCTGCTCCGGATCCGGCAACGCGGCGCGATCGATCTTGCCATTGGCATTCAGCGGCAGTTCGTCAAGAGAAACAAATGCGCTCGGCACCATGTAATCCGGCAGTCGCTCGCGTAGCTGTTCACGCAAGGTAGCCGCTGGTACATCGCCGGTGACGATATAAGCAACCAGACTCTTGCCGCCGGCTGCGGAGTCACGCGCGATCACGGCCGCATCCCTCACACCGGACAAACCACGAAGCGCCGCTTCAATCTCACCCAACTCAATCCGGTAACCGCGGATCTTGATCTGATTGTCGCAGCGGCCGATGAATTCGAGTTCTCCGTTTTCGAGGTAACGAGCGGTGTCGCCGGTGCGATAAAGGCGTGCTCCCGGCTCTACTGAATACGGATGTGGTATGAACCGTTCTGCGGTTATACCCGGGCGATTCAGGTATCCTCGCGCCAATCCCTCACCGCTTATGTACAACTCGCCGGGTACGCCCAACGGAACAAGGTTCAACCGGCGGTCGAGCACATACGTCTGCATATTTGGAATCGCCCGGCCAATCGAAACGGTCGCCGATGGTCCATCAGGATCACAGGTCGCAACCGTGCTCCAAACCGTTCCTTCAGTTGGTCCATACTCGTTGAAGAGCGTCGCTTCCGGAAGCAGACCGTAGTGCATGCCCAACAACTCTCGCGGGCAGGCTTCACCGGCAACAATTACTGCACGCAATGAGGAAAGTTCCTCAGCGTTTACGTGTTTCAGGAGCAACCCATGCAACGACGGTAAACAAAGCAGATGGCTGACTTTGTGTTCCCCAACCAGACGCCCCAACTGCAATGCATCGCGTTCGACGCCGGGCTCAGGCAGCACCAGGCAACCTCCCTGGCACAACGTCCAGAAGATGCCCGCCACTGAACTGTCAAATGCAAACGACGACAACAACAGGAAAACCGTTACCGGTTCCTGGTAGTAAGCGAAGCGTGAGTTGGTGGAGTGGACCAGGTTGCGATGCGAAACGTGAACGCCCTTTGGCTTGCCAGTGGATCCTGACGTGTAGATAACGTATGCCAGGTTGCCGGGCAGATTCGTGAGCGACGGATTTTCGCGCGAACACGTTGCGATTGAATCCCATTCGGCGTCGAGCATGACGACGTGCGCCCAGTGCGATGGCAGCTCATCCGCAAGAGTCTCCTGCGTCAGGATCATCGTCACGCCTGCGTCTTCAAGCAGGAAATGTAAACGGTCCAACGGGTGCTGTAGATCGAGTGGAACATACGCCGCGCCCGCCTTCAGGATGCCGAGTATTCCCACCAACATCTCAACCGAACGCTCGACGTAAAGTCCAATCAACATTTCCGACCCCGCACCGAAACTGCGCAGGTAATGGGCCAGTTGGTTCGCGCGTTCATTCAACTCGCGGTAGGTCAGTTCCTCGCCATTGCATGACACCGCAACCGCGTCAGGCGTGCTTGTCGCCTGCGCTTCGAACAATTCATGAATCGACTTGTCGCGCGCGTAGGCAAGGTCAGTAGCGTTAAACTCGACGAGCTGCTGTTGGCGCTCTGCATCGGTGAGCAGCGGCAACTGCGCAACGCACGTGTTTGGCTCCTGCGTCGCCGCAGTGACGAGAGTGATCAGGTGCCCGATCATCCGGTTAATGGTCGAGTAATCAAAGAGATCAGTGCTGTACTCGAAAGAGCCAAACAGTTCGCCGTCAATTTCGGTGAGGGTGAGGTGCAGGTCAAACTTGGAGACCTTATTCTCACGCCCAACCGGCGAGAGTCGTAAGCCCGGCAAGTGCAACTCATCCTGCGGCGCGTTTTGCAGGACCAGCATCACCTGGAAAAGCGGATGCCGGCTGGCATCGCGATCCGGTTGCAACAGCTCGACGAGCTTATCGAATGGCGCTTCCTGATGTGCGTAGGCTCCGAGACATGTTTCTCGTGCGCGGCCGATCAACTCGCGAAACGTCGGCTCGTCCTTCAAGCTCCCACGCAATACGAGATTGTTAACGAAGAAGCCAATCAGGCCTTCCGTCTCACCACGGGTGCGATTCGCGATGTTGCTGCCAACAACGATCTCTTCCTGTCTGCTGTAACCATGAAGCAGAGCCTGGAAGGCTGCGAGCAACGTCATAAACAACGTCGCATTCTCATTGCGACTGAGCGATTGAATTGCCGCGGACAATTCTTTGCCAAAACTGAACCGCTGTGAGGCGCCGCGAAAACTCTGCACCGCCGGTCGTGGTCTATCCGTAGGCAAGTCGAGCAACGCCGGAATTCCGGCAAGCTGCTGTTTCCAGTAGCCCAACTGCTCTTCAAGCACCTCGCCTTTTAACCAACCTCGTTGCCATGCCGAGTAGTCGGCATACTGAAGCGGCAACTCCGGTAAAGGCGATTCTCCACCCGCAGCAAACGCGCGATACAACGTCGCAATTTCATCTACCAGCACGCCCACCGACCATCCGTCACTAACGATGTGATGCATGGTCAACAAAGCAACATGTTCGTCTGCCGCCAGTCGCAACAACGAAACGCGCAGTAGTGGTCCAGTGGCTAAATCAAAGGGACGTTGCGACTCCGCCTGGGCCAGTCGTTGCGCTGCAACTTCTCGCTCCTCGTTCGGCAGTTCGCTTATATCCTTTATCGCGAGGTCAAACTCAGGTGGCTCCGCGATTACCTGCACCGGCTCGCCGTCCATAACTGAGAACGTAGTGCGCAGCGTTTCATGACGACGAACAATCTCTGTGAACGTTCGCGCGAAGGCTTCAATATTCAGCGCTCCACCCAAACGTACCGCGGACGAAACGTTATATGCCGCAGTTCCCGGCTCCAATTGATCGATGAACCACAAGCGTTGTTGCGCAAACGACAACGGCAACGGCTGTGCACGATCGACGGGCATCATCACGGGCACAGTCGCTTCTGATTGTTCGCGTTGGGCAGTTTCGACGAAACGTGCAAGACCGGCCACAGTCGGATCTTCGAACAACGCTCGCAGCGATAGCTCGACGCCTAACATTTGACGCACGCGCGAAACGACTTGCGTGGCGAGGAGCGAATGTCCGCCGAGTTCGAAAAAGTTGTCTCTGATTCCGATGCGTTCTATCTGGAGTACCTCGCTCCAGATTTCACACAGCGATTCTTCGAGCGGCATTCGAGGGTTTTCATACTCGGCTTCGTTTCCGCCGTATTCGATCCGAGGTAAAGCGCGTCGATCAAGTTTTCCGTTGTCGGTTACGGGTAACTCGTCCAACTGCAAGAAGCCACCGGGTAGCATGTAATCAGGTAAACGACTTCGCAAGTGATCTCTTAGTTCACTGCTGCTCAACTGCTCACTCGAACTTACGACATAAGCCACTAGACGCTTCTCGTCATTGTCCCCGGTCTGGGCCAGAACCACTGCATCGTTCACGGCCGGATGTTCTCGCAGCGCACTCTCAACCTCACCCAACTCTATGCGAAATCCACGCACCTTGACCTGTTCATCCACCCGCCCTATGAACTCGAGCTCACCGCCCGTGGTCCAACGCGCCATATCGCCGGTGCGATACAAACGGCTGCCACGTTCATCGCCGAACGAATTTGGAACAAACTTTTCCGCGGTGAGAGACGGACGACCCAGATAACCTCGCGCTAAACCATCGCCGCCGGTGTACAGCTCACCAACAACGCCTTCAGCAACCGGTTGCATCTCCGCATCCAGGATATAAACCTGAGTGGCATTGATTGGTGATCCAATCGAGATATTGGTTTGCGTGAGAGGAGTTCCGCCCGGAAAAACTCGACAGGTCGTAAAGGTGGTATTTTCCGTTGGTCCATAGGCATTCACGAGGGTTTGATTTGGACCAGTGCGTTCCAGATGCTGGTTGAAAGCGCTTAACGACGCTACGTCGCCGCCGGTAAGCAACTGTCTCACACCGGCCAGCTCCGAACCGTGTGTTGCCACCATCTGCTGGAAAAGTGCGGTCGTCAGCCAGAGTGTCGTGACCTTTTCACGTTGTACGGTGCCGGCAATTTCGGCCAGCGAAGCGGTGCCGGCCGACATCACGACGAGACGTGCTCCATTGCAGAGAGCACCCCAAACCTCGAGCGTCGATGCATCGAAATTTATCGGAGCGAGCTGCAAAAAGACTTCGTTCGGACCAAGTTCGCAGAATTTGTTTTGTCGCACGAGGCGCGTCACGGCACGATGCGGGATACCCGCTCCTTTAGGTTTGCCGGTCGAGCCTGACGTGTAAGTCACGTAAGCCAATGATTCGGCGCGTGTATGACAAGTCGGGTTGGTCGTCGCACAAGCGTTTATTCGCGCCTGTTCTTCCGCGTGGTCCAACAAAATGCTTTGTGTGGCCGGCAAGGTGAATCTTGCCGCCAGTTCAGCATTCGTGATGAGCACGCGTGGCTGCGCATCCGAAATCATGAACGAAAGACGTTCCTGCGGATAGCCCGGATCGAGCGGCAGATACACACCACCAGCTTTTAATACTGCTAGCAAACTGACGATCAAGTCAGTCGACCGCTCCAGCATCACGCCAACCAGATCTTCATCCGAAACTCCAAGCGCCTGCAATCGATGCGCGAGTTGATTTGCACGCTGATTCAGTTCGCCGTAGCTCAAACGTTCGTCTTCACAAACGAGCGCCACTGCGTCCGCATTGCCGGCCACCTGTTCTTCAAACAACTGTTGCACGCAAGCCGCGCGCGGATAATTCTCAACACGCTGGTTGTACTCGACGAGCACTCGCTGCCGTTCATCCTGGTCCATCATCGGCAGGGCCAGTAGTTTTTGCTCCGGCTGATCGACGATTGATTGCAACAGAATAAGAAAATGGCCCAACAGATCCTTGATAGTCTCGGCTCGAAATAGATCGGTGCTGTACTCGGTATGGATCGCGATACCGCGCGGGGTTTCTGACGCGTTCAGGGTCAGATCAAACTTTGCGGTCACGCCCTCATGGCCCACGCGGCTCAAACGCAACCCCGGCAATTCCGGATCCGAGAGCTCGGCGTTTTGCAGCACCAGCATCACCTGGAACAGCGGCGTGTGACTTAAACTTCGCTCCGGCTGCAACTCCTCCACGATCCGCTCAAACGGCACTTCCTGATGCTGATATCCACCCAGTGTCGTCGCCCGCACCTGTTGCAACAACTCCGTAAATGCTTGTTGCCCGTTCAAACGGCTCCGCAACGCAAGCGTGTTTGCAAAGAATCCGATCAACGGCTCTGTCTCGCCTCGAGTGCGATTCGCGATCGGCGTTCCCACTACCAGATCAGTCTGGCCCGAGTAGCGATACAGCAGCGTCTTGAACGCTGCCAGCAACGTCATGAACAACGTTGCTCCTTCGCGCCGGCTCAATTCTTTCAGCGCCGCCGTCAACTTCGCCGGTACAAACAGTGCTTCAGCCGCGCCCTCGTAAGTCGAACTCGCTGCGCGCACGAAATCACTCGGCAGTTCCAGCACTTCCGGAGCGCCACCCAACTTCTCGCGCCAGTACTGCAACTGCTGCTCGAGTACTTCACCCTGCAACCATTCACGTTGCCAGGCAGCATAATCCGCGTATTGAATCTTCAACTCCGGCAACGACGATTCTTCGCCTTGCGTGTAAGCGCGATACAGTGCCACCACTTCCTGCACCAGCACTCCCATGGACCATCCGTCGCTGACGATGTGATGCATGGTCAACATCACCATGTGATTGTCCGCTGCGAGACGCAGCAACGAGGCACGCAACAATGGACCTGCTGCCAGATCAAACGGCGTTTGTGCTTCCTCGTTGATTAACCAGCGCGCTCCAGTTTCGCGAGTCTCTTCGTCCAGGTCACTCAGATCAGTCACTGGCAATCGCACGGGTGTGGCCGCGCCAATCACCTGCACCGGCTCACCTTCGCTGACAGTGAAAGTCGTACGCAACGCTTCATGCCGGCGCACGATCTCGCTCAACGTTTGCTCGAGGGCAGCGACGTCGAGTGAACCCTTCATTCGCACCGCCGTGGCGATGTTGTAAAGCGGACTTTCCGGTTCAAACTGGTCCAGGAACCAGAGTCGTTGCTGCGCGAAGGAGAGCGGAGCGCTCGTTTGTTGGCGAGGATAAATGCCCCGCGTAGCAGTTTCGCTGCGCTTCGCCTTCAGGCGTAGCTCCAAAACGGCGCGCTGCTTTAACGAAAGCTGATCGATCAGACCTTGTTGGCTCATAGATTTAGGTATGGTCGAGATCGGATAGGTCCAATGGTCCTATCAGACCGTTTCTGTGGCGAGAATCGTATCGAGGTCTTCTTCGGAGAGATCTTTGATCTCTTCCAGAAGTCTGGCGAGATCGGATGAGTCGGTCTGTACCGTTTGCATTTGGATGGTGGCTGCAGCCAGCCCTTCAACGGTAGGGAGTTCAAAAAGCTTCACCAGAGGCATTTCAACGCCGTGCGCTTCACGAATGCGCGACATTACCTGTGTGGCGAGGAGCGAGTGACCGCCGAGTTCGAAGAAGTTGTCGCGCACGCCAACCTTTTCGACCTTCAGCACTTCACTCCAAATGCCGCACAACGACGTCTCAACCGGAGTGCGTGGCGCGATGTATTCGCCCAATCCACCACGTACAGCTCCCGGCGCCGGTAATGCTCGCTTATCAACTTTGCCACTGATCGTGCGTGGCAATTCTTCAAGCACAACCACTGCACTCGGCACCATGTAGTCGGGCAACTCAGCCAGCAACTGCCGCCGTGCTTCGGTCGCACTTACTTCCGTGCCATTCGCACACGCCACGTAGCCGCAAAGATAGTTGTTGCCACTCGCGTCTGTGCGCTCGATCACAACCGCATCACTCACACCCGCGAGCGCACGCAATGCGTCTTCAACTTCACCCAACTCCACGCGTATGCCGCGCACCTTAACCTGCTGATCGCGACGCCCGAGATATTCGAAGTTGCCGTCACTCGTCACGCGGCCCAGATCGCCGGTGCGATGGACCAGGTCGTTCGGATCCTTTGTCAACGGATTGACAACAAACGCGGCTCGCGTTTGCTCTTCGTCGTTGTAATAACCCAACGAGCGATACGGTGTAGCAATATAGATCTCGCCGGCGATGCCTTTAGGACAGGGTTTGCCCTGGGCATCAGCGATGAAAGCGTGAGTGCCGGGAATCGGTTTGCCTACGGGAATCGCGCGCCGCTGATCATCCTCATCCGCGACGAGGTAGCAAAACTTCGCCATCGTCGTTTCCGACGTGCCGTACAAATTCACCAGTCGGGCAGCACCGCGTTCTTTCCATCGCGCCACATCGCCCGGCTGCAACGCTTCGCCGGCCATTACCACCCATTTGAGATCGTCGAATCTCTCTGATGTGCCGCACAAACTGCGCAGCAACGACGGCACACAATGCAGCAACTCGATCCGTTCGTCCTTCAGCCACGTCGCGAGGGCCGTCGCATCCTGAACCAACCGGCGATCCGGAGGCGCCACCATCACGCCACCAGTGCACAACGGCAGAAATATTTCTCTCAACGAACCATCAAACGTCGGCGCCAGCAGTTGCGACATGCGCATTCCCGGCTGCACTTGCAACGCTTCCGCTTCCCAGCGGATGAAGTGATCGATCCCTTTCAAGCGTCCCGCGATTGCCTTCGGTCGTCCAGTTGAACCGGACGTGAAATAGATGTAGCAACGTCCATCCGGATCCACCACAGGTCGTGGCTTGCCATTCTCAATCGCAGCCACTTCATCCAAACAAAGCACTAGCGAATTTTCCGGCACCACATCGAGCAACTCACGTTCGACCAGAAACAGACTCGGCTCAGCGACACTCAACAGCAATCGCAAACGAGGCGCCGGCAAACGTCCATCCAGCGGCACGAAAGCCAACCCCGCCTTCAGCGTCCCTAACACTGAACATACAAACTCAAACGGGCGATCACACAACAAACCCACCAGTGACCCGGCGGGTAGCTCACGTTCAAGCAGATTGTCGGCAATGACATCCGAACGCCGCTTCACTGCTTCGTACGTATAGCTTTCACCGGCACAATTCACCGCCGGTTGATCGGCGAACCGCTCCGCCGTTTGCTCAAACCACTGATGAATGCTTTCAAACTCTGTTGTCATCGTTTCCTTAAACAGGATTAACAAGATTTTCAGGATGAACAGGATTTATCTTGTTCATCTTGTACCATCTTGTAAATCTTCATCCATTGCGCCTCACACCCCAACAGCTTCAAGCTGCTCTTCGAGTGCTGGTATCTCATCACCACCCAAATGAAGATCCTTCTGCCCAAACAACCTCTCCGACACGAGCCCACGACTCCGGCAATCCTCAACGAGCTTGTTCGACTCGACAATCGGTCGCGACTCATCCGTGTACTGAATCGACGTCAAGTACATCAACCACGGCTCGAGTCCCATCGCATACACGTATACCTGCCGTGGACTGAGCAACTCAATCAACCGCATACCGCGCTCATGATTTGAACCATCGAGCCGCCGCGACTGGTCCAGTTTACGTGCGAGCGGCACGGTCAACAGTGGTCCATACAACCAGGTCAGCGGCGCACCATCGCATTCCATCCCGAGGAACAAAACGTCAACATCGCCAATCTGATCGTGAATGTGTTTGTAAAGCGCCGGCTCGATATTGTTTGAATCAGCCGCACACAGGATTGACTTCCCTTCGACCCGCACGAAATGCGCGGTCTTGCTTCTGATTGCGAGGTCCGCATGCTCGCCAAGGAAAGGCAAGCCGATGATCTCGCCACCCGGAATGCGCACTGACTCCATCTCATCAATCTCACGCGTATTCTCAAAACCAACTGCCTGCAGGATCAACTTCAACGACGGATCGCAAAGCGAACCGCCATTGTTTTTCGGCACAATCACATTCCTGATGCGATGTCGCAGTTGAAGCAGAGTCTCAAACATGCAGTGGTCGGCGTGATTGTGCGTGATGAGCACGTAGTCGATGGTTTCCGGCAGATCCGCAAACGTGTAGAGCGCGGAATCGCTGGCGTCGCGATAACTGATCACGGGATCGATGAGAATACTCGTGCGACTTGTTTCGATGAGGATGCACGCGTGGCCCAGGTAACGCACGCGCACGTCATCGCCATCATAACGACCGGGAAGTTCTGGCCCGGATTCCGTAAAGAATGTCGCAAATCGCTCTTCGTCTTCGGGCGCGATCTCCAGCAGATCTCTGATGAATTCGTATGGCTGAGGCTCATACATCATTCGGAACAACACGTCGTAACCTTCGAAGCGAAAGGGCTTGCGTACGTGCACGCACTTATCATCAGGAAGGCGTGGCGTGCTGAAGACAAAGTTTCGCGTGTCGCGATCGACGAGGGCGAGGGTTACGGTTTGCGACGTTTCGTCGTAGAAGGGGCTCTTGTAAAGGAGGGGTTCGATAAAGCGGAGGGAAGGATTGTTGTTGAGGTCGTACACAAGTTCGACGTAGCCCTTAAGAATGTCAGGCACTTTAGCGTAAAGCTGTTCGAGCGAAAAGCCTTTGGCCTCGTTTCGCAGCATGTCGTCACACGCCTGCACCGCCTCCACAAACTTCATCATCTGGGGGTGTTCGCGACCGGTCCTCTCCATCAGCGCTTTCACTTCGCTACACTTACTGGCGTCGTAATTGATGAATGGACCACCCATCATGGCCGGGTTCTTCAACGCCGCGATGTGGATCTGCGGCGAAGAGACAAACGACTGCATGATCTTCATGTGCAGGTTAGTGGTAAACATCGGCGCCGTCATCGGCGAAATGAGATAAGGCCATGCGTACCACTGATTAAACAGCGGTTCAACGACAATATTCTGTTTGAGATAGACTCGTCCGCTCATGCGTGAATTTCCCCCGGGGTTGCTGGCTTACGGATGTGGTTTTGGTGATTAAACGATTCTAGAGGTAAGAATCGAAGCGTTCCGAACTGTGTGGTTTGGGATACACAAAAAAGGGCCGAGTGGGTGCGCTACCGCCATAATTTGCGCGCAGCCACCCTGATTTCCGCGGCCAAACGCAAAGGCTTTATCACTCACCACTAGCCTGTGGAGTGTGCACCCTAACTCAGAGACGCGAGCTTTGTCAAGATTTGTGTGCAGACGGTGGCGTCTTAATTTGAGAGCAAGAGACTATGATCAGGTAGCGATGTTTGAAGAACGCCTTCGGCGTATTCCAAACTAAGCCACTACCGTGAAGACGGTGGTGCCTTAATCTCAATACCGCATGGTATATTTATTGGACTATGCGAAAAATGGTCACCTTCGCAAATATGCCCAACCAAAACCTCACGCTGGTACGGCTCCGTCCTTAACCCTAACGTCCGCAGCGCCAATGGAAAAATCTCTCGACAAGACGTTTAAGGTTATCAATCAGATGGTCACTGATGGCGTAATTGAATCCTATGCTATGGGTGGTGCAATGGCATCACTTTTCTATACTGAGCCGTTCGCTACTTTTGATATTGACACTTTTTGTTTTATCAACGGTATTACCAATGAGCTTGATCCTCTTCGCCCAATATATGACTATCTGCGACCTCGCAAAGTCCCAGAATACGCGGAGGGGTTTATTATTGAGGGCTTGCGAGTCCAATTTCTACCAGTATTTAACCCCTTGAATGACGAGGGTGTTCAAACAGCGAACAGCTTTTCGGTTAGTGATGTAATCATTCAAGTAATGGCTCCCGAATACTTGGTTGCCAATATGCTTGAAACAGGAAGAAAAAAAGATCACACGCGAATAGCCCAGTTCTTTGAGGCCGGCGTTTGTGACAATGACAAGCTCAACGATATACTCACTCGACACAACCTAAAAAGTAAGCTCGAAGCCTTGCAAAAGACTTGGGATGCCTTATGAAAAAATATCCTGATGTATCTCAAATACTCGCAAAGAAAGCCTTAGCGCGAAAAGCTCTCGAAAAGCTTCCTGTCAACGAAAAACTCCAGATCATGGAAACGCTGAGCAAAGTCGCTAAACAGGCACGCGAGGCTAAGCTTGTAAACAAACCAAGCAAAACAACCAAAGTTGCTTAGTCAATCTCTCGGTTGTCCGTCGTTTCTCTATCGCCCTTCCTTTCCCCATCAAGAATACTATTTAGACGGTAGTAGGTCGGCGTTCTCAAATTGAATCGGTATCGTTCAATTGAAATTGCTCACGACGGGCGTCGTTAGGAGGTAGCGAGGGGTTTGTAAATGAGACCGATGACTATCCCGACCACGATCCACTGGAGAAAGTAAGCCGCGGCCTGGCCCAATGCGAGTTTCAGCCCGATGTTAAAGTTCATGTAGTTGTGCAGCACATTGCAAACGGCAAAAATGCCAATGAGAACGCCCAGGCGTGCACCTTCCAAAAGACCCGATCCGGCCTTTCGTATCATTGCGAAAATTATCGCCACAACCAGGATCGCTATCAAAGTTGCGACGATCCCGATTGGCATAACTGCCATCATTTCTTCCTGAGGTCGGAAGACGGCCGGGTACTTGTGAGCTTCATCGATAAGTGCCGGCAACAGCAACAACACTAAGAAACCAACGGCAAAAGACGCAATCGTGCCACCAAGCGCCGCCAGCCCGAGACGTGGATAGTTCATTTGAACTCCTGATGCAGGATTGGAATTGGCCGGATGATAACACGGCCGAAATCAACCTTTAGTGAGTAACGACTTCCGGGTGGTGTGTTTGCGGGGCAGCTTCTGTAGCATCCTGGCAAGGGTTTGGATGTCGAATGGTTTGGTGAGATGGCCGTAGAAGCCTTCGTCTGATGCACGCTGCACGTCTTCAGGCCGGCCAAAACCCGTCAACGCCACCGCCGGGAGATCCTCTTTACCCGGCAGCTTTCGCAGCCTGCTCAAAAACTCAAAGCCGTCCATCCCGGGCATCGAGATATCTGACAGTACGACGTCAAACTGTTGTTCACGCGCGATTTGCAAAGCTTCAACCCCGCTCGTTGCAGCGCAAACTGAGGCGCCGCCGAGCTCGAGCAGGTGCCGAACCATTTCCGTCGTATCTTCAGAATCGTCCACCACTAAAACGCTCATGCCATCGAGAGCACCAATGCCGAGATCCACAGACGAACTAAGTTGCGCTCTGCCATTCATACGTCGCAGATGAATTGTGAAGGTCGCGCCTTGATCTTTCCCGCCGGAAGATGCGTTGACCGTACCGCCATGCAACTCAACCAGTTGTTGGACCACCGCAAGGCCGATGCCCATGCCCTGTTGCGAACGGCTGGTGCCTGCGTCGGCCTGGCGAAAGATCTCGAAGATGTGAGGCAAGAACGCTGCGTCGATTCCCTGCCCGTTGTCGGCTATAGTGAGCACGATCTCATCGGCCCCTTCTTCAAGGCGTACCGTGATGCGGCCGCCGCGGGGCGTAAACTTCACTGAATTATTGAGCAAATTCCAGATAATCTGTTCGAGCCGCACCGGATCCGCGTGGACAAACAAGATATCTTCCGGGGCATTCACCTCGATTTCGATTCCCTTGGCCGCAGCATCAGCGCGAACCGTTTCGATTGCGTTTTCAATTGAGGCAACCGGCGACACCGTCTCGCGATTCAGCTCGAGTTTGCCGCTACGCAAGCGCGACAGATCAAGCAGATCGCGAATCAACTTCGACTGGGCCACTGCATTGCGTTTGACTGCATCCGCCATGCGCTGGAGATTTGTGGAAGCGCGAATCTCATCCATCCGCAGCAACAACTCCGCATATCCGAGGATCACATTTAGCGGGTTGCGCAACTCGTGCGACATGATCGCCAGAAACTCATCTTTCAAACGATTTGCTTCTTCAGCGATCTCACGCAGCTCATGCTCGCGTGAAAGCAATTGCTCGCGCTCTTCTTCAACCCGTTTGCGTTCGAGATAGTCGGCAGTTTGTCTCGCCAACAGATCCATTAAGCGCAACTCCTGCTCGCTTGGTCGATGCGCGTGGGTGAAATGGGTTGAAATAATTCCGAGCACGTTTCGGCTGCTACTCATTAACGGCATTGATTGCACGGCCAGCACGTCAGCCTCACGCAACACTTGCAGAGTTGCCTTGCCGGCATAGATGTCGCTCTGCGTAACATCTTCGACAATCACACGCTGGCTTGTTTGGAGCGCAACTCCACAGGCGGAATCGTCACCTGTCAAACTTTCAAAAAACTCAACAAACGTATCGTCAAATCCGCTTTGCGTAATCAGCCGAAGCGTGCCGGCGCCACGATCAAGCAACTGGATGTTACCTTTGTCGGCCCCGCAGATTTCTACGGCCACATTAAGAACGTCGCGGAGGCAACCAGCGACGTCATTGCCGTCCTGCGCGCAACGCATGCCGATTTCATTGAGCCGTCGCATCGCCTTGAGATCGGCGGCGCTGTGTTCCAGAATTCCAAACAGACGCGCTTCGCTATCGCGCAATTCCTTGGTGCGTTCGGCAACCTGGTCTTCAAGACCGCTTTTCGCCTGCCGCAGTTTTTCTTCCAACGACTTCTGCGCCGTCAAATCAGTGACGACAATGCTGATTGAATTCGTTTGTGGTTGCAGCTTTGCAAACGACATCAGAACCGGAATCTCTTTACCGTGTCCGGTACTGAGCAGGTATTCGCGTCGAATGCTTTGTTCGCGCGCTTTTTCCAGATCAGCGAGAAACTGTTCGCGCATGTTAGGAACAATGTAGTCGCCGAAAGGAACGCCGCTCGCGTTTGTTTCCGTCAAACCGAGAATGCCGGCGAAGTTGCGATTGCTGTAAAGAATGTAAGAATCGGGCGAAACACTGACTGCGCCCTCATTCATCTCGTCGATCATGAGACGATAAGGATAGTCGGCACTGGTAAGAGTGTAGATAACCTCGCCTTTTGGTCCCTCAATCACGAGCGCGTCGACTTCACCCTCCCGGATGGCGCGCAGAGTTTCCTCCGCTTCTTCGAGACGACGTTGCAATTCAAGTGTTTCGTCGTCGACGATTGCTTCGTTTGGTTTTCGCTTTCGTAGTGCTTTCGACATCTTGTAACGCCTGTTTAAGCCCGGTTACGGGAGCCCTGCCGCTCGTAGATATCAAGACCGACCAGGATCTTCTGCGTATTAGACATATCACCCACAAACTTTCTGATCGGCTCCGGGAGTTTTTTGACGAGGGTCGGCGCGGCGATGATCTGTTCGTCACGCGCAGCCGCCGGATCCTTGTAAATATCGATCACTTCCAAATCGTAATCATCCGGCAAATGCTCTTCACAGATCTTCTTCAGATTGTGGACCGCCCGCATAGATCTCCCGGAAGAACCGCTGACGTAAAGACGCAAAATATATTTCGCCCGTTTGAGCGCGCCGGTCTTTAAGGCTTCTTCAAAGCTTTCTGTTGCAACTCGTAATTTCCTTTTAAGGAGACCTTTACCGGTGGATTTTCCATTTCCGTTCCTGGTCATTTAGCACACATACTTTCTTCTTCAACGCGGTTGGATGTCTAATCCCACCAACACCCGCTCGGTATTGGAAAGATCGCCGATGATCTTTCTGATCGGCTGAGGCAATTTCCGCACAAGCGTAGGCACAGCGAGGATTTGATCTCCACGCGCCAGCGTTGGGTTCTCCATCAGATCGATAACTTCAATGTGATATTTCCCCTTGAGATACTCCTCGCAAATTTCCTTCAAATTCTTAAAAGCAGTCAGCGACCGCGGTGTTTGCCCGGCAACGTAGAGGCGCAGATTCCAGCGCGCCGCGTCGATCTCACTTTGAGACGCATGTCCGTTGCTTGCAGCGCGCCGCGACTTTTTGCTAAGGCTGCCTGTCATTTAACAACTCCTTTCCGCGCCTTTCGAGCACCATTCTCTTCCGGTTGTAACGATCCGTTATCATTGTTGTCTGCCTGTCGCAGACGCGCAATCTCACGACGTTGGAGAGCCGAAGCCTCTGCTTGTTTTTGCTCTAGTTCCAACTCTTTGAGAATCAAGTCGCGCTCGGCTTCATATTGACCCTTCAAAGCGATTAGCTGAGCTTCATAGAGTTCCTGTTTGTGACGGAGCTCGCGCTCTTTGCGAGCAGTCGATTGCCGGCGCTCAACTTCTAAGGCTCGCTCGCGCGCTAATTGCGTCGAACGGGCCGAACCCATTAAAACTCCTTCCGTTCCGATGTAGGCGTCGATTAGCTCGATGCCGTGATCAGTTAAAACGAATTCGCGCACTTGATTCGAGTGTGCGATGCCGCGAGCTTTCAGAATATAGAGCCCGCGATTTCGTTCACCGTTGGATTCAATATTCTTTACCAGCAGCCAAACGTCCATCAACGACGAGACGCCGACTTCCGAGTCTTCAACTTCACTCTCGCCTGCGGTTAAGCTGGTAAAGATGGCCGTGATCTGTTTCATTTTCAGAAAATCGATCAGCCGGGTGAGCATCGACTTGGTTTCCATTGAATCCCCGATCGCGAGAAAATTCGTGACCGGATCTACCACGACAACACTGGGCTCAAACTCACTGATCAACTTGTGAATCAACGCCAGGTGAACTTCAAGACCGAAGGTCGAAGGTCGCGCATTGTGAAAACGCAGGGAATCTTTCTTCACAAATCTCTGCAAATCGATTCCTATTGAACGCATATTGCGAATGATCTGATCCTGCGACTCTTCAAACGCAAAGAAAAGCGCTCGCTCACCACGCAAACAAGCGGCTTCGATAAAGTGCGCACCGATCGTGCTCTTTCCAGTACCGGCTCTTCCTGAAACAAGAACGGAACTGCCGCGGTAGAAACCTTTATCGTTGAGCATTCGATCCAGCCGCGGAACACCAGTCGAAACGTATTCGGTCGAGGCTTTGTGAGTTAGACCAATTGAGGTTATTGGCAAAACAGAAAAGCCATTGCCGTCGATCAGGAAAGGATATTCGTTTGTGCCGTGCGATGTACCGCGATACTTGATGATGCGCATGCGGCGGGTCGAAATCTGATTCTCCACACGATTGTCGAGCAGAATCACACAGTCGGCGACGTACTCTTCCAGGCCATAACGAGTCAGCGTTCCCTCACCGCGTTCGCAAGTGATGACCGCCGTCACTCCTTTTTCCTTCAACCAGCGAAACAGGCGTCGCAATTCCGCGCGAATGATTGCTTCATTCGGTAACGCCGCGAAAAGCGCTTCGAGGGTGTCGAGCACCACACGCTTCGCGCCGATTGAATCAATGGCATGTCCCAACCGCAGAAACAGACCTTCGAGGTCATACTCGCCCGTTTCCTCGATTTCCGAACGCTCGATAAACACGTAATCGAGCACGAGTTTCTTCTGATCGATCAGGTCTTTTAAGTCGAATCCGAGTGAAGCGACGTTGGTGGCAAGCTCGTCGTCAGTTTCTTCAAACGAGATAAAGACGCCGGGTTCGTCGAACTGAGTTATGCCACGAACGAGAAACTCCATGGCAAACAGGGTCTTGCCCGCGCCGGCGCTGCCACATATCAAGGTAGGTCGTCCCGCAGGCACACCGCCACGGGTGATCTCATCGAATCCCGAGATCCCAGTGGGTTCTTTTGGCAGAGTTAACTGAGGTTTTGAACGAAAACGACGGTTTTGTCTGATCACTAATCTCCTCCAAAGAGATAAAACTTTGGGGTCAGGTGAAATCGGTGTTCAGGGGACTATGGGGGTAGGAATTTATACCATAACTGTGATTAGCGACGATAGAGGGCCCCTTTTTGGTAGTGGTTATTGGTAGTGGCTTATTTTCGTATGGTGTCTATTTAAACTGCGGCCTCTGCGAATCTCTGCATTCTCTGCGTCGGTACGAGCCCCTTTAACACAGAGATCGCAGAGATCACGCAGAGGACCGCAGAGAAGAATTCAATTCTAGAAACCACCATTTTTAGAACGGTGATTAGCAAGCGTTTTCATGATTTGGGGGTAAGATTCAGACGTGTTGAGAAACCGGCAAACCGAACTTCGCCGTGGAGTGCGGTGCCTTGGCACCGCTTTGGTCAAAGTGTTTGTCTATTTCATCACACTCCTCGCCAGCTTGATTTCTACCTCCGCACAACAACCGCAAAGGATCTCAGGTGTGGTGATGGATCCAAACGGTGCCGTGATCACACGCGCGTCGGTTGAATTCGAATCCAGCGGAAACACGATTCGGACAGAGACGGATGACGCAGGAAGTTTTACGGTCTTGAGTACGCAGTCCAACGGAGTTCTCTCGATCAGTTCGCCGGGATTTAAGACAGTCAAAGTTCAGATCTCAACGGCGAGTAAACCGCTTCGCATCCAGCTCAATCCCGAAGCAGGACTGATGGGCAGACTCGTAGTCGTCGCGGAGGACGAACGGATTCCCGCAACTCCCAACAGTCGGTTCACATTAAATAAAAGAGAGATTGATTCAACCGGTGCGTTAACACTGGATGATGTGTTGCGACAGGTGCCTGGCTTCTCGTTGTTTCGACGTGCGGGAAGTCTGTCAGCCAATCCAACAACGCAAGGTGTTTCACTGCGCGGTGTGGGTGCGAATGGCGCCAGCCGTGCGCTGGTCCTGGTTGATGGAATTCCTTTAAACAGCCCTTTCGGCGGCTGGGTCTACTGGAATCGAATTCCACGCGTAAGTATTGACAACGTTCAGGTTAACAATGGCGCTGTATCTGATTTATATGGCAGTGGAGCACTCGGCGGTGTCGTTAATATAAAGAGTAAGAAAGCGGCGGAGAGATCTTTCGACTTTGAAGCGTCGGCAGGAAACAAGGCGACCGGCGCCACTTCTTTCAGCGCGGGAAAGACTTTTGGCAAATGGGGATTGCTGTTTTCAGGACAAGCGCTGCGCACGGGCGGTTATGTGCTCGTTCCGGAAAACCAGCGCGGTGATGTCGACACACCTGCCGGCACGGCAGACCTCACCGGTGCGGTCACAGTTTCCAGAATGATTCGCACACAAGGACACGGTTTCACCCGGCTCAGTTCATTCGGCGAAAGCCGGCGTAATGGCACACCCGTTCAACTCAACGACACGCAGATTTCTGCCGTCGAGTTGGGATTTGATTGGACCGACGATCTTTCGCTACGTCTTTACGGGTCTGACGAGGTCTTCAAACAGAACTTTTCCGCCGTCGCTGCGGATCGCAATTCAGAATCGATCACCAATCGACAACGCAACCCATCGCAACAAGCGGGCTTTGCGTTTCAATGGCGCAGGGTGTTCGCGGATCATCATTCGATCTCAGCGGGGGTTGAAGGTCGCGATGTGCGTGGTCATAGTTCAGAAACCAGTTTTAATAATTCGCGGGTTACGGCTTTGGTTGATGCCGGAGGCCGGCAACTATCTTACGGAGTCTTTGGCGGCGATTCAGTGCGGATCAATAGTTGGCTTTTCAGTGTTGGAGCTCGCTTCGATCATTGGCGCAACAGCCGTGGGTTTTCTGATCGCCTTCCGGTTACTGGATCAGCTTCATTGAACGATTTTGCAGATCGCTCGGAAAGCGCCTTCAGCCCACGGGTTTCGGTGTTAAAGCGCTTTGACGCAGGTTTCTCGGTGAGTGCCGCGGCATTTCGTGCTTTTCGCGCTCCGACGCTCAACGAGCTGTATCGAAACTTTCGCGTCGGTAATGTAGTGACAAACGCAAATGCCGAGCTTGGTGCGGAGCGGCTGAGCGGCGGCGACGCCGGTATCGCAATCCACAAGTTTGGTGAACGATTGTTTGTGCGTGGCAACGTTTTCTGGAGTGAGATCGGCGACGCGATTGCTAACGTCACTCTCACGACCACATCCGCGCTAATCACAAGACAACGACAGAACCTCGGTGCGATTCGTGCTCGTGGAGTTGAGTTGTCGGCAACCACAAAGTTTGCACGACATTGGGAGGTTGCGAGTGAGTATCTGTTGACGGATAGCACCGTGCTGAGATTTCCGGCGAATCGAAATCTGGAAGGATTGTTCGTGCCGCAGGTGCCGCGGCATCAGTTCAACTTTCAAATTACGTACGCGAGCGCGAGATGGCTCGTGGGAGCACAGGGTCGCTTCGTGAGCACGCAATTTGATGACGATCAGAATCTCCTGCCGCTCGAGCGATTCTTTACGGTCGACGCCGAAGCCTCGCGATCGATTTCAGAAAAGGTGAGATTGTTTGTGGCGTTTCAGAATCTCACCGGCAGTCGTTATCAAATCAGCAGCACGCCCGTGTTCACCGTTGGACCACCGGTGGTGGTTCGGGGTGGCGTACGAATCGTATTGCGGTAGTAGCTTTGCACAAAAAATGTTTTATCCGAATGTCACGCAACGCGAGAAGGCGGTGTTGATCGATATCAGCGACAGGCGAAGTTATAAAAGGTATCAATCTGGTTATTCCGAAGTTTATAGAAACGGTTATTGTATCCGGCGTACTGGAGTATTCGAACGAATGGCCGGTTGCTCAAACTTCGGTAATGTTCAAAGCGAAATCAACCGAAGGAGTAAATGGCGACGTTTCGGAAAAGACGGACTTACAGGGGCGTTTCAGTCTGAGGATCATCAAAGGTTTGAAGTGGCAAATCTCGAGTGGAATATTTGGCTCAGCCGACACATTCGAAAACTGTCCCAAGTTTGAAGAACTGGTCAAACAAAGTGAGGAAAGCTGGACAGAAATACACTCAGAAGCGGTCGAAATAACTGCCGAGACCGATATACATAATCTGGTAGTCTGTTTCCCGTTTCCAAAATGCAGACGCAAAGAGCGGGATGAGTAGTGTAGCCCCTGATACATCTTCGATATTTAAGTGCGGACGGCGAGCCCGTGAAACGGGCGAAAGCATAAAGCCTGGGGCGCAAGCCCCAGGATCAATGGTTAGTTAAGAAATTGGAGCCCGTGAAACGGGCGACAGCGCCTACATTCCCAGGGCTGTCGCCCGCTCCGCGGGCTCAAACGTTTTTTCGGTTCTGTTCCTGGGGCTTGCGCCCCAGGCTTTATGCTTTCGCCCGCTCCGCGGGCTCGGCGTCCGCCTTGAGCTTCCCTAAAAACAGGCGCGTTACCAGCTCCGCGGGCTCGGCGTTCCGCCTTGAGAGCTTCTAAAACAGGCGCGTTACCAGCTCCGCGGGCTCGCCGTCTGCCTTGAGCTTCCCAAAAACAGGCGCGTTACCGCTCCGCGGGCTCGCGCCGGCTTTAGTTGCGTGAAGTCTCGCGTTTCGAGCCGATGTACTTCTCAAACCACTCGAGGTTCGACTTCATCGTGATCAATTGCATCTTTGGCTCGTTTGGTCCGTGCGGCTGGCGCGGGAGCACGAGCATTCGCGTGGCCACACCCTTCACTTTTAACGCGTTGTAAAACTCATAACCCTGCGAGATCGGAACGCGTACGTCTGCCTCGCCATGTTGAATCATCGTCGGCGTCGTAACGCTCTTGACGTTGAAGATTGGTGAGTGCTTCTGGTAAAGGTCCATCACTTCCCAGAACTGCCCACCGAAATAGTCAGGAATAAACGCCGGAATATCCGCCGTTCCATTGAAGCTCATCAGATTCGTTACCGGCGCGCCTGCTGATGCGGCTTTGAAACGCGCGGTTTGCGTGACGACCCACGACGTCATAAAACCGCCGTAGCTCCAACCCATCACACCCAAACGCTCCGGATCCGCAACACCCATTTCGATCACGCGATCGACTCCCGTCATCAGATCCTGGTAATCACCAAAGCCCCAGTCTTTGAGATTTGCACGACGAAACTCCGTGCCATAACCACTCGAGCCACGCGGATTCGGACGCAGGATCGCATATCCATGCGAAGAGAAAGTCGCGAGCGGATAAGAACCTCGTCCGCCGAGGAAGGTCTGCTGGAACACGCCCGCTGGTCCACCGTGGATGTTCAGAATCATCGGCACACGTTGTCCGGCTTGATAATTAACCGGATACGTCAGCAATCCCTCGATCTGTTTTCCATCTTTCGATTTCCAGGTGATAACCTCAGTGCGTCCCACCGCGGGCATTTTCAAGCCTGCGTTTGCAGTCGTGATTTGCACGGGGGTGAAATCATTGACGGCCGCGATGTAAACATCACCAGGCGTGTCGGACGTTTGTCTGACGAAAGCGAAGGTTGTACTGGCTCGATTGAGATTCACACCGCCGAGCACGGCCGGCGTGACTTTGATCTCGTAAATGCGATTGGCGGCGACGTCAAATGAATAAACCTGCGTGCCGGTTCCTTTCGGTTCGCTGAAATAGATGCGTTTTGAATCGCTGGACCAGCCGGCAATAAACGGTTGCGCATCAAATGAGGTGGTGAGATTCTTCGGCCGTCCGCCACTCGCCGGGTAGATCTGGATCGAACCACTCTGCGCCCAACGCGCCGGAACATCGCTCGCCAACACTGCGATTGATTTTCCATCCGGAGAATAAACCGGCGACGTTTCCGCTGCGGCCGAATTAGCAAGCACCGTGACGTTGCCGTTGGCAACTTCGACGATCGAAACATCCGAGGTGGGCCAATCGTTTGCCAACGGCGTCTTCACATGGCCAAAAGCGATACGCGAACCGTCGTTGGACCAATCGAAGTCTTCAACGTGGTAACTGGCAGTCGTCAGTTTGCGTGGTTCGCGTTTGCCGTTGCCATCCTTTTGGACCGGCAACACATACAAACGCGCGAGTTTCACCGTCTCATCGATCCAGCGGAAATCATTCTTGCCCTTGTCGTTCTTCTCTTCTTCGTCAGTCTTTGAATCCGTCATCGTGTAGGCGATCCAGCGACCATCAGGCGACCAATTGAAATTTCCTACGCCGCTCTTGCCGTCAGTCATTGGTTCGGCTTCACCGCCATTGAGATTCAGCAAGTAGAGCTGGTTCCGATTGTCTTTGCGGTTGGATGTAAACGCGAGCCAATTGCCGTCCGGCGACCATTTCGGATTGGTCGACGACTTCTCGCCATACGTAAGTTGCACACTCTGTTTGGTGGCGATGTTGGCCATCCAAATCTGAGTTACAAACTCACTCTTATCAGCAGTCATGACCGCTTCGTTGACGGCATAGACCACTCGTTTACCGTCAGGAGAAACGCGCGGTGTGCCGACAGCTTTGAACTTCAAATGCAGTTCGGGATCCCAGGTTTGCGCGGTGGCGGTGACCGCAAAAATAACAAGAAGCGTCAGAGCTGTAGCTAGGGATTTCATGATCGTTCTCCTGGAGTTGGAATATCGAAGGTGGCAGAACTTTTACTCTTGAGTAGTCGGAAAGTCAATAAACATTGTAAGCTGCAAAATCTGTGACTCTAATTCCTTTATCTGCAATAAGAAATGCGCAACGCGCGATCGCGAATGCGGCGCTTCGCACACCACTGATCCGTCTGAATGTTTCAGATGGACCAACCGAGATCTACTTGAAATTGGAGAATCTCCAACCAATCGGATCTTTTAAGATTCGTGGCGCGGCAAACGCGATGGCGCACCTTGACGCCGTGCAGCTCGAACACGGAGTTGTAACCGCTTCGGCGGGTAACATGGCGCAGGGTGTTGCATGGTGCGCGCGTAAGTTAGATATTCCCTGCACGGTGATCGCTCCTGCGACTGCACCGGCGACGAAGATCGATGCGATCGAACGACTTGGCGGACGTGTAATCAAAGTTTCATTTGAAGAGTGGTGGCGTGCGTTTGAAGAGCGTTCGTATCCGGGTGTTGAAGGAAGATTTATTCACGCGTTTGACGACAGGCATGTGATGGCGGGCAACGGAACGATCGCGATCGAGATTTTGGAAGACCTTCCGGACGTTGATGCAGTTGTAATTCCCTGGGGAGGCGGCGGGCTCACCTGTGGAATCGCTTCGGCGATGCGTGCATTGCGTCCTGCGTGCAGGATCTACACGGCGGAAGTTTCAACCGCGGCGCCATTCTCAGCGTCGATGGCCGCCGGTATCCCTACCCAGATCGATTACCAACCATCATGGGTCGACGGCATCGGCGCCAAAGGCGTTTTTCCGCAGATGTTCGAACGCGCGCGTCGTTTAGTTGACGGCGCACTCGTCGCCGATCTCGCTTCCGTCGCCAACGCCCTGCGCCTCATGGTCCAACACAATCGCGTCATCGCGGAAGGCGCCGGCGCCTGTCCCGTCGCCTGCGCCCTCTCCGGCAACACCGGCCCCGGCAAAATCGCCTGCATCATCTCCGGCGGCAACATCGATGCCAGCAAACTCGCAGAGATCATTAGCCACGGATAACACGGATTTTCCTATTAAATGAATCCGTAAAATAATCCGTGTAATCCGTGGTTAAGATTTTCTCTCCTGAACTAAATAGAGTGAACCGCCGATGCCGGCGCCGAGGAAGAGGCCGTAGGCGACTCCCCACAGGAGCATGCCGGGGCGGCCGCCTATTTGATCGTTGAGGAATGAGCCGATGAAGTAGCCGGCGGAGTTGGTGACAAACAAGAGCAGAGATAACTTCAAGATCAAACGCGAGGCTCCGAATCCCAACGCAAAGATCACGGCCATTAAGATCGAACCTGCGAGCGAACCGACCCACTCGCCTGCCGCGTTACGCAGAGTGAAATACGCAGCCACCCAACCTACGGCGTAAGCGAAAAACGCCAACCCAAAGAGCAAATAAAACTTCGGCAATCGCCAGCGACTGTTCGCGACGAGCGGACCGAAAACAGCACCGCCCAGCACAATGAAACCCACCGTCCAAACCACATAAGCGCCGCTCAACCCAAGCGTCCGGTACATCCAGCGCTCACCAAATGCAACGCTCGCAAACACTATCAAACTAGCAACACAAAAACCGATTCCACCCGTGATCGCAGCTCGCCAGAATCGTGATGATAGTTCGCTCATCGGCTCAGCTTCTCCTCGCTCCAAATAGTTCCGCCTACGTTACCTGATTCCAAATCAAACTACACACTTTGCTCGCCTCACAAGCCTGCGCTACAATACGCGGCGCTTCGTTTTAGCCCAGGAACTTCCCCCGGATTGTTTGCATCGTTTCATGCAAGAGGCCAAAGCCGCCGCCGCACTAATACCAAAACCCAAGTCAAAAAATTTGAGGAGATATATATGCCAAAATACGTTATCGAACGAGAAGTACCGGGAGCAGGCAACATGACCCCGACGGAGTTAAAGGCTTTATCGCAGCAATCGTGCGGCGTCTTGAATGAAATGGGACCACAGATTCAATGGGTGCACAGCTACGTCACTGATGACAAGATCTACTGTGTTTACGTCGCGCCGAATGAAGAGATGATTCTGGAACATGCGCGTCGCGGCGGATTTCCGGCGAATCGTGTGTCGCAGGTAAAAACGATTATCGATCCGACGACTTCAGAGGAATAAGAATAATCCCCCGTTTGCACTTTGTCTGTTTGAGACCCCGACTACATGGAGCGAGATGAAGGTTGAACTCCAGTTACCCTCGTTCGAGTTAGCTACGGAGTGGTTGAATCAGCGCATCAGCGCGCGGGACACGAAGGGCCATCCCACCCTGGTCCACTTCTGGTCCATCAGCTCCGAAACATCAAAGACCAACCTGGCCCAGGTGGCCCAGTTGCGCGAACAGCGTAAACGTGAAGGCGTGCGCGTTGTTGCGGTCCACGTGCCGCAATCCGACGCCGAAAAAGACCCGCGTGCGGTTCGTGACGCCATCGCGAGGCTGAATCTCACCGAACCCTGCGTACTCGACAACGATCACAAGGTTTGTCAGGAACCGGATGATTTACCTGCCTATTTCCTTTTCGATCACGACGGAGAGATTCACAGTTCGGCAACTGGGGCGCAGGGTGTTGACGCCATTGAAGATGAACTCGATCGTTTACTAGCCGCGTTGCGAAGCAAGAATCCATTCTGCGCGGCGTGCGAACTGTTTCTTAACAAAGAGGCGATGTTTTGCGCCGATTGTGGTTCACCGTTAACTCTACCCGGCGACACTGCCCACCCATACTACGAAAGTCATTTCAACTCTGCCCTGCCGACGATTCAACTGGCCAATCCGGACCCGTTGATCGGTCATCGGATCGATGGCAAGTATGAACTGATCGCGCGTCTCGGCGAAGGCGGCATGAGCGTGGTCTATCGCGCTCGACGCCTGCACATCGGCGACTCGGTAGCCGTCAAGATTCTGACCGGCAAGTTTGTCAAAGACGAAGCAGCTCTTGGGCGTTTTCGGCGCGAGGCGCGCGCCGCGGCGATGCTTCATCATCCAAACGTCATCACCATTCACGATTTTGGTGAAACTGACGACGCGCACGCTCCCGCTTACATCGTCATGGAGTTTGTGAAAGGAACGCCGCTTCGTGAATTGTTACGAAGCGAGAATCGCTTCTCGGTTGAACGTGGCGTGCGATTGATGCGTGGGATTTGTGGCGGGGTGGGTTCAGCACATCGCCAGGGCGTGGTCCATCGCGATCTCAAGCCTGAGAATATCCTCGTGGTCGCACCGGAAGACGATTTCGAAGTTGAGAGTGTGAGAGTGGTTGACTTCGGATTGGCGAAGCTGCTTGCCGATGCGGGTGCGACGTCAACCGGAGCCGTGGTTGGAACTCCGTTCTACATGTCGCCGGAGCAATGTTTAGGTGAACCACTGGATGCGCGGTCGGATGTTTACAGTCTCGGCGCGATGTTCTACGAGATGTTGTCGGGGCGACGGCCGTTTGAAGCACCAACTGTTTCGGGGGTGATTAACCGGCACCTTCAGGAACCGCCGCCGCCGTTTGCGGAGTCACTCGGAATACCGCGCCGCGTGTCGCTGGGGATTATGCACGCGCTCGCGAAGGAACCGGATGATCGGCCGCAAACAGCGACGGAGCTGGCGCGGTTGATGCAGTTAGTTGGATAAGGATTTACAAGATTTTCAGGATTTACAAGATTTCAATCAGTCAACTTGTGCCCACTGATAATCTTGTTAATCCTGAAAATCTTGTAAATCTTTATCCATTCAACCTCTGACACGCGTATCCACCGCTATCCAATTAACCTCCCACGTCTTCCCACCATCATCAGAAAACGCCTGCTCGAAACGATACGAATCATCCGTGATCTTCGTAATCACAAACCGCACCAGGATCGCAAGGCCATTCAACGTCTCCTGGTTGTAAAACTCCCCGCGTCCATCCTTAAACTCTCCGAACGTTGGCGGGCTAAGTGTTCCGCTAACGATGTTCGCAAAGTTCAAACTCCACTGCCGCGATTGCGGATTGTACAGCCGCAAACTGAGCCCCTCGATTTTTCCCGCTGGTCCAGAAACTTTCAATTCGACAATATTGGCCCGTCCATCAAGGATCTTGCGCACCACGGTCGTCCCCTCATACTCCACCCACGTCGTTGAACCGCTTAACGGGCGCTGCAAACGTTTCAGGTGAGTTTTCCAGCTTCCAATCTCAAAATCGAAATCGTGCCGGCCATCTCTTTGCGCAAAAGTTTGTAATGGATTGAAGACGATGCAGAGGAAGAACGTTACAAAGAGGTATTTCATGGCGCACAACTTAATCAGTGTGCGCGAGCGGGTCAAGACGTTACCTTGAGGTAACTAAGCCCGGCGAGAGAGTTTCGCGACGGCGTTCGCCAACTCAATCAACTCGATTGGTTTCGAGAGATGTACTTCGTAACCGGCGTTGAGTGCCTTCGATTCATCAAGCGCGCCGGCATATCCGGTTACGGCAATCGCGGGAATGCGTTCACCATCGCCTTCGATCTCACGCAACCGGCGCATAAAATCGTAACCATCCATTTCCGGCAAGCCGATGTCGGAAACGACGACATGCGGTCGCCAGTCGGCGATCATTTGGAGCGCTGCTGAAGCGGAGTCGGTGCCTCTCACCTCGGCGCCGTAACGGCAAAGCGCAACCGTGATCAACTCGCGTGTATCCTGCTGATCGTCAACCGTGAGCACGCGCAGACCGCTCAACAAATCCGGTCTTAAATCATTACCTTTTTCAGTGTTCTGTTGCCAACGCAAGCTGAGCAAATGCGTGCTTACGTCACCACGTTCGAGATCTTCCGGTTCCGCCATGGCGATCAAAGGCAGCGTGACAGTAAACGTCGCACCTTTGCCTTTGCCATCGCTGGCCGCGCGAATCTCGCCTTTATGCATCGAGACCAAACTGTTGACAATCGAGAGCCCCAGCCCGAGACCCCCATGGATCCGCTTTGACGACGTATCCGCCTGCCTGAAGCGTTCAAAGATAAACGGCAGAAACTCGGGGTCGATGCCATCGCCCGAATCTCTGATTATCAACTCCAGATTTTTCCCGGTGACTTTCAGTTCAACTTCGATCCGCCCGTGGTTCGGAGTGAACTTCACCGCGTTCGAGAGCAGATTCCAGAATACCTGTTGCAAACGCACGGCTTCGCCCATTACCAATCCGGCCTGTGGATCAAACACAGTAACAATCTGAATGTTCTTCAATTCAGCGGCGGGTCGAATCGCATCGACGGCCGCTTCGATTACCGAGGGAAGCTCGAGGGGTTTCGGTTCGAGCGTCAACTTGCCACTCATGATGCGTGAGATATCAAGCAACTCATCGATGATCGCGCGTTGAGCAATCGCGTTGCGTTCAATGACCTCGACCGCTCTTTCGCGATCACTATCGCTGAGCTTGCCCTTCTTCAGCAGATGCGACCAGCCCACAATCGCATTTAGTGGCGTGCGAAGTTCGTGCGATAGCAATGCCAGAAAATCGTCTTTGACTCGATTCGCAACTTCTGCACTCGCGCGCGCTTTTTTCTCGCGCGCCATCAACTCCAACACCGCCTCTTCTGACTCGCGACGCACTCGTTGCAGATTCAAATGCGCCTCGACCCGAGCCATCAATTCACGTGCGGAAAACGGCTTGATCAGATAATCGTCAGCGCCGGCGCTCATGCCTTCCACGAGCGACTCTTCTCCCGCACGAGCCGAAAGCAATATCACCGGAAGCGTCTTTGTTTTCTCTTCCGCGCGGAGCGCCTTCAGCAAACCGAAGCCATCGAGCTTCGGCATCATCACGTCAGACAAAACCAGATCGAACGACTGCCGGTTGGCGGCGTTGAGAGCGGCTTCACCATCAGCCACGACCTCAACTTCGTACTTTGTCGCGAGCAAACGTCGCAGATATTCACGCATGTCGGCGTTGTCGTCTGCCAGCAATATGCGAGAACGTGTTTGGTCCAACAGAGGGTCTGCCGGTACGGACGCAATTGGAGAAAACGTATCAAGATGGCTACCGTTGTCAGGCAGCCATCTTGATACTTCATTAACGTACGCGTCGCTGTGTAACCCGGTTGAGGCGAGCCGGCGGGCGGCGCCGAGTCGATCGGCCGGCAGATGCGCGGAACCGGTGGGAATGATGACGGTGAAGGTGCTTCCGCGTCCGACTTCGCTTCTGACACCTACCGCGCCGCCATGAAGTTTGACCAACTCCTGCACCAGTGCCAGACCAATTCCCGATCCTTCATAACTGCGGCCACGAGCACCTTTGACTCGATGAAAACGTTCAAAGAGGTGTGATAACTCATCGGCTGGAATCCCCGTGCCGGTGTCACTCACTTCGAGTTCAACACCATCCACGCCTTCTCGCAAACTGACTTGAATCGTTCCTTCAAAGGTGAACTTGAAAGCATTGGAAAGAAGATTGAACACGATCTTCTCCCACATCTCGCGATCCACATAAACTGTCGCTTCGATCGGTGAACACTCAACTGTTAACTCCAATCCGGCTTTCTCGATTACCGATCGAAACACACTCGAAAGTTCAACCGTTAAGTGTGAAAGATCAACGGCTTCGAAAACCGCGTCGACACGACCAGCCTCGAGACGTGAGAAATCGAGCAACGTATTGACCAACTTGAGCAGGCGAACAGTGTTTCGATGAGCGACGTCGAGACGTTCGTGAGTTTGCGGGGTTAGATCGGTTCCCGCCAGAGTTTCTTCAAGCGGGCCAAGCATGAGTGTCAACGGGGTGCGAAATTCATGACTGACGTTGGAGAAGAAAGTAGTTTTGGCACGATCGATTTCAGCGAGCGCCTCGGCGCGTTTGCGTTCTTCCTGATACGCGCGCGCGTTGGAGATCGCAGTGCTGACATGCCCGACTATCAGGTCGAAGAAACTTCGATATTCGGAATCAATGATACGTCGCGGGCTAAATCCAACCACAAGAAAGCCCGTCGGTTTTGCATAACCCGAAGCGGCAATCGGCAGCACGAGGGCTTCTTTGCATGATTCAGGCCATGGTCCACCGGGCAACGTGGTGAAACGCTCCTCGAGATCCGAAACGACCGCTGCCGCATTGTTCTCAAAAACCTGGGTCAACGGCCAAACTTGTGTAGCGGGCGCAGTCATCTCCAGTCGCAACGGCGCCGCCGTCGTACCTTCAGCCAACCCGCTTGCCGCTACTAAACTTGCTTGAGTCTCGTCCTCGTCAAGCAGGTAAACGAGGGCAAAAGGCACGTCGTAAGGATTAACCGCCAGGCTCTTTACCGTCGTCTTGCAAGCATCTTCCGCGGACTTCATGCCGATGACAGAGCGACCGAGGTCGCGAAGCGTTTGGAGTCGACGTTCTCCAACCACGCGTCCGGTAGTTTCATAACAGGCGCAAAAGATGCCATCGACTTTGTTATCGCCGCGAATCGGACTGTAAGAAAAAGTGAAGTAAGTTTCTTCGTGCGGGAGATTGCGATCCATTACCAGCAGCAGATCTTCCGACCAGGTGGGGATACCGGTTTCGAACACACTGTCGAGCATTGGACCAACCGTGTACCAGATCTCTTTCCAACACTCCTGCCCGGATCTTCCCAACCAGCCGGGATGTTTGGTCACACCGAGAACTGGGATGTAACCGTCGTTGTAGAACATCGTGTATTGCGGATGTCCCCACCAGAGAACGATTGGATAACGCGAACCGATGCAGATCGAGACGGCAGTTTTGAGTGACTGCGGCCAATCGGCGGCGGGCCCGACGGGGCTGCTGGACCAGTCGAAGGCGCGCATGCGTTCGCCCATCTCTCCGCCGCCACTGAGAAAGCTCAGATCGGCAGACTTCGGCGCAGTCTTCCGCGAGACACGCTTCGACGAACGTTTTTTGGCTGTAGCCGGTTTGGACATGCTGCTGCAAACAACCGGGGAGTTGAGCTACTCAGGGGGTGGCTAATTAAAAACGGTCAAGGGTGCCCCTGTCAATCAGATATTAGGCCACGGATCCACACGGAAAATCACGGATCAGACAACCAGGTAGAATGCTTGATCCGTGATTTTCCGCGTAAATCCGTGGCTCATAATCCTACCCGGTGCAAAAAGTCATCGAATCGGGCATCGGAGCGGATCGGATCGAGGATTGGAAAGACCTTCAGGAAGGCGACGAAGTTTGATTTCTCCTGATATGCCTTTTCCAACCAAACGAACGTCTGCTCGTGATCGCCGAGACCAATGTAAACGTTGATGAAAGCTGCCGGCGTGACGTAACGCGTCTTATTCAATGCCAGCAGTTCATCGAGAATCTTCGTTGCGTCGGCCTTACGCCCGGCGACGCCGTATGCAAGTCCCAGAATCCCCAGCGCGCCAGGCGCCCGTTGCGATAACTCGACTGCTTTCTCGGAAGCCTTGATCGCTTCGTCAAACTGTTTATTTGCGACGTACGTGTGACCAAGGACCCAGTAAGCCTGATAGTGATTCGGATCCATGGCGATCACGGCGTGGAGTTGCGCGATCGCTTCGTCGTACCGACGCCCGTTCTCGAGCAGAAATCCTCGTTGCGCACTGATCGAGAGTGAAAATGGATCGAGTTCGCGAGCGCGCGTCGAGGCGGCAATCGATTCATCAACCCGGCCGCGCGACATCAGATAGCTGGCGTAAAAGTTAAGCGCGTTCGCGTAATTCGGATTGAGTTCCACAGCGCGTTTGAAGTTTTCTTCGGCCGCGGGCCAGTTCCAGTTGAAATGGTTGACCTGCGCCAGTGAACTGTACGCTTCGGCTAAACCGCTATCGAGCTCGAGTGCTTTCTTAGCTGCTTCCTCGGCACGCTTGCGGCCTTCCATAGGCGGATACGAACCAACCTGAACTGTGCCCATCGCGGTGTAGCAATCCGCCAGGCCTACGTAAGCCTGCGCGTAACTCGAGTCTTCCTTAATCGCGGACTGAAAATGTTCGACAGCCTTATTCAGACTTTCCTCAGTACGTTTATTCCAGTAGAGAAAACGACCCTGAAGATAATGATCGAAAGCCTTTGGTCGCACCGGACGATGCGCAGTAAAACGCGCCTGCTCGGCTGGGGTCATCTGGATTTGCACTTCGCGAGCAATCGCTTGCGCGATTTCACTTTGTAGATCGAGCACGTCGCGCACGTCGCGCGTGTAAGTGTTGACCCAGAGATGCCGGTCACTGGCGGCGTGGATCAACTGCGCCCGAACCACTACCCGATCGCCCGAACGTTGCACCGTGCCTTCAACAATCGCATCGACCTTTATCTCGTTGGCAATTTCGGGAAGCGGCTTCTTCGTGCCTTTATAGTGCATCGACGAAGTGCGCGAGATAACGTGCAGGCCGCCGAGTTTCGCGAGGTCACCGATGAGTGCGTCCGTCATGCCGTCAGCGAAATACTCCTCCGCCGGATCTCCGGAAATGTTCTCCAACGGCAAAACCATGATTGACGAAATTGCAGGGGCCGGCTTCTCTCGCGTGTAAAGAGCATAGGCAATCGCCGCCACTAACAAAGTAATGGCAATCACTAACGCATACCTAAACCATCTTCTCGGCGCTGGGGCAGCGAGCTCACCTTGACCGTCCACTGCCTGTTCTTCCGCCGCGCCGCTGCGTCGCGGCGTGAGTTCTTCTCCCTCGCCCCTCGTCACCGCCGCTACAAACCGGTACCCCACTCCCGGAATCGTCGCGATGTACTGGCTCTCCTGCCGGCTATCTCCCAGCGACTTTCTCAGCGCCGTAATGTTCTGGTTGAGATTATTTTCCTCAACCGCCGTGTCCGGCCACACCCGCTCCAGCAATTCATCCTTCTCGACCGTCCGACCCGCCTCCGCAACCAGCACCAGCAACAGGTCAAACGCCTTGGGCGTGAGCCGGATCGCCTCTTCATCCCGTGAAAGTCGGCGTTTCACCGGGTCGAGTCGAAACGGTCCAAAGTCGTAAAAATGCCTGTTTTCCTCGGACATTCTGGCTTTCAGAAACTCTTTCAGAAAAATTCAGTGGATTTCTAAGTACTTTTTTCCCGCCCTCGCCTAACTTCCGCAGCATCGAGCGGGCGACCTAACACACAGGTTGGAAGGCGCAAAAACTCGCTCATTCTAACGCTGAATATTTGGCTGCACCAATGCAGCGAAATTGACGGAAGGAAAAGGAAAATGAATCGCAAACAATTTCTTATTGGGCTTCTTACTTTAGCCATTTTTATCTGCACCCAGGCGCCGGCCTGGGCGTTCAACCATAACCTGACCGTGGCGA
The DNA here is from genome assembly GCA_963708055.1 of uncultured Acidobacteriota bacterium. Taxonomy (GTDB): domain Bacteria; phylum Acidobacteriota; class Blastocatellia; order Pyrinomonadales; family Pyrinomonadaceae; genus PSRF01. The sequence continues at coordinate 6,560,017 of OY970193.1, read as the reverse complement.
ACGACGTAGTTTTGCAGTGGAACCGCGTACTAATGGAAACGGTTCGGACCCCCGGTCAGCAACCCGCGACCATCATGCCCGTGCGCAGTTACGCCATGATGCACGCGGCAATGTTCGACGCGGTCAATTCGATCGAAGGCAGTCACACGCCTTATTTGACTGACATTCCGGGTTCGCCGAATGCTTCGATCGAAGCCGCGGCGGCGCAGGCAGCTCACGACGTTTTGGCCGCCTTGTATCCAACACGCGTGGCAATCTTCGATGCGGAGCTCGCGATCTCGCTGATGGGAATTAACGAGAATCGAGCAAAACAAGGGACCAGGGTAGGAGAGATAGTGGCCGAGCGGCTTTTAGCCGCTCGGGAAAACGACGGCTGGAACGTTACCCCACCGGCGTACAGTCTTCCGGCAACACCAGGAAACTGGCAGCCGACACCGCCAACGAATGCTGCCGCGCAGTTTACGCACTATGGTTCAGTGATTCCGTTTGGTATCACCTCGGGCACGCAGTTCCAGCCAAACCCGCCACCGGCGATGACAAGTGAGCTATACGCCAAAGATCTCAACGAGATTAAGGAAATTGGATCGGTTGGCAGCGCCACTCGTACGGCGGATCAAACAAAAGTCGCACAGTTGTGGGCCGCTGTCGGCACGCCGACGAACTTCCTGTTTGTCTGGAACAATGTTGCGCGTTCTGTTTCGGTTTCTCGTAACCTGACGACTGTCGAGAAGGCGCGCTTGTTTGCCTTAATCAACATGTCGCTACACGACGCGCTGCAAACCACGTTTGCCAGCAAGTTTGTGTATGGTTTGTGGCGCCCGGTAACCGCGATTCGTCGTGCTGATGAAGATGGCAATGCAAGCACAACACAGGATGCGAACTGGTCATCGTTGATTGCCAGTCCGCCGTATCCGAGTTATGCGGGCAACAATGCGGCGATTGGCACTTCGCAATCGACGATGTTTGCACTGTTCTTCGGACGTGACGACATTGCGTTTCAACATACGTGGGAAGGTGCCGGTGGCGCTACTCGTTCCTACGCAGGTTTTGGCGCAATGGCTGACGAAGAAGCAGAAGCACGGATTTATGGTGGTATCCATTACCGGTTCGACAACGTGGCGGGGCAGTCAGTGGGCCAAAACGTTGCGAACTACATCTTCGCGAACGTGATGCGTCCGCGGCAGTGCGTGAGATAGGTTGAGTAGTTCAGGCGCCTCCCTGGAGTGCGGTGCCTTGGCACCGCTTTGGTACCACGATCGGGCTCGATCAGACCAAAGCGGCGTCAAGCCGCCGCACTCCAAGGAGGCGCCCATTTCAATAAATCTGCTATTGTTAGCACTCCGTAAACATGCGATGGCCCATTAAAATATCGATGGTTGTACTGACAATCTTCGCATCCGCTTGCACGCGCCCAACAGATCCACCGCAACTTGAAGCCTCTGAACCCATCCTCGTCATCCGCGAAACGGCATCACCCGCAACCGGCGACGCACGCGAGCCGGAATTAACCACCACGCCCGACGGTCGCATCATTCTTAGCTGGGTAGAAAAACTGGATGACAAACGCTACACGCTAAAAACCGCCACTCGCAATCAAACCGCATGGACCGAAACTCAAACCGTCGCCACCGGTGACAACTGGTTCATCAACTGGGCTGACTTCCCTTCTGTAATCGCACTGAAAGACGGCTCCCTCGCCGCACACTGGTTAGTTAAAAACGGCGCTGCAACTTACGCATACAACGTACATTTATCTCTCTCACACGATGCCGGAAACACCTGGACGAAGCCAATCGTCCCTCATCTCGACAACACTCAAACCGAGCATGGCTTCGTCTCTTTGATTCCACTAAACGACGGCCGTCTCGGCGCGATCTGGCTCGACGGTCGCAACATGAGTGGTATGAAAGAGGACCACGAAGAAGACAATCCACTTCCAGTCAGTATGACTTTGCGCTATGCCGCGATCGACGCGAACGGAAAGATATCGGATGAAGCGCAACTGGACGAACGTGTTTGCGAATGCTGTCAAACGTCAGCAACTGTGACCAACGAAGGTGTGTTTGCCGTCTATCGCGATCGTTCGCAGACTGAAGTGCGCGACATTTATTCTGTACGCCAAAACAAAGGTGTGTGGGCCTCGTCTCAACCCGTCCATGCCGACAACTGGCAACTCAACGGCTGTCCGGTAAATGGTCCGGCAGTCGCAGCGACAAATCGCAACCTTGCCGTTGCCTGGTTCACCGGCGCAAACGCGAATCCGGCGGTAAAAGTCGCCTTCTCAACTGATGCGGGCGCTACGTTCGGCGCTCCGATTCCGGTTGACGAAGGCGAAACGCAAGGACGCGTGGATGTAGTACTACTGCCTGACAACTCCGCACTCGTCTGCTGGCTTTCAGGCAACGCGGAAGGTGGTGCGATCAAGGTGCGACGCGTCCAAATCGATGGCCGCGCTGGTCCCGCCACGGTTATCGCCAAGACAGATATCTCGCGATCGAGTGGCTTTCCACGGATGGCGTTGCTGGGAAAAGAAGTTCACTTCGCGTGGACAGAATTCGGCAAGCCTTCGAAGATCCGCACGGCGGTGGCTGACGTGAGTCGCTACTAACGGTGTTGCTTTGATTTCTCTGTGCAACCTCTGTGTTCTCTGTGTCTCTGTGGTTAAGGGTTTGCGCGTTACAATAACCACAGAGACACAGAGGTTGCACAGAGAAGCAGTTATAACGAAATTTCCGATAGAGCGTGGAAGGTGCTTTTCAGCGTGGGATAAAGGCTCTGATACTGCTGATAAACGGCGCCGTACGTCTCAACAGTTTCCTCGTGTGGAGTGACACGATCGGTGACCACGATCGTTTGCGCACAAGCCGTATCAACATCCGGCCAAACACCTGCAGCGACGCCAGCCAAAAGTGCCGCTCCGTAAGCAGCGCCTTCAGTAGTATTGACAGTGACTAACTCAGCCGCAAAGACATCCGCGAGAATCTGTCGCCATAAAGAGCTCTTCGCGCCACCTCCGGATACACGAATCTGATCGATTGAGCCCAAACCCGCATTCTTCATCAAGCCGAGCATGTCGTTCAGACCAAACGCCACCCCTTCGAGTATCGCGCGTGTTAAGTGAGCTTGACCGTGACGCGTAGTCAATCCGATCCAGGCGCCGCGCGCGAGCGGATCGGGATGAGGTGTGCGTTCGCCGCTCAGGTAAGGCAGGAATACGAGTCCTTCACTTCCCGCCGGAACCCCGGCGGCTTCGGTAACGATATCGTTGAAACTTCGTTCGCGCGCAAACTTGTCGTGATACCACTGAAGACTCCCGGCTGCGCTCAACATTACTCCCATCAAGTGCCAGCGTTCCGGAACCGCGTGACAAAAAGCATGAAGCCTTCCTTCCGGGTCAATTAACGCAGACTCGGTTGCGGCGAACACTACTCCCGAAGTTCCCAACGTTACGGCGATCGTTCCCGGACGCACCACGCCGGTGCCAACAGCCTGCGCCGCTTGATCGCCGCCGCCTGCCACGACCGGAGTACCGGAACGTAAACCGGTTAGTGCTGCTACTTCATTACTTACTTCGCCCGTAACTTCGTGACCTTCAAACGTTGGTGGCAGCCAGTCAGCAGAGATGTTGAGCGTGTTGAGCAGTTCCGACGACCAGGTGCGTTGGCGTAGATCGAAAAGCATCGTTCCGGAGCCATCGGCTTTGTCCATTGCCAGTCCGCCGGTGAGTTTGTACCGAATGTAGTCTTTGGGAAGGAGTATGTGACGGATGCGGCTATGGACCTCGGGCTCGTGTCGTTCAACCCAGAGAATCTTTGGCGCAGTAAATCCAGTGAGCGCATCGTTGCCGGTGATCTGGATCAACTCTTCACGACCAACGCGGGCGCGTATCTCGTCACACTCGGCTCCGCATCGCTGATCATTCCAGAGAATGGCAGGCCGTAAGACATTTCCTTCAGCGTCGAGCAGGACCAGCCCGTGCATCTGTCCGGTCAAACCGATTGCGGCGACGTCAGCGCCGGATGCATTCGCATCAGCGAGCGCCTGCTTGATGCTGGTTGCAGTCGCCGTCCACCACTCGTGTGGATCCTGTTCCGACCAGAGTGGAAATGGGGTGGAAAGATTGAGCGCCGTCGTCGCGCTACTAACCACGCGACCTTCGCGATCGATAAGCAGGGCTTTTGCGCCGGTGGTCGAAAGATCGATTCCGAGAAGTAGGGTCATTTGTCTCAGCAGTTAAGAATTTATCTTGTGAATCCTGTTAATCATGTAAATCTTGTTAACAGGATTTACATCATTAACAAGATAGACAAGATAATACAAAAGGTGTCGCCCATTGAAGACATCACAAGCGACAACTGAATACGACTGTAGACACTCCACTCAACTAAAACTATGAATTCAGCGATCTTTATCAACGGAATGAGACGTGCAATCTGATTATCATCTTTAGATTGATGTCTCCGTGGTAGTATTGCCCTTCCCCCAAGCAAGCTTCCTCGCATACGAACTGAACCATGCCGTTTCCAGTGATGTTAGCCGGACCGATCCTGCGACGCGTCGAACCGACGCTCGTCACGGTCTGGGTTGCATTACGCGAAGCTGGAACACTTCAACTCCGACTCTGGAACAACCTCGTCAAAGACGAGAGCAACTCACCTCTCTTCAACGGCCCGGCAAACCAGGAGATTCAGGACGCACTTTCAAATAGCAGCAGCACGATTCGCATCGGCGACAAACTTCATGTCGGCATCGCCACGTTCCGGCTTCCTCCAGAAAAAGCTCTCGCGCCACATCTTCTCTATTCCTACAACGTCACGTTGCAAACGAGCTCGGGAACGCACGATCTGAAATCGCTGGGACTACTGCGCACCGGCGACATCGACGGCAAACCTAATCTAGCACTCGGTTACGCTTCAGGCTTTTTGCCCTCCTTCGCGCTGCCGCCGCTCGAGATTTCCGATCTCCGCATTCTGCATGGTTCGTGCCGGCGTATCAATCGAAATGTTCCTGATGGAATGGCGTGGGTTGACGACTTTATCGAGTCGGCGCGCACGGATCCCAGAACCCGCCCGCACCAGTTGCTCCTCTCGGGCGATCAGATTTATGCCGACGACGTTGATGCTCCGTTTCTCAAGATCGTCATGAAGGTCGGCAAAGAGCTTATCGGCACCACCACCGACACTTCAGAAGAAACGGTTCCCCTAGAAGAATTGCCCGCTCTGAATCGTCTGTTTCCGGCTGACGAAATACATTTTCCGCCCGGCTATCGGTTTAGTTTGACGTTGCAGGACGCGTTGCTGACGAGCAAAGACGGATCAAGCCATCTGCTATCGCTCGGTGAATTTTGTGCGATGTACCTGCTCGTTTGGAGCAATGCGTCGTGGCCCGGCAAACCACCGACGGCAGAACAGATGAAAACTGACTTGTTCTCATTTGAATGGCTGGGTCTCATGCCCGGCGACTTGAGAACACACATCATTGGCGAACCCGAAAAGAATGCTCTCATCCAGTTCTTCCGTCTCGGCGAACTGTCTGGTCCAGTGTTGCAAAACATTCTCGGTCCGAATGTCGAACTACCCGCGCCGTTTGACGAAACCAAACCAAAACAGAAGCGAGAAAAGAAAGACCTCCTTAAAGCCCGCGACGAAGGACTTTCGCGCGAAGTGCTGCTCTTCAAACAACTCTGGGAAGCGTTGCCGAAAGTAAGACGCGGGCTCGCGAATGTCCCGACCTACATGATGTTTGACGATCACGAAGTCACTGACGATTGGTATCTCAATCCGATGTGGCGCGATCGTGTGCTCACGAACAAACTTGGACGCACGATAGTGCGCAACGGTCTCGTTTCTTATGCGCTGTTTCAAGCCTGGGGTAACGATCCGGTCAGGTTTGAATCAGGCGACAACAAGAACCTGCTCGACGAATCGACCAAGCTTTTTCCGCCCAACGTGAACGGACCGGATGAAACCGTCGGCAACAAGATCGATACCCTGCTGGGTCTGCACCAGCGCAACGAGAACGAAATCCCTCCGGTCAAGTGGCACTTCAGCGTCAAAGGTTCACGTCATCTGTTAATTGGGATCGACAATCGCACGCGCCGCAGTTTTGTTTCGCGCATTGGACCACCGGGCAATCTCTCCGCCAGCGCACTCGCCGAACAGATTCCCGCCGGGCCGCTGGAAGCCGGTTTGGAAGTTCTGGTCCTGATCGCGCCGTTGCCGGTGGTTGGACCACCGACACTCGACGAGCTCGTCGCGCCACTCGTCTACCGCATCTTTGATCTGACCGCCCGCAACAAACTCGACAAGCAAGCGGGCACAAAAGATATGGCCGGCACCGATCCGGACGCGATTGAAGCCTGGGCTTTCGACGCGCATGCTTTTGAAGCGTTGCTGAAACGAATCGAACCCTATCGCCGCGTGGTGATCTTATCGGGCGACGTGCACAACGGTTCCAGCCAGTCGCTCAGTTACTGGAAAAAGGGCGATAACAAGCCGGCGGTATTTGCCCAGTTCACTTCAAGCGGCATGAAAAACGTGATGCCGTGGTACCTGCGATTTATCGATCGCACCTTTGCCACCGCGCAGAGAATTATTCGCGCCGATATCGGCACTGAACGTTTAGGCTGGAATGTCGCCAACCCGATTCCGCTCGATTTGCCCGAAGACGAGGAGATCGCATCGTCGTTACTTTCGCGTCTGAAGCACGAACCGATCTTTATTCCCGGCGAAGGTTGGCCCGGCGGTACGAGGATAAATCGCTCGCCCGATTTTCAATGGCGTGCCAAAGCTTTGCGCGACGAACGAGGTGAGCAGGAGCGCCCTGACGACGCGAAAGTCGAACCGTTCAATGCTGCAAACAGTGACGTGACGCCGAATCTCGACGGCTATCGCAGCGTCATGGTCCGTCATGCAAAACAGCTCACGCAGTTACTAAATTCCCGGCAAATACTTTTCGCAAACAATTTGGGCCGAGTGAGATTTGAAGGACAAGGCGATTCGCTGGTGGCGATTCAGGAACTTTATACGACGTTTCCGTTCGTCGGTGCTGAAACATTGGAGAAACCAGCGCTCTTCACGCTTCATAAAGTTCCATTGAACAGTCCCTCAGAGAAGAAACCCGAGGACGAGTTTGGCGACGAAGAATAAAAAATCTGCACTGCAATCACTGGCCGGCGGTTTCGTCGACGCATTCAGGTGGCTGCAAGATACGCTCGCCGACAAAGATGTCGTGAAGGCGATCTATGCCGATCTCGGTCTCGATCCGGAAGACGCCGACACTCTCGTCCAGTTGCCGGCAGACAAGCTCGACAGCATCGCGCGTTATCGTGACGCAGTTGATCCGACTGCCGAAGCGTTTCTGGAAACACTCGACGACATCATTGCGGTAATCGAAGCGCTGGCAAATCTCACTGACAAACGCGGAAAGTTAGACGAAGGAATTGCAAACGCAATTCTGGGACTGTTAGTGACGAACTATGCGCGTCACAACTTCCCGCGACTGTACTGGTTCGCAGAGCCAGTCTTCTTTCTGGAAAGCCTGGCCACCAGCGATCCGCTCGTCAAAGGCAATTCAGTCGCTTTCACCAACGGTCTCAAGAAAGTTGGCGCCTTTCTGCTCGAGTTGGCCTTCCGCGATCCGCCGGCCGCGCTCGGTAAGATCAAAGACTTCTTCGAAAACTTCACTGACAATGTTCCGCTTGAAACTGAAGCAGATGCGAAACGCCTGGCTGATTTCACGTTTCTGCCCTTTGCGATCCTGCTCGCGATCACTGAAAAGGAACTGATCAAGAAGCAGATCGACGCTCCGAGCCCACTCGGCAAGCGCGACACGGTGTTGATTGCCGACGGCATTTACGCCTGGGATCCGCCACCTGTGCCGGTCACACCAATCGCGGATGCCATCGCCGATCGCACCTTCACTTTCGCCATCAAGGGTATTACTGATTCAACGTCGGCGATCGATCTCGACAGTCAGCTCAACTGCACCATGACGTGGGTGCCGCGCGTGCATGGCGATCCGGGATTGTTAATCGGTTTCGGTGGCACAACGCAGCTCGAGTTTGACCTCGGCGACGATTGGAAACTGATTACGACGGTCAGTTCCCCTCTCAACGTTAACTTTCTCATCAGGAATGGAAAACCGATTGCCGGTGGTCCAACTGACCTGAGCGCGACCGTTTCGATCGAGAAACCACCGGATGAATCGGGTTTGCCAAACGTGATTCCGGATCGCGAAGGCACGCGTCTGGAGTTTGAACGTCTGGCATTCACCGGCGAGATCTCGACGCAAGGCGCTGGTCTCAAGCTGCTCGCGCAAAACAGCGCGCTGGTGATTGCCGGCGGCAAAGACGGCGATGGCTTTATCAAGGAGATCCTGCCGTCAGGCGAAACACGCATCAATTTCGATCTCGGTATCGGGCTTTCAACTGATCGCGGTCTCTTCGTCGAAGGTGGTACCGGTCTGGAAGTAATCATTCCGATCGCGAGAAAACTCAGGCCCGTAATCATTCATCAGCTTCTGCTCAGTTTGATTGCCACTACGGAAGCAAATCCTCCGCACCTGACAACAGAGATTTCAGTTGGTCTTGGTCTCAAACTTGGACCAATCACCGCCAGTGTTGAGCGTCTCGGCTTTGAGATGAAGGTCGAGTTTCCGGAGAAGAAGAAACCGGATTTCTCGATCGGCTTCCGGCCGCCGAACGGGGTCGGCCTTGCGATTGACGCAAGAGGCGTCGAAGGCGGCGGCTTTCTGTTATTCGACAAAGCTCGCGGGCAGTACGCCGGCGTGCTTCACGTCAACCTGAATCTCGAACGCGTCAGCATGACGCTCAAGGCCATCGGTTTGATCAATACCAAGCTGCCTGACGGCAGTAAGGGATTCTCGATGGTCATAATCCTAACCGCCGAGTTTAAGTGGCCGCTCGGTTTGGGATTTACGCTCACGGGTCTCGGCCTGATTCTCGGCATCCATCGCACCTTCAACGAAAAGGCATTACAGGAAGGCGTCAAGAATCACACACTCGACAAGATTCTCTTCCCCAAAGATCCGGTAGCGAACGCGCCGGCATTGCTTGCGACACTCGGCACCGTTTTTCCGGCGGCGAAAAATCATCACTTCATCGGCGGGATGGTCCAGATCACGTGGGGCGACTCACCGCTGTCGCCAATCCTCACGATGAGTCTCGGCATCGCGGTCGAGTTTGGCACACGCTCACGATTGCTCGTGATGGGCCAGATCAAGTCGATCCTGCCGACGGAAAAACAGGACCTCGTTCGCTTCCATCTCGACGCGATCGGGATCATCGATTTCGATCAGAAACACGCGTCGATCGACGCCGCGCTTTACGATTCGCGTTTGGCGAAGACTTTTGCCATCAGTGGCGAGATGGCGATGCGTTCGAAGTGGGGCGACAACCCCAACTTTGCTCTCGCTATTGGTGGTTTTCATCCAGCATTCAATCCGCCGGAGAACTTTCCCAAACTCAAACGGGTTGCGATCAATCTTTCATCCGGCGACAACCCGCGATTGCGTTGCGAAGCATATTTCGCGCTCACTTCCAACACGGTTCAGTTTGGCGCACGGGCTGAATTATTTGCGTCGGGAGCAGGATTCAGCATTCAGGGTGAAATCGGATTTGATGTCCTGATACAACGTGCGCCATTCGCCTTCATGGCCGACTTCTTTGCCCAGGTTCAACTCAAACGCGGCAATACAAATTTGTTTAAGGTTCGCGTCGAAGGCTCGCTGTCTGGGCCACGCCCGCTGCACGTCAAGGGCAAGGCGACGTTTGAGATCTTGTGGTGGGACGTTTCCATTCGCTTTGACAAGACGCTGATCAAAGGTGCCTTGCCGCCGCCCGCCGAGACCGTTGAAGTTTTGCCCTTGTTGCGTGCGGCATTAAGTCAACCAACAAACTGGAGCAGCCAGCTTCCGGATGCGCAACGCGCGATGGTTACGCTGCGCCAGCAGCCGGGAGCCTCAAGCGGTGTGCTGCTGCATCCGCTCGGTACATTAACGATCAAGCAAGCCGTTGTGCCTTTGAATTTCGATATCTCGAAGTTTGGTCCAAACACGCCTTCCGGCTCGCGGCGGTTTGCGATCACACAGGTCAACATCGGCAACCGGCAACAAACGGTTGATACCGAGCGTGACTTCTTCGCTCCGGCGCAGTTTACCGAGATGAGCGACGATCAGAAGCTCTCACGACCGTCGTTTGAAAAGATGGATGCGGGTATCAGCTTTGGTTCGGCAGTTTTTGATATTCCGGGTAATGCCGAAGACCGATTGCACGTCAACGCGATCCAGTTTGAGACGTGGATCATCGATAAGGAGAGTGGCGAACCGCGTCCTGCCGATCCGGTCAACACCACGACAGGTAAGCCTCAGCTTTATAACTTGAATGCAGTGCAGTTCCTGAAACAGGCACGCTTCGGCGCCGCCGGCAGCAGTGAATTGCGTCGCAGTGGTACCTCAAGATATCGCACGGTAATCGGGAAACATCGCGTCGCCAAAGAAGGTTGGGCCATCGTGGCCACCGAAAGTCTTGCAACGCAGTCATTGGCCGGAGCGCCGGCGGGCAAGGCCCTGTCGTACTCCGAGGCTGAACAGGAGTTACGCAAGTTGCAAAAACAAGATCCCGTTAAAGCCGAAGGTTTAAAAATTCTTCGTCCGTCTGATTTGAAGGTTGAAATTAAGTAAATGGAAATCTTCTCTGTGCAACCTTTATGCGCTCTGTGTCTCTGTGGTTAATGAGAATGCGCGATATAACGACCACAGAGACACAGAGCACACAAAGGTTGCACAGAGAAATCCAAAGTGGAAATGGCTGACGCAAACTACATCTTTCTACCATGGGTGAGGCAGGGGGCTGCCTCAAGTATCCAGATCCCTGACCGGAGTCCGAATCAACCGGGCGTGGTCTCAGTCTCTGTCAATGTACAAGTCAACAACGATCCCACCCCTATCACCCAGACAGTGCGACTGTATGGACCAGGCGACGTCACCGGCATCGATCAGCAACAGATCGTTCGCACCGAGCCGCGTCATCTATCTTTCGATTTCGAACCAAACTACTTCCCCGCCATCGAATTTGACCGGCCCGATTTCCCCTGGTTGTTAACACCCGCAAAAGCAGATCCAAGCGGCATCGTGCGCCCGTGGCTTTGTCTTGTCGTCGTAAAAAAACAGGATGGTGTCGCGTTGCGCGCCGAAGGCAATCTCATTTTGCCGGTGCTTGAAATTAAATCTCCGGCCATCCCCGACAATGAGTTACCTGATTTGTCAGAGTCGTACCTCTGGGCTCACGCGCAGGTTGCCGGCAGTTCACCTGACACAACTTCGCTGCAAAAGGCTCTCGCCGGCAATCCAGCATTAACGATCTCGAGGTTGATCTGCCCGCGCCGCCTCGATCCACTCACTCATTACATTGCCTGCGTCGTGCCGGCGTTTGAACTTGGTCGAAAAGCCGGTCTTGGTCTACCGATTCGCAAAGACGATCAAGTTGATGAAGAAAAAGATCTCTTGCCGGCGTGGAAACCGGGTGCCGCGTCCGTAACCTTGCCGGTCTACTACAATTGGGAATTCAAAACCGGCACCGGCGGCGACTTCGAAACCCTCGTCTCTCTCCTCAAACCCGCGGACCTGCGCGATATCCCCGGTCTCGGAAAACGCCAGGTTGATATCGGTCGCGCGTTCGGCAAACCCGGCTTAGTTCCTCCAGATACCACTCTCGAACTCGAGGGCGCTTTACGCGTTCCCAACAGCCCGCCCGCCGATTGGCCCAACATCACCAAAAGCCCGTTTCAAAAAGAACTGAAGAAGATTCTTGATGAACCATGGCTCATCACCCAGTCAGACCAGCAAAACATCGATCCGATACTCGCGCCGCCGCTCTATGGTTGCTGGCTGGCAGCTCGTCACACGGTAAACATTCCACCGGCTACATGGCTGGATGAGCTGAATATCGATCCGCGTAATCGCGCCATCGCTGCGCTCGGAACACAAGTTATACAAACTCAACAAGAGCAGTTGATGGCGTCCGCCTGGGAACAACTGGGCGAGATCCAGCGCATCAATCAGATTCGGCGCCAGGCGCAACTCGGTCGCGCTGTAAATGCGGCCTACTACGCCAAACATTTCAAACGTTTCTCTCCCGAAACATTGTTGAAGATCACAGCATCGGCGCAGGCGCGCGTCGTTGTTGAAGATGTAACCACGCGCACTCGTGCGTTGCTGGCGAAACGAATTACCGATTCGGCGATGCCGGATCTGGCCGTTTCCGCAACCGTGCGACGGCTCGTCAGTCCGCTCAACGTTATCAACACGCGCTTTCGTCCGCTCGCAGTGCAACCGGTCAGCATCGTGGCCAACTTAACGAGCGCCTTGTCATTGAGCCGAGTGCTGATGAGTGAAGTTGGTCTTGTAAAGGTCAACGACATTGCGCTTCAGGTTCCGGCGGCGACGACGATCAAGTTGAATGACATTGCTCGTTTCGAACGTGCCGGTAATGCACTCGATACCGCGCCGAAACTCGGTAACGACTTCGTCATCGCACCCGAAGGCCAAATACGCACGCTCGTGAATTTCAAGCAGGGCGCAACTGTCGACGGCAAAGATGCGGCGGCGTTTCGCAATGCCGCAAAAGATCTGCACGCCTATCTTCAACGCGCGTTTATGTCGTTTAAAGTGCGGCCTGCCCCGGCGATGAATCTCAGCGAGATCGCGCCGGCGTTACTGCGTAGTATCAATCCTGAAAACACGATCAAGGCACGCGTGCAGGCTTCGCTCATCATCGCCGCCGACACGAAACAAACCGAAGATGAGCTCGAACCGATCATGGACGAGCCACGGTTTCCGCAACCGATGTATGAAGCTTTGCGCGACATCTCTCAGGACTTTCTCTTCCCCGGCCTGGAACACGTGCCGCCGAATACAGTCACGTTGCTGCAACCCAACCCGGCTTTTGTCGAATCGTTTCTGGTGGGCTTGAACAATGAGATGGGCCGTGAATTGCTGTGGCGCAATTATCCGACAGACCAACGCGGCACTTACTTCCGGCAATTCTGGGACACTGACGACGACACAAAAGAGGACATCGCCGCAATCACCGAATGGGGCGATCGCAAACTCGGAAACAATTCACCAAATACGAGCGGCACACTCGTGTTGTTAATCCGCGGCGAGTTACTGCGGCGCTATCCAAATACCGTGATTTACGCCGTTCCGGCAGAAAAGAAGGCCGGCCAATTAACGCTCTCGACGAAGTCAGAACTCGAACGCCATCCGCTCTTCCGCGGCACGATGAAACCCGATATCACGTTCCTCGGTTTCACAATTACCGACAAAGAAGCACTCGGTGAGGCGCCGCATAAACCCGAAGGCTGGTTTTTCGTCATCCAGCAACAACCGACTGAGCCGCGCTTCGGAATGGATGAACCTGACTTTGAGGAAGCGACGCCACCGGCGAAACCCGCAAGCTGGAGCAATCTTAGCTGGCGTCACCTTGCGAACACTGAAGCAGAGCTAAAGCAGCTTTCGCACGCAACGCTCAACTCGATCAAGAAACAGTTTCCCAACATCGATCAGGAAACAATCGAAAACGCGCGCTGGGGTAAGAACTCCGCGCACCAGGCATACATCACGATGCAGCGCCCGGTCCGCATCGCGATCCACGCCCGCGACATTCTTAAACGCTGATAAAGCAATCCACAGATTACACAGATTGTTTTCTTCATCTGTGTAATCTGTGGATCGGATTTGGTTATGCTGACGCCGAACCCTGATATTCCAAACATTCCCAAAACCCCGGAGCTGGACGCGCGTCTCTCGTTTGGACCAGCACGGCCATTGATCCTGTTCCCAATACGACTGGAAACACGTTTCTTCCAGCAAACAGACGGCAGCACCGATCTGTTTGTTCGCGTTTACCCGGATAAGATCCATATCGATTCTCACGAACCGCAACTCACCGGCGACGAAGTAACCTGGGGTAAACATTTCTGGGAACAGTTTGCGCTGGCAGGCACTGGCACCGATACCGCCACTCAGGATCGACGCAAGGCTGCGTGGCGCCAGCTCGCCGATCGCTTCGATCCGCCGCGGGCCGGATGGATCGCGCGCGCGTTGAATCCTAAAAACCCTATCGCCGGTGCGGCGACGGATACCAAGACCGAAAGCTGGACGCGCGCACCACAAACACGTGCGCTGCCGAATCAATGGTTAGTGTTGGGTTACAAAGACGGGCGTCTCGTCGTAAACATCAAGGGTCAACAAATCATTGAACCGCTGGCTGCCGGCCCGGATCCATCGCCAACCGCAACGCTCGACAAATTTGGCCTGGACCAGGGAATGAAGTGGATGGTCGACTTTGCGACCGCCGAAAAAGCCGGCATGGGCATCCGCGTCAAGATGACGAAAGAGGCGGCCGCCGCGGGTCTGGATTTTCTGCTCGTGTTTGGCGTCAAGGACACCCTCGACGCAAAAACCGACTGGTCCACGCAACTGAGAGATCTGTTTGATGTTCATCATTACACCGGCGGCTTGAGCTTCATCCCCACGGCCACGCCTTCGAATAACACCGCCGAAGCACCATCGGGATTCAGCTCAAACGATCCCGGTCAGATCACGAGCTATCTCGCCGAACTCAACGCGCAGCAGATCAAGCAGGGCGATCAAACAAATGCTGACGTCCTGATGAAGGCCCTCGGGCTCGCAAACTTCCCGCAAACCTTCGCTCACCTGTCTCATGCGAATGTGAAAGACCAGCTCGATGCGCGTCACATGAACACAGCACTCTGGGCTGCGACCTGGGGCTACTTCCTGTTACAGATGCTCGGCGTTGGCAAAACCAACGAGAGCCCGGTCAACGACGACGATATTGCCTGGGCCCGCAATCACTTCATCGACTTCGTGCGCGCCAATGGACCACTCCCCGCCCTTCGTGTCGGACGCCAACCGTACGGCGTCCTGCCGGTGACGTCGCTTACCGCGTGGAAACCGCGAGTGGGCCAGGAAGCCGACTTGAGTCGCGACTCTGCTTTGCGTCTGTTTCTACTGCGACTGCGCGATCTCTGGCGCCGAAACGTCTTCAAGGCGCCACGACTCGGAAGAACCGCGGACAGCGGTCAACAAAGTGGTATCGAACGAGATCTTCCCGAAGTGTTGAGCATGGATGGTCTATCGTCAAACTATTCCATGCGTCACCTGATGGGACGCCAGTATCTGGAACATCTCTGGGTCTTTCTAACCGCCGACTTCTTCCTCGACATCTGGGATCCTCAATTACCAGAGATTCCCGAACCGGAGGAGCCGCCCGAAATCGAACCGCCCGATCCGGATTTACCTCCACGACTGCGAGCTCAGTTTGCGCGACAACAGCTCGAAGCTCGAAACGCTTTCATTCGCCGGCAGGCGCAGGCGATTGCCGCGGCCACCCGCGCGCGACAACAGCGAATTACTTCTATCGAAAACAAAAAACGCGCGAGCGCAGCCTGGTGGGAAACTCAGGAACGACTCGCCGCCGCCGTGCTGCAAAAACTGGAAGTGCCGTGGCGCCCGCGATTATCGAAGGGAGTGTTTTCGCCGCCGGTTACGGATCTAAATGGACCATTAGTACAGGTCGATCGCAGCACCACGTTAACGCCAAACTACATTGAGTCGTTGCTGGGCCTGCGAGATGTGGTCAAAGAACTGTGGTCCAAAGGTCAAACCTTCGATCAACCCACACCACATACATTGCTGCACCTGATCTTGCGACATTCGATGTTGCTGGAATACAGCAGTGCCGCATCGCGCATGCTGGCTAAACACCGCAATCTGAAACCAGACCGGCGTGAGCCTGAGCTCGTCAATCTGCAACAGGGCGTGGTGACGCAGACGATCTGGGAACAGATGAAAGCCCCGATCACGCAAACGACTTCGTTGGGCAAGTATCTTTTTGGTCAAGACAACTCAGGCGAACCTGACCTGGCAAAAGATCCGGAACTAAAACCGTTGAGTGAGTTTCGCGCGAGCCTGGCACATTTGAAATCGCCTGACCTCGGCGTGGCGAAGCTCGAACAGTTGCTGACCGGAACGCTCGATCTGTGTTCACACCGGCTCGATGCGTGGATCACTTCGTTTGCCACCAAGCGCCTGGCCGACATGCGTCAACGAGATGCGAATGGCGTGTTGTACGGCGGTTATGGCTGGGTGATGAATCTGAAACCCGGCGAGGCTTTGACGCCAGTGCCGACTCCGGCCGGCGAAGAAGGTCCGGTTTTCCAGTCACCTTCCAATCCCGGCTTTATTCACACGCCCTCCCTGGCCCAGGCTTCGACGGTGGCGGTGCTGCGCAGTGGTCACCTGGCCCATGCGGGCAACCAGTCGCCGAATGACCTGCTGGCAATCGATCTCTCTTCGGAACGTGTGCGTTTGGCGATGTGGCTGCTCGACGGTGTGCGCGCAGGCCAGCCACTCGGCGCGCTGCTCGGTTATCGTTTCGAACGACGGTTGCAGGAGATTCGCAAGGCGCAGTTCATCGCGCCGTTTCGCGAACTCGCACCACTCGTGGCGAAGAAGTTGGAACAAACAAATCAGTCGGTTGAATCGATTGCGGCAAATAATGTTGTTGATGGTCTAATCCTGTTGCGGCGCTTTCAAAAAGGTAAGAGCACTAACCCGCAAACCTGGACCACCGACACGATTCCGTTTGGCCAGAAAGTCGGCCAGCAACCGACCGCCTTTCCGGCAGCCAATCCTCCCACGCCTGACTTTGTGACATTGCAAAAGGAGCTCGCGCTGTTGGAGGAAGCGGTCGATTCCGTTAGCGATGCGTTGATGGCGGAGAGCGTTTATCAGGTAGTTCGTGGCAATCCACTTCGAGCAGCCACGACGGTTGAGGCAATTGCCGGCGGTGAAACGCCGCCGCCCGAACTAGACGTCGTGCGCACCCCGCGCTCGGGTATCGCTTTCACGCATCGAGTGGTGACTCTGTTTGGCGAAAAGTCTCAATTACCTGCGGGGTGGCCCGCGCCCTCGTTTCGCGCGCTTGCGGAACCACATCTGAACGCGTGGGCCGCGCGCATGCTGGTTAATCCGGCGAACGTGCATTGTCTTGTCGAACGACTTGATCCGGTATCAGGCGCGGTTGTGGAGACTAAAGAAATCCGGCTCAGTGAATTGCAACTGTCACCGGTCGATTACGTTTACGCGACTGAAGGCGGCGCCGGTGGCCAACAAACCGAGATCGAGCAGCGATTGCTCTTCACGCTCATGCGCAAGCCCGATGGCTTTGCGCCCGGCTCACTGCTGCGTGTGAGTTCAAATCGCAAATCAAATTTGCCGCTGCAGGATCTGAGCTTCGGGCAGTTCAATGAGTTGCTCCGGGCTACACGCCAACTGGTAAACAATGTGCGCGCGTTGGATGCCAACGATCTCAACTCACCCGACCAAAGCAGCGACTTCAGTGTCGACGTGGCTGAGTTGAACCAGCGCGCAGCAACCGCCGAGCAGTCGTTGCGTCAAACACTGCTCGATCTCTCCGCACAACTAACTAAGCCTGAAACTGCTGATCTGGAGACGCTGCGATTGTTACTGCTTCGTTGTGCGGGTTTCGGATTCACAGGGACAGTTCCGAATGCTGCCGCCGGTGACTCGCTCGCGGATCGTGAAACTCTGTTAACGCAGACAGTCTCAATCGCGAAAGAACTCGTCGAACGTGTCGAACAACTCGACGCACTCGCAGTTCGTTTCAACGAAAGCGAACGAACGCCCGAAGGTGATCGCGATCATGCGCTTGAACAACTGCATCTCGTATTCGGCAAGACCTTCTTAGTGTTACCAAGGTTTTCCGCCACGAACTCGGCGGAACTCGAGCAGGGCCTGGCCAACAGCACGAGCCTGCAAAGCGGCGATCCGCTCGCTTCGATCACGTGGCTGCGACGTATGTCGCGCGTGCGCGAATCGCTGGGTCGATTCAAAACTGCTTTGGACTATTCCGAGGCGCTTCAAACAGGTGAAAAACTGGATTTGAAGATCGCTCAGCTACCTCATGTCGATGGAGAACGCTGGGTGGCGTTGCCGCTTGATGACGGTAAAAACGTGCCGGGAGGTAAGGTTTCGATTGCCGTGCAAAGTACTGCCCCGGTTGATGTGCAACGCCCGCTCGCGGGGTTGTTGATCGACGAATGGGTGGAAGTAGTACCGGCGACGAAAGAAGTTACCGGGATTGCGATGCAGTTTGATCAGCCGAATGCAGCGCCGCCGCAGTCGATTCTGATCGCCGTGCCGCCTGAGGTTGAATCGCCCTGGACCACTTTCTCGTTGCAGCAGGTGTTGTTGGAGACGCTCGACCTCTCGCGCATTCGTGCAGTTGATTTGAACGCATTGGATGAGGTGGGCCATTACCTGCCCGCGTTGTATTTTGCGCACAATACGCTCGGTGATGCGGTCTCCACCGATTTCACCACCATTAAATTGTCGGCCTCGTGAAACAAGAACATGTCATCGATTACTAGTTGGATGCGACTGGAACCGGTTAGCCGGAACGTGGAGATGAAGGCCAGCCTTCAGGCCCGAATCTACGACCCGCTCTGGATGCTCGCGCGCCAGTGGCAACTCGGCGAATTTCAGGGTGAAGACAATGGCTCACCCGTGATGGCCAACTGGCAGGGCGAGGCCGCGCGCCTCAGTCGTTACCATTCCGGCACCGTCGATCCGGGCAGCAGCGTTAGCGCACCCGCTTACGATCCAACGACGATGCCGCTCGAAACACTCGTCGAACGTGAACCAGTGCGCGTGACCGAGCAGACCACGAAGCCGGATCGACTCCGATTTGCGGTTGAAGCCGGTGTCGAGCTTCTGCGAATCATCGATCAGATGTTTGCAGATCAACTGATCTCGCGAAACTACCGGAACGATTTTCTGCGCGAGTTTCCCTTCACCCTCACAACCGAACAACGCGCGGGGCTCGACAGCGACAGCTTGAACTTTGTCGACTTGATGGCGTCGCGGGTACCTGACGCGCGACGTTTGGCGCAGTCGTTTCGATCTGCTGGTCCAAACAAGATATTTATCTTGCCCGCGTTAAAAATCGCACCGGCTGATGTGACCGAAGTGCAAACGGCAGCGCAGCTCTGGCTGAAATCGTCAGCGACCTTCTTCAGCGAACCTGAAGTTGCGAACTTGTCGTGGCTGCCGGAACGAATGGAATATGCCTTCTCCGTCGCGGCTCGGTTTGTCGACGGCGAGCGCGCCTTAACTTCACAGGAATACTCCGAAGGACATCTCGACTGGTACACCTTCGACGTTGACCCAAAACTAAGACTTGGCGCCGCCAACGATAAAGCTTTCGAACAGATCACGCGCACCGCGATTCCCGCGCCCGTGAGTTTCGCGGGCATGCCAACCGCGCGCTTCTGGGAATTCGAAGACGCGCAAATTGATTTCGGATCCGTTGATGCTGGTCCAACTGACCTCGCGCGGATGCTGCTGGTGGAGTTTGCGTTGACCTACGGCAACGACTGGTTTGTGATGCCGATTGAGCTGGACGTTGGTTCGCTTTATCAAACGCGTTCTCTCGTTATTACTGACACGTTCGGTGTGCGCACACTTATCAAACCATCCAGCGAACTACCGGCGCCGCATTCAACCTGGCGCATGTTCCAACACTCGCATTTGCGCGCCGGCGGGTCGAGCGGTCAGGCAGCTAATTTATTCCTCGTTACACCCGCATTGCTCAGCGGTTTGGAGAGCCGTCCGATTGAAGAGGTGCTCTTCCTGCGCGACGAGATGGCCAACATGGCGTGGGGCGTTGAGCGCATCATCGAAAGCGCAACCGAAGAACCGTTGAACAGGTTTCAGCAGGAACGACAGGCGCTTTCACCTCCGCCTGAACAACGGACCGATAACAAATTGGTTTATCGATTGGCCACGGATGTGCCGAGTAACTGGATTCCGTTATTGCCGGTGAAAACAAGCGCAGGACTGCGTTTGCAGCGTGGGAAGGTTCTTAAGACAGACGGCTCAGCGGCGCTGGTTGGCGCCGAGGGCCGCATTCTGAATCCCGATCAGAAGAGCTTGAAAATCTTCGAAGAAGAAATCCCGCGCGAAGGCGTTCGCGTGACGCGTCATTACCAGATCACCCGCTGGCACGACGGCTCAACCCATCTCTGGATCGGCCGCCGCAAGAAAGTCGGCACCGGCGAAGGCTCGAGCGGCCTGCAGTTCGACATCCTCGAAGACTAGCCACAAAAAATCCGGATTTAATCCGAGCCATCCGTGGCTAAATATTTACCAGTGGCAATGACCGATAACGCTTCCCTGTTAATCTCGCCAATGCGTTCACAACTGCCGGCGAGATCACCGGAACCGGTGGTTCGCCGCAACCGGTCGGCGGCTCGGTGCTCGGTACGATGTGAACGTCAACCGCAACCGGCGCGTCGACGATGTACGGTGGCACGTAACCGTCGAAGTTTCGCTGCTCAACTACACCATTCTTCAACGTGATCGCGCCTTTAGCCATCAACTGCGATAGACCAAACGTTATACCCGCCTGAAACTGGCTTTCGACCGTCAACGGATTGACCGCGGTACCACAATCGACCGCAATCGTCGCCCGATGGATTCTGGGACGCTTGTTATCAATCGACACATCGACGGCGCAGGCGACGCCGGTGCCAAACGATTCATGACACGAAATTCCGAGCGCATGGCCACGCGGCAAACGGTTGCGCCACGACGCAGTCGCTTTGTCGAGCAACTCGAGCGGCCGTAACAGTTTCTTCGCCTCCGGTTTGAGTAGCTTGCGTCGATAAGCAATCGGATCCATTCGCGCGCGCATTGCCAGCTCATCGATCAGTGTTTCCATCACAAACGCGGTGTGCGTATGGCCCACCGAACGCCACCAGAGCACCGGCACGTTAACTTTCGGATGATGAACCGAGACGTGCAGGTTCTTAATGTTGTAATGCGTATCGGCAGTTCCTTCGGTGGCGGTGCTATCCACACCGTTCTTGATCGCGAAAGATTCAAACGGAGTGCCGGTCAATAACGATTGGCCCACGATCATGTGCCGCCACGCAGCCGGGAAACCATGGGCGCCAATCCCGATTTCCACCCGATGAAAATGCATCGGGCGATAGTAACCACCCTGCACGTCGTCTTCGCGCGACCAGACGAGTTTGACCGGTGTGCCCTTGAGACGCTTCGCGATCACTGCGGCTTCGCGTTGGATGTGTGAATCGGTTACGGCCCGACGGCCAAAACCACCACCGGCCATCTCCGTGTGAAAAATCACCTGCTCGGGCTTCAGCCCTAACACTTCAACGACCGCCAGATGATCCACCGTTTGAAACTGCGAACCAGCCCACACTTCCGCGCGATCACCATCGAAACGCACGGTGGTATTCAACGGCTCCATCGGGGTGTGTGCCAGAAACGGAAACTCATACTCAGCGGTGATTCGATTGGCGGCAGGAACTTTGTCAATCGCGTTTTGATCTCCATTAAGCGCAACGTTCCCCGGTGTGCGACTGAGTTGCTTGTACCTGGTCCATAGTTCTGAACTATCAGCCGCCTCCACCCCAGTTACATCCCAGTCGATCTTCAAACGGCTTCGTGCCTGTTTTGCCGGCCAATACTTATCGGCAACGATTGCGACGCCGGTACCTTTTGCAAGTGGGATCTCGAATATGTCCCTGACTCCTTCAATCCGCCTCGCTTCATCATCAACAATCCGTTTTACGCGTCCACCGAAAACCGGCGGATGCGCAACCACCGCCACTTTCATTCCGGGCAGATCGAGATCGAGTCCAAACTTCAGCGACCCATCACACTTCGCGCGACTGTCAAGCCGTTTTACTTTCTTGCCAACGAACTTGAATTCCGTCGCATTCTTCAAGCGCACAGTTGCCGGCACTGGCTTGCGGGCGGCATCGGCTGCCAGTTCGGCGTAAGTCGCTGACTTCCCTCCTGGCCCATGGACCACACTTGCCTCGGTGCGACATTGATCCGGCGTCGTGCCCCAGCGATCGGCAGCCGCGGCGACGAGCATGGCACGAGTCTTGGCTCCGAGTTCGCGGTATTGCTGGTAGGAATGCGCGATCGATCCCGATCCGCCAACCAGTTGGATTCCGAAGAGCGGATCTTTGTAGACATCGGCGGCCGGAGCCAGTTCGGCAACTACGTTGTTCCAATCGGCGTCGAGTTCGTCGGCGAGGATCATCGGCAGTGCCGTTTGCACGCCCTGCCCAAACTCCAGCCGGTTAACCTGGATCACGATCTTGCCGTCAGGCTTGATGTTTACGAACGCATCCGGCGGGTAAACTTTGGCCGGCGCCTGCGGCATTGGTCCTTCCTGAGCCCCTGCCGGCGAATCGAGATAGAGCGAAACAAAAAGACCTCCAGCGGCCACAAAAGAGACGCGCAGGAAACCACGACGATTCAGATCGAGCTTCGCAGTAGCCATGATTAGTCGTCTCCTTTCACGATCTTCGCGGCCGCCAACTTGATGGCGGATCGAATGCGTGGATAGGTGCCACATCGACAGAGATTCCCACCCATCGATTCCTCGATATTCTTCTCGGTCGGCTTTGGCGTGTGTTTGAGTAGCGCAACGGCTGCCATGATCTGTCCGCTCTGGCAGTAGCCACACTGCACCACGTCTTCATCAACCCATGCATCCTGAACCGCTCGCCCGACGCTATCATTGCCAACACCTTCAATCGTGATGATCGGGCGCTCGCTGACGTGCGAGATGGGAACAACACAGGAACGCGTGGCTATTCCGCCGAGATGGATCGTGCAGGCTCCGCAGGCACTGATTCCGCAACCGAACTTCGTGCCGGTCATCTTGAGATCTTCACGCAACACCCAGAGTAGCGGCGTCGAGGGATCAACGTTCACTTCCCTGCGTTCTCCGTTGACGGTTAACTGGTAAGTCGCCATCGTGTACTCCTATCTTCGCGTTGATTTCGGGCAGGGCGTGCCCGCTTCGACCCACTGACGTGTGGCCGCGACAAATTGCTGATGAGTCATGGGCGGAAGCGTGCGCATCGAGCCGTCAGGACGGCGGCCGGGATTCCAGGCCCACTTCACGAGGGCTTCCTCTTCGTGATGTTTCAGCAACCCTGGACCATCGAGATTGTGATTGCGCGATCGATCCGTAACCTGTTGGCATACCTCGGCACTCGAAAGCGGGCGATCGTTTTTGTCTTGCCAGCGCATCTCGAGCGGCGCAAGATGCCAGTTGTGACCGCCGGGTACCCCAGTGCTATCAGCGTTAGATTCCTGGTGGCAACTCGCGCAATTCAGACCGGGCACGCCTTTTCCTTCAGGACCACGTACGACGTTTGCGACGTGACGGCGGCGCTCATCGCCTTGCTGCGGATACTCAGTGGCAGTGTGACAGTTGATGCAGCGTGGCGAAACCAAAACGGTATAGACCTGCTCCCAGGCAGCCAGCCCCTGGGCCGTGCTGTTGTTTTCGGCACGGAATGAACTGGTCCAAAACGCCGCCGCCACGACGACTGCCGATACCAAAAGACCTATACGAATCTCCGGCATCACAATCCTCCCGCTATTCAATTTTGGAAAGTGCCCTATTTTTGGATTTCTCTGTGCAACCATCGGTGTTCTCTGTGTCTCTGTGGTTATAGCAATGTGCGATACAACAACCACAGAGACACAGACAACACCGAGGTTGCACAGAGAAGAAATCGAATTAGGGCACTACGTAATTTTGTTTAGTTGAGTATGTGTCAGTGCCGAGATCGTGTCAAATTATTCTTTTTAATCGTGATAATCTTTCTCGCGGGAGACGGCTTTCCACGACAAATCAACAATGAAACTACTTATCCTGTTGTCACTACTCGTGTTTGTACCGAGCGTGCAGGCGCAGCAAACCGCGCTGATCACTAACGCCGAAAACCGTAAGTCGGTCAGTCTCGATGGGCCCTGGCAAACAATCATCGATCCGTATGAGTCGGGCTTTTACGACTATCGCTATCAACCAAGTAACAACGGTTACTTCAAGAACGCCAAACCCAAAACCAAAAGTGATCTGATCGAATACGACTTCGATAAATCCGCAACTCTGCGCGTTCCGGGCGACTGGAACACACAATCAGATCAGCTTTTCTTCTACGAAGGCACGGTCTGGTACAAGAAATCCTTTGACTACCAGCGCAAACCCAACACACGCGTCTTTGTCTATTTCGGCGCAGCGAACTACATCGCCGACGTTTATCTCAACGGCGAAAAGGTGGGCCAGCACGAAGGCGGCTTTACGCCCTTCAATTTCGACATCACGAAACTCGTTAAAGACACCGGCAACTTTCTCGTCGTCAAGGTCGACAACAAACGACATCGCGATGCTGTGCCGACTTTGATGACCGATTGGTGGAACTACGGCGGACTCACTCGCGAAGTAAAACTCATCGAGACGCCCACGACGTTGGTGCACGACTACATGGTCCAGCTCGAGAAAGGTTCGCGAAATCGAATCAGCGGGTGGGTAAAGTTATCAGGTGAAAAGTTGAACCAACGCGTCACCATTCGCATTCCCGAAGCCGGAATAAGCCGGTCGTTTACTACTGATGCGAGTGGAACCGCGCGGATCGATTTCAACGCCGAACTCAAGCTGTGGTCTCCTGAAGATCCAAAACTTTACGACGTGAGGGTTGAAGCCGAAACGGATCAGGTGCGCGATCAGATAGGATTCCGTAGTCTCGAAACTCGAGGCACGGATATTCTTCTGAACGGGCGCTCCATCTTCCTGCGCGGCATCTGCATTCACGAGGAAGCGCCTTTTCGTGGCGGGCGCGCTTACAGTCGTGAAGATGCGCGAACGTTGCTCGGTTGGGCCAAAGATCTGGGTGCAAACTTTGTCCGACTGGCGCATTACCCGCACAACGAGTTCATGGTTCGAGAAGCTGATCGCATGGGTATTCTGGTGTGGTCGGAGATTCCGGTTTATTGGACCATCCAGTGGGAGAATGCGGCTACTCTTGCAAACGCGCGCAATCAGTTGAGCGAGATGATCGCGCGCGATCGGAACCGGGCTTCGGTGGTTATCTGGTCGGTGGCAAACGAGACACCGTTGAGCGAACCGCGACTCGTGTTTCTGAAAAACCTGGTGTCGCACGCCCGTGAACTCGATCCCACCCGGCTGCTATCGGCAGCGATGGAACGTCACTACATCGATGCAACGACGCAGATGATCGACGATCCATTAGGTGAGTTTTTAGACGTGCTGGGCTGTAATGAATATGTTGGTTGGTACGATGGTCTGCCTGAGAAAGCGGATCGGTTGGAGTGGAAATCGAAGTATCAGAAGCCGTTGATCATGAGTGAATTCGGCGGCGATGCGCGCTTCGGTCATCACGGTGATGCGCTGACTCGCTGGACTGAGGAATACCAGGAGAGTATCTACCAGCACCAGATCGGGATGTTGAAAAAGATTCCGTTCCTGCGCGGCACGGCGCCATGGATCCTGATGGATTTCCGTTCGCCGCGGCGCCCGTTACCGGGAATCCAGGACTACTGGAACCGCAAAGGGCTTGTTTCAGATAAAGGGGAGAAGAAAAAGGCGTTCTTCGTGATGCAGCAGTGGTACCGGAGCATGCGATAGAGGAATCAAGCTGGGTCAAACCTTCTCTTTGCGATACTTTGCGTCTTTGCGTCTTTGCGTGGCACAACTTCCTTTCATTTTTTGCCACGCAAAGACGCAAAGACGCAAAGAAAATAACTCGTTAGGTGTCTTGAATGAAACACTAAACGACCCGCTCGCGTAACATGCCTAGCACTCCGCTATTGAAAGAGACACAGATGAATACACTTTCTCCCAAACTCCAAAATAATCGCAGCTTATCCATTTTCTTGCGCTTCGCCGCCGGCTCGGCGTGCGCAGTGTTGATGGCAATCACGACCTACGGTCAGGACAAGGGCTGGCCGCAGTTTCGTGGCCCGGAATCAAACCCCGTCGGCAAACACCTGAAACTCGCCGAACGCTGGTCTAAAACAGAAAACGTCGAATGGGCCCAGGACATCCCCGGCCGCGGCTGGTCATCGCCCATCGTCACGGGCGGCAAAATCTACATCACCACGGCTACAACAGACGGCAAATCGAAGCCTCCGCAAATCGGCACTGAGTACAGCAACGAGTATGTTGCTGAAATGCAGAAAGAGAAGTTGCCGATGGCGGAAATAATCAAACGCGTTACCGAGCGCGACATCGAGTTGCCGCATGAGGTGACGCTGCATTACTTCCTCTATTGCCTCGATCTGAAAACCGGCAAAGTCGAATGGCAAAAAGAGTTTTACAACGGACGCCCGCCTGGTGGTCGCCATCGCAAAAACAGTTTCATCTCCGAAACCCCGGTGACTGACGGCAAGTCGATCTATGTCTACGCCGGTAATCTCGGGCTGTATGCCTTCGATCTAAAAGGCAAACAACTCTGGAACACGCCGCTGGAAGCGAATCCGATCTATCTCGACTTCGGCACGGGAAGCTCGCCGGTGCTGGCAGGCAACCTGGTCGTTGTTCTCAGCGATAACGAAAAACAGCAATACATCGCCGCTTTCGATAAGAAGACCGGTAAACAAGCCTGGCGCACTAATCGAGACCTCGGCGGCGCCGGACAACCGCGAACACGATCGAGCTGGACCACACCCTTTGTCTGGCAGCATCCACTCCGCACCGAGATCGTAACGATTGGACCACTAACAACAGTAAGTTATGACCTGCAAGGAAAAGAACTTTGGCGCTTGACGGGAATGTCGGCTGCGCCAGTGCCGACACCATTTGCTTACGATGGACTGCTACACATCAATGGCGGTCGCGGGCGGGCGATCTTCGCGGTTCGACCCGGTGCGACCGGCGATATCTCGCTGAAAGAAGGTGAGACGTCAAACCAGTTTGTAGTTTGGACGCAGACACGTGCTGGAACGTATCTGTCATCATCCGTTGCTTACCAGGGCGCGGTTTACACCTTGACGGAAAACGGGATCCTGAGTCGCTTCGATGCCAAGACCGGCAAACAAAACTATAAGACGCGCATCGATCCGCGGGCCACGGCTTTCACGACTTCGCCGTGGGCCTACAATGGCAAACTGTTTTGCCTGAGTGAAGAGGGACAAACATTTGTCATCGGCACCGATGAAGAGTTCAAGCTACTGCACGTCAATGAACTCGACGACATGGCCCAGGCAACCCCGGCGCTGGTGGGCGATCGATTGTTGATAAGGACGGAACACAAGCTCTATTCCATCCGCCATAAGGGATAAACCTTGTTACAGGATTAGCAGGATTAACAGGATTTACAAGATATCCTGTTAATCCTGTCTCATCCTGTTAATCTTGTGACACCAATTCTATCGCCTTTAGCACCCGGCCAATACTTCGATTAACATGCGCTCCCAACGCCACCAACCCCAGCACAACGATCGAATAACTACTCACGGTCGCTATCAGTAACAGCACGTGCAATCGATCGTTCAAATTGGCCAGCAGTAGAAAGCCCACAATAAACATACTCTCCAGGATCACAGCCCCAAAGAACGCCAGTTTGTAATTGCGTTCGCTGCGATCGATCTGGGCCAACGCGGCGGCCCTGACACCATCCAGATCCGTATTCTTCGGCATCTCCATGCTCCTTATTTCCGCACCATGTAAATCATTACTAAAACGATTACGATGAATTCGACAACGGCAAAAATGATTACCGCTTTCTTGAATTGTCGCCTGCTCCGCGACGCCTCATCCAAATCTTCAGTCATCTCATTTCTCCTTGTGCGAAAGTTCGCCGCAGGCTTTCGAGCCCGTACGCCAGTCGCGACTTGGCAGTGCCGACCGGAATATCAAGGACGGACGCAGTCTCAGCCAGCGACATCTCATGCAGGTAAAACAGGACCACAACCGCGCGACTCGCCGGCGACAGATTGCCAACCAACTGAGGCAAGCTCTCGATCTGTTCGCGTGAAAACTCCGCTGCGTGATCTTCAGCGGGCACGGCTGACAGAGTCGCCTCATCACGAACCTGGTCGCTCCAACGTCGTTCGCGATTTAGATATCTAAAAGCCTCGCGCGAAGCGATTTGATAGGACCAGGCGCGAAAGGCTTCGGGCTCTCGTAACCAATGCAGTTTGCGATAGATGCGGATGAAAACTTCCTGGAGGATGTCTTCAGCCAGGTGCTGGTCTTTCACGAGGCTGACGATGTAACGGAACAGCGGATCCTGGACGCTCTTGAAAAGTTCGTTGAGAGCGTCGTGGTTGCCGGACTGTGCCTGCAACACCCACCAGCTTTCGCGCTGCGATGCAACTCTATCGGCCATGCATTTAAATGACCCGCGGAACGAGGATTAGGTTCGAATGTATCGGTAGGAATAATACGAGAGGTGGGATTACGGGTTGTAGGGGCGGCCCTCCGTGGCCGCCCTAGTCTGGAACTAAGCCGTCTTAGATTTGGAGTTCAAAGTCTAAGGCGACCGTAGAGGGTCCTTTTAGCGTGAATTTAGGTTCTACGGATTTGAGTTCAAGACTAGGGCGGCCACGGAGGGCCGCCCCTACAGCCCGACTTTGAATTACCGGCAGGTGCCGCATTCGCTGCGGCGGATCGGTCCGTTGTAAATGCGCAGATCGCGACGATAGCCTTCGACGATATCGAGGATGAATCGAATGTCCTCGTCTTCCATGTTTGGATAACGCCGGTATGCGCTTGCCACTGAGGCCTCGAGCGTATTTTGCGCGAGCGGATAATGCCCACTGCGAGCCTGCGCGGCCATCACAAACAACGAATCGGCCAGCTCGGCAATCGTGTAATTCTTCTTCACTTCGACATCAGCGAGCAACTCGCGTGATTCTCGCTCTGCCGGAACCAAACGCAGCTCCTGCACCTCTTCGACGTCGCACTTACGACGCACGTCGAAATATCTCAGTCGCACCTTCACCGGAAACGCAGTTCCAACAGAATTGGCACGAAACTTCGCGAGCACGACCTGCGTCAATCCATTGTTCATATCGTCCATGCCGACAGTGACACTGCCCTTCGCATGACGCGGCGAGTAACCATAGATCTTCTCGAGTTGTAGACCCGGACCATAATCAATGCTTACCTGAACTCTCTTGGCGACCGAAGAGATCAAGCTCTGCACTTCGTTGACGAAGACTTTGTTTATGTCTTTGTAGTCGGCGATAAAGTGATAGAGACCACGGCCGGATCGCGCTAACGTTCGCAAAAGTTCATTGTTCAGATCCTGCCCGACACCGATCGTCGAGAGATCGATTCCCTGCCCGTTGAACTCCGATGATTGCGAAGCAATCCGCGACGGATTGGTTTCCCCCACATTCGCAATACCATCGGTTAACAGAATTACGCGATTGGTGGCGCCGGCCTGGTAGTGTCGCTTAGCTTCAGCGTAGCCAAGCATCAATCCGGCGTGCAGATTGGTTGAACCATCCGGCATGAGGCAATCGATGGCATATCGCAATTCACCGCCATCGCCGATCGGTCTGGCGTCGTACATAACCTGGGCATTGGTATCGAAAGCGACGATCGAAACGATGTCGTTAGGACGCAGCTTGCCGATCATCGTGCGCAGGCCGTCTTTAACGCGCGACATCTTGTCGTCGTCAGCCATCGAACCGCTCTTATCGATCACCAGGACCAGATTTAACGGGCGCAGATCGGTGCGTTCATTGACCTCGGCTGTAGTAAAGCCGACTTGCAAAATCGCTTCGCGTTGCGAAGGTGAGATCTCGGGGTTACCCCAACGCGTATCCATCGCCACTGACTGTCCAACCTTCGGCAGCGGCAGCCGATGTTTGTGGTAATTCACAAACTCTTCGACGGCAACTTCGTCAGGTATCTTGAAAACCGGAACGGGACTGCTATAGGTTGAAGTTGAATGCGAGGAATGTGAACCAGAAGTGACGCCGGCGTTTACATTAGCGCGGGTGCGAGCGACGGATGCGGCCGATCCACTCTGCTGTGCCATTAGAAACGACGAGGAACACAAACAGAGTAGTACTAACAAAAGGACTTTCTCGAAGGAACGATAGACCTTCATCACTTTCTCCTATTTGTTTTAAAACTTCAGTTTGCGAGCGGGGAGCCGAGTAGACCGCTTGTTCTTTTGCTCAAGAGATTCAGTGAGAGAGGTTTAAGTTGCTTGCAGTTGAAAAAGATCTTTTCCAGGAGCAATGCGAACTGAGCCCCAAGCGGACCGCAATACCAAAAAACAAATAGACACGAACCAAATTCTTGATCCGTGTCTATCGTGCCTCAAAATCGATCTAATCCGTGGCTAGAAACTCTCGACGCCTCTGAACCCGCCCTTTGCCGTCTTCATGATCCAACCAAGGACGCGAGCCGTGTCGTAACAGTAACCAAGAATGTAGTTACAGGTTGATAGGCAATGCTTCGTGCATTCGGTTTTCATCGCGTCAAGCTGCGCAGCGTCAAATTTGTGATCGCCGACAACGCCCCAATCGTGCGTGGCCGAGTACATCGGGAAACACGGCGCCAGCGAACCGTCTGTACGAATAATGAGTGAATTCTGACCCGCACGACATTGCCACTCCGGCACTTCCCCGCGCATGAGGAGCTTCATGTCTTCCATGTGCTTGATCGGATTCACCATCTTGTAACCTTCGTTACGTCGTTTATCGTTCAGATAATCGAGCAGCGCATCGACCTTGGGCCAATCTTCGCGCGTCAGGTAGGTTTCATTCTCATTAAGGTGCTTGAAGTGGTCCTGCTCAGTCATCGGGGTCTCATTGATGTGATAATCCGTGGCGATCCCGTTGGCGTGAGCAATCTCGGTTAATTCTTTTACGTCGTCCATGTTGTTATGGCAGATGTTGATATTAAACATCACCGTGTAGCCATAAATTTTCTGCTTCTTGACGAGGTAATCGAAGTACGGGCGAATCGGGTCCAAAGCCTTTGGCAGCGACTTCCGCTCTTTCACTGAATCGACCGCGAGATTAACCGTCGCGAGTCCGGCGTCGCCAAGACGATCGATCACATCGGGTTTCATCAGCCGTCCATTAGTCGGCAGATAAACAAAGATGCCCTTCTGAGCACTGTAATAGACGATCTTGTGAATGAAGCTCGGTCGCAACAGCGGCTCGCCACCCATCAACGCCAGCACGCGCGAGCCGATTGAATGCAGCCAGTCGATCGAACGTTTCGCAACGTCCTCGGTCATTCCCTTCACTTTGTTGTCGTACGACCAGCAATAGTGGCAATCAAGGTTGCACTTCCAATCGGTAAACAGATAGGGAATGATTGGCCGCAATTGTTTGCGATTCTTGAGGCTGCGCGAACGGAAATACGGGGCGCCCCAGGTTTTCCACATCCGAACACCATTCAGTTTCAGGTATTCGTTATGCGTCATCTCTTTGGCGTTGGGACGCTGCGGATATGGAGGCTCGGGGAGTGTTTCGCCCGGCTTTTCTTCGAGTTTTTCGCGGCCCGGTCGCTGGTAAAGAATCTGGTGGAGCTGTGGCGCGATGCGATACGGGGGTGGGGTGGCGCCTGATTCATCTGGTCGAACAGTACTCATTTTCGTGGTCCTCTGGTGTTAGGAATACAACCGAAAACCCTGAGTTTAATCAACCAGCGAAAAGTGTCAATTGGATTTTTTGGATTTTGACGTTAGTTAAGGAATCTTTCTCCTGCAAAGGCCCAACGGCGCAAAGAAAACCTTAGCAACGCGGGGCTGTCTTAATTTGAACCCCCTCTGCGGTCCTCTGCGTAATCTCTGCGCTCTCTGCGTCGATAGGAGCTCATGTAACACAGAGAGCGCAGAGGCCGCAGAGAGATTATTACTACCGAAACGCGGCAGCGCTTTGCGCCTTTGCGGGAAAACTTTGTTACGGTTCGATGGTGATTCGCGCCTTGTTGCTCGTCAGACCGCGCACGGTAACGGTTACAAACACGTCGCCGAGAGGACTCAAATCCCTGTCCAGCCGCAGCACCACTTGGGTAATTTCCGGCAGATCCGGCAGCGGACTCACAAATTCCACTCGCAAATTGTGTCGCACCTGCATGGCATCCTCGGCTTCAGCCCTAATGGCCTCAACTCCTTCGCCCGGTAGTAGTCCCAGATTTGTCGCAAAGAACATTACGCGCGCACGCCTTGGACCATCTGAAAGTAAGACGCTGGTCAAGGGGAAAGGCTCCGGCACTAACTGCGTCAGTTCGAGAGCAACTGCCCGATCAGAATCCGGGGCCGTTAAGAGTAGTGGCGGCACCGGGCTGGCATTAAAGTCAGCCGTAGCATTAGCTGAAAGATCGCTGAACACCTGCGTCAGCGGCGACATTAGATAACTCTTCTTCGACGCAGTCACAGTGCAGTTAGCGCCACCGTCAATATTAGTAAACGAGTAAGAGCCGTCACTCGCAGTCGTGGCAGTTCTGTTTACCGAACCCGAAAGCGTTAATTGGACACCTTCGACGGGTTGGCCACTTGTGTTCAAAACATGTCCCGAGATTGCGTGTTTCCGGAGCATCGCAATGAAATCGAAACGCCGGTCGAATGTTAAATCGGGAAAAGCGAAGTTACCCGGCTCGAAGGTGTAATGCGCCTTGGAGAGTGCTACCAAATAATTTCCATGCCGCGGCAACTCAAAAGAATATTCACCTGCGTTGTTGGTTATCACCGTTGCGTTTGCGGAACCAGAGAGCGTCACGAGTACCCCAGCGATCGGAGTCTCGCCGTCGAGAACCTTACCTGAGATACGATGAGTTTTGAGTCTCGAGGTGAAATTGGCGGTGCGATTGCCGGTCGGCGTGGTAAAGGTGTTATTCGCGGAGACGAAAATAAAATCGTCTGTGGTTGCTGTAACTACATAACTCCCGCTTGTCGGCAGATTACTGAACGCATAAGCACCGTCGCTGTTCGTCAAGGTAGTAACTGACTGTGAATGCGAACCACTGACAGTGACTGAGACGTTCGCCATCGGCGCGCCGCTTTCATCAGTGACTAGCCCTGAGATCCCGAAAACCTGAGCCGGAGAACTCGTCAGGTAAGTATTCAACGCTGCTTTCGTTTTCTCTTTGCAGGTTGAATCGTCGAAGCAGTGGATCAACACATCTGACCAGTAATAGTGTGCCGCCGGCTCCGGCGCGCGTCCGAGTACGGCGTTAAACCGCGCTCGCACGTATTGCACCGGATCGTCTTCCGGAGCTGTATTCAACGTATTCGTAATTTGCGCAAAAGAAGCCAGTTCTCCGTAGGTTGAGTTTATTACCGTCAACTCATTTGTATCCGCATCAGCATGAATGGTATCCGCGTCAGCTTCACAAACGAGCTGGTCGAGTATCGCGCTGCCGACGTCGATCAGATTAATTGCCGCCGCCGCATTCTGACTCCAACCATAACGTGATTTCTCAACAAACACGCGATCGATGCCGTGCAGGTGATGCCCGTATTGAAAGAAGTTCGACACGTTCATCTTCAACCCGGTCACGTAAACGAGATCGATTGGCGCCGTTTGCGGTTGGTACCTAAACGGCATACTGGATAATCCCCAGTAACCACCTTCGTCCAGGAACACATTTCGAATAACAACTTCACGCCGCGGCGAGTCGGTGGTTGGTTGCGCCGCGTTTCCGATGTTGATCCAGGAGATAGGCGCGGCAAGAAATGTCTTGCTGAAGAGTTCCGGTCGCAAACCGTAGTCGAGAAAAATCGTGTCAGTGACGGTAATGCTTTTCCACTCGAGGTTTTGGACCACTGGCAGATATCCACCACTGGTCGCGGTAGTACCGAGAAACTTCGACTGCGTAATTTCGAGATTGCTTCGGAGTGCTACTACGATCGAGCCACCGACGGCCAGCGTGGATAGGCCATAAAACTCACAGTGTTTGACGACGGCTCTGTCGATGTCGCCAAGCGCCAATGTCTCTGAGGCATCAGTTCGGGCCGTTGGTGTGCCTACAAACGCAATGTCTTTGATTAGAAAAGACTGTAAGCCGGTGATACGAATGGCCGGGTTCTCTTCGCCCGTGCGCGGATAGATCTCAGACAAGAGATCGAGCGGCAACGAAAGTATGTGCCCCGGCGCAGTGGGAGGTGGAACAGGTGTCAGCGATTCCACGCCCGCGATCGTGATCGACGACGCCAAGCCGGTAAAGTTTTTAATAACCGGCGTCGCAATAACGTACTTCCCTTGCGGAACAAATAAAGTACCGCCACCTGCCGCACCCAGAGCATCAAGTGCCGCTCGAAATGCCGGAGCATCATCGGCGACACCATCGCCGACTGCACCAAAATCCCGCAGGTTGAGAACCTCGTCCGCTGGAGCGGTGCTCGCCAGGTTTCGATCAGTCGAACGCAAACCACTCTTGCCCAGGGTGTCCTGGCTCAAGCACGGCAAGATAAGACACAACCCAAGAAAACAAAGGACTATTCTTGTCATGATAGATATCGAATTTTATGCCGGGGTTAGAGAGTCGTGGTGAGAGACAGCATTACGGACTTCAGAGCAGCAACCATTGCTCCGAAAACAATCTAACACATCTTGTTGATGTATGGGCCAGGAATTTTTTTGTGATGCCGTATTTAACTTCTTCTCTGTGCAACCTCTGTGTTGCACAGAGAAATCCTAATCAGGGCCACTACGAATGTTTCGAGGGTGGTTCGGGCCGGTCGTTCACAATCCAAAAGCGCCTCACGCTCCGTATTGCCTCTGTAGTTTCCATTCAACTCAACCATATCTCTCGTCATACGAGATGCGGCCGGAGTCTGCCTCGGAAACACACACTAAAAGTTTATCGAGGGGAAAAATGAAAAAACGACGTGTTAAGTTAGTTCTATTCGCCTTTCTGCTCTTCGCCCTGACTTCCTTTGTGTTGCTCAGTCCAATGCAAAGGAGATCTCAGGCTTCGAGTCATCGCGAAGCACCATTAATTGTCGCCGACCCGTTGGCCGACAACACCGATACCTATGCATTCAGAAGCACGGAAGCTGGACGAAGCGGTTTTGTCACGCTGATTGGAAACTGGATTCCATTCCAGGAACCATCGGGTGGTCCACATTTCTACAAGTTTGACGATACCGTCCTTTACGAGATCTACGTTGACAACACCGGCGATGGTGTCGAAGACGTCACTTACCAATTCAAGTTCAAGACTACCTTCAAGAATCCTGATTCGATCCTTGGCATGGCAGCACCTAACCAGGCGATTGCCGGCACCGGAGGACTTGAACCGCTGATCACATCGCTTGATGATCCTGATTACAACGAACCACAGACCTACAGCGTCACTCGCATCGATAAGAAATCCGGTAAGCGCGGTGTTGTGATTGCTTCGGGCCTGTTGGTGCCGCCGAATAATATCGGCGAGCGAACCACACCCAACTATGAAACCACTCTGGCGCAACCGGCAGTGTATCCACTTCCAAACGGCGGCCGTGTCTTTGCCGGACAACGTGATGAAGGTTTCTACATTGACGTTGGCGGCGTGTTCGACACGCTCAAACTGCGGTCAGTAGGCATGACCGGCGGCGTGGATTCAACCGCCGGATTCAACGTAAACACAATCGCGATTGAAGTTCCGATTCAGGAACTCACGAGGAGTGGCGCGGTACCGAGCGGTCCAACCGCCCCGGATGCGGTGATCGGTGTTTGGTCCACTTCGAGCCGTCAAAAGGTCACTGTTCTGAGATCGAGTATTTTTGATCACAAGGACGAAGATCCGCTGACGGTTGGACCGTACCAACAAGTTTCGCGGCTGGGTTCACCACTCGTTAATGAACTGGTAATACCTTTGAAGCTCAAGGATCGCTTCAACTCGTCGACACCGGCCGGTGACTCGCAGTTTGCTAAGTTTGTAGTTAATCCGCAGCTCGCCCAGTTGTTGAGTGCAGGCTTTGGGATCACCGTTCCGGCGGCGCCACGCAATGATCTGGTGGCGATCTTTGCCACCGGCAT
Organism: uncultured Acidobacteriota bacterium; assembly: GCA_963708055.1. Lineage (GTDB taxonomy): Bacteria > Acidobacteriota > Blastocatellia > Pyrinomonadales > Pyrinomonadaceae > PSRF01. Next base: position 6,524,095 of record OY970193.1, on the reverse strand, counting down.
CCCGGTCAATCCGGTGACTGGTCCAAACTTCACTACGTTTCTATCGGATGGACGTCCACACGAAATGCTGCGATTGAACGTTGCGATTGCACCGTCGGCGAGTCCGAGCCGTCTCGGTTTGCTTGGTGGTGATGTCGCAGGTTTTCCGAACGGACGTCGAGTTTTTGATGACGTGGTTGATATTTCGTTGCGCGCGGTAGCGGGAGGAACACCGTTTACACCGGCAACGAATATTTCACCGAACAATACCCTGGGTGATGGAGTTGCGAACAACGATGTGCCGTTCCTGACGCGGTTCCCATATCTCGGAACACCGCAATCCGGAAACAGCACGACGTCGTCGCCACATAACCACCACACCATCGACGCGCTGCCACCACTGCCGTAAGCAATCCTTGGAGTGCGGCGTCTTGACGCCGCTTGGGTACGATCGAGCCCTGATCGCGGACCAAAGCGGTGCCAAGGCACCGCACTCCAAGGCGACGCCCTAACGCCACACAACCGAAGGAACAATATGAAAAAACTGATTATCTTGCTGACGGGCATCGGCGTTGTCGCGATTGCTGTTTTTGGAGCGAAGTCGTTTCTTAAACCGGACGTAGTGGCGAACGCCCCAAGCGTCCGCAATAAAACGGACCAGCGAATCGTGCGCGCTCAACAAGCCGTCGAACGAATGCCGAACAGCGCGGAAAGCCACAACCAACTCGCGGCTGCTTACCTGCAGAAGGCGCGCGAAACTTCCGATCACAGCTTAAACGCACTTGCTGAAACATCCATCACGCGCGCTCTTTCAATCGATTCCGTGAACTACGACGCGTTCAAACTCCGCGCAAAACTCGAATTAACCAATCACCGTTTTGCAGATGCACTCCAAACCACTCGTTTGGCCCAAACCATCCGCAACGACGATCACGAAGTTTGGGGCCAAATAACGGACGCACTTGTTGAACTCGGCGACTATACAGGGGCGGTAAAGTCGGCACAGAAAATGGTTGACCTCAGACCGGACAGTTCGTCGTACGCACGAGTTGCCTACCTGCGATCGCTGCATGGCGATATTGAAGGCGCAATCGCGGTCATGACTGTTGCCGTTAAAGCCGCGGATCCGAATGACGCCGAAGGTCTCGCCTGGTGTCGTGTGCAACTCGGCAATGAACTAATGAATGCGGGTCGGTTGCAGATCGCGGAACGCGAGTTTGATGAAGCACTCCGCATCTTCCCCGGTCATCCATTGGCGCTGCGTGCTAAAGCCAACGCGCGTCTCGCCGCGGGTGATGTTCAAGGGGCAATTAGGATTTCTGAAATGGAAGGTGATTCGGCGGACGCCGCGCAGATGTTGGGTGATCTCTACACGCGTGTAGGGCGACATGACGCGGCGCGACAGCAATATGAAAAATTCGAGAAGCTGGAACGAGAGAATGCGGAATTCGAGCGTTCGTGGCGACATATGATCAACTACTGGCTGGACCACGATCGCAACCTCTCCGAAGCGCTAACGTTGGCGAAGCGTGAATACGAGGCGCGCAAGGATATCTTTACCTGTGACGCACTCGCATGGGCGTTGTTCAGGAATGGTCAACTACCCGAAGCCCGCCGGATGATGAAGGAGGCGCTACGCACGGGCACCAAAGATCCTCGTATCAGATCTCATGCGAGCGTGATCAATGGATAAAGATGAACAAGATTTTACAAGATGATTTCGATTACAAGATGAACCGGATGATTTCGATTACAAGATGAACCAGGGACTGCAAGATCATCCTGTTTATCTTGTAAATCTTGTTCATCTTTTTGAAACCGAATCAACGCTCCGAGGGGTCCACCTGTAAACGAACAATCGTATCCATCTCATTCCGATCACCGGGCGGCACAGAGATCTCAACACCGCTATTGTTTTGCTTAAACCTCACCTCGCCGCCCGTCAACACCGACGCACTCACGATCTTCGCCGGCAGCGCCGGCAGCGTTAACTTCTCTCCCGGCCACTTCAACACGTGGACGTAAATGGTCGTATCGCGGTGCGTCGATACCCCATACTCCCCCGGCATAAATGGACCACCACGAGTTCCATAAATACTCTCCCCATACTTCCGCAACCACACCCCAATTTCACGCAAGCGCTCCGCCTGTGCCGGATCGATCTGCCCATCAGGCTGTGGACCAACGTTCAATAACAGGTTCCCATCGCGCCCAACGACATTGACCAGCAACTGAATGTAATGACTAAGCGGCTTCGGAAGTTTGTTTGGCTCATATCCCCACGCGCCGGCGATGGTTGTACAAAGCTCCCACGGTCGTTGGTTATCAAAGTTACCGAGCGACCATTCGCCCTCACGCGAATGAAAATCGTATTGCATGTCGGCGCGATTGTTGATGACAACCTCCGGTTGCAACCGCCGCAGCATCGAGTAAACCCGATCGTGCTGCCAACTGAAACCACCCTCGTAATGCTTCCCTGCCGGGCGTTTGGCCCATCGCGCCGGAGCCCAGTCAGCGCCGAAGTTGAGCCAGTCAGCCTCGCCACCATCGAACCAGAGCACATCAATCTTTCCGTAGTTCGAAAGTAATTTTTCGACCTGCCGGTGATATTGCTCGCGCATTGCTTCCGCGCTTTGCCGCTGTAGATCCGGAAAAAAGAACCCGGGGAAACGCCAATCGAGGGGCGAATAATAAAGGCCAACTCTCAGTCCCGCTTTGCGTGCGGCTTTCACATAATCAGCGACAAAATCACGACGTGCGGCGCTCTTGACGCTCGTAAACGCATTTGGACCATCATCAAAGAGAGCGAAGCCGTCGTGGTGCCGGGCAGTTAGGACCATGTATTTCATGCCCGCATCGTTGGCGAGTTTGGCCCAGGTGTCGGCGTTGAAGTTCGTGGGTTTGAATTGCTCGGCGAGTTTTGCGTATTCAGCGACTGGAATCTGTTCGTTCCACTGCACCCACTCGCCGCGCCCGGGGATGGCGTAGAGTCCCCAATGGATGAACATGCCGAAGCGCGCCTCGCGCCACCAGCGAATGCGCGCCTCTGGTTCAGCAGTTCTTTCCTGCGCGGTTAATGAAATCGGAATAGCCAGCAGCAGCGCGCACAGGCACAAGCGAGCAATAGTTTTCATGGGCCGTAGGATAACATTGTGAGGCAAGAAGATTTCTCTCGCGGCGGCACAACGACGCAGCGGAAAGCGCAACTAATCTATTCCGTTTTTCTGCTGCGTCGTTGCGCCATCGCGAGAAAATCTTCTGCCGCCCGCCAACGACCCCTAAACTCTAGAACGACAGCCGAAGCCCGAATTGTATTTCGCGCCCGGGTGTTGAAGCTTCCGTGATCGTTCCAAACTGCGGCGTGTTTACAAATCGATTCGGCGTTCCAAGATTGGTGTGATTCAGCGCGTTGAAGGCCTCGGCGCGTATCTGCAACTTGATCGTCTCAGTCACCGCGAACTCTCGTTGCAGCGCGAGGTCCAACGTCTTCCGGCCTGGACCAATCACCGTATTGCGACCAACGTTTCCGAAAGTAAATGCGGCCGGAGTGGCAAACGCCGCCGTATTAAACCAACGGTCCGCGGTGCGACTATTCTCGTCGAAGACAGGTGCGCCGGTGTAGTTCGCACGAATCGGATTTTCGCCCAATAACGTTCCCGCATTCGCCGTGTCGCCAAACACCGAGATCGTAAACGGAAAACCGCTTTGAGCCTGGTAAATCGCGGAAAGCCGCCAGTCTTTAGTAACCTTGTGAGCGAACCCTCCGCGTTTACCGACTGACGGCAAATTGTAAACAGTGCTCAACGCAAACCGGTGTCGCACATCGCAAGCGAGTCCCTTTTCCAGGTTCAGATTCGAATTGTCCTGCGGCGCGGCCGATTCAAACATCGGTGATCGAAAATCAGGAGCATCGCTCAGGTTCTTTGAGTAAGTGTAGTTCGCGAGGAACGTCCAACCACGACTAAATCTTCGCCGCACGTTCACGTAACCGGCCTGATACCAGCTCTGCGCAGAGTTCTCGAGCAGATTGATACCACTCACCGGAAAAGTTGTATTCGTAATTGTGATGTCGGTCGGCAAAACCATGCCGGGCAGAAAACTCAAAGTACGGAACGGCCGGCGTGGTCCAATCGCGCCCGGCCCCGGCGGTGCGTTGTTGATTAGATGTGAACGCTGCAGGTGTAATCCGTGAGAGCCAAGATAACCAAGCTCGAGCGTCGTCTCCGGTCCCAGACTCTTCTCGACGGAAGCGCTCCACTGCTCGATGTATTGCGCCGGCGCATCCTTTTCGATGGCAGCAAAACTTACGGTTGTCGTCCCGAGAACCGCGGGAGCAAAGTTAAAGTGACTCGCAACAATCGCCGGCGCGGGAATGAAGTTGTCGCTCTGCTGCGTTTCCGGAAAAACAAACGGTACGTTGTGACGCTGGTTGCACCATGTGTTCATATCAACCGGCGTGAAGAAGATGCCGAAAGCAGCGTGTAAGACGAGTCCGTGTTTGTGCAGGTTATGTGAAATACCGACACGCGGCGCAAAGCGGAGTTTGTTTCCATTAGTCAATCCTTCTGGAAATCCCTGCTGTCCGCCGATAAATACCGACGGCACGCCGTTTTCAAAAGTCAGGTTTGTATTTGGATAGCGGATGTCGACCAGCGGGCTCATGTATTCATAACGCAGGCCCATCTGGATGGTGGTGTTGCGTGAGAGTTGAAAACTGTCGTGCACAAACGCGTCGGCGTACCATTGCCGCAACTGCATCTGCGGAATGCCGGCCTGACGCTGTTTCACTGCCGGTAGACCTAACAAAAAACTTGCCAGCGCTGATCCGGTACCGTCATTTGTCGCCGTCTGCGTAGTGAAACCATTGGTGAACTGATAGAAACCACGATTTTGAAAGAAGCCCCACATGGGCCAGATGAAACGACGATAACTCGCGCCGAATTTCAAACTGTGCCGGCCCACCTGCCAGTTCAACGCATTCCGTCCTTCGAGGATCGTGTCCCACGCATGCATGGGAGTGGCGATGAAGGTGTCGCCCATGCCTGAATAACCTTGAACGTTGAACCACGGCGCGCCGAATGCTCCTTCACCGCCGAAACCGATTCCGGTGATGCCGAGTTCCGACACGATGTCGTTTGTAAAACTATTTTCCGAAGTGCGATGCATCGCCAGGCGCGAAAACGTAACCGAAGCGATGTTCACCATGGTGGGACTAATGATGCGAGTCCAGCCGATGGTGCCGTTCTGTGCGAGATTGTCGTGATTGGCGCCAAAACCGGGCAGGTTCTGCGGTGTAAATCCTTTTTCGCTGCTAAACGAGTAACGAGCAAACAAACTGTTGTTGGAGTTAAAGGTGTGATCGAAGCGGAACGTAGCCTGATCGGTTTTTTGGTGAATGTTGCGCACGTCGAGATAGTTGTTGCAATCCATCCCGGCGCCGACCACAGTCGGTGCGCCCATCATCGTCATGCCGCAACCCATCATGCCCATTTCGAGATTCGGTCGCGGAATATATTTACGTAGAAACAACTGCGCTTTCGGATCAATGAGATTTTCCGGAATCATGTTGTCCGGAAAAGCAGCACGAATAATCTGCGGGTTGGTTGGGCTAATCGGCCTGGTCGGATCGAAGTTCGGATTCGGCTGCGATTGAAACGGGTTATAGATCGTGGCCCCGCTCATTTCAAACATGCCGTTGATCTCGTCTTCCGTGGGAACTGTGGCCACCATGGTTTGCGATCTGGTGTGTCGCAAACCTTCATAATTGACGAAGAAGAAACTCTTGTTGCGGATGATTGGACCACCAAACGAACCGCCGAAGTTGTTACGCACCAGGTGGTTCGACTCTTCCATCTCGTTAAAGGTGCGAGCATCAAAAACGTCGTTGCGTAAGAACTCATAAACCGTTCCATGAAACTCATTCGAACCAGTGCGCGTGACGATATTGATCTGCCCGCCACCCGCGCCGCCGAGTTCGGCCGTGTAACTGCCGGTTTGAACTTTGAACTCCTGGACCGCGTCGGGCGCGGGGCTGAAGTTGAGTGTGTTGAACGTTGGATCGGTATTGGTCGCGCCATCAAGCAGGAAGTAGTTTGCGTTTGGGCGGTTGCCGCTAATGCTGACGGCCGAGCGTTGGCCGGGTCGCCAGTACAAAGGACTCATGTCGCCCGCCTGCGCGCCATGCGCTTCGTGTGCACCGGGAACGAGTAAGACCAAATCGATTAGCATGCGACCGTTCAGCGGCAGGTTCTGCACTGCGGTTGGTTCAACCACTTCACCAACTGATGCATCGTTTGTTCGCAGGACGTTAATCGTATCAGCGTCCACATCGACGACTGTACTCACCGAAGCCACTTTGAGATTCAGATCGAGCGTCATTGACTGGCCCACTTCCAGAGTGATCTTTTGGGTCAGCGTCGCAAAGCCGGTTGCCTGCGCTGTAATCGTGTAGTCGCCCGGAAGCAAACCGGTGATTTGGAACGAACCGTGTTCACCTGTCACAGCCTGACGTGAAGCGCCGGTACTGTCAGAGGTTAGCTGGATCGAACAACCGGCGAGCAGCTTCTGCTGCGGGTCGAAGACTGTGCCACTCAGGTTCGCGAAGTTACTCTGGGAGTAAACTGAAGTTGCACTTAAGAAGCAGAATACAACGAGAGAGAAACGCAGTAATTGACGCATCACTGAACCTCCACGTGAAGTTAGACCTGCTGTTTGTGTGGGAGGAAAGAAAAGAGGGAGTCTATCGTCACCCTTTCCATGTAGCATCCACCGAAAGGTTGACTGCGGTGGCAAGCTTTAGTTGGGCTTCCAGAATCGTTGTAGGGGCGGCCCTCCGTGGCCGCCCTAGTCTGGAACTAAGCGCCTCAGATTTCGAGTTCGGAGATTTTGAGTCCCACACTAGGGCGGCCACGGAGGGCCGCCCCTACAACTTTGCCGCACGATCAAAGAACTGGACCATAAATATAGGCCACGGCTAATTCAGAGAGCGGCGCGGATCGCGGTTGGATAACGGCGTGTGTAGTAAAGCGCGGCTCGAGATACTGCGACGCGACTCTCCTAAAACGGGAAACAACCAAACGAGAAAAACCGCTGTCAGCAACATCTCATATTGTCGCGTCTCGCCCTGCGTGAGTTGAGCCGCGACGCCCGGCAGTTGTTGCACATACCTGACAACACCGATTCCGCCAAATAGGACCAGCACGCCGACATTGCTGGTGCTGATGTTTCGCGCATTCCGAAAACGACGCCAGTAAGCGCGCCATTGAAAATGAAGAATCGCGCTTACCCGATCCATTCAAATCCCTCGACTGTTCGTCGCTCCACATACCGGAAGTAGATATCTTCCAGGGAATGACCCGCACTCACCGTTTCCTCCATAGTCTGCGAGCACGCGATTTCGCCGTTGACGATGATGGCAAAGCTATGAACCAGCCGTTCCACTATTTCAAGGATGTGGGAAGTGATGAAAACGGTGACACCTTTTCCGGCCATTAGCACGAGCAGGTCTTTGATGTTGCGCGATGAAACGGGATCGATACCTTCAAAAGGCTCATCGAGAAACAGAACCTTTGGATTGTGAATCAACGCCATGGCGATGGCGCATTTTTTCTTCATTCCATGCGACGAGTGATCAACAAAGGCATGACGATCTTTCCAGAGGTCAAGATAGGTGAGCAGTTGTTCGCCACGAGTCGCGGTTTCACGATGACTTAGACCATGGATTGCGCCGCACATTTCGAGGTGTTCCCAGATCGTCAACAGTTCAAACAGTGCCAGGTCTTCGGGAAGCACCCCGATTCTTCGTTTGAGTTCTGTCGGTGAGGTTCGAATTGATAGACCATCGATCACGGCGTCGCCGGCTGACGGCGTTAGGATTCCGGTAAGGACTTTGACGGTGGTTGATTTGCCGGCGCCATTTGGTCCAAGAAACCCGAAGATGGTTCCTCGCGGGACCTGCAAATTAAGATTATTGACAGCGACGAAGTTACCGAATTTCCTGGTCAAACCCTGGATTTCAACCATGGCCACGTAGGATAACAGCAGATTGCAACCAGGTAGGCCAAAAAGGCACCAGCAGCACAAATAACGAAATGCTCCCCCCCGAAACGTTTCCGTTCGCGTTCGCATATACAGTGTAGGCACCCATACATTGTGAATCGACAGTACTGGAGGAAATCATATGGCACGCCGTATAGGACACGGACAGTCTCTAACCCTTGAACAGTTTGATACCGCACGGGCCGATCTTGCGGCGCGCGCCGCGGACATTCCGTTCGCCTTCGCTGTTGCACAACCGGTAGATCTAAAGGATTTCGATTTTCTGTTCCCCGGCCTTCAGGAAGATCCGAATAACCTGCTCCCTGAAGACCCAAGCACCGTCGCGAACCTCGTACGCCTGGGTAAAACTATGATCGACGAAACTGGGAACGATCCGGCCGGCGATTCCGATATCTCGGCGATCATGACCTACTTTGGACAGTTTATCGATCACGACATTACCCTCGAGCTCGCCTCCGCTGACTTACCAACGCTCACCAATCCCGCGCTTACTCCCCTTCCGTTGGACCAGATTCGTAACACTCTCAAAAACGCTCGCACGGCGACGCTCGATCTCGACAGCGTTTACGACTTGCCGGCCCCTCGCAACGGCGATGAAATGGTCGTCGGAACCGTAAGCTCAACCGGAAGTACGAGCCTTCCCCTTAGGCGACCTGCGGGCAAAGACGATTTCAACGATCTCCCACGTGGACCACGCACCGCAGATCCGGCCACTGACCGCGCAGCAAATATCGGCGATCCACGCAACGATGAGAACACCATCGTCGCGCAACTGCACACCGCATTCCTGCGCGCGCACAACAGACTGGTTAAGGTATGGGGCTCGTTCACTGAACCACGCCGTGTGCTGCGCCAGCATTACCAGTATCTGGTAATTCATGACTTTTTAATGCAGGTTGCGGACAAGAAGATCGTGAAAGACATCCTTAAAGACGGACCGCAGTTCTTCAAACCGTACAAGGAACCGTTTTTTATGCCGCTGGAGTTTGCGGTTGCGGCGTTCCGTTTCGGCCACACCATGGTGCGAAGCGATTACGACTTTAACCTGAACTTCAACACCAGTGGTGACCCAAACACTTTCCCGGCAACACTCGATCTTCTCTTTGTATTCACGGCACTCACGGGAACGTTAGGAGACTTTGAGACATTGCCGGAGAACTGGATCATCGAATGGGAAAACTTCACCGGCAACAATCCCCGCAGCAAAGCACGTCTCTTTGACACTAAGCTGGCCAATCCACTGTTTCGACTCACCCAGTCTACCGGCGCTCCCGAGGTCGGCCTCGGCGCCATGCTGGCTGTTCGTAATCTGCTGCGCGGCTACTTGCTGCGAATGCCGACCGGACAGGCCATTGCTACGGCAATGAACTTAACGCCGATGACCGCCGCGGAGATCGAGTCGGTCGCGGCAGAGGTTGAAGCGCCGGCGGGACAGGAAAGCCAGTTGGAAGTAATTCAAAGCAGCGGCTTCGCGGAGCGCACTCCACTCTGGTACTACATTCTCGCGGAAGCTGCTTTTCACGCTAAGGGCAAGCATCTTGGACCAGTTGGCAGCACCATCGTCGCCGAAGTTCTAATCACTTTGATTACGATGAGTGAAAATTCTATCCTGCGCAATCCGATTTGGGAACCAACCCTCCCGATGAAGAAGCCAAATAAGTTTACGTTGGAAGATTTACTGAGGTTTGCAGGCGTATTGCCGTAGCAAACTCCTGGGACAAGAAAGCCACGGATAACACGGATTAGATCCTGATTTAATCCGTTTATCTGTGGCTGGTTTTATTTATCGATCACGCCAGAACGCTGAATTTCTCCAACGTGTCTCAGAGCCGTAGTAACGTTGTTGTGTGACGAGTGATTGGTTGAAAGAATTCGCCTGTGAAAAGGCATGTGCCTTGAGACCTTCCGGACTGCCGCTGGTTAACGCCCGTGAGATTAATGTCGCGGCCTCGGTGCCATCGGTTATCGCGCGCTGAATCCCGAGTCCCGAAAGCGGATCAAGACACCAGGCAGCATCGCCGATCGCAATCCAACCCTCGCGCCACAGAACCTTGCGAATTGAGGTTCGGGCATCACAGATATGAACGTTGGAATCATTGGGTAGCTCACCTGCCACGCGGCGGATGTGAGACGTTTTCTCGAGAATCGAATTCAACCAAACAAGGCGGTTTTTAGCTGGTCCAATCGCGCCCGCATCAGTGAAGAAGTTGACGATGAGTCGCCGGTTTGGAAGTTGGACCAGGTACCACCATCCTTCCTCGCACGACTCGACCATAACTTGTTCAGCCAGGGTGGGATGTTTGGGTAGTTCCACCGACAAGCAAACCAGCATGTCGGTAAATATTCTTCCGATGCCGGGTTGAATAACCGATCGCACTCGCGACCCGATTGCTTCTACTACATAACTGGCCTGCAAAGTGCCGCTTCCAGTGCTAATGGTCCAACCGTCGGACGTCCACTTGCCTCCAGTGATCGTGATTCCTGAAGTTACGTTCACTCCGCTTTGTTTCGCCGAATCGAGCAGCCATTTATCAAACGCGTTTCGATTGAGCACCAGGCCTTGATCGACCTGCCAGAACTTGAAACTTCGAGCGTCCAGTTCGGCCGAGTTCCAGGCGCAAAAGAAGTTGTCGAGTGGTCGATAAAGCGAATCCGGAACTGAAAGATTGCACGCGCGATCCAGTAACTGCATTACTCCCGGGCCGCAGGTCTCGCCAAGCCTCGGTCTGGTACCGGCGCTGCGATCCACCAACATCACTTCGTGACCGAGTCGAGCGAGTTGGAGAGCGCAAGAGCTGCCGGCTGGGCCGCCGCCAATGATCAATATCGGGTGTTGCAATTTCATTCCCGCTTAAAGACCTGGATCGCGTTCAACTTCAACGAACACTTCCGCCGCTCCTTGTTGCGCCACCACCCCGAGTCGGGCGTGGCGTTCAACGAGGAGTTTGTGACCATCAGCACCGCGAATCCATTCCTCAACATCCCCGTTACTTTGCGGAGCAAGGTCCGGTCGTTGCGCCGGCCACCATTCGGTATTGCACTTAAGGAAATCTGCCTGCCAGGGTTGGGCCATCAACGCCGTGAGGTCACCAGCTTTAACCGGCGCATGATTGACGCGAAAGTCGAATGGAGATGAATAAATCGACTTGTCCAGCAGGAGAATTCCCGCCTCGATGCCAGGGCAGAATCCCTGACCGGCAGCGGAATCGAGTGCCGCTCGAGTAAGACCATTGGCAGTTAGTGCTGGGCCGGCCACTGCCGGAGTATCGTCGAAGTTTCCGGCTACCCAATCGTTAAGAAACTTTTTCTGAAATGCACGCAGCCGGAAGGGTGGGCCAGACGGCAACTCGTGACCTTTAAACACGCTTTCAGTTGTCAATACCAGATCTTTGACACCTGAACGCAACGGCTGATCGGCAGCCGCTTTACTACGCAGTTTCGGACTGTTTAAGCGCAAGTCGGACCACGCTGCATGGTCATGAACAAATTGCAGACGCCGCACGCGGTTGATGATTGGAGCAATATCGAGATCGAATGATGGTGGACCAGGAGCGGCCAACCCCAGTTCGGAAATTCCGACCTGTCTGATTACATCGTAGAGCGTAACAACACATTCGATGCCGGGAGCATAGTCAGGCGGCGCAACTACAACCCACGCTCCCTGTTCTGCTGCGACCGGTGCATCAGTGGGAGTCAGTTTAATTTCCGCCGTGACTGGTCCATCCGCAACGTCGTCATACCATTTTGGATTTCGATAGTATGAAGTTCCTCCAGCTCCTCCAATTGGGACCCCTGCGGGTGCGCGGGACTCACCCTTTCCACCCAGCACGATCAGTCGTCCCTGATTATCGGTGCGCAAAAAGCCAAGCTCGACATTTGCGTTGAAAGGCGAACCATCCGGCGCGGTCGTGGAATAAGGTCCCACAAAACGAGCGCTGGTTGCGTTTGGTCCGGCAATTTGCTTCGTTCCTCCATCGATCACCATTGATTGATTAGCAGCCGGTACTTCAGGACGCATCGCAGCCGTCGGTGGCTTTAGGGGACGAGTGACGGCCGACTTTTTATTAACGAGACTGACCGTCCACGTGACTAATGCGGTAGCAGGCAGATTCGCCGGGCGCCACTCGTTTCCATCTTCAGATTCGAAGATGTGGAACCGCGCCCCCTGCTTTCGTATCTTCGTGCGCGATGCGTCCTTGAACTTTGTTACCGGCGTGATTGATCCATCCGGTTTCAAATCACCTTGCCGATCGCCGGGACGCTCGGGACCAAGGAAGAAATTCTCGTCTTCACCAAGACGCGCTATCCCGATGGAAGGAAAAATGCGGTATCTCATGTTTGTTACATCTCCTTAAGCGATGAGGAAATTATGCATTCGGTGGAGCAACGGGCGGGAAAAGATTGCGCCGCGCTTTGTCTCGGTTGCGCAAATTCTTAATTGTGCTTGCGTGGTCTGGGAACGAAGAAAATTCCTCCGACTCTTCGATGGCCTTGTAGAGAGTCTCCTGGTGATCGAGCAATCGATGCGTTTGGGCAACAAGATCGGCTGCTTGATTCGAATTCAGGATTGAAGCATCCAGATGAAAAGGTGGCCCGGCTTTCTCTGGCCTTTCGCTGCTTAACGGCAGTGCAGCAACCACGTCCGAAACAGGCTGAATAATTGTTCGCATAGAGCGGATTGAAGTCTTTTCCAAACCCCTCCGTAAGCCATCACTCCCATCCTCTGTCCGCGGTGTAACGAGTGCATGATAGATAGCGAGGATCAGCAAGTTGTATTGTCCATCGGACACCTCAGCCCAACGACGTGTGTACGGATGTGATATCAAGGCAACCTGCTCGCCCTCTTTAAGAGACGGGGCTTTGGCCATGGGAATGACGGCAACATTTCCGGCCTCGAAGGCGCCAACCAGCTCAATGAATTCGCTGAAGTGAGATGAACCACCATTCGTGAGTCCTTCGCCTTGTCGCGCTACCTTATCGAGTGCATCGTGAGCTTCAGTAATGGTACGTACCGGGAGCAGGATTACCGTCCCATCATTCACTTCCCACTCCTCGGGAAGTGCTTCGAACTTAGGAACGATCTCCAGGTTTTCCTTGATGTCTTCATCGGAGAGATGAGGGTTTTCAGGAAGTGACTCAAGCAGACTAACGTCGATGTCGCCCGGTGGCGGCGTATCCGGCGGCGAGAACACCCACTTTAAAAGTTCATAAATAACACCGACGCGGCGGGGCTCAACACCCGCATCTTGTTCCGCCAGTTCGACCAACTCCTTAACTTTCGCTTCCAACTCCGGCGGTACCCGTGCGGGCATCTCGGCCGCAACGTATTTGGCCAATGCCGCTTTGCTGATTGGTTCGAGGACGAAAGGCAAAGGATTCTTCTCGCTCTCTTCCCGGAGAAGATCACGCTGCAGGTAAAGCGCATCGCGGCCTCCAACCAGCAACAGCACATTCTGAACTGTTGCGAGATGACCCATCTCCTGGATCGCAATCGCCATCACCTTCGCCTGGTAATTTTGTAAGTCATGTCCTTCTTTCAGAAGTGAAAAAGCAGCGTAGAGATACTGAACCAGCAACGCATGTTCGACCTCGGCCGCAAACTTCAGTAAACCGATTGCATATTCCCTTGCGGTCTTCGCTCCTTCTACAACCGGAACACCGACTTCAAGGATCATGTAACGTACTGCTTCACGCTCCGTCGCCGGAGCTGGTGCAGGCGCCGCCGGCACGACGCCTTCTTCAATGTCCCGCGACGGACGTTCCCATCGAATTCGCAGATTAGTCTGAGCCATATTTTCCTCGCCGTGCACCGAAGGATCGCACCTTGTAGAAGTATGGCGAAAAAGCGCTTTTCATTTCACTTGACTGACTTCTTAGTGGCGCCCTTCGTTCCTTTTCCGGGTTTCTTTGAGGGTTTGATCGATGCCATCGCCATGCCCGCGGCTTTGGCAACCGCGTTACCGGCATTCACCCGCCCGAAACCAAACCGCTCGCTATGACCGTTGGCGTCATAACCGGTGCCGATTTTGTCGGCGGTGCTTTGCAATACATCGCGCAGGGCTTCGCGGCTTAGTTTTGGCTGGACTGAAAGAACGAGAGCGGCCACGCCGGCGACGAGGGGCGTTGCGGAAGAGGTGCCGCCAAACTCATTGGTGTGAAGTCCGTCTTTACCACCCGACGCAACCTTGCCGACATTTAAACCGCGGCCGGTGATTGAGACGTCGGTGGTGAAGATTCCACGCACTCCTCCGTCGGAAGGTGCGCATATCGATGCTTCCGGGCCTTGATTTGAGTACGAAGCAAACCGGCCCTTATCGGTAGTTGCAGTGACGGCAATCGCATTCGAATCGGAAGCTGGAAAGACTACGGGATCGGGATTTTCATTTCCTGCCGCACAAAAGATCGCGACCCCACGACCACTTCGCGCGGCGCCGAGATCTTCAAGCGCTTTCTGAACGTCGATGCTTGCTTCACTACCTCCCCAGGAACACGAAAGAATATCGGCGATGGTAGCTGAATAACGCATCGCGTCGGCCACACGCTCATCGGCCACCAGACCATTGCTGTTAAAGATCTTGACGGCCAGAATGCGGCAGCCCGGTGCTATCCCGATCGATCCTCCGTTGTGACCCGTGGCGGCAATGACGCCCGCGCAGCACGTTCCATGAATGTCATTGATCTCCATATCGGTAAACGGAGACTGAAACATTTTGGGTCGCGGGTTGAAGTGGTCGGGATGATCGTTAGCCACACCAAAGTCGCGTCCAAACTTGTCTTTGGCTGATGCCTTTGGATTCCTCCAGATGTTTCCTTTCAAGTTTGGATGATCGATGTCAACGCCATCATCGAGAACGGCGACCACCACACTCGATTTACCGGTGGTAACTTCCCAGGCGGCGAGAGCATCGACGTCTTCGTCTTTCTTTGCGCCACCGGTGCCTTTGTTTCTCAAGTGCCATTCTTCAGAGCGGATGGCGGGGACGGCGAAGCGTCGATACTGGGAAACAAAATTCGGAGCGGAGAATTCGACTTCGTCTTTCTCAGCTAGTTCGGCAGCGATCTCGACGAGCTTTTCTCCCGTGTATTTACGTTGTGGGTTGTAAACGATTACCTGGTTTTCGAAATATGGGTTAACGCGGCGCACCTTAAAGCCATACTTCTTGAGGAGGGCGTTGCGAGTCGTCTTCGAAACTCCGGCTTTAAAACGAACCACGACCTCACGATAGACAACGTGTAACAGGCCGGTGCGGGATTCGCGAAAGCAAACCGGCGGCGGCCCTTTTGGTTCGGTAGCTGCGACGGTTGTTCCTTCTCGTCGCCCCAGCTCGAAATAAGCTCGTGCTGCGCGCGCTACCAAACCGGATGTATTTACGGTTTCGCGTTCGGGTTGAACTCCGCGCACCGCCACAGTCGATAATCGTGTTACTCGATCTGTGACGATCTCGGTTTGAAGCGGAACTAGTTGGACTTTCTGCTTTTGGGCATTGTAGACGAACATTATTTCTCTCCGTTATGGGAAATGGGTTGGAGAGCTTGGCAACCGCAAAAGATCCGCGGAACGATCCGAAATTCGGAAAGTCAGGTTGTTACTTCAACTGCAAGGAAAAGTAGGCTCGAGGATCAAGTCTTTCGCTGACGAACGGTAGCGGAGATTATTCCTGTTGCTGGTCAATGTCAACAATTTATTAAGGCTTCTCTGTGCCACCTTTGTGTGCTCTGTGTCTCTGTGGTTATAGGGATGCACGCGACAACAACCACAGAGACACAGAGCACACAAAGGTGGCACAGAGAAATCCAATCAGCATGACCTTATCTATATCTATTGACGGCGATTGAAATCCAGTTATACTCAACGCCGTTCTTTCGGCACTACTCCTCGCAACTTTCTGGACTTCTGACCCTTCGGGAAGGCTCGCGAATCACCGCAACAAATCTTCCGGACATTACGAAAACCGTCCGTTGAAATATTTTAAGGCTTCTCTGTGCCACCTTTGTGTGCTCTGTGTCTCTGTGGTTATAGGGATGCACGCGACAACAACCACAGAGACACAGAGCACACAAAGGTGGCACAGAGAAATCCAAATCAGCATGACCTTATCTATATCTATTGACGGCGATTGAAATCCAGTTATACTCAACGCCGTTCTTTCGGCACTACTCCTCGCAACTTTCTGGACTTCTGACCCTTCGGGAAGGCTCGCGAATCACCGCAACAAATCTTCCGGACATTACGAAAACCGTCCGTTGAAATATTTTTTCGCTTTCCGTCATATCAATCAGAGTGCTCGTGCCCCGGAATGTCGACATGAATACAAAACAGCGCCTACTCATCCAATACTTAAATCAACTGGCCGAACCTGTACCTCCAACCGTCGGTTTAGAGGAGGGTGTGTTTGAGACTGCGACAACATCGGCGGTTACACCCGTAACTCCGCAGTCCGTTCGCAATATGCTCGAGCAGCTTGCGTCCGAACCCGCACTGGAGGAATCAGCCGGTGAGATCGAGGAAACTGTTTCTCCCATTCCTCCTCCAGCCGCAGGCAGAATTAACGAGCACACCATCAACGTCGCCGTTAGTGCTGTCGAGAAAGCCGCCAATGAAGAGCCGCTGGAAGCAGAGGAAGAGGACATTCTCGAAGCAATAGTCCTACCCGGCAAACGGCCGGTGCTGGATATAACCAACGGGCAAATGTCTACGCCTCCTCCCGATTGGAAGTTTCTGAAAGACTACACACAGATCGTCCAAAATTGCCTGCCTTCCATCGGTCGCATCGACGTTCCGCAGATGACGACGATCCCGTACGGCGGCACGGGATTTTTTGTTGGGGACGGTCTTTTACTGACAAATCGACACGTCGCTCGGCTCTTTATTCAAGGTGTGGGCAAGGGGAAAAACTACCTGTCGTTTCTGTCTGACCAGAGTGCGGTTTGGGATGCGCAATACGAAGTTGGCGATCCTGATCCCGGTTCAGGCGCGAATCGATATCAGGTAATCGAAGCGCTATTCGTGCATCCTCATTGGGATGCTGCGCTGTTGCGAGTAAAACCGATCGGTAATGCGCCGTTGCCGCCGCCGCTAAAACTTTCGAAAGGCGCGCCTGCCAACCTGAACGGCGGCGCGCTGCAACACGTCGTTGTGATCGGCTACCCGACTCTCGACAGTCGCAATGATATCCCACAGCAGTTTGAAATCTTCAGAAACATCTTTGGCCGAAAGCGTTTGATGCCCGGGTACTTAACGGGTTTCAAAGACGTTCGTACAAAGTGGAATAGCTTACTGCATGCGATTACGCATGACGCATCAACACTCGGTGGGAATTCCGGATCGGCTGTTATCGATCTGACTACCGGCCTTGTGCTCGCGTTACATTTTGGCGGCAGGTATCTGGACACCAATTTCAGTGTGCCGTCATGGGAACTTGCACAAGATCCAAACGTCAACGAATTCAAACTCAACTTCGCTGACTATCCCGGCCTCGTCGCACCCGCAGCAACCACTCAACCTATCTGGCTCAGTTCGTGGAATGATGTTCAACCTTTGACTCCGGTTGAGTCGCCACCACCAACTATTCCCGCTGCACCCGGAGCGCCGACGGAATCAGTTGTGCTGCCGGTTGCGCCTGACTGGTTTGAACGCGTTTCGGATACCGAACTAGTCGAAGCAATGCGACGTGATAGCGAACGCACGAAGCAATTGATTCGCGCAACGCTGCTACCCGAAGAGGCGGAAGATCTGATTAACGACTTGAACCGGGGTTTAGCTCCGGTTGCCGAAGTTACAACCGAAGAAGGTCTTTTCGATTTTCTAAGCGGTGGTCCAAAAGTGGATCCATCACTACCGGAGATCATTCTGCTTCACGGGATCATGGGCGGCCACCTGGCAACTTATGGAGGTTTCGGCGGAAGAGTTTGGCTCTCGCCGCTGGCCTTCGCTGCCGGCCAGGTTGCCACGCGGCTCACGTTGGGAGATGACGGCGAACTTGATCGGAATTCCAGCCAGGTGGTGTACCCAGATGGACCGATCAGAATGGTTTACGAAAAGCCGTCGCGCAAGTGGCGCCTGGCAGGTTTTGTAGTTCATGAATTTTCTTTCGATTGGCGAAAGTCAATCTCCAACTCCGCCGATCGACTTCACTTGTTTATTGAGTCGCTGCGGCTGGAACGTCCCTCAAAGAAGTTTGTGCTCGTCGGTCATTCAATGGGCGGGCTGGTTTCGGCGTTGTACGCGGCGCGTCATCCTGAATGGTCCAGGGCAGTGACGCAGGCAATTTTTCTGGGTTCGCCGTTGCGCGGAAGTTATGCGCCACTCGAAGCGGTGATGGGTGAATATCCGCTGATTCGGAAGTTTGCTCTCGCTGATCGCAGCGACAAGCTGGACGCGTATATGTCGATGGCGCGAACGCTTCCAGGATTGTTGGACATGTTGCCGGATCCGGCAGTGTTTCCCGATGCCGAAGTCCTCTATAGTCGCAGCAATTGGCCGGCTCACCTGGCGCCTGCGCAGATGTGGTTGGATCAATCGCGACAAGTGAAGAGATTGCTGGCGACGAGCCCGCTTCTCGAAACAGCCAAGCTGGTCGTTTCAATAGATCACCCAACTATTGCTGAAGTCAGTTTCGTTAATGGTCAAATTGTGCGGGGCACACCGAATCGACGGGGCGACGGAACAGTTCCATCACAATCGGCGGCGGCTGGAGTTCCCGGTCTGACGATCTATCGAGGAACCAATTCACACGGCGATCTACCTCGTGAAGATGCAGTTATAAAAGCGGTTATTGACTTAATAACAAAAGGCAGTTGTGATTTAACGCGCCTCTCGCAGGCTGAGATAGACGATCCCGTTGTGATTGATGAAGCGCCGACTGAAACTATCGAAGAAGCGACTGCAATCGCGTTACCGATTCGTTTGAGATCTGGTATTTTCACACAACGAGACGTCGACTTCCTGTTGCGGCCCGACGACGCAACCTTGCCCGGTCCGGTGGGTCCAAATCCGGTGACTGCGTAATGCAAAAGCCTTTACCTTTAGAACCCCAGTTTCGCGATAAGCTTGTCAGCCACATGGCGGAAGCTTCGTCGGCGGAAGATCCGCTGAGTTATCTCCAAAACAACATCTTCACGAGTAATCCGAACCATGTGTGGCGCATTCCGCAACCGCTGGGTCGTCCGCTCAGCAGGTATTATCTCGATGCGGTCATTTATTGTGAAATCTCTGCCTGGGCCGAAGAGCCGCCACTGATAGTTTCGCTCCTCGAAGCATTCAAACCCGTTCACCATTATCCTGATTTAGTTAAGGCAATCCGGCACGGTGGACCATATCGATGTCATCCATCAACGCAGCCATACTATGTTTGTCGCGTCGCCACGAGTCTGCCTCTCTTTGGGCGCGGCGGAACACGATTGGCAGCCATCAAGTTCGCCTCCGGCAATTCAATCGATAATCAACTGGGATGTCGCGTCCTGCGCGTGAGCGGTCCCGAGAAGAGCGGCAAGTCGTATACGCTGGATTTCTTCCTGTATCTGGCCGCAATTCAACCGCTCGAGATGGGAGTGTTGCATTTGGATTTCGGCGAAGGCGACTATGCAACGCTGGCCGCAAGCCAGAACCTGCCCGTCGAACTCTACATAGTTCGCAACCTTGAAGAACAAGCGCGACGCTGGCGAGAACAGACTTTAAAAAAATCCGATGCGCTACCGGCGCTGCCGGGTCTTCCAGCGACGGTCGGCTTGCCTGCGCTGGCCACCACGTCGAATAAACCGGTGAACTTTACTCCACTCACGGATCAGCAGCAGCGCACCCGCTGGGCCAGTCAACTGGCAGAGGAATTCACCTCTCAGGCGTTGGAGCGCCTCAGCGGAACCTGGCCGCTTAGGTGGGTAGTGGTTCTTGATCGCTGTGAGAACATTCCCCAACAGGCCGAGGAGCTGATCAGGCAACTAGTGCAAAGAGCCGCCGGCGCGGATTTTCAATCCGCACAGGATGCGGATCTTAAGCCCCTACGCATGGTCTTGTTAGGTGACAGTAGCAAAGTCATGCCTAACCCGCTTTATCAAGACCACGTAATTGAAGAAGATCTGACCAACCAAACTTTTGGAGCAGCGGAGCTGGAATTCTATTTCCAGTCGTTTTGTTTGAGTCGCTTGATTCGGTTGGGTGATAACGATGCCGAACATCTCACCGGCATTCAGCAAATGGCAAGCGAGTCAACTGCGCGGGCACAGGAAATCATCGATGCGGCTGATAAGAAACCCTTGTGGGTTGACGCCCTGACGCTCGCCGTCAATGAAAAAACCACGTATCTCGAGGCGCTCGCGGAACAAAAGCGCGCCACGCAACCTCCACAAAACGGAGGTGGCCAATGAAAGAGAAAAACTGGGCCGACCTTCTTCCGCCTTTGCCGACTTTGAATGACGTCTATCAACAGGCGAGGCAGGAACACGACAGCCGAGTTAAAGATTTCGGGGTCGACATGCCCAAACCGCAAATCGTGTCGCTAACTGAAGACGATTTTGAGGTTGGGCTTGAAGTAACTACAACCGAACTGCCTGTGGATCTAACTGCCGCAAGCATCAGGTTCGGCCACACGGTTTTCGCGGCAAGCGACGTTAACGAATCGCTCGAGTCAGTCAAAGCATTTGACGATGGGCCATCGCTGACTCCAATCGATCTCGACTGCTATCTCACTGCGGCGGCGTTGCGTTACACCTATCGGCTCAACACGCTGACTCCAATTCCCACAGCAAGCAGTTCGCTCAAACTCTACGGCAATCTAACAACCAAACAAAAGGACGCAGTTTTCGCTCATCTTACCGGCCAAAGCGATATCGTTAAGGATGCCCAGGGTAATGCCCACTGGCTGTTGAAGGATGATGCGCGTCGGGTCGCTTTGAAGAAACTGGTTGAAACTGGATACGTCGAAGCTGCAATCAAGCAAGCTAAATTTGATGTTGCTGCCGAGCAATCAGCCGCACAATCCAAAGCGCAAGAAACTAGTGACGAGCATTCGGAAGACACCAACGAAACGCTGATAACAGTTGAACAGATCCTGTGGGGTTATCTCAGTTCGTCTCCGTTACCGCTGGAGACTCCTGATCGCCGACAACTTATTCTGACGCAGCAGGTAGTTAACTGGCTCCATGATCTCTCATCCCGGTTGACTGTTCCCTCTCCCGATTCGATCGCACGGCAACTTGCGAAGGAAACGTTGCTCCAACCCTATCGTCACCTCACGGGCGAATGGAAAGACGGAAAATTCGAATCCTATTTCATGGGCCGTGAGGGAGAGCTCAAACAACTCTACAATTACCTGGATGTACTGCCGCCTAAATCCTTGCGCGAGAAGTTTGACCGCATATTTTCGAGGTTCACGAGTTCCGCCTGGGCATACCTGACCGGCAAGGTCGGTCATCGGCCTTTACTGATTCACGGACCAGGCGGAGTTGGTAAGTCAACGCTGCTGGCCCAGTTTCTGCTCGATCATTTAACTAAGAACTCCGCTGAGGATCGCTTCCCCTACGTCTACCTGGATTTTGATCTATCGGCGTTGAACGTTCGCGAGCCGCTGACGTTGCTTGCCGAAGCCGCGAGACAACTGGCCGTTCAATATCCGGAGTCGCAACCGGCGTGGGAGGCTGCTCGCGAAGAGTGGCTGCAGACAATATCGTCTACAAATCCCGATCAACAGACCTCGCTTCTATCAGAAATCCGGGCTAAGGCGCTGGCTCGGTTTGTCAATTTGATCGAGCAGAGTGAAACGGAAGGAGTGAAAGTTTCACAGCACTTTGAGCGTGGGCTTCCTTTCCTGCTCGTGCTGGATACGTTCGAAGAAGTTCAATACCACAACCGCGATGACGTCAAGGACGTCTTCCGTTTCCTGAATGCAATGAGCGAACGGCTTAGAGCGCTTCGAGTAGTGCTCATGGGCCGTGCTCCGCTTGACGATTTGGCGCAGGAATTTCAACTCATCGAGTCGGGCGATGCCGAAGTGCTACTGGAAAGCGATCACTTTGGAACCGGCGCAGCGACGGATTTCGGAGTGATAGAGGTTCCGCTCGGAGATCTCGAAACCTCCATTGCGGAAGAGTACTTAAGCAAACAAGGCATTTCCGACCCGGAACTCGCCCAGGATCTGGTCCAGGCGCTGGGCGCCAATCCGCTCAGCCTGCGTCTGATTAGCCGAGTTCTACGCAAAGAAAAGATCGACCTCAGCGAGATGCGCAAGGAGGTCAAATGGAAACCGGGAGTATCGGATCGTTTGTTCGGACGAACTGTTCCCCCGAAAGAACTGCTACAGGGAGTCCTTTTCCGTCGCATCCTGGGCCATATTCACAACGACAAGATTCGCGATCTGGCGCACCCGGGTTTGATCCTGCGTCGCATTACACCTGACCTGATACAAAAAGTGCTGGCCGAACCATGTGGACTTGGACCACTAACCGAGCAAGAAGCCGAAGACTATTTTAACGCCCTGGAAAAAGAGGTGTCGTTAGTAGGAACAGATCGAGCCGCAGGCTTCAACGAAAAAGTCTTGAAGCATCGGCCCGAGCTTCGTCGCATCATGCTGCGCCTGATGGATGCCGACACCTCAAAGCAAGAGCAGATCCAACAGGTGCACGAAAATGCGATCGCCTATTACGCGTCGAAAACTGATCTGATTGCTCGTGAAGAAGAACTGTATCACCGCCTGATGATCGGCAACTTCCCTCGCCCGGAAAAGTTGCTCGACGACATTCCAACGGAAGAAGCGGTGGCGGCCGGGTATGTAGCATCTCCACCGGCAGCAACGGATCCTCGACCACAATGGCGTCAACTACTCATGGTCTCCGAGGAACTTCCCATCAAAGCAAATGCATATTTGGAAGCGCGCCTCCAGCGAGAGTTGAGTACGGATAAACCGATCGACTGGGCCACCGTCGATCAACTCGACTGGGAACTGATGCTACTGGGACGCGCGTCACGCCGCGCTCGCGAACGTTCACACGTGCTGACGGCGCTCGAGTCGCTGCGCCATGACATTAAGCAAGTAGAATCCGTGCATGGGAAGCTATCGCGTCTCTCGCCTCTGCCGATGATAGAGATCGCCTTGCTCGTTAGAGCAAGGCGCTTTTCGGACGCCCTCAGTCACGCGAAAAATTTGCGAAAAACGTTGCGGTCGGACGACTCCTGGCGACGCAGTGTCGCGTGCGGTTTGTTGGCGGCCCAGGCAGCAGCACATAGTGACGACGCCAATGAAGCTGTAGCGTCTCTGCTGGAAGCACAAAAGAGAATGCAGAGCGCTATGACAAGTATGCCGCCGGAGCCAACGTTACAACGAACTCAGCGTCAATGTCTCCGCGTAACGGTCGATTGCGGTTTGCTCATGCCGAAAATACCGCTTCTCCAGTCGATGACTGATTGCCTTGCTCAAATAGCGGAAACAACCACCCTTGATACGTTTGCGGTGCTGACCCGCTATGCACTTTCGGCGCCTTATGCCTGTGAGCTTCCTAACCTGCCTGCTGACTTGACTGCGAAGATACTTCATATCGCGCGGCAGCCCCGGATCCTTTCGTTACTCTTCACCGATCTGCCAAAAACCAAAACGAACGTAGTCGCGGCAGCCCTGGCAAATTGGACCCAGGAGGTGATGCGCAATAAAGTTGATCCGAATGTCTTTAAGTTTGGTAGACCACCGCAGCCGAGCCAAACTGTTGCCGTACAGAATTACTGGCGCAAACTGCTGCTGGAACGACCCGCTGAGGTTGCCAAACAACTGCCGGAAATAGTGAAAGCCGCTACTATCTCTGATGCACGCCTGACTGAAATCATTACCGCGCTGACGCCGGAACCTCGAGCCCAGGGCGAAGATGTAGTTGATGAAGCACGGCGCCGTGGTGACCTCATGCCGGGAGAAGGACCACTCATCGACCGCACCAGCAACTTAAAGAAATCGAAAAAATAGTGCAGCTACTGCGAGGGAGGGTTTATGTCGTTTCAGCAGTTCGAGTACCTCACGAAAGATGAACGCGACGCGTTGGAAGCGGCATTCGTCAATTCCGGTCTGACTTATGACAAACTCACGCGCGACATGGTGATGGACGGCGTAAATCGACAGTATTTCTTCAACTTTCTCACCATCGTCAGTCCCGATCCTTTCAGACAACTCAGGGCCGACCTCAGAAGGATGAATAATGTTGAACGGCTCATCGACGGCACCATCCCCTTGGCCCAATGGCTCAAAAATGTCGCGCATGAGCTCGGAGTGTTACCAGAACGAGCGCTGTTTGAAGAGAAGTTGCGAAAAGTTTTTGGCAAAGGTGAAGTCGCGGCCCCGGTAATTGAGAACGCTGACACTCCTCAGATCGATTTTGAAGAGGTAATTACCAGCACTGAAGAAAACTTAATGAACGTTGAGTTTCTTTCGCTGGGAGCCAAGCGGATCTGTGCGATCGCCAAACTGGAAGTTCCACGATTTGAAAACGGTACGCAGATCCTGTTACCCGACAACGTAAATCCGGCACTGGGCCTCGGCACCGGCTGGCTGATTGGGAAAGATTTAATGATCACGAACTATCACGTGATCCGGCACCGTACACAAAACGAACCGGCTCCGTCAGACAATGATGTTCAGCTCCAGACGGTTAATGCAACGGCGCAGTTTTTCTTCGATGCTGACAATCAGGCGGGGACGAAGATCAAAGTTAGTGAGTTGCTGGCTGTTGGTAAGGACAGGAGTTTGGACTTCGCACTGCTCCGTCTCGAGCAATCACCTAACTGCGCACCACTGCCGCTGCTTAACGCGAAGATAACACTTCCGGAACCACAAGTGAC
The DNA here is from genome assembly GCA_963708055.1 of uncultured Acidobacteriota bacterium. Lineage (GTDB taxonomy): Bacteria > Acidobacteriota > Blastocatellia > Pyrinomonadales > Pyrinomonadaceae > PSRF01. The sequence continues at coordinate 6,499,248 of OY970193.1, read as the reverse complement.
GCCCAAAGGCACCATTAAGAAAGTGCTGGCAGTCAATATCATCCAACATCCCAATGGTGAACGTAAGCGAGTGGCCCTGAGAAATAATCTCGTTTACACGGCCGACTACCCGAGAGTTCATTACTTCACAGACACGTTGGGTGGTTCCTCGGGTTCACCGGTGATGAACGACAATTGGCAGGTGGTTGCCCTGCATCGCGGAGCTACTGCGAAGACTGTGACCTTATCCAACAACAAAACGCTTGGCTACATAAATGAGGGCATTCAGATTCACTCTATTCTCGCCGAACTCGCGAAACAGGCTCAAACAAACCAAAGCCTCGCCACCGCACTCGGCGAGATCATGCAGCCGGCTTAAACAATGCTGCGTTCAGTTGAGCCGGCCTGTAACTCGCTTGAAGTATGCTTCCAAAAATTGATCCCACTCTTGTTCGGCAACAAATTGAACCACGTAATAAATATTCCGCTGGCAATATCCGTCATGAAACGGATCCAGGCTGAAAAGTGATTCGTTTTCGGGAAAATAGATCGCTAAACCGCGACTTCCAAATTTGCCCTGGCGCAATCTGCCGGCGTACCAGTCGATGATCATTTTTTCGATCAGATCTTTTACTTCTTTTGCTCGAGCTTTCAGGCCCGGGTCGGCCCCTGATTGCGAGAGCAATAGAGCAAACCGGTGCAAATCGATGCCATGATGATTTCGGCTCGGCGCAAATTTCGTAGTCTCCTCGCGCGCAGTCTTAATATGCTCCAAATCCTCGTCAACGCTATAGATCAGATATTTCGCCAGCGCAGTAACTGCGGTAGCCAATCGATTCATATTGTCTTTTGACAGATCCAGGGCGGCGAGAGTGGTCGCCGGTTCTTTCACTTCATAGGTCGCCCGGTACGACTGGACCAGAAGTTTTCCCAGGTCTGATCCGTTCATCCCTGGATTGTTTACCAGTCGCTGCAGCCAACCGTCATAGCTAAACCCCGTGCCCGGCACCAGTTCCTCACTGCCGACCAGAATGTTGCTCACGCGCCGTAGCGCGTAAGCAGTCTCAATCATTTGCATGAGACAGGCGTCAAAGCCAATCAAGTCCAACCTTTGCCCGTCCCGGAAAACCCATTCGAGCGCATCCTGAATTTCCCGGACAAACAGCCTGTCGCCCTCATTGGTAAAGTCTTCGGATAAGGATCGATACTGTGTCCCCGGCGGATCCGGCTCCAGGTAGAGAGATGAGAGCGATGCGGTTGTCAGCGAATTCTTCGCGAGCAATTCTGTTGCGGCGGCAACTGAACGCCGGCGCCGGGTAGCGAGAGTTTCGCGGTTGGACCAGGCGAAACTCTTGTCCATAAAGCGCCAACCATCTGCATGCGACCAGATGATCAATGCATACCGGTTGGCTGGATATTTAGCTTTGGCCCAGAAGACAAACTCAGCGAGCGTAGTGAGGCTGCCCATATTTGCTTCTTCACTGAAGCCGGATAATGAACACGATCGCGTAGGCTTTAGCCCCTTTCTCATCAGGAACCGACGCGTCTCGCTCCAACTTTCATCCGTGTCGTCGCCGTCGATCAGGTCCATTTGGAGTACGACGTTGACCTTGGGACTGTAATTGACCTGGGCCATCTCATTGAAATCGTCGATCGCGGATTTTACGAGGTCGTTATCGCCGTTCATGTAGATCATGATGGTCCAGTCGGCTCTGGGGAGCGGCTGAACAGCCCCGGGACAGATCGGCGCCCCAGTGGTGGCGACGCGGGTTTGCGAGGCCACAACGTAATTGGGACTAAGTCCAGTGACAACGACTGTGATCAGAATTACTAAGAGAAATCGCAACCTCATTGGCGCGACCTGCGTACGGGTTTTTTCTTACTTTGACCGCGTTTGCGAAGTTGCTCGGGTGGACAGAAGGTCTCGAAATTAGTGAAGCTGGTAAACGAACGTAGCCCCTTCGGTGGATCAGCGGTTCCCGTAAACTGATCATTTCCGGCGATAGTCAAACTGGCCATGTGTGGCCCCTCGCCGAGATGATCTTTGTCCGGACAACTCTTACCGCACCTCGATCGACATAAGAAGCACTCAGTGTTTGTATCAATCGTGACTCTAAGATTGGCGCCCAGAATAATCGGCATGGATGGTTCATTACTTCCGATCCATTGCATCCGTCCTTCGAATTTTTTTGTTCTGGTGAGAAAACACATCTCGTGCAGATTTGCTTTTAGCCTGATCGCATCTCCAGCCCGGCCATTAACTACGGTGGCTTGAAACCTGAATTTCAGGGCTGTTGCCGGCACTGGTGATCCGGCTGGTACCGGTACCCAAACATTCCCGTTTGATAAGTAATCGGTAAGCCTCACGTCAGCCAGTTGCAGATTACTTTGAGCCAGAGCGGGATTGCTGATTGAGTGAGTAAGCCCGATTACGAGCAGAAACAAAACCACCACAACCACCAAAAGTGTTCTCGTGAGAGTCATTTTTTTAACACCTCCAATGCGCTTTTAAGCGTGCAAATGTGGTTTAGCCTGAAGGCTGTTTGAGTTTCGTAACGGTTACAGAGAAGCCATCAGAATAGGCGCATTGCCCATCCGGCGCTAACTTGCCCACTCTAACCACGTAATTCCGATCGCTGAATAGCGAGGCCGGTAGTGTCATGGTTAGAATCTTTAAATTAGACTGCCGCACACTTCGTTTGCGCACTTCTTCGCCGCCGGCCTTCTCCAAAACCATGCAATTACTTTCTGCAAGTTCTCCTTCAAGTTTTACTGACAAACGCGCAAACTTATCGCTGGAGCGAATTTTTAGTTCTGAACCACCTCCGTTGCGTAAAGCCGAGGTCAAAACCAACGACGCAATAGTCTGGGTAGCTTGTGGACCTTCCACTGATTGTAAATTCTCTTCTCTCTGCTTGAGCGATTCTTCGAGCTGAGCAAGTTCCGTTCGATCACGCTCAATCGCTGCCCGCTCAGCGACGGTGGGATTACGGTTCGAAGCCTGCAACTCCGCTTCTTTCTTACGCAATGCCGCCTCAAGATCTGCGTTTTGATCTCTCAGCCTCGTTCTTTCCTTAAGGACCCACCCAAATCCAATCAAACTCACCACCAACAGCGACGCGAGCGCCCCTTGAAGTGCAAGGCTGTGAGCGTTGAAGAAAGCCAGTAGTTCTTCTAGTAAATTTCTTGGTGACTCTGTTTTACGACGGGCATTATGAGTATTTACGAGGTGGACAAACTCTGTGGTAGCTGCAATTTTGGCAGTTCTCCGGGGACTACTTTGATATTTTTCCTCAAATGATTGCCGCTCCGATGGCGACAGCTTGTTCAGTACATACAAATCCACCAGCCGGTTCTCAATCGCCGACAGACGTTCAAACGAATCGTCGTCAGAGAATAAGCTCTCTTCGATACGACTATGTTCGGGCTCAGCGATGTCACCAAGAAGATAGTCTATTATTTCCTCGTCAGTTGGCTTCATCCCGCGTCGCTCCTACAATCTAATGTGAATCTTTGCCGAGTTGTTTCAAATTTCTTAAACGGCCTTTGATACATTTTTCGAGTTTTTTGCGAATTTGATAAGCACGGAGTGTGACCGCGTTTTGTGAAATCCCTAACTCTTCACTCAATGATTTGCGATTATCTATCTTGTCCCGGCCAACATCCTCGTAATATCTCAGGATAAATTTCCGTTTTGCGGCAGGCAGCTTATCCAGACATTTCTCAAAGGCAACAAATTTGAGTTCCGCCTCGTCAAGCGGATCTTTGGGATTAACAACATCTGCGCCACTGCGCAGTAACTCTTCTCTGACAAGGTTTTCGCGCCGGACGATCTCACCTTCTTCAAGCCGGAGGATTCTGGCGACGCCAAACGAATAGCGCATCACATCGTCAATGGGCACGCCGTCTTCATTTCTCTTTATGACCCTGGTGATGGTTTTTAAAGCGAGATCCTCCGCGCCGCGGCAATTACGACCCTCGAAATAAATCACCAATCGTCGCCGGAGTCCTTCATACCGTTCCCATGCAACCTGGTTGTTTGCGTCGAGCAGGGTGAGAAACCTCTCCCATGCCTCGGGCGACGGCAGCCACTCAGCCATATTTTGAGGCTTTTCCTTTCACGTGCGAGGCTTTTCCGTCCATCTCAGGAGGCCCAATTCGGGAAATCAGTTTGTCACCGTTCTTAATAAGTTGAATCACCGTAAGTAATAAACGCCGCCCAGCGATGGGGTGAACGGCTGGGAGCCTTTTTCCACATTTCCAACTGTGCTTCACGGAGCGCAGCCGCTGGACGAACACCATTTTGCTGAAAGAGTTTCCGATAAAAGATTCCCATCAACTCGGCGGTTGAATCGTCGCGAACCTGCCAAAGACTCGCCACTACCCTACGAGCTCCGGCATAGATAAATGCTCGCGACAAACCAGGCAGACCCTCGCCTTTCATCTCCTTACCAATGGCCGTATCGCACGCGCTGAGTACCACCATATCGGCCGGAATACTCAGGTTGTAAATTTCATGCATCGGCAAAATCCCTTCACGTTGGCGACCACGATCGTCAAACAGCGAAAGCAGAATGTTTGACAACACCGGGTGTACATCGTCGATGCGGCCGTGCGTCGCAAAATGCACAATGCGGTAGTGTGAAAGCTGTCCGGCTGTGGTCACAAATTCTTTATTGGCCTGAAAGCTCAAGACTTTATCACCCGCCATCCCGGGACCCAGGGCCGCTAGAATCGCAGTCGCTTCGCGAGCACTGAAAACAAGCCGCTGCGGATTATCGTCAGACGATCGTTTGGGACCAGCCGCAGCTTTTCGATTCGGAGACTTAACTGAATTCGATGATCCGGAATTTCGGCGTGATCCCCGCGAGAGAAATCTAAAACGATCATCCAGCAGCTCAAATACCGGATCGGCAATAACGATCACTTGCTTTCGATTTGATGATTCACGACTACGCCGTTCTTTTTTTAGTTGGGCCAGGACCGAGACCGAAGGCAGGGTTTCGATTTCATGGTACACCAGTAAAGGGACTCTCTCTTGTTTGCCCGCCACAATCGATTCGTAGGCGGGCTGCGTTCCCCTGACCGGAACCGGAAGCGCGGTGAATGGCAGGTATTGCAATCGACCCGCAGGCACTATCAGCAGCCGAGGCGTATCAGTCGACAAGTTGACCGGTGCGAAAAGTTTTTCGCATAAACGGCTCGCAGCCTTCTCATACTCCGGACTTCGCTCATTCAACAGCTTTCTGATTTCGTCCGAATCTCTTTCAAGCTCGGCTCGTTTTGGTAACTCAAAACTCCTGATCGATTGCCGGGTGACGGCCCACAGGTAGCTTCGTTCATCGCCCAACGCAAACTCCAGCAGCATCTGGTCCGGTTCGAGAAGCTGCTGCATCGCCTCAGCGGACAGCGGCTCGGGATACGCAAGCCCAGCATAACGCGGGCTACTCTCACGAATTCGCGCTTCCAGAGTGTGATACTCGGCAACCAAGACCGACAGTTCCATGCGAATGCGGGCTTTCTCCGACTCACTCTGACGAGGATCGATCAAGTGGCGCTGCGAAAGTATCGTCAACTTGTTTTGCAGAACCGCTTCTTTTTGCAAATCCTCTGCCTTCGCACCGTTGCGAATTTCCGCCTGCGCTTCAATCAACGTGTCGAGCATTGAACGCGTGCGAGCGCGCTCGCTGTACGTGAGCGCCCGTGCCAGAACAGTTGGGTCTTTAGTTTGATCGTATTGGCGCATCAACACGTCGATGTAGAGTTCGTAGAACTTCTGCGCTGACGCGAAATACGAGGTGCGAAGATGCTGGTTGGTTATTTTCGAACGAAGCAATTCGATAGTCGGAAGAGCCGCTTCGAGCTGTTGGCGAGCTTCAGCAAACTTACCCAAACGCTTCTGGACGCCGGCAATTTCGTAACGAGTATCGGCTTCCGCGGTGCGATAAAGAATCTGGGTCCAGATCTGCAGCGCCTGATTGAGGCGAGTTAATGCCTGGTCGTGTTTCCCCAGCGCCGAGTAGGAGAGGCCGATATTCTTGAGCGTATGAGCAGCGCCGATTACGTCGCACGATTCGCGTTGATAGTTACTAAGTGTAGCCGCCGTTCCGGCTTCATCAATCGATTTGCATTGCAGCACGAGCGCGTTATGAAAGTGACTGAGCGCAGCGTTGTGATTTTGTTTCGCGGCATAGACCAGACCGACATACATCAAAATCTCGGCCATGACTCTGGCGTCAGGTTTCTCGTTGATCGCCTTCTGATATTCCGCCAGGGCGGCGTCGAAGTTATTTTGCGCGTAGTAAACCTTGCCTATGTCGCCAAAGAGTTGGGCCGAGAGCCGCGTGTAGGAACCGGGCGTCACATATTCAAGGGCATTCCGGTAGTAACCAAGAGCCTTCTCATAATCAACAAACCCATTTGCATAAACTCGACCGATCCCGAGAAGGGTGAACGCTTCGCCACTGGGCTCATGTTGCTGCCTGATAGGCAGTGCTTCGTCGTAGAAATCGAGCGCCTGCTTGAGATCGCCCAGTAAGTATGAGGCCCGGCCCAATTGAGACAGCGTTCGGCCGATAAACTTTTCATCTCGAACGTCTTTGAACAATTGCAGGGAGAGCTGAAAATTTGCGATCGCATTGATGCTGTCGCCCAGCTCCAGTTGCGTGATGGCCAGCGAGAGGAGCGCGCCTGCTTCGTCAAGCCGTTCCGGGAGTTGACGCAGGATAGCCAGGGCTTCGTCGTAACTGGCTAACGACTCCGCCGTCATATTCAGATAAAAGTAAGTGGCTCCCCGGCAGCGCAGTGCCAGCGCGATCCAGCGTTGATTACCAAGCTCGCGCCACGTTTCGATAGCCTCACTATATTTCCTGACCGCTAACTCCAACAATTCGCGATTCTCAGGTCTGCGCAGGTCTTCGCCTTCGAAAAAAGCGCGTTGGGCTGCCAGGCGCCTGCGATCAAGGCCCGTCGAGGGTCGCTGCTCCTCAATGATTATTTGGTATGGACTCGCCGCCAACTGCCCTAAGCGGGGCGCAATCTTTAGACGAGCGCTGCCAATCACCAGCACCTCTTCTCGTCCAGCAGAGCCGTTAGCGGCATCCACGCTAAGGTTTCCATCCTGACTTTGAACGCCCACCACTATGTCGGTGCCGAGTTGGCGTATCACAACTTTGGCAAACTCGTCGGCAGCGATCCGCAATTCATATTCGTGAGCACCTATCTTCGTTAGTGGAGCAGCAACGGACTGAACCGGCGGAGTCGCTTTCACGGACACATTGAAAAGTGAAGCAAAAGCAGGACTTAAGGTTGCAAATAGAATCCCGAAAAGAAGTATCAGCACGCGTGAGAGACGCAGGGCAATGGGAGGAGTAGGTTGAGCCATATTGGAAGCTTCGCACTGCTTTCCCCGAAAGCAGTTTCCGGTGAAGGATGTATCAGGCTCAGCTGAGCGGAACCTAATCCGGAGGCAACTTCAGCCACCACCTGACAGGAGCAAACACATTTTCGCGTTGGTGGGATGCGCAGTTAATAAAGCTTGAAACTCCCCTATCCGCGCATCCAGAGGTTCTGCAAGCCGGGATTGTATCAAACTCCACCAAACTTCACCGTCTCTCAAACTGGTGCTGTCGTAAAATTCCTCAAACTCATCGTGGCGAAGCGCGTGTGAACATTTTCGCCCTCACTAAAAATAAAACTTCTGAAATATTTTTCCTCCTGGACCAACACTCCATTGAAAGCTCGTTTTAAAGATCTCCACACTCCATGAAAGGCAAGCGAAATGAAAACTATTCTCGGAAGAATATTCACCACCATCATTCTCAGTGGTTTTTTGCTAATTACTGTCGCCGCGCAGAGCATCCAGGACAATGGCAACCTGAAGTTACAGCGAATCACCATGTTCTACAGACTTTCTCCACAAGGTCCGCTGCAACCTTCCTTTGGCAACTATTTTATCCGCCGCGACGCGACTTCCATCGTGTTTCGAGTTGAACTCACGAGCAACCAGATCAGGACGCTACGGTATCGCTTGCAAGTGCGACAGGTTTGCAGTGTCCGGCTGACTCAGGATCTGGGCCTCGCAACCGAGCAGGAATTCTTAGCAGCCACCGCCGCGCCCGAAGGCATACAACTCACAAGCGCCACCAGAACGTTTGATCTCGAAATAAATCTCCACCCAGCCGAAGGCGAAGTGCCTCACCGCGAGGGCACCCACTGCTTTGGGGATCCTGATCATCTCGGGGAAGGTCCGCACCAGGGCGTGATCTCTCTGGGGCAGGACGCGCTGGCAGGCGGGAGCGACATGTTGCACGTGCTCTACACCAAGGGATTCCACACCGTTGACGCGGACACTTTGAACCTCATGAGAGGTACCGAGCTGGTGAGAGCTTTGGACCAGCAATCAAAACGATTCAGAAGGCGATCGAGCCGTCGCGGTCGATAAGAAACTGAATTAACTGAGAACAACCAGGATAACCACAAAGATCATGAGAACCATCAAACTCTTATTGGTTTGTGTTTGTGTTACAGCGGTGGCAACAGCAGCAGTGCTCGCTGACGCCACCCTGTCGCAAACGAGCACGGGCATCTACCGCATCGCCGGGACTATAGTGCGTAGCACGGATGGCCAGCCGGTGCCGGACCTTACGGTCAAGGTGTTCGATGAAAACGGCGACCAGCCTCTCGCCACCGGAGCGAGTGATGTCAGCGGCGTTTATGATCTCACGGTCGAAGGGAGCCGGCTTCCGGCGTCACTACAGCTTCGCGGCGAACTTCAAAGGTTCATCATTCGCGTCTTCAACCGCGACGGCCAGGTTATTAAATCTCCCGAAGCACACGTTGAGATCACGAGTCGTACAAACGCTCGCGTGGATTTTCGTCTGCTGCCTTCCGACCTCAACCAGACGGCGCCTTTTGTTTGTGGCTATGGTGAAGACGAAGCACGAGCCAGCGAAATTCTTCAGTTACCTTTTCCGGAGCTGACCCAGGCTCTGCGCAGTTTCATCACCACCCGTGGAGCCGATCCCAGGTTGAACACGAGTCAGCAACGACTCGCCATGGGTTTACAACAGGAACGAACCTTGAGCAGTTGCTCTGAAGGGAGTTTTTCATCGCTCAGGGCTGAGCTGGCCAAGAGCGGCCAGGAGCAACAGATTGACCAATTGAAAAGAGGATTGTTTGCTCCGCTGGACCAGGAATTCATTACGGCCAACTTCATTGTTCGATATACCACGCTATCAATAAGCTCAGTGAGCGTTCAATTACCTGAATCCGACGCCGAACTGCGGATGCCTAATGGAGAACTGGTCGGCTATATCCGGACGCAGGTCAAAGATCTGCCCGGTGGTAATAAGAAAGTTCCACCAACGCAGGTGCAGGAAGTAGGTCTCATCGCGGAATTTGCTTTAAAACGTTTTACGGAGCCACCTTTCAACTTCAGGAACCCGATTCCGAAGAAACAAAAACTGGACATCCTGATTCAGGTCCATTGGGCGGCGGGATCTACCGACCCGCATCCCGAGGCCGCCAATATCATAGTCAACAATCTCAACTCGACGACACAAAACTTTGCCACGATTCCGCACGAGCTCTTTCATCGGGTGCAGTATCAATACAACCGCACCAGTAATCGTTCCGGACTCTACGGGGTAGTGCGTGAAGGTGGTGCGCGTTTCATCGAAGACTCGTTCACCGACGAACACAACCGTTACGTTTTTGACTCGCGCAGAATCTTTCGCGATCCCGCACACTCGTTAATAACCCCACCCGATGCTTGTGCGACCCGGATCAACTACGCCGCCGCTCTTTTCTGGAAGTACGTTGCCGAACAACACACTCTCGATACGTCGTGCCGGCAGGAACCTCACATCGGCATCGAGGCCTATCGCCAGGTGCTCGAATCAACTGCCGGCACGGAGGTTGCCACTTACGACACCGGTGATTTGCGAATCGCCTGTTCGAAAATGCCGCGACCTTCAAGCTTCGATACGTTTAGTTATCTCGACAACGCCGGCACCGAACTCGAATCAAGTGAAACCACGTGGGGCAATTACCTGATCGCAAATTATGTGCATAACAACGACTCGTCACCGTTTGCTGAGCGCCGGTTTGTTTATCTTGAAGACCACGATCTGGTCACGTGGCCATTCACTCGCTTTGACGATTTCGAAACCCCCTTCACGGTGCGAAGTCTGCAAAGCTTAGGCGCCGCCATTAAACCGCATAACGATCTCAAATTAAGTAACGCCGCCGGCGTGAGTCGGATAGTCATCGGCCAACTCCCTTATTCGGCCACGTACTATCGGATCACGCCGGATAATTCCTCAGCCTCGTCGATGCTTCGAGTGTCGCTATCAGCCTTTGGGGGATTAACCGATCCGCTGGTGCAAATTCTGAGCTTTGATGCTGACGGGATCCTTAGCGACATCACACGTTCAGATCGAATGACTTACACGAGACATGTCAACCTGAAAAATGTGTCGTCGATAGTCGTGATTGTGGGCAGCCGCGCGACCGGAGGCGATTACACGCTCACCCTGGATCAGGTGGCTGGAGGACCCGATCCGATGATCACACGATGGAACTCCAAATTACTGACGGAATACGAAAACGATTCTCGTGACGCTGCGCGAAAACTCAGATCTGCTGACCTAATAATCAGGAATGACGAACTCTTGCCGGATCCCGTAGGCGTGGTTTTCGGGGTAGACAACCGGCTGGGAATTCGGATTCACAATCGCGGCCGCGTTGCCGTTGAGAATGTGCAGGTCGATCTTCAATTCCAGCCTTTCAAACCATCACTGGATCCATCTGCCTGGCAGCCGGTTCGCAATCGGGCGAACGCGCCGCAGACAGTCAGTGGTGTCAGGCTCGAAGCTGCGGGCTCGGCCGCCGCGTCGCAATTGATCGAGGTCGACTGGGCGCCTGCTATGGCCAGCGAGAAAGGATGGTGCGTCAAAGCAACCATCAATGGCAGCGGCGATCTCAACCCCGACAATAACCTCGCGATCGGATGTTTCTCCAACTCAAAGGTCAAACCGTCGTTGACGGTCACGCGTCGTTAGGGTCGTCACAAATCTCACGTTCATTTTTTTCAAAATTGGCAGAAATATTTTTCCTCAAAACCGAACATTCTAGTGAGTGAACAATTCTTGCAGCGCTCAATCAGTTCGATTGACTATCGGGGGTTAAACCATGAATGAAAATGACAAGTTTAGAGAAACACTAGCCAGAATCGCAGAGATGGCCAGTGCGGCCATCGCAGAATCAACCTACAGTGACGAAAACGACTCCACTGATAATTTTACGCAGGATGCGGCGCCAAGCTGCAGCCTCAAGGTACTTCCTAAACGGTTGCTCGTTGCCGCCGCCCGGAAAGCCATCGAGATCAACCCTGTAAATGCGCCGGTGTTCGGCCCGCTGGCAACAGTTGGCGCCGACGTGATCAGCGATCCGCAGCGCGCCGCTGTAGTAACCGCCAAGTATTGGGGGCCAATTCCTCGCACTTTATCCGTCAGTTTCATGGAGCCAACACCGTCTGACTTGAGGCGGAGGATCGTCAGCCACATGAACGCGTGGACCAAAACCGGAGGCATCCAGTTTGCTGAAACGCAAGGTGCGGGTAGAGTGCGTATTTCCCGTGGTCCAACCGGATACTGGTCCTACCTGGGAACCGATATCACACTCATCCCCCAGAACGAGCCAACCATGAACCTTCAGGCTTTCACGATGAGCACGCCGGAGTCGGAATTTCGTCGCGTAGTTCGTCACGAAACAGGGCATACGATGGGGATGCCGCACGAACACATGCGGAGGGAATTTGTAGCGCGCATAGATCCGCAGCGGGCCTATGAATATTTTCGCCGGACGCAGGGTTGGGATCGGGCCACCGTGGACCAGCAGGTACTGAGCTCCCTTGATGAAGGATCAATTCTGGGAACTCCTGCCGATGAGACTTCGATCATGTGCTACCACCTTCCCGGAACCATAACGAGGGACGGTCGACCAATTGTGGGCGGCCTGGATATCAACCAAACAGACTTCGAATTCGTCGGTCGGATTTACCCGCGCCCCGGTCAAAGCGAATTTGCGAGTGACTTCGATCAGGAAGACGACTATGCCGTAGCGTCATAGTCCAACAGCATTTGGGATTTTCTCAACTTCAACTGCCTGGAGGATGTCATGAGAGTTAACTTTGCGCTCACCTTGGTAAAAAGCATCATGTACCGTAACGGGCTCTTCCTCATCCTCCTTTTTTTCAGTGTGGGGATAGCACACAGCCAGCAAAACCCCGTTACTTTGACCGTGCGTTTGTCTGATCCAACCCAGAAGACAGTATCAGATGTTAGCGTCAGACTGATTAGGGAAAATACAACCAAACAGATTAGACCGACCAGCAGGGCACCCGGGACGGTGATCTTCGAGAACCTGCAGCCGGGAAGTTACAAGTTGATCATTTCGCGGCGTAGTGTGTTGGTATTTGAAGATAACATTTCGGTCACTTCCAATTTGACCTATGATGCGAGTCTCCCGAAGGCTCAAGCTTTTCCGGGGCCACCCGTAACGGTGCTGGAAGAGCCTGACATGCTCTCCGCCTTACCCAATCAGAACAACGACCTCTCACCGCTATTGCAAGTCGCTCCGGGAGCGCTCCCTCTGGGACCAGCCGCACTAGGATTGGTAGTTGTAGACGGTCGAGGTTTGGACCAGCAAACCGCGCGACTCGATGGAGTTGACTTTACACTCCTCACAAGTGTTCCCACCGCAGATAGCGCTATCGATCCGCTAGGGAGCTTTACGCTTCCGTCAGTTGCCGGCGACCTCGGCTCCGCAGTGTTACGGACCGGTGCTTTCGAAGCCCGTTCTGGTCCAGGTACAGGCGCGATTGCGGAAAACGTTACCTACAGCGGCACAGGCCGAGGTACCACGATGTGGACCGGGGAATTCTTCGGAGACCACCGCAACGAACGGTTCAATGCGCGAAACTTCTTCGATACTGAAGGCAAGAATGCGCTGCGCAGAAGCCGGTTTGGCGGAAGGGCCAGCCGCGCGCTCGATCCTCGCGGGCGTGCGGTGATCTTCGTCGCGTATGAAGGCATCAGAGGGCGAATTGAACGCCCCACTTACGAGGCCGTGCCGGTTGCCGCCTTGTGTTGCGCGAATACGCCATTGTTCCGGAGCTATCTTGGACCAGGCACCGAGATCGTAACTACTGCCACACCACAGAACGCTAACTACCTCATCGCTCGACGGCGAGGCCGCAGTTCAGTTAACTCCAACGCTTTTGACCTTCGCTTTGAATTTCTTCCCTTCATCAATGCCCGAGAGTCAGATCTGACGACGCCCGCGGCACATGCCGCCGACCTGCTGACGATGAGATACACGCGTCAGGGAGCTGAGAATTTTGTGCCCGATGGCATCACGGGTCGTCGTCAAAGACAAAACATTCTTTTCGACAACCTCATGGCGAGTTATAAGTTCATCAGAGACTCCGACACTCACACCATTCGCTTTGGTCTGAACTCTGTGCGCGCAAAATTGACACCCGAAGCGGCGCCACAAACCGACCCATCGCTATCCGCCGCCAGTATCAACGTGTCGGAAACTGTTGAAGTGACTGGTTTACCCGGTGAAATCAAGACTGTTCCGGTTGCGAATGTCGGGACCTTGATTCGAGGTATCGGACGAGGATTCAGACTAGCGCCGCTGTCTACGGGAGTGAACTACACCCTTGAACACAAGTCTAATACATACGTTCTCAACGCTGGTGTGGAGGGACGGCTCATCCGCGTCGACATCGATCGCTTGGGTGGTTTGACTTACGAGTTCCCCAACCTGGCGGCGCTGCAATCGGCGACACCGGCCGCGGTAAGTTTCCAATCAGATCTCAGCGCGATCAACCCCTTTAACGCCGGCACTGGACCACGCCAGGCACAACACGAATATGTCGGCGGGTTTATTCAAATGCTCGCTAATGTCGGGGAAACCAGCAAGGATCCGACTTTCAAAAATGAAACCCTTGCGCGCCTCCGCCTTACCTTCGGTATGCGTTACGACTATTTTTCAGCCGTGCGCGAACGCGATAATCGGGCACTAGTGGTAGATCCCATCAACGGAACGATCCTTCCTGCCGGTACACCTTTCTACACCACCCCGAAGTTCAATTTCCAACCACGATTTTCGTTTATCTACCGTTTGGCCCATACCGGATTCTTTTCCAATACCGTGTTCAGCGGAGGCGCCGGCTTTTATTCAGGAGTGGGAAGGACCGGCGACTACTTCCTTCCGATCGACAGCGATCGCTTCAGCATACGTATGCCTGCCCTTCCTTTCCCGGTGGGGCCTTCAGTGCTGATGAGTAGTTTTCTTTCCGATCCAGACACGCGACGGCTTCAACCCATTGCGTTCTCGAGAGACTTTGTTGGAGTGGAAAAGGCCTACAAATGGGATGCGAAGTTGTCACAAACGATCTCGGGTTACGACATCGGCGCGGTTTACTCCGGCAATGTCGGCCGGAACCTGCCGCTGGCAAACATAGCCAATAAGATAACCGCGGTCTTCCCCAATCCGGATCCGACTAAAACCGCGATTGTTAAGCGGGAATTCGACTTCATCGAGGGAGGCCAACTCTTCAAACCTTTCGATGAGTTTTTCTTCCGCACCAGTGACGGTCACAGTTCTTTCGATAGCCTGACGATACTTTTCTCTCGTAATCGAAACGCCCGCCCGATCCCCACCAACTCGTGGTTGGCGTCGGCAGTTGCGAGTTTCAGCGCTCAGTACATTCTGAGTAGTAGTACGGGTAATGCCAGTGGCACCATTCTCAGTAATCCTTTCGACGCGAATGCAGACTTCGGTGATAACAGCGGCATTCCGCGTCATGTATTCAAGCTCTCCAGTGTATATGAACTCTGGAAAGCGAAAAATGCCAACTCCGTGAAGTCGTGGTTGAGTTGGAGAATAATGCCGGTGCTAAGAGTGAGCAGCGGTTTGCCTTTGATCGTGAGGGTCAATCGACCGGATGTGGTCTATGTCGATTCCAGTGGATCCGTGTTCTCAAGTCCGGCGGTGGGACGCACTCCAATTATTAACACCCCGGGAGGCGGAGAAACCGGCGCCGCGCGAGTACCGAATCTCGTGCCCGGCGTGAGCCCTTATCTAAGAAATGATCGGGAGTATCTCAACCCGGCCGCTTTTTCAATACCGTCGCCGGGAACCTTTGGCGCTATCCGGCGAGGTCAACTCCATGGTCCAAAGGTGGTCCAGTTTGATCTCGGGCTAAGGCGACACTTGTTTGAAACGGAAAAGCTGGTTAGCGCACAGTTTCAGATTGACATCTTCAACGTCTTCAATCGCGCTAACTTCATCAATCCCACCACTGCAATTCCTGGATTGCTGGGTACGGCTGATAAGCAAATCCAACCAAATGTTTCGCTCACACGTGCAACGGCGGGCACGTTTGGGATTCTAAGCGCCGCCGAAAGCGGGCGCGTGATCCAGTTCTCTTTCACTCTTCGTTTAAACGATGGATTCACGAGTTATCAAATTCGGAATTGAGGCGTTCAGGTGCCGGAGGTCGCGCGTTTTTCGATCTTCGCCCACGTGTCGCGAAGGCCAATGGTCCGATTGAACACGAGCTTGTCTCCTGAATCGCGGTCAACACAGTAATAACCAAGACGCTCGAACTGATACTTAGTACCTGGTCCAGCGTCGCGCACACTCGGTTCTATTTGACAATTCGGGAGTACCTGCAATGAATCAGGATTCAAGTTCTCCGTAAAATCGTGTCCTTCTTCAACCTCGTTCGGATTTTCTTTACTAAAAAGATTGTCGTAGAGACGAACTTCTGCGGGTACGGCGTGCGTTGCGGAGACCCAGTGAATAGTCGACTTAACTTTTCGACCATCAGGAGTGTTACCGCCGCGTGTTGCCGGATCGTAAGTGCAACGTAGTTCTACGATCTTGCCGTCGCTGTCTTTAACGACCTCTGTGCAGGTGACTAAGTAAGCATAACGGAGCCGCACCTCGCGACCAGGGGCGAGCCGGTAAAACTGCTTCGGGGGGTCTTCGCGAAAATCATCATCCTCAATATAAATCGTCTTTGAGAAAGGAATTTTCCTCGATCCCGCGGAACTGTCTTCCGGATTGTTGATCGCATCCATTTCTTCAACCAGGTCGTCGGGATAGTTTTCGATCACCACGCGTAAGGGGTTCTGAACACACATCACGCGGGGCACAAGCTTGTTCAAATCCTGGCGCAGAAAATATTCGAGTTGCTGTAGCTGCGTAATACCGTTCGTCTTGGACACACCCACACTCGCGATGAAGTTGCGAATGGCGGTTGGGGTGTAACCGCGCCGGCGCATACCCGTGAGCGTCGGCATACGCGGGTCGTCCCAACCTTCGACATGTTTGTCTTCGACGAGCTTCAGTAGCTTCCGTTTGCTAAGCAGAGTATGGGTGAGCGCCAGGCGGTCAAACTCGTATTGACGCGACGGGAAAATGCCGAGTTGTTCGATGAACCAGTTATATAAAGGACGATTGTTGTCGAACTCGAGCGTGCACATGGAGTGTGTGACTTGCTCGATAGAATCCGACTGCCCGTGCGCGTAGTCGTACATCGGGTAGATACACCACTCACTCCCGGTGCGATGGTGGTCCATGTGCAGGATTCGATACATGACCGGGTCGCGGAAATTGAGATTAGGCGAGCTCATGTCGATCTTCGCGCGCAGAGTTCGCGCGCCGTCCGGAAACTCACCCTGTTTCATGCGCGCAAACAGATCGAGATTTTCTTCAACCGAGCGAGTGCGGTAAGGGCTTTCCCTGCCCGGCTCGGTTAACGTGCCGCGATACTCGCGAATCTCGTCAGCACTGAGATCGCATACGTAGGCTTTACCGGCAGTGATCAACTGGACGGCCCAGTCGTACAGTTGTTGAAAGTAATCGGAAGCATAGAAAAGGCCATCCCATTGGAAGCCCAGCCACTGCACGTCGTCCATGATGGCGTTGACGTACTCTGTCTCTTCTTTTGACGGATTTGTATCGTCGAAACGCAGGTTGGTTTTTCCGCCAAACTCGGCTGCCAATCCGAAATCGAGACAGATGGCTTTGGCGTGGCCAATGTGCAGGTAGCCGTTAGGTTCCGGCGGAAATCGGGTTTGCACCCGGCCTTCATGTTTGCCGTTGTTGATGTCGTCAATAATGATGTCTCTAATAAAATTCGACGGGCGCGATTCGGGTGAAGTCTCTGCCGATTCAGTCTCAATACCCACGTTTATGTGTTCTCCGTATTCAAACCAGGAATTTAAGTGATTAGTAACACTAGCTCTGCAGTTTACAAAAGAAGATGAGCAAGGTCATCCCGAGATGACTACCATTTCGTTGGGAACCTGGTATCAGGTCGGTTCGAAGTACGCCGAAGGCGTTGGCTATTTCAGCCCAGGGTGGGAGCGCACCGACAACCATGGGAACTAAAATCAAAAGATTCCATTAACCCTGAAGGGGTTTCTGTGCGCTTAACCCTTACCAGGTTGATGCGAATTATTGATATTTCAGCCAACGCCTTCGGCGTACTTCGAACTGCCTCCTACCGGACCAGCTACCAACGCTCATTTCGTTGGAGGTACTGTGGAGTACAAATACCAGGCGCACATCTGTGTTATAGTCCAGCGCCAAAGTAAATAGCCTGCTTTTGACACATGGATCGAGTCTTCAGCTTCTCCTCTCGGCCCTTTGCGTAATTTAGCGCAGATTATTAGGCTTAATTGACCCAGAGATCGAAGATGAAAATCCTGCTTTATAACCCTGACAATGGCGTTACCCGCAACTTCATGCCACATCTGTGGATGTTTCTGCTCCAGGCACTTACTCCAGCGCCTCACGAGGTAGTGCTGATTGATGCCAATGCCCGTCCCATGAGTGATGATGAGATCGTTCAGTTTGTGCGTGAGCAAAAGATCGGATTAGTGGGAATTGGCGCAATGACCAGGATGGCGGAGAAAGCCTATCGAGTCGCTGACGCAATTCGCCTTGCAGGTGTCCCGGTTGTCATGGGTGGTCCACACGTTACTGAAGTTCCTGATGAGGCGCTCGGTCGGGATGGAGGGCCACGCCACGCTGACGCAATTGCGCTTGGTGAAGCTGATGAAACATGGCCCAGGATAGTTGAGGACGCCGCGCGCAATGAGCTCAAGGAGATCTATGCTCCGGTGGACGAGGCAGGTAAAGAACGGAAACCGAGTCTCCATGCGTACCCGGCGATTCCCTGGGCGTCGCTCGATCTCGATCAATTCAATTTCTTCCCGCGCGTCTTGCGTCCGCTGTTATCGCGCGTCGGCCCAAAGTGGCGCACGCTGCACATCGTGCCACTCGAGTCAGGACGAGGCTGTCCTTACGGTTGTGAGTTTTGCACCGTCACCGGATTCTTTGGCGACTCAATCCGCTTTCGCACCAATGAAAGTATCATTGCCGAACTGCTGACGTTGAAAGCGCGTGCTAAAGCTGAGGGCGGCGTAATCTCTGTGTTTTTTGTTGATGACAACTTTGCCATCAGTATCAAACGAACAAAATCTCTATTGCGCGACATCATCGCCGCCGGTGCCCAACTCCCATGGATCGCGCAGATTAGCGCCAACCTGTTGCGAGATCAGGAGTTGGTTGATCTGATCGCGGAGTCCGGGGGCAAGGTCATCTTTATCGGGATGGAGTCGATTGACCCCGTTAATCTGGCCGATGTTAAGAAGGGATTCAACAAGCCCGAAGAATACACCGGCATCCTCAAACGACTTGCTGACCGAAATATCTACGCCATCACTTCCTTCATCATTGGGATGGATAACGACACACCCGGCGTGGCAGAGCGGATTCTGGAACAGCTTCGCAGCTGGCCTCCCGGCTTGCCGGTGTTCGGCCAACTCACACCGTTTCCATCAACACCGCTGTACAAGCGGCTACAGGAAGACGGCCGTTTGGTTCGACCAAAACACTGGCTGAAGTTTGAAAAAAATACGATGGCTCACGTGCCTCTCAAGATGACCATCGACCAAACTCACTACGAGCTTACCTACGCGTGGGCCCACTCATACAGCGCCGCACGCAATGCAGAAGCGGTGCAGGCGATGAGCTACGCACCAGTTGGTCCGCGGATTTTTCACCTCATCACGCGGTTTGCATTCCGCGCCATCTACTTCCCACAAACCACCAAGCGAGCATGGATCAAAGTGTTTTTTGAGAATCGGCGCACCGTCTTTAGTCTTGCGAAAGAGGCTATCGGCACGGTCGTAACTCCAAAGAAACAAGTGGAACGAAAGATGGTAACTCCGTTGTCATAAGACCGCGGAAAATGGTCTACCAATGATTTAGACCACGCGCTTCAGAGTGTTTCACCTTTAGGGCACAAAAACTAACTACGAAAAAGATCTGCCACGCAAAGACGCAAAGCGTTATCGCCTTTCTAAAGGCTTTCTTTGCGCCTTTGCGTCTTTGCGTGGAAAATTACTTACTCTAGCGATCCGAGACAGGATGTAACCCTTTTTGTGCAAGGCGAGTGGCGTTAAGTAACGCCTGGATCTGATTGGATATCATCCACGAGTACCCGCATAAAGATACTGTGTCAGTGCACGAAGTGTAATACCTCTCAACTTACTCCGATCAAAAAAATGTTTTCCTCAACCGCGTTGCTTGGTCCTGTTTTATTTACGGGCTGTTTGTTGACATAGATCGATCACCGAACTAGGATGCCGCCCACATAAACCTCATTGTGGCTTTGGGTACCGACGCGAAGACTTCGGATCCATCGCGCAGACCTCGTCCGCGTTGATTTTGTTGACTTACACCTCCCAGGCGCATTGCATCGATGCTGCAACAGCAGAGGCAGTAGTGTGAGTGTGCGTGTTTCATGGCGAAGAATTCCGCCAGTAACGGTAAACGAAAACAACGGAGGGATTGGTAATGACACACGAGGCAGAGTTGGTTACGCCTCACGGCGCTGTGACCAATGTTCCCTCTACGACTGCAGTGAGCCACCTGCGCTCATCGAATTGGGCGGGCGGCGTGCTCGTCAGTTCAGCCGCACTACTCACGGTGGTTGGTATCGCGCTATCACTCCAATCAAGTTGGTTGGTGTGGCTTCTCGGGCAGGCGGTTCTTGCTGTCACGATGCTCCAGTGGTTCGCGTTGCTTCATGAATGCGGCCACGGAACACTCTTCCGCTCCAAAGCACTGCATGCACCCGTTGGTAGAGTAGCCGGCTTTTTCTCACTCATTCCCTTCTATTGCTGGAAACGGATTCATGGCCGGCATCACAAATGGACCGGATGGCAGGATTTAGATCCCACCACCGTCGCGCTCGTCCCTCGTCCCCTCGGCCGCGGTGAGCGCGTCTTGATGAACGTTTGCTGGAGATACTGGATCCCGCTCTTCGCCACGCTGTACCGAATCAACAACTTCTGGAACTGGCCGCGACTACGCTCGATGTTTCCTAAACAGGAAGACCGCAAACGTATTGCCTTTAGCATCATCACGTTCCTGCTGGCTTACGTTGTTCTCGCCATTGTCGTTGGCCCATGGACGCTGCTGCGGGTCGCTGGTCTCGCATTTGTGTTCGCGTTTATCGTGGAGGATCTCCTGATCCTGAGTCAGCACACGCACATTCCTCAGAACCTGAGTCGGGGAAATCAAGTCAATCCATTTCCCGCTCTCGAGCAGGATGTGTTCACACGATCTCTGGTAATGCCGTCATGGATTTCGGCGATGTTGCTGCACATCGACGCTCACGAACTCCACCACATGTTTCCATTCGTACCTGGTTATCGTCTCCGCGACATCTCCTGCGCTACACCCAACGAAATAAGTTGGTGGAGATGGGTGCGATGCGCACGCGCACTGCCAGGCGAGACGTTGATGTTTCACAACCGGATCGAAACAGGCGCCGACATCTGAGCAAATCATGTACGATCCACTCCACTGTGGTCTCTTCCTCGTTCTGGCCTTCGTGCTTGCCGGCCTGCTTCAGTCGCTATGGCTGAATAATCGCTACTCGCAGAGACTCGCTATTCCGCTAGACGGCGGTCGCATGTTTCGCGGGCGGCCGATTTTTGGCGAGAACAAAACGGTTCGGGGATTTGTCGTGATGATCCCGGCTGCGGCACTCGCCTTTACCGTTGTCGCCATCCTCGTTTCTCTTCCACAAGGTGGGCCGCCGGCCACGCTCTGGCAATTAACGCCGGCGGGTTATGCGGCACTTGGTGGCTGGGCCGGTTTTGGTTTCATGGCCGCGGAACTCCCGAATTCATTCGTCAAGCGACAGCTCGGCATCTTGCCCGGGCAAGCGCCAACATCTGGTCTCACAAAAACGATCTGCTTCGCTATCGATCATCTCGACTCGATCATTGGAATGCTCGTCGCAGTGACGGTAGCAGTACCAACGCCGTGGACCACGTGGCTGTGGGTGCTGGTACTTGGACCATCGATCCACTTGCTATTTAGCTGGTGGCTCTTCCGCATGGGTGTGAAGGGACGAGCGGCATGAGACCTTCACTCCGCGTTGCACCTGCGCCACAGAGCAGCAGCTACATAGTTTCGCTCGAGCACGCGACCCGTCTCGATCTGGTTGGGGGCAAAGCACATAACCTCCGTCGGGTCATGGAACTCGGTCTTCGCGTACCTGATGGGCTTGTTATTACCACGCAAGCTTTCGAGGCTCACCTTGAAGAGAATGATCTGGCAGTGAGAATCGATGCGCTGACTAAGCAAAAGAGACAGCACGGCTTTGGTCATGATCGACAGTTGTCTGCGCAGATCCATGATCTCATTGTCAACACTCCACTTTCGTCAAAACTTCGCGATTTATTGGGCTCGGCCACGGAAGAGTTGCTCAATCATGGACCAGTCGTCGTGCGCAGTTCGGCTGTCGGTGAAGACTCCGCGCAAGCCTCGTTCGCAGGGCAACATGATTCCTTTCTTCATGTGCGAACGTTCGCTGAATTAGAAAATGCCTTGCTCAACTGCTGGGCTTCGTGCTGGTCCGATCGCGCGATTGCATATCGCGCCGCCCGAGGGTTGGAAGTCAGGGGAATGGGTGTCGTCGTACAGACCCAGGTTGATGCGCTCGCTGCCGGCGTTCTGTTCACTCGCACCGCTGAGGGGACGATCCTGGTTGAGCACGCGCCCGGATTGGGTGACGCGCTCGTAGCGGGAGAGATCGATCCGGGGCGATTCATGTTACAGCGCGATGGGAGCGGCTTTGTTTTGCTTTCCGCCGGCGAGCGACCAATCAAGAACTTCGAGAACTTGTTGTTCTCTCGAGCACGGCTCGCTGAACTTGGCGGTCTGGCCGCTACGCTTGAAGAAGGATTGGGTGCTCCACAGGACGTTGAATGGGCGATCGATCAGTCAGGCCTCTTGTATGTCGTGCAGTCGCGCCCGATCACCGCAATTCCTGCAGTAGGCACAACGTTGCCTGTTGGACCACCGGTTCGCTGGTCAGACGCAAACGTCAACGAGAACTTTCCGGAACCGATCTCTCCTTTCCTGTACTCAATTGCGAGTGCTGGTTACGCTCACTACTTTCGCAATCTTGCCCGTGCTTTCGGTCTCTCAAAATCGCGAATCGCTGCGATGGACGACGCGCTCCGTCACATCATCGGCGTCCACGGCGCGAGGATGTATTACAACCTGACGAACATTCACACGGTGCTTCGAACGACACCCTTCGGCGACAAACTGGTTACCGCCTTCAACAGTTTCGTCGGCGCCGGTGGCTCATTCGGAACGATGGCACGGAACAGGACCAGCCGGTTGCGCGAGGTTGTCGAATTAGCAGTGATAGCCGCAAAGGTCACATGGCTCTATCTCTTCCTCGGGCGACGGGTGGCGTCGTTCGAACAGACTGTTGACGATTTTGCCGAGCGCACCGAACCAAACCGGCTGGCGACAATGTCACTCACCGATCTTCGACTACTGCTCAAAGATCTGATGGACATCCGCTGCCACCGATGGACCAACGCCAGCCTCGCCGACGCCGCGGCCATGGTCAGTTACGCAATGCTGCGGCGGCTGGTAGAACAAGCCAGTGGCGATAACGCCCCGAAGGCGCTGCACAATACTCTTCTCAAAGCCATTCCCCAGCTCGTCAGCGGAGAGCCCGTGCACCAGCTCTGGGAACTTTCGCGGACTGTTCGCAATGACGCGGCCCTTCGCACTCTGTTTAAGGACGATGCGGAATCTGTCGTTAACCAGATCGCACTCAAACCGGAGTTCGCCGGCTTCCGTGCAGGATTCGATGACTATTTGCAACGTTGGGGGTTCCGCTGTTCCGCTGAACTCATGCTCACCGCACCGAGCTTTCAGGAAAAACCGGCGTTGCTGATCGAAACCATTCGCGCCTATGCGCGTCGTGATGGCGAATCGCCTGCGGCGGCGCTCAGCCGGCAGCTTGCCGAGCGCGAGCACGAAACCCGCAGCTTACTGCGCCAGTTGCGTGGCCGCCCGATCACGCGATTGTTCCGCGCTGCTGCGTTACGCACTGTCCTCCGCTGGACGCAAGCCGCCATTGCTTACCGCGAGCGAGCTCGCCTGAAACAGGCGCTTTTGTATAGCCGTTGTCGCCGCCTGGCGCTTGCACTCGGCGACCAGTTGGCAACGCGCGGGCATCTGGCGGAGCGAGACGACGTCTTCTGGCTGACCGTTCCCGAAGTCGAAGAACTGGCAGCCGGAAGTGCGATGTTCCCGCATCACGTGAAGGAACTGACCGCCATGCGTAAACGCGCGCACGAGCAGCTTGCCGCGACGCAGCCGGCGAATGATTTCACTCTTCCCGAAGGAGAGTATCTGCCACTGGGAGTAAACGCACCGGCTGGCGATGATCACATCAACTCCGGCTTTACAGATTCGCGCACGCTTCGCGGTGTCGGTGCATGCGGCGGCCGAGTGGTCGGACGCGCTGTCGTTCTACGCGACGCGAGTGAGGCGGATCGTCTTGCCGCGAACGACATCCTGATCACACGTCAAACAGATCCAGGTTGGGCGTCAGTCTTTTTTCTAATCAAGGGCCTGGTGATCGAACGAGGAGGAATGCTTTCACACGGAGCGATTGTGGCACGCGAATTCGGAATTCCATGCGTTGTCGGCGTAAAGAATGCAACCCGTGAACTGTCGCAGGCTGGACAGATCGAAGTTGATGGCGATCAGGGGGAAGTTCATGTCCTCGATAAAATTGATTCTCGCTTACTGGCGTGAACGATATCCGGTAAGCGTCTTCTTACCTTTCGCAATCCTGATCGCTGCGGTGGGGATTGCGGCGGGTGGTTCGCTCCCCACCGTTCGCGACGCCATCATGGGTTGCCTCCTCGCCTATACGTTAGTTTTGATTTTTCGCATCGCAGATGATCTCGCTGATCTCAGTAGCGATCGACTGCGCCATCCCGGCAGAGTGTTGGTCCAGGCACCGAGTGTAACTCCAATCGTAGTGCCTGCATTGGTGATTGCAATCGCAGACGTCCTCATAATGCTCTCTCAACCGCGTCCCGGTGCGCGTCTCGCTGTTTTTGCCACGCTGTCGCTCTTTCTTGTGCTTTGGTATTCCCTGCGCGCATTCCTTCGCGCCGGGCCACTCGCCAGTGCGCACGTTGTGCTCCTTAAGTATCCGGTTATTTCTCTTTTGACCTGTGCAAGCTGGGACCGCCTGACATTATCCACCGCACTTCCCTCTTTCGGCGCGCTCTATCTTGGCTTGTGCATTTACGAACAAGTTCATGACAGCACGGTTCGCGATTCACGCGGGGGCACCTGGATTTTCGCCGCGGAGGTAGGACTGCTTGTCTGCATCCCGCTGTTAATGTTTTCGACTGGAGGTTTTCTGCGATGATAGCCGAAGCCGATGTCTTTCCCGTAAGTGTAGTACATGAGTTTGGGCCGCCGCCTTCTCACTTTGAGAAAGTTGCGTGTTACTACTGCAACGCCACGGATTGGACCACGTTTCTTACGGCTCAGGACGATCTCACTGGTCGACCGGGAACATTCACTTTCACCACCTGCGCGCACTGCGGACTTCGTTATCAGAATCCGCGACTCGATATCGATCACATCAAGGCCTTCTACGACGACGAGTACATCGCCCACCGGAAGAAAGCGAGCTGGGGTCCGCTGACAGGCTTTTTCAACTGGGTAATGGATCGACACGATCGGCAGAAAGAAAAACTCGTGCGCCGTTACGTGAAACTCAGCCGGGAGAGCGAGGTGCTCGATGTTGGATGCGCTGTAGGAACCTTTCTGCAAAAACTGCGTGCGCTGTATGGCGCTCGCGTTGTCGGCGTTGACTTTAAGGATCTGCGCGGCTGCCCGTCACTCGAAGGCGTCGAGTTTCACTGCGGCTTGTTCTATGAACAACCGCTGGAGCGTGAACGCTTCGATGCCATTACGATGTGGCATTTCCTCGAACATGATTACGATCCAATTCGCACACTTCAAACAGCCCGCGACCTCCTGAAGCCATCTGGCCATCTCGTGATTGAGGTTCCACGGCTCGACTCGCTTACCTTCAAGCTTTATGGCAACCGATGGCCCGGTGTGCAGGCGCCGCAGCATACGGTGCTTTACGACCGCGAGATGCTTTTGCGCATGGTCCAAAAGGCCGGGCTGAAGGTCGTCGACTATTTGCCCTACGGCGCGTTTCCCGCATTTTTTTATTTCTTTGCCGGAGCAGCTTTCAAGCTGCTAAAGGGCAAGGGACTCAATCTCTCGCGAGCCATCTATCCCTATTTCGTCGGGCAGATTCTATTTGCCCCAATCCTTGCTTTTGAAAAGCACCTCAACTTTGCGATGCAGACCGTGGTCTGCAGGCGGGAGGATTAAGTATGAGTACGGGTAGGCGAATTCTACGCTCGGCCGGATTTCTGATGGCCGGTTCTTTCATAATGTTGGTAGTCGCGATTCCCACGCTCTTCCTGGCGCGCCGCTTCTATTCCGAAGTCATCGGTAGCTGGATCGGCCGTACTGTGCTTCGGATCTGGAGTATTAACTACGTCACACACTATTCCGAGCCGCTCACAGAAAGACAAACTATCTACATCTCGAATCACACATCGACGCTCGATGTGATGCTCTTGATTGCGCTCGCTTTACCACGCGCGCGATTTTTCCTCTCCGGTTACCTGCGCAAATTTCCAGTCGTGTTGATCATCGGATATATCATCCGTGTCTTTTGGACTGTGGAGCAGAAGTTTCCGGAGCGGCGGCGCGAAATCTTTCGCCGTGCGGACCGCATCCTGCGACACACAGGCGATTCGGTTTACCTCAGTCCGGAAGGAAAGTGTGTCACCACGGGCGAAATCGGCTCCTTTAATAAAGGAGCGTTTCATCTCGCCACCAGTCTCAAGGCCCCTATCGTCCCGATCTACATTTGCATCCCGCCAAAAGTGCAGGGGTGGCGAGGTTACCGCGCTCAACCGGGAACCGTCGATGTCTATTTTCTTCCTGCTATCGATACGTCCTCGTGGCGGCTCGAGGAACTTGAAACCAACCGGGATCGCGTGCGAAGTCTTTACCTGCGTGTGCACGATGCGATGCGCACAAACGGAAGTCTTCCGGCGGACCTTGGCATCGAGGAACCGCAACCCAAATACATGAGGGCCGCTGTATGACTCCCGCCTTCAATTCGCTCGTTTCCATGTTGCGACACCGGGCGCTACATCAGGAAAACTCTCGGGCATATACATTTCTCGCAGACGGTGAAAACGAGCACGCGCTGCTGACTTATGCACAGTTGGATCGCCGTGCGCGCGCCATCGCCGCGGCGCTTGCGGATCGAGGAGTGAGACCTGGAGACCGCGCCATCCTGCTTTATCCGCCGGGCCTGGATTTCATAACGGCGTTCTTCGGCGCGATCTATGCAGGCGTGATCGCCGTACCTTGTTATCCACCGCACCGCTTGCAGATTGCTCGTTCGCTCCCGCGCCTGACTGCAATCGTAGCGAATGCCGATCCCAGCGTTGTCCTTTGCACGGCGGAGGTTGCTGACCTCGCCGTTGGGTTTGCGGATGTCCCAGTGCTCCCAGCGCTTCCGTGGATCGCTACCGATACGCTCGCGGATGAACTTATCGACAGTTGGAAAGAACCTGATATCGAACCATCAACAGTGGCCTTCCTTCAGTACACCTCAGGCTCCACCGCCGCGCCTCGCGGGGTGATAGTCACGCACTCTAATCTCCTCCACAATCTCGCCCTCATCAACCACGTGGAGGAGAACGACTCTGACAGTGTTTCCGTTTCCTGGCTTCCGGTCATCCACGATATGGGACTGATCGAAGGAGTTCTCCAGCCGGCGTATGCAGGCTACCCAGCCTATCTGATTTCGCCTGCTACCTTTCTCCAACGACCAATCCGCTGGCTGCGCGCGATCACGAAGTATCGGGCTACGAACAGCGGTGGTCCAAACTTCGCTTATGACCTCTGCACGCGAAAAGTTAACGCTGAACAATGTGAGACTCTCGATCTTTCGAGTTGGCGCGTCGCGTACAACGGCGCCGAGCCCATTCGCAGCGAAACACTGACTACGTTCTATCGCACCTTCCGTAATTGCGGCTTCCGTTGGCAGTCGTTTTATCCCGTCTATGGCCTGGCCGAATCGACGCTTGTGGTAACCAGCGGACACCAGAGCTACCAACCGCACTTTCTTGACGCGGATGCTTCGGCTCTTTCCTGTGGGACTATTGAAGAGGCCTCGCCAATTGGACCATCCAGACAGGTAACACTCGTATCGAGTGGACCACCTGCCTCAGGGACACGCGTTCTCATCGTAAATCCCGACACTCGCCGGCGCTGCGCGCCGCGCGAAATTGGTGAGATTTGGCTTTCATCACCCAGCGTTACAAAAGGTTACTGGCAACGCGACGACGAAACATCACAGACGTTTGGCGGTATGCTCGCTGACGATGGCAGCGGACCGTATCTGCGCACGGGTGATCTCGGCGTGCTTATCGACGGCGAGTTGTTTGTTGCGGGACGGCTGAAAGACTTACTGATCGTCCGCGGGTTCAAACACTACCCGCAGGATCTCGAGTTAACAGTTGAGCGCCAGCACCCTGCTATCCGTCCAGGTTGTGTGGCCGTGTTCGCCCTTGAAGCACACGACGAACATATCGCAGTTGCCGCTGAACTAGACCCACGACGCCTGGACCTCAGCCGGACGAATCCTCTGGAATTTCTCAACCTGCTGGGCGAAGGCAATGGCTCACGCATTGTCTCCGACCTTATCAGCAGTATTTGCCAGGCCGTCGCCGAGATTCACGGCGTCCAACTTCACACGATCGCGTTGCTGAAACCCGGAGCGCTTCTGAAAACATCCAGCGGGAAGATTCGCCATCAGGCCTGTGCTCAAGCCTTGTCCGGCGGTCAATTGGCCGAGGTTGTGCGATGGATCAAACCTAACAGTGGTCCATCGGAGGCGCTACAGAGAGTTGGGATATGACGACAACAGCTCTACAGCTCACGGCCGGCGGCGCGTTGCGCTCGAGATTGGCGCAGATTGCAGCGAATGTACTGCGCATCCCGGTGGCCGATATCAACCCCGCTGTGCCGCTCTCAGCCATGGGGATGGATTCCCTCGCGGCCGCCGAACTTACCGCGCTGATTGAAGACGAGATCAGCCACGAACTGCCTGCGGCGATCCTTTTCGAGTATCCAACGCTTGAATCGCTCTGGCGTTTCATCGAGTTGCGCTTTGCCGGAGTGCCAATCGAGGTAAGCGATGGAGATAAAGAGACAAGCATTGCGGGAATGCTGGCGGACGCGATTTTGCCGGCGGACATCGTGCCGGCATGTTCGCAAGATCCATTGCCTGACGATGTGCTCTTAACTGGGAGTACCGGCTTTGTTGGGGCGTATGTGCTGCGCTCACTCTTGCGCGACACGGCGGCCGTCGTGTACTGCCTGGTCCGCCCGAACAGTACGGACGCCTCGGAACGTGTGCGACAAAATCTGGCCCAATACGGGATCTGGGACGAAAGTTTTGCGTCGCGCATCCGCTTTGTTTACGGCGACCTCTCGCAACCGCGGCTGGGAATGGCCAGCCGAGACTTCAGCAATACCGCCAATTCCATCGGCGCGATCTATCACGCGGCTGCGGCAGTTGATTGGGTGCGCCCGTACGAGCACCTCAGGGATGCGAATGTCCTCGGCACGCGCGAGTTGCTTCGTCTCGCCTGCACCGGCACGGCAAAATCGTTTCACTTTCTTTCGAGTCTCGCAGTTTGCTATTCCACTGGAGCTAGCGGAGACGCACTGGAAAGCGATGAACCTCTCACCAACTTGAGAGGCCTGCGCTTCGGATATGCGCAGAGCAAATGTGTCGCCGAGTCTCTCGTGCGACAGGCCGCCGAGCGTGGCAGCCGCGTTACAGTTGCACGACCGACACTCGTTTCCGGCGATTCCGCATCCGGGATCTCGAATGCCGATGACTTACTTTCTCGTTTTCTTCGAGGCTGCATCGATCTGGGCGCCGCGCCCGATCTCGACTGGGCAATGGACTGCGTGCCGGTCGATCATGTCGCCGATGCGATGGTCCAGCTTTCGCGAAACGGGGTTCCCGGCGGTGTCTATCATCTAGTTAACCCGAAGGTTCGATATTGGCGTGAGTGCGTACTGTGGATGTGTCTGCGAGGCTATCCGATCGAGCTTATGCCGTATCGTGATTGGATGAGGCGCCTGCGAGAAATCACCCCATCGCATCCGCTCTATCCCTTGCGAGCCTTCTTCCTGCGAACGCTTCCCGAAGAAGATGGACTTTCTGTTCCCGAGCTGTACGAGGAAACACGCCGCCGCCAAACACGATCTGATTTCTCCCGCGCCATACTTGCAAAAGCGGAAACACAATGTCCGCCGCTTGATACCCAACTCCTTGATCGATACTTCGAATCGTTTTCTGAGCGTGAGCTGATTCCACCGTTGGCCCACGTGACGGACAAACATCGTGACGCTTCTCTCAGCAGTCGTCTCGTAGCCGCCATCGAGCGTTCACTGCAACAACGCAACTGCGATCCGGCACTGCACATCACGAATGTGGAACTCTTTCCCATGGGTGGCGACGACAGCATCGTTGCCGAACTTACGTCGTGGAAGCGTGGCTCTCGGCCAGGGCTGCGTCGAGCTAGCGTAACCTGCGCGTTGCGGGACGGGCGCACTTCTGTAATTGACGTGATATTGAAGTCCAAGCCTCCGGACACAGATGCGATAGAGGTCGGTGAACAGGTCGCACGACTGTGCGGGCGGCAACTGGGTGAAGCCTACGCGGCGTGGCGCGATCACATCGGGTTGACCGGAGGGCATCACCGGGAACTGGCAATCTATGAGACCGATGATCAGCGCTTCCAACGTCATGTCCCGGCGCCGCTTGCTGTTTTGCGCGATGACGATCGAGACGAGTGGGTTGTGGCGCTTGCATACGTGAGTGATGCGCAAGTGGCTAATGCCTGGGATCGCGCGTGGAGTTCGTGCGAGATCGAGACGGCTCTTCGCGGTCTCGCCGCTCTTCATTCCGTTTGGCGCGATCGTTGGGAGACACTGGCTTCGCAGAGCTGGCTTGCACCGCGGCGCAACCCGGCGCAAATGGCGGCGATGACTCCACTCTGGTCAGCTCTGGCCGCGAACGCACGCCCGGCTTTTACGAGTTGGGCTGGACCAGCATTGGCTGAGGTGCATGAATCGCTGCTGACCGGAATCGAACGCTGGTGGCAGCCGCTCGACAACGATTACCAGACTCTAATTCACAACGATTTCAATCCCAGGAATATTATGCTTCGCGGACTACCGGGTGATCCGCTGCGCCTTTGCGCTTATGACTGGGAGCTTGCGACGATTGGCGCGCCGCAGCGCGATCTGGCTGAGTTTCTCTGTTTCGTGCTTAAGCCTGAGACCGCCGCTGATGAGGCACCTACCTGGGTTCACCGTTACCTCAAACTGCTCGAAGAACAAACCGGAGAAACCATCGATCCAATCGAATGGGACGCCGGATTTCGGGCCGCGTTTTGCGACTTCCTGATTGACCGGTTAGGTATGTACGCGATGATCCATCGCTTCCGTCCGCAAGCCTTTCTGCCGCGCGTCGTGCGCACCTGGCTGGCGCTTCACAACCGTTTCCCATGGCCCATCTCATGAACAACTTGTCGACGAACGTGGAACCGGCTGGACCAGTAGGCACCATACACGTTAGTAACCTGCTGACGTACATAGCGCTCCTGGCCGGCTGCGGGGCCGCATATTTAGCCATTACCAACCACCACCGCGCGGCGGCCGGGGCGTTCATAGCGGTCGCCGTTATTGCTGATACCTTCGATGGTCTATTCGCTCGCCTGTTTGATCGCAACGGGTTCCAATCTGCGTTTGGCGTGCAACTCGATAGTCTCAACGATGCCGTAACGTGCGGCTTCGTTCCGGTAATCGTACTTGCGTCAGACAGCACGCCGGCGACATGGGGCGCCGCTCTCGCCTGGTGGGGCTGTGCGTTTCTCTACGCTCTCGCCGCTATTACCCGGCTCGGCTACTACAACCTCACGCACGATAATGGACCATGGTTCGTAGGCGTGCCGGCACCGTTCTGCGCGCTGGTGGTTTCGACATTGCTCCTTTGGTCACCACATGCGCCGGCAGCGGCGTTAATTTTGGTTTGCTGTGCTGTGGCAATGCTTGCTCCGGTGCGCCTGCCGCGTCCGCGCAGGGCAGGGCTCGCGGTCTTCGTCTGCTGGGCACTGGTTCTTGTGTTACTTCACGGTGTGGGTTCGTGAATCAGGCAGGAGCTACGCTAATACAGTTACGAGACCTTTTAGATCTCCGCTGGCACACGTGAGGGCGAATTGGCGTGCGAGTTTTTGAAGTTGCTCAGGCGAAACTTCGAAACGGGTGCGTGCATGAGTCAGGTGTTGTCGCGCGCGCCGCAAGAGTTGCCGACAAGCGTCCGCGCGCATGCTTATCACTGACGAAATCTCATCGTAGTCACAATCAAAAACATCTCGCAGCAGTAAAACTGCGCGCTCTTTGGGCGACAACCGTTCCAGTAAGATCGCGAGCACCGAGAGCGTGTCGAACGCATAGTTCTGAGCAAACGGTTCCGACGTGACAGGTTCGGGACCGTGTGGATCAAGGCTCAACTCTCTGCGAGTTTGAGCAGATTGCAGTTGATTAAGACAAAGGCGTTTGATGACAGTTGCCAGAAACGCCTTTGGGGATCTTATTTGCGCGAGTGAGGTTTGTTGCCAGCGGATAAATGTTTCCTGGAGCAGATCTTCAGCGTCAGCGCGGCTACGCAGCATACGCTGGGCCAACGAGAAGAGGTATTCCCGGTACTCTGCGAAAAGGGAGAGATGAGTGATCATCAACGAAGCACGCCGTCCTTAAAAGGATCGAAATTCTTCATACTAATTACCGCACCGATTATCACTGCACCCGCAAGAAGCCCGGTAAGTATACCGAACTTTGCTCCTTTGCTTAAGCCTTGTCCTTTCACCTTCATGACGTCCGCATAGCTGATAGCCCGTTGATTGCGGGTGTCTTTCTCCTTGAGGTTAAACATGTTTTCGGCGGCTTCTGTGTTCCTGCCCTTCAGTTCCAACCCGTTACGCAATCTGACCGTTACGTTTGTTTTCTGATCACGCAAACGTCGCGCGATATCCGTCTTGATCTTTACGACAAATGGATCAGTGGCTTGCTGGGCCAAAGCCGCGCGTGGTATTGGCGAAAGGACCAGCGCCAGCATCAACAAAACAGGCATTAATCTGTTCATCACAATCCTCCGCTTTAATCTGCTTGCCGGTTTAAAAGACAAGACAGGAGCTCGGTTTGTGACGGGGTGGTCAAAAAAATATTGGAAACGCGATCTCCGGAGGAAGAGGGCATAAAAAAGCGCGTCCCGCGAAGGGACGCGCTTTTTATCCTGCATGGAAACCAAAAATGCCTTCGGTCTTCTCTCTTACTCCTTCTCCCGTCTGTAGCACGTCTCGCCGCCTGCGTCGTTCAGGCAGATGAAATCTTTGCCGTATTGATCGGTCTTAAAACTGAATTCCACCGACTTATTCGTCGGGGTCTTCAGCTCTGACCTGTTCGAATTCGGAAAGCACGAATACATATTTCTCCAGAGGTCGCGCGAGGGTTTTAGAAAGATGGTGGTACCGTCAACCAGGTAACGGCCGTTGACCTCGTTAAAAAGGCTCGTGGTGCAGCCAAACATCGTGGATTCCATGTAGCCTACAAATGTATAGGTGCCGTCTGCGGCAAACTTGTAGGAGAACGTTTTGCCGCGATTGTTCTTTGTCTGGCCGGTGACGGTGTTGACCTCGTTGATCGTTCCCAAACCACCCGTTTTCCAGTAACCAACAACTGAGCGCTGCGCGCTTACCGTTACTCCCAGCGATACGACGATCCCGAGAACCAATACAAAACCAAGCATCAACTTCGCCATGCGTTTCTCCTCCGTCAACTTATTCGATCAGCGAACCGAAGCTCGCCATACCAAATAACGCGCAGAAACCTCTGACTAAGTATCATGCATAAATTGAAGAACTTGAGGCCAGGCACCCCAACGCCCGTTCTCGGCTACATTCCCCACTCAAAACCGGTGGTGTTAAATGGAAAAAGTTATCTCTGCGTACCTCGGCGATCTCTGCGTTTAACCATTACTTTCACGCAGAGTTCGCCGAACGTACGCAGAGGAGAACCGCAATCAAGACACTACTCAAAACCACAACTCTTTCCCAATTATTGGCAATGGACTATATTGTTTTGCCCGGGGTCCAGTCATAAGTCCGTAACGTCGGGTAGAGGTTCTCAAAACCAAGGTTCGTGATCGTCGTTTTGAATGGGAAGCTGTGAAGCGAACGAAGCTCTGGCGCACATTAATGTCCTTAATCTCGCTTCTCGGCGTGTGTCTGGTCGTGCTTGTCGCGTTTGAACCTCAAATACTAAGCGCTGCCCACCAGGACAAATCAAAATCAGATCTCACGTTCGACAAAATCATCCGGCCCTTTTTCGCTCAGCATTGTTATCACTGTCATAACAAGGACCTGAAAACTGCGAATCTCAACCTCGAAACTTTCGACACTGCCGCTTCGCTCACCAACGATCGAGCGACACTAAAACGCATTCTGGAGAAGCTTAGCGCGGGCGAGATGCCTCCTCCTGAAATGACTCCACCAAAACCGGCAGACATAGTTGCCGTTACCCAATGGCTCGCACATCAACTCGGCGCCTCACCTGAAACGAACAAAGACGCGGCAGGCGTCGTCAAAACCGCAGATACCAGTTCGGGGCGAGTAACTGTTCGTCGCCTTAACCGAGTCGAGTACGACCACACGGTGCGTGATCTCCTCGGTGTTGATCGTCATGCTTCAGATGACTTTCCCCAGGATGATTCCGGATACGGCTTTGACAACATTGCCGATGTGCTTTCGATTTCACCGGTGTTGATGGAAAAGTATTTGACCGCAGCCGAAAAAATTTCGCGTACCGCCATCTTCGGCAACGAACCGATGCAGTCCACTCTCGTGAGTCTGCGGTCAGGTCAGCGAAACCAGAAGCCGCAGATGACCCCGTTGACTAATTACGATCTGACCGGCTTGAGCATGCCCAACGCCTTTCACACCACTTACCGGTTTCCTGTCGCTGGTGAGTACGTGCTTCGGGTCAACCTGGGCGGGGATCGTCCTCCAGGTTCGGAAGCCTTACATCTCGCGCTGTGGATTGATGGAACTGAGAACCAGCAGATAACAGTGGATCCCGCAACGATTGCTTCCTTTGTCACCGCAGCGGAGCCTCAACAACTCTGGGGCGTCAAGACAGAGTTCCGGGTAACTCTGACGGCGGGCGATCACTGGCTTGCGGTCACCATTCCACGTCTCTACGAAGGCCTGCCGCCCAGTTACAACGGACCCAATCCATCCAGGCGGGTCATTCCACCACCTCCTACGTTCAAGTCACCGCGGAACGCTACGCCAGCGGAGATTGAAGAACGCAGAAAAGAATTTGAGAAACGACTGGCCGAAAAGATTCCTGCAAACAGTGCACGCATCGGCTCCGTCGAGTTGGGTGGCCCATATGCCGCGGTGAAAGGACCTTCACTCGAGAGTCAAAAGAAGATCTACGCTTGCGGACACTTGCATGGTAAGCACGAAAAGAAATGTGCTCGTGTCATTGTTGAGCGCCTGGCGCATCGTGCATATCGACGTCCAGCCACGACAGCGGAAGTAGCACAATTGACGAACCTGGTCGCGCAAGTGCAAAAGGATAATGGATCGTTTGAAGAAGGGCTCGCAGTCGGCATCCAGGCGATGCTGCTTTCGCCTCACTTTCTCTTCCGCATTGAAGCGCAACCTCCAGCCCGTGCTTCAAAAGCGACTACTTCCCTTACACAACACGAATTGGCATCGCGACTATCCTACTTTCTGTGGAGCAGTATGCCGGACGACGAGCTGCTGAGAGCGGCCGATAGAGGTAAGTTGTCGCGCCCGGCAACACTTGCGGCACAGGTACGACGGATGTTGCTCGATCCAAAGGCAGATGCGTTGGCTAATAACTTCCTGGGACAATGGTTGCAAACACGCGCTCTCGAATCAGTCAAACCCGATCGCAAGAAGTTTCCAGACTTCGACGAGTATCTGCGTTTGTCGATGGCGCGAGAAACCGAGATGTTTTTTAAGAGCATCCTTCGCGAGGATCGCAGTATTCTCGACTTCATCGATGCTGACTACTCCTATCTAAACGAACGCCTGGCGCGCTTCTATGGTTTAACCGAGGTGCAAGGTCCGGAGTTTCGCAAAGTCTCCTTTGCCCGCGACGCAGAGCGGGGCGGACTGCTAACTCATGCAAGCGTGTTGACGATCTCCTCATACGCTAACCGCACGTCGCCGGTACTGCGAGGCAAGTGGGTATTGGACAATCTGCTTGGCAGTCCACCACCTCCGCCTCCGCCTGATGTTCCGAATCTGAATGAAGAGAAGATCGGAACCACATCTTCCATGCGCGAGCAACTGGAACTGCACCGAAAGAACCCAATCTGCGCTTCGTGTCATGTACGAATGGATCCTTTGGGTTTCGGGTTGGAAAACTTCGACGCCGTCGGGGCCTGGCGCACGAAGGATGGCGAGTTTCCGATCAATGCTTCGGGAAAACTGCCTGACGGAAGATCGTTTACTGGTCCACAAGGACTGAAGTCGATACTGAAAGCTCAGCCCGATAGATTCACAGAAACTTTGACTCGGAAGCTGCTTATGTACGCGTTGGGTAGAGGACTTGAAACTTCTGACGACACTGCTGTTAATGAAATCGTCAGGCAGGTAGCCGCTGACAATTACCGCATGTCGAGTC
Source organism: uncultured Acidobacteriota bacterium (assembly GCA_963708055.1). Classification (GTDB taxonomy): domain Bacteria; phylum Acidobacteriota; class Blastocatellia; order Pyrinomonadales; family Pyrinomonadaceae; genus PSRF01. The sequence goes on along the minus strand of OY970193.1, from coordinate 6,462,924 downwards.
TGATTCTAGGGATAGTCAACAGCCAACCATTTCAAAAGCGAAGAGAAGGGAGTGCACGATGATCATTACTCGGAAGCGATTGCCGAGGCGAACGTTCCTTCGCGGTCTGGGGACTGTGCTTTCCATTCCAATGCTGGATGCGATGGTCCCGGCACTCGCTCGCGGTCGCGCTCTCGACTTGAAGGCACCGGCCCGAATGGCTTTTGTTTATGTGCCAAACGGCATTGTCATGAACGACTGGACACCAGACACGAGTGGTCAAGACTATCAGTTCAAGAGGATTCTCAAACCGCTCGAGCCTTTTCGGAAGGATCTTTACGTTCTTTCAAATCTAGACTCCCATACCGGCAATGCGTTGGGAGATGGACCTGGGGACCACGCCCGTGCCGGGGCTTCCTTTCTCACCGGAGTTCATTGCCGCAAAACTGCCGGCGCCGATATTCGCGGAGGCATCTCGGTTGACCAAGTGGCCGCAACCAGGTTAGCAGGCAGCACGCGGTTCCCTTCTCTCGAACTTGGTTGCGAGGATTCGCGCACAGTTGGTGACTGTGATTCCGGCTATAGCTGCGCCTATACGAACAGCCTGGCCTGGCGCACTCCGCAAACTCCTATGCCACCCGAGGTAAATCCTCGTGCAGCCTTCGAGCGCTTGTTTGGGACCGCTGAAGATCTCAGTCTTGATCCGCAAACCAGGGCACGACGACTCAAGTATCGAAAAAGCATCCTGGACTTGGTAAGAGCGGATGCGCAAAGCCTGGTTAAGACTCTTGGCCCCGCGGATCAACGCAAGCTCGACGAATACCTCTTCTCCGTCCGCCAGGTCGAGCAACGAATTGAGAGCGCCGAAAAGGACACGCGTGCACTGACGCCCGGGATCGATAAACCAACCGGCATTCCGTTCGAATTCCCTCAATACGTAAAATTGATGGCGGACTTACTGGTCCTGGCGTTTCAGTCCGATCTCACTCGCGTGGTCACGCTCGTGCTTGGACGGGAGGGAAGCAATCGAGTTTATCCAGAGATTGGTATCAGCGATCCACATCATCCACTGACCCATCATCGCAACAATCCGGAATGGATCGAAAAGATCGTTCGCATCAACACACTGCACACGGAATTGTTTGCGTATCTCCTGGAACGGCTCAAGTCGACAACTGAGAGCGACGGTACTTTATTGGACCACGGCATGCTCGTCTACGGTAGTGGAATAGCCGATGGCAATAGACACACTCACGAAGCATTACCGGTCTTACTGGCAGGCCGGGGTGGCGGCAGCTTGAAACCTGGAAGGCATGTAATTGCTCCGACGGGCACTCCCGTTACGAACCTATACCTCTCACTCCTGGATCGCATGGGCGTTCGGCAGGAAAAGCTGGGTGACAGTACCGGTCAACTGGATCTGCTCTGATTCCCGCAAGTTAAGGAGACGCAATGAGAGCAACGGCAACGTACTTACTCAGCTTGGTGTTTGCCGGAGCGGCAGCCATAGCTCTTGCCCGCGTTCCTTCGCTGCCAATCGCGGCGGGACAATCGGATGACCCGAACGACGTGACCGAGCGATCATTTCGCCAACCGACCGCTAAGAAATGATCGCTTCCGTCCGCTACCCTTTCTCTAGCGCGTCGTGCGCACTGGGCTGGCGCTTCACCAACCGCTTTCCATGGCCTATCGGATGAACAACGATCACAACCTTGCTAAGTCAACACCTGAAGTCTGGGTAGTGTCTTATTTTGAGAGCAAGAGACTTCGCTTCGACCAAACTTACGATTTTGTTTGCGGGCATTCGATGACAACATTGATTCTCTCCGGAGTAGCTGCAGGACCTGACTGAATGAGGTTTGTTTTTATTCGAAGAAGCTTCCTTTCAATGCACTCGAAACGCCGGCCCTGAAGTACTTGCGAAAATCGCTAAGCAGTGTTGAGCCTGCTTTCGCAGTTGCCACGGTATTGCTCAACTGCCTGTGGTCACGACGCGTCAACTCTTCTGTTGCCCATTTACGAATGTAAGCAGCATCGAGCGTCTTGTTGGTGGGTAACTGTTTAACTGCCCCAGTCTTGGTATCGCGTTGGATGCAGTTCATCACACGGCCAAAAGCCTCAGCCTGAGCATCCGTTGCGACCTCAACACCGAGAGTTTCGAGTGCAGCGGCAGCGATTGACGGATTCTGTTTCGCTAGCTCGGCCGCGACTTCCCGGAGCAGTACCGGATAATCCCGCAGCTTCTTCAACATGCCTTCATCAACGGTGCTGGACGCCTGTTCTTTAAGCGATGCTCGTTCTTTGCGATCCGCCGGACGAAGCTGTCTTTGTAATCGTATGCCAGTTACTTGCACACGCAATCGCATTAGCTTATCCGAGCTATTTGAAGACACTGCAATTGCTTCCTTAAGGAACTTTTCTGCGGCTTTAAGATTTCCGCGACCTTCCTCAACCACCACCATCTTGAGCAACAAATCCAGAACCATATCGATGGCTCCTGCTTTGCTCGCAGAATTTACACCCTGGCGTGCGACTGCCAGTGCTTCGTCTGGGTTGTCCAGAAACCGGTACGACTCTACCTCGAGCAAGTAGAGAGGGCTGCGGGGTAAGCGTTCCGTTCTTTCCTGCAATACTTGTAACGCGCTTTCCGGCAAGCGCGATTTTAAGTAACGGTCCGCGGATCTTGCTGCCTGGGCCTCCCATTCCTCTTGTGAGGCAGCCTGACGTACCGAATCGTCTAAGGTGACGTTGAGTCGTTCGGCAAGCCACAGCCGCTGGTGCGGAGACACCTCGTTCAGAGCACCTTGCAGATGAGACGCAGCCTGGGGATCCCAACGTGAGGTCAAAATGCTTTCTTCTTGTTTGAGCCGGAGCCGATGGTATATCTCTTCAGCTCGATTCACCGCGCCGTCTTTGGCGCTGTAGAACTCCACGGCCTTCGAATCGATCTCATCAATGACGTCTTTGTCTATATGATCGCTAAGATCGTCCAGCATCGAGCGCCGCACGTCAGCCCGATGACGCAAACTGTTGTCAACGGGGTCGATAAACATGAGCGCCTTTTCCCGGGAGAGAGCATTAAAGATGTGATACTCATTGTGGTCCGGTCGCAAGTTCAGTTTGCACGGTCCCGCTAAGACCTCGCGAATGACCTCCGCATCAATGCGCCGAGCGATTAAACCGGGATACGCGACTTTGCGAGCTTCATCATCGTGAAGATGCCGTAGGATACGGCCGTAGAGTAGCGCCTGGATCTTTTCTGCCTTCAGCTTTGCAAAAACTTCGCTACGCTCTGAGCGCCACTTTTCGATGCCTTCTTCTTCCAGAAGTCTTGCCGCAAGCTTGAGACACATCGGATTGCGACTGACGAGGGCGATCACGTCGTCGATTTCGCTATCGCTTAAGTCCTTAACCTTCGTTTCCGCCAAGCTCGATTTGAGTAATTGGCGCGCGGGCTCATCAGTCAAGTCAGTAAGATTCAGTGGACGGTTTGGCAGTGGGATCGCAAGCAACAATGCCGGGTCTTTATCCACCGTTGGCGCAGTCCATTGAAAATTACGGAAGGCTTGCTCCAGGTATTCCACTGGCAGAGTGCGCCCGGAGAGAATTACACGCAATTCGTTCAAAGAGCGGTTCAGTGCCAATAGAAATTTGATCAAAGGCCACATCACGTCTGAGCCCATGAACTCGGCTTCTTCCATCGTATCTAATATCAACAATGCCTTTCGTCCGTGGAGCCACTTCTTCAGACTATGCGAAACGACTGAGATCAACCTGCGATTATCGTCGTCGTAAACTGACTCAAAGTGCCGTCCAGCTTCATGCCGAGATAACGCAAACGTCATCTCTTTCACGATCGAATCAGCGGCTCCGGAAGGCATCCCGAGTTGCGGATACAGTTGCGTGAAAAAGTCCAACATCACTGTCAACGGTTGATCCGGGCGAATAGTAGAACGATCTATATCGATGTACGAGATAGCCACGTCTTGCGGCACCGCATGCGCAAGCATGAATCGAGCCAGCAGCGTAGACTTGCCGACACCACCGGTACCAAACACAAATAACGGGATAGGTAATTCTGACTCGAAGACATACTGGCTCAACTGGTCTAATTCTTCATTTCGGCCGACAAAACCGTGGCCCGCGAGACGCTCCATCGGGCTGAGCAAATCTGTGCGCGCTAGTGCGGCAGTGACTGCGGATTTTTGCGGTAGACTATCAAGAATGTTTTCAACCCATTCCAAAACTTCGAGAACCGCAGCGAGTTCTTCGCGCGAAAGCTGATCGAGTTCTAACGGTTGTCCTTCGAGGAGACGCTCGAACATCCTTTGACAGACTGTCATCTGCCGCTCAGGATTCGCCTGCAAAGCCTGCTTCATCTGTTCACGCGTGGCGAGCGCTTTCAGTGCCTCACGCCGGTGAGGCAACAAAAGCGCCCAGAGATCAATCTCTGTTGCGCGATTCACTGTTTCGCATATTGGTAACAGGTCGCTCAGGATCTGACCGCGCTGGTCAGAAGCCGCGTCTCCTCCAAAAGGTACGAGTGCGAAGGGATCAAAGCCTGAGAGTACGGCTGCCGCACGTACGTACTTTTCGAGCGTTGCGCTGGGCGCTTCAACCGAAAGAAACTGATCCAACTTTTCGAGTGTGAGTTTGGTGCTCAAGGTTGTAAACCTTCCTGAAGCTTTTCTCCCATACTCTGAAACAGAGCTGTCAACTGGATCATCGCGTCCTTATCAAGCGTGGGAAACTTGCTAAACAGGAGGTTAGCTATCTCCTGCGCACGCTCCGGAGTAAGTGGCACTTCACTCCGTGCCGCAACTAATGCGAAATGTTTTGCAACCATTTCCGGAGAGGGAAACTCGGCGTGGTCGACTGCTACCTCTCTCCAGTCCGGATTAAGAGTCGGTGTGATCGGTGTGTTGTACCCAATCAGCGCGACCCACAGATTTTCCGGCCGCAGATCTTCCACGGTGGAAGCAATCCCATGCAGGGTTTCGCGTATTTCCGGTGTTACGCTCGGGTCATTGATATCGTCGACCACCAACCAGTACGGCTTTGTAAGCGAATTAAACTTTCCCTTAAATGCATTTAGGAACGAGTCGATTCTGGCCTGTTGCGGGTCGTCCGTTAGTTTTGGGATGTCTTTAGGGTTAAGTCCGAGCACCAAGTACACCTGTTCAAAAAGCTGCCTCGGCGTATATGACGTGCCCTTCAAGCGGAGCGTGACAGCAGAAAAACCGAACTCGGCGGCGAGATGCCGGAGAAACAACCATGAGTAAGATTTACCCCCAGGCTCGTCGCCACTGACAACCAGGACGCGCGTGGTAGAGATTGAGAAATTCGTAAATTGTCTGAGACATTTGCGCAAGTCATCACGAGCGACAAATACGGTCTTTCCTAACAAGATCGCATCATGAACATCGCCATTTGGCGAGTAGTAAGTTGGCCTCAACAACTCACTCGCTACGTCCCTTAATCTCGCATTTTTGCCTTTTGTTAGTAGTTCAAGAAACTGGTCGATCTTAGGAGGCATTTGACTGTTCAACGTCCCGAGCAGTTTGATCGCGGCTTCTTTCAAACTCAAACCGGGGGCAATGTTCGGGAGATTGATTTCGATGCTGAGCGCTTGCATCTCCAGAATCGGAAGGCTCGATTGGGCCTCAATCTCGCCGGCCAGCCTAATTATTTGTGCTCCGTTAAGTATCATCTGAATTCACCGTGGTCGTCAGGTTAACGAAACTCCACTATCGTTCCAGGTCTGCTTGATAACTGAAAATGGAACTGCCTGATTCCATTGAGGCGGAAAATTGGGATCGTGCGAATGATGCAGCGCAACGAGTTGCAGATCGGCGTCAAAGCAGGGTGAACCCGACGAACCGTCCTTGCTATTCGCGTCATAACGAACGCGAGTGCCGTTGGGATTGAACCCTTTAATTGTCCCAACCGTAAGTTGCAAAGGTTCGCCCTTCGGATGCTGAAGAATGAAGACTTGATTGCCGGCAGTTAATGCAGGGGGGTTCACAGCCGTGTCGATCCAGCGTCGCGTAGGCGCTTCGGGATCTGCTGTGTCGCCGCCAACCGGCGAATCGCCGATCTTTTCAGCCAGACGAATGAGCGCACAATCTGTTTCCTCAACTGCTGCATTACCCAGGGTTGGGTCCCAGTCAAACTGGCTCGGCGGATTACTGTGTTCCAACCATTTCTGGGTATTAAGTCCTACTTCCACCTTCTTCTTGGTTGAAAGCTCGGTGCCATCTGTCGCTTGCCGGTAGTCGAACCGGCATACAACGTCGTTCACACTTGCCAGATTTTTATGAACACGCTCAACAACGTGGTAATTAGTGACGACGAGATCTGGACCAACAAGAAAGCCTGTGCCCCCGCCGCCTGGAATATCAATCCAACAAACCTGATTCTCCAGGGAGGCCATTTTCTCGCGAAACGTTCCCGGGTTAATGAATTTGGCGTTTTCCTGAATCAATTCCTCCAGCGGTTTGTTAGTGATGTTCAGCAGTCGTGGCCCTGCCACACTCAACCCAACTTCTTCGGCTATCTTTTGTAGTTCTTTATTCTTTGGCCGCCGTTCGCGAGCAGCCGCAACTAAATCAAGCAGCCAATCGTTCATGCGCGCCTGTTGTATTAACTGGTGAATGCGAAACTCAAAAAAACCATTTGGTCCAACGAGGTTGTGGAAGGTATTTTGCGGACCAAAGTACTCAAACGTGAGCATCTCCAATGCCGGGTCGTCAAAGGAGGCCATCAGAGCGGTTTTGAAACGCGTCATCCAGTTGGTGGTGGGTGTCCAGTGAGTGCTCATTTATCACGAATCTCCCAAGCCGGTTTTAGATCGGATCAACGGTGCAGGTAAGGCATCATCAATTGTGCTACTGCCAACAGCAACAGCCCTGAACAAAATAGACGCTGGTTTGGCCGTGCTTTATGTCTTTCAGTCCAACCAATAGCCATCGCACCGAGCATGACTGGAATGCTGTGGCCGGCAAGCGTGCACGCGAACATCAAGGCCCAGCAACTGGCCATACAAGACACACCAATCATCCACCCGGAGCGCAGACAATCGCGATCGGCACGCCAACCAGTTGCGGCAATCGGTATCGTTCGATGACAAGCAAGAACGGCGCGCCTTCTTACCGGCATTAATTGCCAACACACAGCGATGCCCAAACCGAAAGCGGCCGCGTGTGCCGGCTCCAGTTGAAACTGTTTTTGGATTAATGCAAAAACAATGGAGGCGACGCCACCAAATAACATCCAGAGCGCAAGGTAGCCCGCGAGGAATTCGAGTATAGCTCGATGGCGCCGTCTCCATAAGCTGCGCGCTGCTACAATCCGAATGGATTCCAGGACCATCGGAAACATCATGGCTACGACCATCAGCAGCCATGAAAAAGCGTTACCACCGAGCGCAGGTAATCCCTGTGTGATTCCGTCAGCGGAATGGTCATGTCCGACTTGCCGCGCCGCGAACGACGGCTGGGCCAGGATCGTCAACCAGGCAACCGCACTGGCGACGATGGTCCACCACTCAGGGTGCGGCCATGTCAGGCGCTTCCATCTATAAAGGTGCAATGACGCAACTGACATCATTATGAGTAGTAAAGACTGACACGTCCGACGCGCACCGGCGAGCGAACTGCCGCACTTTCACGCCCTCCTGTAGGCCGTTTCCTCGGTACGAATGTTACCTGCATCGTGTTTGGGTCCCAGGCGTTTTGCGTTTCCAGCCGGCGCACGAGATCAGTTATTTCCAGTGTGTAATGGAGTCCATTCGCAGCATGACCACGCTTGGGATCACTTGCTTCTGCGACACCAAACATCGGCAGAAAGCCTGCGAAAAGTTCTTTATGATCTTTAGGGTTTTCACCGGGAGGAACATTCAGATACACCTCATATCCACTGGAGCGACCTGTGCTCGTGATGTTTTCGATGTTGAGGAAGATACGTTTCGGTAAGGCACCGGCTTCAGCTCCGGAGGCTGGCCCTGTGGGCTTTGTAACCGGAACCGCGGCAGTCGCCGATTCACCTACCAGGGTCAGCGGTTGATCGGTGGCGCCCACCATTTCCGGAATTCGACTATCCTCCATACCCAACCTCCTTGCGGCTGTCTCTGTTGGCGGCGGCGCGCCAAGAGGATCAGATACGTCTTCATAATCATATTCGAGCGGTGCCGCACTGGTATCAATGACCTGCGAGCACGTCAACGAGATCGGTTCACCGGCTGCATCATGAAACTCAAACTCGATTGAACTCAGCCATGGCGGCTCGACAGGATTCAGGTGCTGCGCGTCACGACGCAGCCAAACAGTCCAGAGGCGATCGAGGTTGCAGTGGTGAAGCCAGAAGATCGGATCCAGCCCCGCAGTGTTGAAACCACTCATCCAGCCGGTATCGCCTCCAACCGCCACGTGCATCGAACCGTGCGGAACTCTCTCGAGATCCCCAGCAGGACCACCAGAATGATTAAATACCGTTCGACGCCCTCCAAAACCTGGGTCGCCGCCAAAGGGAGCGGAGATAAAACTCTCTTCCGTGAGACATACAAGCAGGTCGACATCTGAGTCAAACGCAAACTCCTCCCCCTCGTTTACACTGGCCCCACGTTCTTCTACGCGCAGCGGATTGTTAGATCCGTCAGGCAACTGAGTCGCTCTAAAGGCACTTGGCAATAACCGGGCACTCGGATTGGACGGGTCGCTATAGTTCCAGTAAGGAAGCGCCCAATCCGCCGGCCCTCCCAGTTTCAGAACCGTTGCTGCAATGATCTGTTCAAAGAAAGCAAGATACATTCGGTGCCATGGTAAAAAGAACCATGAAAAGTGCTGGCACTGGCTCCAGAAGCGTTCTTGTTCCGCCGTTGGCGGCAGAACGTCAGCAGGGCTCGCGTGGGGATCAAAATCGCGCTGGTAATCATGAATAGCCGCCTGGTATCTCCAACTGGTTGGATCATTGATGGGCCTCTGCTGCATGTCTGCAATTGCGCGCGCATACCATAAAAGCGTCGGATGCCATTCACTTAATTTCGAAACATCCTGGCGAGTGCGTACTGCCATTTTCTTCCTCCTGGTTGAGCAGAAATGTGAGATTTATCCGCTGGCGTGAATGGGTATAACGATTTCATCCTCCACACCGCCTTCGACTTCAACTTCTCCCGTCGCCCCTTCGGTAAACGCTCGAATACGGTAACGTCCGGGAGGGAGGCCCACTTGAAAAGCCCCGTCCTGGTTTGTTCGTCGACCAATGTCGGGAGTTGGGCTAGTTCCCCAAACGACGGCAACCAATGCACCGGCAACAGGCTGACCGGTCGCATCGACTACGCGACCCTTCCGTAACTTGCGCTCGTCTGTGTTCAGCTGTGACTACCCCGTTCGATCCATTCGCGTATCAACTCCAAAACTTCCGGGAGAACACGGGGGCCTGAGTTGGCAACGACGTTGAGACCAGCGGGGACACCTCCGATGCCATAAGCGTGGATCCCAACGACAGTTGGGTTTTGGGAGTCATCCAGGTACGCCCACACGGGCGAGCCACTCTGGCCACCCATCGTGTCGACATCGTAAAAAAGGCGGCGTCCGGTGACGGCTTTGACGCGGTTCGCGTGAAAATACGGTGATCTTCCATTGCCCGGCGACACCGGGTATCCCGCGACGTTGACCAGCCTGTTCTGCAAATCTGATTCGGGTAAAACCCCAATACCAAAAGTACCAACGGAAGTGCCAAGATCCTGGCTCAAGTGAATCGCGGCGTAATCAAAGTCCGGATCTTGTGCTTCCAGCCAACGATCAGTGGTCGAGAAGTCTGAAGATTCGGCTCGACCAAACGGCGCGCTTGTCTCGCCATTCCGACCCGGAATGACAGTGATCGACTTTGCCCAACCTTGCAATTCAAACTCGTCATAAACACAATGACCCGCAGTAATGACGGTGCGAGGGCCCGCAAACCACCCGGTACCGATGTACTGGAATCCGTGTTTACTCTCGATTTCGAGCGAGCACAACATTCTCCAGGGCAACAACTCTGTCTCAAGTATCTGCTTTCTGCGATCAACGTCGCCCAGAATGCTTTCAAAAATATTCTGGGGATTCGATAACGGTTGGGGCCTGCTTCCACGAACAAGATATTGATCGGCGGCACGTGATTTTTCCGACGGCTCCTGACCCTGATTGCTCTCTGTGATGACACGTGGCTGGGAAGATGCCAGCTCCAAGCTTTCGAAAGGAGAAGGTTTCGGGTTATCAGCGGATTTGAGGTTCACGGTTGTACTCCTTCGTAGATCGCTTCTGTCAACTAGTGATGAAAAAGCAGATTTTGTTTCAAGCGTGACGGGATCTGAGGATGTCAAAGCTCGAGGGCTGAGTTAAAAGACTCCAGTCGCTTTAGCCCCGCTACTATAGACAGCGGGCAATTGCTAATAACGTTTTGGAGCAAAGTGGAAACGGGTTGAACGGCTTTAAGTTGAGGAAAATGGTAGGCGCGTGGGGATTTGAACCCCAGCCCCCTAACGTGTCAACGCGGTGCTCGATGCTTAACGTAGCGCATCGTCACGATACCAAGGCGTTCTAAATTCAAGTAGATTCGCAACGCTTCGCGTTGGGTTAAGCAGCATCCGGCTCAAAACCTTTATGTAGAAGCTTCCTGTATTACGTCTTTCGATCAACCGTATGAGATGCTGGTCCAGAAAGTCTTCCATGACAATTAGCCCCAATCCGGCAATTGGAGTTACAACCAGATCCACGTACGTCTGTTTTCCATGGATGCCAACATTACCAATAGAAGCCTGACTTACTGGGCCAATTTCAAACTGAGTGCTCCAGGCAGCGGACCAAGCAAGCGCCTTAAGACGGCTGTTCCAATACGCGCTCGACTCGTTGAAGCGCAGGCTCCTCCCTTTGGGATCGTTTTGAATCTGAATGAATCCCAGAAGCGCGCCTTGCATCGGGTGAGCAACATAGTTAGTGAAGAACCTTCCACCATCTTCCCAGCCATGCAATGACTTGACTGAGCGAATGTAGTCCTTAAAGAAAGGTCCCTTTAGATCTCGGCGGGTCTTTGGCTGCGTTAATGCGTAGCCGTGTTGGATGCCTAGAAATATTAACGACTGTTTGATCGCCGCCGACCATTGAAAACGTTGCTTGTCCGCGAGTCTGGCGACAACCCGATCTTGGTTCCACTTCTTATTAAGAGGTACAAGTGGATTCGAGAATTTTGCTGACTCAATGAAGTTTAGGAATGGCGGAGGAACGCGTTGAGAGTTCCGTGATCGCCACTCCCACTTTGTCGAAGACCCAATGTTGGTTGAGGATATCGAATTTGGTTGATTGTCCAGGGTCGGATTTTCTGTTGCGATGCCGTTTTGATCTTGAGCTGCAGCAGTAACTCCGGCAGATATAATGAAAACCGCGCATAAAACAGACTGTTTCACCCCGATCCCCCTTAGCTCGACTCAGTATTTCTAGCTTTAGTGCTTGCAACTATCGGGCCGATTGGAGTTTAACACTCTTTGATAAACGCAGGATAAACGCTCACGTGAGTTTCGGTGAAGGTTCCGAGCAATGTCCCAACACTAATTTGCGATGATCTATTAATCGTCCATGAATGTAGGTCTGCGTATACTCAGCCCTCTGCGATCCCTCAGAACCAGACAACAACGAGTACATCGAAACGCCGGCTACAACTCCCGGCGGCAGACTGCAGCGGAGCGTAAAGTCTGGCTCATTTGTAGTGCTGGTAGTCAGCAAATAGATGGTCCCCAATTTAGAAGGGATACCTAACCTAAACGCCAGATAAATTCACCAAATACCCAAGCACAATTTGGGTTGACGTCTCGCATATTTCTCTCGTTTATCTTCCTTACCATAGACTTCGCTAGATCAGAAAATTCTGCTTTGAGCATCAGGTCAATCGTGAGTCTCGTCCGCAATTGCGTGCTATTCGAAAGCTCACCTCCCGGGCCAGAGTGGATTAATGCCGGCGCGGACACCTGTCGTGCTTAACGTTTTATCTTCGGGCTCTTGGTTGGTGCCGATCCGGTTTTGCGGTTTTATGCGCGCGACATCAGCGCAGTTCGCGAAGTGATATATCTCTGAGTTACGCCTGTGAACAAAGCTCTGTGTCGTTCCAGGAGAAGTTCCAGGCGATGCCCACCCGGGGAGAAAAGGCCAGCGTGGACTGCTGGCCTTTCATTTTAGCTTCACATAAACAATGCGAACGCGTACGTTTCATGAACTTACGGCATCCTTCGGACGGTGTCCTTTAATTGAATCAATTGTCGTTCAATCTCTTCGATTCTGCGAAGCAGTTGGTCCTTGGTGATCAGCGTTCCGCCGTCACCACCCATATTGAATCTCCCCACTAACGGGCGATGATCACTCGTGAGCGAAGACGAAACACAATCATTCTGCTCTACAATGATCTCCGATGTTCCGCCCCAACTCTGAGCTGCGGCGTTGACGAAAATGAAGTCAAGTACGCTATTGAAGCCAGGACTACACTGTGTCTTGATGAGCGTTGGCGGGCGCACCCATGTCCAGGCGCTCCCATTCGTCATATTGTCGTAACCAAGGTCATGGGTTTGATCTCCACCTACAACGTCCCAGTCAAAGTTGTAATCGCCGACAGCAATTACAGGAAGTGTTTGTGTTCGAACCCATTCATTCAGTTGCGTGGCCTGCCGCCGGCGCAACGCCGCATCGCCTCTCGCCAAATGATTGACCATGAAAAGGAAGTTTCGAGTCGTTGTAATTTCTTGCAGTTCCGCAACGAGTGGCGCTCGGTGGTTTCCTTGATTGATATGCATCAATTCCTGGGAGCGGACCAGCCGGAACTTATTAGCATTGAATATGATGGCCAGACGATCCCCGCCACCAGTCGCACTTACGATTTTGTCGAAGCTTGCGGCTTCTCCATCTTCGGCTCCAGTTTCGAACACTCCTGCAGCTGAGGCATTAGCGACCTCAGAAAGTCCCCAAAGATCGACCCCTTGAAAACCCGCCATTCGCTGACGAATTGTCTGGTTATCGGAACCTCCGGACTCAACATTCCAGCTTACTACGGTGACGGTTTGAGCGATTACAGTGAGGGAGGTTAACGAAAGTGCAATGAAAGTGATTTGAATTGATCGTTTGAGAATCTGAGAGAGGGTGGATGTCAAAAGTGATTGCATGTGGGAGCTCCTTGAATTGGGATTTACGGCAAGCACCGCCCACGAGTCGCTCATGGCTTCACTGAGTGCACGATTGATCTCGCGTTTACGAACAGATGTTCGCAGTAGGGCATGCGTCACATCACCGGCCGTCAACGGGCCGTTCATTGGTTATGAAAAAAAGGACGCAAAACGTTTTAGGCGGAATCGATGCGGGAGTACGTGTTGCAAATGATTGCAGAAGGAAAGTGGACTAAAGAAATTGCATTAGAACTGGAGATTAGTTAAGACCGCCGAGCCCCATCGAATGCAATTGACGCCTGAAATGCATGAGATCGGAAACCTTTAAGCTTTGCGATCAGAGTGGGACTGGTGAGAGTTGAGAAGGGTGTCGTCGTTATTCGTAAATGAGAAACCGTCAATTCGATTGAATAGAACCGTCCATAGTCGTCCTTAGAAACCATCGTACGGTCAGGAGGGGCTTTGCCTCAAAAGTCCTTTTTCAATGACAGAGAGTAAGCCACAAAACAGCACAAAAAGCGCAAATGATTAAAACCTTAAGGATTACCTCCGCCGCTAAGAATTCATTTTGTGCTTTGTGTGCCTCTTGTGGCCTTCAAGATGACTTTTGAGGCAAAGCCGTCAGGAGGTACGAAGCTTCCGAAACTAGCGTGAGACACTTACTTTAGCGAACTGGCGCGGCCTTCGAATCAGACAGCAAGAAGCACATGACGCTGGGCGCTCAAGGCTATCTGACAAAGCCAGAGGGTATTCACTGAGCTAGTCGATGAAGTAGCCAAACTGATTGCCGCGGCGAGGATAGCGTTTCCTGTCGCAGTTGATTTGCCTCTCTAATGCGCACAAACAAAAGTTAGAGTTCGTTCCGGTGTCGGGCTGACGGTGGCTCATCGGCCTGCTCACATATACCGTATTGCCAAGTTCCCATTCCAAACTGATTCCACCAGTCCAGGCACCTACAAATTAATAGAATTTGATCCTGCGGAGTATCTGGAAACTCTGTTAGATGAGACACTGTGTCAGAGCCTTGGCCTCTGCCAAATTCGGAAATCCCATTTCTCCATTCAGGGGGGACTCGAATCCCAAAAAGCACTAATCTACCAACTTTGTATTTAAACGAAGACGGCGCTGTTGTAGATGACTTAATCTCAGGCGCATCCTGATACTCGACAAATTCCCCATAGAACCTGTCGAATCTTGTTTCTCCAACCTTCTTTTGTTTAGCCTCCTGGATGAATCGATACCACCCGGCGATATGCAACTTTTCATCACTGGCGCTAGTCGTTGAGAACCATAGCCGATTGCCCTCCAAATCCGCTGCCTTGGAATCAAAGCTATTGACGCGCTTGATTCGCGACTTTGTGGCCGTAGTGGGCTTTTCGGATGCCTTCTCCGTCAACAAGGTCGACTCGAATTTGAACCGCCTTCCCTCGATTGCCAAATTGCGGTTTTCCTTCAAACTAATATTTACCAAAGCCATATCGTATGGTCCATTTTGGGCGTCTAAAGGTATTCCCGCTCTTGCCTTCCAGTCATAATCGACATAATAAGCAACGCGAAACCAAAGGCCTGTAATTTCTGTGGCAATGATTGGCCGAGCTTGAGCTCGGATTGGCATTGAGTCCTTTTCCAACATTCTCCAGTAACGATCAAATGTTCCAATCAATCTTCGATTCGTACTTAAAAAAACGCGGCCACCCGGTTCTTCTGCATGGTGCCCCCATCCGAAGATGACTTCCTCACGTCCGTCACCGTATTGCAAGATGATGAAGTTGATGAGTGGATAGATTCCCTTTAGATGTCGAATTCCGTATCTATCCATAGCAGCCTTGGCATCCGTAGAAAGCTCTGGATTTTCTAATTCTTCTTGCAGCGATTTGGTGAGGCTGAGCCAACTGGTAGTGGGAGAGTTGATGACATCTTGAGAGATGATGTCGGTCCAATTGCCGCCTCGCTTAAGAAATCGACCAACCCGAGTGCGAACCTCACCAAACTGCTTGTCGTCGTAAGCATCGCTCTCAGATATGCCGAACAGCACGAAAGTGTTTCTCACGCTTTGCGCTAGCTCCAAGCGATCTAATATTTGGACTAGTGTTTGGGAACCAAGCCCGAAATATCGGCATTCGACTACATTGTCGAAATGAGTCACCATTTGTTTCAAAGTGTGAGACACACGCTCTATCCAAAGATTCATGTCCCACGTAATTCCAATTACACTGAAGAAGACTGCTCCGATGACTCCAAGGGCAGCGTAAGCTATATTTTTAATGGAGTCTTGAAAGTATACGCCCAGTCCATCGGCACTAACTGGAGGTGGTATTCGAGGAAGTGCGATAATGGTTTCAAATATGGCGAACCCCATTGACAAGATGGCGAGCAGATACAATGCTCTTCGAACTCGCTTTTCGTTTTCGGATTTTGGTTGTGACATGGGTTTTGATGAAGACTGTCAATTTTAATATTCTGAGCTTGAGTCGTTGTCGCAAAGCTTGCGGAGTGATTCTTGAACCCGTTGCTGGGCTTTTCGGCCAGCCGAAACAATCTCGAGAGCATGCCCGGAAGTACTGATGCAACGCTCGGTGTCTTCATAGCCTTGCTGGATCCATTCCGCGATAACTGGGGGGTCGAAGCTGAGAGTGTCGAGAAGGCCACCTTTGCGCTTAATCGGTTTCCCCGGCCGTATCTCAAGCGCCACTACGTTAGGAAAACGGTGGCGGTCCCACAGACTCCCATCATTAAGGTGTGTGACAATCACATACTGACACCCCGCCTCTATCACTAGCGGCGTAACAGGAGTATTACCCTGCACCTTCAGCCACCCACCAATTCCCCCGTCGATAAATAAATGACTTCTAATGGATTGGGCCTCGAAAATAAGCGGCAAAGCCGCCGAAGCGAGCACGCACCGCTTGAAGGCCGCTCTCTCCTGCGATTGAACGTGGATGAATTCAGAGTCAGGCGTGTCTGCAAGATTAGAAAGTCCCGCAGCGACCCAAGCGAGGTCAATGATTGCCCCGCTGCTACGGAAGACTGAGACATAAAAGGGTAAACCGCGTATCAACGCCTCTTCGTCGAGACATTGATTGATGATTCCTGCGAGTGAGGCATCGTCGCCGATATCAAACTCTTCTACCAGAGTGGATACGTAGTCATTCGTAACTCCACCGGGGGGCCGGCTTCGACGTGCGAGTGCCAACAGGTCTGAAAGTAACGCCAAGTCTCCGCGGCCCGTTGAAACAAAAAGCAGTCTGAGACTGAAACTCAACGCTGCGCCGGACATGTCTTTCGCTTTAGTGATTTCAGCAGGTGGCTGGCGGGCAATCTGCGTCCAAATCGTCTCCAATCGCGACGCTGCTTCGCGCAGGTTTGGAGACGACGCGACCACTGCACCGTTGAGAGCACCGACACTCGCTCCAGCTACTGCGTGCAACTTAATGTCGTGGTCAGCTAAGCATTTGATTACCCCCACTTGGTAAGCCCCTTTGGCTCCGCCGCCTGAGAGTACAAGTCCGACCCGTGCGCCACTTGCAGTGAGGTGTTGTTTCTCTGTCATCGCCTGATCTCGGAAGTCGCTCGCCTGCTTTCGAGAATGAGTCGGTTTGTAAGCCCGGAGGGTGAGAGCGCTAGTGGCAGCATGTTTGGTGTTTCCCTGCAGTCCAAACGTTCCGCAGCGAAACAGGCGATAGTGCGTATTAGAGGGATTCTGTTTGCGGCACTGTAATCTGCCAGGTAGGCAATCAACTCGCTCTCGTTTTTACCCAAGTTCGCAAGCGGCCGAAGCAAGTCTTCGGTCGCGACAATCTCATGGATAGCGAGGCCCATGCGGTGAGCAAATAACTCTGAGAGTTTTCCATGCGCAATCTTGACGAGTTGAGTCTTCACCTCGTCGCTACCCATCATGCGACAGTAAGCGCCAAAATCGCCCCACCAGAGTTCGTCGATCTCGATGAATGCTTGCGCCAGCGGTGGCAGTTTTCTGAGCGAAGGGTTCCCGCTGCAGGTTATTATAAGATCGAGATGATTCCTCGCCTTGTCACGCATTTCCAATTCCTGTACCCGTCGGCAAACGCTCTCGAGTCGCGCGTCAACTTCTTTCAATACACTGTCTACAGCCGCCGTAACTTCGTCCAGACCATCCGCGAGTTGGTCCCGTGTCTCAACCAGCTTCTCGGAGACTAGCGCAAGAGCGAGGTCGCTTTTGGCCTGAAACATCTGAAGATCCTGTAACCACTCGCTGACAGCATCAAGGCCCGTCATGAGGTTGATGTCGACTATGTATTGTTCGCGCAGCGTCTTCCCAGTGACGGCACTCCAGATTCTGTTTAGTAGCGGCCGTTCCGGATTACGGCAGCGGAGGTGATCCTCTACCACTTCGATACCGTTCACCAAGTCCACGATCGCCTTCTCAGTCAACTGTGGGTGGTACTGCCAAACTGTACTCACCCAAACGTCTTCGCTGCCGGCACTTTGCGGCGTCATACAGCCTCCAGGGAAACTTTAAGAGAGTTGCCGTCCGAGAGGAGATCGTCCACGTTCCCCTTTAATCTCTTTATTTCGTCATGCAAAGTTTGCAGGCGGTTTTTTTCGAGTTTCTTGTCGTTTATCGCGTCGAGCAGGTCACCGCGGAACGCTTCGATATATTTCTTCAGTTCATCGAAGTATGCATCGACAGACCTGCGTAGATCAGAGTTCACGAATGTCTTCGCTTGCGTCTGCATTTCCATTTCGAAGGCCCCAAGCTTCTTCATGGCCTGATCCCTAAGTTCGGTAAGATCAACAGTGGAAATCTCGCGCGTGCTTTTTACTTTGTCGTACCCCCACTTCTTTCCTAAGAGATCGCCGAACCAGCGTTTGACCTTGGCCTTCTTCCCCTGCTGAGCGACCAAGTGCTGGTATGTCTCTTTTTCTTTCTTGATCACGTTAACCTCGAACTCATGCGCCGAATTCGGGGTATAGACAAGGTTAGGCTTTGGGAATTCGAAGTCGATGTCGAAGGCGCGCTTGAGCCTCTGCTGGGCACTTTCAAGTATCTCCTTAAGACTCGACTCAATGTGCCCCCGGAGATGATTTGACAACTCAGCAGAGGCGGTTTCCATCGTCCGTTGGGTTGTTCGGTTGACCACGAGAAAGACTTTCAAAATCCTCTCACGGATGCGAGTGAGTAATAGTTGCGCATCTTTTTCATGTGAGACTCCGCGCACGACGTATCTACCTTTTTGGGCATCAAAGCCGGTGGCCGGATCAAAGTCTCTTGTCGGGAAAGCCAGGGCTGAGTCTGCGTCCTTGTCCCAGTCGAAGATGGTGTTGATTTTCTCACCCAAATCTTCGGCAATGCGCCTGAGAAGCGAGTACGAGCGGCGTTTCGACAGCCGGTTCTTGGTTTCCTGCATCACTTTGCCTGTTTTGAAATACTCGCCGATGATGCTTTTCACGTCTTCAGTAGCGTAGCCGCAAACTTCGGTCATGAACTCGGAAAAGCCTTGGACCATTTTTTCCAACTCTTGGAGAATCCCGTTGTAAGCTCTCTCCGTCTTCTCGATGTCATCATGAAGTGCTTCGATCTCAGCCTGAATTATCTTAGCGTCGGTCGTGGCGGCGGTTTCCCTGATCTTGAGGAAGTAGTCAAGCACTTGGTTGTACTCTACGACCTTTGCGACTGCTGACTTGAGACTAATGAGCGCGGCATTTGTCGCGGCTACTCGAACCACCTGATCCAGCGGCTGATCGAAGAGGCTCTTGCGCCAGAGTTCCTCCGCAGCGCGTTTAGTCCGTTCTGGATTTGCAACATCCTCGCGCCAAAGCATTCCAAGAGCGACATTGCCGAAGTCGGCGGTGAGGTTGTTGATCGCAGGGTCTGGGAGTCGGCCGTTGATTTCGAGTTCGCGCTGCGCCCAGTTAGCGCGGAAAGCCGACCGCGACGACACCGGGAATATTCTGTTGCATGGAATGGCACCGTCGAGTAACACCTGCGAAAGATGGCGACGAACTTCGTCGGCGTCCCAGTCGCGCTCGGACCGCTCGTCAAACTTGTTGACGAAAATGAAGATGCGATCGGTCAACTGGCTGAAAACCTCTTTAACGAAGTCTTGGATTTCCCGGTCAGCCTCGCCATTGATTTGAGTGAAATCGCAGACGAGCAGAACCGCCGAAGCTTGATTTAACTGCTCGCGCACGATTGAGCGGAGGCGCTGTCCTTGTCCGAATTCGTTGGGACCGGGCGAGTCGAGGATGGTAAAGCGACCGAGTTGCTGGTCCGCAGAGCCAACGTGATACATCTCAATTTCGATGACCGGCAGACGTGCTCCTTCCTCGGTGCTCACGGCTGGTAAGGGCAGGTTCAGCGGTGCGCAGACACGACATAAATCGTTGATCTGCTCAAGCAGCTCGAAGATTTGCTCACGGCCGTAATATGTATCGACCAGCGATTCAAAACCCCCGGCAAGAACATGCTCGGCGCTCTTGCGCTCCCGTAGTGAATGAAACAACTCTTCAAGCTGGTGCTCGCGCAAGAGTTCCTCGATTTGAGTCCTGGCCTGCCTACCTAGTTCGATGAAGTCGGCAACTAGGGGAAAGTGGAGCACCGGTTCGACTTGGCCTTGCTTGTGGCGGACTAGAGTTGGATAGGTCGTCATAGGGTCGGGGCGGCTTGGCAGAATGTCGGCCCCAACGACGGCGTTGATAGTCATCGATTTTCCGGCCTTCATGGTCCCCACGACGGCAAGAACAGTCTCCAGATCTTTGACCTTTTGAACTTCGTTTCGTACATAACGTTTCCAGCGCGTGGCAATATCACGGTCCAGATGGCGTTTCTGGGAGGGGTCTGCGTCATGGACTAAGTCTTGCGCTCGCAGATGCTCGTCCAGTACGTCGTACGTATAGGTTAAAAGTCTTAGAGTTTCACGCCCGGCAGCCTCGATATTACCCGTATGCATCATCATGGCAGGATCCTTTTGAACATCATGAATTTTGTGAGTATTCGAGTCGGCGAGAAACTGGCCTCGTCGGCACGAATCAATGAAAAGTTCTGAAGCCAAAAGTTGCCGCGACACGGTTGACGGCAACGTCACGCTTAACCTCAACTGTAATCAATGAAGCCTGCCGCGCATGCTTGCAACACTCCGGCAGTAGAAGGATGTGGAGAGTAGCAAGTACGCTGAAGCCCGATCCAAGAAATTGGTGAGAAGGGCTACGGCGGACGCGGGGATTATAGAGTGGTCGTCGTTAAAATGGAAGATGTTGGCACCGGGTATCCCGGCTATTCAAGCACACGCGCCTTAAAGGTAGATCGTGGAAGGTGAATGGTAGTCTTATTGAGGTTTGGCGACGGCGACTCTGAACTTTTACGGCTTGAAGTGAACGTCATCCAAACTCAAAGAGAACTTAATCTGTGATGCCAAACAGTACGACAACCAGTTGTGGCGGGCTGGTTGGGAAGATTTAGAAGTTCTAGAACCGATGCAAATTTTAGTAACGGAATGGTTCAAGAGGTAGAAGAATGGACTTCAACGTCTTGTGGCAAGTCGCAGAGCGTGCACGATCGCAGCAAAGGCTTGCTCCGAATGACGTGGGATTCCTTTACGAAGTCGTTCCAGTAGAGCTTGCATCTTTCCCTCGTGTGAACTTGCCTAAGGTCATTAAACATCCAGCCGGCTTTTCAATCTCAGGCGCGCCTGTAGGAACGTTCTTCGAAGCGCGCTTCTAATTGCCGGAAGAAAAGCGCTCG
Organism: uncultured Acidobacteriota bacterium; assembly: GCA_963708055.1. Classification (GTDB taxonomy): domain Bacteria; phylum Acidobacteriota; class Blastocatellia; order Pyrinomonadales; family Pyrinomonadaceae; genus PSRF01. The sequence goes on along the minus strand of OY970193.1, from coordinate 6,442,045 downwards.
GCAACAGATACGGAGGCTCGCCCTTTTATGAGATGGTGGAGCGAGACTTAGCCTTCGGAATTATGCGGTCACACTTCCACCACGGATATCCAAAAGGAACACACTGTTGTGTTCAATGCACGCTTGCCGTTTACACCGTTTTGGAGGTCAGTGCAATTCGGTACTTCGACTGCGCCCAACTGGCTGCGAACCTACGCCGACTCATTCAACGAGGTGGCTGGAGGTTCTCGAAGCCAGCTAACGCGAGATAACCCGTTCGGCGTTGGGCGAAGCACGGGAAGAATGACGGTTCGCTCGGGTCGCCGCTGAACCCAGTTCTCCGAAAACGAAGCTATCTATCTCTGGGAGGAATTGCTAAAGCTACATCCCGGCGGCCCTGGCGCCCTGCGCCGCTTCCGCAATGAGTGCGGCAACGGTTGTAGGCTGAGAAACGTAGATTGCATGACTGCCTGGGGATTCCACGATCGTTGATCCAGCTCGTTGCGACATGAAACGTTGTGCGTCCGGCGGAATCATCTTGTCTTCGGTCGCGATCAAATACCAGCTTGGTTTCGACTTCCAGGCTGGTTCGCTTATCGCGCCACTGAGTGCGGCAACGCCCCATGGCACTTGTGCGTCAGCCATGAATGCAGCTTTCGCCGGATCGACGTCCGCCGCGAAGGAAGCTGCGAACTTTTCTCTGTCAAGAAATAAGTACCCATCTTGCGGCGGCAGAATCGGCGGCACCGGTGCGCCGGGCATTGGGTCTTTGATCAATGACGCGACGGACTCACCTTTGTCAGGAGCAAAGGCAGCGATATAAACAAGTCCCGAAACATTGGGGTCGTTGCCGGCTTCAGTAATTACGACGCCCCCGTACGAATGTCCCACCAGCACGACTGGTCCATCTTGTGCTGCAATCGCCCGTCTTGTTACGGCGACATCGTCCGCTAACGATGTCGTAGGATTCTGAACAATAGTAACTTTGAAACCGTCTCGTTTCAGATTCTGATAGACCCCTTCCCACCCGGAGCCATCAACGAATCCGCCATGAATAAGAAGAATATTCTTCACTGTATTTGCAACCATTCATTCCTCCAATCCTTATCTACATGATGCATTGATCATAGGACAGGAGAAGTCTCGACTGCGTCACCAGATCTGATAGTTTCTAAATAACTCTTTCGTGGGACTAATCATTCACATGCGTACCGACTGAACCCAACAATCCGTAACAATTCCTTAATCCACGTTTCACAGCACGTTAACGCTTGGTGATTAACTTGTTTGAATCAGTATTCGTGCCGCGGAAAGTTAGCGGTTGGTTCGAGATCGCGATGACGGGTCCAGTTTTAATCATCGAAGACGAACCGGATATTGCCGAAGTGCTCTGCTACTCCTTAGAGAGGGCCGGGTTCAAAACGCGTGCCGCCTTGACGGGTGAATACGTAATGAACCCGCAACACCACTTCTTTCAACTCTTCCAGCCTTCGCGTTTCTTCTTTACGCATTAGGATCGCGGATTCAATCTCGCAGCTCAGCTCGTGGGCAATCGACACGGGTCACACACCTCAATGTTGTGGAATTAAGGAATGCTAAGTACCTATGATCCGTGCGTCAGTTGCGCTCGCGACTCATTTAACATTGAATGCAGTCGCTCGTTACAAGATTTCCGGAAGTCGAGAGTTCTCGATGATATTTCTTTTATGCTGTCTTTTTCGTGAGGAGTAAAATGTCGTCACAGGGAGGAATGAAAGACATGTTCTGTCCGAGTTGCGGCGCCGAGGGTCAAGCTGCAAACGCTTATTGTAAGCGTTGCGGTGATTGGCTGCCGGAGTTCAAGCGAAGATCGAGTGCCTTCGGTGGCGATACGCCGCAACAGAACGTTTTCATGACCCTCTTCATGAGTGCATTGAGCGCGGTCGTGGCGCTCTTCTCCGCCATTGCACTTTACGCAACCTACCTTGGTACGGACCAGGCGAAGTGGTCCATCTACCTGGCGGCGGCGTTTTGTTTGTGTATAGCCGGCTGGCAGGCATCGAGCTTTGTGGTTGGCCTGAAATTGAGGAACAGGCTAAATCGAGCTCGTGAAGGGGTAAGGGCGGATTCACAGTTAGACCAAACGCCTGCCGCAATGGCATTACCGCCAGCAGACACGTCCAATTTTGTCAGACCGCAAAGCGTGACTGAGAACACGACAGATCTATTACAGCCAGTGAGTCGTCCTCGGGCGAATGGTTCCCCACATTCGAAAAGTTGATCCCTCTCCAAATTCACGGTGACAGTACGTATGGCCCCTCCTGACCTGCGCATGGTTTAACTACGCGGATTAAGCGAAAAGGCATGACCTATCTGTTGACCGCAACTCGACGGTTATGAGTTAACCGGTACTCCCTCGTTTGAGTAATCTTTTGCTCGCACGATTTAGGGTTTCACAGAAAACACGTTGGCGTAAAAATCCCTGCATCGAGCAAGTGATCGGATCAAAGACCGAGATGTCGGCTGTATTTGCTGACGCAGCAGGGATTGAAGAAATGAATGAATCAACTTTCGAAGGAGTCGGCGGGCTGAAAATTTTTACCCGTTCGTGGCAGCCTGAAGGGAAAACACGCGGCGTGGTCGTTATTGTCCCCGGGCTTAATTCGCACAGCGGACAATATCTGTGGGTCGGCGAGCAATTCGCGGCGAAAGATTTGGCGGCTTACGCGATCGATTTGCGCGGTCGCGGGCGTTCCGAAGGCGAGCGCTACTACGTTGAAAAGATGGAAGATTATACCGACGATGTCGCGACGCTTATCAGAATCGCGAAATCGGAAAATCCGGGTTTGCCGGTGTTCGTTCTCGGTCACAGCGTAGGCGGGGTCGTTTCGTGCGTTTATACGCTCGACCATCAATCAGAGATCGACGGATTAATCTGCGAGAGCTTCGCATACGATCTGCCGGTGCCCGAGATCGTCCTTTTGTTCATCAAGGGACTAAGTTACATCACTCCGCACACTCATGTTTTCCCCTTGAAGAACGAAGTTTTCTCGCGTGATCCGCTGGTTGTCGATGCAATGAACAATGACCCACTGATAATGGGTGAGTCTCAGCCGGCGCAGACCTCCAAGGTGATAATAGACGCCGCTAATCGGCTGAATGAAGAATTTCCTCTTCTCAAGCTTCCCGTAATCATTCTGCACGGCACGGACGATAAGGCGACGAACCCGAGCGGCAGCCAGTTCTTTTACGACACCACCGGCTCAACGGACAAAACTCTGAAACTTTATGAGGGACACTATCACGATCTGCTAAACGATATTGATAAAGAGGTCGTGATGGCGGACATTCACGACTGGATCGACGCGCGTGTTCCCGTAATACGAACCAAAGCCGTGGCCCTCTGATGAGTTTAGTTTCACTAACATTAGGAGGATTTCAACAATGAACTGCTGTTCGCATTTGTTTGAAATTGGCAATGTTACTCCGAGAACCCCGAACGGCTGTGAAGAGTGCTTGAAAGTGGGCGACCGATGGGTTCATTTACGCCTTTGCGTCAGCTGCGGTCACGTGGGTTGTTGCGACGACTCAAAGAACAAGCACGCAGCTAAGCATTTTCATTTAACCAATCATCCGTTAGTCAAATCCTTTGAACCGGATGAAGAGTGGGGCTGGTGCTACGTTGATGAATTATTCCTCGAGTCACTTCCAGGATCGTTGACGACCGAATGGTGCGGTGCGCTCGGCGTCACAAGGTGAGAAAACGTAGGAGAGCAACCACACAAACTGGAATCGCATACCTCTTTTGGGCTGACCGCTATGATCTAACATCCTCACATTAACTTCGGCCTTCGCGTCACCGTTGTCCCACCGCGGCTTTGCCTCAAAAGTCATCTTGAAGGCCACAAGAGGCACACAAAGCACAAAATGAATTCTTAGCGGCGGAGGTAATCCTTAAGGTTTTAATCATTTGCGCTTTTTGTGCTGTTTTGTGGCTTGCTCTCTGTCATTGAAAAAGGACTTTTGAGGCAAAGCCTCCCACCGCGCACGCACACAAGATCAGCGACAACTTTCAATTAGGTTGCATTTCAGGACCGCGCTCTAGCAGCCATGGTCGAGACGTGGGGTAATCCAGCGGTTACTCGATTGAGTAGTCCTTCACTCGCACGATCTAGGGTTTCGAGAGAAAGAGAGCAAGCGCAAAATCTTAGCATCGAAATCTAAATCCACTTAACGAGGTGATTCGATGAATCAAACAGGCCACAGATCACGACGTCGCTTTCTCAAAGCGAGTTTGATGTTTGTGCTGGCAGTCGCACTTAGCCCGGTGACGCTTGCAGAGGCAATTGCAAACTCTAAATACAAACGCGCTCAAAAGGAAAGCGCCGTGAGTCCGGCCAGTGCTACACAACGAGGCAGTGAACAAACAACTGACAACATCGCTATTCGCCCGTTTCGTGTGAATTTTCCGGAAGCCAAACTTGTTGACTTGCGCAGACGCATCAATGCCACGAAGTGGCCCGAGCGAGAGCAGGTGACGGACGACTCACAGGGTGTACAGCTCGACACGATGCAGAAGCTGGCGCGCTATTGGGCCACTGAGTACGACTGGCGCAAGGTGGAAGCGCGACTCAACGCCCTGCCAAACTTTATCACCAACATTGATGGGCTCGACATTCACTTCATCCACGTGCGCTCCAGGCACGAGAATGCGTTGCCGATGATCATTACGCATGGATGGCCCGGCTCCATCATCGAACAACTCAAGATTATCGAGCCGCTAACAAATCCCACGGCCCATGGCGGAAATGCGGCGGATGCCTTTCACCTCGTAATTCCGTCCCTACCAGGCTATGGCTTCTCCGGCAAGCCAACGGCGCCCGGTTGGAACCCGGTAAGTATCGCCAAAGCATGGGCGACGCTAATGCAACGCCTCGGCTACACGAAGTACGTGGCGCAAGGTGGCGACTGGGGCAACGCCGTTTCCGAAGTGATGGCCCTACAACAGCCTGCGGGATTGCTCGGCATTCATACCAACATGGCAGCCACCGTTCCCCCAGACGTGTCGAAGGCACTCGCGCTTGGCGGTCCGCCGCCGGCCGGCCTGTCGCCCGATGAACAGCACGCGTGGGATCAACTCGCAGACTTCTACAAGAACGGGCTGGGCTACGCTCTCGAAATGAACAACCGCCCCCAGACTTTGTATGGAATCGCCGATTCTCCGATCGGCCTTGCGGCGTGGATGATCGACCATGACATTCGCAGCTACCGGATGATTGCACGCGTTTTCGACGGGAAGCCGGAAGGTCTGACGCGGGCCGACATCCTCGACAACGTCACGCTCTATTGGCTGACGGACACCGCGATCTCCTCAGCACGCCTTTACTGGGACGCCCAGCATAATCTTCCGCCCGGCGGCTTCTTCGACGTGAGGGGCATTAAGATCCCGGTCGCCGTGAGCGCTTTCGCCGAAGAGATCTACCAGGCGCCGCAGAGCTGGGCTGAGAAGGCCTATCCTAAACTCATCTTCTTCAATAAACACGACAAAGGCAGTCACTTTGCAGCTTGGGAACAGCCAGCATTTTTAACTGCTGATTTGCGCGCGGCGTTCAAGTCGTTACGTTGAACTTTAGAAATCGTCGTTCGCTGAAAGGAGTAGCAACAATGACTCAAGAATTTGTGCGTTACGGTCCTGGCGTTGAACGTGAGGAGCCCGATTTCGAACAAACTCTTCAGACGGTCCTGGACGGGATGAAGCGGCATATGCAGGGGTCCATCCAATCCGAGGGGATTGGGCGCATGGTGCGCGATGCCCATGCCAAGGGTTATGGTCTCGCCCGCGCAGAATTTGAAATCCTCAGTGGAATGCCGAACGAATATGCGCAGGGCATCTACACCAAACCGGGACGCCACGAAGCCATGGTGCGTTTCTCAAACGGGACGAATCACGTTGGTAGCGATCGGTTCCTGGGACCGATCGTCGGCATCGGGTTGAAGATTTTCGGCATAGAAGGAACAACGCTGCTGGAAGATGAGCCGGACAGTCACACGTTCGACTACGCTCTAATCGACCACCCAGTCTTCTTCGCCAACACACTAAAACACTATGTGTTCATTCAGGCGATGTTTGCCAACCTTGGCGTAGCTCCGAAGACCACGCCATCGCCTGAGGAGAAGCAGGCTGCGATCCACCGCTTTCTCTATGAGTGGGTGACGGGTAAAGGAACGTTGCCCCCGGAGCAGTGGGCCTGGGAGGAGCTCGGCGCCTTCCTGCAGCTAACACAACACAAGTTCGTTAACCTGCTCCTATCGACATATTGGACCATGGGCGCGGTACGACACGGCGATTACATCGCTAAGGTTCGCGTCGCCCCGGTTCAATCATTCGCGGACCGCGTTGTGCAGCGAGCTCTCGATCCCACTTCGGTCCTGCAAGTCTTTCGGCCGGCGCTGGTAGCGGAGCTGCGCGAGCGACCTTACGAGTTCGATGTTCAGGTCCAGCTTTGCGCGGATTTGGATCAAATGCCGGTTGATAAAACGACTGTACGTTGGCCCGAGAGCCTCTCGCCGTACGTGACCGTTGCGAAGTTGCGGCTGCCCCAACAGGACATCGGTGGGGAAGACAATTTCGAGAGGATGGACAAGACTTCTATGTCTCCCTGGCGCGTCACCGAGCAGCATCGTCCACTCGGCAGCATCATGCGCGCGCGCAAGGAGGTCTACCGGCAGTCATCGATTCTACGTCACCAAACGAACAATCAGGAGCGGAAAGAGCCGAAGAACCTGGCAGAAGTATTCGGGGAGCAGATGGCCGCAGGCCGGTAGGTTGAGCACGGATCTCTGAAGATAAGTGAACTATCAACAGGTATTGAAAGAGGAGATAACAATGCAAACGCAAACGCAGTTAGAACGTGATCGGCTCGTCGAACAAAAGGTTCAGGAGGTGAAGGATCTTTATGCGGACGCGCCGGAGTTGGGCAGAATCGCGCTGGAGAATGGACTCCCCGATCTCACACGCGAGATGGCAGCCGCGACAGGAAGGGAAAGTGCCGGCCGGGTCGGCGCCCGTCAAGGAATGGTCTCGGAACTTACCGGGATTCTTCCGATTGCGGAAGGCGGAGCGAAGCGACTTCGCGGTCTGCTGGATCTCCTGGAAGGCAACTTCCGGGGCGCGGACAAGGTCGGCACGCTTCACGACATGCGTTTCGTTTTCCTGGATAACGACACGAAGTTGCTCTTTGCCACCGCCTACGATGGCGAGTGGGATGCCTACATCGATGACTTCGTGACGAAAATCCCGAACGCCCTGGATTTACTGTTCTGCAACATCGAGGGGTGGCCAGGAATTCACAGTCCCACGATCAAAGACTGGCTCGTCAAGCACCAGCTTACGGCGGACGCCTGGTACGTCGCCAGTCCTAACCTGACGGTGGCGAAGACCCGGAGGCTTGAGCGCATCGGTGAAGCGCTGGACGAATTCCTCGACAAGGTCAGCGAATAAGACTAGCGAGGGAACCATATTCGCGGGTAAAGAGAGACCGAAAGGAGCCTTGCACAAAAAATCCTGTTAATCCTGTCGAAGCTTGTAAATCATGTGAAGTGATGTTTCGGATTCAGGCGCGAAGAGCATTTTTACAGAATTTACAAGATTTACATGATTCACAAGATTTTCAATCGCGGCTGAATGTTCGACCAGCCGACTTTTTGTGCAAAGCCACCGAAAGGAGAAAGATCGTAATGGCAACTCAACCACAAACAGCGACGGCACCGGAACCCAAGCCGAACGCCGCGGAGAAGATTCAGAAGCTACGCGAGTTGTTCGCGGACGCGCCGGAGCTGGGGATAAGGGCGCTGGAGAACGTGCTCAAAGAGTTGTCGTCACAGGTTTCGGAACCGCCGCCGCCAATCGAAAGCGCCGGGCGCGTTGGCGCTCGTCTCGGGAGACGCTCGGAGTTGACCATCATCGTTCCGTTAGTGCCTGGCGGCGCCAAGCGGCTTCGCTCGTTCCTGCAATTGCTCGGCGGCAATCTTTCACCCGGCGCGACCAAGGTAGGTACCCTTCACGACATGCGGTTCGTGTTCATCGACAACGATACGCGAATGATCTTCGCCACCTCCTTCGACGGCGATTGGGACACTTATATCGACGACTTCGTCGCGTTGATTCCAGACTATCTGGACATCATCGACTCTGCCTGGGAAGGCTGGCCGGGGATTCGTAGCCCCGAAGCAAAAGATTACCTCGTTAAGCATCAGATCACCGCAGAAGGCTGGTTTGTCGCGAATCCAGATCTCACTTTGGCTGAAATCCAGCGGCTGCAGCGCATCGGCAAGGCAGCTGACGAATTCCTGGATAAGGTCCAATAGCCCGGAGCGGCATGAATCGTTTGTTCGGATCGGAATTGACACGGACCAATGGAGGAGGCTCGCATGTCGTCCACCAATGAATCGGCCGGGACGAGCGTTGCGGCGCGTGCGTCTACGCTCGACTTACACGAGATCCAAGCGACCGTACTCAGACCGAGACCCGCGCCGTACTTCGGCTCGCACGTGCTTTTGCGCGTTGATGATGCGCACGCTGGTAGGGCATTCCTGCGAAGACTCATCCCTCACGTCGATTCCGCCGCCAGTTGGTGGAGTGCGACGGATCCCTGGATTGCAATAGGAATCAGCTACGCAGGCCTTAAGGCGCTCGGCGTTCCTCAGGAGTCGCTGCAGAGCTTTCCCGAAGCTTTTCGCGAAGGGATGGCGGCTCGTGCCCGACAGCTTGGAGACGTTGGCGTCAACGATCCGAAAGACTGGGACCAGGCGTACGGCAAAGGTGAAGTCCACATCGGATTGAGCGCCTTCAGCGATTCCGAGGAAAATCGACGCCGCATCCTTGGCATCGCTCGCGAGCAATTAGAGGGCTTCTCAGGCGTCAGCGTTTTGGCCATACAGGATTTTGGCGCGCAGCCCGACGACCGCAATTCACTGGGTTACAAAGATGGTATCGACCAACCTGCGATCGAGGGCAGTGGCGTCGACCCGCTGCCAGGGCAGGGCCAGCCAATCAAGGCGGGGGAGTTCGTCCTTGGATATCCGGGTGAGGCAGGCTTTCCGTTGCCAATGCCGCAGCCGGACATACTCGGTCGCAACGGAACCTATGTGGGCTTCCGCAAATATCAATCGCGCGTCGGGGCGTTCAATCGATTTCTCCAGGCCCATGGAAACACTGAATCAGAACGGGAGACTGCTTGCCGCGAAGCTGGTCGGCCGCTGGCGTAGCGGCGCACCGCTGGTGCTCTCGCCGGACGTCGACAACCCCTCGCTCGGCGCGGACGCGCAACGGAACAATGACTTTAACTACGCGAACGATCCGCGTGGCCGGCAGGCGCCGTTCGGATGTCATATTCGACGCATGAACCCGCGCGACACGAAACTCACCCGGTTAACTGACGTTAAGTTGCATCGGCTGATCCGACGCGGCACCACGTATGGACCACCATACGATCCGAATGCTCTCTCGGAAGCAGATGACGAAGTGCCACGCGGCGCATACTTTCTGTTCATCAGCGCCAAGGCAATGGCCACGATCGAATTCCTGCAACAAGAATGGATCAACGACGGCAATTTCATAGGTATCGGTGACGAGCGTGACCCAATCATTGGGCTGCAAGGAGAGGGAGCGAACTTCACCATACCGAGAGATCCAGTCAGACGACTTGTGCGCGGTATTGAAACGTTCAATCTGCTACGCGGCGGCGAGTACTTCTTCTTGCCGAGCATATCGGCTTTGAAATGGCTTGCGGATTTACAGCAATAAAGCGGCTCACGGAGAGAACGATGCTCGCATACAGATTACTCAAAGCACAGACGCAACCAGAGTTTCAGGAAGTGCCGGAGCCGCACGCGGGACCTGGACAAGTAGTTGTCAAAGTCGCGAGCTCGGGTCTTTGCCATACTGATTTCACCGTCATCGCCCGCGAGCAAAGCTACTGGAATCATGACGGGCCGCCCTTCACGCTCGGGCACGAAATCGCCGGCTGGGTGGAAGAGTTGGGAAGTGGAGTAAAGGGATTCGAGCGTGGTGATGCCGTCGCGGTAAATCCGTCATGGGCCAGCTGTGGTCGCTGTCACATGTGCAGGTCGGGCGAAGAAAATTTTTGCCTCTACCAGAAAGCCATTCGCGCTCCCGGTGTGGGCTACGATGGGGGACACGCACCATACGTTCTTGTTCCCGAGGCTAGATTCCTCGTACCCATCGGCGACCTCAATCCGATTGAGGCAGCGCCACTCACCGATGCTGGTCTCACGACATACACTGCGATCAAGTCAGCGCTACCCGTGATCTATCCGGGTAGCACTGTGGTTGTGATCGGCATCGGCGGCCTTGGTCTCTATGCAGTTCAACTTCTTCGAGAGCTGACCGGCGCTCGAATCGTCGCTGTTGCCACCCGCGAAGCCAGACTGAAGCTGGCTTTGGAGTACGGCGCCGACGTCGCCATCAAGAGTGGTCCTGACGCCGCGGATCAGATCCGCGAGCTCACTGGCGGCATTGGCGCGACATTCGTCCTGGATTGTGTGGGAGTTAACGAGACGCTCGCTACAGGCGTGGCCGTACTGTCATGGCGAGGCCGCTTAGCTATGGTCGGCGCGGGCGGCGGTTCGATCCCCTTCGACTTTTTCCAAATACCTCCCGGCGCGCAACTGGTGACGAGCTTAAATGGCGGCGGAGTCGCATTGAAGGAGATTGTCGACATGGCAGCTCTGGGTCGAGTCAAGACTCTATTGGATCGTTATCCGCTCAGTGCGGTGAAGCAGGCGTACGAAGATTTCAAGCAAGGACGTTTGGTCGGTCGAGCAGTGGTCGTACCGGAGGTGTCGGCAGCGCGGGCCGTGACTGGAGCGAGCTTCGTTTAAAGAGGACATAAAAATGAGTGCACCCAAATCAGGCGCAGCAAGTAAATTGGATTTCGAGACATTGAAAGTTCGCAATGAAGGGGCTGTCCTCTTCGCGGAAATTTCTGCCCCTCCCATGAACCTTCTGGGTCCTGAACTGGTTCGCGACTTGGTTTTACTCATTCAGCAAGCCGAGTCCGACGACACTGTTAAGGTGCTCGTGTTCAAGAGTGGAGATCCGGACTACTTCATCTCGCATGTTGACGTGACGAGGATCAACGAGAACCGGGAACCAGCGAAGAAGCTTACAGGCGAACCGTCGCTCGGTCTCCTGTGTCGTCACCTAAGCGAAAGCCGCCTCGTCTCCATCGCGCAAATCGAAGGTCGCGTACGCGGAGTGGGTAGCGAGTTCGTCCTTGCGTGTGACATGCGTTTCGCCGCCCGCGAGTCCGCGATCTTTGCTCAGTTCGAGCCGGCGTTTGGTGTTATCCCCGGCGCGGGCGGCGCGCAACATCTGGCACGCCTCATGGGCCGTGCTCGAGCGCTCGAAGTGATGTTGAGCGCCGATGATTATGACGCAGAGTTGGCTGAACGTTACGGTTGGATCAATCGCGCATTGCCGATTGAGGAGCTTTCCGAGTTCGTCAACTCACTGGCACATCGGATCGCCAGGTTTCCGGCTGCCGGCCATGCCGTTGTCAAGGAACGCGTCAACGCCATTGCGCTTCCGCGTGTGGAAGAGATCCGTCGCGATTCGGATCTTTTCCTGGAGGGCACGCGCACGAATGAGTTTCAGCAACTGATACAAACTGCGATGAAACGCGGCTTTCAAACTAGAGACGCGGAGATGGATTTGGCTTGCCTGGTGAACGATCTCAACGAACATCGAACAAGTCCGGTGGACCACTCAGCGTAGACAACTTGCAATACGCAGCGACCTGGATGAAGGAGCATACATGTCGATAATTCACTTTAAAAAGACAACTACCGCGACTCCAGAGCAGTTCATCGCCGGACTCACTGACTTCGGTCCAGGCCGTGACAAGATCTTTGGCAATAGCACCGACGAATATCTGAAGGTGCATAAGAAGGCCACCAACTATGCCGACGTCACCGAGGGTTCGGGAGGCATCTGGGAACGACTAACCTATAACTGGTCCGATCCCAAACACATAGTTCTTACCACCACTGACTCGAACTTGTGGGGAGGCCGATCAGGTCACACCTATACATTAAAGCAGCAGCCCAACGGCAAGACCGACATCGACGTCGAAATTGTGCGCGAGGGCAAGAACTTCAAGGGCCAGGTGCTCGGTGCCTTCCTGGGGCTCGTAGGAAAGGGACATTTGGAGAAGGTGTTTTCAAGCAGCCTGAAAGCCATCGAGGCACGCAACTACGAAGTTGGTGCGGCGGCAAATGCCTAGGAACATTTTCACATCGTTCGGCGCACTGGAGGAAAACATGGCAATCCACTTCTGGTCACCAGCATAAGAGGCGATAAACCAGAAGACGGTACCCACAATTATCAATCAAGTCATTGTGTGGCTATTCGCACACTCATGAGTTAGACTGCGCCGAAAACTCGGAGAATCATTTTGGCGCAACCACCAAGGGATTTGTGTTCTGAGTGTCGAAGACCACCCGGACTTTCGGCAGGGTCTGGCCCACAATGGCCTCCGATGAATCTACTTTGAGATAAAGTTTGGGACGGAGAAACTCAGGTTACCGTCGTGAACAATACAAGGAACATCAAATGCCTGGTCCAGGCTTCCCTCTTCGTTTTACTACTGTCTGTTTATGCGCGCGCGTTTGTCACCACCGAAGCTGACAAGAACTTCATCCGTACCCATTTCACCCACGACGACGACCTGCACGGTAATGTAGTAAATCACATTGCGCAAACCAGCGATGGTTTTCTTTGGCTGATTGTTAATGGCATAGGCTTGGTTCGGTTCGACGGAAAGAATTTCTACAAGCACGACCAAACAGCGGGCTCGCTTGCCGTTGCGCCGGACGGAGATATCTGGATCGGAACGGCTAAAGAACTCATCCACATCCCGGCCTCTAATTTCAACCAGTTCACACTTAGTGGATTAGTCTCCCACCATCCAGGTCCTGGTAAAGCCAGCGAAATTACCTGCCTTCGCTTCAGTAAGGCTGGAGTGTTATGGGTCGGAACTGCTGCCGGACTATTTCGTTACGAGGGTAATCAGTTCGTGCCCGTTGGACCTCGAGTGTCGATAACTCAAATTGTCGACGCGCCTGACGGACATCTACTGGTGATCAATGAAGCTGGTTTCATGGAATTCGCGGATTCCGAAGAGTTGCCTCACCCTCGACTTGCCGCTCAACTGGGAGCAAAAGAAAAGGAAATCTTTTACGTTCTAAGAGACCATCATGGCAACACCTGGTACTGCACTGCTCTGGGAGTTGCACGTGAAAAGAATGGGCGAATTGAGAAGTTGGGAACGTACGGTCAAAGGGGCCATGGCGCATTCCGCGCCTACGAGGATCCGCGTGGAACGATCTGGATAGCAAAAGAAGAGGGACTATTTCGCACGACGTCTGATGGTCTGGAACTGGTGGCGGCCAGAATGCAGGTACGTTCTTTTTATAACGATCGCGATGGGAACTTATGGGTTGGTACAAATGGAGACGGATTATACAAGTACAAGGAACGTGCGATTCAAGTCTTCACCGTTGCGGACGGGCTACCCAACGACCTGCTCATGGCAGTAATTGAGAGGCACGACGGGTCGATCTGGACGGGTGCAAATTGTGGCGGCTTAACGCGTTTTGATGGCACACGTTTTCAAACCTATAACGAAAAAGATGGCCTCCTGAATGGTTGCGTGTGGGCTCTGGCCGAGGATGCGAATCGCGATCTATGGATCGGAACATGGGGCGGAGGCGCCTTTCGTTATCACAACGGGACTTTTACTCAATACTCAAAGAATCAGGGTGTAGTGGACGATCGGGTCACAAGTATAGTCGCAGCGCGCGACGGCTCGATCTGGTTCGGCACACGCGGTGGTCTGACCCGGCTGAAGGACGGACAGATGCGCACCTTTACAACTGCTGACGGTCTTTCAGGCGATGCGATCATGAAAGTTTATGAAGATCGGACGGGAGTCATTTGGATCTCGACTCGACAAGGACTCGACCGGCTGGTTGGTGATCGTTTCGAGAATTTCAGTTCTTTACCGAAAGCGTTTGTGCTTCCTATCGGAGAGGATCGAAGCGGTGGTTTCTACGTCAATGCCAACATCATTGGCAAGTCAGCATCAACCACAACCATGCGGCTCAACAAAGATCGCATCGATGACGTGAAAGAATTACCGGGAACTTATGCGGTCGTCGAAACTGAGCAGGGCGAATTATGGTTAGGCGGTAACAGAATAGCTCGCATATTACCAGGCAAATTTGCACAGCCGCTCCGCCATGATGAGCCTTTGGATCATGAAGATTTTTCGTTATCCGATGGATTAACGACAACTAAGGTGAGTGGCGCAGGTCAACCCGCTATGACTTTGACTCGTGACGGTAAACTTTTGGCTGCTACCCCGAAAGGGCTAGCGATGTTCGATCTTCGTCGCTTGCCGATCGCGAATGACAAGACCTCGATTTACTTAACGAACGTAACTATCGGCAGGACGACGGAACCAGCTCCCCGCGAAATCGTTTTGCCGGCGGGAACCAGTCATCTAAGGATTGATTTCGCTGTCGTCGAAATCTCCGCACCTGAAAAAATCTACATGCAATACCGGCTGGACGGCGTCGATTCCGAATGGCTTGATGCCGGAACTGATCCGCATGCGATCTACACCTACATCCCTGTGGGAACGCATCAACTACATGTTCGCGCCTGCAATCGACATGGAATCTGGGACCGACAAGGAGTAGTTTTTAGCATCACGCAAAAACCTTACTTCTACCAAACACGCTGGTTTATCGCAGCGATGGTCGGGCTCGCACTATTGCTAATGTTCCTCGTCTACCGTTTGCGAGTAGCACAAATTTCTCGCCAGATGAGCGCACGCTTTGACGAACGCCTCGACGAACGCACTCGCATGGCGCGCGAATTACACGACACCTTGCTGCAAACAGTTCAGGGAAGCAAGATGGTGGCCGATCACGCTTTGAAGAACTTCGGAGACGATGCGCGGACCTTGCGGGCACTGGAACAGTTATCAACGTGGCTGGCACAGGCTACTGAAGAAGGACGCGCCGCGCTCCACTCATTGCGCGCATCAGCTTTGGAGAAGAACGATCTCGCTGATGCGCTTCGACGAGCGATCGACGAATGCAGCATCGGGAGTAGCGTCAAGGTTTCATTATCCGTAAATGGAGATTTCAAAGAGATCCATCCGGTGGTTCGTGATGAAATGTACCGGATTGGTTATGAGGCGATTCGAAATTCATGTGCGCACTCTAAAGCTATCCGCTTAGACGTTACACTTGACTATGCTCATGATCTGACGCTGCGCATCAGCGACAATGGAGTAGGTATAGCCGGCGAAGTGATCGACAAGGGCAAAGAAGGTCACTACGGATTGCGCGGCATGAGAGAACGCGCTGAACGCATCGGCGGTAAGTTCAACCTGGTGAGTTCTCCGGATTCAGGCACCACAATAACTTTGGTAGTTCCCGGTCGTCTCGCCTTCCGCACCGCGCGCCGTAGTTGGTTCCAACAAATAAAATCGCTTTTTACTGCTGGCTCATCGGATCGCGAAGTTTCCGGCAGCCGCTCATATCGTTGTTAACGGAGCGCGTAACCGCAGCCGTAAGTCGAAAAGAATCTGCCAAAAAACTCAAGAAAGCCGCAAGCACAGTAAGAAGTAGAATCAAGAGGTCTCCGCGGGAAGTGATCCCGGGACGCGAGCGGGGAATATCAAACCGACAACTTCTCAGGACTGAGTTGTTGAAGCCGGCAGATCGTCCTCGGGGTAATTGGTTCCTAAAGATCGTGAGGGTAAATGATCGAGTGAAAGCGGAGGCGGCGATACACGATTCACCGCCTCCACGAACTGGTTGGACCACCCCTACTAACTCCCGATTGGTCCACCGTCGTCTTTAGTGATGACGATACATGCAGAACGAGGACGGCCTCCGGTTGGACCATCCGGCCAGGAACTGAAACGTTTTGGATCAGCCGGGTCGTTCACACCGGATGGCGCCTCCCCGGGATGTTGGATACCGACGAACATCGTTCTTTCATCCGGGGTTGTAAATACGCCCGTAATCTCCGCGACACTTGGACCAACTAAAAACCGCCGTGTCTCTCCTGTTTGTGGATTCGCACAAAGCATTTGATTGTTGCCAAAGCCCGCGTAGGCGCCAGAGTTGATCGTGCTGCCTGACACGTCAGTTTGAATCCACAGCCTTCCACTCGGCGCTACGTAGATACCATCCGGCGAACCATATTTGTCACCGACGATCGTGGAACCGTGACTGGCAACATCCGGATCGCCACATAACGCAAAGATGTCCCATTTGAACCCCGGCTCGGTCCAATCATGCTTGTAGTACCAGCGAATCACATGACCATAAGTGTTTGGCGTTCGCGGGTTGGCGGTGTCGGTGGCAGGATTTGTCCCGGTTCCACGACGACTGTTGTTGGTGAGAGTCGCAATTGCGGTTAGCTCATTCGGGAACGTATCGATCCATTCGGGTCGATCCATCTTAGTTGCACCAACAGCATCAGCCGCACCGCGGGTGTTTATGAGAATGTCGCTGATGGTCCAATTGGCCAGGGCCGGATTACCAGGAGTCAATGGCAGCCAGTTCCCTGTCCCGTCGGCATTAAATTTCGCGACGTACAGCACTCCGTCATCCAAGGGACTGAGGCCCTTCCTGATAGCCTCGCGCCAGGGCAAATTCGAAACATAACGATAGATGTATTCGAACACTTCGTCGTCGCCCATGTACACGACGATTCTTCCGTGCTTCGCTTCCTGCACCCACGCGCCTTCATGCTTCAGGCGGCCGAGGGCCGTGTGTTTAACCGGCGTGGAGTTTGGTTTGAAGGGATCAATCTCGACTACCCAGCCAAAACGGTTCGGTTCGTTTGGTTCAGACGCCACGCTGAAGCGGCTGTCAGTTGTGTGCAGAAGATATCCCGCGCCCGCGGAATTCAATCCGTATCGAGCTTCGAGCGTTCCCGCGGCAGGTGTTCCAGTCGTCCGAAAGTAACCGTTGAAGTTTTCTTCGCAGGCTAAATAAGTTCCCCAGGGTGTATAACCCATGGCGCAATTGTTCAAAGTTCCAAAAACGCTACGCCCGGTAGGATCGGCACTGGTGACAAGTCGCGGATCACCTGCTGCTGGTCCAGCGATGTTAATTCGGGTGCTGCCTGTGATTCGCCGAGCGTATTTCGAAGGTCGCACCACGCTCCATTCTCGCGGACGTCGACCACCCTTTTCTTGCCGCGCTCCAACATGTTGTTCGATTTCAATGATCGAAACACCATGTGCCGCTAACGCCTTGGCGGTTTTTGCGGCCGACCAGTTCGCAGTTCCGTCGGGAAACAGGAGCACGTCGTCCATGTATTCATTGTTCTGCACCAGCAGACCACGCTGCGAACCCTGAATCGGGAAATAGACCACTCCATCGTTGTGCATGCCCCACTGCTGTGCCTGGTCCGCGGCAGTATTACTTGCATCAGGCAGAAATGCTGGTCCATCGGAAACCGGATCGCCCCAGGCAATCAGGACTTTGGCCGTATAGCCATTGGGAACAATCACGGTATCAGCCGAAGAGACCGGGATCGCTTCAAATCCCAGTAACGGCTGTCGGTGACCATTCAACGACGGCATTGCATTTAGCAAAGCGCCAACTCCTCCCATCGAAACAAAGCCTGCCGCGGCAAGCCCGCCGCCGATGAAATTGCGTCGCGAAACGCGTTGGTTAACAACCTCCTGAAAAGTTTCATTGTTGGATGAATTGCAAATGCTGTCGTCGTTGTCGTGTGACATTCTTCGATGAACTCCTTTTGGGAATAGACGAATTCCTGCACAGGCAGGCCTGCGTTGTTTATTCAAACTGGGTTGTTAGCTTACGAAGGTAATTTAGGTGATCGCGGTTAAATCGATGTGTGGTGTTTCTTAAATCGATGTAAGGGTCTTATTAAATGAATATGAGTTTTATGATCGCGAAGCCATCGCGAACCACTCATTCTTAATCGATTGTTAACGTGCCATTCAGCATTTCGTAACGATCCTCAATTAGATCTTCTCTATCACCACCTCTAAAGAATTTAAGTAAGCAGAGTTGCTAGACCGATCGGAAGCACTGGAGGAGATTCTGTGAAACGAAGGCTCATAATTGAACTGATAATTCTTTTTGCCCTACTAACACTGCCGGCGTCAGTTGCGTCAGCACAAACTGGAAGCGTATCCGGTCGCGTGCTTGACGACTCGACGCAACGTCCTTTACCTGGAGCGGAAGTCAAACTGCAGGGCACATCGCTATCCGCCGATACTGATCGCGCAGGTGGGTTTCAATTGCTTCGCGTGCCCACCGGCAAGCAAACGATCAGTATTTCGTATCTGGGTTATGAAGTGGCCGGCTTCGATGTCGAGATCAGAACCGGTGAAACCGCGGATCTGCAAGCTACGCTCAAACCACAAATTAAGGAATACGTCGAAGTTCGCAGTGATCAGTTTGAAGGCCAGGCGCGCGCACTTAATCAACAGAAAACCTCTCCAAACATCGTCAACATAGTTTCGTCCGATCAGATTGGCAGGTTTCCAGATCCGAATGCGGCTGAGGCGACGCAAAGAATTCCCGGTGTTGTGATTCAACGGGATCAGGGTGAGGGCCGCTTCGTGAGTGTTCGCGGAACCGAGCCACGGCTAAATTCCGTGTTGATAAATGGCGAACGCGTTCCTGCTCCCGAAGGCGATATTCGCTATGTGGCTTTGGACGTTGTGCCGGCTGATCTGCTTGAAGCAATTGAAGTCTCGAAAGCACTGACACCTGACATGGATTCGGACGCTATCGGCGGCGCAGTCAATCTTGTTACCAAACAAGCGCCTGAAAAAACGATCGTTTCGCTCACTGCCGGGCTTGGCTACAACCGCATCGTGGAAGATGGTCTGCACAACTTCAACGGCACCATCGGGCGCAGATTTTTTGACAACAAACTCGGGACACTTGTGTCGACGAGCTTCTTCAACACCTACCGGGGTTCACAAAATTTCGAAGTCGAATACGACGACGGCGATCTCGAGTCGCTGGAAACGCGCGATTATCGTCTGCGACGAAAGCGATTTGGGGTCAACCCGGTCTTTGATTGGCGACCTTCAAAGACTTCAGAGTTTTTTCTACGCGGCATTTATAATCGTTACTCAGATGATGAGTTCCGCCGGTTTTTCGTGAACGCGGTCGGTGACAACGCACTTGAACGAAACCTACGCGATCGCTTCGAAGTCCAGGAGATCATTTCGGGCGCATTAGGCGGCCGTCATCTAATCAACAACGTTCTGCATACCGACTATCGCATCACCTACTCTTACGCGGAAGAAGCCGAACCGAAAAACATCACCAGCACGTTTGTGCAGGAAGACGTAGAGTTTGCCCCCAACGTGTCGCCTTCGCAGATCGATCCCAACAACATTCAAGCTAATCCATTGAATGAGGACATCGATCGATTTGTGCTCGACGAACAGACGCGTGATAACAACATTACCAACGACCGAGAGATTACTGGAGCATTAAATTTCGCGCTTCCGCTCCGCACGGTTTCGAACTTCAGTGGTGTTCTGAAATTCGGCGGCAAGTATCGCTATCGCAAGAAGACGCGAAATAATGAAGTGGTGGAAGTATCTCCGGATGATGATGTTCTGCTTAGCAGTGTTCTGGATCCAGATTACCGCGTACGAAGATTTCTCGATGGCCGCTACAGTCCTGGTAACGCGTTCGTCAATCCCGCATTTTCACGCAACCTGGCATCACAAGCCTCAATCGAGATCGAAAAAGATTTCGAAGAGGACCTGGCTGATTACTTCGCGAAAGAAAAGATCGGCGCCGGCTACGTGATGGCCGAACTAATGCTGGGCGAACGCTTCATGTTGCTGCCGGGTCTGCGTTATGAAAGGACCAATACTGATTACGGTGCGTTTCAGGTGTTGTTTGACGACGAAGGCGATCTGTCAGGCGTATCGCCAGTGAATGGAAGAAGCAGTTACAACTTCCTGATGCCGGCCCTCCACGCTCGCTACCAGTTGAGCCCAAATACAAATCTACGCGCGGCTATTACTCGAACCTTGTCGCGGCCGAACTTCGTGGACGTAGTCCCCTTCCAGCTCATCGTTGAAGAAGACAGCGAGATTCAACGCGGCAATCCGAATCTTTCGCCGACCAAGGCGATGAATGTTGACGTGATGGCCGAACACTATTTTCAGACTGTCGGCGTCGCGTCCGCAGGTTTTTTCTACAAGCGTTTGAAGGATAATATTTTTCTCAGTCGCTTTGATGAGGATCGGAACGGCGACACTTTCGAGGTTACGCAACCGTTGAACGGCGAAAGCGCCAGTCTCTGGGGACTCGAGCTGGCTTTCTCGAACCAGTTGCGCTTCCTGCCAAAAGCGCTGGATGGTTTGGGAGTTTACACAAACTACACTTTCACCGACTCGAGCGCGCGGATTGCAGGACGAAGCGAAGGACCGCTTCCGGGTCAGGCGCGACACTCCGGAAACTTTGCTGTCTTCTACGAAAAGTTTGGATTCTCAGGTCGCCTGTCGCTCAACTATCACGGCCGTTACACTGAGGAAGTCGGCGAAGACGTCACGCGGGATCTCTTTTTCGATTCACATTCGCAGTGGGACTTGTCTTTAAGTCAGCGAATTAATAAGTGGCTTCGGGTTTACGTTGATGTTCTTAATTTGACGAATGAACCATTCCGCCGGTTTGAAGGGTTTCGCAACCGGCCGGTCCAGGAGGAGTATTATCGTTGGTGGATGACGGGCGGAGTTAAGATTGATTTCTGAGGGCTCACGAGGATCAGAAGTGAACTATAAAATCTTAAGCGTGATGATTGCCGTCTTGTTTACCACAGCCTGCGGGGCTGGAAGGGCGACATATAGATCAAGCAATTCCGTTCTAGAAGTGTCGGCCACCATCGAAACCGAACCGGTGACAACGGATGGCGATTCGGCTGACGACTCGACATTATGGGTGAACCCAAAAGACTCCTCGCTGAGTCTGATTATCGGCACAAACAAGAAGCGAGGGCTGGCAGTTTATGATTTGACCGGCAAAGAGGTTCAGTTTCTTGCAGACGGTCAAATGAACAATGTGGACCATCGCGACAACTTCCTGCTCGACGGTCAGAGAGTTTCCCTCGTCACAGCCGGTAACCGCAGCGATAACTCGATCGGGATCTATCGCGTCAATCCTGAAACGCGGAAATTGGAGAACGTTGCGGCTCGGACCATTAAGACCGTCGAAGCGTATGGTTCATGCATGTATCACAGCCGTTCATCAGGCAAGTTTTACTACATCGTTGCGAACAAACGCGGTGAGGTAGAGCAACTGGAATTGTTCGACAACGGTAAAGGCCTCGTTGACGCGAAGCGTGCAAGACTGTTCAAAATCCCCACTCAACTCGAAGGCTGTGTCGCCGATGATGAATTAGACCAGCTCTTCATTGGCGAAGAAGCCGTCGGAATCTGGAAATACTCAGCGTCGCCTGATTCGTCCGCCACGCCAACCAAAGTTGACGGAGTAATGCCGAATGGAAATCTGAAGGCAGATGTCGAAGGTCTGACAATCGCGTATGACAAGGATGGCAAGGGTTACTTGATTGCTTCTAGTCAGGGAAACAACACCTACGTCATGTATCGCCGCGAAGGAAACAACGCTTACGTTAAGACGTTTCGGATTGTGACTGGTAATGGCATTGATGAGGTGTCAGAGACTGACGGCATCTATGTAACCACGGAGAGTCTTGGATCAATGTTTCCGAGCGGTGTTTTTATCGCGCAAGACGGGCTGGACGACAAAGGCAAACAGAATTTCAAACTCGTTCCCTGGCAGTTGATCGTGAAAGAGTAATTTTTCAATCTCGATCAGGATCCGGAAGTTCCCCCGGTTCCGAGCCTGATTATCTCTGAAGTCTCGCCCTGGTCCAGTGGGGAGTTGCCTCAAAAGTCATCTTGAAGGCCACAAAGAGGCACACAAGGCACAAATGAATTCTTAGCGATAGAGGTAATCCTTAATGTTTTAGTCATTTGCGCTTTTTGTGCTGTTTTGTGGCCTACTCTCTGTCATTGAAAACGGACTTTTGAGGCAAAGCCGTCCAGTGGCAACAGTCCGGTAGGTGCGGATTGGTTTGAAATTACTAACACCGGTAACACTGCGGTAAACATCACCGGTTGGAAGATGGACGATAACTCACAATCGTTGCGGCTGCCGTGAATCTTTAGATGGCAAGCAAGTGGATGAAATTACCAGCCACCGATAAGCGGGATGAAAAATCAGATTTTATCTGTGTTCATCTGTGGCCGGATTTCCCTTACACAGCAATCGTCGTGTGAAAGAACCAAATACCGGCAGCACCTAAACAAAGTGCGACTATGTCTTGAACTATCGGTCTAATTGCAAGCGTATGTTAAAGCGGACCAGCCGCAAGAAGCTCGCAGGCGCAGTTAGTCCAGATCGCTGAACTAACTGCGCCTAGCCGCCCGCCTGATCCAAACAAATGCGGAGTGTTTGCGCCAAACCGGATTAGAAAGTCGTGTCGATCACATCAACCTTGCCGGCGCTACCAGTTCCCAGGCACGCTACGTAGACCCTCGTCCCGGCGGCATTCGCAGCTACCCCCTTCGGCTTCTTCGTGACACTCAGCTGAGTTAACACAGCGTCGGGAGTGGTGGAGTTAATCCTCGTCACGTTCCAGCCGATACCATTGCCATTGCTATCGGCTACGAAGGCGCGGTTGCCGGTCGGAGTTGCCGCGACAGCAACGCCAAACGGAGTGCCACCGGAGTTATTGAGAGTTGTCACGGCGTGGCTGGAAGTGGTGATAGATGCAGTTTTGTTTTGGACATTGAGAGACACGTAGATCTTGGTCCCGTCGGGCCTGGCAGCAACGAAGAATGCGCCACCGGCAACGTTAAAGTGAGTGACACTGCCGCCGCCCGCCGCGAAGTATCCAACTTCGCTGTTTGAGGCCCCAGCGCAGGCAAAATACACACGCTCGCTGCCCGAAACATTAGCCACGGTCACTCCCCTGGGCCCTTCGTGTACGCTCACGCTGGAAACGTTGTGGCTGGTATCGATGATCGAAACTGTCCAACTCGTGTAGTTAGTTACATAAGCACGACCGCTCGAATCAAAGGCGACATCGATCGGGGTAGTGCCGACCGTGATTGGCGTAGGGGTAAACGTAAGGCCGGACGTGCTAAGGATCAGAACGCCTGTGTTCTGACTCACAACAAATACCTTGGTATTGTCCGGGCTGACGGCGAGGTTTGTAAGAATAGAGCCCGCCGGCGCTGCCACGTTCGCGATCACCGTGTTGGGGGTGGTGGTGGTGTCGATCACCGACACGGTATTGCTACCCTGGTTAGTGACATAGACACGGTCACCGGAAGGGCTGACGGCAACGTCCATCGGCGTGCTACCGACGGCAACGCTCTGAATGACGGTGTCAGCCTTGACCGTTGTGTGCCCTATGCCGCCGAACAGCAGGATCACAAGAAGTACAGGGACCAGGGGATTGAGATTGAGTCTTGATTTGAACATTCACTTTCTCCATTTCTTAATACGAAAGAGGCTTGAGTAGCCATGGGTTTGATTGTGGCGAGTGCGCCGCCGAATATCGAGAATGTGATTCCTGCAGTTCAGCTCATTTCTGACTACAGGCAGCACACTCTGTCGGGCAGGAATTCGGGGAGCATCGCTTTTCTTTGAGGCAACGCTTCATTTTCCTTTGGACCAAAAGGGGGAGAGAAAGGATCACGATAGTTCGTGATGATAGCCAAATCGAAATTTGAAGTTGTGAATCTGGTAAGAACTAATGTGAAGCTTTGTTAAGTTGATGCGGGATCCGAACGCGAATGTGAAGTAGCAGGAAAGACTCCGCTGAACGTCGAGCGATGCAAAAGATCAGGAAAGGGCTCCACGAAAAATGCGAGTTACCCTACGAATTTATAGCCTTCGCCGTGTATCGTGAGTATGTATTCAGGTTCTCCGGGATTGGCTTCTAACTTTTGCCGCAGTTTGAGTATGTGAGCATCTACCGTACGTGAATGAACATGACACTGGTCCCCCCATACTTCATTCAAGATCCGATCTCGCGTCAACACTTCCCCTTTGCAGCGAACGAAAAATCGCAGCACGTCGTATTCTTTGGCCGTCATTACAACTTGTTCTCCTGTGCGAGTCGCGCACATGGTTTCAAAGTTGATCTCAACTTTGCCAAAAATATACCGAGCCGGCAGCTGGCGACTCGGAGGTTGGCGCCGCAACCGGACGCGAATTCGGGCCAGGAGTTCGCGCAGGCCAAAGGGTTTGACGACGTAATCGTCAGCGCCAAGCTCCAATCCCACAACTCGATCGATCTCCTCGCCCTTGGCGGTCAGCATTATGATCGGTCTTTCAAATCCCCGCGCGCGCAATTCTCGGCATACGTCCAGGCCACTCATTCCCGGTAACATCACGTCCAGTACAATTAGATCCGGGTTATGATTCATCGCCAACTTAATACCCACATCACCGCTGAGGGCTTTTGCGACCTTATATCCCTCACTCTCGAGATTCAGCGCGAGCCCGTTTATGAGGTCTTCCTGATCTTCAATTACCAGAATCGTATGCATCCTGCCCTCTTTCAGTTGCTAACTGAGCGTGAGATTTCTACCGATCCTTCTTTACTGAGCGGAAAGGCGAGGCGAAACCTGCTTCCTAGTCCAACCTGACTCTTCACTTCAATCGTTCCACCGTGCGCCACCATGATCTCCTTGACCAGAAAGAGACCTAATCCATAGCCGCCTTTTTCGGCGGAGCCGGCACCTCGATAGAACTGCTCGAAGATTTTTTCTTGCTCAGAATGAGGAATACCTATTCCCTGATCTTCGATCTCGAGCACAACGTGGTCCATCTCTTTTGTACATCGAACTGATATATGCTTCTTCCGGTTGGAGTATTTGGCTGCATTGTCGAGGAGATTCAAGATTACTTCGGCGAGCGACGCGGCATCGAACCGAACTCCTGGCAGGTCAGAGATCAGATTGACCTCTACCGTGAATCCGGCGCGCCTTAAATGACGTGCATAAACGTCCACCGTTTCATCGACAACGGCAGCCAGGTCGCCTTCCTGAAACGAATACCGCTTCACCCCGCGGTCGATGCGAGAGAAATCAAGCACATTGTCGACCAGGCGTGTTAATCGCTCGCTCTCGCGAGTGATGATCTGATAGAAGCCACGGCGACCCTCCGGTGAAAATCCATCTCCGTACAATAACGTTTCGCCATACAGTCGAATCAAAGTAAGCGGAGTTTTAAGTTCATGAGAAACACCACTGACATAGTCAGCTCGGCGGCGATTAGCTTCCTCAAGTTGGCGAGTCGTCTCAAGTAAATCTCTAGTGCGACCAACCACTAAGCTCTCGAGTTCGGTCTTACGATACTCAAGCGTGCGAATGCGCCGTCTATGCAACGTCAATCCAAGTAACACAAATCCGACAACGATCGAGGTATAGAACCAATACGTTTGATAGAAGTGGGGCCGAAGGTAAAACCCGAAAGATGCTCCTGTCTCATTCCAAAGGCCGTCGTTGTTACAGGCCATCACGCGAAAGCGATATTCGCCGGGAGCGATGTTGGTATAAGTGGCCGTTCGACTAGTCCCGGCATCAACCCAGCTTTCATCAAAGCCCTCGAGCTTGTATTTGAATCTGACCTTTTTAGGCGCGACGAAGCTCAACGCCGTGAATTGAAACTCGAGCTTGCCGCCGCCCGGTGGCGCTTCAATGCTCATCCCAGGACTGAACGCGTTTCCATCTATAACAACTTTATCGATCGCAATGGGAGGCGGGAGAGTATTGAGCTTGATGTTATTTGGATCGACCATGGCAACACCCTTGACGGTTGCAAACCATAATCTTCCATCCCGGGTTTTGAATGCGGCAGGCGAACCGAAATTGCATTCGTTGGTCTTCAGCCCATCAGCTATTGAATAAGCCGCTGATGTGATTGAGCTGGTATTTCCGTCCGCGAAATCGTTTAGTTGAGTTTTGCTGACTTGGAATATGCCTTTGTGAGAAGTTATCCAAAGGTTATTACTGTCGTCTTCAACGACTGCAAAGGCAGCGCCATCAAATAGTCCGTCTTGCCGGGTAAAGGAAGTGAACTTGCCGTGCTTGAGTCGATTTAAGCCGCCGTTTCCGACAATCCACAGGCTCCCTTCATTGTCTTCATAAATTGACCTGACATTGTTGTCAGCTAATCCATCGCTGGTGGTGAAAGAAGTGAGCTGTCCATGCTTCAGTAAACTCAAACCAAACGAGGTGCCCATCCAAAGGCTACCTTGTCGGTCCTCATAGACCTTGAATACGTTTGATAGACCATCATTGACAACGACGGAAGTAAACTTGCCGTCTCTGAGCCGGCTCAGTCCGCCAGCGCTGGTGCTAAACCAAAGAGCACCTTGCTTGTCTTCAATACTTGAAAAAACATAATCGTTCGATAGTCCTTGCCTGGTGGTGAAATGGGTGAACTTCCCATCCTTGAATCTGTTCAATCCGCCGCCGTAGGTACCAATCCACAGACTTCCTTCTGAGTCTTCGAAGATTGAGACCACAAAATCATTGGCCAACCCTTCTCTGGTGGTGAAGGAAGTGATCTGCGCATCTCTGATTCTGTACAGTCCGCGACCGAATGTGCCAATCCACAAATTCCCTTGTCTGTCTTCAAAGATTGCGCAACTAAGATCGTCTGAGAAAGCATGATTTGTAGAGAAGTAGGTAAACTTTCCGTCTCTGAGCCGGTTCAGCCCGCCGCCATCTGTTCCGATCCACAGACTTCCTTCTCTGTCTTCATAGATCGTCCGCACAATATTGTTGGATAATCCGTCCCTGACAGTAAAAGAAGTAAACACTCCTTCCTTTAACCGGTTCAGTCCGCCGCCGAACGTGCCAATCCACAAATTGCCTTCGGTGTCTTCATAAACTGTCTTAATGATGCTACTGGATAATCCATCTCTTTTGGTGAAAGAGGTGAACTTGCCATCCTTCAATCTGTTCAATCCTTTCTCAGTTCCAATCCACAGGTTTCCCTGTCGGTCTTCATTGATGGTCCAAACGCTGTCATCACACAGTCCGTCTTTCGTTGTGAAAGTAGTGAATCTACCGTTTTTGAATTTGTTCAATCCTCCGCGATACGTTCCGATCCATAGGTTGCCTTCTCTGTCTTGATAAATCACCATGACCTTGTCGTTGGACAATCCATCTTTGGTAGTAAAGGACGTGAACTTCCCATTCCTGAGTCTGTTCAATCCACCACCATCCGTGGCAATCCACAGGCTTCCCTCTTTGTCTTCAAAGAAGGCCCTCACAAGGTCGTGAGTTAATCCATCATTTCTGTTGAAGGAAGTGAATTGCCCATCCTTAAGTCTCGTCAGTCCGCCGCCGTAGGTGCCGATCCACAGACTTCCGTCTTTGTCCGCATGCAGGCCAAGAACAATGTTGTTCTTAATTTGAGGTGTGTTTGTCCTGTCAAAAACGGTAAAGCTCACTCCATCAAACCGAACCAGACCTCCTTCAGTTCCAAGCCACAAGTAGCCATCAAGAGTTTGCGCAATCGCGATGACGGTGTTTTGTGGCAAGCCGTCCGCAGAGGTCCACGCGTCATGGACGTATTGCCCGATAGCCTTTTGCGGATCAAGGGCTAAGGCCGGCTGATTCCACGAATACAGCAGTAAGAGGAGCGCTACTGGTAAGCATCTTCGTAGACGAAGCTCGCAACTTCTCTGGTACAAGCAAGCCTTCTACTTTCTTGTCTGGTTATTAGCACCGCGGAAACAGGGATAACATGAGGCCTTCTGAGGACTCAGTCGGGAGTTTTGCGGCACTGCCCTTTAGACAATAATCGAATGAGTCAATCGTGTAAGACAACTGTTGGGGAGGAGACTACCTAGATATTGCCACTGGATTCCGACAGATTCAAGGCAATCATATAGTTCTACTAAAGGGGACTACGATTTCTTTAGTTGACTGAACAACTACTTTGGCCATGAGGGTTTCAATCCAGCAAAACCATCCTCTTGGATCCCACCACGAATACTGTTTACCTTGTTCCTGTTGTTGATTAACCCAAGTCTCAACTTGTTCAGTATTTTCTCTGTTCCAAGTGGTTACAGTTCTGCATATTAACGCCATAAGAACTCCCAATGAGTTTGAAAAGCCGAACTATGTACCTCCCTGTAGGGGATAGTCCTGCGCATCAGCAGCCGCTCTCGCAACTCTGGTTCAGGTGGGCGGCAGGCGCAGTTGTTCAGCATGCTGAATTGCCGCGCCTGCCTTGACGCCACCTCAAAAACTAAAACTGGAACTTGCTGACGAAACCTTCCTGGTTGGCATTGTAGGAAGTATCAAACGCACCTGGCGTTACCGGAAAGTTGGTCGAGTAAGTGTAGCCGCACACGTACACGTTCCCGGCCGGATCCAGAGCGATCCCCCGGCCTATATCATCGACGCTGCCGCCGTGATAGGTCGAGGCTACGAGCCCACTGCCCCACTGGTTAAACTTCGTTACGATAACGTCATGACCGCCATTGTGAGTGGTATCCGGTGCGCCCGGCGTAGTCGGAAAATTCGTGGAAAGGGTGTAGCCTGTGACATAAGCCTGACCCACACCGTCAACGGCAATGCTGAAAGCCAATTCACCAGCGGTACCGCCCAGATAAGTGGAGTAGACAAGACCCGTTCCCCATTGGTTGAGCTTGGTAACGAATATATCGTTCCAACCACTCATGATCCGGTCGTAGGCCGAGGCTGTGGTCGGAAAGTTAGTCGATGCGGTGTAACCGGTTATGTAAGCAAAGCCAGCGCCGTCCACGGCGATACTGAATCCTATCTCGTCAGCCGTACCGCCGAGAAAAGTCGAGTAGCCGCCCGAGGCGACTGAGTTCAACCTCACTACGAAGATGTCAGTTGAGCCGCTGAGGATGGTGTCCCACCCTCCGAAACTGGTTGGGAAGTTTGGTGATTGAGTAAATCCGGTCACGTAGGCGTTGCCTGAAACATCCACAGCGATGCCGACGCCTTGTTCACGGTTGGTGCCCCCGAGGAAAGTGGCATAAGCGATTGCGGTGCCGGTCTGATTCACCTTAGTCACAAAGACGTCTTCGTCTCCATTGAACGTGGTATCAACAACTCCGAACGTCACCGGGAAGTTGAGAGATTTCGTCCCACCTGTTACGTAGGCCTGGCCCAGGGAGTCGATCGCAATAGCAAAGGACTGTTCGGTGCCGCCGCCTCCGAGATAACTTGCATAAACGAGCGCAGTACCCGACGGGTTGAGTTTTGCGACGAAAGAGTCAATGGCGGGATCGCCGATGAAGTCGAAGGCGCCGGGTGTGGTGGGAAAATTCAATGAACTCGTATTGCCCGCCACATAGGCATTGCCGGCGCTATCTACGGCGATGCCAACCACTGACTCGCCGCCGGAGCCGCCGATGAAAGTCGAGTAGATGAGAATTGAGCCGGTCGGATCCAGCTTCGTCACGTAAGCGTCGCCGGCGTTTAATACCGTTTGAAACGAGCCGGGGGTGGTTGGGAAATCTGGTGAGGGTGTACCTCCGGCGACGTAAGCGTTTCCTGCCTGGTCAGTGGCGATGGCAACTGCAGACTCGCCATTGCTTCCACCAAGATAGGTTGAATAGACAAGTAGCGGATCGATCACCAGCGGGAGGCTGTTGTCATACTCTCCGATCTCGAAGCCTATTTGGTTTCCGATCTTAACGTACTGTCCAGTCACCTGGTGTTTCTGGCCGCCAGTTTCCTGGTAGATGAATGGCTTGCGCTGGAGCACTTTGCCATGTTGGGTGCGAAGAACCAGATCGCCTTGTTCATCTATTTCAGTACTCTGCACGCCGTCGAATGATAGTTTGATCGCTGCGGGGTTGGCTCCGGGAGCGACAATGAAGTCGTATTCCAGTTCTTGCTGATTGCCGTAGTAAACGACGTCGATGCCCTGATAGACATTCTCGTATTTAACCTTGGCATAGTGAGTGATGTTGGTGCGCCATTGTTTTGGATCATTGCCGCGCAGATAGTTGCTCTTGCCTGGTAACTCGTCGAGTCCGGTCACACGTGGAAAAGGGTTAGCGCCCAAGGGCCTCATCCGTAACACATCCTGCTTGTTTTGTGTCTCGGAGACCGTTAAGGAGAAGACTGCTTCTTTGGAAGTCAGGAAAAGATTGTAGCCGCTACCGCGGGAAAGGAACTTTACGCGATCGTCAACCTGCCCTTGGTTGATTTCAAAGCTCATTGGTCTTTTGCCATAGGCGTTGGTAATCCGCGCTTGATTCCGTTGGCTCTTTGAATCTGGATTGATTGTTTCCGGGTTGATGCCGCTGTTATGTGCAGAAGCTGTGAATGGAAGATAGTGGAAGTTGAAAACAAACAGGCTGAAGACGAGAAGCCAGCCGGTCAGCTTGAGGCTGGACTTACGCTTGTAGAGGTGCATGAGGTTACTCCTTGTTGTCTATGTGAGTTGAGATGTTAGTTAGTACTAGATCGTGTGTGCTTGAGGTTAAGGTTAACCGTTTCAGTGAGTGCCAGGTGCGGTCAATCCATTCGCTACAAATTTCGATTATGTGAAGTAATCGTGAGGAGCGCGGAAGCACTTGGCAGTTCAGATTGACAAATGACCGCGAGAGCCTACCCGAGTGAAACTTCAACGTCAAGAGAAATTAAAGGTGGGGTTTCGCGCCCCATTTTAGGCGCAAGGACAAAGCTCACATCGCTTTGTTTTTATCCGCATCAACACACATAGTTAGAAGCTTCCACTGTAATTCACTGCCTCCGACTCGGTTGCTACTTCATTCGTCTTCTTAGCAGTCAAACGATGCGTCTCTTGCCATTGATCGAGAACACCAGCCGCCCTCACAAGCACCTCATGATCGGATTAATGTAGCGATTAGTTGTCTTGGGATTTCTATGACCCAACCCGCACGTGGCAAAGACTGGTCCAGAGACAACGACAAAAATTGTGTGCCAAATTGCAGTGGATGATTAGAAGTGTGAATTTCCTGAGAAGAATGGTAGGCGCGTGGGGATTTGAACCCCAGACCCCTACCGTGTCAACGATCCGCTCTACCCTCAAAAACCTTCGGAATACTGAGCATTTTAGCAAATTTTGCGGTCCACCCGCACAATTACCCGCACAAACCAGATTGTTTCTGTGGTACAGTCGGCTTAGCTCCTTCCACCCATCCACGGTGGAGATACACCTCAACCAAATCCAGCACGCAGAGTTCTCTAAGATACTTCAATGAGATACACAGAAGGTGTCTACAAACGCAAACGCAATGGCAAGATCGTCTACGATGGAGTCCTCGCTTACTACGACGAGCGCGGCAACGCAAGTTTGCGCACCGCGAACGCAAAACCCAATACGCCGCTAAAGAAGCACTGCGAAAGCTACGCAACGAATTAGAAGACCGTGGCCCAAAAGCTCTGGAAAAGAATGTAGTCAGCTTCGCTCAATTAGCAGACTATTGCGAAAAAGAAATCTACATCCAAGCTGAGTACAACAGCGCTGGCGAAAAACTGTTTGGCGTTCGAAATGCAAGCGCGTACAAAGCACATCTCAAACACTTCCGCGATTTTTTTGGAGGAAGGAAACTGAAGGATATTTCGATCGCCGATGTAAAACGATATCGCTCACATCGACTGCGCTCCACCCGGCGCGGCCTGAACGGCACCCGAGTTAATATCGCCACCGCAACGGTCGCCCGCGAACTACAAACTCTTCGCGCTATGTTGTATGAAGCCAAACGTAATCAATGGATCAAACAAAACCCATTTGAGTTTGCCCGCAAGAACGAAGTGATCAAAGCCAGCGATCGGAAGAAACGAAATCTCTTCCTGACCTTCGGCGACGAAATCAAACTACTCCGAGCCTGTGAAACTGAAGACCGGAGACACCTCCGCGCTCTCATTATCGTCGCCGTCGACACAGGCGCCCGCTTCGGAGAATTGATACATCTCAAAAAACCTCAGATCGATTTTGAAGGCTCTGGCACTATCTACGGCTTACTCAATTACAAAGACTTGGGCGGCGATAAGCAAACTCGCAACGCAAAGATGACTCCGCGAGTTAAGAAACACTCTTGGATGTAATCAGCAACCCACCCAAGAAAGCTTTCAAAGTTCAGCATGGTAAAAAACCATCCGAGGAGCTGGTATTCGGAATCTCCAACAACGTCCGCACCGCCTGGGCTGGAGCACTGGAGGACGCCGGTCTTACTCACCTCGGTCTACACTTCCATGACTTGCGGCACACACCTGGAACCAGAGTCAAGAAAATGATCGATCTCGTAGATATCGCAAATGCACTCGGTCACAAAGATCCCAAGACCACAGCGCAGGTCTACATTAACCACACCGATCAAGATCTGATTGATTTTGCAAGAGCCGTAGAGCAGGCAGTCGAGGCAGGATATAGAGAAGCAATGTCGGAGGACGTTAAGCCCGATCTCGAGTCAGGTCTAATTAGCTAATGGCGATCTTGTTTCATTATGGCCCATACCTCCTCAACCCCACTCCAGACACGAGAGTGTATGCTCTACCCAGAAATTAGTCGTCACTAAGGACCACCGTGAGAACCAACTACGTCCTCATCGACTTCGAAAGATGCTGAAGCAAAAAGCTAAACACGCTGCAATAATGGAAAGCGATAATGCAGAAAAATACTCAATAAGTCACAAACTTTTCAGTCGTTGGCGGATTTCGATTCTGCCTTCAAAATCAATTCATTCAGCTTTTGACGTTCATCGTTGCCTTTGAGACCATTGATCTGCATACCCTTGCATCGAAACTTTAGCTGAAGTTTCCGCTCTAGAAATCCAGTCGGTGTTTTGCCTTTCATGTCCATTCGAGTGACTGAGATTGCCCGGTCATGTCCACCAGATACTATTCTTAATTCGTCTAAGAACGTGATAGTGGTGACTGTTCCGTCATGTATCCGACTTTTAAGAACCTCCTTGACGACAGGACTCGTTGCGAGGTCAATGGCCCACACATTTACGGCACCGGAACTTTGACCACACGCTAGGAGGTGCAAATTCTCGCCTATCGCCTTTGACGAAATACAGGTCACGCGGTCGGCCAAGGGGATATGTTTCTTGTGTTGGTAGTTTGGACCGAACGCAACAATGCTAAGACCCCGATCTCCGTCGTCGAATGCCAAAGCTCCGCGTCCGAGTGCAACACATAGCGTTGCTGAAGTCTGCCGCAGCCTCCCTATTATTTCTTGCTGATCCAGGTCAATTAGGAGTAACTGAACGTCGCCACTAGGATCAACCTGCACGAGCGATATCTCAGACTGACTTATAGTTTCGAACCTGTAACCATCCTTAACCGGAAACCAAGCTATTGGCTGCAAGTCGCCATCTTCAAAATTCATGAGTGTGAAAGTGTTCGGTTGCCGCATCCAGAGACAACCGGATGTGAGGGATCCGATCATTGCTCGATCAAGTGGCAAGTGTTCTGCAAGGGTTCTTGACTCAACCTTGCGCGGATGCTTAAACGCCCACTCACGCGCCGTTCCATCGTCATAAACGGCGAAAATAGCATCGCCCGAGGGACTGACCGTTATTGATCGAACGGCTGCAGTTTCCTCAATACGAACGCCTGTGAAATCGCACCCCTCAAAATGTGAGTCTTCGAAATTCACATTTGTAAGGTTAGCGAATCGAAATGAACTCCCCCGAAAATTCATCTCCGACAGATCGGCCCCTTCAAGGTCAGCATGATCGAATACTCGACATGTCCAATCCGTTTCAGGGAGTTTGTCAACAAGTCTATAGAGCAATGTAATTGCATTGCCTCCAAGTCTGCCTGGAGACCTTTGGAGCGTGGCCCCACCAATTATTCTGACTAACGCTTGTTGATACCCTTGACTGGCCTTTTTCATATTAATTGCGGCAAAGTCTAAGATCTCGTGATTCAGCGGCACATCGCTCAAGTATTGTTCTGCCTTTGCAATGCCAGCAGTGAAAGAAGAGCAAAGGGCTCTAGAAACAAAGTACTCTCTGACCGATCGATGGCAAAAATCGACTGTCCACTGACTCTCCATGTCCTCAGTCTCAACCCGCGATAACAGAGAGCGAACACCGACTCGAGCCCTCGCATCCTCCTCGTCAGCTTCCGATCCCGCCATTCGCCAAAGAAGTTGGGCGAACTTTTTCTGCTTTGCCACGGCGAATTCATTAAGGGAAACGTATTCTTTCTTCGAAACTTGAAGCTCCACGGCAATCTCTTGGAGAAGCAGCATTAAGTTGCCGAGCAACTCATTTCGATCAACCAACAATACTTCGTCATCCAATTGTTCGGCCTTGCGCTGTAGGGTATTCGATATGTATTTCTCATAGAGTGTCACCTCATCTAGATCATCAGGTAAATCATGAAGAGTGTCCTTTAGCATTTGCAGAAACAGAGGTTTGGCTGCTAACCCGATAGGATCGTGAAGCGATTTCAACTTTGCAATTGAGTGGTCTAGTTGTAACTCCTGCGCGGACGTCTCCAAGTGATAGAGAGTTATTCCACGAGGAATCGGGGCTAGGTAATAGATTATCGGGTCGTGGAGACGCGTCATAAGCCGCTTGACATCTTGGCGCCTCTCAAAGAAATGAGTCCGCGACGTGATTAACACCTTGCAGCCTTCGAATTCCTCATAACACTTTACTAGAGCGGTGATATTCTTAGTGATGGATATTGGATCGAGGTGCTTGGAGATTTCATCAAATCCATCAAGGATGACGAGTAGATGTTTCCTTGCCTTTAATTCGGTCCACCCCTCCAAATCTGCGCCAAATTCACTAAGACGAAGGCGAAGGAAGTCGCTGCTCTGTCCGGCATCGTAAAAGTCACGTAGTGATAGACGAAGTGGTATCCAGCCGGACTTCGGATCCTTCAAGAACTCACCAGCCAGATGTCGCGACAGGGTGTAGGTGAAGAAAGTTTTCCCATCTCCAAAATCGCCGAGAAGGAAAAGTACGGGCTCGGAGCGCTGTGTCAACCAATCACGAATGTAGTAATCGAGTGACCTTGGCATTAGAGCTCGGGCTTCGTTTTTACATTGCATCGTGACATGATTCGCAAAAGTGGATTCCATGAGTCGGGATTCTTCTCTGCGCATACACAACAAATAGGGGGTCCGCAGATATCTGTCCCAGCCTTTCGGGAGCCGTAAAGGCGGTGACAACTCATCGCGCCACCTTTCGTGAACCGCGACACGTTTTTCGGTAGTCCAATTTCTCGGGTGGTCGTCTTCCGTCTCACTCTGGAAGAATAGGTCGTAAACTGACGGCTCAAGCCCAAAAAAATCCGATACGCCTGTCGCCGGCGACCAGACTCGAACATCGAATGGGTACGTCTTACGCTGCCGCGAACTTTCAAGTATCTGTTCCAGTTCATTACTTGGGTCGGCATTTGGACTTATGAGGATCCAAAGGTCAATCTCAGCATCGAAGTGGCTTTGGGAAATCAGCTTGTCGGCAATGTCTTTAAGAGCAATTGTATCGGCGTAATTCTTGCACTCGACGTGACATCGGATTGTTCCATTCCACTCTAGGACACAATCAAATTCGACCGCGATATCGAATCCAAATTGCGTTCCTCGACGTTGTTGCCTCAGTTTTTTGAGGTGAAACGTTCCGTCGTCTTTATCGCCGAGACGAAAGAACT
Organism: uncultured Acidobacteriota bacterium; assembly: GCA_963708055.1. Classification (GTDB taxonomy): domain Bacteria; phylum Acidobacteriota; class Blastocatellia; order Pyrinomonadales; family Pyrinomonadaceae; genus PSRF01. The sequence continues at coordinate 6,406,292 of OY970193.1, read as the reverse complement.
GCTTGAACAGCCTCAAAACTGCCTGTTCCAATAACTCACCACGCTGCTCTGAGTTGACATCAGACGGCAACGCAACTCCAGTCACATCGGTTTGATGTTGTATCTGCTCGAGAGGACTTGGAGACTCACTAAGCGAACGTAAATCAAATTTGTTGCGTTCTGACAAGATACTCCAAACGCTCGTTTGCCATCGCAATTTAGCCGATTCAAATGGAGCACTGACAGCGCCTTCAGTGGACTTCTTCAAAGCATCAAAAACGAAAGCAAACTCTTCGTTCACTCGGTTCGTCCGCGCTGGATCCAATTCCAGTGCCCTAAGCAACTCGGTTTGAGCCTGCTGATAGGCATGTCCGACTAGTAAATCACGCGCCCTCTCTTCTAAGTCGTTTGCCCGCGTAAATCGCTCTTCCCTAGACTCATCTCTTCCGACACCCGACCTGTGAGCAGTCTTAAAAAACGTCTCCCCCAGATGATGTGGGCTAAGTATTCCTCCTTCTGAGAGTGCGGCAGCGCGCCGAATAACAGCTCTCAGCTCCCGCACGTTGCCTGGCCACGAATGAGCTTCGAGCAAACGGAGTGTCGACGAGTTCATAGTTACCGATCGGCCATATTCCTGGCGAAATTCCGCTATGAAGTGGGCAGCCAACTCAGCAATATCCGAGCTGCGTTCGCGCAGCGGTGGCAACTCAATGGCAGCGACCCTTATCCGATAAAACAAATCTTCACGAAACCTACCTTCCTTAACCATCTGGCGCAGATCCCGATTGGTAGCCGCGATCACTCTTACGTCGACTGGTATGTCTTGACGGGCGCCGATTGGCCTAACCGTTAGCTCCTGAAGGACGCGCAGGAGTTCTACCTGTACCATCGGCGGCAAGTCGCCGATTTCATCGAGAAAGATAGTCCCGTGATGCGCCACTTCGAACAGTCCATCGCGTTTGCGAGCGCTCCCGACCGAGCCCTTTCCATGCCCGAACAACTCAGATTCGAGGAGTGTTTCGGAAATTGCTGAACAATTAACCGCCACGAAAGGTTGTTGCCCTCTCGTACTTAAATTGTGAATCGCCCGTGCAACTAACTCCTTCCCCGTACCAGTTTCGCCTTCAATCAATACCGCGACATCTGTCGGTGCAACCCTGCGTATCTCCTCTTTGATTTGAAGAATTCGTGAATGGCTTCCCAATATCTCAACAGTCTCTGAATCAATGATCGACCGCTCCACAGATCTTGATCCGACGAACCGGAAAGCCTCGCGAAAGTCCTTAGCGCTGGAATAACGATCTTCGGGTTTGAGGGCCATTGCCCGACCTAAAATCGCGGAAATTTCCTCTCCAACAGGGCTATAGATCTCATTAGCGGGCTTAAGCGGATCGGGTTGCGAATTTGCGAGCGCCTTAGCTCGTGCAAGACTATCTGCGGGCTCCGCGGCGGTGAAGAGATAGTAAATTGTGGCCCCCAGAGAGTAGATATCACTTTGCGGTTCGGCGCTTACTTCAATTTGTTCCGGATGCATATACTGGGGCGTGATTTCATCGCCGTGAGCGACGACTCGATCCCTATACTTCGTCGGTTGTCCAAAGCCGACCAATGTGATTCGACCATCTTTAGTCAGTTGCAGATTGTGCGGATTGATGTAGCACTGAATTATCGGCGGTCTTTGTGAGTGGAGGTAGACGAGCGCGTCGAGCAACTGATCGGCCCATGCAATTACCTGATTCCGCGGAAGAGGATCGGACTTGTTGGCGATCATCTCGCCAATATTGGTTCCTGAGATGAAGTTGGTGACGATAAATAACCGATCATCTTTTGAAAAGTAATCTGTAGTCCTCGGCAGCGCAGGATGATCAAGTTGCGCCAGTAACCTAGCCTCCCGCTCAACCTCCGAACGCTGATGACCGTCATTGCAAATCGTTTCTTTCACAACCACCGTCTGCGTGAGCCTGGTATCGAGGGTCTCATAAACAGCACTCGTTGTGCCCTTAGCTAGGAGACGGATAATGCGATAACGATCGTGTAGTACAACGCCAGGTAGTAGGCGACCGGCATGATTATCCTCATGTTCGGCGTCTTCGTTCTGAGGGCGAGTAGGTTCTTCTTCTAGATTCTGTTCCCGAGTAAGGTGGGTTGGGACTTCTATGTTGCGCATGCTTATTAATTTGTTCAGCGCTATTACCTGGGACCTTGCAAGTAGAAAGGGCTCTTCGAAGTCGCCAACCTTCGCACCTAACTTTTCGAATTCAGCGGCAATCTCGCTAGCGTCTATGTCGTCATTAAAAAGCGCATGTGATTTCGCGCTACATCCTGCAGAGTCGCTCTTTACAATAACTCCCCAACCGAGGATTCCTTCGTTAAGCTCTCTTCGCCAAACATAAACAAAATCCGATGCTCTGATCTCGTTTGAACCCTCTGAGAAGTGCCAGACTTTACCCGGAGCCCACTCTTCTTGGCCAAAGAGTATTTCGCGTGGTTCTCTGAGGAGCCAATAGCGTAGTGGAGCAGACTGATTTGAAATCTCAGCAGTTTCCATGGCTGCTCGAGTCGTCTTCAGAACTGGTGTTAGATCTTCTGGAATACCCTCTAGCTGTATCGCATTGACTCCCCATTTGAAGCACTCAGGAATCGTTTCGCCGGCGAAAAAGGCGTCAAAGAATCCTTCTGAGAAGCTTGACGCCGCCTTTTCGCCTATCGTCGAATTCATGCCAATGACAAAGTCGATGTGTTTCGCAATTTCGTTTGCTTGAACTTCTGAAAAGCAATAATTGAGGATAACGCATTTGACGGAACTGCTAACCAATTTGAAAAGGTTGGCTAGCGCACCAGTCGGGATCAGCTTTACTCGGCCCCGATCGTCTTCACAAACAATCCCGGCCTTAGCGGCGTCGTGTCCGCAAAATTGCACTATCTGAGGTTTGTGTTCTAAAAGGGCTCGACGTATATGTGGAATCGTGACCGCAGGCTCTACAAGAAAACGAAATTGCGCTCGTCTACCGCTCCGCTTCAGTGCATCTCTAATGCGCCTCTGCTCTCCCTCCAGACGCAGTGGGGAGGTGCCTTCGGGAAGTCCCGCAAAGAGCAAAACCGTTATGATTTGCGTTGGCTCATAGGGTTGCATGTGACGGTCTCCAGCAGTTGTGGCTCGTCCCTCACCATTTTAGTTCTTTTTGTAAGTCGTAATCATGCGATCGCTTCTTCACTATTATGAAGTGCTATTTCCGAGACCTCTTTTCATTGACGCGTTCTGCTACACTTAACTCTGGATTCGCCTAACTTGGACAGCCTTAGTATCAAACGCAATCAAATGAGGCGCAATAACTGCTGCTGCAAGTGTGAGTACTTTCAACTTAAGCTTTTCCATATTCCTTCCATCCTTTGCGAAACGCACTATAGTAAGATATCAGCGGGATTTAGGACCTAGCCGTCATCAAATGAAGCATTGAGATTGGCCTTTTTTGAAAGAGTGAATCGCAAAAGCTCGCACTAGCCTTGAAGTATGCGGTCGCGCATAGTCAAAACACGATGGCACAAAGAATTCAGCATTGTTTGATTGTGACTGACAATCACGATAGCAATGCCCTGTTCGGAGGCCGCCTTCAGTAATTTCAGAACCTTCGCTGCTACTAATGTATCAAGGGCCGAGGTAGGTTCGTCAGCAACGATCAAAGCTGGTCCAGCAATTAGCGCCCGGGCGATAGAGACTCGTTGACATTGACCAATCGAAAGTTCTTCCGGGCGCGCTTCGAGACTGACTTCTTCCAATCCAACCTGATTGAGGCACTCACGCGCAATTTTGCGCCGCTCTATGCCTGAGGGTCTGGCAATTCTGTGCTTTGCCATCAGGGGCTCGGTAACACTGCGCCAGTTGGACCAACGTCGATCAAGACTGCTCATTGGATCTTGAAAGATCGGCATTACATAGCCACCTCAAGTTGTATGCCATGAACGGCTCTGGTGTCTGCTCTTCGATTGGTCGTTTGATGATTCTGCCGTTGAGGATAGCGGCTAATCTCCTGGCCGAAATAGATAAGCGACGACTGGATCTCTTGCACGCGTTCACTCGAAACACGAACCAGACTCTGCTCTTCTTTAGAGGTGAGTTGAAACCCGCTTTTAACGAGTTCTCTCCAGTCGTTGCTAAACAGGTGGAGGTGCGCGTTGATTCGCTCGATAAGAACACTGAAGCTTATTGCGTTGAATTCAGGTTTCTCGTTTCAACGCATCACAACAGTTTCCTTCCATTTGAGTTGCCGGAAGCCTTCACCTCATCCGTTGGGTCTAATGGTGAACTTGATGCTCGCGCCTTGGGCGTTGGTATTCTTAACACCAATGGAGTAGTCAGCGGCGGTTGTGCCAGCGGGTATTGTAACTATTGCTTGTAATTCTTCTGTCGACGTACTTGTTACGTCTGAGATGCTAAGCGGCGGTGATGGTGTCAACGTAGCGCCGTTTAAGTGCTTTCCGCAAATCACTATGCGTACCTCCTGCTGCGCAGCCTTAACAACGGGAGGGTTTCCCTTTTCGTCGGCGCCATAAGAGAGTGTCAGCGATTCCGGCGGTGGTTGTGCAGCGACTATAAAGCTAACTTTTGGTATTTCAACCCTGACAGGAAGTTCGTACACGCCTTCGCTGTTTCCACTGGACACTTTAACATGGATTTTCGCAACTGTACCTGCCTCATTAACTTCCGTCTCTTGGGTTAACACATTGATCTTCCCTGCCCCGTTTTCTGGCTCTATTAACGAGACGTCCTGCAAGTCCTCCCCAGTGACACTTATCACATATTCCTGATCAGCAAGCGGATCGACTATCGGTGTCGGCTCAACCGTTATTCCATTCAGCCTTGGTAGTCGAGACACTTTCTTGAAGCTGGACACTGATTGCTTAAATTCGATCAGGTGTACGAGGCATAGTAAGAACATAATCAAGATCAGTATCGCTATGTCGTACCATCTCTGCGATAGGAAAGGGAGCACCAGGTTTGTCCATCGTGAGGCTTTGTTTGTATCAAGTGCAGCAAAAGTTGTGATCGAGTTTAACAAGCCCGTCACGGCTAGTCCTACGCTCAGAATGAAAGAAGCCGACAGAATAGGACTGTCGAGCCTGGTAGGCTTCCAGAAAAACGTGTAGATAAATGCAACGTAGGGGAGTATGGATAAGACGTAGAGAGTTCTGAGGCGCCAATCCGGCTGGGCGAATAGGATCAAGATCAAAATCGGCACAATGATGACTGTGAGGATCATCAGGCTGCGTGTGCGCTCCAATTTAGGTTGGTCGACGGATGTGACGCTCGAATCGATAGTAAAAAGAGGAACGACTTTGTCAGCCAATGAAATCGTTCTGGGCTCTTTGCCATCAATGAGCAGTTTGTAGTCTCCCGGTGGATACTCGTTCTTGCGGTTGTCAAACTGAAAATAACCGTCGAGGTCTGTTTGCATTGATGCACGTTCTTTTCCGCTCGCATCTTGCAAAGTCACTTTTACGGCCGACAGAACATCCTGCTGTTTACTGTTGCCTTCCTTCTTACTACGAACTACTCCGAATATTGCTCTAGCAAAGCCACCTTCCTTTTCATGAATTCGTTTGGCGAAGGTCGAGTACTGTCCGTCGTCATGAAACAAGATTGCGAACTCGTTTAGAAAGTCTTTGAACGAATAATGCGCAAGTATGAGCGAGAGGAATAAGAGAAGCCATGTGGGAACCAGCAGACCTCCGACCACACTCGTCCTTGCGTCAACTGCGGTTAAGAAGAAAGAACTGACATCAAAGGCAGCGCGAACCGCATTGAGTATTAGGAATAGGTTTGCCAGCGCGTAAATCAGTAAATAAAAACTCAATTGTCGATAAAGTTCGAGATAGCCCTGGGTGACGTAGATATACTCGCGTTCCTCCTGAGTCAGACTGTAGAAGAGCTTGTCATAATCCCAGTTGGCTGCCATCCACCTGCGGCGCCTGGTGAATACTTTCATGATCGGCGTGCAGCTATAGTACGCCGCAAGGAAGGTATTCAGGGGCGTTGTCACCAGGTAGCCCAGTACAACTGAAGCAAATACAACCGCCGCTACTTCAAATTTGTTCTGTGGAACACGCAAGAATGGCAGGAAGAGACAAAGAGCAGTCGCCGTAGGTAACAAATGACGAATGAAATCGCGAAAGGTCAGTGGTGATGAAACACCGTCAGCCATAAGGACACACTAGCGTTCCTCTTATTTTTTCGACAAGAATTCATCAAAATATGGAAGCGACTCCTTCAGCTCATCCACGCGGTTGATAACAGAGGATCTATAACAGCGGTGAGGGGGGTGGTTTCCGCCACCAACACTAAGTCTCCCGTACCAACCTAGATAGACATGTTTAGGAGTAACAACCTTGGAATTCGATTTGTCTGCTTCCGCCATCGCTGCTGAAAGGAGGGCTTTGATTCCGAGTTGTTCTTCATGAGCATCGCGAATCATTCCAGTGCGTCTCGCCTGGCGCACGTAGCGCTTTAACAAGGTCCTGGCACTCGGATATAGAACGTGGCCCTTAACTGAAAGAGCGTCTCGATGCCCCGCATACCTGTCCTCGGCCGATTCCGTTATAAGGACACCACGGCGCGTACGTTTTTTCGTGAACTTGGTGAGTCTTGGCTTTGCCATGCGTGAGCCTCCCGAAGGTTAGAGGTGGTGAAGCTTGAGGATCAAATTCAAAAAGCGTGCGTAGACTATCTCCAGAATACACAACTGTCAATCTTCCGAATTGACTCACAGAAAATCTACTCGAAAGGGTAATCGTTGTCTCAGATAAAGATCTACTCAAAACAGTAGACACTGCCACCGGCCTGGAGAGGCTGGAGGGCAGAGATGAGGCTGACGATGAAACAACGACAAGCAGTGACGGCGGTGACGGTGCAGCGCTACCGCCGATCCTGGTCACAGATCAGAATATCGATATCACCTGGCTTAAAATGTCCACGCTCAATAACGGGATGTCGCACAGACAGGGCAACGAACGGATTGGGTGTGATTCCAAGCTCGTGAAAAAAGAGTTCCCTTGCAGATGAGGAGAGAATCCATCTAAGGATTTGTTCCTCTTCCTGTTTGGTTACATCGTCGTCGTTGCGATCTATGTAGTCCGTATACAACTCGAACGTCTGGCCCGCGTGAATAGTCGTGCCGGCTTGGAAGTACAGGCTATCAACGGCTATGGTGTTGAAAACCAAAAGCTTCTTCATTTCTGATAGTTCTTCTGAGACCTGCTCAATTCAATAGGCAGTCACGAACCTGCATTAGGGGACGTTTTAGCGCAATTTAACTGCAAGAGATCGATAAGTTCGCGCAGATTAACCACCGTAAGGTGGTCCATAGGAATACGCTTCAAAAGTCTTCGCAACTCACCATCATCAGTCACAACGATATCCGCGGCTGACATTGGACCTGAATGTTGAAGGTCGCGTGATGTACCGTTCTTTACCCGACGTCCCTCTATAATTAGAGCGTAGAGTAGAGATAAGATCGCCCCAATAGACATTCTTACGCTTCTGAGTTCTATTACACGATTCATTCCTAATTCTCGACACCGCTCCAGACGACCTGCGCGTTCAGCGAAGAGCTCGGCGAAGTAAGGAGAACGTTGTTCCCAATACATGTCGAATGTCCGCGGTCGGTTCTGCCGAATAACCTCACGCTCGGCTATTACGAGTTCTTCAAGCTCGGCGTTGAGCTTCGCTTTATTGAGTTTATCTTCCTCCAAGAGTGCCAGGATTTCAGCAGTTGGCGTCTGGATATCTGTGATGACCTGATCGATTGAGAATCTCCCAAACACGAAAGGGGATGGACGTTCTTTACCCTCTGCGAAGCTCTCGAGTTCATCGCGCACAAGTTCCGTGTGCGGCTTGATAGGAAATTCCGCCCGCGAAAAGTCTGATATCAATTTCAATCCCCGCAATGCCGTGTCCTGAGCAGCATAGGTGGTTTCCTGAATAGTCTCAAAACTCACTAAGATTGCGATTCGTCCATCAGAAACGGCGGCCCGGAGGTCATTCAGTTCGTCATCGCTCATGCCGCGTTTCTTATCAATCTGATCAAATATGTTTCTGTCGAAGTAACACGTCTTCATAGATCCTCCGATCTGACATTTGCCTCTATAGTCAAGACTCAAAAAAAAGAGCGGGGTATTAAGCTTCGAAGGAAGCTGCCCCGCTCCTAACAAACTCTCGATTTTTTGAGACTTGGGAGCGGGAACCCGCTCCCGCTGAGTTAATTCCTGATATGACGCCTGGATATCAGGCGTGATCGTCTTCGGTCGCGTAGCTCACTGAACTCATTAAGATCGAACAAGCTGCCACCACCAAATAAGCGCGGATTAGCCATACCGCGGCCGGACCGCCGAATCGTGCCGAGTTTGTCTGTCCAGTTCGTCAACATTCAGAATTCCAGTGTGCCTAATTCATGCCTCTAACGCTCTTGTATAAGGCAGGGTGCCCCAAGTGTCAAGGATGCATCTCCAACTGCGGCGTGTCGGCTTTCCGAAAACTTTTTGGCGGAAGTGAAGAGCCCCTATACACATTGGTCTTTGTCCAATTCGATAAAACAATCGGGCTTCGCTGGCATCGTCAAGGTCTCGAAACTCCTCTCCTTTAAGAGTACAATAACGACTATGATGAAAAGCGATACTTACCTCAGGCTGGTCCTAATTGTTCTCGCTGTGTGTGTTCTGTGTGCTTTGGTATATCAGATTACGCAAGACCGTAAGCCCCGAATGAAATCGCTAATCGGATTCACCGCCGCGCCATTCACTACGCTGGAAGGAAATCAGGACAAAGTAGGCAGTTGAGAGGGCGGCCACTCTTCGGTGGGTCCATGATTCTCTCTCCAGGTCCTCTGAGGCTTCGCAGAATATTAACCGCAGATATCAACGCTGATAGGCAGAATCTCAAGACTAGCGCCAGCTTCCTCAATTGTGGCCACGCGCGTTTTCATCGCATGGATGGAGACTATGCAGGAGTCACACCCACGGGCGTCGCAAAATACCGTCTCGTTGAGTACATCCAAAAAACGTTTCAGAAGATTGTCTAAGTCTGGTCCATAAGGAAGATTGCTTGGGTATTTGTCTGGAGGCAGCAAAAAGGTAACCTTCAGAATGCAGGCTTCTGAAATATGAGGAAGGCCGCGCGTCTGACTGCGTACAGCTTCGTCCCATCGCTGCAACCCAGAACGGTCACCGCGACTCTTCAATTTGGAATACGGGATTCCACTGATCTTTATGTTGATGTACGACATGACTTTCTACGACATTCTGTAAGCCTCCCTTAAAACACCGCCATTGAAAACTAGAGGTTTTCGAGCGAGTATGACGCGAGGAGGCCTCAATGCGGAAGAGCAAATTCAGCGAACATCAGATCATCGCGATCCTGAAAGCGGTGGAAGCAGGACGGACTGTCAGGGACGTTTGTCGTGAGCATGAGATCAGCGATGCGACTTATTACCAGTGGAAGTCAAAGTACGGTGGCATGCAAGCGTCAGATATCAAGCGGCTGCGTGAATTGGAAGACGAAAACCGACGCTTGAAGCAGATGTCAGCCGAATCGGGCGCTGAAAGATGTGATCGCAAAAAAGCTCTGAAGCCAGCGGCGAAGCGAGCGCTGGTTGTAGTGTTGTGCACAGAGTATGGATTGAGTGAGCGTCGGGCCTGTGCTGCGATAGGTCTAGAACGATCGGTCTATCACTACGAGCCGCGACCAAATGCGGATGGTCCAATCGTCAAACTACTGCTGGAGCTGGCGTGGCAACGACCGGAGCAAGGCTTCGGCAAGTTCTTCAGGCGTTTGCGTCGGATGGGCCACAGTTGGAATCACAAGCGGGTCTATCGCATTTATTGCGCGCTGAAACTGAACAAGAGACGGAAAGGCAAAAGACGTTTGCCAACAAGATGTCCTGCTCCACTGGTGGTGCCTGAAGCTATGAACGAGTGTTGGTCCGCTGACTTCATGAGTGATGCGTTGTGGGGTGAGCGTCGCTTTCGTACCTTCAACGTGGTGGATGATTTCAATCGCGAAGGGCTGGCGATCGAAGTGGACTTCAACTTGCCGGCGCCGCGTATCGTGCGAACGCTCGATCGGATAGCCGCTGAACGCGGCTATCCGCGCAAGCTCAGACTAGATAATGGTCCAGAAATGGTCTCTGTGACGCTGGCTGATTGGGCTGAACAACACAACGTGCTGCTTGAGTTCATCAAGCCTGGACGACCAATGCAGAACGGCTTTATCGAACGATTCAATCGCAGCTACCGTGAAGCAGTGCTCGACATGTTTGTGTTTCAAAGTTTGTCGGAAGTGCGCGAACAAACAGAACTGTGGCTTAAGGAGTACAACGAGGAACGACCACACAAGTCTCTGGGCCATCTGACGCCCAGGGAATATTTGTTAACCCAAAAACCGGAAATCTCTAGTAACTCGTGGGTGTAATCCCGGGAAGCTTACAATTCAACGATTCCATGATCCTACCCGTCTCCTTCCACTGTCGAACCATCAGAATTAAGCATTCGATCAATAAGCCAACGACCAGCGTTAGTTTGATCCAGCTCACTAAAGATCGCCTCTATTGAATGATATTCGATCGGTTCAGGACATTGATGCGCGGCCTCGGCAGGACCGAAGAAGTGTAGTGTGCGATTTGGCGATGCCATTCGCAGAAGCTTAGCCGCTTTGTTTGAAACGAGTTTGGTTGAGACTGTGGTCTGCGCCAATAATTCTTGTCCATTCCTCGCATAGCCCGCATGATCGATATCTTCAAGAGCACGTGAGCCGCTCCACACAGAACCACATAACCCACTGCCCACAAGATAATTCGCGACCAGCGTTTCAACGTCTCTGTTATGAAGCGACCAAACGGTCCGCGGTGACGTTTGGCGGAGAACCAGCGCTGATAATCTTCCTTTGGCACGATTTCCGCAGGTTTGAACAGTGCATTGTCGAGGAGGAAGGTTACCCAGAAAGTTAGCCGACGAGTCAGTAACACGCGCGTCTGAAAGGGGTAAGCAAAGCAATCCGTTAACACGTTGAAATTCCACTCCCGGTTTCACTAAGCCGATGAGGCGATCGGATCGTCGCGTGGTGACACCTTTGTAAGCCGCGAGAACAGCCGCACCCTGCTCGCGCATCGCATGGAACAACGCGACGTCGGTGTGCGCCCGACCTGTGTAAAGCGTTCGGTCCGGTCCTTTGCGTCCCCACTCGAGTGCGATGAGTCGCCGGCCAAAAGAGTTCAGCAACTTCGCTAATGTCTCTCAAATTGTGCGTAATGGTGACTTCAAGCAATTCCATTTCGTGCATTATCCGCACCCAAGGATCTTAGAGAGCGAAATTCTTTGCAGCTATGACTCGCTTCCATAGTTCAAAGGGAATGGTGCACGTGTGTCGCGAAGCGGAATACGCAAATGAATGTTTGTCCATTCGTTATAGTGGTAATCCGAAAACCACGTAATCTCGTATAAACCAAAGGAGTCCGCAAGGGACTGATAACTACCAACTGGTGTTGTGACGCAATATCCAAAAGGAGGCAGCGCAACCTCCGCCTCAACATAGTTTGAGCCGCCATCGTCTCCGACCTTCGTAATTGCCATACCGGAAGCAAATCGGGGTACGCCATTCGGATTAAAGTAAACATGAACACGATACCTTGGCGGCAGGTGTCTCGCCATCCTGTTCAGCACAAACTGTCGCAGGTCTCGGTGATAGCCGATCGATGCTTCCGGCGACATAGCAAGACCCATTGAGAGCACCTGCTTAAGCACATTTAGAGGTTTGATGTAATACGGCAAGTTTATGACTGAATTATCCTGAGTTTATCAAGCCAATCGAATCCCTGTTTGGTCCAATGTACGAATGCCTCGCCGTACCAGCCGCCCGTTAGATTATTACATGTCTCACAAAGCGAATAACTGCCAATTCCTTTGCGAAAGCGCGAGTATGGTCGTCCCTCCATTAAGTCTCGCATGGTCTGAAAGAGCCGTTGGTTGTCATTAAATGCACTCTTTGGAGGTATGTGTTCAAATGACAATTTCTTGAACTGACCACACAGACGACACCGACCTGTATTCATTGCCATGGTTTAGCGTTAGATCGCAGTGGGTATCTCACATGCTTTGCTGTCTCTCGTAAGCTAAAGAAGCTTGCTGATCCCACTCTTCCTCAAGGCCTGTTAGCGCGCCATCTAAAAGCCGAATCGCACCTTCTAATTGCCGTGAGAACTCCAGAACATTGAATCCGAAGTGATGAGAAACTGAAGGCTGTCCCTTCGTGTCGACGGGATACCTAAAGGCAGTCCCTAGTCGATCTATTTCTTGGGTGATCACTTTGAAGTCGCTGAATGTCCTTACACCTTCCACCTCTGTCGACCAGGTCCAACCAACATGTTTGAAAATGTAATTAACGGCCTCGGTGAGGGGTAACAACTCATGTCTGTTAAGTACCCGCGGATTTATAGGTAATTTCTTTCCTGCGAGCGAGACCAAACTACGACCCCGACGGACAATCGCCTTCATATACAGTTCTAAGGCATGCCCGTAAAGGAAGACAATTGGACACGCATCGTAATCGCGATAACCACGCTGCCTGGCTAGAGAATTAGCCAGCGAGCGACCTGCTCTCCAAAAGGCAGCACCGTAAATTCCGAATTCCGCTTCAGGCCTGCGCATAAAATTCATAACCACATTGCCGTGCATCATTCTGCCGCGTCCGAACAGCTTTTGTCCTCGTCTTCGCGCTGCCATAGCTCTCCCTTTCTCCATACGAGTTTTCGAGTTAGGAAAATTCCTGCCACCGATCTGTCGCTCGCCAAAGAGACAACACGAATGCTTCGGCTGTCTTAATTGCACCAAAGGCCTCCTCGATCTCCGACTGATGATATTGAGGAAATCTGATATATTGATCAACCTGTTTTCTAAAGTCGACTAAGCCATCCCGATGTTTGAAAGCGTTTACCATCTGATGCATTTTGAAAAAGTCGTTGCCACCGTCCAAGTCTTGCAGCCTAATGGCGTATTTGCTCTCGATCAATTTGGTGATTTTACCGAACGGTACATCCTGAATCATTTTTAAGGATTCGACAGATACTGCTGATCTATCATTTAGGTCGAAGCCCTTTGCATTTAGGTCGAAGCCCTTTGCGCCGGGATGTCTGTTTGACTCCAACCAAGCGAGATGGGCTGAGCGTTGCAGTTCATGTTCAATGAGTGCATTAAGTTCGTAGTAAACTGCACGAGCTGCAATTTCCTGACGCGCAATCGGATGATGTAAGGCGTTATCAAGATCGTCTAGCTCCTGAAACTCACCAGACTTATTTCTCGCGAGAACAGCTTGTATCTCGGTTTCAGCTTCAATCTTAACGTGTTCGAGAAAATTTTGAATTGCTTCGAGTCTTATTCGAAGAACAACGTAACTTCCCTTCATGATAGGTCCTAATCAAACATGATCGCTGCTGGTAGACCAGTACATAAACTAATACTTATTGTCGAATGGTAATAGTACCTTCACTGCCACCGTCCTGAAATTCATGCTCAATAATTGCGTTCGCGAACACAAACAGCTGCGCACGCAAATGAGCCTTGTTTTGTGTACAACGGTTGAGAAGCCTTTGTTCAATTGGCTGATCATCATCGTCGATGTCCGAAGCACCATCCCACGTAGCAAGAATCTCATCATCTGACAAATCGCGATGACTCTGCGCCCAGCGCAAACTCTCAGCAGGGGGTTCTCGGCCTTCAAAGTGCGTGCGATAGGTATTAACAACTCCCTCGCCTAAAGCCTGCCGTAGCGGGATGAAGTTTGAGTTGTCGAAGAAACCTCCCACCGGTGTGTTGAATCCAAACTTTCTATGAACTTCGATAGGAAATAGCGCTTGCGGTGCGTACCCAATTGCAATATCCAATAGTACGCGTTGGGTTCGATTCATTAGATCTAACCAATACTCAATCTCAGCGATACTAATTCCGCGAACGTTTCCACCTCTAATTGTGGTCAGGGCCTCCGCCAAGAGAGGTTTATGAACATACGAGCAAAGCTGAGCATAAACTGATTTAAGAGTCGGCAGGTCAACAGCTCCAACCGGAAGATCAAGAGAAGTGAGCACTTCGTTCATAACGTGAGCGAAGGTTGGGATTCTGAACGTCTGCGGTCTGTTTTCGAGCCAGCAATAATACTTTTCAAATGTCTGCTCATTCATGTTAAGGCTGCGCCACCAGTAATGGAATATGAAATTTTCGAGGGCAGATCGAAGTACCGCGAAGGAAGCAGATACTTGTCCGTTTAGTCCTGTAAGGACCGCTTGTCGCAATGCTTCAAGCGACTGAAAGAATAAGAAGTTAGCATGAAGAAATGGACCGCTCTTAGGTAGTATTACGGGCTGCAAGTCTTGGAACTCCAGAATTGCTTGGCTATACCACACTAAGTACTCATATGTAGACTTGAGGTCTGACTCTGGAGCCTCTAGCAGCTTTACGACCTCCATGCCATGTTGTGAAAGTTCGTGCGACTCAATATTCCATACCTCTGAGATTGAGAGGTTAGGTTTCGGTTTCAAGAATCCCGCGGCGTGTCCTTGGAAGTACATTCAGAATGATCCTCATACCTTGTGTTGATTTTTCTTGAGTATGTCGAACAAACTGGGAATTTTGGCGGCTTCTCTTATCTTCTCATACTCGAGTATTCCTCGGCCCGCAAACACTCTCTGCTGGCCTCCCTTTTCAAAACCATAGATCTCGTCAAATTCCCCGGCAAACAAATCTCGCGGAAAGGGGGTTACAGCGAAAGCGTTCTCCCAAACAATTACGCCCAAGTGTCTTTCCTCTCGGTCAAATTCGAAGTTCGCGTTGATTAACTGTCGGTAGACATCGGCGGCGCGCTTAACTCGCTTAGTCTCCGTCGATTTTATTTTTGAGACGAACTCATTTTGTCGCATCAGACCTACTTCAACATATCGCAACGTTATGAGCGCACTGATTCTTGTGTTCGCGGCTTCCTTCCAGTGTGGGCGAATCATCTTGCCGCCTTCAAGAAACGCTTGGTACTCGTGACCAGGTGGTTCAGCAGTCTCAACATTGAAAGGTATGACAATTCCTACGTTTCCATACATCGCGCCAAGCACTAACTCAGGTTTCGTTACATCTACCAGAGCGGCGTTGTTGTTATAGAGGACGAGCGCGCAAGGATAAGTCTCGTATTCCTGAAACTTTTTCGCAGCGCTGTCGATTTTCGATCTGATCCGCGCGTAACCGTCAAACGCACCACCTTCAGGAACGTCTGTAGGATCCAAATCCTTTACTTCGAGTAGGTATTCTCGATCGTGGAAGATTGTGTAATCAGGAAGCCGCTGCTTGCCTGGCAGCCGTCGTTCGAATTCGTATTTGATCTCACGTGAATTGAGATACTCTTCAAAAGTTTTCTCACCGATTGTTTTCATAGTGCGGATTTTATCACTGATGTTGGTGTGGTGTTTTGTTGAGTCGTTTTGAACGATCTGCGTGGTACTAGCGACCTAGAAGCTGGCAATTTACCAGCCTAGATTTCTCCGAATTCCAATGCCGGTGTAATCTCCAGCCTATTCACAGAAGAGCCCAAAAGGCACCAACAAGAGAATCAGGAGGAGATCACAATGCACGTACGGCATCAACATGGCCATTTGAGGTCTGTAGAACGGAAGGCTGGTCCACCCGTTTGGGAATTTCTCTGGCGCGAGACTGATCAATCCGGTAATCGAATACGTCGTAACCGTGTGATCGGCACGCTTGAAGAATACCCGACTGAAGAGCTGGCTCAGGCTGCCATAAACGGACTAAGAACGTGCATCAATGAGGATCGCAACCGACAACCCCAGCAACCAGTTTTTGTCAGCGATCTGATCGATCATTATCTGGTAACGGAACTGTCAGAACAAACCAATTGGCACTCACATTCCACGCGAATTGTCTATCGGGTATTTTTCAAGCGGTGGATTAGACCACGTTGGGGTTCGAGCAACATTCGTGACGTACGCACTATAGCCGTCGAGACTTGGTTAAGGCAGTTGCGTCGCAAAGACGGCGAACTCATGGCGAATTCCAGCAAAGCAAAAATCCGCAATCTCATGAGCGTGCTGTTCAATCATGCGATTCGATACGAATGGCTCGAACAAGGAAGGAATCCAATTAAGCTTGTTCGCCAGAGCACGCTTCGACAACGCACTCCCACAGTTTTAGAACCGCATGAAATCGAGAACCTACTATCACAACTCAAGTCACCCTTCCGACTTATGGTGCTGCTGGCCGTCACCACTGGATTGCGTCGCAGCGAACTATTTGCCTTGAAATGGAGTGACCTCGACTTTTCCAACCTGACGATAGATATCCAACGCTCGATCTTTCAGGGCAAAGTCGGAAGCTGTAAGACTGCCGCGTCCAGAACATCAATTCCATTGCCTCTCTTTGTGGCGGCAGAACTGTGGACATGGAAGGAGACGACTCGCTACGCAACTCCTGACGATTGGATCTTTGCCAGCACCAAATCCAAGGGAAGGAAGCCGTTCTATCCTGACATGGTGATGGTGAAACAAATTCGGCCGGCTACAGCACGCGCCGGCATTACGAGAAGAATTGGCTGGCACACGTTTCGACATACTTATTCGACGATGTTGATTGCGAATGGTGAGAATGTGAAGGTAGTTCAGGAACTGATGCGACACTCCAATAGTCGCACAACACTGGAGGTTTATTCACAGGCAAGGATCCGTGCGAAGCGCGAAGCACAGCAGAGAGTTGTGGAAATGATTATGCCCGAAGACACAAAGATTATGATGCAGCATATGGGTCCGGATGAGTGTTTGGGTGGCACTTAGAAGCTAAATTTACCAACGCGCGGAGGGTATGGATCGTTGGGATCGTTTTGGATCAACGGCACGCCCGAAGAGTGTGCGGAGTTTGCAATTTTGCTGAATAGAAATGGTAGGCGCGTGGGGATTTGAACCCCAGACCCCTACCGTGTCAAGGTAGTGCTCTACCCCTGAGCTACGCGCCTAAAGAGAGGATTTGTCAAATTCCGAGGAAAAACCGACTTTAAGTTAATCCTCTTTGTACGCTTTAGCCGCCTTTTCCGCACTCAATTGTGCGGGTATTTGTGCGAGTAACGCGGGGCGGCATAGTAGCACATCATTACAAACTTATGCACCTTGGGCCTTTCGCACTGGAAGTGATGGATATTGATGGTTTTGATGTCGATCAAGTTAAGTGAGAGCCTGATCAACAGATATCGGGCTCGCCTTTCTATTGCTCAACTGTTCTGCGTTTTTGGAGTTACTCACCGCCTCGCGGCTTTTTTACGGTGCTCTTGAACTGCGTCTCATAAGTCGCGACTGCCGACAAGACGCTCGCATCGTTTTTAAATTTTTCTTTCAACAGATCAAATGCTTCCTGGCCGCGCGGGTCGGCGAGTGCGGTAATCAGTAGAACGTTGGCAAAAATGCCGTAGAGGTCATCTTCAGATACGGATCTTTTGAAGCGCTCAAAAACCAGCGGATAGGCCATGTCTCCTTTATCCAGCGAGACAATCGTGTCAATCGCAAAGTCGCGATAATCCCAGGTCGGAGGATTGCTCGATAGCCTCCAACGCGGCAAATTTAAATCGGACAATGCATTCAATGCGATCTCGAAGCCTCGCGGATCGCCGAGCGCTTTCAGACCTGCCAAAGCGCTTATCAGGCTCTGGCTTTTCATTGACGGTTTGTCCTTCAACTTTGCCAAGGCGTCAAATGCTTTCGCACTTTTGCTTCGGCCGAGAGCAATCGCTGCCGAGTTGATTACGCGAAAACTCGGGTCGTTAAGTGCGTCGAGATAAATGTCTGCGTATTTTGGCTCACGTGTCGTTCCTAAAAAGCCAATTGCAGAAGCACGAACCCAGGATTTGTCTTTTTTTATCACGCTCAAAAGCAGAGCAATGGTTTCTTCATCCAACGAGCCGGCCGGATACAATCCCACAAGTTGAGACATCGATGCATTACGTAATCGCCAATAGTCATTTCCCAGTATTGTGTTTCGCAAGGCAGCCTGAAATTTGGCCCTGTCCGCAGCAGAAGACTTTTCGTTCCTGGCAATGCCGGCCAGTTCAATAAGTGCTGATTGTCTGGCGAGAACGTCCTTAGACCTTTGAAACTGATCAAGTAGTTCGTCAAATGACTTTTCAAATTTGATTTCTTTAATCCAGGTACTCTCGAAATCAAAATTGACAAACCTGGGTTGATCCGGCGAAACAAACTTGAAGACGTTTTCGAATTTCGGCTCGAGCCAAACGTGTTCGACGCGTCCGTCGATCTCGATTTCGAGTTTGCCCTGAAAGAATTCGACTTGCGGAAATTTTGAATTCGGATCGGTCTTCTGTGTCTGTTTGACGATCACTACCAACTTGCCGTCAGTGTAGTTTTTCGTAACCTCAAAAATCGGATGCCCCATCTTGTAGACCCACTGGTTGAAGAACCATTCAAACGGTTGGCCACTTGTTTTTTCGATAGCCCGGCGAAAATCATCTGTAACAACGGTTTTGTTGGCGTTCGATCTTAAGTATCGACGAATTACCTTCCACCACGTGGCTTCACCCAGATGTTTGCGGAGCATGTTCAAGACAAGTCCGCCCCGGATCGTCGCGTAGCTATCCGACGTAAAGACGTCGGCGTTTTCATAATGCTTGGTTACGATCGGGTGCCGGTTTCCCGCACTCCATTCGCCGAGATAGCTCCCATGGTCGATATTGTGCACCCATAGCAGCCATTCGTCGCGCCCGTTTCTGTCTTCGTTATAGAGACAATTGAAGTAGTGAGCAAAGCCCTTATTGAGCCAAACATCACTCCAGTCTCTTGCGGTCACGTAGCCGCCGAACCATTGCCCTGCAAGAGCTTCCGCCTCGGTCAGATCCCAAAGATAAAAATAATCTGCGTGGGTGGCGTAGTCGTCGACCATGTTTTCCGTAATGGTCGCGAAGTTCATATTGGCCTTACCCGTGAAGGGGCCGATTTCCTGAACAAAGACTTGGGCATACGTCTGGTGAGGATATTTAACACCAGTCTTTTCAGAGAAAAATCGGACCATGTCGGGCAGCCTCTCAACGCTGGCCGCAACCCACTCTTGTTCGCGAGGATAGCCAAAATTGTGAAGCTCGATGTTCTGATACTTTTGTCGTACATCTACAAACTCACCGATCACGAAGGACGTCAGGTGATTGGCATACGGAGTATCCGACTGCCATCGAAATGTTCGTGTACCGTCAGGGTTGTCCTTCGTTTCCAAAAGTCGACCGTTGGAAATTACAGTGAACTTCCCTTCCACTGTCGCGGCAAACTCCGTCGTTCTTAAATCGTCGGGCGCGTCGTAACCGGGAAACCAATATCTATTCGATTCGGGATCTCCCATCGACCATATCTCTCTCATCTTGATCGGATCGTGCGATGTCGGTTCTGAAAATCGAATGCCTTTTCCATCCGTGCCGCTAAGATTGCCAGGCTCGGGCAGATTTACATGATTCGTGCTGTAGGAGATTAATAGCGAAACTTCCGCACCCGCGTTATAGGTGCGATCGAGCGTGATTTGCAGATTGTCGTTTTTATCGCCGCCATCATAATCAAATTTCAGGGGTGGTCCATTTATCTTGGTTATCGAATCTATCGACAACATTCCCGCGTCCAGTGTGATTCGATCTATTGGTGCAAGCACGACGAGCGTAATACTGGTGGTGCCGTACGCTTTCTTTTTCTGCCAGTCAAAGCGCAGATCAATTGCAATGTGTTTTATGTCGACCTTCCGGATCCGCATTCCTCTTGCGGGTGGAAGATCCTGGGTCGTTTCGCTGGCGGCTAATTCCTGTCTGGGCAGTGCGTAACTCTCAATAACGAATCCGAAACAGGCGAAGATAATAAGCGCCAGGAAGCACGCGGACGCAAAACGGCACTTGTATTGTCTGAACGCTGAATAACTGAACGTTTCTTGTCTCTGGTTCATTTACGTAAACAACTTGTGATTAAGCTAAGCCGTAAGAATGGAATTTAGGTGGAAAGTGGTGTAGCTTCAAGAGCCACTTTTCGAGATTCTGTGTAGACCAATTATGAAAACGAATCTGGCGCCTTTCATCTCACTAAATCATGAAAATGAAGCTGCTCCACTGCACCGACAAATCTATGAGTCGATTCGTGTTTCGATATTGAACGGTGATTTCGGATCGCAGATGCGCGTGCCATCGACGCGGCTACTGGCCCAGCACCTGGGTGTTTCGCGAATGACGGTTGTCAATGCTTACGACCAGCTTTTGGCGGAGGGTTATCTTGAAGGAAGGACAGGGTCGGGTACATTCGTCGCGTCCCGGCTACCAGAAGAGTTTCTTCACACACCAAAGGCACGTCGAAATAGATCCGGCCAACGTAACAAAGCGCGAAAGCCGAATCTGTCGGCCTATGGCAAACATCTTATTAAGCACATGTCGGAATTAAGGGCGAGCTTTTCGACAATGCCCGCCATACCGTTCCAACACAGTCTCCCGGCGATACACGAATTTCCCTTTGAGACATGGTGGAAGATCACTAACAAAATTCTCAAATACTCTTATCGTGAGGTTGTTAGCTATGGGGATTCTCGAGGATATCTGCCTCTGCGCCAGGCGATTGGAACACACTTGCGATCTGCACGAGGGGTTGATTGTGAAGATGATCAGATAATCATTACCGCGGGTAGTCAGCAAGCGGTCTTCATCGTAGCCCAAATTCTTTTGGAGCGTGGTGACACTGTTTGGCTCGAAGATCCCTGCCACATGGCCGCTACCGATATATTTAGCGCACACGGTATGCGAACTATCAGCGTACCGGTCGATGATGAAGGTTTTGATCACAAACGGGCTTTGAAGCTGGCAAAAACTGCCAAGCTTGCATACATAACGCCATCCAGACAGTTTCCCCTTGGGATGACGATGAGCCTGCGTCGCCGGCTCAATCTACTGGAATGGGCCAATCAAAATGAGGCTTGGATAATCGAGGACGACTACGACAGTGAGTTTCGCTATTCAGGCAGACCGCTCGCGTCACTACAAGGGCTGGACCAGCATGACAGGGTTATATATGTCGGCACCTTTAGCAAGACTCTTTTTCCTGGCTTACGTTTAGGATGCGCAGTCGTGCCGCCCGATCTGGTTGAAGTTTTTGCGGCTGCACGCGCACTAATCGATCAGCATGGACCATTGGTGAATCAGGTGGTGCTCGCGGCGTTTATTTCTGAAGGTCATTATGAGCGCCATGTCAGACGCATGCGGACTCTTTATCGCGAGCGGCAGGAACTCATCATGCACGAGATCGACAAACACCTTAAAGGCGTTCTCGAAGTGCAGGAAAGCGACTCGGGAATGCACGCCGTCGGTTGGCTACCTCCAGAAATGGATGACAAGCTGATTTCAGACCACGCCGCGGCACACGGACTGCGCGTAGCGCCAGTTTCGAAGTACAGCGTAAATCAACTGCCTCGTAACGGCTTGCTACTTGGATATACTGCGTTCAATGAGCGCCAGATTAAAGAAGGAGTCAAAAAGCTCGGAAGAATAATCACTTAGCTTTCTTCAACTCATCGACTATCTCGATCACGCGTTCCGGCGCCTCAAAGCCGTAAGCCCAGCGATGCGTCTTTTTGCTGTCGTTTACGATGCAGAGCAAAGGGGCATGATATTCCTTGCGTGGTCCATCGCCAGTGAAAACTCGCAATAACCCCGCGAGTTCTTCCTTGTTTCCAGTTACCAGCGTCCAACCAGCTTTCGCTTTAAACTTCTCTCCCCAAACTTTCATTTTTTCCGGAGAGTCAGTTTCGGGATCGGTGCTGACCGAGATCAGAAACACGTCCTGTCCGAGTCGTTCGCCGAGCGCGCTTTGCAATTTGGCAAAGTTTGCTCCCAGTAGTGGACACATGGCTTTGCAGCTCGTGAAAACAAAATTGATTACTACTATTCTGTCCTTCACGAGATCGGTATAGAACTTTTGCTGCCGGCCATCCTGATCCAAAACGGTTATGTCCGGGATCGATAGCTTTGTTGGCGTGGTGGTTTTTGCGCCGGCTGTTTCTGGCGGCGAGTGGACGTGTTGCTGCGCCTGAACAGGCAGAATCATCGTCACTACGCACGCCAGAATGAGTCCGGTGAGTTTAGTGCTACTCATATAGTCCCCATGCTTTGCACAAAAACTAATACGAAAAAAGATCTGCCACGCAAAGGCGCAAAGACGCAAAGCGCTATCGCGTTTCTAAAGGCTTTCTTCTTTGCGCCTTTGCGTCTTTGCGTCTTTGCGTGGCAAATTACTTACCCTGGCTATCCGCGACAGGATGTAACGACTTTTGTGCAAAGCCTATTCCTACTGAAGTTTCACGACCTTTGCGACCGACGGCACACCCGCATCATCGAAGATAAACATCATGTAATGTCCCGGCGGAGCCTGATTGCCGTTTGCCGGTGGCGTAACCAGCAGGCCCATTCCAACCCGTGAAAAAGTCAGGTTATTGAATCGTTGATTCATGTTCGTAGAATGAGTCACTGACGATAATCGCACCAACGTTACCCTGGTTATGCGTGATGCGCTGGGAGATTGGACTATAAACTGTGTGCCGTAGCTGATCGTATCCGGGGCATTGGTAATGCCCGGTCTGCTCGCGAGGGTGCCATTCGAATTGAAGAGATACGGAGGACTGTAGATTTCCTGCTGCAACTCTTCGTCAAGATCCTTGCAACCCTCTTCGGATGCCGGAGCGCCAGTAGTGCCGCCGACCAGCACTCGGCCATCAATCAGCAACACCGCAACTGAGTGATACTGCCGGCGCTTGTTCAGACTCGCTACCGTGGTCCAGTTGCCGGTAGCCGGGTTCCATATTTCCGCCGGCAGTACCGCAAGATTCGAACACGTATTATTGAAACCACTTCCCTGCGTTCCGCCACTCGCAAGCACTTTTCCATCAGCGAGAATCGTGAGATCGAGATGGCGCCGCGGGTATTGCATCGCTCCGGTGGTGTTGGTCCATGTCGGGGTCCCGCTCGAAAGATCGATGATTTCCGACGTATTTGTCGGGCCTGGGTTCTGGCCGCCGCCTGCGATCAGTACCTTATCAACGTCGTACATCACGGATGCTCCAAAGTCACGATAAGGAACGGTTGAAGCGTTGGCGTGGGCTTTCGTCGTGGTGCTCCACGCGCCCGTGCTTGAGGTGTCGAGCCAACGTGATGGAGACAATGGGCCGGCGCGAAAGACACGCCCGTCCGACGCGAGGTGCATCCACGGATACCAGATCGCTTCGCTCAAAGCCTCCTGAGCAGTGGACAGAGTACGCAGCGATGTGCCCGCACTGTTTAGCACTTCCGGAATTCGGTTGAAGGGCAATGGAGAACAGTTTGCAGTCGGAGGACTGGAAGCGCAGTGGGTGCCTGAGTGGATCGCAGTCTCGCCGTTACCAAGTGTGACTGTAGTTGGATACCAACGACCGTTCGTCATTGTTGGACCACTGGTTGCGGGCGGAGTTGCGGTGGGCGAAGGATTGAGATTGAAGATCGTGGTCGCCGGTGTACCGACTCCTCCAAACAAACTGCCACCGGCTACAAACAAACGTCCGTCAGGTAAAAGCGAATGGCCGCTACAGAATAAGTCTGTAGTGTTGTAAGGAATGCTTTCGCTATTGCTGCCACTAACGTCCAGGTCGCAGAGTCCGTTGTTAATCACGCAATTCCAGAGACGGCTTTCACTTGGTGGACCACCGACTGCGGTCCAATAGAGCACTTTGCCATTGGGCAATACAGCAGCGTGCGACATGGCATGCGGGGCTGAAAAGCTCAATTCCCATTGCCCGTCGGTAGCAACGTTAGGAGCGACGGCCGCGCGTGAAGAGGTTGTTAAATTGTGTGCCTGGTTCAGTGAAAAAACAGCGATTGCGGTCAACAGTAAATAGAGTAGACCACGGACCAGGCGGTTGGGCGCCACGCGAGTCATTGAATTAGCCTTTCTTTTGGGACAGTCCGATCGCGCCGGGGAACAACGCGGACTGGCAGAGTTGTCAGATACGCCTGCGAGGTGGGCGAGGATTATACGCGGGGATGGAACTTAGTTAAGTTTTTTCGGATCATCAGACTGCTTCGCTGGAACGCTCATGGTTGCGGCACTTCGTTCCGTGATAGCCGTGTTGAATGATTGCAGGTTTCCGCGGCTGTTTTGTCCTGAGTAGACCACAAAATGCAGGTGCTCATTAGTTGTGCCGGCTCGTCCAATCTCGCCTAAGACAGTGGCCACGTTGACTTGCTGGTTTAGCGACACTCTGACCCTTCTCAGGTGGAGATAGCCACTGAACCAGACAGGGCTCTGAGCATTGGGATGCGCAATCAACACCGCTCCAGGTCCGCCTCCCGGCCGCGTGCCGACGTATTTGACAACCTGTCCATCGGCGACGGCGAAAACAGGCTTATCGGCGTCATCGTTTTCATTTGTGGGAGTGTAAAGATTGATGTCCCAGGCAAATCTGTCATTGGAAAGTGAGATTCCCCCGACTGGGTTATGGTACCCCTTCTTATGTTGATTGAATTCCCATAGTCCGTCACGAATTGCCTGGTTTGAACTGGTTACTCTTAGTGGTCCAATTACGGGAGATAGAACGGATGTCGGCAGCTGCTGCGGCGATTTCTCCTTTGCCGGATCTCGGCCTTGTTGCGTGTGGGTTGTTGAACCACTAACAATCAAGAGCAGAAGTAGTAAGGAAATTGTTTTGAACATGGTGAGAAGAGTCCCTTGAGCGGATTAAGCCTTAACCGGGGCGCTCATCACCTTCAGTAAGAACGCGCCTACCCACCGCGACTTGGTTTCAGCGTATTCTGTTTTATTAGCAGCTACTTCCGCCAGCCCTAGCTTGTACTCATCATATTCACGCGCGAGTTCGTGATTCTGTCGGAGCACGTCGCGGAACTTCAGCTTCGTGTGCCAATCCGGAGTGGCCTCCATAAATATGTGTACCTGGCAGAGCCGAATTTTCCCACTGTCGCGGACCGCGTAATAATGATCAGCCTGATTGTCAAACTGCCCCCGGTACTCATAGCCAAGCGCGGTCAGGGTCTGGATTAAGGGAACAAGCCCCTTCTCCCCACAGAGAATAGCGATGTCGAGAATGGGCTTAGCGTGGACTGTCGGTATCGAAGTGCTGCCCACGTGCTCAATTTGGACCGAGCAGTCTCCTAAGTGACCCGCTATTCGTTCCTTCTCCGCAAGGAAATCATGTTTCCAAGCTGGATCATACGGCAACAGGCGCAACTCATCTTTCCTCATTCCGTACATAAAATGGACCTCGTTTTGACAACTAACGAAGCGGAGTGTGCGTCCGGTTCAGCCGAATGTACGGCCGCAAATCAAGTCTAAACACCACACTCGATCGGGCGGTCTGGATACTCGCCGCGTGCAACGCTCGGCCACAACTCCGGCAGACGGCGCGGTGCGAAATCATCGGTGGCGACGGCGAGGTCCTGCAATGTCCACCAGCGGTACGACCGCACATAGCTATCTTGCCGGAGCGGCTGGACCAGAGCCTCGCTCGTCCGGGCCACAAAGAACCGCTCGTATTGATCGCACCAATGTCCATTGAAGGAGTAAGCGTGACGCCGCGTCCACACCCACGGGCCGATCTCCGCCTGGATGCCCGTTTCCTCGAGCAATTCGCGGCGCGCCGCCTGCTCGAAGCTCTCGCCCTCCTCCACGCCACCGCCAGGCGTAACCCACCATCGGTGTCCGCCGGGCACGTCTTGCGCAAGTAGCAGCAGCAACTTCCCACCCGGGCCTAAGAGGAGAACGCGTGCCACCGGGCGCGGTTTCTTTGGATTCTCAGTCAATGTTCTTAACCGAAGGGCTGAAGGTTAAAGTCCTATCTGCGGAAGCATTAATTCGTTAATAAATGAGAGAAAAGGCCACCCGCGAAGGTGGCCTTAGATTTTGTGACGTAACGCTTTGTTGTACGCCGTTTCAGGGGTAGTTAATCAGTTCCACATCAAGCTTTCGGGTTGACGAGCCACTGAGAGGCAAGGAGACAGGGAATTGAGCTTTAGGGTACTCCGGTAAGAAACACGTCCCACGCCCAGCGCCCGACCTTAGCTCCGTGCGCATCCCTGACTTTCGCGCGGTAACGGAATTCGTTTCCGTACCGGTCAATCCGTTTCGATAATTTGTAGTCAAGATCAATACCGAGCACGTCCAGCGAAGCAAGGGTGTGCAATTCACCCGGCTCGGAGATGCCGTTGTGGTTCACGTCCTGCCAAAGCCGCAAACTCGAAAATATCGCATCGCTCGGCCTGAGCCAGCCATCGCCGTTGCCGCCGTTCCCCGCGAGGTCGAATTCTGCCAGGGCGAGGAAACCATTCATCTCCATTCCATCGGCCGGTATAGGTTGTGGCGTTCGGTCGCCGAACAATTCAGTCCCACCGTCGATTGTGCCGTTGCCATTACGGTCAAGAGAGAGCCATGCATCGTCGGAACCAGCTTGCGTCCACGCGCGTCGCTCCGCAGTACCGTCCGCGTCGAGGTCGAAGTTGACGCCGTTAGACGCACTCGAAAGTGAGAATCCGTCGCCAGCGATGTCTATGAGCACGGGTGAAGGCATGCACTCACATATCGGATAGTCTCTCCAGCGCCAGGTGGGAGGACATGAAGTAGGCCGCGGACATTTCTGCACCTGCGGCGTCGGGGTGGGCTCAGGGGTCGGCGTGGGCGTGGGAGTTGGTGCCGCGCGAACAGTTGCGGGATTGTAGTTTGCACTTTGTTGAACTGCCGTGTTGTCGCAGGGTTTAGGCGTCATCGGTTGTCCCGTAGGCCCCTTCGTCGCATTAGGATTAACCAGGTTCCCCTGGGCGTCATACGCTCCATTTGGAGCAGTGGTCATCAAAGAGTCAGTCTGGTTCGTGCAACTAGTGCAATGGTTCAAACCCAGCGTGTGCCCGAACTCATGGGCGGCCGCTTCAGCCAGCGCATCGCATGAAGTTATCCCTTGGTTGAGGGTGGTGAGAGCGTTATCAAGATGACCATTTACAGTGTTAATTGGAGTTGTCTGACCCAAATCGGTAAAAGCCGTTCCCTGACTTCTTTGAATAACAAGTGTGTTTGAGTTCAAGGTTCCTTGGCCCACGGTAACGTTAGTCACCCTGACTCCAGAAGCGCTACCGGTAGCGCCATTGCCGCTCTCCCAGCTACGAATACCCTGCATGATACATGCTCGTTCCGTTGCGGAAAAACGAGAGTCAATGTCAACCGTGATATCTGAGTTCTGTCCCCAGGCATTGGTGGCCCCTGTCTGCTGTATCGTCGGACACGGTGGTGTTTGTCCTTTGGTTTGAAAAAAAGGCTGCGCAAAGATTAGAACCAAGGTACACAAACTAGCGCAAGTAACACAGACGTAGACGCGCCCGTTTCGGTGGTTCATCATGGCGTGGCCACCCCCTTTGGTAAGGGTGTTGGGGAGTATTCGGATATGGCTCGCTTTAAGTCGCTCAAGAAACGCGCGGCGTCTACTTCTCTATAAGCGTCACCGGCCCAGTTGCTACCCTCGCCCCCAGGTGCGCTCTGACCGTCGAGCGGATAAACGCGCTCTGACAATAATTCGTAGGCTGTTAAGATTGAATACTCCTGATTATTTCGTTCCAGGAAAAAGACATAGCGTCCGCCTTGTCGGGGCAACCCCTGCTCCCGGTTGCCATAAAAGCTCACGTGACCGGAGCGAAATCTAACGCGGCCGCCATATCGTTCTGCGACAACCAAACTGCCGGGAAAGAGAGGCGCTGAGTTATCATTTTTGAAAACTTCTTCAACGCGAACGCTGAATTCCGAATAGACCCCGGTCTTGTCATCGGAAAGATAAGCTTGAGCCTCGACTATCTCGCCCACGGCGATGACGGCGCTCCGTGCAACAGGTAGGGCCGGCAACGGGCCCACATACCGAGAAGCAAGAATCAGTCGCTCACCGCCATTCCGATCCGCAATGAAACCTTTCACGCGCGTCGCGTAACGCTTACCTTTCGCGGTTCTCATAACACGAGCCTGCGGATCACTGTCGGTGGTCCTGGTGCCGGAGCTCTCGTAGTCCACAATAGGAGTGTGGTCTGTAGCTTGATTAGTGATGTTCGGTCGTGTTGCCTGGGTGACTTGCTGTGGCGAGGATGCGATTGCCCAAGCGGTAAGTGAAAGGATTACCCCGGCAAGGGTTAAAAACGTCAGCGAGCGTAATACTTTATTTTTCATATTTCATTCACTCCAGGATGGACTTGACCGCCGCAGTGAGCTACCGGCGTCTCGCCCCTTGCTATATTGGGGGTTGGACTGAGATGTTCAAACGTTACAACAGTGAGCAGACTTGATTTTATTGTTGCTTTGCAAAAGGCGTCAAGCGCGTCTTCGCTACCCGTTGCCGTTCGAAGCAAGCTGTGCCAGTTCTTGCCGGGTAATGATCTCCGCGTAGCCAAAGACTTTTACGCTACGAAGCTCGGATTTCGTACCTTGTTCGAGGCTTCGAAATCGGCACTTCCTATTGTTTGCTGGTGACGGCGGTACGGAACCGTGCCGCCTTGTGCGACTGGAGGACTGTCTTAATTCCTATTGGATAGATGACCCAAAACTACACATGGTTTCAGAGCCATGCCTGGTCACTCCGGATGCCCAAGATCATGGGGAGCAGTGGCTCGAGAAAATGAACGTTGATAATTGGGAACGTCGGTGGGACGACAATGAATGGAGTCCGATGTTCGGAACCGTCGCGGTTGCCGAGATCGGCTGCGGGTTATTCTTCTCCATAATCATGAACGGTCAACATAGGGGCAGGATCTTTTCCTGGGGAGACCATGCATTGGTTCCGCCGCACTTCTATGAAGAAAGGAACTTCGGTGAGTGGATCGAGACCCATCTTGAATCGATGCTTGCCGGGCGTCCTGTGCATTTTCTTGACGGACGAATCCGGTAAGGTGCAACCGATGGGACTTACTCCTAACATTTCAGTCGGGCAGACCGTCTGTAAGCTGCGCTTGAATTCGTCCGCTCACTTCAACCGTTAGGCTGCCTCGTTATGTAAGCAACAATGAAAGTTGAGGAGATAGCTGATGGAAGAACAACCATCATGGGCAAGATCACCTGAAGCGCCAGGAAATCGTGAGATTACAACGCTCAATTCTAAGATAAGAGACTTAGAGATGCGTCTTGTTAATCTTGAAACCCGAATACCAAACAGTAATATTATCAGCCACAGTTTTTGGTCACGAGCACTCGCTGTTGTTGGGCATCAAATGGCTATAGGGCTTGTGTTCTATGCGATCATTTTTGCCATCGCAATAGTATTTGGGATTCTCGGAGCTATAGTCGGCAGGTAATCGTTATGGGTCAGATAGAATGGGAATCCCTATGACTGGCTGGAATATGATCTCACCCCAGAGTTGAAAGAATGGCTATTGTCTTAAATTGAAGAGTTGACTCTGCGGCCCTCTGCGTACCTCGGCGATCTCTGCGTATAAACCACCACTCTCACGCAGAGATCGCCGAGGTACGCAGAGGGCCGCAGAGAAGAACCGCAAACTAAGACACCACCAGAATTTCCTTGCTGATTTCGTGAGCCAATCCTCTTAACAACACTGCTTTTGCGCATGATGCTCCCACCGCCCACACCATGACTCCGATCTCCATGCTATGCTCGTGTTTGCGGAGAAAAATGCCGATGACAAAGATCACAAGAAGAAGTCTTATCATCTTCCTGGCTGTCGTTCTGTTGGCCCTGAGCCTTCCCTTCACCGGCCTTGGACAGTCAAAGTTTGTCACGAGACGAGGCAAAGAGTTTATCTCGCCCAATGGCAAGCCGCTGCTCCTGAAAGGAATCAATCTGGGCAACTGGCTGCTGCCTGAGGGCTACATGTTCAAGTTCAAGTCCGCCAATTCTCCGCGGTTGATTCAGACTGTTGTGAATGAACTGCTCGGCGAAGATGAGGCGCGACGGTTCTGGACAGCCTTTCGTGCGAACTACATTACTAGAGAAGACATCAGGTTCATCAAACAATCAGGATTCAACTCTGTTCGTGTGCCCTTCAGCTATCGGCTTTTTGTCTCTGAGGTTGAACAGCAAAAACTTGAAGGTCCGGGTTACGAACTGTTGGACCAAGTTGTCGCCTGGTGCAAGCAGGAAGCTCTTTCGGTTGTTCTGGACATGCATGGCGCACCCGGCGGACAGACTGGAGATAATATCGATGACAGTTGGGGCTACCCGTTTCTGTTCGAAAGCGCCGAGAGCCAGGAGTTGACCGTCAATATCTGGCGAAAGATCGCCGCGCGTTTCCGAAACGAACCGGCGGTTTTGGGTTACGATCTGCTTAACGAGCCGATCGCCCACTACTTCGACACGGTCGCCCTCAACCCCAAGCTCGAGCCGTTGTATCGCAAAATCGTCGCCGGTATACGCGAGGTCGACAAAAACCATCTGGTCTTTCTTGGCGGCGCGCAGTGGAACGGCAACTTCACAGTTTTTGGTCCGCCGTTTGACGATAAGATTGCCTACACCTTTCACCAATACTGGATGGACGTGAACAAAGGGGTCATCCAGCAATACCTCGATTTTCGCGATAAACACAATGTGCCTGTTTGGATGGGAGAGTCAGGCGAAAACACTGACGAGTGGATTGCGTCCTATAGGACGTTGCTGGAAAACCACCACATCGGCTGGTACTTCTGGCCCTACAAGAAGCTCGACGCAACTTCGTGTGTAGCGTCGATAAATCCACCTGCGGACTGGGCGGCGATTGTCGCTTTTGCAAACGGCCCGCGCACTACGTTCGAAGAGATAAGGAAGAACCGGCCGCCAAAGCAGAAGGCACAAAAGGCACTGAGCGATTATCTCGAGCGCATTAAATTCGCGAACTGCCGGATCAACACCGGATACCTAAAAGCACTCGGGTTTAAGACCGTTTCAAACCCAGCCAGTTTGTGACGCACTTCTGCTCCTTGAAAGCCAGTTGATGCTTGACCAAGGTGGTTTAGTTGTAATCACCTCTCCTATGTCAACGACGTGATCATCTAAACATCCTCATTAGACCCAATCGGAATCTTATCTCGGCTTTCCCATCGATTCGGCCAGTGAAGATTGCGGTCGTCAGTAGCCATAAACGATCGTGCCTAATTTCCCTCCGTTGTCCCACTCCTGAATGATGTCAGCACGTCCGGCTACATTGACGTTTCCGATCAACCAACTCAGGGCTCCTACTCCTTGCCCCATATTGTCAGTGGCCCACTTTATCGTCATAGTCGTGTGCGCTGGATCCCATCCGTAAATGATCATTCCCAACGTTCCGCCGTTGGCCCACTGCTGGCAAATTTCGGCACACCCGTCTCCATCTATGTCGCCGATCAGCCAGCTTACGGCGCCCGATCCTTGTCCCAGGTTATCGTTGGCCCACAAAACTGCCATGGCGTTGTTGGTCCAACGATAGATGATCATGCCGAGACTACCACCGTGGTTCCATAGTTGAACTACTTCCGGATGTCCATCGCCGTCGATATCACCGATCAGCCATTGGACTGCTCCAGATCCTTCCCCCATATTCGGACTGCTCCACAAAGTGGACATCGCGCCTTTTGACCACCCATAGACGATCATGGCCAGAGTTCCACCGTCAGACCATGGCTGGATGACCTCGGCACGCCCATCGCCATTGACGTCTCCAATCAACCAACTTACCGCGCCCGATCCCTGCCCCATGTGGGGATTCATGAACAGAGTGGTCATCGCACCCTTGTCCCAACCATAGACCGTCATGCCAAGCGGCCCATCGCCGAAGTCGGCCCATGGCTGCACGATCTCGGCGCGCCCATCGCCATTGACGTCTCCGACCAGCCAACCGTTCGAGCCCGTTCTCGCCCCCATGTTGCCGTTGGCGAAGATCATTTTCATTGCGTCCCGGTCCCATCCATAGACAATCATGGCGAGCTTGAAGCCGCCATTGTTCCAGAGTTGAATGATTTCAGCATTTCCATCGCCATTAACGTCGCCGATGAGCCAGGTTATGGCGTCGGATCCCTGTCCCATATTGCCGTTTGCAAACAAAGTAGTCAGCGTGTTGTTCGACCACCCATAGATAATCATGCCGAGATTACCGCCGTGGTTCCACAGTTGAATTATTTCAGCCCTTCCATCGCCATTAACGTCGCCGATGAGCCAGCTGAGGGCGGGCGATCCCTGGCCCATGTCGCTACTCTGGAAAAGTGTCGCGGGCCAAATATTAATTTTGGCGAAGGAATCGATCTCCCACATCGACGCGTCAATCCCGCATTGGCCGTATCCGATTAAAAAGAAACCACCTATTCCCCAATCCGTACCCCAACTGTTCTTACCAATCCACGCCTGTTGAGTATCGTCGTAGCCAACAATGCTGACGATGTGAGCTCCCTCCGCTGGTCCTACTCCGTTCCAGTGGTACACTGCGGGTCCCTTATAAGCTTCGAAGTCGGGGTATACAGTCATGCCTGTAATCAAAGGTCCCTTTGTTGAAAGAAATTGCTTCATCGCAGTAGTGGAAGTTATTTCTTGCCACTGCGAAATTTGAGTCACTTGTCCCTGCCAACCAAAGGCGAGATTACACGGCTGGTCACCGGCCCTATAAGGGAAGGTCGCTTCGGGCGCTACACCGGTTGCAGTTGCGTAAGTCAGCACTGGATGCTGAGGACAGCCGTCGGTGCACTTGAATCCGGCACAGTAAAAGAGCTGTGCTTCCGAGAGATCTTGTAGCCGGTAACCCTGCGGATCGTTGACGGCCACATTTTTCATCACGCGGGTCACGCCCTCCATAGTTGCGGTTGTCCCAAAAGCGGAGCACGAGCCACAGCTGCCCTGGTTCTTAACCGATGAAATGAAGTTACGGCCGCCGACGTTGCGCCAGTCCCAGGTCGCTGGCAAAGGAACTGTCGGTGGTTCTTCCTGCGGACGTTTTGCCTTCAGCCTTTTAGCGGCAATTTTCTCGCGCTCGCGGGCAGAGAGCTCGCCTGGTCCGGGAACATAGCCGAGTCGAGCTTTCCTCTCGGCCGGGGTCAAGCGAAGCCTGGAGGTTTCGCCGGCTTGCCAGGTCACGCCCGCGCGTTTGTTGTCCTTGAGTACTTTCTTCAAAAATTTTTCATCAAATGGCATGGATTGTTCCTCAACTTATCGTGTGAGATAGCAGAGCAAGGTGTAGTGACTAACTCAATGATTGGACCATGAGGCGACTTTAGTCTGATTTCGACTGCAAAAAGACGTGCTCACGCCGCAGTGATATAAAACTCACGGCGCTCAACCGCTGCTGCTTCCGGTTCCCATTTGCGTCGCAGTATTGCCCGGATTCCAAATTCGCCCGGGCGGTCAGCACTAAGTACGAATCGTCTTAGACCACCTCCGCCGAAATTGCCGGGGTGGGACGGCGTGTAATCGCTGGACATCAACGCAACGCCATCATCAAGGTCGAGCTGCCAGCGATAACCCGTGGTGGGATTTTCGCGAAGGTGGATCTCGAATGCTTGTTGAGTGGGGACAGTTACGCGATTTCCTACCGTACTCTCGGTGAAAATCAACGAATTCATCTAGTCACAAATGGACCGCTTGAAGTTATGTGGCTTATCGACGCTGAACCGGCGAGGATGCGATGAACCAGAGGCGCGGAAGCGTCGATTCTTATTTTGACGCGGTCGGATGCTAGCACTGAATTTGGCGAGATTCAACATATGGATTGCCACAAGACGAAATAAATGTACCCGAATGAAAGAGATTTAACGCCCAGCGTTCAGGCTCAGGAGCTGCGTAAAAATGAGCACTCTGCGGTGCCTCAACCAGAAGTTGCAAAGATTGTCCACTGTGTGGAGCCATACTATCCTTAATGAAATAGAAGCAGAGGCCACCGCGGCGGGGGCGTTAAAATTTTTGTGATCTTCTTCATCTGCGTTATTATTATTGGCGCTCATCCATTGAAAGGCGTAACTCACTATGGTCTCCTCAACCCGACAGGCAATCGCCTCTGCCCTTCTGATTCTCAGCACCGCGGTTTGTATCCAGGCACAAACGACTCCGCAAAAAGTCGCAACTGCGAGTATCAACGGTAAAGTAACAATCAAAGGCAAACCCGCTGTCGGAGTGATGGTTCTGGCGATAGATTCTCGCGACTTTGGCAGGTCGAATATGAATCGCTATAGTGCAAGAACTGATCAAACAGGGAGCTATCGCCTCACAAGCTTACCGGCTGGTGCTTATGAAATCTCTCCTGTAATACCGGCACTTGTATCCGCAGCTCCGTTGGACCCCATAGTCATCTCCGACGGCGAGGAGGTTGAAGACGTCAATCTTTTGTTAGTACCTGGCGGCGTTATCACGGGAAAAATTACAGATTCTGAAGGCGAACCAGTCATCGGACAATTTGTACTCATCGAAGCAGTCTCTGATCAAAGCCCGCGGTTAGTTCGCATGCAGATGATGCGATCGTTCAACGACAACGTGACTGACGATCGAGGTATTTATCGAGCATTCGGTCTACTTCCCGGAAAGTACAAAGTCTCTACGGGGGATTTCGGCTCCGGGAGGAAAAGTTCACGAGAGTACTATAAAAAAACTTTTTATCCATCCGTTACAGAGCTGCGAAGGCAACGATCATAGAAGTAACGGAAGGCAGTGAGACTAATGACGTTGACATCATGATGGGTCGTCCAGTTGGAACGTTCAGCGTCGCCGGTCGAGTGGTTGACGGTGAAACCGGAAGACCCATTCCTAATCTCCGGTATGGTGTGGGGCAAAAGATTGTCCACGATCAACTCGGGACCAGCTTTTCATCCAGTACGGGGAGCGAGGCTACCAACGCAAATGGTGAGTTCCGATTACAAAATGTAACGCCGGGAACATATACAATCTTCACTGTGGCGCCAGACGGAGGCGACATCCCCACCGCCTCCATGACGGTCGAAGTCGTTGATCGAGATGTCACTGATTTAGTCATCAAGACGACCAGGAGCAGCAGTCTTTCAGGTGTGGTGGTGCTCGATGGCAATGAAAGATCGCCCGCCCTGCTCAGCGGTTTGGGAGTTAGCGCATCGGTGGAAAGTAAAGACCCGGCTTTAACCAACTCCCCTTCAAGTGTGGTTGGCCAGGACGGAACTTTCCGTATCAATGGCGTGCGAAGTGGAATTGCTCGTCTATGGATTTATTCCTTCGGCGACAAACGCAAGCAGTTTGAACTCCTACGTGTCGAGCGCAACGGCGTTCCGTTCGAGACTATCAACATAAAAGACCGCGACCACGTCGCCGGCCTTCGCGTTTTAGTCAAATATGTAAAATTAACCGGCGCTATTCGGGGACAGGTGAAAGTTGAAGACGGAGACCTGCCGCCAATTTCACAACTCTCACTGTCACTCTGGCCTCTCGACGAAAATCTCCAGCCGAAACGCACACACTCATTAGAAACATCCCCTCAACTGGACGCGCGGGGCCGCTTTTCTGTTGAGGGACTACCTGCTGGCACATATAGACTCACGGTCTCCTGCTATGCCTCGCCACCAACAATTGGACGAAACAGGATAGCCAATGAAAAAACAGAACAAGTAACGGTCAGTGACGACTCGGTGACTGAAGTGACTTTGATTATCAAACCTCAACCGAAATTGAATTAGTCGACACCGAAACTCTCACACCATGATCTACCACGCACGAGTTCTTTGCTCCGCCAGCGTCTTCGCAACAGCATTGCTTTGTTGGCTGCCGGCAATTGCGCAAAATCCGCCGGCAGAAACATCGAAGGCCGGCACGATTAGCGGCCGGGTTGTTAATGAAAGTGGCCGGCCGTTGCCTAACGCTCGCATCATACTCCGGCCCCTGGGCTCGCTAGAACCTCGAAGCATAGACGCGACTACAGATCGTGAAGGAAAGTTTGAAGTGAGCGGACTGCAACCGGCGAGCTATCAAGTCGCCGCCTTTCTTCTGGGCTACACTCCACTACTTCGCGACCTCGATGATACTCAGACCGGCATCTATCATGTCGGTGATTCTGTGACACTGGTGCTGATCAAAGGCGGCGTCATAACAGGGACCGTTACGAATCAAGCAGGTGACCCGGTAGTGCGGGTAAACGTGCGTGCGCAGATAGTCAATGCGGCTAGTAACTCCCCGTCTCCATTCGGCACGTTGAACCAGGCAGATCTTACCGACGATCGAGGGATCTATCGAATCTATGGCTTACCGGAAGGAACCTATGTCGTATCGGCGGGAGGAGGGGGCGAGGCGAGATATACGACAGACATAAATCCTTTTGACAGTGACGTTCCAACTTACGCCCCGGCCTCAACTCGAGACACAGCCCGGGAGATCGTGGTACGTGCAGGCGCGGAAACCAGTGGCATCGACATTCAATATCGCGGCGGGTCGGGTCACGCCGTCAGTGGAAGCGCCAGGGGACCCGCAGGTAATCAACCGCTCCAGTTCGCCATCTTCCTGGCTTCGGGTAGCAGAGCTGCATGGCAAACGAGAGCTTCTCAAGGCCCTAACGACCGGGGTTTTATGCTTCAGGGAGTGGATGATGGTGATTACTCCATTACCGCTGTCTCTCAACGCCCGGATGGCGAATTCATGTTCTCTGACGCTAAACAGATCACGGTGAAAGGCGCCGACGTTACCGGTATCGAGTTGGTCGTTCAACCCTTGAGTTCTGTTACTGGCCGCGTGGCACTGGAGGAAACAACGACAACTGAATGCACAGACAAGCAACGTCCCATTTTTACTGAGACCCTTATCTCAGCACAAAGCCAGGGGGTTGAGGCGCTACAGCGCTCCCTCAGGTTTCTCTGGCCAACGGCTAATGCCGACGAGCGAGGAAACGTCGTGTTGAAAAATCTGCACCCGGGTCGCTATTACTTTACTACTCAGTACTTCGCCAAAGATTGGTATCTCAAGTCGGTCTTGTTTATGCCGTCAGAGACTGCGAGTACAAAAACCGGGAAGCCACTGGATGCGGCTCGCACCTGGACCACTTTAAAGCCCGGGGATAAGTTGAGTGGATTGACGATTACACTCGCGCAAGGCGCTGCGTCATTGCGCGGCCACATTGCTCTGAGTAAAGGAGACACACTGACAGAGAAGTTGTTGTTTGTGTATTTGGTTCCAGCGGAAAGAGAGGCAGTCGATGATCCGTTGCGTTTTTATGGCGCGGCAGTGACAGCAGAAGGGAAAGCTGCTTTGAATAACCTGGCACCCGGCCGTTATTTGGTATTCGCGCAAGGAGCCACGGATGAAATCGGTATCATCGTTGGCGAAACTGCAATCGCCTGACGGGACAGCATATCGCACCAGACTACGTCGCGAGGCTGAAATGGTGAAAACTGAGATCGAGTTGAAGGCCTGTCGGAAGTTGACTGATCTTAAAGTGCCTGTGAGAACCAATTAAACGACTGCGAAAGTCAGTCGATCCTTCGTTTCTCCTGCTCCAAAAGAACGGGCGACAGGTTGGGTATCGCCCGTTACCTTACGCTCAGTACCCAGATCTTTGTTCTCTTCTCACAGGCTACACTGGACCAAGGCGTTGATACAGGTAGATATCACGGACGCGGATCAGCGTGTTGCTATATGCACGCGTTCCTCCCATTTAGACGTGGTTTGCTCACTCCACGCCGCCTCGTTCTCGCAAGAGCGTTACGGTTTTTCCTTCAACGCCGGGAAATCGTCGCGCGTAACCTAACGGCGTGCATTCGATCACCTCATCTGGCTGCTCATAATGACCCGGAAGCTTCACACGAATGGAGAGGTCCGCTCCGTGGTCTATTAACAACTGGGCCACGGGCAAACCCAAATCGTTGAATTGCGTTACGGCGTGAAAAATTGCCGTCTGCCCGCCGACGCCGGCATCATCAACTGTCGCGCGAGCGTTGACGTCGGCCCCACGGTCCAGGAGCAGAGCGAGAGCTGCGAGGTTGCCGTATTCAGCGGCCACATGCAAGAGAGTTCCTCCCTGAAGCGTGAGGCTGCGGCCGCCGCTCATGCCGCAATCGAGCTGTGAGAAACGCCTATTTACGAGTGCGGGATCAGCGTCAATCAGCTCCGCCAAGTCGTCCAACCGCCCACGTAGTAGTTTCAGCACAGCCGGCACGTCGTACCTGGTAGCACCACCGGCCTCGAGAAGGATCTCGATACAGGCGCTCAGTCGTTCTTCGGAACGCGCGTAACCCGCAATGAGGTAGTCGAGAGCCGTGCCGGGATATTGATGGCCGCTTATCTCGTACCCATGGTCGCGACAGTTCGGATCTGCACCGTGATCGAGAAGCCATTTTAGAGCGGCCGGATCCATCGATTCGCATGGCGCAAAGATGATAGGAAAATGTTCGTGCCACCTGGCGTTCACATCGGCGCCGTGGACCACGAGAAGCTCCATCATCGGGATGCGATATGCATTCAGCGCGGCCCGCATGAGTGGTCCATCGCCTCCCTGGTGCACGTCTGATCCGTGCCCGATCATCCATTCCGCCATGGCCAGCCTCGCAGGACTCGGTGATTCCCATGGTACGCGACATTCGGCAACCCACGTCAGCGGTCCGTCTTTGCCGTAACCAAGTGGAGCGCTGTGCAGCGCTGGATTGCGCGTCATCAGGGTCTTGACGCGATCGATGTCGTTGGTATCGATGGCATGCTTGAGCTCCCCGATCTCCGCGAACGATTCAACGTGAGCCTTGAGCTTTGGCCAGCTTGCAAACCCATAGAGACGGGCGATCTTGAACTGTGCGTCAGTGAGCGACTCAGCACCGCCGGTTTTGAGTAGATCCTTGGCTTGATCTTTCAGGTGTCGAAGATTAGGACGGTCCGGAAGTGGGCGTGGCACTGCTGGGGAATCGAAGGACATGGCGAACTCCTTTCATCGAAGCGCCCGTTGTCCGCTCTTCGGGCTGAAAGAAGGTTCGCGAAGATTTTCTGCAACGGGTGGGCTTCTACCCTTTCCGCGGACCGGATGCGTCCGTAACGCGTTGCAAGATTACCACGAGTCATGAAGCCAGGAAATCTCAGCGTGCGCCGATACGATGGGCACACTTCCCTGCCGGCGAGTTAGCGGCAATTATATGTTCGGATCAACGATGAATCACGATGTTGTCTGTAATTGCGTAGGCAACAGCCGGGCCCAACGTTAGCGTAAACTGTTCCAGCCGCCTACAAGAATAATCCATAGAAGAGAATTCCCATTCCCGTCACTAACGCAGAGATTCCGGCTAATAAGATCACCGGTGATTCAGCGTGCTTATTACGTAAAGGACTAGACTGCATCACCGCTTCACGTAGACCTTTGTGGAGCGCCAGAATGATCTCAAGAATCCCTATCACCAAAAGAGTAACGGCCAAAATATATTTCCACATGGCCACAGCATACTCAGAATTAAGGTGCCGCCGCGAGGCTTTGCCTCAAAAGTCCGTTTTCAATGACAGAGAGTAGGCCACAAAACAGCACAAAAAGCGCAAATGACTAAAACATTAAGGATTACCTCTATCGCTAAGAATTCATTTGTGCCTTGTGTGCCTCTTTGTGGCCTTCAGATGACTTTTGAGGCAACGCCCCACCGCGAGTTATGCAGCACATAACCTGGCCTTTAATTAGACACAGCGGCATAACCTGGTTACGGAAAAAGAGATTAGGGCGACGATAAAAGGTGGTAAGTTATTTGTGGTTTAGGATTAGCCTATGATTTTCGAGTGTGGGGCAACCAATGAACAACTTCATTAATCCTTTAATCTCACATACTATTCCCCTGGCGCCCTTAATTTTTTGTAGATCGAACCAACGTTCCGTCGAACTCGTTAGTTGATGTCGAAGCCGATGTCTCCAACCCGACGCAAAACAGTAGCGATCCTCATTTTCATGTTGCTGATTGCGCTCACGCTATTGCCCGGCATGGGCCAGGACCGTATCCCAAATTTTGGATCGGGGATCGTTCCGAACCGCCCGCGTCCTAACCCAAAACCAAACCAAGATCGCGCCGGAGAGTTTACGTTTGCCCGGATCGTGTACGACTCTCCTCATTCGCCTTACAACTACGGTTTCGGCGGCGCCTGGCGAGTCGACTTCCCGGAAGCAGATGAAAACTTTATGGAAGGTATACATCTGTGGGCCGGAACGAACCTGCTTCTCTCCTCCCGCCCGATGCATTTGCGTGCTACCGACGAACGACTGTTTGACTATCCATTCGCGTACATTGTTGAGCCGGGTCACATGGAACTAACGGAGGTGGAAGCAGCCGCGTTGCGTGAATATCTGCTGCGCGGCGGTTTTCTTTTTCTCGATGATTTTCACGGCGAGATCGAGTGGCAGCGGGCGCAAGTGCAACTCAAGATGATCTTTCCTGAATACGACGTGAAAGATCTACCTCTCAACCATCCAATTTTTCATAGTTATTTTGATTTGGACCAGGTGGTCCAGGTGCCCGGAGTGGCGGCGTTGATCCAGGGAGTGACGTATGAGAAAGGCGGAGTTACGCCGCATTACATGGGGATTGAAAACAAGGATGGGCGGCTGATGATCTTTCTCACGCGTAACTGCGATTTTGGTGACGCCTGGGAGTGGATTAACGATCCGCGATACCCTGCGCAGTATGGTCTGGTGGCCTATAAGATTGGGATGAACGTCATCGTGTATGCGATGAGTCACTGACAAGCATTCACGAGATCTTCGCATCCGGTGGTCCAATATCGACGGGAGTGTCGTCTGAGACATCAACTACATCGCTGACGGAACGCAATTTATCCTTTTGATCATCCGAAGCTTTACCAGTCACGACATTGATCGCGTCCAAAACGTCTTCCACATCGAACCCGGCATCCTTGAGATCGCGTGCGACTTCGTGAACCGATCGGTTTCCCGAGGTCGTGATCACCAGTGACTTTTTCTTTTCAGGCATTGTTACCCCTCCCCGTTCGACACCATCATACCTGAAGATACTTGTAAGGGCGGCACTTCCGTGGCCGCCCTTACATTGACGCCTATATGAGATACCTACGGCGCCTGAACCAACCCCGCACCGACATCCGAAGCTGGTAACGGCAGATGCCTGGCACTCGCAATCAGCCGCGCGCGCAACGCAAGACCGCGAAGTACGGGACTCGTTTGCGCCCAAAGCGCTGCGCAACCGGCCACGTGAGGCGTTGCCATGCTGGTCCCACTGATCGTGTTATGCAGCACTGGCCGCGGCCACGATGAAAACGTGTTGACGCCCGGCCCGGCGATATCGACCTTGCCTCCATTCGAGAAGCTCGCCACTCTAAACGCGCTATCCACCGCCGCCACTGACATGATGGTAGGCGAATTAGCCGGCGCTCCGGCGGGCTTGATGATGCTCGGTCGCAGACTGTCGTTACCCGCGGCTGCGATAATCAAACAACCGTTTGCCAAAGCCGCAGCGCCGGCAGCCGTGTACGAAGGCTGTGGCGGCACCATTGCACGAAGAGACATCGAAATCACGGCACATTTGTTCGCGATGGCCCAGTTCATGCCCGCCAGTATCTGTGCCTGTGTTCCCGAACCGGAGTTCGTCAAGACTTTTCCGATGAAGATGTCTGTACGGTGTCCGATCCCATATCGCTGAATCGCTCCCGGAGGCGACTTTGGACCACACGCGGTGCCCGTGCAGTGAGTTCCGTGTCCATGTAGATCCTGAACCGGCTGGCCCACAAACGAGCCCGTGGTGAAACTACGTCCCGCGAATTCGGGATGACCAAGATCAAATCCGGTATCAAGCACGGCCACCTTGATTCCGTTGCCGTCGCGAGTGCTTTGTGGAACGCGACAGGCGGTGAGTCCCCAGGTGTTGCCCAAAACGGCGGTCTCGATTTCAGTTTCCTCGATCGCAGGAGCTTCACCGAGATCGGCATAGATCACCTGGGCCATCCGCAATACGCCCTTCATGTAGTCGGTAGGGTTCACGCTCGCGGCAAACATAAAGTATTCAGGATCGATTGATTGAACGGCGCTGTCTTCGGCAATGGACGCTTCAGCGGTCATGCTGCGCGAACTGGCTGCCTCGGCTCCAACCACGGCGACACCTATTTCAGGGAACACGAGAGCATCGGCATCACCGGCGGCTTCCAACACTGCCGCGCGATCGGTGAAGTCGTTGGCACTGGCGGTTCTGAAGCCGCTGACGGACGACAGTTCAGACATACCTTGCTCGGCGGCGCCTTCTTTGAAAGTGATCAGGAAGCGGCCGGTCTTCGTCGGGTCGCCACCTGATTCGAGCGCCGCGAGCAGCAGTTCGTCAGTGCTGCTGGATACCTGGGGGGAGGTGCTGGTGGAGGCGGAGGCTTTGGCACCTGTGCGCCTTGTTTTTTTGGTAGCCATATGAATTCTCCTTAGGGATGGGTGGTTTCTGCATGTGGAATTCGTCGCGCGATCGCCTGCAAAACTCTGGGCAAGCAAGACCGTATCAATGACTATGCAGATTGGAGAGTTTTTGTTAGACGAGGGCTGTAGGGGCGGCCCTCCGTGGCCGCCCTAGTCTGGAACTAAGCGTGGTTGAGAAACAAGAAATTCGTGCGCTAGGGCGGCCACGGAGGGCCGCCCCGACTGTTTAGTTTATTGAGGCGGGTTCCTGGCTCACACGATCCCATTCTTCGTAGAGAGCGCGGAGCAGTGTTTCGGTTTGCTGATATTCAGTGTTAAGTGAGATCAACTTGTCGGCGTCGCGTGCGACTTCGGGCGTGCCCATTTGTTGTGAGATTTCGTTGAGCCGCTGTTCCGCATGAGCTATATCGGCCTCAACTTTTTCGGGCGTACGCGCGTCGGGCTTCTTTTTCTTTACAACCTTAACGCCTGGTTTCTTTGGAGCGGGTGCCGGCTTTTTTATCTCCGGAGGTGGTGGCGGAACATTTACCGGCGTGGTAATACTCACCAAGTTATCAGGTATGGCTTCGTTCACTTCGACGGGTGCTGCAACTCCACCCAGTCCCAACTTCCAATCGTGATACCCAGTGTAATCGCCGTCGTAGTGCTCAGCACCACCGGCACCATCGAGCGCAAGGATCTGCGTCGCAACCCGATCCAGAAAGTAACGATCATGACTGATCGTAACGATGGTCCCTTCAAACGCCGACAACGCCTCTTCAAGCGCTTCGCGAGAAGGGATGTCGAGATGGTTGGTCGGTTCATCGAGTACCAACACATTCACGCGTGAGTAGATCAACTTCGCCAGCGCAAGCCGGCCCTTCTCGCCACCGGAAAGATCTCGTACGTGTTTGTAGACGTCGTCTCCGAAGAAAAGAAACTTCGCCAGAAATGACCGCAGTTCACCGGCAGCGGCGGTCGAAGGCGCCACGCGACGCAACTCCATGATGATCTCGTTGCGATCATCGAGATCGTCGAGTTGCTGCGCGTAGTACCCGATCTGAACCTTGGTACCCCAGCGAACTTCGCCGTCAAGCGGTGAGAGTTTGTTCAGTATCGTTTTCAAAAACGTGGTCTTGCCGGAACCGTTTGGACCAATGATCCCCAAACACTCACCGCGCCGCAATAAAAATGAGATGCCGCTGGCCAGCAACTTCTCCGGATAGCCGACCGCTACATCAAGAGCAGTCAGCACGTGGTTTCCAGTGCGTTCGATAGCCTGCAGACGAAAGTCACCTGACGACTGGTCCTGTCGCACCGCATCGATGCGCTCGAGCTTCTCGAGCATCTTGCGCCGCGATTTAGCTTGTTTAGTCTTCTGCCCGGCGAGGTTTCGTCGAATGAACTCCTGCGTCTTGGCAATCAGTTGTTGCTGGTTGTCGTAAGCACGCTGTTGCGCTTCGCGACGTTCTTCGCGTTCGACCAGATAATCTGAATAGTTGCCGGTGTAGCTGGCAGCCCGACCGTTTTCGAGTTCGATGATCCGGCGACAACATCGATCGAGGAAGTAACGATCGTGACTGACAATCACGTACGCGCTCGGGTATGTCTGCAGAAACTCTTCCAACCATTCAACAGCATTAACATCGAGATGGTTGGTAGGTTCATCGAGCAACAGCACATCGGGCGATGACAACAGCAGACAGGCGAGCCCGAGACGATTCTGCTGGCCACCGGAAAGTTTCTCGGTTTCGAGCGACCACATCTCGCGGTCAAAACCAAGTCCCTGAAGAATGGCTTCGGCTTTGGCGGTGTATTCGAACCCGCCTTCGTGTTCGAATTCGTGTTGTAGATCGCTGTAGCGTTCGAGGATCTTTTCGAGGTCGTTGCCGGCTTCGGCCATGCGATGCTCGAGCTCGTGCATCTCATGCTCGATCTGTTGCAGCCGGCCAAACGCAGCCAGGGCCGACTCATGAACAGTGGAACCAGGCTTGAAGTGAACGTGCTGGTCCAACAGGCCAAGCTTCACCCCACGCGCTCGCACCACGTCGCCACGATCGGCTGTCTCTTCACCTCTAACCAGGCGAAAGATCGTGCTCTTGCCGGCGCCATTTCGACCGACGAGACCCACGTGCTCGCCAGGATTTATCTGTAAGGTAGTGCCGCGAAGGACATCCTGAGCGCCGTAAGATTTATAAACTTCTGAGAGACGAAATAGCATTACGACAAATTTTCACGCAAAGACGCAAAGGTCGCAAAGGGTTTTCGAAGTGATCGAAAGCAGCTTTGCGACTTTGCGTCTTTGCGTGAACAAAAAACTTTACTTCTGTCCTGGCGATGCCGCGGGCTTCACGGAAGTTGTGCCCGATGAAGTTGCCGCAGGGCTCGCTGCCGGTTGCTGTGTCGGAGCCTGCGTCGGCGCTTGAGTTGCAGGCGTGGTGGCTGCGCTTCCAGCCGGACGCAAACCAAGATTACTTGGATTGCTCAACATGTTAGTGGCGAGATGATTGGTGATCTTGGCATCATTCATCGCCGTTTCC
The DNA here is from genome assembly GCA_963708055.1 of uncultured Acidobacteriota bacterium. GTDB lineage: Bacteria > Acidobacteriota > Blastocatellia > Pyrinomonadales > Pyrinomonadaceae > PSRF01. The sequence goes on along the minus strand of OY970193.1, from coordinate 6,361,418 downwards.
AGCAACGCCGCATTCAGAATCTGCTTGCGCTGATTGGTCAAAGCCTGGGTAATCTGCGGCCTCACTCCCGGACTCTCAAGCGTAAGATTCTCGGTGGACAACCGTTTCTCGGCCAGTTTGAAAACGTACCATTTGCCGCTGCTGAAACGCACCGGCTGGGTGTAATCACCGACCTGCATTGGACCAAAAAGATTTCCGACCAGGTCTGCCGGGAAGTTGTTGCTCTTCAGATCGTCCTCGGTTGCGAAACCGATGTCGCCGCCCGCTCGCAATGAATTGATGTCTTCACTACGCGCCCGAGCAACGGTGGCGAAGTCGGCTTTACCCTGAAGCTGTTGATAAATATTGTCGATCTTCAACTTCGCATCGGCTTCGTTTTTGGCGTCGTCCTTGATGCCCGTGGAGCTGTTATCGGCAGGGTCCACCATGATCATGGCCAACGAAACGCCACGCTCGTTTTTGAACGACTCGCGGTTGGTCGCGTAGAACTCTTCGACTTCGCGATCGCTGATGTCAATCTTTCCGTTGTACTTGTCCTGAAGAGCGGAGATTGCCAAATCCTTCTTTGCTTCGTCACGTAACGCTTCCATCGACATGTTCTGCGCCTTCAAACTCTTGTCGAAGTCTTCCTGCGTCATGCCGGAATTCTGCTTTTGGGTGGCGATGACGCCATCAATCTGAGCGTCAGTAGGAAGAACCTTCTCCCGTTCAGCGCGTTGAAACAGCACTTCGCGTTGAATGAGATTGCCCAGCACCGTCAATCTGGCCTGGGCCATTTGTAGCTGGTTCAGCGCAGCCGGATTCCCCTGAGTTTGCCGGTTCACGCCGCGCTCAACCTCCGAAAGCATAATGTTGCGGCCATTAACGGTTGCCGCCACCATGCTGTCATTAGCTTCCGATGGGCCTGAACTACAGCCATTCACGACGAGGCCCGCCACGACCAAACCACCTACGGCAAGAACTTTTGCGATGTTGCGCACTTTAACTCTGCTCCTTTAACAGACGACTACTGAATTCAACGCTTACGGCACCGTCTCCAGAGTCGCGGCTTGACGACCCGGAAAAGCGTTTGCTATAAGACTTGGTTTCTGATTACGGCAAGATTGCAAACCGTATGATGCCGGAAACGCCGGAAAGAAACCCAAGAAATTCTGGAGGTTGAAGAAAAATGGCCAAACGTTGCGAAGTCTGCGGTAAAGGACCACAATTCGGCAACAATGTTTCGCACGCAAACAATCGCACTAAGCGTCGATTCGATCCGAATCTACAGTCGATTCGCGTGGCGAAACCGCAGGGTGGCGCGCACCGGATGAAGGTTTGTACAACCTGCATCAAGGCGGGCAAAGTCTCTAAAGCTGCCTGAGCCCTTCCCTGTTAATTCAGTCAACCTCCAACCGGCACTCTCGGTGCCGGTTGTTTTATTCCGAAAACTCTATTCGGAAACCAGCGCTACCACCTCAATTTCAACCCTTGCATCCCGCGGCAATCCAGCCGCAGCGACCGTAGCTCTCGCCGGAGGCGGGCTCGGGAAAAAGGTCGCATAGACCTCGTTCATCGCCGCAAACTCTTTCATGTCCGCCAAAAACACAGTCGTCTTCACAACCTGGCCGAGGCTGCTTCCGGAGGCTTCGAGCACCGCGGCAAGGTTCTTCAAGACCTGCGCGGTTTGTTCCGCAATGCCACCGGCGACAAACTCACCGGAAAGCGGATCGATCGGGATCTGGCCCGAAACAAACACAAAGCCATTTGCCTTAATGGCCTGCGAATAAGGTCCAATCGCGGCCGGTGCATTTTCAGTTTGGATTCGTTCTCTCACAGGAGTAAACACCCTCAAAACAAAGGCGGGATTCTAGCAGATCGTTAATAACCATGCCACCCACGCAACAGCTCTCATTCAAACTCTTCTCTGTGCAACCTTTGTATTCTCTGTGCCTCTGTGGTTGTTGTGTCGCGCATTGCTGTAACCACAGAGGCACAGAGAACACAAAGGTTGCACAGAGAAATCCAACAATTGCACTCATGCGACGCCTTGCATTCGTTCCACGTCGAGGACGCCGGGAACGCCCTTGATCGAGCCAATGACCCGATCGAGGTGCTTAACATCGAATACTTCAACTGTTACTTCGATGTGGCCGCGCTCGTCTGACGCGACTGAAGCTCGTGCATCTCGAATGCCGGTTTTCATATCCGAGATCGCGCCGGTTATTCCCGCGATCATGCCGGTGCGGTTTTCGGTAATCGCCAGCAACTTCACCGCGTACGCAGTTTTCTCCGGTCGCCCAGCCCATTCAACCTCAACAATCCGTTCGCGATTCACCATTAACTGAGTTACGTTTTTGCATCGCGTGGTGTGCACTGCTACACCTTTGCCGCGAGTTACATAACCGATGATTTCTTCGCCATGCAGCGGATTGCAGCAACGGGCACGCGTCACCATCAAATCATCAACACCACGCACCAGGATTGAATCGTCACCCAATCGGATGAGGCGTTTGACGGCGCGTACACCGCTTCTGAGGCGAGATTCTTTCTGTTTATCAAGCTGCTCAAACTGCTCTGGTCCAAGATACTTCGCGATCACGTTGCGCGGAACGAGTTTCCCGTAGCCGATAGCCGCCAGCAGATCATCCACGCGCCCGTAACCGTAATCACTCGCAATCCGCCTCATTGTGGGATCTGTGTCGTTCAACAACTTCTTCGGCGAAAGCTGGAAGCGCGAGGCTTCTTTTTCGAACAGCTTGCGACCAATCTCAATCGACTCGGTCCGCTGCTGCTCCGACACCCAGTGGCGCACACGATATCGCGCGCGCGACGTGACAATAAAGTTCAACCAATCGCGAGAAGGATGAGAATTCGACGACGTAATGATCTCAACCATATCGCCATTCTGTATCTGGCTGCGCAGCGGGACCATGCGGCTATTGATACGAGCACCGGTACAGGTGTTTCCCACTTCCGAGTGGATCATGTACGCAAAATCAACCGGCGTCGCGCCGCGCGGCAACTGGATGACCTTCCCCATCGGCGTGAAGGCATAAACGTCTTTGGGGTAGAGATCGAGCTTGAGCGAATCGAGAAAGTCTTTAGAATCTTTTACTTCCTGCGTCCACTCAACCAGCGATCGCAATGCCTGCAGCGCCTGATCGTCATCGCGCGCGCCACGTTTGCCTTCTTTGTATTTCCAATGCGCGGCCACACCTTCTTCGGCAACGTGATGCATCTCCTCGGTGCGAATCTGAACTTCGAATGATTGGCCGTTGGACCCGATTACCGAGGTGTGCAACGACTGGTACAGGTTGTCGCGCGGAGTCGCGATCCAATCCTTAATGCGACCGGGGACTGGTTTCCAGTTGTTGTGGACCACGCCCAGTGCGGCATAACAGTGACGCACTTCGTTCGGCGTGATAATCCGAGCGGCAACGAGATCGTAAACCTGGTCCAAACTAATCTTCTGCGCTCGCAGTTTCTTCCAGATTGAATAGAGACGTTTGACGCGGCCCTCAACGTGCACGACGGGAACTTCCGATTCGTTCATCTTCTGCTCGATACGTGCAGTGAGATTCTTCAAGAACGCTTCATTTTCGGGCCGTCGTTTTTCCAGCTGTTCGGCAAGTTCGCGGTAGTCGTCGGGATGCAGGTGACGGAACGCAAGATCTTCGAGCTCTCCGCGAAGCTTACCCATACCGAGCCGGTGAGCGATCGGAGCGAAGATGTCCATCGTTTCCTGGGCAATACGCTTTCGCTTCTCCGGGTTCAGATAATGCAGCGTACGCATGTTGTGCAGGCGATCGGCAAGCTTCACCAGCACCACGCGAACGTCGTCGACCATGGCGAGCAACATCTTGCGAACGTTCTCTGCCTGCTGTTCTTCACGCGAAATGTTGCTGATCTGAGCGATCTTGGTGAGACCATCGACCAGATGCGTTATGTCTTCGCCGAAGTAACGGCGAATCGTGTCGAGATCGACGAGCGTGTCTTCCACCACATCGTGCAGCAAGCCGGTGGCAACACTGACTTCGTCGAGTTTCATATCGGCGAGAATGTTGGCCACTTCGAGCGGATGGACCAGGTACGACTCACCGGAAGCACGCTTTTGTCCCTTGTGTTCTCTGGCCGAGAACAGGTAAGCGCGCCGGAGTAGATCAAGATCGGCCTGCGCGTGGTTGGCAGCGACCTTCTCGACTATGTCCTCAATTCGAATCATTCGTCGTCGCGAAAATTATAACAAAACGAAAGGTAAACAACTTTTCCCGCAAAGGCGCAAAGACGCAAAGGAATCAATTCATCCTTTGCGTCTTTGCGCCTTTGCGGGAAACGGGCTTGAAGCTTTAGCCCTTGGGTGGTGAAGCAGCCTGTTTGGCTTCTTCTTCCTTGCGCTTCTGATTCGCGACGCTGAGTTCAGTGGTGCGCTTCAGAGCGGCTTCGTAATCTTTCTGATACTGAGCTTTTTGCTCCGTCTGGCCATCCATCTCCGCGAGCTTGGAAGCTTCGAGGAGCAGGTTGGTCTTGTACGACCAGGCCGATTCGTTATTTGGATCAAACTTGATGGCGCTTTCGGCCTCGATCAATCCCTGCTTTACGCACACCTGAGCATGGTCAAAATCCTTCGGCTCTTTTGGTTTTTTATAACTGATGGTGGCCTTGTTGTTGGTGGGATCAATCGTGGTGGTTTTGACGCCTTGCTGTTCGGTGATCTTGAAGGAGCAATCCCAATCCTTACTGGCAAGCACGACGAAAGCTTCCGCTCGCTTGTCCGGTTCAGCAGCATCGCTATTGGCGCGGGCGGTGATCCATTGTCTCAACTTGTCTTCGTCTTTGATTGCGCCATAGAGATAAGCGATCGCCTTGTAGGCTTCGTCATCATTAGGGTTCTTGGCGAGAATCTGCTGATAAGCCTCGATTGCCTGCTGAGCCTTAGCGACATTTTCCGGCGCCTGTACGCCGGGACGATATTGAGCGTGAATCGTGCGCGCGATAAACATCGGGGCCGTCTTGTTGTCAGGATCCAATGCGGCCGCTTCCCTTGAATGCTGCTCAGCTTGCAGGAATTTACCTTCGCGGTAAGCGCGGGCGGCCTCGTTCAACTGGTTCTTGGATCTGATTCGATTGATAACTCCGCACCCGGAAGTAGTGGCAACAAGGACCGCCAAAACGATGGCGATCCTGGTCTGAGAGAGTTTCATTTATGCGTGACTCCAATTTATATGATTGGCGTGAGCATGCAGCCTAACGAGTTCTGGGCCGGCACGCGGCTCGAGCCGATCACTTTATTTAACTATGGCAGATCGTCAACTTGTAATCCGACCGGACTCGCACCTGCTCCCTTGATCGCATCGATGACTTTTACGACGTCACCATACTTGGTCGCTCGCGGAGCTTTGACAAACACCGTCTTTTCGATGCGGTCATCTTCCTTAAGATCAGAGCGCGTTTCCATTCCTACTTTATACGCGCGCTGGTCCTTTCTTTGCGCAAACACCTGAGCCAATTTCTGGGCCAACGGTGTCGTATCATTCACCGAACCCAAATTATCCTGATTCAGCTTGATCGAGAGATCCGGAGCAATTGAAACGACCAGTGTTAACGGGTTGGGTTTCAGTTGGCTCAGATCTTCGTTGGGATCCCGCTGGGTCGGAATATCAGCTTTGAACCGGCTTGGCTTTAAGGGCGTGACTACCATGAAGATGATGAGCAGCACCAGCAAAACGTCAATCAACGGAGTGACGTTAATATACGGCTGGGCCGTGGTAGTGCTTCTTTTCTCGATATCATGATCACCCACTGCGGACATCTACGTTTTCTCCTCGTTCTTAAATCCAATTACTAGGTCGCCGGGGCGGCTGCGGCTGCGCCTTTCTTCTTCTTGTCAGCCACTAATCCGATTTTATCGACGCCGAGTTTACGGACCTCGTTGATAACGTTTACGACGTCGCCGTAGCTGACGCCAACGCCACTCTTGATGTAAACGATCCGGTCATGCTCGTTCTTAATTCCCTTGAGCATCGTATCGACTTTTTCCGCCAACTGCTCCTTCGCGAGTTCCTGCTTGCCGACGTAGTACTTGCCGTCAGCGGGAATCGAGATCACGATCGACGACTCTTTGATAATGTTCGGATCGATATCCGGGTTGTTCATGTTCTTGGGCAGGGTAACCGTGATGCCCTGTTGCAGAAACGGCGTAATCACCATGAAGATGATCAGCAACACCAACATGATGTCGACCATCGGGGTGACGTTAATCTCTGATTGGAGCCCGCCTGGACCGGCTCCACCTGACATTGCCATAACTGATCTCCTTTTACTTCACTTCCGGTAAACGCTTGTGCGGCGCGCGCGCCGCACCTCAGGGTTCACCATTCGGCGTTCATGCTTACAGTCGCTTTACGCCTTCAACTGTTTCGTCCGGTTCTTGATGAAGTAGTCGACCAATTCCGAGGCCGAGTTGTCCATCTCGACGACAAAGCCATCGACCTTGCCGGTAAAATAGTTGAACAGCCACACCGCGGGCACCGCCACCAACAAACCGAGCGCGGTGGTAAACAACGCTTCCGAAATTCCGCCCGCGACTGCCGCGATACCGGCTGACTCTGCGTTCTTCATGCCCTGGAAAGCGTTGAGGATGCCGAACACGGTTCCGAAGAGGCCTACGAACGGCGCCGTGGAACCGATGGTGGCCAGACCGGAAAGGCCGCGTTTGAACTCGGCGGTCTTGATCGCGATCGCGCGCTGCAGGGCTCTCTTCGACGCATCGATTTCGTCGCCTGAAATATCCGTCGAAGCCTCATGAGCCCGGAATTCCTGCAAGCCGCTGCTGACAACCATTGCCAGGTGCGATTTGCGGTGCTTGTCGCTGATGTTGATCGCTTCCTCGATGCGATCGTTCTTCAACGCCTGAGCTACGCGCGGCGCAAACTCGCGCGACTGCTTCTTTGCCGCGGAGTAGGTCAGGTAACGCTCAACCATGATCGCGATCGAGTAAACCGACATGATCAGCAGCACGACAACGACGGCGATAGCCACGCCGCCCATGCTCTTGATCATCGCGGTCAGGCTGAAGTGATCGGCGCCCGAGGCCTCCGGGCTGGCTGCGGCTTCCTGCAACAGCAAAAAGAGACCGAGAACCTTGGTTCCTAAAACACTCATTAGAATTGTCACGGTAAACCCCTCCAAAAGGTTTTATTAGATTGATAGCAAGCAGAGACGCCGGGACGGCCCACGGTAACCGCGGCGACACGGACAAAGCTCTCCGCAGTTATTGCGCCACGAAGTTGTACTGGATCACTCCGGTAACTTTAACTGGCTGCCCCGAAAGCTTGGTTGGGGAGAATCTCGCTTGACGCGCAGCACCTACAGCAGCCGCCGTTAAGAGCGGATGCCCCGATACGGCACTTGCCGAAACCACGTTGCCGTTTTCATCGATCAGCACCTGCACGACTACCGTGCCTGAAGCACGAGCAGCCCTGGCAATCGGTGGATAACCTGGTTTTGGCAGACTGATGGCTTTGCCGTTGAGAACTCCGCCGGAAATGGGAGCGCGGGGCGGAGTTGGCTTGACCTCCGGTGGAGGCGCGTCGTCGACAACGTCAACTTTGGTGGGACCCGTAGTCACAGTACCGGTTCCCGGTCCGGCGACCATCGGCGCCGCGGCACTAGAATCGCTGCTGCCAAGGATGGTTTGAACACCACGTCTGACCGGTGGCACGTCGCTGGCCTTGGCAGAAACTTCCTTCGGAACCAATTCGGTTCGCGTAACGTCTGCGATCAGCTCTCTGCGTACGTCCACATTCTGCTCAACCTTGGTAGGTTTCGCTTCCTGTTGCTTTTGCTCAACCTCTTTTTGCACTTGCGGTACGGGCACCGGAGCCACGAGCGTAGTCAGCTCGAGCTCCATGTCACCGAGATGCGCGTCGTACCAGTAGATTCCGGCAACAAAGAAAGCTATGCCCAGCACCACGTAAATCGCCAGGGTGACACCAATAAATGAGCCCTTCCGCGTGATATCACCTGCGTGCGAGCTAGATTCAACCAGATTATCGAACATTGATATTTATCCTCCGACTCCGGCGCCAAATGGATCAGGGGTTACGGTTTTATAAGCAGTAATTGCCTCGCAAATGTCGATTTAAAAACCGCTTGTGTTCCGTCAATGATTGAAGGGGAAACAGCAGCTCCTGCGATATTGAGCAACACCGAATTTAGAATTGGAAAGCCGCTGCGCGAGAAATTTTTAACTCGCCGGCCCGCTCAACACACCGCCGCCGCACCCAACTTCCTGCTTAACAAACACACTGCGGGGTCGACACTTGAGATATTTAATTGGCCAGCAACGGTCGCAGTCTAGTCCGCAAGACGTTTCAAAGTCAAGCGCAAATAAGACACCGAAATTGACCAAAATGTTCCCGCAAGAATGTAAAACAAGCTTGTTCGTAGTGCTTTATTTCGATCTTGTAAAGATGGCAGTGACCGCTATTAATGCAAGGGCTTTGAAGCATCACGAAAACTCTGTTTCGCGCCGGTTGCCGCCTTCATAACTCTTGGTTTATTAAAACTCAATGCTGCCGCACGGTTCGCTGCTTCCAATCGCTGCTCCCACCACACCATGATCGGGCTCGCAATCGCGATTGAAGAATACGTTCCGAAGATTACGCCGATAAACAATGCCAGCGAAAAGGCTCGCAAAACGTCTCCACCAAAAACCACCAGCGCCAGCACCGATAAAAACACCAGACCATTTGTAATCACAGTGCGTGAAAGAGTCTGGTTGATGGCGTCGTTAGTGATCTTATAGAGCGAATCGCGACGATGAAGCTTCCGATTCTCGCGGATGCGGTCAAACACCACGATCGTATCGTTCACCGAAAATCCGACCAGCGTCAGCAGTGCCGCGATTACGTTGAGACTGATTTCGATCTGGAAAATCGAAAAGAAACCCAGCGTTACCAGCACGTCGTGAAACACTGCGATCACAGCGGCAGCACCGTAGGTCCACTCAAAACGAAAGGCAATGTAGACAAGAATTCCAACCAGGGCCGCGAGTGTTACCGCGATAGCTTTGTTTCGCAGTTGTGCACCGGCAATGGCGCCCACCGCGTCAGTACCAACGATCTTAAACGCAGCGTTTGGATCGGCTTCCAATTCAGAGGTCGCAGCAGCCTCGGCGCCGAAAGTCGCCAGTGCTTCCTTGACTCGCTTTCTGCCGTCCTCGCCTTCGCCTTCGAGTGGCACTTTTATCAGAACGGTGTCTTGTCGATCAGTTACGCCCTGCACGACTGCATCGCCAACGCCTTTGTTTGCGAGGGCTTCGCGGATTGCATCCTCGGACGGTTTCTGTTTGAAACGCGCTGTTACTACCGTTCCACCTTTGAAGTCAACGCCGAGGTTAAAGGCCTGACCGCCGACGGCCTGCCGAAAAATTGCGGATCCCAAACCGGCCAGCATGATGATCACCGAAATGGCGATGAACACTTTTCGGTTACCGAGCCAGTCAACATTTATATCTTGAAGGACTTGAAACATGATTAATCTCTAAATACTCAGCGACTCCACTCGCTTGCGTGATAGCAACCAGATAAAGATCGTGCGCGACACATAAACTGCCGAAAACAGGTTAACCAGCAGTCCGATTACCAGCGTCACGGCAAAGCCGCGGATCGGTCCGGTGCCAAACACGAACAGAAACATCGACGAAACGATCGTAGTGACGTGAGTATCGATAATTGTAATGAAAGCGCGTTGGAAACCGACGTCCACAGCCGACGGAATAGTCTTCCCGGCCCGTAACTCCTCACGAATGCGTTCAAAAATAAGCACGTTAGAGTCGACGGCCATACCGATTGTCAGAATGATGCCGGCGATGCCCGGAAGCGTCAGCGTGGCGCCAAAAACGATCAATCCCGCCAACATCAGGATCATGTTCAGAATCAACGCCACCACGGCATTAACGCCGGAGCCGCGATAATAAAAGAGCATGAAGACCACGACAAGAGCGAGACCCACGAGTGACGCTCTAACGCCGGAACGAATCGAATCCTGCCCCAGGCTTGGTCCAACCGTCCGTTCTTCGAGATACTCAATGGGCGCCGGTAGCGCTCCAGAACGCAACGTCAGCGCCAGATCTTCAGCAGTTTGCTTAGTAAACCGGCCGGTTATCTGTCCTGAATCAAAGATCTGCGATTTGATATACGCGATTGACCTGACTTCGCCGTTGAGCACCACTCCCATGTATTCGTTTACATGGGCGCCGGTCCAGGCGCCAAACTTGTCAGCCCCAGACTTTTTCAGCGCGAAGTTGATCTCATAATCGTCAGCGCGGCCGCCCTGTGACGGTATCGCGTTGGCGTTTCTCAACTCGCTGCCATCGATGATTGCCGGGATCTCAACCACCACATACTGTGTTGGTTTTTCCACTTCGGTGCCATCGACCGCTTTCTCGGCCCGTTCTTTATAGGGCAATACATCGCGATTGGGCGGAATCGTGCCACCGCTATTGAGCGATGCGATTGCCGCTTCACGAGTCGGATAGCTGCTTGACCCCGCAGGATAAGGCGGGCCGATCACGTGGACCAGCATCAGTCGCGATTCGCCCTTCAAAACCAGCTTAATACGCTCCGGATCCTGTACACCGGGCATTTGCAGCAGTATCTGATGTGAACTTTGCGCGCCATGTGTTTGGAGGGTTGGTTCGACCACGCCGAGGGCATTGATACGACTGTCGATAATGTTCAGCGCCTGATTGGTCGCATTGTCGGCGAGCAATCGCTCGGCCGCGGAAGTCATCTGCCAGGTCAACTGGTCGCCGGATTGCGAGTAAGACCAAATTGAGGTGTCGAAAAGTTCGACTTTCTTTTCGATTGCCTCTTTGGCTTCAGCAGCCTTCGACGGGTCTGCCAACTGAACACTGATGCGGTGATTACCGGTGCCGGCTGTGGCGCCGCCACTTTTGACCTCGTATCCTGCGTCTCGTGCGGCGTTTTGTGCCGCCACGGAGTTTTCTTCAGTTAACCGGCGCAGGTATTCCTCCGTCTTTACACGCATCACCAGGTGCGAACCACCCTGGAGGTCGAGTCCCAACTGGATGTTCGAGGCCAGCGATTTCTTGATGCCCGACCAGGTAAAGTCCTGCAAAGTTGGACGACGTCGCGGACCAATTACCAGATACAGACCAATCAGGGTTACAACAGAGATGATAATTACGCGGGTAAGAAGGTTCTTTTTCTTCATTGCGGAAATCTAAATTATGCGTTTGGCTGTTTTGCTTCGGGATCAATGTCAGCTATCGCTGAACGAGCAATTTCAAGCATCGACTTCTCGGCGGTGAGAATCAGAAAACTCGAATCCTTCACCGTCGTGATCCGGCCGATGATGCCACCGGTAGTCACAACTCGATCCCCAATTTTGAGGCCGGCAATTGTTTCCTGTAACTGTTTTTGCCGCTTCTGTTGAGGCCTTATTAATAGCATGTAAAAAACGGCGATGATAAGGACGAGGGGAAGAAGTTGCGCGAGTCCACCTAAACCGCCCTGCAAGAAAATCAGTAAAGTAAACATTTTGTTATTTTTCGAAGGATTTGACCTCGATCTCCCGTTTCAATTTCGACTGAACAAGCAGAGGCGGCCAGCTCGCGAACCATTATTCACCATTCGCACCCAGCCGCTCGGTGAAATCACGCCGAAATTTTGGGAAATCGCCAGACCGGATAGATTGCCTTACACCTCGCATGGTGTCAAGGAAGAAGGCCAGATTATGGTGGGTCAGGAGGATGCTCGCCAGTATCTCCCGGGACATATATAAATGACGCAAATAGGCTCTCGAATGACGTTGGCAGACCGAACAATTACACATTTCGTCGAGCGGGCGATCGTCGTTCGTCCATTGCGCATTCTTAATGTTCAGTTTGCCGCGTGACGTAAAAGCCTGACCGGTTCGTCCGTTGCGAGTAGGTAAAACACAATCAAACATGTCTATCCCACGGGCTACAGCTTCGACGAGATCTTCAGGCGTTCCGACTCCCATCAGATATCTTGGAGCTTCTTTGGGCATGCGCGGCGCGACGTCTTCGATCACGTCAAACATCACCGACTTCTCTTCACCAACACTCAACCCGCCAATGGCATAGCCATCAAAGCCGATATTTACAGTCTGTTCCAAACTGCTTCGTCGCAGATCGAGATGACCGGCACCTTGAATAATGCCAAAGAGCGCCTGCGCTCCGCTCAACTCGGCGGCATCGCAGCGACCGGTGTCAAAACCTTCAACTTGGAGGCGATCAAACGCTGTTTTCGAACGCTTTGCCCAGCGAGCGGTCAGATTCATACTACGCTCGGTTTCTTCGTGAGACGCATCGCCGGGTGCGCATTCGTCAAAGACCATCACGATGTCGGAACCAAGCGCGGCCTGAACTTCCATTGAGACTTCGGGTGACAGAAACCTCGGCGAGCCATCCACATGTGAGCGAAATTCGGTTCCTTCTTCGGAGATCTTTCGGAGCGCGCCCAAACTCCAAACCTGAAAACCGCCCGAGTCAGTGAGTAGCGCGCGATCCCAGCCGATGAACCGATGAAGTCCGCCGGCTGCCTTGATCACGTCGATTCCGGGGCGTAGCCACAGGTGATAAGTGTTGCCGAGAATAATTTTCGCATCGAGATCTTGAGATTCAAGTTCTTCGAAGCGAATGCCTTTGACGGTGCCGGCGGTACCAACAGGCATGAACACCGGTGTTTCTATCGGACCACGGCGAGTAGTCAGAACGCCCGCGCGTGCTTCGCCTGACTGGGCGTCAACTTTGAACTTAAGATTTGGGAGCATTTGAAACGAGGATTTCTTACGCGGCGGGCGCAACGACGCAGCGGCAGACCTGGGTTTCCGTTGCGTCGCCGCGCCGCCGCGTGAGAAATATTTGTTATGTTTTCGCGCCTTTGCGAGAACGCTTCTTGTGTTTCTCGATGATCCGCAACGGCGTCGCGAAGAAATCAAACTCTTCGCGCAAGCGGTTCAACAGATACCGCTCGTATGAAAAATGCAATCCCGGCTTGCCGCCCGAAGTAAAAACGACAAACGTCGGTGGCCGCAGACTGACCTGCGTTAAGTACTGAACCTTCAGTCGCGACATGCCGCCTTTAGCCGGAGACGGCGCAGTACCACCACGCGGCTGCGCGATCGCACGCTCAAAGAAATCGTTGAGTTGTGAAGTGGGAATTCTGCGATTGCGAGCTTCGTCGGCTTTCAAAACTAGCGACAAAATCTTATCGACACGCTGCCCGGTCAACGCCGAAATCGTAATCACCGGCGCCCACTCCAAAAACTTCATCTTGTCACGGAGTTCACGTTCAAACTCGAATGGCGTACTGGTGTCCTTATCCTTAACAACATCCCACTTATTAACGGCAATGATGATCGAGCAACCTGCTTCCACCGCGTAACCGGCAATGTTCGCATCGAGTGCTGTAACTCCTTCAAGCGCATCAACCAAAACGATCGCAACATCGGCACGCTCAAGACTCTTGCGCGCCATGATCACCGATAACTTCTCCGCCATTTCATCCGTCTTGCCCTTGCGGCGAATACCTGCCGTATCGACGAGACGAAAGTTGCGCTCCGGCGTTTGCAGTACCGTGTCAATCGCGTCCCGCGTCGTACCTGCTACGGGGGATACGATCACGCGGTCTTCACCCAGAATCCGATTCAGCAGTGACGACTTGCCGACGTTAGGTCGACCAACAATTGCCAGTCGCAACTCGCGTGGCGTCGTGGCTTCATCGGAATGCGCATCGTGATCACCGGAGTCGAGCAGTTGCACAACGTTATCGAGTAGATCACCGATTCCGATTCCCTGCTCCGCCGATACTGGATAAACATTTTCAAACCCGAAGCGAAAAAATTCGGTGCTGTCGCTCTCGAGTCTGGCGGAATCACTCTTGTTAGCGGCTACCAGTACGTGTTTTCCGGTGCCACGAAGGAGAGCGGCGAGTTCTTCGTCAAGTTGTGTGACGCCGGTGCGTGTGTCGACCACCCAGATCAGCACGCCGGCTTCAGCGATCGCCATTCCGGCCTGCTTGAGAATATTTGCAGGGATTACCGCGTCATCGTCCGGGACAATGCCGCCGGTGTCGATCAGCGAGAATCGGCTTCCCGCCCATTCGACCTCGCCGTAAATCCGGTCACGAGTGATTCCCGGTTCATCGCCGACGATGGCTCGTCGTTCACCGATGAGACGGTTGAAGAGGGTAGATTTCCCGACATTTGGACGGCCCACAATCGCAACCAGCTTTGGCATGACCCGATAGCTTACAGGCGCCGGCGATTTCCTGCCATCCGCCTGCACCAGAACGCCAACCTTGGGTTATACTTCTGCCCGCGAAAAAGTCGATTGACTATCAAACCTACCAGTCTGTATAAGCCTTACGACTAGACCCGAACCTTGAAGGGATATCCAGAACATATGACAAGAATTTTGGCAATCGCCATAGTCGCCCTCGGGTTGAGCTTTTCTGTCAACGCCCAGGAACATACCAAACGACCACCCAGCACCCCCAACGCCACGCCTCCACCCGCAAACGTCGCCGACAGCAGCGGCTGGGCAAGATTTACATCCGAGGCCGGAAAATTCACAGTCCTGATGCCGGAAATTCCGGAGGAGCAGGTTCAGACCACGCCGAGTCAGCATGGTCCCTACACTACGCATCTCTTTGTCGTGCGCGACACAGTCAGCGTTTACCTGATTGGCTGGGTTGATTACGACCCCAGCTTCAACTTCAACCGCCAGGCCGAGCTCGAAGCGAATCGCGATAACTTCGTCAAAGGTATCAGTGCGAAGCTGCTGACCACTCGCCCGACCATGATCGACGGGCACTCGGCAATCGAGTTCACGGCGGAGACAGCCGACCGGCTTTTCAAGTCGCGAGTTTACATGGTTGGTCGCCGGCCTTATCAGATAGTTATCGGCACACCAAAAGGAACTGACGATACCGTCACCACGAATCGGTTCTTCAACTCATTCAAGGTCTCGCGTCAACCATAAATACAGCGTCTCAGGGTTTACATCGTGTAGATCCTGAGACATCTTTTAGAATCATGAAACGCCGCCAGTTCCTCCAAACAACAGCCTTCGCCGGCGTTGCGGCGATCGCTAATCCGATCTCCACTGTCGCCGCTGAAAATCGATCCGCTCCCCAGGCATACGACTTAGACGAAGTAACCCTCGGCGATCTGCAACAGGCACTGCAGGCAGGCCGCTATACCTCACAAAAACTCGTCGAGCTTTACTCGGATCGTATCAACGACATCGACAAACGTGGTCCAACACTTCGCGCGGTGATTGAAATGAATCCCGACGCGGAACGGATCGCGGTGGCGCTCGATCGCGAACGAAAAGAAAAAGGACTGCGCGGCCCGCTGCACGGCATTCCGATTCTCATCAAAGACAATATCGATACATACGATCGCATGATGACCACGGCGGGTTCGCTCGCACTGGTTGGATCCAAGCCGGCCCGCGATGCCTTTATCGCCCAGAAATTGCGCGATGCCGGCGCTATCATTCTGGGTAAAACAAATCTCAGCGAGTGGGCCAACTTTCGCTCCACCAAGTCGTCGAGTGGCTGGAGCGCTCGCGGTGGACAAACAAAAAACCCTTACGCGCTCGAGCGCAATCCCTGTGGGTCCAGTTCAGGTTCCGGTTCGGCTGTCTCCGCAAATCTATGCCCCGCGGCCATTGGGACAGAAACGGACGGCTCCATCGTTTGCCCGTCTTCCGCAAATTCGCTTGTCGGAATCAAGCCAACAATCGGCCTCGTGAGTCGCACCGGAATAATTCCGATTGCTCATAGTCAGGATACGGCTGGTCCAATGGCGAGAACAGTCACCGACGCCGCGATCATTCTCAGCGCGATTACCGGTGTAGATCCGCGTGATGAGACTACGAATGCGAGCCGTGAACGATCAATCGACTACACCCAGTTTCTCGATAAAAATGGATTGAAAGGCATGCGCCTTGGAGTCGCGCGCAAGCATTTTGGTTTTAACGAACGGGTCGACAAATTAATGAACGACCTGCTCGCGGAGATGAAGCGACTCGGCGCAGTGTTGGTTGATCCGGCGGACATTCCCACCACCGGAAAGTTTGACGATTCCGAGTTTGAAGTATTGTTGTACGAGTTTAAGGCCGATCTTAACGCCTATCTCGCGGGACTCGGACCACAAGCTCCCGTGCGTTCGTTGAAAGACGTGATCGAGTTTAACGAAAAAAATCGCGATCGCGAGATGCCCTACTTCGGACAGGACATCATGATCAAGGCCGAAGCGAAGGGACCATTAACCAGCAAGCCTTATCTCGCCGCCTTGCGCAAGAACCATCTCTTAACGCGTACGCAAGGAATAGATCTGGTGATGAAAAATCACCGGCTCGACGCCCTCGTGGCGCCGACCGGTGGACCAGCATGGCCCACTGACTGGATCAACGGCGATCACTTTACCGGTGGTTACTCATCAGCGTCGGCTGTGGCAGGTTATCCGCATATCACCGTTCCGGCTGGTTATGTTTTTGGATTGCCGGTGGGTATTTCATTTTTTGGCGGTGCGTTTAGCGAACCGAAGCTGATCAAGATCGCCTATGCTTTCGAACAGGCGACGAAAGCGCGGCGCACACCGAAGTTTTTATCAAGCGTCCGTTATACCTGAGAGAAGTTTATGCCTCGTACAGCCACCAGCCCCCGTAAGAAATCGATCTACAGCGTTCATCCAGGCGTGTTGATGACGCAGAAGTGGATCGGCGATCTCAAACAGAAAACCGGACGAACACTCGAAGAGTGGCTGGCGCATATTAAAAAGGCTGGGCCGACGAGCGAAGAGGAACGGCGTGCGTGGCTCAAGGAAAAGCACGGTCTGGGAACGAATACCGCCTGGTGGCTCGCTGAAAGAACCGAAGGAAAAGGCGAAGAATCAGGCGATCCCGATCGCTATCTCGAAGCGGCTGAGCGTGATGTTGAAAAGATGTACTCAGGCGGCAAGGCTAAACTGCGGCCGCTTTACGACGCGCTCTTGAAGCTCGGACTGAAGACCGGAAAAGAAGCGAAAGCTTGTCCGTGTCAGACCATCGTGCCCCTCTATCGCAATCACGTTTTCGCGCAGATCAAACCCACCACCCAAACTCGAATCGACATGGGATTCGCGCTCGGTGACATGAAACCGACTGGTCGCTTAATCGATACCGGCGGGTTCGCCAGGAAGGATCGCATCACTCACCGGATTCCGATCACTTCGCTTGACGATATCGACGACGAAGTAAAACACTGGCTCAAAGTCGCTTACGATCGCGACACTAAATAATTTTTTTCAAGATCGACAAGATCTATCTTGTTAATCTTGTTTCATCTTGTAAATCTTTATCCAGCAAATGCCTTCCTCACTTGGCGCCTTAGGTGAATCATACGCCGCTGCCTACCTCTCGCAGCGTGGCTACACACTCGTCGCCGCCAACTTCACCATTCCAGTCGGACGAAACCGGCGCGGCACCATCGTCAACGCCGAAATCGATCTGGTTGCTTACGAAGGCGAGACACTTTGCTTTATCGAAGTCAAAACACGTTCCTCGGACTGGTTTGCGCCACCCGAAGTAAACGTCGATCTACGCAAGCGACGCCAGATCACGCGCGCCGCCCGCGCCTATCGAAAGATGCTCGGCATCGAAAACGAACCATATCGCTTCGACGTCGTCACCGTAGTTATTGACTCCACACCGCGCATCGAACTACTGCGCAACTTCTGGACCGAATCCTCACTCCGCAAACGCCGCTGGCATTTCGAACCGTTTTACTTAGCCTGAGCGCTGGTTGTTTCTCTGCTGCGCGACGGTGCGTTCTTCACGTAACGGTCGAACCAGTTGATCATCTCAAACAGCACGTGCTCGATACTTTCGCGGCCGGAGTAACCGTGCGCTTCGTGTGGCAACATCACGAGCCGCACGGTGGCGCCATGACCTTTCATCGCCTGATACATTCGTTCCGATTGGATCGGGAACGTGCCCATGTTGTCGTCAGCTTCGCCGTGAATCATCAGCATCGGCTCGTTGATTTTCGATGCATACATGAACGGCGAAACTTTCAGATAAAGGTCCGGTGCTTCCCAGAGCGTACGCCGTTCACTCTGAAAACCAAACGGCGTCAGCGTGCGGTTGTAAGCGCCGCTGCGCGCGATGCCGGCGCGGAAAAGATCGCTATGCGCGAGCAGGTTCGCCGTCATGAATGCACCGTAGCTGTGACCACCAACACCGACTCGATTCGGATCCGTAACGCCCATCTCCGTCGCCTTTTCGATCGCAGCTTTCGCACTCATCACGATCTGTTCGACGTAGGTGTTGTTCATAGTTTCGGGAGTGCCAACCACCGGCATCGTTGCGTTATCGAGTACCGCGTAACCTTCCATCAAAAAGAAGAGATGCGAGGCGCCGCCGATGACAGTCGCTTTCTGCGTTGAGCCGGTGATCTGTCCGGCAGTGGTCGGATCTGTGAACTCAACCGGATAGGCCCAAACCACGGTCGGCAACCGCGTGCCTTCTTTGTAATTCGGCGGCAGGTAAAGCGTGAACGAACACTGAACGCCGTCGGCACGCTTGTAAGTCACGAGCTGCTTTTTGATACCGCGTAATTGTGGCGTCGGATCGGAAAACTCAGTGAGCGGGCGCACAGCGGTGTCGCCGCCAATGTTTCTGACATAGTAATTCGGGGCTTCAGTTGGTGACTCACGGCGAAAGATGTACTGCGACGCATCGTCCTTCAGCAACGCCACAACCGATTCAAAACTGGTGGAATCACTGCGAAACAGTCGCTCGGCTTTCAGTGTTTGCAAATTGAAACGATCGAGGAAAGGACGATCACCTTCCGGCGACGCGCCGTTGCCATTCAGGTAAATCGAATCGCCGTATTGCAGGATCACGCGTTGTCCATTGACGGTGCGCATGATCACCGAACCTGGATCGTTGTAGCGATCCTGCTGGTTTCTGCTCCAGACAAGTTTCGGAGCAACGTCGGTTTTGCTTGAATCGAATATGAACGTTCTCACCCACCGCTTATCGCGTTCATAATCAAGGAACAATACGAGACCTTTCTCGCCAAAGAAGACGCCTGAAAAACGCTGCTCGGTCTTAAACAACTCGACCGGCTGACCGCTAAACGGCGCTTTGAGCGATAACACGCTATCCCGGTGCGGCACTTTGTTTTTTGGATTGCCTTCATCGAGTGCTTTCACCCACACGAGCGTCGCCGCTTCGTTAGGCCGCCAGCGAATGCTTCGTGGTCCATTGATAACGCCGTCAATCGGTATTTGATCTGAAAGCGGCAAGCTGGCGACTTTATGGACCATCTCGCCTTTCGTGTTCCACACTTCGACATCTCTGGGAAATGACGAGTCGGGAAACAGATACGAAAAGGGACGGTGCAAACGTGTCACCAGCAGGTGATGACCATCCGGGGCAACATCAACTGACTGGAAGATTCCGCTTTTGCCGAGTGAAGTTGTTTTTCCGGAAGAGGTATCAACGAGGGCTAGTTGTGAGGTGGCGTAGTACTCGTAAAGAGCCTCGTCGTGTGGGCTGCGGAGTAGATCTTCGTAGGTTCGCACTGGACCAGCGCGGCCCGCGCTTTCCTGGCTGTTCGGTTCCGTCGGCACCACTGGTGTCGCCGGTGCCGCAGCGCGTGTCGCAGGTACGAGTTGGACCAGCAACGTACGATTGTCAGGCATCCACGTCAAAGGTGAACCCAAAACGGAGTTGATAGTCACACCTTTAACGTTGCGAACTTTGCCGCTGGCAGTGTTGCCTACCCATAGCTCGACGCGATTTGCGGTCGTGTTCAGAAAAGCGAATTGCTTCCCGTCATCACTCCAATCGAGTCCGGTGATCTTCGCGCCCGGTGGCACATCGATCTTGATCTCTGAGCCGTCGGCGACTCGTTTCAACGTCAACTCAACCGAGTATTGCAAACGATGCGGCGAGTTGGTCGCGGGATTGATACGGCGCCCGGCGAGCCGGAGCATTGGTTGGGCCAGGTCAGCGAGCGGAGGGTAACGCAAACCTTTAGTAAGAATAATGTTGTCGCGTGTAGGACTGAGCGACAGCCCCGGCGTGACCGGTGAATTCAAAATGTCGAGCACTTCCTTCGGCGGCTTTTTGTAACCCGTTTGGGCAAATGCCTGGCCGGCAACGAGAAACAACAC
This sequence comes from uncultured Acidobacteriota bacterium, assembly GCA_963708055.1. Classification (GTDB taxonomy): domain Bacteria; phylum Acidobacteriota; class Blastocatellia; order Pyrinomonadales; family Pyrinomonadaceae; genus PSRF01. The sequence continues at coordinate 6,341,213 of OY970193.1, read as the reverse complement.
GACGAGAGCGAGCGACGTGGAAGCAAGACGGAATCCGTTTTTGACTTTCATGGTTTGCTCCTCCGCAAACAGCGATAGGTCCGAAATTTTATGGAATACTTCAGGAAATTGAAGCACCGGCAAGTTATTACGGTCTTTGTAAGAAGTCAAACGAAAATGGGAGTCTCCGACTTGCGCCCTTTTGCGTTTCTTCGCGTCTTTGCGTGGAAATTTTTCCGCAGGGAGGTAGTGGGTCAGTTTGAGTACGCCGAAGGCGTACTGCAAACTGACCCCGCAGGGAAACCCTGTTTTATTTCGCGGCGTTTTGTTGACGAGGTTCAGCCTGGCGCTTAGACTGCGGTACATAGACTCGACGGTCGCGCGTCGGTACCGGCGTGGGACTTAGGGTTCAAACAACGGTGCAATGTTCATGGGTGATCCCCATTCGCATTGCACCGTTTGTTTTTGACACGCAATTACGGGCAAAATCCAATCCTGCTACTGTTCACCGCAGTCTGTTCCACCCTCAGCGACACACTCGACAGTGCAGCTACCCAGGCACGCCAGGTAATTCCCAATACAAATGTCGAGCTGCCAATCTCGAACATCCCGGCAGTACTGTTGTGAATGCCGACCGGAATTTATGCAATTGTTGCGTCGCAGGTCTTTGTTGGGAACGGCCAAAAACTGACGTGATCCCTGTCGCAGACCATCAACACTCGCCGCAAAGCGTTGAGGCCAAGGACTCCATAGTCCATGTGTTGATTTACAACCAACACATCCAACTTGCCAAAATTAAGCGGTTTGGGGCCGTGCTGAAGTAGAGGGATATGCAAGGCGGCGCGGAAGCGCTTGCCGAAAATCCGATTGCCAGCTATCCCTTCGACGGCGGAAGGCCCCACCGCGCTGTTCTCGAAGGCACCGGGCCTCAGAAAGTGCCGCGGGATGATCGTGGCTTCCGACGCTGTATCAATGAGAAATGGCATTACACACATGAATGGGGAGGACAGATCCAACAAATATAGGTTTATCACCGCCTCGTAGGCGTCGCGGGAAGCTCGCACGCGGTGGTAAGGGATGAACCAGCCATTGATACTGTTGAACTGGCAGCCTGACTGGCAGACTCCGGCGTAAAAGCCGCGGCGCGCGGGGGCTGTTACTTGTGTCGCTGGGTTCGGAGCATGCATTCGTCAGCTCTCCCCTCTACTATCATCGTCTAGCTGTGGGATCTGAACGACGAAGGGCTGCTCCCAAGCTTCGTGATCTCTGCGCCAACCTTTCAGCGAGGCCTCCAATTCAAAGGCGTCTCGGCCGGTAGCGACCACACTAACCTCGGGCTCATGCCATAGGGCGACCAGCTTCCCGTCGTACTGAGGCTGCAGGTCAGGAATGTTAAGGGGTAACCAGTCTGAGACTATCAACGATTCCTGTTCTCGACGCTGGTCGAGCTGACGGAGGCGTGCAACCGCAGAGTTAACTACCAACTGGGCGAGCGGCGTTTCGGCAATGTCTTCCTTCACGATGTAATCCCAAGCGCCGGTGCGCATCGCTTCGACGCAATCTTTGTAGCTCGGGTAGCCGGTGCAGATGATCCTCACAGGCGACTCGGAGCCCCACTGTTGCTGCATCGCGAAGGAAGTTTCGAGGCCGCTGCGCTCACCCTCCATCCGAATGTCGAGCACAACCACATCGTAAGGCGTTGGGCCGGCGCCAGGGCCTTCCGTGTGGAACCGCTCCACCCACTCGGCGGCTGAGTTGGCAACATCCGCTTCGAACTCGTAGGGGCACTCCTGGTTCGCCACACAATCGCCGAACCTGTCGATCAGCATCTCGCACATGAGTGGTTCGTCGTCCACAATGAGGACTTTCTTCCTTACCTTCGCACTCATGGGGTCGTCTCCTTCTCGCTGCCAATGGACGCGGCGGGCAAATAGACCTCAAAGCGGACGCCCCCTCCGGGCTGTCCACGCTCGACCACGGTGCCGTCATGAACTCTGGCGTTGTGCCTGGCGATAGCGAGGCCCAGCCCTGAACCGCCAGTGGTCGTGTGAAATGGATCGAAGATTCGCTCCTTGTTGTCGGCAGGGACGCCGGAACCGTTGTCAGTGTAGACGAGTCGCAGGTAACTCATTCCGGCGCGCAGATCTGAAAGTGCACCTTCGTCCGCCTCGTAAAGTTCGCCCGCTACAACGAGCTTGAGACCCGTGTTTCTGTGGCGCTCGGAGTCACGCGCGAAGTTTACGAAGTCATCGCTGAGCATGTCGAAGTTGAGCTTCACCGTCGGCAGGTCGGGCTCAACGCAGATCTCCACTTGAGAATCTTCGCGGAACAAGTTCGCCTTTACGACCTCTCCTAAGCGACGGACCACTTCGTCGCCCGCGAGCACATCCGGGCGTGCGAACATCTCCGAGCGAGAAAACGTTTCGAAGTCTCTGACAATCTTCTGCGCGCGCCGAGTCTCTTTCAACGCATCCCGCAGCCACTCACCCCCTTTCTCATCGAGCTCGCCGCGGCTCAAAATCTTGTCGATCCTGTCGCTGATGAACGGTAGGACGTTCCGCAGACGGTGCGCCACCATGCGCGAGGTCAGGCGGAGTGCCTCCTGATGAGCCAAGCGAGTGTCACGGTTCAAGACCTCATCGCGTAGGCGCTTGCTCTTTATCGCCATAGCGGCTTGGTTCGCAAAGATCGAAAGCATCCTGATCTCGACCTCCGAGAAGTCGCGTGACTTATCGTGGAGAACGAACAACACTCCAATAATGTCTTCCTGGATCAACATCGGCAGGCCGATTTGCGCCTTGATCCCCAGTTCCCGCGACAGCGGGTTAATTCCGATGTCGTGAAATTCATTGTTTACGGGTATCGGCTCTCGCTTCTGTATCACGTGAAAAGTCAAACCGTCGGGCCGCGGTTCAACCTTCTCGTCGTAATCCGGACTGAGTCCATCAGAAACGCTCAACAGCACTCTCTTCTGGGCAACTTCACGACCCGAACCGAGCCCGTCCGACAAAAGGATCATCGTGGCTGCTTTGGCACCACTAACTCGTGTAATGCTCTGAACGACTTGCTCAAAAATTTGCCGCAGGTCGAAGTCCTCGCGGTTGATGTTCAGCCCCAACTCGACTAGCGCAGCAGAGAGTTGAGCGTTTTGGATGGCGATGGCTGCCTGGTCGGCGAAGGCTGAGAGCAGCCTCAGATCACTCTCCTGGAAAGCGTCGTAGGTCATGATATTGTCTAGACACAGGACGCCGGTCACGTGCCCCCAGGATTGCAAGGGGACGCAGATCACAGACTTGGCCTTTGCGATGTCCGGGTCTTTCTTCAGGAAGGTCAGGGGGTCGGTCATCACGTTGCCGATGCGTATTGGCTCGCCCGACTCGTAGACCGCGCCTACATATCCAACGCCTTTTGGCATCTTCACCTCATCGGCGATTGTGTCCCGATATCCCGACTGCGACCAGATGACCAGGACCTGCATGTTCTCGTCCCAGAGAAATAGAGCGCCCCTCTGGGCACCCGGTACCGCTCTGATGGCTTGGTGGACGGTTGTTTGCATCGTGCGCTCAAGGTCGAGCGAATCGGTAACTTGCCTGCTGGTCTCATTGAGGGCGAACCATTGAATCGCGCTCCCGAAAGCGCGTCCCACCTGTTTAAGGAAAGCGAGTAACTCATGAATCTCGGCCGTATTAGGCTTGGCCTCCAGGCCATACACGGCGGCAACACCGAGGGTCTGCCACTGGTCGCGGAGAATCGGGATGAACGTTACCGGCTCACCTGCGGGATCGAAGTGCACGACGTAGTGTTGGTTGAGATAAGCTTTGACTGCCGGAGTGTCCTTGTCCTCGAGCCAGAATCCCTCAGAGTGCTCACCGTCGAATCCCGCCTGACTGACTAGCTTTAGCAAAGTCCTCTCGGTATTGAGGATGTATATCTGCACCTTCGAGAAAAAGAAGGCGCGGCCAAGCCGCGACGCTAAGCTCTGGTATGCCTCGGGCGCGGTACGCGCTGCGTAGATCGCGTCGAGAATCGTGCCGAGCAAGGCCGAACGGTAGCGTGGTTCCGAAGCGACTGCCTCCTCAAGACAGTCGATGGCTGCGTCCCACTGGCCCGCCATACTCAAGACATGTGCGATACGTTCGTAGGTGAAGTGTTCTCGCAAGTACCGCTCATAGATCTCGTTGCGTATCCTGTAAATGTTCTCCCCGTCGCCGCTCTTCTCGACGCTAACAGCACCTGTGAGTTGCAGATCGTCCCACTCCATCTCGAGGCCCAGCTTCAGGTCTCGGCGGGGCACGCTGCCGAGCTTCAGAATCTTCAGCGCGTTCAGCAAATTAGTGGGGTTGTCCTCGAGTGCGTAGACGGTCTCATGTAGCGGGCGGTAGTGATCGGCCTTTTTGATCACCCAGTCGATTGCCTCGACGATGTCTCGTTCTTCGACATTGTGCCAGCCCTCCTCCCGAGCGCGGTCTAGACAGCGTGTGGACAACTGATGCAGCAAGTAGCGGTCGCCACTGGCCGCGTTTAGGAGCATCTCCGCCGCCTCCGGCAATAGTTCTACATTTCCCTCCTTCAGTATTGTGACAATAAGTTCTTCACTCTCGCCACGCGAAAGGTCTCTTACCATCGTTAACTGGGCGTTGTTAAAATCGGACGTAGCGCCAAGCAGGATGTTGCTGACCATTAATGAACTGGCAACTACCACGCCAAGCCGGCACGGATCGTGATCCCGCCGAGCATCCATGTGGACGGAGCGCAGGGCGCGGAGCAGGGAGTGAAGCGGACCGAGCCGCACATCTTCAAGGTGATCTATCAGCAGCACGGGATCCCGCTTGAGCGCTTGCGTGTAGCCGGCGAAGAATTTTGTAAGCGACTGCTCGTCCGCTACCTGAGTGGGGGACGGCAGCGACTCATCATCCCCAATCTTACCTCTCACTTGACGGTCAACTTCGTGGGCTATCTCCCGCAGGACATCGCTGTCGGAACGATCGCCGTACGGATTAAGGTCAAGCAGGACGCATATCTCGTCACCCGTGGTCTCGAGCTGCTCCATTACGTCCTTGAGGAGTTGGCTCTTCTGGCAGTACTGAGCTCCGAGGATGGTGCAGTAATGCCCATCTCGAACGTTGTCGATAATCTCGTTGATAGCCGCGTCATTGCGGACATAGTAGCCCTCTGATGAGCGAGAGACCTTGGAGATCTTATTGTCGTTGGAGTTGGTGATCATAGACCGACCTCTTTCTTCGCCACAGAGAGCAGGTGATCCAAATCATGGTTCGCCCGCAGGACGCGTGAGAAGACTGGGAAAGCAAACTGATACTTCGCGCCGTTGCGGATGAATATCGCTGCCAGCACCAGGCGGTGGCAAACCTCGTCGATTTCCTCTGGGGAATAAGGTGCGTGCTGCTTCGCCAGCGCACCATATATCTCCCGTTGTGTGTACTCACTCTTGTCCGCTGGAATATTCTTGAGCAGAGCGTAGACCAGCAACTTGTCACGTGTAGCGATATTGCGCATAAAGGAGCTCAGGAGGAGCGCCTTAAAACCATCGCTGGCCAGGACGTCGTCGAGATGGGTTATGCTTAGCGTGCGGCTGCCCTTTCGTTCCAACTCCTTCATTAACTCCCCACAACAATATTGAATCAGGTACGGGTGTCCTCGCGTGTCGGCATGAAGGCGGCCGATGAAAGCCGACTCATCCTCTATGCGTAGATGTAGCGAGCGCGCCGGCAGGAGTACGATCTCTTCCACGTCGGACCTCTCAAAGGGTCCCAGATTAATTGGACGGAAAGCCCAGTAGAGCGGCGATTTATCGTCAGCCCATTCACTTATCAAGGTCTGAAAGCCTGATACTATGTACCGGCAAGCTCCTGACGTCATCGAGTCGCGCAACGTCGGAAGCAACATGTCTCGCGCCCAAATGAGAAACTCGTCGGCCTCGTCCAGGAAGATAGTGATCTGGCCGCCATGCATCTTCGCCATCCTTTTCAAGAAATCCGGGAATGAGAAGAGCGACTCCTGGATGTTTTTGAGGCGTGACAGTTCCCTGATGTTGAGGATGTGCACAATTTCCTCGATGAACTGGGTAGGGTTGTGAATGGTGCTGCAACCGAGCCAAACGATACGCTCCGGCTTTTCCCCCTGTTCGAGCATGAGGCGCATGCTTTCTCTCAGCAAAGATGTCTTGCCAATGCGTCGCACTCCTATTACGGCGAAACTGGCCGTGTTGTGCCTAAGGATGTCATTGATCTCCTTCTTACGTCCGAAAAAGCGCGCACCCTCTACTGTCTCACCGCACTCATAGGGGGCGAGGTTCGAAACCGGAATTTGCTCGCAGAAGTGCTTTTGCAGGGCGTAGGTGAAAGAGTTAGCGTTGAGAATTTTTTGCTGATCAGCCTCGTCCACAAAGAGAATGCGCGAATTCCGGCCAGCCAGGTGGGCCCTCAATTCACTTCCATCGCCGTTCATCAAGACAATGACATCACGGTGGCGCCAGTTTTTTCCGCGCACCTCATCGAGTAGGCTCTCAGCCAACACGTCGGGGGAGACCCGTTCCAGCAGTTCGGAGTTGACCCAGAGTGTTGGCGTCCTATCAGACAACGTCAGCCGCCAATCTGAAAGGTCTACCCAGTATGCGTCGTAACCATTAGCCGTCGTGCCGCGCGGGACAACGCGATACCTCAGGTCGCGCAGCCGCTGGAGGAACACTGGCCAGGCGTCTTTATCTTTCAGCATGCTTACACCCTCTGGAGTTTTCTCTAACCAATAGGGGTCTGGATGGATTCAGCGTCGAGCTGAAGATCGTTATTTGAGACGAGGACGTCAAAATTGATGCGTTGTACTGGGCCTACTTTACGGAAATCACCAGGACAGTTGTGTCGTCTGTAAAGGGCTCGCCGTTACGCTTTTCTACGGCCGCGGTGAAAATCGCTTCCGCTATGGTGCCGGGATCTTTCCTCTTGTGGGGCAGCCCAGCGGCGACGACCTCGTTGAAGTCTAGTTCGAGGCCATCCGTGTACGTGATGATGACGTCGCCTCTCGACAGCTGCCTGCGAGCTTCAGCTAGAGGCTCCTTAAGGAAAGACACGCCAAGCATGCTTCCCTTTGCCGGGCTCTTCTCTTCGGGAAACTGCTCCACCCCCATCCCTTGAGGAAAAATGATTAAGGGAGCCGCGTCTGTAGGCTCTTCATTGTCGGGCGAGAGCAGTAAAGGCGTGTGACCTGCTGACGTGACCGACAACCACAGAGCTTTTTCAATCACGGTGAAGACGCAATAGAGCGCGCTGCCTTTCACGCCCAGTTTTTTTGTAACGCCCATTATCTTATCCATGATATGCGTTACGGAGCGCGATTCTTTCCAGAACGCCTCGAACACTGCCAGGATCGGCAGCATGTTGAGCGCCCCCGCCACAGAATGGCCCGAACCGTCGCCGACCAGCACGCCCGCCGTCTGCTCGTCGATGACTCTCGCCGCGTAAAAGTCGCCACCGATTTTTGATCGCCCGTAGTTCTGCGATTTAACGAACACCTCAATGTTCGGAAACCCATCCAAATTGAGCAGCCCGGCTGTGAGGAGCTGCTTAGTAAGTTTGTCGCCGATATCCTGGACGGCCACTTTCTCTACGATGTCATATTCGCTGAACTCAATGACCAACCCCGCATATGCCGCGAAGCCGCTGGCGAGATTCATCAACGCATCCTCGGTGTGAGTCACCGTGCTCCTCTCGTACTCCAACCAGGCTATTCCGATGCACTGCTCTTGTACAATGATAGGAATCCCTAACAGAGACTTCACCCTTGAGTCGACGCTCGAGTTTATGTCTTCGGGAGGCGTGCGTGCGAGCGACGGCTCATCCCATGTCGTCCTATTCCAGTAACGGATTTCGGGGTCCGATCCAGCTTCTTTCAAATTTATCCAGACGGGCCACTTTAGGCTTTGGACGATGCTGCTCCACCCGCCTTGCCGAGGCGGTTTGGGTACAAAGTTCCGCGGGCTAATGCCTGAGAGTTCATATTTGCTTTCCTCTGTGTTGTAGCGCCAAATGCCACAACGCGCAGCTTGTAATTCTTTGGCCGCCAAATCGGCCAACTGATCAAGCGAAAACTTGGCCGACCTTTTGCCAACGGCTTCTGCGCAAAGCTCAAGCAAGCTTCCTGTAAGGCTCGTCAGTCGCTCGCTGATGTTCGCTTGCTGCGAGAGCCTGACCGCCTCCGCGGCGCGGTTAACGGCGAACCAGAGAGCTCTCACACACGTCGGCGGAAAAGCTCTGGGAACGAGAGACTCGAGATTCAACACGCCGAGCAAATGCTCTTCGTCGAAGATGGGTATGGCAACTTCGCTCCTCACACCTTCGCTAACGGGGATGTGAATGTTCCTGAAGTCCGAAGACGGGAGATCGTTGATCAGAACTGCTTTTAAACGAATGGCCACCCAGGAGATGATGCCCTGGCCCATGGGAACCGATAGTGGCTCAGCGGCCGCTTTGGGATCTCCTATCTTCCCGTGTGAAGCCACCAGATTTAGGTTTCCGGTCTGGCGGTCGTAGAGGTGCACTGTGCCAAAAGTCATGTCCGGATTTAGGCCCAGAGCCTTGACCGATAGGTTCAGAATTGATTCGAGACGCTCCACGAGCGACTCAGGCTGCTGCTCAGACCGTCCCTTCGAGCCGTACGTCGGCGGGAAAATTCCGAGAATGGCTTGAGCGAGTGCGCCCGCTTCTGAGGCGCGCAATTCGACACTAAGCTCCGGCAGCTTGCCGATTAGTTTCTGTAGTAGGCACTTAGTCTTCGCCCGAAATTCGTCGTCAAAGTCACGCGTCTCGGTATAGTTGACGAATAAAATAGCCTGAGGGGTTGAGTCCTCGCCCAGGTGCCACAATCTTGCGGAAGACTTGATACCTTCTCGCCTGATAAAGTCGCCAAAAAGGTCTTGCTTATCGGGTGCGATTCTGTCCAAAGGCGTGCTGCCTTTTTCGCGCAGTTGTTCAGTCGCTTGAGAGTCGGAAGTGAAAATTACAGGGTCGCCCTCGGCTAACACACTCTTGGAGTGGGGCGGGAAGCTAAAGCCTTGCATTGGTTCGGTGAGTCGAACGCCAGGCATTGCTATCAGTCTAAACTCCTCCTGCCAAAACGGATCACGGACGTAGAACGTGCACGAGGCCGCTCCAAGCTCGAGCCGAGCTTGCGCAAGGGTTTCCTTGATGTCGTCCAAGATCAATTCGTTCGTCCTCTTCGACAGAGAAGATAAATCACTCCGGACTGGTAGAAATCAACTCGTGCAGGCGACAACACCGCAGGCGAAAGACACAGTTTCGAGCCGGCTGTGATGAAGCAGCTCAACGCAATCGATCCCTCTCGCGTACACCGCAGTTTAGTAAAGTCTAGCTGGATTGGTTGTGAGACGGACTCTGGATAAGAGCACTACATGACACACAATCACACACTCAATGCGATTGCTCTCGGCCCTCTGACAACTTATCAGCCACGATGAAAGTTAGTGGCATGGCGACGCTACCCCTGCGTTGAGGTTATTGTCAAGGGAAATTAGCGTTCGGTAGTGATGGGTAAACCCAAAGTTGAATGTCACCCAAAGACGCAAAGTCTAAGGACGGTGGTCGCTGCGCAATTGCTTCAGCCGGCTACCACGCGCGCAGGACTTCGAGCGACTATGCCGCCCAAAACGATTGCCTGCGGGGAAACCGTTGAAGGATTTCGTTTCGCGTTTCATTGAGGAGGGCTCAATAACAAGCTCTGCTGGAGTTTAGATTTCTCGGCCGGCGATATGAATGCCAACTCTAAGCAATCTTGTAGTAAAAAAGAGGCGCTCAGGTATTTTGCCAAAAGCGTTTCCTGTTCCTCGGTTAGGTCCCATTCATGCCCAATATCTCGGTGCTCGATTAGAACACTTCGAAATCGATCCTCAAACAACTGCCATTCCTCCTCACTCGATTCGGGTGTTGGGACGACCAGTTCTTCCAGCGCAGTAGACAATCCATTCAGACCTAATTTGCGAATGATTTCAATTTCGCCTGCCAGGATGTCGCGAATGTGCTCGGACCGACCGTGTGCATATGCAATATCAAGTGACAACCTGTGATCGAGGTAAAGTTCATCATGCAATAGCTTTGACGCCATGAAACCCTGGGCCAGGGCACTCATGAGTCCGGGATTTGTAGTCGCGTGGAATCGCTCGATGAACAAATACATAGATCGCGTGAGCCAACGACTAGCACCTATGGAGCTGTCTTTGTCTGCCCATGCTAATAAAGAACCGAGCTTTTGATCGTTACACAGTAAGTCCTCGATATGAGAGCGAAATGCCTTCATAAAATCTGTCGCGTCAAGCAACAGGCTGGTCGTCAGTAAGAATACCTCTCGCCATCTGTCATCGGTGCAGTGAGACTTGATCAATTCTACCAATGCGCCGCGATGCACATTCGCTACCACATACTTCGCTGTAAAGTATTCTTGTATAGTCAGATGAGAAAATGAATAGATTTCGCGAGCGCGTTCAACGAAGATGCCATTATCAGCTTCAATCGATTTAAGAACGGCCGCAGCATTAACTTCTTTAGGATCGTGAGGTGGAACATTCTTAACATAGTCCGATATGAACTTCTCCAATCTCGCCTGTGGAATGAAATACTCATTATCTTCAAAGGTCTCGGCGGCAATTCTTGCCAGCATGTTTTCTTTATGGCCGATTGATAACTGCTGATAAACTTCGTCGCGTTTTATTCTGCGAGAAGAGTCCCACTTCTTTAGCAAAGCGTCCACTGCTTCCTTGTAGATTTCAGCACGACGGCGAGGGAACGACAGGGTTTCGTTGAATGCTAAGCAGAGCAAAGTTAATAATAAAGGAGTCCTTGCGAGATCCCGGAGGCCTTTGTTATCGGGCTCTTCCAATTCCTTGATAAAGCGTTCGTACGTCTTAAGGTCTTTTTCATCTTCTCTACGAAACCAGTTGCCGACAAAAGTCTTCACCTGTTTATCGGAGAAATCAGCGATCTCCACATATGAAAAAGGTTGGAACGAATAATCGGTCGCCGCTATCCGGCAAGTTATGAGGCATTGGGTCTTATCATACTTCTGCACAAATTCGTTCATTGAACGGATTTGTTGATCACGTTCACCACGTTCTTGACTGACTTCATCGAGGCCGTCGAATAGAACCATGGCCGTACCGGAATTCAGTAACTCTTCTACGAAAGGGCGGGCTACCGGAAATTCACAGATCTTAAACCGTTCCGTAAGAAAGAGCATCAGGTCCTTTCCGGAATCGGCCCACTCTTTGAGAGCTATGAAGATTGGGATTCTGTCGATGTTCTGCTGAGCGGCTTGCAAAGCTAAATACTTAAGGAAGGTTGTCTTACCTGCGCCTGGTTTACCTAGAATGAACAAATTGTGTTTATCGCGAACAATACGAAGACCATTAACTCTCTTACTCGTTGAAGGACCGGGTTCTTTGGACAGGCTCTTTAGAGTTTCAATCTCAAAGCGCTTAAACGCAGTGGGCTTATCCAACACGTAAACGTCCGTAAAAATGTCGTCAAGTGCGACTGGTTTTGCCATCCCCATAATCTGCATCGAGTTGTAGATCTTGAAAATTTTGGCTCGATACGCCTTAGCTGCAGATTCCCATTTCGCTTCATCCCATTTTTCCTTACCACGATTAAAAGCTAACCCAGTCAGCGTCTTGCCATAAGTATTCCAAAGCCACGCACCTGCGAGTGGTAATATGGATTCGAGAGACATACAAACCTCTTTCAAACCAATTCCTGGTTAACACCTGGGAAGTAAGATCGAGTCATTAATGAGCCCTCAAAGGATCGTTTGCTGGAGTGCCGGCGAGGAATCGCTCTTCGCGTTCACGGTAGATCCTCGGGTGAAGGTTTACGTTCGTAAATGCCTCGTTTATACAATCAATCTCAATTGAAGTACAAGCAGAGTGGTCCAATGCCACGGAACGGACTTAAAAGCCTTCCTCGTACCTGGGTGGAAACGGGCGTATGAAAATAGGGCTCTGGACAAAGGGGTAAAAAAAGGGGTACATTTCGTTCCACCACTTTGAGAATGCAATTCTCTCAGAAAGCGGGAGTAGCTCAGTGGTAGAGCATCGCCTTGCCAAGGCGAGGGTCGCGAGTTCAAATCTCGTCTCCCGCTCCACGAAATCAGATGAAGGCGGGCGGATGAAGGACGAAAGCCCTGGGGCTTTCGAGCAAGTGCTGCTTCATCTTTCCGCCTTCATCCTTGTGCTTCCAAGTACGGCGGCGTAGCCAAGTGGTAAGGCAGAGGTCTGCAAAACCTTTATTCATCGGTTCGATTCCGATCGCCGCCTCCAATTGACTCTTAGAGTCACAACCCAAAAATTCGACAGTGCCTTAGAGTTGGTCAGCTTGGGTACCCCGAAGGCTTTGGCCTTCGGCGTACTCAAACTAACCAACTGCTCAGTGCTTCGATCAGCGCAGTAAAGTCCTGGTAAGAACCAGGCGCTTAGCCCCGTCAGCTAAAAAGCTGCAAGCCCATTATCATCAGAAAGCTCATCGCAAAGAACACCAGGGATAGGTACAACAGCACTCTTTTTTTCTTAATCACTCCTTCGAGATCGTCGCACCATGCCTCGATACAATCTGCCAAATCAGCGTCATCTTGTTTACCTAAAATTGCTTTGGCTCTCATCGCCGGTTGGTAGTAACAGACCAGCACGGCAAAGAGGAAGAAGAGAAAAATGAGAGACAGGACGGCGATAATCGGGCCACGAGTCATATGGTTCTCCCGAAGCATTGTCGCCAACGCTCCCAACACGAAGCCGCCTATGGTAATCAGCAACTTAGAAACGTCGTCGTAGCGCGATACCATGTTCATTGGGCCATCGATCTGCGCTTCGGCCCAATGGGTTTTGAATGAATTCAGACAAACCTGATCTCCACCGGGAATTTGTTGGCCATATTCTTCCATGATTAACTCCTCGCAGGGGTGTAAGTTTGTAAGGCACTCAAGCCAATCTGAAAGGATGTGAAGTAACTTGAGCGCACGTATGCTACTCGAATAGGTAACGCTGATCCAATATTTTCTCGGTCGTTCAGTGAAATGATTCAACCGCTTCAAACTAAAGCCGCGGCCTGGAACGTCGTGGTGGAAGAAATTCGTGAGACGGCGACGTCGCTGCTCGGGTTTGGAATGCGCGAGGGAACGCCGGTGGTGCTGAAGTTAACCACGCGTGCTGATGACGAGTTGAATTCAGGAAAAGTGCTCAGAGCCTATGGCGGCAACGGCGCGGTGAGAGTTCTCGAATCCGACGTCGGCGTGGTCTTGCTTGAAAGACTCGAACCTGGTGAACAGTTGGTGAATGTTGTCAGGCGCGGTGACGACGACGAGGCAACGAACATACTCGCGGACGTAATTGAAAAACTTGCTCATCACGCACCGCCTGTTGAGTGTCCAACCGTGGCAGACTGGGGAAGAGGCTTTGATCGCTACATGCAGAGAAGGAGCTGTTCAAACATTCCTGATGAACTCGTCTGCGAAGCTCAATTAATGTACAACGACCTTGCAGCTTCTCAACAAACAACCATGCTCTTGCACGGCGATCTGCAACACTACAATGTGCTCTTTGATAACGATCGCGGCTGGGTAGCAATCGACCCTAAAGGCGTCGTTGGCGAGTTGGAATATGAAGCCGGAGCCTTGTTGAGAAACCCGGTCGAGCAACCGGAGCTATTTGCAAACCCGGCAACGATCGAGCGCCGGCTGCATATTCTGACCTCACGGCTGCCATTGGACCACTCGCGCATCGTCCGATGGGCCTTCGCGCAAGCCATCCTCTCTGCGATCTGGGACGTCGAAGACGGATACCCGATTAAGCCCAACCACCCTGCCCTGCTCTTAGGTCACACATTACGCGCCTGGCTCTAATGAAAAAGCCGCCGGATTGCTCCGGCGGCTTCTTCGTCCCTTGTTCTCGAATTACTACGGCAAGGCTTCGATGTTCAGATAGAACTTGAAGCTGCCGGTCTGTTGAATACCAAAGAGCAACCGGATGTTGATGGAAGCTCCGTTTGCCAGTGGTGTTCCCAGCGTAACCGTGCCTGACGAGAGGGTGGAGTTGAATCCCCCACCATTCGGTTGCGATGGCGGTTGTTCCAACGTCGTTCCCTGGACATTGACTGTGCAGGGCGTCGTTGCCACGCCATTCGAAGCCAGACAGGTTACCGAATCGTTGATGCCCGAAACCACAACCAGAGTCGACGTGCGTGGACGCAGGTCGGCGATTCCCGAAGGTGCCGGGAAGGTCGTGAGATCGATTATCCGGTAACGCAATCTTGTAACTGCACCACCGGTGCTATTGACCACCCGGCGACGGAAATCAAGCGTGCCGAAGGTCGAGTTATTCGCCGGATCGCTCGTGAAATCACGAACGCGATTTGGCGGATTGGCGGCCGAGACTGTCGCATCCAACATCAGGAACGGGAACAGCGAGTTGCGTTGGATTGGCGACGCCAGGTTTTGTGGACCAGGCGCACCCAGACGCTGTCCGGCGCCTGCGCTCGTGCCATTCGTATCCACAAAGTAGAAGTCGGACGCGTTGTTATTAGTGTCGGCGTAGTTTCCACCCGTTGGGCAAACGCCGAAGGTCGTGATCGAACCTTGCTTACCACACTCATCACGAACGAACGCATAGTCGATCGAGAAAGGAGTGAGCGCCGGATAACCGGTGCCTTCCTTGTAGAGTGTGTTGGCTTCGGAAGTTGATCCGACTGCATCAAGCCGGTTAGCGAGCACGAAGTTTGCCGCCACCGACGTGTTGAAGAGCGCAATACCGGCATTGTCAGGAATGTCGGTGGTGTAGGTTGCGTTACCCGTAGCATTACCTGCCAGCGAGTAAGCGACCGAGTTGGTACACAGGTAGTGACCGCGATTCGGAATTACCGTGCCGTTCGGAATGACGCAGCGAGCCACACCATCCGAAGCAGCAACAGCGTAACCAGTACCGGCGCCGGCATCGGCGACAGTGTGATCCGCACCGCTGTTGTTGTAGATCTCTATGAACTCATCGTTCGCGCCACTTGGACCACGCACGCGGAATTCACTGATGACCAATTGACCCGGGGTAGCTGAACTACCACCGAACGGTGTACAGGCGAACGCTCTCGGCGTAACGATAAGCGACCAACTGTTCAGCGTTCCCGTATCAACCGCGGCCTGATCCGAAGCCAGCACCCGCCACGTACCCAGCGTACTTGCTCCATTCATCTTGTTGAGTTCACCGATCGGCTCCTGCGGACCAAATCCGAGAACGGGCCAGCTCGGTGAATTGGCGATTGGCAACCAACTGGCGGTATATGGTGCCTGCGCATTAGTCGCCAGCAGCATATCGCCCACAGCTTGATTGTCGATCACCATGTTGGTGATGTTGTCGCCATCGCCGCCGCCTGCAACAGCGCCGCCGATGAACGAGATCACATCCACACCGTAACCATTCGGCGCCTTAAAGCCGACGGTCACGTCACCTGGGAAGGTGTGTGGCAGACTATCAACACGAACGTTGAGATCAGCAATCTCAAAATCGTCGGTGATGGTTTGCGAGTCAATGGTACCGCGTGGTCTGTTGTCCTGAATGGCAAGCGGAGCACCAGGCGTACGGGTGTACGTTACCGGCGCGGCTGTTCCACTCGGAGCACCGACGCGGAAACTGAAGTCAACCGCCTTCACACCCAATGAACTGGTGGAAGTGATCGTGAACCTGAGTGACTGTCCGCAGGTAGCTGCCAACGGAACGCTGAACGCGAACACGTCACCAGCAGCACTACCCTGGGCTGGAATCGCACCGTAGGTCGAAGAACCGTCGGTGATATTGACGCCTGCAGTAGCAGTAGTCAGGGTTGCAGTCGCACTCGCAACGTTCTTGGAAGAACTGCGCCACGGATTTGTCAGGGTCACCGTGATTCTGATTGGTTCGCCTGGATCGATAGCGCCGTTGTTGTTACCGAGACTATCGTCAACCGCGATGGACTGAGTATCCAATCCAGGAGCGGTGAACGACTCGGTGATTCCCTGGTGCGAAGCGACCGGGGCGAATCCATAAGCGGTGGAAACGCGTGATCCGTAGCCGAGACCACGATCCGCAAAACCATCCCAGATCGACTGCTCATTGGCGCAACTGTTGGTAGCACAGTCAGCGTCGATGAGAGCATCGCGCGCATCAGTGTAGGTAGGATTGTTCGGCGTCAACTTCAGTGCGTCGGTAACCAATTGCAACATGATCTGGTTGCCGGTTGGGACATTGCCGCCATTGGCTGCAATGATTCGGGCACGCACTTCCCACAACGTCAAAGCCCAGATTTCGCCAACGTTGTGTACTTCACCGGCACCGCCGATGTTGGCGCCGACTGGATCCGGAGCAATGCCGCCTGACAAGTTGTTGGTGTAGTCGTCGGCGTCTGCCCAGGTAAGCGGGTTGATCGAGTTGTTGGTGGAATACGGAAAACGGCGTCCACCGTAAACGTAATTGTCCGTGAACGTAGTGATACCGAAAATCTTGTAGCCGGTATAGGCGCCGAATGCATACATGCCATTCGGATCATCGGCATTGGTATTGTTGAGCAGCGACATAGCATAAAAGTCGCTCCATCCTTCGCCCAAGCCACCCGCGGGATCCCAGATCAGGCCGGCAGCATTACCTACAATCCTGTTGGTCATTCCGTGGGTCAATTCGTGAATCAAGACTTCCGTATCGAGTGATCCATCACGATCCACCGTTGGTCCAATAAATCTAAACATCTGCGCGCGGCCTGATTGACCGTCGGGCGGTGTTGCGAAATTGGCGTTGTCGGTGCTGGCGCTGTCCTGTCCTTCGGCCAGAATACGGTCGTTGCCGACTCCGTTACCGGAGAAGTTCGTTAACTGGAAGTTACCGGCGGCTTCGTCGAAACCGAGCAGGAACAATTTATCGTGATACCAGTTTGAGACGTAGAACAGTTGCGTAATCATTCCGCGTCGGAACTGGTCTACTGCAAGTGTGCCGTTGTTGCCGTTGCCGGTCGGAGTTTGGCCTGCCTCAGGATTTCCTCCTTGCGGTGGCGGCAAATAGTTGGTCTGAAAGTCGCGCGGCGTGGTTCCCAGAAAGTCGCGGTTGCGACTATTCGCATCGGGGTTGCCCATCGGTTTACCGTCGCCATCAAGTACTGAACTGGCTGCGGTATCAGGTTGATTTGCTCCACCTGCGCCTGCGCCGCCGACGCGGTCCATGTACGCATGAACGTTGTTGCCGATCGTTTGCGTTTGCGCGGCAGCACAAACACCACCGGGACAGTCGTCAATCCAGCCATTCGGGCTTGCCACTGCACTCATAGCAGTGAACATGCTGACGATGGTGGGCGAGATGCCGGGAGGTTGTACGTTCCCGCCGACTGTTGCATTGGAAGGCGACAGCGGCGCCGGGCTATCGGCCGGCGTCGTACCGTCTGCCTGAACGTAGACGCGAAAACGAGCGTCGTGAGTCGAAACGGTGTTTCGAATGTTCTTTCGCCACAAGAGCTTTCCGGAATTCGCATCAACCAGCGAGTAATAGTCGCCGCCACCATTGGTGAAGGAAACTTGCGACCAGGCTGGAACGAGGATGCCCGGAGCCAGTGGGAAGTAGACCAATTTGCTCGTCACGTTACCGGCGAGGTTTGGATTGTTGGAAACTACTTCTACTTCCGTTCCGTCGACGTTGGCGTTTACGAGTGAAGCTTGAGCGGTGTCAGCCGAAATACCGATGGAGTTCATCGCAATGCTCAAGGCTGCTTGCGCTGAAATCATTCCGTCGAAATCCGGCGACTCGGCCGTTGCATTCGGAAAGATCAAACCCGTCGACCGATGGATTCGTCCTTGAGAGTCGAGAATAAATCTCGTGTCGCTCTGAAAGACTGGCAATCCGTTGACGACTTGTTCGACGCGCACCATGCGCATTCCACTGCTGCTAAGACTCTCGCCACCGATTTTCAACGAGGCGATGTCTTTACCTGATAGACCGTATAGATCGCTATTGGCACTGATAAAGCTCCGCACAATGTCAGCACCATTGCGACCAGGCGCCGGACCGCTGAGAGCGCCGGTGGTGCTTCTTACGATTTCCACACCGCCGGTTAGCTGGGAAGCTTTGGCCTGTGCGCCACGGGAAAAATTGCGAAGTCGCGTCAGTGCTTGATCAATTGAAGTTTTGCGAGCTTGTAATCGTTGCGTGATGCTGCTGGCGTTTGCGGCAGCAATGTTCGCCATTGTTGTTGGCTCGGTGGATCGAATGTCCAGGTTTGGATAGCGCCGAACTTTAGTCGCCGTCATCTCCTCCTGGCCTTTCGTAACGCCTTTACCCTTCGTTTGGGTGGCGGCTCGCATCATGTCGGCGGCGCTTTCCACTGTTTGGGAAAGCGAGGCCGCGATCATGATCACGATCCCTACCACCAATACGGGAGGTATCAGTTTCTTGGTAAAGAGAGGGGAACGTAAAGACATCAAAAGCTCCTTGGTTTTTGGTTTTGGTCGCCTCGCGTCGCACGATCACGCTTGACCGCTGGTCACGAAGACTGAGCTAATGCTGCATCCCTTGGCACGATGATGGTGCAGTTAAAGCCACACCATTTGATACTTGCGTGAGGTAAATCCTGAAGAGTTAAATTAGGGCGATACTCTTCCACTCGAATACAGTGAGGGTAAGTATTTGTGGGAGTCTTAACAATTTAGCCGACCAACGCCTACTGAGTCCAATAGTTTTTTCTGCTTGGGTAACTTTGGTACGTAAAGAATTCTTCACGGAATTGTTTCGGGGGCCGCGCTAGTCTGGGAATAAGATCTTCCACACAAGAAAGCGTTTAAGTTAACGCAGAGATCGCAAGAGATACGCAGAGGGCCGCAGAGAAAACCGTCGTCAACTCAAACGACGACGCGATGATTACTTCAGTTTCTTGCCTGGTTAGATACGACGCCGGGTCAGAAATGCGATCACAGCTACGAACAGGGCGGAGCCGATAATGGACCAAACGATCGGGAAACTGGTCGAGCCGATGCGAACAGGAAAGAGTTCCGGCAAACCGATGGCTCGAGCAATCCACAATCCCAGGACGGCTCCGACGAAACCGAGCGCGATCGATACGAGGCAGCCTCCACGCGAGAAGCCTGTGATTGCCTGCCCGAGGGCTCCGCAAATTCCGGCGACGATCAAGAGGATCAGTAGATCGAATAGCGTCATAATGCGGCGATTATAACTAATAACTCGCGCTCACGTCGTCTCCTTGGAGTGCGACAGCCAATCGACGATTGACTTTGTGCTCAGTGAACGACTAAACGTAAAGACATGGACCTCATCGAAGAACTCAAGCGCAAGTTGAACAACCTTCCCAACGTTCGCTTCGAATCCGATCAATCCTCGCTCACTGTCTTCCCTGCCGACGCCAACGGCTTCGAAGTGGGAGTAGCAAAGAACGCTGACGACTACACCGTCTTCTTCAACGGCTGGCATGAAAATTTCGACAGCATGGAAGAAGCCGCAACCATCTTCGGCATAGGCCTTTCAGATGAATGTCGCCTGCGCGAATACCGTCGCGGCGCCTTCGCCTACAAATGGACCATGGAGACTCTCGAGGATGGAGAATGGCAAGAACAAAGCACCACCGCCCTCCTGCTCTTCCCCTTCTGGCGCCGCTCGCAGATGCGCTATCTGCAGAACAGATTCCTGAGTGTTGGTCCAACCGCCGGTTAATAAGGAAACCCTTGCACGAACGCATCGAGATCCTCTTCGCCGCCTTTCGCACTCGCTGAAAAGTAATACTTCCCGCGAGTCCAGCCGAAGAAAGCGCCCGACTTGTTGTTCACTCTCAAGTAGCTTGGTTCGGTGTCGATTGAACCAACACGCGGGTCCTTGGGAAACTTTCCGTTCGTATCCCTTGCTGCCGTACGGAGGATCGCCTGAGCAGTCTGTGGGCTGCTCGACACCGAGAACTCAACAAAAACTTTCTTTGACCCAACCGTGTAGTTTGCGTAAATCGATTCGCCGTTAACGTCGATTCTGGTTGGCACTACGCCCCGACGTTCGGACAATTCGAGCGATGTTCGCGTGTAGGGTCCAACCTGTTTTGGCAACACTTTATCGAGCTCTAGCCCCGCGGGCATCGGACGTTTCTCAACTCCGTAAGGCGCAACTCCTTTCAACGGTTTGATGTCTTTGGGAAGGTTTGCCCGTACCACGTTACTCGCGGCCCAGTACATCGGCAAAGGACAGACTGTGAACAGCATTACTGCTACTACCATTAGTTTCATAGCAACTCCTGGCCCGCGATAGTTTGAACAGATGAAATCCTACCATTTCTTCTCGTCAGCAAATATGAGGGATTTTTCATTGACTAACCTGACTCTACCCTTACATCCTACGCTAACACTCACCCCAACGTTGGTTGACACATTAATTCGCCGGTGTTAGGAAGCGACTGTGGAACACGTTGATGTCATTATCGTGGGTGCGGGGCTTTCGGGGATCGGGGCCGCATGTCATCTGAGGCGCGAGTGTCCACGGAAGAGTTTCGTCATTCTCGAAGGACGCGAGCGAATGGGTGGCACGTGGGATCTGTTTCGCTATCCCGGTGTGCGCTCCGATTCCGACATGTACACACTCGGCTATCGCTTTAGGCCCTGGCGCGACAACAAGGCCATGGCCGATGGCCCAGCAATCCTCCGTTACATTCGCGATACTGCCACCGAATACAATGTTGACCAGACGATTCGTTACAACCATCGCGTCCGAAGTGCCGCATGGTCGTCCGAAACTTCACGTTGGACCGTGGAAGTCGAAACTGGACCAGACAACACACTGGTCCAACTCAGTTGCAACTTTTTCTTTCTCTGCACGGGCTATTACGACTACGACAGCGGATACACGCCTCAGTGGCCCGGCGTCGAACGCTTTCGCGGTCAGATAGTGCATCCGCAAAAGTGGCCCGAAGATCTCGACTACACGGGCAAGCGCGTGATCGTGATTGGCAGCGGGGCGACTGCCGTCACACTCGTTCCGGCAATGGCTGAGCGTGCGGCGCACGTCACGATGCTGCAACGCTCGCCGAGTTATATCGTCTCGCGTCCCGCGGAGGACAAAGTGGCAAACTTGCTCCGCCGCTTTTTGCCGGCAAACACAGCGTACGCCGCCACGCGTTGGAAGAACGTGCTGGCCGGAACCTTCTTCTACAACCTCGCGCGAAAGAGGCCTAACGTTTTCAAGTGGATGGTTACACGAGGACTGCGCCACGAACTCGGCAACAAATACGACTCGAAACATTTCACGCCGCCTTACAATCCGTGGGACCAGCGACTGTGTCTTGTCCCTGACGCCGATCTCTTCCGCGCAGTCCGCGAAGGCCGGGTCTCAATCGTGACGGATCAAATTGAAACGTTTACTGAAGACGGCCTCCTACTGAAATGCCGCGATCGACTGGAAGCTGATATCATCGTGACAGCCACAGGCCTCGTGTTGAAGCTGTTCAGCGGGATGCAACTTATCGTTGACGGCGCCTCCGTGGATCTTCCAAAGACGCTCGTCTACAAAGGAATGATGTTCAGCGACGTGCCGAATCTGGCGTTCTCAGTGGGCTACACAAATGCATCGTGGACATTGAAATGTGACCTGACAGCGTCTTACGTTTGCCGGCTCTTGAATTACATGGATCAGCACGGCCTCGCGGTTTGCATAGCGCGAGTGAACGATCCGAACATCGAAGTCGAGCCGGTTATCGATTTCAACTCCGGGTACGTGTTGCGCGCGCTGGATTCGCTGCCGCGCCAGGGTTCGAAGCCGCCATGGCGGCTACATCAGAATTACGTTAAGGATCTATCGCTGATGCGCTACGGCCGGCTGGACGACGGCACGATGGAATTTAAGGGCTGACCACCCGAACGGCGCGCGAAACGTTTGGCGCGGTTTTCTCATATACATGTAACTTGATTGGCAGGAGAATAAACGATGATCACAGTAGAAACCCTCAGGAAATTCGCCCCCAAAATGAAGAACCCAGAAGTCCACGCGGCCGCACTGGAAGCGGCACGTACCGGCAGCTCGGTAAACTCGTCGCGCCGGTTGTGCCACTTCATGGGCCAGATCTTCGTGGAAACCGGCGGCTTCGCCTCCATGATCGAGAGCCTAAACTATAGAGATCCTAAACGTCTCGACGCACTCTTCAAAGCCGTAAAGGGCACCGAAGATGCCAAAGCGTTGATCAGATTGGGACAGGAAGCGATCGCAAACCGTGTTTACGCGAATCGTCTCGGCAATGGCAACGAAGCAAGCGGCGACGGCTGGAAATATCGAGGTTCAGGTTATAAACAACTGACTGGCCGTTCAAACTATCGAACAATCGGACAGTTGGTCGGCATCGATATCGAAACCAACCCCGATCTGGCGCGCGAGCCGGAAACCGCCGCGAAGGTCGCCTTTAAATTCTGGGACGTGAATCAATGTTCACCACTTGCCGACCGCGGTGACGTAGAAGGAGTCACGGCAAAGGTCAACGGCCCTGCCAAGGTTGGTTTGGCCGAGCGACGTGCTGCCACCCTCCGCGCTCTCGGCATCTGGGTTGGCTAATACTTCTTACGCAGCGGGGCAACAACGAAATGTGACGTTGTTCCGCTGCGTGAAAACTTACTTCGATCCGTTTCGTTTTGTCTTTCCAACGACGGCGATGGCGTCTTTAGCTTGTTGGACGTGCCATTCAGCCGCTCTGAGGTAATGGTCAGCCATTCGCGGATCGTGGTCCTTGAGCGACTTGGCGGCGCCGGCGAGATTCCGGACCACATCGTTCATTGATCTATAAGCCGAGCGCAGCAGTTCTACTTCGCTCTTCTGGCCGGGAGCAAAGCCGATCGAAGACATCCGGCGAACGTAACCCGGCGATTTTCGTTTCGCAATGAAAATATTGCTCCACTCACTGCACAGACTCATCTGTGTAATCTGTGGATTCAAAAGTTGAACACAAACTCGCGCACGATGTTTATTCCAAAACTGGTTAACAAATTCTTCGTGCCGTGGCGCAATCCGTCCTTATAACTGTAACGCTCCGGATACCACGTCTCGGTTGCGACGACCGCCCCGGTGTAAACGCCAACAAACCGCGGCACGGAAACAACGCGCTTCCCGCTCTTCGTGCGCGACGTAACATTCTCTAACAACGCGTCTTTCAATCGCGGAAAGAAACCTTCGCGCGTGCTTCTCTTAAATCCGGTATCAAGGCCCATCGCCTCGTCGAGACCATAAGTCACGGTTTGCTGGATCGCATTCTGGCCCAGGCCCGAAGCAAACCGTCGCCCGTACCCCTTCATTCCCTGTTCCCACTCGGGTGGTTTGTCGCTCCATTGATCAAGGCCCGCGGTAACACCGGTACGGACCAGCCGGAATGGCCCAACGGTGTCCTTGACATACTTCTTGAAACGTTCGCGATCAGATGGAAATGTATAAGTATCTGTCTGGTTAGAAGTCGCAGCCGGCTGCGTAGTCGCCGGCTTCGTCGTTTCCTGACTGTAGACTGAAAATGCGGCAACCAACGACACCGCCACGATCCCCACAGCTCGACAAACCAAGTTCATATTCTTAATCCCCCGCTCCTATATGTAAGCAACTGTATAAGCACGAATTGACACAATAATGCCGCTGAATTTGTGCTTTTTGTGGTTAATTTAAGGTTTGTCTGTGACTTTCAACTCTTTCACGGGCACGCCATCGCTCCAAACGCCCATGAACCGTTGTTGTGGTGTGTTGCCGAGAGCATACTCGCGATTCTTGCCGTTGAACGCTGCATCGCAAAGCGCATCGAAGAGTTTCCAAGTACCGTAAAAATCCAACGCGTTGACCAGCATTGTCTCAGGACGCACGCGTCGTGAAACCTGAGGCGTATCGCCAATCCGATCCGGAGTGCCGGCCGGAGCACCGCTTACCCCTTCGCCACTGTCGTAACTCTTATCCATCGCAGTAGGCGCGCGGTGACTCGCTTGCAAACTCGGCGTTCCATGCATGTCAGTAATGAGAAGGATGAAGTCTTTGTTATTCGCGGGTACTCGCGTCGATTCGTAATAGATCCGCTTTGCATCAGTGTCGCGCACAAGCGAATCCTGATCTCCGGCAATAGCAAGCAACAACGTCTCAGGCAAGATCTTCTTCAAGTCGGCTAACGGAATATTGATCGGCGACTCCGTTATGCCCGGCTCGACGGACATCACCGCACGAACGCGCGGTAAGTTTGACTCATCCGCCAACGCTGCCACACTAGCCGCCAGAATTCCGCCGACCGAATGGCCCACGGTGGCAAACTTGTTCAGATCGGGTTTGATATGACCAGGCTCAGTCTGCAAACGTTTGAGCGCATCTTTGACGGCCGCAATCGTGTTTGGTGTGAACTCTGTGATGGGCGTCAAAAGACCCGCCTGGTAACGCGGATAGACCACGATGTTTCCACGTTTCACCAGGTGGTCCACCCACGCACCATAATACAAAGGATTCATCCCACCCCAACCGTGCAGAAAAACAATCACCGGTGCGGTGCGCGGTTTAGGTGAATCAGGTTCGAAGAGCCAATACTCCTCGCCACCTTTTCCGTAACGATTCTTTGTGACTGAGGTGTGCGTGTACTGCTTTCCGCCCGGTCCGGTTTGCGGCTGCGACGGCGGCGAGATGATTTTTTGCGACGAAACGACATTGAGGGAGAAAAGCAGAAACGCAATGCTCAAACTCAGCACTGAAATCTTTCGAACCATACTCATCCCTCTAACTCTCTGCGTAACTCCGCGTTCTCTGCGATTATATTAACGCAGAGAACGCGGAGTATGCAGAGTTACGCAGAGCAAATTATTAATTAGGCCCGTATTGCCTTAACCTCCAAAAATTCGGCGTCCACTTCCGTGGTTCCGTCGGTTGCGCGATTATGCGCCGACCACAACTCATCAAGATCCTTCCGCAACCCCGCCTGCTTCCCTTCATCGAGCAGACCAAACGCCTTCTGCGTCGGACCATAATAACTGCGGAAGTGCTCCACCACTTCGGCCGGAGAGAACGGAAAAACAAACTTGATTATTTGAGGCTTGGCCCTCAACTCCGAGATGCCTTCGCCAAAACGTTCCCGCACAGTTTCTTCAACGCCCCAAAGCACCGGCGACGGCATTCCGGCGGGCGGCGTTACGTGCCCCGACATCGTCTTAAACATCTTTCCGATAAAACCGGTGGGCGTCCAGTTTGCCATCGCGATAAGTCCACCGGGCCGGGTAACTCGCGTCAGTTCCGTCGCCACGAGTTCCGGTCGCGGCGCAAACATGGCCCCAAACATCGTAATGACTGCATCAAAACTGCCGACGCCATAAGATAGGGCCTCGGCGTCGCCTTCATCGAATTTAACGTTTAGTCCCTCGCGTTTCGCGTTTTCGCGAGCCTGTTCGACCAGGTTTGGCGCGATATCCACACCCGTCACGGCAGCTCCGAGTCGCGCGGCCGGTAACGCGGTGTTGCCGGTACCGCAGGCGACGTCGAGCACTTTCATACCCGGCGTGAGCCCGAGTCGGTTAACAAAATCCTCGGCCTGAGTGGAGTAATACTTTGCAATCTGTCCGAAATCGCCGGCGATCCAGGTCGCCCGCAGTTTAGTTTTAAGAGCACTAAGTTCAGAAGTCGCTCCAATTTCCATTTTCACTCCTTAATTTATTCTGACAAAGGCCGCGCATTCAGTCTTTATTCTATCTACATTGTCCCCTGATTTAGCCCTCACTTTGGCACGGCTCATGCGATGGGCTTTGCAGTCGAGCGATTTGCGTAACAAAAGAATTCACCTGCGCAAATCCGCCCATTCTGACAAAGGGCTGACGTATGTTAACGCGTAAACAATGTCTTCTTTGTACCTTCCTGGTTTGCTGCGTCGCAAACGCGGTTTTGGCTCAATCATCACTCGCCGAATTCCAAAAGGTTTTGCAGGAAAAAGCCGCCTTTGACCAAACCGACTTTGCCGCTCTGGAGCGGAATGAAGCGGCCGTTCGGTCAATTTCAACTGCCGAAAAACGCGAAGTTGCAGTTTCGGGTCTGGTAAACATCCGGGCGAGTGCTGATGAGTTTCTGCGTTCATATCGCGACAGCATGGTGCGGAAAAGCAACACGGCGATTCTCGAGATCGGCAGCTTTGGCCGCGAGCCGGCGCTTACGGACTTGGCAGGCCTGACGCTTGAAGCGCGCGACATCGAAGATCTTAGGGACTGCGTGGCGGGCCAGTGCGAAATCAAACTCTCGGCTCCCATGATTGAGCGTTTTCGACAAGAAATTAATTGGGACTCGCCAGATTACCAGGTCAAAGTCACCGAGCTCTTCAAGCAAATGCTTTTTGAATATGTGGGCAATTACCGCGCTCGCGGTGAAGCAGCGTTAATCGAATACAACGACAAACGAGACCGCGTGAGTCTTGCCGAGGAACAACGCGCCATCACCGCAGCGCCGAGTTATATCAACGGCTTTCTGGTCGATCAGAAATCGGGACTGCAACTAATTGAAGACGCGCTGGTGTGGTCCAAGATCAAGTTTGGGCTCAAACCGGTAATCGCCGTCAACCATATCCAGATCTACAAGCGCGCGAGTGATGTTGGCCCACAAGTGCTGATCTCATCGAAACAGATTTACGCAAACCACTATTTCAACGCTTCGCTTGCGCTGACGGCTTTCGTCAATGTTCCGGGGGGCGCTTATCTCGTTTCAGAAAACCGTTCGCGCGCTGATGGACTCGAAGGACCATTCGGAAAACTCAAGCGCGGCGTGGTCGAGAAAAAAGCACTCGAGGGTTTACGTGGAATTCTCGAACACTCGAGGACCAGTCTCGAGGGTTCGGTACTCGCTGCGGCGACCACCACCGAGTTGTCTTCTCATCAGTCTGACGGCTGGAAGCATCGACTGTTTGGCGGCATTCGCCCGTTGCTGTGGCTGTTAATGCTTTCGGCATTAATCGCGTTGCTGGTGTTGGGCCGACGGCGGGGAGAACCGGCGCCCAAGCGCAAGACACTCAAACCGGAAAGTGCCAAGAGTTGATTTCTAACATTCAAGGAGGGAGAGATATGAGAAAACCGTTTTTTACCTGGCTAGTGGCTGCCATCATCATCGGAGGACTGCTGTCGTACGTCTCGGCGCAACACTCCGGTCATACTGTTGAACTAAAGAATGCGCAAGGCGAATCCATTGGAACAGCAGTGCTGGAGGCATCGGGCAAAGGTGTTCGCGTAAAGCTGGATGTGAAGAACCTGACGCCAGGACAGCATGCTATTCACTTTCATCAGACGGCCAAATGCGATGGGCCAACATTTGAAACTGCCGGCGCTCACTTCAATCCGACTTCGAAAGAACACGGATTGAAAAATCCAAAAGGGCCACACGCGGGCGACATGAACAACTTCACCGTTAACGCCAACGGTACCGCGAAATCAACCGTCAAGGACGCGAACGCGACTCTCGACGATGGTCCAAACTCGCTCTTCGCCAACGGCGGCACCTCGTTGATCATTCACGAGAAAGGCGACGATCAGAAGACTGATCCATCCGGCAACTCCGGCGGTCGCATCGCCTGCGGAACGATCACCAAATAAGCCACGGATTCACACGGATGCATGACGGATCAGGGTTTTGATTTGCCTGATCCGTCTTCATCTGTTTGCCTTGATCAGTTAAGATCCGTGGCCGATGAACACTTTGCCGCTCGTTTCTCGCTATTAAGATATGAGACACACACTACTGATCGTTTTTCTGTTCGCGGCAATTACCTCGGTACGCGGCCAGGCTCCTACGCGCACGATGGCGGTGACGATTGACGACTTGCCTTACGTAAAGATAGGCGAGGGTACTTATCTCAAGCGAGCGAGTGCGGCAACCGCGAAGATTCTCAGTACACTAAAAAAGCACAAGGTGCCCGCGGTCGGCTTTGTAAACGAGGGAAAGCTGGAGCCAGCCGGCGAGCGTGAAGCCCGGATCGAGTTGCTGCGGCAGTGGGTAAATCATGGAATGGTGCTCGCGAACCACACCTATTCGCATCCCGATTTCAACCTTCGCACCGTTGAACAGTTTCAGGAAGAGATTACGAAAGGCGAAGTCGTGTCGCGTGAGTTGATGCGTTCACGTGGACCGTATCAGCTCTATTTTCGACACCCGATGACGCACACCGGTGATACGCGTGAGAAAAAAGAAGCGATCGAGAAGTTTCTCACGGAGCGCGGGTACAAAGTTACACCCCACACGATTGAAAATTCTGATTACATTTTCAATGTGCCTTATGCCCCGGCGGTGCTAAAGGGCGACGAGGCGCTCGCCAAGCGGCTGCGAGAAGAGTATTTGAATTTCACGATTGCAACGACGGAGTTTGCCGAGAAAATCTCAGCCCAGCTCTTTGGTCGCGAGATTCCACAGCTACTGCTCATTCACACCAACGACATCACGGCCGATGCGCTTGACGAAATGCTGCAGCGGTTCGAGCAGCGAGGCTACACGTTCACTACGCTCGACAAAGTAATGTCTGATCCCGCCTACGCAACGAAGGATGCCTTCGTCACCAAATTCGGCCCGACCTGGTTCTTCAGATGGGCGAAGAGCAAAGGATTGGATCTAGATTTTAGCGGTGAGCCCGACCCGCCGAAATGGGTGATGGATTTGTACAGCAACAGGTGACGGGTTCCTACTAACCGTCAAAACGTTAGTGATCAGGAGCTAGAACACTCCGTTTCAAAGTTAGAGCAGAGTAGAATCGTCTGCATGTGAGTTCATAAGTTGAGGAGCAATCGAAGACGCTGTTCCACCTGATCCAGAGTTGAAATCTTCACGGCGCCTAACACTTTAACCAAACGACCAGTTGAGATAGAGCGGATGTCCTCACATTTAATAAAGCTGCGAATCTGTAGACCGCCCTCCGGAGGATTTATTTCAACATGTGAAGGAATGCCCTTTTCTTTTGACGTGATTGGAATCGCGATAACCAGGTCGGCCGGACTTCGATTCAGTCCATCGTCTGAGACGATCAAACACGGTCGTCGGCCAGCTTGTTCACGACCCTTGGTCGGATCGAGATCAACAAACCAAATTTCACCGCGATGACAGTTATTTGCGGGCAACTATGTTTCCATCCTCCGTCCAGACCTCATCCGGTTCCAGGTCATCCGACAGCGTTTTTTCCCAAACAGCGCGTTCCTTTTGTTCTTCTGCCCAGGATTCAGGATTAGCTTTAAGAGCACTAAAGGCTTCACCCAACGAATCGAAGAACCGTTTCTTCTGATACTCGGTAAGGGCTTTATCCAGCACGCGTTGCATAGAGGTTCCTTCAAGACGGGCAAGTTTCTTAAGTAGCTCGTGTGTTTCCTCACCAATTCTGAGCTGCGCCATTACGCCTCCAAACACCAATAAACACACTAGGGAGAGGCTGTGCGCGACAATAAACACCACAACGTTACTTAATGGCCGACAATTTTGTCAACAATTCTATCTACGTATTTATTGACAATTTAGCCACGAATTTGCGCGGATAGAGGCGGATTTATCCGTTGCTTATCTTCGCGTTCCGACAATCGCGCGGAGGTGGCGGAGGCGGGTGTCGAGTTCTTCGGGGGTGAGGGTGGCGTATTTGGCCGGTAATAAACGCCGGCTGGAGCTTTCGAAGACTGCGAGGAGTTCCATGTACTCCAGCAATTCTGCGTCGCGACTTGGGAAGTAATCGATTGCGGCGCGTTCGAAGTGACTCGCAAGCACGGGCGCGTCGCCACCGCTTTCGCGGGCTGCGTCTTCATTTGCCAGAAGGATGACGGCTTCAATGTCGGCGTTGCTGTAACCGATTAACTTGGTTGAGAAGCCTTCGCGAATCGAGGTCAGGTCGACGTCGGTGTTGATCTTGTTCTTGCGCAGTAGCGCTTTTGCGACGAGTTCGACTTCTTCCGCAGTCTGCACGTACAAAAACGGAATTTTGCGATCGAGACGGCCTGCGCGTTTTAGATCGACGTCGAGTTTGTCCGGACGATTAGTCATCACGAGAAACAGGATTCGCCCGCGGTTGGACGTATCAGACATAAACTCCTTGATACGTGCAATCACGCGTGAGGAGGTGCCGCCGTCACCTTCACCATCAGTGTTGCCGAAAGCGCGATCGCCTTCGTCGATGATCACTACTACCTGGCCGATGGCGCGGATCACGTTCAGGATCTTTTCGAGATTGCCTTCGGTGGCGCCGACCCACTTCGAGCGGAAGTTTTTCAGTTTAATAGTGGTGAGACCGCATTCTTTCGCAAAAGCCTCGGCAACAAACGTCTTCCCTGTTCCCATTGGACCAGTAAACAGAATACCCATCGGCACCCGACTGGTACGTCCTTCGCGAATACTCTCCGCGATCACCATCAAGTCTTTCTTCACTTCTTCCATGCCGCCGACGACTTCAAAACCGTGCGCCGGCTCGACAAACTCAACCAACCCGAAACATTCACGCTCGATTATTTCGCGTTTTCGCTTGGCGATGAGTCGATCCGTCTCTTTGCGTGCGCGGTCAAGCGGGCTCGGTAAAGTCGCATCAGGCGCAGGCATAGCAGCCGAGGGCGCGACCAGTTCCTTCACTTCTTCACGACTCAGATTACTCGTCAACGCGGCAAGTTTGTGGGCGCGTCCGGCAGCGTCGGCGCTGGTACCGAGCAGCCCCGAAATAAAAGCTTCGCGCTCGGCGAGGTCTTCCTCAGCCGCCGGTTGCGGCGTCAGGATCGACGCGATCTGGATCGACTTCAAACCAGCCGTGATTCCCGCATAACGTTCTGCATCTTTTTCAGTGAGTCGATTATCAGCCAAACTCGCGGCTTCACGACGCGTGGCGTGATCAGGCATCGGCACTTCAACCACGGCCACCTTGGGATTCGAGATCAACTTCGGCGCTAACTCCGTGAGATTCTCAGAAATCAACAAAACCACGTTATCGCCGCGTTCGATCTCCGGTAACGCAGACCAGCGATGCAAGGTCACAATCGCCGCGCGATCAGCCTCACCCTGGAAATTCGGATCACCGGCTGGAGCAATCGCTTCCGCGTATTCCATGATTACCGCAGTCTTGGTCGAGCCGATTAGCAAACGTTCAAACGCTGCAAAGATCCGATCTTTGGCATTCGCCAGTAACAGGTCTTCAATTGCCGTTTCGCCTTTCGCATGTTTCGAAAAACGAGCGCCGGTGGCAACGTTGTAAACCGCGATCGTCTCCTTCGAATCTTTGAGCAACACATCGGTGAGAAACTCGGTGAGCGCCATCATCCGGCGGTTGTGAAGCACCACGTCGTAAACATTTCCGTGCAACACAAACATCGAAGCCTCGCCACGCAGGTAGCGGCGTCGCAAATCCTCGGCCCAGGCAGGCATCAGTCGCGAGTCACTCATATCTCAAGATCCTTTAAGCCCATTGGATTTAATAACCGCTCGGTGTCAGCCGCGGTCTGTTTGATCGACTCGACACCGTCGAGCAGCTCATCGAGCTGTCCCGTCAACTCCTGCGGCGACTGCATGGTGACGATTTGATCTGCGATCAACTGAAACGAATTTTCGATCAGGTCAAGCTGACCACGCGCGAGCGTCAGATACTGATGAATCTCCTTCATCTTTTCGAAACGCTTCATGATCACGGCGAGGTTTTTCTTGGCGATCTCAGTTTCCGAGCTGCGAGTGCCTTCATTCCGCGCGATCGATTCCCACCGGCGTCGATCTTTTTCGAGTTCGCTGAGATCGATCGAATCGAGGTAAGCCTCGTATCGACTGCACGTGTTCGCCATTTCGATAAACGCTTCGACGAGTCGATCCGTCTTCGTCAGTTCGGAGCGAAGCAGCTCGCCGGTGAACGAAGGATTCTGAGCGGCCAGCGCGTTGATCTCGTCCTGTCGCGCCAGTAACGACATAACACGTTCACGATCCGTTTCTTCGAGATTCTTAAGACGCTCGGCGCGCTCGGCCTCCTCTTTCGCTCGTTCCTCTTCATCAAACGCCGGATCCCACAGCCACTCCTGCAGCTTTTTCGATCCGGGAGCATTCACAACCCAGAGCACTTCGAGACCAAGTGTGACGATTGCAATTAGAGGATTGAGCGTTAAAGCAGATGCGAGGAGACCGCCGCCCAGAAGCGAAAGATTGTAAGGATTGGCAAACGCTGCTTTGAGATACGAGCGCTTCTCGTGGATTTTCTGCCGGACAAACGCCTGAGTGGCCGCAAGCGTGTCATTGCGCAGTGGCGTTACGTTGACCGGCACGCCGTCTTTCCGCATCGCGGTCTTCGACTGTTTTGGCAGACCCTGCTTCTCGCTCGTCCCCATAGTCCACAGATTACACCGATTAAACTGATTTCATCGAGCAGCGTTCATGATTTAACGGGCGCGTAAATCAAATCAAGCAACTGCTTCTCGACCGCGCGAAACTCCGGCGCCGATTTTAACGCAATGTCGCGCACCGGAAATGCCGGCACGTTCACGTGATGCAGGATTTGCGCCGGGCGATGCGACAGCACATAGATCGTGTCGCCCAGATAGACCGCTTCAGAAACATCGTGCGTCACAAACAGAATCGTGTTGTTTTCAGCGCGCGAGATATCCAACAACAAACTCTGCATGCCCCAGCGAGTTTGCGGATCGAGCGCGCCAAAAGGTTCATCCATCAGCACGACGCGCGGCTTGTTCACGAGCGTTCGCGCAATCGCCACACGCTGCTTCATGCCACCGGAAAGATCTTTCGGATAACGCTCGGCAAAGTCAGCCAAACCAACCGACTTCAAGATCGTGTCAGACACTTTGCGTCGTTCCGACTTGCTGACGCCTTGCAGTTTCAACCCGTACTCAACATTTTGACGCACCGTCAGCCAGCCAAACGACGTGTACGCCTGAAAGACCATACCGCGATCGCGGCCGACGTCCGTCACCTTCTTGCCGTCAACCAGCACTTCGCCTTTTGTCGGCGGCAACAAACCGGCTACCGCTTTCAGAATCGTCGACTTACCACAACCTGATGGACCAAGAAACACGACGACCTCACCGGAGTCAGGTTTATCGAGAACGTCAAACGACACATCTCGTACCGCTTCGGTCTGATTACCTTTGCGGTCGATGTAGGTGACACTCAGATTCGACACGCGCAACTTTGGCGGCGCGCCGCTCTGGTCCGGATGATAAGTTGGTTCGGCCGGTTTGCCGGCGACATCGACGGCAACGGTGCCGGGTTCGCCGGCCTGTGGAAGCGGTTGTGGAGTTTCCTCTTGGGCCATGATTACGACGCTTCGCGCCAACGGAAGAGCAACCTCGAAAGCACGCGAATGAGAAAGTCAGTTATGAGTCCGATGCCGCCAATCACCAGCAATCCCGCAAACGACCACGACGCTTTCTGGTGCGTGCGTGCGAGCTCAACCATGTAACCCAGACCATGCTCTGGATTGACGGCTTCAGCGAGGATCACGTAGGTCCACGCAATCGCATTCATCACTCGAAAGCTGTCGAATATTTCCGGCAGTGCGGCGGGAACAAGGACGGTCCTGACGACCTGAAACTTCGAAGCGCCAAGTGTCAGTGCGGTTTGGACCAACTCCTCCGGCACAAGTCTGATTGATGAAACTACAACCGGCAGCAAGTAGACGAACACGCCGAGAAATAGAAACGCAATCTTCTGTTTCTCATAAATGCCGAACCAGAGAATCAGCAGCGGAATGAACGCTGAGATCGGCATGTACCGCAGCGGCGCCATGATCGGTTCGAAAAATCTGTTGATCGGATCAAACGCGCCCATCAAAACGCCGAGCGGTAATGCGATTGCCGACGCAAGCAGAAACGCGATGGCGATCCGGCGGGTGGAGATCCAGATCGCGGCGGCGAGATCGTAATGCAGGAAGAGTTGCAGCGTACCGCGTATCACTTCCGTCGGTTTGGGCAGAAAGTCGGGATCAACGCGACCGCTATAGGTCAGCGCGCACCACGCTCCGAGCACAAGCGCAGGCGCGACGAACCCGAGGATAAACGCCGTCCGTTTCGGCAGTGGCGAACGAATTGAGAAGAGAGTGCTTTTGGCCATCGTTTACAGTTAGGCCACGGATTACACGGATAAATACAGATTGAAATCCGCTTTATCCGTGTAAATCTGTGGCTGACTTACTGTGTTGCCAGTATCACCTTGATATCGGTGCGCCGGTTTTGTTGTCGCCCGGCTTCGCTAGTGTTCTCGGCAATCGGATTGCTCGAACCGCGCCCGATAGTTTGGAAGCGCGTCGGCGGAATGTTCGGGAAGTTCTTGACGATGTAGTTTCTAACTGACTGAGCGCGCCTCTCAGAAAGCGTCAGGTTACCGGTGGCCGATCCGGTGCTGTCAGTGTTGCCCTCAACACGCAGCACGGTGCTGCCGAAAGAGGTCATCGTCTCACCGAGTTTGTCGAGCAGCAGGTATGACCCGGGCATGATCTCGTCGGAGCCGGGTGTGAACTGAATCTGAATCTGCTGGTGCAGGATCGGAACATCTCTCTCTGACGGCGCCTTCGCTACGACTTGCGCTTCTTCCACTTTCTGTCCCGGGTAGTTGGCGGCCAATGCCTGGAGGAAACGCGTGTCGGCCCAGGCTTTCGCATCTACAGGCCTGCTAACGAGACCTTTCTTGCGCCAGATAACAAACGCCGTGTCGAAAAGCGTGTCGTAGTGTGCTTTTGGACCAGTGAGACCATAAAACTGCGCGTTGTCGGCGTAAGGTGTCAGCTTCAATCCGGATAACATGCCTGACACGGTATCGGTGTCAAGCTTCAACGCTTTGGCAACTACCTCATACGAACCATTCGGATTGTTCTTAATCATTTCGATTCCTTCGAACCAGCCGTGAACGAAATCACGCACGGTTTCCGGAGCCGAATTGATCAAGTCCTGACGCGCGCAAAGCGTGTCGGCGATGATGTTCGTAGCGGCCTGGGTGGAAACCAGGATGTGCGCCTCTGAACCACGTTGAGTGACGGCGGCTGAAAGATCAGGTTCCCAGGTTACCGCGGCATCGACTTGCTTTGCCTTGAACGCCGCCGCTGCCGCAGGTGCGTCAGTGAAGAAGACGATGTTCTTTTCAACTCCGGCACGTTCGTCAGGAGTCAAACCTGATTGCGACAAGAGATAAAGCAGTAAGAAGTGCGACGGCGTAAACTGCGTGCAGGCAATCTTCTTCCCTTTTAGATCCTCGACTGACTTAATCGACGAAAGCGACACGATGCCGTCGCCGCCGCGTGACCAGTCCTGCATGATGATCGACTTCGCTTGCTGGTTTTGCTCGGCGAGGATCGACGCTTCACGGGCCCAGTTGTCGACCGTGTTCCACATGATATCAACCTGACCACTGCGAAACGCGGCCAGCTTTGCGGCCGGATCTTCAAGCAGTACAAACTTCACATCCATGCCAAACTTCGTCTTGTACTGCGAACCGGGATTCGGTTCCATGCCGTTGTTAAAGACGACGCCGGGCGCGTGACCGGCCCAGGTGTTGATGCCGACGACAAGCGCGCGGTTCAATTTTCCTGTTCCAACCGAGGCACTACCGACACCAGTCGAACCGACGTTGCGCGCCGGATCGCCCGGAGCATTATTCAACTTATCAAAATCGCCTTTTGAATCTTCGCCGGAAACTTTTTCGCCGCCGACCCAGTTCTTAATCGCATCACCTTTGTAATGCCAGGTGGCAAAACCGATAACCACAAGCACGACTATTGCTATGAAAGCCTTTGCCAAGGGAGTCAGTCTCATTTGTCACCTCTGTGTGTTTGAACTTTGTGCTTTGTTCTTTGTCCTTTGTCGAACCAGAGCCAGCTCAAAGCCCAGGTACTAAGCACCAAGTACAAAGATCTAATACAACGCTAATTACATGCTCTTATTCGTTTGTGCCTGTTGAGCTGCTTTCTTTGCTTTCAACTCGGCGAGTTGCTGTTTGGCTTGAACGTCGCCGGTTTGATTGCGCAGGGCAGCCAGCCGCGAGTCGAGTGACGATTCGGAAAGCTCTTTACCCAGGTTCGCTTCGGCAATCGTGGTCTTGATGTGTTGCCGGACGTTGTCGAGTGCTTTGACTTCGGCATCCACCGAAAGACCGTCGAGTTGTTCCTGCACCTTGATGCGCGCCTGGGCCGACTGCATTTTCGCGAGCATCGAATCGCGCTCGCTTTGCAGTTTGCGAATCTCGGATTGCACACCTAACAACGAAGTCTTCGCTGAATCAGCGTCGGTGCGGGCCTGCTCCATCTCCGCTTTTAGTTCATTGACGTCGGCGGTGAGTTGATTCTTTTTCTGAATTAATATGACCGCGAGATCGTCCTGGTTAGTGGAAACGGCGGTATCGAGTTCGGCTTCTGTTTGGGCCAACTCAGTTGTCGCGCGTTTGTAGCGCTCGTCGAGATCTTCACGACGTCGAATGATCCCGGCAGTGGCCGTCTTCAACTTCGAATACTTCGCCACCATCGAATTGATCGCGTTTTCGTAGGCGATCTCCGGGTGCTCCTTCTCGATATCCGAAATCCATAGCGATAGGAAACCTTTCCAGAGGTTAGCCAACCGTTTGAACATAAGCGTACGCTTCCTTTCTTAAACTAGCTGGAGACTGCCGGATCTGAAGGATCGTGGAGTTTCGGTGAAGTCTTAACAACCTGTGCCACCGTAGCCTGACCGAAAAATTCAAGTACTTGCTGAACCTCAAGCTTCTTATCGTTGCACACCTTGATGAGCGTCCCTTGCTCATCGACACTCTGCTGCATCACGGCGCGAATGTTTTTAATCTCTTCTTCATACTGCTTAATGCGTGCATCCGATTCCTGAATCAGTTTTTCGTTGTCGGCCGCACCGTTGCGGATATATCCATCTAACGCTTGAATCTCCTCAACAGTTGCCTCAATGATCTTCTCGAGCGGCACGCCAAAGGCCTTTAAAGAGGCCTCGACAATCTGTTTCTTTACGGCCGCGTCGGTTCCGGCCGGCAAACTGCGCAAGAGTTCGGTAGTTCTGGCGACGCGCTGCTGTTCTTCCTGGTCGACGCCGGCAGATTCAAAAACCGCAGCAAAATCGACATTGCCACCCGATGGAGGTGGCGGCGCCTTCTGGAAAACTGATTGAGTCGGCGATGGTGTGGCGTAGTTTTCAATGGGTGGAGCTGGTGGTGGTTCGGCAGCGACGTCGCCATAGTCAGCTTCAACAGGTGCTGCCGGCGGCTCGTCACGTTCTATAAACCAGCCAGCGACGGTTGAAGCCCAACCCTTTTTATCGTCCATTTAACGACTGTCCTCCGGTCTAACCGCGTGCAAAACCGCGACAGCTTATCAAATCCTGCCCCAATTGAGGATTGCAAAATTCGCCGGATGCCCTTAATCTATGCACGAACCCGCAAACCTCTTCCCATTTATTTTCATCTGTAAGTGCATACCTCCCCCGGGTAATCTGTCATGCTACGTGCGAGGTATAACCTAAACGGTCAACTTTCCTTAAAGGGAGCTACGAAGATGAGAGTATTCTGCCCCGAGCACAAGAGGGGATTTTTCGCCCCTCGCCAAAATCCCATCAAGTGTGAGAACCGTGGACACCTGCTCGGTGAAATAGATTTTGAGGGTGAAGCCACCGGTCCGAACGAATTGCAGTGGCAATTTTGCTGCAATTGCGAACACTTTTGTCCCGTAGATTTCGACCAGTACGGCCTGCAACGCTGCCCGGTCTGCACACGCAAAAGCTCGCAGCTTTACGTTTGCGACCGTTGCTATGTAATCAGTTTCGAGTCGAATACCCCGCTGCAAACCAAAAACTTTACGCTCAACAGCGATGGCGTGCCGCAACCTTCATGTCCCGGATGCTTGCGTTCGGCGGCCGCTGACCTCCACGAACACGCGTGTGACGTTGCAAACGTCTCCTTTATTACCGGCCTGAACGCATGTCCGATTTGCCAGGAGCGACTCGACGTTGCCCCGTCGTTCCCTTCGGCCGTGGCGAATTATCTCAAGCGAACCAAGGCCGCGAACAAGGTCAACGTTACTTTCGATTATGAGACAGGAGCGTTTGCGCCGGTCGAGGATGGCGAGTTTGTAGTTATCACTGGGCAGGAACCGGCGTTTGTCTTACCTCGTGCCTCGAAGTTTTCGGCCAAGCGCGACTTTTACGAGTACTACCAGGATTACTATCACTGCTCCAACCCTGACGCGGGTGAGGTGCAGATCATACAGCCCGCATGTGTGTCGCGTGCAGGCAACGGCTGGTCTCTGGTTGCGACCGGCTTGCTCGAAGTCGTCAATCCGCAGCCACAGAAGAAACCGGTGGCGCCTGTCATTCAACCAC
Organism: uncultured Acidobacteriota bacterium; assembly: GCA_963708055.1. GTDB lineage: Bacteria > Acidobacteriota > Blastocatellia > Pyrinomonadales > Pyrinomonadaceae > PSRF01. The sequence goes on along the minus strand of OY970193.1, from coordinate 6,302,912 downwards.
CCGCTCCAACACCAGTGGCTAAACACGAACCGGAAGTTGAGCCTGTATTGGCTGCGAAGAAAGATGAACGTGGCGTGAGGGCATGTACCGAGTGCGGCTCGCTGATCGAAGAGAAGTACGCATTCTGTTGGAAGTGCGGCCATTCGTTGCAAAACGAACGCAAACCGGGAAAAGTCCTGTCCATGGCACCGCTTGATCTCGATGACGACGAACTTACCGTGCAACACGAAGGAGGATCGTTGAGTTCGTCAGTGATGCCATGGACGACAGCCAATGTTCCCGAACATCCTTCATCCTCTCGTGGATCAGTGCTCAAGCTACTTGCGATCGGCGCGATCGCCCTGCTGCTGGTTTCGCTCGGATTGTTTGGGTTGTTACGCTCCGAACCGCAAACCGCAGTGGTACCTGCGGAACCGCCTCCGGTCGCTGCTGCTACAAGTCAACCACAACCATCAGTCGGGATCACAACGGAAGTTTCACGTAACGCACCTGCTGAAACGACGACCGAGCAAGTCGTCGCAAACCCTGAAGAAGAGTTGAACAAACTGCGCGAACGACGAATCAAAGCGACCGCTTCCGAGCGTTCACGAATCTTCCAGGCGTTCGCCAAGGTCGAGAAACAGTATCCGCGCGATTATCGATTTCCGTATGAGCGTGCGAAGCTGGCAGTTAAAGTGGCGAAGAGTTCGAAGACCGAAGCCTTCAAGGCGCTGAACGTCGCCGCCCAGAAAGCGATTACTACCGGCAAGACAAAAGAGATGCTGAGCGGTTTGGAGAGTGACAAGGCCGGCGACTTCAGCCAAATCTCTCAAGGCCGCCTCGAATGGGCCCGCCTCGTAAGTGCGCTTAAACGAAAAGATACGAGCCTTCTCAGCGAGTAAACTTAGCCACGGATTAAACGGATTTGACTACGGATTCACCACATTAAAGTGTGAATCCGTAATCAATCCGTGTTTATCTGTGGCTAGTGATCGGTCGAGCTGTGATCATCAAACCCGGTAGCCATATTCTTCCCTCCCTTTTATTTTGGTCCTTTACCTTTACCTTTGCCGTTACCGTTACCCTGGCTACGAAAGATCTCGAATACCGATCCGGTATCGATTGAGACCACGTACATACTTCCGTTTGGTCCATTTTGCAGGTCCGTGACGGTGCCGAAGTTGCGGCCGAACAACAGGCTCTCGCTTTCGGTCAAATCAAACTTGCACAGATTATCAGCGACGCGATCTTCCAGACGTGGATCGTCAACCCCGATCTTCCGTCGGTTTCCAGTAATGTTGAAATGAAATAGATGTCCGCCCTGCAGGATCGATCGCGCGCCACCGACGATTAGATCACCTTCATACTGCGGTCCAAGCCCGCGTCCTCTCACAAAACCGATCGCGCCCGGCGCGAGCTCAAACTTCCAACTGAATTCAGGCTCGCTGTAGTGTGATCCCGGCAACACAAACAACCGCGAGAGTGCTTGAGCCGGCGAATCCGCAATCAACTCCGGCGACCAGCGCAACTGCTGTAAACCGAAGTAAGGCGTGTCTAAACATGGATCATTTTCCGGACTGGTCTCGATCGCTTTGTACTGCGCGATACGCGACGGTGGTCCCATGATCTGTACCCAGCCGGAGTTGAAACCCGGATCGGCACGATTGATTTCAGAAAAACTATCGTCACCATTTTCTTCTTCCCAAAGTGCTCCCGAGATCGGATCGAAATCCATGCCGAAGCTGTTGCGCAGACCATAGGCAAAGATTTTCTGAATGTTGATTCCAGCCTGGCCAGGAATGCTTGCGCCCGCGCTGAAGAACGGATTGTCAGTCGGCGTGGTGCCGTCAGGATTCAAACGCAGAATCACGCCAGACAGGTGTGCGTCGTCTGGTTCAGGGCCACCAAACTGATCGTCAGGTTGAGCGGGCCCGGGACAATTTGCTGTTGGACCACAAGGAAGATTCTGAAGTTGACCACGACGGCCGTTGTCGCCAAAGAGAATGTAGAGCTTGCCGTCTGGTCCGAAACGCAATACGCCACCATCATGATTACCACGTGGCGGTTGTTCCTCGTCGCCCTGGTTGGGCGGAACTGGCGCTCCATCGTTTTGGAAGGCGCGCAGCATGATCAAATTGTGATCGAAAGTCAGACTTGAACCGTTCCAGTTAAAACGATCGACGCGATTTCCAAGCAGCGGCACCTGGAGAATCTCATCCGTATCAGCCGCGAACATGTTTGCATCAAGGCAGCGCGTCTCGTCAGGAAAGAATTCATTGGCCGGCAAAGCAGTACTGCGGCAAGTCCAGAAAAGATATACGCCGTTATTCGAAGGGAAATTCGGATGCAGCGCGATGCCCAGCAGACCGCGTTCCGAAGCAAAATTCACACCCAGATCGAGAACCGTGCTTTGAACTGCGCCATTCACAACGCGTTTCACTTGTCCGGTGTTTTTCTCGAGGACAAAAAAATCATTGTCGCCGAGAAACGCCATACTGATCGGCGTAATGAGGTCAGTGACGGTAGTGCGAACAGCAAGGTTAGGAACAGTCATCTCTGGTGCGTCCGACTGTGCCTCGACACTGCGTGGTGACTCGAGCGTGATGATGGAAAGACCGAGCAGAAGCGCTAACAATAACGCAAACGAAACCTTCTTCATTCTCCCTCCTTGAACCCACAGGAATAGACAGATTTACGCGCTGTAAGGGGTGATCTTTTGGAGGGAACTATTTCGGGAAGACGCTGCGAACGAAATCGTATGGTCTAAGATCTCTGTTCGTTCTTTGTGTCAACAGGATTACAGAATTTTACGAATGCTTGTCAGACGCTTAGTGAGCGACCGCCGGAAGATAGACTCTGAATGTCGCGCCGCGTTTCTCTTCACTTTCAACCGAGATATGGCCATTTGACTGCTGCACGATTCCATAAACCATCGACAGACCCAGACCTGTACCTCTGCCTCTTCGCTTGGTGGTGAAGAAGGGCTCGAAGATATGCGCCTGGGTTTCCCGGCTCATACCAACGCCCGTATCACTAACGGTTAACATCACATACGTACCCGGGTTCAGATCCGGATGATCGTCGTTACAAAGCTGAACCGTTGCCGTTTCGATTACCACTTGGCCGCCTTCCGGCATAGCATCGCGCGCGTTCTCAACCAGATTCATCAACACCTGTTCGATCTGACCGGCATCAGCCTTCACGTTATGTATCGACTTAGAAAGCTCAGTCTTGAGTTCGATATCTTCGCCGATCAAACGCCGCAGCATGTTCTCGACGTCGGCGATGATCGAGTTCAAGTTCAATACACACAGTTCCACCACTTGCCTGCGACCGAATGTTAATAACTGTCGCGTTAGTGTAGCCGCCCGATTGCCCGCTTTCCTGATCTCCTCCAGGTTCTTTCTGAGCGAGTCGCCGGTTTTGACGCGTCTCAGGGCAAGCTCACTGTAGCCGTTGATTGCGGTTAGCAGATTGTTGAAGTCGTGGGCTACACCACCGGCAAGCTGACCAATCGCTTCCATCTTCTGCGATTGTCGCAACTGCTCCTCAGTATGCTTTCGCGAGGTGATGTCGGTTGTTACCCCGCGCATGCCAACTGAATTACCGTCATCGTCTTTTATGACGGCGTAGTTTGCTTCGACCCAGATCGTCCGCTTGTCTTTCCTCGTCATTCGGAATTCAGACCGCCGCTGACCGCCGGTCTTCAACGTTTCGATCGCTTCTCGCGCCACGCGGATGCGATCATCCGGATGAACTATCGATAACCAAAAGTGCTGCCTGAGGTATTCTTTGACGCTGTAACCGAGCATTACTTGAACGTATTCGCTCGCGAAATCCACCTTCTCCGGCGATGCGATCGGCGTGTGCCACGTTTCCCACACAATCCCGGGCACGTTTGCCACGATCGTCTGCAAACGGAGGCGCTGTTTTTCGAGTTCACGACATCCCTTCGCCGGATCTTCGTTGCCGCGTGTTTCTAATTCGGCTTCAAGTTTCATGTTGACTGATCCTGGGGGGTGGTCGTTGGAAGAATGATTTTGAAGGTAGTACCGCGCCCGGACTCGCTCTCAACTGAGATTGTGCCTCGATGTTCTTCAACAGTGCGCCGGCAAATCGCCAAGCCCAGGCCGGTACCCTTGCCTTCCGGTTTGGTAGTAAAGAATGGTTCCCAAACTTTTTGCAGATTGGCCGGGTCAATACCGGATCCGGTGTCGGAAATTTCCACCACTACGGTTGTTTCCTGGGAACGAGCACGCAGCGTCATGGTGCCACCGGTTGGCATCGCGTCGCCCGCATTGGTTAAGAGGTTGAGGAAAACTTGTCGTAGCTGCTGGCGGTCGCCATGGACCATCGGCAGTTGCTCAGTAAAATCTTTGACGATCTCAATTCCCTTGCTGCGGAAGTGATAGTGAATCAGATCGACGGCATTCTTTAACTCTTCACGCAGATCGAGCGAGCTGTTTTGGGAATGACTGCGTCGGCTAAATTGCAAAAGATTTCCGACGAGTTCGGCCATGCGATCGATCTCTGACGAGATGATCGAAATCGCATATTGTTTGGTGTCGTCTTTCGGCAGTTGTTCGGCGAGGAGTTCCGCCCGGAGGGCGATGGTGGCGAGGGGGTTGTTCAGTTCGTGTGCAATGCTGGCAGCGAGTTCACCCATGGTCGCGAGTTTTGAAGCTTGCCAGAGCTGTTGCGTCGTTGCCGCGAGTTCTTCGTTGCGAACTTCTAGTTCAGTAAGAGTTTGTTCGAGTCGTATATTGGCCGCGGTCAGGTTTGCCTGTGCTTGCTTATGATACGTGAAGACGCCGCGCACAAACGATATGGCGTTTCGCCACCACAAGCCTAGTGGCTCTTGAGGAGGCGAGTTAAGGATCGCCAATGCATCCGTTTCGTGAATCATTTGATGGGACACCGGTAGACAGGATCGGGAAGCGGGGAGCTGTGAGTACACAGGAACTTCCACACACGTTTCAGCAAAACGTATACCGTCCGGATTTCCTTTGTTTTAAACGAGAGTCTCAGGCAATCCGCCACAGCGTTGAGAAAAATGCTGCGGCGATTTGGGGAATAAATTTTAGGGGCGCAACGCTTGAATCGAGAAACTGTAGGGGCGGCCCTCCGTGGCCGCCCTTGTCTGGAACTAATAATCGTGTCACCTGGAGCGATACGATAAGGACGCCCTTCTGTGGCTCTCTTATCGGGAGACAAAGAAATCCGTACGCTAGGGCGGCCACGGAGGGCCGCCCCTACAGTTCATGTGAACAATCATCCAAGGCGGTCGATGCGCTTTCGTTCGATCGCGCGTTGTGCGAGGTCGCCGCACGCTTTAACCAGCGCGCCGAGGCCGGCGAAACGCGGATCGCGCGTCAATCCTTTTTGATAACGAAAATAGATCTGCTGCACGATCACTGCGATCTTTAACAACCCGTACGAAAAATAAAACACCGGATCTTCAATCGTCCGGCCGGTGCGCCGCGTGTACTGCTCCAACAATTCACTACGCGTAAAACTTCCCGGCAAACTCGTTAATCCAAACCCATACCGCTGCCATTCTTCCGGATCGGTGGTCTCGACCCAATAACCGAGGCTGGTCCCAAAATCCATCAACGGATCCCCAATTGTCGCCATCTCCCAATCGAGGACTGCGATCACCTGACCCATGTCGTCAGGCGCGAGTACCAGATTGTCGTACTTGTAATCGTTATGAATCAGCGACGCCCGTTCGGAATCCGCCGGAAGATTTTCTTCCAACCAAACCGCAAGTTGTTCGATCGCGGGAACGTCATCGGTGCGAGCGTTGTAATACCTCTTAGTCCAACCTTCGACCTGACGCTTCACATAACCCTGCGGCGAACCCAGCTCACCAAGCCCCGCACCTTCGTAATCGATCTCATGGATTTCACCGAGATTGTCGATGAACGCTTGCGAAAGACGGCGCATCAGTTCGGGCGACATCTCGATTCCCACCGGTCGCTGTGCGCGCAGAATAATTCCCTGCACGCGTTCCATCACGTAGAACGGCGCGCCGATAATTGATTCATCGTCGCAGTACACGAGTGGACGCGGAACTTTTGGATATACCGGATGCAGATGCGACAGGATGCGATACTCACGACTCATGTCGTGCGCTGTTTTGATTTTCGCGCCAATCGGTGGGCGGCGCAGGACGAGTTCGCGTTCGCCGGCGCGCAGCAGGTACGTGAGATTAGAAAAGCCTGCCGGAAACTGTTCGATAGTTAAAGGCTGATCGATGTCAGGTAAATGTAAGTGAAGATATTCGTAGAGGGATTCGGTGGGTAATTCTTCACCGGGTCGAACTAAAGTTGAACGATCAGTATTAGACATCCTGTTTCATATACTTCGCGAGCACGCTGCGTGCGACAACCATCTTGTGCACTTCGTCTGGGCCATCGTAGATACGCGCCGCACGCTCGTGCCGGTACCAGTACGACAAGAGCGTTGCGTCCGTGAGTCCGAGTGCGCCGTGGGCTTGAATCGCACGATCGAGCACCTTTTGCAAAACGCCCGCCACAAAAAACTTAATCAACGATATATCTTCCCTCATTGACGCGGCGCCGCGCTCGTCGATACCGCGCGCGGTTTGCAGCACCAGCAAACGCGCTGCTTTGATCTCCGCACGACTCTCGGCAATCCACTCCTGGATATTCTGCCTGCTACCCAGCACCACTCCCGGCGCCACTTCTCTGCGCGACACGTACTCGCACATCAAATCAAACGCACGTTCACAGATGCCGATCCAACGCATACAGTGATGAATTCTTCCTGGTCCAAGTCGCTCCTGTGCGATCGTAAAACCCTCGCCCTCTTTGCCTAATAAATTCGCTTGCGGCACGCGGCAGTTCTCATACCTCACTTCCGCGTGACTCGCGTAGTCGCTACCTTCGTCACCCATGACGTTGATATTGCGAATTAACTGAAATCCCGGCGTCGATAGGGGAACGATGATCTGACTCGCGCGCTTGTAACGGCTGGAGGCTTCCGCGTCGGTGATCGCCATCACGATCGCGAAGGTCGCGCCTTCCGCCGACGACGTAAACCACTTGTGACCATTGATGACGTAATCGTCACCATCCTTCACCGCCGACGTGCTCATCCACGTCGGATTCGATCCGGGATGTTCCGGTTCGGTCATCGAAAAACAGCTACGCACCTCGCCACGCGCAAGTGGCGTAAAGTACCTCTCCTGCTGTTCGGGAGTGCCATGCTGCAGCAGAATCTCCATGTTTCCGATGTCAGGCGCCTGACAATTGAAGAGATAGTGACCGATCGGTGTGCGACCAAGTTCTTCACTGACGAGCGCAAACTCGGAAAGAGTGAGACCGAGGCCGCCGTGTTCTCTTGGTAAGTGCGGCGCCCAAAGTCCGTGCGCTTTTACTTCGTTGCGCTTCTCCGCGAGGACTCCTGTGAGTTCACGAAATGGGCGCCGCAGGAAGTCAGCTTCGAGTGGATAAACCTGTGTGCGCACGAACTGTTTGATCCTGTCGAGCAGGCCGATAAGTGCTTCGTTGTGATGATCAGTCATAAGATTGGCCGCGGATTTACGCGGCTCATTATAAACAAACTCAGCGTTGCTCGAATTGTTTTTTGGTAGGGGCCCTCCACGCAAATATTAACTCTTGAACGCACAAATCCTGTCCTTATTTAATTTCCAAATCTGGGATGTATGTCTCATTAAAATACAATCACTCCCCGGCGGAACATCAAAATCTCATTGTCATCGTGTGGCCTAACACTTGCTAAATCACGGCAACGGAGAGCTAACGAATCAAGGAGGGGCTATGAAAGATGAACAAGTAAAAGAACTCTTGTATCAAGCGTATGAGACTGAACTTGGGGGCGTTCAGGTTTACACTACGGCACTCCGTTGTGTCGAGAATGAAGACCTCAAAGAAGAGTGGGAAGAGTATCTGGAACAGACTAAGAATCATGTGTCAGTGATGGAAGGCGTGTTGACGAAACTCGACCTGGATCCAAACCAGGAAACTCCGGGTCGCAAAGTCTGCCGCACCATCGGCGAGGCGCTGGTCCAGGCAATGGAATTGGCGTTAGCCGAGGGTGAACCAGGCGCCGCGCAATTGGTCGCCGCTGAAGCTGTGGTTCTCGCGGAGACCAAGGACCATCAGAACTGGCATCTGATTGGTGAAGTGATAAAGAAAGTCAAAGGTAATGTCGCGACAGTTCTGAAAGAAGCGCATGAAGAAGTCGAACACGAAGAGGATGAGCACTACTATCACACCAAGGGCTGGGCGCGTGAGCTCTGGATCGAATCCTTGGGTATGAAGGCTGTGCTTCCACCACCGGAAGAAGTGAAGAAAGTTGAAACAGCTATTGGCGCCGCGCGGGCGGAAAAGGCGCGGACTAAGATGGCGTCAAGATAGATTTTTTCGTTGCGCTCGTTTTCCGTGTGCACGATAGGATAAAGATGGACAAGATTAACAAGATGAACAGGATGATCCTTGGATCAGTGTGATCAATCACACCCTGGGCCATCCTGTTTATCTTGTTAAATCTTGTCCATCTTTATCCATCACCCCGCAGAAACATGCCAGTGCAAATGCTTTGAGTCCTGATACCGTCCCAGGTTCGTCAGCACACGACACGCTCCCTGTTCGGCAAGCACCTCCGCGGCCACCTCACGGACCACACCCAGCATCTCCAGCAACAGTTCATCATCCTTCGCTTCGAGCGTCAGGAGTGAGGAAATGTGGCGTTTGGGGATGACGACGATGTGCGTGGGCCAGAAAGGACGCGTGTGATGATAAGCGAGCACGTTATCGGTTTCGCGAACGATTCGCACCGGTGTGCGCCCGCTTAAAACCTCGTCACAGTAAAAGTCTTCACTCATTTCGCGATTTTAGCGGATCAGAAACGGCGATTCGTGATATTTTTTGGAACTCGCGGGGGACTTGCAAGTGACACTGTACGACAATCTTCTCTCCCGGGAGTTTCCCATGAACATGCGAATCATTCTATCCCTGACTTTTATGTTGCTCTGCTCCGGCGTCGCGCTGGCCCAGAGACCGGGCCCTGAGTTCTGGCGCAAGGTCGGCTGCGAACCACTTGAACCCCGCACCAAGCTCGAAGCGATTGAAGATCGCCACAGCACTGTCGTCATCAAAGGCTTCACACGCATCACCACCGTCGACGTCCGCGGTGTGAGGCTCGATGCCATTGAGATGCGGGAGATGGGTAACGTGTCGCGCGCCAAGGGCATAGTGGTGGTCCTGCGCGAGAGTGGCGGACGCGTCAACGACAATCGCGCCTTTATCGATTACGACGAGATCGATCCGCTGCTGAACGCCATCGACGCGGTTTCGCGCGTGGATGAAAGTGCGACCAAACTCGTCGGCTTTGAAGCGCGCTACAAAACGCTTGGAGACCTCGAGATCGGCGTCTTTCGTCAAACGCGCAGCGGCACTGCCGTGATGCTTACTACCGGAATCTGCGATCAGGCCACTACCACGTTGACACTCGACGATCTTGGAAAGTTCAGAGCAATGATCCAGGAAGCCAAAATGCGTCTGGATGAAATCCGGTAACACGGATTTACACGGATAAAAACGCGGATTACAAGGCAGAATTTTCTGATCAGTGTAATCCGTGTTTATCAGTGGCTCTAATCAACCACTCGCACGCGAGTCTCTGCGCCGTTGGTGCGGATCTCAGGCACGTACATGGCATGGCCCAGCACCGGCAACGCGTGGAAGGCGCCCGGCACTTCAGCTCTCATTTCATAGCTTAATTGCCAAGTGCCTTCCGGCAGTTGATCGATGAACAGCGCCACTTTCCGATCGCGGAGTTCCTGATAGACCCAGCGTTGCCGGCCCGTAAAACCACCGCCTGACTTCAACTCGCGTACAAAGACACTCTCGCCACTGCGTATTTGTACGGCTTCCAGTCCTGCAGGTTTAAGATCCTCAAAAAGCAGGTACTCATAGTTGTTCTTCGCTTCAACCGTCAGCACCACCTCAATCCGATCGCCACTCTTGATCGTTTCGCCATCGTTCAACAGAACGCGTTCCGCAACGATTCCTTTCAAGAGTGTCGGATGATTTACCAGTTTGAAATACTGGCGCTTGACGAAAATCTCGTTGCCGGCCGGTTTCAAAGGCTCCTCGAGACTGAAGAACTCCGCCGCTGCCGCAAAGTAAATTGGACCAGTACCACTATTGCGCACAATACTGATTTCGTTTTGGCCATCGCGCAGTAACTCACGTGAGATAGCAAACTTACTCGGCGCACTCAACGCATCTTCCGCCGTGATCTGTTTGCTTGCCACAGCAGTGCCGTTCACCACTAGCTGGTAACTCATCGCGGGTTGAACTTCGCCACTGACGCGCAGGTAATCGTTCAGCGTCAGAACCACGATCGCCGTATCTCGCGTGTTGCTCCACTGAGCACCACGACGATTTTTCACCAGCCAATTTGTTACCGGTTCGATCAGCTTGTGCTTCGGATCGATCGCGAGCAACGCCCGGAGGGCAAACGAGGTCGCCTCGACACCGCCATCAGACCAGCGCCAGTAAACACCGTCTTCACCCCAGTGAGCCGTACCCATTACCGACGGATCGGAAGTCTGCGCACCCTGCTGCACGATCGAAACATCAGGCTGTGTGTCGATCTTGACGCCGTTTTCGAGATTCGCGACGAGGGTTTGCGCCTGGTCACGATAGCCGTAATTGTGGGCCGACAGGGCCAGCAACGCGCGCGTGTAAGCATTCAGCTTGTCGCGGTTGGTCCACAGATTTGTAAACGCCGTGTTCTGAAACTTCCCGATCTCTGCCTGTTTCCGCAGCGCGTGGTAGGTAGCGAGTGAATGAAGCATCCAAGCCTGCGCGTCGTAGTTTCGTTCCTCTTCGACCAGTTCCTTATCGAGAAACGCAGCCGCGCGTTCCATCACGTCTGACTTCACATCGACGCCGGCCTGCCGGGCGAGAGTCATTCCCCAAACGACATAAGCCGTCATGAAGTGATCGCTTTCGCCATCCTTCCACCAGCCCCAGCCGCCATCCGCATGTTGGAACTCGTAAAGACGATCCAACCCCTGCTTCGTCATCTTCTCCAACTCTTGAAGATCGCGACGGCCTTTGGGATGAGTGGCAGCCGCGCTCGATTCTTCGATCCCGCCGAAGATCTTGTGCATCGCGGTTTCCGGTTTTAGACCAAGATCGCGCAACGTCTTCGCCGTGATCACCGCGGGTAGAAAACGGCTCATCGTCTGTTCCGTACAGCCATACGGGTAATCAATCAGGTATGGCAGGGCATCGAGCATCGTCGTCGCCATACTCGGTGCGATCTGGACGGTGAGTTTGGTTGAGTCAGCGCGGCGTTCTTTCGGGATGTCGAGCTTGATCGCGACGCTATCGCCGCGCATCTTTCCCGACCGCGAAATGAATTTCTCAATTCCGTGCTCGAAGACGGTGAACGTCTTCTCCATCGCATCGGCATACTTGCTGCCACGAGCTTCGACTTTAAGTTTAGCCTCACTCGCATGATTCACCGCGACGAGCCAATCGACTCGCGTTTCGCTGTTCGCCTTCACCGTTACCGGCGTCTGAGCACTGTTCACCGGTTTGCCGTCAATCAGCAATCCCGTAACCGACAAACCTTCCGCGTTTAATGCGGGCATCACGCTCATCGCTTCGTCGGTGTTGTTGTTGATGACGCCTGACACCGTGACTTGATCGCCGACCACAAAGAAGCGCGGCGCTTGTAATCGAACGATCAACGGTTGTTTTGTTCGTGTCGACGAGTTTCCAATACCAAACTGATTGCCGGTGGTGGCAACACGTGCCGTTGCCGACCACGTTGTCAATGAATCCGGATACTTGACGTTAACTATTGCAGTGCCATCGGCGTCAGTCTTCACGTCGGGCAGCCAGAGAATTGTCGAACGAAAGTCGCTGCGCACCTGTACTGCCGGTTCCTGACCTGGATCTGCCGGTGCCATCGCCGCCGGTGCCTTGGATTTGAACGACTCTTCGGCAGAGCGACCAAGTACCGGTAACGCAGTGACTCGACTCTGGGTAATGCCGTCGTAAGCAAAATTATTGCGCGACCGATCAGCACCGCCACCCGCTTCGTCTTTGGTGCTCATTGGACCAAGTTGTCGATCGGCCATAACTGCATCATCTTCATTAACCGCTTTCTGATCGCGCAGTTCGCCCTCCGCAACTTGCACCAGGCGCGCATAACTCTTCTGATTCAGCGTGCTCTGCGTTTGGACCGTATGTGCGCGCTTGTTGCCGTAATAGAACTGGCGCGGATCGAGGGCGTAGTCCTGTTGAATGTATTTGACCGACTCATCAACCAGACCCAATGCAATCTCCGCGGAAACCGGACGCCCGTCAGCATCCTTCGCGCTAATAGCGAGCGTGCCTTCTTCGCGTGGCTGGTAGTACTCACGATCCGCTTTCACCGCTACGTTCAGGAATTGTTTTACCGGCGGTACCACCACTTGTTTCGTGTCGAGAAACGCCTGGGCATCGCTGATCATCACCGCACTCAGAAAGATGTTTGGAACATGCTTCTCTTCGATGGGCACCTCGATCAATTTGGTGTTGCCGGTTACATGGAGCAACCTGTAACTAAACAGATCACCACCTTCGACGGCGAATAACACATAACGATCCTGGACCGGCACCGTGATCATCACCGGCGCCGTTTGTCCGGCACGGAACGTATCTTTATCGACTAGGATCTCGAGTCCACCGTTTCGATAGCCCAAATCGGTCGTCGCAGTGCTGGCCACAAACACATGTGTCTCCGCTTTCACAGGCGGCAGAAGTCGATCGCGTTGCGCATCTGCTCCCTGACCGCTTTGCCACGCGACGCGATAATAGCCCTCGCGTTCCGGCGTGAAATTCAGTTGCGCGACGCCTTCATTGTCAGTCTTTATGGTTTGCGTGAGTATCTCGTCACGCTGATAACCACGAAACTTCAGACGCCAGCGTCCTTGTCCTCTGGGCATCATCGGAGGAAACAAACTCGATCGCTTCTGCAACTGGCGCAGTTCTTCACCCTGCACCTCACGGCCACGCGGATCGATCCAAATCTCCCACCAGTAGTCACGCGTGACTTTTACGGTGCCCTCGGTTTGCACCGGTTGCTCGTTAGCATCCAGCGCTTTGATATCGACAGTTACTTTGTCTTTTGGGCGGTAGATATTTTGCGCAGGACGTGGGTAGACGTAATAACGTTGCCGCGTTACGCGCACGCGATCGCTGGCCACAATCTCGCGTCTTGAGGAATCGACGACGCGCGCCTCGACGCGGAATTCGAAATCCTGGTTGTAGTTTTCGCGCGGAGTATCAAAGCTGAGCTTCGCTTTTCCAGTTGCATCAGTTTTGATGGTTTCACGCTTAACTACCGACCCCTGACCATAGTAATGGCGCCGTAGTTGTTCGAAATCGTCGTAGTACCAGGAGTATTCACGACGCGGATACCAGTAGTGATAAAACGGATTCTGATAGACCACCACGTCCACTGATGCATTACTGACTGGACCACCAAAGTAGTAGTCGGCCTGAATTTCTACTTCGACTTTTTCTCCGACGCGAAACGCCTTCTTCTTGCCATCCTGCTCCGGTGTCTTCACTGCCACCTTGAATTCGGGCAACTTGTATTCTTCCAGGCGAAACAGTTTGGCGTTGCCGATTCCGTCTTTGCGCCCTTCATTCCAAAACTGAATGTTGTATTCTCCGAGCGGGAGTTGTTCACCTAACTCCAACGAGCCCCACGCGCTGCCAAAAGCATTGAGGTTGGCCTTCCCTTCCGTAACTTTGACTCCTTTTGGATCGGTGATCTGATATTCGAGGACCTGGTTTGCGGGAGTGGTGTAAGCGCCCTGTTTAGTTCTCCGGGCGATAAGTTTCCACTGAAGGGTTTCCTTCGGTCGATAAGCAGGTCGATCGGTAAACGCATAGATGCGCCAATCCTGAGAGCCGTCTGCGGAATAAAGAGAAGTGGCGGCAAATGCCTGGCGATCGTTACTCGTGCCGGAGGCAAAGAGCGACCGGTGGTGTTCTCCACTGGCGAGGTTAAAGCGAGCAAGACCGTCAGCATCGGTAGTCTGGCGCACCCGGCGCCAACGCAACCTGCTCTCCATCGTATAGTTTTCCCAAAGAGCGATACTCGCGTTGGCGATGGGGGCGCCGGTCAACGCATCGGCGAAAAACACGAGCGCCTGATTGTTCGCCGACTTGAGGACAAGGGTCGCATCAGACACCAGCAGGAACTCGCGTGCCTGGAGTGAACCGCTTTTTGCCTCCAGCAGATACGCTCCGACCGGCAACCTGCCTTCAATTCGACTCTGTTCGGCCAGCGGTTTATGAAGATGGCTGTCGCTGATGTTTTTGGACCAGGTTTTTACTGGCGTACGGCCCGCAGTGGAAATTTTCTGAATCCAGGCCGGCGACCATTCTCCGTAACCGTCCTCTTCCGTGTCTGACGAGGTGAAGCGCACATCGCGAGTCATGTCAAACTTATAGAGCGCCAGATCGACGCGACGAACATTACGTGTGTTCAACGAAAACTGTAGTTCAGAGTTGGGCAGAAAAATGTTTGAGACACCGATAGCAATCGAAGGTTCGGTAATGTTTCTGATCAGCTCTTGTGCCTGATCGTAGTAGCGAGTTTGGCCTTTCGAAAACTCTCTCACCAAACGACGATACAATTCGAGCGCTTTCACGAAATCGGGCTGTTGGACAACTTGTCCATCCTCGAGTTGGTGCATCGCGCCGTAATTAGTCATCCACTCGGCGTAGTGGAAAAGCGCGTCGTCGTACCAGTCTGATTGCTTGCCGGCAGTCAATGCTTCGTCAAAATAATCGGGAACACGATAGCGCGCTCCGTACGCACCGCCCGTGTAACGCATCGTCATGGCGATGAGAAAGTTGAGGTGCGAAATGTCGTTTGCGGCTGTGCTGATCTTCAGCGCGTTCTCGAGCACATCGAGTGGAATGTAGTTGCCGTGATAGGTGTAAACGTAATAGGTGTCGGCGCTGGGTGGATGGGCGGCGCGAAAAACGATCTTGAGATAACGATCACGAGCCCGGTTGATATCTCGTTGTCCGGCCCACCAATCGAGCGCTTGCTGGTAGTGCGGCCAGGCAGAGTGCCAGTTCATCTGGCCGCGACGTATCCAGAAGAAATCGCCGAGCGATTCACGAGCCTCAGCCCATACCAGATCTCGATCCGTCTCTTTATCTCGCCCACGCAAAAGCTCCTCGAGTGCTTTCTGCGCCTCTTCATAACGAGTCGTGTCGGAGGTTTGCGTTCCGGCCTGCGCACGCCAGGTCGTATCGGCCAAACGAAACTCAACCCAACGAGATTCGCTCGGGCTCAGTTTGCTCTTGTCAACCCGGGCATAAATCTCGTGAGCGCGAGCGTAGGAACCCTGCGCGTACTGGGCCTCCGCCTCGTTTCGCAGTTGTGAGTATTCCGACTGCTGGCCGACAGCGTTGAACAACAGGAAGACAAACAGAGAGATAGACAGGATGATCGTTTTCATAGCGGTAAAGGAACGGATGAAGTTAGGGAGACTTGCGTAGCACTCGAAGCGTTGGCCGAATTACCAAGGTTTTAACCTGCGAAACAGGTGTAAAGTCTTAGCCCGCGAAGCGGCGGAAAGTCTTAGCCCGCGAAGCAGGCGGAAAGTCTTAGCCCGCGAAGCGGGCGGAAGCATAAAGCCTGGGGCGCAAGCCCCAGGATCGCGAAATTCATAAAGAATTCGAGCCCGCAAGGCGGGCGAAAGCTTTCGCCCGCTTCGCGGGCTCCCACGAAAGGTTATGTGCATTGTTCCTGGGGCTTGCGCCCCAGGCTTTATGCTTTCGCGTTTCGCGGGCTAAGACAGATCAGTGCGACAACAAATAGATCGCAAACGAGGCGAGCCAGTGTTCGCCGGCGTAGTCGCCGCTGGCGACGTGGGCCAACGCAGCGGTGGAGTGTTTCTCGGCGGAAGCCATCAATACCTTCCGCGCGGAATCGTTTTCGGGAAGGGCGGCGGCGATACTCCGCATGCACCAGGCCCGACTCAGATTCAAGCCATCCAGATGGACCAGTTTGGGATCACTGCGATCGGTGACAATCGCCGGTTGTAACAAGGCCGGCGGGCCACCTTTCGCCACATCCGGCAGAAAGCCGTGAAACCACCTCGCGAATTCACGTGGAGGCATCACGCGCCGCATCAGGTCGGCTTCCATCAGCGCCGCGGAGAAAAAATCTTCACCGCCTGGTTCCCAGGCGCCCGGGTAGTCTTTATCGTTGGCGAAATACTTCCGGCTGCGCTCGTTCAGCAGCGATTCGAGTTCGCGCTCCCCGGTGGTCTTGGCGTAATCGAGCGCGAAGGCCAATCCGAAAGCTGTGTTTGGATGCACGCCGGTTCTGATCGGATAGGTTTGCTTGGGAAGAAAATTTAAATACGAGCGGGTGAGCGTTTGCGAGAGCGGCTGGAGATTCGCGGACCATCGCTTTCCATCTGCGTCGTCCCACGTATGAAGTTCCTCGGCCAGTTTCAACGCCCAAGCCCAACCGTAAGTACGCTCGAATGATTGCCGGTTAGGCTGTTTCATGTAAGCCACTTCAGCCTGAATGTTTTCCGCGGTGAGGTTTGCATTAAGCGCCGCGCGTATCGCTGCCGACTCCGGCAGGTTCGGAAACGTCTTCAACAAGCGAATCAACATCCAGTGACCATGAACGGATGAATGCCAGTCGTAGCAACCATAAAATGCCGGATGCAAAACTTTCGGACTACTGACTTCGCTCGCGTTGTTGATTACGTGCTCCGGCTTGTTCGGGAATTCCCGCGCGACACACTTCAACGCGAGTGCCGCGAAGTGTGAAGCCTGTTTTTCTGAAAGCGAGCTGTTTGGTTTCATTTGCGCGCTGGCAACGTTTGCAAGAAGCACGAGGCTCAGGCAAACGAGGAACGGTTTGTTGGTCTTCATAAGATCGTCTAGTAGCGGTGAGATGGTCTGCCGATGTGGATATGTGGACCAGTTGCGGTTCCGGGAATTGCGGAACGAAAAGCCAGGAATGGAATCCCGTTCTGCTGGAGAAAGTTCAAGAGAGCGCGCCCTTCGACGCCGTCCGGATGAAGTTGAATATCCATCGCGTTGCGATGGTCCAATCGCCAGCGATCGTGAATTGCTCCCTGTCCAAAAACGGCGATCGGAAGTTGTCGCTTGAAAGTATCGGAAAAGAATCGCTGCACTTTCCACGCGTCGCCGATACTCCACCCCGGCGTACCGGTGAACCGCGTGAAGGCGGCAGTTCGCACGAGTTTCTGTCGAGCCAAACGAAGATTCTTCGCGATTTCCTGGTCCGCGGCTGTTTCAACCAATACAGCGGCAATTTGATCGTCAGCACCGGTCATCTGGCGATTAAGGTCGGCAATTTTTTCCTTGGCGGCGAATAAGGCGCGCTCGTTTTCTTCTACCTGCGCTTTTGGGATCAAACCTTCCGCCAAAAGCTTTTTAGATACTTCCAGCTTCTCTTCTGCCTTCTTCACATCGTTTTCGTAAAAAGGCAACAGCTTGCCGAGACTTGTCTTGTACTCGTTGGTGAGCTTGACGAATTCTGCGCGCAGCGTGGTGAGTTCATTCTGCGGCGGTGGCGCAGGCTTCTTCTTAGTCTTTCGTTGGGCCAGTACATCAAACGAGACGGAGCCCAGCATTACAACCAGAAAGGCAAACAGAGGAATGCGCTTGCGTTGAATCATTCGGACCGCAGAGATTGGCTACTTAACGAGTGTGCCGGTGCGACTCCAACGAGTATTCGCAAAGAAGTCAACTAAAACTCCCCAGCCAGTTGGCGGCGCGCTCTCGTCGTAAGACCAGTAAACAAACATCGCCCGACCGATCACGAGATCGCGAGGCACGAAGCCCCAGTAGCGACTGTCTTCACTATTATTGCGATTGTCGCCCATTACAAAGTAACTGGTAGCTGGTACGACGATCTCGTTCTGACCTTGAAACGCGTCGTATTCCTGATCGTCATCAGCCGGACCAGGCTTGTAATAAACGTCGTAGAGTTCATCCGGTTTGCGCTCGGGCGCCTCAATGATCTCCAAAGGATCTTTGCGATTGTGATCCCTGGCGATTATCCGGTGTTCCGGAATCACCTGATCGTTGACGATTACGGTGTTGCCCTCGATGCGAATACGGTCGCCCGGCAAACCAATCACGCGCTTGACGTAGTTAGTGAGTATGGGTCGATTATCAGCGCGATCGTCGCGCCGTGGATCATAAGGATTGCCGGGATACTTGAACACGATGATATCGCCGCGCCTGATCTCTCGTTGCGGCAGAAACGGCAACGATTTTCCCGGTGCAAAGATAAATTTATTTACCAGCAGATGATCGCCGATGGTGATCGTGTTTTGCATCGAGCCGGTCGGAACCTTCACTGCCTGGACGATAAAGGTCATACCAAACAGCGCCATCACCACGGTAACTACGGCCGATTCGAAGTACTCACGCCAAACAGATTTCGGCGGTCCCTGCGATTTCGTAGTCGGCGTTTGTTTTTCGTGCCCATTGCGGTTGAAAACCCGCCCAAAGGTAGACGATTTCGTCTCGGTCGAGGCTTCCGAGTCAGTGCTGGTTGTCTTGTCAGTAGTACGGTTGGTGGCCATTAAAAAGAATCCTAGATACGTTACCTGCGATGGTCAAGTCGTGCGAATCTTGTAAATCTTGTTAATCATGTAAATCTTGTTAACAGGATTTACAGGATGACGTTATGAGGAATCCTCCGTTGATTCCATCAGAGCTCCTGATTCCGCCAACATCATTCCCTCAAGTGCAGCCCGCGCGGCCGCTGCTTCCGCGGTCTTGATTGAATGCCCTTCTCCTTGAATGCTGCCGCCGTCCCAAGAAACTTCGACGTGGAAGATCCGTTGATGTGGCGGACCCAATGTTTCGATTACTGCATAACGCGGCGCGGCACGTCGTTCAGCCTGCAACCGCTCCTGGAGCATGGTCTTGTAGTCGGCCTTTGCCGCGGTTAACGGATCGGCGCCTTCCAGTTCATCCCGCAACGCATAACAAACAAACGCTGTGGCTGCCTCCAATCCACTATCGAGAAAAATCGCGCCGGTGACTGCTTCAAACACGTCAGCCAGTAAAGCATTCTTTTGCCGGCCGCCACTCTTTTCCTCGCCACGACCAAACCGCAGAAACTCGCCGAGATTCAATGCCTGCGAAGCCTTTGCCAGCGTCGGAGCACTGACGAGGCTATGCTTCATGCGCGACAACTCACCTTCAGTTCCGGTTAGATATGAGTTACACAGATAATTTGCAACGATCAAGCCCAGCACCGAGTCGCCGAGAAATTCAAGCGATTCATTGTGCAGTTTTCGAGCCTCGTGGTCGTCGCCCGGCGCTACCTTCTCATGTGCCCAGGAGCGGTGAGTGATGGCCCGTTCAAGCAAACCACGATCTCTGAATTTGTAAGCCAGAACGGTTTCGAGGAGGTCAAGATCGGGATTCGTTTCGGGATTCTTCAAGACGCAAGGAATTATAAGCAAACGCCGGAAGCTTGTCTAAAAATCGACGAGCTTCCGGCGTTGGAGTGGAGAACAGTTGCTTCGTTAATTGCGTGGCCTGTCGGGTTTGGCAGCGGGTTTGACTGGTGCTGATGCAGTGCCAGTTCCCGTTGGCGCTGGTTTGGCAGCGGCCGGTGCTGATGCGGCGCCGTTGCCATTTCCCTGTGGTGCTGTTGCTCCTGACGTGCTCGCCGGCGTGGCAGCCGGTGTTGCCGGCGGAGTCGGCAGCGAAGTTATCGGAGTCGGTTCCGGTGGCAATGGTTTCGTAGTAATACCGGCGACCAACTGGTCCATTCCGTCAGTAGTGCCGTTGTTACGGAACTTGTACCACTGGGTCAGGCTATCACTCCAATTAGTCTTCTGCGCAGCAGCGATCTTCGGATCGGTAGCTAAAGCAACGGCGCGGGCGTAACCATCGATCATGCGATCCACGGTCTGATTAATGTTGGCCAACGCGAGTTTGCTTTCCGGTGTTTCATCCTTACCGGAATACATAGCTTTGTAGTCATCTGACTGCTTCGCATAAACGCCGGTTTCATAGGCGCCTGCGATATAAGCGTAAGTGTATGGCGATGACTTCAGTGGCGTTTCAAACTGCGCCGCCTTGATCAAATGTTTGAGTGCTATGGTCGGCTCTTTCTCTAGTGAAAGAGTGCCGATGGTGTAGTTCAGGTAAGCAACCGCTACCTCTTTACTCGGCAGTGGTTTCCAGTCGTCAATCGTTTTTCCCGAGTCGAGCATAGCCAACGCCCGCTTGGCGTAGTCGAGCGCTTCGGCATTCAGTGCTGCGTTCTTCAGCGGTGGAACGAGGTAACCATTCGCACCGAGGTCGACCATCACTTTCAGGTTCTCAGGTTCGGCGGTGAGCAGCTCTTTGCCGAGCGCATATGCTTCCGGATATTTCTTGTCGACATACAGCGTGTTGTAAAAACGGTTCTTTTTGTCCGCCGCCTCATACTTGTCAACAAATCTCTTCAAGTAGGCAATAATCTTTTGCTGGTTCTCATCAACCTCAGCAGCGGCCGGACAAGCCAGGTACTTCTTTGAATCCTCATACGCCTTCGCTTGATCGTCTTTCAGATTTTTGACGATAGTCTGGTAAAGCGCATTTTTGCTTTCGACGCTGGCACAAGGATCTTGAGTAATCGCCTCCGGTTGCGCGAGATTCCGCGCTGCGACGGGCAGGGCGAGTATCGCGACTGTTGTGAAAACACCTAAAAACGTTATTAGCTTTTTCATTAGTTGCTCCGAACCTCCAAAAATCATTTTCAGCAGTCGCGGCTAAGGGCACCTTGCCCTTTTTCGTTCGCCACGGGGAAATTTTAGGATGCGATTGACACAAAGACCGGTTGCCGATCTTCGATCCAAGGGGACGCACGGTTACGTGCTTTAGAACCTGGGTAAATAGAACTCCGCAATATTCCTGCAACTGTATTAAATGTGTCAAGGTGCCTGAGTGTCAGAAGTGAAAAAAATTTGCGCCGGAGCAAAAAACTTCCGGCGCAAATCGCAAGCGGGACGATTAGGGTTCTTTTTCAGGGTTGAATTCGCCTCGGTCGTTCTGCACCGGGCGCTGAGGTCGCGGGAGTTTGACTTGGATTGGTTGAGTTAGTTTTGGGAGACTCAACCGGCTTCTTTTCCAGCGGCATGAGCACACGCTTTACCTTACTGGCTGGTTCAGGTGTGACAGTTTTAACGGCTGCGGGCGCAACGGGAGTTGTCGTTACGGGAGTGGTTGTGGCGCTCGCGGTTTTTGTCGTTTCTCCATTGGTAGTTTCGGTGTTCTCGCCTTCAACCGCTGCCTTTTCTGCCTCGGCTTCAGCGTCCGCTACTTCCTTCTCTTCGTCATCGAGTGTGGAAGCGACCTGAAGATTGATGGCCGTTCCGAAGCGATGATTCAGCCCGCGATAAATCTCGCCGGCTACGGCTGCCGGGAAATGACGACGTGCGTCGGTTCCCTGCGCGATAACAACAACAGCCAATCGCGGGTTCGCGAGTGGTGCGTAAGAGGTAAACAAACCAACCCAGCCACCCTGGCCAATGCAGGTTCCGGTTTTACCAGCCACAGTTTGACTTGGGTCATAGGCTTTGCGGCCGGAACCATAGTTAACGGCGCCAACCATTCCCGGAATCATGCGCTGCCAAACGTCGGTTGTGATCCCCAACTGGCGACGCACTTTCGCGTGCATCTTGTTCTGTTCTTTAACGGAGTGCGGAATCTGCGGCACGAGCAGCTTGCCACCATTGGCCATCGCTGAAACAAGCGTTCCGAGCTGCAATGGTGTTACTTCAAAACCATCAGCATGTGAAAACATGCGTCTTTCAAGCACGTTGGGCTTCACTTCCGGCAGTTTGCCGGGAAACTCAAACGGCACGTTGACGCCGGTCTTTTCTCCCAGGCCAAACTCGCGAGCATAGTTGACCATCTTGTCGCCGCCGATCTTGGTGCCAACCTGCTGGAAGAAGGGATTGTCAGAGTGGGCCAACGCGGTGGTGAGATCGATGCGATATCCATCACCCACGGTATCGACTTGCGGAATGGCATTCTCGGAAAGTCCCGCGATACCGGTAACGAGCTTGATCGTGGAGCACGGTTTGAATCCGCGACGCAGTGCCCATTCCTGATTGACCATTGAATAAACGCGACCGGTCATTGGATCCATGACCACAACCGTGCCGGCGTGATAACCCAAGGCCTTAACTGCAACTCGTCTCACTTCCAGATCTTCACCAGTGAGATCGTCCCTGGAGATAAACGACTGCACTTCGTCGCGCATAGCTTTATCAATCGCCATCTGGCGCGCGATTGCAGCCCGGCGCGCAGCTTCTGCACGACGTCGCGCTTCGAGGATCGCGCGGCGGTTGCGGGACGAAACGCGACGCATCTCGCGCCTGGTTAAAGGACGGCCCAAACGTCTCTGCAACGCTTTGACTGCGTTTGACTGATCACGTGCGACGAGAGCGCGCTGGCGACGAACGTCACGAGCCGAAAGACGGCTGCCACGACGGCGCGAATTTCGCGCGACCTGGCCACCACGACGTGCCGTTGTACGGCGGCCGGCAGATGACTTTTTACCCTTTTGAGCGCGGGCACTCCGGCCCGCTGAACTTTTCTTTCTCCCGAATGCTGTACCGGAAAAAACCAGAGAAACTAGTATAAATAGAATAAAGACAAGCCGGCGTGACTTAGGGGAATTAAAGTTCAGAGTCATCAGGCCTATTTACCTCTCTTTTTGTAGGGATTTACTCACCTACTGGTGAGCAGAAACCAAACCTTGCGATTTAATTCCTGTAAATCTTTGAAAATCTTAATCCTGTTTGCAGTTCTGAGATCTTTCAAAAAACGCCTCTTTTCGTATTTCGATCAAACCTTCTGCTGCAACTTGAGGGCGGGAAGAGTTTTCCCTAACAGGCGGTCTCTGGGGACATTGATTTGAGACCGCCGCAAATATAACATCATCCTGTAGTTGCGGGCAATCAAAAAGTAATCGATTTTACACATTTCACTGGAACGGTACGTGCTACAGGCTCTAACTTGTTCCAGATTTTCGGCAAATGTGATTTGTCGGGGAGGGTGAAAGTCGGCAGCAACGCTCATGTCACGCGTTCGAGTGACCGTCCAACGTCAGATGCGACTCTACTCCGCTTAGTTTGCACATGAAATTTTTCACTCAGATACAGAGTTTTCGCGCTCGCCTGTTGCTGCTCCTGGCGCTGATGCTCGGTCTGACCCTCGGCATCCAGTATTACTTCAACCTGCGCACCGTACACGCCAATGCCCGCATGATCATCGAGCAGGAACAAGCGATCATGACCGGCATTGCCCTCGGACTGAAAAGCCTGCAAAGCGATCAATATCTCGATGAAATCACGGGCGGACTGCGCGAACCCCTGCTGAACGACAAAAACGTTCGCGTCAAGAACATTCTCGTGGTTGATGACGATGGAAACGTCAGAGACAGCGTCATTCCCGAATTCAACCCGCGCGAACGTGAAGACAAGACTACGCGCTACGTTCAGTTCAAGGATATTCAACTGTTGCCGTTGAGAAGCGCGGTCCAGTACACGCAGGAGCAGGAACAACTGCCGCCCTGGATTCCGCCTTCAACCAGCGTCGATTTCGGTGAAGCAGGCGCTTTTTATTTTCCGGTCCAGACCACGCAGGGGCGTCGCTTCATTATCGTAGTGCTCGATTCAGCCAATACGCTGACGAACGTTCTGGAACGTCAATCTTCGAGATCCGCGCTCTACACACTCGCGGTGTTGTTTGTTACCACGCTCGTCACTGGTTTCTTTGTCTGGCGTTTCACCCGCCCTGTGAAAGAACTCTCGACCGCGGCGCGAAAAGTGGCCGGCGGTAACTTCGATGTGCAGGTTCCGGTCGAACGTCTTGATGAAATCGGCACACTCACTTCAGCGTTCAATGAGATGACCGCCAAACTCGGACGCGCCCGCGAGCTTGAAACCCAACTCCATCAAGCCGAGAAAGGCGCTGTCGTCGGACGCCTGGCAGCGGCAATTGCACACGAGATTCGCAACCCGCTCAACTACATCAACCTGACGCTCGATCATCTGCGTTCTTCGTTTGCTCCCAGTGATCCAAATAAGCGCGCCACGTTTGTGCGTCTCACCGATCAACTGAAAACCGAAGTTGCCCGCATCAATCGTCATATCAGCGACTTCCTGAAATATTCGCGGCCTTCAAAACTCGAGTTACAGACGGTGGATCTGCGTGCGGAACTCGAGGACGCTCTTCGGCTGGTTGAAGTCAGAGCGGAAGAGTGTGGCATCGAAACAAAGATCGTTCAGGATGGACCACTGCCATCCGTCCTGGCTGATCGCGAAGCGCTGCGTTCGATCTTTACCAACCTGGTCATCAACGCCATGGAAGCAATTAACAGCGAAGGCGGCAGCATTTCGATCCAGCTTTCCAACACTGAAGCAAACTCTGTTAAGGTTGAAATTTCAGACAGCGGTTGCGGTATTGCGCCGGAAGATATCTCAAAAGTTTTTGAACCATATTTTTCAACGAAAGAAACCGGCACTGGTCTGGGTCTCGCGATCGTAAAGAAAGCGATCGACGATCACGGCGGCTCAATCAATGTCGCTTCGAAAGAAGGTAGTGGTACGACGTTTACAATAATCTTGCCGTCCAGAGAGAACACACATGTCACGAAAGAGCATACTGGTAGTTGACGACGAAAAATCGCAGCGAGAAATTCTCGAACTGATCCTGGCGGAAGAAGGT
Source organism: uncultured Acidobacteriota bacterium (assembly GCA_963708055.1). GTDB lineage: Bacteria > Acidobacteriota > Blastocatellia > Pyrinomonadales > Pyrinomonadaceae > PSRF01. The sequence continues at coordinate 6,278,115 of OY970193.1, read as the reverse complement.
TACGACGTAACTACAGCCGCCTCCGGTGAAGCAGCACTGAAGTTTGCAAAAGATCGGCGTTTTGATCTGGCTTTGACGGATCTCAAGATGACCGGCATGGACGGCATCGAGTTGCTGCAACAACTACTCGCGTACGATTCGTCAATCATCGTCATCCTGCTGACGGCCCACGGCTCGATCGAATCGGCCAAGGAAGCACTTCGCCGCGGCGCCTTCGATTATCTCGAGAAACCGTACGACAAGGCCGCGCTGCTCGAAACAATTAACCGTGCACTTGATCGGCTCGACGCGATTGACATCGAGATCATCTCCGCGTCGCCCAAGATGGAAACGGTGAAGAAGATGATCCTGAAAGTGGCGCGTTCAAATTCGACCGTGCTGGTTCGCGGAGAGTCGGGCACGGGAAAAGAATTGATCGCGAGAGCGGTTCACAACCAGTCGCCGCGTTCAACGGAGATGTTCCAGGCCGTCAACTGCGCCGCCATCAATGAAAACCTGCTCGAGTCGGAACTGTTTGGGCATGAGAAAGGATCGTTCACCGGCGCGCACGCCGAGAAGAAAGGTCTGTTCGAGATCGCCGACCGTGGCACACTGTTTCTGGACGAGATCGCCGAGCTCGACGTGGGTATTCAAGCCAAGTTGCTGCGCGCACTTCAGGAGAGAAAGATCAGACGCGTAGGTGGTACGCATGAGCTCGGTGTCGACGTTCGCGTGATTGCAGCTACTAACCGCGACCTGCGGGCGATGGTGGCCGATGGTCGCTTCCGCGATGATCTTTATTATCGTATCAACGTGCTCTCGATCGACGTCCCGCCTTTGCGAGAACGACGCGAAGACATTCCCGTGCTCATCGACTTCTTCCTCAAGAAGCACACGCGGAACACGTCACGTTTGGTCTCTGGTCTAACTCCGGAAACAAAGAAGCTGATGAATGACTACAGTTGGCCCGGAAACGTCCGGCAACTGGAGTCGGCAATCGAGCGGGCGATTCTGCTTTGCGAAGGCGATTTAATCACCGCCGAGGACTTGCCGACCGAAGTGCGACAGGAAGTTGGACCAGCAGCCGACAGCACCTTCAAACTGCCGGCTGAAGGAATCAACTTCGAGGACGTCGAGCGCAATCTCATCACCCAAGCAATGGAACAGACCGACTACAACATCACCAAGGCCGCCAAGCTTCTCGGTCTCACCTTCCGAACCTTGCAGTACCGGCTGGAAAAGTTTGGCATCAAGAAGCCGGATGGTAAGGACGGTGAAGAGGAAGAAGAATAGTTTTGCGGGAGTGTTTTAGGAGATCCTCGTGCCCGACGAAAAAAACTTCTGGACCTGCCAGAACTGTAACGAACAGATCGAAAGTAATCTTGAGGTCTGTTGGAACTGCCAGCACGATCGCTCAGGAACGGTGCCTCCAAGTTTTGCGAGTCTCGAGATTGCGGATCGCGCCCAAAAGGAGGCACTCAGTGACAAATGGCAGATCAAGCAATGTATCGGCTGCCACAATCGTCTCACCTATGTAGGGACCAAGGATTTTCACGAAGGACCCCGCCTCGGCCTCTTCGGTGACCTCGGGGAGTTTTTCGTCAGTCAAACAAAACTCGAGATGTACTATTGCCCCACCTGCGGCCGCGTCGAGTTCTTCGTTCCACCAGCAATTTGAGTGATTGAGCGGCTTGAATATTGACCGGCATGGAAAACGCCGAAGGCGTACTTCAAAGAAGAACTCAATCTAATTTGATTAGTCCTCCATGCAAGTATTGGGACCAGCGCGCGTTCTAGGGCTGTAATCCCAATCTACATGGAGGCTCATTATGAAAACTCCAATTGTCCTCTTGCTGGTTCTATTGAGTTTCTCGATGGCCTGTTCGCGTTCCGACGAAGCGCCGTCCAACCAGGCCACCACCGCCGCAATTAGCCCAAAGTCTGAAATGGACGCACGGGGAAAATCCGTCGCCGCCGAGCAAGTAGTCAATCAAACCGTATCACTCAACGAGGTCGACAAGGCCAACAACATCGCCGCCGCGGCAATCGACCGTAAAATAATTCGAAACGCAGAAATGACACTGGAGGTGACATCCACTCGTGATGCTCAGCACCAGGTGACCTCAATCGTGGAAGCGAACGGCGGATTTGTCGCCAGTTCCGACGCAAAACAACGCGAACACACCGATCCCGCACATCGGATGATCGACATCAAGCTGGTTACCCGAGTTCCCTCCACTCAATTTCAAACCGCATTTGATCAGATCCAGAAACTCTCAACCAATACGCCTGAAGAAAATGTCAGTAGCCAGGACGTTACCGAAGATTTCATCGACCTCGAAGCAAGGATCAAGACTCAGAAAGCACTCGAACTTCAGTTTCTTGAAATCATGCGCCAGGCAAGGAACGTTGAGGACGCGCTCGAGGTACAACGCCAAATCGCAGAGGTTCGAACCGATATCGAGAAGCTTGAAGGACGCAAGCGCTTTCTGGAAAACCGCTCGAGTCTCTCGACGATCACGGTTAATCTGCAAACTCCCAAACCAGTCATTGTCATTAGCAAGACGGGATTTGGTCAGAGTATGCAGGAGGCAGTTTCAGACAGCATCAGCCTCGGTTCTGAGTTGGTCCTATTCTTTATTCGCTTCGGGATCATGATGATACCGGTAGGTATCTTCGTGCTGCTGCCGTTGGGACTCGTAATTCGCTATCTGATGCGACGAACAAAGCGCATGCGTCTGGCTGAATCTCTTGCGCCCGCCGGTAACTCCTAACCGAAGGCGCAACTGTAGGGGCGGCCCTCCGTGGCCGCCCTAGTGTGGAACTAAGGATCTCTGAACTCTAAATTCTAAGACGCTTAGTTCCAGACTAGGGCGGCCACGGAGGGCCGCCCCTACAACAAAGCCGCTCCACAACCTCGCGTGTTAAACTAAAAACATGAAAAAGTTCTTTTGGATCGTGCTAATTGCTGCTCTCGCGATCTCGTGCACGAAGACGGAGCCTGCCCAAACGGAACCACCGGAACCGCCGCGTATAAATTCGGTCGACGTCGTTAAGGCCAATCCTCAGGAAATTACTTTGACCCGCGGCGAGTCAGGTGCCGGTGTGGTGCGAATCCAGATCACAAACGGTTATCACGTTAATGCCAATCCACCGAGTCAACCCTACCTGAAGCCGACTGAGATCGTACTCACGCCGGCCGAGGGTGTATCCCTCGAATCGGTCATTTATCCCGAACCGCTCGTCAGAAAATTTTCGTTCTCTGAAACGCCGTTGAAGGTTTACGAAGGCGACTCAGAACTGCAGCTAAAACTAAAGGCCGATAAGAGCGCAACGGCAGGCAAACACAACCTTTCGGCTAAATTGCGCGTCCAGGCATGTGATGACAAAGTGTGTTACGCGCCCGGCGCGCTGGATGTGATTATCCCGGTGAATATCAAGTGAAAACGTTTTGGATGATTATGGCAGCGGCTTGCGGCGTGGCAGCGGTGGTGTTTGTGTTCCGAAATAACTTTGAAAATGCATTTGTCGCGGCCGCGGGTGGCGCGGTGTGCTGGATTCTCAGTTATCGACAGCAGTTGAAAGAGAAGCTGGCAGTTCAGAATGAAGAGGATGAAGACTCAGATGAAGAAGTTAGTTCTTAGTTTTGTAGTTTTGATTTTGACAGTTGCGGGCACCGAGATGCTCGTGAGTGCCTCGGATCAATCAGACGTCCGCGCGACGGTGCAGAATGTTTTCGAACAACTGAAGTCGCACAACTACGGCAACCTTTACGATCTGTTGCCGGCGTCGTCCCGTAATCGCATGTCGCGCGATAGATTTGTGAACGCACTGGAACGTGCGCAGGGTTTTTATCAACTCGATCGAATGGATATCGGCGCGACAAAAGTTAATGGCAACTTGGCGGTAGTTGATACCGTGCTTTACGGTCGCGTGGTCGTGCCGGTGCAAATGGAAGGCAAGATTGTGGCCCAGCAGTATCTGGTGCGCGAGGACGGACAGTGGCGAGTAGCCACCGGTGATCAGCCAACGATCAAGAAGTTTCTGGCGGCCAATCCCGGCTTTAAAGGATTCAAGATTCAGCAGCCACGCATTTACGTCAAGCAGAATGACAAGTGGGTATTGTTCAATCCACCACGTGCAAAGTAATCCACAGATTACACAGATTACACAGATTACACAGATTACACAGATTACACAGATTGTTTAACTTAACAGCAGCAAGTCGTCGAAGGATAGTTGTGCATCGTCGATGCGTTCGGTGTACTCACCGTGACGAATGCGATGGCGCGGCACCTCGAGAGCTTCGCGAACAGCATCGAGATGGAAGCGTATTATTCGCGGTGTCAGCCTGACTGAAGGTATACGACGTTTTGCAGCCAGCCGCCTCACGGTTGATTCGCTGACTTGCAGAATTGCGGCAACCTGTTTGGCAGTCAGAAACTCTTCACGTTGCTCGTCGGACATTATTGGGGCTTCGCTGGTAACGACAGCGCCACACGATAAACAGCCGCGCCATCGATGTCTACATCCTTGGTTATGGGCTCTCCACCATCCGGCTTCACGCTGACACGATATTTTCCGGGATCTGGGGATAAACGAAACTTGAACGAGCCAGTCTCGGTGGTTATCCGCCCATCAATCTTCTTAGTTGTGCCGTCGTCCATTATCCGCGACAACTCAACTTTGGCATTCGGCACGCTGCGACCGTTCGCAGTAAAAACGCTGCCACTGAGAAAAGCGATCGAACCTTCATCGATCGTGAGCACGAGGCGATCGCCAAGGGATCTGGTTTTTCCCGCTTTTACTTCCACATCTTCAATCGATCCGATACTCAATCCGGGTTTGCGAAACGTTAATCCGTATACGCCGGGCGTCAATTTTGAGACTTGAAACTCACCGTTCTTGTTGGTAGTAGCGCGCGTCACCTCCGTCTCACCACGACGTACCACGACCGTTACATCTGCTGGGGTGCCAGTTTCAACGCGAACTTTGCCTTTAACAGCGCCCAGCGTCTTGTCCTGACCGAGAGCGATGATCCCCGAACTGAGGGCGGTTAGGAACGCGATTGTGACCACAAAAAGACTTTTATTGAATCTCATAGACAATCCTTCTCGTAATACGCTCCACTATACGGATTTGAGACGCTCGAAATGATATCACCGTTTGCTTCGGCAGGTCGCGCCCGTATAATCCTGAGCGGCGTCCCCAGAAAGAGTTTTAATGATTACAAAATCCGCGCCGGCATTAACGCGAATAGCTCTTCCTCTCCTCGTGCTCCTGGCTCTGGCCGTGCCCTGTGTTCCGCAAGACCAAACTCCGACATTTCCCGGTCAGCGTCCCCGCAAGGTTTCACCAAAAGAGCAGGAACCCGAAGAGGTATTGCGCTTTGATACCGATCTCGTTTCCGTGGACGTAACCGCTATCGACGCCCAGGGCGTTGCCATTCGCAACCTGCGTCAGGAAGATTTCAAAGTCTATTCTGACGGTGTTGAACAACCAATCTCATTCTTCCAAATTGAAAAGCGTCAAGGTGAATTACGCCCGCTCGCAATCGTGTTTGCCCTCGATGTATCCGGCAGCATGACCTCTGACGAAATCCTGCGGCTTCGCGGTGCGTTACAGTCGTTTTCGACTCAACTGGCCAGCCATCCGGTTGTCTACGCAGTAATGACTTTTGGCATGCGCGTCAAAACCATTCAAAAGTTCACTTCTGATCCAACCAAGCTCGATGAGTCGCTGGAGCGAATCGCAAAAGATTCGCCCATGGGACTTTCAACGCACACCTATGATGCAGTTGACGATGCCATCCGGATGCTGGTGCGAAGTGCTCCGCGAACGCGCGAAAAGCGTTTGATGAAACGTACAGTGATGGTGGTAACGGACGGTTTTCCGGTTGGCGATACAGTAAAACCGCAAACTGTGATTGAAAGGGCGAACGCTGCGGACGTCAGTGTGTTTGTGGTCACACTGCCTTCGTATTCGCGGGTGATAGCTTCAAGTGCACAGACCCCGTTGCCGACTCCGCTCGATGTCAGCGGTCTGGCGGAATCAACCGGGGGACGAAACGTTTACGCAAACGAAAGAGATTACGCCCCTTTATTCAGAGCGCTGGCGGAAGAAGTCAGTTCTGCGTACGTTTTAGCCTTCTATCCGCCCGAAGAAAAGAGACGTGATGGGCAGGTGCACACGATCAGAGTCGAGGGACCGCGTGGCTTAACCTTACGACAGAGCCGCTCCGAGTATCGAGCAGCAAGCAAGTGAATGTAATTACCGATTGCCGATTGCCAATTTCCGATTGCCAATTTGTCACTCTCGTTTGGACAAGACCGAAAAATCGGCAATCGGCAATTGGCAATCAAAAATCTTTAGTATTCGTCTTCGTCCTCGTCTTCGTCGGCAGCTTCTTCTTCGACGATGTCCAACTCAACAGGATCGAGTCCCACGACCTCGAGATCCGTTCCACACTCTTCACATGACACTATTTCGCCCTTGTCCGTGTCCAAATCAACGTGGACATCAGCATCACATTCCGGGCAAGTTCCGGTCGGCACAGTTTATTCCTCCCCGCATTGAGTGAAGGCAGGGATCCACCCGATATCGGGGAGAGTATCCTACCCTGTAAGCAACCACGCCAATCTACCCGCGAGCGCTGGAATTTGCAACAGTCTTTTTCCCTGATTATTGGCCCAACCAAAGTTACTTTTTTATGCCGAAACTTTGTGCCTCGTGCTTCTTCTCTGTGCTCTGTGTCTCTGTGGTGATAGGAATGCGCGAAAACAATAACCACAGAGACACAGAGCACGCAGAGACTGCACAGAGAAATCCAAATACGGCCAAAGTACGAAATACTGGAAGTGTGGATTCCCACAACACCCAACACCGTACAACTCGAACACAAACGCAGGGCTAACCTGATCGCGCGCTGATACGAGGCTCGTGTTCAAACAAACTCCAACGGCCAATAATCACGTCCATGTTTCGACTCGCTAAAACCCCAACACCCGGGCTGGTCCTGCTCGCTGTGATTTCAGCCTTCCTCATCCTCTCCTACTTCACCCGGATTGGTTCCGGCGAGTCGCCTGTAAGCAACACCCGAACAATCTCTAAACAATCTGAACCGGAACAAAACGCTGACCTGGACCGTGATGGACTGCCTGATTCGGTCGAGCTTCGCACTTTTAACGATCGTGAAAATTTTCGTCGCTGGTTTTCGTGGATTGCTGAAATGCAGTTCTACAACCTCAGCGATCAATGGAATTCACCACAGCGTGACTGCGCTGGTCTGGTTCGCTTCGCGTGGCGCGAAGCCCTGCGGCCCCACGATCGATTGTGGTTTCAGCGGATGAGCGAAAACTACGATCCGGTAGCGGCGGATCCGGCGCCTGAGATTTCAACGCGTCTTGATGGAAAACTTTTTCGCACTGCACCTGGTCCGTTCGTGGCGCCGGATGTGGTCCAGGGCCACTTTTCAGAGTTTGCGGATGCGCAAACGCTCAAATTGTTCAACGTCGATTTCGTCAGTCGCGATCGCAGTCAGGCCCAGCGCGGCGATCTGCTCTTCTTTCATCAACCCTGGGTCCAGAAGTTCCCTTTTCACGTCATGATCTTTCTGGGTGAACCGCGCGTCGCCAGTGAAGGCACAAATGATTGGGTGGTCTATCACACCGGCGCTTCGCCGACAGACGCCGGAACAGTCAAAAAAGTAAGGCTGGCCGTATTGGACCAGCATCCACAAAAGCGCTGGCGGCCCGTTTCAACCAATCCAAACTTTCTAGGCTTTTATCGTCTGAAAATTCTTAGCCAGCAGGATGCGGCGGAGGATTACTAATGTATCGCTTATCTCACCAATTGACTCGCTTGTCTCCGCTGCTGGTCTACGTGGCCATTATTGTCGCGGCCTTTTTTATCGCAAACTCCAGAGTGCAAAGCACTGCCGCGGAAGCAGCGGCGATTCCGCAGCCCGTTGTGACCACAGACCCGAGCACGCCGTTCTTTTCGCTCTCCACCAATCGCACTTTCGGCAGCAGTGAAAATCCACGTCTCTGGTTGGACCATCGTGGAATCAACAGTCTCGACTTCCGCGTTTATCGCATCAACGATCCGGCGCAGTTCTTCACTCAACTCAGCGACCCGCATCAAATGGGTAAAGACGAACGAGAGCAGATCGCGTCGAATCTATCGGTAAAACCTTCGCTGCTCGAGCGACTGCGCACCATAAAAACCAAAGCTTACGCCGGTTTCAGAAACTACTTCCGCCGGCAGCTCAAACAAGACACCCGGTACACGCTGAATCAGAAGTTCCGCGCTGTGGAAACAACCAGACGAGTGCCACTGAATGTCGCCGATTACGCGCGCGTGCCGTTGTTGAATCCAAACCAGTTGGTGACGAGTTGGCGGGAACCATTGCCGGAACTCGAGAGCGATTACGATCGGCGCATGATCCCGCTTGGTAAGCGTGAGAGTGGCGTTTATCTCGTGGAGGCAGTCAGCGGTGATTTACGTGCTTACACGGTCGCTGTCGTTACCGATCTGGCCCTCGTTGAAAAGGCGTCGCCGAGTGGTGAACTGCTGGTCTATGCCGTCGACCGTAAGAGTGGTGCACCGCGTGCGGACGTCCAGGTCGAGATGGTCAGATCAAAAAAGAGCGTCGCGAGTGGTCGCACAAATGCGGAGGGAATCTTTCGCGCACAGGTCTCAAAGAATGACGACGCGGTGGATCCCGATGTGCCCGAAATCAATAACTCAAACGTTGTGATATTCGCGTCACATCGCGATCAGTTTGCGATCTCGGATCTCGACTCGTTCTACTTCGATGGTTTTCGTAACGAAGGTGAAAACGTTCAAGGTTATATCTATACCGAGCGCCCGATTTATCGTCCCAATCAAAAAGTATTCTTTAAAGGAATCCTGCGCGCCTTCGATCAGCGACGACAATATCGATCGCTCAAAGAAAACTCGGTGGCAGTGACCATCAAAGACGGCAACGACGCGAGAGTCTACGAACAGGAACTACGTCTCTCGCGCTATGGAACCTTCAACGGCGAGTTCACACTTTCCGAAGAAGCGTCGCTGGGAACTTATCGTATCGAGGCGCAATCTGAGGAAGGCGCATCGACGAGCTCATTTGATGTCGCCGAGTATAAAAAACCGGAATACAAGGTCAAGATTACAACGCCAAACCGATTTGTTCCGGCCGGCACCACTTCAAAGTTCGACATTGACGCGCGTTACTTCTTCGGAGCGCCAGTCGCAGGCGGCGAGGTTAAGTATTACATCTATCGCTCGCGTTACTACCCTTACTACTCATATTTCGGCGACGAAGAAGAATCAACCGAAGACTCGGATGACGAAGAGTATTCGCAATACGGTAACTACTACAGCGACCTGGTCCACGACGGCGAAGGCAAGCTCGATGCTTCGGGTCGTTTGGAAGTGGAATTCGCGGTACCGCAAGTCAGCGAAAGCGATGTGTGGGATTTTCAATACCGACTGGAAGCGCAGGTAACCGATTCCTCACGACGCAGCATTAACGGCACCGCGAGTCTCGTCGCCACACGCGGCAGCGTCGTTGCATCCGCCCGGCCCGATCGCTACGTCTACATCACCGGACAAACCGCAAAGGTCTCGATAGCAACCAGCGACTACGAAGGTAAGCCGGTAGCCGCAAAGGTTTCGGTGAAGTTTCTGTCGCGCCGATGGATCAAAGTAGACCAAAAAGTAAACGACTATGATTCAGACTACCAGGTTCAGGAAGATGAACTGAAAACGGCTGAAGTTACCACCGACCAGCAGGGCCATGGCACCTTTGACTATCAAATAACTACACCGGGGAGTATCACGATCAAGACGATCGTCCACGAGGCAAACAAGGATTTTGTTTCCGTTGGTGGCTTCCTCTGGGCCACAAGTCACGACAATAGGTGGTCCGATGATTCGTGGTTCATGCAGAGCAGGGGCTCGATCAAATTAGTGCCTGACAAGAAGTCGTATCGGGTGGGTGAAACCGCGCGTGTGCTCGCGCTTCTTCCTCGCGAAGGCGCCAACCTGCTCGTGACGACGGAGCGCGAAGGAGTGATGTCAGCACGCTTCGTGAACGCGCCCGGCAAGACTGCCATCCTCGATATTCCAATCGAGAAACACTACGCGCCAAATGTTTTTCTAAGCGTTACCTTCGTGAGCGATGGCGATATGTACACGAGCAATCAGCGGCTGGTGGTCCCGGCTCGCGATAAGGTGCTGAACCTCGAAGTGGTACCTAACAAGCAGGAATACAAGCCGCGGGAAACCGCTTCATACACGATTCTCGCACGCGATGCCGATGGTGCGCCTGTTCCTGATGCTGAAGTAAGCGTGGGAGTTGTTGACGAAGCGATCTACAGCCTGTCGCCGGATTTTTCGGGCAACATTCGCCAGCAGTTTTACGGTCAACTCTATAACGAAGTCCAAACACATCTCTCGGTGTCGTATTACTTCCGTGGCTTCGCCGGTGAAAAGACGGTCGATCTCGCCAGCATCAAGCCTGCGTATCAGTTAGCCGACTTCAAGAATGAAGGTCCGCTGGTCCAACCGATGATTCGCAAGGAGTTCAAAGACACGGCTCACTGGGAACCGAGCGCGGTAACCGGAAACGACGGACGTGCGGTGGTGAAGGTTCGTTTGCCTGACAATCTAACGACCTGGCGCGCGACTGTGCATGGCATCACCGCAGACACGAGAGTGGGCGTTGCACGTCAAAAAGTGGTCGCTCGCAAAGATGTAATCCTGCGTTTGGAAACTCCGCGATTCCTCACGCAGGGTGATACCGTCACGCTGTCGGGAATCGTTCACAACTACCTGAAACAGGACAAAGCAACCCAGATCTCGATTTCAGTCTCGGGCGCCCAGCTCCTGAGCCCGGCGCAACAGACGGTAACGATTCAGAAACAGGGCGAACACCGCGTCGATTGGCAGATCTCGGCGCCGCAAACCGGTTCAATACGTCTGTTGGCAAAAGCATTGACCAACACTGAGTCGGATGCGGTTGAAATTAGTCTGGATATTGTGCCGCGCGGTCTGCATGAGAAGAGATCTGAACGTTGGACCACCACGGATGAAACTGCGCAGCATGAGTTCACGCTCAACTTACCGTCGAACACGGATTTGAATTCGCGCAAGCTTCGGATTGAAGCCACCTCTTCAATTGCGGGAACGCTACTTGGCGCGCTCGATTATCTGACTACTTATCCGTATGGCTGTACGGAACAAACGATGTCGAGTTTCCTTCCCAATATCATCGTTTCGCAAACGCTGCGAGAGCTCAAGACGACATCGATTCGCAATACGGATGATCTGAAGAAGAAAGTTGAACGCGGGCGAAATCGTCTCTATTCGTTCCAGCATGAAGATGGCGGCTGGGGCTGGTGGAAGGATGACGAAACCGATCCGTTTATGACCGCCTACGTGATTCACGGCCTGACGCTCGCGAAACAAGCCGGTTATGAGATCGATGACGAACGCCTGGCGCGCGGCCGAGATCAACTCCAGCGACTGCTCGATACCGAAAACGCTGAACTGCCGCACCTCCGCGCCTTCATGGTTTACGCGTTAGCGGAAAGCGGCGGCGGTGACTCTCGCCATATCGACAAACTCTTCAATGAAAGAAACATCCTGCGACCGTACGGGCGCGCATTGCTGGCGTTGACGTTGTCGCTCAAGAAAGATCAACGCGCCTTGACTGTCGCTAATGAAATCGAACGCTCGGCGATTGTCGATACGGTAACCGCGTACTGGAAAGCGACTCCCGAACAAAGGCTTATTGAGTTTGATGAAACAGAAGGAACGGCGCTCTCGCTCAAAGCGCTCGCGCGAATCAAACCTCAGAGCCCATTGTTACCGCTCGCCGCTCGCTGGCTCGTAACCGATCGGGAAAATGGTTTGTATTGGCATTCGACCAAAGACACGGCCTTCGCGATCTATGGACTCATCGACTACGTGAAAGTAAGCAAGGAACTCGAACCTTCCTATGAACTGGAGGTTTATCTCAATGGCGAAACCGTCGCAGCCGAACGTGTCACCGGCGCAAGTGGGATTCAAACGTTGGTGGTGGATCGAAAAGGCGCAGCAGTCGGCGAAACGAATCACATCCGCATAGTGAAGCGTGGCAAAGGTTCGCTATATGCAACTGCTTCTCTCGACTATTACACCAACGACGAAGATGTTCCGGCGCGTAGCTCGTCAAACTTGAATATCACGCGGGAGTATCTGCGACTGAAAGTCGAGCCGGTGGGTTATGAATTGAAGTGGACCACGTCGCCGCTCACCGGCGACATTCAATCAGGTGATCTGATTGTCGTGAAGTTGCGCGTGACTGGTAAAGAAGCGCGCCACGTGATGATTGAGGATCCGATCCCGTCAGGCGCCGAGCAGCTCGATGCGGTTGGAGCTCTGAATCTGAACAACTCACTCGGTAACTGGAGCGATTGGTATAGCTCGAGGGAGTTTCGCGATCGACGCACAGTCTTTTTCCTCGATCGTTTCGATGGCGACATGACGCTGCAGTACGCGATGCGTGTGCAGATACCGGGTGAGTTTGTGATCGCTCCGGCGCGGGTTGAATTGATGTATCAACCGGTGATGAATGCAAACACAGGTAGCCGGCGGTTTGCGTTCCGCGATCGGAATTAGCCGCGGATGATACGGATTTTTGACGGATTTCTTACGGATAGGATGATGGATATGTATAGCAAGTCATTCAAAGCGATCTGGTTGGCGATGCGAATGCTGTTTCAGAAGCGGAGGCTGCTGGCGTTTATGCTGGTGGCCTATGCCGCACTGCTCGCTGCGATCTACCTGTTTGTCAGTACGCGTGAAGCGACGATCTCCCAGTTGTTGCTGACGCTCGTTGTCGTAATAGCCGCTCCCGCGCTGTTCTTAGTGTTGCAGGTTGCGAGTGTTAGTTACACCGGCAGCGACAGTTTCGGTGGTCAGGTAAGAAATGGTTGGAAACTGTTGGCGGTGAGTTTGCCGGTGATTGGACTGACTGTGCTCGGTGTGTATGGTCTTGGGAAATTCCAGAACTATCCGACGACCGCTACCACGTTGCGCTACCTGCTCGCCGCCGTTGTTGCTCCAATGCTAGCGATTCAACTCTGGATCGCGACGAGTAAGAGTGGATTGCGAGCTTTGTTGAAGAGCGGGCGGTCAGTGGTGCAACAGGCGTGTGCGCCCCACTCGATGCTTGTTTACGCGTTGGGGTTCTTGATCTTTGCGGTCGCGCCGTATTTGCTGCTGCAACAGTCGATGGTGATTGAACGCGCGTGGCTCGAGCTTTCGGTGTTGATACTGAGACTCGTGGCGAGTGCGTTGCTCGTGTTGTTCGGTTGGGTAATCACGGTCGGCGCTATCTCGATCCTGAATCGAACGTGAGTACTTGCCCCACAACGATGCTAATTCGCATTTCAATTGCAGCGGTTTTGTTGGTTGGATTTACGATTGCGCTGTCGCGCGGTGTCTTATACACGCCATCAGATAAGAGACGGCCGGCTGCGAAGCCAGCGGCTGTCGACGAACGCCTGCAATCAATCGCATCCGCTGCGCTGGGCCAACGAGAAGGTGCGATCGTCGTTCTCGATCCGGAAACCGGACAGGGGCGGGCGATCGTCAATCCGAAGCTCGCATTCGAGTCTGCCTTTACACCAGGGTCAACTATCAAACCCTTTACCACTCTCGCAGCGCTTCGCACCGGCACGATCGCGCCTGACACCCCCTTGCGATGCAACGGAAAATACAAACGCGAAGATGTGGTTGACGCCTGCTCGCATCCCGCGAATCTTGGTCCATTCAATCCCGCGAAAGCTCTCGCCTATTCATGCAACTATTATTTCGCCACTGTTGGTGAGCGCCTCGAAGAAGAACCTGTCGCACGCCTGCTGGCTGATTTCGGTTTCGGTCAAAAGACCGGAATCACGGACGCTGAAGCAACGGGAACGCTCGCGCGCGGACGTTGGCAACCTGAAAGTGCGATTGGCGAAGGTCCATTTCTCCAGGTGACGCCAATCCAAATGGCAACAGCCTACGCCGCGTTGTTCAATGGCGGCAGACTTCTCAAACCATCTCTCACGGACGTTTCAGCACCACGTGTGCGAGCGCAATTACAGATCGATAACAAGGAGCGAGATCTCCTGCGCGAAGGAATGCGCGGCGCAGTCACGTTTGGCACTGCCGCCGAAGCAAAACTCGCTACCCTTCCCTTCTACCTCGTGGGCAAAACCGGTACCTCGACTCCGTTACAAGGATTTCGCTCACAAGGGTGGTTCGCCGGTCTCGCATTCACCAGCGAGACGGACACGAATGCAACGCTGGTTGTAGTCGTTTATCTGAAAAACGCCCACGGAAGCGACGCAGCGGAAATCGCGCGCCCGATCTTTGAGGACTTTGCGAATCAAGCCCAGCGGGATTCGACCTACGTTTCCGTCCATCAGGTTTCAGACAATTCAACGCAACAAATGGCATTGGAAAACTATGTACTTGGAGTGGTTTCCACTGAAGCAAGTATTGAGAATGAACCTGAGGCGCTGAAAGCTCAGGCGATTGCGAGTCGCACGTATGCATTGAAAAACCTGGGGCGACACCACGAACATGGTTACGATTTTTGCAGCACCACGCATTGCCAACGGTTTGAGCTGATCGCTGCACGTCCGGCCCTCGCGGAAGCGGTCAAACAAACTGCGGGCTTGATATTGCGCGACCCCCAAGACGAAATCGTCGATGCTTACTTCAGCGCTTCCTGTGGCGGCAATACCGCAAATCTCAAAACGTTGTGGGGTGAGGAAGCGCCCACCTATTTGCACGGCGTGAACGACGATTACTGCAACTCCGGCTCGCATTATCGTTGGACTGATACGATTTCAGCGGAGCGATTGGCGAGTGCGCTGCGCAGCGATCCGCGGACAGATGTCGGTCAAACAGTTCGCAGCTTGAGAGTCTCAAGACAAGACAAAACTGGTCGCGCCGAGATGATTTCGATCGAAGGAGATCGTGCGCGCACGATAAGTGGCTGGGAATTCAAGCTAATCATCGGCAGATCGCTGGGATGGAACGTTTTGAAGAGTTCGCGGTTCAACGTTTTAAGATCTGGATCGCAATTTGTATTTCGAGGCGGCGGGTTTGGTCACGGCCTTGGTCTATGCCAGGAAGGTTCGCACTCAATGGCCCAACGCGGATTCTCGTACCAACAAATACTCGCGCACTACTTTCCCAGCACCAACGTAGTAAGCTGTGAGGGCCGCCTTGGAGTGCGGTGCCTTGGCACCGCTTTAGTCCTTAATCAAGCAGCAACGCCGATTTTAGACCAAAGCGGTGCCAAGGCACCGCACTCCAAGGAGGCGCTCAATCTGAGCGCGTCAAATTTCAGAGTCACCTTTCCGAAGACAATACAGAGAAATGAAGCGGAACAGGTTCTTCGTCTCCTCGAATCAAGTCGAGCAGACCTCGTTCGCCGGGTTGCCGCCGCCGGCATTCAACCACGCTTTCCCGATCTCGAAATCGTGATCAACGAAACCACCGGCGACTTCGTCAGTCGCACCGGCATGCCGCCGTGGGCCGCAGCCGCTACTAAAAACAACCGCGTGGAGTTGCAACCACTCAAACTTCTGAAACAACGAAGAATTCTGGAAACAACACTGCGCCACGAACTCGTACATGTGATGATTGCAGCGATCAGCGGCAGGCAAACGCCACCGCGCTGGTTCACTGAAGGAATGGCAATTCACGTCGCCGGCGAAGGGCAACTGTTCGCAGGTCAGACGCCAATTAACACCCCTTCAGCGATCGAGCAGGCACTCGCCAATTCAAAATCAGCGGCTGAAATGCGAACTGCTTACACAGCGGCGTATAATCTGGTGGCACAAATGATCCGTTCAGAAGGCGAAGACAAAGTTTGGAAAAAACTGGCGGATCGGAGCTAAAGTGTCAGCACCGGAATGGTTACGACGTTAACCACTTGACGGATCTTTTGAAACCGAAGGTAACTCCCATGAAGGTCACCATACGCCTCGGGGCAGCGTTTGTGCTGCTAATCGCCCTCACTGCCATCGCCCCCGCTCAGCAGAAGCGACAAACACCGAAACCGCAACCCAGAGCGGCCGCCGCGCCAACACCGCCGCCGACGTTTGATACGCTGCTGCCGGCTGACGCTTACACGATCTACGCTGAAGTCAGAGGCGTTGGTCAACTGATTCGCTCAAGCGCTCTCAACGAGTTGCTGGAACCGATCATCAAACTCTCTGGTCCGCCCAAAGAATTCAGGACAGTCGTGAGATGGTTGAACGCGCAAGCTGACGACGTGATGACTTCACGTCTCTTGCTGGCAACCTTCCCAACTGGAAATGCAAAACAGCTCCCCGAGGCGATGATCGCGATCGAGTTTGAGTCAGCGGAAGAAGCCACGAAGTTTGCCGGTACTTTGAATGAGTTTTTATTGAGTGTGTTACCTCCAACGGAGGCGGAAACGTCGTCAAAGGAAGGCGGCGCAACTCGAAACCCCGCAGCGACGCAAAAGCCAAAACCTAACTTCCATCTCGAGCGTCTCGGTTCATTGATCGTCATTACTCCTCGTCCCTGGACCATGAAGCAACTGAAGCCGGCCGGCAGTAAGTTGCTGGCCGAAGATCCTCATTTCAGAACAGCTCGCAATCGTTTCAGTTCAGAACCGATCTTCGCTTTCGTCAATATCAAAGCGATCGAAAAAGAGGACGAAGAGCGACAAAAACGGAATCAAGCAGAAGCAGAGCGTGAACGCGAACTTCTGAAACGCGAGCGTGAAGCAAAAAAGACTGAGGAAGTCGAAGAACCCGCTGCGGCGGACAATTTCGAGCTGACCGAAACAACCGTCGGAGTCGGTCCAACAGTAATCAAAGGTAGACCGTCTCCCGAACCTGGCAAAGAACCACCTGGCCCGGATCTGTTTTCACCACTCGCGGGTGCGCTCTTTGGCGGCGTGTCGGAATGGCCTGACGCGGTCGGTCTGGCTCTCTCGTTCGAGGGCGATTCATTCGATTTGCGGGCGCTGTTAATAAATGAGCCAGGAGAAAAGGCTGACATTGTTCCATTTTTGCCTACGCTCATTAGCGGCCCCGCTTTCTCGCCGGAAGCGCCAAATATTTTGCCGGCCGGCACGGAACTTTTCGTGACCGCATCGCTGGATCTGCCACAGATCTATGCCGCAATGTCGAAGCCCCCGGTAAGTGCTTCGAAGAATATGGTCACTGCTGTAAACCTCAAAGAACCTGAATTCGTGTCGCCGTTCGCGGCCATCGAAGAAAAGTTAAAGATCAAACTCAACGAAGCTCTACTGCCGTTGCTTGGCTCAGAAATTTCGCTGGCATTGCCAATGACGAACATGAACGTCCTGGGACTTCCGGGCGTTGCCGCGATTCAGCCAGGTAAAACGGAGGAGAAAGAAACGAGCAACAGTCCAATACTGGCGATCGCCGTTAAAGACAAAGAAGGCGTGAAGGCGCTCATGCCCAAACTCATCGAGAGCCTTGCCTTCAAAGGGGCGAGTGGGTTAGCGCAAACGGAGCGTCGCGAAGACACCGAAATCGTTTCGTATATGGGTCTGTTTTCCTACGCTTTCATTGGAAACTTTATCGTGCTGTCAGCCGATCCCGCTTCAACGCGAAAAGTTGTCGACTCTTATTTGAAACACGAAACACTCTCCAGCGATGTTCAGTTCAGAAACTCCACCCGCTGGCAGCCAAGACCGTTGCTGGGCCAGGTCTATATTTCTTCGTCGTTAATGGAGAGTTACAAAACGTGGGCCCAAAATCCGAACACACGCGTGTCGGATGAAGTGCGAGCATTTTTGACGCGCGCTAGCTCAATTGCCCATCCCATCACCTACTCCCTCTCGAATGACGGACTTGGACCAGTGCACGAGTTGCACATCCCCAAGAATCTCATTCACATGGCAGTGGCCGGCATCTCCGGCGAGATAAATCCGCCGCCTACCGTGCAAAACGAGCGAATGGCGATCGGAATGATGTACACGATCGGCCAGGCGGAGAAATCGTACAAGCATTTACATGGCAGTTACGGCACACTTGAGCAACTAATCGCCGCGGACTTAGTTCCGGCCGATTCGGTGGAGCGATCGCGCTATAAGTTTGATATCTCGATTAGCGGCGACAAGTTTGAGATCACGGCAGTGCCGATGGAGTATGGCAAGAGCGGTAAGGTTTCGCTCTTTATTGACGATTCGTTTGTATTACGCGGCGGCGATAAGAACGGCGCCTCAGCCAATGCCTCGGATCCGCCAGTTGGATATTAGCCCCAAGGAATACACGGATTGAATCAGTGAAACAATCCGTGTTTATCTGCGGCGAAGATTCTCTATCTCGACGGGCTCGACGGATTCCGCGAGCTCGAATCCGAATACTTTCGAATAAAAATAAAGCTCACCATCGAGCGCTCGCTTGATGTTCTTCGCCTGCCTAAAACCGTGCTGCTCGCCGGCAAAGGTGACGTAAGAAACCGGAATTCCCTTGGCCCTGATTGCCGCAACCATCTCTTCCGCCTGGTTAGGTGGAACTACTTTATCTTCCAGGCCCTGGAAAAAGATCACCGGACACGAAAGCCGATCGGTGAAGTGAATCGGAGAACGACTGTAATAGATGTCCTTTCGCTCCGGATACTTCCCTAACAAGCCGGTGAGATATTGCGACTCGTACTTGTGCGTATCTCGCGCCATCAATTCCAAATCGCTGATGCCGAAATGACTGGCGCCGGCCTTGAAAGCTTTGCGAAATGTCAGCGCGCACAAAGTGCTGTAACCACCGGCACTGCCACCCGTGATGATCAGCCGATTACCATCAACCTCACCACGTTCGGCCAGAGAGCGTGCACCATTCACACAGTCGTCAACATCAACAATTCCCCACTTCTTGTTGAGTCTCTCACGATACTGCCGGCCATAACCGGTGCTGCCGCCATAGTTGACGTCCAAAACCGCAAATCCGCGGCTGGTCCAATACTGGGTTGAAAGACTAAGCGCGGTCGAAGCTGCGGCAGTTGGTCCACCATGACTCTTGACGATCAGTGGCGGTTTTTCATTGTCGGGTGCACGATAATCAGGATTCTGTGGCGGATAAAAGAATGCGTGGGCTGTGAGGCCGCCTTCCGTCGGAAACTCAATCGCGCGTGGCACAGAGAAATATCGCGGATAAACCTCGAGTTCATTTGAACGGCGCAGTGTTTCAAAACGCCCGGAAGTCACTTCGAATTTAACAATTGCCGCAACATCCGTCGGCGAACCGGCACGAAACACAGCCTGATCATTGCCCGCCCGCAGATACTGAATGTCAGTGTAAGGACAATCGATCGTCGTTAACTTGCCGCTTTGTATGTCGAGCGTAGCAAAAGTAGAAACACCTTGGTCCACATGAGTGCATACAACTACGTTGGACGAAGCGAAGGCATACGACGACATCCCAAACACCCATTGCGGCAAGCCGAGTTCGGCCTTCGACTGGCAAACGTTTTCAATTCCGCCGTCAGCCGTGATTCGTTCGAGATTCCACCAGCCACTGCGATCTGACGAGAAGTACAAAACGCCGTCAGGTGACCATTCAGGCTGAAAAATGGATTCGGCCGCGCCACCCGCAACCCAACGAGAGGTGGCGAGTTTACCGTCTTCACCAAACTCACCCACCCACAACTCGCAGCCATCCCAGGGCATGTTTGGATGATTCCACGTGAGCCACGCTAATTGAGTTCCATCAGGACTCAAACGGGGAGTGGAATAGAAATCATTTCCCTCAACCAGCACGAGGCCATATTCATCGCCCGGCTGAGCGCTGACACTGACGATCGAGTTGACAGCTTCTGCACCGTCCTGCCGGTGATCTTCACGCACGCAGACCAGGCGTTGGCGGATCTTGTCGTAACACGCGTCGGCATACCGAACAGCGCCTTCTGCAGTTAGTGCGACTGGTGCTGCTTCAGGCGTGTCCTGCCGGTAAAGACGTTGATCTAAGAAGTTTGAAAAGTAAGCAATGCCGTCGTTGACGAGATAATCTCCACCGCCATACTCATGTACGCGAGTACGGGCATTATATGGAGGTTGGTTTACATCGGAGTTAGCGCCAGCGGCATTTCGCCTCACAATTACATTCCGACCCGACTCTGTAGGGCGCATCTCAACCCAATAAATATCGGTTCCATCAAATGATGGCTGACTCAAACCCACGGAGCCTTCAACAATCAAATCAGAGGTGATTGGCGACTTCCATGAACCATAAGGTGCGATTTTTGGTGAATTTTGTAAGGTAGACACTCGATTTATCTAGTCCCGATTCGCAATTGTCCGTTTTCTGTGCTGCTTTGGCAAACTTTTGTTACAACCTCGCAAAGGCTTTACAAGCTTTATGCAACCTACCTTCGGATGAAGGCGGGTTAGTATCTCCCCGTCGTTAATTCTCCATGGGAGAACTGAGATAAAGGCAAGGGCGCTGGTCTTGGGGGAGGTCAGCGCCCTCTCTTTTTGTCTACTCGCCATCTTACCAGTAACCACATAAAAGAAGCGACGGTTAGAATTTTATAGAGAGATTTCTCACGCAGCGGCGCAACGTCGCAGTGGAAGTCGTTCTGATGGCCGAAGGTTTCGCTGCATCGCTGCGCCGCTGTGTGAGAAAACCTACTGTAAGACGTGCGCCAGCGGGTTTTTCTATCGCTCCTCGCGTCTCTTTGTGGCACAATTCGCCAGTCAAAAATCAAAAGAGGTAGTCCCACCTATGTTAAACCGCAAACGAAGCCTATTCGTCTTTGGTCTAATAGCATCGTTTATGCTCGCCGGCTTGCCTTTGACAACTTCGCGTGCCGACACATTCCGGCCGGTCGTTCGCGGTAAGCGAGGTGTGGTAGCGGGTGGCCAGCCTCTTTCGGTTGAAGCCGGTTTGCGAATTCTTCAGAGTGGCGGTAATGCAGTCGATGCGGGAGTGGCGACGATCCTTGCAGCCTCAGTAATCGAGTTTTCCCATTTCTCATTCGGCGGCGAAGTACCCATCCTGATCAAGTTAAAAGGCGAAAAAGTAATCGTCATCGAGGGCATGGGCCAGGCTCCGATGAAAGCGACGCGCGAGTTTTTCGTTAACCGAACGCAAGGCGATTCGAGCGCACCGGCACTAACCGCTCCTGGTCAAACCACCATGCCGGGCGCCAGGAAAGCCGGCACGATTCCCTCCACTGGACCACTTTCGGCAACAGTCCCGGCGGTACTCGATGCCTGTATCACGGCACTCGACAAATACGGCACAAAAACACTCGCGGAAGTGATGGAGCCGGCAATCCAGCTCGCGGATGGATTTCCGATTGATGAGTTAAGAGTTCAATACATCAGGACCCGTTCACCGATCTTTTCACAGTGGCCTGACGCCAAACGCGTCTTTTTACCGGGAGGAGAGATTCCGAAGGTCGGCGAAATCTTTGTGCAGGCCGACCTGGCGCGCACCCTGCGCGAGATCGTTCGTGCTGAACGACTCGCATCAAAAGGCACGCGCAACAACCGGCATGCGGGCCTAATGGCCGCACGTGACTATTTCTATCGTGGTCCAATTGCCCGTCGCATAGGCGACTATATGCAGGCGAACGGTGGTCTGATAGCCGCCGGCGACTTCGCAAAGTTTTCAGCGAAGGTCGGCCAGCCGGTCGAAACAGATTATCGCGGCTACCAAATCTACAAGGCCGGTTTCTGGACTCAGGGCCCGGCGATGATCGAAACCCTCAACATGCTCGAGGGTTACGATCTGAAGAAGTTGGGCCATAACACTCCCGCCTATATTCATACCCTCACCGAGGCGCTCAAGCTGGCCCTCGCCGATCGCGATCGTTATTACGGCGACCCCGATTTCGTGAAGATTCCGATGACCGAATTGCTCTCGAAGAATTACGCTGCTCTCCGTCGACCTTTGATTGATGATGGTCGCGCATCCCTCGCTCAACAACCCGGCGACCCGTTAAATATGAGGGCAGTGCTTGCGACTGCAGTGCAAACTATCGGCCGCGCGTCTGCGTTGCCGGAGATCGAACGCGCCAACGACACCACGTGCGTGAACGTAGTCGATAAAGAGGGCAACCTGTTCAGCGCAACGCCGAGTGGAGCATGGCTCCCGGCGGTTGTCGCGGGTGACACCGGTGTGTTGATGGGCCAACGACTTCAGTCGTCACTCACCGATCCCAACAGTCCCAACGTCGTGGCCCCCGGCAAACGTCCCCGGATCACGTTGACGCCAACTCTCGTGCTCAAAGGCGGAGAACCGTTCATGGTCCTAAGCACACCCGGTGGCGACAACCAGGATCAGGCGTTGCTGCAAGTGATGTTGAATATTATTGAGTTTGGAATGAACCCGCAGGAGGCGGTGGAGGCGCCGCGGTTTGATACGCAGCATTACGTCAGTTCGTTTGACGACCATGAATTTCTTCCCGGCTCTCTCAACGTTGAGTCGCGCGTGAATTTGAAAACGATCCAGGAACTTTCGAACAAGGGACACAAGGTCAAGGTGCAGGGCGAATGGGGCACGCTTTCCGCTCCCACGGTAATCCTCTACAACACAAAGAACGGTGTGGCCTCGGCAGGCGCCGATCCAAGAAGAAGTCGTTACGCCGTTGCATGGTAAGAAATCATTTCCAATTGCCAATTTCCGATTGCCGATTGCTTTCTCCCCAGTACTGAAATCGGCAATTGGAAATTGGCAATCGGAAATCCTCCAAAGGAGTCCCCCAATGTTTACGAGAAAGAACTTCGTACTCACTGTTGTTACTTTCATCTTTGTTTTGACAGCGCAAGGTTCGGTGGCAGCTCCACCGCCCCCCAATCCGGTTCTTTACCTGCTCGGGCAGGAGTATTTTGATAGTGGTGGTAAAAACTTCGTCCGTTACCGTTTCGATGTGCTCAACAAGGATGTCTATCCAAACGACATGTTCGCCAAATCACCGGAGTTGCCGGCGTGCGGCGCAAACACACAGGCGGCGCGTACCTGGGTTGATGTTTACGACATGAGCGGCAAACGATTACAGGGCTTTTGCGGCTTCGGAAAGTCGTCCGATCTGGGCACAATCTGGTTCGCGTTAGAGGTAGATAAAATTCCGCCGAGTTGGGTCTATATCGAACTCAACGATCGCAAAACGAGCACGAAGTACAAATCGAATCTCGCAGATACAACGCTTTGAGTTAAATAAATTCACAGGGGAACATTCATGGGACTTGAAGAAGGTAAACGCTTCGTAGATTTCAATCTGAAAAACCAGGACGGCGAGACCGTCAAACTCGATGATTTCAAAGGTAAGTGGCTGGTAGTTTACGTCTATCCAAAAGACGACACTCCCGGTTGCACGATCCAGGGAAAGTCGTTCACAGCCAGCCGGCAGGATTTTGACGACGCCAACATCGCGGTTGTCGGCGTCAGTGAAGACGACGTGGAGTCGCACAAAAACTTCAGTTGCAAGTTTGATTTTAATATCGATCTGCTTGCGGATCCGAATCACGAGTTGCTGAATGCGGCGGGTGTCGGGCAGAGTGAATACAAAGGGACGATGTACTGGAATCGCACCAGCTTTGTGATCGATCCGGAAGGTAACCTGCGCAAGATCTACGAGAAGGTGAATCCGGATGGTCACGAGCAGGTGTTGCTTAACGATATCAAGGCAATGCAGGGCGCCTGAATCTGATGCTGGCTTACGTCTTCTGGCATTGGCAGCAGCCGGGCATCGACCGGGATGCCTACGTGGACCATCAGCGAGCATTTCAGCAAACGCTCGCGGCGAATAAGCCGAGCGGATTTCAACACTCGGCTGTGTTTCGCATTAGCGGCGCGAGTTGGCTCAACAACAACCACGAGGCGTACGAAGACTGGTACGTGGTTGACGATTCGGCAGCACTCGATCCGCTCAACGAAGGCGCAGTAACAGGCGCCTGCGAAGAGCCGCACAATCGCGTCGCAAGAGAAGCAGCGGATGGCACCGCCGGTTTGTACCGGCTGCGCGCTGGTACAGAAAACCTGGCCCAGGCGAAGTATGCAGTTTGGTTAAGTAAGCCTGCCGGAGTTTCGTACGCAGACTTTTATGCGGCAATGGAAGCTATCACCTCGCAGCCCGGTGTCGCTCTCTGGGGCCGACAGATGACTCTTGGACCAACCACCGAGTTCTGTCTGCAAAGTCCGGCCCCCATTCAACTGCCGCAAGGCTACTTCGGGCTCACTATTTCGTTAGACTTGATTTGGGCCACGGATTTACACGGATAACACAGATAAAGAAGAAAAATTCTGATCCGTGTTTATCCGTGTAGATCTGTGGCTAATTCTGCCAGGAGTGGGCAATGATCCGACGCGGCCCGTATTCGATCGAGCGGTTCCGTAATCACTTCACACTTCGCTAATCGATTCGCAAACGTTCCCGGAACAAAAACGTAATCGAGCCGCACATGCGGATCCCAGGTGGGAAACGTGTATCCCTTGTCATCCGGATTCAACATGCGAAACCCGTCGCCATATCCGGCATCGAGCATCAACTGAATCGTCTCGCGTTGCAATTTGCGGCCACTGATCCAGATCAACGCACGAATCCACGCCGGCAATCGCTGCAACTCCAAAACTTCACCCGGCGCGAGCGTATTGAAGTCGCCGACTAAAACATGAAAACCGTTCTGATGTCGTTTGATTCCATTCAGGAGTGAACGTATCTCGCGAACGCGTCGTCGTTCATCCCACTTCGAAAAACGCGCGCTCAGATGTAATCCAAAAACGCGCGTTTCAGTCCCGGCAGGAATGATCTCGAGAAATGAGTGTCGCGCACCGGCCGGATAGTGCCATTCGTGATAGGCGACTTCCTGGCGGCTCAAAAAACCGATCGAGTGATTCTTGCGCGCGGCCCAGAAAGGAAATTTGGTCGCCGCCGCGAGCTGTTCGATGACTGCCGGATCGGTCGCTTCCTGAAAGACAACTAAATCAGGCGCAACCGCCACAATCGTTTCTGCAAGTGCCTGTTCCCTGCCGCGGCCGCCGAAGCGAATGTTGTAACTAAGCAGCTTTAAGGTCACGCCTCTTCACCTGACGGAACCACTACGAAATACGGTTCGCCAAATAAGACGTCGCGCCCGTAAAGAACCAGGCTCGAAGTAGCCTGCATATTCACCGGACGGCCAATCAACTTCTGCAACGACTCGCGTAAAGGATTCAACGTCGGCGCGATATCGGGATCCTTATCGCAAAGTGGTTTTGTATGCAGTCCCGGAATGTAAAAAGCATCAGACGACCACAACTCCATCACCTTGCTGCCAACCAGCGTTACGTCCACATCGCTGGTTGACTGGCCCTGAGAATCGAACGGCGTGCCATCTTCGTGGCGTTTGTTGGTAACCACGCTGCCACGCAATGTGATGCCGGTTCCTTCGGGCAATCCCTGCTGCAGTTTGCGATAAAAAGCGATGAAGAGTCGTTCATCGCCGCCAAAAGCGAGAGTGATAATGCGCGAACGGAGTTCACCCTCGTTCATCTCGTAAGCGTCTTTAGTCATAGGCTTTCTTTGACTGTTTTCTCTGTGCAATCTCTGGGTTCTCTGTGTCTCTGTGGTTGATGGTTCCTTCCACCACGGAGACACAGAGGACACAAAGGTTGCACAGAGAAGATGTTATCGTCGGGGGCTGGTCTAACTAGCGGGAGATGTCTTTCACCAGTTCGTAAAACTCGCGCGCACCCTGCCGCACGTTCTTTACCGAAATTCGCTCGTTGTTGCCGTGCACGCCTTCGTCGTCTTCGGGGGACGTGTAGATCGGCGCCCAGCCATACGCAACGATGCCAAGCTGGCGGTAAAGCTGGCTTTCAGTATAACCGCTCAGCATCTTGGTTGTGACAATTGCGCCCGGGTGATGCTCTCTTGTGCGTTTGACAATGAGCGAAAAAAGCTCAGTGTCGATCGGGGAGCTGTTGGGCGGCTTAAAACGATTGACGTTCTCGATTTTGATCGAGTCGTCAGCAATCACGGCTTTCAGCGCCTTCAGAAACTCTTCCGGCGCTTCTCCGGGCAGCAGACGAACGTCGAGATTGCAGGTCGCGGCATTGGGGATAACGTTTGTCTGTTTACTGCCGCTGAGCATTGTTATCGAGATCGTGTTGCGCACGAGAAAATTAAAGTCACGCTGGCTCGTCAACAATTTCACGAACGCCGGATCTTTCAGCGACTCGCGAATGTTTGCAAACTGGCTGCGCAGCGGCTCTCGCTCCAATGGCGCAATGTCTTTGAAAAACTGTTCGACTGCCGGCAACAACTTCACCGGCGTTTCCCATTCGAGAATGCGGTTCATGGCGCGGATGAGACGATTCGTTGCAGCATCGTTGACGGGTCGCGATCCGTGCCCCGGTTGTCCGGTGGCTGTGAGTCGTAACCAGAACGGTGCTTTCTCTGCCACGTCGACACCGACAACTTTAACGGCATCGCCTTCGAACAAATTGTCGCCGCCCTCGGTCAGAAGGTATTCGGCGTTTTTGAAAAGATCGGCTTTGTTGGCGATCATCCAGAGCGAACCTTCATCGTCAACTTCTTCGTCCGCAGTGCCGAGAAAGATCACATCGCGTGACAGCGCTGGTCCTTCATTCTTGAGCAGGATCATCGTCATCAGGTGAAAGAGGCCTTCACCTTTCATGTCGAGGGCGCCACGTCCCCAGATATAACCGTCCTTAATAATGCCGGAGAACGGATCAACCGCCCACGCGGCGGGTTCCGCGGTCACCACGTCAGTGTGACTCAGCAGAATGATCGGGCGCTTCGAACCATTCCCCTTGATACGTGCAATGATGTTGGCCCGGCCCGGTTTGTATTCAAAGATTTCATTCTCGATCCCATGCTGGTCGAAAACTTTTTTGAGAAACTTCGCAGCCTCAATTTCATTGCCCGGCGGATTTGAAGTATTGACACGCAAATACTGCTGCATCAAATCAACCGCCATGTCCTGATAACGATTCCAATCAATGCGACTTCCGTTCTGGGCACAAACAACCAAATGAGAAGCACCAATCATCAGGCTTACAACTAAGATGGTTTTCAGTATCTGCATGAGTTCATTGAGTATCTGCATCAGTTCATTGAGTATCTGCATCAGTTCATTGAGCATCTGCATCAGTTCAAACGAAAATCTATTTTGTGACTTTTGTGCCTCTTTGTGGCTCTACTTGATCTCTATTTCGGCCACTACCGGTATATGGTCTGACGCCAACGTTTCAACCACCCAACTTTTCTTCGCCCGAACACCGCCACTCTTCCGATAAAAGATATGATCGATTCGTTTCGAGGGCTTGTCAGCCGGATAACTGAAGCCATCTCCCTTCGCGCGACTCGTGATCCACGCATCGTCAAATAGATTGCTCATTAATTTATAAGCACTGCCGGTCGGAATGTCATTCAGATCGGCCACGACGATCAGTGGACCTTTAACATTCTCCAGGTTCTTCAACAGTTGCTCAGTTTCAAACAAACGCCCATCTTCAAACTGATAGTCGAGATGCGTAGTTACAAAGTTAACCAACTTGCCATCGATGGCAATTTCGATCTTCAGCATTCCGCGTCGCTCAGATTCCCGCCGGTTTTCAAACATCCGGTGCTCGGTATTCTTGATCGGGAAACGCGAAAGAATCGCGACGCCGTATTTTCCGCCCTGAAAATCAAGATTAGGCGCAAAGGCAAAGTTCATTCGCGTCAAGCCGGCGAGCTCCGCGATCTCGTCCTTTCCTTCAGTTCGCCTCACGCCGCGGTCCACTTCCTGCAAACCAACCAGATCCGGACGTTCACGATTGATAACATCGGCGATACGCTGCAGGTCCAACTTCTTATCCATACCCACGCCGACGTGAATGTTGTAAGTCATCACACGCAGCGTTTTCTTTGCAGCCGCGGGTGAGCCGCTGCAAAACAGGACCAGTGCAAGAATAACTACTAGCGCGACTCGCGATAGATGCTGATACACAGCGGGCATCTTATCACGGAGAACTCGCGCTTTGTGTTTAGTGCTTTGTACTTTGTATAGTTGCACCGCAAGCCAATGCCAAGTACAAAACACTAAGCACCAAGCCCATCACTCAATGCGTCTCTTCCCCGTGCTCGTCATGTTTTTCGCCGCGTTTGTAGCCGGCGCTATCAACTCCATCGCAGGAGGCGGAACACTACTGACGTTTCCGGTCCTGATCTGGCTCGGACTTGATCCCAAAGTCGCAAATGGAACCAGCACGGTTGCACTCTGGCCCGGTTTGTTTGGCGGTCTGTTCGGTTACCGAAAAGAACTCGAGAACAGCGGCACCATTCTTTTTCGATTCGGCTTAACCAGTCTGATCGGCGGCGCGCTGGGAGCATGGCTGCTGGTCCGAACTCCTTCGAAACTATTCGCTGACCTCGTTCCCTTCCTGGTGTTGTTTGCCACGCTGCTTTTTATGTCTAACGGCATGGTCAACCGGCGGTTGCGAGTCGGTTCCATTGCCGAGAAACCGATGGGTCTCTGGTGGAGTGGCGCGATGGCCTTCCAGTTTTTCTCGGCGATGTATGGAGGCTACTTCGGCGCCGGCAACGGGATCATCATGCTCGCAGCGCTAGGCGTGCTCGGAATGAACGAGCTGAACCGGGCGAATGGCATCAAAAACTTTCTCGGTATTTGTATCAACGCTGTCGCGATTCTGATCTTTGCGGTTACGGGATTGGTCGTCTGGCAGGATGCTCTGGTAATGGCTTGCGGCGCTTTGCTCGGCGGCTACTTCGGCGCCAACATGGCACTGCGCGTCGGGCAGAAGTGGGTACGCCGAGGCATCGTGCTCATCGGTTGGACCATCTTTTTCGTGATGCTCTGGAAACTACGCCAACAACCTCAATGACCTCGCACACCAAACTCCCGTTCGAGTTTTATCTACGTCCCAACGTTCTCACCGTTGCCAAAGAGCTGTTGGGAAAACTGCTTGTTGTCCCTGGTCCAAATGGCGAACGCGTGTCGGGAAAGATAGTTGAAGTAGAAGCTTATCGTGGACCGGAAGACAGAGCGTCACATGCATACGGCGGTCGCCGCACAAAGCGCACCGAAACCATGTACCGCTCAGGCGGCGTCGCTTACGTTTATTTTGTTTACGGCATGTATTACCAGTTCAACGTGGTCAGCGGAATTGCTGACGTGCCGCATGCGATTCTCGTGCGTGCACTCGAACCCGTGGAAGGCTTGGAACTGATGCGCGAACGCCGTCATTCTCATCTCGACCGCAATCTCACCAGTGGTCCAGGCAAACTGTGCATCGCGATGGGAATCGATCGCCAACTGGACGGCGCCGACCTCCTCGGCGACAACGTCTGGCTGGAAGACTTTGAAACTGTAACACCCCGCGGAATCGCCAAAGGCCCACGAATCGGTATCGACTACGCTGAAGCCTGGATCGACAAACCCTGGCGCTTCTGGATCAAAGACAACCCTTATGTCAGCAGGAAATAAGCCACGGATTTGCACGGATAAACACGGATCAGAAACTTCTATTAAACCCTTTCTTTTCTGATCCGTGTTATCCGTGTAATCCGTGGCTAAAGAACAAACTTGATAGGCGGCGCCGTGATTCTTGTCGTCGTCACCGGCTGACCTCTTAAAAATTCCATCATTCCTTCTTTAATCTTCGGCGACGACAGAAAGAGCGGATCGGAATGCACCGCGTTTTCGATGATCATGTGCGTGCTGTTTGAGAAACCTTTGCGATACTCCTCAGCATTACTGACCGGCGTGCGCGCATCGAGAGTTCCACTGATAAACAAAACAGGCACATCCGACTTCAATGGCGAACGAAACACATCGCCGAGATCGGGTGCGTTCCATTCCTGGCAAATCTCCGGAAAATGAAAGTTGGACATGTCTTCCAACAAAGTGGTTTTGGCCTCACGTTCAATACGCTCGCGCCTCGCGGCAGTTTGACCTGACGCACAGTCCATCATGTACGACATTGCCGACCCGATTTCACTTCGCGATTGGTTCAACCACACCTGCGCCGGATTCGTCAGATCACCCTTTGAAGCGCGATAGAAAAGGGCCGGAAATCTTGCCGTAACCGTGGTGCCGATGTTGGTGGCAACGATGAACTGCAACACAAACTTGTTCACGATCACCTTGGTCTTCACCTTCGTTCGTTGATCCACAATCTCCACGGTTTCCGGTTGTGCTTCCAGACGATCAAACACTGACTTCATCAAACCGAGAAAGTCAGGAATCTCCTTTCCGATTTCCGGATCGGCTTTGATCACGGCGGCCAGATCTTCGAGATGTTGCTGAATGTTGCTCGGAAGTTTGTAAGTGTGGTCCGGACCTTCCGTACCGGCGAGAATCGCGCGATGTATGCTCTTCGGATGCCGGCGCATCGTGGCAAATGCGAGGTGTGTTCCGTAACTGATGGTCCAGAGACTAATCTGATTTGCGCCGAGAGCTTTGCGTAGATCGTCGAGATCGTCGGCACTTTCGTTCGAGTTATAACCTGTGAGATCAACGCGTTGAATGTCGCGCCAATACTCCGCGCAGTTGCTCGCGTTCTCACGCATCGCTTTAATGGCCGCCTGACGTGACGGCGCTACATCAAGCGGCAGGACGAGGCGGTCAAAACAACCGAGATTTGGTTTTGAGAATCCTGTCCCACGCTGATCGAAAGCAATAACATCGGCGATCTCACGCAGTGCCATGAACAGCGGAAAGCGCGAGCCCTTGGCAGTAAAAATTCCCGAGCCACCTGGTCCACCGGCAAGATAGACGATTGGTGGCCCGGGATTCTTCGCAGTGCTTTTGAAACGAACAAAAGCCAGTTCGATCAGGTTGCTTTGCGGATTGGAACGATTTTCAGGAACGAACAACGTCCCGAATTCGGCGTCGACCTTCTCTTTCTTGTCGTTCTCGAAGACGTAAGGCTTAATTTTTAGTGCGCCTGCTTTTGGTTGTGCACCGGTGGGTGCGGCCAGGAACACCAGAAGACTCACTAACAAAGCACACTTGTACCTCGACATACTCTTTATGCCTCCTATCAATTCACAATTGAGAATGAGTCAACGCGGATGAAAAACGGATTAGCCTTCGATCTCGGAGATGGCCCAGGCGGCTTTTGCTCTGATTCCTTCCCCGGTGTCGTTGAGTGCTTGTCTGAGCGCTGGAAGGGCTTCGGCACTTGCGATCTCACCTAACGCGTCAGCCGCACCGCGGCGGACTTCAACGCGCGTGTCTGACAAAAGTACCTGGCAAAGTGCGGTGACTGCACGGTCGTCTTTCATTTCACTCAAGGCCCAGACTACGAGTTGACGAACATGCCAATCATCATCGGAAAGGGTTGCGATAAGTCGTGTAAGCGCACGCTCGTCACGCAACTCACCCAACGCGCGCGCAGACGCCATACGTACCCATTGGTCACTATCAGCAAGCAAATTGATAAGCGAGGGAACGGCGCCGGCTCGCTGTCCGGGACGCATGTTGGTCAATTCACCAATGGCCCACGCCGCATTGCGACGCACGGTTGCGTTCGAGCTGGTGAGTTGTTGGGTTAAGGGTTCAAATGCCGGGCGTCCAAACGACGCCAGCGCGATTGCTGCCTGTTCGCCGGGCGAGGGGTGTTTGAAAGTGTGGAGCGCCGGGCTCCAGCGTCCTGTGTCCCAGCAACGGATTGGTTGCGTCTTTGTGTCGTCTCCAAGCATGCTGATGAGTGACGGGATGGCGGCTTCGTCACCTCGTTTGCCGGCGTTGCATGCTTCCATGGCCCGCGCGTCAGCGCTGGCGGCATTTTCCTGGATCGGGGTTTGAAGTTGTTGCTGTGGGACACCAGACGAAACGAGCGGGGTTAGCGTTGTTTCAGGAGCGGCCGCTACCGTTGTTTGCGTTACAGCAGCACGCACGGTTGTTTGCAGTTGCAGCGAGAACATTGATAACGAGAGGGCCGAAATCGTCATGAGCGCGACTGCGGTAAAAATCATTACTCTTGCCATGCGTGGTCCAATGCGTTGATTGTTTCTCATTAGTTTTTTGATCCTTTCTTCCAATATTTTTCCATCGAAAATGCTGAGCATGAACGCCTGGGACGAATACTGTCTCGTCACGTCAGCCGCCCATAACAGCGAGCGCGCATAAATCTTCGGCGTGAGAATGCGGGTGGTAACAAGCTCATCACACGCAAGCTCGCGCGCCCGATCCAGTTCGCGCTTAATCAACCAGGTCAACGGATGAAACGAAATGAGCAACGCAATCAGTTCACATAGCAGGTTGGTTAAAAAATCTCTGCGTTTGACGTGAGCCATCTCATGGCCAACAACAGACAGCAATTGTGCTTCACCGGCAGCCCGGCAAAAAGCCGGCGGCAAAACGATCAGCGGACGCAACGCGCCGATCGTATAAGGAACACGGGCCGCGTTTGACACGGCAACGCGCACATCGCCGAGCTGAAGTAACTCCCGGCAGCGACGTGCAACGGCTTCGACTTCGAACGGAATTTGGTCGCTGGATGCGGAGCGGCGTAATGCTTCCTTCCGTCGCCAGAAACGCACCAGACGAATCGCGCGAACGCCGATGAACAGAAAATAAACCAGGGCGAGGACTAGAACACTTCGAGGCTGGGTGTTCAGTACTCTTTGACGTGAGCCGGCAGTGCGATCAATCACGGGCTCAGCTTCCAAATCACTTTTGGTTAGGACCGGGGCAGCATTTTCAATTCGAGTGGAGCTGGGAACAACAGCGAAGGGTTGAGATTCTGAAATCCAGTCAGGGACAAAGCGAGTTATCGTCAACAACGGCACGATCAAACTCACCGATAAAGCGACCATCCAAAGCGTGTAGCGATATCGCGCGGGCCCATTCCTGAGCAAACGCGCTGCCGGCGCGGCCAACGCGAAGATCACCGCGATCTGCCACGCCGAATTCAAAACAAAATTCAGGATGAACTCGCTAGTTCTTAGCATCGCGTTCTTCCTTGTCGATCAACTCCTGGAGCTGCGCCAGCTTCTCGGCAGTCAGATGTTTCTCCTGCAGCAAGTTCATCACCAAGCCCTCAGCCGAGCCGCCAAACATGCGATCGATAAACTCGCGAACTGCGTGTCCGGTAAATTTCGTGCGGCTGACTGCCGGTTTGTAAATGTAAGCCTTGTCTTTGAGAATGCGCCTCACGCGTTTTTTCCGGTGCAACACGGTGAGCATCGTTTGCACGGTGGTGTAAGCAAGTTCACGCTTCAGCTGGCGTTGTACAGTCTGAACATTAACGGGCCCGGTTTCCCAGAGCACCTGCATAATCTCCAACTCCAGCGGCGTCATCTGCTCACTCTTTTGTCGCGGCATCCGTATCCCCTACTAAAACTTTAGGCGGACAATACCCGAAATCAACGGAGTGTGTCAACTAAAACTTTAGTAGTCCACAGATTACACCGATTACACCGATCCCGCACGATCCGTAACACAAGCTGTAATCCGTGAAATCTGTGTAATCTGTGGACTAGTCGCTGCCGTAGCGGATTTCCATGTGGCGAATACGATAGGCGGCGAGGATCAAGACGACGATCGTAACCAGCAGCATGCTCGGCACCGCGATCCAAGCGGGAGTCGGCTCCGCGACCACGGCAAATGGACCTTCCGAAATAGGCACCGGCACGAGTGAGTTCAAGTAGTGAATCACACTCACTTTTTTCAGCAGCGGCGGAAGCAGGAAGTTGAGCCATTCCCACCCGTACAACACCAACGCGGGAATAATCGGATTACGAACAAACAGGCCCACCACGAGAAAGAACGCGCCATATCCAACACATGCGAGCATCGTAATACCCGCGTAGGTGAAAAGCTGCCCAAGGCCGCGTCCCTCGGTGAAGTAGCGCAGGCTCTGTGAGTAAAACTGCGGAAAGTAGAGCAGCAGCATCGCGACTATGGTGGTCGTGGTAAAGAGAACGATAGTCGTCACCAGACCAGAAATGTATTTGCCCACCACCAGCACGTCTCTGCGCACCGCACTCAAAAAGTAGTAATGCAAACTACGATCGACCAATTCACCACGAAACAGGTTCATGAAGATCCAGGCGGAACCAAAGAACACCAGCGTGCGCAGGATCAAACCGTTGTAAATGATCGAATAGAAAACGCTGTATTGATTAAACTCCCTCCACTCGTTTCCCGGCGGCGTAACGAGGGCCAGCAGCGCGAGCGGAAAGAGCGGCAGCAGCGCAATCAAATAGATCAGTATCGACCGGCGGCTCAGAAAGTTTTTCTCGATCTCGAGGCGAAAGATCGCGCCGACCTGCCTGAACCAGAGGCCCCAGTTCGCAGGCATTTTTTCGGATCTGGGTTGCACTGCATCAACTGCAGAACTCATTTACATGCTCCTAGGCACTACCGCCTGACGTGCCAATCAAATACTGATAAACGGCGCTGAGATCGTCATCGACGGGCGCTATCGACTCCACATTCACTGCGCCTTCCGCAACGGCGCGGTTCAACATCAGGTAAAACCGATCCGCGTCGCGTGTTTTTACAAACAAACCCCGTCGATCGTCATGAAGTCGCGCTTCAACCACGTGATTCTGAGCAAAAACATAAGCCGCGAGTTTTGCCGGCTCATCGCACCGAATGAGAATCTGCATCGGATGCTCTTCCATCTCGTCGCGCACACCGTGAATGTTGCCTTCAGCAACGATGTAGCCATTGTTCAGCAACACCACGCGATCCGACATCATGTCGACTTCGTGCAGGATGTGCGACGAGATGATCAAATGCAGTCCTTCAGCAGCAAGTTTACGAAACAGCGCGATCGTCTCCGCGCGCACCATCGGGTCGAGTCCGTTCAGTGGTTCGTCGAGGATCAGGACTGATGGTTCGTGTGCAATCGATTGCGCCAGCCGGATGCGTTGTCGCATGCCCTTGCTATAGCCGGCCACTTTTCGATCGCCGGCTTCGACAAGATTGACGCGCTCGAGTGCTACCTGGCTGAGTTCGCTCGCACGCGCGCGATTAAATCCGTGGACGAGCAGAAACGAATTGAGAAACTCGCGACCGGTCATGCCGCGTGGAAACGAGTCAAACTGGGTGCAGTAACCGACCCGGCGAAAAAGTCGTTCGGGTTGATCGGTGGGAATCCCGAGGATCGTAATCGAGCCGCGCGTGGGTCGTAACAATCCCGTCATCAGGTTCATCAACGTCGACTTCCCTGCTCCGTTCGGTCCGACCAGACTGGTAATACCCGGCGCGATCTGGAGGTTGACGCGATTCACGCCGAGGATGTCGCCGTAAAACTTGGAGACGTTGTCGAAAATGATGAGTTGATCAGCAGACGTTGTCATAAACGTTACTTAACCACCTCGTAAGCCTTAATCTTCCACGCCAGCAACGCGAGGCAAATGGCCGCAAATATGAAGAGCGCGGTCCAGGCAGTCCAGAGCGGCGGCTCGAGGACCTGGACTACACGGACGACATTATCGTTGAAGTCCGTAAACTCAATCGTCTCGCTAACGCGACTGAACGTCCCGAAAAGTCCCTCGGTTACATTCGTCATCAACGCCGGCAGACTGATGAGGTTGGCCCAGCGAGTTTGAAAGATAAAGTTGACGATGCCCGCAAAAGCCGACGGAAAAATTACCAAACCCAGCATCGCGCCACTCGCCACAATGCGCCACTTCAAAAGCGCCGACATCGTTTGGGAAAGCAACGCCAGTAACACGATCCAAACCAGGCTGCCGATCACGATCGCGCTCGCGATCCATAGATTGCTGCGAAACCATGCGAACCCTTCGAGGTACGCCTGAAATAGAAACAGCAGCAACTGCGGCACCCACGTGATCCATGACAACAAAATCAACAGTACCGACATCTTGCCCATCACGTACTCGGTACGCGTAAACGGACGGCAGAGATAAAGCGGTAGCGCGTTATTTCTGAGATCGCGCGAGACCAGTGGTGGCCCCAGCAGCAGCGCGACAAAGAACGCAAATCCGCCCTGAACGCTGACAAAAACCTGAAAAAAGGCACCGTCGATCGGTATCAAGTTTTTGGCATTCAGCTGCATGATCGCGAGTGCCGTAACGTTGTGGTGCAGATAGATCAGCACTGCTTCAACCAGCAGCGGCAGGAAACAGATCACATAAAACGCGGTGAATAGTTTTGAACTAAAGACCCCACGCAGGGCATGCCGCGGAACAATCAAAAAACGGTTCCACTCCGGAGTCAGCTTGCCGGTGTAAGGCTTATACGTTTGTTCATAAACCGCCATAGCCGTTCTCCATTGCCTTCAGGAAGATGTCTTCCAGCGAATCGCGCTTGTAACTCAAACGCCTGAGTTGCACCTGCGTTTCCGCCGCCAACCGGTACAGGTCACGAACTTCAATGTTCTCCTGCAACACGATCTTCAACCGGTTAGCACTCGAGATCGCATACTCACAACCAAGTTGCGCCAGTGCTTTAACAAACTTCTCCTGATCGCCGCGCGTTTCCAGCATCAGGAATTTGCGATTGGATTTGCGTTCTTCTTCGAGATTGCAATAGACGGCAATCTGACCGTCGCGCAGGATCAGGATCTCGTCGCAACACTCTTCGACGTCAAGCAACAAGTGCGAGGAAAGCACAATTTGGGCGTGTCCACTGTCGCGAATCTCGCGGATGAGTTTGATCATTCGCAGGCGCGCCGGCGGATCGAGACCGTTGGTTGGTTCGTCAAGAAAGATTAAACGTGGGCCATGCACGATCGCCTGCGCGAGCTTGGCGAGTTGCTTCATACCCAGCGAATAAGTTTCCAGGCGTCGATAACGAGCTTCGCCGAGGCCGACGTAGAACAAGGCCTCATGCGCACGTTCGAGCGCAGCCTCTGACGGCAAGCCTGAGAGTTCACCCATCAAACGAACGAAGTGAACTGCACTCATCTTCGCGATGAACGAGTCGCGCTCGGGCATGTAGCCGATTAAGGCCTTGATCTCTTTCGCTTGTTCGGTGATGTCGAGACCGAAGATCTGCGCGGTGCCGGACGTCGGCGCATGAAAGCCGAGCAAAGTATGAATCAGCGTGGTCTTGCCGGCGCCGTTTGGACCGAGCAAACCAATCGCGCGCCCGCGCAGATCGCCACGCAGGTTCTTCAAAATTTGCCGGCGTCCAAATGAAACGCTGAGACCGTGCAGGTCGATTACCGGCGGCTGTGTGTAAGCCGTTTGAGCTTTAGTCGGTTCCGTGGGAACCGAAGCGGGGAGTGCCATACTCTTTTTTATAACGCTGTGTTCTGATAATTCCAAACGAATCCGAGTCCGAAGACCGTGCCCATCAGCAGAAAAGCAACAATGCATGCTAACGCATCTGCGGGTGCTAAAGTTCTGCCAATTGCAAGAATCTCGATCAGAAACACAGGTGTGTTGAGTATGACTGCTGAAGCAAGCGGAAACAGCGGCGCTGGTCGGCAACCACCAAGACGTTGGCGCAGCCAGGAGAGAGAGGGAGCATACGCTAACGAGAACAGCAACGCTGCCATAATCATGGAAACGACTGTGGCGCTCAAACCCTCTCCAGCAAAGTTAGAGAGAATCAGAGCGCCGATTAACCACGAGATGAGGGAGATCGATACGAGCTTCATTTGTACTTGGTGCTTTGTACTTGGTGCTTTGTACTTGGTACTTGGTGCTTTGTACTTGGTACTTGGTGCTTTGTACTTGGTACTTGGTGCTTTGTACTTGGTACTTGGTACTTGGTGCTTGGTGCTTTGTACTTGGTGCTTGGTGCTTTGTACTTGGTGCTTGGTACTTGGTACTTGGTGCTTGGTGCTTGGTGCTTTGTACTTGGCATTTGTGGTTGGGGAACTCAGTACCAAGTACAAAGTACTAAGTACAAAGTACTAAGTACAAAGCACTAAGTACAAAGCACTAAGTACAAAGCACTAAATACAAAGCACCAAGTCCCCAACCAACCTCAACTACTTCTTCGACCCCATCCCTCGCTGAATAATATTCTGCATCTCCAGCGAATTGGGCATTCCCAACAAAGTTGCTGGTCCGATACCGAATGGTCCACCTTCAGTGTTGGCCGCAAAGGTGATGCTGTCGCCCTGCGCGTATGCATACGCGAGAGTTGGCTGCATCTCTGAAATAACCGCCTTCATTGCCTGTTGCGGTCCGCTCGGTAAGTGGCTCGCCGTGCCGGCCAAACCTGCCGGAACGAGACCACCAAGGTTGTGATAGAAAACTGCCGAGAAGTTGGCGTTGCCATCGGCCGGCAAACCGGCCGTGAACTTCGCCGAACGCAGCAGCGACTGACCGTTCTCACGCGACCTCACGGCGCGCTCGACAAGCGCTCTGCTTGGACCAACGATGAGATAGCCGTTGTCGTAAGTGAAGTTCACTTCAACAAATCCGAAATCGGATGAACGCAGCGTGTAATACTTGCGTCCGCTGAGGTCGGCTTTCTCCCATGACAAACCGCCTTTACCAAACTTCGCCGCTTCCTTATTCACTTCACCGACCATGCGCTCGAGCGTCTGCTGCAAGTGCGCCGGATCGTTAACTTCAAACACCAGCTTCCACGACGGCGTCGGAAGCAGTGGACCATCAATCGCGAAGGCAAACTCGCCACCCAGCGGAGCCGCGATGTCGTCACGAATGTTGAGACCGCGTTCCGTCTGTTGTTTGTCGAGTGTCTTGCGCAACTCCGGCGACACAACGTCCAGCACGCCCAGCAGATCGTCAACCAGGGTTACCGGATTCTTCACGACGAATCCTGCTACCACGTTCGCGTCGGGCGAGATGTACTCGAGTGAGCCCATCGGTCCCGGCGCTGCCAGCCACGAAGGAATGCCGCGCTGTGCGTCGTTGAACGATACTGAGGCTTCGGTGTGCGTCTTTCCGTTGGTGTCTTTCTGATCCAACACGAAATACTTCACACTGAGAATACCGAGTTGGTTCAAAGCACTTTCCTGCTTCGCCGCATCAGGGCCTTTGCTTCGTTCAGTCTTGGTGCTGGCCAATACCTTTTCGAGATTGGCAGCAACCACCAAACCGGCGCCTGATTGATAAACCTGCGCGATGCGATTGTGGAACGGAGTAGAACTGAAGCTGCTCAGTTTTCCATTCGCCATCACGGTGGCAACATTCTGCAGTTGCGGCAGCTTCGGACTGGCAGCGAATAAGTTTTCCTGAATCCAAACGTAAAGCACTTCTCGCTTGTCATCAGCCGCAGTCGCGGCAGTCATCGGATTTTCAACAAACTGAATCTCCGGCTTGCCTTTCTTGTCGGAGTACTTCGCAATCTCCTGTTCGAGCAACTGCTTGAAGCCTTGTGAATTTTTCAGTTCGGCCAAAACCAATGGCTCGCCGGGGCGTCCCTGGTCATCTATTGAAACTGACACTGCGATCTCATCGCCGAGGTGTGAACCAAACTGGCGAATTGTTTCGACCACCTTGTCCATGTTCTGCGATCTACCCGACTGCTCTTTTTCCCACCAATCGCGCAACGCGGCGTTCTGGCTCATCCGTTCCTGAATCACGCGATGCGATTCGACGATCGTGTTGGCGAGATTGGGCAACGCGGCATAAACCACCGTGTTCTCCGGCATCAGGTCGAGCAGGTGG
Source organism: uncultured Acidobacteriota bacterium (assembly GCA_963708055.1). Taxonomy (GTDB): domain Bacteria; phylum Acidobacteriota; class Blastocatellia; order Pyrinomonadales; family Pyrinomonadaceae; genus PSRF01. The sequence continues at coordinate 6,238,563 of OY970193.1, read as the reverse complement.
GTCGAATAACGAACTCCCGGCTGCTGTACATTCTTTAAAGCACTGTTCACAGATGCCAAGGCACTCAACACGTTGGCATACTGCGTCGCATTGCGACTCCACGAGACCTCATCCTTGACGGGAATCATCGCAATCGACGGGCTGGTCGTTGCCTGTTCACCGGGACGAAGCACGCGATCACTACCTGCGTGATTCAGTTTCACTTCGCCTTCGATTACCGAGACGCGCGATCCCTTGGTGCCGTTGTTGACGGAGAAGATCGTGCCGGTCACTGAGACCAGCGAATCACCACTCTCAACAAACAACTGGCCGTCTTTCTGTTTGGCAGCTTCAACCACAATGCTGCCGCGGTTGAGGTGAATCGTGGTTCCGTTGCTCGACTTAGTCAGGTAAAGCTCGGAGCGATCCTTCATCTCAATCAAGGAACCATCGCCCAAACGAACCACGGCGCGACCGTCTTTGGCAGTGCGAACTTTCTCACCCTGCTGTAAACGCGCACCGGTGCTGACTGACGCCGTTGTCGTGTCGGCAACCTGAAACACCTGGCCTTCGGCTGCGGCCACGGTGGCTTCAAACTGGCCGTACGGCAAGAACCGCTGGACTAAAGGAACAGCCAGCAGACCCAGTCCGATAACCAATGCCGCGGCGATAGCCCAACGCATTACTACCGGTTGCATGCTAAAGCGCGACTTGCGCACCGCCGGTTTAATCACGTGCGAACGCTTCGCGCGCGCTTCGTTCATCGCCCGGCGGCAAGGAATGCATTCATGTGTGTGATCCACCAGCAACAGCGAACGTGCTTCGGAAAGCTTGCCTGCCAGGTGGGCCGGAATCAGCGACTGAAAATCTGTGCAACCTTCGATTTGGTCGACTGTCGGCATCTGAAATTCAGTCGCACCTGCAGCAACGGAGACACGTGCCCAAACACGATCTGCCGCCGCTGAGACTACTGCCGGATCGACTTTCTCATTACGGATCTCAGCAGTCACTTTATCGAGGACTTCGTCTTTACTTTTCATCATGTTTCTCCAGATAGTGCCCAATCTCTTTTTTCAGTTTCGTGCGCGCGCGGTGGAGAACAACTCCCACCACAAGCGGCGAGGTATTCAAAAGTGCTGCAATTTCCTTGTTGTCAAAACCTTCGTAATAGCGAAGGACAAACATCTCACCGGCAGTTTTTCCCAGGCGCGAAACGGCTTGCCGCACGAGGGTTTGTAGTTCGCGGTCGGCGTGAACCGCCTCCGGACTCCGGTAGGAGCCGGCAATTGACTCAACTTCGCCATCTTCCAGATTCACGGCTTTTGAACGAGTACGGCTTCGTAACAGATCAAGGGAGGCGTTTATGGCTGCGCGGGAAAGATAAGCCTCCGGATTGCGTGACCAGTCGTAATCATCCTGGCCTTTGACAAGGCGCAGGAAGACTGTCTGAAGCACGTCTTCAGCGTCGGCGAAGCTGCCGGTAATCCGCTGCGCGGTCCGAAAAACTCGGCCGTGATGTGCCTGGAATAGAGTATCCAGCTCGCTGGCGGGTTGTTCTGTCACTAATCGCAAGGGTTTAAGTGCTGCCTGCAAGGTTTTCTCCTTCGTCTACCACCCTGATAGACGAGGGTTTTACGGGATTATTAACACCCAGACAGCAATTTTTGACAGTTTAACGGGGGCGGGGGCTGTGCGCGACAGTTTATTTTGCCGCAGCAGCAGATTTTAGAGGAAATGCCTTGAGTTTTTTCAAGGTCTGAGACTTTGGGTCGACTATGAAGCCTGCAGACTCCAGTGCCAACACGCCCAAGAGTGCATCGGTGTCGGGGCCAAAAATGATATCTGTCGCGATGATTTCATCCAGAAACCGCATTTGCACGTGACCGTACTCGTATTCTATATGCTCTCCACTGGCCAGCTCATACATCCGTTTACCTATCGGTTGAATGCCAATATTTCTGAGACTGGCTGCCGGAGCCATAGACTCCATGGCTCCAGTATCGACTAAGAATGTGATTGTAACTGCAGCTTCAGCGCTAAGGTTACGTAGTTCGACTGCAATATGTGTGAGGCCCATTTCGCGTTCTCCTTGAGGTTTTAGATTGAGATTCATGCGCGCATGGTAATCCATTCGCAGTTGGGAGCAAAACTGCGCGGTCAAAGCTGTCCGAGGCGCTGGCGGGCTTGCGCGGCTTCGGGTGAATTCGGATAGCGACGGAGCAGCTCGCGCCAGGCGGCGCCGTCGTAGTGAAAGCGCTTGGCGGTCTTATCGAAAACGAAACCGACACGCTGGCGGTTGTAACGATCGAGTCCGACGTAGTTCAGGTAATAACTGAACTCAGGCGCATCGCCCAGCGGCCTGAGCCTTCGCGAAGCCTCAGTTGTTAGCCTCGCGGCAACCTCGTCCGCCGCATCTCCGAGTAACAACAAAACTGCCGGCCGGATCGGCGAACGCGGAAAGTAATCGAGAAAAATTCGCGCTCGGACAATCCGATCAAATCCCTGCGAACGCTCAATCAATTCCAACAGTCGTCGATCGTCTCCGGCGCGCGCCGGCGATACCACCGCCTCTCGCTGAATCCAGCCATGCGTTCGTCTCGAAACGTTCACTAAAAGAAAAGTAATCCCTTCCGCACTGTTTCTCATCGACCTGACGGCCACCATTCGCCCACGCCCCAGCCGCCGTACAAGTCTCCCGTTTAGCTGAGGCGTTGCGCGCAGTGCCGCGAGCCGTTCGTCAACCACAATACCTAGCCGACCTCCTGCCGGCGGTTTGCGCGATTGACCTGCGATTACAGTTGGAAAAAGGAAGGTGAGAACAACCAACAACACGAGCTTGTGAGGAAGCATCTTTGTTTCTCCTGATTGTGAGGTTTGAAGATCTTAAACCGCTGCTATTCTCTCTTTAAACTGCGCGTGATGAAAATGACAGATCGCCGCGGCCAGCGCATCCGCGGCGTCGTGAGGCGCCGGAATACTCTTCAACATCAGCAGCAACCGCACCATCTCCTGAACCTGATGCTTTTCGGCGTTGCCATAACCCACTACCGTCTGTTTGATCAAACGCGGTGAATACTCGTGAATATCGAGCCCCGCTCGCTCCGCGACTAACAACGCAACACCACGCACCTGCCCGAGCTTCATACTGACTTTGACGTTGGTGGCGAGAAAAGCATCTTCGAGCGCGCACGCATCAGGACGATGTTGCGCGATCACGTCCTCGAGCCCGGTACACATCTTGAGCAATCGGGTTGAAAATTTCAGGCTCGACGGTGCGCGAATAGCCCCAAACGCAACCAGTGAGTAACGTCGCCCGTCGCCTTCGACCACTCCCCATCCAGTCGTTTGGCTTCCCGGATCAATTCCTAATACGCGCATTGCGGCGCAGCATACCACACCTCGATCTTTGTACTTTGTGCTTTGTGCTTTGTTCCTGGAATCCTGACATTCAAATCAGTACAAAGTTCGGTAATGTCTTAGTTTGAGAGCAAGAGACTATGATCTGGTAGCGATGTTTGAAGAACGCCAAAGGCGTTGGCTAATTTCAGCCTGGGGTTGGAGCGCAGCGTGGGTTTGCCTCAAAAGTCGCTTTCAAAGACAGAGAGTAGGCCACCAAACAGCACAAAAAGCGCAAATGATTAAAACCTTAAGGATTACCTCTACTGCTAAGAATTCATTTGTGCTTTGTGTGCCTCGTTGTGGCCTTCAACATGACTTTTGAGGCAAAGCCGCGCAGCGTCAACCCGGGGTTCTCGCTTCACTCGAACCCCGGGCTGAAATTAGCCAACGCCTTCGGCGTATTCCAAACTAAGACACCACGCAAAGTTCCAAGACTAAGTACCAAGTACCAAATATGGTATTCTCAATTTTTCCCCAATAGCCCCCTGTTGGTGTAATAAATCCCTACAACTGTGCGCACTTCATGAGTGGGTTCTTCGAATCACTGTTTTCATCTTTCTTTCGCAAGCCCAACGGCTCTGCTGACGAGAAACCTTTTCAGGCTGAGTTCTTTAGTGTTGAGCGTCTCGAACAGTATGCGCAAACACTCGCGGCCGAACACAAAACCGTCACCCGAAAAGGTCGCGCTCAACTGCTGCCACGTCTCGAAGATAACGGTCGCATTCTTGAAGCCGCTTACAAATTGCTCGTCCAGGCCATTCGCGACGGTCGCGCCATCTCACCGGCCGCTGAATGGCTCGTAGACAACTACCACATCGTCGAAGAACAACTGCGCGAGATTCGACAGGACCTGCCCAGGAGCTACTACCACGAACTCCCCAAACTTGCTGAAGGCGATCTCAAAGGCTATCCGCGGATTTACTCAGTTGCGCTCGCTCTGATCGCGCACACCGATTCGCGTCTCGATACCAACACGCTGCAACGATTCATCGCGGCTTATCAAACTGTAGCGCCACTGTCGATTGGCGAATTGTGGGCCGTCGCCATCACTCTGCGAGTCGCATTGGTTGAAAATCTTCGCCGCCTCGCCCTCACTATCGCTCGTGCCCGCGCGCACCGTGACGAAGCAGACAAACTCGCCGATAAACTGCTCGAACTTGCCTCGCTCCAGCCCGCCGGGGTGATGTCGTTACTCAACGAACGAGTCGGCAAACGAGAAGAGTTGCCGCATCCGTTTCTGGTCCAATTAGTACAACGGTTGCGTGAACAACATCCATCGGTGATGCCCGTGATGGACTGGATCGAAAAGCAACTGGAAAAGCAAGGCACAGCGGTCGAACAGATCATTCACCTGGAGCATCAGCGACAAGCCGGAGCGCAAGTCACGGTCGGAAACATCATCACCAGCATGCGCCTGCTCTCGACGCTCGATTGGAACGATTTCTTCGAGAAAGTCAGCTTGATTGAACCACTGCTGGGCCAGGATCCGGCCGGAGTTTACTCGCAAATGGAGTTTGCTTCGCGCGATCGTTATCGCCACGTCGTCGAGCGCATCAGCAAGCGAACCCGCACCAGCGAACTCAAAATCGCGCAAGCTGCGATCGATCTGGCGAAACAGAATACGGAGAAGTCGGGTGCTGAAGGTCACGTCGGGTACTACCTCATCGATTCCGGGTTAAGCAATCTCGAAACGACGTATGGTTATCAACCGCCACTCGTTGAACGCCTGCGGCGATCTCTCCTGCGTCATGCCGCCACAACTTATCTCGGCACACTCTTCTCGATAACGGTGCTGATAATTCTCCTGCTGCTTTACTTCGTGTATAGCGCAGGCGCCGGCTGGCCGCTCCTGGTGGTAACCGGATTGCTGGCCGTGATTCCAGCCAGCGATCTCGCGTTGACGGTCCTTAACTGGGACCTTACTCACTTTTTTCCGCCGCGACTGTTGCCGCGAATGGATACCTCCGAAGGTATTCCTGAAGAAGCAGCGACATTCGTCGTAGTGCCGACGATTTTCCTGAACGAGTCGCAGGTCAGTCATTTGGTCGAGCATCTCGAAGTCCATTACCTCGCCAATCAGGATGAACATGTTTACTACGCGATCCTGAGCGACTTTCCCGATGCAGCCGCTGAAGAGACACCGACAGATGCACAGCTACTCGCCGTCGCACAAAGCGGCATCGACACGCTCAACCGAACTCACGGTAATGAACGTTTTCATCTCTTTCATCGACGACGGCAATGGAACGAAGGCGAAGAGAGATGGATGGGCTGGGAACGCAAACGCGGCAAGCTGGAAGAGTTTAATCGACTATTGCGCGGCGCGCCTGATACGAGTTTCCTCGTACGCACCGCTGACGATGCTCTACTCAAATCGATCCGCTATGTAATAACTCTCGACTCCGACACACAACTGCCGCGCGATGTGGCGCGGAAACTTGTCGGCGCGGCGATTCATCCGCTCAATCGCCCGTACATCAATGCTCAGACGAACCGTGTGACGCGCGGCTATGGCATCTTGCAACCACGCGTAAGCATTTCACTTTCCAGTGCTTCACGATCGAAGTTTGTTCAGATTTTTTCCGGCTACACCGGGATTGACCCGTACACAACCGCCGTCTCTGACGTTTACCAGGATTTTTTTGGTGAGGGTAGTTTCACCGGTAAAGGTCTATATGACGTCGATGCTTTTCAACAATCACTCGACAATCGCGTACCGTCAAACTGGCTGCTCAGTCACGACCTGTTTGAGTCGTTGTTTGCGCGTGCGGCCTTAACCACCGACATCGAGTTGCTCGACGATTATCCGGCTTCTTACGAAGCCCATACGAAACGTTCGCATCGCTGGACACGCGGCGACTGGCAAATCGTGGGCTGGCTGTTTCGTTCCGTGCCTGACGCAGAGCGACGCAAAACACGCAACGTGTTGCCGGTGATAGCCCGCTGGAAAATTCTCGACAACCTGCGACGTAGTCTGGTGGCGCCTTCGTTATTCCTGTGGCTGGTGGCTGCGTGCGCGTTCTTGCCGGGCTCGGCGTTTCTCTGGAGTCTTTTTGTTTTCTGTGTAATTGCCTTTCCGGTTCATCTGCATTTAACGACCGGCTTGCTGATGCATCCACGCGGTTTGCCCTGGACCAGCCACTTCTGGACTCGCTGGGGCGACTTTCGCACCAACACCGCACAAATCGCGCTCTCGTTCGTTTTCCTGCCGCACCAGGCATGGACCATGAGCGACGCGATCGTGCGCGCACTCTATCGCCAGTTGATCTCGCGCAAAAACCTGCTCGAATGGGTGTCGGCAGCCGAGGCGGAAAGATCGGCGCGGAACGATCTCGGATCGTTCATCCGATTCATGTTCCCGGCACTGGTGCTGACAGTTATCGCGCTCGCTCTGACTTTACGTCTCAAACCGGCAGGCTTACCGGTAATGGGTGTGCTGTTCGTGATCTGGATCTTCTCGCCGCTGATTGCTTACTGGGCGAGCCGCCCGAGAGCGCCGGAACGAAAGCTGCTGAGCCCGGAAGAGACCGCTTTCGCACGTTTAATCGCACGACGAACCTGGCGCTTTTTTGAAGGCTTTGTCGGCGTTGAAGACAACTGGCTCCCGCCTGACAATTTTCAGGAGGACCCGTCGCCGGTCGTGGCCCATCGCACGTCGCCGACAAATATGGGCCTGTTATTGTTAGCCACCTCATCCGCCCGCGATCTCGGTTATGTCGGTGCGCTCGAACTGGTAGAACGACTCGAACTGACTTTCTCAACCCTCGATCGACTCGGTCGTCTTCACGGTCACTTCTTTAACTGGTACGACACCAAGACACTCGAGCCACTCCTTCCGCAATACATCTCAACTGTCGATAGCGGCAATCTCGCCGGGCATTTGATCGCGGTGAAACAGGCGTGTATCGAGTTTCCCGACAACAGCTTGTTTGATCGATGTGTAATCGACGGCTTGAGCGACACTGTCAACGCCGTTGCCATCGAAGCCGGAGCGCTCGGAACCTTTCGGCAGCGTACGGACGTTGTGACCGTGAGACAGTTGCAGGACGAGATCGCAGCCTGCCGTACACTGCTTCAGACCGATCCCGGCGACACTCTAACGTCATGGGTCACACTCATCGACTCACTAAATCGTCACGTTTCTGAGATCGACGACATCGTCAACGCACTTGCCCACGAGCATGGCGAATTGAGTTTCAAAGAGGTGCGTTGGTGGGTCGGGGCTTTACAACATCAGGTCGAGGCTCGCCGGAGAGATGTTGAAGCAATTACCGGCTGGGCGCGCTTGCTTCCGCTCGTCGAAAAAGAAATAGACGACACGAACGACGACTGGACACGAATTCTCAAACTGCTGCAACGCGTTCCTGCTCTCGTTGAAGTTCCACAACTGTGTGATCGGGCACTCGTCCAACTTGCGGCGATGCAGGACCAAACGTTGCCGGCTGTAGTTTCACGACTGACCAAGGCCCTCGAACAGTCAGCCAGTGCTTCGAGCGATATGTTGTCGCGTCTCAGCCGCCTGGCCCGTCGTTGCGATCAGATCGTCGACGAGATGGATTTCTCGTTTCTCTTTGACGTTGAACGCAAGCTCTTCACCATCGGTTACAACGTCACCGCATCGCGTGCCGACGAATCTTATTACGACCTGCTCGCCTCGGAAGCGCGACTGGCAAGTTTTGTCGGTATCGCGAAGGGCGATGTGCCTCAACAACACTGGTTCCGCATGGGCCGCGCACTCACGAGAGTCGATGGTGGCCGCGCTTTGATCTCATGGACCGGCACGATGTTCGAATACCTGATGCCGCTCCTCGTGATGCGCAATTACGCGGCGACCCTGCTTTCTGAAACTTACCGAACCGTCGTTTCTCGCCAGATCGAATACGGAAACGAACGTGGCGTGCCCTGGGGGATTTCCGAAGCGGCTTACAACGTCCGCGATCTTCATCTCAACTATCAATATGGACCATTCGGCGTGCCCGGTCTCGGCTTGAAACGCGGGTTGATCGAAGATCTGGTGGTCGCGCCATACGCCACGATGCTGGCGGCCCTGGTCGATCCACACGCGTCCATGATCAACTTGCGTCGCTTGCAGAAAGAAGGAGCGCTCGGGCCGTATGGCTTTTACGAGTCGATCGATTACACGGCTGAAAGATTGCCGGAAGGGCAGAAGTCGCTGCTCATCCGCGCCTTCATGGCCCACCACCAGGGCATGTCGCTCGTTTCGCTCGCGAATATCCTTCTCGATGATCTGGTCCAACGACGTTTCCACGCCGATCCGACGGTTCAAGCCACCGAGTTGCTCTTACAGGAACGCATACCCGTGGGAGTGCCGGCTGCCCATCCACGCGCGGAAGAAGTTCTGACTGGTCGTGTGGCCCAAACAAACCCGGGCATGATCACGCGCGTCTACGAATCCGCCGACTTCAGCACGCCACGCACACAACTGCTTTCAAACGGTGCTTACAACGTGATGATTACGAGTGCGGGCTCGGGTTATTCGCAATGCGAAGAAAATGCGGTCACCCGCTGGCGCGAGGACGTGACGCGCGACAACTGGGGTGCGTTTGTTTACCTCCGCGACGTGCGCAGCGGTACGGTCTGGTCCGCCGGTCATCAACCGGTTCGACGGCGGCCACAGTCGTATCACGTGGCTTTTTCCGAAGATAAAGCCGATTTTCGACGGGTCGATTCCGGTATCGCAACGCGAATGGAAGTGGTGGTTTCCGCGGAAGACAATGCCGAAGTACGCCGTATTTCGTTAACAAACCTGACTTCACGAACGCGTGAGATCGAGTTGACCAGTTATGCGGAAGTGGTACTGGCCGGTTCCTCTGCTGACGCAGCCCATCAGGCATTCAGCAACCTTTTCATCGAAACTGAATTCGTTGCCGGCGAGAACGCCATCCTTGCTTATCGTCGCCAACGATCGACTGAGGATCGACCGATCTGGGGAGTGCACGTCGTAGTTGCCGAGGGCGAACTTGTCGGCGCCGTTCAATATGAAACCGATCGCGGCCGGTTTCTCGGGCGCGGACGAACGCCGAGCAATCCGATCGCGGTGATGGAAGACCGTCCGCTCTCAAATACCACTGGGGCAGTGCTGGATCCCGTTTTCAGCCTGCGACGTAGCGTCAGAATTCAACCGAATCAAACCATCAGGTGTGCTTTCAGCACCGCCGTCGCGCGTTCGCGTGAAGAAGCACTCGCACTCGCCGACAAGTATCACGATCCAAATATCTTCGAGCGCGAACTCCGGTTGGCATGGACCAAAGCCCAAGTGGAGATGAGCCATCTGAAGATCGATTCGGAAGAAGCGCACCTGTTTCAACGGCTGGCGGCGCGCATTGTCTATTCAGATCCTTCGTTGCGGCCGACCCCCCACGTACTCGCGCTTAACACCAAGGCGCAATCGAGTCTCTGGGCTTACGGAATCAGCGGCGATCTGCCGATCGTTGTGGTTCGAATTAATAAACCGGATGACATGCGCACGGTCAGAAAACTGGTGCGTGGCCACGAGTACCTGCATTACAAAGGTCTCAAAGTCGATCTCGTGATCCTCAACGACACGCCCACCGACTATCTACAGGTGCTGCACGGGGAGTTGGAAACGATTATTCGCACCAGCGGTTTGCAGTGGTTGCAGGACAAACCCGGCGGAGTTTACCTGCGACGTTCCGATCATATGCCGGAAGCCGATCGAATTCTGCTGCACGCAGTCGCGCGCGCGGTGATTGTTGCCGAACGCGGCGCGTTTGAAGAGCAGATCGAGCGCAAGCGAGTTGAAGAACCATTGCCGCCACCGTTTGTTCCGCGGGTGGCGTCGCAAACCTATCCGGAAACCACTGTAGCGCCGCCCGATCTGGCCTTCTTCAATGGCCTGGGTGGATTTCACCAGGGCGGTCGTGAATATGTTTCAGTGCTGGGCGCTGAACAATGGACACCGGCGCCGTGGTCCAACGTGATCGGAAACGCTGTTGATTTTGGATTCTTAGTCACCGAGACAGGCGGCGGTTGCACCTGGTCGCTTAACAGTCGTGAGAATCGTTTGACGCCGTGGTCCAACGACGCGATCAGCGATCCTCCCGGTGAAGTGGTCTATCTGCGCGACGAAGATTCCGGCACAGTATGGTCTGCTACTCCACTCCCGATCCGTGAACGTGAGCCGTATATTGTCAGGCATGGTCAGGGTTACAGCGTCTTTGAACATTCGAGTCAGGGCATTTCGCAGGAGTTGCTCGTCTTCGCGCCCCTTGATGCGCCGGTAAAAATCTCGCTCCTGCGTTTGCGCAATCGCGCGGCCAAAAAACGACGACTTTCGATAACTCTTTACAACGAACTCGTGCTCGGTGTTTCGCGCACTTCTTCGGCGCCCTACGTCATCACGGAAATCGATGCGCCCGCGGCGACCATCTTCGCGAAGAATCCATTTAACAACGAGTTTGCTGGGCGCGTCGCGTTTGTTGCCAGCAGCGAATCTATTTCAAGCGCGACCTGCGATCGCAAGGAGTTTATTGGTCGAAACAGTTCGCTTGAAACTCCGGCCGCGCTGCGGCGCTTGAGCCTGGCCGGCAGAGACGGTGCCGGACTCGATCCATGCGCCGCGATCCAGATCAACATCGAACTGGCTCCAAACGAAGCTCGCGAAGTTGTTTTCATGCTGGGCGAGGCTGAATCAAAATCAGCGGCACAAGCGATAGTCGACAGGTTTCGCCAGACCGGAAATGTCAACGCGGCCTTTGAGAAAGTGATAGCCCACTGGGACGAGCTGCTCGGCACAATCCAGGTGCGAACACCCGACGGCGCGATGGACACGATGCTCAATCGCTGGCTGCTTTATCAAACACTTTCCTGCCGCATCTGGGCTCGCACCGCTTTCTATCAATCGGGTGGCGCGTTTGGTTTCCGCGATCAGCTACAAGACGTGATGGCACTGGTTTACAGCAGTCCTGAGGTCGCGCGACAACAGATCGTGCTCGCGGCCGCGCATCAGTTTAAGGAAGGCGACGTGCAACACTGGTGGCATCCGCCAAGTGGGCGTGGCGTTCGCACTCGCATTTCCGACGACCTGCTGTGGCTGCCCTTTGTCGCGGCGTTTTATGTTGATGTTACCGGCGATGCTTCAGTGCTGGAGGAAGTAGTTCCCTTCCTCACACAACCTCTGCTTGCTGACGATCAGCATGAAATTTACACGCAGCCGGAAGTGTCGGAAGAATCGGCGTCGATCTACGAACACTGTGCTCGCGCACTCGACCGCAGTCTCGCGGTCGGCAAACACGGATTGCCGTTGATGGGTGGTGGCGACTGGAACGACGGCATGAATCGCGTTGGGCATAAGGGAAAGGGCGAAAGCGTTTGGCTGGGTTGGTTTCTTTACACCACGCTCGCCGCCTTCGGTCCACATGTTGAAGCGCGTAAACAGAAACAACGCGGCAATCGCTACCGTCGCCATCTCGAGAATCTGAAAAAGAATCTCGAAGAAAAAGCGTGGGACGGCGACTGGTACCGCCGCGGTTATTTTGACGACGGCACGGCACTCGGTTCGGCGCGCAATGAAGAATGCCGGATTGATTCCATCGCGCAGTCGTGGTCCGTAATCTCCGGCGCTTCCGATCCGTATCGCATGGGCCGGGCGATGGCGGCAGTGGAGGAGTTCCTGATCCGGCGTGGCGATGGTCTCGTGATTCTATTCACGCCACCGTTCGACAAGAGTCCGCTCGATCCGGGTTACATCAAAGGATACGTGCCGGGCGTGCGCGAGAATGGCGGGCAATATACACACGCAGCGATCTGGACCATGATCGCATACTCGATGCTTGGTGACGGTGAACGTGCAGGCGAACTTTTCACCCTGCTGAATCCAATCAATCACTCATCAACTCGGGCTGGGCTACACAAATATAAAGTTGAACCGTACGTCGCGGTTGGAGACGTTTATGCAGTGCCGCCACACAATGGTCGCGGCGGGTGGACGTGGTACACGGGATCCGCGGGTTGGATGTATCGCGCCGGTCTGGAGTCGATCCTTGGGTTCAAACTCCGAAAGGAACGGCTCGAGATTAATCCGTGTGTACCGCGCTGGTGGCGCGATTTTGAGATCACTTACCGGCGCGGAAAAGCGGTTTACCGGATCAGGATCGAAAACCCACTTGGTGTTAGTCGTGGTGTGATTAGTGTCGAGGTTGATGGTGTGGAGCAACCAGAACCGGCGATTGCGTTAACCAATGAAGAGAAGACTTACAACGTTCGAGTTGTGATGGGTGAGCCAATCAGGAATGAAGAATCAAGTAGTGAACCAGCGCAACAAGCTCAGGCTTGATCTTGTAAATCCTGTTAATCTTGTAAATCATGTAAAGCCATTTGAACAAGATTTACAAGATTAACAGGATTAACAAGATGTCTATCTTTTACGCTGCAGCCATGTCGGCTTCGCTGATATCAAAATTCGCTGAGACCTTCTGCACGTCGTCGTGGTCTTCAAGCGATTCCATTAGTTTCAACATCTGCCGCGCGTCAGCACCTTCAAGTCGAATGTAGTTTTGCGGCACCATTTCTACTTCCGCCACCTGCGGTTCGATCCCCGCGCTTTTTACCGCCGTCAGCACGGCATCGAAAGCTTCGGGTGAAGTCATGATCTCGAAGTTGTCTTCATCATCTCGCAAGTCGTCGGCGCCGGCCTCGATGGCAAGTTCGAATAGTTCTTCCTCCGACTTGCCGGCCTTCTCGACTACGATGTAACCCTTCTTGTCGAACATCCAGCCCACCGACCCACTCTCACCGAGGTTTCCGCCATTCTTGGAAAAGATGTGGCGAATCTCTGCGACGGTGCGGTTACGATTGTCAGTCATCGATTGAATCAACAGCGCCACGCCGCCCGGACCATAACCTTCGTACGTGATCTCTTCATAGTTGACGCCTTCTTCCTCGCCCGTACCGCGACGGATCGCGCGGTCAATCGTGTCGTTTGGCATGTTGCCGGCTTTGGCATCGAAGATCGCCTTGCGCAAACGGGCGTTGGCATCGGGGTCACCGCCGCCGCTTCGCGCAGCTACGGTGATCTCTTTAATAAACTTCGTGAACAGCTTGCCGCGCTTGGCATCGAGCGCGCCTTTCTTGTGCTTAATACTATGCCATTTCGAGTGTCCGGACATTCGGGTTTTGATCCTTTTGGAATGTGGGTCGTCAGGGAGGGCAATATATCATAAGACACAAAAAATTTTCTCACGGGGCGGCGCCACGGCGCAGCGAAATCTCAAAAACGCCGCGCCGTTGCGCCGCTGCGTGAGAAATCTTATTTCAAGCCCTCATACTCCTTCCGCGCCTGTTCTAAAACCGGCACGTCCGGATCGGCATCCTTCCAAACCGCAAAGAAATCCTGGTACGACTTCCGCGCTGCCGCCGTGTCGCCATTAATCACGGCCGCACGGGCCATCCCGAGGTGCGAGAGGGCGTGCGCGGGCGCAAGATAATCGCTGCCGGGCCGGTCGATGATTGACTTAAAATCCGCCGCCGCTTCCCTGCCCATGCGTTGTTGCAAATAGAGTTGACCTCGCGCATACGCATTTGAAACACCCATGACGATGCCAAAATCATAGCTGCGCAGTGATTCCAACAACTGTATCGACTGACTGATATTTCCTCGCTTCCGCTCCGTCGCGGCAGCAATAGTCGGCGTCACTATCAGATTGATGACGGTGTTCTTCGGATAAGCCTCACGTGCATCTTCGAGCAACGACTGCGCCTGGTCCAAATCATCACAGTTAGCATAGATCACCGCCGACATCGCCATAGGCTTTTGCCCGCGGAGCATGCCAAGCGCAGCCTTCATGTTGCCTTTGGCCTCGTCACATATTCCGATCTGCTGCAAGTGCGCCGCCGCTGCCAACAACGCGGTGGCTCCGGCTTCAGCTCGACCCTGCTGTCTCGCAATCTCAACTGACTGCTTCTGCAAAACGCGGGCTTGCTTTACCTTGCCAAAAGACAGCGCCGTTAAACTGAGAAGCATTTTAATTTCTGCTTCGTCGGGACGTCCCTTGGCCCATTCCACCTCGCGATCCATCTCCGCCTGGTCACGACGCAAGTAAGCGAAGAAGAAGTTGTTGGCATGCGTCGACAAAGCATCGGGGTTGATCTTCTGTGCTTCTCGCGCTGCCTGCTCAGCCTCGTCAAACCGTCCAAGACCAACAAAGCTGGCGATCAGATTATCCAGGGCGTTGAGGTTGTTCGGGCTGAGTCGAACGGCCTCGAGAGCTTCCTTTAACCCCTCTTCGTAGCGCCCGAGAAGTTTGTAATTCAGGGACAGATTGTTGTGTGGAATGAAATCGTTTGGATAAAGACGCGACCACGTTTGTAATGTTTCGATCGTCTTGTCGATCTCGCCGGTGATGTAGGTGTAATATTTTTCGGTGATGTAGAGCTTTTCACGCTCACTCACTCGATCGCGAAGTTCATAAGCCTTCTGCACATATTCTTTCGCCGACTCGAGCTGCTCAATGTTGCCGTAATGAACTCCAATACGCGCGTAAGCCATTGCGAAGTTTGGATCGAGCTCAATCGCGCGTTTGTATAAAGTCAGCGACTCGCGCGCTCTGCCCCGCGCTCTCTCGTCATTGGCCATCGCATACGCCTTCAGCGCTTCCAGCGAAGAGGTTGTCGCCTGTTCGATATTAACGTCGTATTGCTTTATCGAACTGAGCGACTCGCCCAGCTTCATGCGCAGATTCGACGCGGCCGTTCCGAGTGACGAAAGCACTCTCTCTTTGCTGTCGGCTTCAACCTGCTCGCGCGCAATCGAATCACCCGTGCGCGGGTTCATCGCTTCGAGCGTAATCACGTAGTGACTACCCAGACTCGCAATCGATCCGGTCAGCATCGCTTTTATTCCCTGTCGCTCGCAGATCTCGCGACCGATGTCGCGAGTGATGCGATCGTCAGGATCACGCCCCATGAAGCGCAGCGTTTCACGCACCCGATCTTCCGGAAAAAGGCTGAGGAAAGGAGTTTGTCCGAGCTGTACTTGAAGCGCCTGTTTTAACGTTCCGTCGAAGACAGGCTCACCGGTGGTGTTAACAAAATCCGTCAGCAAAACCGTATCGCGCTCCTTGAGCGGTTCGGAGTGACGCCGGTAAAAATAAAAAGCCGACGCACTGGCTACTACCAGAAACAGTGCCACCACGGCGGCGGCAAGCTTGTGACGTTTGATACCGCCGGCAATGTACTCAGCGCTCGAAACATGCGTGATTGTCTTAGTAGCTACCGCGCGTTCAGCCACGGTGGGAGTAACTGTTGGTTCACTGATTCTTGATCTGGTGAAACTGCTCGGACCGGCGGACCGTTCGAGTTCTGTTTCAAACTCGAGCCGCTGCTTGAGTCGTCGCAGATCGGTAATCAGTTCCTTGATCGTCTGGTAACGCTCGTCGCGATCTTTTCGGAGCGCTTTCATCACGATCCATTCGAGTTCAGGTGGCACGTGGGGCGCGAAGCGAGCGAGCGGTAACGGTTCCTTTTGAGTGATCGCAACGATGACGTCGGTTGAGGTTTCGCCTTCGAAAGGGGTGCGACCGGCAACCATCTCGTAAAGCACGACGCCGAGACTCCAGATATCGCTGCGCGTATCAACCGGCCGGCCACGCGCCTGTTCCGGCGACATGTAATGAGAAGTACCCATCACTACGCCCGCATCGGTCTGGACCAGGACGCGCGTTGAGGCTTCAGCATCTGAAGGACTTCGGTCGATCCTTTCAGTCAGCTTGGCGAGACCAAAGTCCAACACTTTCACATAACCGTTGCGACGGACCATGATGTTGTCGGGCTTGATATCGCGATGGACGATACCGGCGCTGTGAGCTTCTTCAAGTGCGCTCGCAACCTGGACGGCGACGTCGAGAATCTCCGGCGTCTCCAGATGGGTTGCGGCCAGCCTGCGGCGCAACGTAGTGCCGTCGATGTATTCGGTGGCGATGTAGTGGCGCTCGTCGTCTACTCCGACTTCGTGGATGGTGAGAATGTTTGGGTGATTCAGATTTGACGCGGCCGCGGCTTCCTGTTCGAAGCGATTCAGTCGGTCCTTGTTAGTGGTGAATTCGTGACTGAGGATCTTGATCGCAACCTTGCGCCCGAGCTTCATGTCTTCGGCCAGATACACAACGCCCATCCCGCCGGCGCCGAGCTTTTCCAGGATTCGGTAGTGTGAGATCTGTTCGGGATCCATGGCCACAAGAAAGCACTACTGTTTGAGAAATCAATCCGTCAACTAGATCAAAATACTTGAAATGGCGCACCACGCAACAACGTTCCGGCGACCGCCGCTTGAAAGAGCCACAGCGTCAGGATAGCCACGATTGGAGAGATGTCGAGCCATCCGACGCGTGGCATCATTCGCCGCAGCGGTCCAAGCAGTGGTTCAGTAGTATTGATTAAAAATCGCATCACGCGGTTGCCGTAACCGAGCTGGGCCCACGAGAAAACTATCCGAATAATAATCAACAACGTATAGATGGATAACAATCCATAAAGAAGGTATCCCAGCAGCCAAAAGAGCGCGCTGTTTTGCACGCTGACAATCACACCGGCAATTGTTGTCGCGATAGCGGCGACGAGTTGCAATACAAAATATCCGAGCAGCACCGCAATCAAGATAACTACCAGCGGTGCAAACTTCGTGTCGATACCAAAGCCGCGCAAACCGCCGCGCACGGGAATCACGAAACCATCCGTGAGTCGCCGGATAGTACGCGAGGCCCAGGCAAATGGATTCAGATCCATCGCGTCAGCGATCAGTCGCACAATCATCAGAACGATCACGGCGACGATTACGACCTTGACGGCGGAACTCACAAACCAGAAAGTGCGATCGATAATCAGCATAAAAGTTTTATTGACGCGGCAGACGTTCGCCGAAGATAGCCGTTCCGATTCGAACCATCGTAGCTCCCTCTGCGATGGCTACTGCAAAATCATGTGTCATCCCCATTGAGAGTTCGCCTTTGCGATCTCCGAACGCACCTCGCGCTGCGAGATCATCTCTCAGTTCACGTAATCGACGAAAAAACGGCCGGCTTTGTTCCGGGTCATCGAAGAAGGGCGGCAGGGTCATCAGCCCGGTTAATTCGAGTCGCGCGAGTGGTGCCAGGGCGTCAACCATATGGTTTAGCTCCGACTCGTCAATACCAGATTTCGTCTCCTCATGGCCCAGATCGACCTGGATTAGAACCGACAATTTTTCTCGTCTCTCATCTACACACAAACGGTCAAGACGACGAGCGAGATCAAGTGAGTCGAGCGAATGAATGACGTCAAACAAACTGACGGCACGCCTTGCTTTGTTCGCTTGCAGGTGCCCGACGAGGTGCCAACGCGCTCGATTTCGCCCAACTTCGACTATCTTTTGCTCCGCTTCCTGAACACGGTTTTCCCCGATGTCCGTCGCTCCAAGGCCGATTAATGTCGTAATAGCAGACGATGGATGGGTCTTGCTGATCGCGATCAGCCGGATTTCAGAAGCCTCGCGGCCGGAATTCTTAGCGGCGTTCGCGAGTTGAGTGCGAACAGCCACAAGTCGTGCGGCAAGTTGCTCTTGCGCCGGGTTAACGT
Source organism: uncultured Acidobacteriota bacterium (assembly GCA_963708055.1). Classification (GTDB taxonomy): domain Bacteria; phylum Acidobacteriota; class Blastocatellia; order Pyrinomonadales; family Pyrinomonadaceae; genus PSRF01. The sequence continues at coordinate 6,220,596 of OY970193.1, read as the reverse complement.
TTGCCATAGTTAGACTCAGCCAGCGGATTGCGACGCAATATAATAACCCAGACAGTATCCACAGATTACACCGATTCCATTGAATAATCTGTGTAATCAGTGGATGGCATTCTTGACACCCTCCAGATGCATTCGCATAATGGCCTACCCGGTATCTTGCGGATGTGGCGGAACTGGCAGACGCGCAGGTCTCAGAAGCCTGTGATGGTGACATCGTGGAGGTTCAAGTCCTCTCATCCGCACCAAAGAACAGCAAACCATCCATAGATTACGTTTCATCTAGTAATCTGCGGATGGTTTTTTGTTGCCGAATTTTAATCTAAAAATAATTGTCACGGATTTTCGGAGGCTGGTGTTTCCGTAGTAAGAGGTCCAGTTCCGAAAGGGGAGTATTAATGAACGTCGAACAAGCAGCATTAATTGAAAGCGAAGACTTGAGGCCCGGCGGAGCAGGGAGCCAAATGCCCGAGAGGCGTTTGAAACTTGCCGAACGTCCGGATCGAGATCGCATTCAAAGAGTAGTCGATCTGGCGGATGCACTCCTGTCAGAGGCTGAAACACTGGCCCGCGACAAGGCTTTCACCGAGGAGGCAACCAGACTCAAACCGTTGGATATTGTCGGCGGAATCAACTTCTATGACGAAGTGCAGCGGTTCGAGACTCACCTGATCAAAATGGCGCTGTCTGAAACCGGGGGTAATCAGGCAAAGGCAGCAAGGCTTCTTGGAATTAAAGCAACCACTCTTAACTCCAAAATTAAACTTTTTAACATTGAGGTTGGCTAGACTCCCCAGTCAGTTCAATCGACAGTTTTCATAACAGGCGCAGGAGCAGCATTCAAAAGCAGGTTTGGTTACCGGTCCCTGCTTAGGATTACTGCTCCTGTTCCTGTTTTAGACGTACAGTAGGGGCGGCCCTCCGTGGCCGCCCTGGTGTAGAACTAAGCGTCTCTGAATTCTGAGTTCAGAGATTTTGAGTTCCAGACTAGGGCGGCCACGGAGGGCCGCCCCTACAATTCAGCAGAGTTAATTCACCGCATCCGAGGCCCCGAGCAACTCGGCCTCACTGACATTCGAAACTGTCAGGATCTGTTCGTGGTAGAGATTTGAATCGATGAGCATCTGCACTACATACTGACCCGCCTTCGGAAACGTAACGTTCACGAAAAAACTGATGTTATCCGCGAAACCGCCGGAGGAGATCTCAAACGGCGTGGGCTGAGATACAACCACAGGATGTTGGCGATCGGGTGTGAGGATGCGAACTTCGGAAAGATAATTGCCCTGCCCCTGCCAGTGGTTCACCACCGCAAACTTGATCAACGAAACCGGCAGTTGCTGAACGATGATGTTCTGAAACACGCCCATGAACGACAACTTGTTCCCGGCTTCGAGCCTGACGTCGTCGCAAAAAAGCGTGTAGACCAACTGCAGGTTCTTATCCTCTGTACTCATTCTTTCTCCTTAGATCACAAAGAAGCACACAAAGCACAAAACAATTATTTCATTTTGTGCTCTTTGTGCTTCTTAGTGTTAATCGATCATATTTTTAAACGCTTCTTCGTCGAGTATGGTGACTCCGAGCGATTGCGCCTTGTCGAGTTTCGATCCAGCGGCTTCACCTGCCACTACATAATCGGTTTTCTTGCTTACTGATGAATTGACTCTGCCGCCTCGCGCTTCGATCAACGCGCGCGCCTCGTCACGAGTCAAACTGGTAAGCGTTCCAGTAAGTACAAATTGCTTACCGGCGAAGCGCTCATCAACAGTACCGTCACCCTTACGTTCAGCTTCCGTTTTGACGCCGGCTGCCCGCAGCCTATCACAAAGCGCGCGATTCCCTTCATCGTCAAACCAATCACGAACACTCTCGGCGACTGTCAATCCGATTTCAGGTATCGCATCCAGTTCCTCAACCGACGCGCTTATCAGTTTATCCAGCGATCCAAGCTCGTGAGCCAGGATGCCCGCGGTTCGTTCCCCAACATGCCGAATCCCGAGTGCATAAATCAGATTCGCGAGTTCACGCGACTTGCTCGCCTCGATCTGCGAAAGCAAATTCGTCGCCGACTTCTCAGCCATGCGAGGCAATCCGGCGACTTGCTCCAACGTGAGCGAGTAAAGATCGCCCACATCCTTCACCATCTTCTCGGCTACGAGTTGCTCGGCGAGTACTTCGCCCAGGCCCTCGATACGCATCGCGCGTCGTGAGGAGAAGTGCAACAACCGTCCCATCAATTGCGCCGTGCAATCCGCGGCGACGCAACGTGCAACAACTTCGCCTTCCGGTCGCGAAATCAAACCACCACACACCGGGCAATTTGTCGGGAACTCAAACTCTTTCTCTTTTCCTGTGCGTTTCGAAGTGACCACGCTCAGAACCTTAGGAATGATCTCGCCGCTCTTTTCGATCATTACCCAGTCGCCTATTTTGAGACCGAGACGCTTGATCTCATCGTCGTTGTGCAACGTCGCCCGAGCGACAGTAGTGCCGGCGAGAAACACAGGCTTGAGCAGTGCGACCGGCGTGATCGCGCCGGTGCGCCCGACGGAAACGATGATGTTTTGCACCTGGGTCGAAGCCTGGCGGGCAGGATATTTATAAGCAATGGCCCAACGTGGCGCTTTCGAAGTCGCACCGAATTCATCCTGCAGCGAGGTTGAGTTCACTTTTACAACGAGCCCATCGATCTCGTAGCCGAGTTCGTCGCGAAGCTTTTCTTTCTCATTCGCAAACTCGATCACTTCATCGATCGTTTCGCAATTCTTCCGGTGACTATTAACACGAAAGCCCGCTTGCTCGAGCCAATCGAGTGCATCCGAATGTTTCGCAAACGGCTTGCGGCCATTCAGCAACAGATCGTAGGCAAACATGTCGAGCTTCCGCTTTGCTACCAGCCGCGAATCTAATTGACGGATGGCGCCTGCCGCGGCGTTGCGCGGATTTGCGAAACGCGGTTCTCCCGCCTCTTCTCTTTCGGCATTGGTTCTCTGAAAAACTTCGAGTGGAATAAAAGCTTCGCCACGCACTTCCACTGCTCCGTCAAGACGCTTTGCTTCAGTACGCAAACGCAGCGGGATACTGCGAATCGTCCGCGCGTTCTGCGTTACGTCTTCACCGATTCTTCCATCGCCGCGAGTTACTCCGCGTGTCAACACACCAGCTTCATACTGCAACGACAACGACAACCCATCGATCTTCAACTCGGCGACATATTCCAGTTTTCTACCTTCCGCTAACTTCCGGCAGCGCTCATCAAAAGCTCGCAATTCGTCGATGTTGTAACTGTTGTCGAGCGAGAGCATCTGGCGCGTATGAACAACCTCGGCAAAACCTTCCGCCGGTCGTCCGCCAACTCGCTGCGTGGGACTGTCAGGTGTGATTAGTTCCGGATGTTCTGCTTCGAGTTTCTGAAGATTCTCGAGTAGCTGATCGTATTCACGATCGGAGATCTCCGGCGCATTATTGACGTAATAGAGTTCCTCATGTCGCCGGATCTCATCTCTGAGTTTTTCAATCTTGCTCGCCTTTTTTTTAGCCACGGATTTCACGGATGATCACGGATAAGAATTATTTAAGCTTCGGCAACGGCGCCGTCGGGTTGCTGTCCTCGTGCACCGCCGCCAACTTAGCTCTCGACGTACCTAAACGATGAATAATGCGACCGATGAGTTTGATCGTCTGCAGGAAATCTTCGATACGAATATTCTCGTTTGGTCCATGAGGATTCGAGCCCGCATAACCAGTTCCGAATGAAGCCACCGGCGTCGGCGGATCCGAGACACCACAAACCGCGCCCACTGGACCACTCGAAGGATCCATCGGATAAATCAGCGCAGGTCGGCCGTGAATCTCCATAGACGATTCAATCACCGCGCGCGCGACACGCGACTTAGCTGACGACTTCGCGAGTGGCGCACTGCCGAGTTCGATGATCTCGATATCCTTGAAACCACGCACATCGAGATGATCGCGCAGTAGTTTCACTACGATTTGCGCGGTGAGATCAGGCACAAGACGAAAATCAAGCCGGGCCATGGCCGTACTCGGCAGCACAGTCTTCGCGCCTGCTTCAGTGTGTCCCGTGTGAATACCGCAGATAGTGCAGGTTGGACCAAAGATGTGCTCTTTGACGAGCGTGTGGCCTTTCATGGCCCGCACCCATGAGTTGATTCGGAATTCGCGTTTTAGCCCGGCCTCGTCGAGTTCAATTGATTTTAAGACTTCGGAGTCTTCATCACTGATCGGAGCAATGTGCGACGAGAACCCATCGATAGTGATAACGCCTTTAGGCGACGTGAGCGTGGCGAGTGCCTGAACCAGGCGCCAGGCCGGGTTGGGCACAATCGTGCCCCACTTCGAATGCAGATCCGAGTGTGCCCCGAAAGCGCGCAGTTCGAGAAATGTGATGCCTTTGAAACCCAGGCTGACAACCGGATTCTCTTTGGTGTCGCGCGAACCTTCGTCCCACAAACAACCATCAGCCTTTAACAACTCCGCATTCTCGTTTGTAAAACGATAAAGACTCGGGCTTCCAAGTCCATCTTCACCCTCGATGATGAAACGCAACGTGACGGGAAGTTTGCCAAATGTCTTTTGATAAGCTTCGACCGCGGCAAGTCGCGCGACCAGATCGCCTTTGCTGTTTGCAGCACCACGCGCATACAACTTTCCATCGTTGATAGTTGCGGCGAAAGGCCCTGAAGACCATTCCGTTAAATGACCTACCGGTTGAACGTCGTAATGTCCGTAGATCATAAACGTCTTAGGACCGCTACCACATTCGCCGTAGATGATCGGATAACCCGAACCCAGTCGAAATGTTCGCGTGCCCATGCCAACACGTTGCATCGACTGTTCGACTGCTTCCGCAATCGCGCGCATTCCGGTGCCACGCGCCGCCACCGAAGGCATGCGACAGAGATTCTGCAAGCGCTCCGTAAAGCTGCGTGCGTGCCGATCTACATAACGGTCAAACTTGGTAAATGTCATTTAACTAACGTCGAAGGCGTTGGAGATTACACTGACAACGAAGAAGGTTCGAATAGAAGGTAACGCGATTGTTCGTCGCCGCGTTCGAAGCCGGCGCAGACGAGTTTCCGGGCAAAGGCTTGCTTGAATTCATCTCTGGCGCGTGTTTGTTCTGCCATCGCACGTTGCGGATCCTGTTTCACTAACTTCGTCCATTCCGCGGGAATCGCGACCGTCGCAACGGGTTTGGCTGGGACAGGCGCCGCAGTTCCAGTCGCGAGCGTGCAAACGCGGTCCGAACCGATGTGCCAGGTCGCAAACAGTCGATCGCTCGGCAAGCCTAACTTCTCTGACACTGACGGATCGGTGTTGTAATCAAAGCCGTAAAAATTATCGGCATAAGTGTCAACCGTCGCGCCCAATCGATTGAGATTGAAGTGCGCGTTGCGCGCCATCATCGGGTCCCAGGTCCACTTTATAAACTTTCGACCATCAGCCAGGGCGCGTTCCCGTTGGGCCCATTTCAAACGCGCACCAACACCCTTGTTTTGATAATCCTTAGCTACCGCCATGACGTGCGAATAGCCAAAAATCTCATCGCCACGAATTGCGGCAAGATGATGAACAAAACCGACCATGCGCTCCGCGACAAACGCGCCGAGTGTCCAGCCGCCGGCCTGGCGCGAAACAATCAAATGACGGCGAGGTGAGAGTTCAAGATCAGGAAGGCCAAATGCTTCTCGTTGCAACGCCACACAACCATCAAATTCCTCGATGGTGGTGCACTCCCGAATTGTCGTCTCTTCCATCCGTAACGATTATCCCTTCACTGGACGCGCCGGTATCTGAATGGTTGCTTGCAAGCCATTCGGCACGCGATTCTCTAATTCAACATTTCCGCCGATAAGTTCGAGTAATTTACGACCGATGATAATACCCAGTTCGTTGATGTTGGGCTCGTGACTGGGCGACCCGTGTTCGGGATCAAAAACGTTCGCCAGATCCGTGCGGGCTTCGCCGTTATCTACGACCTTGATCGACAGCAGTCCCTGTTCATCAATTGAAGCGCTAACTTTAACCGATTCTCCGGCGGGACTGCGACTCACCGCCCACGCCATGAAGTTGAAAAGCGTTTGTCGCAGTTTTCCCTGATCGGTAACTACAGTTGTGATCTCAGGCGCAAGTTCATAATCGATTTTTACCTGCTGCTTCTGCGCCATCCGCGCCGCGGCTGCGGACGACTCGCGCAACGTTTCGCGTAACGAAAACTCTTGCAGAAAAACTTCCGTCTGCCCTGCTTCAATACGCGAAAGATCCACCAACTGGTTGAGACTTGCCTGTAGTTGAAAACCCGAATCCTGAACTTTCTGGCAAAACCGCCGCTGCGTGTCCGTCAACTCCTCCTGGTCCAGCAGGATCTCGCTGAACCCGAGTATCGACGTCAACGGCGTGCGCAACTCGTGTGACATGCGCGCCAGAAATAAAGAGCGGTAATGAGAAACTCGCCGCAACTCGCGATTTGCTTCCTCGAGTTCAGCGGTGCGCTTTCTCAGCTCGGCAATCAGTTCTTCTTCCCGTTGTCTTGAGTCCGTTTGTTCAGCCGCTTTCGCAACCGCACTGTTGGACGCAAGGCTATTTTCCCTGTCGACACTTTCGCGTGCTCTGTCGCTCATATAGATCTCACCTGCTCGAAGTTGCTACAACAGGGGGTCAATCAGGGTGTTGTGTAGAATCAATATAGAATTGCGCTTCGCGGTGTGTCAAAGGTGCCCCAAGTGCTATAGATGTAAGAAAATCAGCTCACGCAGCGGCGGCACGGCACAGCGATTTCCGCCACGTCGTTGCGCCGCTGCGTGAGAAATCCCCGGCGCGTTCGAAGTATTTGCTCTATATTATGTCGCGGGATGAATGGCCAACTCAGTGAGCAGCCGCTCGCGGAACTCATTCGTGAAATTTCAACCAAGTCACTTAGCGGCCGCTTGCGCCTCGAGCACGAACGCGTCAAGGTCGTCGCCTATTTTGACAACGGCCGTTTTCTCTTTGCTGCTTCCAATCTGCGTAACCTGCGAATCCGCGAATATCTGAAAAAGAACGCCCTTGTTTCGGAAACTGATCTCGCGCAGTTTAATGAGCGCGTGCCGGATACGGATCTGATAAAGGTACTTTGCACTCAGAAGTTATTATCGCCGGCAGCCGCGCACGAAGTGCAGAGGAAGCAAGTAACCGACGTTCTGCGGCTGCCGCTGCTGTGGACTGAAGGAACCTGGGATTTCGAATCGAGATCTCGTCTCGAAGACCAACCGGATCTCAAGATCGACGTCTACTCGCAGCTTTTGGAAGCTGCTCGCAGGCTACCGGCAGAGTTTGTTGTCTCTCGTTTTCGCAGTCCGACTGAAATATTCGCGCCCGGTGAACAGCCGCAAGGTAATGAAAACCTGGCTCCAGTAGAAGTGTTTCTGCTTTCTCGTCTCGATCAACCATTAGCGCTGCGCGATCTGCTCTCAATCAGTGGTCTAAGTGAAGCCGAGACGTTGCAGATCGTTTATTCATTGGCGCTGGCGGGTCTGGTAAAACGCGAAAACTGGAAAAGTTCATTTCGCGATCAACAACCAACGCCGGCGGCGGCAAAAGAAGAACCTGCTCCGATCGCTCCGCCGCCAACTGAATCGGATTCATCTCACGAAACCAACTTGCAGGAAGTTGAAAACTTTCTCGTACAAGTAAAAAACGCCAAAACACATTACGAGGTTTTAGGTGTTTCGTATGAAGCCTCACCCGCCGAACTCAAGAACGTCTATTACCAGTTTGCACGGCGATATCATCCGGATCGTTTTCGTAAAACCGATGCCGCGCTCGTTGTGCGGATTGAGTCGGCCTTTGCGCGGATCACAAATGCTTACGACACACTGCGCGACGACAAGCTTCGTTCCGGCTACAACGCAAAACTCGAAGCACGAAAGAAAGCAGAACAGATCGCGGACCCCACCCCGAAAACATCTCCCGAGCCGGAGCCTAAAGTTGAGAGCATTGCTGAACAGGTGATATCCGCAACCGAACGAGCTGAAACTCAATATAAAGAAGGACTGGAAGCGCTCGAGCTTGGTCAACGAAAAATCGCGCTCGGACTTTTCGCCTCGGCGGCGAGCACAAAGCCTAAAGAGGCGCGTTATCGAGCATCTTACGGACGGATGCTGGCCGCCAGCGAACACACGCGCCGCAATGCCGAAGCGGAATTACTGGCAGCGATAAAGCTCGATCCAGGCAATGCTGACTACCGTATCTCGCTCGCTGAGTTATATCGAGATCTGGGATTAAAACTGCGCGCCAAGGGTGAAGCCGAGCGCGCTGTAGCAGCCGATCCAAACAGCCGCAAGGCGCGTGAGCTGTTGCGAGCATTGAAATAGTTTGAGAATCTAGGCCACGAAAAGGCACAAAAGTCACAAGATGACTTTCATGATTTGCCTTCATATTTGTGATTTTTGTGCATTTTTGTGATCTGAAATGACAGACTTGATCGAAAAAGGCGCGGGTGAGGCCTTCCTTCAGCTCGCGAAGACGACTGACAAGTTCGAACGCTACGAGAATCCGCATGCGTTACGGCTGGCCGTGATTGCCGACGAGCTTGCACAGGAGTTTCACCTGGCGCGTCATGATCGCGGTTCGTTGTATGCCGCGGCGTTGCTGCACGACCTCGGCGAAGTCGCGATGGAACGCGATTATATTCAGGCCACTGGTCCATTATCTCAGGAAGAGCGACAGGATCTTTCGCGCCACCCCGTGATTGGTGAACGCGAAGCGTCGCGTGCCGGGGCAGATCGCGCCGCCCAACTCCTCGTGCGCTGGCATCATGAATGGTGGAACGGAACTGGTTATCCTGATGGGTTGCGTCGTGAAGAGATTCCGCTGGCGGCGAGGATACTGCGCGTGGCGGATTCGTATGCCGCGCTCACCGATGCACGACCATTTCGTCTTGCCATGGCGAAGGAAGCGGCGCGACGCGAGCTCATGGATCGTGCCGGAATTGAATTTGATCCGGCGGTGGTCCACCTGTTTCTCAAACTCGACGGCATTCCTGAACTCGAGTCATACGCAAAGATTGCGACCGATGCGCCGGTCGAAGAAACGGTCGTTACCAAATCTGGCGGTTGGGATCTCTTTTCCTCATTTACCAAGTAACTATATGCAATTCCCGAACGGTTGGCTGGCTTTTGAGTTGGGTGTGCTTCGGCGACTGAAGTTTAGTTCAGTTGCAATGCCTTTTACGGGTGAGCCGGAGTTGTGTGTTCAATTAAAGGCGTGGAAAGTTCGCGTCGCAGCCAACGATCCATTGATCTGGTCGTATACCAAGGCCTGCGCCTTCGTTGAAAACAACACTGAACAACTCACCGAGGAAGATCTCATCACGCTGCTCGACGACGCGTATGTTCCTCGTGACAAGATGGCGAACCCGGCGCTGCTCAAATGGTTTAATGAAACCGACGCGTGGTGGTTCGATAATCTACGTTTCAACGCCGAACATCTCGAACCCTACAAACGCGCGCTTGCTTTAACCGTCGGGATGATGACCGGCGACTACGTCCTTTCTTTCGACGAACAAACGCGAACGTTGCGTCAACCGTTTTCTTTACCCGAAGTGTTTCGGCGACTCGTCGATGGTCTACCAGATCCGATCGACAACTCACTGCGCAACCAGAGCACAAATCAGGACGTTCGCAATTTCGTCGCCGAACGCCACCATACCGACTTGTTGTTTCTGCGACTGCCGGTGCCGGTTATGCAAACAACGACGGCGCAGGATCCGATTGTTACGTGGCGTGAAGAGTGGTTGCGCGGCAGCGATGATTTCTGGCTCGATCTCGAACGCGCGCGCGGGGCGCGGCTTGGCTCGCGGGTGCAAAGCAAACAGCAATACCTGGGCTTTGTTGAAGACCTGCTGCGCACAGCCTCACACATTCCCGCCTGGGCCATCGCTCATACGGAGAATGGATTTATTTCGAATGAAGAGCTGGTTGAGAAGGTTGAGCGCGTGAGGAAGGTGTCGTCGATCTATTCGAAAGATTTTTCGGATATGTTGGGTGTTCGGGCGTCGTTGATCGTCGCGGCAAGCTAGGTTAAGTGGATAAAGATTTACAAGATTAACAAGATAACCCCGGGGTTACAGAGCCGAGATACAACATGAACCGTGACTGCCAGCGTACATCCAGCTCAGCTTGTAAAAATCTTGTAAATCTATCAATCGCGCCCTCACGCCTGCGACACAAACTTGTACCCAACACCTCTCACCGTCAACAAATGCCGCGGCCGCGACGGCTCATCCTCAATATACTTCCGCAACCGCACAATAAAATTATCAATCGCCCTCGTATCCGTATCCTCTCGCAACCCCCACACATCCTCGAGGATCATACTCCGCGAAACGATCTTCCCTTCATGATTGATCAAGTAACGCAACAGATCGGTTTCCATCAGCGTGAGATGAACCGTCTGCGTACCTGATCGAAGCTCGAGCGCTTCGAAGTCGATCGTCTTTCCACCAAACTCGAAAATCTTCGCGGCTTCGTCCTGTGCGCCCTTATCACGATCCTTTTTGAGCCACTCACGCCGCCGCAGCAACGCATTGATCCGCGCCAGCAACACCGAGAGATCAAACGGCTTCGGCAGATAATCATCAGCCCCAGCCTCAAATCCCCGCAGTACATCCGACGCCGACCCGCGCGCCGTCAACATCAGGATCGGCACAAACTGTTCTCGCGACCGCAGCCGCGAAGCAAGTGAAAACCCATCAATCCCCGGCAACATCACATCCAACACAACAACATCGAAACTCCGGCGCTCGTCGATCAGTAACGACCACGCCTCTTCTCCGGTGCCGACCGTTTCAACCTCGAAACCTTCCGCCTTCAGGTTGTAACGCAACCCGTCAGCGATATGTTTTTCGTCTTCAACTATCAATACGGAATTTGCCATTCACTTAAACTCGCGGCAGGTGAACTGTAAAAGTGCTGCCATGACCCAAACCGGGACTCTCCGCAAACACGCGGCCACCATGTCGCCTGACCACTGAATGCACAATGAACAATCCCAAACCGGTTCCCTTAACGCGCGCCATAAATCTTCCCGGCACGCGATAAAAACGTTTGAAGATGCGCTTCAGTTGCGCGCTCTGTATGCCGATCCCTTTATCAACCACACGCACAACAACTCTTTTTTCATCGAGCGCCGACACCGAAACCGAAACACTAACTTCCTTATCTGAATACTTCACCGCGTTATCCAGCAGATTTGAAAACACCGATCGCAACTCATCAACGTCGCCCGATATCTTCGCGGAACGAGCCTCAGGCGATTCGTTGTAGATCAAAGCGCCTTCATTCAGACCGTAGCGAAGACGAGTGAGCAACAGGCATTCCTGGATCATCTCACTCAAATTGATCACTGAGTTTGCAATCCGGCGACGCTGTCCGGTGCGACCGGCGCGCAGTACTTGTTCGACGGTTCGCAATAGCCGATCGCTGTCAGCGAGCATGATGTTGTAAAACTCCTGGCGCTGGTTCTCGTCAACATCGCGTGTTTTCAGAGTTTCGAGATAGAGACGAATCGAAGCGATCGGTGTCTTTAGTTCGTGAGTAACGGCGTTGATAAAGGCGTCATGCTGCTCATTCCGGCGCATCTCGCGAATGAGAAAGGTGGTGTTGAGAACGAGCCCAAATATCAAAACGTTAAAAAAGATGATTCCTAAAACCAGCAGCGCCACTTCGCGCCAGTTAAGAATTATCCAGCCAACATTGAGCGCGATCGCGAGGGCAACCAGACACGCGCCCAGCACGATAAAGAAAACCATCGATTTGCGACGCCGAGCTCTTACGCGCATGGAGTGATTCTAACAACAAACCTCCTTGGAGTGCGGCGCCTTGGCGCCGCTTTGGTCAAAGTGGCGTTCTACAATATCAAGCGCGGGGGTTTTTGCCTCAAAAAGTCCGCTTTCAAAGACAGAGAGTAGGCCACCAAACAGCACCAAAAGCGCAAATGATTAAAACCTTAAGGATTACCTCTACTGCTAAGAATTCATTTGTGCTTTGTGTGCCTCTTTGTGGCCTTCAAGATGACCGGAAATCTTCTTCGGCAAACGTACCTTGCGACTTACAAACAGCACGAGCCACAGCAGTCCAGCCAGTCCCGAAAGTAAACCGGTGATCACGGTTAACGCTCTGGGCGTGACCATATGCAACGACCACCCGGCAATACCGGTTGATAACGCCCAGATCATCATCTCGCCGGCACGATCACTGGTGGAGACGCGGCCACGCAGATAATCCGGAACCAAGCGCATCAGCAGAGTTTCCTGAACTGCAAACTCTGCTCCTAACAGAATGCGCGAGATACAGATCATCACACACGCCAACACCAAAGTCGGCATGGCCCCGGCTAACGCATAGACCACACCCTGAAGAAACAGACTCCAACCGATAAACGCCACCGTCCGTTTCCTCAATTCAAAGAACGCACCAACGCGACGCGCGATCATCATGCCGAGAAACAGTCCTAAACCTCCGGCGAAGTATAGAGCTGCCACCGCGGCATCCGGACTGATGCCGTTCTCACCGGCAAAGGTGAGACCGCCCAAACGATCGGCAATGAGATTGTTAGCGCCGCCGCCGACGGCCCACAACAAATTGCAAGCAAGTATCGTCGCCACCGGAGCATGCGTGACGATGTACTTCCAGCCTTCAACCATGTCAGACCAGTAACCGCGATACAAACTCCGCGGTTCCCGCGTAATCGTTTCACTCGCATGACTGCGCGTCTCTGCATCCGGCACGAGCCACACCGAGTACGCCGACGCCACGAACGAAAGCGCGTTGATGATAAACGCGGCCTGGTAACCAACGTACGCGGCGGTCCAACCGCCGAGCGCAGCGCCGATAGACATCAACAAGAACCGCGATGAAAACATCAACGCATTGCCTGCGAGTAGATCGCGTTCACCGGTGATGTTGGGCACAGTGGCGTTCTTGGCCGCTTCAAAGAAGGTGCCGAAAAACGACAGCAACGCCGTACATAGATAAGCGATCCACAGATCCTCAGGGCGTCGCACCAGCAGGAAGCCAAGCGCAACTATTACACGCAGAAGATCAGTTGCAATCATCACCGCGCGTCGTGACCAGCGATCGACGAAGGCGCCGGCCAACGGAGCAAAAAGCGTGAACGGGACCAGACGCGTAATCAGAACAATCGTGGTTACTTCGGGCGCCGCATTCGACACAACCCGGACCAATCCCAGCGCGGCAATGAAGTTAAACCAGTTGCCAAGTTCTGAAATAACCTGCCCGATCCACAATCGCCTGAAAGAGTGATTGCGTCTTAGAAGTTGTACATACGTAAGCGAATCCATGACCTTGGTTCCTATTTCCAAATGCCAATTGCCAATTGCCAATTCGTGAGGACCGCGACGCCATCTTGCATTTGACAAATTGGCAATCGGCAGTCGGCAATTGGCAATAAAAAAGCCGCCCTGCTCAGGCGGCTCGCGATCTGTATCCGTTCTATTTGAACGTCATCCTCCTACAAATCGCGGCGGCCTTTTCTCTAGAAATGCCGAGACGCCTTCAACAAAGTCTTGAGTCTTACCTGACTCGATCTGTCGCTGGCGCTCCAGATCAAGTTGACTACACATGTCGTTGGCGGCACTGGCGTCAAGCAACATCTTGATCTCACCGATAGCGGCAGTCGGCGCCTGCGCCAGCTTTTCCGCCATCGCCATCACCTTAGCCATTAATTCGTTATCCGGTGACACTGAGTTGATCATCCCCATTTCCGCGGCAGCTTGAGCAGAGATCAAGTCGCCGGTGAATAATAATTCTGTTGCTCGTTTCCATCCTACGAGCCGGGGCAGCATAAAAGTTCCGCCACAATCGGGTGTTAGACCAATTTTTATAAACGCCTGGTTAAATTTCGCACTTTCACCCGCGATCACCAGATCGCAAGCCAACGCCAGATTACATCCTCCCCCCGATGCCACGCCATTAACGGCGGCGATAAACGGCACGGGTGTTTGGCGGATCATGAGAATGGCTTCGTTCAAGAGTCGCAGCGGTTCGTCAAAGAAGGCCTCGGCTTTGCCTTCCTTTTTTGCGATCTCCTGCATCTCGCGCAAGTCTCCGCCGGCACAAAATGCGCGACCGGCACCGGTGAGCACAATCGCTCGGGCACCTTGTTCGCGTGCTTCGTTGATGGCGGCTTTGAAGTCGTGTGCAACCTGAACGTTCAAGGCATTCAAACGGTCTGGCCGGTTTAAGGTGATCACTCCAACCGCGCCGTGCATTTCCAATTGAATCGTTTCGTAAGTCATTTAGTCCGTTTTAATCTCACTTTAGAGCGTTCTTCACCGTTTGTGGCGTAATTTCTCACCGCATCGAGGTACGTCACGAATTGTCTGGGGTCAAATACCCGAAGCTAGCTCTCCACTACCCGAGTACTAAAAACTTCAGGTCCTGTGTTGCCCGCGACTCGCGCTAAAACAGTCGCTGCATAAGACCGGCCTCCCCGTTGATGGCTTGAACGGAACCGAATCGTTCTTGCCACACTGATCGCAGGTGATCTCAAATTTTTGACGATCACCACCACCCTGTCCTTTAGAACCGCCGAAGTTTGCGCGCCGTGCGTCGCGGCAAGGTTTGCAACGCTTCGGGTGAGTCAGGTTACGTTCCCGGTAATAATCTTGTTCTCGTTCCGTAAACACGAACGGAGAGCTGCACTCCGAACATGTGATTTCAAGGTCTGGCATCGCGGTTTCTCCAACGAGAATGAACAGAGGACATTCACTCTCTTGCTCTTCGGAGCGCTGGCGTTGCGTTTCTTTCAACCACGGGGTTGTGGGGCGAAAGCGCTGTTCTTTAAAACGCACGCCGAAAAGCTGGCGTCCCGACGGGTTGTTGGCCCTGAGTGTACTCCAGCAGTTCGGACGATTCAATTTTTTTGTTGAAACCTCAATAAAAACTGTGGCGAAAGCTCGTCACCAGACCCCACGTTTGTGGCGCGGCTGCCACATCCGATGCCCAAAACCCAATGTTTCGGGCGGCACATTGGTTGCTCAGTAAAGTCAGCACATGTTTCAACTCTTTCATAAGGGTCCCGACGTTTGATCAAACAAACTACGCTGGGAAGTGCCGTCGAAACAGACGGTATCGGACTGCACACCGCCGTTCCGGTCCATATTCGGCTGGTTCCCGCTCCACCTGACACTGGCTACGTTTTTCGTCGCACCGATCTCGGCGGCTTCGAGATTCCTGCGACTGTCGAGTCCGTGGCGCACTGCGGTTATGCAACTACCCTCATGCGCACCGGCGTGATGCTTTCAACTGTCGAGCATCTCCTGGCAGCACTTCGCGGGCTGAACGTCGATAACGTGTTTATCGAAGTCGATAATCTCGAGATTCCGATTATGGACGGTTCCGCGGAAGGCTTTGCGGAGATCATCGAACGCGCCGGCATCGTCGAACAACCACTCGCGCGTCGGGCGTTGCTGGTGAGAGAAAAGGTTTCATTCGAACAGGGAAATCGCCGGATCAGTGTCGAACCAGCCGATACGTATCAAATCGAATGCCTGATCGACTTCACCCATCCGCTGATCGGAGTGCAAAGTTTATCAGTGGAATTGAACAACGGTGCCTTCAGTCGCGACATTGCCGCCGCCCGAACGTTTGGTTTCACAAACGAGATCGAAGCCTTGCGACGGGCCAACCTCATTCGCGGTGGATCGCTCGACAACGCCATCGTGCTTACACCCGAAGGCATGTTGAATGAAACCGGGTTGCGTTTTCGTGATGAATTCGTGCGTCACAAGATCCTCGACATCATCGGCGATCTCGCGTTGTTAGGAATGCCAATACTCGGGAAGGTCGTTGCGGAACGCAGCGGTCACATCATGCACGCGGGATTGATGTCGAAACTACTACGCGTTCGTTCGGCGTGGGACATCGTAGACATGCGAGCCTAATTACAGATTTACAGGATGCACAGGGATTAACAGGGTATCTTGTAAATCTTGTTAATCCTGTAAATCTTGTTCTAGAGTCCGGTCTTCACAATATCGTGCACTCTAATCAATCCCACACACACCTGCGCGCCATCAACCACCGGCAACACAGAAATCTGCGATTGACGATCTTCCATCAACTGTAACGCCTCAACCGCCATCAACTCCGGCGTCGCGACCACCGGTGTGCGTGTCATGAAATCATCACAACTCAACTTCGCTAACGACTCATGACTCGTCTGTTCAATCGCTCTTCGCAAATCACCATCGGTAATAATCCCCGCCAGACGACCATCCGCATCAACCACGCAAACGGCCCCCAAACCGCCCTTGCTGATCGCTCGCACAACTTCAACCCACGATGATCCAGTAGCAATAGTCGGATTCTCGCCGTCACTGTGCATCAGATCGGCGACGCGTAATGTGAGTCGCTTCCCTAACCTGCCCGCCGGGTGATTAATCGCAAAGTCGTCAGGCGTCACTCCTTTAACTTTCATCACGGTCATCGCGAGGGCATCGCCGATCGCGAGGGCAACGGTCGTGCTCGTCGTCGGAGCAAGATTTAAAGGACACGCTTCCTTATCAACTGACGCATCGAGCACCGCATCCGCCTGTCGCGCGAGTGTTGAATTGAGATTTCCGACAATAGCGACGATCGGCACCGAGCGATTCTTCAGATAGCGCAACGTCAAGACAATCTCATCCGTCTCGCCGCTGTTACTCAAAACAATCACCACGTCGTCAGGCTGTACAATCCCGAGCCCGCCGTGAAGCGCGTCAGATGGGTGCAAATAAAGCGCCGCGGTTCCAGCGCTGGTCATCGTGGCGGCGATTTTTTGCCCGATAATCCCCGACTTCCCCACACCCAGAATCACTACTTTACCTTTGCAATTGATCAACAAGTCCACCACTCGCGTGACCTGTTCCGGGTCGAGACGGGTAGCAGTGTGGGCGATTGCATCTGATTCGATGCGCAGCATTTGCTGAATGTCAGCAAGATGATCCTGAGTCATTAGCGCCTTTGATATACGACCGATAATACATTTGGCAAGTCGGCTGATGGTAAGTTATAGTCCGGCATTCGTTCAGATTAAGTTCAGACAGGGTGGGTGTTGCTATGGGTCTGTTAAACCTGCTTCCCAGAGAAGATCAATACTTTGATCTGTTTACGCAGATGACGCTCTACATCTCGTCGGCGGCGCGGGAATTAAAAGAGATGCTCGCCGACAAGAACCACGACTATAGCGAGTATGCGCAACGAATCAAAGGACTTGAGCACGCCTGCGACGAACTTACGCACACCATTTCCACTCGCCTGAACAAGTCGTTTATTACTCCGTTTGACCGCGAAGACATCTACATGATGTCAACGGCGCTGGACGATATCGTCGATCTGATCGACGACGCCGCCCGCGCGATCATCATTTTCGACGTCAAAGAGATCACAGACTACGCTCGCGACTTTGCGGATGTGATCGAGCGGATGGCCGAACAACTCAAAGAGATTGTCTCCACGCTTCAGCGTCCTAAGAATGTCACGCAAAGGCTGGTGGAAATTCATCGGCTCGAGAACGAAGGCGACGACATCTATCACGCCGCCATCGCGGAGCTGTTTCACGATCCCCCGGATGCGTTAACTGTTTTGAAATGGAAAGAGGTTTACGAAAAGCTCGAAGCCGCGGTCGATCGTTGTGAGAACGTGGCGAATATCATCGAGAGTGTGATTATCAAACACACGTAGGAGTGATTGCCAATTGCCGAATGCCAATTGCCGATTTTTGAGCGGAAGGCACAAAACAAAATTGGCAATGGGCAATCGGAAATTGGCACTGATATGACCGCAACGCTGGCCTTCGTCATCATCCTCGTCTTCCTGGCGCTCGTTTTCGATTACATCAATGGTTTTCACGATGCCGCGAACTCGATCGCGACTGTAGTCTCTACACGCGTGCTGTCGCCTGGACTGGCAGTAATTTGGGCGGCTTTTTTTAACTTCATCGCGTTTGCCGTCTTCGGCACACGCGTCGCGAAATCTATCGGCGATGGCGTGCGCATGGATCTGATCAGCGCCGACATGCGCCTTTATGTATTACTGGCGGCATTACTCGGCGCGATCATCTGGAATCTCATCACGTGGTATCTGGGGCTGCCGACGTCGAGTTCACACGCACTGCTCGGCGGTTATGCAGGCGCTGGAATCGCTGCGTTTGGCGGTGTCAGCGGATTGCTTAAACCGGAAGTTTGGTTTCGCACCCTGAAGTTCATCGTGTTGTCGCCGATGATCGGCATGTTGTCGGGCTTTATCCTGATGGTCATGGTCTACTGGATCTTCCGGCGCTTTTCAGCATCACGTGTTGACAAGATCTTTCGGCGTGGTCAGCTTTTCTCAGCCGCCGCCTTCTCGCTGGGCCACGGCGGTAACGACGCACAAAAAACGATGGGAATTATCACCGCGGTACTCACCGCCGGTGGAGTTTGGGGAATGCACTATAACCCCGATGGATCACTAAAAGAGATTCCCACTACGGTGGTGCTTGCAGCACATGCCGCCATCGCCCTCGGCACGCTTTCCGGCGGCTGGCGCATCGTGCGCACAATGGGAACCCGAATCACAAAACTCAAACCCGTCGGTGGCTTCTGCGCCGAGACCGCCGCGGCGATGACGCTCGCTTACGTCACCGTCACCGGCACTCCCGTTTCAACCACACACACGATCACCGGCGCGATTGTCGGCGTCGGCGCAACTCGTAGATTATCGGCAGTGAAATGGGGGGTCGCCGGGCGCATCGTCTGGGCCTGGGTTCTCACCATCCCCGCAGCCGCCCTTGTCGCCGCCGTCTCGTTCTGGATCGTCTCGTTCATCCACAATTTATTTGGTTAACGACAATAAAGCACAAAGAGCACAAAACGTTCAGCGAACGTCTTGTGCCCTTTGTGCTTTATTGTCGTTACTTCTTTACCCGGCTAACTGCTGCTCGAGATCCTCGAGCGACGACTCTTCCAATTCCGCGAGCAAGCGGTCTAACTCCTCCTCCCCACCGGCAGTCGCTTCTCCCTGGGCACGCACGACACTCAGCGCAATCCCTTTAACATTCGGCGTCAGGAAGAAGTCTCGCACGTTGATCTCCACGCCAAACTCTGCGCGCACTCGCGCGATCACCTGCATTGCCAAGAGTGAATGTCCACCAAGATCAAAGAAGCTCTCTCTGATGCCGACTCGTTCCACCTGCAGAACCTCTGCCCAGATGCCGCACATTACTTCTTCGACCGGTGTCCGCGGCGCCTCGTACTCGCCCTCACGGCCCATCTGCCGTTCAACTTCCGGCAGCCCTCGGCGGTCCACCTTGCCGCTCGCGTTCAGCGGCAACTCCTCCAGCATCATAAACACCGTCGGTACCATGTAATCCGGAACCTTCTGCAATAGATGCGAGCGCAACTCTTCGTTTGTCGGCTCCTGTCCCTCAGGCACAACATAGCCAATCAACCGGCTACCTCCCGCGCCATCTCCACGCGTAATCACTACTGCCTCCCGCACCGATCGGTGGTCTCGCAGTACCGTCTCGATCTCTCCCAACTCGATCCGGAACCCTCGCACCTTGACCTGCTCGTCTACGCGCCCCACATACTCCATCACTCCATCGCCACGCCACCGTCCCAGATCTCCTGTCCGGTAGAGCCGCGCTCCCGCCGTCGCGCTGTATGGGTCCGGCACAAACCGCGCCGCAGTCAACCCCGGCCGTCTCACGTAGCCTCGTCCAACCGCCGCCCCGCCTACGTAAATCTCTCCGCACACTCCAACCGGCGCCGACTGTAGCGATTCGTCCAGCACGTAAACCTTCACATTACTGAGCGGCCGACCCAGCGGCACTGCCCGCTCGCTGCTACCCTTCTCGCAGTTCCATGCCAGCACCTGGATCGTAGTTTCGGTTGGCCCATACAGATTGATGAGCTGAACATCCAGGACTTCAGCTAACTGACCTTGCAGTTCCCTCATCAGCACTTCGCCCCCGCTGAACACGCGGCGCAAACTGCCACACTGAGCAAAACTATTCTCACTCAACAGCGCTCGCAGCAGCGCCGGCACCACTTGCAACACCGTCACCTGCTGCGCCGAGATCACCTTGGCCAGGTACGCAAGGTCATGCTGTCCCCCAGGTCGCGCCAGCACCAGGCGCGCCCCGGCCAACAGCGGCGCGTAAAACTCCCACACTGACGCGTCGAAGCTGATGGCTGTCTTTTGCAACACCGCGTCTTCTGCCCCGAGCGGATACTGTTCCTGCATCCAGAGCATGTGGTTTCTCAGATTGTTGTGGGTTATCAACGCGCCCTTTGGACGCCCCGTCGATCCCGATGTGTAGATCACATAGGCGGCGTTCTCTCCCGCCACACCGCTCTTCAAATCGCTCCCACTTCGTCGGGCGATCTTCTCCCGCTCTACATCAACCTCCAGCACCTTTACCGCCTCGCTCCGCAGCGTCGCCGCCAATCCACTTTGCGTCAGCAGCAAACGCACTCCTGCGTCTGCACACATGAACGCCAGGCGCTCGGATGGATATTCTGCGTCCAGCGGCAAATAGGCGCCGCCGGCCTTTAACACCGCCAACAAACTGACTGCCAACTCCAAACTGCGCTCCATCATCACTCCGACCAATACTTCCGGTCCCACGCCCAACTCCTGCAAGTGCGCACCTAACTGATTCGCCCGCTCGTTCAACTCCCGATACGTCAAGCTCTCGTCTTCAAACACCACCGCGACCGCGTCCGGCGTCCGCGCCACCTGCTCCTCGAACAGCTCGTGCACGCTCTTGTCCCGCCTGTACTCCGCACCCGAAGTCTGGTTGAACTCCACCAGCAACTGCTGTTGCTCGTCTTCATCCAGCATCGCGATCGCCGATAGCTGCTGCTGTGGTTCGCAGACGACCGCCTCCAGCACTCGCTCGAAGTGCCGCACCATCCGCTTGATCGTCTCTTGCTCAAACAGGTCGGTGTTGTATTCCAACCCGCCCAGCATTCCTCCTCCCATCTCAAGCAACGACAGGTTCAGGTCAAACTTCGCCACGGACCCGCCGCCATCCACCGTGCCAATGCGCAGCCCCGGCAATTCCAACTCCCCGCCCGGCGCGTTTTGCAGCACCATCATCACCTGGAAGATTGGTGAATGACTCAAACTCCGCTCCGGCTGTAACTCTTCCACCAGTTTCTCGAATGGCAAGTCCTGATGCGCATACGCTCCCAGCGTCACTTCGCGCGCCTGGCCCAGCAGTGCCGCAAAACTCATTTCGCCATTCAGCCGCCCACGCAGCGCCAGCATGTTGATGAAGAATCCGATTAGCGCTTCTGTTTCTACTCGCGTGCGGTTCGCGATCGGCGATCCCACCACGATGTCTGCTTGACCCGTATAGCGATACAGCAACGTCTGAAACGCTGCCAGCAGAGTCATGTACAGCGTTACTCCTTCGCGCCGGCTCAACTGCTCCAACTTACTCGTCAGCTCCGCCGATAGCTCGAACGACTCACTTGCGCCCCGGTAAGTCTGCACTGCAGGCCGCGCATGGTCCGTCGGCAACTCCAGCACTGCCGGCGCTCCTGCAAGCTGCTGCTTCCAGTAGCTCAACTGATTGTCGAGGACTTCGCCCTGCAACCAGTTGCGCTGCCACGCCGCGTAGTCTGCATACTGGATCGCCAGCTCTTCTAACGGCGACTCTTCGCCCGCACTGTAAGCGCGATAGAGCGTCGCCACTTCGTTGACCAGCACGCCCATCGACCAGCCATCACTCACGATGTGGTGCATCGTCAACAACGCGATGTGTTCGTCCGCTGCCAGTCGCAACAGCGACGCTCTCAACAATGGTCCATTAGACAGATCAAACGATCGCTCCGCCTCCGCCTGCGTTAACCGGCTCGCTTCCCGCTCGCGTTCATCCGCCGCAAGCCCACTCAGGTCTGTTACCGGCAAACTCACTGGTCCAGCCGGCGAGATCACCTGTATCGGCTCTCCACCACTGACTGCGAAGCTCGTCCGCAACGACTCATGACGCCGCACGATCTCGTTCACCGTTCGTTCCAGCGCTTCGACCCTCAGTTCACCAGTCAGCCGCACCACTACCGGAATGTTATAGAACGAGTTCCCCGGCTCCATCTGATCGATGAACCACAATCGTTGTTGCCCGAACGAAAGAGCTGGTGCAGATTCTCGTGACCGCGGCTCTACCGGCGGCGCATTTAGTCCGGCTTCACTCTTCAACATCATTTCCAGATGATCAGCAAGGGCCTCGACCGTCGGCGACTCGAACAACACCCGCAGCGGCACTTCAACCTGGAACGCTTCACGGACACGGGAAATGATCTGCGTGCCTAAAAGCGAATGCCCGCCTAACTCGAAAAGGTTGTCGTTGATGCCCACTCGCTCCACTCGCAACACTTCCGCCCAAATACCGCACAGCACTTCTTCCACCGGTGTTCGCGCCTGCCTAAAGTCGCTCTCCTCACCAACGTGCCGCTCAACCTCGGGCAGCGCGCGTTTGTCGACCTTTCCGTTCGCGTTCAGTGGGAACTCCGACAACACCACTACTGCGCTCGGCACCATGTACTCCGGCAGCCGTTCCAGCAAATGCTCTCTTAACTCCGCACCGCTGACCGGCTCGCCCTCGACTCCGACTACATATCCCACCAGCCGTTTCTCACCACTCTCATCGGCGCGCGCTACCACCACCGCCTCACTTACTTTTCCATTCGCAAGCAGCGCCGCCTCGATCTCTCCCAACTCAATTCGGAAGCCGCGCACCTTCACCTGCTCGTCCACGCGGCCCACGAACTCTAACAATCCGCCATCAACCCAACGCACAAGGTCACCAGTCCGATATAAACGTGCGCCCGGCTCCCCATACGGATTCGGCACAAACCGCTCCGCCGTCAGGCCCGCTCTTCCCAGGTAGCCGCGTGCCAGGCCTGCACCGCCCGTGTACAACTCTCCGACTACTCCCTGCGCTACCAACTTGAGATTTGCATCCAGCACATAAACCTGCGTGCCCGTGATCGGCCGGCCAATTGGCGTTGTTGCTCCCACGGCACTCACTGCTTCCACCGCATGACAACAGGTGAAGGTCGTGTTCTCCGTTGGTCCATAACCGTTGCTGAAACGCAACCCAGGCACAGCCGCCAACAGTCGCCGCACCGCCGGCGCCGAGACCACGTCACCACCTGCTAACATCTCGCGCACGCCCGCCAGATCTGTCACTCGCTCTTCCACCATCAAGTGGAACAGTCCGGCTGTCAGCCACAGAACGCTCACCTCGTGTTGGGCCAACAATCTTCCCAACTCCGCCAGCGACAACGCCTGCGGCGGCGCGATTACCAGTCGCGCTCCGTTCAACAGCGATGCCCACAGTTCCAACGTCGAGGCGTCGAACGTCACGGGCGCCAACAGCACAAAGGTGTCATTCTCAGAAACAGAGATGAATGAAGGACGATGAGCCAATCGCACTATTCCGCGATGAGTAACGCTCACGCCTTTCGGGCGGCCGGTTGAACCCGACGTGTACATGATGTAGGCGAGCGAATCGGGCGACACGGCCGCGGGCGTGAACGGTCGCGCCTGCGCAATGCTTTCCCATTCCGTGTCTACACACACTACCTGCGCCCAGTTTGCCGGCAGCTCTTCTGCCAGTCGTTCCTGAGTCAAGATCACCAACACGCCGGCGTCTGCGAGCATGAACGAAAGCCGCTCCGACGGGTATTCAGGATCCAGCGGCAAATACGCACCGCCGGCCTTCAACACCGCGAGCAAACTAACTACCAATTCCAGGCTGCGCTCCATCAGTACTCCTACAGGTACCTCTGGTCCAATGCCCAATTCCTGCATGTACGCAGCTAACTGCTCCGCCCGCTCGTTCAATTTCCGATACGTCAATATCTGATCATCAAACACTAGCGCTACGGCATCAGGCGTCAGCGCCACTTGCTCCTCAAATAGCTCGTGTACGCTCTTGTCATGCCTGTACTCCGCACTCGGGTTGAAATCCAACAACAGTTGCTGTCGTTCAACTTCATCCAGCATCTCGATCGCCGATAGCTGTTGCTGCGGTTCGAAAACAACAGCCTCCAACACCCGCTCGAAGTGCCGCACCATCCGTTTGATCGTCTCTCGCTCAAACAGGTCGGTGTTGTATTCCAACCCGCACAACATTCCATTTCCGGTTTCGACCAGCGATAGGTTCAGATCAAACCTTGCCACCGTCCCGCTGCCTTCCAACGGAGTAAGACGCAATCCCGGCAACTCCAACTCTCCGCCCGGCGCGTTTTGCAGCACCATCATCACCTGGAAGATTGGCGCATGACTCAAACTCCGCTCCGGCTGCAACTCTTCCACCAGCTTCTCAAACGGCAGCTCCTGGTGCGCATACGCTCCCAGCGTTACTTCTCGCGCCTGGCCCAACAGTGTCGCGAAGCTCATCTCACCGCTAAGTCGCCCGCGCAATGGCAACATGTTGACGAAGAGACCAATCAGTCCTTCCGTCTCCACGCGCGTACGTTCCGCGATGCTGGTTCCGATGACGAGGTCTTTCTGTCCGGTGTAGCGATACAGCAACGTCTGAAACGCCGCCAGCAGCGTCATGTAAAGCGTCACTCCTTCGCGCCGGCTCAACTGCTCCAGTTTGCGCGTCAACTCAGCCGATAGCTCAAACGATTCACTCGTGCCGCGGTAACTCTGCACCGCTGGCCGCGCATGATCCGTCGGCAACTCCAGCACTGCCGGCGCTCCCGCAAGCTGCTGCTTCCAGTAGCTCAACTGACTCTCGAGCACTTCGCCCTGCAACCACTCGCGCTGCCACGCCGCGTAGTCCGCATACTGGATCGGCAACTCCGCCAACGGCGACTCTTCGCCCGCACTGTACGCGCCATACAACGTTGCCACTTCATTGACGAGCACGCCCATCGACCAACCATCACTCACGATGTGGTGCATCGTCAGCAACGCGATGTGCTCGTCCGCTGCCAAACGCAACAACGACATTCTAAACAACGGTCCATTCGACAAGTCGAACGGTTGCTGCGCTTCCGCGTGCGTTAACCGGCTCGCTTCCTGCTCGCGTTCATCCGTCGCCAACTCACTCAGGTCTATAACCGGCAAACTGACTGGTCCAACCGGCGAGATCACCTGCACCGGCTCTCCTTCATTGACTGCGAAGCTCGTCCGCAACGACTCATGCCGCCGCACGATCTCGGTCACCGTCCGTTCCAGCGCTTCGACCTTCAACTCGCCCTTCAGCCGCATCGCTGTCGGCAGGTTATATCCAACGCCGCCCGGCTCGAGCTGATCGATGAACCACAGTCGCTGTTGCGCAAACGAAAGCGGCAGCACGCCATCCCGGCTCACCGCCGACAACTTCTGCGGTTGCGCTTCAACTCCCTCTCGTCGCAACAACTCTTCCGCTACTTTCTCGCCCAACTCCGCCACCGTCGTTGTCTCAAACAAACTCCGCAGCGGCAGTTCAATATTGAACGCCCGCCTGATTCGCGACATCGCCTGCGTCGCCAGCAGCGAGTGTCCTCCGAGTGCGAAGAAGTCGTCGTGAATGCTCACTCGCTCCACTCCCAACACTTCTCCCCAGATCCCGCACAACACTTCTTCTACCGGCGTCCGCGCTGCTTCGTATTCATCGTTACCGGCGCCTGGCTCATCCACCTCAGGCAGTGCACGCCGGTCTAACTTCCCACTCGGCGTCAACGGCAAACTCTCAAGCAGCACTAACACTCCGGGCACCATAAAATCCGGCAACTCTTGTCGCAGATGCGCGCGCAGTTCCGCCACCGTCACCGTGGCCCCGGGCTCTGCTACTACGTAGCCCACCAATCGTTTCTCGCCGCTCGTGTCGCGCGTTACGATCACCGCTTCACTCACGCGCGGTTCATTGCGCAGTACCGCCTCAATTTCTCCCGGCTCAATTCGGAATCCGCGTATCTTCACCTGCTGGTCCACTCGTCCGACATACTCCAGCTCGCCACCGGCCAGCCAACGTCCAGCATCTCCGGTGCGATATAACCGCCTGCCGTTTTCAAACGGATTAGGAATGAATCGTTCCGCGGTCAGCGACGGGCGTTTCCAGTAACCCCGGCCAACCGCCTCACCGCCGATGTAGATCTCCCCACGTACGCCTTCCGGCACCGGTCGCAGATTCTGGTCCAACACGTACAACCGCGCGCCGGCTACCGGCACACCGATGCTCGGGTGCGCGGCCCACTCATTCACTTGCCGGCTTAACGGCAACGCCGTTACGACGTGCGTCTCTGCTGGTCCATAGTGATTTTGCAACTCACATTCATGCAGTTCACCAGTAAACAACCCGCGCACCGCTCGGGTGATCCGCAACTGCTCGCCAGCGGTTATCACTTCCCGCAGGCAACTCAACTCAGCCCGCTTATCAGCTTCCAACTCGGCTAACTGCTGCAACATCAGCACCGGCAGCATCGCCTTCTGGATCTTTCGGCTCCCGATCAGTTGCGCTAGTGCCGCCGCGTCACGGCGTGTCTCTTCATCAGCCACCACCAATGCGCCGCCTGTGGTCCATGCCGCAAACGCTTCGTAGATGCTCATGTCGAAACTCAACGATGCGAACCCAAGTGTGTTGACCTCGCCGAGCGTCGCTTCCCGGTGCCAACCCAGCAGGTTCTTCATCAACCCATGCGTGACGCACACGCCTTTCGGCCGCCCCGTCGATCCTGACGTGTAGATCACATACGCCAGCATCTCGGGCAAGAACTCGCCACCCACTGCTTCACCCGCGCACACGCTGATCGCTCGTTGTGTTTGCTCATCATCCAGACAGATGACTTCACATCCACTCACTCGCTGCACCAACCGTCGCTCCGTCAGCAGCAACTTCGGTTGCGCGTCCTCGCACATGTACTTCACTCGCTCTGCCGGATAAGACGGATCCAGCGGCAGATACGCCGCGCCTGTCTTCAACACCGCCAGCAGCGCCACAAACATCTCCGCCGATCGTTCCAACTCGATCCCCACCAGCGTCTCGCGTCCCGCTCCGCGACTCTTCAGATATCGCGCCAACCGGTTCGCTTCCTCTTCCAGTTCCCGGTAGCTCAGTTCTCGCTCCCCAAACACCAGCGCGATTACCTCCGGTGTCCGCTCTACCTGTTGCGTAAACTCCTCATGCAGAGACAAGTCACTGGGCCATACTCTTGAGTTCTCATTGAACCCTTCCAACAACCGCTGCGCTTCCGCTTCACTCAGCATCCGCAACTGAGTCACAGATGTCGTCGCGTCACTCACCACTGACTGCAGCAGCTCTTCAAAGTGGCCCATCAGCCGCTTGATCGTCGCTGCCTCAAACAAGTCAGTGCTGTATTCCAGTGTGCCTTCCAGCCCTTCCGGGTTCTCCGCCACGAACAGGTTCAGGTCAAACTTCGCCGTCGCCGTCTCGTTATCTACCGACTCCTCCAGCTTCAACCCGGGCATCGTCAAGGTCATCGGCTGTGCGTTCTGCATTGCGAACATCACCTGGAACAACGGCTGCCGTCCCGTGTCTCGCGCTACGTCCATCTCTTCCACGAGCTTTTCAAACGGCAGGTCCTGATGCGCATAAGCACCCAGCGCAACTTCTCTTACTCGTTTCAGCACTTCCCGAAAACTTGGCTGTCCTGACAGGTTGGTTCGCAACACGAGGGTGTTCAGGAAGAACCCGATCACCTTCTCCGTTTCCACCAGGTTCCGGTTTGCGATCGGCGAACCCACACAGATGTCTTCCTGTCCCGTATACCGGTACAGCAGCGTCTGAAACGCTGCCAGCAGAGTCATATAGAGTGTGACGTTTTCACGACGACTCAACTCCTGCAGCTCGCGGCTTAAGTCCGCAGGCAGTCGAAACGACTCACTTGCACCGCGGAAACTCTGCATTGGCGGCCGCGCATGATCAGTCGGCAACTCCAGCACTGCCGGCGCTCGTTCAAGCTGCTGCCGCCAGTACAACAGTTGATTCTCAAGCACTTCACCCTGCAGCCATTCACGTTGCCACACCGCGTAGTCGCCGTACTGGATCGGCAGTTCTTCGAGCGGCGACTCCGCACCCGACAAATACGCCTCGTATATCGTCGCCACCTCGTTGATCAGCACGGCCAGCGACCACCCGTCGCTGATGATGTGGTGCATCGTGAAGAGGACGATGTACTCCTCATCCGAAAGCTGAAGTAACGAAGCTCGCGCCACCGGGCCGGTAGATAGATCAAACGGCCGCTGCGCCTCAGCGTGCGTCAACCTGAGCGCTTCGCGTTCTCGCTCGTCCGCCGGCAACTCGCGAAGGTCTGTAACCGGCAAACTCACTGGTCCAGCCGGCATAATCACCTGTAGCGGCTCTCCCGCCGGGCTGACAAATGTCGTCCGCAACGACTCATGACGCCGGAATACTTCACTCAACGTTCGCTCGAATGCCTCAACGTTTAAGCTTCCAGTCAAGCGCATCGCGAGCGGCACGTTATACGCCGCGTTTGTCGGCTCTAACTGATCGATGAACCACAGCCGCTGCTGCGCGAACGATAACGGCAACGCCTGTTCGCGATTCACCGCGACAATCGGAGGAGCTATCAATCCTTGCTCGCCGCGGCGGACGGCTTCAATCTCCTGGGCCAGCGACTCGACCGTCGGAGACTCAAACAGCACTCGCAGCGGTACCTCCGCCCCAAATGCTTCACGTAGTCTCGACATCGCCTGCGTCGCCAGCAACGAATGTCCGCCCAACTCAAAGAAGTTGTCGTTGATGCCCACACGTTCCACTCGGAGTAACTCACTCCAGATGCCGCATAGCATCTCTTCAATTGGCGTTCGTGGTCCTACATAGTCCACGGCCGTCGCAAGCTCCACGTCTGGAAGCGCGCGTTTGTCGACCTTTCCGTTCGCGTTCAGTGGGAACTCCGACAGCACCACTACTGCGCTCGGCACCATGTACTCCGGCAGTCGTTCCAGCAGATGCTCTCTTAACTCCGTACCGCTGACCGGCTCGCCCTCCACTCCGACTACATATCCCACCAGCCGCTTCTCACCACTCTCATCTGCGCGCGCTACCACCACCGCCTCACTTACTTTTCCATTCGCAAGCAGCGCCGCCTCGATCTCTCCCAACTCAATTCGGAAGCCGCGCACCTTCACCTGCTCGTCCACTCGGCCCACGAACTCCAGCATCCCACCTTCAACCCAACGCACAAGGTCGCCTGTCCGATATAAACGTGCGCCCGGCTCCCCATACGGATTCGGCACAAACCGCTCCGCTGTCAGCCCCGCTCTTCCCAGGTAGCCGCGTGCCAGGCCTGCACCGCCCGTGTACAACTCTCCGACTACTCCCTGCGCTACCAACTTGAGATTTGCATCCAGCACATAAACCTGCGTGCCCGTGATCGGCCGGCCAATTGGCGTTGTTGCTCCCACGGCACTCACTGCTTCCACCGCATGACAACAGGTGAAGGTCGTGTTCTCCGTTGGTCCATAACCGTTGCTGAAACGCAGCCCGGGCGCTGTCTCTAACAGTCGCTGCACTGCCGGCGCCGAGACCACGTCACCACCTGCTAACATCTCGCGCACGCCTGCCAGGTCTGTCACTCGTTCTTCCACCATCAAGTGGAACAGTCCGGCTGTCAGCCACAACACGCTCACCTCGTGTTGGGCCAACAATCTTCCCAACTCCGCCAGCGACAACGCCTGCGGCGGCGCGATTACCAGTCGCGCTCCGTTCAACAGCGACGCCCACAGTTCCAACGTCGAGGCGTCAAAGGTCACCGGGGCCAACAGCACGAAGGTGTCGTCAGGAGAAACAGAGATGAATGAAGGACGATGAGCCAATCGCACTATCCCGCGATGAGTAACGCTCACGCCTTTCGGGCGGCCGGTTGAACCCGACGTGTACATGATGTAGGCGAGTGCGTCCGGCGACACGACCGCGGGCGTGAACGTGCGCGCCTGCGCAATGCTTTCCCATTCCGTGTCCACACACACTACCTGCGCGTATGCACGTGCATCAGCGACGAAGCGTTCCTGCGTCAGCACGAATCGCACCCCCGCGTCTTCACACATGAACGCCAGCCGCTCAGATGGATAATCGGCGTCCAGCGGCAAATACGCACCGCCGGCTTTCAACACCGCGAGTAAGCTGACCACCAGCTCCAAACTACGCTCCATCAGTACTGCCACCGGTACTTCCGGTCCCACACCCAGCTCCTGCAAGTACGCTGCTAACTGATTCGCTCGCTCGTTTAACTCCCGATACGTCAGGCTCTGCTCATCAAACACTAACGCCACCGCGTCAGGTGTTTGCGCCACCTGCTCTTCGAACAACTCGTGCACGTTCTTGTCATTCCGATACTTCCCACTCGGGTTGAACTCAATCAGCAATTTCTGTTGTTCCGCTTCATCCAGCATCGCGATTGCCGATAGCTGTTGCTGCGGTTCGCAGACGACTGCCTCCAGCACTCGCTCGAAGTGCCGCACCATCCGTTTGATCGTCTCTCGCTCAAACAGGTCGGTGTTGTATTCCAACCCACCCAGCAAACCCGCTCCCGTCTCAATCAGCGACAGGTTCAGATCTAACTTCGACACTCCAATGCTTTCTTCGATTGCGCTGATCCGCAAACCTGGCAATTCCAACTCTGCGCCCGGCGCGTTTTGCAGCACCATCATCACCTGGAAGATTGGTGAATGACTCAAACTCCGCTCCGGCTGCAACTCTTCCACCAGTTTCTCGAATGGCAGATCCTGGTGCGCATACGCTCCCAGCGTCACTTCCCGCGCCTGGCCCAGCAGTGCCGCAAAACTCATCTCACCATTCAACCGCCCACGCAGCGCCAGCATGTTGATGAAGAATCCGATCAGAGCTTCTGTTTCTACTCGCGTGCGGTTCGCGATCGGCGATCCCACCACGATGTCTGCTTGACCCGTGTAGCGATACAGCAACGTCTGAAACGCCGCCAGCAACGTCATGTACAACGTTACTCCTTCGCGCCGGCTCAACTGCTCCAACTTACTCGTCAGCTCCGCCGACAACTCGAACGACTCACTCGCGCCCCGGTAACTCTGCACTGCAGGTCGCGCATGATCCGTCGGCAATTCCAGCACTGCCGGTGCTCCCGCAAGCTGCTGCTTCCAGTAGCTGAGCTGATTGTCGAGGACTTCGCCCTGCAACCACTCGCGCTGCCACGCCGCGTAATCCGCATACTGGATCGTCAACTCTTCTAACGGCGACTCTTCGCCCACACTGTAAGCGCGATAGAGCGTCGCCACTTCGTTGACCAGCACGCCCATCGACCAGCCGTCACTCACGATGTGGTGCATCGTCAGCAACGCGATGTGTTCGTCTGCTGCCAGTCGCAACAGCGACGCTCGCAGCAATGGTCCATTAGACAGATCAAACGATCGCTCCGCCTCCGCCTGCGTTAACCGGCTCGCTTCCTGCTCCCGTTCATCCCCAACCAACTCACTCAGGTCTGTTACCGGCAAACTCACTGGCCCAGCCAGTGAGATCACCTGCACCGGTTCTCCATCTCTGATCGCGAAACTCGTCCGCAACGACTCATGACGCCGCACGATCTCGGTCACCGTCCGCTCCAGCGCTTCGACCCTCAGGTCACCTTTCAGTCGCACCACCATCGGAATGTTGTAGAACGGGTTCCCTGGCTCCATCTGGTCGATGAACCACAATCGCTGTTGCGCAAACGAAAGCGGCAGCGCGCCCTCACGGCTCACCGGCTCCAAGTCCTGCGGTTGTGCTGCAACGCCTTCTCTTCGCAACAACTCTTCCGCCACTCTTTCTGCTAACCTCGCAACCGTCGTCGTCTCGAACAAACTCCGCAGCGGCAACTCAATATTGAACGCCCGCCTGATTCGCGACATCGCCTGCGTTGCCAACAACGAGTGTCCGCCAAGCGCGAAGAAGTCGTCGTGAATGCTCACTCGCTCCACTCCCAACACTTCTCCCCAAATGGCGCACAACACTTCTTCTACCGGCGTCCGTCCACCTTCGTACTCGCGTCCTTCGACACTCTCTCCCGTCACCTCCGGTAACGCGCCTCGGTCCACTTTCCCACTCGGCGTCACCGGTAACTTTTCCAACTGCACGATCGCTCCCGGAACCATGTACTCCGGCAACTCGCGCAACAGATGCTCCCGCAACTCGCTCACCGTCACCCGCTCGCCTGCCTCACTCACCACATAGCCCACTAAACGCTTCTCGCCGCGCGCTCCTTCCCGCACCACCACCACTGCTTCACTAACTTTTTCATGCCGGCGCAGCGCTGCCTCGATCTCTCCCGGCTCGATCCGGAACCCGCGGATCTTCACCTGCTGGTCCACTCGGCCCACATATTCGAGCTCGCCATTCGCCAGCCAACGCCCCACATCTCCGGTGCGATATAACCGCCCGCCGTTTTCATACGGAT
Source organism: uncultured Acidobacteriota bacterium (assembly GCA_963708055.1). Classification (GTDB taxonomy): domain Bacteria; phylum Acidobacteriota; class Blastocatellia; order Pyrinomonadales; family Pyrinomonadaceae; genus PSRF01. The sequence goes on along the minus strand of OY970193.1, from coordinate 6,188,159 downwards.
CGGGAATAAATCGTTCAGCCGTCAGCGATGGGCGGTTCCAGTAGCCGCGGCCAACCGCCTCGCCTCCGATGTAGACCTCTCCTCTCACTCCTTCCGGCACCGGCCGCAGTTCCTGGTCCAACACATACAAGCGCGCTCCTGCCACCGGTCTCCCGATGCTCGGGTGCGCCGCCCACTCTTCCGGCTCACGTCCCAACTCGTACGCAGTCACTACGTGCGTCTCAGATGGTCCATAGTGGTTGTGCAACTCACACTCTTGCAGCTCTCCCGCGAATAGTGCACGCACCGCTCGCGTGATCCGCAACTGCTCGCCGGTGGTGGTCAACTCACGTAACGAACGCAATTGATCACGCACGTCAGCATCACTCTCCGCCAACTGTTGCAACAGCACCACCGGCAATATCGCCTTCTCGATCTTTCTACTGCCGATCAATCGCGCGAGGGCCGCGGCATCACGGCGTATCTCTTCCTCAGCTACCACCAACGCACCGCCCGTGTACCACGCCGCAAACGCTTCGTGGATGCTGGCGTCGAAACTCAATGACGCAAACCCCAGCGTGTTCACTCCGCCCAGCAGCGTTTCGCGGTGCCAGCCCAGCAGGTTCTTCATCAACCCATGCGTGACGCATACACCTTTCGGCCGCCCCGTCGATCCCGACGTGTAGATCACATATGCAAGGGAGTTCAGCTCCGTGCCTTCGGTTATAGCTTCACTGGCGCACTCGCTGATCGCTCGTTGCGTTTCCTCATCATCCAGACAGATGACTTCACATCCACTCACTCGCTGCACCAACCGTTGCTCTGTCAGCAACAACTTCGGTTGCGCGTCCTCGCACATGTACTTCACTCGCTCTGCCGGATACGACGGATCCAACGGCAGATACGCCGCGCCCGTCTTCAGTACTGCCAGCAGCGCCACAAACATCTCCGCCGATCGTTCCAACTCGATCCCCACCAGCGTCTCGCGTCCCGCTCCGCGACTCATCAGGTAACGCGCCAGCCGGTTCGCTTCCTCTTCCAGTTCCCGGTAGCTCAGCTCTCGCTCCCCAAACACGAGGGCGATTGCGTCCGGCGTCCGCTCTGCCTGTTGCGTAAACTCCTCATGCAGAGACAAGTCACTGGGCCATACTCGCGAGTTCTCATTGAACCCTTCCAACAACCGCTGCTCTTCTGTTTCACTCAGCAATCGCAGTCGCGTCACCGATGTCGTTGGGTCACTCACCACTGACTGCAGCAACTCTTCAAAGTGGCCCATCAGCCGCTTGATCGTCGCTGCCTCAAACAAGTCCGTACTGTATTCCAGTGTGCCTTCCAGCCCTTCCGGGTTCTCCGCCACGAACAGGTTCAGGTCAAACTTCGCCGTCGCCGTCTCGTTATCTACTGTCTCTTCCAGCTTCAACCCGGGCATCGTCAAGGTCATCGGCTGCGCGTTCTGCATTGCGAACATCACCTGGAACAACGGCTGCCGTCCCGTGTCTCGCGCTACGTCCATCTCTTCCACGAGCTTTTCAAACGGCAGGTCCTGATGCGCATAAGCACCCAGTGCTACTTCTCTTACTCGCTTCAGCACTTCCCGAAAACTCGGCTGTCCTGACAGGTTCGTCCGCAGCACGAGCGTGTTCAGGAAAAACCCGATCACCTTCTCAGTTTCCATCAGGTTCCGGTTTGCGATCGGCGAACCCACACAGATGTCTTCCTGTCCTGTATACCGGTGCAGCAGCGTTTGAAACGCTGCCAGCAGCAGCATGTTCAGCGTCACACCTTCGCTCCGGCCAAGTTCGTTAACTCCACGCGTTAACTCTGCTGACAGCCGGAACCTCTCCTTCGCACCACGAAAACTCTGCACTACTGGCCGCGCATGATCAGTCGGCAACTCAAGCACCGCTGGAGCTCCTGCAAGCTGCCCGCGCCAGTACGACAGTTGCTTCTCCAGCACTTCGCCCTGCAGCCATTCACGTTGCCACACCGCGTAGTCGCCGTACTGGATCGGCAGTTCTTCAAGCGGCGACTCCGCTCCCGACAAGTAGGCCCCATACAACGTCGCCACTTCGTTAACGAGAATTCCCATCGACCATCCGTCGCTAACGATGTGGTGCATTGTGAACAACAGAATGTGCTCTTCGTCGCCAAGTTTGAGCAACGAAGCGCGCACTAATGGACCACGCGCGAGGTCAAACGTCTGCGCCGCTTCCGCGTGCGCCAATCGTTGCGCTTCCTGTTCTCGCTCCGCCAACCCACGAAGGTCTGTAACCGGCAAACTCATTGGTTCAGCCGGCGCAATCACCTGCAGTGGCTCTGCGTCTGTACTCACGAACGTCGTCCGCAGTGACTCATGACGTCGCACTACTTCGCTGAGCGACGCCGCCAGCGCTCCCACGTTCAAGTCACCCAGCAACCGGACCGCGGACGGCACGTTATACGCCGCGTTTGCGGGCTCCAGTTGGTCCATGAACCACAGTCGCAGTTGCGCGAACGATAACGGCAACGGCTGTTCGCGATTCACCGCCACAATCGCAGGAGCTTTCAACTCCTGCCGGCGTCGTGTCGCTTCCACCTCGCTTGCCAGCGCCTCCAACGTCGGCGATTCAAACAGCACGCGCAGCGGCACCTCCGCTCCCAGGGCTTCACGCACTCGCGACATCGCCTGCGTCGCCAGCAACGAATGCCCGCCTAACTCGAAAAAGTTATCTCTGATCCCGACGCGCTCAACCTGCAGTAATTCACTCCAGATCCCACACAACACTTCTTCAACCGGCGTTCGTGGTCCAACACAGTCCGCATTCACAGCAACGGCCGTATACTCCGGCTCCGGCAACGCTCGCTTGTCGACTTTTCCGTTCGCGTTGAGCGGTAACTTCTCCAACACCACCACCGCGCTCGGCACCATGTATTCGGGCAACTGCCCGCGCACTGCTTCCCGCAACTCCGCCACACTGACTTCACTGCCAGGGCGTGTCACCACGTAGCCGACCAGCCGCTTCTCTTTTCCACCATCCGCCCGCGCGACCACTACCGCTTCGCTCACTCCTGCCTGCGCGCGCAGCACTGCCTCAACTTCGCCGGGTTCCACTCGGAAACCTCGCACCTTCACCTGTTCATCCACTCGCCCAACGAATTCCAGCGCCCCACCTTCAAGCCAGCGCACTACGTCACCGGTCCGGTACAGCCGTGCCTCGTCGCCGCGCAAGTAGTCAGTGGTGAAGGCCTTCTGCGTCCGCTCCGGGTCGCCGATGTAGCCACGCCCAACTGAAACACCGGCCATCAACAGTTCTCCGACCACTCCGGCAGGTGTTAACTCGCCCCGACTGTCAACCACGTAAACGCGAACGTTCGGCAATCGCTGGCCCAACGGCACGTACGCGAGGCCTTTCCACTTCCCTGGCGTCACACGCTCGTGCATCGTGTCGTCGGAGGTCTCAGTCGCTCCCCACGTGTTCATTAGTTGCGGCCGTTCATAAAGGCTCATCCAGCGTTCGGCCAACTCAACGGTCAACGCTTCCGCGTTCGAGATCACCCACCGCAACTTTTCCAAACCTGGCCGCGCTGTGTTGCCAGTCGCCCACTCAGCCATTGCATGAAGCATCGTCGGCACAGTCTCCAGCACAGTCACGCCACGTGCTTCAACTGCCTGCAGCAGCGCCGCCGGATCGCGCGCTTCATCTTCAGAGATGACTTCGACGCGAGCGCCAACCAGCAACGGAGACAACATCTGCCACACCGAGATGTCGAAACCCTGCGGCGCATTCTGGGCCACCACATCAGAAGCGTTGATTTCCAGATCGACGCACTTCGAATAAAGATGATTGAGCATTCCGTCCTGCTCGATCATCGCTCCCTTGGGCTGCCCGGTTGAGCCGGAAGTGAAGATGATGTAGGCGACATCCGACGCCGTCACCTCTGGCAGTTCAAACTTCGCCTTTTCACTCGCCTGCTCTGCGCACAAGCCGGCAAAGTCGAGCACGCGGTAACGACGCCCATCTTGGTCCGCTTCCTCGCGTGCTCCAACCAACAGTTCAGCAAACTGTTCCGCACAGATCACTGTCTCTACCGCGGCGCGCCGTAACATCAATGCTTGCCGGTTAGCCGGATGATGCGGATCGAGTGGCAGGTAAACTCCTCCGGCTTTCATGATCCCGATCACGGCAGCAACGAAGTAGCTGGACCGTTCGGCCAGTAACGCGACAATGTCGCCCTTCGCGAGCCCGCTCGCGTTCAACTTCGCCGCCACCACATCCGACAGTTGTGAAAGTTGACGGTACGAAAGCTTGGTACGGTCACAGCAAACTGCAACCGCGTCCGGCGCAATTGCGACTTGCTCTTCAAACTGAAGATGGAAAGGCACTTGCAGCGGGAAGTCTCGTTCCGTTTGGTTGTCGTCGATGAGCAACGTCTGGCGTTCAGCGGCCGTCAGTAACGGCAGCGCAGTCAGTTCGCTCGCCGGCTCACGTACCACACCTTCCAAGAGCGTGCGCAGGTGACCGAGCAGCCGCGTGATCGACGCATCTGAAAAATGCTGGGTGCTGTAAATAAATTTCAGCGACAGCGCCGCGCCCGGCTTAACCGAGAGGTAGAGTGGATAGCCCGTCTGCATGGCAGGCAGGTCTTCACCAGCCCACGACTCTTCGTCGCTGCCCGCGTAGTTCTCAAACACGATGAAGTGGTCAAACAGTCGTTGTCCCGGCGGCACATCGCTCCACTTCTGCACCTGCACGAGTGGACTGTATTCATATTCGTGTACTTGACTTTGAAGCGCCTGCACTTGCTTGATCCACTCGATGAACGACGCATTCGGTTCAACGTGCACTCTCAACGGCAGCGTATTTATGAACAGCCCCACCATCGATTCAACATCCGGCAAGTCAGGAGAACGGCCGGCTACCGTCAATCCAAACAACACGTCCTGCAACCCGCTATAACGGCTCAGCAGAATGGACCACGCACCCTGGATCAACGCAGCGAGCGTCAAGTGATGTTCGCGAGCCAGTGTTTGGAGGGCGGCGGTCGTCTCTTCCGAGACGAAAGCTTGCTGTTGTTTGTTGTCTTCCTGTTCGTAAGAACGATCAAAGCGCGTGTCGGCGCCAGGTAAAGGCGTCGGCGTATGAAAACCCTTGAGATGATCGCGCCAGAATGCTTCGGCGGCCGACAAATCCTGCTGCCTCATCCACGCGATAAAGTTGCGATAAGGCCGCGAGGAAGCGAGTCGCGCTTCCCGCTGATCACAGAGCGCCTGATATATTTCGCGCACTTCCTTGAGGACGATCGTCTGAGACCAACCGTCGAGGAGCAAGTGATGATAGCTCCACGCGAAACGGTAATGTTCATCGCCCAGTCGAAACAGCGCGAGACGCATGAGTGGCGCCTGCGTGGGGTCAATGCGCGTCTGTTGCTGCGCACGGAGGTACTCACGCAACTGGACTTCCTGCTCAGCGGTTGCGCGCCAATCATATTGTTCGAGCGGCAGCTCGACATGTTCAAGAACTACCTGCTGTGGCTCGTTGAGATTTTCCCAAAAGAAAGCAGTGCGCAGCGCCGGATGTCGTGCGACCACTTGCTGCCAGGCCAGATGAAAAGCTTCGACGTTGAAAGTACCAAACCACTCGCCACAGAACTGCTCGACGTACTCGCCCGAAGTTGGAGCAAATAAGCTGTGGAAGAGGATGCCTTGTTGCAACGGCGATAGCGGATAAACATCCTCGGAGGTCTGATCAGGCTGTGATGTTTCTTGCTCAAGTGAACGTGGTTCAGTAATGCGCGCGGTCTGGGCCAACTGCGCAACCGTCGGGCGCTCGAACACTTCTTTGACCGTCAGGGTGATACCAAGCCGTCGCGCCTGGGCCACAATTCTCATCGACTGGATGGAGTCGCCACCAAGCGCGAAGAAGTCGTCGTGGATGCTCACCCCCTCCACTCCCAGCACTTCCGCCCAGATGCCGCACAGCACTTCCTCTTCCGGCGTCCGCGCTGCTTCGTAATCCGCTCGCCCGGCACTCTGCCCGATCACGTCCGGCAATGCGCCACGGTCCACCTTCCCGCTCGGCGTCAACGGCAAACTTTCCAGCAACACCAAAACTCCAGGCACCATGTACTCGGGCAACTCTCGTAGCAGGTACGCGCGTAGCTCGGCCACCGTCACGTTCGCTCCGGCTTCGGCCACTACGTAACCCACCAAACGCTTCTCGCCGCCCGTGCTCTCCCGGGCGATCACGACGGCCTCACTCACCCGCGCTTCATTGCGCAACACCGCTTCAATCTCGCCAGGCTCAATCCGGAAACCGCGCACCTTCACCTGCTGGTCCACACGGCCCACATACTCTAGCTCGCCGCCAGCCAGCCAGCGTCCGACGTCTCCCGTGCGATATAGCCTTCCTCCCGCTGCATGTGGATCAGGGATAAACCGTTCCGCCGTCAGACCCGGTCGCTTCCAGTAACCGCGACCGAGCGCTTCACCGCCGATGTAAACCTCGCCACGCACTCCTTCCGGCACCGGCCGCAGTTCCCGGTCCAACACGTACATCCGCGCTCCAGCTACGGGCACGCCAATACTCGGATGCGCCGCCCATTCACCTACTTCGCGGCTCAACCGCAGCGCCGTTACAACGTGCGTTTCCGATGGTCCATAGTGATTGTGCAATTCACATTCGCGCAGTTCCGACTTGAACAATCCACGCACCGCGCGTGTAATTCGCAACTGCTCACCCGTCGTGGTCACTTCCCGCAACGAGTCCAGTCGCTCTCGCACTTCCGCTTCACTCTCAGCGAGCTGCTGCAACATCACTACCGGGAGGATCGCCTTCGCGATCCGTCGTTCACTAATCAAACGCGCGAGGGCTTCTGCATCCTGCCGTTCTTCATCTCCAGCTACGACCAACGTTCCGCCCGCATACCAGGCTGCAAACGCTTCGTGAATGCTCGCGTCGAAACTCATAGACGCGAAACCCAGCGTGTTCACACCACCCAGCAAAGTTTCGCGGTGCCATGCCAGCAGATTCGTCAGCACTCGATGTGTGACACACACACCCTTCGGACGTCCGGTTGAACCTGACGTATAGATCACGTAAGCCAGCGCTTCTGCCGGACACGCTTCATTCAACGGCTCGGTGGAACACTCTGCGATTGCCGGATCATCCACGTAGACGACTTCGTTGTTTTCACTGGAGTAGTTCCTGCTGGTCAACAACAGTCGCGGCTGCGCGTCTTCGCACATGAACGCCAGTCGGTCTGCCGGATAAGCCGGATCCAGCGGCAGATACGCGGCGCCGGCTTTCAACACCGCCAGCATCGCAATGAACATCTCCGCCGACCGATCAAACTTGATCGCGACTACGCTATCTGTAACAGCGCCACGTTGCCGCAGATAGTTCGCCAGTTGATTACTCTGCTGGTCTAACTCTCGGTAAGTTAGTTCTCGCTCGCCAAAGATCAGCGCCACTGCCTCCGGCGTCCGCTGTGCCTGCTGCGCAAACTCCTCGTGCACTGCCAGCGCGTTGGGCCATACTCGCGAGTTCTCATTGAACCCTTCCAGCAACTGCTGCTCTTCCGTTTCACTCAGCAACCGCAGTTGCGTCAGTGATGCTTTCGAATCGCTCACTACTGACTTCAGCAACTCTTCAAAGTGGCCTACCAGCCGTTTGATCGTCGTTGCCTCAAACAGGTCCGCGTTGTATTCCAACGTGCCTTCCAGCCCTTGCGGAGTTTCCGTGAGCGAGAGGTTGAGGTCATCGAAGATCTCAACGGCGAGCGCGTTGTCGAAGGGCTCTAGTTTGAGACCGGGAAGTTCCATCGTCTCCTGCGGCACGTTCTGAAGTACAAACATCACCTGGAAGAGCGGCTGGCGCCCGGTGTCACGCGCGACGTGCAGTTCTTCAACTAACTTTTCAAACGGCAAGTCCTGATGCGCGTATGCCCCCAACGCCACTTCTCGTACGCGCCCAAGCAACTCCTGAAAACTCGGGTTGCCGGAAAGGTCGGTGCGCAGCACGAGCGTATCGACGAAGAACCCGATCAGCCCTTCGAGCTCGCGCTTCTGGCGATTGACGATGGGCATGCCGACGCAGATGTCGTCCTGGGCCGTGTAGCGGTAAAGCAAAGTTTGAAATGCGGCGAGCAACGTCATGTAGAGAGTTGCGCCTTCGCGTTCGCCGAGGGTTTTGAGCGCGCTGGTCAACTCTTTCGAGAACGTGATCTCGTGTTTGTCACCGCGGAAGGATGGCGTCGCCGGGCGCGGGTTGTCGCATGGCAACTCGAGCACGGGAAGTTCACCGCCGAGCTGTCGCTTCCAGTAGGAGAGTTGTTCGTTGAAGGCGTCGCCTTGCAAAGAGTCGCGTCGCCACTGCGCGTAGTCAGGATATTGCACGCGCGGCTGAGCCAACGGCGAGGGTTTTCCTTCTCGGAACGCCCCGTAGAGTGCAGCCATCTCCCTGATGAGGATACCCATGGACCAATTGTCCGAGACGATGTGATGCATGGTGAGTAACGCAACGTGATCGTCTGCGGCGAGCCTCAGCAAGGTTGTGCGCAAGAGTGGGCCCGCTGAAAGATCGAAAGGCAGTTGAGCTTCTTCCACAGCCAGCCGGTGCGCTTCATCGAGCGCGTCAGCGCGGTCACTTAAGTCAACCACCGGCAAAGGCACCACCAGCGATGGCGCAACCATCTGAACGGGCCGCCCGTCAACAGCGGAAAAAGACGTGCGCAGCGCTTCGTGACGACGAACGATCTCGTTAAAGCTTTGTTCGAGCGCAGCGACGTCGAGCCGGCCGCGGAGTCGGACCGCAGTCGGCATGTTGTAGCCGGAGTTGCCTGGGTAAAGTTGATCGAGGAACCAGATCCGCTCCTGTGCAAACGAAAGCGGAAACGCCTGCGGACCGCCCACCCGTGGCACGGTAGGAACACCGGTGTGGTCATCGGCGTTGCCGGCCTGTTTGCGCTGGCGCAAAGCGCGCAAAGCCAACAGCGCGCGGCGTTCGGGAGAAAGGCGGTCAATGGTTCCTGACGTATTACTCATGTTGGTGCTCCAGAGGAGTGATGGACGATTCGCGAAAGCACACGAAAGCGCACGAAAGTTTTGCTCTTTCGTGCGGCTCAGTGTGAAAAAGTCTGTAGAAGCTTGTTTCTAATAGATTCGTGTGCGGCGCGCCCTTTGCAGAAAAACTAAATACGAAAAGATCTGCCACGCAAAGACGCAAAGCGCTATCGCGTTTCTAAAGGCTTTCTTCTTTGCGCTTTTGCGTCTTTGCGCGGAAAATTTCTTACTCTAGCGATCCGAGACAGGAGGTAACGACTTTTGGTGCAAAGCCGTGCGGCGCTTCGCTTAAGCCTCGCTAAGTTCTTGTCTGACTAACTCTCCCTCGCTGGCGAGGAGCGCTTTCACTTCTTCATCGGAGAGGTCGTCGAGTTCGGCGATCAGATCCGAATCGCTGCGCTGGATCTGATAAAGCTCGATGGCTTCAGCCATCGCTGCCACTGTCGGCGCGTCGAAGAAGGCCCGCAGCGACAAGTCCATGGCGAAACTGTCGGCCACTTTCGCGACGAGCATGGTGGCGAGCACTGAATGGCCGCCGAGCCTGAAGAAGTTGTCGTGGACACCGATGCGTTCCACGCCGAGTGTTTGTTGAAAAATCTCGGCGACGATCTCCTCGACCGGTGTGCGCGGTGCGACAAAAGCTTCGCCACTTCCGGTTCGAGCTCGGCGTTTATGCAGTTCGACTGCGTGAAGAATCTGATCGATCGTGGAAAACTCGGAACTGATGCGGCGTAGGAGTCCCGTCCGTGCGAGCTTGTTCAGCTCAGCACGTTCCTCCGGTTTTTCCAGTGAAGATTGCTCCGCATCGTCGGGGCGGTAGTCAAACGCGGCGGCGATCTCAGCGGGAAGCTTGTAGAGCGCGCCTTCAAGTGTTTGCTCTCTAAACTCCTGGCCCACTCCAACAAAAAACTCTTCAGCCGGCCGGTTCCGTTTTGATTTAATGAAGCGCACATCCACACGCCCGAGGCCGTGGCGCGCTGCGGCAGCTCCCAGTGCATTGAGCATGCGATGTTCGACACCACGCCCGAGCGCGCGGCAACTCAACGCGAATGAATCAACCACCAGCGCGTCTGTAGCTGTCTTGAACAGGACCGTACCGACCAACCCGTAATCGCCAAAGCGATCGCGAACCTCCACTACCAAACATTCGGTCTCTTTCGTCTCAAGCAAACGCGCAAGCTCAGTTTCGGTTAGACGCAGACCAGTCGAATTAAACTGGGTTGTCCTTTCCAGCAACTGCGAAACGCGCGAAACGTTGGACGATGAGAGCGGCGAGATTTCGACCTCGAGTTCGAGACCAGCGAGGAACTCCTGGAAGTTTGGCGCACTCTGGCGCAGTTGCTCGCGGACCGCATTCTGTTGATAGAAGTCTGTTCGCTGGCGATCCTCGGCAGTGACCTTCAATCGATCGAAAGCCCACATGCGGCGAAGATGCGCATTCGAGTCCATAAGGTTTATCGTCAAAACTTCCGGACAATTCGCCTCGACGTCGGCGCATACGACCGGGTCATCGTCAATAAACACAAAGCTGTCGAGCGCGAGTTGTAGCTCCGCGGCGAGAGACTTGATGTTCTCGGATTTGGATTTCCAGTTGATACGCGACGCCACAATGTGCTCGCGCTTGAGAACCATGTCAGGGTGGTTCGCAAAGACCTCGAAGACGTCCGCCTCTTCATTTCGGCTGCACAAACAAAGCAGCATGCCTGCGCGATGCTGCGCGAGCATAAACTCCTGCAGGTCGCGGTGAGCGGCATCAACGGACACGCCGAGGATCCCGTCTTCCGCGCACACGCCTCGCCACAAAGTTTGGTCACAATCGAGCACCACAACCTTGTACGGAGCGCTTCGTAACGCATGCAGCTTGCGCGCGATGGTCGTTCCCAAAGCGGCGAAGAATGTTTCCGTGTAAGGAATGTGGCCCAGGCGATCACTCTGCCGGTTGTCGCGCTGGCCCACGTCGTAAGCCTGCTTCAACTCGTCGCTCGTGATGACATAAACGCCTCGCACGGCTTCGAGTTCTGTCTCGATGAGATTCTCTACCCGCGTCAGCAATGCCGCGTTCTCGGGATCGGCTTCCACCTCGGTGGAGGCCGGGCACAGGCAAACCAGATAAGGAACAACGGCACGCTCAACCGCCGCCTTGAGCAGCGTCACCAATTCATGCGCGTTGCGCTCGATCTTCTCTGCTGAAAGTCCGGTTTCGTCGCTCGCCGTGAAGCGTTGCCAATCTTCCAATCGGACCAGCAAGACGTTGACGCCGTCGCGGTTCGTCGCCAGCAAGCTCGAAGGATCAAGTAACTGTTGGAAAACTTGATTGTAAGGAGCGAAGTTGACAACTGAAGGACTCTCCAGTGTGTCCATCCAGAAAGCGAGTGCATCCTCGATAGGCTCGGCCGTAAACGTGGCCGCGATTGCGATGTTCGACTTGCGATCACGCGCGCGGTTAGCGGCAATGCGCTTCGACAATTCAGGTTGAAACTCAAACTCGCCAAGCTTCAGTTCGGGCGTCGCGGCGCACAATTCAAGCAGTCGCCGGTAGTCGGCCATCAGTCGCTCGATAGTTTCGTCATCGAACAGCTCAGCGTTGTACTCCCACGTGCCGACCAGTTCCTCGTCACGTTCTTCGATCTCGAAATAGATGTCGAGATGGAATGGACCACGATAGATTTCAAACGGCGTGAGCGTAAGCTTCGGCAACCGCATGTCCACCGGAGGCGCCTTCTGAAGATTGAAAGCGACCTGGAAGAGCGGCACCTTGCCCGCCTCGCGCTCCGGTTGAAGTTCCTCAACCAAACGCTCAAAGGGAAGATCCTGATGTGCATAAGCGCCCAACATGTCGGTGCGTACCGTTGCCAGTACCTCGCGGAACGTCTGCGCGGGTGCCATAGCGGTGTTGAGCAGAAGCGTGTTGGACAATTGTCCGATGAGGTTCACCGTCTCGGGCCGGTTACGATTCGCGGTAATGAAAGCAACGACGCCATTTTCCTGATCCGCGAAACGCTGAAGCACGGCCTTGAAGCCGGCGAGCAGCGTCATGAAAAGAGTGGTCTCCTCGCGCTGTCCGAGGGCTTTGAGTTCGCCCAGTAACTCGCGGTTGACGACGAAGGGGAGTTTGCCGGCTCGGAAAGGTTGAGGGCTGGACCTTGGATGATCCGTCGGCAGGTCGAGTGCGGGTGGCGCATCTCCCAATCGCGATTTCCAATAAGCGAGATGCTCGTCAAGTACGGCGCCCTGCAACCATTCACGTTGCCAGCAGGCGAAGTCTGCCATTTGTACCGGCAGCGGAGGAAGCACAGCCGGTTGGCCCAGCACGTTGGCAGTGTAGAGTGATGCCAACTCCTGCATAAACACACCGTGCGACCACTTGTCGCAAACGATGTGATGCGTGGTGATTAACAACACGTGCTCGTCGTCGCTGAGCTTCAGCAGCTTCACTCGCAGCAGTGGATCGTATGTCAGGTTAAAAGGTGTCTCTGCCTCGATTGCACCCAAACGCCAAACTTCCGCTTCGCGCTCGCTTTCCGGCAAGTGTTGAAGACTCTCCGGAGTGAGATTCAGCGTCAACTCGGGTTCGATGATCTGCACCAGCCGCCCGCCCACGGCAGCGAAACTTGTGCGCAGCGACTCGTGACGGCGCACGACTTCATTGAGGCTGCGCGCGAGCGCCGCGACGTCGAGCTGTCCGTTGAGACGCACGGCGGTCGGAACGTTGTAACGCGCACTCTCAGGTTCGAGCCGGTTGAGAACCCAGAATTGCTGCTGCCCAAACGAGAGCGGAAAAACATTCTCTGTCCGCGGCTGCGCGGGTATACGCGTGCGCGCTGGTCCAACGCGCTTCTCGTTCATTCGCTGTTGCAGCTTTTCCAGTTGGTCGGGTCTGAGGCCGGCGATGATTTTACTCACGTCGCTCATGTGATTAGAGATCTCCTTCGATTTCCGCAGTGGTTCTTTTGTGAGGTAAAAGGGGATAAAGATTTACAAGATTTTTCAAGATGAACAAGGATGATCACAATAGCGGGATATCCAATACATCTTGAAAAATCTTGTAAATCTTTATCCAGTTTGTTCTGGTTAAGGGGGCGTCACTAAACTTAACGAGTCAGCAGGTTGGCGTGGTGGTAGTTTGTCGAGGCTCGCTTCCTGTTCGTTGATACGTGACGATTCTCCGAAGTCTTCAATCACGTCGCACGCCGCGTTGACGGCTTCGCCGGGCGAGATGCGCTGCGCAACTGCTGCGCACTGCTGCTTCACTTCAGAGGAGTTCAAGAGGTTGCGCAACGCAGTAGTCACCGTGCTCGCGTCCCAGAATCTCGGCGCGAGATAGTCGGCGACTTTCAGTTGCTTCAAGCGTTCGGCGTTGTCTGGACGATCGGAGTTACAAGGAAGTATGAGTTGTGGAACACCGGCTGCGATTGCCTGGGCCGAAGTGCCCATCCCGCCGTGATGAATGATCGCCGAGAGATGGGGCAGCAAACTTCCGAAGGGTAGATACGGATAGTACTTGACCGTGTCACTTAAGCAGCCGGCGACAAGCTTTTCGTCTTTTGCGACGATCACAGCGCGTCGTCCCGCGGCCCGGCAGCCATCGGCGCTCACCTGAAAAAACTCTGTTCGCTCCGGAATGCTCGTGCCGTGAGTTATCAGCACCGGTGGTTCGCCCGCATTCAGCCACTCGCAGAAATCTGCCGGCAACTCGCCGACTTCAATCTTGTCATGCGATATGAAACCGACGCTCTCGACGTCTTTGAACGTCCCTTCCCTGCCGGACGCATACCACTCCGGCCACAATCCGATGCTGCGCGGCGGACATGTCAGCCACTTGAGCCACCCGCGCACCGGCACCGGCGGCAAGCCGAGCTTCACTCGCAGATGATTAAGCGAGGCGGAGTTCGTCATGTACATCTCTTGAAGCAGAGCGACACTCAACATGAAGTATGGCGCAGTGAAAACCGGCATGTAGTCGATGCCGAGCCGTTCCGCTGCCATCTGTACGGGTAGATGAAGACCGTAATGACTCACGACGGTAGGTCGCCGTTGGCGGTAGTGTTGTTGAATCAGTTTGATGATCGAGATGGTGACCTTCGAGTGGTAAAGCAGGTGCGATGCCTCTGTCGCGGGTAATTTCTGTTCCACCAGCCAACGCTCGAGCGTGGGAACTTCGTCGAGGGGTACACCGTCGAGACCCGCATCTTTCACCATCCACATAAAATCTTCATCAACTGCGAGTGACACGTGGTGGCCGCGCTCTTTAAGCGCGCTGCCGATTCTCACAAATGGATAGACGTCGCCGCCTGTCCCGCGCGTCAACATCAGAATGTTTGACATCCATTACCTCCGGGGAAACTGTTTTGGCACGATCGACTCAAGGGCACAGACGAACAGGCTGCCCCGAAGCATGAGGTAAATCTGGGAAATCAATTAAGGCAGAATTTTAGCGAGATGCCGGCGGAGTAACGTCGAGTTCTTTCATCTCAACTTCATAGACGTTGCCCCAGCCGCGAGAGAAGTAGAGCCACTTGCCATCACCACTTACGACCTGACCGTAGTCCCATTTAGTTGAGTTGACTTTCGGCCCGAGCGAGCGGGGCGCCGTCCAGTCGTTGCCGTTACGGAAGCTGATGAAGAGGTCGCCCTCGCCGAGTGAGCCCTGGCGTGACGACGAAAAGATCAGATAACTCTCGTCCGGCGCGATGTAAGGATCGGCATCGTGCTTGTCGCTGTTGATTGTTGGACCAAGATTCTCCGGCGTCAGGTATTTGCCGTTTTCAAATCGCGCGCGATAAAGATCGACAGCGCCGCGTCCGCCTTCGCGTTCCGAGCCGAAGTAGAGATTGCCATTCTTACTCACCGAAGGATAGTTGTCGTAGCTGCCCGAATTGACGGGCTCGCCGAGATGTTTGGGGGCGCTCCATCCGTTCGCTGTTTTTTCGAGCACCCACAAGTCGACGTCTTTCTTCGCGGTCGTGCCTTCAATAGGGCGCATTGAAGCGAAAAAGAGCTTCGTGCCATCTGGAGAGAAGAAAGGTTCGTTATCGAAGAATTGACCTGAGAACTCGGCCACTTGCGGCGCACTCCATTTTCCGTTTTCCTGTCGCGAAAGGTAGATGTGCGCTGAACTGCGATCCGCGTTGCGACGGGCGAAATAGATTGTTTTTCCATCGCCCGCGAGCGCCAGACCGAAGTCTTCGCCGGTGATCGTGCCTTCGGCGAATGTCTTCAAGTTGGCAGGACTTGCGGCAGGCGACGGTGACGGCGCCGCCGGGTTCTGCGCTTGCGGAGGCTGAGCGGAACAACTCACGAGCACTGCCAGCAAAGGCAACACGTAAACCAGGGTTTTATCGATCATGTTAGTCCTCTAAATGATTGAATATCCGGCGGGCTTTGCCTCAAAAGTCATCTTGAAGGCCACAAGAGGCACACAAAGCACAAAATGAATTCTTAGCGGCGGAGGTAATCCTTAAGGTTTTAATCATTTGCGCTTTTGGTGCTGTTTTGTGGCTTACTCTCTGTCATTGAAAAAGGACTTTTGAGGCAAAGCCTATCCGGCTCAAGACACCAGCTTCTATTCTTTGCTTGGGAGGGTGTGAAGTTGTTCGTTTGGGTGCGCTACCGCCCTCGATTAGCTCGATATCTCGGCGATCTAATCGCAAAGGCGGTCTTTGTTCAGTTAAATCGACCAGGCCGAATACGACACTGTAGGGCGTGCACCGTATCGCAGTCGTCCAAGTTTTGTCAAGATGACGAGCTTTCTTTGGGGTTATTCTCTGCGGTTCTCTGCGTATCTCGGCGATCTCTGCGTTTGACCTATTACCTTCACGCCGAGATCGCCGAGATACGCAGAGGACCGCAGAGACAACTTTTTCAATTCAAAGACACCAGTTCCAGGAACGTTCATTTTACTGATCCGGCGATTCGACGTAAGATGCTCGACCGAGGACAGGATTGCATCGTATCCGAACCTTGCCGAGCTCTCTCATTTATTAACTGACTCAATTAAATACCGGGCAAAAGATGAACAAGCATGGCCTCAGCTTTCACCATTTTGGATTGGCAGTGAAGCAGGTAGATCGCGCATTGAAGTTTTTGACAGGTCTTGGCTATGAAATCGGCGAACCCGTCAGAGATGATTTGCAGAACGTGAATCTGATTCTCTGCACCAGCCAAACTATGCCGGGGGTTGAGATCATTTGGCCCACCGAGACCACTGGTCCAGTCTCGGACATTCTCAAGTTCAGCGATGAGATGATCTACCATTCCTGTTATGAGTCTTCCGACGTAGAGGCGAGTATTGCTGCTATTAAGGCGGAGGGGAACAGCGTCGTTTGTGTCGCTCCTTCTCAGCCGGCGCCGCTGTTTGGCGGTCGTAAGGTTTCGTTCTACTACATTCGTGGCTTCGGGATGATTGAGATTCTCGAGACCGAAAGCCGGAGCAGCCAATGAGTTACGGAATCGGAATTGATATCGGCGGAACCAATATTAAGGTCGCCGCTGTGTCGGAAGATGGCGAGCTATTGGAGAGTTATACGGGGGAAACACGAGTTGATTCTCCAGACTCCTGGGTCCAGTTTATCAGCGGAAGGATCAAGGAAATTGAGAACAAGCGCGGTGGGGCTGCGCGCTTTGTCGGCCTGGCTGCGCCAGGTTTCGTGGCTCGCGACAACCTATCGATCGCCAGCAGTCCCGGAAAGCTTCCCGGACTCGAAGGACTAAATTGGACACGTGCTTTGCCGACTTCGTTCCCGGTGCCGGTCTTGAATGATGCACACGCAGCTCTCATAGGTGAGGTCTGGAAAGGTGCGGGAGTTGGTTGTCAAAACGCCTTGCTGTTGACGCTTGGCACCGGCGTTGGCGGAGCGCTTCTGATTGATGGTCGTCTGTACAAGGGCAGCATCGGACGAGCCGGCCACATGCCGATGACTCTGGAACAAGCCATCGGTAACTCAACTCTCCCGCTTCGTTCCGCCGGCAAATTTACTTCGACGCGACAACTAGTGCAGGCTCACCTGAGCGGCGATCCGAAAGCGACTGAAGTCTGGATGCAGTCCGTGTATGCCTTCGCGGCCAACGTCGCATCCCTAATCAACGCCCTCGACCCCGAAGCCATCATTATCGGCGGCGGAATCGCGCAAGCTGGACCAGCGCTCTTCGAACCTCTCGCCGGGGCGCTGAATGAAATGGAATGGCGCCCCTACGACCACCGCGTCCGCATCCTGCCGGCGGCGCTGGGAGATTTTGCTGGGACCTACGGCGCTGCCTACCACGCGATGAATGCTGCAATAAAACACTGATTTTTCGCGCATTTGGCAAAGCTGCAACTACGGTCCACACGTTAATCCGCAAGTCGCTGTGCGTCTAGTCTGGGTACACGGCGGGAAATCCGGATGGTCACCCGGAGACGATTCGTGATCAGGCTGGATCAAAAACTTCTTCTCTTCCGGATTCAATTCGAACAACTCGTAAAACTGAAGGAAGTGTTTTCCTGGATCGCTACTAACTCCGTGACCGCTCGGCACGTTCATCAACTTGATTTCGTAGTGTCGCTTTGGCTGAAGTTGAAACCTGAAAACTTCCGCTGATTTATTCGCCAACACAATCCACTTTTGCTCATCGTCGCGGATCGGCGCGATATCAATTGCGCCCATCCTCGATACCTTTATCCGTCCCACAAACTCAGCCGTGCTGGGCTCGCTTCCCTGATCAAACTGCATCAGGTTGGCGCCTGAGTTGTGGGCCGAGTAACAGATTCCGTCAAGGAAGTTGAACTCGGCAATCCGACCTGCATCAAGCTTGAGACTGCGTTTATACACATCTTCAAAGCTAAAAATATTTGCAAACGACCATGGGTCCTTGGGGTTGTCAGGTTTGTACAACTCGACGCCGGAGCCTTCCTGTATCTCACTGCTACTCGAATCGACGTAGAGCCGGAATGGCGCGTTTTTGATGATCGCCTCATGCGACGAGTCCCAGGGCAATTCCGGTGTGGGAAATAACTTCTCCTCATCTCCATCGACCCTGACTTCGACCATCAGGTGATGTCCTTCAGCGTCTATATGAATGCCTGCCTGGTAAAGCTGCTTCTCCGCGTCATAGGCCGTACAGATGAGCCCATCAATCAAGATCGTCACCGATGGGTTAGGAAGTAAAGTTATGAGCGGTTGGTGTTCGCCGTTTTGAGACATGATGTCGGTTTCTCCTTCAGGAAATCAGTAATCGCTAAAACCACCGGACAGGGAGAACGACGCCCAGTAATAGGGCTCGCGGTAGGTGGGATTTGCGTGTTTGAGCATTTCTAATTGAGCGGCCCGCAGGGCGAAAGCAGAGGACATTCGCTCACGCGTGCGTAGCCGGTGGAAGCTAATCATTAGATCAGTTGTCGCTTGTGAATCGACGGCCCAAAGACTTGCTACTACTACGGGCACGCCGGCTGCTTTGAAGGGTCGCGCGAGGCCAATTGCTCCCTCGCCGTTGAGATAATGCTCAACTCCAGTGCGACAGCCGGCGAGGATCGCGAGTCGCGGGTTAAAAAGTTTGAGACGGTAAATCTCGAATGCGTGCAAGACACCGTCTGCTGACTCATCAATCCTGGATCGCGCAGGATCGGTTGCGAGTAACACCTTCGAAAGCATCGGAGACGTCGCATCAGGTAGATAATGAGTTGCGAGATGCAGTACATCCGCGTGGCGCATTGCTTCGAGCACCGCAGTCTTCGTCGGTGCTGCCTCGGTCAGCAACGAGGCCTCCTGGTAGAACTTTCCTGCCTCGTTAACTTCTGTAGCGGCAGAGACTAAATTATCAAACCCGGGGAAAGCCTTCCGATCAAAGGTCGGATTTCCGACACCGAGGAAGCGCTCGTTAGTTTTCGTCTTTGCCTGGGCCAACTTCGTGTCGTGGACGAACACGTTTGTGCTCGACGCGTAGCTCAACGCGAAGTCTTCGATCAGATATCGCTTCCCTGCCGGCGAGAAAAGAACGTCAAACGGAAGAAGGTTCAACACTTTATCTGGCGTGATGCAGAGTTGTCGCCGCGGATCGAGGAGATCGATGACTGGTCCAATAAGTAAATCGTAAAGCGTAGTCGCAACATTCAGGATTTGGCTTTGGTCACCACCGGGCGTCGATACGAGATCCAAAAGCTGGTTCACCTTTCGCAGCAACTCGTCGCTCGTGATCTTCACCGTCCTGGAATCGAAGCGGTCGTGTGTGAGGTACCAGATAATGAGCTTGTCTTTGAGCACCGCAAATTGGAGTATTTGAACGGCGACCGGAAGCGTTCGCTGGAGCTCATCGAGTGACATCGGCATTGCAGCACTCGAGAAGCGCAGGTCAGGAATGTTTTCCTGATCTACTACACGCCAATCCGCAGCGGTGGTATCAAACAAAGATCGGGCGCGGGAACGTTCGGAGTAATTGAAGGCCTGTCGCTCATCGCGCAATTCAGAGTGGGTAAAATCAATCGCGACATCGTAGATGTCCTGCTCCCTGGCAAAAAAATTATTCCGATTGCGATCTTCCCAGATTTTTTCCCGCTGCTTTTCATAATCGTCGAGCACACGCGCGAGATCTTCGCTTGCCTCCGTGGTTTCACCCTGCGCGATGCGCGTCAACAACCGTTCTTTGTTTGCCTGATGTAACAACCAGAGCTGGTCGTTGTTCTGCTGAGAGAAACTCAAAACTTCGTCAAGCGCGGCCAACGCTGCGTCAAATTGCGCGGCTTCGCGGTAAGCACGACTAAGGAATAGATGGCCATACGCGCTCATCTCGAGGCGAATCTTTTCCTCGCCAACGCCGGCGCCAATTTCGATTCCGTGGCGAATGCTTTTGATGGCCTCGTCATAATCTTTAAGGCTGGTTTGGATTGAACCCAGGTGTACCCGGTAGCGCGAACGGACCAGGGGATTGTTCATCTCATCGCCGAGATGCAAAGCCTGCTTCTCCAGTTCGAGTGCCGCCGCGTGATGGCCCAGGGCGTTGAAACTCGATGCTGAAATCGCGTAGAAACCGATCATCTGGCTGGCGTCCGCGGATACCTGAGATCCGAGATCGAGTCCCTTCCGCGACAGTTGCAGCGCTTGACGGTAGTTGCCGAGATCATGATAGAGGCCGGCCAGCATGCTCAAACTACGCAGCAGTCCGTTCTCGTCCGCGATTTGCTGTGAGGTAGTATGTGCGGCCCACGCGTGCGCTACGGCCTGAGAGAGCTGGGTCGTGCGCCGGTGCACGTTAGCCAGGCCAATATCTGTTATTGACTGTAACCATTTGTAATTGTGGTTACGACTCTGGGCCGCGAGATCGCTGAGCATCGTGAGACTCTGTTGTGGTCCATCACCGCGCTGGGAGTAACAGAAGCTGATCCAGTAACGCGCGAGCAGCGCCTCCGGCCGGTCGCCAACCTGCTCGAAGGAGTCGCCGGCGCGTTTATAGAGTTCGATCGCCGAATCGTGTTTTGATTGGTTGTAGAGCTCGTGCGCACCGGTCATATCTCTGCGGGCTTGCAGGAGAGTTTGAGACTGGCGCGGCGTGGCCGAACGATATGCCTGGACCAGGTCCGACGTGAAGCGATCCTGGCTTTTATCAATCGACAGAGCAGCCACTTCGGTCAACACCTGCAACGGCTTTTTAGCCTCTTCGGTACGTGCGCTAGTGATCGCCGCAAGATAAGCGTCGATTAACTTGTTAGAGATCGAGTTGCCGGTGCGCAACTGGGCACGACTGAAAACTTGCCAGACTTTCTCCTGATTGCCTGCTTTCCACGCCGGGGTGAATTCGTTGAAGAGGTCGTCATCGCGCTGGGTAACTCGCTCGCTTCGCTTTCGAATTTCAGCGATTTTCCGTCGCGCCTCATCGGCCCACGGCGAACTTTGATCGAGCGAGAGATACTTCTCCCAATCCCCGAGCGCCTGAGGCGCTAACTTCATCTCCTCATAGAGCAGGGCGCGGTTGAAGCGCGCATCGAGCAGCGAATCATTGAGTTGCAACGCCCGTGTCAACTCCTCGAGGCTGCGGGCCAGGGTTGTTTCGCTACGGCCCGATGGATCGTTCAGGCGCTCGAGTTTACCTTTCTCCAGCAAGGCGGCGCCCAAATCGCTATGGATGCGCGGGTCGTCAGGTCTTTGTTTGAGCGCTTCGTCGAACCGGAGGATTGCTTTGTCAAAATCCTTCTGCAACAGGTAAAACCGGCCCAGGGCGTGCAGCGATTCTGCCGAGGCATCGTCGGCAACAGCGCCTTGCAACAGCGCGGCCGACCGATCAAGCGCTTGAGAACTGGCTGCGTCAGGTCCACGCGTCACCGAAAAGAGCGCATGCGGCAGACCGGTGACGCGCGCTTCAATGGGCCGATATGACTTGTAAGCGTCGTTGAGGGCCAGGAGTCCCTTGTCTAGATCGGAATTGCGAAGGGATGTGCGCCAGACGACGATCACTGCTACCAACGCCAACACGGATACTGCAACCACGCTCCAACGAGGAATCGTGATCAAGTTGAACCACGATGCTCGTGGTTGGCCCACAACATCGGGTTGGTCCAACTCCGAAGAATATTTTCTCAGTCCGCGCACTAGCATCAGTTTACGGCGCCTCCTGGGCGTCGCCAGGAAATGGGTTTCAAACTGTTTGCGTTCACTCGCGTTGAGCGCGCCACGAGCGTAGTCTTCGATCAGCTCGTCCTCGATTAGAGTCAGCCACTCGGCAAAAACATCGTCCCGAAGCAGCTGTTCCTCCAGCAACTCCGCACTCTCTTGCGATGAAGTGCCGAGCAAATAACTGCGAATCTGCTTTTGTTCCTTGTCTTTCAAAACATCTTGCTCTCTAGAGGGTGTTTTCCCCTCTCTATTGACGTAAGGGTTTTGGGTTTAATTTGTTTCATGCGCGTTGCCGAGACATTCGGTGATGCAGTCCTGAAGCTTACTCCTGAGGCGATGCAGCTTGAGCCGCAAGGCACCGGTGGCGAGTCCCATCCGGGCAGCTAGTTGCTTGCGAAAATTGATCTTTGCCTGTTTGTTTTCACTGTAGTATTCGAGCAATAGACCACGACTGTTTGAGTCAAATGAGTTGAGACATCTCTCGAGGCAATCGTGCATTAGTTCATCCAATTCCTCTGTCTCCTTGTCTCCTTCGAAGACTTTGTCAAAGTCGTCAGGCAGTGCATCAGGTTCTTTCTGAATGATTTCCAGGTGAACGTGACGGGCAATTACGCAGAGATAAGGGACCGGATCGCCTTTGTAGGTCTCACTGAGTGCCGGTAGCCGGCGAATGAAACGATTTATTGATTCATCGGCGGCGTCTTCTGCGCGCGCGCAACCACGAGCGTGGAGCATCACGATCAGACGGCGACGGATGTCTTCATATTTCTTGCCTGCCGTATCTCGATCGTTTGAGAGCCAGGAAAGAAAAAAATTGAAGGATTCGTCGGTAAGTTCCCAGTCCTTCATAGCGCGAGTAAATGGAACGTAAGGTTAGTAGTGTCTTAAATTGGATTCTCTCTGCGGTCCTCTGCGTAATCTCCGCGATCTCTGTGTTACATGGGCTCCTGTCGACGCAGAGGGCGCAGAGATTACGCAGAGGCCGCAGAGAAATTTTTTAAATTAAGACACTACCTAAGGTTAGAGCGTCGGCTGAGCATATAACGAGCATTGCCCGAATTCAATCTCACAGACTGACAACCTGCGAACCTCATTGAAACGTTTTGCAGCCCATTCCCTTACCAGATCGAAGACGAACTCAAAACGATCATGTATGGACCACAAAACTTACTTACCACTAACCATCTTGGAGGTTTCTAATGGCAAAAATGCTCACTCTTCTCAGCCTCATTTCTTTGGCTGCAATTTCTTTCGCGTTGACTCCGGTTCAAAGTCGTGGACCGGGTGAAACAAAGTTACGTCGGGCTAAAGGCAAGCCCATCCGGAACCAATACATCGTAGTTCTCAAAGGAAGTGTCTCCGAAGTGGAACACGAAGCTTCACAACTAACCCAGGAGCATGGCGGCAGACCCTTCTTCATTTATCGTTACGCATTCAAAGGTTTCTCGGCCCAAATGACGGAAGCCCAGGCCACTCGATTGGCAAACCACCCTCGAGTACAGTTTGTTGAAGAGGACGGCGAAGCTACCCCCACGCGAACTCAAACTGGAGCGACCTGGGGACTCGATCGAATCGATCAGCGAAATCTTCCGCTGGACGGAAACTACAATTTTGAGTCTACCGGCGCTGGAGTGACTGCTTACATTATCGATTCCGGGATACGGAGCACTCACGTCGAGTTTGGCGGCCGAGTGGCGGCTGGTTTTTCTGCAATCGACGACGGAAACGGTACCGAAGACTGCAATGGGCATGGTACCCACGTAGCCGGTACGGTCGGAAGTGCCACCTATGGCGTGGCAAAAGACGTGACCCTCGTGCCGGTTCGTATATTTGGTTGCATGGGCGGAAGCCCATGGTCAACTATTATTGCTGGAATTGATTGGGTGACCAGAAATCACACTAACGGCGCGCCTGCCGTTGCCAACATGAGCCTTAGCGGATCGGTCGCCGCTGCGCTCGATTTAGCCGTCTCCAATTCTATTAGCGACGGCATTACTTATGTCGTCGCCGCCGGTAACAACGCCGCAAATGCCTGCCTCGAGTCGCCGGCAAGAATTCCCACCGCGATCACTGTGGGCGCAACTGGAATGAACGACACCCGATCGGGTTTTTCGAACACTGGAGCGTGCCTTGATATTTTTGCGCCGGGAGG
This sequence comes from uncultured Acidobacteriota bacterium, assembly GCA_963708055.1. Classification (GTDB taxonomy): domain Bacteria; phylum Acidobacteriota; class Blastocatellia; order Pyrinomonadales; family Pyrinomonadaceae; genus PSRF01. The sequence goes on along the minus strand of OY970193.1, from coordinate 6,164,410 downwards.
GAGTATCACCTCAACGTGGTCCGGCACAGACACTGAGACCGCCATCATCTCAGGAACGTCAATGGCATCGCCTCATGTAGCAGGAGCCGCTGCTCTTTTTCTTGCGACCAACCCTAACGCTCCGCCGGTGGCGGTAGCCGAGGCCATTATCAGCAGTGCCACACTAGATAAAGTAACCGATCCGCAAAACGAGTCGCCTAACCGTTTGTTATTTGTCGGAACGGCCGGAAGCGAAGTGAGCAGACGACGCATTCGAGACGACCTGTTTCTCTATCGACCCGGAATGGGTGCGGTTTCCCTGCTTCGGTCCAACGGCAATGGAACCTTCACCACCACGCTTGCAGTCGGTGACAACGGTTCAGACGAGCCAAACGGCATTGGTGGCTACGACTTGCTTTCACAGCGAGACAAAGTGTTTCCATTCGATTTCGACGGCGATGGAAACGATGACTTGTTTCTCTACCGTCCCGGCGCCGGTGCAGTATTTGTGCTGAAGGCTACTGGTAACGGCAACTTCCTAACTGTAGGGCAGCCGGTCGGGGACAACGGTTCCGACGATCCAAACGGAATCGGTGGCTACGATCTGCTCTCTCCTGATGACCAGGTGTTTCCATTCGATTTCGACGGTGATGGAAAAGACGACCTGTTTCTCTATCGCCCCGGCACCGGTGCAGTGTTTGTGTTGAAGTCAAACGGTGATGGCAACTTCACCGCCGTCGGGCAGCCGGTCGGGGATAACGGTTCAGACGAGCCCAACGGTATCGGCGGGTACAACTTGCTTTCGCCGCGAGATAAGGTATTTCCATTCGACTTCAACGGCGATGGGAAAGACGACCTGTTTCTTTATCGCCCCGGCACCGGTGCAGTGTTTGTGTTGAAGTCAAACGGTGATGGCAATTTCACCGCCGTCGGGCAACCGGTTGGAGACAACGGTTCAGATCTGCCAAACGGCATCGGTGGCTACGATCTGCTCTCAGCCAACGACCAGGTGTTTTCATTCGATTTCAACGCTGATGGAAAAGACGATCTCTGTCTCTTCCGGCCCGGCACCGGCGCGGTGTTTGTGCTCAAGTCAAACGGTGATGGCAACTTTGTCGCCGTCGGGAAGCCGGTTGGGGACAACGGTTCAGCCGAGCCCAACGGTATTGGCGGGTATGATTTGCTTTCGCCGCAGGATAAGGTGTTTCCATTCGATTTCGATGGTGATGGAACGGACGACCTGTTTCTCTATCGCCCCGGCATGGGTGCAGTATTTGTGCTGAGGTCTAACGGCGATGGCAACTTCACTGCCGTGGGCCAACCAGTCGGAGACAACGGTTCAGACGATCCAAACGGAATCGGTGGTTACGATCTGCTGTCACCTAATGACCAGGTATTTCCGTTCGACTTTGACCGGGATAGAAGGCACGATCTCTTGCTCTACCGGCCAGGAACTGGAGCAGTATTTGTGCTGAAGTCTAACGGTGATGGCAACTTCACCGCCGTCGGGCAGCCAGTCGGGGATAACGGTGCAGACGAGCCGAACGGGATTGGCGGATATGACCTACTATCGCCGCTCGATCGAGTCTTTCCGCTCAATTACACCAGGTAGTGAAACTGGGCGGCATGGCTACGCTACTGCGAGTAACTAGGATCGCTTGATAGCCGAATGCCGTCAGAGTCGTTCGACAGTTCATAAGCCGGACCGCTGCGTAACAGCAGCGTCCGGCTTATTTATTTTGCAAGAATACCCAGTGGGCGCAGTAACTTTTACGTTTGATTAGTAAACATATTTCTACCAGTGAATGCTTGAGTACGGCGCAAAGATGCCGGTGTGAAAGGTGTAGTAAGTTCGACCCTGCTGCTGGTAATCAACTCTCGTTGGTCTTCAACGTACCGGTAAAACTCTTCTGCAAACGGCCATAGGGCAAACGCTCCAGCGCGTTTTACCATTCCGGTGTGATAGCTTCTGCCTCCCGTGAGGGTCCAACAATACTTCCCACAATTGCACCGGTTGTGTCCCGATCACCTAAGCCGCTCATTATCGAAAACTGTAATGGTATCGCCTGCGCAGCCATATTACTTGAACAAGACTGAGCGCTCGAATCCAAGGAGGCAGATCTAATGGAAATCAGCGGGACTGAAAACCTGCAAACAGTGGGTGGACTCTTTGCCTGCCCAGACTGCCAACACCGTTGCTCGAACTTTGCCGAAGCCTGTCCGTCCTGTGGGCGATATTTCCGGGTTTATGCCAGGAATTACACGGTGCAACCGGGTAGCGGCTGGTCCATAACTATTTTCTGGGGAATCATGCTCGTCTGGATCATTCCCGCCGTAATCGGAATCGTGCTGGCCATAATTCTCGTCGTAATTGGTGGAATCGGCGCAGCTACATTTTCAGGATTCGACAATCGGTCAAACACAACGACGCGACCTTAACTCTTCGCGCCGGTCACGATGATCAGCACCACTTCTAAGCGGTCGATTGTTACTTTGAGGGCGGTCTCTGGCGACTCACTAACGTTTGCGCTCAGCAGACCGTTACGGCAGCAGTTCAAAAACTAGTGCAATGTCAGCACGCAACTATCAGAGGGCTGGAAGGTGATGATCATGATCGACGCGCTTTCGTCCGGCGTGGTCGACGACGAATCGGCGTCCGCTTCTTGAGCAGATCAGAATGTTTTGTCTCAATGATGAATGCGAGGTACTGATATGGGACTCCAAGTAGTCTTGCCGCGTGTGTTACTTTCCCGCCTACCTTTGCCAGCGTTTCACTGATCAAAGAACGCTCAAACTTCAAAACTTCATCATGAAAGTCATAGCGTTTATTGAATAGAACCTCGCGCACATCGAGGGGCTGAGACTTGCTTTGCGGTTGCGTCGCGATCTTCCTTCGTGCCACTTTGAGCCTCGACTTTATGTCTGGACTGTCATTGCTTGCCAGCCAATCTTTCGCTTGTTCAAAAGCAACCGATTGAAGTTCATGGGAAAGGGTATCTATTTCCTCAATCATTGTGAGTGCGGCAAGTCCGGCTCGGCTTAGTGATCCGGCATTGTGCGCGATCTCAATCGCTTGCTGAAAAATGAATTGTGCGCGTTGTGGTTCGTGCATTCGAGCCAAAGCGATCCCTTGATTAACCAGAGTCTCAGCCAGGAAGCATTGTCGTCCGGCTCTCTCGAAACTTCGTGCGGCACTGTTCGCGGTAAGTTCGGCTTGTGCATACTTTTTTTCTGCAATAAAAACCTGAGCACGAGTGTCGTCAACTTGTGCGACTCTCACTTTGTCTCGCGCACGCTCGAACAAACGCCGAGCTTGCTCCAGGTACTCATGCGCCTTTCGAAAACGATGGAGATCGCTCAGCACATTACCAATGTTGTTCTTGACGTGAGCGCGAAACACCAGATTCCTTGCGAGTTTGAATTCATCATCCGCTGCGTGGTATTGCTGAATTGCACGGTGAAAATAATCAGTGCGTTTTCTTGAAGCCGCTCCTATCGCTCTAAGCGTGATGCCAAGCTGATTGTGATAGGTGCCTTTAATTGTGTGATTGGCAATTCTTTCAAAGAACTGCGCGTTCTCAGTAAGAATCCTAAGAACCTCTTTGTAGCGCGACTCTGCCCACTCAACGGATGACAACATAAGCAAGGCGTTCGCTCGTGCATTGCCGCCGATGGTTAATCGTTCCAACGCAGTAGAAAGTAAGATCCGCGCCGTATCGTTATCGCCTGCTCGCCAGTAGCACTGAGCAAGCTCGGCTCTTGCCTCTGCAACTTTGCGTGAGTGACCGACTGCTTCAAACAGTCTGATACTCTCCGTAATCAAACCTCGTGTATAGTCGTCTGCTTCCCTGATCCCACTTACACCGCCAAGCCAGCCTGTAAGAATGCCAGCGCATAAGAGCACGCGAGGAACATGATCCGCATCCAGTCCCTTAGTGTTGGGCCGACTCCCGATCCCTTTCCAGAGTGGAAACATTGCGTCACGCGCAGCCTCATATTCGCCTCGATCTTTTAGTTCCAATGCTGTACGGCATCTGAGTTCAGCTTCTTCGTTCGCAGTAAGGTGAGCAGTATCCAGCTTCGGAGAGGTCGTTCGCATGAGAATTGAACTTTCGAAAATGATTTATACGAATGGCCGACCGATAGTATTCGCTTAGGTCTGCCCAAGCAAGAAACCTTGCACGCCTCTTCGTTCTGCTCCCGTTCTTTTTTATGTAAGAATCATGGCATCTTTTCCATCACCAAAGGACCAACAAGGAGCTAAACAAACAACCCATGAAAAAAATTGCAATCGCAGTAGTGCTGATGTGCGCGCTATCAAGTTCGATCTTTGCGGGCGATATGCCGACTACCGGCAAGTCTGAGCCACCGCCGCCGCCAGCAACATCGAGCATGTCGAGCACTTTGCTCAGTGTGATACTCACGATCATCAGTCTGAGATAGACCACTAACGCTTCAATCTCAGGTGTGAAAGTCTTGCCTTCGGCGCGCGGGTATAAGTGTGTCCCGATTTATGTAGCGCCGCTGGCATAGACTCAGACACGCTCCGATTCGTAGCTTTTTGCGATCCACAACTCGCTGAAGGAACAATTCGCGCACCTCGCATGGAGGGTGTTCGTGCTCACTCGTCTAGTGAGCGAGTCCTTTTGGGCATGGATTGAAACTCTCCACTCCTTTATTTTAGTAGCTGCCGCAGTGTTTACCCTTTTCTTTACCCTCATTCTGTGCCGGTGGTCCAACTCACAACATCGCCAGTGACAAAATTCAACAGAGAAAACCTATTGATAGAGCAGCCCCCTAGAACGATCTCCATGTACCAACGAACGAGTGATGATGAGAGTGAAAGAGTGGATACTTCGGCATTTGACGGAGGGTGAATAAGAGGGTAAAGTTTCGATGTTTCTTTGAAACTCGCGAATTTCCTCAGCAAAAAGGTCAGCCCGCGTAGCTCAGTGGATTAGAGCGTTCGCCTCCGGAGCGAAAGGTCGCAGGTTCGACCCCTGCCGCGGGTAATCAATTCAACAAAACCTCCACCATGAGTCTTACGTACTAACGCCGGAGACTACATACATGTACTGTCAGTCATGCGGTAGCGCGCTGGTTCATAAGACTAATTACTGCAATCGTTGCGGAACGCAGTTGGTGAAGTCTGATGAGGTGAGCGTTGATAAGACTCCGGCGGAAAAGCGCCTGGATGAGTATTTAGACGGGTTGTTCTGGATCAGCGTCTTTGGGCTCGGCTTTATTATTGGCGGCACGGTGGTGCTGACCAGCGTTGGAGTTCGCGACCTGATAGTCGTCGGCTACGCGATACTGAGCACGGTTGTTTTTCTGATAAATTTCGGGTTCGCTTTGTGGGGCACACTCAGCATCATGCGCAGTTCGAAAGACGGGAAGCTGACGATGCGACCAGGACACGAGACCGCCGAACTTGGCCCATCGCGAATCGAAGCGCTGCCAATGCCAGCCGCAAGCGTTACAGAAAATACAACTCGATCATTCGAGCCGGTTGAAAACAGGCGGGCGCAATAGTTACAACCGTACTTCCCTGCTCTCGCCTCTGATCTTCAACCAACTCACAAATCCCTTCACCGCCAGGAACAACAACACTACATACAACAGCGCGACGAACTTCACTGACTTCGCGTAATACAAACCAATTCCAATCGCATCTACCACTATCCAATAGATCCAACTTTCAATGCGGCGGCGCGCCATCAGCCACATCGCGGTGAAACTCATTATGGTTGTTAGTGCATCGAGATAAGGATAAGAAGCGGCTTCAGGAAAGAAAGCTGGCAAGCGAGTGTGGGCCTGGCTCATGAAAGCACCGAGGACCACACCAAACAATACCGTCAGCAGCACCCACACCACTACCCACTTCAAAGAACTGAACTCGACGTTGAGGATTGTCCCGCCGGCCTTTGCAGAGTTGGACCACGACCACCAGCCATAAATACTCGCACCAAGGTAATAGATCTGTTCAAGCGCATCCGAGTAGAGCCTAATCTGATAAAACAGGACCATATACAAAAGCACACTCACGATCCCCACAGGCCAGGTCCAAATCCGTCGCCTCGCAATTAGCCAAACTGACCAGAGGTAAAAGATCGTCCCGATCAATTCGATGTAGCTCAGCGGATAACCAAGAACTGTAAACGCCGTGTTGTTAACGTTGAAGAAGTTGCTCATTCAATGTTCTATATTTACGGTGCGCGTTGAGGATCGCTTTCGCGTATTCAGACCTGGCTGCGAGATCACCGCGAAGAGTAAAAAACGGAATTTTCCGCGCGTTTAGATCAGCCACAATCTGCTGCTGGAAAACGTCTCGGTTCATCGCGCCTGAGCGATCCCACGTGTCGTGGTAAGGAATATCGGTGTCACAAAGAAAAACGAGGTCGTAGCGCGTAACGACCGCATCAGCCAGTTCGTTAAGTCTCGAAGTCGCTTCTCCATGATAATCGATAGCAAACATCCGTGTTGTCAGTGCATTGGTGTCGGAAAACAGAAAGCGATTCGCGCTCTGCAGCATCACTTCTTCACGCGCTAAATGGCCCGATGCAATCTCTTCCAACTGGTCCAAGGTTAAACGACGATCGATTTGGTGTTCGTGCCAGTATTCACGTCCATACTCCGGCATCCAAACAGTTTCAAACTCTCGAGCGAGATGCGCAGCAATAGTTGTTTTACCGGTTGACGGTGCACCGAGAAACACTACATTGGTTATCAGGTCGCGGTACACGCGAGGATGCAGGAATTCGCGAAACGCGAATGCATCTTCGCGGATCTTCGTGGCAGAAATGGGAACGATACTCCGGTCGCGATCAACGATGCGGTTAATCGCACCAAGAGCACGGCTCATATGATCGCCGTAAAACTCGCTCGAGTAAAAGTGAGTTACGTCGCGAAGCTGCAGGCAATTGAGAATGTAATCTTCGTGAGCTTTACAAATCTCTTCGGTATCGCCGACCTCAACTGGTCCATCCCACGCTTCCACAACCTGCACGCTCGGATAAAGTGTTCGGATCCAATTAGCGCGAACCGGCAATGGGACATCGGTAGTTTCCGGGCAGTTGTAAATAATCGTGATCACTTCGTCCATCTCACGCAGAGCTGTTTCGATGACGAACTGATGACCTTTATGCAGCGGCGCAAACTTGCCAAGGGTTAGACCACGTTTTGTGCTCATGCTCGCAGAGAAATTTCTCACGCCGCAGCGAAAAGACGCAAAAGCGCTACCACCTACCAAAAGCTTCTCGTCACTTAATCCGTTCTTAAAATCCGTGAAACTCGTGGCTAAATTTATCTCCTTTTGTTAGGCTAAGCCCAACCCCCAAGGTCCCCCGCAACTCAGGATTTAGAAATGAGCCCGGCGACCAGCAGTCCGCGCACAATTCTTGTTGTTGACGATTTCGACGATACTCGTCTGCTGCTCCGCACCTGGCTCGAGCGCAGAGGTTTTCGCGTGATTGAAGCCGAGAATGGCCTCCAGGCGATAAACCAGGCCGAAAGCGAGTCGCCCGATTTAATCATCATGGACATGCAGATGCCGCAGCTCGATGGACTGTCGGCCACGCGTCGCATTCGCAATCTCAAAGCACTCGACGGCGTCCCGATTGTAGCGGTTTCCGCCTACGGCGCCGACCAGTTTCGCGAACAGGCACTCGCCGCCGGCTGTAACGAATACGTTTCCACACCGTTTGAGCCAGCGACTCTGGAAGGAATTATTCGCTCACTTGTACACCCTTGACGTTTAGCGTATTCCACGGAGGGATGCGTATAATCTCGCCCATGTTTCGAACCTTATTGCTCCCACTCCTACTCCTCTTGTTAGCCACTTCCGCGTCGGCCCAGTGCACCAGGAAAATCAGCGAGCTTCCGGCGGCTCCGGAGCTCATCGGCTTCCGACTCGGCATGATCAAAGAACAGATCCAGGCCAAGATTCCGCAAACCAAATTTGGCGGCACGGATCATTATGGCGTTTCCAAGACCACGATCAATCCCTACTTTGACGAGAGTATTGATAAGACAAAGTTTCAGGGAGTACGCAGCATTTCGCTGGATCTGGTTGACGAAAAACTCACGTCGATTTGGATCGGCTTCGATGAGACATTCAAGACCAACGATTCAGAGGAGTTTGTAAAACTGCTCACGCAGTCGCTCCAGGTCAATGGAAACTGGTCAAATTGGAAGTCGAGAGGCATGCAACTGCGTTGCGCCGACTTTCAACTGATCGTGACCAAGGTCGCCGGTGGTCCAAGCTTCCGACTGCTTGATACGGCTGCCGAGGAGCTAGTGGCCCAACGACGCCTGCAAAAAGAGGAGCAGGACTCAGCAGCGGAGGCTGCTGTCGGGTCTAAGGAAACTGAAGAGTCTCCCGAAATCATCGGCGACAAGCAGTCGAAGACCTATTATCCAAACGGCTGCCAGCCGGCAAAAGAAGTCGCCGGTGCTAACAAAGTAACTTTCAAATCCGCGGCCGAAGCGGAGAAAGCAGGATTCAAAGCAGCGAGGAATTGTCAGTGATTTGTTGACCAACCAGTCGGCAATTCGAAATCTACAATTGCCAATGAGGAGACACCATGTGGAAAGAATTCAAAGAATTCATCGCGCGCGGCAATGTGATCGATCTGGCAGTGGCAGTGATAATCGGTACTGCCTTCGGAAAGATCATTACGTCTCTCGTTGAAGGCGTCATCATGCCGCCCATCGGATTGCTGCTGGGCAATGCCGACTTCTCCAATCTTTTCATCGACATTTCCGGACAAAATCCAGTTTCACTTGCGGATGCTCAGTTGAGAGGCCTGCCCGTAATCGCCTACGGAATGCTGATTAACAACATCGTTAACTTTCTCATCATCGGCTTTGTAGTGTTCCTGGTGGTGAAGGCCGTTAACCGTCTTCACGCTGCACCACCGGCGCCACCAAACAGGAAAGATTGTCCGCGTTGTTTGACCGCAATCCCGCTCGGGGCCACGCGCTGCTCAGCCTGTTGCGCTGATCTTCCGGCGTCTGCGTAGTTAAAGATTCAGCTCTGCATGCGCGAATGTCCACGATGTGAACAATGTTTCGAAGACAACGTGGAGATCTGTCCGGAAGACCAGGTCAACACTAAAAACACTCTGCCTGGACCACGCCTGCTCGCTTCGAGATACCTGCTCGAAAAACGGTTGGGACGCGGCGCGATGGGCCAGGTTTACCTCGCTCGCGACCAGAACCTGCTCACGCGACAAGTAGCCGTGAAAACCGTGCGGCCCGACATTCTCAGCGACGAAGATCTACAGGAAGGCGAAGCCATCGCGCGCTTTGAACGTGAAGCGCGCGCGGCTGCTTCGATTCGCCATCCAAACGTGGTCGACGTCAATGATTTCGGTAAAAGTGCTGAAGGCGTGTTCTTTCTGGTGATGGAATACGTCGAAGGCGAAACGCTTTATCACCTGCTGCGACGGGAAGGCACGGTCAGTCCGCAACGAGCGGCAACAATCATGCGGCAGGTGGTGGCGGGTGTCGATGCCGCTCACGACGCGGGAATTCTTCATCGGGATCTGAAACCGGCAAACATTTTTCTGCTGCAACAAAAACGAAAGACCGGTGGTGAAGACGGCTTTGTGAAAGTCGGCGACTTCGGTCTGGCAAAGATCGTAAATGCCGATCGCTCTGAAGTGACCTCCGCGAGTGGACCAGCTTCGCAAGGCATCATCGGCACACCTGAATACATGGCGCCGGAACAAATGCAGCCGGGCGAACACCTTGACGCGCGCGCCGACGTCTACGCACTCGGAACGATTGCCTATCACATGCTTGGCGGGCGTCCGCCGTTCACCGGAAACATCACGCAACTGATCGCGCAGAAGTTGACCCAGGCGCCGCCGGCGTTATCGAGTTTGCGCACTGACATCAGCTCTGCAGTTGAAGCGTCGATCATGAAAGCACTCGCGAAAGAAGTGAATGATCGGCCCATGAGTGCGAGTGAGTGGTTTGAGGTTTTTGAGAACGCAGTTGCTGGTTCTGAAACAGTTAAACGAAACGATTCGCGTCTCGTGATCATGGCGCCGACGGGAGCTGAGGTCTACGTCGACGATGAACGTTATGGCAGCGTAGGTCGATCAGGTCGTGTGATTCTGACCTCGCTTGCGCCCGGCAAACACGTGCTTCGCGTTGCCAAAGCCGGCGAGGCTGACGATGAACGCCTGATTGAAATTCGCAGCGATATCGCCGAACAGATTATCGAAGCGCAACTGAAGATCGGAGTTTCGAAAAATCAACTGACGCCCTCGCGAGGCGGCAGTCTCGATAGTAAACACGGTGGACATTCAACGACGCTCGTGGTTGTGATGTGCACCAAGTGTCATTCGCGATTTGCCGAAGGTGTGAAGTTTTGCGGTCGCTGCGGAAACACGACCTTTCAACCTGTTTCGGGTGAACTGCATCCGCCGGTTTCCCTTGCCGGCAGCTCAACCTGCGGACGTTGTGGCCACAATTATCCGGCCGGGACGAGGTTTTGCGGGCGTTGCGGAATTCCGATTGGCGCGGCGTCGCTCGAATGGCGCGCACCCAAGCCGGTCGAGGTATTCTGCAAGCGTTGCAGCAACAGCTATCCTGCCGGCACCAAATTCTGCGGGCGTTGCGGCCAGCCCATCAAACTCTAGTCCACAGATTACACAGATCGCCTCTCTTAAGAACTGGTTCGTAGACGTGGTCTTTTTACAGAAGAAATCTGTGTAATCTGTGGATGAAACTTGAGATAGCTGGGCCTTTCCGCTAATCTTTGCGGCTACGAATGAAGCGCTGCCCCACTTGCAATCGCACTTATACCGATCTCTCCCTGAACTTTTGTTTGGAAGACGGGACTCCGCTTACAGCCGATCCCGACCCAAATGCGACCATCAGGTATCCGGCCGGAAGGGACACGTCTGAACCACCACCGACTGAGATCTATCGACCACAACCACCAACACCGGTCCCTACTCCCAGACCAACAGCACCTCCGCCGCCACCACCGCCGCCGGTCCAACCGCAATGGACACCGACACCGGCAGCAGCACCGCGAAAGAAATCGAACGCGGTCTGGTGGATACTCGGCGGACTTGCTGCCCTGGTGGTTATCAGCGGCGGACTGGTGGTGATGATTATCGCGCTCGCAAGTTTGTCGAATTCAAACAGCAACGTTACAAACACCAACACGCGTAACGAAAATCGTAATACCAATCTCAATTCAAATACGAACGTTTCCAACTCGAACTTGAATACCAACAGCGCTCCACCAACTTCGCTCGCCGACGATTTCAGCGAGCCGAAATGGGGCGTCGGTAATTCGACCTACGGGCGCATCTGGTACGACGACGGCGAATATCACATGAGTTCGCGGGAACGTACGTTTGTGGTGATGTACGCACCTTCAGATACCTACAATACCGAGAACGCGACGGTGAAAGTTAAAGCTCGCAGTGTTGATGGCCAGGCGCCTTCGGCCGGATTCGGCTTGATGGTCCATTGTGCCCAGTCAAAGTCCAAACAACTCGAAGACTACGCGTTGTTGATCTTTCCTTCTGAGCAGCCGGAGTATGAGATCATCAAACATAAGAACGGGGTGCAGTCGTCGGTTGTTACGCGGACGAAGTCGAATGCGATTCGTTCCGGCGACGACGAGAATCTTTTGGAAATAAGAGTGCGCGGCACAGAGTTGTCGTTTTACGTCAACGGCCAGTATTTAACGCGGATCACTGACACTGAAAACTACCGCCGCGGGCGCGCGGGTCTCTACACCAGCGACGTTCATGAAGTAGCCTTTGACGATCTCACGATCGATCGCTGATTCCCATGCAAGTCAACCTGAAAGTCACATCCGGCCCATATAAAGGCCGCATATTTTCTTTTACTCAGCACGACAGCTTTCTGATTGGTCGCAGTCCTGACGCGCATCTTTGTTTACCTGAAGATCGCTACTTCTCGCGTAATCATTGCCTGCTGGAAATGAACCCACCGCATTCGTATCTGCGCGATCTGGGATCGACGAATGGAACTTTTCTCAACGGTCATCGCGTTCAGGATGCGTTTCTGAAAAATGGCGATCAGATTCAATGTGGCGAGACGATCCTCATAGTTGAAGTCACCACTGAAGATGTCGAACTTTCGGAAACAACGCAGGACGCCGGCGTGCCGGCAAAACCGGTTCTCGTCATGGTGGAATGTGTTAACTGTGGCCGCCGCGAGCAGGCGCAGGCGTCAGCACCCGATGAACATCTGACGTTTCTTTGCGAAGACTGTCGTATCGAACTCAAGCGATCGCCGCAGACAATTCCAGGATACGAGACCGTCAAGCTCCTCGGGCGCGGTGGGATGGGTTGTGTGATGCTGGCTCGTGATCAACGCACGGGCCGCCCAGTTGCGATCAAGACGCTGCTGCCGGAATTTGCGGTCAGCGACAAAGCGATGCGCCGCTTCATGCGCGAGATCGATGTCGCGGCAGCATTGAAGCACAAAAACATCGTCGAGTTTATCGATCGCGGAACACACAACGGCATGGTCTACCTGGTTTCTGAGTTCGTAGAAGGTAGTGATGCCGCCAAACTCGCCGAGCAACAAGGTGGGCGTCTGTCGTATGAAGAAGGAATCGCGATCATTTGCCAGTCGCTTGACGCGCTTTCATTCGCACACGCACAGGGCTACATTCATCGCGATTTCAAGGATCAGAACATTCTGGTTTCGGGACGTTCGCCAAGCCTGATTGCAAAGCTGACTGACTTCGGGCTGGCAAAGAGTTTCACGCATTCGGGGATGAGCGGCGTGACGATGGCCGGCGAAATGGCCGGAACGCTCGCTTACATGCCGCCGGAACAACTACGCAACTTCCGCGACGTCAAACCACAGTCAGATATTTATGCAGTGGGGATGACTGCGTACAGTTTGCTGGCGGGTTCGCTGGCGATCGATCTGAGTAAAAACAGCGGCGTTAACGAGACTATCCGGGCCATTTTTGAACAGCCGGCAGTGCCATTGCGCCAGCGAGCGCCTCACGTTCCCCAACCTGTCTGCGACATCATCGATCGTGCGCTTGCAAAGGATCCTTCACAGCGCTGGCAATCCGCCGGCGCCATGCGCAACGCCCTCGAGCATTCGCTCTAAGAGGATTTCTCACGCAGCGACGCAGCGACGCCACGTAAAAGACCTCCGGCTACCGAAGGTCCGTAGCGTTACGCCGCTGCGTCGCTGCGTGAGAAATCTTCTTTTGACCCTACGCCTCCATGCTCCGTGAATAATCTGTGAAAAACCGTGCAATCCATGGCATAATCCGCCCTGAGGAGAAGTTGTGTCATGAGATCTATCTGGAAGGGTCACATACGCTTTTTGCTGGTCGCCATCCCCGTGCGCATCTACAACGCCATCGAAACCAGCGAAAAGATTCAATTCAACCAATTGCACCGCGACGACTTTGGTCCAATCGGTTACGACAAACGCTGCAAAAAGTGTAACGAGGTGGTCACCAACGACCAGATCACCAAGGGTTATCAATACGAACCCGATCGTTACGCGATCATCGAACCTGACGACGTCGCCAAGATCAAAATCAAGACCACCAAGGCAGTGGACATCGTCGGTTTTGTCGATCGTGAAGAGATACCCAGCACCTTCTACGACTCTCCTTACTTCGCCGGCCCGGATGGTCCAGTTTCAGAAAAACCATACGCGCTGTTGCGTGAAGTGATGAAACAAACCGGCAAGGTCGCTATCGGCAAAGTGGTGCTGCGCGATCGCGAAGACCTCGTGGCGGTGTTTCCGCATCAGGAGGGGCTGGTGCTACAGAAGCTCCACTACCCGCACGAACTGCGCAAGATGGAAGATGTGCCCGACCTGGAAAGCGTGCAGAAACTCGATGCGCAGAAACTAAACAAGAACGAGTTGAAGCTGGCGACCACGCTCGTGCAGGAGATGACTACGACCCTTGGCGAGATCGACACGGAAGACAGTTATTACAATGCGCTTCGCACTCTGATCGATTCGAAGATCAAAGGTCGCAAGGTGGTTGAGTTTGAGCCGGTTGAAGAACTTCCCAGACTTGATATTATGAGCGCGCTCAAGAAGAGTTTGCAGGCGTCGAACCGCAAACCGATGGTGAAAGCGCCGGTGCCGGCCGACAAGAAGAAACCGCAAATCGAGCTAGTGAAACCTCGTATGGCAAAGAAACGAAAGGTGGGTTAGTCGCCAGAAAGCGCATTGAGTTTTCCTGTGCTTTTAGGCATTTACAGAATTTTCGGTGCCAATGAAAGATCCGAGCACTAAGGTAATCTCGTTCCCCTCACCTGTCCCTTCAAAGGCAGATTACCAACGTGTCAAATCTTCCTACTCAGTAAAAGAGATCAAACAACTGTTCGGGCTGAGTGAAAAGATCATTCGCCGCTGGACTGAACAAGGCATCATCCAGGCGTCGGCCTCATCTCAACCGCCCGACTTTGTTTTCGACTTCAACGCGTTAACACAATTCAGGCGAGTGCGTGAACTTCGTGCGCAGGGTCATAGCATTCGTCAGATCGAAGCTGAGTTGCAGGGACAGTTGAATCTGTTTCGGGTTGAAACTCCGCGCGTGGCGCGCCTGCTGACCCCATTCGAAGAAGCACTGCTGTTACACGAACAGGGTGATGCGGCTGCGGCCGAACATTATCTCGAGGCTATTAAGGAAGGCGATAACATCGCCGAAGCTTATTGCAACCTCGGCATTCTCAATCTCGAACGCGGTCAAATTCCGAACGCTCTCGATAACTTTACGCTTTCACTCAAAAACGATCCGCGCCACGTTGAAGCGCATTACAATTTGGCTAACCTCTATTACGATGCCGGAGATTTGCAGCTCGCTAAACTTCACTACGAAGCTGCTGCAAACATCGAACCCGGGTTCTCGCTCGTGTATTTCAACCTGTCCCTCGTATATCACAAGCTTGGCAACCTCGAAGCGGCCTCAACCACTCTCGAAAAATACCTGCAACTGGAGCCGGAAGATGAAGATCTCGAAGTGTTGAATCGACTTCTGAAGGCAATGAAAAGCGGCCGCAAAAACGACTAGCGCTGACCATTTTGCTGGAGGTGGGCAGGAGGGCTGCCCACCTATCTAGTACTGGATCGCAAGAAAGGTGAACGATCCGAAATACGTAGGTATCTTTAGAAAACGTGAATTACGCTCCCCTTCCAGATTGGCACGAATTTTAAATCCCGGCGCTAGCCGGGAGGGGTAGCGCAATTGTGTCGTCCGCGACTATAATTCGCCATCCCACTGCTTCTCCTGCTTTCAGTGGCAAGCCCAACATTGTGTGCGAACAAGGAGGTTTTTCTATGGCCACTTCGAGATGTTGTGTGTTGTGTGTCGACGATCATCGCGACACTTCTGAGATGCTGCAAATGCTGCTCTCGGAAGAAGACTACGAGGTGCACACTGCCGCCACGCTGGAAGAAGCATGCCGCATGGCTGACGAAACACATTACG
Organism: uncultured Acidobacteriota bacterium; assembly: GCA_963708055.1. Classification (GTDB taxonomy): domain Bacteria; phylum Acidobacteriota; class Blastocatellia; order Pyrinomonadales; family Pyrinomonadaceae; genus PSRF01. The sequence goes on along the minus strand of OY970193.1, from coordinate 6,148,956 downwards.
ACCTGTACGTGCTCGACAAGCGTTTGCCTGACGGCACCGGTGTCGAATTGTGCGAGACCCTGGGCAAACTGACGCCTGCTATCCCATGTATCTTCTACACCGGCGACGCCTATGAGATTCATCGCCGTGAAGCCTTCGCCGCCGGCGCCACCGCCTTCGTAGCCAAGCCAGACATCGAAGGATTAATCAACGCCGTCCATCAACTACTCGCCGGCAGCGAGTGTGCCACGACATAGTAATAGGCACGTTTTACCCGCCACCCAAACACCAAACGCACAAAAGAATTGCTGCAATATTGCTTGGAGTTGTGTGTGCTTGCGGATATTAGTCACGCGGCAAATGAATGAGGCCCCTTGCTTGACACTCAAAGCCCCGCCCGTATAATTCTCCGGTCACACCACGAGGGCCGATAGCTCAGTTGGTAGAGCAGCTGACTCTTAATCAGCGGGTCGCAGGTTCGAGCCCTGCTCGGCTCACCATTATTAGTAATGATTTGCGGCAGGTTCAAGGACCTGCCGCTTTTCATTTGTGACCATCTTGATGATGACGATGCGTTTCGCCGGCTGGATGCCATTATCTGGTCCTCTCTTGGGTCGATGGTCCATGGGCTCTCCTGGCACAATGGCGAACCGGAGAGAGGAAATCATCATTTCCTCCCTGTCACGGCAGAGCCTCGACATTGAAAAGAAACCGGAAGCTACCGGTTTGCTGAAGCCCGACCACAAGCTGCACGCTGACACTCTGACCGGGAGCAAGGGGTTGTGACAACGAGATCACACCAACGTTCAGACTGGAATTCAGCCCGCCACCACTAGGTTGATTTGGTGGAGACTCTACTGTCGTTCCACGAACCAAAACGGACTGTCCTCCTGTCACGGTCAGCATCAAGTCAGATGAACTGAGCACTCTCATATCCGATTGTGATCCTCCAGCTACGTAGCCCGGAGTGTTGAGGGTTGTAATATCGACGACACGGAAGCGCAGTTTTGTGATGTTGCTTCCGGTGTTATTAGTCACCGTTCGCCTCCACGCCAGAGTTCCGAAAGCCGCGTTTGGTCCAACGGCTGTGGTGTCACGTACGCGATTGGGCGCCAAGCTGGAAGCCACTGCGGGATCCAGAAGTGTTAAAGGAAGCGTACCGTTTCGTTGTATGGGACTGAAGCGGTTTTCAGGTCCCGGCGAGCCCAGGATGGCAACGAGACTTCCGTAAACGCCTCCATTCGTCGCCACGAAAGAGAAGTCTGCCGCATTGTCGCTCGTGTCCTGCGAGACACCGGCATTGAGCTTGCGGAGGAAACTGTACTCACCCAAATTAGCTCCGAGCAATTGAAGTCCAGATCCCTCACGATATAAGCTGTTTGAAGCCGTAAACCCCACAGCGTCAAATCTGTTGGCAATCGTAAAGTTCGCTGCGAATGCGGTATTGAATAGAGCGAGGCCGCTGTTTTCAGGAATGTCGAAACTATATGAGAGATCGCCAGCAGCGTAACCAGCCAGGCTATATCCCGCACCGATCGCAAGATAGTGACTTCTCGCAGGTACTAACGTCCCGGTAGGTAGCACAAACTGTGTGATACCGTCCGATGAAACAAGCGCCCAACCACTTGAGCCATCTACTGTGCAGACCGTAATACTTTGATCAGTACTGTTGTAGAGCTCAATATATTCATCGTGAGAGCCGGTTGATCCACGTAATCGAAATTCACTGATAATCAGACCCGCAGTTGGAGTGCACGGTGTCACATAAACTGCCGTCATCGTATAGTTGGCGTCCAGCGTTACATTCGTCGCTTGACTGACTGACCAGTCCACGCCATTCCGCTGCCACTTCTGGAAGTTGTTGCCTCCAGCAGTAGCGGGCGCTGTCAGACTGACAGTCGTGTTTTGATTGTAAGTGCGACTAAACTGCGTGGCCCCATTCCCAAAGCCACTGTTGTCGTTAGGGCTCACTGTGATGCTTACGCCACTGACAGGATTTGTTGACGCCACTGTCAGTGTCCGCTGCGGCGGGATATAAACCGCCGTCATCGTATAGTTGGCGTCCAGTGTTACATTCGTCGCCTGACTGACTGACCAGTCCACGCCATTCCGCTGCCACTTCTGGAAATTGTTGCCTCCAGATGTGGCTGGCGCTGTCAGACTGACAGTCGTATTGTGATTGTAGGTTCGACTAAACTGCGTGGTCCCATTCCCAAAGCCACTGTTGTCGTTAGGACTTACCGTGATGCTTACGCCACTGACAGGATTTGTCGACGCCACTGTCAGCGTCCGTTGCCCCGTGACATAAACTGCCGTCATCGTATAGTTGGCGTCCAGCGTTACATTCGTCGCTTGACTGACTGACCAGTCCACGCCATTCCGCTGCCACTTCTGGAAGTTGTTGCCTCCAGCAGTAGCGGGCGCTGTCAGACTGACAGTCGTGTTTTGATTGTAAGTTCGACTAAACTGCGTGGTCCCATTCCCAAAGCCACTTTTGTCGTTAGGACTCACCGTGATGCTTACGCCACTGACAGGATTTGTCGACGCCACTGTCAGCGTCTGCGGAGGGTTATCCAATAGAACTATCCTGGCTTCCGATGGCGCGCCATTCGGGCCAATTACGAACAGCATATAGGGTCCCGGCGCAGCATGAGTGCCGTTTGTCGGCGCAGTCAGTGTCAAAGTCTGCTGGCCCACGACCTGTTTTGTCAGGACAACTCTCTGCTGATCGAAGTTCAGCGCATGAGTCACCGAAGGCAGGCGCACCAACACCACCTGCTGAATCTCCGAGGCGGTGAAATTACCGACTCCAATGTTGAAGGTCTGACCGTAAATAATGCTATCCGGTGGATTGCTGGTAACGACAGGACGGGTTGCAAGCGAACCATTTGCATTGAACAAATAGGGCGGTGAGAATATTTCCACTTCGTGATGGGCAAGGTATTTAAGCTCGCCGGGTTCTCCAAAGGCTCCGGGCCGGCCTCCTCCGGCCGCCATGATCCTGGCGTCCGGAAGCAGCAAGGCTACTGAGTGATACATTCTTACGGTCTGCTGCCGTGCCATGACAGACCAACTGGGCGATACCGGGTCTGGGTCATATATCTCCGGATACATCACGGCGCCATTCCGACATGTGAGATCTGCTGTTTGAAGATTATTTGCACCGGTACACTTCGATCCGCCGATGATGAACACCTTGCCATCAGGCATCAGGACGGAGGTGGCATAGTACCTGGCAAAATGCATGGGGAGTCCTGAACTCCACTGGGGATTTACAGCATTGAGGTCTATCGTTTCCGTGTTGCGGCTGACGTCATTGGCCACACGTCCACCGATCATCATCACTTTGCCCCGGTCATACATCACGGAGGTTCCCTGATCATGGCTTTCGGCAGGAGCGAGGTTGGGCTGTACATTTCCCCAGGAACCGGTGGATGGATTGTAAAAGAGACCCTGACGACTCGTGCCCGATACGACAAATGGGGTTCCATCAGGGGACAGGTGTGCGAAGGGATAGTTAGGTAAATCAGCTACCGGCAAATCACCTTTTCTTTGAAGAGTCCCGTCCCGGGCCAGTATCTCGGTGTCTCTATCCTGATTAGATTTTGTTGTGTTCGGCTGATTGAAGGTAACAAAACTGCCGCTCACGATGAGACTCTGGCCATCACTCAACGTGAGCAGTGATGGATACCATCTCGGCTGGCGCATATTCGGGCCAGCGACCCATTGTTCCAGCTTCCAATCGAAAATATTGGTGTGAGTCACACCATGCCCGTCCAGATCAAAGCGTAGAGCTCCCAGGTTATCCACTGGGATGCTGTCACCACCGGCAACAAATAAGTCCCCATTCGGCAGAAACGAATGTCCGGCGCAAAAGAGATTGGTTGTGGTATTACGGATCAGCGTGAGCCGCTCGTCCTGAGGAGTACTGAGATTATCCTGCTTGGTCATGTCCCACAGGTATGCATCCGAGCCGCCTTCAGCATCGTCAAACCAGCCGTTGATTCCCGTGCTGCTCTGGAGTTTATCGCGCCCCCAGAAGAGTAGTTTTTTGCTTGGCAGCACACTCAAATGGACCACGCTAAGACTGTTCCATGTGTGCCCGACACTGGCGGCATCCACAGTGTTGTGAAGAGGCAATACGGCGCTCCACTGGCCGGTGGCTTTAGGGCTATTCGGCGGTACCCGAATTCCCATGACTTCTACTTCGGCAAGATACAGGTTCGCTGGTGATACAGTTCTCACGTGAACGCGCACATACCGCGCGCTACGCTGCACCTCGACCGTGGTGGTCACACCTCCACCTATTAAGAGGTCCAACGAGTTGGTTACTTCAGGTTGATTGCGTACCTCATCTATGTCATTGGAGACAAACGGCACCTCTGACGTGAAAACGTAAATGAACCTGAGTTGATTGGCGCAGCAGTCAGCCCGCGTAGAAATCCGTAGTTGGTCTACATAGCCGATCTCTCCCAGGTCCACTTGCCACCAGGGACGGACTTCAGAGAGTGTCTGCGCGAAGGTTCCGCTGTTCCCATCAACCGCGCGATCGGCACTATTGCCCGAATCAATCGACGACTGCGTCGCGGACTTCTGCAAGGCCAGATTCACGATGGTGGCATTGGTGGGCGCTGCCAAAAGCACACCGTTACTGGAAATGAAACTTGCCGGCAACATCAGCATCGCAATGAGCGCGAGGGTGAAAACACATGACTGCGGTTGCATCAACGTTCTCCTGCTGGACATCATCACAGTTCCTCAATTTGTTTCATCAGAGTTTTAGGCGCGGACAGACCATAAGCCGCAATCCAATGGTTCTTTTTGTCATTGCCCAGATAAATGAAAGGCGCGTGTGTCTCAAGCCTGCCAAGAGGATTGCCGGTCAGATGGCCGACCAGCTTCTGCATCTCAGCCGTCCTTCCGGTCACCAGGGTCCAGCCCTTTCTTCTGCCGTGTTGCTCACCCCAGGCTTTGAGGCGCCGAGGCGTGTCCGTTTCCGGGTCCATGGTGACTGAGATCAAAAAAATATCTCTGCCCAGCCGGTCACCAAGCTCCTTCTGAAGTTCAGAAACGACTTTTCCCTGCCTCAGGCAGGTGCTGCCGCACGTTGTGTAGAAAAAACTTATCAGGACGTTTCTGCCTTTGATCAGGTCGCTATAGAAGCGCACTTGGTGGTTGTCCTGATCAAGTAATGCCAGATCGGGTAGAAACTTTACCTCCTGGCCTACAATGATTTGTTTGCTTGGAATTCCACGTAACGTTAGCGGCAGGGGTATGGCTGCGTCATCCTTGTTCACGGGCTTCTGCAGTAGACCCGCAGCCGGATGCTGCTGCCCGGCCATCAACCAAAAGCTTACAATGGCCAATGCTACTAGCTTGAGGCGCATTAACCCTCCTTCTTGAAGTTTTCAGTAAGTAGAACCAGCGAGATCATCAACGTTCGAGTAGAAAAATGTAATTTCGTATCTTCTACTTCCGAATGGTTACTCACTATCTGGTCAGTATTAATCGCGTCGAATGGGTACGGAAACTATCAGTCGATCTTGTGGGGACGTCCCTCCTTTGTAGGGGTGCGGATAGAGAGTCTGAGTAATTATTCTGTTGAGTGCTCCAACGGAGGTCGGGTTCATCGAAGCGCAACAGACGTTGCGTGCACTGTACAGTTCGAGGACCAATCTGCAACTGTAATTAATTTGCCAAATTGGCTATTTATTGGCCCGGATGGCTACACAAGGTGAGAACTTACTCTTGGAGACCATACTTAATTGGCAGCGGCCCGTGGGCCTTCTTGAAATCCCTCCCGAAGTGACTCTCGTCACCGACTCCGACACGGGCCATCACTTCTTTGAGGCGGAGGAATGAGCTCTCAAGCAACCTCCTCGCATCTTCGAGGCGTAGACGTTTGAGATATTGCGCGGGCGTCAAACCGATCTCATTCTTGAACAGATGACGCAGACGCGAGGGTGAGAGATTGACGGAGGCTGCGAGTGCTTCTGAGTTAAAGGACGACTGAGATCTTCAGATACGAGCTAAATCAAGGGTTTTGAAGTAGGTCACATCCGTTTCCAGTCACTTTCCATTTATTGCCACAAATCTGCCACAACGAATTGGGGTGACCCCTCCGTTGAGACAATCTCAATTAGCCACACTTGCAGTTAGATAACATTCGTCTTTTCAAACTTATACGGAGATCGCACACGACCCTTTGTCTTTCTGTAAGTGCTACTTTAGTATCACTCCATGCGAACTGAACTTGTCACTGCCTTAAAGCGCAAAGCCACCGAGATACTCAATCAGCTTCAGAAGGATCGCGAGCCGATCCTAATCACGCAGCATGGCGTTCCGTCAGCATACCTCGTCGATGTTGAAACCTTTGAGACCTTACAGCGTCGTATGGCATTGCTCGAAGGCATTGCTCGCGGGGAAAAGGCAATTGAAGAAGGCCGGTCACTCACCCATAAGCAGGCAAAGCAACGGATGTCCAGATGGCTGAAGTAATCTGGGCCGAACCAGCACTCAACGATCTTGACGCAATTGCGGACTACATTGCACTAGACAATCCCGAGGCAGCACGCCGGCTGGTGCAGACGATCTTCGAGCATGTCGATCATCTTGAAAGCCACCCCAGACTCGGCTCAAAGCCCGAAGAGCTCAAAGGCTGGCGTTACCGCCAGATCGTCGAGCCGCCGTGTCGCATCTTCTACCGCGAAGATTCTGGGCGAGTCTTGATACTTCACGTCATGCGATCAGAGCGCCTGCTCAGGCCCGAACTACTTAGCGATCGAGATCAAGGTTAACCCTAACGGTTGGGACAAACTTGTAAACAACACCACAGCGAAATGAAACTGAGTAGGTGGGAACAGATGGACGGCCCGCTACCCAGGGATCAGCCGGCTGCGATCCCTTAATTCTTCAAGAACCGGCATCGGTGTTTGTCTCTGACATAGTGCGGCTGGCTTCGTAGTGTTCAATACCAATCGGCTCCCCGTTACATTGGTGCTTTTTCCAGTAATCCCAGGTGCGGATTAAGGCGTGCTGCAGGAATGCAAGCTGGTTCGGTGTGTTCTCGACTTCGTTCAGCAGCCGGGTGACCAACACCTTGCTGATCTTTCTGCGCATGACACCTATCGGCCCGGTGATGGCCAGGCGTCTCTGATCGCGCGTCAGGCGCGGAAGGAGATACTCGCCCTCGTTGATTGCTTCGGGTAGCTTCTGAAACTGCGCGCAGTCTCCAAAGAACTCAGCACGCATCACAATCACCACGTAGATAATCAGGTCGGCCTGATGCGCCGCTTCCAGCAGGAGCTTTACGAAGGCTGAAGTTTCATCGGTGGGGCTGCCTCGTTTTCGCGCCGCGCCCACAACGAACAATTCCTCAAACTGGTCCACTACGATAAGAACCTTGGTCTGATCCGCGAGTTGTGCCTGACGGACCACGTCGACCAGACCCAGTGAGCCGGTTCGGAGCATCGCCTCGATCACAGCTTCGTCTTCATCAATATTAAGACCGGCTATGGCGCCCGAAATCATCCCTTTCTTCACCAACTGCCCGGCTAGATTACCAATTGGGTCGTCACCCGGCCGCGTTACCACAATGCGCCAGCCGGAACCTGCTCCCGCCATCATTCCCCCGCGTAGTGCAGGAATTAGACCAGCTTGAATCAGTGAAGACTTGCCACTTCCCGAAGCACCGATGATTGCCAGGAAGCGCGAGTGTTGAAGTCTGGTGAGCAACTCCTGCGATGCCGCTGAGCGACCAAAGAAAAACCGATATTCGTCGGTTTGAAAAGGACGAAGACCGGGAAATGGATTTGTGCCTTTATCAATCACTGCGTTTCCAACTTTACGAAGGTGAAATGAAGGATCCTCCAGTCAGCGCCATCTGGATAGCCGCGCAGAGATCCGAGGCCATGCGTGACTTCACTACGTACCCCAGCGCTCCTAATTCGAGCGCAGCTCGAACGAAATCCGGATCTTCGTGAACCGTTAAGAAAACAATCTGCGCCTTTGAGCCACTCGCCTTCAACATGCGCGCGGCCTCAATTCCGCAGATAACAGGCATTGAAATATCGATCACGCAAACATCCGGTAGCATGTCTGCTTCTGCGCCAATGAGTTCCTGGCCATCCCTCACCACGCCAACAACGTCGAACTCAGGACTTAGCAATCGGACCACGCTGTCACATACTTCCTTGTGATCGTCGGCGAGCAACACACGAGGACGGGTCACGATATTCTTCCTTCGCTCTGAATTGTGAAGTCAGCAGAGAACAACACGAGTCTCCCAAAAGAACCGAGGAAAATCGTGCCGGATTCCCCCATTTCCAACTCCAGGGATCGTAGGTGATTGACCACTACCAAACTACTGGCAAAAGTGACAGGAAAGAGAACCTTACGCAGCGACAATCGAACTCTTCACCGCAAATTGAATCAGTTCCGCACTGGTCTTGAGTCGAAGATGTTCCATCATTGCGTACTTGTGAAACGCAACCGTCCGCGGCGTTACGTTGAGCATAAACGCCACTTCCTTCATTGAACGACCTTCAGCCAACAATTGCAGTACTTCCCTTTGACGCAAAGTGAGTTTCTCCTGGTTCTTTCTTGGCTTTACGTTTTGGAAAAACGTACCCACCATGCCCTTTGTCATCAGCGGCGTTATGTACAACCGGCCTCGCGATGCCTCCTGGATGGCATGAACGAGTTCAGATGCGGCCGAACTTTTCAGCACATAACCGGAACCGCCCATACGAAAGGCCTCGGCTGCGAGGTCTGCATCTATACTCATGGTGAGGAAGATCAGCTTCACTCGCGGCATTAACTGCTTTAATCGTTGGCCCGCACATAGACCATTCATCAAGGGCATGTGTATATCGAGCACGATCAGATCCGGATTTAGTTGTGGCGCCGCCTCCAGCAAAGCACGTCCATCTGTAAAGGTTCCAAGCACTTCGAATTCCGGTTCGAGCATCCTTCTGATCGCGTCTAAAACCAGGACGTGATCGTCAGCGAGAATGATGCGGGTACGTTTCATGGCTTTCTCCGTTTCAATTGAGGGCTATTTGGACCTGAAATTTCTTTTTTGGGGTTGGTAGAAAGTTCAGATCGGAATCAAGACGTCAATCTGCGTTCCTTCCGTGGGCCGCGAGCGAATCGAGAGCTCACCTCCAACCAAACGCAGGCGCTCTTTCATGCTGAGCAGTCCTAATCTCTTCCTGGTCTTGGCGGCCTCGATATCGAAACCTGTTCCTCGATCAACCACTCTTAAGCGGATTGCTTCAGAGGTTTTTGTCAGAACCAGTTTTGCCTCACGAGCGCCGCTGTGCTTCACGATGTTGTGCAGGGCCTCCTGCGCGATGCGAAAGATGCACAAGGTGATCTCCGGAGGCAGTGCCGCGGGAAAACCTTTTTGCTGAAATTTGATTTTGAGATCACGATGATCCGAAATCTCTTGGCACAGGCTTTTTATGGCTGAGCTGAGTCCGAGAGTATCCAGTTTGAAAGGATGTAGTTGATACGACAGCCGGTGAATATCTGAAGCAAGTTCCTGGGCCCGAGTCATGAGTTTCCTGACACTCGACGTCAAATCATCTCGTTCGCCAGGCATCGCTCTTCGCAGTTGCTCCAGTTCCATCGAGAAAATCGCCAGTCGCTGGCTCAAGTCGTCATGCAGATCCCGACCGATACGACTCCGTTCTTCTTCCTGCGCTTTGATCAGCCGGCCGCCGAGCTGACGTAACTCTTCTTCGGCAAGCTTGCGCCGGGTGATGTCTTCGAGTGTTACCAGGACTCTGAACGCTCTCTCTCCAGGCATGTCGAGCTTTGCAGCCTTAACCAGAAACCACTTTGTTGAGTCAGGGACTTTGAGCACGTACTCCTTCTGAATCTCGGAGTGGAGACCTTTAATGATCTTCTCGGCATCCTGAACAAATCCGTTTCTTGCGTGATCAATTCCAACCGTTTCATTACAGCCCTGGAGTGCCTCCAGCCCAAAGGATCCCGTAGCCGGAAACCCGTTCTTTCCCGCAAAGATTCGCCACGCCCGGCTGACGTGGAGCACGGCGCCGGTTTCATCAAGTGCCACAACATTTGCGGCACACGCGTCCACTACGCGCTGCAAAAACTTCTCAGTAGCTGGTTGTTTGCTCGGCCTCGACGTGTCCCAGTTCGGAGACGTTTTCAGCTCGGGTTCCAGGACCATGTAAGTGAAGTTGGTTCGCACGTTTTTTACCTTGAAACTTCGCGGAAGAATGTCTAGTCAGAAATTCTTAATGGCGTCATTGGTTGACTGCCGTCGGACGCTGAACCCGATCCAATATTTCTGCCTCCTCAAAAGAAGTCAGCAGTTTGAACTCGATGCCGGCGGGACTGCTAAGGACGGTGATGGCCCCGAGCAGCACCGCAAAGTCGCGTGAGTTCAAGTGGTTGTGCCAGTCTTCCGGGGTCTCCCATTCACCGATCAGCATGGAAGAGTTCTCATCACCAGCGTCAACGTAGAACTGATAAGTCAAACAGCCTTTTTCACTTCTGATGGGTTCCAGCAAGGGCCAGATCGTTTGAAAGAGTTCGTTGCGGTTTTCCGGCCGCACAGTAATTCTGGTGGTATTAACGATCACGTCCGTATCCTGTAGCGAGCGATGCATAATCAAACTTCTCCACCTTTGGAACTCTCGTCACGAGCTATTCAAGCCTCCCTGTTGGAACTCTGCTAATTTGTAAGTGAATCGCCATTTGGTAGTGCAATCAGCGTGCACAGATGCCCGAGGAATCGCAGTGCTTCGCGTAACTAATGCCGCTGCTTGCTTTAACGTCGTGAGGTGATGGCTTTGAGGCTGCTTTTAACATCGTTTGGGCCACGGTATTCCGCAGATCTCCGTAATCCCGCAAAATTTTCTTTTTGTTTCAGATAAGAACTAAATCAGAATGGTTTCAATTGCAGCGAGTAGCATCTCGAGAGTCTAAGACGCGCAATGATTCGTAATGAGGTTTTCTCACGCAGCGGCGCAACGGCGCGGCGCTAAGACCTTTGGCAACCGGAGGTCCTACCGCAACGCCGCTGCGCCGTTGCGTGAGAAAATATTATTCACCCGGCAGGCATCACGAGAGTCTGAGACGCGCAATGATTCGTAATGAGGTTTTCTCACGCAGCGGCGCAACGACGCAGCGCTAAGACCTTTGGCTACCGGAGGTCCTACCGCAGCGCCGCTGCGCCGTGGCGTGAGAAAATATTATTCACCCGGCAGGCATCACGAGAGTCTGAGACGCGCAATGATTCGTAATGAGGTTTTCTCACGCGGCGGCCCAGCGGCGCAGCGCTAAGACCTTTGGCAACCGGAGGTCCTACCGCAGCGCCGCTGCGCCGTTGCGTGAGAAAATATTATTCACCAGCTCGGATTGCTCGGAGGGACATCAACAATCTTCATACGGTGAAGACTCAATTCGACGAGGCAGGGTTTGCAGCGCTGGCACGAATGCTTTTTTGTATTCCCAACTTCACCATGCGCGTGCGCAAAGTGCTGGGATTCAGTCCCAGGCACTTCGCGGCGCCATTTTGCCCTTCAATCTTCCAGGACGTTTCGTCGAGTACGTGGATGATGTACTCCTTTTCCACTTCTTCGAGGGTCCGGGTTGAAGTTGGTAGATTTTCCGGCGCAGGTTCGAATTGATCAGCAATATGCAACACCGAGCTTTGGGCGTTAATTACTGCCCGCTCGATCACGTTAGCTAATTCCCTGACATTTCCAGGCCACGAATAGCTCTGTAGTTTCTTCGCCGTCGCGGAGGAGATGGCGGTGATGTTTTTTCCCAGCTTCTTGGAAAGCGTACTCACAAAATGCTCAACCAACTGCGGCACATCTTCCCTTCGTTGTCTTAACGGCGGGACTGTGATGGGAAACACATTCAGGCGGTACCAGAGGTCCTCACGAAAATTGCCATTTTCGACCTCTGCCTTCAAGTTGCGATTGGTGGCCGCGAGGATTCGCACATCGACCTTGATTGTTTTTGTGCTTCCCAGTCGCTCGAGTTCCCCTTCCTGTACTACTCGCAATAGTTTCGCTTGTAACTCGAGCGGGAGTTCACCAATCTCATCCAGGAATATGGTTGCGCCGTCGGCCAGTTCGAAGCGCCCGATCTTTCTCGCTGAAGCTCCGGTAAACGAACCTTTTTCGTGTCCAAAGAGTTCGCTTTCGATCAAACTCGCCGACAGGGCGGCACAGTTTACTTTTACCAGCGGCCGATCTTTACGCAAGCTTTGATTGTGGATTGCACGAGCAACCAATTCTTTGCCGGTGCCGGTCTCGCCTAAGATGAGCACGGTAGAATCGGTTTGTCCTACTTGTTCGATCTTAAACAACACATATTTGATCGCGTCACTATCGCCGACGATCTCATCGACGTGATGTGCTAGTTTGATTTCTTCCTGAAGGTAAATATTTTCGGCTTGCAGTTGGTTCTTTAGTTTGCTTACTTCTTCATGCGCTAACCGCAAAGCCTCTTCTCCCTCTTTGCGGTCAGAGATGTCGATGCACGAACCGATGTAGCCCAGAAACTCTCCGTCAGATGAAAAGCGCGGCGTGCCATTGGCATAAACCCAGCGATACTGTCCATCGGCTCGTCGTAGTCGATATTCCAGCCTAAAAGGTTCTCGACGATGGAAGGCTGCGTCGTAGGTATCCAGACAGCGTGTGTAGTCGTCGCGATAAATTGCTTCTGTCCAACCACTGCCCCGTTCCTGGTCCAGGGTGCGACCGGTAAACGTTAGCCATCCCTGGTTAAAATAGCTGGAAAGATTGTCGGGTCCGGCGATCCAAATCATCACGGGCGCATTGTCGGCCATGATGCGAAAGCGCGACTCGCTCGAGCGCAGGTTCTCTTCCGCTCGGTGCCGCTCGGTAATGTCGCGGCCGATACCTTGCAACTCGATCCCCTTCCCGTCTGCGCCTTGCACGACGTGGTCCACCCACTGCTGCCAACCTCTGGCTCCGTTTGGCAGAATAACTTCGTGTTCGTAGGTTTCGGTGCGCGGATTCTCGATCAGCGAGGCAACGTGATTGAGCGCTGTATCCCGATCATGGTCCGGAATGAGCTCTGCGTATTTCGTCCCCAGCAACTGTTCACGCGTTCTGCCGAAATGCCGGCAATAGGCGTCATTAACAAAGGTCAGCGTCGTGTCGGGTAGAAAACGGCAGATGAGTTCGGTCTGGGTCTCGACTACGTTGCGATACCGTTCCTCGCTAGCTTTCGAAGCATCTTCCGCGCGGCGGCGTTGGGCTCTATTGATCAGAAGACCAATAATGAGCAGCGCCTGGAGAATAATGAGCGAAACTGCCCCGATAACCCGCCACTTGTATAGTTCCCAAAAACTCAATTCCCGGAATTGAACAACGCTGCCTGCGGGTAGTCGATTTTCGTCAATGCTCCACCGCCGGAGTTGTCTCCAGTCAAACATGGTGGTGCTCGGGATAGCGTGAGGTGGAATATTCCCTGGACTTTCACCGGCGAGGATTTGCAGCCCTGTTTCCGCTGCTCGAGTTCCCATCGCCTCAAAATCAATCAACCGGCCGCCGACGATACCGTTGCCCATGTGAATCTGCGAGGCGGCGTAAACAGGAGCGTTGGCGGATGGAATCAACTGAGCCAAAATCTCCGGGCTGGTAAAGATCTTTATCGAAGTGTCCGAACTGACGGACAAGTAAAAGATAATGCTCCGGGGCGGTAGTTTTGACAGGCTGTTTTTTAATTCCTCAAGCGGAAGGCCAATTAGATAGGCGAACTCGAGCCTACCTTCATACGAGCGAAACTCCTCGTGCGCCATCTGGACCAGCCCAGTGTCGGAAGTCGCTGTACCTGCGACGACCACCACCCTTTGAGTCTCAGGCTGAAGCGCCAGGGCGAGGTCCAGCGTGGGTTTGAGTTCTGCCTTGCCGCTCACGCCGGTGACATTTGTACCTAACGACAGGTCCATCAGTCGTCTTTGATCGGTAACTACGTAAACGATTGGAGTACCGGAAAAAAGTTCGCTCTCGTGCTTGAGCAAAAATCTTAACGCCGGCGGTGCGAACGCATAGATCAGGTCAAACTTCTCGCCGTCATACTTCCGCCTTAACAGCGCGACCAGTTCCTGCTCATACTTATCGTTAGGAATTCTGAAGTTATCCTGCGATTCATAAAAGAATTGGATATGGGATGGTGAGCCTTCCTTCATGGTCGTGCGAATGGCTTTATTAATAAGCACGAGCGACGGCAGAAACTGATCATCCGATGAAAAAACGAGGACTTTCTTCGGAATCTCCTGAGCCCCGACCGCAGGCGGAAGAAACGATAACAGGCACAGAAAACCAACGAGGAGAAGCACACCTCGGGTCGCTGATCTTCCTCTTTTATCGGGCTTTATACACATCTAATTTGCTAATAGTTAAACTTCATAGCGAATTGGAGTTGGCGCGACGAGCCGGAGTCGCCGGTTGGAAAACGAGTGTTAATGATTCTTCCAAATGTTTCACTACCTACTACTCGGCCCGGCTGTCCAAAGCTCGCGTGGTTGAAGACATCAAACACTTCGGCCCGAAACTCCAGTGAGGTCTGCTCGCTGAGTCTGGTTTTCTTGACTACCGAGAAGTCCACATTATTGAACCCCGGACCGATCACCACGTTGCGTCCAAGGTTTCCAAAACGATTGACGGTAACAAACGCTGCCGGGTTGAACCATCGTTCCACTGTTTCGATTGTTTCAATTGGACCAACTACGTCCGGACGGAGCGTGTTGGCCACACCGTTGACGGTATTGTTAGTGGTAACGAGGTTCACCGGATTACCGCTTTGCAATTGGACAATCGCCGCGAGCTGCCAGCCGGAAACAAACTGACTGCCCCTAAACGGCAATTCATAAATGGCATTCATTACCATGCGGTGACGCGCGTCAAAGTCTGACAGTCCGCGATCGTTCCGCAAGTTGTTGCTGTCCTGCACAGTGACAATCGTTGGCGGAGAACTCAGCGAGTTATAGTCAATCGATTTAGACCAGGTATAAGAAGTGTTGAATTGCAATCCGCTCGAGAAGCGCTTCGTGACGTTTGCCCAAAGCGCGTTGTAACTTGAATTGCCGGTGCTCTCAATGTTGGTGATATTGCCGATCGGGGCGCCTGGCATCTCCGGACTTGAAAGCGACAGAGCCGGAAAAGGGCGCACGCCATTAACGAACTGATTGATATTGCGCGAAATACGTAAGTGCGTGCCTTTCGAGCCGAAGTAGCCAATCATCAAGGCGAGGGTGGGAAATAGCTCGCGCTGTCCGTTCAGGTTCCAGGATTGGACCGATGCGTTGGTGTAGTCATGATCGACGTTGATCAAAGCATTGCCGGCTGGACGCGCTAAGTTAATAGCGTTGTTAAGCGGCACGATTCCGGTGATCGAAAATGGCGTCGCTAAAGGCGGATTACTGGACATTTGCGCGGCGATATTCGAGGTTGGTTGTTCAACCTGAATCGCGTAAGCAGCGCGCACCGAAGTCTTACCATCCCCAAATGGATCCCATGCCAAGCCAACTCGCGGCTGAAAGTTCTTACTATTAGACTGGTAGACCTGATCGATATCTCGTCCCACCCGCAGCAAGGATGCCGTGTCCGGATCAAAAACGACGAAACGATCATAGCGCTCGGTGGGAGTGAGGTTTGCATCGTAACGGAAGCCAAGGTCCAGGGTCAGATTCCGGCTCCACTTGAAACTATCCTGGACAAAAACGCCAATGTTGTCCTGCTTCACACTGCTGATGCGTTGATCGAGCGTAATGGAGAAAGAACTCGCATTACCAGCGATGAAGGCGCCCACCGAAGGAAAGTTGAAGAGGCCGGTATCGCGCACGAAGCTGTTGTTGTAGAACTGGCGATACTCGCCGCCGAACTTGAGCGAATGCCTCCCGCGCAGATAATTCAACGTATCCGCCAATACGATCGTCGTATCGCCGCGTCCCTGGGGAAATTGCGATGGACCACCAAAGTTTAGTCCGCCTGCAATATTGATCTGCGGCAAACCTAAAGCTTGATTCACTCCGTTCTTGATGCCAAAGGCTGTGGGATTCAGTTCTGAGTTGGCGGTGGCAAGAAAATAGATTCTATTGAAGCCCAGGCGTAAGTCATTTACGAGCGCGGGAGAAAAAACGTGTGTCTCGCTCAAAGTCAAGATCTGCCGTAAGCCGTCGCGAACGTCTCCAAAGCCAGGTATGGTGTTGCCCTGCAGGTTTGGTTCATTACGAAGAGATTTTTGCAGGGCGTAGTAACCATGTACCCGATCGTTAGCACTAATGTCGTAACTAAGATCAATCGTCCATTGATTTACGTCGGAGACGGCGGGAGCGAAGCCGACAAAGCGCGACGTTCCGCTTGAGTCGACGAAGTTCGAACGCGGGATGAACTCAATAAGTTGTTTGACAACTGGATTCGTGACCGATAAACGCTGGGCATCGCTGAGCACCAGACTGTTCAAATCAACCCCCTGGCGCTGGCGCAGGACCTCATAGCTAAAGAAGAAGAAGGCCCGGGGTTTCCCTTCGCGAAACACTGGGCCGCCTTCTCCTAAGCGCGGGAGCTTTATTGGACCACCAATTGCCCCACCAAACTGGTTGCGTTTGAATGGTGGCGGCTCATTGGAAACGAAATTGAAAAAGTTGCGCGCATCAAGCGCGTTATTCCGAAAAAATTCATACAACTCACCGTGAAAATTCTGGCTCCCGGATCGGGTGGCTACATTAGCGACCGCGCCACTGTTGCGTCCGTGCTCAGCACTGAAAGTCGAATTGTCGATCTTAAACTCCTTGATGCTGGCAAGCGGCGGATTGAAGTGAAGGATGTTGTTAACCTGGTCGTTCAGGCTAATGCCATTGATTTGGAAATTGATAGTGTCCTCGCGGTTGCCCGCGGTATTCAAAGCCAGCGACCCATTGCCGCGAGTCGGTTGGGAAAGGTTGCCGTTCTGCGGCGGAGTAACCGAGCCGGGAATCAGCAATCCAAGGTCGATGAAGTAACGCCCGTTGAGAGGTATCTCATGCACGGTGCGTTCATTGATTACCTGCCCTACCGAGGTGCTTGCGAGTTCTACGAGGGCCGCATCCGCCGGCACCTGGACCATCTGCGAAACGTCGCCGACTTCCAGTTGAAAGTCCTGCACGACAATCTTCGCCACCTCGGCCTCCAATTGCTCAACAATCTTGGTGCGGAAACCCCGGGCGCTGATTTCGAGGCGGTAGTACCCAACTGGGAGGGCGGCGAGTTGATAAGCTCCCCGATCGTCCGTTTCGGTGGTTCTTTCAACGCTCGTCGCAGTATGGCGCGCCGTGACTTTTGCTCCGGTCACGACGGCGTCGTTTTGATCTACGACTTTGCCGATGAAGGTTGAAGCTGATTGAATGTTTGGTGAGCGAAAGGAAGAAAACGCAAAGACAGAACGAGGCTGGGGCGCAGCCAGGAGCAACACCACGACAACCGATAGAGACGATCGGGGAAAAGGGGCTCGTCTCATTAAGTCACGACAAAATTTCTGTCTCTTAGAGACACATCCCCGGGAGTGGGGTCTTCGAGGTTAACTCCCGGGCCTTAGAGCTGCCTGAAAAAGGAACTCATGCGGGTAAGTCAGTTTGGGGGATGTTGCCTTACCGCAGCGGTCCATTTGAGCGAGTGAACTCAAAATTTGCACGACGCCGGACAAATCTACACGGACTGGCGCATGGGGGCAATCCGTAAAACTACGGTGAAGGTACGAAAAACTGGCCATTTATTGAGCATTCCGCCCTGCGGAAGCAGGCTTGAGAGATAAATTCAGGTCCGGGTCAGGCCAAGTTTCAGCGCATATTGAATCAATTCAGCCGTACTATCCACCCCAAAACCTGCCATTATTTCGTACTTGTGAGATTCCGCTGTTCGGGTTGAGATCGCGAGCCGGTTGGCAATCTCCTTCATGGTGCAGCCCTCGATCACCAATTGCAATACCTCACGCTGGCGTGGGGTCAAGGTAAGCTTTTGCGATTTATCAACTCGCTCCGCGAGATTGTGAACCCACTCTGAAGCAATGAGCGGCGTTACATACTTATGCCCCGCGAGCACCTGTTTGATTGCGAAGATCAAATCCTCTCCGGCAGATTGTTTCAACACATAGCCGCCGGCGCCGCATCTGAAAGCCTCGGTAAGCAGACGGTCATCGGCGTGCATCGTCAGGAAAATCACTTTGGCAGAGCTACCCTCGTCCTTGAGTCGTCTGACCGCATCGAGTCCGTTCAGCACCGGCATCGAGATATCAACAATGATGAGGTCGGGCCGTAGTATGTGAGCGGCGTCGATGAGAGCCTGTCCGTCGGCGACGATTCCCAACAGATCAAACTCGTCCTCCAGCAAGCCCTGTAGCCCCTGGGCAAACATCTTGTGATCGTCAGCGATGAGAATTCTGGTACGACTCATACAGGCTTCACGAACGGAACACGAGCCATCAGCACTGTGCCACTTCTCGGATCAGATCGAATGTCGAGTGTGCCTTGAAAGAGTTTGATTCGTTCTTCCGCACTCAACAAACCGATCCCGCTACCTCGTTTTGCCTTTTCCACGTTGAATCCCCTACCGGAGTCTGACACTTCAAGCATTAAATAGCCATCGCCCTCCTTCAGCGACACGCTTGCAGTGTTCGCTCCGGAGTGACGAGAAACATTCTGCAAGGCTTCCAGTGCAATACGATAAAGGCAAACTGACAACTCACGGGGAATTGGATCGCTCCCGAGATCAACGGCAAACTTTATCTCGATTCTCTCCTCGTGGCCAAACTCGGCGATGTGCGATTCCAGCGCTGCCGCGAGACCAAGATGTTCGAGAGCCTCCGGGTGGAGTTGATGCGACAGACTTCTGATCTGTGTCGTCAAATCATGAGCCTGGACGCCTAATCGATCCAGCTCGGCTAACAACTCTTTTGACGCGGATGGTAACTTTCGTTTGAACCGGCTAATCGCAAGACTGATCGCAGCGACGTTCTGGCTCACATCATCGTGCAGCAGCAACGATATTCGCCTGCGTTCTGATTCCTGCGCCGTGAGCAGCCGTGCGGCCAAAGCACGTATCTGGCGAGTTCCTCGAATCAACTGCTCTTCACTTCGTCGTGCCGCCTGGACTGCTCGCCGCGCCTCGGTCACATCTCTGACGATGCTCAGGGATTTGTCGGCGCCGGCGGCAACCAGCCGCGCTTCGTAATGGCGGAGATCACCGTCGATCACCACATCGTATTCAAACATCTGCGGCTGGTCTGTTCCGCTGAGATGAGTAACGCATTCCATTGCTTTCTCTGCGATCCCCTTCGGTAATACATCGCGCAGGTTCTTACCAAGGAAAGTCTCCGGCGCCACGAGCAGCAGCTTTGGATCTTTTGTGTAGTAGTCGAGAAACATACCGTCGTTAGTGTGCAAAAACATCATGTCCGGAATGGCACGCAGAATGGCTTGATTGCGTTCGTTGATTTCCGCCAGCGTCTGTTCGGATTGTTTTCTTTCCGTCAGATCGACAGAAATCCCGAGCATTCGGGTGGGCCGTCCGGAATCATCGTAAAGCACATTTCCCTTACTGAGGACCCAGCGAACGTCGCCGTTTCGCAGCAAACGAAACTCGACCTCGTACGGATCTCCATCTTTAATTGCATGTTCGATCGCGAGTTTCACCGCCGGCAGATCATCCGGATGGACCATTTGAAAAAACGATTCAAGCGCGTTGTGGGGATCAGTCAATCCAAAAATGCGTTTAGTGTCTTCAGTCCAAACCAAAGTATTGTCAGTAATCTGCCAATCCCAGGTACCCATCTGAGCGGCGTTCAGCGCCAACGTGAGTCGCTCCTCATTTTGAAGCGCTAACGCTTCTGCTCGTCGTCCTTCCTCGATAACTGCCGCCAGCGCCATCAACGGAATCGAGACAACTATTAAGAACCACTGGATTGATAGGGCATTGTTTGCCGAAGAGCTGGTAACAAAAGGACCAATACTTCTGGTGGCCCCGATGATCGCCAGGAACATCACCAGCAAAAGCGCCGCGCTGGCTCCGCGCGGACCGAACCTTACGGTGGCCCACAGCAGAAATGGCCACGGCAAATAGAGCCTCCAGGGCGTGTCTTCTGAGAGACGCTGGCTATCAAAGACGATTATCGAAACTGTCAAAAGGCCAACCGTCAGCAAGCCCGCTTCGACGTATCGACGGAGCGGCGCCTTTCGCAAGGCGGAAACACCACCGTCGACCCAAAGCATCACTACCGGGACCAGAGTCATGGTTGCCAGAACGTTTGAAAGAAAACGAACCCTCCAAACGTCCCAGTAAGCACTGCTTCCCCAACCGTTTAGTTTTACGAGTGCCGCATCGAGAAATGACGAAAGAAAAGGAGCTAAGAACACTCCGAGAAGAATAAAGATCGTGATATCGCGAAACTTGTCAAAGCGGAGACGCTCCTTTACAAACCAGGAAATTGAGCAGGCTGCGATCAATGCCTGGGCTACGTTACTGACAAACCACGAAAGCACCATTGCAGTAGGAACACCGCTCGACAACTCGGAAGCAGAGTGTGCTGGAAGGACTGTGAGGATGACGAGCCACCACCAACGTTTCGGGGTCAGTAGCAGACCGGCAAGCAAGATCGAGTTAGGCATCCAGAGGGTCGAAACCGAACCCGGCTGAAGCGCAAATTCAAATCCGATAACGGCAGTGAGATAGTAACTCGCCGAGACTAAGCCTGCGATTGGCATCACAGTTTTCCACGCCGGAGCAGTGGTGTGGACTAGGGCTCTCGAAGTGCTTTGGGGAGTCACGATCGCCTCTTAGTTTTCGCGGGTTTGAGAGTTCATTATGAAGCTGTCGCAAGGTTAGAACAAGGTTTGCTGTGACTCGTTGATGTCTTGATGTGCATTTCTTCTCTGTGCAACCTCGGTGTTCTCTGTGTCTCTGTGGTTATAGGAATGTGCGACACAACAACCACAGAGACACAGAGCACACAGAGGTTGCACAGAGAAATCAAATTGGGAGATTACCTGTGGCTCGATTGATCAAAAGGCTTCGCCAACCCCTATCGTCAATGTGTGTCCGGCGCGTCCGATGGCCCAGTCGATCCGATAATTAATATGGTTCTTCTTGTCGAGCTTGAAACGTATTCCCGCGCCGGCAGCCGGCAAAAGTTGATCTGAACGAAATTCATTCCAACGTCGCGCAATACCGCCAAAACCACCAAAGCCGACGACGCCAAATCTTCCTTTCAGTTCCTGACGAAATTCCGCTTGCGTCGCAAACATTCGCCGGTTTTGAAACTCTCCACCCGCATACCCGCGCAGGTCATTGTTGACGCCAAAGAAACACAGATCATAGAACGGCACATTCTGATTGGCAGAACAGACCATTCCGCGATAGGCAAGCACCTGCTTCGGGCTCAAGGCGTGATACTTGTTGTATTGAACTTTGTAAGTTTGATACTGGCGTTTACTGCCCCACGACTGGTCGAAGAAATCTCCAGTCAAGTTGAAGATGGATCCTTTTCTTGGATAGAAGGTGCTGTCGCGAAGATCGCGCTGAACGTGAAAGCCTAATCCCACGGTGGTCGCTTGAATATCGATCTCAGGGATTTCAAACCCGCCTGCCGTTTGCTCTCCGCCCAATCTGGCATAGAGACTTCGATGCTGAAAGCGTGGGCCAACAAAAATATTCTTGCCGACGTTTCGCAGGAATTCACCAAAGAAAACTGTTCCCCCCTGGTGGATCTCAACTGAAACCGGCGGGCGGTTGGGCAAGCGACCGATACCGAAGAAATCGTAGTTGACTCGTCCCTTCACCACGGCGAAGGTTGTTTGATACTTGTTCTCACCAAAATACAGACGGCCGCCCAGGCCGCCGCCACGACTGCCGTTGTTTGTGAAAGCGCCAACCACTCCGATTACAGACGGAGGTGAGAGCTCGTCATCCTCTTTCAGTTTGAAGACGTACCCGACTGCGAGGATCAGCCCTGACCCCACGGCCGGGCTGATAGCGGGAATCGGCGCAATCACCAACTGACCGCGTTTCGGTTTCTTCGCGGTCGTGTTTTTATCCTGAATCGAATTCTTCTTTGTCGTTGGTGGCTTAGTGGTTTTTGTGGTTGACGAAGACGTGTCAGTTTGCGGGGGCGCAGATGCCGTCTCCTGGCCCATGGTACCCGCGCCCGCGGCAGTTGCGCCCAGAACTACGATTAGTACGAGCGCGACTTGAAGATTCAGCACACATAGCCGGCGAAATAATTTGACCATAGCATTAAGGCAACTCCGTTTCCGCAGCAACGCTACTGAGTGCGCTGATAGTTAAGGTTGTCTATCTCTAACACCACCTGCTTGTCAGGGTAGTTAACAATGGCCTGGCCCATATAGACTTCCTGGCTGGGCAGCATTGCGTAGTTGGCAGTCGCCGTAAGTGGCTTTTGTTCGTACGACGTCGCAATCGCTACACGACGAAATAGCAAGGCGTTCCGGTCGAGCCACAATGTCAGGGAGTCGCCCGGTTGTAATACGCCCTTCAGTTGAATCTGAATGGTTCCATCCATGTCGCCCTGTCCCTGCGAGAAAGTCGCATTTTTGAGAGCAGCTTGTAACTGGTCGTGCGGGAGTTCGGTATACGACTTAACCAATGCTCCGATTCCCTGCATCATCTCCTTGAACTCACCGGTCTTCTTCGTAACTACTTTCTGTTTGACTCGACCGCGAAGTCTTCCACCACCCGAACTTTGCTCCTGCTGAGAAGAATCAGCCGATGGCTGTTCACTCAACTGGGTCTTTTGCAAGTTCCCGTTCATGTCGTAGTTCATCTGGGTCAACGTGACTTTCTTCGTTTCACCTTTGACCTGAATCTGCATGCGTTGCTGCCAGGTGAAAGTTTTCAATGCCGCGGCATTTGCTTTCACGGCGGCTGCCACTTGTTGTGGCTGCACGCCCTGGAGAGAATGTTTGCCCTCAACCACGCCGCCCACAATGACGAGCGCAATTGCGACCACCAGCCAAAGACTTGATCTCAGCGAAACCGATCTGATTTTTGTTTTGTTAGACACTAGCGCCTCCCTCCTCCACCGCCACCACTAAATCGGCCGCCACCCCCACCCGAAGCTCCGGAGGACCGTTGAAAGTTCTGAAAGTTCTGGCTTTGCATGGAACCCCGCTGCCTGTTCTGAGCTTCCTGATTCAGACTCTGCATCTGGCTACTTTGTGGTCTTGGTTGAGTTGATTGCGGCGTAGGTTTGTTAGCCGAATTCCAGCTTCCGTTGTTGTAACTCTGCCAACCGCTGCCGGTGTTCTTGTAAACGTTACCGTCATGTGCCGCGTACAAGTCGCCACTTGAACTCTTCGCCACACCACCACTTCCGTATGCACTACTTCCGCCAACCACAGCCGCTCCGGTCGAGGAACGTGCGCCTGCATACGTGCCCTGCGAGGTTGAAACATGACCGGTCTGCACAGTTCTATTTCCGTTACTGACGACGGAACTGCCCCATTGACCATAGGGACTTGATCCCTGTCGCGTTGCTGCTCCGACGCCGGTGGAAGGGTTATAGCCCGAGGCCGCGCTCCTGGTGCCGTACGGCGTCGAAACGCTCGCTCCGTGCGCGTACGCTCCGGTGTACGGGTTGTAAGCTCGACCAGCACTGGCGCTGCCGTATGGTCCATAAACACTACCGCCGCGAGCATACGTCCCGGTGTACGGGTTATACGATGCATAGCCGGTCGCGCCCCCATATGGACCATAGACACCTCGAGCCGCGCCGTAAGCTCCAGTGTAAGAGTTGTAATAAGAGCCGTAACCATACGTGGTCGCGTAAGGATGGTAGATGGGATAGCCATAGACGGGACGATAGATGTAGGGTGGATAGTAGTAGCCAGTGCCGCCTGCGATGATCGCGCCTACCGTCATCCCGACAATGAAAGTTCCCATGTATCCGGCGGTGTAACTCGATTGCACTGAACCACTCGGCGTAGTTGTTTGCGTGACATACGTTACGTTGTAAACCGGCGAGCTGGGTGGAATCGTGTAGATCTGTTGCGGTACCGAAGTCGCAGTTTGCCACGGACCTTGAGGTGCAGTTGACCTGAACCACACGCCCTGCACACATGCGTAATAGTCATTACCGACCCTGATCACCTTGTCGATTGTGTTGGTCGCGTACTGGAGCGAGGTGCCCTCGATGGGCTTGAACTCCGGCGGTCCGTTATAGGTGATATTAACCTGGGCTGCGGCAGTGGCTGGATTCACTTCGACGGTGGTCGGAACCTGGGCCAGCAGCACCGCATCTTTTGCCTGCTCAGTTCCGGGAACTGAAACAAGTACACGGGCCGCCGGACTGCCAGCAGGTATTTGCCAAAAGTCGCCGGGCAGGGTCGGCGTAGTATAGGTCCATGGTCCGTGCAAGCTGTTGCTGCTGAACCACCGGCCCGCCGCAAGGTAGAAATACTGCTGCGTTGGTCCATAAACAAAAACGTCGGCGTCAGTGTTGCTCGCGAACACAAGCTGTGTCCCTGGGATCTTCGAATAGACCGGTTGTCCCTGAAAGAGAATTACTTCCGCAGGACCGTTGCTATGAAAAACAGCCGGCGCGATGCCGCTGTCAGTGGCCACCGGAGTGATAGCCTTTGCCAGACCGGACCACTGCGGGTCCTGGGCCACCTTTGACATGTCCTTCGGTAGCGTCGCGGTAATCAGCCATGGTCCATCCAGACCTGGGGCGGTGAGCCATCGCTTGCCGGTAAATAAGTAGTAAGCAGTTTTAGACTTGTCGAAGAAGAGAGGCCAGTTGGTGTTTACGATGAACTGCATCTTCGTGTCTTTAATGTCAGCCGTTACCGGCTCGCCATCAATCTGCACCAGAATGGCCGGGCTGTTACTCACGAAGATCTTCGGCGGATCGTTGCGCACCGGCACAGTGGAAGGCGGCTCCGTCTTATTGACGCTTGCTACCAATCGATCGAGAGAAATCACGACAGACGAGTTTGGCGGCAGAAAGGTTCGGACCAACTGGTCCATTTGAGCTGTGGCCGTTGCGTCAAGCGAAGGGAAATGTGTGGCGGTGATGGCTGGTTCGCTAAGCAGCACTGTTCGCGCATCGACGTTCACATCTGTCCTGGCGTGAATGACGACCACACCGACAACCTGTTTGCCGCCCGCCGGTGTCAACGAGAAGGCCATGCGAAAGTTGAGGTCGCGGTGACTGGTCCAACCGTCTACCTGGGGCTGGTAGTAGACAAGCTTGCCGGCAGGGCTCGATTTTTGGCGCGGCCAACCTGGATCTTGAGCTGCACTGACGGTCACAAACGTCAGAATGAGCATCGAGACTTGGACTAACTTCTTCATGACATCTCCTTGATAAATTGGGAATTCCTGAGCGCAAATGCCGCGAACGGGCGGAAGTTTATCGGGATGACTGAAGGTTAGTAACTGTCACTATTGACAGGAGATGAATCGAGCAGAAGCGAGGTGCAGAGGGGCTTTGCACAAAGTCGTCACATCCTGTCGCGGATCGCTAGAGTAAGTAATTTTCCACGCAAAGACGCAAAGGCGCAAAGAAGAAAGCCCTTAGAAACGCGATAACGCTTTGCGCCTTTGCGCCTTTGCGTGGCAGATCTTTTTTCGTATTCACTTTTTGTGCAAAGCCGTGCAGAGGAGCAGCAAGATGGTTCACCTGCCTGTTGATCTTAAACCGGCGGCGGTCGATTTCCGTCGTGGTCTGCCAGAAGAGCCCGGGTTCCGGCTCCGAATGTAGTTATGACGCGGGCCACATCACCAGCAGGAACATTTAGTCTCTCCACCATCTCTGCTTTGACAATCAGTATTTCTCCGGAGAAGAGACTGGGAGCACTGGGAAAGTAGACGGTTAATTCCTCGGCACTGTTTTCTTCTATCAAAAAGCCCAACTGTTTGGTGTGACCGCGATGCACCACCACGGGCGTACCACTCGCATCTTCCTTATCAAACATGACGCGCGCAACTCGAGAGAACATCTTGAATCCCGGTATTCTGTTGAGTAGCTGAGTTATGCGTAGCCCCAGGGCACTGCCAATAGATGTCTTAATGAGGAGCCCGACGACAAAACACCAGAGGAGTAATATGACGACGGAACCAATGTCGGCCAACGCGACGCCCATCCAACGGTCTTGCGGCAGAAAACTCAGCAGTGGGTTGATGAAATCGGTAAGCGTTCCGGCCAGGCGAACTATGACATAAATACAACCGAACAGCGGAAACAGCAGCAGCAAGCCGCCGATCACCGTGGTCTTTACGAATTCGATGAAGTGTTTCATCCTGCCAACTGCGCGAAGGCAAATTCTTCTCTGTGCAAACTCTGTGTCATCTGTGTCTCCGTGGTGAGCTTTACTTCACCCAGCAGTTAACCACAGAGATTGCACAGAGAAATTTGAAACCGGGGTGCCTGCGAAGCTTGCCTCAGCGTTGTTTGACGTCGACCAGCTTCCACTCGTTCTGCAGCAACTCGAGTTGTAAATGGTTCTCTTTGTCGATCTTGAACTGGCAGGCAGGGGCGAGCATGCCTGAATTCTTCTTCTTGTCCGCGCTGATAATGATCTCGGCGCCCGACAGGTTGTAGTCCATCGATCGGCTCATGGACCATGCTTCACCGAAAGTGATCGGGCGATCCGTCACCATTCGTATCTTCGTACTGCCATCGGGCAACTTGAATTGACGAATATAGTTAACGTCGTAACCCAGCGTGCCGGTGATCGCGATGCGTCCCTTGCTCTTCATCTTCGAAAGCGCATTCACGAGGCCCTCGTTCTGCTTTTCATTGAAGGCATCGAGCAGGACTTTCTGATCTTCCTGGGTCGAGAACTCTTCGATGATGATATTCACACTATGCATCTGTCCCAGTTGTGTCGACTGCCCCATCGCCTGAGCTTGAATGAATATTGACTTGGGCAGTTTTGTTCCGTCCTGAGCGGAGCTCTTTTGACCGGTCAATAACAACACACTGGTCATGGCCATGACCGCGATGGCAATAACCACTCTCTTCATTATTCGCATCTTCTTCACTCCTCTTCGAAACTGCCATCAACATCCCTGCTGTCAGGGTGTCGGCGGAAACTTCTGAAACATCTTGGTCAGCGCTTTGTCGATCTTCTTGTTGTTTTTCTGCGGATCACTGCTGAGCGTATCGGTTGCGATGCCATTCCAAAGAAACTTTTGCGCCTTCGCGTCACCGAGAAATACTTTCAACTGACCGGTGATAACGGTGTCGACCTGGGCCGAGCCCATGCCGCCGAATCGTCCCCAGCCGCCCATGCTGCTCCAGTTGAGCGATTTCTGCTGGTCCATGGCCGCGTGGTAAACGACGACGAGGTCGCCGCCCGCATCTAATTTCTTCAAGCCTTTAGCTGCCAGTTGCGCATTGATTCCGGCAATGATTCGCTGATCCGTGATCGGGTTTTGTGCCGGTGTGCCTTCTCCCCAGGAGTAGGTGTGAAAATTGGACCAATTGGTTCCCGGCACTGAGTCAGTGGTCACCTTTTGCCCGAAGGCGGTAGTGGCCAACAGCAGCAGGCCGAGACCGAAAATAATGCGAGCGCTCTTCATATCTCTCTCCTTTTGAATCTTCAGATTCGTTTGGGATTTTAGGCAGCTTGAAGGAGTAAGGTAACTGTCAGTTTTTACAGTTTGAGCCGCCCTAATTTGAAATACTCTCTGTAGCATAGCCCTTGCACAAAAAATCCTGTTAATCCTGTCTAATCTTGTAAATCATGTGAAGCGGTGTTTCGGATTCAGGCGCGAAGAGCATTTTTTACAGAATTTACAAGATTCACCTGATTTTCAATTCTCTGTGGCGTACTTTTACTCAAGTTCCACTAACCACAGAGACACAGAGAACACAGAGGCTGCACAGAGAAAGCCAACTACTTATCGTGAGACATCAATCAGCTTTTGCAGAATGAGTTTGTAAGGATCCGACCCAATGCTCGTGTAACCAACCAGGGGTTTATCGTTGATCACGATCATGAATAGGACCATGGCCAGAAATCCGGCCATCAATGAGACCAGCATGAAGTGTATTTTGGCATCTTCAATGCGGTACAAATAAGCAACGCCGATACTGATTGCCGCACCCACCCAGATCACGGCCCACATTACCGCCGATAGTCCACTGCCAACCGCATCAATCCGCAGCCGGCGATATTCAATTAGCTTGTTGTAAGCACTGAGAGTTTCGCTATGTAATGCGACCTGACCTGGCGTGGATGGTTCAAAGCTGTAGAGCCGAGCTTGCAAGTCGTCGAGAATGTGCGTTCCGGTATCAAGCAGTCGACCCTCTTTCTGTGCCGGCCACGCCTGATCGATGATGAAGACGGTGTACTCGCGAAGTTTCCCTCGCAACTCTTCACGGACGGGCGAAGGATAACCGCCAAAATCGCGATACAGGGTCCCTACCGATGAGGCTTCCTTTGAGACCAGATCGCCTGCGTTTGAATAAGTGTTCCACACCCCAACGGCAATCAGGCCAACGGTGATGCCGTAGAAGACTCCAATCGCTTGTACGGTGCCGCTAATGGCATCGTTGACACCATCGTGATAGCGAAGGTGCGGCAGAAGGTAACGTCGACTCAGAAACAGCGCACCCAGCGAGATCGCTTCGATAATCGCGACCATCACCAGGGCCAACAGCAGCGGTGAAGTGTGATAGGCCCATATCGGCATCAGTCGGATCCTGCTTCAGAACTTGATGCCGATACCAAATATTGGACCATGCAAGGCCATATCAAAGAGAAAATTGTCTTTGTTGTAGTCAACATGTAGATAGCGATATCCAGCGATCAAGGCGTAGCGGGTGCCGAACGTAATTCCGCCGCCGCCAAAGAGTTGATAGGTGAAGTTTGAACCACCGCCGCCAAGATCACCCTTTCCGGTGAGGAACACGCGCGGCGCGACATGTACTTTGCCGCGAAGACCGGCGACGCCGTCTACCCACTGACGGCTCTGAGTGAAGGTCACATCGGGAAGTGAGGCCCGACGGAAGTTGAGATCGGATCTCAAGTGCCAATAACGGATGCCGCCCAGCACGTCGAGGAAAGCACCTTTGTCTGAATCGTCGAGAAGGCGGTAACCCGCCTCAGTGTCAAAAATAAAAGTCTTGAAGTCAGCGTCTGCGTCTACGAACAATGGACCTGTTCTGAGGCGCTCGGCGCCCAGGTTCGTATACTGCAAATCCGTCACGCTGACGAACTTGTTTTTCCGCGCTTCAAAGGTACCCATGAACCCGAAATTAAGAGAAATATTGGAGTCACCGAGCCCGGCATCAACGTCGACGTCAAAGCCCCCTACTCCGGCCCTGCCGGAGATGCGGGCGAGCCATAAATAAGGAGTGAGCTGAAACTCCCACTCGTCAGTGGCTTGTGGCTTTGGTTTGGGGATCGAACTGTCGAAGACTGGAGCCTTCGCGCCGGTAAAGAGGTGCTCAGTGGCCGACCGACGAAGGGGTTCGACTTTTTCCGATGTGGTCACTTCGGTCACATCGTCGCCGGCTCGTTGGGCCGTTTGTTGCGCGTGTGCGGCCGTTGTGATTGCAAGTACGAGTGTGGTGACAGTGATTAATCGTGATAGGTTCATAGATCAGATTCTAGAGTGAAGCTCAGCGGCGGATAACTGTCAGTATTGACAGGAGAGGCTCCTCATCAGATCTTCTCTGTGCAACCTCTGTGTCCCTCTGTGTCTCTGTGGTTGAATGATCTCAGAAAAGGATAACCACAGAGACACAGAGGGACACAGAGGTTGCACAGAGAAAAACGAAGCTGCCGCAATCAGCGATTCGCTAACTACGGCAGCTCACCGACGGGTTTAGCTCTTCTGTTAGACCACGCCGGCTATTCAGACTTTTGTGCGATACCCTTGTTTTGCAGAATCCTGATCTCAACCCGCCTATTCTTCGCGCGTCCGGCTGCGGTAGTGTTAGTGGCGACGGGCTTGGAATCACCATACCCGAAGGGTTGGACCAACCGCCGCAGATCCAAACTATGCACGCCGACCAGGTATTGAATTACGGCCTTCGCGCGTCGTTCGCTCAGGGCTCGATTCTTGGCGGTGTTGCCGGTTGTATCTGCAAAACCCACCACTTCGACGAGCCAGCCGTTTGCATTCCCCTTGGCCTTCTCTCCCTTGGCCCACTCTGCCGCGTCATCGATCGTCTGCCTCGCGGTAGCGTCAATGACACTGCTGTTTACTTTGAAGAGAACCGGGATGGTGCGAACCTGCTCGTAGTCGTCGAGACCATTGATGCGGTTGTTGGCTAGCGCAGCAGCCTTATACGCCGCATCAGCCTGAGCTTGTGCCGCTTCGGCCTTCTGCCGGGCTTCATTAGCAAGAGCCGTGTTTTCTGCAATCTGTCCGGCCATCCGTTCCGCGTTTTGCTGCGCTATTTGAGCAGCCTTTTCAGCCGCCTCGAGCCGCGCCTGGTTTTCATTGGCAAGTTCATCAGTCTGCTCGAGAGCCTGGGCGGATCGCAGATCCTGCTCATCGAATCTGACCCATTCGGCTACCAGATTGCCATCCGCATCACCCGTTCCCTGGGCCTGCAAACGCAGCCCACGCATGATGTAAGTCACCGGGTAATCCTTTTTGCCCCTCAGACCTCTGCTGTGGGAAGTCACGTCTGTGCTGGACGTCAAGAGCACCTTGGTCTCGTTGCCGCCAGGGTCTCGGACCGTAAAATGATCGCCTTTGCGGACGCTGACGACCCCCTGAATCTTTTGTTTCGTTCCCTGCGGTACCGGTACTAGACGGGTATTGTCTGCGTTTTGCGCCGACGACGTAAGAGCGGTCGTCAGCGTTATCACAAAGGCTAGAACCCCTAGCACCGCGGTTGATTTTCTGTTGCGCATCTGAATATTGCCTCCTGAAGTTTCTAAGTTGTGGTGTTCAGCCTTCGCCTTAAGTAGTTGCGTCATCGTAGTGATAGTAAAGAGCCTTTGGTACTGTCAGTTCTTACAGTCTTTGCTGCTGACAACTGCCTAATGACGCACTTTCACCGTTACTTTTGCAGACCGCACACAGCGAAAACCAAGATGGTTGGTTCCAGTGTCAGGCTCGCCCTTCCCGCGCGCACCCGGCTGGTAGCGAGTGCAGTACTCATCAGTGCAAAGAAACGAACCGCCTTTGTGAACTCGCTTTCTTGTGCCTGGCTCTAACGGATCCTCGCTGTCCAACGGGCCTTGCGGATTGCGTGTGATCTGCTTTGTCGCTGCCAGCGTTTGGTAGTAATCCGGCCGATACCAGTCAGACGTCCACTCCCAAACGTTGCCGGCCATGTCAAAAAGTCCAAAGCCATTGGGAGTGAACGTGCGGACTGGCGCGGTGCCGATGAAGCCGTCTTCGCCCGTGTTCTTCTCGGGGAAGTGGCCCTGAAAGGTGTTCGCCTGGAATTTGCCCCCCGGCTTGAATTCATCACCCCAGGTAAACAGCTTGCGATCCAAACCACCGCGCGCCGCAAATTCAAACTCAGCTTCTGTCGGCAGACGCTTCCCTGCCCACTTCGCGTAAGCGTCGGCGTCTTCGTAAGCGATATGGACCACCGGATGTTTATCTTTGCCGTCGAGATTGCTCTCGCGGCCTAGCGGATGGCGCCAGTTCGCGCCTGCTGCATAGCTCCACCAGGCGAAGTGATCGTTGAGAGGCACTGCCGTTTTTGGCGGTGTGAAGACAACTGAACCCGACACAAGATTCTCAGGAGGAGTGCCGGGGAAATCCTTCGGATCAATCGGGCGCTCAGCAACGGTGATGTAACCAGTCGCTTTGACGAAGCGCGCGAAATCTTCGTTCGTCACTTCAGTCTGGTCCATCCAGAAACCATCCACCGCGACCCGATGAAACGGGCGGGCGTCACGGCTCTCCGGATCTTCCGCGCCCATCGAGAATTCGCCGCCGGGAATCCAGACCATTCCCTCAGGAGCAGGTGCGGGAGCGCCGGTTGAATTGATCAAAGGAGGCTCAGCCCGTGACACAGTCGCATCAACTTCATTGACTGATGCCTGGGCATGATTCGAATGAGCGGAAGTATCACAAGAAGTTGAATCACTCACTGCACTAACCGTTGTCACCTGCGGTCGGGATCTATTTATTGCGTACAGCGAACCGGCTATGGCGATGCAAACGATGGCGGCGCCAATGAGATTTCGGCGAAAACGTTTTGGTGGCGTCGCGGTTTTCTGGCGCGTTTTCTTCATCCGCATTCTCCTCGCAGCAATACCAGGAATGAGAGGTTTATAGGTTGGAGTTTATAGAGGGGTGAGTTAGGCGGTAACTGTCACTTTTGACAGGGAAACGATCGATAACTTTCGCGCGCAGAGGCGTACTCAATACACCACGCGAGCTTTACCTCAAGAGGCATTGGAGCGGCCTTGCCGCCTGAGTTGTCTTACTTTGCGGTTCTTCTCTGCGCCCTCTGCGTATCTCGGCGATCTCTGCGTAAAGGAATGGTTTAAACGCAGAAATCGCTGAGGACCGCAGAGAAACCTTTTCAATTTAAGACACCACGCTGGGCATGATTCTGCGCTCTCTGCGCTGGACCAGCAGGACGACACCCGGCTCTGTCACAACCGCGTTACTACATGACTCAGCCTAGAACGCGCTCTTGAGCGTCAACTCGACCTGCTGTCCGATCTCTACTTGTTTGCCGATGAACGCTCCGGTCGCCACCGTGTTCGACCGCAGAAATACCGTCCCGTTTGGCGCGTAGATATTGGCCAGCAACGTGTTGCGCTCGCCGATCTGAACCACCGTCGCAGCCAGATCGCCGCCGTCGTCCGCTCCTTCGCAGTAGAAGATGATGTCTGACGCCGCCAGGCTCGACGCGGACGGAGCTGGGCCGATGAACGTGTTGGCGTCAGTGTCCATCTCGTTCTTCACTCGCATCTCGGTGGCGGCGGTGAAGTGGAGCTTGGCGTCCTGCCGGATGTCGAGTTTTTCCATCTGATAGACGCCGCCCGTCAGGATCAGCGTGGCGTCGTGATTGACCGTGATGTTGCGGTAAGCGCCCGCCGGCAGGGTCAAGGCCTGATTGGCCGGGACGACAACGTCAGTCGCGCCGGCCGTGATCGCCGGCAGCGCCGGCAGCGTCAACACCGGCAGCGACAGCGGCGAGACTTGATTGCCGAGGATAGTTGCGCTGGGGCTGAAGAAGCTTTCATTGAAGCCGACATCGTAGACCTGCGAGTTGGAGCGCAGGCGCACGGTATCGCCGATCACTTTTGACCCGGCCTGCAACATCGTGACGCGATCGCCAAGCTCGACTTCTTCTTTGTCGTCAGCGCCGCCGTTGGGATCGGGGAGACTGGTGTTGGCGCCGACGTTGCCAGTGAAGACTTTGGCATTGGCACGCAAGTGGGTTTGTTCCTGGCTGAAGACAACGAATTCGCTAAGCTCGCTCGGCTGCGGCCTGGAGATCGTGCCCGTGTATGTCCCGGTGGCGGTGCCGGCGCACTTGTCGATCTGCGTGTTGATGGTCCCGTTCCCCGTGGCGTTGGCGAACGCGCCGGTGCCGCCGGTCACAATGTAAGTGCCCGTGGAAGTGATCACCGCACACTGGCCCTGCGTACTCGAAAAGGTCCCATTGACGGTTAAGAACACACTGTTCGTCCCGTTGGAGCTGACGATGACCGCAGTGCTGCCAAAGTTCCCCTGATAGTCCTGGATGCGGGTCAATGGCCCGGTGAATAGCCCCAGGTGCGTCGCATTGCCTGAAGTGCCGAAGTTTATCTGGGTGAGTCCACCCGAAAGTTGCGTCGTGCTCGTGATCGTTGCCGTGCCGGTGACGGTGAACGGCACCTGATCCTGGGTAGTCGTGGGCAGCAGGTTAGCCGGCGCCCAGCGAAGTGGGGCCAGGAGACCATCCAGGTTTGGAAAGGCAAAACTACCACTCGAAAACACATTGGGCGGAGATCCGAGGGAGTAGGCTGGGTTAATGGCAAACTCAATTGGAGAGTTACCATTATCCGTCCACTTATCGCCGCCATTCGTCACCTGCGCTCCGATGATGTAGGTCGAACCAGCGGTAAGCGTCACCGGTGTGGGCAAAGTTTCGTAACGCCAGTTTCCTATCAGCACACTGCCGGTACCCGACTGTACTGTGACAGAAGCGAGCAGTGTGCCCGAACTATTCCAAAGACCTACCTGGTGTGGAGATGCCAGACCGTCAAGCAATTGATCTTCAAACCCAAGCTTGCCTACTGACACATTCGCGCTGACAGTGAACTTACTCCCAACAGTACCAGTAAAGTTGTTGCGTGAACCTTGAGGGCCGGCTATGACCCTATACAAGGCATCGTTGGCGGTTTGAGCGAGCGCGGCGCCGGTTGTGAAGACCATTAGAAACAGCGCCAACATGACGACTCGCACTCCCGCGCCAAAAAACTGCTGTGAAAACTTCTGCGTCAGACTTTTCATTCGTGCATTCTCCTTAGAGGGTTTCGCATGTCGGATTGAGAGCCCGGTTTATACTGAATGGTCGAGTTGAATCAATGTCAGAACCACCTGCCCGGGTGGCGTCAAAACCTTTCTCAAGGCCACCCGCTCACGCAGGTGGTTCTGACAAGCAACGTCCCACAAAACGAGCGACTAACAGCCGTTGCTGGCCTTGATGGCGTTGGCTCCGTTAATCAACGCTTGCCCCTGAGCCTGTGTGAGCGTGCTGGTGTTGATTAAGTGATTGACCTTGTTGATGAAGGAATCGAGTTGGTTGCAAGTCGCGTTGGTATTTCCCTTATCAATCTTGTCCTGTGCATTCTCAAGTTTCTTAATCAACTCATCGGCCTCGTGCTGCGACAGCACAGCCGCCGTGACCAAAGCCTGCACCTGCGCAATCAGCGATGCGATCGTAGGCGGAAGGGTCGCAATAGCAAGGTATTGCGGGTCGAGTCCGACCGGCACCGTGGCGACTATCGTATTCGTGGCCGTGCTTATCACTGTAACGGTGGCATCGTCCAAATTACCCACGTAGGCGAAAGCCCCGTCCGGCGTGATAGCTATGTCTCTTGGGCTTGGTACAGACACAGTGGCGACGACGGTATTGGTTGCCGTGTCTAACACCTTAACCGTGTCGTCGTCCCTGGTGGATAGGTAAGCGAAAGCCCCATCCGGCGTGAAAGCTGTTATCGCCGATGGTAGTGGCAGGCTGGCGACCTCCATATTTGTCGCCGTACTTACTATCGAGAGACGCGAGGAAGAGTTCGATTCCACACCCACGTAGGCAAAAGCACCATTCGGCGTGATAGATACTCGACGTGGCTCATCAAATGGAAAACCTGTACTGTAATGCACGGTTGCGGACACCGTGTTGGTCGCAGTGTCTATTACTTTGAGGTCGCCGGAATCCGAACCCACGTAGGCAAATGCGGAATCGGGCGTGAAGGCGATAGAAGGGATAAAGCCCCCTATCGGTATAGTAGCGGCCAGGGTATTGGTCGCCGTACTTATCACCCAGACTGTGCCGGAATCGTCTCCGTAGTAGGCGAAGGCTCCATTCGGAGAGATTTCTACTGGCCCCTGACCTACTCCAACCGGCACACTGGCAACGATAGTCTCGGTTGCGGTGCTTATCACCTGGACAGCGCCGTTGCTCCGACTTAGCACGTAGATGAAGGCCCCATCCGGCGTCACCGCGAGACCGTCTGGAAAACCTGCAATCGGGATGTTTGAAACTACATTATTGGTCGCCGTGTCTATGACGGAAATAAAGCCGTCATTAGTATTCGATACGTAAGCCCTGGTTTGAGCCAGCGCCGCGCCGGCTGTGAAGACCATTAGAAACAGCGCCAGCGTTACTAATCGCACGCCCGCGCCAAAAAACTGCATGGAAGATTTCTGCGTAAGATTTGTCATGGTTACATTCTCCTTTTTTGAACTCGCAGGCCGGCTTATGAAGCCCAGCCTGCGAGCAGCAAATGAGTTGATCAATTATTTCCGTGATTCATGCGGTTGACGAACGACACGCAGTCGCCCTGATTGTTGAAGCTTGGTTCGGTGAAGGTCTGCCAACCGCCGTTCTTACACTGATCTTTGTTGGCCGGCCGCGAAAGAGATCGCAGTGCCAAGCTGTGGAAGCCACCGGCGGAGATTGCCAGGACGTTGCTGAGACCAGCGGGAGGCGTCGACTCGCCAAAGTTGTTGCTGCCCCAGCCGGCCACTGTGCCGTCAGACTTCAACGCCAGACTGTGTGTGGAACCGGATGAAATCGCTACTACATTGTTGAGACCAACGGGAGGCGTCGCTTGGCCAGTGGTGTCATCACCCCAGCCGACGACTGTGTCATCAGACTTCAGTGCCAGGCTGGATCCCACTTCAACATCCGCTAATCCCCCGGCGGAAATGGCCGTGACATCGTTCAGTCCGGGCGGAGGCGTTGTCTGGCCAGAGAAGTTACCACCCCAGCCAACAACCGTACCGTCAGACCGGAGCGCCAAGCTGAAACGAGGTCCAGCGTCAATAGCTATGACACCGCTAAGACCAGCGGGTGGAGTTGCCTGGCCCTCGTTGTTTTGACCCCAGCCGACGACCGTGCCGTCAGACTTCAGCGCGAGGCTATGGTCCGTCCCGGCGGAAATCGCCGTCACACCAGTGAGACCAGCGGGCGGCGTCGCGCGGCCACTGCCGTTACTACCCCAGCCGATGACTGTGCCGTTAGACTTCAACGCCAGGCTGTGGAAACCGCCAGCGGCAATCGCTACCACAGTAGTGAGGCCAGCAGGCGGCGTCGCCTGGCCACTGCCGTTAGCACCCCAGCCGACGACCGTGCCGTCAGCCTTCAACGCCAGGCTGAATTCCTCTCCGGCGGCAACTGCCACCGCATCGTCGAGGCCGGCAGGGACATTCAACTGTCCCGAGAAGTTAGCACCCCAGGCGACGACAGCACCCGGCGGCGGCAGCAGCAGGGCGACCGGAGGAGCAGAAGCGCTGGAGGTGAAGGGTGAAATGCCGAACAATACCAGCGCCAGCAGCAGCGCCGGCACTATGAATCTGCGCGTGTTGTTTCTGTAGATCATTATTCTCCTTTAGAAAATGGCCCAGTGAAAGGGCCAGGGGTTAACCGTCACAGCTTTTCGAACAACTCGCGGATCGCGAGGAGGTTCTCTTTCAACACGTATCCGCAGGCTCCCGCTTTTCGGGCTGCTTCTCGAGTTTGTTCGTCGTCGTACTTGCTCACGATCACGACCCGCGCGCGGGGATAACAAAGAAGGATTTCTCTCGTCGCTGTGATTCCGTCTACCTGGTCCATTTCGATGTCCATCAGAACCCAGTCAGGAAGACAGCGGTGATATGCATCGAGAGCTTCGGCGCCGTCGCCGCATTCCTCAATTTCACTCACCATGTCGCTGACTACTCGTCCGATCAGCCGCCGCATGGCCACGTGATCGTCCACTATTAGCAACTTCATTTGTCACTACCGACTTTCGTTCTGGGCTTGTGAGAGGCTGGGATTATGCGTGGAATACGCGGGCGGTGAATCGGTGCTACTACCTATTTTGATATAGGTAGTACCACCTATTTTTTGGCCACCGGAGGCACAAAAGCACAAACAGATCGGCAAAGGCATTTGTGCTTTTTATGCCTCCTGGTGGCTAGAGTTGCGCTTTCATGGGCCAACG
This sequence comes from uncultured Acidobacteriota bacterium, assembly GCA_963708055.1. Lineage (GTDB taxonomy): Bacteria > Acidobacteriota > Blastocatellia > Pyrinomonadales > Pyrinomonadaceae > PSRF01. Next base: position 6,111,341 of record OY970193.1, on the reverse strand, counting down.
CTCAGTTCAGCGCAGCCCACTTGCGAGCGGCTGGATCAATGATCATGCTCATCCATGTGGTTGACGAACTTGATGCATTGACCTTGATTCTTGAAGGCCGGGTTGAAGAAGTTCTGCCAGCCGCCGTTCTTACACTGATCTTTGTTGGTTGGCCCGTTCGTATTTACTGCAAAAGCGACTGCGTTAGGTCCCCCGCCAATGGATATGCCTGCTACCTCCGTATTAGTGGCCGTGCTGATGACCACAACTTCACTGCTAAAACCTGGATCCGGGACATAGACGAAACTCCCGGTCGGGTCGACAGCCGGGGTTCCTATGATAAAAGCGGCGGATCCAACGTTCACGGTGGCGATCACGCTATTGGTTGCCGTGGCTATGACGCGGACGTTGCCGTCCTCACAAGTCACATACACAAAAGCTCCATTCGGAGTGATTGCTACTCCGTTTGAGTCTCCAGTGTTTACCGTCGCGACCACCGCGTTAGTCGCGGTGCTTAGTACAGAGACGTTGGCGGAATTGATATCCGCCACGTAGACGAAAGCTCCATTCGGAGTGATAGCTAATCCTCTAAGCGTAACTCCAATCGGCACAGTTGTAGCGGCCACCAGGTTGGTTGCGGTGTCTATTACGGTGACAATCCCTGAATCGCCACCTGTCACGTAGGCGAAGGCTCCACTTGGCGTGATAGCTACAGACGAAGGCGTCGCTATCCCCATTATGGTGGTAGTCACCGTATCGGTAGCCGTATTTATCACGCTGACCGTGTCACTGCCGGAGTTTGCGACGTAGGCGAAAGCTCCGTTCGGAGTGATAGCAATGCCACTCGGATTTGATCCAACCGCCACAGTGGCAACCACGCTGTTGCTTGCCGCGCTGATCACGGAGACGGTGCCAGAGAAATTCGCCACGTAGGCGAAGGCCCCATTCGGAGTGACTGCTACTGCACCTGGACCTGAGTCCACCGGGACGGTAGCAACTACTGTATTGGTCGCCGGATCTATCACGGCGACAGTGCCGTCACGACCATTCGTCACGTAGCCGCGGGTTTGAGCGAGCGCCGCGCTTGATCCGAAGACCATGAAAAACAGCGCCAGCGTCACCACCCGCATCGCTGTACCAAAAAATACATTCGACAACTTCTGAGTAAGATTCGTCATTCGTACATTCTCCTTTAGAACTGTGATTGTTGTTGGTTAGTCCTTGCGGTTCCCGTTTCGTCTTTCGTTCTGGGCTCGTGAGAGGCTGGGATTATGAGCGGAACACGCAGGCAGCGAATCGGTGCTACTACCTATTTTGATATAGGTAGTAGCACCTATTTTTTGGCCACCAGGAGGCACAGAAAGCGCAAACAGATCAGCAAAGGCATTTGTGCTTTTTGTGCCTCCTGGTGGCTAGAGTTCGGATTTGTGGGTAAGCGCGAAGGAGAGAAGCGCGTTTTTGCCGGTCAGCTCGAGTTTCGCGCAAATGTTTGAGCGGTGATGTTCGACGGTGCGAATGCTAATGAACATCTTTGCGGCGATCTCTTTGCTGGACATCGATTCGGAGATCAGAAATAGAATGCGGCGTTCTGTCGCGGTCAGATCGTTGAGGGCGGATGGCTCCGCGGCGGGTGTGTCTGGCTGACTGCGTCTTTTCAGCAGATGGCCGGAGAGAGTGGGACTGATGAAATTCTTGCCCGCAGCGACAGCTTTGATACAGGCATTGAGTTCGTTCGCGGCGCCGTCTTTTACTATGAAGCCTTTCACGCCGGCGTCGAGAGCAGCGTTGAGCAGTTCCTCTTCATTGTGCATCGTCAGAAAGATCGTCTGGACTGGGAGTCTTTCCTTCTGCACCTGACGCGCAACCGCCAACCCATCGGGTGGCGGCATATCCATATCGAGCACCGCGACATCAGGTTGAAACTCACGGATGCACGCGAGCGCCGACTCGCCGTCTTCTGCTTCACCTACGACTTTGAGCAGTGCGTCTGCTTCGATTATTAATCGCAGCCCGCTACGAAAGATCGGATGATCGTCGGCGATCAGAATTTTGATTTCTTTCCTCATCGCTAATTTCTTCTCTGTGCGACCTCTGTGTTCTCTGTGTCTCTGTGGTTGTTGTAACTCGCGAATCTATCACCACAGAGAACACAGAGGTTGCACAGAGAAGAGGTCGCTCCTTTTACCCTCCATGATGGCTGTCAATCGTGACGCGGATCGTCGCACCTTTTCCTAATGCAGATTCCACCGCGTATTTCCCGCCCAACATTCGCACACGTTCCGCCATGCCGATCAACCCCATGCCGCTGCTCAGCGACGTTGCTTCGGGGTCGAATCCCTTGCCGTTATCTCTACAGATTATCTGCGCCCCGTTGGCCGTTCGTTTGATCGACAACCAGGCCGTGGTGGCGGCGCTGTGCTTGAGGATGTTGTTGAGGCACTCTTGCAGCACGCGGTACAGGTTGATTTCAAACTCCCTGGATAGCAGCCCGTCGATATTATCTGTTTCGGTTATGAATTCGATATCCGTAGAACTACGGATCTGGCGCACCATCTGCTCGATCGTACTCGTCAATCCAAGTCTTTCGAGTTGACCAGGCCGCAGGTTCCGGGATATTTCGCGGACTTCCTCGATAGCCAGCGATGTACTCTCAGAAATTTCAGTCAGATGTTCGCGGGCGGGATTATCTTCGGCGAGTGAGTTCAAACCGATGAGCGCCCAATTTTTTACTATCAGCAGGTTTTGACCCAAACTATCGTGCAATTCACCCGCCAGGCGTTTGCGCTCAGCCTCCTGCGATTCGATGAGTCTGCGGGAAAAAGCTTCGCGCTCCAGTTGCTTCCTCTTTAATTGGACCAGCCTGCTCCTGATCGCAAACGCCGCGATGCTTATTACTGCGATTGAGCAGCTCAACCAGAACCACCAACGTCGCCAGAAGGGGGTGCGTACTAACACATTGACCCTGGCGCCGGTCATGTTCCATATGCCGTCGCTATTGGCAGCTATCACGTGAAAGGTGTAGTTGCCCGGCGGAAGATAGGGGAAATATGCGACCCGGCGCGTGCCCGCATCAATCCAGTCAGCATCCAGTGCTTCGAGTTTGTATTTGAATTTGATTTGGTCAGGATTGATGTAGCTGAGTCCGGTGTAACTGATCTCCAAACCACGCTGACCTGGCTGAATAGTAATCCCGTTCTGAAAATCAACTGGATTGTGCTCGAGCGTGATCGACTCAATCAACACCGGCGGAGCCTGCGGATTGACGTTTACGGCATCTGGATCAACTACTACTACGCCGTCCTGTGTGGGAAACCAGAATTTCCCATCGCGAGTGACGATTCCCCCAGGTTCCCGCCCCCCGTTGCACTCGACATTGAGCATGCCGTCGCGTCTGCCGTATGCGATGCTGTTGATCCGCGGGATTTTGCCGTCGGCAAAGTCGTTCAACTCCTGCCGGCTGACACGATAGATGCCCTTGTTGCAACTAATCCAGAACTGTCCCTGACGATCTTCGCTGATATGAAAGACGCCGTTGTCGAATAGCCCCTGGTCCACACGATAATTGACGAAGCGCCCGTCGCGAAATCTGCTGAGACCATCTTCGTAGGTGCCAATCCAAAATGTCCCGTCAGCATCTTCGTAGATGCACCGGATATGACTGCGCGCCACACCTTCAGACAAGGGGTAGGAAACAAACTTCCCGTTTTCGAAGCGGGTGAGATTTGCTGAAGTTCCGATCCAGAGTGTGCCCTGGCGATCCTCGTAAATCACTCTTACATCGTCCAGGGGCAGGCCGTCTTTCGTGGTGTAGTGAGCGACTATTCGCCCTTCCTTGAATCTGAACAGGCCGCGTTCTGAACCAACCCAGACGTCGCCGTTTCGGTCCGTCAGAATCGTGCAGACAGTTGTGTGGTACATCAGATTCGAAAGGTTTTCGAGCTTGCCGCTTTTGCCGTTTTCGTAGCGGAGTAATCCGCCGATTATTCCGATCCATAAACGCCCCGTGCTGTCTTCGTTCAGTGCTTGTACGACGTTAGCGGGCGCGGGCAACGGAGTGTTATCCAATACTCCGTTTCTAAACCGGGTCAGGCCGAGTATCGAGCCGACCCAGATGTCGCCGTTGCGGGCTTGCAGGATGGGATAGACTTCGCGGTGAAGGAGCCCACTCGCTGTTGAGTACGCGGTGATGAATTGCTTTGTCAGCCGGTACAGTCCGCCTGAGGTGCCGATCCAGATTATCCCTTCGCGATCTTTAAAGAGGCAGCTAACAAACCGGCCGGCTAACTCACGGTCGTTTCCGTAGCGGGTAAAGCTTCCATCTTTGAAGCGGGCGACGGCTCCATCCGCCGAAAACCACACGCCGCCCTCCTCGTCGTCAAAATAGGCACGCACGCCTCCACGCGGCACGCCCTCCTTTTGCGAGTAGCGCGTTACCTGGCCGTCTCGTAACTTGTACAGCGCCGACTCCGTGCTCAACCACAGGTTGCGCTCGCGATCTTCGTAGGGCCATGAGGTATAAGTATCTTTCAGCTTGATCGGGTATCGAGTCAGGCGCCCGTCGTTGATCTGCACCGCTTCGTTTGCTTCGATGGTCCACTGTGACCCGGAAGGCGCAAGATAGTTGTTCTTCAGCAACGGAACGAGGTACTCGGGGGGAGCGCTAATAAATTTGCCCTCGCGCAGATAAAACTGGCCGCTGCCAATGCCGATGAGCAACTCACCTTTCAGGTCCCGGGAAAAAGCTATCACCGGACCTTCCGGAACTCCGTCTGCAACCGTTAAGGATGTGAATACCCCGTCACGATAGCGCGTCAATGCGCCGTCGTTCGTTCCGGCCCACAGCGTCCCGTCCTTGTCTTCGTAAAGAACCCTGAAGTGGTTGGTGGTGATTCCTTTGGTGTTACTTTTGTTGAAGACCTTGAACTGCACACCATCAAAGCGGACCAGTCCCTCGACTGTCGCCAGCCACAAGTAGCCATCACGGGTCTGCATGATTGAGGCGATGGAGTTTCGGGGGAGTCCGTTGTCGGTGGTCCAGCTATCGAAGCGGTATTGTGCGCTAGCACTACTAAACCAAAACAGACTCAATAACGATAGCCGCGCGATGGCGAGGATGTAGACTCTTGTCGCTTGAGGAACCATGAGGACAAATCGAGTAATTTGCAGCAGACCAGCGGCCTTTAGCTCATGAAACGAGACGAATCAGAGCGATGTAAGCTAACCGGGCCGGAGGTCGGGGGGGATTGTATTACCAGGCGGCGCTTTATCTCAATAGTTAGGACTTCAGGGAGTGTCTTTGATTTCTCTGCGCGACCTCTGTGTTCTCTGTGTCTCTGTGGTGATAGATTCGCGAGTTACATCAACCACAGAGACACAGAGAACACAGAGGTTGCACAGAGATGAAACGCAAACCTCTTAGTTCGAGTTCGGTCTGGAGATCGTCCCCGTATAAAGCAGCGTTTGCTCGATCAGCAACCGGTGCTCGGTGAAGCCATCATCGACTTAGGAGAGAGTACACTAATTCGGAAATTATTAATTGTCTAGAAGATGTGCATCATGGGTAGTGGGTCCTGGGTTTGCTTCGCTCCAGCCCAGGCTGAAATTAGCCAACGCCTTCGGCCTAATTCAAACTGACCCACTACCTGCATCATGGACCAAGGGTCTCCCGCGGAGATTCGGATCGTTTGGTCTGAACGTCCTTGGTAGGTCTTAGTTTGCGGTTCTTCTCTGCGTCCTCTGCGTGAAAGTAAGCCGTGAAAGTTTAATGCAGAGATCGCAGACAAGCGCGCGCGCGAACGAAAGATACTGTCAACACTGACAGTTATGTCTCCGCGACATGTCACATATAGTTTGCGTGGCTTATCGCTACCAGGTGGGGTACTGAAAAGGAGCGAAGAATTGAGAAATTCCGCACTACTAACAAATCGCTTTTTGACTACCACGACTGCCCACCTCCGTGACTCCCGATGACAGTGAGTATGAATAGCGCCAGGATCCTGGCGGCTAACGTGCTCCTGGTCACGTTATTCTCAGTATCCGCGCTGGGGCAGACCAAACAGTTGTGGCCCGAGATCGACGTCTACGTGAAGATTAACGAGAGAGTGCGGCTCTATTTTTCGGCCGCCGGAACGAAAGAAAATGGCGAAAGTACCGACGCGGATTTTGGCGCGAGTATTGACTTCCACGTTCAGCCTCTCCTCTCGCTGAAGAACAAGCAGGGGGACCACCGTGACGAATCCAAGTCTAAACTGATGCTCTTGAGGGCAGGTTATCATTACCTCCCTTCGCGGGAAGGGCCGGCTGAGAGTCGGATTGTGCTGGACGCTATTCCGCGCGTTCCGTTGAAAGCCGGAGTAGTTGCGACGGCCAGAAACCGAGTGGAACTTCGTTTCATTGACAGCGACTTCTCCTGGCGGTTTCGCAACCGGCTCGGGATTGAGAGAAACGTTGCGATTCGAACCTATGAGATAACCCCCTATGCTCGCGCTGAATTCTACTATGACGGTACCTACCACAAATGGAGCCGCACCGCTCTAACCGCAGGTTGTGTATTTCCAATCCGAAAGCGCTCTGAAATCGAAGCCTACTACGAACACCAGAACCGAACCGAAACAAGTCCTAACCGACAAGTGAAGGCGATTGGGGTTCAACTGAACTTGTACTTCTAATGGGAGATTTGGATCTCGACCGGATTAAAGTTGCAAGGGAAATGGCTTGGTAGAAACCGCGCTCTTCTCTGTGCAACCTCTGTGTTCTCTGTGTCTCTGTGGTTGATGAATTCCGAGCAAAACACCACCACAGAGACACAGAGAACACAGAGGTTGCACAGAGAAATCCCAGAACCATGACTCTTTGTGCAACGCACCCTGTACGTCTCAGTTTTTGGAGGCACCTGCGATCATATATTTGACTTTCACCTCGTGGATTTTGCCGTTGAAAGCAAACGGCGCCTGGTCGAAATACTCGAGCGACACAGGCGACCCGAGATCGGTCCCGATATCGAGGCAGTCATTGGCAGTGAAAAACAATGGCGCGGTCATCGGCACCGTTCCCTGGGCGACAACGTTGCCGTTGACTTTCAAGGTGACGCTCATCGGACCACCCGCTTGTTTAGTATTTGTCGCTGAGACGACTTCGATCTTCACCTTACCGGTCGGAAGACTATCGTTGGCGCGAATCTCAGTGCGATCAATCTCAAACAGGTTGTATTCATAAGCGAGCTTTCCGTCTTTCACGTAGAGCGTGAGTCCGCCGGAAAACGCACCGAGAGCGTAAAGCACTCCGTTCGCGTTGGCGGGAATATCTGCATCAATCGTAACCACGTTCGCAGTATTACCCAGTTTGGGCGCCGTGAACTCAGGCATTCGAATGATGGAGCCTGAGAAGGTCCACTCTTTGTACGGCGTTGAGATCCGATCTTCCGGATGCAGTGCCGGGACCCACAATCCTCCGCCAATCGGCAGCGCGCTATTCTTTGTCGCTTCGATGAGAAACAGTTGTTTCAGCTCGTTGAGCTTGTCCGGCATCTTCGCGGCGAGGTCGTTGGCTTGCGACCAATCTTCATCGAGGTTGTAAAGCTCCCACTTGTCCTGATCGGGCGTCCACGTTTGAATGCCCTTTGGCGCCCCGGGGATCCACGGAGCTCGGGGACCAAATGCGGAAGCGATCCAGCCGTTGTGATAGATCGAACGGCTGCCCATGATCTCGAAATACTGCGTCAGCTTTCGATCTTTGGCTTTGGCGTCATTAAAGGAGTACTGCATGCTGATGCCGTCAATTGGATCCTGTTCAAATCCGTTCACTACTCGCGGCGGTGTGATTCCCGTTGCTTCATAGATCGTGGGCACGATGTCGTTCACGTGATGAAACTGCGCGCGCGGAGTCTTGTCTGCTTTGATCTTCGCGGGCCACGACACGGCCATTGGTTGACGCGTGCCGCCGAAGTGCGAAGCAATGAGTTTCGTTGCTTTGTAAGGTGTCGAACCGGCCCATCCCCAGCCCGCGTGATACATGTTCTCAGTTTTGGCAGTGCCCAGGACGTCGAGCCCGCCAAGCGAGTTCATGGCCTTGATATGTTGATCGATTGTGGTAGGAATACCGTTTTGCGCGAGCAGTTCACTGATAGTTCCGTTCTGACCTTCGGCGGAGGATCCGTTGTCACCCCAGATGTAGAAGATCAGGGTGTTGTCGCCGTAGCCCAACCGATCGATCTCATCAAAGACGCGTCCGGCGTTGTAGTCCGCATGTTCGGTGAAACCTGCAAACAATTCCATCAACCGGCGCTGAAAAGGTTTTTCACTCTCGGAAATGCTGTCCCATGAAGCGAGCGAAGGATCTCTTGGCGTAAGCTGCGCGTTCTGCGGAATCCAACCCATCGCCTTCTGCCGGGCAAAAACGCGTTCACGGTACTTGTCCCAGCCGTCGTCAAACTTCCCTTTATACTTGTCGGCCCATGCTTTCATGATCTGGTGTGGACCATGCGACGCACCAGGCGCCCAGTACATGAAAAACGGTTTGTTGGGCTCGAACGCCTTATGTTCCTGTAGCCACGTGATTGCGTCGTCAGCGATGTCTGTAGTCAGGTGATAACCTTGCGCAGGCGTCTTGGGTGGATGAACAATCGTGGTGTTGCGAACCAGGTTAGGTTCATACTGCGAAGCCTCGCCCGCGAGAAAACCATAAAAGTACTCAAAGCCGTAGCCGGTGGGCCAGTAGTCGAAGGGACCTTTGGAGGTCGTTTGTTCTGCCGGCGTGTTATGCCATTTTCCCCAGGCGCCGGTGCTGTAGCCATAAGCCTTCAACACTTCGGGCACCATCGCGCTGCTCTTCGGCTGAGTGCCGGAGTAACCATCCCAATCGTTTGCCAGTTCAGCGATTTGACCGGCGCCGACACGATGATGATTACGTCCCGTCAGCAGCGAGGCGCGCGTCGGCGAACACATTGCGGTGGAGTGAAACCTGTTATACGAAACGCCGCGGTTCGCGATCTTCGTGAACGCAGGCGTGTTTATTTCGCCGCCGTAAGTGCTCGCCAGACCTGGACCAGTGTCGTCCATGATCACGATGACAATGTTTGGCGCGCCGGCGCGAAGGTAATTGGTCGCCGCCTTCGGGCTGTAGACTGACTCCTGCATCGTGCGACCGGCAGTGCTGCCGGATCGCTTTGGCGGAAACGGCAATACTTCCTGCGCTACGGCCGTTAGCGACATGAGTGGACTCAACGCGAAACTGAGCGCGATTAGCACAGCAAGTTTTTTCATGGTGTTTTGTTTTCCAGATTTACTCTCTTCTTAAACAGTTCATTCACAACCACGCGGCAAACATCCGGGCTAAACGATTGCCAACGTGCGTTGAATAAACCAGAACGCTGCGACGGCACCGATAGCGTAGGTTGGCACGCGCCACGCCCAGGACGGTTTTGGAATCCAAATGCGACGCGTCGCTTGTCGCGCCAGCATCGCGATTCCGAAGATTGAAAGAATGAAAAGAAGCTGGCCGGCCTCGACGCCGAGATTAAAGAACAACAGCGCCACCGGAATATCCTTCTGCGGAAGCCCAACTTCGCTAAGGGCACCGGCAAAGCCGAAGCCGTGCAGCAATCCGAAGGTGAAAGAGACAACCCAGGGCCAACGTTCAGTGAGGCCCGAGTGGCCCTGACGCGCCCGCACAATTTCACTCGTCACAAATAAAATACTCAGTGCAATGCAGGCCTCAACCGGGGCCTGGGGCACATGAACCCAACCGAGCGCGGCAGCAGTAAGCGTCAAGCTGTGGGTCGCAGTGAAAGCGCTCATGGTGAGAATCACGCGCCGCCATCCTTTAACCAGCAACAGCATCGCAAGGATATAAAGCAGGTGGTCGATACCGCTCAGAATATGTTCAATGCCGAGACCAAGGTATGCGGCGGCTACCTGCGATGTTCTGGGCACAGCTTCGACCACAAATGACGGAGACGATGGCGTCAGTCGAGTTACTTGAGTTGTGCCATCAAGTCGTTCCAGGCGCACCAGGACTTCAATGATCGTGGCCTGCAATCCCAGGATCTCTACTCGTTTTCCCACGAGCCCGTTACTCACGTCGATCAAACGACGTTCGATTAGAGAATCGTTAAGCTCCTGAATTCCTGGTTCAGTTACATTTCGCACTTCGTCCGGAAATCTCAGAGCCACGGGCAAGCGCATTCCGGAGTTGACGGGCGTTCGCCATAAGACGTTGTAGCGATTGGCAGATGTTTGCTTGATCTCGAGATATGCCGGACGCGACTCATGCGCCTGAACTGAAGCAAGCGGCAACAGCAGGGCCAAAACAAGAAATAGACTTCTATTATGGAAGAACAATTTCATATCGTTTCCTGATGTCTGCAAAAGCTTTTCGCTTTGTCTCTTCGCGCTTTTCGGTGGTCCATTCAGACTTGAGCTGTTCGGGATCTATTTCCTCAAAAGACGGTATACGGCCCGGCGTGCTCGTTTCGATCAAAACGAGGTGCCATCCCAATCCTGATTCCACTGGTCCCTGCCAACTCTGGCTCGATTTCATTTTGAACAGCGACTCGGAAAACGCGGTTCCAAAAACTCTGGTCACCTGATCCGCAGAAACATCGGCAAAGTAATTCTGATCGACGAATCGATCTCCAACACCCGCGACGCCGGTCGTGGCAGAGAGGCTTTGCAAAGCCTGCTCGGCATCGCGTTTAGCCTGCTGGCCCCGCTGGTCGGGTGAAAAATAGAGGTGGCGGAAAGTCAGGCGGCCCGGCAATGCAAACTTCGCTGAGTTTTGCTCAAACCAGGCTTTGAGTTCTTCCGGCTGGGGCGTACCGATTGCTGAGACGTCTTCAGCAAGGAATTCCATCTTCTGGGCCAAACGTCTTTTGATGATTTCATCATTCTGGTCGAGCCCCATCGTCAGGGCCTCGCGGTAGAGAACCTCCTGCCGGACTCGGGTCTCGATCAGGCCACGCATTTCATCAGGAGTCGGAGGGCGCTGCCACTGGGCCATCCAGGTCACCTGCAATAGCTTTACGTCATCAGCGGTCAACTCAATGCGCGCGGAGGTTGACTCCGCAGTCGCGGGAGTAAAAAACGAATAGCCAATGAACAACGCCATGCCAATCAAAAGAAAGTGGACCAACGGTTCCTTGATTAGGGCGGACACTGAGGTGCTCATGCCGGCGGACTCCTTTGTCCGCAGATTACGCAGATAAGGCCGGAGCTCTTAATAATCTGCGTAATCCGTGGACTGTCTCTTGTCGCTATCGACGCGCTACCGTTATGGGACGCGCTTCGAGTTCGTAATTGACGTAGCCGAATTCAGCCGTGCGCGCGGCAACATACTTGTTGCCTGATTTAAAGACGACTAGATCGAAAGGCGTTTCTCCAATGTTGGTTGCAATGCGTCCGTTAGCGATCTGGTATTCAGCCGGCGACTTCACTGCTCCGGGCAACAGGTTGCCGATCTGATCCACGTCACGCGGTTGCGCCGCGATGTGGGTGATGGTGCGACGTCCATCCACGCCATACGAAACCTCGAAACGCTGGCCTGTCACCGTATTCCGCACCGCGAGGGTTTTCCCGATCACCAGTTCCTTCAATTGCGAATCATCGAGGGCAACGGCACCGTTCGTCTTTAGATCGTCAATCGTGGTCCCCTCCCCGTTCATACCTTGTTGTCCGGCGGGTGTGTACCAGATTGGTGTGGTCCACGCGCGTTCCTGCACAGTTGCAGAGACGCCGGCGGGAGGCGCGACGCCTTCTTTAGCGGCGTCGTAAGTGCTCCAGCGTGGCGTGGGAATTTGTAATACGCGAACGTAGTAAAAGGCGTGCAGACTTGGATCAAACTCCGGATCCTTCCAAACCTTCTTTAATTCCACCGAGCCAATCGTGTTTGTGTAGGTGGCGGTTTTGATATCAACTGTGTCGCCTACTGCGGGAACTTTGTGCGTTTTCGGGTCGAGCTTTCGATCGCCGGACCAGGCGACGTCATAAACTTTCTCGAAGATCTGGCCGTCTTTGGTCCAACCCTTGACGATCTGAATGCGATCGAGATTGGCGTCATCAGGGTCCTTGGTGGCCCAGACGATAAACGATGGTTCTTTGCCTTTCTTGGCGGGCATTTCCCCGCCCATCGGCACGCCGTCTTTGTATCCGGTCTTTACCCAATCCTTTTCGTTGAAAACGTGCTCCTTGAAATCCCAACCACCAAACAGGCGAACCTTGATGCGCACGCCGCTGGTTCCGAAAACTTCCTTCCGCCTCATGGCATCGAAAATCGATTCGCGCGTGTTCGATTCAGCCCAGACACCGCCGAGACCGGAAACGCTGGTTTGAAGGATGGCCATCCCTGACTCGACCCTGCCTGCCAGGCGAGCTTTGGGTGATCCATCGGTCATCCCGTGAGAGCCAAAGTTGTTCGACTGGGAATAAGGGACGGCAGTATTGTGCGAGTCGCTGGCCCCGACAACCCCCATCTTGTAAGGGTTGTAGCCGCGCTTCACCTGCATCGCCAGGCCATTCTGGTAGGCCTCACGAATGTAGCTGCCATTCAGTTTTGAAGTGCTGTTGTCGATTCCGATCTTAAAACTCATGATCTCGTAATTCGCGAATTCGTCGTTCGGTGAAAGACCCGGATTAGTTTCGGAAGTACCTTTGACCTGATGGATCTCAGTCAAAGGTTCGTTGTTCACCCGCATCTGCGCCCAGGCCGCATCGATGGGGCGGCCCTTGCTGTCCACGTCGAGCGGAAACATTATGCCGTCGCTCAGGTTGGCGTTATGCGAGATGGCAAACGCTTCGTTGCCCGCCTTCCGTTGAGCGTCCAGCCAGGTCCAGAGGTCTTCCGGGTTCAACGAATCAATCGCCGTGAAAGGCAAAACGGGTATCTTCTTCGAGTCGCGGAAGAAAACGTTGCGATGCATGTTCCGGTTGTTCGGCATCGAGGTCCATTCGTAAGACGCAAAGGTCGTGAATTTACCCGGCTGGTAATACTTGTCGGCGATCTCGACATTCTTCTTCCAAACGGTGCCGGCAATCTCGGGACTCAATAGTTCTTTGATCGGCTCGTGCTTCGCGAGACTACCCGCAAGCCATTGAAAGACTTTACTGAACTCGTCCGGAGTATTGGCCTGTAGTCTCTTCGCGACGGGCTGTTTGCTGAGCTCAGAGGTTGGGTCGTTGGCGAGCGGGATCACCCCCGCGTATTCAGAGTGGTCGGTCACGCCATGAAAATCGAGCGGACGGCCTTTGATCTGCACGTCAAATCCCGCCGGATGCTTGATTGGCATTCCCAGCGAATACTTGTACGCATCTTCCGGCGTCGTAAGGTGATTTCCGATCAGATATGCGTCCACTGACCAACTGGTGTGCGAGTGGGTCTGGCCAAAGAAGCAATCACGATCAGGATTGCTGGGAACTGATTGCGCGGGTTTCGTTCTCGCTACGGCGGGCGCGACCGTCACGGCTTCGGCGGCTGCCGCCTCATCGCTGAGCTTTCGATTTCGCTCAGCGCGACTCAGGACAGTACCAAGTGCAACTGTGAATACCACCGCCAACATGATCGCAATCAGTCTTCTTTTATCCATCTGGACCTCCATTAAGTGGTTCGGATGTTATCTGCGAGCTAAGCGACGGGTAACTGTCACTCTTGACAGCTTGTCGCAGTTGAAAGACCTATGTGTGAGTGGACGCGCGCATCAAGCATACGAAGCACCAAAGTGCCATCGTCGCGTGCAGCGCCACTACCGGCCAGAGACCCATACCTGATAACCCCCAGGCAATCCCTGCATAGGCAAGCACTACGACCACGACGGCGTTGTAAAGCAACAGGCCCGAAACGATGCCGCGCGCGGAGCTGCTGTAACCATCGCTGCGCGCCAGCCAACACGCGAGTGCCAACGCGAGCAACGCCGCCCCGGCCACGCGCCCGACAACTGCATCGGTTGTTGTGTCAAAGGGCGCCCCGATCACGATCGATGCAAACAACGGCGGGGAAACCATCAATGCCATGCCTGCGCCGATCTCGAGTACGGCCGTGACTATGAATAGTGGCCTGATCCTCATGTTCGTTTAGTCGTTGCGTTAGGAACACAACTCTATCTGCAAGCAAAGCCTGGGATAACTGTCACTTTTGACAGGCATTACTGCGTCGGCATGGCTCTGCACAAAAAGTCGGCTGGTCGAAAATTCAGCCGCGATTGAAAATCTTGTGAATCATGTGAATCTTGTAAATTCTGTAAAATGCTGTTCGCGCCTGAATCCGAAACACCGCTTCACATGATTTACAAGATTAGACAGGATTAACAGGATTGTTTTGTGCAAGGCTCAGCGGCAGTGGTCCTTGTTTGGATTTTCTCTGCGGTCTCTGCGTATCTCCGCGATCTCTGCGTAACTTTTCGCGAGAAATATTTAACGCAGAGATCGCAGAGATACGCAGAGATCGCGGAGAGTTATTTCCTGAGAGCCTGGGGTTTTCCAATTAGAACGTGATCGCCCCAGAGATCTGAATCGAGTAACCCTGGACCGTCGACTTATTCGCAAACTCCTTGAAATACTTGAAACCGAGACTCGCCTTGCGCGCCGGCAAAATGATGTTTGCCGCTGCACCCATTGCATTTATTTTGTAACGAGTGTTGGCCGCGATCACCGGGTTCACTCCTGGACCACTCGCGTCTGTCGTCTGCCACTGGCCGTAACCGACAAATCCCAACTGCAGCAATCGCGTCATGTCTTTTTTCAACGGAATGATTTGCGTCAGCGAATAATCCAGGTTCATGGTTTGACCCGGATGTAAGTCGGTAGTTTCCTGATCGCCGTGAAATTCGTAAGACTCAAAAGCAGAAACAGCGGTGGCTTTGTTTTTAGTCAGATAGAATGTTTGACCGGCCGTTGGTCCATTGGTCCAATGTCCGCTGCCGACGTTGTTACTCGCTCCTGCATTGAACCGGCCGGTGGGCGCTGTGAATCCGTAACCCACTTGCAGGTCCGCTCGCTCCTTATGCCAACCGAGAGTGAATGGCTGGTAGTAGCTATCCGCAAAACCGCTGCCCCCGCCAATAGCGCCAAAATTAGCTGACGTCAGTGAACTGTTTGCCACCGGCAGATCAGCCAGGAGACCGAAATTAGCGCCGCCCAGGATCTTTTTCTTGCTCACCCAGATAAAGACGTTGTGATCGATGAATACCGAAACGTTGCCGGCCACCGGCAAATCTTCACCATCTGGTCCCTTCAACGTGTCGAACGAATAGAGTTCGAAGATATTTGAATAGGTAAGGCCTGGCTCGGGCAAGACGCCGGAGTTAGTCGCATTGATGCCGGGCGTGTAAACACCTCTCCGTTGTGCATGCGCTGCCGCTGACGCGAGAAATAGCGCGAGCAGAATCAAAAACAGAGTCGATATCCTCGATAAAGAAGGCGATTTCAGTGACATACGTTTCCTCATTCTTATCTGCGTTATCGGTATTCATCCGCGGCCCTCTGGTCTAATCCGGGTTGAGAATGACTGACCTTATCGTTCGAAGAGAAGTCTATCGACGACGGTGAAGCGTCGTAACTGTCAACATTTACAGTTGGCTTTCCGTGGCCTGGCCCACGGTTGAAAGGAGGGTGGTTGCCGGCTTTGCACAAAAACTAAATACGAAAAAAGATCTGCCACGCGAAGACGCAAAGACGCAAAGCGTTATCGCGTTTCTAAACACTTTCTTCTTTGCGTCTTTGCGTGGGAAATTACTTACTCCCAGCGATCCGAGACAGGAGGTAACGACTTTTTGTGCAACGCTGTTGTCGCTGTCGTCAACCTGTATGTTTTGCCAGTAGTTGCTTAAAGGTGAAACTCATAACATCCCTCCCGACAAGTCCAAACGTCGTGCGATGAAAGTCACAGCGTGGCCTTCCGGCATTGAAGATCTAAACGGTTCGAACTCGGCTGGCTTTGACTCTGGGCGCGCGGCGTGGGGCTCCGCGTTCCCTACCAGTAACGAGCGGATGCCAGCCGAGAGTGTTTCCCGAACGAGTTTGGGAGCACTCTCCGGCGACCGGTCATTTGTCGAACCAAGACTGGCCGGTCGCAGTGCTGGAGGAAGGAAGACCCGATGATCCGAAGCATTGATCCAAATGATGATGACGATGCGCTGGGGCATTCCTCTTCGCTTTGGCCCTTCAGTTCAAGCTCCAGCCCGGCATCAGCAGAAGTGAAAGTGGAGATAGCCGCAACCTCGCATCGGGGACACGTCAGGGACAACAACGAAGACCATTATCTGGCGTTGCGTTTTCAACGATCGCTGGAAACACTCTGTACCAACGTTGAGGACGGCATTCTTGAACCTGCTTTCTACGAGATCGGCTACGGAATGCTGGTCGCCGATGGGATGGGAGGCATGGCAGCCGGCGAAGTTGCCAGCCGCATCGCTCTTTGTAAACTGGTGGAGCTCGTGGTTAATACGCCGGACTGGATAATGAAGCTGAGTCAGCGCGACGACATATCCGTCGTCATGCAACGAATGGTCCAACGGTTCCGCCAGATCGATGCGACTTTGAGAGAACAGGCAAAGAGCGATAGCTCGCTGCTCGGCATGGGCACGACTCTAACTGTGGCAGTTAGCCTGGGCCGTGATCTCCTGATTGGACACATCGGCGATTCCCGCGCCTACCTGATGCGCAATGAGAGACTTCATCAGTTAACCAGTGATCACACGCTGGCCCAGGCGCTAATTGATGCGGGCATCGCTGACCCGGACGACACTGCAACGCGGGCCATGCGTCACGTTTTGACCGCCGCATTAGGCTCAACAGCGGAGCAGGCTGATCCACAAGTCCAACGGCTGCACCTGGCTCCCAACGATCAGGTCTTGCTTTGCACTGACGGTCTATCGGAAATGGTGTCCAAAGAGATCATTACCAGCGTCTTGAAAGAAGCAAGTTCGTCAAAATTGGCCTGTCAATCATTGGTCGACCTGGCTCTCGCCGCAGGCGGGATCGACAATGTCACCGTGGTATTAGCACGCTATCAAATGCCATAAGCATTGCACAGAACCATTCGCAGCTTGTCAGGACGGCTTAGCGCTACGTCGATTTCTGTTTTGACATCATCGCTCTCTTCGCCTGTTGGAGAGGTCTGAAATTCCCGGGCCACTTTGAACGTGACTTGTTTCGCATGGGCCAACTTGTTGGACGTCCGGCTCAGAACCAACTCGGCTGTTGGCTGAGATACACCGCCGGATGCCGGTTGACGTGCACCTCCACAAGCCACAATGGTGAGTCCTAAACATACGACAGTCCCCAGTAGAAAAGCCCTATGGCATTCCATTTGAGCTCTCCGTCGATCGTTTATCCATGAAACGATCGTGGAAACCATCTCGCGTCGTACCTGGGCTGGAGTTTGCGGATTCGGCGAAGCAGTTGGACTCTGTACGAGTAGCAAGCTTCGTTCGTGTCTCTTAATAATCTTGACCGGCTTTTGGATTTTACCAGGCACTTTGCGACCTCAGAAGTTTTACCTTTTCATGTTGTTGAAATGGGGAAGCTACCCCTCAGCTTCCCCGTTGGGCACCGCTCTGTCATTCCTCCTGCTGGTGGGAATAGTATTGATGCCGCGAAGCCATTAATACTGTCAGTATTTACAGTCTCCTGCCAAAATCCATCGCCGCTGAGCCTTGCACAAAAAATCCTGTTAATCCTGTCTAATCTTGTAAATCATGTGAAGCGGTGTTTCGGCTTCAGGCGCGAAGATCATTTTTACAGAATTTACAAGATTCACATGATTCACAAGATTTTCAACCGCGGCTAGATTTTCGACCAGCCGGCTTTTGTCCAAAGCCTCGCCGCTGTCAGAATTGACAGTATTAACAGCCCTTCACGGTTCGCTAAGTTCTGCACTTGATTCAACACCCAAACCAAGGTGCGCAAAACTATGTCTGGTGAATGGCTATACGGCACGAACCAGTTGCTCATTTCCGCAGTGCTGATGGTGCTGCTCGTGCTGGCATCGCAGGTAGGTTATTGGGTAGGAGCCAAACCCGCCTTTACCTTAAGTGATGTCGGTAAGTCGCATCTCAGCACGATCTTCGGCGGCATTCTGGGGCTCCTCGCTCTCTTGCTGGGCTTTACCTTCGCCATGTCGCTGTCACGCTATGATCACAGAAAGCAGTTGGTAACCCAGGAAGCTAATGCGCTTGGCACTGCCTACCTTCGTTCGCAACTGTTACCCGAGCCGGAAAAGAAGGAGATTGCCGACCTGCTGCGGAAATATGTCGACGTCAGACTCGAGTTTTTCCATGCGGGGATCGACAAATCAAACCTGGAAAAGGTCAACGCCGAGACCGAACAATTGCAGGGCCAGCTTTGGTCACGATTATCCTCAGCAATCTCGAAAGACGACCGCGAGGTCACTACGGGAATGTTTCTCGAGTCAATTAATGAGGTTTTCGATCTTCAAAATGCCCGGCAGTCGGCCATGGATAATCACGTGCCTGAGAGCGTCTTGATTCTACTCATCCTGGTGGCGTTTATTGCGGTGCTCTGTGTGGGCTACGGTGGTGGAATAGGGAAATCGCGGCATCTGTTTTCAACTATGATGCTGGTAGTGCTCCTCGTACTCGTGATTAGCACCTTGATGGATCTGGATCGACCACGTCGTGGCCTCATAAAGGTCGGCCAGGCAAGCATGATTCGACTGCAATCCAATTTGCATCAGGACGGCCGCTGAACGGCATATCGTGGCGAGCGAACCAAAATAACCACCTCTGCGGTCTCTGCGTTATCTCTGCACCCTCTGCGTCGATAGGAACCCATGTAACACAGAGATCGCGGAGATTACGCAGAGGACCGCAGAGAGAATTCCAGACGCGCGAAACGCCTTGCCGTTTTCAATTGATCAATCTCTGACCATCCTGTTGACTATGCCTCTCCTGATGTTCTGAATTTCTGCCGCATGCCGCTAACGACATGCAACAGCGTTCCGGCGGAGATGGTATACGTTCCCCAATGGGTCAGCGGCGTGTGCAGATCACTCAAACTCGGTTCGTAGAAGAAAGCAATGAGAAACAAAACCGGCGCAGCGAAGATGAGTAGCGATCCGAGCAGTTGGATTGTTCGCCGCCAGGCTTGGATTCGATGAGTGAAGTAAGCCCCGATTCCAAGATTAAGCAAGCCTGCTAACAAGATGAATATGTGTCTGGTGCGATACAGCAATCGTGGACCGTCGGGCAGGCCATCCAGGTGGTTGTAGTATTTGTCCATGTACTGGCCCGTCAACAGGAAACCAACTACGACACAGGCTCCAAAGATGAGATGTATTTTTTTCATTGACTACAATTGTAAAAGATTTACGGCAGGCTGAAACGCCTGCCGTTTTCCGGTTGATAATGCTGCCCTGTATGAGAGGTAGACGAGGTGAACCTGGCGCTTTATTGAATCAATGAGTACCCGAGATTCGGGCGCGCCAGTTCGTTTTACTGCAAAGAATCGGTTATCACGGAGAAGCACTTCTTCGCCAGTTCAGCATCGACTTCAAGATGCTGAAGCATGACACTCATGACGGCATTCCCCCTCTGAAAGGCATATACTTCCATCCTCATTCGTTCGCCGCCCAACAGAAATTGAAGCGATTGCCCCTCACGATCCATGCCGCGAATCTGTCGTTTGACAGTTTTACCACTGTCCGGAAGAAACTGGGCCCCGCGCGACTTAAATTCTTCTTGAAGACCTTGTAGAAGTTGGTTGCGTACCTCACCAGCGGTTGCCGGGGCGGGGTAAATCTGAACCATTGCCAGGGGCGAGGCGGCTGAGTTTACCGTGATTGTAACCACGCCGAGTTCCGTCTCGACATCAACCTTCATTGAAGAGTCGTAATTGAAGGACATTCCATGCGCCGCAAATTGAAGCACCTTCTTCCGGCTGAGGAGCAGTTCAACTCGCTCGCCTTTCGGCGTAACTATCGAGAATGTCTTCCCCTCGCCAACATCGTAATTGGTATTTCCGACACGAAGCTCGAATTCTACTGCCGGAGGGTGTTCTTTCGGCGTCTGAGCGTATGTTGGACCAACAAATAGGCCGAGGGTGAAGAATAGCACCAACATTCCTTGCCGCATGCAGTGTCTCCTTTAAAGGGAAGATCAAGTTTTGGTTTTGTGCGACATCAAGACTCGTCGTAAGAGCGTTTCGCTTTTACGGTTACGAATTCGTCTGACTCGATGATGTAAGCCGTGAGGTTGTAGCCGTATACGCAGCCGGTGTCGAGGCCGATGGCTTTGCGGCCGCGACGCGGTTCGGGCGCCGGCCAGTGGCCGAACAAGACAATCTTGTCGCCGTGATAGACGTGATACCAGGGTGTGCCTTCATCGCTTTCGCGATCCGGGCCGAGGGTGCGCATGCGAGTCAGGTCGCCAGTCGTTTGTGAGTAGAGTTCGATGTTCGGACGCAAGCCGGCGTGAACCACGAGATGCGTGTCGAGATCGATTGTGAATGGCATGCGATTGAAGAAACTCGCGTAAGCATCCTTTTCGCCTCGTAACTCTTTGTGCGCTTCACGTTGAGCCGGTTTTAGATCGATGTCCTCGCCATTCCACTTTCGGCGCAACGCGAGGTCGTGATTTCCGATCACGGTGCTAAAGCGCGCGTCAGTCATGAACAGCTCGAGCACTTCGCGGCTCTTCGGACCCTTAGTAATCAGATCTCCCACACAAATCACGCGGTCGTCGTCGCTGATGCCGATTTTTTCCAGTAAGGCAATCAGCTCATCGTAACAACCGTGAACGTCTCCGACTACAATTCTGCGACCCGCCATCAGTCCCTCCGAATTAGTTTGCAACTCGAAGTCGCAGTCTATTGCATAGCTCGCTTTCAATCAATCAGATATCGTTCAGATCGCGCCTACTACCGGTAAGTGTAGGTCTTGCTCTCTTTCTGATCCCATTCCACGCTGTCGATATTGTCGTGATCGGCCGACAGAATCTCCGCGCTCAACTTGCTTGTGCTGAGCGCCGGATCGATGTTCACCTGGTAGACAATCTTGCCCAACGGCTCGTCGGCGTCTTCGCGGTTCAACTCACGCAACTCATAGTCAAACTGGTAACGCGCAAAAAGTTGTTTCAATATCTCATCACTGCGATCAACGCTGCGCGACTGCACGGTCACTTCCATCGAGCGGAACGTTTGGAACCGTTCGAAGTACTCCAGCACTGCCAAAGAGATCAGAACAAACAGCGTCAGGATCACAGCCATATCCCAGCGCCCGACACCCGCGGCCAAACCGACGCCGAGACAAACCAGTAGGACTGTGATCTCCTTCGGATCTCGGATGTTTGTGCGGAAACGCACGAGCGACGCAGCCGCAAAAATTCCAAATGCACGTGCAGCGCTATCGCCCACCACCATCATCATCGCCGCAGCCACTACCGCCATCAAGATCTGCGTCTGGGCCACGTAAGGATTACGCCGCGCTGCCGAGACGCCACGTCGTGGACGAAATCCAAGCAATGCCGCCAGAAACGCCGCGAGTGAAAATCGCAACGCGATTCTGGCCGACGCCGACTCCCAACTCGAAAAGGTAACGGGCGTGAGTCCCGTTGGATCTGGTCCAAACAGGGCGCCCAACAACGGTGGTTCCTGGGTTTGTGGTACCGGCGTTCCAGCCGGAGTCGCTGAACTCGTGGTTGTTGCTGTTCTAACTTCCCCCTGATCCCTCAAGGCATAAGCCAGCATCCCGCTAACCAAAAGCAGCGCAACAAAAGTCCCCAGCACAGCAACCGACACACGGTTCATCTCTTACAATCCTTTCTCAGATCCACACGCGCAAAAACACAATGCAATCGTTTGTGCTTCTTATCCCTTTTGTGGGCTAAACTCGGATTTACGGCTTAGACCACATTCTCTTGTTTCTGATCGACTGAACGTTTCCGACCGGCGGTGAACTGTTTGGGCCTTCGAAGAATAGCTGGCTGTTGAAAGGCTCTTCGCCAACCGCCATTGGTGGGCGTTCGTAGGTGCCATCAGAGGTCATCACCCTGGCCTTCACGTTATCACGCAGGTAAGCGGCCAAAACCGTATCCTTTAAATACGACCGCAGTTGAGGATCAAGCACCGGTGTTACCACTTCTACGCGACGATCGAGATTGCGCGTCATCCAATCTGCCGATCCAATGTAAACCTCTTCGTCGCCACCGTTGGCAAAATAAAAGATCCGGCTGTGTTCAAGAAAACGTCCGACAACACTCCTGACATTAATCGTCTGAGAAAGACCAGGCTCGCCCGGACGAATCATGCAAGCACCACGAACGATTAGATCGATCTTCACGCCTGCCTGCGACGCTTCATAAAGCGACTCAATGATCTGGAGATCAGTCAAACGATTGATCTTGGCTGAGATGTGCGCGGGACGCCCCGCCAAGGCATGCTCCGTTTCACGCTTGATCAAATTCATCATGCGCCGCCGGAGATTGAGCGGCGCTACCATCAGCCGGCTGTATTCCTTCTGGATCGAGAAACCGGTCAGAAAGTTGAACACGTCAGACGCATCGTCGCCGATCATCGAATCGCTGGTCAGTAAACCCAGATCCGTGTAGAGCCTTGAAGTCGTCGGATTGTAATTTCCGGTGGCGATATGAGTGTAAGTTTGCAGACCGTGTGCTTCGCGTCTCACGACCAACGCAACTTTGGAGTGGGTCTTGAGACCTACCTGACCATAGACCACGTGAACACCTGACTCAGCGAGCCGCTTGGCCCATTCGATATTGTGCTCTTCGTCAAAGCGGGCCTTGATCTCCACCACGCACGTGACCTGCTTGCCACGCTCACTCGCGGCAATCAACGCTTGCGGAATCGGAGATCTTTTCCCCGTCCGGTAGAGACACATTTTGATCGCAACTACCTCCGGATCGTGAGCGGCCGCATCAATGAAGTCGACGATGGTTGCAAACGAGCTGTAAGGATGATGGAGCAACACATCCTGCTTTTTGATCGCGTCGAAGAGCGACTCTTTGTTTCGCAACGCCGGCGCAACCACTGACTTGAGTGGCTTGTCTTTCAGCTCCGGCTCATTGACACGGTAAAGCTCTTCCATCAGATCAGGAACGTCGAGTAGTCCATCGATGAGATAAACGTCGTCAGGCTCGATCTTCAGCGACTTCATCAAATAATCGACCATCTCGGCCGGCATCGACGACGACACTTCCAACCGTACCGGTAATCCAAAACGACGCTCGCGCAACGACTCTTTAATCAATGCCAGGAGATCGGCCGCCTTGTCGTCGCGAATCTCGACATCCGCATCGCGCGTCACGCGGAAGAGATGTCCGCGGCTCAGATTCATTCGCGGAAACAACGAATGAATGTTGGCCTCGATCACCTCTTCAACCAGAACAAACTTCATCCCATCGTCACCAACAGGAATCAGCCGCGGCACCACCGGCGGAACCTTGATCCTGACGAACCGCATTTCATTGCCAATCTGGTTTCCGGCAAAGGTATCGTCAGGATTACTGGCGACCGTGAGACCGATATTCAAACTGAGATTTGAAATGTAAGGA
This sequence comes from uncultured Acidobacteriota bacterium, assembly GCA_963708055.1. GTDB lineage: Bacteria > Acidobacteriota > Blastocatellia > Pyrinomonadales > Pyrinomonadaceae > PSRF01. The sequence continues at coordinate 6,087,853 of OY970193.1, read as the reverse complement.
AATGGTCGAGCCGGATCGACTGCCTGAGGCGTCAGCACCAGAAAGATATTCTTTATGAAGTACTGCGAAAGAGTGTCTCGTTCTTCCTGAGAAAGTGATTGATAGGGCGCAATCAAAACCCCGCGCGACTCAAGTTCCGGAAGCACTTCATCGTGAAGACAACGCGACTGCTCTTCAACCAGCGGAACCACCTTCTTGCGAATTACTTCGAGCTGTTCCACCGGCGTTAACTCGCCGGGCATTGGTCCAATATCCTCAATCGCCAGCATCTCCTTGATTCCCGAAACCCGGACCATGAAAAACTCGTCGAGGTTCGATGAGAATACCGAGAGAAACTTCAGCTTTTCGAGCACTGGCGTTGACTTGTCAGTGGCTTCTTCAAGCACGCGCCGGAAGAATTCCAACTGGCACAAGTCGCGGTTGAGCACTGACCAGGCAAGAAAACGTTTCGGTTTTGACTGCGGCGGCGGACCCGTTGGTTCTGATTGCATATTTCTTTATGTGCGTAATCGGTAGATTAATCTGCGTAATCTGTGGATTAATCTGCGTAATCTGTGGATTAGTTGGAACAACGAGCGTCGATGATCAGGCGCGCTTTGCGCACGAATTCCGCCGCCCACTCCTCGGCTGGTCGATCGCGTTCCGAATTTCGCGAAGCTCGAAAAACGCGCGTGATGGTTTTGTCTCGCTGCTCTGCGTCAAGTAGCCGCTGCAGCCCATCAGCTAACAACTTTCGGCCGGCTTCACTAATACGCGCATCGCCGATGCTTTTAGCGGTCGTGCTGCACGCTCCGCCTTTAACCTCGATCGGATTTCGGTCGCGCCAGCCTTCCAGCCGCGCTTTGTTTTCACTCGAACGGGAGTAACCAAAAGTCGATCCCATGTCGCCGACATAAAACACCGCTTCGCCCGGTTCGCAAGTGCGAGTGTTGTCAGAATTCTTTTGCGACTTCAAACAAGCAAACTTGTGATTGTCACTCTTGGTGTCGCCGTGGTCTATGAATGCGAGCCAGAGTTTGAAGGCATCGATCTCTGCGCGGGGCGCGCCGCTCTGAAGAAGTTTCTGCAAACTCTCGGCGAGCCCGCCGGCGTCTTTGTTGTTGCAGTTAACATCGATGCCACGACCGAGCGAAAGCTCAATACCGGCGGCTGGTTGAGAGCCTGAGAAACTGGCGCCTTGAAAACTGCTCGTCAAGCTCTTCTGACAGTCGGGACAGTTAACATCCGCAACCCACGCGTCGTCGGCAAAAAAACCCAGCGCCTTAGAAAACCGCGACGATAAAAACTCGCCATAAATCTCGCCATTCCGCTTGTCAGGCGATTGGCCTTTGAAGTGCGGCTTGATCTTGTAACGAATGAGACTGCCGTCTTCTTCAGTAACACCGGCAACGGAACAGTGAAACTTGGGTGTGGTGCCGGCGCCCGGGGTCGTATCCTTATTCGCAACACAGTTTATTGGTCGGGCCAGGCCGTTGGCGTCGACCGGGGGTGCGCCGCGGCGTGGTCCGGTGGCAGCGTTGTACCCGAGCACCGGGTCGTAACCGGGATCGGGCGCGCGATAAACGCGCGCGGTTTGTTCAGCCTTCGCCCGCTCCTGCGACGAAAAGCACGCCTGTTGCGCATGCGATTGAGTGGCGAAACACAGTACAACGAAACAGATCAACAAGGGCGGGAACCAGTCCCGCGTCGGATTTTGGCGCATTTTTAACCTTGAGTGATTTGGCAACTGTTCTGGCGTAAACAAGATAGCATTGTTAGCCGCGGATTTCACGGATCAACTCAGATACGGATTACATGTCCAGGCCTGTAAATCCTGAATAATCTTGTACATCGTGTGAGAGGGTGTCGTCGTAGTCCGCGTCCAAATGGTCGTCAGGCTCCAACAACATGGTGGGCGCGTCGCGCCACGTAGTGTTGTTCAGAGGACTCCCGTCGAAGCGGCAAAACCGCAGCGATTGGAATTCATAAAGCTGATCACATGTCGGACATCTTTTCATGACAGCCTCTCACAGGCGAAAACACCAAGGCCTATTCGCTAACGCGAAAAAAAGGAGTCGATCAGTGTCACTTGATTTGTGTTTTTATCTTTACGTGGGCTTTGAATCGATTGTAGGGGCGGCCCTCCGTGGCCGCCCTGGCGTACGAATTTCTTTGTTTCCCGATAGGAGGGCTACAGAAGGACGCCCCTGTCGTAGAACTCCAGGTGAGAAGATTCTTAGTTCCAGACTAGGGCGGCCACGGAGGGCCGCCCCTACGGTTGCGAAAAAATCGTCTCTACAGCTTCAGGTTGACTGGTGACCGAAGTTTGTTCTCCGGCATCACTGTCAGCCTTTTCTACTTTTTTCTTCCGCGTGCGGCGTCGCGTAACTTTCTGGCGTTCAACCTGTAGCGCCGCCCGCAATTTCCCGCTCGCGTCTTCTGCTTCCCACTTCTGCCACAGTTCAAAGGTTTTTCGCAGGTGCCTCGTGCGCAATTTGACGAAGTGACTCAACAACCAGACGAAACCTTCCATGTTTTCGCCTTGCTTCTGCTTACGCGCCTTATTGATCTCCGAGCTGAGACTTTCAATCCAAACGTCGCAATCGTGAACGTCGCCTAAAGCTCCCTGTATTCGCGCGGTGCGTTTAGCGTGCGACGCGATCGACCGTCCCCAGCACTGTTGAAAAAGTTCGATCGCATAACGCAAACGCTTCGCGGCGATTCGCATTTCATGCAGAGCTTCAATCTCAAACGGCTGAAACACGTCGCGGCTGAGTTTCTCCAACTCTTTGAGTCGATCAGTAATGATGGCCCGCGACATCTTCAGAAAACTGATCTGCGAAACAACCTGCCCGGGCGGCGGCTTCACTTCCCTGACCGCCACCGCTTCTTCGACACCCGCAGTGAAGCTCATTTCCAGTTGTTTCAGTTGGTCCTTTTCCAGAATCGACTCCAGATCGATACGAGCCTGATCGCGCTTTTCCTTTCGGGCTTCGATTAACTGCTTGACCGCAGGCGCAAATTTGCTGGATATCTGTTGGTGAATTTTCTCGAGCGCGATGAGGGCCACATCCTGATCTCGAACCTCGCCGAGCCCGTCGGCGATATCTCTCAGTGCTTTAAGACTCGAAGCAAGTCGCCGCTTGCGCAGGTACGGCATAAAGTCGCGCAAAGCGCTGCGCAGTCGCCGCGACGCAACCCGCATCGAGTGAACGCCTTCCGGATCACCCCAGTTCAAGGCCTCTTCGCGGAAGTTGCACAGTTCTTCAAACCTCGTAACAAGCACCAGTTTTATGCCGTCAGAAGCATTTCCCTGACAGTCGATCTTTTTAATCTTCTTGGCCTTTGCCATGGTCCTCTTAAGCGCGATGTGCCTTCTGACGCTGCACACCCAGAATTAGACTTCGGTTAAATGCCTCTTCAAACAGGTGTCGTTTTCGTTCAACTTCCGCCAGCTCGTTTCCGCAATCAGCTTCGCTTTGCAACTCCAAACGCAGGGTGCCCGGCTCCGCCTCGCAGTTGAGATCAAGTACACGACTATCATGACTGCGATCGAGCGCGTCGGCCAGTTTTACAATACCGGCGAGTTTTTTGACCAGATCTCGATCGGCGAGATTCAACGCAGCATAATCAGCGTGGCGTTTTTTTGGCAATGAGCCACGATGATACCGAGCGATATTTGCAATCACAGAACGCTCTGCTTCGGAGAAACCTGTCAGTTCCGAATTCTTGATCAGGTACAACGTGTGTTTCTGATGCGACTCGTGCGCGATGTGGTAACCGATGTCGTGCAGGAGCGCGCCCGCCATCATCAAAGTGCGCTGATGTCGCGAAAGGTTCTCGCTCAGAGCCAGGCTATCAAATATCTTCTCGGCGAGTTTGGCCACCTGGCGCGCATGACTTTCTTCGTAGCCAAAACGCCTGCCGACGGCATGCACGGCCCGGAGTTTTTGGTCGGCAAAGTTGGGCGCCGGCCGCGACTCATCTTCTACTTCGCGCAAACTATCGATAATTACGCCTTCGCGCAAGGCCCAATCGCAAGTGCGTATGACGTTGATGCCGAGCGCTCGCATCGCCTCTTCCAGGATATGACTCCCGGCCACTATAATCTCGGACCTTTGCGAGCTGATTCCGGGCAAGGCGCGCCGCTGGGCCAGATTCATGGTTGCAAGATGAGCGTTCAGCAACACCAGCTTACTGAGCGGAATGTCCATTTCCGGTGGTTGGACCATCTGGTTCTTCCGATCAGTGTTATTGTCGCTGACACCGCGTAACGCAGCCCCGATCGAAAGTATAGTTCCTGATGTACCGGAAGCCTGATGCCAGCGAGCATCGCGCAATTCACGCCGCGGGCGTTCAAACGCGGCATGCAACTCGGCTTTCATGTTCGCAAGCTCTTTGGGTCGAGGCGGATCTGACTTTAGATAGCGTTCAGTTAATCTAACAGCGCCCAGTCGTAACGACAGCAACGATTTTGACGTACCGTTCCAAAACAGGGAAATCTCAGTTGAACCGCCACCGATATCGATGTTGAGGTTTATCGCATCGCGCATCGCACAACCATGCGAGGCAGCCAGTCCGATAAGTCTGGCTTCTTCAACGCCGGATAGAATCTCAACGCGCAAACCGGTCTGTTGCTCAACTGCCTTGATAAAGTGAGCGGCGTTATGAGCTTCGCGAACAGAGGCAGTGGCGACGGCGACGATCGAGTCAGCCTGATGTTTTTCCGCAATCGACTTGAAACGCTGGATGCTCGCGACCGCCCGCTCGATCGCTTCGCGTGAGAGACGTCGTGTTCGTAACGTCTCCTGGCCGAGGCGGACCACGTCTTTTTCGCGTGTGACGACTGCAAACGAATTGCTGTCGGCCGCGTCAACGACGGCGAGTTTAATGGAGTTCGAGCCGATGTCTATTGCTGCGAGTTTCAATTGCAGGCACTTTAGGTAAACTGTGTTACAGCAAAGTAAACCTTAACTGAACAAAGTTGGATGAAAACACTTTTTCTTTTGCGTCACGCAAAATCAAGCTGGAAAGACGACACTTTACCGGATTTTGACCGACCGTTGAATCGCCGCGGCAAACGAGCCGCGGAGGCAATGGGCCATTATCTTAAAAATAGTGTTGCCGCTCCCGAGTTGGTGCTGTGTTCGCCGGCTCTCCGAGCTCGCAAGACGCTGCGCCGGCTGTTAAAAGCTGCGAAATGGTCTACCGAAGTGCGTTACGATCAACGCATCTACGAAGCCGGCGCCATGCAACTGGTTGAAGTTGTATCGCAAATCGAGAACGATCTGAAAGTGGTGATGCTGGTAGGACACAATCCCGGTCTCGAAGAGTTGTTGTTGCTACTAACTGGAACCACGGAGACAGTTCCAACCGGAACGTTGGCCAAGGTTATACTCAAATCCACCAAGTGGGCCAACGCAGTTGATAAGCGGGCGACGATCGAGTGGATTGTGAAGCCACGCGAACTGGAGCGCGATTAAGAAGTTAAAAAATAGGGAGGAGCGATGGAAGTCGATCTGGTTAACATTTCGAGAATTTACAAAGCGAATACTGAAATCATCAACAAGTCGATAGCCGATGTCAGTGACAACGATTGGTTGCGCTCGCCGGGCAACGATTCAAATCATCTGTTGTGGTTGCTCGGACACGTGATAGTGCATCGCGCGTACGTGCTCAAAGCCCTTGGCATGGAATGGAGTAGTTCGTGGGCGCCGTTGTTTGCGCGTGGCGCGGAGAAAGCCGGTGAAGGCGAGTATCCAACTGTCGATGAGATGCGCGACGCGTGGGCGCAAATGTCAGCGCAACTTCGTGAAGCGTTGCGGCAGCCAACCGCTGAACTGCTTGAACAGCCTCCGCCTGAAGGCTTGCCGTCTTTCGATAATAAAGTGAGTGGGACGCTTGCGTTCTTCGCGTTCCACGATGCTTATCACACCGGCCAGCTCAGCTATCTGCACAAATGGCTCGGCTACGGCCAAACGATTGGATAACGCGGACCACAAGAGGCACAAAAATCCCAAAACACAGATAAAATGTTGGTGCCTTTTGTGGCTGGTTTAGGCTCCTTTTTGTGGTGCAAGCCAGCGCGCGACGTTCGTGACGTAGGTTTTAATGTCGGCGAGTCGTTCCGGGTGACGCTCAATCTCGTCGCCTGGAGGTTCAAGCAGAAATGTTGGACAGCCTTTGGCGGTGTCCCAGTTGTAGTCAACCAAATGATGAAAACTCGATTCGGCAACGGCGCGACCTAATCGATTGCCGTGATCATCCTCGCGACCTTCAAAGGCGACGAGCAGATCAAATTCGCGACCGGTAACTTTACTAACACCTGCGGCGATTGAGCGTGCGTCAGGTTCCTCCTCAGGCACTCCCACGCTGCCCTCATGCGGATGCGCCGGGAAATACTCAATCAAGCCTGATGGACTCCGTAGCAGTTCGTGAACTGGGCCAACTGGTTTGATTCGTTGGTAGTCGCCGTTGGAACCAGAGTGGTAGTTGGGCCAGGTGATCGACGTGGTGACCTGATCGTCTGGTACATGACGCGACGAATCGGGATCCTGATGCTCAGTGTGAAAGAAGTGAGCGCGACCAACACCACCCAAGGTGCATAACGACGATCCCAGATCCTGATGATCGCGCGTCGTAAGCAAACCGCCGCCTCGTTGGCGAAAGCGAGTGATGCCTTCGCAATCAGCCACGCTCAAGCCATCTCCGTTATCAACAGCGAAGAGCCACAGTTCATCGATGTCGGTTTGATCCAGCACACTAAGGACAACGTCGTTCCCTTCCGCATCAACTTCGCGATCGCGCGTTGATACTTTGTAAAGTGGAGCCTGATCGTCGTCCTTTAGCGAGGCGAGATGATCGCGCAGCAATGAGAAACGTTTGATATTCCAGTCGTCTTCGACCGCTGGAATTGTAGTTTGCAAAAGAATGTGAATCGGTTTCCCCATATCGCCTCTCGGGCATCATACCAACACCTCGCATCCGATTCACTCCCGTGGCTGTAACGAACGGGCAGTTCTACGCCGCTACTGCTTTTTCACCTTGAATAAACGCGAGCAGGTCCGCATTGATAATGTTTTTGTGCGTTGAGCACATTCCATGCGGAAAACCTGAATACACTCTCAACGTCGCATTCTTGACGATCTGGGAAGATATCAATGCCGACGCGCCGATCGGAACGATCTGATCATCGTCGCCGTGCATGATTAGCGTAGGGACGTCGATCGCTTTCAGGTCTTCCGTAAGATCCGTTTCGGAGAAAGCCTTGATGCAATCGTAGGCACCTTTGTGTCCACACTGCATCCCTTGCAACCAGAAGGAATCACGCAGCCCTTGCGACACCTTCGAGTCAGGCCGGTTGGCGCCGTAAAACGGAGCACTGAGATCCTTGAAGAACTGGGAACGATCGTTCAATACGCCCGCGCGAATCTCATCGAAGACTTCGATCGGTAAACCGCCGGGATTCGCTTCCGTCTTCAACATTAACGGCGGTATCGCGCCGATCAGCACGGCTTTGGCGACACGTTTTGTGCCGTGACGGCCGATGTAACGAGTCACTTCGCCGCCGCCGGTCGAGTGACCAACGTGGATCGCATCTTTCAGATCGAGGGCAGTTACCAGTTCAGCCAGATCGTCGGCGTAAGTATTCATTTCATTGCCTTCCCACGGCTGACTGGAGCGTCCATGACCGCGGCGGTCGTGAGCGATACAGCGATAGCCGTGCGAAGCCAGGAAGAACATTTGGTCTTCAAAGGCGTCAGCGGATAAAGGCCAGCCATGACTGAAAACGATCGGTTGGCCCGCGCCCCAGTCTTTGTAATAGATTTGCGTACCGTCTTTGGTTGTAATCGTGCTCATTAATGCCTCCGGATTAGTTGATTGACGGCTATTGTCTCTTAAATGAATCACATCGCCATCACGCAATGGAAGTTTTTTTAACTACCACTGACGTAGGATCAACTAATACCTAAATCGTGGTAGCTCCACAGATTACACAGAATTCATTCTTGAAATCTGTGTAATCTGTGGATTGAAAAGAACACCAATCCGGTTAATAATCCGTCTACAGCATGAGAATCAATCGCCCTGGTCCACTCGCTGGACCATCAACTGCACTTTTGGCGGCAGTGGTGTGTTCATTGATTCTTAGCGGTTGCGCCGTTTCTACGAATCAACCGTCGATTGAAATCACCCAGATGCCGCGTGAGGATAAGGGCGGGGGCTGGGAGCTCGACGATGTCAAAGGCCGCGTAATCGGCGCCGGCAGCGGGCATCAAGTTGTACTTTACGCGCGCAGTGGCGGATGGTACGTGCAGCCATTTGCCAATCAGCCATTCACGCGAATTCAGGCTGACGGAACCTGGAGTAATAAAACGCACCTCGGCACCGAATACGCCGCACTGTTGGTTGAACCAGGTTACGTGCCTACAGCACTCATCGGATCTTTGCCGTCAACCGGCAACGGCGTGATTGCGGTTGCGATCGTCAACGGAGTGCCGCCGTTCTATCGCACCTGGTGGTTTCGCAGTTTGCTTGTGCTGCTGTTTATGTGCGCGTTGCTGGCATTCTATCGCTGGCGCGTCCACGAACTGCGAACACAACTAACGCTGCGTTTCGAAGAACGACTCGCGGAGCGAACACGGATCGCGCAGGATCTGCATGACACTTTGTTGCAGGGATTCGTAAGCGCTTCAATGCAATTACACGTCGCCAACGATCACCTTGCGGAAGATTCTCCCGCCAAGCCCCTGGTGGGACGGGTGATGCAGTTGATGGGCCAGGTGATAGCAGAAGGACGTGACGCCGTGCGCGGTTTGCGCTCGACGAGCGGCAACGCCGACGATCTGGAAACAGCCTTTTCACAAGTCAGCCAGGAGTTTTCCGGTCAACAATCAAAGGAGTGCCGGGTGATCGTCGAAGGCACACCACGACAGTTGCACCCGATCATTCGAGATGAAGCTTACCGGATCGGGCGCGAAGCGCTCGCGAACGCTTTCCGCCATTCGCGAGCCAACCAGATCGAGGTCGAACTCGAATATTCCGCGAAGCACCTGCGGATTCTGGTTCGCGACGACGGCACCGGCATCGATCCGGAAGTGTTGCACTCCGGACGCGATGGTCATTGGGGGCTCACCGGGATGCGCGAACGCGCGGAAAATATTGGAGCTCGTTTGAAAGTCTGGAGCAGAAATAATACGGGTACTGAAGTTGAGTTACTGATTCCGGGGCATGTTGCTTTCGTGCCGGCTGCTAAGCAACGCGGCTGGCTCAATCGAAGAAAGAAAGACAATCATGAGTAATAAACCGCCGATTCGCGTGTTCAGTGTTGACGATCATCCGCTACTGCGCGAGGGCATCGCCGCGCTTGTCAACAACCAGTCAGACATGACACTTACCGGACAGGCGGCGACCGGTGCTGAAGCAATTCAGATGTTCAGGCAACAACAACCTGACGTGACGCTCCTTGACCTGCGGCTGCCGGATATAAGCGGCATCGACGTTTTGATCGCGATTCGAAGCGAGTTTCCCAATGCACGCATCATCATGCTGACAACGTTTGAAGGCGACGTTGAAATTCAGCGCGCGTTACAAGCGGGCGCGCGTGGTTACCTGCTCAAAAACATGCCGCCGTCGGAGTTGCTGGATATAATTCGCCAGGTTCATGCGGGAAAGAAACGCATTCCACCGGAGATTGCGTCACAATTGTTCGAGCACATGAACGAGGAGTTGTTGACGGAACGTGAGATTGAAGTGCTGCGTGAGGTGGCCGGCGGCAATCGCAACCGTGATATCGCGGAACGACTCTTCATCTCCGAAGAGACAGTGAAGGTCCATATCAAACACATCATGGAAAAACTCGGCGCCTCCGACCGCACCCAGGCCGTCGCCATCGGCCTCCGCCGCGGGATTATTCAACTGTAAGCCTGAACAAAATCAGCCACAGATAACACAAAAGTGTTATTGACACGTACCAGTATCGCTGGATTCGTTCCGCGTTCAGAAAGGTTACATTTAGAAATCTACACTCAAGGGAGAAATCGCTCTGCAAAAGTTATTTTCTGTTTTTCCCAGCGGGTGGCCCGGGGTGGGGTTATTGCTGCTGCGTGTGCTGGTTGCGGCGATGTCGTTCGCTCAACTCACGACCTGGACGGAACTGGCCCTGCCGAACGCCCTGGCGTCACTGATCATCGTCATGAGCGCCGTTCTACTGCTCATCGGTTTTCTAACACCCGTCGCGGCGGTGGTATTAATTGGACTAACCTCAGTCAGCCTCGCTTTTGAGATCAACTCGCTAACGCAGAGCCTGGAGATCATCGGGCTCGCCGTCGCAATTGCCCTGATTGGCCCAGGCGCGTTCTCGATCGACGCACGCATGTTTGGACGACGCGAGATTCTGATTCCCAATACACAACGCTCACGAAATTGGGTCGTTACATCAGTTCCCCAACCAGTGCCACCGGCCAAAGAGTGAGCCTGCGCGGTCGAAAAGCACGCACAACAGAAACAAGAATAAAAATAATCTTTCATAGCGATTGTAGGGGCGGCCCTCCGTGGCCGCCCTAGCGTACGAATTTCTTTGTCTCCCGATAAGAGAGCCTGGGGAAGGAGCCCTTATCGTATCTCTCTAGGTGGTACGATTTTGAGTTCCAGACAAGGGCGGCCACGAAGGGCCGCCCCTACAATTAGACGTTTAGCACATAATTAGACACGTTTAGCACAAAAACCGTGGCAATGGTGTTTTTAAACTATAGGAGTCAGAAAACACATGTTTGATCCAACCAGACGAACTTTTCTCCAAAAAACTGCAGCCGGACTTGGCGTTGTCGGCGCTTCAGGACTCTTCCTGAGATCGGATGCGGCGCCAACGCAGGGAGTTAATCGTGACCACGCCAATCACATTCAGATCCAGATGGGGCCAATGCCGGAAGTTGCATCAAAGAGCGATCTGAAGAAAGTCACACCGCAACCGTATGGTCCATTCTACCGGGCGGGCGCACCCTTCCGCGGCAAACTCAGTGTTCCCGGAGAAGCGGGCACTACTTTCGTTCTGTCGGGACGCGTCTGGTCATACGAAACGAAGCGACCATTGCCAGGCGCCGTGCTCGACTTCTGGCATGTTGATATGCAGGAAAAGTATTCGAACGGAACAACGGATTTTCGCAATCGTGGAAGGGTGATCTCGTCGGAGAGCGGGCTGTATGAGGTCGAGAGCATTCGCCCGATTCCGTATCGACCAAATCCGACCGGAGCGCCGGACTTCTGGCGCTGCGCTCATTTCCATCTCGTGGCAGTCTGCCCGGGTTACCAGCCGCTAATCACGGAGATTCATTTTCAGGGTGATCCAAAAAAGAACGATCCGATGTTTCGCGGGGAGAACGCGATCACGGTCGAACAGCACAATGTGAATGGGAAGAGTTTTGAAACGGGCGTGTTCGATATCGTGCTGGAACGCGACCAGGGGAAGTAAGATCTACTCTTGCAGCGACGCAACGCGCAACGAAAGCCTGAACGCCGCGCCGTTACGCCGCCGCGAGAGAAATCCCGTTTAACGAATCTCGACCTGCTGCGACCTGCCGTTGTCCGTAACCGTAACCGCCTTCGACTCCGGCGACTTCACCACAAAACTAAACCTTCGCGGGCCGGGATTGTAGTTCCCTTCCGCTGCCCCAACCGATACGACATACCCGCGTGATCCACGTTGTGCGGTAATGCTCGTCCGCCGAAATGCGCCACGTTTGTACGCTGGGCTAATCCCATCGTCTTCATACAACGCGGCCGACGCTGAACCTTTATCGTCAGGATAGATATTGAAAGTGATCGGATCCGCCGGCTTCTCACCAATATAATTCAGCGCCGGCCACGTCGGGATAATCGCTCCAGCACGCACAAACATCGGCACCACATCAAGCGGCGCGTCAACACTGATCATAGTTCCGCCTGTATATCGCTTGTTGGTCCAATAGTCGTACCAACTCCCCGCCGGTAGATAGACCATTCGCCGCGTCACATCCGGTTTCACGATCGGCGCCAACAACAAGTCGTCACCAATCATGAACTGATCGTCGAGATTATAGGTGCTCGCATCATCCTGGTAGTTGAGTAACAAAGGTCGAAACAGCGGCACACCAGTGCGATGCGCATCTTCGAGCGCGGTGTAAAGATATGGCAACAAGGCGTAACGGAGTTTCAGATACTTGCGAATGATGTCTTCATAATACTTCCCAAATCGCCAGGGTTCCTGATCGTAGCCGTCAATCACCTTATGGTTACGACAGAACGGCGCGAGAAAACCTACCTGATACGAGCGAACAAGAAGTTCACCATTACCGCGACCGATAAAACCACCGATATCACTACCCACAAACGGTTCGCCTGATAGACCAAGCGACGTAAACATCGGAATGTTCAACGCCAGTGCTTCCCAGGTGCTGTTTGTGTCGCCGGTCCACATCGTCGCCCAACGTTGGATTCCGGCATATCCCGCGCGCGTGATCACATACGGGCGCCGATCCGGTTGCAGTCGTTCAAGGCCTTCGTACGTTGCGCGCGACATCAACAACGCAAACGTGTTGCGGTTCTTGGCGTGCGTTGTTTTCTCGCCTTCGTCGTAACTGACCACATCAATCTGGTTCTTGCCGGTCTGGTCCACAAAATCCGAAGGCTCGTTCATGTCGTTCCAGATGCCGGCAATGCCGTTGTCGGTGTAGACGCGATGCAGATCGCCCCACCAGCGTCGCGCATCCGGCGACGTGTAATCGACAAAAACACTGTCGCCGGGCCAAACACGCGGCACAAAGAGTTTGCCGTTGCTGCGAAGCTGAAAATATTTCTTTTCCAGGCCTTCATCGAAAGCGTGATAGCGTTCGGTTTTATCAGTCGGAACTTTAACGCCGGGATCGACGATCGTTATAACCTTCACTCCCTGGCGCGCGAGTTTGTCCGTGAGACCTTTTGGATTCGGAAATCGCTGCTTATCGAAAGTGAAGACGCGATAGCCATCCATGTAATCGATATCGAGATAAACAACGTCGAGCGGCAGGTCGCGTTTGCGATACTCGCTGACAACTTCCTCGACCATCGTGTCGGGATAGTAACTCCAGCGGCTCTGCTGATTACCGAGCGCCCACATCGGCGGCATCGGCATGTGGCCCGTCAGTTCTGCATAGCGGCCCAGAATCTTTTTGATCGATGGACCATGGAAAAAGTAGTAGTTCATCTCGCCGCCTTCAGCGCCAAACCACGCGCGCTGTTGCGACCCCAGGCCAAAATTGAAGTAACTGCGATAGCTGTTGTCAAAAAAGATTCCGTACGCGTTGCCTTGTTGCAAGCCGAGATAGAACGGAATCGTTTGGTAGATGGGATCTTTGCCTTCGGTGTAACCGGGCGTGTCAGAGTTCCAGTTAACAAACGAGCTGCGACGTTTATCGAGGCGCGCTGCTTTCTCGCCGAGTCCGTAAAAATGTTCGTCAAAACCCAGTTTTTTCGAGGCCGCCACAAACATGCCCGCCTTGGGATCGAACATCATCCCGGCGAGTCGCGCCTGGGAGTCGTAAGACATCGGGCGTTCGTCTGCATTTATCACACGACGAGTGCGTGCATCGCGAAACTCGACGAGCAGCGGCGAACGGCGAACGACCACTTCGAGTTCGTCGGTCGTAATGATGATCGAATCGGATGTTTCGCTGAGGTTCCAGCGCAGCGCGGGCCAGTCGAGCTTCGCGATGGCCCAGGAATGATCCTTAGCGGGTATCGATTTCATGAACGACGCCCGGACGCGAATGAGATCCGGGGCCAGAATGGTTAACTGTACCTGCGATTTATCGCGGCAGTTGAGCGTTACGACATTGGTAGATCGTTGAACATCTACGACGTCGCCGACTTTTTCAAGGGTCGTGATGTCCTGCGCAAGCGCGGTCGCGGTGGAGCTTAAAATCACGATGAGCAGCAGAAATCGAAGCATAGTTTTGTTTACACGATTGAAATAGCTTCACTCTTTAAATGCGAGCCGAGCGGCGCCCAGCAGCCCCGCATCATCTCCACACTTGGCCCGTGTGATCTTCACTCGCGCCGCCAGCAATGGAAACGCGCGCTCTTCAACCTGCTGGTGCATGTGGCGCTCAAACAGATCCCAGCCATTCACCACGCCGCCGCCAATCACAATCATTTCCGGGTTCAGTATGTTGATGAGATTCGCGAGGCCAATCCCGAGATAAACGCCCATGCGGCGAAAGATCTCGAGCGCGAGTTCGTCACCTTGTTGACCGGCTCCAAAAATCATCGCCGCCGTCAGATCGGTTTCGCCCTGCAACACCGAATCCGGATAGCGCGGGCGCGCCTCGCGCGTCATGCGAACGATTGCTGTCGCCGACGCAAACACTTCCAAACATCCGCGACTCCCGCACGTGCAAGCCACACCGCCAAACGGATCGACGCACATGTGGCCAATCTCTGCCGCCGCGCCATCCACTCCACGCCATAACTTGCCATCGAGAATTATTCCGCCACCAACACCGGTGCCAAGCGTGACGCAGATGATCGTCTTGCACCCGACGGCAGCGCCCCGCCACATCTCGCCGACCGCGGCCGCGTTAGCGTCGTTCTCCAGAAACGCGGGCAGATTGAGTTGAGTGGACAAAGCCGTACCAAGACGAAAGCCGTCGAGACAGGGAAGATTCGGAGCTTTCACCACTGAGCCTTCGTCGACATTCACCGTACCAGGGACGACTAGCGAGACAGCGGAAATCTGTTCACCAGCACTCTGTTTTTCGCACTCTCGAACCGCTGCGACGATCGCATCGACAATCGCGTTAGCGTCGTTGTTCTGCGGGGTGTTCTGCTTGAAACGAAAACGAATGTGGCCCTGGTGATCGACGGTAGCGGCGCGGAGGTGCGTACCACCGAGATCGGCAGCGAAGATTAAACCCTGTTTGTTATTTTCTACAACGCTCATTTCATCACAAAAAGCCACCACGCAAAGACGCAAAGACGCGAAGTAAAATCAATTCTTAACTTTGCGTCTTTGCGTCTTTGCGTGGCTAATATTGTAACGTTCCCAGACCGCTTTCGGTGTTTCGACATTCCTGCCGCGTTCGATACTAATCGCCAGCCGAATAAACTGGGCCATGGACCACGCCAATGGCGTCGCGGATCCGGTACCCACTCCAAAACGCAAACTCGAATCAGGACTGTTCGCGCGATCCCAAACCTGTTCGGGAATCATCAATCCATCATTTGCAAATCCCGCCATCGTATCCAGCCGTTTTCGCGCCGAGGCAACGTCACCCGCAGCCAACTCATACTCACCTCGCTCTCCCGTCAACAAAGTCCAGAGGCGCCCGATGCCATTGCGTCCATCATACTTGCCACCCTGCGGTGTTTCGCCATAAGCGTCGAGATTGTAGCGATACCAGGCATCACCAACCGGCGTAGTGACCTTCAGCAATTGATCGACGAATTTCACTGATTCAACGACGAGACGATCCTGTGGTCGCTTAATTCCGAGTCGCACCAGTTCAAGAAAACCCGCGTCAACAATCTTTCGCTCATCAACAACGCGGCTGCTGCTGTTGATCTCCATCATCGCGCCGTCGATTGGATTGTCGTTCTCAGTGATGCGCAGATAATAACCGGGAGCATCCGGACCGCTTGTCACGGTCCATTTTTCGACGTGTTGTTTCCAGGTGTCAGCCGTCTCCAGATACTTGCGCGCGCTTTCATTATTACCGTTAACTTTCGCTGCCTCAGCGGCACACACCAGGCCGGCGACCTGTGTTGCAATTGACGAGGGCGAATAACCCGATTTCTCTTCCCAGCGATCCTGGTCCGTGCGTGGTCCACGTCGGAGAATGAAGTCGGCCGCGGGCTTGATGTGTTTGAGCCACGATACTCGATCGTTTCGATTCAACTGATAGGCCAGCACGAGCGGCAAAGCGACCTGGTCAATTTGCAGACCATTTCCAATCGGCCGACCATCAACCCACGAGTTTTGCGGAAAACTACCATCCGGCTTTTGCTGAACCTTAAAAAGATAGTCAAGCAAACGGTTGGCTGCCGCAAGATCGCCCATGGCCGCGAAGGCCGTTGCCACATGATACAGATCTCGCGACCACACAGCATGATAACCACTCGTGGTTGGCTCGTTGGCATTTGGACCACCACCCCACGGAGTCGAAGGTGAAGCGATGACGGCGCCGCGATAAGTCTTGTCTTCGAGACCCTTCAGGACCATTGCAGCCATGTTGAACTGGCGCTGATGTTTCGCGATACGCGGCAAGGTGGCCACGTACTTTACCCATCCAGCTTCATACTCCCGCCGGATGACGTCGAAGCCGCGCGCAAGTGAAGCGCTCGCATTGTTGATCGCCTGCGCCGGCGTTTCGCCAAATGCCAACGCCACCGTGCATCGTTTTTGTTTCAGGTCGATTTGCTGAACTAAGTTGGTATTAACCTTTTCGACAACGTGACGCACGGTCTCTGAAAGGGAAAAATTCCCACCGCAAGTCGACATCAAGGCTGAGGCGATATTCTTGTCTACACCCACAAGAGCGCCTTGCGCTGAGCGATCCGAGTCGTGCCGGCCGCTGTTATTAAGCGACGGATCGTATTGGATAGTTGCATCCATCTCACGACGCGCATTGAAGTCGATATCGATCAACACCGTGCTGCGTTGCGGATCCGTGATGTAAGTTTTGGTAACAGTGTAGGCGCCGCTCTTCGCGGTATTGATCTGGCGGAACGTGAGCGCCGCCGGATTCGGCAACTCGAGCCGATGCACAGTGTCGTCAATCTCGTTTTCAACACGCTCACCGGTATTGATGTGGAGTTGCAAACTCTGCACGTTCGGCAAATCGATCGTTGGATAAAAAACTTCCGTCATCACACCGTTTGCGAGTGTGAACCAGACTTTGGACGTGAGCGTCGTGGAAGTGCCAAAACCATTCTTCGCCGCCGTGAGCCAATGCGCATCCTGGCTTTGCGCCATCACGCAGCCGGCTGCAACCAGCATGATTAAAACAATCCTGTAAATCCTGTTAATCATGTCTAAAGATCCGGTAGCCCCACGCTTCCAACGCCAACACCGGCAGCCCGGCCGCGCGATTATTCACTTCGACAAACTTCCCGGCATTCGCAATTTCCACCGATCCAAAAAACGGACGGCTGGAAAAGTTGATCGCTACCAAGACTTCCTGGTTCCCCACCCGCCGCACAAACGTCACCACGCGCGACTCGTCTGAATTCTTCAACCACTCGAGTGTCCCGCGTCGCAACGGGGGGCTGGCACGCCGCAGGGCCATCATCTGTTTGTAAAACCGCGGAAACTCCTGCCGCCGATCGGCGATGGACCAGAAGATTGGTAACTTCTCAAAGAGCGCCGGCGCCCCTGATTCAGTCGTATCGCCGACCTCCATGCCGTTGTAGATCATCGGTACGCCGTCAAGCGTAAACACAAATGCCGAAGCTGCCAGCGCGGCCGGTTCACCGAAGCGCGCAATCGCACGTCGCTCGTCGTGATTGTCAGAAAAGCGCATGTGCAACGCGCCTTTGGGCCACTCTCTGACTTCCTTTTCCCACGCATCGCGCAATTCAGACGCTGGGCCACGCCCCTGCAAGACGTTCGTCAACGCGCTGTGCAGCGGCCATGAATAGTCGAGTTCGAAAGCGTTAACCAGCAACTCGGCTTTATGAGCTTCAGCCAGCATCAGGATGTCGGGTTTGATCTGGTCCAATTCGCGGCGCGCGTTCTCCCAGAAATCTGTCGGGACTTCGCCGGCAACGTCGCAACGAAACCCATCGAGATCAAACTCGCGGATCCAGTGCTTGAGCATATCGGTCATGTAACGACGCAATTGCTGGTTGCTGTAGTTCAAAGCGGCGATGTCAAACCAGTCGTACGGATAAGTGATGTTGCCCTTCGCGTCGCGTTTATAAAACTCGGGATGCTTCATTAAGACGCTGTCCCAAGACGTGTGGTTGGCGACGATGTCGATGATCACTTTCATCCCGCGCGCATGTGCTTCGCGAACAAGTCGTTTGAGATCGGTGGCGGTGCCGTAATCCGGATTGATTGCGTAATAGTCACGCACGGCATAGGGACTGCCGATCGTTCCCTTCTTCTTTTCCTGCCCGATAGGATGGATCGGCATCAGCCAAAGGATCGTGACGCCGAGATCCTTTAGCTCGTCGAGCCGTGTGGTGATCGCATTGAAGTTTCCCGGCTGCGAAAACGCGCGCGGGTAAATCTCATAAATCACGCCATCACGCACCCAATCACGCGCCGGCCGCGCAGTCTCCTTCGAAACATCCCGCGCCGGCTGTTGCGCGAAGGGGCTCTGGATAGAACAAAATAAAAGGATCAAGCATGCCGAGATGGATTTCAGGGGCACACGGTCTGGGAGGCTGAGCCCGCGACAGCGGGCGGCAGCATAAAGCCTGGAGCGCAAGCCCCGGGAAAACCATGCAAGAAAATGCGTCGAGCCCGCGATAGCGGGCGACAGCGCGTGTTTGGCGGTAGTCAATTGCATTCGATTTAATCAATGTGAACGCTGTCGCCCGCTTCGCGGGCTCAACGTTTATTTTTTTACGGCTTTCCTGGGGCTTACGCCCCAGGCTTTATGCTACCGCCCGCTCCGCGGGCTCAGTCTTAGAAATATCACGCACGCCCCAAACCGTTGCCGCAGCGATTAAAAGACTGATACCGCCAAGGACAACTGCATTTCGCGGATCGCCGTTCAACACGTTATTGAAAATATTCGGGACGATGAGCGACATGACAATCTGCGGAATCACGATAAAGAGATTGAAGACGCCCATGTACACACCCATCCGTGAGGACGGCACCGCTGTTGACAGCATCACGTACGGCATCGACAGGATTGATGCCCAAGCGATACCGACACCAGCCATGCTGGCAAACAACATGTATTTATTCGTGACGAAGTAAACGGAAATTAGACCAATACCGCCGCACAACAATGCGATCATGTGAACTGTCTTGCGACTGGTCTTCGCGGCCATCGCCGGGAGCAAAAAAGCGATAATGAAACAGACGACGTTGTAAGCAGCGAAGCATAAACCACCCCATTCGGTCCCCTCGGCAAACAATGGCGACTGCTCATTGGGTGCGCCAAAGACGTGACGTGCAACCGCGATCCCAAAAAACTGCCACATGCAAGGCAGCGCGAACCAGGTGAAGAATTGGACCACCGCCAGTTGCTTCATCGTCGTCGGCATATCCGTCACCGCCGAGAAGATCTCCGCAAAACCGGCCGCGATCCCTTTCCGCTCCCGCCGCATGCGCTCGAATGCTTCCATGTCTTCCGGCGGATACTCTTTTGTCGTTACCACTGTCCACAACACAGCAATAAGAAAAACGATAGCGCCAATCTTGAAGGCGTAATCAACCGAAAGCGGAATCCCACTCGCCATCACGCCCACCACGCCGAGCACGGTGAATAAATACGGCAGCGCATTCGCAAGCGTTTGCCCGATGCCGATGAAGAAACTCTGCATCACAAATCCGAGCGTGCGTTGTTCTTCGGGAAGTTTGTCGGCGACAAACGCGCGAAACGGCTCCATCGTGATGTTGATGCTGGCGTCGAGAATCCAGAGCAATCCGGCCGCCATCCACACCGCTGATGAATTGGGCATGATGAAAAGGGCTATGCTGGCAAGGACTGCACCGACGAGAAAATATGGCCGGCGACGACCAAGACGATTCCAGGTGCGATCGCTCATCGAACCGATGATTGGCTGAATCAGCAAACCGGTAATTGGACCAGCAAGCCAGAGGTAAGGCAGCGAACTCTCTTCCGCATGCAGATACTTGTAAATCGGGCTCATGTTTGCGAGCTGCAAGCCCCAGCCAAATTGAATCCCGAGGAATCCGAAACTCATGTTCCAGATCTGCCAGAAACTCAAGCGTGGTTTATTCATTGGCGATTCCTTCGGATTGGATTCACATGATTTTCAAGGACTCTCATGCGTTGGTAGATTCCAACTGAACGTTTTGGCAGCGTCAGGCGCAATTTTCGCTGGCGCACGTGAACATCCGGACCACCATTGAGACGGTCGTGCACGCCAACAAGCGGAAAGTCGGCGCGCGGAACTTCGAATTCGATCTCCGCCGCTTTATCGTCGTTATTGAACACAACGAAGACGGCATCATTGCGCGTCATGCGAGCGTAAGCGTACTGCTGTTCAGCGACATGAAGATTGACGAGCGTTCCCGTCCTTAGCGGCTCTAACTCACGACGCAAAGTAGTGAGCCGGCGAATGAAGTCAAACAATTCTTGTTCGTCTTTAGAGCGCCCCCCGGCGGTGAAGGCATTTCGCTTATCGCCTGGAAAACCGCCGGGGAAGTCGCCACGCGTGGTTGGTTCGTCACCACCTTCCATCGCGAGTTCGTCCCCGTAATAAAGCTGCGGCACACCACGAGTCGTAAGCACAAAGGCATTCGCGAGTTTGAGACCGGCGATCGTCGCTCCCTTTTCACTCATGAAGCGACCGTCATCATGTCCGCCGAGTAACGTAACGAGGATCTCTGAATCGGTATAGAGATAATCTTTTGACAGTGTTTTCGGGATGGCATCAATCGGCTTGCCTTCGGCAAACGCGTGACGAATGGGATAAAACAGCGGAAAGTCGAGCAGCGAATCAAGACCGGAATCTACGCCATCGAAACGAACACGCCCACCCTGGAAAAACGAAGTATGGACCACGTCACCGTCTTTAACTTCGCCAACGACTTTGAAATTCGGAAACTCACGCTTCAAGGCCCTGGTCCAATCACGCCAGAACGAGTTCGGCACGTATTGCCACGTGTCCATCCGAATCCCGTCAAGACCGGTTGTCCCGATCCACCAGAGCGTGTTCTGAATCAGGTAGCGCGCGACTTCCGGATCGTGTTGGTTCAAGTCGGGTAAGAAATCGAGAAACCAACCTTCCATCGTCTCGCGTTTCAACGACTCAACCGCACGCGGATCGTGCAACACCCAGGTTTGAAACACATTATTCAAGTGTTTTGCCCGCGTGCCGTTAAACCACGTGGCGGTAGGCGCATCGTCGACCCACGGGTGATATGGACCAGTATGATTCATCACCTGGTCCTGAATGATTTTTATGCCGGAGCGATGCGCGGCTTCGACCAGTTCACGGAGCTTGGCGTGCGAGCCGAAGTGTTCCTCGACGCCGTAGAAGTCCTGCGGGTTATAGCCGTGAAAGCCGGTGCTGGGTTTCTCTTCTTTGAGTTCGATCTGGTTCAGGCGATCGTAGTTGTCGTACCAGGGTGTTAACCAGACGGCAGTCACGCCGAGCTCTTTTAGATATGACAAACGATCGATAACACCCTGAAGATCGCCGCCGTGATAGTAAAACTTGTTCTTCCGGTCGTAGATGCCGCGTGATTGAGGCGGGTCATTGTTAGAAGGATCGCCGTCAGCAAAACGATCGATCATGATCAGGTACATCACGTCCGCAGGCGAGAATCCCTGGAAACGACCGTTGCGATTTAACGGTGCAAGCACTTCGAACGGGGCTCGCACGGTGCCGCGTTGCGTGGTAACAGAAACAAAGCGTTCTCCGGCCGGTGCGCTTGGTGCAATGAAAACATCAACAAAGATATACGTGCCACCCTCGTTGATCTTCGCT
Source organism: uncultured Acidobacteriota bacterium (assembly GCA_963708055.1). GTDB lineage: Bacteria > Acidobacteriota > Blastocatellia > Pyrinomonadales > Pyrinomonadaceae > PSRF01. The sequence continues at coordinate 6,066,226 of OY970193.1, read as the reverse complement.
GGTCCAACGATGCGCAATCCAGGTCCCGTCACTCGAACCTGTGCACCTTGAAAATTCCGGCCACGGATCAGCAGTCGAACCGGATTGGCAGAACTCCTGGCCCACCAGCTCGGCGGATCCACCTTGAGAATCTCCGGCGCCTGCGCCGCAACGATCAGAGTTAGCCACAGATTTACACAGATAACACGGATCAGAACTAAAGAATGATTGAAAATAGCTTTTTTGATCTGTGTCATCCGTGTAATCCGTGGCTAATTTCTTCCATACAACTCGCTCAGTTTCCGGAGTCGAACACCTAACTCATCCGTCAATGATCCGGCATCGTAACGCCAGGACCAGTTGCCTTCAGTGCTGTTCGGAAGATTCATCCGCGCCTCGGTCCCTAACCCGAGCAGATCCTGAAGTGGAATGATCGCGGTGTTGGCAACTGAAGCCAGCACGCCGCGAATGAAGTCCCACTGGATCTCTTCACCTTGAGTGTTCAGGTAACTCATACAAAACGCCCGCTCACGCTCGACCTGGGCCTCGGTTCGCGTTGAGCCTTCGCCTGCCACACTCTGGAACCAACCTACGGTCGTGTCGTTGTCATGTGTGCCGGTGTAAGCAACCACATTGGGCACGTAGTTGTGCGGCAGGTCGATGTTTTTCGAATCGCTGCCAAAACCAAACTGGAGTATGCGCATACCCGGAAAACCAAAATCCTCGCGCAACGCCACCACGTCGGGAGTGATCACTCCGAGATCTTCAGCGATGATCGGTAGCTCGCCGAGCGTCTTGCGGATCGCCGTGAATAGCTCCCGGCCCGGCGCTTCAACCCACTGGCCGCGTTCGGCGGTCTTGTCGCCGCCGGGAATCTCCCAACAGGCGGCAAAGCCGCGGAAGTGATCGACACGCGCGACGTCCACGACCGTCAGAGTCGCGCGGACCCGCTCGATCCACCATTTGAAACCGTCGGCAATCATGCCTTCCCAGTTGTAGAGTGGATTGCCCCAGAGTTGTCCGGTACTGCTGAAGTAATCCGGTGGAACACCGGCGACGACAAGCGGTTTGCCGTTTTTGTCTAACTTGAATTGCTCCGGGTTGGTCCAGACATCGGCCGAGTCGTGGGCCACAAAGATCGGCAGGTCGCCAACAATGCTGACGCCACGTTCGTTGCAATAACTCTTCAGTGAAAACCATTGTTTGAAGAAGAGAAACTGATAGAACATGTGCGCTTCCACTTGCTCCCTGAGTTCTTCGCGCGCGCGTTCGATGGCGGCAGGCGTGCGGCGCACCAGCGATGGTTCCCAGTCAGTCCACGCTACTCCACCATGTGCATCTTTCAAGGCGCGAAAGAGTGCGTAATCTTCCAGCCATGGGGCCTGTTGTTGCGCAAAAGTCTCAAAAGCGCTGCGTAACGCCGTATCGGTGCTTTTCTGGTAACACTCATACGCACGACGCAGGATCTGGTCTTTTAACGCGTGGGCGTTTCCAAAATCGATTCTGGTTGTGGATGCAGTGGTTGAAGCAGGCTCATCCAGTAGCCCTTCAGCAAGCAACCGCTCCGGGCTGACGAGCAGCGCGTTGCCCGCAAACGCCGAATAACAGGCGTAAGGCGAATCGCCGTAACCGGTTGGTCCAAGCGGCAACACCTGCCAGAGCGTCTGTCCGGCAGCGACCAAAAAATCGACAAACCTGTACGCCTCTGGTCCAAGATCACCAACACCGTACGCACCGGGAAACGACGTGGGATGCAGCAACACGCCGCTCCGCCTTTTAACAGGATTCACAAGATTTACATGATTATCTTTTGTCATCTCAAAACACCCAGCTTGTTCATCTTGAAAATCTTGTAAATCTTTATCTAACTACCTCAAACGCCATGGCACTCTGCGCAGTTAAGACTAACTTCGCCTCTCCATTTTGAACTCGAACACTCGCATGTCGTCCTATCAACGAGCGGAGCACAGTTCCATCTCTTAACCCGATCGACCCAAGGGGAACTATCAACGGCTTCTCTTTACCCTCACGATTAATCGCCACCACCACCGTTTCACGACCGAGCTGCCGCGCAAACACATAACTCTCATCATCAAAAAACAGATCGATCAAACGCCCCTGTCGCATCGCCGCCTGTTCGCGTCGCAGCTTGATCCACGAACGCGTCCACTCAAACATCTGTTGTTCCTGTCGCTTGCGTCCCTCCGCGCGAAAGGCAGCACGCGGAAAATCACGGCGATTATCCGGGTCATCCTTCCCTTCCATCGCGATCTCTTCACCCGCGTATAGCTGCGGTATCCCGCGCACGCTCAACACAAACGCCACATGCATCATCGCCCCATTAAGGCTCGCACCTTCAAGCGACATAAAGCGCGTTGTATCGTGATTATTTGCGAGCACAGTGACCTTGGAAGCGTCGGGATAAAGCGCGTCATATTTCAGTTGATCGCGCAGCACTCGAACCGGAACTTTGTTGGTAAACACCTGTAGCGAAGCATTCCACAAAGCGAAATCAAAAACTGAATCGAGTCGAGTATCGATACCATCCCAGCCTCGGTGACCGCCGATAAAGAATGCTGTATGCGCAGCATCGCGCTCGAACACTTCCCCCACCATCCACAGCTTTGGATATTGCAAGTGCAGTGCGCTCGAAAGGTCACGGATGAATACGCGCGGCATGTACTGGATCGTGTCCTGGCGAATGCCATCGATTCCGGTCATACCCACCCACCACAAGGCGTTCTGAATTTCATAACGCGCAACTTCCGGTTCTTCCTGGTTCATATCCGGAAGATCATCGTTGAACCAACCGTCAAGGGTGTTGCGAACATCGGCCTGATTCGAATGAGGCGAAAGCAGCACGCTGTTTTGAAATCGATTGAGCTCGTGTTTGGCGAGTGTGCCGTGGAACCAATTATCCAGCGGCGGATCCTTGACCCATGGATGCTGTGAACCAACGTGGTTTGCCACCTGGTCCTGAATAATCTTGATGCCTAAAGTATGGGCCTTTTGGATCAGTTCCCGCAAAGTTGCGAGATCACCAAAGCGATCTTCAACGGCGTAGTAATCGATCGCGTGATAACCGTGGTAGTACGTGTTTGGACACCACGGTTTTCCGCAACGATTGACGCCGTTCCAGTTGTCGTACCACGGTGTTAGCCAGAGTGCCGTAACGCCGAGGTTTTTCAAATATGGAAGTTGATTGATGATGCCGCGCAGGTCGCCACCGTGAAAACCACGCGGGTTGTTGCGATCGTTTGCCTCAGGCGGAGCCTCCTTCGGCGCATTGTTCGACTCATCTCCATCGGCAAAGCGGTCGGTCATGATCAGATAGATCACATCGTCATTGGTGATTCCCTGGAAGTTGTAGCTCGTGTTGAGCGGCACTTCGATACGGAAAGGAATCGCGGCGCGGCCTCTTGGAGTATCGATGGTCAGCGAATATTGGCCTGCGCGAGTGAAGCGAGCAATTTCAACGTCAACAAATAAATAGGTGCCGCGTTCGTTAATAGAAACTCGCGTCGGACGCAAAGCCGGATTCGAAAAGCTTACGCGAGCGCCGGCCAGGTTTGTTCCTCGAACCAAAAGTCTGACCGGGTTGATCGTGTGATCGGACCACCATGATGGTGGATCAACTTTGGTGACGGAAGGAGTTTGCGCACCGGCCGTCGCTGCAAATAACAAAAACAGAACCGCGAGGCAAAATGTCGTTGTGGGTTTCGGGTGCAAGTTTGTTTTCTCACGCAGCGGCGCAACGTCGCAACGAAAACCATTTCCCGCCTGCGCCGCCGCGCCGCTGCGGGAGAAAACCTAATTCCCCGGTGTGCGTGGCTTGGCGCTGTCGCCGGCCGCGGCAACGGGCAACGGCGGCAACGCCTCTCCATCCTTGGCCGGATTCGCCATCGGTGTCGCCGCGTGACGATTTACTTCGTCCAATCGCTTAAACTCCGCCAGTTCCTTTTCCGCCTCGTCTTTTCGCTTCAATCTCGAGTACGCCAGAAACAGTTGATAATGCACACCCGGATCTTTGTCGTTCAATTCGATCCCACGCACGAGCAACGGCACTGCTTCATCGTACCTTCGCAATTTCACCAGCAACCGACCGAGATCGTGATACGGCGGAAATGCTTTTGGATTTAGTTCGATCGCGCGTCGCAAAAGGCGCTCGGCTTCAACGTGCTCGCCACGCTGGCTCGCGATGTAACCCAGATTCGCGAGCGCATCCGCGTTGTCGGGCTGCAGTTTCAGCGTTTGTCGAAACGACGCAACGGCATCGTCATACATTCCTTCGGCGCGGCCGGTGTAACCGAGCAGAAAATGGAGATTCGCATTGTCCGGATATCGTTTCAGTGCCAGATTAAAGACGTCACGCGCGCGCTCGTAGCGTTGCGCGCGAACATTTGCTACACCGAGGCGAAGGAAATAGACCAGTTGGCCCTGCGCCTGGTCGAGTGCCTTTTCATAAAACGGGACTGACTTCTCGGCGAGCTTGTTCTTGAGCAACTCTTCGCCAATCATGAAGTTGGCTTCAGCAAAAACCGGTCGCAATTCCAGCGCCCTGGTCCAATGAGTGAGGGCCGCCTTCGTGTCGCCCTGGGCCGATGCAATCAAGCCCAGTCGATAATAAGGTTCTGCTTCAGCCGGCTTTAACGCCGAAGCAGACGACAGCGCCGGTTGCGCTTCGTCGAGACGATCGAGGTTGTAGAGTGCGAGCCCGAGATTGTAGAGCACCTCGTAAGTTTGCGGGCGCAGTTCGTTGGTGCGCTGAAACAGCCGAAGAGCTTCGGCATATTCGTGTGCTTCAGCCAGACTCAACCCGAGCGTAAACAGCGCGCGCGGATCGCTTGCGCTCGACTCTGCGAGACAGCGCGAAAGTTTCAACGCATCGTCGCGCCGATCAACATGCACGTAGGCATTTACGAGTGTCAGGACGAGAGCACGATTGTCGGAATTGCAGGCAGCAACGCCGGCTGACTGCTCAAGTAACGGCACTGCGCGTTTGTAATCAGCGCGCGCGGCATACAACGCGCCGAGATTAAATATCGCTCGTTCGTGTTTGGGATCGATCCGCAAAACCTCTTCAAACTTCGCGATCGCTTCGGCGGTGCGACTCGTGCGCGCGTAAAGAACGCCGAGATTCGACAATGCGCTTACCAGCTTTGGTTTCAAACGCAATGCCGTCGCATACTCTTTCTCAGCTTCGGCAGCCAGACCACGCTGATCGAGAATCACCCCCAGTAAACTGTGCGCCTCGGCATGTCGCGGATGAGCCGTGAGAATTTTCCGAGTTGCAGTCTCCGCCTCCTGAAGACGCCCCGCCTGGACCAACGCCCCCGCTTCGCTCAATAACGCATCGACGTTTGTTGCAACACGCTGTGTCGTACCAAACACAGGCAATGCGAAGAGAGTGAAGAGAAGACAACGCAACAAAACCATGGCGTGATTCTAGCCGCTGGAAGCACAAAAGGCACAAACGCTTTTACCGCAAGTCGTTTGTGCTTTCCGTGCTTTTCAGTGGCAAATTGTCGTTAGAAGATCAACTTGAGGGAAAACTCCATCTGCCGCCGTCGCTGCTCGCTGATATCGCGTCCAAAATCGCCCGCGTTATTAATGTCGCCGTTGGGCGTCGAACGATTAACTCGGTTCAGGACGTTATACGCGGAGAACCGCAGTTGCATGTTGAATGCTTCGCTGATTGCCGTGATCGGGAAGTTCTTGAAGAACGAAGCATCCCAGTAAAACTGCGGCCGGCCGCGAAACACGTTACGTCCCAGCGTGCCGATATGTGGACTGTTTGGATCAGTCGGAAAGATCCGGGTTTGCGCGCAACGGAAAGCGGCGCGATTGAGTTCAAGACCCTGTGCTTCCTGCGCCGCCGTTGGATTCGGATCGCCAATCAAATCCACGCGCCCGCCATTACAGGTGACGTTGAAGACCGGGCCAGTTTGCCAGGTGACGATGTTGTTGTATTGCCAGCCACCAACCGCGGCATCGAGACCCTTATTCATGTTGGCGCCGTAGCGACGGTTGCGTCCAAAGGGCAAGTCCCAAACATTCGCAAACGTAAACCGGTGCCTGACGTCGGTATCAGAACTGCCGCGATCGAGCTCACGCCTGGTCGGATCATCGGGCCCACAATCACGTGCGCTCGCACCGTTGCCGCAGATACCGCCGGGCGAATCATCGATAGCGTGCGCCCAGGTGTATGAAGCCAGCAACGAATAACCCTTAGCAAACCGCTTTTCGAGTTTCGTTTGCAGCGAGTTGTAGCTCGAATTACCAATATAACGGGTCGCAGTGATTGGATTACCGCTGTTGGTGTTAACCAGCACCACCTCGCGCGAACCTGGACCACCCTCATCGTTGCCGGTACCGATATTCTGAAGCACCAGCAGGTTTCGACCGGTTGAGCCCACGTAGGCAGCTTCTGCTAACCACCCCTGCGAAAACTCATACTGCGCGGTCAGGTTGTACTGGTGATACATCTCGTCCTTGCGATTCGGATCGATGAAAAGAATCAGACCACCATTGGTCGGAGCGGCAAAACTGCTCCCCGGAGCCGCCACAGTAAACGGCGCCGTCGGAACACCGTTATCAAAGGGATTGCGTGACTGGAACACCACGGGACAGCCACCCGGATTGGTAATCGGAGTGCAAGCAAAGCTGGCGGCGCCGGTGCCGGGGTTGGAAGTCAAAGGTTGCGCGGCGCTGACATCCACGGCATACAACAAACCGTAGCCGCCACGCAGCACCAACGACTTGTCGGATTTGAAGCCACTGTAGGCGAACCCGATTCGTGGTCCAAAATTGTTCTTGTCAGTGTTGGCGAGATCGCGGCCATCCGCCGCGCCATCACCTGCCATCCGGATCGTACGCGTGGCCGGATCGAAATTGGCCTGGCGATCGAAACGTTCCGTCGGAGCGGTGAAGATGTCATACCGCAGTCCCAGGTTCAACGTTAAATCGGTGTTGACCTTCCAGTCGTCCTGCACGAAGAACGCCATTTCTTTGCTGGATTGCAGGTATGGACCACCCGGATCGCCTCGACCCACAAAGCCCGGTTGATAACCGAGCAGGAAGTTAGCGAGCGAAGAACCGGTATCGTTTGGTCCGATACCATTGTAGTTTCCGGAAACAAAACCGCTGTCAGTCGTGCCGTACTGATAATTTCCCTTGGTGCCGTTGTTGCGACCACCGTCATAGTTACTGTTCTGCCTTACGCGGTAGTCGCCGCCAATCTTGAAGGTGGAATTTCCTTTGACGACCGTGACGGCATCGGCAACGTGAAAATTGTTGGACAGGAAGTAGAATGGACCACCATCGCCAGTGAACTCAGTCGCGCGGTCAGTTCCGGTTAACTCGTCAACGATACCCACCAGCACGATGCCGCTGCTGTTTGGTCCGAGATTGATATTTGGCGCGCCGAGGTTGGCGGAAACGTTAGCGCTAAACCCGCCGGTGCCGTTCACGCCGGTGTTAAAGATTCCAATCTGCACTCGGTTGAAACCGAAACGAAAGTCGTTAACGATTGATGGTGAAAACACGTGGGTGTCGCCGAGCGTGAACCCTTTTGAATTGCCAAACTCATCGCCCGCCGATGGGCCAGCCGGTAGATCGTTGCCGGTGGGCGAAGTTCCAAGTGGAAAGAAATTATCGCGCGAGCGAGCCGTGTCAGATTTGCTGTAGCGGCCAAAGATGGTGTTGGCGCCCGTGATGCGATGATCGATGCGAATGTCGTAACTATCGACGTTTGCATGCTCGGTGCGATTCGTTTGGAAGTTGCGGCCCGCACCCGGAAGGTTTGGGAGCGGAAAGGCGTTGATGTAGTTACGAGCGAAGTTCGAGAATGGACCACAACTCGGGCAATTCCGTAGATCGTTTCCGGGTATGGGTGTCCCGTTTGGAGCGAAGATCGTTCCAATCGGAGCCACCACAGTACCGCCACTGGCAAGCCGGTAGGTACGTGTTGTTCCCGGTCTCAGGAGTTCTCCGAAATCACCAAGCCGCATCCTCGCGGTCGGAACCGGCACTGACTGCGGATCGCCGGTGCCGCCAAAAATCGGCGTACTGTTTCGCTGACCGTTGAGCGAGAAAAAGAAGAAAGAACGATCCGTGCCGTTGTAAAGCGCCGGCGTCCCCTCGCCCGGCCGGGGCAGGTAGATTGGACCACCCACCGTGCCGTAATAGTTATGAGTAACGTAGTTTGGTACCGGCGGTGATGTTGGATCGTCGAACCGGCTGGCCGCGGCGCTCAGGAAGCGCCCCTGGTAAATCTCGCCGATGGTGCCGTGAAACTGGTTACCACCGGATTTGAAAGTGGTGGAGATGATGCCGCCGCCGGCACGTCCGGATTCGGCCGAAGGCACACTCGACTCGATCTTGAATTCCGCAATCGCATCCGGATTTGGATAGGTTGCGATTTGACCGTATTGCGCTTCGTTGTTGTCAACGCCATCAAGCGTAAAGTTGTTGTTGGTCGCACGCGCGCCATTGACCACTAAAACCGAACCGCCTGATTCACGGAAGCGCGTCGATTCAGTGTTGTTCTGGCCGCCCCCACCGGCGACAAAGTTGCCGCCGCCACCGAGCAAACCAAGATTGGGACGGGTCACACCCGGTGATAAGCCGGCCAGCAGGGTAAAATTTCGTTGTGGAATCGGGAGGTCCGTAACCTGTCTGCCCGTGATCAGGTCGCCGCGAACACTCGTTTCACTCTCGACGAGCGGAGCCGAATCTGCCGTGATGGTAACCGACGAACCACCCGCCGTAACGCTGGCAAACTTCACATCGAGCGGCAAGCGTGCGTTGGTCTCAACCTGTACTGCTTCAATATTCACGGTCTGAAAACCCGAGGCCTCGACGGTCACGTTGTACGTACCCGGATCGAGGTTGGGAACCGTGTAGGTACCATCGTCGCTCGTATCAGTGGTCCGAACCTCACCATTCTTGGTGTTGGTGACTTTGATTTGCGCTTTGGCGACGAGAGCATCGTTCGGATCTTTGACGGAACCGACAATTGCACCTTTGTTGTTTTGAGCGAGGGCAACGACGGCGAACGTGCAGATCAGCAGTGCCGCGCCCAGTAAATGGGCAGAATAAGCTAATGGCTTCCTCATTTTTCGATTCCTCAAAAGCTTTAGAAATGCGGGTAGAACGGTTGCAGACCACAGACAGCTGTGCCCAAAACTTTGTTTGTTGTCACAGCGAACGAAGTTTTTAGTACAGATCGGCGTTGCTGTCAACCACTTTTTTGTCCACAGATTACCCAGATAAAACGGCCTAGGCGGCGAAGGCAGCGGCGAATTTACTCGCCAGGACGAGGCTCAGGGCGCCCCGCAAGGTAGGATTTTCGCCCAAAGTTGAAGGAAGAATGCGGGCGGACGAGAGTCCGCGGCGGACGCTTTTTGAAATCGTTTCCGTGAGGGCGTTCTCGATTAGTGGCCAGGCCCGGGCAATTTCCCCGCCAACCACGACCGACTCAGGACTAAAACCGATGATTAAGTTCGAAATGCCCACGCCGAGATGTCGTGCGGTGTCGACCAGCGCTTCGATGGCGTGCGATTCGCCGGCCAATGCTCGGTCAACTACCTCGATGAAAGTGATCGGGGAATTTGTCGCGCCGCCAGACAATCTCAGATAGCGCGCAATCGCCGAACGCTCAGACGAAAATGCTTCCCAGCAATCGTCACTGCCACACGAACACGGCACCGGCGCACCACGCCCGATTACCATGTGTCCAAACTCGCCGGCCGCGCCGCGCTGTCCACGATAAACCTGCCCGTCGAAAATTATTCCGGTGCCGACACCTTCCGCGACCAGCACGAGAATGAAATCACGGGCGTTGTTAACCTCGGGCCGTCCAAACCAGAGTTCCGCGAGTGCCACTGCATTCGCGTCGTTGTCGATCACAACCGGCAGACCAACCGCATTCGAGATCATTTGCGAAATGGGCAGGTCGCGCCAGAGGAAGTAAGGGATATAAAGCGCGTTTCCCGTCGATGGATCGACCAGACCGGGAAGACTTACGCCAACGCCTTCGATCGATCCTTTGTGTCGCTCGGTAAATTCGCGTACTACTTCGACTACGTGGTTGATGGTTCGATCGGGATCGGTAGGAAACTCTTCCTGATCGATAACTCGCCCGGCAAGATCACTCGTGGCCACGGTCGTGCAAGTCGGAGTGATGGAAACTCCGAGCGCGATCGGTCCGGCAGCGCGCAACTTCAGCATCGTCGGACGGCGTCCGCCGGTCGACTCCCCTTCCCCGACTTCTTCGACGAGTCCTTCAGTTTTGAGATCTTCGACGATGGCGGAAATCGTGGAACGCTGCAGCGCCGTCTCGCGTGCTATCTCAGCGCGTGAGATCGGTTCGCGCTCACGAACGTAGTTCAAAACGATCTGGCGATTGATATCGCGGATCGTATTGAGGCGAGCTGCCTGCGCCTTTCTCAGATCAAGTCTTCGCAAATTCAAACTCCAGTCGGGTACGAAAGTTTTCCCTGTGCAACCTCTGTGTTCTCTGTGTCTCTGTGGTAAGTGACTGCGTGCGAATCATTAACCACAGAGACACAGAGGTTGCACAGAGAAGTCATTTATCTTACGAGGCCTTTACCCTGTGTAATGGTAATGAGCCTGTCAATACCTGAAACGGCTATTGTCTCACTACTTCCATCAGGCCACTTGATTTCGAGTTTATCAACCTTAGTCGCGGCGCCTAATCCGAAGTGCAGTGTCAGATCGTTTTGCGAACAATAAATCGCGCCACTGAGAACATCCTGTCGCTGTCGAATGTTGCCGGTCGTTACGTAAGCAGTCGCGCCGATCGCGTCGCGCGGGCTCTTCTTCGTTATATCGCCAATCAATCTCAACTTCAGCCAGTGTCCGCTGTTCGCAGTCACGTTTCGCAAAAGCACGGGCTTCGCATCGAGATTATTGATCACCGCATCAACCCGGCCATCATTATCAAGATCACCGATCGCAAGTCCGCGTCCCGGCCAGGCTTGCGCAAGCGCAGATCCGGGAGCCGCACCGACGCGTTCAAACTTACCTTTAACATTACGAAACAGCAGCGCTTGCTGCGCGTAACTCGTTCCCCACTGGTGCTTATCGACCGCGGGATAAACGTGACCATTCACTACAAACAGATCCAGCCAGGCGTCGTTGTCGAAGTCGAGGAAACTTGTTCCCCAGCCAAGAAACGGAATCGAAACTTCGCCAAGCCCGACCTGAAAAGTCAGGTCCGTGAAATTGTTGTCGCCGTCGTTGTGATAGAGCACATTTGAATCATCCGAAAAGTTAGTGATGTAAAAATCCACGCGTCCATCGTTGTCGTAATCACCAACCGCCAGCCCCATTCCGGCTTGTTCGCGCCCGTTCTCATTCAGCGCGACCCCTGACGGGTAACCAATCTCTTCAAACGTACCGTTTCCCTTGTTGATGTAAAGCTGCTTCGGCGTTGAATCGTTTACCACGAGAAGATCGATAAACTTATCTTCGTTGACATGAACAAACGCGGAACTGAAACCATAATATTTTTCCGGATCGTTCACGCCGGTTTTCACACTCACGTCTTCAAACGTGCCGTCAGCCTTCTGGCGATAGAGCGTGTCCGTTTCACCCGGCAGACCGCGTGGTCCACACATCACCGGCTCGCCGCGAAACTGGCAGAAGTTCTGGCTCACGTTTCCTGACTTTCCCACATCTGACGGATTCGGCGGCAGCTTGTCGAGATCGATCTCAACATAACCGGGAACAAACAGATCGAGCCGGCCGTCGCCATCGTAGTCGCCCCAGCTTGCCCCCGTGCTCCAGCCTTTACGCGCCACGCCTGCTTTTTCGGCGACGTCAGTAAACGTGCCGTCGCCGTTGTTGCGATAAAGACGCGAGACACCAAAGTTGCTGACGTACATGTCGGCGCGGCCATCGTTGTTGTAATCGCCAACTGCAATACCGAAGCCCCAACGTTCGTTGGCGACGCCCGCTTTTTCGGTAACGTCTTCAAACTTCCAGTTGCCGAGATTGCGATAAAGCGCTGCGCGCGGAGCTTTCTCTTTGCCACGCATCGCGGCAGCGGTTGAGCCGTTTACCAGATAGATATCAGGCTGGCCATCGGCGTCGTAGTCAAAAATCGCGACGCCGCCTGAAGGAGTTTCAAAGATGAAATCTTTGGGCGCTTCACCTGAGCGGTGGCGAAAGTTTGCGAGCGCCGTCTTCTCAGTTACATCTTCAAAAACAACCGGAGCGTTGGCGTCAGTGATGCCGACGGTGCGACGCGAAGTGTAAACGGTAGGCGCTCCGGTTGAAGCGCCACCACCCATCGGTTGCTGTGGAGTGTCCGGCTTTTTTGGCGGCGTTTGCGCCAACAACGCAAACGGTAGCAAAAGCGAAAAACAGATTAACGGTAGGAGCTTTTGACGCATCGCGGATCTTACTGCGCAGCGATGACGACGTAGTCTTTGCCGTTATACAAACGCACACCAGCGGGATCTGCTGTCATCATCAAAGGGCGTGGTCGTCGCAAATTCTTGTCGTTGGTAACCGCAACCGAGAGTAAATCCTTTCCCGAGAGATCCATCACTGTCAGTTTGCCGGCGGTGCCGAATCCGAAACCGTAAGCGCCGGACGGTAAAGTTTCTCCGTTGAGCGTGATGGCGGAATCGGTGATTAAAAAACCAACGTACTTCGCGCGGATATCGGACGAATACCCGGACGTATCAACCAAACCGGAGATCACGTAACGGTCTTTGCCGAATCTCACGGCTGCTGCGTTTCGCATCTGCGTCGGCGCGCTGAGTCCCTCGAAATAAAATCCGGTGGGTACCACGCGCGTTAACTCAGCGCCGGTCAGGATCGTAGCGCCTTCCTGGGCTACCGCAGCGCCGGACGCCAGAAACAGTACAACCAGCAGGGGGAAGACTTTCAAGCAATGTTTCATCGGATCACCTCGCGGCAAACAATACTCTCGGGGATGTGCGCGAGGCAAATCCTGTTAATCCTGTGAATCTTGTAAATCCTGTTAACAAGATTTTCAGGATGAACAAGATTTACAAGATTAACAACTAGTTCTTGCGGCGAAGAGCGATTTCGATGCGCTCCGATTTTTTGACTCTCGTCTCCTTCCAAAGTTCGCGCCCCGTATCGGCAGTGAGCCAGATTTGCGACAGAACATATTGCTCCCCGGCTTTATTGAAGACCAATCGCTCAACGGCGTTTGGATCGCTCGAGTTCAATGAGACAGGCGCATGTAGAACTACGCTTGCATGCCCATCAACACTGCGAAGCGTCAAATTGTCAGCGGAGATTCGCTTAATGCTGTACTCACCCGGCTCAAATTTTGTTTTGCCGGCCGTGAACGCAAACGGAATCTTGACCACGACTTTGTTCGGTGCCTGCGCCAGAACGTCAACGGCAGCCAGCGCGACTAAGATCGTGGAAATTGCAATAACCCTATAAATTTGGTTTTTCATACTGTTACCTCGATCCATTAACGCGACAGTTTCACGAAAACGGGCTCATCCACAGATTGAATCTGCGTAATCTGCGGATGCGTCTTTGCGCCTTGGCGTGGGAAAAACTATGCTCGGTGCTGTGATCAGAAGTGCCGACAACATCACCGACTTGCTCGTCGGCTATGGCCGCGGTGACAAAGGCGCGCTCGATAAGCTAGTGCCCATCGTCTACGACGAACTTCGCCGCCAGGCCGCGCGTTATCTGAAACGTGAACAGGCCGGACATTCACTGCAAACAACTGCGCTTATTCATGAGGCTTACCTGCGGCTGGTGGATCAGCACAACGTGCAATGGCAAAATCGCGCACACTTCTTTGGTATCGCCGCCCAGATGATGCGTCGCATCCTGGTCGATCACGCGCGCACGAAGAAACGTGCTAAACGCGGTGGTTCTGACATCAGAGTTTCACTGACCGGCGCCGGCGCGTCGATCAAAGCCAAGGACATGGATGTCGTGGCACTGGATGAAGCACTGAACCGGCTGGCAGAGTTGGACGAACAACAGAGCAGAGTAGTTGAACTTCGTTTCTTCAGCGGTTTGACGGTTGCGGAAACTGCCGCCGTAATGGGAATCTCCCCAGCGACCGTCAAACGCGATTGGAGTATGGCCCGAGCCTGGTTGCATCGCGAATTGAGCGGCGACCCGATAGCATGAGCATAACTGACCCGCAGCGCTGGCAACTGATCAAGCAAATATTCCAGGGCGCTCTCGAACGTCACGGCGCCGAACGCGAAGCGTTTCTCGATCGCCTGTGCGATGGCGACGCGGCGGTGCGCGAAGAAGTCGAATCATTACTGCGTTCGTATGAAATCGCCGGCAGTTTTATGGAAGAGCCAGCCGTCGCCCAGGCGGCTGAAGAGCTTGCCAAAGACGAGAAACTCACCCCAGGTCAACGCGTCAAGCATTACCAGATAGTGAATCTCATCGGCGAAGGTGGAATGGGTGAAGTTTATCTCGCCACCGATACGATCCTCGGTCGCCGTGTGGCACTGAAAGTGTTGCCAACGTTTGTGAGCAAAGATCCGGAACGGCTGCGTCGCTTCACACAGGAAGCACGTGCGGCTTCACGGTTGAGCCATCCAAATGTTTGCGTGGTCCATGAGATTGGTGAAACAGACGACGGGCGTCCGTTCATTGCGATGGAGTACGTCCAGGGAATGACGCTGCGGCAACGCATGCGCAGCAACACGTTGAAATTCGGCGACGTGCTCGACATCGCGATTCAAATCTCCGAGGGCCTAATTGCCGCTCACGAAGCCGGCATCGTACATCGCGACATCAAACCCGAGAACATCGTTATCCGTCCTGAAGGCTACGTGAAGATCCTCGACTTCGGACTGGCCAAACTCACCGAACGTCACAAACTCGCGATGCACATCACGATGTCAACCCTCCTGTTTGACTCGTCACCCGGCACAATCATCGGCACCGCAGCTTACATGTCGCCCGAACAAGCGCGCGGCATTCCGGTTGACGAGCGCACTGACATCTGGGGTCTGGGCGTTGTGCTCTACGAGATGGTTTCAGGACGTGCGCCTTTTACCGGTGAAACTCCAACGGACGTCGTCGTGGCGATCGTCGAAAGAGAACAACCGCCAATTTCTCAGCACGTCGAAGGTGCTCCGCCGGAGTTGGAACGAATCGTCCGCAAGGCGCTGCGAAAGGATCGGAACGAGCGTTATCAGATCGTGAAGGAGTTTGCGATCGATCTTCGGAGTCTGCGGCGCGAGCTGGAAGTGAACTCCATGCTCGAGAGATCGGTTGGTCCAAGCCGAGGATCAACGGCGGAAACTGTGATTGGAAGTGACCCCGGCAGGCCTTCGATCGGGCGCGATAAACCAGTCGAGACTGACGAACTAAAACAAGCACATACAGTCATTCAGAAGCCTGAAAGATTGAGCGCGACGACGCGTGTGCTGTTGTTTTCATTGGCGGCGATCCTTGTGGCTGCAGTCGGTTTTGCGTTGTACAAAATGCGCACACGTCCGGAAGTTAAGACGGGTCCGGCGGCATTTGAGCGAATTGAAGTCACAAAGCTCACGACAAATGGAACGTCCACCCTTGCGGCCATGTCGCCTGATGGCAAGTATGTCATCTACGTAACGAGTGAAAGCGGCAAAGAGAGTCTTTGGCTACGGCAGGTAGCGATCAATAGCAACGCGCAGCTAGTGCAACCACGCGACGGGCGCTATCTCGGCGTTGCGTTTTCACCTGACGGCAATTTTATCTACTTCGGTTATGCAGAATCGGATCGCAACGACGCGGTGCAGATCTTTAAGTTGCCGGTGCTGGGAATCAATTCCGCTCCGACCCGGGTTGATAATAACGATGGACCAACTTCCCTGTCGCACGACGGCAAACGCATCGCGTTTATTCGTTACGATCGTCTGAATCGCACCGACTATCTCGTGACTGCAAACGCCGCCGGCGGTGGTGAACAGGTCGTCACAAGTCGCCAGTGGCCCGATCGACTTGGTTGGGATTTCTTCTCAAAACCCGTCTGGAC
Source organism: uncultured Acidobacteriota bacterium (assembly GCA_963708055.1). Taxonomy (GTDB): domain Bacteria; phylum Acidobacteriota; class Blastocatellia; order Pyrinomonadales; family Pyrinomonadaceae; genus PSRF01. Next base: position 6,050,232 of record OY970193.1, on the reverse strand, counting down.
GTCAACCGATAAAGGATTGATGCTGGCGACGATCAGTTCTGATCCAGGAAGTAGTAACGAGGTTTCAACCAACTACTCTGTTTCATTTTACGAAAGAGATCTGGCCAGCGGCGCCGAGAGCATCACGCCGTTGACGCCGCAGAGATTTGACGAACTTGGCCGTGTGACCGTGCTTCCTGATGGCAGTGGAGTGATTCTGCTCGGCAAGGCAAATGGAGCTTCGTTTGTGCAGGTCTGGCTGCTGTTTCGCGATGGTTCACGACGCAGTATCACCAGCGATCTCACTGACTACTGGGAATTGAGTTTGAGTGCCAATGGTGGCTCGTTTGTTACCGTGCAGAGACAAGTCGTAGGAAAGATCTGGGTATTAAGAAAAGGCGAAACCAAACCAACTGCAATCAGCACGGGCACCAGCCGTTTTTACGATCTCTTTGCCGCGTCTGACAACCGGATTCTCTACGCGTCGGACGCAAGCGGCATCGCAGAGATTTTTGAAATCGGCGCTACCGGTGGAGATCCGCGACAATTAACTTTGCAAGCCGGTCGAAATTACGCCCCTGTAGTTTCACCTGATAATCGCTATCTTGTCTTTCATTCAAATCGCGCCGGGGTGTTTCAGATCTGGCGCGCAGATCGTGATGGAGCGCGTCCGAAACAATTGACGTTTGGCAATTCGGAGAGCACCTGGGCCACGTTTTCACCTGACGGAAAATGGCTCGTCTATCAGCATTTTGAACCCGGCGCTCCGTACACCCTCTGGCGCATCCCGGTCGAAGGCGGCACACCGCAACAAGTGACGGAAGGCATTGCGATCAGGGCAGCGATCTCGCCGGACGGCAAACTGCTCGCGTTCTGGTACAACGATCAACAGGAAAACTCGCGCTGGCGTTTGAAGGTGATTGATTTTCAAACTGGTGCGACAACCAACATATTTGACGTTGCGCCGACAGTACAGGTTCAATGGGATTCACCGTTGCGCTGGACTCCCGACGGCAGCTATCTAACCTACGTGGATCATAGCGGCGGTTTCGATAATATCTGGGGACAACCGATTGCGGGCGGCACTCCGCGACAGTTGACCACTTTTGACGACAGCTTGATTTTTTCGTTCGACTGGATGAAGGACGGCAGTCTCGTGGCCTCGCGTGGGGTGATCACGAGCGACGTAGTTTTGATTAAAGACGCAAACAAATAACGCACCTCCTTCGAGTGCGGCACCTTGGTGCCGCTTTGGTATAGCGCCAACTTGTTGGCGCACTGTAATCAGACCAAAGCGGTGCCAAGGCACCGCACGCCAAGGAGCCGCATAACTCAGGGAGCAAAAAGAAGAGACGATGGTAGAAGCGAAACGTGTTGGAGTTCTGACGGGTGGCGGCGATGCGCCGGGTTTGAATCCGGCGATCAAGGGTTTGGTTTATCGTGGTTCAGAACTCGGGCTTGAAGTAATCGGTTTGTTTGACGGTTGGCGCAGCTTGATGAATCCGGCGCCGGAAGTGTTGCCGCTGGATCGCGAAACCGTGCGGCGCTGGGATCGCGATGGCGGTACCAATCTCGGTTCATCGCGCACGAATCCTTTCAAACAGGTAAATGAGGCTGGTGATTCGGAAGATCGATCGAGTGAAGTGCTCGAGAACATCGAGCGACTCAAACTCGACGCTCTCGTGGCCTGCGGCGGTGAAGACACGCTCGGTGTCGCCGCCGCGCTTTCGGAAAGAGGAGTTAAGATTGTCGGAATTCCAAAGACGATCGATAAAGATCTGGCAGGCACTGACTACACACTCGGCTTCGATACGGCACTGCGAAATATTTCGGAAGTGCTTGAGCGTTCGCGAACGCCGGCCGGATCGCATGGTTGGGTACAGATTGTTGAAGTCATGGGACGCCATGCGGGGCATTTAGCGCTTTGGTCTGGGGTTGCAGGGCAAGCGCATATCATCTTGATTCCGGAACGTCCGTTTCGTTATGAACGAGTATTCAACTTGTTAACCACGCGACTAGGTGAATCAGGGTTGAGTCGTGGTTTGGATAAAAGGCCGCGTTACGCGGTGGTAGTCGTGGCGGAAGGCGCGCGCGCGGAAGATGGTGAAATGGTGACCATCGACGATCAACATGATGCGTTTGGACATGTGCGGCTTGGGGGTATTGGCGAAGTACTGGCGAAGAAAATTGCAGCCGAGACGCCGTACGAGTCACGCGCAGTTGTGCTTGGACATCCGCAACGCGGCGGGCAGCCGAGCCCGATCGATCGCATCATGGGAATGATGTTTGGAGCACAGGCGGCGGAGGCAGTGGCTGCCGGGCACTTCGGAAAACTCGTGTCGGCGAAGGGTATTGCGCCGGCGTGTGAGTTTTCGCTGGAGGATCTGGCGACGGTGCAGGGGAAGATCAATCTGGTGGATGTGGAGCGGTATTACGATACCGAGCGATACCACTTGAAGGGCATCGGAATGTGATCGGTATTTAAATCGCAAGATTTTCCCACGCAAAGACGCAAAGAAAGACGCAAAGGCGCAAAGTTAAAACCCTTCGATAGCCAGAGGTCATAACTTTGCGCCTTTGCGTCTTTCTTTGCGTCTTTGCGTGAAACCGTAGTTACGATTGCGACTGAAACGGGTTTTCCTGCACCAACCGCCGGTGCACTCGCGCCACGAGGTCCGGGATGGTCGCGTCGTCACTCGACTTCGGCACGATCTTCGGATCCGGTGCGATCACCGGACGGATCATTTTCTGCTGTAACTGCTCGCGCGCATCCATCATCCACCCGAAACCCCGGAAGATGTACGTCAACAACGTCCGATCCGGCTCCTCAACTCCCAGCGCTTCCTGCACGCACCACGCGCCAAAATCCGTGTTCGCCGTCAGTCGCAACGGTGGCGCATCTTCCTTCCCCGGCTTCAGCACACCGTTAACAAACGCCGTGAGATAGATCAGTCTCGCGATCGAAAGTCTTTCAAACTGTCGCTCCGAAATATTCAACTGCCCCGCATCGATCGCCTGAAACACAGGATCGATATAGATCGCCGGTCGCGGATCCTGCTGCACCTGATTACCTCGGCCCGCCGCCGCAATCTCAGGATGCCCGAAAGTCGGCAAACCGCCTGTCAACATCTTCTCGCGGACTCGTTCACTGCGTTGCTCAGGTGTTAACGGTTCGAGTTCCTGAACGAAGTCTGACATGTCATGAATCGCCCCGAAATGCCGTGCGCCGTCGAGCGCCATTTGCGAGGCGATGAAGAAGTCGGCGACTGAAAACGTATGCAGCGTAGCCATGTAACGCGCCACCATACTGGAACCAGCCGAACCATGGTGAATCTGAATCGTGCCCATGCGTTCGAGAATCGCGCGCTCGTGATCGTTTGCGTGATGGCCCAGGATCAAACTGTACGACACCTGAAACGCGTTTCGCTTCTGCGCTGTTTCTTGTTCGATAAACTCGCGAGTAGCGGAGGCCAGATCCTTTTCGCTGATCTGAGGATTATCCGTCAGCCGATGATTCATGAAGGCTGAGACACCACCCACGGCCACGTTCTCCATGTGAACCGTGATCATCTCGATGAGCAACAACTCCGGGCTGCGCTCGTCGTGTATGCCTCGTTCGTGGTGCTCCTCGCGTCCTAACTTCGCTTTTCCCAGGATCGAAAAGTGATGCATCGCCACTTCCGGACCGAGCCCGGGAAACTTTTTGACGAAAGCAGCGATTTCATCGATTAACGGACCGGCGAGTGCGTCGAAAAATTTCTGGTCTACAAAACCGGCGAATGTTTTTGAATCCCCAGCTTCACCAAACAGTCCCGTAAAAATAACGTCGATTGGACCAATCTTGCCGGCCACGATGTCTGACTCAGCCACCGTGCCGCGGATCGTGAAGGATCTGATATCGAGCGTTATGGTCGTGCCATTGCAATCGACCGGCGTGTGATGAAGTACGGGATTGGCGATGATGCTGGTTGAGGCGGGCATGGTGGCAAAGTAACCGAGCGTAGTGGCGATTGCTTTTTCACCGAGTTCTTCCGCCCTGGCAATGCTCTGCTTCACGGGATTGAAATCAGGAGCAGGCGGCATCACCGCGAATAACTTGTGGGTCGAATCTTCTTCCATTTCCAAAGGAATCCTTTTTTGGTCTAAGAATAACGATTCTTTGTCATTGCAACAACTAGCCACGGAATTTGATGGATATCTTAGGGAAATTCTCGCTGCGGCCTCTGCGTACCTCTGCGATCTCTGCGTCAAAGTGCACGTTTAAACGCAGAGATCGCAGAGGGCCGCAGAGATCGCAGGGTACGCAGAGGGCCGCAAAGAGAATTTGTGGACTAATCTTTCCAAGCAAAGTATATTTACGCCGCAATTTTCTACGTCTAAATCACTCACGAGTAAACACGACTAAGCGAAAGAATTTTACTATGGCACGAGCCTCACTTATCGCTACCTTAACGGATCCACCGTCAGCAGATGGGGCAGAATTAACCGCGCTTTCAGATGCGGTTGAGTGGCTGGAAGTGCGCGCCGACGCGGTCGGCGACATCGATCCCGACTGGCTGCGCGGCCATTTCAAAGGACGATTGATCTATGCTTTGCGCACCAAAGAGGGCCAGGCAACACTCGATCGTCCGCAAAGATTGCTGAATGCGGCTCGATTCTATGACCTCGTGGAACTCGAAGGCGAAGTCGATACCGCGGAAGACGTATTGAACGCCGTTACGCCTGAACACCGGCTGGTTTCATGGTATGGAAGTGTTAAAGATTTATCAGAGCTAACTGATCGCTTCGTTCAGCTCTCCTCAATTCCCGCGCATAAATACAAACTCGTAAATTCCGCCAATTCGATTGACGAAGAATTTTTGCCGCTTTCCCTGCTTCAGTCGTTAAATCGCACTGACACGATTGCTTATGCGCAAGGTTCACTCGGATTCTGGAATCGCCTGATCGCACTTCAACTTGGTGCGCCCGCAATCTACGGACTCGTTACCGGCGGCTCTCCACTCGATATGGAACCATCGATCAGAAAGCTGATTGATGACTATGGTCTTCCCGAAGTGAGTGAAGCGAAAGAGCTTTTTGCCATCATCGGAAATCCGATTTTCCATTCACTTTCACCACGTTTGCATAACGCTTCCTACCGGGCGATGAATCATCCGGCGTTGTTTGTTCCTTTGCGCGTCGAGTCGTTTGCAGAGTTCTGGCAGGAGTTTGTGCTTTCGAGACGGCTGGATGCTTTTGGTTTGCCCATCAACGGTATGACGGTCGCTTCACCGCATAAGGAAGAAGCAGTCCTCCGAGCGAAGAGCGTGAGCGGGATGGTACAGCAAACTGAAGCCGCCAACATTCTGGTCAGAAACAATGGTTGGTGGACCGCCGATACTACCGATCCGGATGTGGTTTATACTGCCAGCCGAGAGCGCAGTGTCAATGTGAAAGAAAAACGCGCGGCCGTGATCGGTTGTGGCGGCGCTGGTCGCGCAATTGCCGCGGCACTCGTGCACGCGGGAGCGGGTGTGACGTTGATTAATCGCGGTTCTGAGCGGGGCGAACATGCCGCTGCGTTGCTCGGATTGCCGTACGTTTCGCTGCGCGACTTCGATGCGGAGGGTTACGACATCGTCGTGAATGCCACGCCCGTCGGCCGCGATACGGATGATGTTCCGTTTGAACTCGAACGATTGAGCGACGAAGCGATTGTGATCGATCTGGTTTACGGCTCGCGACCAACAACGCTCGTTGACACCACTCGCGCACGACGCCAGGTTGCAATCGACGGGCGCGACGTGTTGGTAACGCAAGTGCGCCACCAGTTCCGCCTTATGACCGGAAAAGAAATGCCGATTACGTTGAATGATCTCCGCTGATTCAAAAACCGACATTTACGATCAGCTCGAATTGCGTCCCGAACAACAGGACCTGATCAATCGAGTCAGATCACTCGCGCGCGAAAATTTCGCACCGCGCGCAGACGAATACGATCGTACCGCAACCTTCCCCACCGCAGACTTCGAAGATCTCTTCAGCGCCGGGCTGCTCGCTCCCGTCGTCCCCAAGGAACACGGCGGCCACGGTCTTGGTCCATACACCGGCGACGTTTTCACGCTTTGGATGATGACCAAAGAGATCGCTCGCGCGGATCTTTCCCTCGCACGCTGCTGGGAAGGTCACGTCAATTCCCTCGTCCTGCTCAACGGCATGGCCACCAACTCGCAGAAAACCCGATGGTTCAAAGGCGTCGTCGAACTCGGCGAAAAATGGGTCGCGTGGAGCGGTGAACCACAAGCGCGCAAACCAGACGAACCAGTTCGCTTCGGAACCACTGTCGAAAAAGTTGACGGCGGTTTCATCATCGATGGCAATAAAGCTTTCGCCACCAGTGCGGGTGGCGCGCAGTGGGCCATACTACTCGTCAACACTGCCGGTCCAGGCGGCGTGCGTCACATCGATGCTTCCACGGCTGACTCGGTTTTGATGATGGCCTGTAATCTTTCCGATCCCAGCGTGGAGATCGATGCTTCATGGTGGGATCCGATCGGCATGCGTGCGACGGCCAGTCACCTGGTCCATTTCCGTCGCACGTTTATTCCCGATGACGATCTCATCGGCTATCCGGGGCAATATCTCAAAGAGGGCTGGCAAACTTGCTTTATCCCGCATTACGCCGCCACTTTCCTCGGCGCGGCTGAAGCCGCTTATGATTACGCCCTGAACTACATCACGTCCCAGAACAAGATCCACGATGCTTACGTGCAACACCACATCGGCCAGATGTCGGTGAACGTTGAAACGGCGCATCTATGGCTGCGTCAGGTCGCGCGTCTTTGGGAAACGGGCAGATATCTCGAGGCCCAGTTGGCAGGCAGTCGTGCCCGACACGTGGTGGAACATCTCGCGGAAGACACCGTGAAACAAGGCATCCGTGCTTGTGGGGCGCGTTGCCTGATTCGTCCCAGCACACTGGAGAGAGTTTATCGAGATCTCTCGTTCTACGTGCGGCATGACAACGACGATCAGATTCTTGCGACGATTGGTAAATCGATTCTGGGACTGACGCACGATCCTTCGTTCTATAAGCCGTGACCTCAATGAGCGAAGAGGTTTTCCCTCGCGGCGGCGCAGCGACGCAACGGAAAACCAGAACTCCGCGTCCTCCGTTGCGTCGCCGCGCCGCTGCGAGAGAAAATTCTTTCATGTGGTCCATCGCCATCTACACTGGCTCGTCACCATTCAACCTAAAACCAACGTCGAACACCGCTGTTTTAACTGGGGCACAGGTCACCGACATCCCCGCAGCATTCGTTGCCGATCCATTCCTCATCCAACACCACCGCACCTGGCACATGTTTTTCGAAGTGATGAATGCTGATACCGGTCGCGGCGAGATCGGCCTCGCCACCAGCACCGACGCACTCGCCTGGAACTACCAGCAAATCGTTCTCACAGAACCGTTTCACCTCTCATACCCGTACGTCTTCCACTGGCAAGGCGAACACTACATGCTTCCGGAGACTCTCGAAGCCGGTGCAGTCTGTTTGTATAAATCTCTCGACTTTCCAACTCGCTGGACCTGTGTCGCACGATTACTTGACGGTCAGTTAGCCGACCCTTCGATCGTTCACTTCGATAATCGCTGGTGGATCTTTGCCTGTTCCACGCCCTACCGCCACGATACGTTACGACTCTTCTTTGCCTCCGAATTGACTGGTCCATGGACCGAACACCCACAAAGCCCGATTATCAGCAACGACAAATCACGTGCACGTCCCGGCGGTCGGATCCTGAAGTTTAATGGACGACTCTTTCGCTTCGCACAAGACTGTGCATCACAATACGGAAGCAGTGTGCGCGTGTTCGAAATACTGGTCCTGACTCCCAGCCTTTACGCTGAAGTCGAGCTCGACTGTAATCCGATTCTGAAAGCGAGCGGCAACGGCTGGAACGCCTCGGGAATGCATCATCTTGACGCCACTATGATCGCTCGCAACCAATGGCTCGCCTGCGTGGACGGCGCCGCATAGCTGATCATGCGCATCCTGCTCTCTTCCGAACATCGATATCCAGCTTTTGGCGCCGTTGGCAGTGGACTGCATCCGCGCACTTATCCATCAGGCTCCGGGTTTTGGATTCATGATCTGCTCATGAAAGGCCTGATCGAGTTGGGCCATGAAGTCTACTACCTGTTGGCCCAGGGAGCGGCGATTCCCTTACCCGCCGGCGCAACGCTCGTCTCTGAACCAGTTTGGGATGCCGATATTCTGCACACGATCTCCGATCGCGACCCGGAATTAATTCACGAATGGGAATCACGCGGACGTCCGTGGGTCGCAACCTGTCACATCGACATGCGCAATATCGGTCTGCCGCAACGGCCTTCGACTGAAAACTGGATCTTTGTCTCACGCACTCTCGCGCGAGCACATGGCCGCACGCGCTTTGTGCTCAACGGCATCGATCCGGAAGCGTGCATCTATTCCGAAAAGAAACAGGATTACTTTCTGTTCATGTCGTCGATGGATTGGGAGATGAAGAAAGGGCTCGACATCGCGCTCTCACTCGCCGCACGTCACGGCCTGAAGCTGGTGGTTGCCGGCACCGGGAATAATTACAAACGCATCATGCGCATCACGGCGTTGTGTCGCGAGATCGGCGCTGAATATGTCGGCGATGTGCGCGGCCGGCAGAAAGCCGAGTTACTCGCGGGCGCTAAAGCGTTTCTCTTTCCGACGCGAATTGATGAGGCGTTTGGATTGGGAATGGTTGAAGCGCTGATGTCAGGAACCCCCGTTATATGCAGCGACAAAGGCGCGTGCCCGGAACTGATCACACGCGACGTCGGTTTCATCTGTCGCTACGAACCCGATTATCTCAACGCCATCCGTCGCATCGGCGAAATCTCACCACCAAAGTGTCGCGAGAAAGCAATGCGCGAGTTTCATTACCTGCGTATGGCCCAGGACTACGTCGCCGAATACGAAAAAGAAATCAGCCACAGATCTTACGGATAAAAAACCGGATCAGTACTGATCTCTTTCTTAGATCCGTAAAATCCGTGTTACGGGATTGCCGCCACAATATCCATCATTACTAGTGCGCCGGCCGGTAACGCGGCGGCGGCGAAGGCGGTTCGCGCAGGGAGTGGTGTGATTCCCAGACCGGGAAGCCAGGCAGCGTAAATTAGATCGACGGCTTTGAAGTCTTTGATGTCTGCGAGTAGCAATGTCACTTTAACAATGTCGGCAGGTGAACAGCCTGCGGCGTTGAGAACCGCATCGAGATTCGAAAACATGCGCCGCGTTTGCGCCTCGAGTCCTTCCTCGAGTTTGCCCGTGTCAGGATCGCGGCCGGTTTGTGCGGTTACAAAAACCAGGTCGCCGGTGCGAATTGCCTGCGAATAGGTGCCGAGCGCCGGTGGTGCGGCGTCAGTTTTGATCCTTGTCTTGTTAACCATCCTTGTCGCTCCTTAAATCCGCTCGGCTTTCAGCGGTATGTGAAAATCTACCTTGACTGGACCACCGCCCAGCGGCGCGAGATCGAGTAACTGCACGTGGCCGGGAAAGATGATTTGCAACAACACCACATTCGCCGGATCCGCAAATTCCAGATCGAAGAAGTGAAACTCAGTAATGTTTGAACAATAGATCCAGAGGTTGTTTTGTTCGCGGATCCAACTGCGAAAGCCATCGCTTTCCATCGGTTCGGTGCGAATTTCGAGCGGTGTTTCGAGCAGCAGCTTTTTCGTGAGATCGAAATGTTCGAAAGCATATTGCCAGCTCTGCTCGTACGGACGTTTGGTGGAACCTCGTTCGCGCGGCAAACTCCCACGTTGCTTCAGGCAGATGTTTTCCTGCACAAACTGCTCTCTTTCCGTCTCCGCTTCGTAGTCACCGTCTGTCAATCGCTGGAGGAAATGTTGCACATCACGGCTGGTCGTAAACACGCGTCGGATGAGCTCGAAGTAAGTGATGGCCGTGGGATTGATGTCGAAGATGGTGATGCGCTTTGGTCTCCAGAGCGGGATGAGATTCAAACCATAGAGACCGCCGACTACGCTGATCATGTGAATATCATCGCGTCGCTCCGGGGCCACACTTTCGTAGTGAGCCTTGATCTCGGCAAACTCGCTAAACGACCCATCCTGGGCGCCGTCATCAGTGCCGTAAAAAACATTCTCCGGATGGTCGTGATACATCTCTCGATTGAACGCGCGCGGTGCTTGTACTGTCACTGTGATCCACCTGCCTCCCATGCTGGTCTGTTGAGTTTTTGATAGTTTTGAAAACGGTCGCGCCACTGAAGCGTTGCTTGGGGCTCGCTGTACGTGATGCGCACTGTGTCGCCAATGAATTTGAGCGCGGCCTCGACCTTGGCGGTTTCCGGATGACGAATAGTTACATATCCGTCGCCTGTATACGTTTCGGATTTCCGAACTCCCACATTGGGCCAACGGGCATCCACCACCATGTCGCCGAACTCTTGAGTCACATTGTCAACACCTTCAACCGTTTGAATCACTCCCGCGCCAAGTCCTCGCAGAAAGATGGTCCCGACCGCGTACTTCCGTTGCCATGGTCCATCGAAACACCCATCAACGGCGACGCGAGCCCACGCGTAATAGGGATCGATGTCGTAAGCGAGCCCCATCATCGGCGCAATCCTCGCGCCGGCAGGTCTCAGCGTGGCATCCGTGAAACCAAGCAACCGGCCTTCAGAATCAAGAAAGCCTTCCATGTGGACCATGGCCTCACCCGGCTCGATGGCCCTGAAAGCTGCCAGTCCCTGATTGACGAAATTGCGATAGCTCAAGTGCCCAATATCGCGTGGCATCACCGCAGTCCATTGAATCTCCGGATGCTCCAGCGCCTCCAGTATCGAGGGGTGATAACGACAGATCGAATAGAACATCGGTTCGTTGTGGATCATGATCGTGTCGAGGCAAAGTTCCTGGCCGCGTAGGTGCGATTCGGCAAGCACCGGCTGCGCAAATGAGGGCTGCATCAAATTAACTGCCTCTTCCAACTCGGCAGCGGTGCGGATCAAAAGCGTCGCGAGTGCACCGCTTCCGCTCAATGGCTTCAACAGAATCGGAAATCCGACTTCACTGATAAAACGCACCGCGCTATCAAGACTGGTCACTACTCGATCAGGAGGAGTTGGAATCCCCGCTTCTCGCAACGTAGATTTAAACGCCGCCTTGTTGAGAGTACGGCGCACCGTTTCGGGTTCCATGCCTCGGAGGTTCAGCGCTTCACGTGTTTTTGCAACCGGTTCGAGCAGAGTTTCCTGCGCCGTAACGATGAAATCCATCCAGCGTCTCTCAAATATTCCCCGAGCGGCGTCAATTAGCATCTCCGGATCGTGAACGCTTGCCACCTGAACCGCTTCATAAAACAGATCGGCGTTGGTTAAGTCTTCAACGATCGCGAACAACTCGACATCTTCGAGTTTCTTCAGCGCCTCAGCACTCCGCAGACTCTCGCCCGTCGCCGCGCGACAGACAAAGACCACTCGCCGTTTGCCGTCAAACTCCTCGATCAAGCCCCGACCCTTTCAGCACGCGCACGGAGTTGAGTCTCGCGGGCTTGTTTGTCATGTAAGACATACTGAATCACGTCACGACCTTCGGTCACGACGTCGGTTGACGAAAGCGGCTCGAGCCCGTGAAACGAAATATCAGAACGCATGAACGCCAGCAGCGAATTCGGCCGGTAGGGTGCGGTCTTCACGCGTATGAAATCGTCGAACGCATGATGTTTGCTGTCGTGACAACTAAAACCGGGATCCTTCGGACGATAGAGCGAAGTGCCGAGATGCTCGGCCGAATTGTCAGGTGCCAGGTAGACCAGAAGCACGACCAGCTTTGTGTACAGATCGGAATGTGGGCCAAGAAAGTAGCCGGCGCGATGACGGATAAACTGCGACTCAACCGATGCTTCGGGCCATGCAGTGCGTTGCGAGCTGAATGATTGCAGAACTGCCTGGGCCAGCTCCGCGCCGAGAAACCATTCGTTGAATGAATTCCAGAAGGGTTGGAGGTCTTGCGGTAGACGGCTGGTCCAGCCTTCGTCCATGTCGCGCTGGTTGCGGTGGCGGAAGTGGTCCAACTTGAGATCTGTTACTTCGTAGAGATTCTCGTAGACTTCCGTGTCAGGGAGATGGCGTAAGAGGTCTTGATAGTAGTCGTCTGGGAAGACGTTTTCGAGGTAGTAATGGGGAAAGGGATCGACCTCGACACGCGCGGTCTGCAAACGATCGACGAAATGTTCCAACGGCGTCCTCATTGATCCAAATCTTTTCTCTCGCAACGTCGCCACGGCGCCACGTCAGACATCACCGCGCCGTTGCGCCGCCGCGAGAGAAAACCTCTCCTCCGCTGCCCGAACTCGCGGCAGCACCTCGCGTCCGAAGATCATCATCTCATCAAGCTTTGGCCACCCGGCGATGATGAACTGCGTCACCCCAATCTCCTTGTACTCCATAAACGCTTCCGCCAGATCGTCCGGCGTCCCAACGAGCGTGATCGCCGACGAACCGTAATGCGGCACGAGTCCCGCCCATAGATTCCGACTCATCCATCCCACCTTATCCGCCGTCGCGAGCGCATCCTTCAGCGTTTGCGAATCACTGCTCGACAGAATCTTTCGCTCCTGCTTTTCGATCTCTTCCGGCGGCAACAACGCATGCGCCGCACTCAGCGCCTCTTCCATCGTTGGCCTGCAAATCACACACAACCGCAAACAAACCTCAACCCCTTGTTCGCGGAACGAGTGCACGATCGGACGAAGTTTCTCCGGAGTATCGATCAACCGCAGGTAACAGGACGCCTGCACCTGCGCCAGGTGCAATGCCTGTTCAGAATGCCCGGAAACATAGATCTCCGGCGACGTGCGATCCGGCGCTAGAAACGGCGTAAAGATTTTTCCTTTTTCGATCCGGCTGTACTTACCCGCGAAATTCACCTCACCATTGCCTGCCCAGAAAGCACGACAAACCTCGAGAAACTCTTCCGCGCGCGCATATCGCTCATCGTGGTCCAGAAAATCACCATAACCACGCTGCTCCAGTGTCGAACTCCCGGCAACGATATTCAAACTCACGCGACCGCCAATCACACCCGACAACGTGTTGATCTGCTGCACAAAAGTCGCCGGCTGCATTAATCCCAGGCGATAGGCGACGATAAATTTCAGCTTCGTTGTCACCTGGCCCACCGCACACGCGACAAAGATGGTGTCAGGCTCATAACGACTGAACGACAGTAACACCGATTCGATTCCGGCTTCTTCAGCACAACGCGCAAAACGGGTCCAGCCTTCCATATCGGGCAAGGCCGCCGGCGATTGCGCCTGCGTGGTGGCCACACGCGAAGTTTCCTGCGCGGTCTTCATTCCGACCTCGCCGCCTTTCGGAAACATCCAGTGGAACCGTAGCGTCATGCGTGATTAATGAGCGGTAAAATCTCGCGCCCGAAGAGTTCGACCGTGTCTGCTTCGGGCCATCCGGAAAGAATAAACTCCGTAACGCCGATGTTTTTGTATTCAAGAAACGCTGTCGCCAGTTCTTCAGGCGTTCCGACGAGCGTGGTCCATACCGGGCCGTAGTGCGGCACCAGTCCGGTCCAGAGCCACGGTTCGGGCCAGTGCGCATCACTCTTCAACGCGCCACCTTCGCGATACATCTGCGAATCGTCCTTCAGGGTCGTCGTGCTTTCCTTCGCGTCGGTTGGTAACAATTTCGCGGCGGCGCTCATAGCTTCTTCGCGCGTGGGCCGGCATAACAAGCAACAGCGCAAACAAACTCCAAGCCCGCGCTCGCGAGTACGAGCGACTATCGGGCGCAACTTTTCCGGACTGTCGGCAACGCGAAGCCAGCACGACCCCTGCGACGCGGCGAGCTGTTCCGATTGTTCCGAGTGACCGGAAACAAAAATCTCCGGCGCCGTTCGATCCGGCGCGACAAAAGGCGTCGCCAGTTTTGCTTGTTCGACGCGATAGTATTTCCCGTCAAAATTCACTTCCGTGTTCGAACGCCAGAACGCATTGCAAACGGCAAGAAACTCTTCGGCTCGCGCATACCGCTCATCGTGCGAAAGATAATCGCCGTAGCCACGCTGCTCTTCACTCGAGCTGCCCGCAACGATGTTGAATGAAACACGTCCCTGAACGAGGGCGGAAACCGTGTTCATCTGCTGCACGAAGGTCGTCGGCTGCATCAAGCCTGAACGATAGGCAATGATGAACTTTAGTTTGTTTACGGCCTGGCCGAGTGCGCACGCCACCACAAACGGATCGGGCTCGTAGCGGCTGAAAGAGATCAATACCGAATCAATCCCCGCTGCTTCCGCACGGCGAGCGAAGTACGTCCAACCGTCGAGATCCGGCTTAACCGCCGGTGAAGCACTATCCATCGACTCGATGCGATAACGCGCGGCTTCGCGAGGCGTTTGTCTCCCGCCAACCACTACTTCCCCGCCTTTTGGCAACATCCAGTGAAACTTCAAACTCATGGGTTTGTCGGGTACCTCTTTGGAGTGTGGTGCCAAGGCACCGCTTTGGCCTTCAATCACGCCCTCTTAATACCAAAGCGGTGCCAAGGCACCGCACTCCAGGGAGGCACCTTCTCTCAATAGTTTCTAATAATGCAGCAGTGTTGCCACTCACGACAGACAGGTTCGCGTATCGTCGCGTCAGGAAACAACGTTTGCATAAACTCGACTGTGAAAAACGAACAGTACGACTCAAGCGGCTTGCCATCGCGTGTTTGGTGACAAACGAGATTGCCCGGCTCGACATATAAACGATCGTCGATGATCACAAACCAGCGCGCACTCTTCACCATTTCGGTTTGACCACGTGGTCCAAGATTTCGCAACACCGTCGAACCGCGGCGCAGCGACGGATCCGACAACGACCGATCGTATCGCGGCTCGAAAAACGTAAACGCCAGCACACCCCGCGGCGCTAACATTCGTCGCAACGCACGAACCGAATCGAGCATTTCAGTGAGATCGACGTGAGTGAAAACTGAGAAACCAAGAATGAAATCGAACTTCACGCCGCAATTTGGAATCGGCTGATTCCGAATTCCATGCGGGTTGTACTGCGTGCTGTAGCGATTAAAGTGAACAAAGTGAGCACGTGGATAAGTGCGGCGCCCCTGCTCTACCACCGCCGGATTTATATCGATGCACCAGTAGTTTTCATGGTCCACTTTATCGCCTGCACTTGCCAGAAAAGTGCCGATATTCCCGCCAAAATCGAGGATTTTCCGGCCTTTCCATTCGGGCCGACCCAACAACTCATCGAAGTAAGGAAACTGCGTCAGGCGCGTGGAGACCAGGTTCCACGCGAATGAGCGACTGTCAGCAAATAGCTGTTTCGCTTCATCAACGAGCCTCGTTTCGTCGTGCAGTGACATTTGTTTTCGTTAAGCTTCGATGGTCCAGGGGGCGATCTCTTGCGCCACTCCATGTCGTTTGGCCCAGCGCTCCAATGCCCATGGTTGCGTGTCAACGTCGCGATAACCGCCTAACAGTTGGCGCGTGATCGGATCCAACGTGAGTAACTGCTGCTCGTCGGGAGTTTCAAGATAAACTTCCGGCTTCATCCAGCGATACGAATAACCATAGATCACGACTTTTGAAGTGCGACGGCTGCGATTCGGCGCAGCGGTGTGAAAGATGCGGTTCTCGAAAAAAAGCGCATCACCGGCTTTAAGTCTCAGGTCTTTGACTTCAACGTCGGTGGGATCTACTTCGCCTTTGGGAATCTTCAAAGGTTCGGTTCGCAGATGTGTCCCGCGGGCCATCAGCGTCATACCACAGTTGGGTTCGTCAAAATCGGTCAGGCAGTAACAGACCTTGATGCCGACGAGTGGCAAATTTTCGTGGCCAAGGTCGCGAGGCATGCGAATGTCGCGATGCCAGCCACGACGAAACGACGGTGCGTCGGGCGTCTCAGGGCGTTTGTAGATGATGGTGGTCGAATGCAAATGGATATTAGGACTCAGCAGTTGGACCACGAGCGACACTGTAGGTGAGTTGGCGACTAAAGCCACGAGCGCTTTCCGTTTGAGCAGCCCGCGACGCAGATCGAGATGGTTGTATTCGGGCTTGCCTTCGAGTTCGGGTTTGTTGAGAAAGTGCGCGGCAAGTTCGTCGGCTTCGTTGAGGAGTTGGTCCACCGTTTCGCGACCAAGCGCATTCGGGACGACGAGGTAGCCGTCCGCGGCGAACGCGTCACGTTGATCGGATGTGAGTGGAACAAAATCCATCGAGTTTATTTCTCCCGCAAAAACATAGCCACAGATTACACCGATAAATCCATGTAATCCGTGGCTATGTTTTGCGGGATATCACACAGCAATGCTGCATCTCGTCGTTTACGGGTGGCAGAATCGTCGCGTGCGGAAACAATGATTTCATGTAATCGACCGTATAAAACATGTGATACGTGCGTTGCTGATCGGGCTCGTAGTTTCTGGTTTGCTCGGTTTCGAGATAGAGATCTTCGCCATTGACAAGCACAAACCACGAAGCGTCTTTCGCTCTTTCTGCCAACCCCTGCACGTCGATAGCGAGCGTATTTCCCTTCTCTTTCTCCAGGTAAATCTCGCGCTCGAGTCGCCAGACCAGATTGTTGCTGTGGTAACGTCCAGGCCAGGCCGCGTAATGCGGATCGATAAACGTAAAAGCCAGTGCGCCGCCGGCGTTTAACTTGTCTTCAAGCTGACTCACCAGATCAAACATGTCGGTGCGAGAAGTATTGGTGAACACCGAATAGGCAACAATGTAATCAAACTTCTCTTCAATCGGCGGCAGTTTCAGATTTCTCACACCCTGCGGATTGAAGAAGAAACAATAGCGATCGTAAAAAATCCAGTGCGAGTTTGGAAACGTCTCTTTCCCGCTCGCGATCGATTCCTCTACGACATCGATACACCAGTAACGTTCGTCGTCGATCGTGCAATCAGGATCGCGCAGCATATTGCCGACGTTTCCGCCGAAGTCGAGAACATTTTTGCCGTGCCAGTTCGTTTCACCCAGTTGCAGCGAAAAGTATGTAAACTGCCCCGTTTTCGACGAAAGAAACGCCATTGGCCTCAAGCGGCGCGGGAGAAAAATTCCCGCGTGACATAATTGGAGCGACCACTGTCGTCATGAAACGTGACGAATAAAACGATCACAAACACGCCTTTATTGATGCGCAGGTGCGTCTCGGCACGCATAAAACCATGATCGAATGTAGCCATCATCGCCATGGTGCGCTGTCCGGCTTCTTCCTCCAGATTTGCGAGTGGCGTTGCTTTTGTGACGGGCCAGTGAATTGGACCATCCGCTCCGACACCAACGATGCTGACACTGATTTCGTCGCCGTCACGTGCAACGGTGCACTCCGCAATACCGCGGGTTTCCGTATTTGTATTTAGCCAGCGGCCGAGAAGTTTCTGGATGTTCGTAGTCGCCACGCCTGGTTCGGTCAGGTCAGGGTGCAGGTGACTCTGTTGTCTGAATTGAAGTTGTGTCATGGTTAGAAGTGGTCGTGAGTCATCGCGTAGTATTCACGCAGGAAGTAGCCCGCCCGTTTGCTTTCGTCTTTGAACGAATGAAACTGCGCCAGCACAAGTAGCCCTTTCATGATCATTCCCTGAAAGCGTGCTTCGGCAAATCCCAAATCATAAGAGCAAGTTAAACCTGTGCCGGTGCGTGATGCCGGTCCAGCGGCATAGACAGTGGCCGTGGTTGTGCCCCAATCGATCAGGCCCTCTGGTCCAACCGCGAAGATCTGCACCGTTAAATTGCCGTCTGATTCGAAGACCTTGAGACGCGCGATGCTGTTGCTGTCAGGGTTGGAATTGATCCAGTTGCCGATCAGTGCTCGGCGATCGATATCGCTTTCGGCGATGGGTTCTGTTTCCACTTGATCGAATAGTTGAGCGAAGTCAGTTTTAGACATGATTTACAGGATTTTACGGGGTTCTTATCCAACTGCGGATCATCAGGCGATCGGAATTTGTGCCGCTCGCGATGGGGGTGCGAGCGTGGATGGTGCGATGATTGTCTGAAAAAAGCAGGTCGCCTTCACGCATCAGAAAATCGAGCGTGTGCGGTGTTGTTGTGATTAGGTCTTCGAAAGTTTTGAGGGCTTCGAGCATTTCGCCGGAAAGTTTTGCGCCAGTCGAATCAAGCGCCATGTCGATGGTGTACCGGCGCCAGCAGATGCTCGAACTGGTCAACACTGGACGCCACTGGACCCCGCCGCCCCAATAAGGAGCGAGCTGCCACGGCACCGGTTCAGTCTCAAGTCGATTGAGAATGCTTGATCCTAGTTGA
Source organism: uncultured Acidobacteriota bacterium (assembly GCA_963708055.1). Taxonomy (GTDB): domain Bacteria; phylum Acidobacteriota; class Blastocatellia; order Pyrinomonadales; family Pyrinomonadaceae; genus PSRF01. Next base: position 6,031,925 of record OY970193.1, on the reverse strand, counting down.
TTCTCAACTTCGTTGCGTATGGTGTCGACGTCGAGTACGCGGGAACGACCGCCACCCTCAGGATCAGCACGGACACACACCATCGAAATGAGTTCAACCGGCGGTTCCCAATCAGCGGTGTCTGTATGCAGGCGTTCACTCTCGTGACCGCCGCGTGCCGAAGGTAGATCAGTTGAAGGTTGAATGTAATGAACGAGTTGCGCGCGCGGTTTTTCGTACGGGCGCGCAACCAGTTCGCCAAACGCACGATTAATAGCCACAAACACCCGGTTGCCTTCATCAAACGAAAGCCCCTGGACCAGCGCGCAATATGGCCAACGCGCCAGCCGCGTTTTAATTTCATCGACGAGCGCGTCAAAAGCGCCGGGACAATTCGCGCGAACGTTTTCAAGCACCTCGGTTTGCAAATCAGTCGAGTAAAACTCGCGATTGTCGTAAAGCGGCAAACGCTCCGCAGCCGCACGAATCGCGCGCGCTACTGTCGAGTCAACATCCAATTTTGCGCTCAGAGGAAAATCCATTTTATTAGCCACAGATGAACGCGGATGAATACAGATCTGATCTGTGTTTATCCGCGTTCATCTGTGGCTTTAACTATGCAGCAGTGTTGCATCTCGCCGTTTACGGGTCGTTTGATAGTCGCGTGCGGATACTGCTCACGCATGAAACCCTCGGTGTAGTAGACGTTGTAAGTGGTGCAATCTTCCGGCGTTTGCGTCCACGCACCGTTACTGTTCAAGTAAAGCTCCGTGCCATTAACCAGCGCGCACCAGCGGGCGTCACGGCTCTGCGCCATTAATGCTTCGACTCGTTCCGGTGGGTTTCGTTTCTCCAGGCGCCAGCGTAGATTCGATTCCCAATGCGGATCGATAAATGTAAACGCAAGCAGCCCGCCGGGCGCCAATCGCGCGCGCAATTGGGCGACAAGATCTGTGGTTTCCTCAAACGTTGTGTGGGTGAAGACTGAATACGCAAGGATCAGATCAAACTGAACTCCCAGATCCGGAATGGCAAGCGCTTCGACACCGTCAGGATTAAAAGAGCAGTTATAGCGATCGTAGTGATACCAGTTGGCGCGCGGAAACGTGCGACGCCCTTCTTCGATCGCTTCACGAATTATGTCGAGACAGTAATAATCCTCGTGATTAATCGTGCACGCTGGATCGAGCAGCAGGCCGCCTCGATTGCCGCCGAAATCCAACACGCGCTTGCCGGGCCAATGCGGGTGGTCCAACTGTTCGTAGAAGTATGCAAACTGCGTGGATTTGACGAGTTGCGAGCGCAGTGATTGCTGATCCGGTGAGCCGCGCCACAGATGGACTTCTTCGATGTTCATCGATTCGTCTGGAAATCCTTTCCACGCAAAGGCGCAAAGACGCAAAGTAGAACCTCAGGCCACGCTTTGCGTCTTTGCGTCTTTGCGTGGCAAACAAAGTTTTGCGACTGTGTCGTCTCGGAAACGCTCAAGCTCCGCCAACAAACTCGCATCAATCCCCTGCAACCACTCCGATCGCTCCATCACCGTCAACCGCGAGCGCAACAACAAAGTCTCCTGCTCATGCGTGTTTGGCCTCCCCGGCACACCACGCCCTTGTCGCGTGGCATCGTCAAAGCGTCGCACATGTGACCAAACCTGCGGCAGCACAACCACCCGAGAGCTATGGTAAAGCCGCATTTGAAACTCCCAGTCTTCACAACAAGCCAGATCTTCGGCAAACAACTTCTCATCCAATCGCTGCAACGCCTCACGACGCGCGGTGATGCCGCACGTATGGACCGTGTTCATGCTATTGGTCCATAACCACCGGCAATCATTCGCATAACACGCATTCCCGCCGCTCGCCTCGAGCAATCCATTTTGCGCGAACCGACTCTCGCCATCAGCCTCACCGGCGAAAAAGTTTCTACTATCCGACACCACCACGTCCGCATCCGGGAATTGCTCAAAAACTTCTAATTCCGCCGCCAGTTTGCCCGGCAACCAAACATCGTCCGAATCCAGAAACGCTACGAACTTGCCCTGCGCCAAACCCGCACCCGCATTTCGCGCTCCGCCAGGACCACGTCGATGCTCGAGCCGCAGCAAACTTATGCGCGAACCAAACTCGCTTTCGAGTAACTCAATCGTCGCGTCCGTCGAGGCATCGTCAACGAGGATCACTTCAACCTCACCGGGACGCTGCACCAGGGCGCTATCGATCGCGTCGCAAACGAGTTGCGCGCGATTCCAGGTCGGAATCACAACACTGAGCAGCGGTGTTTTCATTTTGCGAAAAGAACCTGATGGTTGCCGGCGCGATAAGCCACGACAGCTTCGTCCAACGAATACTCCGGGGGCTTCTCAACAATCCGAAATCGATCTCTTGGACCATCGCCACGCACCCAGGCAACGGCAGTGCGGCTGCTGACTAACGACGGCGTCGAGTACGTGGCCGAAAAACCGATGCGGGCTTCCGCGGTTTGGTTGGGATTCGAAGCGTGCAGCATCAACGGATGATGCAAACTCATTTCCCCGGCCTGCATGACGATGTCGTGCGGCTTTTCAATGGCTACCTGCGCGGTTGCGCCCTGGGTAGTGAGGTTGTCGGGGTCAGGATAATCAACATGCGGCACGAGTCCGAGATGATGCGAACGCGGCACCACGCGCAAACAACCGTTTTCCGCGGTCGCGGGTGTTAAGCCCAGCCAGATGGCGGGTATGTACGCGTCTTTCAATTGCTCGGTCAAACCGTCCTGGTGCCAGCCTACGAAAGCATCACTGCGACCAAACTTATAGAACAAACGCGTTGACTTGAGCATGATGTTTGGCCCGATGAGTTGTTCCATGCAATCGAGCAGGCGCGGATGGGTGCCGAGATCCCAGGCCCAGCGAAAATAAAGATGTGGTCCATCGAGACGCGTCACGCGCCCACCGAGCGCGGCACAGGTTTGCTCAACTTCTTCGCGAAACTGGCACACTTCATCACTAGACAAAATGGGAATGGAATCGAGAAAACCCAACTCATCGTACCGAGCCAATTGCTTGTCGGTCAGCGTTAACATGATTTACATGATTTGCATGATATCTTGTTCATCCTGAACATCTTGTTAATCTTGTCCTCAAAAATTGTCTGTATAAATCTCGATCGTCGCGCTGATCGCTGGCAACGCATGCAACCAGAGTTTGCGCGTCATGGTCTGGGACCGGTGCAACGTTTTCCAGCACTCGACGGCGACGTGCTCGTCAAACCCGCGGGCTGGACTCACTCAGCCGGCGCTTACGGATGTTTGCGTAGTCACGTGCAAGTTGTCAGCGAGGCCCGAGCGGAACGCGCGCCCAGTGTACTAATCTTTGAAGACGACGCGGTGCTTGATCCTGATTTTCAAAATAAGCTCAACAGTTTCAGCAAAGAAATCCCCGACGACTGGGACATGTTGTATCTGGGCGCACTTCATAAAGACGAGCCCATCATGATTTCCGAGCACATCGGCCGCGTCACCAAAGCCAACTCCACCTTTGCCTATGCTCTCAAGAACACTATTTTTGATGCCTTTATCGAACTGAACTCTCGCGCCGAGAATGTCATCGATATGAGCAGTTACCTGTTACAGGAACGATTTAATTGTTATTGCTTCCTGCCGAATCTCGCCTGGGTTGAAGCCGAGTATTCCGACGTCCAAAACCGCTTGGAGCGTCACTGGTATCTCGAGAAGTCGCTGGTCCTGTTTGGCGCTCATATGGACCAGTTGCTGCGTCAAACTTCGTTCATCATCGCCGGCGATGACTCGGAATTTCTCAGGCGTTATTACGAAGAATACTTCACATCGTTCAGTGAAATCGTGGTAGCGCGTGACTTTAACGAAGGTATTGCGCGCTCTGATCCGTCCAGGAACTTTCTCGTCTTAACTGACAGCGACACCTATATCGAAGCCTTGGACATTCGCGCCAACTTGAGAATGGGTGAACAGTTCGACGCCGCCACCGGCTTTGATCACATGATTGAACTGACCGCTGAACAAGCTACACTGCTTCGAACCACCGGTCTGTCACGCGGCATTGACGTAACGGAAAACGTTGTATCAAAGAACACTCAAATCCATTTCGGCAAACGCAGTGCTCTCAATGCCGCGGGCGAATGGACTGTGTCGAAAGAGCAAATCTTCCAATCGCCGAATCACGCGTTGCGTTTACCGCGCAACTGAACGCCACGCACTGATTGACGTCTCCAGATTTTCTTCACGAGGCGGCTCTGCCAATTTCAAGTGACTACAGTCGCCGCGGCCACGCGCATGGACCACGAGTCGGTCGCGGTTCGTCGATTGATTCGTTACGAAACGCACGATAAATCCGATTCTCGGGTGTGCAGACGTGTTGGCACTCGAGCCGTGCACGATGTTTGTGTGGTGCAACGACATCTCGCCGGGCTGCAACACGATGTCAACGGCTTTCGACTCGTCCACGTTCATCGCGATCCGTTCACCGCGCCGGTTTAGCAGGTTCGGATCGTTTTGGACGTTGTCGTGGTCCAACAATCCGAGCTGGTGCGAACCGGGAATTGCGCGCATGCAACCGTTGCCGTGATGGCTCGGGGTCAAGGCGATCCAGGCCGAAATCGACGGCGTCAGATGCCAGCCGGAATAGACGCTGTCCTGGTGCCACGATGCGTAGCTGCCGTCGCGCGGTGGCTTGTAAAAAACGAGCGTTCCGTCGATCACGATGTCAGGGCCTAAAAACGCTTCGACGGTGTCGAGCAATGTTTCCTTCGTGGCCAGCTTGTAAGCCCACGGGAAAAAGAGGTGCAAGTTGTCAAAGCGCTTGAAGACTCCCTCAGAACGTTGGGCTATCGAGTCAAGCGCAGCGCGACACTCCTCGGCCTCGGCTTCGGAAAGCACCCGGAGCGGAAACACAAGCCCATCACGCTCATAACGTTCCAAACTCTCCATAACGACTGTAGGGGCGGCCCTCCGTGGCCGCCCTAGCGTTGAACTATGCCCCATCGATTTAAAGCCAAACGAAGAAGTACCCGAAACGTCGCCCGAACCTCGATGAAATAGATTTCCAGACAAGGGCGGCCACGGAGGGCCGCCCCTACAAAGCGCCTTCATAAAGAAACGCGTTGCGTTCGAGGAAACCGGGGTGCTTTGTGACCGCTTCGATGTGGTAATCAAACGCGTCGGCGTCGTAGCCCTTTTCAGCGAACAACTTCTTCATCTTAGCTTTCCAACCAGCGCTCTGCCCGGCCAGATAACCACGCGCAAACTTGTCCCAATCAGATAATCGGTTCAGAAAAATGTTGCTGAAAAACGCGCCCATACGTCGATCGCTCAGCATCGCCTGGTGCGTCTTATCATACGCACTCTTCAACTCCTCGCGAGCAATGACCTGCGCCTGAGCTTCAAGTTCACTGCCAACGCGATAAATACTCTGCAAGAACCCCACGACACTGGTAGGAAACAGCGCCGGATTCGCGCGTCCCCAAACATGACGCTCGTCAAGCAACATGCCGCGCAACACGTTCTGCGCAAAAAAGTGCCCAATTTCGAGATCCGGCAAGTTGAGCGCATCGTGGTCCATGAAGATGAGCTTGACCTGCCACTCTCCCTTTTCCCAAACCGTGCGCAACCCCACATTTCGCGCGACAAACGACTCACCACGCGAATGTCCCCGAGCGCCCAGCATGGTTCCCCAGAACTTCGCAATCTGCCGCACCAGGCTCAGAAAGATCTCGTCGGCCCGTTTCCGGTTTGATTCAACTTTCAACGCCGCGTCGAGGTAACCGTCGTAGGTTTCAAGCGCAACTTTCGGCGGCTCGTACACTCCGAGAATCTCTTCCAGCAACGTATCGGCAAATCGCTTCGCATCCGCCTTGACGAACGTAACGTTGAGATAGTCGTTGAAATACCGTTGCGCGCCGGCCGCTGAAAGATAGGCGCCGAGTTTGTCGATGCGAAACGAACTGGTGCCGGTCAGGATTGTCTGCGCCGGTGCGATGTGGCTGAGAAACTCCGACGTCAAACCGATGTCGCCGGCGACGGAGGGCAAATTTCGCCCTTCTTCCTTCTTCAATAACACGACCGCTTCTTTCATCGCGTCGCGCATCGGTTGAAAACCACTGTCGCCAAAAATGTGCGGCTCGGTGAAGTAGCGAAAAGCCGGAATTGGACCATGCCGCGTGGGTATTGAGAAAACAGTAGTTCGCGAAATGTATCCCGGCACCGGGGCTTCCGCGCCGTGCACGAGCCGGTAAACCGCGCTCATGGTTGCCGCACTGCGCGTTTCGTGACGCAGTAACCACTGCATGCTGCCGCCGTCGAGTCGATGTGAACCCGGAACTCTGTAGCCGTTGCGCCGGAAAACGACTCCGAGAGGATTGTTGCCTCTCCGGCCCGCGCGTTTGATTTCAAACTCGAGTTCGCTGCCGGGCGGTTTGACGGTGAGCACTACCGTGGTGAGCGGATACTCGACTAACGAATTGATTCTCGAACTGGTGCGGTCTCCGGCCCAGTAGACTTTTGAGCTTTCGCACAAACAACGCAGAATCCCAGCTTCAAAATTTGGGAGACGATTGATCGCATGCGCGATCTCAGCATCCACAAACCGCGGCTCAGTTACATCGATGTCCTTTACGCCTTCGGAAACACGAATGTCCTTGACGATCCGAGCGACGACTTCCTGAGGGGTAAACAAGTAACGCGCGAGCGTGAGTTTGCATTCACTGCGGGAAAGCTCGATGAAATCCTGCAGAGCGGCCGGCGGCGTTTTCGGACCTTGAATCCGGCTATGCACGCGGTTGAGGCGCGCAAGCCGCTGCTGAAACTCGGTAATAAACGGGCGCAGCTTGGTGGTTGAGTAACCTTCTCTCAACACTTGGTGAGTTAGGTCACGAGTGAGTCCGGGTTGTTTGAGTTTCAGCTCGATGAATAGCCGATCGAAAGCTTCAACGTCGTTTGGTTGTAGTTTGAGAATCTGATGCTCGGCCATGAGGATCGCCAAACATCTTGTTTCCCATACGACTGAGCGTTGTCGCGCCAGGTTGAGCAGTTTCGAACAGAAATCCTGTTGATAAGTTTGCTGGCGCAAAAACTCAGCCAGCAGATCGTCAACAGACTGCGCGTGATGAATTCTTTTTGTGAGTCGAGCCGCAACCAAAGAACTTTCCCCGTGAAGGTACAAAGCGCGACGTTAACGCGAAGGCGAAAGAAACCCTTTCAGGGTAAAGACGTTAACGAGACGAGATAACCCAGGGTTGTCGCTACGCTCCAACCCTGGGCTGACATTAGCGAACGCTTCAGCGTTGTTTCGAAAGGCCGGACAACCTGAAAAGAAGACCTTCAGTGTTGGCACTCGAAAGGCGAACGACCTCGAAAGAACGCTCAGATCACGTCACTCGGCATCAAGACTTACTTCTTGCCGCCGTCTTTGCCTTTATCCTTTTTGTCTTTCTTGTCCTTCTTGTCTTTCTTCTTATCTTTCTTCTTTTTCTTCTTCGGACTGGGCAGAGTGCCGAGCGCGATCACGAGCGCGGCGTACAATGCTTCGGCGCAATCTCGTTTGAGTATGACAGCAACGGTATCAGAAAAGTACTTGTCGGTTTTGTCTTTCTTCGCCTTCTTGTTTTTCTTGTCTTTACCGTCTGTCTTGCCACCTGAAATGCCGGCCATAGGATTCCTCCTTCAGAGATAAATTCTTTTAGCGCGTGCCTCGTTATGGTCTACCTCCGCCCGGATTGAGCGGCTTGCGGCGGAACCGATCCTGCAGGTTCTGAATCGGCGGCACCGCGCTCGGTTGCGCGCCTCCGGTCGTTTGCACGCATCTTCCATTCGGCGCCGGCGTTCCCGGGTTGCCGACTCGGAAAAGCCCCCACGCTCCGAGCAGTGCCTGGTCCGGTAGAAACGCCGTGTACAGATAATCCCCGGCCCGGCCGTATGTTCCACCGGCTCTCGGGATCACCAGATCAAAGTGATCACTCGAACCGTGATTATCACGCGAGCCGAGCCACTGCGAAAGATTGTTACTGCCGATAATAAGCGAGTTTTTCTGATACGGATTTCGCTGCCAGCCATGACCATGCACCGTGAACACCTGCGAATCGCCGGTGCCGAGTGGATGCGTCATGCGGAAGCGCACTTGATCTCCGATCGCGGCGGTGAAGATTGGCGTCTTCGGTTCACCCACAGCCGACCCGCCATTTTCCAACAAGTTGGAAGTCATACACGAGAAGTCAGTGGCTGTTGTCGGAAAACGCTGGCTCTTCGGCTCGCTGCGATAATTGATCGCGCTGGTCGTTGACGAAGTCAGCAACGCATCGCTGATCATCACCGAAAACTCGCGGAACTTGACGGTGCCGGCCGTAACGGTCGCCGAAGCGCGCGAGGTGGGTGGTGGTGTTGCACCCGGATCACACGGTCGTAACGCGCCCGCTTCACCGCACTGCCACGTCGAACCCTGTGGTTCGATAATCATCTGGCCAATCAAACCGTTCGGATGTTGGAACAACGGATCTGACGGGAACAGATTAAGCGCGCCCAACTCGATTGGTTGATAGTTGAGAGCACCATTGGCGCCGCGTTCGATCGAACCCGCGTACCACTGGTACTTCACCGTCTCGCCAAAATTCGCAAACTGATCCGCGCGCCCTTTACTGTTCCAACCCACATTCCAACCAAAGCTGGTCGCGGCGTCGTAACTGACGAGTTGCGGATGCAGTCCGACGTATCGCGACATCTTTTGCGTGATCGGAGGCTTGAACGGACTCGGCCAATTGAAGTTATGCTGAGCCACAAGCGACGACGGATCGATCGCGTTTGTCAGGTTGACGTTAATACAATCGCCGGCGTTCGCGCGCAGGATGAGCGGCTCAACCGGAACGCCCGCTTTCAAGCGACCGCTACTGTCGAGATCCTCGGTGCGCACGTACATGATTCCCATCAGCGATCCGATCCAGTCTGCACGCGCTCCGCGGTCGTTAAAGATCAACTCGCCCTGCGGCGGATTCGAACCGGTTGTTGGCGTGATACCGGCCAATGCTTTCTGCGCGGTCACGGCGGTGATGTTGAAAGTTCGCCGTTGTGAAGCAGGCTGATTAGCCGGGCACGTCGCATAAGACACGTTGTTTCCCGGCGCGATCGGATTGTTCGGCAGCGGTTGCAGTCTCGTCGCCACTGTCGTCGGATCGTAAGCACGGAAGATGCCCCACAAACCGTGAGCAATTCCCTGTTCGTCAAGACTCGGGCTGTAGAGATAGTCAACGCAGTTTGCGTTTGACATACCGTCCGGACATTTGCGTACGGAACCCGATACCGGTAGCGGCGCCGACGATGACGGTACTTTGAACAACAACTCAAAGTGTTCCGACAATCCCATCGGCTGATTGCTGCGATAACCTGAATTCTTCCACGACGGTTCCGCAAACCACCGTGGTCCCATCAAATTAAACTGGTGCGCAAAAACGTGCGCGCCTACCAGCACACGTATCTGAACGTTGTCGTTCTGATAAGCGCGCATCAGCGGCGTCACCGGATCGGGATTGCTGAAGTTGGGATTTACTTTCAGTGCCGACTGATTGTCGAAGGCATACGACATATCTCCCGTACTGCCAACCCGCAAAGCGATCGGTTCGTTGTAGTAGTTGACTGACTGCGTGCCGGTAATCGGATTAACGTTGCCGGTGCTCACGAGTCGTGGCATAACCTGGCCAAACTCCGGGAAAGTGGTGGCGTTGATCGCGTGGTTAGGATCGCGCCAGCCCTGGTCCTTCGCCGGATTCGGCGCGGTCTTGGAAGCGGCGTCATAAGCGAGTTGCAGATCCTGAAACTCGAGCATGAACTCGCGATAACTATCCGCCGGATTGGGCATGATGATGCTCGCCTGCCAACTGGTGGGGCCACCATCGGGTCGCACCGGCGGCGTGGAAATCGTGCCTCCGCCCATCGGCGAACCGTCTTCCATGTTTTTCCACTGCGAATCCTTTGGTTCAACTACAAGACCAGCGTAGAGACCGGCCTGCTGATGCGTTGAAGGTCCAAAGTGATCGTGCGTGAAGACCGTGCGCAAAGTTCGATCAACGTTCTGGCTGTTATTTACCGGATCGAGATACCAACGCTGAATGGTGGTTTGTGCGCCGAGCCATTCCGAGGCGCATTGCGCCGGTGGGTTTGGTCCACTACAGATTTCCGTTGGCGGCGGCTTGGGCGTCAGCGTCGCTGTGGGACATCCGGGACATGCGGCCCACGAGCCTCCCGGCGCCTTGATCGCATGAATTATTTCCTGAACCTCACCGGGACTGAACGTGCCGTCTTCGTAGTTGAAACCGTTACCGGCTCCGTCTGACGAGGTAACGTCAAACTTAACGAGGTGAATGTGCTGGCCGAGGATGTCGGTCGGCGTTCGCACCTGGAAGTCGTCGACGAGGTAATAATTCGGGACGAGGTTGGTGTGCCAGTATTCAACGATGTCGCCTGAATTTCCGCGGAAGAAAAGCGGTTCAGGCGCGCGGCCACTGCCGCCCGGTGTGTACGCGAGCGTTGGCTTAACGTCCTGCCACAACGAGAGTATGCGTTGCTGTGGATAGTGCCAGCCGAGTTTGTTCAGCCTGACATTGAGTTGAATCGCAGCCGCCTTGTAAACGCGTTTGAGTTGTTGACCGTTGACGACATTAATCGGCTGGCCGTTGTCATCCACCGCCGGGTCGGCAAATGGGGCACCCATCTGCGGACCGCGTGGCAAACCATTCAATATAAAACCACGTGGCCGCTGGTTCTGCGTCATGGTTGGATTCGTCACCGGCGTTGACGGGCAAGCTCCCGGCGAGCCATCGGGGAAGAACGACGGACGGCAGCGAATACCAAAAAACTTCATCGCGACTTTTTCCACATTCGTGCCGTCTTCAGGAAGCTGGCGAGCGGTCATCGTCGCAAGGTCTTTACTCCAGTCAAACTGATCGTGTTTCTCGTATTTGATCGTTCCGCCAGTCACAACGTGACGCGGCAGTCCACCATCAAGAAAACCACCGGCGCCGTCAGGCGCGAAATCGAGCGGCGGGTGTGGCGCGCGAGCGCCGGCGATGCCGGGAATGAAGAACGGAAATCCCGGATTAACGGAAACGCTGGCGCCGGTCGGATCGGGAGCAGCGGGTGTGCCAAAAACGATCTGACCATTTTGAATAAACACAGATGAGGGCATGGGGGCCATCGGCAATGTCGGCATCGGCACCAATGCCGGCATGGGTGTGCCGGCTTTGATCTCGCCATCGGGTAACGCGCGTGTTCCCGTTACCGGGATGCCGTTTGCGTTTACTTGCGAGCCAGGTTCGAAGGTGTCGTGCGTACGCCACATGGCCCACATGCCTGCCGCAAAGTGCGGATAGAAGTGACAGTGAAAGATTGAGTCGCCGACGACCTTGTTGCGATTGCCACTGCCGTTGAAAGTCATCTCGAGCGTGTAGCTCGCACCGGGACTGATCATCTGGCTATCGAGATACGAGCCCTCATCGCTGTTTGGCGACTGTAGCCACTGGTGCGCGTGCTGGTGGTGAACGTGAGTGGCGACCGTGCCGCCGTGATGAATTCTGAACTTAGTGTGGTCGTTGATGTAGCTGTGATAGACGTTCGACGGATCGTCCGGATAATAAGCTTTGGTAGCTTTCAAGAGCGGCTGCAGGCTATACGGGAATCCGTTTACAGCACCGGGCACCGGCACGCGTGCGTTGGCGCAATTCGGATCAGGCGGTGCGCCGGTGTCGCCAAGTTGCGCTGCGGTGCAAAGCACCGGAGGCGTTGTCGACGGCGGACTGTTTGGCACTGGCGGCGCTGGAGGCGTTGACGCAAAGGCCGGCAACACACTCGAGTTCGCAGGGCGGTCAACCAGCATCGCCGGATCGCCTACCGACCACGCACTGAGGAAAAACTCCTCAAACTTGCAATCAACACAGGAAGCCATCGGACCAACGCCGATGCGATTCGCATAAACTTCAGCGCCGATACCGCCAGTGCCGTAGTTGATCGCAAAACCGTCGAAACCGGCGTTGATCGTGCTTACCATTCCCAGCGACGGATCGCTGAAAACAGGAAACGCCTGCGTCGCGATCTGTCCCACCTCGTGATAGATGATGGTGATCTCGCGATACGGCTGTTTGCGATCCGGTGATGCGGGGTTAGCACAGAACAGCGGATCGGTTGCGCCGGCGCCATTGTTAGCCGAGTTACACGGCGGTTCAGTATTGTTTACTCCGGTGCTGCCTGGAAATCTTCCGGCGTATGGACCGGTGATGATCGCCGTCAGATCGCTGTGCACAATATTATTGTTGGCATCCAGCATGTTCAGGATCGGCGTATTGGGTGGAATCGGTGTGCCGTCAGGATATTTCGAACCCGCCGGATAGACCGCGTAGTAGTCAAGAATCGGTTGACCGCCGGCAGTTCGCATCGGCTGGCCCGCCCCATTCTTCCTGGTGGCGAGGGCCAGATCCTGTTGCGTTACCTGGCTGCGATACCACTCGGCTCCTCGCGGCTGCACGTTCAGTGCGCCAAACAAACCGCGGCTCAATTGTCCGGTTGGTTCAGCTTCAGTGTCGCCCATCGTGTAAAGCAGGTACGTACCTTCGTTCTTCACGAAGAGACTGTAGACCTGAGTTTGTGGCGGCATCGGCGACGGGGTTGGTGTCGGCAAAGGCGACGGACTGGCTAAGCTCGAACTGTTTTTGCCCACAAATGAACCATCGTCGCGGCTGCTCGTCGCCCACTCCTGTCCTTGTATATGGAGTGAAACTTCAGTTGTACCTACCGCTGGTGACTGTGGGGTTGAATCAGAAAACCCGGACGGTGGAATTGCATTGGTAAACGTGACGCGCAGGCAATCCCCGACGTTCGCACGTAACACGATAGGACGCGGTCGCTTGCCGGGACGCAATTGAATGTTGCTGCCGGTGCCGATCGTGTCGGCGCGTAGCGCGAAAACAAATGCATTCGGGATTGTCGCGCCCAAACGATTCAACATTATGGCTTGTGGGATCGCGACTACGTCGGCCTTCACGAGTCGTGTGCCCGTGGGACACGGAACCTGAACCTGCATCGGTGCTGCCGGTGTTGCGGGCGCAACGATTGGAGCAGCAGCGTCCTTCGGTTGTTCAGTTTCTGTTTTGACGGGTGCCGCTGGAGTGGTAGCGGTGTCGACCTTTGCGGGCGCGGTTGCGGGTGTCTTTGCGTCAGGCACCGTTGCTACCGCTTCGACCGCAGGTTTTTCAAGTGAGACGGTTGGCGTTTGCGCCGCCAACATCGACGCAGTCAACAAGGTCAGAGCGATCACTGCCAACGACCGGACAAAAGCCTTGGGGGCGGATCTCAAACCGAGCATTTCGCTTCTCCTTCTTTTCACGTTGCCGAATGCGACATGTACAGACGAGGGTTCAATGTGAACTCGGACCGTGCCGAGGGGAGGTAATGATTTTTAACTGATGCCGGCTGTGTGGTAATCAGCCGCGTGAGAAACTAACAACGCAACCTTTGGTTTATTACAATCGAAGCGTAGTTCGCTTGCAGTTACATGTCAAGCAAAATTCCTTGCATGATATTGTTGGCCACAGATCATACGGACCAAGAGCACGGATTGATACTGATCATGCGTTCTACTCCCCGATCCCGACAACATATTAATCCATGCTTTTGATTCGTGTGATCCGTGGCCAAAATTATTTTTGACTTGCTTCGACGAGCAGATCAGTGAGTTTTGTTGGCGATGATAGACCATACGCTCTGGTCCAGTAACCAGCAGTGTCGTTTCCGATCATGATCATTGGCGTGTGATCGTTCTTGTTCGTAATCGCCACACCGAGACCTTGCAGCAATGAGTCGATCGCGCTCTTGTCGCCGGTGACAAAAGTCCAACCTGGAGCGACGTTAAACTTTTCCGCAAAAGCTTTGAGACGCTCGGGCGTGTCTACTGTCGGATCGACGCTGATCGAGATCAGTTTGACGTCTAGTCCGCGTTCTGTGGCGTTCTGCTGCACTTTGCGGAACGTGGCGGTTAGTGGCGGGCAACTGGCGGTGCAGGTGGTGAAGATGAAGTTGATTGCGACGAGTTTGTCTTTGACGAGGTCGGTGTAGAAGTCGAGCTGTTTGCCGTGCTGATCGTAGATGCGGGCGTTCGGAATTTTGTTGGAAGTGAAGGAACCTGAGGTTTCCGTATTTGTAGCCGGAGTTGGAGTGGGCGTGGCGGTCGGTTTGACCAGGGCCATGCCGCACTTCGGGCAACGAGCACCCCGCTTCGTTGAAGTGACCTCCGGATGCATCGGGCACGCGTAAACGACTTGCTTCGCCGCCGGCTTTCGAGGCGCCTGCCGCGTCTGCGCCGTCACAACACCCGGCACGAGCAATAAAACAAACACGATCGCGAATATTCTAAAAATCATACAACCGCCTTTGTAGGGGCGGCCCTCCGTGGCCGCCCTTGTCTGGAACTCAAAATCGTCTCACCTAAAGCCATCAAATCAAGAAGTTCGTACGCTAGGGCGGCCACGGAGGGCCGCCCCTACAACCGTAATTGAAATCTCAATTCACCCTTACAAATCCACCCACTGGGACAAACTTCTTTTCTTTCAAATCAACCGTCACCACATACGCACCCATCGCGCCGACACGCCGATTTGGCCCATAGCTGATCGCGGGCGTCAATCCCGTCGCGTAATCATAAAATCCTTCCAACGCCTGAATGAGTGTCTCACGACTCACATCCTTCCCCGCTCGCTTCAACGCCTCAACCAACACTCTCGCGCTACTTAACGCCGTAACCTGCGCCGCAAGGTGCTTCGACGGCAACTTATATTTCTCAGCCAACGCGCGGAACTCCCTCAACCCATCCGCAGTTTGATCTGCCGGCGACGTCGGCGATGTAAAGAAAACCTTCCCTTCAAATCCGACCGGCGCTTCAAACACTCCAGTCCCCACGCTCGACCCCTGCAACAAGATCTGTGGAAACCAGTTTACCGTTTCAGCTTCCTTCATAAACGCCAGCAACTCAGGCATGCCGCCGGTAAAAAAAACCGCTGCCGGCGCATTCGCTCTAATCGCCTTCACCGACTCGGCCGCCGAAAACGCTCCCGTCGCATATTCATAAACCTGCGGCGCCTTCAGTGATTCCTTTTCACTCTGAACTTTGATCGCAGCCAGTACACCCGAATTCAAATCACTCTTCTGATAAACGACCGCGATCCCACCGTCCTTAGCCTCCGGCTTCTTCGCAAAAAAACTAACCAACGCCCGCGCTTGTCCGGCGTTTCCTGATAGTAGATAAAAAACCCGGCGATTAACTGGATTTCCCGGTTGTGGATCAAGCGTCATCGGTCCAACCACCGGCGTTTCCAATTGCTCAAACAACGGTACCAGATCTTTTTCGGCGCCGGCGATAAAGTTGCCGACCATCGCAAACAGTTTTTCGTCCTTAATTAGTCGCTCAACGTTGCCGCGAGTGTCAGCCGCGCTCGCACCTACCGACGCAGATTTAAGTTCAAGCCGGCGATTGTAAACACCTCCCTGAAGATTCACTTCAGCGAAGTAAGCCGTGACAACCTGCTTTACTGCTTCGCCCATCTCCGCCAGTGCGCCACTCGCAGGTACAACCGTACCTATCACGATTTTTTCTTCGCTGATTCCCGGATCAACATCCGTTCCGAGTCGCTTCAGATAGACGAGCAAGTCATCGAGATCTTCCTTCGACATCTGATAGCGCGGCATTACCGGTAACAATTTGTTACCGGCGGGATCGAGCCCGCGGGTAATTGCCAACTCAAGCGCGCGCGGCGTGTATGCGGGATGTTTGCGTCCGCTGGTATGCGTAACGCCGTAAGGCTTCGTCAGTGTTTCCCAGGTGATGTTTGAAGGATCGATTCCACCTTCGGGTTTACCCTGACCGTTCGTTCCATGACAGTTCGCACATGGCATCGTGCTGCCGGGAAGCTCGAGCGCCGGCTCGCCCACATAAGCCAGAATAGCTTTTCCCGACTTACTCGTTCCCAACAAGTAGATCTGTTTGCCACGACTTTCCTGCGGCGAGAGCTGACTCTGCGTCGTTGCCACCGGAGCAAGGAGCAGTAACAACGCCAGACATCCCATGCTCAGCAAACTGAACTGTTTCATTTTTCGAAACTAAGGCTTTGAAGGTATGGGATCGTTGATCACGCTTTCGACAACTTTCACGAGCTCTTCACTCTTCGCCAGACCAAAAGCTTTTTTCCAGAGCCCGGTGCGATCGTTTCCGATAATGAAGATGTTGGTATGGTTCTCTCTGTTATCGACAAACTGCCCGAGTTTTTTCAGAGCGAAGTCGACGCTGGGCTTATCGCCGGTCAGAAAATACCAGCCCGGTCGCGCGTTCAGTTTTTTTGCGTAGGCTTTTAACGCATTCGGTGAATCAACCGTTGGATCGACGCTGATCGAGATGATGACGGCGTCTTTGCCGAGTCGATCGCCGAGGGCTTGCTGAACCTTTTCGAGGTTCCGGCTCATCGGCAGACAACTTCCCTGGCAGGTGGCAAAGAACGAATTGATGATGACTGTTTTTCCTTTTAACAGATCACTGTAGAAACGCATCTTCTCGCCATCTTGATTGACGAGCACTGTATCAGTGAAATATTTCTGCGCCTGCGACGGTTCTGCCGGCTCCTGCGCGTTCACTGTAGAAGAACCGAAAACACAAAGCAGCACCATTGCTGCCAAACCCATGGTGACGTAGTTCATTACTTTCATTGCTACTCTCTTGCAGATCTGACCTTATTCCTTGACCGCTTGAATAGTGAGCGGTGTTGACTGATTGTATTGAAGTCCGAGCGAGGCACTCTGGAAGAACACATAGTACACGCCTGCGCTCGGAGGGACAAAACTCGTTTCGTAAGCACCGTCAGCCGACGGTTTAGCATGTTCTCGCTGTTGCCAAATGCCCGGCGCGAGAAACACGAGCACGCTCAAATCCTTGAGATCGGTCTTTGCCGTGGCAGTTTTTGAATCGATCACTTTGAACTTAACTTCGAATCGCTCGCCAACACGCGCCACTGCCTGCTTCGCCAAGGGTTCGAACTTATACGCACTCTCGACTTTCTTCGGCGCATTCGGATTCTCCGTCACTTTCAACTCGAAACAATTAATTAGACGCGGCGAGTCAAGCAGGAACGCAATGTCATACTGGCCCGCATTGGTGAGACGCAGTGAAGTTGAGTAAACACCACGTTCAGTTTCGCGCAGGCTGTTGTCCATAACGAGCAGCGCTCTTGGATCACGTTTATAGTTTTGAAAACTTCCCATCGGCGCCGCCATGCCCTCAGTGTAGTAGTAGATCATCCGGTCGGCAGGATTCGCGACGAGCACCGCGCCATCTTCCGGCGCCTGAACGATTGCGGCTGCGTGTGAACGCGAGGGAGATTGTCCCGGCGCTTTTTGCCCGGCAGGAAAAGTTGTTATCGGCGTTTCTTTCGCGATGTCAGTGAGATTGATCATCGTGACAAATTCGGTATCGGCGGACCGAATGTAAGCAAACTGCTTCGTAAAGCTGATCTGATCCGACCCCGGCCCAACCGGCACCGTTCGCACCACTCGATTTGAAGCGAGATCGAAAGCGTAGACTATGTTCTTGCGTGAGTTTAATGCAAAACCAAAATGACCGGCCGGCGGAATTCGAACCGCTCGCACGCCAGGCTCAGTTTGAATTCGCGCCACCACATCGAGACGTGCGCTACTAACGACAGCAATCGTGCCGTCACCTTCGCTAGCGACATAAGCGGTTTGGCTCAGCGGCGAAAATGCAATCGCGGTTGGTTGTTGGCCAATCCTGATTTCTTTTGTTACCGAAAGTTTTCTGACGTCGATAACTGACAGTGTGCCTGCATCTTTATTCGTCACGAAGGCAAAACGATCGTCCGGACTAAGAGCCAGTTCGTGATGACCGAGTCCGGTCTTTAACTGTGCCGCGACTTTATTTGTGACCGTGTCAATGACAGTCACACCACTCGCTTCAGCGGCGTCGTTTCCGATCCACAGATATCGTTCATCGCGTTGCAACGCGACGCGCGTCGGCGTCATTCCCGCATCGATGTTTGCGATCACTTTCCATGTGGGAATGTCGATCACCGCAACTTGATTGATCTGCGGCATCGAGACGTACAGCCGTTTGTTGTTTGCGGACATGACCCAGTCTTCACCGGGACTTTTCAAGGCGATGAGAGTGTAGAGTTTGCTGCCGCCAAATCCGGCTAAGGGATCGATGACCGAGATGTTTGGTTCGTTATTGAGTGCGAGAATGAAGTAGCTATTTAGATCGGCGGCCGGGCGGTTGGCAAAGCTTGGTTGCAAAAACTGCTGCACCTTCTCGCGACACTCGCGTGCGTCGGGAGGTTGAGTGGATTGACGCTGCGCGACCCAGGCAACCGGCCGCAGGTTGCTGAGTGGCACCCCACCGTTGCTGCCGGTGATTTTGAAACGGACAGTCGCTTCTTCACCGGCGATCACGTTCGATTGAGTGGTACTGAATTCGATCGACACGCCTTGTGCGGTGAACGTTTGCGGCGTCGACGGTTTTTCCTGCGCCGAAGCAACTGAAAACCCGGCGACAGCAAAAATCAACAAGACCAACCTATTCAGCATTCTTTGCAAACTCCAGTAGGGGCGGCCCTCCGTGGCCGCCTTAGCGTACGAACTGCTTGATTTCTCGAAAGGACGGCCAATCGAAGATGGCCTCTATCGTGCAGCTCCAGGTGCGACGATTTTGAGTTCCAAACCAGGGCGGCCACGGAGGGCTGCCCCTACAATCACGTCATAATAACGAAAAGGCGCGTCGGTTTTGGACCGCCGCGCCTAGTCTTATGTGGTCATCGTCCTCACCCCGACAACCACTTTGATGGAAGGATTCACCAACCATCTAATTGTTCCAAACTATAGCCACCTTGCGGCAGAATTGCAAATGAAATCATCGCATCCAGCCTCGCACCAAACTCCACAACCACATTGTCAAAAACAACCCGTAAAATAACGTCAAAGCGAGGATCGCGAGACGTCGCCAAAGGGGTGGTCGCAGTTCAACCGGCAGTAACCGCGTGTTGATGTACAACAAATGCAACGAACTAATAATAAAAACTATCCCGGCCATGTTTGCGCTTAGCGCTAAAAGGATGATCGGCTGCGTTAAACGCATCGCGAGAATTCCCCAAACCGAAATAACCGCCAGCACGGAATAATAAACAACCCGCACATCGCCGCCGCGCCACGAACGGATTCGAGTGCTGCCGGTCCAAAGAATGTCGGTGATCGCGCGCGTCATGCCTTCGAGAATATCGAGTTGTGCTTTAGCTAGTATCCACACGCCCAGCACGGCGATCACGCCACCGAAAATTGCGCCCTTCTGTGTTGCCACGGCCTGGGCCAATGCCGCGGCAATCCCCAGCCCGCGAATGTCGCTACCGGCCGGCACAAACGTCACGTAAAGCAAGGCCGGTAACGCCATGCCCAACATTGCGCCCGTGAAAAACACTCCCCATTGATCCACGCGCACGATCCGCCACCAGCCACGCCAGCGCGCCATTGATTCTTTATTCGGCTCGAAGGTTGCGCCCGAGTGGGCCAAGGCCACCTTTTTGCCGCCAACCGCTGCCGGAATAAATCCAACACAACTGCTCATGCCATAACCTTTGTCGCGAGCCCAGTTGCTCAACGTCAGATTTGCAACTCCACCGCCACCCGCGTAAGCAGCGAAGGCTCCGAGCAGGAAAAAGTCGGCACCCGCAGGTACAAATTGAAACGACCCGGTGCTCACGTTGTAGCCCGCGAATCCGGCAAGACCCGCTAACCAGGTTGATAGCGGCACAAACATGATCGCGAGCAGTCCCATCCCGGCAATGATCGCCGAAACCATGATCCAGTTGAGAAATTCAAGCGTTCTCTCAATGCGACGCCCGACCATGAGCACGAGGCCGCACAACAAGTAAAGTCCAACTCCGATCGCGTAGACCGTTCCCGCTTCACTGGCACCGGGTAGGCGCTTTGCAAACAGAAAAAAGACAGCGCCCGCGGCAGCTCCTGCCCAACCAGGCCATCCCATTTGCAAGAAGTAAAAGACTGCATAAAACCAGGCCCAGAAGGTTGAGTTGGGGCGCGTCCGCATAAAGCCGGTGATTGCAGGCTCACCGGTCGCGAGGGTGTAGCGCATCAGTTCGGTGTTGAAGAGCGTCTGTAGCACAGCAGCGGTACCGACCACCCAAAGCAGCGAAAGTCCGTATTTCACAAACGCCGCTGGTCCAAGTAAGAATTCGCCACTGCCGATCGAAGCGCCGAGCACGATCACGCCGGGACCAACGGCGCTGAACCATTGGAGACCTTTGGGTGTGGGTGCGACGGGAAGCTCGGCCTTGCGCCAAGGCTTGAGTCCGGAACGTGCTTCAATGGGTATTGGCGCGACTGTTTGTGTGCTCATAGGCGGCGTGCAGCATAATGCACTTGTGGTTTTCTTTGAACCATTATTATGGTTTTATCTCTACTTGAGTTTCCGATGAAGAACGCCAATACATCTATTATTCGAGTCGCGACCACGGCTGACGCCGACCGCGTTACTGCTGTAATCAACGCTGCCTTTCGCATCGCTGAAGAGTTTTTTATCGACGGTAATCGCATCACGCAAACGGAAGTCGAGCAGTTAATGAACAAAGGCGCCTTTCTGCTCGCGGAAGATGGGGATAAACTTCATGGTTGCGTTTATGTAGAGCTTCGCGACGAGCGATCTTATCTGGGCCTGCTGTCGGTAGATCCGGATTGTCAGCAAGGCGGCATTGGTTCCCTGCTGATGCTCGCCGGAGAAAACTATTGCCGCGAACGGGGTTCGAGCTTTATGGATATCCTAATCGTTCACCTGCGAGACGATTTGCCGTCGTTCTATGGCAAACGCGGCTATGTGGAGACTGGCATAACACCTTTTCCGCCCGAGCTAGAGACGAAAATTCCCGCGCACTTCATCAACATGTCGAAGCCGCTGTAGGCTTATAATCATCTCGTGGCTGCAAAACAACAAGCAGAAATTTTAACGGTTGAAGGACGCGAAGTGCGCGTCAGCAATCCCGATAAACCATACTTTTCTTTAGAAACAAAACTCTCGAAGCTCGACCTCGTTCGCTATTACTTATCAGTTGCGCCCGGAGCGCTCGCCGGCATTCGCGATCGACCGATCGTGTTGAAGCGTTTTGTCGACGGAGCTGAAGGGCAGGCGTTTTATCAAAAGCGAGCGCCTGACAACCGGCCTGACTGGCTGCGCACCACGACGTTGTCGTTTCCATCCGGGCGCTTTGCAGAGGAAGTTGTGGTTGACGATGCCGCCGGTCTCGTGTGGGTGGTAAACCTCGGCTGTATCGAGCTGCATCCGCACCCCGTGCGTACGAATGATTTGGACCACCCCGACGAGTTGCGCGTGGATCTCGATCCTGGACCAGGTGTCGAGTGGGAAAACGTGCGACTCGTGGCGCTGGAAGTGAAGGCTTTGCTTGAAGAGATGGGACTGCGAGGTTGGCCCAAGACCAGCGGTTCACGCGGAATGCACGTCAACGTCCGCATTCAGCAGCGTTGGAATTTCAGTGAAGTACGGCGCGCGGCGGTGGCGTTGTCGCGTGAGATCGAACGTCGTGTACCGAAGCTCGCGAGTTCGAAGTGGTGGAAAGAGGAACGGCATGGAGTGTTTCTCGACTACAACCAGAACGCAAAAGACCGCACGACCTGTTCTGCCTATTCCGTCCGCCCGCTGCCGGATGCGCGAGTCTCCACACCGCTTAACTGGGATGAAGTCGCGGATTGCGAACCGGCTGATTTCAACGTGCTGACAGTGCCGCAGCGATTTGCTGAGCGCGGAAATCCACATGCGGAAATGGATAGCGTCGCCGGTTCATTGGAAAAACTGATCGAGTTAGCAGAGCGAGATGAAGCGGCAGGACTGGGCGATGCGCCATGGCCGCCGCATTTTCAAAAGATGGAAGGTGAAGGAACGCGCGTCGCGCCTTCCCGCGCGCGCTCCGCGGCAAAGAAACCGGCCGCAAAGAAGAAGCGCGAGCGCATGCCGCTCATTGTCGTTGCTAATTCGCCGGATAAAAAGGCCGCGCTTGAAGGATTGGAACGCTGGAAGAAAAAACATCCGAAAGTGGAAAAGCTGCTGGCAGTTGATGACGTCTTAGTTGATTCGATGCGCGGGCGTTCATCAACCTGGACGCGCATCAGGATCAACCTGCGCAACGTTCCCGAGAAAATCCGCCCCGCCCAGGAAACACCCGATCCCGATGACGACCCCACCCGCGAATGGCGCGAAGCCCACCGCAAACAAAAGTTATCAGCCACGGATTAACACCGATAACACGGATAGAAAAAATTTCTTATCAGTGAAATCCGTGTAAATCCGTGGCTAATTCATTGCCGACCACCCGAGAAGATCAACTCAATCTCGTGTGGCGGCACCACCTCCAACTGTTCGTACGTACAATCAACCGGCTTCTTATCAGTCCGCCAACGTCGAAACTGCGCCGTATGCCGAAAACGATCGCCCTGCATATGCTCGTAAGCAACCTCAATCACGAGCTCCGCTCGCAACGGCTCCCACGATAAATCCTTCCCCTGACTCCAACGACTCTGCACGCCCGGGAGTCGCCGGGAAAGATCATCACCGGCCCACTCTTTCCACGGATGATCGACCAGCGCATCCTTGCGATAAGGATTGAGAAACTCCACCAACTCGATGCGTTTCTGATCGCTAAAACTCGCGCACACACCCACATGCCGCAACTTACCGTCGTCGTTGAATAGTCCCAACAGTAACGACCCAATGCGATCGCGATTCCCTTTCTTGTGCCAACGAAAACCGGCCACCACGCAATCACATTCGCGCTCGTGCTTGACCTTGAGCATCACGCGCTTGTTCGATTCATAAGTGCCCTCAACCGGCTTGGCCACAACGCCATCCAATCCAGCGCCTTCAAAACGTCGAAACCAATCAGACGCCAGATCGAAATCGCTGGTCGCCGGTGTCACATGCAACGGAGGCTTCGCTGATGAGAGTACCGATTCCAACCGCCGCCGTCGTTCGGCGAAAGCCGTGCCGCGCAAATCCTTCTTTCCTTCACAAAGCAGATCGAAAAACACAATCGACGAAGGAATCTGTTCCGAGAGCAGCTTGACTCGCGATGCCGCCGGATGAATGCGTAACTGGAGCGCATCAAAATCGAGTGCGCCATCCTTCGCGATCACAATCTCACCATCGAGCACGCAACGCGACGGGAGTTGCTTCAACAGCGGGTCCATCAGTTCGGGGAAATAGCGGTTGAGCGACTTCCCATCACGACTCTGAATCATCAATTCATCGTCATCGCGAAAAATTAGCGCTCGAAATCCATCCCACTTCGGCTCAAAAATCCATTCGCCGGCACGTGGCAATTCGCTGACGCGTTTGGCAAGCATCGGTAAAAGCGGCGGGTCAATTGGGAGTTGCATTGTGAGTGAATAGTAGCAAGAGGCGGGAAAAGCAGAAAACAACGAGAGTCCGCGGGGGCTTTCTGGGCGGTACTGCCCCCGCGAACTCGATGTGGCCCCCTCACCAAGGCCACTCTCCGAGACTGAGATCGGCCAACCTCAAGTCTCAGATCCGGCTGCGCTCAGCAACATATCGCGCGAGGCGCCGAGCACGGCCCGTGCTTGATCGCGACTGACCGCTGGAAACTGGTCGAGAAAAGTGTCAACGGTCTGATCGTCTTCCAGAAACTCGAAGAGCATGCGAATAGGAACGGAGGTCCCCACAAACACGGCGTTCCTATCTCTCTCTTGCGAGTCAGGCTTAGTTACTTCTTCGGCCTTCATTGCACGAGAACCCCCCGAGTCCGCAGAAGCGCCCCCGATCCGCTGTGCCTCTGCGGACTCAACCTGGCCCGCCACCCAGGTCCCTCAAGATGAAATTTATATTTAAAATTTTGGCTGATCGCTTTACGATGCACTCGTCTTTGATAATTAAGCAACGGCCAATGCGTAGCTCAATCTCCCACCCTGACGAGTGATGAGCATCGCCGGCGAGCGTGAAAGGTTAAATCTCGCGGCGGCAATCGAAAGCGAATGCATCCTACTCTCATCAGAGAGCGAAGGCAAGCGAAATCTTTACGCAACTGGGAGTGGTGAACGGTTTACGGTTAACGGGCAGGCATCAGGAGGGACCTCCTGATGGGGAATCCCCGGCCCAAACCAGAGCATTTAGGAAGGAAGCTCCGCCAGATTCGCGAGACGTTTGGAATCTCTCAGCCGCACATGCCTGCCCGCCTTGGTTTGCACAATATGCACCCCGGCCGCATCTCCGAATATGAACGCAACGAGCGCGAACCCACCCTGATGACCCTCCTCGCCTACGCCGACCTTGCGGGCGTCCATCTGGAAGACATCGTCAACGACCGCGTCGAACTCCCCGACCGGCTCCCCGGCAAGGTCCATCACGGAATCATCTAAAACGAATTTTCACTAGCAATTGTATTTGCGCATTAGCTCTTCGTAAGAAATCTTGCCAATCTAGCAGCTTGTAAAGCTCGATGTCGCACACTTGCGCAATTGCCTGTTTGGTAGCATCTTTTCCTGAATGTCCGATTCATTTACAGAAATTGCGGCGGAGTTGGCCTCGGTGGCAAGGGGATTACACGCGCGTGGGTGGTTGCTTGGTACGAGTGGGAATCTGAGCGCGGTGGTCCAACGGGAGCCGCTCCGGATTGCGATGAGTCCGAGTGGGGTCGATAAGGGCGCGCTCAACGCAACGCAATTGCTTTCGATTGATGAGAATGCTCGTATCGTCAGCCAGCACGAAGGCAAACCTTCCGACGAAAGCTTGCTGCACATAAAAATCGTCAAGGAACGTGGCGCCGGCGCGGTGCTGCATACGCATTCGGTGTGGAATACGATACTTTCGGATCTTTACGCTGACGACGGCGGGCTAACGATTACAGGCTACGAGATGCTGAAAGGCTTGCAGGGAGTGCGCAGTCACGAACATTCCGAATGGTTACCGATCATCGAAAATTCTCAGGATATGCCGGCACTTGCCGAACGCGTCGGTGAAACACTCAAGAAACACCAAACCGCGCACGCCTTCCTGCTGCGACGTCATGGTCTTTACACGTGGGGCGCGACGCTTGCCGAAGCGAAACGCCATATCGAGATTCTCGAATTTTTGCTCGAAACAGTCGGACGAACTCAACGCCTCCGCGAAAGTACGACTTAGGAGATCGCAACGATGGCTGTGGTAACAATTGTTAACGAAGACAAAAAGCTAACCGATGCCGGTGAAATCGCCACTGCTCTCGGCGCCCACGGCATCGACTACGAACGTTGGACACCTTCGCATCCCATCGCTGACAACGCTCCCGCCGAAGAGATACTCGACGCATACTCTCGCGAGATTGACGAACTTAAAACTCGCGGCGGTTATGTCACCGCGGATGTGATCGACGTCAGTCCGAATACAGATGGGCTCGACGCGATGCTCGCGAAGTTTAATCGCGAACACTGGCACGATGAAGATGAAGTGAGATTCATCATCGCCGGACATGGTCTATTTCACATTCACACTAAAAGCGGAGCGGTGCTGGCAATCGAGGTTGAAGCCGGCGATCTAATTCGTGTTCCGCGTGGCACGCTCCACTGGTTTAATCTCTGCTCCGATCGTCGCATCAGAGCGATTCGCTTGTTTCAGGACACGGCCGGATGGACACCTAATTACACTGAAAGCCGCGTCGACGAAAACTTTCTTCCGGGCTGTTTTGGACCACAGCATTTTTCTCTCACAACATGAGCATCATGGACAACGTTCGCGGCATCCTGCTCGACATCGAAGGCACTACCACGCCGATAGATTTTGTTCACCAGGTGTTATTCTCCTACGCGCGCGACGAGGTAAGAGACTTTCTGGCAAGAGGCTTCGAAGCGCCGGAAGTGCAAGCTGATATCGAACTACTGCGCAACGAACACGACACGGATGTCAGCGAAAACCGCAATCCACCTCAGCTAGATACCACTGACATTGATTCCATTGCCGCGTATGTAAAGTGGTTAATTGCACTCGATCGGAAGTCGATGGGACTGAAATCTCTGCAAGGGAAAATCTGGCGGCGAGGTTATGAGGATGGGGCGCTGAAGTCGCAAGTGTTTCCTGATGTCAGGCCGGCGCTGGAACGTTGGCACACGCGCGGACTGAATGTCAGCATTTTTTCCTCGGGGAGCGTGTTGGCCCAGCAACTACTGTTCGCGCACACCGAGGTAGGAGATCTGACGCGCTTTATTGATAACTATTTCGATACGAAAGTCGGGAAGAAGGGCGAGGCGGAGAGTTATAGACGCATTGCGAATGATTTGGAGTTAAAACCGGAGGAGATAATTTTTATTTCAGATGTGGTGGAAGAGCTTAAGGCGGCGGATGAAGCGGGGATGAAGACGTTGTTATCAATAAGGCCCGGGAATAAAGAGCAGGATAGCGCCGACCGGTACACTCAGATAGTTAGTTTTGAATCGATTTAAAACCCTGGAACAAGATTAACAAGATTTACAAGATGAACTGGATGCGCAGCAAGGTGCTGCCAGGTAAATCCTATGTGTGCTTTGTGCCTTTTTGTGGTTAGAGTTCATTTAATCGCGTCGTAGAGTTGCTTCGCCATTTCAGCATCAAGTCCTTTGAGCGTCTCGTACTGGGCCTTGGCCGAGGCCTTGTCATTAACCGCCACGTAAGTGAGTGCAAGATTGTAGTAGACCTGTGGCAGGTTGGGCCGCAGTTTAATCACTTCCTTGTACGACTCGATCGCCTCCGAATATCTGCCGGCGTTGTAGAGCGTCAGACCGAGATTGAAATGCGCTGATGCGTTTTTGGGTTCGATCTCCAACGCCTTTTTCAACGCATTCGCTGCTTCGTCGTAGCGCTTCAAACCGTTATAGGCGTTACCAAGATTTTTGTAAGCGTAAGAGCGGATCTCATTTCGCTCCTGAAATCCGGTTTTGTAAGCCTGACCGGTTTCACCCAGTAACTTAATCGCCTCGAGACTTGTATCAACCGCTTCCTGATAACTGCCGGTGTGATTGTAAGCAAAGCTCAGATTGTTATAGACCTCAGGACCGGGATCACGCTTGAGAGTTTCTTTATAAACGTCGATTGCTTCAGGAAAACGATTCACCCGTGCAAGTGCAAAGGCCAGCGGCAAGTAAGCGGCGTTGTACTCGGGTTTAACTTTGAGAGCCTTCTGATATGCGTCTATGGCCTGTGGGAATTTTCCCTGGTCCACATAGACGTTACCCAGACCGGCAAAGGCGCGGGCATCATCCGGCGCAATCTGTGCGGCCAGTTGATACTGCTCCTCGGCTTCAGCATAGCGCGGTTTTGGAGCACTGCGGGCGGCGTTCGCGCGGGCAATTATCGGATCTTGCTGGCGTACCGGTGGTTTTTTACCTGGCTTAACCCGTCCGCCACCGGTTGCACCGCCTGACTGGACGACAGGGTTTTGCGGGGCGCGAAAAATAAGAGCGGCGCCACCGGCAATATCGCGAAGCAGACTGCCGCCACCGGTTATGTCCTGCGCAGTGGCACCGAACCATCCGGCCTGCAGCAGAGCAATAGCCAACCCTAAATAAAACAGCCCAAAATGACGGTTTTTCATGCGCAAGTCGTTCTCCTTCGCGGCAGATTACAACTCATTCTGGCGCTAGATACAAGGACGGAGCCTAAGGTGCAGGCCCCGGAGAATTCGTTGCACGGATGCTGATGAGGTGTTCGGACTAAGAGTTAACAATCTTACAGGATTTACAAGATTGGCAGGATCGTCCTGAAACACCTTGTAAATCTTGTTCTAGAACTCGCGCACGCCCATTACTATTGGACCAGCAATGTTGAGCGCTTTGCGCACTGCGACCGAATCGTATTGAATTGTTGAGTTACCGCCGCCGTTGGTGGTGAAGGATGGGGCTTGAAATCCGCCGGTGCCGTTCTGATCGAACTTCGCCAGCGTGATCGCGCCATAAATGTCGCCGTTACCACCGCCCTTACGATTCATCTTCCCTTTACCGAGCACGAGGATCAGTCCCTGGAAACTGGGATTTCCGTTAAGTTCCAGATCCCCGGTAACAATCAATAACCCCGCTCCGCCATCGAGATCACAATCTCCATCGACAAATGTAAACGCCGGCGAGGCAGTGCTTCCCGCGTTCCCGCTAAACGAGCTGAAATATCGACCCTGCCCTTTCGCGTTCGCCTTTTGCAATTTGACGAAAGCACGCGCTTGATCGGCGCTCTGGAGCCACGAAGGCAAGGCTGAATTCTGAATGTTTTCCGCTATCGGATCCGCCACCGTGTTTTTGTTCGCGGCACCGACTTGCAGCGCCACATCGGCGGCAGTATTTGAACCAAAAGATGGAAGAATGCTGGTCCCACTATTATCGTGACCAGAATATTCTTTCGCCGCACTATTACCGGTGGAGACGGTGATCGGCGTTCCATCGTCTGAAGATCGCATCATGATGGTGGCGACCGGAGTGTAATCAAAGTTAGTTCGCTTCACGACCAGCTCGAGCTTCTTGACTGCTCCTTTTGGACCATAGCCCGTGACTTGAAGTCGCAGACGCGTCGGTTCGCCACTTGCCACCGGCGTGTTATCCGGATCAGTAACGACGACACTGAAAGCGATTCCGTTTTGTGGCGAATAGGAAGACGTTAAACTTACTCGCTCAGCTACAGTAGAACCCGTAGGCGTGTAGTCGTAGTTGAGCCAGCCGGAGAGACGCGCGCTCGTAGAAGTGTCTGACGGTAAGTTTGAAGTGCTGGGCGTGATCGCGCTACGAAAATTGACTTTCGATCCCGATGACATACCCGATACCGGCGAGGCATTACCGCGCAGGACGTTGAGCGTCGCATGAAGTCCACCTTCGGCTCCGTAATACGCCTGCATCTCAGCCGTGGAATCAATCGCGGTGCTGGTTGAGAGCGTCGAAACCAGGAGCAGTGTGCCACCGGCCGCCAGTAATAACGTTGACAACAGCAGCACGGTCAATAGTGCCGCACCTCGCTCGTCAGTTCTGTTTCGCTTCATCAAAGTCACCTTTTAGTAATCAGTTAAATTCGCGTTTCTTAACGTGATGTCTGAAACCAGCAACACATTTTTAGACGGCTGGTAGCCAGGACTTTCAGGCTTTCCCACTGCGTCCAGTTGCACACAAACAGCGATTACAACGTATCCCGCTGAGGCCGGAGCTACTTCCGCTGCGGAAGCTCCCGACACATTACATCCTGACGTGGTGTAGGTAACTTTCTGAGCGTAATAATGCATGTAAAGACTATCGAGCCTGTTCGCGAGCACAGTTACGGCGCCGCCGGCCGCGCCATATTCGTCATGTCGTGCCAGCAGGTTTGTGTTGGAGGCCTTGTGAATGAAGTATTTGACGTCCTCGCCAATGTCTTCACCCACCACGCTAATTCCGTTTCGTGCTGTAATGCTGGCTGTGGTGTCAAACTTGTTAATGTTTGAACGAATGCGAAGCGTGCTGTTGCCATTTGAATCCGTGCTCGTGTCGCCCGCGACGATGCCGTTGCCGGATAGATTGAAACCGGCGCTTGCAATTTCGCGGGACATAATATTCAGTGCTCGCTGAGCATCGGCCAGGGCATCGTTGTTGGAGTTTGTTCTGGTGCGCGTGTTTAAAGCCTGCGCCAGCAATACCGTGGCAATACTCATCACGGCTAGCGTGAGAGTCATCGCGATCACCAGCTCGATCAGCGAAAAACCAGCGTTGGATCGTTTACTTGAAGCGTGCAACATTCATTCTCCTCACAGCGAACGATTTGGACCCATCTGCTGTTCACTACGGTTACTCACCAGCGTTACCGAGCCAAACATCGAACTCGCATCTGCCTCCCATTGGGCAGACGAATCCAGCGGCGTGACCTTAACGGTGATGGTTTTCATCGTTGCCGTTGAATCCACAATAACGGTGTTCACAGCAAACTGCCGGTCAAGTCGCGTCACGGTAGTAGTGGTACCGGTAGAAGATGTGGCATTGAGTGAAGTATCCGAAAACGTCGCACTCCGGAGTTGCTCCATTCGTTGCTGGGCCACGGCCGTAGCCATTTCACGATCGGCGGCGTGCGTGGTGCTCTTGGCGGCGTAAGCAAATAGCCCGGCGACACCAAGACCAACAATAGCCATCAACAACATCGAGATTGCGGTTTCGAGTAGCGTAAATCCTGTCTGAGAATTTTTAACCTGGTCCATAATGAGTTTCCTTTAAGGCACAGTAACGGTCACAGTTTTTGAACCACAGCTTGAGTTACTTGAGTTGAACGTCACACTCCCGCTCTGCTTTTTGACCGTTACGATGAAAGTCGCGGTACCGCCTCCGCTGATGGACTTCGAAGCCGGTGAGACTTGTATCTGACCACTGTTACTAGAGTTGGCTGTAACCGTGGTGCTGCCACTGTTCAACGAGACGACGATCGATCCCGAGCCGTTTTGAACGACGTTCAGCGGACTAGGCGCAGCACCGATGGCACATGGTGTCGGTGACGGTGTTGGCGTCGGCGTTGGTGTCGGCGTCGGGGTCGGCGTCGGCGTCGGCGTTGGGGTCGGCGTAGGCGTCGGCGTTGGGGTTGCAGTTGGAGTTGGGGTCGGAGTTGGCGTTGGCGTCGGCGTCGGCGTTGGAGTTGGGGTCGGCGTAACGGTTGGTGATGCTACCGGAGTCGGCGAAGCTGATGGTATGACGCCTGAATCTGGAACCACATCTCCTGAGACATTCGCGTTATAAGTCACCTGTGGCACAGAAGCGTCGTGAAAGATCTCTGAATCGATCGTCACGTCGCCGGAACCGGTGATGTTCACGTTCGCCGTGCCACTCTCGTTGGAAAATCCAACTGAAACTTCGTCCGACACTCGACCGCGCCAGTCGAAGGTAATCGCCTGAAGGCTGGTAATAAAGGTTACATCTTGATCGAGTGAAAATGTCCGCGTACTTACCTCACCGCCGCCGCCAAAATCCATCGTCACGCTGTAAGTGGTGTCACTCAGCATGGTGATACTCGATTCTCCGTGACGGCGAACCGCGTCGGCTCGAGCTCTTTCAACGTAAGCTCCGAACTGCCGGGTCGAGGATGACAAACGCATCGCAGCACGCGCGCGGGTGATACCCATCACGGCGAAGGTGGATACGACACTAATGACCGCCACCGTGATGACTAATTGCAGCAGCGTAAAACCCGACTCGTTTGGTGTTCTTCTCATATATTTGAGTGGCGTTGTAAGACACGCAGGGCAAAATGCCCAGGGTGATCTGACACTTCCGATCTGACATTTCCCGGCACTTCACCCTGACGGAAAACGTCAAAATGAAAGCCAGATCGGTCATTTATCTAAGGCTGGACCACGAAAAATACGGTAGGACCAGCAAGACATCCTGCTGGTTGCACGAGGTGTACCACTACTATCGGAGATCGTCGAGTTGCAGTCCGATCGGGTCGGCGCCGGCACCTTTCAGTCCATCCATAACGCGGGTTACTTCCCCGTAGGTGAGGCTGCGGGGTGCTTTGATGAAGATGGTCTTCTCGATGCGCTGGCTTTCAGGCAGGTCCAAACGCGCGATCATGTCATGACGATAAGCACGGTTCTTCAGACGTAGGTCGAAGACGGATCTCAGTTCTTTGACGAGTGGGGATAAATCATCGACTGTACCCATGCCGCTCGTATGGTTAAGCATTAACGTGCGATCGGGATTGATTGTCACCACCAGTGTGAGATCACCCGCTCGGACGTTTGGATTGTTGTCAGGTATCGACGGCAGCTTTGCCATGAAGCGGTGTGGTTTCAACGGCGCCGCCACCATGAAAATGATCAACAACACGAGGAACACATCAATCAATGGCGTGACGTTAATAGTTGGCGCCGGGATGAAGCCTTTCTGGTCGCTCATCTGCACTCCTCCAACATTCCGAAATCAAAAAGTACGCAGATTAGACACGACGTAACAGGAAAAGTTCCCGGCGATCTGCTGCCTCCTTGGAGTGCGGTGCCTTGGCACCGCTTTGGTATTTGATCACGCAACTTTTGATAGCGAAGCTGTGCTCAATTCGATTATTTATGATTTGACCAAAGCGGTGCCAAGGCACCGCACTCCAAGGTGACGTCCAAATTGTTTTGAGCTTTACAGATTAACGATTGCTGTCGCGTGGGAAGAGCACGCGGGCGGGTTCGGCGTTTAGACGGTTGAGTAGTTCCAGGATGAGCCGCGACTTCACCCGCCCGGCTTCTTTCGGATGGACCAGATATCGCACGATCGCTTCGAGCCAGGTGTTTTCACTAACCCGAAACAGGACCACCGGACGCTCCTGCACCTCGAGCTGGTTCACCGGCGTTTGCGCGAGGATCTCGCGAAAGACCTCGACCTGTTTCATCATTGCTTCGCCAACTTCCTGCTCCGCAACCTCCTTCATCGTTGCCGCAATAAATTCCAGATCGGAGTTGTAAGCAACATGAAACTTGACCTCGTTCCAGATGTAAGGAAACACCGGCCAGGTGTAATTGTAGACAGGCGAACTCAATACAGTTGAGTTAGGAAACTTAATAATACGCCCGCTCGGATGCTCGGTTGAAAGATAATCGCCACCAACCTCCCATAGCGTAGTATCGAGATAGTTGAGATCGATCACATCGCCGGTAGAGGTGCCGATCTTAATCCGATCGCCAACGCGATACGGCTCGCGCACAAGAATGTAAATCCAACCGATGAAACTCGTAATCGGCGTCTGTAACGCGAACCCGAGTATCAATGAGATCAATCCAAACGAGACAACCGCGGTGTACCAGTTCTGAAAAAAGATCGTCAAAACAAAAAAGCCGACCACCAGCCACAGAATCAACCGCGAAACGCGTTTTAAGTTGTACTGGTAAACCGCATTCTGAACGCGGCCGATAAAGTAAACATCGATTAGCCGCAACACCATCAGGCAAACAACTACCACTCCAATCGCGAGGATGACCTTCACAATTATCGGGTAATGTTCGTCAACTTGCGGAAAACGATTCTTCAGCAATGCATGCAAGGCGATGAGCACGACGAGCAGAAACAGCTGCGTGCCGATCAGGAACTTGTCACGCGCGCGAGCCTTGCGCGGTTCACCCTGCTTCGCAGGCGTGGCCTGCTTCAGCGCGCGCTGAACATCGGCATCCTGTTTGACCTCTTCGACTCTTTGCTTCAGCTCGTCTGGCGGAGTCGGTGCTGGTGGTTTCACTTCACATCCTTCAGCCCTTCAATAACAACGCGGGCTACGGTGGGAATAATCTCGCGTTCGTTCGAATGTCCGCTGGTGAAGGTTGCCAGGACAAACTTTCCACCATCGGGCATCTCGAGATAGGCAACATCATGACGCGTGGTGCTGGTCCAACCGGCCTTGGACCAGAGACGGAATCCTTCGCGCCCGCGAAGTGCGAGCCCGGTAAAACCGCGTCCCTGATCGTCACCATCATTGCTTTGACCCGCGTAGTCACGTTTCAGCAGATCCATCATCGCGGCGGTGCGCTCCGGATTAGCAACTTTGCCGGTGACAATCTCCATCATCAGCCGAGCGGTTGCATCAGTAGTGAGCTTGTTGCGATTCTCGCCGTTTGGACCACGCGAAACACGCTCGCGCCCGTAAGCGTCTTCACAGAATGTTTTCTGGTTGACGTTGATGTTGGTGTAACCGAGCGAGGTGAAGTAGCGATTAACCGCATTGCGTTGATGTTGCCATTGCTCCATCTCTTTAGCAGGCAGCTCGTACCCGGCAGTTGTATGTGTCAACACATCGACGACGTACTGCGTCGCCTCGTTTGATGAATCGACAATCATGTCGCGCAGCGCACGTGTTAGTTCCGGTGTCAGTTCGATTTTCTTGTCTTCAAGCCAGCGATGCGCAGCCACCAGGTAGAAGAGCTTCACCACGCTGGCCGGATAAATGCGTTCGTTACCGCGAAAGCTCGCCGTTTGCGGACGCTTCGCGTCGCGCATGTCAATCAGCGTGATTGACAACTCGCTCTCTTGAAGTTTCTTGTCGGCAAAACGCTCGAGCGTTGTCTTTGCAGCGCGGTCCACCAATCCTTGCAACGAGCCCTGCTGTGCAACAACCGAACTGAAACTTGCTAAGACCAAACCAACAATCAGTAGCCTCTTAATCATCTGTTTTTATCCGTTTTTAGCCGTGTAAACTCGTGGCACATATTACACAGATCAGCCGGATTTTGTTATAAGCATTGCGTGCAGAAACAACCTGAAGCGGACCTGGTCCGTGGCATAAAGCGCTGGGACCTGGTCGCGATTGCGATCAACGGGATCATCGGCGCCGGTATCTTTGGTCTTCCTTCCCGGGTCTTTGCATCAATCGGCACTTACAGTTTGATCGCCTTCGTCGCGTGCGCTCTCGTGGTGGCGCTGATTATCCTTTGCTTCGCCGAGGTCAGCAGCCGTTTCGATGAGACGGGTGGTCCATATTTATATGCGCGTGAGGCGTACCAACCGGCGGTTGCTTTTGAAATCGGTTGGCTGATCTGGCTCGCCCGCGTCACCGCGTTTGCCGCCAACTGCAACCTCCTCATCAACTACCTGAGTTACTTCTGGTTGAGTGCGACCACGCCTTTTTGGCGAGCGACGATCATTATCTTCGTGGTTTCGGTGCTGGCGGTTATCAACCTGCTGGGAATTCGACAAACAGCAATCTTCAGTAACATTTTCACTGTCGGAAAACTCGTGCCGATAATTATCTTTATCGCCGCGGGGTTGTATTTCATCAACCCACAGGCTTACGAGTTTGGTCCAACGCCGACCACTGCCGATTTTTCGAAGTCGGTGATGTTGCTCGTTTATGCATTTACCGGTTTCGAGATGGCGACGATTCCAGCCGGCGAGGTACGCGATCCGCAGAAAAATCTGCCCCGTGCATTACTCATCGCAATTCTGGTCGTCGCGATTCTCTACATCGGGATTCAGGTGGTTTGCGTTGGCACATTGCCCGAATTGGCCCAGTCGCAGAAACCGCTCGCAGACGCCGGTGCGAGATTCCTCGGCACCGCCGGTGGCGCGATCATCTCGGCCGGCGCAGTTATCTCAATTACGGGCAACTTGAATATTTTGCTCTTGTCAGGATCAAGACTTCCGTTTGCGATGGCAGAGCAAAAACAGCTACCGACGTTTGTGGGCAACATCCATACAAAATTCTTTACGCCCTACGTCTCAATCCTGCTGACCGCCGGGCTGATGTTGTTTCTGACTCTGAAAAGTTCGTTTGTGGCGGCATTGACGATTAGCACAATCGCACGTTTAGTGACCTATGGCGCTACCTGTCTCGCCCTCCCGTTATTTCGCGCTAAACGAGAAGCGCCACCAGCCGCATTCAGATTACCCGGCGGGACAATCATCGCGATCCTGTCGCTGTTATTGATTGTTTGGCTACTGTTCAACAGCACGCTCAACGAACTGATTGTTTCAGCGATCGCCGGCGGTGTTGGTTTGCTGATTTATCTGAGTCACTGGCTGACGCAACGCGCGGCAAATCAGCGTGAATCCGCGTGAGTCTGAGACGTAATTCAACTAAACTATCGCCAGTCGCGGCGTGGATAAATTAATCGACAATTTGAGCGCAATCGTCGGGCGCGAGCATGTTCTCTCCAAACCTGACGAACTACTCGTCTATGAATGTGACGGGCTGCCGCACCATAAACATTTGCCGCGGGCCGTCGTCTTCCCTTCCTCAACCGAAGAAACATCCGGAGTCATGCGCGAACTCGCGCGAGCCGCAGTTCCATTCACACCGCGCGGCGCCGGTACCGGTCTCTCGGGTGGCGCTCTCGCGTTGAACTCCGGAGTGGTGATTGAAATGGCACGAATGCGCAAGATCCTGCGCATCGACGTCGAGAATCGCCTGGCGGTGGTCCAACCGGGTGTTGTTAACCTTCACGTTTCAAAAGCTGTCGCACCGTTTGGTTTGTATTACGTTCCGGATCCGTCAAGCCAGCCGAGTTGCACCATTGGCGGAAACATCGCTGAGAGTGCGGGCGGAATTCATTGTTTGAAATATGGCACTACAACCGACCATGTACTCGGCTGTCGGGTGGTGCTGGCGGGCGGAGAGGTCGTCGATCTCGGGGGCGGTGGAATTGATCTGCCCGGTTACGACTTGCTCGGCACATTTATCGGATCAGAAGGAACGTTCGGCGTCGCCACCGAAGCAACGCTGCGTTTATCTCAAACACCGCCCACGGTACGAACCCTGCTCGCCGAGTTTGTAGAAGTAAACGATGCGAGCCATGCGGTTTCGGCAATCATCGCCGCCGGTGTCATGCCCGCCGCCTTGGAAATGATGGACCGTGAGATCATTCGCGCAGTTGAAGCGAGTATCTTCGCGGCCGGACTACCGCCGGATGCAGGTGCGGCGCTGTTGATTGAGTTAGACGGCATCGAAGCCGGACTCGATGACGAA
Source organism: uncultured Acidobacteriota bacterium (assembly GCA_963708055.1). Taxonomy (GTDB): domain Bacteria; phylum Acidobacteriota; class Blastocatellia; order Pyrinomonadales; family Pyrinomonadaceae; genus PSRF01. The sequence continues at coordinate 5,995,450 of OY970193.1, read as the reverse complement.
GCAGAAGAGGTAACGAGTATCTGCATGGAATACGGCGCGCGCAATTGTCGGTATGCGCGCGATGAAGCGGAGCGCAAAAAACTCTGGGCCGCGCGCAAAGGCGCTTTCGGCGCGATCGGTCGAATCACACCGGATTCGATGATCCAGGACGCAGTTGTGCCGCGTTCCCGATTGCCGCAGGTGCTTGGCGCGGCTTATGACATCGCCGCGCGTTATCAACTTCGAATTGCGAATGTCTTCCATGCCGGCGACGGTAATCTGCATCCGCTGATCTGTTTCGACTCGCGTTTTCCGGAAGAGGTGGCGCGTGTGCGTGCGGCAGGCAGCGAGTTGATGCAGGTGTGTGTTGAAGCAGGTGGGACGATCACCGGTGAACATGGCGTCGGGCTCGACAAGCGTGAGTTGTTGCCACTCGTGTTTTCAGATGACGACATGAACGCGATGCTCAGCGTGCGAGCGGCGTTTGATCCATTGGGACTTTGTAATCCCGGCAAGATCATTCCACTCTTGCGTGGCTGTGGTGAAGGAAAAGCAATCGCGGGGGAAAAACCGTCAGCGTCTGTACAACCAATCGCTCCACGAGAATTAAATCGGGCGCAACCGGTAAAACATTCACCATTCGACGCCGAGCGGGCGCAAACCTTATTGGCCCAAATCGTTGGCGAGTCGAACGTGATTGACGGCAATGGAACGGTAACAGTCTCGCCTGCAAATGATGAAGAAATTAGCGAGAGCCTAAAACTGGCGACTCGTGAAGGTTGGAATACTATGCCTGCCGGCGGCAGAGCGTGGCTCGATTATCAACCTGGACCAGCAGCCCAAATCATCGTCAGCACCTCGCGTCTCAACCAGATCGTCGAGCATGAGCCCGCGGATTTGATCGCTGTTGCTCAAGCGGGCGTGAGACTTACCGATTTCAACTCCCTTTTGGAAGCGAATGGGCAGTGGTTACCACTCGATCCACCAAATGACGGCCGTGCAACAATAGGAGGGGTAGTAAGTACCGGTCTCGGTGGCGCGCACCAATTTGCGTACGGACGCCCGCGTGGTTCAGTTATCGGGATGAAAGTTGTGCTCGGTGACGGCAGCCGGATCAAGGCCGGTGGACGAGTGGTGAAAAACGTCGCCGGGTACGATCTTTGCAAATTGTTCACTGGAAGTTTTGGCAGTTTGGGAATCATTACCGAAGTGAACTTTAAGCTGCGACCTCGACCTGAGAGCGAAGCGACGGTGATAGTAAACGGCGCGATTGCGGATCTGATTGAGAGCGGCGGGGCGTTGATGCAGCGGCGACTGTTTCCGGTGGCGGCAGAGATCATATCTCCAGCCTTTGCTGCGCGGCTCGGTATCTCGAGTAACAAGGCCACGATGTTCGTACGTTTTGCCGGCAACGAAAAAGGCGTAGCGTTTCAGATAAACGAGTCGCGGTCGTTATTGCAGGGTGCAACAGTCGAAACCAGCGATCGCGAGCTTTGGCAAAAAATCGCCGCCGCTCCTTTTTGGAGTGACTTTCCAAAGCAATCGAGGGTAAGTATGCTTCCGGGAGATCTGGCAAAAACATTTGCGAGTTACGAGGAAGCGGCGGCTCCGGCGATATGGCAAATTGGGGTGTTGGATGGCAGGATTCAAGTGGGCGATCTCAGAGTAGACACCACAACGGTTTCAGCCCCAGCGCGCGCCCTGATGGATCGCATCAAGCAGCAGCTAGATCCACTTAATGTTTTTGCGGCACGGATTGAGGCGGATAAATACGGATTACAATCATGAAAACACATCGCACGGTTGTTGTTGTACTTCTCATTGTCGCGCTGAGTTCATTCAATTTCGTACTCGGCGCTGCGCGCGAACCCGTTCGGGCGCGACACGGAATGATTGCGTCGACCAACGAGGTCGCGTCGCGTGTCGGGGTTGACATACTGAGACGTGGCGGCAACGCAGTCGATGCCGCGATCGCTGTTGCCTTCGCTTTGCAAGTCACTCACCCGGCGGCGGGAAATCTCGGTGGCGGCGGTTTCATGATGATCCGTCTCAACGACGGCCGAACCACCGCGATCGATTATCGCGAGATGGCCCCGGCGGCTGCGCATCGGAATGTTTATCTCGATAAAGACGGCAAGGTAATCGAAGGTGAAGGTGGCCCATTAGTCGGTTATCGTGCCGCGGGCGTGCCGGGAACTGTGCGCGGTATGGAACTCGCGCTGAAGAAGTATGGCTCGGGTAAACTTACGTGGGCGCAACTGGTCGATCCGGCACGCCGCCTCGCTGCCAACGGTTTCAGAATCACACATTCACTGGCGCGTTCGTTGTACGAAAACCGCAAGTACCTTTCGCAGTACGCCGAAACGAAGCGCATCTATTTAAAGGACGGGACTTTCTACAAGGAAGACGAACTTTTTCGTCAGCCTGAACTGGCTGCGACTTTTGCGCGGATCCAGCGTCTTGGTCCAAACGAATTCTACGAAGGCGAGACAGCGCGTCTGATCATCGCAGACATGAAGCGCAACAATGGTCTCATGACGATGGACGATCTGCGCGGTTATGTCGCCAAGGAGCGCGCGCCGGTGCGTGGCAATTATCGCGGGCACGAGATCATTTCGATGCCGCCGCCGTCCTCAGGCGGCGCCGTGTTGATTGAAATGCTCAATATTCTTGAAGGTTTTGACTTCAAAAACCTGGAAGCGAGTTCGTCCGAGCGTTATCACCTGATGGCCGAGTCAATGCGACGCGCTTTTGCGGATCGCGCCGAATACATGGGCGACTCCGATTTTGTAAAAGTTCCCATTGCCGGTTTGATCGACAAATCATACGCTGCCACTTTGCGCGCGACGATTAAGGCCGATCGCGCTTCGACAAGTGCGGAAGTGCGCGCTGGTCGTCCGGCCGGTCATGAGTCTGAAGATACAACCCACTTCACGGTGGTCGATGCCCAGGGAAACGCAGTTTCCAATACCTACACGCTCAACAACTCTTACGGTTCGGCAGCCGTCGCCAAAGGCACCGGGTTTTTACTCAACGACGAAATGGACGACTTTGCCGCGAAACCAGGCACGCCAAATATGTACGGTTTGATTCAGGGCGAACGAAATGCAGTGGCGCCGAAGAAGCGTCCGCTCTCGGCGATGACGCCAACGATCGTGCTGCGCAAAGACGGTTCGCTGTGGTTTACCGTGGGTAGTCCGGGTGGTCCAACAATTATCAATACGGTCTTTTGCATTATCACAAACGTTATCGACTACGAAATGAACATTCAACAGGCGATCGATTTTCCGCGTATCCATCACCAGTGGTTGCCGGATGAGCTGGTGAGCGAGCCGTTTGGATTGTCGGGCGATACGCTGCGCGCGCTGAGTTCGCGCGGGCACAAGTTTCCTGAAAAGAAGCGCTATCTCGGCGACGCGGAAGGAATCATGATCGAAGAAAAGACCGGAATGCGTCTCGGCGCCACCGATCCGCGTAGAAGCGACGGTCTTGCGGTTGGGTATTAATCAGCCCGCTATATTTCTTGTCTACACTAGAACAACTCGCCGCTGAACACGAAAACAAACTCCTGGCTTGCATTCATTGCGGCCTGTGCCTGGAAGCGTGCCCGACTTACGTAATCTCTGGTAACGAGAACGATGGACCACGCGGGCGGTTGTATCTGATGCGCGCGGTGGCTGAAGGGCGGCTGGAGAATACGTCGAGCGCGTTTGCCACACATATTGATCGGTGTCTTGGCTGTCGTGCGTGCGAGCAGGTGTGTCCGGCCGGCGTTGAATATGGGCAACTGCTCGAGGCGAGCCGCGAAGTGTTACTGGAGGCGCAGCCGAAGACTGACTTGCCGAACAAGTTGCTAAGGTTTGTGTTACGACATGTGTGGGCGTCGCCTATGCGTTTAAAGATTTTCTTCGGGGCTTCAAGGGTGTTTCGTGACTTGGGGCTGGCGCGACTGTTGTTGAAGTCGGGATTGGCAAAGTTGATTTCGACGAGGGCGGAGTTTGGAGTTGCGTTGCTTGAGAGTTCAAGAGGGATTTCTCTCGCAGCGACGCAGCGACGCAGCGGAAAGACCGCGGGTGACGTTCAACCGGTATTGATGTTTAAGGGATGTGTGGGAGAGGGGTTATTTGCGCGGGTGAATCGTGCGACTGAGCGGGTACTGGAGGCGAACAACTGTAGCATTACTGCGCCGGCGGACCAGGTTTGTTGTGGGGCGCTGCATGCTCATGCGGGGGATCTCGATGGTGCACGCGAGCTGGCGCGGAAGAACATCGAAGCTTTTGATTCTGAGGCGCCGATCGTTACGAACGCCGGTGGTTGTGGAGCGATGCTCACCACTTACGCGCACCTGTTCGCACACGATGAAAAACTTGCGCCCCAAGCTGCGAACTTCAGCGCGAGGGTACGCGACGTAAGCCAGCAGCTCGCAGCCGTTGGGATGCGAAGCGCGCCGAGCCCAACTGAATCACCAATAACCTACGATACTTCGTGTCATCTTTTATACGGCCAACGCAGTGGTGAGGCATCAGAGACGATGCTGCGCACCGTTGTTAAGGATAATTTTGTCGCTCTCAACGGCACTGAGCGATGTTGTGGGGCCGCCGGTGTCTACAATCTCCTGCAACCGGAAATGTCACAGCGAGTGCTGAACGAAAAACTGGAACACGTGAAAGAATCCGGCGCTGCAATACTGGCGACGGGCAATCCCGGTTGCCAGATGCACATCGGCGCGGGCGCCTGCCTCTCAGGAATGAAACTGCAAGTGTGCCATCCGATTGAACTCGTGGACCAGGCGTATGAACGCGCCGGGTTTTACGAAAAGAATTAGCCACGGATTACACGGATCAACACAGATCAGATAAAAACTGATCGGTGTTTATCCGTGTAATCCGTGGCTGATTTGTCCGTTAATCATCGTGAGTTTGACGTTGCCGGCATGATCCAGAGCCACGAGATCCGCCCGCTTCCCGATTTCGATTGAGCCACAGTCGTTTTGAAGCCCGATCAAGCGAGCGGGATTCGTTGAGGCCATCCGGGCAAGATCCAGGTAGGAAACACCGAGTGAGCGCAACAGTCGAACGGCGTCGAGCATGCTGATCACTGAACCGGCGATGCTGCTTGCGGCATTTGCAGTACGTCCGTTTTTTACGACGATTGTCTCACCCCAGATTTGATACTCACCGTCGCCTTTCCCTGCCGCGGCGATCGCATCACTAATCAAGCTGATCCCGGCTGCCCCTTTCACTTTGAGCAACAATTGCAATACGAAAGGATCGAGATGAACACCGTCGGCGATAACGTCAAACGTGACGTCAGCGCGCGATATACCCCACGCGATTGGACCAGGCGTACGATGATGCAATGGCGCCATAGCGTTCATGAAGTGAGTCATGTGATGTGCACCGGCGTCGCAAGCAGCGTCAAGCACCTGCAAATCCGCGCGCGTGTGTCCGATGGAGATTACCCAACCACGCGCCTTTAGCTCGCGAATCAGTTCGACACCTCCACTAACTTCCGGCGCAAGCGTGATCATCCGCGCGGCATTGTCAGGCACAACCAGGAAATCAAGATCTGCAGGACGGGAATAAGTCTTGAAGTATTCCGTGTGCAACGCGCCGCACTGCTTCGAGTTAACAAACGGGCCTTCGTAATGCACGCCGGCGATTCGTGCACCCGAAGAGTTGTTCGCAGCCTCCGAGATCGCCGCCACAGCGCCGGCATAGTTTTCATCAGACGCGGGCACGAATGTCGGTAACCAACTCGTTACGCCTTCCGACGCCAGAAACTCTGACACGCTTCGCAAACCGTCAGGCGTTGCATCCATGACGTCAATGCCAACGGCGCCATGAATGTGTACGTCGATAAAACCGGGCAGCAAAACGCAGTCGGCCAGATCAATTTCTTCGCCGGCGGCATCGTTTCCAATCGCAGCAATCTTCCCGCCGGTGATCAGGATCGACGTCGACTCCTCACGATCGGGGAGAATCACTTTCGCGTTTTTAAGCAGCGTTTGCATCAGCAATAAAACGGTGCCCGCAACGCTTTGAATAACGTTGCGGGCACAGAAGATACAGCGGGTTAGACGAACTAGAAAATGAACTTCGCGCCAAGCTGAATCGTTCGCGGATCTCTTACCGCCGTAACGACTCCCAAAAGCGTAGAAGTCACGTTCGTGCTACCGATAGTCTTGAAGTTAACGTTATTGAAAACGTTGAAAGCTTCAGCTCTCAGTTGCAGTTGCGTGGTTTCGCCGAAGCGAATGTTCTTCAACATTGAAAAATCAGTGCGGAAGGTTCCGGGACCTTGAATGATGCCGCGTCCGGAGTTGCCAATGACATTGGCGATACCGGAATTGATGGTCGGATTCTTAGCTAAGCAATCCGTTTCAAACCACTCTTGCTGCGTGTGCGGTGCATTCGCGTTGGGATCGCAGATCAAAGCGGGTCGGCCGCCTGCGATCAATGCCGGAATGAATCCGAGACCAGCCGGGTCAAAGCTCGACGTAGCCGGCGTTAACGGAAGACCGGTGTTGTAAACAATGATACCGGAAGCTTCCCAGCCACCGATCAGGTTTTTCACGAGGCCGTTTTCATGTTTCAGGAAGAACGGCAACTCGTAGTTGAAGTTCGCTGTCAGCACATGACGACGGTCCAAAGTCGCACGGCCTTTGTCGAGACCGATATCAAAGGAGCTCTGCGGCGCAGTCGAACGATCAGTCTGGTTGTCCGTCAGGTTCTTGGAGTAGGTGTACGCCAAACTCGCTTGCGACTTACCTGCAAAGCGACGATTAACGAACAACTGCAAACTGTGATAGTTCGAATTGAAGCGCGGTTGGATGATCGTCAACGAGCGATAACCGCGGAAGGGACGAATCTGGTCCAGGATGTTGGTTGAAAGTCCAGCTACGCCGAAGGCAGTACCAGCCACCTGGCAGGGCGCCGTCGGGGTAGTTGAAGCACCGACCGCACAGCCCGTCGCACCCTTGGCGATTGCGAATCCCGGCGGCAACTCATTCAGTTCAAAAGCGCCGATCAGGTGTGTTCCCTTCGATCCGAAATAACCGAGAGTCACAACAGTGTTGGGGTCAAGCTGGCGCTGGACGTCCAACGACCAGTGTTGCATGTAAGGCGTCTTCCAATCGGCCTGAATAGCACGCAGGTTAGGCGCTGTCGCTGCGGCCACGAGATTAATTGGAGATCCCGGGGGCAGCGGTTGATCCATCCTGGTATTCAGAATCTGAACCGTTTCCTGATACGGCGGATTCAAACCGATCATCTGGAGCAAGGTGCCGTTCAGGACCTGATCGTGGTAGATGCCATAGCCCGTGCGGATCGAAGTAGTTCCGTTTCCGAAAGGATCCCAGGCAATACCGATACGCGGAGCGAAATCTTTCTTTGGAGCGTCAACCACGTATTTTCCAAACGGCGACGCTAAAGGCGTGCAGTTGGCTGAGGTTTGGAAGTTCTGCGTGTTGGCGATTATGCCATTGCAGAAATTCTTCCCAGCACCAGCAACACGGTTTCCGGCGCCCGTCACTAACGGCGCGGCGGACGCACTCCAAAGCTCGGGAACGAAGTTGGTTAAGCGTCCATTGTTGTCGTACGGCGAACCAAAGAAGGAATAACGCACGCCCATGTAAAGAGTTACGTTTGGTTTTACGCGCCACTCATCCTGCGCGTAACCTTCGATCGTCTTCTGACGCAAGTCCGCAGTGTAATCAAAGTGGGCCTGCGTAAAGGTGACGTTGTTTCCCAGCAGGAAGTTGGCAAACAACTGGAAGTTGGCCCGCCTGGTTGCGTTTGTATCCTGACCGGCAACTTGAGGCGCCAACACACTGAGGTGGTTAGGGCTGCTCAACTGCGTATTAACGAAACCGCTGTAGAGTCCTTCATTGTTACCCGCGAGCGCGTTCTCGTTCTTGCGATAACGCGAGTAGATGCCGCCAAACTTGAAGGTGTGAGCACCACGAATCCACGTCAAACTAGCGTCGTAATTCTGCTTGTACGAGAAGTTGTCATACGGACCAAAACTCTGCAGATTGCTGAAACCATTGCCGGTGACAGTGGGAACGCGGTCTTTTTCGTTCTCAAATGGCAACGGCGGAGCAATCGGAGAATTTTGCAACGCGAGCAAGCCGATGTTGTTACTCAGAATCGCGCCATAACCATGTGTGAATCGGCCGACGGCAATGAGGCTCGGACTGGCCACATAGGTTAGTTGGAACGTGTGGGCCTTACCCGGGGAATCGGTACTCGTCGTTGAAACTCCGGGAAGTCCGGAGCCGGACGAAAACAATGCATTAACGTCTTCGCTGGGAATCGAATCATTTTCAAATCGGTAGTACATCGACACCGCATCCGAAGCAGTGTGATCGATCTTGATAATCTCCTGTTGGAAATTAGCGATGTTTCTTGCCGGGAATAGCAAAGCCCTGGTAAGGGCATCGGTCGGCAGCGGCAGTTTGTTGTAGATGAAGTTGAGATACTGTTGGGCTACAGGATTGATCGTTGCTTTGGATGAAAGCGGCTGTCCCGCCGGCAGAATATCCAAACATGTAGCGTTAGCAGCGTTGGTCGTCGGAGCATTTGCGCGGAGGCAAATATCGATGGGGAAGATTCCCTGTCTCATGTTTGCATCAGGAACCGTCGACGAAAGCAATGGATAACGAATGTCACGTCTAATTTCTTCCGAAAAGAAAAAGAAGGTGCGCTCAAGTTTTTTCACCGCGCTGCCACGACCCTCACCAAAGCGAGGGATATAAATTGGACCCCCGATGGTGCCGCCGAAGTTGTTGTAACGGAATGGAGGACGCCTTGCCTTGCCGTTTGAATCGATATTGGTCGTGCTTTGGTTGAGCAGGAAGTCATTAGCATTCAACTTTTCGTTACGAACAAACTCGAAAAGCGAACCGTGAAACTCGCTCGTTCCAGAGCGGGTAACGATGTTTACCTGACCACCACCGCTGCGCCCTGACTCCGCTGCGAACAGTGAACGAAGAACTTTGAATTCACCGATGGAGTCGACACTCGGATACGCTTGAATCGTGATGTTCGATCCGCGGTCAGTGATATCAGCGCCGTCTACGGTAAAGGTGTTCTGACTGCTGCGACCACCATTGACCGAGATGTTGATAGTGTTGGCCTGGCCGGTTGGGTTCACCGTGCCGACGTAAACCTGATCGTCGAGGTTGTTTGAAACACCGGGCGCGAGCGCAACGAGCTGCACGAAGTTGCGGTTGTTTAGCGAAAGCTCGCGTGCCTGGTCACCGCTGATCAGTGTTGATGCAGTCGGCGTCGTCAATTCAACTGCGACGGCGTCGGCAGCAACCGTAACAACTTCCGCGATGTTACCGGCCTCGAGTGAAATATCGAGCGAACGTTTCTGGCCCACATCCAGCTTCACGTCAGTTGCTATGTACTTCTTGAAATTAGGAGCTTCCACCGTTACCGCGTAGAGACCGGGCGACAAGTTGGGGGCAAAGAAGCCACCATCGTCGTTGGTCGTCAACGAGCGAACCGCAGCATTTCCTTTACTCGGATCGGTGATAGTTACGCTCGCACCTTTAACCAGCGCGCCGGTCGAATCTTTGACGGTGCCGAGAAGATCGCCTGTGATTTCCTGGCCGAGAGCGACGCTACTGAATGCGAATAGAAGTGTCAGCAACGAGACGATAGTTTTTAGATGGATGTTACGTTTCATGGGGTATTCCTCTTCATGGAATTAGTGGAAGATGCTTCGCCGACAAACACAGCACGGCAGCGCCGCGTCGAACTCTTCGACAAAGCGTTGGGAGAACCACAGTAAAGCTGTAATTTTTGCAAGTCAGACAAACAGTTGTTGTTGGAAAGAAGGCAACGCTTCCAAACGAGTCCGGTCATTCTTACATACCCGTCGTACATGCGCAATGGATCACCTGTAATGGTATGTCTTTCACTTGTGCTTGGTGCCTTCTCGTGGCCACAAAGAGTCACCAAAAGCACAAAACAATTCTAATCAGATTCGGAAATTTTGTTACTCAGTATTCCCGAGCCGCGCAGGGCGACGCCGGGACGCGTCGTGGTCATTTGCGCGTTCTCCAACACCGCAGCGCCGTTGACGAGCACGTAACTAATTCCCAGCGGAAACTGGTGCGGTTTGTCGAACGTCGCCTGATCGATGATTGTGTTTTCGTCGAAGATCACGAGGTCCGCCGCCAGCCCCTCGCGAATCAGCCCGCGATCGCGAAAACCAAACGTCTGCGCCGGCAGAGAGGTCATCTTTCGCACCGCATCTTCGAGCGTGATCAACTTCAACTCCCGCACATAACGCCCGAGCACGCGCGCGTTGTTTCCATAACCACGTGGATGCGGAACGCTTTCATCCACCTGTCGCACTCCACTGTCTGAAGCGATCATCGTGAATGGTTCCTGCATGATCAGCTTCACGTCGTCTTCGCTCATGCCGTGATAGATCATGCTCGCGCCGCCGGCTTCATACATTTCCAGCATCTGCTCGATCTGGCTGGTGACGTCGCTTTTCTTTCTAACCTCTTTCGTTATTTCGGCGATGGATTTGCCGTTGAACGACTTGTCGCGGCCATAAGCAGCCACGACGGCAAACGAGTAGTCTTTAAAACCACTCTTTTTCAGCGACTCCTTAATCTCCTTAATCACACGCTCGCGGGTCTCTTTGTCGGCGAGTCGTTTCTTTGCCTCGTCAAAGCCACCAGCACGCAACCACGATGGGAACCGCGAATCGAGCGAAGTGGAACTCGCGGTGTAGGCATATTGATCGACAGTCACCGCCAATCCGCGAGCACGAGCGTCGCGCACAAGGCCCAGGGTCATCGGAGTTTGACCCCAGAGTTTTTTGTTACTGATCTTGAAATGAGAGATGTCTACCGGCAGACCGGCCTGCTCCCCGATCTGAATACTCTCGCGAATCGCGTCGGCAACCTTATCGCCTTCGTTTCGCATGTGCGTGGCGTAGAGACCGCCGAACCTCGCAGCAACCCGTGCCAGCGCGACGATCTCGTCGGTCTTTGCGTAAGTGCCGGGTGTGTAAATCAAACCGGTGGACAGACCAACGGCGCCGTCTTTCATTCCCTGCTCGACGACGCCTTCCATCTGCTTCAACTCTTCCGGCGTTGGCGCCCGATCGTCGAGCCCCATCACGCGCCGGCGAACCGAACCGTGAGCAATAAGCGTAGCCAGATTCACCGCCAGCGGTTTTTCTTTCATGCGACCGAGAAACTCAGCCACGTCGGTAGTCGATGAACCGCAGTTCCCGGTAACGAGAGTAGTCACACCCATGCGCACGAAGTTTTCGGCGGCGGGCAAGTTGTAGATTGATTCGACGTGCGTGTGAACATCAATAAACCCGGGAGCAACTATCTGCCCGCGAGCATCGATAGTGCGACTTGCGGATTCCGGACCTAAACGACCGACACGCGCGATGCGTCCATCTTTAATAGCAATGTCAGCGCGAAACCATGGATTGCCGCTGCCATCAACAATGCGCGCATTGGTGATTAGCAGATCGTAGGGCGGCGCGGAAGCGTGAGCGCCCTCGCGCGCTCGTGCAAAAAGTAATCCCCCTAAACAAACAGAGGCACAAAGAACTACATAAAAAACCATTGCGGTCTTATGTGTTCTTTGTGCCTTGATATCCATATTGTAGGGGCGGCCCTCCGTGGCCGCCCTGGCGTTCGATGTGCTTGATTTCCAGACCAGGGCGGCACGGAGGGCCGCCCTACGATTTAGAAGTTAAACTTCGCTACAAACTGAATCTTGCGCGACGTGCTCGTGGTGTTCCCGAGAATCTGACCAAACGAACCGCTGGTCAGAATCAGGTTGCCATCAGGCACGGCGAACGAAGGCGTGTTCGTAACGTTCTGAGCTTCAACACGGACTTCCAAATCCTTACTCTCGTCAAACCGGAACTTCTTACCGATAGTCATATCGAGATTAAAGAATGCCGGTCCATTGAAGAAGTTTCGACCCACATTGCTGGCCTCACCTGTTGCCGGAACAAAGAACTTCGCTCGTTGTTCAGCAGTGAAGAAAACGTTCTGACCGTTTTCGAGTGTTGTGCCACCAAAGTCAGGTGAGCAATCGGTGCAGCTCGCCGGTGTGAATACCACTTGCGAAAGCGTATTCGATCCGGAGAAGACCGTGAACGGTCTGCCTGAATAGCGACGCAGAATACCCGAGACGTTGAAGCCGCCCAGCAGTGCGTCGGTGGTGCGACCCCAACTCGTTCCCCAGCGTCGTCCTCTTCCAACCGGCAACTCGTAAAGCACGTAGCCTTGCAGCGCATGACGCCGGTCAAAATCAGATCGCGCATAGTTCAAATCGCGGTTGTTGATATCGAACGGAGTGTTAGCGGCTGACTGACCTGTACCGCCACGCGTTAGCAGCGTCAAAGCCGGATCAAACGAGCGCGTGTCTTCCGATTGGGCGAGTGTGTAGCTGGCCTGGAACGCAAGCCCCTTCGCTGAGCGCCGGCTGACCTGAATCTCGAGTGCGTTGTAACGCGAACGATCACCACTGTCGATCACATTCACGGCGCCGGTGAATTGCGGATAGGGCTGGAAGAAGAACGGGCTGAAACCGTTGGTCGTCAAGGTCACCGCGCCGGGGGTTGCCGTGAAAGTGCCCTGCGTGCTCTGCGCAATGATAAACGCCGCCTGGGCCACGCCACCCGCAGCCACTAGATTAGAAGTCAAGGTTCCGTTTGGAAGCCTGACCTGGCCCGCGAGTGTTTGACGCAGCAAAAACGCCGAACCGGTTTCACGAACACCGTTTACCAATGTCAGTCCCGAGTGACCGGCCAGCAATTGATTGATGCGCGGGCTGTTTCCCGTAAGTCTTAACTGTTCAAAGTCTGCAAGGAAACCGTTGTTGCGAAAATCGGCCTGATTAACATCGTAACCGCCAAACAAATCACGCCCCTGGCGACCGATGTAATTAACTTCCAGCACCGTCTTGGCAGCGAGTTCCCGCTGGAAACTAATGGAGTACTGATGAGTTCGCGGATACTTGAGATCAGGATCGACTACGTTGAGCGTGTTGGTTGAAAACGCCGGTGGCTGGCGAAACTGTAACGGCGTCACGTCGTTTGAATTCAACGTCGGCACACCGCTTCGCAGCAGACCACCTGCGTTGCCGAAGGCGTTGTTAGTCACAGCGCGAGTCAAACCCGGCGCGCTTTGGAAGATAAACGACGAGAAGACGAAGGTATTGGTGCGATCGTAAGCCAGACGATAGTTTGCACGAATCGACGTCTTGCCGCTGCCGGTAGGATCCCATGCGACACCGACTGATGGCGCAAACTGGTACCACGAATCGTCGTACAACTTCCCTTCACCAAACTTGATAGCGTTAGTCGGCGTTTCGCCCAGAGCGACGCGCTGTTCGGGTCGCAAAACGATATTGTTTGGAGCTCGCGGTGAAAGTCTCATCTCCCAACGCAGACCCAAATCGAGAGTCACGTTGCGAGCGATCTTCCAGGTGTCCTGAGCGAAGAAATCATATTCCGGATAGTGTGCTTCGTAGTTGAAGCGTGTTCGTCCTGGTCCAAACTCATTGTCGTTAAGCGCGACGAAAGCCTGATTGATGGTGCCGACGCGTCCCAGGATGTCGTTGATCCAACTATCCAGACGGGTGCGATCGGCAGCATTGATTCCGGGCACGAGCGTGTTGGCAGTGCCGGTGCGGAAAGTCGAGGGCACTGGATTCTGCGCGGTACCCAAAAAGATTCTCGCTCTCGTCAACACACCCGCGACCGCGCTGCGATCGTCAACGTGCTTTTGGAACCGAAGGTTAGTGCCAAATTTGAAAGCGTGCGTGTCGTGAATCACGGAAACGTTATCCACAAACTGCCACGTCGTGATCGTGCGCAGGTTGTTCACCGGCTCTTCAAGATTCAACGGGTCGTTGGGAACGTTCAGAATTACCGCCGGGTTCTCTCTCGGATCCGGATTGTTGAAACTGAAAGTGAATCGATTGAAGCCGGTCACAAACTCATTGACGACTTTCGGCGAGATGGTCCAGCGATAATTCACCGCGAGATTGCGCGGCGTGCGATAGGTGTCAACGAAGTTTGGAAAACCCGGGAACTTCTGCAAACCACCATTTACGTTGTCGCCAAGTGTGTTCTGCGCGCCGTGGGCCCAACGAACGTAAACCGAGTGGCGATCATTGAAGTTGTGATCGATCTTGAAAGTGAAGTCGTATTGCCGTTCGGTTTGCGGAGCGACGAAGCCAAAGCCCGCCACGTTTAGACCATCACCCACGTTGAAGTTGTTGGGCAAAGGTGTCGAGCCGATGATGAACGCGGTGGTCGGATCTGCGCTCAACCCCAGTGGATTCGGAAACACGTTGTAGTTGTTAATGGTCAAACCCGGAAGCGGGTTGCCATTCGCGTCAACAGATGGACTGGCCTGAGTCGCGTTGCGATTGATGCCGCCCTGAACGTAGCGATAGATTCCGTTACGCGCCTGTTGCGTGTAAACCGTGCGGTTCACAAAGAAGCTTTGCGAAGTTCGCAGCAGTTGCAGATTGGTGAAAAAGAAAGTCTTGTTCTTGCCGTTGTAGTGAGTTGGTCCACCTTCGCCAAACATCGGCAGGAAAACCGGGCCGCCGAGAGAACCGCCGAAGATGTGTTGTAAAAACTGCGGACGCTGTGCCCGGTTGATTATGTTGTTGTACTCATTCGCGTGAAATCGTGGCGTTTGATAAAACTCAAAAATCGATCCGTGAAAATCGTTCGAACCTGATTTCGTAACGAGCGTAACTTGCGCGCCGCTGCTGCGTCCGAGGTCGGCGGTGAAGTTACTGGTAACCACCTGAAACTCAGTCAGCGAATCAGGGTTGGTTCGAATCGGGGTGAAGTTTGAACCACCGGCGCTCGTCTCGTTGATGTCGATACCGTCGAGTGTGAAATTGAAAGCGCGATCTCGCGCTCCGTGTACGTGAATGCCGCCGCCGGTGTTTGAGCCGGTAACGACGCCAGGTTGAAAGTTGATGAACTCGAGTGGATTGCGACCACGGTTGCCGACGATCGGTAACGTTACGAGTGTGCGCTGTTCGACCGTGTTGCCGATGTTGCCCGAACTGGAAGTCTGGACCGCTTCCGCCGAACCGACGATCTGGACCGTCTCACTCAAGCCACCGATTTCGAGTGTGATATCAACCGTCACCGGCTGATTGATGTTTGCGGTGTTGCCGACAGAGACTGCTTTCTTGAATCCCTGCTTCTCCACCGTGACCGAGTAGCGGCCTACCTGAATGGAATCAAACACATAAGTTCCGGCGCTGCCGGTTTCGGTGGTTAGCACCGACTGTGTAGCTTCGTTAGTGAGTGTGACAACCGCACCCGGGACCACCGAACCTTTTTCGTCAACAACAGTGCCGGTTACGCGCGACGCGGTTCCCTGTCCGTTTGCAACCCCTATCAGACAGAAAGCAAGGAGCAAAAACGCAAGAGTTGGTTTTCTCATTTCATCCTCTCAGGCTGAGATCGGACCAGTAACTCACCGGTCGAACTCACGTGAATTTGGTTGTTAATATAGGGTTGAAGCTACGAAAATTCGGACGAATTATAGATCGCTTTAAGAATAAAGCTAGCTAAAGATTTTTATCCTTTTTATAAGAATCGCTGATAACGTCCTCTCTGGTTATTTGTGTGGTCAGACCATCAAATTCGACCCGCTAAATTCGGACCATCGGATCTGCTAGACTCGCACCATGCCCGCATTTGTGTTCGGTTCATCGGTCTTCGAAAAGCCCTCACGCGTACTCACGGCCACTCGTCTCGATGAAGTCGTGCCGCTGTTGCGGTTTGCTGAAAGCGAAGCAGTTGCGGGAGCTTATGTGGCCGTGATGCTCAGTTACGAAGCAGCTCCTGCGTTCGATTCTGTCTTTACTGTTCACGAACCTTCAGACTTTCCGCTCGCCTGGGCCGCCACATTTTCGTCTGCAAGAGATCTGGCAAACAATACATTGCTTCATTTCCCTTCTCTCACGTGGACGCCGCGTGTGTCTCGTGAAGAATACGACCAGGCAGTGGACCGTATTCGAGAACTGATCGCCGCAGGCGATACTTACCAGGTCAACTATTCATTTCCACTGAATACAATTTTTGCGGACGATCATTATGCCTGGTTTCAAAGCCTGTGTCTGGCACAGGGGGCCGAGTATGCGGCTTACATCGATTTAGACCGCTACAAAGTGCTGTGCCTGTCGCCGGAATTGTTCTTCAAAAGAAACGGTCGCCACATTATCACCAAACCGATGAAAGGGACGATTCGCCGCGGGCGCTGGTCCGCGGAAGATCAGGCGCTGGCCGAATGGCTCAGGCATTCCACTAAAGATCGCGCCGAGAATGTGATGATCGTGGATCTACTACGCAACGACCTCGGCAAGGTTTCAGTTTCCGGCAGCGTTCACGTTTCGAATCTGTTTGAAGTCGAGCGTTTTGAAACCGTGTGGCAGATGACCTCAACCGTCGAATCAACTCTGAACGACGGGACCTCGCTGGCAGATCTCATGCAGGCGTTGTTTCCCTGCGGCTCGATCACTGGCGCACCGAAGATTCGAACGATGGAAATCATTAACCGTCTGGAACACTTTCCGCGCGGTGCGTACACGGGCGCCATCGGCTTGCTGCAACCGGGCGGTGATTGCGTATTCAATGTCGCGATTCGCACGGTCGTGATCGATACAAACTCACAACAGGCGACCTTCGGCGTTGGTGGCGGGATCACGATTGATTCGACCGCTGAACGCGAGTACGAAGAATGTTTGGTGAAGAGCAAGTTTCTCCATTCGCCACCGGTGGAGTTTCAACTGTTTGAGTCGATCTTGTTGGAAGACAGTGAATACTTTCTGCTCGCGCGACATCTCGAACGACTGAAAGAGTCGGCGGCATATTTTGGTTTTGTGTTTCCGGAGAAAGAAATAAGAGGGACGCTCGATCGAGTAGCTTCAGAGAATCGTAGTAAATCTTTCAAAGTACGTTTGATGCTTTGGAAAGACGGCGAGATCAGGACCGAGATTTCGCTCGTCAAAACGTCGGGTGAGAAGCGCGTACCCCTTGCGCCTAATCCAGTCGATTCATCCGATCGTTTTCTCTATCACAAGACAACTCGCAGAAGTCAATCTGCAGGCGACGACATCATCTTCTGGAACGAGCGTGGTGAAATTACAGAGTCAACGATCGCAAATGTAGTGGTGTCGATCGATGGAGAGATGTGCACACCGCCAATCGAGTCAGGCTTACTGCCCGGAACGTTTCGTGATCAATTACTGGCCGAAGGAAAGATCAAGGAACGAGTAATCACCGTTGACGAATTCCAACGAGCGCAAGACTTCTGGCTCATCAATTCCGTCCGCAAATGGATCCACAGATTACACAGATAAAACGGATAACACAGATTGTTTTGATCATAATCTGTGTAATCTGTGGATTAATATAAAAGGATCGATTCGCGCGCCTTGCGAAAGTCCTGCAATCCTGCATTCCATGACGTGAGAATATCTCGCGCACTCTCACCACGCTTTACGCGCTCCAACGTATCGGCATTCACCAGCAGACGCAGGTAACTATCGACCTTCCAGTCGTTCGGATACAGCTTCCTGAGCGCTAGGGCCATCTCGATCCCGGTGAGCAACGGGCGGAACGCACTCCGATCAGTAATGATGACGTTCACTCCACTACATTCCTGATCCTTAAATACCGACGCTTTAGGCGTGAATCGCAGCGGCACAAATCTGATACCCGGCAGACCTCGTTGATTCAGATGTTCGGCGAGCTTGTCGCCCTGGATCCACGGCGCTCCGACAATCTCGAAAGGCGTATCCGTTCCTCGGCCCACTGAAACGTTTGTCGTCTCCAACAACCCGACTCCCGGATACAACGTTGCTTCCGTGAGGCTGCGCATGTTTGGCGACGGATTGACCCAGACCTGATTGGTTTCATCAAACCACATCGAGCGCCGCCAGCCATCCATCTTGATCACACGCAGGTCGGCGCCGATATTTCGTTGCTTGTTGAAAAGTTGGCCCAACTCACCAATCGTCAATCCATGTCGCGTCGGAATTCGGTGATACGACGTGAACGAGAGCTTGTCGCCGTCAGCAATTGGACCTTCGACGTCGACACCGCCGATCGGATTGGGACGATCAAGAACAAAAACAGGAAGTTTTACTTTCGCGGCTTCCTCGAGCAGGTAACCGAGCGTGGAAATATAGGTGTAGAAGCGAGCGCCGATGTCCTGAATATCGTAAACAAGCGCGTCGAGATCTTTCAGTTGTTCCGGTTTGGGTCGACGACTCTCGCCGTAAAGCGAATAGATCGGAAGACCGGTTGCTTCGTCCTTTGAGTCGGAAACTTTATCGTCGAGCAATCCGCGAATGCCGTGTTCGGGAGCAAAGAGAGCGACGAGCTTGACGCCCGGCGCTTTGTTAAGCACGTCGATCGTCTGGCGTCCTTCGCGATTCCGACCCGTGTGATTGGTCACCAGCCCGATTCGCATTCCCGCAAGCTGCTTGAAGTTGTCACGTTCGAGCACGTCAATGCCGTTCAGCACTCTCGTTGAAGTGCCGGCTCCATCACTACGAAACGGAAACTGCTGCAGGCTCGTTACGACGTCGGTGTAATACTTAGCCGACTGTTCACGAGCACGCTCAACGATTGTTTGATCGGTAACCGAGGCCGCGACAATTGAAGCCACGCGTCCGCGCAGTGGTCCAACATCACCTTTGCCGTCCGGATGAACGCGATTACTGAGAAACACCACAAACATTTCGCTCGCCGGATCGAGCCACATTGACGTTCCAGTGAATCCGGTGTGACCAAACGAACCAAGTGGAAACAGATCGCCGCGATTGCTCGAAAAACTCGTATTCATGTCCCAACCAAGCCCGCGTGTGCCGCCGTTGCTGGTCACAACGCGCGGGCGCGTCATCTCCGTCACCGTTAAAGGCGACAAAACCCGTACGCCGCGATATGTTCCGCCGTTCAAAATCATTTGGCAGTAGATCGACAGATCATTCGCGGTGGAAAACAGGCCGGCATGACCCGCAACGCCGTTCATGCGATACGACGTTGGATCGTGAACCTGACCACGCAACCACAGTTCGCCGTCAGCACCGGCGTTCTCGGACGAGTCGCCGAGATAACTCATTTGGCCGCGACGTTTTTCAGTCGGCGCGATTCGCGTGGTGAGCGTGCTGCGAGGACGAAAGCCGGTCTGGGTCATTCCCAATGGTCCAAAAATATTCTTCTGTGCAAACTGATCGAGCGGCATGCCGCCAACGCGAGCAACGATCTCGCCGAGTGCGATGAAGCCGATGTCGCTGTAGGTGAATCGACTACCGGCGGGATTGCGCATCGGCTCCTTGACGAGTCGTTTCATCGCTTCGTCGTGGCCGGTCCAACGCTCGCGCAAATCGAAGTCAGGGGCGTAGCCTGAGACATGCGTCAGCAGTTGTTCCACCGTGATTCGATCGCGTCCCTCGCCTTTCAAATCCGGGAGGTGGAGTGAAATCGGATCGGAGAGCCGCAGCTGGCCGCGTTCCATGAGGATCATGATGCTGGTCGCGGTTGCCACCACTTTTGTGAGACTGGCGAGATCGAAGATCGTGTCCGTCGTCATCACTTCGCGTGTAGGTTCAACGGCGCGCTCACCATAGGCCTTGCGCCAGATCACGCGACCTTTGCGACTCACGAGAACGACCGCACCGGGCAATCGTTTGCTGCCAATCGCTTCTTCGATCACAGCGTCCATCTGCGAAAGACGCTCGGTTGAGACTGCGACTGTCTCCGGTCGCGCCATGGGTAGCTGCGCGAACGCAGACTGGACCAGTACAACCATCAAAACGACTACAACAAAAGATTTTGGTTTATTTGAGCGCATGATGCTTGAAGAATTTTTCTCTCGCGGCGACGCAACGGCGCAACGTTAAAGCCGCAATCTGCATTGCGCCGCCGCGAGAGAAAACCGAATTCACTTTCTTGATCTGAATTCCGGTACCACGCGGATAGAGTCCCGGAAGCGAAATCGGCAACTTCCCGGCCACATCGATCTCGCCCAGCAACGCGCGCGCAACCGCATGTTGTAACGCCGGCATGTCGCCATACGCCACGACGTAAGTTTTTAACCCCGGGAAACTCTGTAACAAGTATGGATTGCCAAAACTAATTCCAACGATCTCCGGTTTTGTCGCGAGCAAAGTGGATAAAGCACGTGCTCCCGCTTCAGGCAATCCCACACTCGATGCCTGCCCGGAACGCACACGTCCATACAACGACGCAAGCACGAGATCCGCGGTCTTCGCACGTTCAATCGCTTTAAGCGCGTCCTGCTCGGTGGAGCGCTCGTCCAGCACGACTGTCTCAACTTTTAACCCTGCCCGATTGAGTTTCGAAACAAACGGATTTGCGATCCAATTACGGTCCTCGCCGTTTGTCACCACAAGATTGAAGATGCGCGCGTCAGGTTTCAAATTCTTCAGCGGTACGAGTTTATTCTCATCGCGAACAACCGTAACTGCGTGTTCCGCAATCTCGGTCGCCAACGCCATCACGTCTTTGCTGCTTACAATCCGATCGATCGCATCGACCGGCGTGATCCGCTGGTCTACCAAACCCAGATCGTATTTCGCGGCGAGTATCTTGCGCGCTGATTCCTCAACGCGCTGCTCGGTGATGCGACCACTCTTCACCGCCTCACGTACACCACGAAACGATGCATCCACATCTGCCGGTTTGAGCAGCATATCGGCGCCCGCTTCGAGTGCGCGCACGGCTGCCTCTTCCTGTGTGAAATAGATCGTGAGGCCACTCATACTCAGCGCGTCCGTAACGATCATTCCCTGAAAGTTCAGATCGTTTCTCAGAATCTTGCCGATCACGGGCGACATCGTAGCCGGCATCGCGGCTTTCTCTTCGACGATCTCACCGGCTTCGTCTGTATCCATCGGTTTCGATTTCACATTGCGTGGCAACGGCTTCACCGGAGTGGCATCGATCTGCGGCATCGCAATATGGCCCACCATCACCGCACCGACTCCGGCGTTTATCGTCGCTTGAAAAGGAACAAACTCCACCGTGTTCAGGCGTTCACGTCCGACATTGATCTCGGGTAAACCACGATGTGAATCCACTGCTGTATCGCCGTGTCCGGGAAAATGTTTGGCGGTCGCGATCGCACCTGCCGCCTGAGCACCTTCGGTAAACGCCGCTCCGAACCGCGCTACGTCAGCCGGATCTTCTCCATACGAACGCACGTTGATCACAGGATTCGCGGCATTGTTATTTACATCAACTACCGGCGCGAAGATCTGATGTATCCCCATCGCACGAGCTTCACGCGCGGTTATCTCACCCTGGCTGCGCGCGTAATCGGGGTTACCGGTGGCAGCCACCGCCATGTTCCAGGGAAAGTTGACTGTGTCTTCAAAGCGCATTCCGGAGCCCGCTTCCAGATCGGCAGAGATGAGTAACGGATAACGCGCGAGCTGCTGCATCCGGTTTACCAGAATCACGGATTCATAAACTGGACCACGAAAGAGAATGATGCCGCCGACTTTGTTATCTTCAATGTGATGTTTGAGGCTACGAAAAGCTTCGGAGTCCTGGTTGAGAAAAGTGGCATTGACACCGACTGAGATCAGTTGACCAACCTTCTCTTCCAGCGACATCTTTTTCAACTGCTCGTTGGCCCACTTGACCGCCTTCGACGAAGGCTCGCGTTTGTAATTGCTGACTTTCAGCGGCGCCTGCGGTTTGACAGGCATGGCCGCCACACAGAGCAGCATTACAATTAGAATGGGCGAAAGATAACGATTCAGCCTTCTCATTTAATCCTCGTCTGGAATGGGTCCAATAGGGCCAATCGGAGTTATTACTTTAACCGCCGGTGCAAACGCAAAACTCGCTGCCCAGGCAACTACAAATGTGATTAAACTTCCCAGAAATACGTACCACGTCCACGCAATCCTGGTTGCAAAAAACACGTAAAGCATCGAACTGATGCTGACCAGCATACCGATCAACGCCGGCGGCTGACTAACGCGACGCAAAAACGTCCCCACCAGAAACACGCCGAGAATTGGACCATTGATCAGCGACGCGATCGACAATGCCATACTCAACGCCGAACCCGGCTGATTGCGAACCGCCAGCGCCACACCGATCTGAACCACACCCCAGATCAACGTCAGAATATGCGAGACTTTCAAGTAATGCTTGTCTTCACGACCAGGCCGGAACGGTTTGTAGAGATCGTTTACCGCAGTCGCAGCAATTGCATTCAGCGACGACGACATCGCGGCGGCAAAGATTGCCGCGACAACCAGACCCGAAAGTCCGGTGGGCATGTACTTCGTAATGAAGTCAGGGAAAACGCGGTCGCCCCCAGTAAAGGGAAACGCAGTTGACGCGGCCGTCGCATAACCCGGATCGGTGAATGGATGATAAAACGCAAACAGCAGCACACCGATGAACAAAAAGCCAATGAACTGGACCAGAACAATGCCGCCGCTCGTCAGCAACGCGATCATCGCACGACGCGGTCGATCGGTGCAGAGATATCGCTGCACGAGATACTGATCGGTTCCGTGCGTGCTCATCGTCAGGAAACAGCCGCCGATGAGCCCCGACCAGAATGTATAAAGCCGCGTGTGGTCCAACGTGAAGTCGAAGAGAGAGTATTTACCAAATTGTTCCGCAAGCGAGTTGGCAGCCGCGAATCCGCCGTCGATTGAAGAGATAAGCACTATCGCAGCCGCAATTGCTCCCGCGATGTAGATTCCGAGTTGCACCACCTCAACCCAGATCACCGCCTCAATGCCGCCGAAATAAGTGAAAGTGATCATCGCGGCGCCGAGCAGGATTATCGAGCCGATGATGATCGTTTCCGAGTTGGCAGCGGGTTGGAAAGCAGCGTAGACGGCAGCCAGCACGATTGCCGTTAGCAACAGTCGAATGCCGTCGGCGATGTTACGCATCACCACGAAGAGCGACGCGGCAACCATCTTGATCTTGCCGCCAAAACGCTGGTCCAGGAGCTGATAGACCGTCAGCAGTTCGCCGCGAAAGTAAGAAGGGATGAAGAGAATCGAGATTACGATACGTCCGAGCAGGTAGCCAAAAACGAGTTGCAGAAAACCGAAGTTTCCACCACGCGCAAAAGCCACACCCGGTATTGAGATAAAAGTGATGGTGGAAGTTTCGGTGGCCACGATCGAAAACGCCACCGCCCACCAGGGCACGGACCGATCGCCGAGGAAATAATCAGCCGTCGTCTTCTGCTTGCGGCCGAACCAGGTGCCGAACAGGACTATCCCGATCAGGTAGCCAAAGATGATGATGAGATCGAGAGCTTTCATCTAGTTGCTAAAAAATGCACACAAAGCACAAATCAACAAATCAGAAGAAATCTTGTTTATCTTGTTAAATCTTGTAAACCTTATGAAGCTAACTCTTCCGCAAAGCGCTCTTGATGATCCAGTTTGACTCTTCCAATACAGATGTCGCCGTCTGCCGGTCGAGTCCGGTTTCCGCCATCACAATGCGCACCGCCCTATCGCGCAACTTCACATTCCGCGCCTGCAGGTTCGACATGCGATTGCCGCTCACATATCCCAGGCGCACCATCGTTGCCGTTGAGATCATGTTGAGGATCATCTTTTGCGCGGTGCCTGCTTTTAATCTACTGGAACCAGTCACCACTTCTGGTCCAACAACCGGAACAATACTCAACTCCGCTGCTTCAGTTATTGGAGACCCCGGTACACACGTTAGACCAACCGTAAACGCTCCAATGGATCGTGCAAACTTCACCGCGCCGACAGTATACGGAGTGCGACCAGACGCCGCGATGCCCACCAAAACATCACCTGCACCAAATCCACGCTGCCGCAAATCAGCCGCGCCGGCCTCCGCATCATCCTCAGAAGCTTCAACCGCGCGGTGACAAGCGTCGTAACCGCCCGCAATCACTCCCTGGACCAACTCCGGCGACACACCAAAAGTTGGTGGACACTCGGACGCGTCAAGCACCCCCAACCGTCCTGAAGTTCCCGTGCCGGTATAAAAAAGTCGCCCGCCTCGCTCAAGCCGCGCAACCGTCTCATCGACAGCCTTCGCTACCTCGCCGAGCACCAGCTTCACGGCTGCGGCAACCTGCGCGTCTTCCGCATTCATGAGCGCAACAATGTCCGCGGTTGACTGTGAACTCAGATCTTTTGAACGGGGATTTTCTTGTTCGGTGATGGGAAGCGCGGTTTCAGTAGTCATATCAGACTGCGAGAGCGATATGGTTGATACGTTCACGCGCCATTCTAGCGGCAGCCACGGCCGGGGCGAAGTGAGGCGGCTCAAAATACGCACGCGGCGCGACCTGTTTGACCTCCGCGCGCAACGTGTCGAGCATCAGATCGCCTGCCGATCGAAAGACGCCGCCGACGTAGGCGATCTGAAAGCGATCGCGCTCCATCTGTAGCTGACGAATCACCGCCGCCGCGGCACGGCCGAGTTCAGTGCCACCATCGGAAACAATCTGAAGCGCCACTTCATCTTTCGACTTTGCAGCATCGACTACATCTCTGCCAAAACCTGCCAGCCGCTCGTTGGTTATCGTAGGGGCATAGATCGCGGTGGTTAAATCGTCAGCACTGGTAACGTGAAAATAAGCGCACGCCAGTTCAGTCAGAGCGGTCTCTGGACCACGCCCGTCAGACGCATAGGCAATCGCTCGCAGCGCGCGGCGCGCCAGCCAGGCGCCGCCACCTTCGTCACCTGCAATTGGTCCCCAACCACCCGCGCAGAACCGTTTATGGCGGGCGTTTATTCCGCAACAGATCGATCCGGTACCGGCGATCACAACCAACCCGGGGGCGCCATCGGTCGCGCCATAAAGCGCGATGTCGGCATCGGTAACCACTTCGATTTCGCCCACACCGATCGGCGCCAGGGTTTCGCGCATGCGCTCGCGCAGTTCGCGGCGCCGTGCGCCGGCAAGGCCAATTTGCGCGGCCACGAGATCTCCGCGGCGAAGTTTCGCAGCCGCGCACGCATTGTCGATTGCTTCGCGCACTGCCGCGGCGGCTCCGGTAATTCCGACTCGAAGAGGATTGGAAGGTCCGGCACGCCCCTCACCGATCACGCGGTGCTTTGCGTCCATGATGACGGCTTCGGTTTTACTCCCGCCGCCATCGACACCGACCACCGAGTTCTGCGTGTGCAAGCGTCTAGCCGGAGAGAGATCTGCTGTTCGTCGTTCGCTACTCACAGTTGGGGCTCGGGCCGACTAGAAGACAGTCCAGTTAACATTATTGATTATTCTAGGGTTCACTGATTTATAATGGAAACTAAAAGATTTTATTATTACGATAATCCATCTTGATATCGGGAGTCTGCTGTGGAAATTCGACAACTAAGGGCCTTCGTCGCGATTGCTGAGTCAGGCACGTTCACTGCCGGAGCTTTGCGAGTTCACGTGACCCAGGCGGCGATCAGCATGCAGATCAGGCAACTGGAAACTGAAATCGGGGCGAAGGTCTTTGTTCGAGCCCCGCGCCACGTGATTCTCACCGAGGCCGGTGAACAGCTACTGCGGCGGGCCCGTCACATCCTGCGCGAACATGATGCCGCCCTGGACGAGATCGCCGAACTGGCGGGCGCGGAACGAGGCCGCCTCAGGATCGGCAGCGCGTCGGCGATGGTCCTTACTGAACAATTGCCGGCCATTCTCAAGGAGTTGCGCAAACAGCATCCGGCAGCGGAGATTACAGTGACATCAGGAACGAGCGAGGTGCTGGTGGACCAGATCCTGGCCGGCGAGGTCGATGTGGCATTCGTCTCCCTGCCGGTTGATGTACGCGGCATTAAGACGGAAAGGTTGAGCCAGGACCAACTGGTCGCGATCGCGTCGCCACATCACAAACTTTCCAAGCAACGAACGATCAGTGCTTACACACTCGCCGGCGAACGTTTGATTCTGGGAGAACGTGGTGGCAACACGCGTCGATTAATCGATCAGTTCTTTGCGCAGGCAGGGGTGACATTGCGTGTCGCAATGGAGCTCAGCCGCCAGCAGGCGATCAAACGAATGGTTGAAGAAGATATGGGTGTGGGAATCGTGCCGTTGCAGTCGGTTAAGGAAGAGGTTGAAAAAGGGCGTTTGATTCGCTGGTGGATCGAAGGCGCGCAGATCAATTGGGAATTGGGAATCGCGCAGTTGAGCAATGGTTACGATTCGCCGATCATGCAGAAGTTCGTCTCACTCGCGCACAGCAACTTCGAGGATGCGAGTGCGCCGCCGAGTGTGAAGAAGGCGAAACCCGTGGTGGTGACGAAGAGTAAACCGAAGAGTAAAAAATGATGTGTTGCGGGCGTGAGGCGAACGGTTAGCTGGGACAAGATTTTCAAGATGAAACAAGATTAACAAGATAATCATGTGAATCCTGTAAATCTTGTTTATCTTGTCTAAAATCGACGCAGCCCCACTATCAACCTCTCGATATCATCTTCGTTATTGAAAAAATCAGTCGAAACGCGGAAGCCCTCAGGCTTTTCAGTGACGTAGATCTTTTCCGCTGCAAGGGCGCTCACGACTTTCGCCGGCGCCTCGGCCGCAACCAAAGTCTCCGCTGAGCGAAACTTTTCATCGGCTAGCGGTGACAAGACTTTCCAACCAATCTCGTTCAACCTCACGGTCAATAGACGATTCAATTCCAGCGCGCGTGCTTCGATCTCTTTGATCCCGATCGACTGCATCAACTCAATCGACGCGTCTAACGCAAACACTCCCGCAAAATGCGGGCAGCCGATTTCCGCGCGTGCCGAGACGTCGTGACGCAGGTGGACCTCGTCGTTTCGTGTCGCGTAAGGATCCTGAACACTCAACCAGCCGATCGTCCGCTGTCGCGATGCCGCTTGAAGTTCTCTACTGATGTACACAAATCCCGATCCGTATCCCGACAACATCCACTTATGCCCGGTGGTGCACAACGCATCGATCTTCATGCGCTTGACATCGATCTCTAAAACGCCGGCGGCCTGGCTCGCATTGACGACAAATGCATGGTTGCCCTTGATACTCGCGAGTTCTTCAAGATCGGAACGCAAGCCATTTGAAAACTGCACATAGCTCAGCGACACGATGCCGGTGCGCGTGTTCATCGCCGCGCGCACATCGTCTGGTTGGACCACTCCCGCATTAGCCTTCACAAAGTGCACTGGAATGCGGCGATGCATCCAGGGAATGGTCGTCACCGGAAACTCGAGATTGCACGAGATCACTTCGCCGTGATTCTCGAGTGCGTCGACGATCAAATTCATCCCACTTGAGGTATTCGTCGTAAACCCAATCTCATCCGGTTCGGCATTGATAAACGAAGCAACCCGTGCGCGCACCGCTTCGCGACGCGCGAGCCAGTCGTCCCAGTGCAGATCGCCGTCGCTCATCATCTGTTCGTAATAAGCTGAACCGGCTTTGGCGGTTGCCTCAGCGAGTGGTCCAGCCGCCGCCGTATTCAAATAGACACTGCTGTTTGTGACGGGAAATTTTGCGCGAACATCAACCCAGTTGATCATGTTTTGTTTTCCTGGTGGGAAGAAAATACAAGAACTCCGAGCCAGAAGGAACCCACCGCAACACGTTTGACAGCAAACGGGCCTTAACCTATATTCTCAGTTGGGAGAGCACCTCATGATTTTCATTCAGATACCCAAGGACAATGGCTTGGGATTCCTCGCATTAGCGAAGAGCGGGACCTCAGTTTTGTGCCTGCCCGAAAACATTTACGGCGTATCACTCGAACACCTAAAATTGCTCAGACGAAAGCAGATTGTTTTCAAGAAACTGAGAACCAATACTGTTCGTTTACCACGACCCTCACAACCTCACGATGAAAAAATATGAAATTTACTTGCCACTAAAATACAACGACGGCACCGACATCGAAGTTAAAAAGCTGAAAGAAATCGAACAGCAGTTAATAGCAGTGTTTGGGGCAATGACTGTCAGCTCGCTCTCCGCTCCCCTTAAGGGAAAGTGGCGTTATGGTGGCGTGGAATTCATTGACGACATTATCCGGATTGAAGTCATTACTGAAACGGAGTGGGGATCGCATCGCTTCTTTAAAGATTTTAAGCGACAGCTAAAGAGAAAACTGCGTCAACTGGATATCTTGATCACCGTTCAGCACATCGAAACCATCTAGTCACCGAGAGGCTTGGTCAATGGGTGTTTAACTGGTGGATTTTTTCCTGGTCCTCTTCTTTGCGCTTTTTGTGCTGCTTTGTGGCCGGCTTTTCTTTGTGGCCTTGCGCGACGAGAACCAGAGGGTGGTGAGTGGTGGGAGATCGATTAGGTTGTTTTGGAGGGATGCGTTTTCACCGCCGCCGTAGACTTCTCCGCTGCTGTTGATGATGAGATTGTATTTGCCAGAGGCAAGTAGTTCCACTCGATAATCCTTGCGCGGGACGGCGGAGAAGTTGCTGACACAGATGATTTCGCGGCCGGTTTGTGGCGAGCGACGAACGAAGGCGAGGATGTTTTCAGAAGCGTTATTGACGTCAATCCATTCAAACCCTTCGGGTTCGCCATCGGCTTCCCAGAGCGCGTTCTCTGGTCCATAGAGCTCATTCAGGTCTCGCACCAACTTCTGCACCCCGCCATGCAATGAGTCGTCCACCAGATGCCAGTCTAAACTCTCGGTCTCGGTCCATTCGCGCCACTGACCAAACTCGCCGCCCATAAACAACAACTTCTTCCCGGGATGCGCCCACATGTACGCATAAAGTGCGCGCAACGTGGCGAACTTTTGCTCGGTAGTTCCCGGCATTTTATTCAACAGCGAGCCCTTCATGTGGACCACTTCATCGTGCGAAAACGGCAGGATGAAGTTTTCGCTCCAGGCGTAGACCAACCCAAACGTCAGCAAGTTGTGATTACCGGCACGGAAGAGTGGATCTGTCTGGAAGTATTTGAGCGTGTCGTGCATCCAGCCCATGTTCCACTTGAAGTCAAAACCAAGTCCGCCGGAATAAATCGGGCGGCTAACCATGGGCCAGGCAGTCGACTCCTCCGCAATCATCATGATTCCGGGGCAGACGCGATGCGTCACTTCATTCAACTCTTTCAGAAAAGCGAGCGCTTCCAGATTTTCCCGTCCGCCAAACTCATTCGGCACCCATTGACCTTCATTGCGGCTGTAGTCGAGGTACAACATCGAGGCCACCGCATCAACGCGCAGACCGTCGATGTGAAACTCGTTGAACCAGTAAAGAGCATTGGCGACGAGAAAATTGCGCACCTCATTGCGGCCGTAATTGAAGATATAAGTTCCCCAATCAGGATGTTCGCCTTTGCGCGGATCGAGGTGCTCGTACAAAGCCGAGCCGTCAAAGCGCGCGAGTGCAAACGCATCCTTGGGGAAATGCGCCGGCACCCAATCCATAATCACGCCGATGCCGCGCTGGTGCAGGTAGTCGACCAGATAACGAAAATCGTCAGGCTCGCCGTAACGCGCCGAGGGCGCGTAATAGTAAGTGACCTGATACCCCCACGATGGTCCATACGGATGTTCTTTGAGCGGCAAAAACTCCACATGCGTAAAACCCATTTGGGTAATGTAATTAGCCAGCGGCTCCGCCATTTCTCGATATGTGAAAGGACGGTTTTCATCTTCAATATTCCTACGCCACGATCCGAAGTGAACTTCATAAATCGATAATGGCTGACGATAGTGTTCACGACCCGTACGACTCTTGATCCACTTCGCGTCACGAAACTTATATTTCGAGGAATAGACAACCGATGACGTGTCGGGCGGCACTTCGGTGTATTGCGCGTACGGATCGGCTTTGAAGAACGGCGGCGAGTGTGGCGCGCGGATCTCGAATTTGTAGAGACTGCCCACAGTGAGCCCGGGAATAAACAACTCCCACACACCCGAACTGCCGAGCATCTGCATCTGATGCCGGCGTCCGTCCCAACTATTAAAATCACCCACCACACTTACACCTGTGGCCTGCGGCGCCCAGACAGCAAACGCAACTCCCTTCTTCCGCGCTACTGTCGTGACGTGCGCTCCGAGCTTCTTGTAGATCTCTTCGTGCCGGCCTTCGCCGAAAAGATGCAGATCAATATCGCCCAAGATACTCATGATTAAAAATCCGTGTTTATCGAACCAGGTAATCCGTGTTTATCCGTGTCTCTGCATTAACTCCAAAAAGATATCCGCTCCACTTCCCTTCTCAACGCGATTGCTCTTTGCTTCAGCGAGAATCTCGAGGAACTCTTTGAGCGGCGGTTCCAGCCCCATTTGTTTCAATAGTTCAACGACCCGCGCCGCATACCGCATCACCTGAATCGTCTCGATTCCCGCCAGATCGGAAAAGAACCAGCCGCAACTCGTAAACATCAACAGTGCGCTTCGTTGCATCTCCAGCAAATTCCAAACCCTTAACTCTTCGTCAGCACGTAACGTGCGCACCGCATGACGCTGCAAAAACTCCGCGCGAACGTGCTCAGGATCCAAGATCACTCCGATGTACTGATTCCGAGCCAACCATGGATCGTGCAGCAACTCACTCGCCACAGTTTGAAATTTCAACGCTGCATCGTCGCGAAGAAAGTTCAGGGCCGCCCGTAACGGTTGCCGCCACTGCTGATTCCAACCCGGCTCGCCACCCGTGTGACACCCACAATCGCGCGACCAGCGACCTACACCGTGCACACAACTCCACGACGATCCTTCGCCATCAGGTCCATTGTCAATCTCCACTTCCTCACGTGGCGGATGTCGTTCGAGATACTCAGCATAGTTTGTAATCCGAAACCCGGCCGCAGGCGCTTCAACTTCCAACGCATGGGCCAAGCAGAGATCGCCAAACTTGAAATGGTGACCATAAGTCTCGCCGTCGGTCGCGACATTCACCAAATCCCGGCCCTGCGCTGCGCTCACGAACTTTTCCACCAGACCACGACTCGACGACAGCGCACGTTCAAAAGCGATCGCGCGCGCGAGTGGTCCATGATAGAAAAACACTGCAAGCGATCGTCCCGAGCCGTCCGGATGTGGAAAGCGATACGGTTTAGAAGTATCGATAGTCCCTTTCGCCTGGTTTGGCGCCAGGATCACGTAACGCAGGCCCTGTTCGATAAGCAGTGCCAGCACCTGATCGTTTGCCGCGGTTTCGGGTAACCAGAGTGATTCGGCCTCGCGACCGAACCGAAAGCGAAAGTCGGCAAGGCCCCACAGAATCTGTGTCAGTCGATCGCGTTGATTGCAGAGCGGCAGGATTGCGTGACCGTAAGCCTGGGCGATTGCATTGCCATGACCATTTCGAGCCGCAGCGCTAAGGCGATCAGCGCTTAAGATTCTTTCATACGTGTCGTGATGATGACTGGCGAGCCACGAAAGCAGGGTTGGACCAAAGTTAAAACTAATGTGCGCGTAATTGCCGGCGTTTGGCGCGTAGCATTCGGAGTGAATGCGTTCATTCCAATCGTGAAAGGGCGCCGCATCAGGTTCCGGCTCGATCTCGCCGGTCCAGGGATTCTCGCGTGGCGGTTGATAAAAGTGGCCGTGAATTACGAGTGAAGTCATTAGACAGGATTTACAAGATCAACAGGATAACTGACAACCGACCCACCTCCGAAATATCTTGTTAATCATGAAAATCCTGCTAATCCTGTCAAACCTAACTTCGCCGCGCCGAGCAGTCCGGCATTATCGCCGCACTCCGCCCGCGCAATCTTCACTTGTAGCGCGGTAGTGCGAAACGCGCGTTCTTCAACCTGCCGGTACATCTCTTCAGCAAACAAATCCCAACCATTCACTACGCCACCGGCGATAACAATAATCTCCGGATCGATCAGATTAATCAGATTAGCTAGACCAATTCCTAAATAAACGCCACAGCGTTTAAAGACAGTGAGCGCAAGCTCGTCGCCTTTTTGCCCCGCTTCGTAAACTCGTTCCGCCGTCAATCCCTCGCTGTGCAAAATCGAATCCGGAAACTGCGACAGGTTCTCACGAGTCATGCGCACGATCGCAGTCGCCGACGCAAACAGTTCAAGACATCCGGTGTTACCGCACTTGCACTTCAAACCACTGAACGGATCGACAGTCGTATGCCCAATCTCACCCGCGGATCCGTGCGATCCACGCCACAATTCGCCATTGAGAATCACACCGCCACCAACGCCAGTGCCCAGCGTTACGCTCATCACATCACGACAGCCGCGCGCCGCTCCCAGCCACATCTCTCCCACTGCGGCTGCATTCGCGTCGTTTTCTAAAAACACCGGCCAACCAAGCCGTTGCTCGAGCGATTCTTTGAGTTGAAAGTTAACTAACGACGGCAGGTTTGGTGCTTGCACAACCACGGCTTTGTCGCTGTCGACCGCGCCCGGCACCATTATCGAAGCGGCTATTACAGATTGTTTATCGACTTCCCAGCAGTCGGCAACACGAGCCAGAGCATCAACGATTTCAAGAGCCGAATCTCCTTTCGGAGTATCCTGCTTCGTTTGTCTGAGGATTCTCCCCGTCGCGTGGACGAGAGCTACTCGAAGATGTGTGCCTCCTAAATCGACGGCAAAGACTGAGCTTTCGCTAGACGGGTTCTTCGGCATGTTCAAGTTGGAGCGACTCTGCTTTCTTTTCTTCTCTGGTGAGATTACGTGAAATTAGCGCCGCTGCCACAATTGCGACGAGCAAGTATAGCAATCCCAGTCCCCACTCTTTGAAGATCAACTTGCCAATGCCAAATAAAGAGCCGTAAATGAGCGCACATCCCAGAACCCAGTTAACCAACTGCAACGAAAGGCGTCCCTGCGCATGCGCCTCAGCGAGGCCTGCTTCCGCGGCTATGCCGTTCCAGCCTGGTCCTTCCGGCCTGACGCGACGATAGAAGGCTATGAGCTTTGCCGTTGGCTCTGCTTCCGTCATCAAAGTAACCCCAACCCAAATCACCGTGGTGATGCCAACAGTCACCAGCATCAGATAAGCAAAGTCCCGCGGTCGATCGCTATCCCACCCCAAACCCGCCTGCAGGAAAATGGAGACGATTGCCGCAGTGATCATTGCCGACACTTCCGACCACGCGTTTATGCGCCACCAGAACCAACGCAGCACCAGCACTGTTCCGGTTCCGGCTCCTGTAACCAGCAGCAACTTCCACGCGCCACCGATCGACTCCATGTTAAAAGTGATCACGAGCGACGCGATCATCAGCAACAGCGTCACAACCTGTGAAGCGACAACGTAGTGTTTATCGCTCTTGGTTCGATTCACAAACCGGCGATAGAAGTCGTTGATAACGTATGAAGCGCCCCAATTGAGTTGCGTACCGATAGTTGACATATACGCGGCGGCAAAAGCAGCCAACATGAATCCGCGCAGATAGGTCGGGAACACATTGGGATCAAGCAGAGTTTTGATATAGCCGGATTCCTTATCGACTAAGTCAGGATAAAGAATGAGCGATGCGAGCGCGGTCAGGATCCAGGGCCAGGGTCGCAACGCGTAATGTGCGATGTTGAACCAAAGCGTTGCGAGTAAACCGTGTTTCTCGTTCTTTGCCGAGAAGATGCGTTGCGCTACGTAACCACCGCCGCCCGGTTCCGCGCCGGGATACCACGTGGACCACCAAATCACTCCGAGATAAACAAACAGGGTGATCGCCGGCATCCACACGGAATCATATTCCGGAAAGAAGGCGAGACGTGTTCCCGTTCCACTCGCAACGTCCATCGCGGTGATCTTGGCTTTCAACTGATCGATTCCGCCAACGGCATTCACTGCGAGAATAGCGAGCACAATCACCATTCCCATCTTGAGTGCAAACTGAAAGAGGTCTGTTACCAGCACACCCCAGAGACCGGAAATGGCAGTGTAAAAGGCCGTAAAGAGGAGCATGCCGATCACGATCATGATCGCGCCCGTCTTAGTCACACCGAGCGTGATCTCCAGGATCTTCACCATCGCGAGGTTAACCCATCCGAGGATGATGCAGTTGATCGGCAGACCGAGGTACAACGCGCGAAACCCGCGCAAAAAAGCAGCGGGCTTTCCGGAGTAACGCAGCTCGGCAAACTCGATATCGGTCATCACGCCGGCTCGCCGCCACAAGCGCGCAAAAAGAAAGACCGTGAGCATTCCGCTCATCACGAAGTTCCACCAGAGCCAGTTACCGGCAATGCCGTTTTTGGCAACGAACCCCGTCACTGCCAGCGGTGTGTCAGCCGCAAATGTCGTGGCGACCATTGAGGTACCGGCAAGCCACCAGGGCACATTGCGCCCTGACAGGAAAAACTCGCTCGTGCTACCGGTCGCTCGACGCGCGTAATAGAGGCCGATACCCAGATTGAAAAGGAAGTAAGCGGCGATTACCGTCCAATCCAGCCATGAAAGGTTCATTGCGGTCCTTACTTTGTTGGTTTTGAAAGGCGGTTACGGGCGCTTATCACACGCCATATAGGTTGTTATGTCAAGCAAAAAAGCGTGAGCCGCGAAAAGGCACCGAAAGCACAGAACATTTTCAGACAAGAAACCGTGCCTTTCGTGAGCCTGCTCTTTTTGCGTTTTTGGGTAGTGCCCTATTTTGGA
The DNA here is from genome assembly GCA_963708055.1 of uncultured Acidobacteriota bacterium. Lineage (GTDB taxonomy): Bacteria > Acidobacteriota > Blastocatellia > Pyrinomonadales > Pyrinomonadaceae > PSRF01. Next base: position 5,960,861 of record OY970193.1, on the reverse strand, counting down.
TTTCTCTGTGCAGGCTCTGTGTTCTCTGTGTCTCTGTGGTTGTTGTGTCGCACATTCCTATAACCACAGAGACACAGAGAACACAGAGCTTGCACAGAGAAGAAATTGAATTAGGGCACTACCCGTTTTTGTGGTGTGTTGCTACGATGGGCCACAAATGAGTTCGGAATCGTTAGTCGCAGGTCTGGCCCTAATCGGCATCGTCATCATTGTGTCGGCACTACTCTCGGGAGTTGTCGATAAAACCGGTTTGCCGCACGTCGCTGTTTTTATTTTTATCGGCGCCGCACTCGGACCAGCGGGATTTGGTGTCTTTAATATGACACTCGATTCGCCGGTTCTCAGGGTGGTAGCGACCTTAAGCTTAACTCTCGTTCTCTTCACTGACGCGGTAACACTCAGTATCAAGGAGGTGCGACGTCACGCATCTCTCGCATTTCGTATGCTCGGTCCGGGCACGATGGTGTGCGCCGCGCTGACTGCTTTTGCAGGCTGGTGGTTGCTCAACATTCCCGCTACTCACGCGGCGATTCTTGGCGCCGCACTCGCCTCGACCGATCCGGTGCTTCTGCGCGGACTGCTGCAACGACGTGACATTTCCAGCGAAGCACGCCAGGCGTTGCGACTCGAAAGCGGACTCAACGATGTAGTACTGCTGCCCATCGTGGTCGTCGCGATCGCTTTAACCGGCCAACACGCAACCGCACTCAGCGGTTTTGCGAAGATGGGCTTCGGACTATTTATTCTCGGCCCGGGCGCCGGAGTCGCAATCGGATTGATCGCGGTTTCCGCGCTCGACTTGATCCGCAAACGCATCGGCGTGCGACGTGATTACGAATCTCTCTACTCGCTCGGCGTCGCGTTTTCAGCGTATGCCGCGGCCGAAGCAGTGCATGGCAGTGGCTTTCTCGCCGCGTTCGCAGCCGGTTTGACAATCGCTGCGCTCGACGTCGAACTCTGTGACTGCTTCATCGAGTATGGCGGCGTTACGGCAGAGATGATGCTGCTGTTCACTTTTGTGATCTTTGGCAGTTCGCTGATCTGGAGCGGTTTTTCCGATTTAGACTTGCGAACAGTGATTTTTGCCGTGTTCGCTTTGCTGATTCGGGTGCCGATTTATCTCCTGACACTGATCGGAACCAAAGTGGATCGTCGTGGTCGTCTGCTGATTGCGTGGTTCGGACCAAGCGGGCTGAGTTCATTGCTGCTCGTGCTACTACCGGTCTTTGCCGGGCTTGCCGGAAGCGACCGGCTCTTTCGCGTTTCCGCGTTGATCGTCCTGGTCTCGATCGTTATTCACGGCGCCTCGCCGATGTTGCTTACACGAATCAGTCCGGAAGAGCCGCCCGAAGAACCGCCTGCGCCGGAGCCTGAAAAACCAGCGCGCTCGCTGCCGGTGGTCGAGGCCCCACAAACGGTCGGAACGCAGAGCATCACGATCGAGGAAATGAAGCAACTCCAGGAAGCGGGAGACAAAGTCATAATTCTGGATGTTCGGACCGAGCGGAGTCGTGAGACCAGCGATACTCAGGCCACAGGTTCAGTGAGAATGCTACCCGACCACGTGGTTTCTCAGGCTCACCGCCTCAAGTTGCCTCAGGAGGCCTGGCTGATTGCCTACTGCGCTTGACCAAACGAAGCGACCAGCGCCCGGGTGGCGCAGGAACTTCGACAAGCAGGTTGGACCAAAGCCCGCGCCCTCATCGGCGGCTGGGACGCCTGGCAACAAGCAAAACTACCAATTGAACCGATCCGCGGATAGTGCAGTCATAGTCCCCTCTTCCATCCGTTTAATCTGTGGACCACTATCACGACAAGTTCACGGTGGTCTAACCTTTTCATATTGAAAAGAAAACTGTTTGACACTCGCATGAGTGGTGCATAGAATCCTTTACGAACCCCCACATTACTCATTCTTGAAGGAGCTAACGATGGCTACGAAACTCAGTGTACGTGTCAACCGAAAGCGACCGGAGTCAATGACCCGGCAGATTCGGGAACAACTAAACACATTGATCGATGCAGGAACGTTGGCAGCAGGAACTTTACTGCCCAGTGAACGTGATCTTGCCAACACATTGAAGGTCGCCCGAAACGTTGTTCGCGGAGCTTACGAACAACTGATGGAAGCGGGAAAACTAAACAGCGAGGGACGAAAAGGAAGGTCGGTAAGCTCTGGTCGAAGCAGTAAAAAGAAATCGACTGGCAAGGCTACCAAGAGCAGCAAAGCGCGCAAGAAGTAGCATTACTCCTCGCGTCAACCCAGGTTCCCCCCTGTTCTAATACCGCGCTTGCTCACAAATACCTGTTTACTCACTGGCACTCGGAGTTTCTTTGCCCAGCGCGATGATCTCATCTCTAATTGCGTTTCGTTCTGCCAGCAACCTGACAAAGAAGCGCCGTCGTACGAGGAAAAACGTCAAAACCCGCACGCCGGCTATCGATTCGTCTAACTCTTCAAAGAACACGATAGCAGCGTAGCCCGCCGGCGGAATCACCACTAACGCCGCCAGTGCCGCCAGCCATCCGAAGAATATGTATGCAACTGCGGTCAGAATGATCCAGGTGAGCGGAAACAACAGCATCGCGGAGATGATCTTGACCGTTGAGATCACGTCGTCAGAGTCGCGCGACAATCGCTTTGCGAGAAAACCGCCAAGCTTGTAAGCAGGATAATGAGCCACCGTGCCAACTACAGCCGGTCCAAGCATCAAGAGAAAGATGATCGATCGCCGTACGATCGTCGTAAAAACTTTGAGCGTGGAACTGGGCGGTGACAACTCGTCGGAATCGACGCCCGCCTGATGCAACTCCTCTTCAAACCGCTTCATTCTCGTCTCGAGCCGGTGCAAGCGATCCGGCTGCAGCGACTGCAGGATCGGATAGGCCTTGATGAAGCGTTGTTGTAAACGTAGTTCGTCTTTAAGACTGTCGTCTTTTCCGTGGTTGATTGCTGACGAAAAGATCCGTTCCGCACGCGCGGTAGTTTGCAGTTCCTCTTCGTGCTTGGCGTCGAGTATCACGGCACGGAGTGCCTTTTCGATTTTGTCCGACAATTCGCGCACCACATCGCGAGGTGGTGTGCCATCCGGTTCGAGCGTAACGGGAGCAACGTCGATCGGGTTTCCAAAGTAGAGCAGTGCGTCACTCCGAAAACTTGTTTTTGACGTGTAGTAAAGACCGGCCGGCACGATCTTCAGATTCGAAACCTCACCGGTTGATACCGCCGCAAGCGAAATACGCGCGGTGCCGGTTTTGATGGGCTTCAAGCCGGGCTCGTCATGCGAAACACCTTCGGGACAGATAGCAATCGTTCCACCGCGCGCCAGTAGCTTTCGTGCGGCGATGAATGTTTCCTGGTTTTTGCTGACGTCCTCGCCTTCATCCTGACGTCGATAGACCGGCAACGAATCCAGCGCCTTCACCAGATATCCGATAACAGGCATGCGAAACAGCGGCGCCTTGGCCAGAAACGAAACGTCTCGCGGCGCCAAACACAGCAGGAAGACCGGATCGACAAGCGCGTTTGGATGATTCAGTACGAAGATTACAGGCGTTTTGAGAGGAACGTGTTCGACACCTGTGACCTCGATGCGCTGAAAATAAATTCGCAGCGCAAGTCTCACGAGGGCGACAATGATGCGACGAACCATGGTGGTTGAAATTTTTGCTTGGTACTTTGTACTTGGTGCTTTGTACTTCGTGCTTGGTGCTTTGTACTTCGTGCTTGGTGCTTTGTACTTCGTGCTTGGTGCTTTGTACTTCGTGCTTGGTGCTTTGTACTTCGTGCTTTGTGCTTTGTGCTTCGTTTTTTTATGCGGCAAAGAACAAAGTACAAAGCACGAAGCACAAAGCACCAAGCACCAAGCACCAAGCACCAAGCAAAACGTGCGCGAAGGTCCGTTTGGTGCAATAATACCCCACGCTTTCCCTATTGATTCAAATTCCACTTGTTGAGGAAGTTCTATGAAGCGTTTTGTTGCTCTCCTTGCCATTCTAATCGTGGGACTGTGCTCAGTCGCCGTGGCCCAAAACCGTTCCTATACCATTGAGGATCTGCTCAAGGTGCGACGTGTTGGGGATCCACAACTGTCGCCTGACGGTAAACAGGTTGCCTTCACGGTCGGCGATGTAAATTTTGACGCCAACCGGGTCGTGAACCAGATCTATGTGACTTCAATCAATGGCGGCAGCACGAAACAGCTGACCTCGGGCGATCGTTCTTCGTCGGCGCCTCGCTGGTCTCCTGACGGTAAAAAGATCGCGTACACCACGGGCGGTCAGATCTGGGTGATGGACAGTGACGGCGACGACAAAGAACAGGTCACCAAAATCTCAACCGGCGCTGCCGGCCCGGTGTGGTCGCCTGACGGCAAGTGGATCGCATTCACTTCTGACGTTTACCCTGACTGCAACAACGACGACTGCAACAAGAAACGTGACGAACAAGCGGAAAGCAGCAAAGTCAAAGCCCACATCGTTACCCGACTACTCTACAAGCATTGGGATGAATGGCGCGACGTCAAACGCACACATGTCTTCGTAGTGTCGAGTAAAGGCGGCACGGCGCGCGCTATAACGAGTGGCGATTTCGATTCGCCTCCCTATGCCGCCGCCTCCGGTGTCGATTACGCCTTCTCACCTGACTCAACCGAGATCGCGTATCTGCGTAACCCTGACAAGGTCGAAGCTATTTCCACCAACAGCGACATCTTCGTGATGCCATTGAACGGTGGTGCGGCGAAGAATATCACTATTCGCAATCGTGGGTACGATGCTGGTCCAGTTTACACTCGCGACGGAAAATTCATTCTCTATCGTTCGCAAGCCACAGCCGGTTTCGAAGCCGATCGCTGGCGCTTGATGGCTTACAACCGTGCGAATGGAAGTAGTGTCGAACTGACAAAAGGATTCGATCTGCAGGTTGAAGAAATGATCGTTTCACCGGATGGGAATACGATCTATTTTGCCGCCGGTGATCGCGGTAAGCATCCGATCTTCAAGATTCCTTTCACGGGTGGTGTGCCGCAGAAGATCGTCAATAACGTTTTTGCGACCAGTCTGCGTATTACACCTGATGGTCGAACGTTTGTTTTCTCGTCGAGTTCCAATGCCGCGCCGGCTGAGATCTTTTCGTCAAACCTTGACGGAAGCGGTTTGACGGCGTTGACTTCAGTTAACTCGCAACTGCTTGCGAGCGAGAATCTCAAAGCTGCTGAAGAGATTGAGTGGACCGGAGCGCTGGGCAAGAAGGTTCACGGCTTTGTAGTCAAACCGGTCAATTTCGACTCGAGCAAAAAATACCCGCTCGTGGTGTTGATTCACGGTGGACCACAAAGCGCGTGGAACGACAACTGGGGTTATCGCTGGAATCCGCAGGTGTTTGCGAATGCAGGCTATGTCGTGTTCACGCCCAATCCGCGCGGTTCGACCGGCTATGGACAGCAGTTTGTTAACGAGATTAGCGGCGACTGGGCCGGCAAGGTTTACGTCGACTTGATGAACGGCGTCGCGGATGTTCTCCGTCGTAGTCCTTATATAGATCGATCTCGCATCGGTGCAGCGGGCGCGAGTTATGGCGGATACATGGTCAACTGGATCCTCGGACACAACAACGATCCGCGGTTCCGCTTCAAAGTGCTCGTGTCGCACGATGGTGTTTACAACCTCGAAAGTATGTACGGGACCACCGAAGAGCTGTGGTTTCCGGAGTGGGAGTTCAAAGGCACCGCCTGGAGCAATCCGGCGATGTACGCGCGCTGGTCACCGCACAAGTTTGCGCAGAACTTCAACACGCCAATCCTGATCATTCACGGCGAACTCGATTATCGCGTTCCCATCGGCGAAGGCATGCAACTGTTCACGGCGGTCCAGCGTAAAGGCATCGACTCGAAGATCCTGATCTTCCCGGACGAAGGCCACTGGGTCCTCAAACCCCAAAACTCCCATCTCTGGTACAACACCGTGCTCGACTGGCTGGACAAATATCTGCAACCAAGTTCCGCCACGGATTAACACGGAGGAAGGGATGACAAGCGAACAGCTCGAAAGTGAAGCACTAAAACTAAAGCCAGAGGCACGAGCGGAGTTGGCTGAAAAACTGATTAAAAGCCTCGAAGATCTTTCAGAGGAGGAGATCGGTCGCCTTTGGGCCGAGGAAGCCGTTCGCAGAGACGCGGAGCTTGACTCAGGAACCGCGTCCATGCGAGACGCCGAAGATGTGTTCAAAGATGCTCGAGCAAGATTCTCATGAACAAAAGAGTGAGCTTTCACGAGCTCGCGGAATTTGAGTTGAATGATGCGATTACTTTCCTGGAAGAAAGAAGAGAGGGTTTAGGCTCGCGGTTTCTCACCGCCGTCGAATCCGCAGTTGCTTACATTCGACAACATCCCGAGGCCTCACCGGTAGTCATTAAGGACATTCGCCGTAAGGTGCTGAAGAGATTTCCTTACAGCCTCATGTTTGCTGTTAGATCTGATCAAATCCGAATTTTGGCGGTAGCCAATCAGAAGCGCCGACCCTTTTATTGGCGCAGCCGAAACTAACCATTACCAGCCACGGATTAACACGGAGGAAGGCACGGATTTTTCCGTGGCTATCCGTTTTAAATTAATCCGTGTAATCCGTGTTCACTCTGGTCTTTCAGGTGGTGGGGCGACGGCGACGAAGTCGTCAGCGAAGCGCTGGCCGTAGTCATCTAATAGTTGATTGACGCGATCGAGACGGGGGGAGTGGACGATGAGGCCGGCGTGGTGACGTTTCTTCACGCGATAGGTGATCTCTTCTTCGGTGTAGGCTGAAGTGTCGGGCGCCTCTTGTTTCGCAAGCGACAAAATAATTCCCGCGTATTCCTTGCGCGTGGGTGTGATCCTGGTTGGTCGTTTACCATCGCTGAGTTCCAACCTGGCCCATTCACGCCAGAGATTTACTCCAGAAGCAGCCTCAAGCACTTCGGCAATGTAAGCACCACCGACGCGCGCCGCAATCTCGAGAAAGTAAAACTTTCCATCCGCATCACTCTTGATGAACTCGGCGTGAGTGGCGCCACGTTCGAGACCGAGGGCTCGTATCAATTTCTTATTGATACTCAAGAGCTCCTTCTCTTCGGCCGATCCTCGCGGCAGCGTACGCGAGATATAAGCGCCACCCTGATGCGCGACTTGCATCGGCGGGCGGCCATACTGGTTCGTGCCCGCAAACATCACCTTGCCGTCGTTTACAACTGAATCAACGTGAAAAACCGCTCCGGGAATGAAACGCGCCAGCACATAGTATGAAGCACGCTCGCGCAGGTTTTCACGTTCATTCATCTGATCGATGGCCTGCCAAACTTCTTCCGGTTCGCTTACCTTCCGAATTCCAATCGCCGAAACGTCAGAGCGTGGCTTGATCACCCATGGTCCGGGCACGCGGCGCATGTACTCATCAACTTCCTCACGATTAACCAGCGGCACAAACTCAGGCACATTGATACCGCCGCGTTGACTATGAACCGCCATCGACAGTTTGTCGCGAAAGATCTTAGCGGCCGAGCTACTCAATCCCGGCAAACATAAATGCTCGCGCATCAAAGCAGCCGTCACCACGTCAAACTCCTCGAGCGCAACCACTCGATCAATCTTGATCTTGCGAGCCAGAAACGCAAGCAGATCGATAAACAGTGCTGGTCCAGCGTCGTTGGGCACAGCGATCAGATCGTCGAGACTCTCTCGCGGCCAATCTTCGCTCAGCATCTTTTCTTTCGTGATCAAAATCACGTGACAACCATGAGCCTTGCACTCGCGGATGAAGTCGGCGCCTTTGAAATAAGTCGCCAGACAAACAATACTGAGGGGACGATTTGCGGCTTCAGCCATTTCGTTTTCTCTTTTCAGAGCTGTGATGATGCTGCTAAGGTATCGGGCAACAGGATTTCATAATTGTCGAAATTAACCAAGCAAGCCATAAATCCTGTAAACACGATGATAATCAAAGGCCCATATTCTGACGTAACAATCCCGGAAACTGCGCTGACGCCTTTCGTACTGCGACGCGCCCAGGAACTCGCCGATAAACCGGCGCTGATTGAAGGTACCACCGGGCGCACGCTGACCTATGCGCAAGTAGCCGAGCAGATCAGCATCGTAGCGTATAACCTTGCGCAACGCGGCTTCAAAAAAGGCGATGTATTCGGAATTCTGAGTCCAAACTGCCCCGAGTATGGCATCGCGTTTCACGCGATTGCGACTTTAGGTGGAATCGTCACCCCAATCAACCCGCTCTATACCAGGCACGAAATTGCACATCAACTCAAAGACGCCGGCGCACGCTTTCTGGTAACTGTCCCCTCCTGTATCGAGAAAGGTACGGAAGCCGCCGCCGATGCAGGCTTGGAAGAAGTTTTTGTGTTTGGTTCAGCGCCGAACGCAACCTCGTTTGATTCACTACTAGTCGATAACGGTCGCGCTACTCAAGTGGAGATCAACCCGGCGGAAGATCTGATCGCATTGCCTTATTCAAGCGGCACTACCGGACTTCCAAAAGGAGTGATGCTCACTCATCGAAATCTCGTCGCCAACCTCTGCCAGATGGACGGCCTTAGCTACTTCTACGAGACTGACACTCTAATCTGCGTGTTACCAATGTTTCACATCTACGGTCTGGTAGTGGTCCTGAACATGGGTCTTTACTGCGGCGCAACGGTCGTGACGATGCCGCGTTTTGAACTCGAATCGTTTCTTCAGGCAGTGCAGGATTACGAAGTTACGATGGCCCACCTGGTGCCGCCGATCGTATTGGCCCTGAGCAAGCATCCGGTGGTAGACAACTACAAGCTACCGGCGCTCCACACCATCTTTTCCGGGGCGGCGCCGCTGGGTGAAGAACTCACGCGCGCGTGTATGGACCGGCTCGGTGTCACGATTCGCCAGGGTTATGGAATGACCGAGACGAGTCCGGTGACGCACTCATCGCCCGCGCCGCCGGGGACGATCAAGTTTGGCTCGGTTGGCGTTCCGGCGCCAAACACGGAATGCAAGATCATCGATCTGGAAACGGGTGAGCCCCTTGGTACAGGTCAAAAAGGTGAAGTCTGCATGCGTGGACCGCAGATCATGAGCGGTTATCTCAATAATTCTGACGCCACCGCGCAGACGATCGATTCGGAAAACTGGCTTCATACGGGAGATATCGGCTACGCCGACGAAGACGGGCATTTCTTTATCGTGGATCGCGCGAAGGAGTTGATTAAGTACAAAGGCTTTCAAGTGCCGCCGGCCGAACTCGAGGCAGTGTTGCTCACGCATCCATGCGTCGCCGACGCGGCGGTGATTCCGTATCCGGATGACGAAGCGGGAGAAGTGCCGAAAGGAATCATCGTCTTGCGCGAAGAGGTAACGCCGGAAGCGATAATGGAATTCGTCGCGTCGCGCGTTGCGCCACACAAGCGAATCCGGCATCTCGAGTTTGTCGATAAGATTCCGAAGTCACCGTCCGGGAAGATTTTGCGACGCGTTTTGGTGGAAACTGAGAAGGCGAAGATCGCTGCGGGATGATTTCTCGCGCGGCGGCGCAACGACGCAGCGAACGAACCTATATTTGCTGCTGAAAAAGCTTTGAGGCTTTTGCGCTGCGCCGTTGCGCCGCCGCGCGAGAAAACCACGCTTGACAGTCTCCCAGCCAGATAATAGAGTCGCGAACATCCAACTGATTAACCCCCGACCCAGACACGGGCGTGAATCAGCACTCCACGTGGTCAAGCTACAAAGTAAGGAGGTAATTGACATGCATTCTCGTCGTTTACATTGGGCACTCGCAATTCTTTTACTGACTATCCCGGCATTCGCCGCGCAAGGTCAGAAGACGGCTCAGGTCTGGACTGAGTGGGAAACATTTAGCCCCGAAAACGAAGAGTTTACTGTCTCGATGCCGAAGAGCCGGACGGCGGAATCTACCACGTTTGCGTACCATAAAATGGAGCTCAGCGCGCGGTTGTACCTGGCAACGTCATCGGCTGGACCAGTGCTTGCCATCACGTCGTTGAGCGGTATCAAATCCAATCCGGCGCAATACACCGAGTTTGCGCGTTTCAACTCCTATGTTGACGCATTCAAAGATTTCTTCCCTTCCAAGATTCGCTCCAAGGAAACACTGCTCAAATTAACTCTTGTGAGCAGCCGTCCGTTTCATGGTCACACGGGAAGAACTTACAAGATGACGCTCGGCGACTTGAGTGGCTCGCTGAACGCATTCGTCACCCGCAAACGTTTTTACGCAATCATTTCGCTCAACACTAAAAAGGACGAAGCGCTGGACGAAAAATTCCTGAGTTCGTTCGAACTTCCGGAGCGACAAGCTGAGCCAAAGGCCGCTGCCGTGGCATCAGAGGCGGGTCCTAACGAAGTTCAGGGCGTTGACGCCAAGGGCGAGCAGGTGCTCGATCCTAATTCCCCAAATGTAGAAGGAACTGTGGGCAATGCGCCTGCTGGTGGTCAACAAGCGACTTCCGGACCGAATCAGAATCCGAATCAGAAACCAGATCCAAATCAAAAACGACCCATCTCGGGTGGCATGTTGAATGGCAAGGCTATTTACCTGCCGCTACCGGAAGTTCCGGCTGGTGAGGCCACCGGTGTGGTGCTGGTCCAAATCCTGATCGACGAGCAAGGCAGCGTAGTCGAAGCGCGCGCGCTCTCAGGTCCGCAACATCTTCATGTACCGGCAGTTAATGCTGCTCGTCTCGCGAGGTTTTCGCCGACGCTGATGATGGGTGAACCGGTCCGCGTAAGCGGCACATTGAGTTACAGTTTCGTTCGTTCAAATTAAGCCACAGATAAACACGGATGACACAGATTAGAAAGAAGTGGTGAGGTCAAGAGTCCTTACCTGGTTCTTTCTGATCCGTGTCATCCGTGTTTGTCCGTGGCGATAATCAACCCCTGGAGTCGCTTCTAAACATGTCAACTGGAACAGCTACATTGTGTCCCGCGTGGTGCATTCCCGGTTATCTCGAAGTGCACAACGATCATCTGACCGTCAACGGCGCGGACACGCTGGAACTGGTAAAAGAATTCAACTCGCCCTTATTCGTCTTCTCTGAAAAACGGATCGCCGACAATATCAACCGGCTAAAACTCGCCGCCGACTCAGTCGATCGCCCCATCAAGTTTTGCTATGCATCCAAAGCAAACTCCAACATGGCGATTCTCAATGTCGTGCTTGACTCTGGCATCGACATCGAGGTCAACAGCGGAGGCGAACTCTTCAAAGCGTTGCGCGTCGGCTTCAGGCCGGATCAAATAATCTTTAACGGCACCAGCAAGTCAGACGACGAGATCGACGAAGCCGTGCGCGCCGGCATCTACGCCATCAACGTCGATTCCATCTACGAGATCGATCTGGTCGAACAATCCGTACAGCGCCTGCGCGCGAACGGTGAACAGGTTGGACCAGCACGCATAACTCTCCGGCTGGTGCCGGAGATCGGCACGCGCTCGCACCTCGGTTTGCAAACCGCGCTCTTGACTTCGAAGTTCGGTATCTCGTCGTCGGAAGTTTTGACCGCGTTTCGACGCGGTCTGCAGAATCCCGAACTGATCCACGTTTGCGGCATTCATATTCACGTTGGTTCGCAAACACCTGACGTTGAACCATTCGCCGAAGCCTTCAAGAGCATGTGGGAACACCTGGTCACGATTCATCGCGAAACCGGACACACGCTCGAGCACATCAATCTCGGCGGCGGCATTCCCGTTAACTACCTGCGCGATCGTTCGCAGGCAGATCAACTCCCGGAACATGAACGCGACATGCTCGGCGCTGAACTCGAGCCTTCCGCGGTGCTCAGCGAGGCGCTCCGAGTCGCGCGCGAATCGGCACGCATTGCTGACGCTGAACACCTGCTCGATAAAGTGACGATCCTGCTGGAACCCGGCCGCAGTGTCATTGCCGATGCGGGTCTGGTGTTGACTACCGTTCGAAACATCAAGAGCCGGCCCGAAACCGGAGACGTATGGTTGTTGACCGACGCCGGTTACAACATCATGCTCTCGATGAACAATTACAAGTGGTACTACCATCTAATCTCGGCCTCGCGCGCGGGTGCGCCGTATGCTCGTGATTACAAAGTGGCTGGTCCATTATGCGATTCGGGCGACGTCTATTTCGATATCGAACGGGAAGGGCGTTTGCCTGACTATCGCAAGCTGCCTGACGATGTTGGACCAGGCGAGGTGCTCGCACTACTCAATTGCGGCGCTTATTCTCTGGCGCAGATGTTTCACTACAACGGCCGGCCGTTACCGGCGGCGGTGCTCGTGCGTAAAGACGGTAGCGCCGAACTGATTCGCCGGCGCGACACCTACGAAGATCTAATCACAAACGATCTCGGATACTGATCCACAGATTGCACAGATAGTCCGTGTAACCTGCGTGATCTGCGGACCAATATGCAGACCCAACACACACAACTCATCCGTGGCCTGGGATTGATCGCGGCAATCTCAGTTAACGTCGCCAACATCATCGGCACCGGCGTGTTTCTCAAGGCGCGTGTGGTTACGTGCAACGTCGGCAGTCCCGGAAAAGCGTTAATGGTTTGGGTGTTTGCCGGATTGCTGTCACTTGCGGGCGCCCTCACCTATGCGGAACTGCTCGCGATGAAACCGGACGCTGCGGGTGAGTACAGCATTGTGCGTGATGCTTATGGACGAGCGATGGGGTTTGTGTACGGGTGGACGCAGTGGTTCGTCGCGCGTACCGCTTCCGCGGCTGCGCTCGCCGTCGGCTTCGCGATCTTTCTCAACGACCTCGTAGGTGGCGCCCTTAAATACAGCTACTTTCAATACACCTTGCCCGGTGGGCATCAACTTTCCTTCGGGCGACTCGAAATAGTTGCGCTGAGCGCAATCATCGTCACCACGCTCATCAATTGCGCCGCGGTGCGTGTGAGTGGCGGATTCGCCAGTGTGCTTACCGGCCTGAAGATCGTTTTGCTGCTCGGGGTCGGCTTTGGCGCATTCTTTTACGCCAATGGCGACTGGGGCAATCTCAGTCTGGCAAACGTTGGGGGAGCTTGCGAAAACGTTCATACCACGACCGGCGGTGTGGCCGGATTGGCCGCCGCAATGATCGGCGCGTTGTGGGCCTATGACGGCTGGAACAACATCACGTTCCTCGCCGGTGAAGTGAAGAATCCGGGACGCAATCTACCGCTTGCTTTGATCGGTGGCGGTCTGCTGGTGATGGCGCTCTACCTGTTTGTGAATTTGAGCTACTACCACGTGCTCACGCCGACGCAGATTGCCGACGTTCCTGAATCGTCGTCAGTCGCGGCTGAAGTCGTCAGAAGATTACTGGGTGCCAGCGCCGTCACGTTGATGGCAGCGGCGATGATGACTTCTTCATTTGGCGCGCTCCATGCTTCCGTACTTGCAACCGCACGCGTGCCTTACGCGCTGGCGAAAGATGGTTTGGCGCCGCGAGCTTTGGCCCACGTTTCGCAACACACTCACGTGCCGGTTAGAGCGCTTTTGACGCAATGTGTTTTGGCGTGTCTCGTCGTACTCGCTTTTTCGGCGTCTTACGACACTATCACTGACTACGCAATCTTTGCTTTAACGATGTTCTATGCGCTCGTCACCGGCGCGGTGTTCATCTTCCGGCGCACCGAGCCAAACGCTGAACGCACTTACCGAACATGGGGATACCCGGTTGTGCCGATACTCTTCATTTTGGTTTCGTCGTGGCTAATCCTGCAGACGATCTACGACAAACCGCGACAGAGTGGCATCGGTTTAGCGTTGATTTTGGTGGGATTACCGATTTACTTCCTGCTGGGGCGCAAGCGTTCAACCTGAAATAGAGGCGGCTGTTTTCCTTCACTCGTAGCGAGCAGCGCGTTGCCATCGAGGCGGTATGTGATCGCTTCGCCCTGCTTTCGTTTACCAAGGTCGAAGCCCGTCAATCGTTCCTTCCAGATGTCATTAAAGTCGCGGCTATTCGACGGCAATACCGCTTCGTAACCCTGAAAATAATCACACAACGCGACGCGTCGCCCGTCAGGTGAAATGCTGCCGCCGGTAATAGCCCCGCCAAACAAACTCGGCACACGCACTTCGCCAATCCGCATCATCGTGATCACCTTGCCCGCGGAAAATGGAGCAGCGGCTTCATAGACGGTCGCGTTAACCAGCAACTTTTTGGTAACGATGTAGATATTGCCCGTTTGTGGATGGACCAAGAGGGCTTCAGCGTCGTGAGCCCCGTCAGGATATTTCAACCTGATCGCTTCGGCGGGTGCTGTTGTGCCCGGTTTCGACTTGGTCAACTTGCGTGTGGCGGTATTCAGAGTGGGTTCTGGAACACGATAAACGACAATTTCCGCGCGTGCTTCATTGTTGTCGCCAATGTCGCCGGCATACAAATACGATTTGCCGGCTTGTGGTCCAGGCCCGGCGGCCATGTCTTCCCAATCACGGGCCTGCGCCCCCTGAACGCGAAACACGCCGAAGGAATTGCCCTGCGAATCAATAGCATAAATGAATGGACCGTCACCTGAATCGTTGTGGGTCCAGTAGGCACCCGGCGTTGTACGAGCGGCAACCAGACCACTGCTTTCAGTGATTGATGTTGACTTGATATTGGCGACGGTTGTAGCTGGACCGTATTGCTGCTTGGAGGTTTGAGCGGCTGCTGGGACAGCAATTAAAAGCAGGAGTAAGAAAAGCTTCATGATGGCTTGGCGATGCGAGTTCGGCTTCAACAAGATTTTCAAGATGGATAAGATTTATCTCGTTAATCCTGAAAATCTTGTAAATTTTTATCTAACTACGTTGCGATAGAGCGGCACGCGCGACTTCCTTATCATCAAAATGAAAAGTCTCGCGCCCAATGATCTGATAATCCTCATGCCCCTTCCCTGCGATTAACACCAGATCGCCTTCGCCAGCTTCAGCAATCGCCTGGTGAATCGCCTCGGTACGATCGGCGATCTTGCGGTAGGGTTTGCCGGTCTTCTGAATTCCCTCTTCCGCGTCGCAAAGAATCTGCTCCGGATCTTCCGTGCGCGGATTATCGGAAGTCAGAATTACTACATCACTCAAACTTCCCGCCGCTTCACCCATCGGCGCACGTTTGCTGGGATCGCGATCGCCACCACATCCAAACACCGTGATGATCTTTCCCTGCACCACTTCGCGTGCCGTGCGCAACACATTCAACAGCGCATCATCGGTGTGCGCATAATCAACCACCACTGAAAAACCACCATCATGCATCACGCGCTCGAACCGGCCCGGCGCGCCCGTACATTTCTTTAACGCCGACGTCACCACATCGAGGCTGTAACCGAGCGCCAGACCACTCGCGACCGCAGCCAGTGTGTTGTAAACATGAGGCGGACCAACCAGCGGCGACTCAAAATCGCGCTCTCCATCCGGCGTCGACAAACGGAACTTCATCCCGCTCAACGAAAACTCCGGATTGTGGGCCTTGATCTCCGCGTCGCCATTCACCGCGTAACGAATAACACGCAAACCTTGTTTCTCGAGACTGGCTGCGAGTTCACGACCGTACGGATCGTCGATGTTGATAATCGAATTTCGCGGCTTGCTTCCCAAACGACCGTCAAACAGTCGCTGCTTGGCGTACCAGTAGTTCTCCATCGTCTTGTGATAATCGAGGTGGTCGCGTGTGAGATTACTGAAAACCGCCACCGCGTATTCGAGCTCATCACATCGCCGAAAATCCATTGCCTGCGACGAGGCTTCCATCACCGCGGTACGACAACCAATCTCAACGGCACGGCGCAGCAGTCGCTGCATGTCGGTTGCTTCAGGCGTGGTGCGATCAGCTTTTAGTCGCTCTTTGCCGAGACGATACTCAACCGTGCCGGTCATCGCGACAAGCTCACCCGCCTCTTCAGGAATTGAAGCGATCAGGTAAGCCGTGGTGGTTTTACCGTTAGTTCCGGTGATGCCGGCGAGTTGTAGTTCGCGTGAAGGATGATGATGCACTGCGGCAGCAGCACGCGCCATCGCGCAGCGGATGTCTGCGACCTGAAGCCACACGCCTGAGAAATCTTCAGGGACAGGGCGTTCTGACAACACGCCCGCGGCGCCCTGGTCCATCACTTGCGGGACAAACTTGTGCGCGTCAAACAATGCGCCCGTTACAGCAGTGAAAAGCGTTCCGTTGGTTACGCGACGCGAATCGTGGCTGACGTCGGTGATTTCGAGTGATTCGTCACCGGTGAATTTTGCTTCAGTTAAGGTTGCGAGTTCTTTGGCGGTTACGGGTTTCTGCATACGTTACAGATTTTCTCCCGCAACGGCGCAGCGGCGCAACGATCCAGGCTGTCGTTGCGCCGCCGCGTCGCTGCGAGAGACACTTTTCTTACGGATTTGTACCCTGCGGCTTTATCACAACCGCCGGAATATTCTGCTCGCGGACGAGCTGATTAAACGCCGGCACATCGGTTCGCATCAACTGCGCCAATCGCTGCAACTGCGCATCGATCTGCGTCACCAACTCATCATAAACCGCATGTGATTGCGCCGTCGGCGCGGCTTCCGCACTACCCACCACACCTCCAAGCGCCGCGAGCTTATTATTCAACCGGATCGGATAATTCAACGGATCCTGATTGCTCTGATTCTTGGTCTGATAGAGCGTTTCCTCAACCGCAGTCAGGTTCTTGTTCAGAGCCGTTCCGGCATCGTCGATCACCTTGAAATTCGGTTGACCCGCCACACGTTTCAACAGATCCTCAACCTGCCTGCGCACTTCGCGAATCTGCAGGATAGCGTTATGCGTCTCACTCAACTTGTCGCGAATCTTCAAACCAAGTTCGAGTTGTTTGGCATAATCCGCAGCCGTCGTGGTAACACGCGGATCGGGTTTGATCTCAAAGTTCTGCGTGTGCGTCTTGCCGTCAACGGTGAGTTTCACCTGATACGTTCCCGGCACCAGCTTTGGACCACGCACCTCGCCCGCCCAAAGAATCATCCCGGGGAAACGCACCGCGTCGGAGTATCTCGGATCCCACACAAATCGATTCAAGCCAACGTCTGTCGGTAGCGGCGGCGCACCACCGCCACCAAACCCGCCTTCACCCGGTGGCGGGCCTTGCGGCGTCCCTCCTTCAGGACCACGACGCACACGCGCCGTAAACTTCCGAATCGACTTCCCTGTCGCATCGAAAAACTCGAGGTCCATATCGGCAGTCGGTTTCGCCTTTAACGAGTAATAGACCACCACGCCGTTCGCCGGATTTCGGCCGACAGTCGCGGTTGGCCCAAGCGGAAAACCACCGCCACCCGGCATGCGATAACTTTCCTTCGGTTTATAAAGTCGCGTTTCTCCCGCCGCACTAAAACCACCGCCATCGATCATCTGATGCAGCAACGGCAGGTCGTCGAGGATCCAGAACGAACGTCCCTGGGTGGCAACCACCAGCTCCTTCTCGCGTTTCTGGATTGCGAGATCCGTGATCGGCACCACCGGCAGATTGAGTTGAAACGACTGCCAGCGCTCGCCATTGTCAAACGACACATACATGCCCGTTTCGGTTCCGGCATACAGCAGACCGCGTTTGTTTGGATCCTCGCGAATCACACGCGTGAATGCGTGATCGGGAATGCCGTTTGTGATCTTCTTCCAGGTCTTGCCGTAGTCGGTGGTGCGGTAAAGGTACGGTTTATTGTCGTCCCACTTGTACATCGTTCCCGCCAGATACGCGGTACCGGCATCGTGCGGCGAAGCTTCGAGTGAATTGATCTGAATCCACTCGGGCATGATGCCCTTGGGAGGCGTAACGTCGGACCAATTCTTACCAGCATCGCGCGTGAGTTGGACCATTCCATCGTCGCTGCCGGACCAGATAGTTCCCGCCTGAACCGGCGACTCCATCAAAGCGAAGATCGTGGCGTAGTATTCAACGCTGGTGTTGTCTTTTGTAATTGGACCACCGGACGCGCCCTGTTTCGATTTATCGTTACGCGTCAAATCAGGGCTGATGATCTGCCAGCTACTGCCCTCGTCCGTACTTTTGAACAGCACATTAGCCGCAGCGTACAGCGTGTTCGGATCGTGCGGCGAAAAGACGATGGGGAAATTCCACTGGAATCTGTACTTCAAAACATCCGCGCCGGCCCCCATCGGATTGTTGGGATAAGGACTGATGTTGCGTTCCTGCCCGGTACGATGATCGTAACGTGTCGTCAAACCACCGTAAGAACCCGCATAAACGATGTCGGAATCCTTCGGCGATGGCGCAATCCAACCCGACTCACCACCACCAACATCATGCCAGTCGCTGGTCCCAATCCCGCCACCGGTAGTGCGGCTGGCGATCTTCATGGTTGAGTTGTCCTGCTGCGCACCGTAAACGTTGTAAGGAAAATCGTTGTCGAGCGCGACGCGATAAAACTGTGCCGTCGGTTGATCCTGCTCGGTCCAACTTCGGCCGCCATTAAATGTGACGTTAGCGCCGCCGTCGTTACTCTCGATCATGCGATTAGGATCGTCAGGAGCGATCCACAGATCGTGATTATCGCTGTGCGGCGTACCAATCGTTGCGAAAGTGCGACCGCCATCGTTCGACTTAAAGAAACCCACATTCAAAACGTAAACCGAATCGACGTTCTTCGTATCGGCATAGATGCGGGTGTAATACCAGGCGCGCTGGCGCAAGCGACGCTCTTCATTGACTTTGGTCCAGGTCGCGCCGCCGTTATCGGAACGAAACATGCCGCCATCTTCGGCTTCGACGAGAGCCCAAACGCGCTCGGGATTCGCCGGCGACACGGTGATGCCCACCTTCCCAACCATTCCCCGGGGCAAGCCTGGGTTGCGAGTCAGTTCAGTCCATGTATCGCCACCGTCAGTTGATTTGAAGATGCCGCTGCCTGGTCCACCACTCTCGAGCGTCCAGGGCTTGCGATAGACCTCCCAGAACCCTGCATAGAGGATGTTTGAATTTGAGGGATCCATGACCAGATCGATCGCGCCTGCTTTGTTGCCACGATTAAAAATGCGCTCCCACGTTTTGCCTCCATCCTTTGAACGAAACACGCCACGCTGATCGTTTGGTCCCCAGATATGGCCCAGTGCTGCGACGTAAACCAGATCGGGATTCTTCGGATGAACTCTGATTCGCGGAATCTGACGCGTGTCTTCAAGACCAACGCGCTTCCACGTCTTGCCGGCATCGTTTGACTTGTAAACTCCGTCGCCGTGCGAAACGTTGCCGCGGATCGGCGACTCACCCATGCCGACATAAATCGTGTTGGGATCGGAATCAGCGACTGCAATCGCGCCGACTGAGCCCGTGCCGAACACTGATCCATCACTCACCGATTCCCAGTTGATTCCGCCGTCGGTGGTTTTCCAGACGCCACCACCGGTCGCGCCGTAGTAATAAACAAACGGCTGCGACGGAACACCGGCTACGGCCGCCGAGCGTCCGCCGCGATATGGACCAATGCTCCGGTACTGCAACGCCTTCAACGGGTCGGGTGGCCGTGTAGTAGTTTGGGCTTGAATCAGCGTTGAAAAAGTCAGTGCAAAAACAAGACACAGGAGAGCGCGTTTGAACATTTCGGATGGGGCTCCTTTATTTATATTTGGCCACGGATTACACGGATTTTGTTCTGATCCTCACTGATAAATCCGTTTTTGATCCGTGAAATCCGTGGCTAATTTCTCTCTTCGCGAAGTGGCCGGCTCATTAATTCCGCGACTGCATCGCGTGCCGGTTTCGCGTCGTAAAGCACCGCATTTACTTCGTTTGTGATGGGCATTTCGAGTCCGGCGCGGTCGGCCAGGTTCTTCACCGCGCGGGCGGTCTTGATACCTTCCGCAACTTCATTCATCTCCGCGCAGATCGCATCGAGTGTTCTTCCCTTGCCTAGTTCTTCGCCAACGAATCGATTGCGCGAAAGATTTCCGGTACAGGTCAATACAAGATCACCCAGTACGGCGAGACCCATCAACGTTTCCAACTGCGCGCCTTCACGACGCGCCAACCTTGTGATCTCCGCGAGTCCACGCGTGATCAAAGCCGCGACGCTGTTTGCACCAAACCCTAGACCCGCGGTCATGCCCGCCGCAATAGCCATTACGTTCTTGATGGAGCCACCGAGTTCGGTGCCCACGAGATCGGCGTTCGTGTAGATGCGCAGATTCCCAAAACTCAAATCATTCTGAACTGCATGAGCAGCCGCGTCGTCTCTGCTGGCGGCGACAATTGCCGTTGGATGACCAGCGACCACCTCTTTGGCGAACGATGGACCAGACAAACAGACGAATGGATGCGCGCTGGAAATGGTTTCTTTCGCAATCTCTGAAATTCGTTTGCCGCTTTCGATTTCAATACCCTTGGTTACGCTGACAACAATCGCTCCATCAACTAAAAACGGCGACATCTGCGTTAACGTCTCTCGTGCAGCGTGAGAAGGCACCGCGAGCAAGACCATCTCCGCTCGCTCGAGTGCTGCTCCGAGGTCGTCAGTCGCGTTAACGGCATCCGGTATCGACACACCGCGCAGATAACTTGAATTAACACGCTCTTGGTTGATCGAACTAACAACCTCGGCGTTTCGCGACCAGAGACGAACGCTGTGTCCCGCTCGCGCAGCAACGATCGCCAATGCCGTTCCCCAGCTTCCGGCTCCAACGATTGCGACCTGTTTCATAGTCTCGCTTCAGATCCGCGTGCCAAACGCGCGATGTTTCCTCGGTGTGCAAACACGATCAGCGCGGCACCACTAATGGCCGCCATCATCAGCGGACGCAAGTCAGCCACGGGTTCGACGAAGACAGTTTGTAACCAGATAAGCAGTGGAATCACTGCCGCAGCAACTATTGACCCAAGCGAAACAAATCGCGTGAACAAAACGATCGCTACAAAGATGATACCCGCGCACAATAATGCGATGGGGGCCAGAATCAGAAATACGCCCACCCCGGTTGCGACGCCCTTGCCACCGCGAAACCTCAACCAAACCGGGAAAATGTGACCGACAATAACCGCTATCGCCGCCGCTGCCAGAATCCAATCAACATTCCCTGAAGCGGAAAACAACATACGCGCCATCAGCACCGCAACCGCCCCTTTAACCGCATCGAGCAGAAGCGTAAGAACTCCCGCGACCTTGCCTGCGCGACGCGATACATTCGTCGCTCCCGTCCCACCCGAACCCGTCGCCCGAATGTCGTCACCGACCTTACGCCGCACAATCAAATAACCAAACGGAATCGATCCCAGCAGATAAGCGATGACAACGACAAGCAATAGTTGCAATGAACAACTCCAACCACATCTTGTAAATCTTGTTCATCCTGAAAATCTTGTTAACAGGATTTACATGATTAACAAGATTCACAAGATGATTAAAGAAGTCTTCGTCTCAAAAGATCCAGCGCGGCCTGGGAGGCACGCCAGCGAACCAGGTTGCGATCACCAGGCAGGTTCAGCCGTCGATGTTCGGTCTTGACGTTATCGGCGAGTGCGATGAAAACAGTGCCCACCGGTTTCTCTTCAGTTCCTCCACCTGGACCAGCAATTCCCGTGATCGCCAAACCAAAGTCAGTTCCCGCCCGCTTCCGAATACCTTCCGCCATCGCCTCGGCCACCGGCCCGCTCACCGCACCGTGCTCAAGCAGTAACATCGGTTCAACCCCAAGCGTTCGCGTCTTGGCTTCATTCGCATAAGTAACCACGCCTTCGATGAAGTACTTCGACGATCCCGGCACGTCAGTGATTCGTTGCGCCACCAAACCTCCGGTGCAACTCTCCGCGACTCCCAGCGTGTAACCGCCGAGCGAAAGCTTCAGGCCAACCACTTCCTCCATCGTTTCACCGGCAAACGAAAACACCACATTGCCCAAACGTTCTTCAATCTGTGACGACAAGCGATCGAGCAAATCAGTAGCTTCTTTCTCGGTGCGACCACGCGCCGTGAAATGGATCTCGATCTCAGTTTTATTAAACAGGATCGTCGTCACCGGATTGTCGTACTGCGTGTAAATCGGAGCAATCTTTTCGTCAACAGCCGACTCGCCCAGGCCCGCAACGCGCAACATCCGTCGCATCACGCGCAAACTTCCCGCACGTCCCGCGAGCCGCTCCGCTACGTGATTCCCAAACATTGGTTGCATCTCACGTGGTGGACCAGGAAGCAATACGACCGCGGTTCCCTTGTGATCGAGAAACATGCCGGGAGCGGTACCGTTTGGATTCGGCAACACCTCCGCATCTTCAATCACCATCGCCTGGCGTGAATTTCGCTCCGGCATCACGACGCCAAAACTCTGAAAACGCCGGCGAATTTCTTCCAGCAGGTTTTCATCGAGCAGGAGCCGGCGTCCGAGCGCGCGCGCAGTGATCTTGCGGGTGATGTCGTCTTCGGTTGGACCAAGTCCGCCGGTAGTGATCACTACCTTCGAGCGGCGCACTGCGTCTTTGATGGTTTCTTCGAGGCGAGCATCGTCGTCGCCGACGATGGTTTTGAGTTTTACTTCAATGCC
The DNA here is from genome assembly GCA_963708055.1 of uncultured Acidobacteriota bacterium. Classification (GTDB taxonomy): domain Bacteria; phylum Acidobacteriota; class Blastocatellia; order Pyrinomonadales; family Pyrinomonadaceae; genus PSRF01. The sequence goes on along the minus strand of OY970193.1, from coordinate 5,938,354 downwards.
GAGGCGGTTGAGATGTTCGGTAAGCCAGAGACTGTTCGTGTCAGTGCGATCGGGAGCCAGCAGCTCCGATCCGATGGCAATGATTTCCGCTGTCAGGGATTCAAACAAGCGATGCTCGCGTTAGTTGGCTCGTGTTTCGTCCTGGTAAACGTCTTGCAGCACTTTCGAAATCGGTGGCGGCGCGGAGATTTCACTCAGCGGCGACGAAGCAGCAAAAGTCATTTCGTCTATTGCTTTCTCATTCTTCGCGCTGCGCTTGCCGGTATCCACCTGGCCGCGGCTTTCCAGTAACATTTTCCCCGCCTGCCGTTGTCGCGCTCGTTCCAAACTTCTGATTGCCGCCAGGATTTGTGGCGCAGTAGACGGATGAAATTCAATCCGTCGCAACATCGACACGTAACGCCGCAATTGCGGCGACGGCGTAATGCGATGCGTTTCGTCAGCAGCGTCGTCCCCGGTCAAACGCGAAAGGTATTCAACTGTTGCTTCGTGATTGCCGAGACGTTGGTACAAAGCACCTAGCGCGTAAAAACTCAACGGCGGCGGATCGGGCAGGATCTCGAGCACGCTTTCGCCATGCTCGATCACTTCCGCGATCTCAAACCCGTACCATCGTCGTTCTTCTTCGCGCAGGATGGCGTCGGCCGCAATATAAAATTCAAAGACTCGCTCGACCTCCCGGGCCTGAGCGCGACGCGTCCCCAGCCAGATAACAAAAACCGCGCCAGTCATGAGCACCAGAATTATGGGTGGAATCCCCACTCCCGCAAGCATCGCTACCACCACAATAATCGCGATCGCCTTTGTCGTGAGTTTCCCAGTGCTCGTCATAAAACCCCTCCACTTCTACTGCAACTTCACGGTGCTCCGAGTCGCGCGATGATGGCTGCGCCGGCCTGTTCGGTAGAGAGTTGTCCGCCAAGATCTCTGGTGGTTTCGTTCGCAGAGATCGCGCCGCGGACGGCGTTCTCTATTTCATCACTCAACTTTTGGAAGCCCAGGTATTCTAGCATCATCGCGGAAGTCAGAATAGATCCAATCGGATTCGCAACTCCTTTACCGGCAAGCGGTGGCGCACTGCCGTGCACCGGTTCGAAAAGCGAAACTCTTCCGGGATGAATATTTCCCGAAGCCGCCAGACCAAGCCCGCCCTGAATCGCCGCACCGAGATCGGTCAGAATATCGCCAAAAAGGTTGTTACTCACGATCACTTCATACTGCGAGGGATCGAGCACCATATACATTGCCATCGCATCGACGTATTGATGATTGGCCGTGATCTCCGGATAACCGGCGGCGACTTCCTTAAAAACTCGTTGCCACAGATCGCCGCCAAAACGCTGCACGTTTGACTTGTCGGCCATCGTCACTCGCTTGCGACCATTGGCGCGTGCATATTCAAAAGCAGCGACGATGATCCGCTCCACACCGCGACGCGTGTTGATTTCGTCCTGCAGCGCAATTTCGTCGGCAGTTCCGTGTTTCAAAAAACCGCCCGCCGCGCAGTATGCGCCTTCAGTGTTTTCGCGAAAGACTACGAAGTTGATCTCGTCACTCCTGCGATCGCGCAGAGGCGTGAGACGCTCGTTCAGCAAACGCACTGGGCGGAGATTGATATACAGATCGAGTCCGCGACGCATGCCCAGCAAAATATCTTCCGCATGCTTGTTGCTGGGAACTCGCGGATCGCCAAACGCGCCGGCGAGAATCGCGTCAAACTCCGCCGTCAACATCTCGAGTGCGCCGGGAGGCAAAGTGATGCCGTCGCGAAGAAACTTCTCCGCCCCCCAATCGAAGTCGACAAATTCCAGTTCGAGTCCTCTGGTCTGCTGCAAATGACGCAGTACGCGAACCGCCTCGCGCAACACTTCCGGACCAATGCCATCACCAGGAATAACCGCGATTCGTTTCATAATCAGCAATTTTAGCCACGGATTTATCTGTGGCTATTTTTCTTTCGTGATTCGCTCCACGATCTTCGGCAAGCTCGCCAGCACAGTTTCGCCCACTACCTTCATACTCTGCGGCGAGATCTTATCGATCGTGTCGTCAGCCTTGTGCCAGTGTGGATACGACGACAGTTGAATCAGATCGACCGCGGGAATACCGGCACGTAAAAATGGTTCGTGATCGTCGCCGCCGACACTTTCTTCACGCTCGAGAAATATTTTGTCATGTCCAAGTTCACGCGCGGTTTGCCAGATAAGGTCCTGCAGCCAACGGGTGCTCAGCGTGTCGCGGCCTAATTCCAGTTTCTTGTAACCGATCATGTCGAGCAGGATCATCGCCTTCGTATTGTTGAGCACGCCTTGTTTGGAAAGTTGGCTCACGTAGTTGCGACTGCCGTAGGTGTTATCCGGATGTTCTTCATTGCCGCAATCAGACCATCCATCACAGAAAGCCTCTTCACCGTCAAAGAACACGAAGCGATAGGTCACTTTCGGTTTCTCTTTTTTGCTGCCGAGTACACGCCCGATCTCGAGCAGCGTCGCGACTGACGCAGCCGGATCGTTAGCGCCGACAAAATGCATGTCTTTGTAAAACTTCGTGTCGTAGTGGCTCGTGAGCAGGACGAGGGTATTTGTTTCACCCGCAATCTCACCGACGAGGTTTACCATTTTTTTGTTGCCCTGCGGCGTGCTGGCGGTGAACTCGTCAAGTGAAACAGTCAGGCCGTACGACTTCAACTCACTAACGATGTAAGCACGTGTTTTGGTGAGTTGCTCGCTGTCGGGCGGCCGTGGTCCAAAGTCAATCTGCTTGCGCACATGGTCCATCGCACGTTCGCCGTTGAACGCTGCGATAACCGCCGGCGTCGGCGGCATGACCGGACGCGAAGTTGTGGACATGCCCGCGCGCGGCCGCGGCGGTGGATTATCTTTCGGGCAGGCGGCAAAGAGCAGCGGCATTGATAACGCAATCGCCGAGAGTAATACGCGATTTCGAATGCCGTTTGCTACGCTCATTATTTCTTCTCTTCGCTTTGGGCGCGTGCAGCGCGGCGATTCATGATTGAGTCGAAAGCCTTTGAACCGAATGCCAGCGGTTTCTCGATCGCGCTGTCAAAAGCTTGTGACATCGTGATTGCTTCCAGCTGAGCGAGCGTGGCGATTTTTCTACCGAGCGGTAAGGCGCCAAACTTTTCTTTCAATTCGGCTTCGTTGTCTTCCGGCGTGCTCTGCACTTGCGGCCGAGCGGCGGCCATCACTACGACCTCGCCATGATTCTCAATCTTCGCCTGACAGGCCAAACGCAGTGTTTGGTCAAACTGGTCGAAACCGAGTTGCCGTTCTTCATTCTGACTCCGCGGCGAAAGTAGAGCGGCGCCGCTCTTCACCGAAACCACACATGCCGGGCACTCGCCTTTTCCGGCAGTACAGCCGGCGCCGAGTGGCACCCCCATGCGATGCGCAGCGTCGATGATATAGGTCCCTTCGGCGACGAGCCCATTGATGCCGGAGGGTTCAAATGTGATCGAGACACTCATACCAACCTCCCAAACCCTGATGTGAACTGTTTAGCTTAGTGTAAAGCCCGAGGAGACTTCTGCAAAATCAGGAACCGGCGGTGAGTGTTGGTTCGTCGTGTTTTTGCGCGCGCCGGCAATCTTCGCAAACGCCGATGATCCGCAAGAGATGTTGCGTGATCTCGAATTTATGTTTGGCGGCCATGGCGTCCTGGAGAGCTTCGAGTTCGGCTGAGAAAAACTCGATGATCTTGCCACACTCCGAACAGATCATGTGATCGTGGTGTTGATGTTTGTAGTTGTGTTCGTAGTGCGCGCGGCCGTCGCCGAAGCGTACCTCGCGCGCCAGGCCTGCTTCGGTGAGCAACTTCAGCGTGCGATAGACGGTAGTTTGGCCGACGGTTGGGTCTTCCTTCTGCACCAGGCGGTAGAGGTCTTCGTTGGAGAGGTGCTCTTCGGTGCGCAGAAAAACATCCAGAATGAGGTCGCGCTGGGTAGTGCGTTTCAGCCCCTTCTTCTGGATGTGTTTGAGAAAGACTTCCTGCTCTTCAGTTATTGGCTCAGCCGTAGTCATCAGTGCGGAGATTTTAACACTAGAATGCGGGTAATTGTAGGGGCGGCCCTCCGTGGCCGCCCTAGTCTTATCACCAAGCCCCAGAGAATTCAGCGTCGAAACGAAGAAGACCGCATAGGCGTTAAATGAGTTGAAGGTTAATAGTCGCAGACTAGGGCGGCCACGGAGGGCCGCCCCTACAGTTATGTTCCAGTAGGCGTTCGCATACTCTCGACTAGCTCCGCCATTTCCACTCGCGCTTGCTGGAGGCTTTTCTCGGCGATGGCAGATCCGTCTTGAGCACCTTTTCGCAGGACGAATGTGCCTTCAATTTCATACGCACAGAAACACTCAAAATCGAAACTAATCCCGGCACGACGGAGCGCGAGCATCATCTCGAGCATTTCAATCTGCGTCCACACGTGGAAGTGCGTATGACCGCGACCTTCGCGCTGCCAATTCATCAGTAGATCCAATGTCTGATCGTCCTGCACGTTGTAAGTGCTGCGATACTCATCTTCAAGTTCCTTCAAGTGTGCTTCTCGCGACCACGCCGGTCCCTGCTCGTGATCCGCGAACAGATGTGTCAGCGGTGTGACCTTGCGATTGAAGTCAAAAGTAAAACGTCGATCAGGAATACTCATGAACAACACACCGCCCGGCTTGAGCACACGAAACCAGGTTTTGATCGCTCCAATCGGATCTTCAAGATGCTCAAGTATGTGACACGCGATCACAAAATCCTGACTGGAATCCTTGACGCTGTTGAGCGTCACGGCATCGTCAACAATATCCGGAACCTTTACTGCATGCCCGGGAAACTGTTCCGCGACATCCTCGGCAGTGGCGAAGTCGACATACTTAACGTGAGCCTGTGATGAAACCGGCAACGGATTATTCAGCGCCCCCAGCTCCAATCCCTCGCCGCGAATATAAACAAACGCCAACTGTTCACGGTTCAACGATAACCCGTTACGCGACGGCGCCAGCGAATGCGTCAGCAAATAATATTTCGCATTGTGCGGCAGCGCCTGAGCGAGCCGATCGAGCTGAGATATGGCGAAACGTTTGATTGACGTGAGCATGATCAACTTAACGGCTGATGTTACGTTATTTGGTACGCAGCCGAAAAGTGGGAGACATTCTAGGTAGTGGCTTAAATTGAAGAGTTGACTCTGCGGTCTCTGCGTACCTCGGCGATCTCTGCGTATAAACCACTACTCTCACGCAGAGATCGCCGAGGTACGCAGAGGGCCGCAGAGAAAAACCGCAAACTAAGACACTACCACATTCTGCACCGGATTGTTTTCAGCAATAGGTTGCGAGATACTCAACTCACACTTCCGACAATTTCAGTCGTCCTACTTTGTGAATTGGCGCAACGTTGTTATGTTGGTGAGCGATCAAAGCTCAAATAACATTGACAACGTTGCGCCGTAACGATGAAGCACAGACTTACAATCGCAATTTCCCTACTCTTGGCCTTACTCGGTACCGCAAACGCGCAGCAATCCGGCACATACACCACTTACATCGCCGGCAAACCTGAAGTTGTAGAGCAATGGACGGCCACCACTGAGGCCGGCACACTCAAGACAGTCGCAATGCTCGGCAAGCCTGGCGTCCCCGCGTCGCAACGCGCCGAGACCATCGTCGTCAATCATCGCCCTAAAACCTTTAAGCTACTCGCTGGAGAGAACGAATTGGTCGGCGTCGATTTCATCGGCGCAACGATTAAGCTGCGCGTTTATGGTCAACCCGAACGCGAGCTTCCGACGAAAGCGACACTCGTTCTGGAGAATCTGCTTTGGCATCAGTTTGTCTTTCTGCTCGATCAGTATGACGAGACAAAGGGCGGGCAGCAGAATTTCGTGGCGCTGTTGCCAAGTCAGGCACTCGACTATCCGATCATGATGGAACGGCTTGGCACGCCGTCGTACCAGGCCAATGGATCAACCATCAAAGCGCTGCATTACCGTCTCGTTGCTAACAACACGTTGACACTCGACCTGTGGACGGACGAAGCGCGCGTGCCGCTCTTATTCAACAGCGCGGCGCAGCAACTGAAAGTCGTGCGGCAAGGCGCGGAGAGTTTTGCTGAAGCGGCGTTAGCCGGTGCGCCCAAGCCGGCTGAGTATCGTCCGCCTGACTACGTCGCATCTGCTTCGTTTCGCGATCAGGAGATTACTGTCGGTGCCGGTACCGATTGGTCTTTACCGGCAACGCTGACGATGCCTGCAGGCAATGGACCATTTCCGGCTGTTGTCCTCGTGCACGGCTCCGGTCCGAATGATCGCGACGAGACGCTGGGGCCGAATAAACCCTTTCAAGATCTCGCGTGGGGACTCGGCTCGCAGGGTATCGCGGTGCTGCGCTACGACAAGCGAACGTTGGTCCATCGAAGCAAGCTGGGCGCACTGACGAATTTCACAGTGAAAGACGAGACGATCGACGACGCGCTCGCCGCCGTCGCATTGCTGCGACGGACACCGAACGTCGATCCGAAGAAAATTTTCGTGCTGGGCCATAGCCTCGGCGGCATGCTCGTGCCGCGCATTGGCGTGGCTGATAAAGGCGACGTCGCTGGTTTTATCATCTTCGCCGGCGCAACGCGTCCCCTTGAAGACGAATGGGTTCGGCAGTTTGAATATCTCTACGGCCTCGATGGTCAGATCACTGCGAAAGAACAGACGGAGATTGACGACTACAAGCGACAAGCGACGCGCATCAAGCAGCTCAAAGCGACAGATGCCTCGGGCAAAGAATTCCTGTTACACGTCCCACTCAGCTACTGGCTCGACCTGCAGGGGTATTCACCACCCACCACCGCCCTCAAACTCAAACAACCGCTGTTAATCCTGCAAGGCGAGCGCGACTATAACGTAACGATGGATGCTTTTCGTGATTGGCAACAAGCGCTCTCCAAACGCACCGACGTCAGCTTTAAGAGCTATCCAAAACTCGATCATCTCTTCCTTGAAGGCACCGGTCCGGCAACTAATGCCGACTACGCTCGGCCGCGCAATATTCCGAAATACGTGGTGGATGACATCGGCGCGTGGATCAAGAAGCAGCGGTGAGAGTCGGGCGAAACAATTTCGTGCTAGCTTTCAAACAAACAATCCACAACCTTCGTTCGAAAACGCACACAACTGCGTTAGTTGTCAGGTTATTATCCCAGCACCCCGACACATCCCGTGCGGCTTCCTAAGCGGAGGGCTCTCTCTCACCTCTTAACAAGGAAATGATGTGAGGTTGTCGGTTACGGAGTGATTCCGTTTGCGATTGTGTGCGTCGTATGCGGATTCGACTTCGAACCAAAATCAAGAAGCCCCTTAATCGAGAGAACGAAGATAGTGCCAACCGGCGGCAGCTGGATTCTAGTTCGTCTCTCCTAACCGCGGAACCACAACCGCTCAAGACTGCAAAGGCAATGGAAGCTTTGCCCGCTTCCGGTGAACAACGCAGAAATCTCTATGGAAACATTTCCAGGGGGTGCGAGGAGAAAACAATGAAGTTGCTTCGAAATGTATTGAAGCCTCTTGCCCTGAGTGTCGTCGCAATCGCGATATTCACAATGAGCGAAGGCAGAGCCAATGCTGATCCCGTAACCTTTTCAACCACAGGTGTCTTCAGTCTAAGTGGAACAAACGTAGTTGCTTTCAACAGCATCAATGGCACAACCACGATAACGTTCAACGGAACGACAAATCCTGTTAACACACCGGCAGGCACCAGCTTCGGCGATTTGGTTGTGACTACTACCGTGCCGGCTAACCTGCTTGGACCTGCAATTGGCGGAAACTTTACACTTAATTTTTTTCAAGTGTCGCCTGCAGGAACGGGTAGTCTACTGGGTACGTTGGCGGGAACACTCGGTTTTAATACCGGAATCGCCACGCTGACATTTTCAACCACATCCATCTCAATTGGTGGTTTTACATACAACGTTAACCCAACCTACACCATCGCTCTACCTGTTACAGGGGTCGGCGGCGGTGCAGGAATTGGAACCACAACGATCCAGGGAACAGTTGTCGGCTCGTCAGCAGTTCCCGAACCGGCGACCATGTTGCTTTTGGGTACTGGCCTCGCCGGCGTCGCAGGAGTAATTCGCAAGCGTCGACTTTCAAGTAAGAAAGACGTCGATTGAGAATTGTGTAATCGCGGAATTAGTGTGTAGAGGTCCTCTACATACAAAGAAGCACCAGAGCACAAACGATTGAATGAAATCGTTTGTGCTCTTTGTGCTTCTTTGGTAAACGGAGCGGCAGTCGCTTAAGAAGCGACGATATGCTCGGCGATTCGCTCTGATATTGCGCTGATGGTTGCCGAAGGATTAACGCTCAATGCCGTCGGTATGATTGCACCATCAGACACGTAGAGTCCCGGATAGTTCCAGACCTCACCAAACTCATTCACAACACCGTGGTCGGGAGAATCAGACATCGAACATCCGCCGAGAGGATGAGCGGTCAGTAGTTTTCTAAAGGGCCAACCCCACAGAACGCTGGGTTTATATCTGCCGCCGGCAGCCTGACTCAGTCGTTTAAGCATCGTCTCCATTTCCTTGAACATCTCGCGACTGCGGCTGTTATTCCAGTTGATGTCGATATACTCGCCGTCCAGTTTCATGCGACCATCCGCGGCATCCGTTCCCATTCCCAGATATGGAAGGAAGCGTGGTGTGACTCCTCCTTGAAACAGTTTGTCGGCGCCATCGGTGAAAGCCGAAGCGTTAGTTAAGCCTACCGTCCGCATGAAATATTTTTTAATGAAGAGACCAAGATTCCTCAGGCGATTAGGCACTGGAAGAGAACTCTCCAGGTACCACAAGAATGGATCGGGAAACCCGAGGTCTTCGATGTAGATCTTGTTTTTGTCGGTCGAGAAGTCGGCGCCCGCTGTAATGCTCGGGCCCGAGCCGGGATCAATTTCGCGATCGCACTCAAACGTGCCGGCTAACAAAAAGTCTCCGTTACCCGAAAACCTTTCGCCGACCATGCGACCAAGCGCCGGTAACGACTTGAATAGATCACGGCAACGCAACAGTATCTCGGTCGACCCGAGCGAGCCCGCGGAAACAATTACTCTTCGACCCACCACTGAGCCTTTTTCAAACTCGTTCTCCCTCGCTGGGTTGAAATGCTTGAAATGAACTCTGTAGCCGCCGCTCTCAGTATTAGCCGGTTCAATGTACTCGACGCGATGTAGCGGAAAAATCTCGGCGCCATTTTTCTCCGCCAGCGGAAGATAATTGAGATCCAAAGTATTCTTGGCGTGAACGTGACAACCCAACATGCAGTTGCCGCAGTAAACACAGGCGTCTTGTATTAGACCGTGACGATTCACTTTCTCCGGACCCGTATAAACGGCGATATCAACCAGTTCACCTTTCGACTTCAGGTTCTGAGTTACTGCCAAAAACGCTTTTGTCCGACTGGGTAATTCGAAATCGCTGGGCGGCGTTAACGTCTGCGCTTCGAGCATGTCTTTGACCCGATCGTAATAAGGGTTCAGGACATCGCGCTTGATACCAGCCGGCCAGCGAGGATCTTCAAAGATCTCTTTCGGGGTTCTCATGTGCACGTTGAAGTAAACCAAAGAACCACCACCGACGCCGCTGGCTTGAATGACGTCGATCTTGTTGAACGACCGATAGTCCAACAATCCGAAATCCTTGTAGTTCCAGAAAGCTCGGGCAACTTGTCCGGTCGTGCGTGGAAAATCTTTCTTGCCCCATCGCTTGCCACGTTCGAGAACACATACTGAGCGGCCGGCTTGAGACAGACGACAGGCGTTTATGGCCCCGCCAAAACCAGACCCGATAACCACAACATCATAAACTTCTTTCATCATTTCATGGTCCATCGCAGGTTGAAGTACATGCCTTACCGGTTATTTTTTCAGGTGATGTGGTGCAGAAGTTCATTCAAATGTGACCTGTAGGTTGAGCCGAATCAGCAGGAGTAATGCGTGAGTTATGAATAGCGCCGAGTACGAGGCCTAGTATACTCCTGTGGATCCGAAGTAGAAAGAAAACCTCAAAACATTGCACGCTCACCCGCACCAAATAGCTCAGCAACACGTTTGGTTACTTCGTAAGCGAGGATATCTACCGGTAGGCCCTCGCTGAAGGTGCCGAGTTATCGATTTGGCTGTTTTCATTGTGGTTACTTTGCCGGAAAAATATAGCTTCAAGATTTATAGACCCCTCTGACCGCCAGGTTATCAACACCGTCGATGGTGTCTTAATTTGAGAGCAAGTGATCAGGTAGCGAGGTTTGAAGAACGCCAAAGGCGTATTCCAAACTAAGCCACTACCACACCGTCGCAATCCTGACTTCCCAAGAGCGAAATGAGCGACTCAACGTGGGTTCTGCTGATTTCCCAGCGTCTTTATTTTAGACAGTAACGTGGTCTCTCTTAATACTCCTGGGAGGTTTGGAGATGTCTGATAGGCGTTTGTTCTCTAAGACTGTCGCCGTCGTTACGGCGTTCTTTCTGGTTATCGTGAGCTCTCGGATCCAGGCAGTTGCTCATGAGGTTCCTCGGAGTTGGGCCATTGTTACTCTGACAGGGTCAGCTACTATCAACAACGCACCTGCTATCTCAGGTCAAACACTATTTGCATACAACACGATTGCCACGACCATATCATCCTCGCTGACTCTGGATTTACCACGTGCTACTCGTCTCGAAGTCTCGGAACAAACTGAACTCACGGTTGAAGTGCTCGCGGATCTGCTTCGCACTGAGCTGAAGACAGGCCACCTCAGGTTATCGACACAGCGAGGAACAACCACACAAGTTGAGATACTTCCCGGACTGTCTGTCGTTTCAGATCCAACGATGCCGTCAAGGTTTACGGTCGCGGCTAAGGACACGAACTTTGAGTTGCGAGTAGGTGAGGGCGCGGTCGATGTGGTTGATAGCCGAGAAACCAGCAAAGGCCGGCAAGTGACTCACGTCGGGCCAAATATGACGTTCTCAAACGCGGGCCTCCAAACCAATGACGATCAAAGCAACCTGACCACTCGCCAACGTGCCGCAATATTTCTTGCCGCGGGCAGTGTGCTCGCCCTCCTTTTCATCGTCATCGTATCTGGCAACGATCCGATCCCTGATGGGCCAGGCGGGTGTGTGACTGTTCCCAGTGGCAGGTCTCCGCAGAACCCGTGTTGAAGTATGAATGGTGGTTGATTGCCAACAGACGAAGGGGTGTCTATGTCTTCCATTGTGCGAACACTATCTTTGGTAACACTTGCAATCGTTCTAGTCTGCGCTACTGGCAAGGCACAAGATAGCGAGGTGCCGAAGTTTGAGGCAGGAGTTCAGTTCACGCTTCTCACCGTGAACCAGCCGACACCAGGTTCGCTTTGTTGCTTTTTCACTCCTCCTGATTCAGCCAACTCATACTGGAAGTCAGGTATCGGAGGACGGCTTACTTACAACTTCAATGAGTTTCTCGCCGCGGAAGCAACAGTCAATTACTTTCCCGAGTCGCGGATAGATCCAGACCTTTTCAGACTTCGCCCGGAAGGCAAAATCTACCAGGGCCAGTTTGGCGTCAAGGCTGGAAAAAGATCTGATCGGGTCGGGATTTTTGCCAAAGCACGGCCGGGTTTTGTGGGATTCACGGAGGTCAGTCAATTGGTGAATCCAAACCAGCCCCTATTCTCTACCAGCTTTCGGATCGAAAGAGAGACCTACTTTTCAATGGATGTGGGCGGCGTGGTTGAATTTTATCCATCGCAAAACACGGTCATACGAATTGATGCGGGCGACACGATGATTCGTCACGGAACGTTTCGCACACCTGGATTCACGCTGGCGCAACCCCTACTCGAGCGCGCACCGGAAACGAAACATAACTTTCAACTGGTAACCGGATTCGGCTTTCGCTTCTGACCGCTTCTGACCTAGAACAGGAGTTTTAACGCCAACTGGATTGAGCGTGGACCACCGATCTGATAAAGAGGACTCAAACCACCGTTGATGCCACCTGTCCCAAGACTACGCGCAAGTGTTTGCGTGGACTGTCCAAACATTGGGTTGGCGAGGACATTATTCGGATTGCCAAAGTTGGCGCGATTGAGAAGATTGAATGCTTCAGCACGCAGTTGAAGCTTCAGTCTTTCTGAAAGTGAGAACTGGCGTCGCAAAGCAAAATCGATCTGAGAAAAACCAAACCCGCGCAACGCGTTATAACTCAGTGATCCTTGTCTGATCGTCATCGGCACGGCGAAAGCCGCGCGATTGATACGACGGCCTCCAGGCGCATTTGGATCGTTAAGATAAAGGGGAACACCTGTGATCAGATCCGGCCGCTGTAACTCGACAATCAGATCCGCAGTCAATACATCCTGCCTGGCCACGATATTGATTGGAGTTGCTGTACGGGTCCGAAAAATAGCATCGATAGACCATCCATTCACGACCCGCGCGATCTTCGAGTTACTCTGCAATGAGGGTATTGCGTAAGTGGTCGTCGCTGTTAGCGAGTGCCGCACATCGAAGTCGGATGGCCCACGAGCTGAATTTGGATCAACGGATGTGCGGTTCGAGCTCGCCGTGATACGTAGCCGGGAAAATGAATCACTCGAACCATTGTCGATTGAGTGGGACCAGGCATAAGACGCAAGCAACTGAAGTCCAGAGGTTAAGCGCCGAACAAACTGTAGTTGCATCGAGTGATAACTCGACTCAGCGGCATTTCGTGTCACCCGGACCACAGTGAAATCAGGATTTGGATTCAGCACTGCGTCCTGGCGTAATAGACGCCGTCCCAATGCCGCTACATACGCAACGGACACGACCTGTCTTGCGCCCAGCGATTTTTCGAGCGTGAGATTCCATTGAATTGATCGCGGGAGTTGAAGTTCCGGATCGAAGGCGAGGAGGGGTCCGTAAGGCGGACTCAACGAAAGCAGCGGCGGTTCGGCCTGGCCGGGCGTTAACGGGAACGCGACATCGAAGAATCGTTTGGCACTCACAAATGGAAACACACTACCGTAACCCTGTGCCGATTGACCGGTTCCCAGATCGTAAAAAAGACCTAATCCGGCACGAAGCATCAGTTCCCTTTCCGGCTGAGTATTGAGCTGATAAGCGAAGCCCAACCGGGGAGCGAAATTTCCAAGCGTGGTGCGCCACAGTCGAGTGCCCGCGGGAGCAAGCGCAAGTTCTGCGACGTTCTGAAGATTTTGAACTGTTACTGCGTGATTGCCATTTCGCTCGCGCGGTGGCGGATTCAACTCCCAGCGAACTCCATAAATGACACCCAATCTTTCACTGATTCTGGTGGTGTTCTGAACGTACGCCGAGAAGTTGTTGAAGACAGGTTCTCGTGGTTGGGCGCCTGCGAACACTTGCACTGAACGCGCGACACCCGACAACACCGAACCAACCTGATTAGCAGAACCAATACCCGCAAACACTACCGTTTGGTTGTAATCCAGTGAGTCATAAAGTGGATTAAGGCGACGATAATCAATACCAAACTTGAATTGCCGGGGGCCGCGACTGAGCGAAAAATTGTCCACGACGTTGAGCTGTCGTTGAAGATTATTTACGTTCTTCCCGATTACGAGATTCGTGTTAGCTCCCTGACCCAGTTGGAGCTGAAAGCCGGCGCCGTTAACAGGCTGAGCTAACAGAGAATCCGCCAAGGGAGCGGCGCCGCCAAAATCATCGATTAGAAAATCGGTAGCGCCTTGCGCGCGGCTCCAATTGGCCCTTAGCTCATTGATAGCATTTGTGCCCAGTGAAAAGGTTGCGCCAATGGTCAGTGTCTGCGTGTTCATTTTGACGCGTGTAAGATTGTTAAGACTTTGAGCAAGACTGGGATTCACAACTGGTTCGTCACTGAAGCCGGGAACAACGGTGCTGCCCCGTTGTGTCGTGGCTGAATTCGCATCACTGTAGCGGGCGAACAGCGTCAGTCGCTGACTTGGTACAAGGTCAATGCGAACACTCGCAGCATTCAGATTCGACGGATCAGAGTAACCGGCTGAAAACTCGGCCAGACCAGCTCCCGTTTCAGGACGATTGGGGATCGGAAATGCGTTCAGAAAAGATCTAATCGGGGCGGGCGCCGCCAGGCGAGACGAGAGAGATGGCACTTCGGTAATCGCAGACTGTGGTTGTAGTAGGCGCAGACCTTCGAATGATCCAAAGAAGAAGGCAGCGTCTTTTCGTATTGGTCCACCCGCGACTGCGCCAAAGTCGTTCTGTCTAACACTCGCTCGAGGTAGACCACGGTTATTGGCGAACCAGTCGTTTGCATCCAGCGCGTCGTTACGAAAGTAATTGAATGCGCGCCCGTGGATGTGGTTAGTACCCGAACTCGTGATAATCGAAATCTGGGCGCCGGGAGTACGGCCGAACTCCGGCGCATAAGTGGACGTTTGAATCTTGAACTCCTGCAGCGAGTCGACTGACACCAGGTTGCTGGTGGTGCCGGTGGCCGTTAATGCGGGTAACGATCCAACCGCCGCCTGACCCGGGGCGGCTCCGGCACTCACACCGATATTTGCGCTTACACCATCAACCATGAAGTAGTTCGCATTAGCTCGTTGACCGTTAACGCTAAACTGGCCCTGTTCACTGAAAGTAGAAGGCGATATCACTACTCCGGGTGCAAGCTCAAAGAGTGATTGAAAGCTGCGTCCGTTCAAGGGCAGATTCGATACAAATTCTCGATCAATCACTGTGCTTACCGACGGTGAATTTCGCACTTCGGAGAATTCAGCGATTGTGGTCACTGTTTCTCCGATTTGACCGACTTTGAGTTTGATTCGGAGCGACAGTTGATCGCCGGTGTTGAGAGTTACATTTCTGACTTCGACCGGGGTGAATCCAGGCCGTTGTACAGTAACGTTATAACGCGCTGGTGGGAGCACGGGGATGACAAATGATCCGGTGTCGTTCGTGACTCCGTGCCGCAGCAGAGCCGTGTCGAGATTAAATACAGTGATTTCGACGGCAGGAACTACAGCGCCTGCCTCATCGATTACGATCCCACTTAGTGTGGCGCTGGACGATTGGGCAGTTGCTGATACGCAGCAAAAGAGCAGGACCAGAGTGCCTGCCAGCCATGAATTGAAGGCGCGGTTGTGTCCCACAAAATCACCGTAACTGTTCGGCTGTGAAGAATGCTTCAGTTGGGGGTTAGTCGCTGAATTTCCCTCGCCAATTGTTCAGCCTCGGCCAGCGATTGCCACAATTCAACCGAAAACGATGCTGAGCCAGAGTTTCCTTCAGCAACTGTGAACGCCCTGCGAATTACATCATCGTTCCTGAAGCTAATTCGGCGCAACTGAGCGCTGACTTCCTGAATACTGCCGGCGCTAGCGACAGCAGTAGCAGATCCGGCAGCAGGATAGATGCGCCGGAGGTCGTTGCGTACGGCAGCAACTGCGCGTTGATACCCTATTATTTGCTCACGGATCATACTGCTCCATTTTTCCCGCGCGTCGGAAGATAATGACTGGACGTCGCTCGCTGAAAATCGCTGCACTAGCTTTTCCAGTGCCGAGGCACGCAAAACTGCCTGTCGCGAATTACTCATGACGGCTTGAGTGAACTTTCTTACTTCAGAGTCAACCGCATCCGGAGGCACACGACTCGTGAAGTAGGTTCGCAGTTCACTATCAGACGGTCCGCTATTGTCTGCGACTTCAACTTCGCGATCGATGGGGTTTTTGGTGTGACCCGTTGTATCGGCTCTACGTGCTGCTTCCGCAACAGTACTAACGTCGATGAGCACAGCGGGATTGTTACGAACAGGCTCTAGTGCCTGAAGAATCTCTGCCTTCCGTGATTGCGTTTCGGTGACAGCTTCGACGCGAAGTGCTCCACCAGGAGTTCTCGACACGCTAATCTGCTCCCCGAGATTGGCTTTGATGCGATTGAGCAGGTACGTCACTTCAATTTCCAGTTCCACGGACGCCACGGCTTCAGGAGTGTTAATCGCCTTGCCGGCCCCACGTTCGGGAGATCTTGAACCGGTACCTGTATTCCCGAATTCTTTATCAGGCTCAAACGCGCTCTGCGGCACCGCGTCGAGTGCCTTCTGCTCGAATCCGGTTTCAACAAAGTGGACCTCACTCGTGACTCCGTTCTGAGTGAGGATCAAAGTCTGCTCCACAGATCGTGTCGGCTGCTTGTGAATGCGCAACGTCGCGTGCGTAATTACTGCCGGTTTGTTGGCATTGAAGGTCAGCAGATAACTCGTTGCTTCTTCGGTAACAACGATGGAGTCGGAGTTCTTCAGCAGGGCTCTGAAACTCCTGGCCGAGAGATCTAATCGCCAATACTCCCCGGCTTCGATAATGGCGTCTCCGGCTAGTTCGGCGGATAATCGAGACTCTGGCGATCTCCCCGGTTGATAAATTGTCGCAGCGCCGTTCGTTTGACTCCATTCACCATTGTTCAATTTTCCAGCAGCATCGTAAATCCGCCGCGAAGTCGTTCCAAGTTTGGCACTATGCCAGATCTCGACTCGTTGTTTGATTAGCTCTGCACGGTCTGAACGGCGCGTTTCCAGGCTCACAGTGCGATGAGTTGCGATATCAGCGTTTTCAAGGATTGTAGTTTCAACTCTGGTCGTACGATCGAGCAGTTCCCCGGCGGTGACATGAGGAACCGAGAAGCGTACAAACAGCAGAACAGTTATCAGAATCAGTGCGACGGTTGCCGTGACTGCGGCCGGATTCAGCACGAACCGGAAAGCCGTTTTGAGTTGCTGAAAAACTTTGCTGATTGTGCCTGCCAATGTGGTTGCCAATAAGTGCGCCGGCGAAGCCGTCACGAGTCTTGGTGAAGCAATTTCAGCTTGCGGGGCCGCTGACCGATCACGATAGACAACCTCGACTCTTGGACTCGTTTCATCGAGATTGACCGACAAATCAAGGCGTCGATCATCACTGAATGCGATTCCCGAATGGAGAATTCCCGACAACGGCTGATCCATTAGCGAAATCAGCAGCAGCAGAGTTTGCTGCTCGCTGAGTACTTCAATGAACTCGATCTCCTGGAGGTTATTGAGACTGAGAATTTGCGTGCAGCTATCGGAAGTTACCAACTGTTCGGCTGCGACGTTTCCGTTAATGGAAATCCCGAGTGATTGTGGTCGCTGCTCGAGTACTTGTTGAGCACGCCATCTGAACTTACGTATTTGTTCTTCCGCTCCCGCACCGCCCCCGCCCCCGTCACCATCGCCACCGCCACCGCCGCTCCGTTTGTTGTTGCTACTGCGAGGTGGCTGATCGATTCCAAGTGTGTCTTGTGGAAATCGTTCGGCCAATGGAGGGAGGTCCAGAATCTGATTTGTCTCTTCCAAACATTCAGGACAACTAACCAGATGACTCAGCGTGGCATGATCCAACTTACCTGTTCGACTATAGAGTTGCTTCAGTTCACTTACGTGCAAACAAGTTCCTCGTCTTGAATCGAACACTTGTTGACGAAGTTCCAGCAGGAGTTGATCCACAGGCTGGACGAAGCCCGTCCGCGGCGCCGGAACTGAAGTTTCCGCTGGTTTAAGTAAGAAGCGCAGTTGCGTGGGGTTTTGGAGGAACTGTCGTGCTTCCTTTCTCGCCAAACGGAGTCGTTCTTCCACGGCTTCACGAGTGCACTTCATGACGAGCGCGATTTCACGCGGAAAGTAACCATGCAGGAATCGCAGGATCAACGCGCTACCCGCCTTGGAACTCTCCTTTCGGATGGAAGCGTAGTGACAAACTTGACGCAGATCATCCTGGTATCGAATCAGCTCTCGCGGATCGGCAGCACGCAGACTGCTCTCTGCAGAGTCGAAATCAACTACAGAAAGTGATTGAACGTGATTGTTGGCACGTCTTCGCAGTTGCGAGATATTGAGGTTGTGCAAGGTGCGGTATAGATAGGCATCGAGGTTGGTAATAGCGTCTAGATTTGGACGCACGTGGACTAACTGAACATAAAGATCGTGAACGAGATCTTCCGCTCGTTCACGATCGTTTTGGGTTAGTTTGAGGGCCCAGTCACAAAGACGCACGTATTTCGTGAGGAAAAGCTCCTCCTGTGAGTTAGTGTGCCTTGCTATCTTTGCGGGACTGACCATAACCCCTATTTAATAAGTAGACGCTGTTTTGAGGTGAGAACCCACGAAGAATTTTCCGCTCAGACGAGATTTTTAGCTTGACTGAGTTCGTGAAGTATACAGGCTTGGCAGGAGAGTACCGCATCTCCGGCTAATAGATGTGCTCTTGCAGGCCCGGGCGCGTAAATATTGAGCTTGTATCCTTTTGAATAAGATTAGGTAGCACCGAGATCAGATCCGCGTTTGGCCACGAATTTAACAAATGAACGCGAATCAGAATTCGTCTCCATTTGTGTAGATTCGTGGCCAATTCAAGACCGCCTCCACACTCACCGATCAGTTCACCGGTCGAAGCAGCCACTGCTGATGCAGGAGGCCGAAATAATCCCACTGCTGTACTCGGGCTCCATCAACAGTAAACCCGCCATCCACCTCAAGCGCCTTCCCGCTGTGACGAGCCATGATACGGACGTAGCCACTGTCAGTATCGATGATCCGCCACTGCTGCGGAGCCTCGCCACTATCGATCAACTGCACGACCGCAGCGCCGTTAGCCAGTGAGCCAGACAGCACGCCAAGCACCTTGTTGCTGTGGCGGGCTATGAATTTGAAATAGTCATTGCCAAGCGGGATTATCTGCCACTGTTGGTTGGCCTCCCCGACGCACGGCCATTGTATGGCTTTCGCTGCATTACCGGTTTGACCATCGAAAATGTCGAGACACTTACCGGTGTGTCTGGCGACGACCTCGTAATACGTAGTTTGGGTTCCACAGGTCAATGTTTTAGGACTGTTAGTCAGATCTGTTGAGCTTGCCTCAAATCTCACTCTGAGCGTGTGCGTTTGTCCATTCTTAAACTGCGAGGGAGTTGGGATTGCGAAGCCATGCAACCCGTTGTCGCCCAGGTAGGCGCCGACGTCGCTTCTCAGAGTATTTGCCACCACACTGGTGACCAGCGTTGCTCCGTCATAGATATTCACTGAGATCGAACTATTGAGTTGGTTCCGGTCCGCTGCCCACCCCACGATCGAGTCACAGCTCGCGAAGTCCACAAAGCCTTCGTAAACGGGAGGAAGGGGAGGAGCGCCGTCGATCAATGAATAAAGCAACCGGTTGGGGGAACCTAATCCCGGATCCCTCACCACGTTTTTAGTAGAGCCGTTAATGATCGCGTCAGCTACGGTCGCCGGCGTTGAAGTCATCGGCTGACCCGCCAAGGAAGGCGCTGAAACCGTAAATCACACGGCCACCAAAATCAGTATGCGAAGGCCGGATGCCGGAATCGATGATGTAAACTTTCACTCCCGTGCCCGTGGCATTGTAGATGTATTTTGCATCAATCGGGCGAAAGCGCTGATCGATCCGGTCGACCCCCCAGGGCGGATTTGCCTGTGTTGCGGTACCGCTGGCGACGCCATCCTCCTCGACAAACGCGACCCGCGGATCGTCTGCCAGTTTGGCGGCACGTTCTTCAGACATACGCACCGAAAAACCTTTAATGGCGTGTTTATAGGTGTAACCGCCATTGCGATCACCGCTGAAGGCACGCGAGAGACGACCAGCTTCCGCCTCGACGTCGCCGACGTCATCTTTGAGTACCACGATGTATTGATTGGCAATTCGTTTGTCCGCGCGGATGCGACGGAGTTTGGATGAATTGCTGTTGGAGTTCTGGCTGTGAGCGGTGGTGAGAACTACCACTGCTATTGACACGACTAGCAAACCAAACAGAGCAACTGCTTTTTTCATAGGACCTCCGGACTTTCGTGATGACGGCAGTTGTCTATTGATCGCGTCGAATGATTACGAAACCTATCAGTGGGAAAACACTAGCCGCGGTTAAACTGGTAGCTTTGATCAGCTTATGACGCGGATTTGAAGGTGTCTTGAACGAAGCTATTTAGGAGAAGAGAGCTGGTTGGCTGTTTGGTTATGGCGATCGCGTTCCTGGTATTCGGAGCACTCGGAGTGCATGTGTACCTGGGCCATCTTGCTTACGAAGTCTTCAAGGATTCGTTCTTCTTCCGTTTGCGCTGGCACTGCTTGGCTTGAGCCTGATCTATTGACAGTATGGATCAGCGACGCGTCCTCGTCCGCGCCAACGCATAAGTCATGGTGAACTCTTTTTGTCCTCCTGCTTGACGACCCACGCGAAGTTCATGGTTTTTGTGACATCCTCCGAAAAACTCAGAGCGGATGACTCCACTTCGACACTTTGAAATCGGGTCATCGTTAGTTGTTGGGGTAGCATGGTCCTCTTGTCAACGACGATACTGATCTTGAATCGCTGCTCGAAACCCGTGACCCGGGGATCGTTTGCACCTGCTTTTTGAAGCATCGACTTAAGAAGTTTGTTTGCCTGTTCCCCATCAGTGGCGATTTCCGCAAGGAGTTCGACACAACGTCGATCGTCTGGGCCAGGCGCGCAGCCAGTTTCTTTTATAAAACGGATCGTGCCGGCGGCGTCTAACTTAACGCTACCAAGGTGGGGCAGTGGGACGACGTCACGTATCGCATAATGCTGGGCGGGATCGAGTTCAACGTCCCTCCAGTAGCCAACCAGGGCGGCCCAAGTAGCGGCGGCCATAGCTTCAAGAGAAGCATCTGACTTGAGCGATGGTAGTGCGGCTTGTATCACTGGATGCAGCGTTCCTGATTGCTCCAGCGCCTGGGTCATTTGTTTTCGAGCTGTCTCCTGCCCTTCGATACCAATAAACATCCCATCGGTAGACACGATGGTTATCGGAATCATGTCGACGAAACGTTCTGGCCCGCCGCTCAAAGATGGCGGGAAAGTGCCTTTCCAACCGCTGAAACCTTCACGCGAGATAACAACGCGACCGGTAGTCCTTTGGACACCCATTGTAAAGTCAGATGTCATATCCCAGTTGCGTGTGTTGTTCTGGGTCGTCCTGCGTCCCTGGGAACGCACCTGCACTTTCGCGGAGGCGCCGTCCGGCCAGGCAAACTTGAGCGTTTGGGCGTGGGCAGTGGAACTAAAAACCACCACCGTGAGAAGCATCAACAGCAGACGTGAGATAGAACAATGGGAAGTCATATTTAGCCTCATGAGATTTGGAAAGTCTCTTTCATATGTGAGTAACGCAAGCGGGAACCACATGGTCAAAATTGTGCGAGTGTTAGCACCAGTCAGCAAGAGTTGTCAATATTATGGTTACTTTACTACCGTCCAGGTTTGATGATCTCCTCGTTGCCGATGGGTCTCAAGAGAGCGGTATTTGACAGCGTTCGAGGAGACGCGTTTGGCCGGAATTCCCTTTGGTGAAACCACACCGGGAGGGATTATCTGGGCACGATCTTATAAACGTAGGTCCACGATCAATGGGTTGTGATCAGAGATTCGGTCTTTGAGACTGTAGTTCAGGGTTTTGAGGGTGCGCCCGAACTGAGGCGCCATAATATAAGGCTGGCTTCTATCGTCGGGATCGGTGAGCTGCGCGGGCTTAACGAAAATCCAGTCGAGCTTTAATTCGATGTCGATCTTTCCCTCTAACTCCAGTGTACTAGCGAAGCCCTTCGAAGCGCGCTCATTGGAATTGGAGAGAGTCTCTTCACTGCCACCCACCGAGAACTGTTTTGAGCCGCGGAAATCGAATGCGCCACCATCTTGAAAGCGAAAGTCTTTTAAGATCGTGAAGAACTTTTCCTCCGGATTTTCCGAAACGAATCTAACGCTCTTCACCGTGGGATCGTGTTTCGTTCGTTGTGCTTTTACCAGGCCCAACGTCAGGTCGTACAACAACCCTACACCTGTTGCATACTTGATTCCCTTCTGCACCCAGAAGGAACTACTTCCAAGCCGTTTCTTAACTTCACGTTGAAACGACGTGGGCACAGAATCAGTGCCGGAGGTATTCATATCGCCAGCGATAACTATCGGATGATTTACCGTCTTAACCTCAGTCAGTATTTCCTCAAGCTGTTTCCGACGATCCTCAGGTTTTGACTTTGCCTCCAGGTGAGTGGCAACAACCGTTAGTGCGCCACCAGGAATTTGCGAACTCTCGATATCGGCCAACAACATCATTCGGTTGCCGCGACGCACTTCGCGCAGGATCTTCTCACCGAATACGATGCCGGCGCCCTTCTGTTTGCCCTTCTCTAATTTAGACACGCCCTTCTTTTCGTCCGCATACCAATCGTGTCCCTGGTTTTCGAACCTCACCACGCGAACATTGCGCAAGGGAAACCTGCTCAGGATTGCCGTTCCGTGAAGCCCGAGTGTTCTCGATTTATCGACGGCGATGTTTTGCACGATCTCTGCCTTGTCGGTACCGGTTTCGTCCTCGAGTGTCTCCGTGCCCAGTGTCAGTGGATCGACTTCGACGAACTCTACCGCATATGCGTAGTTCATTCGCATCGCCGTCGCCAGTTCCCGAGCCACGTTCCTGTAGTTGGTTCTCTTCAATCCCCAATCAACTTCATTCAGCACCACGACGTCCGCACGGCTCAACCTTTTCGACTGGTCGAGGATTGCCGGCAGGTTGAACTTGCCGGCGCGATTGGCGGGCGATAAGCGTTTGAAGAACTGCTGGTTGTTTGTGAGCGCGGCCTTGACGGCATCAAACTCGAGCCCACGCTCGATATTCCAGGCTGCAATGCGAATTAAACGGTCAGAAGGTTCTCGACCGGAGACCGAGTTATGTACGAACGGAGTGTTAAGCAGCTTCGTCAGTTTTGTCTGAAGAGCCTCAGAAGGAACATCGTTTTCGTAAAGTGCAACCAGATCGTTATAGGTCAGCAAGGCTGGACCACTCGAACCCTGTTGGGCCAGCAAGGTACTGGCGCTAAACGGCATGGAGAAGATAACGATAAGAATACACAACCCCCGTGTGGCGTTGGCAAGTTGTCGATGGTGGAGCTCTTTCATTTCGTTCTCCAATGCTATGCAAGGCGTTTACGCTCACTGAGATTTGTCTGCAACGAACTGTACGGTCACTTTCCGACTCCCGCGCCCCTTAGCCTGAATGCTGAGCTTAGAGATTGATTTGCCATCCGAACTTAGAAATAAAGTTCCACTTCCGGTCGCGTTACCTTCAACAACTCCACCAGTAACCTTCAAGGCAATTCCCTTTGCTGGATCCTCCGATGCGGACCACTTCCCCGTCGCGAGTAACTGCAAGTCAGTGAAGAGAGTGATATCGGCGTCACCATTTTCCTTCAAGTTGATATATACGCTGTTGATTTTGGAGTTTCTCGCCCCGTGATCAGCGTGCCTTGTCCTTTGGCCGTCGCGCTGAAAGAAGTGATTCGCTGCGGAGCGGCTAATGTTGTCGAGTGCGCCCACATCATCAAAACGATGACAACCGCACGCGCTAGCTGTGTCTTCATTTTGCTCTCCTCGTTCCTTGTAAACTCATCACTGAAGTGGCGGGATCGAATAGCGAGCAACGATCACCGTGATATTGTCGAGGCCTCCATTACTTAAGGCCATATCAACGAGGTTGCGGCAGGCTGACTGTGCCGACCCTTCCTCGTTTAAGACGGATTCGATGACCGCATCATCAACCATATCCGTAAGTCCATCAGTACAGAGCAGGAGCTGGTCGCCATTCGCAAGCTCAAATTCGTGAACGTCAGGTTTGCATTCAGTATCATCTGAGCCCAAAGCCTGCATCAGCGTATTTCTTAATTCCACGACAAGAGGATCGTTCTCCTGACTGAGACCGTCTGCCAACAAGCGTTCGGCAAGGGTATGATCACGCGTCAGTCTTTGCAGAATTCCATGATGCAAAAGGTACGCACGCGAATCGCCAATGTGTCCGACGACAAGATCTTTACCGTGTGATAGTGCCGCGGTCATGGTCGTGCACATTCCGTTCAGAGATGCGTGGGCCGTAGCTTGCTGGATCAAGGCTGCGTTCACGCGCCGGAAACGATCTTTTATCCGCCACATGACTGTGTTTCGCTCTTTGTGGCCCCATCTGAACTGCCAATCAGGTGTGCGTAAAGCCAAATTGAGAAGTCCAAAGATTGCTTCACGACTGGCAACCTCGCCCGCGGCCGCGCCACCGACCCCGTCGGCGACTACGAATCCATAAGCCGTCTCTTCGAATCGAGCTCCGGGCTGGTTTTCGGGGACATTGCTAAAAACAGTTTCAAGATTTCTTCCGCCCCGCACGACAAGGAAATGATCCTCGTTCTTACTTCTGACGTATCCTCGATCTGTCAGTCCAAATACATCCACATCTACTATCGAAGAAAAGGGCTGCGGAAGTTCGCGATCGGCACTGTTGTTCATGATGAAAATCAGCCTTGATACGTCGCTGCCTCCGAGGTCTAAAACTTTCTCACTCCCATCAGTCTCACGGGATCGATGCCGTAGTTTTCTACTTCGACTTTGTTGCCTTCCAACACTGTGACCTTGGCTGCGTAAATCAGTGCGCCACTTCCCTCTTCCTTGCCCTTCTTGTTGGTTTTGAGATCCATGATCACGATTCCGAACTTGTTATCCAAAGACCTGCCTGAAAAATACACTTCAAGAAATCCAATCGGTCTATCGCAAACACCAACGATGCGGCGACCCTGTTCAGTCGGATGCGAACGAATCAGCTTGAGATCAAAAAACCCCAGGCGTCGTTGCATGGTTACCTTTCCGATCGCCGGCGCGTGCTCTAAAGCTTTGAGCAATTCGTCCGGTCCTTTTTCCAACAACGTCGTCGCATACTGTTTTGCTTCTTCGTCGGTCGTATATCTCTCAAGATAGATGGTCAGATTTGCGGTGGCTCCAGCTCCGATCATTCGTGATCCGGCTCCGGTCGGAAGGTACGCCATGGCCGAGAAGCTGTCGCCCTTGGGCTTCGCTTCGGCCTCAAGTAGATTTGCAGGCTTGCCAGACAAGGCAAGAAGAGCTAGCAACACAGTCGCAATCAAGAGAGTCCTCTTCATCTTTGCCTCCATCATCAGGTGAAACTCGAACCCGGAACAGTTCACAGGTTAAGACCGGACGCAGGAACTGAGAATCGGGTGGATCGTGTATTCCGGAAGGTTAATTTCTGTAGCGTCACTTCCCTAAGGGCGCAACTCACATCGAAGATCGGACCGCAAGCGACCTGTCAAAAGAAAGTTGTCTCGGGTAGTGTCTCGATCGTAAGTTGACGTGAAGGTGTCGATAGCTCACCAAACAGAGTGATCCGCTCTCCGGATCTAAAAGATAGTCTTTAGGAGTCGATCTAAAAGCTGGTCGAGTGGAATCATTGTCAAGGTCAACGGCAACACAGGCGCGAGCGTCGTCACCGCAAGTTGCAGCACTGTTCTGAAGCTAAAGGGAACCAACCTCATCTCCCTGACTACCTCGTAGCTATTACCAAGATCTGCTAGTGATTGAATGTCGCCGCTACCAAGGAGCTGTTCATCCGCGGGTGCGCCACCGCGAACCCATTTACTGTCAAACTCACGAACATACCGCTGGGCCAGGACTCCGTATTCGCGCCCTGCGGCCCGCTTCACCCGTTCCAATTGCGGTGAAAAAACAAGCAACGGAACTAAAACTATCAACACCACGAAGGCGACAACCGCAACAATGTCAGTCTTAAACTGCGTGAGTTGGGCTCCGGCGTAAAAGATGCGGTCGGCTATCATCCCCGCCAACAGTGCTCCTTGCGCCAATAGGAGTGGCATAAACGCGTAGCTGACGTTGGAGAGAAACCCGAGCCCGGCAGATCGATCAGGATGAGCTGGAAAGAGATTCAGTTGAATTCGCGACACGCGCCAAAGAAATCGGGCCCAGATAAACAATCGGAAGTACCATCGGAAGAACAGAAATTGAAAGAGTGGCACACTTACCAAACTAAACCACCAGCCTGCGAGGGATGGTTGTAGTTGGCCATTCAACAGGGTGCCATACCAACTGGAAACTCCCATCGCCGCATATCTCTGCCCCATCAGAAACACGGCAACTCCATAGACAAAGGCGATTAACACCACCTCTGCCATTACGGAGTTCCGCAGCCGGTTTGCAGAAATAACAGCCTCATCAAATTGCCGGCGCGCTCCATCCGGCACTAATCCACGTTCGAGAAACTGGCGAACCACATTCCGCATGCGCCGGTGCACGACCAACTCTGCGACTAACAGGAGTGGCAGAGATATCAGAAAGCGCACATGCGCATCGACGTCTTGAATAAAAGGCAAGCTGGCACCCGTGCCCCACGCGCGCCCTTCCATGAGTGAAAGAACAAGGAGCGGCATCCATGACACTGCGGTCATGACGATTATCCGGCGGCGCAGTAATTCCAGCGCATTACCTGACAGGTACAGGCGGAGAAAAATCTGAAACAATGGACCACCCAGAACTAAGGAAAAGTCCTCGGTGGTCTCTTGTGATTCAATCGTTAGCGCGCTCATCGTTTGTAAAGGCCGGCTGTTAACGTGTAGCGGCGCGCGCAAGTGGTGCATCAACTTCGACTACTTCCCGCTCAGCCAGGAGCAATCGGTGTGCTGCTCCGGCCAAAAATGCGCCTATGATTGGCGCCAACACGAACAGCCACAATTGAGAGATGGCCCAGCCACCGACGAATATTGCTGGTCCAATGCTTCGGGCAGGATTTACTGACGTGTTTGTCACGGGAATACTGACAAGATGAATCAGCGTCAGGGCTAACCCAATCGCGATTGGCGCAAAACCCTTCGGGGCGCGCTCGTCAGTTGCACCCAGAATCACGATGAGGAAAAAGAAGGTCATCACCACTTCAGTGACTAAGGCAGCGACTAACGTGTAACCGCCAGGCGAATGCGCGCCATAGCCATTCGACGCGAAGCCCGCGCTCACGTCGAATCCGATCTTGCCGCTTGCAATTAGATAAAGGACCGCCGCGCCTGCAATACCGCCTGCAAGCTGCACCAGGATGTACGGGAGAATGTCTTTCGCGGGAAAGCGCCCGGCTGCGAAAACGCCAACCGTCACTGCCGGATTGAAATGTCCGCCTGAGACATGGCCCACCGCATAGGCCATCGTCAAGACCGACAGGCCAAAGGCGAATGAGACGCCGAGCAGCCCGATTCCGACTTGCGGAAATGCCGCAGCCAGCACCGCGCTGCCACAACCGCCGAAGACGAGCCAGAAGGTTCCGAGGAATTCCGCCGACATTCGTTGCGTCAAGTTATGCTTCATGATTCACCTCTTTCGGGATTTATGCTCGTGTTTTAGGCAAGCGTCGTTAGAAATCTTTGTGCATGCTGGTGCTTCTTAGTGGCCTATCGGAGTTCCGGGAACTTCCAGGTGCCATCGAGTACTTCCCTGCGCGGGCGATAGAGACGCACCATGTAATTCCATCCGGGAAGGATCGGCAAGCAGTTTGCTGCTTTACCATCGCAGCCCCCGAACTGAACAGTGACCGAGCCATCCGCATCCTTCTTCGCCGTGATGCTGTTGAGTGTGTAAGCATTCAACTCGTTCTTCTTGAAATGGCCTTCGGCGTCATAAACGCTGATCGACCAGAAGCCGTCGATCGGTACGTCATCTTCAATAGTGAGCTTGTAGATACCGGTGCCGTTGTTATTCTTTGGCATGATGTTGAGGTACACGGCGTCCTTATCTGGATTGCCGCCGTAAGCCGACGCGGTACCGATCAGATGACGAATGGGGTCGACCTCTTCGCGACTCCCGAACGCGCCTTTCAAATCGGACAGCGTTTCGTTCAGCACCAGAAGCGCATCACGCACCTTCTTCTGGCTGATCGGATCCCAGTTCGGCACTTCCCATATGCCCGGGCTCCCGGGCTGGTCGAACTTAATCGCGTCCTGGAGTTTGTGCACCTCGGCGACGTCAGCCGGATCGTCGGGATTTACAAGGATGCGCATCCCCAGCGTGAGATAGCGGGTAGTGCCGCCGATACTCTCCTTTGAAAATTTATAGGTGCCGGCGCCGTAGATGACCTGCGGCACATAGTGGTCCTGATCGATCACGATCATCGTCTGAAATCGCGTGCCCGGATCCGGCAAAGTGACCGTGACCGGGCCGGCCTCGAGATCCCACACCGAGAATGAATAGAGCGTGTCACGATTCGGACGGATGATCGGGCAGTCGATCGTCATCGGTTCGCGATGGTGTATGAACTTACCCAAACCGCCCGATTTCACCGTGCCGCTTTTCACCAGGTCGGACTCGGCTCGAATAAAGTTATCAACGGTCACGGGAACTCGCTCCGTCGATTCTGTTGGCTTTGCTTGCGTGGCCATCTCTTTCTCCCTTGGTTCGGATCAGATCCTCTCAACGTCCGGCAGGTTCCAGGTCTTCTCGAACAATGCTTTCTGTGGACTCAGGAACCGCTGGTCCAAAATACAGTTCAACGGAGCCTGCAGCGTTAGACCAATAGCAGACCTGATTAAAGTCACCGCCGATATTTCGAAAGGCCTGAAACATCAGATCACCGTTGACCGCAGGCATTCCCCAGATGACAGCTTCGATAGCCCGTCGCTGTATTGCGCGGTCAACCAGTTCAGCAGCGCTAAACGATTGGGATTTTTCTGGCTGTGCTCTCATTTTGTAATCCCCTTCCTGGGTAGTGACCTCGTTTGGATTTCTCTGTGCAACCTCCGTGTTCTCTGTGTCTCTGTGGTTATTGACTTGTGCGAAAAAAGCAACCACAGAGAACACGGAGGTTGCACAGAGAAGATTAAGAATACACCAGTACAGTCTGGTCGCCCTTCCCCCCTCAACTCGCCGGCTGCGGCTCGGGAAATTTATATGTGCCATCAAGAATTTCCTTTCGTGGACGATAGAAGCGGGCCCAATAGTTCCATCCGGGTGTAATCGGAATACAGTTCGGCGCCTTGCCGTCGCACCCGCCAAACTGGATTGTTATCGATCCGTCGGCGTCTTTCTTCGCGGTGGTGCCATTGATGTTGTAGGTGTTTTGGTCATTCACGTGGAAGTAGCCATTCGCGCCGTAAACGCTGATGGACCAAAAACCGTCAACCGGAACTTCGCCTTTGATGGTGAGACGGTGCACGGTTTGTCCATCGTTCTTAGGAGGTACGACGGTAAGATAAAAAGCGTCCTCAGGAGCATTGCCGCCCCAGCCCGTAGCGCTCGAAATCAGATGGCGGATCGGATCGACCTTGCCCCTTGGACCAAACATACCTTTCGTATCGGGAATGGTTCCGGCAAGGACGATCAACGCGTCGCGCACTTTTTTCTGGCTAACCGGATCCCAATTCGGAAACTCAACTGTTCCCGTTGCTTTCTGCTCAACGATGATCGCGTCTTGTAGAGCGTGGAGCTTTTCAAGATCGCTCTTGTCTTTCGGATTGACGAACGTGCGGATCCCTAACAAAACGTAACGCGTACCAACCTTCTCTTTCGTGTAGGTGAAAGTGCCTGGTCCATAAACCGTCTCGAGCGCGTACTGTTCTTCATCGAGGACGATCATCGACATAAATCGGCCGGTGGGATCGGGCAGCGTCACCGTTACCGGACCAGCGTCGAGATCGAATACGGCCTCGGAATACAGCGTGTCGCGGTTAGCGCGAATCACTCCTTGCTGATCAAGCGGTGGTAACTGACGCCGGTGATTGAACCTGCCGAGGCCGCCCGCACGCTTGAGTGTTCCGCTGAAATACATGTGGCTTTCGGCTCGGTTAAAATTGTCGGTAGTAACGGGCACCGGTTCGGCTGATGTTGTTGCTTTTTGTGTTGTCGACATGGTCGTTCTCCCTCTTCATTTCACTGCGGCAGTGGCTCGCGCCGGCGGTGTGTAGGGATCGGGCGTGCCGGGTCGTATCGGCGGATATTTCTTCAGGCTTTCCTCGAAATCCACCATCACCTTGATAGCTGGACCAGCGATCCACGAACTTTGCAGACCAGTCTGCGGGTATTCCTCCTTCGGATCGGTGATCAGATTGAAAGCCTTGGGCGAGCCGAGTTTGGTTGGCGGCGACCACCAATCTCGCTGCTCGTCGTAGAAAACAACTTTCCAGTTTCGCCACTTAACGGCCTCCAGTCGATCAGCCACGAAAACCGGAAAGCCCTCGCGGTTCGACTTCTCCGACTTGCCGAGCAGAAAATCAGTCTGGTCCAATCCATCGATGGGACGATCCTGAGGCACTGCCGCGCCTGCGATCTTCGCCAACGTCGTGAATGTGTCGACCTCGTGAACAATCTCATTGCTGACACGTCCGGCGGGGACACGGTTCGGCCAGCGGATGATGAATGGCGCCCGCAGCGAGCCTTCCATGTGCGTGAAGTAATAGCCGCGCCATCCACCCGATGATCCTTGCCAGGGCCAGATCGCTTCCGGTCCGTTGTCGCTCGTAAACACAACTATGGTGTTGTCGCGAATTTTCAGCGCATCAATCGCGTCAAGAATTTCGCCGACGTGTGCGTCCATTTCGGAGAGGGCGTCAGGAAAATCGCCAAAGCCGGTCTTGCCGGCGAACTTCGGATTCGGGAGAGTTGGAAAGTGGACCAACGTGAAGGGAACGTAAGCATAAAACGGCTTTCCGGCAGCCACGCTACGCTTCATGAAATCCACAGTGCGCCGAGTGAGCTCAGCATCAATTAGGCGCCGTTGGTCCAGATCGTAGACAACCACATTTCGGCTCTTCTCGCCCCTGCGACCCTCCATGATCTGCTCGAAGGGAACACCCATCGCCCTGGCCGCCGGATCACTGGGCCATAAAGCTTCATCAGTCGTGCGTGGGATGCCATACCACTCGTCGAAACCCTGAGCGTTCGGGAGGCGACCCTGATCGCTACCGAGGTGCCACTTGCCGAAAGCGGCCGTAGCGTAGCCGGCAGCCGAAAGCGTTTCTGCGATGGTTACTTCCCATTGCGTTAGTCCCTTCAGCCCGCCGCCGATCGGCACTGAGTGCGTGCCCGAGCGGATCGCAAAACGCCCTGTCATGAGCGCCGAACGGCTGGGCGTGCATTGAGCCTCGACATTGAAATTGGTCAGTCGTGTGCCTTCGGTCGCCAGCTTGTCGATGCGCGGCGTCGCTGCACCGCGCGTGACACCGCCACCATAGCAACCCACCTCGCCGTAACCGAGGTTGTCCATCAGAATGAAAACGATGTTTGGCTTCGTCCTCGTTTGTGGAGGAAAAAATGAACGCTCCACCTCGGCCAGCGCCGACACTCCGCTACCGGCAAATGCGGATGCAGCAGCGAGGGAAACTCCGTAACGCAGCATTTCGCGGCGGCTCACGTACTTTTGCGTCTTCATCGTTAAACCTTTCAATCCACAGATTGCACAGATGATGATTTAGAAATCCGTGTAATCTGTGGATGGTTCTCTCTAATTCTGCCGGGCGCGCACTTCCGAGAGGTCGCGTTCAAGAAAATAGTTTAGGAACGTTCGAATCAACGCGATCGCGCCTAGTCGCACAACTGCCTGCCAACTCGTGGTGATTGAGGTCTCGATAACGTCAGCGGCCAGCTGAAAGGTAAGTCCGGCGATCAACCAGCGAGCAAAACGCAGCCAGAGGTCCCGGCGTTCGTGGCCCGTGGGTGACGCAAACATCGCGCGCAGAGCGCTGATGAAAGCCTCGATCGTGCCGATGACAATGACTATCAACGCCAACGCGTCGATGAGGACCACGACAGGTTCAGTCACCAGAATCAGCCATTCCTTCATCGCCGAAGATCCTTCTCAACCAAATGGTCCAATGTTGAAAATCAAACTCACAGTAACCACAATGCCGATCAGCCACAGAACCACCGCGGTAATGAGCGTCATCGATGGAGGAAAAGTGCTTTCAGCGTACACCAGGCCACCGGCCTTCATCTTCCTTCGTTCCTCGCGCAGTCCGAGCATGAACTGCACGTGATAGATGATGCCGCCCACGAGCATCACAATCCCGAGGACGACCAGCGCCACGCCAAAATTCCGCGCCGGTTTGTCGCTGGAAACGGTGCCCGCTTCTCTGAGGTGTTCGAATGCCTTGGCGATCGTGAAGCCGAAGCTGATCAGCGATAGCGAAGTCCGGATTACGGACATCAGGGTGCGGTCCGCGGACATGCGGGTTCGCTGAAACGACATGCCCGTACGCCGCGACGATAGTTCATCGGAAACGGACTTAGGCGTGGACTCCGCCGCAACAGCTTCCATTGAAATTCACTTCCCCTCTTCATGCACCTTCGCATTTGCATCGTGCTGAAATCTTCGCGCAATGCGCGCTATTGGCCCACGCAGCAAAAGGTATGGAACAAACGCAAGCAGAATCGCTATGACTACGGCCTCCCCGGGATAGAAGGTTTTGAGCACCACGGCTTGATAGATTGTGTCGATAACCAGGCCAATCAGGATGGTGCGACCGGTGGCTATCAATCCCTCACGTAAACGACCGCCGCGCTCTACAGGGTTTGTCAACATGGTCCAGAGATAAGGAGAGCGACCACTACGGGCATCCTTGAGACCATCATGCAACGCAGCGACGATCGCCATAATCGGTTGCAATAAAAAGCGAAGCGACATCGGACCACCTGGCCGGTTAAAGATGTCGCTCCAAATCCGGTTATGGACATCCGGCGAGAAGCCGTATAGGAACACCCCTAATAGGGCCAATCCGATCATCAGGATGACGGCTATTCGAGCAGTCAGCAACTGAGTTTTCGATGGACTGTCTGTCGTCATTCAGGTCCTCAGGCTGTGAAAGATTGCAGTGTCAGTGTGGAATGAGAGGCCTATTCCAACAATCAGGTGAAATCGGTATTTCGTCGCGGGGTATTCTGTAGAGCGCGTGAGCTTAGGCGAGTTCCCGCCTAAAACCGTTTGTGCTTTTTGTGCCTCTTTATGGCTTCATTTTCGAACGATGCAACGGAAGCCAAGATGGCAGGTTGACGTGTCGACGGCCTGCGGCATCCGCGCAGCCGGTCGATAACGGCGACAATAATTCGGGGCACACAAGAATGAGCCGCCCTTCATGACCTTGCGCGGAATGGGAACGCTCGGATTACACGGATCGAAACTTTCCTCGCGCACGCCACCACGAGGATTGAGATTGCCACAGCAACTGTGTTGGATCTTGCTGTGCTCCTGATACCAATCGGTGGTCCACTCCCAGACGTTGCCGGCCATCTCATAGAGGCCATAACCATTCGGCGGAAATGAACCGACCGGGGCGGTCCATTCAAAACCATCAGACAAGAGATTCTCGTTGGGGAAGTCTCCCTGCCAGGTATTGGTCAACGGCTTGCCATCAGGCTCGAACTCATCCCCCCAAACAAATTCAGCGCCTTCTAAACCACCACGCGCAGCGAATTCCCACTCAGCTTCGGCAGGCAATTCCTTGCCGGCCCATTGCGCGTAGGCTTCAGCGTCTTCGTATGCAATGTGAACAACCGGATGTTTGTGCAGACCCTTCAACGAACTTCCTGGACCAAGCGGGTGACGCCAGTTCGCACCGGGAATGTAGGTCCACCATTGAAAATGATCTTTGAGATCGACAGGAAAACCTGGCCTGCGAAACACAACTGATGCTGGAACCAGTAATTCAGGCTTCGCACCGGGATAGTCTTCGGCGCGCGGTGAGCGCTCAGCACTAGTAACGTAATTGGTCTCCTCAACGAACCGCGAAAATTGTGCATTGGTAACCGTGTACTGGTCCATCCAGAAACTGTCAAGAGTCACTGGATGTGCGGGTGCTTCCTCCGGGTAATGATCGTTGGAGCCCATCAGGAAAGTTCCACCGGGTATCCGGGACATGTTTTCAAATGGCGGTTTTTCCCGCTTCGACTTCACTTTAAGCGAAACCAATTCCGGCGCATTGTGGGTTTGTTGAGTCATGACTTATCTCCAGCAAGGTTCCCATTTTTCTGAAAATTTTTCGCGCCTGTATGAACGCTGGGGAAAAAGTTGCTCGTGCCGATTTTCTGCGCAACACCCGCGCGCTCGAGCATTACGAGGAACATTCCCCGCGCTCGCGCAACTCCGAGCACTATTCCCTGCCCGGCCAGTTCCGCTCGCAAGTCATCAAGTACAAAGGCGCCCGAGACGTCGATGAACGGTACCGCTTCCGCATCGAGCAGAAAATGAGTTGGTCGAGTATCTGCCGCGCTGATCAGTGCGCGCACACGGTCACTAAAATAGTCGGCGTTAAAGAATACTAACGACGACTCAAAGCGATAGATGATCAATCCCGGAACGATTTGCCCACCCTCTTCTTCAGGGGCACAGTAGGTATCGCCGTTGCGCTGGACCATCCCCAGCAAGGCATCGCGCGGATGCGACGCCTGGCGCAACAGTTTCAAAATCGCAAGCCCTACTGCAATCAGGACCCCCTGCAACACTCCGAGCGTCATCACGCCAATCATTGCTATCAGCGAATGGCGAAACTCCGGCTTGCTCAAACGGTAATAGTCGCGAAGCGAAGCAATATCGAAAAGCCCCAGGGCTGAAGAAATCAAAATCGCGGCGAGTGCCGCTGCCGGAACGTAAGTCAATGGGTTGGTGAGAAAGAGCAGCACAAATGCCATTACACCTGCGGCCACCAATGAAGCAACTTGTGTCTTGCCTCCCGCCGAATCGGCCACTGCCGTACGCGAATCTGCGCCGCTGACTACAAAGCCACGATTAAAGGCAGAGGCAATATCAGAAACGCCGAGGGCAAACATGTCCTGATTGACATCGATTCGATAGCCGTTCTTGGCGGCAAATCCCCGAGCGGTGGTCATCATGCTGCAGAAACTCACCAGCGCGATGCCTCCGGCGCCGAACAAAAGGGGACCGATTTCTGAGGTGGAGACACTGGGAACCATAGGAGTTGGAAAGCCGGCCGGGACTGCGCCGACGACCGCGACTCCTTTATTAATAAGGTTAAAGCCAAAGACAAAGACGCCGCCGGCGGTCACGGCAATTAAAGGTGCAGGCACTCTTGGCAAAAGCCGTTTGAGTACCAGCAACAGAATAAGTAGAGACGCCCCGACGATGAAGGTCGGAAGGTGTGTTTCATTCAAATGCGACAACGCGCCACCAACCTTGCGAAAGAACCCGCCCGGCGAGACGTTGAACCCCAATAATGATCCGAGCTGACCGGCAATAATGGTTAGAGCAATGCCATTCAGATAGCCCGTTAGTATCGGACGTGAGAGAAAGTTTGCGATCACTCCCAAACCTGATAGTCCACCGGCGATGCAAAGCAACCCTGTGAGGGAGGTAAGAACTATGGACAGTTCTGTGTAGCGTGCCGGGTCGCCGGCGGCGAGCGGGCCAACAGTCGCGCCAACGATTGCGCAGGCCGCAGCGTCGGGATTCACCACCAACTGTTTAGACGAGCCGAAAAGTGCGTATGCGACCAGAGGAAGAATGCATGAGTAGATACCAACCACTGGCGGGAAACCCGCAAGTTGCGCGTAGGCGATGCCGATGGGCAGCGCTACAGCCGCGATCGACAAGCCGGCGACGAGATCACTGCGAAACCATTCGCGCCTGTAGGTGCGAATAACTTCAACTCCCGGAACCCAGCGCGTGATTTTACTTCCTGGCTGCATAGGGCTTTGCCTCAAAAGTCATCTTGAAGGCCACAAGAGGCACACAAAGCACAAAATGAATTCTTAGCGGCGGAGGTAATCCTTAAGGTTTTAATCATTTGCGCTTTTTGTGCTGTTTTGTGGCTTACTCTCTGTCATTGAAAAAGGACTTTTGAGGCAAAAGCCGCTGCATAGCACTCTTGCAACCCATCCACAGATGGCACAGAAAGTCATACCTGTGCTGATCGCGCTGCCGATGGGAACACTACGTTCCAATCTTTCTTCATATCAGCCAGCACCCAACCGTACTGCGACGCTTCGTCCAATCCTTTGTCGAGCTGGCCGCTCAAGACATGTTCACGGTCGTAAACAAACTCCCGCTCACCATC
This sequence comes from uncultured Acidobacteriota bacterium, assembly GCA_963708055.1. Lineage (GTDB taxonomy): Bacteria > Acidobacteriota > Blastocatellia > Pyrinomonadales > Pyrinomonadaceae > PSRF01. The sequence goes on along the minus strand of OY970193.1, from coordinate 5,902,431 downwards.
GGTGTGATGAACGATCATACCAAGTGACGGCCGGCCGTCGTCGCGCCCAAGCGTGGTCCACATCAACATTTCGCGATCGCCATCAGAATTACCAAAGCACGCGATTGGGCGACGACCGATGTACCTGTTTATGTTCACCGGCTTCCCTGCTTTGTCGTCGAAGAAGTCCAGCGCCGGGTCACGGACCAGCACAGGCTTGCCGCCGCGCATTTCAAAACGTGTCTTGATGGTTGAGCCGATGACCTGGTGTGGAGGAACACCGTAAGCAGCTTCGGCAAACACGCGCATGAACTCAGCACCACCACCGGAAACGATAAAGGTCGAGAAACCTCGTGAGCGGTAGAGCGCCAGCACCTCGAGCATCGGCTGATAGATAGCTTCAGTGAAAAGACGATTCAGCTTCGGATGACGCGCGGTCGACAACCAATCACGCGCTATCCGAACGAACTCGTCGGTCGTCATTCCGGCGTGAGTGGCCATGCCGAGTTCGGCGAGGCCCTTTAGCCCGGTTGCCATCGCAGTTTTTATATCGCCTGCAAGGATCGACTTGAAGGGCTCAGTTCTTTGCCACTCGGGATGTCGTGGTGCGAGCGCCTTGATCCGATCACTCATGAAGAAAACCTGGACCGGTACCGGCATCTCGCACCATAACGTGCCGTCGTTATCGAACACTGCAATGCGTTCGTTCACGGGAACGTAATCGGGGCTTCCAGCAGTCGACACACTGGCGACGAAATCGATGATCGCTTGTTTAGCATTGCAGTCGCTCCACGAAGGTAATAGATCGGATCGGGTCATGATGCATTCCTTAAATGTCGGGAACCATGGGGCGCCCACGTGCCGCGAAACTGGGCGGCCACGGAGGCGGGCCGCCCCTACAGTTTTTTGCTGATCGGCATGACGCGCCTGGTTATTTCGCAATTCCACCAGCGGCTGCGGCCATGCTCTTTTCTTGCTGTCGTGCCTTCTCAAGTGCATCGTCGATGCTGAAGCTGGCCGGCTTCTGGCGCGGCGGAAACTCCTTGAAGGTTTTGAGGAACTCTCCCACTATCGCCTGGGCCGGTACGAGCAGGAACGTGCGGTCAGCCATCCATTTCCCGTAGAACATCGTCGCGTCTTCGCTGGCCCTCTCAAAGGGATCACTCCTCAGGTTGTAGATGTCCGGCGCACGCAGACTTACGAGCGGCTCCTTCCAGACATCTAAGCCGTGGCCACGCTGCACCGTGAAATGGACTTTCCAGTTGTCAACTCGCAACGCCATCAAGTCGCCATCGTCGCTCCAGTAGAGAAACCCCCTGCGCGGATTTTCCTTCACGTCGCCTTTAAGGAATGGCAGTAGGTTGTAGCCATCAATGTGTACCTTGAAGGTTTTATTTCCGGAGGCGTATCCCTTCTTTAGCTTTTCGACTGCATCGGGCTCACCGGCGGCCGCTGCCAGCGTCGGCAACATGTCGGTATGCGAAAAGGTTTCGTTGGATACCGTTCCGGGCTTGATCACGCCTGGCCAGCGGATAGCGCAAGGAACCCTCCAGCCGCCCTCCCAGTTGGTGTCCTTCTCGCCGCGAAACGGTGTGGTGCCGCCATCCGGCCAGCTCATGACCTCGGCGCCGTTGTCGGTCGAATACATAACGATGGTGTTGTCGGCTATGCCCAACTGGTCCAGCTTATCGAGCAGCTTTCCGACGTGACCGTCATGCTCGACCATGCCGTCGGGATAGATACCCAACCCGGTCACGCCCTTCGACTCCTTCTTCAGGTGCGTGAAGATGTGCATGCGCGTCGAGTTCCACCAACAGAAAAACGGCTTGTCGTCGTTTACTGCCTTCTCGATAAATTTCAGGCTCGCGTCAAGGAACTCTTCGTCCACTGTCTCCATGCGCTTACTCGTAAGCGGCCCAGTATCCTGGATCGTCTGTGTGCCATCTGGATTAGCAAACGTGTGCAGCACTCCACGCGGACCGAACTTCTTCCTGAACTCCGGATCTTTGGGGTAGTCCTCATTCTCCGGTTCTTCTTCTGCATTCAGGTGATAAAGATTTCCGAAGAACTCGTCGAACCCATGCACCGTTGGCAGAAACTCATCTCGATCGCCGAGATGATTCTTGCCAAACTGTCCGGTTACGTAGCCGAGAGGTTTCAGGACATCGGCGATGGTCGGATCTTCAGGCTGGAGACCCAGGTCGGCTCCCGGCAGACCTACTTTGGTAAGTCCCGTGCGAATCGGCGACTGGCCAGTAATAAATGCAGCGCGACCGGCAGTACAACTTTGCTGTCCGTACCAGTCAGTAAAGAGAGCGCCCTCTTTCGCGACGCGATCGATGTTTGGGGTGCGGTATCCCATGATGCCGTTGTTATTTGCACTGATATTAAACCAGCCAATATCGTCACCCCATATAATTAAGATGTTCGGTTTTTTCTGATTCGGCATTTTCTTCCTTCCTTTCAGCTTGTCGACTCTGTTGAGTTGCGTGACAGGTTGCGCTCCCGTTCAATTCTGCAACGGATAGATCACCTTCCAGTCTTGCTTCATATCCACCCCAACCCACTTGCGTGACGTTGCTTCATCCAAAGCTTTGTCCAACTTTCCAATTTGCGACTCGCGGTCGTAGGCCCATTCACGTTCCGCATCGGTGTCCCGACGAACCTCAACCCTGATCCAGCGGCGGTCCATTGCAGCATCTGCTGATCTCCGTAGCCTTGCACAAAAATCTTGGTAGTCCTGTCTAATCTTGTAAATCATGTGAAGCGGTGTTTCGGATTCAGGCGCGAAGAGCATTTTTTTACAGAATTTACAAGATTCACATGATTCACAAGATTCTCAATCGCGGCTAGATTTTCGACCAGCCGACTTTTGTGCAAAGCTGATCTCCGTCGGAGTTTCCAAAGGCGAAGAGGGACGGCGGCCAATGAACTTCTGGATGCCAACCGGCTTGCCTGCCTTCCGATTACCACGTCGAACGACGGATCTGACGCTCCGCTTCTCGACGCTCGCGTGATATTTGCCTTGCGCCTTCGCGAATCTCCTGGCGCCTTTCGATAGGGTTGTCTGCGTTCCGAATTTCGCGTCTTGCTTCGCGTCGCTCCTGATTTATTTCATGTCTTCCTTCCACAATTTCACGACGCGTATCCCATCTCTGTGGCGCGACAATCAAAGGCAGCCAAAGGATGGTTAACATCAAACCGCTTAAATAACTTTTTCGGTCCATGATTTCACCTCCCTTCACCTCGCTGCGCGCCGCACCAGGATCGACTCGCGCAGTTTCTTGAGTAACTCCGGGCACTTCGCTTTATCAAACTGTGCTTGTGATGAGTTTCCGAAGTGAACAGCAAAATAGAACGCGCGATCCGTTCCGAATAGTTGGCCAATACGCGTGTACGCCTGGCGCACTTCCATCACCAACTTGTCTCGGTCAGCCTCAGGGGTGCACTGGTACGCCGCCCCGGCAGCACTCCCAAACTTTCTGACTGACTCATCGAGCTTGTCATCATCGTCTGCTTGCGCCGCCGCGTCCTGCGCCGACGTTATGTTCAAGATCTGTTTCTCTGGTTTGGAATTGACTGTTTGCGCAACGCTTGTGGCGCACGCCACGGCGAGAATTGTCAGGACAAATCCGCACGTGATTGATGACTTCGAAATGTTCGTGCTTGCCATGTCAACTACCTCCTTAAAACTCCAAGCTGACGAGAATGTTTGGTTTCTTATCCGCCATGGTCTTTGCTCCTTCATTAATTCACCTATGGGTTATTTACTGCTGCGTCCATAGACGCCGCTCATTGCGTTGCCATCGCAACCCGCGCACGCAGCTCATGTTGTTGCGCCAGCTCCTCGAACGTGGCCTCACTGACGTCGACCATGACCTTGACGATTTCGCCGGTGAACGGGAATGGCGATTCATACAGATCCGAGACTGGGGAAACCGTGTCGCAACCGACGTCGAAGGTCTCGTTGACCGTGAAGTAGCCGAACACCTGCTGCTCGAATCGGCCTTCGCCAACTTTTTTCTTGCCGATGCGAAGCGTCGTAGTTCCGCCGGTTCCGGGCTTGCCCTCTTTATCCACCTTGATCTCAGCGGAAAAGATCTGGCGCCCAGGCTGGATCGTTTCCGTCGATTCCACGCGGTAACGAACTTCGCCATAGTAGTTGTGCTCCCAGTAAAGCTTGTTGTTCTTAATGAACAAGGAATAGCCGCTGGAGATGCCGCCGCAACAGACAAGCACGCCTTCGGCACCACCTGTGGGTATTACTACTTCGGCCGCGAGCGTGTGGTGAACGTCCTTGGTGTTCGGCGACGAACGTTCTCCGATCCGAATGGTGCCCGGAGGATAGACAAACTTCGTCTTACCACGCATATGGCTGGGCTTCATTGACGGATCGGCCCGCTGAGCAAAGCGATCGTCGAGCGGCAACACGTTGTACTTCGCGGCTTCGGCCATGAACCGGTCCTGAAGATCGCGCAGCTTCGCTGGCTCTTTCGTAGCGAGATCGTTGGCCTGGGAAAAATCCTCTTCGATGTTGTAGAGCTCCCATGTGTCTTCGTCGAAACTCAGGCCGCCGCCCCCCGTCTCCCATGGCAATCTGCCATGCAGACATCCAGCGACCCAACCATCATGGTAAAGAGCGCGGTTGCCTAACATCTCGAAGTATTGCGTCACCCGCTCGCTGGGGGCTTTCGCATCTTCGAAGGTGTAAGCCATGCTCACGCCCTCGATCGGTTTTTGCGGGACTCCATTCACCGCGCGCGGCTCGGGAATGCCCGCCAGATCGAGGATCGTTGGAGCGATGTCGATTACGTGGTGAAATTGCGAACGCAGCCCTCCGCGATCGGTGATTCTTTTCGGCCACGACATGACCAGACCGTTGCGCGTGCCGCCGAAGTGCGAAGCAACTTGCTTCATCCACTGGAACGGTGACGATCCAGCCCAGGCCCAACCCACCGGGTAGTGGTTCTCGTGAAGCGGCCCGCCGATCTCATCGATCTTTTCGAGGATCGTCGACACGTCGTCCAGCAGACCGAGCTGCGACTTCATGTTGTTGAGCGTGCCCGTCAGTGAGCCTTCGGCACTTGGTCCGTTGTCACCAACGATGTAGATGATGAGCGTGTTATCACGGAGTCCCATTCGTTCGATGGCGTCCACAACCTTGCCGACCTGAACATCAGCGTGTTCCAGGAAACCGGCAAAGACTTCCTGCATTCGTGCGTACAGCCGCTTTTCATCTGCGGAACGCGAATCCCACGACGGAATCGAATCCGGCCGGGGCGTTAGCTTCGTATCCCTGGGAAGAATCCCGATCTGCTTTTGGTTCTCGAGAGTGAGCTCGCGTTGGCGGTCCCAGCCGTGATCGAATTTGCCTTTGTACTTGTCAGCCCACTCCTTTTGTACGTGGTGTGGAGAATGACAGGCACCTGGTGCGAAGTAGACGAAGAAGGGCATGTCCGGCGCTGCAGCTTGTTGCTGGCCGATCCAGGAAATCGTCCGGTCAGCAATCGCTTCCGAGAAATGCCATTTCGGATCGTCGTGCGGCGGCTCGATAGGTGCGGTGTTCTCGAAGAGTGGTGTGTGCCACTGGCTGGCCTCGCCTCCCTGGAAGCCATACCAATAACCAAACCCCTTGCCTGTGGGCCAACGGTCAAATGGACCAGCGGCGCTCAGCTCGTGGTCGGGTGTGTTGTGCCACTTGCCGAAGGCTGCGGTGCTGTACTGATTGCCTTGAAGGATCTCGGCGATGCATGCTGCCTCCCTGGGCCACGAGCCGTCATAGCCGGGGAAGCCCGTCGCCATCTCGGTGATAACGCCTGTGTGCACCGAGTGATGATTGCGACCGGAGAGCAGTGCGGCGCGCGTGGGAGAACAGAGCGCCGTGGTGTGAAAGCGGTTGTAGCGCAGGCCCTCGTCAGCCAGTTTCTGCAAAGTCGGAGTGTTCACCGATCCGCCGAACGTGCTCGCCTGACCGAAGCCGACATCGTCGAGCAATACCAGCAACACATTAGGTGCGCCCGGCGGCGGTGTTCTTAGTTCAATAATATCCGGCTCTGAGTCGACATAGGTGCTCCCGATCCGCCCCTTGAATCGGGGGTCGGGTATCGGAAGGGTGTCGTAGAGAAGCGCCGGTTCCTGGCCTTTTCCATTCTTTGACTGCCCCTTTGTCTGGTCTTTACGTGTAGCCATTTTTTCTCTCCTCATGCACGTCATCGCGCTCTGATACCAGGACTCGACCATCAGATTGTCTGACCGGCCTCTACCTGGGCGTCTGTATCCGACAAATCCTGATCAATCCCGCGACATCGCTGCGACCATGTGTCGCTCGACATCGATATAAGCATCGTCCGCGACGTCAAAAACCACCTTGATGATCTTGCCGCCGGTAAATTCGAACTTTGGCTTGTAAGCGGTGCTCACGGCGTCGCCGCCGTCGTAGCCAATACACAGCCCTTCGCCGCAAAGAGAAAAGTGCCCTGTTTGCGTCCTAATCTCCGCCTCTGCAATGACCTTGTCGTCGATGTACAATTTAAGCGGCCCATACGACTCGTTGTATTGACCTTTTCGCTTCTTGATGAAATCCACACCCACGACGTGTTTACCTGGGCCAGGCGCTGGACCAGTGATGCGGGACTCGGGCGGGATGCCGAGGAAGTTGTAGGCATACGTTAGCTGGTCATCCTTGATGAAGAGTGTGTGTCCTCCAAACCGCGAGCCGTGGGCAAAGACCACACCTTCAGCTTTATCAGCGATTTCGACTTCCGCCAGGATTTTGTAGGAGACGCCATGGACGTTCGCAGCCGAACGTTCCGGGATCTGAGTTGTGTTTGGATAATAGGTGTACTTACCACTCGGCGGAACGGGGACATGGAACTCAAGGGCTACGAATTTCTCCAGGTCCTTTCCCACCACAGCCATATCGTTCAGAGGAAGCACATTGTATTTCTTCGCTTCCTCCAACCACATATCAGCCAACTCCTTTACTTTCTCGGGGTGCTTTTCTGAAAGGTCGTGCGCTTCGGAACGGTCTTCGTCCGTGTTGAAGAGCTGCCATTTGTCCGTGTCGAAATTGCTTAAGCCGCTTATCGGTCCATGTTCGGTAACAGCTTTCCAGCCCTTGTACCAAAGACCTCGGTGGCCGAAAATCTCGTAGTACTGGATTTCCTTTTGCGTCGGCGCTTTTGCGTTATCAAATGAGTACCGCATCGATACTCCCGGAAGAGGCGACTGTTCATAGCCGTTTACGACCTTTGGCATTTCTACTCCGCAGCAATCAAGAATCGTCGGCACAATGTCGGTGCAATGATGGTATTGACTGCGCACTTCACCCTTGGCCTGGATGCCTTTCGGCCAGGAGATCACCAGGGGATCGCAAAGGCCCCCCTGGTACACGTATCGCTTGAACATCCGAAAGGGTGTTGAGAATGCGGTGGCCCAGCCGGTCGGATAGTGGTTGTAGGTATTCGGGCTACCGAGCTTATCCAGCAGCCGGAGGTTTTCAGACATCTCGTCAGGCCAGCCATTAAAGAATTTGTTCTCGTTGACCGAACCGTTCGGGCTGCCTTCGCCGGAAGCTCCGTTATCGGCGCAATAAATGATCAGCGTATTTTCGAGCTGATCCGATTCCTCGAGGTAATCAATGATCCGTCCAACCTCCGCATCCGCATGTTCGGAGAATCCCGCGTAAACTTCCGCCATCCGGCAGAATAATTTCTTTTCTTCATCCGACAGCGTGTTCCACGGTCGGACCGCGTCGCCCGCACTGAACTTGTCCGCAGGCATCGGATTGATCGGCGTCAGCTCCGTGCCTTCGGGCAGAATTCCTTTCTCGATCATCCGCGGCAATACCCACTCGCGATATGCCTCATAGCCGTCGTCGAATTTGCCTTTGTACTTGTCTATGTACTGCTGCGGCGCATGATGGGGCGCGTGATTTGCTCCAGGACAAAACCACAAGTACCACGGCTTATTCGGTTCGGTTTGCTTGGAGTCCTGGATGAATGCCAGTGCTTTGTCGGTAAGGTCTTTAGAAAGATGGTAACCGTCTTCTGGGCCATAAGGCGGATCAATGTAAGTGTTATCCTGGGCGAGATCGGGATACCAGTTGTTAGTCTCGCCACCAACAAAACCGTAGAAGCGGTCATAGCCCTGGCCTAGAGGCCAATTCTTTTTGGATGCGCCCATCGTGGACTCATCGATAGGCGTGTTGTGATTCTTGCCAATCCAAAATGTGCTCCAGCCCGCATCGCGGAGAACGGTCGCCATAGACGCATGCTCGGGTGGAATGTGAGAGCTGTAGCCCGGGAATCCCGTCGATGATTCTGAGATCGAGGCGAACCCATTCTGGTGGTGGTTGCGACCGGTAAGTAAGGTTGATCGAGTGGGCGAGCAGAGAGCAGTCGTGTGCCATTGCGAATAGATCAATCCGCTGTCAGCGAGTTTCTGCAGCGTTGGCATCTCGATTCGCCCGCCGAAGGGTGACCAAGCCGCAAGGCCAGTGTCGTCATAGAGCACGACCAGAACATTGGGTGAGCCTTCTGGAGCCTTGTCGGCAAGAAAAGCGTCCCAGTCCGGCTTTGAATCGCGAATGTCAAGATTAATGGTTCCTTTGAATTCTTTAGCCATGACTTCTCCTTACTTATTGATGTGCCATCGCGATCATGAAACGCTCTTCACATCCACACAATGGTCCACGCCCTTGAACGCAGCGTCTATGTCGATCTGCACCCAGTTGAGTCGGTGGACGCAGCGGTGTGATCGGTGGTACTGACTGAGACGAACTACAATTCGTTTCAAAAAATCACTTCTAAGCGCGCACCTGGAACGATCGCGCGCTCGACCGTGGGACGAACGCCGCGGATGATTTGTAGATCACCCGTAAGCCTCAGCCACGGGGTGATGTGAAGGTTGTAAAAGCCTTCGAACTGATGTTCTGGTTGCGGGCGAAGCAGGCCGAATGAAATTAAACTGAGGTTGTCCTTTAGAACACTGCTAAGGTTCGTGTATGCATATGAAACTCCAAATTCATCCCCGCGCCGGCTCGGGATTAAGCCGTTGCCGCCGAGCCCCACATTGAAAAATCTGGTTATCGGACTGGTGTCTTTGTCAGCGATCGACAGTTGGGTGAACAAGCCCCAGCCGTCTCGATGACCTCTCTCAACCATGTATTGACGAAAGGTGTAACTGGCAGACCACGAGCCTCGTTTAGGTTGAACGGGATTGAGAGGAGGCCCGGGGATGATGATCTGCCTGATGGCATCGAACGGAGTGTACTTCTTCGTCGTTATGGCTCCCCCAAACGTATGTTTGGCCGTTTTACCAAAATACTTGGTAGGAATGTTATAGCCCGGTGAGAACGTCACTCCGTCGGCGAACAAGTCAGCCAGTCCCGGATCAAGCGAGTGATCATTGGGATCCATTATCGCGAAGGTAAACCGCGGTTCTCCACCACGAACAACTGCAAACGTCACTGCGTTTGTGACGATCGGGACCTGGCGCAGAACAGTAAGTGGTCCAATTGGCGCAATGTTGAAGAATCGCTCGATACCACCTCCGGCAAAGAAGTCTTCATCAAGCAGGTCCAACAGGTTGTAGCGGCCGAACGAAACAACATAGAGATCGCCTTTCTTCAGGTCTTTAGGAATTAGGCGGGTGAAATTTACAGCGGTGACAGACACGACGTTTCCGCTTGCGGCAGGAATTATCGCGGCCGTGTTGGACAGATTGATACCTCCAGTGCCTGTAATCGCTGGGCCACTAAAACGCCATTGAGCTTTGATCTCCGATGACCAGTATTTCCAACCAGCAACTTTTCCGAGATCGAACTTCCAGGTAGTTTCAAACACGCCGGTGTACTCGCTGTTATCGTTAGTACCACCTGACGCGATGCCTTGATAAAAGTTGGTGAGTTTGAACTCCAGATCGATGCCTTTTTCCTTCCAACGCGATCGCGCACCACCCCAGTCGCCCGTCATTGTTTCCCGATGCCAGAAATCCGGCTCAGGGGCGGGCGAGGCCGGCGCAACCGCTGATGCAGTTTCATCAGCACCCTTTGCACCAGCCGCAGCAGCCTCGCGTGTGGCGGGTGACGGTGACGGTGTTGGAGTTTGGCAATAGACTTCAGACCCAACGACTAACAGAGCCACGAGAGAAATCGTCGCCATTGCGCCTGGTCGCATCTTGATATTCATGGTCATTCTCTCCTCGACCCAAACTGCTCGCGATCACGGTTGTAGCGCCAGGACAGTGTCCGAATTGACGTACTCCCAACCTCTATCGGGGTTATAAACAGTCATCGCCTGCGCAATTTTTTCCGTGTTTGGTCCAAGGTTCTGCTGATGAATCTTGCCTTGTTGATTGACAATGAAGGTCATGACGCCAGAGGAGCCATACACCGCGGGATAGGCCACGAGAGCAAAGCCACCGATCATGCGACCATTGATCAGGTAGCTATATTTGCCACCCGAAGCACTTGGGCCCTGAGCTTTGAGAATTTTCAGGTAATAGCCGTGGATGGGAGTTGGCTTGATGTTGCCTGCAGCATCTCTCTCTCCGCGATAGCCTGCCGTTCGCGCGTAAGCGACCAATGGTCCCAGCGGACTTTGCTTACCCTGGTCTGCGTCCGCCCAAAAGAGCCCGTCTTTCTGGCCCGGTGAACTGACGAACTTCTGCGCAAACTCCTGAACGCCATCGTTGTTCCAATCGTCCTCGAGGAAGTAATCCCATTGGGCCACTGCATACGCAGCACACACGAGAATCGTTGTCAGTTCGTTTCGGCCAACACGACGAAGCAGTAACTCATTGACACCCTGGCTCGAATCAAACGCCCATTGATCGCCGCGCTTTACGATCGGCACCGGAAAGGGCCAACCATCGTTGCCGAGTTCAACTGAGTACTGCGAGTCGGTAACTTTCGATACGTCGATTCTGTCATCGGCCATTTTCACAAACCGGTCGCGCTCTTGCTGTTCCTGAACTGCATCACCTGAGAACAGCCGGTTGGCATCCGGAGCCAGAATCCGAGTCAGGGTCACGCGGTCATTTGCGCGGACCGCAGCGATCAACTCCTTTGCGGCATCATCGGGCGACGCGAAGGACTGCGCACTTTGAGCGTTGGCGCAAACGACGTTGCCGAATAGCACTAATCCCAGCAGGAACAATGAACGCGTTAACCAACCAGGATTTACTTTCGGTGTTTTTGCACTTTTCATGGTTAGCCCCTCCTTCTTAACCCGCCGCCACCAGCCCTGCGTCCACCGCCGCCTCCTGCGTTGCGCTGTTGCCCGCTGCCGCCGCCTCCGAATCGAGGTCTTTCGGCGTTCATACGCTTCACACTACTGCCGCCGCGTTCACGCTCGTGTTGCACCTGAGTTCGATTGCCGCTACCGCCAAAGACGGAGGAGTTCGAATCACGACGAGGCGCGTTGTGTTGGGTTTCGCGACCGCGATAGGCATCCAGGCGACCAGAGTTTTCGCTGCGATTTCTCAGCGCTTCGTTCCGGTTGACCTGGTTGCGGTTGAGGTTATTGCGATTGATATCGTTTCTGTTGACAGGGTTGCGATTGATGTTGTTCCGCGTGATGTTATTGCGCCGCACGTTCGCAGTCCTATTCAGGTTCGTGCGATAGCTGCTGATGTTTCTGTTGACGATGTTTCGATTGACGTTTACTTTGCGGTAGCGGTTGTTGATGTAGATGTTGCGATTTACATTCACATTGACGAACGTTCGATTAACGCCAATCCAGCCGCCACCGACCCAACCGTGGTAATAGATGCCGCGCCCGTACCAGTCCCAATCGTTGTTGAGCCAGGCGCCGAGTGCCAGGCCCGCGCCAAAGGCAATCGCAGTCGCGGCAATGACCGTTCCGGTAGATGGACCATCGTCCTTTTCTACATAGACGACCTCAGGGTTGTACTGCGGTACATAAATTACCTGCGGTTGCGCCGGCACAATCTTAATTACCTGACCTTCAGTAATTATTTGCTGCTGGGGAGTAGTCACCAGGCTGCCTGCCGCTTTTGCTTCCGCTCGCAAACGCTGAATCGACTTACCGACATCCGTCGACTGGTTGACGTAAGCCTGGCCCAACGCCGTGGTCCAGTCGCGCTTGTCGACCATCATTTGCAGGATTTGCGGATAGTGGGCGACGGACTTGACGCTGACGTCCCACTGTTGTCCGGAGATGGCGTTGTCGTCAGATCTGCCGCCCAATAGTCGACTCGCTTCTTCCAACTGATCTACAAACGTAGCCGCAGGGACCACCTGGGCCAGCAAGGGATCCGGATACAGCGCTATGGGCGCGAGTAACTCGTCGAGTTCATCATCGCTAAACCTCTCGTCCGGCAACGCGGCCGACGCGTTTATGAGCGGAGTTGTCAAAAGGAAAATGACGAGCAGCGCTGCCTGAACTTTGAAAACGAATCTCTTCATTGCCGCCTCCCCTCAAATGTTTAACCAGAATTCCAATCGATGCCGTGCCCCCCGCCCGGCTGTCTTCATGGACTAGTCACCAGATTTTTTTAATGCCCGTCTTGAACGTGAAGTCGTACGGCCGATTGCCGCCGATAGGAAATCCAGGTGTCGCGTAGTAGGTGATCCCTTTCTCCGGCGATAACACAAACCCGAATGTGGTCTCGACCACCGAACCTACTTTGCCTGTTTCGTAACTCAGAATTAGTTGAGGATCGATGTTGATGAATCTCCGACCTTTGCTAAACATGCGCACGAAATAGAAATCGAAAGCTCCCTGGTTGATGCCAGACTGGTTCTGGTCGCCGGAATAGCTGTTAGTTTGCTTGTAGGTCGGCGCAAAGATCGTGTTCTTCATCGGAAACGTAACGACGGTCAGACCTGGCGCAATCGTGTTCCTGCGACTTCCGAGCACGGGCTTACTCGCGGTGTCGAAGTTGAATTCCACACTGGTTACAAAACCCAACTTTAGCTTGCGGTTGAAATATGGGACGTAGGTGAGCTTCAGGTTAAGGTCACCGAAACCGAACTTTGTGTCGCCGGGCACAACTCCGATCGGTGGATGAGCTATTGGCCCTTCAATTCCGCCCGACAAAAATCCGATCGATGTGTTTGTCGCGTTGAGAGGCAAGTCCAACTTGATCGAGGCACGCTTCTTTGCGAACGGAACGACGAAGCGAAACTTCGTGATGTTGTTCCAAAGACCATCGCCGGGAAGGTTGTAGTACTCGTTAAAAACCTGCACCGTGTATCGCAGTACCAGCGGGTTCGTTCCCGACTTGTCCTGTGTCTCCGTGGGATGCAAGGGGGTTGCCGCTGGCACGGGATTGGTCTGTGCAGCTACGCCGGAACACAGCAATAAGAAGGTGATCGGCAACACCCATCGCACTTGGTGGAGCGTACTCTTCATTCCAATCTCCTCAATTCGTTACGAACGGGAGATTAAAGAAATGGCGGGTAGGAAATAATCGGGTGGAATCCGTATTTCACTCGCGGGAGAATCGGTAGGTAGGTAAGGCAATCACCTGAGCACCGCCGTCTTGCACTTTTGCCTCCGAGGCAGCTTTGCACAAAAAGTCGGCTGGTCGAATATCTAGCCGCGATTTGAAAATCTTGTGAATCATGTGAATCTTGTGCTGTAAAAATGCTCTTCGCCTCTGAATCCGAAACACCACTTCACATGATTTACAAGATTAGACAGGATTAACAGGATTTTTTGGGCAAGGCTTCTTAGCGTGGGAAATTACTTACTTCAGCGATCCGAGACAGGATGTAACGACTTTTTATGCGGAGGCGTCCGAGGCAGCTAAATGCGGCACAACACCTCAGTAAAACTTCCGTCTTTCCGTATTTTTACTGATTGAAAAACGCGCCTTGTGAGGAGTAGACTCTTTGGCATACTCAAAAGGTCAGTTGTTAGGCACCTCCCACAAGTTGTGGCCAGGACTGAAAGCATCTTTTACAAGGTTGACATTATTGCCAGGGATTAACATGTATCCTGGCTAATCCTGTGAAGTACGGCCACTAAAGTTCGAACCCACTAGAGGAAGTTACGGTGGACGAATTCCTGCCCTCTCATCTCGCAGTCTCCGTGCCGGCTAATGTGCAGACAAAGGCGGAGATGCAGGATCAGCAGTTTCGCACCCTCGCCAACTCAATCCCACAATTGGCATGGATGGCCGACCACGAAGGTTACATCTTCTGGTACAACGACCGATGGTACGACTACACCGGCACCACGCTGGAAGAGATGAAAGGTTGGGGCTGGCAGAAGGTCCATCATCCCGATGAAGTGGACCGCGTGGTGGAGCGAATCAAGCTCGCCTTTGCCACCGGCGAACCCTGGGAAGATACGTTTCCGCTACGCAGCAAGGTTGGAGCATATAGATGGTTTCTCTCTCGCGCGCTGCCAATCAAAGACGCCGATGGAAAGGTCCTCCGCTGGTTCGGCACCAACACAGATATTACAGTGCAGCGGCAACTGGAACGTGGTCTGCGGGAGAGTCGTGACGAATTAGAAAGACGAGTTGCAGAGCGCACTACAGCACTCTCTGAGGCGAACGAAACCCTCAAGGCAGAGATCGCCGAACGAAAGCGCAGCGAACGTGAATTCTCGACCCTACTGGAGAATTCGCCTGATATCATCGCCCGCCTCGATCGTAACCTCAAATACATTTACATGAGCCCTGAGCTTGAACGTGTGACAGGTATTTCGCCGGAACAGTTCATCGGTAAGAGTTTGCGTGAGGTGCCGCTTGAGGATTATGACTGGCGCACTTTAGAAGCCAGTTGCCGTGAAGCAATTGCTGAAAAGAAAACGGTCCATCGAGCGGTTGATTATGGAGGGCGAAATTATTGGACGCGCGTCGTCCCGGAACTTGGACCTGACGGCGCAGTCGAATCGTTGATGACGATCAGCCAGGATGTTACTGACCGGGTTCGAGCCGAACAGGAGTTAACGCGCCTTGCCGCTCAACTGTTTCGTCTTCAGGATGAAGAACGTCGTCGCATTGCCCGCGAGTTGCATGATGGGACGGCGCAGAACCTGTTCGGAATGTCAATCAATCTCGCCAACCTGAAACAATTGAGCCCTGATAAACCAGAAGCGCGACGACTTATTGATGAGTGTGTCTCACTTAGTAACGAATCACTTCAGGAAATTCGCACGCTCTCGTATCTGCTACACCCTCCCCTACTTGACGAAGCGGGGCTGGTTTCGGCATTGCAATGGTACGTGCAGGGCTTTACCAAGCGCAGCGGAATTTACGTCGATTTTGTGGCCCAACCGCTCGATCGCCTTACTCCGGATGTTGAGCTAGCGCTCTTCCGAATCGTCCAGGAATCGCTCACCAATGTGCGGCGACACTCAGGAAGCGAGACAGCGACTATCAGACTCGAACGCAAGACAAACGACGTATTTTTGGAAATTAAGGACAGAGGCAACGGAATCCATTCGTCAAAAGTGCCCGAGAGCGCGGATGAAATCATCGAGATGGGAGTCGGAATTCCGGGAATGCAACAGCGTTTACGTCAACTGGGCGGAAGACTCGAAATAGCTTCTAACAGTGAAGGCACTGCGATTACAGCAATAGTGCCACTGGCGAATGGAGCAAGCTATGGTGCGAATTCTGCTGGCAGACGATCATGACGTAGTGCGGCGGGGCTTGCGCGACCAGCTCAACCAACACGAAGGATGGAACGTCTGCGGCGAGGCGAGCAACGGGCGCGAAGCCGTGAATCTGGCTTTAAAGCTAAAGCCCGATGTGGTGGTGCTGGACCTTTCAATGCCAGAGCTTAACGGCCTCGAAGCTACTCGTCAGATTCGGCAGGACTTACCTCACACTGAAGTACTCATATTCACAATGCACGAGACAGAACAACTCATTCGCGAGGTGCTATCAGCCGGCGCGCGCGGGTACGTTCTCAAGTCAGACGCTGCGCGCCATCTAACCAGCGCTGTTGAGGCGCTCTCTCATCACAAACCGTTCTTCACCGCCACAGTCTCTCAAGCTCTGCTCGATGCGTTTCTAAACTCGGAGGCAAAACCTGATGAAGGCTCGGCGTTTCGCACTTTGACTAACCGAGAACGAGAAATAGTGCAGATGCTTGCCGAGGGAAAGAGTAACAAGGAAATAGCAAACACGTTGTCAATCAGTGTAAAGACCGTTGAGACTCACCGCGCGACCGTCATGCGAAAACTCGAGATCAATTCGATTGTAGAATTGGTTCACTACGCAATTCGTAATCAATTGGTCCAGGCTTGACACGCAGCGAAAGCCGAAAAGGTTTTCATGCGCGCGTACTCTTCGATCCCAAAGATTCCCGGGAACTCTTCTAGCGAACCTTGGTCCGGTTACATAAAGCTCCTAGCCTGAAATACACAGTCCACCCTATTCTCTGCTTCCTATTCCTTCTCTATTCTCACATTTCTGGGTATTGCCTTAGAAAGTGATTTGAAGTGGGTTACGAACGTGAGTGAACTGATTGCCTTTGTCTTCCGAGATCAGTATCGAGCCCCTGAAGTCTTGAACGAACTCAGACGGCGAGATTGGCCGTGGGTTCGAGATCTCGATGATGCCGTCGTAATAACGCTCAATGAAAAGGGTAAAGCAAGAGCCCAATTAAATGTAGATCTTTCAACCGGTGAAGCAGCTCGCTGGGCCCGGCTGTGGGGTTCTTTGCTGAACACAACTCTCTTCTTACCATTGGCCGGCCTAATCGTAGACGCTGCGGATGAAATCGCCGTACCGGACAAACCGTCGCGAACGCTAAAACAAACGTCGGCTGAAACCGTCGAGGTACGTTGGTGGCGTGAGGCATTGGAACATGCCGAAAACTTCAAACGAGATGTGGCGGCGCTCATGAACGCCAACGGTTCAGCAATCTTCGTTTTGTTACGCGCAACTGATGCGACAAAGGTATTGAAACAACTAGGCAACTACGGCGACACTATCGTTCACACGTCGATCAGCTCCAAACATGACGAAGCGATTCACGCCATCTTAGGGAGAGACTAACGGGTACTATCATGCTCAGTGACCAAGCGCTGGAGGGTTGCGCTTTTCTCGCGCTCTTTTTAAAGGTTATGCCTGAGGTTCTATTTTGCGCTATCGTGCCGCAAAAGTTGGCGTCCATATCCGGGAATAATAATTTATTGACACCAAACAGACGTTAATGTGTGGAAATCAGGTGTGACACATTGACTGAAAGGTCCGTGCGAAAGAGGATTTCCCAACCACACTTTGTTTTAGGGTTTCACCACTTTAGCAAATCCCAATAAACGTACTTTCCCTCCTCCATCATTCGCAAGGTTGTCACTTCCTGATGTCGTGGTGACAGGCTTCACACTCTCTCGCGGAAAAGAAACTCAGGACTCTACTGAAATTACGATTCACATTCCTGCAGCGCTGCCCGTAAACTATTGGCCGAACACAGAGCGCTGGAATTCACTTTGGTGAAAGCACACTCGGATAGAGTACTGATACGAGTTGAGACGAACGTTTGCTACACCATTGGTCGAGTTCGAGCGCAAGGCCGGATAGAGCAGTCCCTCAGCTGTCCCTCATCGACGTATCGACGTCACTATATTGGTGATGTAGTGGAAAGAGGAAACTCTTGGTAGAATTCGAGTTACGGACAACATGCCGGGGTGGCGGAATGGCAGACGCTGCGGACTTAAAATCCGTTGTCCGAAAGGACGTGCGGGTTCGACTCCCGCCCTCGGCACCATACCTTTTTCTAGGGTTTTCACGTCTTCCATCAACTTAGCCCTGGGAATGACCTCAACCCCAAAAGTGAAGAGGGGGCTAAGATGGTGACACTTTCAACTAACCTTTCTTTTGAATCGCAGCACGGAACCTCGCGGTTCTGTGAGTCGATTGACTGCATCCTCCAACGCCTCGGGCGTGCTTCGTGCGTACACCCGTAACGCTTTGGATCGTGTGACCGAGTAGATCGGCAATGTCGTACTCATGCACTTGTCGCCCTCGCAACTCGGTTGCAAAAGTCCGTCGCAGATCGTGCCAGATCACGCGCCTTCGACTGTCAGGCCAAAGGGCATTCCTGCTCGCTCGCACGCTTTCTTAAAACCACGGGCTGCGCGTAAGGTGACGATGAGCTTGTCCAGCTCAAGAGACTTGCAGAATAAGAGTGAATTTGCCGGACAGATTAAGACAAAAATTGTTTAGACAAAGCGTGGAGTTTTTCGGAGAAAATTGGTATCGGTTTTGGACAGTAAGCGCAACTAAAACACTCGTTTGATCCGACGGAGCTTGTTAAGCTTTAGGTTGACGGCGGCGCACTGGCGTCCGATACTTGAGCAAGTCTTTATGCCGCGTGTTCAGCATGTAGGTTAACGCTTGAATTGAGATCCCGAGACTGCGAGCGGCATGAGTCACACTGCCACTTGCATTCTCAAGAGCGAGCTTAATAGCATCACGCTCTAGTAATCGCTTTTCCTGACTCAGCCCGCGACCGGGAACAATCTTTCTCCCTTCGGTTACCGCTAAGTGTTCTCCAAGCTCACGAAAGGCGGCAAGCGCCGCGTCTGCCGCTTGGCTGGTACTGCCTATGTGTTCTGATAAGTCGAAGCCACGTTGAAAAGCAAGCAAGGCCGCGCCGTGTTTCTTGAGTCGGGCCAACGCTCTGCCGTGTGTAATCAAAGCCTCAGCTAATAGCGCTTGTCTGCCAGTTTTCTCCTGATTGTAAACAGCCGCTCGCGCCGCTTCTTCGGCTTCTGTGATGCGTCCCTGTTGGAGAAACACGCAAGCGCGAGTTTCGTCAACTTGCGCCACAGTGCCATAGTCTTTCAATCTTACTAAGATGCGCCGCGCACGATCTAAATGCTGATGCGCTTCTTCGCAGCGGTTGATGTTGTAATAGATCAGACCGAGTTCATTTTCGACGTTCGCTAAGTAACACCTGTGCTCTGCGCGCTCATAGTGATAACTGGCCGCAGCGTATTCAATCAACGCCCGGTCAAGATAATCTCCACGTCTCTTTGATTCCCACAGATTTTGCAACACAGTTCCGAGAGTGACGTGATAACTGCCTTTCAACGTCTCATTATTGACCTTCTGAAAAAGCGGCTCGCTCTCCGTGAGTATACGCAACGCTTTACTGAAATTAGTTGCAACTCGCTCCACGATAGCTAAGCGAACGATAGCCTTCGCCTTCAATTCATTCTCAATAGTTAGGCGGGTCAGTGCATCATTGAGAACGTCGCGAGCTTCATTCAGTTCTCCAGTGCGCCAATAACACAAAGCGAGTTCTATCTGTGCTTCGGCGATCTTCTTGTTGTACTTTCGGGATTCAAAGCTGGTGAGGCTTTCGCTGATCAAATTCTTTGCTGTTTCCTGTGCCCCGGCGATTTCTTACTGCCGATAAAGCCAGTCAGTACTCCTGCGCGTAAGAGTACTTCGGCGGCTGTAATTGACTCTAAGCCTGTCACGTCGGGACGCTGATCTATATTGGGCCACAGACCACTAAGTACTTCCCGCGCTTCCTCATATTCGCCTTTGTTCTCAAAGTCCCTGGCAAGTTCGCAGCACAGTTCTACCCGGCCTCCCACACTGAGGTTTGGGTTTATTAATTCGCGTAAGAGTGAGGCTCTCAAAGTCATGTGAGAACTAAATTCGGATCGATTACAAGGAAAGCACTGCGCGGCAAATCTTACGCAGTCACTGCGGCTCTTGCAAGAAAAGTTGGAAGGTGATAGTCCATGCAAAATTTAGCATTGCTTACAAAAATTTTGTATGGAGGACACATGAAGACCTTACGCCAACTATGCGGCGCAACCATTCTCAGCCTGACGCTTGGCATCTCTGTATTCGCAGGACACATCGATTGTCCGGGCGTGGCAGCAACACCACCGCCGAGCGGAACGTCAACAGCAACCAGCATCGCGACTACGGTGATCCTGACGATCCTTAGTGTGATTCGCTAGTCCCGGCCTCGCAATCAAGGCGTCGTTGCTCGCGTTTGCGGGACAGTAGAAGTGTGTCCCGTTCTAAATGGAAAATTCTTGTATGAAAATGTGAGGATTCGATCATTCGTGGAAGCGTTGCGGTGTGTATTTAGGGATAGCTATAAACCCGCAGCCTCATCACGCGGCCCAGAGTGGAGAGGCAGAGGCGTTGCTGACCCAGGAGGTAGGTGGCTCAGTGACGCCTAAAAAAGGGTGCTACCGAGTTGGGGGATCGGTAGCGCCCTTTGCTTTACCAAACCATGCTAGAAGCTGAGACTTGGAAGATCGATTTCAGGGGTTACGACGGCAGCCGATTTTGGCTCTTACTCTCGCTTATCAACTCATTGCGATAAAGCGATCTCTCCAGCACCGAAGGTCGCAACGGTAGAGTTGCACAGTCAGGGTGTTATCTGCCCTGCGAGTTTTTTTAATTCATCAGCTATGATCGTTAACCAACGATCAGAGGGAGTTCCCCGGTCGCGTAGGAATTTAACTGGCCGACCACCTTTATACCTTCGAGCCGCAAGATTCATAGTTACTGCGTCAAACTGGATTCGTGGGTGGGTTTGGGCGTGAGCAATTCTATGTCGGATTTGAGAGAACTGGGTAAGTCGGAAAGTGTTTGAGCTAAGAATTTGTTTATGGCGTCGAGTCAGCGTATGCAGGAGTTTCGATTTGTGCACCCAGATGTTCGTATCCAGAAGAACGTAGTGAAAGGGAGTATTCATGTGTTCAATCCGCGTGGTGAGGTGCCTTATGAGGTTGGGAAACTTGTGTTGGGTCTTGAAGGGAAAGAGGGCTATCCCAATGAATGTGGGATTGGGTATGTCAGGCTCAATAGGAGAAATGATGGGGCTAAGATGGTGACGGAACGTGTTGATACTAGGCCAGCCGAAGCGATACCTGGACGACCGCTAGGCGCGTAAATACTGGCTCATATCGTTTCGTAAGATTAGGTAATGGTGTTGTCACGGGACTTAAAATCCGTTGTCCGAAAGGACGTGCGGGTTCGACTCCCGCCCTCGGCACCACAGGAGAATCAAGGCGTTAGGGGGCCGTCGCTGAATCAAAGCGACCGGCCCTTGGTGTTTATGTAAACTGTGTGCCGGATTTTAGGTTCGATTTGAAGCGCAAGTTTTCGATTCCTTCGCCTGCTGCATATCACGCAAGATGTGAGTACTTGTCGCTGTGGTCCAACATTGCATGGCCGATTCGTTCAGTACGCCGCTCGTCCTGCCACATCAACCACAATTGCTCGGCTTCGCAATGACATTTACCATCCGCAGTTTCATCTTCAATAACAAGAATTCGCATTGTGCCTACCTTCGCATGCTTTGGCCTTTGCGCTAAAATGGGTTTCACAATGTGCTCCTCGCACTTTCTCTTTGTCTGAATCCCTCTTCGACGAGAAAGGTAACAAGCAATGCTTGATAAGCTTCTAAAGTTCCTTACTGGGGATGACATTTTCATCTCCTATTCCCGACACGATGGCAATGCTTATGCAACTCAACTTGCAAACAAGCTGGTCGATTTGAAGTTTTCAGTCTACTTTGATCAGTGGACCACGCCTCCTGGATCGAACTTGCCCGTATCTCTCTTGCGAAAGCTGAAGCGGAGTTCTCTACTGATTGTGGTCGGCACAAAGCATGCGGCTGAATCGCATCATGTGCGCCAGGAAATCGCTGAATTTAACCTTACGTCGCGGCCGATAGTCCCAATAATTTTTGAAGGAGTACGTGTACTTGAACTGGTATCCCGGGACGGAGCACTCCACCGCATTACCAATAGGGATGAAGTGCCAGATGCTATATGGTCAAAATTGGTTGAAGGTGCTTCCTATCGAGCGGAAAGAAGTGCAAACCTAACTGAGAGCAACCCGTCCGCTGCGGTAGTGGAACGAATCACTGCTACTTGCAACTTTATCAACAAGAGTCGACGCCTGTTTTGGACAGGCATAACGATACTGATGATCTCAGCACTGGTTGCTGTAGGGTTAACCATTTATGCAGGGGTAAAAGGAAAACAGGCGCAAATTGCCATGAGCGAAGCAGTGCGCCAACAAACGCTGGCTACTGAAGCTCAAAACACCGCCACCGCAGCCAAAATTCAGGAAGAGTCTGCCAAAAAGGAAGCGAAGGAGCAGATGGAGCGTGCAAAGGCGGCTTCGACGACAGCCGATGAGCAAACGAAGATTGCCAGCGCGGCCGAAATCCGAGCTACTGAAGCAAGCGCCAGAGCCGAGCGACAGACATCAAGAGCGAATATGAATCTCGCCGCTAATTTTTACACACAGTCGCAAGTGCAGGCGCTGAGTGATCCGCGGCGCGCCATTGTTTGGGGCAGCAAAGCAGTCGAAGCGGCTCCAGCAGAGGATTTGCGACGCTCGATCTATAGTTTGCGAACGGCACACCTTGCCTCCGAGATGCCGACTACCATCGTCAACACGCCCGGACCTATTGAGCGTGCCGTCTTCAATTATGCGAAGGACAAAGCAGTGGTCGTACGTAAAAATGGGAGACTTGCCCTGTGGGATCTAAAAATGGGCAGACAGATCGGTTCCACGCTGGCGTTTGCGCCCGGAGTGATAGGACCAATCTTTAGCCGCAATGATCAGTGGATTGCAGCGCTCGTGCCTGACTGGGAAGGCTTACTGGAAGTTAGGAGCGCTAGAGAGAAGCATTTTTTTCTGCGAGTCTGGAGTGCTGATACTGCGGAGATGCAGCAGAGTCTTATGATCTCCTGGAGGGATGGCGGACCGTTAAGTCTTGCTTTCAGTCCCACCGGTGATCAGCTTGTCGTCTTTGGCAGATTTCTGGAAGAGGGATCTGAGCAGTTGCACGACAGCCTACGGGTGTGGGATTGGGCTACTGGCTCTCAGTTGAAGTTCACGGAGTCCGTTGAACTTAATATTCATTGGGAAACCTTAGAGGAACGTCTATTGTCGGCCAAGGTCCCGTTAAGTCAGGAATCGACACGCAACTGGTTCCTTAACGTCAGCTCAGAGCTAGCCAGGCAGTTCGTGGAGATTAGGAAAATCGAGGATGGCACATTAGTCAAAAGGCTCCCACATAATGGAATAATCATGTTCGCTGATTTTTCTCCAGACGCAAAGAAGGTCGTTACCGTCTCAACATCACATGCTTCTAATAAAGAACACCGAATTTGGGATATAGACTCCGGTCAATCAACGCTCATAGAGACCACAGCAGTAAAGAATGAATCGGATAGCATTTTCAACATCCTGGACATCAGCCGCGATGGCAGTAACCTCTTAATACGCGAACGGGGCCTTCGAAACAAACTTGAAATCTGGTCTTACCGAGACGGTCGGAAATTCATTCGAGATTTGAGCCCGGATGAGTTGCCCGATCGTTTTCGGGAGATTCGGGAGAACAATCCTATTAATAGAGTTAAATCGTTTTTCTCACAGGATGGGCGGTTTGTCGTTGAGAGCGCGTCACTTGGCCATAACTATGGGATAAAGAATAGTGCGGTGAGAGTTTGGGACGTGAAAACCGGACGAATTGTCTCAGCTAATACATCAATACCCGACGAAGCCGTAGCTTACAATCTTTCCCCATTGAATATGATTCTGGGTGTCTCCTTGATGAATGGTACGCTCATGACCTTGAATTTAGTGAAAAAACAGAATGCGCTCGAAAAGACACAGTTGTTGCCGAACGCAGACTTGAAATACAAAACATTTCTAACGCCGAACGTCACTCAGCTATTAACTGTTTGGAACGAAAACAACGATGAAAGAGACTCTAACTCAACGAAGATGCGTCTATTCGATCTTCGATCTGGTTCTGCACTGTGGCCTCAAGGAGTGTCCATCTCGTTCAATCGTGATCGACATCTCGTGACCTTCAGCCCCGATGGCAGTCGCTTCGTTATGTCGACTTATCATCCCCGGGATAGCAGGGAGTTGCCCATTTGGCGCATGTATCGAACTATTGATGGGAATTCGGTGCCTGAGTTTGAAGGCATTATCGATGATTTTCGTGGACTGCAGTTCAATCGAGATGGGACAATGCTTATCAGCGCCGAACCCGATTTTCCCGGGAGGATTAAGATAAAAAAATGGAATGCGCTTACGGGAAATCCGGTACCCATGCTATCTGCTGAATCGGGACCAGCTCCATCACTAGTCGACTCTCATGATTTTAGAGGCTTCACCAGATTCGCAGACTATTACGTGATAAGTTCGGCTGAAGATAGCCGCAACGTGATTGTCGAGCGCGTGGATGCCCGTCCGCCCGAACGTTTTGAGGCTCGTTTCGCCGACTACGGAACCAGTGCTTTGGCAATAGCCCTACTCATGCGAGCCCGCGAAGTACGATTGGAAGGTGGGGAGATTCGTCTAACGCTCGATTCCGGCGTAGGCATATCGATTCGACACTCTCAACTGGGTGATCAGATTCTGGACGATCGCTCCGGGTCTCGCCTCAGCCCCCTCGACCCTGCGACGGGCACGATTGAAGATATCAGCGACGATGGAAGGTTTGTAGTCGTGCGCATGGACAAGCACAGGCTCAGAATTTGGGAGACTAGAACCGGTCAGGCATTGTCTGAGTCGCTTTGGCAGGAAACAGAACCTAAGATTGTAAAGTTCATCGGTAAAGGCCAAATCCTGACCGTTGATGAAGCCGGCCAGAAACGTTTGTGGTATGTGGGTGAACCAAAACGCGCGATACCGAATTGGATAACGGATCTGGGCGAGGCGCTCAGTGGATTTCGACTCGTAAATCAAACTGAGCTTCAACCAATCCCTCAGGACGAGTATGGTCTCTTGAGGCAACGCTACCTTAAGAAACTGCAACAAGCATCGGAATCTGGCGACGTCGATGCGCAGGCAGTGTGGGCGAATTTGCAGCCTTGATATTTGTTGGGGCGCGGAAGGGTCGATCAAGGATAGTTGCGTTAGGTTTCGCGAAGTCTTCGATGAAGACAGCCTTGTCGGTGATTTCACTTATTCAAGGAAGGAACCGATTAAAAGGAGAATTATTTTTCGCAAGATTAACGTGGCCGGGGATTGGGACCGGGTCCGAAGCGCTGGTCGTGCTCATTCGCAGACCGATCGAGATCGCCCCAAAGCTCGCCGAGGCGTTGCTGAACGCGTTCGCCGACTTCTCTTTCTTCCGGATCAATGCCCAGAATCCTCGCGACCGGTGCCACGCTCGACCCCGCCGTCAAGTGCTGCTCAAGACGTGTCAGGAGATCGAACGTGTCCGAAATCTGCCTTTGCGAGATCGTCCGTGGATCGGGTTGGCCCGTGCCGCGCAAAATGCCCTCGACATCAGGCTGGCGTCCGAGCTGCTTCCTGATATCGCGCAGCGTCGCGTATCCGGCAAGACGATCGATGAACTGCCGGCGCAAGGTGGCGGCGCCGAGTCGCGCGGCTAGAAGCGCGTCGCAATCAATCATCCAGAGATTGGTCTGACGCTGAGCCCAACTTGATTTCGACGCAATGACGCTAACAGCGCCGAGGTGATATGGACTCGGCTTCGCCAGCGGCAGTCCCTGGTTTTGCACGCTTTTCCCGTCCACAACAATCGCCGCGTGGCCCATGCGGTCAGTGACGGCCGAAAGCTGCCAACCGATTCCAGAAACCGTAATCGTTGCTCCCACGACCGGCGACCCGCTCGAAGACACACGGAATCGGAGGTCCGGCTGCGACGCACAGAACTCCCACTGCGGATGATCGATCAACTCCATTATCAGTGAGCCAGGTTGGACGCCGACGCACGATCGTGCGGTTCGTCCTTGACCGTCAGTGATCGCGACACAGCCGGCGTACTCGCCGGGAACGTATGTGTGACTGGTGACGAACGCTGAGTTCGTTCCACTTTGGTGCTGGCTCGATCCGTCGCCGAACTCCCAGTCGATACTGGTTATTTCGCCACCGGGGCACCACGACGCTCCGGCGTAAAAGAGGATCTCGGAGGGCGTCGGTCCTTGCAACGCGACGATCTGCGCCTGCGGCCCGGGTATCGGAGTGGAGAAGTTCACCGAGCCGTGCACGATGAGGGCATCAGGTTGGATGTCGATGCTAGTCGCGCGCACGTCGATCGGCAGGTTGCGTGTCAGTCCGGCGGTCGCCAGTCGTCCGATTGTGTTCGCAAGCAGCGAACTGGCACCGAGGTTGGCGACGCCACCGCTCAACTGCGTGCTGATGCTATCCGAAACTATCCGTTCAATCCGTTGACCGCTGATCCAGTTGCCGACTACCGCATACCATTCGGTGAGTTGCACGGCTGGTTGAGTGGCGGTAGCCACGATTGTCTGGTTCGGTCCGAGTGACAACGTCACCGTTGAGGTCCAATTCGCAGTCACGGTTCCAAACGGACCCGGGCTCACCCGACGCACGACGCCCGACAGAACAATCGATCCGCTCACCGGCAGGACGACGAACTCATCCAGGAACACTTGCGTCGTCCCATCGTCCTGAAGCACGACCGGCGCGACACCATGCGGCGGCGGCAGCGCACCTAACTCGCGACTCAATTGTGCGGTCACAAGGCCGTTGAGGTAGTCGGTGGAGATCGCTAACGCCCAGTCGGTTTGGCAGAAACTCGTCACGAGGTTCGCGCTCGTGCTGCCAGCCACAGGTGAGAAATTGATGCCGATCGCGGCCAGCGGAGTCCGCGCACCGCGATCAAGCACACGCATTCCCATCTGTGAGACGCCTGCACTCGCAAGAAAGTCGAACTCGACCAACCCGCGGTGCTTGTGGACGAAGTCGAGCACATTCGACTGGATCGTCGAACCTCCGGCTGCGGCGTAGACAACAATGTCATTCGCCGTCGTCGCGCTCCAATCGTCCTCCAGGTTGGTATTAATGGTCACAGGAGCAGGATCGCCGCCCGGCAGCCGGAGTGAGGTTCGCACCGTGACGTCGCAGACTGCATTGATACCGAGATCGGCAGGCGCATGGAGCGGGCGCTCGTGATAGAGAACGCGGCTCGTGGCTCGCGCACGAATCTCGCCCGGAGGACTCAACAGGTCGAGGGTGAGCGTCGGGGTATTCAACAACAACTCGATGAGAGCGGTCGTGGTCGTGTCGAGCGCTGCATGCTCCACCGGACCAGCGCGGTGCATTGCGGTGATGATCCGTTGCAGCGCTGCCTGATCGATTTGGGCGACGGCATGGAATCCTCCCGTGGTAGTCATGACGTGACCTCCCAGGAATCTGCACACGGCTGGGTATCCCGAGCGATGATCTGGCTCACTTTCTGTGGTGTGAGAGAACCCACTCCGAAGTCATTTGACGAGACGAGGCGTTCGTACACGCGCACGCCATTGTCCTCGACATAGCCCCACGCTCCCCAGGAATAGGACTCCATCTGGGAGCAAACACCCATGGCAATGACGGCGACGCCGGACGGCGGGACGTTGAGCACCTCCTGGTACACGATGCCGGTCAGATTCCGGCGCTTGTAAAAGACGCGGAAATCGAGCGAGATCGGCACAATCGGATCGTTAGGGTCCGCCGCTATGTGTGTCGAGTTTCGGAACGTCACGGTGTAGAACCACTCGTTCGGATTGTCTCGCTCGATGTCGACATCTTCGTGGGTGCCAAACGCGTGGTCGCTGTGTTCCGGCCTCTCGTTTGTCGCGGTACGGACAATGCGCGCGATCTCCGATTCGGGGCGGCCTGTCTCGCGCAAGCGTATAGCTATGGTCTCCGCACGGGCTCCACGTACACGAAGTGGGAGCGCACCGACTCGCTCGAGTTGGCTCAGGTACTGGTCGCGCTTCTCGGGGGTGCGCAGGGCGTAACGCAGTAACGTCGCGAGCTCGGTCGCGATCTCATCAGGGGTCATCCCGCTGAAATCTGAGGGCAGCTCGACCTGCTCGATCCATCGGTCGAATGTGTCGAGTTGAAAGCGCAGATAGGAAAGCCACGGCTCAGATACGCCTTCGAGTGGCGCGTCCGGTGTGCGCAGGACCAAATCGAGAAAATGCGTAATCGGCTCGACGAGCGCCACCTTCAACGTCTTCGCCATGTCGTCGTTGGATCGCATGGAATCGGCGACGGCGGGCGAGAAGGCATAGTAGTAACTGTTGAACCGCTCGAAGAACTCGGCGCCTGCACGAGTCGGCAATAACACCTCGTCGCGGAACCGGCGCAGGAGCGCCACTTCGGGTTCCAGTTCGTTACCATAGGCGGCAGTAGCGACGATGCACCCGGACTTCTTTGGTGTGACCTTCGGTGGAGGCGGGGCTGCCGGCATCACGCAGTTCCCTGCGCCTTCGTAAACGTCGGGGGCGGACGTCGCTCGCAGCGGCATGCCGCGCAGAAAGCGGTAATCGTTCTCGCACGGGCCCATCGTAACTGTTTGCAATTCCGGATCGGCAGGGTTCCGCGTGCCATTCGCCTTGCGCCATGCGTGAACGAGTTCATGGAAGAGGGTTACGTCAAACGGCATGGGTATCCTCTTGCCGCTGCCGTCTTTGACCCAATATCCCATCGCTGTTCCGGTCGTCCTGCACCCGTGGACGTCGTAAAAGATTTCTATAAACTTCTTGCCGGCCACAATCCTGATGGGCGAGGTCGTTCCGCCGCATTCAATAAGGCGCTCCCCGGGCACGTATTCGTAGAGGGTTTCTTCACCTCGGATAAGCAGGATGAGATCTGTATCTTTGACAAGGTCCCGCAGGACTTGACTGCCGACGTCGAGTACTAAGGGAGCCGGGGTGCTGAACGACACCCGGCCATCTCCCACGATTGAGATCGCGGAACCGCCGTCCGGATCCGGAATAGTCGACGTGGTCAAATTGGCTGACAATCCCGGATCAGTCACGATCGTCCGGAGATGAGCGAAAACCGTCGACTCGTTGCCGTTGATGTGGATGAAGACGCCGTACATGCCGTTCACCTTCGTCTTCCCACGCTAATTCGATATTGTTTCGCCCGCTCGGGTTGAGGGCGTTCAGCGAGAACACGGGCGGCCGCTTTTGCTCCCGGAACGTCATCATGAAACTCAGTGAGCAGACCCAGCACCGCAACTTCGGCTGACGAGAGATCGAGGTGTTTTACTGCGGCCGCCAGGCCAGCCTCGCTGACCAATGTTATTAAGCGGTCGACATCCAAGGCGCGGTCAGGAAGCGGGCGATCATCCATAGCGTCCCCTTTTTTGAGTGAGCGTGCATTCTATCTTCCAGCATCAAGCTTTTGAAAGGAAGAAGCGCGTTCAGTAGTGGCTTAGTTTGGAATACGCCGAAGGCGTTGGCTAATTTCAGCCCGGGGTTCGAGTGAAGTGAGAACCCCGGAAACAGCGAAGTTTCTCGTCAATCCTGAAAGGGTTTCCAGCGAAGAAACCCTTTCAGCGATCGAAATCGTACTGGGCATCGAGTTAATGATCGTGGTCCTCATCGTGGTGACCGCCGCCGCCGTGGTGGCCGGTCGGAGGGGGAGCTTCTTTCAGGCGCGGCAGCAAGGGTTGGGGAGTGCGGGAGACGCCGATGAAGGCAAACAAGGTGCTTTCGGCACCCTCGGGGGCGGGGCGCATCTCGATGACGACGTCGTCAGCGCGCAGGGAGACGTGAAGTTCCGTGCCGTCTTCAAGGTGGCCTTGCAGGACAACACTCTGATCGCGCAACGCTAACACTGCGTCAACCGCTAACGATCGGCCGCCGGGCAACCACGCGGTAACGAGGGCGCGGCTATTGAGACGGGCGCGAACGTACCGAGCCTGCGACTTGAGCCAAAGCAATGGTGGACCATCGTTGGGTGTCGGGTGGAATAGTCGATCGACATTCTCTTCGTGCTCTTGATGCTCTAGCATTGTTGTTCCTTCCTCACTTCGGTGACACAGATATCGCTGATTATTTACGGCAGCAGACCGTCGGAGCAGCAGCCATTCTTATCAGTTCCCTTTATGCACGCGCAGGCTAGAGCCAGGACGAGTAACACGGCTGTGAGAACTGCCGCAAGCGCGAGCCACCAGATAACTCCCGGATTAAGCATGCCCAGCAGCAACAGTCCACCGACAATCCCGATACCAATTGCCGAGCCAATCGCCAGGGCCAGCAGACGCTTGCACGCACTTACACGACAAAGACGCGTCCATAAAATGAAGACCACCGCCAAGGCGATCGCGAGCAGCGCAAACGTCCAAGCCACGAGCACCGAAACGCCTGAAGCAAACATTGCTGTCTGATCTGAAATGGACGTTCCTATCGGTCCGAGCGACGAGGTGCGCAAGCCAACCAACGATCCGGCAACGATGAACAGCGCCATCAGCGCCACGACCCACCAGGTCAACCGGCAACAGCGCTGCGTGTGCGGATCCCTGTCGTCAGTCGGACGCGGCGACTCGCCGGTCGGCGACGGGTCGATCTGTCCCGGCGATCCACCGACACCTCGGACCTTGTCTCCAAGATCAACAAGGTAACGTTGAAAGACCGCGTACCAACGACTCGCCGGCTTGATCGTTCCGGCAATGTGCTTGAGCACAGCCAACGTCCGTTCTTCTTCAGGCCGGATCAATTCAGACGTCGAAACTGAAATGAACATCTCAAAAGTGCCCACGACATAGCGCGGCAATCCGCCGAGTTGTCGCACGACGACGCGGTAACGTTCGCCAACCTTCACCGTCTCGGGCAAGCGGATTGTGATCAAACCGGCGACGTTCATTGGCGCCGGGGCAGGCAGCGGTATGTAGCTAACATCCCCGACCAGACAACGGATCGTATGCGCATCGACTCGCTCCAGTCGCTGCGGTCCAGAACGCCGCGCAGCCGCCGCGAGAATCGCATCCGCATCGACCGAAGGCAGGTACAGCGTAACCTCCGAATCTTCCGGTAGATCACCCCACTGGATCATCAGCTCATCCGGTTCGGCCAAATGACCATGACCGCGCACGCCATGCACGACACCATGGTCGTGAGTTGCGAACCGAGGATTACGCGCAGTCTTCTGCGGCCAAGTCGTTCGCAGATCGAAGGTATGGACCACGAGGTGCGAATCGGCTGGACCAGGATTATCTGATTCGACGATCGCGAGGTTTCGCTGGGCCAGGTTGTCGTTATCAGCAGGCGTATCACCAAGCGGAATTGCATCCGGCCCGAAACGGATCTCGGCTACGAGACACTGGTGCCGGCCCCGGATCAAATCCTGAATGCTCTTGAACACACCGTCACTGGGATCGGTGTAACGCGGCGTCAGTTGATTGAAGTCGAGCCAGACGCCGAAATAGCGATGCTCCTCTGCGCCGCCGGCATTGAAAGGAATTGCCTTCGTGTTTACGGTGTCGCCGGTTGTGTCGACTGTGGCTCGCGAAACACCAAAATACGGAATCGTCAAAACGTCAGTCGCGCTCGCTCCGAGCACCGGCAACGTATTGGCGGCGTTGCGCGGATACGTCTCAAGCGCGTAGGCCATCGACGTCACCGCTGTAGTGAACGAGCGGAAGAACACACGCACGTCAGGCGCAGTCGTTCCCAGGCTGCGATAACGCACCCGCGCGATCGCGAAGTTAAAGACAGGATCACCTTCGCGCAATTCGCTCAGATAGAGGCGGCTGTCGTTCTGGTCAGTCGCGATCTGATCGAACAAGTGCATCGGCGACGGCGCCGTTGTATCGCAAGCACTGACGAAACCCGAGAGGTAAGTCAGCGGATCGGGCGAAGCCGCGCTGAACATCCGGCCTGATTGGCTCTCGCCGGGCCGCAACGCAAACACCCGCAGATCCAGGCTCAACCACGAAGTTGGTCCATCGAGCAGGTAAGGATTTGGCTGGCGGAATAGGGTGATATCGTTCGTGCAGCCATGTCCTGCTACATTCACCGACATCTGAACGTTCCGAAACTCCGGACTGGCACCGACTGCGGGAAACATCGCGGTACCCGTGAACCGGATACCGTATTCGAAAGTCACACGTTGCGGCGTGTTCAGCGATGGGCCGGCGACTTCGAGCAGCATCTGCGTGGGAAACGCGGCAAGGTTCGGGACAACTGGACCACCGCCGGGATCAGTAAAAGCGAAAGCCGGCGCGAACGCAGCCAGCTCAGCCGCGGTTGGGGTCGTAGTAGTGATTCCAAGCTGCGCAGGAGTGTGGCCGTCGATCAGCAGGTAGAACGCCGGAGAGATCTCGCTCACGCCGCCCACCGCGGCGGCCTCGACTTCATCGTGCGAGAAGTGACTGCGATCGGCGACGACGATGCAGTGCTCGTTGCTGAGACGCACAAACTGCGCACGTTCACACGGACGTCCATTCGAATCGACAATGAACATCATGTAATAGCCCGGAGGCGCAACGTTAGCGTCGTTGATCACTTGCACTTCGAGCGTGTTGGCGCCGGAAGTTGCAAAGTTCAACGGCACGTGGCGCTGTTCGGTGTTCGTATGGTGCGTGCTCGCGCACGGACGAATCAGCGCGACTGAATCGATCGTGGCACCCGCTTCAACCTGGTACTGAACCGTAAACTGCCCGCCGTAGTGAATCTGGTCCGCTGGTCCACCGGTCTCGCTGATCGAGTCGATGATCGGGCGCTGTCCCTGGTGGAAATAGGGAGGCTCGTAAAGCTCCATGTGCTTCTCGTCAGTCGGACGCGGCGGCGTGCGACTCGGCTCGTGCGGATCGGAGCCACCGCTGACGAGCACGCTGCCGTCAGGCAGCAACACGGCGGTCGAGTGATAGGTGCGCGGCGCATGCATCGAAGCGACGGGAGTGAAAGCCGCTGACGGATTTGCCGGATCAAAGGAAACGGCCGGATCGTAAATCTCCGCCTCTTCCTGCGCGTGTTCCTGAGCCGTCGAGTCCCAAGTGTGCGGGCCCCACTTGTACTGATCGTGTCCGCCAATGATCAGGACCTTGCCGTCAGGAAGCAGGATCGCATTAACGTTGACGCGCGCATGATGCATCTGGCCCGCGGGCGACCATGACGGCGTCGCAGCCTGCGTGTCGAGGATCTCGCAGCTTCGATGATCGCCGTGCTGCGCACTCCCATCCCACCAACCACCGCCGATGAGCATGATGCGTCCCGCTTGGGCCGGTGACAGCAATACCGATGTGCCTTCTTCGCGATAACGGTTGACCGGCAGGATTGGTTGAGTTGGATCGGCCGGATCGAAGTAGTCTTCCCAGGCGCCTGCAGTTGGACCAGTCATGCGGAAAGACGCGGTTGGACCAATCTGCGTCATGATGGCAGCTTCGGTGCCGCTGTAACGGAAGGCAGTCGGAAGGTAGAAAACGCGACCGCCGCGCACCAGGTGCATCCCCGGATACATGAACAACGGACGCTCGCTGCCACCAGTTACGCGCCGCCCGCCGGTAATCACCTGCGGCAGATAGTTGGGTGGACGAAGAACCTCGGCGTCTACGACGATCGGTCCCGGGGAGTCGCCGGAGAAGACGGCGACGGAACCGTCAGCAAGCACGACAGCGGTCGGATACCAACGCCCGGCAATCATTCCGGTCGGATACGTCTCTCCAGGCAACGCGGGCGCCGGCCTGCCGGCGATCTTGGACCATCGTTCCGACACCGGATCGTAAACGTGCAGCGACACATTGTCGTGACTGGTTGCACCGTCGCCACCAACTGCGAGCAAACGTCCATCCGGCAGAAAAACAGTGTGACAACAAAACAGATCGATATCCGGATCGTCGCTGGTTGTGGGCACACCTGTGTGCGGCGGTGTCGACTCGTCAAATTCCGGCATGAACCAGCGGCCCACGGCAGTCGCAGGCGCCAGCGTCGGATCCCAACTCCACGATCTATGAAGTAATTCGGAGGTCTCCCAACCACCGGAGAACATGAGCACGTGGCCGGTGTGCATCAGGGCCATGTGTACCGCGTAAACGCCGATGTTATCGCCGGGCGCGGCGGAGTCACCGGGAGTCGTGGTTGGGGTTGGAGCAGTTGCGGGATCGAGCGTTGGATCGGCTGTACGCCAGCGACCGTGAATTGACGGAGTGCCTCCGTGCATGTGCGTCTCTCCTGGATCTGTATTCGCGCGGTGAGGAATCAGTGGCGCGTGTTCGTTGAATGGAGCATCAAGACAGGAAGAGTATATCAACTCTCGTGCCACTCTGCTTTCGCAACGGAATTCTTCAACTAGAGTAAATAACTTGGACCAGTGAGGTTCAACAGGTGTGTGATCCAGCAGACACTACGTCCTCAACGTGTGAACAGTTGAGGACGTAGTCAAGACCCTGACCGGCGGTCTTTAACGCATGCTCTAGAGTTCGTCATGGTCGTCGATTTTGTCTACAATGCCTGGAAAGCCATAAACTTTCGGATTCGGAAAAGTTATTTCACTGAACGGCACTTCCAGCTTTTCGTCAGGCTTGAATATCAAATCACCCTTATAGTCGTCCCACACCGCTATATCACCGGGGTTGGGATCATAGAGAATCACAACCCCCTTCTTGGGATTCAACACCCGGACAATTTCTTTTGCAGTGGCTGGAACTATGGGTGCTCCCATCAAGGTAACGAAAGCAACCGAACCGTCGGGAATCGGGAAGTATGGAAAGTCGAAGTCGAACACTGGCACTTGTTGGGGAATTGGCTGGTCTTTCTGTGGGCCATTGCTAATTAACTTAGCCTCTAAATTAAGGTTTAGCGAATTATTGAAGCCGGAGACGGTAGTGCCATCAACAATCCGGCCCTCGCCCCAAACATCAAGTAATTCAATCGGGGTGGGAACGGTTGGGCTCAGAGCCGAGAGAGAACAATCGCTTGTGGACATCTTGGCAGTGGCTCTCCACGCGATTTGACTAGGTTGGGGTGGGTCTGTCTCACTGGCAGACTGAGTCCCGAGCAGTACAGCTTTGCCGTTGAAGTTGATGAGATTGACGGAACCGAGCCACCAATTGTTGGTCAAGCCTTCGCTACCTTGTCCGAGGTAAATAATGATGTTATCGAGCCGACCTCCACTTGGCAGACTCACGGTGACATTTAATCCAAAATAGAAATTAAGTTCATCGGGAGTTTTATTCGACGAGTTGACAACCAGCGTGTATTGAGACCCACCGGCAACAGAGGTGAAGCTATCTGCGACCTTTGAAGTCTTCTTTCGGCCGGCCTTAAAAATGATGGTCCATTGCCCCGAGCCATTGTTCGAAATACTTGGGGGCACATCAAACGGTTGGCCCGAAGAGACGCAAGCACTATCAGGCTGGTACTCAATATTCACAATATCCTTGCAAGTGAGCGTAAACGTGTTGTCATGTTTCATAGTCTTGTGAGTGATCGCAAACGTTGATTCAGCACTTCAAACCTCAAAGTAATTCAAGCGGGGGGTGTGGTTGGGCTCAGAGCAGAGATGGAGCAACCGCTCGTAGACATGTCGGCAGTGGCTCTCCACGCGAATTGTCCATTCTGAGTTCCGAGCAGTACGGCTCTTCCGTTGAGGTTAATGAGATTGATGGAACCGAGCCACCAATTGTTGGTGAAGAGAGTGTTACCTTGTCCGAGGTAAATGAGGATGTCATCGAGCAGACCTCCATCTGACAGCTCCACGGTGACATTCAATCCAAAATAGAAATTAAGTTCATCCGGAGTTTCATCGCCCGAGCCGACGATCAGCGTGTCTTGAGAGCCACCGGCAACAGAGGTGAAGCTCTTCGCTACAGCCGAAGTTTTGTCTCGGCCGGCCTTAAAAGTGATAGTCCATTTCCCCGAGCCATCGTTCGAAATATCTGGGGGCACATCAAACGGTTGGCCTTCCGAAATGTAAGCACTATTAAGCCTGTATTGAATATTCACAATATCCTCGCAAGTGAGCGTAAACGTGTTGTCATGTTTTGTAGTCATATGGCTAATCGCAAACGTCAATTTCAGCAGTTCCGGATTGAGTTTGAGTTTGCTCGTCCTCAACTAGGCAGGGGCGGAGAAGTCGCTATTGTCTTACTTGCTACACAAAAGCACAAAGCAAAGGAGGCAGGCGAACTGGGTAAGTCCATCCGCCTGCATCCTGGTCAAAGGCTTTGCCTGACAATGCAAAGCACGGGTTATGGATCGATGATGTCGGCCCTTGCCGCGGTTAGAGCACCCAGAGCCTTATCGGCCAAGTTGATCCTCTCTTGTAGAGTAGAAGCGCTAGCTGCCTCTATGGTGGCTGCGCGCGCTTTGGCAAACTCCCTTTGCGCCACGCGGTGCAACCCGCCACCCACAAGGACCTCAATCGCATCGTCGATCTCGGATATCGCCAGTTCAGCCAGTTCCTTTGCTTGCCCCGGGCTGGTTGCGACCTTCAGGCGATTTATCAGGTCCCTCGCCGATCGCTCGTTCTCCAGTACGTTGATTGCCCGCAGCATTGCAGCAACAGCGACGACTTCCGTAGCTTCAAGTCTTATTTGACCAATCGTAGCTCCGAAACCAGGAGCTTCATTGAAGGCTCTACTGTTATAAAAATCAACCGCGCCCTCGATGGTTTCGATCGCGTTGTTATGGAAGAACGGACCTGTGTCTGCCGCCTCAACCAGCACGGGTGTATTGAACGAACCGTTGCCGATGCCCCCGGTTGGCGAGAAGCCGATTCGACCGAACCCTCCGTCCTGTGGGTTTGGCTGCGGTGGAAAAACAAGATCCGCCGGCTGTGCAGGCAGCCCCTCGACGTTCGTGTTGAAGTTGGCATTTTGTCCAGGGAAAAAGAAATCACTGGCGCCGGCGTTCAGGTGACAGAAGAAACACTTGCCCGCCCCCTGGTTCGTTCCATCATTGCCGGGGTTGTTAAAGATCTCGACTCCTTTCCGGATCACTTCATTTCTGAACTTTGGTTGCATCGCGGCCAGATTCAGATCTTCTCGGCGGCCGAGCGACTTTTGGAATGCCTCCAGGTCATCAAGCTCGCCAGTTGTAGGTAAGCGGAAATCGCCGGGAGCCTGCCGATTCAAAGTTTTGGGATAGTGCTGAATGATCGCGCCGATGATGAACTCGCGCAGAGTTCCCGTTCCTGGCGCGCCGTCACCGCCCCACCCGGTTCTCTCGTTCGGCGGAGTAGTTGTTCCATCCTGCCTCGGGATGCTGCCATCAGGATTTGGTGTAGCGCCAGGGACAGCCGCCACCGGAGTAAGCGTATTTTGCAATAACGCCAGCGTGTGAGGAACACCGCGCATCACAAACTTATTGGGTAGATCGTCGAAGCCATCAGGGTTTTCGAGAATCAGACCAAGCTTGCGCATCAGCACGGGGTTCTCGAAGAAATTCGCGAGCGCCGGCGTGAACTCGGCGGCGAAGATCGGATCGTTGGGCGGCAGATCAGCGATAAATTCCGCGTCGATGGTGAGGTTACCATTCTCGCGGTGACAGGTTCCGCAAGTGCGGCCATTGCCATTAAAGGTTTCGTTAAAGAAGCTCTTCCGCCCACGGGTGATGGAGACCTGCAGCCTTGTCTGCGGGTTGGGGATAGGTCCGATCTGTGCAGATGCAGTCGGGGATATTGCATCAACAACTCGTTGCCAGATTCCGCGCTTGTCAGGCTCCGGGGGAATCGGATCCGCGTCTGCCAGAACGCCAAATTGTCCCTGCTGTTTGCTGCGATAGAGGCGATGGAAAAAGGATGTTGTTCCGATCAGCGTTCGATCTTCGATCGGGGTTTTACCCGCTTTCGTTACGATGATCAGATCCATCTCGAAGGTCGTAAAGGCGTCCTTGCCGAGTTGGACATCAAGACGGGCGGCCTTACCTTCATGTTTTAAGCTGCCAAGTAGCTGTATTGCATCGTCACTCTGCAAACCAATGCTGCGACCGGGAGCGCTATCTACCATCCACACGTCCCAGCTTTCATCTTTCGAAAGTCCGTTGATTGCGACGGAGATGTCTCCATCGACTAGATTGAATGTAGCCAGACCACTGGCGTAGGAGTTACCAGTGGAAAGTCCCTTAAACCAGCCCATTGCCAGGACCATGTTTCGGTCCCCGCCGTTTTTCAGATATTCCGCTTCCCAATCTTTGTAATTAGCATCAAGTGCCTGGAGACTCCCGAGGCCAAGGCCGGCCAGGGATGGGTCGGGTTCAGAAGACGCTCTGCCACTCAAAAAGAGCACGGGTAGCGCACAAGCTATTAGGAAAACCGCCAACGTGAATAGCTTCAATGCTTTGATTTTCATTGGATCTCCCTCATGAGGTTCGCACAGTTGTAACCCTACGTAAGCCAAGCGTGTCAGCTCGACCGACGCATACACCCACTCTGGTTTGAAAACCAGAGTCAGCGTCGAAACTTTGCTTTGTATCTCAGCACAACTGGTAGGAATGTAGGCTTACGTGACCCACATTTACGCACCAGACCAAAAGCCAATGAGAGAGGTTGGGAGTGCAACGATTCTCTCGCATCTCCAGGCTTGTGAGTAACCAAGCTCACACTTGGTATAAGGCTCAAGCGAGGGAAACTTGAGAGCAATCTCGGGGGTTAAGAGTTATTGCGGTGTCGTTTATCACCAAGTCAACAGCAGTGTCAACAAAATTCTCTATGACAAAATTGCTGTAACGCATCAAACAGCTTCTCGCTATCAGTATTGAGCCGTCGGGCCACCTCTAACCGCAAGACGTATTCGCTGACTGAGCCGCGCGCTCCTGAAGGGTGGGCTGATAAAATTATGAAACCAATTGAAGGCAATCATTTCTTCCTGCCGTGGAGTTCGGATTAATAAGGACGCTACCGTGCGGTGCAGTTATGCCGGTCGTGTGAACTTCTCCTGCAAAAGCCGTGGTTCCAAGCGCACAAGCGACTGTCAGTGCTATTACCAAACGTCTCATTTTTTTTAGAATCTCCTTTGTATGGAGCATGTAAGGTTACTTGTAACAAAGGCAGGATAGAGCAAATACACACGGTTTCTTGCAAGGCAGAATCAGCGCGGTTTAATATCCGCGTGTCTCGCAAGTTTTCTTTACACTCACATCGAAAGGTTTAACTCGCGGTGGAGATATCCTCACCGAAGCTCGACACTTCACACCTTAGTCGGATGCGTCGGCGTCCACGAAAACGTAATCTCTCTTAAGGACATATCACGGTAAGTGATCTAATGGGGCGCTTCATGATGAGAACTGCGGTGTAGTGCACCATCTAAGGTCCCACCAAAGTGCTGTTTCTATCTACCTTATCTAAAGTGCCTCACTAGATTTCTTGAATCGACGCGTTGCCGCAGTTATCCCGAGAACCGGGGCAGTTGTGGCAAGGCATGTTACCTGTTTGCCGGCACAGGTAATTGCAACAGCTTTGCCAGTCGAACGTATGCTTTGCGAGCCTCGTTTAACTTTGCTTCGTGAAGCTTAGCAAGGGCGCGGATATCACCGTCGCAAAACGGACAAATCCTGGTTTTGGGCAATACGTGACGCCGGCAGCCGCGGCATAAGATCAAGTTGTCGGATTCAGTAGGCAAGACAGGTTTGAGGTGTTTTGCGCTGCGTTTTTTGGATGGAGTTATTTGCACTAATGCATTGTTCGACAATGGCATCGCGCCGACACTTGAAGCATCACTGGTTTCGAGGAGTAGCTCAAACCGGCCGTGATCGAAAGGAACTCCAGGCGCGCTTTCTATCTGTACAATTTTTTCGCGAAGTCCCTGTTTTGATAATTCCAAAGCGCGATGATGGCAAAACGGATTGTTGCCCGCGCGACCAAACAAAACGTGTGTGGTCCACGTGCAGCCCGCTTTGCATACGTCCGCGTAGTAACAAGTACGACAGAATCCCCACAGGTCTTGATTTGTGCGAGATCGATTGATCGCCAGTTCTTCAGTCTTCCACCAGATGCTCTCGAGGCTAAGGTCCCGTATCTTGCCTCCGGCATAGGGAGATGTCGGCAAAGAGGGACATCCTTTGATGGTGCCGTCCGCCTCGATGCCGAGGGTGTTCTCACCGGCATTACAACTGGTCCAGTAAACCCGGTCGTCACCACTTCCTCGCCACAACGATTCGTAAGGCCCGAAATATCCTATATTGTTGCCCGGTTGCAGCAATAATCCGCGGTCGGCGCCCTCCTGGTAGAGATCGGCAAGCAGTGGCATGAGATCCAGTAATTCATATGGCTGGAGCAACAGCTCTGGATGATCCGCGGCACGACCCATCGCCACAGTGAGTTGAACCTGCCAATTCTTCGCGCCCTCCGCGATGAAGAGATTCATCAAATCGCGCAACTGCGGAATAACCAGTGACGTGATCTGCGTGTTAACACTCGACGTAATGCCGTATTTCTTTACCAGGCGAAGCGCCTTGAAAGCAGCATCAAACGAACCTTTCACACCCCGAAGCTCGTCGTGCAGTCCGCGGAGACCGTCGATAGAGATGCCCAGTGCTTGAAGACCAGCGTCGACCGCTGCTTTTATCCGCTTATCATTAAGATTGAGTCCGCCCGATTGCAGCGTACAATCCATGCCTTGATCGCGAATCTCACGGATGATTTGTAGCCAGTCGCGACGCAGATAAGCTTCGCCACCGATCAGCGTCACTTCGCGCGTGCCCATCCGCGCCAGTTGACGCACAAGATCCAGGCACTCGTCAGTGGTCAATTCCTCGGAGCGTTTTTTGCCCGCACGTGAACCACAGTGCCGGCATTTGAGATCACAGGCGAGGGTAAGCTCCCAAACTGCATGCACCGGTACGAACGCCGAGCGATCTTCGGCAGAAAGATAGCGCGTTGGTTCGGCCATAACTTTTCCCGACCGAGGTCTAGCTGCCGGCGATTTTTTTCTCCAGCGCATCCAAGGCTGTTTGCACTTCCTTAACATGCTTTCGCGCCTGGGCCGCCATTTTCTTCATTTCCGCTGCGTTGCCGCGCTTGATGGTGTCCCAAATGGGTATTCCGTAAAGCGGCCGAATCGGCTTTTCCAAGGCTGGTACTTTCGACTTAACTGTTGTCTTTTTAGTAGTCTTACGAGTTGGCATACTTTCTCCTTCCTGGTGTCGCGTTGAATTAACGTGAAATGTTGTGGTTGGCTTAGAGCCTGATTATTTGCTTAACTCATTCTCAAATGCTGCTCGCTTTTTCGAGCAGGCATGATCCATCTTCCGGGCGTTACCCCGATAATTGCTTTTCGTAGCTGCGATAGTGATCAGCCTCCGGCTTTCTTGATTGAACCCTCAAGTTTGGCAAGAGCGGAGTTCACTTGGGTCAGCCATTTACGCGTACTCTTTGCGAGAGCTTTCATCTCCTGCAAATCTCCGCGCGCGATTGCTTTATGAATCGGGTCTCCATAAGGCGGTAGCGGACCGGTTTCAACTCTCGCGGCTGATGATTTACTTTTCGAGGATGCTTTACGAGTTGGAGGAACTTTTTTACGAGTTGCCATTGAGATTGCCTCTACTTTGCTTGGTGAAGCAAGAAAATTGAGCAATTGTTAACGGAAGTAAACGAGAATAGGGTTAATAGTTGATCGGGTGTAGGACTGTCAAGATTTTTGTGAAGAGTTTTTGGCTATGAAGGTCTTTGAAACTAGAAATCAACAAACAAGCATCTCAAAGTGCGGATGAATACGCTGTATGCAGGTGAGTTATCCGGTCTGGCGTCCTTCCATGAACACTCTAAGTTCATCCACCACATACCTCATCGTTGCTTCGCAA
This sequence comes from uncultured Acidobacteriota bacterium, assembly GCA_963708055.1. Taxonomy (GTDB): domain Bacteria; phylum Acidobacteriota; class Blastocatellia; order Pyrinomonadales; family Pyrinomonadaceae; genus PSRF01. The sequence continues at coordinate 5,861,005 of OY970193.1, read as the reverse complement.
TTAAGGACAAGTGCGGCCATTTTTTCCCACTGCAACGTGAATGAATATGACTGTCGAACTACATGACGAAATGCTAAGTATTCATTGAGAGTTTCGTTTAAGGCCTCAGAGATCACTGCGCTTCGGCGATCCGTCGCTTTTGCCATTTGGTCCAGGAGTTGGCGATGCCACGCATCACCCACAGGTAGACTCCCATCGATCTCAATTGCGATGCGCTTAAAAATATTCTCCAAGCCGGAATAAAATGAATGTAACAGGAAGGCGAGCGCTGAACGTTCGACATCAGTCGGGGGCTCAGACGAGCATTTCGATACCAACTCCCGATGTATGTCAATTAGTTTATTGAGTTGATCTTCCTCAACTGCGATCTGTTTTGTTAGCCTATCCGACACGTTGAAGCTCACCTTCCGCCTTCAAATACCGCGTAAAGGGAGTTGCCTCGTCCAGATCAACAAGATCAATCGCTCTGTCGAGAATACGACTAACGGCACTCAAGGCGCGAAAAAACTGCTCCGGCGGTAACCCGGACACGGCAAAGTCAACGTCGGAGGTTGACCGCATCTCACCCCGAGCCGCTGAACCGAAAATGTAAACAGCTTTTGCGCCTGACGCCTTTAAAGACGCAGTTGCTTCATCGATGGGATTTCGAATACTTAAGTCCATTGCAACTCCTGGTGACATGTCAATTCTACGTCATTAAGTCGTGAGGCTGCCAGACTTTCAACGAGTAATGGCAGTGTTCTTCTAGATAAGTCCAAGATGGAGCGGAGGAATGATATGTATCTCAGCACCTTGCGAGACTTTGTTATTGATCTCGGCGGCTTCATTCAGTGTGCTACGATGGCGATATCATTTGACCAGGCGTAATGTCGGAGAATCTGATCAGCAAATTAGTCCCACACCAGGGTTGTGTGATAACACGGACCGGTGAGGGGATCGAGATCGCCGGATCGGCGATGAACTGGGTCATGTCCGCCGCCGTTGCGCCGTTCGTTTGCAGGGCTCCGTTCGTATTCCGTGTCGTCGGCAAAACGGACTCAACCAACCTGCGGATGCACTGGCACCGAGGCGAACTGATCTTCAACTGGGAATGCTCGGTGCGCGAACTCCGCGTGCATGATCCGGCAACCGCAGAGCAGCATGGTCTTAAGGATAAAGGCTTCATCACCACCGACGAATGGCATGAAATCTCGTGGGAGATCAGGGTCGACAGCATGCGCGTTGTGGTCAACGGCGAGATCCGCTTTGAGACTGAAGGAGATTATTCCGGCATCGAATCCGCACCGTCGGTGGGCCCATGCTTCGGCAGTACAGTTTCCGTCCGCGAATTCAGCATCACACCGCTCGTTTGACACTACTGTTCTTCGGTACACTAATCTCGGCATGAACGGCCGCATGGCTGCCTGCAGAGTGTAGGCACCGAAGCGTCGCGATCGAAGCGCGCTTTCGGTAAGCGAGACGCCTTCGGCGATCTGGTCCATGTTCCACAACGACCGATCCTGCTGGTCCAACAGGATTAACTCTCCGTCGGGAGGAATGCACTTGCCGGCAATTTTTCATCGGCACTAACCGGAAAGGTTTATGGACCAGTGCGTCAGGCGTGTTTCCTCCAGAGGACCTGCTCAGAGCCGTCGATTTCATGACCCAGTGATTTTAGGCTCATGGTTTATTCCTCCCTTCATTTCCTGCCTCGACGACTTCATCCTTCTCCAGCAAGTTGGTGGTGCGTTCCGTAACACTAATTAATGGTCCATCGTAGGCTTCAAGAGGTAGCGTCGATTTATCCGCCTCCGGAAATTGCGTTGATCTTCCCGATCTGTTACCGGACAACGTCTTCTTCAGATTCTCTGAATACATTGCGAGTAAACCGGCGACAGAACCACCAAGAACTAATGTCAGGAGCACAATTCCCGGCACGATGGGAAGACTCCCCGCAAGCAACAGATAAATGAGCCCAACGAGAACGCTGAGTGCCATTAGTACGGTGAAGCCAAATCCAGTTATTGATAGCCAGCGTTCGATCTTTTGTTGCCGCTTTTGGAGTTTCTCCGCTGCTGTACTAGTGAGTATCTCGGTTGATTCCGAAAGTTGTTCCGCGACCAGACTTGGAACCTTCTCCAAACAGAATCCGCAGGAGCGACAAAACCTTTGTGTCACCGGAGCTTCAGTTCCACAACCCGGGCAATGCATGGTTGACTCCATAATTCAGCGTGCCTCAAACGCTTTGTAATGCTCCAGGGATGCGGTGTTATCGAGCAATAACCGGATCGTGTGATCTGCTGCTAGCACGATCTGGGGTTTCGAGAAAAATCGAAAACGTGCAACATACGACATCAACCGCAAAACACCTTTTAGGAGAGACGCCCAATGGTCTACGCCGCGATTGTCAAAACCAAAATCCAACAATCCTTTGATCACGTCAACCACCGTCGTTGGGATGTGCTAATGAAATCAATCTCGCCAAATGTGTATCACCGTTTTGGCGGTGTCCACGCGATTGGTGGTGAGCGCCACGACAGAGAAACGCTGCGCCGGTGGTTTGAGCGTCTCGCGCGCGTGCTGCCCAATCTCCATCTCAAGATCAATAAAATCTGGGTGCAAGGCTGGCCGTGGCACACCATGGTGTTTGTGCAGTGGGACGGGACCGCAACGCTGCGAAATGGCGACGGATACTTTCAACACGCCATTCACGTAATCACCTTGCGTTGGGGCAAGATCCATGCACTCGATGTTTTTGAAGACTCGCAAGAAGTCGCCCGCGCGCTTACTGTCCAGGCAGCAACTGGTCTTGAAGAAGCCGTGGCCGAACCAATTGTGAGCTAGCCCTCGGCGTGCGGCGCATTTAGATAAAGATGAACAAGATTTTACAAGATGAACAGGATAAGATAACCGTTCGGGATTTAAAGCACTTATCCTGTTCATCTTGTAAAATCTTGTTCATCTTTATCCATCTACCTCACCACGAAAGACGCTCCCAGATGACTCGTCGCCGAGCGAACCCTACTCCATCCGCGGTTCCTTCTTGTTAACGATCACACGCCGCAGCAATAGGGTGTTTAGATTGTGGCGTTCCCTCTTGTAAGGCTGCACCTTTCGACCTTCATCCATGTCGCTCCAATCGCCTTCCCGGTAAAACCCGAGAACAATCGTGTCGCCTTTGTTTGAGAGAATTCGAACCCACCGACGAAAGAAAACCTGGCCTCGAAAAGGATCAACTACCGCAAGATACGAAGCACCTAAACCGCCGTCTGCCATCGTCACCAGTAGTGCTCGTTTCTTTTTGCTGGTAACCACCTCTTTGACCGTCTCGACCATAAAATATTCAGACATTATTTGCTTCAGACTGCCTGTTTTCACGTCGTAAAGATGCAAGCTCTGACCTTCATTCTCGAAACCACCGGCGCCATCACTTGACGAATACACAACGTGTCGCCCGCTGTTGATAATCCACGCCTGCTGGGCCTGGTCCGTTACCTTTTTCTCTGCTCCCGCCACCGTGACAAACAGTTCTCCGTAAATGTCCCGCATGGCAACTCGGACATTCGTGGCCCGCGGCTCAGATGTTTGCGCATTCCCTGCCGGCGCAGAAACGGCTGAAACGATCGCGAGAACAACTATCGCGAACATCATTTCAATTCTTTTGCAGTTTTTCATGTTTGACCTTTCCTCGTGTGACACTCGCACTCAGGGGCGAGGACGTTAGAGATGGCTTATATGCGAATCGATGACTACGTTTGATCAAGGGTTTCTCGAAGTAGGACCACGAAAGGTAGGCGAGCACGTAGACTGCAGCGAGCGCGACCGGAAGCAAATAGTCGAGCCCTGCTGGACCATCCTGAAGGAGCCCGCGGACGGGCTGATGAAACAGGTAGAGTCCATAGGCTAATACACCACTATAGGCCAGCAGACTCAGGCGGAAGATGGAGCGTGCGCTTCGGACCGCAATAATCACAAGCGAAAAGTACATAACGGCGATCCAAGAGTAGCCGATAGTCGACATCACCGGCGAGCCGATGCCTTGGTTAGCAACCACGAGGGGTGCAACGCCTAGCAACGTAACGCCAAGCACAATGTACAACAGTCGATCCCCTCCCTCACGATTCCTGACAAACCATGCTCCAACGACACCGAGCATTAACGCATCCATCCGGCAGGGCATAAGCACGTAGGCTGCGACTGCTCCATTCGGGTGCCAAAGGTAAAGCGCTGTGCGCAACAGCGGGGCGGCTACCGCGCAGGCGAGCGCTACCTGAGGGAGTCGCCTCGGAGGTGTGAGTCGAATGATTAGGGGCAGCGTCAGGTAAAACTGCTCTTCGATGGCGAGCGACCATGTGACGTTCAGAAAATTCGGGGTAAAGAGCCCGGTCTGCGCCATCCAGAAGTTTTGAGTGAAAGTCGCGTAGACCCACCACGGCGCGGCACCGTCTTTGAGCCACGCGCCGAGTGGGAGCAGATAGAAGGCAGCGAGCACGACTGCGTAGAGAGGCACAATCCGATAGAGCCTTCTCAGGTAGAAGACTCTGAAATAGTTTGCCGCCATCCGGTTATCGATGAGGATGCCTCCTATGAGGAAGCCGGATAGGACGAAAAATAGATCGACGCCTGACCACGTTAGCCTGAGGAGCGCCTGCGCGTAGGCGAGCGTCGAGCCGGGGGTAACTCCTTCGGCGTTCGCCAAGTAGTGCCAAGCGATCACGAGCAGGATCGCGAGTCCGCGAAGTGCGTCTAGTTGTGGGATGCGCTTCAAGTTATTCATCAACGCTAGTAGCCGCTCCCTTACCGAACTACTCGGAACGCTGTCGTCAACGTCGCAGACGAGTCGCCGCCGGCCCAGAGGTCGAAAGTCGCGGGCTCCTGAACCCAGCCTTTCACCGCTGAACTCCAGTAAGTTAACTCCGCTTTTCCAAGCGTGAAGCGCACGGTTTTCTTTTGGCCTGGCGCGAGAGTGAGGCGCTCGAAGCCTTTCAATTCACGCACCGGCCGCGAAGCACTGCCTGAGCGCTGATGAATGTAGAGTTGCGCAACTTCCTCGCCCTGCTTCCGTCCAGTATTCTCAACGTCCACCAACACTTCGACGCTCTCGCCGACCTTCGCTTCCGCCTTGCTCACTCGCAGGTTGGAGTAGGCAAACGTCGTGTAGCTCAAACCGTAGCCGAACGGATAGAGCGGCGACGTCGGCATGTCCCAGTAACGAGAGGTAAAGTCTTTGGCAGTCTCTGGTTTTTGCGTAAGGTTATGAGCATAGTAAATCGGAATCTGTCCCGAACTTCGAGGCCACGTCACCGGAAGCTTGCCGCCCGGAGTTGCATCACCATAAAGCAAATCGGCGATCGCGTTTCCACCCTCACTGCCGGGGTGCCACGCTTCGAGGATCGCCGGTACACGATTCACGGCCCATGAGATGTCCACCGGCCGTCCATTGATTAGCACCAGCACTGTCGGCTTACCCAATGCTGAAACCGCTTCGAGCAACTCACGCTGGCGGCCGGGCAGTTCGATTGTGGAATGCGTCGCGGCTTCACCACTCATCTCCTCGTGCTCACCCAAAACCAGCACCACTAGATCCGACGAGCGTGCGAGCGCTACCGCTTTGTCAAACTCTTCACGCTTCTGCGCTTCAAACCACGGCGCCGGGCGCGGGCCACTGAAGATCGCGAAGATCGACGGATACCCGCGGCCGATTTCTACTCCCTGTGCGAAGTCAACTTTCACACCTGGTCCAACTTTGGCCCGGATGCCTTCGGCCACAGTGACCGCGGTATTAACGTCGTCAGCCAGGGTCCATGGACCACGCATGTCGCGCCTTGAGTTGCCGAGTGGTCCAATCACCGCGATAGACTTCGCCTCGCCTTTGGCGAGCGGCAAAAGATTGTTCTCGTTGCGTAACAACACCGCCGAACGCTGCGCGGCCACACGTGCGAACTGCCGGTGTTCCGGGTTGTTGTGATGCGCCGACCCTGCCGACTCATCAACATACGGATTATCAAACAGGCCCAGTTTGAACTTCACTTCCAGCAGACGGCGCACGGCATTGTCGATCTGCGCAACCGTCAAACGCTTTTCGTTAACAAGCTTCGCGAGATTGCTCGCGTACGCACTTCCGACTGCACTGCGCGGAAACGTCATCTCCATATCCACGCCGGCTGTCAGCGCACGGAACGCGGCATCAGCCTTGTCCGCTGCGAAGCCGTGTGTAACCAGATCACCGACGGAATCCGCATCACTCACCACGAAACCCTTGAAGCCCCATTGCTTCCGCAAGACTTCCGTAAGCAGGAAAGAGTTGCCGGTTGCAGGCACGTCGTTGAGATTCATGTACGCCGACATCACGCTTCCAACGCCCGCGTCGACCGCTGCTTTGAAAGGCGGGAGGTAAACGTTATAGAGCTCCGCGTCACTGAGATAAGCGGAGTCGTAGTCGCGACCACCGTCGGCAGCACCGTAGCCTGCGAAGTGTTTCACGCACGACAGCAAGCGACCCGGAGCGGACGGATCCGATCCCTGAAAACCCCGCACCTGCGCGGCTGACATCTTCGCGCCAAGATACGGATCTTCACCAGCACCTTCGACGATTCGTCCCCACCGCGGATCGCGAGCGATATCAACCATCGGCGCAAACGTCCAACGGACGCCGGACGCGCGCGCCTCACGTGCCGCGATCGTCTGTGCGCGTTCCACCATCGCCGGATCCCACGACGACGCCATCGCGAGGGGAACAGGAAAGACGGTGCGAAAACCGTGAATGACGTCGAAACCAAACAATAGTGGAATCTTCAATCGCGATTGCTCGACTGCAACTTTCTGGAATCGATTTATGAGCGCGGGATCGGTGACGAAGAGTAGCGATCCGATCTTGCCTTCGCGGATGTCAGGCTCCATCACCTCGGGCCTCATCAACTGGCTGAGAAAGAAGAGTTGGTTAAGCTGGCCAATCTTCTCTTCCAACGTCATCTTCCCCAGCAGAGCGTCGGCGCGTTTCGACGCCGCGTCGCGGCTCGTTGTCGCCTGGCCCAATGTTTGGACCAGCGGCATGAAGAGAGAAAAAATCACGAGAAGACATTTCAGCTTGCGCATTATTTTTCCTTTGAATGGTGGTCCAACATCACAACAGCTCGTCATTCACCCTGCTCCGATATACGAGACATATCCAGAATTTTGACTTTTACAATCTTTTGAATGGGCACAGCAAGATCTTTTGAGGCAAAGCCCTGACATGACTTAGAATCGTGCCTGAAAGGATCCCCTAATGAAACTTCTTCTCGCTCTAGTTTTTGTTCTTGCACCGCTCGCAACATCAGTATCAGCGCAAACCGTCGCGTTCACCAATGTCAACGTGATCCCGATGGACCGCGAGCGAGTACTTGCAAATCAGACAGTGGTGATCAAGAACGGCGTGATCGCCGAGATCGGCAACGCGAAGAATGTGAAGTTAGCAAAAGACGCAGTGCGTATCGACGGCACCGGGAAGTATCTGGTCCCCGGCCTGGTTGATATGCACACACACCTACTGTCAGACAGCGATGAGTTTCCGGATTCGATTGGTCCACAAGAGCTTCGGGTGATGGTGGCAAACGGTGTCACGACGGTGCGATTCATGATCGGGACGCCCGAACTGCTGTCTCTGCGCAGTCGATCTGCCGGCAGTGAGATTGACGCCCCAACGATCTTCGTCGCCAGTCCGCATTTAACTGGACGCGAACAAGGAAACAACTTCGTCGTTACCACTCCGGAAGAAGCGCGCGAGGCAGTGCGCAAATCGAAAGCGGCCGGTTACGACTTCATCAAAATAACGACGTTCATTAAGGCGGAAGTTTACGAAGCGGCAGTTGACGAAGCCGCGAAGCAAAACATACGCGTTGTCGGTCACGCTGACAGCCGGTTCGTCGGCGTCGAACGCGCGTGGAAAGCGAAACAGCAGATCGAGCACCTCGATGGTTACATCGAACTCCTGCTGCGTGACGATGCGCCGATGAAAGGCAGCGTGTCAGATCTTTATATTTATAACCCGGAGAATTGGAAGAGTTTCGACTACATCGACGAAAGCAAGATCCCAGAGGTCGCGCGCAAAACGGTCGCATCGAACCCTTACGTCAACCCCACGCACCACTTTATGAAAAACAGTTTCGGACGGCTGCGCACTGAAGACGAGATTCGAAAGCAACCGGATTTCCGTTTCTATCCGGCGAAGGTGCAGCAGCAATGGCTCGACTTCTATAAAAAGAATCGCTTCATCAACACAGTGCCGCTGGAAAAGCGAGCCCGCTGGATCAAACTGCGCGAACAACTCATCAAGGCAATCTATGACGCCGGCGGCAAGCTCATGACCGGCTCAGATACGCCCGAGTTTCTGTGGCTGTACGGCTTCGGAATGCATCACGAACTGAAGGCACTGAAAGACGCGGGCCTTTCCAATTACGCGGTGCTCGAAGCTGGAACCAAAAACCCGTCACTGTTTCTCGGAACGATCGATAAGGTAGGTACGATCGAGAAAGGAAAGCGAGCCGATCTGATGTTGCTAAACGCTAATCCGCTCGCAGATATCTCCGCCACCGAAAATCGCGCCGGCGTGATGCTGAAAGGAAAATGGCACACGCAACAGGAGTTGAACCAGTGGCTCGACGAAGCGGCACAAGCAATCTCCACATCATTCAAAGAACACAAATCAGGAAACTGACGATCAAACATTTTCGTTCGTAGGGGCGGCCCTCCGTGGCCGCCCTAGTCTGGAACTCAAAATCGTATCACCTGGAGCGAAACGATTGGGACGCTCTTCAATGGCTCTCGTATCGGGAGACAAAGAAATTCGGACGCTAGGGCGGCCACGGAGGGCCGCCCCTACAAACGATCCGAGGACATGATCGTTTCTCGATCACGCCAGCCTCGCGTAATTATTTGTTCGGCTTGATCGCCTTTTTGATTTCCGTCAAAAACGGTTGAGCGCTCTTGCCGCCATGCTCGCGCATCACGTCGTTGGCCAATCCGCTATGACTGAGCACGCCACTCCCGTCCGCCGGAATCTCAAACACTCCCTGAGGTCCGCCCGTCGTAGTGAACGTGTTACCGTTCGGCTTGCCGGTAAGGAACAAAAGATAGCGCTTGTTATTCACCATCTTTTTGAACCACGGTGTTTGCACTTCGGCCGTGCTACCGCCGGGGAACCCTACCTTGCCGCCAGGCAAACTGACGGAAATTTTTCCACCAGGTTGCACATGGCCCTTCAGTACCTCTTCGACTCGTGCGGTATAAAAGGTCCGAATGACTTTGCCGTCTTCCGATAGCTTGCCGACGTTACGTTCGGTCGTCGCAATCACGATCGTTTGGCTGTTGGCAACCATATTTGCGAGGCTCGTTTGCTGCGAACCTTTGTTAAAAGGCAGATTGGCGACGATCTTGCCACCACCGCGTCTGGCCTTTTCTTCGAGGGTGCGCGGATCCTTTGAACTTGCAGTCGGCGGGGCCTGTTTTTGACGTTGCGACAAAGCCAAAGCCGACATCGTGATCCCTGAGGCGACTATGAAAAGGGCCACAGGCAAAACCAATTTCTTAGAAAATAATTTTCGCATCTTTCTTTACCTTTCCTTTTGCAACCCGCCGTTTACCAACATCCAGCGTAAGAGATGTCGACGATTTCCCATGTAAGTCCGCCGTCCCACGATTCGTAGTAGACCCAATAGTAGGGCGTGCACGGGTAACCGCCGCCGCCACCTGGAGGGCCACCACCACCCGGGAACTGCTGCTGAAGATCGTCAACTCCGTTGCAGTCGCGGTCCTCGCCGCCTTCAGTGTTGTAATTCAGCGGAGCGCCGGGATAAACGTTCGCGTCGTAGTCGTCACAATCGGCGGGATAGCAGTAATGATCGCCATCCGAATCGAATGCGACTGCTGGATTGTTGTCGTCACAATCATCAAAGGTGCAAACGCCATCGTGGTCCTGGTCAGGACAAGTGGGATCCGGTGTTGGTGTGGGTATCGGTGTTGGAGTCGGCGTGGGAGTTCCGAGACCGCCCGTTTTCCACCGCAGTTCGTCCGGGCAGGTGGTGTTATCCTGGAAGTGCCTTCTCTGCTCCGCAACGTCTTTGGGCTGTACTGAAGCCGTGACCATTGAGGGAGCCCCATTGGCACCCGGGTTGGCAAGGTTCATGATCGTATGACCGCATTTGTTGAAGCCATCCGGATGACTGATTCCAAGCGCGTGTCCGATCTCGTGTGCAATTACCGCTCGCAGCGTATCCGCCGACCAGTCCTTCGCCGCTGCCGGCAGGATGATCGTAAACGGTGGGCCAACGAGTCCTAAACTCTTCGTACCGCGAGTCTCAGCGTACAGCCCTGCGGTAGGCGTTCCCTGTACGATGCGTATATCCACTGACGAGCCCTGGTTCAAATTCAGGAAATAGGTGCTCGTCCCACCCCCCGGTGCTCCGGTTGTAGTTTGTTCATTCCAATCAGTATTTGCGCCTTGTGTGGCGGTCTGAATCTTGGAGTTTGTGGTGCCGGTTGCCGGATCATTCCATGACGAAGCAATCTGCACATTGAGTTTTACACGCCCGTCCGGCCTTTGGCCCTGGCCTGACATGCGCTTGACGTTCCAGAAACAATTGGGACACTCAGCGGAACTAAGAACCGATGCGCTGAGTATGCCCAGAACAATTGCAATTAAAGCAATACCTACTCTGGTTCTCATGAGTATTTCCTCTCGAATAAAAAATCAGTAAAGATGAATTTGGGCGCAGTGTTACAAACAACGGTTATTCGCATAACCATGGTTTTCGGATACAAGGATCGACGTAGCACTGGCAGGTGGCGCTATCCCATTCCCCACCCCTCGAGTAGCAGAACTGCTCAGCAGTCTGGCTGCACCCTGAAGGCGTTGAAGAACCTAGAGCGGTCTTGATTTGATTTAGTGAGTTTCCAAAGCGGGTGGCAACGTCGTCTCTCAGATCACTGGTGGCTGAAAGCGACGTTACCGTTCCATCGGCATTGACACGAAAAACGCCAATCGCTCCGAGCGCCGGCGCACCGACTCTCGCGGACGCATCGTAGTCGACGAACAGCAGATACTTCTGCCCGAGAGTAAAGTCTGGAAATCCGTGGACCTCAATATCCACAGTCACTCCATCCTTGACAATGTTTCCGCCTGATTTTGGTACCAGCAGTTCCGTTGAGCCCGCGGCGGCAACGCCGGACGGAGGAGCACAACGACCGCTTACACACACATGCGGAGAAATCGTTGACAGAGTTTCGTTTACTGTGAATCGAAACCACGTCGAGATTACATACGGATTGATAAGCAAACTTTGTTTTGAATTGGCGGTAGCGATAAATACGCTGTATGACGCCTTAGCGGTATCAAAGGTGGGCACTTCCTCGTGTTCCACCACGACCGAATTGGTCGTTTCGGTTTGGCCATCGGCGATCGCTTGCATAATCATTTCGTCGATGGAGCCGGGTTCTGCGGCTTCCAATTGCGAGGTTTGAGTTGAAGCGCCCTTGGCAAACCACAAGATGGCAATTAGACAAGGCACACTTATAGCTATCAGAAGAGTCTTAACCGATTTCATAGTCTTACTCCTGAAGAGAAAAATTAATTGTGATGATTAATCCTAGGGATGATTAATCCGGAGCTGGTTTAAGATAATGCCGTGGAGAATTCGATGAGAATTACTGCGGCGCGGAGCTTTTAGCTGAATCAAGAAAGAGTTGTCAAGCGAACAAGATGTTCATCGCGAAATTGCAAGAGTGTCACAACATAGGTAGCGTCTTATTTAAATATGTAACTCTGATCATAACGTCAAGCGTGGTCTATGTTGGGTGCTGTCCTTAAATTGAATTCTCTCTGCGGTCCTCTGCGTAATCTCCGCGATCTCTGTGTTACAGAAGCTCGTTTCGACGCAGAGAACGCAGAGATTACGCAGAGGCCGCAGAGGTGATAATATGCGCGCATGAACTACTTTTTACTCAAGATCGCGATCGGGATTTTCGCTTTTGCCTTTGCAATGAATGTATTTGTAAACGGGGGTGTTTCTTCAGCAAATCGCGTGGTGTCATCGACCGATGCTCATGCACAGAATGCGGCGCCTTCCGGTTGGCGCAAGATCGACGCTGACGGAAAATTCAGCTATTACCTGCCGCCGGAGATGCGCGACACAGGAATCCGCGGCATTGAAAATCTTCACCGCGAGTACACGAATGGCCGGATGCATTTGAGCTTTGATTACGAGCCCTATGGTTTTCTTTCCTATGAGCGAAGGGCGTCGAAGTTTGGCAAGAACTTTCAGGAAATCGAATTGCAAATCGACGGCAGGAAGTCTTTTCTATTTCTGCATCAGGACTCAGACCGGAACAACCGCCGCACCTATAATGCCGATTTGTACGTAGGCGATTTGCCTAATAGTCAAGTTACCTTGCGTATGTGGGTGAGCAGCAGATCAGCGCAAGACATTGAAACGGCCAAAGCCATCTTTCAAACAATCAAATTTCCGTGATGACAGTGATATCTTCCGCAACTTCTCGCTTCGTTCGATAGCTACGCGGCTTTGCCTCAAAAGTCATCTTGAAGGCCACAAAGAGGCACACAAAGCACAAATGAATTCTTAGCAGTAGAGGTAATCCTTAAGGTTTTAATCATTTGCGCTTTTGGTGCTGTTTGGTGGACTACTCTCTGTCTTTGAAAGCGGACTTTTGAGGCAAACCCCTAGCTACGCCAGTAAAACACCGAAGGTGTTGGCTAATTTCAAAACCTTGACTCCCTGTCTTACACCGTAATAGTCTTCGCTCGCTTCACGACATCTCGGATCGGCGGATTTGTAAACTCGACATCCGAGATGAAGCAGGGTGTAGCTACCCGGTTAAGCAGTAACCGACTCGTGAAGTTAGCGAAGCACCGCAGACAAGCACTGGCCTTGATGATCGTCGTATCCCATCTCACGGAGGTACAACTAAATGTCCGAAACAATTATCAATGAACAACCTCAGCCGCGGTGGCATCCGTTCACTCGCACAGCGTTTCGATTTGCCTTCGTGTATTTCCTGCTTTACTGCCTGCCATTTCCGTTGACCGCGTTTCCCTACGTCGACAAAGTAGGCGAGTGGTACAACTCGTTTTGGACCTGGCTCGTCCCGCGACTCGCACTCGCTACTCTCAATAAAGAAATCAACTCTGTTTTCAACGGCAGTGGAGATCGAACTTACGATTTTCTTTTGGTGGCTTGCCTGCTTCTCATATCGTTGGTCATCGCCGGGATTTGGACCATCATCGATCGCAGGCGACTTAGCTATCCAACGCTCTATCGCTGGCTAAATCTTTACGTGCGATTCTATTTGGGTACGGTGATGATTGGTTATGGCGCCTTCAAAGTGATCAGCAGTCAGTTTGCGCCGCCGAGCCTGGATCGATTGATGCAATCCTTCGGCGACTCCTCACCAATGGGATTGCTCTGGACCTTCATGGGTGCTTCCGAACCTTATACGATGTTCGTCGGTTTTGCTGAGATGATTTCCGGCATCCTGTTGTTCCCGCGTAAAACCTCAACGCTGGGTGCACTGATGTCGATTGGCGTGTTGAGCAATATCGTCGCTCTGAATTTCAGTTACGACGTTCCTGTAAAACTTTTTTCTTCGCATCTATTGGCAATGGCCATTTTTCTGTTGTTACCGGACGCACGCCGGCTTGCAAACTTCTTCATTTTGAATCGGCCAACTGAATTGATCAGGGAGCAACCTTTGTTTCGCCGCACTCTCCTGCATCGCGGAGCGCTGGTGGTTGCGAGTCTCTTCTTGCTTACCGTCGTTGGAACGTCGTTGTATCAATCCTACGATCAACGTCAGAATTTCGTAGGCCGCCGTTCTCCACTTTATGGGATTTGGGAAGTTGAGGAATTTAACCTCGGACAATCGACACCAACCGCAACTGCACAGAGTTGGCGGCGCGTAATTTTTGACATACCCACTCGTATATCCGTGCTGACAACGACAGATCGATACGAACGTTATGGCTCACAATTGGACCCGGAAAAGCGAACCCTCACTTTGCGCAAACGCGAAGACCCAAGCTGGAATTCAGTTCTAAATTACGAACAAGTGAGTCCCGAAGTTATTACACTAACCGGCTCACTCAACGGATCAGAAGTGACTGCGCGATTGCGCCGATCTGAAGAGCGTAAGTTTCTGCTGACTGATCGAGGTTTCCACTGGATAAATGAAGTCCCGTTTAATAGATAAAACGGCGGGCTTCCCTGTTCAAATGATCGAAAACGTTCAAGTCTCAATTCGCAAGGCCAATGCCACAGACGCCAACCTACTGGCCGACTTGGGAAGTCGCACCTTTCAAGAGACTTTCTCCGGTGACAACACTCCGGAAGATATGGCCACCTACCTGACTTCATCTTTTAGTGTTGAACGGCAAATTGCTGACTTGGCCGATCCCGCCTGGACGGCTCTGATTGCGGAAGTTGACGGGGTCGGCGCAGGTTATGCCAAGCTGCGTAGCGGTAGTCCAGCGACAACAGTCGTAGGCGCCAAGCCCGTCGAGTTGGTCCGGCTTTACGTATTGCACGAATGGCTCGGACGTGGCGTCGGTGAGAAATTAATGCGTGCCTGCCTGAATGAAGCGCGAAGCGCTGGTTACGAAACCATCTGGCTCGGCGTCTGGGAGCGCAACGCACGCGCACAGGCCTTCTACCGCAAGTGGAACTTTCGTCCCGTTGGTGAGCAAATCTTTCAACTAGGCTCTGACCCACAACGAGACATCGTCATGGAACGCGGGATCTGACGGCACGCGCGACTGTGATGATCGCATTGGCAACCAACCCAGCCAGCGAACGCGCGTTCACGTTCACTTCAACGCGGTGAGCCAGTGCGTGAATTCTTCCTTAGCCTGCTCGTCCACACTCGCGCCATCCCAGGAGCGTTTGATCACTCCGTCTTCAAGATAAATCTTGATCGGCACGTGGTCCAGCTTCAGTGTGTTCACGAGTTTCATGCCGGCGTCGCGGTAGACTTTGAAGGGGAAGAGGGTGTCGGCGAGTTTCGCTGCTTCGTCGTTCTGTTCGAAAGACATTACTCCGAAGAAAGTTACGTCGTTGCGCTTATCCACCACCGTGCGCAGAAACTCTCCCTCTTGCTTACAGAAGGCACAGGTAGTTGTCAGCAAGACAAGCATCACCTTGCCTTTGCGCAGCGCTGCGTCGTCGAATCGGGACTTGTCCTGCGCGATCAGATCGACCGCCGGTAGGGCTTGGCCCACGTGGTCTCTGAGTGCTGCCACAGTCCGGTCACCCGAGGCGCTTGCTGTCTCCTTTGGTCGCGGTCGATGGGCCAGAAGCGCGACGGTATACCCAAGCACGACCGCGGCGGAAATACCAAACGTGATGAGCCATCTCTTTGAGATTGACATGATGCTCGTCTCCCTGCCTAGTGATTGAGGCGACGAAGACTCGCCGCCTCGTTCACGAACACGAACGCAAATCGTTCGGCGTCACCGCGGACAATAGTAACCACAGACGCTGATCGGGCCCTTCACCTCACGAACTAAAAAGCACGTATAGTACTCCCCCGAAACCACATCACGCTCGATGTACCAGAGTTGACAGGCCGCAGAAGCCTTAACACCGGTACCAATCAGCATGAGCGCCACCAACGTCATGGCAGCCACGGAACTCTTCGCTTTCATTAACAGTCGCTTCATCAAAACACACTCCTTTCAGCTTCATTACTTTGAGTCGAATCGGTTGGAACTGTCTGGGTCAGTCCAAACTAATCCTACGATGAGGTCACAGTGGAGTGCTTGAATGAATCTGCTATTTGTTCAAGCGGCAAGATGGAGATTGATGTTTTTGATCAACGTCGAGGGTGCGAGGCCGATGAGACGGCGAAACGTCCGACTCAAATGCGCCGAGTCGGCAAAACCTACTGCGTATGCGACTTCGGTCAGCGAAGTGCCGAGACACATCATCTCGAGCGCCTTTTTTATTCTGATCCAAAGCAGATAACGACTGATCGATATACCGACTTGTTCTCGGAATAAGTGTTCGAGGCGACTTGGTGAGAGCGAAACCGCTGACGACAATTCCGTGATCGTCACGCGATGGTCCAGTTCTGCGCCAAGATACTCGAGCGCGAAAGCCACTCGCCGATCAAATTTCACGTTGGCGCCGGGCGTCGGGAATATATCACGGCAAAAGACGCTGGTGATGTTGCTCGCTTCATCCTCCCAGCAACCCTGCTCCCAAATCTCGTTCAAGCGTGGAGCTAAACAATTCACCGCCTGCTGGGCTGGGGCAAACACGTCCTGCTGGCAGTAATACCTGGACATTCTTTGTCCTTCAACAGTCTCAGGAATCAAATAGAAGACCGCAACGATCGCCGTGGCCCCGGCCACTTTATGCGGGCGATCCGGCGCGATCACAATCGACTTTAATGATTCCCACCGGCGCGAGCCGTCCAGTAAAAGATCAAACTCCCCTTCGATTGCGATGTAGATCTTAAAGGCGTGCGCCGTATGCACCGAAGTGTTCAGGGTGGAACCAATGTAAAGAGCGCCTTCGTTAGTTACGATTCCCAGTCCCCGATCTTTCGACGTGTCTGAAAATTCTGGCAGTAGTTTTGAAAAGGTTGAGCTCATCGGTAAAGCAACAGTTTCTTACTTCAAAAATTTCCCTGTTATCACCAAAACACCGGTCAGTACAGGTTTGTGCCAACTTGGGTGTATTTGTTTCTCGCTCGTTCATCCCACAAACATATTTTGAGGAATATCAGATCACTTTTGAGGACACTCAGAGCCCGTGATCGCTTATCTTCCGATTGAGCAAAACACGATTGAGGAGGTGCTTATGAAAAAGACGATCGCCATCACCACGTTCAGTCTGACGTTGATACTCACCGGTTTGAACGTTGCCGCACAATCCCCTTCCCGCGACGACGTTATTAGGGAAATTGAAGCCAAGCGGGCGGAACTCGCGTTGCTGGAGAAAAAGGTAATCGCAGTCTCCGATGCAGACCGCCAGGAGCATGCGGCTTTTCTGACTCAGCCTCAGACCGGAATAATTCGCTTGCTACCGCGCGAAACCTATGATGGAAACGCAAAAAGAGGTCTCGCGATTAACGGTGGCGGCGCCTATTATTCATTCGTGCTCAAGACTCATGAGTATGGGCAGGGCTCAGACGTTTCATTGCAACAGGGGGACCTATCAGTGGGCTTTGCCGGCGCGGATTACGGTCTGATTCTGAATCTTGGAGACATTTCGCTCGATCAGGTTGCAGGCGATCATGCAGCAACCCGCGCTCTCCTCGACTACAGGCCACCGTTGAAAGAAGCTGAAGTCCGTGGCGAATATCGAAAGCTCTGGCAAGGCATCGAGCTCACCGGTTTCAACTTCAAGAGCCGCGTGCCGGCAACCGTCGCGAATACATACCTGCTGCGGTCGATCTCCATTGACACGTCCGACACCGTGGTAGCATTTCGCGTCGTCCGTAAAGACACGGATAACAGTTTGATCCTCATTTTCAAAGTGTTGAAGAGTTTTCCAAAACCGACGATGGAACGAACACAAACTGCGACTCTCAATAATCAATAGACGGAAGGGATATTAATTCGTCTGGCCGTAGCCGTAATCGGAGTTGAAAGGCGATCCGGGCGGGGAGCTCGGCACGAAGGGTTTCTTGTTCTCGTCGTAAAACGGACCAAACGTGGCGCGCGAGATGCGGAAATTTTCGAGATGGAAAGCGTTCTGCGTTTGCTGGTTGTGGTTACTTATGACGTTGTTATAAGCGGTGGTATAGCTGGAGAGGGTCGACAAGTTTGTCCCTTTGGGCATCTTCTTCGCATTACGGCCAATGACTGTTGAGTCGTCAATCTTCTTGACCTCATCAAAAACCATGTAGCTGTTGTAGTTCATCAACTGGTTGTTGTCCTTTTCACCCTTGGTGGCTTGTGGTATCTCAGAGAACGCGTAAGGACCGGTCGGGTCGAATTCGTCAACGTCCTTCAACTTGCCATCGTCAACCAACATGTGACGAAACACTGAGGGGATGGTGTTTTCGGGCAGGCGAATATTCTCAAAAGTTGACAGATCCTTGCCGACCGTCTCACCCGGTTTGTACGCTCCTTCACGGTAAACGACTGTACGCCTGAGACGATCTGAAATCTTTATGAAGGGCGTCGTTCGGATCTCTCCTTTGCCATGGCCCTCGTTCATGCGATTGTAATTTCCTTCAAGATGAGCGCCTCTCACATCATCGCCAAAATTCGCGAGGGAAAAAGCTAACTGGCTTTGATAGATGTTGCCGGTTTCGAGCTTGAGACTCTTGCCGCCGGTCTTGGTTAGGCTGAAATCGCTGTTCAGATCCTTGATGTTCTGCTTATGCACCTTCGTCTTCGAGATTTCTTTAATTAATTTGGTGCCGCCGACGAACGAGCCAGTGCGGACGTCTTGTCCTTTCCTGGCGATTTTGCGCTTCACGTTTCGTTTATTGGCCTTGTGCTTTTCTTCAATGTCTTTCCTTTCCTCTCGCTTTCTCTTTTTGCTCTCTTTCATGAGTGGGAAATCTTCAGCCAAATCATCTGCCAACTCGTCAAGAGTGTTATAGGTGTAAGTTGACTTCTTATTCCCGACCATTTCTCTGAGGGCGCCGATCCACCCTCTTGCGAACCCCTTATCTTTGAGTTCCCCAATCAAAGTATCCGCGGTATTTAACCTGTCCTCATCCTTGCTGCTTCTAATTTTGAAGGTGACTTTGCCGTGCGACTTGAAGCTTTTTATCACCACGATGCGCTGCACTACGCTGGTCGTGGGGTTAGCCGGCAACGGACGCACCGGAGTTTGCGCTTTCATCTGAACTGGCGAACGCTGGCCCGGAGGGGGTACGGGTCGCTGAACTTCCGTGCGACGTTGCAAAACACGCGGCGCCGGGTTGGGCCTGTAGACCGGCGGCGCAACGCGGTTAACCACCGCTGTGCCTGGCTTCATCAGTTGCGGAGTAACTGAAGCTGCACGGTGCGAGTTTGTGGCAACTGGTCCTTTATTAATAGCCGACTTTGTTTGCAGCACTCGCGGCGTAGGCTGCGGGCGATACGGCGGCGGTGCTGCCGGAGCTGCTTTCGGCTGGATCACAGGCTTATAAACATGCGGCACTTGCTTTGGGCGCAAAGAGTTGGGCCGCTCGATCTTGTTCCGTGAAGCTGGCGCCGGAAAGCCTGGTAATGGTTTGTTCATCATGGCGGCGAAGCGGATTAGTTTCGCTCGCGTCAGGATCTGCTGTCAACGATTTTGTCCGCGATGCGACTTTCGCCTCCGATTAGAGATATTTGAGATAAATCAGTGCAATCTTGAGGAAAATCAAATCGCCTGAGCAGGTATGCTTGGTGAGCGAATGAGTTGCAACTCAAAGTTCAAAAGGAGATCAGCAAATGTCCTGGTTTCGACAGCATCACTGCGAACCTGCTCGACTCAGTTTCATGAAGTATCTTGCTCCCGCACTCGCTTTTTTAATTGTCATTCTGACTGCTGACACCGGTAATGCCCAGTCAACCCTGCCGCCGTCCCGGTTTCGCTCGGGGCAATCGATGTACATCGTCGCCTTTCGCCTGTTCCAATATTCGCCGTATGTGGATCCGGTAGAGGCCGCCCGCCAGCGCGATTACACAAACCTGGACCTTGATGCCGAAAGGAAAGTTAGAAAACGAATCGAAGAGTGGCAGTATTTTAAGGTGGCGGAGAAACCGAGTGAGGCCGATTTCATCTTCCTGGTTAATCTCGATGAGAGTTCGATTGAGGGTCTGGCAATTCCCTTTGACGCCTATCGCCAGCATTTCAAGGAGAAGTTTGATCTGGATTTATTGCGAGAAGCAGCCTTTGGACGATATCTAATCGGACCGCTAAAGCTACCGACGCTCAGCCGGTTGAGCGACCGTTTGGTCCAGCAATTTAAGGAAAAGGTCACGAAGGGCGGTCCGTAAATTCTTCTCTGTGCAACCTCTGCGATCCACAGATTACACAGATGATCTTAATCTGCGTAATCTGTGGATCACGGAGGCTGCGCAGATGATCTTAATCTGCGTAATCTGTGGATCACGGAGGTTGCACAGAGAAATCCAATCAAGATCCGAATTTCTGTCTCATCGCTTCATCTATTTGCTCAACCGAAAAGCGCGATCGCGGACCTCTCGCGGACGTGAGTTGTACATGTGGCCAGTCTTTGAAATTTGGCCAATGACCACCCGCTGTCAAACCAAGGCTTTCCGCCTCCTCGGCATAAACACGGTAGCCATTCAATCCGTTAATTTTCCTGCTGGTCGACCACTCAGCGCCACCATTAACAACCCAAAACGCGTCGAAAGCCTCACCCCACTGGTGCCACGAGAAGCCCGGCGGCGCATCGGTCACATGTCTGCCGGATTGTGGACCAACACTCTCAATGCAGAATGCGAGAAAGTCGCCACCGGCGTCTCGAAGCTCGCGAAGCTTGGCCTGAACCTGTTCCCTGGTCCGTGATTGTCTCCAGATCTTTCCTTGCTCCTGGGGAGTTCGCAAAGTTTCGTAGATTCGCATTTCGATTCCACGGACTCTGCACTTCTCGATAAGCGTTCTTGACTGCGATCTCAGCTCTGGGACCAGATCAGCTACGTCACGTGAAGGCATACTAACCTCCTGAAACTAAATATAGAATCCATCCTTACTCAGTAATGAAGAAGTCCACCAAAACGTTTCGGGGTGTAATTTTTTCCGGACCGGTAGCGATTTCCCGGCGCCCCTACAACGAAAAAAGGAGGCCGCTACGCATAGCGACCTCCTTCGATCCTCCCGTGAGTTAGCTGGTTATTTGCTCTTCTCTTCTTTCTCCTCGACTGGTGGTGCGGCGTCGACGGAGAAGGCCGAGAGCTCTTTTGAGTTGCGGAGGTTGAAAACGCGACCTTCGGCATCGTCAACCTGATAGTCAGGCTCTTTGTCTTTAAACATGATCTGGCGGTCGCCGCGGCCGGTTTCCATGTGGACTCCGATCAGGCCGGCGCCTTTGTCTTTGCCTTCTTTAACAGTCGTCAATACGTACACGTAATTGCCGGTTTGCTTCGTCGCGTTGTAGCGTTTGCTGACAAACTGTTCGTAGGCAGCGAGCGAATTGATTCGCTGTTTATTGGCCCAGCGGTTTTCGGCGGTACCGTAGTAACTGCTCGCGGCTGACGCAGTCGCTGAGGTGTAGGCGAGCGCGGTCAAACCCGCCATTGCGATCTTTTGCCAACCCGGAACGCCCGGCGCTTCATACTTCACCGACCAGGCAATGTTATGTGAGCGTGGATCGAAAGCGAGCAGATGTTGTTTACCCTGCACGACTACAGTTCCGTTCTCGCGCTGGTATAACGCGACCGGCTCGTCAGTAGTGTCGCCACCTTTTGAACCGAGCGCTGAGAGGCCGCCAAAACCAAACTTCGCCACCTTTGCCACGGTCGCGGCGGTACCGAGGTTGTTCTTAAACTCGAGCTTCATCTTGTAAGCTTCTTTAGCTTTACCGGTGCTGGACGTATCGAGCGCGATCACGTTTTTGGCGTCGGCAATGAGGACGAGGTTCTGGTCTCGCAGCACGACCATGTTGGTCACACTTTCCTTCGCGCCTTCGTAATACCAGAGTGTCGCTCCGGTCTCACGATTAACCGCCGCAACACCAAACGGTTTCTTGTTTACATATTCGCGTTTGCCGAAGTCGTAGAAGGCGCCGCCGAGCCGGCCATAAATCGCATCGCCGATTAACTTCAACTCGGCAACTGCGCCACCGAAGTCTTTGCTGGTCCACTTGACGTTGCCTGTCTGTTTGTCGATCGCGCGCAACTGGCCTTTGGCGGACGTGTAAACAGTGTCGCCCTCAATCAATGCCTGCGCGTTACCGCGTTTGATCGAGCCTTCGGTAACGTCGTATTTCACACTCCACAGAAGCTTGCCGTCCTCGAGCGAATAGCGGTGCAGTCCGGCATACGTGAAGTAAACCGAATCGCTATCGTGCAGCGGTTCATTCGCTCCTGAGAGATCAAACTTCGGGAAAAACTTGCTGCCACGTTCAATACCGTAAAGATCGACGTTGTCCGGATACTCGGCTTCCCAAACCAGTTCACCGGTCGTCAAACGTAACGCACCGATTTTCGGTTTTGCTTTGTTCGCATTGTTGCTTGGAACAGTGACGAGCAGAACGAGGTCTTTCTCATAAACAGGCTCAACGGCAACGGTCGCGCCTTTCAGCTTGTCAGTCTCCCAGATGTTTTGGCCGGTGAGTAGATCGATGGCAAAGAGTTTGGTGCCTTTGCTGAAAGTCCCTGAAGTGTCAGAGACAAGTAGCAGAGGCGTGCCGGCAATCGTTTCGACTTCAAATTCTTCGGTGCCCGCCAGATCGTTGCGGGTCCAGATCGTCTGGCCGTTGGCGCCGTCGAGCGAGTAGAGTCCCGACTTCGATCCAATTAATACCGAACCAATATCGGTGACGCGGTACCATTTGATATCGTTTGAGGGTTTATGCGTCCAGAGGGGAGCGGCTTGAGTTACAGTGGCCAGCAGGCCGCCGACAACGAACGCGGAAAGCAGGTAAGCGAGTCCAAGCCACCACGGTTCGTTTCTGGACGCACTTTGGTTGAGAGGGAATGACATCGTTAAGACCTCCTGAATGTGTCTTTTGAGTTAGGCATCTCTTCTCTGTGTAACCTCTGTGCGCTCTGTGTCTCTGTGGTTGTTGTATTGCACGTTCCATTAACCACAGAGACACAGAGCGCACAGAGGTTGCACAGAGAAATCCAAATTCACATATAATAAGCCGAGCCACGCTCACGCGGCTTTCCTGGAGGGCGCGGAAAATGCGCCCTCATAATCAATCGCAATAAAATCGGGCCGAAAGGGTCAGGCGGCGAAAAGATTTCGCGTAGTCGGAATATGAGTGAAGACGTTCAAGCTGTGACGGGGCTGCTCAGGCAGGCGCAAGCCGGCGATCGCGCGGCGCTGGATGAGTTACTGCCGCTTGTTTATCGCGAGCTGAGAGGAATTGCGGCGCGACAATTGGCGGGCGAACGGCCCGGACACACGCTGCAAGCAACCGCCCTCGTGAACGAGGCGTACCTGCGGCTTGTCGATCAGCACTCGGTTGACTGGCGCAACCGCGCCCACTTCTTCTCCATTGCCGCCGAGACGATGCGCCGTGTGCTCGTTAACCATGCAATCAGCCGTCGTGCCGAAAAGCGCGGCGCCGGCGCCACCCTACTCCCGCTCGACGAAGCCACCAGCTTCTCCGATCGGCGCGAAGTTGATCTGATCCTGCTGGACGAAACTCTCACGCGCCTGGCAGCGCTAGATAGCGTGCAGGCGCGCATCGTAGAGATGAAATTTTTCGCTGGGCTATCGAACGAAGAGGTGGCCGAAGTTCTTTCAATATCCGAATCAACCGTCAAACGCGAGTGGCGTAGCGCCAAAGCGTGGCTCGCGACGCAACTTATTTAGTCAACCGCGTTCTAAGTGAGTGAGATTTTTGCCACGCAAAGACGCTAAGACGCAAAGAAACCCTTTCGAGACGCGGCAGCGCTTTGCGTCTTTGCGCCTTTGCGTGGAAGATTTTGTTCGAAGTTAATCAGTCACTTCTCAAATCTATGTCCCCCGAAACCTGGCAAGAGGTCAAACGAATTTTCAATGCTGCGGTCGATCTTGAGCCGTCAGCCCAACGCGCATTTCTCGACTCAACTTCTCTCGACGGCGAAGCCCGGCGTGAGGTTGAACGAATGCTGGCCGCCGACTGCGCGACCGTGCTCGACCATTCGCCACTCGCAACGCACTCGTTCGCAGAAGGTGCACGCCTCGAAGGCCGGCGCATCGGACGTTATCGCATCAACGAGGAGGTAGGCCGCGGCGGTATGGGCGCGGTGTTCGCCGCTGTGCGCGACGACGGTCAGTTTGAACAGAAGGTCGCCGTCAAAGTTATTTTGAGTGGCCTCAACACTGACTCGATCGCGCGGCGTTTTCGTAACGAACGACAGATACTTGCCTCACTCGAACATCCAAACATCGCGCGGCTGCTTGATGGCGGGATGAGCGATGATGGACTTCCCTTCTACGTGATGGAGTTCATCGAGGGTGAGCCGATCGACGATTACTGCCGCACGCGTGAACTCACGCTCCACGCGCGTCTCGATTTATTCCGGCAGGTCTGTGCGGCAGTCTCGTTTGCGCACCGCCGTCTGATCGTCCACCGCGACATCAAGCCATCAAACATCCTCGTCACGGCCGCAGGCGAAGTAAAGTTGCTTGACTTCGGCATTGCGAAAGTCGTTTCGCAAACAAACGGTGACGAGCAAGGCACGGCGACGCAACTCGGCCTGATGACACCTGCTTACGCCAGTCCGGAACAGTTCCGCGGCGAACAGGTGACGACCGCAACCGACGTTTACAGTCTTGGCGTGGTGCTCTACAAACTGCTGACTGACCAGCTACCGTATAACCTCACCGGGCTCCGGCTCGATCAGATGTTTCGGCTCGTCTGCGAAACCGAACCGCCGCGCCCCAGCCAGGCGATCGCGGAGGGATTATCACGACCAGCAGCGAAAACACGTCGCGTCGAAAGCAAAAACGGATCTGATGTGGACGGCGATGTGTCATACGCGATCCGCAACCCACAATCGTTGAAGGGTGATCTCGACAACATCGTCCTGAAAGCACTCAAAAAAGAACCGGATCGGAGATACGAATCAGTCGAACAATTCTCAGAAGACATTCGACGCTACCTCGACGAGTTGCCCGTTTCAGCGCGTCCTGACACGTTCTCGTATCGCGCGTCGAAGTTCGTCAAGCGCAACCGCGTGGCCGTTGTCACTGCGTCGCTCGTCTTCGTTGCACTCATTGCAGGCATCGTGGGAACGACTTACCAGGCGCGCGCCGCACGGCGTGAACGCGAACGCGCCGAGAAGAGATTCGAGCAGGTTCGTAAACTCGCAAACAACGTCGTTTTCAAATATCACGATGCGATCGCCGATCTGCCAGGCGCAACCGCCACACGCGAGATGCTCGTGAAAGATGCTCTCGAATATCTCGACAATCTTTCGCAGGATGCGCAGGACAATCCTGCACTCGCGCAGGAACTCGCGCTCACGTATCTCAAAATCGGAAACGTGCAAGGCGAAACTTATCGCGCCAACCTCGGCGATTCCGCCGGCGCGCTCGTGAGCTACGGCAAGAGCGTCGAGATTCTTGAGAATCTTGTTGGCAAGGACAACCGAAACCAAACTCTCCTAAATAATCTCCGGCTCGCCGCACAGCAGAAAGCGTACCTGCTCGTCAGACTTCAGCAGTGGAAAGAGGCTGAAGAGATGGGCCAAAAGGTGGTGGACATCAGTCGCCGCCTCGTGGCGCTTGACTCCGGCAACCTGGAACACCGCAACACTCTCGCCCGTAGTTATCAGGTCAAGGGCGACACGATGGAGTTCGCGGGCGGCGACGAGGAGGTTATCAAGTGGTACCGGCTTTCTGCGGACGAGGCACAAGCGGCGCTCTCAGCGAATCCCTCGGGCGAAACGATCCGCCGCGTGATGGCTGCGAACCTTCAACGACTCGGAACGCGGCTCGAATATCACGCCGAGACATTACGCGAAATTGGGAAACCCGACACCGAGATCACGCCGCTCTATGTTGAAGCTGAGTCGCTGCATCGCAGATCGTTTGAGTTGAGTGAAGGATTGCAACGTGAGTTTCCACAGACGGAGGTCTATCGGCGCTTTGTGGCCGCCACCAGTATCAACCTGGGCACAGCGATGGCCCGCACCGGCAAAGGAGAACAAGGGATACCTTACATCCAGCGTTCACTGGAAATTCTGCGCGCCATCTCCGATCAGGATCCGAAAAACAACGAGGCCAAGCGAGATGTGGCTGAGTTGTGGCAGTACATGGCGTTTGCTCGTGATGCGATGGGCCAAAGCAGTGAGGCAATTAAAGCTAACCTCGAGTCGCTGAAGATACTCGAAGAGATCACGACCAACGATCCGTCAAACTTCGAGTTTCTCAAACAAACTCACCTGACTTACAACAAGACCGGCGACATCTTTCTCAAGGGGAGTAGGCTGCCCGAAGCTCTGGCTTACTATCGGAAGGGCATGGCTTACGTCGAGCGCATGTCCGCGCTCAACGCGCACACGCAAATCGCAGTGCTGCGGAGCGAGTCGAATCGCAAAGTTGGGGAAGCGTTGCTGGCAATAGCTAGTCCCGACGCACTCGCGGAAGCACGCTCGCATCTGCTGAAAGCGCAGGAGGATTTGCTCAACCTGCGCCAGAGAAACGAGCTGGGCAAAAACTACGAACACAAGCTGACGCTCATCGCCGCAGAACTCGCGAGAGCCACCCACCGAGAGACTAGCTAGATAAAGATGAACAAGATTTTACAAGATTGACAGGGATGGCCCTTGCTTCGGAAACATCTTGTCAATCTTGTAAAATCTTGTTCATCTTTATCTCACTGAGTCCTACGATGAAACCTAACTGCGGGTCAAACGAATATTTCCCGACACACTGTTAATCGTAATCGGCGTGCCGCCTGCACCGATGCGCGCGCGAACGTTCGACGACTTCGATTCCATATCGCGAACAACGTTGGGCACTTCGAGATAAACTTCACCGCTGACACTGTCAGCCTTGAAATCGGCATTGACGTCGCTCTTGAATCCGATCTCGATTGAGCCACTCACGCTCCTGATTTGAATCCCCGCAGGACTCAAGCTCGTAAGCGTCGCGTGGAGACCACCACTCACGCTCGTAATTTCAAGCGAGCCGTTGACCTGACCCAGCCGGAGGTTGCCACTGATACTTTTTACTCGCGCATCGGAACCCACGTTTCCGACGTCGAGATTTCCACTAATACTGCTCACGTCTAACTTGCCACCGACGTTGCCGATTTTGGCAGAGCCGCTAATGCTGCTCACCTGTGCCGGGCCGTCTACGTCGCCGCCTTTGAGCCAGCCACTGATACTCTTGACTGAAAGATCGATGGCGCGAGGCAGCTTCAAGATGACTTTATGGTCGACTTGAATATTCTGATGGCGGCGATCGTCAGATTCCCGGACTCCACGCACCGTAAGCCCGTTGCCGGTTTGCTCGACTGCAATCTTGTGATATTCGAGATCAGCGCGGTTGCGTGCCGAGCGTATGATCTTTACTTCAGCCGTCGGACCATCTGAATTGGAGATCTCAACTGTGCCACGAATGCTGGAGATTTCAACACGCGCTCCCGGTCCGAGTTGATACACCTGGTTAAATTCATCGCGCTCTTGGAAGTCCGATCTCTGCGTTGTTTCCGCAGTAACCTTCGCCCCTGGCGCTCCGCACGCCAACGTCAAAACGCTCGCAAGCAGTATCGTAAACATCATGTTGTTCATCCTCTTCTCATTCGTTAATTGTTCGCAAAAGATTTCCCACGCGGCGACGCGGCGACGCAGCGTTTGACGCCGCGCCGTTGCGCCGCTGCGTGAGTTCTTTGCTTCGTCTACTCGTATCGCAGCGCAATCAACGGATCGACTTTCGCCGCACGGCGCGCCGGCGCAGCGACGCAGCGTTGACGTCGCGCCGTTGCGCCGCTGCGTGAGTTCTTTGCTTCGTCTACTCGTATCTGAGCGCGATCAACGGATCGACTTTCGCCGCACGACGCGGCGACGCAGCGTTTGACGCCGCGCCGTTGCGCCGCTGCGTGAGTTCTTTGCTTCGTCTACTCGTATCGCAGCGCGATCAACGGATCGACTTTCGCCGCACGACGCGCCGGGATGTAGCACGCAAACAGTGCGACGATCGTCAGTATCCCAATCACCGTCACGTACGTCAGCGGATCAGTTGCCGTTACCTCGAACAGCAGCGTGCGCATCCACCGCGTGAGGCCAAAGGCGCCCGCCAACCCAATCGCCGTACCAATGAGCAACATGCCAAGACTCTGTCCAAAGATGAGTCGCAACACGTGCATCGGTCGCGCTCCCAGCGCCATGCGCACTCCTATCTCCTGCGTGCGCTGGGCCACCGAATAAGCCATCACGCCGTAAATACCAATCGCCGCCAGAAACAACGCGATCCCCGAGAACGTCGCCAGCAGTAACGCAAGGAACCGCGGTTGGACCATCGACTTCGACACCAGTTCATCCATGGACCACAGACTGTAAACGGGCAGTGTCGGATCCAATTCACGCACGGCATTGCGAATCGATCCTTCAACCGGCGCAGATTCATTCGCGGTACGAACCACAAAACTCAGGCTCGATCCAAGGAACTCATCCGCGACTTGTCTAGCCTGAAAATAAAGCTCTGGGCCGGCCGACTTATCCATACCGGCATTCTTGGTGTCTTCAACTATACCGACGATCGTGAACCAGACTTTGGTATCGCCTCCTCCTGGATTCACGCGCCGCCCAATCGGACTTCCCGTCCAAAATCTTTTCGCCAGCGCCTGGTTGACGATGACAACGGGCATCGATTTTGGGTTCTCGTCCTGCGGCTCAAACGTGCGACCCTCCAACAAACGGATCTTCATCGCCTTGAAGTAGTCGTTACCGACCGCGTTCCAGTAATCAACGTTCTGTGCCGGGCCGTCAGGTGTTGGTATGTAACCTTCGATCTCGGTGTCGTTAGCATCGATGCGACGCAGCGGAGGCAGTCCACCTGCAATTGAGACGGCGGTCACGCCGGGAATAGAAGTGAGTTTCTGCTCGAGCGAGTTTACAAACTGGAGACGATTAGCATTGTCGTATTTAACTGCCGGAAGATTGAGGCTGAAGCTGGTGACACCTGCCGGATCAAAACCGGTGTTGACCTGTTGCAACTTCCAGAAAGCGCGAATCATCAACCCTGAACCGATCACGAGGATAACGGCGAGTGCTATCTCTGTTATAACGAGACTCTTGCGCAGCGTTTGGCCGCCGCCGCGAATTGCACGCTGCCCGGCCCCACGAATCCAGTTTGCAAGGTTACGTTCACTAACCTGGGCCAATGGCGCAAAACCAAACAGAAATACAGCCACCACCGCCACTGCGATCGTAAAACCGAGTACCGGAAGACCAACGCCAATTTCTTCAGTGCGCGGCACACTATCCGGCGCAAACAACAACAGCACCTTCAACCCCGCGTATGCCAGCGCGACTCCGAGAATCGTAGCGATCAAAACCAACACAAAGCCCTCGGCGACGAACTGGCGGACCATTCGTTTCAAACCGGCTCCGAGTGCGAGTCGAACTGCAAACTCCCGGTGGCGTGATTCCGCCCGCGCCAGCAAAAGGTTCGCAACGTTCACACACGCGATCAATAAGACAAACACAACCGCGGCCATGAGAACCCACACCGCCTTGCGAGCGGCGCCGACTACGTCTTCATGAAGCCCCTGCATGATCACCGGATGAAATTGAGGGTTAAGTAAATGTGGCGAGCGATTCTCGCTCTTCCATCCGGCCATCAGACTCGACATTTCACTTTGCGCCTGCTCCATCGTCACGCCGGATTTCAACCTGCCGATCACTGAAAGATAGTGTGAGCCACGATTGCCGGGGTTGGCCGGATCAAATTGGAAAGGCACCACTAGTTCGACCTGATCGTTACTTCCGGGAGGAAAAGCAAAACCGGCGGGCATTACACCAACAACGGTGGTGGTGTTTGCGTTGACCTGAATCTGTTTGCCGATGATGTCGCTGGCGCCGCCAAAACCTTTTTGCCAGAGACCATGTGAAATGATGGCGACTTTTGGACCATTGATGCGATCTTCTTCTTCAGTGAACCCGCGACCGAGTTGCGGTTGCACACCGAGGACGTCAATCATGCTCCGCGTAATTACTGCTGAGGTGACGCGAAGCGGCTCACTCTCAGTTCCGACGTTCCGACCGCCCGGCGCCCACGCGCCAATTGCTTCCCAAGATTTTGCCTCGCGTTGAATGTCGAGCAGTTCGGGAGGCGAAAGCCAGAACTTCCGCAGTTGCATGGTGGGAAATTCGCTGTAGACGCGGACGAGTTGATCCGGTTGGCGGTACGGCAGCGGTCGTAACAGGACCGAGTTGACCACGCTGAAGATGGCCGAGGTGGCGCCAATACCTACGGCGAGAGTCAGAATCGCCACGGCGGTAAAGGTCGGATTCTTTTTGAGCATACGCAGGGCGTATTTCAGGTCCTGTAGGAACGTTTGCATCGTTGTGGTCCTCCGGAGGGGCTTTACGTACTTAATCCAGGCCTGGTTCACCAAATGAAGCGGTTCTCTTCGTAAACACCGCCAAAGCAGGAATGGTGGCAAAAATCGGATTTTTATCCGCGTTATCTGTGGCTAACTTAATTAGCGGATTACCAAAGTGACCACCTACTTCAAAATTTTGGCCAAAGATCTTACCATCGTCACATGCAACCGCTGATCGAAATCATCGTCGGAATAGTTCTGGGAATCGGCTTTATCCTGCTCATCAGACGAAGCCGGAGTTACACAAAAGAAAAGCTGTCGATCGCGATCGGTTTGGTATGTGCCGCGCTGATCTATGTTGGATTCGGACTCTTCAGCGGGTCGCTTTGGTGGATACTAATTGAGATCGCGGGCGTAGCGATCTACGCAATTTTCGCCTCGCTTGGTTTGAAAAAATCCGGCTGGTACCTCGCAGCCGGCTGGGCCTTGCATCCATTGTGGGACGCCTGCCTGCACGACTACTCAACCCAATTCGTCCCTCACTGGTACATCAACGGGTGCATCGGGTTCGATCTGCTGGTCGCCGCGTATGTTGCATTCCGCGAAAAATAACAGGCGATAAACGCTTCAGGAGAGTTCTTCGGCCAGCGAGACGATGATGCCGGCAGGGCCTCGCAGGTAGCAGAGTTTGTACTTGTCATCGTACTGGACCACCTCGCCGACGAGTTCGGCGCCATTGGCGCGCAGACGAGCAACAGTGTCGTCGACGCTTTCGACTGTAAACATGACGCTCCGCAGACCCAGCGCGTTTGGCGGTGCGATTGCAGGTTTGATCTCGACCAGTTTTGGATTGTGAAACTTCGTCAACTCAAGCCGCCCGTGCCCATCTGGAGTTCGCATCATAACAATGTCAACTTGAACACCTTCGAGCGCGTTAATACGGTCCACCCACTCGCCCTCGATCGGCGCCCTGCCTTCGACCGTCATACCGAGCGTAGTGAAAAAAGCGATCGCGGCTTCAAGGTCGTCGACGACGACGCTGATGTGATCCAATTTCTTAATCGTCATGGTCATAAGTATATCAGGGCCGTCCGCACCGGTCAGGCTAACGGTTCTCGCAAGTGGAACGAGTTAACCGAAGTTTTCGAGCTTCTTCAAGCTCACAAATTGTGACCTTGAACGCTTCAGTACCTCCCGGCCTCAGCTTTGATTAACTGAGCACTGACCTATCAGATTGTGGCTTCCACGGGGTCGATGCTCATGAAATTTGAGGAACATCAGGCCGTTCTTGAGAAAAATCAGAGCCGTTGAGCGGTTATCATGGTTAGACAAAATAAAAAATTAAAGTTCCGCGAAGAGAGTCTCCATGGTTCGCTACACATTCGTCATAGCAGTAGTCTTACTCGCCAACGTCAGCACGCTCGCGCAAAAGAAGTCTTCCCTTCCCGGGGGCTTGAAACCAGACTCATCGGTCAAGGAAATCGTGACCTGGTTGGACCAAACAACTTTCCGAGACGCGCGTATCGTGTTGAAGGATTCTTATGATGCCAGTTACCGTCAGCCGTGGGATGACAATGAGCCGGCTAAAAATACTTTCAACTTTATCCAGGGCTTCAGAGTCACCAACATCGATGGTTGTGATCTAATGTTGCGCAACGACGACGCCCGGATGGTCACAAAATCGAAAGAGGTTAAGAACACCCATCCGATAATCGCCGACGTTTGGGTGCAACTTAACCGGATGAGTCACGACCGGGGTAAGCACACGTATCGTTACACGAAAGATCCGGAGCAGGTACGTTTGCTCGGCGCGTGGCGAACCGAGTTCAAATCCAGCGGCTGGTTCGGACGGACCATTGTGGGACTGCATCTCTATTCGGATGCATGGAAAGAACCGCAACGTTTCCAGGGATACAGCATCGCGTTTACGTTTGATACTAAAGAGATGGGCGAGAAGTTTGACGCAGCGTTTCGGCAGGCGATCAGGCTTTGTAGATCCAAGTGAGATCAAAAGTGGACTTACTCGATAATAAATACCAGATCGAACAGCTTCTCGGACAAGGAGGTATGGGGGCGGTCTATCGCGCCACGCATCTCGGTACCAAGCGTACCGTGGCGGTCAAGGTGATCCATCCCCAACTCTCTGCTCACGATCAGTTTGTTGCGCGGTTTCGGCGGGAGGCTGAGGCGGCCGGTCGCTTGCGGCACCCAAACGTCGTTGACGTTACGGATTTCGGGCTGGCGCAAACGGCGGCTGGACCAGTTGCTTACCTCGTGATGGAGTATTTAGACGGTTGCACCCTCGCCGAAATCATTTCGGAGGAAGGCGCGCTTCCGATTCAATGGGTCGTCGATATTCTGGAACAGGTTTGTTCCGCCGTCGCAGCCGCACACGAGGCGGGCATCATCCACAGAGATCTCAAGCCGGACAATATCTGGCTCGAGCCAAACGGCCGTGGTGGTTACACAGTCAAGGTACTCGATTTCGGATTAGTAAAACTGGGCAATACAGATCACATCCCGTCAACCACTCCTGAAGCACCACACTTACAATCAACTGAATCCGAAACGCTCATCTTTGCAACCAGTGAAGAGTCAGCCACACTTGTTAAATCAGCGCCGTCACCTGGCGAGAGTCTGACGGCCGTCGGTTCGGTGATGGGAACTCCTTATTATATGTCGCCGGAACAATGCCGCGGCGATCGGCTCGACACGCGTTCTGATATCTACAGCCTTGGCATCCTTGCTTATCGACTGCTCACGGGTGAAACACCCTTCAAGGGTTCTCCACACGAAGTGATCGAACTTCATAAAACCGCCACGGTTCCGCCGCTCCGCGAAAAGAATCGCAAGGTACCGCGGAAGCTCGCGCGTCTTGTGATGTCGGCCCTCGCCAAAAATCCCGAGGAACGGCCACCGAGTGCCAACGGTTTTGCTTCGGCACTGCGAGCCGCGTCGGAAGGACCAACTCACTTAATGCGACAAGCCTTCGCGCTTTACAGCGAACACTTTCCCACGTTTTTCAAAATCGCTCTCCTGGGATATGCACCGTTCACGCTGCTGGCAGCGGTGAACTTTTTCTCGGAAGTGTTCTTCGATCCGGAACAACCGGCACAACTGATGACCTTCACCATCATGTTGTTTGTCACGATGGTGATCTTACTTTTGTTTGCCTACTTCTTTGTCTCGGCAGCCACCGTACCGGTGGTGGTCCAACTAATGATCGCGCCGCTACGTCCGGTGAGAATAAAATCAATAGTGACGGCATTGAAGCGTCGCTGGCATATCTTCGCCATCACGTCGCTGCTCGTCCTGACCATGATATTGCTCGGTTCGGTGTTGTTTGTCATACCCGGATTGCTCGCCGCGATTATTTTCGGACTTTACGCGCCGGTAGTGATCATGGAACCGCAGGGAGTGCGCGGCACGCTGCGACGTAGTCGGACCTTGAGCCGGCGAGCATTGGGAACCGTGCTGGTGATAACCCTGGTTCAGTTTGCCTTGCCGATCTTGATCTGGCGGGCAACGGTGACAACGGATTTAACCCTACAGCTAAACGACGACTACTCTCCGAAGCAGTTCGCTTTCAACTTCTCAATGTCAGGCGGCTCGGCTTTGTACCAGTTGTTGAATGTGTTCGTCACGCCGGTAACCGCGATCATGGCGTCGCTGCTCTACCTCAAGACGCGAAAAGCTGGAGGTGAATCGTTAAGAGATGCGAGCGATCAGTTTGAGGCGCTTGAGCTGCCGCGGAGCAAATGGCAGGCGCGAATGAAAAGATCGAGTAGCTCTTCGGTGGGGCAGTGAATCACTTATAAGTTTTGCCGTTGTGTACTATCCAGCCCGCCACATGACTGCCGTCCGGGTCGTGGTGCGTCCAATGGATGACGCCGCCTTTCTCATTCCACTCATACTCGCCGTTAAAACTAACGCTGTCGCCGACCGCGAGTCCGTTAATTCGCGGGGCGATGTCGATGTTGTGTGAAATCAGCAGCGTTTGTCCCGACGCAAGCTCAATAATAAATCGTTGGTGTCGCGGCGCTTTCAGATCATCTGACAGAAGGCGAATCACCGTGCCCTCACCTTCGACCTGTAGGTGGCGTGCTTCATCCGCGAAGGCCTGGCCGATGGCATCGTCGCCGCTGGACTTCGACCAATCTTCAACGATACATCCTTGGGAAAACAAACCAAGGAACACGAATAACAGCAGGAGCTTAAGGAGTGGTTGCATTTGAAATTCCTCGTGGGGTGGAGACGATGAGTGGTTGAGGGCGAGGCTTCGGTTTTAGCCCAAATTCAAACTAGCAAATCAAGGGTAAAATGATCAAGCAGTATCTGCTTTGACAGCCCTCTCTCTGCGGCCCTCTGATGTGATGAAGCAAGCGGGTGCCGCTTTCGTTTACCCGAGAGTGGTTTAGACTCACGGTTGACATGAAACTGAAAGGAGACACCCGCTATGAGCCACATTATATATTGCGGCGTCGACTTTCATGCACGTCAACAAACAATTTGCTGTTTGAAAACTGAAACCGGAGAGCTCACTAGCCATGAGCTCAAGCACGACCACAAGGAAGCGCTGCGTAAGTTCTATTCCGAGTTGGGCGGTCCAGTAATCGTGGGCCTCGAGGCCAGCGGTTATACGCCCTGGTTCGAACAACTGTTAGAAGAACTGGGGCACCAGGTCTGGCTCGGGGATGCGACCGAGATTCGTCGGCGCGCCCGACGGCGGCAAAAGAACGACCGTCGCGATGCGGAACTGATCCTGGAGCTGCTGTGCCACGATGAGTTTCCGCGCATTCACCGGCCGTTACCACAGAGTCGGGAGATCCTGCGCATGCTCCGTTACCGGCATAAGCTGGTGAAGGTGCGCACGATCGTCAAGAACAGCCTCCAGGCGTTGTCGATTCAAGCCGGCCTTTCGTTACAGGCTCGCTTGTTCACGCGGCAGGGTACACAACAACTGGAAGCACTGGCGATGTCGCCGGTAATGAGCCAACAACGACAACAATGGCTGGAGTTGCTGCAGGAACTCAACCAGCGCATTACGGAAACGGAAGGGTGGCTCAAGCAACAAGCGCTGCCCGACCCGCGGATCAGTCTGTTGCGCACTCATCCGGGCTTGGGTTTGCTCAGTTCCTTAGGGATCGTACATACGCTCATTCCCGTGAGTCGCTTTCCCAACACCCGCAAGTTGGCTGCCTATGGTGGCTTTGATCCAATGGAACGTTCGTCGGCGGACAAGAAACGTTACCTGGGAATTAGTAAAGCCGGCTCTCGCTTGCTACGGTTTTTGTTAATAGAGGCAACGCAGACGGCCGTCAAAACTGATCCCGATCTGAAACGCTTCTACCGCCGCCTGGCCCAACGCCGTGGCAAACCAAAAGCCAAAGTGGCCGTGGCCAGGAAGCTACTCATTCGCAGCTTTATCATGCTGCGCGATGAGATTAACTATGCGGAGTTCCAACAACGAGCTATCGCAGCTCGGCTGGCCCGTGAGTTCGCTAGGCCTAACGTGCCTGTTCCTCTGATTGGGCAGCCAGCCTCTCCTGCTAAGGGCTGAGAGGAGAGAGCGAATTGAACTTCATGGTTGCAATAACCGCATAGATGATTGAGCGTAGTTTCGCCACTGCTCAATTGAAGTATCGCTAACGATGTTTACACTCTGTTTACCACTCAGTTTCATGTCAAAGAGCAAGGGGCAGCTAAACCAATTCATTAGGCGCCGTCAGCGTCAGGACGAAAGTGTGCTTAAAAAGTTCTTGACATCGATCGTCGCTTCATAGATGCGTTCTCTGCGTTAATGGCTGTTTCAACGCAGAGACCGCCGAGGTACGCAGAGGGCCGCAGAGAAAATTTCAATTCGAGACATCGCTTTTTTCCTGATACGCTCAAGCTTACGAGCACGCTCAAGTCTTCAGCAACTCTCTGTTATTATTACGCACCAATTTTCAAGGAAGAGGGAATTTCAGTGAGCAAATCAGTTTTTCGACAAGTAACATTCCTGGCCTTCATCACCGCTACTCTACTCCTGACGTCGACCACGGCGTTTGCACAACTCGGCGGATTGAGTGGGCTGGGAGATAAGCTAAAAAAGAAGACACCAAACCTGCTCGGTGGCAGCGCGCCGATCACGACGAGTCTGCCAGACGCCAAGTGGGGCGACGCCTCCAAGGACGGCTTCACACCGCGCGAGGCTTCGCGGTCGCTGATGACACTGCAGCGGACGCCAAACGGCGGCTTCGTTCTGCAAACGGGTTATTACGTAATGCAGGATCAGAGCTACTGCCTGAAGGCGGGAACACATGGCCCCGGAGAAGGCGATGGTTACCTGTTCGCACCGCCGAAAGGTCCGGCTGAAGATGCGGTGATGACGATCGTGAGGAATTCAGTCAATCATCCGGAGATTCATCAACACGATATTCAGTCGCTGCTATGGGCCATCATCGCGCGCGCAAAGTTTGAAGATCTACAATCAAATTTAAAAACGGTGGCGTCGCGCCTTCTCACACCGCGGCAACTCGCTTCGTTGAATCGAAGCGCGCTCGACGTTCTGCACGGGAATGCGTTGACTGATGCACTCGGTGGTGTTCCCGAACCGCTCAGACAGATCGCGCAGGCTGAAGCACAGCTACGCCAGATGTTAACGACGCCCGGTGCATCGTTCGCGGAGATAGAACGGGTAGCAGTGCTTAGCGGCAACGCACCGCTTGGACCAGGCAGCCAGTCAGTGCCGAGTGGTCGCTGGTCCATACATCCGGATGGTTACTACGTGCGCTATATTCCGAGCGGCTATAGTTCGACGCGGGTAGAGATCTGGGTGCCGCAAGGCAGTCCGGCCGTGGGGAAGGAATACGATCCGGCAACTCACATCGCCGTCCCGGGCAACACGGCTCGTCAGCGTTTGATCCAGTCGGGTCGTCCGCAAGCGCAGTAGATTTTGAGCCACGGATTACACGGATCTTAATCCGGATTTTATCCGCATTTATCCGTGGCCTTATGTAACTACATATTTGTGCTTCACACGAATGTCACGACCTTCAAATGGGCCGGTTTCGAACGTATAGATCTCCAGCTCAACACAACTGCGATCAAACATCTTCGTCACTTCGCGAAAGTCCTGGTTGACGCGGCAGAGACCGTCAAACATCGTCTGGTGCAGCTCATCGGTGTTGGCCAGTGGACTGGGAAGATTCTTGACTGTCTCCAGACAGATCTTTAAACGCCGGTTTATCGCTTCATCTTCATAACTCGAAATCTGAAACGAGTTGATCTGTCGCGCCAGATTCAGATCCGCGTTGATGATCTCCTCCAGATCGGTTGGATACACCTTGGCGCCGAAGAATGGCACCGTCAAATCGCTGCGACCATAAATGAAAAGAATCGGAAAATGACTTTGCGGTTCGGCGAGCCGGAAGATATCGATCCCGTGCGACGCCAGCTTCTCGCGCAGTTGCGCGTGCGTCATCACACCGCCCTGGTCGCGCAAGTTGTACCGCAGTTTCGGCGCGGCACTCGTCTGTCTGCCGATACTAAAAATGAGTTCGCCATCGGGGGTTGTTTCGACGATGTAGTCGAGCGCGTTGTATTGAAAGATCATCGGCGGCATCTCGCGCCCGAAGAGAGACTGTGAGAGCCGGCGATCTTTCATGCAGAAGCGGCGCAGGTTGATCGTCAAATCGGTCTCCACGCCTATATTAATCTCCAGGTCCGACGCTCCATACGAAGAGATGACGGTTTGAAAATACTTCAGCAGGTGCGCGCGCAACGGTTCGGAGATCCCCTCCCCGCCGACAATCAAATCCATCCGGTATTGCTTGAGATCGAGCGCCGTCGTATCGACAAACGATTTGATGAACGGCGGGTAACCAAAGATCAAATAGCGATAATTTGGTCCAAACAGCTCGAGCGAGTTTTCAAGTTTCTTCTGATCCGGGCCAATCGACTTCAGTATTCCGACATCGACCAGCGACATCGATACATTCATGCCGGTGGCCCATGGTCCAAGCGCAAAACAGTTCAGCAGGATACAACCACTGTCGCGATAGATGAGTTGGTAGTTGAGTTGCAGAATGCGCTTCACATCTTCGCGTTCCTCAGCGCTGCGCACCCAGTTATTCGGAACGCCGGATGAACCCGACGATTCGTCAATCACGACGCCGGCCGGCGGCAGCTTGCCGTAGTAACAACGATCCGTGAGCGAATATTTCTTGACGTAATTCTCCTTGGTCATGATGGGAAGATCGGAAAGCTTCCACCTTCGCTGCAGCGACACGCCTTCGCTCGCGAGAAATTCGCGATATGCAGGACAGCGGTCCTTCGCTTTCAGATAA
Organism: uncultured Acidobacteriota bacterium; assembly: GCA_963708055.1. Lineage (GTDB taxonomy): Bacteria > Acidobacteriota > Blastocatellia > Pyrinomonadales > Pyrinomonadaceae > PSRF01. The sequence goes on along the minus strand of OY970193.1, from coordinate 5,822,546 downwards.
ACAGCGTGAGCTCGCAGCATTCCGATTCGGGCGAGAAACGGCTGGAGCGCGCCGGCGCTCAGCAGCATGTAGGCGCGACGATCAAGACTGATGATCCTGCGAATGATCCAGAGCAACCAGAGCGTGGCTCCTGTCAGCAAACGATCAATCAACCAGCACCTCCTCGACTGTGCGTCGATAACTCCGCGGCGGCTCTTTTGAAAAACCGACTCTGAAAATCAACCAGATTCTGGGAACGCCAACCACTTTCAATGTGTATTCGGCCGCGGTTTTATTCGTTACCAGGTTTCCGTACGGATGAATATAAAGATCGTGTTTTGCCAACTCTAACCAGAAACGCATCAGGAAGCGTCCGGTTTCAAGCGCGCTTTCGGGTTCCCAGAATGGACCAGCAAGCATGCCAAGCGTTGGCACCTCGCCTAGCTGAGTGCGGTAGATCTTTTTTAGTAGCGCGCTCGTCACGGGAAATTTGAGTAACTGCGGCACCCGTGCCGCCAGCCAAAACGATACGCGCGAAGAATTCATGCAACGATAATCCAGGCCGTCGCGTGTTGCGCGTGAGGAGCGGTCAGTGAAACGAAACCATTCCACAATCTCGTCGTGATACTCGGCCGCGTTCAGATCTTCAAACACCGCTTCGATGTTGCGTGCGAGAATCTTTTCGATGACGTCAGGGTCCGTAACCTGGTGGTAAATTTGTCCCCATTCAAGTGCGAGTTTCGATAAGGCTTCGACAGCTTTGGGGCGAACAGGTTGAGAAGTAAATGAAATGCGCGAAGTTCGGCGCTTGCGGAACAGAGCGTTGTCGAAATTTGCATCAGCCGGTTGCGTTGCGAGACTCAATCGAGCAAACGGCAGCAAGTTCCCTTCCTCTTTCGCTATGTGGTCAGGCGTAAATTGAGATGCTGGTCGACATAGATCGAAATCAAGTTTCAACGAGTTATTTGCCGCGACGATCGCGAGCGCCTCGATGAAGAGGCCCATGCTTAGAATGATGAAACTGCCGGTCGGATCTTCTTTCGGAAGCGTGCGGCGTTTTTCGATCAGCAGCTCGGCAGTTTCGTCTGAGAGAATGCGCACGCGCCATGGTTGCACATTATGCGGCGAGGGTGCGTATACGGCTGTTTCGAGTAGCTTCTTCCACACAATCACAGATTACCGAATCCCACAGCCCTGGCCTACGAATATTTTGTAAAGATCCACATGGGCCATCGTAGGTGCGGCCCTCCGTGGCCGCCCTGGTCTGGAACTCAAAATCGTCTCACCTGGAGCGATACGATGAGGGCGTCGTTCCATGGCTCTCTTATCGAGAGACAAAGAAGTTCGTACAGTAGGGGCGGCTACGGAGGACCGCCCCTACAACAACACACTAGTGCTATCATGCCAATCTTATGAAAAGACCTCTTCACTTATTGCTGGTCGTTGTGACACTTTCCTTACCATTCACGATCGCAAATTCCCAGAGTGCAGTTGAATATCAATCGTACCTGGCCCATATCGCTGCCGCGGAAGCAAGTCTACGACTTCATGACACAGCCGCAGCCAAGCGGTGGCTCGCCAGCGCACCTGAAAAGCATCGCGATTGGGAGTGGCACTATCTCAGCGCTGCGACCGAGCAGAGTATTTTGACATTCACTGCAGGTGAGCCCGTTACCAGTTTGGCTATTAGTCCTGATGGAAAGATGTTGGCAGTTACCTCACCTGACAAGCTGGTCAGACTATTGAGTGTCGACGCCAACGGAATCCAGCTCGTCAAAAAGTTTGAAGAAAACATGATCCCGCAGTCGGTGGTTTTCAGTCCGGACGGAAAACGTCTTGCGGCGGCTTATTCCAGGCATGCGGTACGGGTCTGGGATGTTGCTTCGGGAACTGAACTTCGCCGCCTGCAAGGTAAAGGAAGAGGCATAACCGCAATTGCGTTCAGCGGCGATGGAAAAATGCTGGCTTCGTGTTCGTGGAATCTTAGTAGCCAGCGAGCAGTCACGGGGATCGTAGAGATCTGGAATGCGGAATCCGGTGAATCTCTGCAACAACTCGAGTATGGCAATAAGCCGCTTACTGCAATCGCGTTTAGCCCTGATGGAAAGTATCTCGCCGTAGGCGGTTGGGAGTCGCAACATAGCGTCGCGATCTGGGAAGTCGGTCGTTGGGGAAAAGCGGTCGTGCTCGAATCTGAGTTGAACGACCTGTACAAGGCGGTCCAATCAATCGTCTTTAGTTCCGACAGCACCCGTCTCGCCGCCGCCAGTAAAGACTCGATCGTTCGTGTGTGGGACGTAAATAACCGCCAGGTGGTCCATACACTCGGCGGCAGAGGCTGGGGCCACAGCAAATGGGTGAACGGCGTCGCGTTTAGTCCAAACAAAAAACTGATCGCTTCGGTTTCAACTGATCAGACCTTGAGGTTTTGGGATTCAGAAAAAGGAATGGAACTGGCGACACTCCATGGACACACAAAAAACGTTTCGGCTGTGGCATTCATGCCGGACGGTGAACGTGTGGTTACCGTCGCCGGCGACAAAACGATCAAGATTTGGAATGTTGCTGCTGCCGATCCCGCATTGAACGTTTGGCGTCATCCATCCGATGTGTACGGAGCAAGCTTTAGTCCCGACGGGCGACTGGTAACAACTGCGGCCTGGGGCGGCAACTTGAAAACCTGGGACGCAACGTCCGGAAAACTGCTGAAAGATTGGAATGCTCACAAGACGTCCGCGAACGCGGTGGCCTATTCACCGGACGCGAAGCGTTTAGCAAGCGTGGGCAATGATGGCTTGATTAAGATCTGGGAAACAGAAACTCAGAAAGAACTGCGTACCTTTGCCGAAGTTAAAGGAGTGCAACTGATCTCGATCGGTTTCAGCCCTGATGGGAAGCGTTTGCTTTCCGCCTCCGGTTCGAACGCCGCCAAAGTGTGGGACGTCGAAAACGGAACCGAGCTGCTAACGCTAAATCACGAAAAAGGCGTGACGTTTGTCGCCTACAGTCCGGATGGAAAATTTCTGGCAACCGGAGGTAGCGATGGTTCGGTGATGCTCTTTACTGCGAGTGGAGAGTCGTTGGCGACATTCACCGGTCACTCAGCGCACGTATCAGCTCTCGCCTTTAGTCCTGACAGTAAGTTACTGGTCACCGCATCGAACGACCGCACGATCAGGCTCATCGATCTAAAGAGTCGCAAAGAGATCCAGAATCTAACCGGTCATGAAGAAGCCGTGAATAATCTCAGCTTCAGCCCTGACGGAAAGCGCATAATCTCTGCGTCGTCTGATCAAACTGTTCGACTTTGGGATACAAGAACAGGCGAAAACGTACTCACGCTTCCGAATGAAGAACAGGTGTGGGGAGCAGTTTTTAGTCGCGACGGCAAGCGAGTGATAACGCTGCCGATGAACAATACCGTCAGAATTCTAACCGCCGGTAGTCTCAAACCCTGAAGCTGTCGATAACTTACGATCTCTTGAAGTCGAGGATCTGGCGCACCTGTTTCATCGTCGCGAAACCGCGATCGTGAAAACCATAAATCCGTGCCGGCTCGAGATTGTTTTTGATCAGCCAGTCGCCGAAGAATTTCATGACTCGATCGCGCGATGGATCTTTGGCGGGGAATGCGGCCAGACCGCTGTAATAGAAAAGGTCTCCTTGAAACAGAATCTTTTCCTGCGGGAGATAAACTACGACGTTCTCTGCTGAGTGTGGACTTGCGCCGGTGCTGATCAGCTCGACCGAGCGTTCACCATCGGTGATGATTCGCTTTCGATCAAAAGTCTCGATCGTTGGAGTGCGAGGTTGTCGAGAAAATCTGTCCGGAATGATGGTGTACCTGGCGGCGGCGAGTTTTTCAAAATAGTTTTTGTTGCCGGGCGTGGTCAGTACGGTGGCGCCTTCGGCCCAGAACGCTCGTGTGCCGCCGGCGTGGTCGCTGTGAAAATGCGTAACCGCGAGATAACGAATCGGCTTGTTGGGGATTTTCTCTTTGATCTTCTGAATAAATCGTTCGCTCACCTGATCGCTGCCCGCCTGCGCGTCAGCAGGAACCCGCTCGAGCGTCGGATGTTGTGCCGGAGCTTCGACCGCCAAAACAAAATCCTTAAACTCGACAAACATCGGATTCAATCCGCCGGTGAGAAAAATATAGACGCCTTTGGCGATCTCCGTAGCTTCGCCCACCGGCATCAGGTAACTACTCATCTGCGCCGACATTTCAAATGCTGCTAATGCCTTCGGCGTGTCGGCTTCAACTTCCGTAAACTCAATTTCACGAGAAAGTTTTCCGGCCAGAAGAATCTTGTAACCGGTCGGCGCCCAACCTAACTTCTCATCGCGGCGATAAGAGTTGTAAGTGAACTCAACAGTGGTATCGCCCAGGCCCGGGAAATCCATCGAGTATTCATACTTCGACAGCAGATGTGTATCGACTGCAAAAAACAACGTGAGCACGGTCTTGCTTTCCGGGAGCGGAAAACCGATCACGTCGTGTGACTTTCCCGAATAGTTTTGCCGGCCCAACCAACGCAGGTTCGCTGTTTGAGTGGAAGCTTCGAGCAAAAGCAGATGCGGACTACTGCGCGCTATTCGCGCACGTTCAGTTGCGGCAGCGGGATCACGGCGCACCTGGCTGATCAGATCGTCCTGGTGGTCCAGGATCGTTCGCTCGTCACCTGCGTACATCCAACGCCGCCACCGGAAGCTGCCGTCATGACGTCCTGTTCGTTGTTCATAAAGAACCTTTTGTTCCGCTGGAATGACGGCAAACGTCTCTTCATGAGAAGTTCTGGTTGGAGTTGACGGGTCAGGTCCCTGCAACTCAGCGGAGCGAAACTCGCTGCCTTTGCCTTTGAAATAGAGTGACTTCAACCCGCGCAAACGCTCAACGCCACCAAGCGCGTTCAACGCCTGTTCGAGAGTTTGTTGTGCTTTGTCGTTCTGAGGCTCAGAGGTCGCCGAGGTTAACGGTGAAGTGACCGTGATCAGTAGCAGTGACAGGAAAACCAGTCCAAAACTCTTCATGTTTTCTAGGCTATCGCAAAACCGGCCACAGATAAAACGGATTAAGACGCGGATAAAGACGGATTAAGCATCTTAATTATCCGTTATTATCGGTTTGGCATCCGTTTCATCCGTGGCAGAAAACGTTGACCGCGAGCCCTAACAGGGTGGAAAACCTGTTTGCGAAGAGACTCTTTTATTGAGGTAACTAGATTTCGCCTCGCGGGTCTAGCTCCTTGATTGATATTGGACCAGTCAGTGGTAGAAGCGAATCTTCGTCAGCTTGAGCCTGCTCGAGGTTGAAGCGCTCAAACATGTAATTAACGGTGTAGGTGGCGGGTGGGCGCAAGGCGGCGCGCTGATTGAGAACGAGCTGGTCTGCAGGCAGCAAAAACCGGGCGTTGCGAAGTTCCGCGGTTATTCTTTCAAACGAAGGCAAGTAGTTCTCGATAACCTCCTTCGGATGGTTGTACGCGCCAAACAAATCCCACGCTCTGCCTCTAATAACTGAAGCAATGAAAGTAGCTTCCTTCAGTTCCAGGGCTGGATGTCGAATACCGCCGAACGCATTGAGAATCACGTCTCGCCCGATGAGACCTCCGGGAATAACTTTCAATACGGTGCTTGGCGGTGGCGGCGTGTTCTGCCTGACCCACGCGTCGCCGGCTACGAATAGCGCTTTCATGAAAGGCACCCAGTCGATTGGGTTGGTCCCTTTCACTGGAGGAGCGGGACTGAAAGGAGCCGGCGGATCTGGAAAAGCGATGCGAGTGCGCTTGTTGTCAGGTATGTGAGGAGCTCCGGCAACCGCGTACCAGCGACAATTGTTGAACGCGGGATTAGGAACTGTCCGAACGTCAAAATCCTCCTCAGAGTTGAAGACCATGATTGGCGACTCTCCGTTAACCAGCGCCGGATACGGCTGGTCCTTAGGAAAGGTGACAGTGCCGGCAAATGTGAAGTCGAAGAGTTTTTGTCCGAACGGTTGATACACGCGATAAATGGCATTGCCGGAATCAGAGAAGCCGATACCATAAATGCGTTCAACCGCACCGACGAAAGGCAGCTTTGTCTCTTTCAGTGTGAACGCAAACTGCCGCATGATGTTGTCGTCGGTAACGATGTCGCCCGGCTGACCCGGACGGATTACCTGTAGGTCGTTACCTTTGATACGAAATGTAAAAGGTGGCTCGGGAGTGGGATCGAGAATGCGAAAATTGAAGTTGCTATAGCCCACTGAACAAGTGCCGAACCCTCGATTCAGGAGGAATCCAGGCCCGAAATAGACGTCGCGCGCGATCTGGCCGCTGGTAAAGTGCGGCGCTTCGAACACGAATGTTCTATTCCCCTGGAGGGGATTTTCCGGCGTGACGATTTCGTAAGGGACAGCGAAATCGCCGCTTACAGTTTTACCGGTGAACTTGCCTTTAAGACGGACGAAAGAAATGCCGTTGAATGTTCCGATACGTTCGGTGCTGGTGGGATTTCCAATAACGCTCATGACGTTCTCCTTATTGGTTATTATCGTGAGTTTAAAATGCCTCCATTACATTTACGCGAGAACGATTGATGAAATCCGGCATGCACGACGAAAAAATTTTCTCTGCTGAGGTTTGATGACCCAACCCGAAAACACACATGAGTTAACCCAATTGTTGGTCGCATGGAGTGACGGCGATGACAAGGCGCTCGACAAACTGCTGCCGATCATTGAGCCCGAGTTGCGTCGTCTGGCGAAGCGTTACATGAGCCGCGAGCGCCCCGATCACACGTTGCAGGCAACGGCGCTGGTGAACGAGGCGTATCTAAAACTGATTGACCAAACACGCGTGCGTTGGCAGAACCGGGCACATTTTTTTGCCATTGCTGCGCAAGCGATGCGGCGCATCCTCATTGACCACGCGCGCAAACATCAATATGCCAAGCGCGGGAGTGGCAGTCGCAAAGTGTCAATCGAAGAAGCCGGCACATTGAGTACAGACGTGTCGCACCTTCTTTCGCTCGACGAAGCGCTCGCGGTATTAGCAAAGTACGATAAACGAAAAGAGCGCGTGGTGGAGATGCGATACTTCGGCGGTTTGAGCTTCGAGGAGATTGCCGAGGTGTTAGAGCTTTCGCCTGACACGATCAGCCGCGAGTGGAGGCGTGCGCGTGCGTGGCTGTACCGCGAGATGAGCAGTTAACGGACAAAATTACTTCGAAGGAAATTTCCCACGCAAAGGCGCAAAGCGCTGCCGCGTTCCTAAGAGTTTTCTTTGCGTCCTGGCGTCTTTGCGTGAGATCTTCATTTTGAGGTTGGCTTGCTCTCGATTCCACTAATAACCGAACTTCTCACCCGGGGATCTATCTGGTTTGCCATGGTGGCGTATGCCATAGGTCTATTTCTTTTCTCCCGAAACAATCCAAAATGGCTACACGCAGCACGCCTCGCCTGGACCACTGGCGGCATCGCACTCATTGCTCACTTTGTTTGCGCATTTCATTTCTATCACGACTGGAGTCACGTGCTCGCCTATCGCGACACGGCCCGGCAAACCAACGAAGTGGTTGGAATCAACTGGGGCGGCGGTCTCTTCATTAACTACCTCGTACTCGCCCTTTGGATCATGGATGTGGGCTGGTGGTGGCTAAGTGGAATTGATTCTTACCGCAATCGAAATTGGTTGTGGGTTATAGTGTGGCATGCATTCTTAATCTTCATTATTTTCAACGCAACCGTAGTTTTTAAAGATGGCGTAGTGCGTTGGGTGGGGCTCGTGATGAGTTTATTTTTACTGGTTAGTTGGGTGCGCATTGCAAGGCGAGAGTGGTCGCGAGCTTAAGAATTACGATGGAAAATACAAGCATTCGAAGGATGTTTACCGGCCCGGTTGCTTTTCCGTTTTACTACGGATGGGTCAACGTATTCGTGGCTGCGCTCGCGATGGTCGGGACACTTCCGGGTCGCACCCAGGGGCTTGGTCTAATCACTGAACCGCTGTTGGCAAGTCTGCAAATCGATCGAGTTCACTTCGCACAGATCAATCTTTGGGCGACATTAACCGGCGCATTGTTTTCTCTCGGGATCGGAAGGTTGATCGATCGCTTTGGCAGCCGGCTCGTTCTGACTCTCGTGAGTTTGGCTCTCGGTAGCGTTGTGATCTTGATGAGTGGGGCTACCACCGTCTTTACCGTTGCGATCCTGATCACACTCACGCGCGGGCTGGGTCAAAGTGCGCTCTCCGTGGTCAGCATCACGATGGTTGGCAAATGGTTTGTGCGCCGGCTCAATCTCGCGATGGCTGTTTACACGGTGGCGTTAAGTGTTGGATTCATGATTGCCTTTCCGATAATCGGAATGCTTGTGATCAAAAACGGCTGGCGAAGTACGTGGTGGCTCATCGGAGTCGTGTTGTTATTTGGTCTTGCACCACTTGCGTTTTTGCTTGTGCGTCGATCACCGGAAGACTGTGCACTGCAGCCTGATGTATTGCCGTCAGACGATCAGGCTGACTTAGAAACAACCGTGAACTTCACCTTGCGGCAAGCGCTGCTGACGCCGAGTTTCTGGGTCTTTGGATTAGCCAGTGCGATTTACGGATTGATTGCGTCGGGAATCGCTTTATTCAATGAGTCGATATTCGCGCAACGAGGATTCGATCCGTCAACGTATCATCGCAGTCTCGTGATCGTCGCTTTGACGGCACTTGTCGGAAACTTCCTGGCGGGCTGGCTGTCATCGCGTTGGAGCATGAATCGTTTGTTGGCGATATCGATGGTCTTGTTGGCTGGATCGCTTCTGGCCCTGCCGCACGTCACGTCTGAAGCACATATCGCTGCTTATGCAGTCGTGATGGGTTTGGCGGGTGGATTTGTCATCGTGATCTTCTTTGCTTTTTGGAGTGCTGCCTACGGTCGCGCTCATCTCGGCAAGATTCAAGGCGCCGCGCAGGCGTTAACAGTGATCGCATCAGCAGTTGGACCTCTGCTGCTGGCCGAGTGCGTAACCCGAACTGGTTCTTATGCGGCCGTGTTCTACGTGCTCGCGTTGGTAGTCGTGGTGCTCGCGATCAGTGCGTGTTTGGTGAAGCCCGTCGGCAGAAGCGCCTCAACCTAACAATAAATCTGTTTGTGACTTTTTTGCCTTTTTGTGGCTCTTATTGATGTTTCAGAAGAATCTCTGCGATTGCCTCTGAGATAGGGAGACCCGGTGCGCGTTCGAGCCAGAAGAATTCACCCGACGGATTGAGTTCGAGAAAAACGTGACGGTTGTCGGGCGTGAGTATGATGTCGATGGCGCCGTAGTTCAACGAGAAGTAATCCATCAAACGAAGAATTCGTTCTTCGATCTCGGAGGGAAGTTCGTATGGCTGCCAATCCTGAATCATACGCAGACCATCGCGACGCCAGTCGTGAACGGCGCGCGCGGACACTTGTGAGTCGACCGCGGCAGACATAACACGTTGGCCCACGACGGTGACGCGAATCTCGAGCGACTTCGAAAGTAGTTCCTGAAGAGTCGCCGGGCAAAGACTCAGTCCCGAGAGGTCCGTGAGATCTTCAGGTCGCACCGGGTTGGTAAAGACGACGAGTTCCTTTCCTTCCTCGTAGATCGCAAAAGACGAAAGCATCTTCGTCACCATTCCACCTTCACAACTCCTTGCAAACGCGCGAACAGCGTCCGCGTCATTCGTCGTCAACGTGCGCGGCGTGGTCAGGCCGAGTTCGCGGGCCACCTGAAGTTGCAGCTGCTTATTCTCCGCGTGACGAATGTGACGCAGGTGGTCCATGCGAAAAGCTTTCAGACTCGCGAGCATACCGTGAGCGGCGGCACTCGTTTCACCTAGAGACGCATTGCGCAATTGCCGATCGAGTCCGGCCGGAAGATTCGCGCCGAGGTTGAGACGCCGGTGCCAAATGGCTGTGACGTCGCGCAAATCAAACTCGCCGTCTTCATTTGTCAATGTAAGACGCTCGTCCCCGGGCGTGCCGTAATAAGCAGTAAGACGCACGTCGGTCGGATAACGGTCAGTATCAAATCGAATTACGCGGCCACCTTTTTGAGCGATGATATCGGTCACTCGCGCGATGCTATCGTTATCGTTGCTATGTGTGACGATGAGAATGGACATAGTTTCAACTTTTGAGTAACGCTTCAGCGATCGCTTCTGAAATCGGAAGCCCGAGATCGCGTTCGAGCATACCCCACTCGCCGCCGGGATTGACTTCGAGGAAAACGTGTTCGCCCGCGGGCGTGCAAATCAAATCGACAGCGCCGAAGACGAGCCCGAGTTCCGACATCATCGCGTGCAGACTGCTACTTACTTCCGCAGGTAGTTGGATCGGTTGCCAGCTACACTCCTCGGGTGCCACGCGCCGCCAGTCAGTTTGTCCGCGAGACGTACCGGTCGCGTCAAGCGCACCTGCGAAAACTTCGCCACCTACATAAGCAACCCGCAGTTCGTACGCTTTAGGAATTAACTCCTGAAAGACCATCGGGCTGTGGCGAAGTGTGTCAGCACCGGTGAGATCTTCTTCGCGGACGCGGCTCGTGTAAACGAACGGTTGACCGGCGTCCATGCTGACGTTGAGCGGGCGCAGTAGTTTGGCCACTGTTTGGCCTTCGGTTTCTGCAAAGAACTGTCGAGCGGCGTCGGGATCGTTGGTAACGAGAGTGCGCGGAACACGCAGGCCGGCGCGCGTGGCCAGCCGGAGTTGTCGTTGCTTATTTTCTGCCGCGCGTTGCCGCTCGAGATCGTTGACCCAGTGTGCGTCATGAAGCGCGTCAAGAAAACCTTCCAGTGCGGCGATCGATTCACTCGCGCACATTGAGCGAAAACGTTCATCAAGATCTTCAGCCATGCGCGGTGTCCAAAGCTTACGCGCCCAAACAGAGCGCACTTCAGCAGCGGAAACTTGTTCACCGGTTTCCGTTACGAGATATGAAGAACGTTCGTCGCCGGCGCGAGCGAGGAGCTTTACCGTTGACGGAAACAGATCTGTGTTAAAGCGAATGGGACGAACACCGCGACGCGCGAGAGCTTGTGAAACGAGATCGATCGTGTAGAAGTCGCCGCTGTGTGTCAGCAGTAGAACGGATGTTGTTTGAGGCATGAATACGAGGTGAGTAATTGATTGCGCGGCCCGCGTCAAACAGCGACGAAGGCCGCGACTCTGGAACTTACTTATTGCTGTGGGCCATTGTTGTACTCAAGTCGTTGATCGATCTCGTCGCGATCAGATGGATACTTGAGCGTCATGAATGAGTCCTTTGAGTTTTCCTGACCTTCAAGGAAACGCGCGAAGAACGGACGGCTCTGCTCGGCACTTTCGGGAGTGCATGATTCTGTTTTATCTCTCACTGAATAGATCTCCTTTAGGGTTGAACTGAGTTATTGCGAGGTACAAATCTAACGAACGAAACCTCTGATGCGTTGAAAACGCATTGAGATACTTCGGGGTTCAATTATTTCTCAAAAGTCGAGAGAACAAACAAAATCATGGAAAGCAATACCGTATTTCGTAGAGATCAGATCCAGTTGAATGGTTTTATCGGCGCGTTGAACGGCGTCGTGTGGATCCAGGAGGCTTTGCCTCAAAAGTCATCTTGAAGGCCACAAGAAGCACACAAAGCACAAAATGAATTCTTAGCGGCGGAGGTAATCCTTAATGTTTTATCATTTGCGCTTTTTGTGCTGTTTTGTGGCTTACTCTCTGTCATTGAAAAAGGACTTTTGAGGCAAAGCCGATCCAGGACGAGGCTGGGTGCTGGACCACGGTGCATTGGAAGGAGTGACGTAATAGCTAGCGCGTCACAGTTAAGAGGGCAACTTGAGACTACTTCGCAGAGGGATCTTCGGTTGCCTCCAACTGTTGTACATCAGCCAAGTCTTGCAGGCGCGAGGCAGTTTTCTTATTAATCACCAGATGATGACGAGAAATCACAAAGGCCGGCACACCTCCAAAAACGGTCGCTACACGATCCGGCCATGCTTCCGCAAACTCAACGCCATCAATAGCGGTTATCACATCAATACGTAAGGGCGGCACACCTATCTGAAAAATCGTGTCTTTCCTACTCAAATCTTCAGCCGTCAGATCACTGAAAGGCACCCCGAAGTCTGCGAAAGCCTGAAGGACCTTTTGAGCGTTTGATCTTTCAGGTCGCACCCAAAGATCCAATTCTTTGGTCGCACGCACGTGCCCGTGCGCTGCTAAAGCATGCGCGCCCACGATCAGGTATTCAACGTCGTGCGCGTTGAACGCGAGTAACAGTTCTTTGAAGTCTGAGTTCACTTGGTGAAACGTTGTTCCAGGCTAGACAAAGCTCAGTCAGCGTCCAGACGGCTTCGATCCGCTCTTCAGGAGACGCCAGAGTCCAGTCGGTGTCTGGAGGTTCTGGCAACCCGTTGCGAATGATTTTAACTGTGATTCGATCCCGTCGCGAAACTTCGGACATGCGGTGAAATTGTACCACGCACGGATTTTCTCAGCCTTTACGGCTGTTGTGTGAGAAATACCTTTCACAGGAAACTTTTGCCGGCGTCTGCCGATAATTCGGACAGGCAGAAGTCTGATCGGTTCCCACAGGAGTAGTGCAATGGATCCTGTCAACGAGGCGAGGCCATCTCTTTCCCAGTCAGATCTTGACCGGGCGTTGTTGGATAACGTTAACGCTGTCGTATTGCCGGACAACAATAGACCCGCGTTCGTCGACCAGTCGTTCGATCCGTCATCGACTGGCGCAACCACTTCCGTCAGCGTTACTTATGCAAGCCGTTTGGGTATCGATCGCACGGCATCGCAGGAAGCTGAGATCACTGCGCACTATCGCGTGCAACAGCAGGAAGTCCCGCCGGTTGCCACTACGGATCCCGGTCTCGAGACTGAAAAAACCGCCCTCATGCTGGATCTAACGCAGATGGCGTTGGATATCGCGGGGATCGTTGACCCAACACCGATATCCGACGGCGCGAGTGGTCTGATTTCGCTGTTTAGAGGTGATTGGCTGGGCGCAGGCATCTCCGTCGCGGCGATGATTCCGTATGTCGGCGACCTTGCGAAAGCCGGCAAACTGCCAAAACTGCTCAAGACCATCGAGCGCGCAATCGAGATTGCGAGTAAAGACGCGAAATTCGCGGAAACACTCCGACCCGCTCTGGAGAAGCTCAAGGTCGCGATCGACGCGATTCCGATTGACAGTCTGCCCGGGGCGATACGAGAACCGCTGCAGGCGATGAAGAACAAGATCGATGAGTTCTTCTCTGCGTCGAAGCGAAACGAAAACTTCGTTGGTGAAGTACGCGGCCAACGCGTCGAGTTACCGGGTGTTAGAAGCGAGAATTTTGTTTATCTGAAACGGGACCGGGCCCAGTACGACCAATTAAGGCGAGATTTTGACAACCACGGACGAGCAGATTTCCTCAAACGGTTGGGTCAAAAAGAGGACGAGCTACGCGCCGCCGGATTTAATGATGCCGACATCGCTTTGATTCAAAATGGCAAGGTGCCGAGCGGGTACCAGGTGCATCACAAGAAACCGCTCGACGACGGTGGTGATAACAGCTTTGACAATCTGGTCCTGATCAAGAACGACCCGTACCACCAAGCGATAACAAACGCGCAGAAACGGCTCGTCGGCGATCTCGAACCGGGCCAGTCGCGCACGGTTGACTTTCCGATACCTGAAGGATCAATCTATCCGCCAACGCGATAGCGAGAATTTCAAGATGCCAGGCGCCGCGTTTAGTTTTATGTATCAGCAACTACTCGACCGTGTAGCAGAAGAACAACGGCGGTTCAAGAGTGAACCGCAACCACCGGCCACGGAGGAGCAGCTTCAACGTGCGGTTGAAGATGGCAGTAAGAAGTTGCACACGGAGTTGCCGGGCGACTATTTGCACTTCTTGCGATTGACGAATGGTTTGGACTGGAATGGCGTTGTTATTTATGGCGCCGGCAGCAATCCCATTGCCGCACATCCTGACCGCTCGATAGCTGACGTCGTTGAGATGAATCTGAATTATCGTGACGATTCGCGGTTTGGAGATCTGCTGGTGTTGGGTTCAAACGGGATGGATATTTATACGTATCGCATCTCGACCGAGCGGTACGAGATTTACGACGAAGTGCCGCATGAATTGATCGAGTCGTTTCCCACCTTTGACGAGCTGATGTCGAAAGCGCTCACGAGAAGCTTGCAGTAAAGATTTCAAACGGCACCCACCGAGAGATTAGCTGGATAAAGATTGACGAGAGACTGGCTGGATAAAGATTGACAAGATTTGCAAGATGAACAAGATGTTTCCGATTAACAAAGTACTCGGACCAACAAGGGCCATCCTGTTAATCATGTAAAATCTTGTCAATCTTTATCCATCTGCGTCTACCCCTCCTAAAAGTCTACGAAGAGATCTTGTATTTGATAATTTCCTGAGGAGTGAAATCAGTACCGGGCCGTCGATACATGTTCAAATAGATATCCGACGAGTGTGGATTCGGCTGGCTGAAGTCCGTGAAGCGAATGAACCTCGCGCCGCGGCCGCCGTGCAGAAGCGGAAGACCGGGAATCAAATCCAACCCAAGTCCAGCGGGCATGGCGACGTAATCGCCACGGTTGATGTAGTGCGTGTATTGCGGTCCGTTTGGATAATGACCGCTGGCACCACCGAAAGTCGTCACATTCACTCTGCTCAATAGCGCTTCAACCTGTTGCTTCGACAGTCCATCCTCAATCTGCAACTGCTTCCTGACATCGTCGAGCGCGCGGCTGATTATCAACGCGCCCTGACTGTGCCCAACAAGGTTGACGGGATCGCTACCACCGTTCATGAGCTGCTCGTGAACATAATCGGCCACGGCGTCAACGGGCGGATTTCGTCCCAGATCCAACTTGTCGCGCAACGACTGCCACAAGTCTCCGAAGATTCCCTGCGACGCGTTATGAATTCCATAAACAGCCGAGCCGGTCGCGTTTGCCAAACCATTCATGAAACGCGCCTGGTCATCAACGCTATTGAGAATTCCGTTCACGTAAATGGTGGGCACGGAAGTTTGCAATCCATCGCTTGGTAAAGCGGGAACCAGAGGGAGAGTCAAAGGCCCGTTCATTACAAACGGAGCACCCTGGTTCCCGATCCAAACTCCGTCATACTGAAGATCCGATCCGCTAGTTGTGCGAGAGGTAGATGCCGCGTTTCGCTGCTGAGTCTCGAAGTGATTCAACAACGCCGGCGCCGCGGCGAAATTGCGTTGCGCGTTTTGCGTCGTGACACGGAGTCCGGCAGCAGCCTCGGACATCAGCAGCACATCTCCACTTTCAATCGCATCATGCAAACGCAAACCGGCCCTGACGGTCTGGCCCACGTTGACGCCGAGTTTCCATTTCACCTCAAACGACGAAGAAGCGGGACGCAGATCGCCGCTGTCCAGAATCAAGTTTGCGCCATGCATGCCAACGGTCTGCAGTTGATCCTGCCAGTTCATCCGGCTGATGTTTCTGACTTCCGCTGCGACATAAGCACGCCCGGCCCACCGTTCAACACCCCTGGCCCACGTGGCCACAGTTTCAGCCGAATCGCCAACCGCTCCGGCCACGGCCGATCCAACACCAGCTAATGATCTGAAGATCCCGGCCGCGTCATCCGCACGAGCGGCTTGCATTCCGACTTGCAACGCGCGCGCACCTCTGGCAACGCTGTCAGCCACGCGAGCAGTAGTTGCGGCCGCACCCGCAACTGCGCGACCTGCGATTGCACTCGCACCCGCGGCAACACCACTCGCGCCCCCGACAACCGCCTGAACCCAATTCTTGTTCTTGATTCCTTCAGCAGCCGAAATAACGCTGCTCGCGATCCGCGCTGCAATACCGACAGGACCGGGAACAAAACTCGCAACTGTGAGCGCGATCCTACCGATCTTCCCCCAGACGCTCGGTTTCTTTGTGTTAGAGTCAACAACATTGTGCTGAGCATCGATCGTTAAGGTTACTTCGTGCTTGCCGACTTTCAGCTTGTGTTGGCCCGCTGGACCATCGATAACGGCATTCACTTGCTGGAGTGTGCGAGCCATCTCGGCGTCGCTCATCTTTTCAATTGCATGCCGCGGAACTCTGGCTGCTTCCCAGAGTTGACCGATCATTTCATCTCGACTCAACGTCGTCGCAGAAACAGTTTCCACCGGAGACTCGACGACCTCCGTCGGCGTGTCTTGCAATTGCCCGGCTTCAAACCGCTCGACCAACTCACGCCTCACCGCCAGACCGCGGAAGCGTTCTTCTTCCACCACTACCGGCACTGATTCTGTTGTTTCAGTTGCAACCGGCGGGGATAAGACGTCAGCTTCGGGTTCAGTAAACGGAACCCAGTCTACCGGCGTGTCACCCGGTACATACGCAACAGCACTGTCGATCCTTGCTTCCATCTTTGTGTTCTTCTCTGTGCAACCTCTGTGATCTCTGTGTCTCTGTGGTGGTTGTATCTCACGTTCCCATAACCACAGAGACACAGAAAACAGAGGTTGCACAGAGAAGACTGAATCCGCTTAACTACTCTCGGCGATCGAGTTCCTGTTGCAGCTCATTACTCGTGAAAGTCTTCAGATAGCCAGTGTCGAGCGTGGAACGAAGTTGTTCCAGTTGAGCAATCTGTCGATCCAGTTCACGGTAACGTTCACTGGTCACCGGATGTTGAGCAATCTCTCGTTCGAGGGCCGCGATCGATTGGTTGTAAACCTCGGCCAGCGCGTCAAGCGAGCTCTCACCCAGATTGACTTCAACACCCGAATCAATCATCGCCTGCACAAAGGCTTCTTCGATCTGCGCACGCGTCGGCGGTTTGTCATTCACGCCAAACAGACTGTCAAAAGCCTTGCCGATGATTGCTCCGCCGATCGTGGTAGCAACGATTCCTACTGGTCCAGTGGTCGTGACTCCCAGCCCGGTGATAAGTGCCGACAAACCTTTGCCGCCAAGCGCGCCGAAAGTCTTCGAAGCGAGCGATCTTCCAAACGACTCAATCTCAGATCGCTGTTCGCTCGGCGCCGCTTCGATGGCTCGTTGCGAAGCGACATTGATCGTGCCCAGGAGTTCGCCAATGTCACTTCCAACAAGCCCGCTATTGGCGCCCGGATTATCGAGCGCCGCGGTGATATACGAGTCGATTACGTTTTCGAGCCGCGTTCTGACGGTGTCAGAGGTGTTGACCGAGAAGAGTGAGCTTTGGAAAAACTGCACCAGGTCAGCCTGGCCGCGATAGTCTGGTCCGGTGTTGAGTTTGTTGTTGAAGATCTCTGTGCCGTGACCTTCGAGGAGAGTTGTCATCCCCTCGAGCATTGCCGGCTGACGCATCAACGAATATTTCCCGGCCGCATCCTGAACGTCGTCGCGCAAATCAACGAGCTGACCATTCAACAGATCAAAAGCCTCCATGCGGGCCTGCGGACTCGAGAGATTTCCGCGAATCAGCGACTGGGATTGTGTGTGTGCGATCGCCGCGTTGACTTGCCATTTTTCCTGATCGTCGCCGCTCTGATTGCCGGCGATTCGCCGTGATGCATCACCTAACGCATTGAGCGAGTTGTTGAGATAGTCGTCACCGGTGATATTCGAAGCTCGCGCGATCGCTTCGTTAACAAGGTCCGGACCTAATTCGCTGAGAAGTTCGTCAAACTCGCTTTGACTGTAACCATTGCCATTTGCAGTCAGTCGGCTGGCGTTGAGGAGGGCGAGAGTGAAATCGGATCTCGTGGTTGCGGATTCACCCGTGTAATCAGTGTAAAAACCGATCCTTTCGTTGTGTTCGTCAAATTTCTCGATATAACCGCGCACCAGGTCAAAGGCATCGCGTTGCGCCTGCGAGCTTGAATAATGTTCGGCGATGAGAGATTCGGAAGAAGTAAACGCGAGGGCCGCGGCGGTATCAAAACCGAGTGACTCGGCTTGCCGGCCCAAAGCTTCCACCACTCGAGTGGAACCATAGTTGGTGAGATTGCTCGGATCTGAAGCGAGGTTGAGGATCAAGCCTTCCGTATCTTCGGCGCCAAGTTTTTCCGCTATCTGGCGCAGATCCGCGTCAGAGATGTAACCCGCTTCATAGGCGTCGCCAATCAGTCCTGACAAAAGCTGCTGATTGTCGTAACCGACATTTCGTAAATCGGCCGTGTCGAAGTTGACGAACGTGCTGCGCAGCAGCTCGTCCGCGTAGTCCTCGCTCAAGATCCGGTCGGTCAGCCCGCCGATCACCGCCATCTGCTCGTCGTGAGTGAGATTCAGATCCTCGTCTTCTTTTAGAACATAGAGCAGGCGATCCTGCCAGCTCGAGGGCGGGGTGTAATCAAAACTCTCGACAACCGCGTCAACTACGTCGGTTCGAACGTTGTTCGGAGGAGTCGGCGGTGTTTGTTGTGCGACCGGGCCGTTTAGCCGGAATCGCGAAAGCGATGAATGAAACTCCAGCTCATTCCTTCGGGCAACCGACTGGAAGGTCGGTTCGGGCTGCGTTTCCGGTTTAATCGCTGGTTCGCGGTTTTCGGGTGTTCTGACTACTTGTGGCTCGTGCGCAACAGGTTCAAGCATGGTTTCAGTCTCCCTTGTTCACTTCAGTCCATGTTTGTTGTCGGTAGTCACAACGTAAGGTTGCGTGGAACGCTTGGGAAATTTTCTCTCACGGCGGCGCAACGGCGCCACGCGCTGCCGCGTTTCGAAGGGATCCGCTGCGCCGTTGCGCCGCCGTGAGAGAAAAATTTCCTTGATTCCCAAGCGTTCCACGCAACCTTTCCCGCAGGCTCCCGATAATCTGAGTGAAGGCACAAAAGCACTAATTAATGGCCTAGTTAGGAGGACACGAAGATGGGCGAAGGCGTAGGAAAGATGTTTGGAATTGACAAGATTTTCGGTGGTTTGCTCGATTCGATCGGCCTGGGGGCGCTAAAACCCCTGGTCAATATCGCCTTCGATTTCGCCACCGGCAATATTCCCGGGGTGTTGCAGGACCTGACCAGTTTGATGAGCTCGTTCGGCGACGGCGGGTTTACCAACAACGTCGCGTCGCGTCCTCCGCTTCCGGAAGCTTTCGGCTCCGACGAGAACGAATATCGCACACAAAACAACGAGCGCAACGACGAAGTCTCGAACAACTGCGTGTGCCGCGGTGACGAAGAAGAAAATCTTACTCCGAACCGTCTCGGCCAGCTCTTCCGGCTGCTGAGCGACATCATGACCAGCAAGAATCCGTCGGAGACGATGAACAAGTTGAGCGATCTGTTCCGGTTGCTGTCTGAAAATGCTGAGGACCGGCAAACCATACAGAACGCACGGACAAACATTCAGTTCTTTGCAGGCAGCGCTACGATTCAGGTTTAACGATCTTCGGAGACTGCCGTGAATAAGCAAAACACCAGCAACATGAAAACGGTGCCGACGTGGTTGAAAGTCGCCACCAACGCGGTTTCGCCTCGGAAGCGGCTCGGTGTTACCGAGAAAGAGTTTCGCGAGATGGGACGAATCGGCGGCATGTATTACGAACGCGGCGATCTGGGTAAGGCGCGAACAGTCTTTGAAGGACTGGTGGCGATGGACCCGGAGAGTAGTGACGCTCATGCAGCGCTTGGTGCCCTGCTTACACGGACCTTCGAAAACGATCTCGCGATGGCACATCTGGATCGCGCCATCGAACTAAACGACAGGCAGATTGCGGCCTACGTGAATCGAGCTGAAGTACGTTTGCGGCAGAAACAGGGCGAGGCGGCAGTGGCGGATCTAAAACGGGCAATCGAGTTAGATCCGCGACAGAAGAATCCAGCGGCCAACCGCGCACGCGCGATGGTCATGGGTATTCACGATGCGCTCGAAGCCAAAAGCATAATGTAAAAGTTGAAGGAAAATTAAGAGGAGAAACGATCATGGCAGTAACAATTCCACCACGACCAGACATTCCGACCTTGGATCCGTCAGACCCGGATTTTGCCAATAAACAATTGGAAGCCAGCAGGGTCATGGGCAACTACCAGTTGCTGGTCCAGCAAGCCTTCAACGAGCAGAAGCAAGAGACGGAAACGAAGAGCGCTGCGATCAAGAGCAAGGATGATGCGCTGACGGCGATCATTCGCAACATAGCGTAATCCTAAGGCAGTAAGTGCCCAACAACTTCTGACGAACCACGAGCGATGTGCCGGCTCCACATCGCCCGTGTGTCTTCTTTTAGCCACAGATAAACGCAGATGAACACCGTTCTGAATTTTATTGTTTTTATTTCTGATCCGCGCTCATCTGCGTTAATCTGTGGCTAATTTTCTGGGGGTGTTCCGATGAGAAAACAACTCGTACTGCTGCTTTTGTTGGGTTCTCTTCCAGGCTTCGCTGCTTCAGCCACAGCGCAGATTGCGAATACCGGGCCGGCGGGCCTCGCACGGCAAATGCCGACGATTTACGCGCCTTATCTCGCGAACATCAGCCGTGTTCGTATCCTGCAAAAGCGCGGTAAGCTCAACTCGTCGCGAGGCTCAACGACGAACCGGCCGAGTGGACAAAAACCGACCACTCAACCGCCGGGTCCGTTTTCTACTACCGTTTTCCACACGTCTCAACCTCCATTCGTGCCGCAACAACTCGCCGCACGTCTTGGAAAAACACAACAGGAACGCCAATACATCGAAAGCGTTCTGACCAAATGCCTGACGTTTTACACTGACACCGCGAAACAAAAAGGCGTGCCGCTGAACGATGTGGCGCTCGCGCTTAACTACTACATTTCAACTAATTACTTCGTTTATTCCCTGGGCCGTGGTCCAACACCCGATCAGATGAGCGCCACGCGCGACTTGATTCGCGCCAACATGGCCCAGGACCAGGCGTTTCGGCAAATGACTGACAAGCAAAAGCAGGAAGCTTACGAAACGCTGATCGTGCTGGCAGGTTTTGTCGATATGGGTTACGGAACTTCGAAGAATAGCGGCGACACCGGCGCGGCCGAACAGTTTCGCGAGATGGCGAAACATAACTTAGAAACACTGCTGGGAGTACCAATCGACAAGATCCATTTCACTAACGAAGGCCTGGAGCTTAACTGAAAGATCATGAGCCTGATTTTCCCGACTCAGTTACCGTTTCCGTTGTATCCCGTTCGTCCCACCGCAGAGGACGAAGCGAGTAGTTCGGCATTCTTTCAAGCGCTGTCGGAATTCTTCCGGCACCTTCTGCAACAACACACCTCGACGCGCAGGTATTTCCAGGCGGCTGAGTTCCAGCTCACTTCCAGCAATCAGGAAGGCCAGGTTAGAACCAGCTCGGCAGACGTCACCCAGGAAGCGATCTCGTTTGTTATTCAAAACATTACTCAGCCGGTCAAAGGCGAGTATGTTTGGGATGCGTCGCAAAACTGCTGGGTGCTCAAGTTGACACCTGTCTAGTGGTCCAACATTCCACCCCAACGATTCATCCGTTTTCGCCTCAGCATTATCCGGCTTACACCAATCTCTGGAACGATGCTTACCCGGATCTGAAACGCACTGAACTGGAGATGCGTTTGGCCGACGTGTCGGCGCCGCAGCGTTGGATCGCGGAACAAGACGGTGTGGCCATCGGGTTTGGCGGTTCTGAATCGATTGATCACGGAAAACTTCAATTGCATCTATTCGTCGCTCCTGAATGGCGAGAACGAGGAGTTGGATCAAGTCTTTACGATCAGGTGATCAAGTCGTTAGGAGACGGAACTGTGCTGCGCGCATGGACAAGAGAGGATCGACCCGAAGGTTTGAGATTTCTTGAAAGTCGCGGTTTTGCTGCCGAGATGCGTACTTTTCACTCGTCTCTTGAAACCGCTTCTTTTGATCTGTCTCGACTTGAGAAGTACCGAGGCCGGCTGCGGAAGTACGGTTATCAGTTTCGAACCTTTGCGGATTTGGAATCTGAGCCGGCGCGAAATCGGAAGATGTATGAATTGTATTGTGAAGTGACTCGGGACATTCCTTCACCGGAGCCGCGGCAGTTGCCGGCGTTCGAAGATTACGAGGAGAGAGTAAGCAACAGTCCAGAGCTCTTCCGCGCGCATTTTTTTGCGCTTCATCACGAACAGTATGTCGGGCTATGTATGTTGCTGCCGCAGGGAAGGACGAAACGTGAGCTGTATGCCGATACGCTGGGGATCAAACGCGACTACCGCGGGCGCGGGATCGCGCAGGCGCTTTCATACATGGGGATCGAGTATGCGATGAAGCAGGGTTACGCGTTTATCTCTGCCGACAGTTTCGTTGGGAATGAGAGGATCAATGCCCTGCTCGAAAGTCTTGGGTTTGGAAATCGAAGCGTCTGGACGCTGTTTTCCAAAATCCTGTAATCTTGTAAATCTTGTAAACCGACTTCACAAGATTTACATGATTAACAAGATTTACAAGATAGTCAGCGGTTGTGAGTAAAAACGTTCGTCGCCACACGATCGAGCACTTGCTCGCCGTAAACGAGGCTGGCTTTCATCAATCGCTTCAGATCTTCCGCGAACTCTTCGTCTGAAACATCCTCGCTATAAGTGCGCGTCAGAAACAAACCTTTATTTGCTCGCTGATACTCCAGGACGCCACCACCCGCGTCCTCAGTCTCAGCTTCAAATCCTTCGATCACTCCGGGCTTCGGCTCGTCACGAAATCGATAAACCAACGCGCTGCAACGCAAGATCTGTTTCACCGGCTGGTACTCAAAATAGACCTGGTACTCGCCGATCGATGCGCCCCCCAGATTGCTTTCGTTGAGGCCGGGACTATCCAAACCATGCGATTTGAAGAATCCCCGAATCATGCGAACTGCATCGTCTCGATTCATGTGTGTCTAATCAAAATTTCCGCGCCGTGCCTGATCAAACGGGACGCGCCGGTCGAGGTAAACATCCTCGAAGGAGTGGCTCGCAATCGGATTCAGGTGCCAATCGGTAAACCAATGCACCTGTGCGCCACGACCAGCATCAAGTGTCGGGTTAAACCTGTCAATGTCCCAACCCAGACCGAATAGTGACGGCACCGGATCGTCGCGGTTGATGTAGTGAACGTACTGCGGACCGTCCTGATAATGGCCGGCAGCACCGCCGAACGTCTCAACACTAACCAGACCCAGCCGCTGCTCGGCTTGAGTTCTCGAGAGACCGTCTTCAACTCTCAATCTTTGATAGACGTCTCTTAACGCTCGGCTGGTGATCAGTGCTCCCTGACTGTGCGCCATCAGGTGGACCAAGCGACCTGCCTGGATCTCGTTGTAAACAGTGTCGGCCAGCGTGTCAACCGGCGGGTTGCGTCCGAGATCGAGCTTGTCAGTCACGCATTGGCGAAGGTCTGAGATCATGCCTTCGGTGGAGTTGTGGATACCGATTACGCGAGCACCGGTGCGGTCGGCGATCGCTTGCAGACTCGCGGCCTGTCCGTCTTTCGCGGTGTTGATACCGTTTACATAAATGAGCGTTTCGTTGGTGGTGACACCATTGCGCGGTTGGACTGCCGGAATTTGATTCAACGGCGTGTTCGGCGCAAATGTCTGTCCGTTAGCGCCGACGAACCGGCCGTCGTAGACCGTGTCGGGCCTGTTTTCGCCCCGGGCCAGCACCAGATTTGCGCCAGCGAGCGCGAGATTGCCCGGATTGACCAGCGTCGAAAGACTGGCCGGCAATTGATCCGTTCCAATTCGGCTCGCGTAGACCTCAGCCAATCCCGCGCCGAGCGAAAATGCCTGAGTGGCAGATTGTTGTGCCACGTCGAGCAAGGCTTCCCCGCCCTGCGTGAGTAAGTTGATATCTCTGCTGATGCTGTTGGTTATCGAAGAAATTACGCTCACAGTTTTGCCCTCTTAATAAGTTATCGGGCAAAGAGGCCGAGAGTTGCGTAATTGTAGGGGCGGCCCTCCGTGGCCGCCCTTGCGTACGAATTTGTCTCTCTATCGTATCGCTCTAGGTGAGACGATTTTGAGTTCCAGACTAGGGCGGCCACGGAGGGCCGCCCCTACAGTCTCAATAAGCTTGAGAAAAAGTCCGGAGCAGGTATTCGAAGGCTTTGTAAGATTCGTTGAAGTAGAAGATGTACTGATCTTTTAACAACCCGATCGACGCAAGCACCAGGAGCACGCCAACCACCATCTTCACGGGCAACCCGAGAAAGAAGACATTGATCTGTGGTGCAACTCGGTTTACCAAACCGAAGAAGAGATCTGTGAGTAACAGCGCAATCATCGCCGGCGCCGCTAACTGAACCCCAATACTCAACACCCCGGCGCTCAGTTCCGTGAGTGAGC
This sequence comes from uncultured Acidobacteriota bacterium, assembly GCA_963708055.1. Classification (GTDB taxonomy): domain Bacteria; phylum Acidobacteriota; class Blastocatellia; order Pyrinomonadales; family Pyrinomonadaceae; genus PSRF01. The sequence continues at coordinate 5,798,317 of OY970193.1, read as the reverse complement.
CGGCCAGCGGTGTCCAACCCGCCGTGAAGTTAGGAAATTTGGTCGCCGGTATAAACTCAAAACTTCGAATCAACGCGCCGATGAACACCCGGTGAGCGCCGATAATGATAAATAACACGAGCGCAAACTGCAGATTAAACTGGCCCAGCGGCGAAACCTGACTTTGAAGTTGCGGCGCATAGACCTCTCCCATCATGGCCCCGCGTTGAAAATCAATAATGCGCCCGGCTACTTGAATCCCCTCGAACACGAGTGACGTAACAAACCCCAGCGTGAATCCGACCAGCGCCTCCTTCGCAATCAACGCCACAAAACCCATTGGTCCAAACGGAAGCGGACGTCCTTCCGGTGGTAATCCGATCGCAAGCGAAGGGTAGACGATGATGACGAAGGCTGTGGCTGTAGCTACTTTGACACGAGCTGAAACCGCGGTGCCGCCAAAGAAAGGCGCGATGACCATGAACGAGAGGAATCGCGCGAAAGCCAGTCCGACCAGCACCATGAAAGCCTGCGGACTCTGCCCGACTTCAAAGGTGCGCAAGACTGTTTCGAGCAGTGAGAGAAATTCGTCCATCGCATTGCCTTATAAACCCTTGCCAACTTTCAGCATGAGATCAAAAGCCTGATTGGTGAACTCAATGATGCGCCCCAACATCCAGTTTGCGCTGAGCATCAGTGCGAGCAGCGTCGCGATTATCTTCGGGACAAACGTGAGGGTTTGCTCCTGCACCTGCGTCAAAGCCTGCAACAAGCTGACGATCAATCCAACGACCAGGCTGGCCAAAAGTGGCGGCAGCGAAAGTAGAAAGATCAACCACAAGGCTTCAGACGCTAAATAGATGTATTGATTCATGGCTTACCTCAAAGAAGATTTTTCTCGCGGCGGCGCAACGACGCAACGCAAGACGCTGCGTTTCACGTGGCGACGCTGCACCGCCGCGAGAGAAATATTCACGCATAACTCAAAACCAAATTCTTGATCACCAACACCCAGCCGTTCACGAGCACAAACAGCAACAACTTGAACGGCAACGAAATCATGACCGGCGATAACATAAACATGCCCATCGCCTGCAGAATGTTCGCGACCACCATGTCGATAATCAGAAACGGAATGAACAGGAAGAAACCGATCTTAAACGCATCCGCCAATTGCGTGGTGACGAAAGCCGGAATAATCACACGGAAATCTTCGGCAGTAATTTCTTTTGGATCATTACCATTTCGCACGGCCATCGACTGCGAGAGATCAAAAAACATCTTGCGATCCCGCTCGTCGGCATGACGTCGCAAAAACTGGCGCAGCGGTTCGCGGCCACGTTTGGTGGCTTCGAATATTTCCTTGACCGACGGCTCCGAAAAGATGGCGTCGGTTGAGGCGACTGGTCCAGCTTCGGCATACATCTTTTCAACTACCGGCGCCATGATGAATATCGTGAGGATCAACGAGATACCCGTGATCACCTGGTTCGGCGGTACCTGCTGCGTGCCGAGCGCGTTTCTGAGTATCGATAGGACCACCGAGATCTTCACAAACGAGGTCAGCATGATGAGTGCAAAGGGAGCCAACGCGAGAGCACCCAGAACAATGACCATGACGACGGGATTCGCTGTACCGCCGCTCCCTCCGGTGGTCTGTGCGTTGGCAGATCCCGCCGCCGCCAGTATCAGTAGAATTGACGCCCCGCGCATTTTGTCCTCGGCTGAAGAAGAGCTTTCCCACGCAAAGACGCAAAGACGCAAAGCGCTGCCGCGTTTCTAAGGGCTTTCTTTGCGTCTTTGCGACCTTGCGTGGGAAAAAATTCGTTCATTAAAGGTTCAACCAAAACTATTGAATTTACTGACGTCTGTTTCCAAAGCGCGCGAGCACATCTGCGAAGGTAGTGCGCGCGCTCGCCCCTGCCTGATTCAAAGTCGTTCGAGCGCGGGTAGAGGCCGCGGTTGCGCGCAAGATGGCGGATGCTTCCGCGGCTTTGTCAGCGTCTAACTCACTGATTAGCTGAACGCCGCCTTCCGACACCCCAATAAGCAACCAGCGCCCGGTCACTTCAATGACAAATAAACTGCGTCGCTGATCGAGCGGCGTACGATCTACCACCGTGACCATGTTCTTGCCGGCAGTAGCGAGATTCAAACGTGGCAACACCACTCGCAACACGACGTAAGCCAGCAAACACACAAACCCGAGCGCCAGGATCGTTTGAACAAACATCCAGATCATAGCTCTGCCACTCTGAAAATCTTCCGGCCGAACCTCACTTTGCCAGAGAGCCAGAGCTAACGAACAAAACCATTGAGCCGCTACTGTCATAGGTTCTCAACTGAGCACTTTGGTAATGCGCACACCGAGGCGACCTTCGATGTCAACCAGTTCGCCTGATGCTATGCGCCGTCCATCAACCACCAGATCAACCGGATCGGTGGCATTGCAACCAAGTTCGAGAAGCTGATTTTTGCGAAGCCGCGACAGTTCATCGAGCTGAAATCGCCGCGCTGCCAGTTCGACGCGCACACTGACCATCACCGAATCCATCAAGCTCAATTCTTCATCAGGTGCTTCGACATTTTCCGTGACTTCTTCCATTTTCAACCTTTCCGCGAATCTTGATGGTGGCGAAGTGTTAACAGCGCCCACGTTCACAGCGAGCGTTTCGGCGCTCTCTGAAAGCTCACCAATCACCCACGCATCGTCTCCGTCACCCACGCGTACAAAGAGTGATCCGCTAAGCCGAGCGTTGCGCCAGCGAACGGCTGGTGTTTCCACCACCATTACATCCCCTGATTCCAGATGAAGGAGATCGTGTGGGGCGACGTCGGTCTTGCCGATCAAGACAGTCAACGCTAAGTCGGAAACAAAGCGATCGTAGCGTGGCAGTTCATCGCTAATCGTTGACTGTCGACGTGCCGCGTCGTCCAAGGCAGTCAACGAATCCCGGTTGAGGTAAACATTGCTTAGGCCCGTGATCTCCCCGACTGCGATTTGTACTGAAGCAACCAGGCCGCGTTTCGCAACTGGTTTCGCGGTTTTGTTGAACCGGCGGCTGTTTTCAATACTTTGTAAGCGCACGAGCGATTCGCCGCTTTGCGTGTTTAATTCGCTTACTGAAGTCAGCAAGAGAAATTCGATTACCGCGCGTTCGGTCGTGGTGAGTGGACGCAGTTGTTCCGGGGACGCGCCATCGCCGCCAAGCATTCGATCCACCAGACGGGCGGCGAATTGCACATCCAATTCAATCGCCGCTGTCGCTTCTGGTCCTAAAGTGAAATGCGCGTAGACGCTTTGTCGATCGTTTGGCGTTTCTGAATTAAGGTCATTTTCCTGCAGATCTATTAGTGAAACTGAGATCTGCTCCGGTGGCGTCATCGAATAGCGCGAGATGACGGTGACAACGGAATCGTTGATCTGAGAATAGGTCTCCGGTCGCAGGCGTGTGAGTGCGGCTGAGGCCGCAAGCTGATTTGCGTTCACGCGCGGCAGTCGCGCGTGCCAACTCTGATTGACGCGGAGCGTTTCGCGGTCTCCGCGCGATAGCGGACGTATCGCAGACGAACTCGCAAAACTATGTTCCGGCGCAAACATGTCAACGGCAAACGGATCAACCGGCACCTGTTCGGAATTCGATTCTTCTTTCGACGCAGCTTTCATAAGCAATCAACAGAACGCGATTCATCCTTACGGAACGTCCAAGCCTAAGCCCTTCTTAACGCCGGAAGGCGTTAAAACCTGCAACAAGAATTTAGGCGCGATACGTTGCGCCGGCGGCGATGCTCTCCTCGGCGTTCGTTGGCTCTGTTTCTTTGATTGATGAAACAGATTCAGTTGCATTGTTCGTGCGCGACGCCGTCTGTCGCTCCTGCGAATCGTTTCGGCTGTTCGCATCCGCTGAAACCGAGCTTCTAAACTCAGCCAGGTTGATCCCGCGTGCGCGAAGCTGGTCGATCAGTTCCTGAGAACGACCGTCGAGCAGAGCTTTCACGCCTTCAGTGGCCGCGAGAAAATCAGCCGTGATCCGACCAGCGCCATCGGAAGTAAGCTTCACACGCAAACCTTCGAGCATCGAACGCGACAACTCGAGCGTCACTTCGTGTTGGCCGCCGTTGAGTTGCACATGACAAGCAGTGACGATGCTATTCAAATCGACGTTATGCAGGAGCGGCCGGTTGTCGGCATTCACTTCAGTAACGGCCACCGGTTCGCGTGCAACCGTGCGCTCTACGTTCGCCAGACTCACCTCATCAGCGACGTTGTCGTCGTCTGTCTTCTTACTGTCACGAGTCTCGGAATTCGCAGAAGACTTGCCATCTTCCGATCGTGAATTGTTGTGCGAACGCGTAACCCGGTCGAGCACACTCGCGAAGCTGTTACTGCTCTCGTCAACCACTAAACCGTCGGAGCCCGCCAGGCCAAGCTTGTTTCCCACTGCTTGACTATCAATCTTCCGGTTGGCGTTCATCTCTGTATTCTCTGGCGTGATCTTCATTGCTACTTCCTTTCTTTATTCGCAGATGGGCTCGGAGCAAGCGAGGCCGCTTTGTCCGCCTGTTTGCGGACCAGTTGCCGGTTAATGAGGGTTCCTGTCGTATCGAGTGCGAGCGCGCGTTCGTAAGCGTCTCTCGCCTCAGGAAATTCGTTGAACTCAAAAAGCAGATTGCCGAGCCGGAGGTAAGCCATCGCGGATTTCGGATCGAGTTTACCCGCCGCCATGTATGCGCGAAGAGCACTCAACGGCCGCTTCAGATTCTCATAACATTCACCGAGGGAAAGTTGGACTTCGGCTAACTTGTCACCATCTTCGATCGCCGTCAGCTCATACAGAGCTTTCTGCCATTCCTTTTCTTCAATCAGATTGCGCGCCACGCTGGTGCTCAGTTCCGCCGAGACGTAGCCGAGTTCACGCGCTTTGATGTAGGAAGAATTTGCTTCGCTACGTTTCAGCATCTTGGTTAAAGAGTCGCCGATGCCCTTGTGTGCCAAAGCAGCTACTTCGGGTGTCAGCGACAATGCTTTGACATAAGACTTGTGCGCTTGAAAAGGTTGATTGGTGGCGAGATAAGCATTGCCGAGGCCGTAGTAAGCAATGCCTGATTGTGGCAAGACTTCGATGGCGCGATTGAAATCAGAAAGCGATTCGGCGTAGTTCTGTTTCAGGTAAGCCTGTTGTCCGCGTGCCAGGTGAAGCCGCGCCGTCAACTGGCTATTGGTTTCCGTTTTCATCGCTTCCTCAGTTTGAGCAAGCACTTGCTGCCAGTCTTCAACAGTCACTTTCGAGGTTTCTTTCGGATCGATAAAGCGACGAAAAATGTCGTCAGCGCTTGGTGGCGGCGGCGTTGGCGGTGGGGCCGGCGTGGGTTCAGCTTTTGCAATCGGACTCGGAGCCGGCGCTGGTGCGGGAATCGGTTTTCCGACATTCAGTGTGTGTGTCGACCGTTCGGCAGCGACGCTGATGATCATCGATTGCGGGTTGTATCCTTTAAGTCTTGCGGTGACGTGATGTGAACCTTTCTTGATCCTGGTTGTCAGTTTTTTTGTCACGTCGATCGTGCCAACCAGGTTTCCATCAACAAGGATTTCTGTACCTGGCATTTCCGAGATGATCGTCACCGACGACTCATTCAGACGGGCGTAATTGCCGCCTGCGCGCGGCGACGTCCTTTTCTTTTCGGTCTCCGTTTTCTTGGTTGGAGCATTCTTCTGCTCGAGCTCCAATTCAATTCTGGATTTGATCTGAGCGGCTGTAAGATCAGCCTGCAGTAAAAGAAGAGCGAGGGCTGAAAGCGGAAAAATTCTGACTAGTATTTTTGAGAGAGATCCACTGAGCGTGATCATCACGACGACTCCTGTATTTCAATCTAATAACCGTCGGTACTGACCGCCTCTGGACGTTGGCCATTTCACGACTTCATAACAACCACATAACGAAAACCAAGGAACGCGCCTGCATAATCTTTCGGAATTACATTGCGTGAGGTAGCTGAAATCAACGTTACATGTTCGTTGGCTGCACCACCTTTAATCACGCGGTTTGGGCTCTCCTCGATGGGGAGCGTTTTGCCCTCGGCATCGCGAACGTCGCCCACCCATTCCCAAACATTTCCAGCCATGTCGTAAGCCCCCCAGGGCGAACGCCCGGCCGGATAACTCTTAACCGCATGAACGACGCCATTCTTTTTTTCGCTCGCAACCGCCTGGTCATCCCAATCGTTGCCCCACGGGAATTTGAAACCCTGCTGACCGCGTGCCGCTAGTTCCCATTCGGCTTCAAGCGGAAGCCTGACGTTTGCTCCGAGTTTTGTAGATAGCCATTGGCAGTAATCACCTGCGTCTTGCCAGGTGACTCGGGTTACCGGCTGGTTCGCGGTTCCCGCTGGATAGCTGCCGTCTTTCCAACCATGCGGCGCCTGACGATTCGTCTCTTTCACGAATGCCTGGTACTGCTCGTTTGTGACTTCAGTTTCGCTGACAAAGAAGGACTCAACGGCGACCTTTTGCGCCGGAATCGTGGAGCCATTGCCGCCAAACTCAAACAAACCTCCGGTCACTGAAAGCGTCCCAACCGGCGGCGCAATGGGAGCGGCCTCTTTTGCATTTTCCGCCGGGCGTGCGGCGTCCGCGGGAGTTGCCGAAACGGCAGCGTCGAGGATTACTTTGGAGGTTATGTTCCGGGTTGCGGTCGCATTTTTGCCGAAGAGATACCACGCACTCACTCCGAGCGTAATCGAAGTGGCCGCGCACACTGTCAGCGCGATCAAAAACGGAATGAAACGAGAGCCACGGCGCGATATCGCAGCCTGATTTCGCGAACTCACATCAACTTGCACTGCTCTATCCCGAATTTTTGAGATTATTAAGCCGAGTAGTCTCCCAACTTCCTACTCCTGCTTTGATTTGTGTTGAGGGGGATTCCGGTTTTAAGACTACCTTCTTCCTACCAAACCTGTAAAGTGAAATCAGGTTAACGTAGGGGCGGCCCTCCGTGGCCGCCCTTGCGTACGAATTTCTTTGCCTCCCGATAAGAGAACCATCGAAGGATGCCCCTATCGAATCGCTCCAGGTGAGACGATTTTGAGTTCAAGACCAGGGCGGCCACGGAGGGCCGCCCCTACAACGATCAAAACATCTTTTGTAATTGTGCAATCGCGGCGGGGGTGGGGGTTCGTTCGTGTGTGCCCTGCTGGAGAAAGGTGTTGACGCTGTTCAATTTTGTAAGTGCGTAATCAGTGCGTGGGTCGCTGCCTTTTTTATAAGCGCCAATCAGGATGAGATCTTTTTGCGCCTCGTAGGTCGCGAGAACTTCGCGCAGTTTACGCGCCGCCTCGAGGTGTTCTTCGTTGGTGACATTTGACATGACCCGCGACGCCGATTGACCGATATCAATCGCCGGATAATGTCCGGCCACCGCGAGCGGCCGTGAAAGCACGATATGCCCATCGAGAATCGCTCGTGTTTCATCCGCCACCGGCTCGGTCATGTCGTCGCCTTCGACGAGCACGGTATAAAACGCCGTGATCGAACCTCGATCGGAATTGCCGGTGCGTTCGAGAAGTTTAGGCAGTTCACTGAACACTGACGGCGGGAATCCAGCGCGCGCGGGCGGCTCACCGGCAGCCAGACCAACTTCGCGCAACGCACGTGCAAAGCGAGTAACCGAATCCATCATGAAGGCGACGCGCTTGCCCTGGTCGCGGAAGTATTCAGCGATCGCCGTCGCCACATACGCCGCTTTTAATCGCACCAAAGAGGGTTCATTCGAGGTCGCCACCACCACTACCGACTTTTTCAAACCCTCCGGCCCGAGATCCGATTCAAGGAAGTCGCGAACTTCACGCCCGCGCTCACCCACCAGCGCAATCACGTTAACGTCGGCTTCAACGTTTCGCGCCAACATTCCCAGCAGCGTCGATTTGCCGACACCGGCCGCCGCGAAAATTCCGATGCGCTGCCCCTCCCCGACCGTGAGCAACCCGTCAATCGCCCTCACGCCGGTCGGCAAGATCCGCGTGACTCGCTGTCGACGCAACGCGGAAGGAGGTCGATTGATCACCGGGTAATCTTGCAGATCGTCGACTGCTTCCTTTCCATCAGTCGGCACTCCCAGTCCGTCCAACACACGGCCGAGCAATGCATTACTAACTTGCACGCTCAGCGACGTTCCCGTGGGAATAACTTCAGCGCCCAACGCCACGTCCTGAATTTCACCAAGCGGCATCAGGATCATTTCACTGCCGTGAAAACCAACGACCTCAGCCTTGAGCTCTTTGGCCCGCCGCGGCGAGCGAATCAAACACAACTCACCAATATGCGCCTCGGGAACAGCCGCGCGGATCAGCAAGCCAACGAGTGCAGTTACACGCCCGCGCGACTCCACCGGCGACAGCCAATCAACCGCATCAATGTATCCCTGCAGTTCAAGCATTATTTTTTATCCGCGCATCGCCATTAGCACGTGTCAACAAAGCACGCTCCAAAACGCGCAGTTGGGTTGCAAGTTGTGCGTCAATTGCTCCGGATTCACTTTCAATCACGCAACCTCCGGCAGCCACTGCCGGATCCGGAACGATGTCGAGAAACTGGTTTCGCCCAACCCGCTCGAAACGTTGTCGCTGCTGCTCGATTGCAGGTAGATCCGCTGGATTAACTCGAAGGGTGATCATTTCATTGCGTCGCGCCTGACGAAGCGCGGTGGCAACAATATCAACCACTGCTTCTTTGTCACGATTCAGCTCGCGACCGAGAATCTTTTCCGCAATCTTTACCGACAAACGAAGAACGTCGCGCTCGACGCCGGCCAGTGCCTGATCACGTTGTTCGCGCGCTTCCAGAAGCAACTCGTGCCACTCGCTCAGCGCCGACTCACTGCCTTCCTGATAAGCCGCTTCACGCGATTCTCGCGCAATCGTTTCAGCCTGCTGACGGATCGCAGCGGCATCCCTTTCGGCCTGGTCCATTATTCGTTTGGCTTCGACGCGAGCCTCAACAATTTGCCGCTTGGTGATACTGCTGGCGCCGGATTTATTCGTCGCCGCCGACTTAATAATCTTTGCCGGATTCATGAGGGCTCCCTTCGATCAATTGATCAGTGGTGCGCTTCGCCGTTCCTCACTCGCCTCGATGGGTTGATGATGCAAAGTAGCCGCGAGCGAGTGGGTCTCGGCGATGATGTGTTGCGCTGTTTTCGGATCGCATTCAGGCAGACCGCTTTGCAGGAGTTCGTTCAACTGCCGCGATGCGGCGAGGGGGAGTTTCTGAGCGGTATGGCGACGACGCAATTCGTCAGATTCAACCAGGACCATCGCCAGTAACGTCAATCCCACTCGATCCAGCGTCGATGCTTCGATAATTCCCTCGTCGATCGCATTGCGCACGACCGTTTCGGCGAACACAATTCGTTCCGGCTCGACCGCCGTCAATGATGAAAGATGAAACAGAATTGCGTGCGCGTCCTCAGCCGAGAAGCGTTTGAGAAAGGCGGTGACGGTTTCAACTGCAGCGACGCCTTTACATGCGATCGCGGTTTCGCGCACTCCGAACAGACGGATCAGGCGCGCTAGCTCCACGCCCGAAAGTAGATCCAACGCGGTGTGATGTTGCAAAGCCGAAGTCGGAACAAATTGGGCAAAGAAAGCTCGCCGCGCGACTTCGCCGATCTTTGTCGAGGCCGGATTTGTATCGAGCGAAACGCCCAATTCTTCAGCGATGGCATCTCGTTGCGAAGGAGGTAACGATCCGATAATCCGGTTTTGTATTCGCGCCGGCTCGTTGCGAAGCGCTTCAACGATCTGCGATGGGTGAATGTCTTCCTTGAAGCGTCGCTCGCGTTCAGGCGAACTGGCGCGGATTCTTCCGACCCGCGAAGCCAGCCAGCGATTCTGCGCAGCGGGCGACAATTTTTGGAAACGCCGCGTCAAGTCCATGATGGCCTTTCGATCGGCAGCGTTTAGTTGCGCAAGCACACGCGTGAGATCAGAATCACTCTCCTCGTCTTCTGCCAATTCGGGCCGCGGCCATCTCTTCGACAAGGCCAGCGCGACCAAAGTCTCAATCCGAATCTGATTCGTGTTTTCCAACATAACTGTTTTCCACATGACTGTAGGGGCGGCCCTCCGTGGCCGCCCTAGTCTGGAACTCAAAATCGTCTCACCTGGAGCGATTCGATAAGGGCGTCCTTCCGTGGCTCTCTTATCGCGAGATCAAGAAGTTCGTACGCCAGGGCGGCACGTAGGGCCGCCCCTACAACGATTACCCAACTCGCTTGGCGGTTGATTCCAATGCCGGCGTATTGATCGTTTGGTCCATCGACACGATTTCATCGCCGCCGGCTGTTGGCTGGTCCAGATCTTCATCACCCGCGTCCCCCCCACCGTCAGGCATCGCAGAACGCATCGCCGCCAACTCCGTGTTCTGTCGCTTCATTTGTAACAACAACACCACCACCGACACGGCCAGTATCACCATGATGCCAATGCCAACCGCGTCCAAAGCCTTGTGTCGTCGTTGGACCTGAAGCTCACCCCACTGCAACGGTCTGACAGGCTTCGTGGTGATCGCAACGTACACACTGTCGGGATTCAACTTCGGCACGCTTCGCGCCACCAAACCACGTACAGTTTCAGCCTGAAAATTTGGCGGATCGTCTTTGCTGACGATCAAAACCGAAGCAGTCGCTGGATATGGATTAATGTTGATCGAAGAGTCCTCGGGCTCAACAATCGTCACTTCCACTCCAACAACCCCCGGCAATAGTCGCAGTTGTTTTTGCAGATCACCTTCACGCTGTTTGAGTTGTTCGGCCTTACGCGTCGCCTCGTCTTTGAACACGCCGCTTTCGGAATTGGCTTGCTCGGCAGTGTTGCTCGGCCGTGGCAAACCATTGTCCTGAAGCACCTGATTCGCCATCGCCACTTCCGCAGCGCCACCAAACCAACTCGGATGCAGCGATATCCGCCACTGCTTCACAGTCTCTTCGCCTACTTCCTCTTTGCTCGCTTCAATGCCGTTCTCGTGCAGCAGATTGAGAATTTCGATGGCTTCAGCTTCGGTGTTTACGGTGGCTAGTGAGTTTGCGCGCTGACATCCCGTAGCCGCCAACAGAAATATCGACAGCAGCGAAAGCAGAAGCGCGCGGTCTAATCTATCGCTCAGGGCCAACGGGTAAGATATAATCATGCCCTTCCCCCATAAATTGACTCGATGGTGATCCTGCGAACAGCAAAGCAGGGATCGCGGGAGAATCTTTCGAAGTCAGTGATTGTTATTTGACCGAGGGTGGGGGCCTTCAGTTCAAGCTTTGGGGGAATTGTCTACGAGGATTTTCATACAACAGTTAACAGATGTCCATAGGACCACGATTATTCTGACTAAAAGGCAGGCTCTTAAACGCTGAAATGTAATCTTTATGACGTCAACGCCGTCCCACTTCACGGAAATGGATCGCGCCTCACTGGTCGAACAGCATCGCACTTACGTTCGCGTGCTGGCTGTTGAAGTTGCCAAAGGACTGCCTCCTCACATCGAGCTTGACGAGCTAATCGCGTGTGGCAATCTGGGCCTCGTCGAAGCCGCCGAACGTTACGAGCCACGCTACGGTGTCACCTTTCAAACGTTCGCTTACTACCGCATCAGGGGAGCAATTTACGACGGCCTACGTAAGATTGGGCCAATGTCGCGCACCGAATATGCGCGTTCTCGCTTCGCCGCGCGGGCCAACGATATTTTGCAAAGCGCGACTGACGACGAACAGGCAATCCCAGCCGTCGCGTTGAGTTTGGACGACGAAATCGCGGCGACGAAATCATTCATCGATGCGTTAATCCCCGTCTATCTGCTCTCGCTCGAAGAGACGAACCTGCCCGAAATTGCCGACGTAAGCGAATCCGCTTTGCAACGGGTAGAACGTCAGGAACTTGTCACGTTCACGCGCTCGCTGATCGGTGAACTACCTGAAGATGAGCGGCAGGTGGTTGAGGAAATCTACTTCAAACATCTCACGATCGTTGAAGTTTCCAACCGTCTGGGCGTCTCAAAGTCGTGGGGGTCGAGGCTTCATGCCAAGGCAATTAAGCACTTGCGTTCATTGATGGAGGAACGTGGGTTGCTCGACAGTGGTTAAGATCGCTGCCGGCGATGAATGACTGCACCGATTTCGTCGGAGACTTTTTGCTCTCGCAAACGCTCGTCACGCCGCGTGCGCTCGCGCCAGTTTTCGCGATGCTTTTCTATCACCTGAACCTCTTTTGAGGCTTCGATTAAGGCGTTTAGCGCTTTTTCAACTTCGGCTTCGGCGGTTTTGCAGGTGCGGGATTGCTCTTCGACTTTTAGGAGAAGCTCCTGTTCCACTTGCCGAAGATCGGCGAGGTGCGTGCGGTAAGTCATGAGTTTGTGAGCTTCGGCGGAGGAGTCAAACTCTTCCAGCATTCTGGCCTGCGCATCCACTTGACGGTTCCGACATTCCTCCAGCTCTTGCCGGCGCCGCCGGAGTTCCGCCTGGGCGGCCGCCAGTTGTTCTCGTCTGGCAGCGACGAGGCGCACGGCCGCCTGTTTTGCCTGATCCCGCACGTCGAGCACGGGCTGCAGCCTGTATTTCTCTTTCGCCACGCTCGTTATCTTCCGCCACGCGCAACAAAAGTTCAATAGGTTATTCCGCTGTGACTAGGATTTCTCACGCGGCGGCGCAACGGCGCAGCGGAAACCACAGTTCGGGATCTCACGCGGCGGCGCCACGACGCAGCGGAAACCCAGTTCGGGATCTTACGCGGCGGCGCCACGGCGCAGCGGAAACCACAGTTCGGGATTTGCCGTTGCGCCGCCGCGCCGCCGCGTGAGAAATCCTCATTTTGCGACTTACGCAACTCTTCCCCTGATGTACCGATAACAATCATTGAGGAGCGAATATCATGACGCAGATTCAAACCCAATTCAGCTTCACTTCTATCTCGACCGATCAAACTTCTCTGCTGCCGCGTTTCGATTGCACCCGGGATCGGATTGATTTGTTCAAAGGTCTCGCCGATTTCTTCGATTCGCTTCAGCAAATCGTGCCGCCGCAGGGGAACGGAACAGGGCGTTGCCGAACAGTATCGCCACCAGTCCGCGAAGATCGCTGCCATCCATCGGGAACGCTCCAGGTGGACCAATCAGGCGTGATCACCACTCCCGGCGGCTATAAGATCGAACAGCTTGGACAATACGAGTGGAAGATCTGCGGGCCGGATGGCAAGTGGACCAGAATCTGGGGCGATCCTCACGTTCAGGAAAGCGACCGCGGGGGCGAATCAACTGCATGGGACTTCAAGAAAAATTCGACGTTTGTCCTGCCGGACGGAACACGCATTAACGTATCAACCAAGCCATATAACGACATGACCGTTACCAGTCAACTCGAAGTGATCAATGGTAACGACCGCGTCTTAGTTACCGACATCGACAAGGGCAAAGGAAAAGTCGGTGAAGTAACTCACGATGGCCTCTCGCACAGCAGCACGCCGTGCGGCAACGACGTTATCGTGATGGGCTGCGAAACGGATGACTGGTACTTCCAGGGCAAGGAAATCATCGGCAGCAACAATGGCGGCGACTCCTTCAAATTGGGCCAGTCGCGAACCGCCGATATGACTCAGTTTCTAAGCCAGCTTGAGAATTTTGGTTTGCGTCTGATGGATTCGCTGTATCGCAATTGGCCGACAGGTCGAGGTAGCGAGGCGGATGAGTCTCGCGATCAAATTCGCGACCGAATAAACGCAGTCAATAACCTGTTTCACACCATCGCCTGGCTCCGGAATCTCGATAATCGCCTGGCTTGCGGGCGCGTCTCAGTCCAATGTTAAGAAGTGTAATCGAACCCGACTTTCCCAAAGACTTGCCGGCAAAGTTAATCCGTGGCGAGGTTAACCTGGCGCAAGTGTATGGCCTCGACGACGATGCGCTTTATCAGATCGCAAACATCGGTTACGGCTTGCTGATGTCCGGTAATTTGCGTGAGGCGAAACAGATTTACGCCGGACTGGTGGCCGCCGATCCGTTCGACAGCGTGTTTCATTGCCACCTGGCTGCGGTTCATCACTCGCTTGGCGAAGTGGATGATGCGTTTACGCATTACACGAAAGCGCTCGAGTTGAATTTAGCCAACACCGATGCGCTGGTAGGACTGGGCGAGATTCAACTTTCTCGAGGTGATTTGGCGGCAGGCGTCGCCGCTTTGAAACAGGCCATCAATCTCGATCACGAACGCGTCAAACCATCAACGCAACGTGCCTTGGCCATTCTTCGCGCAAATTCCTGATCCACAGATTACACTGATTGTTTAATTGAATCTGTGTAATCTGTGGATCAGCCCTTCGAAAACGTCCCCATCTGACTGATCGTCTCGTCCTGCATCACCAGCAGATTCTCGAGCAAACTAAGCATCTGCACCGACTGTTCTAACTCCTGACGCGCTCGTCTCAATTCAAACGCTCGTCCATCACCAGCATCATCACTTTCCTCATGATCCTCGTCCTCTTCACGCTTGAGTCGCGACTCGAGCCGGAGCATTCGCTCGCGTTGCCGCTGCAGCAGATTTCGCATGGCCGTGCGACGCATGGTTGGAGTCATGTGACGAAGCGCTTCGCTGTTACCTGGCGGCGGTGAAAACGCACCGAGGATCGATGGCTGCCGGTCAAGCCCTAACAGCTTCTCTGTAGCAGAAACTCCCCCGCGTTCACGCAACAACTCCGCCGCTCGGAGTTGAGAAGGATCAGATCCGGCCAGGACGTCAGGCAAAATCCGCCCGGGTGTCACCGGTATGCCGGTGGGTTGGCCCAGTGGTCCAGGTGGTCCGGTCGGCACTTCCGGCACGGCCGGCTGACCAGTCGGCGTTGGAGCTCTTCTGACCGGATCATCAATCTTCTGGTTTACCGGCAGAGTGGAATCCGGAATGCCACGCACTTCAGCCATGACTCGCTACGCCTTTCTTCTCTTCAGCTAATTGATAAACCCAACGCAGCGCTTCTGCAACTGCTTCATAAAGATCTTCCGGAATTGATGCATCGATATCGATGTCGTACAGCGCCCGCGCCAGCGGCACATCGCGATAGGTGGGAACATCGGCCTCCGCTGCTATCTTTCGAATTTGCGCCGCCATGAGATCAGCGCCTTTTGCGACCACGAGCGGCGCTTCCATCTCAGAGCGGTCGTATTTCAATGCCACTGCTACATGCGTCGGATTAACTACCACCACGTCAGCCTTCTTCACCGCCGCCATCATTGACTGTTGCAGCATTTCCAGATAAAGCCGGCGCCGCGCATTCTTGAAGATCGGGTTTCCTTCGGTTTCCTTGTACTCTTCCCTCACCTCCTGCTTCGTCATCTTCATTTCCTTCAAATGAAGAAACTTTTGCAGAAAGCGATCCGCTATGCCAAGCACCACAAACGCAACCGCCAGCTTCCAGCCGATTTCAAAAACAATCGCAGCGGTGAACGCCATGGAGCGATCAACGTTCTGGCTGGTCAAACGTATGATATCGGGCAGGTTATTCCAGATGACCGCGCCGATGATCACGGCGGAGATCGTCATCTTTATGATCAACTTGACGAGCTCGACGTAAGGCCGTGGTTTGAGAAACTTTTGTTTGAAACCTTCGGCGGGGTTTAGTTTCTTGAGATCGGGTTTTATCGGTTCGAAGGAAAAGATTGGTCCAACCTGGAGATAACTCACCAGCAACGCGATCGCGAACAACGCGATCAGCAACGGAGCCAGCACCAGGCCCATTGTCTGGATACTCGACCAAATCAGACCAACTGCGGCGGCTTGATCAAAGTCGCCTTTCAAAGTGGTTGCGCGCAGTAATCCATCGCGCATGGTGTTGGTAAGTTGGATTCCGATCTGAGTTCCGGCGAGGGCAAGAATTGCGGCGGCCGTGACCAGGAGCAACGCGGAGGTCAGGTCCTGGCTTTTGGCGACCTGGCCCTTTTTCCGGGCATCACGCAACCGCTTCTCAGTCGGTTGTTCTGTCTTCTCGCCACCTTGTGACATTTCCGATAGTGAGAATTGTCTGGAGCTGAGGCGGTGCCCTATAAAACTTCTTCTCTGTGCAACCTCTGTGTTCTCTGTGTCTCTGTGGTTAATGTTGATATACGATCCAACAACCACAGAGAACACAGAGGTTGCACAGAGAAATCCAAATAGAGCACTACCAGAGCTTAGGCGAGTTTGACCTTTTGCAGGATGGAAAGGATTTTCGACTTCAGCAAAGGATCAGACGCCACGTATTCGCTCAAACCCTCGATGACTCTCTCACCTTCCTCCGTGGTGCGATATTGCTCACTCAAACGCGAACTGATCATGAATCGCGCTGACTCTCTAACGGCTGCTAAAGCCTGGCTGGCATTCGCCAGATCGGCTCCCTTCGCAATACTCGTCAGAGCCGCGCGCGTCGAGCTCATTGCGAGCGAGTTGTCGACAATGTTGCTCGCGGTTGTGCCGGCCTGCCCTTCGAGTTCCGAAAGGACGGCCTCGAAACGTTCCCCCTTGACGACGTTCTGCAGATCCCGCGGTTCGAGTGGATCCGTTGAGCCGGTCAAAGGATCGCCCGGTCGGTTAACTTTCATCTGCCTCTACCTGACTCTTCCATACTATTGGCTACCGTCAGCACAGATTAAATCAGCGGCTTCCAGCAATGCACGCGCGGTTCGGCTGTGTGGGGATGCGGGGTCGGCCGCGATGATGGAGTTCAACTCAGTTTCGGCTTCACTTCTGCGGTGCTGAAAGAGTAGCGCTTCGGCGCGATGAACTCGCGCATACAGGCTGTCCGGATCGCGGCGCAAAACCTCTTCGCAGGCAGCCTGAGCCTCGGCAAATTTTCCGCGTTCCAGTTCCACTGTTCCCAACGCCACCTGCGGCAGGTCTGACTCAGGCAAGAGCGCCATCACGCCCGAAAAGATGTCGGCAGCTTCATCCAAGCGCCGCGCGTAGCGGAGTGCAAATCCTGCTTCGAGGATCACTCGCAACTCCTGATCGCTTGGTTTTACCTGATCCAGTTTCACCCGACAGCCACTTTCTCTAAAGACCTTCCACGCAAAGACGCGAAGACGCAAAGGAAATCCGGAAAACGCAACAGCGCTTTGCGCCCTTGCGTCTTTGCGTGGGGAAAAATTCTTTTCTTAGAGCTCGCGAGTGCTTTACGACGACTTGAAGTTATTAACCGCCGTCATTTCGCCATCATGCTTTGCCTTCAAAAGATTTGAAACGGCGGCGAATTGTTGCGTCTGCTCGCTCACTCTCATCTGGACGCCAATTAACTGCGTCTGTTGGCGAGCGGCCGTTTGAAGCATCACTTCCATGTCGGCCGCGTAATTCAGTCCCCCGCCACGCACCAGCCCGCCGATTAAACTTCCCGCTCCGGGAGCGATAACGTTCACGGCGCCGCCGAGCACACTACCCAGAATCTTGCTGAATGTGCCTGGCTCTTTTGGCTTTGGATCTTGCTGAACGGGTGGAGGCGTTATTACATCTGTTTGCGGTTGCTGCACCGAAGTTAAGATTGGATCCCCCATGCTGCCCTCCATATCTCCGAAATATCACACAAGAGCAATACAACTGATCTATTTCTCTCAGTTTGGTGTGGCTAAACTCATTTAGACTCACCTGTACAAAGATTATCGGTGCGAAGAAAAAAAAGTTGCGTTGGGACGACTTTTATTTCGCCGCATCACGCAGGTTGTCTTCCAATTCTTTCAGCAACTGGAGCGTCAAATTGTACGAGCGCAATGCCAGGACTGCTCGCTCGGAATCCTGTTTAGTCCCCTGTCTGATGACTCGCTCTAAGTGTTGATTTGTTTGAGTTAAGCGCGATCGCATCTCTGCCAGCGCGGTCTGGTCGGGTCCTTGAAATAATCGACTGAGGGAGGGAAATTTGAGGAACGCTGAAAGATCATTTGCCTGCTCTTTAGCAGACTCCCCGCCCTCAAACAAATATGAACTGTGAAGTTCTTTGAGTGGTTGATCCATTTTTTGTTCCTGGGGGATTAAGCCGACGTGGGGGTCGCCACCGAGTTGACTCGTGTAATAAGATATTAACCGCTGCGTGTCAACCTTCAAGTTGACGTTGAATGAATCGCTTGCCGGTTTATTCGTCACATCCCCCATGCGTTTACTTAATTGCGTTCGTCGGAGATGAACGCCGAAGAACTTTGGGGTCATAATGAGGATACGACTCAGCGCCAGGTATCAGTGGGAGGATACCAACTCACCGCCTTTCTTTGATCAGACCTTCACTGGTCCACGCATAACGATTGGCAATTCACCTGATGCCAGCTTATCTCTGAACGGAAGCGTCCTGTCAGGCGAACAGATCGTAATTGTTCTCGAAGAAACTGAACCGCAGATTATCAATCAGGCCGAAGGCACTTCGCTTAATGGCGAAATGCTGGAGCTGAATTTGTCGCAGCCGCTCAAGCACGGAGATGTGCTTGCTTTAGGGACTTACCAGATCAGCGTTGCGTTCGACGGCGAACCAGACGTTAATTCGGATGCCAGAGGAAACGTGGATGCGGTCGTTCTCAGGGAAGTTCCTTTGCCTGATGCGAATCGATCGAATGCGCCGCGGAGCTTTGCTGCCATACTCGATAGTCTCCGCACCGACGAAGACCGCTTCTACTTTGTTGTCGACGGCGGAGATCAGTCCGGCGGGCGAATACCAATTGAACTCGACGAAATGCCATTGGGCTGGGACGCGACCGGCGAGCATTTCGGCGTTGATATTTCGTCAATCGCCGATCTTTGTGCTCTCGTCCACAAAGACTGGAGTGGCGTGGTACTCCGGCCACAAACCGGCGCCGCCATAACAGTCAACGGCGAACTAGTTGAAACTGAACGACGATTACGCGACGGTGATCAAGTGTTTCTAAATTCGCCGGCCAGAAATAACGCGAATAACACTCCCCTCGTACTGACCTTTCACGAACCAACGTCGCTTGTGATCCTCGACTCTGTAATGCCTCGGCCGCTCCGCGAAGACAATGCACCCGCGGTTGAAAACGGCCCCGCGGCCGGAGTCGAGCGAAGTCATCTTCAGAACCCCTTGCAGAAGCTGGGGGCGCTTATCACGAGCGAAAAGGAAATCATTTCAGTTTTTACGTTTGTCGAGCTTTCGCTGATGGTGATTGGCACGATCGTGGGCGCGGTCATTATTTTTCTGATTCTGAATTACTCATAGTTGCGGTCTCCGTCTAACTGGACTTCGAAAATGAACCCGAAACTCACAATGCAGTGGCCCAGCCAGCTAATCGGTCGCGACTTCATTGTGAAGGCGTTGTCGCAAAACATCACGATCCTGCTGCCGATCGTGGTGATGTTGATCATCGCCACCTTGTTTCTGCCGTTACCGCCGATCATCATCACGCTGCTGGTCATCTCGAATCTCGCGCTCTCGTTCATCGTCCTGATGAAATCGTTGTCGATTTCGAGTCCTGCTCAACTGACGTCCTACCCAACGCTCTTACTCGTAACCACGATCTTTCGCCTGTGTTTGAGCGTCTCGATCATGCGCAGCATTTTGGAGAAGGGCGATGCGGGTGACTTTATCCAGGTAGTCGGGAAGATCACCGCCGGCGGCAATATCGTGATCGGCGTAGTGATGTTCATCATGATCCTGGTGGTGCAGTTTATTGTCGTGGCCAAAGGCTCGGAACGTGTCGCGGAAGTGGCGGCGCGGTTCACACTCGATGCACTGCCGGGCAAGCAGATGTCCATCGATGCAGATATGCGTTCGGGCCTGATCACGCAGGATCAAGCACGGCGAATGCGATCATCGTTGCAGAGAGAGTCACAACTCTACGGTGCGATGGACGGCGCACTCAAATTCGTAAAGGGCGACTCAATTGCCACCATCATTCTCTGGTTTGTGAATATCGTTGGTGGTCTCGCGGTGGGCGTCATTTACAAAAACATGACGTTCGCGCAAGCGGCGCAAAAGTACACGATCCTGTCGATTGGCGACGGGCTCGTTACCGTTATCTCATCCGTTGTAGTCGCGATCTCAGCGGGGTTTGTAGTAACTCGAGTGGCCACCGAAGACGACCAATCAAACATTGCCAGCGATATCAAGCAGCAATTGTTCTCCGATCCTAAGCCACTGTTCGTCGCGATGGGATTCCTGTACGTCTTTTCCTTTTTCGCGTTGTTCATTCCGAACATGCCGTACGTGGAACTGTTGCTGATCGGAACCGCTATTGGCGGATACGGCTTTTTCCTTCATCGCAAACAGAGTGAGGCAGCTCGGGCTGAAGAAGAGCTGCGGGCTAAAGCCGGAAGCGCTTCGGGCGCGGAAGAAATTCAGCCAACCTTCGCGGTTCCGTTGGCAGTTGTTGTCAGCAAGTCGCTAACGCCATTGATCGATCCGAAAACGGAGTCGGGCGCGCGCTTTCGGGCAGAGTTGCCGGAGCTTAGAAAAGCCGTCTACTACGATCTGGGAGTGCTTTTGCCGAGCGTTTACGTCAGCGGCGACGCGCCTCTCAAAACTAATCAGTATTTCATCGCGATCAAAGAAGTGCCGGTTGTTTACGGCACGCTCAAACCCGATTGCCTGTTTGTTAACGACTCGGCCGAGAACATCAAAGTGTTTGGGCTTGAAGGCGAAGAGGTACGAAATCCCGCGGACTTGAAACCCGGCGCGTGGATTCCCGCGAACCAACGCCATATCGCCGAGCTCGCCGGATTGAAAGTATGGGAACCGGCGGAAGTGATCACACTGCATCTCTCGCGCGTGATGCAACGATCCGCTCATGAGTTTATCGGCATTCAGGAAGCGCAGGCATATCTCGACTTCGCGGCGCGCGGCGTTCCGAAGCTCGTCGAGGAAGTCGTGCCGAAGACGCTCGGCATACATCAGTTTACTGAAGTGTTACAGCGGCTGGTCCAGGAAGGCATTTCGATGCGCGATATCAAGACCATCCTTGACGCGCTTTCTGAGTGGGGCCGGATTGAAAAGGATCCGGTAATGCTTACCGAGTACATTCGCGCATCGTTGAAGCGTTATCTCGCCTTCCGTTACACCGGCGGCAAAGACATTCTGTTTGCGTATCTACTCGATCCGGAGATTGAAGACGTGATTCGTGGCGCCATCAGGCGCACTTCAACCGGATCGTTTCTTTCGCTCGATCCGAGTTTGGCCCACGACATTCTCGCCGCTTTTCGCCGCGAGCTTGCGAACCTCTCGCCTACAGCGCAAAAGCCGGTTGCCATCACGGATATGGAGTTACGTAGGTTTGTGCGAAAGATGGTCGAACTCGAGTTTCCGCAACTTGCGGTGCTTTCCTATCAGGAGCTAACTCCGGAGTTGAACGTTCAACCGGTCGCGCGCATCTCCATGCGCCAACAAAACGCGGTCGTCGCACCCGTCGTCCACGAAACAGCCAAAGCCGCCCCCGCCCTCGCCGAAAGGTATTAATCAGATGGATCGTTGTAGGGGCGGCACTCCGTGGCCGCCCTGGCGCACGAATTTCTTTGTCTCCCGATAAGAGAGCCAAAGACGGGCGCCCTTATCGTGTCGCTCTAGGTGAAACGATTATTAGTTCAAGACCAGGGCGGCCACGGAGTGCCGCCCCTACAGTGATACCTCTGATTTCTTAACGGCTTTGCCTCAAAAGTCCTTTTTCAATGACAGAGAGTAAGCCACAAAACAGCACAAAAAGCGCAAATGATTAAAACCTTAAGGATTACCTCCGCCGCTAAGAATTCATTTGTGCTTTGTGTGCCTCTTGTGGCCTTCAAGATGACTTTTGAGGCAAAGCCTTTCTTAACTTACGAGATCCAGCGGGAGGCGGGTGTAGCCGGGTTGGTTATCTTCGTGGCGAACTTGCAGCCATTCCAAAGAAAGTCCGGCGCGTTCGGCGAGAATGCTAAGTGCGATCCCAGGGAGCCAAAAGTATAACTTCGGTCGATGATTGATCTCGGATTCGATAAAACGATCGAGCGCCAGCAGAACCTCATCCATCAACGACACAAACTCAATACAAATCGAGATATCGAAATCAGACTCACTACTCTGATTGCTCTCCCATTTCGAAGACTGTTTTTGAACCAGTCGGGCAATTACGCCGAGGAGACCGCGAATGGCCTCGTGTTCCGTAATCCGCCAGGCCATTTCATCTTCTGAAGGAAACTGCTCACGCCACCATTCCTCGTCCAACTCCGCCGCCGCTTCCTCAAGTAAACCTTGCGCCGCACGAGCATGCTCTTTACGTCGCTCGACCACGGCACGCAGTGTCATGAGATAACCTTCAAGCAGGAGTCGAGGCGAGCGCGCACTGCGCCGGCCACCGGCTGTCACTGCGGGCACGGTATGCATGAGACTACCGGCCAGCTCAAAATTCCTGGAACCGATCGCGAGATTCAAAGCCAGCAGCAGATCAGCATGATTGCAATCAAACCCGGCGCGCTTTCGCAGAAAGCCTTCGGCGAGTGCTCGAGCAGCTTCTTCCCACAAGTCGCGGATCGAACGGGCATCCGCTCGTGTGCGCCAGTCGAAAGCAGATGCGCGCCAACAGGCATTGGCGAGTGGTTGCAGCAGCTCGCCATCGCTCGTCGCGCCGTGGCGATACAGATTGAGCATTCGCTGCTCATGTTGCAGGGATCGTTGATCGTATTCGAGAGTGGCGCTCATCTGGTTGAACTCACCCGGCCGGTGCAGGCTCAAACGAAAACGATCCGGTAACAGGCGTGCCGTCTTCGACCGTACCGCGCATCACGGCGAAATGGAATCTGTCGTTCGTAACTGCTTCCTCGAGCATCTCTCCGAGCACGTTGTGATCAAACGATATGGAGTCTTTCAGAAACTCGATCGCCGCTCGCAACCATCGTTCTTTGACCGTCTCACGCCCGAAAAACCACTCAAATTCAGACGCATTAATCTGCGACTGTATCGCGATAAAGTGTGGCAGCGTCAATGATCGACCATCAAATCCCATCAGCGAATAGACGGCATCAAACCCCTGAAGCAGCGTTGGATAAAGTCTGTTCGACAACCTGTCGCCCGCCCATAAATCGAGCATCGCCGGGCGAGCATTGAACCAGAGCAACTCTCCAAGTTTTAACGGCATACCGTCTGCCATGATCAATGGTCGCCCGGTGCTATCAGTCATGACGCCGTTGAGCGCCGCAACCAGACGCAGGATTTCCATTCTCCCGGCCATCCCCGGAAGCATCGGGCCTGAATTCGCAAGCGCTTTCGCAAGTGCCTCCATCGCTTCAGCGCCAATAAGACCCGGAACTCTGCCAAACGAGAAAAGCGACCAATCGCCCATGAATTTCGTAAATGGCTCGGCGCGAGTTTCAGTGATAAACCTTTCGATGGCTTCGAGCGTCCGCATCAGCGCCATCATTTCACTGACGATCCGTGCGCGGCCGGTAAGCGGAAACGGCGCGTCGATGTCTCGCGGATGCAGGAAAGCGCCAGTACGCAGATCCCGCAACAACTCCGGTATCCATGGCAACCGATTTATTTCCGATTCGCTCCGGCTCAAAACGAAGCTCAATACTGACTCGTATGCGCGTCGCACCGGCTCGCCGCCCACTCGCTCCAGACGCGAAAAGTGATCGTCAAGCCGGATAACTGCCGACATGTCGGATCTAATCTGCCGCGCGATTCTGTCTACTCGTTCGCCATGACCAAGTCGATCTTCAAATCCTCGTGTCGCAATTTGCAGCACCCGATCGACTTGCCGTTCAGTAAGCCCGAGCGGTCTGCGGTCCGGTCCTCGATTCAACTCAACGCGCAACGAGTTGAGTTCATGTCGCAGCGTGTTAATCGTATCGCGCAAAAAGTGATCGGCGTGTTTTGGACCATGACCATTGTTCGAGCGATCTGATCGAAAGCCGTCTTGGTGGTGCGGATGACGAAAATCATGACGGGCATCATTTCCCGATCGAACTTCGGTGCCAATGCGGGTGTCAGCCGGTGGCCGAACGTCAGTTCCCGGGCGAGCATCGAGACCAGGTCGGACGTCAGTTCCGGTGCGAGCTTCAACACCGATACGCACGTCTACACTGGAACGAATCTCACTACCGGATCGAAGATCAACCCCAGTTCGAATATCAGTAGGCGAACGACCATCAAAATTAGGACTGACATCGTTACGGAAATTGAGCGACGGACCACCTTCTTGTGAATTGTTAATGCGGACCCTTGCCCCAACCTCGAGGCCCAGTAATTCCCCACTGAGGTTTAGTCCGAGCCCTCCCTCAGATCCGGACGGCGGATTGAAATTCGGCGAAGGACCGGAATTGTGACGACGGTGTCCATAGGCATTACCGTTTCCATTACCGTTTCCATTGTTATGGGGAAAACCTTCGAATTGCGAACGCCGATTGTTTCCGAGTGTTTCCAACTCGCGCTGGCGTGTTGGCGTGATGTCGTTCCCGAGCGGTGGATTGGTCGTTACCCCGGTAGGATTCGGGCCGGTGGTGGAAGTGGTCCTTGCGGGATTATTCCCGGTATTCGGTTCAGAGTTTAATAGCTGGCCATCGCTGATTTTGAAAGTCATCGCCGCTCCATTAGATCCGAGCGTGTAACGAGCGCGTCACTATCTCAGTCGGATAGTTAGCAATCTCGTGGTACTTCACGTTAGCCAACAATGGAAAGTATCGTGCTGCCGCGAGGCCAAGCGGTGAATCTTCGCCACCGGCCCTGATATTTTCCCATTTCGAAGCATAGGTTCGAGCAAAGCTGACGGCATCGTAGCCAACCAGTCCCTGCGATTTCGCCCGTTCCAGTCCGTTGCGATAAGCGTGACCCATCGCTAACGCAACCGTCCCTTCACCGCCGTTGTAAGCCGCGAGCACAAACTTCCAGAATTCAACTCCGTCCGGTTGCCCGTAACGCGAGAATGCGAGATCGCCAAGTCGTTGCGCCTTAAGATTTAGCAAACGTGCCGCTGCGGGAATGGCTTTGTAAGGATTCAAGCGCTCGTCCATTTCGCTGCCGGCGATTCCTACCTGAAGACCGACTTCCCTCGCGGCGGTGCGTCCAAACTGAGCGATTCCGGCATAGCCGTACTGATTAATAACCGTCGGATTGAAGTTTGACTCCTGCGCCAGCAGGCTCTTCAGGATTGACGGAGACAATCCCGGACACCATTGGACCGATTGGAAAATAACCTGATCGAATCTGCTACTGTCTCCGCGAGTGCGGTCGACATTGAGCGGTGATTGCGCTGCCCGCTCAAAAGCCCACTGCATTTCGTTGGGATCAAGTTCGCCACCGACAACATTCGCGCCAAGCAGGTTTCCTACTTCGTTCAGCGTCGGATGTACAAGCAGCGCGCTGATCGCGTTCCACTCATCCAACAACACCTGCTCATCTTTAGTAAGTGGAACTCCAACCAGCTCCGGATGACGCGCGTAAAAGATCAGATCAGTGAGTTGAAATTGATCGGTGACACCTGACTGAATCGCGCGAAGCAGTGTTCGCAATTCCTCGATCGTCCGCAGCCGGGCTGTTTCCGACCACGCGGCTTCCGGTGCCTCGACATGCGCTAGTGAACCGCCGCCGGCCAGAACGGCGTCGTTGTTCAAACTGTTGTCGAAGTTTGCCGCCGATGCGTTTTTAGGCTTCCGAGAAATCGGTTCAGTATTACCGGTTTGGGCGACAACCCTGCCTACGATTGCCATCTCAACAGCTCCTTACTCAGACGTTGGTATTCAGAATCGTCTTGATCCCACTCGTCATCTGGTCAACCACTTTGCTCATGACGTCGATGTGCTGTGAAACCTGATAGAGACGCGCTTGCAAACCCAGGAGTTCGCCCGACGACAGGTCTTTGTCAGACCGCATGACCTGTTCCAGGTTGAACCACTCATTTTCGACTTTGCCAAACACACCCTTGAGATTTGTGCCGGTCGGAGTGTTGTCGACGCCCTTCATGGCTTCGCGCAAAAGACCCATCCGGGTGTTCGTGCGCATCAGCTCAGGCCACATATCGTTGAAGGACTTGTTGTTTTTGCTCGGGATACGATCGAGGCGCCGAGACAATTCATCTCGTAACTGTTCCAGGCTCGCGCCGGAAACGCCTTCGGTTGTCTTTTTTTCCGGCTCAGGCGTTTGGACAGTTCTCGGCCGGGTTTCCCCGTCCTGTAAAACTGCCTGAAAGTTTTTGCTGACTGTTTCCGGTGGCTTTACCCCGGATGCTTTTGTGGCCTGCGACGCGATTTGGGGGATGATTGCGGAAATGGCATCACTCATGGTCTTCCTCCCACAATTTCGACTATTGCAACAAAAGATACTGCTCCGTATCAGTCTTATCGGATGGATTTGGAAAAAGTTGCGTGACTGGGAAAAATTTTTTCGGAAGCGGATTTACTTGCCGTTTGACGGGCTTTCGCCGCGGGTCAGAATTGAGAGGAGGGCGCGCGTACGAACGACGTACGGGGAGTCGTCGGACTCGGCTTGAACCTGCGGCAGTTCAAGCAGGGTCATGAAGTCTTTCATGGCGAGGTCACGGCGCTCCAAACGCATGTAGAGTTCGCCGCGGTTTACGAGGGTGGCCATATCATTAGGGTCAGCGGCGAGAGCAGCGCTGAGATGCTGTTCCGCACGCTCCAACTCGCCCACGCGCAGCAACAAAGCGCCGAGGGCGGATTGGAAGTACCCGGTCGCAGGCGCGAGGGCGGCGAGGCCTTCGAAAATCGTGAGCGCTTCCTCGTCGCGACCGTAATCCGCCAGAGCGTAACCGAGGTCTGCAATCAGGCGAATCTCTTCAGCCGTCCACGACGCGGCGGCGCCCAGTGAAGCGCGACCATTTAACCAATCGTCGTCTACTCTGTTTGACATGCAGCGCTAGAATTTATCACACCCAAAACAATCATTGTTATCTCAAGCTAGCCTTGGAAGTATCCTTTTTAGAATAATCACCTCCGCGGCCTCTGCGTAATTTCTGCGCTCTCATCGATACGAGCGCATGTAACACAGAGATCGCGGAGACTACGCAGAGGGCCGCAGAGAATTTATTTTAAGACAGCACCCTAGCCTTCAACTGCGAAAGGCGATATCTTCAACCACCAAATCCACTGCGATGCTTCGTCGCTGCGCAATTGTATTGCTGTTTTTGATTAGCCTGTTGGTTAACCCGGGTGACGGGTTCTCGCAGGTGAATCGACGTCTGGCGATGGACTACCTCAAGCTCGGGACGACCGAACTCGACGCCGGAAACCTCGAAACCGCACTCGCCCACTTCGAGCGTGCCATCGAACTCGATCGCAACTACGGCGCAGCCTATTTTAGTCGCGGCCTGGTGCGAAAGCGGCAGCGAGATTTCGACGGCGCGATTAACGACTTCACCCGCTCAATCCAGTTAAACCCGATGATCGAAGCCTACCTTAACCGCGGCGCGACGCTGAAGGACAAGGGTGATAACGACGCCGCGATTATCGATTACAACAAAGCGATCGAGTTGAAACCGGATTATGCTGACGCTTTTTTTAATCGCGGAATCGCGAACGATGCCAAGGGAGAGTTGGATGCGGCGATTCGCGATTTTACACGAGCCATCGAACTGAGCCCCGGAAATGCGCGGGCGTTTGTGGGTCGTGGTTTGGCGCGCATGCGTAAAGGTGATGTGGATGGTGCGTTCGCCGACTATTCAAAAGGGATCGAGCTCAACCCGCGGGGACTGCTCGGATTCTTCAACCGATCGTTCGCGCGCAAGCACAAAGGCGATCTCAACGGCGCCATCGCGGATGTAAGCAGCGCGCTCGAGATTAACCCGGCATATGTCGATGCGTGGTACGAGCGAGGCGTTTTGCGCGCGGCTACTGGAGATCTGGACGGCGCGTCGGCTGACTTCACGAAGGTGATCGAACTCGATCCGCTGCACG
This sequence comes from uncultured Acidobacteriota bacterium, assembly GCA_963708055.1. Taxonomy (GTDB): domain Bacteria; phylum Acidobacteriota; class Blastocatellia; order Pyrinomonadales; family Pyrinomonadaceae; genus PSRF01. The sequence goes on along the minus strand of OY970193.1, from coordinate 5,770,475 downwards.
CCTCGGCGTACGCAAATCGAGGGATGATTAAGTTGCTGCGCCGGCAGGATGCCGAAGCGCAAAAGGAGTTTGACAAAGCGTTGGAGTTAAACAGCAATCTGAAAGGCGCTTTAGATAAATCAATCGATCAGATAATAAAGAAACGTCAACCGTAATCGTAGGGGCGGCCCTCCGTGGCCGCCCTAGCGTACGAACTTCTTTGTCTCGCCCCTATCGTAACGCTTTAGGTTTGACGATTTTGAGTTCAAGACAAGGGCGGCCACGGAGGGCCGCCCCTACAACGATGCCAGGTTTAACGACTAGTCGTGGACTTTGGGGCCATGGTGTCAGCCAACCATTTCTCCAAACGCTGCCACAGGTCCAGCACATTCGTACGGTCAACGATCGTGTGGCCTTCTCCCGCATACCGCAGCAGCGTAACGCGCTTGTCTTGTCTGAACAGCGCCGTAAAAAACTCTTCCGCCTGCTGAATCGGAATAAAGTCCAGCTCACCGTGGATCAACAGCAACGGCGTCTCGACCTTGTCCGCGCGATAAATAGCGCTGTTCTCTCGATAACGATCCGGCTCTTTCCATGGTGGTCCACTCATGCCCATGGCGCCTTTCTCAGTCTGCAACATACGCATCACTTGTGCGGCGAAGTACGAAGAAACCGTTCCCAGTTGGTTGCGATGAAAACTGATACAACAACCATCAGGCGCAACCGCAAGCGAATGAATACGGCCCCGCGCCAGACGTTTCTGCGCACGCGTGCTGAGATCAACTGTGACCAGCTCAACACCTGGGCCATCAGTTTCCGGCCGGGCGGGCGATTCCACCACTGAAACGGATGCAGTCTTACCCTCGCTCGCTCGTTGCCACGCGGTTGCCGCATTCCGCCCGCGCAACACGCGAACATGTAGTATTCCACTTCGTACGGCGTCCGGCTCCCACGACATAACCGCCAGACGATCGCCATCGATCCACGCGATCGGCGGGTCGTTAAACCCGATGCGTGGTTCTAAATTAGGGACCATTGACGCTGTCGCCGTTCCCACGGTCCACACCCACGCACGCACAACTGCGTTTCGATCTACGGACAGAAACGCCACGCGCTCACTATCAGGCGACCAAATAGCGTTGAAGTATCCGATGTACGCGGAGGATCTCGAACTCAACGGGCGAACAGCTCGAGTCTTAACATCAAGGAGCAACAGATCGTTCGCCGGAACACCGTCTAACCACCGACTCGGTTTTGAAATTTCGATTGATGCGTATTGCCCGTTCGGCGCCCATGCCGTCGCACCCACGCGCCGCAATTGAAACATGTCATCGGGCCGCAACGAGCGTGTTTGCGCAGTTACTTCAAGGCAAGCCAGGACGAGAAGAAAAATGGCAGCAACGGATCTCATGCAACTAGTAAGTGCAAACCAGGAAGCAGAAGTTTCAGGATGGTTAAGGCCGCCAGTAATCCGGGCTTTCCTGGACGTTCGGATCGGGGCGTTCCATCCATCGTTCGGGGCGGTGCAACTTGATAAAACCAAATTGCTCGTACAGTCCGTGTGCGTCCTTGGTTGCCAGTACCCAACGGCGAAATCCCTGCAGTTGCGGGTGGGCGATGATAACTTCCATGAGCCACTTCGATAGGCCCCGCCCGCGATGATCGGGTAGCACAAACACATCGGCGACCCAGGCAAACGTCGCATAGTCCGTTACGACTCGGGCGAACCCCACCTGTTCCTCACGGTGGTACACACCAAACGCAAGTGAGTTTTCGATCGAGCGCTTCACAACCTCCAGTGCGCGACCGGTTCCCCAATATGAATGATTGCTGATGAAATCGTGGATTAGGTTTAAATCCAGGCGAGAACGATCCGTGCTGATCGTGTATTCACCTTGTTGCCAAAGCTCCTCGCCATCCGAGGTTTGAGATGAATGCAATTAGCTTTTTCCTCCGCTTACGCACTTTGCCTTAAAGGCGCCAATCGTACAAGACAACAATCGACGGCTTATTTTACTTTGCTTTTACTTTGCCCGGCATACTCTCAGCGGTCCAGCTCGAGCCATCCTCGTAAAACACTTCGGTTGCCGCAGCCTCGAGATGGAATGCGCCCTGCGGATTGCCGTCGCGGAAAAGCGGAATGTCCTCCAGATCAAAGACATGAATATCAACGTTGCGCAGAGTGTTGGCCTCAAACTCGTGGTCCACTCTGCCGGTTTGTCCGGATTGAATCATCTCATCCAGGTTGAACGCGTCAAAAACAAACCAGGTAAACTTGACCCCTTTTACTCGTTTATTAGTGTTGTTTCTTACCTTCGTCACGAGAAATTTCGTCTTCTCGTGGGGCCTGAATTTTCCGCCGGCAAAGCCCAGCACCTGCACCGGCAAATCGCGCGCGTTCGATCGCGACATATTGTAGATACCAAACGAAAGCGTCCAATTGCGCTTCCCAGTGATCTGCGCCGTAGCAATCGGAAACGATGAAGTGAAGGCAATAACGAAAAGTAAAAATACCGGAATTGAGTGCTTGAGGTTTCGACGCATTTGACTACTCCCTTTTACCAATCTTTACAGCGATCTGCGTAATGCACGTCACTTAATTGATTCAGTTCCAAACTCTTCCCGTCAAATCAAATATAGCTGTTTGCGTTCCGGCGGTGCGCGGTTTAGTCTACCGCCGCAAACATTCTAACTTCACTTAGAGTTAATAAATGACTGAAACTGATTTTACCAACGATAGCGACGGCGAGGATTTCTTAAATGCGGTCGAGAAACTGGCCGAGAACATCGACGGCGAGGTGTATGCCGAAGTAGTTGGAGCCGTAGCTGCTCGATATGCAAAACTCGGGTTCCTGGACCATGCCGTACAACTCGCCGAAAAGATCCCTGATCCCTTCGCGCGAGAAAACGCACTCGCCGAAGTTGCGACTGTGTCGATCTCTACCGGGAACTCAGATTACGCCGACGAGATACTCCAAACGATCGACGATCCGGGCATCCGGAGCACTGCAATCGAAGAGACCGCCGTCAAACTCGCCGAACAGGGCGACTTCGATAAAGCGCTCGAAGTGATAAACCAACTTGACGATGCTGATCCGGCTCTCCGCCGCATCGCCATCGCTGAGGGGAATCCGCAGGCGGTCGAGTTGACTCATTCAATATCCGCACCCGATCTCCGCGCGAGCGCGTTGGGCCAATTGGCCGTCGCGGCCCACCGTGCCGATCGCAAGTCAGAGGCAACAGACTTACTTGAGGAGTCGCTCAGCGCGAGCGAGGAGATCGAGTTTTCGCAGGATCGGATCTACGCCCTCATCGGTATCGCTTCTGTTTACGAGGAGATTGGCGACACGGATCGCGCTCTCGAGCTTCTGTCAGAATCTCTCGAATTGTGTGACGACTTCGAGGGCATGCCAGTGTCGGGACTGCCTTCGAGTTTTCCACTTGGAGAGGTCCTGACACAAATCGTGGACGGTTTTTCGCGTCTGGGCCATTTTGATAAGGCTGACGGTGCCGCCGAGCAGATCGAAGATCCATTCCAGTTTGCCCGCGCATCGTCGAAGGAGGCGGTTCACTATTTCAAGGCCGGACAAACCGAGCAAGCGTTGACGTTGTTGTCGGAAGCGCTGGAACTGGTTGTCAGCGAACCCGCTTACGGCGAGCAGGGAGTGTGGATGAAGGATAGTGTGCTAGCCGAGTTGGCTGTCGCTTACACGATCGCCGGTCAGATCGAAAAAGGTTTGCAAGTGACGAAGAAGTTGAGTACAGAAGCACAACGAAATGTAGCCCTCGAGTTGGTTGGAAAGCAGTGCGCTCGCATGGGTAACACTCGCGGCGTGTCACAAGTCGCTGAATCACTTACCAGAAACTACTCATCTTACTGGCTTGGGATCGCGGACGTGCTGAAAGAATCAGGAGAGTCTAATTGGACGCCACAAGCATTGCTCAAGGCTGAAGAGAGCGCCGCGACACTTGAGAACAACTATGACAAAGCCTTAGCGCTGATTGAAGTGGCCTACCGGTTCGCGTCGACTGACACACCGGGCAAAGCAACTACGCTTTTCGATCAGGCACTCAACACCATCACTCAAATAGATGATGACAAGAAAGCAATTGCGCTCCTCAGGATGGATGATCGTTTCAGACAACTGAATCGAAAACCAGACGCAGCGGAGCGCAACCTACTCGAGCAGATCGGCGCTTAAGTGGTTTCAGGCTTCAACCTCTGCGACCATAGCCAGTGGAGTCCGTACCAAAACACAAAACTCACCAGGTAACCCACGGCGACGTTTCCCGCGCGGAAATTTGGATCCAGGCGGCCGCCGATCAACATCAATGCCAACAGGGGCACACCGCATACGATTGCAAAGGTCCAGAGAGCAACGCGCAGCGAATTCAGTGACGTGAACTTCGACAGCAGGAACACGATCAAGTTTCCAACGATCCCTGTGAACACCAGCGCATCAAGTATGTAACCAAAAAGGAGAATTGAGGAGATTTGATTGGAGCGCCCGTAAGTAAGAAGCACGAAGGCACAGATAATTATTATCAGGCAGCCGCCCAGCGCGACGAAATCATTGCGAAGCTTGTTCATAAAGTGGTTCTCCTTTCGCAGAGAGTGTAAGTGTTCAATGGGAGCAGTGTGAAAAAGATCGAGCAAAGTTCGTAGCCACAATCGGAACAAACCGGGACGACTGCCGACGTTCCGCTGACAGTCAGCCAGCAGTAGGACCATCTGCGACCCGTATTGCTGCCTGAACTCTCTTGGATAAACCAGCAGGAGAATCGAGTACAGGTGAAGGAAAAACTTCCTTTCGGGGCTCACATCTTGTGGCATCAACCCACCTTCGTCCGTGGTAAGAGCTTTTTCGCACGCGCTAATCTGACGATCTGTTCCAGGCGTTTCGCTTCGGCTGAAGCAACCCGGTATCCAAAATCCGTGAGACGGTAATAACGCCGTCGTTCGTCATCGAGATCCGGTGCTGGTCGTTCATCGAGTTCTTCGATTAATCCATCGGCGATCATTCGTTTAATCGAGCCATACAACGTGCCCGGCCCCAGCTTCACCTCTCCCTTCGTGCGCTCATCGACTTCGCGCATGATGTGGTATCCGTGACGCTCCTTATCAGCCAACGCCAGCAGGATGTGAAACATGGCCGGCGTCAACGGCAAGAAGGCTTCGGGTTTGTCAGTAGCCGTCTTCACGATGGTAATTAAATGGTCTTAACTATATCGAGCAGCGATATAGTAGAAAGCGTGGGATTTCTTGTCAACAAGTATTTTGGTAGTGTCTTAAATTCAAGAGTTGACTCTGCGGCCCTCTGCGTACCTCGGCGATCTCTGCGTGAGAGTAGTGGTTTATACGCAGAGATCGCCGAGATACGCAGAGGGACCACAAAGTAAGACACCACTAGTATTTTGAAGCCACAGATGCACACGGATGAACGCGGATCAGAATTTTCTTTTTGTTCTGATCTGTGTTCGTAAATCTGCGGCAAAAATTACTCTGCTCGTAAAGCGGAAATCGGATCGACGGAGGCGGCGCGTCGAGCGGGAAGAAAACTCGCCAGTAACGCCGAGCCGGCTAATACAACCGCGACGCTAATCAGCGTCGTGAGATCCCAAGGCGGTGTGCCGAAGAGCAGTTTGCGCATCAGCGTCGCAGCGATCATCGCGCAGCCGGTCCCGATCACGATTCCTGCAAGCGCCAACACACTCACTTCTTTCAGAATGAGCCGGTAAACCATACTGCGTTGCGCGCCCAGCGCGATGCGGACCCCGATCTCGCGTGTACGTTGACTGACCGAGTAGGCAATCACTCCATAAAGTCCTACCACTCCCAACAGCAACGCGCCTTGCTTCCTGCGGCGACATCCCGGCGCTAATGTTGTCGTCGATATGCATTTGCAAGTGGCTTTCAAGCTCATCCGCGAGTTCGCGTTCGCGCGCGTTTTTCAGAAACAGTCCCTGGAACCGCAAGAGCCAGGCGCGTAGTAGTCTCATGACTGTTCCTCCATGGGTTCAAAGAACCGGGCGACGATCGCAGTGGTTTGGTTCCACTCTTTCGCTTCTCTTTCGAGTTGTTTGCGGCCCGAGCGGGTGAGCTTGTAATACTTCGCCTTGCGATTGTTTTCGGAAACGCCCCATTCGGAAACGATCCAACCCTCCTGCTCCAGCTTCAGCAGCGACGGATAAAGCGTTCCGTAGTTTAAGGAGAGTCGATCTCCGCTGGTCTGTTCGATCCGGCGGGCGATCCCATATCCATGCAGCGGGCCGAGCGTGTCGAGGGTTTTGAGAATCATCAAGGCAAGCGTTCCCTGCCAGATCTCAGTCTTGGTTGACATTGAGCCTTCTCCTATGGCGTGGCCATAGGAATATACCTCGCCTCGTATTGGAAAACAAGAGGAGCACGGATTTGCACTGATCAAAGCCACGGATTTTTCCTGCATTTTGCAAGATCCGTGTAGATCGGGTTTCAAGAATCCGTCTAATCCGTGTATACTCCTGTTGATTACCCACAGGAGGGCATCATGGGAGAACCCAAGCAGGAAGTCCTGCCCGGAACACTCAACTTACTGATTCTGAAAACGCTGGAGACGATGGGGACGCTACATGGTTATGGAATCGCCCGGCGGATCGAGCAGGTCAGCGGCGATCTGCTCGAACTGAACCAGGGAACCATCTATCCCGCCTTGCTGAAACTCGAGCAACTCGGTTGGATTCGGGCCAAGTGGAGCGTCTCGGAAAACAACCGGCGCGCGAAGTTTTATTCGATCACACGTAAAGGTCAGAAACAATTGCTCGCTGAAGAGAATGCGTGGAACAGAACCTCCGCTATCGTCACTCGTTTCCTTACCGCCGTCGAGGAAAAATAATGAACTGGATAAGAATCTTTGTCTCCAAACTTCGAGGTCTGTTTTTGAAGAGGAATCTCGAGCAGGAACTTGCCGACGAGATTCAATCCCATCTCGAAATGCAGATTGAAGACAATCTTCGCCAGGGCATGAGTGCTGATGAAGCTCGTTTTGCAGCGCTCAGGAAATTCGGCGGCCGTGAGCAGATGAAAGAAGTTTACCGTGACCGTCGTGGTTTACCCGGACTGGAAACGTTTCTTCGCGACCTGCGTTATGCGGCGCGCATGATGCGTCGCAGTCCGATTATCACTGCGGTTGCAATACTTTCCCTTGGCCTCGGTATCGGCGCTAACACCGCGTTATTCAGCGTAGTCGATGCGGTTCTGCTGAAGACGCTGCCGGTCGAATCGCCGGATCGTCTGGTCGTTTTCGAATGGCAAGCGGGACGTCGCTTTAGAACGAGCGGAATGAGCGGCACATCAAACGTCGACACGCCGCCTGATATGCGTGGTCTTTCTCTTTTCAGATCTGACGTGATCGAGCGGATGCAGCAAACACTAAACGCGGATAGTCCGCTTAACGATCTCTTTGCGTTTGGTCCAATGAGTGAACTGACTGCAAAGATTGGGGAGCAACCGGAAACTATCAACGGGCAAGCTGTGTCAGGCGGATATTTCGGCGGCCTAAGAGTGCAAGCGAGTCTAGGACGAATAATCACTGACGAAGATAACAAGCCAGGCGCGGAGCCGGTCGTAGTTCTCAGCGATCAGTTTTGGCAAGAGCGGTATGGAGCAAGTCGAACTGTTATTGGTCAAAAGCTTCTTCTCAACCGGCAATCTTTTACGATTATCGGCGTAACTCCTCCCGGATTTACCGGCACGTTGCAGGTGGACTTTATACCCGCGGTCACGATTCCGCTCGCCCACGAGCCGCTGGTGATGGGCAAGTACAGCAATCTCGTAACGGGAAATGAACCGGGCGTTTGGTGGTTAAATGTGATGGGCCGGCTCAAGCCAGGCGCAACAGAAGATCAGGCGCGTGAGAGTTTGAATCCTGCTTTCCAAACCGCGGCTCTCGAAGCAATGCCACTTCCTCGCCGGGCCGAACAGGTAGCGGCGACGCAACTCGAACCCAAAGAGTATCCGCGACTGTTATCGGAGTCAGGCAGCCGGGGAATGCCCGACGTACGCAAGAGTTACGCACCGACGATCTATGGACTGTTCATCGTCGTGGGTCTGGTGCTTTTGATCGCTTGTGCGAACCTGGCGAACCTGCTCCTCGCTCGCGCAGCGTTGCGTGGTCCGGAAATCAGTGTCCGGCTCGCAGTGGGAGCGGGACGCCGCCGACTGATCCGTCAGTTATTGACTGAAAGTTTGTTGCTGGCATTCGTGGGAGGAGTTGTCGGAGTTGTATTCGCTTTCTGGGGTAAGGGTTTGCTTCTAACACTTGCGGACCCGGAGACCGGGTTGATACCCACCGGTGTTGATCTCAGTTTGAATTGGCGCGTGTTAGCGTTCACTCTGATTGTCTCACTGTTAACCGGCATTCTCTTTGGACTCGCTCCGGCATGGCGCGCGACCAATCTCGATTTGAGCACCGCTCTCAAACACAGCCGTCGCTCAACCGGGCCGGTGTCGCGGTTAAGTAAAGGACTGTTGGTAGCACAGGTAGCCGTCTCATTCGTTCTTTTGATCGGAGCGGGTTTGTTCGTTCGCACGCTTTACAATCTGCAGCGCGTCAAACTCGGCTTCAACCAGGAGAACCTCCTGGTCTTCAAGTTAAAACCGCAGGACAGCGGTTACAAAGAAGATCAGCAGTTGCGCTTCTATCAGCAACTGTTTGACAGGTTGGACGGGCTGCCCGGGGTGCGAAGCGCCACCTTTGCGCGCATCGAACTCATCGCCAATAACAATTGGTTCAACGACTTTCGCTTGCCGGGCGAAAGCGAAGAGACGGTGCCCGTGCGTGACTCGATGTTGCAGATGGTGCGCGAAAATTATTTTGCGACGATGGAGATTCCGTTTTTGCGCGGGCGCGAATTCACCTCACAGGATGATCAGCACGCGCCGAGCGTAGGCATTGTTAATGAGACCTTTGTTCGGCAGTACTTTCCTAATCAGGACATACTCGGCAAACGAGTAATCTTCGACGGCGACAAGGGAGAAATAGAGATCGTCGGAGTGGTAGCTGACTCCAAGTACGAAAGCCAGCGCAACGAGATCACACCGTTGCTTTATACGTCGTGGCGACAGGCAGTTGACACAATCGGGGAGATGAATTTCGCCCTGCGTACCGAAGTAGAGCCCGCGCTGATGGTTCCAGCCGTACGTCAGGTTGTGAATGAGCTTGATAGCAATCTTCCCGTTACCGGTGTCAGCACACAATCGGAACGTTCACAGATCACGTTGGGGCAGGAGCGGCTTTATGCGCGCTTGCTGAGTTTCTTCGGCGCAGTGGCGCTGCTGCTTGCGGTTATCGGGCTCTTCGGAGTGTTAGCGTACTCGGTTGGTCAACGTACAAAAGAGATCGGCATCAGGATGGCATTCGGTGCGCGAATGACCAGTGTGCTGTGGCTCGTGATCGGTCAGGGTATGAAACTGGTGCTTATCGGGCTGTCCATCGGAGCATTGCTCTGGTATGTCATGAGTCGACTCGTGCAGAGTCAATACTTTGGACCAGACACATGGCAGCAGCGCATGACCGAACAACTCTACGGAATCAAGCCGAGCGATCCATTGACGTTGATCATCATCGCCGCCTTGCTACTCATCGTAGCCCTGCTTGCCTGTTGGCTCCCCGCCCGCCGTGCCGCGAAAGTCGATCCACTCGTTGCGCTTAGATACGAATAAAACTTAATCGGCGTCGTTGTAGGGGCGGCCCTCCGTGGCCGCCCTAGTCTGGAACTCAAAATCGTCAAACCTAAAGCGTTACGATAGGGGCGTCCTTCCGTAGCTCCCTTATCGCGAGATCAAGAAGTTCGTACGCCAGGGCGGCCACGGAGGGCCGCCCCTACAACTGCGGAGGTTGGAGCAGGTATTCAATCAGTGACGGATCGCCAGCAGGACGGCATGGTTGTTTTTCGTAAACCTGTAAATGCGTTTTCAAACTGAGAAGCAAATGAGCGTTCTTGTCTTGTTCAGCGCCAACAATTGCGCGGCGTTGCCACTCGACAGCCTCTCCACAACGCCCCAACTCAGCTAACGCAACTGCTACAAGCGCGCCATACTGAGCTCTTCCGCTTGCGTCGAACACCTGTTGCGCCAATTCCAAGGCGCGCGCGCCATTTCGCAACCGCAACTCCGGCGAGGCCGCTAGCAGATACGACAACATCATCACGGTGCGACCCTTTCGCGGATACTGCTCGTGACCTTTCTCAACCGCTTCGAGTGCCTCTTGGAACTGCCCTCTCCGAAACAACACTCTCACACGCGCCAGCAGCGCAGCTTCGTTATTCGGATCCGCCTGTTGCACACGCGAGAATTCGCTGAGTGCCTGATCAAATTGCTCGGTTTTAACCAACTCCTGGCCCAACACAAAGCGTGCATTATGATCACCGGGATCAATGGTTAACGTAGTACGGAGGTGAGCGATCGCTTTAGCGTTTTCGTTCTGACGAATCAGAATCACAGCAAGGTTGTAATGCGCGTTCGACTTCCCCGGTTCAATACGAATCGCTTCTTCAAATTGCTCGACAGCCCCTTTTAGATCCCCAACCTGCGTCAGCGCAGCTCCGAGATTTATACGCGCGGTAACACTGTCAGGCTTTGCGGCTACCGCTTTGCGAAACTCGGCCGCCGCCTCAGCATAACGCTGTGCCTCGAACGCAACCTTCCCGCGACTCAAGAACAAACGCTCGCCCTGGACCAGATCCTGCAATCCATCGACAAGCGGATCCAACACGCGGACGCCGACAGTTCCCTGTTGAGCCAAATGCGTTTTGACTTTCTCGGCGTCACCGAGGCCGCGATACGCCATCGCGAGTGAATAATGAACACGCGTAGCGCCCGGCAGTTGGGCGAGGGTTTTCTCGAAATGCCTAACGGCTTCAGCATATTTGCGACGCGATAAAGCCATCTGCCCTAATCCGTAATGCGTCGCCGGGTTATCGGCCTCGATTGCGAGTGCAGCCCTAAAGTTTTCGGCTGCTTCGTCCAGACGATTCAGTTCGAGAAAGATGTTTCCGAGGTTTACCGGTGCCGCCACGTAGTCAGGTTTCAGCGTGCGGGCAAGTTGGTAGCGGCGAATGGCGTCGTCGAAGCGGCCTTCGTGATGGTCCAACTTTGCGAGTAGATAGATCCAGCGAAAATCTTTAGGAGCCAGAATATTCGCATTCAAATAACACTCGCGAGCCGGCGAGGTGAGCGAATAAGCATGATAAAGCTGGGCCAGGTTGCCGTACGCGTCGCTGAGAGTTGTGTCGGGGATGGAAGGTTTTTTTACGGTTGCGGTAAGCGATGCCTGAGAGGTCGTAAGCTGTTCACGAACGTGCTCTTCCAACTTCGTCAGATCGGGAAAATGTACTGCGACGAGGTCTTTTCGAGAAGGGAGAAGGCTATCGTCTCGATTCGTTTGCGAGTTAACGAGGTTGCAGGCGCATAAAACAAGACAGGCAAGCAAGAGATTTCCCACGCAAAGACGCAAAGATGCAAAGTGAATTTTGAAGATCGAATTCCCTCTTTGCATCTTTGCGTCTTTGCGTAGCAAAAATTTCATTTCTTTGACTTCAACGTGGTGTATTGGTCAACCGGAAGATCTTTCCACTCCTCAAACGTGCCATCCGGCCGGCGTGCGCGTACGCTCTGGATGCGCGTGGCTGCGCCTAATCCAAAAAGCACACGCGGGTCGTTTCCACAAAGATAACTGCCATCGGTCCTGACTCGCCGGCGCAAAACATTATCCTTCGCGATAACAACTTCAATCTCCCCACCGAGCATATCCCTGCCGTTGTGTCCGGTGAGCCGTAGCCCTAGCCAGTGATTTCGATTTCCCACCTGATTCAGAAATAGCCTGACTGGACCATTGTTATTCGTAACCAGCACGTCAGTATCACCATCATTGTCAACGTCACCGAAAGCCGCTCCCCGCCCGACTTCGAGTAACTGCAACTCCGGCCCAGCCTGATCGACGATCTCAACAAAACTCCCCTTCCCGGTATTGTGAAAGAGTTGATCAGGTTGGCCCAACGGAAAAGGATCTTGCTTGCGAACAAGATCGGGCAATAGTTGCACCGCGCCGTTTGCTACAAACAGATCGAGCCAGCCATCGTTGTCATGATCAAAGAAGAACGTACCAAACCCGGTGAATCGTCGACCGGGCATGCCCAGCCCTGCCTCGCGCGTGCGATCTTCGAAGAGACCTTTACCGAGATTCATGTAAAGCGTGTTGGTTTCATCCATCAGGTGCGTAATAAAAATGTCCTCAGTCCCATTGCCGTCAAAGTCGCCGGCATCAACCCCCATCCCGGCTTCGGCTTGTCCGTTTCTGTTGACGGCTGCGCCTGCGAGGAGCGCATCGTTGGTAAACGTTCCATTCTTTTGATTGATCCAAAGCTGGTTGGGATCGCCGTCGTTGGCGACATAGATATCGATCCAGTCGTCGTCGTTGAAGTCGGCAGTGACAACTCCCAGCCCATGTCCAAACTCTTTGCTGACTCCCGATGAAACAGTTACATCTTCAAAAACGCCCCCACCTTTGTTATGCAGCAAACGATTTCCGGGTGCGCGAAAAACGCGCGGCGTGCAGTAGTCTCGTGCCGTGGTCGCAGCGTAACAACTGGGACTATTGCTAACGGAAAAGTCTGCGTAGTTCACGAGCATCAGGTCTAGCCAACCGTCGCGATCGTAGTCGCAAAATGAGGCGCTGGTGGTCCAACGCGAATCGTCGGCGCCGCTGGCTTTCGTAATATCGACAAAGCGGCCGTCGCCCTTATTCAAATACAGTTGATTGGAACCGAGATTCGTAAGATACAGATCAGTCAAACCATCGTTATTGATGTCGCCGGTGGCGACCCCCATTCCGTAACCGTTAGCGACGATTCCGCTTTGCTTCGTGACGTCGGTGAAAGCGAGTGCGCGGCGTTCCTTTCCAATCACCAGATCATTTCGGAAGAGTTTGCCTTGCGGTGGATCAGGACCACGCCATGGGAAAAGCGTGTCGGTAAGTTTTACGCCAGGTTCCAAAGCATTGCCCTGGACCAGGTAGACATCCAAATCACCGTCGTTATCAAAATCAAACAAAGCCGCGCCGCTGCCGGTGATCTCAGGGAGATAAAACTTGCCCGTCATCGCGTTGTAATGCTGAAACTTGAGCCCGACTTGTGAGGCAACTTCTTTGAAGATCACAGGCTCGACACGCTTCGGTTGAGCAAAGCAGAACAGCGGGCAACAGCCGTGAAATAGAAATAGTGCAAACACTTTTGCCAACACCCTGTTCATAACGAATATCTTGTTCATCTTGTTAATCCTGTCAACGGTTTTTCTTTTGACATGATTTACAAGATTTCAATGATGAACAGATTTCAGTAGTTTTTACTGGCCCTCCTCGTTATTTCGTGATTAAGTATCCGCCGTGAACAACGAGTCGAAACTGCGTGGGGCTGGAGGAACGCCAGGCGGGCTTGGCGAATTCATTCTGGGACTGATCATGGCCATTGCCGGAGCGTACCTGCTCACCAATAAAGTGATGGTGATAAGCAGCTCATGGTCCCTCTGGGGTTACAACACGTTCGGCCTGTCGTTAGTGCCGCTGATTATCGGCATCGGTATTTTGTTCTTCAACGGTAAATCGATCGCCGGATGGTTCCTGCTGCTGGTAGGCGTCGTAGTGATCTTCGCCGGAATAATAATGAACCTCAATATCTATTTTGAGCGCACCAGTCTCTTCAATACGATCGTCATGATTGTGTTGCTAGCAGGTGGAATAGGATTAATCCTCCGCGGCATCGCCCCTCACGTTCGCGCCCTCGGCCGCGACGACTCCCGATAACTAATATCAATTAGGTAGTGCTCTATTCCTAATAGAGCACTGCCATCAATTAGATCAACTTGCGTGTTCACGACCGAGCCCGCGAAGCGGGCGGAAGCATAAAGCCTGGGGCGCAAGCCCCAGGATCAGTTGCACCATAAATATTATTGAGCCCGTGAAACGGGCGACAGCCTGGACGGCTACACGCTGTCGCCCGTTTCACGGGCTCGAACGCTATCTTTATTTAATATTCCTGGGGCTTACGCCCCAGGCTTTATGCTTCCGCCCGCTTCGCGGGCTCGAACGCTATCTTTATTTATTATTCCTGGGGCTTGCGCCCCCAGGCTTTATGCTTCCGCCCGCTTCACGGGCTCAAACGACCCACCGAGCGAGCCTAAATGTCTAGTTCACTCAACGCTTCTCTTCGCCGGGATGGTACGACGATTCGAGGTTTGCGCGGATGTCCGCGAGGGTGAGCCAGGCTGGTTTGAACTCGCCACGCGCGTACATAGACGCCTGGTCCATGAAATGACGATTCTTCGGATCACCACTCGCTCCAAACGTGTGAATCGACAGCGCGCGAACGCGTGGGCCAAACTCAACCACGCTCACATACGTTCCGCCCGCAACACCATATCGTCGTTTCTGCCCCGGCATCGGCGCCGCGTAAAGTGTGAACACGGCCCCATCATTCCCGTTCACGCCGCTGACCGGAATACTCGGTCTCGCATCCTGAAACTGTTCGCCCTTGCTTTCGTCCACCCGTTGCAACCGGCTTAACTCACCCCAGGCAACTTTCCACGTGCCAAAGTTTCGCTGCAACTCATCGACAACTTCCAAAAGAGCAGCGACCTGTTTCTGCGCCGGCGCCTCCGCGCCATCTCTCGCAACCCGATCATGCCAGAGACTGAAAAGCGTCATGGCCACTGAGTCGTTTGTACTCTTGTGATCCCAGCGGGCAAGTTCAACCTCAACTTCGCGCAACTGGGCTGACGGATGTGCTTTGATCGCCGCAAGCAATGCGGGCAGTCGCTTGCCGGCGTTGTAGACCTTCAAATCAAACGCTAAACGAGTCCACTCGTCGAACGTAAACTTTTGTTTTGACGCAAGAATCTCGCGCGAGATCGCGCCACGCGGATTGTCACCCTCCTGGACCATGTATTTCGGAAACTGCTTCGGATCGGGATTGCCCTCGCTCGTGAGCAAGAAAGGCGTCGTATTACAATTTTGCATCCAGCCGGTTTTGGGATTGGTTAACTGCGGTAACTCATCGATCGTGTGATAGCCCTGCCATTCGGTCGCCGGATCGCTGCCGTCAACCGGCCTGGTCCAATCAAACCGCGGATCGCGTCGCGGCACAGCGCCGTTGTACAAATACCACGTATTCCCTTGCCTGTCGGCGTACATCACGTTTCCAAAAAGCATGTTCAACGGGGCCATCGCTCGCTTCATTGCAGTGAGTGAAGTAGCTCGCGTCATGTCGTACCATTCGCGCAGCCATCCGTCTGCTTCAAACTTTGCCATCCGGATCGCAAGCAGTTTGCCATCACGCGCTGCCAGGATCGGGCCATGATGCGTTTTGCGCATTGTGAAGCGACGTGTTTCGATTCCCGTCGCGGTTTTGATCTTGATCTCTTCAGTGCGTTCGGTGGCGAGGCGATAATCCTTGCCGTATTTATATGCGAGGGGACGCGCCGGATCGTCGAAGGTTTCAAAGTAAACATCCGCCAGATCGGCTGCGTTGTCAGTGCTGACCCAGCCGCCGTTTTCGTTATGACCGACATACGGAAACGGAAATCCAAAACGCGTGTAACCGGTGAAGTTCCAACCTTCATCACTGTGCACGTGGCCTTCGTAAACCTGACCTGGACCAAAGAACGGGAGGTGTGGATTGATGAAGAGCATCGCGTGGCCGGTTGCACTTCTCGTTGGACCAACCACCCAGCCATTCGATCCGGTGTGTGGTTTTAGATCGTGCTCCAACTCAGCAGTTTGCAATTCGGTTCGCCGGAAGCTTCGATCTCGTGAGAAGCCGTTCTGGAAGTAGTTATAACGAATGAAAGCGAGCGTGTACCACGGCTCAATTTTCGTCAGCAGACGTGACCGCACTTCAGGATGGCGCTCGAGATAGTAGTTGAACCCGGCGGCGAACCCATCGCAAATCGATCGCATGTGACGGTCCAGCCGTGAATACTCCTCGCGAGCCAGCCGAGGGATCTCCAACGCCCGATTGAGTCGATCGTTTTCAAGACTCTTTTCGCCATAGAGTTCAGCAGCACGGCCCAACGCGTGAATAAAGTTTTCTTCCACACGCCAGAAGTTGTCTTCAGCCTGGGCGTAAGCAAAGCCGAACGCCGTGCCGGCATCAGTGCGGCCAAAGACGTGAGGCACGCCGTACGTGTCGCGATAGATCGTGACCGTGCGGGCCAGACGGTTCAGTGAAGGATCCTGCGCCTGCGCGATGGCGACGACGCTAACGAGGAGCGCAACTGTTAGTAATCGGCAAGTTGATTTCCGCATGGCCCTGAGTCAACCACAGGCTCGCTGGGTTTCGCAACTTTTTGCGATCGTCTGTATTTGAACAACTAAAACTGGCTGCGGGAGAAGGAGTCGAACCTTCAGTTTCGGATTCAAAGTCCGACGTGTTGCCTGGTTACACTATCCCGCAATTGAATTCGGGGCACTGGGATTCGAACCCAGAACCTTGCGCTGATCCGGCGCTAACACCGCTTATAAGACGGCTGCTCTACCGAGTTGAGCTATGCCCCGATATGAATGGTCGCGGTGGAAGGAATCTCTCAGTAGAGATTCCAAATCCAGGATCTACTGTGTTAAAAGACAGATGAAGGCAGAGAGAAACAAAGCCACGAACACACTTCGAGGCACACTTCTCCGAAGGATGGCGAACTCGCGGACTCTCGCAAAGCACCGAGTTCATCATCCGTGAAGGCTCCCTGCCTTCATCCCACAAAACAATTCAATTATCAAAAAACAAAAAGAGCGGGCTGTTTGCTTCCCAGGGAAGCTGCCCGCTCCTTCAATTCTCTTGGTTTTTCTTGAGATTGGGAGCGGGAGCCGCTCCCGCTGATTATTGCCTGCGATTACCGCGTTGTATGAACGCGGAATACACGAGGGTATTAATGGCGCCGTTCTGCTGCCATCTCCTCGAGTATTCTTTGTAGTTCGTGTTCATCAACATCGATTTATCCTTCATCACGCGCGAACGCGGACTGCTTTGTATAAAGTATCAATCGTGGCCCTGTCAAGAATATTTTGGTTTAGCTTGATGAGCGTTAACACTGCGAAGGATTTCATCAAGCCTTCACTTTTTGAATAGATTTGCAAACGCCTGGCGTGCGTCTTTTGGCGCGCCGGATGAGGTCTCGCGTTCGACCACGGTGCGTGGTGCAAACAGGTCGCAGGTGTTGCGCGCGTTCTTGTTGACGATGCGGGCGGGGACTGGTTTGCTGCATTCGAAGCGCGCGCCTGGATCGAAGAAGTTGCATTGGCGACACGTGTGGAGTTCGGCTTTGCACTTTTCGCAAGAGCTTTCGGCGCCGATCATCTTCGCCACTGTGGCTCCGCACGCCGCACACTTGACCTTCTCGCCAAACGCCATCATGCGTGGCGAACGCGGGCCTTCACGATCGCGCGCTGGCGACTGCTGTTTCGGTTGTTGCGGTTCACGTCGTTGCGACTCGCTCTCATTATCACGATAACCACGCTGACGATATTTTCGATCACTCATACTTTACTCCCTGACAAAACAAATATTCTAAACGTGCGACTGTAGGGGCGGCCCTCCGTGGCCGCCCTAGTCTTGAACTAAGCGCCATCGCCAATTAAAGCCAATCGAAGAGTACACGAAACGTCACCCCATAATTCTACGAAACAGATTTCCAGACTAGGGCGGCCACGGAGGGCCGCCCCTACGGTCCATCGGACGCCGCCCATTCCATCGGACGCCGCCCATTCCATCGGACGCCGCCCATTCCATCGGACGCCGCCCATTCCATCGGACGCCGCCCCCTCCATCGGACGCCGCCCATTCCATCGGATGCCGCCCATTCCATCGAATGCCGCCCATTCCATCGGACGCCGTCCATTCCATCGGACGCCGTCCATTCCATCGGACGCCGCCCGGTCCATCGGACGCCGCCCATTCCATCGGACGCCGCCCATTCCATCGAATGCCGCCCATTCCATCGGCCACCGCCCGGTCCATCGGACGCCGCCCGGTCCATTGGATGCCGCCCATTCCATCGAACGCCGCCCATTCCATCGAATGCCGCCCGGTCCATCGGACGCCGCCCATTCCATCGGACGCCGCCCGCTCCATCGGACGCCGCCCAAGTGTCTCTAATTCTCTCGCTCGTTCTCGGATAGTTTAGCCGTCCACGCACTTCGTGGATAGCGCTGGCGTAACATCGCTCCAGCTTTTGCTTTCGTCTCCTCATCCGAGGCCCAACCATCACAACCATATTTATAACTCTCGTTGGCTCTCGCTGCGATGAACAACGCCTCGGGAATTCGCGGATCAGCCGGCGACGTCCGCGCCCATTCAAGCACCTGCTTGCCAAGATAACTCTTCCCATCGCCAGTCTGTTTCAGCGCGACGCGTTCCTGCCGCGCCGTTTCCAATTCTCTCGCGCTCAGAAACGCCGGCTTAAACACAATCTTCGGCGTCTCATTCCCCTTCGCGTCCCAATCCGTTTCCATCAGCGGACACCACCACGATTCTTCAAAGTAATAATCCCGTTCCTCGCTGGTGGAAAACTCCGGCAACGCTCCGTAAACAAACGGCGACAGGCTCTGATACTTCAACAACACATACAATGCAGCGTTCTGTCGTTGCTTCACCGTCCGCGCTTTCAGATAACGCTGAAAGACGCTCGCCATCTCCGGCGCGACCTTCGCAACGTCAGGCGCAATCTCAAGCGCGACCTTATCGTCTTTGAGTAAAACCGCTCGCGTCCACGCCGCCAACGTCAAACTTCGTTGCAGATAATCAGGGACATTCGGATTACGAGCCGTTTCCACCAACAACTGCAGCGGAAAATGCCAGTTAATGATATCGATCGTCGATTCGTCGAAAGCTACTCTTTCATCCCACGGCAACCAGTCTTTGAAAGTCGCATCGACGTCGTTTTCAAACTGTTCTTTGGTCAGCTCTGATACTTCCGGATCCCAGCTCCGCTTTTGCGTTTCGATCAGATCGCGAATCTTGCCGATCGAGCCGTAGTTATAAAAAGCCACCGGCTTCTGTTGTGCCGATTTCAAGAACTCGTCAAGGCCACGAGACAACTTCCGGCGTTGGACCAGAAACTGATTTTGCGCTGAGATCGGAAGTTCCGGCATCACTCCGAATACAACACCATCGAGAACTTTTCGAGCCTCAGTCGCCTGGCCCAACTCAGCTAGCAAACGAATGCGATGATAAACAACACTTGCGTAACCAGCTTCGCTCGACGTTACCTTCGCCGCGGCACGCAATAAGTCTTCGACTTTCGGCGACGTCTTCTCAGCTTTGACAAGAGCGGTTATCAACCAGGGTCGCGAATCACTCTGTTGCCATTTTGATAATGCGTAACCGTAGGCCAACGGATCTGAAGTTTGCAGTGTCAGGATCCAATCACTCAAGTCGTCTGAACGCAGAAACTCCGGAACCAAATCCAAAGTGTATTCCGAGCAATCGTCGCCGCAACCTTTGTACTGCGACAAGCCGCCGTTGTCCCATTTGCGATTGGGACTCAAACGCCAAAGTCGATCCGACAACGCCGATTCATGCCGTTTCTTGATGTCTTCAGTCTCATCCGTCGTGAGTGACCGCCCGAGTTTCTTTTCAAAGCTGCGCAGAATTTCGGCTTGCGTCGCGTCGTACTTAAACTCCAGATCGAGATGCTGAGTGTAGTCAATCGAACCGTCCGCTTTTTTCTGATAAACCTCGATAGAAATGAAATCGTTACGTTGCGCCTGTTCGGCTCGCTCTTGCTCTCGCAATTCGAGCGACACCTGGAGCTTCTCCATCTCTTCCTGAGGATCTTTTGGCCTTTGTCGTTCCTCCTGCTCATGCAACACTCGCTGTTTGAACGAGTCGAGCAACCACGCGTAGTCAATCAGATCCTGCCGCACATTCTCACCACCACCGGCGGCCAGAAAGCCTCCGAGTTCAACCACTCGCTCTTCCGGATGAATGTGATACTTGACCAACGCCAGCAGCCTCGTTGCGGATGCGGCAAACTTGCCTCCGCCCGTCATCACGCGTCGCAGTTGCGTTTCCGCCTGTTCGAAGAATTCACGTTTCTTTTTTTCTTCTGCCAAACTCGCCTGGCGAACGAGCGTGCGCGCGACGAGATACGGAGCAATCGCCTGCCACGACGACTCGTTATCAGCAGCGATTTGTTCAAACCGCGCTCGAGCCTCATCAAAATTTAAAGAATAGAAATGCGCGGCGGCGATCTGGTAATCGCGATCCTTGCGCAGCCAGTTTGGACTTCCCGCGCCGAGTTCGACTGGAATCTGTAAACCTGAAGAACAGTTTTGGAAAACTGTATCCTGCGCTAACAACCACACTTTAACGTCGTTGTTGTCGGCGCCATGTTGCGCAATTCGATCTTTCAGAGTTTCAACTGCGACTTCGAAAGCGTTCTTCGTGCAGTTTGGGAAAAAGTCGTAGCCAACATATTGCCGCTCGGTGTAAAGCGCCGGCAGTTCCTGGTCCTTGAAAACTTCTTTGCGCGCCGCAAGCCATGCTTTGACAGCCGGCATTCCGTCGTCGTCATCAGGAGCTTTGCCACGCAGGGCCGCGACGAGTTGCGGCTGCTCGTCGGCAGTGAAAGACCCGCCGTTGAGATAGCGATAAGCGACCACTAAAGTCTTGCGTCCAAAAGTCGGTTGCACGATTCCAATCTTTCCCTGCGCGAATTCCGCAAAGGGCAGATCCGGAGAACCCTTGAAAATGAAGATTGGCGTCGTCGGTTCAGGACCACATGCGATGACAAAGCTGCTTGATTGGAACAGCAGCAGGATGGTCATTCCCACGGCGA
Source organism: uncultured Acidobacteriota bacterium (assembly GCA_963708055.1). GTDB lineage: Bacteria > Acidobacteriota > Blastocatellia > Pyrinomonadales > Pyrinomonadaceae > PSRF01. Next base: position 5,749,636 of record OY970193.1, on the reverse strand, counting down.
GTGTGTGACGTATGAATCTCATTTGTTAGTCCGTTTGTCGTAACGCGAGCAGATCCTTTTCGGTCCACGCGCTGACGTTAAAGATATACTGGCGCCGCGAAGGTTGCGGCTTCATGTCCACGGGTTCGTCCACCGCAAAGCCATAACTCCGGCGGCAGAGTGGTTCGCGAAAGTCGTTGCCGCGCGCGAGAAAAGTTTTGATGGTTTGGTCGTCGGAACCCATGCGGAAGATCATCGGCACTGCTTCGTCAACCGGCAGATCCTCGAACCATCGATCGCCGACGCAAAACGAAGCAAGCGCCGTCATCGAGAGCGGCACATTGTCAGGAAGCTGCCGGCGCAAGTCGTGCAACAAGGCGCGATAGAATTCACGTTCTGAACTCGCGACGTCGAAGTCGATCTGAATGGCCGAAACGTTTTTGAGTTCGAGTGTTTTTGAAACCAGGCTGACGAGTTGTGATCTTTGAGTTGCACTCAGGGCAGTCGGAGTGCCGGTGATCTTTAACGATTCGATGCGCGTGACGGCGATGAGTCGCATTTCAGGCGCGACTTTCAACGGTTGCCGGCGAGGTTTGAATACTACTTCGTCGCCTTTGAGCACCAGAGTTTGAGCAAGAAAGGCGACGCCGAATTGTTTGGGATCGAGAAATTCAAGATCTTCCGGACGTTCCCAGGCCCAAATAATGCGTGCCGGAAAGTTAAGCTCATCCATTCGATTGCGAGTGGTGACTGTTTGCTGATGGCACGCGGAGCCGAGCACCAACAGCGCAACAAGTATGAGAGTGGAAAGTGGCTTCATCGACGGGGTCCACCAAAGGCGACGATCTTAGGTTAAGGCTTCATGTGATTACAACGTACCGACCTCAGTCACAACCCGTGGCAGCCACATCTGGTTAATCCGCAAAAAAATTCGGCTCTGCTGTCGATTTTCCCTTTGACCGACGACTATAGGTTGAACGAGCCAAGTCGATGAGCGACTGGTGGCCAGAAAGCCTCCAAACGGTGGTGTCTTACTTTGCGGTTCTTCTCTGCGGCCCTCTGCGGCCCTCGGCGATCTCTGCGTGAGAGTAGTGGTTTATACGCAGAGATCGCCGAGGTACGCAGAGAACCGCAGAGTCAACTCTTCAATTAAAGACATTTACTCTCCAAACCGTTCCCTTGACGGGGTTAGCTCGTATATCTACAATGTGGTCATGTTTGTCCCGCGCTGGTTTAAATGCCAGCGCGAATGTTTGTCCCGGGGAGCTTTGGCTCCCCGTATTCATTCCGTCGTCCTCATGAACCTACGGATATTCATCGATTACTGGAACTTTCAACTCACATGGAATGAGCGCACGAGCGGTGCGCGTTGTGACTGGCGACAGGTGTCTGGCTCTCTAACAGGAGCTGCTGCATCTCTGCTAGCAAGCGCCGGGCTCGGTTCACTTACTCTCCAGGAAACACGGGTTTACGCCGGCTATGAGGCAGGCCGTGAAAGCACTCTAAAGAACTGGCTCCACAATTTCTTGGATAGACAACCTGGATTTCGCGTATTTACATCGGAGCGACACTGGCGAGCGCACCCAGTGCATTGTCGTGCGTGTGGTGCGTCAACAGATCGCTGTCCCTCCTGTAATGGAGAATTCGGTCGCGCTGCTGAGAAAACCATTGACGCACGTATAGTGACGGACTTAATCGGGTTAGCTTGGGAAGGAGCCTATGATGTCGCAGTATTGGTATCCTCCGACAAAGACTTTATTCCCGCGGTAGATTATTTGCAGTCAAAGAACATTCATGTCATCAACGCTACTTGGCACGGCCGGGGCCATGAACTGGCAAAGATCTGCTGGGCCTCGTTCGAGCTCGACAATTTTACTGCTGCTCTGATTCGCTAAGGCTGCGAGAATCAGAGCAAGTCGTCGTTTTGAGAGGTACCGAGCCAGCCGCACTAGAATCGCGACACGATGAACAGACTGCCACCGATCGCAACCAGATCCTCGACCAAAGCAATGTTGAAATCCGGCAGGCGCAGGAGCCTAACGAGTCGAACCCGGGCCTGATAGCCGGCGAAACAACCAACTATTCCTCCGATCACTCCCAGCCCAGCACCAACTAAAGCCGACTGTCCACCGCCAAGACAAACGCAGGCGCCCGTGAAGCCACCTGTCACGATGCGGCCGATAAGTCCTGGCGGAGCAGTTCGGTTCGGAGTATTCGGCAGCTTGTCAAAAATAAGCTCTCCGATCGCTAACAGGCTCAGAACTATTACTGCCGGAAGCGAACCGACGAAAGACAGTGGTCCTCCAAGTTTAAGCCAACCCAGATACACGGCCCACGCAACCACCGCCGGAGGCGTAAACGTGCGCAACCCGGCGAAGAGTCCAATTAGAAATGCGAATAGCAGTGTCATCAGTTATGAGATGTTAAAGATGGCGACATCTTCCCGAAACGTGTTAAAAAATCTCTCCCTTTTTAACATATCTCTTTGACGTGTTAAGAGGGCTAACATAACTCTTCGCTACGGCAGCCTCCCTAAGCGCTCGAAATCCTCACAATCCTACGAGGAACGTAGCGCCACCTGATCTTCCGAGTTAATAGTCAGAACCCGAATGGTAGTCCTACCAGTGGCTGTTTTACCGACTAGATAGAGCCCCTGCCAGTGAAAATGGTCTTCCCACGCATGCTGTCGGGGATGAAACAACTCAGTAATCACATTTGTCTCGGGATCGAACCCGGTGAGATTTGTTCCTTTGTGAAGATTGCAATCGATACAGGCAAGGGCGAGATTTTCGACATCGTCACTGCCGCCGTGAATTTTAGGAATGATGTGTTCAACGTGGAGCGCGGCGAGCGGCGAATCATCCTGACGCAGATGACAGTATTCGCAAGCGTTGTGAGCGCGCTGGCGAACCTGAGCCCTGATCTGTGCATTGATCATTTACGACGCGAGTTGGTGATCTGCTGCGCTTGTCGTTTGAGAATGGCGACGAACTTATTCGCGCGCACGTAGCCCGCATACTCAGCCCTTTCGTCTTCCGTGAGCTCGCCTTCCGTCGATTTTCGGGCAAGTTCTTCGATACGAGCTTGCAGGTCAGGATCAGCTTGAAAACCGATTACTGCGTCAGCCTTTCCCGGCAAAACAATTTCCAGCATCGGCCGGACGCCGCGATCAAATGCCAAACTTTCGGAGGTCGTTGCCATGCGCCAAACTTACCACTCTACTCGGAATTTTGACAATGATTGGGGAGAATCCGAGGAGTGCTGTCCTAAGTACAATTCTTCTTGTAACAAACGGCACACGCGACTGCGGCAAGACGCGTACACGTGCGCAAATCTAGTGATCGCAAAGAAGACGCTCGGGTGAGTCAAATCGATTGGTGACAAACGAAAATTTGTGCGCTAGGTTGCTAATTAACCCACCTAATTAAAAAGAAGCGGGCCGACATGTGCTGATGACACAACGTCGACCCTTGATCCTCAACCTTCCAAGAAAGGATAAGGACCATGACAAAGCATGGTAGCGCATCACCGCGCAAACGCACACTCGACGCCAATCTAAAACAGCGCGCTCGAAAACTCGCAACCGACAGCAGAGTCGATCCAAGAACACGGTCATTGATCCGTTACGGTCTGGAGACCAAAGACCAGTATCTGGAGCAAATAGTGAATCGTGTCGAGGCCGGCGAAACCAGCATCGACCACATCCGCTTTGATAGTGACTAAGAATCTCCGCGCCGCTCCGTGTCTCTGCGGCGGATAACCGCAGAGACGCAGCGGTCGTGTGGGCCAACGATAAAGTGTCACTGCGTCTCAGCCTCGCGCAGCGGGATTTTAGTGGTTGCAGTCTCTCTTTATTAAGTAGGTCTCAACTCTTCGGCTCTCTTTTCGGCAGGCTCAATGACGGTTGTTGTAAGCGAAGCAAGCAACTTGTCTTCCTCTTCGTAGAGTTCTATTTCGAGGACTTGAGGAAAGCGCTTTAAATGTTCAAACATTCCATATTCGTGCTGCGATGCTAGCAATAAGGGTTTTACCGGAACGGATGGCAAGTTAGGCACGATGGCTTGTAAGAGCAAGCGCGGATACTGTTTCGGTGATGTCTCGGTTTGTGGGTACATCGAAGTCGAAGAGAATTGGAAGATAGCCTCTGGCGCGCAAAGCCTCGCGAAGAGAGTCAAGTATGCGTTTGCGCTCAGGTTTGAAGTTGCCGAGGATAAGAACGGCTTTCTTGCCAATTGTTTCAATTACATCCCGAATTTTCTTGTTGTTCAGAAGAAGATATATGAACTGCGCAACTTCGAGGTTATCAACCGTAATTGTTGATTTGCCGTCGCGAGTGATTACGAGATTTGATTGATTAGTGCCCTCGACTTCTACATCCCAAGCAGAAATCCCATACACGTGCGCTCCGCTCAAATCGGCGTTTTGCAGCTTGGGGGTTAATCCTGCAAATCTGCGATCATCAGTTGATGTTGTGTAAAATTCGTAGAACGTCACTTGTCAATGTGGAAATAAGATTCACGAAGTTACACGAAACAGCGCGGAAAATCGTTGGTGGTTTTTACAAAGCCGGCGCCTCACCTGAAATCTCAAGGGCGAAGTCAATGGCCTAATGCTTAGTTGTCGCACGCCGGCGAAGCTGTGCTGTGGTCCAGTCAACCATCATCTCAAACAACCCTGGGGGGAAGCGTTTGAGGCGGACGGACTCGTTCGGATTGTCGGGGGGAACTTCCATCAGGTTGTGCGATCCGTTTGGGTAAACTCTAACCGTGTAATCCCGGCGTCCCGCCTGGTCCATGATTTGTTTGATCGCGCTCACCTGCGCTTTGACACCCTCCGGCGAATCGAGCTCGCCGAAGATCGCGAGCAGCGGAGCGGTGGAGGCGCGCAACGTTGGCGCGGGATCGTAAACATAGAAGCGCCGCATGAAAGTCCAGAAGCCGTGGTCGCGTTTCTCCGGCCCATAGATATCTATGCCCGGGTGGCGAAACCATTTCTTGTCTTTGGCTATGGCCCAGGCCTTAACGTATTCGTCCCACTTGTCGTTTGCAGTAGGTGAAGCAATGATCTCATCCTTCAGCTTTTGCCACGCGAGCGCTTCCTTCACTTCATCCGCGGTATAGCCCGCTTTCAACAACTCGAACTCGGTATCAAACAACTCAGTGTCAGCGGGCGACAGGCCGCCGCCTGACAAAGCGACTGCGAATGCGGCCTCGGGAAAACGTGAAGCGGCGAGGGGAGCAATCCACCCGCCCTGACTTTGACCCCAGAAGCCGATCTGATTTGCTGCAACTTCGCTTCGTGCCTGCAGCAATTTGGCTCCCGCGACCGCGTCGTCCGCGAGGTCTTGAAAACTCGCCTCGCGCCAGTTACCGGTTGATTTACCGACGCCTCGCTTGTCATAAGCGAGCACGGCAAACCCGCGTGCGGCGTAGAGGTATCCGAGGCCCCAATACATTTCGCGCCATTGCGCGCTACTGCCATGGACAAACACGAGGGCGGGATGCTTTCCCCCCTTGATCTTTGTAGCGGGGAGCAACAGCGTACCCGAGAGCGTGACATCGCCGTTTTTGAAAGTGACTTCTTCCTGGCGGATGGGTACTCGCGTCGCAAATGCCCTGGACTGTCGATCTTTGTGGTCCAAATCGATTACGTGAACTCCGTCGCCGCGAAAGTCGAGTGTCTGCCGCGTTGGCGACGTCACATACAGTGCGGGTCCGCCGGTGAATTGAGTCTCCGATCGTGGAAAGATCGTGCGGGTTTGGCCGGATTTCACGTCGGTCACCCACAGGAGGTCTTGAGTGTTGGGAAATCTATCGATCACAATGAAGTCGCCGTTGCGAAAGCGATACGCGCCGACATAGCGCGCCAAAGTTTCCGGCGCGACCTTCACGATGCGCATTAGACGAAAGCGAGCTTTGGTTCCCGGGACCTCAGCCTCGCCTTCGATCACATCGCCGGTGAGTGTTCCCGTAAAGACAAGTTTAAGCGAGCTCAACTCGATCCGGACGCGAGAACCTTCGAGTTGGACGAGGGTCAACTTTGCTTTGAGCGGTCTCTGAATCTCTCCTGCATTTTCAGTAAGACTCAGACGCAAAAACTCGACCCTGCCGGACGGCTCGCTGTTGCCTACCCACTCGCCAGTCAAAGCAGATGGCTGAGCGTGACTGACATTCGACAACGCGACGGTAAGAGTCATCCAGAGGAAGGCTTGGAGGATTATTTTGATCACGAGTTGATCCTTTCAACGCTGATGCGAGGATGATACACGCAACGCACATCATGCGGTCAAACTTTGCTAACCCTCATCTTATTTAAGGAAATCATCTCTGCGGTCCTCTGCGTAACTCTGCGATCTCTGCGTTACAGAGGCTCGTTAAACGCAGAGAGCGCAGAGTTATGCAGAGGACCGCAGAGATGATCAATTCACGACAGGGCCTACCCCTTATTTGATCTTGCTGAGGCATATATGAGATGGGTAGTAGCCTAAAATGAACATGCTCCTAACAATTCTTTTGTTATCGATCAGTTTGATCCGCCCGATCACGCAAACTCAAAAAATGCCAACCAAAGATCAATATCAAACACTCGCCGCGGAAATGGAAACGGTGCTCCAGAAAGATGTGCTTGGGATCTGGTTTCCGCGTTCGGTGGACGAAAGCGCCGGAGGCTTCTATTCCAACTTTACTCGCGACTGGCAACGCACAAAGAGCGAAGGGAAATTCTCCGTATTTCAGGGACGCATGGTATGGGTCGCGGCGCAGGTAATGAAACACCGCCCGGCTCTGCGCGCACAGTATGAACCAATAGTTAAGCACGGCGTCAACTATCTCAACGATGTTTTGTGGGATGAAAAACACGGTGGTTTTTTCTGGGGACTCGATGAGCAGAACCGCATATCGTCACAATACACCGACGGCAAACATCTTTACGGGATCAGTTTTGGACTATATGGCGCTACCGCTGCTTACGAGGCTACCAAAGATCCTCGCGCGCTAGCGTTGGCCCAAAAGACTTTTCGCTGGTTGGACCAACACGCGCACGACGGTCAGAACGGCGGCTACTTCGAATGGCTGACGCGGGAAGGAAAAGTCGTGCAGCGCAAAGCCGGCGCCAACGAAAACGTGCCGGTCGCGGGTTTTCCGATCGGCTTCAAGTCGATGAACACGCATATTCACCTGCTCGAGTCGTTCACACAGTTGTATGCGGTTTGGCCTGATGAATTACTCAAAAAGCGTTTGCTGGAACTGCTAACAATCGTTCGCGACAAGATCTGTGTTGTACCGGGTGTGATGAATCTTTACTTCACACTCGATTGGAGACCGATTCCCGATCATGATTCGTACGGGCACGACGTTGAAACAGCTTTTCTAATGTTGGAAGCAGACGAAGTGGTGGACAATGCAATCGATGCGAAAACAGAACGAATGGCCAGGCTCCTGGTGGACCATGCACTCGCCTATGGCTGGGACGAAAAGCACGGCGGTTTCTATCGTGACGGAACAACGTTTGGCGCCGCTGAAGACAAACGCAAGGAGTGGTGGGTTCAGTTTGAAGGATTGAATGCGTTGCTATTAATGCATCAGAAGTACGGACGCGAAACTGACAAGTACTTCAAAGCGTTTGAGAAGCAGTGGGGATTTATCAGGGACCATCAGATCGATAAAGAGTTTGGCGGCATCTTCGACACAGTGGAAAGCGACGGGACGGCGAGAGAGTTTACGAAGTCGCGGATCTGGAAAGAGTGCTATCACGAGACGCGAGCGCTGTTGAACACCATCCACAGATTACGCAGATTGTCTTAAACTGATTTCTCTGTGCAACCTTTGTGTGCTCTGTGTCTCTGTGGTTAGCTTTGGCTACGAATTCCTTACCACAGAGACACAGAGCACACAGAGGTTGCACAGAGAAGCAGTCTTTACTGAATTATCGTTTTCGCGCCGCCACTTCTACGACATTAAACGTCTGCGCGATGTCGGTGTACTCTGATCGCGAATTGGGCAACTCGCGTCCGAGACCATCGGCGAGCCAAACCTGCGACAGGTAGTAGAGATTTCCATATTGACGAAACCGAAGCTTCACTTCCACGCCTTTGCGGCGTCCATTGAGGTAACGCTTCGAGAGCGCGATTGCGGTTCCCTTCCCATCCGTGTGCTGCACGCGAATGGCGTGATCTTCCGCGTAAACTGAATACTCTCCCGCCGGTAGTTCCTTCTCGCCGATCTTGAAATCAAACGGTACGGTAAACTTCTGGGCCTTCAAAACTGTTTGCGCGTGCGCTGATACTGCGGTAACTACCAGCAGCAGGGCGAGCACACTTGTGACCTTCAAGATTGTTGCTTTCATTTCATCCTCCTTGGGACGTCGAACTATTTCGACCGTCGTTACTTAAGTACGCGCAAGCAGCCTCCAAAATGGACCAGCGAACGGCAAAATTATTGTGTTAAGATGCGCACCTCACTAACACGTCGGGAAACGAGAAAACAGATGCTGAAGAAGAACACGATAGCCATCGTTGTCATACTGCTTCTGGTTGTTTTCGGAAGCTACGAAGCAACTGCCCAAACCGCAAGACCTGCGAAACCAGCCATCGTGATTGTTCATGGCGCCTGGGGAGGCGCCTGGGCTTTCAGGAAAGTGGATGTGATGCTGCGGCAACGAGGTATCGAGGTCTATCGTCCACAACTAACCGGACAGGGCGATCGCGTACACCTGGCGCGACCTGACATCGGTTTGAACACGCATATCGACGACGTGGTCAACATGATTCTTTACGAAGGCTTGAACAACATCGTGCTCGTCGGTCACAGCTACGGTGGAATGGTGATCACAGGTGTTGCCGATCGGGTTCCGGATCGAATCAGACGCCTGGTCTATCTCGACGCGATGGTTCCGAATGATGGCGACAGTGTCGTCAGCTTGTTGGGTCGCGGCGACTTCATCAAACAGATGACCAAAGGCGATTACATCGTGCCGCCCTGGGTCAAACCGGATCAGCCGCCGCCACACGACGTCCCGCAATCGTTGAAAACTTTTACCGATGCGATCGTGTTGAAGAACGAAGCAGCTCGCAAAATTCCAGCGACCTACATCCTGACCGTTGAAAAAGACAAAGCAGCCAAAGACGACGACTTCTTCAGGCAATCGGAACGGGCGAAAGAAAAAGGTTGGACCATGCTTCAGTTGACTGCCGATCACAATCCGCAGTGGTCTGCTTCGGAAGCGCTGGTCGAGATGTTAGCGACAATCCAATAAAGAAATTCCGTTTAAGCATTCGTCTACACCCTTTGTTGCACGAGCGGGCATAAGCTCCTTCATTTTTAGCCACGGATTACACGGGGCTAATAACTGAGAAAACAATATGGGACTCAGCACACTGGACATCATCGTTCTGCTGATCTATTTCGCGGTCATGATCGGCGTCGGCGTTTATGTAACGCGGCGCGCTTCGCGAAATCTCGATTCCTACTTCCTCGGTGAGAAAAGCATGCCGTGGTGGCTGCTCGGTGTTTCAAATGCCTCCGCGATGTGGGACATCACCGGCACGATGTGGCTGGTCTATGTTGTCTTCGTCTACGGCATGAAAGCGATTTTCCTGCCGTGGCTGTGGCCCATCTTTAACCAGGTGTTCGATGCCGTTTATCTCTCCGGCTGGATCAGAAAATCAAACGCACGCACGGGCGCCGAGTGGATCGCGACACGCTTCGGCAATGGTCGCGATGGTCAACTCGCTCGCGGCGTGATCGTGATCTTCGCGCTTGTCAGCGTTATCGGTTTTATCAGTTACGACTTTCAGGGCATGGGTAAATTTTGCAAGGTTTTTCTGCCGTGGGATTTGTCGCCAAACACGTATGCGATCGCGATCATGGGCGTCACCGCGATCTACGTTGTTCTGGGCGGCATGTTGAGCGTGGTCCTAACCGATTTTATTCAGTTTATTCTGATGGCGGTGTCGAGCATCGTGATTGCAATCGTCGCGATGCAAACCGTTGACGCAAGTCTGATCAACCAATTGACGCCCGGCGGCTGGCAGGATGTTTTCAGTTTGCAACTGGCGCTCGATTGGTCGTCGATCCTGCCGGCCATGAATCAACAGATCATCGACGACGGCATGGCGTCGATGTTCAGTCTCTTTTTTCTGCTGATGGTGTGTAAAGGCGTGCTCTCGAGTATGGCCGGCTCGGCGCCCAACTACGACATGCAACGCATTCTCGCCGCGCGCAATCCGCGTGAAGCGAGTTTGATGAGTGCGATCGTTTCGATTTGCCTCGTGCCCCGCTGGCTTTTGATCGGTGGCATTACCCTCCTCGGTCTCGCTTTCGTTACGCCGGTCTTTCGAAACATGGGCGGCAAACCTGATTTCGAGCTCGTGCTGCCTTACGTCATCAACAATTTCTTACCGGCAGGATTGCTGGGAATCTTGTTGGCAGGTTTGTTATCGGCGTTCATGTCGACTTTCAGCGCCACTGTAAATGCCGGTGCGGCTTACGTGGTAAACGATCTTTATAAACAGTACCTCAATCCGCAGGCTGAGAATCGAACGTTGATTCGCGCCAGTTATCTCGCGTCGATACTGATACTCGTTGCGGGAATTAGTGTTGGGTTCTTTCTGTCGTCGATCAATCAGATCACGCAGTGGATTGTTAGTGGACTTTACGGCGGCTATACGGCCGCCAACGTGTTGAAGTGGTATTGGTGGCGTTTGAATGGCTACGGTTATTTCTGGGGCATGGTGGTAGGCATTTGCGCGGCTGTGTTTTCTCCACTCATCGCGCCCGGTGTGCAACCACTCTACATCTTTCCATTTATTCTTTTGGTATCGCTAATTGCCGCAGTAGCGGGAAGTCTTTTGACAAAGCCCGTGGATGAAGAGGTGCTGAAAAGTTTTTATCGCAATGTGCGACCGTGGGGTTTCTGGGGACCGGTGCAAGCCATGGTAGCGAGTGAAGATCCGTCGATTGAACCAAATCGAAATGCGACGCGTGATTTGACCAATTGCGCGGTGGGTATCGCGTGGCAACTGACGCTCGTAACTATCCCGCTGTATGTTGTGTTTCGCGATTGGCGACGGACGTTGATCTCGTTGGGGATATTTATTGTCACCACGATTTTCTTGAAGAAGTTCTGGTACGACCGGCTGGAGAAATAATCTTGTCAATCATGTAAATCCTGTTAACAAGATTTGACAGGATTAACAAGATTTACATGATGATTTGGGAGTTTATGAGAGCATTAATCGTTGTTCTATTGTTGTGGTTGCCGATGATCGTGTCGGCGCAGGACGACATGGGCCAGTTCATCACGCGCTCGGGGAATAAGTTGATGGAGGGCGATCGCGAGTATCGTTTTATCTCTTTCAACATTCCCAATCTTCATCTCGTCGAAGACAACATGACGTTTGAAGCGACGAATGAATGGCGCTTCCCGGACGAGTTTGAGATCACTGACGCACTTGAAACGATCAAGCAGATGGGCGGGCGTGTGGCGCGCACTTACGTGATTTCGATCTGTCGCAAGTCCGGCCCCAACCCGATTCCCTGTCATGTTAAGAAGCCGGGCGAGTTCAATGAAGAAGCATTTCGAGCCCTCGATAAAGTGCTCGAGATCGCGAATCGAACCGGCGTGCGCGTGATTATTCCCTTCGTCGACAACTGGAAATGGTGGGGCGGCGCGGTGCAGTACGCCGAGTATCACGACAAGCCGGTTGAAGAGTTCTGGACCAACCCCGCGATCATCGACGATTTCAAACAGACCGTCAGTTTCATCGTCAATCGTCGCAACACCTATACGGGAAAACTTTACAAAGACGATAAAGCCATTCTCGCCTGGGAAACGGGAAACGAACTTTACGCGCCGTATTCATGGACCAAACAGATCGCGGCGCATATCAAGTCGCTAGATTCCAATCATCTGATCTGGGACGGTTTTTATATCGGCAACGGCAAGGTTCAGCCCGAGGCCCTTGAGGATCCCAACATCGACATCGTTTCGAGTCATCACTATCCAACTGAGACTACCGGCGCTGAAAAGTTTGTCGCAGACATCAAGCGTTTCAAGAAGGAGATCGGCGGAAAGAAGGTTTACATCGTTGGTGAGTTTGGCTTCATTCCGCCGGCGGGCATCGAGCAAGTTCTCGACACTGTGATTAGCGAAGGCTTGTCAGGCGCGATGATCTGGAGCCTGCGTTTTCATAATCGCGACGGTGGATTTTACTGGCACTCCGAACCGGCTAGCGCGAGTCTTTACAATCCATATCACTATCCGGGCTTTCCGAGCGGCGCGGGCTGGAATGAAACGGCGACGCTAAAAGTAATGCGAGCGAAGGCGTTTGAGATTCGCGGTCTCAAGGAACCGCCGATGGAGATTCCGAGGCCACCCAGCCTTCTGCCAATTCAGTCGAACGCCCATATCTCGTGGCGCGGTTCTGTCGGCGCGTCGCTATACGATGTAGAAAGAGCCACTCTACCGGATGGTCCATGGACCATGGTTGGCAAGGATGTGGACGATACCTGGGTGCGCTATCGTCCGTTATTTTCAGATACGCAAGCGCTTCCAGGTGAAAAATTCTTTTATCGAGTTCGGGCCAAGAACGTTGCCGGTTCATCGGAACCGTCTAATGTCGTTGGACCAGTGACGGTGAGCGCTCGCTATCTCGTCGATGAGTTATTGGATGTCTCGAAGATCTTTACCTTTAGTGGCAAATTCAACCTGGAAACCGCCAATGCCCGCCCGTATAAGGAAGATCCCCACCGGCTGAAAGGGATCAACGGCGGCGCGTTAAATTATCGGGTTGAAGAACCGCTCCATTCCGTGGTGTTTCTGGCGTTCATGGACGGTGAACAGAAAGATCTGCACTTTTACGTTTCTACAAACAATTTCAGATACAAGGAAGTGATGCCGAAGATTACGCGGTTTGAGAATGCGGGAAATTTCTACGGCTACAAACTGCCGGTTAAGTATGTGCTCGATCAAATCCCGCCGCGAAGTCGGTATCTGAGGATTGTCTTCACGGGCGATACGCAGATCGGGCGCGTCGAATTGGTGTATGGGAGATAAGCCACGGATTACACGGATTGAAAACGGATTTTTTATCTGATCCGTTTCATCCGTGTTTATCCGTGGCTAAAAACTTATGGAAGAAGTCGATTTTGAATATCGTCTCGAGATGATGACAAACCAGCAGGAAGAGCTGCTGGTGAATATGAACGAGCAGACTGGTCTGGGAAACGGATTGGTCCAACGCTACGTTAATCCCGTCCTGACCGCCGCGCACACACCAATCTTCTGGCGCTACGATCTGAACTACGACACCAACCCGCATCTCCTCGAGCGCCTTGGTATCAACGCGGTCTTCAACTGCGGCGCGATGGAGTTCAACGACAATTTTGTTTTGGCGGTGCGTGTTGAAGGCGTCGATCGCAAGTCGTTCTTCGCGATTGCGGAGAGTTATAGCGGTATCGACAACTTTCGCTTTTGGGATTTTCCGATTGTGATGCCGGAGACCGAAGTTCCGGATGTAAACGTTTACGACATGCGTTTGGTTCGGCATGAAGATGGTTGGATTTACGGACTGTTCTGCACGGAACGCAAGGATCCAAATGCTCTACCTGGCGACCTCTCCGCGGCCGTCGCGCAGTGTGGAATCGCGCGCACAAAAGATCTGGTTGCGTGGGAACGATTGCCGGACCTGAAAACCAGTTCACCGCAACAGCGCAACGTCGTGCTGCATCCGGAGTTCGTCGATGGAAAATACGCGTTTTATACGCGTCCGCAGGATGATTTTATCGAGGCTGGAACGGGTGGCGGGATCGGCTGGGGATTGAGCGACTCGATCGAGAACGCCGTGATCGAGAAAGAGATCATCATCGACAGCCGCGAGTATCACACCATCAAAGAAGTAAAGAATGGGCTTGGACCAGCGCCGTTGAGAACTAAACGAGGCTGGTTGCATCTTGCGCACGGCGTCAGGGGAACAGCCGCGGGTCTGCGTTATGTGCTGTACCTGTTTCTCTGTGACTTGAAGGAGCCGTGGCGTGTAACTCATCAGCCCGGCGGCTACTTCCTCGCGCCTGAAGGTGAAGAACGAATCGGCGATGTGTCGAATGTATTGTTCAGCAGTGGCTGGATCGCGCGTGAAGATGGGAAGGTGTTCATCTACTACGGCTCGTCCGACACGCGCATACATGTGGTGACGAGCACGTTGGAAAAACTTCTCGACTACACCATCAACACGCCACCTGACGCGCTGCGATCGGCTGCATCGGTCGCGCAGCGAAACGAAATGATCAAACGAAATTTGAAACTTCGATAACTTTCTATCTTGTTAATCCTGTTAACAAGATTTGCAGGATTAACAAGATTGACAAGATATTTCCGATTCCATGCGTATCCTCTTATTCATCGCCTTGTGCTGCTTAACTGTTACGGCGGCTCCAACCACCGATATCAAAGTCGATCAAGTCGGGTATTTGCCGCACGCACCAAAGCTCGCATTTGTAGTGAGCGATAAGAATGCCTCTGAATTTCTTTTGCGCAAGGCAGACGACTCCGCGATCGTCTTTCGTGGTCAGTTAACAACAGCGACTGACGATCAGGACTCCGGCGATCGTGTGCGGGTGGCTGACTTCTCAACGTTTCGCGCGGAAGGGCGTTTCTATCTCGAAGTGCCGGGTGTCGGCAGAAGCTGGACGTTCGCAATCAGCCCGTCTGTTTACCGTCGCGCTTACTATCTAGCGATGCGCTCGTTCTACGGGCAGCGCTGCGGTACGGCAGTCGATCTCGGTCGTGAATTCCCAAATTACAAACACGCCGCCTGCCATTCGAGTGGCGCTTTCCATTCAACTTCCGGCAAAACTGGACCATACGTCTCCGTCAAAGGTTGGCACGACGCCGGCGACTACGGCCGTTACGTTGTCAACTCCGGGATCTCAACCGGCGAACTACTTTGGACATGGGAAATGTTTGGCCCGCGCATCAAAAACGTAAGTCTTGAAATTCCCGAGTCGAAAAACTCGATTCCTGACATTCTCGACGAGATACGTTGGAACCTCGACTGGATGCTCACCATGCAGGACGACGACGGTGGCGTTTGGCATAAACAGACCAGCGAAGACTTTGCCGCTTTCGTTAAGCCTGAAGACGACAAACTGATCAGTTACGTCGTCGGGACTGGAAAAGAGCCTTTCAAGAATTCAACCGCAACCGCCGATTTTGCCGCGGTGATGGCGATCGCGGCGCGCGTTTATAAACCATTTGACGCCGCCTACGCGCAGCGCTGTTTGACAGCCGCTGAAAAAGCCTGGGTCTGGTTACAGAAGTATCCGAACATCACTTTCCGAAACAGCGGCAACGTCGTGACCGGCGGTTATGGTGACAACAACGCCAGCGACGAAATTCTCTGGGCGGCCGCCGAACTCTGGCGCACCAGCAAGCACGAACAGTACCACCGCTATTTTTTAGACCAGTATCAAAAGCACCTACCAGCGTTATCTGCTGGACCACCGGGCTGGCCGCACGTTGCGTCACTCGCTCTCTGGACATACATGTTGGACCAGTCTGCGAACAAAGACGCAGCCACCGCGATTCGACAGGCGTCGCTGGCTGCCGCCGATGAAATTGTTACTCGTACCGCGCGCAATGGGTATCGCGTGAGTCTCAGGTCGAGAGATTATGTGTGGGGTTCGAATGGCGTGGTGGCGAATTATGGCGTTCAGTTATTGATCGCAAACGCAATCAAGCCGGATGCGCGATACGTGGAGACCGCGCTTGAAAATCTGCATTACATCCTCGGCCGCAACACCTTTTCGCTCTCTTATGTCACGCAACTCGGCGAGCATCCGTTTCGTCATCCGCATCATCGGCCCAGCGCGTCTGACAACAACAGCGAACCATGGCCCGGATTGCTGTCCGGTGGTCCCAACCGCTCCCGGCAGGATACGGCCATGAAGAAACTCGCCGATCTGCCGCCGGCGAAGATGTATCTGGACGAAGTGGAAAGTTATGCGACGAACGAAAATGCGATCAACTGGAACGCGCCACTCGTGTTTCTGTTGGCTGGGGTATTGCCTGGGGGTTGATCATCGTCTGCGTGTGAGGGATTTTTTGATCGATCGTAGTTTGCCGGCGCGTTCTTTGTTGTAGGGGAGCGTTGAATTTTCCAGGACCGCGTAGTACAGCTTGCGCTCGCGATCACGTTCTGCGAGTAGAAAGACGATCTTCTCCCCCGTGAATTGTTCCGATTTGAAACCGGATTCGGCGCCGTGGAAAAACTCAATCGCGTCGCCTTTCTTAAACTTTCCTTTGAACTGCTCGATTACAACGCCGTTCAGCTTCCACGTTTCGTAACCGACGATCCGGCTGCTGATTTCTGCCTGGTCTATGCGCACGTGAGCGACGACCGCAACGGATTGATAATCGTGCCGGAGATAACTGCGGTCAGGCCAGTCGTCGTCCTGTGCAAGTACGGTGAACGGGAGAACAAGGGTAAGAATTAAAGCCTTCAGCATGCGTGGAAATGTAAGGCTTTATGGACATGATTTACAAGATTTTCAGGATGAACAGGATAAAACCGATTCTGTAAACCTGCTTATCTTGTACATCTTGCTAATCTTGTTAATCCTGTTAAGGGATTTACTCCGGCTTTTTTGGCGCCACCGAATCCCAAAGAAAACACACAAACTCAAGGCAATCGTGCTGACGGTATAATTCGCAACATCGTAGACTTTAGCTTATCGAACTCGGAGGACCAGGAATGTCGCACCATAAATCTAACGCTGAAATGCCTACGCGCACGTTGGGCCGCACTGGAGTCAAAGTTTCTTTGGTCGGTCTGGGTGGGTGGCATCTGGGTTTTAAGTCCATCGATGAAGAACTGAGTATCCGGATGATTCGCACGGCGATCGACAACGGCATCAATTTCATGGACAACTGCTGGGACTACAACGAAGGCGCCAGCGAAGTTCGCATGGGTAAAGCGTTGCGTGATGGTTATCGCGAACGCGCTTTTCTCATGACCAAGATTGATGGTCGTACCAAGAAGGAAGCAGCGAAACAGTTGGACGAATCACTCCGTCGCCTGCAAACAGAGCATATCGACCTGGTCCAACATCACGAGATTCTACGATACGAAGATCCGCACCGGCTCTTTGATGAGGAAGGAGCAAACGCCGCGTTGGTTGAAGCTCGCGATGCGGGAAAGATCCGTTTCATTGGTTTCACCGGTCATAAGGATCCGCGCATTCATCTGTACACCCTCGAGGTCGCGAAAGAGAACGGCTTCGAGTTTGATACGGTGCAGATGCCGCTCAACGTAATGGACGCGCACTACCGGAGTTTCGAAAAGCTGGTGCTGCCGGAGTTGGTGAAAGAGAACATCGGCGCACTGGGAATGAAACCGCTGGCGAATGGAATGATATTGAGATCAAACACCGTGACCGCGATCGAATGTCTGCATTATGCGATGAACTTGCCGACCTCGGTTGTGATCACCGGTTGCGAAAGTATGGAAAACCTGGAGCAGGCGTTAACAGCCGCGCGCACTTTCAAACCGCTCAGTGAGGAACAGGTGCGGAACCTGCTTGGCAAAACCGCGCAGGCAGCGGCGCGTGGTGAATATGAACTTTTCAAGACGACGTCGATCTATGACGGTACCGCGACACATCCGGAGTGGTTGGGTGAAGAGCCAGAAAAGGTTCAGCAAGTGATGCAGACACACTGACTAGGCAGAAGTATTTCCACGCAAAGACGCAAAGGCGCAAAGAAAAGACGCAAAGAAGAGTTTGGTTCACCCGTGTAGTGCTTCTTTGCGTCTCTGCGTCTTTCTTTGCGTCTTTGCGTGACTAAAACGCTTCGCTTTCAATATCCAATAACACCGGATCGCCCTGCCGCATCAACCGCCGCCACAACATTGGCGTATCAAACATTTGCTCCAGCCCGCGCACGATTGCGTATCGCGGATCGGCAGCCACTCGCACCGGCAACCTGGTTGCGTCGCGCAAATAGTCGTCCAACCCGCCAAAGAGCGCTCCGCCACCAGTGAGAACGATGCCGCGATCGTAAATATCCCCCGCCACTTCAGGTGGAAGATCTCCGAGCGTGTCGCTGATGCCGGCGACGATCTGGCGCACCACTTCCTGGGCCACCGGATAGATCTCACCGGCGCTGATCTCGATCGAACGCGGCATTCGCGTCAGTAGATCGCGACCGTTAACCGGAATCTCCTGCGCAAGGTTTTCAGGAACAGTTGCCGAGGCCAGTTCGAGTTTCAAGCGTTCCGCGGTCTTCGCACCAATGAGCAACCCGCGATGGCGTCGCACATGGTTCATAATTACCGCATCGATATTCGAACTTCCGATGCGATCGGCGCGCGCGCGAACGATCTTTCCACCGGCAACGATGGCGACATTTGTCGTTCCACCACCAATATCGACCACCGCTGATGCACGCGCGTCTTCCGGATCGACACCCGAGCCAAGTGCCGCAGCCAAACCTTCTTCGATCATCGCCACTCGACCTACTCGTGCATGTTGTGCGGCATTCAGCAATGCGCGTCGCTCAACCGGTGTGACGTCAGAAAACACACTCATCAACGCGCGCCGGCTGAAGTGCGATAGTCCACCACGTGCCTCGCGAACGAAATGCGAAAGCATCTCCTTCGTTCTTTCAAAATCCGCCACAACGCCATTGAGCATCGGAGCGACCACGCTGACGCCGCGCTCCTCACGTCCATGCTTCTGTTGCGCTTCGTGCCCGAACGCAATGATCTCGCCGGTGACGTTGTCCACCGCAACCAGTGACGGTTCATCAACCACAATGCCGCGGCCGCGCACGGAAATGATGATCGACGCCGATCCCATGTCGATAGCCATGGAATCTGACACGAGCGCCTGCAACGCGCTCATGCCGAGGAATGCCGAAGTCTTCCGCCTGAAAGCCATGCGAGTGAGGATAGCAAACAGTTGCGAGAATTACATGAAACGGGCTGATTGTTTGCGCTTTTTGTGGTAAATAAAGGTCAGGCATCGAATCACTTGACCAAGAATCTCCATGACCCCGAAAAGCAAGTCAGCCTGAACACGCCGGTCGACCCGCACGAAGCAGCCGGTGAAACCACACCCGTAGTCGGCGAAGGTGTCGGCGATTTTCCCAAATCAAAAGCTGAAGAAGCGACTGGACGCTCCGCGTTGCTCGTCGGAGCCGGAATACTGATCAGTCGCATCGTCGGCGTGATTCGGCAACGCGTATTCGCTCATTACCTCGGCACCTCCGATGCGGCCGGCGCATTTAGTGCCGCTTTCCGAATTCCGAACTTTCTTCAGAACGTCTTTGGCGAAGGCGCGCTTTCAGCTTCGTTCATTCCGGTTTATGCCAAGCTGCTGGCCGGCAAAGACGAAAAGGAAGCCGCGCGCGTGGCGAATGCAGTCCTCACGTTGTTGTTCCTCGTGACGTCGGTAATCGTGCTTATTGGAGTTTTGACGACTCCTTATTTTGTCGATCTATTTGCCTACAGCTTCAACGCGCCTACACGCGAACTGACAATTCGCCTCGTCCAAATTCTCTTCCCCGGTGCGGGTCTGCTCGTCTTGTCAGCCTGGTGCCTGGGTGTCCTGAATAGTCATCGTCGTTTCTTTCTTTCTTACATCGCGCCGGTTGCGTGGAACCTCGCAATTATCACCACGCTGATCGTTTTTGGAGGCGGCGAGGATCAGGCACGCCTCGCGATTATGGTGGCGATTGGATCTGTAGTCGGAAGCGTTTTGCAGATCCTCGTGCAGCTTCCGACTGTATTGAAGCTGTTGCATTCGTTTGGACCAGTGCTGGATATGGTTGATGTCAATGTTCGCAAAGTGTTGACCAACTTTATTCCGGTGTTTGTCAGTCGTGGTGTGGTCCAGATCTCGGCGTTTGTTGATGCGATGATTGCGGGCTTGATCAGTTCACAGGCGGTGGCAGCTTTGACGTACGCGCAGAGTCTTTACACGTTGCCGGTGAGTTTGTTTGGAATGTCGGTGTCGGCCGCCGAACTGCCGGCGATGTCCGGCACGCTGGGGACGAAAGACGAAATTGCCATTCAACTGCGACGCCGGCTAAATGCGGGTTTACAACGAATCTCGTTCTTCATCGTGCCGTCGGCAATGGCGATGTTTGTCTTCGGCGACGTGATGACCGGCGCGTTATATCAAACGGGCGAATTCACTCATTCAGACTCGGTATATGTTTGGGGAATTCTCGCCGGTTCGACGATCGGGCTGCTCGCCTCGACGCGCGGGCGACTCTATTCGTCAACTTACTACGCATTGCACGACACTCGCACACCGCTCTGGTTCGCGATATTTCGCGTGGCTCTAACGATAGTGCAGGGTTATGTTTGCGCGATTATTTTGCCGCCGGCACTGGGGCTCGAGGCAAAGTGGGGAGTCGCCGGGCTAACGGCGTCGTCGGGTATTGCGGGATGGTTTGAATATCTGTTGCTGCGTCGTTCGCTAAATTCGAGAATTGGAACAACCGGAGTGCCGGCGATCTATATGTTGAACCTCTGGGTGGCTTCGGCCATCGCCGCGGGCGCGGGATTTGGTTTGAAACAACTCGTGATTCCGATTCATCCAATCCCATTGGCAATGATCGTGCTCGGCACCTACGGCGTCCTTTACTTCCTAATCGGCGCCGGCTTCGGAATCGCCGAAGCGCGTCGCATACTTCAGAAAGTAACGCGCCTGATTCCACGGTAGATAGATAAAGATTTACAAGATTTTTCAAGATTAACTGGATGTATTTGCTGGTCTGAATATATCTTGTACATCTTGAAAAATCTTGTAAATCTTTATCTAACTAACCGTAGAAATCACGCTATCCCAACTTCATCATTTCGCGTCAACGCCAATTCAGTAACCCAGGAGAACCATCATGCAGAAAGAGCAAAAGATCACCGGCAAAGCCATCGACTTCGCTGAGTACGACGCCATTATTGAAACCGTTCAGAAATATATAGCAGGCGGGCGTACCGGAAACACCGAGGAGATGAAACAGGCCTTTCATCCCGAAGCCACCATCTTCGGTTACGTCGGGCCCGAATTGTTCGCTGGTCCAATCCAGCAACTATTCGACTGGAACGATCAGAACGGACCAGCAACCGAGCTACAGGATCGAATCGCCAGTATCGACATCATCGAAACTGTGGCGACCGTGAGACTTGAACTCGATAACTGGACGGGGCATCGATTCACCGATCTCTTCACGCTGCTCAAAGTCGATGGACAATGGAAGATCATGAACAAAGTTTTCCACCTGCATCCGTAAGAGTTAAAACACGGAAACGCCGATCAGAAAAATCTGATCGGCGTAAAATCCGCGTTCATCTGTGGCAAAAGAAATTATCCGCGCGCTGTAACAGCCGTATTCTGAAACGCTGCGATCACCCAACCGTCTTTCTCCTTCGTCATCACGAACGTTATCTTTGCGTCCTGGGGCAGGTCTTTCGCTGGTCCTTCCAGGCGTCCGTCCACGTGAACCACGGCAACCTCTGGTCTTAAGAATCTGATCTGCGTTACGTTCAAAGAGATTTTTGTTTCCTTGAAAATGGTATCGAAGATCTGCTGATGCATTTTTCCGATAACAGCACGGCCCTTGAAGTACATGCCATTAATGACCACGTAATCCGCGTCCTCCGTAAAAGGCTTTGCGAAGGCCTCACCACTCTTTGAATTCCATCCGGTTTCCAACTGCTTCACGTTGGCGCGCAGGGCGGCTTCGTCCGCCGCGCGGGTGTCGTTCATCACGGCCGGTTGCGTCGAAAAACCCATAAGTAATAACGTTACAAATACCAATGTTTTCATATCATCCTCCGTCGAATTAAGCTTCAAATCCCCTGTTCACATCTGAAAGCGACGAAGGAAGGAAAAAGCGGCCACGGGGACGAAAAAATCTTTACCGGATTTGTTTGCCTACGTTAATGGCTAAGGTGTTAGAATTCGCGGCGCTTTTCGAAAGGCCTGATCAGATGGAGTTTTTCGATGTCCAACATGTCGCCGCAGGAACTGACCCAACTCCTTGCCGATTGGGGAAATGGCGATAGATCGGCGCTTGATCAACTCTTTCCGCTCGTACAACTAGAGCTACGGCGTATCGCTCAACGCCAGATGAGTCAGGAGCGCCCGGGTCACACCCTCCAGGCAACCGCGCTCGTCAACGAGGCTTACCTGAAATTAGTTGGCCAGCAGGGCTTTGCATGGCAGAATCGCGCACACTTCTTCGCTGTTTGTGCGCAGGTCATGCGCCACATCCTGATCGATCACGCACGGACGCACGCACGTGACAAACGAGGCGGCGGGGCAATTCAGGTTTCACTCAACGACGTGGCTGTGATAGCCGACGATCAAGCTTCACACTTCCTGGCCTTGGATGAAGCTCTCCGCGTGCTCGAAAATCTCGACCCGCAGAAAGGCAAGATCGTTGAACTGCGTTACTTCGGCGGTTTAAGCATCGAGGAAACGGCCGACGTATTGAACATCTCACCGCGAACCGTACGTCGCGAATGGCAACGATCAAAAGCCTGGCTCTATCGCATGATCTCCGAAGGACTCGAAGATGAAACCCGACCGTTGGCAAAAAGTTGATCAGATCTTCGCCGCGGCGCTCGACCTCGAGCCCGAGCGTCGCGCTGCTTTCCTCGACGAGGCTTGCGGAAGCGATAAAGAACTGCGTCGCGAAGTGGAGAAGATGCTCAACATCGATCGCGAGGCAGAAGACTTCATCAAGACGGACGTTTTCAATCTCGCAGCCCGGTTAATCACTCAACCTCACGAGCGCCAGCGCGCAGGAAGAGGATCCTCTTCACGCTCTACTTTTGAATCGATCGACGATGCGAGGTTTATTCCCGGCGACGTTCTTTCAGAACGCTATCGCATTGCCGGCCTGCTCGGACGCGGCGGCATGGGCGAGGTCTATCGAGCCGACGATCTCAAACTCAAGCAGCCGGTTGCACTCAAGTTTCTTCCTGCTTCGCTAAGTGCCGATGGCGCCGCACTGGCGCGCTTCTACAAAGAAGTCAGCGTGGCGCGACAGATTTCGCATCGACACGTTTGTCGCGTGTACGACGTCGCCGAATACCAGGGACAACATTTCATCTCGATGGAGTTTGTGCGCGGCGAAGAACTCTCCTCGCTTCTCAAACGCATCGGCCGTTTGCCGCAGGACAAAGCGATTGAAGTTGCGCGGCAGCTTTGTGCCGGTCTCGGTTCCGTGCATGAGCGCGGCGTACTTCATCGCGATCTCAAACCTGCAAACATAATGCTCGACGAGCAAGGCGAGGTCCGCATCACCGACTTTGGTATCGCTGCGCTTACCAGCGAAACCGATCGTCGCGAGATTTCCGGGACGCCCGCATACATGTCGCCGGAACAACTCGAAGGCGCTGAGTTAACACCCAAAAGCGACATCTTTTCACTGGGACTGGTGCTGTATGAAATCTTTACCGGCAAACGCGCATTCGAAGCGACGAGTTTGCAGGAGTTACTCCTTCTGCGACGCAGCGACTCAACTCCAACCAGCCCGGCTCAACACGTACCTGAACTTGATCCACTGATCGAACGCGTTATCTTTCGCTGTCTCGAAAAAGATCCGGCGAAACGTCCCAGTTCCGCGCTTCAGGTCGCAGCAGCTTTGCCCGGTGGTGATCCACTCGCAGCAGCGCTGGCGGCGGGCGAGACTCCTTCTCCCGAGATGGTCGCCGCGGCGCCGAAGCAAGGCGGCTTAAAACCCGCAGTTGCTGTTTCGCTGCTGGCGTCGGCACTGATTTTGGTTGGCGTTATCTGCTTTCTCTCGCGCTACACGACGCTATATCGAAAAGTTCCCTTGAACCGATCGCCAGAGGTGTTACGCGATCGCTCCGCGGAGTTGCTCAAGAAGTTTGGCTATACGTCGCCGCCGGGAGACTCAGCTTTTGGTATGGGGATCGATCGCGGATATGTGTTCCACATTCACGACAATGATCCGTCGCCGTCGCGTTGGTCCAAATTAAGCGGCGGACAACCGGCGGCGATCTATTTTTGGTACCGGCAAAGTCCGCGGCCGTTTGACGTCGCTGATACCGGGACGGTGTACGAAAGAAGCCCTGCACTTGATCAGCCGGGCATGAGCACGCTGACGCTCGACACCGTGGGGCGGTTGCGTTCTTTGTATGTTGTGCCCCCGGCTGAGAGTTCGCCGGCCGACGAAGCACGACCGGATTGGTCCATCCTGTTCAGCGAAAGCGGATTGGACCAAAGCAAATTTCAGGAAGTTGCTCCAGTTCGAACACCACCGCACCAAACCACTGCGCGCGCGGCCTGGGAGGGTTCTTATCCGGATCGACCGGAACTCAAGATTCGCGTGGAAGCGGGCGCATTTGCGGGCAAACCGGTGTTTTTCGAGATCTTCGATGTTTGGGATCAACCGCGCGAGGCTCCGTTTCAGATATCAGGATACCGGCAACGCGCTCTGCTACTTTTGCTGTTTTCCATTTTTCTGATTGCGATGCTCGGCAGCTTGTTGCTGGCTCTTCGAAACTTAAAAATGGGTCGTGGGGATCGCAAAGGAGCGTTTCGGCTCGCGGCTTTTGTTTTGGCGGTCTTCTCTTTCCATTGGCTCTTTGTCACACATCATGTCGCGACCGAGGTTGAGGTGTTTATCTTCCTTGCGGGTGTGCGCGAGATTCTCTTTTGGACGTTCTTTGTTTGGGTGGCGTACCTCGCGTTCGAACCGTTTGTGAGACGGCGTTGGCCAGGACGCATCGTCTCCTGGAACCGAGTGCTGGCAGGTGGCTTTCGTGATCCGCTTGTGGGACGCGACATACTCATTGGCGCAGTGGGTGGATTGGGAATAATTCTCTTCAATTTCTACCTGGCCCAACTTGTACCGCAGTGGTTAGGGTATGCGCCGGGAATTCCCTGGTTTGATTTTCCGGCGACGCAGTTGCTGGGAATCCATTCTTTCGCTTTCGCCATTACGGAACAGATCTTTTCCGCCATCTTTCAACCATTCATCATGTTGTTTTTGTTCCTGATGGTTTTCATCCTCGTGCGTCGCGAGCGAGTCGCAGCAGTGTTGTTGTGGGTGATCCTGACGAGCGCTTTGAGTCTGACGCATGAAAACGCGATCGAGATTCCGTTTGCGTGTATTTCAACGTTAATGATTACGTGGCTGCTTTATCGTTATGGATTACTGGCGTTGATCTCCGCGACCTTCGTACTGCACCTCGTGATCTTCTTTCCCATCACTTCAGATTTTTCAGCCTGGTACGCCACTGATTTCGTGCTCGGGCTCATCGTTTCTCTGGGTCTGATAGTGTTCGCCTTCTACACCTCACTTGCCGGCGAGCCACTCTTCCGCGGCGCCATTCCGGATGAATAGATCGTTGGCATGAAATCTGCCGCAACTGCGTTCGGACTCGGGGGCGGTTGTGTTTTCTGCCCTTGATGTTCCTTAGCTCCGCCCTTTACGTCCGCAGTGGGGGCAAATGTTCGCAGTGTGTCCCAACGATAAAACCTAACGAAATGAAGCAAAGAACTTCACCCAAATGGCATCGCGTTTATTACCTGCTGGCAGCCTTTGACGTTGTCATCGTGCTCCTCACGCTGTTTCTCAATTACCAGATTCTTCAGATCTACAACCGTTCCGCGAAGGAGAGCCAGGAATGGACCACTCACCGGAACAACATGGATGAACTGGGCAAGCTAGCCAGCGCCGTCAACGCACCGGGCAATAACGTTTTTGATTCACTTGATGTTGACGGTGAATCACTGGCAATGACGACCGCGTTGCAACGCTTCAACCAGCAACTCGGAGCAGTCAAAAGCGAGTTATTGGGGCAGGTCAATAAAAAGGATCGGACATTGGTGTTGAACGCGTCAGAGATCGACACTTTGATACGACACTGCGACATGGTCAGCAACACGATGGACCAGATGGTCAAAGAGGCAGACCTGATCTACTCATACTTCCGCCAGCACAAGCCCGATCTGGCCGGCAAACGCATGGCCACCATGGATCAGAAATATGCTCATGTGCATGAAGCACTTTCCGGGTTAAGGGAAGACATTACCAGCATCCAGGGACGGCTCCTCGAACAACAAGCTGCCTCGGCAGAGTCGTTGCGACGCTTCGAATACATCATTGCCGCACTCGTTCTTTTGATGGTGAGCGGCGCAATGATCTACGGGCACAAGATCAAGAAGCAAATGGAAGCTGCATCCAGAGAGTTGGCCGGAGCTCACGATGCGGCGCTGGAATCCGCGCGACTGAAGTCGGAATTCCTGGCCAACATGAGTCACGAGATCCGAACGCCGATGAACGGCGTTATCGGCATGACCGGACTGCTGATGGATACCGAACTCACTGCGGAGCAGCGCGAGTTTGCTGAAACCATCCGTTCCAGCGGCGACATGCTGTTGACCATCATCAACGACATACTCGACTTCTCCAAGATTGAAGCAGGCAAGCTGCAATTTGAAACGCTCGATTTCGTTTTGACCAACGCTATCGAGGAAACCATCGAATTGCTGGCCCCACGCGCGCATGCGAAACGGCTCGAGTTTGTGTCACTCATTTACAAGGACGTACCCGTTGCATTGCGCGGCGACCCGGGTCGTTTACGGCAAGTGCTCACAAACCTGATCGGCAATGCGATCAAGTTTACCGAGTTGGGTGAAGTTGTAGTGCGCGCTGAAAAAGAGAGTGAAGACGAGCAAAATGTCGTTATCCGTTTTAGCGTAACCGACACTGGTATTGGCATCAGCGAAGCTTCGCAGCGGAACCTGTTTCAACCTTTCATTCAGGCTGACGGTTCCACCACGCGCAAGTATGGCGGCACTGGACTCGGCCTCGCGATTTCGCGCCAGCTCGTTGCATTGATGGGTGGTGAAATAGGTTTGAAGAGTGTGGCCGGCGAAGGTTCGACGTTCTGGTTTACCGCGAAGTTTGAGAAACAGACGGAACCGATGATGGCTGGGCCGGTTGATCTCGGAGTATTGACTGGTCTTCACGCGCTCATCGTCGATGATAATCACACTAATCGGAAGATCCTGGCCCATCAGTTGGATTCGCGCGGGATGACGCATGCGGAAGCAGATTCCGGGAAACGCGCTTTAGCTATGTTGCGAGAAGCAGCAATGGCTGGGAAACGTTTCGATCTCGCGGTTTTGGATCTGATGATGCCCGAGATGGATGGGTTTGAATTGGCCCAACACATCAAAGCTGATCCAATTATTTCCGGTACACCGCTGGTCCTGCTCACTTCTTACGGTGAACGCGGCGGCTCGGCCGCGGCTCGTAAAGTTGGCATTGCTGCATACCTCGCGAAGCCCGTGCGACAAGCTGCTCTTTTTGAGAGTCTGGCGAAAGCTATGCGTGCCCCTCACTTGACAAAAGCCATCGCCGAGAAAGCGGCGACCATTAGTTCGCCGTCAATTCCTAAGATGCTTTCGTCCAACAAGCTGATCCTGATTGCTGAAGACAACATGGTGAATCAGAAAGTGGCTGTGCGTCAGTTGCTGAAGCTTGGCTATCGCGCCGATGCGGTTGCGAACGGCAAGGAAGTGTTGGAGGCGATGGGGCGCATTAAGTACGACCTCGTGTTGATGGATTGTCAGATGCCTGAAATGGATGGGTATGAAGCGACTGCCGAGATTCGACGCTTGCAAACAATCCGACACACGCCGGTGGTGGCGATGACCGCACACGCACTCGAAGGCGATCGCGCGAAATGCATTGCTGCCGGTATGGATGATTACGTCTCGAAACCCGTCAATCCCGAGGAACTCCAACGCGTTATCGAGCGCTACCTCGCCGCGTAAGGAAGTTCCACTCGCCGGTAGTGGGGCAATTTGAAGTACGCCAAAAGGCGTTGGCTAATTTCAGCCCGGTGGTTCGAGCGAAGCGAGAACCCCGGGGAAACAGCAAAAGTTTCCTATCAACCCTGAAAGGGTTCGCCGCGAAAGAAACCCTTTCAGGGTATATGCATTTTTCTAACTTGATCCTGCTACCCCTCGCCTGGGTGGTGTCTACTTTGCGGTTCTTCTCTGCGGCCCTGGCGATCTCTGCGTGAGAAGGGTGGTTTATACGCAGAGATCGCCGAGGTACGCAGAGAACCGCAGAGTCGACTCTTCAATTTAAGACACCACTCTCGCCTGAGGGATTTACATGACCGGCGTTATGAGCTATTTAAGACGTTATGCACAAGTTGTTCGTAGCGATCTTAGTCACGTTTCTGTGTTTTGTCAGCGTTTCCGCTCAGGACAACTTCGCCAGCACCGACGCGTTTCTCAAGACCATTCTCACAGACCACACAAAGCTGGACAGTGAAGCAAAAGGTGATCTAAATAACGACCGGCTCGCGGATTGGGCCGGCCTGATTCATCGCGAAAAGCCCAATCAAGCGCCGACCTATCAACTCTACGTTCTCGTGCGTCTCCCGCAGGGCGGCTATCGGCTGGCGGAAAAATCGAAAGAGGAACAGATACCGGGAATGGGCTGTTGCTGGGTTGAAGATCTGCGCATCGAGCGCTCGAGCATTTTCATCCAGAACAACGCGAAGACCGCCACCACGATCGAAGCGGCCACACATCAGTTCAAGTTTTACAAAGGTGAGTGGCGTCTCGTTGGTATCAAGATCTATTACGTCGATAACAGCTCCGACGCCTCGACCGAAACCGACATGAACGTCCTCACCGGCGCGGTGGTCGAAAAGAAGCAAAAAGGCAACCGCCGCCCCACCACCACTCGTAAGCGCAAAAAGTTCGGCTCGTTCCTGCTCAAGGATTACGATTTTGTAAACACGTTCGGGACTGCGTAGCGGCTTGTACCTACGAAGCCGTTAGAATCATTAACCTCCGGATATTTTAGTCCCTCGCAATTACGCCCCGAGCCCGCGAAGTAGTTTGATCACAACCTGCCGGATGTTTAGTCCCTCGCAATTACGCCCCGAGCCCGCGAAGCAGTTTGAGTCACAAACCTGCCAGATGTTTAGTTCCTCGCAATTACGCCCCGAGCCCGCGAAGCAGTTGGAGTCACAAACCCTGGCAGATGTTTAGTTCCTCGCCATAACGCCCCGAGCCCGCGAAGCAGTTTGAGTCACAAACCTGCCAGATGTTTAGTTCCTCGCATTACGCCCCGAGCCCGCGAAGCAGTTTGAGTCACAAACCCTGGCAGATGTTTAGTTCCTCGCAATTACGCCCCGAGCCCGCGAAGCAGTTTGAGTCACAAACCCTGGCAGATGTTTAGTTCCTCGCAATTACGCCCCGAGCCCGCGAAGCGGGCGGAAGCATAAAGCCTGGGGCGCAAGCCCCAGGAACCATAAAAAAAAAGCAATTGAGCCCGCAGAGCGGGCGACAGCGGGCGAGATGTTGGCGCTGTCGCCCGCTTCGCGGGCTCTAATTCTTTTTTGAATTTCGCGATCCTGGGGCTTGCGCCCCAGGCTTTATGCTTCCGCCCGCTTCGCGGGCTCGATGCGTGATGCGATGAGCCCCCATCCGCCCGCTTCGCGGGCTCGATGCGTGATGCAATGAGCCCCCATCCGCCCGCTTCGCGGGCTCGGTGCGTTATGGCGAGGAACTAAACATCTGGCAGGTTGTGACTCCAACTACTTTCGCGGGCGCGATGCGTGATGCGATGAGCCCCCTAAATGTCTAAACATATCTGTCGCTTGCTTCGTGGGCTGACGTGTCAACACACGGGTCCGGCGCTGAGGTCGTGGTCAACGTCGGGGTCGGGTGGATCCGCGCCACGCTCGCGCGCGAGTTGCTCGAGCACGATGGTGAGCGCTTGCAAGTTGAGCGGCTTGGTCAGGTGTGAATAAAAACCCGCGGCGCGGGCGCGTTCGATGTCGTGGGTGCGACCGAATCCGGTGATCGCGATTACGGGAACAGCCTGCCGCCCGGCGATCATTCGCAGCCGGTGTAGAAACTCGAAGCCATCCATCTCCGGCATCGAAATATCCGACAGGATCACATCAAACTCATTCTCGGCCGCGATCCTCAAGGCATCAGCGCCGCTGGTTGCCGCCGACACATTCGCTCCGGCCATCTTCAACAGTTGCTCCAACATCGCGATCGTATCTTCCGAATCGTCCACGATTAAAAAATTGGTTTGCGCAAAAACTTTCATTTGCAACGCGCCAGGTGCGGCCGGCGCGAGCAACGATGTGTCGCGTAGTAACGGCAAGCGGACAGAAAAACGCGAGCCCTTATTTGTTCCGCCGGATTCAGCGCTAATCTTTCCGCCGTGCAACTGCACGAGTTGCTGCACCAACGCCAGACCAATACCCAACCCGCCGTGACGCTGGCGATTGCTACCGTCAGCCTGGCGAAACATCTCAAAAACGTGCGGCAAGAACACCGGCTCAATTCCCTGCCCCGTATCAGCGATGACAAGCACCGCATCATCCACGTCACTGCCTAAACTGATCTTGATGTTGCCACCCGCCGGCGTGAACTTCACCGCGTTGTTCAGAATGTTCCACGCGATTTGCTGGAGACGCAGACGATCGCCATCAACCAGCAATAGCTGATCGCTCACCTGCAAACTAATTTCTATTCCCTTCGCAGCCGCATCCGAACGAACCGTTTCCACCGCATTATCAATAATCGCCGACAGTGAAACCGTCTCCTGATTCAACGACACCTTTCCTCGTTGTAGTCGTGAAAGATCAAGCAGGTCGTTGATCAACTGCGACTGCGATTGCGCGTTACGGCGCAGGGCTTCGGCCATCTGAACCAGCCGTGGCGACTCCTCGATCTCACGCATTCGCAGGAACAATTCCGAATAACCGAGGATGACGTTCAGCGGATTGCGCAGCTCATGTGAGAGGGTAGCCAGAAATTCATCTTTGAGTTTATTTGCTTTCTCTGCCGCATCGCGTGCCTCCTGCACGCTCACCAATAAACGCTCGCGCTCTGCTTCGGCACGCAACTTTTCAATCGCGGTCCAGGTGCGTTCGGCAACAGTTTGCAACAGCAACACTTCTTCTTTGGACCACAGGCGCGGCCGGTCGTCGGCAACCCACAGCGACGCCACCCAACGCCCTTCGCGCATTAAGGGAACGGCAACATACGCGCGCTCGCCATTGGCCTCATAACTGCGATGATAGTCTGCGGCAGTTCGCGGATCCGTTTTCGAGTCGTAATTAACTACCGTTCTGCCGATTTGCATTTCGCTTGAGGTAAGACTGCTGTAGTCGGAAAGGCGATGCTCACCGGCAACGGAAGCAACGCCGTCACAATAATCGCGATGCACGATCTCGAGATTGCGTGGCACATCGATCTCGTTGAATAAACAACGACGCGCGTTGAGATGAATGCCGACAGTCTCAGCCACGGCGTACGACAGATCGTATGGATCGTGCAGCGTCCGGATCAATTCACTGACGCGTGAGATCACAATTAGTCGATTCTCGGCGCGTCGTTGTTCGTCGATATCCTGGACCACCACAATAACGCCGCTCAGCTCGTCAGCCTGATCGCGAAACGGAACGCTGAGCACACGCGTCCAGATCTGTTTACCATCAGCACCGGTGTAAAGCATCTCCATACCCGGGCTGACTGACTCGCCTCGTAGCGCGCGTGCACTGGGCCACTCCGATGGACCGAGCTGCCGGCCTTCCGAGTCCCAGGCGCGCCAACGTGCACTGTATGCGGGATCAAGCGGCGCCAAACGCTCGCCGACGAAGTTATTCAGTATTGAATTGCTAATGAGGAAACGACCGTCTCGGTCCGTTAGACCAATGCCCACGGGAAGCTGCTCGAGCAGGGCCGTCAAACGCGCCTCACTTTGTCGCAGCGCGAGATCGACAAGCCGGCGTTCTCGATCTGTGCGATTGAGAGCAACTGCCGTCAACCAGATCAGCAAAGCCAACAGCAAAAGTAGCGACAAAACAAAACTCGCGGTCGCAAATCCTGGACTAAACCAGCCGGAAGTATTAGAGAGCGTTCTGAACCATCCAAGCAAAATTACGATTAGTAGCGCAGGCAACATGCGGCGCGCGACGATCGCACCAGGACTATCGCCGAGCAACATCGCCACCAGACCGCGGTCCGGTCGTGCCAGCAGTATCGCAGTGCTCAAACTGAGAAACGCAACGACCGTGTGTAAAGCGATCGTGAAGTAGTTTTCAAATGGTTTCAGTTGCTCAATCCCGTAGAAGTAATAAAGAAAAACGAGGAGGGTGATTACTACCACGAGCAGCACGGAGACGTTTGCAATACGAAACCAGCGTTTCGAACGCGCGTCGAGAAATGCCAGCGCCAATCCGAGCATCGAGAAGTTGAGCGAAGCAGCCACACCCATACGACCGGGAAACGACTGTCCCGCCTCCTTCGCCGATTCGTAGAACAACAACTGGTCGAGACCGGTGTTCCAACCAATAACGTGTTCGCTGAATGTGATTAACCCGATGCTTGCAACGATTGCAGCAAAGACATAACTGATTCGACGCCGGAGAGTTGAGACTGGCCTGTCCTGTATTAAGAACAGCACTCCCGCCACCAGCATGAGACAAACGGAAGTGTTTGCCTTCATCGTAACTAATGCCGGATGAATCCGTTTGAGATACTCGTTACTGAGAATCCAGCCGAGCAAAGCGGCGCCGCCGATGCAAAACGCAAGGATCGCGAGACCAATAGAGACAGCCCGGCAACGCACCAGTTGTTGTGGCGGAATCTGCGAAGGAGAGTCGAGCATTTAATAAACTGGATTTTTAGTCGTAGGGGGTATGAGGAGTCTATACCGGACAAAAACGTTCGACAAGTTAAGCCCCGGATTTAATATTTCTTCTCTGTGCAACCTTTGTGCTCTCTGTGTCTCTGTGGTTGTTATTTTCGCACATCCCGATAACCACGCTGCGAAGCCATTTCCACTCGGCAATGATCATTAGAAGCGGCATCGCAATACCGATCGCCGCGAAGATGATGTGAAAAGCGAGCGACATCGCCATCTGCGAACGTGCCGCCAGAAGGTCGTCCATAGATGAATAGAGGATTACAGAATTCTCGCGGAATCTCAAAAGGTGAGGAAGATTTTAGCCGCAGATTTTCTCGGATGAAACAGATTAGTTTGGCTTTTTTCCGGTTGCGATGATCATGCGAGCGGGAAACTTCATCTTGTCGCCAGGAAAAAATTCTTTCACGCCTTGTTTAATCTTTGCGGTCACCACGGCTTGTTCATCGGATGACAGCTGGGCCAACTTTTCTCGCAGCGTGTCGGAAGTTTGCGAACGCATCAGCCAGAATTGGAGCGGCGAGATCGGTGCTGCAATGTCAAAACTAAAAACGAAGTCTTCAACGTGCACGGCACCGGCCTCTTTCATCACCTCGGCGAGTTTTCCTGGTTCCGCAAAACGAAAAGCACCGGGCTCATCGGGATCGGTTGGCACGCTCTTGATGTACTGGTCGATCACATTGGTGACGACATAGCAGAATGGATTGAGTTCACTCTGGTGCCAGACCGCAAACGCAAGCCGTCCATTTGGTTTCAACACGCGAAGCATCTCGCGCACGGCGGCGAGTGGGTCTGGAAAGAGCATAACGCCGAGCCGGCTTACTACAACGTCGAATGAATTCTCAGGAAACCGCAAAGCATCCGCTAAACACTGGTGAAACTCGATGTTACTGATACCGCGCCGGCTGGCTTCGCTCCGCGCAGTTTCAACCATCTGCGCCACTGCATCGGTGTAGGTGACCTGTCCGGTTGGTCCAACAAGGCCGGCAATGGTTAACGACGGTTCACCTGCTCCACCCGCAACATCGAGCACGGTTTGTCCTTCACGTATCTGCGCCGTCTCGATGAGCACCTGCGTCAACGGCGCAAACATGGCGTGAATAGTGTCGTGGTGCTGGGCCCAGTATTTGGCCGACTTCTGCCAAGCCTCCAGCATGTCCGACGAATTATTAGAATTCCGGTTGTTTGAATCCATTAAACGCTCTCAGACGTTCCTGAATCTCATCTCGCACGCGGCGAAACACTACCAATCTCGCGTGTTCGTCACCTTCCGCCGCAGCCGGATCGTCAAAACTCCAATGCAGGCGCTCGGCGTTGCCCGGAAAGACGGGACATTGTTCCTTTGCATTGTCACAAACCGTGATTACGTAATCAAACTCCTGATCGCGAAATTGATCGATAGACTTGGAGTATTGTGCGGAGATGTCGATGCCGACCTCTCGCATCACTGTGACTGCCTCGGGCCGCACGCTGGTTGGCGCGACACCTGCACTCTCAACCTCGTACTCGTCACCCGCCATCTCGCGCAATAAACCTTCAGCCATCTGGCTGCGGGCCGAGTTTCCCGTGCAAAGTATCAAGACACGCTTGTTCATGTTGAACTCACTTCCATGGCATCGTTGCGGTGCAACCAGCGAAACAGGAGTATTGCAGCAGCCGCACCCGCGATTTGCGCGAGAATAAAGCCCGGCGTATCGAGTGGCCTTATTCCGGCAAACGTATCGCTAACGGTTCGCGCGAGCGTAACAGCCGGATTGGCAAACGATGTCGAGGCCGTGAACCAATAGGCGGCGATGATGTAACTGGCCACAGCCAGTGGTACCGCATTTGATCTAACCCGATTACAACCTCCGATCACCGCCAGCAATCCAAAGGTCGCTATGAACTCGCTAAAGATCTGCGAACCTCCGCTTCGAACGTGCCGGGAAACAAAGAACACCGGTAGTTCAAACATCAAATGCGCCACACCGACTCCGCCAAACGCTCCCAGCAACTGTGCCAGCACATACATCACGGCTTCACGGCCCGTCATCGCTTGCTGCCAAACAGCAGCAAGCGTTACTACCGGATTAAAATGCGCACCCGATATTGGACCAAAGGTAAGAATGAGGGCTACGAGTGCGCCACCCGTGGCAATGGAGTTGGCGAGTAGTGCGATAGCAACATTGCCTCCTGCCAGCCGTTCACCCATGATTCCGGATCCAACGACTGCGGCCAATAACATTGCAGTTCCCACTGCCTCAGCAACAAGTCGTTTGGCCAGTGGTTGATTCACGTGTGACTCCAACCGGTGTAGTGGTACAGCACGAAGCAGCCTCAGGGAGTGTCTGAGTACCACACTCGCACGGTGCGGTTTCCGCGAGGTTGTCTTCGAGGACGACAAACACTTCCCACTCGTTGCCATCCGGATCTTTGACCCAGGCTTTGTCCTGTAGTGCGAAGCAACAACTGGTCTGCATCTCGTCGCGGGTGATGAGGCCGGCGTCAACCCACTTTTGCCTCGTTGCCATCACGTCGTTCGTCGAAGCTACCTGAATTCCGAGGTGCGACAACGCGCCACGCTCGTTGAAACTGTATTCATTCAACGTGAAGTTCAAAGGCGGATTCTGCACATCAAACTTTGCATAACCGGTTCGTACTTTGCTCGGCTCGATACCCAGCATTTTGCGATAAAACTCGATACTCTGCGTCACATTGCGAACATTCAGCGCGAGGTGCGCCTTCAGTGCCTGTACTCGATTTTCACTCATTATCCTTAACCTCGTGATCATTCCTACATATGCCTAAGCGAATATGCAACGCAGTATCTACCGGGAGCTTATATATGTCAAGGCATATATTGGCGAGGCGTGCTAGAATGCGACGCATGAACCGGAAAGCCAAGGGTTTTGACAAGGAAATGTTTTTTCGCGCGCTCGCCGATCGCACGCGACTGCGGCTGCTGAACCTGATCAGAACCGAAGAAGTGTGTGTCTGCTTTTTTGTCGAAGTACTGAAAACTAACCAGCCGAAGATCTCGCGGCACCTGGCTTACTTGCGGCGCGCCGGCGTTGTCGATGCGCGGCGAGAAGGACCGTGGATGCACTATCGCGTCGTCGAGCCGGATGATGCGGGCGCGGCGCAAGTGTTACGAGACGTAATGACGTGGTTGGCAAACGATCAGGAGATGCAGCGCGATCGCGATCGTTTAGTCAAAGTATGCTGCGCGCCTCAACTTCCAATCGCTATTCAAGGCGCTCCCCGCCCCGCCGGTTTGACACAGTCTACATAGAATCGAGCGCCTCCCTGGAGTGCGGTGCCTTGGCACCGCTTTGGTCTAAGTAGCGTCCCGTTCAAGTGCGTTCTAATTTAGAATCTGTGATTTATGACTAAAGCGATGCCAAGGCATCGCACTCCAGGGAGGCGCCTAACTGTTTCGTTTTTCAGAGTTTCCCGGCCACGGAATAAGCATCGACACGCGGCGGCGGTAGTTTTCGTAGACCTCACCGTAATACTCGCGCAAGTTGCGTTCTTCGAGTTGGATCGCCATGAGAACGTATGCCGTATGGAACGCCGCAAATAGCAGATGCCCGAGTGTCATGCGCGGCGTTGCCCAGAACGCGATGAGAAATCCCAGCATGATTGGATGGCGTGTAAATTTGTAAAGCGAAGGCGTGCGAAAACCAAGGTCGGTGTAGTTTTCCTGAAGTTCTACTTGCCGCAACCCCAGCATGTCTGACTGATTAATCAAGATCGTGCTCATCACCACGATGCCCCAACCCACGGCAAACAAAGCCTGAAGCACTACCACGGCCAACGCATTCTGTAAGTCCCAAACAATCGGCAGTAAAGGTCGCCACTGCCAGAACAGAAGAATCAATACTAAACTCGATAGCAACACGTACGTACTGCGCTCGATCGAAGGCGGCACGACTCTGGTCCATACCTGCTTAAATCCTGGACGCGCCATTACGCTGTGTTGCGCCGCAAACAGCACGAGCAACAACACATCGATCAGTATCGATGAACTGAAATCACTGGCCAAACCTGAGTCGATTGACTTGGGCACCAGGATATTGCCGACAAATCCGACCAGGTACAGAAACGTGGCGAGAAATATCAGGTAGCAAACGATGCCGTAGATGCGTGAAAGTGCGCGGGCCATTTTGTCCTGTATATACCCTTATGCGAACATGCGACAAGTCGTACGACACGAGGCAGCATGAACAACAAAACCAGGCGCTTACTGCTAATCAGCAACTCCACACTTCACGGCAGCGGTTATCTCGATCACGCGGAGTCGAACATTCGAGACTTTCTCGGTGACGTAAAGAATATTCTGTTCGTGCCTTTCGCCTTGTTTGATCGCGATAAATATACCGCGACTGCGCAAGCGCGCTTTCAGAAGCTGGGATGCGAGCTAACCTCGATTCACACGGCGAGAGATCCGAAAGCAGCAGTAGAGTCAGCGGGCGCGGTGTTCATCGGCGGCGGTAACACGTTTCGCTTGCTGAAGACGCTTTACGATTTCGATCTGCTTGATGTCATTCGCAGTAGAGTTGATGCCGGCATGCCATACATCGGTTCGAGCGCCGGCTCAAACGTAGCTGCACCAACCATCAGAACAACCAACGATATGCCGATCGTGCAACCGCCATCATTCAACGCGCTCGGTCTGGTGTGGTTTCAGCTCAACCCTCACTATCTCGATCCCGATCCAAATTCGAGACACATGGGCGAGACACGAGAAGAACGGCTCATTCAATTTCTCGAGGAAAACGACACGCCCGTGGTCGGTCTGCGTGAAGGGGCGATGCTGCGAATCGAGAATGGCGAAACAATCTTGCGCGGCTCCGGCGGCGCTCGCATATTTCGCCGAGGATCAGAACCGATCGAAACCCTGCCCGGCGCCCAGCTCGATCTACTTTTAACCACAGATTAAAACAACGGATTTATCTGTGTTCAGCTGCCGCTTCAAATCCGTCTAATCCGCGAGCCAACCACCTCGGAAACCCGCACGGCGCAGGCCCTGGACGATGGCAGGACAACGGCGCATTAGTCGCCAGATCAGGCCGGTGCGGTAGTTTTCGATCATCATGACGATCGGTCCCTGGTCCAGGCCGTAGTAACCTTTCGAAACCCACCCTTGCTGTTTTCCGTCAGAGAACGTCGGATTGTAGCTACACTTGAAACCGTACTCGTTCGTGATCTCCGGATAGTCTTTGTTCAAACGCTGCAACGACGGCAACACCACTTCGGGAGCAAATGGCAGCGATGCGGCCACGGCCCACGGCGCCAGCGTACCGTCGTCTGGTCCATACGGGATCGACCGCGCTTTGTAATCGTAAAACTTTACGCGGCGCCCGTTGATACGGCGTTCAGCCGGACCTGGACCATCACTCGCGGTGATACCCCAGCGAAAACGGTCGTAGCCAACAAACTTTTTCGGATTACGCATCGCGTATGCCTGCTGCGCGTAGATCGCGCGCCGGCTGTTTTCGAAATAGTTGCTGGCTCGGGTTCGCATGTAGTCGTCCTGGATGCCACGAAAATCGATCCACAGATGTGAGAAGTGGTGAATAAACAGTGGGCCGGCATGGAGAAACTCATGCCCGTAGATTTTTTTCCACTTATAGGTCCTGGTCCAGGCCCGGTAACTCTCCTCCGGCAGCGGGAAAGTCGGCGACGCCAAACCGAGAATATAAAGAATCAAAGCCTCGCTGTATCCGGTCCAACGATACTTGATAAATCGCGTTCCAGGTTTCCAGCCATGCGAAACGGTGAGCGCGCCATTCTGCGCCCAGTGCCAATCGGCTCGTTGGTACAGCGCCTCCGCAAGCGTGCGAATTTCACGTTCAGCTTTTGTCTCACCATTGAAGTAACACGCGCACGTGAGCGCCCCAACAAGAAGATAAGTAGTATCGATAGTCGAGATTTCGCACTTGCCCGCGCGGCGGCCGGTTTTCATATCGAGAAAGTGATAGTAGAAACCTTTATAACCGGTGGCGTCGCGTTCTTCTCCCTGCGGAGCATCATAGAAAAACCGGAGCGTTGCGAGGATACGTTTCACGGCGTCGGCGCGACTGAGATACTTCCGCTCCACCGCGATCGGGTAAGCCGTTAATGCAAAACCGACGACCGCAATTGACGAAGGCGATCCGGTCCGCGTGTTATCCGGAATCAGTCCGTTTTCGAGATTTACCTCGTCGGCGAAATATTTAAAAGTATCGCTTTCGAGCCGTTCCAGTTCTTCATCAGTCAACGATGGTTCCAGGACTTTCATGTCGATTCCCCTGGTTTGAACTCAATTGTGATCGCGGCGATTGCGTGGGGCGGCAATGTCATTTTCAAGGAAACTATGCCATCCCCAAAACGTATCGATTGCTTTTCACTCACCACTTGCGATGCTTCATGCAGGCGTTCAACGTCTTTGGGGGTTAGATACTCCGGTTGGCCCAACTCATGCCAAAGACGTTTTGGATTTGCATGGTCTTCATCGATGCGTTGAATACGCGCGCCGATTGGCTCGCGCGCATTCTGCAAACGAATATGCAACTCCTCCGTTTCGATGGAGTGACCCGGCGTGGTGTGATTTGTCAGCCACAACGTGACACTCGAATCTTTTTGAATCAGCGAGCAATCAACTGTTTCGTGTAAGCCATCGACGAGCGACTGCCGGTCGCCGAGTTCGTGCAGAAGTTCAAACGCGCGATACGTTGGTTTCGCGATGTCGTTCAACGTGAGCAGTCCGAAGCCGCCGTGAAAAGGTGTTGAGGGAAAATGGTTCTCTTCGAAGATGTCAGAAAAAGTCCAAAAACTATAACCATCGACGAGTCCTCTTGCTTCCATCACGGTTGATGCGACAAACGCGGCGGCATAAGGCTCATCATGCAACGGATCGCCCGGCGCAGACGACGAGTTCCATTCCGTGTAATAGACCGGGCGTTCACCGGCATAACATCGAGTGTTCTGCGCGACTTCCCGCATGATGCCACGCTGGCTTTTAAATAGTTGTGCTTCGATGTCGCCGCCGTTCTCATAGCCGTCATTCGGATAATGATGCGTGCTGATAAAGTCGGCCGCGACGTCGTTGCGTTCACAAAAGTCGACAAACTCCTCAATCCACTCGCTCTTTGCGGTCGCTGGTCCACCAACTTTCAGCGCCGGCGAAATCTTTTTGATGGCTTCGACCGTGTGCCGGTACAACTTGAAATAGTCGCGCTGCGATCCGGACCAGAAACTTTTTAGATTAGGTTCATTCCACACCTCAAAAAACCATTTGCTTACTTCGCTTTCACCGTAGCGCTCAACCCAGTGAGAAACTAACCGCTCGATCAACCTGGACCATTCTTTGTAATCCTTCGGCGGTGTGATGTTTCCCTGATAACTAAAAACCGTCTTGCGGCCTGAAGCGAGCGCAGTCGGCATAAAACTAAGCTCGACAAACGGTCTCATACCGATCGAAAGCAAATAATCAAACACTTGATCTGAGTTGAAGAACGAATAGAGGAGTTGACGGTGATCGCGGACTACAACCGGCCCCATGTCGTCAGACAAAAGGCCACGAAAGCGCACGTGTTTAACTCCCAAATCAGCGTGTGCGCGTTTCAACTGGCGCTGCCAGTCAGCCCGCAACGCCACGCGGGCGTGGTCGCTGCCGACTGTGTGTTCCCAAAAGTGCGGGAGTGGCGTCGTCGCTTCTGCGAGGTCGCAGAAGAAAGTCAGTTTACTCACAAGATCTGGCGCAATGCGCGACGACTGAATTCGGCCGTCGCTCCATAGACAAGATGCGAAGCAAGTGCATAAACATGGGTTGAGACCGGATACTCGGCTGGTCCCTTCGAGAGCCCGAGCAAGGGCACCGAAACTTCATCGGCGATGAGCCAGAAAGCCGCGCCGAACGGAACACCACCGGCCATCGTTACCTGCGGTGTGACTTCGGCGAGCGCGCCATACAATCCACCGGTGACTGTACCAAACGCATAGTGGACCGCGGCGCCGGCCGCCTTCTTCTCACTTTCCTGCAGCTCATGGCCCAGGACTTCACGTGAAATAACTTTAGCAGTTTCTACCGTGGCGTCGTCCTGCTCTTGAGTATCGTTGCCCTGTTCGCCGTTGGAACCATGACTCGGCTGCATCGATTGGGCACCGTGCGGCTTTTCCGAATTCTCGGCCATGCGCGTCCAGGCAGCTTGAAACTGGTTCATGGTCCATGACGCGATGAGACCGCCCGCGAGCCCGGCCACGACGCCCTTCAGGATGTTTCCGTTGTCTTCCTTCATCAGTAACCCCTTTCTCTGCGGCCCTCTGCGTAACTCTGCGGTCCTCTGCGTAACTCTGCGGCCCTCTGCGTAACTCTACGTTTAAAATTAGTTAACGCAGAGACGCCGAGATACGCAGAGGGCCGCCGAGTTAATACTTTCAGCGCTCAACTCCATTGGACAATGATCGCCACGCTGCAAACGCCGCGAATCCAAGTCCAGCGAGCAACGAACCGGCAATCAGCGGATGCGCTGAAGCTTTCGTGTAAATACTCGACTCCGCGACGTGCCCGCTGTAACCGCCACGCTCCTCACCATCCGCAGTTGGTGCGTACAAACTGTCCTGCCGGTCGCTGGCAGTTTCACGATCAGACTTCTGCAAATCAAACATCGTCGCTTCCATCACCTTATCAGTTAAGCGCGGGGCGTGATGGCCCGCCTCCGCGAGCACCTTGCCGCCACCGCCAACGTACAGATCGCGTTCCGGATTTTCCGCGCAATGAAGAATCGCCTCAGCTACCAGATCCGGAGCATACACCGGAGGCGGATTCTGCGGTTCAACTGACATCAGGTTCTTCGCGTGATGTACGTAAGGCGTGTCGATAGCGCTCGGTTTGATCAAGGTCACTGAAATGGGCACGCCTTCTTCTTCCAGTTCGAGACGCAATGCATCGGTATAACCTTTGACAGCGTGCTTGGTCGCGCAATAAGTGCCCTGGATCGGAATCGCAACATCCGAGAGAACGCTGCCGACGTTGATAAGCGCGCCACCATTTTTACGCAGATGCTCGCACGCAACCATCGAGCCGTGCACCACTCCCCAATAGTTCGTGTCAAACAACCGCCTTTGATCCTGGAGCGATTGGTCAAGCACCGGTCCATAGATCGAAACACCCGCGTTGTTAACCCAGGTGTCGAATCCACCAAAGCGATTTATCGTTTCGACGGCGATGTTCTGGACATAATCAAAACGTCCTACATCGCCGACGACATAGATTGCTTCACCGCCTGCGGCGTTGATTTCGTCAGTTACCTGCCGGAGCGCTTCGACGTTACGGGCATTCAGCACGAGACGAGCACCTCGTTTCGCGGCCATCCGCGCGGTGACGAGTCCAATGCCTGAAGATGCACCGGTGATGACAATCACCTGGTCAGAAATTTTTTTGAGTTTGACGTTCATTCGATCCCTCGTTGCGCTCCTTCTGCGTCGTTGTCGGAATAGTCCTTCGCACTATGTGCAACTTCGTTGCCACGAAACGGTTGTTGAATTCCGCAAGTTTTCTTCACTTTTCAGGCAGGCCGGATGTTAAGGACTGTATTCGTCCCATACATCGAGCGCCTCCTTGGAGTGCGGTGCCCTGGCACCGCTTTGGTCAAAGTGGCGCGCCGGAATAGTTGACGCCATCCAAATGAGTTTCCCTCGATGTGGCATCATTTGTAAGATTCGTGACTAACGACCAAAGCGGTGCCAGGGCACCGCACTCCCAAA
Source organism: uncultured Acidobacteriota bacterium (assembly GCA_963708055.1). Taxonomy (GTDB): domain Bacteria; phylum Acidobacteriota; class Blastocatellia; order Pyrinomonadales; family Pyrinomonadaceae; genus PSRF01. The sequence goes on along the minus strand of OY970193.1, from coordinate 5,707,192 downwards.
ATGAAAACATTTACATTCGTGGCACAGTGCGGGTATATTGGCGCGGCCAATTTTTCAGTGCGCAGTTAACCTCGCGGTCCATTCCCGACAAAATGGAATCCCCCAGGGATTGTCGGCATCGCATTGCCGAAAAGCGTTGTAGTTTGTCTCAGAACAGTCGCGCACTCACAAATGCAACCGAGCGAAAAACCGTCGCAAACTAAATCGTCAGCTCTTGCCGCTCCTTCTATCTCGCTGCCCAAAGGCGGCGGTGCGATCCGCGGCATCGGCGAAAAATTTTCCGCCAACGTGTCGAACGGAACGGCGTCTTTAAGTGTGCCGTTACCACTGTCTCCCGGGCGCTCCGGTTTTGGACCACAACTCTCCCTTTCTTACGACTCCGGCGCAGGCAATGGACCATTTGGTCTAGGCTGGAGTTTGGCGTTGCCATCGATCACACGCAAAACGGATCAGGGCCTGCCTCGTTACAACGATGCCGAAGACTCAGACGTATTCATCATCTCGGGAGCTGAGGATCTCGTTCCGGTATTGACCGAGGAAAACGAGCAGTGGAACCGTCTTCGATCCGAAAGAACTGTTGACGGCGTTCTTTATCGAATCGACAACTTTCGTCCGCGCATTGAAAGTCTTTTTGCGCGCATCGAGCGCTGGACCAACCTGCAGGACGGCATTACTCACTGGCGTTCGATCAGCCCCGACAACGTCACGACACGCTACGGAACCGACAACAACTCGCGCGTTTTCGATCCTGGCGATCCGTCACGGATTTATAGCTGGTTGATCAGTGAGAGTCATGACGATAAAGGCAATGTCATTCGCTACGAATACAAAGCCGAAAACTCTGCGGCCGTTGCCCTAACTGATATTCACGAAAAAAACCGCACTGACACTTCCCGTTCCGCCGAGCGTTATCTGAAAAGGATCAGCTATGGCAACCGCGTCTCGCGCCTGATCGATCCGCAAGCCGCGCTCAACGACTGGATGTTTGAAGCCGTCTTCGACTACGGCGAACACGACACTGACACTCCTTCTCCTAACGACGACGGCGGGTGGTTATGTCGTCACGATCCGTTTTCGAGTTATCGTGCCGGATTTGAGATCCGCACCTATCGTCTCTGCCAGCGCGTGCTGATGTTTCATCACTTCCCTGGCGACGCAGCAGTGGGCCAAAACTGCCTCGTGCGTTCCACCGACTTCACGTATCGAAACATTCGTGATAACGCTGACGATCTCACCCACGGTCATCCAATCGCTTCGTTTCTCGCTTCCGTCACGCAATGCGGTTACCGCCGTCAGGATAACGGTTTTCTGCGCCGCACGATGCCGCCGATAGAGCTTGAATACAGCTCCGCGGAAATCCATGACGAACTCCGAGAGCTGGAGATCGAGAGTCTCGAAAATCTTCCATACGGCATTGATGAAAACCGGTATCAATGGCTCGACCTCGACGGCGAAGGCGCTTCGGGCATTGTCATGAAGCAAGCGGGCAGTTGGTTTTATAAACGTAACCTGAGCCCGTTGAATGCCCGTCAAACTGAGAACGCCGCCGCGGTGCTCTCCCCCGTTGAAACGGTTACGCAACAACCCTCGCTGAATGATAGTTCGTCGCAAACGTTTCTGGATCTGGCCGGCGACGGACAGGTCGATCTGGTCCAGTTCGGAAGGCCAGTCCTCCGGTTATTTCGAACGAACCCACCAGAACGACTGGTCCAATTTTGTTCCGTTTGCATCAATGCCGAGTATTTCGTTTGACGACGCAAACGTGAAGTTCGTCGATCTGACGGGCGACGGTCATGCCGATATCCTGATCTCCGAAGACAATGTCTTTGTTTGGTACCCCTCGCTCGGCGAAACCGGATTCGCACCAGCCTTGCGCGTGGCCCAGGCGCTCAACGAGGAAGAAGGACCACGTCTCGTCTTTTCCGATCCGAGTCAATCGATCTATCTCGCCGATCTCTCCGGTGATGGTTTGACTGATCTCGTCAGGATTCGCAACGGTGAAGTTTGTTATTGGCCCAACCTGGGTTACGGAAAGTTTGGCGCGAAGGTGACGATGGACCACGCGCCGTGGTTTGAAGAGCCGGACCAGTTTGATCAAAAGCGAATCCAGCTCGCGGATATCGACGGCTCGGGTGTTACGGACATCATTTATCTCGGACGCGATCGCGTCGATTTCTATTTCAATCAATCAGGGAATAGCTGGAGCGAGCCACACTCGCTGAATCACGTCCCGGCGATCAATAACCTCACTTCAGTGGCCGCGATCGACCTGCTGGGTAACGGCACCGCTTGTCTCACGTGGTCGTCCACTCTTCCCGGCGAGCAAACGCGATCACTGCGTTACATCGATCTGATGGGCGGCCGGAAGCCGCATTTGCTGGTCAGAACAGTCAACAATCTAGGCGCGGAAATCCTCGTGCAATATGCGTCTTCAACCAGTTTTTATCTTGAAGATAAATTTGCAGGCCGGCCGTGGCTAACCAAACTTCCCTTCCCCGTTCACGTGGTGGAGCGGGTGGTGACGTTGGACCACATCGCTCGTAATCGCTTCACCACGCGCTATGGGTATCACCACGGATATTTTGACGGCGGCGAACGTGAGTTTCGCGGCTTCGGGATGGTCGAACAGTTTGATACCGAAGAGCTTGCCACACTTACTGCCGAAGGGAATCTCGCGAATATCGATGAAGCTTCGCATGTGCCGCCGGTTGTAACGCGATCCTGGTTTCATACCGGCGCGCTGATCGACGCGGGGCGCATCTCGCGCCAATTCGAAGATGAGTATTACCGCGAAGGCGATGCGAGTCTCGGCGAATCGGACCTGAGCGAAGAACAAGTTCGCAGCCTGCTGCTTGATGACACGATCATCCCCGACTCGGTGCGCCTCCCGGATGGTTCCAGTCTGCCTTGGACCATCACTCCCGAAGAAACCCTCGAAGCGGCACGATCACTTAAAGGCGCGCTGTTGCGACAGGAAGTGTTCGCGCTCGATAACTCTGAAGCGGCGGATCGTCCTTACTCGGTTTCCGAACAAAACTACACGATCGAAATGCTTCAACCTCGCGCGAGCAACCAGAACGCAGTCTTCTTCACACACGCGCGCGAGACCATCGATTTTCAATACGAACGAAGTTTGTTCGAAGTCGATGGCCGGCTGCTGGCTGATCCACGCATGGCCCATTCGCTGGTTCTCGGTACGGATATTTTTGGAAATGTCACCGAATCGGTAGTCATCGGTTACGGGCGTCGTCATTCGGATGAAAACCCACTGCTAACAGAAGAGGATCATCAACGCCAACAACAATTACACCTCACCTACACCGCGAATCGATTCACCAACGCGGTGATCGAGGCAGATGACTATCGCACCCCGGCGTCCGCGGAATCGCAGACCTTCGAATTGATCAACATCGAACCCGCCGCGCATCAGCCTGACGTCACAAATCTTTTTCGTTTTGACGAGATGATCGCCACAACACAGCTCGTCAGCGACGGCTCGCACGACGTTCCATCCGAAAACGTCTTCGGCGAAGGCATTGATGGTCCGGCTCGCCGCCTGATTGAACACACGCGCTCTATCTATCGCAGCAACGATTTGAGTGGGGCTTTGCCATTGGACCAACTCGAATCGCTGGCGATTTCGTTCGAAAACTATAGTCTCGCTTTCTCTTCGGGTTTGATCACAGAAGTCTATGGCGATCGCGTCACAAACGAAGCGCTGGCCGAAGGCGGATACGTCGATCTGGACGCGGACGGAAACTGGTGGGTCCCTTCCGGCCGTTCTTTTTATTCACCCGATCCGAATGACACGGCCGCGCAGGAGTTGGCCGAGGCACGCGAGCATTTTTTCCTCCAGCAACGATCCGTCGATCCTTTCGACAACCAAACGACCGTTACGTTCGACGCGCATAACCTGATGCCGATCGAAACTCGTGATGCGCTCGGAAACACAACGCAGAGTCAAAACGATTATCGCGTGTTGGGGTGCCGTCAAATCACCGATCCAAACGGTAATCGCACCACCGCGGAATTTGACGCTCTCGCAATGATGGTTGGCATTGCGTCGATGGGCAAAGAGAGTGAACAACTCGGAGATTCGTTCGCCGAGTTTGAAGTGGACCTGAGTGACGAAGCCGTCATCGCTCACATGCAGGAACCGCTGGCCAACCCACATGCGCTACTCGGCACGGCCACGGCGCGCTTGGTTTATGACGTTCACGCCTATCAGCGCACCAGTAACAGCGACCATCCGGAACCGGTTGTCATGTGCACGCTAAAACGTGAAACGCATGTTTCCGATTTAGAGCCAAATGAACAGACTCGTATTCAGCACAGTTTCTCTTATCACGATGGCTTACAGCGCGAGATTCAGAAGAAGATTCCGGCTGAACCTGGACCAGTGATCGAAGGCGAGCCCGAGGTCGAGTCGCGTTGGGTAAGCAGCGGCTGGACCATCCTCAACAATAAGGGTTTACCGGCGCGACAGTTTGAATCCTTTTTCAGCGCGACCCATCGCTTTGAATTCGCTCATGTCACCGGGGTGAGTCCAATTCTCTGTTACGACCCGCCGCAGCGCCTGGTCGCCCGGATCAACCCCAATCACACCTGGGAAAAAGTGATATTCGATCCGTGGCAGGAACAGAGTTGGGACGTCAACGATACGGTGCTGCAAAGCGACCCACAAAACGATCCGGACGTTGGCGATTTCTTTCGCCGCCTGGCGGATGACACCTATCTACCGTCGTGGCACACACTCCGCAGCGGCGGCCAGTTTGGTGAGACACAGGAACGACGTCAGGCGGAACAGAACGCCGCCGCGCAAACGGCCGTTCATGCCGGAACTCCGGAAACGGCATGGTTCGACAGTTTGGGACGAAAGTTCTTAACCGTCGCTCACAATCGTTTCGAACAGCAGGGTGAAACGATCAATCAACACTACGCCACGAGGTTCACCTTCGATATCAGAGGCCTGCACTACGTTGTGCGCGACGCTCGCAATCGAGTGGTAGCTCGAAACGATTACGACCTGGCCGGCAATCAGATTCACTCAGCCGGCATGGACGCGGGTGAAGTGTGGATCCTGTATGACGTTTTGGGCCAACCCATTCGCAAATGGGACGGCAGCGATAGAGTGTTTCGCCATGAGTTTGACGAACTACGCCGCGCCACCAATTCGTTTGTGAGTGAAACAGGCGATCCCAATGACGAAATTCTTTATCAACGGATTGTCTATGGTGAACAGGAAGGCGACGCGCTCAATCACCGCGGTCGCCTCTTTCAAGTGTTCGATGGCGCCGGCACGACCCGGAACACTGCCTATGATTTCAAAGGAAATCTCCTCAGTAGTGTGCAGCAGCTACTGGTAAATTATCGCGAGACAGTTGACTGGAACTCCGATCCGCCGCTCGAGCCCGAAACATTTACAACCTCGACGGCTTACGACGCGCTCAGTCGTCCAGTAGTTCTCACTGCGCCGGACAATAGTCGCATCAATCCTGGTTACAACGAGGCTGGTTTACTCGAACGAGTCGCAGTCAATTTACAGGGTGCAAACGAGGCGACCGTCTTCGTCGATGATATCGACTACGACGCGAAGGGCCGTCGCTCGAGGATCGCCTACGGTAACGGCGTGGCCACGACGTGCGAATACGACGCGGAAACGTTTCTTTTAACCAGCCTGCAAACACTACGCGGAAATAGCGAGCTTCAGCAGCTCTCATACACTTACGATCCGGCCGGAAACATCACGGCGATCCGCGACGATGCTCAGCAAACAGTCTTCTTCAACAATCAAGTAGTTGATGCAAATGCCCGGTACACGTACGACGCTGTTTATCGACTGATCGAGACCAGCGGTCGCGAACATATCGGCCAAGCCGCCGTGCCGCAAACCACCTGGAACGACGAATTTCGCGTTCACCTGCCACATCCGAATGATGGACCGGCAATGCGTCACTATGCAGAAACGTATGAATATGACGAAGTGGGAAACATCCTGCGTCTGGTCCATCAGGCATTCAATGGCAATTGGAACCGTCTTTACGAGTACAACGAACCGAGCCAACTCCAACCGGCCCAGGTTAATAATCGCCTGACGCAAACCCAGGTCGGCGGTATGGTTGAAAATTACACTCACGACCTCGAAGGCAACATGACGCGCATGCCTCACTTGCCTTTGATGCGCTGGAACTTTCTCAATCAACTACAAGCAACGTCACGGCAGGTAGTGAACGACGACAGCACTCCGGAAACGACCTACTACGTTTACGACTCGACCGGACAACGCGTTCGTAAAGTTACTGATCGACACGCTGAATTTGGACAAGATCCGGCGCGGCGCAATGAAAGAATCTATCTGAATGGTTTTGAAATCTTTCGCGAGTACGAAGCTGATGGCACAACGCTCGTGCTCGAGCGCGAAACCTTACATGTGATGGATGCAAAGCAACGCGTCGCCCTCGTTGAAACCCGAACCCACGGCAACGATGGTTCCGCGGCCCAGCTCTTTCGTTATCAATTCAGTAATCATCTCGGCGCCGCCGCACTGGAGCTCGACGAAAGTGGAAATGTGATCACGTATGAGGAGTTTTATCCATTCGGAGCGACTTCGTATCAAGCAGGTCGCACCGTCGTCGAAGTCAGTCGCAAGCGTTATCGCCACACCGCCAAAGAACGCGATGAAGAAACCGGTTTGAGTCATCACGGCGCGAGGTACTACGCGTCGTGGCTCGGGCGTTGGACCAGTGCGGATCCTGCGGGTCTGATTGATGGTCCAAACCTCTATCAATACGTAAACAGCAATCCGATCGGGCTGGTCGACTTGACCGGACACAACGGTAAAAAACCACAACGAGAACCAGTTCCAAAGCAACTGACGTTGAAGGAGAAGAGCAAGCTAAAGAAGACTCTCGCCGAAGGGATAAGAGCCGGTGTTCCGGGGTCAACACCAAGTAATCTTGATACCCCAGACACAGCCAACACGCCGGCAGAAGTTAAACCGGCGGATGATGGCACCTCTGACTCGCCTCACCAGAAGACCGGTAAAAACCAAACCATTTCCACGGGCAAGGATCCCAAGCCGCAACCCCAAAAGCCCGAGCCTCCAAGATATGTGCAACCCCCCAGCGAAGGGTTGGCGACAAACCAGGTCGAACAGGGGTCAACCGGAAAATACAACAAATCGAATCATTGGTGGGGCGACAGGACGAGAGAGGGAAAGCTGATGAAACCAGTTCACCCGAGCACTCCCACTACTCCAGGACCGACGCCGCCAATGGATATAGGTGATGTGGAGGGGACGGGCGTTCAGGCCCAGCCGCCCAAGTCGAAATTGAAAGTCGATCGCTCACGCTACGGCAAAGGGCTGGCGGGTCGCGTGTTGGGAATTGTGCTCGCTATCCCCACCGGCATCGGCATCTATCAACATTCCGGCGACGCCAAGAGTGCGGTGGTGGAAACAGTGAAAGTCACGGTTGAGTCGATATCGCTACTGCCGGCGCCACCGGAAAACATCCAACTGGAACGCGAGGATGTCGAGTTCAGACCCGTCTATTTTGGAGCCGCTCCGGGACCGACAGAAGAAGATTTGGCAAAAGCAAAAGCCGAAAAGGCTCAGCGAGAACAACAGCAATTGGAACGTTTGTCGAAACCGGGAGTTATTGGTCCAGTTAGCCCGCGGCCACGACCGAGCGCCGAACCATTCGATCCGCGAACTGGAATCGATCGCAACATCGTCAGACGCGTCCTCAATCGGTAAATGTTCGCGAAAAGTCGGCTGGTCGAAATCCAGCCGCGATTGAAAATCTTGTGAATCAGGTGAATCTTGTAAATTCTGTACAAAATGCTCTGCGCGCCTGAGTCCGAAACACCGCTTTCACATGATTTACAAGCTTAGACAGGATTAACAGGATTTTTGTGCAAGGCTCCGCAGAGACGCAGAGGACGCTGAGATTACGCAGAGATGAAATTCAGACGCGAACAGAGCTTGCAGAGTCTTAAAAACGAAAAGGACAACACATGAACCTCCAGGGCCGAAATCTCGAACCCAATCTTCGTGGCGACGACGTCAAACTACTGCAATCGGAACTGCGCCAGCTAAAACTGAAAACACAGATCGTGGACCAGGAGGGTTTTTATGGTTCGACAACGTTTCTGGCGGTTCAGGAATTTCAGCGGCTCAACGGTTTGAACGCCAACGGGATCGTCGACGAACGTACCGCAGCCGCAATCAACCGCGCGGTGGATGAAGCAGGCGCGCCGCGTTTTGTGGTGCGTGGCGACGTGGTCCAGCAGAATGGCGACGCAGCCGCAGGCGTGGTTGTCCGTCTATTGAGAAAAGGCTTGCGCAAAGAAGATCCGTTGGGCCAGGCGACCACGCTCGCGAACGGCAACTACAGCATCGAATATCAACCAACCGAAAAACCGATCAGCATCGTCGTCCAGGCGATAGACGCCAACGGCAAAGTAATGGCGACGTCGCCGGTCATCTGCAAAGCCAGACCGGTTGAAATTGTAAATCTCAGTCCCGAAGGCGCCAGAGCAAACAATTCGGAATTCAAACAACTCCAGGAAAAGCTGGCGCCTGTCTTGAGGCGCGAACAAATCCGGATCGAAGCACTCGAAGCCGCGGACGTGGAGTTAATCGCCTGCGCACACGAATTAAATCCCGAACACCTCGCATATTTCGTCGTCAGCTCACGCATGGCACGCGAGTCGAAAATGGACGCGGAGATTTTTTATGCCCTCGTGCGCCAGAAACTTCCGACCGCCTTGGTCGCCCTCGTCGCGCAATCTCCGGATACATTAACTAACGCGCTCCAGGCCTCAGTAACCCTGAACATTGTTGGCCCACGAATCCAGGATCAGATCCCGGAGATACTACGCAATCTGCAACAGCAAGTAGTTCGTTTGTCGGTTCAGGAAGCAACTCCCGATCGCCCTACGTTGCGGGCGCTGCTCGACATCGCCGGAGTGCCGCAACCGCAACAACAAACAATCGTTGCGGCTTATACCGGACGCAAGGGCACCGTGGAAGAGTTCTGGGAAGATCTGCGGAAGCAACCCGGCTCAAACAACGATGAGATCGATACGCTTCGTTACACGATTGGCGCCGCCTCAATCACGCTCAATCACCCACCGCTCGTGCAACAACTCGCGCGCCTGCGACGCGCCGGTCAACTTGGCAAAGATCTGCGCGACCTGGCGCAACTCAGCAAAGACGATTGGACCCGGTTGATTAAGACGCAAAGCGGAAACACTCGCGTCGGCGCGCCGAAGGTGTTTGGCGAGAACGACGACGAACGCGACACACAATATGCAGAGTTTCTGCCGCGCATGGTCGAAGCTCTGTTTCCCACACCCGTGTTAACTCACCGGCTCGCGGCGATTGATGAAAAAGCGTTTGCCCCCGCGCTTCAGTTTTTACGTCGCAATCCCGATTTTGAATTTGAAACCATGCGCGTGGATGAGTTTCTACGCGAGAAACCCGACGCGCTTCAGGGCGGCAGTGAACGCGAAGCCACGGTGAAACAACTGCGCGCCGTGCAACGCATGATGAACATCGCGCCGCTGTTTGATCGGGATAAAACCGTCGCGATGATCGCGCGGGATATCGACTCGGCCTTGAAGATCCGGCGCATGGGCCCGGCACATTTCATCAGAACTCATGCAGAAGATCTCGGTGGCGCGGAAGCAGCCGAACTGGTTTACACAAACGCGGCGCGCCAGGCGGATACCAGTCTTTTGCTCCTCAGCAAGACGAAGTTTTTCAATCCGCTCTCGCCGGCAATCATTGCGCCACATCTCTTCGGTGAAGGCGTTCCGGATCTGGAAGATCTCTTTGGCTCACTCGATCTCTGCCAGTGTGATCATTGCTCATCGGTTTACAGTCCGGCTGCTTACCTCGTCGACCTTCTTCACTTTCTGATGAATCGTCGCACCAAAACTCCCGGTCGTAACGCACTCGATGTGTTGTTTGGCGATCCCGATAATCCCCAACGGCGCCGGCGCTGGGACATCGGTGAAATCGAACTAACCTGTCACAACACCAACACGCCGCTGCCGCACATCGATCTGGTTAACGAGGTCCTCGAGCAGGCGGTGTCGCCGTCAAACAGTTTTCCTTTTCAAACCGAAAGTGATGCCGATGCGCTGGGAGCAAACCCCGAACACCTGAACACACAGGCTTACGTCATTCTTTCGAATGCCGTTTTCCCCTTCAACCTTCCCTTCAATCTTTTCGCCGCCGAGGCACGCGCGTACCTGGCCCGACTCGGTGTGCGTCGCCATGTATTGATGGACCAGTTTCGACGTGAAGGCACGGCTCCGCTGCCGATTGATGTGGCAGCCGAGTATCTCGGTCTGACTCCACGTGAACGTTCGATCATCAACGGCGGCGCCAACGAAACCACGCGCGAGATGTGGGGCATGACCGAGGCTGAGTTCAGCCAGTTGCTTGCAAATCGGCGTGCCGCGGTTGTGTTGGAACGATCGGGATTGTCGTATGACTCGCTGGTCCAGGTACTGGATACACATATCGTGAATCCGGGCGGAAGCATGAAGGTGGAGTTTGCGGGTGCCGACTGCGATCTTTCGACGGCTACGATCAGCGGATTAAACAGTGCCCGGCTCGATCGCTTACATCGCTTTGTGCGCTTGCAGCAAAAATCTGGTTGGCCCATCACAGAACTCGGCGACACCTGTGCAGCATTGAACATCATCAACCTTGATGACAATGCACTAACGCAACTCGCTGCCGTCAAACGAGTTAGAGAACTTTTATCAGCCCCGCTGGAAACTATGCTGGCGTGGTGGTTACCACGACTGAGCACTCGCGTTAACGGCAACCAGCCGTCGCTTTACGATCGCATTTTCAACGACCCCACCGTGAATCCACCGGTGGTCGATATCTTCCGGCTCAACAACGCGCGAACGGAATTGCAAACTGCGAATCTGCCGATTGTGGATCATGTAACCGCAATCGGTACTGCACTCGGCGCCAGTTCAGATCATCTGTTGCTTCTCTTCCCGCAACTGCCGACCGATCGGTTGAACCTCGCCAATCTCACGTCCCTCTACCAGATCGTCACGCTCGCGCGTGCATTAAAAACGGCAATTCCGGATTTTGTTTCCTTGCAAACCATCACCGGTCTTGATCCATTTGATGAACCGGCGGGAACAGAAAGATTTGTTGCTGAAACTCGCCTGGTGCGTGAATCCGGATTTGATTTACCGACGGTTGATTACCTTTTGCGACATCAAACGAATGAGAGTATCGACCACCAAGCAGACGAATTCACTGCGCGTCTTCGTGAACGGTTGTTGCAGATAGCGGCCGATCATGCGTTTGCCACCGATCCCACCGGGGTGCGAACGGCTGAGAGTCTGGCGCTGATCACGAAACCGGAAATCGTCAATCGCGCGATGGCGTTGCTCAACCTCACCTCGCAGGAAAAAGAAGATGAGCAAATCGCACTCATCAACGAGCACTTTGCGCAGTTTCTCGACCCGGCCGAAGCGGTTGTGCAACTCGTCAATCCGGGCACACTGCAAACACCAGTCGAACGTTTCGATTTTGTCCTGGAACCGTTGTTGGCCCACCTGTCGCGAGTGGCCAGCGAAGCATTTGTAGTTGAAGCCACCGCGGCGACCTTCGGCATAACCACCGGTGTCAGCAATGCTCTTTTGCGCGAACTAGTGCCGGCGCCAAACATCCCCGACGTAGCGATTCTGACCGTGCTGCTTGAAACCGCGGAATCTCCAGCACAGATCGACGCCTTTCATCGCCTATCAAAGATCGCGATTGTTCTCAACGCATTGAATGTCGCGCCGGAACACGTTGCCTTTGTAATTAATCGCGGCGCCCTGGTCGGCTGGCTGGAGCTCAACACACTGCCGCTCACCGCTCAGGACACGAGCGCGGATCGTTTCGGGCGTTGGTTGGCGATGGTGACTCTCGTCCGTGCCGCAGCGAAGTTTCCTGATGGCACTGCTGCACTCTTCAAGATCTTCAGCGACCTCGACAACCAGCAGTTGACGCGTAATCAATTTCTCAATCTGTTGGCTAAACGCACCGGATGGAATCGCAACGATATCGGTTTTTTGACAGGCGCATCCGGGTTCGATCTGAAGTACCCGGCTGATTTTGCCAACGGCCAGTTTCTCCTGCGACTTAAACGAAGCTTTGAACTGTTAACAGCGCTCGGCGTTTCCGCACCAGTGGCCTGGCAGTGGGCCACCCCCGCGCCGACCGCAAATATCGCGCGTGCCATCAAGCAGGCTGTGCGTGGCAAGTTTGACGTTCGTCTCGATTGGCTAACCGCTGCGAAACCAATTCGCGATGAACTCCGCAAACAACAACGCTCCGCGCTCGTGGCCCACCTGCTGCACACAATCAGGATCGTCATTCCGGTATTCGAAACGCCGCGTCCGCTGTTGAAACGAAACGACCACCGCCCGGCCGTCAGAGAACTCCAAATCCGTCTTAACGCCGCCGGTGCAGCTCCACGTCTGGACGTCAACGGCTTCTTTGGACTCAGCACGCAGAAAACGGTCAAGGAATTTCAAAAAGCCAACAACCTGACGGTTGACGGCATCGTTGGTCCAAACACCTGGACCGCACTCAACCCAGTACGACAGCGACTACGCAGCGCCAACGATCTCTATGCACACTTCCTGATCGATGTGGAGATGGAGCCGTGCATGCTCACTTCACGCATCGTGCTCGCCACCAACTCGGTCCAACTCTTCGTGCAACGCTGTTTGTTGAACCTCGAACCCGAAGTCGAGTTGACGCAGGAGGATACGAAAGAGTGGGCGTGGATGAAGAACTACCGCGTGTGGGAAGCGAATCGCAAAGTGTTTCTCTACCCCGAAAACTGGATCGAACCGGAGTTGCGCGACGATAAAACTCCGTTCTTCGTCAATCTCGAACATGGTCTGTTACAAGACGAGGTCAACGACGCCACAGTCGAGCGTGAGTACCTGAAGTATTTGCGCGATCTGGATCGGGTCGCACGCCTCGAGATCTGTGGTTTGTATCGACAGTGGGAAACCGATCGCGACATTTTGCATGTGATCGCGCGCACTTACACCAAGCCACATGCCTATTATTACCGGCGCTGGGTGGACCAGCAGTACTGGACGCCGTGGGAGATTGTTGATGCGGATATCGAAGCCGATCACTTGATCCCGGTAGTTTGGAACCGGCGACTGTTTCTCTTCTGGCCCATGTTCCTCGAGAAGGCAAGCGAAATAATAGTAAAAGACGAGGGGAAACATCCGGAGCGCTTTTACGAGATCCGGCTGGCCTGGAGCGAGTATCGCGATGGAAAGTGGTCCGCGAAACAGCTTTCCGACGCGTTTTTCACTCCGCAGTCACTTCCTGACCGTTACTTCCCCAGCAAGGAAGAGTTCTCTTTCTTTTCGTATTTTGGAACCGATGGCGATCTCTTCATCGCGTACGAAATGACGAACCGGCCCCGGTTTCAGCATGTTCCGTACTGGCAATTTCACTTCACTGCAAACGGTGCGGCGCCGAAAATAGTAAGGCGCGGTAGCGTTGACTCGAGTTCTCCTCCAGGCACCGCAGGTATGTATAACTCCTTCCGGGAGAACGGCACCAACCTGGAACATTCATTCCTGCTGGTAGCTTCTGCCGTCAGGGGAGATCCCTACCTATTCGAATTCCAATCTGAACACGGTGTCACTTACTTAGTAGTCGAGTATACGCACGAGGACATCGTAAGAAACTCGGCGCCGATTCTTAACAAAACACCGGGAGATTACCGCCTTGCGATCGCGCACGACGAGCGTCCGCATCGCTCACAGGCTCCGCTTTTTTATCAGGACAACACGCGCACGTTCTTTGTCGTGCCTCAGGGTAAATATGTCGGCGGCGGCGTGGCCGGCGGATTTGTGAATGAGAAAGTCCGCGTCAACTCCGCGCCACTTGAATTACCGGACGCACTTTCACACGCAGCGGCAGTCAACTTCGGCGTAAAAACTCAAGCGCCGGCACTAACTCGCGCGGCAGGCGGTGGGCGCATCGGCAACATTCTTGCGCCGCAGGTCAGCCTCGCGCGCAGTTTTCAGCCGTTGTATTGGGAAGCCAAACGTTATCGTTTCGATAACTTCTATCACCCGTTCGTAAATCTCCTGATCGAACAGCTCAACCGGTTTGGTGTTGAAGGGGTGCTAAAACCCGATCCGGAACGCGAGTCAGGTGCACGCAGGCAAGTGATTGCCAAGTTGCGCCGGCAACAAAATCGCAGCCGGTTCTTCAACCTGCATTACCGGCCCAACGACGAGAATGTGGTTAACGTCATGGGCTTGAACTTCCTCGAAAAGCTTTCCGCCGGACCGGCAGATGAATTCGACTTCACCTACGGCAACGCCTACTCCGTCTACAACTGGGAGTTCTTCTTTCACGCGCCGTTCATGATTGCGAATCGCCTCGGCGCAAACCAGCGCTTCGCTGAAGCGCATCGCTGGTTTCAGTACATTTTTGATCCGACTGACAACTCGGACGAACAGTGGCCCGAGCGCGTTTGGCAAATCAAACCCTTCTTCGATCACGGCACCGGCAAATCGATCGCGCGGACAATGCTGCTGCTCAAATCAAACAAGCTCAGCCAGGCGGAACTGGAGGAGCGTAAATCGTTACTCGATCAGATCGATGCCTGGCGCAAGTCGCCTTTTAATCCGCATTTGATCGCGCGCATGCGTCCCGAAGCCTACATGAAGACGATTGTCATGTCGTATCTCGACAATCTTATCGCCTGGGGCGACCAACTCTTCCGGCAGGACACCCGTGAATCCGTGAACGAGGCGACGCAGCTCTACCTGCTCGCTTCCGAAATTCTTGGCGAACGCCCGCAGGAAATTCCGGCCCATGAAGGCGCTCGCAAAACGATCAACGGCGAGGAGGTCAAGACGTTTAATCAACTGCGCGGGCGACTCGATGCTTTCTCAAATGTCCTCGTAGATCTCGAAACGATTATCTTCCCGTCAAACAATAACGGCGGCGGTGGTGGTGGCGGTGGCATCAAAAATCTACTTGGTCCACAAAACAAAAAGATCGCCCCGGCTCCCGCCGGTGATGACGACGATAGCCCGGCAGTGGATCTCCCGCTCGGAATTCCTAACCACGATGGTCCTCCTGGACCAACGAAGGATCTGCCGCTCGGAACACCGATTCCGGCCATCCTTGGTCCAACGCTTTTCTTCTGCATCCCGAAGAACGACAAGTTGCTGGGCTACTGGGACACGATCGCCGATCGGCTTTTCAAGATCAGGCATTGCCTGAACATCGAAGGCGTGGCCCGCCAACTCGCTCTGTTTGCACCGCCAATCGACCCCGGACTGCTGGTAAAAGCTGCCGCAGCCGGTCTCGATATCGGTTCCGTACTCAGTGAACTAAATGCTCCGTTACCCGCGTATCGCTTCCGTGTGTTGGTACAACAAGCAAAAGAGATGGTCGGCGATGTAATGAGTCTGGGCGCCGCGCTGTTGGCAGCCCTGGAAAAGAAAGACGCCGAAGAACTGTCACTGCTGCGTTCCACGCATGAAATACAGATCCTCGAAGCCATGCGTGAATTGAAGCAACGCCAGATCGATGAAACAAAAGCCGCCAAAGAAGCGCTTGAAGCAAGCAAACGCATAGTGGAGGAACGCCGAACGTTCTACGAAACCCGCGAGGCGAAGAGTTTCAAGGAGCAACATCATCTCGATAAGCTTGAAGAGGCGCAGGCGTATCAGCAGCGTAGCAACCTCATCGAAATGGCTCGTTCCGCCATGGGATTTCTACCCAACTTCGATATCGGCGTCGAAGGTTTTGCCAGTAGCCCAACAGTGAAAGGAAGTTGGGGCGGCTCAAACATCATGTCGTACATGGGGGCGATTGCTCAGGCCTTCGCCATGGACGCACAACTGGCAACACACGAAGCCGAAAAGTCGCTGACTGAGTCAGGCTATGAACGACGCCAGGAGGAGTGGGATTTTCAGGCTGCGCAAGCGAGCTCTGAGATTGAGCAATTGAAAAAAGAGATTGTGGCTGCCGACATTCGCATTTCGGTGGCCGAAGCAGATCTCGAGAACCACGATAAGCAAGTCGAAAACTCGAAGAGCGCCGATCAGTTCATGCGTAGTAAATACACCAATCAGGAGCTTTATGGCTGGATGATGTTGCAGATCTCCGGCATCTATTTTCAGAGTTATCAACTCGCCCGCGATATTGCTACTCGTGCCGAACGAGCATTTCAGTATGAGCTCGGCGTCACCAACACCGACTTCATACAACCAGGTCAATGGGACAATTTGAAGAAAGGCTTGCTGGCAGGAGAACACCTGCAACACAGCCTGCGACGCATGGAAGCGGCGTACCTGGAGCAGGATCGTCGTGAATATGAACTCACCAAACACGTTTCGCTCGCGCTGCTCGATCCCACCGCTTTGGTGACTTTGCGCGAGACCGGCGAGTGTTTTGTCGAACTGCCGGAAACTGTCTTCGATATGGACTATCCCGGACATTTCCGGCGTCGCATCAAGACTGTAGGTCTGACTATCCCCTGCGTGGTTGGACCATACAGCACGATCAATTGCACGCTCACGATGCTTTCCAACAGCGTGCGCACGACTGCAACGCCGAGTGCGCCTTACGCGCGCTCTGACAATAACGATCCGCGCTTCGTCGATAATCTCGCGGCGATTCAGTCGATCGCAACCAGTGGCGCACAGAACGACAGCGGACTGTTTGAGTTAAACCTCGGCGACGAGCGTTACCTGCCGTTTGAAGGTGCGGGTGCGATTAGTCGTTGGCGGATTCAATTGCCGTTGGAAACGAATCGTTTCGATCGCAACACAATTTCAGACGTCATAGTGCACCTGCGTTACACGGCGAGTGAGGGTGGCGACGGTTTGCGAGCGGCTGCCCTTCCCGCACAAACAACCGGTGCGCGACTCATCAGCATGCGGCATGAATTTCCGACTGCCTGGCATCGTTTCCTGAACGTCGCGCCCGACGCGGATCAGCTTGCGTTACTGAACCGGATGGATGAGCGTTTCCCATTCCAGCGTCCGGGTGTGACCATCACGATCAGCCGCATAGTAATGCTGGGCCGTTTTGCGAGTAACGTTAACTACACCGCCTCGCTGGCGCCGCTCGTGAATAATGAAATCGAACTCATTCCGGCGCCGGAGTTAGGCGGACTTCACATGGCGTCGAGCAACGTCCCGAATCTCGACATAACCGATGCGCTCGACTGGACTTTGCGCATCCGCCGCGCCTCCGAACCCGACGCCCATCTCGAACCCGGCGAAGTCGAGGACTTCTTCATTATTTGCGTCTACACCATGTCCAGTTAGCAAGAATAGCCACGGATTACACGGATAAAACTGATTGTTCTTATCCGTGTTTATCCGTGAAATCCGTGGCTAAATGTATCTTTTGGGGCATGCGACTACATCCGCTCGTCACCTATTCTCCTGCCCGTCTTACAGAGATTGGAAGAAAGCAGAGAGAAAGGTATGAACCGAATAAGTCACGCATTATTTATCATCTTCTTTGCCGCAGTCGCGGTGTTTGCGCAAACCACGCCTAATGACAAAGGCTGGCCGCGAAAATTCGCGGTCGGCACAAATTCGGTGGCGGTGTATCAACCGCAAATCGAAGAGTGGGTGGGCAATCGCATTTCCGCCCGTGCCGCGCTCGCGATCACCCAAAACCAAAGCAAACAACCGCTCTATGGCGTCCTCTGGTTTACAACTCGCGCGGAGATCGACAAGGTCAACCGCCTCGTCACCCTCTCTGAGTTCAAACTAAATCGGATCAATATTCCGATGGCGCCTGACAAAGCGGCTGCCTTCGAAATCGCGTTTCAGGCACGCGCCGACAAAGAGGATGAGGTAATTTCACTGGATCGGTTGCTGGCTGACATGGCCATCAATCACGCTACGACCAACAGCGCCGCCTACGAAGTAAAGAACGATCCGCCGCAAGTCATCTTCAGCACGCGGCCGGCGACTCTCGTAATGATCGACGGCACGCCGGTGTTTCGTCCAGTTACCGATACAAAACTGGAACGAGTTATCAACACTCGCGTGTTGCTGCTGCAGGACAAGACCGCCGGGAAATTCTATCTGCACCTGCTGGACGGTTGGCTGCAGGCGTCGAGCTTATCTGGCCCATGGACCATCGCCGGGCAAACTTCAGGCGACCTGAAGAAGGCTCTCGACATTGCGGCTGCAAGTGTTGCGTACGCCGGCACGCGAGCCGCGTGGGCCAATCCTTACACTGAGAACGTCGGTTACGGCGGTGCGTATACCGGAGTTAATACAGTAACGGGCACACGTTACGCCGCACGCGGTGGGACCAACACTAACGTCTACACCGGCACCACCGTAACAGGCGGCGCCGCGGCCGCTTACAACCCAAACACAGGTCGCATCAGCGTGGGCCAGGCGGGAACCGCAAGTAACGTATACACCGGCAACTCCGCGGCGGGTGCGAGAGGCGCTACTTACAATCCACAAACAGGTGTGATTAGTGGAGGTGCTGTCGGGGGTGTTCGAAACGGCTCAACCGGCCAGGTCACTGCCGGTGGTGGCGGATTCGCGTACAACACGCGCACCGATACGGGCGTCGCAGTCGGCAACAACAACGTCTACGCGAGTAAGAACGGCGACGTCTATCGCTACAACAAGTCAACGGGCGTGCAGCAAAAAACGAGTTCGGGCTGGGAAACGGTCCAACGGTCCGCGGATCGCAGTTGGGTCCAAAACCAGGAACGCGCCCGCGGCCTCGGCGAAATGCGCACCCGCGACTTCAGCTCCCTGCGCGGCAACCTCAGCGCCCCGAGGAACGGCGGCGGCTTCCGGCGACGTTAGCTTCTTCTCCTTGGAGTGCGGTGCCTTGGCACCGCTTTAATCAAAGTGGCGCCCAACAAACAATCTAGCAACTCGAATCTGGACGCCACAATTCCCTGGCGCGTGATTTTAGACCAAAGCGGTGCCAAGGCACCGCACTCCAAGGAGGCGCTAGTGTAGGCGCTCTCGTAGTCGAGCGATGACCTTGTCGAGTTGTTTCGTAACTTCCAGCCACGCGTCATCGCGATCTTTGTTTTGCTTCACCGGCTTACAGGTGAAGAGCGATAACGTTTCTTCAAACAACGGGCGCGACATGCGTGCTCGTCGCCCGGCAACGCGACTTCCCGGAATATCGACTCCGTCAAGCAGATTAGTGACGCTGAACGTCATTGGCGCGCCTTTTATGACAACCTTGTAATCGTCATCATTAGCCTTTTCGTAGGCGAGCAACTCATCGTACGGCACTTTGACTTCGGGATATTTTGGAATAGGAACCAGTTCGGTTATTTGCGTCTTTGCGTCTTTGCGTCTTTGCGTGATTAATCTTCCAACGAATCTTAGCCCCACAATAACCTTCAAGTTTTCCACCTCTCGTGCCGATAAGTAATCTGCGGGACTGCGTCGCCGGTGTCCCGTTTTGACGCCCCAATTCTCAGCATAAGCCAAGCAAATGAGCCAAACTCTCGTCTCCACTCCAACCTCCTCTTCGATTCTCGTTGTCAACGATCTGCCGGAAGTCACGGGCTTTCTTCAGCACCTCCTCGATGGAGCGGGATACGACGTGATAACTGCGACCGATGGTTGTGAGGGACTGGAGGTGGCGGGGGCGAAGCTACCGGATCTAATCATCAGCGACGTCAATATGCCGCACATGAATGGCATCGAGTTCTGCCGCCAGTTGCGTTCCGACTCGCGCTTTCACACCACACCCATTCTGCTGTTGAGCGCTGAGCGGAAAGATACGGTCGCGGTGCTCGAGGGAATGCGTGCCGGCGCGAATGATTATCTCGAAGTTCCTTACGACGAACTGCGGCTAATCGCCAAAGTGACGCAGCTGATCGAACAACAAAAGTATGAAGTCGCACTACGCGAGGCTAACGATCGACTGCAATCCAAGGTCGATGAAAGCAGACAACGACTCGACATGGTGCTTGACGCCGCTCGCGTAAACACCTGGGACTGGAACCTGCTCACCGGCGAGTTGACTGTCTCTAACGAGTTGATCGCAAAAGGCCTGCAACCGACGTTCAAAGCTTTTCGCGAATTGATCCACGCGGACGATCGCCAGTCAGTTGAAGAAGCATTGCGCAAGAGCATTCTTGAAGGCTCCGACTACGACATCGAGTTTCGCCTTGTTTGGCCCAACGGAAACACAGAGTGGACACTCGCCAAAGGCAAAGCGTATCACGACGAAGCCGGCCGGACCTGGCGCATGCTCGGCATCAGCATCGACATCACCCAACGCAAGCAGGCCGAAGAAGCTCTCGCTCGCAGCGAGACGCGCTTCCAACTAATTTCACGCGCCACCAACGACGCTGTCTGGGATTGGGAGTTGAGCACGGGCCATATCTGGTGGAACGAGAACATTCAAACCTTGTTTGGCTATCCACTGGACCAGGTCGGACACGATACCGCCTGGTGGTACGAACACATTCACCCGGAAGACGTCGAGAGGTTCATCGCTACTGTCGACGAGGCTATCTCCAAGAACTGGAATTCCTACACAGGCGAATACCGGTTCAAACGCATGGATGAATCTTACGCGCATATCCTCGAACGCGGTTATGTGATCAGTGACGAAAGCGGCGAACCGGTCCGGATTCTTGGTTCGATGATGGACATCACTCAACGCAAGAAAGCTGAAGACGAGCAACTCGCACTCGAAACGCAGTTGCGTCATGCGCAGAAGCTCGAATCAATCGGACAACTCGCCGCCGGCATCGCTCACGAGATCAACACGCCGGTCCAATACGTTGGCGACAATATTCGTTTTCTTCAGGAAGGATTTGTCGCGCGCAACCAGGTGCTTGATAAATACGCCGAGCTCGCACAAGCCTGCGCGACGGCGGGAGTGGAAGCGAATCTACTCGACGAACTGCGCGACACGATCGACACCACCGACACGGAATACCTGACCGCGGAGATACCGAAAGCAATCCAGCAATCACTCGAAGGTATCGAACGAATCGCGAAGATCGTGCAGTCGATGAAAGATTTCGCGCATCCCGGCAACGCCGAGAAGCAGGCCATCGATCTCAACCGCGCGATCGAAAGCACGATCACAGTTGCGCGTAACGAGTGGAAGTATGTGGCCGACATCGAAACCGATTTCCAAACCGATCTGCCCAACGTGCCGTGTTATCTGGGTGAGCTCAACCAAGTGGTGCTCAACATGATCATCAATGCCGCACACGCGATCACTGACGTCGTCGGCGATGGCGCGAACGGCAGAGGCACGATCAAGATCTCAACCCGAAGCGCCGGCGCTTGGGTTGAAATTGACATTGCCGACACCGGCTCAGGAATTCCTGAAGCAATTCGATCTCGCGTCTTTGATCCTTTCTTCACCACCAAAGTTGTCGGTAAAGGCACCGGCCAGGGTCTCGCGATCTCTCACAACGTCATCGTTGAAAAACACGGCGGCACGATCTCCCTTGAATCCGAAACCGGCCGCGGCACCACCTTCACGATCCGATTGCCACTCTCCTAATGAACCAACAACCGGCAAAAGAATTGAAACGAGTTTTGTTTGTCGACGACGAACAGAACGTCCTCGAGGGGCTACAGCGCATGCTGCGCCCGATGCGGCGTGAGTGGGAGATGAGCTTTGCCGCGGATGGACCAGCAGCGCTGGCGCTGTCGGCCGAGCGCTCCTTCGACGTGATCGTCACTGACATGCGCATGCCGGGAATGGATGGAGCACAACTACTGGCGGAGGTCATGCGTCTCTATCCACGCACGGTGAGAATCATTTTGTCGGGTCATTCGGACCACGACATGATCATGAAATCCGTGGGTGCAGCGCATCAGTTCCTTTCGAAACCATGTGATCCTGACATCGTCAAGGAAACCATTTGTCGCGCCTGTGCGCTACGTGAACTCCTCACCAACGGCAAGCTTGAACTGCTCGTTTCAGAGATGAAGTCGTTGCCGAGTGTGCCGTCGCTCTACATGGAATTGATGAAGGAGCTGGAAACAGGCGATCCTTCTATTAAGAATGTCTCGCAGATAATCTCACGCGATCCGGGAATGACCGCGAAGATCCTGCAACTGGTTAACTCGGCATTCTTCGGCCTGCGTCGTCGCATCGCCAGTGCCGCGGATGCGGTTAGCCTGCTGGGTCTCGACATGACAAGAACGTTGGTTTTGTCGATCCAGATTTTCTCGGAGTTTGAAGCCGCCTGTGCTCGTCAGCTTCCGGTAGAAGCGATCTGGTCGCACAGCTTACGTGTGGCCGCGCTCGCACAGGCTATCGCGCGCGCGGAGACAAGCGATACAGAGATGGCCCAGGCAGCGTTTACGGCCGGATTACTGCACGAAGTAGGCCGGTTGATCCTTGCCCACAGGCTGGGAGATCGTTATCGCCAGGTACTGGCGGCGATCGAATGCGACCCGATACCAGTCGCAACGGCTGAACGAAATGTTTTTGGCGCTGCACATCCGGAAGTAGGAGCTTACCTCCTCGGACTCTGGGGACTGCCCCATTCGATTGTCGAGGCAGTCGCCTTCTATGACAATCCGAGTCACAGCAATGCAACACATTTTGACGCGCTCACCGCGGTTCATATCGCCGACTGTCTGGTGAGCGCTGAAACTCGCCCCGAGGCGACGCCGCTCGACATGTCTTATCTCGAAACCGCCGGAGTCGCCGGCAACAAATCCACCTGGGAATATCTGCAACACAGTTTGAGTCCTGCCGAATAGGAGTAAAGATGGAACGAGTTCTTTGCGTTGACGACGAGCAAAACATCCTGGAAGGTTATCAGCGTTCATTGCGCAAAGACTTTCGCATCGATATCGCGAATGGCGGAAATAGCGCGTTGGAGTTGATCCGCGCGAATGGTCCATACGCGGTGATTGTTTCCGACATGCGCATGCCGGAGATGGACGGCGTGCAACTACTCGCGCGGGTCAAGGAACTGGCGCCGGAAACTGTTCGCATCATGCTCACCGGTAATGCCGATCAGCAAACCGCTATCGAAGCGGTCAACGAAGGAAATATCTTTCGTTTTCTAAACAAACCGTGCCCGCCCGAGTCGCTCAAGAACTCTCTTCTCGCAGCCATCAAGCAGAATCACCTGATCCGCGCTGAAAAAGAGTTGTTGGAGAAAACGCTCACGGGCAGTTTGCAAGTGCTCACCGACATTCTCTCGATGGTCAACCCGACGGCTTTCGGCCGAGCATCGCGCGTCAGACGCCTGGTACGCGAACTTGCGACGATTATGAAGCTCGACGACTCATGGCAGGTCGAGATCGCCGCAATGCTTTCGCAGATCGGCTGCATCACCGTGCCGGAAGAAACGCTGTCGAAGGTTTATGAAGGCAAACCACTCTCGGCCGACGAGAAACGGATGATCGAGAATCATTCGAAGATCGCGCACGATTTGATTGCGCGCATTCCGCGTCTCGAAGCGGTAGCCGAGATCATCGCGGGCCAGGATGCTGTAACCGAATCAGAGCGCGCGCTCTTGTTAAGACTCGCGTTGGATTTTGACAAGCTGATCGAAGGAGAAAAAAGTAGTTCTGAGGCTTTTGCGGAAATCGAGAGTCGTGGCGGTCGTTACAGTGTCAATGCGATCAATGCGTTGCGCGAGGTGGTGGCCCACAGCGAAACGATGTATCAACAAAGAGAGGTATCGATCGACGAACTAACGGAACACATGATCATCGCCGACGATATCGTGGCCTCGACCGGAATTCTGCTCGTGGCCAAAGGCCAGGAAGCGACTGCTTCACTGAAGATGCGTCTGCAAAACTTTCTCAATCGCGGCAATCTCGTCGATCAAATCAGGGTCTTCGTTCGGATTCAAACTCCTGCTTACCGCCGCGAAACGGCAAAAGTTTAATCCACAGACTCACAGTTTTCGCAGCTTGCTTTGGTCCAACTATGCGCCTGTGGATTTGCCCCCCTGTGGGTAACTAAATAATTTGGCTGGTTGCCGCCGATGTTTTAACTGTAGTCAATCGTCCTAATGCTTCCTCTGAAATTCCCTCCTTTTGCAACGTTGAAAAAACTACTTCAGTAATCTCCTGTGCCAGCGCCGGCACTTCCGTGTTTGGAGGCAGCGCGTCGACATTCAACAGGTGTGTAATAATCGCCGTATTGATCTTGTCGTTCAGGGTCTCTAAAAGGATGCTCATCAATTGACCTCCTGTGGTCGGGACGAAGGCCGTGGCCGTATGAATTGCTCTCGAAATTTACACCGGGGGCGACTTCCAGGTTGGAGGCGCGAGACTAACTTGCCTCCTCACATCTTGCAATTCAGAAGATCCCTCAAGCTCGCCTAAGGAAAAGCCTGACGTCAAAATGGGACATAAAGGCATTAACCTATCCCACGTAATTTGAGGCCACGCAGAAGTCAGGAGTGACGCGAAGCATGGACGAGAATGACGAACGACTCGAGATGATCTCGAGACTGGCCGGCGGAATCGCTCACGATTACAACAACCTGCTAGCGGTGATCCTGCTGCATGCCGATATTCTTTCGAATTCCATTGACGAAAATGTGCGCCGCCATGCACGCGAGATCAAACACGCTACGCAAAGGGCTTCAGCAGTGACCAGACAATTGCAGGCCTTTGGTGGGGCGCAGTTGATGCGGCCGCAGCGGGTTTGTCTAAACGAACAGATTCACAAACTCACGGGCGTGCTGGAGTCGATCCTGCAGCCCAAATCGAAATTGACTCTTGGACTTGACGACCGGGTGGGTTCGGTTGATCTCGATCCGGTCTATTTCGAATTGGTACTTACAAACATCTTGAATAATGCGCGCGATGCGATGCCGAATGGCGGACAAGTTGAGTTAACTACCGAGGCGATTGCCGATTCCCACGTCAAGATCACCGTTGCGGACACCGGTTCGGGCATGGACGCCGAAACTCGTGAACGCGTTTTTGAACCGTTTTTTACTACCCGAAAGACGAACCGGCATGGGCTGGGATTATCGACTGTACATGGCCTGGTGAAACAGATGTCAGGAGAGATCGTTGTGCACAGCAAACTCAACGAGGGAACATCGGTTGAGATCGTCTTACCGCAACACGATGCCGATCAGGTGTTTGGACTGCAAGACGAATTGCTGTGCGGGCGAGAAACGATCCTGCTCGTCGATGACGAAGTGATGGTGCGTAATCCGACGACAGAGATATTGGAAGCGTTCGGTTATGAAGTGCTCGAGGCATCGTGTGGGAGCGAAGCGCTCGAGATCTGCGACGA
The DNA here is from genome assembly GCA_963708055.1 of uncultured Acidobacteriota bacterium. Taxonomy (GTDB): domain Bacteria; phylum Acidobacteriota; class Blastocatellia; order Pyrinomonadales; family Pyrinomonadaceae; genus PSRF01. The sequence goes on along the minus strand of OY970193.1, from coordinate 5,681,895 downwards.
GTGCAGTGAACCGGTGGCGCTCTTGTTGGTCGATCTGGAAATGGATGAAATGGATGGACCAGCGGTAGCCGCGGCGATACGTCAAAAATGGACCAGGGTGCCGGTGTTGTTTATGTCAGGACTGTCGGAAACACAGGCACGCGAACGTGGCCTACCCAGCGATCGCGCCGACTTCATCGGCAAACCCTTCGAACCCGACGAACTCGCCCGGCGAATCCGAAAACTGATCAATGTGTGATGACAAATACCCGGCGTGCGAAGCGAGCGACCGCGTTCGAGAATTGCGGGCGCTGCCCCCGCTTCGCGGGCTCACCTTCTATTTCTTATCCTGATCCTGGGGCTTGCGCCCCAGGCTTTATGCTGTCGCCCGCTCTGCGGGCTCGGTGTGTGGTGGAGGTGAACGAAATGTCAGCCGAGCTGAACTGCTATCTGCTTCGCAGGCTAAGACGAAACTCGGTCGCGTTGGCGGTAGACGTAGGCGAGGAGTTCGGCGACGGCGCGGAAGAGATCGGCGGGGACTAGTTTGCCGACTTCAACTTGTTTATAAAGCGCGCGCGCGAGCGGCGGATTTTCCACGAGGGGGACGCCGTGTTTCTTCGCCAGTTCGCGAATTGCTTTCGCCATCAGATCCGCGCCTTTCGCTACTACGCGCGGTGCAGCATCTTTGTCGCGGTCGTAACGTAACGCAACTGAGAAGTGAGTCGGGTTTGTAACGATCACATCGGCGTGCGGCACTTCCGCCGCCATGCGTCGCTGCGAAATCACGCGTGCCGCACGACGGCGCATGCCTTTGATCAGCGGGTCGCCTTCCTGTTTACGATACTCGTCCTTTAGTTCCTGCTTGGTCATGCGCAGTGAACGTTCGTACTTATACCAGCCATACGCATAATCAAGCACCGCGATCACAAACAGCACCGCACCGGCTCGCAATCCCAGGTCATAAATCAGTGTCCCCAACGCCGTAAAAGCCTTACCCGCAGGCATCCCGATTAACGACGGCGCATCACTAACTGCACGACCAAAAATCCCCCAGCCCGCCAATCCAATTCCGGCAAGCTTCAGCAGCCCTTTGAGCAACTCAACCACGCCGTTTATTCCAAACACGCGTTTCAAGTTGCTCACCGGATTGAATCGGTCTGCGCGTGGGGTGAACGCCTTGGGCGCGAGCGTCAGTCCACCCTGCGCAAAGTTCACCGCCAAACTCGCGGCCAACGTGGCGCCGACGACAGGCAAAATCATCAACGCCAAACTTCCACCGGCGTTGACAAACATTCCGTGAACACTCAACACCGTCAGTTCATCACTGACAGTCGCCGCAACTGAACTTTCTTTGAATAACTGTGCGGCACGTTCAAGGATCGCGTTGCCGCTAATCCGCAACATCAATAGAGCTGCGAGAAATGAAGCAACTGCACCGAGTTCCGGACGGCGGGCCACCTGGCCTTTCTCTTGTGCTTCTTCACGCCGTTTTGGCGTTGCTTTCTCTGTGCGGTCGCTGGCCACGTTGTTCCCAGGATCAAAGCGCAGCCATCGCGTGTGACAATCCACGCTGAATGGCCATCACTGTCGTACGTATCGCGCCCGGCATGAAATAGAGTGAAGTACCGATCAACCAGAGACCGGCAGCAATCTTGAGTGGAAATCCGAGCACCATCACCTGGAGCTGCGGTAAGGCGCGTCCAACCACCGCAAGAACAAATTCCACTGCCAGCAACATCACAATTGCCGGTGCGGCAAGTGCGACACCAACCGCAAGCGCATCAGCAGACAGGCGCAGGAATAGTTGGACCAGATCTGCCGAGATCGAAGCATTGCCTGGTCCAACTTTTTGAAAACTGTGCACGGTCGCTTGTAACAACCAGTGATGCCCATCAGCCCCCATAAAGACGACCAGACCCAGCATCTGCGCAACAATGCCGAAGACTGCGGTCTGAGCGCGCGTCGATGGATCGATTGTGCTCGCGAGTGAGAAGCCCATTTGATATCCGATGATTTGCGCGGCCACTTCGAGACCGCTGAATACGAGCTTGCCTACCAGGCCAAAAATAAAACCGATCACCATTTCCACGATCAAAACCACGCCCAGGGCGAGCGGCGCTTCCGGCGGCATGGGTAAACGGTCGACGAGCGGCGGCGTTAAGGCAACGGCCAAAGCCAAAGCAAGCAGCACGCGAATCTGCATCGCGACAGCTCTGTGTCCCCAGAAAGGAGCAAAAGTGACCAGCCCGCCCACACGAGCCAGTACCACCAAAAAGATCAAAACCGGTTTCAGTGGGACGATGAACGGATCCATTAACTATTTGAGGTAAGGACTGAAATCGCCGAGCAGCGCGGCGGTATAAGTGGTGATAATGCGCAGCGCCCAGGGAAGAGTGATCAGAAACACCAGAAACATCGCGACTACGCGTGGCGCAAATGAGAATGTCTGGTCCTGGATCGACGTCAACGTCTGGATCAAACTGACAATCACGCCCACAACGATCGCCACCGCCAGCATTGGACCAGTGATCCACATCAACGTTTCGAGGGCGCGTTGCATGAGCGTGAGTATGGTTGCGTCAGACATAATTTGTTCAAAAGCTAATCTGTGTAATCTGTGGATCTACATCACACTCTTTACGAGTGAACCAACAATCAAGTGCCAACCGTCAACCATCACAAATAAGAGCAACTTGAGCGGCATCGAAACTACTACCGGTGGCAACTGCATCATGCCCATCGACAACAGCACGGACGACACCGCCATGTCGATTACAAGGAAAGGAAGAAAGAGCACAAACCCGATCTGAAAAGCAGTCTTGAGTTCGGAGATCATGTAAGCGGGAATGAGGGCTGAAGTAGGAACATCGTCCGCGGTATTCGGCCGCGCACTCCCGGAAAGCTGAATAAACAACGCCAGATCGCGCTCGCGAGTGTGTTTGAGCATGTAAGCGCGCAGTGGTCCAAGTGAACGGGTGATCGCTTCAGTTTGCGTGATCTGGCCGCTCATCATCGGCTGGAGCGCTTCATTGTTGATGCGGCTGAGCGCCGGCGACATGACAAACAACGTAAGAAATAGTGAGAGACCAATCAACACCTGGTTGTTCGGAGCTTCCTGCGTGCCGAGTGCCTGCCGCAGAAAATGAAACACGACGATGAGCCGCGTGAAGCAGGTCATCGAAATCAGGATTGCCGGAATAAAGCTCAGCAACGTGAGCAGAACGACAATCTGCAACGGTAACGATCCGGAGCCCGCAGCCTTAGCAAGATCGACTGGCGTGGGCGATGGTGTTGCCGATTGAGCCGCGACTGTGCTCGCAAAAATCAGGAGGGTGAGAATTAAAAGGAGTGTGCGCTTCATCAGGCCCAATCTCCTCTGGTGGGTTCATTCATGTAGTTCAATCGATCCTCGGCGGCGGTTAACTCCTCTGCAAACTCTTCGCCGGCTTCGTCGTCAAGAATCTCGGCCACCGATCGAGCCTGAATTGGAGACTGCCCGGTTTCTTCCGCGAGCAGGGTGACTGATTGAGGAGTGGCTCCCAGCAATAGAGTTCGTTCGCCAAAACGCACGATTGCGAGCGATTTTTTATCGCCGAGTGAAAGCGAGTTTAGTATTGCGAGTTGCGGGGCATCTTCCTTAGGCGCGCCAAATCTGGCGCCGGCAAATCGCTTCATGCCCCACGATGCGGCGACGATCAATCCAACAATCAATAACAAAGCGCCGACGGTGCGCAACAACAGGCCAGTGGTGCTTGGCGCCTCGACGTTATCGCGTTGACTGTCAGCCATAAACGGCAAACGATCGTTTGCGGCTGGTGACTGTTCGGCGCGAATCGCTACCGGCGCGAAAAGCAGCACCAGCAGGATCGTGACGGCCGAAAGAAATGTGCGACGTTGGACCATTAGTCTTGTGGTTCGTTCAGTTCGTTAATGCGAATGCCGGTGCGATCTTCGATCATGACGATCTCGCCACGAGCAAGCAGCCGGCCGTCGGCCAGAATATCCACGCCCTCGCCGGTAGAACGCGGCAACTGAACGATGGAGTTGTTTTCAAGTTCGAGAATTTTGGCGGTGGTTAAGGTGGTACGACCCAGTTCAACGGCGACTTGCAAAATCAGGTCGAGGTGATTGCGCCACGCTTCAATGGTGGCAGTGTTCGAGGCTCTGAGTTGTTCGGTGATCATGTTCGTTACATCTGCACGATGAAGTCAGTGATGTAGATAGCGAAAACTTCCGGTTCGTGGGCGACTTTGCGAGCGGCAGACAACAGCTCTTTACGCAGCTTAGCTTTGCCTTCAACCGTGAGAATCTCGGCGGAAGTCTTGTTGGTGACAGTGGCGAGAATCGCGTTGCGAATCTTCGTGGTGAACAGTGGATCAACTTTCTCTTCTCCACTCTCACTCTCACCGACACCCAGGCTGATGGTCATGCGCAGGTAACGCGATTCATTGGGATCGGCGAGATTCACGATGAAGGGTTGAAGTTCGATAACTTCCTTCACGCCGTCTTCGTCTGCTTCGCCTTCAGCATGAGCTTCTCCCGCCGGTTTCGTGTTCTTCTTCGCGGCGTGTTCTGCCGGTTCGGCGGAACCTTTGATCTTCCAGAAATAAAAACCACCACCACCGCCGCCGAGGAGCACTACGGCGACGATGATGATGAGCAAGAGTTTCTTGCTTTTCTTTTTAGGGACTTCTTCGGCAGCGTCTGCCAATAGTTCAGACATTACAGAGAACCTCCGTTGGGTGTTTAGCGAGCGGCGTGCCGCGCAAAATGGGCGGAAAATGAGGGTTTTTACGTGGGAAATGACTAATTCCCGACGATGTTGTCGGGTCTTTGACACACAGATCTTCACGGATGAAAAACGGATTATCTGTCTTTATCCGTGTAATCCGTGGCTAATGATCGGCTTTCTTGACTGGGACGTTGGCGGGTATTTCGTCGGGTTCGCCGAGCGCAGCTTCGGGTTCCGGTTTTTCTTCTTCTTTCGCGGGCGCATGAAGTCGCATCACGGTGATGCTGATCCGGCGGTTCGCCATCGCATATGGATCGGTGGGGACAAGCAGGTTGGTATCCGCATACCCGACAATCCGTTTGATCTGCTCCTGCTTGACGCAGCCTTTTTCCAACTCGCGCCGCGCAGCGTTTGCGCGATCGGCCGACAACTCCCAGTTCGTATAAGTTGAATTCGGTGCGAACAAGTGCCGATCAGTATGACCACCGATGAGCAGCGGGTTCGGCAGTTCACAAACACCCTTCGCTATCTCGTCCAGAATTGAACGAGCACCCGGCGTTAACTCCGAACTCCCCGACGAAAACGAAACGCGTTCGGCTTTATCGAGAATCTGTATCTGCAATCCTTCCTCAGTCAGTTCGATCTGGATTTGATCCTTGTAGGTGGAAAACTCCGGACGCGTTGAGAATTTTTTCTTCAAAAGTGAGGCCAGGCCAAACAGTGCTTGCTCCTCATCTTTCGAGGTCAGTTCAGTCGGTTCCTTGGAAACCTTTTTTGGACCACTCATGATTCCGCCCGCCTGCGTGTCAAACACACCGGGCGAACGGAAGTATTGGGCGATCGCGGCCTTGAGCTTTGTATCAGCCTGCGATACCAACCACAGGACGAGAAACAGCGCCATCATCGCGGTCACAAAATCCGCGTAAGCCACTTTCCACGCGCCACCGTGATGACCGCCGTGTCCTTTTACTTTTTTGACTCGGCGCCGTGGTCTCTTCTCCGGCGCTTCGGCTTCCTTCATCATCTCGGCTTGAGTTCCTTCAATTGGGGTTCAAGTTCAGCAGTGGTTGGACGGTCAGCGGTGAAGAGCGTTTTACGCGCAAACTCGACAGCCGTACTCGGCGCGGCGCCGTTGGCAAACGCGAGCACGGCGACCTTCATGCATTCGAAGTACTTCGCTTCCTCGGCGGAAAGGTTTTCGATGTTCGCGGCGATCGGCGCGAGCATTCCGTACGACAACAGCAGTCCGAGGAATGTTCCCACGAGGGCAGCGCCAACGTGATGACCGAGTTCTTCCGGTGGTCCATCAAGATGCTGCATGGTGACGACAATGCCTAACACCGCAGCGACGATGCCCAGTCCCGGAAGTGAATCCGAAACACGATTCAGCAGCGCCGGAACCACGGCACTCTCCTGGTGATGCGTTTCGAGTTCAGTCTCCATCGAGATCTCGAGATCTTCGGCCCGGCTGCGCCATTAACCAGCATCTTCATCGCATCGCAAAAGAAATCGACCGCGTGATGATTGGCGAGAAATTTCGGATATTTCGAAAAGATCGTCGATTGCTCAGGAGCGTTAACATCTTCTTCGATCGAAAGCAGGCCGCCTTTCTTGGCGTTGATAAAAACTTCGTACTGCAAGCGCAGGAGTTCGGAAAAAGCGACTTTGTTGTACTGCGATCCCTTGAGCGCGATGGGCAGACGCTTTACCAGCATCATCAACAACTTGATCGGGTTTGCGGCAATCATCGATCCGAACGCGGCGCCGCCGATCACGACCAGTTCCGCCGGTTGGAACAACACACCGAGTGGTCCCTGGATCATGAGGTAACCGCCGATAACGCAGGCGAGAACGATAACAATGCCTATAATTAGAAACACAGTGTCACCATTAGATAGTTAGGTTTGCGAGAAAAGGTTGGAACAAGATTTACAAGATTGACAGGATTTACCAGATACATCCCGTTAATCCTGAAAATCTTGTAAATCTTTGTGAAAGGTTTAAATGTTCTGCATCAGATCCTGCAGCGTCTGGCTGATCGTTGAGATAACTCTCGAGTTGGCCTGAAAACTGCGCTGGGCCACAATCAGTTCCGTAAACTCGGTCGCGAGATCGACATTGCTCTCTTCAAGCGCGTTACCCACCAGAAGACCGCGTCCGCCACTGCCGGCGGTACCAATCGAGGGTTGCCCCGAGGCATTCGTTTCACCGAAGTGATTGCCGCCGAGACGACTTAGACCATCCTGCGAATTGAACGTTGCGAGCGCAAACTGCGCGATTGGTCGCACCTGGCCATTGCTGAAAACGACTGACAAAACTCCATTGTGCTCCGCCGAAATCGACAGCCCGGTTAAAGAACCCGCGGCAAAACCATCCTGAAGGATCGCAGCCACGCCCGAGGGCGCTGCAAAGTTAGTGATGTTTCCGCCGGCAATGCTGCCATCCGGATTGGTCTTGAAAAGCTGAACATCAATTGACGCCAACTCCGCGCCATCAAGTTCAGATTGATCGGGAACCACGCGCAACGTTGCTGGTCCAGTCAATTCGCCATTCGCGTCAAAAACCAGCGCTGCGGGATCGCTACCTGTGTCAAGCACGGCTGGATTGCCGTCGAGAGTCGCGGCAACTGAGTAAGTGCCATCGGCCTGTTTCGTAAACGTGACATCCAGCGTTCGAGAAACGCCTCGCGAATCGTAGACCTGAACCGGGGCGTGGAACGTAACGCCTGTTTCATCGCCGGCGTTCAAATTCATCTTCAAGGTCGTCTCGGTCGTCTGCACCGGCGCGGTGGTTTCGCCGATCGGGAGTCTGATCGAGGTGAGTTCACCGCCCGGAGGAATCTCCATTCCAACCGCCGCGTAACCCTGCACCTGAGAACCGTTGGGCGCTACCAGAAAACCGTTTTTGTCGATCGAGAAATCGCCGGCGCGTGTAAACGTTTGCGCGCCTGACGAATCGCGCGTGACGAAGAAACCTGATCCTTGAATAGCAACCGAGGTTGATGAAGCGTCGTCAGCGAGATTGCCCTGGATGTAGTTGGTCGAGATCGCGGCGGTGTTAACGCCACTGCCAACCTGCATCGTGCCACCGGCGCCATTCAGTCTTACGCCCAACGAGTTGGTGAAGATATCGGCAAAAGTGATTGAACTGCTTTTGAAGGCGGTGGTGTTTGCGTTGGCGATGTTGTTTCCGGTGACGCCGAGCGCATTGGAACTGGCGCGAAGGCCGGAAAGTGGAGTCGAAAACGAAAAAGGCATTTGAATGTTCTCCTTGGAATAGTTGGGCTACTCGGTTGGGACGAGCTTGCCTAAACGTTCATTAATACTGATGAGTTGTTCGAGTGAGTTGAATTGCGCGAGTTGAGCGACAAACTGTGTGCCGTCCTGAGGCGCCAGGGGATCCTGGTGCTTCAGTTGCTCGACCAGCAGTTTCAGAAATGCATCCTGGCCGGTCTTGGTCGCCTGGTTTGTGGTGGTGCTCGATTCAGTGTTCAGTGAATTGATTGCTTGAATGTTCATAGTGTCCTTCCTGCCAACGTGCATCAGGCGCGCAGGCTTACAAGTTTGTCTTCGTCGGAATCGGTTTGAATTGACGGTTCGATTTCGTCGAGGGGATTGAAGATGATTTCGTTTGCTTGTGAGTGATTTGCCGTGCCCTGATTGTGAGCGTTTCCGCCCAATAATCCGGTGTCGGCTCGGATTTCAACTTTATCGACCGTGAAGCCGGCGCGTGCGAGTGCATCACGTAATTCACCGATGGTTTGTGACAAGACCTGGCGCGCTGATTCACGTTCGACGTTTAGTTCTGCACTGATCCTGCCTTCAGCATCTCGATGGAGTTGAATCTCAATCTGGCCCAGCTCACGCGGGCGCAAACGAAAACGCAGTGACTTGGTTTGCGCTGTGTGAGTGGTTTCGGCGAGAGCGATCAGTTGATCGATCGTTTGCGACCTTACGGAAGCCGCCTGGTCAGGTGAGTCAACTGCTGTCGTGTTGGTTGAGGCGGTAGCAGTGGTTAGCTCACGAATGGTGAACGCTTCGTTATGCAGGAGCGGTTCGCGTTTTTCGTTCGGGCTTTGGTGTTCGAGATTGAACAAGTAGCCGCGGACGGTGTTTGGGAGGTTGCGGTCGAAAGTTGATTCGATTGCAACCGCGAGGTGACTCGCGTTGGGGGTTGCTTCAAGGCGCGGGATTTTTGGTTCGATGTTCTGTTCGATCACCTCGATTTGGTCGTGAGTGGGTGGCGGCGCGGGCGGGAGCGGGATGTCGAATTCTTCGGCTTCAGTGTTTGGTATTGGTAACAACGTGATCTTAGGTTCCACCGAGTCAGTGATCTCAACCGGCACTTCGGAGATCGTCAAACCTTCGGTGACAGGTTCCTCCGGAGTAGCGACCGGTTCGGTTGGTTGAAGCACGCAGAACGAAGCAAACATCGCGGCAAATTCATCCGCGAGTTGATCGTCTTTGGTATTGGTCGTGGTTGGACCACTTTCGGTCAGCGTCACGAGCGGGTTTGTGGTTACAAGGTTTGTCATTTTTGCATCGTTGTTGGGGCGGCCCTCCGTGGCCGCCCTTGTGTGGGACTAAGCGCCTGGGAATTTGAGTTCAGAGATCTTGAGTTCAAGACTAGGGCGGCCACAGAGGGCCGCCCCTACAGGTGGCCGGTTGCCGCCCGGTTGGCCGGTGGCCGCCCCAGGTGTGGCCGCTTCAGATTCAATTACCCACCATGCGGCGGGTGACTGCCAGGACCGCCATTTCGTCGAGCACTTTTTGTTCGTCGCGAGCGGCCTCCAACCGGTAGCGATCGTGTTGACGTTCGCGAAGGTTCGCGGTGGTTTCCGATTGCCGCGAAGCCTCAGTCAAAGCCACCCGACGTGCTTCGAGATTTTTCTCGCGATTGCGAATGACGTTTCGCGCCTCACGCTCGGCGTGAAACAGCGAACCGATGTAATCCAGGTGCGTAGCCATGGTCTGCGCGCGCATCTCTTCAGACTGATGTAGCGCGAGGTAATCATTAACTGCCGACTCTCTCCGTTCGAGCACTTCCTGAAGCTGTTCGTTGGCACGAGCCAGCTCGCTCGCTGCGGCGAGCAGTTCGCGTTCCGCCGCTTCGCGTTTGATCTCGCGGATGTCGTGTACTGCCTGTAATGAAAACTTGAAGCGCTTCATTTACCTTCCTTTGTCTTACCGATTGCCAGCATCTGCTCTACGGCTTGCGGCAGTTCAACTTTCAACGAACGATCCTGTCGCAGGTACGAGATGATGCGGTCGTGGTGCTTGATCGCTTCATCTACAACCGGACTACTTCCCTTTTGATAAGCGCCAATCTTGATCAAATCCTCAGCGCCTTCATACGCCGCCAGCAGTTCACGCATGTGACCGGCTGCGTCGCGATGATCTTTCTCCGCAACTTCGGAAAACAGTCGCGAAGCACTGTGCAACACATCGATGCACGGATAATGATTGCGAGCCGCGAGCGCGCGCGATAACACGATGTGACCATCGAGGATCGAACGTACCGCATCGGAGATCGGCTCATTCATGTCGTCGCCCTCGACGAGCACCGTGTAAAAACCCGTGATGGCGCCGCCGTTGGCAAAGTTTCCCGCGCGTTCAAGCAAACGCGGCAAGAGGGCGAATACCGAAGGGGTGTAACCCTTTGAAGAAGGCGGCTCGCCGGCGGCGATACCAATCTCGCGTTGGGCCATCGCAAAGCGCGTCACCGAATCCATGATCAGTAGAACGCTTGCGCCACAGTCTTTGAAGTATTCGGCAATTGCGGTCGCTGCGAGTGCGGCACGAATACGCACGAGCGGCGAATCATCGGAAGTGGACACCACCACCACCGAACGCGCCATTCCCTCTTTACCGAGTTCACGTTCGACAAACTCACGCACCTCGCGACCACGCTCGCCGATCAACGCAATGACATTGATCTGAGCAGTCGTGTGTTTCGCCATCATGCCGAGTAATGTCGACTTGCCGACACCCGAGCCGCCAAAAATTCCCATGCGCTGGCCTGCGCCGATCGTTAACAGGCCATCGATCGCACGAACACCCGTTCCGAGTGGTTCACTAATGTTCGCGCGCGCAAGAGGGTTGGTTGATTCACGATGCAACGGATAAAACGCCTCGGGTTCGATTGGACCAAGCGCGTCGAGTGGACGGCCCATCGAGTCGATGACGCGACCCAGCAATTGATTCCCCACGCCGATTTCCGCTTTAGCACCGGCCGCGATAACTGTGTCGCCGGCGCGAACGCCAGGCATCCTTCCCAGCGGCATCGAAAGCACTGTGCCTTCGCGAAATCCGATGACTTCAAGCAGCGTGTCAGGCTCATCCTCGCGACCAACGAGGTAACAGATGTCGCCGACAGAAACGGCCGGACCGCGCGACTCGATCACAAGCCCAACCGCACGCGTGACCGAACCCGTCGCTTTAATCGGATCCAGTTTCTCCAGCTTGCGGAAATAAGACGACAACAGGGTTGTGGTCATGTCTGGTTGTGGTTTTGGAGTGCTCATTCTGCTATTGGTTTCTCTGTGTCTCTGTGGTTGTGGGTACGTAACTTACTAACAACCACAGAGGTACAGAGAAGAAATTCGATTAGTTCACTATCCGAGAAACGCACGCTCAATCTCCTCGAATTGCTGTTCAATGCGGGCATCGACGTCGCCCATCTCGGTGTGAATCAAGCAACCGCCGCGACTGACGGAACGATCCTGGATAAGCTCCAGCGCCTGGGTGGCGTTCAATCGCCTGCGATTAGAATTCACATATTCCAAATCGTCGTAGTGCAAATGAATGGTGGCATTGACGCGTGTGTCGGCCCGCGACAGCCCGAGCCGCGCCAGCGTCATCACAATCTCGTGGTCGATAGTTACTTCGCGATGGACCACTTTGCGCGCAATCTCCAGCGCGAGCCGCACCAGTTCACGTTCGGCGTCAGCCGTTATTTCTGCACGCAGGCCATCGAGTTCGTCCAAACTTTGCGCAAGCCGTTCGCGCCATGGATCAATCGTCTTCGCGATCTCGGCGGTTAACTCAGCATCCAGGAACTGTCTTGCATTCTCCCGTGCCTCTCTTTCGATCGCGGCAGCCTTTTCCAGCGCCTGCTCGACGATTCGATTGGCTTCGTCCTCCTTCGACCGGGCCGGGACAGGCGTCATCACCTCAAACGGCGACGACACAACTGACGACTCACCAGCACCGCCTAACACAAGCGTTTCGACGCCATTCTGATGGTCACGTTTGATCAATCTAGCTGACATAGACGTCGTCTCCACCGCCACCTGACAAGTTCACAATTCCCTTCTCATCCAACTCGCGCACGACATCGATAACCTGGCGCTGCGCACTGGAAACGTCCTTGATCTTCACCTGGCCCATGTAATCCATCTCTTCCTTCATCATTTCCACGGCCTTGGACGACATGTTGGAGAAAAACTTGTTCTGCATGTCCGGCGACGTGCCCTTGAGTGCGAAGGCCAGAATCTTCTTGTCGACCCGTTGCAGAATCTCGCGAATGCCGACATCGTCAATCAGCATCAGGTCGTCGAAGGTGATCATGAGATTGCGAATCTCGAGCGCCAACTCGGGCTGTGCTGCTTCAATCTCTTCCAGCATGCCGCGCGTCACTTCGCGATCGAGGTGGTTACAAATCTCAGCCACCGAACGAATTCCGCCGACTGCCTGGCGATTATCGGGACCAACTGTTTTCAACTTCTGGTCCAGGACCATCGAAATCCGTCTGACGACGTCCTGCGAAATTGCCTGCAGGTTCGACATTCGCAAGACGATATCGGTACGTTGTGCCTCAGGCAGATATTCGAGTGTCGCCGCCGCCGCCGTCGCATCGAGATGCGCCAGCACTACGGCGATGGTTTGCGGATGCTCGTTCTGAAAGAGTTTTGAGAGTTGTTGCGGATCGACTTTCTGCAGTTTTTCGAAGCCTGCCGTGCTCTCCAGTGAACGCGTGATCTTGTCGAGCAAACGCTTCGACATCTCCGGACCGTAAGCTTTGACAAGCAGACGCTTTGCATAGTCAACGCCACCGGAAGCGACATACGACTGCGCCTGAAGCAGTTGATGAAACTCTTCAATCACATCGTCGGCAACTTCAGACGAAACGCGTTGCAGTCCGGTTAACTCACGCGAAAGCATCTGCACTTCGTCTTCGTCGAGAAACTTGAAGATCTCGCTGGCGACGTCTTCACCCATGGCAATGCAAAACACCGCGGCTTTGCTGATGCCATTCAAAGTGTCGGCAGGGCGTGCTCCACCGGCGAGGTTTCCGAGCGGCGCGAGCGATTCCTGAGTTGTATCAGCGGCAACCATTTCCATCGTTTACTTCCTCTTTTAACGTGAGCCTTCCTGGAGCCAGCCGCGAACGGTCATGGCTACACTCTCCGGTTGCTTTCTGGTGCGTTCGATCAATTGCTTACGCAAAGCGCTGGCGCGAACCGCATCCTGCGGAAACGAGGCGATCTCGCGCGCGACCTGTGCTTCCATATCGGCTTCGATCTCGGCGACGGTGCGTGGTGAGTCGAAAGCGCCCGGCGGATTCGCAGCGCGTTCAATGTGCCCGGCACTCAATGCGCGTGGAGCTAATGGCTCGCCCAGTTCCGGCCTCTTCGCGGCCGCGGCAAGCGCACGCTTGGCAGGACGAATTACAAAAAGAATCAGCAGCACGGTGGCGATAGCGAGCAAGCCATACTTGATTCCGGTGCGCGACATCTCGGCGTTACGCTCGAACCAGGTCGGAGTTGAAACTTCCACCGTTGGCTGATCGAACGGAATCGACTCCACCACGATCTGATCGCCGCGTTCAGTATCGATACCGACCGCCGCGGAAACCAGTTCCTGCATCTTTCGCAACTCTTCGGGAGTGCGCGTGGTGCTCACCCCTGAGACGTTTTTGAAATCAACCAGCACTGATACTGAAAGCCGCGTGATTTCACCACCGCCACCAATCGTGCGCTTGATGGTCTTATTCATCTCGTAGTTGGTGGTGACTGCCTGTCGCTGATCGCCTGAGGCTGTCGGAGAAGCCGCGGCAACTGGCGAAGGCTTGGCGGTGGGATCGTTCGCACGAACGCCAACGACATTGGCAAGTCCGGCGTTGTTGCTGTTTCTAACTTCCTGGGACGTTTGCTGTGAGCGAATTACCTGTGATTGCGGATCGTACTTTTCTTCCGTCTGTTCTACCTGACTAAAATCGAGCTTTGCAGCGACGTCCGCGCGCACGCGGCCCGCGCCACTAATCGGCTCCAGCAACGACACGATTCGTGCCGCCGTTTCGGCTTCAAACTTCCGGCTCGCTTCGAGATGTGAACTGAATGCGCCGGTATCACCTGGACCACCACCAACACCACCGTACGACGACTGCGACAACACGCGACCTTGCGTGTCCATCACCGCTACGTCAGCCGGATCGAGACCTTCAACCGCGCTCGCCACGAGACTGACCACGGCTTCCGTTCTTTCACGCGACAACATGCGGCCTTGTCGCATCCGCAACATCACTGACGCTTTCGCGCGCTCAACTTTGTCGGCATAAAGCGAATCCTGCGGGTGCGTAACGTGCACGCGCGCCGACTCAACTTCATCCATGCCCTCGAGCGTGCGGCCCAGTTCACCCTCAATCGCGCGTTGATAGTTAACCTGTTGAGTAAAATCGGTGACGCCAAAACTGGTGCGATCAAAAATATCGAAACCCACATGCCCGCCCGCCAACGCTCCGGCCGAAGCCATTTGCAAACGCAGTTCGGAAACGCGATCCGAAGGCACGCTCACGACAGTGCTGTTGTTTGTGAGTTTGTAAGGGACGTTCTGCGTCTTCAGTTTTTCTACGATCGACTGCGCATCGGCTGGTGCAAGATCCGAGAAGAGCACCGCGTATTCCGGCTGAGAACCGTAAAACACGAGTGCGCCGATCAGAGCGACAGTTGCTACGGCGGCGAGAACGACGGTGAGCCGTTGACCGAATTTGAGGCGCGACCAGAGGTCGGCAGATTGTTTGATAATTGGAGGCATGAAGTTGAGTGATTAAAGAAGCGAAATGAGCTGCTCCTTGGAGTGCGCCAACTTGTTGGCGCTTTGGCAAAAGTGGCGTCTCTGTTGCCAGGCCGCCCCTTTGACCAAAGCGGTGCCAAGGCACCGCACTCCAAGGAGGGCGTCCGAACAATAGGGCGTTACTACACCTGCATTCTCATGATCTCTTCATAAGCACCGACCACTTTGTTCCGCACTTGCAGCGCGAATTGAAAGCCGAGATCGGCAGTTTGTAAGGCGATAATCGTGCGGTGAAGATCGGGCGATTCTCCAGTGACGGCCATCGCGGTCTCTTTGTCAGCGGTGCGCTGTGATTTCGCCAGCGACTCAACTGCGTCTTTGACGACCGAGCCAAAACCGCCGTCAGCTTTCACCCCGGTGGCGGCGTTGTTCGTCCCAGGAGCGACTTGAGAGAGAAGGGTTGAGGGATTAAAACCGTTAATGATCATTAGACGTCACCAAGTTTCAGGCTGGCGCGGGCCATCTCTTTCGCGGCATTAAATGCCGTGCTGTTGGCTTCAAAGGAACGTGCCGCCGACATCATGTTGATTGTTTCTTCGAGTGGATCGACATCGGGCATCGTTACGTAACCGTCACCATCCGCGTCAGGATGGCCCGGCTCATAGCGCCGCACGCCGTTATTCGATTGTGAAACGAGGGTAGTTGCACGAACACCCGGCCCGGCCGGTTTCGCTTCCTGCAATAAACTATCGAATGAGGAACTGCCGATTGAAGAGAAACCCGGCTGGTCCACCGTCACCGTTTCAAAAACAACATCACGGCGCCGGTATGGACCACCTTCAGCAGTGCGCGTTGTTTCGGAGTTGGCGAGATTCGCCGCCGCAGCTTCGAGCCGTTCGCGTTGCGCCGTCATTCCCTGGGAAGAGATTTTGAAGATGTTGAAGACTGACATGATTTTATCTGCCCTCGCGAATAGCCATGCGCAGCGTGCGGAAGCGCATCTGTAAAAGCTGAGAGCCGGTCACGTATTTCCCGCCCGCCTCCGCCAGCGACGCCATTTCACGAGCGCTATCGACCGTATTGCCGTCGATGCCGATTGTGGCTGCGTCCTGTTCGACGATGCTCGGTGGGGCAGGCGTCAATGTTTGCGGCTGATTCGAACCCGGGGTCAGAGCCTCGCGAGCAGCGTTGCGCAGGAATTCATCAAAGTCGACTTCCTTCGCTTTAAAACCCGGTGTGTCGACGTTGGCGAGATTTCCGGCGACGACTTCCGCGCGCCGGCTTTGCACGTCGAGAAATGAACCGAGCAAGTTGGTTATGTTGTCTAATCCTGGCGATGCCATCACATAAACCTCCGCTCGGCAGTCAGCAACCGTTGTGCCTCGCTTTGATCGGCGTTATTCGCGCTGATTTTGTTAACCAGGACGGCGAATAATTGGCGCTCTGAGGTGGTGGTGTCAGATTCTTGACAGCGCGATTAAAGGTTTTGGCGAGGTGTGCCGATAAGCAATAAGAGTTTTTTGACGGCCAAAGACTCCACCCCGATTCTGCACACGCAATAGTAAGGAGCAATTTAGTGAAGATATTGATCGCCGAAGACAACCGCGTTTCGCGTCGTCTCCTGGAAGGGATGCTGAAATCCTGGGGCCACACGCCTGTGTTGACTGGCGACGGCCTGGAAGCGCTGGCGGTGTTGCGAGGTGACGATCCGCCGCAAATTGCGGTGCTTGATTGGATGATGCCGGGAATTGATGGCATCGAGCTGACGCGAGTTTTGCGGGATCAGCCGGCCGCGGCCTCGATCCCCGTTTACATCATAATGCTCACCGCAAAAGCCGGACAGGAAGACGCCGCCGAGGCTTTGAAAGCCGGCGCCGACGATTTTCTTACCAAGCCATTTCAAACAGACGAACTCCGCGCGCGCCTCGTGGTCGGCAGCCGCATCGTCGATCTCCAAACTAAACTCGTCACTCAGGGATAGATAGGGGCGAGCTTTGTGCTTTGTGCTTTGTGCTTTGTGCTTTGTGCTTTGTGCTTTGTGCTTCGTTTTGATTATCAAAATAACAAGAGTTTACTTGGGGAATACAAAGAACAAAGCACAAAGTACAAAGTACAAAGTACAAAACAAAGCACCAAATAAAAACTCCTCCGAGGTGTTTTGCCGCATCTGCGGCATGATGCCACGGAGTCTGTTGTTGTTTTTCGCCCCTCTCATCGGCTAACATTCAGCCCTCGCCCAAATTTTCTCGCGTCACCAGTGTCTATGAAAATGAACGTTCTGGTGGTCGAAGACGACGATCACCTCCGCGACGTGCTTCTTGAGGCTACGAACATGGCCGGTCACTGCGCTACCGGTGTGTCGTCGGCTGAAGAGGCTGTGACTCATCTCGAGAATAAGCCCTGCGATATTCTCGTCACTGACGTTACCCTGCCCGGGATGTCAGGAATCGAGCTGCTGCAACAGTGCACGCGGATCGATCGCAATCTCATCACGATCGTCATTACCGCTTTCGGAACTATCGAGATTGCCGTTGAAGCCATGAAACGTGGCGCGAGCGACTTCCTCGTCAAGCCTTTCGAACTTTCAACTTTACTCGGCGCGATTCAAGTGGCGGTCAGTCGTGTGCCCGCCAAAGGCGAGACTGCCGCAACGGTCGCTGCGCCTTCGGGTATTGTGCTGGCGGCGCCATCGATGCAGAAGCTGTTTGACCAGGTAACTGCGATCGCGCCGTTCAACACCACGGTTCTCGTCACAGGAGAAACCGGCACCGGCAAAGAGATGATTGCGCGCGCCATTCATCAGCAGAGCCCACGCGCAACACGCCCGCTCGTCGCGCTCAACTGTGCCGCTGTTCCGGAGCAGTTACTCGAAGATGAATTGTTTGGTCACGTCAAAGGCGCCTTCACCGGCGCACAGAACGCGCGCGAAGGACGTTTTGAACAGGCTGACGGCGGCACCCTGTTTCTCGACGAAATTGCCGACATGAGTTTGCCGTTGCAATCGAAGCTGCTCCGGGTGTTGCAGGAACGATCGTTTGAACGGCTGGGATCTTCACGAACGGTGAAGGTGGATGTGCGGATAGTTGCCGCCACGAGTGCCGATCTCGATCGGCGGATCGAAGACGGATCGTTTCGTTCTGATCTTTATTATCGTCTCAACGTGGTCCACCTGCGCTTGCCGCCGTTGCGCGAACGCAAAGAGGCGATTCGACCGCTCGCGTTACAATTGCTGGCCGACTTTTGTGTGAGCGCGGGACTGCCGGCTAAATCGATCGATGATGAGGTTTGGGGAGCACTCGAATCGTACCGCTGGCCGGGAAATGTTCGGCAGTTACGAAATGCGATGGAGCGAGCGGCGGCGTTGTCGGGCGCAACTACGACGATCGGTTTAACCGATCTTCCGGAGGAGGTACGCGGCGGTGCGCCGTCGGGCATAACTCCAGCGCTGGCAACAAGATCCAGCAATAATAAGATACCCGAAAGCGGACTGGATTTTGATGAAATCGTGACTGAAGTCGAGCGCGACTTACTGCTTCAATCGCTGAACAAATCCGGTGGAAACAAGATGCGCGCCGCCAAGCTGCTCAACATGAAACGCACCACCTTCGTCGAAAAACTCAAACGATTACAGATCGATACGGACACGTCGGAAACCGCTTAAATTGTGCGTCTCCCTGGAGTGCGGTGCCTTGGCACCGCTTTGGCCAAAGTGACGCTCATAAACGTAAAACTCCATATTTATGAGTTTCATGCCTTTGGCCAAAGCGCCACCAAGGTGGCGCACTCCATGGAGATTAACAAGATTGACTGTGGTTGCGACCGATGGCGTTCGGATTTTTCAGGTAGGCTGATGAGTGGCGCTGGGATTCGTTAAGGCGTGTTAGGGCGGCGTTGTTTTGAGTGCGAGCGGCGAGTAGTAAAGATGTTGTTTGTGTATCGTGCGACTGGATCTCGACCGCCAGGCGGATCGCTTCACGCGCAGGCGCGGAGTTACTCACCGACGCATCACCCAAACGCGCTCTCAATTCCGAGACCTGCACATGATAGCTCTGCAATCGTTCGCTAAACGTCATACGCTCCTGCGCGATTAAAAACAGATCGTCGAAGTTGCCATCCTTCGCAGCCGCATTCTCGCGGCGCGCCAGTAACAACAACGCTTCCAGATCAGCACACTGCGCAATCAGCAGGTCCATTAACGGTTCGGCGTATTGTTTGTTCATCAGATCTTTGAACCGGCCAGCGTCATCCATGACTCCCGAAGCGGCGCCAGTAATTCCGCCGCGGAGCGCATACCGTCAGCATCAAGCCGCGCACTCGCACGCAGCACTTTCATCGACACGAGCGTGTAGAGTTTATCGAGACTCTGAGCTACCTCGCCGCCACTCTCAAAATCGAGAATGCCCTGAAGGTAGTTGAGAATGTCGAGAGCACGATTGACATGTTCACCTTTTGAGACGACATCGCCGGTTTCAATGTCCACTGCCGTCAGATGCAAAAACTTCATCGTGCCGTCGTAGAGCATGACGATCTGCTGCATCGGATCCTTCTCCGCATTCGCAACGCGTCCATAACTCGCCAGCGCATTTCGTCTCTCGTACATAACCTTACCTCTTAATTGTCCCTGCCGGCCCGAAGTGCATCCATCATCGTGGTGAGGGCAGTTCCCTGACTACTTAACTGACCGATCGCCGCATCGAGTTTGGCGAATTGTTGGGTAAGCGAATCTCGCAACAAGTTGACGCGGGCGGTTTGATCCGCAATCGATCGCGCCAGATTCTTCAGTGACGCTTCATAACCGTCGATCGCGGTTTGAACTGTGCCATCAATGTTATCGGTGAGAGCGTCGAGCGCTTTTTCGACACCGGAAAAAATTCCTGTCTGGCCGCCGGTTCCGTACAACAACGCGCGCACATCGCTGAGATTGCTTTGCAGTCGATCCGCAAGCACGTCTGTATCCAGTTCCAGCTTGTTACTGCTGTTGCGAGTAATTCCGAGGTCGGCAAGACTCGTCAACGAACCACCGTTGGTGTTTGAAAAGACGTTGAGGGCGTCGCGCAACTGTTGTTGGACCATGCGGACGGTTGGATCACCGGCCAAAACTCCAGTCGGCCGGCCTTCGGCGTCGGTTTTGTATTGTGCGGCGACAAAGTCCTGGAGCGAGTTGTAAGTCTCGACAAATTTAGTGAGCTTGTCAGTGATGTCGGTTGATTGCCCGACGGTCACATTTGCCTGACCTGTTTTTTGCAGTTCGAGTTCAATGCCTGAAACTGCATCCGAGATTGAATTACTCGAACGCGTGATTGTTAGACCATTGATCGTTACCTGGGCATTTAGTAACAAAACATCGCTGGTGGGAGGGTTTAGAGAACGAACATCGAGCGAGGTAAGTGTTCCGGTGGCAGTGGTTTCCGCCAGTTCCACACGACCGGAAGTTCCGGTTTCGGTTGACGTTAAAACGAGCTGAAACTGCGTGCCGTCGCCGGTGAGATCGACAATGCTCGCACTGACCCCGGCGTTTGCGCCGTTAATTGCATCACGCAAGCCGGTCAAAGAGTTGTTACTTGAATCGATGGTGATGGCCGTGCCGGTGCTTGCCCCACCTTTGCGTAATTCGAAAGTCGCGCTGGAACCACCACCAGCGAGCACTGCTTCGGAAGGTGAACTGAAAGTTTTCGACGCCTGTGAGAGTGATGTCGCCAGACGCCCGACTGAAACACTGAAACTGCCAAACGCTGCGGCGGCGTTAGCGGACGCAGTGACGATTGTTTCGTCGGAAGTAACTGCCGAACGTCCGGTACCGAGAGTTGTGTCAGTTAAACCGTTGACAACTTCCCCGAGCCCAAGCAGCAAAGTATTGAGTTCCTTAAGAGCGGTGGAGCGAGCTTCAATCGTGCTGCTGCGAGCTTGCAGTTGCACGACCGGTCGCATGCGTTGCGAGATGATCGCATCGCGCACAACCGCGAAGTCAAGACTGCCACCGAGCCCACTGAAACTGATTTCACCTGCCACGTGAATACCTCAAATGTCCGGATAAAACTGTAGGGGCGGCCCTCCGTGGCCGCCCTAGCGTACAAACTTCTCGATTTCTCAAAAGGCAGCCAACCGAAGGCGGCCCCTATCGTACGACTCTAGGTGCAATGATTCTGAGTTCAAGACAAGGGCGGCCACGGAGGGCCGCCCCTACAACGATCGTTTAGCGAAGCAGAGCAAGAACTGCCTGGCTGGACGAGTTCGACTGGGCCAAAGCGGCGACGCCAGCCTGTTGTAACACCGAGAGACGAGCCATGTTCGAAGCTTCCGCTGCGATATCCGCATCGCGAACGCGCGACTCGGCTGCCTGGAAGTTGGTGATCTGCGAGCTGGCCAGGTCAATCGCCTGCTGGAGCTGGTTCTGACCCGCACCGACCACACCCTGCGCGGTACCGAGCGTTTCAACTGCCGCCTGGATCGCATCGAGAGCTTCGCGAGCCCCTGCCGCATCCGTACCGACGTCAGCGTCGTCGATAGCCAAAGCTGCGGCATCAACCTCTGCCGTGCTGAGGTCGATGGTAACGCCGTTGTTCGTGCCGGCGGCTGCGAAGGTATCGCTGCTGCCGCCAATCATGACTGTCAAAGAAACTGCATTCGTGCCACCGGTGTTGAGACCGATGTTGGACGCCTGACGAGTGATTTCAGCAACTACCTGCGCAAACTCGGTTTGCAGAGTGGCGCGGTCGCCCGTGAACGTATCTGACGCTGATTGCGAAGCCAAAGTCGCGGCGCGATCGAGCAGGTTTGAAATCGTGTTGAGACCACCGTCGATCACCTGCAGCGTTGACAAACCATCGTTGGCATTGCGGACACCCTGGTTCAGGATAGCGATGTCGCTGCGATATTTGTTGGCAATTGCGAGACCGGCAGCATCGTCGCCTGAGCTATTAATGCGGAGACCGGATGAAAGACGCTGAATCGACTGATTGAGTCTGGCACCGGTAACGTTAAGACGGGTCTGTGAATCGAGTGAGCTGAGATTGCTAATTAATGAAAAAGTCATTTTGTTCCTCCATGAACAAGGTTGGCCGCGGCATCCATGCCTTGGCGGGTTATTGGTTTAAGTTATCAAGAGCACGCATCGTGCTTACAAACTACTTATCGGCGGGAAGGGGAAGAACTTTAGGGAGTTTTTGGGGTGGTGCTTTGTGCTTTGTACTTTGTACTTGGTGCTTTGTATTTTGTACTTGGTGCTTGGGACGTGGTTTGGACTTAGGTTCGTAAGTTTCTGAACAAAGTACAAAGCACCAAGCACTAAGCACTAAGCACTAAGCACCAAGCACCAAGCATTCACTCTCCAAGCACAACCAAATCCACACGCCGATTCAACGCCCGCCCTTCCGCAGTCTGGTTATCAGCCACAGGCCGCGTGTCGGCAAACCCCGCGATGGATAGCCGCGCAGCCGGTACCCCATCATCCACGAGATGCGAAAGCACTGCCGTCGCACGCGCGGCTGATAACTCCCAGTTCGATCGGTATCGCACAGTGGATATCGGCAACGAATCTGTATGACCTTCGATTCGCACCTGGACGGTCGCATCGCGCAGCACGCCTGCGAGAGTATTCAATAACGGCAACGCATCCTCGCGTATGCCGTCTTCACCGGGCGCAAAGAATCCAGTTTCTGTAAGAGAAACTACTAAACCGCGCTCGTTGACATTCACCCGCGCGCGGTTTCCCAGCGCCGGATTGTTTGCAAGTGCCTGGTCCAATGCCGCACGAACGTTCTGTACTGAATCGCCTCCCGGCAAGACACCGGATCCGCGTTGCTTTTCGTCACCAAACTGCGCACTAAAAGCAGCCGCGACTTTGACTGCCCGCTGGCGATCGACCGCGGCGTACAAAACGATAAAAAGCGCAAGTAGCAGCGTCACCAAATCGGCGTACGAGATGAGCCAACGATCGCGTGATTCGATTGCGTCGGGCTCGTCAGTTCTGCCTCGCTTTGAGTGTCGCTTCATTGCGCCTGGTAAAGTTCGCGAACTGTGGTTCCAGTGGCGGCGGGAGCTTCGTAGTTATCCGTGTAAGAACGTTTGATTTCGGAAGGTGACTTCTGCGCGCTAACGGCGACCAGGGCATCGGCAAGCATTTCACGCCGGCGCATCAACGAGTCGTGGCGTTCCCGAAGTCGTGAAGCGAGCGGGAAAAACAAAAGATTGGCGAGGCCGACACCGTAGATCGTCGCGACAAACGCAGTCGCGATTCCAAGTCCGAGTTTGCCGGGATCGTCGAGTGAACGAAGAACGTGAATCAGTCCTAAAACAGCGCCGAGAATTCCAAATGTCGGCGCATAACCACCGGCAGATTCGAGGAGGATGGCGCAAGTGCGGCCGCGACGATCTTCATCTTCGAGCACCGTGTCAAGACTGCGCCTGACTATCTGCGGGTCGGCATACTCAGCCGCAAGGGAAAGACCGGTGATAACTAAACGATCATCGCTGGCATTGGCAAAGCGTTCGTAAACCTTGGTGCCTTCGCGTCGCGCAGTGCGCGCGAGCCAGGCAAGTTGCGCAATCACAGCGCCATCGTTTTGCGCCGGTTCAGCATAGAAAAGCCGAGTGGTTTCGCGAAGCAAACCGGCCAAACCGGGAACTCCACATCTGACAGTAACGGCGCCCAGCGTTCCGCCCAATACAACCAAAGCCGCTGTTGGCTGCCAAAGGAAACTCAACTTGATCCCTTCGAGCAGCACCGCGGCGCCGATGGCAGCGATGCCAATCAGTAAACCGATCAGGACGTTTGGTTCAAAACGCTTCATAAAAAACCTAGCCACGGATTACACGGATTAAAAAACCGGATCAAAACAGATCAGCGTAAATCGGTTTTCTTATCCGTATCATCCGTGGCCCTTTTCCAATCGCTCGCGGAGTTGCGCGGCGAAGTCGTGAATCGATTCATCACTCGTCGCGACGCTGGCGGCCTGATTGGCGGCCTGGATTTCCTGGAAGACCTCGAAACGATGCACCGATGTTTCGCGCGGCGCCGTGATACCCAGTCTCACTCCTTCAGCGCCCACGGAAATCACCTCGACAAAGATCTCGTTGCCGATTACCAGTTTCTCTCCGACGCGTCGTGTGAGTACTAACATTTCAACTGACCTCCCAGTGCGGTTTAAGCGGCCATCGCCAGTGGCAACGGCTCGGCCACACTATACGTGCTGTCGGTCAGAATTACCTGTGCACCGGACATCATTCGCGACGAAACAAAAATCGGCGCGCGCAGGTTCACGGTGCAGTCGCGCCACTCCGAATTGATCAGCACGATGCTGAGCACGAGTGGCGCTTCGTTATCAGCCAACACATTGGAAAAATTCGACTCTGCCGGGACCTGGGGCGTGAAACGAGGAAAGAGCGAGTTTGTCTCAACCACCACAAATGCCAGATCGTCGTGGTCCAATGAAACCAGCCAGTAAAAGGGCTCAACCAGGCTTTGTTTGATCAGCACTACGCGCTTCAAGTGAGGCAGGCCGATCAGTCCTTCGGGAAACACAATGACGTCTTTGTCATCGTAATTGAGTTCCATTCCCTGTATGCGAATAGTTGCCATTAAGAAGTTCCTCTTAACCAATGAGATCCATTAACGAGCCTTTGCCTGTTAGTGCGGTGGCCTGAAGAGTTGCCTGTAACGCGGTGCCGGCCTGGCTTAACTCAACTGCCAGGGCGGCAATGTCTGCTGTTTCAAATCGATCGATCGTCTCCTGAAAAGCGAGCGATTGGCTGGTGAGTCGTTGGCCGGCGCTATCGATCGCATTCAAACTCGCACCGAGTTGAGCCAGACCGTTCGACGCCTGGGTGGTAAAGGTCGCAAGACTATCCAATGAACCCAACACCGCGGCCTTATCGGCAACCGGATCTCCCGTGCCGCGCAATGCATTAGCCGCGTTTTCGATGGTGTCGAAAATTGAGCCGTCGCTGTTGGTAAAGATCTGTTCCGCGGTGATCCCGGCGGCAATCGGCGCTGCATCCGGTTCGACCTGGACCATTTGCAGCGAAGTTGCACCGGCGGAAATTCCGTCGGCATCAAAAGGAGCTACGTTCTGTCGCGTGCCGCCGAAAATGAACCGGTCATCCGATTTCTTATTCGCGATTGCCAGCATCTGTTGACGAATGCCGTCCAACTCCTTCGCGAGCGCTTCGCGTGCCGTAGGCGTGGTGGTATCAGAAGCACCTTGCGTCATCAGAACATTGGCGCGATCGATCAACTGCTGATACGAGTTCATCATCCCATCGGCGATCAGCAGATTGTCTTTGACCGTGGCGGCGTTCTGTTCAAAATGTTCGACCGCGTTTTGCAAACTGCGATAGCGAAGCACCGACTCAGCACCAAATGGATTATCTGACGGTCGGTTAATCTTCTTACCGCTGGAGATCTGCTCCTGGGCCACTTGTAGGCGGTGCCGGTTCGCAGCGATGCGAGCGGTATAGACTGAAGTCAAACTGGAGTTAGTTACGCGTAAAGGCATAGAAGAATTCCTTACTGCCCGAGGGAGAGAATGGTCTGCGTTAGATCGTCGGCGATTTTTAGAAAGCGAGCGGCGGCTTCGTACGACTTCTGAAACTGCAAGAGATTGATTGCTTCTTCATCCAGTGAGACACCGGAAACTGAATCACGTTGGGCCATCGCCTGGGCCAGGATTGACTGCTGCGTCGCGAGTGCGTCTTCAGCGCTTTTCACTCCGCGGCCGGCATCGCCCACGATTGAGCCGTAAATCGAACTAAATGAACCACTTCTGGAACCAGCTTGTGAGGTTGGGTCGGTGAGCAAGGCGCCAATTGCCCCCGCTATCGTGGCCGACGTCGAGGACGGCGCAGTCGGGGACGCCACGAGTAATTTCACATCTGCTTTTATCGCAGCAGAGACAGAGAGATTTGCCGCAGTAACACCATCTGAAGGAACTGCGAAGAAGTTGACACCGGCGTTGCCATTAAAATCAGTGCCGGACGTATGTAACTCATTAACACGCTCGGCGATCGAGGCTGCCAGATCGTCGAGTGAGGTCAGGTTGTTTGCGATCGTGCCGATTGCGTTTTGCAAACCACGCAAGCGACCTTCACCGAATGCCGCCGGTTGACCGTTCAACGTTAGCGACGATAAACCGTCGGGTGGAATGCTCTGCGCCTGAACCGCAGTCGCATGCACGCCGCTGACAAGTGCCTGCCCATCAGCGAGCGTCAGCGTGAGCATTCCATCCGAACCTTCAACTGCACGAGCACCGCTCAACTCGGCTGCCTGGCGCGCCAGCATGTTTCGCTGGTCGCGCAATTCAGAAGCAGTGCCGCCCGAGTGTTCCGCGTTTGCAATACGTGCATTCAGATCTGCAATTTGTGAACTTAGTCCGTTAAGTTGATTGACTGTGTTGCGCAGTTCGCCATCGGCGTCGGAACGAATCTGGACCAGGCGTGAACGCGAAGTCGCAAATGCATTTCCGAGCGCGTCAGCTTTCGCCACTACATCGTTACGCAACGTCATTGAAGAAGGATTGCTTTCGAGCGCAGTGAAAGCACCGAAGAAACTGCCCATCGCTGCGCTGATGCCGTTTCCGTCGGCCTCGTTAAAAACCCCATCAACCGGAAACAAGGCGTCGCGCTCGGCAGTCAAACGACCGGCGATGGCGGTTTCAGTTTGCAACCGTGATTCGACAAAGCGATCGCGAAAACTACGCACGCCGTCGATTGTCACTCCCTGACCGACTAACCCGAGATTTCCGTTGGCCGCAGCAGTGGCCGACAATTGCACTGACTGTCGTGAGTAACCGGGCGTGTTTACATTCGCGATGTTCTGGCCGGTTACGGCAAGTCCCAATTGACTCGCGCGTAAAGCGCGGCGTCCGATTTCAAAAGGAGAGAAGTTTACGCCCATGGACGCACCTCACCATTGCGGGCATAAGGCGCTTTGTACGTGCTCGGCTGAATGCCGCAAACCTCGATGCAAGCGGTTGCGAACGTGGCGCCACCGGTCGTTAGCGCGGCGGCTCGTTCGCGAATCCGTTGAAATTGTCTGGCTGCGTTCAGCAGCTCGCCGGAAGCGGCTTCAAAAGCAGAACGCGTTTCAGGAGTAAGAGTTGTGTTTTGCGAAGCAGCGCGAGCTTCGGCAAAGTCAGTCAACGCGCGAATGATGCGAATCAAACGCGCGCGCATTCGGAATAGAATCGCTCCGCCATCGTTAGTCTGCGAATCGATCGTCTTCAACTGACCGGCGACCATGGCCTCGCAAAGTTCGGCGCAGCGCTGATCCAGGGTGACGTAATCGTCAGCCTGTTCGACCATTAGTTGTGTGACCTCGCGAATGTGATCGTCGATCATTGCCACACTCCTTGTCCTGAAACGGATTTCTCTGAGCAACCTTTGTGTCCTCTGAGTCTCTGTGGTTGGTGGGTAGTACATAACAAATGACCACCGAGACACAGAGAACACAAAGGTTGCGCAGAGAAAAAGTTCAGCTTAAGAAAGGCTCTCGTCCTTGAGGATGGCTTCGCTGATCTCTTTCGAGGGGACGTCGTAACGTCCTGATGCGATGAGCATTCGCAGTGATTCAACCAGATCCTCGCGGAAGGTGGACTGTTGATTGGCTTTGCTGACAAGGTTGCGAATCTCCTCGCCTCGGTTCGAGACATTAATCCGGTCGCCGCCTTTGGGAGTCGAGGTTGCGGAGTCAACTGATTCACGGCTCCTCGTGTACGGTGTTCGCTGTAAGTCAACTTTGTCAGGTGGCTGTGGTCCATTGAGATTAACTGGCTTCATGATTCACGCTCTCCTTTGCGGGAATTCCGGAAATCCGGAAATCCTCTTCAGCACCTTATCGGCGTGCGAGCGTTAAATCTTTAATGAGTGATTTCAGAGGGTTGACTGCGTTCTGTCCTTCACGTATTTCGAAATGCAGGTGCGGGCCGGTTGAGTGACCCGTAGATCCTACTGCTGCAATAGTTTGCCCAGCCTTTACAACATCACCAGGTTTGACAAAAAGACGTTCGGCGTGGGCGTATAGAGTCTGCCGTCCATCGGCATGTTCGAGCATCACCATCTTGCCGTATCCGCCGTTGCGACCGGCGAAAACCACTCGGCCTTCGGCGGCAGCTTCGATCGGGGTTCCGCGGCGTGCTGAAATGTCTACACCTTTGTGCAACCGCATGCGCCCGTTGATTGGATCGCGCCGCATTCCGAATACCGAACGGATTGGACCATCCACGGGCAGATGCAAATCCACGTGTTCGGCGGAGTTTCGCATCAGTTCGGCTGGGCGAACAGGTGTACTCTTCGTGCTTGCTGCCGGTTCTTCGACAACCGGAAACACGCGTCGTGGCCTCGTGGCTTTCGCAGTCAAATTCACATCGACCGGAGCTGCTTGCGACGATGTTGCTTCGGCAACCGGCGCGCTCGACTCGCTCGTACTCGTAACAGACTTGAGCGCCGGCGATCTCTTTTCCGCACGCTTCATGAATTGACTGAGGATCATGTCGGCGAGTCCGACACCGCCACTCTCGGCCATCGTGGTCGCGAGTTGTTCGCTGAACAACTGTCGCGACAGTCCCATTCCGCCACCGTTACCAAAGAGCCCGCCTTCTTCGCTGCCATTGAGCGACTTCGTCAGTTGACTCAGCAGTAACGCTTCAAACTGAACTGCAACCTTCCTTATCGCCGCTTCGGCGTTTTGATTCGCGCCGGCGGGGGGCGTGTTCTGGCTGAGTTCGACTGGAGAAAGGACGCTCATGATCGTTACTGCATCTCCAGTTCGGCAGACAGTGCGCCCGCGGATTTAATTGCTTGCAGAATGCTGATGATGTCGCGTGCCGACACGCCAACTGCTCGCAAACCGCGCACAACTTCATCGACAGTAGCGCCGTCCGGCAAGACCACTGACTGCGGCTTGCGTTCTTCAACTTCGACGGTGGTTCGAGGCACGGTGACTGTCTCGCCCGTCTTTGAAAGTACCGATGGTTGCGAGACTTCAAACTCAGTTCCGATGCGGACTGTAACTCCGCCTTGTGAGATTGCGACTGAAGAGATCCGCACGTCGCGGCCCATTACAATCGTGCCTGTACGCTCGTTGATGATGATCTTCGCGATGGCGTCAGTCTGTAATCGCAGTGTTTCGAGTTCGGCAATAAAACCGACCGTATCGTCACTCCAGTTTGCAGGAACACGCACGTCAACATTGCGACCATCGAGTGCGCGCGCGGTGCCGGAGCCAAATTTCTGATTGACCGCGCGTCCGAGACGCGAGGCAGTGGTGAAGTCGTCCTGGCGCAGAACGAGAGTGAGAGCGCCGTTGGGAGCAAGCGCGGTTGCGACCGCGCGTTCGACAATCGCGCCGTTTGGAACGCGGCCGACAGTGGGGTGGTTTACTTCAACGGAATTGCCTTGTTCACCGGCTGAGATGCCGCCGATGGAAAGTGGGCCCTGGGCAATCGCGTAAGTTTGTCCGTCAATTCCTTTCAGAGGAGTAATGATCAGCGTTCCGCCTTGCAAGGATCGCGAATCGCCAATCGAAGAAACTGTGACGTCGATCTTCGAACCTTGTCTTACAAATGGGGGAAGCGTGGCGGTGACAAGAACAGTTGCGAGATTTTCGGGCTTGAGTGAATCGACCGTAGTGGTGATACCCATGCGTTCGAGCAGATTTTGCAAAGTCTGGCGCGCGTAGAGATTCTGTTGCACGCGATCGCCGGTGCGATTGAGACCGATGACCAATCCGTAGCCGATGAGTTGATTGCCTCTGACGCCTTCAATATCAGCCACATCCTTGACGCGCACTGTCAAAGGATTGTCAGTTTTCTGAGCCACAACGCTGCTGCTCGCGACAATGAGTATCACTGTCGCGAGCAACATGCCAAGGCCGTTTTTATTGGTTGAAATGAACATCGCTTAGTTATCGAATCGTTACTAGAAGGGCGAAATCTTGTCGAGCACCCGGAATAACCAACCCGGTTGATTATCAGCAGAAGCAACTCCCTTGCCATTGAGTGCGACCTTCAAATCGCCGAGCAGATTTGAGGGAACGGCGTTGTCAGCGGAGATGTCGCGCGTGCGCGCAATGCCTGACAAGGTGAGTCGTTCGTCTTCTTTGTTGATCTTGAGAAGCTTCTCAGCTTCGATGCGAAGATCGCCGTTTGGTAAAACTTCGACCACGCGCGCGGCGATGCGTGTGCGCAGCGAGCTCTGACGACCGGTGGCACCTTTGCCTTCAAACTTCCGTTGACCCAGACCACCGACTACGCCGGACGTTAAGGCTGCACCTGGCGCCGGCAATGCAGCAATTAAACCCACGAGACCACCGAGCGTACTCGAATCGCGGCCGCGGCTCGCAGTCGACGAAACCGTCGCCGTACTTGTCTCAACCACTTCTATAAAAACCAAATCTCCTAGACCACGCGCCTTGAAATCGGTAACGAGATTCACGCCGGGAGCGTTGTCGTTAAAGAGCGAGCCTGAGGCGGTTTGACCTTGACCGTTTGCTACCACAGTGCCCGCTAAGACACATAAGAAAAGAACCAGCAGTCGGGTGAAAGTGGTCCAAATCGCATTTCGTTGCATTAGTTGATTCCTTTGAGGTGAAGACTAGAAGCGAACACCGACAACGCCTTCGTCGATGATCAAAGCCTGAAGCAAAAGACCTGATTGGAGGTTCTTGACCTGAATGCGATCGCCGACACGCCCTGAAGCACGAGCCTCGCCCATTACTGCAATGTTGAGCGACTTCGACTCGCCGACGATGCGAACCGGATCGCCGGGTTTAATGACAATCTCGGAAGTGAGTGCATCAAGCGTAATCGCCTCGCCTGCTGCAAGCGGGTTGATTAATGCGGCGCCGCGTAAACGACGCGGATCGTGAAGATAGAGCGAAGGATGACGTTCGAGTTGAACAGAGGCGAGCGCAAAATCGCCCTCGCGGAGTCGTGTCTTGCCGCTCAAGTCGCGCGCGGCAACGAGCACTTTTGCCGAGGCTTCGACTTGAGCGGTTGTGGTGACGCGACGCGCAAGGCGCCCGTCAACCCAAAATTCCAACGCCACGGAGAAAGGCGCGAACAAACTCTTCACGCCCATCGCCGAAGCACGTACTTCAAGATCGCCCGAGGGAACTTCAATCACCGGCGGTAGATCGAGTCGGGAGATCTTTGCAGTCGCACCCGTCGCCTGCAATTCAGTGAGCAAACTGGTTTCAACCGCCTTGCTAATCAACGATGGCGAAACAATCTGCGATGCACGCTTAACTCTTGCGATCACCGCACCATTTACTTCCGGTGAGAACCCGGCCGCATTGAGCGCCAACACAATCTTCGCCTTTGGCAACTCTCGAACCGTGCCAACCTGCGGCGCGTAACCAAGACTGATCGCCTTCAATTGCGCTTCAAGCTGAACATCTCCCGCCGTGATCTCAGCCACATCCCCAAGCTTCAAGACATCACCGCTGACAACGCTCTCCGCACGCACATGCACGCGCGCAGCCGAAGCTTCAACCACAAAGAAGCACAAAAAGCACAAGAGAGAGTTGGCAAAAACCATCTTGTTAATCCTGTAAAATCTTGTAAATCTTTATCTAACTGCCTGGTTGATAGTGCTCAACATTTGATCCGCCGCCGTAATCACCTTCGAGTTTGTCTCGTAAGCACGCTGCGCCGAGATCATGTTGACGAGTTCTTCAACCACGTTGACGTTTGAGCCTTCGATGAATCCCTGATTGATCCGCCCCAAACCATTCGCATCAGGCGAACCGACGGTTGCCTGTCCTGAAGCGGCCGTTTCCTGAAACAAGTTGCGGCCGAGCGAATTCAGACCAGCCGGATTCGCAAACGTCGCCAGCTGAAGCTGTCCTACTGTTTGCGCATTTGTCTGCCCCGGTTGAGTGACGCTGACAGTTCCATCAGTGCCGATAGTGATCGAGGTGGCATCAGTTGGAATTGTGATCGCCGGTTCGAGTGACTCGCCGCCGGCGGTAACGATCTGGCCCTGCGCGTTCAAATGGAACGAACCGGCGCGCGTGTAAGCGAGTTCGCCATTGGTCTGGCGCACCTGGAAAAAGCCGCTGCCTTCGATTACGAGGTCAAGCGGATTTTCGGTCTGTTTGAAATCGCCTTGTTGAAAGATACGTTCACTCGAAATCGCGCGAGCGCCGAGGCCGATCTGCAAACCGACGGGAAGCGGCGTTGAAGCGTTAGCAGCGCCACCCGGCGTACGCAGGTTCTGATACAGCAGATCCTGAAACTCGAGCCGCGTCCGTTTGAAACCGACCGTGGACGAGTTGGCCAGGTTGTTGGCGATGTTATCGACGTTCTTCTGCTGCGCTTCCATTCCCGTTGCAGCCGTGTAAAGTGCTCTAGTCATAAGGTTTATCCTTTAATCGTATTAATCTGTGGTAGTTCTTCTCTGCGCTCGCTGCGTATCTCTGCGGTCTCTGCGTTGATTAAGTTGTTTTGACGCAGAGGGCGCATAGATACGCAGAGAGCGCGGAGGAAATCCCATTACAACTTCCCTATCTCGTTCGAAATTGTTCTTCCTAGTTCGTGCATCAACGTCGAAACGGATTTCTGCAGCGACTCGAATTCGCGTGTGTTCTGCATCATCGCGACCATCTCGACCAGCGAGTTGACATTCGCCATTTCCAAACTTCCCTGCACCACGCGTGTATTCGCCGATTCAACCGGCTTCTCGACACCAGTAGCGACAAAAAGCGAGTTCCCTTCTTTCGCTAACGCCTGATTGGGATTGGCGAATTGGACCAGCTTCAGTTTCCCTGCAACCTGTCCGTTACTGCTGATAGTTCCATCGGCACCGATCGTCACTTCGCCCGGTAAAAGCGTGATTGGACCACCTTCGCCGACCACCAAATCTCCCGCAGGCGTGGTCAACTGGCCTGACTGGTCCAACGTCAACGAGCCCTGGCGTGTATAGCGTTCGCCGCGAGCCGTTTGCACTACGAGAAAGCCGTCGCCTTCGAGCGAAACATCGAGCGAACGTCCTGTATCGCGAACCGAACCTTGCGAGAAATCAGTCGCGTGGGCCGTAACCACTCCAACCTCTCTCCCGTCTTTCACCGGCGTAAGCTTGTCGGTTCCCGTTTCCGTATTTATTTGCTTTTCGGCAGCCGCAACCGAGCGATAGAGCAGTCGATCTGCTTTGAAGCCGCTGGTTGAGGCGTTCGCGATGTTGTTGGCGAGCATGTCGAGACGTTGTTGCCTCGCGCGCATGCCGAGATATGAAGCGTAGAGTCCGAAGTTCATAGGGTTCTCCTCAGGCAGCGCGATTGATGCTGATCATCAGCTCAACTTCGCCGTCAGGCATGTTCAAGGTACGCGCAATCGACTGCACGTTCTGGCCGCGTCGCCACAGTGCCAGCACACGATGCCGGCGCTCGGTAATGCTCAGCTTCTTGCCTTCCGTAACAACTTCTGTTTGCTCAGAATTTCGCTTCGCTTTGTGAGCTTGCTCGAAAGTAGTCAGGCGGCGATCGAGTGTGGCAGTTCGATTTGACGCAGTGTCGAGATCGCTACTCAGTTGCGAAAGCTCATTCTCGGTGTTTTTACTGAATCCGTTTACTTTCCGCCGCAACTTAAAGAACAGCATCAGTGTGATCGCAAACGTGATCGCGTTCACAAGAGAAATTGCGATTAAAGATGGATTGTTTGGCAGGTTCATGATTTCTCCTCAGGCAATCGAAGCAGCTCGATCCGATACTGGGCCAATCTCAGTTATCCGAACTCCGTAGTAACCATCGACCACGACCACTTCACCACGCGCAAACGGGCGTCCATTGACGAGCAACTCAACCGGCTCGTCCACCGCACGATTCAATTCGATCATCGTGCCGACACCCATCCTGACGATGTCGCGCAACGGCACATTCGTCACCCCAAAACGGACAATCACCTGCAGCTCAACATCCAGCAGGCGCTCGATATTGCGTGACGAATCAACTTCCTGTTTTTCGATTGTTGAAGACATAAACTTCCTCGTGTGGGTTATCTGGAGTTCAGAGCGGTTATCTGCACCGCGGTGCGGCGGTTCTGAGTTGTCAGACTGCCAAAAAACTTCACCTGGCCGCCGACGCTGATTTCAACTGCCCGATCCACCGGGTGGTCCAGGCGCAGGACATCGCCGGTGGCGAGAGTCATTAGATCTTCCATCGCGGCGCTGGTGCCGTGTAGTTCAGCCGCAACCGGAAATGAAACTGACGAAAGGGTTTGCAGCAACACGTGGGTCTGTTCAACGGTTGCTTCGCGATCGGGTGAATAGAACGACTGGTTAAACTTCTCGACGATGGGTTCGAGGGTCAATGCCGGAATGCAAAGACTCATCATTCCCCGCGCGTCGCCAACCTGCACCTGGAACACGATCGTCAGAACCACTTCATTCGGTGCCACGATCTGGAGCATCTGCGAGCGGGTTTCACGTCCGACGATCTCCATTTCCATTTCAACTAGAGGCTTCCACGCTTCGCGCAAGTCGTCGATTATTAGTTTGAGAAATCCTTCCAGAATCTCCTGTTCGATCTCAGTTAACGCACGCGACTCAGTCACGGGCACACCAGCGCCGCCGAGTTGACGATCGATTACCGGAAACGCCAGCGACGGATTCAACTCGAGCACACACACGCCCTGCAAAGGCTGCATCGAAAGCGAAAACATCGCGGTCGGATCAGGCAGGCCCTGAAGATAATCAACGTAAGCCTGTTGCTCGACGGAGATGAGCGTTACTTCCGAAATCGTTCTCAAGAAGATTGGAAGATTGGACGATAAGGAATGTGAGAAGAGGTCGTGCAGCAAGTAGAGCGCGCGCACCTGCTCTTTGGAAAGACGATCCGGACGGCGAAAGTTGTAAGGCACAACGCGCCGGCGCTTGTCCTGATTCGCCGACTGCGCGTCAGGCGTCTCAATCAACGCGGCCATCTCTTCTTCTGTCAGGAGTGCGTTATCTTTCACGATCTATTCTTGACCCTTCCAACATTGAATCTGAATAATCTGTGTAATCTGTGGACCCCTTAGGCGAGCGCGAGGTTTGATCTGACTGCTCCGAGTGAGCTGCGCAAACGAAGTACGGCTTGCGAGCGAAGTTGTGAGACGCGCGATTCGGTGATACCAAGCACCGCGCCGATCTCTTTCATCGTTAATTCTTCAACGTAGTAAAGCGAAACGACCTGTCGTTCGCGTTGCGACAACTTGTCGATCGCTTTTGCGAGATGCTCGCGCACCTCTACCTGTTCGAATCTGACTGAGGGTGTAGCTGATGGATCGGCAGGAACTTGCCGCTCGATCGTGCCACTTTCTTCTTCGTCACTGGTTTCAAGCCCGGTGACTGAAAGTGTTCGCAACTCTCCCAGTAACCGCTGAAACTCCGGAACCGAAATCTTCAAAACTGCTGCCACATCTTCTTCGGTAGCCTGGCCACGCACGCGTTCGACTTCAGCGTAAGCAGCTTCAACTTCACGCGCGCGTCGTCGCATTGAACGTGGCGCCCAGTCGAGATCGCGCAAACTATCGAGAATTGCACCACGCACGCGCAGCTCGGCGTAGGTCTTGAACATCACGCCTTTGCGAGCGTCAAACTTATCAACGGAATCCATCAGACCGAGCACACCGGCTCCAATCAGATCGTCTAACTCGACCCAGGAAGGAAGTTTTGCGGCGAGGCGTTCCGCGGTGAATTTAACCAACGGGAGGTGGGCTTCGAGCATGGCCGCGCGCTCTGACGCGTCATGCTGGTTGGCATTGTTGAGGTATCGGGAGTGACCTGACATCGTTAATTTTGGCGCGGGATAAAATCGAGGTGGAGGGAAGAATTTCCACGCAAAGACGCAAAGACACAAAGCGCTGCCGCGGTTCCAGAAGGTTTTCTTTGCGTCTTTGGGTCTTTGCGTGGAAACATTTCTTTGAGTTTAGTTTGCCGTTTGAGTAACGACCTGCCAGAAACCGGCCGGAGGATTGGTGCTGTTGCGGGCCTGGTCCACCCATCGTGCAATTAGTCGAATGGCTCTGCTGGCCGGAGTTTGTGGAGCATAGTTGATGACCGGAACTTGTTCGCGCACGGCGGCGGCAAGTTCCGGATCACGAGGTATGGTTCCGATGTAAGTCAGCGGATGGCGGAGGAAACGCATAGCCGCGTTTTGTATCTGGCCAAAGGTTTGTTCTGCATCGCCGATTCCAACGACATCATTAACTACAACCCAAACCGGTTTCGACGGTGAATGCTGGTGCAACACTTTCAACGTCGCGTAAGCATCAATAATTGCAGTCGGATCGGGTGTGGTAACGATAATCACAGCCGACGCAGCACTCATTACGCTCGTAACGTTGTGACCAATGCCGGCCGGTGTGTCGATGATTAAAAAGTCTGACTCGTCTTCCATCGCGCTGAGTTCGGCGATGAATCTCTGTTGCTGAAACTGCGGCAGGTTTGCGAGTTCTTCAATACCACTGCCGGCAGGAATCAAGCGCACACCGTCTTCAGTTTCAATCACCACTTCAGCCAGTGATTTCTCTCCGGCCAGGACATGGCCCAGGTGAAACTTCGGATTCAATCCAAGCAGCACGTCGGCGTTTGCGAGGGCGAGATCCGCATCCAGCAGCGAAACGCGACGACCGTTAACAGCCAGCTCAATGGCGAGATTTACCGCGACATTCGACTTGCCTACGCCGCCCTTGCCGCCGGTGATGGCGATGGTGCAGGCGTGTTTTTGGGCCGAATTTGAACGTTGGCCCAGGTGAGCGGCAGAGGTTTTCGCCATTTCGCGCAGAGTCATAGCTTGATCGTTCATCGGTGTGTACGTGTGAGCTTTCGGTTTAAGCGGCGGCTCTCGCGCATGCGAGAGCGTTGTGCCACCGCGCTAAAGCCGCGGCGGAAGCGGGTTCAATGTCTTCCGGCACGCGCTGGCCGTGACAGATGTAGGTAAGCGGAAGTCCGGCTTCGACGGCGGTTGTGACGATAGCGCCGGGCCGGGAAGTTTCGTCGAGCTTGGTAACTACGAGGTTGTCGACGCCATAAAGCGCAAACTTGCTGATCGCAACTTTCGCGTCGGCCGGATGCATGGTCGCCTGAACGAGCAGGCACTTCAGAATTTCTTCGTTGTTACGCAGGTAATCCGCGAGTTCCATTTGATCGGCGAGGTCTTTTGAACTGCGCCCGATCGTGTCGATAAGGACAGTGGCTTCTTTGGAAAGATTTCTGATCAAAGCATCGAGCTCGAGAATCGAGCGTGGGACGTGAAAGCCGGCGCCGATGATCTCAGCATAAATGCGCAACTGTTCGACAGCCGCGATGCGATAAGTATCGAGCGTGATCAACTCCACGCGACGATGTTCACGTAATGCTGTGCGTGCAGCCAGCTTGGCGAGCGTGG
This sequence comes from uncultured Acidobacteriota bacterium, assembly GCA_963708055.1. Classification (GTDB taxonomy): domain Bacteria; phylum Acidobacteriota; class Blastocatellia; order Pyrinomonadales; family Pyrinomonadaceae; genus PSRF01. Next base: position 5,644,814 of record OY970193.1, on the reverse strand, counting down.
TGGTTTTACCGACTCCGGTTGGACCAACGAGGGCGATTACAGGTTGCGGACCGGCGGTCTTGCAAGCGAGCGGATCCGCGCCGAAGGTTATTAATTGCGGGAGCGCATTAGTTAATCCGATTTGTGCGAGTTGCTGCGGTTCCTGGGATTTGCTGAGCGATTCGAGCGCTGCCAGGGTAGCCGCCTTTGCAATGTGGGGAGTTAAACCAAGTGCAGTCAGGTGGAGGTAGGTTTCATAAAACGGCGAATCGTAGATGCGGGCGTCAGTCTGGTCAAAATCTGCTGAATGATTTTCACGAGCATGATCGCCGTTGTTGCTGGCGAAACTGCCGAGCGTGAATTTCATCTCGCGGATTTCTGCGTGCAATCTATCCAACTCCAACGCGAGCGGATCGCGTTTGGTGGCGGTGACCTTGGTGTTCTCAGTCTTAAGTGAAGGGGTTTTCTCGGCAGCGACGTTGGCGACTGTTTCAGTTTCGCGTGACTTGGCACGTTCGAGCACTGTTGCAGTCGCGCTGTTCGCTGGTTTCTTCGGAACGGAGGGGGCAAAGGGAGCGGAGGAGGCGTACGTGCGAGCGGCAAGGGCAGAAAAGGCTGAACTGGACGGGCGTTGAGTTGGCGTGAACGAATCCTGCTCCTGAAGTCCCAGGCTCGTAAATGACGATCTGTTTGAAGCAGGCTTGTTCTCGCGAACCGGAAGCGATTCAGAGAGAGCGGGGGTGGGGGATGGGGCAGAAACACTGACCTCAACAAAGTTCTTTGCACCCATACCGAGGAAACCTTTGTTCTGAACCTGGCGCGAGCCTAGTACCAACGCCTCGTCGCCCAGTTCAACTTTTACTTTCTCTAGAGCTTCACGCATCGTCGAAGCTCGATATCGCTTAACTTTCATTGGTGACCTCGGAGCTTAAAGTTTTCAGCTAATCGTTCCCATGGATACGAGCTTGATGCTCGGTGCAACTTCTCCATGAGCAATCACAGCAAGGTCTGGCAAGAAGCGTTCCGTGAGTTTTCGCAGGTGTGGACGGATGGCTGCGGAGCAAAGAATGACGGGATGTGAAAGCACTGCAGCCTGCGCGGCAGTTTCGATCTTTTCGAGAATCATGCGGCCAAATTCAGGCTCAATTGCTTTGCTGGGAGCCTCTCCGAGCAATCCCAGTCGATCCGCGAGCTGATGTTCGAGCACCGGATCGAGAGCAAGAATCGTGAGTTCACCTTGCTCGTTCGCGAGGCTTCCGGAGATGGTCCGTGAGAGCGAAGAACGGGCTGCTTCTGTCAAAGCATTGACATCGTGCGTCAGGGTTCCGGCGTCGGCGATGCTTTCCAAAATGGTTGAGAGATCGCGCACGGGCACGCGTTCGCGCAGCAGGTTTTGCAGCACTCGCTGCACTTCTCCGAGACTGAGAACCTTTGGCGTCGCTTCTTCCACGGTGCGCGGATGAGTTTCCGCAAGCACATCCAACAACGAACGAGTTTCCTGACGACCCAGCAATTCGGGAGCATTGCGTTTGATGACTTCCGAAAGATGGGTACAAATAACCGTGGTGGGATCGACAACGGTATAACCAGCGGCGAGGGCGCGCTCGCGATCGTCTTTGCGTCGCAGCCACGTGGCCGCCATACCAAACGCCGGATCTGTTGTCGGTATTCCAGGGATAACTTCGCGCACAACACCCGGATCGATCGCCAGGTATCCATCGACGTGAACTTCGCCACGTCCAATCGGCTGGCCCTTCAACAAGATCGCATACTCACGCGGCCCGAGTTGCAGGTTGTCAGTAACGTGAACAGACGGCACCACAATTCCGAGATCCAGTGCAATTTGGCGGCGTATCTCACGCACCCGCGAGAGAAAATGATCGCCGTTGCTGACCAGTGGGATTAGACCGTAACCAACTTCGAGTGCGAGGGCATCGAGTTTGAGAACTGATTCAATCCGCTCGGTTTCCTGGGTTGTGGCAACCGTGACGGCGTTGGCTTTTTCCTGCTGCGCGAGCTCGTTATCGCGCGCGTTTCGCTGGCTTGCGAGATAACCGACACCAGCAGCGCCCGCAGCCAGCAGCAGAAACGGAATGTGTGGCATTCCCGGCAAAATCCCAAGAAAACCAAGCACCCCCGAAGCAATAAACAGCGGTCGTGGATTGAGAAACAATTGCCGCGACATGTCGCCGCCGATGCTCGAATCCGTCGCGGTTCGCGTTGTGATCATCGCCGCGGCGACTGAAATAAACAGCGAGGGAACGGCCGCGGCAACGCCATCTCCAACCGTAAGAATCGTGTAGGTTTTGAGTGCTTCGCTAATCTCCATCCCGTGTTGCAAAACACCAATTGCAAAACCGGCGATGATGTTGATTAGCACCACGAGAATCGAGGCGACTGCGTCTCTTTGTGTGAAGCGAATGGCGCCATCCATGGCACCATGAAACTCGGCTGCCTGGCCGATATCGGCACGTCGTCTTCGAGCTTCAGCTTCATCGATCAATCCCGCCGAAAGATCGGCATCAACTGCCATCTGTTTGCCGGGCATCGCATCGAGCGTGAAGCGTGCCGTGACTTCGGATGAACGCACCGCGCCGTGGTTAACAACCAAAAATTGAATCGCAAGCAGTATCAAAAAAATGACAACGCCGATGACGTAATTGCCACCAATTACAAACTCTCCAAATGCTTTGATCACCGTGCCCGCAGCACCGGCTCCGGTTTCGCCGTGAGTGAGAATAAGTCTTGACGTAGCAACGTTAAGCGCGAGGCGAAAGAGTGTGGTCAGTAACAGCAGGTTGGGGAATGAGGTGAACTTTACCGGCTGCAGAATGTACATCGACGACAGCAACACGATGACTGACAACATCAGGTTGAAACTGATGAGCACATCCAGCAGCACCGCCGGTAATGGGACCAGTAGTACGAGAAGAATTACAACCGCGGCGAGTGGTACACCGAGATGCGAGTGACGGCTGGCGTTGTTGAGTATGCGATCGACAAACATTTGACAGTCTGGGGCCCACAGAGGCGTGGCCGCGAGTAGCCCTGCAACCCCAGTGCCATGAAAGTAGCCACGGATTTACACGGATGACACGGATCAAGAATTCAGTTAGATCTGTGTAATCCGTGTTAATCCGTGGCTGGTTCAAATAGTAGCGGGAAGAACTGATTTTTTGTCCGGGAGGAATTGGCGGGACGCCTTCGAGCAGCGGCTCATCGGAACAAGTCGTCATACATGAAGCCACCGATTAACACGGATGACACAGATAAAATCTAAAACCAAATCCGTGTCATCCGTGGCTAAATCTACTAGCTCGCTTTGTTTGCGCGAATGGTGAGTTTGAGCACTACGTCATCGCGAATCAAGTTATTAGCCTGCCCGGCGTAGTTGATCCCGAAGTCTCTCCGATTGATCGAAAAAGTGCTGTCAACCGTCGCTGTTTCAGGCGTGACGTTGATAGTCGCCGGAAATGTAACCGCTTTCGTCACACCGTGTAAGGTCAAATTGCCAGTGACAGTGTGCGAGGCGCCCTTGTCGCCGCCCGGTTTAATTTCCGTCGAAACAAAACTGGCTTCCGGAAACTTCCCTACATCAAAGAAGTCGGCCGTTTTCAAATGTTTCGTCAGGCCCTCATCATCAGTGGTCATGGCCTCAGTCTTAATCTTGATATTGACGCTACTCTTTTCCGGTGTTCCGCCATAGGCAATCTCTCCGGTGAAGTCATTGAACGAACCGTTGTGACTGCCCGTCACCTTGGAACCGACAAACTCGACCTTCGAAGCTTGTGGCGAAATCAGATATTTTTGCCCCTGCGCCGCGGTTGCGGGTGAGGTGGCTTTCGCCGGCTCACTGGTGACCGCTTTCGTTTTATCGGCGGCCGGGTCCGAACAGGCGCTTACAAAAATCAATCCTGTGAGAAGCGTGATAGCTATGCTCGTGCGCATCGTGTTTCTTTCCTCCTAAGTAAACAAAAAATTAATTGCGGCAAACCTGCGAGAGCATTCGTGAAACTCTCGCGCTTGATGGAACCTGCGAAATCTCGGCGCGGTAGATGCGCCAGCCCTGGTCCTGTACGTTTGATCTGCGCATCGTGTAACAACCGGCAAAAACTCGATCCGCTCCAGCACGCGTGGTGGAGACAACGACTGTTGAAATCTGCGCATAGCTACTGCCGGCCGCACCTTCGAGGCGTGGCTTCGGATCGACCAGCAGACGCACGCGCTCGGTATCTGCAAAACCGGCGGCAAATTGCTCAAACGATGACGTCGGTGATTCCCAAAAACGATATGCACGCCGGTAGTCGCGCGCATTGATAGCGTCGTAGTACGACGACAGTGCAGTTAACGGATCGCTGCGGTCACCACGTGGTCCATCATCATCGGGCGGGTTGGGACTTGAGTCGGTAAAGTTAAGTACGTTGCGATTACGGTCAGATAGGATCGTGAGACGATTTGGCGTAAGTCGAAACCGCGTTGCCGCGTCGAGCGCTGAAATCAATCTTTGCTCCTGCTGGTTTGCTCGCTGGTCGAGGCAGGCGCGTCTCGTGGTGATGATGCGATTAAACGAAATCGAGTCGCCACGAACTTCATAGAGACCGCTGAACGAGTTGCAGCCGGTTGACCCGCTGGCCCTATTATCCTCTGACAACCGCATCGTAACGGCTGTTCCCGGCACTAACGGAATTTCAGCCCCTGCTGGTCCCGACGACACCAACCGCCATTCGATTCCGGTCAGTACTCGCTGATTTGTCGCCAGGCCTCTGTCCGGCTGGGCCTGGACCATGCCCACACCGCCCAACAGAAGGACCAGCAGAAATTGAAGGCATCTCTGAAAACGCATATCTCTGACCTCCAAAAGCGAACGCCTATTCAAACGCGGACGTTTTGCAAAAGAATGTCAAACTGATGGGGCGCCTAAGTTACAATCCTCGAATGACTTACGACATCGCCGTAATCGGGGCCGGCGTTTTTGGCGCGTGGTCTGCTTATCAATTGCGACAGACCGGGGCGTCAGTGCTCCTGCTCGACGCTTACGGACCAGGTAACAGTCGCTCCAGTTCCGGCGGAGAATCGCGCATCATCAGGCTGGGTTATGGACCAGATGAGATCTATTCTCGCTCCGCTCAACGCTCGCTGGTTCTCTGGCAACAACTGTTTGAGCAAACCGTCAATTTATTCCGAAAAACCGGCGTGCTGTGGCTCGCGCGCGAGCACGATCCCTACAGCCAGGGCACCCTCGCAACCCTCACACGAATAAACGCAAACTTCGAACAGTTGGACCACAATGAGCTAATCCGGAGATTTCCGCAACTCTCCCTTGGTCCAATCGCATGGGGAATCCTCGAGCCTGATTCGGGTGTGCTGCTGGCGCGACAAGCAGTGCAAACCGTGGTCGAACAGGCAAAACTGAGCGGAGTCGATTTTCGCGCGGAAGCTGTTGCCGCACCGTTTACTAAAACCCGCAAGCTGGATTCGCTCGAGACGGTTTCAGGAGAGAAGATTGCGGCAGGACAATTCGTGTTTGCGTGTGGTCCATGGTTGCCAAAACTCTTTCCCGACTTGCTCGGCGAACTAATTCACATCACGCGACAGGAAGTCTGCTTCTTTGGCGTACCGCCTGGCGATCATAGTTTTAACCTCGGTTCAATGCCTACCTGGATCGATTTCAACGATCTGGTTTACGGTCTACCGAATCTCGATGGCCGCGGTTTCAAGATCGCGATCGACGAGCACGGACCGGAATTTGATCCTGATAGTGGCGAGCGAGTGGTTAGCACTGCAGGAGTGACTGCTACACGCGAGTATCTGCGGCAACGAATGCCGCGATTGGCCCAAGCGCCGGTTACGGAAACACGAGTTTGCCAGTATGAGAACACTTCGAACGGCGACTTTCTAATCGACCGGCATCCGGCGTTCGAGAATGTATGGCTGGTTGGCGGCGGCTCAGGTCATGGATTCAAACATGGACCAGTAGTGGGCGAGTACGTGAGTCAGATGATTTTGAACAACACTGCTACTGAGCCGCGGTTTAGCTTCGCAAGCAAACGACGAGTGCAACAGCGAGAGGTTTATTAGACACGATTCACAAGATTTAACAGGTGGCTTCGGTCAAATCTTGTAAATCCTGTTAAGCTTGTAAATCCTGTATGAAAATTTCGGTCGCAATGTGTACTTACAACGGCGCGGAGTTTCTGCCGGCGCAGTTGGAAAGTATCCTTGCGCAGTCACGCCGGCCCGACGAGATTGTGGTTTGTGATGACGGCTCCAGCGACGATACTCGTCTGCAGTTAGAAAAATTTACGGCCCAATCGCCGGTTTCGGTTTCCCTCCGGTTCAACGAGAAGAACCTCGGCAGCGTGCAGAATTTTGCACACGCAATTGCATTGTGTACCGGCGACGTGATTGCACTCAGCGATCAGGACGATGTTTGGCGAGAGGATAAACTCCAACGGATCGAAGCAGCGTTTAATCAGTCATCAACTGCCGGTCTGGTGTTTTCAGACGCTGAGATCGTTGCTGAAGATCTAAATCCGCTGGGCCGTCGGATGTGGGATGAAGTCGGCTTTGATGATCACAAACGGAAACTGGTCCATACTGGGCGAGCGCTCGAAGTTCTAATCCATGGTTGGACCGTGACCGGAGCAACCATGGCCGTGCGATCGCAGTTCATTAAGTTAGCGTTGCCGATCCCGAATGAGATCGCGATGATCCACGATGGTTGGATCGCATTGACCGTCGCAGCCGTTGCCGGCGTTGTCGCGATCGACGAGCCACTGATTAAATACCGGCAACACGACAAACAACAGATAGGGGCCCCGACGCGTCTTCAAACAGAGCCGGAATTGCACGGGATAGAGGCCGTCGAATCTGCCTTGCGCCGGCGCAACAGCAGCGCCGATTTGCATAAGATTCTGGAGACGCTCGAAGAACGATTGTTGCTCCACGCTGATGCTTTCGACACGCGCAAGGCGCTATCGTTTGTCAGCGATTACGCGTTTCATTTGAATGTGCGAGCGAATTTGCCGCAACGTCGGCTGAATCGTGTGCCGCGGATCTTGCGCGAACTTCTGAGTTTGCGTTATCACGAGTACGCCAACGGATTTAAGAGTGCGGCTAAGGATCTAGTATCCTGAAAACGGAAAAAACAGAACTGATGCGGGTTTGCCTCAAAAGTCCGCTTTCAAAGACAGAGAGTAGGACACAAAACAGCACAAAAAGCGCAAATGATTAAAACCTTAAGGATTACCTCTACTGCTAAGAATTCATTTGTGCTTTTGTGTGCCTCTTTGTGGCCTTCAAGATGACTTTTGAGGCAAAGCCAACTGATGCCCTATGATCTCTCGATAATTATCATCAACTGGAATGGGGGAAGTCTCTTAACTCGCTGTGTTGAGACCATTGTCAGTTCTGCTCCAAAACTCACCTACGAAATCGTAATCATCGATAACGCTTCCACCGACGACAGTCTCGCTCAGCTACGCGCAAACAATCGAGCGGCGGAGATGATCGCCTCCGAACAACTGCGGATCTTCGTAAACGATGAGAATCGAGGATTCGGCGCCGCCAATAACCAGGCGTTTGCATTAACCGACTCGCCGTACGTTTTCCTTTTGAACTCCGACACTGAAGTTCAACCCGGTACCATCGATACGTTAATGCAGAAACTCAACTCCGATCCGAAGATTGGAGCGGTTGGGCCGAAGATGCTGAACAAGGACGGCTCGCTGCAGGTTAGCGTGTTCTTCAGTCCACCACGTGTTTGGCACACGGTGATGTCGCAGTTATGGCTCTATCACTTGTTGCCGCGGCGCATTCGCGGCGAGTTATTACTGGGTTGGCACTGGCAACACGATCGCGAACGAAATGTACCGATGCTGGGCGGGGCGGCAATTTTGACGCGCCGGCAAGTGATTGAAGAGGTTGGCGGGTTTGACGAACGATTTCACATGTACGCCGAAGACAATGAATGGTGCTGGCGAATTACGAAATCAGACTGGCGTTTGATGTTTGTGCCGGAGGCCGTCTTGATACATCACGGGGCCCAGAGTTCGAGCAAACGCTGGTCACCGGCTGACCAGATTCGAGTTCGATTGCGGGCGGGCTTCAACTTTGAGCACCGGATCAAACCACGCTGGCGCGTGGCGGCGAATCAACTCGCAAATTATCTCGTGGTTACAGTGCAGATCGCCGGGCGGAAGTTATTCGGAATTCAACATCCGGAATTACACGTGATCAAAGAAATGCACCGCGAGCACCTCAGACGCTCACTCCGTAACAATATTTAGCCGCAGATAAAACGCGGATGAAAACGGATCGGGATAAGAAAAATCTGATCCGTGTTCATCCGCGTAAATCTGTGGCTAAACTTGCTAAGGCTTGGGGGTGGCGTTGTAATCGTCGAGCAGCTTCTGCGCGCGAATGCTGGGACTGATCAACGCCAGCTTCTGCGACCAGTCGTAACCGCTGAAGACGCCCACCACCTCTGCATTCGAGTTGTAAACCGGACTGCCGGAAAAACCATCGCGACTGTCGATCTTAACTGACCAGTACTCCTGATCGCCGAGCATGTAGTTGCCGTAAAAACTTCCATGACTCACAACTTTGTCGCCATGGGGCCGCGCAATCAGGAACAACTTATCGTCTTTGTTCGGCGCCGTTTGGAATTTCGGAGGTTTGGCAGTCTTCGAGCCGCGGCACATCTCGAGTAACGCAAGGTCTGCTTCCTTATCAACTCTGATCACTTTTGCCCGACAGCCGTCAACAAAAACTTTTACAGCAAGCTCGTCATTAGCCTTGAAACCCAGCATCACTTTCTTGGTGCTGCTCAGGTTGCCGGAGATTACGTGATAGGCCGTCATCACCAGCCCATTGCCTACCAGGAAACCTGTTGCATATCCATTTGGACCGACATCGAAAATTACTGAAATCGCCGTTTCCAATGGATTCTTTTCCTTTTTGGCAAACTCCAACTCCAGCGAAACTGTATACCGCTCCTGTTGCTTCAGCATCCTGCTCGAGCTTTTACTATCAGCCACACAAACAGGTGCAAGCAGAAGAATGGCGGCCATACAGATAAGGCTGCAAAGCTTACTCTTCATCGTAGACCTCCGTTTAAGTACTAAAAGTCTGACAACTCGTCCGGGTAGGGAAACGGACAGAGCAAAACTGATTGTTTTTGAACGCTAGTAAGAAATGTCCGGGAACAAGACCGGAGCATTTTAGGTCGGCAACTCAGGTAACGCAATGATTTTGGCGCTGGATAGCGAATTAAGAATATTTTAGCCACAGACTTTCACAGATAAACGCTGATCAGAAAAAACATCTGCGTAAATCTGTGGCTTTAGACGGAAGCGCTTCGTTGCCGCGGTTGGTTGAGATGACTGTAGTCAGGATGAAGATAGACGAGACGCCCGCCGACAATCGTTGCGACGGCGGCGCCGTGCATGCGTCGTTTATGAAATGGCGTGTTGCGACTCTTCGATTTCGACTTCGTCACATCGAACACCCATTCCAGGTTTGGATCCAACAAGGTAATGTCCGCATGAGCGTTGGTCTTGAGCGACCCGCGATCCGTGAGCCCAAAGATCCGCGCGGGATTCGTCGAACACATCTGCACCACACGTTCGAGATCAATTAGACCGGCATGAACCAGATCAAACGCTAACCCAATCGCCGTCTCCAGACCGGTGATTCCAAAAGGCGCTTGATCAAACTCCAACGCTTTCTCATCGGAATGGTGAGGCGCATGATCGGTGGCGATAGCGTCGATCGTTCCGTCTTTGATGGCCTCGAGCATCGCGTCCAGGTGTTCCCTGCTCCGCAGCGGCGGACTCATCTTCGTGTTGGTGTCGTATTCAGCGACGGCTTCGTCGGTCAGCGTCCAATGATGCGGAGTTACCTCGCAGGTCACTTGCAGACCATCATTTTTCGCGTTTCGTACCGCTTCCAAACCACCACGGGTTGAAATGTGGGCGATATGAATTTTGGCTTTGGTGAGTTTTGCTAAAACGCAATCGCGAACGACGTCGACTTCTTCAGCCGCGGCCGGCATACCACGCAACCCGAGAATCAGCGACCAGCGTCCTTCATGCATTACGCCGCCCGCGCTCAACGATTGATCCTGACAATGATCCACCACCGTGAGATCGAAACCACGCGCGTATTCCATCGCCCTGCGCATCATCGATGATGTCGGCACCGGGCGGCCATCGTCTGAAACAGCAACGATTCCGGCGTTCTTCATCTCACCCATTTCCGCCAGCTCTTTTCCGTTACTGCCTTTGGTAGTAGCGCCGATGGGAAACACGTTTGCGAGTTTCGCCGCTTGTCCTTGTTCGACGATGAAACGCGTGACTGCCGGATTGTCATTTATCGGATCCGTGTTTGGCATCGCACAAATACTGGTCCAGCCACCAGCGACTGCCGCCGACGCGCCGGTAGCGACAGTTTCTTTGTACTCCTGACCAGGTTCGCGGAGGTGCGTGTGCATGTCGATAAAACCGGGCGCGACTACGAGGCCGGTAGCGTCGAGAACGTGTGCATCTTCGGGAACCGGCTCACCGCGGTCGAGCAACCCAACGACGCGACCGTCTTCAAGCAACAGGCTGCGACCGCCGGTGTTTACTTGCTGCGCGGGGTCGATCACGTATCCATTTGCAATCAGCAGCTTCATTCGGGAGTTACCTTGCGTTTTCGGTTCTTAGTTGCGGGTTTTTCTTCAACTGGTTCTGGATGACTGCCGCCGGCCAGCAGATACAGCACGGCCATGCGCACCGCGACTCCGTTTGTAACCTGATCGAGAATCAGCGAACGGCTGCCGTCCGCAATCTCAGACGAGATTTCAACACCGCGATTCATCGGACCGGGATGCATGACGATCGCATCGGGCGCGGCGCGCTCGAGGTGTCGTGGTTGCAGACCGAAGTGAACCGCATATTCGCGCATCGAGGGAAAAAACGCGGCGTCTTGTCGTTCGCGTTGAATTCTCAGGATCATCACGACATCGGCGCCTTCGACAGCGTCTTCGAAGTGTTTCTCGATGCGTAAACCGCTTTCCACCAGTTCGGCGAAGTCATCAGGGACGAGTGTGCCTGGACCACCAACACTGACATTCGCGCCCATTTTTGTCAGCAGGTAAATGTTCGAGCGCGCCACGCGTGAATGCAGGATGTCGCCGACAATCGCGACTTTCAAGTCTTTGATCCGGCCTTTATATTCGCGAATCGTCAATGCGTCGAGCAAGGCCTGGGTCGGATGCTCATGGGCGCCATCGCCGGCATTAACTATGGGCGCGTTGGTCATCTTCGCGAGGTGCTGCGGCGCGCCGGCCATCGAGTGACGAATGACGATGCAGTCAGGCGCCATCGCTTCCAGATTTCGCGCGGTGTCGAGCAGCGTCTCACCTTTGCTGACACTGGAGGTAGAAACGCTGACGTTTACCGCATCGGCCGACAAACGTTTAGCAGCGATTTCGAAGGAGGTTCTGGTTCGAGTTGATGGTTCGAAAAAGAGATTGATGACGGTGCGGCCACGGAGCGCGGGAACTTTTTTGATCTGGCGTTTGGAGACTTCGCGAAAGGTTTCGGCGGTGTCGAGTAGATGGGCAATTTCGGCGGCGTCAAGTTCGCGAATGCCCAAAAGATGGCGGCGGTTGAAAGTTGTTTCCATTGATTTGCGCTTTGTTTTTTGTGCTTTGTGCTTTGTTATGGTGCTTTGATATCAAGCACACACACAGTACAAAGATCCAAGAACGAAGCTCTAAATATGACACAAAAAAAGCGGCCGGTTGGCCGCTTCCGTTACGCCGTTTCTGACGGCCGCTCGACGATTACCACTCCTTCTTCCTCGTCAAACTCCTGGAGCATCACTTTTATGATCTCGCTCTTTTTCGTCGGAACGAGTTTGCCGATGTAATCCGCCTGAATCGGGAGCTCGCGATGCTCTTTGCCGCGGTCGATCAAAACTGCGAGTTGCACGCGGCGTGGGCGCCCGAAATCGATCAACTGGTCCAGTGCGGCGCGAATCGTGCGACCGGTATAAAGCACGTCGTCGATCAAAACGATGTTTCGGTTTTCGATGTCGCCGGGAAGATCGGTGCGATTAACAACCGGCTTTGCGCCAACGGTCGAAAGATCGTCGCGATAGAGCGTGATATCCAGAATGCCGACGGGCGGGCGATAGCCTTCGAGGTCCGCGATCTTCTGCGCCATGCGTTCGGCCAGCGGCACACCGCGACGCCTGATTCCAACCAAAATCAGGTCACCGGCGCCGTGATTTTCTTCGACAAGTTCGGACGAAAGACGAGCCAATGCGCGATTGATGCGCGGGCCATCCATGATGCGGGCTTTCTCGACGAAATCCATGTGCGCGGATACTAACAAAGAAGCGAAGTTTCAGGCAAAGGCTGACGCGTTTTATGCGTCCGGTTGCATTGGACGCCTCCTTGGAGTGCGCCCCTTGGTGGCGCTTTGGTCTTATTTTGACAAAGTGGTGCCAGGGCACCGCACTCCAAGGAAGCGCACAAATTCTGTGGTATGCTGCTATTCCGACGATGGTCTATCGCTCGCTGGTACGTCCAATCCTCTTCCGTCTCCCTCCAGAGACCGCTCACGAATTTGCATTGCATTCACTGTCTCTAATGCCGCCGAAACTGCTTACCAGTCGTTTTGGGGAACGCATTCTGAATCCGATCAGCAGGTTTGGGTTGACGTTTACAAACCCAATTGGACTTGCAGCCGGCTTCGATAAAAACGGCGTCGCACTAAAACCACTCGCCGCGCTCGGCTTCGGTTTTATCGAGGCAGGAACCGTCACGTATCATCCGCAGCCGGGCAATCCGCGACCGCGTCTCTTTCGGCTGCCCGCGGATCGCGCATTGATAAATCGCGCGGGATTTAATAACGAAGGCGCAGCGGCTTTTGTAAAACGAGTCGAACACGATCGACCTGACTGCGTGCTCGGAGTCAGTATCGGAAAAAGCAAGATCACGCCGCTTGAAGAAGCTACAGCGGATTACCTCGGTAGTTTCGACCTGGTTTACAACGTCGCCGACTACATCGCGATCAACGTCAGTTCGCCAAATACGCCGCAGTTGCGGGAGTTGCAACAGGCTGATCAACTGAGGTCGCTGCTCTCGTCTCTGCAAAAGCGAGGACAGGAGTTGCAGCAACATCATCAAAAGCGTGTCCCGCTGCTTGTAAAACTCTCGCCCGACCTTACTCGTACGGATCTCGAAACGATTGTCGCAGTGATCGACGAGTTGAAAATTGACGGCATCATTGCGACCAATACAACTATCAGTCGCGAAAATCTCCGTACCGAGGCGAAACAAGTCGCATCATGTGGCGAAGGTGGTCTTAGTGGCCGCCCCTTAGCGAGCACGGCGACCAGGATGATCGCCGAACTTTATCGGCTCACCGGCGGTCGTATTCCACTGATTGGCGTGGGCGGTATCTTTACAGCCGAAGATGCATGGGAAAAAATCTGTGCTGGCGCGAGTTTGGTGCAGTTATATACCGGCTTTATTTACGAAGGCCCGGGCATCGCGCAACAGATTAACGAACAACTCGCGGCGATCATGGCCCGCGAAGGTTTTGCAAACCTGGACGAGGCAGTCGGCCATCGCGCCAAAGAGTTGCAAGCAAGAGTCACCACGGATTAAACGGATAACACTGATCAGAAATAAAAGAATTGCGCTGAAAAAAGTAATCCGTTAAATCCGTGTCATCCGTGGCTGGTTTTTTATGGAGGACAATTGACTAAAGACAAACTGATCATTGCGCTCGACGTTGAGACCCCCGCCAAGGCTCTCGAACTCGTGAAACAGCTTCACAGTGCCGCAGGTATGTTTAAGGTCGGATCACAACTCTTTACCGCGGCCGGTCCTCAAATCGTGCGCGACATTCTGGCGCTGGATACCAAGGTATTTTTGGATCTGAAGTTTCACGACATTCCGCATCAAGTCGCCGGCGCAGCACGCTCCGCGGCTGAACTCGGCGTTTCACTGTTCACTATTCATGCCAGCGGCGGCAGCGAGATGATGCGCCGCGCGGTTGAATCAGTTAATGAAGTTGCCGCAAAAAGCGGGACGCGTTCGGCAGTGCTTGCGATCAGCGTTCTCACCAGCATGGACACAACCTCGTTGTCACAGATTGGTGTGACGTCCAGTCCGGCTGAGTCAGTGCTGAGATTAGTGCAACTTGCCGAAACTGCCGGAGTTGACGGAGTAGTAGCTTCACCGCAGGAGATCGAAAAGATTCGTGCTACGGTTACCAGGCAGGAGTTTCTGGTTGTTACTCCGGGGATTCGCCCGGCGACTAACGAACCAGAGCGAGAAGATCAGAAACGCGTTGCGACGCCCGGGGCAGCAATCGCTGCCGGTGCGAGTTATCTGGTGGTTGGACGCCCGATAACCGGAGCCGCCGATCCACTCGCCGCCGCCGCGGAAATCGTGGCCGAGATGGAACAGTCGGCAAAAGCACGAACGAAAGGAACTGATTAATACGCGCCGCGTGTAAAATCCCGAGTTCACACTCGCTATTTGCCCAACTTCTGATTTGAAACTATCATGCCACGGTGAATCTCAGCTTGAAACCCCGGTTCATTTCCACGTTAACGATCCTCCTTCTTGCATCCGTTTTTCCATTGTTTGCTCAGGAAAAGGAGGTTGCCGCACCGGTTCCCTTTTCGCAATCACCTTATCGTGTGGGCGAAAAGTTGACCTATAACGTCGCGTATTCAAATTTTCCGAGCGCGGCGCATGTGGAAGTGGAAGTTGTCTCGCGCGGCGTGCATTTCGGTCGCGAAGCGATTCAATTGCGCGCGCATGTGGAAACTACCGGCGTCATCAATGTCGCTCTTTTCGCGATCAATAACGACTACACCACGTACGTCGATCCGCAAACCGGACTTCCCTTTCGTTCCGAAGAAACGCCTCGCGACGCAATCAGATCAACCGATTTAGTTCACGATTTCAGCCAGCCTGGTGGTAACGAAGCGATACCACCGAAACAGAGGGGCTTTCCGGGAACGTACGATTTCTTATCGGTTGTTTATCGCGCGCGTGCACTTCCTCTCGCCGATGGCGCGGTCTACAACTTTACCGTGCGCGGCGAAGGGGTTGAGTATCTCGCAGAGTTGAAAGTAACCGGCAGAGATACTATCAGGACGAATGTCGGATCGTTTCCTGCCATCGTGACACAAATCAAAGTTGCGAATGCGCCGATCAGAAATTTCAAGATCCATTTCAGTGACGACGAACGGCACGTTCCGGTACTGATGACGGCCCGACTTAATTCCGGTGATCTCACCGCCGAACTTGCCGGCTCGGAACTCATCAAGCCGCCCACGGAAACCCCGACGCCGGCGCCGCCGGTGGTCGCGGCACCGCTTCCCACACCACCAACACCAAACGCGTTGAATGAAAGTCTTCCGTTTAAGGTCGGCGAACAACTGAACTATCAGGTGTTCATTGGCAATAACAATACGCCACTGGGTCTGGCGACTTTTCAGGTGCGCGGGAGTTCGCGTTATTTCGATCGCGATGGAGTGATGCTGAGTGTCAACGCACAAACCACCGGCGCCGCTGCTTCGCTTTTCGTCGCCCGCGATCAGGTCGATTCGTATGTCGAACCAAAAGCGTTGTTGCCTTATCGCACGGTGATGAACCTGGCTGAAGGCCAGCGTAGGTTGAATCAGACGCTGAGTATTAACCAGGACACGGGAGTCGCCACGAGTGATCGTGGCGCGAGAATTGAAATGCCGGTGGGAACACACGACTATGTTTCGTTTTTCTATGTTGTCCGAACCTTGAATCTGGCGCCGAAGAAGCGCAGTGTGATTTCGCTGCTGGTGGATAACAAACCAAAGACACTGACCGTCGAGGTGCAGCAACGTGAAACGATTCAACTGGGGAGTCGTCGAGTGCCGGCAATAGCGTTATCGCTGACAACCGACGATCCACAACCTGATAAATATCAATTAAGGATGTGGATCAGCGACGATCGCCAACGTTTGCCATTAAGAATCACCTGCACTACAAAACTCGGCCCCCTTCGCGCCGACCTCGCCATCCTCCCCACAACCCCCCAATAACTACCAAAGGCACAAGAAGCACATGTCTTCTGTGCCTCTGAAATTGAAAACTGTTTTCAACTAGTCTATACTCCTTCCCTGTCTGCGAATCCTGCAGAAAGTTGGCGTCACAATCATGTTGAACTCATTCATTATCGTATTGCGCGAAGGCTTTGAGTCGTTCCTGCTCGTCGCTGTGATCCTTGCTTACCTTCATAAGTCAGGACAAAGGTGGCTCAACCCGACGGTGTATATCGCCATTATTGTCGCGCTCGCCGCCAGCGGCGGACTCGCTTACGTGCTTGCTACCGGTGTAGAAGAATCGACCGTCAATAGCATGTTCGGCACTTTTATTGGCGGTTACGTCAACACATTCTTCGCGAATGAGGCTTTACGTGAATCAATTTTGGGTCTAGTTGCGATGGTGATGGTGGGAACGCTAGTGATTCACATGTGGCGCAGCGGCCCGAAGATTCAGCAGCACATGCGCGAAAAACTGACCGCGGCTACCTCCAAAGGTTCTCGCGTGGCAGCGGTGGCGGGAGTGTTTCTGTTTACCTTTTTAATGATCACTCGCGAAGGAATGGAAACCGCTCTCATGTTGATGCAGGTCAAGGATCCAAACCTGATCAACGGTGCATTACTGGGTCTGGCTGCGGCGCTCGCCTTCGCACTCGGCTGGGCAAAGTTTGGTCATCTAATTAATATCAAACGCTTCTTTCAGGTTACCGGAATTTTCCTGCTGCTCTTCCTGGTCCAGGTAGGCATTTATACTTTCCACGAATTTTCTGAGACTGGTCTGCTGCCAAACAGCGAATTCCTGCACACCGCTACCGAGAAATTTTCACCCGACGGTGTTTACGGTAAGTGGTTCTCACCATTGATGATAGGGATTTGCGCGTTGTGGCTGTTCGGCGCGTGGTTAATCGATCGTAAAAACAATCGATCTGAAGAAACTACTCCACAGATTTCACAGATGACGCAAATAGATCCAGCTTGATCTGCGTTTAATTATCCGCGTAAATCTGCGGCCAACATCTTAGCCAGTTCGCGTTTCAACAGCTTCCCGGTTGGTCCTTTCGGAATATCGTCAACAAAGTGCACTCGCTTCGGACATTTGAAGTCGGCGAGTTGTGCTTTGCAATGATCGATGATCTCCTGTTCTGAACTTTCCGCGCCCTGCTTCAACACAACCACGGCCGCCACTTCTTCTCCATAAAGCACATCCGGTACACCAACCGCCGCTGCCGCTGCGATCTTCGGATGCTGATACAACACTTCATCAATCTCGCGCGGATAAATGTTTTCGCCCCCACGGATGATCATGTCTGACTTGCGATCGACGATGAAATAAAACCCATCCGCATCCCGATAACCGATGTCGCCGGTGTGAAACCAACCATTGCGAAACGCTGTGGCGTTGGCTGCGTCGTTTTTGTAATAACCCCTCAAAATGTTCTCGCCACGCAGGACGATCTCTCCCAACTCCCCATCCGGCACATCCTGATCCTCTTCATCAACCACTCGCATTTCGTTGCCGATGGGCACACCACACGAACCTGGCCGGCGCCGCTCGTCGGGCGGATTGAAAGTTGAACGACAAGTAGATTCTGACAAACCATAACCTTCGATCACGAGGCAGTGAAACGTCTCTTCAAAACGACGCAGCACCTCCGCCGGTACCGGCGCCGAGCCACACATCGCAAACCGCAACTGATCGGTTTTCAGACCTGCCGGAACTCCATCCGGATACGTGCTCAACAACATCGAGAGCATCGTCGCCACTGATCCAAAAGACGTGATCTGGTAGTCGGAGATGATCTGCCAGAAACGCGAAGCGGAGAACTTCTGACTCACGACTGTTGAACCGCCTGCATAAAGCGCCGACATCGTCGTCACCGAAACTGCATTCATGTGAAACAGCGGCATCATCGTCAGCAGTCGATCAGTTTCACCAAAACCGAGCCAGCTACTGATCTGGCGTGCGTTCGCGATTACGTTTCCATGGGTTAGCAGGCAGCCTTTTGGTTTGCCCGTGGTGCCTGAGGTGTAGATGATGATTGCTTCGTGATCGCAATCTATCTCAACATTTGGCTCGGCTGATTGAGTGCTGGTTGCTTCAGCTTCGTTGTCAAAACGAATTACCGCTTGCAGGCTCGGGAGATCTTCGCGAATCGTCTCTATTACGGGAAGAAACTCAGAACTAACCAACAACGCTCGCGCTTCCGAATTTGAAATCACGTAGGCAATCTCCTGCGCTTTCAGCAACGAGTTGATCGGTCCGGCCAATGCGCCTAGCCACCAGCAGGCAAAGTAGGCGATCACATACTCGACGCTATTCGGAAGCAGCAGACTCACCACGTCGCCTTTGCGCACGCCGTTGGCTGCGAGCATTTGGGCGGTGCGGCTGACCGCAGTCTCGAATTCCTTGTAAGTAAACTCCCGTTTATCGATTTCTGAAAAGAGAAAAGGCTTGTCGGGCGCGGCGGTCACACGCTGTTGCAGTAGTTCGGGGATACTTCGAGGCTCTGCAGTCATAACTTCTTTATAAGAGTTTTCCAGGCAAAGGCGCAAAGACGCAAAGTGATTCCTGATTTCTCTTTGCGTTTATCTTTGCGTCTTTGCATCTTTGCGTGGCAAATTCTGTCAGGAAACAAAGGCCTTGCATGATATATTCCAGACTCTTATGACGACCTATCGCAATTTTATCGGCGGCAAATGGATCGAATCCGCGTCCACCCGCACCGCGCAAAACATCAATCCGGCAAACACAGACGACGTCCTCGGAACGATCCGCCAGGCCACTCGCGACGAAGCCCGCGCGGCCGTCGAAGCCGCAGCCGGCGCTTTTCGCGCCTGGCGCGGAACGCCCGCCCCTACTCGTGGTCGGATCGTGGCCAAGGCGGCGCGATTAATGGAAGAAAACAAGGAGGAGTTGGCCCAGCTCCTAACCCACGAGGAAGGCAAAACGATCGCCGAATCTCGCGGTGAACTTCAGCGTTCGATCAACGTCGCGGAGTTCTGCGCCGGCGAGTCGCGACGCATGAACGGCGAAACTATCCCTTCCGAGTTGCCATTAAACTTCGCTTACACGATCAAGCAACCGCTCGGTGTGGTCGCCTGCGTCACTCCCTGGAATTTTCCTGTCGCCATTCCGGTTTGGAAGATTGCGCCCGCGCTGGTCGCCGGTAACACAGTCGTCTTCAAACCAGCATCGATCACGCCTGCAACCGCGGTTCGGATCACTGAACTCTTCGAAGAAGCCGGAATCCCACCGGGTGTTATGAATCTTGTGATTGGCTCCGGCTCGGAAGCAGGCGACGAGATCATCAACCATCCCGCCGTCAAAGCTATCTCGTTCACCGGCTCGAACGGCGTCGGCATCCGTCTTTACGAACAAGCTTCGCGACGCGGTGCGAAAGTGCAATGCGAAATGGGAGGCAAGAACCCCGTCGTAATCCTCGAGGATGCTGATCTGGATCTGGCGGTTGAATCAACTGCTCAGGGCGCTTTCGGATCTTCCGGACAACGTTGCACCGCCACGAGTCGTGCTGTGGTTATGGACCAGATCGCCGACGAGTTTGTGGAGCGAATTGCAAAGCGGGCGGAATCGATGCGTATCGGGCCGGGATCGGATCCCGCAACTGAGATGGGACCGAGCGTCGATGAGAGCCAGTTCAACACCGTCCTGGAGTACATCAACATCGGTCGCGAAGACGGCGCGACACTCGCTTGCGGCGGCTCGCGCGCCACTGGCGACGGACTGGACAAGGGTTACTTCGTACACCCAACGGTTTTCGATCGCGTCACGCCTGACATGCGCATCGCACGCGAAGAGATCTTTGGTCCAGTGTTGTCAGTCTTGCGCGTCAAGGATTTCGAAACGGCAATGGAAGTGGCAAACGATTGCGAGTATGGATTGTCGTCGTCGATCTTCAGCAATGATGCCTCACGGATCTTTCGTTTTGTCGACGAGATCGAAACGGGCATGACTCATATCAACTCTCCCACAACCGGCGGCGAAGCTCATGTCCCCTTTGGCGGCACCAAAGGCACCGGCATCGGCGATCGCGAACAGGGCTCTACGGCACTCGACTTCTACACCGAATTAAAAGTGGTCTACGTGGATTACACAGGCCGCAAACGCGAGGGTAATCTTTACTGACGGAGGTTCACTCTGAGATACCTACCGGGGGTAGTTTCGATTCTATTGGCGTGTTTGGTTTCGGCTGCGGCGCAGGCAAATCGCAGCGTTTACACACCACTGAGCGATAAAGAATGTCGCACACTTAAATCCGCCGAAGACGGCGATGACGGTTATGAAGGTAGTTGTCGCGGCACCGCCGGATACAGCTTGATCCTCAGCGAAGGCGACTTGCGTCAAAACATCACGGTGATCACGCCGCAGGGCGGAAAGCATTCGCTCGATCTTTGGAGCGTCATTAGCGGAGGCTTTTCCAGTCTTGGCCCAAGAGCTGAGTGGCGCCTGGCCATGCAAAAGAAAAAGCTCGTGCCGGTCGCGCTGATCCTGCGATACAACGCCAGCGAGGATCCGAACAATCCGGAAAAACTAACTTCATACCTGGCGGTGGCAAAGATCACGTCCGCGGAAATCTGCGTGACTGACAAGATCTTGCCTGGTCCAAACGCAAATGAGATGGCGCGTCGCTCCGCTGACGCTGCCGGCACCAAGCCATGTCTTAAACCTTAGCCACAGATTACACAGATCAAGTCAGAAATCTGTGTAATCTGCGGACTGGAGCAGATCCGAATGAGAACCCTTATCAAGAATGGACGCGTCGTAACTGCGGTTGATGACTACAGAGCCGACGTGTTGATTGAGAACGAGCGCGTTTCCGTTATCGGGGCCAGCCTCGACATGGAAGTGGACCAGACCATCGACGCCAACGGCAAACTGGTCATTCCGGGCGGCATTGACCCGCATACGCACATGGAACTGCCCTTCGGCGGCACCGAATCCTCCGACGATTTTCGTACCGGCACGATCGCTGCTGCGCACGGCGGCACCACCAGCATCATCGACTTCGCGGTGCAATACAAAGGTCAATCTCTGATCGAAGGTATCGATAACTGGCACAAGAAGGCCGAAGGTAAGACCGCGATCGATTACGGCTTTCACCTGATCACTACCGAACTCGAAGACAAGCAGATTGAAGAACTCTACACCGCGATGGACGAAGGCGTGACCAGCTTCAAGATGTTCATGGCCTATCCCGGTGTGTTTCTCGTCGACGATGCCACGATCTTTCGCGCGATGTCCGCGGCCGGCGAACGCGGCGGGCTCATCTGCATGCACGCAGAAAACGGAATCGTGATCAACGAGATCATTAAACGCGCCCTTGAAAAGGGCCGCACCGCACCGAAGTATCACGCGCTGACCCGGCCGACTGTCGCCGAAGCCGAAGGTGTGCATCGTGCGATTGCGATTGCGGAAATGGCAGAATCGCCGGTCTACATTGTTCACCTTTCCTGCGCCGATGCGCTCAACCAGGTGCGACAGGCGCGCGATCGCGGAATTCCGGCGTTTGCCGAAACCTGTCCGCAGTATCTCTTTCTTTCGCTCGATAACTACGACGAGCCGGGCTTCGACGGCGCAAAGTATGTGATGACACCACCGTTGCGTGCGAAGTCGAATCAGGATGAACTGTGGAAAGGTTTGAAGATGGACGATCTTCAGGTGATCTCCACTGATCATTGTCCGTTTTGCATGAAGGAGCAGAAAGAACTGGGTCGCGATGATTTCACGAAGATTCCCAACGGCGCTCCGGGCGTCGAGAATCGCGTGCCGCTGATCTACAACGGCGGCGTGGTTGAAAATCGCATCAGCTTGAATCGGTTTGTCGAACTGACTTCAACCGCGGCCGCAAAGATGTTTGGACTGTTTCCGAAGAAAGGAACGATCGCAGTCGGTTCCGACGCTGACATCGTGATCTTCGATCCCGAGAAAGAACAAACGCTAAGCGTGAAGACACAACACATGAACTGCGACTACAACGCATACGAAGGCAAGAAGATCAAAGGCGTAGTCGAAACTGTGCTCTCACGCGGGAATGTCGTGGTCGATAATGGCGAGTTCAAAGGCAAAGCGGGCAACGGCCAATTCCTGAAACGAGGCACCTGCGTGGCTATTTAGGCCCGATCTAATCTTGTAAATCATGCTCAATCCTGTAAATCCTGTCAAAATGATGTTTCGAGCCTCAGCCCGAAAAGTCAGCTTCACAGGATTTGCAAGATGAAACAGAATTAACAAGATTTTTATGCAGGCATCACAGACAACCACATGACAACTGAATCCCCCGCCACTCAACGCGATTTCGTAGAACTGGAAACTGACGTCTCACACAGTCCGCTCTGGAACAAGGATCTCGCGCCAACCACAATCAAAGAACGAAACTGGTCCACCTGGAACATCGCGGCGCTATGGATCGGCATGAGCGTGGTGATTACTACTTACACGCTCGCCGGCGGCTTTATCGAAGCCGGCATGAACTGGTGGCAGGCGATGATCACGATCCTGCTGGGCAATACGATCGTGCTCATCCCGATGATCCTCAACGCGCATGCCGGAACGAAGTATGGCGTGTCGTTTCCGGTGTTAAGCCGTGCAGCGTTTGGGACCAAAGGCGCAAACATACCCGCGATGCTGCGAGCAATCGTTGCGTGCGGCTGGTTTGGAATTCAAACCTGGATTGGCGGCACCGCGCTCGATGCGTTGTTTGGCGTGATGTTCCCGGCCTGGAACACTTCGCTCTCGACGATTATCGTTGGCGTTGCACTCCACACCTGGATTGGGTTTTTCATCTTTTGGGGTATTCAGGTCTTCATTATTTTGAAAGGCGTCGAAGGAATCAAATATCTCGAAACGTGGTCGGCGCCGTTGTTGCTGGGCGGTGGGTTGATTCTGCTGATCTGGGCCGCGTGGCGAGCCGGTGGCCTGGGCCGTGTGTTGAGTGAGTCAACAGCATTGCAAAAGCAGCAGAATGATTTCTGGCATATCTTTCCCGGCGCGTTGACGGCTTCTGTTGGTTACTGGGCCACGTTGAGTTTGAACATTCCAGACTTCACGCGTTACGCGCGGTCGCAAAAGTCGCAGATGATAGGACAGGCATTGGGTCTGCCGCTGACGATGACGGCGTTCGCTTTCATCGGTGTCGCCGTCACCAGTGCCACCCTTTTGATCTATGGCGTGGCGATTCCGAACCCGGTTGAGCTGATGGCGCGTTTCGACAGTGTCTTGATCATTCTGTTCGCAACCGCCGTGATCTTCGCGGCACAACTCACCACCAACATGGCCGCGAATGTCGTGTCGCCGTCAAATGACTTTTCGAATCTCAACCCAAAACTCATTTCCTATGTAACCGGCGGTTTAATCACCGCCGTGATCGGGATCCTAATGATGCCGTGGAAACTAATGGGTTCCATGGGCGCATACATCTTCACCTGGCTCATCGGCTATTCAGGCTTGATGGGCGCAATCGCCGGCATCCTTATCTGCGACTACTGGGTAATCAGAAAACAACAACTCGATCTCGCCGGCTTGTTTGACGTCAATGGGCCGTATGCTTACGGCAGCGGCTTCAACTGGCGCGCGATCGTCACACTATGCCTGGCAATTGTTCCGGTGGTGCCTGGATTCATCCGGGCAGCATCAACACCGGGCGGGCAGGTCAGCGATCCAAACTTCTTCGACAGCCTGTACACTTATGCATGGTTCGTTACTTTTGCTCTTGGATTCGGCATATACTACGTTTTGACTAAGACCTCGAAGGGAGAGTCAGCTTAATGCCACGCACCGTTAAATGTGCATTGATACAGTGTTCCAACGCCGCTCCGACCGACCTGCCTATCGACGAGATCAAACGACTGAACATTGAGAAGCACCTCAAGTTCATCGAAGAGGCCGGCAAACAAGGCGTGCAGATCATTTGCATGCAGGAGATCTTTACGACGCCATACTTCTGCGCCGAACAACAAACGCGCTGGTATGAAGCGGTGGAGCACATCCCTGATGGTCCAACCGTGAGATTGATGCAGGAAGTCGCCAAGGAACACGGCATGGTGATCGTCGTGCCGATCTATGAAGAAGAACTCACCGGCATCTACTACAACACCGCCGCCGTGATCGACGCAGACGGCAAGTATCTCGGCAAATATCGCAAGAACCACATCCCGCACGTGAATCCGGGATTCTGGGAGAAGTTCTATTTCCGGCCCGGCAATCTCGGTTATCCGTGTTTCGACACCGCATTCGCGCGTATCGGTGTGTACATCTGTTACGACCGGCACTTCCCTGAGGGCGCGCGCGCCCTGGGTTTGAATGGCGCTGAGATCGTCTTCAATCCGTCGGCAACAGTAGCGGGACTTTCTGAATACCTATGGCGTTTGGAACAACCGGCACACGCAGTTGCGAATGGTTATTTCGTCGGCGCCATCAACCGCATCGGGCATGAACAGCCATGGGACATCGGCGAGTTTTACGGGCAGAGTTACTTCTGTGATCCGCGCGGACAATTTGTCGCGGAGGCGCCGCGCGATCAGGACGCACTCGTGGTTGCGGATCTCGATCTCGACAAGATTCGCGAAGTGCGAAATACGTGGCAGTTCTACCGCGATCGCCGTCCGGATTCGTACGGCTCCCTCGTCGCAGACTAAAAACCATCCACAGATTACGCAGATATTTTCTTGTTATATGTGTAATCTGTGGACAAGGAGTTTCTTATGGATCTTTCGATAACCGTTAATGGCATGAAGTTTCCGAATCCGTTCGTGCTCGGATCGGGACCGCCGGGAACAAACGCGCGCGTGCTCGCCAAATCGTACGACGCGGGTTGGGGTGGAGCTGTTGCCAAAACTGTGAGCCTCGAGTCGGCTAAGGTCGTCAATGTTGTGCCGCGTTACGGAAAACTCCGCTCGCGAAGCACTGGCGAAGTCATTGGTTTCGAAAACATCGAACTGATCTCCGATCGACCAATCGACGTTTGGCTCGATGAGTTTCGCCAAGTCAAAAAAGAATATCCGAATCACATCCTGATCGCTTCGATCATGGAGGAGTACGAAAAGAGTCGTTGGCAGGAGTTGACGCGCCTCGTCCAGGAGACCGGCGTCGATGGTTTTGAACTCAACTTCTCGTGCCCGCACGGTATGACCGAACGCAAGATGGGTTCGGAGATGGGTGAGCATGCCGATCTCACCGAGGAAGTAACAAGCTGGGTGACGGAGGTCGCAACGATTCCGGTCTGGGCCAAGATGACGCCCAATATCACAAACATTCGCGAGCCTGCCTCAGCGGCCATCAACGGCGGTGCTGTCGGCATCTCGGCGATCAATACGATTCTGTCGGTGATTGGCGTTGATCTCGATACGTTGCGTCCAATGCCGACCGTTGAAGGACATGCCGTTCCGGGTGGATATTCCGCGCAGGCTGTGAGACCGATTGCGTTGCGAATGGTAAGCCAACTCGCGCTCGCCAAGCCGGACAACGTTTCGATCAGCGGCATCGGCGGCATTGAGAACTCTCACGACGCGCTCGAATTCATGTTGCTTGGATCATCGACTGTGCAGATCTGCACGGGCGTGATGCTGCAAGGCGTGAAGATGATTGATGAGCTGAAGGAAGGCGTCGAGAAGTTTATGGTCGATAAAGGATTCAACTCGGTCGAGGAGATCGTCGGAAAGAGCCTTCCCTATTTCTCGACCCACATGGATCTGGTCCAACGCATGAAGGCCGCGAAGCGTTCGAAAGCCGGCGAAGCGAGCCGCGATAACGAATGGGCCCAGAAAGACATCACCGAAAAAACCGCGGAACTCACATCTAACTAACCAAAACCCAACTCACGCAGCGGCGTGAGAAATCTTTCTAAGTAAACTCCGCCAACACAGGCGCATGGTCTGACGGTTTCTCCCATTTACGTGGTTCGCGATCGATCCACACGCGCACACTTCTCTTCACCAACGGCTCGGTAATCCAAACATGATCGATCCTCAAACCGAGATTGCGTCTGAACGCGCCGGCCCGATAATCCCACCACGTGAAATGCCCGCCATCATCGGTGTGCATCCGAAACGCGTCGGTAAATCCCCAATCTTTAATGTGCTGCAACGCGCCGCGTTCCTGGTCGCTGAACATGATGCGACCGTTCCATAGACGCACGTCATGCACGTCACGTTCGTCCGGGGCTACGTTGAAGTCACCGCACAACAGTACCGGTGTCGTTGGATCGTAGTTTCCGTCAAAGAACTCACGCAGCCGTTGCATCCACGCCAGCTTGAACCCGTACTTCTCCGATCCGACTGCCTGACCGTTGGGGATGTAAACGTTGACGATATTGATTCCGTTGACGCAGCTCGTGATCAAACGCGACTGTGCCGTTTCATCATCGCCCGGATATCCGCGGTGCGTTGTGTCGCACGCCTCGCGCGTAAGAATGGCGACGCCGTTGTACGCCTGCTGGCCAAAGAGCTGGCACTGATAACCACGCTCCTGAAAAAGCAGAGTAGGAAACTTGTCGTCGGTACACTTGGTCTCCTGCATGCACAGGACGTCAGGTTTGACTTCGTCAAGCCAGCGGATCACGTTCGGCAAGCGCATGAGGATTGAGTTGACGTTCCAGGTTGCGATTATCATACGGATAAGAGCAGGCCGCCGATGAGCGCGCCGCGGCGAGCGATGTCGTCGGCTTCGATGTGTTCGTGACTCGCGTGCGCGCCATCGCCGCTAACGCCCAAACCATCCAGCACGGGGATGCCCATGGCGGCGAGAAAGTTTCCATCAGAGGCGCCGCCCACTTGCGCTTCACCAAGTTCGAAATCGACGTCGGCCGCAATCGCGCGTGCCTTCTCAAATAAAGCTGTGACTGCGGATGTGCGTTCCAACGGCGGGCGATTGATGCCGCCCGAGACAAAAACTTTTGTGCGTTCGTCGACCGGTTTCAGATTCGAAAGGATGCGCTCGATCTCTTCCGACTCCGCGGCCGTCGAAAAGCGCACGTCGATTTCTCCGTAAGCCTCCGCGGCGACGACGTTGGATCGCGTGCCGCCATGAACCACGCCCACGTTCAAGGTAATTCCCGAACCGGCCAGATTGATCGCGTGAAGTTGTTCGGTTTGCCGCGCCAGTTCGAGAATTGCACTCGCGCCTTTTTCCGGCTCGAGTCCAGCGTGTGCTGCTTTTCCTTCCACTCGAATCGCGAAAATCCCCGTTCCCTTGCGACTGGTTTTTACTCGACCACCGGACGCCGGCGGTTCCATCACAAAGGCCGTGCGCGTCGGGTGTGATTTAGCGACTTGTTCCAGCAACGGCCAGCCTGACAAACTTCCTACTTCTTCGTCGCAAGTCAAAGCCAGCGTCACGCCAAACGACGGCGTTGCTTTCAACTCGACTAACGTTTGCAACACCTCCAACGCAAGCGCGCAGTTGGCCTTCATGTCGAAGATGCCTGGGCCATAAATCTTGCCTGCCTCACGTCGCCACGGACGTTGGCTCAACGTGCCCTTCGAGTGAACGGTATCGGTGTGGCCCACGATGAGGATCTGACCTGCTTCGCTCTGTTTTTCGAAGGCCCTGATTACGAGATGCTGGCCGAAATCAGGCACGTCAACACGCTCAATCGCATCGACACATTCGAGCTGTCGAGCCTTTTGCACTAAAAGCTCGACCACTCCACGACTGCCCGCTTCGTCACCGGAAGGCGACTCCACTTCGACCAGTGATTGGATAAATGCTTCGACCTCGGATTGCCGCGTTTGCAACGCCGCAAAGATCCGCCGCGCGGTTGAATCGGCTGTCATTTGATCGTCTCTCGGCGCACCGTCAACTTTTCGATGCGTGGCAGGTTGATTGCGAAACCGATGCCCGGGGCGTCGGGGACTTTGATCGTGCCGCGCGAACTGACCGTTACCGGCGGATCGATAATGTCTTCTTCCCAGTAACGCGCGCTGGCCGAAACGTCGCCTGGCAAAGTGAAATTCGCAAGTGTCGACATGGCGATGTTGTGTGCGCGCCCGATGCCGGATTCGAGCATGCCGCCACACCAGATCGGGATCTCATTGTCGCACGTGATTCGCTCGATTCGCTTTGCTTCCGTGTGACCACCAACGCGGCCCAGCTTGACGTTGATGATGCGACAGGATTCAAGCGAGATTGCGTGTGTCGCATCTGCAACGGTTCGGACTGACTCGTCGAGACATACCGGTGTTTGAATCTGTCGTTGCAACACCGCATGATCGAAGATGTCGTCGAAGGCGAGCGGTTGTTCCAGCATCATCAGATTAAACTGGTCCAACTGCTTAAACAGTTCGACATCGGCGAGCCGGTAGGCGGAGTTAGCATCGCCCATCAAACGTATGTCGGGAAACTCTTTCCGCACCCGTTCGATGATCTCGAGATCCCAACCGGGCTTGATCTTGATCTTGATCCGTTGATAACCGGCGTCAACTTCCTTGCGAATCTTTTCGAGTAACTCTTCCGGGGTGTCTTGTATTCCGATTGAAACACCGCACGCGATTTCTGAACGCGTGCCGCCGAGGTGTTTCCACAAAGGAACGCCCGCGCGTTTTGATTCCAGGTCCCAGCAAGCGGTTTCGATCGTCGCTTTGGCCATGCAATGACCGCGCACGGATTTCATCGGCGCAAAAGCCTTGGCCGCGCATTCGATCTCTTTGCCCAGCATCATTGGGCCGAGAAACTCAGCCAGCGTGGTCCAGCATGTATCGGTCCATTCTTCGCTATAAAACGGGCCTTCACCGGCAGTGCACTCGCCCCATCCCTCGGCGCCGTCGGCGTCGGTGACGCGCGCAAGAATGATCCGGCGTTCAATAGTGCGACCGAAACTGGTTTCGAAAAAGTGAATCAGAGGCAGGCGGATCTCGCGCAGTTCAATCGAGGTGATTTGCAAAGTTAGACGGTGTTCCCTCCGTGAGAGGCATTATGCATGTCAGTGCGCGGAGTTAACAACTAATCAGGGCCTTGGGTAGTAACTTGCTTTGCAGTTCTTCTCTGCGGGCCTCTGCGTACCTCGGCAATCGCTGCGTGAAATGATGGTTAAACGCAGAGATCGCGGAGGTACGCAGAGGGCCGCAGAAACAACTTTCAATTTAAGACACAAACGCGCCTTGTCTTGCCTTGACCCGCCCAAACGAACCTGATAAAAGGCAACACACATTTAACCTGCCGGCCTCAATATAGCCTCCGGTATTCCTTGCAAAACTGTGTTTAACTTTGGTGAGTAACTTTTTGGAGAATAAATGATGTCTATTAACTTGCCCCCCATGCGCTCGCGCAGCCGCATTGCGTTGGTTTTTGCAGCGATCGCATTCACCGCCTTTATCATTGCTTATCCAATCTTTTTTGCGAGAAGCGTAACGGCAACTTCCTCAACTATCCTGATCAGTGAATTTCGCACCCGTGGTCCAGCAGGCGCTAATGACGAATTTGTCGAACTCTACAACGCCTCTAATGCGCCTATCGATATCGGCGGTTGGAGGATCAATCGGTCGAACGGCAGCGGGACAATTAATACCCAGGTAACCATCACTGCCGGAACGATGATTCCTGCCCGTGGGCACTTTTTGATAACCAACAGTGCCGCCGGTGGCTACAGCGGCAGCGTACCGGGGAACCAGACTTACGCGGTCGGCATCACCGACGACGGCGGAATCGGTGTCCTTAACGCCGCCAGCGTCGTGATCGATCAAGTGGGAATGAGTGCCGGTTCGGCATACAAGGAAGGCACTGTTCTCAGCCAGTTAACCACGAATACAAATCGCAGCCACGAGCGCAAACCTGGCGGCGCCAACGGAAGCAGTACTGATACAGACGTCAATAGTGCTGACTTCCAACTGATCACGCCCAGCGATCCACAGAATCTTGCAAGCGCGCCGACACCGGGCGGAGGTAATCAAGCAATCGCTCCGAGCTGTCCGGCTTCGCTGAGTACAACGCAGGGAACAGCAACTTCGACCGCCGTCAGCGCAACTGACCCGGACGGCACTGTAACCAGTGCAATCATCACGAGCGCGGCCGTGTCAGGAATCACACTCGATAATTTTGTAGCTGCAGCAGCAGTTGGCGGTACCGCAACAGCAACCTTGAACGTTGCAAATACCACCTCGCTCGGAACTTTTAACGTCATTATCCAATACTCCAACAACGATTCACCGACACCACAAACGGCGACGTGCACGGTGACGGTTAATGTCACAGCAGCGCCAACTCCGACGCCAACGCCGAGCCCGACACCAGTTCCGGGATCGGTCGTCATTAGCCAGGTTTACGGTGGCGGCGGCAATGTTGGCTCGACGTTCAGAAACGACTTTGTTGAGATAGTCAACCACACCGGTGCTCCCATCGACCTGAGTGGTTGGTCGGTCCAAATCGCTTCGGCAGGCCAGAACAATTGGCAGAGAACGAACCTCACCAATTTTGTTCTGCAACCAGGACAATATTACCTGGTACAGCAGTCTCAGGGCGCTGGCGGCACGGAAAATCTCCCAACGCCGGACGCGACCGGCGGCGGTCTTGTTAGCTCAACCTCAGGAAAGATCGCGCTGGTTAGTAATCAAACTACGTTGACCGCCAACTGTCCTGTGGGTGGCGGAATTATCGATTTTGTCGGTTACGGCGCCGAGACTTGTGCTGAAGGATCACCGACTCCGATACTAAGCAACACGACCGCAGCCCTGCGCAAGAACAACGGCTGTTTCGACACCAACAACAACCTCAACGATTTCAATATTGACGTACCGATTCCGCGAAACACTGCAAGTCCGACAACCAATTGCAACGTGCTCGCCGGCATCGGCTCGGCTAGCCCATCAGTTGTGCAGCCTGGAGGCAATACCACGCTTACAGTAGTCGTGGCGCCGCCAACTGATCCGCCCAGCAGCGGAATCACAGTGACAGCGGATCTTTCTTCGATCGGTGGATCACCGGCACAGGCGTTCTCAGGTGTCGGCAACACGTTTACGTTTGCGGCAACGGTTCATCCCGCGACTGTTGGTGGTCTCAAGACACTTCCAGTAGCAATCGCCGACGCTCAGGCGCGCACCGCCAGCACCTCGATCTTACTGACCGTGGAAGCGCCACACGTCACGATCAGTCAGCTTTATGGTGGCGGTGGAAACGGAGGCGCCACGTTCCAGAACGACTTCGTCGAACTGCACAACGCGACGTTACAAACGTTCGATTTAACCGGCTGGTCGTTGCAATACACCTCAGCGGCTGGTGATGGTTGGGAGTTCACACGACAACCACTCGGCGGCACGATTGCTCCGGGCGAGTATCTATTGATCGCCCTCGCTTCGGGTGGCGCAACCGGTGCACCATTGCCACCTGCGAATATCATCGGCGAAATCAACATGAGCGCCACCACCGGTAAGGTCGCACTCGTCAGCAATTTCGATCCCCTCGTGGGCACCTGCCCGCTTGGTGATGGCGACATTGTCGACTTTGTCGGCTACGGCACCGGCGCGACCTGTGCTGAAACAGCGAATGCCGCAGCACCGAGCAACACGAGCGCCATCTTCCGCAAGAACGGCGGCGCTACTGACACGCATCACAACTTGAACGACTTTGAAGTTGCGGTACCAAATCCGCGGCGTACTGCTCCAATCGTCGAGATTGGTCCAGCAGTATTCGGCAGCGATCCACGTAACAACGGTTCCAATGCACCGCGCGACGCGAGTATCAGCGTCAACTTTACTGAGCCTGTGAACGTGGTAGGCCAGTGGTTCAACATCAGTTGCGTCACGACCGGCCTTCATAACGATGCCACCGTCGCCGGCGAAAACAAGTTCTACATCATTACGCCGAACGTAAACTTCCTGGCCGGTGAACAGTGCACCATCACAGTTTTCAAGGACCAGGTTAATGATGTGGATCTGGACGATAGTGGTCCAAACACCGATAACCTGCTGGCCAACTACACCGCGACGTTCACCGTTTCAACGGGCACAGCGCCGGCGTATCCGCCCAGTGTTCACCTGACGTTCGGCAATCCGAATGGCGCCACGGTTGATATCAATCAACCAAACAACTACCTGATGGAGAAGCCGGAGTTTACGCTCGCCTACAATCGCGATCTGGGACGGCCTAACTGGGTGAGTTGGCATCTCGCCGATGAATGGATCGGTACGCTCGAGCGTATCGACACCTTCAGACCCGACCCGGCAGTGTTACCAACCTGGTATCGCGTGCAGACAACCGACTTTACCAACAGTGGTTTCGATCGCGGTCACATGGTTCCAAACGCCGATCGCGACAAGGAAACCTCTTTCCCGATCAACCAGGCAACGTTCCTGATGACCAACATCCTGGCCCAATCGCCAGACAACAATCAGGGACCATGGGCCGACTTCGAAAACTTCCTGCGCGGGCTTACACCGGCGAATGAGGTTTACATCGTCGCTGGTCCACTCGGAGTGGGCGGCACCGGCAGCAACGGTTTTGCTAACACCATTGCCGACGGTAAGGTCACCGTTGCGGCTTCAACCTGGAAAGTTGTGCTCGTAATCCCGAAGGGCGATAACGATCTGTCGCGCGTCACGGCGGGCACGAGAACGATCGCCATCCACATACCCAATATTCAGGGCATCCGAAACACTCCATGGGAAAATTACTTAACGACCGTGGACAACGTGGAAGCTTTGACCGGGTACAACTTCTTCTCCAACGTGCCGGACGCGGTTGAAAACTCGATCGAGGCGGGAACAAACGGTGCGAACCCACCGGGAACTGAAAATCAGGCAGTAACGACGTCTGAGGACAACTCGCAGTCAGTTACGCTGACCGCGGTGAGTCCGATTCCAAGTGCCTCGTTCTCGTTTACGATCGTCACACCGCCGGCAAACGGAATCCTGAGCGGTTCGGGCGCCAACCGGTCCTATCAACCTGGTCCGGACTTTAACGGCACTGACAGCTTTACGTTCAAAGCCAACGACGGCGCGAACGACTCAAATACGTCAACCGTTACCATCACCGTTACCGAGGTGAACGATGCGCCATCGGCAACGAATGATTCAGCCAACACTGACGAAGACGTCAATCTCGAAATCACTGCCTCGAGCCTGACGACAAACGACAGTGCCGGCCCGTTAAATGAAAACTTGCAGGTGCTGACCGTCACGAGCGTTTCGGCAACAGCCGACACGCACGGAACAGTCTCGCTGTCGAGTGGGACAATTACTTACTCACCCGCCGCGGGCTTCAATGGACCAGCAAGCTTCACTTATCAGGTTTGCGACAATGGCACCACCAACGGCGCGCCTGATTCGCAGTGCACGACCGGCACGGTCAACGTTACCGTCGGTGCGGTAAACGATGAGCCAACGCTCAACGCAATACCGAATCAGACGGTCTTTGTCGGCAACACGTTAACCTTCACCGCTGTCGGTTCCGATTCGGATCTGCCGGCGCAGACGCTGACTTACAGTCTCACTGGCTCGGTTCCAGCCGGTGCAACGATCAATCCCACTACCGGTGCTTTCAGTTGGACTCCAACTGCAGCCCAGGGTGGCGAGATCTACACGCTGACGGTACGGGTCACTGACAACGGTACGCCGAACCTGTTTGACGAACAGCAGTTCACGGTCGGCGTGGCTTACACGTGGTCCAACCTGCTCGCGCCGGTTCAGGCGGGCGGAACGTACAAGGTTGGGCGCACCATCCCGATCAAATTCCGGCTGACGGGCGCCAGCGCGGGAGTCACCAATGCAGAGATTCACCTGCTGGTATTCAAGTTGAATAACAATGTGGTTGGTGATCCGGTAGACGTTGACGCGGCGGGAAATTCGAATGACGGAAACCTCTTCCGGTTTGAGGGTGGCGAGTACATTTTCAACTGGAAGGCGTCTGGTCTATCGGCAGGTACATACCAATTGCAAATAGACATGGGCGACGGCGTATTGCGGGCGGTGAATATCTCACTGCGATAAGCCGAAGCACCCCGAATCAGCCACAGATTACACTGTTGTTTCCCCCTTCGGTGTAATCTGTGGCTGCTTCATTTTGTGAAATCTGTGGTTCAGAAAGACCGATCTCACTCTGCCTATGTGACCGATGTTTGTCACGTTGACTAGAATCCAGTCATTCAACAAATAAAGGCATTTTTACGTATTGACCCCTCTCAGATGCTCTGGTAAAAGCATGAATTAAGCCCTTGCCGGTTCATACTTGTCCCTGCCGGTATACCTCTCGAAATTGCGATTATCGCCCCGAACTGTTTTGGGAGGACAACCCATATGTTCGCTCGTCGAAGCTGCCTGCCGCTGCGACGGATTCGCAAGCAGAGAAGTAACGGTCCTGCATTAATCAGAACCTGGCGTTTAGCGTTGACTGTAACGCTGATCGCGATCGTGTCGGTCTACGTTGCGTTTGCAACAGTGGCCCAATCGCCCGCGGTGGACCATCTTGTGATCAGCCAACTTTACACCGGTGGTGGTAACGCCGGCGCCACTTTCAGTAACGATTACGTCGAGATCTATAACCCAACCGCAGCTACGCATAACCTGGCGGGTTGGTCAGTGCAATTTGCCGGCTCAGCCGGTACCACCTGGACCAGCCAGTCGCTAAGTGGTCCAATCGGCCCCGGCGAGTACCTGCTGGTGCGATTGGGATCGAGTGGAACCAACGGTGCACCGCTGCCGGTGATCCCAAACATTTCCGGCGATGCCATTAACCTCGGCGCAACCACCGGAAAACTCGCCCTCGTCAGCAATGCGATTGCACTCAACGGTAGTTGTCCGAATGGAACCGATCCTGACATCGTTGACTTTGTAGGTTATGGCGCCAGCGCGACTTGTTCCGAAGGCCCGCGCGCGCCTGCACCCAGCAACACTACCGCTCTGTTTCGCAAGCTCGATGGCGCGCAGGACACAAATAATAACGCCAACGATTTTGAAACCGGCGCGCCGAATCCACGTCGCACTGCGCCGATTCCGGAACCGGCGCCAACCGTCGCTGCAACCGATCCCATCCTGAATGGCAACAACGTTCCGCGCGATGCGACGATCAGTATCGACTTTAGTGAACCGGTCGAGGTGGTGGGAAACTGGTTCAACATTAACTGCGCCGCTTCAGGACAACATAACGACGCAACCGTCGCGGCTTACAACAGTTCAAGAGGATTCCAGATCACACCAAACACAAGCTTCCAGTTTGGCGAGCCGTGCACTGTGACGCTATTCCATACCGGCGTGCACGATCTGGATCTCGACGATAGTTTCCCGGGCACTGACACGATGGCCCTGGACCACTCGTGGTCTTTCATCGTGGTCGCTCCCGGCAACGCGGCACCTGAACCGCCGAACGTGCATTTGACGATGGGCAATCCATCCAGCGCAGTAACGGATCTGCTGCAAGCCGGCAACTACTTGATGGAAAAGCCGTCGTTCAGTCTTTCGTACAACTCTGACACGGGCACGCCGAATTGGGTGAGCTGGCATCTCGACGGCAATTGGATCGGCAGTCTGCCGAACGTCGACACGTTCCGCGCTGACCCGGCAGTTTCACCTGGCTGGTATCGTGTGCAAGCGACGGACTACACGGCTTCAGGATTCGTTCGCGGCCGCATGACGCCAAATATCGATCGCGATAATGAGGGTAGAAGACCTCTCAATCAGGAAACATTCCTGATGTCGAACATCGTGCCTCAGGCGCCCGGCAACAATCAGGGACCATGGGCCGGTCTGGAAAATCACCTTCGCACACTGCTTCCGGCGAACGAGATTTATATCATCGCCGGTCCAGCCGGTGTTGGTGGAGCAGGTGACAATGGACCAGCAACGACGATCGCTGGCGGTCACGTTACGGTTCCGGCTTACACGTGGAAAGTGGCGTTGGTTCTGCCGACCGGCAGTGGCGATGTTTCGCGCGTGAGCGCTGCGACCAGAACAATCGCGGTAATAATTCCCAATCAAAACGACGTCAATAGTGATTGGCAAACTTACCTGACAACAGTTGACGCCGTTGAAACGCTTACCGGGTATGACTTCTTCGCCACTGTTCCGGACATCATCGAAAACTCGATTGAAGCCGGTATTAATGGCGACAATCCGCCCGCGACAACAAATCAGTTCGCCATGGTGACGGAAGATGTTGCCGGCGAGATCGTGTTGAATGCCGTGAGCCCTGCGCTTGATCCAACGTTTACGTACACGATCGTAACTGGACCAGGTAATGGGACACTCTCCGGTAGTGGGCCGGCTTTTACCTACACGCCGGGCGAGAATTTCAATGGTTCGGACAGCTTTACGTTCCGGGTCAACGACGGCAACCGGGACTCGAATACTTCCACTGTGAACATCACGGTTACTGAAGTTAATGATGCTCCGCTAGCAAACAGTCAGGCCGTCAGCACAAACAGCAACACGCCGGTAGGAATCACATTAACTGGCGACGATGTTGAAACTGCTCCGGGCAACCTCGTATTCGAAGTGACTGCGAACCCGGTGCACGGCACTTTGTCGGGTAGCGGCGCGAATCTGATTTACACCCCGAATACAAACTACAGCGGTCCGGATAGCTTCGCGTTCAGGGTTCGCGACACCGGTGACGGCGGCGCACCGTCGTTGAACAGTGCTGCCGCAACCGTTTCGATCACCATCAACGATACAGTCGCGCCAACGTTAAATGCGCCCGATAACGCAACCATAAACACCGGCGCCGGTGCGACAAGCTGCGGTGCAGTGGTTACAGAGATTCAGTTGGGAACTGCCGCGGCGAACGACAATGCAGGTGCGGTGAGTATTGATCGCAGCGGTGTTCCAGCCGGCAACGTTTTCCCGGTCGGAACCACGACTATTACTTACACAGCCACTGACGGAGCTGGAAATTCAACTTCAGCAACGCAGACCGTCACAGTGATCGATAACACGGCCCCGACTGTAACTGCGCCGGCGCCCAGGAGCGCCAGCGCAGATGGCAGTGGTCACGCCACAATTCCCGACGTTGCGGCGTTGACCACTGCGAGCGACAACTGTGGGCCGGTAACGGTTACACAAAGCCCGCTCGCCGGCACTGTGGTAGGGACCGGAACACACACCATCACCATTACGGCGAGAGATGCAGCCGGCAACACTCGAACCGCGACGACCACATTCACAGTCAACGGTGGTAGTGGCTTCAGGCTCTCACTCAGCGTTTCGCCCGCGGTCGTGAAACGCGGTAAGCCGGCGAAGCTGGACATTGGTTTTGCGAACACGAGCACGAAACGCCTGAGCGTTTCGTTCACCGTGCGCTACACAAGCCCGTGCGGAGGATTTGTTCTCGACAATCTGGGACCGGTTTGGATTCACGCGGGAGCAGACAAAAATGCTAACGTGCCGTTCCACATTCCCAAGAACGCTTGTCTCGGCCCGTACTCCTTCTCAGTTGAGTCGTTTGTGAACGGAGTGTCGGCGGGGACAGCTACGGCTAACTTGACCGTAGTCGACAACAAATGAGCCCACTAGTCAGGGCCACTAAAGCTTTAAGGTTCAATCATTCGGCTCGATTGAACCGGTGAGCTTTTGCTGGTCCTGACTTGCCCCTATCCGTGTTTATCGGTGGCAATTTATTCTGTTGAAGCTTGATCTTTATTATTGAGAGCAGCGTGGAGGGTGTGCCAGGCGAGTGTGGCGCATTTGACGCGGACGGGAAAGTCGCGCACGCCGGCGAAGATCTTCAGATGGCCCAGGCTGTTCTCGTCAGTCTCTTCATTCAGTTCCCCGGTTACCATGGAATGAAATTCCTTGAAGATATTTTCGGCTTCTTCTTTGCTCTTCCCTTTGACTGCCTGCGTCATCATGCTGGCGGCGGCTTTTGAGATAGCGCAGCCTGAGCCTTCAAAGCCAACGTCTTTTACCAGATCGTCTTCGACATCGAGATAGACAGTTAGCTGGTCGCCGCAAAGCGGGTTAAATCCTTCGGCACTACGATTCGCGTTCTCGACTTTGCGGAAGTTTCGCGGCTTCTTGTTATGGTCCAGTATTACCTGCTGGTAAAGTTCGCTTAGTTCTGACATGAATCAACTAAAAATTTCTATAACGCGCTCAATCGTTCGAGCGAGCACGTCTATTTCTTCCTTGGTGTTGTAGAAGGCAAAAGAGGCGCGCGCTGTCGCGGGCACCTTGAATCTTTGCATCACCGGTTGCGCGCAGTGGTGACCGGCGCGCACGGCAATGCCTTCCTGGTCCAGGATGGTGCCGATGTCGTGCGGGTGAATGTCGTCGATTACAAACGACAACACGCTGGCCTTGTGTTTCGCAGTGCCGATAATTCGCACACCTTCGATTGCTGAAACACGCTCGGTCGCATAACGCAGCAGTTCGGCTTCGTGAGCGGCCGCACGTTCGCGGCCGATACTGTTCAGATAATCAATCGCCGCCCCTAAACCGATCTGCGACGCGATGGCGGGTGTGCCCGCTTCAAAGCGATTCGGCGGATCAGCGTAGGTCGTTTTTTCAAACGTCACGGTCTTGATCATGTCGCCGCCGCCCTGGAACGGGTTCATCTTTTCCAGCAAGTCGAGTTTGCCGTAAACAATGCCGCTTCCGGTTGGCGCAAACATCTTGTGACCTGAAAACACGTAAAAGTCGGCGTCGAGTTCCTGCACGTCAACCGGCATGTGTGGTGCTGCCTGTGCACCATCGATTAGTACCGGGACACCGTACTTGTGCGCTTGCGTGATCATCTCCTTGACGGGATTGATCGTGCCAAGCGCGTTGGAGACGTGAATGAGAGCCACGAATTTTGTGCGCTCGTTCAGCAGGCTGTCGTACTCATCCAGCAGCAACTCGCCCGCGTCGTTCATGGGAATCACACGCAGGCGCGCGCCCTTTTCTTCGCACAGCATCTGCCAGGGCACGATGTTGGCGTGATGCTCCATCGCGGAGATGATGATTTCGTCGCCGGCGCCGATGAACTTCCGGCCATAACTGTGCATGACGAGATTAATTCCCTCGGTGGCGCCGCGAACGAAGATACATTCGCGCACATCGCGCGCGTTGATGAAGCGTTTTGCTTTCTCGCGCGCGCCTTCGTAAGCAGTCGTCGCTTTCTGACTCAGGTAATGAACGCCGCGATGAATGTTTGAGTGTTCCTGCTCGATATAAACGCTGCCGCGATCGATGACAACCTGCGGGACTTGAGACGAAGCGGAATTGTCGAGATAAATCAGCGGTTTGCCGTTAATCGTTTGGTGCAACACCGGAAAGTCGGCGCGAATGCGCTCCACATCCCACGTGTCTGAAACAACCGGTTCGAGAGTTGATTGCGTACTGCTACTCACAGCTAACTCCTGCTTTCTCTGTGCAACCTCTGTGTTCTCTGTGTCTCTGTGGTTGTTGATTTGTTAGAGCCCATGAACCACAGAGACACAGAGAACACAAAGGTTGCACAGAGAAGAAATTAAGTCTCTAACGATGTATGCAACTGCCGCAGCACAATTTGGTCGAGTTGCGATCGGATCGACTCGATCTTGATCTTCCCAATCACTTCTTCGGCGAAACCATACGTCAACAAACTGCGCCCCAGCTCGGGGCCGATGCCACGCGCCTGCAGGTAAAACAGTTCATCCGGATCGATCTGGCCCACGGCTGCTCCGTGCGCACACTTCACATCGTCGGCATAAATCTCCAGCTGCGGCTTCGTATCGACACGTGCTTTGTCCGAGAGCAGCAAGTTCTTATTTGTTTGCAGCGCATCAGTCTTCTGCGCACCTTCGCGAACAAATACCTTGCCGTTGAAAACCGCCCGCCCGTTGTAGTCGAGAATTCCCTTGTACAACTGGTGACTGCTGCAATGCGCCACTTTGTGATCGATCACCGAATGCGTATCGCTATGCTGATCCTGGCCAACCATGTAAAGACCATCAACTGACGTCTCCGCCCCTTCATGGTCCATCACGACAGACACATCATGTCGTGACAGATGCGCACCGAGATTGATCGACGTCGTATGGTAACGGCTCGCACGACCGAGTTCCGCAGAAGTTGTCGAGACGTGAAAAGCATCGTTGCTTTCACGCTGTATTCGATAGTGGTCGAGCTGTGCTCCGTCTTTAAGAACGACCTCAGCGATCGCGTTGGTGAAGTACTTCCCTTCACCGGCGGCCACAAAATTCTCGATCAACGTCGCAGAGCTGTTCTCTTCAACCACTACCAGCAGTCGCGGAAAACTCGCTGCATGCTCACCCTGAGCTAAAAACGATACCTGCAATGGCTGGTCCAGTTTCACGTTCTTCGGCAGGCAAATAAACACCCCCGACTGGACGAACGCAGTATTCAGAGCCGTCAAACCGTTATTGTGATAACCGGCATTGCACGCGAGATATTTGCGTACAATCTTGTTGTAGCGCGCATCATTCACGGCGTTGAACAGATCAACCGCGACGACCTGTTCGAGACCGGTTCTTACGGAAAGATCCTCGCGCAGGAACCCATTCACAACTACAAGGTGAGCGGTTGCAGTCTCCGGATAAGCAAAGCGGCTGGCATCGATCTCACCAGCGCCGCTCGCGGGAATGAAATTTTCTTTCGCAAGGTTCGCAAGGTTCGTGTATTTCCAGTCTTCGTCTTTGACTGACGGAAATCCCAACTGCTCAAACCGCTCCATCGCGCTGCTGCGCACCAACTCCAACCATGGAGCCGTGGGCGACGACTCGCGCACATTGCGAAACGCCGTTTGATAACTATTTTCTGACTTCGCTAATTCGGTAACCATTCCTACTGCGCCGGCACCACCGCTCCTTTCCCGTTATGCTCTGGGGTCGTGATCCAGTCGTAGCCCTTTTCTTCGAGCTCGAGTGCTAACTCCTTGCCGCCCTCGCGCGCGATACGGCCGCCTGCCAGCACGTGTACAAAATCCGGCACGATGTAGTTCAGCAATCGCTGGTAATGCGTAACCACGATGATCGCGTTATCCGGCGTCAACAGTTGGTTTACACCGCCGGCGACAATACGCAGTGCGTCAATGTCGAGGCCGGAATCCGTTTCGTCGAGCACGGCCAGCTTTGGTTCGAGCACTGCCATTTGCAGTATCTCGTTACGCTTCTTTTCACCACCCGAAAAGCCTTCGTTGACGGAGCGCGTCATGAAACTCGCATCCATCTCCACTACTTTCGCTCGTTCTTTCAGCAGGTCTTTAAACTCAAGCGGATCGAGTTCTTCTGCGCCGAGATGTTTTTGCTTCTCGTTGTAAGCCAGTCGCAAAAACTGCGCATTCGAAACGCCCGGAACTTCGATTGGATACTGAAAAGCCATGAACACGCCCGCGCGCGCGCGTTCATCCGGCGACAACTCGAGCAGATTGCGTCCCTCGTAAATAACCTCGCCCGCAATGACTTCATACTGCGGATGACCGGCCAACACCTTAGCCAGCGTCGACTTGCCGGACCCATTTGGTCCCATGATGGCGTGAATCTCGCCTTTATTAATCGTCAGGTTGATGCCCTTGAGGATCTCCTTGCCATCAATACCTGCGTGTAAATTTCGAATCTCTAACATTTAAAAACCGTCTCCAAATTAAGGCCACAGATTTTCACGGATAACACAGATATGAATTTAATTCTTATCCGCGTTTATCTGTGTAAATCCGTGGCTTTTTTACCCAACGCTGCCTTCCAACTTCAGACCCAGCAACCGCGTCGCTTCAACCGCAAACTCCATCGGCAACTGGAGGAAAACGTCTTTGCAAAAACCGTTAATAATCAACGACACGGCGTCTTCCTGAGAAATTCCTCGTTGCTGCAAATAGAACAACTGTTCCTCACTGATCTTCGAGGTTGATGCTTCATGCTCGACACTCGAAGTGTTGTTCATCACTTCAATGTACGGAAAAGTGCTCGCACTGCAGGTTGAACCGATCAGCATCGAGTCGCACTGCGTATAGTTGCGCGCGCCCTCGGCCTTCGGCATCACCTTAACCTGCCCACGATAGCTGTTGTTTGATTTACCAGCCGCAATGCCTTTCGAGATAATCGTCGAGCGCGTGTTTTTGCCGAGATGGATCATCTTCGTGCCGGTATCGGCCTGCTGCGCATGATTCGTCAACGCAACTGAATAAAACTCACCGATCGAATTGTCGCCCTGGAGTATGCAGGACGGATATTTCCAGGTAATCGCCGAGCCGGTTTCGACCTGCGTCCAGGAAATCTTTGAGTTGCGTCCGGCGCACTTACCACGCTTGGTGACGAAGTTATAAATACCACCGCGTCCTTCTTCATCGCCGGCGTACCAGTTTTGGACCGTCGAGTATTTGATCTGCGCATCGTCGAGCGCGATCAGTTCCACCACCGCGGCGTGAAGCTGGTTTTTATCAAACTTCGGCGCCGTGCAACCTTCGAGATATGAAACGTGCGAACCTTCTTCGGCAACGATCAGCGTTCGCTCAAACTGTCCTGACTCTGCATTGTTAATGCGGAAGTAAGTCGACAACTCCATCGGACAGCGCACGCCCTTGGGAATGAAACAGAAACTTCCGTCAGAAAACACCGCGCTATTCAACGCCGCGAAAAAGTTGTCGTTCGTCGGCACAACCGATCCGAGATACTTCTTGACGAGTTCGGGATAGTCGCGAATCGCTTCCGTAAACGAGCAGAAGATCACACCGTGTTTCTTCAGCTTTTCCTTGTAGGTGGTGGCGACTGAAACCGAGTCGAAAACAGCATCAACCGCGACGCCCGCCAGTTGTTTCTGTTCCGTCAACGGGATGCCAAGTTTCTCGAACGTGCGCAGCAGTTCAGGATCGACTTCGTCGAGACTCGCTTTGGTCACCTTCTGCTTCGGCGCGCTGTAATAAATGACGTCCTGGTAGTCGATCTTCGGATAAGAAATGTTGGGCCAGTGTGTTGGCTCCGTCATCGTCAGCCACTGGCGGTAGGCTTTCAGCCGAAACTCCAGCATCCACTCCGGTTCCTGCTTCTTCTCAACGATCAGGCGAATAGTATCTTCCGTTAAGCCGCGTGGAATGACGTCCGACTCGATGTCGGTTACGAAGCCGTATTTGTATTCCTGTTTACTTAAAAATTCTGCTGTACTCATCAGTCTCTTCTAAACTCGATTATCTTTGTTTATTCCCTGAATCTGGTGCAAAGCCGCATCGACGTTTGCCTCAGTTCCCAGCAACTGAGAAAGCGTGATATCCGCGAGCGCGTTATCGACAATTTGGTGCAACTCAATGATCACCGGTCGAATGCCGCAGTCGCCCGTGTGAACACAGGCATCGAGAACTCCCGCGTAACTCTTGCAATGCGATTCCGCTGGTTCACCCTCGAGCACCCGGATCACGCGATTCAGACGAATGTCGGAAGCGGGTCGTGCCAGGGCGTAACCGCCCTTCGTGCCTCGAGTGGATTGAACCAGCCCTGCTTTGCTCAAGATCCACATCAACTTACCGGCATTTGCGGTCGAAATCCCTTCGAGACGGGCCAGTTGCGACAGTGTCAGCGACTCACCCATAATCTCTGCCCGCGCTAGCTGCAACAGGCACCGCAGGCCATATTCTTCTTGAGCGGATATCTTCATAACTTATTAGCTGGAGGCATGTTAGCTAAACCTTACTTTTAAGTCAAGATTGCCACGGATCTAACGGATTGGAAAGACAGATAAATACGGATGGGAAAAATCCGCGTTAATCGGCTTAAGAATCTGGTGTATCGGTGGCTACAGTTTGAATTCGAAATCGAGGTAACCGGCAATGCGCACCGGTTTGCCGTTAAAAGTCGACGGCGGGAAAATCCAGCGGCGCGCGGCATCCTCGGCGGCGTTTTTTAGCAGCGCAGGGCCATCCGTGTTTGTGATCCAAATCTTTCCGGCTTCGTCAATGA
This sequence comes from uncultured Acidobacteriota bacterium, assembly GCA_963708055.1. Classification (GTDB taxonomy): domain Bacteria; phylum Acidobacteriota; class Blastocatellia; order Pyrinomonadales; family Pyrinomonadaceae; genus PSRF01. The sequence continues at coordinate 5,600,943 of OY970193.1, read as the reverse complement.
TCGCAAACACGCGAACCGTTCCGGTAATGCTATGACTTTTAGCAGCCTGCGGGTAGCTTGGCGTGACTCGTTTGGTTTCACGGCCACTTAGTGAACCGGCACTCACGAGTTGCAGTTCAGTTGTGGGCGACGCAGATGGGGGCGCAGTCGCCGGCGGGTTTGCATCAGGCGCCGCTGCTTCAGGGCCCGCGGCCGAATCCGGCTTCGCCGCGAATGGATTGGGAATCTTGTTGGTGACCGCATTCAGAGCCTGTGAACGACCAAGCGAATTCACCTGAAAATGCGACGAGGCGATCTTCTCTCTCGCACTGAGATGTTCCGCCTGCCATTTGGCCTGGTCTTCGGCGTTTCGCGCGAGCGTCAGACGGATGCCGAGCACGTCTTCCAACAATGCGAATGCCTCATAGCCGCGATTCGGGTCTTTGGCGATTTCCTGGGCCTGCGAGATTAGTCGCTCGAGCAGAGTCCGAACTCGATCGAGATCGGCGCCGGCTTCAGCGGGAAGATTTGCATCGCTGTAATTGATGCCATAACTGCGATATCTCGCGAGGTGCGCGCGGACGCCGTTGACAGTCTGGCCGGCAGCGGCGAAATACGTCCGCATCGATTCTTCTTTTTGCGCCGCACGGCTTTGAAATGTCTCTTCCAGGAGATGCTGCGAGCGCCCGTAGTTTCCGTCTTCCAGATAAATCCCGAGCAGCATCAGTGTGGTTACATTTCGCAGCGTTACGTCGTTGACGGTGGCGCGAATGTTTTCCAGTTCGACGGCCGCAGACTGAAGCTGATGTACCGCCGCCAGCGCACGAGCCCGTTCAATCCGTTTGAGAGCAGGATTAACGGACGCCTCTTCAAGCGAGCCGGTAGACTGGCCCACCGCGACAGCGGCTGAAACTAGAATAAGGAGTGTCGGGAGAATTCCATGGATGTACGGGCGAAAGTACGAAAAAGAACTCAAATTGCTGGCTCCTGAAATGCGAAAGCGAGCCTCATGCTCGCTAGAGTTGGTATCAATTTGACGACGCCTATTATGGCCATTAAGGCCCAATGAGGCAAGCGGGGATTATTTTGCCATAGATGAACACGGATTTATCCAATGAATCATCAGTCATTAATCCGTGTGCATCCGTGGCTGATCATTACTGCGAACTGGTCGTGCCGAGGCTCTTGATGATGCGGTCGCGGTAGGCGCGGGCTTCGGTTTTGATAGTTGTTTCGTTCAGGGTCAAAAGTCGCCGGTTGCGCATGACAATGCGACCGTTGATGACGACCGTTTCGACATCTGAGGCCTTGGTTGCGTAGACCAGATCGGAATAGACGTTGTAAAGCGGTATTTGATTCAACGTGTCGCGGTCGATGACCACCAGATCCGCGCGCTTTCCGGTTTCCAGCGACCCGATTTCCTTCTCGAGATGTAACGCCTCAGCTCCGCGAATGGTGGCCAGTTCAAATGCCTGCTGCGCCGAGATGACCTTCGGATCGCCGGTAAAAACCTTGTGCAGCTTCGCGACCGTGTCCATCTCTTCCCACATATTCAGGTCGTTATTCGAAGCCGCGCCATCAGTCCCCAACCCTACCAGCAGGTTCTCCGTCATCATCTTTGGGACCGGCGCCACTCCCGACGCGAGCTTCATATTCGACTGCGGATTATGAATCACGCCTACTCCGCGGCGCTTCAAAATGGAAATGTCACTGCCCTGCGGCCATACCATGTGCGCGGCAATCACTTTGTCATTCAGAAAACCGATCCGTTCGAGATAAGCCACCGGGCTCGCCCCTTTAGCTTTGACACTATCGTCAACTTCACGCTTCGTTTCTGAAATGTGAGTGACGATCGGCGCCCCAGTGCGATCAGAAAAAGCGCGGGCAGCCTTGAGATGATCTTCTGAAACGGTGTACGGAGCGTGCGGCGCAATCGCGGCCACGATCAGCTCGTGACCTTTCCAACGCGCCACAAACTTCTCGACGTAAGCCATCGCTTCGGCATTGGTCTTGTTATCCGCGACCGGAAAATCGATTACGGTTTCGCCAAGCACTCCACGCACGCCGGCTTTCGCAGTTTCATCGGCAATCGCGTCTTCGAAGTAATACATGTCGCAGTAGGTGGTGGTCCCACCGCGAATCATCTCGGCGAGGCCGAGCCGCGCCCCCACCCGCACAAATTCTTCCGTGACGTTTTTGGCTTCAGCCGGAAAGATGTACTTCGTCAGCCATTCCTGCAGATCGAGATCGTCTGCCAGACCACGAAACAGGACCATCGGCACGTGAGTATGACCATTGATCAAACCGGGCGTGATCACTTTGCCGCTCGCATTGATCTTTTGGCGTGAACTGTAACGGCGCTCGATCTCCGCTCGTGCTCCAATCGCCACAATGCGGCCCTGCGATACGGCAATACCGCCATCCGGGATAACTCGGCGTGACTGGTCCATGGTGACGATCGTGCCCCCAATTACGAGCAGATCGACCGATTCACCGCGCTGCCTGCGAGTTTGAGTAGTGGCAGTTGAAGTCATAATCAGTAGCAATAGCGAGGCTAATGAAATTTTCAGCATATTAGAGCCACAGGTTAACGCGGATTTGATAACGAATTTAGGTCTTCTTCAAAAAACGCGCATCAAAAGCGCGCGGCAGCAAATCGGCGATATGAAATTCTTCGCTCTTTCCGCTGAGATTCGCAAACACAATCGTCGCGCCTCGGGCAAACTCCCAGATTATCTGGCGACACGTGCCACATGGCGGCGTTAACGTTTCGGTATCGGCGACAACTGCCAGTTCCGTGAACTGCCGTTCTCCTTCGGAAAGCGCTTTCCAGATCGCGACGCGTTCGGCGCAAACCGTTAATCCATAACTTGCGCTCTCGACATTACAGCCGGTGTAAACGTTGCCGCTGGCGGTGCGCACCGCCGCGCCGACAAGAAAATTTGAAAAGGGCGCCACCGATTGCAAGCGGGCTTTTTTCGCCGTTTCAATCAGCGACTCTAAATCTTCGCTCAAAGTTGACCTCCAACAGTTGATAAAACACTGGCCAGCCTCTCGCGAATTTTTCCGCTCAACAGATCGATACTTACGAGATTATGACCACCCTCGGGAATGATAACGTCAGCATGGCGCTTCGACGGCTCCACGAACTGCATGTGCATGGGCCTGACGGTCGCCAGGTATTGTTCGATAACTGATTCCAACGTGCGACCACGCTCAGCGATATCGCGTCGCAAGCGACGAATGAAGCGAATATCGTCAGGCGTGTCAACAAATACTTTGATATCCATCTGCTCGAGCAGGCGCGGATCGGCGAAGATCAAAATGCCTTCGACGATGACAATTGGCTTGGGCGCCACCGATCGCGTTTCACTCAAACGCGAATGAGTTTTGAAGTCGTAAAGCGGTAATTCAATCGCTTCGCCGGCCTTCAAACGTCGCACGTGATTGACGAGCAATTCGTTGTCGAGCGCGTCGGGGTGGTCGAAATTTGCGACCCCGCGGTAATCGAGCGGGAGATCCGTGAGGTTACGGTAGTAAGAATCCTGTTGGATAAAAACTACTTCGCTGGCGCTGACTGATTCAAGGATGCGATTTGCTATTGTCGTCTTCCCTGAACCGGTGCCGCCTGAGATGCCAATTATCATGCTCACTTAAACCTTCAATGACCACGTCACAGGATTAACAAGATTTTCAAGATTAACAAGATTTATCCTGTATATCCTGTATATCCTGTATATCCTGTTTCATCTTGTTCATCTTGTTAACCTGGTCCAACGCCTCTGCGACTGATCGCCCCAATCACTCTCTGCAACAGCTCCGCAAACGTCTCCCGCACACGATCGCCGGTCGCCATCACTTCCTCATGATTGATCGGCTCATCACCAATACCTGCCGCCATATTCGTGATACACGAAATACCCAGCACCTCGAGTCCCATGTGCCGCGCCACGATCGCTTCCGGCACGGTGCTCATTCCCACAGCATCCGCCCCGAGATTTCGCAAAACAACTATCTCTGCCGGCGTTTCATAACTTGGACCAGAAAGCGCGCCATAGATGCCACGCCGTACTTCCACGCCAATCGCTTTCGCTTCGTCGATCACTAACTCCTGCAACTCCCGCGCGTAAACCGCCGACATATCCGGAAACCGTGGTCCAAAGCGCTCGTCGTTTGGTCCACGCAGCGGATTCACACCCATCAGGTTGAGATGATCGCTGATCACCATCAACGCGCCCTGGTTCAGTTCGACATTCACACCGCCGGCAGCATTAGTAAGAACGAGAGTTTTTACGCCGAGTAATCCAAAAGTGCGAATCGGAAAGGTAACTTCTTCCAGCGAGTAGCCTTCGTAGTAATGAAACCGACCCTGCATCGCTACAACCGGCACGTTGTCAACGTTACCGATTACCAAACGCCCAGCGTGCCCCTGCGCGGTCGACTGCGCAAAGCCCGGTATCTCCTCGTAAGGAATGCTGACTGCTTCTTCAAAGTCGTCCGCAAAGGCACCGAGGCCGCTACCGAGCACCACGGCAATTCGCGGCTCGACATTTATTTTTGCTCTGATGATCCGGGTGGCGTGTTCGACGCGTTCGTAAAGACTCGTGCTTGCCTTGCGCTCAACCATTTCCAAAACCCCGTTACTTCTCTTTCTGGTAGGGTATACCCAATGCTCGTGGTGGCCGTGACGATCCAATAAAGCCCGCCAGCACCACAATGGTCAAGACGTAAGGAACCATTTGAATGAATTGCACTGGAATGTCTTCGCCCGACGGCAACTTATAAACGCCCTGCATTTGAATCGACACTGCTTCAGTAAAGCCGAACAACAAACACGCGAGCAGCGTTTGCACCGGACGCCATTTGCCGAAAATCAACGCCGCGAGGGCGATAAAACCGCGACCGGCCGTCATGTTTCGAGTGAACAACGACGACTGGCCAATTGAAAGGTAAGCTCCGCCCATACCGGCGAGTACGCCCGCCAGCAAAACTCCGGAGTATCTGATCTTGGCTACACTGACACCCGCGGCATCCGCGGCCTCGGGGTTTTCACCAACCGATCGCAAGCGCAGTCCGAAAGGCGTTTTGTAGAGCACGTACCAGATACCGGCGACGAGTGCGAGGATCGCGATCGCAACGATGTACGGTGACTGTGGCAGCAGGTGGTCCTTCGGAATTTGCGGTGTTGAACCAGAGGAAAGAAAAAGTGCGCCACTCAAAAAGCCGGGTATGCCGAGCATCAGAATATTGATCGCAGCGCCACTAACAACCTGATCGGCTTTGAATCGAATACAGCTCACAGCGTAGATCGCCGCAATGAACAAACCGGCTATCATCCCACCGAGCAAACCAACCCACGGGCTCGCGGCGCCAAGTCCCATGCGCGTATCGGCCGCGTAGGTAACCGCTGCGGCAGTAAAAGCGCCCGCCAGCATCTTTCCTTCAAGTGCGATATTGATGACGCCGGATCGTTCTGAAAACAGACCACCAAGCGCTGCGAGCACGAGTGGAGTCGCGAGCCGAATCGTTGATGCGATGAGCGTGAAGGTGAAAATATCTTTCATGCCTGCAGTCTCAAACCTTTCCGGGAAGCCGTTTTCCCACGATCCACTTGAAGAAAGCTTCAGCCGCCACAAACAAAATGATGACGCCCTGCAATACCTGCACGATGTCTTTAGTTAAATACTCAGAAAATCCATCGACGTAGATGCCACCGTGTTGCAGTGCCGCAAACAACAGTGCAGCGAGTATCACACCCACCGGATGATTACGGCCCAATAACGCCACGGCGATTCCAGTGAAGCCGTAGTTATCCGAGAAACCGTCGTAGTAAAGATGTCGATTACCGAGAACTTCATTGATTCCCACCATGCCGGCGAGTGCGCCGGAAACAGACATCGCGAGCACAATCTGTTTACGGATTGAAATACCGCCGTACTCCGCCGCGAATGGATTACTACCGGTCGCGCGTATCTCGTAGCCCCACTTGGTGCGCCAGAGAAAAATATAAACCAGCAGACAACAGAGCAGTGCGAGAAGGAAGGCGACGTTCAGCGGAATCCGCTCCGGAAATCCGGGAACAAACTTTCCGAGCGGCGGGATGTGTGCCCCTGGTCCAATCGGTGCGGTTTGCAGTATCGGATCGCCCGGAACTTTGTAGTGATACTGCGTAAAGTAACTGACAAGCGCGACCGCAATGAAGTTCAACATGATCGTGTTGATAACTTCATGCGATCCAAAACGTGCTTTCAACACGCCCGGAATAGCTCCCCAAAACGCGCCCACCAGAATCGCGGCCAGACAACAAAGCGGAATCAATAACCACGAGGTTAGATTCGCAAACGTGATTCCCACCCAGGCGGTCGCAAATGCAGCGATGTAGAGTTGGCCCTCGGCGCCGATGTTGAAGAGTCCACAACGAAAACCCACCAGCACAGCGAGACCAGTGAAGATCAGTGGCGTGGCGTGAAAGAGTGTGTAGCCAATGCCATCCGGCCACGACAGCGCGCTACCCAGCAACAAGCGATAAGCGGTGAACGGATTATCGCCAACGATAAGTATCAGGATGCCGCCGACAATAAAGGCCGCAAGCACCGCAATCAGGGGGAACAAAAGCTCACGCGCGAGTTTTGTCATTGAGTTTTCTTGTACTTGGGGCTTTGTGCTTTGTGCTTGGTACTTAGTGCTTTGTACTTGGTACTTGGTGCTTTGTACTTGGTACTTGGTGCTTTGTACTTGGTACTTTGTTGTTTGTGTTTGTGCTTATTGTTAATAACAAATTACAAAGCACTAAGTACAAAGTTCAAAGCACTAAGCACTAAGCACTAAGCACTAAGCACAAAGCTCAAAGTACAAAGCTCCTTAATGCCCACGAGTCATCAACAATCCAATTTCTTCCATGGTCGCTACTTTCGGATCGACCTCGCCGGCAAACCGGCCTTCATGAATAACCAACAGACGATCGGACAGACTCGTCACCTCTTCGAGTTCGGCTGACACGAGCAGGATCGCACAACCATTGTCACGCAATCCCACGAGCTGCCGGTGAATAAACTCAATCGCGCCGATATCCACGCCGCGCGTCGGTTGCGATACCAGCAATAGCTTTGGCTCAACCCGGTATTCACGTCCGATGATCAGCTTTTGTTGATTACCACCCGACAAAGCCCGCGCCGGAAGCGCGGCGTTTGGCGGACGAACGTCGAAGGCTTTGATGATCTCGCCTGCACGTCGCTGAATCGCGTTTTCGTCGAGAATGATTCCACCGGCAATGGCGGCAATCGGAGGACGATAGTGCACGCCCAGGATCGAGTTCTCCGCCAAACTAAAATCGAGTAACAAACCACGACGATGACGATCCTCAGGTATATGCGCGATACCGAGTTCGCGTCTCACCCGCGCGCCGAGTTTGTTCAGGGTTTTGCCTTCGAAGTTGATCTCACCGGTCATCCGTTCCGGTTCGACCAGGCCGGCAAGCGCTTCAATCAGTTCTGTTTGTCCGTTTCCTTCAACTCCCGCGATGCCGACGATTTCGCCGCTGCGAACTTCAAAAGAAACTGCGTTAACTCGTTTCTTTCCGCTTTTATCGGCGACTGACAGACTTCTGACTTCGAGTTGCGCCCGGCCGACTTTCGCCTCGGGTTTTTCCACCCGCAGCAACACTTCACGACCGACCATCAGACGCGCGAGTTCGGCGGCATTCGTCTCTTTGGTCTGCACGCTGCCGACGACTTTGCCATCGCGCATCACTGTTACTTCATCCGAGATAGCAAGCACTTCAGAAAGCTTGTGCGTGATGATGATGACGGTCTTCCCTTGTTCGCGCATGCGCCGCAGGATCACGAAAAATTCTTCGACCTCCAGCGGCGTTAAAACGGCAGTCGGTTCGTCAAGAATCAGCAACCGCGCGTGTCGATACAACGCCTTCAACAATTCGACGCGTTGTTGCTGACCGACGGATAAATGCTCGACCGGTTCGTTTGGGTTAACGGCGAGTTTAAACTCTTCGGATAACTGCCGGATCTGCGCGGCTGCGTTCTTGAGATCGAGGGCGAGGCTCGTTCCCGGTTCAGCACCGAGCACGATGTTCTCGGCAACGGTCATCGTCTCAACCAGCATGAAGTGCTGGTGGACCATGCCGATACCAAGAGCGATGGCATCGTGCGGCGACTTGATATCGCGCACCTGACCGTCAACAACAATCTCGCCGCTATCCGGAGTATAGAAGCCGTAAGCGATTCGCATCGCAGTCGACTTCCCGGCCCCGTTCTCGCCCACGATGGCGTGAATCGTTCCGGGTTTGACGACGATGTTTACGTGATCGTTAGCGAGAACGTCACCAAATCTTTTGGTTATTTGTCGGAGTTCAAGCATCGAGGACAATTGAGCTTAGTGCTTTGTTTTTGTTTTCTTTATAGCATCATCCAGGGATCGGAAATACGCGTTGAGTGTTGGCAAGAGTTCATCAACAAGCGGTTTCAGATCACGGACCTGCGAATCCGTTAGTAACTTTCGTTTGTATGCTCGACGTAGCCAATGTTTAGTCTCGTACAATGATCCACGGGCTATTCTGACGAATCTTCTATTATCTTGAAGGCTTCCTCTGCCAGTCCCTTCTGCAATATTGGCTCCTACCCCGTCAGCTGCATCAACAACCTGTTGGCCGATAGTCACTCTCGCGAAATGGCTCCACGTTATAACAATTTTCCAAATCTGATCAGCGAGTTTCTCAGCTAGTTGGTACACTCGCAGTTTTTCAAAGTTTGTCTTTACCATTGCTTCGTGAGGTAAGCAACCAAGTTCAAAGTACAAAAAACAAAATACTAGCCTCCCATTGCGTCTGTGACTTTAATCTCTCCGCCGATGATCTTTTTCTTCGCTTCTTCCGCTTGTTGAATGGCCTCAGGAGAAACAAGTTCTCTGTTGTATTCGTCCATCGCGTAGCCGACGCCGTCCTTGTCCAGACCAAAAACGTGCAGGCCCGGTGAGAAGCGATGATTCACGACGTCGTTGACGATGTCGTAAACAACGTTATCGACACGCTTCACCATGCTTGTGAGAACAAAGCCGGGCTTGACCATGTTCTGATTGGAATCAACACCGATCACAAAGTGCGTTGCGCGACCGTTCTGTTTTCCCTGTTGCTCGACCGCATCGAAAGCGCCGAGGCCCGAATTGCCGGCGGCCGTGAAGATTACGTCAACACCTTTGCCGATCTGCGCGAGCGAAAGTTCTTTGCCTTTGCCAGGGTTGTTCCAGGCCGAATCTGTAACGCCGACGTAGTTTTCAATCACGCGGATGTTCGGGTTTACGGCTTTGGCGCCCTCTTCATAGCCTTTCGCAAAACGATGAATCAAGCCAATGTCCATCCCACCTAGAAAACCGATGGTGCCGGTGCGCGAAGCTTTGGCCGCGAGGATTCCGACGAGGTATGAGCCTTCGTGCTCTTTAAACACGAGCGACGCGACATTGGGCAGTTTACTAACACCATCGATGATGGCGAATTGAATGTTCGGATAGTCTTTCGCCACGTGCTCCATGATTGGGGCCTGGGCAAATCCGACGCCGATGATCAAGTCGAAATTTCGTTCGGCGAACGCGCGCATCGCGGGTTCGATGGCGTTGGGTGTGCCGGGTTCGATATCGCGCAGCACGATCGGAAGATCCTTGGCGGCGCGCTGCACCCCTTCCCAGGCAGCGGCGTTGAATGAGCGGTCGTCTTTACCGCCGATGTCAAAAACGATACCGACGTGAATCTTTGAACGATCCTCGGCCGCGGAACTTCCACTACAGCCTGATAGAAATAGTGTCGCTACGAGAAGTGATGCCAGAAGCAGTGTGACGACCAAGGTTTTTTCTCTCGCAGCGGCGCAGCGACGCAACGTAAAGTCGAAGGTATAACGCTGCGCCGTTGCGCCGCTGCGAGAGAAATGTCTTTGGTCGTTCATTCGTTCACAATCTCCTTCACTAACTCCGGTCGCTCTGCCAATGGTTCATCTTCGACGTGATACGCGGCTTGAATCCGGCGCGCAGCTTCTGCAGCCCCATCGGCATCCGCACAGTAGACGATACCGATCGCCTCGCCGGCCTGAACCTGATCACCTAACTTCAACTCGGAAGTAAAACCAACCGTGGGATCCACTGTGTCTTCGATGCGCACGCGCCCGCCGCCGATTGCCGCGATCGCGTGACCGATCTCCGTGGTATCGATTCTTGTTATGAAGCCAGAGCGGGGGGATTCTACCTTAACGGTTTCTTTGACTAAAGGCAGAAAACTGCCCGGTGCATCACAAACCCGCGGGTCACCACCCTGCGCCTCGATGTTGCCGCGCAGGCATTCAAGCGCTTTTCCCGAATCGAGCACATTCTGCAAACGCGCGCGTGCTGCCTCAATCGTCTCGTCAACATTCGCCAGCATCAGCATGTGGGCCGAAAGTTCAACTGATAAATCCAGCACCGGCTTTGCCGCTTCGTTTGCTTCACCACGTAATATGTTGATGCACTCTTCAATCTCGATCGAATTACCCACCGCGGCGCCAAGCGGCTGGTTCATGTCAGTCAGCAACGCCCGCGTTTTTATTCCACAGGAGTTTCCGGTGCTCACGAGTGCATGGGCCAGGTCTTTCGCTCTCGCTTCCTCCCGCATAAACGCACCATTACCAACTTTTACGTCGATAATCATCGCGTCGAGACCGGCAGCGCCCTTTTTGGAGATGATCGAAGCAACGATCAGCGGAATCGCTTCCACGGTTGAAGTCGCATCGCGCAGGGCATACATCTTCTTATCTGCCGGTGCCAGTTCAGCGGTTTGTCCGGCCATTGCATAACCGACCTTGTCCAAAACCTGCTTGAACTCGGTCGCGCTCAGCGCCACTCGATATCCGGGAATCGACTCGAGCTTATCGAGCGTTCCGCCGGTATGGCCCAAGCCCCGCCCGGAGATCATCGGCACGCACACGCCACACGCCGCCACGAGGGGCGCGATGATGATCGACGTCTTGTCGCCGACGCCGCCGGTTGAATGTTTGTCTGCTTTTGGTTTGGGAATGTCGGAAAAATCGAGAATGTTTCCGGAGTTAAGCATGGCTTCCGTGAGGGCCTGCTGCTCGCTCTGGTCCATACCGTTGAGGTAAATGGCCATCAGCAGAGCGCTGACCTGGTAGTCGGCAATGCGGCCGCTGGTAACTCCGGCGATGAAGAAATCAATCTCTTCGCGCGTTAGACTTTGCCCGTCTCGCTTTTTTCTTATGACGTCCTGTGGTCTCAAGCTGTTTCCTTAATTACTCTCCATCAGTACGGCGGCCTGGGCGGTAACAGCTAACCCCTGCCCAACCGCATCGACGCCTTCACCCGTTTTAGCCTTGACGCTTACACAACCGGTCTCAACTCCCAAAACTCCCGCGATGTTTGCGCGCATGGAGTCGACATAACTTCTGAGCTTTGGCCGTTCGAGCAGAATCGTCGAATCAACATTAACCACGTGGAGACTGCGTTCGCGCGCCAACCACATTACTCGCGAAAGCAGTTCAAGACTACTGGCACCCCGCCACTGTGGATCACTATCCGGGAAATGCATTCCGATGTCACCTTCACACAAAGCACCGAGAATCGCATCGGCGATGGCATGCGTGAGCGCATCGGCATCGGAGTGTCCGTCGGCGCCAAGTTCCGAACTGATGAGCACACCACCGAGGACCAGCTCTCGTCCTTTAACGAGGCGATGTGTATCAGTGCCGATACCGATGCGTAACATGGTGGTTTTGTGCTTTGTGCTTTGTGCTTTGTGCTTTGTGCTTTGTGCTTTGTGCTTCGAGCTTTGTGCTTTGTACTTTGTGCTTTGTGCTTTCAATAACAAAGTACAAAGCTCAAAGTACAAAGCACAAATCTCAAAGCACAAATCTCAATCACTCAATAACGCTTCAGCGATCATTAAATCCTCAGCCGTCGTGATCTTAATATTCCTTCCGCTGCCTTCAACAATCGTCACGGTGTGTCCGAGTTGTTCGACGAGCGTGCTCTCGTCAGTTAACGATGGATCATTCACGTCCAACTGCTGATACGCCTGTCGCAATAGTTCATAACGAAAACATTGTGGCGTTAAAGCCCGCCGTAATTCGTTGCGATCCAATGTTTTCAAAACGCGGCGATCGTCGACCTGCTTGATCGTATCAGTGACCGGAGCTGCAAGTATCGCAGCACCGTCAGCACGAGCCGCGGCCACCGTCGCCTCGATCTCTTCAACGGTTACAAAGGGACGAACGCCATCGTGCACGGCAACGATCTCCGCGGTCGCGGATCGAATCGCCATCAATCCCCGCTTCACCGAATCAGCTCGCGTGGCTCCACCCGGTACGACGCGCGCGACTTTCCTGACGCCTAACTTACCCGCCAGCGAAAGGAAGCCCGCAGACTCTTCCGCGGGCAAAACTACGATCACTTCATTGATGCTGTCACACTGCTCGAATACTTTCAGTGTGTGAAAAATTATCGGCGTTCCTGCCAGCAGCAGAAATTGCTTCGGCCGATCGCTCGCCATCCGGGTGCCAGCGCCGGCGGCGGCAATAATCGCGGTGTTCATGAAGAGAGTTAGGAACTGGTGGAAATGGCCCAGCCGGCGGCTTCAGCTTTCCGTGATCGGCTCGCTTTCCGAAATACGGACGGGCGCTGGAGTATTGCGCGATTCGCGCATCTGGCGCCGCGACGTGCCGTTGGTGCGATGGATTTCGCTGTGTCCGCCATTTTCCGCTTCTTCCCAGAGACGGCCGAAGATCATCTTGCCGGCAGTGGTTTGCAACACGCTGGTAACGGCAATGTCGGCATTTTTGCCGATCAGCCGGCGCGCATTATCAACTACCACCATCGTGCCATCATCGAGATAGGCCACGCCCTGATTGTATTCCTTGCCTTCCTTCAGGATGAAAACCCGCATTGCCTCGCCTGGGAGCACGACTGGCTTGAGCGCATTTGCCAACTCATTAATATTCAGCACGCTGACTCCGCGCAACTGGGACACTTTATTCAGGTTGAAATCATTCGTCACGATCACGGCATCGAGTTGTTTGCCCAGTTCGATTAACTTCAGATCAACTTCCCGCACCGAAGGAAAGTCAGTTTCGACGATCTGAATGTCCAGCGAACTGTTGTTCTGTAGCCGGTTGAGCATATCGAGACCGCGCCGGCCGCGCTGGCGTTTGGATGAGTCAGGCGAGTCAGCCACCTGTTGCAACTCACGCAGGATAAACTGTGGAATGATTAACGACCCCGTAAGAAATCCGGTCTCAGCAACGTCAGCAATGCGACCATCGATAATTACCGACGTATCGAGAATCTTCAGATCGCGACGAGCTACTTTGTCACTGAAAATCCCGCCCAGTGCGGAGAGATCGAGATAGTCGCCCTTGGCGGCGCCGACCATCAACCCGACATAGGCCATGAAGAACGTTAAGGACAAGGTCAGAAAAGTTTTTCCGCCCTCTCCTCCAAGAGCCGTGGAATGTTGGTGACTGATCAGCGTACCGATCAAATAAGCCCCAATGATTCCGAGTATAGATCCGGCTGCGGCGCCAATAAGCGTTTTGAGAGTGGCTCGCCGAATGCGGAGTTCGAAAACGATTATACAAATCGCAATCAATGCGCCAATGCCGGCTGACAGCCAGGATTGATTCGGCACAGGCGAAAGATTGTAACCGGCTAGTATCAGTATTGCCGTAAATATCAGCCGTATTAGAACGATATCGGCACGCATGATGAAAGGCATACTAACACGCCCCTATCGACAGCGTCACGGCAATCCTTTGCATTTAGGCGCTTTCGGCGCTTAAATGGCGGTATGCGAAAGCCAATCCAACTAATTCTCAGTGTCGTGGTCTGTGTCGTGAGTCTTCACAGTGTCGCGGTGGCGCAAAAAAGTGAATTGAAATTCACAGTTCCGACCGGCTGGGTAGCGGAAGAAAGGAGCTCCAGCATGCGGGTGGCCCAGTACAAACTGCCCCGGGCGGCCCCCGACACGGAGGACGCATCGCTTGTCCTTTATTACTTCGGACAAAACCAGGGAGGGTCGACCGCCGCCAACATCGAACGTTGGGCGTCGCAGATCAAGCAGGCGGACGGGAGTACGGCGAAGGATGCTCGTGAAGAACGTTTGGAAGTGAACGGATTAAAGGTCACTACAGTGGATCTGTCCGGAACCTACGTCGCAGAGACAGCGCCCGGCAGCGGCTCATTTCACAACCAGCCGGGGTACCGGCTGCGAGCAGCGGTAGTTGAAACTCCGAATGGACCTTATTTCGTGAAGCTTGTGGGACCAGAAAAGACGGTCGCGCAGTGGAACGAGGCGTTCGCAGCTTATATTAAATCGTTCGAGTTTAAGTGATTTGCCAAATGCCGATTTCCAATTGCCAATTTGATCAATTGGCGTTCGGCAATCGGAAATTTACTTGTATCGATAGGTGATGCGGCCGCGCGTCAAATCGTACGGCGACATCTCAACACTCACGCGATCACCCACCAGAATACGGATGCGATTCTTGCGCATCTTGCCGGAGATGGCGGCCAAAACCACGTGTGTGCTGTTATCAAGCTGGACTTTGAAGAAGGCGTTGGGCTGTTTATCGATGATGACACCTTGTGCGGGGATTAAATCTTCAGCTGCCAATCAGTTTCTCCTTAGGGCGATTTACTAAAACGGGAACGATACCACACCCGGTCTCAGGCTCCAAGGTCACCCGCTCACGGATCGTGTCTTACTTTGCGGTTCTTCTCTGCGGCCTTTGCGGTTCTTCTCTGCGGCCCTCTGCGTACCTCGGCGATCTCTGCGTGAGAGTAGGGGTTTATACGCAGAGATCGCCGAGGTACGCAGAGGGCCGCAGAGATGCTCTTTTTTGATTTTTGAACGAGTTCAAAAATCTATTGACAAGCTTTCCTCCCAGGCGTAATCTGCGCATAGTTGAACGTGTTCAAAAATCAACATCGCGATGCGTAAAAAGAAGACTGACAAAATCGGCAAAGGCGATCAGACCAAGACGCGGATCCTTGAAACTGCCCTCGAGATGTTTCGCGAGCGCGGGTACGACGAAACCACGATGCGCGCGGTGGCCCAAAAGGCAGGCGTTTCGCTCGGCAACGCGTATTACTACTTCCGCTCGAAGGAATTTCTGATCCAGGCCTTCTATCAACGCATCCACGAAGAGCACTTGATCGTGGTTCAACCGGTGCTCGAAGAGCAGCAAACCCTGAAAGCACGCCTGCAGGAAGTGGTGCGGACCAAGATCGAAATCATGGAGCCGTTTCACCAGTTTGCAGGCGTGCTCTTCAAAACTGCCGCAAACCCACGGAGCCCGCTGAATCCCTTTGGCGATGAATCCGATCCGGTGCGGCAAGCCAGCATTAAAGTCTTTGAAAAGGTGCTGGAGGGATCAAAAGCGCGTATTCCCAGCGATCTGCGCGCCGAACTTCCCTACCTGCTCTGGGTTTATCACATGGGAATCGTGCTGTTTTGGATCCACGATTCGTCAGCGAAACATCGGCGCACTTATCGACTGATCAACCGGACAGTCGAGCTACTCGACCGCTTGATCCATCTCGCCAGCAATCCGTTTATGCGACCGTTGCGCAAGCAAGCGCTGAAGCTGTTGGATGAACTACGCGATGCGGCTGAGTCGCTCGATGACGACGACGACGATGATGGTCCAGACAAAGCTGCCTGAGATTGTGAGAATAATCATGAACGCGAAGCAAGCATCTCTTCAAACTGAGAAAATCAGCTTCGTTACCCTGCTCACACAGGGATTGCTCGGGGGAACAATTGGAGGATTCTTTTGTTTCGCCGAATTCACTGCTTTTGAACGAATTGGTAAGCATTCGTCTACTTCCTGCTTTTCACAATTTATATCGGCGTCGTCATTGGCGTAATCAAAGCGACGCTGCTGTGGGTTGGATACTACCTGACGGGGATTCGGATACGGGCGGCAACGAGAGTTGCGATCGTCAGTGTCGCAGCAACTTTATGTGTGAGCTTCCTGGGTCTGAACTTTCAGATGCGCGACACTGATCTTACTACGGCCTTGATCGTCGCGTTGCTGGGCGGCACGCCAATAGCGCTGATCGTCGGGTCTCCGGTGAAGCCACTTGAGCTTTTCACCTTTGGAAGCATTGCGGTCGGTGACTCAACCTCAGAATTCCGCGCTGGTTCGAAGAGTTTGTTGGGAACGCTTTGTACGTACCCGTTGCGATTCCTGAGTATCGGAACTCTTGTCGTCATCGTGCTGGCGGTTGCGTTTGAAGCACAAAGTGTGGACCAGCCTTCGGACATAATTAACCTCGTAATTTTCCCAGTCATAGCTGCCGGTTACGCCGGGCTGAGTGCTTACGTAACCTTCCGCTCGCCGCATCGAGTAATACTGCTTGCCCTGGGCGTGGTACTAAACATTCCCATCGCACTGATCGGCCTCTTTTTATACAACGTCTATTCACATGAATATTGGAGGGTCAATCTAATTGCCCTTCTTGCAGCAGTATTTTGTGGTTCATTTGTCGTCGCCTGGACCATCTTTCTGATCGCGCGACTAAACACACGAACCACCCTCGTATCTTCGCCCAGTGTTCCCGACCAACACTTCCTTCATTCTGAAACACATTTGGCCCAGCAAGGGTTCGATTCCCGAACTTCAAACTGGGAACAGGCAGCGTAATAAGGAGTAAAGCAATGCGAATTGCAATCACCGGAGCAGCAGGGTTTGTTGGCACACACCTGGCACATCGTCTCGAAAGTGAAGGCCACGAGCTGGTTTTAATCTCAAGACGCGCGCGAAAACACGATCCTCGAATCGTCGCAAATGATCTGTCTGACGTCGCTTCGTTGACCGAGTTGTTTCGCGGTTGCAAAACCGTAGCTCACTGCGCCGGCATCAATCGCGAATTTGGCGATCAAACCTACCAACGTGTTCATATCGAGGCCACGTGCAACGTCGTCGAAGCCGCGAGAACTGCGGGTGTGGACAAGATCGTTCTGACCAGCTTTCTGCGAGCGCGACCAAGTTGCGGCTCGCCGTATCACGAGTCGAAATGGACAGCCGAAGAAACGGTGCGCGACTCCGGACTTGATTACACGATCATCAAAGCCGGTGTGATCTATGGTCGCGGCGATCAAATGCTGGACCACCTGAGCCATGCGCTGCATACCTTCCCTGTTTTTGCGCTCGTTGGTTTGAAAGAAAAAAGCGTGCGACCACTCGCGATCGAAGATCTGGTGCACGTGATGCGCGCGGCCCTGGTCGATCGCCGGATGAAGCGACAAACGATCGCCCTCGTCGGCCCGGAAGAGATCCATCTGAGTGAAGCCGTTCGTCGCGTGGCGGAAGTCGTCGGCAAACAACCGCTGATGTTTCCGCTTCCGATCGTTTGCCACCAGTTGATGGCCCACGTTTTCGAACGCACGATGAAAGTTCCCCTCACGTCGCTCGCGCAGGTTCGCATCTTATCGGAAGGCGTTGTTGAGGCCGGCTCACCAGTGGTGCCACTCCCGTACGACCTGGTGCCAACGCGCCGCTTCACTACCGAGCAGATCCGCAGCGGACTGCCTCAGCCTGGTCCATTCTGCGCAGGCGACCTGCGCTGGTGTTCTTAAGAACGGAGGCGCTGCTTGAATCCACATGTGTTCAATATCTGGACCTGGCGTGGCCGGGTGGGCCGGACCCAGTACCTCGTGACCGGCGCTGTTTTATTGGCGCTGAAACACAACCTCGATCGACTACTCGCGGCAGTGTTCGGATATGAGTGGGGATTTTTTAACTACTTCATCTTCGACAACTCGCGAGGAATCTCGGCGCTGACATCAAACGACACCTCGTTCTATACCGTGCTGTTGCTGGTTGCACTACCGTTTATCTGGTCAGGAGTAACGCTGACGTTGCGGCGACTGAGAGACGCCGACTTACCGTTGTGGCTGGTGGTCCTATTCTTTGTACCGCTGATCAACCTCCTCTTTTTCGGCCTTCTGTGCGCGGTCCCTTCAAGCTCATCATCAGAGGATGAACCATCAAGACTTTCAGGGCGCGTCGGCCGGTGGATCCCAAAGAGTGAATTTGGCAGTGCCGCATTCGGAGTCGTGGTGACAGCGCTTCTCACTGGTATCGAAATAGTTTTCACCACGAATGGACTCGGCAACTACGGCTGGGGACTCTTCGTTGGCATTCCATTTTTTCTCGGACTGAGCTCAACTCTGATCTACAGCTTTCACGAGCCGCGCTCGCTGGGAAGGTGTCTGCTGGTAGCAGTTATCTCCACGGGGATCCTGGGATGCGTGTTGTTTGCCTTCGCGATCGAAGGAGCCATCTGCCTGGCGATGGCTTTACCGCTCGCACTCGTGCTTGCAGTATTTGGAGCCATTATTGGCTACGTACTTCAGTCGCGTCCGTCTTTTTCAACCAGCACTTTGCAGACGGTTTCCCTCGGGTTTCTGTTATTGCCGGGTCTCATTCTAGCTGAACATACCCTGGGACCAACCCCTCCAGTTTATGAAGTGAAAACGTCGGTGGTGATTAAGAGCGATCTGCAAACCGTCTGGAAGCATGTAGTGACGTTTTCAGAACTACCGCCACCGACAGAAGCGTTGTTCAAGACCGGAATCGCGTATCCGATTCGAGCCGAAATGCGCGGTCGAGGCGTGGGCGCTGTTCGCTACTGCAAGTTTTCAACCGGTGATTTCGTGGAACCGATCACGGTTTGGGATGAGCCACGTCTGCTGGCGTTTGATGTGGTGGGCCAACCGGCGGCAATGGAAGAGATTTCACTCTACAACAGTTTGCGACCGCCGCATCTGGAAAATTATTTCGTCGCCCGAAAAGGACAGTTTGAGTTGAAATCGCTACCGGACGGAACGACCTTGCTCGAGGGAACCACGTGGTATCAGAATCGATTCTGGCCTGCGGCATACTGGCATTTGTGGTCGGATGAGATCATTGACGTGATTCACAATCGAGTTCTTTTGCATATTAAATCGTTGGCTGAAAGTGAGTCGAAATAGTTTACTCTCTGCCGCATGGTCCAGATTGCGATCATCGGCGGTGGCATTGGAGGCTTGACGGCCGCCCTCGCGCTGAGACAGTCCGGCTTTGAGGCTGAAGTTTTCGAACAAGCGCCCGAACTGTTGGAAGTCGGAGCGGCAATCGCGATTTGGTCCAACGCGATGCGCGTTCTCGAGCGCTTAAACCTCGCAGACGAGATTCTCAAACACGCGGGTGTTGTCGAAGAACTATGCTGGCTGGATCCGAAAGGCGTGGTGATTAATCGCGTCTCTATCAAAGGCAATACACCCGCAGTAGCTCTACATCGCGCAGATTTACAGAACACTCTCCTGCATGCCCTGCCGTCCGCGGCGATCCATCTCAACCACAAGCTCGTCGATTACAAACAACGAGACGAGAAGATGGTGGCGACATTCGCGAATGGTAATTCGATTGAAGCTGATTTTCTCGTCGGCGCGGACGGCATTCATTCTCGCGTGCGTTCGCAGTTCCTCAACGATGGCGATCCGGTTGATCGTGGCTACGCGGTCTGGCGTGGCACTTCTGCGATAACTCTCGCGGCGTTGTCGCCGACGGCGGGCTTCGAATTGCACGGGCGCGGACAACGTTTCGGTATTGGTCCGGTAGGCACAGGACGAACGGGCTGGTGGGCTTCGGCAAACTCAAGCTCAGATGATCTGTTGCGCTTGTTTGCAGGTTGGTGGGCGCCAGTTCGTGAGTTGATCGAAGCCACGCCACCGTCGTCGATTTTGAAGACGAGGGTTTCCGATCGACCGGCCAGCAGAAGCTGGGGCGCAGGTCGGCTGACACTTCTGGGCGACGCCATTCACCCTACGACGCCCAATCTTGGTCAGGGTGGTTGCCTGGCAATGGAAGACGCGCTTGTGCTCGCGAGATGTTTTGAGAAATACGGAGCGGGTGAGGAGGCTTTGAGGAGATACGAGCGCTGTCGTCACCAACGCACCACTGCGATTACTCGATACTCACGTTACTACGGCGCTGTTGGTCAGTGGGAAAATGTGTTCGCTCGAGCCTTACGAAGAACCGGACTCGCTCTCATCCCCGAATCCGTCGCGCGCGCATTGATGAACATCGTCTTCGACTACGACCCCACGGAAGCATCATTGTAGGGCGGCCCTCCGTGGCCGCCCTAGCGTCCAAACTTCTTTGTCTCCCCCTATCGTAACGCTCCAGGTGAGACGATTTTGAGTTCCAGACAAGAGCGGCCACGGAGGGCCGCCCCTACAGTTGCTTGTTAATTACTTGACGAAGCCGCTGGGGCTGAAGCTGGATTGCCTTCGACGTCGATATACGTAATCGGCGCTATATTCGTCGCTTTCAATGCGGCTTCAACCGCCGCACGATCGCCGACGATCACAATCGCCAGATGATTCAAGTCGATGTAGCGCTTCGCGACTCGCAGCAGATCTTCCTTCGTCACTGCCGAGACGTTTTTCGCATACGTCTGATAGTAATCATCCGGCAACCCCTGCACGACGAGCGACGTGATCGCGTTGCTGATTCCGTTAACCGAAGCAAAACGCTGCGGCAACCCCTGAATCAACGACTCTTTCGCAGTCTTCACTTCCTCATCCGTGATCGGCTTTTCGCCGACGATTCCCTTCAGCTCTTTCATAAACTCGATCAACGCAGCATCAGTCTTCGCCGAAAAGATCGAGCCACCGGCGCGAAACGCACCCGGTCCCTTGCCATAATTGAACCCGGAATTGACACCGTAGCTGTAGCCTTTCTGCTCACGGATGTTTGCATTCAACCGTGATTGAAACTGGCCACCGAGAATCGTATTCAACACCTGCAGCGCGAAGTAATCGGGCGTGTTTCGCGATGGACCAGGCAGACCAATATTAAAGACCGACTGCGCCGCTCCCGGTTTATCGACCAGGTAGATCTTCGCCGGTTGCAGTTCAGGCACCTTCGGATAATCAAAGTTTGGCTTATCTCCAGCTTTGGACCAGGCCGCCAAACCTTTTTCAACGGCTGCCTTGGCCTTGAGTGAAGTGACGTCGCCGACGACAGTAATGATCGCGCGACCCGGCTGGTAGTAGGCTTTTGAAAAACCGACAACATCGTCACGCGTGATTGCTTTCACTGACGTCTCGGTAACGCGCTGGCCATACGGATGCGCTTCGCCGTAGAGAATCTTGGCAAACACCTGCGCTCCCACCACGGTCGGCTGGTCCTTCGCCTGTGTCAGTCCAACTAATGTGCGAGCCCTTAATCGATCGAGTGCCTCAGCCGGAAAAGTCGAATTGAGCATCATATCGGCAAGGATCGCGAGCGTCGCTTCGAAGTTTTGTGCGGTGGAAGTGAAACCAATCGATCCGTCTTCCCCACCCACTCCAGCGCCGACGCCGGTACCAAGAAGTTGCAACGCATCGGAGAGCTGATCGCCTGTTTTGGTAGTGGTACCTTCTGACAACATCGAGGCGGTCATTGATGCGAGCCCGCGTTTTCCGGCCGGTTCAAATTGATTCGAACCACCGAGAAACGTAATCGTGAAACTCACGAGCGGCAGTCCACGCCGTTCAGAGACGATTAGAGTGGAACCGTTCGCGAGTTGGGTTTTGGTCCAGGTCGGAACACGCAACACCGGTATCGCTCCCGGCGTCGGAGTTTTGGTCCGATCGAGAGTCTGTTGCGCAACCGCCGCCACTTGCGCAACGCTGATAAGTATCGCGGCCGCAAGGGCGACTAATTTTCTTTGTGGTTTCATGATTTGCCTCCTCGACGGCTTCCAGAATTCACGCTGACGGCTTCACTTTCCGTCGCTTTGGAGGCCTGATCCTTTTTACCCTTCGGCACAACGCTCAGCACGATTCGCGATCGCGTCAGATATTGTTGCGCAACCCGCTTGACGTCAGCAGCGGTTACCGCCAGCGTCTTTTGATAGTCGGTCTTGAAGTAACCCGGGTTGCCATAAAATATGGCGCCGCTGATCAACTGATTTGCTTTGCCCAGATTCGATTCCAAACCACGCAGGAAGCTCAACTCCAGTCCACTCTTGGCCTTTTGCAACTCTTCCGCTGTTGGACCTTCGCTGATGAACTTCTGAATCACCTGATCCACCGCAGCCTCGAGATCGGTCAACGAACTCTCGGGCCGTGGCACAACCGTCACCTGAAACACACCAACGTCTTCCGCGGAGTTTTGAAAACCAGACACTTGCGAAGCGATTTGCGAATCGAAGACAAGCGCTTTCGTCAAACGCGCTGTGCGCGAACCTGACAGAATCGCGCTCATCATCGAAAGTGCGTAATCGTCGTCGTGCTTAAACCCGACCGTGGGCCATTGAATATAAAGTCGCGGGACTTGCACCCGATCCTCGTACACCAGTCGCTTGCCCGCGGTCAGTTTGCCGAGCGGAACTGACGGGCGTTGCACGGCTTTACCCTGCGGCAGATCACCGAAGTATTTCTTAATCCACTCCTTCGCCTGCGCCGGATTGAAATCGCCGACTACCGCGATCGTGGCGTTGTTTGGCGCATAGTAAAGACGGAAAAATGCTTTCACATCCTCTTCCGATGCGGCACTGAGATCCGTCATTGAACCAATGACCGGCCACGAATACGGATGATCCTTGGGATACATGGCCGCCGAGAAGATCTCGCTGACACGACCGTAAGGTTGATTGTCGTAACTCTGACGGCGCTCATTCTTGACCACGTCACGCTGCGCATTGAGTTTTGCGATGTCGAGTTTCTCGAGCAGGAAGCCCATGCGATCGGATTCGAGCCACAACGCGGTTTCGAGATAGTTAGCCGGAACTGTCTCGTAGTAGTTAGTACGATCGTTGGTGGTCGAACCGTTGTTGCTGCCGCCGACGCCTTCGGTGAGCTTGTCGTGCGTTCCGTACGGGATATTTCCGGAACCGGTAAACATCACGTGCTCAAAAAGATGTGCAAAACCGGTGCGGCCAGCCGTCTCGTTCTTGGAGCCGACGTGATACCAAACATTCACGGCAACGGTCGGAGTCGTGTGATCTTCGGAAAGAATCACCGTGAGACCGTTGGGGAGTTTGTAGGTATCAAAGGGAATCTTGATGGTGTCGTTCTTCTGTTGGCCCAGAATGGGTTGGCATAATGAGATGGTCAGCACGAGGGCCAGGGCTGACAGTACTCTTCGGTTGTAAGTCACAACAACTCCTTTCGCAAATGCGTGGTTTTCGGGTCGCTGGAAGGTGTGCGCGGCGTATCCTATGAAGCCGCCAAAGCCGTGTCAACAGTAATTCCATGAACCGGCCTGAGTACCATCCGATTAATCGGATGGGGATTCAGTTTTCCGTGTCAATCAGTTGTAAAAGCGGATTTCTCACGCGGCGGCGCCACGGCGCAGGGTAGGGCGTTGCGCCGTGGCGCCGCTGTGAGAGAAATCTTCTGTAAAACTACTCCCGGATCGTGGCAATATCTCGTCGCTATGAAAGCCATTCAAGTCAGCAAAGTCGGTGGGCCCGAGGTTCTGAGCCTCGCGGACGTGCCAGCACCGTCACCCAAGCCAAACGAAGCACTCATTCAGATTAAAGCGATTGGCGTGAACTTCATCGACGTCTATTTTCGCGAAGGTCGTTATCCAGCCGCTCTTCCATTTATTAATGGACAAGAAGCGGCCGGAGTGGTCACCGAGATCGGTAGCGAAGTCACAACGCTACAACCCGGCGATCGCGTTGCGTATACCAGCATTCCCGGAAGTTACGCCGAATACGCCGCAGTGCCTGAGAGTCGTTTGATCAAAATCCCGGATGCACTTGATTTCGATCAAGCGGCAGCGGCGATGTTGCAGGGAATGACGGCGCATTACCTTTTATATAGCAGCTACAAATTGCAGCGAGGCGAGACTGCTTTGATCCACGCGGCCGCGGGCGGCGTCGGACTCTTGCTGGTGCAAATGGCAAAGAGGATCGGCGCACGCGTCATCGCCACCGCCGGCACAGACGAGAAAGCACAACTCGCACGCGATGCCGGCGCTGATGAATGTATCGTCTATACCGAAAGCGATTTCGAAACAGAAACCAAACGACTAACTGGCGGCAAGGGAGTTCACGTCGTTTACGACGGCGTTGGCAAGGCAACATTTGATAAGGATCTGGAGATACTTCGTCCGCGTGGATACCTGGTGCTGTTTGGCGGTGCCAGTGGCGCAGTGCCTCCTTTTGATCTAATCAAACTCTCGCAAAAAGGATCGCTCTTCATCACCCGCCCGACCCTGAATCACCACATCGCCACACGCGAGGAACTGGAATGGCGCGCAAACGACGTCCTGCAAATGATCGCGCGCGGCGATCTCAAACTTCGCATTCACAAAACTTACGCACTTGCAGACGCCGAACAAGCGCATCGCGACCTCGAAGGACGAAAAACGACCGGCAAGTTATTACTTAAGCCACGGATTGATCCAGACTGAAATTAGGTAGGCTAAATATCTTGACAGGTCATTTCAGGCCCGCCTATAGTACCCGCGGCATGATTAGCACTCGCACATTTTTCTATTTCGCCTTTACCTACCGCTACTTCTTTACGAAGGAGAGCGGACCGGCGAAGTTTGAAAACGAAGTGCTGTCGACCTAATACAAAGCACAACTTCTCAACGAAGCCAGCCGCGACCTGAAACTCGCGGCTGGTTTTTTTATGCCCGGAGCTGAACCATGGATATAGGCCATTGGCGAAAAGAAATTGACGAAATCGATGCCGAACTCCTGCGTCTACTCAACCTGCGCGCGCGTCTGGCGCTGAAAGTGGGCGCACTCAAACAGGCCGCCGACCTCCCCTGTTGCGATCCCGAACGCGAACGCAACGTGCTGGAAAGACTTCAGGAGATCAATTCCGGTCCTTTAGATCAACGCGCAGTCGGCAAAGTCTTTCGCCGCATCATTCACGAATCGCGACGTGTGCAGGGAGCCATTGACCAGTGAACACGTTGCAGCGACCAAGAGTGGCGTTTCAGGGTGAGCGCGGGGCCTTCAGCGAAGAGGCGGCTCTCAAACTCCTGGGCACGGAGATCGAACTGGTTCCACGACGAACCTTCGCGGATCTCTACGCCAGTTTCGACAACGATGACGCCGATTATTTGCTCGCGCCGGTCGAAAACAGCATCGCCGGAGTGGTCCAACCTTCCGTGGATCTGCTCAACTCGAGTTCGCTGAACGTTCTCAATGAGATTCAACTGAAGATCGAACAACATCTGATTGGCTGTCCCGGCGCGACCTTCGAGATGATCGAAACCGTACAGTCGCATCCGGTGGCGCTCGCACAGTGCAGCCGTTTCTTTGAAACGCAGCCGCAGATCAATCGCATAGTTGCGGATGATACGGCCGGCAGCGTTGCCGAAGTGATGCGTCTGGGAGATCCAACCCGAGCTGCGATCGCCGGACAATGTGCGGCCGAACTCTACGGCGCCACCATCATCCGCAAAAGTATTCAGGATCATTCAAACAACTTCACCCGATTTGTTTTACTGTCGGCTCACGCCACACAGAGACCGGAACGACCTACCCAGTAAGTAAAGGAACACACACCATGATCGTCAACATGTCAAACAACGCAACCCCCGACCAAATCAACCACATCATTGACCGCATCAAGGAATGTGGTTTTCAGGCACACGTAGTTGAAGGTGCAGAGCGAACCATCATCGGGGCCATCGGCAGCAACGGACGCCGTTCGGAAATCGAAGCGTTGCGTGCTGCACCGGGCGTTGCCGAAGTCATCCAAATCTCACACCCGTTCAAATTAGTCAGCCGTCAATTGCGACAGTCGCGCACCGTCGTCGATGTACGCGGAACAAAAATTGGAGCCGGAGATCTCGTGGTAATCGCCGGACCCTGTTCCGTCGAATCCGAAGCGCAACTGATGGAAACCGCTTATGCAGTGAAAGCAGCCGGCGCCAACATGCTGCGTGGCGGTGCTTATAAACCGCGCACTTCTCCTTACGACTTTCAGGGACTTGGCGTCGAGGCGCTGCGGTTCCTGCAACACGCGAGTAACGAGACCGGTTTGCCGATCGTGACTGAAGTTATGAGTGAGGCCGACGTCGAAATCGTTGAAGAGTATGCCGACATGATGCAGGTCGGCGCTCGCAACATGCAAAACTTTTCATTACTGCAACGGCTCGCCAGCGTTTCAAAACCAATACTCTTGAAACGTGGACCATCAGCTACGGTCAAGGAATGGTTACTGGCGGCTGAATATTTACTGGCCGGCGGCAATGCAAACGTGGTCTTGTGTGAACGCGGTATCAAGACGTTTGAAACCGCAACGCGCAACACGCTTGACCTGTCGGCAGTGGCCCTCGCCAAAGAGTTGTCGCACTTACCCGTACTTGCCGATCCGTCGCACGGAACAGGTTTGCGAAGTTTGATTATGCCGATGTCGAAAGCGGCGGCGGCGGTTGGCGCGGACGGGTTGTTGATTGAAGTACATCCCTGTCCCGAACGAGCGCTATCGGATGGACCACAATCACTGGATCTGCCGGCATTTCGGGAGTTGATGGAAAGTTTGGGACGAAAACAGATCGACACGGATGAACAGAGATCTAAGAGAGCGGCCTGATCCCACATTCATCCGTGTAATCCGCGGCTAGTGCTATTGCCGGACTTCGGGACTGCGCATTTTTCGCGGCAGTGATTTTTCGGTCTTGATAACGGTGCCGTCGATAGCGTTGACAAAGACGTGCGTGGAACCAAGGTTGACTTCGTCCGCGATGACGACCTGATAGAAAACGACGCCGTCTTTGCTCAGTTTACCTGGCTCTTCCCAACCCTTGGCCCCCAGGCTGCAAAGCAGAACTTTTCCTGGTTGCTGGCTGGTCGCGATCTGAATCGCCTGCTCCATGTTAATCCGTGCGAGCCGCACCATGGCGGCTTCGGTTATGTCGCGCATCTCGAGTTCGACGTGCCTCTTTCGCTCCATCTCCTGCGCAGCCGCCGGATCGCTGGCAAGCGCTCTCCTGTACTCTTCGCGCGTGCGCCCAGCTTCACGCGCTTTCATCTCGAGCTTCTCTTTATCCTGCTGAGTAAAAGCCTCGGTGCGAACCTTTCGCTCCTGCGGCGCGGGATCTTGCGGTGCAGTCGTCTCGACGTCGAAGCGCAGTGCCACCGCGCCGGCTGCGACACACGGCACCAACAGCATCACGGACACAACGACCAGCAATAACTTCTTCCTGCGTGTATTCAATTCGGGTTTCTTTAACAACGACATGATACGAGCCTCCAGAATGTCAGCATCAGCGATGCCTACGGTTGTAGTAACGGAGAGACGACGCAGAGGTGGTGCAGAGCCGGCCAGCTTCACGAGCGAACGAGCGTAGACTTCCGCATTCAGAATGCGTTCCGCCACCAGCTCGTCGCAGGTGAGTTCACGAGTTTGTTTGACGCGGCGACGCAGTAATGCTGCCGCTGGATGAAATGAGACCGTGACGAAAAGCAGTTCGTAGATAAAGTTGAGCAGATAATCACGTCGCGCAACATGAACGAACTCATGTCCAATAGCGGAGGTCAGCAACTCGACATTGCCTTCGCGCAAAAGCGGCTCGGGCAGAATGATGATTGGCTGGAAGAGGCCGATCGTGACTGGAACCGGCAGTGTTTCTGAACGACAAACTCTAACCTTACCGGGTTGTTTGCTGAATGCGAGTTCGCAACGTTTGATCACCGCGGCGATACGATCATCCGGTTCCAATTCGACCGCTTCACGACGGATGGCTCTCGTATTCTGCCAGGCCTCGATCAATCTGTAGACGCGATAAAGGAGAAAGCAAAAATAAGCTGCCAGAAGCGCAAGTCCCAGAGTTTGATTCAATAAAAAGACAGCAGAACGCGTAGCGGTGAATGAAACGCCGGGCGCGCTTTCAGCCAGTATCGGTGGAATATCATTCTCGACAAACGTGATGCGCTGGTTTGGTTCGGGAACAGTTGCGAAGAGTGTTTGCGAGGCGGTGAATACCGGCACGAGAAACGACAAACAGAGTGCACTGGCCCAAACCCAATGGCGATAACGCGCGACCGAGTTGCGCAACAGCCATGAACCAAACGAAGCAAGTGCGGCGATGAGCGCAATTTGCCAGCAGGCGTTCAACAGGAAAGTCAGCAACACTTGACTACTTGTAATCATCGGATGCCTCCTCATTTACTTGCGCCACCAGTTTTTGCAGACGCGCGAGTTTTTCCGGCGTAAGGTGTTTGGTTTCCACGAGACTCATCACCAGGCTTTCCGCGGAACCACCAAAGAGTCGATCGACAACGTCCTTGACGTGTTTGCCGACCACCTGTTTGCGGCTGACCGCGGGTTTATAAAAGTAGGCGCGATTCCTGAGCGTCCGTTTTGCTTTGCCTTTGCGCGCGAGAATATTGAGCATCGTCTGCACAGTAGTGTAGGCCAGCTCGCGTTTCAGTTGTTGTTGCACTGTCTGAACATTCGCGGGGCCTGTTTCCCACAGCACGTGCATGATCTCCAGCTCGAGCGGGGTCAGATTCTCGGTCTTTGGACGCGCCATAATGTCTCCTAAGTTTTTAGGAGTATAGGGAGGCGGCGCGGGCGTGTCAACTAATTTGTTAGGAGTCAGAAAAGACTACTCACGCAGCGACGCAACGGCGCAGCGTCTGCCTTTGCGCCGCCGCGCCGCTGCGTGAGATTCTTCCCTGCGCAGATGAAAAACCGGACGCTCCTGTTTCACACACTCATCTACGGTCTCAGCGGCGGGCTCCTGATCGTAGCTCTCCGTTTGATCGAGTTTCGCTTCCTGGTGGTGCAACACTCGTTTGAGATCTACGGCGGGCTGATCGCCGTACTCTTTGCCGGTCTGGGTATCTGGCTGGGTTTGAAAGTAACTAAAAAGAAGGAGGTGCTCGTGATCAAGGAAGTGCCGGTGCCCGCCTTACCTCAACCCTTCTCTGTAAATGAACAACGCCTGAAGGAACTGGGCATCACGCCGCGCGAGTTGGAAATCCTGGAACTGATCGCCCACGGCCTGAGCAACCGCGAAATTGCCGATAAACTCTTCGTCAGTGAAAACACCGTCAAGACCCACTCCAGCCGCCTCTTTGATAAACTCGGCGCCAAGCGTCGCACCCAAGCCGTACAACTCGGAAAGGAAATGGGACTAATCCCCTAATCCGTGCAAAACTTGCTCCCAAAATCTCTGTAATCTGTGTACACGAAAGTAGTATTTTCCGCGAAAAACGCAAAATCACCCGAAAGTATGACGACAATTAATCATCGCAAACGTAGATTGCGCCGCGTGCTTTTCAAATTCAGTCAGGAGACGTTTGTATGAAAAAAATCGTTTTAACCTTTGGCGTGATTTCAGGTCTGATCCTATCGGGAATGATGTGGGCCACGATGCCCTTCATGGATCAGATCGGGTTCGATAAGGGCCACCTCATTGGCTATACCACGATGGTCGTGGCTTTTCTGCTGGTGTTCTTTGGGATCCGTTCGTACCGCGAGAATATCCTTGGTGGGTACATCAGTTTTGGAAACGCGTTCAAAGTTGGCTTTTTGATAATGCTCGTCAGTTGTACTTTCTACGTCGTATCGTGGGAAATCCTTTATTACAACTTCATTCCGGATTTTGGCGACAAATATCAGGTCTATCTGGTTGAGACGGCACGCGCCAACGGTGCTTCGGCGGAAGAGATTTCAAAACAGGTGCAGGACTTTGAGAAGTTCAAAACCTGGTACGACTACAACATTTTGCTCAATGCCATCATCACGTTCGTTGTCGAACCATTTCCGGTGGGAACAATCATGACGCTGATTTCGGCTCTGATTCTTAAGAAACGCCGCCCGGAAGAGAACGATATACCGAACGACGCGATGAAGAATCTTGTAAATCCTGCAAATCCTGTCTAAGGTTTCCGGAATGTCCGGCTCGAATCCAATCGTTCTCTACGACGGCGTCTGCGGATTGTGCAATCGTACAGTTCAATTTCTGCTCCGAAATGACAAGCACGGCCGCCTGCGTTTTGCCTCGCTGCAAAGTGACTTTGCGGAGAAGGTGTTGCGCAGGCACGGCCTTAATCCGAAGGATCTCGATACGCTCCACGTCGTGGAGAATTACGAACAGCCAGATGAACGTGTATGGCAGAGATCTGACGCAGTTTTGCGAGCGGGTCGCGAACTCGGGGGCTTTTGGGCAGCGCTCGCAACGATCGCGAGTGTGATTCCACGCGCGCTTCGCGATACTGTCTATCGCCTCGTCGCTCGGAATCGTTACAGCATTTTTGGTAAATATGAAACCTGCATGCTACCCGCGCCTGATCAACGCAGCCGGTTTCTTGATATATAAACTTCAATTCGTGGCTTAATTATGATGAGAGTCGTTCTTGTACTCGTGATGCTTGGCATGGTCCTGACTTCCGCGCAAACGCCAGAATTCGATCTCCTGATCAAAAACGCAAGGATTGTCGATGGCTCGGGGCGCGCAGCGTATGCCGCCGATCTCGCAATCAAAGGCGACCGCATCGCGCGTATAGGCACTCTCTCGCAAGCAACCGCGGTGCGAACCATCGATGCCGCTGGTCACGTGGTCGCACCTGGTTTCATCGACATGCTGGGTCAATCGGAAACGTATCTCCTGATCGATCCGCGCGCGATGAGCAAGGTGATGATGGGCGTGACAACCGAGATCACCGGCGAAGGCGAATCGATTGCACCCATCAACCAACGCCAGATCAAGGAACAGGAAGACTTTCTTAAACGGTTCAATCTCACGATCGACTGGCATACGCTCGACGACTATTTCAAGCGTCTCGAGAAACAGGGCACGGGGGTGAACCTGGGCACGTTCGTCGGCGCTACTCAAGTACGCGAGTATGTCATTGGATACGAAGATCGTGTCCCAACGTCGCAAGAGTTGGACCAAATGAAGAAGCTGGTTGCCGATGCGATGCGCGATGGGGCGCTAGGTGTTTCCAGTTCGTTGCAGTATGTCCCGGCACGTTTTGCGAAAACTGACGAACTGATCGAACTGGCGAAAGTGGCGCGACAGTTTGGCGGGATCTACATCACGCATCAACGCAGCGAAGGCCACACCATCGATGCCTCGCTTGATGAAGTGTTTGAGATCGCAGAGAAGGCGCAGATTCCGGTCGAAATCTGGCATCTGAAAACTGCCTACAAGAAAAACTGGGGCCGCATGCCCCATGTTTTGAATCGCATCAAGCAAGCGCGCGATCGAGGGTTGGATATCACTGCCGATATTTATCCTTACATCGCCGGTAGCACTTCCCTCGCCGCTTCGCTGCCACCTTGGGCACTAGAAGGCGGAACAGAAAAGATGCTTACCCGCCTGCGTGATCCAAAGATCCGACAGCGCTTGAAAGCAGAGATCTCCGCCGAGCAAACCGCATGGGAAAACATTTATCTCGGCAGCGGCGGACCAGATGGCGTCTTGATCAGTTCAGTCGTCAACCGGGAACTCGAACCACTTCAGGGGAAACGCATTTCAGAAATCGCAAAGCAACAGAAGAAAGCTCCGCTCGACGCGATGTTTGATCTGATACTCGCGGATCACGGACAGACCGGCGCCATCTATTTCATGATGACCGAAGCTGACATGCGAGCCGCGATGCAGTCGCCGTTCGTGAGTTTCTGTACCGATAGTGGTTCGCGGGCGACGGATGGACCACTGGCGGGTTCGAAATCGCACCCGCGTGGCTGGGGCACGTATCCCCGCATACTCGGTCGCTACGTGCGCGACGAGAAACTGTTATCGCTTGAAACAGCGATTCACAAAATGACCGGCGCACCGGCGGCCCGCGTTGGCTTGCGCGAGCGAGGATTGATTCGTGAAGGAATGTTTGCCGACATCGTCGTATTCGATCCGGTGAAGATAATCGACCGAGCAACTTTCGAGTCGCCCAATCAATATCCGATCGGCGTTGAGTATGTGTTAGTGAACGGAAAGATCAGTGTTGATAAAGGACAGCGCACCGCATCCCTCGCTGGACGCGTGCTTCGTGGACCAGCTTCCAGATAAAGATTTTCAAGATTAAACAAGATTGACATGATGTATCTTGTTCATCCTGGAAAAGCTTGTAACCCTTATCTCATCAAACCTTGATATAAATCCGTTTCCTGTAAAGTAACCACATCAAAAACAACCACACCAAAATAAATCCAATCGCATACGCCAGCGACGCATTAATCGGCGACGCCCACGACAAAAAGAACTTGCGGAAAATCCAGCCTTGCGACGCGATCGGAGTCCCATCCTCACGAGGCAACTTAATCAACCCCATCACCTTGACCATCAACCCCGAACCAACAAACAACGCCAGCGCATTCACCCCAAACACCTCAAACGGCCACGCCCAGCGCCGGTAACCGTGAATGTCAATCACCCAGTAACACGCCGCCAGCAATTGCAACGCGAGCCCCGCGGTAAACAGCACGTACGAACTGGTCCATAACGGCTTATTGATCGGGAAAGACGAATTCCACGCCCAACCGAGCACCACGCACACCGCACCCGCCACAAACATTCCCACAACTTTCTCAAACTGCGTTCGCTCACTACGCAGCCAGTGCCCCGTCAAGATGCCGAGAAGCGTAGTCGAAATCGCCGGAATCGTGCTCAACAACCCTTCCGGATCGTAAACTCGTCCCTGTCTCCAGATGTGCTGGCCCAACACGATGCGATCTATAAAGGACGCAATACTTCCTTCCTTGCTGAGATCTCCGGGCGCAAAACCGGGCGTTGCGAACCGCGTCATCACAATCCAGTAAACCAACAGTAATCCAACGGCGATCAACAACTGCGTTCTGATTTTTGTCGTTAGAAAGATTAACGACGCGATCAGATAACAGATCGCGATGCGTTGCAGCACACCTGCAATACGAATTGTTCCCAGTTGAAAATGAGGAAAGCCGTTGAGAAACAATCCCAGCCCAAAGATGATCGCCGTGCGCTTGATCACTTTCAGATACAAGTCGCGTTTGACGTTTCCTTCTTCAACACGACGCGCAAATGCGAGCGTGATCGAAACCCCGACGATGAACAGAAAGAATGGAAAGACGAAATCGGTTGGCGTCCAACCATGCCAATCGGCGTGTCGCAACGGCCAATAGATGCTGGACCACGTGCCTGGATTATTGACCAGCACCATGCCGGCGATCGTGATGCCGCGAAAGACGTCGAGCGAGACCAGCCGGTTGGCAGCGAAGCGTTGGGGGATCATATTTTCGGGATTATACAAAGGATAAACGCAGATGAGTACAGATCAATCCGTCGTCATCCGTGTTATCCGTGTTCTCTGACTCGTGTTAGACTAACATCCCGTACATGTCCCTAATGCTTGCCGAGATCGCCGAGCAGCCTGCCGCACTCGAGCGCACGATTGCGGAAGAGCGCGCTAAGATCGCAAAGCTCGGAACACTATTAAAAGCGCGCAACATTAAGCTAATCGTCCTCGTGGCGCGCGGCAGCTCCGACAACGCCGCACTCTTCGGGCGTTACCTGCTCGAAATCACCACCGGCATTCCGGTTTCGCTTTCGGCACCTTCGGTTCACACCGTCTACAACGCAGAACTAAAGTTGGACCATGCGCTGGTAGTCGGAGTGTCGCAATCCGGCGAAGGTGAAGACATCAATCGCGTGCTTGAAAACGCGCGCCGGTCGGGTGCTTATACAATCGGTATCACCAATGAACCCGATTCGTCGATGACGCGACTAGTCGATGAAACACTGCTGACGCACGGCGGTCGCGAGCGTTCGGTGGCGGCGACAAAAACGTTCACCGGGCAAATGCTCCTCTTTTATATGCTCGCCGCGGAGCTGGCCAGCAGACCCGCGCCGTTTTCGTATGAAGCAATTCCGGAATTTGTAGCCGCGGCGCTGGAACAACGACCGGCGATACAGGAGCTCGTGCAACGTTACGTGTTCATGGAAAACTGCGTGGTCGTTGGACGCGGGCTCGCTTACGCAAACGCGTACGAGCTGGCGTTGAAGTTGATGGAAACTTGTTACGTGGTGGCTGAAAGATTTTCTTCGGCTGACTTTCTCCATGGTCCACTCGCAATGGTGGAGCGTCATTTTCCAGTGCTACTTTTTGCGCCGCCCGGTGTGATGCTGCCCGGAGTTAAAAGCCTGATGGAACGTCTCAGCGAATTGCACGCCGACACCTTGACGATCACGAGCGATCCGGAGGCAGCGAAGCTATGCACGCGATCGATCGTGATGTCGCCTGAGATCGACGAGTTTCTCGCGCCGATTCCATACATCGTTCCGGGTCAACTCTTCGCGGCGCTGTTGGCAGAAGCGAAAGGTCTCAATCCTGACGCCCCGCGCTCACTTTCAAAAGTGACGCGCACACTCTGAGAGAACCTATGAACATCGAACTGAAAGACTTGTCGCACAACCCCGTCTACGCGCAAGTTCGCGAACAGATCGAGACCCAGATTCGCAACAAGACTCTCGCGGCAGGCGAATCCCTTCCCTCGCCCGCCGCGCTCGCGCAAAAACTTTCAGTCGACAAAGGCGAGATCCAACGCGCCTACTACGAACTCGAACAATTCGATCTCATCACCAAACAAACCGGCAAAGACTTCCTCGGCAAACCCCGAACCGACTACCGCGTTAAATAAGAATTTAGCCACAGATAAACACGGATATCACTGATCAGAAAAACAAATCCGTGTTATCAGTGCAATCCGTGGCCAATTCGCTCTTAGCCAGATCGCATGCTATCCTTCACGACGCATTTCGCGAGCGAAAGTGGCGGAATTGGCAGACGCGCCAGACTTAGGATCTGGTACCGAAAGGTGTGGGGGTTCGAGTCCCCCCTTTCGCACCATTGAGAATGAAACCTACAAGATGAAAACTGAACTTATTGACGTCTCCCCAACACGCAAGGAGATCAAGATTGAAATTGAACCGGCTGAGCTCAAGGAAGCTTACGATCGGATCAGTACTGACTTCAGCAAGGCCGCAAAGATCCCGGGCTTTCGTCCAGGCCATGCACCAACCTCGGTAGTTCGCACTCGCTACAAGAACGAGATTAGAACTGAAGTGCTGCGCGAGGTGCTGCCGAACGCCGTTAACAACGCCATCATCGAACATTCGCTCCACACGCTCGGTGAACCAAACGTCGAACTCGACAACAACGCAGCACTCGAGAAGCTGGGCGAAGAACCACTGACCTTCAAGGTCGGAGTCGAAATTCTTCCCGAAGTAAAACTCGATACTTATAAAGGACTGGAAGTCCTGCGTCGTACACGACCGATCGCCGATGAAGACATCGATCACATGATCGACAATCTGCGCGAGGCTTCAGCGGCGCTGCAGCCGGTGGAGGATCGCGCTTCCGAACTCGGCGACACCGTGACGATTAATGCTCACGGTAAATACGGTGTTACTGCGGAAGTGGAAGGGGATGAGGAGCACGAAGAGATCACAGTTGACGACGTGGAAGTGGTGCTCGGCGGACCCGGAGTACAGGAGGAGTTTACTGAGAACCTAACGGGCGTTAAACCCGACGAGACCCGATCGTTCACAGTTGAATATCCCGCGGACTTCTCATCGCAACCGCTCGCGGGCAAGAAAGTGGATTACACGGTCGAGATCACGGCGGTTAGAAAGAAAGAGCTGCCGGAACTCGACGATGAATGGGCGAAGAGTCTCGGCCGTGATTTTGATTCTGTTGAAACACTGCGACAAAAAGTCCGCGAAGATCTGGAAGCCAGAGCCGCGTTTGAGGCTGATCATAACGTGCGCGGCGAACTCATCCGCAAGCTGCTTGATGCGCACCAGTTTGAAGTGCCGCAGAGTCTCGTCGATCATCAGACACAGCAACGCCTGGAAGAAGTGGCGCGCCAAATGATCGGGCGAGGCATTGATCCGCGCAGTCAGGAACTCGATTGGGAGCGTGCGCGCGCAGAATTACAGGGCCAGGCGGTGGACGACGTGCGCGCTACGATGCTGTTGGAAAAGATCGCGCAAATGGAGAATATTTCCGTCGAGGATGGAGAAGTTGAAGCTGAGATCGAAGCGATCGCAAAGTCTTCACAGCAAAACAGTTTTCAAGTGCGTGCTGCCTTGACAAAGAATGATGGCAAACGTAGCATCGCGCACAGATTGCGCAATCGTAAAGCGCTTGATCTTTTAGTTGAAAATGCGAGCGTTACTGATGCTGAATGGGTCGAACCCAAAGCAGAAGAAGAAGCGCCAAAAGATGAGTAGTGCATCACCCATCCACAGATTCCACAGATGAATTAAGAATCTGTAATCGATTGATGGATGACATTTGAAAGAGGTTTGAAACTGTATGGCTCTAGTGCCAATGGTCGTGGAGCAAACGTCGCGAGGCGAGCGCGCCTTTGATATTTACTCTCGACTGCTGAAAGACAATATTATTTTCCTGGGTACCCCGATCGACGATCAGATAGCCAACCTAATCGTAGCCCAACTGTTATTTCTCGAAGCCGAAGATCCCGAAAAGGATATTAATCTCTATATCAATTCTCCCGGTGGTTCGATCACTGCAGGTATGGCGATCTACGATACGATGCAATTCATTCGCCCGGACGTCACGACCATTTGCGTCGGACAATGTGCATCGATGGGGGCCTTGCTGTTAGCCGCGGGCGCAAAAGGAAAACGTTTCGCCCTTCCTAATTCGCGTATCCTCATTCATCAACCTTCAGGCGGATCACAAGGTCAGGCAACAGACATCCGCATTCAGGCAGAAGAGATTTTGCGAATGCGCGAACTCACTTCCCAAATTATCGCCAAACACACCGGACAGTCGTACGACACAGTCGAGCGTGATGTGGAACGCGATAAAATTATGTCTGCCATGCAGGCCAAGGAATATGGTTTAATAGACGAGGTTATCGCGCACCGGGAGTAGCACGACAGGCGCGGTCACCCAAAGGAGCTTCATCGCGAGATATGGTGAGACGAACTGATGATACTCTGCGCTGCTCGTTCTGTGGCAAATCACAGAACGAAGTAAAGAAGCTCATTGCCGGCCCCACTGTTTACATCTGTAACGAGTGCATTGATATCTGCAACGAGATCATCACCGATGATCAGCAGGCAGAGTCAGTAGCTGCTCGCCCGCCGCTGCCGAAGCCCGGAGAGATCAAAAACTTTTTAGACGAATACGTGATCGGCCAGGAGGAAACAAAGAAGCGCCTGGCCGTCGCCGTTTATCAACACTACAAACGCATCGAACTCGGCCGCCGTCGTTCCGACGTCGAAATTCAAAAAGCAAACATCCTGCTGATCGGCCCGACCGGAACCGGCAAAACGCTGCTCGCGCAAACACTCGCGCGCATGCTCGCCGTTCCGTTCACCATCGTTGATGCCACGACGTTGACTGAAGCGGGTTACGTCGGCGAAGACGTTGAGAACATCATTCTCAAACTGCTGCAGGCGGCGAATGGTGATGTGGAACGCGCGCAGCAAGGCATTATCTATATCGATGAAGTCGACAAGATTTGTCGCAAGGATGAGAACCCTTCGATCACGCGCGACGTGTCTGGCGAAGGCGTGCAACAGGCGCTCTTGAAAATCCTGGAAGGCACTGTGGCAAATGTCCCACCGCAGGGTGGACGCAAACATCCGCACCAGGAGTTCTTCCCTGTTGACACCACCAACATTTTATTTATCTGTGGTGGCGCTTTTGTCGGACTGGAAAAAGTTATCGAACGACGTTTGCGCAACAAGTCGCTGGGATTCCACGCTGAAGTAAAGACCGGCACGCATCGTCATGCGGAAGCGCTGGCCGCGGTCCAGCCTGAGGATTTGATTCGGTTTGGATTGATTCCGGAGTTTGTTGGACGTCTGCCAGTGGCCGGCGTGCTTCATGAGCTCGACGAAGGCGCACTTATCAAGATTTTGACGGAGCCGAAGAACGCTCTGGTCAAGCAATACCAGAAGAAATTTGATTTCGATAATGTTAAGTTGAAGTTTACTGAGGATGCGCTGAAGGCTGTCGCCCGACAGGCTGTCGAGCGCAAAGTCGGCGCTCGTGGGCTGATGATGATCCTCGAAGAACTGCTCCTTGACGCGATGTACACTCTTCCTTCTCAGAAACGCGTCAAAGAATTCGTCATAACCAGCGAAATGGTCGAACGTCGCCGCGCCGTTCCAGGTGAAGGTCTCACCGGAATCGACGGCGCCGCCGCCTAACTCGCAAGTCAGCGTTGAATAAGCTAACTAGAGTAGAATGATCGAGCCCGCGAAGCGTGGATCAAACCGGCAATGCGGACTCTCCCGACTAAAAACGGAGCCCGCGAAGCGGGCGGCAGAATAAAGCCTGGGGCGCAAGCCCCAGATCGCACGCATAATAAATATTCCCGAGCCCGCAGAGCGTGGATCAACCGGCAATGCGGACTCTCCCGACTAAAAACGGAGCCCGCGAAGCGGGCGGCAGAATAAAGCCTGGGGCGCAAGCCCCAGGATCGCACGCATAATAAATATTCCCGAGCCCGCAAGGCGTGGATCAAACCGGCAATGCGGACTCTCCCGACTAAAAACGGAGCCCGCGAAGCGGGCGGCAGAATAAAGCCTGGGGCGCAAGCCCCAGGATCGCGCGCATAATAAATATTCCCGAGCCCGCGAAGCGGGCGAAAGTCGAATTGAAAAATCAACCAATCTCAGCGAAAGGCTGCCGCCCGCTGCGCGGGCTCGATCGTTCTTATATTTCACCGATCCTGGAGCTTACGCCCCAGGCTTTATGCTTACACTTGCTTCGCAGGTTAAACCAAAAAACAGTCAAAAACCCTGTACGATAGCGCCCCCGACCGGAAATGTTTTACAATTAGCCCTCTTTCTCAGGTAGAGTTGCTTCAATCATGGAAGAATATTCAGACAGAACCCCCGCCGACGTAGCCTGGTACCCCATGGTGCCTATCCGCGACGTCGTGATTTTCCCCTTTACTAAAGTCGCTTTCAAAATAGGCCGCTCCGGCTCCGTCAGAGCACTCGAACAAGCTCTGGCGACGGATCGCACGATTTTCTTAGCTACTCAGCACGACGCCACCGTCGACGAACCGAATCCCGAACAGATTTACGGCGTCGGCACGCTCGGTCGCATCCTCCAGTCGCAAAAACAGGAGAACGGCCAGATCAAGGTGGTGGTCGAAGGTCGCGAACGCGCTACGACCGTGCGCGTTGAAAATACCGATGGTGCGTTCATGGCGCTCGTGCGCCGCGCCCCGGTAGTCAACGAAGAAGGCACGCGTCTCGATGCGCTGATTCAGAAGGTCGGACAACTGGTTGAGCAGCACCTGCGACTCGCGCCCGACACGCAAACCGACGCACTCCAAACTGCCCTGCGCAATCAGGAGCCGTCGCACCTCGCTGACGCACTCGCATCACAACTGCGAATCTCCGTCGAAGACAAACAGGGATTGCTGGAGATCTTCTCCACCCAGGCGCGACTGCAACGCTTGATCGAATTACTCGAAACCGAGATCGAAAAACGTCAACTCGATCGCACGATCCAAACGCGCGTCAAGCGACAGATGGAGAAAGCTCAAAAAGAGTACTACCTCAACGAGCAGATCAAAGCCATTCACAAAGAGCTTGGTCGCAAAGATGAGAAGGCCGAACTCGAAGAGCTGAAGAAAAAGATTGAAGAAGCCGGCATGACCGAAGAGGCCAAAGAAAAGGCCATGCAGGAATTACACCGGCTCGAAGCCATGCCGCCAATGTCAGCCGAAGGCACGGTTTCGCGAACGTATATCGACTGGCTCATCAGTGTGCCGTGGAAACAGAAGTCGAAAGAGATCAAAGATCTCGTCAAGGCTGAAGAGGTACTCAACGAAGATCACTTTGGTCTCGAGAAGATCAAAGAGCGCATTCTCGAATACCTCGCCGTGCGTCAACTGGTGAAAAATCCACGCGGCTCGATTCTCTGCTTTGTTGGACCTCCGGGCGTCGGCAAAACCAGTCTTGGAAAATCGATCGCGCGCGCAACTGGTCGCAAGTTTGTTCGCCTCTCGTTAGGCGGCGTGCGTGATGAAGCGGAGATACGTGGTCATCGTCGCACTTACATCGGCGCTTTACCCGGTCAGATCATTCAGATGATGAAGAAAGCCGGCGCGGTGAATCCGGTGTTACTGCTGGACGAAGTCGATAAGCTCGGCGCTGACTTCCGTGGCGACCCGAGTGCAGCGCTCCTCGAAGTACTCGATCCGGAACAGAACCACACGTTCCAGGATCACTACCTCGACGTTGAGTACGATCTCTCGAAGGTCTTCTTCATCGCAACGGCTAACGTGTTGCACACGATTCCGCCGGCGCTTCAGGATCGTCTCGAGATACTTCGGCTTTCCGGTTACACGGAACGTGAGAAGCTCGAGATTGCCAAACGGCATCTGGTACCGAAGCAAGCCGAAGGTAATGGTCTCAAACTCGAACAGTTTGAATTTACCGACGAAGGAATCCTGGAAGTCATTCGTCATTACACTCGCGAAGCAGGCGTCCGCAATCTCGAACGCGAGATTGGTTCCTGCTGCCGCAAACTGGCGCGCAAGTTCGTCTCTGAACAGGCTGACGAAAACACGCCTACCGTGGTAGTGAATGCGGAACGAGTGCGCGAAATGCTTGGTCCAATCAAGTTTCGCCAGCAAGGCGTCGCGGCGGAAAGTGAAGTTGGACTCGCAACCGGATTGGCCTGGACTGAAATCGGCGGTGAAGTTTTGCAGATCGAAGCGACGCTCGTTAAAGGACGTGGCGGCGTAACCCTGACCGGTAAACTCGGCGACGTTATGCAGGAATCGGCTCAGGCCGCGTTGACCTGCATCCGTGCGCGTGCTGAACGCCTGGGAATGAGTCTCGACTTCATTCGCAAACGCGATCTGCACATCCACATTCCTGAAGGCGCCATTCCAAAAGATGGACCTTCGGCAGGTATTACGATGGCCACGGCGATGGCTTCTGCGTTAGCGCGCGTGGCTGTCAAGAAAAACGTTGCGATGACCGGTGAGATCACGTTGCGCGGCAAAGTGCTTCCCATCGGTGGCGTGAAGGAAAAATTGCTTGCGGCCCATCGCTTTGGCATCGACACGATCATTATGCCAAAGGATAACGAGAAGGATCTGAGCGAAGTTCCTGAGGAAGTGCGCGACGCGCTCAATGTCCATTTTGTCGAGACCATCGATCAGGTGTTGTCGTTTGCGCTCGAAGATTCGTGCCCAACACAACCGCCTGCTGACGAAAGTCTGCCGCTGTGGAATACCGAGCAGCCTTCACAGGGAATTCAGACTAGCTAAATTTCGATTCCACAAAAACTATCTACAGATTACACAGATGGATAAAAGCATCTGTGTGATCTGTGGATTGATCTACACAGGAGACAGTCAATGAGCAAATATAAAGATGCAGATTTGATCCTCAAGCTTTACGACCTTCGACGTGAGAAGACCATGCGCGACGCGCGCAACTGGTTCTTTACCTTCGATCCCAAGACCCCAGAAGATTTTATAGATGTATTAACTAGTGATAAGAGTGGCTACTATCGCATGGTGATTTCTTATTGGGAAATGGCCTGCTCACTCGTGAACCACGGCGCGATCGATCCGCAAATGTTCAACGACGCGAATG
The DNA here is from genome assembly GCA_963708055.1 of uncultured Acidobacteriota bacterium. Taxonomy (GTDB): domain Bacteria; phylum Acidobacteriota; class Blastocatellia; order Pyrinomonadales; family Pyrinomonadaceae; genus PSRF01. The sequence continues at coordinate 5,559,376 of OY970193.1, read as the reverse complement.
GCGAGCACATTTTTGTCTACGCGAAGTTGGAACCATTTCTCCCTGCCTTGCGAGAAGCGATGGGCAACCCCGAATTTCTCGAGCATTTGGAGAAAAACGTGAAGGAAACTCCAAACTGCGAAGAAAGGTTGACCGCCGTTAGAGATCGCATGCAGAAACTGATCGAGCGATACAAAGAACGCGCTGCCGCTCAGGCTGCTGCCGCGGGTAGCTAATCGCACGAGCTGAAGGCCGCGGATCGGCGTCGGTCCGCGGCCAAACTAGTGATGAAGGTTGTTACCGCAGAGTTTCTCAAAAGTGCCTTTCAAGAAACCGATTGGCCCCGCGACTCAAAACCCGAGATAGCATTTCTGGGTCGCTCAAACGTAGGTAAATCGAGCCTGATCAATTCCTTACTTGCAGTTCGCGGTTTAGCTCGTACCTCATCAACCCCCGGAAGAACGCAGTCGCTAAACTTCTTTGACATCAATAATAAGTTTCGATTCGTTGATTTGCCGGGTTTTGGATATGCTCGGGTACCGAAAGAAATAAAATCGACCTGGGGGGAGATGGCCACGACGTATCTTGCCAAGCGCAGTCAGCTTGTGCTATCAATTCACGTCGTAGATTCGCGCCACGAACCCACAAAACAGGATTTGCAGCTTCACGAATGGCTTGAAGTAAGTGACAAGCCGCGGTTAGTTGTTGCCACGAAATCCGACAAGCTTTCGAACAACGAATTGAGGAAGAACCTGGGGCACATTGTACGCGTGCTCAACGACGACAGCGTAATGGCCTACTCGGCCAAAAGCGGCCGCGGTCGCGAAGAGCTTTGGCGTGCGATAAAGAGTGCAATATCTTTGTAATCTGTGAATTGCTCATTCACAAAAGGATTACACAGATTTGCAACACTGACTTTGTATCCTAGGGCGAAATCGGCAATCCGAAATCTTCATCAGCCCCCTTGGTCAATTTGAGACTTGGGCCACGCGCTTTGAGTGGGTGGCATCAAAAACAATACTGATTTGCCCCGCGCGCAAAGTTGAGTTACAGTGCACAACACCGTTTGAGGAGAATCATAATTTTTTGCCCCGCGAAATGACGTGGGAAGCATTACACGCGTCCTGCATCTCTCGCTCTAACCACACAATCGCACACATCCCATTTTGTTAATTTTGATAATCACTGAAACTGCGTAAAGAAATTGCCTAAGAGAACTGACATGTCACAACGAACACGTTCACGCGCATCAAGCGCGAACAATGACGCCAACGGAGAGGATGGCGGCACCACTGTCGCAACCGCTGAAGCTCCAGAACGAGAATCCAGGGAAAGCCGCGACGGCAAAAACAACGAAGGCTTTCACAATCTGGCCGATCTTAAGGAGATGTCCATCTCCAAACTTACGCAAATCGCGAAGAGCATGGACGTGCCCGGCGCGACTGGTATGCGTAAGCAGGAACTCATCTTCAAAGTGCTGGCCGCACAAACAGAGAAGAGCGGCCTGATCTTTTCTGAAGGTGTGTTGGAGACGTTACCCGATGGATTCGGTTTTCTCCGTGCGCCTGAGTACAACTATCTGCCGGGTCCCGACGATATCTACGTTTCCCCGTCACAGATTCGCAAGTTTGATTTGCGCACCGGCGACACTGTCAGCGGCCAGATTCGACCGCCCAAAGAAGGTGAACGCTATTTTGCTCTGATCAAAGTTGAAGCCATCAACTTCGAGTCGCCGGATCAAGCGCGCGAGAAAGTTTTCTTCGACAATCTCACGCCGCTGTATCCGGAAGAGCAACTCAAGATGGAAACGTTGTCGGAAAACCTTTCGGCTCGCGTCATCGACCTGGTGACGCCGCTCGGCAAAGGTCAACGTGGTTTGATCGTCGCGCCGCCGCGCACTGGTAAGACGATGCTGTTGCAAACGATCGCTAATTCCGTGACGCAGAATCATCCGGAGACGACGTTGATCGTGCTCCTGATCGATGAGCGACCGGAAGAAGTCACCGACATGCAACGTTCCGTTAATGGTGAAGTTATTTCGTCGACCTTCGACGAGCCACCGACGCGTCACGTGCAAGTGGCTGACATGGTGATCGAAAAAGCAAAACGACTGGTCGAGCACAAGCGCGATGTGGTGATCCTGCTCGACTCCATCACGCGTCTCGCGCGTGCGCACAACGCAGTCGTACCGCCGAGCGGCAAGATTCTCTCGGGTGGTATCGACTCCAACGCGCTGCAGCGCCCGAAACGATTCTTCGGCGCCGCCCGTAACATCGAAGAAGGCGGATCGTTGACGATCATCGCCACTGCACTTATCGATACCGGTTCACGCATGGACGACGTGATCTTTGAAGAGTTCAAAGGCACCGGCAACTCGGAAATCCATCTCGATCGACGTTTGAGTGACAAACGTCTCTTCCCTGCCATCGACCTGCAACGCTCCGGAACGCGTAAGGAAGAGTTGCTCATCAGCAAGGAAGATCTCAATCGCATCTGGGTCATGCGGCGTGTGCTGAACCCGCTGTCGCCGGTCGAGCAGATGGAAGTGGTTCTCGAACGACTCGAGAAGACCAAGTCCAACGCCGAGTTTCTCGCTTCAATGCAAAGCTAAAGAAGCTTTGAGTTTTGTACTTTGTTCTTTGTATTAGAGCCACCGAAACCGTGAGCACTAATCACGAAAACAAAGTACAAAGCACGAAGCGCCAAGATCCATATAACGCCACTCCTGACTCTGTCCCTGCCAAATGCGCGTCGCGATCCTTACCTCTGAAGCTGTGCCTTTTGCCAAGACTGGCGGGCTGGCTGATGTTTCAGGCGCACTACCCAAAGCACTAAACGAGCTCGACGCCGAGGCGAAACTCATTCTTCCCTTCTACGATCAGGTGGATCGCGCGCTGCTGAATGGGGGGGCGGTTGAGAATGTTCGCGTCGAGTGGCGTGGCCAGGTTCATTTAGTTCGCTTCTGGTATAGCGACGCCGCCGGCGCGCCGGCTTACTTGCTCGAAGCTCCCGAATACTTTTCCCGAAGCACAATCTACGGTCACCAGGACGACCACATTCGTTTCGCGTTCTTTTCGCGCGCCGCACTCGCACTGTTAAAACATCTAAGCTTCACGCCGGATGTTGTTCATGGAAACGACTGGCCCTGTGGCTTTGCAATGGCGGAACTGCGCGCGCGCCGTCGTCACGAATCGTTCTTTCAAAACACGAAGAGTTTGTTTTCACTTCACAACGTCGGCTATCAGGGTCTGTTTGACGCCGGCGATCTTTGGTGGCTTGGCTTTGGCGATTCGCCTGAGCGCAACGACTTCATGCTCGATCGACACGCGTCGGCACTGAAAGCCGGCATGCTGGCTGCCGATGCGCTCTCCACAGTAAGCCCGCGTTATGCGCGCGAGATACAAACGTCCGAACAGGGATCTGGTCTCGACTGGCTGCTACGCGCACGCAGCAATCGCCTCGCGGGAATCACTAACGGTGTGGATTACAGCCTCTGGAATCCGGAAACGGATCCGCACATCGCGGCCAATTTCTCGGCCGATGATCTAAGCGGCAAACGTGAGTGCAAGCTCGATCTGCTGCGGCGTTTTGATCTGCCGCAGGAACCTGAGCGTCCAATCATCGCGATCATTTCGCGTCTGGTGGGCCAAAAGGGATACGATTTGATCCGCCAGATCTCACATCAGATTCTGCAAACCGGATCTTTCTTCATCGCGCTCGGCGCGGGCGCCAAAGAATATGAAGATTTCCTGCAGCGCTGGCACGATACGGCGCCGCGTCAGGTTGGTATCTACAAGGGCTACGCCGGCGAACCACTTGCGCACCAGATTGAAGCGGGCGCGGATATGTTTCTGATGCCGTCGTTGTACGAGCCATGTGGCCTGAATCAGATGTACAGCATGCGTTACGGCACCGTGCCGATTGTTCGCGCGACCGGCGGTTTAGACGATACGGTCCAACAGTTCAATCCGGTTGAAGGAACCGGTAACGGATTTAAATTCGGACCTTACGAAGGGTGGGCGTTGCTTGAAAAAATACGTGAAGCCCTTTACTTTTATGCGCGGCCTGAACAATGGCAAAAGATCCAGCGCAACGGAATGCTCGTCGATAATTCCTGGGCAGCAGCGGCGAAGAAATACATCGAGCTATACAACGAACTAGCCAAGTTCTGATTATGAACCTGGCTTCAACCTGTGTAATCTGTGGACCATGTCGAAAGTAATCGCAGTAATCGGCGCCCAGTGGGGCGATGAAGGTAAAGGCAAGATCGTTGATCTGCTTGCCGAACGTTTTGAGATCGTCGCTCGTTATCAGGGCGGGCACAACGCGGGTCATTCGGTGCAGGTCGGCGATGAATCGTTTGTGCTCCACTTGCTGCCATCGGGAATCGTGCACCGCGGTAAAACCTGCGTGCTCGGCAACGGCATGGTTATCGATCCGAAGGCCTTCTTCGTCGAAGCCGATCGGCTTACACAGCAGGGCATCGAAGTTTCGCCCGAGCGAGTGAAGATCAGTTCACGCGCGCATCTGATTCTCCCGTATCACCGGGCGTTGGACCACACCAGCGAGGAACGACTCGGCAACGAGAAAGTCGGCACCACCTTGCGCGGCATCGGGCCGGCCTATGAAGACAAAGCCGGGCGCCGTGGCATCCGCACCGCTGACGCGCTTGTGCCCGACGTCTTACGCTCTCGTATCGAACGCAATCTCGAAGACGCCAATCGCATCATCGAAGCTTACGGTGGCGAACGGCTCAATGCCGACGAGATTTTTGCGGAGATGTCGGTCTTAACCGAGCGACTGGGACCATTCATCGCTGACACTACTCACTATCTCAACATTGCCGCCACTGAAGGTCGCTCAATTCTTCTCGAAGGCGCGCAAGCCACGTTGTTGGATGTGGACCACGGCACTTATCCGTTTGTCACCTCGTCAACTACCGTCGCTGGTGGCGCGATCATCGGCACTGGCCTCGCGCCAAACAGATTGACCGGTGTGCTCGGGATTGTGCGCACTTACACTACGCGAGTTGGTGAAGGACCATTCCCGACTGAAATGCTGGAAGGTGAAGCGGAGTTGGGCCAGATGATTCGCGAGCGCGGTCGTGAGTATGGCGCCTCAACCGGACGCCCGCGACGTTGCGGTTGGTTTGATGCGTTTGCCACGCGCTACGCCGCGGAGATCAACGGCTTCTCTTCCGTCGCGTTAACCAAGCTTGACGTGCTCGACACGCTCGACGAGATCAAAGTCTGCACCGGTTACAAGTTGAACGGCAATGTTTGTGAATCACTTCCGGCAGTCTCGCAGGACTTGCGCCGCATCGAACCGGTCTACGCAACCTTGCCAGGCTGGAAGAGTTCTACACTGGGCACGACCGAGATGAGCGCTCTTCCCACTAACGCGCGTCGCTACGTCGATTTTCTCTCGGAACAGATCGGCACCGAGATCGGCCTCATCTCGACCGGCCCCGAACGCACCCAAACAATCATCGTCAGCGATTCCGCCCTCGGCAACTGGCTCCGGGATTAGCCACCAAAAGGCACAAGCAGCACAAACTGCTTACTGAAAGAAATTTGCTGAAAGAAATAATGTGTGCCTTGTGCTTCTTTGTGGCTGAAGATTTGTGGCTTTGGACAATCGGCGTCTCGTTCGGTAGAATGCCCCTCGAAGTAATCCTGAAGAGCACGCTGGGAGCGTGCTCTCTGCATGTGGGCCGATAGCTCAGTCGGTAGAGCAACTGGCTTTTAACCAGTGGGTCGCAGGTTCGAGTCCTGCTCGGCTCAAATTCCTTAGTAAAAATTAACTTTTCGCGGACCTTCCACCAGATTTTGACTAACTGGTTGAAGGTTTTATTTTTTCTGAATTCCAAACGCTGTCGATGTAGACTTCATCACAACGATAATCAATTACAAACCAAAGCAGGTAGCGAACAAAGGTTGTGGACTATCCTAATGTTACTGTTGGATACCGGCTGCCGGATTGGAGAAGCCCTGACATTGGAAAAGAGCCGTGTTGACTTTGAAAACCTCCATCAGAAAAACTTGTGAGCGGTATAAGAATCTTTAGCTATCATTATAAGGAACACTAATGTATTTTGTGTCTCAGTCCGGACTACACTGTGTTACTCAGAATTGGGAAAGGAGAATGTGTATGTCCATAGAACCCATCATCATCTATACGGCCGGGGCCTTATTACTCACAATTACAGCGTCAAGGTTCCTCATTCAAGAGCTGATTGCACTTGTGATTCTTTTCAAAAAACTTGTCGCGACAATTAGGCAGCCAATACCTTCATTACCATCCCTATATTCAGACCAAAGCGATTCCAAGGGTTCGGGACGCTTGAGCTCCTCCCAATTTCGCTACCGGCCTAAAATAGAAAAAATTGGACCATTAGAGTGCTGTTGGACCACCTCGTTCGGCGTCAGACCGGATAAGGAACTATGTGGTCTGAAGCCATTATACTCTTCCTTAAACAACTGGATTTTTTCTTTTGCATCCTCGAGCGAGAGGAACCAGTTGACGTTCAGGCACTCATCACGAAAGCTGCCGTTGAATGATTCGATGAATGGATTATCCGTTGGTTTTCCGGGTCGCGAGAAGTCGAGCGTCACCTGGTTGTCATAGGCCCACTTGTCTAAAGCCTTAGAGATGAATTCGCTCCCGTTATCGCACTGGATTCGTTGCGGCACCACACCGCGCAAAGCTTTCATGCGATCCATCACCGCCACCACGTCGATGCCTTTCAGGTTCTGGCCCACCTCGATCTCCAGACATTCGCGACTATAATTATCGACTAAAGTTAAGGCCCTGAAGCGGCGGCCATCAAACAGCTGATCACTGACGAAATCCATGCTCCAGCACTGGTGTGGTCCAGTCAGCAGCGGTCGCTGCTGACGATGCGCCGCGGTCTTGTTGCGCCGCGGTCGCTTGCTTCTTAAATTCAGCCCTTCTTCCTTGTAAATGCGGTAAGTGCGTTTGTGATTGTCGCGCCAGCCTTCGCGTCGCAGCAGGATGTGAATGCGCTCAAAGCCGTAACGCACCCGCGTCTCGGCGATCTCTTTCATCCGCTGCCGCACCGCGCGATCGTCGCGTGGTTGGTCCAGGTAACGATAGACCGAGCGGTGTAAAAATACGGTTGCACAAGCGCGCCGCTCCGAGACCCGATACTCCGCCAGCAACATAGTTGCCAACTGCCGGCGTTGGCGGGTCTTCAAAGCTTTTTTTTAAGCACATCCTGCAGCATCTGTTTGTCCAGCGTCAGGTCTGCCACGATCCGTTTCAACTGCGCGTTCTCTTCTTCCAGTTGCCGCAACCGACGCAGCTCAACCGGATTCAGGCCGCCGTACTTCTTCTTCCAGCTGTAGAACGTGGCTTCACTGATCCCCAACTTGCGGCAGACTTCGGCAACGGTGACTCCGCTCTCCGCCTGCTGCAACGCAAACACGATCTGCGACTCGGTGAACTTGGATTTTTTCATGGCAATCGTCAGGGCTCCCATCCTGTCATAATTGCCCGCTTTTCTCTATTTTATTTTGGCCGGGTTTTCCGGGAGGAGGTCAACGCCAGTGATGGCTTCTATGAAATCTGTCTCTTGCTCAATCGGATAGAGGAGATAGTCCATTGGTTGGCTCGGAAAATGCCCTTCCTGTCACCATAATGTTCGGCGCACTTGGAGCGCTAGTTACCCTCGGCGGTTTGGCCTTACGGCCCTCTTGCAGTTGGATAATCATTTCGATAATAAAAAATGCCTGGCGAATTGGAGCCGCATTGATTAGAGTTTCTATTTGAGCAGGGTCTGCTTCTTTATCCTCTTCCTCTTTCCAGAGCTTCTTCAAATCAATCTCACCTGCATATTTATGAAGGACTTTAGCTTCTAGATGAGGATTGAGTTTGTTCTTAGGCATGGAGGATTTAGGTTACTCGGCCTCTAGGGCCTCGGTGCGCTGACGATCGACAAATACTGGGTCCAGGGACCAACTTCGGCGCGGTATTGATTCGCCATTACACGCACGATCTGTTTGATGTGCCCGAGATCGTGGACCACCCACGCTGACAGCAACTGACTCAATGTTACAACACCCAAGCCCGGGTGTTGGCCACGCTTTTCCAACAACTCCCGAGTTATGTTTAGCGACTGCAACTCGCGCAGACTCTCGGCCCGCAGGTGGGCAAACGTATCGAGCAGTTCGGCGATCGATTTACCTTTCGACCTCTCAAACATTGCCACCCGATCAAACGGTTCGAAGGGCCGCGATTCACCGTACTCGAGAATCAGTTTTGCGCGCGGAACCCAATCAGTTTCTTCACCATGAATAAGGTGGCCCATAACGTCGTACGGGCTCCACGTTTCCGGTCCTTCGTTCTGCATGATCCAGGGGGCAGAAAGATCGCGTAACAAAGCGTTGAGAGTTAAAGGCGTGCGTCCAAGCACTTCGATGGCTTGGTCAAGTTGAAATTCCATGAGCACATTATGCGCTATGGAGTTAAAGACGCGAAAAGCAATGAAGGCACAAAGCTTCCATGAAGCATTTGCGCCTTCTCGTGATTCTAAGCTCCAGACCTGATTACTTACACTTATCTTCGCAGACCGGCTCTTTGTTTCCGGCCAATGGTCCTTTGCCTCCGCGGCCTGGATGATCCGCGATTTGGACCATCGCCGTTCCGATGTTGTCCTCGTAATTCGTTTCAGGCAACTGATGACAGAAGCCTTTGGTGTCGACATTCGGGCAAGCCTCGCCCGGCTGTGCAACGAACGGCGGATTGACGGTAATGCGGATCATGTATTCGCCCGGAGGAACGACTGCCTGGCCATCGGGTAATAAATTCCGGACCGGCGTGTGCCTGTGAAGGGCGAATTCCCAAGCAAGTCTGGAAGCTATTCCGCAAGTGTCAGGAACTTGCCTTGGCTTTGGGGGATTTAAGAAACGAACTCTCCCGCTGCACGGTGAAGCGCGAAACTACCCCTCGGCGAAACGCAAGTCAAGCCAAGTTTAGTTTGGGGCCTCCGCATTTTGAGCACCCAAATTTTAGTGGTGTCTTACTCTGCGGTCCTCTGCGTATCTCGGCGATCTCTGCGTAAAAGTAAATCGTTAAACGCAGAGATCGCCGAGGTACGCAGAGGACCGCAGAGACAAATTTTTCAATTTAGACACTACGCAAATTTTCTTTGCTTTGGGGTACGACGGGTATATGATGTTCGCCCTCGCTGAACATCCCCCAACACAGTCCAAAACAAAGGATACACGCGCGAGTTGCGTCCCGTGGGTTAACGCAACTCGGACCTTTCAGCGCCCACAGAAGGAAAGGCTAACCTCATGAGACTGGCAATAAGACTGGCGGCTTACACTATCGTGTTGACGATTGCGACCGTCGTCGTGTTTGCAGTTGGACCATGCGAGGACGGTTGCAACTTCAACAACACTAACTGCACGACCGCAACCAACACTAACTACAGTCAATGTCTCCAGGCCTCGAATCAACAAGCTAACTCTTGTTTCCAATCGGCTGATTCGCAATGGGGCAGTTGTTATCAACAGGCTGAAAGTGCCTGGAATTATTGCTTGCAGACGGCGCACCAGCAGGAGCAAGGCATCTGCAACTGGAACTACATGTTTGAGCAGGCCATTTGCGACTTTGGCAGAGACCAGGAATACAGTTCATGTTGGAATCAGCAAGGCATTTCGTCGCAAATATGCGAACAAAACTTCGTGCTGGACCAACAACAGTGCGCCAACGATTACGACAATTGCCTGTTTATCTGCAGCACCCAAAACCCGTAAGCTTCAACGAGCTTTCACGGTAAGCAGAACGATCTCGGGCGGCAGGCCAAAACGAACCGGCATAATGCTGGTTCCGATGCCGGTCGTCACAAACAGGTGATGGTTGTTTTCAGTGATGTGGCCCATCACGTAGCGCTCGCCGTATTCTGACGCCTCGACCACGCTGCCTATCAGCGGAAGCCTGACCTGCCCGCCATGTGTGTGCCCTGCTAACAACAACGGCACGCGCTCGGGTAAGTTTGGAAAGATATCGGGATTATGGGCCAGGGCAATCATCGGTTGCCCTTCCGGCACTTTACCAACTGTTTCGGCGATCATTTGTGGACGAGTCCAAAGATCCGAAAGTCCCACCAGCCAAAGGGTTGTGTTGCGCGCCGTTAGCTGCACCACTTCGTTCTCGAGTACTTTGATGCCATTCTGCTCCAGACCCTGCCGCACCTTCCCACCGATGTACCACCAATCGTGATTGCCAAGTACGGAGTAAACACCCAGCGGCGCGCGCAGGTCTTTCAGTGTCGCCGCAAAAACTTCGGGCTCAACTCGCCGTTTGACGTAGCCGTTACTCGACATGTAATCGCCGAGTATTACAATCACTTCCGGCTCGAGTTGATTAGTTCGCTCAACAATGGTGCGTAATTTCTTTTGATCGATAAACCAGTCGTCGGCATGAATGTCTGACAGGACGGCGATGCGCAGTCCATCAAGCGCCGGAGGCCAGTTGTCGATCACGATGGTTTGCTGTTTCGTAACGAGCCGGCCGGGTTCGACCAGAAATCCATAGAACGCAATCGCCGCGAGAATGAAAGTGATCGCGACCAACGAGATGCGCAGACGTTTCCCGGGCGAACGCCGCACCTCATTGAAGAGGAACAGCAGTAAACCAAGCAAAACTGCGAGGGCTATAACAAAAGCTATTCTCATGGCGACTCTGGTCTAAAGCGGAGTTTCATAAAGATTTACAAGATTGTTCAAGATTAACAAGATGAGCTTGTAAAAGACGATCATACTTCTGTTATCTTATGCGCCAAGGACGCAAAACCGATGAAACGACTCCCCTTTCTTTCCCTGTTCCTTTTCTGCGCCGTCAGCGCGTTTGCTCAAGCACAAGATCGACAGTTTATCCGCACTGACGCGAAAGTCGTGGCGCTGGCCAATGTGCGCGTGATTGACGGCACCGGCGGCGCGCCGAAAGAAGATCAAACGATCATTATCAGCGACGGGAAGATCCAATCGGTCGAGCCCGCAGCTTCGGCGCGAATTCCGGCAAACGCTCAAACACTCGATCTCAAAGGCTACACAGTCATGCCGGGACTGGTCGGAATGCACAATCACATGTTCTTTCCGATGGGTGGTTCGCCGCCAATGTACTCGAACATGGGCATCAGTTTTCCGCGTCTTTACCTCGCCCTCGGCGTCACCACGATTCGCACTACCGGAAGCGTGGCCCCGTATTCCGATCTCGAGATCAAAAAGTTAATCGACGCCGGTCGGATGATTGGACCAAAGATGCACATCACGGCGCCATACCTCGAAGGGCGCGGCTCGTTCACGCCGGTGATGCACACATTAACCGGAGCTGAAGATGCGCGGCGAATGGTGAGCTACTGGGCCGATCTCGGCGCTACTTCGTTTAAGGCCTACATGAATATCTCACGCGCTGAATTGCGCGCGGCGGTTGAAGAGGCGCACAAACGTGGACTCAAAGTCACCGGTCATCTTTGCTCAATCGGTTACAAAGAAGCTGCTGAAATCGGTATCGACAATCTCGAGCACGGCTTGTTTGCCAACTCGGAATACGTCGCAAACAAGCAACCGGATCAGTGCCCGCAGGGCGTGCCAAACAGTCTGCGTCAACTCGATCTCAACAGCGCCCCGGCGCAGGAAACGATCAGCACCTTAGTGGCAAAAAATGTGGCGATCACCTCTACGTTGCCGGTTTTCGAAGCCGGCGGCGCACCGCTGGCCCAATCAGGAATCGGAGCGAGCAGCGCTCTCTTGAATCAGCGTGTCTTAAATGTGATGTCCACGGACGCACGCGTGCGGTATTTGCAGGCGCGAGCTCGCGTTTCCTCAACGTCAGACTTCGTTGGCCTGTTTCGCAAAGCGATGGATTTTGAACGCGCATTTGTGAAGGCGGGCGGCTTACTGATCGCCGGACTCGATCCGACCGGAAACGGCGGCATTGTGGCCGGTTTTGGTGATCTGCGACAAGTGGAACTGCTGGTCGAAGCCGGGTTCACCGCCAGTGAAGCGATCAAGATCGCATCGTTCAATGGCGCAAAGTTTCTCGGCGAAGATGCGAAGATTGGTTCGATTGCGCCCGGAAAACAAGCTGACCTGATGGTGGTAAAAGGAAATCCCGCCACCACCATCAACGATATTGAGAACGTCGAAATAGTATTCAAAGACGGCGTCGGTTACGACTCCGAGAAACTAATCCTGTCAGTGCAGGGGCTGGTAGGAATTCGTTGATCCTCCGGAGCCTGAATTGTACGGTCCTCTGAGGATTGAATTGTAGGGGCGGCCCTCCGTGGCCGCCCTAGTTTTGAACTCCAAATCGTCTCACCTGGAGCGATACGATTGGGGCGTAGACCAAGAACTTCGTACGCAAGGGCGGCCACGGAGGGCCGCCCCTACAACAACGCGGTTCCGTCAACAACCCGGTCGCCTTCTATGGTTTGGTGAGTTTCAGACCGGTGACGGTTGCTTCGGTGTTGTGCGCGAAGCGGAGGCCGTAAAGGCCGTCGGTTGATTTTAGTTTGCCGGTTGTTACGAGTGCCGCCTTATCGTAACTCGCAACCACCTTGTTGTTAATCGAACACTCAACCTTGTCGCCTTTGACGCTGAGCGCAATCTCCTGCGTCACTGGTTGGCCTACACCTGCTGCTTTATTCACAGCCGGATCGGCGCCGCCACGTGGTCCATTCATCTGAAACGGTCCTGGTCCAAAACCGCGCACGATGAAGTTACCGTTGCCGTAAGCCGCGCAATACAAATAACTCTGCTGATCGGTTCCCAGATCGTTGCCGGCGATAACCAAACCGTAAGGATGAGGATGACTGTTGAGGCTCATGTACTTCGGTTCGTGAAATGTCGCTTTAACGGTATAGTCGCCGGTCGCTTTGTTTTCCGGATTCCAGTAAGTTACAGCGGGACCAGTGACGACGTGCAACCCATCGCCTTCTTTCGCCAGCTTCGCACTGTTGAGCGTTAGACCAGCGGCTTCTTCTTTGGCGTCGATCTTTCCGGTCCAGCCCGGCACGGAAATTCCGCCACCAGCAACGCCACGGGAAGTTTCATTCTGGCCGCCTTGCGAATAGTTGACGCTCGGCACTGACACGACGGCGAACAAAGCGAGGACTAAAGCAGTAAGGTAACGCATTGTACAATCCTCCTGATTAAACTTTGGGAAAGGGGAAATATGGCAGAAGAGAAAATACTAACCAAACACCCGCAAGGCAAGACCGGAAGAAACATCGACAAGAAAACTTACGATACGCTGAAGACTTCAATCATAGCGGCACTGGAAAAGAAAGAGCTCACGCACGATGAATTGTTTGAGCACCTTAACAAGAAACTGGACGGCAAAATCACCGGCAGCATTAGCTGGTACGGAGAAACAGTCAAACTCGATCTCGAAGCACGAAAGATAATCGAACGCAGTGGTCCAAAGCCTCAGCGTTATCGAGTTTTGCCGGCTAAGAAATAAGCAGAGGCAGGACGCCGGAAGAGGAAAAAGAGGATTACTGAAAAGATCACGACGTGCATCAACAACTCCGGCACGGAATGCAATGCGCTGATGACGATGTGAAATGCGATCCAGGCTACCAGGAGCCAGCGCGCCCAGTTGTAGCCGTAGAGCATAAATATTCCGGAGACAATGCCGGCAAGCCGCACTACATGAACGTACCAGTGACTTGTTAAATCAGTAAAAGGCAGCATACCGCTGAGAAGCGATATGCTGCCAAAGATGATGAAGAGCCAACTGATAATTGTTATTGATCGGGGGCGTTGCACAGGTTACATAGATTAACGCCTTTTCTTTCGATACCACAACGCACCGCCACCCAAAGCCAACACCGCCAGACCTCCGCTACCAAGCAATACCAGGTGATAACTCTTGAATGACGAGCCGGCCATCATCTGAGTTGGCACCGGTCGCGCACTCTGCTGATACGCCAACGCATCGGCGTTCGCGAGTGCTGCTTCCAGTCGCAAACGGCTCGACTCGAGTGTTCGGAGTTGGGCGTTCACACCTTCCAGTTGAATGGATAACTGGCGTCGCCGCGACTCTCGCAATTCTTCAGGCCTGGTTGAACCGATTCCAGCCAGTGAACGTTCGATATTCTCAGGCTTGATGCTCTCTTCCAACTGCGCCGCTCGTGTCCGTAGCGCATTCTCTTTTTCCTGTACTTCCATCAACTGTGACCGCAGTTTTTCAGCCGATTCTGCCGCACTGGCAGGCTCCTGAGCGGAACCACTTACTGAAAATACAAGCAAAAACAACAGCGCTAAACTTGTCCTGACTTTCATTTCCTCCTCCGCTTTCTGGGGCTTCGACTTGTATCCGATTGCAACTCGAAGACCATACTAGTAAACGCGCAAAGTTGCCACCAAAAAGCACAAGAAGTACAAAGTAACCATATTATTGGGTGCTGTCTTAATTGAATCTCTCTGCGGTCCTCTGCGTAATTCCGCGATCTCTGTGTTACATGGGCCCCTATCGACGCAGAGCGCAGAGACCGCAGAGGTGATTATCTTAAATCAAGACACTACCTATTATTGGTCGATCTTGCCGTTTGGATCGGATGAAAGTAATGAGTGGTTTCGATATTGGCTTGGTGTCATGCCATAAAGTCGTTTGAAGTCTCTGACGAAGTGACTCTCGTCAGTTAAACCCACCCTTCTTACGATCTCTTTGACGCTGAGAAAAGTAGTAGTGAGAAGTGTGGCGGCCTGTTGCATTCTGAGTGACTTCAAATACTTGGCCGGCGGAACTCCGGTGATGGTCTTGAAGAGATAACAGAAATAAGGTGGTGATAAATTCACCGACTCCGCCATTTTTCCCAGTGTGAAATTCCGGCTTGGATCTCCGTGCATTAACTCGATTACACGTTTGACTCGCTCCGCCATGCTCGCCTCCGTTTAAAGATAGCCCCACCTCAACAATAACTGGGGTATGTTGAATGGAAGTTTCGGATCGCGTAGTGGGAGGCGGGAGGTACCGCATACTTTTAGCGCATGACCGCGCGAAGATCAATAGCGCATCTCCTTGGAGTGCGGTGCCTTGGCACCGCTTTGGTATTTAAGGGCGCGAATGAGTAGTTGATGCCGCACCAATTCTTATTCAGTGTTGCGTGATAATGACCAAAGCGGTGCCAAGGCACCGCACTCCAAGGAGGAGTTTACGGTCGGAGACGGATGCGTGCGAGGATGTCGGCGAACTGACGGTTGGAACGGAGCCCGGCAAAAACCGGATCGACTTTGAGGTTCATCAACCAGATGTCACGCTCTTCAACGGCGCGCTCGAGCCACTTAAACGCTTCTCCCTGATCACCAAGTCCGGCGTAAATAGCAGCCACCGTGTACGGCGAAACGTAGCGTTGACCTTGCACCTGCTCCAGGTCGTTGAGCACCTGTTTGGCTTCAGCGGTCTTTCCCGAGGCGGCATAAGCATGTCCGAGCAGTGCGAGCATTAACGGACTTCCCGAAAGCTTCACACCCGTTTGAAACTCAGCAATCGCCTCCGCATACATTCCCTTCGCTTCATAGGCGAGACCAAGATAACGACGCGCTGGGAATGAACTCGGATCCAGTTCGAGAATCTTCCGGCACTGCTCGATCGCTTTGTCGTTTTGTCCCGACAAGTAATAGATCCACCCGAGGTGTGAACTCGCGACAAACGACAGCGGCTCGAGTTCTTCAGTTCGTTTTGCTTGTGCGATCGCTTCGTCAAAACGTTCAACCGCGACCAGGTACGAACTGTACCACTGATGCGCCGGGGCATACGCCGGCTTTAGTCTGATTGCTTCCTGAAATTCACGCTCAGTCGCGGTCCGATCCCAATCCCAACGAAACTTGATAAACGCCATCGACGTGTGAGCTTCGGCAGAACTCTCATCGATCTCGAGCGCTTTCGTCGCTGCTTCTTTAGCTTTTGGAAATCCCTCTTTCGGTTTCAACCGGCCATAGACGACCAGCATGTTGTAGCAGTCAGCTAAACCTGCATGCGCGGCGCCGTAGTTTGGATCGATTGCGATCGCCTGGTTGAAAAACTCAATCGCCTGTAGCAGTGCATCGCCAGTGCGTTTGTTCCAGGCGTTTCGGCCTTTCAGATAAAGCCGGTAAGCTTCGAGTTGTTTCTTCTCCTCGACATTCAACTTCAAACGCAGGTTCTCGAAGATGTCGCGCGAGATGTCGTCCTGGACCAGGAGCGCGTCGGAAAGTTTGTGATCGTAGTGTTGCCCCCACAGTTGCGCAACATTATCGAGATCGATCAGATCGGCCTGGATGCTGATCATGTCGCCATGACGACGCAGGCGCCCGGTGACTACCGCGCGCACGTTCAATTCCTGACCAACTTTGCGCGGATCGATCTCCTTGCCTTTATAACCGGCCACCACGCTGCGCGGCACGACGCGTAATTGCGGCAGTTTCGAGAGACTATTGATCAAGCTCTCGGCGATCTTATCGTTTATATACTGCGCATCCGGATCAGCCGATTCGTCCACAAACGGCAGCACCGCAATTGACCCAATCGCGGAATTAGTTTCTGCCTTACCCCAACCCGTGAAATAGACCAGTCCGATGATTCCAATCACCACGAGCCCGGCGGCCAGGGCATAAACCGGCGTGCGCTTGAAAGGAGCAGGTTGACTGGTAGCGGTGTTGGGAATTGAGACAACCGGCGCCGGTTCGATTTCAGCAGGTTCCGGTTTGATCTCAGCGGTTTCGACTCCCCACGACTGGTTCGTGTCAGCTACAAAGCGGTACCCACGTCGCGGCACAGTCTCAATAAACTGCACGCCGCCCGGTGTTTCGCCAAGCGCCTTCCGCAGCAGCGAAATGTTCTGAGTCAGGTTTCCTTCTTCGACAAACGTGTTTGGCCAAACACGTTTCATCAGATCGTCTTTAGCCACGACCTGTCCGCCATGCTCTACAAGAGTCACGAGAATGTCGAAAACTTTTGGGGTGAGCGGGACCGGTTCACCTTCGCGCAGCAGGACGCGTTCCGCCGTTTTTAGGCGAAATCTTCCGAATTCATAGCTATGGTTTTCCTGCTGGCTCATTAAAAAGGCCTTGAGAAATATCTTTGAGGAATTCTTGAGTGCCACCTGAGGACTTGCCGGGCACTACCTGCCTAAGATTAGGCGTTCTAAAAAGCAACAAATCGAGTTCTTTGAAGCGCAGTGATTGTAATGCAAGCACTGACCGCGAGCAACGAGTACTCCAAACGACCTTGAGGCCTCGCCGGAGTGCGGTGTCTTGTCACCGCTTTGGGATTTGAAGGGCGTGATGCTGGCTAAGCTCCGCACCTTTGATTCAATGGGCTGTTTTAACCCAAAGCGGTGACAAGACAGCCGCACCTCCGCAGGGAGCCAAACGTCAGAAGGAATCTCCCCATGATTAACATCGACCAGAAAAAGTGTTCAGAACTAATCGAAACTTCACTCATTTACCTCCTGAGTGCAGCCGTCGCGGTAGGGGCATTCGTGCTGGTGTGGCTGATTTCAGGATTTCTTGGATTTAGTCAAGCGTGATTTTCTGATGAAAAACCAGGCACTGACGCCGCTCGCCAAGGCTAACGCCGCCGCCGTAAACATGAGTACACGAAACCCGAACACAAACGAGCCGCTCACAGCGCTTTTGATCTGTGCCTGCGTCGCAGCTTCAGCATTCGCCGGTACCTCGAGGGCGGCCAGATTCACGCGTTGTTCATAAACTGTATGTCTCAACTGCTCGTCCATCTGAATCTGACTGAGACGCTCCGACAGAGCCTGACTGAAAACCTGCAACATGACCACCCCAAACACAGCGATAGCAAGCAGACCCGCTGTGCGCGACACGGCGTTGTTTATCCCCGACGCCACCCCGGCCTGTTCCTCACCAACAGCGCCCATCACCGTGGTCGTTAACGGCGCCACACACACCGACATCCCGAGTCCCAACACAACCACGCCCGGAAAGAAACTGGTCCAGTAGTTTCCGCTCACGCTGGGAAGCGCCAGCAAGACGAAACCCACAGCGACGATCAACGGGCCGATTGTTAACGGCAATCGTCCACCAAAACGGTCGATCAATCCTCCCGACCAGCGCGATAGCGAAAACATCAGGATCACAAACGGCAAGAGTGCCGCGCCGGCGGCAGTAGCTGAATAACCCTGAATCTGGATCAGGTTGAGCGTGAGAAAGAACATCATTCCGCTCAGTGCGGCATACAGGAACAGCGTCAGTATGTTGGCGCCGGCGAAATCTCGGCTGCGAAAAAGTCGCAAAGGCACCATCGGATTTTTATGGCGTGCTTCGTTGACTACGAATAGAACCAGCGCGACCCCACCGCCGATCAGCGAGAGGAGCACTGTGGTATTTGAGAATCCGAGCCGCGGTGACTCAATCAATCCATAAACCACGCCGCCAAGTCCGATCGTGGCGAGTGCCGCGCCGACCCAATCGAGTGGGCCATGTTGACCTTGCTCACGCGACTCGGGAACTTTCCAGATCGAAATCACCAGCACCGCAATCGCAAACGGTATATTCAGAAAGAAGACTGCACGCCACGAAACATTTTCCGCTAACCATCCGCCAAGCACCGGACCGATCGCAGTGGTAATGGCAGAGAATCCGGACCAGGTTCCGATTGCCTTACCACGCTCGTCTTCATCGAACGACGAACTGATAAGCGCCAAACTTCCCGGCACCAGCAGAGCACCGCCCATTCCCTGCACCGCGCGCGCGATAATCAGTTGCTCGATATTCGCTGCGAAGCCGCATAACACCGACGCAATCGCAAAGACCGCGACGCCGATATTGAATACGCGACGTCGTCCATAACGATCGCCGAGTGAACCACCAACGAGCAGCAGTGCGGAAAGAAAAAGTGAGTATGCTTCAACGACCCATTGAATTCCGATCGCGGTTGCGTTGAGGTTGGTTTGCAGAAATGGCAGGGCGACGTTAACGACCGTGCCATCGATAAAAGCCATGCTCGAGGCAAGAATCGTCGCCGCTAAAACCCATTTACCCATTGCCGATTTGCGATTGCCGATTGCCAATTTTAGCCCCTGTGCATACTACCAAATCAGCAATCAGCAATCGGCATTTGGCAATTTAAAAGGGTTCATCGATTGAGGCACTCTGTTTCGTGAAAAACTTCGGACCTTCAGGCGTGATGTACAAACAGTCTTCCAGCCGCATACCAAACTCTCCGTAGATCACGACTGTTGGTTCATCACTAAAACACATTCCCGGTTGAATCGGAGTTTTATTGCCGCGGACGAAGTTGGTCCACTCGTGACCATCAAGCCCAATGCCGTGTCCGGTGCGGTGCGGCAATCCCGGCACTTTGTAATCAGGCCCAAAACCGGCATCGACGATCACTTTTCGCGCCGCTGCGTCAACTGCTTCACACGGCGCACCGACTTTCGCAGCCGCAAATCCGGCGTCCTGGGATTTTCGTTCGAGGTCCCAGATCTGTCGTTGTCGATCAGTGGCTTTGCCGAACACGAAAGTGCGAGTGATGTCTGACTGGTATCCATCAACACTGCAACCACCATCCATCAGCACCACATCTCCTTCTCTCAGACGTTGCGGGGTGCTGCTGCCATGCGGAAACGCAGTGTATTTTCCAAAACTTACAAACACTCCGCCTGAACTTCCGAGTGCGCGAAAGGCGGCCGCGCAGTTTCCGGCAAACTCGCCCTGCGTCATTCCCTCGGTCATGCTGTCGCGCGTGGCTTTGTAAGCAACGATCGTGATGTCGTTGGCGATCTGCATCAACGCCAACTCGGTCGGTGATTTGTACATGCGACAGCCCGCGGTGATCGGCGTTGCATTAACAAACTTCAAAGCCGGTGCGGCCAGGCGAATACCGTCGAATAAAAAGAACCGGACGCGTTCCTCAATGCCAACCGTTCCGGTGCGCACGCCACGATCTTTGAAAATTTCCGCTACGCGCCGGAATGGGCTCTCGTCTTCCTCCCACGTACGAATGTCAGTGCCCATGTTAATGAGTTCGCGCGCGCGTTCTTCTTCAAACTTCGGGCAGATCCACGCGATCTCGCCACGCGCGGGCAGCACCATCGCAAACATTCTTTCGCTCGTGCCCCAACGCATACCGGTGTAATAGAACATGCTGCTGCCGGGTTCGAGATAGATCGCGTCGATGCGTTGTTCGCGCATCAGTTTCTGTGCTTTCTCGATGCGTGCCTTGCGTTCTTCGATGGTGATGGGTTTGACGTTTTCAGTCATGCGACGCAAACGCCTGATCGCTTCGGGTTGCTGCGATCCCTGTTGGGGTTCCAGGGCTTCACTGTGGGCATAACCTAACGAACTGCCGAGCAGCGTTGCGCCGGCGACACCTGCGGACAGACGGAGAAAGTCTCTGCGATCAGTACACATTGACCAGGGGCCTCGTTTGTTTTTGGCGTTAGAACTTAGCCACAGATTAACACGGAAAATACAGACAAAACCAAATCTGGTCCGTGCTACTCTCTGGCTATGCCGCGCGAGCATCACGATCTACATGGTTCAGCTCCTGACAAGTCAGGCGCTGCCTTGCTTTTGATCGATGTGATTAACGCTTTCGATTTTCCGGAAGGCGATGAACTGCTCCGCCTCGCGTTGCCGGTCGGAAGAAATATCGCGGAGTTGAAAAAGCGTGTGAAAGCCGCCGCCATGCCGTGTATTTATGTTAACGATAACTTCGGACGTTGGCAGTCAGACTTCAAAAAGATCGTGGATCACTGTAGTGCGGACGAAGCGAAGGGGAAAGAGTTTGTGAAACCGCTCGTGCCTGATGAAGAGGATTATTTCGTTCTCAAACCCAAGCACTCCGGTTTCTATTCGACCACACTCGATCTACTGCTCACGCACCTCGGCGCCAAAAACCTCGTGCTCACCGGCATCGCCGGAAATAACTGCGTATTGTTCACCGCCAACGATGCGTACATGCGCGACTTCAAACTCTTCATTCCATCCGATTGCGTCGTTTCAAACACGGAGAAAGAGAACCTGCACGCTCTGAAACAAATGGAGACAGTCCTTAAAGCTGATGTCTCTCCTGCGCCGGAGTTGGACCTTCAAGCGATCAGTCGCTAGAATCCACGCCAATTTGTCACAAAGAAGCACCCAAAGCACAAATGTTTTACTTGGAAGTAGCGGGACCACAACCGTTTTTAAAAGGTTGTTTTGTGCTTTGTGTGCATCTTTGTGGTTGATTTGTTTGACCAACAATGTCGCGGCGCAGAAGGTTTTGCGATGGGGCGCTGATCCAAGTGGCGGGGCGCCGTATGTTTTTACCGATCCCGCGAATCCGGATCGTTATATCGGTTATGAAAAAGAGATGGTCGACGCCCTGGCCCAGGCGATGGGCCGGCAAGCGGAATTTGTGCCCAGCGATTGGGAAACACTCGTCTCCGCACTGCAACGTAAATCATTCGATGTAATCGTCAACGGACTCGAACCCACCGGCGATCGAGCCCAGCAGATTCTCTTCAGCAAGCCTTATTACATTTTTCAACTTCAACTCACCGTCCGGCGCGACGACAATCGCATCAACTCCATCGACGATTGCAAAAACTGCACGGTGGGAACACTCGCAAATACGGCCGCCTCGCGTCTTTTGGAACAACAAGGAATTCCCCTTCGCAGTTACGCCGATCCGGTGGGCGCGTATCGCGATCTCGAATTGAAGCGCATCGACGCCGTGGTCATGGACGTTCCCGCAGAAGCATTCTATGCGCGATCGAATTCAAAGTTACGACCAGCCGGTGCACCATTCACGCGCGGGCTCTACGTCATCGGCCTCCGCAAAGGAGATGATGAACTAAAAGCGGAAATCGATGCCGCCATCGACAAGATCATCTTCGACGGAACTCTCGAAACAATCCTCAAAAAGTGGGGGCTCTGGAACGACGCGCAAGTTGAGTTTCAAGCGCCAATACGGGCCGGCACCAAGTCAGACAAGGTTGAGGAATACACAACCACAAATGTGACGTTCAACTGGGGCGAAGCACTCTGGCGCCTGACACGTGCCGCCGCCGTGACCGTTTTGATCGCACTAGGCTCGATGGTTATCGCGGTTGTGCTTGGTCTACCCCTCGCCGTCGGGCAGTGGAAAGGTCCCGCGTGGCTGCGTCTGCTCTGCACCGCTTACGTCGAGTTTTTCCGCGGCACGCCGGTGCTGGTCCAACTACTATTCCTCTACTTCGGTTTGCCCGTGATCGGAATCGCGATGCCGGGCTGGTTGACTGCGCTCGTCGGGCTCGGATTGAACTACGCGGCTTACGAATCGCAGGTTTATCGTGCTTCACTCGAAGCCATTCCCAACGGTCAATGGGAAGCCGCTTACTCGCTCGGCATGGGACCAGTACTCGCGTTCCGACGCATCATCATGCCGCAGGCGTTTCGCATCGCCTTGCCACCGATGACGAATGATTTTGTTTCGCTCTTCAAAGACACTTCAGTCGCGTTTGCCATCTCTGTTTGGGAACTGGCCACCGCGTATCGTGAACTCGCCAATGCATCGGGACAGTTTCTGCTGCTTGGACTGGCTGTGTCGGCGTTTTATCTCTTGATGAGTTTGCCGATGGCCCACCTGGCGCGTTTGCTGGAGAGACGCTTGCGCGATCGAGCTACCGAGCGCGTTGAAGAGGAGGCGGCGGCATGATCCGGGTCACGAATTTGCGCAAGCGTTTTGGCAACAACGAAATCCTGAAAGGGATTAGTTTCGAAGTCCCGCCAAAAACTGTTCTGGGCGTGATCGGCGCCTCGGGTAGTGGGAAGTCGACGCTGTTGCGCTGTCTCAACGGGCTGGAAACGATCAACGGCGGCACGATTGAGGTTGAAAATGTACGGCTGGAAGCCGATCTGACTCATTCGGATTACCGGCGACGCGTGAAGGATCTACGACTGAAAGTCGGAACAGTCTTTCAGCACTTCTATCTCTTCCCTCACCTTTCGGTAGTCGGAAATATCATCGAAGCACCCGTACACGTGTTGCGCACACCAAAGAAAAAAGCCGAAGACGAAGCGCATGAACTCTTGGAATCAGTTGGATTGAAACAGGCAGCGCGCCGTTATCCAGGCTCGTTATCGGGCGGCGAACAACAACGCGTCGCAATTGCACGCGCCCTCGCGATGCATCCGGCGCTGTTGTTGCTCGATGAACCAACCAGCGCACTCGATCCACGTCGCATAAACAGTTTGCGGGCGTTGTTACGCACGTTCGTGGACCGCGGTCACACGATGATGATCATTTCTCACTCGATGGGATTCTTGAGTGGCGTGTCAGACAATATCCTGTATCTGGAAGGCGGCGTGGCCGTTGAGCATGGTCCGACTGCGGAAGTGATGGGCTCACCCAAAGATCCATGCACGAAAGATTTTCTCTCGTCCGCGGATTCCGCCGATTAAGAGCGCACCTCCTTGGAGTGCGGTGCCTTGGCACCGCTTTGGCCCTTAAATCACGAACCGCGCGTCTACTTGGAGTCCGGGGCCTCTTTTGACTAAAGCGGAAGGCACCGCACTCCAAGGAGACGCTCAATCTATTTGAATCGCGTTATTGGTGTAGTCTGCGGCCGGTATCCGAGAGGCTTTCCAAATAACGTTCAAACCGGGGTCGATCGTCGACGTTGGTAATCTTCGTCCCCAGCAGGTATCCCTGCCCCGCATACGTACCGGACAGTCGTTCACATCGAACCGGGCTCACTTCCATGCTGATGACGCCGTCAGGAACATGCAGAGCCAGGTTCAACCTGTTGCTCCCGCTACAGAATCTTTCGTCGATGAGTGTCGAAGGAAGCACCATACCCATGCCGGCGGCGCTAAGATCCTGTGTACGGCCAAGGAAGATGAGTGATGAGTCGCAGTTTTGAACGTCGTTATCCAACAGCGAAAGCGTCGCTGAGAGTTCTATCTCGCAGCGAGCCTTGAGGCGGCGCATGCGACGGCGTTCAATTGATGAGGCGAGCCTATCCAAGCTGGTCAGTCTTCCGTACTGGGCAAAATTGAGACCGCCGCCCGTATCCGCGAACTGTTCCTTAATTATCGACGCACGAAGCCTGAGAGGGCGCTCTCCGGCTGGCCAGTAGTAACACGAAACGATAAATTTGTACATGAAGGAGTTGAAGTGCAGAGTTCCGAGCAGAACTACTGCGCCATCCTGGCATTTCCTGTGATTTCGTTTATCGAAGGAAATTAAAAGCTCAATACGGCTATAATCCCACTTTCCAAACCAATGGAAGCCACCGAAGCGCCGGCGGCGCGAGATCAGCTAATAACTACCTTACAAATGGCGTACTCCGGCGAACGGGCTGCGGGTTATGCCTATCGCGGGCATTGGCATTCGGTCAAAGAGCCCGAAGAACGAGCTCGTATCAAAATTATTGAAGACGAAGAGTGGCACCACCGGAAGCTGGTCGGCGAGATGCTTGCGAGCCTCGGCAGCGAGCCGAACAAGGTGCGCGAGATTCGAGCGACGATAATCGGGCGGGTGCTCGGGTTTATGTGTCACCTGAGTGGGTGGTTTGCGCCGATGTACGGGGCGGGGCGGCTCGAGAGCCGGAATATCGTAGAGTATGAGTCCGCGGCCCGGTGTGCGCTCGCGTGCGGACGCCCGGACCTGATTGAGTGTCTTTTGATGATGGCGGAAGTTGAGTGGGAACACGAGCGATATTTCCGCGGTTGTGTGCTGAGGCATCGATTGTCGAAGCGAATCTCCATCTGGCCCGAGCCTCCACCGAAAGAAGCGATCAGGCGTTCATTCAACACTCCACCTGAAGTCTAAAGGAGTTTTCCCACGCAAAGACGCAAAGACGCAAAGGACCGCAGTAAATAACACTTCTCTTTGCGTCTTTGCGTCTTTGCGTGGAGATTTTCTGACAGAACCAATGACCCAAATGAAAACTGTGCTCCTCTTAATATTGTGTCTGTTCCCAGTAGCGATCCACGCCCAGTCGACCAACCGCAAATTCGCCGCTGAAGTAAAAGCCGAGTTTCTCCACGCCTGGAGCGGCTACAAACGATACGCGTGGGGTCACGATGATCTGAAGCCACTCTCAAAGACGCACCACGACTGGTATCCACAACCACTCCTGATGACCGCGGTCGACTCGCTCGACACCATGATTCTCATGGAACTAGACGACGAAGCCGCCGCAACGAAGAAATACATTCTCGACAATCTTTCGTTTGACAAAGACATCGAAGTCCAAAACTTCGAGATCACCATCCGGCTACTCGGCGGCCTGCTCACCAGCTACCAGATGACTGGCGATAAACGTTTTCTGAATCTCGCTGAAGATCTCGGCAAGCGACTATTGCCCGTCTTCGATTCGCCGACCGGCATGCCTTATCGTTACGTCAATCTAAAAACCGGCAAAGTCAGCAAGCCCGTAAGCAATCCCGCCGAAACCGGAACGCTGATCATCGAGTTTGGAACGTTAAGCAAATTCACCGGCAACCCGGTTTATTTCGACAAAGCAAAACGCGCCCTCGTAGAGACTTACAACCGCCGTTCGAAGATCGGCTTGGTGGGCGAATGGATCAACGTCGAGACCGGCGAGTGGACCAACACCGATAGTCACATCAGCGGCGCGATCGACAGTTACTACGAGTATCTCTTGAAGTGTTCCCTGCTCTTTGGCGATCAAGACTGCAAACGCATGTGGAACGAAAGCATTGTCGCGATTAACAAGTACCTCGCCGACGAATTGCGCGACGACCGTGGCGTTGAACTGTGGTATGGCCATGCCGACATGAACACCGGCGCCCGGCGTGCCACGACTTACGGCGCGCTCGATGCGTTCTTCCCGGCAGTGCTGGCACTCTCCGGAGATTTGAAGCGCGCGAAACTGTTGCAGGATTCGTCGTTCAGAATGTGGAACCACGCGGGCATCGAGCCGGAGGAGTTTGACTATCGCGCGCGAAAGGTCACCTCGCCCGGTTACCCATTACGTCCCGAGATCGTCGAGTCGACGTACTACCTTTATCGCTACACGAAAGACGAGAAGTATTTGCGGATGGGTGAAAAACTTTGGCGCGACTTTGTGAAGCACTGCCGCACCGAAGACGCTTACGCAGCTCTCAAGAACGTCGAAACAAAAGAGAAGAACGACTCGATGCAGAGTTTTCTCTTCGCCGAGACTTTCAAATATTTCTACCTGCTCTTCTCACCACCAAGCACGCTCAACTTCGATCAGGTGGTCTTCAACACCGAAGCCCACCCGATAAAGAAATTTAAGTAGCCACAGATGAACGCGGATAAACACGGATCAGGATTTTTATTTACATTTCTGATCCGTGTTATCTGTGTAATCCGTGGCTAAAAACTAAACTGCGCGCGCAGGGCAACACTGCGATTGCTGGTCGTTGCGGCTCCGCCGGTACCAAGTGGGGTAAACTGCGCGAGCGAATTCGAAGATCCAAAGAACGGCGACGTGAGGTTACCGATCGGTGCTCCCGGATTCGTTCGATTGAGCAGATTCGCGAGGGCGACACTGAACGTCAACCGGTACGGTCGCGTCTCGGCCCCGCAGGTGCACCCGCTCTTCGCGCCGGCAATGGACCAAAGTTGATCGTCTTCGAGACGCGCAGGTTAACCGAGAAATAGCCTGGTCCATCACCGAAATTTCGCGGAATAAGTGTGCTCCCTGGAAGCGGCTCCAGGTCAAAAGCTCCAAAAGGTGTTTGCACCACTGATTCACGACTCAGATCCGTTGCAAACGCTGGCCGGTCTGCGAAGATTGAGTCGTTGTTGCGATCGGCGCCCGTGATGATATTAAACGGCGCGCCGGAGAGAGCGACGATCAGTGGTGCAAAGCTAAGGCCCCAACGCGTCTCGACATTTCCGGTTAGCGTGAAGCGATGTCGTATGTCCGTCGAGGCTCGGCCAAATTCCGTAGCAAGGTTGTACGATTCGGCCGGAAAACTTCCTGGTCCATCAGTGTCGCCATCGCTCTTACCGAGCGTGTAGCTGGCGTTCAAGGAGAACCGCGGATTCAGTCGCATCGTGCTGCTGACGACGAATAACTGCTGTTTGTAGGTGCCGCTGGTCTCGTACTGATAGATGTTGTTGTTCGTCGGAAACGGATGATTATTCAGAAACACCGGCGCATTGACGTTGCGCGCGCGCAGTTGATGCAGACCTCTCGTATTCACGTAACTCAAACTCATCGTCACATTGCGCGGCAAACTTCGCTCGACGCTGATCGACGACTGGATGAAGTAAGGCTGCGTTAAACCTGATTCCTTGGCCCAAATTGTTTGCGGTTGATTCAAGGCCGCCAGTGCCGCATCCGTTGGTACGTTGGGAAAGAGATCGAGCAGCAACGGATCGTCAACGACATACTGCGTTTGGTTACTGCCATTGAAACGATTCGCTTGTAACGTGATGTTGGTGCGAATCAGATCGTAAAACACTCCAGCACCGCCGCGCACCACCGTCTTGGGCGTGCCGCTGCCGCTGGCCCACGGCGTCCATGCAAAGGACAAACGCGGTGCAAACAGTTGCCGGCTGTTGATGTTGCTCTGGACCTGGTAACGCAGTCCCATGCTCAACGTGAAGTCAGGTCGCACCTTCCAATCGTCCTGAATAAATGGACCAAGATCCCACTGACGCACTTCAGCAAACGCGCCACCACCGGCAATCGTCAATTGCGACGCACCGCCGCCCAGCAAGCGAATGTTTGCAGGCGAAAGGCCGAGTTGTTGAAAAACGAGCGTGCGGCGATAGCGTTCCAAACTGCTCAGATCGACGAGCGGACCCGGAAGCGGGTTGTTATTTGCATCGAGTCGTGGCCCCTCGCCACCCGAAAATGTAAATGTGCCCCCAAAGTTTGAAGGCGCAACGTCGTTAATCCGCGCCCATCGCAATCGTGCGCCAAACTTCAAACTATGTTTTCCGAGACTCATGGTCACGTAGTCGCGCAATTCACCCTCGTTCCGATCGAAGACGTAGTTGCCGATTTGCGAACCGCCACCCGTAAACGAATCGAGCACGATCAGTCCTTTGCCGGGATCGTTCGTGTTCTGTTGAATGCCGTACCAGATGTATTGAAAAGCCGCTTCGTTAGCGATGCGCGGGCTAATCACGGCCGTTTCAATCAACTGGAAGAGGTGCAGTTGATCGCTAAAACTAAATCCGCGTGAGCCGAGTGAGAAACCGCCGATGCCCTGGTTCTCCATATCGCTCGAGTTGAAGTGATAACGAGCACTGAGCGTGTTGCTTTTGTTGAGTTGATAATCAAAGCGTGGACTTACCGTCCAGAATCTTCGCGGCGTCACTATCGATTCACTGATCTGTACTGGTTGAAACGCGTCGTCGAGGGCGGTGGCATTGACGGTGGCGGTGTCGTCGATTTCACGACGGCTAAAAGCCAGGAAGAACGACGAGCGTTTCGAAAGTGGTCCATTGACGTTTGCATCATAAAGGCGTCGCTGGTAAGCAGGACGATTCGACGCGTATGGATTGCGCGCATTGAAAACGGCATCGCTGAAGGTGAAAGCACTGCCACCATGAAATTGGCCGGTTCCGGGTCGCGTCAGGATCTGGATATTGCCGAAACCGATACGCTCCCATTCAGCCGAGAATGGATTCTGATTGATGACAATTTCGCGAATCGATTGTTTATCAGGCAGAGTTGGACCAGCCGTAAAACCGTCAACAAACACCTGCGCGCCGCTCGGCCCGGCCGCCGGGCCGGCTAGAGCACTCAACTCCGCGGCGAGTTCAGTTGGATCATCTGAAAGCGCGTTCAGATCGTTGCCTTTGAGCACGAGGGCGCTTTTGTTGGCCGAAGGATCGACGTTGATCGTCGTGCCTGGATCGACTGTAACCTGCCCTTCCAAAGTCGCTACTCGAAGCGTCACGTTAACGACTCGCGGTTGGGCGTCAGAAACGGTGATCTGCTCCTGCTGAAAAGTGGCGAAACCTGCTTGCGTGACGGCGATCGTGTAGGTGCCGGCAGCGATGCCGTTGAAGCGATATGCGCCACTCGCGTCGCTGACGGTCGACTGCGTTTTACCTTGTGCGTCGCTGAGCGTAATAGTCGCGCCGACAATCACACCACCAAGTTCATCAGCAACCACTCCCCGAACGACAGTGCGGGGTTGGGCCATCACCGGAGCGGTTGCGAGTACAAATATGATCGCGAAAAGGAGAACTGCTTTGATTTTCATGATTAATCCTTAAGGAATGACGCTGAAGTCGAATGCGTTGGGTAAACCTGCGCTCAAACGCACCGTCTGAGGTCGGCCAGGCTGCGGAGCCATTGCCTTCAACACAGCATCGACCCCGGCCACGAGTTTGAGCGCAGTTATGCGAAGTTCATCCTTGTCTCGGATCCCGGTTATCGAGACAACATCGCCAACCTTAAGATCCGTTAGAGCCAGACCAGGAAGCGCGTCGATCAGTTGTTGCACTTCGCCTGCTTGATTACTCGCACGCGCTTTTTGCGCGATCGTGGGAGCGAGGTTTGCCGGAATGCGACGCACTGACGATTCTTTGAGCGTTGCGATCTGGATCGCCTTCTTTTGATCGAGCGTGGCGGCAACGATTTCGCCTTTCTGAAGATCGATCGCAGTTACCGTTGCGCCGATCGTCTTGAATGAACCCGACACTACCGCCTCTGCTTTGAACGATTTGCCGTCAGCGCTCTTATCACCAAGCGCGCGAATTTGATCGCCGACAGCAATCTCGGTGAAGTTGCTTTGCTGCGCATCTTCAAAGCTGATAGCCGCGGGCGTGTAGCGGCGAAAGTTCGTAGCGCCGGCGTTAAGGACGATCAAACTGCCTGGCGTAGCTCCGCGCAGTTCGAGATTGATCTCGGCAGTCGCCGGATTCAGGGCTTTCACAACTCCGGCGATGCCGCGTGTTCGCCATTGTTCGAGTTCACTCTCGCGTTTTTTCGCGACGTCGTCTTTCGAGAGCACGACGATTCGCACGACCGCAAATTCATTCTGATCGGGAGTGCCACGTGCGAGTATCCGGTCGCCCGCGGAAATCTCGTCAAAAACAATTGTGTTGGCTTTATCGAGCGACTGCGCACCCGGCGGCACACGCATGTACACCGTGTTGTCGCCGGCCTTCAAAGTGATGGCCGCGTTTTGATCGGTCTTGACTGAAATAGTTTTCGCCGATCTCTCGATCGCGATGACCGTCCCGACAACGCTCGATACCTGAGCGGGAGGCTGATCCAATATGAAAGAAAGTGATAACGCGCTGATGAGCACCAGTAATTTCATGTCGCTCTTATACGCTTCTCATTCACGTGGTGCGGTCAAGAATTGCCAAGTATTCGTTAAGAAGTGTTAAGCCATCCACAGATTACGCAGATTATCCGAGCATCCGTTTGCAGATTAATCTGTGTAATCTGTGGACACGTCTTGACATTTCTTGACCGCAGAAACTAGATAAGCGATTTAGAATGCGAGGGTCGGGTGGTATGGAGAATCAAGCTACACATACTTCGGAACACGTACTCGTAATCGACGACGATGTTGAACTCTGCAACCTCGTCTCGCGGTTTCTGGTTCGCGAAGGTTTTCAGATCGATGCCGTCAACGGCGGCGCCCAGGGGATCGAACGCGCGCTTTCCGGCGACTATGCACTCGTAGTGCTCGACGTGATGATGCCGGAAATGAGCGGCTTTGACGTTCTGCGACGCATCCGCGCCGAATCACCAATGCCTGTTTTGATGTTGACCGCACGCGGCGATGCGCTCGATCGCGTGCTCGGCCTCGAGATGGGCGCCGACGACTATCTCCCGAAACCGTTCAGTCCTCCCGAGCTCGCCGCCCGCATCCGGGCAATCCTGCGCCGCGCCAAACCCAGTCAGGCAACGACAACCAGCAATTCCACGCTCGCCGTGGGCGACATCGAACTCGACACCGGATCACGAGTGGTTCGTCACGGACATCAACTCGTCAATCTCACCACCGTTGAATTCGATTTGCTGGAAGTGCTGATGCGCGCCGCCGGTCAGGTCGTAAACCGGGAAAAACTTACGCGCGACATTCTGGGTCGCGAGTTTTCCCCATTCGATCGCAGCATCGACACACACGTGTGCAATCTGCGTAAAAAGATTGGTCCACTCCCCGATGGGACCGATCGCATCAAGGGTGTTCGCGGCATCGGTTACCTTTATGCGCTCCCGCCGCGCGCTCGAGTTTGAGAAATAAATGCGCACACTGTTTCTAAAAATCTTTTTCTGCTTTCTGGTGATCATCATCCTCGTGGGGACATCGCTGGAAACCTCTTCTCTGCTCGCGCGCGTTTACGAAGAACGCTGGCAGGTGACACTTCACAGCATTATGCCGAGGGAAGCAGAGAAAGCAGCGGAGATTTACGACACTTCAGGCCCGGATGCATTGCGCACTTACCTCGACGATTTGCAGAGCCGAAAGGCCGTCAGGTTTTACTTTTTCGACGAGGAAGGCGAGGTCCTGCTCAACCGTCCAGCACCTCCCGGGGTTCAACGAGTTGCGCGTAACAAAGAAGGAATTGCGCGAACCACCGCACAGGGTTTGTCGGCAGTGGTTGTCCGTGAAGGCATCGCAGTCAGACAAGCAACTGGACCAAGCGGGAAAAAATATAGTCTCGCTTTTCAAACGTCGCCCAGTCATCTGCTGCCGATTTCCGAAGCGGTTGGTAAACATCCGTACTTACGTCTGTTTGCGATCACACTGTTCGCGATCGGTCTGTGTGCAATCCTGACACTCCATATCACTCGTCCCTTAGGCAAACTCCGACAGGCCGCCAGCAACATCGCCGAGGGGCGTCTAAAAACCCGTGTCAAACCCGCAATCGGACGGCGACATGACGAGATCGCCCTGCTGGGCGACGACTTCGATCGCATGGCGGAACAAATCGAACGGCTGGTTACCGCGCAACGAAATCTGCTCGGCGACGTTTCACACGAACTGCGTTCGCCGCTCGCGCGCCTGATCGTGGCTTTGAGTCTTTTGAAACAAGAGCCGGGTGAGGAAGCTGTCGAGTATCAAAACCGGATTGGGATCGAAGCGGAACGCCTCGACAAACTGATCGGGCAACTGCTGACGTTGACGCGCATCGATAGCGGCGTTGATGCAAACTTGCGCGAGACGTTTGATCTCACAAATCTCGTGCAGGAAGTGGCCGCCGATGGGGACTTTGAAGCGCGCGTTGAAAATCGCTCCGTGCGTTTCCTGGCATCGGAGAGTTGCTCGATGACCGGTGTTGCGGAGTTGATTCGAAGCGCGATTGAGAATGTGGTTCGGAACGCCGTGCGCCATACCGCCCCGGGAACGGCGGTAGAGATAACCATCGAGCGACAACAATCGTTAGCGTTGCTGCGTGTGCGTGACTATGGACCGGGCGTCGCCGCAGAGAGACTCAAAGATATCTTCCTACCGTTTCATCGTGAGGAGACAGGGAAAAACGGTTCGCATCCCGTGCGTGGCGCAGGTCTGGGGCTGGCGATAGCCGATCGCGTGGTGCGAATGCATCAAGGGTCGATCGAGGCGTATAACGCACGAGAAGGTGGACTCGTAATCGACATCCACCTTCCCTTAATTGCGTAACACGGATATTACGGATTAAAAATCGGATTCAACACGGAGCGCAGATCCGATATAGCAAATCAGTCTTCATCCGAGGCCATCCGCGTCTTGTACTCAACTCCGAGATTCTCAAACAGGAACGCATAGATATCTCTGGTCTGCTCGATCGCCTTCGTGGTATTGCTGGCGCCGTGAGCCGACTTGGTATCGACGCGAATGAGAATCGGGTTTGGACCACCCTGTCCCGCTTGCAGGACAGCCGCGTACTTGTAGTTGTGCGACGGAACCACGCGGTCGTCATGATCGGCGGTCGTGATCAGTGTGGACGGATATTTGGTGCCCGGCTTCACGTTGTGAATCGGTGAGTAGGCATAAAGCGCTTTGAACTCCGCTTCGTTTGCTTCACTCGAGCCGTAATCAGCTACCCAGTTCCAACCGATCGTGAACTTCTGGAAGCGCAACATGTCCATCACGCCGGCCTGCTCAACCACCGCACGGAAGAGTTCCGGACGTTGATTCGATACGGCGCCGACGAGCAATCCGCCATTCGAACCACCTTGAATCGCCAGTTTGCTCGACGACGTGTACTTGTTTGCGATCAGCCATTCGGCGGCGGCAATAAAGTCGTCAAAAACATTTTGCTTCTTCAATTTGGTTCCGGCTTCGTGCCATTTCTCACCGTACTCACCACCGCCACGGATATTCGCCGACGCATAAACAACGCCCTGCTCGAGCAACGCGAGGCGAGTTGAACTAAACCCTGGCGAGGTAACCACATTGAATCCACCGTAGCCGTAAAGCAGCGTGGGATTGTTACCGTCGAGCTTCAGACCTTTCTTGTAGACGAGAAACATCGGCACGCGCGTGCCGTCTTTGCTGTTGTAGAAGACCTGCTTGGTTTCGTACTGATCCGGTTTGAAGCTGGGGATATCAACCGTGCGATACACAGTCGATTTCTTGGTGGCGATATCGTATTTGTAGATCGTCGGTGGGAAATTCATCGACGTGAAGCTGTAGAACACGTGCTTGTCGTCATGTAGACCACCGAAACCACCCGCACTGCCAACTCCCGGCAACACAACTTCGTTTTCGAGTTTGCCATCGAGACTGAACACGTACGCGCGTGTGGCCACATCTTTGCGCCATGACGCGAAGAGCTTGCCGCCGGCTGTGCCCGAGCCCTGAAGTGGTTCACTTCTTTCCGGCAACACATCCTTCCAGTTTTTCTCGTCGGGATTCTTTGGATCGACGAGCACGACTTTGCCGTTTGGCGCATTCTTGTTGGTGCGAATCAGGAACTTGTCGCCAACGTTGTCGATGACGCCGAAGCCGTCGTCGCCGATCTCTGCGACGATTGGCGAGAAATTCGTCTCGCCCTTCGACAAGTCTCTGTAGAAGAGAGAGTTTCCTTTTTTGCCTTTGCCGCGTTCGGAGACTGTAAGAATCGCAAAGCGCTCGTCTTCAGTCGTACCGACGTTCTGAAAACGTTGCGGATGCTCTTTGTCTTCATAAACCACGACGTCGGCTGATTGCGGTGTGCCGACTTTGTGGAAGTAGACGGTTTGGAATTCGTTTTTGTGGCTCAGTTCCTTGCCCTTCTCCGGTTCCGGATAACGGCTGTAATAGAAGCCGTCGCCCTGCCACGAGACGCCCGAAGCTTTCAACCATTTGATCTCATCGACGAGCTTATTGCGCGTGCCGACTTCCATCACGCTCAGCGTTACCCAATCGGAACCTCCCTGCGAGATGCCGTACGCGAGATATTTGCCATCGCGCGAAAGTGAAAACGCGCTCAGCACTGAAGTGCCATCGGTGGAGAATTTGTTGGGATCGAGAAAGACCTCAGCCTTGCCGTTAACGCCTTTCTGAATGTAATAGACGCTCTGATTCTGAAGCCCATCGTTCTTCGTGAAGAAGTAAGTATCACCACGATGAAACGGCGCCGAGATACGAGGATAGTTATAGAGTTCCGTCAGCCGCGCTTTTAGTTTTTCGCGATACGGGATTCGATCGAGATACCCGAAGGTGACTTTGTTTTGATCTTCGATCCAGGCTTTTGTTTCCGCGGAGGTCTCATCTTCCAGCCAACGATACGGGTCGGCGACCTTGGTGCCGAAGTAGTCGTCAACTTGTTCGACTTTTTTACTGACCGGATAAACGAGCTTGGGGTCGGAAGACGATCGTGCGGTGCTGGTTCCGCCACTCGGCGCCATGCTTTGTGCGCCCGTGCGCTGCAGGAACGGCGCAATCGACGACAGCGAAAGGACGGCAGCCACAAACAGAAAGGCCAAAAGGCGTCGGTACATATTCATGTTCTTATCTCCGCAGGAAGGAATTTGGACGAGAATCTTAATAAAGACGCGGGCAAAGTTCAAATAACTAGACCTTAAATTAGCCACGGATGACACGGATAAACACCGATCAGATTTTTGACTGAATTCCTGATCCGTGTTTATCCGTGGCTTAAACTGCGGCTAAAAATTGTCACGCCGCGAGGGCAATGCTAGAATTGCGGACCAATGGTTAACAGGCAGACACATTATCGCCCCACTGAAAGCCGTGCGAACCTCTTCGCCGACTAGCCTCTTTGTCTTTATAAATCGACTTTCTGCGCCCGAAACTTCGGTTTCGGCTTTTGCAACCAGCTATCCAAAAGGGAGTTGAAAAAATGTCTACCACCGTACTCGCACCACCAAAGCGCCCACAGATCAATACTGCGCTACCCGGCCCGAACGGCCAGAAAATCGTCGAAGCGGATGCACAGTTTGTTAATCCTTCTTATCCGCGACCTTCATTCAAACTCGTCGCTGAACGTGCCAGCGGGGTTTGGGTTGAAGACGTCGACGGCAATATCTTTTTAGACTGCAACGCCGGCGTTGCCGTTTGTTCAACCGGTCACTGCCATCCCGAGGTAGTCAAGGCGATTCAGCAACAGGCGGAACAACTGATCCACATGTGCGGCACTGATTATTACTACCGTCACATGCCGCAACTGGCGCAAAAACTCGACGCGATTGTTCCGGTTCAGTCGCCCACGCGAACACACTTCGCCAACAGCGGTACTGAAGCCGTTGAGACGGCGTTGAAACTGGCGATGCATGCAACTGGTCGCGAAAAGTTCATCGGTTTTTTCAACAGTTTTCACGGACGTACACTCGGTTCACTTTCGTTAACGTCGTCACGTGCAGCACAACGCAAGGGCTTCAAGCGCCAGGCGCTCGACGTGGTCCATGTGCCTTATCCGAATGAGTTTCGAAATCCATTCAATGCCGCAGACTGTGGCGATGGTGGCGCAGGACAGGGAGCGCTCACCTGGATCGAAGAGCGCCTCTTCAAAACCACGACCCCGCCGGAAGAAGTAGCGGCGATTATTGTTGAAGCGGTACAAGGCGAAGGCGGTTACGTTCCGGCGCCGAAAGGTTTTCTACAGGGGCTACGCCGGATCTGCGATCAACACGGAATCCTGTTGATTGTCGATGAAGTTCAATCGGGAATGGGCCGCACCGGAAAAATGTTTGCCTGTGATCACTACGACATCAAGCCCGACATCGTTTGCATTGCGAAAGGTATCGGTTCCGGTTTGCCGATCGGTGCGTGCGTGGCTCGTGCGGATCTGATGGATTGGAAACCCGGCGCACACGCTTCGACCTTCGGCGGCAATCCGGTTTGCATTGCAGCCGCGCTGAAGACAATCGAACTACTCGAGAATGAACTCGTGCAGAATTCCGCGGAAGTCGGCGCGTATTTGAAAGAAGGACTGCAGAAACTGCAACAGAAATACGCTCAGATCGTCGATGTTCGCGGTATGGGAATGATGCTGGGCGTGGAATTCGAAAGTACGGAGCTGCGTGATCGAATCGAAATCGCGTGCTTCGAGCGTGGCTTGATCATTCTGGGAGCGGGAACCACCACGATTCGCTGGTCACCGCCGTTGGTCCTGACGAAAGAAAACGTCGACGTCGCACTCGAGATCTTCGACGAAGCGATCGCCGCGTCAGTGTAATAATTAGCCACGGATAACACCGATCAAATCCGGATTTATATCCGTGTTATCCGTGGCTGAGTTTTTCCGAGATCTCACGCATGCGAGATCGAAGATAATCCTCATCAACAGTCAATACTCGCCCGTCACGATAAACCTCACGACCGGCAACGACAGTCAAAATCACATCTCGTCCACTTGAAGCGAAGATCAGCGTCGCCGGCGGATCGTAGTCCGGCACTTGATGCGTGCCGGCTAATGAGACGACTGCAAGATCCGCATCCGCGCCTTCTTTCAACTGTGAGCCAAAAGTGGCAGCTTCAAGAGCGCTCGTGGCGCGGACATCAGCACCGCCCGCGCGCGCTAACAGCGTCGCAAAACGCGCTTCCTCCAGAATGTCGCACGTGTTGTTGCTCGCTACCGAGTCGCTTCCCAATCCAACTGCAACGCCAGCCTTGATGAACTTAGCAAACGGAGCCCGGCCATGACCCAACTTCGCATTTGACTTCGGACAATGCGCTACCTTCGCACCCGACGCCCGCAACGTCTCAATATCTTCGTCGTCCACGCGAATGCAGTGGGCCAGTAATGGCTTCACACCCAATACGCCAACCTGCTTCAGATACTGAATCGTTGAAACTCCCGGCGTTTGCCATTCAATCGATCTTCGCGCCAACCCTTCGGCAAACACACCGCAACCTTCTCGCACAAACATCTCTTCCGCTGCCGACTCTGCCGCATGCATCATCAACGGCAGCTTCTCCGTTTGCGCCAGTTCTGCAATCAACTCCAGTTGTGGTCCACAAACCGTGTACGGTGCATGCGGCGAAACACCGGCACGCACCAGCTCGGTCTCCATCGTGCGCAGCTCATCGAGTTTCGCGCGCAGCTTTTTGAAGTTCTCCTGGACCAATCGCGCATCTGGTCCAAACGACTCCTGGTAAACAACTCCTCGCAAACCCACATCCCGCAATGCCTGCATACTCATTATCGCGGCATCACTCGCATCATCAACGCTGGTAATGCCGGCGCGCACGGCTTCGCAGGCTCCCCACGTGGCTGAAACGCGAATGTCGCCAGGAGTCATTCGCTCGAGTCGCGCAATCGTCAATTTTCTCAACCAGGCGAAGAAATCTGTCTCTTCATTTTCGAGATAACCTCGCATGACTGTTAGCTCGAGATGAGTGTGAGTATTGATGAGACCGGGCAGGATGACGGCTTCCCCGAGCGAGTCGAGTTTGAATTCCGGAAACCTCGCCACCACTTCCTCGTGGCGACCAACGGCTACGATTTGTGTTCCACGAACTGCAACCGCGCCATTCTCAATTGGTGCGGTGCCAACGGGAACAACCCAACGCGCCGAATAGATAGTTGTCATTTGACAGGTGAGGCTTCCTGCAACGCGGCGCTGGAAGTCTTCGCGCCTTTTACTTCGCGATAGCGTTGCATGATCGAAGTTACGTAGGCTTTGGTCGAGGGAATGTCGATCCGGTTAATAAACTCCGCGCCGGATTGGGTGGCGTCAGGTTCAGCAGTGCGGCTCCACTCGACGGCGCGACTTGGGCCAGCGTTGTAAGCCGCCACCATTCGGGTTTCAGCTTCGGGCTGATCGCGAAACTGCTCGTAGATCTTTTCCAGGTACCAGCAACCGATCTGAATGTTGCGTTCCGGATCGCGCAACATGCCCTGCGGATCGTTAGCCATTTGATGTTGAAACTCGCGGATTCCAGTGGCCGTGGCCCACTCGCGACCGACCGTCGGCGTCACTTGCATCAAACCGATCTCGCCGTCTCTGCCAATCTTCCACGGGCTAAAGTAGGTCTCTTCGTAGATGATGCTCCAAACGAGATCCGGGTCTACGCGGTAGATTGCAGCTTGTCGGGCGATTAACGAGTCGAAGCGGTGGGTCCAGTAACGATTGAAAAGATACGCGGCGAGTACGAGGGTGAGGATTAAAAGGATAACAATCAGTGCGCGTCTCATATCATTGCCGATTGCCAAGTGCCGATTTCCGATTTGTTTAGGTGGTTGAGATTGGCAATTGGCATTTGGCAATCGGCAATAACATTAATTCCGCCTTCTCAGCCCGCTCCAGAAGCTTGCGCGAGTGCAAGCGTGATCGACACCTTCATAACGCGAACGCAGCGCATGTTCGTCGAGCACGTGTCCCTGAAGCCAAACCTCGGCTTCGAGCGTGGCGCCCACGGCTAACGAGTCGCCGCGCAGCGCGCGCTGGTTGACCAGAACTTCAAGCTTTATACGTTCCAGGTCGATGTGAATCCAAACCAGTTCGCCGCCCGACAGCGGATTCTTCAATGGCTTAAACGCGATCACGCGGCCTGACAAGCTCCAATCGTTTTCATGAGCCGCTCGCGTTGGGGCAGTTTTTTCGAGCGGTAACCAACGGGTTTTTCCCTTCCCGCTGCGCACACGCGCGCGGTATGCAAGTCCGCACAAACCGATGTGCAACTCCTGCGCGGCGAATCCGGCTGGACCAACCTCGGTGAGGTTCTGCAACTCGAAGAGCACTTCGCAATCGGTGCCTTCACGATAACCGTGAATCACGGCTTCGCCTTCTTCGTCATATTCGGTCAACGCCCACGGCGCGATAGTTTGAATATAACGAGCGCGAAATCCGGGACGGCAATCAGCGTAGAACAAATCGCCTTTGCCCGACTCGTAGAGCACGGTCCAAACTTCGAGGCCTTCTCCGAGTTTCCAGCAACGGCCATGCAACACGGCGCCGCGTCTGCTGAGTTGCGTAGGCTCACCCTGATCGCCGGCTCGTTCCGCGAGATAGTTGAATGCCTTTTCGCTCGAAACTTCTAAACCGATCGTCTCAAAAGCAGGATTCATATTCTTGTTCTTTGTGTTTTGTGCTTTGTTCCTTGTGCACTCGCTCAGCGAAGTACAAAGAACGAAGGACTAAGTACAAAGTTCTAACTCGCACATTATTACGCGCTACGCTTGCGCTGTCTATGCTTCGCGGGCTTGCTGTTAGTATTCTCCGCGCGCGGCGCACGGGTTCTGAAACCGCGGATGACACGTTGTGGACCATGAGTAGGCTGCACTCCGGAGCGGACCATCTCCGCAAACAGATCAACATCATAGTCCGCTTCGCGCGACATCTCTTCACGAATCGTATGCAGTACTTCTAAAAATTTTGGACGTCTGTACATAAAATAAATTTCCAATTGCCGATTGCCAATTACCAATTTTTGAGTCGCAACCTGCTTCCGAAATCGGCCATCGGAAATTGGCAATCGGCAATCACGTAACTTGCTCTGTCGCTTCCGACACTAAAAACTCCGGCGTCACGATCATCGGTACATAAAAACCAGCGGCCGTATTAAACAACCGAATCCGCGCCTGGCGACGCACATTTGCAAGATGGCCAAAGTTCCACGTCACCAGGTAATCGATCTTGTGAACCGAGGCAATCGCTACATGCAACGCGTCAGCGATGTACTTGCGATGAAAGATCCCGCGTGCAATATAACCTTCCGCGAGAATGGCCGCCTCTTCAGTTAAATCAACTTGCTCCAAACTACCGATCAATTTCAAGTACGAACTACGATGCGGCTCTTTTAACCGGCTCAACTCCGACGTAACCAGCGGTGATATCACCGTGCGATAGTCGGGCATCTCGTGTTCCCACCACCGGATTGTTAAGTCGCGTCGAAAGGGCTCTCCATTGTCGAGGTAAGCGCCAATCACGGATGTCTCCAGATAAAGAGCCTGCTTCATGGAGTAACAACCACTTCCGGATTGAGTGTGTCAACACTCTTGGGTTTTTGATTCAAAGGTTCCAAACGCATCGCCCCCCTGGCAAAGTCAAAATAAATGCGGAAGTGCCGCAGGAAATTACCACCCAGAATACCGCTCTGCGTGAATCCCGCGGTTTCATTTACCGGTTCGAGATCGAGCACCGCGGCGTTGATCTTTTCTAGTTTACTCAACCCCAAACTCAAACGGGGCAGTTGCAATAGTTTCACATCTTCCGTCACACCCGCAGCTCCATATACACGCATCTTCGACGGTTGCAACAGATCGAGAAGTTGCTCTTCCTGCGAGAGTCTTTCCGAAATCACGGTGATGCTCGCGGCTGTATCAATAATAAAGTTGACGCTCTTGTCAAAGCCCTCAAGACCAACTTCGCCGCTCAAGAAGCCGCTTGACGTAGTGCGCAAAGGAACTTCAACCGCGCCGTCGCCGGGAGAAACCGGAGTTAACGCCTGGATGTTTTCCGGTCTTCGCACGGTGGTCCAACTCTCGGATTCATCCGTCTGGCTTTGCCGCACCAGCGACATGCGGCGGTTACCGTAGTCGATTGCAGTGAGAAACTTCGACACCACTGAGAGCCCCAGATAACCATCGACCGGAATGTGAGTGTCGAAGAATTTTCGGATATAGACGGGAACGTTGTTTATTTTCACCGTGCCGATTTCGAGCGAATCGAGAAATCCATAAACGATTTCAAACTTCCCACCACCACCAACGGCACGCGCCTGACCGCCACGCGCTATCGGTTTCATCCCCAGCTTCTTGGCTGTCTGTTCAGAGATTACCGACATTCCCGATCCGGTATCGAGCACGAAGCGCAACGGCTGTCGCTGGCCGTTTACTCGCACATTCATGATGGGACGGTTGTCGGTGGCTTCGAAGGTGACGGAAGACCGATGACTACCGGTAGGAACGTAAAGCGAACCTGCCCTGCCGAGATAACGAAGGAAGTCGATCAGGCCGAGAATTCGTTCACGACGATCGATATCCGTCTTCGGCGCGATTACGAGAAATCTCTCGTACGAATCGGCGGCTTCTTTGTATCGCTCGCTGCGCGCGGCCGCCTGGCCGAGGTGAAAAACGTAATCCGGTTCTTCCGGATCCATGCTGGATGCTTTGCGTAAAGCAGGAATTGCAAGAGAGAGACGGTTTTCGTAAAAGTCGACCATTGCCAGACCCGCAACAGCGAGTGCCTCATTCTCGTCGAGCGAAAGGGCGGTGCGAAATTCTTCCACCGACAAACGAAACTCACCGGCAGCAAGTATGGCTGCGCCCAGCAACGCGTGTGCGCGCGCTGAAAGAGGATTGAGCATGATCACGCGTGCCGCGTTATCGTATGCGCCCTGCAAATTTCTGTTCTTGAGGTGAGTAAAACTCAAACCGAGACGCGCCTCGATATCCTGCGCATCCTTGTTGAGCAAATCGCGGAAGATCTTCTCGGCCTGCGTGAAGTCGCCTTTGCGCAAGGCGCGGTAGCCTTTGGAGTAAGCTTTTTTATCGGCGGCATTCGTGGTGAGCGCCGCACCGCAAAGGGCGAAACAAAGCACAAAGGCGGCCAGACTGAAGGCCGCCATCCGGAAAAACTTCTGCCTCGTATTACCTTGCATGATTCACACCTTCCGAGTAGTGCCTCATTTGGTTTTCTCTGTGCAACCTTTGTTCTCTGTGTCTCTGGGGTTGTTGCATCGCACCTTC
Source organism: uncultured Acidobacteriota bacterium (assembly GCA_963708055.1). GTDB lineage: Bacteria > Acidobacteriota > Blastocatellia > Pyrinomonadales > Pyrinomonadaceae > PSRF01. The sequence goes on along the minus strand of OY970193.1, from coordinate 5,517,400 downwards.
CTATAAACCACAGAGACACAGAGAACACAAAGGTTGCACAGAGAAGAATTATTACTTTAAAACTTCTCCTGTCTTCATGGACCAGAGGACGAGGTCGAGTTCGTCAAAATCAATCTGGACGTCGCGAGCGAACCGGATCAACTGCTGTTCAACCTCGAGATACTTCCTTCGCGTTGAAGGCGGCTTGGCGGTGTCAAGCACTCCGAGTTCAACCAAACAACGCATTACATGCTTATCAAGAATCGCGTGACCTTTTACGCCAACGTTGCGCAGGAAATGACTGGCCTCTTTGTAACCCAATCCCTTGACCTGTTTTTCCTGGGCCAGCCAATCGCGACGCTCGATCGGATCAGAAAAACTACGCAAACGTTTTCGCAACGCCATGCCGCAGTCCGCGTGAAAGTAATTACGCGTCGTTACAATGTAACGCGGCCGGGCGACCGGAAAGCGATGGGCACCGGCCTTGACCAGGGCTGAAGTCATCGCTTCGGAATCGCCCTTGAGCAACAACGAGCGAACGGCGTCAACGGAATTGAGGCCCATGCGAGCGGAAGCACCGGCGGTAAAAATGCAGTAGACCAATTCCTCAAAGAGCTTGGCATCGGATCCTTTGCGCCAAACTTCATCAAACTCACGGAGCCTTTTCCGGATCTCTTTGCGCCGCGCTCGGTGAGTGGCCACCACTCGTTCAACTGTGACGGGTTCTTGATTGCGTTGCACTGTAGTTTGTCAACAGCGCGATTCTATGAGCGGGTCAGAAACATTGTCAACGAGGTTCAGCATTGCCGATTGCCAATTGCCGATTGCCAGTTAGCACAGAGTGCTTGATCGCGAGATTACAAATCGGCAATTGCCAATCGGCAATCGGCAATCCAAAAAATATTCTCGCTCAAGGCAACTCAAGTCGGGTATCATGGTTCGCTGGTGGCCCCGCCAAGTAGAACATCCCCGCCGAGTTCTTGTGCATCAAACTTGCTCTCCCGAAATCGCGAAGATCAGTTTGGGATAGTTGTAAAAGAGAATGGCGAAGCGATCGATACATTTAGTTCTACTTAATTTTGTCTTCCTGGGTTTGTGTGCGACGAGCTTCGCGCAGGTTCCGGTCGAGAATCCTTCACCTTCATTACAACCTTCGCCAACGCCCACACCGAGTGAAGGCAGGCCACTGTATGGATTCCAGGGTGTTTTAATCGAAACGCTTGACGGCAAGGTTGTCTCGTCGCAAGCGGAAAATGATCAATTCAATCCTGCCTCAAACATGAAGCTCGCGACGGCACTCGTCGCCTTGCGAACTTTCGGACCCGAACATCGCTTCGCAACCGGTATTTGGACGGATGGGACACTTGATAAAACAACCGGCGCAATCAACGGCAATCTCTACATTTCGGGACGCGATCCGTCTTTTCACTATGAACATGGCGTGCTGCTCGCACGCGAGCTGAACAAACTCGGCATCAAACAAGTCACCGGCGACCTCTTCGTCGCGCCCGGGTTCACCATGAATTTCAGTGCCTCCGCCAAACGTTCCGGTGAACGTTTGTACGATACGCTGGATTCAACCTTGCGTTATGCCGAAGCGACTCGCGCCTGGAACTATGAGCGAACCCTCCTGAACGATCGCGCCAGCCTGGAAACAGTGCCGAGCGTTGCGGTCATGGGCGCGGTGGATGTCGCTCCCGTCGCTCCAACTGCGAGGCTGCTTCTGACGCAACGGTCAAGCAAGCTGGTGGACATTCTCAAAGTGCTTCTCTGCTATTCGAATAACTTCATGGCAGAGCGCATCGGCGAAGCGCTGGGCGGACCAGAGTCAGTCAAGCAACAGTTGACGACCAGTCTCGGTTTGGGCCCGGATGATCTAAGGGTCGCTTCACTCAGCGGACTGGGAGTCAATCGTGCGTCGCCGCGAGTAATGTTGAAGATTTTTCGTGCGCTTCGTGCCGAACTTCAGAAACACGGACTGACACCCGCTTCGATCATGCCCGTGGCCGGGATCGATCCCGGAACACTCGAGGATCGATTTGACAGTATCGCATGGCGTGGCAGCGTGATTGCAAAAACCGGAACACTGTTGCGAACCGACGGCGGTGCGAGTTCGTTAGTGGGTCAAATGCAGTCTGCGAACGGCGAGATTCTGTTATTCGTGATTATGAATCAAAGAGGAAGCGTTTCGAGATTCAGAGACAACCAGGATTACCTCGTAATGCTGGTCCAGAACACTCGTGGTGGTCCAAAGCCTTTCGCTTACAAACCACTGATGCTCACGATGCAACTCTCGCACACCGAAAGCACGGTTGCGAACAGTGAAGAATACGAACCTCCATCACGCTCCAACTAAGCATTAGCCACAGCTAAACACGGATTACACGGATCAGAAAACAAATTCTGATCTGTGTAAATCCGCGTTCATCTGTGGCTAAAAATCAAAATAACTGCGCCCCGGCATCCGAAGATGGACGGGGCGCTTTACCGTCCATCTGGGTCGCGGCGTGCGGCACCGTAACCCAGCGGACGATTCTCGATTTACGAATCTCTTAAACTCGTAAAAGCGATACGTTTCCAGTTACAGGACTTTCCTGTTCTAGAATTCGCGCACGCCGCGAATCGAGTGCCCCCCGACTGATTTCGCTCTGTCTACCGCATCCGAGCTGTATTGAATGTTCGCAGTGCCGCCGCCTGACGTATCAAAGGTAGGTGCCTGAAACGGGTCTGTGCTCGTGCCGGTCTTGTCAAACTTGGCGACGAACATCGCGCCATAGATGTTTCCGTGACCGCCTCCATCGCGATAGACTTCGCCTTTGCCCAGCACCATGATCACACCATTCCATTGAAAATTTCCTTTGAGAGTGAGCGTGCCGGTGACGATCAGAGTTCCCTGTCCCGACGGGTTTCCTGGTTGAAGGATGAGATCGCCATCAACAAAGGTCAGCACTCCGTCAGGGTGACTGGCGCCAAGTCCGGCTGTACTGGCTTCCGCTGCCGCTCCGGTCGTGAAATACCGGCCCTGATTGACCGCCGCAGCCATCATTCCTTCAGAACCATACAAAAAAGCTCGCGCGCTGGGGACTGACTGAAGGAAGCTCGGTGTATTGTTAGCTCCCAACACGGACGGATCGCCAGGCGTGACGTTTGGTCCATTGCCATTGCACTGGGAGCCGTTAGGTTGACAGCCATCGATAACGTTGCTGGTAACGGTGTAATCGATATTGCCAACTGAGAATGCGGCGAGTGTTGTACCGGTGCCTGACACATCCACTCCCGACGTCGCTGTCGGGTTACTGTTTCCCAGCCAAAAGTTGATATTGCTGGTTGAACTGTTAGGTAAGGTGACAACCGCGTTGACGTCGTAATCGACCGTATAACGATTGACAACTACTTCCATGTTCTTCTGGCTATCTTTTGGTCCCACACCCAGAACCTGAATCCTGAGTCGATCGGGCTTGTACGAAGCATCGGCACAGGCAGTGGCCTGAGTGGCAGTATCGAAAATCGCAGTGACTTGATTATCCGGATCGTAAATCGAGCTGACTTGAAACCGTGTGGTGCCGTCGGAAGTCACGTTAACCGAGGCGTTCGAAGTAGTGGTCCACAGCATCGGGCTGCAGATAACGTTGCGAAACGAAGCGCGCGTGCCCGTGGGAGTTGATTCCACGTTGCCGCGCAGCACTTCGAGAGCTCTGGCAACTCCTGCTTCAGCCGCATAGTATGCCTGCATTTCCGCGGTCGAATCGCGCGCCGTGAGGCCCGTCATAGTCGTAGTGAGAATCAAAGTCCCACCGGCAGCCAGCAACAACAACGAAAGCAGAACCGCCGTGATCAGCGCCGCACCTTTTTCGCGGGCCCGGGGTTCAAATAACGAAGATGGCATGTTGGATCTCATTTGACCGAAGAACCTCTCTGTTCGGGATAAGCTAGTAACTCCACAGACCTGTATTGCGCAGTGTCACGTCAGAACAAAGCAAAACTGAATAAGGCGGCTGATATCCCGGTGAACCCGGCGTTCCTACCGCGTCCAACGTCACCGCGATCACAATCACGATGTATTTTGCGTTTGCTTCCGATACTTCGGCTGCCGAGACATTGGTGATATCCAAGCCTCCCGCCGGCGCTGTGTACGAAACCTTTTGATCGAAGTAATGAATGTTCAAACCGTCGATGCGATTCGCGAGCACCGTGCTTCCGGTCCCGAAACGATCGTAACGCGCGAGGTATTTAGTATTGGCAGCCTCGCTAATGAAATAGGTGATGTCTTCGCCCGGATCCTGAACGTCGGTACGCATCGTGTCAGTAACTGCAACGTCGTAGTCGTAACGATTGAGATTCGCGCGGATGCGAATTCCATTCGGGCCCGATTCGGCGTCGACAATGCCGTTGTTGCTCATGTTGAATCCGGTGTTAGCAATCTCACGCGACATGATGTTGAGAGCTCGCTGCGTATCTGCAAGTGCATCTGACTTTTGATTCTCGCGGGTACGAATGCGCAGCGCATTCGCGAGCAGTGTGGTAGCGGCGGTCATCAGCGTGATCGTGATTGCCATCGCGATCAGGAGTTCCAGCAGTGAAAACCCCCTCGTGGCCTTTTTGTTGAACGAACTCATAAAGTCCTCGCTAATAGCTCCCGGTAACCTGGGTAGTACGGTGGGTAGTGATGGTGACTGTTTCAAACGCAGTTGCGGCGCCCTCAGGGGTGACCGAGACCTCTATGCGCTTGACCGTTGCCGCACCTGCATCGTGATTTCCGGCAGGCACAAAACTCAGATCTGTAATCTTCGTCGTCACTTCGTAGTTGCGACCTGCATTTTTGAGTGTTTCAGTAACGCCGGCGGTGGCGGTTGGGCCCAGGCCACCGTCAGGGAATGAAAAAGTGATGCTTCGCGTTTGTGTCGTGAACGGAATGGTCCGCAACCACTCCATTCGCTTCTGCGCGATCGCCATTGCCAGTTCTCGATCGTCAGCGCGGGCATTCGTTTGGGTGGCATAAGCAAAAACGGAGGCCACGCCGAGACCAATCACCATGATGATCACGAGGGCGATGGCGGCTTCGAGAAGTGTGAAACCAAACTGTTTAGAGCGAGCTTTTGAAGTGAGAACCATGGGTCACCTTAGTTGTCTACCTTGACTTGAAGTGATTGGGTTGAACCACAACTCGGGGATGTCGAAATGTTGACGGTGAACGTACCGCGATTTCCGGCGCCGTTTTTCGCTGAGATGGTGATGGTGCTGGTACCGTTACCAGTAATGCTGGACGGAGAAGTAGAGATGTTCAGGCTGTTTCCGCCTCCCTGTTGCGAAACGCTAATCGTGCGACTTCCAGTTGCACCCGAGATCGTGAACAGTACCGTTCCACTCTTCTTGCTGGCATCGCTCTGGCTCAGATTTAGCGAACTTGTAGAGAGGGCCGCGGCGCACTGCGAAGATGGCGAGGGCGACGGACTTGGCGAAGGTGAAGGCGTAGGTGTGGGAGTTGGGGTCGGGTCACTCCCACCGCCATTTCCGTTACCGTTACCGTTTCCGTTTCCGTTGCCATTACCGTTTCCGTTGCCGTTACCATTTGGCGTAGGCGTCGGAGTTGGAGTCGGAGTCGGGCTTTCATCAGGGTTGGGGATTTCGTCCGGGTTAGGAGACTCTTGAGGAGTCGGGGTGGGTGTGGCATCCGGATCTACATCACCCGTGACCTGGCTCACCTCTTTTGGTGGAATCGCCTGATCCGGAAAATGTTGTTCGCCCACCGTGATATCGCCTGAGCCCGAGACGTCGATCGGCAAAGGCGCATCGGTGAGATACGTGCTACGAATCTGAAATACCCAGGCTTCCGTGATGCGACCGCGCCAATCGAATGAAACTTTCTTGGCGATCGTGTCAAAAACAACTCCCGACTCAAGCTGAAACGTGCGTGTCTCCAGGACGCCGGAACCCCAATCCATGGTTACGGCATAATTGCCTGTGCCGGGTTCAAAGCTTTCGATTGATGACTGTTCGTCGGACGGAGCATGTCGGCGAATGGCATCGAGGCGAGCCTTTTCAACGTAGGTGGCGAACACTCGCGCGGAATTCTGGAGCCGAAACTGTGCCCGGGCGTTTTGGATTCCGAGAACTCCGAACGTTGATATGACCGCGATGATCGCGATGGTCACGACCATCTGCACGATCGTGAATCCCTGCTGTTGTTTGCGATTACCGTTCATTGCGCCTCTACCTCCGACATGCACCGTTTCAAGGGCCGGACAAACTGCACCCATGGTCCAAAGCTTTGGCAAGAACCGTTCCGTGGGCGGGGATGTAGAATTGCTGCGGTTTTTGAGAGTTTTGTTGGTAAGTGATCGCAAGCGAGTTGTTAACTGTTACTTTTAGTAACGCTCAATGGAAGTTAACTTCACAGACTGTAGGGGCGGCCCTCCGTGGCCGCCCTAGTCTGCGACTATTAACCTTCAACTCATTTAGCCCCGGCGCGGCCTTCTTCGTTTCAACCCTGAATTCTATGGGGCTCGGTGATAAGACAAGGGCGGCCACGGAGGGCCGCCCCTACAACCGCCCAGTTAGTTTTGTTCACGTCACAGTTATTTCTTGACACCCAATGATCGAAAAATCGATGATTGCGGCAGTGGCCGATATCCTACTTGTCGAAGACAAAGACAGCCTGCGTCGCGTCCTGCAACTCACCCTCGAGAATGCCGGATACACCGTAACCGAAGCGAGCGACGCTCGCGCCGCTCTAACCGAAATCGCAAACGCTCGTCACCGTCTCGTACTCACCGATCTCCGCATGCCCAACGGCTCCGGTCTCGACGTGCTTCGCGCAGCACGTGCCGCCGACGCCGACGTGCCGGTGATCGTCATGACCGCATTCGGCTCCATCGACGAAGCCGTGCAGGCAATGAAAGACGGCGCGCACGACTTTCTGCAAAAGCCGGTCGATTCAAATCACCTGCTTCTGTTGGTCGAGCGTGCGCTCGAACAAGCTCGTCTCAGAACAGAAAACATCCTCTTGCGCGAAGAATGGTCGCGCCGTTATGGCTTTCCACGAATCCTCGGCGAATCCGAAGCACTCAAACGCACCGTCGGTGAAACACAACGAGTGGCCCAAACAGAAGCGACTGTGCTGCTGTTGGGTGAATCAGGCACCGGCAAAGAACTCTTCGCGCGCGCGGTCCATCATCTTTCAAACCGTCGAGATCAACCGTTTGTCGCAATTAACTGCGCCGCCATCCCTGAAACACTGATCGAAAACGAACTCTTCGGCCACGAACGCGGTGCATTCACGGGCGCCAGCGATCGTCGCCAGGGAAAGTTTGAACTTGCTTCAGGCGGCACGGTGTTTCTCGACGAGATTGGTGAGTTGCCATTGGCGGTCCAGGGCAAACTGCTGCGAGCAATCGAGGAGAAAATGGTTGATCGCATTGGCGGACGAGCGCCTGTCGCCGTCGATGTGCGCGTGGTAGCTGCGACAAACAAAGATCTGAAGGCGGCGGTCGATAGCGGAGAGTTTCGTGGTGATTTATTCTTCCGACTGGCCGTGTTTCCTATCGAAGTGCCGCCGCTGCGCGAACGTGGCGACGACATCATTCTGCTGGCGCGTCATTTCGCGGCCGAGATTGGACGCGAGTTGCGCGGTCGCGAAGCCGAATTGACGGCTGAAACCATCTCCGCGTTGCGACAACATCGCTGGCCCGGAAATGTTCGTGAACTCGAAAACGCGATCGAGCGTGCCTGCATAATCTCCGATAGCCTCGTTTTACAGCCCAGCGACCTTGGCCTTGGACCTGCCGATGCCGGATCTCAAACGGTCGGTCAGCTCGACTATTCGGGGACGCTCTCGGACGTAGCCCATCGCGCCTTGAGCCTCGTTGAGCGCAAGAAGATTTCGATGGCGCTCGAAGCGAATCAGGGTAATAAGAGCAAGACGGCTGAGGAACTCGGGGTTAGTTATAAGACTCTCCTGAATAAAATTAAGGATTTCGGGCTCTGAGGCGCATTGGATAAAGATTTACAAGATTTTCAGGATTTACAAGATATCCTGTTAATCCTGTAAATCCTGTTAATCTTGTTAACGGAAAGGCCGGCCGATTAGCAGTTTCTCTCTTCAGGAATGAACGCCAGACTAAGGAGTCGCCTGAAGATGCCCCGGATTTTTAATTTGCAACGCCTGATTCTTGCTTCAGCAGCGTTTGCAGTTTTGATAATGGCGTCATCCACTGCCTGGGCCAACCTCAAAGGTTCCAGCATGGGTTTCATCATCGATTTCACTTCTGATTCCGGCAGTGGTAATCTGGGCGGCAGCGGCGTTCAGGCCGTGCTCGTCAACACTTTCCAGCAAATCAATCAGTGGCGTCTCGGTGGATTTGCTCCGGCAAGTAACCCAGTCCCCGAACTCGCCAGCCTGTTTTTGATGGGCAGTGGACTCGTCGGATCGGCGGGTATTCTTCGCCGCCGGTTCAAAACTCGCGATAAAAAAGTAAGCTAAGTTTGCAGGTTAAATCACGGGAGATACTAGACATGTACACCAGGCCAATGATTTTTCCCCTCGAATCGAGCGGCCGAATCTATGTTCTTCAAGATGAAAAAGGCGAAGTAGTAGGCACCGGTTCACGAGAAGTTTGTGAAACGCTGCTCTACATCATCGACGCCGGTCTCGCACCGGTTGCGGAAAAAAACCAGCAGAATGTTCGTAGCAATGTTCGTGCTGCGATAACGATTTAAAGTCTTCCTCATCAAGCTCTTCCAGTTTCTGGAACAAGCTCCCACTTGTTCCAGAAAATTTTTTTAAATATTTTCTGGAGAAGCAAAGGCATTGAATATATCAATTAGGTATCCTGGTAAGACGGACGGTTGGTGCAGCGGCGGGCAGGCGGGGGGCGGCTCGGGCCGCGAAGTTGTGTTTGGCCCATCCTCTGACCCGTGGCAATCCTGATTTCAAAATCCGTTTCAATCCGCGTTCCTGATATTATCCTCACGTGCAACCGGTACTTTCCGCTGAACAGATTCGCGAAATCGATCGCCTGACCGTCGAGAACTATCACACCTCTTCCCTGCTTTTGATGGAAGCTGCAAGCGCTGCTTGTATGGAAGCGATCCGTAGTCGTCTCAACGGAGAGCTTGAAGGCAAGAAAGCGCTGATCCTCTGTGGCAAAGGAAATAACGGTGGTGATGGCGCGGCCCTCGCGCGGGCCATGTCGCGAGCCGGAATGCATTGTGGCGTGGTCCTTTTTGGAAAACTCGCGGCTACCTCGGGCGATGCGCGTACAAACTTCGACTCCGTGGCCCGTTTGGCAAGTTTCGAAGCCGGATCCCACGAGGCGCCGCCGCCACTCACGTTTGTCGAATGCGAAAGCGTGGCGGCGTGGGAACAGATGGCAAGACCTCGCAGCGCCTACGATGTGATCGTGGATGCGCTGTTTGGCACTGGTCTAAAGCGGCCGTTGGAAGGTGTTTTTCTCAAAGTCATTGAACATGTGTCGATGCTGCGTGAGGCTCGTGAGCGCGCATCCGGTGTTCGACCGCTCGTGTTATCGATCGATATTCCATCAGGTCTCGACGCCGACAAACCGAAAGCTATTGGACCAGCAGTTCAGGCCGATCTGACCGTAACATTTACCGCGCCAAAACTCGCCAACGTGCTCTCACCCGCATGCGATCTGGGCGGCGAACTCATAGTTTCCGACATCGGATCTCCTTCTTCCTTAATCGAAGCGGCGCGACCGTGGTTGTTTTTGACCGAAGCAGATGATGCCCGCAAGTGGCTCATGACTACTCGTTACACTCGCGAGTCGTACAAAAACACGCACGGCCATGTTTTGATCGCTGCCGGCTCACGCGGCTACTCCGGAGCGGCCGCGCTCAGCGGCAATGCCGCCATCAGGTCAGGCGCCGGACTCGTCACGATCGCGACTCCCGCTTCCGCACAATCCTCTGTCGCCAGTAGCGCAACGCCGGAAGTAATCACGACGCCCTTGGCTGAAACGGACCGCGGTGCTATCAGTGACGAGGCAGTCGATCACTTCATGAATCTGGCCGCGAAGGCGACTGTGGTTGCCGTTGGACCAGGGTTGACTTCCGAAGATGAACGCACCCGTCGTTTTGTACGCACGATTATCGAGCGGCGCCAGACACCTTGTGTGATCGACGCTGATGGCTTGAACTCATTGGCACCCTGGCCCGCGAGTCTCAAAGGTTCTGATCAATATCCAATCGTGCTCACGCCCCATCCGGGTGAGATGCTGAGGTTGATGGGCGCAGACGACAAAGCAGCTCTCAATGATCGGGTTGCTGCCGCCCGCGAATTTGCGAAAGCGCAGCACGTGATTCTGGTTTTGAAAGGCTCACGTTCGCTGATTGCCACACCGGATGGCCGTGTTTTTATCAATCCAACCGGAAATCCGGGCCTGGGAACAGCCGGATCAGGCGACACGCTGACCGGCCTCATTTCCGGTTTCCTGGCTCAGGCTTACGCGACGCTGGAAGAGCGTGCCGATCCAATTGCCGCAGTTATTGCCGCAGTTATTGCCGCACTTTACGTCGGCGGACTGGCAGGTGATTTCGCCGCCGGCAAACTCGGTATGCGCACAATGGTCGCTAGCGATATTCGCGAACACTTCGGCGACGCCATCCGCCACCTCGACCCACACGGCGAACAGCCCTGAGGCTGTGATACTATTCAAAAAACTTAATTAGGAGATTTAGATAAATGCCCTATCCCGAAATCATGATACGTCCGATGCGCGAGGATTTAACGCGGCTCGGTGTGGAAGAATTGAGAACGGCGGACGCCGTCGATGAAGTGGTTAAAAACAGCCAGGGAACACTGATGGTGGTGGTGAATTCCATCTGCGGCTGTGCGGCCGGAAAAGCTCGGCCCGGTGTCGCCCTCGCCCTCCAAAACGAAGTGAAGCCCGATAAAGTGGCGACTGTCTTTGCCGGCGCCGATATCGAGGCCACGGAGCGTGCGCGAAGTTATTTCACCGGATTTGGGCCATCATCGCCTTCGATCGCGTTGTTGAAGGACGGCGAGTTGGTTTACATGCTGGAAAGGTTTCAGATTGAAGGGCGTGATGCGAACCAGATTGCAGGTGAGCTGACGCAAGCGTTCGAGAAGTTCTGTTAGATAAAGATTTACAAGATGTTTCAAGATGAACTGGATGGTTCTTGATTCGACGTGCTCCAGAATTCGGGCGGCTACGGAAATTCAAGAGCCATCCTGTAAATCTTGTTACATCGTGAAAATCTTTATCTATCTACCCAAGAGCCTCATCACCTCCGAGTGTAATAACACCACATCCGGCGACTGTTGCAGAGCCAGAAAGTAATTTTTCTGGAACTTGCTCCCAGCCTCCGCCGGCACTAGCAATGCCTTAGCTCGCTCAAGTAGAGCCTTCGCATCGGTCTCAGTCGCCGGTGTTTCCGCATGCGGATCGAGCGTCTCATCGATCTGCACAATCAACTCTGAAAGACGGTGCAACCAGTCGAACCAGGGATCCTTCAACACGAGCTGTAGAAACTCATAACTATTCCCAATCCGTCCGCGCGCTCGCTCATAATCACGGCGTTCAAGGTCCAGCAGCATTTTGTGAAGCCGTAGCAGGCCCTGCCGCAACTGTTTCAGGGTTTCGCGAGTCGTCTCGGACACTGTTTCGTTTTCCATAAACCTCCCCTTTCCGGTCGCTATGTTATGATCCCCGCGATGCCGGGCGCCATCTCCCTCGACACTCCGCTTGAGGATCTTCACAGTTTCAAGATCGCACGCCTAGGTCCTGTCCTCTCTCGCAAACTCGCAAAAGCTCTCGCCGTACAAACGCACAAGAAAAATCTCACTGACGTTACGGTCGAAGACCTGCTCATGAATTTTCCGATGCGGTATGAGGATAGATCTCGGCCGGCTTTGATCAAAGACCTGCACGACGGCGTTGAAGCCTCGCTCGATCTCACCGTCACTCATGCACACGGGTATTCGGTCAGAAAATCGCGCGGCTATGGACCGCAACTCTTTATCTTCGAGATCGCGGCGATTGATGGTCCAATGACTGGAAAAGAAGTAATCGTGTGGTGGTTTGTTTCCGGTCGTCGTGCTTATGAAATCGTTAAGTACTACACAAACCGGCTGGTACGCGGCACACGTTTCATCACCTTTGGCCGTTGGGAATATGAAGCGCGTCGCAACACCTTCAAACTACGGCTGAGCAGTGCCGCCGACGAACTCGAAATCCTTTTACCGCCAGGCGACACACCTGAAGAAGCTGATCCGGAGCAAATCGAAGAGAACCTCCCGGATCCGGCACTGGCGGCGATCCACGTCGGGCGACGTGTGCCTGTTTATCGCAAACTCGGCGATTTCAACTCGAAACGCGTGCGTGAAATCGTGCACGCGGTGTTTTCGCTACTCGAAGACAAGAGTATTGAAGAAACACTACCCGCTGATCTTCGTCATCGCGTCGATCTAATCGGACGCGGCCAGGCACTGCGCGAAATTCACTTCCCTCCCGCCGATGTGTCGATGAGTGATTACGAACAATCGCGGAGTCGTGCACACGTGCGGATGATCTTCGAAGACTTTTACTGGGTCGCGTTCGCCATCGGATTAAAGCGCGGCCAACGAGTTAAAGACGTCAAAGCCAGTCCGATGCGTATCGACAAGGCTGTTAACGACGTTATCAAGTCAGTAATGCCGTTCAAGCTCACAAAAGCGCAACGAAAAGTCACCGCCGAGATCTTCAACGACATGAAATCGCGAGCACCGATGAATCGCCTGCTCCAGGGCGACGTCGGTAGCGGCAAAACAATCGTGGCCGTGATCGCGATGCTGGCGGCAATGGAAAATGGCCTGCAAACCGCGCTGATGGCCCCAACTGAGATCCTCGCGGAACAACATGCACGCACCGTGAAGAAACTACTGGCCAAAACGCCTTATCGCGTTGAGCGTTTGACCGGATCGTTACGCGCCGCGGAGAAGCGACGTCTCCAGGCTGGTTTGAAGGAAGGCGAAATCAGTGCGTGCATCGGCACTCAGGCTTTGATCCAGGAAGCGGTTACGTTTGCGAAACTCGGTTTGGTCGTCATTGACGAACAACATCGGTTCGGCGTGATGCAACGAGCGGAATTACGCGACCGTGGATTCAATCCTGATGTGCTTGTGATGACAGCCACGCCGATTCCGCGTTCCCTGGCGATGACCGTTTATGGCGACCTCGACGTTTCCATCATCGACGAACTACCGCCCGGACGAACGCCGATCGAAACTATGGTCTTTGGTGAGGATCAACGCCAGGAAGTTAAGCGACTGATAGCTCGCGAGGTGAAAGCGGGCCGGCAAATCTACGTGGTCTATCCGCTGGTTGAAGAGTCGGAGAAGATGGATCTGAAAGACGCCACGCGTCGTTACGAATACCTGCGCGACACGGTTTTCCCAAAACTCTCCGTTGGCTTGTTGCATGGAAAGATGAAACCGGTCGATAAAGAGAAAGTCATGAATGCGTTTGTGGCCGGCGAAATCAAGATCCTCGTGTCGACGACTGTGATCGAAGTCGGCGTGAATGTGCCAAACGCTTCGGTAATGGTTGTCGAACACGCTGAACGATTTGGACTTTCGCAGTTGCACCAGTTGCGCGGGCGTGTCGGGCGTGGGGCCGAGAAGAGTTACTGCATTTTGTTGACCAGCGACAAGAAAACCGCCGTCGCCGAAGAACGGCTCGGGATCATGGCCCAAACCACCGACGGATTTAAGATTGCGGAAAAGGATCTCGAGCTTCGCGGGCCGGGAGAGTTGTTAGGAACGCGGCAATCGGGATTGCCTGAGTTTCGTATCGGAAACATCGTGCGCGATCAACCGTTGCTCGAGAAAGCACGACAGGAGGCGGATTATTACCTCGCGCGGCCGAAGTCAGTGGTCACTGGGAAAATGACTGCCCGAATAAAAGCAGATCCGCGATTCGGGCTCGCGGCAGTGGGTTAGAAAAGCAGATGCGGATTATTGCGGGCGCGTACAAAGGTCGAAATCTTAAGAGTCCGCCGTCTTTGGATGTACGGCCGACTTCGGATCGGCTGCGCGAAACGTTATTCAATGTGATCGCGCCAGTCATCGAAGACGCGCGATTTCTCGATCTGTGTGCCGGATCTGGCGCGGTGGGCATTGAGGCGCTTTCACGCGGCGCCAGTCACGTAACCTTCGTCGATCGCTCACGACGGATGTGTAAACTGATCGAAGCGAATGTCGAACTTTGTAGGATTTCAGAAGAACAACAGGTGATCTACTGTTCCGAAGCGATCGAGTTTCTCAAACACTCTAAAAACGAATCATGGGACATCGTCTTCTTCGATCCACCCTACAAAGACGACTATCTGAAAACACTCCAGCTGCTCGGGAACAACACTCTCGTAATTGCCGAACACCATCACAAAACCGAATTACCGGAAACAATTGGCAACCTGCACCGCACTCGAATTCTAAAGCAGGGCGACTCATCTTTAACCTTCTACAAAATAGCCACGGATAAAACGGATAAACACGGATCAGAATTTTAATTAAAGTTCTGATCCGTGTTTATCCGTTTTATCCGTGGCTGATTTCTTTTGGAGGCCTCGTCACGCGAGGCCGGGGTGCCTTATCAACCCTCTATCGTACTCATCGCCGTTACGGCCCGTTTTTCGTAAGCCGCGATGGTGGCGATGTTTTTCTTCTCCACCTCCGTCAGTAATTCATCGGTGAAGTTTGGGTCGGCCTTGTACCAGGCGAAGCTCGAGAAGTAGTTCTGCAGCCACGGTTCTTTGAACACTTTGCCGTGCCGCGCATAGATTTCCTGACGCATCTGGCTCGCGTCTTCCAGAAACAGTCCTTCTAATAACGCGCGCGCGATGGGTTTACTGCTCAGTTCCTCGTGAATACGGTTTTCGTATTTCACGATCGTCTCGACGTTGAGCTTATCGTTGCCCGAAAGTTCCTCGTCTTTGAAGTTCTCATCAGGCGCGTACCACGGCTGAAACCAGAAATATTGTTGCAACCACTCAGCGCGAAACATGCGACCATGACGCGCATAGATCTCGTTGCGCAGCAGTCGGAGTTCGTGCAGGCTGAGGCCGCGCAACAACTGTTCGGTGATCCGCTTGTTCTCGAAAAACTGCATGTCGCCAGGAAGAATCGCAACGTGGCGTTGCTTCTTCTGCGCATTACTCAGGATCTCGAGATTCTTTCGTTCGATTACCGAGAGTTTTTTGGCCTCATACTTTTCGTTCGGGAAATACCAGTAACGTTCCTGGAAATACTGCTGTAACCACGGTTCATCGTCGAACCGTTTGCCGTGAATTGCCTCGACTTCCGCCAGCAACACTTTCCATTCCGCGCCACTGTGCTTGCCGAGTTTCCTCAACGGGATCTGGCGATCGCGCCAGTAACGCATGTCGCCGGGTTGAATCGTTTCGTGCCTGGCGGCTTCGGCGATACGAATCACGTCGAGGTTCCGGCGCTCCATGTCGTTGAGCATGGAGTTTTGGAAGTCGGGATTCGGCTTGAACCACGGTTGCTCTGCGAGATAGTCCTTGATGTAGATGTCTTTGAAGCTGCGACCGTGGCGGCCAAAGATGATGCCGCGCAACAGCTTTAGTTCTTCAATATTCAGGTCTCGGAGTTGAGCTTGCTTCAGGGAAGACTTGCTGAAATCGAAATTCTTCAGCGTTTCCATCGTGTCCTGGGCGAACACCGTCAACGACGTCAAGACCAACAACGCAAACAATAAAAGAGCTCTCATTGCTCCTCCAAAAAGAATCCACAGATTACACAGACGAATTCTGATCTGTGGAATCTGTGGGTTTGTGTAATCTGCGTAATCTGTGGTTAACCAAATATATCTCTGACTTTATCGACGAGCCCTTTATTCTCCAGGTCCTTGCTCTCCACATCGGCCAATTGTTCCAGCAAACGACGCTGTTCCCGCGTCAATGTGGTTGGCGTTATCACCGTCGCCGAAACAAACAAATCTCCGCGACCGCGTCCGCCCAGAGCCGGCATCCCTTTTCCGCGCAACCGAAACACGGTGCCGGTTTGAGTGCCCATCGGAATTTTCAACTTCTCTTCGCCATCGAGCGTCTTGACCATGATCTCGGCGCCCAAAGCAGCCTGTGTGAAGGTGATCGGAACCGCCTCGTACAGGTTGTTACCTTGTCGCTCAAACTGGTCGTGCTCCGTAACGTGGATAACCACGTAAAGATCCCCCGGCGCGCCCCCCTGCGTTCCGGCTTCCCCTTCACCTGTAACGCGTAAACGAGAGCCGGTTTCGACCCCTGCCGGAATTTTTACTTCCATCTGCTTCTCGCGTTCGACCCGGCCCGCGCCGTTACACTCAGTGCACGGGTTCTTGATCACTTTGCCGGTCCCGCGACAGTGGTGGCAGGTTCGAGCGACTGAGAAAAATCCCTGCTGGTAACGCACCTGACCTGCGCCACTACACGTCGCACACGTCTCCGGCTGGCTTCCGGATGCGGCCCCCGAGCCTTTGCATGTGTCGCAGGCTTCAAGTCGCGGAATGCGGAGTTGGGCAGTCATACCGCCGGCTGCTTCTTCGAGGGAGATTTCCAGATCGTAACGGAGATCGGCGCCGCGTTGCGCGGCCGAGCGTCGCGAACCGCCGCGCCCGCCACCAAACACATCGCCAAACCCAAACAGGTCGCCCAGTATGTCTTCAATACCACCAAAACCCGGGGCGCCGCCCCACGCTCCGGCCCCAGCGCTGCTCGAAACACCGGCATGACCAAACCGGTCATAACGCTGTCGCTGCTGAGTGTCGGAAAGAACGCTGTACGCCTCGGCCGCTTCTTTAAACTTTTCTTCTGCGCTTGCGTCGTTGGGATTCTTGTCAGGGTGATACTTCACAGCCAGACGACGATATGCGCTCTTAATTTCCTGATCTGTGGCGGTGCGGCCAACGCCTAAAACTTCGTAATAATCACGTTTATTCGTACTCATATTATTTTGTTCTTTGAGCTTTGAACTTTGGACTTTGGTTGGGATATCAAAAACAAAGAACCAAGATCCAAAACCAAAGACCTACACTTCTGTTGTTGTTGCGTCAGGTGTGGGGTTCAACATTGCGGATGTGAGTTGTCCTGCGACACGTTCCAGCCGAAGCAAAGCTCTGTTGATTTCGTCCAACCTACCACCTTTTGCCGCCGCCTCAGCTTCAGCAAAGACGGTATCGGCATTATTCTGATCATCTTTCGATAGCATTCCGCCAAACTTCAGGAACGACTTCTTTGTGTTCCTTAACAATGAATCCAGCTTATTCTTCGCGACCACAACTTCTTTCTCACTGCGATCCGTGTCGGCAAAGTCGTCCGCTTCTTTAATCAACCGATCGATCTCGTCCGGCGCCAGCCCCGACGTCGGCGTAATCCGCATCTGCTGTTCACGGCCAGTGGTTTTATCCTGCGCCGAAACCGATACGATACCATTAGCGTCGACTTCAAACGAAACCTCGATCTGGGGTACGCCACGCGGATTCGGCGGAATTCCCACGAGCTCAAACTTACCCAGCGAGCGATTGCCCTGCGCTACTTCACGTTCACCCTGCAATACGTGAATTTCGACTGACGACTGATTATCAACGACCGTGGTAAACGTCCGGCTCTCGCGAATCGGAATAGTGGAGTTACGCTCGATAATCTTTGTAAACAGCCCACCGCGAGTTTCCAAACCCAAACTCAACGGGAGCACATCGAGCAGAACGATGTCTTTCACGTCGCCGCTCAAGACGCCGCCTTGAATGGCGGCACCCATCGCAACCACTTCATCAGGGTTGATCTCAGCGGACGGCTGTCGTCCAAAGATCTTTTCAACGGTACGCTGAACAATGGGAGACCGCGTTTGACCGCCGACGAGAATAACTTTATGAACCTCTGACGGCTGTAGTTCGGCATCCTTGAGCGCGCTCAAACAGGGTTCAACCGTCTGATCGACCAGATCTTTGACGAGACTTTCAAACTGTTCGCGAGTAATAGTCTTGTTAAAGTGCTTTGGACCGGTGGCGTCAGCGGCGATAAACGGAAGGTTGATAGCAGTTTCAGTCGCGGTCGAGAGATCGCACTTGGCACGCTCGGCCACTTCCTTCAAACGCTGCAAAGCAAGACGATCCTGCCGGAGATCGATGCCCGTATCAGCCAAAAACTGGCCGGCCATCCAACTCATGATGCGCTCGTCGAAATCTTCACCACCTAAAAATGTGTTGCCGGAGGTCGCGAGCACGTCAAAGACGCCGTCGTTAATTTCCAGGATCGAAATATCAAACGTGCCACCACCGAGATCGTAGACCGCAATCCGTTCCACACTCGATTTTCCCAGACCATAGGCGAGCGCTGCCGCCGTCGGCTCGTTGATGATGCGCTCTACTTTCAGACCCGCGATCTTGCCGGCGTCTTTCGTTGCCTGGCGTTGGGTATCGTCAAAGTAAGCGGGAACAGTAATGATCGCGTCGGTGACTGATTCGCCGAGAAAATCCTCGGCTGCCGCCTTCAACCTTTGCAAAACAATTCCCGACAATTCAGGCGGGCTGTAGTTGCGGTTCTGGACTCGCACTCGCGCGTCGCCGTTGGGTGAATCGACGATTTCGAACGGCGAAGTTTCGCGCATCTTCGAAACTTCCAGCGAGCTAAACTTTCTGCCGATGAGACGCTTGACTGCGTAAACGGTATTGACCGCGTTGGTTACCGCCTGGCGCTTCGCGATCTGGCCCACCAACCGCTCGCCCTTTTCAGTAAAACCGACCACGGTGGGCGTCGTGCGACCTCCCTCCTTGTTCGGAACAATCTGCACCGCGCCGCCTTCAAGCACGGCGACGCAACAATTGGTCGTTCCTAAATCTATTCCAATCGCTTTTCCCATCTCAGTTAGCCACGAAAGCGCAAAAGCACATATCAGTAAAAGAACAAAAAAACGTTTTGAGCGCCTACCAAGTTGAACTCATTTAATTGAACTTATTTGTGACTTTTGTGCCTTTTGGTGGCCTCATTTACGCGTTGCAACTTTTACGAGCGCGGGGCGAATAAGTTTGTCGCCGAGGCGGTAACCCGCGACTATCTCCTGAAGCACCGTGTCAGGCTCATAGTCGTCAGTGGCTTCGGTTACCACAGCCTCGTGAATATGGGGATTGAACGGTTCGCCAACAGCGATAATCGGCTTAACTCCTAACGCATCCAGCACTCCGTTAATCTGTTTATAGATAAGGTCAACGCCGCTGAGAAAGTGCCGAAACTCGTCTGACTCTGCCGATTCCACCGTAGACTCAGCTTCCAGCGCTCGCTTCAAATTGTCGACGACCGGCAGAAGTTTGGCGGCGATATCGGCCACGACGCGATTGTAAGTTTCGGTTCGTTCGCGCTCGACCCGTTTGCGGTAGTTCTCAAAATCAGCCTGCCGGCGGGCGAGCTGGTTCTTGAGGTCGGCATTTTCGGCCTCGACTCGCTTCAGTTCGGAGCGCGTAGCAATCAGCTCGGCGGTAGCCGGTCCGCCAAAGGGCTCCTCGGCTTCGGCCTCGCTAAAGAGATCTTCGGCGCGAAGACTGTCGTCGTCGGCGTTGAGGAATATTTCTTCGTCCTGGTTGTCGGGATCTGTGTTGCCCATATCTGGTGTGCTGTTGGCAGACCTCGCTTGGTCTTCATCGTCAGTAAATCTGATTGGGATGCGGTGCGAACGCTTATCGCCTGTGTCTGTCATTTAGGAAGGATCGAAATCTACCGGACTCAACGCGCAGCCTGTTCACCCAGCCGATGCTCAATCAAACGCGCCATGTAGTTTACCATAGCCATAATGCGTGCATATTCAATTCTCATCGGACCAACGACGCCGAGTGTGCCGATGCTGTCGTTTGAACCCACCCGGTAAGGCGCCGTGATCAAGGCGCAATTGCGCATCGAGCTCGCGGGATGTTCGCGACCAATCACCACGTGCACGTCGCCCGAGAAGTTTGCCGCATCGTGAACGCACTCGTTAAGTATTTTGATGAGGCGCGACTTCTCCTCAAACGTCCTGAACAGCTCACGCATGCGTTCGAGATCGACAAATTCCGGCTTGGTCAGGATGTTTGAAGTACCGTCAACGAAGACGCCGCCGGTCGTCTCCTCACCTTCAAGACTTCGCTCACACAACAAAATCGCATTTCGTAGCAGATGGTCGTAAAGCGCTTTCTCCTCTTTCATTAACTCCACGATCTCGGAGCGAATCGAGCTCAGGCTCTTGCCGCTGAATTCTGTATTCAAATAGCGGGCCGTGCGATCGAGATCGTCCTGTGCCAGTTCGTCCGTCACTCTAATCACTTTGTTATGGATAATGTTTGCCGTGGAAACCAGCACCACCAGAATCCGCTTATCAGGCAGTAAAACAAACTCGATGTGATTGAGACGGTTGTCGGCGAGCGACGGCGAGACCACGATGCCAACGTTTTGTGACAGCGCCGACAGCACATGCGACGCAGTCTCCATTAATCTATCAGGTGAAGCACCGGCATCAAGGTCGTGTTCGGAAAATAGATGCTCGATGGCTTTGAGATCGGTGCGCGAGAGACGCGCCTCGCCGAGCATGTTGTCGACGTAATAGCGGTAGCCCTTATCGGTCGGCACGCGCCCGGCGGAAGTGTGCGGCTGTTCAACCAGTCCCGACTCTTCAAGATCGGACATCACGTTGCGAATGGTCGCCGGACTCCAGCCAAATCCGTGTGAAAACCGGTCGGAAAGCACACGCGAACCAACTGCCTCGCCCGTAACGAGATGTTCCTTGATCAATGCGGCAAGCAGAACCTCGGCGCGTGAGTCTAACGCGGCCTTGTCGCTGGTTTGTAAGTTTGACGCTCGCCGGGGCATTGGTTTGCAGTATACAAACTTATCCACAGATTGCACAGATTAGCTCAAATCCGGCCGATCGGAGCTCTTCACAGCCGTCGCTAAATAACACAAAACAAAGCGCTTAGCGACTCTTCCCGCCAGAGGTTGACGGCTCGTATCCGGCCTTCTTAAGATTGGACTCCCCAAACCGCTGTTTGCCGGCCCGAGTTGCAGTAATGAATGACGTAGAAAATATTTTGTCGATGCATTTCGTCATATGGGCGGCAACCGTAGTGTGCCTGCAATTGAAGTTCGTTTTTACCGCGCCGCCGGGCTGCGACATTCGATCCGAGTACGATCCAAACGAGTTTATGTAAGCATGTCTGAAATCCTGAAGGATTCGCCGCCGGACGTGCTGCGAGCCCTCGCGTGGATACTGGTGGCGCGTCTGCTCGGCAAGCGAGTGCCGACGATTCATGACCGTGTTTACCGGGATTACTCCCTGACTCCGGCAGTGCGACGTTCCGCGGATCTGGCTCGTCTGGAACGCGGGCGGAAGATGATCTCTTCGGCGCAGGGTGAGGTTTACGATCTTGATCGGATGTTTGCGAAGTTGAATAAACGTTTTTTCGACGGTGCGATTCCGAAGCCCACGATTACATGGTCACAACGCCGAACAAAAAGGATCCTCGGCCATCACGACCATGTTTACAACAGCATAACCATCAGCAAGACGCTCGACTCCACCGATATTGAGGATTGGTTTGTGGAATACGTCCTTTATCACGAGATGCTCCATATTAAGCATCCCGCACGTTTGATAAATGGCCGGCGCTACTATCACACGAACGCATTCCGGCTCGATGAGCGAAAGTTTCCGCATTACGCGGAAGCGCAGAGACGGCTTGACCGGCTCATGCGTTCGCGCCGCTTTCCGCGGGCTCGCGCGGCCTGAGCCTTATTGGAACTATTGGGGCCATTTTGCGTTACTACAATCGAGGTAGGTGGGCTCCTCAAAAGGGCGGTCTTTCTGGAAGCGGATTTCAGGAGGGCCGCTCTTTTCTATCCACAGATCACACCGATTGATTAATAGAATCCGTGTAATCTGTGGACTAGACAACCCCGAGGCGCATGGTTAGACTACGCGTTTTGCTAAGAGCCTACCTTTTTAGACGGAGACTTCAGTTATATGGCTATTTCTGCAACACAGATTCGCAAGGGTATGATTATCGTTTTCGAAGGCCAGCCGTGCAAAGTCCTTGATTTTAGACATCACACACCCGGCAACTTGCGGGCGATGATCCAGACCAAGTTGCGCAATATTCGTACCGGTGCCTCCTTCGAACATCGCTTCCGCTCTGCCGACACTGTCGACCGTGCTTCTCTCGAGCAACACGAGATGGAATATCTATACTCAGACGGCTCTCATCATCACTTCATGAACACGGAGAATTACGAACAGACGGCCCTTAGCGAAGACGAGCTTGGCGACGCCGCGCAATGGCTGATGCAAGGCATGAAAATTCAGGCTGAGTTTTATGAAGGCGCGCCGATCGGCATCGATCTGCCAGCCTCGATGGAATTTGTTGTTACTCAAACTGAGCCGACACTGAAGAGCGCCACAGTATCAAACGTAAACAAGCCGGCAACCCTGGAAAACGGCATAACGATCACCGTGCCTCCATTCATCAACGAAGGCGATCGCATCCGCGTGGACCCAACGGAAGGACGCTATATCGAACGAGCGAAGTAGGATTTCGTTCTTTGTGCTTTGTGCTTTGCGGAATTGGCAAAGCACAAAGTGCCAAACACAAAGATCTAACTCATGTACCTGGCTTACAGCCTTCTGCTACACCTCGGTCTGATAATCTGCTCTCCTTACTTCTTACTTATAGCTCTCAAGCACGGCAAGTATCTTCCCGGACTACGCCAGCGGTTCGGATCCCCGCCACAACTCAAAGGTAAACCCGTCGTCTGGCTTCACTGCGTCTCGGTGGGAGAAATTCAGGCTGCCCGGCCGCTTGCGCAACGCCTGAAGCGAGAATTTCCCAATCATGATTTGGTTGTTTCGACAACCACGATCACCGGACAAGCTCTCGCCCGTAACCTTTTCAGTACGCAGGCTGCAGCCGTTATTTATTATCCACTTGATTTCTCCTGGGCCGTTCGGCGAGCGTTGAAGAGAATCAATCCGTCGGTCGTCCTTATTATGGAAACGGAGTTGTGGCCCAACTTCCTGAGAGAATGTAAACGGAGAGACACTCCGGTAGCACTTGTTAATGGCCGCATTTCCCCCAAATCGTATCGAAATTACAAACTAGTCACGTTTTTTCTGGGTCGAGTGCTACCTTCCTTACGAATTGCGCTGATGCAATCGGAAGCGGATGCTCAGCGACTACAAACGCTCGGTATGCCGGCGGATAAAGTTTTCGTCACCGGCAACCTGAAGTTTGACGTGGAAATCTCAAACGAATTAATGAGTAAAACTGAAGAGATTCGGCAGCGATTTGCCATCGACTCGAACCCGCCGCTAATAGTCGCCGCCAGTACTCATTCAGGCGAAGAGGAGCTCATTCTCGAAAGCATCAAACAACTCCGCGCTAAACAACCGGTACGGTTGCTGATCGCGCCACGACATCCGGAGCGCTTCAACGAAGTTGCCGCTCTGCTTCCGCACTCAGGCTTGAACTGGTCCAGAAAAACAAACCCGGCCGCCACCGAAGACGCGAATGCCGACGTCATTCTGCTCGACACGATAGGCGAACTACCGGCAACCTATTCGCTGGCACAAATCGCGTTCGTCGGTGGTAGTTTGGTTGATAACGGCGGCCATAATCTGGTGGAACCTGCTGCGATGGGCACGTCAGTCGCCACTGGAGCACACACAGATAACTTCAAGGACATCGTCAAATTGATGAAAGAGGCGAACGCCGTTGTTCAACTACCGGCGCTCAACGGCGCAGCAGCTAGCGCCGAACTGGCACGGGTTTTTGAGGAACTTCTTTCCAACCCGGGCAAGCGTGAAGAATTGGGACGCCGCGCCAAACAAATGGTGACCGACAATCGCGGCGCTGCCGATCGGACCTTGAAGTTGATAAAACCGCTTTTCTCGATTGACCGGCACGAGAACTCAAACCCGCTGTTGGCCGCCAACGCTCACTCGTCATGAAGTCTATTGTCCTGTCTCCGCTAAGCCTTCTTTATGGCGCCGTCACCCGGACTCGTCTCTCGTTGTATCGACGCGGAACCTTTCAGACGACCAAACTTGAACGCCCGGTGATTAGCATCGGCAACCTCACCACTGGAGGAACCGGAAAAACACCGCTCGTCGATTACGTGTCGAGAATAATCGCTTCGCAGGGTAAAAAAGTGTGCATCCTGACGCGCGGTTATGGCCGGAAGGATCCGCATCTACAGGTAATTGTTTCAGACGGATACGACGTGCTCGCATCGCCGGCGGAAGCCGGCGACGAGCCTTATCTACTGGCAACCCGGCTCACCGGCGTAGCAGCAGTAATCAGTAGCGCCGATCGCATCACTGCCGGACTGGAGGCAATCAAGGATTTCGGTACTGATTGCTTCGTCCTCGACGACGGATTCCAGCATCTGCGACTGGCGCGCGATCTCGATATCGTCAGCATTGATGCAACAAATCCATGGGGAGGCGGCAGTCTTCTGCCGTATGGGCGATTGCGAGAAAGTCCCGAGAATCTCAGTCGTGCGGATTGTGTTGTGCTGACGAGGTGTGACCAGGTTAGTGGGGTTGAGCCGCTTCGCGCCGAGATCGTGCGATTGAGTGATGGACGCCCCGTCTTTGAATCCCACATGCAGCCGATGCGTGTGACGTCGCTGAAGAATGCCTCTGAAATGCTCGCGCCGCCGATGCGAGTTGGGGCTTTTTGTGGCGTTGGGAATCCGCGATCGTTTTTTGAGAACTTGCGGCAAGCGGGTTATGAACTGGCGCTGGAAAAATCGTTTCCGGATCATCATGATTATTCGCAGGATGAGATCGATTCATTGTGCCGGTCAGCAAGAGAGGTTGGCGCAGATGTCTTGATCACCACGGCGAAGGATGCGGTGAAACTGCGAACGATGGAGTTTTCGATTCCGTGTTACGTGTTGGAGATTGAGATCGTGATCGATCGGGCGGATGAGTTTGCGCGATTGGTCGGTGAGGCTGTTAATTAGGATTTCTCACGCGGCGACGCAACGACGCAACGCCAGAGAAAACCAAATTCGTCGTGTCTTACGCGGCGTCGCAACGCCAGAGAAAACTTAAATTCGTCGTGTCTTACGCGGCGACGCAACGCCAGAGAAAACCTAAATTCGTCGTGTCTTACGCGGCGTCGCAACGCCAGAGAAAACCTAAATTCGTCGTGTCTTACGCTGCGCCGTTGCGCCGCCGCGTGAGAAAACTTACTCGGGCGGTGTCGCTGTTGGCGATGGTTTCGCCTCCGGCGCCTTAGTCGCGGATGGCACAGGCGGCGGAGTGTCGACCGGTACAACGCTCTTAGTTGGTTCCGGTAACGCCGGCGCTTTTCGATTACTGTTCTCGTTAGTATTCGCGTTTGCCGCAGGACTCGCATCCTCAACCGGCTCCGGCGAAACCGCGACACTCGCCGCTGGAGTGGCATTCACGTTTGCAGACTGGCCAATCGCTCCGCCCGAAGGTATTCCCTCTTCACCTCTACCGGTCGGCGGCGGTGATGGTTGCACCGGCTGGCTATTTGGATCGGCAGCCAAGGTCTGCGTTTGCTCATTCGTATTCGTATTCGCATCGCCCACAGTCGGGCTTTTCGTTAAGGCGTAGATCGCGACAAACACAACCAGCAATCCCGCAGCCGCCGGAATCAAAACCTTAAACGGATTAAAACCAGAAGCGGCTGGTACCGCCGGCATGGCGTTCGTAATCGGAACCGTGACCGGTGCTCGACGTGACTGCGGTGGCGGAGGCTCCTGTCGCGTCCTCACCATGGTTATCTCATCAGTGAACTCAGCACCCGCTGGATTCGGCACCATCTCAGCCGGAGTCACCGCCGGAATCCGGTGAATCGTCATTCCCGCCGCAATCGTCAGATCCTCAATCAGCTCCGCGACATTCTGGTAACGATTGTCACGAACCTTCGCTAGCGCACGCGCTACGACGCGAGCAACCGAGGCCGGCACATCACTTCTTTCCTCCATCACCGACGGCACCGGCTCCTGCAGATGCTTCATCATCACCATCGTCGGCGAGTCGCCTGAGAAAGGAACGTGCCCCACGAGCATTTCAAAAAGAATCACACCCAGCGAATAAATGTCGGAACGCGAATCGATTTCCACATCCTGCGAACACTGCTCGGGCGACATGTATTGCGGTGTCCCGATCACGAGATTGGGCGCCGTCAAATTAGTATCCACAGCACCGTCAGGCTCGTTTATTTTCGCGATACCAAAGTCCAGCACTTTGGCATGATCGCCGGCCATCGTGTCAACGAGCATGATGTTGTCGCTCTTGAGATCACGATGGACCACCCCTTGTTCGTGTGCGGCGTTTAGCGCATCTCCAATCTGGCGTGTGATGTCAACTACTCTGGCGAGAGGTAACTGACCGACTTCCCGGATCACTTGCTTGAGAGTCTTGCCACTCAGGTACTCCATCACGAGGAAGACATTGCCGCTTTCGTCCTCGCCGAAATCAGTCACACTCAACGCATTTGGATGTGAAATTCGCGAAGCGGCGCGAGCTTCTCGTGAGAAGCGCGCCACGATCTTTTCATCAGCCGCGAGTGAAGGTCGCAGAACTTTGACTGCAACTGTTTTATCCATCAGCACGTGTGTGCCGCGATAAACAGTACCCATCCCACCTTCGTTTAGACGCGCATCAATCCGATACTTGCCGGCGAGCGTTGTACCGACGAGCGAGTCGCCGTCCTTTTCGAGTGCTATACCATCTGCGGGGCACAAGGTAGTCGCATCAGTGTATTCCTCGCCGCATTTTGGACATTTTTTCATTTCATCGTCAGCCTATCACACAGTGACATGGATCTCGAAACTATCAGATCAATTCGCGTTCCAAGACAAATACGGGCGAGAAAAGCTCTCGCCCGTACTTAAATCAATCAGTTTTTTTGATTTGCGTTAGCTTGGTTTGACAACGGCGAAGATCACCAGCAGCGCAAAGAGCACCAGTGATTCGATCAGCGCCAAGCCAAGAATCATCATAGTTTGAATACGACCGGCCGCACCCGGATTTCGCGCGGCGCCTTCGCATGCCGCTGCGCCAATGCGCGACTGTCCTATCGCACCGCCCACCACTGCGATACCGAAACCGATACCGGCAGCCAGTGCGCGGTACTTGCTGACTGAACTCGCGTTGTCGCCGACTTCCGCCACTCCCTGGGCTAACACGGTCATGCCGCTCATGAGAATTCCTGCTACGGCGAACAGCAACATTCTGAATTTGTTCATATTTTCTCCTCTAATCTGCCTGCAGCTCATCTTTGAATAAACCGCGACGATATAATTTCGCCTGCGTCCGGTATCCACCGCCCCTCTTACAACGGCGCTCCTGCGAAACAGACATGCCTTGCTATAAGTTGTCTCGGTTGCTCTGCGATGAGTCATGAAATCTGCGCGGCAACGTTCGTGGACGCGTTGTCCACACCGCTCACCACGCTCTTGATAAAGCCTTAAGTAAGAACTGGAGCTAAGATCTCATCGCCCTCGTCATGTTCGGCACCATGTTCATCATGTGCATGATCGTGCGGTGCATGCGAAACCTCACTCAAATAGAGCTGCGAGAGCAGTATGAAAACAAAAGTCTGAATAAACGCCACAAACGCGCTCAAAGGCATCAACAGGATTGGCGCAAACCAGGTTGCCGGTGGAGCCAGGTGCGAGAGCGTCTCCAACACTTTCTCGTCGGCAAACAGGTTACCGAAAAGTCGGATGCCGAGTGAAAATGGGCGTATCAGGTTACTGATCAACTCAATCGGAAAGATCAGCGGCGCAATCCACCAGATCGGACCAGCGAGGTGTTTCAGGTGATTGACGATGCCGTTCTCGCTGATGCCGACGTAGTTGTAATAAAGGAACGAACTCAAACCAAGCGCGAACGTCACGCTCGTCGCCGAGGTGGGACTCATAAACAACGGGAAAAGTCCCATCAGGTTCGAAACGAGGATCAGGACCCCAAAGGTCATCACCACCGGGAAATACTTCAAACCGTGTGGGCCAATGATGTCTTCGACCATGTTGCGCACGGCAAGTACGCTGAGCTCGAGTGTTTGCTGACCGTGCCCCGGCTTACTCTCGGAAAGCTTGCCCTTCATGATCCAAATGATGACGACACTCAAAATACAGGCGATGAAAAACATCACCGTGTACCACGGGATCGCATTCTCCGGAGAATAAGGACCAAACGCCGCTTCAGGAGTAGTTCCAAACTTGCCCAGAACTTTGTCCCAGATCGGCTTGGTATATGTCAGCTGAAATCTGTAAACCGGTTCGCCAAACCAGTTATTAACCAATTGGACGATGATAGGCGTAGTATGCTTGACCTCTTCGGCGTGCTCGCCGGCTTCGGCCGCTTCTGCCAACCAGAACATCAACTATTTTCCTCTCGCTTGGTAATTGCGATGTAAAACTCTCTTGAAGCTTCAACCAACATTGCCACCACAAAGGTGGATAACCCGACCAGCACCGCCGTCAGCGATATCAGGTCGAGTGTGTAAGCTGAGAATATAACTGCAGCGATAACTGCATAACGAAGTAGAAACTGTGCCAGCCTGAGTTGCGGACGTCCGCCAACGGTTGAAAGCTGAATCGCCGCGGCCGCTGAATTTTTCAACCATCGATGGCTGAAGAGCGCGAGTAAACCGCCCACCAGCAACCCCGTCGTGACGCGCCACGGCGCGACAAACACAGAAATCGTCACCGCCAAAGCGGTCGCACCCACCATCGTGCGAAACACTCTTGCGTTCAGAGCCTCATCAAGCCCTGCTGAAGCAGGGATCTGTGTAGTATTGGTGGAGTCCAGCATTGCGAAGCCGACGATTTTAACTGGGATTTCAGGGAATTGTCGAGCCACGGATTAACACCGATTTTTCGGACACGGATTTTCACCGATCAGAATGAAATCCGTGTTTATCCGCGGCTAATATGTTTTAGAGCTGATGCGGACGAATTCTAAAAAGCCGACGCCCGAGCCGAGGACGATGCCGCCGATCAAAAACCCTGGCTGGGTACCAAGCCAACTGTCCAACAACCAACCAAGCCCACAAAACGCAGCTACCGAAACAAATAAGGTAATTCCCGCAGCGTAAGCAAAGCCACTCTTTCGGTTTTGATCCTGATCGTCTTTGTTCCCCACCGGCTCACCAGCTTTCACGCGTCAGATAATTCTTGGGGACTTCGTAAAGCAGGCCGCGTCGTGAGTGACGCATCGAGTCGTGAATAAAGCATACATGCGTGCACCAGCACGCTTTGCCACCATCAATCGCGCGAAGTTCCGTTTGCCGCTCATTAGCGGACCACAATGCGCTGAAGTCGAAATCGAAGTCGGCGAGCGAGGCAAACTTCCCGCGCAGTTCACAGGCGCGAACATCGCCGTTGTAATCGATTACGACTGAAGTCTCGCCGGCAGTGCAGGCAAACGGCCAGGGCGTTGGCTGTTGAAAGTTCGCATGCTGCGTGCGGTAGTGAGTGATGATCGATCCCGCGTAGACCGCGTTCTTAACAAATCGCTTACTCGGATCGTCGCCGGCAAACATGCGATCGCCATATCGTTTCGTCAGCCGTGAAACATGCGCATACATCGCGGGTAAGACTTCCGGCGGCACTTGTTTGATGCCTTCACCCACGAGGGTCTCGCCGCGAATGATGTTGAAGTACTGCCCGTCTAAACGATAGTTGTGCCACATAAAATCCGAGAGCATTTCGATCTCGGTGTAGTTCTCCGCGCAGACAACCGTATTCACGTTCAGACGAAAACGATCGGTGTACTTTTCTTTCAGCGGATAGAGCGACTCGATACATTCAAGCGCTTTCTCCCAGTTGCCGGGAACACCGCGAATGCGATCGTGTGTTTCGCCGTAACCATCGAGCGCGATGTTCAGGTAAAGATCGATCCCGGGATTGTTTCCGAGAGCCCGGTCAACCACATCGTAAACGCGCGACTTGATGAGACCGTTCGTCGGAATGATTATGCGATCGACACCGTTGTTCGACACGAACAAATCGATGATCTGGGAAAGGTCGCGTCGTAAAGTCGGCTCGCCACCCGAGAGCCACAGATCCGTGATCTGCGGCATGGTACGCGCGACTTTTTCTATTTGCGCAAACGTCAGATCACCGGGCTGGTTCAACTCTTCGTGATAGAAACAGGTTTGACAGAACGCGTTGCAACGTGAGGTCACAAACAGAATGACCGTACCAAGTCGTTTATCGCGTTTGGTCGAACGCAGTAACTGCACCAATTGTAAGGCTTTGTTGGTCATCACGAATCGCGAGAGATAATGACAGCTTCAGTAGGCGATTTCAATTCGTACTCGATGCCGCGCCACCTGATTCGCTGCGAAAAACCAGCGATTACACAATTGTAAAGATAAAGTAATGAAGCGAATGGCCAGAGAAAAATGTGTGCGGCGAGATCGCGATTCAATGCCGCGCGATATCCGGCGAGAGGGATGGTGATGGCTCGCCAGCGAATGAAAGATTTTGCTGCGCCGAGTGTGAAAATCACGAAGAGCACGAGCGGCAAAAGAGCAGATGGCGACAAGATGTTCAGGATTTGCAGGATTAACAAGATGAAGCCGCCGAAGAAGACGATAGTGAAGAGCGCTGAGCCGAGCAGCAACGGCAACCACAAATGTGAAGCATAAACGCGCGTGATCTTGATCTGGCGGGTAGTGAATTCGAGCAGTTCCGTGAAACCACAATCGCTGATGGAGGCAACCAGGCAATTCGGGGTGAAGTGTACCGGCAACTTCGCTTCTTTCAACACTCTCGTGATGGTGAAATCGTCGGAGACAGAACCACGCCAGCGATCGTTGACCGCCAGTTTTTGAAAAGTGGCGACGCGAATCGCGGTTGAACCACCCCAGCAGAAGTTTTTCCCCATGTCACTGCCAAGCGCTGAAGCAATTGACGCATTCCAAACTCCTCGCAACCGTGACGCGATTCCGCCACGCTCGGGAATAAACCACCGATAACCACTCGACGCGCCGAGCTTTTCATCAGCGAGCGGCGCCACCAGTTGTCGCAGCCATTGCGGCGATGGTCGCGCATCGCTGTCAACAAAAACCAGCACTTCCGATTGCGCGTCGATTTCAGTTACAGCGTTGCGAAGATTGTGGACCTTCTGACCGCTATCCGTTGCTGGTCCAGCGATGATAATTCGCGTGGGCACGTGCGACGCCTTCATTAACTCTCTGACGAGCTCAATCGCCGGGTCATTCGCAGCGTCAAATACGAAGAGAACCTCATAACGCGGATAATCCTGATTCAAAAGCACGCGGAGATTGTCGGCAAGTCCCGGCTCCAATCCTCTGCCCGGAGCGATCACTGAGGCGAACGGCTGGAAATCAGTTAACGGCCGGCTCGTCTCTCGGCGAACGTAGGCGGCGTAACGGATGCCATTCAATAAGGATTGAAGACCGAACCAGCAGGCGATGGCCGCAAGGAAGTAGTAAACGTACACGGCAGTGGTTAAGACAGACTCTGTGCTTTCTCTGCGGTCCGCAGCGTATCTCTGCGGCCACTCTGCGTTAGTTACGGTTTTGACGCAGAGAATCGCAGAGATACGCAGAGAGCCGCCGAAACAATTACTTCGGCGCTACGGCGCCGAGCGAAGCGATTGGACCAATCAGTTCCTGAGCGAGTTTGATGAAAGGTTGCGGGAAGATACCGATGAAGATTATCCCTACGACAGACACAACCAGCGCCGTCTGCAATGCCGGTGAAAGCGCGAGCGGTTTGTTGTCCGCGATTCGATCGCCGAGATACATCGCGGCGATGAAACGAAAGTAAAAGTAGAACGAAACGACCGTATTCAGAATGGCCCAAACGGCCAACCAGTAATACCAGCTTTTGCCGTCCGCGGTGCCTCGCTGAATCAACCCACCAAACAGGAAATACTTGCCGATAAAACCTCCGGTAACAGGCAGTCCGCCTAACGACAACATGAAAACCACCATCATCGCCGCC
The DNA here is from genome assembly GCA_963708055.1 of uncultured Acidobacteriota bacterium. Lineage (GTDB taxonomy): Bacteria > Acidobacteriota > Blastocatellia > Pyrinomonadales > Pyrinomonadaceae > PSRF01. The sequence continues at coordinate 5,485,429 of OY970193.1, read as the reverse complement.
ATCAATGGCGCTTTGTGACCCAGGCCGGTGAGATCGTCAACGTTGTCGCCAATGATTCCGCGTCGTCGCAAACTAATGATGACGCCGAACGCGCCCATGTTCATCAACGTGTAGACCAGGAGATAAACCACGAGACCGATGTAGCCGTAAAGGTTGTTGGCCACGAGCGCGAGCAACAGGTAGCCGGCGTTTGAGATGGATGAATAAGCAAGCAGGCGTTTTGAATTTTCCTGTGTGACGGCAGCCCAGTTGCCGACCATGATGGTGATGGCGGCCACCAAACCCACAAGCGGCGCCCAGTCATCACGCATCCCACCCAGCGCTTCAGTAAAGATGCGCGCGAAGAGGGCAAAACTCGCCGCCTTTGAACCGGTTGAGAGAAAAGCGGTGACGGAAGTCGGAGCACCCTCGTAAACGTCAGGCGCCCACATGTGAAACGGCACCGCGGCAACTTTGAAAAACAGTCCCGCGCCAAGCGCAATCATTCCCAGCAACATTAGCGGGCGCAGACCGTTAATCTGCTCGGTTCCGCCGGCCGCGATCGCAGTTTGAATACGCGGCGCGAGTTGCGAAAAACTGCTTCCAATCTCGCCAATGTTCGTCGAACCGGCGATGCCGTAGATCAACGACATCCCATAAAGCAGCACACCCGAAGAGAAAGCTCCGAGCAGAAAATATTTCATCGCTGCTTCGTTCGACTTCTTCTGGCGTTTGGTAAAAGCAACCAGCACGTAGAACGTCAGCGCCATCAACTCGAGACTGATGTAGAGCGAGATCAAATCGTAACCGCAGGCGATAAACATCATGCCCACAGTGGCAAACAGAACCAGCGCGTAATACTCGCCGTGTTGTTCTCCTTCAATATCGAGGAAGCGCGTGGAGATTCCGATCGCTAAAGCAGCGGCGATAAGAAAAATGCCTTTGAAAAGCAGCGCGAACCCATCAATACGCACCATCCCGTAGAAACCGTCGTAAGGCAGCGAAGCACTCATGTACCACCACTGCACAAACAACGAAGTAAACGCGAGCCCGACGCCCACAAGTGAAAAGTAAGCCGTCATCTTGCTCTTGCGATACGGCAGGATGACTTCCATAACCAGCGCCACGCACGCGCAAGCAGTGAGAATCAACTCCGGCGCGATCAACTGGAGATCGGCAGCGCTAATAAGCGAGGTGGTGTTGGCTTGGAACAGGAACATTGGTCTTTAAGATTTCGGGTCTGTGTGCTTTAGTTTTTGGTGCTTTGTGCTTTGTACTTTGTGCTTTGTGCTTTGTGCTTTGTGCTTAGTCCTGTGTTTCGTGGTTCTAAAGCAAAGCACTAAATACTAAATACTAAGTACTAAGCACTAAGCACTAAGCACTAAGCTCTAAACTACTTCTCCGCCGTCTCAACCTTTGGCGCCGTTCCAGGTATCACGTAGTCAGGTCGAACCTGTTGCACCACTACGTTCACGGGCTTTTGAATGTATTCCAGGAATGGTTTCGGATAAACGCCAATCCACAAAGCGAGAATCATCAACGGCGTCATGTAGATCCACTCGCGCGCGTTGAGATCCGTTAAGCGTTCATTCTTCGGATTGTCGATGGTGCCAAAAAACACTCGCTGGTATAGCCACAGGAAATATCCGGCGTTAAGGATGATGCCCAGCGCCGCCCAGCCGGCCCAGTAGGGATTGGCTTCAAACGCTCCTCGCAACGCAAGGAACTCCGAGATAAACACCGCCAGCAACGGCAGACCAATCGCGGTCATTACCATCCCGAGAAAGATCGCGGCATAACCCGGCATCACGTGCGACAGTCCGCCAAACTCAGCGACATTTCGTGTGTGACGCCGTTCGTAAATTATTCCCACGAGCAGGAAGAGGGCGCCGGAATAGATACCGTGATTGATCATCTGCAACACGCCGCCATTTACGCCATTGGGATTGAGAGCAAAGAGGCCGAGCATGACCATGCCCATCGACGACACTGAAGAATAGGCAACGAGCTTCTTCACGTCGCCGTCTTTCTTGACGACGAAATACATCGCCGCCAGAGCGCCATAGATGATGCTGACAATGGCAAGAAAGACGACCACACTCCGCACACCGAAAGTTCCAAAACTCGTTTGGTCTCTCGACGCAGCGGGAAACATCGGCAGGTTAAACCGATAGAACCCGTAAGTTCCCAGTTTCAGCAGGATGCCGGCAAGAATCACGGAACCTGCTGTCGGCGCCTCGACGTGCGCGTCCGGCAACCAGGTATGGAACGGAAACATCGGCACTTTGATCGCGAATCCAAGAGCAAACGCGGCAAACAGAAGTACCTGCAACGTGCCCATCGGTAACACGGAGCCGATGGCTTGCATGTATATGATACTGAATGTGCCCGTGCCATTAGCACGAGCGGCTTCCACAGTACTCACAATCATCTGTCCGGCCTGGTCTCCGGCTATTGCATTGATCATCTGCGGAGTGACCTGACTCGTTAGAGCGGCGTCCTGCGTTAAGAAGTACATCTTCAAAACACCGAGCAACATCACGACCGAACCGACGAGGGTGTAAAGGAAAAACTTGATCGCCGCGTAAAGTCGATTCTCACCACCCCAGATTCCGATCAGGAAGTACATCGGCACCAGCGATACTTCAAAGAACAGGTAGAACAGGAACAGGTCCATTGAAGAAAAAACGCCGATTACCGCCGTCTGCAACAACAGCAATAAAACGTAATACTCTTTCTCTCGTTTCTGGATGTATTCCCACGACGACAAAGCCGCGATCGCGCCGAGCAACGTCGTCAAAACGATCAGCAGCACCGACACGCCGTCAACGCCCATTTGATAACGAGCGCCGATGATCGGGATCCACTCGTGGTTCTCGAGAAACTGCATGCCGCCCGCCGTGCGGTTATATTTCAACAACCAGAGCGAGATGATGAAGTCGAGCACAAACCAGCCGGTCGCAAATTTCTTAATCAATTGCGACTGGTCTTTCTTCATGAACGCGAGAATGAGGATTGCGCCCACCGCCGGCAGCCAGGTGATGATCGAGAGAATATGCAGGTTAGTCATTTTAATCTCAGTCTTGAATCCGTATTAATCCGGCTATTTAAATACCGAAACGATATCTCGCGCGAAGAAGATTGCGACGGCGACCATCAAACCCAGCACCATCACAAGCGCGTAGTTCTGCGTAAATCCGGTTTGCGCTGCGCGGATCGCCGGCGACATTAATCGCTTGATGAAAGCAGCGATCGTGTTGACCAGACCGTCGACGAAGTACTTGTCGATGCCGCCCACGATGCGACTAAGCTGGCGACTCAGCCACGCGAGCCCATTGACGATGCCGTCAACCAGTTTTGAATCGAACGTGTAGATCGCGCGTGCCGCATCCATCGTGCGCCGAGTGATGGCCCAGCCGTAAAACTCGTCAACCCAGTATTTATTGAAACTGGCTGTGTAAAGCGGGCGCAGTCGTTGTGCCCAGATGTCTGCGAGTGCCGGTTTCCAGACGTAGAAGTAGGCACCGAGCAACATGCCGATACCGGCAACCACGAGAGAGATCACGATAAAGATCCACTCGGTTGCGAGGTGACTATGTGTCGCGTTTTCAACTGAATGGGCCAGGTTGAATCCAGTGTCGCCGTAAACACTTGCGGACGTCGCTCCGTGCGCGCCCTCAGCCACGGGGGCAGCGTGCGCAGTTTCCGGCGCCGGAGTCGCTTCATGTCCGTGGGCTTCGGGAACGTTGAAATCGCCCGTCGCCGGGTTCCAGATAATCGGCTTCAGCCAGTTGCTGATGTTCACGATGCCACCCGGATGCTCGCTTCCGGTAATCGGCTTAAACGCTGGTCCAATACCGATAAATCCGCCAATCACTGCCAATACGGCCAACACTGCGAGCGGCACCCACATCGCCGGAGGCGATTCGTGCGGAATGTGCGCGCCGTGTCCGTGATGTGAATCTTCATGCGCGTGTCCGTGAGTGCCTACGTGATGCGCGACGTCTTCATGAACCGGACCAACATGCTCGCCGGCATCATGTCGCGGACGATCGCCTGCCGCTGAACGGGTCGCATCATGCGGAGCGTGGCCTTTGTCGTAAGCCGAAGCATGTGCTTCATCTGCCTCACCACCGGCGCCGTGAAGGAACCGCTCCTTGCCCCAGAACGTCATCGCCATCAAACGCGTCATGTAGAACGCGGTGCAGGTCGCGGCGATGGTGCCGACCAGCCAAACCAGCCAACCAAGCGGGATCTGAGTGGTCGAGGCGGCGTTCCAAAGAATTTCGTCTTTGGACCAGAAACCGCTGAACGGAATGATGCCGCAGATCGCGAGCCATCCGGCCATGAAGGTCCAATAGGTGTACGGCATGTACTTCTTCAAACCACCCATGCGCCGCATGTCCTGTTCGTGGTGCATGCCGTGAATCACGCTGCCGGCGCCAAGGAACATCAGCGCTTTGAAGAACGCGTGCGTCATCACGTGGAAGATGCCGATGATAAACGCACCGACACCGCAGGCCATGAACATGAAACCGAGCTGAGAGACGGTTGAATAAGCGAGAACTTTCTTGATGTCGTTTTGAGTGATGCCGATCGTCGCCGCGAAGATCGCAGTCGCAGCGCCAACGAGTGCGACCACCAGTAACATCGTTTGCGAATGCTGAAAGATGACGTTGGTGCGCGTCACCATGTAGAGACCGGCGGTGACCATGGTCGCGGCGTGGATGAGCGCGGATACGGGAGTTGGACCAGCCATCGCATCCGGCAGCCAGACATGCAACGGGAGTTGTGCTGACTTTCCACACGCGCCGATAAAAAGCCCGAGCGCAATCCACGAGAGGATGCCCCAATGACCGAGTAATTCAATCGGATAAGATTTTGCTTGTTCGAAGACTTCCGTGTACTGCGCACTTCCGAAAGTCGCGATGATGCCGAAAATTGCGAGCGCGAAGCCGAAGTCACCGACGCGATTGGTAATAAACGCTTTGCGCGACGCGTTGGCTGCCTCCTGGCGATCGAAGTAATAGCCAATCAGCAGATACGAACAGAGACCCACCCCCTCCCAACCGACAAACATCATCAGGAAGTTTGAGCCCATCACGAGCACGAGCATCGCAAACATGAACATTCCCATGTAAGCGAAGAAGCGATAAAAACCGGTTTCGCCGTGCATGTAGCCGGTGGCAAAAACGAAGATACACAACCCGACTCCGGTAACGATCAGCATGAAAATCGCCGAGAGCGGATCGAGTTGATAACTCCACTCGATATTGAGCAGGGCGTAACGAGGCGAGTCGGCAGTGGCGATGAGAATTGAGTGTTGCTGACTGCGCTCTTCCGGCGTCAACGTAGCCAGATGTTCTTCAACCTTCTTTTGCGTTTCAATCTCGCGCCGCGCGTCGCCGCCTTGATTGATGCTCACTGCGCCGCCGGGAATCCAGTTGAAACTAAATCCATCCTGGCTGGTGAGATACGGTTTGGGCCACTCGGGATGACCGCCAAAGCCATACGAGTAAACGGCCGCCACGCTGATCAAAAACGCGAGCGCCACGGAACCGACCGCGATTCCGCCAATGAGCTTTTCGGAAAAACGCAGCTTCCGGCCCAGCAGGCCGTTAATGGCAGCGCCGATTAGAGGTAACAGAGGAACCAGCCAGATGTATTTGTACATTGATACTTTGTACTTAGCTCTTTGTTCTTAATACTTTGTTTTGTTCCGGCCCAGGAAACAAAGACCAAAGCACAAAGACCAAAGTCCTAAATCACCATTTCAACAGATCGATCTCATCTACCCAGATCGTTTCCTTGTTCCGATAAAGCGCGATCACGATGCCCAAACCGATGGCCGCCTCAGCCGCCGCCACCACAATCACAAAGACTGTGAATATCTGGCCGGCGACTGCATTGGCACTCCCTGTTTGCGTCAGGTACCAGGAAAAGGCGATGAAGTTCAGGTTAGCAGCGTTAAGAATCAACTCGATCGACATGAAGATGACGATGATGTTGCGCCGTGTCAGCACTCCAGCCACACCGATGATGAACAGCAGAGCGCCGATTACCAGAAACTTCGAAAGATCGGGATTCGCAGCCGCCTCGATCATTTGATCCATGCGCGTCCGCTGCGTGACAACTTCCTGAAACAGAAATAGGAATGCCGGTAAGAAGTTGAGCATGATCATTCGGCTTGCGGCTCCAGCTTCTTGAGGTCAGGATCTTTCACGATTTCGTCTTGCAAAACTTCCGGGGCGACGTCGTCTGCGGAGGCTTCCTGCTTCAACGTGCGAGCGAGCATCACGGATCCGATGATCGCCACGAGCAGCAGTACACTCGCGATCTCAAAAGGTAAAGAGGCATAACGATAAAGACTATTACCGACGCCTTCGGAGTCTTTGCTGCGGCGACTGGTACCGGTGGCCGACCTCGGTAAAGCGGTATCACGCTCCGTTTGTTGTGCGGTCACATTTTCAGGTGTGATTGGATTGAGCGCTCGCAGTCCCTGGTAACCCTGGTTTACGGAATAAAGCATTCCGCCAACCAGTAATAAACAGAAGATCAGGCTAGCTGTGACTTGGCGCGGATTGTTGAAGATCTCGTCTTTGCCACGCTCTTCAGCGCCAACATTGACGAGCATGATCACAAACAGAAACAGCACCATCACGCCGCCGACATAAACCAGTATCTGGACTCCGGCGATAAACTCCGCCCGCGATAAAACGAACAGCGCGGCAACGGATATCAACGACGAGATCAGAAACAGCGCGCTATGCACCGCGTTCTTCGCCATCACGGTCAACAACCCCGCAAAGATCGCCGCGAGTCCGAAGATCCAGAAGAAGAGCGCTTCGTATCCAGAGAGAGTCATTGTGAATGCCGATTGCCAATTGGCAATTGCCGATTAGCTCGAACCTTTCGTGAAGCCGTGATTCGGGAGCTTGCCATTATGCGCGTCAATTCGTTTGCCTCGTCCAGCAAAGGCTTGACTTTGTTTTCTGTCAGAAGAGCGCCTTCGATAATCAACTCCAACCAGAAGGCGCTTTCGTCTGCTTCCTCTTCAACAATACCGAGCTTCGTAATGAACTCGGCCTTGGATCGACCTCAACAGGCTGCTCGATAGTTTGAACCGACCGATGTTCCTGCTCTCACCAATTGCCCCGCAACAGTTCTTCCCTGCAACGTATCCGGTAGAGCAGCAACCAATTTCAGAATTCGTAGAGCAAACAGCTTCGTTCGCTTCTTAAGATCATCCGCATCCATGTCGTGAGGACTCCAATGAATGCCCAACCTCAACGCCAATTGGCACTCGGCAATTGGCAATTGGCAATGACTTAGCTTGTGTATTTAACTGTTTCCCGCCCTTGTTCGAGCATTTCGCGATTCCAGACGAAGCCGGCGCGTGAGTAGGTGGCCAACTCGAAGTCCTGTGTCAGTTCCAGACATGACGTCGGACACGCTTCCTGGCACAAGGCGCAGAACATGCAGCGCGATGTGTCGAAAATAAATTCGTCAAGCACTTTCTTGCGGCGCGGCTTGCCGGCGACGACGATCTCGACGTCCATCGGAATTACGTCGATACAGTCTTCAGGACACGCGATCGCGCAGAGGTTGCAGGCGATGCAAAGCGTGTCGTGCGTCTCCGGATCCATGTTCAAACGCGGCGCGCCATGAAAACGCGGCGCCACATCCGGGCGCACTTTCGGATACTGTTCGGTGTAAATCCCTTTACCGGCGACCGAGTCTTTATCGGTCAGCGCCCCGATATTGTATTTCAACGTCAAATTGAGACCTTTGACGAGATCGATCATGAAGAAGCGTTTGAGCTTCTGCGTAAAGGTCGTTTTTGGAGTCGAAACTAATGGCATAACTTAACCCCCTGGCTGCACAGCCGGCTTTCCTTTTGTAACATTGACCAGCCTGATATTTCTGCGCTGCGTCTTCAAGTTGAAATCTCGTGAGCGCCAGTTGATGCGCGCAAGCAACATCGCGGTCACAAACACACCGATCACACCGATACCAATGATGATTCCCTTCCCAGTCGCCGTGAGATTCAAGCCGCGATCGAGAAATTCAATCGTTTTGAGTCCTCGAAAACCATCTAACGCCTGCACGAGGAAAATCGCAAACGCTGAAAGCACGATATTGATCAGCGCTGACGGAATGAGCCATTTCCAACCGATGTCCATCAACTGGTCGTAACGGAAGCGCGGCAAGGTCCAGCGCAGCCAGAAATAGATGTAGAGAATGATCGACGCTTTGATCAGAAATACGAGCGTGCTGACGATAACGTAAAGATTGTGATAACCGGCCGTTTCGAGTCGATTAACAAACGGGAAATACCAGCCGCCGAGATAAACCGTGGTTGCCACTGCCGCGACCACGACCATCGCGGCATACTCGGCCATAAAGAAGAGCGACCAGCGCATCCCCGAGTATTCAGTGTGAAAACCGGCGACCAGTTCCGATTCGGCTTCAGGCAAATCGAAGGGCGCGCGATTGTTTTCGGCGATACCGCTAATCAAAAACAACATGAAACCGGCAGGCTGGTAAACAATAAACCAGATTGAGTCGGAGCCCTGCGCGCCAATGATTCCTGAAAGCGAGAGGGTGCGCGCAAACATCAACGCTCCGATCAGCGACAATCCCATCGCGACTTCGTATGAGACCATCTGCGCGCTCGAACGCAATCCGCCGAGCAGCGCATACTTCGAGTTGGATGACCAACCCGCAAGAATCAAGGCCAGCACGCCAACACTCGAAACCGCGAGCACGAGCAGCAACCCGATGTTCACATCGGTAATCACTGCCCAATCAGGACCAAACGGCACTACGGAGAAAACGATGAACGCGGAAGCTACGGCAATATAAGGCGCGAAGAAGAAAATCCAGCGATCGGCTTTCTCAGGAACAAAGTCTTCTTTGGTGAGCAGCTTGAGTCCATCAGCGATTGGCTGGAGCAGTCCCCATGGTCCAACACGCATTGGGCCAAGACGCGCTTGCATAAACGCGGAGATCTTTCGTTCCAGGTAAGTTGCGTAAGCAACCCAGAGCGCAACTAGCGTAACCACGAGACCGATCTGGATCAACGGCCAGACGAAGTAACTGATCGTCTCGGCGCTGAGACCGGTCTTCAGCAGAAGATCGTTTAGTACGTCAATTGGTCGCAGGAGTAACGTGAACATTTTGATCAGGTTTTCTCACGCGGCGGCGCAGTAGCGCGGCGCAAAACAGTTCGGAACCTTTCTTCCGCTGCGCGTTGCGCCGCCGCGTGAGCACTCTTCTCAGCGATCGATCTCTCCCAAAACAATATCAAGCGTTCCAATAATCGCCACCACATCAGCCACCAGGTGCCCGATACACATCTGTCGCAATGCCTGCAGGTTAATGAATGACGGTGGACGAACTCTCACGCGCCATGGCTGCGCGGTTCCGTCCGAAACCAGGTAGCACCCAATCTCGCCTTTCGGCGCTTCGATCGAGTGGTAATAATCACCCACCGGCGGCTTCACGATCTTCGGCAACTTCGCATTGACTGGACCATCCGGCAGGTTTTCCAACGCCTGGTCGATAATGCGACGCGATTGCCTCATCTCCTCGAGCCGGACCAGATACCGATCGTAAGTGTCGCCATTTTCGCCGACCGGAATATCGAAATCCATGTCGCCGTACGCCGCGTATGGTCGCGACTTCCGCACATCCCAGGCGACTCCCGAACCACGAAGCGCCGGCCCAGACAAACCGATCGCGATCGCGTCTTCGGCGGATATCACACCAATACCGACGGTGCGACTGAGCCAGATGCGATTCTCGGAAAGCACCGTCTCGTATTCGTCGAGTCGTTTCGGGAAGTTATTAACAAACTGCCGGACGTCTTTATCAAAATCATCGTAAGCGTCGTTGGGCATTCCACCAACGCGCCAGGCATGACACGTGAGACGCGCGCCAAATTGCCGTTCGAAAATCTTCAGAATCTCTTCGCGTTCGCGCAGCGCCCACAGCAGCACTGTGACGGCGCCGATATCGAGCGCGTGCGTTGCGAGCCAGAGCAGGTGCGATGCGATGCGATTGAGTTCCGTCAGGATCGTGCGTAAGTAGTGCGCGCGCGGCGGAACAACGAGGCCCATCATCTGCTCGACTGTTTCCACCCAAACCAGGCCATTCGAAACCGCGGCGATGTAGTCGAGACGATCCCAGTACGGCGCGATCTGCGTGTAACCGCGGTTCTCGGCGATCTTCTCCATGCCGCGGTGGAGATAACCGATATCGCAATCAAGATCGATAACCGTTTCGCCGTCGAGCCTAAGCACCACTCGGAGCACACCGTGCGTTGACGGGTGCTGCGGCCCCATGTTCAGCACCATCTCGGGGCTATCGAGAAGCGTCTCTTGAGTTGTCGCGATTTCTACTTGATGCATTCTTTGTTTTACAGGATTTACAAATCTTGTTCCATCTAACCTTCACGCCGCAGGTTTGTAACACCCAGTCACCTGAAACGGCTCAATCACGAGCCCAATCTCTTCAACCTCGCCCGCTTCTTTCCTATCAACCAACTTCAAAACGATCGCATTCGCCGCACTCGCTTTATTCCAAACATTTCTCGGCGCCAAAGTTTCACTCAACACAAAACCCGCCTCGAGCGCCGCTCCGGGCGAATCAAAAACTTTCGCGCTGTAATGCGTGGCAATCTCTTTCGGATTCATTTGTCTTTCGGCATCACTTCTTTGCCGCCACGAAAAATATCGCGCATCACTCGTTCCTGAGGCACTGACAATACCTCTAACCCATAAGCCCGCCGCTGTTGCAACTGCTCCTTATCAACCTCAGTCATCACGGGCAGGTGCCTCTCGGTCCACGCGTTCTCGATAAACTCGAGCGGATAATCCTTCCGTAACGGATATCCTTCCCAATCGGGCGGCAACAGCAAGCGACGCAAATCCGGGTGATTTTTGAAAGTCACCCCAAACAGATCAAAAACCTCTCGTTCGAGCCAGTTCGCCGTGGGCCAAACGCCCGTCACACTTTCTACACCATCGTTAGCGCTGGTCTGGACCTTCAGCCGTACACGCTCATTGGCGTCGATAGAAAAGAGGTTGTAGACGATCTCAAACGGAGCGCTTCTACGTTCCGGATAGTGAACGCAGGTTAAATCAGAAAGGTAGTTGAAAGCGGTTTCGCGATCGTCTTTTAGAAAGTTGCAGACATCGACAATCCGCTGGCCATCAACATTGATCGAGAGTTGACCGATAAACTCGACCGCATCGCCGATTGCGTCGCTGAATTGAGCTTTGAGTTTTTTAACGAGCGGATGCCCACTCGCGTCAGACGGTTTTGGACCTTCGTCCTTTTTCTTGACTGGCGGTTTTGGTGCGCCGGCCGCAGGCTCGAGGGATTCTTTAACCGCAGCTACACGCGCTTTCGCCTGCTCGACCATCGACGCCTTTTCGGCATCGGCGCCGGCGAGCGTTCCAGCGGGCGGAATAGCTGAAGGTGGTGGCGTGCCGGACGCCTCAGAATCTGAGACGCCCGGCGATGTGGGTTCTTCAGAACCAGGTTGCTTCGTGTCTTCTGACATTTATGCCGGCAGCCCGTCTACACTTACACTTCGATTTGCTGATTCTCTCCGCATGGGATCGGGAGACAATCGCCCAGTAAACACTGCTGTTACAGCGAGTAAGAGATGAAAGCGAAAACGAATTATAGCAAAGCGTTATTCATATTACCTCATGGCGAGAATGATCTCATCAATTTTTTCTAGCTAAGGTAAAGTGTCTCAATGGCAAACAGTGGCGGTAATCGGGCCCCGCTAAATCGCACCCTGACGCTTTCGGATGATGAATTTGCTCGGTACCGGGTGTCGCTTGAGAATTTGAAGGGCGCTGCTGGCGTTGAAGACGTGCGTGATCGTCTGTTCTGCCAGGATGTGTTCGAAGTGCTGAAATATCTGCCCGACCAGTCAGTGGATCTGCTGTTTGCCGATCCGCCTTACAACCTCACGAAGAGTTTTAACACCCGCAAATTCAAACAAACGTCGATTGATGAATATTCAGAATGGCTCGATTCATGGTTGGGATTGACGGTTCGCATACTCAAACCGACAGCCTCCGTTTACATCTGTGGTGATTGGAGAAGTTCGGCTGCGATCCAGCGTGTTGGTGAAAAATATTTCATTTCTCAGAACCGAATCACCTGGGAACGCGAAAAAGGTCGCGGCGCGAAGTCTAATTGGAAAAACTGTTCGGAAGACATCTGGTTTTTCACAGTTAGTGAAGACTATTACTTCAACGTCGACGCCGTGATGCTCAAACGGCAGGTGATGGCGCCGTATACTCACGGCAACGGTGCTCCCAAAGATTGGAGCGAAACGGCAGACGGCCGATTTCGGACTACTCATCCATCAAATCTGTGGACGGATCTAACAGTTCCTTACTGGTCGATGCCAGAAAACACCGATCATCCGACGCAAAAGCCTGAGAAACTGCTGGCGAAGATCATTCTCGCGAGCTCGCGTGAAGGGGATCTCGTCTTTGATCCGTTCAACGGCTCTGGAACTACAACGGTCGTCGCCAAGAAACTCGAACGACATTATTTAGGCGTCGAAATTGATGAGACTTATTGTTGTTTGGCGCAAAAGCGTCTGGAACTGGCCGCGCGGGATGCCGGTATTCAGGGGTATGTAGATGGTGTCTTTTGGGAAAGGAATGCGAGGAAGTTGAATCGTAAGAAAAACCTTGGAACAGGATGAACAAGACACACAGGATTAACAGGATAAATAAATTGTCAATCTTGTAAATCCTGTCCCAGCTTGACGATCCGCATCCACGGCCCTATCATATCTCGTTTGTAAACGCGGCGCGGATGCCGCCTATTAGAGAGTGACGAGAAGTAAAATGAAACCAGGAATACACCCCGAATACGTCGATATTACAGTTACTTGCGCTTGTGGCGAGACGTTTAAGACTCGTTCTACCAAGAAGGGCGACCTGCACGTCGAAATCTGTTCGGCCTGCCATCCGTTCTTTACCGGTAAACAGAAGCTGGTCGATACCGCAGGACGCGTCGATCGCTTCAACAAGCGCTACGGCAAAAAACCCGCTGCCGAAGGCGCCGCCTCTCCACAGCATTAGCCAAATCATTTTCTAAGCGCCGGCGTAAGTCATTAGCTCGCTCCAATGCGACTAAACAAACGCCGGCATTTTTCTAACCTCAGATCCAGACTGACATGAGTACACCAGAGCGAGATCTAATCGTTGGCGGCCAGGCAGTGATCGAAGGCGTCATGATGCGCACGCCGAATGCCTACGCGATCGCCGTGCGCAAGCCTGACGGGACCATCGTGAACACAGCGGCAGCTTTGCCCAAGTGGAGCGACAAGTATCCGTTGCTCAAACTGCCGGTGCTCCGCGGTGGTGCGGTCCTGGTGCAGTCGATGGGCCTGGGTATCAAAGCGCTCAACTACTCGGCCAACGAAGCGTTTGCCGAAGCGGAAAAGTCTGAGGAGGTAAGGATCGCTCTTTCGCCGGCTGTGATCGAAGGTGAAGGAGACTTTGCCGGTTTGACCGGAGCTGTTCCGGGACTGATTCCGGTTCCGACACAGAAGCGTTCGAAAGACGAATTGAAGAAAGGGAACACCGCCGCGGCGGCTGGCTCGATCATCTTCGCGCTGATCTTCAACATCTTGATCTTTGTCGCGCTTCCGTTGTTGCTCACCAACGCGCTCTTCATCGGAGCGGGTTGGGCCACAACACCGCCGGCCGCAACGAGCACGGCGCCAGCAACTTCCGGCAGTCCAGCGTCCACCGTCGTCGAACCCGAAGTGAAACCATGGTACTCGGATGCATGGTCCACCGTGCGGACTTACCTGCATCCCGTTCGTCCGTCAGTCGCCTTCAACTTGATCGACGGACTGATTCGCATGACGTTTTTTCTGATCATGATCTTCAGCTTTTCGCTCTTGAAGGACATTCGCCGCGTGTTTCAATATCACGGCGCCGAACATAAGACCGTGTTCACCTGGGAAGCCGGACTTCCCTTGACTGTCGATAACGCACGCCCGCAGCCGCGCCAACATCCACGCTGCGGCACTAGCTTTCTGATGGTCGTGATGCTCGTAGCGATCGTGCTGTTTTCAATCATCAAGTTTGATTCGTTACTGCTCAACTTCCTGATTCGCCTGGCACTGATGCCCGTGGTAGCCGGTATCTCGTACGAGATCATCCGCGTCTCGGCGAAGAAGGAAAGTAGCTGGTTCTTTAAACTAATGACGCGTCCGGGCGTTTGGCTGCAAAACATCACTACGCAGGAACCAGACGACCAGCAACTCGAAGTTGCCATTGAAGCGTTGAAGGAATCGTTAAAGCTGGAGCCGCAGATCGGAGAACCGCAACCGGCGCCGCTGTCGTGAGGTCGTCATGCTAGATAAGCTGGAACAAATTGTTGGCCGTTTCGAGGAGTTAACTCAGGAACTCTCATCGCCCGAGTTGCTGTCAAACCCGTCCGCGTATGCCAAGGCTGCGAAACAACATCGCAATCTCGAAGAGGTGGTCCAAAAGTACCAGGAGTGGAAGGGACTGAAAACCGAGTTGGCCGGCGCGCGCGAGTTATACGACACTTCCGACGACGAAGAGATGCGCGAGATGGCGCGACTCGAACTCGAGTCGCTGCAAACGAAGCTTGACGAGGCCGACCAGAAACTCAAACTCTTACTGATCCCGACCGATCCAAATGACGAAAAGAACGTAATTCTCGAAATTCGCGCCGGCACGGGCGGCGACGAAGCCACGTTGTTTGCCGCGGAAATGGTGCGAATGTATTCGCGCTTCGCAGAAAAGCAGCGCTGGCGGTTTGAAGTTCTCGAAGCTTCCGAATCCGGTATCGGTGGTCTGAAAGAAGCGATTGTGTTGATCGAAGGCAACAAGGTCTTTTCAAAACTGAAACACGAGTCGGGTGTTCATCGCGTGCAACGCGTGCCGCAGACCGAAGCGAGTGGCCGGATTCACACCTCCGCGATCACCGTCGCAGTTTTACCGGAAGCTGAGGAAGTTGACGTGAAGATCGATGCGAAAGATTTGCGTATCGATACGTTCTGTTCGTCTGGTCCAGGTGGTCAGTCAGTGAATACCACTTACTCGGCAGTCCGCATCACGCACTTGCCAACCAACGTCGTGGTCTCGATGCAGGACGAGAAGTCGCAGATCAAAAATCGCGAAAAAGCGATGCGCGTTCTGCGTGCGCGTTTGCAGGAACTTGAAGAACAAAAGCAGCACGAAGCGCAGGCAAGCGAACGCCGGTCAATGGTAGGCTCAGGCGATCGCTCCGAGAAAATTCGCACTTACAACTTCAAAGAGAATCGCGTTTCCGATCATCGTATCGGTCTAACGATTCACCAGCTCGATTTGGTGATGGAAGGTAACCTCGACCCATTCATCGACGCGCTCGTCGCACATTACCAGGCAGAGAAGTTAAAGGCCGATGCAGTGGCCGCTTAGCTTCACAAAATTACATAGATGCCCCTTGCGACAAACGTTCTCCTCATTCGTCACGGTCAATCGAAAGGGAATGCTGAACGGCGTTTCGGTGGCCATACAGCCACGCCTCTGTCCTCACGCGGCCGCAACCAGGCACAAAAAACCGCACATACACTGAAGTCGGAATCGTTAACGGCAATCTACTCGAGCGATCTCGCGCGAGCGATGGAGACGGCTGAGCCACTCTCAAAGCTGACCGGCTTGCCGATTCACGCCACCACCGCGTTTCGCGAACGGAGTGTCGGAATCATGGAAGGGTTGACGTTCGAAGAAGCCGCGCAACAGCACCCGGAGCAGTACGCGGCATTACTGCGACGCGACTTTGAGCAGGTGTTGACGGGCGGCGAAAGTTATCGGCAGTTACTTGATCGTGCGCGACAGAAGCTGGATCAGATAATCGAAGAAAATCGCGGCGGTAAAATCGCGCTTTTCAGTCACACCGGCACCATCTGCATCCTCGCCCTCCACCTCATGGGCGCCCTCGACGCTCCTGAGCTAAAGCCCGTGTGGATATCGAGCGCGAATTGTGGGATCACACGGTTTGAGTTGCGTGAGGATGGGTTTGTTAGAGTGCTCGCAGTTAACGATACCAGCCATCTTTCGGGCAGTTAGTTAGATAAAGATTTACAAGATTTTCATGATTAACAAGATTTGATTCTTATCTTGTAAATCATGAAAAATCTTGTAAATCTTATCCAACTGACCTTTACCGCAAGGTCGTCATCATCTTATTCGACCACCCACAAATCGTCTCAACATCCGCCGCCGTCAACTTGGCTCCAGGATGCATCGGTGTGTACGAACCGAGCGGCATAGAGCCCTGATTAGTCAATCCGCAAATTTGCTTCAGCAGGTTGCGCTGTTCACCCTTATCGTATTTACCCCACTCAGAAAAATTCAGATGACTGCGGCCGTGGTTCACATGGTCGATAACCCACCACGAGACCGGCGCGACGTGTGAATACCACGGCCAGCGCGTCTTATTCGAATGACAATCATTACACGAGCGATCGAGTATCGCCGCCATCTGCGGGTCAACCTGCACGTGCGACTCGAGCGCCAGCGACGCCTCTGACGCCGGGTTCGTTTTCGCTGGTCTAACAACCTGCGCAAGCGCAAACAGGGCTAAGCCAATTAACAACACCCAGCGAATCGCCTTCCGAAACGATATCTTCATGACTACTGACCCGTGCAGTTACGCGAACACTTTTCGACTTTGATATCGCGCACGCCGCGCAACACACCATCGCTGCCCCGCGTTAATTTTAGAACGGGTGAAAGCGACGCTAGCGCCGACCCTTTCTGTTTCCGCTCGTCACTAACGAAGCGATCGTCGTCAAACACGAAATCGTCAATCCAGTATTCCGGATAACCTGGACCAGAGACGTAGGCATGAATGTGCGCGGGGTTGGTACTGCCCGGATACGAACCCGGCTTAATGGTTCGAAATTCGTAGCGCCCTTCTTTATTTGAACGCATCGCGCCATGTATCCGTGTGTTTCGATTGCTGCCTCCAGGAACTGAATAAACGCCGGTCGCGTCGGTTTGATAAACGTATAAAGTTATTCCCTCCATTGGCGTGCGACCGTCAGGCGAGTAGATCGTTCCTGAAACAATCAGCGGCTCACCTGGTTCCTTATCCGAGCAGATCGCTGTTTTCCATGCCGTCGGCGAACCACTCTCACCCGCTGCCAGATTGGTGCAACCCGTAACCTCGACGATGCCAAGGCCAATGAGCGGCACGGCCAGCGCAGTGGAGGTGGCCTGATGTAAAAAAGTGCGACGATTGAGAACTGACTGTGACTTCATGTCTTACTCCTCATTTCGGGCTCATATTTTTCAATCTGTGACTGAGCCCGTTCTTGGCTTTCCAGAAAGCCTTGCCGATAGGTTTGGGGATTCCTTTTGGCGTGCCCATCCAGGTGGTTTCCAACTCTGAACGCCACGCGGCCAACATATTCTGGTCCAATTGCAAGACACCCTCGCGAGTAACGCTCGGCGGCGCCGGGGCAAGCGCCAACATCTTCTCGTAAACACGAACGCGATCCCGTCCCTCAACACGCGCAAGCAGGTGCCATAAAGTGAGCGTGTCGCGCTCGCGTGCCTGGTCCAACATGGCAACTAAAGCGGCGCTGCGCGTAGAGGCGTCAGGGTCGAAATCGACCTGCTTGAGCGATTCACGAAAACCGATCGAACAGTCTTCAAAATAAGGCGTGCCGGGACCAATTCCCGGTCTGGTTTCGCAGGATGCTCCGGCTGGGACTATCGATTCACGGTCGCGCAACTCCAACGCCACCCATCCGGAAGTAACGCGCAATAAGCTCGCTCCCTGATCGTCAACTTCGAGCGTGTACGCACAGCCGAGATCGGCCGCGACGGCCGACGGTGTGTTGACGAAGAACAGTCGCGGTGGCGCCCAGATATGAGCGCTCAGCTTGCCGCGCGCAAGCTCGAGACGATGTTCGGTGGCATGTGTTTCCAACAACCGCACCCGCGTATTCTGATCGATATCAACGCTGCCGATGGAGCTGACTTCGATTTCAGCGCTTGAGCTTCCGTCGGTCTCCAGCCACTCACCGACTGCTAACTGTCCATTGTTTGAAATTGTTTCGTTGCCGATGCGAGGCGCGCCATCGACACGTTTCACACTCCACGAAGGTCTGCCGTCTTGTGTGACTAGTTCGCGAGGAGGTTGACGGTAGACCAACCAAATCACCAAACCGGAAATCACCAGTAACACAGCCGCAGCCGCGACCTTTAGTTGCCATGACCAATTCGTTCGCGATCGAGTTTCTTCAACCTGTTTGCCCAGTAGCGGCTCGAGGTCATTCCAGAGATGATCAGGCGCCGAGAGTTGCGGCAGTTGCTCGGCGAACTTGATCCCGAGTTTGACCTCTTCAAATTTGGTGCGACATCTGACGCAGGAAATAATGTGTTCCGCAAACTGCTTCGCTGCTTCGTTCGACAGTTCTCCATGACAATAAGCTGAAATATCTTTTGTTACGTGTCTAGAAAACATTCAACGCTTCTCCGTACTACTCACCCCAAACTGCCGGATTGTTCAAATGGGCCAGTCGCTTCGCCAGTTGACTGTGACCGCGATTCAGTCGTGAAGCGACCGTGCCTTTAGAACAACCCATCACACTTGCAATCTCCTCGTACGACAATCCTTCGATGTATTTGAGTAAGATTGGCAAACGAAACTTCGGCTTGAGTTCTGCGATCGCCGCTTGCACCGCTTCTGAAACTTCGAGTCGCGCGTATTGCTTCTCCTGTGGTTTCTTCTCGCTGGGAGTCTTCATCGTCGCAGTATCGCCCCACGGCAGCAATCTTCGGTGGCGACGCCTCTCATCCATGCAGGCATTGACGACCAGGCGATACAACCAGGTGGTGAATTCCGAATCACCGCGAAACTGTTGAATCGCCGTAAACAATTTCAAAAAAATCTGTTGGGTGACGTCGTCAGCGATGCTCCGATCGCCACCCGAAGAATAAACGGCGATGGAGAACACTTTGTCTTTGTAGGTCTCGAAGAGAAGTTGAAAGGCAGCGCGGTCGCCCTGTTGGCACGCTTCGATTATCCGTTCATCGATAAGCTTCTCAGCCATCACCATCAAAAGGTTAGACGACCGGCAAAAGGGGTTTCTTCCAAAAAAGAAACCACGGGTTACACGGGTAAAGACGGACTAATCCGTACTTTATCTGTGCAATCCGTGGCCAGCTGGTTGTAACTAAACTACTTCGTAACGCGGACGAGCATCTCCGTGCCCGATTCGATCTTGAGTTCTTTGCTTCCCTGCACCGCCAGCGAACCGGCGCCGCCGGCGCCACCGATGATTAAACCAATCGCCGCGCCTTTGCCGCCACCGGCAATGCCACCGACGATCGCTCCGACGGTTGCGCCGATGCCCGCACGCTTAACGGTCTGCTTGGTCCGGCTTCCTGACTCGACGCCGCCTTCCTCGTCGGCCTTTCCGGAGCCTTCGCCATAAACTCTCGTCACATATCCGTGCAGCACTCCGCGGCGTCCATCGCGCAATTCGATCGAATCAAACGCGAGATTCATGCTGGTCCGGCCTTTGACCTTGCCTGACTTTTGAATCGAGCTGACGTGTCCCGTAACGCGTCCTTCGTCAAAGCGACTGGGATCGATCACGGTAGCGGTGAAGCGATCGCCGACGCGCGACTCTTTACTCGATAATGAGTCGTTGAGCCGGACTTTAAGGTCCGTGCCAATCGGAACCAACGGTACAGCTCTTCGCGTAGTCGTCCGCTTCTTCTTCAGGTTCGGAGACGTTTGCGCAAAGCTGAGAGGGGCGATCCCTACAACCAAAGCAACGAGCAGCACCATCCGCAATCGATTGTGAAAAAGATATTTCATAACTCCTCCTACTTCCAACAACGATTATCGGCTCATCAGCTATCTAGACAACGCCATCGATAGCACCCACCGCTAAATTAGACTTTAGTGGGTTAACCTCGTCGCCTTCAAACTGCCTTCTGCGATGCACGCTGCCGTCCGAGTCGAAGATGTAAGCCGACGGCGACTCGCGCATGATGATGTCCTGCAATCGCATCAATCCATACAACAAAGCTTCAGGACGCGGCGGGCATCCGGGGATGTAAACGTCAACCGGGATACAACGATCGACTCCCTGCATGGTCGAATAGGAATCGAAGGGTCCGCCAGTAGATGCACAAGCGCCCATCGCGATCGCCCACTTGGGCTCAGGCATCTGATCGTAAACACGTCGCACAACCGGACCCATTTTTAGAGTGACGGTTCCGGCCACGATGATGAGATCGCTTTGGCGTGGACTGGGACGAAAGACGCCCGCGCCAAATCGATCGATGTCAAACCGGCCGGCGCCAGTGGCAATCATCTCGATGGCACAACAAGCCAAACCGAAAGTCATGGGCCAAAGCGCCGACTTGCGCGCCCAGTTCACCACCGGCGCAGCGATGTCGACCGTCTTCGCACCCACGGTGCGTCGAATCGAATTCATGATCGAATCGACGGTGGTTAAAACAAATCCTTCTTCGTGTTCAGCCATAATGTTATTGGCGATTGCCAAATTGCCGATTTTCGATTTTTTCGCGGGAATAGGGGGCTTCCTGATTTCTGTAAATTGGCAATTGGCAATCGGCAATTGCCAATCCCCTTCACGCCCACTCGAGCGCGCCCTTGCGCCAGGCGTAGTAATAACCGACGACAAGAATTCCAATGAAGACAAACATCTCAATTAGTGCAAACTTGGTAAACGAAAAGTCGTCGCCCATAAATATAATTGCCCAGGGCAACAGGAAGATCGTTTCGACGTCGAAAATCAGAAACAACATGGCCACGATGTAGTAACGTACGGTAAAACGCTCGTGGGCCTCTGTAGTCGGATCGATGCCGCACTCGTAAGGCCGCATCTTGTCCTTCTCATACTTGATTGGCCGTAGAAATCGACCGAGGACGATGGGCAGCACCGGGAAGATCACGGCCACCGCAAAAAAGACCATGACCGGCCAGTAGGCTGTGATTGGACTGCCAATATTCTGAGTTGTTGTCGTTACTTCCTGAAGAAGCATCGTTTCCTTGTGCAGGAAGAGTGGTTTATGAACAACGAAATAGTAAGCGTCGCTTTAGTTTATTGTCAACGACCGTTTCGGGAAACGGCTCACACGTTCACATGATTGTAACTTTGTAGAAAGCTCAATTTAAGATGACCGCCATACTCTGAAAGGTCTCTACCGAACCAAACAAACGAAGGGTTCTGACACCATGACGCTTTCGATTCACCATCGACAAGGCCACCTGCAATTTCGTTTTGGCTTATGGTTAGCTTTTCTTTTTCTTAGCGCGCTGCCAACGGTGGCGCAGGAAGTCGTTCGGCCCACCGGTTCCGAACCCGAAACAAACGTGGCGGAGCGCGTGCGGTTACTCGAATCGGAACTGGAGCGTCAGAACGCCAAACTCGATCAGTTGCAAAAAACGCTACTCGAGCAGCAAACGACCATCCAGGCTTTGCTTGATAAGTTAACGGCGAATCCCATTGTGGTCACTGCAAAAACAACCGAGGCCCCGCAACCGATTTCCAGCACTGTTGAGCCTGAACCACAAGCGTCGCCCAGTGTTGAGCAACGTCTGGCCAAGGTCGAAGGTCAGGCAATGAAAATTGGGCCGGTGCGTTTTAGCGGCGACTTCCGCATCCGCTGGGATGGAACTTTTCGTCGCGCCACCGATCCTCCCGATCCGCCGCTCGAGCACGTGCAGAACTCGCGCGCGCGATATCGACTCAGGCTTAACTTCGACACCGATATTCATCCGAACCTGAGTTTCCACGGCCAACTCGCAACCGGCCCGGTGAACAATCCGCTTTCAACCAACCAGGATTTCACATCGATCACCACTCGCGCCCCGTTTTTTCTCAATGAAGCGTGGATCGAATATCGTGCTAACAAGTCGCTTCAATTCCAGGCCGGCCGGGTAGCAAACGTCTTCGCCGACAACTCACGCTTTCTGTTTGACGATGATGTTCGCTTCAATGGCTTCAATGAAAGGTACACGGCGACTTTTAAATCAACTCCGGCTTACATCTCGAGTCTCGAATTACGAGCCGGCCAATACATTCTCTCCACGCCAAACGTTGCGGTGATCACACCCAATAGCCCGTTGGCCCGCGCCGGTGACATCGTCGGAACGGCGGGCAGGTCAGCCACGCTTTTCCACCAGGGTCTACTGCTCAATCAAACCTTCAATAAGCGGTGGAACAGTCAATTCGGCGGTGATATTCAACTCTACAATCATCCGAATCACATTCAGCTCGCTTCAACCACGGATGGATTGGTGTTGCTGGTCCAACCCGGATTGGGAATCGCACTCTCCGGCCCACTCGCAGGCACGGGTAACGCAACCACAACTCCCGGCGGCGTGCAGTACACCGCTCCTGGATTTCAAGTTGCGCGACTTACTTATCGTTTGAACTACTCCGGGTTCACACGTGGTGATCACGCCTATCCGGTAACGTTCAATGTGCAAGTCGCACGCAATGTTGCGACCGGTTTGAATGAACGGGATGCGATGCTGGCAGCGTTGCAGGTCGGAAGAATCACCAAGCGCGGCGATATGTCGTTTCTCTACATCTATACGATCAAAGGCGCTAATGCTTTGATCTCGCAAGTGACGGATGACGATCTGGGTACCGGGTCAGGTGTGAACATCCGCACCAGCCATTTCCGTTTTGACTATGGCATCACACGGAAGGTTACGTTTCAGAGTCTGTTCTTTATTCAGAACTCGTTACGGCGCAGCGGACAGTTTCCAAACTTCTTCGTCCCGCTCGGCGACTTCGCCCCGCGGACGTACCGGATCCAACAACAGTTAGTGTTCGCATTCTAGAAAATTCTCTCGAACAACTGTAGGGGCGGCCCTCCGTGGCCGCCCTAGTGTAGAACTCAAGATCTCTGAACTCAAATTCTGAGACGCTTAGTTCCACACTAGGGCGGCCACGGAGGGCCGCCCCTACAGTCGTTCGAAGATTCAATGGAGTTTATCGGTAATTGCTTCGAGACGGGATTTCTTTGGAGGTGGGGTGTGGACGAGGTTGCAATGACCGCTGGGTTCACTTCCACGCGGGTAAGTCATGCGACTGCGCACTGGACAATCCGACTTTGCGATTAAACCACTTTGCGGATCGATCGTGACGGTGACGGTTGCTAGCGGCTCGGCCGGTTGCGAAGGAGCGACCTCAGCCGCCGGAGCCTCAACGCCGGCTGCTTCGCGATTTGTCTTTCGTACCGCTTCCCCGCGCAAACTCGGATCCGGACGCGTCTCAGCTTTCTGCTCAACTTGCTCCGCTTGTGTTTCCGGTGCCGCTAAAGGTTGACTGCGTTGCTGCAGTAACCATTTCGTCGTCAGCGCAAAAACTGCTGCAAACAGAATGACCGGAACCCACATCAACCTTCCGCCACTCGAACGACGCGATGGTGCAGAAGCGTAAACAGTCTCGGCGGCCGGCGGAGGTTGAGATCTCGGCACCTTCCCCGAACTTACCAGTTCGTAAGCCTCATTGATCTCCTTCAGCTTCTCCTGCGTCTTTTCCTGCAGACGCGGATCGTGCCCAAAGCGATCAGGGTGCCAAACCTTCGCAAGGTCCCGATGCGCTGCCTTCAGTTCTCTCATTGAAACGCCGGGTTTAACCCCCAGCAGTTCGTAGGCCTTACTTAAGTCTGAGATCAATTGTTTTCCTCTATGACAGGACGTGCGCCAGTCTCGATACCCCTCGCAGCAGGTCGTCGGCGCTTGGGACTGGGACGCCCATGTAGTGCATGGCCGTAACGACCACCAATCCCAGCACGACGCTGGTGAATACCGCTTTCAAAAGAGCAGCGCCCAATTGGGTCAGAAATAGTGAAATTCGTCTTAAAACTCGCCGGATTCTCATAGTTGATCCCCCCAGACATTCGTCTGTCGGTTTGTATAACTGGTGAGTAACCGGGGCTAGCGGGGCGTGTCGGGGACGAGATCGAGGCAAAACCTCATGCGGCATTATTACAGACACGGCCGATGGGTTGCAACAACGTTGGCCATAGATAAACCGGATTTATTTACGGATTTATCCGTGTCATCCGTGGCTAGGCTTTTGGGAGGTGAATGGTGAAGGTGGTGCCCTTGCCCAATTCGGATGCGACGGTCACTTCGCCGCCATGTAATAACGCGAGGTGTTTCACTATCGCCAGCCCGAGGCCGGTGCCGCCCATGTCGCGCGACCGGGCGCGATCGACACGATAGAAACGCTCGAAAAGCCGCTCCAGATGCTGCGCCGGAATTCCGTCGCCGTTGTCTTGCACAAGGATCTTGTCGCGCACGCCTGATTCGTAACTGATCGCAACGGTGGTATTCGGTCGACTAAACTTGATGCCGTTGTCGATCAGGTTGGTCAGCATTTGCTCGAGCCGGCGAGCATCGGCATTAATCTCAACCTCCTCGCCAACTTTGTTTTCCAGCGTCACCTTCTGCGCTTCAGCCTTGACGGCCAATGAAACGCAAACTTCCTGCACCAGCGAATGCAAATGAACCGGTGCGCGCCTCAGTCTCACGTTCCCACCTTCGATCGCGGTGAGTTCGAGAATATCGTCGATGAGGCCATGCATACGCGAGGCATTCTTGCGGATGATGGAAAGAAACCGTTGGCTACTCTCGGGATCTTCCATAGCGCCGGTTTCGAGCGTCTCAACAAACGCAATGATCGCCGTGAGCGGCGTCCGCAACTCGTGCGAAACGTTTGAAAGAAACTCCTGCCGCACCAGTTCGAGACGTTCGGTGCGCGTGATGTCGAAGAAGACGCCAAGCGCGCCTTCGGCGCCGTGCCCATTCGTGCTGCCAATTGGAATCACTCGCAGATCGAAAATCTGTCGTTCAGGTCCATGCGTTTCGACCTTCACGCCGCTGCGTTCAATTCCC
This sequence comes from uncultured Acidobacteriota bacterium, assembly GCA_963708055.1. Taxonomy (GTDB): domain Bacteria; phylum Acidobacteriota; class Blastocatellia; order Pyrinomonadales; family Pyrinomonadaceae; genus PSRF01. The sequence continues at coordinate 5,460,478 of OY970193.1, read as the reverse complement.
TGCAGTCCATCCAGAAAAGCGCTGTAGATCGCCGGATTGCGAGTCAGTTCCGTTAGACGTTGGGCTTGAAGTGATTTTAATGACGGATTGAAGAGTTTGCGCGCAGCCGGATTCGACGCAACCACGCGCATGTCCTGGTTGACCACCAGCAACCCCTCGCGCATGCCGGTTAACGTCGCGTCGAGTAGCGAATGTGCGCGTAGATCGTCAGGAGTTTCAGTTTGTCCGTGGCCGTCGACCATACGACGCGCATTTGCCGGTTGGCGCTTTGCAAATACGGTTATGGCCCAGACCGCCGCGATCACGAGCATCAAGCCGGCCAGGATTAAACGCGCGAAGGATGAAGGAACAACCAGTGCAAGGGCTGTGAGAACAATGCACGCGGCTATCAGTAACGACTCTCTCACTGAAGATCGGAGAAACGGCTCAATTTAGTTACTTTGACCATTCGCCGCGGCCTGGCTGGTGCAACCAACAAAACGATAGCCGACTCCGACAACCGTCTCGATGCAATCGCCGCATTTATCCAGCTTCTGGCGCAAGCGGCGAATGTGCACGTCAAGCGTCCGCGCATCGCCATAGTAACTGTAACCCCAAACACTATCCAGCAACTGCTGCCGGGTTACGACTCGATCCGCGCTGCGCGCCAACACCGAGAGGAGGGTGAATTCTTTATTTGTCAGTTTGATCTTAACTCCGTCGCAAGCGACTCGGATATCGTCGAAGTCGATCAGCAGGTGATCGTCTTCGTACGTCTTACCCATCGTCTCGTCGGCCCGCCGCATCACGGCACGCACACGAGCCAGCAGTTCACGCACGGAAAAAGGTTTGGTGATGTAGTCGTCAGCGCCGAGATCGAGACCGGTAACACGATCTGATTCAGATGCTTTCGCGGTCAACATGATTATTGGCGTGCGTCGCGTAGCCGGCTCACGTCGCAGGCGGCGGCACAATTCGATGCCGCTCATGCCCGGCAACATCAAGTCGAGGATGATCAGCCGTGGTGGTTCGCGCTCGTTGAGCGCAGCAGACAGACCCGCCTCTCCGGTAGGCGCCGTCACCGCCGCCAGTCCTTCACGTTCGAAGTTGTACTTCAAACTCTCGGAGATGTCGGCGTCGTCCTCGATAATCAGGATTGGTCGAGTCATAACTAAATCAAGTGTGTTTGATGAATGCGGCCTCAGCCATGTAAACCGTCAGCTCGCAAATATCGGTAACGTAATCGCCGATACGTTCAAGATGTTTGGCCACGAACAAGAACCGGGCATCACGAGTGGCGGTGGCCGGTTCCGTCACCATCATTTCAATCAGACGATGGAATGCGTGGTTGTAAAGATCGTTGATTTCGCTGTCGCTCTTGATGATCTCACGAGCAGCGATCGCGTCGTTGGAAGTGAACGAGTCGAGCGATCCGCGCAGCATCTTCAACGCATGATCCGACATGCGACTCAGATCGATCACCGATTTGAGTTCCGGCTCATTGTTTAGATCGATTGCCGCGCGAGCGATGTTGCAGGCGTGATCGGCGATGCGCTCCAAAACCGGCGCCATTTTCGCGACCGAAATAACGAAACGCAGATCACGCGCAGCCGGTTGGCGCAAGGCAATGATATCGATGCACTGGCGATCGATCTCAACCTCGAGACGATCGACTTGATCGTCGTGGTCGAGTACCTGGCGCGCAACTTCGCTGTCACGTTCGCCAAGCGCGTACATCGCGCGTTCGAGTGCCTGTTCCGCCTCGCCCCCCAGCAAGAGAACGCGGTCACGTAATGAACTTAGTTCGTCGTCAAGATGACGGTGGGTATCCATAGATCTTGTCTTTTGAGCTTGGGACTTTGTGCTTTGTTCTTTGCTCTGAAACCAAAAACAAAGAACCGAGTACAAAGATCAGCCAAATCTTCCCGTAATGTAGTCTTCAGTCAGTTTTTCGTTGGGGGCAGTGAACATCTTCTCAGTAGAATTAACTTCGATCAACTTGCCCAGCAGGAAAAACGCCGTCGAATCTGACACGCGCGCAGCCTGTTGCATGTTGTGCGTGACGATTACGATCGTATATTGCTTCTTCAAGTCAAAAATTAATTCTTCGATTTTCGAGGTAGCGATTGGATCGAGCGCCGAAGCCGGCTCGTCCATCAATAACACTTCAGGTCGAATCGCGAGCGCGCGTGCAATGCATAAACGCTGCTGCTGTCCGCCGGATAAACTAAGCGCAGACGTTTTCAAACGGTCCTTTACTTCATTCCACAACGCCGCGTCGTTCAACGCCTGTTCCACGCGATCGGCTAGTTCGGAACTGCTGCTTGTAACACGGTTGATTCGCAAACCGTACGCAACGTTTTCGAAAATCGATTTGGGAAAGGGGTTCGACTTCTGGAAGACCATGCCCACGCGACGTCGTAATTCGACCACATCCGTTCCCGGTGCGTAGATATCGTGATCGTCGATCATCACCTGGCCACCCACACGCGTTCCCGGAATCACATCGTTCATGCGGTTGAGCGTGCGTAGGAAGGTTGACTTACCGCAACCCGATGGACCAATAAAGGCCATCACAATGCGTTCGGGTATATCGATCGAAATCTGGTGCAGGGCCTGGACCTTGCCATAGAAAAAGTCGAGATCCTTGACCGCAACCTTGGCCTTGCCGGGAAGAGTCGGTTTTGGTGCGCTATGGCGCACTTCAATTCTTGGAGCCGCAGTTTGAACAGGCATAATCAGCCACGAAAAAGCACAAAAAACACAAAAAATAAAAACCAGTTAACTCAGCGTTGAATCACCCAACATCCTCTGAAAGAAAACATTCTGTCTTGAACGAGACATCCTGCCTTGACGAAACATCCTGTTTTAAAAACGTCTCCATCTCAACGAAACATCCCAGCCTCCATCTTGTAAAATCTTGTAAATCTTTATCTAAAAGCGCCGTCGCGTCAGGACGCGCACCATGATGTTGATCCCCAGCACCAACGTCATCAACACGAGCGTCGCGGCCCACGCCTGCGCGTGCCATTCGTCATACGGCGAGATGGCGTAGTTATAAATCTGCACCGTCAACGAAGCGATCGGCTGATTCAACGACTCCGGAAAGAATCGACTCCCAAAGGCTGTGAACAGCAACGGCGCCGTCTCACCTGAAACACGCGCGATTGCGAGCATCGCGCCGGTCGCTATCCCCGGCGCCGCGGCCGGAACAACAACACCCAGAATCACTCGCCATTGCGGAGCTCCGAGCGCCAGTGCACCTTCGCGCATGCTGTGCGGCACCAGCTTCAACATCTCCTCAGTGGTGCGCGCTACGATCGGAATCATGATGAGCGCCAACGCTACGCCGCCTGCGAATGCCGAGAAGTGCTTCATCGGCACAACGAGAATCGCATAAACAAAAACCCCGGTGACGATCGACGGAATACCAGTGAGCGTGTCGACAATAAAACGAACTGCACCACCAAACCGCCCGCGACCAATCTCCGACAAGTAAATCCCAACACAAATTCCCAGCGGCAAGCCGAAAGCAGACGAAATCAAAAGCAGCACGAGCGAACCCAGAATCGCGTTTCCGATGCCACCACCTTCACCTACCGGGCGCGGTCGATCGATCAGGAACTGCAAATTGAGCGACCCAATTCCCTGCCACGCGATATAGAAAAGAATCATGGCGAGGGCACCGACGGCGAGCAACGTGCACAACCCCGTCAGGCTCGTCATCAACGCGCTCGTCGCACGGCGCATCCGATCTGCATTGCCGTAGTTCGCCATCAGGCAGCTCGTCCAACTCCGCCAGTCCGTCGCGTTACATTCCAAACCAGCACTCTCGCGATGCCGTTAACGACGAAGGTTACGAGAAACAGAATCAGCCCTAACTCAACCAGGGCACTGATATAGAGATCGCCGGTCGCTTCGGTGAATTCATTAGCGATAGCCGAAGCGATCGTGTACGAAGGATCAAACAGCGACAGACTGATCTCGGGACGATTTCCAATCACCATCGTCACCGCCATCGTCTCCCCAAGCGCCCGGCCGAGTCCGAGAATCACCGCGCCGGCAATGCCAGGCGCTCCATTTACCAACACGACGCGAATCATTTCCCACTTCGTTGCGCCAAGCGCGAGGGCTGCTTCACGTTGCGAACCAGGAACGGCGGTTAGCACATCACGAACAATCGCGGAAATGATCGGCGTCACCATGATCGCGAGAATGATTCCGCCCGTAAGTAATCCGATTCCGGTGATCGATCCGCGGAAAAACGGCAAAAACCCAAACCACCTCGCGAGAAAAGGCTCAACGTATTCGCGCAGAAAAGGCGCCAGCACGAAGATGCCCCAGAGCCCATAAACAACCGAAGGAATCGCAGCCAGCAGTTCAACCAAAAACCCAATCGGCCGGGCGATGTATTGAGGCGCCTGCTCAACCAGGAAGATCGCAATCCCAAGGGAGAACGGAACACTGATCAGCAATGCGATCAGCGACGAGGCTATCGTTCCATAAACAAATGGCAGCGCTCCGAAATTACCTTTGACCGGGTTCCATTGCTGGTTTGTCAAAAAACTGAAGCCAAACTGTCGAATCGAAGCGGTTGATTCAATCGCCAGGGCGATAACCATCGCCACCACGATTCCCACCATCAACAAGGCAACGAGCAACATCAACACTCGAAAAACTGCGTCGCCGGTATTGCCGGTCGGCGATAACACCCGTCGCCAGGTTGAATTGATCACCAGTTTTTCCGTGGCAGCGCTCATCTATCTTCTATCTGAGAGCTGCACCACCGGCAGTAACGGAATTGATCTTCGCTTCGGCTCGCTTCACGATGTCGGCCGGCAGCGGCGAGTACTGCAACTCCTTGGCAAAACTCTCGCCCTCGTGAATTCCCCACCACAAGAAGTTCACCAATGCTTTTCCTTTTGCCGGGTCTTTCTGATCTTTATAAACGAGGATGTAGGTGTAGCTTGCGATCGGATAAGCGGTCGGGCCGGCGGCGTTTGTAATCGACACGCGCAGATCATCCGGCGTACTGGCTACCGATCCGGCGGCGGCCGCGGTTACCGCATCGATTGACGGCTCAACAAAACTTCCAGCGGCGTTTTTGATGTGGGCCACGGGCAGTTTGTTCTGAACGGCGTAAGCCAATTCAACATAACCGACGGTATTCGGTGTGTTCTTGATCTGGCCCGTCACACCTTCGTTACCTTTACCGCCCAGGCCGGTGGGCCAACTCGGCGAAGTACCGGATCCGACTTTCTCTTTCCACTCGGCACTTACTTTCGAAAGATAATCCGTAAACACTGCCGAGGTCCCGCTACCGTCGGAACGATGGACCACGGTGACGTCGGATCCCGGCAACGTCACACCCGGATTGTCCGCTGCGATCTTTGCGTCGTTCCACTTCTTGATCTTGCCGAGAAAGATGTCGGCCAGTACGTCGGAAGAAAATCGCAATGGCTGACTCACACCTTCGAGGTTGTAAGTGATCACTACCGCACCCAACACAGTTGGAATGTGCAGGATTTCTCCTGGCGCTGCCTTCAGATCCGCATCACTCATCGGCGCGTCTGAAGCGCCAAAGTCTACTGTCTGCTCTTTGAGTTGCTTGATACCACCACCGGAACCGATCGACTGATAGTCGATCTTCACATCCGGATGTAGTCGCCCGTATTCACTCAACCACTTTTGATAAAGAGGATTCGGGAAGGTAGCGCCGGCGCCTTGCAGGTTGGTACTGGAATTATTACAAGCGATTGAAAACAGCAGCACACCAAAAACAACCAACTGCAAGCTTCTCTTGAGGGCAGACATTTAGGATCTCCAATCCTGTTCGGGCTGATTTGTCAGAGCGAATTCGCGACCCCAATCTAAGCAGCCCCGTGTTACATCCAACTGAACGTCGCCTGAAATTTCGGTTAACTAGCGCCGGAAACCGGGCTTTTTCTTAGCTTTTCGTGGTGATCAGCCGGTAACCCACATTGACCATGGTCTCGATCTGTAATCCGAAATCGGTGAGCTTGGCACGCAGGCGATAGATGTAAACGTGAAGGCTCTCGGAATTGAGAGGCTTGTTAGAACCCCAGACGGAACTCCAAAGCTCATCGGCGGCGACGATCCGGTTTGGGGTTCGAGTGAGTCGCGAGAAGATCAAAAACTCGGTGCGGGGCAGCTTTATCGGGCTGCCCCCACACGCGACGTAATAGTTTCTGTGCTCGACGCGCAGATAGCCATCGTCGTAGATGTCATCCGCGATGTGTGATCCGCCCGCCATACCGACGATCGACATCTCCTTTAACACCATAATTCGAGACTCCCTTAGTTTGAAAAGAAATTCCTACAGTTCGGCGTTAAGCTTGAGCGTGGTCCTATTTGTTGGGTACGAATGGCACAAACTAACGATCAGAGGTTAAAGACCGGTGAATAGCGCCTTAAATGTTTGTTAAGTGCTGGGCCAATCGAAAAGAAAAACTCCACGCAAAGACGCCAAGGACGCAAAGAAAACACCCGTTTGACTTTGCGACCCTTTGCGTCTTTGCGTCTTGGCGTGGGGAAAAGCATTCGCCTGAACGTCGTGAGGATTTATTGTTTTATCACGTTAATTAACTTCGATTTAACATCAACGTAACACCCGAAACCTAGCATAGCCCAACTTCAACAACAGCCTCGGTAAGGTCAGTTCCCTTAAATTTATGGCGATTTCTAACGAACTCAGCAGCGAGATAGCTGCCGCAATTTTGTCTGAAAAGAAAAAGAGCCCTCAGGAGCTTTCGCAGTTGAAAGACATCATCCTGAAGGTTCATTCCGCTCTTCAACAAATGTCGGAAGAGGCTCGCCAATCACGCCTGGAGTCGAGGCAGTCTATCGCGCCAGATCGCCTAAAACGAGCCGGCCGTTAAGACTGAAAACGCCATTAGTAGCTTCGTTTTCCGGCAATCCACCAACAACCGCTGCATCCCAGATCAGCCAGTAGCGTTTTCTTTTACTTACTGCACCATCTGCCTGATCGAAGCCCATCCGTACAAATCTGCTGATGAATGGTCCTGAATTTTTAACGGGAAGAAAACTGAAGAAATAACTATTTCTGGTCGCTAGCCCTAATTCGCGACGCATATCGTTGATGCGTCCCTCGCAGTCGCCGATAACATTCTCGTGCGGATCGTGGGAGTCTTCAACCACGTGGTCTATCTCGTGAAGTACGGCCCAACCCACATCAAACGACGCGAGCGCTTGTTTGTCACCGGTGACCTGCCGGAAATCGGCGAAGTCGATCTGTACGACATGAACTTCCACGTTATCCATTGTGCGCAGAAACACTCGACAAAAAACCACGTCTTTTCGCGAACTGGCGTCTTCAAACAGGATTACACGATCGCCGGTAAGAGCGCGATCAAGGAGTTCGCGTGCAGTCTTCGAACCATCTCGTGGTTCAGCCTTCCCAATACCAAGTGCGCCATCGCCGTCGAAGTCTAGATTACTCCAACCGGTGATGGACCGTAGCGTACGGACGAGTTCCTGGCGATTGGATTTCGAGATGTTCTCTCGAGCTACAACGTTATCGGTTTTAGCAGCGACGATTGGAAATGCTGAGACGACCAGGATCAGCGTGAGTTCGCACAGGCGGCGACTATTCCGCAGAAAAGAGCAGCGAGTTCTGGGGCTCATCAAAATCATCTCCTCCAGATATCACCGGCGTAGTCGTTTGAGGCGTGCGTCGGCTCAGGTTTAAGCAACGCTCAAGGGGTGCGTCACTGCCCACCGATGTTACCAAAATGTTAACTGATCAGGTACAGAAAAGTTTTATTCGCGAGCAAACTGAAGATGACCTGAATTCACTCTAAATACCGGCTCACATTAACGAGCATTTAACCTCGAAGCCATGAGGACGTAACTTCGCGAGCGTAGATGATTACAGAATAAGAAAGGGGGAAACTAACAATGCAGCAATTGGAAATAGAACGAGAAAAGGCGTTTGTGGTCCAATGCATCTGGTGCGGCGCGACGATTCGCGACGACAAGGAGCAAGAAGCGAATGGTGTTTGTTTGAAGTGCTTCTACCGGATTCTCGGCAATCATCTTAGCGCGCAGAAGCGAACTGATTACGGTGAGTTTGTGAGCGATCGCTAGGGCTTAATCCTCGGGCAACTCCTTCGGAACGATAAACCACTTCAGTTTACCCTCACCGGCTCTGACATCTTTCCAGCCTTCAACCTCAAGCTCAATCTTTGCCAGCGCGCACGTAGGCATGGCATGGTGCTCACCGGTCAACGCCGCCGACAACTCTTCAAAGCCCGGATTGTGACCAATCATGATCACGAGTTCTTTATCGTCGGGAATTTCCTCGATTACCTGCATTAGATCACGCAGAGAAGCTTCATAAATACGTTCATCAAAATGTTCTGCGATCGATAGATTTGCATTTTGCAGTACGATTTTTGCGGTCTCGCGCGTGCGCGCTGCGGGCGAGCAAATAACGTATGGATCTTTTAGTTTCTCCGCCTGCAATCGCTGTCCGATCTTCGCCGCGGCTCCGCGCCCACGTTTGTTCAAAGGTCGATCAAAGTCGCGTAACGACGCATCATCCCAACTTGATTTGGCATGTCGTAAGAGGTACAAAGTTCTCATAATGTCGCGTATTTTACAGTCCTTAGCGGCAGGTTTTCATTTCCTTGTAACAATCATGGTCTAGGTTCTGCACCAATGATTTCCTACGGACAACATCAGTTTCCCGGCAAACTCTTCGTGGTTGAAGGAACCGACGGTAGCGGCAAATCAACCCAACTGGCGTTGTTGTATCAATGGCTGAAAGCCGAAGGCTATCCGGTCTTTTTTTCCGAGTGGAACTCGTCTCCGCTCGTCAAGGATACGACAAAACGCGCCAAGAAGCGCCACTTGTTTACACCCGCATCGTTCTCTTTACTGCACGCAACCGATTTTGCTGACCGCACCGAACGCGACATCATTCCGCCACTTAAAGCGGGCGCGATCGTGCTGGCCGATCGCTACATCTACACCGCCTTTGCACGCGACGTGGCGCGTGGTTGTGATCGCGCCTGGGTTAGAGATGTCTATTCGTTTGCAGTTAGACCAACAGTGGCCTTCTTTTTTAGAGCACCGCTCAACGTCGCGGTTGATCGCATCGTTTCGGGTAGACCAAATCTAAAGTTCTACGAAGCAGGCATGGACCTCGGGTGGGCCGACGATCCGGAAGAGAGTTTCACGATCTTCCAGGGAAAAATTCTGGAAGAGTACGATCGCATGGTTTCGGAATTTGGGTTGACTGTAATTGACGCCACTCGTTCCATCGAGCGGCAACAACGCGAGATGCGTTTGCTGATCAGCCAACACCTTAAAAAGAGGCGAGGCAAATCCCATTAATCAAAAACATTCGTACGGCACGCCACTCCCGGGCGTCGAACAGGAAGAATACAGCGGCAAGCTGATCGTGGTGGAAGGCACTGACGGTGTGGGGCGCTCCACACACATCGCTCTGTTGCGCACCTGGTTGGAATCACGGGGACACGCCGTGCTCGACACCGGCATGACACGCTCAGTGCTGGCGGGTCGCGGTATCAAAGAGGCGAAGACAGGTCACACGCTCGGCCGACTCACGATGCAACTCTTCTACGCCACCGATTTTATCGACCGGCTCGAAAACGAGATGCTCCCCGCATTGCGCGCCGGATTTGTGGTTCTTACCGATCGTTATATTTATTCGGCCATGGCGCGCGCGGAAGTGCGCGGTATCGACTCTGCCTGGATTCGATCGATCTACAGCATGGCGTTTGTGCCCGACGCGGTTTTCTATCTGCGAATTTCATCACCGCAGCAGCTAGTCGGGCGAGTGCTCAGCTCCGGACGCGGTTTTGATTACTGGGAATCCGGGATGGATCTGCATCTCGGTGAAGATTTCTACGACAGTTTCGTGGAATATCAAAGGCGGATGCTGAAAGTTTTCGATCGCATGAGTTCCGAATACGGTTTTCAGGTTCTCAATGCGTCACGCTCGGTGCGCACCGTGGCGGCGGATCTGCGTCGTGCGGTTACGAAGTTGCTGGATGAACCGGCCACACCGGTTGAAGATAACGTGAGTCAGTTGCAAGTTGTGAGAGATAAACCTTCCGCTAAACCCACGCCAAACGTGATCGATCTCAATAAAGAAGCGTCATGATGTTTTGACGTGTGAAGTTCTGCCGGCGAGTAGATCGAGAGCGTGCCCCAGCACGGGAGCAATCACCGCAAAACTTTCTTTCACCGCCTTCGGTGAGCCGGGCAGATTCACGATTAACGTCCCCGAGCGCACCCCGCAAACACCTCGCGAAAGCATGGCCATGGGAGTCGCTTTGAGTGATTCCGTGCGAATCGCTTCGGCGATGCCGGGCGCTTCGCGTTCGATTACACGTCGAGTTGCTTCAGGGGTGTTATCGCGTGGACCAAGACCAGTGCCGCCTGTTGTGAGGATTAGGTTGACGTCGTCTCGATCGGCGAACTGCTGTAGTGATTGGACCAGGGGCTCGAGATCGTCGGAAAGGATTTTGGCGGCGACGATTTCCGCGCCGAGATCGGTGGCCAGTTGGACCAGCGTTGCGCCCGAAGCGTCTTCACGCTCACCATGAGAACATGCGTCGCTCACGGTGATGATGACGGCCTGGATTCGTGTCATAGATGTTGATAAAGATGAACAAGATTTTCAGGATTAACAAGAGAATCCCGGAGCTCGTGTCGATCTTGAAATCGAGTTCATCTCAGTACATCTTGAAAAATCTTGTAAATCTTTATCCAGTTTAGATCACCGACGCGCGGCGCGAATGTGTTCCTTCAGCCAGCAGCGATCCATCACCACCAGCAATCCGGCATCGAGCGCTCGTTGCGCGGCGGCGTTATCAATCACACCTTCCTGTAGCCACACCGCTTTCGCTCCAATCGCAATCGCTTCATCAACCGCACGCCCGGCTTCATCCGACCGGCGGAAAACGTCCACCAGATCGATCTTATCCGGCACCGCCGACAGATCCGGATACGCCTGTTCGCCAAACACCGAAGTCTCATTCGGGTTAACGGCGATCACACGATAACCATGACGTTTCATGTAACCTGAAACACTGTTTGATGGACGTGAAGGATCCGACGAGAGGCCCACCACCGCGATCGTGCGACATTCATCGAGAATGCGATGAATCGTCTCTTGAGAATTAATCGACATTACCCAATTCTGTTCCCTATCAGTTAGGCACTTCGGCTGAAACCCGCATCGCGTGCAGATCTTGCAGCGAATGAACCTGCGGCGTACTTTGAATCGCGTTAGCCCCAATCGCTTCAACCAGCGCCTGCGCACCGGTCATTGTCGTCACACACGGCACGCCATACTGCAACGCCGCTCGGCGAATTGCCTGTTCATCATAGTGTGAAGCACGCCCGAGTGGCGTATTGATCACCAGCGATATCTCGCCACTCTTGATGTGGTCCACAATATTTGGACGACCTTCGTTGACCTTAAACACCGTCTCGACATTCATACCCACTTCGAGCAAACGCCCGGCTGTGCCAAGCGTCGCAACTATCCCAAAGCCCAGCCGCGACAACTTGCGCGCCAGCAACACGGCCGCGCCTTTATCGCCGTCTTTCACACTCAGAAAAGCTTTGCCCGATGACGGCATTGCGAGACCCGCACCCATCATCGCTTTCGCATACGCTTCACCAAACGTATCGCCAATACCCATCACCTCGCCGGTCGAATGCATCTCAGGACTCAAAACCGGATCGACGCCGGGAAACTTCGCAAACGGAAACACCGGCGACTTGATGAAGAATCGATTGACCGTCAACTCTTCCGGCAAGTTAAAGTCTTTGAGCTTCTTTCCAGCCATCACGAGGGCCGCGATGCGCGCGATCGGAACCCCGGTCGCTTTCGAAACAAACGGAACTGTTCGCGACGCGCGTGGATTCACTTCCAAAACGTAAACGCGATGGTCTTTGATCGCAAACTGAATGTTCATTAGACCGCTGACCGACAAAGCCTTCGCGAGTTTACGAGTGTAATGCCGCATCGTCTCGAGATGCTCCGGATCGATTCGCACCGGAGGTAACACGCACGATGAATCGCCGGAGTGAATCCCCGCTTCCTCAATGTGTTCCTGGATACCGGCAATCACGCACGCAGTGTCGTCGGCAAGTGCATCGACATCAAACTCCGCGGCCTGCTCCAAAAACTTATCAATCAAAACTGGACGATCGGGTGTGAAGCCGACAGCGTTGCGGACGTATGTTTCGAGCGTTTCCTGATCGTAAACAATTGCCATCGCCCGTCCGCCAAGAACATAGCTGGGACGCACGAGCACCGGATAGCCAATCCGCCTGGCAATCTCCGCCGCTTCTTCGACTGACGCAGCCATGCCATTGTCAGGCTGCGGAATGCCGAGCTCATTCAACAACGCCCCGAAACGTTTGCGATCTTCGGCCAGGTCGATCGAATCAGGTGATGTTCCGATCACTTTGACGCCGGCTTTCTGTAATCGCATGGCGAGATTAAGTGGAGTTTGTCCGCCAAACTGAACGATCACGCCTTCCGGTTTCTCGATGTCGACGATGTTCATCACATCTTCGAACGTCAGCGGTTCAAAATAGAGACGATCGGAGGTGTCGTAGTCAGTCGACACCGTTTCCGGATTGCAGTTGACCATGATCGTCTCGAATCCCGCCTCGTGCAGTGCAAACGATGCGTGACAACAACAGTAGTCAAACTCGATTCCCTGCCCGATCCGGTTTGGACCCGAGCCGAGAATCATGATCTTGCGTTGATCGGTTGGCGCCGATTCGTCTTCAGTTTCGTAAGTTGAATAGAGATACGGCGTGTGTGATTCAAACTCAGCACCACAGGTGTCGACGCGCTTGTAGACCGGAACGATTCCCAACTGCTTACGATAAGAACGCACTTCATCTTCCGAGCGTCCGGTCAGATAAGCCAAGCGACGATCTGACAAAGCCACTTCCTTGAATGCCCGTAGCTCTTCGCCGGAAATATCTTCGAGCACAGTGCCTTCGATGTTGCTTTGAATATCCATCACCTGTTGAAGCTGATCGAGAAACCAGGGATCGATTCGCGACAGGCGATAGATCTCAGAGATGGGCCACTTGTGTTGCAGTGCGTAAGTGATGTAGGAAAATCTTTGCGAGTTGGGACGAGCCAGTTTTCGCTGTAGTTCGTCGTCGGAAATATCTTCGAGGCGCAAAGGCTTCACCGCTTCAAGGGATCGCAGTCCTTTGAAGAGTGCTTCTTTAAAGGTGCGACCGATGGCCATCACCTCGCCGACTGATTTCATCTGCGTTCCCAGAACGTCTTCGGCTTCACGGAATTTTTCGAAGTCCCACTTGGGAATCTTCGCCACCACGTAATCGATCGTGGGTTCAAACGACGCCGGCGTTTTGCGAGTGATGTCGTTGGGAATTTCGTCGAGTGTGTAACCGACGGCAAGCTTGGCGGCGATTTTCGCGATTGGAAATCCGGTGGCTTTTGACGCGAGGGCTGAAGAACGTGAGACGCGCGGATTCATTTCGATGATGCGAATGTCGCCGTTTTCAGGATCAACGCCAAACTGAATATTCGAACCGCCAGTTTCCACGCCAACTTTACGAATCACGCGAATCGCCATGTCGCGCATCGTTTGATATTCGCGATCGGTCAACGTTTGCGCCGGTGCGACAGTAATCGAATCGCCGGTGTGAACACCCATCGGATCGAAGTTTTCAATCGAACAGATGATCACGACGTTGTCCGCGAGGTCGCGCATCACTTCGAGCTCAAACTCTTTCCAACCGAGTATCGACTCTTCAATCAACACTTCATGAATCGGCGACGCGGCGAGTCCGCCGCGAATGATCTCTTCAAACTCTTCGGGGTTGTAGGCCGTGCCTCCGCCCGTACCGCCGAGTGTGAATGAGGGGCGAATGATCGCCGGGTAACCAGTTTGTGTAACGACTTGCTTAGCTTCATCCCACGACTTTGCGAAACCACCACGCGGCATTTCGAGCCCGGCTTCGTCCATCGCTTGTTTGAAGAGCAAACGATCCTCGGCAACTTTGATCGCGTCGCGTTTCGCGCCGATCATTTCAACGTTGTACTCCGCAAGCACTCCCGCATCTTCGAGCGCGATCGCGAGATTGAGCGCCGTTTGACCACCGACTGTCGGCAGCAACGCATCAGGCCGTTCGCGACGAATAATTTCGGTTACTGACGCGACGGTGAGTGGTTCGATATAAGTGATGTCGGCCGTTTCCGGATCGGTCATGATCGTCGCTGGATTCGAGTTGATCAGCACGATCTCATAACCTTCCTGGCGCAGGGCCTTGCAGGCTTGAGTTCCGGAATAGTCAAATTCACAGGCCTGTCCAATTACGATTGGACCAGAACCGATGATTAGAATTTTGTGAATATCAGTGCGTTTGGGCATCTTTGCGTCGAAACTTGGGGCTATGTTCCACGAACATCAAAAGTCCGGAAACCCATATGTTTGCGGTAGTCTTCTCCGTCAATCACTACTTTGGTGCACATCTCATACAACCGGCTTCGCAGCCGGACACCAACACGGTCTTCGAGTAGCTGTATTTTTTCGTTTTGCCCGCGCTCGTCGACATAGTTGGTGGTGAATATCGTCAGCTTATTATCGTTGTAGCGCTTGTTGATTATCTGGTACATCGTATCGCGCACCCAATCGGTGGGCACGGTTGCCCCCAACTCATCGAGCACCAGGATGTCTGTTTGATAAACGGGAGCGAGCACCTTCAGCTCGGAGGATTTGGAGATAGGATTATACGAATCCTGAATTTCTTTGAGCAGTGCGCCAAACTCACAAAAAACTCCGCCAAATCCTTTTTCGATGAGCCCTCTGATTATTGCCACGGCGAGATGAGTTTTTCCAACGCCGGCAGGTCCCATAAACAACAAGCCGCGCTCCACTACCGGATACTCATTCACCAAATTCTGCGCCATACACAGAGCGTTATAATGCTTAGTGCCCGGCGTCGTTTTAAATGTTTCAAAGGAACAGTCGGTATAACGACGAGGGATGCGGGCAGCTTCGACGAGTCGTTTGAAGCGGTGTGGTTTGCGGCAGGGACAAGGCATCGCCCCTTTGACCGGATCGATTTTGGTGCCGGTCCCAAAGCATTCTGTGCAAACCTCTGTGTCTTCCGTCTGACGGAGATCGGTCTCGTCGATCAACTTTAATCACCTTGGGTACAATCGAGTGTACCTGATAATACCTTATAATGCCCGAGCAGTAACGCTAGGGCTGTTTTACAGAAAAGATCGCTAAAAACGTATGAGTTTGTGGCATTCGTTGCTGAGCAAGCTGGGTCTTAAATCGATACGGGCAGACCGCCATCCCATCCGGGTTTTTTTACTGGATGACGACGAGCGACGTCATCGCTGGTTTACCGCGCGCTTCAAGGGCGATTTTATCGACATCGCGAGTAATGTAAATGAAGCGCGGCAATTCCTGAGCGCCGGCTCGTATGACGCAATCTTTCTCGATCACGACCTGCATCCTGAGCACTATCACGCCGAATCTACCGACGACGAAAGAACCGGTTTCGCCATCGCGCAGTTTCTCTGCTCAAATCCGGAGCTGCAACGAGCCTCAACTATTCTGGTTCATACTCGAAATGCGGATGGCGCAATGAGAATGGTGGGTGAATTGCGGAAGGCCGGCCGGAGCGCTGACTACGTTCCCTTTCCCATGCTGGCTGAACGGATCAAAACATACTGGAGCCGTTAGCCACGAAAAGGCACTAACAAGATTAAAATGACTTGGGATTACTTACTACCTACCACAACGGGTCGGTAGCCACTGAATTGACCGCTGTTGTACTGCGATTCGTGTGGCGGTGTCTTCGGCTCGTCAAAATCGTCCTCATCCGAATCGTAATCCACAATATCTACGCCTTCGTATGCGTGACTTTCGTTGCATTTCTTGCAGAGCGCACGCAATCGTCCTTCATCCTGATAATCTCGCCTTTGATCGTCATAGGGAGTTCCATCTTTCTCGAATTGCTTCAGACGCTTGGCCCAGGGGTCAGGATGATGATCGAGCGCGACCGCTCGTAGTTCGTGTTCCTTATTAGATTTGCTGAGGTAGCCATACTGGGTAAGATTGAAGCCACCTTTCTTGTCTACATAAGCAATCATCCGCTTACAACCGCGACAGGTGTAAACTGACTTGTATTTACTCTTATTGAATTTACTGACCTTGTGAGCTGTTTTTTTGATTACGCTCTCTTCTGTGCCTACCCGAAAACTAAATCTCAACTGCTTCTCTCTGGGCATTTCCCACGGTGGCACATAAGCATCTTCTTCGTCGTCACTTTCCTTCTTTTTCTTACTACTTCCGCCACGTCCGCGTTTTGATTGCTGAACCACCGAACCTGCCCGCGTTTGTGCCACGAAGGGACGTTGCAAGTGCGGCGGAGTAAATTTACCTGGTCCAGCATTAGCTGGTTGTCCAATAGCCGTTTTGGTCTGAAGCACTTTAGGCTGCGGCTGAGGACGATACACCGGGGGAGCACCCGGTCGATGCGCAGTGTGTGCCGGATGCGGCATCTTTGCCTGAACACAATGAGGTGTCGGTTGCGGACGATAAACCGGAGGCGCAACAGGTCGCTTGACCGTAGTCGCAGGCGCACCAGGTTTTAACTGCACTATCCTCGGTCCGCTTTGGACCATCGGAGCAGACGTCCGAATAAACGGCTTTGGAAGGAATTTTGATACGGGGGAGTTCTTATTCACGGGACCACCAAAGCCAAGTCAACGCTAAACAGTGGACCGCTGTCAAGATATTTTGCTCAGGGTACTGGTCAGTTTGAGTACGCCGAAGGCGTACTTCAAACCCACTACCGGCTCAGGGTTCCGCCTTCTTCTTCACTTCGCGACTCAGGACAATTATCCGGTCGAGATCGTGCCGGGCCCTGATTGCTAGTTTTAGATCCAGCACAGCCGCCTCATCAAAGGTTGGATTAGTGACGAAACGCCGTATGGTCCCGTCAAGGGCCGAGACGATGGTTTGCATGCTTACGTCACCAATTTCAGTGGCTTTCCTTTCGACCTCATCTTCCGGTAACAGCAAACCGGATTTTAAACGAGTGGCCGTCTTGTGGATTTTGGCTGCCGAGTCTGCGACTGTCTTTGAATCAACCGGTGTCGTTGAAGCAGCCTGGCGCAGACTGTCGCTTTCAAGCTGGATGCTACGGAAGTCGTCTCGTATTTGCTTCCAGTTTACTTCCTCTTGTTTCCGAGTTTCCCGTCCGCGGCGTTCCAGCTCTTTCAAAACCCACTCGCGATAACGCATGTCACGTGAGATGGCCGGCGCTCGGCGTGATGGTATCGTCGGATCCTGAGCCGCACAGTTAAAACAAAACGATCCTAACAGCACCGTGGACATCACTATCGAGCCGGGACTTTTGAGTAAGCTTCGATCCATCTTTTGAGATTGGGCTCACTCTACCACACCAAAGTTCGAACCTTTCGAAAGTTTCACTTCGGGACCCGCTGATTTCTCGCGGATTAACTTTGATTTAAGTCGCCCTTAACTTCCATTTAATTCCATCACCTTAGCCTCACGCTTTAAATCTAAACGCTGCGAACCCACGGGAAGCGAAACCACCCGGTCCAAGTAAGGCACGAGTGAACTGTGCAGATTGGATTGCGTGAATTTCAACCATAGGACATCCAGGAAACCAATATGAATATCACTCTTCGCTTACTCATGCGCCTTGGGCTCATGATGCTGCTGACGGCTATGGCCGTATCAACTTCACTCGCTCAACAGGATCAAGCGAGGCTCGAAGGAATCGTGCGCGACTCAAATCGGGCCGCTGTTCCCAACGCGAGCGTCACGATACGACATCAGGCGCTCAACCTGGAGCGCACTACTACAACATCGGAAGATGGCATCTATGCCTTTCAACAACTGCGTCCGGGCACTTACACGCTGACGGTGACGCAGGCCGGCTTCAAGACCACCAACGTGCCTGAACTCATGCTCGGCGTTGGCCAGGTACGCACTCTCGACGTAGTCATCGAGGCCGGCGATGTTACCGCCGCGGTCACGATCACGGCAGAGAACGCCACCACGATTGACACGAGCTCAAACAGGCTCGGCGTGAATGTTACGGCGGCAGAAGTCGAAGAATTACCGGTCAATGGACGCAACTACTCGCAGCTTTACCTTACGGCTCCTGGAGCGGTCAACACCGGCACCGGTAACTTTGACAACATACGCTTTAACGGGCGCGCGAATCAGCAGAACCAGTCGAAGCTCGACGGTATCGAGAATACGGCTATCTTCGATGCGTCGCCGGGCTACCTGACGGTGCAAGGTTCGCAGTTCCGCCTCCAAACTTCCCTGGAAAACGTTCAGGAGTTTCGCGTCGATTCGTCAAACTATCCAGCAGAGTACGGTACGGGAACCGGCGGCCAGATCAACATCATCGGCAAAACCGGATCGAACGAATTTCACGGTGCGCTGTTTCATTACTTCCGCAACGACGCGCTCGATGCCCGCAACTTCTTCGACTCCGATCGAAAATCGCCGCTTCGTCTCAATCAGTTTGGCGGCAGCGTTGGCGGGCCAATCGTCCGCGACAAACTTTTCTTTTTCACTTCGTATGAAGGCTTGCGACAGCGTGCCGGCTTCAACGTGATCGAGTTGACGCCGTCTGATTTTGTCCGTGAGTTCATTCAGTCGGGCGGAACCGCTCGACGCGTCGAGCTTGGCATCAGCAATGCAGCCGCCACTGAGGCTGCTGCACGTATTGCCGATTTGAACAACCTGCGCGTGATAAACGCTTTCCCGGTCGGGACAGGGTCGCGACTGGCGTTAGGCGGCGTCAGCAACGGCGCGCAGTTTGTTCAAACAAATAAGGTCGCGTCGCTCGACGAAGATGCTTTCAGCGTCCGCTTCGATGGTCGCATTAATCCGCGTCTCACCTGGTTTGCCAGATACCAGCAGGATCCGGGTGAAGTTATTTCACCAGACGGCACCACCGGCCGGCTACTCGTCGCCACGCAGAAGCCGCGGCACTTCGTCGGCTCGGTCCAACAGATTCTTGGAACGACCTCGATCAATGAATTTAAGTTTGGGGTCAACAGTGCGCCGACCACGTTGGCAACTTCGTTCCCTGACGTGGGCTCTGGAATTGATTTCTCGGCTGTATCGGTTGGTCTATCAGGAAGCATCGTGCAACCGGGTATCAACGGCGGTGCGCCGACTGGCGTTGCCAGCCCGGGTGGTTTGACTCGCCAGTCTTCCGCAGGTAACGGTCGCGCTCAGCCGATCGACGCAATCAGCTACTCATTCACTGATAACTTTTCATGGACGCGTGGCAATCACGGTTTGAAGTTTGGTGGTGAAGTTCGCTTGCTGCGAGTTGAGTTTGATCAACTCGGGGGCACGCAGTTGACTTATGGAAACCTGCTCGACTTCGTGCTCAATCGTAACTTGACAGGTAGCTTCATCGGCGACCTGTCGGGGTCAGGCGACTTCCGCATCGCCACCAATCCAGTTACCACCTTCAGCCGCCCGCAAAGCGGTTTCCACCGTGGCGAACAGCACTACTTGATCGCCTACGCTCAGGATGAGTGGCGTATACGTCCCAATCTGACAGTCAACTATGGTTTGCGTTACGAGTATTACTCCCCGAACAAGGAGGCCGACAACCGCGTCATTCAATTCGACGCCGGCACGGGGCGTTTACTTACTCCCGGACAGACTCCGCTTTACAGCGCTTCCAAATCGAGCTTCGGTCCGCGGCTTGGCTTTACCTGGGCCCCGTCGCGCTTCAACGGCAAGACGGTAATTCGTGCGGGCGGCGGTATTTACTATGGCCCAGGTCAGTACGAAGACCTGATTCAACCGATCGAATCAGACGTATTCCGTACGACCCGTTCCGGGCTGGCACTTGGTCCAACTACGCTTGCGACCATCGCCGACACGAGCCGTGTCCAAACGGCGTTCACGCCACGCGCTTACGATGTAAACGGTTACCGAGTACCGGAACGCGTTGGCCAGTATGGTCTCTCGATTCAGCAGGAGTTGCCGGGTAACGCGGTGCTGACGGTTGGTTACGTTGGCAGTCAGGGACGCAATCTGTTCCAGCGCAGTATCACCAACAAGATATTTCCAACCCAAACCGTCATTGGACCAAATGATCCATTACCCGCCGGTTTCGGAGTTATCAATCGTTGTACGGTTGCGCTCGTGGGCGGAGCCTGTCCGGGTCAGATCAGTGCCGTCACCACAGTCCGTGAGTACGACGTCCTGGGTTTTGCAATCAACCAGGACACTGGTGTCATTACGGCAAACCCAAACAGTCGCCTCCAGCCTTTTGGCGAGATCGACTTCAAGACCAGCGGTGGACGCGACAATTACAACGCGTTGCAAATCGCACTCAACCGCCGGTTTACTCAGGGACTGACGCTCGGCGCGCAATACGTGTGGGGACACTCGATCGGAACCACTCAGGGATCGAACGAGGCCAATACCACTCAGGACCCGTTTAACTTCGAAGACGAACGCGGTAATAACACTTTCGACGTCCGGCATAGTGCTAACCTGAGCGTTCTTTACGAACTGCCGTTCGGCAAAGGCAAGCGTTACGATTGGACAGGCATCGCCAACTCGTTGTTTGGCAACTGGCAGATCGGTGGGATGTACAACGGTCGTTCCGGTCTTCCAGTTAACGTGCTGCTCACTCGAGCTGACGTGGCCATTCAGTGTGTGCGATCAGGTGGTTGTCCTACTGGCGTTGGAGGGCAGGCTAACATTGCTGAAGGCACAGTCGGCCGGCTGCCTACCGGTGCACTTCCGCCGGGCTTCATCGCGGTTGTGAACACGCCGGGCGGGAATGCCTCGCGTAACACACGCCGGCCCGATGTCGTCGCCGGAACAAATCCACTGCTTTCCGGTGGACTACGCGCACTTAACCCCGCCGCTTTCACTATCCCGCGGCCGGGAGCTTACGGTAACCTTTCGCGCAACGCGATCTACGGACCAAACTTTCACCAGTTTGACTTGACGCTTCAGAAGCGTTTTAGGATCACGGAAAACGTCAACCTCGAATTTCGAACCGAGATTTACAATTTCTTTAATCGCGCAAACTTCGCCAATCCGCCGGTGACGATTTCGGAGAACTTACCGAATATCACTTTCGCAAACGGCGTTACCACGGTCGGAGCTGGTTTCCAACCGGGCCAACC
The DNA here is from genome assembly GCA_963708055.1 of uncultured Acidobacteriota bacterium. Classification (GTDB taxonomy): domain Bacteria; phylum Acidobacteriota; class Blastocatellia; order Pyrinomonadales; family Pyrinomonadaceae; genus PSRF01. The sequence goes on along the minus strand of OY970193.1, from coordinate 5,439,252 downwards.
ACTTACCGAAGCGAGCGTGGGAAACTTCGGCGTGCTGAATTCCACGGTTGGTCGCACAGTGGGACTCGGTACTAACCGGCAAATTCAGTTTGCCTTGCGGCTCAACTTCTAAGTTTCCGCAATTCACACAAGAAAGGATCGCTCGCGAGCAGCGGGCGATCCTTTTTGCGTCGGTTTAGATCAGGAGAACTTCGCAACTAAACGACGTACTCGTGGCAGAACGGACATTCCTTTCCGATGTTGGCGTCGTTTCTATGATACCGCTGGCACTTCTTCAGGTTTGTTTTGGCTCTTTCCTTGTTGTCTCTGAGCTGTTGGCTGATCAGCCGATTCTCTTTTATCGTCTGCCCACTCTGCTTTGAGTTGCTATTGCCTTTCCCGTGGCCCTTTGATCCCCGAGTAAGTCCAAGTTGCTGCTGCGCCGTCTCAATTTCCTTTTTGCTGTAGTGTTTGCTGGTGGAAGTGTAATTGAGACCTCCCTTTCCGCCTTTCTTGCCTCCTCCGCTTTGACCCTTTCTTTTCTTCTTCAGCTGGATCTCGCCCTGCCCGTCCAGCGCAGCCGGCGCACTTATCGGTTTCGGCTGCGGACGAAAAACTGGAGGCGCCACCGGACGCCTAACGCCTTGCGAGCCATCAACAGTTTTAAGTTGCGCCGTAGCGATTCGGGGTTGAGCAACTGCTAAAGTCGGCCGCTTGAATGGCTGAGGTACGCCGCGCGGGTGTTGAAACCGTGTATTTGGGGGATTCATTTTGACTCCTATTGCGTGAGTGAAGACTAAAAACGCTGGGAAATGATAATCCCTCCCTTGACCTTCGATCAATATTTTTGGCGTCGTTGTAGGCTGCCCCGACAGTTGACGGCGAGAATGTTAAGATAAACCAAATGCAACACTCGAATCGGCGAAAGCCTCGCAAGTTAGATTACTTAACAATATCCCAGTTTGCTTATTTGCACGCTGGCTGTGTACTGCTCTTCTGGGTAGGCGTTAGCTGGATCGCCATCGCCGCCTGTATCGCGTTCTACTGTCTTCGGATATTCGCAGTATCCGCCGGGTACCACCGGTACTTTTCACATCGCTCTTATAAAACCGGGCGCATCTTTCAATTCATCCTGGCCCTCGTCGGCTGCATGTCGAATCAAAAAGGCCCGCTGTGGTGGGCTGCTCATCATCGTTATCACCACTCTCATGCAGATCGTGACACCGATATCCATTCTCCATCTCGACACGGATTCTGGTGGGCTCATTGTTTGTGGATCTTCGACCTTCAGTATCGCCGGGCCGATCAAAGGCTTGTGTCAAACTTTACGCCATTCGTTGAATTGCGTTTGATGGATAAATTCTATCTGGCACCGCCTCTCTTAGCAGCCGCTTTCTTCTTTCTGCTTGGTGTGATTCTGAATCGCGCTCAACCAGAGTTGCAGACATCAGGATTGCAAATGTTGGCTTGGGGATTCTTCGTGAGCACGGTGCTGGTCCATCATGCGATCTACAGCGCCAACTCCATTGCTCACTCATTCGGCAGCCGGCGTTTCGATAGCACAGACACGAGTCGCAACAACTTGTTCGTGGCGCTACTTACTTTTGGCGACGGATGGCATAACAATCATCACCACTATCCGCGTTCCGCACGGCACGGTTTTTATTGGTGGGAGATCGACTTCACTCACTATCTGCTGAAGGGTTTTTCATATCTCGGCGTCGTGTGGGATTTGCAAACGCCGCCGACTCGAACATACCAAATGAAGATTGCTCCCGCAGCGGCGCCACGGCCCAGCGCATGACGCTACGTTTCCGCTGCGCCGCGGCAAGAGAAATGTTTTGAGCAGACATGATTGTCAGCCGACACAGCGCCAGAACCATCACCGCCCTGTTGCTTGTTATTGGCCTGTTTTTGGCGATGCGCTATACGCTGAAAACGAGTCAAGCGGAGATTGACTCCGCGGCGGCGAGGTTTCGCTTTTCCCGTTCGACGCTTCCCGAGTTAACTGGTCCACCCATTCGCACTCAACGGCTGGTCCACCCCAGCCTGGAGCGAATCTCGGCGTTTGTTTCAACTCTCGGCGCGGCCGTCGCCCTCAACGACATCGACGGTGATGGCGTTTCCAACGACGCCTGCTACATCGATACGAGAACCGATCAGATAGTCATTACGCCGGTACCGGGAACAGGAAACCGTTATTCGCCATTCGCACTAATTCAGGAACCGTTATTCGATCGCAATCGGATGGCTCCACTTGGCGTGCTGCTTTCAGACGTTACTGAAGACGGTCACGTTGATGTGATTGTTTACTACGCGGGACGAACTCCGCTTTTGTTTCTGTGGCGTCCGGCAGAAACTGCATTAAGTGCTGCCAACTACATCGTTCGCGATATTTTTCCGAAAGAGATCTGGATGACCGGATCGGCCACGACCGCCGATTTCGATGGCGACGGCCATTTAGATCTCATCTTTGCCAACTACTTCAAAGACGGATCAGATCTCTATAACCCCGCCGGCAGCGGCACCGTCTCAATGCCGCAATCGTTTTCGCATGCTTTCAACGGAGGAGGCGAAAGAATCTATCGCTGGAAGTCGTCCACGACTGGTAACGATCCGCACGTCGAGTATGAAGAAGTCGCTGATGCTCTTCCTCCGGGCGTTGGCGGAGGCTGGGGTCTGGCGGTTGGCGCTTGCGATCTCGATGGCGACTTGCTGCCGGAGTTATATGTCGCCCACGACTTTGGACCAGATCGTCTATTTTGGAACCGTTCAACACCCGGCCGCATCAGCTTTACTTTGCTGGAGGGAAAGAAACTTTTTGACGCGCCAAAGTCATACGTCCTCGGGCACGACTCGTTCAAAAGCATGGGGATCGACTTCGCCGATCTGAACGACGATCGTATTCCCGACATGTACATCAGCAACATCACCGAACCCCAAGGACTTCAGGAAAGTCAGATCGTCTTTGTCAGCACCGGTGACGTCAGCACGATGCAACGCGGCGTTGCTCCGTACGTAAATCGGGGTGAAGAACTTGGACTGTCTCGCAGCGGTTGGGCCTGGGATGCAAAGCTTGACGACTTCGATAACGACGGCGTGCCGGAGGCAATCCAGGCGACTGGATTTGTTCGCGGCTCGGTGAACAAGTGGCCCGAGTTACAGGAACTGGGAACCGCGAACGACTTACTGATCCACAACATCGCCACCTCCTGGCCCAGAATAGGACCAGATTCCGATATTGCCGGACACAATCAAAACCCATTCTTCGTACGCGCCGGCGATCGTTATATCGATATCGCACGTGAGATCGGTTTTGGTGAAGATTACGTGAGCCGCGGCATTGCAATCGGTGACGTCGACGTCGATGGATCGCTCGACCTGATCGTTTCGAACATGTGGGGACCGGCGAGTTACTACCACAACCAGCCGCCGGCTGCATCGGCATATCTGAGTCTTCAATTACTTTTGCCCGTCAACAATGAGACGACGACTCGTGTTTACAACGATAAAAGTAAACCGGAAACCGCTGGTCGTGCGGCCGTTGGAGCGGCTGTCAGTGTCACGCTTCCTAACGGCAAGGTTTTGACGCGCCAGGTAGACGGAGGCAATGGGCACAGCGGAAAGCGAAGTCCGGACCTGCACTTCGGACTCGGAAACGTTCAGGGCGTGGTCCAGGTGCAGGTTCGTTGGCGTGATCCGGAAGGAAGAGCTCGCGAGGAAATATTGAATCTGTCGCCGGGTCGTTACACGGTTATGCTGGCGTGGCCCAGGTCAGGAGGGACGCAGTGAAGCCACGCAACATGCGCCTGGCCGCTCTGCGGCGGTTCGCGATCACGATCACCGTGCTCAACATCCTGGGCCACACGGTGCTCGGATTCGAAAACTCATGGGCGCAAATGTTTGTCGCGTTGTTGACCGCGTACTTCACCGAGATATTTCTGGAGCTCGTCGATGCCTGGACTGGAAAAACAAGGCCGAGATTCGTCGGCGGTGTCATAACGTTCGTCGACTTCCTGCTGCCTGCGCACATCTCGGGCATGGCAGTGTCGATGTTGTTATATACCGGTGATCTCCTGTTGCCCTTCGCTTTCGCTTCCGCGGTTGCGATTACGTCGAAGGTGTTATTCACGGCGAAGGTGAATGGCACTGAACGACATTTTCTTAACCCTTCCAACACCGGAATTGCTGTAACCGTCTTTCTCTTCCCGGCCCTGGCGCCGATCATGCCGTGGCAGTTTACGGAAAGCCTCTCGAGCAATCTGAGTGGCGCGTTTCCAGTCGTGATTATCTGTCTGGGAACATTTATGAACGTGCGTTACGCGAAACGAATGCCGCTCGTCGTTGGCTGGGTGGTTGCTTTTGCACTTCAGGGAATGATTCGGTGCTTGATGTTTGACCTTCCCCTAGTCGTCGGGCTGGTGCCGATTACGGGAGTGAGTTTCCTGCTATTCACGTTTTACATGATCACCGATCCGGGAGCGACCCCCAGCGATTCGCGCGAACAGGTGATATTCGGCGCCGCGACGGCGTTGGTGTATTGCCTCCTTGTCCTTAGCCACATTGGCTTCGCTTTCTTTTACTCGTTGTTGATTGTGTCGATTGCGCGCGGTGTGTGGTTGCACGTTCAGGCCGCACGTTTCCTGGTGACTCAACCAAAAGTTTGAGATAACGCTCAACGTTCCGGCTGGTGCTATCCAAACGGGTGGGTGTTAATTTCTTGCCCACCTTTTCTTACGGCGTAACGCCGATGCGACTATCAAAACTGAGAACCGGTCACGGAATTCGGCAAAAATTTGTGCTGGGGTTGACGACTGTCCTGACACTCTCCGAGCCTTTCGACGTTGTCAAGACATTCACCTACCGGCCGGAATTCTTCGGCAAACACTTCTGCGATCTCGGACACGATCTGCTGCGTGGTCCATCGGAATGGTCCATCGGCGAACGCGAGATGTTTGGCGCATTCACGGCGAGTCTCAACCAGTGTCTCTTTTGAACCAAAGCACACCGCGCGGTCGCGTGGTCAATCCTCGGACATCGCCTGACAGCCGACATCTTCACTGACTGGCGAAACGCTCAGCTCAATGAACGGCTCCGTACGACTCTCGCGTTTCTCGAGCGAGTCACGCTTGCTCCAAGTGAACTCTGCCCCGAAGATCTCGATGGACCACGACAAGCAGGCGTGAGCGAACGTGCGCTCCTCGATGCAACCTACGTTTGCGTCGGTTTTAATATCATCGCCCGGATCGCCGATGCGCTTGGTTTCAGAATTCCGTCTGAAGAACTGTTCTTTAAAGCGGCGAAGTTGTTGAAGATTTTTGGTTATCGACGACTGAGCGGCTACTGGATACATCCGCAACTGACTGATGCCGTTCCAATGAGCCACCAATACGATCCTTACGCGATAAAGTTGGAACGCCTTCGGTACACCGTTCTATCAGGCCCCGGTTCGCTAGCACCGGACGTCAGGCATGCCATCAGTCAGGGTGCGAACCTCTCCGGCGCGTTGGGAATTTTTTCGCGAAGAGTCTCCGAGCACGCGTTTTCGCTCAATGACGACGACATCGCCGAACTCCATCAGGCTAACTACACCGACGATCAAATCTTCGAAGCCATCGTGAGCGCCGCCCTCGGGGCCGGACTCTTCCGGCTCGAACGCGTGCTCAACATCCTTCGGACCGAACAACGAATCGTAAACAATTAACTTCTCGAACAACTGTAGGGGCGGCCTCCGTGGCCGCCCTTGCGCTCGAATTTCTTTGTCTCCCAACCGGAGAGCCTCCAGAGAGCGCCCTATCGTAGGTTTTTAGGTGAGACGATCTTGAGTTCATGACTAGGGCGGCCACGGAGGGCCGCCCCTACGATTGCACATTACGCGCCCTTCGTTTCATTGATCCTGAATCGCGTCTTTTCGTCGCTGCGCGATGTGCCAAAGCACGCCGCACGGATCCACAACATAAGCGATACGAAGTCCCCATGGTTGCATGGCTGGAGGCTTCGGCGCCGCCACGCCGAAACGCTTTGGAAGATCGAGTGATTCGATATGCGCCCACCACGCGTCGAGATCGTCAACCATGAGCTGCATCATGAAATTGTTGGCCCACTCTTCCTGGTAGTAACGCTGCAGGATGAACCCACCCGAGCCGGCATTAAAGATCGCAACCTCACCATCTAAGACTTTCTCAAAACCAAGCGCCTCATAAAAACTCTTCGAAAGTTCGAAATCTTTCGCAGGCATGAAGGGACGCGCCAACTCCGTCCCCGAGAAAACATCGTTCATTCTTTCTCCTTACTCCAAGCTATTGTTTGAGTTGATAATAACTGACTAACTAGCTCATCCGAATGAATCCTTGCTAGAATTATGACGTGCCTATGATTGTCCTTTAAAGATAAGTTGCTCGCGGCGGTAAAGCCTGCATCATTCGCGTCTGTTTCGAAGAGTATTTTAACGGTCGCGTTGGTGTGGTGTTCAGGTGCGCAGTAACTTATCTCTCCAAACGCTCAAATCCAAAATATATCTTCAGTAGTCTTTCGACTTGCGACAAGCACGAGTCAGATCAAGGTCTCGACTTGGCATGTCTCTTTTGGAGAAACGGACAATGCATAGCAATAACCTGGAAACTCTGGGCTGGGATGAATTCTTTGAAAGGCACTTTCAAACTTACGCGGCCAATGGCTTCACTGCCGGTCGCGTCGCGAGCGAATACAAAAATCTTTATTGTGTTTACAGTGAAGCTGGAAAGGTGCTCGGCGAGATCGCGGGAAGGCTGCGGCACGTGGCGGTGGACCGTAGAGACCTACCAGTAGCCGGAGATTGGGTAGTAATCCGGCCATCCACGGAAAATGACAAAGTAACGATCCATGGTGTCTTGCCGCGTAAAAGCAAGTTCACTCGTAAAACGGCAGGTGTTCGCACCGAGCCACAGATCGTCGGATCAAACATCGATACTGTTTTTCTGATCACGTCGCTTAATGAAGACTTCAACCCACGACGTGTCGAACGGTATCTGATCGTCGCTTGGGAGAGTGGTGTGCGTCCGATCATTATCCTGAGCAAGTCGGATCTGTGTGATGAAACTGAAGAGCGAATTCGGGAAACCAGGGCTGTGGCGGGTGATGTACCGATTCACGCTGTCAGCGTTGTAAGGCGACACGGACTGGATGAGTTGGTCCAATATTTCAAACCCGGACAGACCGTGGCATTCCTGGGTTCATCCGGAGTTGGGAAATCAACTCTCATAAACCACTTGCTCGGCGGTGAATATCTTAAAGTTCAAGAAATTCGGGAACACGATGGACGCGGCCGGCACACGACGACACACCGTGAGTTGATCGTCTTGCCGCATGGCGGACTTGTACTCGACACCCCCGGCATGCGGGAGTTGCAGCTTTGGGATGGCGAGGCCGGTTTGCACATCGCGTTTGCTGATATTGAAACAATTGCCGGCCGTTGTTACTTCGGCGATTGCCGGCATCAGGATGAACCGCGCTGTGCGATCCGTGAAGCATTGGCTGACGGAACGATTGATACGGCAAGGTATCAGAGCTATGAGAAGTTACAGAAGGAACTATCGTATCTCGCCCGCAAGCAGGATATAAGAGAGGCGATCACTGAAAAGAAAAGATGGAAAAAACTCGCGCGCGTCGCGAGCGAACGAGCAAAGATGAAGCGCCGGTAGCACTCAGGACATGGGTGGATTCGAGGCTCATTGCACTAAGGGCAGTAAGGTAGTTTTAAGAGTTTCAAATTCATTTCTAACGGTAATACCCGTAGCAAGTTCACGATCGGGTTTTTCCGTCCATTTGGCGTCACTCCCGTAAAGATAGAACGCATCCCAGACGACATCGGGATCGTCGCTCTCCGGATCTTTATCGGCATACAGGCGACCTACTTTTTTCTTTTCATCCCAATAATGCAGCACACGCGGATCGTCCAGCACGCCTGCGGTCCATTTCCAACGAGAACGAGCGTCTGTCGGAATCATCGAAAACCAAACGGCGTAGATCTGAAGGTTCGTCGTTCGATGCTCTTTCAGAATCTCGTTCTGTACCCGCCGGGCACCTATAAGACATTCCGGTCAAGTAGGAGAGAGGAGCAATACCACGCGGACCTTTCCCGAGTCCCGATTAAATTGATCGCGTAACTCAGCCACGTTATTGAGATTCGTAAGAGGTACATTTGAGGAAGGGCCAAACGAGCCAATTACCGCCGCCGCCAGCGCAAGGACAGCGACAAGCGCGATGATCACCCATCTCCAGCGTGAATTCCTGATGTTCACAGAGTTAGTGTGTCGTCAATCAGCACATCCCGTTGAGACGTTTGCAAGTTTCGCGTAGCGCGAAACATGTGGTCAGTCCATATTATTACTCATAAGAGGCGTGGCCAATAGGGTGAGGATTTAATCATGATTCCAATCCGGCGAAAGTTTTCTTATCCAAACGCTTCCGATCACTTGGACCACGATCAAAATGATATGCGAGCTCATTAGCAACAATCCCGGAATCGGCAACCACCACGGGACACATAGCACCATCGCGGAAATTACTTCTGCAAAACTGATGTGACGTTTAGTTAGTCGATGGTGAAGCAGATGCAACGCCTGGACAATCAGGAGAGCGATATACGTGTTTCGCGGATTCATCAATGGCAAACTCCTTCATCACAGCAAGCCTCACCGCGCAGCGCTCCTATACCTTCCCGAGCAATGATCGGAAACATTACGAGCGCTAGTTCGAATGCGATATCCCTTAACTCATCGTTCTGTAAAGGCTGATTGCTGTCCTACTTATCATGCATTCTTATCATGTACTAATGAAGGGTAGTGGGTCAGTTTGAAGTACGCCGAAGGCGTTGGCTAATTTCAGCCTGGGTGTTGGAGTGCAGCTGTTTACTATCACGACAAGGGTAACAAAAGGCTATCAGGACATAGGTAACACTTTCCTATCATGACATGGGTAACAGTCATGATAGGAAAGTGTTACCTATGTCCTGATAGTAAACAGTGCAGCGACAACCCCAGGATCAAGTTAGAAAAATGTATCAACCCTGAAAGCGTTTCTTCCGCAGCGAACCTTTCAGGGTTGATAAGAAATTTTTGCTGTTTCCCCGGGATTCTCGCTTCGCTCGAACCGCCGGGCTGAAATTAGCCAACGCCTTCGGCGTACTTCAAACTGACCTTATCGGGCTTCACCGATGTGAATAAATAAAGAGGCTTACTCTCTGTTATGAATACAAAACGCCCGGACCTACTTCCCTTTTGGAAAGATATGAGTCCGCGGAAGCGCTCTGGGCGGTGCCGCTTCCGCGAACTCGTGTGGCCCTTCACCAAGGCCACAACTGAGGATCAAGACCCGTATCTCAAACCCCAGTTTCGTTACCAGAGCCACTCACGATCTACCTGCAGAAGTGGCTCTGATCTGAAAAGAACGGGCGAGGTTCTAACTCGTATCCCCCGCAGAGCCATTCGCGACCGGCTTGCGCGGCCTAACATCGCGAATGGCTCCGCTTGATGGAAAATCACGCCCCCTCACCAAGACGAATTTCCATGCGAGGATCAAGTCATTCAGCCGTCCTGCTCACGCTCGCCAAGTAAACGCGTAAATATCTTTTCCTCAAAAGTCCTTTTTCAATGACAGAGAGTAAGCCACAAAAAACAGCACAAAAAGCGCAAATGATTAAAACATTAGGATTACCTCCGCCGCTAAGAATTCATTTTGTGCTTTGTGTGCCTCTTGTGGCCTTCAAGATGACTTTTGAGGCAAAGCCACGCGTAATCTCGGGCACACTACCACCCTCATTCGCAACGGTCGCTCCCGCCACAGGAATTTGAGGTGTCCGAGCTCTGATTGTTTCTAACACTTGTCGCAGATGCTTCTGACGAGTATTGAGGATGCGTTGTAGTCCTTGATGTGTGAGTTCGAGTAAACGCGCCGCTTGTTTGATTACGCCGCCAGAATCTTCCAGCGCCCTTCGAATTTGCCGCGCTTCATGCCTCAGCACCGACTGCCGTAATGAGGTGGGCCAGTCAGGCCATAGAATGCGCGGGACGAAGTTCCGGAAACAGTTTTTCTCACGGCGGAGAAGATCCGCATTCTGAGTGTTTGCCAGTAGGGTGTCAGCATATTGAAGAAGGGAATAAAGTTCTTCGTCTGAGAGGCGCTCAGGTAATTCTTCCACTAGCGTAAGTGCGGCAATACCTGCGCTTTCAAAATCGCCCGCCTGTTCCGCTACATTGATCGCACGTTCAAGAGCGGCTCGAGCCTGGTCTAGGTGATGGAGGCGAGCCGACGCAGTTCCATGAGTGGTAAGAGCTTCTGCCAGCAATGAACGCTCATCTCGATTATCGAGCAGTTGCACCGCCGTTTGAGCAAACCTCTCGGCTCGCACCAAGTCACCTTCGGCGAGCAGCACTCTGGCCCTGGTTTCGGTGACCTGCGCCAAATGAACAACGTCTCTCAGTGTTGTAAATAGCGCTTGCGCGCGGTCGAGATGTTCATGTGCTTCGGCAAACCGATCCGCTTTGAAGAAAAGCATTGCCAGATTATTTTCGACGTATGCTTGATACCGATCATGCCCCGCTTGCTCGAAGTGGTAACTTGCAGCAGCAAATTCGATGAGAGCGCGATCTATGTAATCAGTGCGGTTTTCGGCGGCACCTAAATTCTTGAGCACGGTAGCAAGTTCGTTGTGAAATCGACCTTTTAGATTATCGTTGGTGGTCGACGCGAATAAGGGAGCCGCTTTTGTGAGAATTCTCAGAGCATCGCTCAATCGGTTAGCAAGTTTCTCAACGCAGGCACTTCGCAATAGCGCGAGCGATTTCAGCTCGCCATTGTGATCATCAAGTAAGGATAGTGCTTTCGATAGTATTACTCTCGCCTCATCAAATGCTCCTTCGCGTCCATAGCAAACAGCAATTTCCGTCTGCGCCTCTGCTATTCCTTTTTGATCACCTTGAGATTCGAAAATCGCAATGCTCTGGGTAATATAGTTCTTCGCGATTTCCTGTGAACCTTCGCTATGATTGGTCGCGCTAAGCCAGCCGGTGATTACCCCAGTCCGTAACCACACTTTTCCCCTGGTACTCTGGTCCAATCCTTCCAGGCTTGGGGGATTGCCACTTTCTCGCCACAGCTCCTCCATTGCGTCCCGTGCCGCCTCATAGTTGCCGGATTCTTCGTACTGTTTAGCTAACTCACAACGTAAGCGTACTCGCTCGTCTGGTGCGAGGTCTGGATCGACGATTTTGTGAAGAAGTTCTTTGGTGAAGTTCACTTGTGAGACTGCCTTTCCCTTGAGTTAACCGTCCGCAACGGGATAGACCGAAAGCGCGATGCTAAGATTCCTATCTCAAGAGCAAACCGGGGGCTTGTGCGGCACGGTCTAGCCGTTCCTTACAACCCATCAACCTTTCAGGAGAACACTATGAAAACCTTACGAAGTCTCTGCGCAGCAGTGACCTTGATCCTCATGCTGTCTTTGCCGGCATTGGCGGGAGATATGACTACATGGATCGTGTCACCGCCACCACCGCCTCCGCCACCTGCTACGAAGCCAGGTGACATTACTACCTGGCAAACACAGAGCTCGCTTGAATCGGAATCCTTACTCAATGAAATCACTTTGAGCGTTTGGCAATTGCTCTCGGTGTTCTAAGGGTTCCACTAAGGCGCAAATATCTTTAGCCGTCGTGCTATCACCCGACACGGCGGTCAAGTAGTAGTGTGTTCAGCGAAAAAGCCCCTGGGAGGCGGGCGAGAAACTGCGCGACGTGAGAGTAATCCTGCTATTCCTAATTACGCAATAGATTCTTCCAAAAAATTGCCACAAGAAAACGCGAAAATAAAGGGATTTTTGAGGTGTGCAACAGTTGTTGTTATATCAGCACGTAGGATCTACTCACGGAGGGTCTTCGAATGCTAGCGAGCTATTGATGAGTCTATCTTTGAAGATACGACTCGTGACTTACCCTGCGCCCATTCCCGAAGTGCCACACTCGTCCTTCACCTGTGGCCGATGAAACAAAAATCACGTCGATCCAATCAGTTGATGAGAGCACGGGGTCAATGATGGGTTCCGTGGACTATTAAGGCATTCGCCGGTCACGGTCGGTATGGCCAGGCACCGGCACAAACTGAAAGGAGAGATTCGATGAGCAACGCTTTCGCAACCGTCTGGCGTCCTGGGAGCGGCACGCAGCGCGTGCGCTGGGATATGTCGGGCGACGATTTTAAGGTGCACGACACGCTTTATGTGACTCAGGGTCTGCGGGTCACGTCATTTGCGATCCGCAATGGCAAGATAGCAGCAATCTGGCGTCCTGGGAGCGGCGCGCAATGGGTGCGATGGGGCATGTCTATCGCCGAATTCAAGGCGGAGGACACGATCAACGTCGTCAAGGGCCTACGCGTCACCTCACTCGCGGTCGACAATGGGGAACTCGCCGCCGTTTGGCGCCCAGGGAGCGGTGCGCAGTGGGTGCGCTCGGGAATGTCGGGTGTCGATTTCAAGGCGCAGGACATGATCCACTTCGGCAACGGCCTGCGCGTCACGTCACTTGCAATGCGCGATGGCAAGTTGGCCGCAGTCTGGCGTCCTGGGAGCGGCGCGCAGTGGTGGCGCGCGGACATGTCAGACGCCGAATTCAAGGCACAGGACAAGATCCACTTCGCTAACGGCCTGCGCGTCACGTCGCTCGCGTGCGATAACGGGAAACTCGCCGCCGTTTGGCGTCCAGGCAGCGACACGCAGTTGTTGAGTTGGAGGCGTGGCGTTGTCGACTTTAAGACCGAGGATAGCGCCTACGTCAAACAGGGGCTCAGACTCGCGTGTCTTGATCTCGATGATGATCCCATCGGGGCCTACCGGTACCCATGGCAAAACGGCGTGTCGTACTGCGTGGGCCAGGGCAACAACAACCTGGTGGGCTCGCACAACGGCGGCCAGGCCTGGGCGTTTGACTTCTCGCTGCCCGCGGGCACACTGGTCCGCGCGGCTCGTGGGGGCACCGTCGAGTGGCTCCAGGAAAATCTGACGGCGACATACAACCGCAACCTACCGACCGTGCCAAAAAACACGCCGTTCCCTGGTGGAAGTCTTGAGAACTGGGGCAACGCCGTACGGATCCGCCACTCGGGTGGTTTCACTAGTTGGTACTTCCACCTTCAGACTAACAGCGTGAGGGTCAAAGAGGGCGAGAGAGTGACACAAGGGCAGCCAATCGCTTTTTCGGGGAACACGGGCCGATCGACTGGCCCACACTTGCACTTCCAGGTGCAGGCCGATTCAACGGACTGGGGTCAATCGGTGCCGTGCACGTTCGGAGCCGACTGCGAGCAGCCCACGAAAGGTGATTCCGTAACGTCGGATAACGCAACGTAACGTCAGGCGCTCGAGGGTAAAAAAAACCTGGACACAATCCAGAAACAAAATGACCTCGACGATCATAACTTCTAAGGGGTTCTTTCCCTGGCGGCGTTTTGTTGAAAAGAGAATAACAACGAGGACAAATTTGATTAGGCCTTGCCCCTAAGAGGAGGTGCAATTTCTCGATAGCGACGCCGCGCATTTCGTCTAATCACTCTGATCCTTCTCACCAAACTAACAATTAAGGAGAATCTCATGGCTACTATCTCAACTCCCACAGTTGCAGTAACAAACTTAACCGCCACAACAGTGAGGGTGACAGTCAAATACACCCTGACACCGAGTAATATCGAAAAGCTGGCAGGTACAGTATTCACCGAGAACATCCAGTTAATTGGGGATGATCCCGAAGTTCCTCCCGGAGTTAGCACCGACATCGTGATAACTAATTTTCCGGAACAAACTTTTGTGGTGAGTAATACAACATCCACCCTGAATCGCGAACGGACCAGAACTGTACTCAAGTCTGCAATGAACGAGGATCCGGAATTCCAGACAACAGGAGCGGAGGTGGTTGACGAAACCCTGGCTCGGATCACCCTCGCTTATGCCGCTAATGCACCTACTACGCCTACCATCCCTCCGCCAACCCCCACAAACATCGTCAAGGGAGCCTGGAAGTAGGTTCTTGTTTTAGTCACGTAGGATGGCAAAGCGACTCTATTACCTCTGCTCCACATCGAACCGGTCGGGCAACAAGTTATCGTTGCCCGACATTCCCAATGTGGCTCGTAATTTAGAACCATCATCACAACCAGAGAACGATAAGTAGTGCCAGGCTAGGTGAGTAGATTTCGTAACGTTACTGTAAGTAGCATCGTCACTAAATTTGTTGAGTGGAATGGTGGCCAGGGACGGCAGCGAACCGCCGACGCCGGCCTTTTCAAGTTCGCCGTCCGCGGCTAGTTTTTCTTATTCAATTACAACTCGATCCGTCTTTCCTCTCCCAAAGGTTTCAGGATGGTACATCTCTTCCGCCTTGGCGGGTGGCACAACAAACACGCCCGGTGTGGTTGCACGCGCCACATAGGAATAGTTGTAAGCACCTTCCCATAACAATGCCGCAAATACCTCTGCTCGTTCATCACGCAGGTTCTGATGATCGAACCAAACTGATCGCCAGCGGCTCCAGCCATACCCAATCGATCTACTACCGTACTCCCCAACGCCAGTTGGTTGTTGATCTTCAGGCACGGCTTCAGTAGTCGCCAGCACCGGATTGAGTGATTCCAGGCCAGCGGGCAGTGGATCGACCAGGGCCACGTGGTAGCGGCGTCCGGGAGCAATCATCGTTAGGCGCACGCGGACTCTAGCGCCTGCCTTGATGCGCCAGGTTCCGTCGGCATCGCGTTTTACGTCGCCGGGTTGATCAATCGCTTCGTAAGTGCGTTCGACGGTGAAGCCGTAGTCAGCGGCCTTCAAGTTAAGATCTTCAGGCGCGTAGTTCATCCCAATCCGATAGTAAAGCCGGCCGGCACCTATCTTGCTCATCACCAGATTCTGAGTAGTCGCTTTGCTCGCCAGATAACTCATTGGCACCTTCAACTCTTGTCGATCAGTCGAGCGGCCCTTGAATTGTTGCTCACCGGCGTAGGCCTCGCCGAGCCACACGCGGGTGACAAAGTTAGGAGCAACTTTCTCATAGGTGTTGAAGTACCGATCAAGCGCCAGCAGAATGAAGACATTCTCCTGCGTGTTTTCCCAGCGACCTTTTACTCGATGTCCCAGCAAGCCGCGCACGATTTTCGGAATCAGATCATTTTGCGGCTGATCTCCGATGAGCGCTTCGAGGATGATGCCATCGGCCCGGCGATTCGAATTCAGAATCAGGTAATCGCCATCGTCGTAAGAGGAAACAAAATGAGCAGTGCCTGCGGTTTCAGAAACGCGATTTGCGAGCAACCGGCGCATCGCCGCAACCTCTGCCTCCGCGTTTTTGTCGGAGGACAACACTGACAGCAACCAGCCAACTGATTCAGGCGAAAGCTTGTCCAGCCCTGCATCTGTGATCAGCAGGCGGGCGCGCTCGGGATCTCGATCTCCCATCTGAGCGCGGACGTAGAGAGCGTAGGCCATAATCGCGCGCCTGACGCTTTCACCATAGTGCTTGGGAATGTGGGTCTGAATTGATTGAAGGTATTCTAGCGATTCTTCAAACATCTCGTTCGGGACTGCAAAGTTCTTTTGCTTTGCCCGCGCGAGCGCATGAGCTACATGGATACTCAAATAAGGCCACGACTCGTCGCCCTTTCGCCAGAAAGCAAATCCCCCGTCATCGTTTTGCATCCCCTGCAACGTTTTCAGATCTTGCGCGACTGTGGCTTCGATCTCTTGCGGTGTGGGAAGATCTTTGTCCTTGAAAGCAGTTAGAACATCGCGGAGCGCGGCCACCGAAATAATGCGCGAGGCAAGCTGCTCAGAACAGGCGAAAGGATAATGTTGTAAGTAAAGAAATGCGTCAGTCAGTTGTTGCAATTGCGTTGAAGAGGTTTGGATGTCGAGACCCCCGAATTGCTTGAATACTCCGGCAGGTGCTTTCACTGACTGGGTGATTGTGCCTTCGTCAACTTCGCCGTAAGTAGCAAATGATTCGGTGGTTGCGGGCGTCCATACCGGTAGTTCGATCTCGGCTGCGTCGGACCAACTTCCCGACACCGCAGCAATCTGAAATCGCGCCGTACCCGCTTTCGTCGTGGAAGCGGGAATACGGACTTCAACCCGATCGTTTGCGGGAATCGTTACGCGAAGACCAGCAGAACTCTGTCCAACGTCCGCGCGTTGAACGCGACTTCGTGGACTTTCGACGACGAATTTGGCATTTGTCGCTCGCGCGGCTACATCAACCGTCAGCGGTGCGTCCGTTTGGTTCTGTACGATGATTGGTAGCTCGAACCGGTCGCCGAAATTCAAAAAGCGCGGTGCCGATGGTCTCACCATCAAGGACTTGCGTGCCGTAATCGCTGACTCACCGGAGCCAAACTTCTTGCCACCGGAAACGGCGACCGCCATCACACGATAGCGAGTGAGATTGTCCGGCAGTTTGAATTGCATCTGCGCAATACCGCCGGCATTGGTCCGGAGCGTGGGAGCAAAAACAGCCAGCGCATTGAAGTTCTTGCGCATATTGATCGGGTTTGTGCTCCCGCCTTGAGTAGAGACAATACTGACACTTTCATTCAGTGTTTCGGATTGAAGCAGCTGAAAATTAAGGTAGGACCTTCCGCTGATTGGCAACTCCCGGATCTGTCTGGCAGCGATGACGTCACCTCTCGCAAGTTCCTCTGCTGTAGCTAACTTCAGACTACTCCGCAGATGATGATCTGTAGTTTCCATCTCCCTCAGCCGGTAGAAAGCCTTGACGGGATCCTCCAACTGATAAGCGGTCAGCGACAGAACGGATTCATCAACCGCAACCAGCGCGATCTCGCTACCGGCGATCGGTTTTCCGGCTGCGTCTTGTACCTTCACAGTGACATTGGCCAGTCCGCCAGGAGCCAAAGTTGTTTTGAGCGGCGTCGCAGTCACCTTTAACGTGCGAGACAACGGCGGGATTGAAAGACTGATGTTTCCACTCGCGAATGCCGGGCGCTTGGTTGGGAGGACAGTTATCGCGCCGGCATTGGGCTGAGGAGTAGCAGTAACCGTCGCGACACTGGCACGCTCGGCAGCACCAACTATATCCACCTGGACGTGAATATTCGGCAGCCAGGTTTCTTCTATAGGCAAGCGCAACGTGTATGTTGGTCCATCGATATGAAAGTGCTCTGTCTTGACGATGCCTGAGCGGCGCAGAGTCATGACTGCGTCGGCGGGATAAAAGGGAGCTTGAACCAGCACTTGGGCAGTTTCACCCGGATGATAGACACGTCGATCCGGAATCAACTCAACTTTGTCCTGGGCCAAATCTCGACGGGCAGGCATATCACCGCCGGCAACCCAGAAAGTCATTTCGGTTTCATTCGGCCGGCCGTGGTCGTCCTTGATAGTCGCAGTGACGCGGTAGACTCCGCCGTCTTTGGATGCAAATGTACATGGGACAGCGCTGGTGCTCGACTTAACCGAGCAGTCTTGTGGTTCTTCATCGACCTGTAACCACGTGCCGTTGATCTGCCGCCAGCGGTGCAACACCGTATGTATCTTGATCTCGCGATCTGCGATTGCTTTGCCATCCAGATCAGTGACGATCGCCTGAACGACGAGCGGTTCTCCCTTTTGGATAAACGTGCGCTCGCTCTTCAATCCAACGTAGAGTTTTGCCGGATGCACAAGCAGGGTTGCCGAAGAACTCCACGACTGCCGATTCACGTCCTCAACGCTTGCTTGAGCGAAGACGGTTGAAGCCATGGCTGGACGAACTGAATCGAAATCGATCCTGATCCGGTGTTGGCCTGTCGCATCTGTGCGACCGGTGATTTCCTTGCGGTTGTTTTCGCCGTAATAAGTTTCGCTGGTCCACCACGGAATCCAGCGCCCGAAGGTGTAGTCATCACGATTTGGTGGCGTAAAAGAGGCCTGAACAGAGCTGACCGTCCATTTCACCGCGGCGTCCTGTAGACCGCCTCCGGCGAAATATTTGGCCGCCACGGAAATATCCGCGCCGTCACCTACAAATATTGGTCCTTCAGTTTCATTGCGAGTGTTCACTTCGTACTCGGGCCTGCGAAACTCCTGAACTGAGAAACTGTGCCGGAACTCCTTATCTTCAAAACCTTTGACGTCCGTTTCCGTTCTAAACTCAATCTCGCTAGTTCCGAGACTCATATTTCCGGGGAGCTTAAAAGCGGCGTCAAAGCCGCCTAAAGCATTCACCGTCACTTCGCCTTTGAGCAGTTCGTTTTCAGAATGGTCTTTGATTCGATAGCTCAGCTTTTTGACTACGCCTTCGAGCGGACCAACATCTCCGTTAATTCCCGTGCCGACACGTCGAATCCAACCCTTGAAATGAACTTCTTCACCGGGTCGATAGAGCTTGCGATCATCAAAGACATACCAGCGCAAATCGTCGGGACGCGCGTGATGTCGCCAGTCGCCACCGACGACCCAGATTTGGGGGTGTTCAGGGAGAATCGCTACGTCATTTCCACGCCGGGCGACGAGCAAGCTTGAGGTCGATGTGTTTGAGGTTTTTAGATCGATGCGGGCCAGGCCGTTGCGTCCGGTGGTGGCTGAAAGCTTCGCGGGAAGCATCTCCAGTTGCACATCCGCCAGCGGCGCTCCGTCTTCAAGTGAGTTGGCCCAACCCACCAGTTGATCGTTGTCGGCGAAGGCATCGAGCCCGATCCTCGTCGATTGAACCCAGGCGACCACTGGATTGCGTAGTGCATCAAGTGCTGGATTAATCGCTTCAACCATCACAATGGCCTGGCCGAATTTGTCGGTGAACGCCGGTGTCAGATCTATGATTGTTTCTGCGATCTCGTTGCCAGGCGTCTGCAGATCCAGTTGACGCGCATAAATCAGTTGACCAGGCATCACGTCTTTCGTTTTCTGATTACGAGCGCTCATCTGTACGTAACTCTTAAACTGGAACCAGTCTTCCGGTTGAGGTTTGTACAAACTTACGCGAACGGTTTTGACGTTGACGCTATATAAAGAGATCCGGCGTGGTGCGGCTGGATCCAACACACTGAAACCATTAGCGGACAAAGCGAACTGCGATGACAAGGCGCCAACCTTGAAAGTAACCGTTTCGTCCTTGCCGAGTTGCTGATCGAAGATGTCCGTCACCGACTTATCGATCGTGATCCGATAAGTCGTGTCAGGTTGCTTCATTCCACCAATGCCAATCCAATTGCCGTAGAGGTTTGTTTCTCGTTCTGGTGTGGATGGTTCAATGCGAATTTTCGACTCATCGAGACCGTGCGGTTTCAGTTGATTGTTGAACCAAAGACGAAACATGTCGTTCGGATTGCAGCTATGGTTGTAACCGCATTCACTCTTGATCAGCTTCAATGGCCCGTAAGTCCTGAATGCAAATTCCTGGGCCTTCTCAGTTCGCAGCGGCCCTTCAAGCGAAGGAGTGCCGGAGCCGACTGAGACCGTGATGTTTGTGTCCAATGGCAAAGCGAGTTTTGTGGCTCCGGTCTGATCAACTGCGCGGAATGCCAGCCATCGATCTTTCTCGGCCTTTTGGATTCGATCCGAAAGGGTCAAATCGGCTTCGATTTCTTCCTTCGTTGCTAATCGAGTGGAGATCTCCGTTCCTTCAGCTCGCACCTTGATGTTTTTGAGTACGGCAGTGGGATCAACACGCTGATCGAATTCAATAAACATCAACGTGTCGCGCGCCTGGCTTTGACTCTTGTCATCGGGATACTGCTGCTTGATAGTTGGTGGTGGAGTAGTGAAGGTCCACGTCACGTCACTGGCGGTTTGCCCGCCATTTTGCGATCTGGTGCCTGCCGGTACTGTAGCGGAGTAGCGCGTTGCCATCGGAAAGCGAACATGAGGTTCGAATAGCAGTGTGTTGGTTCCTACCCAACGCCATTTCCCTGCCAACTGTGGTGAAAGTTGCACCGGTACGTTAGCGGCCGCCTCTTCCTGCGAGTTCACGGCGATCATTGCCTGCGAGAATGTCACGCTGAGATTAGGGGCGAGCGGAACGTCGCCTTCAGGTGCGTAGCGCAGAACCCGCAGTTCTCCAACGCTGGTCTCAGGTGCTGCGATATTTTCCGTTGCTGGAAAGGCGACGTTTATTGTTTTGCCGGTTAGCGGCGGCGGTAGTGAACGCTCGCGAAAAGCAAATGGTTGTTGATCCTCAGAATCCATTCTGAGTGGTGAAAGTCGTCGCAGGATATTTGCGATCTGCAGATTTGAGAGCGGAGTCGTGGTTGGTGAAGCTTTGGTCTCTGGCGATTTCGGTTGACCAGTTCCCTCGCTCACACGAAATTGCAAGCCAGGTTTGTCCGTATCGTCTTCTTGATCGACGTCGTTCGCAATAATCTCTTTACTTAAGCTGACGGCGGTCACTCGGGATGTAACCAGACAACCGACCACAAGACACACGACGAGCGACATTGACAGAGCAACCTGCAGACGAGTCATGACTTTTATCCTCGAACTGTAAAATCTAAGAGCGACCTAAGAACGGTTTAATGAGGGAGACTACTTTTGGCTGGCCCTTAGACGCCGTTCGACGAACTTTCGTTGACAAGCAATGAAAAATGATTCAACCCCTGGCCTTCGATTCCTTTTCCGCTGGGTGACGTAATTTGAAGTGTCTAATGGACCAGGTAGAACTAGAAGTGGCGCACTTCTTTCGGCGAGCATCATGCAGAGGCAGATTGTCTCGAGGCATTTGAATGTTTTGGCTATCGCTAAGTTTTTGAAAGTATTGGTGGACAAGAACGGGATCGAACCGCCGGCGCCGGCCTTTTCAGGGCCGCCTACCGAATCGCGTAAGTGGTACTCTAGGCTGATGTAGGCTCGTTTGGTCTATTTTAGGCTCCTCGATGTACGCGTATTGTACGCGCGTCCCTTGCGGAACTCATCGAAAAGCCATAGACATCAGAGCACGATAAAGCTCAATTTCAGATGGCTCGGCTAGACCTTTTAGGGATGCGTACGTTCGGTTCTACTGAGTTCCAATGCCAGTTTCACAATACCCTGAATTAGGTAATTATATACTTGAATAACCCGCGCTATTATTTCAGAGGTTTTAGATCGGGACTTTTGAAGTTAGTTAAAGGGGTTGTGACCACCACTTTTCCTTTGTCGGGGAGTTTCACATAGGTGAAACTCTCACCCTCAGTGTCACAATCGAAAAACACGCTCGTGCTTGGTTTGTCTGAGTACCCAAACGTAGTCTCAACACGAGGATCAATAAGAAAATCTATGGGCAAAGACTCGGGAGCTAACTCGCCGCAGTACCGAAGGCTGACAGGCGCAATAGAGGGGGGTGACGTTTGATCTACGTAGAATAGTTGATATAAGGCGTGGCTGCTCAACCGCCTTCCTTCAATGAAGTATTCGGCCGAAATGATTATCGGGAGAAACTCAAGAGTCGCTTCGCTCCCCTTTGGGTTATTTCGAAATGTTCGGGCACTCAGAACCTGCTCAGTTGGTTTTAGATCTATGGAATGTTCACCCGGAAGTAGCGACCAGCCTTCAAGCTTCATGTCCGCCGGTAAGGTTATGCTTATCATCCCAAGAGATACGGCGGAATTTGTTGGACTCAGCTCGACACCGCTCGCATTTGGCTTTCCGCTGAGATGCAATTGTCGTTTCAGACTGGCGTCTCGCGCTGCTTCTTCGCTTACCGCGCGAGCTTCTTCGCGTACCGCGCGAGCGTTGAAATAAATGAAACTGGAGACCGTAACAGACGATGCTGCTACTAATAAGGAAAGCAGCGAAATTATTACCGGCAAACGATTTGACTTTTCGTTCGTCATAGTGAAGAGGGCGAGAGTTATTGGACTGAGTTGTGCCAATTACATTCTGACGCAAATGATTTCCCGCGTACTGGCAGAAACCAGAACATCGGTAAAGTCGCAGGTTCAGGCGTGGTTCGTCAAGTATATAATACCCTGAATTTAGGTAGCATAGGCTTGCTTTTTGAAAGGACGCCGTTCCCAATTGGGTTCAATGCTCCTTCTCGCATCAGCGCTCACTATGATTTGAAACTAAAGTTCGCCGCTAAGTTGCGAGGATCAGCTACTGAGAACTTCTGCAAATATATCTGGTGCCATGTTCTCAATTAGGTCAATGTGGTCTTTTAAATAAATCTCTACGAAGTTTTTGATCTCTGAGAACGTTACTATTTCAAGATGTCGACACTTTAGCAAGTTAATTACTCTGACAACG
Organism: uncultured Acidobacteriota bacterium; assembly: GCA_963708055.1. Lineage (GTDB taxonomy): Bacteria > Acidobacteriota > Blastocatellia > Pyrinomonadales > Pyrinomonadaceae > PSRF01. Next base: position 5,417,045 of record OY970193.1, on the reverse strand, counting down.
GAGCTATCGTCTCTCAGTGTCCATAAAAAATCCTAAAATGGGGCGGCCATGAAACACTGCACAGTTGCACAGAATGTAGCGTGAGTACCCCGCCCCTTTCAGTCGACCTTGTAAGGAATCGGCAGTCACCGCCCACCTGTCAGAACTACCAAGATCTGTCTGAAAGATAGCTGTCTGAAGATCGCTTGACTCAGAGCATCATCTCCACTTAAATTGCGGTTTCCTTGCGCCTATTGAGTCTCCTTGCAACGGACTCAGAAAAAATTTTTTGTAGCATCTTGCCGATACCTGAGATTCTCATCGGAGTGATACCGAATGTATGATCTTCCAGATCATCTCAAATCCATATCTGCAATCAAACGTATTGGTGATCTGAAATACAAGCTGACCGAGCTTGCCTCGCTCTTAGAATTTCTACTGAAACAGATAGATCAAGATCAAAATCCCACATTTAGTCTAGGAGAATTAGTATTTCATTACAGTAACCTGTTTTCTGAGCCGAAATTGGTTTCCATGGCAATAGGAATAAGAAACGCGAAGATTCACGGTTCTAAAGCAGGAGGCAGAGTCTATACCCAACGGGAAATTGAACAAGTCCCGGAGCACCTATTCCAGGCGGTTGATGATTTATTACCTCATGTACCTAGAGAGATTGCTGAGGCTGTAAAACGCGAAGAATTCGATTTGGGTGAAGTTATACAAACAGTCGTTAAGCATATTCAAACCATCCAAAAGGAAACTCCTAGAGCTCATCCAAGCCGACCAGTAGCTATGCCCGTTGCGAAGATTGATTCGCAAAGCTCAATTGATGGAGCGAAGGTACTTGGTGGGATAGCACTTGCAGGTTTAGCTATATGGGGAATTTCGGCTCTAGCATCTAAATCTTCAAGCAATAATCCTGGTCCTACACCTGCGCCACCGCAATCATTCGCCATAGGCTGCCTTATTTTGGCTATATTTATGATACTGCTCTTTGTGGTTGTGGCTATATCTACAAGCACGCCTAAATAGTTCTTAATTCAATCCACGAACTTGGCGGGACCACTATGCTTGCCATCGCTGAAAGGACCTCCCGTAATGAATAGAATCGCGTTGCCAATGTTAGATAGCCTTGGATTAACAAGAACGTAAAGTGAGGACCGGCGTCATATGAACGTTGACAAAAAGATTATCGAACGGCTTGAAGAGTTAATCAAAGCTGGAGAGAAAATTGAGCCGCTGCGAATACGATCTACTCCGAATGCCGTTAGCTTTGGCACACCTGTAGATGGTCAAGAATCTAGTCAATGGGGAGTTAGCTGTCTCAATGTTCTAACGCGTATTTTCGGCAAGGACAGTGACCACTACCAGAAATTCAATTCGCTATTCCCGGAACTTCATGACTGGACATCCGTTCGCAACGGCGTAGGCATTATGAGAGCCGCTAAAGATGATTATGAAAATGGCTATCTTTTTGATGTGAGAGTTTTAATTCAAGCCGAAGTTTTTGATGATTTTCTCGAACAAGCACAACACCTCTTTGATGCCGGATTTTACGCTCCGGCTGCCGTAGTCGCAGGCAGCGTCTTAGAAGACGGTTTAAGAAAATTATGTGTGCGAAACCGCGTATCATTACCCGCAAAACCGAAGTTAGATACTATGAACGCCGATCTTGCCAAAGCAGGCGTTTATAACCTTCTTGTTCAAAAGCAGATTACAGCTCTTGCTGATCTTAGAAATAATGCTGCTCATGGGCGCTGGACTGAATTTACTGACAAGGATGTCGGGCAAATGCTTATTCAGGTGCGCGCTTTCATGACAACGCACTTTAGCTAGTTTGAGCATTAACTTAGCCGCCATCTAATCAGTCCTTGCAGCCGCCCCGCGAATAGCCTGTACATGAAAGGGACATGTCTATGCATACTAGCGAACTGTTGAAGAAACTTGACCTTGGCAGCCCGGTTGCTGAGTTCGATCAAATGTTAGACCGGCATTTTGTAATAACCAAAGCATTCCAAGATTTAATCGCGGGTAAAGTAGATGTCGTGGCGGGTGACAAAGGTGCGGGTAAGACTACAATCTATAAATATCTTCAACAAAAATGTACCGCTATTCCAGAACTTAAAAAAGTGGAAATCTTGGCGGGGTTTAACCCCTCAGGTAGTCCGATCTTTAAGCGACTAGTTCAACTAACACCATACACCGAAGCTCAATACCTCTCTTTCTGGAAAACTTATATCCTATCGCTGGTAGGGAATTGGCTGCTTAATGAGGGGGGAGCCGGCAGAAGATCGCAAGAACTAAGTAGCTGGCTAGGTAGTATGGGAATTCGTACAAAAGATAGCTCTGTTGAAACTGTGTTTACGAGACTCAGTAAGATGTTTCATAGGCTTATGACTCCAAGCAGCTTAGCTGAATCACCAATAAAGGACTCAGCCATCACAGAAATCCTGGACGATCAGATTGTTGATGACGAAGCACTTAGGTTGCTGAATGCCTCTCTTCATGAAAATGACATAACGATTTGGGTGCTTTTGGACAGGCTTGATGAAGCTTTCATAGGGTATCCAGAAATCGAACAGCCTGCACTTCGAGCACTATTTAGAGCTTACTTAGACCTCCGTGCATTTGACAGAATTGCTCTGAAGCTTTTCGTGCGCAAAGATTTGTTCAGAAAAATCATGCAGGGAGGATTTGTTAATCTTACTCATGTAAGTGCGCGAAAGGTCGAAATAATTTGGGATCATGAAGATTTATTTGCTCTCTTGTGCCGCCGTATAAGAGCAAGCGAAGAATTTCTTGAACTTTTAGATTTAAATTCTCCCAATGACCAGGAGATATTTACAACTATCTTGCCAGCACGCCTCAGCATGAGAAAGACCACTTGGAATTGGATGCTTTCTCAGATTAAAGACGGAAGTGGCTTTGTCGCTCCGCGAAATCTAATTGAGTTAGTGAATTTAGCCATAGAAGAACAAACCAGATCGGCGTCGAGAACTGCTTGTACTTATCAAAAAGGGACTCCACTTATTGAAATAAAATCATTAGAACAGGCATTAGTGCGGCTAAGCGATAGGCGAGTTGAAGATACTCTTCTTGCAGAGGCGACGAACGACGTGGCCGTCCTTATTGGAGGGTTTAGAGGGCTTAGTGCCGAACATAGCGACGAAACTATAGCGCGAATTTTCAGTGTGCCAATTACTAAGGCTAAAGACTTTGCAGAAGTGCTAATTAATATTGGCTTCTTCGAACGGGGAGCTAACGGGTACACGATACCAGTATTATATAGAGGCGGTTTGACCATCAAATCTAAAGGTAAAAAGCTTGGCTCTTTACTGTAATCCCACGCGCTTTGAGCGTTTCTTTCCATTCAAGACCGACTCACTTTACCTGAGAAGCAATTTCGTTTGCGTATTCACCGAAAGAGTCGAAGTACCTCTGTTGAGGCTTCGTTCGTGCTAATTTTGTACCACGAATTCGCGTTTGGATTTGGGCAGCCAATATTTCAAATTGCGCTTCAGGTATATTGAAAATCGTGCGGGTGGCGCCGATCTTAAATTTTTTCTTCAACGACGAGGGAAAGATTGCATAATTCATCGCGTTCCCGCCGACCTCCCACTTTTTAAGATCATGATAGCGATTAATTAAATAAGAGATGTAATTAGCTTTGAGGGAATTGTAACCAATACAACCTGGCGGGTATTTCTGTTTTTGGGTTGCGTTGATTTTGTATGTTATCGCATTGTGATCCCCTACTATGGCCGTTTCAATAGGACCGTAGAATTTGTTGACTTGTGACGAAGGTGTCGCGCTCTTAGGCGTGCTGTTTCTTAATAGCAGCTTCTTTCGGCGCACGGCATGTGATGGTATGTCGCCCTTAGTGATCTTCGAATGGCAGGTCGGACATAACATCATCAGATTTGCGGCATCGTTATTATTCGGATCGTCGTCGATGTGATGTATCTCGAAATGATCGACATCGCTGGAGTCACAGAACGGACACGCTGAGGAGACTTCTTGTTGTAAAAGCGCTCGAATCTTGAGAGGTACTGATCGTCTCTTTTTCATAGCTCTATGGGTTAGCCTTTTTTCGCGTATTTTTTCCGCGTAATTGATCCGAAGGCGAGGATGCCAACCAGTCCTGTTCGGTATGAAATTGTAACCAGCTATAGCGTGCTCGTTGCGGCACTTGAGTTTGTCAGAATACACCTTATAAGTCGTCTGAGGACCAACCTTAGCGCTCGCATCAAGTCTGCGTGTCAGTGCATGACACTCTGCGCTAGGTACTAGGAAGCCTTTGTTTGTTGACCGCCTTCGTTATCACTTTTGGCATCTTAGCTTTTTGCGGCTTGGTACGTTTTGGACGTGCCATTCCCATGGATTTAGCAATCGAACCGAAGATCGATTTCTTCCGCCCTCCGCACCCTAATAATCTCATTTTTGCGTCTCCTCGAACTAAGCCCTCGTTTTGTTATACTCAATACGAAACGGTTCTTTTGTAGTCCTCCAAAAAATGTCTTATGATGTCATCCTTCTTGACACGCGCGATGTTGCTTTTTGAGGAATCTCCAAGAAACAAACCTTCAGACTTGTACATTTGTCCATTCGTCTTTCTCGAAAACGAGTCACAGGATAAACCCGCGTTCCATTAGTCTGTACCGTAAAATGTAGCTCTAAATTGCCCTGAAAGCTGACATCAATGCTGGCGGACTCACGACCATTCCTTATTGACACTTCTCTGCCATGTCTCTCCAGTTCAGTTTGCAATACCTTGAAAGCAGGCAGGACTTCTTCAGTGATATAGACCTCGGCTTCAGATTGCTCTTTATTCCTTTTTTCCGTTTCGGCCTCACCTTTTTTGCGTTGTTCTACAAAAATTCTCCAAGTCCGATTCCCAATCTGCCATAGAAATCTCCTTCGGCACGTCCCCTTTAACTGAGCGGTCGATTATAACCCAAAAGAGTGGCCCTAATTGAACAAGGTAAATCGCTTTAGATAAGTTTGCGTCCTCATGTCCAGAATGAACTACACGGTTAGAGATTTACCTGCTGGTAATTGGGAACAACTCCAAAGTAATTAAAGAACGCATCAACATAAATTCTTGCAAGAGTCTACGGCCCACTGAGCACATCCATGACGCAAACACTTATCAGGGAAAGGGATTGCTCCCGCGTGAACAACTAGTTTTCTGAAATGAGAGCGGAAAGTGTTCTTGGTTCTATTCGTGTGCAAAGAGGAGACTAACAATGAGATTCATTCTTGGCGTTCTGTTTGGTTATTACATGCGAGGCAAAAAGCGCTTGCTGATAATTACGCTTACGGTGTTTATCGTGCTTATCATCATGTGCTCTGTGGTTCTTCCTGTAATCGCTCTTTCCATGCTTGGGCTTTCTGTGATGCGCGAACGAGCTTCACGACCTCCACAAACATCGGTTCCCGTGGTCGTGGGCGTGAACTACGAAACAGCGCAGATCAAATTGCGCGACGCGAATCTCAAGGTCCGTGTTCTTGCCAAGCCGCATGATCCGCAGTTTGAACCGGGGATTATCATCGCTCAGACGCCTCAAGGCAGCGAGCCTGTAGATTGGGGCACTGTGATGGAGTGACATTGAGCGCCGAAGATCCGTGGCGCTGACGTGGCGCGATTTCGTTCAAGCATCACAGCGACATCATACTGTCACATACAGCACTCGGCATATCCGAGGTTGCCGTAAAATTCCTGGTTCGTCGTGATAGCACAGGTGATGACACCTTTCGCACACGAGGAGAAGATTCGACGTACGATTGTCGCCGCGATCACCATTGCGGATCTTTCCTCCGAAGAAGGACGCTAAGGGCGAACGGCAACGCGTGGAAGGAAGTTTTGACGATCTACTCGAAAGAGCCGGGATCAAAGATTTCCGTTTCCATGATCTGCGTCACACGTTTGCATCGTGGTACCGGATGAACGTGGCGACCTTTACGAGTTGGCAAAGATCTTAGGCCACTCGAATATTAAAATGACCGAGCGTTATGTGAAGCTGGCAAAGCACCATATTGCCAGAACCAGCAACACCGCTCGCGAAATGTGGAAGTTTACTTGAACCGATCGGCGAGAAAGAGGCCGTAGGATAAACCGATGTTCGCGTATTGTTCGCACGAGAAATTCTTACACGCTTTTCGTATTCGCTAAGTTTTTGAAAGTATTGGTGGCCAGGGACGGGATCGAACCGCCGACGCCGGCCTTTTCAGGGCCGCGCTCTACCAACTGAGCTACCTGGCCAGATGGTGGGAAAGAGGGCGTAGTATAGGAATAGGATTGAATAACTGTCAACTTCAGCAGCAATTTGCCGATATTTGAGTGAAATCGCACCAAAGTTTGTAAAGATTTTTGTCGGATTAGTCACAAAAAGTCGTTGACGGATTTTTTGCTGGGTGTATAATTCGAGGCGTTGCGGGTGGTGCTGATGCCCAAACGTCAGCTAGGTTCAGAAGACGGCCATCCAATTCAAAATTGATAGTGCCCGCCAGTGCCAGCTCGGCCGCCGATCGCGCCCCCCGCAGTCGCTACCTTCGAGCTGGCACAGCCATTTTAAAACACAGATCTTACGGATTGCTTGATCGAATTAGCACGGATAAATCCGTGTTTTATCGGCGTAGATCTGTGGCGCGGGACATTAGCCCCTTAGCCTCCGTGACGGCGTCGGCGATTACAGCGCGCTCGTCCAGGGTTAAGAGATTCCGATCTTGCATTACCAATTTCCCGTTAATCACCACTGTCTCAACGTCATTGGCTTCAGACGAATAGACGAGCGCGGATACCACGTCATTAACAGGGGTCGCATGCAGTCGATCCAGTCTCACAACCGCCAGATCCGCTCGCTTCCCCACTTCCAAACTGCCAATTTCCGAGTCGAGTCCTAACGCCCGCGCGCCATCAATGGTGGCGAGGCGCAAAGTGCGATTGGCAGGCATCACTTCCGGCCCGTGCAGCGCCTTCTGAAGCAGGGCCGCGGTACGCATCTCGGTAAACATGTCGAGACGATTGTTGCAGGCGGCACCGTCAGCACCGAGCGACACCGAAATCCCCTGATCGAGAAGTTTCACAATTGGCGCGAGGCCTGAACCAAGCTTCAGGTTTGATGAAGGACAATGCGAAACGTTTGTGCCGGTGGCTTTCAGTGTGGCGATCTCTTCGTCATCGAGATGCACACAATGCGCGAGGGCAACGTGGCTTCCGGTCAGACCAACCGTATCCAGGTAGGTGATGTTGCGTAATCCACTCTCCTGCTCGACCAGTTCGCATTCGGTTCGATTCTCGGACGCATGCGTGTGAATCATCACACCGCGCTCTCGCGCCAGTCCGGCGACGCGCTGCAACAACTCGCGAGTACAACTGATGGCAAACCGCGGCGCAAAACAGTAGCGAATGCGCCCTCCCGCGCGACCATGCCACTCTTCGAGCAAGGCAATCGATTCAGCTATCGAATTTTCAGTCTGCTCCTGCAACGCAAGCGGTACTTCATCGCCTTTGTCCATCATGCACTTGCCGACCGTGGCGCGAAATCCACTCTCGTCAACTACCTGAAAAACTTCGGCGGTGTGATTCACCGTTTCCATTGTCAACGCGCAGGTGGTCCCACCTTTGATCAGTTCGGCAATGCCCAAACGCGCGGAAGCTTTGATCGAGGCACCAGTGTGCGCGGCCTCCATGGGCCAAACGCGCTGTTTCAACCAGTCGATAAGCGCGAGATCGTCGGCGGCGCCGCGAAAGATTGTTTGACAGAGATGAATGTGCGTTTGGACAAATCCGGGAATCACTGCACAACCAGCGGCGTCGATCACGACGTCGGCAGTTGGTGTTGGACCACCAATCTGCGCGATGTGTTCACCGGTGACGAGTAGATCACCGCGCACGATGGTGTTCGCGGAATCCATCGTGATCAGTGTTCCGTTTTTAATGAGGACCGATGACATCAACAACAGTTTACGCCACAAAAAGGCACAAGAAGCACAAATGATTGAGTAAAACTCATTATTTGTGCTTTTTGTGCCTTTTGGTAGCTTTGAATTTACTTCGTTGCGGCTTTCGCGTTCGTGGGCTCCGGTTCCTCGCGAACCGGTAATCCCAACTTCACTTTCACATCGCGCTCAATCTTTCGCAACATTTCCGGATTGTCTCTTAACGCCGTCTTGGCATTCTCACGTCCCTGGCCAAGCCGTTCGCCTTTGTACGAGAACCATGCCCCGCTCTTCTCCACCGCACGTTGCACAACCGCCAGGTCGAGTAGATCGCCTTCGCGGGAAATGCCTTCGCCATACATGATGTCGAATTCAGCCTCACGAAACGGCGGCGCCACTTTGTTTTTGGCAACTTTAACTTTCGTGCGATTACCAGCCACGCGATCGCCATCCTTAATGGCGCCAATGCGGCGGATATCGAGTCGCAGAGAAGAGTAAAACTTGAGCGCCCGGCCGCCGGTGGTCGTTTCCGGATTGCCAAACATGACGCCAATCTTTTCGCGAATCTGGTTGATGAATATAAAGCAGGTATTTGACTGCGCCACAATCGCCGTAAGCTTGCGCAGCGCCTGCGACATCAAGCGCGCCTGCAATCCCGGTAATGAATCGCCCATCTCGCCATCAAGTTCCGCGCGCGGGACGAGTGCCGCCACTGAATCGACGACAATTACATCCACTCCATTCGAGCGCACCAGCGCTTCGGCAATTTCCAGCGCCTGTTCACCGGAATCCGGTTGTGAGATCAGCAACTGGTCTACATCAACGCCAAGCTTGCCGGCATAGTCGGCATCCATTGCGTGTTCCGCGTCGATATACGCAGCCACGCCACCCGCTTTTTGAGCTTCCGCTACGATATGCAACGCGAGCGTGGTCTTGCCGGAACTCTCTGGCCCATAAATCTCGACGATACGACCGCGGGGCACGCCACCCACGCCAATCGCTGCATCGAGGCTCAGTGAAGTCGTCGAAATTGCCGGTATATCCGACACTTCACGCTCCCCGAGACGCATAATCGATCCCTTGCCAAACCGCTTTTCAATATTTGCCAGCGCGGCGTCTACTGCCCTGCCGCGGTCTCCACTCGTTCGGTCTTCTGCCATGGCATACATCTCTTTCTTCTGCTCCTCTTCTCGGAAGTGAGCAGATGATAGCACAGTGTTTCACACTTGCAACAGACAAATTTTCGGTTCCAGAGGGTGAGGTTTTCTGACCCTCGTGAGGTTGTCCACAGATTACACAGATTATCTACAAGATTACACAGATGAATCTGTATCACCTGAGGCTTAAACGTGCGTTCGCAGGCACTTTAATACAGGATTCACTCGTTTACAACCTGAATCATCTTCAGCCTGCCAATCTTGTTAATCCGGCCAAAAACTTACCGAGCTGTTCTACCAAATCAGGTGATTCTGACAGTCGTTCCATCTCGGCAACTATTGCCGACCCCACGACTACCGCATCCGCGTAGCGCTGCACATCAGCAACCTGCGCAGCATTTGAAATTCCAAAACCGACGGCTACCGGCAACGCTGAAAACTGTCGCATGCGATCGACCAGTTTCTCTGCCTCGATGCTAACCGTTTCACGCGTCCCAGTAACTCCCGCACGCGATACAGCATAAATAAACCCGCTTGCGTGTTGCGCAACCAGCTTCAGGCGTTCATCGGTGGAAGTGGGCGCGATTAAAAAGATCATGTCCAACTCGTGGGCGCGCAGTTCCGTTTCAAACTCGCCCGCCTCCTCAGGCGTGAGATCTGTAACCAATACGCCATCGAGCCCCGCATCGCGTGCAGAAGCGGCGAGTCGTTTAAGCCCAAACTGGAAAAGTGGATTGTAGTAACTGAAAAGAATGATCGGCGTATCGATCTGTTTTCGGACCCGGGCGACGACCTCAAAAATTTCAGGCAAACCAAACTTGTGTTTCAACGCCCGTTCTGAGGCACGTTGAATCACTGGTCCATCCGCCATCGGATCGCTGAATGGAACGCCGAGCTCAATCACGGTCGCACCGGATTGCGAGAGAGTAATCAGCAGCTCTTCAGTAGTAGCCAGATCCGGATCGCCGGCGGTGATAAAGGGTATGAATCCCTTCTTCCCATCGCGCTTCAGAGTTGTAAAAGCGTCAGTGATTCTTCCCAACGTTTACCGACTCCAGCTCTTCACGTACTGAATTGATGTCTTTGTCCCCACGCCCGGAGAGATTCACAATCATGACTTGATCTCGCTTCATCTCACGCGCGGTCTTGATCGCCTGCGCCACCGCGTGGGCCGACTCGAGCGCAGGAATTATTCCTTCAACTTTGGAGAGCAATTGAAACGCTTCCAGAGCTTCAGCATCAGTAACGGAAACATACTCAACGCGCTGCGCGTCGTGCAGATATGCGTGTTCCGGACCGATGGACGGATAATCGAGACCGGCCGAAACTGAGTGGGTCGCCGCTACCTGGCCATTTTCATCCTGCAAAACGTAACTCAATGTTCCCTGCAACACCCCGGGTCGACCGCCACCACCCGCGTTAAAGCGGGCGGCGTGCTGGCCCAACTGATCGCCCGAGCCACCGGCCTCGACACCAATCATCCTGATAGACGAATCAGCGAGAAACGGATGAAACAGTCCAATCGAATTCGAGCCTCCGCCGACACATGCAATCAGCACCTCAGGTAAGCGACCTTCGTGCTCGAGAATTTGGGCACGCGCTTCGCGGCCAATCACACTTTGAAAGTCGCGCACCATGAGCGGATATGGATGCGGTCCAAGCGCACTGCCGAGCAGATAATATGTATCGCCGACGTTTGTTACCCAGTCGCGGAGTGCTTCGTTGATCGCGTCTTTCAGCGTTCTGGATCCGGCGTTTACTTCACGAACTTCCGCACCCATGAGCTGCATACGAAAGACATTTAACGCTTGCCGGCGCATATCTTCAGCGCCCATGTAAACGACGCATTCGAGACCAAACAACGCGCAGACGGTCGCGGTGGCAACGCCGTGCTGGCCCGCACCTGTTTCCGCGACGATACGGTGCTTGTTCATCCGCCGCGCCAGGAGCACTTGTCCAATCGTGTTGTTTATTTTGTGAGCGCCTGTGTGGAGGAGATCTTCACGTTTGAGATAGATGGTTGCGCCGCCGGAATGATCGCTCAGCCTGGCTGCGTGAAAGAGCGGTGTTGGACGGCCGGCGAAGTTTTTCAGCAGAGCGTGAAGTTCCGTTTGAAACGATTCATCATCACGGCTTGCAAGATAGGCAGCCGTCAACTCCTCGAGTGGCGCCATCAGCGTTTCCGGCACAAAGCGGCCGCCGTACTGGCCCCAGTGACCAAGCGAGTCAGGTTGTGGAATTGATGAAGCCATTAGATACAAGATGGACAAGATTTACAGGATTGACAAGATTCAATCATGTAAATCTTGTTAATCTTGTAAACTCGACTTTTAATTCAAACGCCCGGCAATTTTTCCTGCATGGGCGGCGCGACTGACACTCGATCGCGTCCTGAATTCTTTGAAACGTACAACGCGTCATCGCTCGCGGAGTAAAGCATTCTCTCCGAAGTGGCGCTCTCCGGGCATCCCGCGACGCCAATGCTCACGGTAACAGTACCAATACCTTCGACACGTTTTTGGCCCAACACCGCTCTCAATCTTTCAGCCGCCGCAACCGCCCGTTGCAAATCAACACCTGCGAGTAACATCGCAAACTCCTCGCCACCGAGTCGAGCAGCCGTATCATTATCGCGTGACACTTCCTTCAGCGTCTGCGCGATCTGCCGGATCACCATGTCGCCCACCGGATGACCAAATTGATCGTTGACTAACTTGAGATGATCGATATCGAGCATCAGCAACGCACACGGCACGCGATAGCGTCGCCATCGTTCCACTTCGCGATTGAGCGCGACACGAAAGCGACGGCGATTGGCGAGACCGGTAAGCGAATCCAGATCGGCATCAGCCCTCAGGAGATCGATCTTCTGCCGAAACAGGACCAATTGCTGAGTTCGCTCGACCAGCAATTCGAACTCATCAGGCAGCGCAAAGTAATCAAACGCGCCGTCGGCGATCGCGGCTGCGCGAAGCGCCACTGTCGAAGGCTCTGTGCCGGTCAGAATCAGCGGAATGCCATCTTCAGCCTGGGCCAATATCTTCGCCATCTCTTTCATTCGCAAGCCACGCGTCGAGGCGTGTGCAATGACGAGATGCGGACGAGTGCGGGTCAGCGAGACCATTGCCGCCGTTCCATTTGCAACGCCAAAGACATCGATGCCGCGCAAGGCGACTGTGTCAACGAAGCGCGGTTGTTTGTGTTCCGTGATCAGCAGTACGCGGCCGCGCGCACGCTCGGAAGGTCGGGTAATGGGTTCTTTTTCCGGCCGCGGAATCATAGTTAGACTTGGAGAGGTCAGCAATTCAATCAGTTATTCCGGGGAGGACTATCCGAAAGTTTTAGAAATTGGGGCACGGCTAGGATACCCCGCGACTGTAGGGAAACGTCAAGGTTTAACGCTCCGCAGGTCACTCACATTTCGTACAGCACGCACGAATTCTCGCACACGTTTGTGATCTTTTTTACCGGGCTCACTTTCAAGGGCGCTACAGGCGTCGACGGCAAAGGGGCGCACCCTTTCGACGGCATCCGCAACATTCTCGGGCGATAGGCCACCGGCGAGATAAAGTTTTGAAACGGTTTTGCTGACCTCCTGTGCTATGGACCAGTCGAACGTGTTGCCGGTGCCGCCGCGTAAAGTATTGTGCTTCGTATCGAGCATGACAGCAGTTATCTCGTAACGATGGACCACAGTGATGTCGAAATCACGGGCGACAGCAAACACTTTGATTACGTCGTGCGTCGCGGCAAGTTCGTGACAATAGTCAGGCGACTCGTCGCCGTGTAGTTGCAATGCTGTTAGACCGGCTTGCTCTGCAATATTTCTTACGATCTCGGGGGTGGTTTCATTAACGAAAACGCCGACTTTCAATATCGAATCAGGAAGTTGTTCGATAATTTCCCTTGCCTGTTGCGGGGTAGTGTAACGCGGACTCGGTTGATAGAAGTTGAAACCGAGCGCGTCCGCGCCGGCTTCGACCGCCATGATCGCGTCTTCAAGATTGGTGATGCCGCAGATCTTTATCACGGTCATGCATTAACACCTCGCAGGGCGCGTAATACTGATTCAGGATGGTCAGCGCGCATCAATGTTTCGCCGATCAGAAAGCCGCGAAAACCCGCTTCGTGCAATCGTCGCAGGTCGTCGGACGTGTGCAGACCGCTTTCGCTCACCAGTAAAGCATCGGGCGGAGCGTCATGGATCAGGGAGAATGAAGTCTCGAGTGACGTTTCAAAAGTGCGCAGGTCGCGATTGTTGACACCGATTAACTTCGCGCCAGTGGCAAAGGCCCGTTTTAATTCAGCGTGGGTATGGACCTCGACAAGGGCGTCCATGCCAAGCTCGTCTTCAGCCAACACTCGTAGCTGCCATAACGTCTCGTCGTCCAGCGCGGCAACGATCAATAAAATAGCATCGGCTCCGGCCGCCGCGGATTCATGAACCTGGTATTCATCGAATACAAAATCTTTGCGCAGCACCGGCAGTTTGACGGTCGACTTCACTGTCCGCAGATCGTCTAGTGATCCCGAGAAGTAGTCTCCTTCAGTCAGTACGGAAAGCGCGACCGCGCCACCTGATTCATAGCTTGTCACTATCTGAATAAGATCGGCGTCAGGCCGGATCAGACCTTTGGATGGAGAGCGGCGTTTGAATTCCGCGATGATGTTGATCCCGTCACTTCGTAATGCGGTTAGGAACGCGTGCGGCGAGGCGGTGCTCCGTCGTTCTTTCGCCAGGTCACGCATCTGTGCCGGCGCCACCGCCTCCTTTGACGCGAGAACACGATCTCGTTTCTTCGCGATGATTTCGGAGAGTACGTTCATTGTTAGGAAGAGTAACTCACGCAGCGGCGCGACGACGCAGCGGAAGACGCCGCGTGAGTAAATTACCCGCTCGTTGCTTCGACCAGCAGTGCCAGTTTGCGCCGTGCGGCTCCACTATCAATCGACTCCGCCGCCAGCTTCGCACCTTCACGCAGATCCGCCGCAGCACCGCCGACGTAGAGCGCCGCAGCCGCATTCATGATCACCAACGACCGCGCTTCATCCCGGCGTGAACCATCCAGCACGGCACTGACAATTCCCGCATTCGCTTCCGCGTCGCCGCCACGCAAGTGGTCCAATGATCCTCTTTCAAACCCAAAATCCTCCGGGCTGATCTCAAAGCCCTTCACCTGTCCATTCTGTGCTTCAGCGACCACCGTCTTTCCGGTAAGTGTGATTTCATCCAACCCGTCAACTCCATGGACCACCCAGGCACGCTCAGTCCCCAGCTCTGCCAGCACGCGCGCCATTGTTTCAACCAGATCTTTTCGCCACACTCCAATGAGCTGGCGCGGCGCATCTGCCGGATTACTTAACGGTCCCAGCAGATTGAACGTGGTGTGAATGCCCAGTTGCCGCCGAATGCCCGCCACTCTCGCCGTCGCGCCGTGATAAAGCGGCGCAAACATGAAACAGATCCCGATCTCGTTGAGCGCATTTTCTGAGACCAGCGGTATCGCGGAAACGTTGACATCAAGCGCCGTCAACAGATCAGCACTTCCCGACTTACTGCTCGCAGCACGATTGCCGTGTTTGGCGACCGGCAATCCGGCGCCGGCGATAACAAACGCCGCGGCAGTCGAGAGGTTGAAAGTTTTGGCGCTACTGGATCCGGTTCCGGCGGTGTCGATAAAACACTGGTGTCGCGAGATCACGCGCACGGCACGCGAGCGCAATCCTTCAGCCATTCCGGTTAGCTCTGCAACCGTTTCACCTTTCGACGCCAGCGCCACCAAAGCGCCGGCGATCTGCGCGTCAGTCGCTTCGGCATCCAACAGCGCTTCGAGCAGTTCAAACGCCTCTTCACGACTCAAGTCCTGATGACGAACGAGCCGCGCAAGAAAATAAGGTAAACGAAGATGAACCATGTGCGTGAAGTCTCAGAGTTTCAGGAAGTTTGCAAGCAGTTGCTTGCCGTCCGACGTGAGGATCGATTCGGGATGAAACTGCACACCTTCGACTTTCAACTCACGATGACGCAAACCCATAATGATGTCGTCAGCAGTTGAGGCCGACACCTCGAGGCTCGCCGGCAAGGATTCTTTTTCAACAATCAGCGAGTGATAACGTCCGGCCACGAACTGGTCTTTTATGCCCGCAAAGATCGTCTTGCCGTCATGAGAAACTTCCGACGCTTTGCCATGCATTAACTCAGGAGCGCGAACCACTCTGCCGCCAAATGCCTGGCCGATGGCCTGGTGGCCCAGGCACACACCCAGCAAAGGAATTTTTCCGGCGAAGTGTGAGATTACATTCAACGTTATACCTGCGTCGTCGGGAGTTCCCGGCCCGGGAGAGATAACAATTCGCTCCGGACGCAAACTGTTTTCAATCTCGTCGAGCGTGACGCGATCGTTGCGGCGCACTTCAACCGTCGCACCCAGTTCCCCCAGATATTGGACCAGGTTGTAAGTGAACGAATCGTAGTTGTCGATTACGAGTAACAAGTTAAGTCCTTTATCACTTACCTCTCAACAGCGCTGCCACACCCGTTTTATTATTTCGCGTCGCCCACTGAGCAGCGGTAACTCCATCCTCATCTTTCAGCGAGGCATCGGCGCCGCTACTCAACAAAAGACGCGCCGCTTTTTCGTGTCCGTGAACCGCGGTCCACATCAACGGCGTGCCGCCTACCGAGTTTTTAGCATTCACGTCCGCGCCTTTATCAAGCAGTAGCTGCATGATCTCGACATTTCCCGACTGCGCAGCGCCGTGCAACGGTGTATCGCTGTCGTTGTCCTTTGCGTTTACATCCGCACCGAGTGCAAGCAGTCGTTCGACTTTGCCTTTATCTTCGCGCCAGACGTAAGCCGAGAGCGCCGGCCTGCCGTTCAATCCGCGAACATTCGGATCGAGATTCGGACGGCTTAACAGAGCGTCAACAACCTCTTCATACATCGCGTCGATTGCATGGCTGAGTGCGGTGTAGCCACGTTTATCCTTAACGTTGAGGTCAACCTTATGCGTGAAGAGTGCATTAACCACTTCGAGATCGCCGCGCGCTGCTGCTGAAATCAAGACTGTTCGACCATCGCCGTCCTGCGCGTTGCGATTGATGCCTGCCTCCACGAACATCTTCAATGCCATCAGGTCACGGGCCTGGGCAGCGGCAAAGTAACCGTTCTCGGTGAAATCAAATCCACGCAACTTGAGATAGCGTTGCGCCGCTTCAGGCGTCGCCTCAGCCGGCCCCTCAGGTTCCGCACAGCCGCTAAAAATCAACAAGCTGACGATCAGTAAATAGAGCGTTACTTTTTGCATGGCATTACAACCGCACGAACTATTTTCACCGGCTTCTCCGGTTTCTCACCTTCGCCCGGCGCCTGGTTGATCGCATCGACCACTTCCATTCCTTTCGTGACGCTGCCAAACGCCGAGAACTTGCTGTTCAGATGTTGACCAGGTCCGGCAAGAATAAAGAAGTGTGTGGTCGCACTATTTGGCTCGTCAGGGCGCGCCATCGAAACGATCCCACGTTCGTGTTTTATCAGACCGGGCTCATCGGGTAGCTTGCGAGCCATCCGTCTTGAAAGCTCAGCACTCCACTTCTCACTCGTTTGCAGGTTACCACCCTGGATCACAAATCCCTTTACTACTCGACTAAAGGTCGTGGTATCAAGCGCGCCGGTAGCTGACAGGTTGAGAAAGTTTCTCACTGACTCTGGCGCAACTTCCGGCATCATCGCGATCTCGATCGCGCCCACTTCGGTCTCGAGCGTCACGCAATGACTCGCCATCTTCTCAACTGACGCGCCATCAAACGGCTCTGCCGGTGCAGCGGGCGCCGGAGTTTCTGCTCTCGCGTTCGCCTTCTTTGGCGCTTCGATTGGAGTATTCGACTGCGCAAACGCAGACGTAACCATCGCCATCAATCCAAGCAATATCAACCCCATCCTGCTCATCTTGAAAAACATCCTGTTTAGAAACCTCGCTGCGCCATCTCGATTGCACGAAACATCGCACGCGCTTTGTTTACCGTCTCCGCGTATTCATGTTCCGGTATCGAATCCGCCACAATCCCTGCTCCAGCCTGCACCATCGCTTCGCCATTGCGCAAAACGATCGTCCTGATCGCGATACACGAGTCGAGATTGTCAGCATAATCCATGTACAACACTGAACCTGCATAGATACCGCGCCGATCCGGTTCAAGGCCGCGAATGATCTCCATCGCGCGAATCTTCGGCGCTCCGGTTACCGTTCCGGCAGGAAAACACGAGGCCAGCGCATCGAAACGATCGAGACCGTCGCGTAAACGCGATCGCAAACTGGTCTCCAGATGTTGCACGTGAGAATAGCGCTCAACGCGCATCAGATCATCAACCTTGACGGAACCATAATCAGAAACACGTCCCAGATCGTTGCGCCCAAGATCGACAAGCATCATGTGCTCGGCGATTTCCTTTTCGTCTGACTTCAGATCCTCGCCCAACATCCAATCTTCCGTCTCAGTTGCACCGCGTTTTCTGGTGCCGGCGATTGGGCGATAGTCGAGTCGCTGTCCATGACAACGCACCAGCATCTCCGGCGACGCGCCAACCACCGTCTCGTCTCCGAGTCGCAGGAAAAACATGTAAGGCGAAGGATTGATGGCGCGCAACGCGCGATAGATGAGCAATGGATCACCGGCAAACTTGGCCGAGAATCTTTGCGACAACACCACCTGATAACAATCACCGGCAGCGATGTGGTCCTTGACCAAACGCACTGCCTCTTCGAAGGCGCGGCGCGTCCAATTTGATTTCAGCGAAATGTTTCCGGCATTCTCGTCACGAGCAACAGCCGAAGCTGGGCCAGAACCAGCGTCAAAGATCCTGCTTTCCACCGCTTTAGTGCGTGCTACCGCCTGATCGTACATTTCACGCAAACGGTCGCGACTACCTTCCGCCTCTTCGGTGAAAACAATCGAGACGATCTCGAGGCGCTGCTTCACGCGATCGAAAGCGATCACGTTGCGATAAAACATCCAGACCGCGTCAGTTGGTCCTTCGAGTGGTTGCGTTTGATTATCACGTAAGGCTGGTTCAAACCACTGCGCTGCGTCATAACCGACATATCCGACAGCCCCGCCCGCAAAAGGCACGAGACCTGGCCGGCGAGAGAGAGAACGACCGCGGAAGTAATCTCTCACCCACTCGGTGGCTACGATTGGAAACGACTCCGTCTTGCCATCGCGTTCGACGTAGGTCTGCATTCCTTTGCCGCGCACGATCATCTCCGGATCGGCGCCGATAAAGGAGTAGCGCGCAATTCGTTCACCGCCTTCAACCGACTCGAGCAGAAACGAGTAAGGCGAATCGCCGGCGATACGCATAAAGGTACCGACCGGTGTGTGCAGATCCGCCAGCACCGAACGCACCACGGGAACAACATTTCCCTGCCCCGCCTCGCGCTCAAAAGCCTCGAATGATGATGGTTGCAGATCGAGCATTTTCTAAACCAACCGGCCACTCGCGAGCCACAAACCGCCGTCAACCACCAGCACAACTCCATTAATAAAACTCGCGGCATCGGAACAGATAAACACGGCCGACTTCTCAATGTCGGCGATACGACCAAAACGACCGAGCGGAATTCCCTTGCGCAAACGTTCTTTCGTCGGCTCAGGCACCAATCGACTCATTCCTTCCGTATCTTCGATTGGACCAGGCGCAATCGCATTCACGCGGATTCCATAACGCCCCCATTCGACCGCGAGATTGCGTGTCAACGCGTCGACACCGGCTTTTGCGGCCGACACGTGAAGCTGCATCGGCGTGCCGAGATAATGCAGCGTGGCGCTAATGTTCAGTATTTGCCCGCGATGCTCTTTGAGCTGCTCAAAAGTCGCGCGGCATACGTTGAACGTGCCTTTCAGATCGATGTCCACCACCGTTCCAAAACCGTTGGGCGACATCTCCTCAGCCTTGCAGAGAAAATTACCCGCTGCGCCATTCACAACGATGTCGATCTTGCCGAAGTGTTCAATAGTTTGGGCGACGGCCTTCTCCACTTCTTCCGGGTTACGAACATCAGCAGGTACTGCTAAAGCTTTGCCGCCATTATTGTTAATGGCATCCGCGGCCGGCTGTAAATGGTCCAACTTACGGCTCACCAGCGCGACGGCCGCGCCTGATTCCGCGAGTGCCCGCGCCACGCCGCCGGTAATTCCGGTTCCGCCGCCGGTCACGAATGCAACGCGTCCGTTCAGAATTCCTTCATTGAAAATTGTTTCACTCATAGTCTTGTATCAACTCGCAACCATAATCGCTTCTTCGAGCTTAAACTTTCCTTCGTATAAAGCTTTGCCGACGATGACGCTGTCAAGACGAGAATCACCTGCGTCGCGCAGGCGCTGTATGTCGTCGAGGCTCGACACTCCGCCCGATGCAGTCACTTTTACATTCGCGGATCGAGCGACGGCAAGTGTTTGCTCGACGTTTGGACCACCCAGCATTCCGTCGCGAGAAATATCAGTATAGATAATCCGACCCACTCCACACTCGGCAACCTGACGGGCGAGATCGATTGCCATAACCGCGGCCGCCGATTCCCAACCGCGCGTCATAACACGACCGTCGCGCGCGTCTATCCCGACACAGATCTGCGTGGGAAACCGCCGCACAAACTGGTCCAACAACTCCGGTGATTCCGCTGCCACTGTTCCCAATACAACGCGAGCAACACCCGCATCGCAAAGCTGTTGTACATCGTCAAGCGTTCTGATGCCACCACCGAATTCGATCGGGACGTTTACCGACTCAGCAATACTCTTAACCACCCCGCGATTCGGCGAATCAGTTTCGTTAAAAGCGCCGTCGAGATCCACTACATGAATGATCTCCGCGCCGGCAGACGCAAACTCTTCCGCGACCTCAACGGGATTTTGATTGTAAACAGTCATCTCCGATTTGCGTCCCTGCAACAGACGCACGCACTGACCGTTTTTTAAATCAATCGCCGGTATAACGATCATCGTTGACATTCCAAGGCAAAGAAATTTTTCTCACGCGGCGACGCAACGGCGCAACGAAGTAGGCAAATCGCCGCGTCGTTGCGCCGCCGCGTGAGAAATCAATGCTGGCCCACCAGCGCCATCACTTCATCAAACAACTTTCCATTCGTCGCGATCGAATTGCCACCATGCGCCGTTCGAGTGCCAGTCCAGTCAGTAAACGTCCCACCGGCTTCCTCCATGATCGGCAACAACGGCGCGCAATCCCAGAGATTCATAACCGGATCAAGCATCACGTCCGCGCGTCCAGTTGCCACCAGCACATAACCGTAACAGTCGCCCCAGGTGCGACTGGTCTTCGCCCGGCTCTGCAACAACTCCGCTGCGTTTCCGAATCCGTATCGCTCACACGCGGCAAAGTCTGTCGACAACAACAGCGCGTCTTTCAACTCAGCCGTTGCCGAAACTCTCGCCGGTTCGCCATTCAAGAAACAGCCCGCACCTTTTGCCGCAGAAACAATCTCACCAAGCGCCGGTATGTTCACCACGCCGATACTCAACTCACCCTCGATCTCGAGCGCAATCAACACTCCGTAAAACGGCACGCCATGCACAAAAGCAAAGGTGCCGTCGATCGGATCCAAAATCCAACGTCTTCCTGACCTGCCCTGCGATTCACCTTC
This sequence comes from uncultured Acidobacteriota bacterium, assembly GCA_963708055.1. Classification (GTDB taxonomy): domain Bacteria; phylum Acidobacteriota; class Blastocatellia; order Pyrinomonadales; family Pyrinomonadaceae; genus PSRF01. Next base: position 5,396,304 of record OY970193.1, on the reverse strand, counting down.
TTCTTCACCGAGAATGCCGTCGTCAGGAAATCGCTCCGCAATTCGACGGCGCAGATAACTTTCGGCTTCTCGATCCGCAATCGTCACATAACTCCCATCCGACTTCGTGTTGGTTTCCGGCTTTTTGCGAAAGTACTGCAACGTGATCCCGCCGGCGCCGCGCGCGAGATCAACCGCGAACTCAAGCAGTTCACTTAGTTCGGTTTGCACTTTGACCCTTTCTGCGTCGCCCGAGTTCTGCTGAAATCTCCGCGAGACTAACACCACGTGCCACCAACAAAACCAGCAGGTGATAAATCAGATCCGCAGCCTCCGAAGTGACACGCTCCTGGTCTTCATTCTTGGCCGCAATGATCGTCTCGGCCGACTCTTCACCGACTTTCTTGAGTATCTTATCCAGCCCCGCTTCGAAGAGATAGGTCGTGTATGAACCTTCAGGCCGATCACGCTCGCGACTCTTGATCAGCAGGTACAGTTGATCGAGCACAGTGCCGAGATTCTGCGGTGACGGTTCCAGATCAAAACAAGACACGGCGCCCGTATGACAAGCTGGACCAGCCGGATTAACCAGCACCACAATCGCGTCGCGATCACAGTCGAGTGCGAGACTTACAACTTCCTGCGTGTTTCCGGACGTTTCGCCTTTGTGCCAGAGCGTTTGTCGTGAACGCGACCAAAACCATGTTTGCTTCGTTTCGATGGTTCGTGCGAGGCTTTCCTGGTTCATGTAAGCAAGCGTGAGCACCTCGCGAGTGGCAGCATCCTGAACGATCGCCGGTATCAGGCCGTGTTCGTCAAACCGTATCTCGTCGAAGTTTAGCTCGCTCATCTGATCTCTAGTCCGCGGCCTCGCAAAAAAGTCTTCAGTTCGCCAATCGACAGTTCGCCGAAGTGAAAGAGTGATGCTGCCAGCACTGCACTCGCGCCCCCAGCAGTAAGCGCATCATAGAAATGTTCGACCTTGCCCGCGCCGCCTGAGGCGATCACCGGAATTCGTACGGCATCGGAAACGGTGCGCGTTAGTTCGATATCGTAACCATTACGCGTGCCGTCGCAGTCCATGCTCGTCAACAAAATTTCGCCTGCTCCAAGCTTTTCCGCACGCATAGACCACTCGATTGCATCCCAACCAATGGGCCGGCGACCGCCGTGCGTGAAAACCTCCCAACCACCTTGCGCGCGCCTGCGAGCGTCGATCGCTACCACGACACACTGGCTGCCAAACGTTTCCGCGCATGCTTTTATCAACTCCGGATCTTCGACGGCGGCCGTATTCAGCGTGATCTTGTCGGCTCCGGCCCGCAGTATCGCGCGTATATCTGCAACTGAACGCAAGCCACCGCCGACGGTAAACGGGATAAAAACTTCATCAGCAACGCGACGCACGAGTTCCGCGACGATCTCACGTCTATCGGACGACGCCGTGATGTCCAGAAACGTCAGCTCATCAGCACCCTCGAGATCGTAACGCTTCGCCTGCTCCACCGGGTCACCGGCGTCAGTCAGCGAGAGAAAGCGAATGCCCTTCACCACGCGACCGTTATCGACGTCGAGACACGGAATGATGCGTTTAGCCAACATATACATTGACAGGATTTACAAGATTTCCATGATTAACAAGATTCATCTTGTCAATCCTGCAAATCTTGTAAATCCTGTACTAAAGTTTTTAAGCATCCGCAGCCCAACATCCTGACTCTTCTCCGGATGAAACTGCACCCCGCAAATATTCCCCTTCGCAACTACCGACGCATACGAACTTCCATACTCAGTCTGCCCAACGACGACACTTTCATCCGTCGGCGCACAATAAAACGAGTGCACAAAGTAACAGAACGCCCCTTCCGCCACGCCTTCAAACAGCGCATGCTCTCGTTGTTGCTGAATTCGATTCCACCCAACCTGCGGCACAACAAGTTCACTTCCAAACCTGCGCACCGATCCCTTTAACAACCCCAACCCCGGCGTCGAGCCAAATTCCTCCGACTCTTCAAACAACATCTGCATCCCGACACAAACACCAAGCAACGGTGTTCCTTCATTCACTCGTTCACGTACGAGCTGATCAAAACCACGCTCTCTCAGTCCGGACATACACGCACCAAAAGCACCAACACCGGGAAGCACCAACCGTTCGGCTGCACGCAGTTCCCTTTCGTCGTCGGTGATCTTCGCTTCGCAACCAGTAGCGGCAAACGCCTTTTCGACCGATCGCAAATTGCCAACCCCGTAATCGATGATTGCGATCTGCGTCATCCGCTTACAACGATCCTTTCGTACTCGGAACGCCAGTGATGCGACTGTTACGCTCAACCGCTTGTCGCAACGCGCGCGCCGACGCCTTGAACGTGCCTTCCAGAATGTGATGTGTATTGCGACCGCGCAAACAATCAATATGCAGATTGAATTTCGCCGTCTCCGCCAACGAACGCCAGAAGTGTTCCGCCAGCTCGACGGAGAAGTTTCCAATCATCTGCCGGCGCGTTTGCACTTCATAAACCAGGTAGAACCGGCCCGACAGATCGATCACTGAACGACACAACGCTTCGTCCATCGGCACGAGTGCTTCACCGTAACGATTTATTCCCGACTTATCGCCCAGCGCCTGGACCAGGGCCTGGCCCAACGTGATCGCAATGTCTTCAACTGAATGATGATCGTCAATTTCGAGGTCGCCTTTGCAAATGACCTGAAGATCGAAGAGACCGTGTTTAGCAAACAACTCGAGCATGTGCTCAAGAAACGGCACACCGATCGAAATGCTCGATTTTCCACTGCCGTCGAGATTTAGTTCGACGCGGATGTCGGTTTCCTTCGTCTTCCGATGTACAGTCGCAGTTCGTAATTCGCTCATCATTTTAGCCACTGATTTCACGGATTGATTCCAGTAGTCTGTCGTTCTCTTCCACTGTACCGATGCTGAGCCGGAAATAGTCGCCGAGCATCGGATATTTGCTCACATCGCGGATCAAAATATCGTGCGCCAGCAAGCCCGTAAAAATCGTTGCCGGATCGATGGACGATTTCACCACGAGGAAGTTTCCCTTCGAAGGCACGGGCGCAAAACCATTGATTTGTGACAACCCATCAAACACTCGCTCACGCTCCGAGATGATCTGCTTCACGAGCGGCCGCAGTTCAGTCTCATAATTATCAACCGCCACTTCCGCGGCAATTTGAGAAAACGCGTTCAGGTTGTAAGGCAACACGGCTTTGCGAATCTCGCGCGTCAGGTCAGGCGAAGCGAGCAAGTAACCGATGCGCAGGGCGGCGAACGCCATGGCTTTCGAGAAGGTGCGCAAAACGATCAGATTCTCGTGTTCGTGCAGCAACGGCACGACCGAGTGTTCGGCAAACTCATGATACGCCTCATCAATCACGACCAGACCTGGCGATGCACGAAGCAAGTCGCGTAACGCGGCGTCGTCAATCACACAACCGGTTGGATTGTTTGGCGAACAGATGATCGTGACGTCCGGTTGTCGCTCTTCGACAGATCTCAATAATGCATCGCTGTCGTATTGCAAACTGGCGGTCTGCGAAACGTTTGCAACTTCACCGCCGAGCACTGTCGCAACTTGCCGGTAGAGGGCAAACGTCGGCTCGGAAATCAGAACTGTTTTTCCCGCAGCAACGGTCACCATCAATAGTGCTTGTATCAGCTCGTTGGAACCGTTACCGGCAATCACTCCCTCAGGTTTCCATCCGGCGAACTGTGCGAGTCGCTCGTGCAAACTGACAGGCACAAAATCGGGGTAACGCGACCATTTGCGGGCCGCAAACCGGCGCAAAACTTCATCTTTAATGCGCTGCGGCGCGTCCCAGGGATTCTCGTTCTGATTGATCTTAACCGTCGCGCGATGCGGCGAAAGCGAATACGCGCGCAACGCCCGCACCGCCGGTTTGATGGAATTGAGTACGTCGTTCATGAATTAATATTTCTCCCGCAGCGGCGCAACGGCGCAACGAAACAAGTGCTAAACAATTTCCGCGTCTTCCGCTGCGCCGCTGCGTCGCCGCGTGAGTAATTCTTCCTTGCGAATCAATGCCGACCTCGCATGTGCTGATAACCCTTCACACTCAGCCAGTACAGCGACCTGCGACGCCAGCGACTCAAACGCCTCTCTTTCGTACCGCAACAAACTCGTCCGCTTCACAAAATCATAAACACCCAACGCCGAAGAAAACCGCGCCGTCCCTCCCGTCGGCAACACATGATTTGGACCAGCGAGGTAATCACCCACTGCCTCGGGCGTATAAGCTCCGCAGAAAATCGCCCCCGCATGACGAACCTTAGCCGCCAGAGCTTCGTCATCACTACTGACAATCTCGACATGCTCCGGCGCCAACTCATTCACCAGCTCGCACGCCTCATCCAATTCATCAACCAGGATGATTGCGCCATACTCATCTAATGATCGTTTCACGATCTCACGTCGTGACAACGATTCGGTTTGCTTTTTCACTTCGTGTGCGACACTCGTCGCCAGACTTTCGCTACTCGTGATCAGAATCGCGGAAGCATCTTCCGCATGTTCCGCTTGCGCCAGCAGATCCGCGGCAACGAAATCCGCACGCGCCGTATCGTCGGCAATCATCACAACCTCAGTCGGTCCGGCAATTGAATCGATTCCCACCACCCCAAACACAAGTCGCTTCGCCGCCGCCACATACTTGTTCCCTGGACCAGTGATCTTATCCACGCGCGGTATCGTCTCGGTGCCAAATGCAAGGGCCGCAATTGCCTGCGCGCCGCCGACGGCATAGACCTCGGTCACGTTTAGTTCAAGTAACGCTGCCGCAACAGCCGGACTTTCCGCGAGCGTACGCGGAGGCGTTGTCACCACAATGCGCTCGACACCTGCGACCTGCGCCGGCACCACATTCATCACCACTGACGACGGATAAGCAGCAGTGCCACCCGGCACATACAAACCGACGCTATCGAGCGGCGTTATTCGTTGGCCCAACTGAATACCATCAGCCGGCGTGATGGTCCATGATTCCTCCACCTGCCGCTCGTGAAACCGCCGCACATTCCCAATCGCTTCTCGCAACGCACGCACCACGCGTTCATCGGCAGTGGCTGCGTAACGTCGAAGCACCTCGTCACTAATGCGGATTTCTGACGAAGTCAGTTCAACTGAATCAAAGCGAGCGGTGTAATCGATCAGCGCTTGATCTCCACGCGTTCTCACGTCGTCGATGATCGACGAGACAGTCTTCAGCAACTCCCCATCCAACGCCACCGAACGCGCAGCCAGCCGCTCGAAAAACTCCTTCCGTTCAGCTTGATGAATAATCCGCATTAAGACGCCATCCAGTTAATCTTGTTACATCTTGTAAATCTTATCTAAATAACTGTCTTCAAAGCATTTACCAATCGTGCTACTTCCGCGGCCTTCAACTGATAACTGGCCCGATTCACAACCAAACGTCCCGTCGATTCCGCAATCTCCTCAACCACAGTCAACCCGTTTTCACGCAACGTGACTCCCGTTTCAACCAGGTCGACGATCATGTCGGCGAGACCGAGCGCCGGTGCGAGTTCGACAGATCCCGAAAGCTGAATAATCTCCACCGGAATTCCGCGCGCGCCAAAGTGTGAACGAGTAATCTGTGAATACTTCGTCGCCACCCGGATCATCCCCTGCCCTTTCGTCATCGCGTGGGCATCAGCCGCAGCCACCACCAGCCGGCAACGAGAGATGCCAAGGTCCAACGGCAACAGCAGATCCGCTTCCGATTCAAGCAACACATCGCGACCAACAATGCCGCAGTCAGCAATTCCATGCTCAACATAAACAGGCACGTCAGCAGGCTTCACAAAGATGAACCGATACTGATTCGATTCATCCATGAGCGCGAGCCGGCGCGAATTTACGGCATCGTCGTGCAAACGGATCCCGGCCCGCGCCAGCAACGCCAGCGCGCTGTCCTGCATTCGTCCTTTTGCGATCGCAATCGTAATCATCACTCTTGATCGCTGCGCCGTGCCAGCACCTCAGTCAGCGCATCCAAATTCAGCACGAAACCAACTGCCGGCTCAGCCCGCCCGAAACTTCCAGTTAACCCGTCGTAACGACCACCGCGCCCAACACTCGATCCCGCACCATGAACAAAAATCTTCAAACTCAATCCCGTGTAGTAATCGAGACTCGAAACGTCGCCCAAATCGATCTCAAATGAATCCGCGAGCCCGAGTGTTTCGATTTCCGCCCACAGTTCTTCGAGTGAATCAAGCGCCGCAACCGAGCGCGCGTTACTGATCGTTTGACGCGCCTTGCCAATTACATCACGCTTGCCGGTTAGTTGCGTGGGCTCGAAAAAAGCGCGCGCTTCTTCGCTGTCATACTTCTCGAGAAAGCGCTGCAACTCAGCCGCTTCGCGAGTGTCGATCAAACGACGCAGTTGCTCGCGAGCGTTCGCTTCCAAATTTAAATGGGCTGCGACACCGTTGAAAATTTCGACGTTGTTAATGGTGATGCAATAACTCGAGGTCAGATTTAAACGCGAAAGAATCTCCGCGGCGAGCCGCAGCACTTCGAGATCGGCCGGCTTTCCACCAACACCAATCAGCTCACAACCGAGTTGCGTGTTTTCGCGGCGCCATTCAGCGTGCGACTGTGTTTGCTGGCGAAATACCGGCGCCGCATAACAAAACCGCAACGGACGCGGCCGTTCCGATAACAGCGTCGCGGCCATGCGAGCCACCGAACTGGTCACATCCGGGCGCAGCGCAAGCAAACGTCCATCGTTGTCGGTAAAACGAAAACCGCGTTGGGCTTCGCGTTGGCCCATCCCCTGCTCGAATAGATCGTAATAATCGACGGAGGGCGTGATCACCTCTTCGTAATTCCAACCTTCGAAGACGGACATTGCGACATCCTCAACGGTCCGCCGCAAACGAGCTTCGGCGCCGATGTAGTAACGCATTCCGGCTGGAATCCTGGAGGTCATCTGATTTTCGTCCAAAGAAAAACCCGCTACCGGCTTCGCGTCGGTAGCGGGGTTTGGAATCGTTTTAGCGCTTCTAGTTTGTTTCTCTGAGCGCTGTGAGCACGATCGCCAGCCCGCCACCGGTGTGGTGGTGATGCCAGTACGCATGATGGCCGTGATCGGTGCTAAACATTGTCCTCGGCTTATACCCGAGACGCGCCCGGAATGTCAAACGAATTGGATAAAGATTTACAAGATGTTTCAGGATTTACAAGATGAGTCTCGAGATTCCAAACCTTCAAGACTTCCAAACTTTCAAGACTACAGATCTATCTTGTAAATCCTGAAAATCTTGTAAATCTTTATCCAACTAACCTCCCGCGATAAACGGCCTCGCCTGAATAATGTAAATCTGGCCCTTCATGTACGCCCACTCAATATCCTGCTCACGATTACTAAAGACGCGCTTGATCCCCGTTGCCGCGCGCACGAGCCGGCGGACCACATCATCAGTCAACACGATTCGGTCGCCTTCGATCGGCACTTCCTTAACGCCACCGTTTTCATCAAACGTCAACAAACTATCCTCAGCGGAACGCGTCAACACCTGAACCGCGTTTGTGCGTGGTCGAAACAGTAACTGCTCCGCGATGCGCTGGCCTTCAACCACCTTGATTCCCAAACCTCTTTTCGCGCTGATATAGATCGCGCCTCTGTTTTCAGTGTCAAACGGATCGGTGCTGATCATCACACCAGAACTCTCCGAGTTGATTCCTTCCTGAATCAAGACCGCCATGAAAATCTTCGAATGGGCCACCCCGGCACGTTCCCGTGCTTCGTAAGCTTCGAAGTTCCAGAGCGAGGCCCACACCTTTCGGATCGCATCGATCAACTGTTGTTCGCCGCGCACGTTTGGAACGGTAGTGTAAAGCCCGGCGCCGCTGAAGTTGGGCAGGTCTTCAGAATTCGAAGAGCTACGCACAAACAGACCCTTACCCGCATATTCGCCGGCAACCCGCTCAAGCACGCTCCGTTTCAAGTCAGGATTGAATTCAGCGTTCTCGATCTTCTGGCGCAGTTCAACCAATCGTTGCCGGCGGTAAGCAGGATCGTGAACGAACTTCTGATCGTCCATCAGGTCGCGAATAGTGGCGTCGAGACTGTTACGAGTGATGAACTCGTCGTAGTAGTGAAACGGAATCGTAAAACCGCGAGGAACAACAATGCCCGGCAAACGCGCGTTGATCACTTCACCCAGATTTGCCGATTTGCCGCCATAAGCCAAACTCGATCGTGAGCGTTGTTGGGCTAGACTCAACAGACGCTTTTCAGCCAAGTTGGAGACCGGCTTGATTAGGTCAGCGCGTTCTTTCTCGCGCTGCACGTAGTCGCGTAACTGTTCGTTGTTGGCACGCTGGATCTTGTAATTTTCGCGCAGGGTTTCAAACGTGACCCAGTAGGTGTCGTACTGCTTGAAGAGTTCCTTCGCGTTTTTGATGTAAGCGTTGGGAATGCCCCAACCCTTCGCGAGGAGATTGATGTGCGAAAGCGGTGTTGATGGTTGCGAGACGATGATGCCGGCAACCGGCGGCAGTTGCACCGGCACTTCGTCGAGCACGAGGATTTCGTTTGAGCCGATCTCAACGTGATCGTCGAGCTTCTCGATGATGTGAATACGCCCGATGCCCTTGGCGATATTGAGCGCCTGGTACGCTTGTTCCTTCGCGATGTCGCTTTGCAGTACCCGTTGGATACCGGCCAGATCTTTTGATAGTTCCTCCTGGCGCATCGAGTTTGGTTTAAAGGCGACTGGGGTGAAGAAGGTTTTGTTTACCACGTCGTAGGTCAGTTGAATCTGATCGGCCGGGATTAGATCGCCTTCCCAAAACTCAAAGGTCCAACGTTTGACTGGCGTCTGGTATGCGAGCGTGCCGAGAATGAAGCGACGATTGGGCTTGAGATAGTTGTTTTCAAAAAATTCGCGACCGCGTTCAAGCGAGAGATAGGTGCCGTTGACGAAGTCTTTGTGAAAGCGGTAACGCTTTTTGCTGACGTAATAGATCTTGTTCTTGTTTTGGCGATCGATCACGATCATGGCGTGTGGAAGCGCGTAAGGCGTGCCCGCGTCGTACGTGATTGAGATGTTGTCGAATTGCGCTTGCGAGGTCACGGCTGGCAGCGAACGTGGGCCAGTCTGCGCCAGCGCGGCGACCTGAAACGCCACACTCAAGACAATAGCCGCAATCCATTTGGTCAACATAATGCATCCGTAGGGGCGGCCCTCTGTGGCCGCCCTAGCGTTCGATGATCTTGATTTCCAGACTAGAGCGGCCACGGAGAGCCGCCCCTACAGTTCCTTCGCGGAACGCACGAGCAATTTTACCAAATCATCAATATGATGCTGTTCGGTCAGGAAACTGTTGATATTCACGCGCATAGCTCTGCGGCCGTGCAACACCGTCGTCGTCAACCATGCCTCACCACTGCGTTCGATGATCTGCTGCAAACGCTGCTGCAAACGATCGATTTCCACACCATCCAAATCCGGCTTCGGCAAATATCGGAAGCAGCAAACCGCCGTCTCAACCTCTCCGACTCGTTTGAAATCCGGTAGCGCATCAAGTTGATCTGCAAGGTACTGGGTCAATCCAATCTGGTGTTCAACCGTCTTTCGATAACCTTCACGGCCCATAAACTTGATCGCCATCCAAAGCTTTAAGGAGTTAAACCGGCGCGTGCCCATTTGACCATAGCGGAAGAAATCAAACTCTACATCGGTTCCGCCACGATCTTCGCTCAAGTACTCCGGCGTCATATCAAAGGCCTCTCGCAGCACTCCTCCCCCCTCGCGCACGAGCATTGCACCACATGAAAACGGCACAAACATCCACTTGTGCGGATCGAACGTGATCGAATCCGCGAGTTCGATCCCGCGAAGCATCCTCGTGTACTTCGGAGAGAACGCCAGTGGTCCACCATAAGCTGCGTCGACGTGGTACCAGCAGCCATTTGCGCGCGCGATGGCCGCAAGCTCATCAAGCGGATCGACTATCCCAGTGGACGTCGCGCCCGCAACACCAACCACACAACACGGCAACAAACCTGCTTCCCGGTCACGGGTGATCGCTTCTTGCAAAGCGTCGACCCGGATATGAAAACGCTCGTCGGTCGGGATCTTTCGCACACCTTCACGACCAAGCCCCAGAAGATCCGCACTCTTATCGATCGAATAGTGACATTGCTCCGAAGCGTAGATCATCAAATCTGCCGGTGCGGTCCGGACGCCGCGATCCTTGATAGTGGCCGCAACCTTATCCCTGGCACACTTCAACGCAATCAGGTTAGCTTCCGATCCGCCACTCGCCAGCGTCCCAAAACTTTGTGGTCCATAGTTCACTAAATCGCAGAGCCAGCGCATCACGCGAGCTTCGATCATCGCCGACGTTGGACCATTGCGCCACGCGCCCGCATTTTGATTGAGCACCGAACTCAACGCGTCGGCCCAGACGCCGATTGGCAACGGAGTTGGATTAAACTGACCGAAGTATCGCGGACTTGGAACCCCCATCGCGTTCGGAGCGATGTCGTCGCGAAAACGCTGCAGGATCTCTTCGATGGCAATCCCGTGTTCGGGCAATGGTTCGTCAAAAAGCTTTTCCAGCTCAGCCGGGGTGGCTTCCGGCGTTACTCTGCGGGTCGCGAGTTTCGAAACGTGTTCGTGGACAATACGCGCGACGGCGTTTCCGATAAAGTGATGCTGCTCAACAAAATCGTCAATCATGATCTATGCTTCTGTACCGATGAATGAATTCGAGCAATCATTAATCTCGAACATGGCGAGCTTTGACCTCGATCTGTCTCAAGAAACGGTAACACAGCTCGCGAAGTACTACAGTTTACTCACACATTGGAACGGTCGGCTACATCTGGTCGCGCCATGTTCGCCGGAGGAGTTTGCAGTCAGGCACGTGCTGGAGTCGTTGCTGTTACTAAGACTTTTACCTCAGAACGCAAAAGTAGCAGACATCGGTTCGGGCGGCGGTCTGCCAATTATTCCCTGCCTGAGCGCGCGACCGGATTTGCACGCCACGCTAGTCGAATCTTCCCAGAAAAAAGCCGTCTTCCTGCGTGAAGCTTTCCGTCAACTGCGCCTGAATGCAACGATCATCAATCGCCCATTCGAACAGGTCGAACCACCGCCAGTAGACTTCATCACTTGTCGCGCCCTGGACCAGTTCATGCAAAAGCTATCCGTGCTGATCGAGTGGGCGCCAACAGGAACTAAGTTGCTACTGTTTGGTGGTGAGGCGTTAGGCGAAGCATTAAAGAGTGCAAACTTAAACGTTGAACAACTCCTCATCCCACAATCAGAGAGACGATTCCTTTTTTTAGCCACAGATTAACGCGGATTTGATCCGGATTTATCCGTGTAATCTGTGGCTTAAGTTGGTTCTTCGCGGACGACATCCTGGGGTTTCTTGTCTTCGCGCAATCCCTGAAACGACGGATGCCGGATGACTCCTTCATCGGTCCATTCGGTAAACGCAACCTCGCCCACCAACTTTGGCTCGGTCCAGACGGCTTTTCGCAGATCCGGATCTTTTGGAATTTCTTCAAAGGGGCGCTTCTTCACGACCATGCGATCTAAAATCTTGCGCAGCTCGACCCGCATCGCGTTCGTATAACCTGTTCCCGCACGTCCGGCGTAGATCAGTTTGCCCTTTTCGTAGAAACCAAGAATCAGCGAACTGAATGGGATTCCCTTGTCAGACAACGTGTATCCGGCAATCACAAATTCCTGTCGCTTGATGCATTTGATCTTCAGCCAATTGCGACTGCGGGTGGATTCGTACAGTGACTCGGCCTGTTTGGAGACGATTCCTTCGAGTCCGTGCTTACAGGCCTCGTTGAAAAACTCGACGCCGCTTCCTTCAATATGATCGCTGTAACGCAAAACCCCGTGCTCGTCTACGGATGAGAGCAACTCCGCGAGCAAACGCTTTCGCTCGATCAGTGGACAGCGCGTGATGTTAAATCCTTCGATGTAGATCAGATCGAAGATGTGAAAGATCAACCCCGAACTCGCGCCCTTGTTAATCGACTGTTGCAGACGTTGAAAACTAGCGCGGCCCGAAGGGTCTAATGCGACGATCTCGCCATCGAGGATCGCGCTTTTCAAAGGGAGTGCCTTGACTGCTTTTGCCACGGAAGCAAACTTTGCGGTCCAGTCTTTCTGGTTTCTGGTCCAAAAACGAATGTCCCGGCCGTTCAGATGACATATCAGCCGGTAACCGTCAAACTTCAGCTCATGTATCCAGGCATCGCCTGAGGGAGGTTTGTCTACGAGGGTCGCGAGTTGCGGCGACACAAACTCAGGCATCGCAGCTTTGCGAGCGCCGGCCAACTCTTTGATCTGCTTTAGGTTCATAGACTCTAGTAAAAAGCCATCCACAGATTACACAGAAAAATCTGCGAAATCTGTGGATGGCCTGAGTTAAAAGCTACGACTATTCGTCCGCGTCTGGAGCGCTTTCGACGACGACTTCTTCTTCGCTGGGCGCTGTTGCTGCAGGCACAACGATCGGCTCGCGGGCCGGAACGACAATGTCGTGACCGCCAACGATATCCGGAAATTCATCGAGGTCGCGTTCCCTGCCGTGGTCGACCGTCTCATCACGTTCGATATCAACGTTGCGATAGTATTCCATACCGGTTCCGGCTGGAATCAACCGCCCCATGATCACGTTTTCCTTCAGACCACGCAGGTAGTCAACGCGGCCCGAAATCGCAGCCTCCGTCAACACGCGCGTGGTTTCCTGGAACGACGCGGCCGAGATGAACGAATCGGTCGAGAGCGAAGCCTTGGTGATACCCAACAGGAGCGGCTCGGCCTGCGCCACTTCGCCATCTTCCTGTCGCACCCGCTCGTTCTCGTCCTGGAAGCGGAACCGATCGACCTGCTCTTCGAGCAGAAACTCGGTGTCGCCCACTTCCTTGATCTTCACCCAGCGCAACATCTGACGAACAATCACTTCGATGTGCTTGTCGTTGATGTTCACACCCTGCAGACGATAGACCTCCTGGATTTCGTTTACGAGATATTCCTGCAAACGACTCATACCCAGAACACGCAGAATATCGTGCGGGTTCAGTGGTCCATCCATGAGCGCCTCGCCGGCACGCACGCGATCGCCATCCTGCACGTTGATGTGCGTACCGCGTGGGATGTCGTACTCGCGCTCTTCACCGTCGTCGCCGGTAATGATCAGCTTGCGCTTTCCTTTGGAGATTGCGCCGAGCGTAACCGTACCGTCAATTTCAGACATGACCGCGGTTTCCGCAGGTCGTCGTGCTTCGAAAAGTTCGACGACGCGCGGCAGACCACCGGTGATGTCCTTGGTCTTGGTGGTTTCGCGCGGGATCTTCGCAATGATATCGCCCGGCTCAACATCTTCGCCGTCGGTCACCATCAGGTTCGCGCGCACCGGCATCTGGTAAGTCTTCAGCACCTTATTGCTGCCGCTGCGGATTTCCAGGCGCGGCTGTTTCTTTTCGTCAGGCGAGTCTTTGACGACCATGCGTGACTGACCCGTCACTTCGTCTACTTCTTCGTCAAACGTCACGCCTTCCTTCAAGTCCTGGAACTTAATGTGACCCGCAACTTCGGTCAGAATCGCAAACGTGAACGGGTCCCATGTCGCCAGGAGTTGATCCTGTGTGACGCGGCTGCCGTCTTCGACGAGGATGTGCGCTCCATAGACTATCTGGTAGCGCGCTGCCTCGCGGCCTCGGTCATCGATAATGACGAGGGAGCCGTTACGATTCATTGCGATGCGTTCGCCCTTACGACTCTTAACAGTCTGCAAGTCGAGGAACTTGATGGTGCCGTCCTGACGTGCTTCGTGTTTCGACGACTCTTCCAGGCGAGCCGTACCGCCGATGTGGAACGTACGCATTGTTAACTGCGTTCCGGGCTCGCCAATTGACTGCGCTGCGATAACACCGACTGCCTCGCCAATTTCCACCGGTCGCCCGGTAGCGAGATTACGTCCGTAGCACTTGATGCAGCAGCCGCGTCGTGATTCGCAGGTCAGCACCGAACGAATGCGAACGCGCTGCACGCCGGATCTCTGAATCTCGGAGGACAGGTCTTCGTCGATCTCCTGGTTGGCTTCGACGATTGGCTGACCCTCGATGGGATCAACCACCTCTTCGAGCGCCGTGCGACCCACAATGCGATCGCGCAACGACTCGATCTCCTCGCCGCCTTCGATGATGGCGCTGGCAGGAATACCACGGAGAGTGCCGCAATCTTCTTCGCTGATGATTACATCCTGGGCCACGTCGACAAGCCTGCGAGTTAGATAACCCGAGTCGGCTGTCTTCAAAGCCGTATCAGCAAGACCCTTGCGCGCACCGTGCGTCGAGATGAAGTACTGCAAGACGTTCAAGCCTTCGCGGAAGTTAGCCTGAATTGGAGTCTCGATGATTTCACCCGATGGGCGAGCCATCAGACCGCGCATACCGGCGAGCTGGCGAATCTGTTGAGCACTACCTCTAGCTCCCGAATCGCTCATCACCAGGATTGGATTCAACTCGCCTGATGCCTTTTCGCGATCGTCCATCGCCTTGAACATTTCCTTTGCCACTTTGTCCGTAACTTCTGACCAAATGGCAATGACCTTGTTGTAGCGCTCACCATTGGTGATGACGCCGTCGAGATACTGCTGTTCGACCGCAATCACGTCCTTGTCGGCTTTGTCGACCAGGCCTCTCTTCGATGGCGGAGTGACGAGATCGTCAATACCGATCGAGATACCGGCCTTGGTTGCGTACAGGAAACCGAGGGTCTTGAGATCGTCAAGCATCTTGACGGTCATCTCGTGGCCCAAACGGATGTGCGAGTAGTTGACCAGCGACTGCAAGCCTTTCTTCTTCAACGTACCGTTGATGAATGGCAGACCGGCAGGAATTGAATCGTTGAAGATCACGCGTCCGACGGTCGTGTTAATCACACGACGCACGTCGTCCTGAACCGTAGCGCGCAGGATGTCCTGCGGATCGTGTTCCTGAACGAGGTCGATCAAGTCTCCCTGAATGCGAAGTTTGATCGGCGTTTGCGTGGTGACTTCACCGGCGTCGAGTGCGAGCAACACTTCTTCAAGCGAAGCAAACACGCGACCTTCGCCTTTTGCACCCGGGCGATCGCGAGTTAGGTAGTAAATACCGAGCACGATGTCCTGCGAAGGCACTGCGATTGGCTGACCACTCGCAGGGCTCAGGATGTTGTTGCTCGAAAGCATCAACACCGCTGCTTCGATCTGGGCTTCAGGGCTCAGCGGAATGTGCACTGCCATCTGGTCGCCGTCGAAGTCGGCGTTGAACGCCGTACAGACGAGCGGATGGATCTTGATCGCTTTACCTTCCACGAGGACCGGCTCAAACGCCTGGATACCGAGACGGTGCAGCGTCGGAGCGCGATTCAGAAGCACCGGGTGCTCGCGAATCACTTCCTCAAGGATGTCCCAAACTACCGGCTCCTGGCGTTCAACCATTTCGCGTGCCTGCTTGATGGTCGCCGCATGTGCCTGCTTCTCGAGTTGGTTGTAGATAAACGGCTTGAACAACTCGAGCGCCATTTTCTTCGGCAAACCGCACTGGTGCAGTTTCAGCTCCGGGCCGACAACAATAACTGATCGCCCGGAGTAGTCGACGCGTTTGCCTAACAGGTTCTGACGGAAACGTCCCTGCTTACCTTTCAACGTTCCACTCAGAGACTTGAGCGGGCGATTGTTGACACCACGCAGCACGCGGCCACGGCGCCCGTTATCGAATAACGCATCGACTGCTTCCTGAAGCATGCGCTTTTCGTTGCGCACGATAACTTCCGGCGCCCGCAACTCCATCAGTTTCTTGAGACGGTTGTTGCGATTGATCACGCGTCGATAGAGATCGTTGAGATCCGAAGTCGCGAAACGTCCGCCATCGAGCGGCACAAGTGGTCGCAGCTCGGGTGGAATAACCGGAATCACGTCGAGGATCATCCAGTCAGGCCGGTTGCCGGACTTCAGGAAACTCGTGGCAACTTTCAAACGCTTCGAATACTTCAGCTTCTTCTGTTGCGACGTCTCTTCCCTCATCCGCTTGCGCAGGTCGGTCGCGAGATCTTCGACGTCGACCATTGCCAGCAGTTCTTTGATCGCTTCGGCGCCCATCTTGGCGACGAACTGCGCCGGATAATCACGCACGAGTTCGCGATAACGCTCATCGCTCACCAGCTCGCGTTCTTTCAGTCCGGGCACATCGCCGGGATCGATCACGATGTACGACTCGAAATAGAGAACTTTCTCGAGTTCGCGCAGAGGAATGTCGAGCAAGTGACCGATACGGCTGGGAAGACCTTTGAAAAACCAGACGTGCGAACAGGGGCTCGCGAGGTCGATATGGCCCAGTCGTTCACGACGCACCTTCGCCTGAGTAACCTCGACTCCGCACTTGTCGCAGATCACGCCGCGATGCTTCATGCGTTTGTACTTGCCGCAGAGGCATTCCCAATCAGCGACGGGACCAAAAATGCGCGCGCAGAACAAACCGTCGCGCTCCGGTTTAAAGGTGCGGTAGTTAATTGTTTCTGGTTTGGTCACCTCACCATGCGACCATTGCCGGATTTTTTCCGGTGACGCAAGTGAGATACGGATAGCCTCAAAGTCGGGAGCCAGTTGCGTCTTTTCTTGTTGGAATCGAAACACTTTAATTTCTCCGTTGTTCAATTACACGAAACAACATTCTTTGATCTTGGTTCTTCGATCTTTGTTCTTTGTTAAGTCGTTTTGCGAATCAACAAAGTACCAAATACCAAACACTAAGATCCGTTACGCTTCTACCGCGCTAGTCACGATCGCTTCGCCAACGCCTTCTTCAATACCGCCTTCGCCCACCGCCTTCTTGTTGATTAACTCAACGTCAAGACAGAGCGACTGAAGCTCGCGCACGAGAACGTTGAACGACTCGGGTAGACCCGGATCGAAGTCGGCCTCACCCTTCACAATCGCCTCGTAGATCTTCGAGCGACCGGCAACGTCGTCAGACTTGGCTGTCAGCAGTTCCTGAAGGATGTGCGCCGCACCGTAAGCTTCGAGCGCCCAAACTTCCATTTCTCCGAATCGCTGACCACCAAACTGCGCTTTACCACCGAGCGGCTGCTGCGTGATCAAGCTGTATGGTCCAATCGAGCGGGCGTGGATCTTGTCGTCGACCAGGTGCGACAGTTTCAACATGTAGATGTATCCGACTGTCACTTTCTGTTCGAACGGGTCACCACTCAATCCGTCGTAGAGCACCGCTTTGCCTGACTCATTCACGATTTCGGGCAGCCCGAGTTCGCGAGCACGATCTCCGGATGCCTGCAGTTTCTTCTTGATCTCGGCTTCGGTTGCACCGTCAAACACCGGTGTGGCGAAGTGCATCCCCAAAACGCGCGCCGCCCAACCAAGGTGCGTTTCGAGAATTTGGCCCACGTTCATACGCGAAGGCACGCCCAGCGGGTTCAGAACGATCTCGACGGGCGTACCATCCGGCAGATAAGGCATGTCTTCTTCCGGAAGGATGCGCGCGATCACGCCCTTGTTTCCGTGACGACCGGCCATCTTGTCGCCGACTGAAAGCTTGCGCTTCATGGCGATGAATACTTTCACCATCTTGATCACGCCCGGTGAAAGCTCGTCTCCCTGTCGCAGCTTCGCGATCTTCTCTTCGTAGATGTCGGAGAGGATCTTGATCTGGCGTTCGGTGCGATCTTCGTATTCCTTGATTTCCGCGCCGACATCCAGACGCGCAGAAGCGAGTTGTACTTTGCGGAGCGCCTTCGGTTCAAT
The DNA here is from genome assembly GCA_963708055.1 of uncultured Acidobacteriota bacterium. GTDB lineage: Bacteria > Acidobacteriota > Blastocatellia > Pyrinomonadales > Pyrinomonadaceae > PSRF01. The sequence continues at coordinate 5,378,491 of OY970193.1, read as the reverse complement.
GGCCTTCAGCATCTCGCGCGTGATCGTGATGTTCTTCTCGATCAATATTTCGCGATTGACCACGAGATCGACCGCCAGCTTGCGATCTTCGAGCAACTCGTAGATGCGTTCGTCACGCTGCTCGCGCAGGATGCGGATTTCGTCTTCGAGGTCTCGCCGCAGGCGATCTTCTTCGTCCTGCTCGATAGCCAGCGAGCGCTGATCCTTCTCCTGCCCCTTGCGGGTGAAGACCTGAACGTCAACCACTGTGCCGTCGATTCCCGGCGGGCTGACGAGTGAAGCATCCTTCACGTCGCCGGCCTTCTCGCCGAAGATCGCGCGCAGCAGTTTCTCTTCCGCGGTCAGTTGCGTCTCGCCTTTCGGCGTCACTTTACCGACCAGAATCGATCCCGGTTTCACCTGAGCGCCGATGCGAATGATGCCGCTCTCGTCGAGATCGCGGAGCATGTTTTCGCCGACGTTCGGGATATCGCGAGTGATCTCTTCAGGACCCAGCTTCGTATCGCGCGCTTCGATTTCGAGTTCTTCGATGTGAATCGAGGTGTAGTAATCCTCTTTCACGAGTCGCTCAGAAACGAGAATCGCGTCTTCGAAGTTGTAACCGCGCCAGGGCATGAATGCGACGAGGACGTTACGTCCGAGGGCCAGTTCACCGCGGTCGGTACATGGACCATCGGCAATCACCTGACCTTTGCTCACGCGCTCGCCGACGTGGACAATCGGGCGTTGATTGATACAAGTGTTCTGGTTCGAACGTTTGAACTTGATCAACGTGTAGATGTCCGCCGTCACCTCGCGAGAGATCGTGCCGTCAACGTTGTGATCGGCTTTGACGATGATGCGTTCGGAGTCGACGTAGTCAACCACACCGTCGCGCTTGGCGGTAACCACCGCACCGGAGTCGCGCGCCGTCACCTTCTCCATGCCGGTTCCGATGTACGGAGCCTCAGCGCGGAGCAACGGCACTGACTGGCGTTGCATGTTCGAACCCATCAACGCACGGTTCGCGTCGTCGTTTTCGAGAAACGGAATCAACGAGGCTGCCACCGAAACGAGCTGCTTCGGCGAAACGTCGACGTACTCAATGTCTTTGCGCAAAGCGAGAATGAACTCACCCGCTTTTCTCGCGGCATTGCGTTCGTTAACGATGTGGCCATCCGCATCGAGTTCGATGTTGGCCTGGCCGACGACGTGTTTGTCTTCTTCCCACGCCGTCAGGTAGAACGGCCATGGCTCAGATTCCGCCGGACGAGACTCACCGCTCAGCTTCTTGTTGGCCTTATCAAGGTCTTCGAGTGGAATGTGATCACCCGGCTTCAACTTCGTGTCGCCACCGTTGATAACGCGCACGTATTCCACCACGCGTCCATCGCTGACCTTGCGATACGGCGCCTCGATGAAACCAAACTCGTTGATACGCGCGAAGCACGAGAGACTCGAAATCAGTCCAATGTTCGGACCTTCAGGAGTCTCAATCGGACAAATGCGTCCGTAGTGTGTCGGGTGCACGTCACGTACTTCGAACCCGGCACGTTCACGTGAAAGACCGCCCGGTCCAAGCGCCGACAAACGTCGCTTGTGCGTGATTTCCGACAGCGGATTTGTCTGGTCCATGAACTGCGACAACTGGCTCGAGCCGAAGAACTCACGCACCGCCGCCGTTACCGGCTTGGCGTTGATGAGATCGCGCGGCATGGTCGTCTGCATTTCCTGGTGAATCGACATCTTCTCCTTGATGGCGCGCTCCATACGCTCCAGGCCGATGCGGAACTGGTTTTCCAGCAACTCACCGACGGCGCGCACACGACGATTACCAAGGTGATCGATATCATCCGCCTGGAATTCAGACGGGTTCTTGCGCATCTTGAGAACGTAAGTCACCACTTCGTAAAAGTCGTTAGCCGACAGAAGTGGATCCTCGATGCGCTCGCGTTCCTGGTTGCCCATCTTGATGTTGAACTTCAGACGTCCCACGCGCGAGAAATCAAACTTGCGCGGATCGAAGAACATCGCTTCAAGCAGACGGTAGGCGGTTTGCACGGTCGGCGGATCGCCCGGACGCATCTTGCGATAGATTTCAAGCAGCGCATCAACCGGCTTGGTGATGACGTCTTTCTTCAACGTCAGCGAAAGCACAGGGCCAACATCGTCGCGTTCCGGGAAGAACACTGAGAAGCTGGTGATACCACCTTCGACAATCTCCTGAAGTTTCGCAGGCGTGATCTCATTGTTGGCGTCAAGAATGACCTCGCCGCTTTCAGTGTTGACGATGTCGGCGAGCGTAAATGCACCTTCGAGCTGGGACGAGTCAATTTCAACCTCAGTGATTCCCGCTTTGCGCAATGATTCGAGTGCCGAAGTGGCAACTTTCTTGCCGCCACGAACAATCGGATCCGGTCCCTTACCCTTGATGTCGTGGTCCACTTTCATGCCGACGAGGTTGGTTGGACCTTCCGCCGGAATTTGGACCTTCAAGTGACCCTCCTGAAGATGAATGTCGTCAGTGATGTAGATTGCGCGCAGCATGTCCTCATCGGTAAATGAGGCATTCTTCACGCCATCTTCCAACTGCGAATCGGTTCGCAGTCCTTTCAACTGGTTCTTCGCGTTAAACCAGAGACCGAGTGCTCGCAGGAAGATCGAAGCAAGAAACTTGCGCTTGCCGACGCGAACGTAAAGCAGGTTCTTCTGGTCGTATTCAAACTCGACCCACGAACCACGATAAGGAATGATCTTCGCGACATACACCGCGCCGCGTTTAAAGAAAACGCCGGGCGAACGATGTAGCTGCGAAACGATGACGCGCTCGGTACCGTTGATGATGAAGGTACCGTTGTCAGTCATCAGCGGAATTTCACCAAAGAAGACTTCCTCTTCCTTGATGTCGCGAATGGACAGAACTTCCGTATCGGGATCCTTGTCGTAAACAGTCAGCCGGATCTTTACCTTGAGCGGAACGCTATAGCTCATGCCGCGTTCCTGACATTCCTGTTGATCGTGCTTGTGTTTCAGACCAACCGGCTCGCCGCAGTTCTCGCAGAGTTGCGGGCGCACAAAGTTAAAAGTGCCGCAGCGATGACAAAGAGTTTCGCCTGCTGCCAGCGGATTGACCTTAATGGTTGAACCGCAGTTCTTACAGTTGGAGCGGAGATAGTTGAGTCCTTCCAGACGTCCGCATTTACACTGCCAGTTACCAATCTGGTACTCGACAAAATCGAGCGTGGCGGTGCCGCGGAAATCCGAGATCGGAAACACTGATTGGAAGACAGCCTGAAGCCCCGTGGCTTCACGCTCTTCCGGGAGCAGGTCCATCTGCAGAAAGCGGTTGTACGACTCGCGTTGAATCTCAATTAGATTAGGAATCCTGACGGCGGTGGCGATTTTGGAGAAGTCCTCACGCTCAGGCGCCTGACTGGTACGTCTTCCCAACCCTGTGTTAATTGTTTGAAGCAGATTTGCTGACATGTGAGATTCCTTTATAAATTGCCCGTTTGCCAATTAAAGACGCCAAAGCGCGGTCAGAGCGCACAATGCCCTGACCGCTTGTTACGCAAAAGCGGCGGATCTTTCCGTCAAATTTTTTGGGAGTAACGCCAGCGCCTCAATACTCCCTTAACTTAGCCACTAACAATTCCAGTGTCAAGCCACGAGAAAAACAATGCCGATCGTCAATTCCCAATTGCCAATTTGGCAGCTAACTAAAGCGACCTGAATTGGCAATCGGAAATCGGAAATTGGCAATCTACTTTACTTCGACGGTCGCGCCGGCGTCGGTCAATTTCTGCTTGATCGACTCGGCTTCTTCCTTCGAAACGGCTTCTTTCACAGCCTTGGGGGCTGCTTCCACGAGATCCTTGGCTTCTTTCAGTCCCAGCGCAGTGACTTCGCGGACGACCTTGATCACGTTGATCTTGTTGCCGCCGATGGCCTGCAGGATCACGTCAAACTCGGTCTTCTCTTCCGCTGCCGCTGCCGCTTCGCCACCACCGGCTGCTGCCACTGGGGCTGCGACTGCCGCTGCTGCCGCTGAAACGCCAAAGGTCTCTTCCAGCTCCTTCACGAGCTGTGAAGCTTCCAGAAGGGTCATATTTTTTAAGAATTCAATAACATCTTCGCGTGTTGCTGCCATGATTACTTTTCTCTCCTTCTCAAATCCTTATGAGGCCTTTTGTTCACCGATCTGCTTGACAACTACTGCCAGGTTACGCGGCACCGCCGAAATAACCGTGACCAGACGTTGTGCCTGACAATTGATCAGGAACATGACCTTCGAAATCAATTCTTCCTTCGACGGCAAGCTGGCAATCGCTTCAACATCACTTAAAGCGACCACTTTGCCTTCGACGACTCCGGCCTTGAACGTGAAGATGTCCGGATTGGCCTTCGTAAACTTCGAAATTGCTTTTGACAAACCGACTGGATCGCCGGTGCTCAATGCTACCGCAGTCACACCTTTGAAGTGCTCCGCAGCCGCCTCGAGCTCGGTTCCTTCTGACGCTCTGCGCGCCAAAGTGTTCTTCACCACTTCGTAAGAAACACCTGCTTCGCGAAGTTGATTGCGAAGCTCCTGGTCTTTCGCGACGGTCATCTTCTGGAATCCGACCAGCATCGCAGCCTTGGCGTTCTTAAACTGTTCGGTGAGAGCTTCGAGATCTTTCTGTTTCTGCGCTTTGTTTTTCATTGTTCAGCTTCCCACCTTTACTTCGCGTATGCCGCTTCGTCCAGCAAAACTCCCGGACTCATCGTGCAAGCGAGATTCACTTTCTTGACGTATTTACCTTTGGCTGTAGCCGGCTTGGCTTTCACAACCGCATCGAGCAGCGCCTTAGTGTTGTCGCGCAGCTTGTCAGACTCAAAAGAAACTTTGCCGACGCCGACGTGAATCACGCCCGTTTTGTCGACTCGGTATTCGACTTTACCGGCTTTCGTCTCTTTGATCGCAGTCGCGACGTCGGGAGTTACGGTACCGGTCTTCGGATTCGGCATCAGACCGCGCGGACCCAGAATTTTGCCGAGTGCACCTACCAGTCGCATCATGTCGGGCGTGGCGATAACGGCGTCGAAATCGGTCCAGCCACCTTTGATTTTGGTAACGAGATCCTCACCACCGACGAAATCAGCGCCGGCCTCTTCGGCCTCTCTGACTTTATCGCCCTGTGCTATGACGAGCACGGTTTTCGACTTACCGAGACCGTGCGGCAACACGAGCGTGCCACGAACGAGCTGATCTGCTTTTCGCGGATCGACTCCCAACCAGACCGTGAGTTCGACTGTTTCATCAAACTTCGCGAACGCTATCTCTTTGAGTTTTTCGATTGCTGAATCGAGGGTGTATTTCCGACCCGCCTCAATTTTCTCGAGCGCGGCTCGATACTTCTTTCCATGCTTCTTCATTTACTGCTCCTGAGGTGCAAACGGGACCGATCATTGATCTAAATCCCTCCCTCTCAATCATTGCCGATTGCCGATTTCCAATCGCCGATTCATCGAAATGAAATTTGGCAATTGGCAATCAGAGATTGGCAATTACTCCACCGTGAGGCCCATCTGTCTGGCTGTGCCTTCAATAGTTCTGATCGCCGATTCCAGACTGGTTGTATTCAGATCCTGCAGTTTTGTCTTGGCAATCTCCTCGATCTTGGCCTTTGAGATCGAGCCGACTTTTTCACGATTCGGTTTTCCGGAACCTTTTGAAATCCCGGAAGCCTTTTTCAAAAGATCCGCGGCCGGCGGCGTTTTGGTTTCAAATGTGAACGATCGATCTGCAAAGACCGTGATCACCACGGGAATTTTGAGATCGGGATCCATCTGCGCGGTCTTGGCGTTGAAGGCCTTGCAGAATTCCATAATGTTCACACCGTGCTGACCAAGCGCCGGTCCAATCGGCGGCGCCGGATTAGCCTTACCAGCCGGAACCTGTAGTTTTATATAACCTGTAATCTTCTTTGCCATAAGTCACTTATTCTTCTTCCGCAAACGTCACCTTCTCTACATCGAGGAAGTTCAACTCGACCGGCGTCGACCGGCCAAAGATCGTCACTGTCACCTTCAGCGTCGACTTGTCCTCGTTTACTTCTTCAACTTTTCCAGTAAAGCTCTGGAACGGGCCCGACTTGATTCGGACCGTTTCCCCGGCAGCATAAGAAAACTTTGGCTTCGGTTTTTCAGCCGCCTCTGCCTGCTGATTCACGATCTGATCGACCTCCTGCGGTGTTAACGGCGTTGGATTATGCCCGCCGACGAACCCCGTAACTTTCGGAGTGGACTTAATCATGTGAAACACGTTGTCGGGAATATGACCACGTTCGTCACAATCGATCTGCACCAGCACATATCCGGGGTAGAACATCCGCGCCGATTCGATTCGCTTGTTGCCGCGCATCTCGACCACGGTTTCGGTGGGCACCAGGACCTCGGTGATCTCATTTTGCAGATCCGTGTCCCGAATGCGCGCCTTCAGGCTATCGCGCACCTTTTTCTCATGTCCCGAGTACGTATGAAGGATAAACCACTGCTGCATTTAGAAACTCTTTCCCTCAGGCGAGGCCCAACAACCCTGCTAGTTTTTGGATTGCCCAATCCAAACCACCGATCAACCGCGATAGAGCCTGGTCCACCGCAAACAGATAGACGGCAAAAAAGACAACCGCGATCAGAGTGATAATTGTCTGGTTTTGCACGTGCGTCAGCGACGGCCACGAAACGCGTTTCATCTCCGCTCGCACGTCGTGCAAAAACTGACCTAGCTGATTGAAACGGCCCGGGGCACTATGCTTCGGGTCGGCCTGCCCACGCTCACGCCGGGCGGGCTTCCCCTCGGGTCCTTCACCAAAGCGCGCCATTCGTGGCGCTACTATCGGCGCCTCTGGATTATCTGTTTCAGCCATAACTCCTGAACTCGGTTTCCGCTGCTGCCGGCAACTTTATTTGGCAGGGGTACCAGGATTCGAACCCGGACTTTCGGTTTTGGAGACCGACGTGCTAACCGTTGACACTATACCCCTCCGAGTATTGCCGATTGCCAGCTTCCAATTGCCAATTCTCATGCCCGTCGGTCTCCCCAGTCGGCAATCGACAATTGGCAAATAGGCAATAGCTTTACTTCGTTTCCTTGTGTCCCGTGTGCTTTCGGCAACGGCGACAAAACTTGCTGAATTCCAGGCGGTCAGGCGTGGTCTTCTTATTCTTTGTCGTCGTGTAATTCCGACTCTTGCACTCGCTGCACTGAAGCACAATGTTATCGCGTGGCATAACTTTAAATCCCGATCTCTGTTCTTTGTACTTTACTTTGACTTGAACCTGGGCTTTCAACAAAGCACCAAGCTCAAAGCACAAAGCTCCTATTCAATAATTTCCGACACTGTGCCGGCGCCTACCGTGCGGCCGCCTTCGCGAATCGCGAATCGTAAACCCTTTTCCATCGCGATCGGCGCGATCAGCTCGATCGACATCTGCACGTTGTCACCCGGCATCACCATCTCCACGCCTTCCGGCAAGTGTGCCACTCCCGTCACGTCCGTCGTGCGGAAGTAGAACTGCGGCCGGTATCCGGTGAAGAACGGCGTGTGTCGGCCACCTTCTTCCTTCGTCAACACATAGGCCTCTGCCTTGAACTTCGTGTGCGGCGTGATGCTCCCGGGCTTCGCAATTACCTGCCCGCGCTCGATGTCCCGGCGCTCTGTACCGCGCAGCAACAAACCTACGTTGTCGCCCGCAGTGCCTTCGTCCAGCAATTTCTTGAACATCTCCACGCCCGTCACTACCGTCACTCTCGTCGGCCGGATACCCACGATCTCCACTTGCTCGTTCACTTTCACTTTGCCGCGCTCTACGCGACCAGTCGCCACCGTACCGCGACCCTGGATCGTGAAGATATCTTCCACCGGCATCAAAAACGGCTTCTCAATGTCGCGCTCCGGCGTCGGGATGTAGCTGTCCACCGCCGCCATCAGCTCGTCCACCGTCTTCTCCCATTCGGGATCGCCTTCCAGCGCTTTCAACGCGCTGCCACGCACCACCGGGATCTCGTCGCCGGGAAACTCATACGCGCTCAACAACTCGCGCACTTCCAGTTCCACCAGCTCCAGCAGTTCCGGATCGTCAACCGCGTCGGCCTTGTTCATGAACACCACCATCGCCGGCACGCCGACCTGTCGCGCCAGCAGGATGTGCTCACGCGTTTGCGGCATCGGGCCGTCCGTCGCGGCTACCACCAGAATCGCGCCGTCCATCTGCGCCGCGCCCGTGATCATGTTTTTCACATAGTCAGCGTGACCAGGACAGTCAACGTGCGCGTAGTGACGATTCTTCGTCTCATACTCCACGTGCGCCGTTGCGATCGTGATGCCGCGGGCTTTCTCTTCCGGCGCCTTGTCGATCTGATCGAAAGCCACAAACTGCACTTTCGGATTATTCTTCGCCAGCACCTTCGTGATCGCTGCCGTCAACGTCGTCTTCCCGTGGTCCACGTGCCCGATCGTCCCGATGTTCACGTGCGGCTTTGAACGGTCAAATTTTTCCTTCGACATCTTTTCCTCTTCTATATATAAAGGATTGCCATTATTCCTTAACTGTGACCTGCTGACTCTTAATCAGCTGCTCCTTAGGAACGCTGGAGCCCGCGATGAGATTTGAACTCATGACCTCCTCCTTACCAAGGAGGCGCTCTACCCCTGAGCTACGCGGGCAATTATCCTCAGAGCGCTAAAAACTTGGAGCGGGCGACGAGATTCGAACTCGCGACCCTCAGCTTGGAAGGCTGATGCTCTACCAACTGAGCTACACCCGCCCAAAATCATTGCTGATTTTCAATTGCCGATTGCCAATTAGATGAATCGGCAGTTGCCTCGAACGAATTGGCAATTGGCAATCGAAAACTGGCAATTAGTTTACTCACGGTGCAGGGGGTAGGATTCGAACCTACGTAGGGCGTGAGCCCGCCGGGTTTACAGCCCGGTGCCATTAACCACTCGACCACCCCTGCATCACTTAATTTTTGCCGTGGAGCCGGCGAAGGGACTTGAACCCCCGACCCTCTGATTACAAATCAGATGCTCTACCAACTGAGCTACGCCGGCCCGCTATATAGAGACAAAATAGCGTATTCCGACAAAATGCGGATACTACCAAGCGACCTCCAAAAACGCAAGCCAAGTCCAACACCTTGCACAGATTACACGGAAAACCGCCGAACAAAATCCCTCAAATCATTCCTCAGAAATAAAATAAATTGACCTGAATTCATCCAGCACAGTAGGATGGATAGGCCTCACGCGCGCCTGCTTTGCCCCGATCCCTCTTAAAAGTCACCTAAGGAGATTCGATATGCCTCGGTTTGGATACTTCAAAGTTCTGCTTTTTTCCTTCATCTGCGTGGCGATTGCTGTTACGACCAAAGCCCAAACGCCTGCCCCCACGCCTCAGGTAATAATGCCCGGCCGGAGTGAGCCGCAACGTGTTACCAGTGAATCCACACTGTATTGTGCGGGCTATATTCGCTATCAACGACTCTCGCCGATGCCGGAAATCGTGGGCGCACTTGAAGAACAGGAGCAAAGAACCTTTGCCGACGGCGATGTTGTCTATTTAAACGCCGGTTCGCAGCAAAGCATTCGTGAAGGTCAGCGGTTCCAGATCATCCGCCCGCGCGGCGACGTCAAAGGCGTGCACAAAAACAAAAAGGGTTATTTGGGGACCTATATTCAGGAAGTGGGTCAGCTTCAAGTATTTAGAGTTCACGAACGCACCTCCGCTGCGAGGATCACATTTACCTGCGATATGGCGCTTTTTGGCGATCTACTCTCCCCAATTCCCGATCGCGAAGCGCCGGTTCAACGCACCGAAGTGAGTATTGACCGTTATGCCGATCCGTCAAACAAGCAATCCGGACGGTTAATGATGGCTAAAGACGGTCGCGAGATGGTAACGCGAAACGATATCGTTTATATCGATCTCGGTTCGGAAGACAGCGTCAAGAGCGGCGACTATCTGACGATCTATCGTCCCCTCGGCACAGGGAACGTCACCAGAGTTGATAATGAAGAGTCAGCTCGAAATCGTGCTACCGGATTCCAAAGCAATCGCTATCGCGGCGGTGGTTTCTCGATTCAGGCAACGCGCGCCAAAGATTCAACCGCGTTCAGGAACTCAAAAGGCCGTTATCGACACAAACCCATAACTTCCAAGGAAGTTAAAGACGATCGTCCCGCAATGCCTCGCAAGATTGTCGGCGAAATGGTAATCATCGACGTCCAGACTCGCACCGCCACCGCGATTATCACGCGCGTAACGGGTGAGGTTCACACTGGCGACCGGGTCGAGATTCAGTAAGAGAAAAATCTAGCCACAGATTTATCCGCGTAAATCTGTGGCTAATTTCTCTTTGCGGCGTGTTTCGCGTCCGGCAACGATGGCGCGATAAAAGGAACTGAAATAACCATACATTGAAGTGCACGCTGAGATAACTACCAGCCAGAGCATTGCCCTGCCCGCGGTGTAAAGCAACACCTGCCAATCGTTCCCCGTGGTTGGACCACCCGACACCAAATGCTGCCATGCGGTTCGCAGTTCCGGCACGGACCAGAACTCAATCGCCGGAAAGGGTTTGCCAAAGTTCGCTACCGGTGGTTTTCCGGCAACGCTCGATCCGATGAGAAGCGCCACGGTAACCACCTGGGCCAACATCTTAAACTTTCCCATCTTCGACGCTGAGATCACCACTCCGTCAACGGCCGCTATCGAACGCAACCCCGTAACGGCAAACTCACGACCGATAATGATCACTACTGCCCACGCCGGCGCCAGTTGATTCTCAACCAGCGAGATCAACGCCGCGGAAATTAGCAACTTGTCGGCGATTGGATCGAGCAGTTGACCCAGACGTGTGACCTGTCCCCGACTGCGTGCGAGATGACCATCGAAATAATCGGTCAACGCCGCGCCTAAAAACATCACCACGCCCAACAAATGTCGCGGCACACCCAGCCAGTTCTCCGAAAACGGCGTCAACAAAACAACCACCAGCAACGGGACGATAAAGATCCTCAGGAGAGTTAGCGCGTTGGGCAGGTTCACGCGGCTACTGTACTGAGATCTGGACAGGATTTACAAGATTGTTGGAACTTTCCTGGCCGCTCGTGTGAATACGAGCATGAAAAGACTTCTATCTATCCTATCCCTCGTTCTCTTCAGCGCCTCGATCGCACTCGCGAATGACTCGAAAGCGCAGGAAATCCTGAAACAGGCTCGCCAGGCAATCGGTGGCGACGAACAACTGCAAAAGGTTCAAGGTCTCCAAATCAACGGCCAATATCGCCGCGTATTTGGCGATCGTCAGATGGGCGGCGACCGCGAAATCAGCATCATGCTGCCTAACAAATATCTGGTTGAAGACGCGATGAACGCGGGCGGACTGAGTACTGCCATGATCAATTATCGCGGGCTCAATGGCGATCAGGCGTGGAACGGAAACAGCGGCGGCGGTGGCGGAATGGTGTTTCGCATGGGTGGCCCAGGTGGCGCGCAGCCTTCACCCGAGCAGATGGAAGCAATGTTGCGACGGATCTACAACGCCGAGTTTTCGCGTTATTTGCTGGCAATGATTCTGACGCCTCCGCCGTCGCTGGCAGTCGAATATAAATACGCCGGTGAGTCGGACGTTGAAGACGCAAAGGCCGATGTGATCGAAGTCACCGGGCCTGACAACTTTATGGTCCGAGTATTTTTCGACAAGAGTAGTCACCTTCCGTTGCTATTGAATTACCGTGGTCCAAAACCACGTGTCATGACCATGACGCGCACACCCAACCAGAAACCGGAAGACATCAAGAAAGCCCGGGAAGAAGCTGAGAAAAAACTTCATGCCGAAGCTCCACCGGCGCCCGAAGAAGTCGATTTTTACATTCGTCTTACGGACCACAAAAAAGTCGGCGGCATCATGTTGCCACACAAACTGACATTCCTGACTGACACCGAAGTCTCAGAAGAGTTTGAGATTTCGAAATACCAGTTGAACCCACAGTTCAAGTCTGACCGTTTCGAAAAACACTGAAGGAGTTGAGCATGCGAGTTGAGTCTCTCCATTTTCGCGCCATAAGTGTGCTTATCGCCTTCGCTTTGATTGCGATTCCATGTTTGGCCCAATCCACACAAAACAATGCCAGCCTGGAAGTGGTCGTCAAAGATCCAACCGGCGCATTGATAAACAAGGCCCAGGTGCAGTTATTGCGAAACGGGAAACAGCAATCACTGAGTTCCACCAACCAGCGCGGCGAAGTTCGGTTCAACAAGCTGCAGCCAGGAAACTACCAGCTTCACATCGAAGCCCCGGGATTCAAGGCGCAGGATGTCGAAGCCTTCGATCTGGCGGTTGGATCACAACGCAGGGAGATCACACTCGAAATCGATGTGATCAAAGTCGATGTCGAGGTTGACGATGATGCGCAGGTAAAAAACACCAATCCGAATGGCGCGGCGTTTACAAATGTCATGACCGCGGAACAGATCGCTCAGCTACCTGACGATCCGGACGAATTTGAAAACGCCATCAATCAACTCGCCGGACCCGGTGCACAGATTCGCGTCAACGGTTTTCGCGGAGGAAAACTGCCTCCGAAATCGCAGATTCGCGAGATTCGTTTTCGCATGAATCCGTACGCCGCCGAGAACCACGATGCGGGTTTTGGCCTCGTGGATATCACCACCAAACCCGGCGTGAACTCATGGCATGGTTCATTCAACTTCGGCTTTCGCGATGAAGCGATGAATGCGCGACAGGTATTTGCGCCGTTTCGCGGACCGGAGCAGCAGCGCCGTTTTGGACTCTCGCTGGATGGTCCAATCTGGAAGAACCACACGTCACTGTTTCTGAATGCGGAGGGTTCGCTCTTCTTTGATGCGCGACCAATCTCCGCGACGCTTCCCACCGGGACTCTTTCGGATTTGGCTTACCGTCCCTCGCGCCGTTTGAATCTCGACGCACGCATCGAACACGTGCTGACCAAAACGCACACTGCGCGACTGCAATTTCAACGCAACGCAAACGCCCAGGACAATCTCGGCGTTGGCGAGTTTGATCTTCCTTCGCGTGGTTATTCACAGGATCAAACTGAGTACATTGCGCGGCTCGGTGATTCGGGAGTATTCGGAAAGAAATTCTTCAATGAGATCCGGCTGCAAGCGCGTTGGATTCAGACTGAAGCGCGTTCGGTGAGTTTGGGTCAGACGATCCTCGTACCTGGGTTTTTCAACGATGGCAGCGCGCAGCGAAGCGGTGGTCGCAAGTCGTTCGATCTGGAACTGGCTGACAATGTTGATTACGCGCTCGAAAAACATGGTCTTCGTTTTGGCGGTCAACTCGAAGCCGGCAGTTATCGCAGTGACGATCGGACCAACGCCTTCGGTACTTTTGAGTTTGCCAGTCTCGCGGCCTATCAGGCAGGACTACCGACTCAATACCGGCAACGCATCGGCGATCCGACGGTGGATTATCGCCAGTATCAATTTGGCTGGTACGTTCAGGACGACTTCCGCGTGCGAAAGAATCTGACGCTCAGTTACGGTGTTCGACATGAGTTCCAGAACCACGTGCCGGGCAAGTTTAACCTGGCGCCTCGTTTCGGATTCGTCTGGTCGCCCTTGAAAAGCGGCGCGGTCACGATACGTGGCGGCTCGGGAATTTTTTACGACTGGTTTGCGGCGCAGACTTACGAACAAACGTTGCGAGTCGATGGGCAGCGTCAACGAGATCTCGTGATCGCCAATCCGGGTTATCCGAATCCGTTAAGCGGGGGAATGCAAACGGTTTTGCCGCCGAGTCGCATTCAGGCTGATCCCGATCTGCAGATTCCGTACATTATTCAGAGCTCAGTCGGCGTCGAAACGCAGCCGTTCAAGTTGTTTCGCTTGACGACCAATTATCAATATCAACGTGGTGTGCATCTGTTACATGGTCACAATCTAAACGCGCCAGTGCCTGGTATCGGCCGACCGGATCCGACTGTCGGAAACATCACGAATATCGAATCTTCAGCGTATCAATCCAGTCATCGATTGATGATTGGGGTTGGACCAGCGAAGTTTGTGACCGGGCTTTTCTGGAACGTGAACTATCTGTTGATGAAGAATACGAACGAGGCGGATAGTCCTTTTAGTTTGCCTTCCAACAACTTTAATTTACGCGCTGATCGTGGACCGGCAGCAAATGATTTCCGTCATCTGATTTCCGGATTTATCAGCAAGCGATTGCCGCGGGGATTCGGAATCTCGACTATCTTCCAGGCGACTTCAGCGCTGCCTTACAACGTCACGACGGGCTTCGATGACAATCGCGATACGATCATCAACGATCGGCCGCTTGGATTCGGACGCAACAGCGCTCGAGGGGCTTCGCGTTGGGAGATCGGATCGCGCTTGAGCTGGGGAACGGATTTCGGACCGGAACAGCAGCCTACTGGCGGACCGCAAATGAGGATGATTCGCATTGGAGGTGGCGACGGCGCTGCACCGCCATCAATGCCGGGCGCGGCTACCCGGAAGTACCGTCTCGAGTTCTACGCACAGGCATTTAACCTGCTGAATCATGCGAATCTGGGTGCGTTTTCCGGCGTCATGACCTCGCCGGTCTTTGGGGAAGCAACTTCCGCACAGTCGCCGCGCCGCATGGAACTCGGAATGCGATTCAACTTCTAATCCACAGATTACACGGATTTCACAACAATTGTGGGTTTTATCGGCGTAATCTGTGGACGGCTTGCCCGGCGAAAATCAGTCCGTTAGAATGACTGGTTTTCGCTATGGCCATTGATCGCATCAGTGTACGGGGCGCACGCCAACACAACCTGAAAAACATCAGCGTCGACATCCCTCGCGATCGTTTTACCGTAATTACCGGACTCTCAGGCTCAGGCAAATCATCCCTCGCGTTCGACACGATTTACGCTGAAGGACAGCGCCGCTATGTCGAATCTCTCTCGGCTTATGCGCGCCAGTTTCTCGATCAACTTGAGAAACCTGACGTAGATTCAGTTGACGGGCTCTCGCCGGCGATCTCAATCGAACAGAAAACCGTTTCGCGTAGTCCACGTTCGACAGTGGGGACTGTCACTGAGATCTACGACTACATGCGTCTGCTGTTTTCGTCGATCGGCGTACCGCATTGTCACATTTGCGGAGCAGCGATTACGCGCCAGAGCGTCGATCAAATTGTTCAGAACGTACTCGCATTGCCGGAAGGCGAGCGAGTGATGGTGCTGGCGCCGATCGTGCGCGGTCGCAAAGGTGAGTTCAAAAAAGAACTTGAGAAACTTGCCAAGGAAGGTTTTCTGCGGGCTCGCGTTGACGGCGAGTTGCTTTCACTCGACGAAGAGATTCGTCTCGATAAACGAAGAAATCACACGATTGAGGCTGTCGTTGATCGTCTCTTAATCAAGACTGGAATTCGCGAACGTCTGACGGATTCGATTCGCACCGCCTTAAAATTGACGGGCGGCGCAGTTCTCATCTCAATTATCGACGGCGAAGAGAAGCTCTACTCGGAACGAATGGCGTGTGTTAACTGCGGCATCAACGTTCCGCCACTCGAGCCGCGCTCGTTTTCTTTTAACTCTGCGTACGGCGCCTGCAAGCGTTGCCATGGCCTGGGAACGGTGATGGAGATCGATTCTCTAAAACTGATTCCCGACGCCAGTCAAACTCCCGAGAAACTCGGCTACATGGGAACAGCAGACAAACAAGGTTCTGCTTATCTGCGCACCGCGTTACTCGCTGTCTGTAAACATCTCAACGCAGATCAGAAAACGTCTTATGCCGACTTGTCGAAGGAAGTGCGTGACGGATTTCTGCATGGCGTGAGCGGCAAAATTACTTTCAATCAGGGACTTTACACTTATCAAAGCGACTGGAAGGGCGCGCTCAAATGGCTGCAGGAGCGTTTGAACGAAGCGCCATCCGAGAAGATCCGCATCGCTCTCGAAGAGCTTGTTTCACCATCAGTCTGTAGTGATTGCAACGGGCAGCGTCTGCGTTCCGATTCGCTGTCGGTGCAGGTTGGCGCTCGGGGAATCGCCGAATATACGTCGTTGCCGATAGAGGCTTCGGTAGAAGCTTTTGAACAAGTGAAATTGAACGCGCGCGAGGAACAGATCGCTGGTCCAATACTGCGAGAAATAAAGAGTCGTTTGCGTTTCCTGGAAACGGTCGGTTTGGGTTATCTGACTCTTGATCGATCATCGTCCACGCTTTCCGGAGGCGAGGGTCAACGGATTCGTTTGGCCACGCAGATTGGTTCGCAGTTGCGCGGCGTACTTTATGTGCTCGACGAGCCTTCAATCGGCTTGCATCCGCGCGACAATCAAAAGCTTTTGGAAACTCTCTCGGCGCTTCGCGACCTCGGTAACACGGTGCTGGTCGTTGAGCATGACGAGGAGACGATTCGTCGCGCCGATTACGTGGTTGACCTTGGACCAGGGGCCGGTGCGCATGGAGGCGAGGTTGTAGCCTTCGGTACAGCGGCCGACGTCGCCGAAAATCCGGCTTCGATTACCGGACTTTATATTCGCGGCGCACGGAAGATTGAAGTACCCGCTGAACGAAGAGCGCCAAATGGGAAGTCACTTATCATCACGGGTGCGTATGCAAACAACCTGAAAGAGATCGACGTCTCGTTTCCGTTAGGTTTGTTAACGGTGGTTACAGGAGTTTCCGGCTCGGGTAAGTCGACACTGGTTGAAGATATTCTTTATTACGCACTCGCGCAGCATCTCTACGGCTCGCGGACTGAACCTGGCCCGTATAAATCGATCGAAGGTTTGGAACACGTAGATAAAGTAATCGAGATCGACCAGTCGCCTATTGGACGTACGCCGCGATCAAATCCGGCAACTTATACAGGTCTATTCACGCCGTTGCGTGAGCTTTACGCGATGTTGCCTGAATCGCGCGAGCGCGGTTACAAACCAGGGCGATTCTCGTTCAACGTCAAAGGCGGTCGCTGTGAGGCATGCGAAGGCGACGGCATGAAACGGATCGAGATGAACTTCCTTCCCGATGTTTACGTGCTGTGTGACGTCTGTCGCGGTGCACGCTACAACCGCGAGACTATGGCGGTAAAGTACAAAGGCAAATCGATCGCGGATCTACTCGACACGACTGTCGAAGAAGCACTGCCGTTGCTGGAAAACATCCCGCAGATAAACCAGAAGCTACAAACCCTGCTCGACGTCGGACTGGGATACATCAAGTTGGGCCAATCAGCCACAACACTTTCGGGCGGCGAAGCGCAACGCATTAAGCTCGCCAAAGAACTCTCGAAACGCGCGACCGGTCGTACGATCTACATCCTCGACGAACCAACAACGGGCCTGCACTTCGCCGACGTTCACAAACTACTCGACGTCTTGCAGCGTTTGGTATCCCTCGGCAACACCGTGCTGGTTATCGAGCACAATCTCGACGTTATCAAGTCAGCCGACTACATCATCGACCTTGGACCAGAAGGCGGCGAACACGGCGGCCGCGTAGTCGTCGCCGGCACTCCCGAAGAAGTAGCCCGCTCCCGCCGCTCTCACACCGGCCAGGTACTGCGCCCACTGCTGAACGGTAGCATCGTTAGGAGCAGCAATGGACACGCGCAGAATGAACCATCTAAGCACACCTTCTGACGGTGGTATACTGTTTACCCTGATGGCTATTTCGCTCGAAAGGATCAAGTTAGACAAAACTGCTTTTGGCGTCTTCTCGTCGTTCGAGGACGCGGAAGCTGCTGATCGTGCGTATTGGCAGTCCCGCACTCCTGAGGAAAGAATGATAGCAATTGAACTAATGCGACAGAGCGCTTATGGATACAATGCTGCTACCGCCAGATTTCAGAGAGTTTTTGAAGTTGCTCAACTCAAAAGCAGTTGAATATTTGATTATTGGAGGCTATGCAGTTGGATACCATGGTTATCCCCGCCCTACAGGAGTTTTAGATATTTGGATCTCGAATGCACCCGCTAACGCGGAACGTGCTCGTGAAGCGTTGGAAGAGTTTGGCTTTGCTTGTCCCGTCGATATCCTGACGCAAGATGATAAGGTTATACGCATGGGTATGCCTCCGTTTCGTATTGAAGTAATGACAACTATAGATGGAGTGAGATTCACGGACTGTTATTCCGAGAGAGTGCAAGCAGAAATCGATGGCATTCCAGTAAACCTAATAAGCCTATCTCGGCTGAAAGAAAACAAACGAGCTAGTGGAAGACTGAAGGACGCTGCCGATCTCGATCACCTACGCTAGTCCTCTGAAAGATTTATCGATTGCCATCCATCTACGACGATTTCGGACCGCTCCCACTCGATGATGTCAAAACGTATCCGCTTGCCTCTCGTCGCAGCAAAGTTAACCTCGAGGATTTTGCGAAACCCCTGAACAGTGATTCTTCACTCGATGATTTTCTGTCGAGTTTTCCGAATGTCCTGGCAGCGCAATCGTTGCGCGAACTGGCGGCGCGAATACAGCGTGCACGTGAACTGAAGAAACCGATTATCTGGGGAATCGGCGGGCATGTGATTAAGACAGGTCTCGCGCCGTTGCTCATAGATCTTCTACATCGCGGTTACGTTTCAGGTATCGCCGCGAATGGATCGGTACTGGTCCATGATGCGGAGATTGCGATGGCGGGTTCAACGTCTGAAGATGTTGACGCCACTCTTCAACAAGGCGTATTTGGCGGCGCAGAGGAAACGGGACAATTGCTAAACAGCGCCGCACGCGACGGTGCAAAGGATCAGATCGGTCTCGGCGAAGCCGTAAGCCGTGCTTTGCTTAAACTTAATCCACCACATCGTGATTATTCTTTACTCTGCGCCGCTTACGAAGCAAAGGTCCCCTTCACTGTGCATGTCACGATCGGCGGCGATATCGCGCATTTTCATCCCAGTCTTGACGCGTCGGCATTAGGCATCACTACTCACACGGACTTTCGTTGCCTCGCAGAGCTAGTACGACGTATGGATGGCGGTGGAGTGTATGTAAACGTTGGTTCGGCGGTGGTCCTTCCGGAAGTTTTTCTTAAGTGCGTAACCCTCGTTCGCAATCTGGGTCATCAGCTTTCTGACATCACGACCGCAAACTTCGATTTCATTCAATCGTATCGGCCTCTGACAAATGTAGTGCGCCGTCCGACGGAAAACGGCGCCGGTAAAGGCTACTCAATCACGGGTCATCATGAGTTAACCATTCCCCTCCTCGCGGCCCTTCTCATAAAAAATTAGTTCTGCCACTTGACTCATATCTCTTTCTGGATTAATCTCCGCCTTTCCTGAAATTGAAAACGGTTTTCATTTTCGGACTTTCCGCGCAAGCTTTGTATCAGTCACTGCAGTTGTATTCAGGAGGAAATCATGAGGTCGAAGAATCGGAAACGTCGTGGCCCGAAGTATTGGATCGTCGCTATCAGTGCCATAGGTGTTCTGGTCGCGTATTGCCCCGCCAATAGTCACAATATCGTTCTTGGCAAAGCCACACGAAACGACGCTACCGTCGAAGCTCAACAGCTGATCACATTCAATATCGCGGCCGGATCGCTGGAAACTGTCCTGGCGGCGTTTCAAAAAACGACTGGCATCCAAGTTGTGATTCCTAATGACGGAATGCGCACGGTTGAGTCTCCGGGCGTGAAAGGCCGCTTCTCTTCTGAACAAGCACTGCGCGAAATTTTGCGCGGCACGGGTATTAGTTATCGCTTTAGTGATCGTCAAACTGTCATCCTTGAAATCTTTGCGAATACTGAATCCGTCGAAGTAAGAGATGAAGCGCGCGTCGTCCTATCTTCTACTAAGTACACTGAGCCACTACTCGACACACCCCAAACAATCACGGTCATTCCCAAAGAAGTAATCGAAGAACAGGGCGCAACTACATTGCGCGACGTGTTGAGAAACGTTCCCGGCCTAACAATCACGGCGGGCGAAGGCGGCAACCCAGCGGGCGATAATCTGACGTTGCGTGGATTCAGCGCACGCAACGACATCTTCGTCGATGGCGTGCGCGATCTCAGCCCGCAGGCACGCGACCCATTCAATCTCGAACAGGTTGATGTTGTTAAAGGACCAGGTTCGGCATACACCGGCCGCGGTTCCACTGGTGGCTCGATCAATCTGCTCAACAAAACTCCAGGCATTCGACGCTCGTTTGGCGGCACACTCGATTTCGGCACTGACAGAACGCGCCGCGCCACCGCCGATATAAACGTTCCACTCAACGACAGCATCGCGTTTCGCATGAACCTCCTGGCCCATCATTCGGGTGTAGCCGGACGGGACGTGGTGAAGTTTGATCGCTGGGGCGTGGCGCCGTCAGTGACTTTCGGTCTCGGCAAACCGATGCGCTTCACGGCGAGCTACTACAAACTGAAACAAGACAACATTTCTGACTACGGTATTCCCTGGGTTCCCTTAGCCAACAACGCACTCGTTGAGTTTCGCGATCGCCCGGCGCCTGTACCACGCAACACGTTCTACGGTCTTCGCAATCGCGATTTCGAGAAGTTGGATTCAGATCTCGTCACACTAAAGTTTGAACGCGACTTCAACGACAACCTAACCCTGCGAAACCAATTTCGTTTCGCGAATTCGTCGCGCGATTCGATGGCTACACCGCCACGTTTCGCAAGCAACAACTCAACCGTCATCAATCGTGAGATGCGTTCGTGGATAACCGAAGACAAAGTTTATGATAACCAAACTGACTTCATCGCCAGATTCGCAACCGGCAAGGTAGAACACTCACTGGTCACAGGCGTCAATTTCACTCGCGAAAACAACACGCGCGTTACTCGCACCGCGGGAAACATGCCAACGACTCTACTGAACCCAAATCCCGATGACATTTTTACCGGCGTAATTACCGTTAACCCGATCGTCGGCGACATAACTGCAAACTCGCAGGCACTTTACTTATTCGACACCGCCAAGTTCGGTCAAAAGTGGGAATTGAACGGCGGCTTGCGTTGGGATCGCTTCGATGCTGACGGAATCGTAACGCAAACCGGCGCACCGGTGTCGCGAGTGGATCGCATGCTCAGCGTGCGCGCTGGTGCGGTTTTCAAACCACTACCGCAGGGAACTATTTACGCTTCTTACGGAACGTCACTCAATCCCTCGCTTGAAGGTCTTTCCTACAACACGGCCAACACCGTGATCGATCCGGAAAAGACCTACACCGTCGAAGCAGGCAGCAAGTGGAACTTCTTTAGCGGACGGATGCTGATGAGCGGCGCGGTCTTCCGCGTTGAAAAAGAGAATGCACGCACGCCGGGTTTGCCAGGTGAGCCAGCGCAGGTTTTGGAGGGCAAGCAGCTCGTTAAAGGTGCTGAGTTGAGTGTCGAAGGAAACTTTACCCGTGCATGGCAAGTACTCGCCGGCTACACGTTCCTCGACAGCGAGACGGTTGAATCAAGCGTTATCGGCGAACCCGGCAAGGAGTTGGTGAACACGCCGCGCAATTCATTCAACCTGTGGACCACCTATCGCATGCAATCAGGTTTTCACTTCGGCGGTGGCGCACGTTTCGTTGATCGACGCTTTGGCAACACCATTAACACACGTTTCGTTGATGCTTACTGGACGTTTGATCTGATGGCGTCATATCCAATCTCGAAACACATCGATCTGAAACTTAACCTCTACAACCTGACCGACAAGTTTTATTTCGATCGCATTGGCGGCGGCCACATCGTACCTGGACCAGGTCGTTCGGCGTCGTTGAGCACGAGTTTCAGGTTCTAACGATGTTGTTGCAGATTCCTGAAGTATTGAACGCTGAGCAGGTGGCTACCTGTCGCCGCCTGCTCGAAACCGTCAACTGGGTCGACGGACGAGTCACGGCTGGTCATCAGTCGGCACGCACAAAAGACAACCAACAACTGCCCGAAGATCATGAATACGCCAAGCAACTCGGCGATACGATTCTGGTAGCACTCGAAAACAGCCCGCTATTCATGGCGGCGGCGCTGCCATTGAAAGTCTTTCCGCCGCTCTTTAATCGCTACACCGAAGGACAGTCGTTTGGAAATCACGTCGACAACGCAATTCGCCAGGTGACAGGTACGCCGCATCGCGTGCGCACCGATCTTTCGGCGACGCTATTCTTCAGTAATCCCGATGAATATGACGGTGGCGAGCTGGTGATTGAAGACACGTACGGCGTTCACGCGGTGAAACTGCCCGCAGGTCACTTGATACTTTATCCGGCGTCGAGCTTGCACCACGTGCGCCCGATAACACGCGGCGCGCGGCTCGCTTCGTTCTTCTGGATTCAAAGCATGGTGCGCGATGACGGTGAACGCTCGCTGCTTTTCGATCTCGACGTTGCGATTCAACGTTTGGCGACTGACGTTCCCGAACACCCAACGATCGTTGAGTTGACTTCCCTTTACCACAATATGTTACGCCGCTGGGCTGAAGTTTAGTATGAAGAGATTTCGCAAAATAATCTTTTGGCTGCACCTCCCTGTGGGCGTGATTGCAGGAATCGTGATTCTGATCATGTGTGTCACCGGAGTGCTGTTGAGTTATGAGAAACAGATCACAGCATGGGCCGACACGCGTGGCTACCGCTCCGCACCGCCAACCGCCGACACGCAACATCTTCCGGTTGAGACACTGCTCGCGAAGGCGCGCGAACAACGTGGTGCAGCACCAACGGCAGTAACGATCAAGTCAGACCCGTCGGCGCCTGCGGAGATCGCTTTTGGTCGCGAGACGACTTTATTCGTCAATCCATACAGTGGCGCCGTTCTCGGCGAAGGTTCACACAGGACCAGAAGTTTTTTTCGCACGATGACCGACTGGCATCGCTGGCTCGGCGCCAAAGGCGATAATCGGAATGTAGCTCGCGCAATCACTGGTGCTTGCAATCTTGGATTTTTATTTCTGGTGGCGAGTGGTTTCTATTTGTGGTGGCCACGAAACTGGAATCTCAAAGCGGTGAGAAACGTAACGTGGTTCCGGCGCGGGTTGCCGTCTAAAGCACGCGACTTCAACTGGCACAACGTGATTGGCTTCTGGTCGGCAGTGCCACTTTTCATCGTCGTCCTTTCAGCCACGGTGATCTCGTACACGTGGGCCAGCAATCTCGTGTATCGCATCGCCGGTGAACAACCGCCGGCGCCACGCGCTAATCAACCAGCACCGGCACAAGGTCAGAATAAAGACAACACTCCGCAGTCTGAAAACCTCAATGCAGCCTGGACGCGCGCTGAACAGCAAGTCAGCGACTGGCGCAGCATATCACTTCAACTGCCCACAACAGCCGCGGCCGCGCAGCTTACGTTCAACATCGATAGCGGAACCGGTGGTCAACCGCAGAAACGCGCGCAACTTGTTTTGGATCGCACTAATGGAAACGTCGTCCGATGGGAACCGTTTTCTTCGTTCACGCGCGGGCGGCAGCTTCGTTCGATCATGCGTTTCGCGCATACGGGTGAGGTGTTGGGAGTCACAGGTCAAACAATCGCGGGAATCGTTTCTCTAGGTGGGGCCATATTAGTCATAACGGGTCTGGCGTTAGCGTATCGCCGGATGCGTGCGTGGCTAGCGTTAAGACGCTCCCGGTCAGCAGTTACAAACGTCGCGGCTCCGATCGCTGAGTCCGTTGGCGATTAAAGCGTGTGTCTAATGTTATACTGGCGCCCATCAAAAACACGGGATATAGATTAACTTAGATGGACGCTGAAAAACTGAATCACTTCCGTAGTCTTCTCTTAACCCAGCTACGCCAACACACCGAACAGATCCGTACCGATCAGGCCGCCGCACTCGAGCTTTATGACGACGGCGTAAAAGATAGCGTGGATCTCTCTGTGCAAGACTTGAACAAAGAGATCGCGTTACGTCTCGGCGAACGCAATTCAAAAGTGGTTGCCGACATTGATCAGGCACTCCTTCGCATGAAGGAAGGTAGCTACGGCATCTGCGCGCGTTGCAGTCAGCCAATCGACGAGCGACGCCTCGAAGCCTTGCCCACTGCACGCTACGACGCCGTTTGCCAGGCCGCGATCGAAAGCGCTAACGGCGAAGACGATCTACCGACACTGTAACCACGGATTACACAATTCGGATTTCACGGATCAATCCGTGTTCATCTAGGCCGGCTAATCCGTATGAGCTGTGGTTATGCTTTTGGGTGTGCCTTGTCGTACACCTCGATCAACTTTTCCATCGAAACATGTGTATAGACCTGCGTCGTCGATAGACGCGCGTGGCCCAATAGTTCCTGGATGTCGCGAAGATCGGCGCCGCTGTCGAGCAAATGAGTAGCGAAGGAATGTCGCAGTGCGTGAGGACTTATGTTGTGCATGCCGGCACAAAGCAGGATGTACTTATCAACCATCCGTCCAACCGAGCGAGTAGTGATGCGCGTCCCCTGGTAATTCAGAAAGAGCGCTTCCTCGTCGCGTTTCGAAATCGGTGCGCTTAAGAGAAGCCTATCGCGCACCTCGAGATAACTTCTAATTGCCGCACCAGCCGGATCTCCAAATGGGACGATCCGCTGTTTTCGTCGCTTACCGGTCACACGTATCAACTGATTCTGGAAATCAACGTCTCCCAGATTCAACGTCGTCAACTCCGCCACGCGCACGCCGGTGGCGTACATCAACTCCAGCATCGCCCGATCGCGTTTACCCAGATCAGTTTCCGGATCAGGCGACTCGATAAATCTGATCGCCTCTTCAACCGAGAGATGTTTCGGTAGTTTCTTTTCCTGCTTCGGCGTCGCAACGAGCTTGGCCGGATTGAGTTCCAACAATCCTTCGCGCACCAGAAACTGAAAGAAGGTGCGCAACGCTGCGAGCTTCCGCGCAATCGACGCTTTCTTTTTTTGCGCAGTATGAAGCGACGCAAGCCACTCGCGAATGGTCAAATGATCGATCGCTGTAACTTCAGGCAGTGTCCGTTTGCCGGTGGCTGGATTTACGGGTCCGAGAAAATCGACGAATTGTTCGAGGTCGCTGGCGTAATTGCGGAGGGTGTGACTGCTGACGTTGCGTTCGTAACGCAGGTGTTCGAGAAATTGCTCGATCAGCTTCTCCATCAAAAATTATCGTTAGTCCCGTTCACCAGTTAGCCGACGCCGGAGCCCTGGGCGCATAATAGCCTTTCCGCGATCGGATGCGAACATCATTTCGCGTTTTGACACGCAATTCGAGTTTGTGTAAACGGCCATCACGCTGTTCGGCGCTCGGGTAATAACTCAAAACGTACTGCTGCGACAGATCCGCGGCAATTTGATCAAACGCGTTATCGAGTTCATCGGTTGTCTTCGGCAGATAAACCGCGCCGCCGGTCTGTCCGGTGAGCTGTTCCATGCGACGTTCGGCGGCGAGCGCGCGAAGATTTGCGCCTTCGTAGAGTCCTGTTTGGACCACGTAAACCTGGCAATCATCAGCCAGCACGTGCTGCACAACTTGATCAAAATCGGTGTTTCGACTCGTCGTTTCGATGCCGTCAGAAACAATCACCAGCACTCTGCGACCGGAATATGGTCGTAGATATGTGGCCGCCATAACGATCGCGTCAAAAAGCGAAGTCCCACCTTCCGGTCTCCCAAACATCGCAATCGTATGCTCGAGTCGGACGATATCATGCGTCAAAGGTTGCGCGAGGTAACTATCAGTCTCGATCGAGTAAATAGCCGCTTCATCCTTAGACCGCAGCACCTTTCTGAAGAAGCGTGTCGCTGCCTGCTTTTCAAACTCACGCGCCGGATCAAGGCTGCCGCTATTATCAAACAACATCGCCAGACGAACACTGGTTTCGGTTCGCGTTAGTTCACTCAGCGGCCGCAGTTCACCATCAACAAGTAATTCGAAATCGTCCAACTTCAAGTTAACGACTGCATTACCACGTTTATCAACAGCGGAAACTGGAATCGGCACGAGGTGTGAACTGATCTTTACGACGTCGTCAGGATCTACCTCATCATCAGACTTGGTTGTTTTCGGAATTGAAATCGAAGCACCGGGGCGAGTTGGATCGGTAATCGGTCCGGTCGTTGGTTTGGTTTTGCCCGGTTCGTTGCGCCGGCCTGACTGACTCAACGCAGGCACACTGCCGCACACACTGATGAAGCCAATAGCGATCAACGCCAGCCAAAACTTCAACCGGCCTGCGCGATCTCTCGTCGTGTGTGATTTTGCTCGAGCCACTCTGCCCATTCTTTCAAGCCCAATTCGACTTGCAGTTCTCTGCGTTCCCGTTTTTTACGCACTTTGCGCCTGGCAGGTTCTGGAAGCGGAGGCAAAAGCGCAAAAGTGATATTCACCGGCTGAAAATTGTTCGTATCCGCGTGCGACACGTAGTGGGCCAGCGCGCCGGTTGCGCTCCGAGCGGGCGCTTCCAATAACTTTGCGCCGGTCGCGAATCGCGCTGCATTCACGCCGGCAAGCCAGCCCATTGCGACCGATTCAACGTAACCCTCAACTCCCGTTATTTGTCCGGCGAAAAAGAGGTTAGCACGCTCGCGCATCTGCATCGTTGCCGCGAGCACGCGCGGTGAACAGATATACGTGTTGCGATGAATCTGTCCAAACTGAAGAAACTCGGCCCGCTCCAAACCCGGGATGAGTCGCAACACACGCGCTTGTTCGCCGTAGCGTAGATGATTCTGGAAGCCCACCAGGCTGTATGCGTCGGCCATTAAATTTTCCTGCCGCAACTGCACCGCCGCGTAAGGCTCGCGCCCGCTCTGCGGATCGCGCAGTCCGACAGGCTTCATCGGACCAAAACGCAACGTGTCGACCCCGCGTCGCGCAAGTTCCTCGATTGGCAAACACGCCTCGAACCAGCGTGTTTCCTCGAAACGCTGCAACGGAACACTCTTGGCAGCGAGCAGTTCGGAGTAAAAGTTCGCATACTGCTCTTCGTTGAACGGGCAATTGAGATAGTCGTTGCCGCCTTTGTCGTAACGCGCAGCGCGAAAAGCAACCGAGGTATCAATCGAATCGGCCGCGACGATTGGCGCAATCGCATCGTAGAAGTACATCTGATCGCTGCCGGTCAATTTCATGATCTCGGTCGTCAGCGCGTCAGAAGACAAAGGACCAGTTGCGATTATCGTGATCTGATCATCTGGAATGCTGGTGACTTCTTCACGAATCAATCGAATGCGCGGATTGGCTTCGATGCGTTCAGTTATCAGTTGCGCAAACTTCTCGCGATCAACGGCAAGCGCTGCTCCGGCCGGAACACGTGTTTCCGCCGCTACCGACAAAACCAGCGAATCGCCCAACCGCAGTTCCTCTTTTAATAAATAGGACGTAGTGCCAGGCTCATCGGATTTAAGTGAGTTTGAGCAGACGATCTCGGCGAGTTTGTCAGTGCGATGTGCCGGCGTTTGCGTGACCGGACGCATCTCGTAAAGATTCACCTGCGCGCCGAGCTTAGCCGCCTGCCACGCAGCCTCAACTCCCGCCAATCCGCCACCAATTACGTTTACTTCTTTCATTCCAAGTATTGTCAATCTTGAAAAATCTTGTTCATCTTTATCCAGCTATGGTTTCGGTACTGGCGGCGTATCGATCTTGTAATCCTTAACATCGCCGGCAAAGTGCCTGTAATCACTCCACTCGATCGTCTTGTTGTAATCACCACCACCAAACAACAGCACCTTCACTGACAGATTCACCTGCGCAAATCGCGGCAACCAAACTCCCTGCGCCATTCGCGTCTGCTCGATCACCAACGCCGCACCAGGCTTCAACGAAACCAACAACCCGCCTGCCATCTTGAAACCTTCCGCGAGACGCGCCTCAAGTCTGATCACCTGCTTATCAACCGGATCGATCCAAACCACGCCAATCAATTTTGCAATCAAACTCTCTTCGCGATTCTGCGGCTTGAATCCCTGGCGCGGTCGAAAATCAAAAACGATCGACTCGCGACCAGCCAACAGCTCGCGACGTGGCGAAACAAACTCACACGCTTTTAGAAACGGCGAGATCTCCGTGCCTTCGCTTCCTTCCGCTCGCTTCTTCGCGCGCTCGGCACGGCGTTGGGCCACCTTTTTCTCATCTTTCTCTTTGTCGCGTTCCGCTTTGCCAAACTCCTCGAGCACGCGCTTGTCTTCCTTCGCGGCGCGCTCCGCCGAAAGCGCCACGCCGTTTTCGCTGATCAGTTTCTGTACCGGCTCGCGATTCGGGAGTGGATAAACTTCGTAGACCTTAATTGTCTCTTTCTTCAGCTCGCCTTTGTTGTTGATCTCGCGATCGGTTTCAGTTTGCTTGAACGCGTATTCCGAAACGCGATTGTCGATTTCATCCTGGTTCTTGCCGACTTCTCGCAACAATGCCGCGACGTCGAGATTCTCCGATGCGGCCGGTGGATCAAACAAACGATCCTCGATACCCGTGTCGTACTTGACGCTGTGCAGCACGAGCGTCAGTTCACCGGAGCCGTCAATATTCATGCGAACGCGGTGCGGTTCGCTGATGCCGCGCTCCGGTCGATAGTCATCAAAGACCAGTCGCATATTTCTCACGTCGCCGGTGATCTTTGTAATCAGCGAGGTCTTCACACTGAAGTAATACTGAAAACGAGCGCCGCTTCGCGTTGAGAACTCGACGATGTACGCCGGTTCAGAACCGAGATCGCCGAGCGAAACGACTCGCGCGAGCACATTGTTTTTCTTGAAGTTGACAAGCCGTGAGGAGTCGAGCGTAGCGCGAAGTTTTGCGGCTGAACTTTCCGCGCCGGTCAATGTTCGCAAACGACCGTCGAGACCAATCTCCCACGCTGAGCGCGCGTTGGTTCCGGAGATGATTTGGCCGTTGCCGAACGTGAGTTCCCAACGTTCAGACGAAGGCGCTTTCAGTTGCGTGCGAGCGGTACCGATCGGTTCGTCTTTGAGATGAACGACCCATTCGTAAGTTGCGTCTTTAAGCGCACCGGCAGATTTCTTGCCGCCGATCGCTTTCAAGTAGTTGTCGATGATCTTTTCGGCGGAAGGCAGTTTTTTAGGCAGCGCAGAGTTCTGCCCAAACGCCATCGGCGCCATAAACAACAGGAGAACCAGCAGAAACGTGCGCGCGTGCAGCGAGGGGAATTTGGGGGAATAAGACATAGAACTGATCAAAATCTACCGCTCTTCGCGGCTTTTCTGGCCGCTAACTTCTTCGCGCTCGCGCCTCTGGTCGAGTTCCTGGTGTTACCACCTTTTGTTTTGGTTATGGCGGCGTCCTTTGATGCTTTGGCCACCTTCTTCGAGGCTTTCGTAGCCTTCTTCGAAGCTTTCACAGACTTCTTTGAAGCCTTCGCCGATTTCGTACTCTTTGTGGCTTTGGCGGTTTTTTTGGTTGTCTTTTTCGCCGCACCTTTGACCTGTGGACGTAACTCTTCGGCCTTTTGTTCGGGCGGAGTACCCGGTATTAGATTGGCTTGGCCAGCATGTTTTTGTTCGGCAAGCGCGGCCTGGTTCTCGGCATATTCGAACTCATTCAAGCTCCCACCGCGAATCTTATATCGGTCGATATTCTTCGTCGCATCCTTCGGCATAAAATCCCTCCTGTGGTTCGATCTTCAAAGTTGCCAAGCCGTCACGATGGGTAAATGTGTCTGGCTTGACACTGCAAACACGGCATTCGTATAGTGCAACAGCGTTTCCGCATTAGCCATTCCACGCCTTAGCCGGCTTAGCTCAGTTGGTAGAGCGTCTGATTCGTAATTAGAAGGTCGC
The DNA here is from genome assembly GCA_963708055.1 of uncultured Acidobacteriota bacterium. Classification (GTDB taxonomy): domain Bacteria; phylum Acidobacteriota; class Blastocatellia; order Pyrinomonadales; family Pyrinomonadaceae; genus PSRF01. The sequence goes on along the minus strand of OY970193.1, from coordinate 5,348,781 downwards.
CGGTTCAACTCCGGCAGCCGGCTCCAGTTAATCTAAACTCGTACAATAGTTTATCGCAATGGTAAAGGCGGCCAACCGATATTGCGCGGGGTAGCCGAGTGTTGCGAAGATTGGAGACACTACGAAAGCCCGTGCGGTAGGTTCAAGCCGTCGAAGCCGCTGAGTTAATTACTTCCGACTCCGACAAGGCCGAGGAGCTTAGTTCGCTCATTGCCTCGTATGCGAAGCTGGCCGAACCCACCAATGACGTTATTTATATCGCGACACCTTCCGTTTTATTGAGCGGCTGCAAGAGGATGACGCACGCGATGTCGTATTCAAGGCAACCCTTTCAAGCAAACTGGCTGTCTTCAATGTTGGCAAGATCCGAGCGCTTACTTCGAATTTTCGAAGTGAGGCAGCAAGACCGCAGCCTTAGCTCAACTTCTAATCGCTGTTTCACATCCTGAGCTAGTAGGAAAAGATGCGGCCATGGAACTGAAGGAAGAAGACGAGGATGCGTTCTAACACGGTAGGTACCGAAACCATTATGAGTCCTGTTGCGAAGTACGGACCGGCTTGGCAAAACTATTGATTTTTCTGAGAAACGCATGTTACGGTCAGAACGCATCGTGCTGCGGCGTGATGGCAATTTTAGTCGTCCTGCAGGCTAAACGACACGCTCCTTCGACGGCGTGCTCAGCGTAGTTAAGGATAATCACACATGCCTAACGGTCAACGTGGCACCGCTCGTGGAATCGGTATTCAACATCCGGCCATCAGCACCCGTCCCAAACTTGCCAGAGCCGCGCCGGCACCTACGCAGGTAAGGGCGATGAGTCAACGAAGTCAGCCAACCCGTCCGCAAATGCCTCAACCGCAGGTCCTTCAACGACAGCCGTGGTCCAGTAAGCAGATCAATCACCTTGCGCCACATCTCCAAAGAGTTGCGCAGCCCGGAACAGCCCCGCCGCGAGGCATCCAATCCAACGTAGTGAGACCGGTGAACGTTAGCGTCCGAAGTGCGGTCGTGCAGCGAGCCGGCAACTCCGCCTTCACTCCGAATCTGCCAGTTGACCCCGACACTTATGTCGTGACGCAGGTCGACTCCGAGTTGGGGGGCATGTTCGGACATAGTGAGTTGTTTATCGAACACTACATCACCGCTGAAAATCGAGTTGATGCATTCAAGATACACGTGCAAACTCTTGGCAGGACAAGAATAGATATCGTGCCGATCGTCGGCGCCATAGATACGACTCGACCTCGGGTCAGAGGTCACAGGTCCTACACGGCCAACAGACAACAATTCCAAATAATTATGCAAACCGCCCTGAAAATCAGGCGAAAAATAGAAAAAGGAAGAATTGCGTACGCCGAGATTTTCGCAGACAGAAACGACAAATGGAAGACTACCAAGCGTGACGGTGGAGCCGAGATGTCGTGCAAGTCATTTACAGACGCGCTTTTGATCGAGGCGGGATTGAGGCAGGGTTATGGCGGCACATTTATGAATGCCCCCTGGGATTTATGAGTCAAGATTTTCGCCCTAAGACCAGGCAGTGAAATCGCGACTAAGCTTCTCCCCTCGACTACAATAGCCATTGCATTCCGGGTCGTAACGCATTAAAATCTGGCCCCTCCCCTCTCCTCCAACAACCCCCTGAAGAAGTTCGAATTTTATCAAGCGGGAACTCACATGATTAGAATCTGCCGTTTGCCCGATCCGGGCGCAAGCCTTTTAAAAGCAAGGTTGTTGGTCTTTGTTTGTTTGTTATTTACCGCGGCTGGAATCGCTCAAGCCCAATCCAATCCCACACTTCGAATTGATGACAGTGCGATGTATGAGGATGACTCCGGAAGCGCGTTTCTGACGGAATTCAAGGTTAGTTTGTCGGCTCCGAGTAGCAACACTGTAAGCGTGCTCGTCTCGACGCAACAAGGAACCGCTATTTCCGACGTCGATTTCGCGGCCGGTTCGGCGACACTAACTTTTCAACCTGGTCAAACTTCTCAAGTAATAAATCTCGTGACCATCGGCGACACACTCGTGGAAGGAACGGAGGAGTTTTTCGTTAACCTGAGCAACGCGGTCAATGCGACGATCGGCGACGGCCAGGCGTTGGCGACGATTATCGATGACGATGCGCTGCTTCTGCTCACGCAACAGACTCCACAACGTGCCTCCGCGCTTGACTCTGTTTTGTTGACTCGCGAGACGTTTCCGATCATCAACAATCTGAATATGAGTCCCGATCAACGGACGCGGGTCGCGGTCTTCGCCGTTGGTTTGAAACTGCAACCGGGCGAAACAGCAAGTGCGGTCACCGCTACCGCTGAAGACTCGACCGGAACTCCTCGGCCGCTTACGGTTGAATTTGTCGGAAAGGTGCCAAACCACTTCTGGCTCACACAGGTCGTGGTGAGACTAAACGACCAGATAGTTCCCGGAGACGTGAAGATCAGAATCACGTTGCGTGGAACGACGAGTAACGCCGTGCTCGCGGCCACAAAGTCTCAGTAAATCAAACAGGACCACGAAGGAAACCCGAACGACGCTCACGCAGTGGCGTCGTCGGGTTTTTCTGTGGTTAATTGTCCTCATGATTTCAGCAGAACAAGTAGCGCAGTATCACGAGTCGGGCTTTCTCGTGCTCGAGGACTTTGCAGACGAGGCCTCGTGCGATCACTTGCGCGCACGCGCGACAGAGCTGGTCCATGAGTTCGATCCGGCCGAGATAGTTTCGATCTTTTCGACGCACGAACAGAACCGGATCGCTGATGATTACTTCCTTACTTCAGGAGACAAGATCCGTTTCTTTTTTGAGGAGAATGCTTTCAACCCCGACGGCACGCTGAAGTATGAGAAGGAGTGTTCGATCAATAAGATCGGTCACGCGCTACACGACCTCGATCCGCTCTTCGATCAATTCTCACGCAACCCGAAAATCGCGGAGCTTGCGAAGGCCATCGGTTTCACAAGTCCGTTGCTGCTCCAGTCGATGTACATCTTTAAACAACCGAACATCGGTGGCGAAGTAACGTGTCATCAGGACAGCACGTTTCTCTACACAAAGCCGATCGACATCGTTGGGCTTTGGTTCGCGCTTGAAGATGCGACAGTTGAGAACGGCTGCTTATGGGCCATCCCAGGCGGGCATCGCAGCGGGCTCAAATCGCGGTGGGTGCGACAGGCGAAAGGCGGAATGAAGTTTGAAGTGTCAGACGAAACGCCGTGGCCGCATGACAAACTCGTGCCCCTCGAGGTGTCGAAAGGAAGTTTGATCCTGCTGCACGGGTTGTTGCCGCATTGTAGTTTTGAGAACCGATCAACGCGCTCGCGTCATGCGTACACGCTGCATTTGATAGGTGCTGATGCGAAGTATCCGAGTGGCAACTGGTTGCAGCGTTCGGCCGCGATGCCGCTGAGAGGGTTTTGAGTGGGAAGAAAAGATTTTCTCACGCAGCCGCGCAGCGGAAGCATTGAAGGAGATCGTGGGCGCCGTCCGCGTGAGAAAAGTTCTTAATTACTTGGCCGCAGGAGTCCGCGGAAGATGCCTTGCACACGTACCTGGCTGGCTGGAACGGTGAGCGGCTGTAGTTGAGAATTTGCGGGTTGTAACTCGATGTTCATGCCGCGGCGATAGAGGCGCTTCAGCGTCGCCTGGTTTTCCTCGATTAACAACGCAACCACGATCTCGCCGTCGCGCGCGTCGGTGCGATTCTCAATCAACGCAATGTCGCCGTCGCAGATATGCTCGTCGATCATCGAGTCGCCCTTCACGCGCAAAGCATAAACTCGATCCGGCTTCACGCGACCAAGCAGAAAGCGCGGCACCGGAATGCGCTCTTCATAATCGACCACTTCCAAAGGCGCACCCGCAGCAATCCTTCCCAGCAACTTCACTTCACACAACGAATCGCTGCTCTTGTCTTCAACTTTAACGTTGAGCGCAAACGATCCATCTTCATGCTCGCGCACTAACAATCCGCGACGTTCGAGCGCGGCAATGTGCTTCGCAATCGTCGCACGCGACTTAACACCAAACTGTCGCGCGATCTGTGCGTAGGACGGTATGTAGCCGTGGCGTTCCTGAAAACGAGTGATGTAATCGAGAATCTCTTTTTGTCGCTGCGTTCGTGGGAGCATTTGCTTCAGGATTCCCGATAAAGTATCCCGCCGGTGGTTTGAGAGATCGAATCGACCGCTAAGGGTGACGAAGCATTCTAGGTCGCACAATCCAAAGCGTCAAGGGTTTGTTGTGTTTCAATTTAACGAATTGAATAACGCACCAGAGTGCGCGGGAAAATACGCACTGAAGGCGGCATCTCAGCGAAGGTCATCGGCTTACCCTGAAGCAGCGCATCAGCTTTCATTCCATACACCGCTTCATTCAGATCGTTGTCAGGAGTAATGACCGCACCTTTCAACGCCGCGCCAATAAACGCGCCTTTGCTGCGCGAGTAAGAAAGTATGCCGGCATCGAGACGCGGATTGGTTGACGCAGCCGCTTCACGACCAACTGGACCAGCCGCCACGCTCGCTTCACCACCTATCTCAAACTTGTCTTTCAATAAACCATTCAATCCTTCCGGATTCATGATCAACAACACGTAGTCAGTACGCTGCGCGCCGATCTGTGGTCCAAAGCTGCCGCCACCGAGATTGAAAAATGCAGGGGCACTCCAACCTCCTTTTACTCGACGACTGATAACGCCTTGTCCACCACGTCCGCCGATCAGAAATGCAGCCTTGAGCACTCCGGGAAACACCGCGATCGCTTCAGCCGTGTCGAGCAACTCTTTGGGAATTGCTTTTTCCTTCACGTTCATGATCTCAGTGAAAGTTTTAGCAGCGTCACTCGAATGACGTGCAGCGTCCTGAGTGCGAGATTTCTGAGCGGGAGTTATGGCGAATGAAACAACGAGAAGCGTGATAAGAAGACCGGCGCTAAAGAGACGAATATATGACATAGGTACCTCACCAAAGATTACTGCAGGAATAGTATGGTGAGGAAAGATTTCACGCAAAGGCAGTTACACAAATAACACAGATTACGCGTCCACAAATTACACGGATTGGTAGTCAGGATTTCTGTGTAATCTGTGGATGATCCTTTGACAATTTTCTTGACTTTCGCTTGCAAGGGAAATACAGTGCGCAAACTTTCAAGCTGCATGGTCCAACTTTGCCCTTTCCCCCGCGGCCAGGAATGGATCAAATGGTTTCCACTCACAGTTATTGCTTTGTCTTAAGCGGTCTAACGTTGGCTGGGGTACCTCGTCCTGACTCCTTCCGACATCTCTGCAAAGTATTACGAACCTGGGTAGCACTAAAAGCTTGGTCGTAGTTCGCTTCGAAAAATAAGCAGGCAAAAAGTTATCGAGTCTTTGCGGCCGTAGTGTGCCCAAAGCACCAGTCACTCAATTACTCGTGAGAAACGCGCTTGGACCGTGCCTTGTGGTCCATTACGCAATAGGAGGAGCTCCAGAATGGCGTACATCTCCAAACGGAATCTAAAAAAAGAAAAGGACAGGAAAATTGCGGCGAAAAACCGCCGCGAGCTGATCGCCGCCGGACTTAAACGGCGCGACCTGCTCAAGATGGGACTGCTTACCAGTGCGGGTATGCTGATCCCCAAGAAAGGTTTGAGTGCGCACCCCCTTAACACGCGAGGCTCATTCGACGACGACGATCCGAATAGCCCCGACACTACCCCGTTTCAGGAAAACATGCCGCGGCTGACAGTGCTTCAGCCCGTGGCGGCTCTCAATCCGGTGCCCACTGCGGCGCCGAACACGGCGGCCGGCGAAGCGCGAACGGTTGCGCACCAGGCATTTGCGCAATTCCCGCCGCAGCGTTTTTATGAAATGACGCAACAGGCAGGAAGTGTGCTTATGGCACCGGCCGGCGAACTGCCTCCGCAACCGATCTGGGGCTTTAACGGGATCACTCCTGGTCCACTAATCGTCGAGCGCTACGGCAATCTCGGCAGCCCCGGCAACGGTTCGGTACTGCTGCGTTTGCGAAATAATTTGCCGTCCAACAACGGCGGCTTTGGACTTCCATCCGTCACTACTCACTTGCATAACGGTCACACGCCGCTCGAGAGCGATGGATTTCCCTGTTTCTTTATGGGCCAGAATAAGTTTTATGACCATCACTATCCGAACGTTCTGGCCGGCATCAACTCCACGCATCCGGGTACCGGCGACATCAAGGAAGCGATGCACACGCTTTGGTATCACGATCATCGCATCGATCATACGGCCGAGAATACTTACAAAGGACTGGCGGGCAGTTACATTCTCTTTAATGAGTTTGATACTGGTGACGAAAACACCGGCTTTCGTTTGCCGAGCTTTGGCGACGGACAGAATCCGCTCACCAGTTTCGATATTTACATGGTGTTCAACGACAAGGTGTTTGACGAAGACACCGGACTGCTGAAGTTTGATCTGTTTAATACAGACGGCATTCTCGGTGACAAGTTCCTTGTCAACGGCAAAATACAACCTGTGTTGCACGTAAGCCCGCGCCGCTATCGCTTCCGCTGGTTGAACACCGGCCCATCGCGCTTCTACCAGATGTTTGTGCTTGGTCCAAACAACACGACCAAGTCGTTCTGGCAGATCTCGACGGACGGCAACTTGTTGGAGCGACCGGTTTCGGTCAACAGTTCCCGCTTCTCAGTGGCTGAACGCGTTGACGTCATTGTTGACTTCACTAATGACGCCGGCAAGACGTTCTATCTCGAAAATCGTCTGGAACAGGATGATGGACGTGGCCCAGACGGAGACGTTGCCGGTGCTGGTCAGGGCGATAAGGTCCTGAAGATCATCGTCGATGGACCCGTTGTACCGGATAACAGCGTCAATCCAGCCAACATTCCGGCCGGTACCTATTTCTATGGTTTCCCGAACACCAACGACGCGCCGCGCATCACTCGCACCTTCCGGTTCGAACGCGGTAACGGTCAGTGGCAAGTCAACGGACAGTTGGTCGGCGGTTGTAACCAGGCCCCGCGTTTCAGAATTAAACGAAACTCGGTGGAGAAATGGATCTTCCAAAACAACTCCGGCGGGTGGCAACATCCGATTCACATGCACTTCGAAGAGTTTCAAACCCTTTCGATCAACGGTAATCCTCCGTCAGGCTCCGGTTTGATTACTAAAGGCCGGAAAGACGTTTTCAGGTTAGAACACAACATGGAAACAACGGTCTATTTCCGTTTCCGCGACTTCGTCGGGAAGATCCCGCTGCACTGTCACAACGTGGTCCACGAAGACCACGCGATGATGGTGCTCGGTCAGATCGACGATGTGGGAGACAACAAGACCCAACCTTAGCGGAACCTGAAACTGCAGCCTGAAGAAAGGAATGTTTATGACGGATTTGAAACGCAGAAGTCTGGTGGCAGCGTTGGGAGCAGCTCCGCTGGTTGTGCCACTACTGGCCCACGCGCAAACTCTCGAGGTTCCCTCGAAGTTTAAGCAGATCAGTTCGCGTGAGCGAATCAGGCAAAGGTACTTCCCCAATATCGAGCTCACCAGTCATGAAGGTAAGAAGTTGAAGTTTTACGACGATCTGGTCAAAGACAAGATCGTGATCTTCAACATGTTCTATGCGAAGTGTGAAGGTATTTGCTCGCCGATTACCCGAAATCTCGTGCGCTTGCAGCAGGTGCTTGGCAATCGCGTGGGCAAAGACATTTTCATGTATTCCTTCTCGCTCAAACCAAAAGAAGACAACGTAGCGGCTCTGCAACACTATGCTCGAATGCATAAGGTAAAGCCTGGCTGGTTGTTCCTGACGGGCTCTGTGAACGACATGGAATTACTGAGACGCAAACTCGGTTATGTCGATCCGGATCCGGAAGTTGATAAGGACATCAGCAACCACATCGGAGTGCTCAAGTACGGCAACGAACCACTCGAACGATGGGGTGGCTGTCCGGGAATGTCGGCTCCGGAATGGATTGCAGAAACGCTAAGCTGGGTGGATTGGCCGCAGAATTCCGCCCCGATGAAGGCGAATGGAGGTGGCAAATGATCGTTCTCAAATGGCGAGTTTTCTGCCTGGTGTTGGTGTTTGCGCTGGTGGCAACCGTGCCGAATTGGGCGAATGCTCAAGACGCGCAGCCAATGAATGAGATTCAGCTCGGAACCGCTACCGCCGGCGGCGCCGCTAGTTTTAGTGATTCAGTCGCCACTCTCGAAGGCGGCTCAACGGGCGGCACACTGTCGAGTGGCAGCACACTTGGCCCTGAAGCCGCAGCCTTCGACGGCACGTACATCTGGGTAGCGACGCAATTCAACGACTCGCTAACCAGAGTCAAAGCCAGCGACGGCTCGGTGTCGGGATCTTTCAGAGTTGGCAAACGACCGGTGGCTTTGCTTTATGCAGCTTCGGGTATCTGGGTAGCTAACCTGCTGAGCAACAATGTAATGAAACTCGATCCCGCGACCGGCGCTATCCTCGGCACTTACGCTGTCGGAAATGGCCCCGGCGGTCTTGCATTCGATGGGACCAATGTCTGGGTCGCCAACCGCAACAGCAACAACGTCACCAAGCTGCGCGCCAGTACGGGTGCAAATCTCGGCACGTTTGCTGTCGGCAAACGACCGATCGGTTTGACGTTCGGCGGTAACAGCGTTTGGGTGGCAAACAACTTCAGCAACACTGTCACGCGATTGAGTTCAGCGGGTACAGTATTGGGGACTTACGCGGTTGGGAAAGGCCCATTTGGCGTTGCCTCCGACGGCGCCAATGTTTGGGTTACAAACTACTTCGGAAAAACCATTACTAAAATTCGCGCCAGCGATGGGTTCAACCTCGGAACTTTCAGGGTTGGCGACGGAGCGGCGGGAGTTCTGTTCGATGGGACCAATCTTTGGGTAGTTAACAACGGCGACAGCACCGTTATGAAGATAAGCCCTTCGAGCGGGAGCGTAGTCAGCACTTATGGAACCGGCAAGAGCCCATTTTCAGTGGCTTTTGATGGTTCGAAGATCTGGGTGCCAAACTTCGCTAGCAACTCTGTCTCAACCACCGCGGCAAACTAACGTCACCCGAACTTTTACCGCGAACTGTAGGGGCGGCCCTCCGTGGCCGCCCTTGTCTTGAACTAAGAATCGTCTCACCTAAAAGCCATACGATAGAGTGGTCCTTCCGTGGCTCCCTTACTGGGAGACAAAGAGTTCGTACGCTAGGGCGGCCACGGAGGGCCGCCCCTACAATGAAACGGTTTGAATATTAAATTTCCACGCTAATATTATTCATTTCACCTTGCAGTTACCTCACCTCTGTAAACGAACCTTTCAAAGTAGTCACAAAAGTGTGTCTTCGTTGACAGGATTTTGTCCGCTGTAGTATTAAATCGCGACCTTCAAAGCGACCCTCCCAAGTAGTCACTTCTGAAGGCATCGCACCTCGCAAATGCGATTTCCATTTGCCCGACTCGGTTTTGCCTACAGTAGGTTGATCTGCCCAGAACCCGATTTCCACCTCACAGGTTTTCAATTTTTCAGAAGTTTGCTGTTCGAGTTGTACTAGCTCGTCCTGGTAAATAATGAAGTCAAATTCAACATCTCCCCTGGTGTTTGGTGGATAAAAGAGTCGAAAAAATCATTCAGATGATGCGAGAGGACGTTCGCGGAGAACTGTCTCTCACGGAGTTCGCCCAATCGGTGAACCTTTCTGTCTGGCGCTTGTGCCACATCTTTAAGTCGGATGTCGGCATGCCTCCGATCCGTTACCTGAGATTGCTGCGCATGGAGCGCGCGAAGGATCTTCTGGAATCGAGTTTCTTGAGCGTCAAGGAGATCGCGTATCAGGTGGGACTAAACGATGAGAGTCACTTTGTGCGTGACTTCAAGTCGACTTACGGTTCGTCGCCGGCGCTATACCGAACGCGATTCAAAAACAAGATCACCGATGAAAACCATAACGGGAATAATGGCAACGGGAACGGAAACGGGAACGGCAACCAGCCAGGAAACATTCAAAAGCAACTAGCACAGATCGCAAAGCATTCGCTGCTGCCTTCAATACAACTGTTTTTCTACGTCTTCTCCTATTTGTAAATTAGCAATAGTCGAGAGCGATGGTTTAGTAATCGATTTCACAATTCCGCAGTTTTACCGAGATCTCAAATGAAAAGTTGGCAAGAAGCAAAATCCGCTAACGAACAACAAGAAACGCCAAGCATGAAGGCTTGCTACGTGAAAATTGAGATCGTAATCTTTCGCACGAATCAGCAACAACGCACAAGAGAAGTTTCACCAACAACGAAGTTCCGTGTAATCAACTGACGTTACTCAACTGTTACAGCATAAACCCTCCCTTTCAAACTGATCCGCCTTGACGGGAAGTTAGATCAGGATTCGGGGCTACAGCTACACTCTTCGAGTAAAGGTCATAACCAACAGCAAAGGGTTTTCATTTGAGGCCACCAAACCCAACGGCTGAAAGGAGATTCTATGCCTAAAAAGAGGGCAAAAGACCGGCAGGGAATTGGACAGGAGACTGACGACAGCACGATCAGTAGAAGAAGTGTGCTGAAGATAGGAGCAGCGGCCGGGGCCGCTACAGTTTTGGCCCCCACCATGTTGGCTCCAAGAGAAGTACTAGGCTTTGACGGTCAAGTCGCGGAGCCGTTGGTTCGATGCGACCCAACGGTGCCGGCTACTCCGAGTCCATCACATACACCTTTTGTGGATAATTTCGAGGCGCCATTTCCGGCGATCCCCGATTTCTTATTTCCATTCCCGCAAGAACATCCGAACACACCGGCTGAAGCCGACCGAGCGCCACATCAGCGCTGGGCTCAGTTCACACCGGCCCACGTGACGTACCAAATGGAAGCCCGGGCCGGCACCCATACGTTCCATTCGGACTGGGGTCCTTCATACATCTGGGGGTTCAATGGCAGGTATCCAGCCCCGACAGTCCTGAATGCTTATGGTCATCCGACCATCGTGCGGTTCAAGAATAGCTTGCCGTTGGTAACCAACACCTTTGGCAGGAACGAAATAACGATCCACTTGCACAACGGTCACCATGGTTCAGAGAGCGACGGTTTCGCCGGCGACTTCTTTGGACCAGGTCAATACAAAGACCATCTCTATCCCAATTGCTACGCCGGCCTCGACGCTTTTGGCGGGAACGGCGATCCGCGGGAAAAGATGGGCTCTTTCTGGTTCCACGATCACCGTGCAGAGTTCACCCTCAACAACAACGTTTTGGGCCTGAACGGCATGTTCCTTGTCTATGACAAGACAGACCCGGGTCACGAATTCGCCACGACAGGTTCGCTGCGGCTGCCTGGGTATTACGGTATCACTGACTTTCCGTTGATCCTGACCGACAAGAGGTTCTGTGCCTTAGATGCGGCAGGGCGAAATGAGATGGTCAATGCGGCCGGCGGCGACAAGTTCGTTGTCAACGGAAAGATTCAGCCGAAGTTGACTGTCAGACGGCGTAAATATCGGTTCCGCTTTCTGTCTACCGGACCGACAAAGGCCCAGTGGGACCTTACGCTGATCAAGCCAGATGGAACAGTCGGCACGATGGTTGTCGTTGCTACTGATGCCAATTTCCTCGAGCATCCGATTCCGGTCGATGCGGGCGCGAATGCAGGCAACAGTAACGCCATCGTTGGAACGACGATTGTCACTCCGGGCGCAATTCGAGTGAACGTCGCTGAACGCTACGACGTCATCATCGACTTCGCGCAATTCCCGGCGGGCTCCAAGCTGTATCTCAAAGAAGCTACGAGCCAGAATGTTAACCCAGGCAACGTGAATCCTCCGGGATTACCGCCAGGACTCAACATCGGAAACGTGGTAATGCGTTTCGACGTTGTAAACCGCGAGTGGTGGTTCCCGCAAGATACACCGCCGATTCCGTCGACCCTCTGCACATATCCACCGATATGTACGCCAAACACTACGTTCACGTGGGACTTTGATCGCGATCCGGCGGGAACGCTTCCTGCGCGCTTGTTCAGGATCAACAATCGTGTGTTCGATCCGGATCTGCCGCAGCATTGCGTTATCAAGGGTACTTGTGAAGAGTGGCTGATCAACAACAACACTCCTAACGCTGACGGACCTACCAACTGGGCGCACCCTGTGCATATTCACTTCGAGGAATTTCGTATTCTGAAGCGATTTGCGATCATCAGCGGTGTATTCCAGGAAGTCCCGGTGACTCCGCTCTCGACGGGAAGGAAAGACGTAACCAAGGTCGAGCCCGGAGAGGCCGCACTGATCAGGATGAATTTCCGAGACTATGTCGGCAAGTACCTGATCCACTGTCACAACATGGGCCATGAAGATGCGTTCATGATGGTGGCCTGGCACATTGTGCCTGACGCGGCTGCCAAGGCAGTTTGTGACGCCTTGATTGTCCAGGGTCGAAACGAGTTCGAAGCCAAACTCCGCAATGAGGAGGTGTCGTAATGGATAGAAGATCACTGTTTACTAAAGTATTCGCGCCGCATCCCGCATCGCCGGGCGCTGCAAAGTTCACAAATGCGGTGCTTCGAACACATGACAACAAAGAGGTCAGGTTCTATGACGATCTGATCAAAGGCAAGCAAGTCGTGATCAATATGATGTACGCTGACTGTCACGGCGCTTGTCCTTTGGTGACGACGGTAATGAAGAAAACCTATCGCGATCTGAAAGATCGAATGGGTAAAGACCTCTTCTTTTACTCCATCACGATAAAACCAGAGGACGACACGCCGACCGCGTTGAAGCACTATGCAACTACGCGCAGGGCTGACCTACCTGGCTGGTATTTCCTGACCGGAGATCCCTATGATATCGAGACGATCCGCTTCAGGCTGTTTGGCATGGGCCACGTAGGAGTGGACCTTGATGCAGCTATGCACGCCGGCTCGTTCCGTATTATCAACGATGCCAAAAACCACTGGGGCCATGCACAGGCGTTTGCCAGTCAGAAGAATATTCTGAAACGCATCTCCTGGGCTGATCCGCAGAAGTCTCTTGAAGAGAGGATGAAGGAGAGCCAGGCTCGCCAGATTCTGATTTACAAGGACATCAAGAAATACGGCTATCGCCGAGACATCTAGTTTGCGGCGCTGGTCGTCAAGGCTCAGCCTTGCACGACTGAAACCGGACCAGGAATAGAAGCTGCTGACACGGCTTCTATTCCTGGCCCAAGTAAACACCGAGTCAGGCTTCAACAATACAAGGTGAAATCATCATGAAATTTACGGCCATAATCTCGCTACTGGCTATCATGCTACTGGGCTCGACCGGAACAACGTTGGCCCAGAAAAAAAGTTGCTCCTTTGACCTGGTTGGAACGTGGAAAGCACAAGTCTCCAGCACTGAAGCACGACTTTATCGCTTCGATGCTAATGGTGGGGTTACGGTACTCACTGTTTCCGGTACCAGTGCACCGCAGGAGATCGCGACCGCAAAGTACAACGTGATCGATGAGATCGACGCACCAAAGTCGGTTTCGTTTACGGCCACCGGCAAGAACCGGATATTCGGAGCTGCTAAAAAGACGATGAAAGTCGTTAGCTATGACGACTCTTCGATTACTTGCGATATACCTGGGATGGGGACTACTCGTTGGACCAGGGTCGATCCCGACCGGTATTTCATTGTGCTCTCGGCACGCACGAATGAGTTCTACGATCACACGGGCTCGGCGTTTCCAATGGTGATTAAAGTGGCTGGGGGAGTTCCCTCAATTGAGGCTTTCGGTATCTACGCAGCGAACGGGCAAATGGCCTTTGGCACCGTTCCACCCGCCGCCTACAAAGACCACCTGAGAGAGGCACGCAATGACTCCGAAACCACACTGCGTCTGGAGATCAACTCCCGGCAGTATGCAAGGGCTTTGAAGATCGTTAAGGAATGGGAACGACGTTCACGCGAAGGCGCGCTTTTGTACAGCACCGCTTTAGACACTTCCGATGACCCTACTTCGCTCAACAACATTCTGATCGTTAAGGCGGTTACGGAAACGCTCAACCAGTGCTCGGAAGATTTCGATCTGTACAAAATGACTTACAACCATCCGGAGGACTGGATCACCGGTCAGTATAAGTCCGCGTTGGTTCCGTTCGCTTACTTCAAGGAACTCAGGCGTCGTAATGAAGCACGACATATCGACGAACAAAAGTTTCATGAACTCGTGCAGATGCCTAACCTGGCAAATCGTTAGTTTCAACTAAGACAGTGTCTCCCCAGTTAGGCGCAAAAGACAGACGAAAATAAGGGGAGGGTATGAAATTGAAATTTCAAGGTGAGGAAACCAGGATAATGAAACGCTTTCTCTTCATCGTATCGGTGGTGTTCATCGGATTTGGTTCTCATCAGGTGCTGAGCGCACAAACGCCAGTGGCGCCTGATGAGAAACGGGCGGCTCAGCCGCGAAAACGCGGCGGGGTCTTTACTTTGTACACCCATGATCCCCTGGCACGCACACTGTGCTTCAGTGATGGAAAAGAAGGAATGGCGTTTGTCACTAACGACTGGCGTAACCGTTGCAGTGATCTTGGTTACATTCTGGCGAGTGGTGGCAGTCTTGTTAGCGGTATCGAGGTCAACCGAGTAGCAGCAATCGTCGATCTCGGCATGCCTGACGAGCTTCGTCAGCGATATAGCTATGAGGAGGCCAACGAAGGTGCGACTGGTTTTGCGTCCATCCATCTCTCGGGGGACAAAGTCATGATCCTCAAGGATGACATTCGCAAGGCGGAATACCAGGTGCTGCAGGAAGGATCAAAGCTCTTTACCGAGCTGGCGCCATCGGCAAATGCGCCGATTAAACTGGGCCACATTTACCTCGTGCGCATAGCGGATAAGAAGGACCAAGGTTTCCAGCAGCTTGCTAAGCTGATAGTGATTGCATTTCGTCCTGAGGAATCGGTGACGGTGCGATGGGAGTTGCTCTAATTATTTAGATCCAACTCGGAACGCGTGCCGGCAATAAATTCAACGCTTCCCTTATAAGGAAGCAAGGTTACAAAAACTTCCATCCTGAAGGAGAACAGGTATGAGTCAAGAACCCAATCAAAGACCAATAGGCGGCAGCACGACAACGGGCTCCACCTGCACCAAATCCGGCCTGTACAGAGCCACTGACGGCAAGATCGAGATGATCCAGTATATTCAGGCAAACACAAAATTCCCGAAGTTCCCGGGTGGTGATGGTTCCGCGAATTGCACCTGGACTGCGCTTTCGACAAGCGCTGACGGCAGTCGCACCGGCTTCACAGCTGTCAAGGTAGCTGCCGGTACAGTCTAAAGAAATTCACCCACCTACCCGGTCAGTCGGGCACTACAAGCGCCTTCCTGCTCGTGTTCGTTTGGACGTGAGCAGGAAGGTTGCAAACTTTCCAGGGTTCAAATGAGTTTCAAAAGGTTTCCAATCGCGCCGCTGGTTTTGGTTGTGTCCTTTGCGGCTGTCAGTCTATACTCGCCAGTCGTAACAGCACAGAAAGCTCGCTCGGCCCATTCGAAAAAAGCGGTTCAATATCACTACGTTTGTCCGATGCATGAGGACGTGACTTCGAAGAAGCGCGGCAGCACGTGTCCCAAGTGCAAAATGAAACTGGTCCGCAAGCAGATCCCTAAAGAACAACCTCCGGCTTCAAATTAGAGTCATGCAGATTTTTTCGGCAAAAGCTCAACGGCAGAATAAGGCGCTCGCCTTTTCGTTTGCGCCGTTGCGCCTTTGCGGGAAAAATCTCTTAAGCGTCGCTCGCGCACGAAAAGCTGCGAGTCACTTCATCGCAATAGCGATATCACTATCGTTCTTCGCGATGCTGGTTCCGATCTCCAGCGCTTCAAACAAAGCAGCTGCAATGGCTTGCTGCGTCGGCAAGGATGCAGCTCATTGTGATTCGGGTATCCCGGCGAAGAAGGTTCCGCCACCAAAGTCGGAACCGATGTGCGGACTCGACAATGCCGAGATGGAAGACGATGGCATCACCATCGTCGCCAAACCTGTTCAAACTGATTCTCACCACTCACTCAGCCAAACTGCTGACACGGACACTTCACAAACTGTTGCTGAATCAAACTCGTTGAGTCAGCCCTGTAACATGGATTGCGTTGCCTGTGCAGCCGGCGCGACTCGACAACAAAAACGCGAACGTAGTTTTATCCCACCAACCGCTTTTGAAGATTCCTCGTTGCCGCTGATAGCGCGTGGCGAGGATCAGACGCTCCTGTTTTCAACTGGGGACTACTGGGAGCAGATCAATCCCCGCGGCCCTCCGCACGAACTCCGCTAACCACACTCGAATAACGTCAAGACGCACCGAGCCCTAAAAGCTACGGAGCGAATCTATCTTTTTTGCGGAGTACGTCCATGAAACCCTATCTCTATTTATCTTCTGTCCTAATACTTCTGATTGCGATAGGCAGCGGAGCGGCGCAGCAAAATGTCACTTCTGCGTCACTCAGTGGCAGAATCGAGGATGCGCGTGGAGCGGTTGTGAGCGGCGCCGGTGTTACCGCCGTTCACGTTGAAACTAATCAACCATTCACCGCTACCAGCGATCACGACGGCCGCTTTCGCTTCCCTTACCTACGCACCGGCGCCTACGATCTGAAGGTCGAAGCGCAAGGCTTTTCAACCATAACCAGACAATTGACACTGACTCTGGGTCAGTCTGTTGACCTGCCGCTCACGGTCGATGTCGCCGGTGTTTCCGCGCAAGTAAATGTCGGCTCGGATATTCCGATTGTCGAAACATCTCGCACCCAGGTCACTGAAACCATCAGACCGCGCGAGATCAACGAACTTCCGTTGAATGGTCGCAACTATCTCGACCTGGCGTTACTGATTCCGGGAGTGTCGCCAACCAATACCGGCAGCAATCAGCGTTTTGCTGAGACTTCGGCCGTTCCGGGTCAGGGCATATCAATCGCCGGACAACGAAATCTGTACAACAGTTTTATCGTTGATGGCGTGTCAGCTAATGACGATGCCGCGGATCTCACCGGAACCTACTACAGCGAAGAAGTGATCGATCAGTTTCAGGTCGTAACTTCGGGCGGTATCGCTGAGTTTGGACGCGCGTCGGGCGGCGTGGTGAACATTCTCACTCGCTCGGGCACAAACGATTTGCGAGGCACGTTGTACGGATTCTTCCGCAACCAGCGCTTTGACGCTCGCAATCCAATCGCACCGACAAAAGATCTGCTGACGCAGGCTCAATACGGCGGGACGATGGCTGGACCATTACGCCGCGAGCGAACGTTCTTCTTTACGAACTTCGAACAGACGCGACGAAACTACTCGGCAGTAATTACCATCTCGCCGAATGCGGTGAATTCCATCAACAATCGCTTGCGGGCGATCAACTATCCGGGTGTGATCGGCACCGGTGTGGTACCGGCGAGTTTTGATACGACCAACTTCTTCGCGCGTATCGACCACCGGATCAACGCTAAAAATCAACTCAGCGGCCGTTACAGTCTCTATCACATCAACGCGGTCAACTCGCGCTCAGTTGGCGGATTAAACGCCGTCAGTCGCGGTACCGGTTTGGGTGATACAGATCAAACCCTGGTGGTCAGTAATGTCACTACGATCAGCCCGCAGGTGCTGAATGAAGCCCGGTTCCAGTACACCAACAGCCGGCTTGATGCACCGGTAAACGATGAGATCGGTCCGGCGATTAATATTGCAGGTGTGGCCAACTTCGGCACCTCCACAACTTCTCCAATCGGTCGGGACATCAATCTCGTCGAACTGATCGACAACGTCTCGATTCTTCGTGGCAACCATTCATTAAAAACGGGAGTCGATTTTCTCTACAATCGCGTAAACATTCTCTTTCCCGGAGCGCTTCAAGGTGTTTATGCGTTCAGTTCGCTCAACAATTTCCTGAGCGGAAACTATCTGAACTACCAGCAGGCATTCGGCACGCCAAATCAGTTTCAATCAAATCCGAACTTTGGCGTGTTTGTTCAGGATGAATGGCGGGTGCGACAGGATCTGACAGTAAATGCAGGTCTGCGATACGACGTGCAGTTTCTGCCGGAACCGATCCAGGCGGATACCAACAACTTCGCGCCTCGTCTCGGCATTGTTTACGCACCCGGCGATCGCAAAACAGTAGTGCGCGCCAGCTTTGGACTCTATTACGATCGCATCCCGCTGCGTGCGACGTCGAACGCGCTTCAGCGTGACGGCTCGAAATATCTTGTGGTCCAACTGTCGCCGACTCAGGCCGGAGCGCCGGTGTTTCCGAATGTGCTTACACTGCAACCGTCAACACTGCCAACTAAGCCAAACATTACTCGCATCGATCCCAACATCGAAACGAGTTACAGCCAGCAGGCGAACCTTCAGGTAGAACGAGAGCTGCCGGGAAACGCAGTCGTGTCGGTTGGGTACATCCACCTCCGCGCCTCGCACATTATTCTCTCGCGCAATGCGAACGTACCGACGGTTCCAGCTTCAGCGGGAATTCCCAACCTCGGCCGCCCCGATCCAAACTGGGGCAACATCTCCCGTTTTGAAAGCTCCGGAAATTCCCACTACAACGGAATGGTCGTTTCGTTCAACAAACGCGCGTCGCAGTGGGCCAACGTCCGTGTGTCGTACACGCTTTCAAAGACAATCGACGATGCGGGTAACTTTTTCTTCTCGAGCGTGCAGAACAACTTCAACATTCGCGACGATCGAGGACGTTCGGATAACGACCAACGTCATCGCCTGGTCGTGAGTGGTTCGGTTGAGGCGCCGTCCAAAGGCAAGTCAAATGGACTGCAACGAGCACTGCACGGTTTCCAACTCGGTTACATTTTTACTTATGGATCGCGTTTGCCGTTCAACGTGCTGCTGGGAAACGATCGGAATTTCGATACGAACAACAACGATCGGCCGGTGGGCGTGGGGCGAAACACGGGACGTGGATTTGATTTCGCGTCACTCGATCTGCGAGTGAGCCGCAAGTTTCAATTGACCGAAAGAGTTGGTCTGCAGCTCCTGGCTGAAGGGTTCAACATGCTGAACCGAGCGAATTTAGGTGTGCCGAATAACACGTTCGGCACGGGCATCAATCCATTGCCGGCGTTCGGCCAACCGACTCAGGCGTTTGATGCGCGGCAGTTTCAGTTTGGGATGAAGCTTAGCTTTTAGCGCGGGGGAAACACCACGCAAAGCGCAAAGACGCAAAGAAGATCAACAAATCCTTTTTGCGTCCTTTGCGTCTTTGCGTGGCAAAATCTTTTCAGATAACAAGTGGGCCCAGGGGATGTCATGCAATTAAACAACAAAATACTTTTCGCAATTCTCTTACTCGCAATGCTTGTGGTTGCCGGTTGCAAACACGTCGCTACCCACGCTGAAGTCGCCAACACTGCACCGCAACCGTTACAAATTTCTGCGCCGGGAATTGACGCCGCGGAACCCGCAACTACCGCCGCGCCCGATGGCACGTTCTATGTTTCCTGGGTAAACCATGAAGCCAAACAAGCCGACGTAATGGTCGCGCACTTCGATCAGAACGGCGCGATGCAAGGCTCCGCAGTCCGTGTCAATCGCCAACCAGGCACCGCGACCGCATGGCGCGGTGATCAACCCAGCATCGCCGTAGCTCCCGATGGCGCGTTGTATGTCCTTTGGACATTGCGCGTGAATGCCGGCGAGAAACACGGCACAGACATCTATCTTTCAGTTTCAAATGACGGCGGTAAAACCTTCGCCACTGAAACAAAGGTCAACGACGACAAAGCTCCCGGTCCGCATGGCATGCATTCACTCGCAGTCGCGAAAGACGGACGCATTTACGCCGGCTGGCTTGACGAGCGAAACGTTCATACACCCAAGCCCTCGACGAAGGCTGATGGTCATCACATGGAAAGCAATCGCGACGTCTATGTGTCTTACTCAACCGACGGTGGACGCACTTTTTCGAAAAATCAAAAAGTCGCAGCAGATGCGTGCCCGTGTTGTAAGACCTCGCTGGCAGTTGCGACGGACGGAACTCTTTACGCCGGCTGGCGACAGGTGTTGCCGGGAAACTTCCGGCACATAGCAGTTGCAAGCTCGACAGACGGCGGCAGCAGTTTTTCTTCTCCGGTTGTAGTCAGTGACGATCGTTGGTTTCTGCAGGGCTGTCCGGTATCTGGTCCATCGCTCTCGGTGGATCGTGCGTCAGCGAAGTTGAAGGTCGTGTGGTATGCAGCGGGTGAAGGCGGAGCGCCGGGAGTTTACTTTGCCGAGTCGACTGACAAGGCCCGCAGCTTCTCGCCCCGGCAGTTAGTTTCGCAGGAAACGATCCGCGGCACACCATCGCTTACGACAGGCAATGACAAAGCGATTGCTTTCTGGCAGACTGCGGATGCGATCGAAACCAAAATGCGTGAACTGGGGAATGCCGGAGCGGCATTGAGCGTCGCCGCGAATGCGGAACTTCCGGCTGGTATCTTTTCAAATGAGAAACTATTCGTTGCCTATATTGCGAAGGAAAAAGAGAAGCGAAGTGTGTGGCTCGTCCGGGCGGGACGGTGACGGTCGGCCACGGATGGCCGCATCGATAATTGCCACTTTGGTATTAGTTTTTTTGACGGCGTGTGGCGGTGGGGCTGAACCGAAAAAACCGGGAAATCCGGCGCCGCCCGCTCCGCCGACCACGGCGGCGGCCAATACCTATCTCGGTGTGGGGACGGTGAAGAGTGTGAATCCGAAAGCTCCCGCGGTCGAGATCGATCACGGCGATATTGATGGATTAATGCCGGCTATGCAGATGGAATTTCCGGTGGCGGACGCCACGTTGTTGAACGGTATCGCGGTTAACGATCAGGTCGACTTCACCATCGACAACGCCAAGGGCGACATGAGGATCGTTGCGATTAAGAAGAAGTGAAGAACATTGGCGATTGCCGATTTCCAATTGCCAATTTTGCGGAAGCTTTAGGCTGAGCAAATCGGCAATCGGCAATCGGCAATCGGCAATAACGTTTACTACTTTTGTAGTTCTGCTAAAGCCGCCAGCACTTCTTCACTGTGCGGCGCTACCTTAACTTTTTCATACACCTTCGCAATCTTACCCTTCGGATCGATGATGAAAGTGTTGCGAGCGGAGAGCTTGTTTCCCTGATACTCCATGATCGATCCGTACTCCTCGGAAACCTTTGCGCCAACATCCGCAAGCAGTTTGAAGTTTAATCCTTCCTTGGCGCAAAACTCTTTGTGTGATTCCGCCGTGTCGACGCTGACGCCGAGAATCACGGCATTGATGGCCTCATATTTGGCCAGGTCGCGTTGGAAGTTACGAGCTTGAAGAGTGCAGCCGCTGGTGAAGTCTTTCGGATAAAAATAGAGCACTACCCATTTGCCTTTGAAGTCGGCAAGGCTAACCTGCTTGCCTTCGTTGGTCGTGAGATTGAAAGTCGGCGCTGCGGCTCCCACTGCCGGCAACTCATTAACTGCACTCGCGCGGTTGCACGCCAACACGGCAACGATCGCGAACGCAAGAACAAAAGCATACTTACTCATTTCCTGGTCCTCCGCACTAACGGTTTAGATTGGGCCACAGATCGGTGGCGTTAATTTTAGAACTACTATACACCCTTTGATTTCAATGCGAGTACTTCTCGACGATCGCTTCGCGTATCTGCTCCGGCGTCATCTTCTGTTCCTTCTGCAGTTGTAACGCCAGCAACGCTTCGCGAACACATACATCGCAGTGCGACGCATGGTCGTCTTCGAAGCAACTGTAGAGACTCTTGTGACCAAAACCCTTATCACAATGGCAGTAACACGGCAACTGTGCAATCGTCACCGGTATCTCGCGCACTGCGCGATATGCATCACGGGTTATGCCGGTGAAGTTTGCCGGATCGAGGGTTGGCGCAAGACTCGTTTTGCTCGGCGGCACAGCGAGAAACGCAGGTATTGTCTTTGCTCCACCTTGCGAGTGTGAATGGCCGTCCACTGGTGTCGTTGGGTTGGTACTCACAGTTGACTTAGCTGTCGTCGCCGGGCGGTTGGCTGAATTGACGATAAACACAGCCGCAACCAGCAAAATCACGACACCGCCGATTAGTAACCAGTTCTTCTTCATAAAAGCTTAACTCCTTAAAAATTACTTATGCGTTCCGTGCATTGAGCTCATGCTCATTTGAGTCGGACGCAACCTGATGAACAATTTCCACGATACCGGATGCGAACCGTAAATCGAATCCAGGATCGGGGGTTTTGAATAAAAGGTCACGTCGCTCCCGATTGCCAGGGACGTCTTTTCCGTATTCCAAATATCGCGAGCCGCGCCGGCCGTGTAAGCACCGATACGAAACGACGGATGTTCTTCGCTGATACCGAGACTGATGCGATCAGCCTCGCGTAATAGCTGGTTTTTGTCCGTCAATTCGAGGCGCGTATAGAGATAATTCCGATCGAAAAACTTCAACGTTGATTCTGCCACATATCCGTTCAAGTTGAAAATTTCCCCATCGTGCAACTCATGATTTCGACCCCAGATAAAACTAGAGGCCCAGTTGCCGCGCGCTAACTTCCGGTTGTAGCTGATTGAGGCTGTAGTGCGACGCACATCGCCTTCTTCAAGCGCTTCGGGATTTCTCAAGAAGCCGTGACTCACCTGCATCGACCAGTTGCTGTTCGGAGCAAACCAAAGTCGCACCGAACGCGAATTCCAGGGATTGGCTTCGAAGTTGTAACGGTTCTCTCCTGGTTCACGCCCATTGAAAAGCGAGCCCTTGAGTTTGAACCAGCGATAACTGAAGCCGGTCGTCAATACGCCGAAGCTGATGTGCGTTGAATCCTGCAGGTGATGCGAGAGCGGCGCCGAAGTGTTTTCAGAAGCCGACGCCCGGTGCATGAAAGCGTTTGGTCCCAGCGCCGGTTCACCGGGATAGCCTGCATATACAAACCAGTTAGCCCGTTCGCCCACCGGCACCGTGTATTTCGCACTCAACTCCATAAAGAGATCGTGTGGATGCTGCCGGTCGATTATCGGTTGGCCTTTGTATGTTTCACCGGTTTGAAATAGTAATGGCGAACCTCCGGGTGGAAATGTAAACGGCTCAGCACTAAACATTCCGCGCAGCTCGAGTGTCCCGGGTCCAACTCGGCGAATCGCGGAAGGCATGAACCAATTTGCCGATTCAAACTTCGTCACTCCACGTGGACCACCTTGTCGATTTACGCCGGTAACGAAGTTGTAATGAAACATCAACAACCATTCGCCCGACTGCTTGTGAATCATCGGCATCGGAGTCGTGTCAGGCTGCCACGAGGTGCCCGACCCCATCATCCGTGCCATCGGCACGAGGTTCGACTCGCTTTGACCTAGCCGGACGAACATGTCATCGCCATGCATCACGAAGATGCCATGGTCCATGTGCATTGGTTCGGCTTCAGCATCCGGCGCCGGTGCTGGTTGCGGAGTTGATGGAGTTTTTGGCGCCGGCGTCGCCGCAGGTTTTGGCGCCGCAGGTTTTGATGCCGGCGTCGCCGCGGGCTTCGGCGGCATCGTGTGCCCTTCGTGCTGCGCGAAGACACTATTCCCCATTCCAGCGAGGATGAGTCCCGCGCACAATAATGCGTATTTCATTTTGAAAACCCTTGATTGACTGTCCGCGGCCTAATTCGTACAGAATGCGCCGCGATGACCGCCCAAGATGTCGCAGTAAATCGTTCCACGCCAGGGCGGCCACGGAGGGCCGCCCCTACGAAAACGTGTTACGCGGCTTTCTTTGTTTTTGGCTTTGCGTCCCTGTTCTTGATGTTGCAGCAGTCGCCACCTTTATGGCCTTTCGCGTCGTGTTTCATCGTCGCGTCGGACTTCATATTGGCGTCGTGCTTTTCTTTCATGTCGCACGACTCACCGCAACAATCATGCTCCGCAGCGTCAGTCTTTTCTTTCGACTTCATCTTGCAGCAGTCGTGTTTTTCATCGCTCTTAGCCGCAGCATCAGCCGCATCCGTGCCTGCCTCTTTCGAGTGGTGCGTGCACGAATCGCCTTTGCAACATGATTCTTCAGCGCTCTCGGTCTTCTTCTTTTGATCGCCTTGCGCTGGAGTTTGAGCGACAACTACTGCAAATGCGCACAGCAGCATGCCAAGGATCATAATGAGGGCAATGTTCTTACGGGGTTTCATTTTTAGTTCTCCTGTTGTGAAGAGTTTGCGTTACGTGCCGGTCCAGTCAGATCAACACGCCTGTTAATGAAAAATTGTCAGTCTCCACGCAGATCTCTAAATCAGGAAAACACAACAACGAAGGTGGGTAGGGCCACGATTGGGAAGGAATGGCACCACAGAAGTGTGGTCCACATGAACGGTCTGCTTCTCGAAACTGGGTAAATCAGTAACTGGACCACGTCCGGGATCCGGTAAATAGGTACCGCCTTTAACGGTTGCTGCCGTAGCACTCACCATCAGCGGGCAATCTTTCATCTCCCCCCGTGAAGTAGGCAGTAAAGCAGTTGCTCCGGGAAGCAGCGGTAAAGTCTTGGTGACCTGCTTCTTCTGCGGCTTTGTTTTAGTGCAACAATCGTGAGCGGTCCGTGCATGACAACTATCGCCGGACTCAACCACATTTTCGGCTGCGGCGGTAGCAGCAACCGCACTCATCATGGTGCTGCAGCCAAATAAACAGCCGCCCGCCATCCAGATCGAAACACTCGCCGAAAGCAGCAATCGCACCAGTTTGTTCGAGAACAGACTCATTTCTGGCAGGCAGTCTAACCTCAGCGCCAGGGTTTGTCGAGGTAACATCGCATCAGAATCGTAATCAAAACCCAGCACTTCCGTGACCGCCGAGTTGTTAGCTTAATCCATCGGGAGAAACTATATGAGTATCGACAAAAACAAAATTAAAACTCAGGACGACTTAAACGAACTGGCGCCAATGGACAAGGCGGAACAACGTGTTGAAGCTGAGATGAAGAAACTCGAAGAACAAGCAAAAGACGACGTAGCGGAGGGGTTGAAACAACAGTAGCCACGGATCAAACTGATCAAAGCCACGGATTTAACCGGATTTGATCCGTGAAAATCCGTGGCTCTGATCCGTAAAAATCCGTGTCACCCTTTTTCAGAGAGCGCTTCTTCAAGCGCTTGTTTGATCTGTTCCGGGGTGGTATCAGGGCGGAAGCCGATAAATCGTTTCACGATGCGACCATCGCGAGCGATCACAAAACTCTGCGGAATCGAAGTGCGTCCCTGCATCAACGTCTGCGCGACTTCGCGCGTTGCCCAGCCAATTTGATAGTCGACTTTGTACTCCTTCACAAACTCGAAAACACTTTCCGCGGAAGCCTCCGGGTCTTCGGTCGATAAGCCAATCGTCTCCACCCCGCGACTCTGAAACTCCTTGTGAAGTTTTACGAGCTCGGGGGTTTCCATCCGGCATGGTCCACACCAGGTGGCCCATAAGTTCACCAGCAAAACTTTGCCCGAGTAATTGGCGAGCTTGATTGGCGTTGCACCGCTCGCCGCTTTGTTCTCAGCGTCAAGTATCGAACGCGGCAAGGTCGTCAAGGCAGTCCGAGCGGTTGGTCTATTCGAATTGACTGTGACCTTAGGTTGAGATGGCGGATCGTTTGAATTACAACTCGACACCCCAAATGCCGCCAGCAATCCCAGCGATATGACCGTGCAAGCGACGCGCAGTGGCGTCCAAAATTTTATTGCGCTTACTTCTTTTTTTTTTGACATCTAAAACTCACTACTGCTTCTTACCAAACCTGAACGATTCGAGGATCAGGGGCGATTCACCTTTCACGCCTACATCTTCCACGGACGAAAGGTCTTCCGCCAAAGATGTACAAAACATGGTCAGGGTTGCGCCGGTCGTATCGCCTTCCTTACCCGTCGGAAGGAAGATCACGCGTCCCCACAACTTGAGGTCGCCATGATCGGTGTTTTTGGCGAGGCCTTCCCAACGAAACTCATACCCCTGTAACGAGTTGACCGTCGTCGGCCGTTCCAAAACCTTGCGGTAACCAGGAAACGTCTTCGCCAGTGAATTACTAAACTCAGCGACACGCTCCGGATAGCTCGGTAGATCGCCGACGAAAGTGCCGGTGCTCGTGTACCAACCTACCGCGAAATTCTCTTTCGTAAAGTCCGGTGGAACAAGTCGATCGACCTTAACGAAGTTGGATGCACCCTTCACTCCCGACTTTGGATCCCTGGTCCAGCCTTCGGGGTAATAGAAGTGGAAATCGAGATAGTGTTCTGCCAGCCGGCCATCAAGACTAGCGTTGGAGTTTACAAACGCGATGGCTCCCGGTGGTGGGACGAACGTTTCTTCGGGAGTCGGCGACGGAGCTTCGACTGAAGCGGTCGGCGTCGGCGTGCTCGTGTTTGTGTTTGTGTTTTCAATCTCGCGATTCGTATTCGTGTTCTGCTGCGCTGACATCTCATCCAGCCGCGGCTTCACGACAAAGAAGAAGATACCCGCTAAGGCGCCTCCACCAAGCAACAGGAACAGCAACACGCCCGCGATAATCCATGGCATTTTCGATTTCTTTTTCACCACTGGCGGCGGCAATGGCGCTGAAGGCGCCGGTGGCTGGGCCACGGCGGGCGGGACGGTGTCAACTATCGTCGCTGCCGTTGGTTCAACTGCCGGCGGTGGTGGTGGCGGCGGTGGCGGAGTCGGTGTCACCGGCGGTGGCGTTGCTTGATTTCCGATGCCGGCGGTGTCTGGACTCGAGCCCGTTGGACCAGTTGTTGGACCAGTATTGCGCGGCAACGCCACTGTTGCCGGGTAGTTCTCGATGATCGTTGCATTCGGATCGGGGAGATCCCGACTCGTCGGCCTTTCCGCGGACGCATTCAAGTCGAGTGAAGTGGCGCGAATCGTAGCGTTCGGATCGAAGGTCTGCGGTGCTATCAGCAAGCCGCCGTCAAACGTGCAAAACTTCTGTCCATCATCTGGATACGTACGATTACACTTAGGGCAACTCTTCATACACACGGACCTCTTAAGCGGGAGTCAGGTTGATCTCAGGCACTTCAATTCGCACGCGCACGGGCGAGCTTTTGCGCAGCGCCATTATTGTTTGGATCCAGTTCGAGCGCACGCTGATACGCGCGAACGGCTTTGTCTTTTTGGTTGGACTTCAGATAACCGTCGCCGACACCTTCAAAACCGAAAATTCCGGCCAGTTGCTTCTTCTCGCCTGCTCCTGCTACCGCTGAAGCACGCTCGTAAGTAGCTTCGGCATCGCCGAAACGGTCCATTCCGAGATAAGCACGTCCCAGCAGATTGAACGGCTGAAACGCTCGCGCACTAACTTCAGTCGCCGACTTCAAAAATGGTTCCGCCTCCTGATACCTCTTGTAAACAACTAATAGACGGCCCATCAGCATTAATGACGTTGGGTTGCGCGCGTCGATTTCAAGGGCACGTTTCAACACCGGCTCTGACTGCGGCCACAGTTGTTCGCCCTGAAGTGAATCGGCGATCAGGTTCAGCGTCGCCGGATCCTTTGCCATCTCAGTTGCTTTGTCGTAAAGCGGCGCACCTTCGGCGGCGCGATTCATGCGATTCAGCAGACGTGCGAGGTGAGCGTAAGCCACGGCAAACTGCGGATCGAGTTCGATCGCGCGGCGATAAGAGTGCTCGGTTTCGCTGTTTTTAAGACCACGCGCTTCCAACGCTACCCCGAGGCGATCCCAGCCGACAGCGTTCTTTGGATCAAGTTGCACTGATTTGCGCGCAAACGATTCGGCATCGGCAAAACGCTTTGCGTTGTCGCCCGAAGCACTCGGCTGCACCAGGACCACACTCAAAGCGACATACGCGTCGGCGTTGGTTGGAGCCCAGGCGACGGAATTCCGATACGCTGCTTCGGAGTCGTCCCATCGTTGCTGGTCTGAGTAAACGTTTCCCAGACCGTAGGCGGCGCGCGCATCACGGGCCTTGAGTTTCAGCACTTCTTTGTACGAGTTTTCAGCCTCTGCAAACTGGCGCGCATCGCGGGCGGCGTTGCCTTTATCCAACAGGTCTTCAACTCGTTCGGCAATGGCGGCGGAGCGCGGACCGGTGCCGGCGGGTCGATTTCCCGGCTTGGTGCCGGTGCCGGGCTTGGTCGTATTCTTTTTCGTTTCCGGGTTCTTGGCTCGAAAAATTCCCGCGCCGGCGCCCACATCCGCGCCGACATCTTGAGCGGAAACGCTCGCAACCACGCACAGGCTTAGACAAAGTGCGACTGAACCATTAACCACGGCGCGCAGTATTGCATCAATGCTCATCATTACTCTCCTGGTGCTGCTTGATTGCGAATATCGGGAATATCCTCGGATAAAGCGTCTTTCGAAAAAAAGAACTTATGGATCGCTGAAGAATTACTGTATCGGATTGTAGATCACCCGTCGAAGCACAGCAAAGCCACCGCTTTAGGGCAAGTGGTGCCGTAAATTTTCTTCTTCTCTGTGCAACCTCTGTGTACTCTGTGTCTCTGTGGTAAATGGGATGTGCGATACAACAACCACAGAGACACCGAGTACACAGAGGTCGCACAGAGAAAACCAAATTTAAGGTGCACTTCTTACCAACCGAAAACCCAGGAGCGTCGTCTTCGTCGACGGTGGAACAAACTCCCGTAAACAAGATGACACCGGGGCATCGGCTTTGACGGGATCGCTGACGTAACAACCGCCGCGAATCGCCACCCAATCCTTAATGCTGTTCGGAACCTCAGCCGAATTGCCTGGATAGACCGACGCCTTCGAAGCCGTCCATTCCCAAACGTTTCCTATCAGATCAACGACGCCCCAACTGTTCTGCCCGTCGGGGCGCGAACCAACCGGCGCCGGCGTTGCATCCTTCAACACCGCTAAATTGTCTTTCCACTCGGCACCCCATGGATATAGATCGCTTTTCGCTCCATTTCGCGCCGCGTATTCCCACTCCTCTTCAGTGGGCAAACGATACGGAACTTTATCCCGTTTTGAACGCCAGGAGGCAAAGGCAGTCGCATCATCAAACGATACGTTCACGACCGGCCACTGTTCCTGCCCGAAAGGCGCCTTGTTACCAACCCAGTGGACCGGCGCTACGTGGTTCGTCTCTCTGACGAAGTCGGCATACTCGGTGTTGCTGACTTCAGTCCGGTCCATCAGAAACGACTGCACGGTTATCGGGTGCGCCGGTGTTTCCTGAGGTGGACCATTCTTTCGTCCCATCTGAAATGAACCGCCCTCGATCGACTTCAAATCGGCATTGAACTTAGGTGGCGGTGTTGGAGTGGGAGTGGGATCGCCCGTCCGCGGGCGAAGCGCCAGGTACGCGCTGATCGCAGCCCCGAAAAGTACCAGCACTATCAATCCAGCGCCGACAAATAAGAACGGAGAAATTTTTCGCTTCGGCGGCGAAAAGTCGACGTTGATCTGTTGTGGCGATCTAACCGGTGCACCGACACGATCGGCGGGAACCTGCGGTGTTGTGACTCTTCCCTGCACTCGCGTGGTTTCAGGATCATCCAACGCCGGCGGCATGCTTCCGGATAGTCTTTCGAGCCGGTCTTCCAGCTCTTTCGCTTGCAACGCCATGCGTTCGAGTTTTTCATGCTGCTCTTGCTCGCGGCGGTCACGTTCCTGCTGCTCTTTATTAAACTGATCTTCACGCTGCTTTTGTTGTTCCTGATCTGCGAGCGATTTGTTCAACTTCGCATCACTGATTCCGCCACCCAGCGAATCGAATGCAGATCCGACATGAGTATCAGGTGCGAGCGAAGGTTGATTCGCAGTCTTTGAAAGATCGGGACCCTCGTTAACGGAAGCCATGGTCTTATTAGGATCCATGATCACCGTTTTCAGTGACGCAGCAGCAACCGGCGCAGAATTCAGAGCCGCATGTAGATCTCTAAGGAAGCTCGGCACCGAGTCGATGCGCGCTTCGACTTCCTTCTCCAACGCATGGCGAACAACCGCTTCAATCGCCGGCGGCACCGAAGCTCCCATCGACTGAAGACTCGGCGGCGGCATCGTGAGGTGCTTCTTCATGATCGACGGAATCGAAGAACCTTTGAACGGCACTTCACCGGCAAGCATTTGATAAAGGATCACACCCAGACTGTAGATATCAGCGCGCGCGTCAGGCTCCTCGTCAGACCACTGTTCCGGCGCCATGTAAAACGGCGACCCCATCAGTCCGCTGGTTTGCGCCTGAACGAATGAACCAAGCAGTTCACCTGATTTGATCTTTGCGAGTCCGAAATCAAGGATCTTCAACCCCTCTGCGATCGGAACATCATCCTGGACCATGATGTTCAACGGCTTCAGATCGCGATGCACGATATTTTGCCGGTGTGCGGCGCCCACTCCCGCGGCAATGGCGCTGATAAACTCCCAGGCGCGTTGCGGCGACATCACTCCTTCTTTCGCGAGGATTTCCTGAAGCGATCGTCCCTTAACAAATTCCATCACCAGGAACGGCATCGTCGCTCGGACCACACCGAAGTCAGTTACCGCGATGATGTTCGGATGACGAATGGCCGCGGCCGCTAACGCTTCCTGACGAAAGCGCGTGGTGAGCATCGGATCGTTACCGACGAGATCGGGAATGATGACTTTGATCGCGTGAGATGTTTTGAGAAAGATGTGCCGCGCCTGAAACACGACGCCCATACCGCCTTGCCCGAGACGACGTTCAAGCAGGTAGCGGGCATCAAGTGTAGGTTCACCCAAAAGGGACGCCGCGGTGACGTCACCATCCTGCGGACAGTGATTGATTTCGTCTGCGTAGCAGCGCTTACAGGTCGGACACTCTTTCATCTAGGTCGTGACCACAGATTCCACAGATTAACACGGATTCAACGCGCAACCTGCGAAATCTGTGGTTAGTTTAGCGGATTACCACGTTAACCAGGCGACGTGGCACGACGATCACCTTTACCACCTCGTGACCATCAGTCAACGCGCGGACACGCTCATCAGCGAGCGCGGAGGCACGTAATTCTTCCTCAGAAACCTCAGGCGATGCAATCACCCGTGAACGGAGTTTTCCGTTAACCTGGATCGGAATCTCCAGTTCCTCGCGCTGCGCGAGCTCCGGATCTGCCACCGGCCAGCGTTTTCCTTCCTGCAACAAACCGCCGGCGTGGCCTAACGCCTCCCACATCTCTTCACCGGCATGTGGAGCAAATGGGGTCAACATGATCACCAGCGACTCCAGCGCCTCACGCACTGCAAAAACATCCGCGTCAGAAGCTTGCGCCTGATCAGCATTGAAGTCGACGATCTGATTGAGCAACTCCATCAGCGCCGCGACACTCGTGTTTAAGTGCAATTGCTCGAGATCGCTTGTGATCTTGGCAATGGTCTGGTGCGTCTTCCTTCTTAAAGTGCGTGCTTCCGGACTGAACTCCATTTCCCCGGAAGGTATCGGCTGCGAAACTCGTTCGTGCCACTTCCAGATCATCGTATAAACGCGTCGCAGGAATCGAACCGCACCTTCAATTCCCGACTCAGACCAGCGCAACTCGTTTTCCACCGGCGCGGCAAACAAGACAAACAGTCGCGTGGCGTCGGCGCCAAATGCCTTGATCATCTCGTCAGGATCGACTCCGTTGCCGAGACTCTTCGACATCGCTTTCCAATCGTCCGTTCCTTCAATGCGATTGGTCACCATGCCCTGCGTCAACAACCGTGTTACCGGCTCGTCAAAATTGACCAACCCGATGTCACGCATAAACTTGGTCCAGAAACGGGTGTAGATCAAATGCATCACTGCATGGGAATCGCCACCGATGTACTGGTCCACCGGCGTCCATTCTTTCGTGATCGCGCTGTCAAACGGCATTTCTTCATTGCGCGGATCGCAGTAGCGGAAGAAGTACCACGACGAATCGACAAACGTGTCCATCGTGTCAGTTTCACGACGCGCGGGACCTTTACATTCCGGACAAGTTGTATTGACAAACTCCGGCACGCCCGCCAACGGCGATTCACCAGTTCCCGTGAATTCCGCTGTCTGCGGTAACACTACCGGCAGTTGATCGTAAGGCACTGGCACCATGCCGTCTTTGTCGCAATACACCACCGGCACCGGCGCGCCCCAGAAGCGCTGACGTGAAACGCCCCAATCGCGAATGCGATAAGTAATGGCGGCTTCGCCAAATCCGTTTCGCTTCGCGTGATCGGACATCTCGGCAATCGCCACGTCTGAAAGCTTGCCACCCCAATCACCGCTATTGATCAAAACACCGTAGTCAGTGAACGAATGTTTGATCTCCGCCGACGCATCACCCGCGGTGGTTGGCATCGGTTCAGCTTCAGGCTGTTGATGAGTAACCGGGGCAATCACCTGTTTGATCGGCAATGAGTATTTCTGCGCAAACTCGAAGTCGCGTTCGTCATGAGCCGGAACACTCATGACCGAACCCGTGCCATATTCCATCAGCACATAGTTTGCCACCCACACCGGGACCGTCTCACCACTAAACGGATTAATGGCGAGCAAGCCGGTGTTGAGTCCTTCTTTTTCTTCCTCACCGACTTCTCTTCCGGCAGCACGTTGCGCTCTCAATTTTTGTGCAAATGCATCAACGTCAGACTTCAACGCTGAGCCTTCGAGCAATTCCTGCAACAACGGATGCTCAGCAGACATGACAACTGCGTTGGCACCGTAAATAGTGTCGATGCGCGTTGTGAAGACGCGAATTTTTTTGTCACTGTCTTTGACAGCGAAATCAACATACGCACCTTCGCTGCGACCGACCCAATCGCTTTGACGTTTCAAAACCTTATCGGGCCAGCCGGCTTCGATCTGCTTGATATCAGCAACCAGGTCTTCCGCATATTTGGTGATGCGCAAAAACCACTGTTCCAGATCTCGCTTTTCAACGGGCGTACCACAGCGCCAGCAGATTCCGCCTGACGACTGTTCATTCGACAAGACAGTCAGCTCTTTGGGACACCAGTTGACCTGCGACGTCTTTTTGTACGCCAGATCGCGCTCGAGCATCTTCAGGAAGAACCACTGGTCCCACTTGTAATAGTCAGGACGGTGCGCGGCGATTTCGCGCGACCAGTCGTAACTGATACCAAGACGTTTCAACTGCCCGCGCATGTGCACGATGTTGTCTTCGGTCCAGTCGCGTGGATTTACGCCGCGTTTGATCGCGGCCTGTTCGGCCGGCTGACCAAAACTGTCCCAGCCAATCGGATGCAGAACGTTGAAACCCTGCAGGCGTTTGAACCAGGCGAGGGAGTCGCCGATGGCGTAGTTGCGCACGTGTCCCATGTGCAGGAAGCCTGATGGGTACGGCAACATTTCGAGACAGTAAAACTTCTCGCGCGGGTCGTCAGTTGCGGCTTGAAATACGCCGGAGTCATTCCAGCGTTGCTGCCACTTATTTTCGATCTGTTCAGGAAAGTATTTTTCGTCCATAACGTTATCCAATCTTACACTTAGCCCAGGTCAACGAGGATTGTTTTTGAATTGGGATTCGCCGCTCCGCCAGAACACGCGCTTAGGCGCGGTGCAGAAGCGGCACCGTTAGGACGAGGGTCATGAGCGAGTTCGTCGAAAACATTAGGTGACGGATTTTAGCGGATGGTCGCGGATCAGGCAAATAGAAGAATCTCTCCACGCGGTTGTAGGGGCGGCCCTCCGTGGCCGCCCTGGCGTACGAACTTCTTTGTCTCCCGATAAGAGTGCCACTTCTTCGGGGCATCGTAAGGATGTCCCTGGCGTATCGCTCTCCAGGTGAGACGACTCTGAGTTCCAGACAAGGGCGGCCACGGAGGCCGCCCCTACGATTACGCTAGAAAAGATCGCAGCATTGTCAGGTTTTTGATGTCCGCGCGAGGGTCGTCGTAGGGAGTTTCCAGAATAAACGCAGCGTGCTTGAGTTTCGGGTGTTGCGCGACGCGCCGGAGTGCCTCGGTTCCAATATGTCCTTCACCAATGTGCCAATGACGATCGACTCGCGAGTTGTACGCCGCGCGTGAATCGTTGAAATGAATCGCGTGCACATTCTTTGTCTTCACCGTCTTTTCAACTCGCTGCATCAGCGCTTCCAATCCATCTTCTTCGCGAATGTCGTAACCCGCCGTAAACGCGTGCGCGGTATCAAGACAAACGCCGAGTGGAAGCTTCGAACAAACGCGCATGATCTCTTTCAGATGCTCGAAGCGATGACCAATACAATCACCCTGCCCGGCCGTGTTCTCGAGCAGTATCTTCAGCTTCCCAAACCTCAACCCTTCGCACGCGATCTGCAAACTGACCGCACACAAACCGATCCCATCGGCCTCACACGCGCCACGCGCACTTCCGGGATGGACCACGAGATAATCAACTCCGAGCAACAAGGCCCGCTCGACTTCCTCGCGAAACGACGCGCGCGACTTTTGCAAAAACACGTCGTCTATCGCCGCCAGGTTTACGAGGTAGTTGCAGTGAATCAAAACCGGCGAGATCTTTGTCTGCTTGCGCGTCTTGCGAAAGAGCCGCACGTCCTCAGCAGTCAACGGCTTCGCCATCCACCCACGAGGATTGCGTGAAAACAACTGCACCGTGTCGCATCCCGTGTCCTTCGCGACAATCAGCGCATTGTGAACTCCGCCCTTGATCGGAGCGTGAAAACCGATCTTCGGCATCGATTACTTTGCCTGCGCGTCCATCACTCGCAACATATTCCCGCCTAAAATCTTGCTGACATCACTCTCACTGTAACCGCGTCGTAAAAGTTCTTTCGTCAGATTCGGCAAATCGGCGACTGTCGCCAGATCTTCAGTCGTGATCTGCACGCCGTCAAAATCGGAACCAATACCGACGTAGTCCACTCCCACGAGTTTCACAATGTGATCGATATGGTCCACGATGCGCGACACTTTCACCGGCGGCAGACGTCGCGCATATTCACGAGAACGCACTCGATCACGCGCCAGTTTCTTTTGTGCTACATCACCGGGCTCCGCCGCAGACGCTTCCTGGACCATCGACGCGATTTCGGCGTCTACCTGTTTCTTCTTCTGACTCCAACCTGGTTCAAGATGCTCCGGGTAGAAGATCACGTTGACCACGCCACCCGTCTTGGCGAGCGCTTTGATCATGTCGTCGGTGAGATTGCGCGGCACATCCGCAATTGCACGACAAGCAGAATGCGTGGCAACGACCGGCGCCGTCGAAGTGTTCACGATATCCCAAAACGTTTTATCGGAGACGTGCGAAACATCAACCATCATTCCGAGACGATTCATTTCACGCACCACACTCTTGCCAAAATCATTGAGCCCGCGCGTTGCGCCAACATCGTCACCCGATGAACCGGCCCAACTCGTGCTGACGCTCCACGCCGGCGACATATAACGCACACCCAGATCGTAATAGCGCTTGACGTTCTCCAAACGATCATCGATTGCATATCCGCCTTCGAGTCCCAACAACGCGGCGATCTTCCCTTCACTGTTCGCGCGGCGAATATCGTCAGCGGAAGTTGCGAGCATCCACGTTTCCGGGTGTTGCTCGGCGAGCGCGCGAACAACGTCTATCTGATCGTCAGCACGCTTGACCGCGCGTGCACCGCCACCGCCAAACAACTGTGGCTCCACCCAGATCGAGAAGAACTGCGCGTCCAAACTCCCCGACTTCGCGCGCACGGCATCAAAATGGCCGTCGCTAAGTTGTTGTTGAATATCGACATGCTCATCGAGCAACCGTTGTGCGGTGTCAACGTGCATGTCGATCGCGATGGCCCTTTGATGAATAGCCAGCGGGTCGGCGGCAGACGTTTCTGCCCCGGAAATGTTTTGATTTTCGTGATTCATCTTTTTGTCATTACAACCTGCAGGAAACGTTGAAAGCAAAAGAAACGTAATCGCGGTGAGAGTTTTAAGCGGTTTTTGGGTAAGCGCCACGAATTAATAATCTTTAATCCAATATGCTGAAACTTAATGCAATACAAGCATGTTTTACAGCAGGCAAGCTGTCTTGCCAAGCGACTCAAAACTGCTGTATTGTGCCTTGTTTGATAACCCACTCAACACAAATAAGTGTCCCGATTTCTCGTTTGTCGCAGTGTTCTACGCGGCACAGATGAGGGCCTTCCCCCTGCATCTCAGTATTTCCTTAAAGGAGTAAACAACATGTTCTCAAAAGACGGCAAGAACAGCGATATTAAAACACCACGTATCTGTGACGTTGTTTGGCATAACGGTGAGTTTATCCAATGGAGCGACGCGCGGGTCCACGTGATGTCACACGTATTGCACTACGGTTCCAGTGTCTTTGAAGGCATTCGTTGTTACTCGACCAAACAGGGACCAGCCGTCTTTCGTCTGCGCGAACACATGCAGCGTCTTCTCAATTCAGCCAAGATTTACCGGATGGACCATCCGTGGACGCTCGATCAACTGTGTGACGGCGCGATTGAATTGGTAAAACGCAGTGGCATGGATCAATGTTACCTCCGGCCGATCCTGTTTCGCAGTCTTGATGAAGAGCATCCAGCGTTTGGCGTGAATCCGTTTCCCAATCCGCTTGCCTGTTACATCGGCGCGTGGGACTGGGGCAAATACCTGGGCGACGAAGCGATCGAACGAGGCGTGGACGTTTGTGTTTCGACGTGGCAGCGACTGCATGCCAACTCGATGCCCGCGATGGCAAAGAGCGGCGCTAATTACATGAACTCGCAGTTGATCAAGATGGAAGCATTGCTCAACGGTTTTGCCGAAGGCATTGCACTCGACGATCGTGGTTATGTGTCGGAGGGTTCGGGAGAAAACATCTTTATGGTCTCGGGCGAGGTGGTGTTGACGCCGCCACTTTCGTCGTCAATTCTTCCGGGTATTACGCGCGATAGCGTGATTCATATCTGTCAGGAACTGGGTATCACGATCAAAGAGCGGACTATTCAACGAGCAGCGCTTTACGTTGCCGACGAGCTTTTCTTCTCCGGGACGGCGGCCGAAGTCACGCCGATTCGCTCAGTTGACCGCATCACGGTGGGCAGTGGCGGACGTGGTCCAATCACCGCGAAAATTCAGAAGATGTTCTTCGAGATCACCAAGGGCGAGCGGCCGGCTCCGGGACACTGGCTCACCTATGTCAACGAGCAAAAGGCAGCCCCTGCAGACAATAACGGCTTCTCGGCCACGCCCCTCGAGACCGCCGCGACGACGCTGAACTAAGACATTTAGCCACGGATTACACATATAAACACTGATCAGAAGAGATAGAACTCAAGTTAAGGTTCTATCTCTTCTTTCAGATCTGGGTTTATCCGTGTAAATCCGTGGCTAAAAATGTTTGACGCGCCTCATGGCATCAAGCTATATTCGAAGAGCCCAGCGCGCCTTCCCGCGCTAACACTCGCCAAAAAGTCTGTCGGAATCCCACAAGGTTTGGCTTTTCAGGATATTTCATGGCCCTAAAAATTGACGATTTACTAAGAGTTGCCACCGGTCATAACGCGTCCGATCTCCACCTGAAGGTTGGAGCCTTCCCCGTGATGCGTATCGGCGGCGAACTCCATCCCGTTGCCGACGCTCCCCGCTTAAAGCCCGAAGACACTTTGGATATGGCCTTTTCGATGATGTCGAACAGGCAAAAACAACGGTTCAAAGAGGTTTCGGAAGTTGATATCGGTTACGGCGTGTCCGGCCTCGGACGCTTCCGCGCGAACATTTTTCAGCAACGCGGCACCGTGAGTATCGTGTTGCGCGTAATTCCCGATCACACCAAGACCGCCGCGCAATTGGGGCTGCCGCCCATAATCGACCGCATTGCGGAAGAACGTCGCGGACTCATTCTCGTTACCGGCGCAACCGGTTCCGGCAAGTCAACAACCCTCGCGGCGATGATCGATTGCATCAACGCAACTCGCAGCGGGCACATCGTCACGATTGAAGATCCGATTGAGTTTCTGCATCGCGATAAGCAATCGTTTGTCACCCAACGTGAAGTTGACGTTGATACACGCTCATTTGCGGAAGCTCTGCGTGGTGCACTACGCCAGGATCCTGACGTGATCCTCGTCGGTGAAATGCGCGATCATGAAACGATCGAAACAGCGCTGACGGCCGCCGAGACGGGCCATCTCGTGCTTTCGACTTTGCACACGCTCGATGCGACCGAAACCATTACCCGCATTGTTTCTTCGTTTCCTTCCCACCAGCAGAAATCTGTTCGACTTCAGTTAGCAGGAATCTTGAAGGCGGTAATCTCGATGCGCCTCGTCCGTGCAGCAAAGGGCGCGGGACGTGTGCCGGCAATTGAAGTGCTCGTCTCAACTGCTTTCATTCGCGATCACATCATCAACGAAGAGAAGACCTATTTGATTCGTGAAGCGATCGCGGCCGGTACGTCGCAATACGGGATGCAAACATTCGATCAGTCGTTATTCCACCTCTATCAATCGCGTCTCATCACGCAAGAGGAGGCGTTGCACAACGCAACTAACGCGGACGAATTCAAGATGCGCCTCTCCGGAATCTACTCAAAAGACGACACGATGAGCGACATGACTACCCCGGCGACAGCCACCGTCACGCCGCCGCCACTCAGCAACACGCCCGACAGCATCTTCGTCAAACACTAGCCACACGTAACACGGATTAAAAGCAGATTAAGAAAGGATTAAAACAAAAACTGTTTTTCAATCTGTGTTATCCGTGGCTAATTCACTCGCTGGCGGCGCATCACGTGGACACCGGAGCGCCAGTTTTCGTTGATGTCGAAGCGATAGATCTCGATATCGTGCGAGATGTATTGAGCGAGAACTGGAAAAGAAGGATGCACGCGTAGCGTTGGTGCAACGAGGTAGACGAGGGGCGCTTCGTCGCTGATCGTTCGTTTACCAAAAAGCTTTGCCCGCTCGATGTGCCCGCAACGGCGGTGAGCCTCAACCCGACGCCAGTAATCAGCACCCTGCAATACATGTTCGCGGTCTTCCGAAACCTTTAGTTCGATCACCACCAGCCGTCCATCCTGTCGCAGAGCCAGTAAATCGATTGGCCTGATTCCGAGTTTCGCACCGCGTGCAGTTCTGAACTGCGCGTGCAGCGGTGCAATGATCAATCCCGGGTCGAGTTGAGTGATGTCTCTTCGCAAGATTGATTCCAGCCATGCCTCCGGCGCCGAACGATAAAAAGCGTGGTGATGATCGAGTGCTGCTGCCGATCGCTGAGTGCGCAAGTCTGAAAGCAGTTTGTGCCAGTCATCGGATGTTGATGCGTCGAGCAGGCGCCGGTGCACTCGGTCCACACCAAACCAAACGCCCTGGCGTCCCAGCAAAGAGCGAATGCGCGCGAACGGCAAGCCAAAGTAGCGCAATGTTTCTCCATAACGCGACTGGACCACGTCAATCGCGTGGGGCGCTTCCGCCACGATGGCGTTGCTCAAATCCGTACCACACGCAACGGCGACTGGCGGAAATCGCGCCAGCTTCTTTTTCCATAACTCGTCTTTGTCAGGACACGTAGCCTCGCGCAACTCGCTTAACTCATCGGTTGCGACAAACACCGTGATGATTTCTCTCAAACCGTTGCGCAGAAGAGCGACGCGATAAAGCACGGGCATGAGCAACTCAGCCGAAACGATCAACCAGAGTTGAGTGACCGGCGGTGGTTTGGCCCGATCAGACGTGCGCCGGAACCAAAGCAATGCCGACGACAGAAATGCGTCCACCGCGGATGGCGGACTCGAGACAACTG
The DNA here is from genome assembly GCA_963708055.1 of uncultured Acidobacteriota bacterium. Classification (GTDB taxonomy): domain Bacteria; phylum Acidobacteriota; class Blastocatellia; order Pyrinomonadales; family Pyrinomonadaceae; genus PSRF01. Next base: position 5,309,150 of record OY970193.1, on the reverse strand, counting down.
GACCAGTGACGGCAATTCGCTCGCGCCGGCGTTGTAGCAGGATCTGTGCGTAGCGCCCGGGCTGCCCTGCTCGCGTGCCTCGGCTCAGCGACCAACGCTCGATCGTTGTGCCGGGATAATGCGAAGTTGCGAGTTGGGCTAACTGCCGGCAACGTTGCTGGCGTGCGGCTTTGATCGTAGCCGCAACCGCTTTTGCCGTGGTGCGTGGAATTAACTCAATTCGCGACAGTTCAGCGCCCATGCGTCGCGAGGTTTCAAGTTCCAGTGATTGTCCGTTCCAATTCCAGGCGAGAATGCGCCACGAGCGTGTCCCACGATCGGTCCAACACGAAAACAGAAGTCGCTCCTGAGCGATCGTGATTTCCAGTTCGTCTTTGCGGATTGAAAAACTAGCGCGATCGTCAACGAATAGCCATTCAGAGTGCTGTTGAAACAGCAACGTAATCTGTTGCCACGCATGATTAACTGACTCCGGAGTCGTGAGGTGTTGACGCATGGTGTGAGGACCACGGATGGCTTTGCCTCAAAAGTCCTTTTTCAATGACAGAGAGTAAGCCACAAAACAGCACAAAAAGCGCAAATGATTAAAACCTTAAGGATTACCTCCGCCGCTAAGAATTCATTTTGTGCTTTGTGTGCCTCTTGTGGCCTTCAAGATGACTTTTGAGGCAAAGCCACCACGGATTAACACAGATAACACCGATCAGCAATAATTTCGTTGATACTTCTACCCTGTGCTACATTTTTGGTCAACTATGAAGAACGTTTATCTCGCGGGTGCAGTACGAACACCGATTGGACGATTTGGCGGCACGCTGGCCTCATGGACGGCGGCCGATCTGGGAGTAGCTGTAGCAAAAGAAAGCCTGCATCGTGCGGGCCTAACACCTGATCAAGTTACCGATTCGATCTGGGGTTGTGCGCGCCAGGCCGGTGGTGGTCCAAACGTCGCAAGACAAATCACCTGGCGAGCCGGCGTGCCTGAGCAGGTGCCCGCTTCAACGATCAATCAGGCTTGCGGCTCCGGTCTCAAGGCCATCATCCTCGCGGCGCAGGAAATCATGCTCGGACGGTCCGAAGCGGTGCTGGCAGGCGGCACCGAAAGCATGTCGCGCGTGCCGTATTTCGCTGAAGGCGCGCGTTGGGGCGCACGACTCGGTAACACCCAACTCGTCGATGGCATGTATCGCGATGGCTTCAGCGATCCGTTATCCGGATTACTGATGGGCCAAACCGCGGAGAAACTGGCCCGCCAACACGAGATCTCACGCGATGAGCAGGACGCATTTGCGTTGCGGTCACAGGAGAAAGCACAGGCGGCCATTGAATCGGGCAGATTCAAAGACGAAGTAATGTCCCTCGAGATCGCCGGCAAGAAGGGTGAAACCACGAGTTTCACACAAGACGAACATTGTCGCGCCGGAACCACATTACAGGACCTGGCAAAACTGCCCCCGGTGTTTTACAAAGACGGCACGGTAACAGCCGGTAATTCGTCCGGCATTACTGACGGCGCCGCGGCCGTCGTCGTGATGAGCGACGACGCCATCAAGCAATTCGGCACTACGCCACAAGCCCGCATCGTCGATTATGAAATCACCGGCGTCGCGCCTGAAATCATGGGTATTGGTCCAGTGCCGGCCGTGCGCGCACTTTTGCAACGACAACAACTCTCGCTTGCGGATATCGATCTGATTGAGCTCAACGAAGCATTTGCGGCACAGGTCATCGCTTGTGAACGCGAGCTTGGATTTGCGGCCGATCGTCTGAACGTCAATGGCGGAGCGATTGCGTTGGGCCATCCAATCGGCTGCACTGGTGTTCGCATCACGACGACGCTGGTCCATGAAATGCAAAAACGACAAGTGAAGCTCGGACTGGCCACCTTGTGCGTGAGCGGCGGTATGGGGCTCGCGCTTTTGTTGGAACGAGTATGACCTTTTTGCGGAAACGAGAGCGCGCACTCATCTCGATTTCCCTGTTGCTTCTAGGCGTAGCGGCTTGTCGTTCGCAAACAGAGCCGGTTGCGACTGACAGTTCTACAGACACTGTTGTCTCCTCAACTCCTCCGTTTCAAACCAAAGAACCTGATCGGTATCGCGCGGTGCGAACAATCACGACCGTGACAGCTGCCGGTGAAACTACAATCACGAAAACTTCTGTGGCGCGAAGCGGTGAAACGCGACGCACTGAATTCACAACCGGGTCAAAGACGCTAATTTACATTGATGGACCACTGGGCCGATTTGTTTTGCTGCTTGACGAGAGGGTGTGTGCGGAAGTCGCCGCCGGCGCCGGCCCACTCTTAAATGCAGATGATGCTTCTGAGATCTCTCCCGAACGGTTGTTGCACACTGACACTGGCGAGACCAGTTACCAGAAGCTCGGCGCGGAATCGATTGGAGGCCGCAATACCACGAGGTATCGAATTGTTGTTAACAGTTTGACCGCGGCGAACGTCACCGTAAGTGAGACGTTGATGTGGATTGATGATGAATTGAAGATGCCAATCAAATCCGAGACCAAATCACCCGACGGTACACGCGTCACGATGGAACTTTCGGATATTACACTTGATGTGGATGGGCGCGTTTTTCAGATACCTGAAGATTGCAAAAAGATTGGTTTTGAAGAGTTGCGCGGACGGTTGAATTAATCAAAACAACCCGTGAGTGTAGTCGAGGCATCAAGTTAACCTGTATTCCTTTGTAGAAAGGCCGTTTGTAGTGAAAAGAAAACTTTTTAGTCTGGCGATTGTCTTCGTGGCGCTTGGTTTCCAGGTTGGGGCACAGGCGCAGACGCGTGGTCGCAATACTCCGTCGCCTGCGCCAACGCTGCTGAACTCGTTACCCGAATCGGATGCCGTGGCTCAGGTGAAAATCAACCAACTCCTGACCGAGGCGATGCCCCGCATACTCGCCAATAACCCGACAAGGCTCAGCGAAGTCAACGGTCATCTCGATCGCTTCAAAGACCGCACTGGTCTCGACCCGCGCCAGTTTCAGCAAGTAGCGCTCGGTCTTCGTTTCACATATCCCAGCGAAGGCGTGACTAAAGTACAAACAGTGGCGCTCGCCAATGGGAGTTTTAGCGCCGCCGCTATGGTGGCCGCGGGACGCATCGCTTCAAACGGCAAATATCGAGAAGAGAAACATCAAGACAAGACGCTCTACATTTTTACGCTCGAAGAGCACGTTAAACTGCTTGGTCTATTTGATTTCAAGATCACGGAACTGGCAGCGGCGCCGATCGATGCCAACATCCTGGCGCTCGGCGATCCTGCCGGCGTGAAGAGCTTGATCGACGCCACTCGCGCTCGCAAACGCGCCAATGCAGACCTGATCGCGCTCGCGAATCGCGATCCGAACGCTGTGATTGGATTTGGCGCGAACATGAGCGAGCAGCTAATCAGCAATCTCGACATCGGCAATGCTCCGATCGCCACTGACCTGCGTAACCTGCGTCAGGTTTACGGTTCGGTTGGCACAACAACAAACGATCTTCAGTTGTTCCTGGGCGCGCGCGCTGTGAATGCCGAAGCGGCTAAAAGTCTGGGCGACACGCTTGAAGGTTTGAAACAACTTGGCGGGTTTTTCGTGGGCCGGTTATCAGGAGCAAGGGGCGTACTCGCAAAGAGCGCCCTTACCAATTTGCAGATCGCATCGAATGCAAACGAACTGCAGATCCGAACTACGGTGGCCCAGGCTGAGATTGGACCACTGCTGGGGAATTAGACCATCCACAGATTACACAGATAAGTTTAATTACCTATCTGTGTAATCTGCGTAATCTGTAGACTATTTGGTTGGGAAGTTTAAGCCTGCCGGTAAGCCCGGCTCGGCGGCCGGCTCCGCTTCTTCTAACTGGGCCAACTTATCTTCATAGATCTCGATCCGGCCATCCTGTTTCATGCGCCGCTGAACGCCCGCTACGTAATCGTCAAACACCTGATCCTGACGTTCACTGATCATCGACTGCTTCAAGGTATCGCGCTGAAGATTCAAGCCTGACATGTCGGCTTCGTTTCTCTTCGTCACGCCGACGATCACCCATTTGTCATCCACCTTGATTGGCGTTTTGCTGAATTCACCAGGCTTCAAACTGTAGATTAGATCGTCCAGAACCGTGCTGATACCGGCTTTGCCGAGTGATGAACCGAGCTTGAACGACTCTTCCGTGCCGGAATCAAATCCGTCTTTCTCGCCGGCCGCTTTGACGCCGTCGGCGCCAGTCAAACCTGCAACCAGATCCTTGGCTCTTTGTTCCAACTGCTCTTTCGCCTTCTGATCTTTGAGGGCGTCGGCAACCTCTGTCTTCACTTCGTCAAACTCGGGAATTCGCGGCTCTTTCTTTTCCAGCAACATCGGAAGGGCAAAGCCTTCTTTGACACCGGTCATTTCGCCGACGTCGTTCGGATTATTCAAGGCTTCCAAGGCTTGTTCAAACTGCTGATTGGCGCCGATGTTAGGCACGTCGTCGCCGGGTTTTACAAACGCGGTTTCGCGAACCATCTCCGCGGGTGTCATGTTGGCCTGCGATGCGAATTCCTGTGCGACTTTTTGCGGGTCCTTCGTTTCCTTCAAACGTTCCTGAGCTTTCTGGGCCAACTGGAAAGCCATGCCATAAGCTTTTCGGTTACGAAGTGAAACCAGTAATTCCGGTTTCGCCTGCTCGAACGTCTTGAGAACCACATCACCACGACGCAGGATGTACCAGTTTCCAGCGAAGCGGATCGGAATGTCAGAAACGTCTCCGACTTGCATATCCGCGGCGCGATCGTAAAGGCTGTTGGGTTTGTTGTCGTCTTTCTTAAACGGACCCGCCAGGAAGCCTCCGCTCCGCGCCGTCGCGGGATCTTCCGAATTTCCTCGGGCCGCTTCGGCAAATGCTTCTTCGGTTGCTTTTCCGGTGGTGCCGCGAAGTTTGGTAATAATGTCTTTGGCTTTTTGCTCAACTTGAGCATCGAGATCCTTGCGCGCGACTTTCAAAATGATTTGCTGGATCTTGAAACCCGCTTCTTTGAATCTTGGCTGAAGACTGTCAAACTCGGTTTTCAGATCGGCATCCGGAATTGCGAGTTTCGAACCAACTTTTTCCGTGTTAATGAAGACGTAGCGAACTTTTCGCTGGGGATCGGTGTATTTATATTCTTCCTTGTGACCTTCGAAATAGGTGCGCAATTCGTCGTCACTGGGCTGAATTTTCTCCGCCAGCTTCTCTTCGGAAATCGCAACGTAATTCACGTCGAAGGAGGTGTTGCGCCGGCGGTATTCCACTTCTATTTCCTCATCGGAAACGTTGACGCTCGCGCTTACAAACGCCCGCAGTTTTTCCTGGGCAATCTCGTCGCGCAGGTCGTTCTCAAACTTCTCGATATCGCCAAAACGGGCCTTTATCTGGTCTTTGTATTTGTCGACGCCGACAAAGTTTCCCGCGGAATCGGTAAACTGTTTGCGGATCTTCTCGGAAACTTCGCCGTCGCTCGCACTCAGACCAAGACGTGCTGCCTCCTGAGAAATAACGTGCTTGCTGATCAAGCCGTCGAGGAAACGCTTGTTGCCACCGAGTTGGGCCAGGCTCACGCGGCCGCCAAACATTTCTGTGTAGTTTTGGCGAATGCGCGCCACGTCAGCCACGGTGATGTGAGCGGAACCAACCTTCGCGACCACTTCGGTATTCCGAGTAGGATCGAGAGTCATGTTGGTTCGGCCGGGGGCGTAGAAAACCACGAGGCTTACGATCATCAGGATCGCAAACAGCAAAATGACGATATTGCGGGTTCGTTCGAGTCGTCCGAGTTGTTTGAGCATTGTTTATTACCTTTCAGAAACTGCGGATTGTATGTGAGACGGCGGAATTGCTGCAACTAGCGACGGGCGTCAAGGGCCACATTTTCAAGGCGATGTTTGCTCCAACAGGAATTCAAATGCTATTTTACGCGCTTCATGGACGCAATTGGCGGCTCATCCTGGTTATGGCTCGGCTTCAGTTTGTTCATTCTCACGATGCTGAGTCTGGACCTGGGACTGTTCAACCGGAAAGCTCATACAATCAAATATCGCGAAGCGTGGATCTGGAGTGCCGTCTGGATAACGCTGGCGATGATCTTCGCCTTTCTGGTTTTTCGCTACCAGGGCTCAGATCTCGGTATTAGATTTCTCACCGGATACCTCATCGAGCTATCGCTTTCAGTCGATAATCTATTTGTCTTCCTGCTGATCTTTTCGTACTTCAAAGTCCCCGCAAAGTTCCAACACCGCGTGCTCTTTTGGGGCGTGATGGGTGCCTTGTTCATGCGTTTGACAATGATCTTTGTCGGCGCGGCCCTAATCCAGCGGTTTAACTGGATCATCTATATCTTCGGTGCGTTTCTGGTTTACACCGGAATAAAAATGTTCAAGCAGGAAGAGCTTGACATTCAGCCCGAGCAAAACCCGATCGTCCGGGCTGTGACTCGATTTCTTCCAATTGCCAGGCACTACGATGGTGAAAAGTTCTTCACTACGGTCAACGGAAAGAAAACCGGTACTTTGCTGCTGTTGGTTTTAGTCGTGGTTGAAGTCACTGATTTGGTGTTTGCGGTCGACTCGATTCCGGCAATTTTCGCTATTACAACCGATACTTTTATCGTTTACACCTCAAACGTCTTCGCGATTTTGGGCCTCCGCTCGATGTATTTTCTACTGGCTGGGGTCGTAGATAAGTTTCGCTACCTGCGGACGGGGCTGGCAATCGTGCTCACATTTATCGGCGTAAAGATGCTCCTTGGCGCCGTACATGTCCATATTCCAATCAAGTTTTCCCTTGGATTTGTAGCCCTTGCACTGGTGGGTTCGGTAGTCGCCTCGCTGCTGATACCCGCAAAAGGCGAACAAACCATTCAGGTTGACCTGCCACCAGACTTCGACTTACCACCACCAGGAGACCCAGCCCCAGATAGCACCGATAAAAACCGCGTTTAAACGTCTTGAATCACCTTCCTTCGTGTGTTAAATTCCTGAACCGGTAGTGTTGCTGCCTGGATTTGGTCGTTTTTACGCCATCGACACCGTTACGGACTCACACCTGGTCCCAATTTGTTGGGCCCCCTTCCCCAACTCGACTTAAACAATGGTTGCGAATAAGACCAGTCGTTTTGCATTTGATTGGTGGATTATTCAGAAGCGTTTCGTCTATCTGGTAATCGCCATCTTCGCCCTCTGCGGCCTTGCTGCAGGCGCTGCCCTCTACGTTTGGAAATACGGGAATCCCCTGCGAAACGTAGCGGTGGTGAATCATCCGGCCGGAGCGAGATTCGTTTCGTTTGAAGGCGACGTGCGGGTTATCCGTGCCGCCACACGCGAGACGCTGCCCGCGACCGCCGAAACCGAGCTTTACCCGGGCGACACCGTTCAGACTCAGACCAGCGGACGCGCCCGCATCGGTTTGGCCGACGGATCCACTCTCTTAGTTAAACCGAACAGCACCATCATCGTTCGCGACAACGCGCGCGCCGACGATGGCAAAAAGACAAATGTGCACGTGGTGGTTGACAGCGGCCAATTGTCGGTTCGCACCGAACAACAAGCCGACGGAACTACGAACGTGGTCGAAACACCCAAGACGCGAAACACGATGGGTGAGAAGACCAGCGCCAGTTTCGGTGTTAATCCTGAAGGCACTGAAGAAATTCGAGTTGCCAGCGGTGCGATCGAAACTACTAATCACAACGGCGATAAGACTTCGATCAAAGGCGGCGAATACGTTTCCGTAAACAACTCCGGACGCCTGGCTCCCGCGCAGAAACTTCTGGATGTGCCGCAACCCGCAAAACCACACGATCTCGAACAAGTTCCAGTTGGTTCAAATGGCGCCGCGAATGTGGCGCTGAAATGGCAGCGTCCACAATCCGGCACGCCTTCCTACTATCGCGTCGAAGTTGCAACGTCACCGTTCTTCGTCGCTGATGGAAAGGTGATCGAGCGCGATCAACTGGTAGCCACTGAATTTAGCGCGAGCGACTTGCGTCCCGGAGTTTACTTCTGGCGTGTGCGCGCAACGGCGTCGAGCGGTCAGGCCAGCGATTGGAGTGATCCACTCAAGTTTGTCGTAACCAATCGCGGCACCGGCTCTCGAGTGGCGGTCTCAAATCTCACCACGGAATTGTTGGGTGGCAACATCTATCTCGTGCGTGGCAAGGCTGAACCAGGCACGACCATTCGTGTCAGTGGGCGTGAAACCATTGCCGCACCCGATGGCGTATTTCAAATTCAGGTAACGGCTGGGAGCGGATCGCGAGAACTCACGGTCGAAGCACAGGATTCACAAGGGAACAACAGCCAGTACAAGGTTGCACTTTCCCCGCGCGGCACGCGAGGCAAAACGTAAACGGAAGATGTCGAGTCACGTAATTCTATTGACGGATGCTCACGAAGCGCCCGCCTACGAGTTGATCGAGGCGTTGCGGGCTGCCGGTGTGAAAACGTTGATCGAAGGATTGCGTGAAGTTGAAGTTGAAGTCGCCCTGGCCCAACAGCAGAAACGTGAAGGGCTCCGCGACGCTGAAGGACCACCGCCGTTAGCGGTGCTTTACGAAGTGGTGCCGGGCGCTGACATGGTCGAACTTCACACCGCCATTGATCACGCAAAGGCGTTTTGGCCGGGGGCGCCACTGGTCGCTTGTCGCCGCCAGACAAACGGTTATCAGAGTCACAATTTGCGTAGTCTTGATGGCGCAACTCTCAAGCGTCTTGGTTTTCTTGCGATTGCCGACAAGGCAGCACAACTTCCGGCCCTCCTCCGAGAAATCGAAGGACACGGCGGAACCGGCGAACTGAAGCTTCCACCTTCTTTCGAAAAGCTTCCTGAAACGGAGCCAACGTCACTACCTAAAAAGATCAAGGTGAGAGATCTGCGCGCGGCGTATGAACTCGTCTCCTCGTTACACTTCAGTGGCGATCAAAACGGGGCGGCCAATACTGCTCTGGCTGGTCTACAAGATCTAATCAAAGCCGATCGTTGGGCCATCTACTTGTTCTCTGACTCAAAAGGTCTCGAGGGTTCCACGCTCGAAGCGATCGCGGTTCGAAAAGCCGGTCAGAAGACCGCGCGAGACGAAGAAGAGTGGGGACGGTTACTGGACATGGACCGCGATCTCCCAATCGGTTCCGAAAGCAAGGCAGCAAAACGGGCAGCCGCGGGAATGGGCATCGTCAAACGAAAGGAACGTGGACAGTTCGTCGTAGCCGTTCCTTTGATCTGCGGTGAACGAATTTTGGGTGTTGTTGAAGGCATTCGCGAGGGTTCCAATTCACGTGCGTTTAAGAAGACTGACGTAGCGCTGCTCGATTCGCTTTCGTTGCCGATTGCTTCAGCGCTCGCTAATGCAGTTCGCATCGCCGAAGCCGAACGCCTCTCTCAAACCGACGATCTCACGAAGCTGCACAATGCTCGCTACCTGCGACAATTCTTGTTGAATGAGATCCGTCGCGCGCGTCGTTACGGTTCCAGCGTCGCCGCATTGTTTCTCGACCTTGACGACTTCAAACAGATCAACGACGAGCATGGACATCTGGTCGGTTCACACGTGCTGATGGAGATGGCGGCCGTAATCCTCTCTTCGATACGCGACACTGATGCGGTGGCGCGTTACGGCGGCGACGAATTTGTAATCGTGCTTCCCGACACCGGGACTGAACTGGCAGGCCAGGTTGCCGAACGCATCCGTCACCGGATCACGCGGCACAATTTCAATGGCGGCCGGCGACTGTCTCTTTCTTTGACGGCGAGTTTTGGCGTGGCGGCATTTCCGAAGCATGCATCCTCTCCACAACAACTGATCGCATGTGCGGATACGGCAATGTATGAGGCTAAAGCAGCGAACAAAAACTGCGTGCGTTTCGCGGCTGATTTGTCTGACCGCGAACACGCCAAACACGCCGCCGTTATCCCTGAAATCATCGATTCCACAGATTTGCAGACGTAATCTTAGCCGGTCGGTGCAATCTGCGGCTAACTCATGTAAAGTTTCCAGTTTACGTCTTGTACGTTAAGGGTGTATCTTAGGATTTCGGACGTGTTTGGGCGATGTTGACCGCCAACCCCACCCGAAGTTCCATTCTACAGTCACGGGAAGTGAATAAGTCCAAATGGCGTTCAAATCTATCTTTAGTCTGTTTTCCAGCGACCTCGCTATTGATCTTGGCACTGCAAATACGCTGGTTTATGCAAAAGGACGCGGCATCGTCGTCTCCGAACCGTCTATCGTCGCAATTAATAAAGTAACTAATCAGGTCGAAGCTGTCGGACGTGACGCCAAGGACATGTTGGGCCGAACTCCCGGCAACATCGTCGCCATCCGTCCTATGAAAGACGGTGTCATCGCGAACTTCGAAGTCACCGAAAAGATGTTGCAGCACTTCATCCGCAAAGCACACAACGGCAAAACGTGGGTGAGCCCGCGGGTTGTGATCGGGATCCCTTCCGAGATCACGCAAGTGGAACGACGCGCGGTTGAAGACTCTGCTTATCGGGCCAAGGCTTCGGAAGTTTACCTCGTGGAAGAAGCAATGGCGGCAGCTATCGGAGCCGGACTTCCGATCACCGAACCGCACGGCAACATGGTAGTTGATATCGGTGGCGGCACAACCGACATCGCCGTCATCAGCTTGAGCGGTATTGTTTACTCGCGTGCAGTGCGCGTTGCAGGTAACGAGATGGATGAAGCCATCATCCAGTACATCAAACGAAAATATAATCTGTTGATTGGTGAACGGACTGCCGAAGCGATCAAGATTGAGTTGGGTTCGGCTTACCCGCTCGACGAACCACTGTCGTACGAAGTGCGTGGTCGAAATCTGATCGAAGGAATTCCCAAGACCATCACGATCACTGACGAAGAAGTTCGCGAGGCACTGGCAGATTCGATCTCCACCATCATCAACGCCGTGCGCGTGGCTTTGGAACGAACTCCGCCCGAACTTTCAGCAGACATCGTCGAACGCGGCATCGTACTAACCGGCGGCGGCGCACTGCTGAAAAATCTCGACAAACGACTTTCAATCGAAACCGGACTCCCGGTATCACTCGCCGATGATCCACTGGCGTCGGTCGTGCTGGGCACGGGCAAGATGTTGTCTGATTTCGATCTGCTCAAGCGCGTGAAGTGGGAAAACACAATGACCAGCGGGATGTAGTTGATTGCCAATCTCCGATTGCCGATTGCCAATTGTTGCTTGAGTCGGAAATTCCAAAATCGTCAATTGGCAATCGGCAATCGGAAATGATTTAGGATTACTGTGGCTTCGGTTCGCACACAAAAAGAGATTCGCCAGCGAGCCCCCATCTGGCTCGTAGCGTTGCTCGTCGCCAATCTCATCATCATGGCAATTGACGCTCGGGACTCCGATGGTCAGCACAAAGTGCTGCGCATCTGGACCCAGACGTTTGCCGCGCCACTACAAAGCGCTTCGTCAAAAGCCACTGGCGCAACTTCCGGCTTTTTCCAGCAAATCTGGAATTTCCGAAGCTTCGCACGCGAGAACGAGCAGCTCAAAGAGCGTCTGACGCAGGTCGAAAATGAGCTCAACACCGCTCGCCAGGCGACAGTTGAAAACGAGCGTCTCAAGTCGCTACTAAACCTCAACGAAAAGACCGATATCAAAAACGTCCCTGCCCGGGTGATTGCACGCGATCCTTCGGTGTGGTTCAACACCATCACGATCAATCGTGGCTCAACTTCCGGCATCGCGATGAACATGCCGGTGGTCACGTCCGGCGGAATCGTTGGACGCATCATCACCGTGAGTCCATTCGCGTCGCAGGTGATGTTGATTACCGACGAGAAGGCCGGCGCCGGCGCAGTGGTGGGCCAACTCGGACAGTCAGGCGCTCTGGGCTCCGTGCGCGGACGCGCGGATCTTGGCGTGGCCCTGATCGAAATGCGTTATGTTTCGGGGCTCGAGAAAGTGGAAATGAACGACTCGGTTATGACGACGGGTCAGGACGGCATCTACCCACCAGGTTTGAATATCGGCCGTGTCGTTGACGTGAAGAACGGAACCGCCACGCAAGCGCATCAGATTCTGATTCAACCCGGCGCTCAGCTCGATCATCTTGAGGAAGTCGCAGTGCTGCTATACACCCCCCCGCCGCGCTCCGTGCCCGAAGCAAGCCCTCAGCCTACTGCGGAAAGAACAAGGAGATGATGGTATTGCCGATTGCCAATTGCCGATTGCCAATTGGTTTTCTCGACATAACAACTAAATTCGTCGCAACCATTCAAGTCGCGTGGCTGGTTTCGAACACTGCGAATTCGCGCAATCGGCAATCGGCAATTGGCACTTGGCAATTTGTTTATGTCGCAGCTTAAGATTGCCGTAGTTTTACTCGTCTCCATCGTGTTGCAGCTTTCGCTGCGCGAGGTTTGGCGACCACTCTCCTTTATCGACTTTCCTCTCGTCGTGGTTGTTTACATTGCGTTGCAACGTGACGCCTGGAAGGCGTTACTGGTCGGCACATTTGCGGGGTTAATTGTCGATGCGGCGAGTGGCGGGTTGGTAGGAGCAGGCGGGTTTTCAAAAACGCTGACGGCTTACATCATCTACTTCGCGGCTACCCGCGTAAATCTTGAAAATCCGTTACTGCGAATTCCGGTGCTGGCCGCGGGCTCAGTGCTCGATTCCGCAATTTACGTTTTCTGGCACCGCGTGCTTGGTTATCCACCCGTAGTGCCGTTTGTACAAACGATGTCGTACAAACTCATTGCCACCACGGTCGTCGGCACCGTGGCAATGTACATGCTCGACGCTCTCCTTTCAGAGCGCTCAGCACAAAGCCGGCAATTCGCCACCCGTCGCCGCGTGGCGCGCCGCTCAACCGGCCCCCTGCGAAGAAGATGAAGAACCTGAAACGATCTTAATTAAACCGAAACGTCCTGAACTTAATGATCGCCAAACCAACGAACGTCCTGCATACAACTCAGTACCGTGCACCAGGCACTAAGTATGAGGCATTAACGACATGAAATTCGAAGACTCATCTCAAAACCTTCGGGCTCGTTTGCGGTTTATCCAGGCTCTGGTCATCCTCATGCTGGGACTGCTGAGCGTACGGCTCTACGTGTTGCAGGTTGTCAGAGGTGAGCGTTATGCCGAGATTGCCGAGAATCAGCGCCGCCGGCGCCTGCCAATCCCTGCGCCGCGTGGTGTCATCTTCGATCGTGAAGGACGCGTCATCGTCGATTCGCGTCCGACCTACAACGTCATCCTCTCTCGCGAAGACGTCAAAGGCAAGGATCTCACTGCGCTGATCGAACCACTCTCGGCGGGTTTATCCGTTGACCCGGACATCCTTCGCGAGTACTTCGAGATGGTAAAGACGATGCCGGCATTTGAGTCTCTCAAGGTAAAGGGAGACGCCACGCCCGGCGACATCGCCTGGGTCGAGGCACACAATTACGAGTATCCCGAACTCCGCGTCGAACAACAGCCGCAACGGCGATATCCGGCGGATGGCGTGCTGGCTCACGTAGTTGGATACGTCGGTGAAATCAGTCCGGAGCAACTCGAGAAACAGGTCTATAAAGAAAAAGGACTCAAACCCGGCGACATCATCGGACTGAATGGTCTCGAACAAATCTACGACGACTATCTCCGCGGCACGGACGGTTATCGCGAAGTGGTAGTCGACAGTCGCGGTCGAATTCAGGACGAGATCGAAACAATCCGACCAATACCCGGACGCGATCTGGTCACCACGATCGATCTGGATCTGCAAAACGAGGCCGAAAACCAACTGAAGAATTCGGCCACGCGTCGCGGTGTCATCATCTCGATGGATCCGAACAACGGCGAGATCCTGGCAATGGCGTCGTACCCGACTTTCGATCCCAACCTTTTTTCGCAACGCATCAGAACCAAAGCAGGTAAAGCCGAATACGCAGCGTTGTTGAACGATATAGACACCCCGCTGATTAATCGCGCGGTGCAGAGCAAGTATCCACCGGGATCGACCTGGAAAATTCCGATGGCCGTATCAGGCTTGAAGCAGGGCGCCATTACCCTCGAAAAATCAAATCTGGTTTGCGGCGGCGGTATCACCATCGGCAACAAATTCACGCGTTGCATGGGAAATCACGGTTCGCCTGACGTGAAGGCCGCGATCACACATTCGTGCGACGGTTACTTTTACCGGCTGGGCTTGAAGATGGGGATCGACGGTATTGTCGAGATGGTCGATGAATTTGATCTCAACAAACGTACCGGCATCGACCTTCCGAACGAAGTGTTGAACTGGACACCGTCGCGTGAGTTCAAGCGCAAGATGCAACCAAGAGATCCGGAGTGGCGAGATATCGACACGGTCTATGCCTCGTTTGGACAGGTTTACGACATCATCTCTCCGATTTCGCTGATCCGCGTAATCGCTGCGATCAGTCGCGGTGGACAGATGTACATTCCGCATTTGTTGAAGGAAGTGAGACCGATCGGTAATCCGGGCACCGCCGATTATCGTGGTCCAGTTGGCTTCAAACCGCTCGATCCGGAACGTCCCAATCCAAAGGTGATTCCGATTTCGGCTGAGATCGATCATGCAGTGGTCGAGGGAATGTGGCGCGTGGTGAACGGCGGCGGTACTGGCGGACGTATTCAAATGGCCGGATTCGACATCGCGGGCAAGACCGGCACGGCCCAGGTGGTCTCACTCGGTAAAGATACCGGCAGAAACAAAGACCACTCGTGGTTTGTGTCATACGCTCCGGCGTACAAGCCGGAAATCGCGATGGTGGCGTTGATCGAAAACTCCGGTTTCGGTGGACATCACGCGGCGCCCGCCGTGCGTGGCGTTTATGACGTTTACTATCGCAAGACCCGGCACGAAGAACCGCCGGGAGCCGCCGCGAAACAGATCGCAAAGCAGAATGCGGACGCGGCAAAACCTGCTCCCGCGAATCAGGCGCCAGCTAAACCAGCCCCGGCTAAACCCGTCGCAGCAACTGCAACAACCGCAGTCGCGAACCAATAAATCGGCAATCGGCAATACCTAGATGGTCGCAATTATTCACAAACGCAGTTGGCGTGACTTCGACTGGATTCTCGCACTACTCGCCATCGCCATCGTGCTGTTTGGCACGATCCAGATCCGCAACGCACAACCAACCGAGACCTACTGGGTCAAACAACTGATCGGCCTCAGCATTGGTTTGGTGATGATGCTGGCCATTGCCTTCACTGACTACCGGCGTCTGCTCAATCTTGCACCCGCCTTCTATATTTTCGGCTTGATTCTCCTCGTGCTGGTGCTGTTTCCGGGTGTCGGCTTGAAGATCAACGGCCAACGAGCGTGGATAAAATTACCGGGCGGCATCGGCCAGTTTCAACCTTCAGAGTTTGTGAAAGTAACGACCGCGATGATGCTGGCGCGTTACTTTGGCAAGAACCGCGGGCAGGCGCTGGCGTTGAAGGAGATGATTGTCGGCGGCTTGATTCTCGCGCTGCCGATTGGATTGATCCTGCTCGAGCCTGATGTTGGTTCAGTACTCACTTACATTCCCATCCTGCTGGTGGTGCTTTTCTTATCGGCGATCAAGTTACGACTGGTCGTGATTAGCGCGGTGCTGGCGGTGGTCCTTATTCCCGCCGCGTACATAGTGGGCGTTAAAACTGGAGCAGTTAAGTCGTACCAACAGGAACGCATCAACGTAATTCTCGATCCTGAGAATGCGGATCGGCGTCGTATCGGTTATCACACCTGGCAATCGATCCTGACGGTTGGCGAGGGTGGCTTGTTTGGCTCGCGTTCGTCGGTAGAACATTCACAAAGCGGTTTGAAGTTTTTGCCTGAGCCACACACGGATTTTATCTATGCGGTGACGGCGGAGAATTCCGGCTTTATCGGTTGCGTGCTGGTATTGCTGGCTTACGTGATATTGCTCTCGCGACTCATTACCGGGGCGCGTCGCTCGGCAGACCGCATGGGCATGCTGTTCATCATGGCGTTTGTCGGTGGGCTGACGTTTCAGATCTTCATCAACATCGGCATGGCTCTCGGAATATCTCCCGTGATCGGCGTTCCCCTTCCCCTGATGAGCGCCGGCCTCGCTTCGCTTATCGCCACCTTCATCGCGATCGGATTCGCGATCAGCGTTCAATTACGTCGCTTCGTAAATTAGCCACGGATAAAACGGATGAACACGGATCAGAAATGATTTTTCTGATCTGTGTAATCCGTGTGATCTGTGGCTTATTTCTTGACTGGTGCTTTAGCTTTAGGCGCGACTTTGGGAGGTGGTGGTGCGATGCAGACGGTACTGTAAGCGGGGCGATAGCCGCGGTCCTGGGCTTGCTTCTGCGTCATGTAGACGCCTTGTTTGGTCTTGCCGTAAAGCTTGGTGTTGGGACAGTGATAAAAACCGAATTGCGTGTCGACCCACACCCGGACGGCCGGATCGCCCTTGCTGGGCTGTTGTGGTTGTGGCGCCTTATTTTGCGCGCCTTTATCCTGCATTGCGGCCGGCGACCCGATCGCGAAGCAAGCAATCAGGCAGAATGTCAATAAAGCTTTTATCATCACCATTGCCCCTTAAAAGAACGTCTCAGGGTCTCTCAGATAATCTCTTCGTTCCTTGTCCGTCAATTCCCTGGCCACGCGCTGCTTGATCAATTCCCGTAATTCTTCAAAAGGCGCGAATGCCTCACGTGGATAGATGCGGGTTGCGTAATCTTCGCTTGCTGTAACCACCGACTTTCCATCCGGGCTAAACAGCGCATTGAGAACTGGGCCCTTATGGTCCAACAGACTAGCGATACTATCCCCGGTTTGCGCGTCCCACACGCGCGCCGTGTTGTCAGAGCTCGCAGTTACCACCAGGCGCGAGTCGGGACTGAACGATGCGCTATTCACCGAGCCCGTATGGCCTTCCAGTTTTTTCTTGACCGCACCGGTCTCCGCGTCACACAACCAGGCCGTTTCCGCGCTTGTCGTTACGATCAGCCGTCCATCCGGACTGTACGACGCACTCGATACCGGCTGCTCCTGCGTTTCTCCAATCATTCTCACAAACGAGAAACTCTTTGCATCCCACAAACGCACCGTCTTGTCGTCGCCGGCGGTGACAATAAATCTCCCGTCAGGACTAAAGACCGCTGTATTTAGACTGGCACTATGACCGCGAAGTTCGCCGATAGTTTTCCCATCAGAGGCATTCCAAACTCGCGCCGTCGAATCCGCACTCGCCGTCACGATCTGAGTGCCATCAGGACTGAAAGCCAGGCCATTCACAGCGGCACTATGACCTGCGAGTCTCACGCCCTGAGGATTCTCAAAATTCTGTTTTCTTGCCGACGGTCCCTGCGCTTCCGCGTAAAGAAATTCCGAACGCACCCCATCCACAAACTGACGCAATTCCTCAATGCGGTAAACGGCTCCTTCGTTCCCGATGGAAGTCGCGATGAATTGTCCATCAGGACTAAACTTGGCACTACTAACCGGCACTGTTTGGTCGATCAAATACTGGAACGGAATTGTCCGTTGCATGCCTATGCCTTCCAGCCACAGTTTTCCATCACGAGTTGTGGCGGCAACGTCAGTACCGTCAGGACTACACGCAATGCTTGTGACTGCGGCGGTGTGCTCCCAGGATTCGACCATCGAACCGTCGCGAGGATTAAAGGGCCACACGCGTATTGTTTGATCGTCGCTCCCGGTAACGAGAAATTGCCCATCGGCACTGAACGCCGCAGTGTTGATTGCCTGGGAATGGCCGCCGAGCCTGGTGACCAGCCGGCCATCGAGTGAATCCCAAACGCGCGCCGTGTTGTCGGCGCTGGTCGTAACGACGTATTTGCCATCAGGACTGAAAAACGCACCGGAGAGTGGTCCTGAGTGGCCAATCAATTCTGTAACGAGCTGCCCGTCTGACGTCCATAGACGCGCGCTGTTATCGGCGCTGCTCGTGACGATCACATTCCCGTCAGGACTAAAATTAACCCCGGTAATGAATTCCTGATGACCATCAAGAATGAATTTCGGCGTTCCGGTTGCCACATCCCAAACCGTCGTTGGATAACCGCGTTCAGATAGTTCGCCGTTCTCGGTGCCTGGTCCACCTTCGGTGGCCAGAAGTTTCCCATCGGGACTAAATGCGAGTGCCGGTGCTGAGCCAGTCAGTCCTTTAACCTCCTTGCCTTGATCGCTATTCAGATTCCAGATGAATCCCCGACCGTCCCCGGCTTCGGTAGCGAAATGAACATTGTCCGTGCTGAAAACAATTTTCTGCACGGCGCCCTCGTGACCTTCGAGTAGCTTTGTTTGCGCACCGCCGGCAACATCCCAAACACGCACAGACATATCTTCACCACCCGTTACGAGATGTTTCCCGTCGGGACTGAAGATCGCGCTGCTGAGAGTTGCAGTATGACCTCGAAACTCGCGCACGAACGCCGCGTTGGTGCCACCCCAAAGTCGGGCTACACCGTCCTGGCCGGCAGTGACAAAGAATTTACCGTCAGGACTAAAAGTGGCGGAGTTTCCACCCTGACCGGGAAGAAGTTCTTTGACCAAACGCTTGCCCGCAACCTCCCACAACTTCACGCCTCCATCAACTGTGCGCGTTAGAATGAACTTGCCATCACGACTGAATTCCGCGCCGGCTACCTTCTCGCCTTGAGGAAAGGCGGCCCCAACGTTTGATAACGACAGCAGACCACTGCGGATCACATTTCGCGCGTCTGCGGTATCCGAATACTCATCGATGGCTTCCTTCGCCAGCAGCACGCTCAGCTCCGGATCGGAAGCCAGCAACATGCTGGCCTTCACTGCTAAAAAGCGCGACTTGGCAAAATTTCTTTGCGTGTACGCAAAGTAGGCAAGGGCCATGAAGACCAAAAGTGCAGCACCACAAACGACGGCCACGAAGGTAAGCAATTTAATTCGCTTTCTGGTGGCACCGGCACGACTTGCATCTACGAGGGCGCGTAACGAAGGGCTGGCCATATTGTCGTTTACCAGGTTACGAGCCTCGAGTAGTTCGTCCGCGCTGAGCACTTTGGTTCCCGGTTTCCACTTGGCAGCTTTGTCTTCGAGTCGGAGACGGACCTGCTCTCCTCGAGATTGATTGGCGAGCCACGTGTCATTGGACCTGCGGATCGGTTCGATAAAGCGATCGTGCGCGAGTTCGTACCAGCGAACGTTGGTGCCTTTCCACTCGCCTTTGATCAGGTGCATCGTTTCGAGCTTGTCGACCACGGCATTGGACATGCCGCCGGTTTGATCGGTTCCCCGATTGACCGGCGCGCGCGTGCCTTCGGGAGTGATCAATGTGTCTGCAAACCAGCGTCGCAGGATTTCTTCTTTTACACCGGTTTCTTTAGCAACAGTGGCCACCGATCTTTCATAGAAGTGTGACAACGCCTGGCTCACGTCGCCATACTTCTGGAGATGTTTCGCAGTGATGACCGTCTCAGTTGGACCAAGCGCCTCCCACAAGCTCTGACAGACCACTTGCAGTTGAACCCCCTCAATGAAGAGTCCCATGGTCTGCGATCCCGTCAAACTCTGACTCGGAGTTCTCAGCAGGTTCTTAACCAACTGCTCCGCCACGTTGGGAGCGAAGGAACGATTCGTCTTTTTCAGCGGTTCGGTGATCGCCACGAGAGCTTTTTTCTCTCGCAGGTGTTCCAGGCGAAATCGACTGCGCAACTTGTCGGGCAGTAACGAGAGATAAGGATCGAGCTCGGCGATGTAATCCTCGCGCATGGAAAAGAGAACGCGCAGTAGTGGATTACCCGGCAAACCCTTCTTCGGGTTTCCTTCGATCGCTTCCCCTATCTGCCTGAAGAAGTCTTCGCGATCGGCCCAGTGTCCCGGATACGAGGTAAAGAGTTCTTCAAACTGATCGAAGACCAAAACGGTTGGGCATGGTTCGCCGTACTCATTGGTCCGCTCAACCGCATTCTTCAGAAACTCGGCAAACGTTATCCCGTTTTTTACTTTGGCGGGATCAAACTCACCGCAACTGAAGAGGGCATTAGTGACAAAGATGTTTGCAGTTTTGTCCACCTTTACCGACGGCGGAATCTGGCCTTGCACACGCATCGTCGGCAGGATGTTGAAGTTTTCTTCTTCCTCCAACTTCGGAATCAATTTCGCATTCAAAAGCGACGACTTGCCGGCCCCTGACTGTGAATACAGCAGCACCGCCGAGTGCGCCGTTATGATCGACACCAACTCATCGGCCTCTTCGTCGCGACCAAAGAAAAACTCCCGTTGTTCCCTTTGGAAAGACCTTGGTCCAACGTACGGCGCTACTGAATTGGCCTGGTTATCCTGCGGATTACTTTGCATAGCCAGAGTTGTTCCAGTTGTCTCTTAGCTTGAGAACAAAGTCCTGGGTGGTTTCCCAACTTACGCGTATGTCGGGGCTTTTTGATTCGAAGTATTTATCAAAGAATGCCTGGGCGCGTTGTTTGACGTCAGCGTCAGTGGTTGATGGTGAAAGTTGCACAGCCACGTGGGTCTTGCTGGTGCTTTTCTTCAAATAGCCGGCGAGAAAGTGAAACAGAATGCGGAAGTCCCAGTCTTCCAAACTGTAGCCCAGCAAAATCAACGAGGTTCCGGTGATTGCCTGCTGAATGCGCTTGGGTATCATCTCCGGATCGTTGGAGACGTTGATCAGGAACTGAAAATAATCGTCTTCTGACAGCACCATCGACTGTTGATTCTGCGTGATTCCGTAAAGATGAAAGACGATCGGATTAGCCACATTCGGTTGAAATTGCTGTTCGATGAGAGGTGATGGCTCTTCGAGTGATTTGATCCACTTGCACAGATCGCGCTTCGCATCCTTGTGCTGCTTCGCCAACGCTTGTTCCATCAGGTCGTCGTAGTTGGTAGTAATGTAAACCGGCAGCGGCAACTTCGCGAGAATCGAATACGGATCATTTGGATCGTCAAAGTTCGGCGCGGGAACTTTGGCCAACTCTTCGATGTACTTGCTTGAAGCGATCTCCGCATCGCCGTATTCAACGGTGAGGAAGCGGGCGACACGCGCCAGGTCGGTTCCGTCGGTAAACGGATAGTTGTATTGCGTTGACCAGTTTTTAGCGATGGTAGTTCGGAGAGTTGGACCTTGAGAGTAAACTCCGGCGCCGAGAAACGGTGTACAGCGACCGTCCTTGATCCGTCTTAACAACACCTCCCAGTCAGTGCCTTCGATCCTCTTGACGCCCATGGTTACCTCGCACGAGTAACGCGGCCATCATTTCGCATTACCGGATTGTTCCCAACGCTCCCACAGTTCCTTAACAAACTCTCTGGCGGTTCCCCAGTAAACGCGCACGTCGATGTTCGCGTAATACTTAGTCAGGTAATCCTGTGATTTCTGTTTCGCTTCTTCCGAGCCTGCGGGTGGCGGCATCACGGCGACGTTGAGGCGCGAAAGCGATGGCTCCATAAACCTTTCGAAGCTGCGCAACAAGACGCGGAAATTCCAGTCGGTGATTCGATAGCCGATAAACAGCAGTGACGTTCCCGATAGAGCGCGGGAAACCGGCGCCGGAATCAGATTCGGATCTTTCGAGGTGTTCACTAAAAAATCCATGTAGTCGTCTTCAGTCAACACCAGCGAATCAGCCACCGGAACGTGGCCGTGGAGATGAAAGACGACCGGATTCGCAACCGTGGGTTTGTACTCCGGATCCTTTTCGAGAACGGTGGGATTATCACGGACGTAATCCTTCACCGCCTGGTTCCACTGGCAAAGGATACGATTTGGCTGTCGATGATTGTCAGCGAGCGCCTTGACCATGAAGTCGTCGTAGTTGGTGGTCACATAAACCGGCAGATTCATTCTCGACAACACGCGATGCGGTTCGAGTTTATCGGTGAAATCCGGTGATCCGAAACCTTCAAACATCTCGACAATCAGGTCTTTTGGAAAGACCGCGTCAGAGTATTTCAACGCCAGAAACTGCGACACGGCGATGAGGTTTGAACGATCCTCCATCGGGTAGTCGTACTTCTCAGCCCACTGTTTGGCTATTTCACCGCCAAGAGGCAGCACTCCGTAGCAAGCGCCGGCGCCGAGAAACGGCGTGCACTTTTGTTTGGCAATTCTTCTGAGAAGAACATCCCAGTCTTCGTGAGACAAAAGTTGCGACATAGAGGATCTGTCAATAAAGACGACACGGGATTATCAGGATTTCACCCGGATTTAACAAGACCTATTTTGGCTTCTCTGTGCAACCTGTAGTTATAGAATGCGGTGCAACAACCACAGAGAGACAGAGCACACGAAGGTTGCACAGAGAAGCAGTTGAACTAAGGCACTACTCTGGTTAAGGCGCGATGCGCATCGATCCGGTGTTGCTGGTTCTGCCCTGCGTTTTGAGCGTGACACTGCAAACTCCGGGCGCAAGGTTGTCAGGTAACCTGAACGTTATTTGCGCAACCGCGTTCACCCCAGGCAGTGAGCGAACAGCTTCAGCCGTCACTTCATGCGCTTGACCGTTAGCATCAACCAAACTCACCACCGCACTCGATGGCAGAAATATAGGATCAAGCCACTCGAGATGCTGAGCAAAGATCGTCACTCTCGTGTTGCGATCCGGGCCGAGATTCGGCAGCCAATTTGCGATTGACTGAACGTGGAACGGATCTCTAACCAACAGGAATGAATCAACCGCCGCCACCTGATTTGTTGCCGGGCCTGACTCATCAAGAAACAACGTCAGAAGATCGCCATTGAAAACCGTTACCACTCCCTGGCCGTCGGTAACGATGGCATTGACTGGATTGGTGAGATTAACGAGCACCGTCTCGTGAGTTTCAAACTTCTCGTCGCCGGTAATCGCGACGCTGATGGTCTTGACTGTCTGACCGGGGCTGAAATTCAACGTTCCGGACGTGGCGATATAGTCGTTGTCAGCGATTGTCGCTGAGCCGTCAGCGGTGGCGAAGTTGACACTCACGTTCACGGCACTGGGAGCGGAAAGACTCACTTCCAGGAAAACGCTAGTGGTAAAAATATTGGGCTCGACGATTGAGACATCGTTGATCGAGATTGACGGCGCTTTCACTACTTGTCCACCCGAGAGCGTTCCGCTGCTCACGATGAAGTTGTTATCGCCACTGTAGTCGGCTGTGATCGCGTGTGTACCTGCGGGAAGTATCAAGGTATTTATTGTCGCCACTCCTGCGGTCAACGGCTCAGGCGACCCGAACACTGCGCCATTGTTTCTGAATTGGACCGTTCCTGTCGGGGTACCGCCGGTACTCGTGACCGTCGCGGTGAACGTCACCATTTGACCGAGGTCCGAGGGATTCACGGACGATGTCACGGTCGTAGTCGATGTCGCTTTAGTTACGGTTAATGGTCCAGTTCCATTACTACTCGCAAAGTCGACACCGTCGCCAGTGAAGCTGGCGCCAATGGCAGAGTCATAGATGCCGCTATTGATACCCGCCAAACTGACGCCGGTTAGAGTTGCAATTCCATTTGCAGCGGTGGTTGCACTACCAACCGTAGTTCCATTGCGTGTGAACGTTATCGACTTGCCGCTCAGGTTCACGCCATTGGACGTAAGCGTCGCCATCAATGTCGCTGTGCCCCCGAAGATACCGACTCCGGACACTGAGGAGAGAGTAGTTGGTGATGGATCGTTATCAACGATCGTCAACGTCGAACTGGCGGGTGTACCCGCGGTGGCGCCAACGGAAATGGGCGTGACCTGAAGCGAGAGTGTTTCGTTCGGTTCGTCTAACGCGTCGTTGACGATTGGCAAGAGCACTGTCTTGTTTGCCGAATCACCCGGCGCCCAACTTACAAACAGATCGCCATTGATGCGTGTGATGCCATTACTGCTGACGCCATCGTAGAAAGTGTATTGCCCGCCAAGCAGGATCTTGCCATCCGGTTGCACGACAACTTCAAACGCCGGGAACGGTAGATTCACTCCGCCACCGGAATTGAAGGAAGTGTCAGGTGAGCCGCTGCTATGCAAACGTGCAACGCCGTTGACAGTCGTTCCGTTAAAACTTGGGAAGCGACCGACAATCACAATTCGCGAATCAGGCTGAAGCGCGAGTGCGTCCACTGTTTGGCCGTTGGTCCCTGTGCCCGGATTAAACGTCGCGTCAGGCGCGCCATTGCTTTCAAGTCGCGCTATCCCACGATTTCCAAACGGCGTGTCAGTACCCACCCACTCACCGCCAACCAGAATTTTTCCGTCCGGCTGCAAGACCACCTGGCGTGGTGCGAGACTAAGGCCTAAGGCGGAGTTGAACGTACCGTCAACCGTTCCGTTGCTGTTGAGACGTACGAGCCGCGTGTCTGAAGCTCCGGCAAAGCTCGTGAAGCCGCCGCCAACGAGAATCTTTCCGTCGGGTTGCAAAACAAGACTAGTAACACCCGCATTTGCGCCAACACCGGGATCAAAGGAATTATCGTCGAGATCGCCTGCGACATTGAGTCGCGCTACACCCCTTCGGGGAAAACCGTCGAGGTGGGTGAATGCTCCACCGAGCAAGATTTTTCCGTCCGGCTGGACCGCGATGGACGTCACCGAGTCGTTGGGAGTGTTGGGGTTGAACGTCTGGTCAAGAGAACCATCGGCGTTCAGACGCGCAATACGGTTTCGCCCGGTCTCAAAGGTCAAGGCCAATAAACTCGCCGCCAACGAGGATCTTTCCATCGGGTTGTAACGCGATGCTCAACACAACGTCTTCGAAGCTCGGATTAAACGAATGATCCAAAGTGCCGTCGGAGTTAAGCCGCGCCATACGTTTGCGCGGGATACCGTCGTAGAAGAGAAACGCACCGCCAATCAGCACTTTTCCATCAGGCTGCACCGCCACCGCATGAACCACCTGCGAGAGCGCACTCGATCCTGAAGTCGCTCCGGTGCCGGTGTTGAAGGTGGGATCGAGAGATCCGGGCGCAAACCGATAATCCGCCGGCGAGGTCGTAATATCCGCCAAACTGACTTTCGCAAACACTCGATTGTCAGCCCCGCCAGTGCGCCTCAAAGTAATGCTCGCATTGCCGTCAGCTTCTCCGACGCTGAACGTTGGGGACGTAAACGAGATCGCACCCGGAATATCCGGTCCATCGACCACGTTGATGATGAACTCCTTCTCCACATGCAAATTGGTCGGATCAGTGGCGCGCAGGCGGATCAGGTAACTTGTTTTAGTTTCGAAATCAAAAACCGAAGTGGTTCTGAGTTGATCTCCGGAGATAGTGAAGGATGCATTGTCGATGGAATTAAAACCGGAAACCAGACTGTAAGTGAATGTTTGCAACGGATCAGGATCTAGAGCAGTCAGAGTGCCTACGAGAGTGCCCGCGGGACTGTTGTCATTCACACTCGTGTTTGAGAGTAAAACTTCGTGCGGAGCGTCGTTCACAGGTGTCACGGTTACTAAAAATGTGTCCGTGACACTCTCCGATCCACTGGTAACCGTAACGGTTATCAACGTCGAGCCAAACTGATTCTGAAACGGCATTCCTACTACTGTCCGAAATTGACCGCTTCCAATCACGTCGAGGTTTGCCGGCTCGTTGGGAAAAAGCACTGTATTGCTTGACGTCGCCGTAACACTCGTAACTGCCGCCGGGTCGCCAACCCCAAAATGCGCCACCAAAAGTCCATCTTCCGGAATTGTCTGATCGACGATGTCTTCGATGCTGGCACGTGCTTCAAACGCGCCAATATCAACTGTCTGCGTGACGTTGAGGTCGGACGAATCCGCCGCCCGCTGGAACCCGGCACCGCGTTGATCGGTTGCAAGCGAGAAACCAAGCGCCGGAGAGCATGAATCATCGAGCGGGCAGTTGCTGCCGCCTTCAATCGCCCGACTACCCGGAAGCAGCGCATGCGTTTGTGTTGGTCCACCATTGTCGGCGAGTGGTCCAAGATTCGGGTCGGCGTGTACGATATTGCCGTTGACATCATTAACAAGCCCGCCTGACCCGCCGATGCCAATCAAATTAAATGAACTATTCGGTTGGAAGCTGTTATTAAAAACATCGTCCGGAAGGATCCCGGTGCTGCCGACGAAGTTGCGAGCAACAATCGTATTGTGAATCGTGACCGGGCCGGTAAAGATAAACATCCCGCCGCCGTTCTGATTGCCCGGTGCAGTGTCGTCGATGTCAACACGATTATTCGTGATGGTGGTGTTGACGATGGTGACTGGGGCGCCGCTACTGTTCGTCGTGCCCTGGGTGACGATGCCGCCGCCGATTGCTGTCGCGCCATTTCCACTGATGGTGCTATTGGCAATTGTCAGTGGAGCGTTGCCGTTTTGGGTTCCTTCGCTGGTGATTCCGCCGCCGCTCTGCGCAGTGTTGCCGCTTAGCAGTGAATTAACGATCCGCACCGACGAACTACCAGACTGTCCCGAATTCGCAATGCCTCCGCCACCGGACTGCGCTGAGTTGTTACTGATGGTGCTTGCGGTGATCGTGAGAGTCGCGTTGCCATGACCACCCCAACTGAAAATGCCACCGCCATTACCAGTCGCACTGTTGCCGGTGATCCGAGTGTTTACGATTGCGAGTGTGGCGCTTCCGAAATCCGCACCGTCGTTAAAGATCGCGCCGCCGAAACCTGCCGGCGCAACTGCAACGGCTGAGTTAGCGTTGATGACGCAGTCAGTAATCGTCAGATTGCTGTGGTTGTTCCAGATCGCTCCGCCGAAGTTACCGGGGAACGATCCGGAGATTCGACCGTTCGTGAGCGTGAGACCGGAAAGCGCGACAGTGACGCCGCCATTGATATTGAAAATTCGAAAATCAGGTGTACCGCCGGCGCTACTGCGCTGGACGGTCAGCGAGTTTGCTCCCGGTCCATTGACGATCAGATTTTTGTTGATCAGCAATTCGCCGCCAGTCAAAGAGATCGGACTGGTTACCGTCGCCATGTTGAAGGTAATCGTGGAACCGGTGCAGGCATCAGCAATCGCGTGGCGCAAGCTTCCGGCGCCGCTATCGAGGTTATTGCTGACGACCGGATCGGCCGTGCAAAAAGGTGATGCCGGAGATGCTGTATTTGAGGTAAAGCTGCTTCGCGCTCCGATGGTGACGATCAGCGCGACAAAGGCAATGAGGAAAATTTTTCGCATATTTCAAAACCCGAGTCCGTTAAAAAATAGTAATGCCCTGGCATGGATTTCTCTGTGCAACCTTTGTGTTCTCTGTGGTTGTTGTATCGCACATTTCCATAACCACAGAGACACAGAGAACACAAAGGTTGCACAGAGAAGAAGCAAAAACTCACTGAGGATCCATGGCGCGTGTGACCAATTCGATCTCAACTGTGATGTTGTCGCCGACAAAGGTCGGGCTGTCCTGGCGCGCATAGTTGATACCGAAGTCGCGACGGTTAACAACTGTCTTTGCGGAATACCCTACGCTGGTCTTGTTGTTTGTTGGATTTTTGAAGGTGCCGGTAACCGTGAATGGCAACGCGATCTGCTTCGTGACGCCATGCATCGTCAGCGGTCCATGAGCGATGAACTGTTTGCCTTTTTTCTCGATACGCTCACTCTTGAAAGTGATCTCCGGAAACTTCTCCACGTCGAAGAAGTCTGCATTGCGAAGGTGACGGTCGCGCCCTTCAATACCAGTGTCGACACTCGTGGCTTTGATTACCACGCTCACTGAAGATTTTGTGATGTCTTTTTCGTCGGCGTTGAGTGTGATCGCAAAGTCAGTAAACTTCCCTTTTACCTGCGAC
Source organism: uncultured Acidobacteriota bacterium (assembly GCA_963708055.1). Taxonomy (GTDB): domain Bacteria; phylum Acidobacteriota; class Blastocatellia; order Pyrinomonadales; family Pyrinomonadaceae; genus PSRF01. Next base: position 5,281,434 of record OY970193.1, on the reverse strand, counting down.
AAACCGCCGAGAATGGGAACTGAAAATCCCACCGTCGAGTGACCATTATCGATTGGATAGGGCCGCGTCGCACCGTTCTGGGCCACCGCAACCACCGCAAACAACAAAACAGGCAGAACAATTCTCTTCAACATTCAGCTTCACCTCATTCAGTTCTGAATTAAATACTGATCGTAACCGGCACGCACTAGTCCTTCGAATGCTCGCCACACGTCGTCCGGAATCTCTTGTGCGATCTGAAACCCACGAGCGGGATAGACTTTTATCCGCTGAAGATCGCCGACCATTATACCGATAACATCCGTCGGCGAGAGCGAGCGATTTGCATACTCCTCCAGATAGTCGCGAAAAGACACCTGCGGCGAAGTTACAATCAATTCCTTCTCGGGCCAGAGTTTGCGAAACGTGGCAAACGCACGCCGCTCCATGTAAGGTTTCTGCACCAGAATAAACTTGTGCGGATCAAGACCAAGTTCCGCCAGCAGTCTCTTCGTGAATTCAACGTTCTCGCCGGTGTTAGTCGAATTTGGTTCAACCAGGATATGTTCACGAGGAACATTCAAACTCACGGCGATGCGCGCGAATCGCTCTGCTTCGGGTTCATCCCACAATCGTTTGGTGATTGCACCATGTCCACCGGAAAAAATGACCAGCGGCGCCCAACCATCGAGAAATAATTGAGCGGCCCTTTCCGCAACTCGCTCATCGTGACTGCAAAGCACCAGGATCGCATCAGCCTTCGCGAGTTCGTGCTTCATTAAGTGGTAGTTCCAGAGTGTTTCCGCGAGGGCTTCGATATGATCTTCCATCAGTCCACAAATTACGCCGATTTTTCTTCCGCCCTGATTACGCCGAGGGTCAATCGAATTCCGCCGAGGTGGTAGGCGGTGTGAACGAGTATCGATAAAGCGCCGGCTATATCGTACTTGCCTTCCCACGCTTCGAAGGAGTTGATCATCTCCATCACACGCTCGTGACTCTGCCGCAAACGGCGCTTGATGTCTTCCCATTGTTCGGGTGTCACGGTGGAAACCGTCTCCCAGATCTCGCGCCAGTTGTTCGTTTTATCCACGCCGGTGCGCATGTAGTCGTCGAGAACATCAAGATAAAATCTCGTGTGCTCAACCTGCGCCGCGATGGTCGCGGATTTGGGAGATATCACGCGTGATGCCTCCTCAGCCGAAACGCTATCGAGTGTTTCGTACAACGTCGTGCCTTTATCGAGATAGATTCCGCGAACTTGCGAAAATGTTTCGTCGAGACAAGCGAGCAGGGCCTTTTTGAAACGTTCCACCGGTATTTGTTCAGCCATTAAAAGTAAACCACCTTCAGTTTGTTTTCTCTCACAGCGGCACAACGACGCAACGTTAACCATTGTCTTCCGCTGCGCCGTTGCGACGCCGCGTGAGAAAACTTAATTCACGCCCGCTGCCTCCTCATTAGCGGAGCTCGGTTTCGGATCATTTTTCTTCGTCGTCGGATCGAGCACTTTCGCCAGCACCGGAATCAACATAAACGCGAGCGGCGCAATAAAGATGCTAATCAAACTCAATCCAATCGCCACTGCACAAGCCAATGGCACCGCGAGCGAGCGTCGTGCAATCCGACTCTGCAACGCCGCATCAACATTCGCCTTCAGCAAGTTTGCCTTCAGCGCATGACGCCAGATAAACAGTTTCGCCGTCGCCACGCCGCCAAAACTTGCCGTGTAAAGAATAAACGCCGTCCGACTCCAAAAATTCTCACTGAAGAGCGCAGTCGGAAATGGCACAAACGACACGCAGAGCAGCAATATGAGATTGCGCCACAGCAAACCAGCATCGTAATCCTCGATGTAACGAAAGATGCGATGATGCTCGATCCACATCAGTCCGACGATCAAAAAGCTGACCACAAAGCCCGCCACGCGTGGCAGTAGTTCAACCAACGCGTGTCGCAAGGCCGGTTCGGTGTGCTCGGTAATGTGAGGAACTTTGAGTTCGAGCACCAGCAGCGTGATCACAATTGCAAACACCGCATCGCTGAAGAATACAACTCGCTCGAAACTCAGACCGGATTCAGGTTCATGTTTGTCCATTGGGGGGAGCTCCAAAATTTTCGTTTAGCCATTCGCGCGCGTCAGCCGTCCGATGCGCCGGTCGCCATTCAACATCAACTCGCACGCCTTGAAGGCGTACTCCTCAAACGACTCGAGTCGCGAAGGAAGAATCACCCACGCTTTTTCTTTCGAACGCCAAAGATAACGACGCGGCAGATCCGGAAACTCGCGGCCGAGACTATCGACGTCCGCGGTAGTCGTAAACAACCACAGCCCGTTTGTCGACGGCATCTTCTCACTATCACGCAATCCACAAAGCAGTTTTTCTTCCAGATAGACATACGTGAAGCCAAAAGCGCGCTTCACCCGCGGTCGAATCGGCTGTAACTCATCAATTACAAAGGGAAACGGCTCGCGTTTTATATCCGTCCTCATCTGCGTTAATCTGTGACAAACGTCGAAAGGAACTGAAATGGCGCCAACACTCTACCGGATCATTCTGCAAGTGGACAATCTCGACAAGGCGGAAGAATTTTACGGCAAGCTGCTGGGCGATCGCGGGCGCCGGATTCCGCGCGCTTCGCGTCATTACATCGATTGCGGGCCGGTAATTCTCGCCCTTGTCGACGTCAACGGAGAAAACATTCCCGGGCTGTTACCAGTACCGCTGCCTGATTACATCTACTTTGCTGTCGGCGATGTTGAAGCTGTGCACGAACGCGCGCGCGAGTTGCAGTGTCTCTCGACGGAAGACGTGCATGGCGCAAGCGCCGGCGATCTCGTCACACGGCCCTGGGGTGAACGCTCTTTTTACGTGCACGATCCGTGGGGTAACGGTCTCTGCTTCGTCGACGAGAAGACGCTGTTTACCGGCAAGTAAATTATGAGCACGAATCCAACCTATCAAGCCGCCGCCACCGTCGCGCCGCTTGTGGAAGCGCACTTCGCGCGCCACCTCGCGGAAGCGCGACGGCTGGGCCAGGACGGTCTGGCGCCACAACCGGATGCAAAGTCGATCGCGGCGATTATCAATGCGACATTCTGGGCCAGCTTTCGACCTGAGGAGGGTCGGTTCCCCAAAATCTCCCTCGCATACTTGCCGCCCGAACAAGCGCGACAGCCGATGCTTTTTGAACATCCACTGCCGTTGACTGCAGCCGTGCTGACCAAACTCGCGCCCGCGGTCGAGCGTCCTGAGATTCATCTCGGCGTTTGGAACCAGGGCGAAGAATTACGAGTGTGGGGCGCCACGCGAACTATTCCGAGTTTTTGTTTTGTGCTCGAAGATATCGAACCGGGTTTGCTCGTCGTCAAACATCGTCGTTTGGATGGTTTTGGCAAGTATGCAAACGTCGCCGTACTCAAGGGCGAACAGGTCAAAGTCATTGATGAGAAAGGCACGAGTTTGCCTGATTGTCCGGCGTTGCTGAAAGCCCTGCTGGCTTTTACGGCGGCGGCTACGAATGGCCCGCATCATTCGCTCAACATGCTGGTCCAACTGAGTGCGTCGATGCGGGCTCAGGGACATGGTGGAACGTTGCTGGTCGTCCCAAAGGGCAGCGAGAGCTGGCGCGATTCGATCGCACAACCCATTCTTTACTCGATTACTCCGGCTTTTTCAGCACTCTCGGAATTACTGCGTCAGGAAGTCGAAGCCGAAGATCGGCGGCAGTGGGAAAGCGCGGTGCGACGATCGGTCGATACGATTGGCGGACTGACGGCCGTTGATGGCGCTACCGTCATCGACGATCGATATGAAGTGCTGGCATTTGGAGCGAAGATTCGCCGGCCCGAAGGTCATCCACCGGTGGATAAATGGGTGATCACCGAACCGGTCGTCGGGAATCTTCCGATCGTGGTCCAACCAACCGAGCATGGCGGCACGCGTCATCTCTCGGCAGCCCAGTTTGTGCACGATCAACGTGATGCGCTCGCGCTGGTAGCTTCGCAGGACGGACGATTTACGGTCTTCGCCTGGTCACCATGTGAAGAAATGGTCCATGCCCATAGGGTTGAAGCACTATTAATGTAGTCCACGGATTACACAGATTTTTTCTAATTAATCTGTGTAATCTAGTGGACTGGCTAAGGCGTAAAGACGCGGCGGAAGATGATCCCCGAAAGATTGAGCCGCATCGCACGACCATCCACTAACGTTTCAAATCTCACCCAATCTGGTCCGTCAGGCTCGCCGAGACCAAACTTGCCGTCGTCACGCGGCACGAGTGGCTGTACGCCGTCGAGAAATAGTTGGCCATTGCGCAACACGACACGCGTGTCTCCATACCAGGCACTATCGTTGGTGAAGTGACCTGCGTAGCCTTCCCACTCTTTCTTGGTTTCGAAAGTTTTTGGACCTTTGTATTTCTCAGTCAGATACCAGTTTGGACCATGAAACGCCTGCGTCACGCGCTGGTTCTCACGAACAAACCCAAGCAGGAACGTTTCAAAATCAGGATGCTTCACGATAAATCGATCGCCGCCGCTGCGTTCCAACACCACGCGACGATTGGCGTGCACGAGAATCAGTTTTTTGCCTTCGGCGACGAGTTCGATCTTCTTGCCATCGGTTGACGTGAAAACGCCGGCGTAATCTGCCGCGTTCGGTGTTTCGTCGGGGGCAGGCGGCGGTGGCGGCGGATCGGGAAGCGACTTGCCGGCGAACGACGCATTGAAAAGATCGAGAGCGTATTTCGTTACTGCAACCGGGCGGTAACCACGCAGGTTAGCATTCACTGAAGCAAAAGCGCCGACACCTGACGTCACATCGACGTCGAGTGCCGAGCTGAAAGCAACCATCCCGCCGGTGTGGCGCAAGCGTTGATGACCATCAATCTCGCTCACAAAAAGTCCGTAGCTGTACGACGCAGCTTCACCGCGATAAGGTGAGTTGACGACCGGTTTCGTAAAGAGCTTGAACGCCTCTTCAGAGATCAAACGCCCTTTCGGTAAGACGCCTCGATTCAGCAGCATGCGAATGTATTTCGCCATGTCAGCCGGCGTCGAAGCGATACTGCCGGCAGCGATATCGACTTCGAGCCATTGCGCTTCCCCGAGTGGTCCATGAAGCGGATACGGCTTGCCTTCGGTTAACGGTTCATATCCAACGGCCATGTATTTGCGCAGATCGTTCGTGATGATAGGCGAGCTCGCCGTCATCCCAAGCGGCACCAGCATGCGCGCGCGCATCGCCTCGGCAAAAGGTCGTTTATCAAGCGCCTCGATCAGAAAACCGAGAATGTTGTAACCGGTGTTTGAATAAAGAAATCGTTTGCCGGGCTCGTAGCCGGTCCAAAGTTCGCTGAGGAGAGCGTCAAGCAACAATGGTGCGCCCGGTAGTCCACCGGTGTGACTAAGAATGTGATGTGTGGTGAGCGCCTGGTATTTCGAGTTGATCTTTAACCACGGCAGATACTCAACGATCGGTTTATTGAGGTCGAGTTTTCCTTCATCGTGTAATTGCAAAAGGACGAGGCCGACAAACGATTTCGAAATCGATCCAATCTCAAACATCGTTTCCGGAACCACGCGCAGACCGGCTTTGGTATCGGCAAAACCATACGTCGAAGCACGGATCAAACCGTCGCGATTGGCCAGCGCCAGTGTCATTCCCGGCGCGCCTGTCTCACGCATGTGACGCGCAATAAATTCATCCAGCCGCGCAAACACAGGCTGTATCGCCGCGGACTGCGAGAACGCATTCACCACCCCTGTTGACCGCAACAGCGTCACCGCCACCGCCGCCTTGGCGGTACCCGAAATAAACCTACGACGTGAAACCATCAATATTTTTCTCCCGAAACTAAATTTCCAATAATCGTTGTAGGGGCGGCCCTCCGTGGCCGCCCTAGTCTGGAACTCAAAATCGTCTCACCTGGGGGAGACAAAGAAGTTCGCACACTAGGGCGGCCACGGAGGGCCGCCCCTACAACCACTATTGCAGATTTAAACTTTTCACTAGCTCCACAAACCGTGGCTCCGAGCGGAGGTTTTTCAACACCGGATCGACCTTTATAAACGGTAACCAGTTGAAACGCTCGGTGCGCGACTTCTCCAACCAATCAAGCGCGAGGCGGCGCTCGTCCATCCCCGCATAAACTACTGCCATCTGAAACGGCGAGACGTATTGCTGTTTCGACAGTTCTTCGAGCCGGCGAATGATCTTCTCCGCCTCCGCTTTCTTTCCCGCTGCCGCCTGCGCATGGCCCAACGCAGTCAAAGCCGCAACATTGTCAGGCAAAGATTTAACCGCCGTCTTGAATTCGACGATCGCTTCTTCCAGTTTGCCTTCCTCTTCAAGGATCAATCCCAGTTCATACCGCGCGCGCGCAAAGCTCTGATCCATTTCGATGAGTTTTAACGACTCCTTGCGGGCCTCGTCAAGACGGCCCGCATAATACAAACCGCGGATGTAATCGCTGTAGATCGTCAAAGAAAACGGTTCTAGCTCATGCGCTGCCTTCGCTTCAACTACCGCCTCCTCCAATCGTCCGCTGGCCGCAAGATAACTCGCATACCACTGGTGCGCCGTTGCATAGTTGGGGTTGAGCGCGATCGCTTTTTTGAAGTGCTGCTCCGCTTCAGTCCATTTCAGATGATAACGATAAGTGACAAACGCGAGAGCCGTGTGCGCTTCAGCCAAACTCTCGTTGATTGATAACGCCTTGCGCGACGCGGCTTCGGCTTTTGGAAAAGATTCGTCAGCCGAAGCCACGTTGTAAACGTTGAGCAATAAATAGCAGTCGGCAAGACCGGCGTAGGCAAGGGCGTAATCCTGATCGCGCAGAATTGCTTTGCCGAAATAGTCGATACCGTTTTTCAGTCCGTCAACCGTTCTTTTGTTCCAGTTGTAGCGGCCCTGAAGATACAGCCGATACGCTTCCGAATCAGGCGAGTAGTTTCGCGTTAACTGCGCGTGGTCCATGTTCTCGCCGCGTGCGCGCAATCTTTGCGACACCTCGCGTGAGATCTGTTGTGGCAACGCCACCACTTCCGAAACCTTGCGACCGTAACGTTCGCCCCAGATATGACTATCGTCGCGCACGTCAATCAATTCCACGCTGACTGATAGATCATCGCCGACCTGGGAAACGCTGCCGGAAAGCAACGCATGAACACCAAGCTCGCGCCCGATCTTCTTCGGATCTTTCTCGCGACCTTTGTAATGAAACACCGTGGTGCTGGATTTCACTTTTAGATCCGGCACTCGCGACAGACTATCGATCAGGCTCTCAGTGATTCCGTCAGAAAGATATTCGCTGCCTGGATCGCTGTTGGTGAAAGGCAAAACCGCAAGCGAGTTGATCGGAGAATCAGCCTCCGCCGGAGAATTCGTGCGCAAAGCGAACAAATAGATCGCGGCAAGTAATGCAAATGCAGCAACGATTGCGATGATTGCGCGCGAAGAGGTCCAAAAAGATCCCGCTTTTGTCTCACTGACAGCCGCCGCGACTGGTGCATCCGTCAAAGTACTGCCGAAACTGCTATCGATTTCAATCTCGCGCATCACTTCCTGAAGATCGGCGCGCATGTCTTCGACCTTCTGATATCGATCATCCGGATCTTTCGCGAGCGCTTTGTCGAGAATCTCCTGAACACGACGAAGGGCCGGAGAGTCTTCACCTCTCGCTTCGACAATCGCTTTTGGCTGGTGATAAACGACGGCGTAGCGCACGTCCAGAGCCGTCTTGCCGCGAAACGGCCACGTGCCCGCGAGCATCTCGTAAAGCAGAACGCCGGTCGAAAAGATGTCGGCGCGATGATCTGCTTTTAGGCCCTGCGCCTGTTCGGGCGCGGCGTACGTCGAGGTTCCGTACGGCACGCCGACTTCCGTGAGTTGCGGATCGCTCGAACCTGAGTGCGGGCTCTCAATCAACTTGGCGAGTCCAAAATCGAGCACTTTCACAGACCCGGAACGCGTCACCATCACGTTGCGCGCTTTGATATCACGATGAACGATGCCGCGGCCGTGCGCTGCTGCGAGTGCGTCAGTCACCTGGATCGTGATTGAGAGCGCGCGCTGCAAATCCAGCGGTTGCCCGCCGACTAACTGGCGCACGTTGCGGCCTTCGACATACTGCATCGCGATGAAGTGAAGGTCGTCGACCTTGTGCAGGCCAAAAATCGTGCAGATATTTGGGTGATCGAGCGATGACGCCAGCTTGGCCTCTCGTTCAAAACGGGCCAGGTTCGAAGCTCTGTCAGCCAGATCCGGCGGAATTACTTTGATAACTACGGGACGATCGAGCGAAGTATCGATGGCCTTGTAAACAGTTCCCTGTCCACCTTCACCGATCTTCTCGACAATACGATACTGGAGGAGGAGTTGCCCGATCATAGGGGAATGGGGGTGTACCCGATTTCTACTCGCGGGCGTATTCTGAACAGGATTCTGAGAATTTACAAGATTGGGAGAGGAAGATTACATCTCGGAGCCAAAGATCAGCGGCTTCACCTCGCGTCGTGAAAAATTATCCCGAGTGTAAACCGGCTGCCGGAACGTAGACGACTTACACCGTGCCTCAAATTTACCCGGTAAACACTTTTCTTGCCTTGCACCGGACGATGGTGAACCGCAAAGACGACGCCGTCTCCTTTTCGCAGCGGTACAACCATCGGCCGCGATTGCATACGCGGCCGTTGTTCAGTCATTACAAACTCGCCGCCGGTAAAATCCTTTTCGGGCTCTGACAAAAGCACTGCGATCTGGAGCGGGAAAATATGCTCGCCGTAAAGATCCTGGTGCAGGCAGTTGTAATCGCCTGGTCCATACTTCAGGAGCAGCGGCGTTGGCTTATTCTGGCCGGCTTGATGACAGCGTCGAAGGTATTCGGCATGAACGGCTGGATAACGCACGTCAATTTTCAGCGCCTCGTTCCATTGATTAGCGATTGGTACTAAATGAGGATAGAGCGACGCGCGCATTTCTGTGACCAGGTCAGGAAGTGGATAGCGGAAGTATCGATACTCTCCGCGTCCAAAGCCATGACGCTCCATCACCACCTGGCTGCGAAATCGATCGTCGTTGTCGTAGAGAGCACGAATCTCGTCGCACTCATCCGAGGTGAGAATATTCTCGATAGTGGCGTTGCCCTGAGCGTCAAGATCACGATAGACCTGCTCCCAGCTTACGTCTTTCAATGTCATCGCCGCATGATACGTAATACGCGCACGCCAAACACTCCGATTCTTGCTGTCAAATCATTTGCCTTGTAAGTGAGTCTGAATATCACTCGATCTCAGCCAGGTAAGCGGAACGCGTAATTCGATAGATGAAACTCTCGCGGCCGTTGGGATCGAGCTTCGTCCCGGCGCGGACGCCGCCGATTTTCTCCACGGCTCGTTGCGAGCGCAGGTTGGTGGAGCCAATAAAAAAGAGCACGTTATCGACAAATTTAAAGGCATGCGACAACATCAGCCGTTTCATCTCGCCATTGTAAACGCCACCCCAGTGAGATCTCGCGAGGAAGCTCCAACCGATCTCAACTTCGCTGCGTATCAGATCGTAGCCATAAAATCTCGATGAACCGATGACTTGATCGTTTTTACGATCGAAGGCGATCAGCGCGCCACCCGACTGCATTGCTTCATCAAAGAACTTTTGGAACACATCGAGTTGGTAACGATCGGAGTTTGGATGTTGCTCCCATATCAGTGGGTCGGATGCGACTGCATACAACGATTCGAAATCGTCCGCGCGCAGTGGCCGGAGTTCGAGAATCTCGCTCTTCAGTGTTGGTTGCAGGTCGAAGGGCATCTCAATATTTTTTGGTCGCCATCTCGCGCACACCAAACTCCGTGGCGATGAAGTTTCCGATGGCAATCATCTCTTTCGCCTGCTCGCATCTGGCGTGGGCGGGGTTATCGTAGAGATAAGAAGCAGCAGAGTGAGTAGAAATAGTGATTTCATTCTTAAGTCAGCCTTTTAACTTAAATCGTGAGGTGAGTCGCCTCGGATCTCGTCTTGAATGGAAAACTGCAAACACCAAAATTTCCTCAGTTGTTGCTTCATAGAAGATAGCAAACGGAAACTTTCTGACGAGAGCGCGCCTAAGCTTCCGATACACACGTGGAAATCTATTCGGATCATCGCTGATCCGCTGTAGCGTTTCGTCAACTCGCTTCATAAATTCGATGTCCAAGCCAGCGCACTGAACGCCATACCAAACGCGGGCTTCAGCGAACTCGCTGTCCGCTTCAGGAAGAAAACGGAGTTGCATGAAGAGTTACTTCGAATTGAGAAATTCCGATTTAATGTCATCCCAGCTTCTGCCAGCGTGAGGATTCTGTTGCGCAGACTCAATGCGGCGATCGAGCTCTTGTTTCTGCGCGTCGGTTAATTCAAAACAGCCGTTATCTTCGGCAATGCTGTCCCAAATCTCCTCGACGAGGGCGATTCGCTCGTCCACCGGGAGTTTCTTGGCTTCTTCAGTGAGGTTCGATGACATTTAATAGTTCCCTTCGAAGTAAAGTTAGACTCATTATACGACAAAAGGTGCCATCCATCGCCAACGCATATTTAATGGCGTCCCGCTGTAAATCGACCTCGACTTTATTCGCTTGCTCCGGCCTGCCTAAGCACGCCGACGACTTCCTCGTGGTCGCCCTGGATCGCTAGCTGCAGTGCTGTTTTGCCATCTCCGTCCTTTGCTTTGATGTTCGCACCGGCCGCAATCAGAATGCGGCTAATATCTTCATGACCATAACGCGCCGCTTCAAGAAGTGGTGTGGTTCCTTTCTCGTCTGTGGCATTAACATCGATGCCTGGCGAGGAAAGTAACGACTTCACCATGTCAGTATTTCCTTCTCGCGTCGCGCGGAAAAGAGCTTCTACCTGTGCATTATTCGTCGCGCTCTGTCGCCCACATCCGGCAAGTAACAGGCAGAAAGTAATCAAAGTACTGAACACAATACGACTCTTCATATTCTTCCCCCTGTCCGTTACAGTGCACTTCAAGCGTTACAGAGTCGTTCTGGATTTACGTCTTTTTAATAAACCCTGACGCGATGACCAACCTTCAAATGTTAAAATGCGTGCCACTTTGAGAGAGTGAGGGTCTATTTTGAAAATACTGCTACTTATTCTCAGTTCGCTCCTGCCGGCGGTGCCGCAGTGGACCACGCAGACGAGTGGCGTTAACTCGAGGCTGCGCGGGGTGAGTGCGGTCGATGAGCGGGTGGCTTGGGCCAGTGGTTCTGGAGCGACGGTGTTAAGGACAACCGATGGCGGAGCGACGTGGCAGAAAATCGCGGTAACTACTGATGCTCTCGACTTCCGCGATATCGATGCGGTTGACGCACAAACCGCGTACCTGCTGAGTATCGGCAACGGTCCGGCTTCGCGCATTTATAAAACCACCGACGCCGGTCAAACATGGACCATGCAATTCAAGATCGAGGATCCGAAAGCGTTCCTCGATGCGATGTCGTTTTGGGATGCAAACCGCGGCCTCGTCTTCGGCGATTCGGTCGATAAGCAGTTTTACATACTCATCACTGCCGATGGTGGACGCACGTGGTCGCGCGTTCCGGCGACGAACTTACCGCCCGCGCAGGAGGGCGAAGGAGCATTTGCCGCCAGCGGCACCAACATCGCCGTGTTTGGCAAGACGCACGCCTGGATTGGTACCGGAGCGGCGGCTAAATCGCGCGTGTTGCGGACCTCCGATGGTGGTCGCTCGTGGCAGATCGCGGATACGCCACTCGCCTCTGGTCCATCGTCGGGAATTTTTTCGATCGCTTTTCGTGACGCGCGGCATGGGGTGGTCGCGGGCGGCGATTACAGAAAGGAACAGGAAGCGGTTGATAACCTGGCGGTCACGAGCGATGGCGGCGCAACCTGGAAACTCGTAAAAGGCTTGTCGGGATTTCGTTCCGTGGTCACTTACGTTCCGGGTTTGAAAACTCCAGCCCTCGTGGCGCTTGGCCCAGCAGGCGGTGACTACTCATTGGACGACGGACGCACGTGGACGCCGCTCACTGGTCCAGGTTTCGATACTTTTAGTTTTGCGCCTGGAAAACAGATTGGATGGGGCGCCGGCGCCAGTGGAACTATCGGCCGTCTCAAGTTTTAGCCACAGATAAACACGGATTACAAAACGGATTAAATCCGGATTTAAAATCCGTGTTATCTGTGGCTAATCTTTACTGCAGTTCAGTAGCCTTCGCGACGAGCTTCACCTGCTTTTTAATCGCATCGTGAAGATTCGCGGAACTCTGCCAGCTAGAACCGACACTTGTAAACTGCACGATTCCTTCGTGATCGATCAGGACATAAGTGGGAAACGCGCGCACACCAAACGCGCGCTGAACACGTCGATCGCGATCCAAATACTGCGGCCAGATCATCTTGTTTCTGTCAGTAAAGTCGCGCCAAACATTTTCATCGCCATCCGAGCTAATCCCGATCAACATAAATGACGGCTCTTTCGAATAGCGCTTGTGCAGGTTGCGAAGCTCGGGTACAGACTGGACGCACGGCGGACACCACGTGCCCCAAAAATCCAGCACGACAACTTTGCCCTTGAGATCATCGAGCGCGATGTGCTCACCCTGCGATGAAGTAAACGAAAAGTCGGGCGCATAGTTTTCGCGAGCGCGGCGCGGATTCTCGATCAGCTTTCGCGCCATGTCTACAAACTGCCCTTTGGGCTGTAACTCGATATAACGCTTCAATGATGCAGCGCCTTCATCATCGCGCTTCAACTGCATCAGGACCATGCCGAGGTTGTAATGCAACACCGGCAGGGTGCCTTCGAACGCGAGGCCACCGCGAAATACAGCCTCGGCCGCCTGAAGTTTCTTTTGATCCTTTCTCGCCGCCGACGCCTGAAGCGCTATTCCTTTATTATTGAAAGCCTTCAGCATGAGCTGCTTGTCGCCGCCTGCAAGTTCGATGACTTTGTCAGCGGAATCGACGACGTTTTTGTAAGCTTCAAGCGCGAGGTACGTTTCCGACATCCAGCCGTAACATTCAGCGGATTTCTTGTCGCGCATCTCATTGGCGCGTTTGAAACTCTTCAACGCGTCGTCATAACGGCGCTGGCGATACAGGGTCTTGCCCTTTTCGAGCTCGTCCTCGTAGCTCGGTTCAGCGTCCTGGGCGCGAGCGATCCAGGGTTGCGACGTGTCGAGGAAAAAACCTGCCAGGGCAACGGCAGTCAGGAGTAAAAGCGAGGAGAGTCGGCCAGTTCGGGTATGCAACATGGGTCTGGTCCTCCGGGTGAATCGCATCATATCACCAGTTTTCGTTCGGTGAAATCCGCGAAATCTGTGTAAGCTTGTGGCTATGAGTGAAAACGTAGAAAACTGCCCTTGTGGCTCCGGTTCTGCTTTTGCCAACTGCTGCGAGCCTGTCATTAAAGGCACGAGCGAAAGCGAGACGGCTGAAGAGTTGATGCGTGCCCGGTATTCAGCTTTTGTAACCCACGCGATTGATTTCATCGTTGACTCTACGCATTCGCGAACGCGTAAAGAGGTCGACCTCGCGTTTATTCGGGATTGGTCCGAAAACTCAACCTGGCGCGGGTTGCAGGTCTTTGAGACAAAGATCGTTGATGAGAATAGGGCGCTTGTTTCCTTCGAGGCGCAATTCACCCAGGACGGCAAGGACCATTCGCATCGCGAAAAGAGTTTGTTCGAACGTGAGGATGGGAAGTGGCGTTTCGTAACGGGTGAGGAGTTGAAAAATCCTACCGTACGTTATGAAGAACGCCGCCCGGGACGGAACGATCCGTGTCCCTGCGGATCGGGTAAGAAATATAAAAAGTGTCATGGGAGTTAGTGGATTTTCGTTCCGAAAGAAGCAGGCCACGGATGACACGGATCAAAACTACGGATTGATCCGTGTTTATCTGTGTAAAGAAGATCCGTGTAATCCGTGGCCTTAGTTGCGGAATTCCTGACTCACCATCAGGCCACGCATCCCACCATCCATCACGCCGATGCCGAGGCGACCGAACTGAGGGCGCAGAATGTTTGCCCGATGACCGGGTGAGTTCATAAGACCGTTATGGGCCACCGTGAGGGTAGGCGCGAGCGCGAGGTTTTCGCCCGCCGTCAAAAAGCGAACGTTTGCATCGCGCATGCGATCGAATGGCGTGCGACCTTCCGGTGTATCGTGCGCAAAATAACCACGCGCAAACATATCCGCTGAATGTCGCCGGGCCACTTCCGTTAACTCCGGATCGGCCTGCAATGGACTTAGACCATTGGCCACTCGTTCCTTGTTTACCAACTCCAGCATTTGCGCTTCGAGATCCGGTCGTGGTCGCGTGGTCGCGACTTTAAACGGCAGTTCGACTCGTTCGTTTGAGTCCGGACGAACCGTCAGCATATTAAGCGTGCGTGAGATCGCATCGGCGAAGACGGGACGCAACTGGTTCTCGAGTTGTTCGGCGTAAACCGCCATCCGGCTGACGAGGGCACTGTTGCGCGTGCGCTCACTCAACCCCTCATTCAGCGGAATCGCCAATAACAGCGCCGAGATAATCGCAACTACGATAAAGCCGTTGATGAGTCCCGGAATGACACCGAACATCTGATTGAAGCGTCGTTGATGGACGTCTTCCGGTAAACGACTGAGCGCCGCGATTCCAATCGCCTGCACCACCAAACTGACCAGCAACGCAATCACCACAAAAGCAATCGGCTGGTCCCAAACCTCCGACCAGAGATCAACACGGGGACCAATCCAGAGCGAGAGCGCGTGGTAGTAACGCAACGCAAGCAGCAGGCTCAACACCCAACCGGCAAGATCAATCGCGCCATGAATAAAGCCGCGGCGATATCCATTGAGCACGCTCAGGATGATCAGGATTACCAGCAGGATGTCGATCGGGTTCAAGTTCACGGCCAAAAGATACCAAATTCATGTATCTGTGTAATCTGTGAAATCTGTGGATCTTCTATCCATTCTTTCGCAGTTCAAAATCAGCAACGTCAATGAGTTTTTTGGACTCGTTCCGTGAATACGAATCTCACCGTTTTTACGATCACACGAAATTTCCTTTATTCAAACTAACCGCTCTCGTTGGAACACTAACTGCATCCTCGCAAAACATCATTTCGTCTCCCCATGAATGCTGTTTGAGCATTCAAAAAACTAACAAACATCCGACAATCTGTTGACACATTCTACGAAGAATTGGCGACAGACTAGCCCGACGTGAATCAGCAATCAGGGAGATTTGCTCATGAGTAAACTTAGAATCGGAGGTTTTTCTCTGGCTTCGTTTTTTGTTTTGATACTGTTCGCCGTGACCAGTTTTGCGCAGGCTGGCGGCACCACAGTTCGTGGCACAGTGAAAGATCCGCAGGGTAATCTCGTGAGCGGCGCAACCGTGACGCTCACCGATCCCGAACGCAACTTCACCCGAACCCAACAAACCAACCAGGACGGCGCTTACGTGTTCACGGCAATTCCGCCGGGAACGTACAAGCTCGACGTGAGTGCCACGGGTTTCAAAACAGCCTCGGCTTCCGGGCTCGTCGCACTCGTCGACACACAGACAGTCAGGGACGTGCAACTCGAAATCGGAGCCGTTTCGGAAACTGTTGACGTGACGTCAACCGCCGACGCAGCCATCAATACCAGCGACGCAAGTATCGGCAATTCATTCGAACGCAAACGCATCGTCGAACTGCCGCTCAACGCAAATAACGTGGTGGGACTTTTATCGCTGCAACCCGGTGTCAGCCGTTCCGGTTTTGTGAACGGTGGCCGCGCCGATCAATCAAACATCACGCTCGACGGTGTTGACGTCAACGAACAGCAGGATGGTCTGGACGTTATCACTGACGAAGCATTTGCAAGTGTCTTGCGAGTCACGCGCGACTCGTTACAGGAGTTTCGCGTAACCACTACCAATCCAAACGCGGAACAAGGTCGTTCGTCCGGCGCGCAGGTTTCACTCGTCACGCGCTCCGGATCGAATCAATGGCACGGTTCGCTGTTTGAAACACACCGCAACACGGTCACCACTGCCAACGACTTCTTTAACAATGCCGCCGGCGTCGAACGTCCGCAGTTGTTGAGAAATATCTTTGGCGGATCGGTGGGTGGTCCAATCAAACGCGATCGCGCTTTCTTCTTTTTCACCTACGAAGGTTTTCGTGAAGCGACGGCGACTTCCGTCGTCCGCGAAGTGCCGTTACCAACCTTGGGCCAGGGCCTCGTTCGTTATCGCACTGAAAGCGGTGACAGCGATCCCGGCTGCCCGCCCGGAACGCCTGCAGGCGTGAACTGTCTGACGCCCGACGAAATCATTGGTACCTACGCCGCGGCCAACGCGAATCCGGGTATCAATCCGCAGGCGCTGAATGTACTGGCGGCCGCCGCGCAACGTTACCCGGCTAACGACACAACTGTCGGCGATGGTCTCAACACTTCCGGGTTTCGCTTCAACGCGCGCACGCCGACGGAGCAGAACACCTACATCGCTCGTTTCGATTTCAATTTAACCAACAAACACCAACTGTTCGTCCGTGGCAACTACCAGAATGATCTCGTCACGCGGGCGGTCTATTTCGACGCGGATTGCAGCACGCCGGGCGACAACATTCAGTGCTTCCCTGACACGCCGCCGTTGACGACGTGGAATCATCCCAAGGGTCTTGCCATTGGTCACACCTGGACCGTGAACAACGCGATGGTGAATCGTTTCAACTACGGCTTCACGCGCTCCTCGTTCACGCAAAACGGCGATTCGCAGGAGAATCTGGTGAACTTCCGGTTCATCTTTTCGCCGCAATCGTTTCAACGGACGCTGCGACGCACGACACCCGTGCACAACTTTGTGGACGATGTTTCCTGGGTGCGTGGCAACCACACGTGGGGCTTTGGCGCCAACGTTCGCCTGATACGCAACAACCGCAATTCGCTGGGCGCATCATTCGACGAGGCGATCATCAATCCGTCGTTCTACAACGAATCGGGCGATGTACTGATTGCTCCATTCTCGGATTTCGAAAACAGCAGCGACCTGCGCGATGCGCTCGCTTCCGTGATTGGACGTTATTCGCAGTACAGCGCGAATCTCGTTTATGACGCGAGCGGGACATTGCAATCGGTCGGAACTCCAACCGATCGTGCCTTTGCGACTGAGGAGTATGAGACTTATCTACAGGACTCCTGGCGCATACGTCCCAACTTCACTCTTAACTACGGCGTTCGCTGGTCTACCTCGACTCCGGTTTACGAGCGAAACGGACTACAGGTGATCCCGAATGTGAACTTGTCTGACTACTTCAACCAGCGTGTGGAAAGCTCGAATCGCGGTGTTCCCTTCACCGATCCCATTACATTCGTGTTGGGCGGTCAGGCCAACAACGCGCCCGGCTACTACAAGCAGGATTGGAACAACTTTGCGCCGTCAGTTTCGTTTGCCTGGTCGCCCGATCTTGGACCAGTGCTCGGACGCGACGGCAAGAGCGTCGTGCGCGGCGGTTTCCGCATGACTTACGATCGCATCGGCAGTCAACTCGCCGTCAATTTCGATCTCAATAACCTGGCCGGTTTCACGTCCGCTCGCAACATCAACGCGAACACGTTTGACGTGATCGACGGCCGTTTAGGTCCGCTATTCGGCGGATTTAATCCAAATGTCCGCGCGCTCGATTTCCCCGGCGCCACTGGTCCGATTCCCGGAACGTTGAACTTCCCGCTGACGGTTCCGTCAGATGAAGATCAGCGCATCGAGGTATCGTTGGACCAGGGTATCACCACGCCCTACAACTACAGCTTCAACTTCTCCTACGGCCGTGAAATCGGCAAAGGACTTTCGATTGAAGCGAGTTACGTGGGACGTTTTGCACGCAAGATACTCGCCACGCGCGATATCATGCAGCTCAACAACATCCGCGATCCACAATCGGGGATGACCTACTACGAAGCGGTTAACGCTCTCGTGGATTTGCGTTATTCAAATCGCCCGATCACGGACGTGCCATCGCTGGCTTTCTTCGACAATGTGTTTCCGTTCATGCCTCAATGGTGGGGCGACACGAGTTTGACGCCCACACAAGCGGCTTATGCGTTCATCGCACCAGAGGCTCTCGGCGGCGCGGATATTATCGATTACACGTTCCTGCAGTTGCTGTGGGACGACAGCCCCGATTGCACGACTTGTCCCTTCGGCGGTGGACCGTCGCGCATCAACAACCTTTTCTATCAACCACAGTTTGGAGCGCTTTCGGCGTTCTCAACTATGGCTTATTCAAACTACAACTCCTTTCAACTCAGCGCGCGTCAGCGCTTGCGCGATGACGTGACGTTTGACTTCAACTACACTTACGGCCATTCGCTCGACAATGCTTCCGGTCTGCAAAACTCGACCACCTACGGAACGGCGTTCATCGTTAACGCTTTGAACCCGGATGGGAATTACGCCACTTCGGATTTTGATGCCCGTCACATCATCAATGCGAACTGGGTGGTAGGACTTCCGGTTGGTCGCGGCAAGCGATTTCTCGGCACTTCGAGTGGATTGGTTGAAACAATGCTGGGCGGTTGGACCACGACGGGAATTTTCCGCTGGAACAGCGGTCTGCCGATCCAGACTCCGTTTGATTGTTGTGTTTGGGCCACGAACTGGAACGTGCAATCCAATGGCGTTCGTGTTCAGCCGGTGCAATCAACCCCGACTGCAAATGGTCCAAACGGAACACCAAACATCTTCAGCGATCCGGTTGCTGTTTACCGGAGTTTCAGGCCGGCTCGACCAGGCGAAATTGGCGATCGAAATGTGCTTCGCGCTCCGGGATATATTTCCCTCGACGCGGGACTCTACAAGTCGTTCAAGATGCCCTGGGAAGGCCACGCGCTGCAGTTTCGTTGGGAAGTCTTCAACGTAACGAATACGCAGCGCTTTGATGGCAACACTATTTCCGATCTGAGTTTGGGGGCCGATCCGTTCCTGGGCGGAAACCCGACTTCCGACTTCGGACGCTTCACCTCAACTCAAGCCCCTCTGAATGAAACCAAGGCCGGACGCATAATGCAGTTCTCGCTGCGGTACACGTTCTAATCCACAGATTACACAGATTTGTGGAAAAGCAACGCCGCTTTGTTAACCAAAAACGAAGCGGCGTTGCTGTAAGCTGCGGGTACCAAAATTAAGCAACAAACCAGTGTGATAACCGGTTACCTTTAGATAATTGAGTAGCTGCGCATCTTCTACAGAACTGAGAGTACTCAGAGCCTTCAACTCAACAACTACCGAGTCAAAACAAATGAAGTCAGGACGGTATCCGTTTCTTAAAGGCTGTCCTTTATAACTTACGTGAAACTTCAATTCGCGGCTGTACGGTATTTCTCGGTCTTTCAATTCAAGAGCCAACGCTTCTTGATAGACCGGCTCCGAAAAGCCACACCCGAGCTGGCGATGCACTTCCATTGCCGCTCCAATAATCCTGTAAGTTCTTGGATCACGAGGTGTGAGGTTATTCATTAAAATGCTACTCCTAAGGTGAAATTAGGGTTGTGGACTTGATTGTCTCATAAATCTGCGTAATCTGTGGATCGATGCTTCAGTTCCTGAACATCTCCAACATCGCGCTAATTGATGATATGCAGGTTGAGTTTGAGACGGGGCTCAATCTGCTTACCGGCGAAACTGGATCCGGGAAGTCGATCATTGTTGATGCGCTCGGGGTTTTGATTGGTGGACGGTTCACCAGTGAACTACTCAAAACAGGCGCCGAACGCGGATCGATTGAGGGTCTTTTTTCGGTTACGCCCAATCCCGAACTGAATCTGCTGCTCGAAAACGCCGGCCTCGAGCCGACCAACGAACTCATCATTCGCCGTGACCTCTCGTCAACCGGTCGTAATAAGATCTTCATCAACAACCAGCTCGCGACTCAATCGTTACTGAAGGATCTGCGACCATACCTGGTCGATATTCACGGTCAGGGAGATCAGCAAACACTCTTTAATCCGGAAACACATCTGGAAATACTCGACGCCTTCGCCGGCAATACCGCCTTGCGTGAGGAAGTCGCCGCTTCGTATCAACGCTGGATGGCGGTACGGCGCGAGCTTGATTCACTGCGTCATGATGAAGCAGAAAAGTTTCAGCTTGTCGATACGTTGAAGTTTCAGATCGCTGAACTCGAAGGGGCACAACTGTCGCCGGGTGAAGATGAAAAACTCGACGAAGAGCGGCGGCGGTTGGCAAATGTGGAGAAACTGACGTCGCTTAGCCAGGCGAGTTATGCGCGGATTTATGAGGATGATGACGCAGCGGTGACGCGCGTGCGGCAGTCGTTGAAAGAGATCGAAGAGTTGGCTGAATACGAGTCGAGCTTTCGCGATTATCTTGAAGGTTTGGAAAGCGCGCGGGCTGTGTTGGAGGAGCTTTCGTTTTCGCTGCGCGATTTTGTCGATCGGCTCGAGTTCTCTCCGGCGCGCCTGGCGGAGATTGAAGATCGTCTTGCCGAACTTTCACGGCTCAAGCGTAAGTATGGTGGATCGATTGCAGCGTCGTTGGAACATCTGGCACGTTCGCAGGATCGGTTGCGACAGATCGAGACTGCTGACGAACGTGAACGAGAGTTGGAATCAGCACTGGCTGTAGCGCGAGACAACTATCTGGAACTAGCGCGCAAGCTGCACAAAGAGCGCGTGCGTGCGGCGAAGAAGTTTGAGCAGGCTGTCGAAAAAGGAATTGCCGAGGTGGCGATCGACAACGCGCGCTTCCAGGTACAGGTAAACGACAAGGTCGAGTCGGCCGGTATGAAAGGCATCGATCACACCGAGTTTTACTTTTCGGCGAATGTGGGCGAGGAAGTGAAGCCGCTGGCGCGGGTAGCTTCAGGCGGTGAAGCCTCGCGTTTAATGCTCGTGTTGAAGACAGTAGCGAATGGTTCGCAATTTCCGCGGACGATCGTGTTTGACGAGATCGATACCGGCATCGGGGGTCGGGTTAGTGAAGCAGTTGGTATTAAACTGAAGAAGCTCTCGAAAACGAACCAGGTGTTGTGCGTCACGCATCAACCGCAAATCGCGCGTTTTGCCGACAGTCACCTCGTGGTGCAAAAAGAAGCTTTGAAGGGCCGCACGCAAGTCAGCGTTGGACGGCTTGATAAGGCGGGACGCGTCGAGGAGTTAGCGCGGATGTTGACCGGTGCTGAAATCACCGAAAGCGCACGACGTCACGCACGTGAGTTATTGAAGACTTAAAATCCGCTTTTCTCTGCGGCCCTCGGCGTATCCCTGCGATCTCTGCGTCAATAGGCTTTTGTTAACGCAGAGATCGCAGAAATGCGCCGAGGGCCGCAGAGAGAGAGAAATTTGAACCTATGAGTACAGAACCCAATAAAGTCATTTATTCCATGGTCGGCGTCAGTAAGTTTTACGACAAGAAGCCGGTCCTCAAAGATATCTACCTGTCATACTTTTACGGCGCGAAGATTGGCGTCATCGGCCTTAACGGCTCCGGCAAATCTTCTCTGCTTCGCATCCTTTCGGGCGTTGACAAAGATTTCAACGGCGAAACTGTGATCTCGCCCGGCTTCACCGTCGGCTATCTCGAACAGGAACCGCTGATCGACGACTCACGAACCGTTCGCGAAGTGGTCGAAGAGGCGGTGCAGGAAACAGTCGACCTGATGAAGGAGTTCGACGAGATCAACACCAAGTTCGGCGAAGAGATGTCTGACGACGAAATGTCGGCACTGCTCGAACGCCAGGGTGAAGTGCAGGAAAAACTCGATGCACTGGACGCCTGGGATCTCGATTCACGGCTCGAGATGGCGATGGATGCATTGCGCTGTCCGCCTCCTGATACACCCGTGAAGGTGCTGTCAGGCGGTGAGCGACGTCGCGTCGCACTTTGCCGTCTACTGCTACAGAAACCCGATATTCTGCTACTCGACGAACCGACAAACCATCTCGACGCAGAGTCGGTCGCATGGCTCGAGCATCATCTGCAAAGTTACGCGGGCACGATCATCGCCGTCACCCACGATCGCTATTTTCTCGACAACGTCGCGGGCTGGATTCTCGAACTCGATCGCGGCCAGGGTATTCCGTGGAAAGGAAACTACACCTCGTGGCTCGAACAAAAACAGGAGCGGCTGCGACGCGAAGAGAAATCAGAAACTGAGCGACAGAAAACACTGCAACGCGAACTCGAATGGATTCGCATGTCGCCCAAAGCGCGTCATGCGAAAGGAAAAGCGAGAATCAACTCGTATGAAGAGCTGTTGCAACAGGAGTCGGACAAGCGTCGCGAAGATCTCGAGATTCACATTCCGCCTGGACCACGACTCGGTAATGTCGTGATCGAGGCGGAACACGTGAGCAAAGGCTACGACCAGAAGCTGTTGGTTGACGATATGACCTTCGCGCTTCCGCCCGGCGGGATTGTCGGCGTGATTGGTCCAAACGGGGCGGGCAAGACAACGTTGTTTCGGATGATCACGGGACAGGAAGAACCAGACGCCGGGACGATCCGCAAAGGCGAAACCGTGGCGCTGGCTTACGTCGATCAGAGCCGCACACTCGATCCGGAGAAAACCATCTGGCAGGAGATTAGCGGTGGCGAAGACCTGCTGAAGCTTGGTTCACGTGAAGTGAACTCGCGGGCGTACGTGGCGCGCTTCAATTTTTCAGGTTCGGATCAGCAGAAGAAAGTCGGGATGCTTTCAGGTGGTGAACGCAATCGAGTTCATCTTGCGAAGATGTTGAAGGAAGGCGCGAACGTAATCCTGCTCGACGAACCGACGAACGATCTCGATGTGAATACGCTGCGCGCACTCGAAGAGGCGTTGGAAAACTTCGCCGGTTGTGCGGTAGTGATTTCGCACGATCGATGGTTTCTCGATCGCATTGCGACGCACATTCTCGCGTTTGAAGGCGACAGTAAAGTGTTTTGGTTTGAAGGCAATTACTCGGATTACGAAGCCGATCGCAAGGCACGGCTTGGCGCTGCGGCTGAGGTGCCGCACCGCATTAAATATCGGCAGCTAACCCGTTAGAGAGAATGGCTTCATAAAGATTTACAAGATTAACAGGATTTACAAGATTCCGGTTGCCAACGACGAACCTTCTTTCAGAAGAAAACCGCGGTCTGAGTTGCTCCGGAATCCTTTAAGCGAAACACTTGGCGACGCCTGTATCTTCGTAGGATTTATCTTGTAAATCCTGTAAATCTTGTTCATCTTTATCCAACTACTTCTCGTTAGAGGCAACCATGAAAATCTTCTTGTTCGTCGCGCTTCTATTGTTTGCGTTCACCCCTATCAACGGCCAGGAAACCAGCGACATCCGCAACTTCCTGCGCGTCAATAAAGACTTCTGCACCGGCGGTCAGCCGCGGCTCGAACATTTGGAAAAACTGAAGGCCGAAGGCGTCAAGTCGATTCTCAACCTCCGCCAGCCGAGCGAGCATCGCGCTGCCGAAGAAGAAGCAAAAGCTAAAGAACTGGGCCTGCGCTACTTCAACATCCCCGTTGTCTTCGGCAATCCGCAGGAAAGCCAGGTCGCGGAGTTTCTGAAGATCACTGACGATCCCGAAAATCGCCCGATGTTTATCCATTGCACGGCAGCCATTCGCGTCGGCGCGTTCTGGATGATCAGACGAGTTTTACGCGACGGCTGGAAGGTTGACGACGCTGAAGAGGAAGCGAAGAAAGTCGGGCTGCGCGAAAGTCCACACTGGAACGAGTTTGCGCGCAAGTACATCGAAACGCATCGCAAAGCATCGCTGCCTGCGGATCAGTTGAAGTTCGGCATTTTTCTGGCGCGTTTTGATCCCGCGGGCACTTTCATGATTGAAGGCAAGGGTTGGCCAAAACAAAACGGAACCTGGAGGGATCTCGGTTCCGAAGTTGAGCTGCTGATCAGTGGTGGACCAGGCGGCTGTGATGGTCCAGGAAAGTATGGTTACAACAGCGACGGCAAACGCGTCTCCTTCGAACTGGTCAAGGACGACTGTATGCCACGAAGAATGATCATCCATGGCAGCACGTGGATACCCGCCGGCGAAACTGTTGCAAAGGCCACCCGCAAGATCACGAATACAAGCTCAGCACGTACACGCGTCAAAGCGGCTTCGGCCAAAGGAAGCTGGGCCTCGTTTCGCGGAAACGGTGCGTCGGGTGTGGCTGACGGACAAAACTTGCCTGATGAATGGAACGGAAAGACGGGCCAGAACATTCTCTGGCGCACGGCAATTCCCGGCCTGGCCCATTCGAGTCCGGTCGTTTGGGGCAATCGTGTTTTCGTAACCAGTGCTGTCAGCAGTGATCCCAAAGCCTCGTTTCGTCCGGGCCTTTACGGAGACGGCGACGCGTCGAAAGATCGCTCGCACCATCGTTGGATGATCTATGCCCTCGACAAACAGAGCGGCAAGATGCTTTGGGAAAAGGCGGCTTACGAAGGTGAGCCGAATGAGAAACGTCACATCAAGGCAACCTACGCCAATTCAACGCCGGCCACGGACGGTCGCATTGTCGTCGCGTGGTTTGGATCGCAGGGAGTTTATGCTTACGACGTTGAAGGCAAGTTTCTCTGGAAAGTCGATCTGGGCCGGCTTGATGCCGGCGCCTACGATATTCCCACTTTCGAATGGGGTCCGGCTAGTTCGCCGATCATCTGGAAAGATCTGGTGATCCTGCAATGCGATACCCAAACTGATTCATTCATGATCGCGCTCAACGCGAACACGGGCCAGACAGTTTGGAAAACCGATCGGGATGAAATTCCTTCGTGGGGCACACCGACAATCGCTACCACGTCAAAAGGCGAAGAATTGATCGCGAATGCTTCCAACTTCATTCGCGGTTACGATCCGCGCACTGGTAAGGAGCTGTGGCGACTCGGGCGCAGTTCAAAGATCACGGCGCCCACGCCGATTTTTTCTGACGACATCCTGGTAGTTGCGAGTGGTCGTGGACCAGAGCGGCCGATCTTCGTAGTCAAAGCTGGTGCGCGTGGCGATCTCACCCTGCCGGAGGGACAGACCAAAAGCGAAACGATCATGTGGAGTCGCACCGGACGCGGTTCCTACATGCCGACGCCGTTGATCTACAACGGTGTGCTTTACGTGCTCGCCAATAACGGCACTTTCGATGCGTATAACCTGAAGACTGGTGACGAGATTTACCGGCAACGGCTGCCGACGATTGGCAGCGGCTTCAGCGCATCACCGGTTGCTTCTGATGGGAAGATTTATTTACCGAATGAAGACGGCGAGATACTGGTGGTGAGCGCGGGTGAAAAGTTTAGTCACATCGCCACGAATTCAATGGGCGAACTGTTGATGGCGACGCCGGCGTTGTCCGAGGGTGTGATGTACGTGCGCTCCGCGGGCAGCTTGTTTGCGATCGGCAAGAAACAGTAGGGGCGGCCCTCCGTGGCCGCCCTTGCGTACGAACTTCTTTGTCTCCCGATGGGAGAGCCTCGGAAGGTTGTCCTTCGTATGTCTTTAGGTGATACGTTTTTAAGTTCCACACCAGGGCGGCCACGGAGGGCCGCCCCTACAGTTATTATTTGGTTATCCGTTCAACAATCCGTGTAATCCGTGGTTACCGTCTTTGCACCTGCAGATCGCCGCCCGAGGTTTTGATCTCGGGAAACTCAAATGCTTCGAGCGGGAAACTCTTACAACTCACCATCTTGCTCAGATCCGAAGGAATTCCAACGTCATCCCGACGCTCGAAATCCGTCGCAATCCATTTCATCCGCGCACCTTCGTCGTCGTCGCGCTCCGCGGGCAGCTTGTTTGCGATCGGCAAGAAACAGTAAGGGCGGCCCTCCGTGGCCGCCCTTGCGTACGAACTTCTTTGTCTCCCGATGGGAGAGCCTCGGAAGGTTGTCCTTCGTATGTCTTTAGGTGATACGTTTTTAAGTTCCACACCAGGGCGGCCACGGAGGGCCGCCCCTACAGTTATTATTTGGTTATCCGTTCAACAATCCGTGTAATCCGTGGTTACCGTCTTTGCACCTGAAGATCGCCGCCCGAGGTTTTGATCTCAGGGAACTCAAATGCTTCGAGCGGGAAACTCTTACAACTCACCATCTTGCTCAGATCCGAAGGAATTCCAACGTCATCCCGACGCTCGAAATCCGTCGCAATCCATTTCATCCGCGCACCTTCGTCGTCGTCGCGCTCTGCGTCTTTCGGTTCCCAACCTTTCGCCGGTTGCTGAAAGATTCCCCACATGAGCCGGTCTCTTTCGAGTCCGTTATCTTCAACGACGAGCAACACTCGCCGGCCAACGGTGCTGAGCACATTCGATTCGTAAATCTCGCCACCGATCACGGCGCGGTTTTCATTGATCTGCATGCAGTCGAAGCGGGCCTTAACTAATACACCCTCAGTTTTGACACGTTCCTGCTCGTCCGGATCTTCAACCGGAACCGCTGACGGATCGCTGAACATCATCTCGCCCATCGCCTGGCCGTCAGAGCCTTCGCGAGCGCTGAACTCAACCATTCTGGTAACTCCGTCTTCCAGCACAAACTTAAACGCACCCGTGGCTGAAGCTCCTTCGGCGCCTGCCAACACCAGGTTTGGCAAGGCAAGGCACGCTAACAACATTGCTACAACGAATGCGCCTATAATGCTCTTCATGAGAGGTCTCCTGTATCTTTGAAAAAAGTTATGGTAGGACATGTATGAACCAGATTTAGCACTATCAAATAACGCGTATTCCTTTTCCTGTTTAGTCCACAAATTACACAGATTTTATTTTTCGAATCCGTGTAATCTGTGATATCTGTGGATCATGAGCAAAGTTCCCTTTCGACTAACTGTCGCACTGCTGTGTTTGGCCGTTTTGTTTGCCGGTTTCCAGCCACCAGAGGTTTCGAGCCATTCGTCACACGCCAACGACTACAAGGCCGCGGCAATGGCCGATGTGGCGGCGATGGCAAAACAGTCGCAGGTGATGGTCGATTCGGTTTTCAGCTTTGGTGAACTTGGATTTCACGAAGTTGAGACTTCAAAGTACCTCACCGGCATTCTCAAAAAAGAAGGCTTCAAGATCGAACACGGCATCGCCGGAATTCCCACCGCGTGGGTCGCCACCTGGGGATCGGGTAAGCCGGTGATCGCGCTCGGCTCCGACGTTGACTGCATTCCGCAGGCTTCGCAGAAACCCGGTGTCGCTTATCACGATCCGATCATTGAAGGCGCTCCCGGTCATGGCGAGGGTCACAACTCAGGCGTACCGTTGAATATCACTGCCGCGATCGCAGTGAAGCGCCAGATGGAAAAAAACAAGATTCCCGGCACGATCAAGGTGTGGCCCGGCGTCGCGGAAGAACTGGTTGCCGGCAAGGCCTACTTCGTTCGCGAAGGAGTTTTCAAAGACGTCGATGTGGTCCTGTTTACACACGTCGGCAACAACCTCAACACGTCGTGGGGCCAATCATCTGCAACCGGACTCGTCTCTGTTGAATACACTTTCAAAGGTGAGAGCGCGCACGCCGCCGGTGCGCCGTGGCAGGGACGCAGCGCACTCGACGCGGTCGAGTTGATGGACATCGGTTGGAATTTCCGTCGCGAGCATTTGCGACTGCAACAACGTTCGCATTACGTGATCACCAACGGTGGCGATCAGCCTAATGTGGTGCCGCGTGTCGCGAGTGTTTGGTACTACTTCCGCGAGCTGGATTACGACCACATCAAACAGATGAGGGAAACCGGCGACTCAATCGCGCAGGGCGCCGCGATGATGACGAACACGACCGTTTCCTCGCGTGTACTCGGTTCGGCATGGCCGCAGCACTTCAACCGGCCGGTTGCGGAAGCGATGTACGAAAACATCAAACAGGTTGGACTGCCGCAGTGGAGTGAGGCCGATCAAACGCTGGCTAAAGCGTTGCAGAAGGAGTTGAAATCGCGCGAGCAGGGACTCGCCACGCAACTGATGCCACTCGCTGGTCCCGTAACTGATGAACAGAGATCACGCGGTGGTTCAGACGACATTGGCGACGTGTCGTGGAATGTGCCGACAGTCTCCCTGAGATTTCCTTCAAACATTCCCGGGCTGCCCGGTCATAACTGGACCGATGCAATCGCCATGGCCACACCAATCGCACACAAAGGCGTGACGGCCGGCGCAAAAGTGGTCGCGATGACGATGCTCGATCTTTTGACTAAACCGGAGCTGGTGAATGAGTCGTGGAAATATTTCCGCGAAGTGCAAACAAAGGATACGAAGTATCAGCCATTGATTGGTCCAGATGATAAACCGCCGACGTGGTTGAACCAGCGCATCATGGATACCTATCGCGAGCGCATGCGCAAGTACTATTACGACCCCTCGAAGTATGATACTTATCTCGAGCAGTTGGGAATCAAATATCCGACCGTCCGTCAGGAGTCGAAGTAATGGCTGAGCCCAAAACCAAACCCACCAAAGAGAGTGTCAAAGACTTTCTCAACAAGGTCGAAGATCCGGAGCGGCGCGCGGATTGTTTCGCGGTAGCGAAGATAATGGAAGAGATTACCGGCGAGAAACCGAAGATGTGGGGACCGAGCATCGTCGGGTTTGGTACGTATCATTACAAGTATGCGAGCGGCAATGAAGGTGACTGGCCCATCACCGGTTTCTCACCACGCAAAAAAGATCTGACGCTCTATATCATGGTGGGCTATGACAGGTATGCTGAGTTGATGGCCAGGCTCGGGAAGCACAGCACCGGAAAGTCGTGCCTTTACATTAAGAAGCTTTCGGATATCCACATGCCGACGCTCAAGAAGCTGATCAAGTTGGGCATTAAGGACTTGAAGAGCTATACAAAGGCGCAAGCTGCGAAGTAGAAAACCTTAGTTAAAGATTTACAAGATTAACAGGATTTACAAGATATCCTGTTAATCCTGAAAATCTTGTCGAAGTTGACCGTTCGATTTAAAGATCTCAACATCACTAATCACAACGTAATCACCCTGCATCACCGGCGCTACTGACTCCGCCCCATCAACCTGAATGATCCATCTTTGTTTTCTTTGCTTCTGCTCCATCCGGATCAGATAGCCACGCGCCGCTGGTCCACCGTGCACGTCGTAAAACACAAACACATCACCCTGATGTTCGAGAAAGTAAACCTGCTCAATGCGTCCCTTCCCTCCGAGCTTGAGGTTAAAAACGCGTCGCAAGCCGGCGGGTGAAGTAAACTCGCCCATCCCATCATGACGCACGATGTAGTTACCCGCCGAAGTTGAGAAGACAAAAAACGTGCGCTCGTTTGGCTCTCCAACACGCTCCGCGGTGGCAAAACTCTCCGCCGCACGAGAAGCTCCGAACGCCGCCGGCCAAAACACCAGTACGCCGAGACAGATCACGAGAACCTGCTTCATGATATTTCTCCTTTTGACGGGGCGGTGAGGTGTAGCCAGTTTACTACAATTCGGCGCATAATTATCGCCATCAATTCCCCCGAAGTAATAATCTGGGGGGTGAACAATGGAAAGACGCCGGCTGGAACAGATCGAGAATTACGTAATTAACTTCTTTCAGGAACAAAAACAGGCACGAATCCTGGTTAAGGAACTCTTCGCAAGCACGACCACGTATGCCAACGCGGACCTGGTCCGGGCTTTGGAAGATTTAGAGAAAAAAGAACGATTGCTGGTGCGCCATACGACCGAAGGCAACGATTACATCTCCCTGACTCCCCAGGGGATTTCGCTTCTCGGGCTCGACGAAACAGGCGAAGCGACGGCGATGCCTCATCCACCCAAGAGCGCGACCAGAACGCTGTAATTTGAGCATGAAAGCACTGACTCCCACCCTGCTGGTTTTGCTAATCTGTTTTTCCGCGGCCGCGCAGCAGCAGGCGGCCGCCGGCAACGAGCTCGAAGAAGTTCGCGACAAGCAGAAAGCTTTACTCGTCGTCTTCAGATCGAAAGTCATCAATCTTGAAAACCAGGAACGCGCGATCATTGAGGACGTCCTGAAAGCCGATCCGTCTCCCCGGGGACGTTATCGCTGGGTTTACGCTCAACTCGCGAAAAAACTCAATAAATACATAAAGAAATATAAGAGCCTCAACGCCGCCCGGGAACTCTCTGACGCCGATTATGTGATCTTCTTCAACGTGGTTGAGGTTCGTAGAATTCTCAACACTCCTTACCCTTACGGCGAGCTCTATGTCATCGTGAAGGGCTCACCGCAAACCATGAAACCGCCGCGGGTAGTCTGGCGTGCGCGGAAAGTGCTGTTTGCCGACGACGCGATCAGCGATTTAATTAAAGACCTCAAAACTATGCGCGGCGAATCGTAGCCGTAATCTTTGAAACCTCTTGCCGGAATTCACGTGTAAAGACGTGCAACTTTTTGGTTCATTCATTCACTAACGTGGATGAAGAGTTCTTTGCCACAGATCACACAGATTAGTGGCTAAATAAGCTGTCCCACCCCTAACGAAAAGGGATGTTCCCCGATGTTTACCCGGTTTCTATCTAGAGTCGTGCTGTTTTGCAGCCTGGGCGCCGTTGTCTTCGGCCAGCAAAGTAGCGGTTCACTCAAAGGCACTGTCACCGATCAGCTTGGCAGTCTCGTCGTTGACGCAAAAGTAACCCTCCGCAACTCCCGCGGAGTGATCACGAGCGCCAATACCAACTCGTCCGGCGTTTACGAATTTCGTCGCGTTGACCCCGGCACGTATGAGCTCAAAATCGTCGCGCCCGGATTCGGTATCTTCGAGGACAAGGCCGTCGAGATTGAAGCTCGTGAAATCAAAACGCTCAACGCGCAACTCGAAGTCGCTCTCGAAGAACAACAGGTGACGGTAGACGATCGATACATCAGCACTGATTCAGATAACAACGCCAACGCGGTCGTGCTTCGTGGCCGAGACCTCGAGGCTCTCCCAAACGATCCCCAAGCTCTCATGGCCGCACTTCAGGCTATGGCTGGTCCAACCGATCCGGAATCGGGTGGAGGCGCGCAGGTTAAAGTCGACGGATTTTCAAACGGGCAGATTCCACCAAAGGAAGCAATTCGCGAGGTTCGCATTAATAACAATCCTTTCTCGGCGGAGAATGAGTTTCCAGGCTGGGGTGGCATCGAGATCTTCACGCAACCCGGCGCCGACAAGTGGCACGGCGCATTTGCGTTCGACTTCAACGACGAGAGTTTGAACTCGCGCAATCCGTTCACGACGAGGCGCGCACCATATCAACAACGCTCTTACAACTTCAATCTTAGTGGTCCAATCATCGCGAAACGCGCCTCGTTTTCAGTCTACTTTGGAAGGTATCTGAGCGATGCAAACTCGGTTGTTAATGCGACTTTTCTCGACCCGGTTACGTTAACACAGGTAAAGATCAACGAGTCGTTCGTTACTCCCGACGTCAACAATTACGGCAACGCGCGGTTTGATTTGAAAATCAACAAGGTGCATACGCTGGTCGGCCGTTTTAACTTCAATCTATCGACACAGGATCTACAGGGCATTGGCGGTTACTCTTTGCCGTCGCGTGCCTATCGCGGGCGGCGCACCAATTTCATCGTGCAGTTAACCGAAACCGCGCTGCTCAATGAAAAGACTATCAACGAAACACGCTTTCAGTTCATTCGCAATCGCTCCAATCAAACGAGTCTTTCGGATGACTTTGCCCTGAACGTGCAAGACTCATTCAACGACGGTGGAGCCCAGCTCGGCGCATCGTCAAACTCGCAGGATCGGTTTGAGCTTCAGAACTTCACTTCATGGAGTAGCGGCAATCATTTTCTGAAAGTCGGCGCGCGTGTTCGTCATGTAAAGATCTTCAGCGTATCGCCAAACAACTTCGGCGGCACGTACGTGTTCAATGGTGGTTCCGGCCCGGAGCTCGACGCCAACAATCAGATTGTGGGAATAACCAATGTGAGCAGCCTGGAACGTTACCGGCGCACACTCGCTTTCGGACGCGCCGGACTATCACCAGCGGCTATCCGGCTCCTTGGTGGAGGCGCAACCCAGTTTTCGATCGCCGGTGGTACTCCCGAATCAGACGTAAAACAATTTGACGCTTCGGTCTACTTTCAGGACGAATGGAAAATTCGTCCTAACTTCACTTTGTCGCCCGGGCTCCGTTACGAAAATCAAAACAACATCAGCAGTAATTTCAACTTTGCACCACGAATCGCATTTGCATGGTCACCCGTTTTTGGCAGTAAAAAAGCGGCAACCCCCGCCGCTCCTAAACCAACGGCGACTCCCGCGCCCGGTGCGGCCGCAGCAACTCCCGCAACGCCTCCTCCTGCAGCAGCGGCCGCAGGACCTCCGAAGACCGTCTTTCGCGGCGGTTTCGGACTCTTTTATCAACGACTATCCGAAGACATCACGTTGCAGGCACTCCGTTTTAATGGCACGCGGCAACAGCAGTTTCTGGTAACTGATCCCAACGTATTAGATTTGTTTCCCGTCATTCCATCGATCGCCGATCTCGACGCTTTTGCCCAACCCCAAACGCGCCGGGTTATTTCCGACGATATGGACACCTGGCGCTCAATGCGTTTTATGTTCACGGTCGAACGCGCGCTTCCGGCAAACCTAAAACTCTCAGTTACTTATTTTTATTCGCGCACCGATCGCACTCTGCGCGTAGTCAACGTCAACGCGCCGCTCGGCGGCACTTACATTCCCCGTGTGCCCACCAGCGGCGTGCGGCCGTTTGGTAACGATGCGGGCAACATAATGGAGTACCAATCAAATGGTCGTTCCGTCGCAAACACGCTGAGCGTAAACCTCAACGGAACGGTGAAGAAAATTCAATTTTGGAGTGGCTACAATCTGAGCAAGCAAAGGAGCACTGATGGCGGGTCAAGCGGTGCGGCATTTGATGCTTACGATTTCAGCCAGGAGTATGCGCGTGGTGGCTTCAGCACGCTCAACTTCGTTTACGGCGGCGGCAGCTATCTCGCGCCCGGCGGTATCAATCTGAATATGTTCATGATTGCGAACTCGGGACCGCCTTTCAATATCACCACCGGCGTGGACACGAATGGCGATACGCTCTTCAGCGAGCGTCCTGCTTTTGCGACAGATTTGACGAGGCCGGGAGTTATCGTAACGCCATTGGGTGCGTTTGATCCGAACCCCTTACCAGGACAGAAGATCATTCCGAGAAACTTTGGACGTGGTCCAGGTTACATCTCGGTGAATATGAACATCGGTAAAACGATCAAATTCGGTAAAGCCATTCCGCCACCGCCACCACCTCCGGGCGCACCGCGCACCACCGACGCAACAAAGGAACAAAAACCGGCGCCGAAACCGCCCGTGAATCGACCGTACGCACTCACTCTTTCGTTGAATTCCATCAACATCTTCAATCGCACGAATGAGGGCATTCCGGTGGGCAACATGGCATCGCCGTTCTTCCTGACTTCTCCTTCCGGTTCAGGTCAGTTTTTCTTCGGTCCAAGTGGCGGCTCGGGTGGTAATCGATTGATCACGCTGCGGGTGCGAGTCAGTTTCTAGAGCAATTGCCGATTGCCAATTGCCGATTGCCAATCTTAAGATATCAGCCGATCGTTAAATCGGAAATTGGCAGTCGGAAATTGGCAATGACAAGATGCTAACGCACATCGTCGTTTGGAAATATCGCGAAAACACTGAACAGTTTGCGCGTGAGGAACACGTAGATCTCCTGCGCAGTTTGGCCGGTATTATTCCCGAAGTGAAAAGTCTGTCGGTTGGCTTTGACACACTGTTTCTGCCACGTTCGTACGACACGGGACTGGTAGTGGTCTTTGCCGATCGCGCCGGGCTCGATGCCTATACTGTTCATCCGGAACACGTCAAAGTCGCTGATTTCGGCCGCAGCATCAGCGAGCACGTAGTGTCAGTGGACTTTATCGACTGATGCGCTCGAAGAAGTTCATTCTTCTGGTCATCGTTCTGCTTCTGCTCTTCTCGCAGCTTCCTTTTGTATATCGTCGCTATAAACTTCGCCGGTTAAACGCGACGATCCAACAGCTCAACTCGCAACGCCTCGCGCCGGATCCAAACTACCCGCTGGTTGACTACAAAGGCGTGGTCCATGTGCACTCGTTTCTGGGTGGACACAGTGCGGGCACGTTTTCCGAGATCATCGACGCAGCCAAAGCCAATCAGTTGCAGTTTGTGATCATGACCGAACACACGGAAAAGGATTTCGACACGGCCGCGATGACGTTGCAGGGGATGCATGGCGGCGTGCTCTTTGTAAACGGGAATGAAACGAGTGTGGAAAATGGCGATCGATTTCTGGTCCTGCCCGGTAATCTTTCGTTTGCAGCGTATCCGGAGGAATTTAAGAACTGGGAGAACCCAGCGATAAATGGCGTTGAGGTTTACAACGTCTTTACAAATGCTCGCCAGGTGAATCCGGTTATCGCATTCTTCGATGTGCTGTGGTCGCAGCGTAGTTATCCGGATTTGATCTTTGCGCACTATCAACAGCGCCCGGATGAGAGTTTGAAAAAGTGGGACCAGGGGTTAGCGCGAAATAAACTCGTCGGCATCGGTGGTAATGATTCGCATGCGAATATCGGCGTCAGTTTGAAAGATAGTTCGGGAAAGACGTTGTTGGGAATTCAGCTTGATCCTTACGTGACGAGTTTTCGTCTCGTTCGTCTGCATGTATTGATGGAACGAACCAGCACCTTCGACGCAAACAGGCTGGTCGACGCCATCCGGGCCGGGCACTGCTTCATCGGCTTTGATTTTTTAGGTGATGCATCGGGGTTTGCGTTTGAAGTTCAGAACACCGCGGAAGGAAAGCTTCAAGGGGACGAGATCCTGCTTCAACCAGAAACGCGCTTGCGGGTGCGCACACCAGTCGCGAGTCGAATCGTGATATTCAAGGATGGAAATGTTTGGCTTGATGAAAGCGGGATTACGAGCAAAGAGGTCGCAGTTACCGAGCGCGGTGTTTACCGTGTGGAAGCTTATTTACCTCAACTCGGCAACAAGCTCTGGATAATCTCGAATCCAATCTACGTCAGGTAAATTAGCTACAGATAAAACGGATTAGTTACGGATTTCGCTCTAGATCCGCGGAAATCCGTAATCCAATCCGTGTAATCCGTGGCCAAAAACGGTATCGCCCCACCGGGTGCCCTGCTAGCTCCCCTGTGGGGCGACGAACCTCGCCGGAAAGCTCCGGCTTC
This sequence comes from uncultured Acidobacteriota bacterium, assembly GCA_963708055.1. Classification (GTDB taxonomy): domain Bacteria; phylum Acidobacteriota; class Blastocatellia; order Pyrinomonadales; family Pyrinomonadaceae; genus PSRF01. The sequence goes on along the minus strand of OY970193.1, from coordinate 5,246,300 downwards.
ACTTGTTTTCGGAAGCGGTGCGTACGTTCACCGGAGTACTGTTGGAGGTCTAGTAGTTGACCCCTCGCTCCTCAAAACCCCAAGTGTCAGGGGCTAAGGAGTACAGCCTTCCACACACTGTTTTTTCAAGTCCGTCCAGTCTAGGCTTGGACGCCTAAAGTGTCAAGTTTCAGCTTGACCGAACGTGAACAATACAAGCGGTTAAATTGATAGAATGCTCGCCAACCAATGGAACTCAAAATATCAACACCCAGCAATTTTAGCTTTCGCCGGACCGTCGCCAGTCATGGCTGGTATCAACTGCCACCGTTCGCTCTCGACACCGAAAAATGGGAGCTCTCGCGCGTCATTGATGTGGGACAAAAAGCCCCGGCAACAGTGTTCCTGAACAAGCGCAAGAACTACGTTCGCGTGACGACCTCGCGCACCTTAACCAAAACGGAAAGTGCCAAAGTCCTGCGTGACGCGCGCCATGTTTTGCGCCTCGATGACGACCTGCAAGACTTCTACTCGATTACCAGTAACGATCCGGAGTTTTCATGGATTGGAACGCAGGGCGCCGGGCGTCTGCTTCGCTCGCCAACGGTCTTTGAAGACCTCGTGAAGATGATCTGTACGACTAATTGCTCCTGGGCGCTGACGTTGAAGATGGTTCGCGGGCTCGTAGAGAATCTTGGCCGCGAAAGCAACGACGGCCGTCGTTCTTTTCCAAACGCTCAGACCCTCGCATCGATGCCGGCGAAGTTTTTTGTCGATGACGTGCGAGCCGGCTATCGCGCTCCTTATCTAAAGGAGCTGGCCGACCGAGTTGCATCAGGTGAGTTGGACGTGGAGGCTTGGATCTCGAGCGAGTTGCCAACGCGCGAACTGTTGAAACAGATGAAAGGCGTCAAAGGCGTAGGCGATTACGCCGCCGAGAACCTCATAAAACTGCTGGGACGTTACGATGGACTCGCGCTTGATTCGTGGACACGGGCGCGATTCTATGAACTGAGGAACAATGGGCGGAAAGCCAACGACAAAAAGATCGCGCGCTACTATGCTCGCTTCAACGAGTGGCGCGGCCTTGCGCTCTGGTGCGACGTCACTCGCGACTGGCTCTAACCACCGATTCATTGCACGGGCGGCCCTCCGTGGCCGCCCTTGTCTGGAACTAAGGATCTGAGTTCCACGCAAGGGTGGCCACGGAGGGCCACCCCTACAAACTCCTTACACTTACTTGTTGAAGACGAGGGTGGAATCCTGTGCGCCGCGTGGCGACTCAGCATGACGAACCACCGTCAACGACTTGCCATCCGCTGAAAGCGTCAGCTTGTCATTCTGCGTGGTCACGATCTCGTTGCCGTCAGGTCCCGCGAACGTCACCTTGGAAACCAGTTCCAGCGTCTTGCCGTCACTTGACATAGTGGCCTTGCGCACGAACTTGCCACGTCCCATTTCGCCCGAGGTCTCGGTACCGTCAAGGTTGAAGGTGCGCGGACCACCGCCGCCCATTCCGCCACGTCCCGGACCACCACCCTGACCCTGACCGCCTCCCGGAGGACCGCCTGCTGCCGGAGCACCACCGGCCGGAGGACCGCCGGGTCCGCCCGGACCACCACCACCGGTGACTTTCTCTTCGATAGTGATTTCTTTATCGGTCTGGGTGACTACCCACGACACGCTCTCGGCGTTTTGCCAACGCTGATTGAGACCCTGGCTCTTGCTCTTATCAAGCGTCCAGGTTCCGGCAAAGTTGGGCGCAGCAGCATGCGCAGCCAGGGCAAACACCAGCGCGCTTGTCAGGCCAAAAGCATAAAGCAACTTTCTCATTCAAGATCTCCTTCACATGTTTGTAATTTCGTACAGGATGGGCGGAGTCTAACAAAACAATCGACGAAAAACTGTAAGGGAATGTAAAGATTTGTATAGAGACGGTAAAGAGGGAACCTTTTCTATTTAGCCCACGTACCATGGCGAGGTGATTGAACCCGACTTGATTGAAAACGCGCAAAACTTTTGGAACTTGGATGTTAATGAAAAATCTGAATCCAACGTTAATTATTGTGAGGTTGGCTCAATCGAGTTGATTTTTTGTCATAAGACAACTGCGAGTGGTGTTTAGTCGCAGAGAGAGCAATCTAACTTAGAGATACTAACGATTACAGCAAGGAGAGCAGTGATGAAGTCAATAGTGAACAAAATGGTGGCGGTACTTATGGTTGGTGCATTAACAAGCGTGGTTGCATTTGCCAAGGTGCACAAGAGCAGAGTGAACTTTGAAACCGATATCAAGGTGAACGGCACACTCGTGAAGAAGGGCAACTACGAAGTCCGGTTTGATGACGAGAGCGGTCAACTCTCGATCGTGAAGAACGGCAAGACCATCGCTCAGGCGTCGGCTAAAGTCGAACAGCGCGATAAGAAAGCCGAAGATTTTCAGTTGCGCTCAACGAGCAGTGGTAGTGACTTGCAGCTTACCGGCGTGACCTTCGGCGGTTCTGACAAAGACATCATGATCACCGGCGGCGGCGGTTCAAGCTCGACCGGCAACTTGTTCTAACACAAGCTGGAAATTCAATCCCCCTGCGCCTCGAAGCCATTGACGGTTTCGGGGCGTAGTCGTTTTGGACAAAAGCCATCCACAGATTACACTGATTTCAATCTTTTGAATCTGTGTAATCTGTGGACATGAGCTTATGAGATACAGACGATTTGGGCGCACTGGCTGGGAAGTCAGTGAAATGGGCTATGGCATGTGGGGTATGGCGGGTTGGACCAACTCCAACGACGACGAGTCGCTCCAATCGTTGCAAGCGGCGGTCGATCGTGGCTGCACTTTCTTTGATACAGCCTTCGCGTACGGCAACGGTCGCAGTGAAAATTTCCTGGGCCAGATCGTCAAGGCCAACTCCGGCAAACGTCTCTACACCGCCAGCAAGATTCCGCCTAAAGATCAGAAATGGCCCGCCGCGCCTGATTCGACCTTGATGCAATCCTATCCGCCCGATCACGTCGAAGAGTATGTGCATCGCAGTTTGGAAAACTCGGGATTGGGCCAACTCGATCTGATGCAGTTTCACACCTGGAACGACGAGTGGATGCGCGACGATCGCTGGTTCTATCGCATGGACGACATGCGCAGCCAGAAATTAATCAACGCGATCGGGATCAGCATTAATCGCTGGGAGCCATGGAATGGAGTACGCGCAGTGCGGAGTGGGCAGATCGATGCGGTCCAGGTGATCTACAACATCTTCGATCAGAATCCTGAAGACGAACTTTTTCCTGCGTGTCGCGAGATGGACGTGGCGGTGATTGCGCGCGTGCCTTTTGATGAAGGAACGTTGACCGGGACATTAACGAAAGATAGCAAGTGGCCGGAAGGCGATTGGCGCAACACTTACTTTGTTCCGGAGAACCTGATACCGAGTGTGGAACGAGCTAATGCGGTGAAGAAGACACTCGACGAATGGAATCGAGAACGATCGACTCACATCACGATGCCGGAACTCGCATTGCGCTTCATCCTCGGGAACAGCGACGTGAGCACAATCATCCCGGGAATGCGAAAGCTCCACCACGTTGAAGCAAACACCGAGGCCAGCGACCTGGGTCCATTACCTGATGAACTTCAGGAAAAGATGCGAGGCTTCCGTTGGGTCCGCAAACCCGCCCCCTGGTCTCAATGACGCCTAATGCGGGAGGACAATGGATAAAGATTTACAAGATTTAACAAGATTAACTGGATAAAGCGTGATTTACAGATCAAGCACGACCATCTTGTAAATCTTGGTTAATCTTGTAAATCTTTATCCATTGTCCTTCCCGGTCTAAAACTAGCTCCGCATATTCAACGTCTTCACCAAAAACGCCCAGCGATCTGCGACTTCTTCAATGATCTTTGAGGTGGGCTTGCCGGCGCCGTGGCCGGCTTTGGTTTCGATGCGAATCAGCACCGGAGCACTGCCGGCCTGTGCGGCCTGAAGCGCGGCGGCGAATTTGAAACTGTGGCCCGGCCAAACACGATCGTCATGATCGGCGGTCGTGATCATTGTCGGTGGATACGATGCACCAGTCTTGATGTTATGCAGCGGCGAGTACGCATACAGCGCTTTGAAATCGTCCGCATTATCTGACGAACCGTAATCAGAAACCCAGGCCCAGCCAATCGTGAACTTCTGAAACCTCAGCATGTCCATCACGCCCACCGCCGGCAACGCAGCTCCAAAAAGATCCGGTCGCTGCGTCATGGCAGCGCCAACCAGCAGACCACCATTACTGCCGCCACCAATCGAGAGCTTCGGCGTCGAAGTGTACTTGTTATCGATCAACCATTGCGCCGCGGCGATGAAGTCGTCAAACACGTTCTGCTTCTTCAACTTCATCCCGGCCTGATGCCAATCTTCTCCATACTCGCCACCACCGCGAAGATTTGGCTGCGCGTAAACTCCCCCCATCTCCATCCAGACGAGATTGCCGACTGAAAAAGCCGGCGACAACGAAATGTTAAAGCCGCCGTAACCGTACAGGTAGGTGGGATTACTACCATCGAGCTTCAGACCCTTCTTGTGCGTGATGAACATCGGCACTTTCGTTCCGTCTTTGCTCGTGTAGAAGACCTGCCTCGTCTCGAAGTTGGCGGGATTGAAGTCAACTTTGGGCTCACGAAAGACCGTGCTCTTCCCGCTCGTCATGTCGTAGCGATAGATCGTGGTTGGCGTAGTGAAACCCGTGAATGAGTAAAAGGTTTCTTTGTCTGACGATTTGCCGCCAAAACCGTCCGCGGAGCCGATTCCGGGAAACGCCACTTCGTTAACCAGCTTGCCGGCCGTGTCGTAGATCTTTACCTGCGTGTAAGCGTCCTTCAGATAGTTGAGGACAAACTTTTTATCGACGACCGTGGTCGACTGCAATGTTTCTTTGGCTTCGGGGACAACTACTTTCCAGTTATTCCGCGCCGGCTTGGCGGTGTCGATTTCAATAATCTTGCCGCGCGATGCCTGAAGATCGGTCTGAAACCAGAAGCGTGATCCTTCGTTACCAATGAAATTGTAAGCCGCATCAAAATCGTCGAGCAGTTTGACGACGCCAGAGTCTTTGGTCCTCAGGTCTTTGTAGTAAACACGGCTCTTCACATCCGTGCCCTGGAAGACAGTAATGATCAGGTAGTTGCCGTCTTCAGTGACATAACTGCCAAACAGCCAATCCTTTTGATCGGGGCGCTCATAGACCAGCGTGTCCTGAGACTGCGGCGTGCCGAGCTGGTGGTAGAAAACTTTCTGAAAATAGTTAATGCCCTTGAGCGTGTCGCCTTTCGGCTCGTCGTAGCGGCTGTAAAAGAACCCCTTGCCATCCCGGGTCCACGTCGCGCCAGAAAACTTAACCCACTTCAAATGGTCCGAAAGGTCTTTGCCGGTTTCGACTTCGCGAACTTTCCATTCCTGCCAATCGGAGCCTGAGGCTGAAAGACTGTAAGCAAGCAATTTGCCGTCAGGACTTGGTTGCAGACCCGAAACTGCAACGGTGCCGTCGGCCGAGAGTGTGTTTGGATCGAGCACCATCTGCGGCTGCGCGTCCAGCGATGTAACGGTGTAAAGCACAGCCTGATTTTGCAGTCCGCTGTTTCGGGTATAGAAGTAACGATTACTTTCCTTGAACGGAATGCCGTACTTCTCATAATTCCAGAGTTTTGTCAGGCGCTCTTTGATGGAGTTGCGCTCCGGAATCGACGCCAGAAATCCAAAGCTCATCTTGTTTTCAGCCTCAACCCACGCACGAGTTTCTTCGGAGTCGAGGTCTTCCAGCCAGCGATAGGGATCGGCCACTTTCGTGCCGTGATAGTCATCGACCTGATCGCTTTTCCGGGCTGCGGGGTAATTATTGGGTTTGATCATCTGTTGTGTGATACCTGCCGCTAATAAACAGAGAATTAGAGCAACGTTCAATAGTGGGTGATAGGGCATGCTTTGACTCCTTCGAATTTGAAGAAGTTGAGTATACAAAAAAAGACGGCCACAGATGAACACGGATGGATAAAGGATGAATACAGATCGCTGATCGGTATTAAATCCGCTTGGTTAATCCGCGTTCATCTATGGCCGATTTTATCCTGGGCATGGTATTGTGCCGACGCTCTTTGATTCTGAAAGGAGTTCCCCTATGAATATGAACGGCGAACGTTCAGGCGCGATCATGGGCGCCCTGGTACTGGCGGTCGGCCTCATTCTTTCCACCGCAATTGGCGGATGGTTTTTTGTGAAAGGCAAACGAGGCGACCAGACGATCACTGTAACCGGCTCGGCGCGCAAACGAATCAAGTCAGATCTCGTAATCTGGCGCTCGGCAATTTCGTATCAAGCCCCGGCACTCTCCGACGCTTATCGCTCGCTGTCTGAAGCAGTGCCGCGAGTGAAAGCCTACTTCGTCAGTAAAGGGATCGCGGAAAACCAGATCACCGTTTCCTCCATCTCTTCCCAAACACTCCACGGCCGCAGCAGTGATGGCGGAGAGACCTCCGAGATCACTGGTTATTCTCTGCGACAGGAACTTTCCGTGCGGTCAACTGATGTCGATAAAATCGGCCAGATCGCCCGCGAGGCGACTGAGTTGATTAATCAAGGCATCCTGATCGAGTCGATGGCGCCTGAGTATCTCATCACGAATCTCGGCGACATCAAGATCGAGATGTTGGCTGAGGCCGCTAAAGACGCCAAGAAACGAGCTGAGCAAATAGCACAGAGTACCGGCAGCTCGATCGGTAGCGTCCGCACGGCTCGCATGGGCGTGCTGCAGATCACCCCGGCGGATTCGACCGAAGTGTCAGATTCGGGTATGAACGACACGTCGGCAGTCGATAAGGACATAACCGCGGTGGTGAATATCGGCTTCGCTGTCGATTAGTCCACAGATTACGCAGATTTCATCTGGCTGAAGCTCCATCTGTGTAATCCGCGGACAAAAAGGATTGACAACCGGCGGCGGCATGCGCGAATCTAAGCCAACGCTTGCCGCCCCCCGGTGAGTAATTTTTAGTCCGAAAGTTCTACAACTCTCCTGAGAATCACTATGAAATCAAGTGCTCGTCTCGCCCTATTTGTTGTCGCCGTTCTTTTTGCCGCCGTCGAAATGAAGGCGCAGGAAAGTAGCGGAGTTCGCCCACGAGTTGTGACGCCGGTCACGCAGGAAGAGAAAACGGTTACGCCAACGGCCGCCCCGCAGGCCAAACCGGCTGACGTCAATCCCAGCCTCCCGACAATTGAGCTGGATCCCCAAAAGAGAACTACGACGCCGATCATGCATCTGACGCCGTCGTTGATCCAGTCCCGCATTTCGGAAGCGCAGCGCATGTTCAAGACGCGACCGAAACCGACTGCGATGGCAGTGACGCAAATTGAGTTTGTGACGATCGCAGCTTTGGATCGCGAAACGGGGCGCACGCATTTCGTCACGATGTCGAAAAAGACCTTTCTTACGAAAGGCTCCGAAGTCAACGCCATCTCTTCCGAAGGAATTTCGGTCAACGTGCGCATCATTCGCGCTAATGGCGTTAACACCGCCATGACAATCTTGACGCCGGAGGGCAAATCGCTTGCGCCGCTCACAATCGAATATCCGATTGAAAGAGGCGGCAAGTATCTCGAAACGGCTTACTACACTTCGGCTCATCCGGCGTTGCTTTCCAAAGATCTGATGCGCTCCGGGCAGTCGTACGTGCGCAACATGCTGGATCTCGCCGCCAAGCGTTTGCGCGAAAGAGGCGTAACGGTTTCGCCGGTGCTGATTGACGTTGCTGAACGGTTGTGTGTTGTAGAGCACGTCGATCACCAACGTTTTCGCGAGGAGAATCGGCTGGCGCTTTACGATGAGATCTATTCCCTGTTTGCGTTGAACGAGCTCGACACTTATCGCTATTCAGTGAGTTCGGCAGGAGCGGGTGGCATGGTCCAGATGATTCCGTGGGCTTACAACCTCGTGCGTTCGCGTCATCCGGGCGTGGGGTTGACTCCCGATTTCGTCACCGGCATGCGCAACCACAGCAACGCGCTGCAGGCGATGTTGCTTTACATGCACGATACCTGGAACGATCTAACCGCGAATGATGAAGTGCAATATGCGTTGAACGCGAAGCTCGCAACTCCGAGTGAGTTGCTTGCGGCCGGATACAACTCGAACGCCGCCAAGCTGCCGGGATATTTGAAACGTGGCGGCGATGGCTGGCGCACGCTCATCCCGCGCGAAACGCAGATGTATCTCCAGATCTATAAATCGTTCGAAGGCCTCGTGCCACTGCAAACTAGAGCCACCGGAAAATAGGCCACAGATAAACACGGATAACACGGATTCAGTTCAAATGCTGGATCCGTGTTTTTCCGTTTAATCCGTGGCTAATACTGATTTCGAGTCGGCGTACTGGAGTTTATAAAGTTTCCAATACAACCCTCGCTCAGCCAACAATTCCTGATGAGTTCCCTGCTCGCGAATCTCACCGTGATGAAGGACGATGATCCGGTCAGCATTCTGAATGGTTGAAAGCCGGTGCGCGACGACGATCGAGGTGCGATCGCGCATTACTCGTTCAATCGCTCGCTGAATCAACTGCTCGGTTTCGGTGTCGATGGAACTGGTAGCCTCGTCGAGAATCAACAGCGCCGGATCAAACGCGAGAGCCCGCGCGAATGAGATCAGTTGTTTCTGCCCGACTGACAAGCCCGCGCCGCGTTCGCGTACTTCCGCCTGGTATTGGTCTTTCAAACGACAAATAAAGCCATCGGCGTGCACTTCCTGCGCAGCCCAGCGTACTCGATCCTCCGAAATATCTTCCCGCCCGAGACGAATGTTTCCCTCGATCGTTCCGCTGAAGAGAAACACTTCCTGAAGCACGACTGCAAAGTTCTTCCGCAACGCGTTCAAATCCCAATCACGCAGATCAACCCCATCAAGCAGAATCCGGCCCTTTTGAATGTCGTAGAAACGCATCAACAGATTCGTGATCGTCGTCTTGCCTGAACCCGTATGCCCGACCAGCGCGATCGACTGACCCGGCTCGACGGTAAACGAGACGTCTTTCAGGACCCAGTCTTCTTCCTTGTAAGCAAACCAAACGTTCTGAAACTCGATGCGGCCACGCGCGCGCGCGGCTATGAGCGGCTTCTCCGGAGTTAAAACTGCAACCGGTTGATCGAGTGTCTTGAAGATGCGATGCGAAGCGACAACCGCGGCCTGGAGGACGTTGTACTTATCTGAGATATCTCGGATCGGTTGAAACAGCGATTGTGAATACTGAAAGAACGCCACCAGCGCGCCGAGTGTGAGCACGGTATGCTCCGGCGTGTTTTGCATCACGCGATAACCGCCGTACCAAATCACAAGCGCCACACCAATCGCGCCGATCAGATCGACGAGCGGAAAAAACACCGCGTAATAGAAAATCGTTTCGATGTTTGCGTGACGGTATTGATCGTTAATCCGATCAAACGTACTGAGCGACTTCGTTTCCGCATTGAAGATCTGAACTGTCTGCGCCCCTGCAAAGTGCTCCTGCAAGAAAGCGTTGATACGCGCGATACGCGTGCGCACCATGTCGTAACCCTTGCGCGCACCTTTGCGAAACCAGGTAGTTGCCGCAAATAGCAGCGGCACTGTCAGCAGGCTGATGAGCGTGAGTTTCACGTCCATCCACAACATCACCGAGATGATGCCGACGATCATCACCAGATCGCCGAGTAGATCGGTAACGCCTTCCGTGAACAACTGGTTGAGTGAATCGACGTCAGTGGTCAAACGCGTCATGATGCGGCCAACCGGATTGCGATCGTAGTACGCAACCTCCTGCTGCTGCAGTTTGCTGTAGAGTTCCTTGCGAATATCGAACATCACGTACTGTCCGATACTGTTGACGAGGATCGATTGAAAGTAGGAGAAGACTAAACGCAGGAGTTGCGAAGCGAGATATAGAATAACCAGCAACATCAGGCCGTCGAGCTGTCGCGGCAGGATGTGCCAATCGATCGCATACTGCGTGAACTTGGGCTGTAGGGCTCCAATCAAATTCAACAACAGCGTAAACGCAAGCGCGCCGACCAACAGGTGCCGGTACGGCTTCAGGTAACGCAGCAAACGCCGCGCAACCTGCAGATCGTACGTCTTACCGATCGCTTCTTCTTCGTGATATTGCTTTACCGCTGTTGACATCGATCTCTGTTGCCACGGATTACACGGATTTAAATCCGATTTCATCCGTGTTATCTGTGGCTCAATTACGTAGCCGCAAGTTCTTCCTCGAGTAATTGTCGTTCATGCAAATCCGCATATTCACCACCGAGCGCGAGCAACTCGTCGTGAGTTCCCTGCTCGATGATGCGTCCTTCATCCAAAACGCAAATCAGGTCGGCCTCTCGCACCGTGGAAACGCGATGCGAGATGATCACACTGGTGCGATCGCGCATCACGCCGCGAAGCTGACCCAGAATTTTCTCTTCGGTATAGGTATCAACTGACGAGAGCGCGTCGTCAAGAATCAGGATCTTCGGTTCACGCAAAACCGCTCGCGCTATCGCGGTGCGCTGTTTTTGTCCGCCCGAGAGTGTAATTCCCCGCTCGCCGACGAGCGCGTCGAAACGATCAGGAAATCCCGCAATATCCTCAGATAAACCGGCAATCTCTGCCGCCCATTCAACGTCGGCCGTCTTCGCGTCGGGAACTCCAAACGCTATGTTTCCACGCACCGAGTCGCTGAATAGAAACGTTTCCTGTGGCACGTAACCGATGCTTTGTCTCAACTGGGCGATTGGATAATCGCGAATGTCGATCCCATCGATAAAGAGTGTGTCATCGGGTGCGTCGATCAGGCGCGGAATCAGATTGGCTACCGTCGATTTACCACTCCCGGTGCGTCCAACGAAAGCCACGGTGTGTCCTGCAGGGATCGTGAGGTTCAGATCCCTGAGCACCGGCTCGTCGTTAGGATGATAGCGAAACGTCAGATCACGAAACTCGATCTTTCCTTTGATTGGCGGCTGCTCAACCACGCCGGGCGCGTCGGCGATGAGCGGATTGATCCGCAGAATGGAATTGAGCCGTTTCAGACTCGCCGTCCCTCTTTGATAGAGATTCACTACGTAACCGAGCGCAATGAGCGGCCAGATCAATCGCGTGAGATAGAGATTAAACATCGTGAACTCGCCGACCGTTATCTCGCCGCGCACGGCGAGGGGCACGCCCGCCCACATGATCAGCAAATAACCAAAGCCGATTAGAAACACCATCAACGGCCGCATCAACGCTTCGACCTTCACCAGCCCAAGATTGCGTTGCGCATATTCCCAGTTGAGCTTGTTGAAGGCGGCCATCTCGGCCTCTTCCTGCGCGTAAGCGCGCACCACGCGCACGCCGCTGAAGTTTTCCTGAGCGCGCGCCGTGATCTGTCCAAAGAAGTCCTGGATCTTCTCGAAACGCGTGTGCACCTGCTGGCCAAAAAACTTAACCGTCAACGAAACGAGTGGCATCGTTACAAACAACAACAACGTCAACCACCAGTTGAGGATGAGCATCAACGGCAACACGAGGACGACGACAAACAACGTCTGCATCGAATACATGATCATCGGCCCGGCAAGTTGCCTGACCGCCGACATATCGTTCGTGGCGCGCGCCATCAAGTCGCCGGTGCGATGTTCGTGAAAAAACGAGAGCGGTTGATTTACGAGGTGGTTGTAAAACTCCTGGCGCATGTCGTACTCGATGTTGCGCGACATGCCGATGAGAATTCTGCGTTGCAGGAATAGAAAAAGGCCGCTGACTAGACTCGCTCCCAACACTTTGCCGGCAGAAATTGTGAGCTTCGTCCAGGAAACTTCATTCCAATTTTCGTCAACTGCCTGGCCGACTATGTAGGGAATAAAAAGGCTGAGAGTTTGGCTAACAAGGATACAAAGGATTCCGAGTGTGAGTTGAGCTTTATAATTCCGAAAGTAAAGGGCGAATTTCCGTAAATCTTCCACGCGAGGATAATACCAGACCACGGATGACACGGATAATCACGGATAAAAAGCAGTTTTTATCCGTGTAAATCCGTGGCTAAGTTATTTTCATGTAGGTGCTGATTGCAGTGGCCGCGAGTTTCCCCTGGTGATCGAATAACTCCGCCGAGACAGTGACAATTCGTCTCCCTGCACGAACCACCCGCGCTGAGGCGCGCGCTGTCCCCTCACTCAACGGACGCAGATAATGAATCGTGAGATCGACCGTCGTGGCGCGTTCGTTTTCGCCAAGCAGCGGCACGATCGCCATTGCCATCGCCGAGTCGATCAGGCTGGCGATGGCGCCGCCATGTGCGATGCCGCCATTTCGTTTGAGATCGTCCCGGACCTCCATCGTGAGCTCCGCATGTCCGGGCTCCATCGATTCAATCTCAATGCCAAGCAGCTTGGCAAAGGGAACATTTTCGAGACTCATGAACGATAACTCTCTCCCGGATCTGTAGGCTCGACAATCACCGCCGTTCCGTAAGCCAAAACTTCAGTGACACCCTGCGACAGTTCGGTCGTATCGTAACGCGCGCCGATGACCGCGTTGGCTCCGAGTTCGGTGGCGTGTTGAATCATGATCTCGAAGGCATCGTGGCGTGTCTGTTCGCAGAGTGTGGTCCAAACCGTGATGTTCCCGCCGACGATCGTCTGAAACCCAGCGCCGATCGTGGCAAAGATATTTCGCGAACGGACCACGATGCCGCGCACCACGCCGAGGTTCTGCACCACGCGATAGTTCGGCAACTCAAAAGCAGTCGTTACCATCTGGTGCGACACGGAGTAACGAGGCGGGCTCACCTGGTAAGGAACACGTGGTTGCATCGAATCTGAACTCATCGTTTTACTCCTCGGTTGGATGAACTTTTGTACAGAGTCGCACCTTTCGGCCTTTGTGATTTCGTCTTCGGAATGAAAAGGAAACGTTGCAGATCGCAACGAGCGTGTTCATCAAACTCGACCCCTTCGCGTTCGAGCAGGCGTTGTTGCTTATCGTGCGGCAGAACGATGTTGCCCGTCGAACAAGCGCCACGCGCGTTAACCACGCGATGCCACGGCGTACCGTCGGGTGCGGCATGCATGCAAAAACCCACGGTGCGCGGTGTGTAACCGTCGCCGAGTAGTTCGGCGATCTGGCCGTAAGTCATCACCTGGCCCGAAGGGATGCGACGCACCATGGCATAAACACGTTCGCGATATTTGGGATCAGCTTGTTTGTCCACAGATTACACAGATTACAGATTACACAGATTACACAGATTACACAGATTTAAGATCGCAGCACGACTCGTGCAGGAGCGCCGTCGCCCAGGTTGCTTCGTAAACGTAACGGCAAACAGATCAGTTCGTAATGACCCGGAGAAATGTCAGCCAGATTCAAGCCTTCGAGAATTACGACGCCGTGTGACAGCAGCGCTACGTGAGTCTCGTGATTCTCTGAGCCAAATTTTTCGATTGACAGGTAATCGATTCCGACCAGTTTTAATCCCTGTTGGACCAGGCGTTGGGCCGCGTCGAGTGAAAGATAAGTAAAGTCCTTACGAAACTGCGACTCACTTTCGCTCCAGAACGCGGAGTTGCGCGTTTTGAAAAGGATTCGTTCAGTGCCCGGAGGGCAGTGGTCCAGCACAAACTGTTCGTTAATCTCGAGATTGTCTGACGGAACTTCAATCACTTCCGCGGGGCCGATCAAGACGTCGAGGGCCATCGACTCAACCTTGCCCGCGCCTTCGATGAAATGCGCCGGCGCATCGACGTGCGTGCCGGTGTGCGCGCCGAAGTTGAGCATGGAAACATTGGCCCCGTGTTCCGACAGGATGCACGAATCGCGAATCTCCACCGCAGGATCGCCCGGCCAGGTTGGCAAGTCGTGGCTGATAGGAACACTCACGTCAAAAATTGGCATCGGCGAATAGTATCCACAGATTCCGCGGATTAATCCATAGATTTCACCGATTTGAGCCTCCAATTATCCGATTAGATAATCTCCGGAATCTGTGGATATACTGGCAACTGCATGAACGCCCCTTTTCGACTCGCCGCTTCGAGCTACTTAAATTCAGCGCCTTTAATCTGGAGTTTTCAACACGGACGCCACGAGGGTAGCGTCGAATTTGTTGAAGCTGTGCCCGCGCGCTGCGCGCAACTGCTTTCGGCATCAACCGTTGAAGGCGCGTTGATCCCGGTGATTGAGTATCAGCGCATCGCCGGCGGCCTGCTTGTCCCAAACGTTTGTGTCGGTTCGCAAAAAGAAGTGTTGAGCGTCGTGCTGGTTTCAAAAAACAAGCGGCTCGAGAATATTCAAACGGTCGCTTTGGATCAGTCGTCGCGCACTTCGGCGACCCTCGTGAAAGTTATCTTCAGAGAATTTCTGGACCGCGAACCCGAGTGGACCACGCGCGCGCCGGATCTTGCCGAGATGCTCGAGAAGAATGATGCGGCGTTGATTATCGGCGATCCCGGAATGGCGTTTCCACGCCAGGGATTGAACGTTTGGGACATGGCCAGTCTCTGGAAGGAATACACCGGTCTGGGGTTTGTTTTTGCGATGTGGATGGTGCGAGACGATGCCGAGGAACGCGCGCGCCTTGTCGACTTCGCCGGCGCGCGCGATGAAGGCGTGGCTCACATCGAAGAGATAGTTCATTCGTATCAAGACAAAATCCCGATGCGACTCGAGGAACTGCGAAACTACCTGACGGAGAACATCGTTTTCGAAGTAGATGAGTCGATGGAAAAGGGATTGCGGCTCTATTTTGAGCTGGCGTTCAAGCACGGGTTGATTGAGCGCGTGAAGCCGTTGCGGTTTATTTAAGATTTCTCACGCAGGGACGCGACGGCGCAGCGAACCTGAACCGCCGTTGCGCCGTTGTGCCGCCGCGTGAGAAACTTTTCTCAAAGCCATGTCAGCCACCAGTATTCAACCAATCCTCGATCGCGTGCTCGCCGGTGAGCGGATGACCGTTGACGAGTGCACGCAACTACTCGAATCGCACGACATTGCCCGCATGGGCGTCGCTGCCGACGAGATTCGCGCGCGCCGCCATCCGCACAACATCGTCACCTACATCATCGATCGCAACATCAACTACACGAACGTTTGTAACGTCGTCTGCACGTTCTGCGCGTTCTATCGCCGCCCGGGTGCTCCCGATACTTACGTCCGCACGTTTGAAGAGATCTGCGACAAGATTGACGAGACGATTGCGCTCGGCGGTACGGGCGTGTTGATGCAGGGTGGTCTGCATCCCGACTTCGGCCTCGAATGGTACGAAGATCTGCTGCGCTCGCTGCGCGCTAAATACCCGGGATTCCAGTTACACTGCTTCTCGCCACCGGAAATACACAATCTCCACCTGATCACAAAACTCGATTACGAGACGATCATGGCGCGACTGAAAGACGCCGGACTCTACAGCCTGCCGGGCGGCGGCGCCGAGATTCTCGACGACGAAGTGCGTAAGCGAGTTTCAACCAAGTGCACCACTGACGAGTGGTTGGATGTGATGCGCGCGGTCCATCGCGTTGGACTACGCTCGACCGCCACGATGATGTTTGGAATTGGCGACAAGATCGAGCATCGCGTCAGGCACTTGCAACGGATTCGCGATCTTCAAGATGAGACGGGCGGGTTTACGGCGTTTATCCCCTGGACCTTCCAACGCGAAAACACCGCGCTCGGTCGAAAGATCAAAGACGAACCGACGGGTGTGGATTATCTGAAGATGCTCGCCGTCTCGCGACTGTTTTTCGACAACATCGAAAACTTCCAATCGTCGTGGCTGACACAGGGCCTGCGCCTGGGCCAGGTGGCCCTGCGCTACGGCGCCAACGACATGGGCTCGATCATGATTGAGGAAAACGTGGTGTCAGCGGCGGGTGCTCAGAATCGAGCCGACGAGCAGATGCTGCAATACCTGATTCGCGAAGCCGGCTTCATCCCACAGCAACGCGACATTCTCTACCAGCACGTTAACAGAAAACTATCCACAGATTACGCAGATTTAGTCTCTGTGTAATCTGTGGATGGATTTTATGTGACGGCGAAATCAAACTGCTCCTGGTGAATCGCGGGATCGCTCGTGATGTCGATTGGACCAAGATAGTCTTCAATCTCCAGCATCACATCGCGTTCAGTGGTACGCAAAGCCTTTGCGACATCGGGATTAATCCGCAACGTAACCTGCTTGTTGTCTTTATCGCCGTTAATCTCCCGAGCCAGCCGGCGTGCGTCTTCGAGTAACTCATAACAGATCGTTTGCGGCGACTTCACCAAGCCGGCGCCCTGACAGTAGTTGCAGGGCGAGCAAAGCGTTCGCTCGAGCGACTGCTTCACACGCTTGCGCGTCATGATCACGAGGCCAAAGTCGTTGAACGACAACACCTTCGTCGGCGACTTGTCGTTGCGCAAAGCTTCCTGCAACGCCTGCATCACCTTTTGCCGGTTGCGACGCTCTTCCATGTCGATCAAGTCGAGCACAATGATGCCGCCGAGATCGCGGAGGCGAATCTGGCGCACTATCTCGTCCACGGCCTCGAGATTTGTCCGCGTAATGGTGTCTTCCAAACGACCGCTGCCACGTCCAACAAACTTGCCTGTATTGACGTCGATCGCAACCAGCGCCTCGGTTTGATTGATAACGAGGTAACCGCCCGACTTGAGCCAAACACGCGGCTTGATCGCTTTATCGATCTCCGCCTGCACGCCATACGCTTCGAGGATCGGTTGATCCTTCGTGTACAGCTTCACTCGCCTGACGAGACGCGGTTGAATGCGATTGATAAACTCAACAATCGCCTGGTATTCCTCCTCAGAATCAACGCGAATCGATTCGAAGTCGTCTGAAAGTTGATCGCGCAGCAGGCGTTGGACCAGATCCAGATCGCGATGGACGAGCGATGGTGCTTTCGATTTCTCAGCCGAACCGCGGATGTCGAGCCAGGTGCGCACAAGGTAACGCACGTCTTCGCGTAAATCCTTGTCGCTGATTCCGACTCCGGCAGTGCGCACGATAAAGCCGCCTGAAGGAATGTCCTCTTCGGCGCGAATCGTCTGAATCAACTTTCGCAACCGGTGCCGTTCGTTGTCTGACTCAATCTTGCGCGACACGCCGACGTGTTCCACGGTCGGCATATAGACCAGAAATCGTCCCGGCAACGCGATATGCGAAGTGATGCGGGCGCCTTTTTTGGCGATTGGCTCCTTGGCGATTTGAACCAGGATTTCCTGGCCTTCGCTCAGCAGATCGGTAATCGCAGGTTGATGTCGCTCGCGACGCGACTGGCTTCGATGGCCACGTTGATCGCGCTGGTCCCGCTGGCCACGCTGTTCCCGCTGGCGCGGACGTGGGTTCTCAGCCGGTGGCGGCGGCGGCGGTGGTGGAGCAACGATCTCTTCCTGAGGTTCTGCAAACTGAATCGGCTCGACGTCGTCGTCCTGTCCATCTACTTGTCCGGCGTTCTCATTTTCCGCGGGTGCCGAACCCGGTTTGTTTTTGCTCGGACGGCGGCGACGGCGTCCACCTCGTCGCGTAGCGAACTCAGCACGCGATTGGCTGTCGATTACGCTCGCTTCTGAATCGGCGTAGCTTTCAGAATCATCACTGGCTTCAGTACCAGCGGCTTTCTTTTTGGATGACTTTTTGCTCGAAGATTTCTTCTTCGAAGCTTTACTGGGTGCAGCAGCTTTGGTAGGTCGTTTTTTCTTGTCAGCTCCGGCCGCGGGCCCCTTGCGTGAGCGTTTGCTGGGTTGTTTCTCGGTCACTACATCAACGCCTGCGGCTTCGTCTTCATCGTCGCTGATGCGCTGAAAGCTGCCGGCACTCAGTGTGTCGGAAGCGACGTCGTCGATGAAACTCGCAAGATGTGCCTCCTGAAGACGCCGTTCTTCACGAATCGGTTCTTCATCACTGGCGCCATCGTCAATTCGCTCAAACGAATCTTCACCAAAACCGCCGGAGAGTATCGAACCCACTTCGGCAGTGCGGTAATCGTCTTCCATGTTGAATTCGACCGCATGAATCTGATCGAAGAGGCGTTCCTGCAGGCGAGCATCTTTGAACATCTCGCCATTCGCAGCCGTCTCTTCTTCATCAACGATGCGCTCGATGCCAGGATCGCCGGCGACAAACGGTGTGTCTGGGATTTCGAACTGCGGTGATGAGGGTGGTGCTAGAGGTGCGGCTTCGTCGCCCTTTTCCCAGCGTCGACCGCGCCGGCCACGGCGTCCGCGACGACCACGAGCAGTGTCCTGTGATTCCGCGGTTTCCGCGACTTCCGCAGCTTCTTCGGCGACATGTGCTTCCGGCTCTTGCAGCGGCTCAGAGCGTTCGTGAGTTGCTTCGATGCGTTGTTCTCGCTCGACGCGGTTGAGAGCGACTTCTTCCGCCGCGGCATGCTCGGCGTCGGGCGTGCCCTTCTTCGACTTGTCGATGACGATTCTTTCGAACTCTTCTTCTTCGTCAAAGAAGTCGGAGACGTAGAGGAAGGCGTCGCGTTCGAGGCCGATGTCTACGAAAGCGGACTGCATGCCGGGCAAAACCCGCATGACGCGTCCCTTATAAATGTTCCCGACGATTCCCTGATGTTGTTCACCACGTTCAATGTAGAACTCAGAGACCTTGTCGTCTTCAATGATCGCAATTTTCTTCTCGCGTCCGTTGACGCTCACAATTAGTTGTTTTGCCATTACCAGCCTTTTCTAGGTGTTGTTGAGGCACAGGGCGGCGCCTGCAAGCCGTTGGGCGAGGCGTTTGCTCTGCGCAAAGATTAATGTGGGTATTTGTGGGATGGCGCCTGGAATGATGGCGCATAATTCTCTTTCAAAATCCGAAACTTGTAGTCGTCGCCACGCTCTCTACTAACAGGGAGCAAGTTCATAATGCTCTGAACCTGTTGGATCTGCGGGCGGGCGATCTCGGCGCAGTATAACCCAGCGCCGCAAATACGCACAAACCGCGGATAAGCTACGAAAAGGCACACGAAGCACAAAAGATCGTTTTTACTGAGTGCGAGGCGCTCATTAACCTCTCTTTAATTTCCCTTTGGCCAGTTCACTTCAATAGTTCATTTTGTGACTTTTGTGCCTTTTTGTGGGTAATTACTTGGGTTTGGTGTAAGTGGGGAGGGATTCGACGAGGTAGTCGAAGCCGAGCCATAAGCTCCAACTGTGGTGATAGAAGGCGACTGGAAAGATGACGGCTGCGAGGAACAAAAGGATCAGAACGCGGTCGTAATCAACGCCAACAACCAGTAGGAAAAAGAAACAAACTGCCAGGATAATGAATTCCGTGGTCACGACGTTGGCCAGAATCGCGCCCACGAAAAACCCTTCTTCACGTTTAAATAGCGCGAGACAATCGGGGCAGTGATGTCGTATCTGGAACGGCTGCGTCACGATCCGCGACTTCCCACACGCCGGGCAACGAAGCCGTAAACACCGGCTCAATACCCGCTTGATTTTTTCCAAGTCTGGTTTCAATTTCGTGGTGATATCTTACGTGATTAGTTTCCTAACTTCACATGAGCGTCGAACCAGTTGATCGTCCGTTCCAGCGCGTCGATGCGGTGTTTCGGCTCGCGTAATCCATGTCCCTCGCGTGGATAACGGACGAAAACTGTCTCCACACCGCGTCGTTTCAACGCCATGTACATCTCCTCCGCCTGCGTGATGTGCACGTCGTTGTCGTTCTCGCCATGAATAAAGAGTGTCGGCGTTTGCACCTGCCGCACGTAACGAATTGGAGACCACTGCCAAAGTAGATCGAAGTTGTCCCACGGAAAACCGCCAAACTCCGCGTGAATCAAATCCTGATAAAGCGACGTTGAATAGAAACTGATCAGATTACTCAAACTCGCCACCGCCACCGCGCCACGGAATCGCGGCGTTTGCGTGATGATCCAGTTGGTCATAAACCCGCCGTAACTGCCGCCGGTCACACCCATTCGCGTCGCGTCGATCCACGAGTTCTTTTTCAGCGCATCGTCAACACCCAGCATCAAATCGCGATAATCGCCGCCGCCCCATTCGTTGATCGTGCCATCGGAAAACTTCTGCCCGTAACCACTCGAGCCGCGCGGATTCAGGAACAGCACGCCATAACCACGCGACACGTAGACCTGAAAAGCCGGGTTGAACGACCAGCCGTACATCCCATGTGGACCACCGTGAATACTCAGAATCAGCGGACACTTTCGATCGCTGCTACAACCCGGTGGCCGCATCACCCAGCCCTGGATCTGCGTGCCGTCGAAGCTTGGAAACGTGAACTCTTCGGGCAGGACCAATCGCAGAGATCGCACCAACGAGTCGTTGTGTGCGCTGAGCCGGCGCATCGGCACCAGAGTTCCGGCTCCGGCCCAAACTTCACTCGGACGCAGCGCATTTCCCATCGTAACGACAAACGGAAACGAGACCTCAATGTTATTACCGCGAGCAAACGTTTGTGATCGTTTGCTGATGCTGAAGCTCGTGATCTGAAATGGTTGGGCCAGGGCTAACGACGAATTGGCTTCGGTGCGCTGTTTTGACTCCTGTGTTTCAAAGCCGCCCGCGAGTTGCCCATCAAGAGTGAATAATGAAAAGCGACTGACCTTGCCGCCGTCGCTTCCGGTTTTGAAGATAGTGGTGTAGCCACGATCACCCGCGAAGTAAATAATCGAGCGGCCATCAGGTGACCATCTCGGAGTACGCACGCGGCGATCCTGTTCAGTTGCCAGTTCTTTTCCCGCGCCACCCGCTGCCGGAATGACAAAAAGGTGCGTGTCTTCTGCGACGCTGTCGATCGTTGTTATCTCGCGTGTCGTTGCGGTGTAAGCAATCGATTTTCCGTCAGGCGACCAGACGGGAGTGTATTCACAGCCTTTGGTGATAGTTATTTGTCGTGTTTGACCGCTGAGATCGACGGCGAAGATGTCGGAGTTGTTATGGGCGTCCATGTCGGGTTCGCGGTTTGATAAGAACAGGACTTCATCGCCACGTGGACTGAAGTCAACCGCGTGATCGTAGAACGGGCCGGTTGTTAGTTGCTGCGGCACCGGTCGTTCAACATCGACGAACCAAACATGCGTGCGACGATTATCGGAAAATGATGTTCGCGACTTGTACTGGATGCGATCGATCACGCGCGGATCGTCAGTTCGCCGGCCGGGTATGGGGGGTTCCACGGTTTCGGCCCTGGCGGAGATGAAGGCGATGCGGCGAGAGTCTGGTGACCACGAGAATGATTCGGCGGCGTATGGGATATAAAAGTTGGTGGAGGTAATTGGAGCAAGCAGGCGAGGTTCTGGTTTGTCTAACTTAACCACCCAGAGGCCGTCCTGATCGTCGTGGTTGGAGAGAAACGCGATTGAGTTGCCATCCGGAGACCAGCGTGGCGTTGAAGCATTCCAGCCTGAGGGAAGCAGCAGTCGTGGTGCGGTGCGAATGTCCGACCAATCGACATACGGCCCCGGGCGCCGTGGTGTGGGAGTGGGAATCGGTGTTTGCGGATCAAACCCGAGGCGCGCCAGCCAGAGGGTGCTGATGTTCTTGTCTTCGTCCGTGGAAGAAACCGTGTAAATGACCCACTGCGCATTCGGTGATATCTGGGCGTCGGTGACATTCGCCACCCGCACAACATCCGCCGCGCGCATCGGCTGCCGCGTCTGCGCGAGGCAGAGGCTTGCGAGAAACATGAAGGTCAAAGCGGCGAAAATTGTTTTTGCCACGCCAAGACGCAAAGTCGCAAAGATGACGCAAAGTTTACTCCATCCTCCTTTGCGTCTTTGCGTCTTTGCGTGGCAAATCTCGCTACGGACCCAAGCCATTAACAACTCTATGTATTCCATCCTTAATGAACTCCACATTGAAGTTGATCAGCAGGCCCAGTCGAAGCTTCGTAAGACGCAAATACGTTAGCAGTTGCCTCTTGTGTACTGGAGCAAGTGTTTCTGTCGATTTGATCTCAATAATTACCTTATTTTCTACGATCAGATCGACTCGAAAGCCAAGCTCGAGTTTTATGCTTTCATAATGCACCGGCAGCCCAACCTGTTGAGCGACGATTAATCCTCGCTTTTGTAATTCGAAGTTGAGAGTGGTCTGGTAGACGGACTCCAAAAGGCCGGGGCCCAGAGTCGAATGTATTTTATAAGCGGCATCGACGATTGCCGTAGCAACTCTGTTTTCGTGCATGTGAGGATCTCCTGTGAGGGGCGGAAATTATCATATCAGACTCACGGCGACGCTTTTGGTGACGCGGCGGGTATCGCCTTCGGATCGATTACCTTCACACTGTTTCGCACCAGATCCCAATTCGTCGTCAGTTGCTTCATCTGCTTATCCGGGCCGAAGATCGTCATCACCACCACTCGCTGTCCCACCAGCGCCCAGTAGATTTTTGCAGCCCCGGCTTCACCGCCGAGGGACGCATTGATGCTTACCCCGTCTGCCTTAACTCCTCCGATCTCGGAAGTATCCGGCACCTGCTCCGGCTTCGCTCCCATGTCCACAAACTGCTTCGTGGTCGCCGCCACGTACGGATCGATGAACGCCTTCTTCGCATCCGGAAATTTCTCCGGCGTGATTCGCCCCTTGTGAACGAAGATTCTGACCTGCACATCACTGTTTGCCTTCGCCAACGTAAACTGCTGCGCATCGGCGTTCGTTTCATCCTGGAGCTGCCATGCAGCCGGGTAGTCGAAAGAGAGATTGTCCTTCGCGAAATTCTTCGTGTCCTGCGTATATGCGGCTACTGTGCAAACAGCCAGGATGACGATCAGTTTGAGTTTAAGAATTTGTCTCATTGGTCCTCCGCAAGGTCTGATTCAGCAACTCCCACACCTGACGCACATGTTCTTCGGTGGTGCGAATATTTCCAATCGCGAGTCGCAAGGTAAGCTTATCGTTCAAACGTGTGTGCGAGAGCAGCGCGCGCCCGCTCGTGTTGACTGCATGCATGATCGCTTCGTTCAACGCATCGAGGTTGTCTGCGTTTTCTGGACACGCGCGGAAACAGACGAGCCCGAGCGGCACCGGCGCCAGCATCTCCCAGTCCGGCGATTCATCGACCCACGACGCAAACAGTTTTGCGAGACGACAATGCTCGCGAATACGCGCTGCCAGGCCATCGTGTCCGAAGTAGCGCATCACCATCCACAACTTCAACGCGCGAAAGCGACGACCGAGCTGGATGCCGTAGTCAGATCCACTACGCACTTTTTCCTGTTCCGGCGTGCGCAGGTATTCGGGCACGAGTGAAAATGCGCGTTTGAGTAAATCCATGTGACGGCAATACAGCACTGAGAGATCAAACGGCGTGAAAAGCCACTTGTGTGGATTGGTCACCAGGGAATCAGCTCGTTCACAACCGGCGAGAATATGTTGCAGTTCAGGCACAATCGCCGCCGAGCCCGCATACGCGGCATCGACGTGCAACCACATCGCGTGTTCTTCGCCGATCGGAACAATCTCTTTTACCGGATCGATACTTGAAGTTGACGTGGTACCAATCGTTGCCACGATACAGAAGGGCAGATATCCGTTCTGCTTATCTTCTTTGATCGCCGCGGCAAGTGCGTTGGCATCCATGCGAAATTCCGAGTCAGTGGGAATCTTGCGCAAACTGCGTTGGCCCAGGCCGAGTGTGATTACGGCTTTCTCGATCGACGAATGAGACTGTTCGGAGACGTAAACACGCAGCAACGGCAAATCAGGACGCCCGCTCATGCCCTCTTCGCGAATTCGTTTTTCAACTCCCTCGCGCGCCGCGGCGATTGCGTGCAGACTCGAGACCGAAGCCGTGTCGTAAATGATCCCCTGCATGCCGCGATCGAGTCCCATCATTTGCCGCAGCCAATCAAGCACAACTTCTTCGAGTTCGGTGGACGCCGGCGACGTCCGCCAGAGCATCGCTTTGTTATCGAAAGCCGCACTTAATAGTTCGCCAAAGATGCCGGGCGCAGAGGTTGAAGTGGCGAAGTAGGCGAAGAATGAAGGATGACTCCAATGCGTCAGCGCCGGAACGATCAGGCGATCGAGATCGGCGATGATCTCTTCCATCGGTTCACCCTGGGAGGGTGGAACACCAGGCAGTTGAGATTTCAAGTCGCCGGGCTCGATGGCGGCGAGCACCGGAAGTTCTTCAATTTTTTCGAAGTAAGCGGCGATCCAATCAATCAGTTCGTGGCCCAGGCGACGAAATTCGTCCGGGCGCATATCGCCAAACTCGGGCGCAACGTGGGGTAGGTTTGTTTTCACGTGGGCATCTTAATAGGTCAGTCAGCCACAAAGAAGCACAAAAAGCACAAATCATTTTTCTCGTGCAAAGGCGCAAAGACATGAAGACTGCCCAAATACCTCGTGAATTTCCATACGCCTGGCAGCCTTTCCGGCAGAACTTCTTCAGTTTGTAGCTTTTGTACCTCTTTGTAGCTTCGCACTTTTTCGTTTTTTTCGTGGCAAGATTTGCGTAACCAGCGCCTGAAAGCTATTATTCAGCGCGATTACGGCAGAATTAAGCTACTGGTCTCCCGTCTACGAGAAAAAGACAACCGTCTTCAGTCAGTTCGGACTTAAGTTCGTCAAAGAAACTCTAGCCCTGTGAGGATTTGTATGAAACGCATTCTGATAGTGACGCTTTTGATTGCGAGTTTGCTCACCTCCTGCCAAACGCAAGGAGCCGACGACAAAGTTCGAATCGGCGTGTTTATGTCGACCACGGGCTCGACAGCAAACTTCGGCATTTCATCCGTGAACGGAATTAAATTAGCCGCGGATGAAATCAACGCCGCCGGCGGCATCAATGGAAAACAGGTCGAATTGTTGGTGCAGGACGATCGCTCTGACGCGTCGGAAGCAGCCACAATTGTGACCAAGTTTGTAACCCAGGATCAGGTACATGCAGTTCTCGGCGAGGTTGCCAGTTCGCGTTCAATCGCGGCGGCGCCAATCGCTCAAAATGCACAGATACCAATGCTTACGCCCTCGTCAACGAATCCTGAAGTAACCAAAAAGGGCGACTTCATCTTCCGCAGTTGCTTTATCGATCCCTACCAGGGTGCCGCAATCGCGCAGTTTGCCGCCAAGACACTCGGCGCCAAGAACGCTGCGATCATGGTTGACCGCAAGAACGACTACTCGACCGGTCTCGAAAAAGTTATCAACGAGACCTTCGCCAAGTTTGGCGGCAAGATTGTCGCCACGCAGTCGTACCAGGAAGGCGATCAGGATTTCAACGCCCAGTTGACGTCGCTCAAAGGCGCTAACCCGGAAGTGATTTTCGTGCCCGGTTACTACAACGACGTCGGTTTGATCGCAAAGCAGGCGCGTGACAAGGGCATCACGGTTCCGCTAATCGGCGGCGACGGCTGGGACTCGGAACAGCTTTACAAAATCGGCGGCACCGCGCTGAACGGTTCGTATTTCACCAATCACTACTCGCCGTTCGACACCGATCCGCGAGTGGTGAAGTTTGTGAACGACTACAAAGCACGTTACGGCAGCACGCCTGACGCGCTCGCAGCCACCGCTTACGACGCCGCCAATATCATGTTTGACGCCATCAAGCGTTCCAAGTCGCTCAGTGGACCAGACATTCGCGACTCGCTCAAAGCCACCAAAGACTTCCCTGGAGTGACTGGCGCAGTCACCTTCAACGCACAACGCGACGCCGTGAAGCCAATCGTCATGATCGAAATCAAAGACGGCGGCACCTACGCGGTGAAAGAACGCGTTCAGGTGGAAGCAGCTCCAATCGCTTCAACCGGCACGGCAGCAACTAAGGCGGCCAATCCGTGATCGCTACGGCCCGCCCGGTTCTCGGACGCAAGCAACAGTGAATCACGAGTATGAGCACGTTCCTCCAACAACTAATTAACGGTGTATCTCTGGGCGCAATCTATTCGCTGATTGCGCTCGGCTACACCATGGTCTATGGAGTACTAAAGCTGATCAACTTCGCCCATGGCGATGTCTACATGGTAGGCGCGTTCATGGGCTTTTATCTTGCCAACGGTCTCGGCGCGCGCGGCGCACAAATGCTCGGCATGAGCGCTGACGGTATCGTGGCAAAAGGTTTACTCGGCGGCGGCACCCTGGAACCGTCGCTGATTACGGCCCTGGTCGTGATGCTGCTGGCGATGGCGATCTGTGCCGCAATCGGCGTGATTATCGAACGGCTTGCGTACCGTCCGGTTCGCAAGTATTCGCGACTGACTGCCCTTATCACTGCAATCGGCGTGTCGCTGTTGCTGGAGAATGGTGGTCAGGTTGTTTTCGGCGCCGAACCAAAATTCTTCCCCGAACTTTTCCGCAAGCAGAACATCGACCTGGTTGGCGGCGCGAGCATCAACAGCGCCGACATCGTCGTGCTGATCATCGCTTTGGGCTTGATGGTTGCACTACAACTGATCGTCTATCGCACCAAGACCGGTCGCGCCATGCGCGCAGTTTCGTTCAACTTACAGTCAGCGAAGCTGATGGGCATCAACACCGATCGAATCATCGCATTCACGTTTGCGCTTGGTTCGGCGTTGGCAGCGGCGGCGGGTGTGCTGGTGGCGATACGCATTCCGCGCATCGATCCTTTGATGGGAATCCTCGTGGGCTTGAAGGCATTCGTGGCGGCGGTGCTCGGCGGTATCGGCAACATTCCCGGCGCGATGCTCGGTGGATTGCTGATCGGTATTACCGAAACAATGGTGGTTGGCTACGTTAACCCGCAATATAAGGACGCGGTGGCCTTCGCGATACTGATCTTGATCTTACTTTTCCGACCTTCCGGACTTCTCGGCACGGTCGCTCAGGAGAAAGTTTAAACCGTCCACAGATTACACAGATTACACAGACTTTTTTTCAAGACTCGTTTAAGACTACCAACTCTGTGCAATTCTAAAATCTGTGCAATCTGTGTAATCTGTGGACCGGGATTCATATGCCTCGGTATCTTCGTAATCTCATCATCGCGCTCGCTGTAATCGGCGTCCTTTATGGCCTGGATTTCGTCTTCCAGGGGCGATTAATCAGTCCTTACTACAGCCGCATCCTGATGCTTTGCGGCATCTCGATCACTCTCGCTGTCTCCCTAAATCTGATCAATGGCTTCACGGGCCAGTTTTCGATTGGTCACGCGGGTTTTATGGCGGTGGGCGCGTATTCATCGGCCTACTTTTCCGTCAACTACGGAATGCCTCTCGCCGAATCGCTCGGCGGTGGAACGCTGGGTTGGGTAGTTGCACTCACGCTGGCCACGATCGTGGGAGCTTTGATTGCCGGAATTGCGGGGCTCGCAGTAGGTATTCCGTCACTGCGTTTGAAAGGCGATTATCTCGCGATCGTCACACTCGGTTTTGGTCAGATCATCGTCGTATTTCTCAACAACATCGAAGCTGTCGGCGGCGCGCGCGGTTATTCCGGAATCCCAATCGTCAAGAGTTTCTTCTGGATTTTTCTCATTGCCATTCTGACCATCGTCATCGTCTACAACATCGTTAACTCCGCTTTCGGACGCGCGCTGATCTCGATTCGTGAAGATGAACTTGCAGCCGAAGCGATGGGCGTTAACACTACGCGCTACAAAGTGATGGCGTTTGTGATTTCGTCGGCGATGGCAGGAGCCGGCGGCGTATTGCTGGCCCACTTCGACGGTTATCTCAATCCGAAATCATTTGAGTTCATCAAGTCGTTTGAAATCCTGATCATGATCATCCTCGGCGGCCTGGGATCGATTGTCGGTTCAGTACTGGGCGCAATCCTGCTGACGATCCTGCCGGAAGGACTGCGAGGCTTTGCCGAGTATCGCATGGTCATTTATTCCCTCCTGCTGATCATTCTTATGATCACGCGTCCACAGGGACTGTTGGGTTCGACCGCCGCGTTCTCGGGTATCCGCAAACGTATCAGGCGACTCACCGAGGGTCCCGGCGGCACCGCCAGTTCACCAACCCAAAGCGAAACTTCAGTCGGAGGTGACAACCCCCGATGAGCAGCAACGGATCGGCAGTTATCCTGCAAACTGATAAAACGACGATTCGCTTTGGCGGGTTGTGCGCCGTCAACGAACTAGACATGGCCGTGAGGAAAGGTGAGATCTACGGCCTCATTGGACCAAACGGCGCCGGCAAAACAACGATTTTCAATCTGCTGACCGGAGTTTATCAGCCAACGTCCGGCACGATTCATTTTAACGGCCAGCGCATCGACGGCCTGCGTCCATATCAGATCGCATCTCGCGGCGTCTCGCGTACATTTCAGAACATTCGACTGTTCCCAAGCATGTCGGTGCTCGAAAACGTGATGACGGCATGCCACATTCACATGGGCCAGAATTTGATCGATGCCGTTTTACGCACGCCACGATTCACGCACGACGAGAAAACGCATCGCGATTACTGTTTGGAACTGCTCGAGATATTTGATCTCGCTCGCGTGTGTCACGAAGGCGGCACCAGCCTGCCTTATGGTTCACAACGCCGGCTCGAGATCGTGCGCGCCCTCGCCACCAGACCGCAGTTGCTGCTGCTCGACGAGCCTGCCGCGGGAATGAATCCTTCGGAACAGGAAGATCTGCTGCATCTGATTCGTCAGATTCGCGATCGCTTCGGTCTCACGATTCTGCTCGTCGAACACAATATGAAAGTGGTGATGGGCGTTTGCGAGCGCATTCAAGTGGTGGACTACGGCAAATCAATCGCGCTCGGCTTACCACACGAGATTAAGAACGATCCGAAGGTGATCGAAGCGTATCTGGGAGATTAGTTCAATTGCCGACTGCCAATTGCCGATTGCCAATTTTTGGCTCAATCGGTGCCGGAAGAAATTGGCAATTGGCAATCGGAAATCGGCAATAACAAAATGCTTACGCTGGAAAACGTTTCCGTAAACTACGGCGCCATTGAGGCGCTGACCGGTATTTCGTTGCACGTCGAAAAGGGCGAAGTGGTTACGCTTATCGGGGCCAATGGCGCCGGCAAAACCACCACGCTGCGCACTATCACCGGCCTGCTCGAACCGCGTAGCGGCAAAGTCACTTTCGAAGAAGAAGACATCAGCGGCAAACCTACGCATCAACTCGTCGCCCGCGGCATCTCGATGTCGCCTGAAGGACGCGGGGTTTTCGCGAATCTGACCGTGCGCGAGAATCTGCAGATGGGCGCCTATCTCAACAACAATAAAAAATCCGTTGCCGAGAACATGGAACGGGCATTCAGAATGTTCCCGCGTTTAAAAGAGCGTGAGGCGCAAAAAGCCGGGACCTTGTCCGGCGGCGAGCAACAAATGCTCGCGATGGGCCGCGCACTGATGTCGAATCCACGCCTGTTGTTGCTCGACGAGCCCTCGCTCGGGCTGGCGCCACTCGTGGTCCATACCATCTTCGAAGCAATTGACGAAATCAAGAGCAGGGGAACGACGATTCTTCTGGTGGAACAAAACGCTCACGCGGCTTTGGGCCATTCCGACCGCGCGTATGTCCTGGAAACCGGAAGAATAGTGATGGAAGGTCCATCAAAGGACCTGGCCAATGATCCCCGGATTAAAGAAGCGTATCTCGGTGAGTAGCATAGAAGTCCGGCGCCCATCTCTTTCTCATCTAAACCAGCACTCCCCGACTACTCAGAAGCTGCGAAGATTATTATTGCCTGTTTCCATCGTGTTGTTGGCCCTGGCTTTTTCGTGCGCCAGGCCCGGTAGCGACACCAATACCGCGCCCAATACAAGCACAATCAAGATCGGCTACTTCGGCGATCTAACCGGCCCAACTTTTAACTTCGGACAATCGGCGATCAACGGCGCCCTGATGGCCGCTTCCGAAGTGAATCAGAACGGCGGAATCAACGGACGCCAGATCGACATCGTAATCGAAGACGATAAGGGAAGCCCCGAAGAAGCCGCGCGCTTAACTGCAAAACTCATCGATGAGGATAAAGTGGTGGCGATTATTGCCGGCGGCACATCAGGTAATAGTCGCGCCGCCGCTCCCAAAGCGCAGTCGTCTCACATTCCAATGATCTCGCCATCATCGACCGATCCCGCAGTTACACAAACCGGCAACTATATCTTTCGCGCCTGCTTTGTCGATTCATTTCAAGGCGAAGTGATGGCCAGTTTTGCGGCTAACACTTTGAAGGCGCAAAAAGCGGCGATCCTTTTCGACTTCAACTCGCCTTATGGCCGTGGTTTGACTGAGTACTTTGAACTCAGTTTTTCAAAACTGGGCGGGCGAATCGTGGCGAAACAATCGTACACGCAAGGTGATGCCGACTTTAAAGGGCAGTTGAGCACGATTCGATCCTCTGAACCCGATGTGATCTACATTCCGGGTTATTACGGCGACGTAGCGCTCATTGCCAAGCAGGCACGCATGATCGGGCTGACGCAGCCGCTCCTCGGTGGCGATGGTTGGGACGCACCGGAACTATGGCAGTTAGGCGGCGATGCTCTGAACGGCGCTTACATTTCCACCCACTACTCCAGCGACGATCCCTCACCTACAATTCAGGCATTTGTCGAGTCGTACAAACAGCGTTACGGCAATCTCCTGCCGGACGCACACGCCGCTCTCGCTTACGACGCGGCGCGACTGTTGTTTGATGCGATTGCACGCGTCGGCTCAACCGACAGCGACAAACTCCGCGAGGCCATGGCCCAAACGAAAAACTTCGCAGGCGTAACCGGCGTCATCAGCATGGACGCCGACCGCAACGCAGTAAAACCGGCGGTTGTTCTGAAACTGCAGGACGTGAGATCTATCTACCAGGAAACAATCCAACCCTCAGCAGCAAAATAAGCCGCAGATAACACAGATTAAATCGGATTTTTATCCGCGTAATCCGTGTTACAGATTTTCTCGCGCCACCCGTAACGCTGCATTAACTGCATCTCGTCCGGTTCCGCCAGTCTGAGATTTCGATCCGACTGTTTGTTCCAACGACAACGCCTCGTAAACATCTTCAGCGATCGACGCTGAAAACGATCGCAACTCATCCAGACTCATCTGCTCGAGTTCCCTTCTCAACTCAATTGCTCTCGTCACGATCTTCCCCACGGTCTCGTGTGCTTCACGAAAAGGTGTGCCCTTGCGGACGAGATAATCGGCAAGTTCGGTCGCGTTCATGTAGCCGCCCGCGGTTGCAGCAAGGGCACGCTCATTATTGACGCCGAGATTGCGCATTACGGTCGCAGTTACAGCCAGACTCGCAGAAACCGTGTCGTACGCATCGAAGACCGCTTCCTTGTCTTCCTGCATGTCTTTGTTGTAGGCGAGCGGCAGGCCTTTCAACGTCGTGAGCAGCCCGAGCAGATCTCCGAAGACGCGCCCGGCCTTGCCACGCACTAATTCCATCGAGTCGGGATTTTTCTTTTGCGGCATCAAACTCGAGCCGGTCGCAATCGCGTCACCCAGTTCAAAGAATCCAAACTCGTTCGTGGCGTAAAGAATGATGTCTTCCGCGAGTCGCGAAAGGTGGACCATGATCAGTGAACACGCGCCCAGAAATTCGACACAGAAATCACGATCGCTGACTGCATCGAGACTGTTGCGCGAAACTGATGCGAAGCCGAGTGAAGCTGCCAGGGCTTCGCGGTTTATTGGAAACGACGTTCCCGCCAGCGCAGCAGAACCCAGTGGCATGATGTTGACGCGTTCTCTGATTTCCTTGAGACGCTCGCGATCGCGCGCCAGCATTTCGAAGTATGCGAGTGTCCAGTGGGCCAACAACACAGGCTGAGCTCGTTGCAGGTGCGTGTAGCCGGGGATGACGACGTCGCGATGCGTTTCAGCAAAATCGAGCAATGAGGTTTGAGTGTCGCGAATTGCGTCGTTGAGAGCGTCGATTGAATTACGCGTCCAGAGGCGGAAGTCGGTGGCGACCTGATCGTTGCGACTGCGTCCGGTGTGCAGTTTGCGGCCGACGTCGCCGGTCAATTCGATCAGCTTTGCTTCAACAAAGGAATGGACGTCTTCTACGGATGAATCGTTGAAGTAATTCGCTTCGGTTCCGCTCTTGAGAATTTGAGTCAAAGCGTCGCGGATCTGAGTTCCCTCTTCCGGTTTGATAACGGCGGCGTTTTCCAGCGCCTGGCAGTAAGCGATGCTGGCTGTCACGTCGACGTCGAATAGTCTGCGATCGAAGCGAAAGGAATTGTTGAAGTCAGCGAAGCCCGGATCGATCTGGCCGGCGAATCTCCCACCCCAAAGTTTTTTCGACTCAGTCATGAAACCTCCGCTTAATTCACCTCCGTGGAGTGCGCCACCTTGGTGGCGCTTTGGTCAACTATCGCAAGTCGACTTTGGCAAAAGCGGTGCCAAGGCACCGCACTCCAAGGAGGCGCTCATCTATTTGACGGTCAAACAACCGCCGTGCTAGTTTATGCATCTATGCATTGTTTATGCAAGTTCACTGCATATTGATCTTTTATGAATAAACGTGAGCGGCAGCAGACCATATTGAGTTTGATTCAGGCGCAGCCGGTTGGCACACAGGAAGATTTGCGCATGCTGCTCGAACGCGCCGGGGTGCCGGCCACGCAATCAAGTGTGTCTCGTGATCTGGAAGAGCTTGGCATCGTCAAACATCACGGGCACTACACGTTGCCACGGTCCAACGGCGCCGCTGCGCGTGGCCTGCTGAGTTTAAACCAGGCTGGTGACTCGCTGGTAATCGCGCGCACCGTTCCCGGTCTCGCATCGGCGGTTGCAGTAGAGCTCGACGCTGCGGCCATTCCGGAAATAGTCGGCACGATTGCCGGTGAAGACACGATCTTTATCGCTGTGCGCGACGCGAAGTCACAACGCGCGGTAATCAAAGAGATCTGGGAGATGTTTGGGGGGAATGAGGTTAGTACTTAGAACTTAGTACTTAGAACTTAGTGCTTTGTGCTTTGTGCTTTGTGCTTTGTCATTTGGGCATCACGATCAAAGTACAAAGTACTAAGTACTAAGTACTAAGCACTAAGCACTAAGCACTAAGCACTAAGTACAAAGTACAAAGTACAAAGTACAAAGTACAAAGCCCCAATAACAATATGACAACCAATATCAGAAAAATCGTTTTGGCGTACTCGGGCGGGCTCGACACTTCGGTGATGTTGCGCTGGTTGAAGGATCACTACCAGTGTGAAGTTGTTTGTTACTGCGCTGACGTGGGCCAGGGCGCGGAGTTGTCGGGACTTGAAGAAAAAGCCGCTGCGACCGGCGCGTCGAAACTTTACGTCGAGGACCTGCGCGAAGAGTTTGTGCGTGACTACGTCTTCACGGCCGTGAAAGCAAACGCGGTTTATGAAGGTGTTTACCTGATGGGCACCTCGCTCGCGCGTCCCGTGATCGCGAAGAAACAGATCGAAATAGCTCGCCAGGAGGGTGCCGACGCGGTGGCCCATGGATCTACCGGTAAGGGTAACGATCAGGTGCGTTTCGAACTGACCTATTACGCGCTGCAACCGGATATCAAAGTCATCGCTCCGTGGCGTGAGTGGGATTTCAAAGGGCGCGCCGATCTGATGGCGTATGCGAAGGAACATAACATTCCGGTTACGGCGACGGCGGCAAAGCCTTATTCAACCGACGCGAACCTGATGCACATCTCGTACGAGGGCGGAATTCTCGAAGATCCGTGGGCGGAACCACCGGAGGATATTTTTCAACTCACGCGCTCCTTGCAAAACGCGCGTGATGAAGCGCAGTACATCGAAATCTCCTTCGCCAAAGGAGAACCGGTGGCGATTGACGGCCAGCCACTTGGGCCAGTCGCGTTGCTCGAGACGTTGAACAAGATTGGCGGCGAGCACGGCATCGGGCGGGTTGATCTGGTTGAGAATCGCTTCGTCGGCATGAAGTCGCGTGGCGTTTACGAAACGCCGGGCGTCACGATCCTGCAGGCGGCGCATCGCGCGCTCGAATCGATCACGCTTGATCGCGAAGTGGTCCATCTGCGCGATTCGCTCGGCGTGAAATTCGCCGAAAGTATTTATTACGGTTTCTGGTTCGCTCCTGAATTCAAGCTGATGCGAAAAATGATCGACGAAACTCAGGCAACTGTAGACGGCGACGTTCGTCTAAAGCTCTTTCGTGGAAACACAATCGTCGTCGGAAGGCGTTCGCCGAATTCGCTGTACGACGAAAACATCGCCACGTTTGAAGCAGACACGGTTTACAACCAGCGCGATGCCGAAGGGTTCATCAAGCTGAACGCGCTGCGACTGAGACTGGGAAGCAGATAATTGGAACGGAGGGTGGAAACATGGAAACAGCAATCAAAGTAATCGACGTCGACAAAATCGGTTCCGCAACTTCGCCGCTCGGTTTGGCGAAAACTGTGGCGCTCGTTTCCGCTTCCCGACCCACGAAGCCGGGCGATGTGGTTGTAGTGCGCGCGCTCACAGATAGCTCGACCTACAACCTGCTCGAGTTGCCGACGGGCAGACTCGCAAAGATCAATCCGGGCGACTTGTTGCTCGGCGTGCTCGGGCGACGTCGTGCCCTAAAAGGCTTTGTCGGCGATGTGCCCGCCTCCGTGCAGAGTGGCGATCAACTCCACCTGCTCAACATGGGTGGCGTGATGGGTTATTGCACCGGACATCATTCCAGCCTGGGCGACGCGATCAAGTTGGAAGTGATTGGTCTCGCCTGCGATGAAGCCGGAAATGTGATGAACATCGCTGATGCGGCATTGCCACCGCGCACGAGTCTCGGCGAATCAGCGCCGATCGTGATGATCGCCGGCACGAGTATGAATAGTGGCAAAACTTACGCGGCGACTGAGTTGATCAAACATGCGACACGCGAGGGTTTGCGCGTAGCCGCCGGTAAGCTTTCAGGTGTTGCCTGTTTGCGCGACACGTTGAATATGGCCGACCACGGTGCGGTGACGACGGCGAGTTTTCTTGATTGCGGGTTGCCGTCGACGGTCGATGTTCCCGATCTTGCACCATCGGCGAAGGCGATTATTGCGCGTTTGAATGAAGCCCATCCTGACTTGATCGTGATCGAGTTGGGGGATGGAATCTTGGGTGGTTATTCAGTTGATACCGTGTTTGAAGATTTTGAATTGCTCGAAGCCACTGCGGCGCTCGTGTTTTGTGCGTCTGATTATGTTGGTGCGTGGGGCGGGATTGAGTTGCTGCGCCGGCGTGGTGTTGAGGTTGATGTGATCTCCGGGTCGGTGACTGATTCGAAGATGGGAGAGGATTACATTACGACGCAGTTTAATGTGCCGGCGGCGAATGCGAGGCGCGAGGGGGGTGCGTTGTTCGAGTTGGTGATGGAACGGGTTAAGGCAGGGCGCGTGACGACCGTTTGAGAGGTTAACTGGAATAAAGATTCACAAGATTTAACAAGATGAACCAGGATGAGGACTTAAAACCTCGAAACACCCTGACATCCTGTAAATCTTGAAAAATCTTGTAAATCTTTATCTAACAAATGTAAGCAAATGACGGCATCGACGAAAATCAAGGTTGGTATCTTCGGCGGCTCCGGTTACGGCGGCGCGGAGTTGCTGCGTATTCTCCTGGTTCATCCAAACGTCGAACTCGTGTTCGTTACGGCTAATGAACAGGCGGGTAAGGCCGTCGGTGAGGTTCATCGCAACTTGCATGGGCTTACGCAACTTAGTTTCACTACCGCGCCTGAAAAACCGGAAGAGCTAAAGGGTGTTGATTGTGTTTTCTTCGCGCTCCCGCACGGGCAGGCCATGGACATCGTGCCGCGCCTGCCGGCAGACGTAAAAGCGATCGATCTCTCCGGTGATTTTCGTATCCGCGATCGCTACGTCTTCGAAAAGCATTACAAGCAAACGCACACGGCGATGGACGTCCAGTCGCAGTTTGTCTATGGCCTGACAGAAACAAATCGCGAAGCGATTAGAACCGCGCGACTGATCGCTAATCCAGGATGTTTTGCCACGGCCACTTTGCTGGGGCTGGCGCCGTTAGTCGCAAATCATTTGCTGAATGGGCGTGTGGTGGTTGATGCCAAAACCGGTTCGTCAGGTTCAGGGATCAAACCGGCTGCCAACACGCATCATCCACAACGAATGACGTCGTTCTATGCGTACAAACCTTTCACGCATCAACATGTGCCGGAGATCGAGCAGGAGTTGGGCAACGTCGGCGATTGGACCAACGAACTGGTATTCATGACGCATTCGCTGCCGGTGGCGCGCGGTATCTTCGCATCGATCTACGCGGAGACGAACCGCGAGTTGAAAGAGGATGAATTACGCAACCTGTTCGCGGAGTACTATCGCGATTCCTTCTTTGTGCGGTTGGTAAACGGCTCGCCGGACATTAATTGGGTGAAGACGACAAACTTCTGCGATCTCGGCTTCGCGGTGCGCGGGAAGCAGGTTGTAGTGTTTTCGGCAATCGACAACCTCGTTAAGGGCGCGGCCGGACAGGCCGTGCAGAATATGAACTTGATGTATGGTCTTGAAGAAACAACGGGACTGAAGTTAATAGGAACGAATCCATAAAACAGCCACAGATTCCACGAATTAGATCCGGATTTATCCGTGTTCATCTGTGGCTAAATGTTTGACTAATGACCAACGAAGATCAGTTTCAGCTTGCCACTTACAAGAAAATGCCGATCGCCGTGGAGCGCGGCGAAGGGGTCTGGATCTACACCAGCGATGGTGAGAAGTATCTCGATCTTTACGGCGGGCATGCCGTAGCGGGGACGGGTCATTGCCATCCGCACGTCGTCAACGCGATTCAACGGCAGGCAGGCGAGGTTATTTTTTATTCAAATCTGGTGTACTCCAGCGCGCGCGCGCGGGCGGCCGAGAAGCTGATCTCGATTGCTCCCGCATCGATTAGGAAGGCGTTCTTCTGCAACTCCGGCACGGAAGCAAACGAGAACGCGATGCGCATGGCTCGCATGGCAACGGGTCGCGAGCAGATCATCACTTTCTCGGGCGGTTTTCATGGGCGCACGGCCGACTCGATCAGTGCCACGTTTCTCGGCAAGTATCGCGAGATCGGAAAACCGAACGTGCCCGGTCACCTCGAAGCTGAGTTTGGCAATATTGAATCCGTGCGTGCGCTTGCTGACGACACGGTCGCCGCGATTATGCTCGAACCGATCCAATCGATGGCCGGCGTTCGTATGGCCGAGCCGGATTTCTATCAATCACTGCGTGCATTGTGTGACGAGCGCGGCATCGTGTTGATCTACGACGAAGTGCAAACCGGAGTTGGTCGCACGGGGCAATGGTTCTTCGCCGGCAGTGAAGCGGACGGAGGCGTTGTGCCTGACGTCATCACCCTCGCAAAAGCGCTGGGCAGCGGAGTTCCCGTCGGTGCGTGTCTGGTGACGGAGGCGATCTCGTCGCACATTAAAGAGAATGATCTCGGCACTACGTTTGGCGGCGGCATGCTCGCGATGGCGGCCGTGACGGCGACGCTGGAAGCGATCGAGAACGACCACATGCTCGAGAATGTCAGACGTGTGGAAGCCTATTTGCGAAACCGACTGGAAGAGGTCGAGCAGGTTGTGGCTGTGCATGGCTCCGGATTTTTGTTAGGCATTGAGTTTAGCGACAATGCTGGTCCAATTCACAAGCAACTACTCGAAAACAAAATAATCACTGGCACCTCCAGCAATCCAAAGGTGTTGCGATTGTTACCGCCACTGTGTTTGCAGGAAGAACATGTGGACATGTTTGTTTCAGCCACAGATCTTCACGGATGAAGACGGATATGGATTTGTTGAGCACGCAAGATATGCAACGCGAAGAGATCGAGCAGTTGCTTGAATCTGCGGAGCGATTTAAGCGAGGCGATGATCCGTCGAAGCCGCTCGCGGGCAAGTCTGTGGCGCTCGTGTTTTTCAATCCCAGTTTGCGCACGCGTGCGTCGATGCAGGTTGGGATTTATGAGCTCGGCGGTAATGCAGTAGTGCTGGAACCGGGTGGCACGAGTTGGACACTCGAGCATCGCGAAGGCGCGGTGATGGATTCCGACAAGACCGAGCACGTAGCGGAATTTGTGCGGGTGCTCGAACGTTACTGCGTGGCCATCGGCGTCAGAACTTTCGCGGCACTCAAAAACTGGGACGAAGAACGAACTGATCCGGTGCTCAACGCGTTTGCGCGATATGCCTCGGTGCCGGTTATCAATCTCGAGTCGGCGATGCATCATCCCTGCCAGTCGCTTGCGGACATGTTGACGATTCGCGAAAAGCTCGGTGCGGGACGCAAACGCATTGTGCTCACCTGGGCCTGGCACCCGAAAGCTCTTCCGATGGCGGTACCGAATAGTTTCGCCCTTGCGGCCGCACAGATGGGCCACGATCTCGTGATTGCACATCCGGAAGCGTACGACCTCGATGAGGAGTTAATTGCAACGTCATCAAAGGCAGCCGCAGAGGCTGGTGGTAGTCTCGAAGTAACGAACAACATCGACGCCGCTTTCGACGGCGCCGAAGTTATCTACGCCAAGAGCTGGGGTTCGAAACAGTTTTATGGCAACACCGATCAGGATCTGGCCACGAGAGCGCCGTACCGCGAGCAGTGGATCGTCGACGACGAAAAGATGGCGCGCACCAACGATGCGATCTTCATGCACTGCCTGCCGGTGCGTCGGAACGTGATCGTCACAGATAGCGTGATCGATTCGCCGGCGTCGGTGGTGATCGACGAAGCTGAAAACCGTTTACATGTGCAGAAGGGGGTGTTGAACTTAGTGCTTGGTACTTAGCACTTAGTTCTTTGGCCGGCAGTGTAGTTTTGTTCGTAAGACAAAGCACTCAGTACAAAGCACCAAGCTCAAAACAAATGACCGACACTCATCCCATCGTTGACGATCAACTCCGCCTGGATCTCCTGCGCGAGGCGTTGCCGTATATCCAGCGGTTCAAGGGACAGACGTTTGTCGTCAAACTCTCCGGCAAAGTCACCGAAAATCACGAGAACCTGACGTCGATCGCGGAAGAGTTGGCGCTCCTGCACCAGGTTGGCATTCACATCTGCGTGGTGCATGGCGGCGGCAAACAACTCAGTGAACTCGCAAAGAAGCTCGGCATCGAACAAACAATTATCGAAGGCCGCCGCGTGACTGACGATGCCACCCTCGAAATGGCGAAGATGATCTTTGCAGGCAAGATCAACACCGACATTCTGGCAGCTCTGCGACAGCGTGCCATTGAAGCAGTCGGACTATCGGGTGTCGACGGCAATATCGTTCATGCGGAGAAGCGCCCACCAAAAGAGATCATGAACCGCGAAACCGGTGTCAGTAACAAAGTCGATTTTGGACACGTGGGAGATGTGGTCCAGATCAACGCCCGTTTGCTGACGGTGCTGCTGGATCACGGATACCTGCCGGTGATTTCGTCGCTGGGTGCGGACGCTGAAGGCATGGTTTTCAACATCAACGCCGACACGATCGCCACGGAAATAGCGGTACAACTGCAAGCCGAAAAGTTGATCCTGCTCAGCGATGTTGATGGAATATTCCTGACGGCGGGTGATCCAAACACCAAGCTCTCACGCCTTACCGCCGCGGAAGCCAATGAACTAATCACTAGCGGCGCTGCAACCGGTGGCATGATTCCAAAACTCCAGAACATCGTTACCTTACTGCGCCGTGGCGTTCACAGCGCACACATCATCAGCGGCAACAATCGCAACGCGCTGTTGTCAGAAATATTTACCGATAAAGGCACCGGCACGATGGTCGTAGCATAATCCACAGATTACGCAGAATCCACAGATTACGCAGATTGATTAAGAATCTGTGCAATCTGTGGACTGCTGATCGGTGGATTAGCCTAACGGCGACTGCGGTAACAATCGATCCCGATCAAACGGCGGTTCTTCATGTTCCGGCAAGTTATCGTCGGGCCAATCGTGCGCCCATTGCCGTCGATGTTCCTCGTCCGCGTAATACCTGAGATAAATCTGGTTATCCTCTTCACTACCGCTGCCTGTCAGGTCGATCATGTAAGCGTAACTAGGATTCTCCGGAAACAGCACCGACTCCTCGCGGAGACCGTCGTTGTAGAGATATTCGTAAAGCTCGCGGTCTGAGAGGTGATTGGTGTGCAGGAGATAAGCTCCCAGTGCGGCCATCCGTTCGATGAGCTCTTTTAACTTGATCCTTAACGCATCCTTGTCGAGTTGGTCCGGCGCCGGAACAGCCAATCCGGAATTCTCCAGCAACTTCAACAAACTGATCGGCTCGGCATTTTCATATTCGAGGACGTGTCGCAGGAATTCTTCTTCCATATCGGCCGGCATCGAGTCGAGCGATGCCGTGCTGCCGCCGAGTTTTTCCAACTCCGCGCGTAGTTTTGCGATGCGTTCTTCCTGGCTGGGTTCGTCGGCAAAATGTATGAATGTCATTTCTAGGCTCCTTAAGGTTAGAGGTTAAGGTTGAGGTGCCTGGGAGCGGAGGCCCTCCGACCGCTACGGTTGTGGTGGGTGCGCGCATTCTCTCACGCCGCGGCGCAACGGCGCAAAGCAAAACTTGGAGTGCGCCACCTTGGTGGCGCTTTGGTCAAAGTCATTCAGCTCCCAGTGAGGGCGCCGCCTTTTGACCAAAGCGGTGCCAAGGCACCGCACTCCAGGGAGGCGCACTATGCGTGAGGGGTTAATTTAC
Source organism: uncultured Acidobacteriota bacterium (assembly GCA_963708055.1). Classification (GTDB taxonomy): domain Bacteria; phylum Acidobacteriota; class Blastocatellia; order Pyrinomonadales; family Pyrinomonadaceae; genus PSRF01. Next base: position 5,205,719 of record OY970193.1, on the reverse strand, counting down.
TCCGGGGGGTGCGGGCGCTGTGAACATGTCCAGGTTTGAGAGACCCAGACTCGTCTCAATCTCTTCCATTCGCTTCAGCGCCGTCTCGAATCCATCACTACCAAACTGTTCCTGTTCAATCGTCTCAAACTTCTCCGCAAGTTCATCCAACTCGGCGGCACCGACTCCCGCCTTCCACGCCGGAAACACCACCGTATCTTCAATCACCGCGTGATGTTCATACATTCGCACAAACGACTCCAATGCCTTCGCTAACGGTTCGGCACTATTTGCAGAAATACGTTCAGCCTTCGAGACAGCTAACAAGTAATCGGTAATTTCCCGTCCGCGTTGATGTTGGGCCAACAGAACATCCACGTACGCAGCCGCCGCCCCCGCAGACTTTTTAACGGCCGGAAAGATAAAGACTTCTTCCAACTTCTTCTCGTGATAATCCTCTCCAAAAACTCGAAAGAGATTCGCAGTCTTCTCGAGCGCTTCGGGCGCGAGCGACGCAGCATCCTGCCGTAATTTGACCGCCGACTCCTGGTAGACCAGCAACGCACGCCGCAGAATTCCGTGTTCACGCATCAGGTCTTCAACCGCGCTCACGTCAACCGGCTCGAGTTCACCGGGCGCTGTTCCGTCGCCTTTATTCTCATCATTGGTCGCGCTGCCCGTACTGTTCGACTCAGTACGACAGGCACTAAGCAAAACTCCGGCGCCGGCGAGCGAAATGCCTGCCAGAAGCTGCCTTCTCTTTTCGTCCACTGGAACTCTCCTCGTAATCGATCTTGAAAGCCTTTGATATTACGCCGCTTGCGACGTTAGACTAAGCATAACCCAACTAACGAATCGTTTGACGAAATGAACAATCACGAAATTGCTCGCCGGTTCTCTCGCCTTGCCGCGCTGATGGAGGTTCGCGGCGACGATCCGTTTCGCCTGCGCTCATATCGTAACGCAGCCGAAGCGATCGAGGTGTGGCCCACGTCACTAAAAGAAATTGCAGACAAAGAAGGCGTTGCGGGGTTGCAGGAAATTCCCGGCGTGGGTAAAGCAATCGCCGGGAAAGTTATCGATCTACTGACGAAAGGTTCTTTTGACGCGTGGGATCGGCTCATCAAGGAAACACCAGAGACGGTTCTCGATCTTTTAGAGCTTCCCGGAATTGGTCCCAAGACAGCGGCACTGCTGCACCAACGTTTCAAAGTCTCGTCATTGGACGACTTGAAAGCGTTTGTCGCCGGTGGCGGTCTCAACACAGTTGAAGGCATCGGCCCCAAAACCGCCGAGAAGATCAAAGAAGCACTGGACCATGCTTAGCCATGGATCACACAGATAAAAACTCTTTCTTATCCGTGTCATCCGCGTTAATCTGTGGCTCCACATCCTGACAAAGAGGACAACAAAATGAAACGTCGCGATTTCATTCGTAACGGCGCCGCTGCGGGCGTTGCTTTTCCGATCATCCTGAAGCAGAACCCCGTAAAGCCTCTCGTGATCGCTTCCGCTAACGGCAATCGCTTCAAAAATGGCGGCAACGTGACCGCGGTGCAAAAAGCATTCACGATGATGACCGCGGGCGCTGATGTGCTCGATGCGGTAATCGCGGGGGTGAATATCGTCGAACTCGATCCCCTCGACGACAGCGTCGGCTATGGCGGTCTACCAAACGCTGACGGCGTGGTCCAACTCGACTCTTCCGTGATGCATGGTCCAAAGAAACAGGCCGGCGCGGTGGCGGCGCTCGAAGGCGTGCGCACGCCTTCGCTCGTAGCCCGGTCGGTGATGGACAACACCGATCATCATCTCATCGTCGGAAAAGGCGCACAGGAATTCGCGCGCCAAATGGGATTCAAGATCGAAGACGATCTCAACACGGAAAACTCACGCAAGCAGTGGCTCGAATGGAAGCGACGCACCGATCCGGGTCACTATCTAGATCCGAAGAAACGCGCCGAAGTGGGCCATCGCGTCGCACTCGAAATGCTGGCCCAGGGACTGCTTCGCGAAGAAAACCTGCACGGCACTATCAACTGCAATGGCCTGAACTCGCGTGGCGATATCTGCGGTGTCACTACCACCAGCGGTCTCGCATGGAAGATTCCCGGGCGCATCGGCGACTCTCCGATTCTCGGCGCCGGACTTTACGTCGACGGTTCAGTAGGCGCCGCCGGCTCAACCGGACGTGGCGAAGCGAATCTTTTTAATCTTTGCTCGTTTGTGATTGTCGAAGAGATGCGTCGCGGTGCACACCCGAAAGACGCAGGCATGGAAGTGTTGAATCGAATCAAAAACAACACGGTGGAGAAGCGGCTTTTGAACAGCCGCGGCCTGCCAAACTTCGGCATCAACTTCTACATACTGAATGCTAAAGGCCAATATGCGGGTGTGACGTTATATGAGGGCCAGTCGTTCGCGCTCTGTAACGAGAATGGACCACAAACGCTGAAATCCGAACCATTACTCCAAGGCAAACCAAGCGACTAATTTTTAGCCACGGATTAATACGGATAACACAGATCAGTTTTTTAAAACAATCCGTGTTATCCGTGGGTAGTGCCCTATTTTGGATTTCTCTGTGCAACCTCTGTGTTCTCTGTGTCTCTGTGGTTGTTGTGTCGCACATTCCTATAACCACAGAGACACAGAGAACACAGAGGTTGCACAGAGAAGAAATTGAATTAGGGCACTACCTATCCGTGTAATCTGTGGCTAAGTTCTATCCTGCGTTGGGGTCGTTCTGCATCATACCGAAGATATTACCTTCCGTATCTTTGCAGTAGACCAGCCAGCCAACACCGGGAATCGGCATTTTTGGTAGCGCTACCTGCGCGCCATTCGACAACGCCGTTTGCAGTGAAGCATCAACGTCCGCAACGTCAACCGTGCAAACATAAGCAATCACCGCCTGGCCGTCGAGTTCGCCCTGGCGACGCATCAAGCCGCCGTTGATTCCTGGTTCAGTGTCTGGACCAGTGATCACCATCCAGTATTCCATCGGACCTTCCCACTTCTGAAAAGTCCAGCCAAATAAATTCGTGTAAAAGTTGACGGCGCGATCCGGATCGCCCGCGTGAATCTCAAAATGTACAACTCTCGGCATCTATCGTCTCCTTATTTTTAATTTGTGGCGGTGGCCGGTGTCTTGCCGTACTTCTGCGTGGCGAAGCCGACGATCAATCCCACCAGGGTTCCCGGTAAAATGATCTCGAAGTAGTAACCGCCGGTCAGATACGCTGTGAGCCAGGCGAGTATCGCGCCCACTATCACACCAAAAAGAATTCCAATCGGTAACGACTGAAACTTTTTGGCAAAGAACCCGATCGCGATTCCGGCGATTATTCCTTTGATCGTGGAACCCATCACAATTCCAGCGAGTTGATCTCTAACGGCGGGGGTAAACCAGGCCGTCAAACCATCGATGGCGCCAAGTACGGCGCCCAAAATCACTCCAATCAGGGGCTTGGACATCGTTGTTTCTCCTTTGTTTCGAGCGTCCTGTTCTTCTATTAAACGTCTGGTGAAAAATCTTTAAGGTCGAGAGGTAAAAATGAAAAAAATTCTCATCAGCAGGTAGGCGAGGACCAGCAACACCAGAAAGCGATTCTTCGCAATCCACCGACTCGCTTTCTCAAACGCACTTTCGCGATACGCCGAAACCGGCTCCACATCCAGCAACCGGCCGATGTCGGTTGACAGCTCCGCGGCGCTTGCATAACGACTTCCCTTCTCCAGCGCCATCGCTTTCGCAACCACGGCTTGAGCAGCTTTGCTGATTTTGGGTTGATCGTTCAGAAGGAACCGGAGCACTGCGCCTAATGAATAAACGTCCGCGCGTTCATCGAGTTGATCGGTCTCGCCGCGGGCCTGTTCCGGCGACATGTAGTTCCTCGTGCCAATGACCGTACCGCTGGCAGTGTTGTCACCGATGAACGCGGATGAAGACGGATTGGGTTCTGATCTGTGATCATCTGCGTTCATCTGCGGCTTAATCTTAGCGACGCCCCAATCGAGCACAAGCACTTCGCCAAACGATCCGATCATGATGTTTTGTGGTTTCAGGTCGCGGTGAATAACTCCGTGCGCGTGTGCAAACGCAACCGCGTCGCAAACAGCCTGAAACTTGCGCAGTCGATCGTTTAGTGAGACCGCCTGCGCCGCGTATTCGTCTAAACGACTACCGCGCACCAACTTCATCGCATAGAAGATGCGGCCGTCAGGGAGTGTGCCGACGTCGTGAACGGGAACAATTCCGGGATGTTCGAGACGCGCGATGATCTGCGCTTCGCGAACCATCCGCTGGCGCAGATCATCCGTCACTTCAGGCGTGTTCAGAACTTTGACGGCCACCAGGCGGTTCAGTTCACGGTCTTCCGTCTCGTAAACCGCACCCATGCCCCCGCGCCCGAGTTCTTTTACAAAGGTGTACTTGGTCGTACTAAAGTCAGGATCGCTGACCAGGGTACGCAGATGGTCCAACCTATCGTCGGAGAGCCATTTCATTTGAGATCGATTCCGAGCAGCGAGCGGGCTTCGGTGCGAAATTCCTCGTCAGTAGCTGTTATCTCGCGAAGCTTTTCCAGGACGGTGCGGCGAAAATCACGACGTGCAGCAGCGAGATAGTTATTGACCGTGGACGAGTCGAGTCCAAATTCGTTCGCGAGTGACGCGTAGGAAACTTCCCGGTCGTGGTCGCTCAAATCGTAACGTTCAAAGAGTTGGAAGTGAACAGTGCGTCCTGACTCGTCGCAACGCTGGCGAAAGGCATCGACGGCGAGGGTAAACATCCAGCGCACCCATTCGCGATGAAAGTAGTCTTCCGGGCTCAGCGTTGTACCGGCACTGTGCGCGGCTAGTTCGTCATCCGCAGACTCGAAATCCAGGTGGTCCAACTGGCCGCCACGTTTGAGTCGGCGGCCCGCCTTTCGTTCGTTGGCGATAAAACCGTCGAGACAAGTGCGCAGGAAAGTTTGAAAGCTCGCCTTGCTCGCGTCGTAACCCGCGAAGAAATTTTTCTCGAAGGCTTGGGCGAAAAAACCCTGGGTCAGATCTTTCGCATCTTCATTATCAGCCTGCCATTTGAGACGAATGTACTTGTAAGCCGGTTTCCAGTAGCTGTTGAGGATGGTGTCTAACGCGCGCTGGCGTGTCAGTTGATCATCACTCTTAACGCCAATGATGGCCGAGTGGTTGGTGACCGGGAATCTGTGAAGCGGTCCACCGATGTCAGTATCTGGATCCATTGTGGGATTGCCGATTGCCGATTGCCGATTTTCAAAAGCCGAAGGGCTACTCAATTGGCAATTGGCAATCGGCAATCGGCAATCTACTTCTGTCGTTTGACGATGACCAGCGTGATGTCGTCGGCGGCGCTCGTTCCCTGGGCGAATTTGGTCAATGAAGATTCGATGCGATCGCGGATTCCCGATGCCGAAGCTTCGATATTTCGCGCCACTACTTCGTACAAACGAGTGGCGCCAAACTCTTCGCCCGTCGGGCTGACCGCCTCAGTCACACCATCAGAGTAGATGACGAGCACATCGCCCAACTGCAACTGTGTACGACCTTCGCGATAGTCAGCATCACGCTTGATGCCAAGCGGCAAACCGCCGGACGCTAACTGTTCGACCGTGCCGGCCGAATGAACAATCAACGGTGGGTTGTGTCCGGCATTCAAAAACGAGAGCGCACCCGATTCAGGATCGAGTTCTGCATAAAACAAGGTCACGAAACGATTCGCGGGAATGTTATCGGCGAGATAGCGATTAACAGCCGAGATTGTCGCAACGAGTGAATCATGTGAGGCCGACTGTGCGTGAATCGCAGCATGCAACGACGACATCAACAACGCGGCCGCAGTTCCCTTGCCCGAGACATCGCCAAGGGCAATCACCAAACGACCATCTTCACGCTCGATAAAGTCGTAGTAGTCGCCGCCGATTTCGTAACAGGGGAAACTGATGCCCTGTAATTCGTATCCATTTACCTGTGGCGGCGCGGTAGGTTGAAAGCGCTGTTGAATCTCACTCGCCAACGCCAATTCACGTTCCAGGCGTTCACGCTCGAGTCGAGCTTCAACGAGGCGCGCATTCTCCACGCGAATAGCCGCGACCGACGCGAGCGTGGTCAACACTTTCAAGTGATCTTCCGTGAACCGACCTTCAGCGATCGGCGAGTCGGCATAAATGATTCCAAACACTTTTTCAGAAACGCCAAGGGGAACGGCCAGGACCGATCTGACGCCCTGTAACACCATCGTGCCGCTTGCGAAACGCGGATCGTGTTGCGCATCGGAAGTCAACACTGACTTGCCACGGATCACCACTTCATCAAGCACGTTACGGCTGACGCGAATTTCGCCGACTTCACCAACGCGGTCTCGTAAACGCGCAACTGCGACGTGCAGGTCTTCACTGCCTTCGTTGCGCATCATGATGAGACAACGATCCGCCGGCACGGCTTCAAACACGAGCGAAACGATCTGTTCGAGTGTTTCATTGAGCGTGGCTGAAGCCAGCAGCGTGATACCCACTTTGCTGATCAGGGCCAGCAAGTCGCCGTGTTTTGCTTTAGGAGTGACGGTGGTAACAGTCGACGCAATCTCTTCCGGTTGCGTGCGCGCGCCTTCGATCGCTTCGAGCAGGCCTGACGTGGTGCGGTCGCCGGAAGCGAGGGCAATCGTCGCCTCGGGCAGCGATGCTCCCGAGTTGTCGGTGATCATCGTCGCGCCCATGCTGGAGTTGTACGTGCCATCGTCGAAGACGATCTCAGTCTCTCCGATTTGAATGCGTCCACCGGTAGTGAGATGAACGGCGCCATCGACAGTCGCACCGTTGTAGAGTGTGCCGTTTGCAGATCCGAGATCCTGCAATATGTACTCATCACCTTCACGGCGCACTTCAGCGTGAACACGCGAAGCGAATGGATCGGGAATACAGAGATCGTTCCGAGCGGAACGGCCTATAGTTATACGAAGCCGGCCGAGTGGAAAATGGTCGGGGACGCGGTCGGGGTATTTAACTATCAGCTCTGACATTTTTAGACGATTTTAGGCGGCGCAAACGGAAGCCTCAACTAGATAGAACCCTCACGGACAACAACGGTGCCGGCTATAATATCGTGCAAACCTCTGCCATGCACGGACACCGCAGCGATTAAAAAACCAAGACCCAGAAGCGCGAATGAGAGGGGATAACCAACGAAATGACGCAACAAAGCGCGTCCGATGCCGACGTTTCCGCCGTCGTTTCGTTCAATGCGCAGCCCGGTGGCCCATTTACCGAGCGTCAACCCGGTGAAGCCGGGAAGCACAACCAGATTCAGCAGAGCCATTAAAACGGCGAGAATGATTCCGGCAGTTTCGGCGGAGTTTCCAGCCGTGCGCGCGCCGCCGCCGAGCATACGCGCCACGAGAGTGCCTAACACCACCAGAGAAATGAGCGCAATGTAGTCGATTAGCAGAGCACCGCAGCGTAGAGAGAATGGGGCTCTGAGTCGTTGACCAGCATGTCTAGCGGCGCGGCCTTTTGCCTGGGACCGGGGCAAACCTTGGGCGGCTGTCATCGTTTGTTTAGCAGCTTAAATTACCTAACGTATATTGCCAATTTCCGATTGCCGATTGCCAATTTCTCTAACCGAACGGGCATAACAAATTGGCAATAGGAAATCGGAAATTGGCAATAACGTTATCCAACCAGAAAATGCAATGTCGTTTCACCAACTCGCAACTTATCTCCACTATCGAGTACGCGAGGTTGGCGCGGCGCCAGTCGCACGGAGTCGTTGATCACAGTTCCGTTTACCGAACCGAGATCTTCGACGAGAAACGTTTCTCCTTCGAGCCAGATGCGCGCATGACGTCGTGAAACCTTGGTCTCCGGATCAAAGCGCGAAAGATCGATCTCCGGAAAGATATTTGAATGCGGATCCGTGCGACCAAGCAGGTTACTGTCCTTCTGGAGAATGAACGACGCGTCGAGCTCCGTGGTTCCGGCGACAACGAGTTTGGCCGTGGGCCTCACCGCATGCAGCATTGCGCTTGAGCCAACACCGGCGAGCGGCTGCCGCGCGCCACAGTGAGCACAGAAAACGTCATCAGCAGCAATTCGGCCGCCGCAAAAACCGCAGTAAACAGTTTGGACCTGGACCGTCTCGTTGCCGAGTGCCGGGGCAGGCAGACCATAACTAACGCGTCCTGATAAAAGTTTCTCGAGATGGATCGCGAGTTCGTTTCGCAGTTCACCAGCCGTGCGGAAACGATCCTCGGGTTTGTATTCCACCGTTCGCATCAAGATCTGCTCCATCTCGGATGAGATTGATGGAGCTATCTGGCGTGGCCGTGGGTTCTTCGAGAAGTCGAAAATCAGCAGCGGATTGTCCTGCGGATCGGAACCGGTCAGCAGGTGAAACATCGTCGCGCCCAAACTGTAAACGTCTGAAGCAGGCTGCACGCGTCCGCTGAAAAGTTCCGGTGGCGCATATCCCATCGTGCCGACCGCGGTTACGCCTTTCTCCTGCTGCGACACCCAACGCGCGATGCCGAAGTCGATCAACATCACCCGGCCGGTGTTTCCGTCGATCATCAGGTTCGCCGGCTTCAGATCGCGATAGATGATCGGTTTTGGTCGCGAGTGTAAGTAATCGAGCACGTCGGCCACTTGCATGCCCCAGTCAGTGACCGTCTTTTCATCGATTCTGCCGCCGAGCGCAGCGCGCAAGCGTGAAGCCAGATCGCCACCCGAAATATATTTCATGACGAGATAAAACCGGGGCTCGTCGTAGAAATAATCGTAGATCGTAGGGATTGAAGGATGCTCGAGCGAGGTTAACAACAGCGACTCGCGTTTGAAGTCGCCGATGGCTTTCTCGTGCTGAGTCGGATCGAGATGCGACTCGACCATCTCTTTCACTGCGCGCGGTGCGTCGCCGAGGTTCCGATCTTTAGCCAGATAAACCGCGCCCATACCTCCACCACCGATGCGTCGCACGATCTCATAGCGACCATTCAGCACAGTGTTGGAAGCGAGTTGTTTTACGTTCGGACGCTTACCGCCGGTCGTGCCTTCCTTTGGCGGTGTTGAAGTGCCCACTGCTACGTTGTCGGTAAACGAACCGCCGAGGGAGTTTGAAGAGATTAGAGCGGAAGACTCAACACTGTCAGGAGTAACGACCGTCGTTTCAAGGCTGCCGGAAGGCTCACGCGCCTCAGCCACAGCAGTTCCGTCCGCTGAAGTCTCGTGCACGGATGGTTCCGGTTCTACTGGGATGTCGTCTGAAGGTTCGAGCGTGGTGGCCCATTCCCGGCCTTCACGTGGCGGCGTTGGTTCCTCTTCAACTACAGGGGCAGACTCCATCCGCAGTTCCGCGGAACTGGGGAGTTGCGCGCCGCAATTACCGCAGAAGTGCTCACCGAGCGATACCTGCGCGCCGCATGATTGACACTGAGTCATCTGTTAACGTTTTACCACTCTAACCAGATCTAACTAGACTAAATAGCGGCTCTACCGAAGAAGACGAACGTCGCAGGCACCTATTTTACAATGTGGAAGCGCAGAAATGTTTTTCCGACGATGATCTCGTCTCCATCACATAAAGCCTGACGCTGTCCCGGGGGTAATCTTTTGCCACGATTAATGAATGTACCATTTGTCGATCCGAGATCTTCAAGAAAGTACTGGCCGTTGCTCAGGGTGATGCGAGCATGACGCCGCGAGACCTTTGCTTCCGGGTCGTCAGTGTCGAGATCGACATCGGGAAAGATACCGCCGTCGGCATCCCAACGTCCGATCTGAGCTTCGACATCACTCAACATAAACTGCTTTCCGGTCGAGCGTCCCTTTTCAATAACGAGGCGGGCATGCGGTTTAGCAGCCGTACGCAGGGCTTGATAACTAAGATTCGCAGATACGTGGCCACCGGCGAATTCAGGATGTGGTCCTGGGACCGGGGCATGGTTGCCGTTACCGCCGCCATTCACCGGTATCCGAGTGACTGGGTTGGGCCGGCCGTTAGGCCTCAAGGGCGCGCCGCATTCGTCGCAATACTGCGAGCCATCAAGGTTTTCTGTTTTGCACCTGTCGCACGTAATCATATCGTCAAAAAAGCAAATCATTTTAACGCGAACGCGCCCGCCACGCCAACGCATCTTAACGAAGGGTAGTGACTGAGTTTCCTTCTATCCACAGATTACACAGATTAATCAATAGAATCTGTGTAATCTGTAGATAACTGTTTTTGAACCTTTGGCGCTTTACGGTGTCTAATAACTGTTAATAAAATGCGCGGTTTAGCGTTAGGAAGTTGGCTCGCTCGGGTTTGCCCTAAATTGAAACTGTTTGATAAGTTTCCACGTAGAAGCTACTTCGAGAATTTAAGGCCCCTTCCAAAGGAACTCCAAGATGGCATTGAGTCGGAAAAAGAAGATTATTATCGGCGTCACGGTGGCGGTTGTAGCCATTATTGCCGTAGTTATATCAGTTATTGCTACCCGTAAGGACGAACCAGAAGTCGTTACGGTGAAGCTCGAAGTCAGACCTGAGCTGAAACAGACAGTCACCGCCTCGGGCGAAGTACGCCCAATACGTTATATCAAGCTGACCAGCGAGGTCCCCGGGCGCATCGAGGAGATCTACGTGACTGCCGGTGACATGGTCACCAAAGGCAAACCGCTCGTTCGCGTCGACCCAACACAATTGCAGTCGAACCAGGAAGCCCAATGGGCCGCCACCCAAGCTTCGCTCAACGAAGTGCAAAACGCCCGCAACGCGGTGACCTCGGCGCAACAGTCGCTGATAGTCGCTGAAGCGTCAGTCGCGGCCGCGCGACAGCAGGTGGTCGCCATGCAAACCAACGTGGACAGGGCCCAGGTCGAAGTCAACACCGCGCAACGTGAGCTCAAACGCTACACCGAACTAATCGAAGCCGGCGTTTCATCGCGCGTCGAGTACGACAACGCACGCGACCGGTTCGAAACGGCCAAGATCGCACTCGAAACCGCCAGGGCAAATCTCGAAGCACAGAAAATCGCGGTAAAAGAAGCCACCGAACGCGCGAACCAGCAACGCATCGCGGTGAAGGACGCGCAAACCAGCATCAAGTCGTCAGAAATGCGCGCCAGCCAGCAACAGGCTATGTTGCGTGGCCAGCAGAGCCAGCGTTCCAAGGCCACTCAGCTCTCGCCGTTAAACGGCGTGGTCGCCGACATCCCCACTCGCGTGGGTGAGTTTGCCGTGGCTGGTCTATCAACAACGCCGTTGATGACCATCGCCGACATGTCGCAGATCAACGTCGAAGTTAACGTTGACGAGACTGAGATCAATAACGTCAAGGTGGGCCAGGCAGCGATGGTTAAAGTCGACGCGCTTGGTGACAAAGAAATCAGAGCCGTCGTCACGCAAAAGAATCCGCTCGCAATCTCCAAGTCTGACGCTACCGGCGGTTTATCGAATCGCGTCAACGTTCAGGAAGCGAAAGAGTTCAAAGTCACACTCGAGCTCCAGGAGTTGCCGGAAGAAGTTCAGACTTCCTTGCGCCCGGGTATGAGCTCAACCGCTACGATTACGACCGACACCAAGAACAACGTGCTGGCAGTACCGCTTGAAGCAATCGTGGAGAAAGCGGCCACAGCGTCAGCTTCGCCCGCCGCTTCAATTGCGAGCAGCGTTCCGGCTGCAACACCAAATAGTGAGCGACCGAAAGCCCAAAAGGGTGTTTACGTGATCGAGGGCAACAAGGTCCGGTTTATCGAAGTAACCACTGGCATCACCGGTGAAGCAGATATCGAGATCACCAGTGGTGTTAATAAGGATATGGAAGTAGTGCGTGGGCCAAGCCGTGTTTTGAAAACCTTGAAAGAAGGCATGACCGTTAAGCGCCAGACCAAGAAACCTGGTGGCGCGCCTGGAAACGAGGCCAGCTAGATGAGTGACGCTACGCTTACGATTACTCCGCCGCAGAATGAGATCAAGCCGCGGACTGAAAAGAACGGGCATGATCCAGAGATGCTCATCTCGATGCGCGACATCTGGAAGACTTACCAGATGGGTACCGAGAAGGTGCATGCGCTGCACGGCGTCTCGTTTGATATTCCGCGAGGCGAGTACATCGCAATCATTGGTCCATCGGGCTCAGGCAAGTCAACGCTGATGAATCTCATCGGCTGCCTCGATACTCCGACGCAGGGCGAGTACTGGCTCAACGGCAAAAACGTTTCCGAAATGGACGACGACGAACTGGCCCGAATTCGTAATCAGGAAGTCGGCTTCGTTTTCCAAACGTTTAATCTGCTTGCGCGAGCGACTGCGCTTCACAACGTCGAACTGCCGTTGATCTACGGTGGCGTCGGTGCGTCGCAACGGCACGAGATGGCAAAGACGGCGCTCCGTGCCGTGGATCTCACGGAACGCATGACTCACAAGCCAAATGAGCTTTCCGGCGGTCAGCGCCAGCGCGTTGCGATTGCGCGGGCGCTCGTGAATCATCCGTCGATCCTGCTCGCCGACGAACCAACCGGCGCGCTCGATTCGCACACCAGCATGGAGATCATGGATCTCTTTGAGCGTCTTCACTCGGAAGGCAATACCATCATCGTCGTTACGCACGAGCATGACATCGCGTCACGTGCTCACCGCGTAATCTCGATTCGCGACGGTCAAATCGAGAAAGACGAAAGAATCAGATAAAGCAGGCCACAAAAAGGCACAAAAAGCACAAAAGAAATTACTGTTTTAACGCTAATGCACTGATTTCCATCGTGTCTTTTGTTTTGTGCTTTTTGTGCTTTTTAGTGGCCAACGATCAACTTCACTCTTTCGTCTCACGGCGATCTGGGAAGCGTTTCGCGTCGCCACCGCCAGTCTGCGGGCGAATAAGTTGCGCACTGCCCTCACCCTGATCGGAATCGTCGTCGGCGTCGCCGCAGTTATATCGGTAGTGACGATCATCAAGGGCCTCAATCAAACAGTGGCCCAAACCTTCTCTTCACAGGGCTCCACAGTTTTCTCAATTTCAAAAAACCCTCTGATCATTAAATCGCGCGAGGAGTTCATCAAGTCGAATCGCCGCAAGGATGTAACGAACGAAGATGCCGAGGCGATCAAGCGATTGTGCCCGTCGTGCTGGCGCGTAGGAATCGCTGCGAATGCGGTGGAAACAGTTAAATACGAAGATCAGAAGGCTGAGAACGTTCGCATTCGCGGCGTTGATCCACTCACCATGTTTGATATCGACGGCGTGTCGCTCAACGTTGGTCGCATCTGGACCGAAAGCGAAGGCATGTCGGGTCGCGATATCTGCGTTATCGGGACTGACATGTTGAAGAATCTGTTCAATGACGCGCCGCCGGATCGCGCAGTGGGCCAGGAGATCCGGATCGACGGCCGCCCGTACACGATTCTTGGCGTGCTCGAGCCATTGGGATCGATATTCGGATTCTCACGCGATAACGTGGTCTATATTCCGTATTCGACTTATCAGAAAGCTTATGGCGGCAGGCGTTCCCTCGTTGTATTTGTTCAGGTGCAAACGCCGGAACAACTTGAAGCCGCCGAAGATCAAGTCAGAACAGTCATGCGGAACCGCCGTCACGGAACGGCCGATGCGGACGACGAAGGCTTTGCCCTTGAAACTCAGGATGTGTTTCTGAATCTCTACGGTTCCGCGACTTCAAATATCTACATTGTCACGATCGGCGTGGCCGCGATCTCGCTCGTGGTAGGCGGGATCGTAGTGATGAATATCATGCTGGTGTCTGTTACTGAACGGACCAAGGAGATTGGAATTCGGAAGGCGATTGGGGCTCGACGTAAAGACATCTTGACGCAGTTTTTGATCGAGGCGGTGACCGTGACTGCGATTGGCGGTGCGATTGGTGTTGGAACCGGATTTGGCCTGGCTTATGCCATTTCGGCGTTGATTGGATTTCCAGTACTGGTGAGCATAGCGTCAGCGGTGCTGGGCGTGGGTGTTTCTTCGGTTGTAGGAATTGTCAGCGGCCTCTGGCCCGCATGGCGCGCCGCGAAACTCGATCCGATTGAAGCACTTCGCGCCGAATGAAGGTGACTTCCAACTGCCGATTGCCGATTGCCAAGTTTAGAACGCGCGTCGCATAGGTTTGAAAATTGGCAACTGGCAATCGGCAATTGGAAATTAAAAAATGCGACTCGACGACATAAAAGAATCGGCCCTGATGGCGTTCGATACCATCCGCGCGAACAAGCTCCGCTCGACGCTTACGATCCTCGGCGTGAGTGTCGGCGTCGTGACTGTGATTTTCATGGTGTCGATTATTCAGGGACTCAACAAAGCTTTTGCGGATCAGATCGAGTCGCTTGGTTCAAACACGATCTTCGTCTCGAAATTCGAACCCAGTTTTGGACGACCGCCTGGGCCGGAAGAGATACATCGCAAAGATCTCACGATGGACGACGCCGAAGCACTGCGCACTGAAGCGCCTTCCATTGTTGGCGTCTCTCCGGCTACTCGCATGCTCGCCTCAACTATCAGATACCAGGACAAGCAGACCGACACACCTATACTTTTCGGGGTCACGCCTTACTACGAATTTGTGCAAACACAGTATGTCGCGAATGGTCGTTTTGTGAACGATATCGACATGCAGGACCGCTCCAATATCGTGATCCTCGGTGTTGACGTAAAGCAGGCACTATTTCCTTACGAAGACGCGGTTGATAAGGAAGTCAGAATCAACGGCAATCCGTTTCGCGTGGTTGGTGTGATGGAGCCACTCGGAAACTTCTTTGGACAGTCGCGCGACAACTCGATCTTCGTTCCGATCACCACGTTTGATAAGTACTATCCGGATCATCCATTTCCTGAAGTGGTGTTTTTTATCGTCGTGCGCCCGCGTTCGCGCGCCGAGGTGAAATCCGCCATGGACGAGATCACTGATATCCTGCGCCGGAGACGTCGGGTGCCGGTGGATGAGCGAAATAATTTCGGCATCTCTTCGCAAGACTCTTTGCTTGACGTTTACAACCAGTTAACCGGCGCCACCGCGCTCGTGCTGACGTCGATCTCCTTTGTCGCGTTGATGATTGGCGGTATCGGCGTGATGAATATCATGCTGGTTTCGGTGACCGAGCGCACGAAAGAGATCGGCATCCGCAAAGCTGTCGGGGCCACGAAGCTGAATATCCTGTCGCAGTTTCTGATTGAAGCGGTTGTTTTGACTGCTATTGGCGGGTTCGCTGGGCTTGCCGTGGGTGAATTGGCTAGTTTAGTGATGAACAAATACTCGCCTTTACCCGCCTACGTTCCCCTCTGGGCCATCGCGGTCGGCGTCGGCATCTCGGCGGCGGTGGGCATCATCTTCGGCCTCTGGCCGGCCTGGAAAGCGGCCCGCCTCGACCCCATCGAAGCCCTCCGTTGGGAATAAATCACCACAAAAAGGCACAAAACGCCCAAAACAATCATTGCTGTTTCTATCAAGGAGGCTGGACCTTCCCATCAAGCAGGATCGCTGTGTCGTATCAAAAACCATTGTGCTTTCGTGCCTTTTAGTGGCCAGCTTCCTTGTGGCTAATGCATAATGCAACCATAATCAAGGCTTCCCCGTAGTAACGCCGTGAAATTTATCGAAACGTTAAAACTAGCTGTCGCTGCGATCTGGGCGCATAAACTGCGCTCGGCCCTAACGCTTCTGGGCATGATCGTCGGCGTCACGGCCTTTGTCACAGTCGTCTCGCTCATCGCCGGTTTCAATCAGTACGTCGATGAGAAGATCGCCGGTATCGGCGCCAAATCGTTCACCATCCAACGCTTCAACCCCCTTGAAGACTTCAAAGACACTGACACCATCGCCGCGGCTCAACGACGCAACAAAGAGATGACGATGGACGATTTTCACTATCTGCGCGAACGCGCCACCCTGATCGGCAAAATTGGCGCGCGAGCCAGAGGCACCCCATCCGAAGTCAAACGTGGAGAGGAAGTGCTGGAAGACGTTTTCGTTTCGGGCGCCACCGCCAATTGTGTTGACATCGAAAACCGTGACGTCGCCGAGGGACGTTTTATTGCCGATCCCGAAGACGAAGGCGCGGCGCGCGTGGCTTATGTCGGCGCCGACATCGCATCGAAGTTGTTCCCGGCAGGTAACGCAGTGGGAGGCGAGATAACTGTTCGCGGGCTGCCATACCGCGTGATCGGCGTGGAAGTGGCCAAGGGAACAGTCTTCGGCATGCCGCAGGACAACTTCATCATTATTCCCCTCAAGACTTACTCCATCAACTACGGCGGCTTAATCCGGCAGCGTTCGCTTTTCTTCATAGCTACTTCGATAACTGACGAACAGTTTAACGACGCGGTCGATGAATCGCGTTACCTGATGCGCTCCAGACGCAAGCTTGGTCCAAGCGAGAAAGACAACTTCGGTATCGTCACACCCGACGCGATTACCGGGTTGCGCGATCGTCTTTTTGGCACGATCTTTTTCGTGGCGATTTTGGTTCCCGGAATCGCTCTCGTGGTCGGCGCGATCGTCATCATGAACATCATGCTCGTGTCAGTAACCGAACGCACCAAGGAAATTGGTATCAGAAAATCTCTGGGTGCCCGGCAACTGGACATCCTGAAACAGTTTTTGGTGGAAGCGGTCGCATTGGCGATGATTGGCGGTGCAATAGGAATATTCCTGGCTTGGCTGGTCGGTTTTGTGGTCTCGGCCTGGATCTTTCAAACCTACTTGTCGATTGCGTCGATCTTGTTTGCGTTGGCAGTCTCGGGCGGCGCCGGAGTGGCCTCCGGTATCTTCCCCGCGTGGAAAGCAGCCCGGCTGGATCCGATTGAAGCCTTGAGAGCAGAGTAAATCATGCGAATCATTAGAAGCGACATTTACGAAAATCTTAAGATGGCCCTGTCGACCTTGCTCGCCAACAAGTTGCGCTCGTTCCTCACCGTGTTCGGCGTCGTCATCGGCATCATCACGGTGATGTTGATCGCCTCAATCATCAGCGGTATTGACGTCTCGGTTACGCGCGAAGTTGAGTCGTTCGGCACTCGTTCGATCTTCATCAGCAAATACGATCCCGGCATTCGCATTGGCCGCATGTCTCGCGAAGAGAGAATGCGCAAAGAGCTGACTTACGACGATGCGGTGGCACTGGCAGCTTTGCCGGCCGTCGAATTGTCAGTTCCCTTCCTCGATATCACCAACAATTTCTTTGGCGGCAAACTGATGGTTTCCGGCGGTGGCAAGAGCTCGGCGCAGGTTGCCCTGCAAGGCACGCTTCCGGACTTTGAGAAGGCTGGAACGCAGGTTATCTCCGAAGGACGCTTCTTTACTCAAACCGAAAACGACACTAATCAGGAAGTTTGCGTGGTCGGTTCAAAGGTGGCTGACGACTTCTTCAAGATTGGCTCGCCAGTCGGGCAAACAGTCAAGATCGGCACGCAGGAGTTTCGAGTTATCGGCGTGTTGGAAAAGCGCGAACAGTTTTTGATTGGCGGCGGCAGCGACGATCAGAACAACGTGATCTATGTTCCGTTTACGGTGGCTCAGAAACTGAAGCCGAATGCTGACGACATCTTCATTCTCGCAGTGGGACGCGTGGGACGAATGGAAGAGGCCAAAGACCAGGTACGCGACATGTTGCGCGTACGGCGGCAAGTACCATTTGCAGCTAATGACAACTTCGGTTTGCAAACGTCGGAAAGTATTCTCGACAACTTCCGATCCATCACTGCGATGCTGGCGATCGCCATGGTAGCTATCTCTTCGGTTGGGTTGATGGTCGGTGGCATCGGCGTGATGAATATCATGCTCGTTTCGGTGACTGAACGGACGCGTGAAATCGGAGTGCGAAAAGCCATCGGCGCGAAGCGCAGCGATATCATGTGGCAGTTTTTAATTGAAGCAGCAACACTTACCGGATTAGGAGGAATGGTCGGCCTCTCAATTGGGTGGGGACTAACTCTGTTACTGCGGTTGTTGATGCCATCATATGTGCCGCTTTGGGCGCCCATTGGTGGACTGGTCGCGAGCGTCGGAATCGGCTTGATTTTCGGTATATGGCCGGCATGGAAAGCCGCCGGCCTCGATCCCATCGAATCTCTCCGTTACGAATAGCCACCAGAAGCACAAAAACAGATCTAATGATCTGTTTTGTGCTTCTGGTGTCTTTTTGTGGCTGACTAGGAGATGAAGCCTGGGAAGAGCGACGTCCAGACTGTTACGAAGAGCATGAACGCCAGATAGAGCGTGATTGAAACACCCCAGGCGGCGCCGCTACCAACGCGATAACCTGCGTTATTAAGTCCCTTCGCACGCAGCCAAATGTAATAGAACCACGTCAATCCAATGAAGCTCGCCAGCACAAAGAATACCGGGTGCTCCGCGGGCGAAAAAAGGATGCCCAGGTTATCCTGAAGTGTAGTCTCCTGGTGCAGAATTGGATGTAAATCTTCGGGGGCTTTCAAATAAAGAATCACCAGCCCAAGCACCTTTTGAATCACTGACATCGGCAACCACGCATAAAAGACAACGCAGAATGCCTGCCAGTAGTTGATCCGCCCGCCAAAGGCGAGAACACCCAGCAAGCAAAGCGCTGCGCCGGCGGCTCCCCAGATAAACAGACCGGCGGCTGTTTTCACCACGGTGCCGGCTCGCTCAAAAGGGTCCTTCAATGCCGACAACTGATCCGTCTTCATTTGCTCGAGTCGTTCGGGTGGGGGAGCAAATGGCGGTCCCATCTCAGCCATCTTCGTAGTCATGTAGTCGACGATGCGATCCGCCGTAATCCGCTGCACAAAAGCAAACGAATAGATCGTCGTCAGCACGACGATAACCAGGAAGGCGCCGAGCCAGTGCGGATGCACTCTCAGGTTTCGAAAAACGCGTGTCGGTTCGAAAAAGATTCCCGCTAATTTTTCAAGGAACGACATCGGCGCTTCCTCAGTCTCGGGAACTACCGGTAGCGGGATAAAACTGAACGCAAACAAAATAATTCCCCAAACCGCGAGCATGGCGCCAGTGGAAATTCCACCCGGAATCACCCGGGCGATGCCGGTTCCAACCAGGATCAGTCCGATAACAAAAAACGCGATTGCGAACGGGCGCAGTTTGGTCGGTCGCGGCGCGCGCGGTGCGGCTTCGACAGACGGGGGCGGCGGTGGCTGAAAACTCTCGTTTTGAGCACTCATCAAGTCAATCTCCTAAGTGAAGAGGGTTTTTATTTAATAGTGGTGCTGATACGGTCAGCGGGAGGGCAAAGTTTCACGCGGTGCCGCTTCAGCCCAACCGGGCACTCGAATACACGCGACCTGATGGCCCGGTAATACCTCACGTAACTCCGGATCGATATGCGCACACTCTTCGATCGCCAGCGGACAACGCGTCCGGAAACGACAACCCGAAGGTGGGTTGATCGGCGTCGGAACATCGCCCTGAAGAATAATCCGCTTGCGCTTCTGTTGGGGATCGGGAATCGGTATTGCCGACAGTAGCGCCTGCGTGTATGGATGCAGCGGTTGCGCATACAACTCATCGGCGCCTGCAATCTCAACGATTCGCCCGAGGTACATTACCGCCACGCGTGTCGAGATGTGCTCGACCACCGCCAGCCCGTGCGAAATGAAAAGATACGTGAGCTTAAACTCTTCTTGTAGCTCCTGCAGCAGATTCACTACCTGCGCCTGCACCGACACATCCAACGCCGACACCGGTTCATCAGCTACTATCAACTTCGGATTCAACGCGAGGGCACGCGCGACGCCAATGCGCTGTCGTTGTCCACCGGAAAACTCATGCGCATAACGATTCACGTAATCAGGATCGAGACCAACGCGTCGCAAAAGCGCGGCGACGCGATCGCGCCGCTCAGTTTTCGTTCCCTGCCCGTGTATCACGAGGGGCTCGCCGACTATGTCGCCAACTTTCATGCGCGGATTGAGCGAAGCGTAAGGATCCTGAAAGATAATCTGCATTTCACTCCGGATCTCGCGCATCTCTTTCCGGTTGAGCGCCAGAATATCCCGGCCCTGAAAATGAACTTGTCCGCGGGTTGGTTCGATCAAGCGCAGCAAACAACGCCCGACTGTCGACTTGCCGCAACCTGATTCACCAACCAGTCCCAGTGTCTCGCCGGCAAAGATCTCAAACGACACGCCATCGACGGCTCGCACTACATCGTCAGAGCCTTCAACCGGAAAGTGCTTCACCAGATCACGAACACTGATCAGCGTCTCGCGCGTTTCAACGTCATGCGGTGGCAAGCCGGCTTGGTTGTTTGTTTCAACTTGGGCGCTCATGAACACCTTCGTGGTCGGCCGCAACGGCCGCTGCAAGATCGTAAAGCACGCAACGCACTTCAACGCCGTGGTCCAATTGATACAACGGAATCTCTTCGGCTGTGCAACGAGGCATACGATGACGGCAACGCGGCGCGAAGTGACAACCCGGCGGCAAATCGGTGGGCCGTGGCACCACGCCTTCGATCGTCTCCAGTCGTTCCTGGCGCATTACTTGAGTGCTGGTGAGTTTTGGAACGGACCGCAGTAGCCCTTCAGTGTAAGGATGCTTGGGACGAGCGAACAATTCCTCAACCGGTGATTCTTCAACGATCCTTCCCGTGTACATCACTGCAACTCGATCGGCGACTTCAGCAACCACGCCCAGATCGTGAGTGATCAAGAGCACCGCCAGCTCGCGTTGCTTTCGGAGTTCGTCAAGCAATTCGAGGATCTGGGCTTGAATGGTGACGTCGAGAGCGGTGGTTGGTTCGTCGGCAATCAGCAGTTTGGGATTGCACGCGAGGGCCATGGCAATCATGACGCGTTGACGCATGCCTCCCGAGAGTTGATGAGGATAGTCGTCAACCCGTCGCGCCGGATCGGGAATCGCAACCTCGCGCATCGCTTCAATCGTCGCCTGGCGGGCCTGGCCACGCGAGAGTTTGCGATGCAAACGCAGCGCTTCGCTGATCTGTTCACCAACCGTAAAAACCGGATTGAGTGACGTCATCGGGTCCTGAAAGATCATAGCGATGTCGTCACCGCGCATCTCGCGCATTTCGGCGTCTGAGAGTTTGAGTAGATCTTTGCCGTCGAAGAGTATTTCGCCGTTGACGATCTTTCCGGGAGGCGCTACCAGACGCATCACCGAGAGGGCCGTCATCGACTTGCCGCAACCTGATTCACCAACCAGCCCGAGCAACTCACCGCGATCGAGGTGAAAGCTGACGCCATCCACCGCACGCACCAGCCCCCCGCGTGTGGGGAAGTGCGTTTGCAGGTTTCGGACTTCGAGTAGATGGTCCATTAAACGGTTAGCTTTACAAGATTTACATGATTAACAGGATTCACAAGATATGAATCTTATCCGGTTAATCTTGAATATAAATCTTATCCTGTTAATCTTGAAAATCTTGTTAATCCTGTTTCTAAATAGTCGACGTCTCTCGATACTCACCCCATACACCACGCAACGTATCGCTAATCTCCCCGACGGTGGCATACGCCTCAACGCATTCGAGTATTCGCGGCAGGAGGTTCTCGGTTGTTCCCGCGGCTTCTGCAAGCTTATCAAGCGCAGCGGTCGTCGCCTTCGCATCACGGCGCTCGCGTAGCGCCCGGACTCGTTCGACCTGCGCCTGCTCCAGCCCCGGGTCGATCCGCAGCACATTCACAGGCAGTTCAGCTTCGAGTTGAAAACGATTCACGCCAACCACAACCTGTTCCTGCGTTTCGATCGCTTTTTGATATTGATACGCCGACTCCTGAATCTCACGTTGCACGTATCCGGTTTCAATCGCACGCAACATCCCGCCCATCGCCTCAATCTTCCGCAAATACTCGAGCGCCTGCGCTTCAACCTCATCCGTCAGATGTTCAATCGCGTACGAACCTCCCAGCGGATCCGCGAACTCCGCGACACCCGACTCGTACGCAACCACCTGCTGAGTGCGTAACGCGACTCTGGCCGCCGCCTCAGTCGGCAACGCGAGCGCTTCGTCCATCGAATTGGTGTGCAACGATTGCGTGCCGCCCAGGACAGCGGCGAGTGCCTGGACGGTGGTGCGGACCACGTTCACTTCGGGCTGCTGTGCTGTCAGTGACGAGCCGGCAGTTTGCGTGTGGAATCGCAACATCAACGATCGCGGATCGCGGGCGTTGAAACGTTCGCGCATAATCCTGGCCCACATACGCCGCGCAGCGCGAAACTTGGCAATCTCTTCGAGCAGGTTGTTGTGCGCATTGAAGAAAAACGAAAGACGCGGAGCAAAATCGTCGATGGCGAGGCCGGCAGCGAGTGCGGCTTCAACGTAAGTAATGCCATCAGCGAGTGTGAACGCAACTTCCTGTACCGCAGTCGAACCAGCCTCGCGAATGTGATAACCACTGATCGAGATCGTATTCCAGTTGGGAACTTCACGAGCGCAGTAAGCGAAGATGTCAGTGACGAGCCGCAGCGACGGCGACGGTGGGTAAATATAAGTTCCGCGAGCGATATATTCTTTCAGAATATCGTTTTGCAACGTGCCGCGAACTTTGGTAAATGGCACCCCCTGTTTCCGTGCGACCGCGAGATACAACGACAGCAGGATCGCCGCCGTCGCATTGATCGTCATCGAAGTGGAAACTTCAGCGAGGGGAATATCCGCAAAGAGACGTTCCATGTCATCGAGCGAGTCGATGGCAACTCCAACTTTGCCGACTTCTCCGAGCGCCAGCGGATTGTCCGAGTCAAGTCCGATCTGAGTCGGGAGATCGAAGGCTACCGACAGGCCCGTTGTTCCCTGCGCCAGCAAATACTTGTACCGCGCATTTGATTCTTCCGCGGTCGCGTAACCGGCATACTGGCGCATGGTCCAGAGACGGCCGCGATACATGTTCGGATAAATTCCGCGCGTGTAGGGAAACTCGCCCGGTGCGCCCAGGTCCTTTTCGTAATCGATCTCGCGCGTATTTTGGGGATTGAAATCGACCGGAAGCTCTTCTGTTTTCGTCGCCATGTTTACGGCCCTAGCATAACGCAATTGACAGAATATGTTACAGGCTATACATGATTTAGCCGATGAATACTGTACGGGTTAAGAAAAAGGGCGCGGATCGCGTTAGAAACGGCCATCTCTGGATTTATCGCAGCGATCTCGCCGAGATTGATGCCGAAGGTGGCTCGGTCGTCACCGTCAAAGACGAACGCGGCAATTTTATAGGGCAGGCTCTCTTCAGTGATGCTTCACAGATTTCTCTGCGATTCCTGAGCCTGAGTAACGAAGAGATAGATCGCGAATGGTGGCGGCGGCGAATTTCGCAGGCTGCCGCGCGGCGATCAATCCCGCCAGACACAAATGCATACCGCCTGATCTACTCCGAGGGAGATCTACTTCCATCTTTGATCGTCGATCGTTACGCCGGCGTGCTCGTGTTGCAAACTCTCTCGCAAGGCACTGACGCGATCAAGTCGATGCTGAGCGAAATACTGGTCGAAGAATTTCAACCGCTGGCGGTGATTGAACGAAACGACGCGCGGGTGCGTCAGTTGGAAGGGCTGCCGCTCGTCGCGACAACCGTCCATGGCGAAGCTCCCGCGCAGTTGGAAATACTGCAACACGGTTTGCGATTCATCGTCGAACCGCTCGGTGGACAGAAGACCGGATCATTTCTGGACCAACGCGAGAATCGTTTGGCAGCACGCGCGGCAGCGCAAACTACCGGCAAGCTTCGCGCACTCGACTGCTTCACGTTCAACGGCGCCTTCGCACTGCATCTGACTTCAGTTTGCGAGCAGGTGATCGGTATCGATATTTCCGCTGACGCGGTTGCGGCCGCGCAACGCAATGCGACACTCAACGAGATCGGTAACGTTGAGTTTCGCGAAGCAAACGTGTTCGACGCGTTGCGTGAGTATGAAGTGGCCGGTGAGCGTTTCGACGTGATCGTGCTCGATCCACCGGCTTTTGCTAAAAATCGCGCGAGTTTGAAAGCGGCACTGCGCGGTTATAAAGAGATCAACCTGCGCGCACTGAAATTATTGAACCCAGGCGGCGTGCTCATCACCTGCACCTGTTCGTATCACGTTTCGGAGGAGATATTTCTGGAGATCCTGGCCCAGGCGTCCATCGACGCTCACCGGCGCGTGCAAATCATGGAGAAACGAATGCAGGCTACAGATCATCCGGTGTTGGTGGGTATGCCGGAGACTTATTACTTGAAGTGTGTGATTGCGAGAGTGTTTTAGCCACGGATTACACGGATTTCACTGATCAAACAATTTCTTCTTCTTGATCCGTGTTATCCGTGTAATCCGTGGCTGATTTACTTACATGCCGGGATCGTTCTCGATCACGACCCGAGTGTTGTAGTCCTTACCACCTACCGACAGCTTCAGGTTGTAAGTGCCGGCTTCGAGCGGGATGCCCTGGAGCAGGCCGCCGAAACCACCACCGCCGCCGCCTCCGCCACCACCGCCGCCACCGCCAAACCCCGGCGGACGTGGAGGCGGATCGCCGCGCAGGTTCCATTGGATACGGTTGAGACCAATATCCTTCGTTCCCACGATGTTCCGCACTACTCTTCCAGTGTAGTCACTAATCGTGAGTTTAACGTCGCCCGATGGTGCAGCCTTGAGGTAGTAGTTGATCGCTGTTCCCGGAGCTGGATTCTGACCGCGGAAGTACTTCGCGGCTCCCCAGTAACGCGACAGTCGTATGTCGTTTTGCCAGATCGTTCCTGGTCTGACGTCAAACAAATGCGCCTGTGTGTCTGCCTCCATCATGGTCTTCGTCATCTGCTGCAGAGCACTGATGTCGTCAATGATGAAGATGCCGCGACCGTGAGTGCCTGCAATCAGATCGTTATCACGCGGGTGGATGAGAATGTCGTCGATACGCAGCCGCGGCATGCCCGACATCATCGGCTTCCACTCCGCGCCGCCATTCAACGAAACGAAGAGCCCAAACTCCGTACCCACAAACAACAGGTCTCTGTTCTTCGCGTCTTCAACCACGACGTTGACGTTGCCCCACTTCGGCAGGTTGTTGACGATTGAAGTCCAGGTCGCACCGTAATCTTTGGTGACGAACAAGTACGGTTTCATGTCATCCAGCCGATGCCCGTCAACCGACACATAACACGTAGCCGCGTCGTAGTGCGACGGTTCGACACGCGTGATGTGATACGTATCGCCGATGCCGGGGATGTTCTTGGCGACGTTGGTCCAGGTGGCGCCACCGTCCTTACTGACCTGAACGTTGCCGTCATCGGTTCCCGCCCAAATGATACCGGGCTGTTTCGGCGACTCGGCCACAGTGACAACGTAACCGTACCCGCTATAACCGTCGTGCTTCGAAGCCATCGGATCTTTGCCTGACACGCCCATGATCGACAGCGTGTTGCGATCGATCTGTTTACTTAGGTCAGGTGATGCGGTCCAGGTGTCGCCGCGATCCATCGAACGGAAGAGTTTGTTGCCTCCGAAATAGAGTACTCGCGGATTGTGTGGCGAGATGTGAATCGGCGAACTCCAGTAAAAGCGGAACGTTTCATTCGCCGGTGGCGTCGGAACGACGTTCGACTGGAGATTAGCGGCGCCAAATCCACCAAAGCCTTGTTGGGCTGCAAACGCAGCCAATTGCGCTGCCGTATCAGGCGTTGGCGAAGCTGCCGGAGAAGCACCCGGCGAAGGACTCGCAGCCGGTTGTCCGCCTCCCTGCCTTCCGCCACCTGGTCCACCTCGACCTCGCGGCACACCGCGGGGTCGAATACTCACGCTGCGGCCGGTGCGCAAATCGAGACGCTGAATTGCGCCGCCCTGTGATTCGGCGTAGACCGTGTTGAAGTCAGTGGGATCGATCTGGGTGTAAAAACCATCACCGCCGCCCACGCGATACCAATCCGCATTCGTGATGCCAAACTGGCTGCGCGTTTGACTTGGACCACCCCACGAACCGTTGTCCTGCAAGCCGCCGTAAACGTAATACGGCTTACGCATATCAACACCGATCGCGTAGAACTGAGCAGCCGGGATCGTGTTGATAAACTCCCACGTTTCGCCCTGGTCGTAGCTCGCGTTCAGGCCGCCGTCGTTACCAACCAAAAGCTGATCGCCGTTTTTGGGATTGATCCAGATGGCGTGGTTGTCACTGTGCGCGATGCCTGACTGAAGCGAACGGAAAGTTTTGCCGCCGTCGAGCGATTTACTGAAGTTCAAGCCGCCCACATACACGGTTTCCGCGTTTTGTGGATCAACGCGAATCTTGCTGTAGTACATCGGGCGATTGTTTTCGTTACTGACAATTCGCCACGTCTTACCTTTGTCATCCGAACGCCAGACGCCGGACTTCTTCGGATCCGGAGGAGCGGGCGTTGGTGACGCCGCCGGAGAAGCACTGGGCGATGGCGACGCTGACGGCGAAGGACTGGGGCTGGGAGTTGGCCCGCCAAAAGTCGGTTCCTCGCCACCGGTTCCGGTGCTGGTCCCTACTTCCATTTGCGCGTAGAGAACATTCGGATTTGAGCGCGACACATCGATACCGATGCGACCCAGCACTCCTTCCGGCAGTCCACCGCCTTCCAGTTTCTTCCAGGTCTTGCCGGCGTCGATGGTCTTCCAGATTCCACTTCCTGGACCACCACCGTTGAAACCGTAGTTAGTCCGGCGTCGCTGATATGAAGCGGCGTAAAGAACCTTGTTGTCTGACGCGTCCATCACCATATCGGTGAAGCCCGTGTCTTCGTCAATAAACTTGATGTTGTTCCAGCTTTTTCCGCCGTCGGTTGTTTTGTAGATGCCGCGCTCTTTGTTTGGACCAAAGAGATGGCCCAACACCGCGACGTAAACAATGTTTGGATCCCGAGGATCGATCACGATGCGGGGAATCGTTTGTGAATCCTCGAGACCCATCTTGGTAAAGGTCTTGCCGGCATCCACCGATTTGTAGATTCCGTCGCCAAAACTTGAACTCTGGCGATTGTTAGGTTCACCGGTGCCGACCCAAACGATGTTTGGATCCGAAGGCGCGATGGCAACGTCGCCTACCGAATGCGTGCCGTAGGTTTCGAAGATCGGTTGAAAGGTCGTGCCGTTGTTGGTTGTTTTCCAAACGCCATTCGTCGCGAATCCTATGTACCAGACAAACGGGTTCTGTTCCGAGACTGCGATGTCGTCAATGCGTCCGCCCATACTCGCTGGTCCAATGCTGCGCCAGACGAAGCGTTTCAGCACGGGATCAGTTGACCAGTTGATCGGAGTCGGAGTTGGACTGGGGCTTGGAGCCCGTGGGGTTTGCGCCGGCGCTGCGCCGGGCGCTGGGGTTGCTTGATTTTGTGAATGTACGGTTATGGTGGCGAGAGCCACAGCACTGACGATCACAATCAACGAAATGAGATCGTAAACGGAGCGCGACCGGTCTTTCATGCGAAAGGGTCCTTTCAACATAGTTGTTTGCCTAAACTACGTGGGATAGATCGATTGCCGTCAGAAATAGGCCAGGTGAACGTCCGGGACTATAAATAAGTAAGGGCTCTGAATGCAACTAAAAGTCGTACGAGTGTACAGAATGATGGACGACAAAAGAATTGGGGCCTCTTTGGAATGCGGTGCCTTGAGACCGCTTTAGTCAAAGTGCGATGCAAGGAAGGCGCTACTTCGACCAAAGCGCCACCAAGGTGGCGCTCTCTAAGGAGGTAATCGACTTCAGCCTTGCCAAACACCGCTACGCGCACTGTCGGCGAGGCGTTTCGCATCGGGTAAAGCTTCGAGGGCACGTAACACTTGCGCGTCGCTATCGAGAGTCACGCGGGCACCGGCGTCGTTTGAAAATGCAGCAGTTATGATTTCCAGGCGCAATCGCAGTTTTACAAATTCCAGTTCTTCATCGATCTGCGCGGGTTGAACCTGAAAATCCGGTTGGGTACGAACAAAGTTACGAAAGGCTTCGACCACGCGATCCGTTATCTGGTAGTCAGTCGTCTTGGCACTCTTGCCGTATTGAACCTTTTCAACACGATAGGTTTCCAGGCCGGAAACAATTCCGGCGGACAGGTGTCGGGTGAAATGAAACGCCGCTTCGGCAATTCGCAATCGTGCGGGCGTGTTGGGCAGTTCCTTCACTTCAATGTCCGGCGTTATACCGCCACCGCCATAAAACACTCGACCCGCGGCTGTTTGCACTGCCGGACCGGTGTGCGGATGCGGCGTGGGCGAGGCCAGCGAAAGTGGACTCTCGAGATTGTGTGGTCCATTTGCGGACGGCGGCGTTTGGTTCTCGGTTTCCTCGTGCCGCGTGTAGTAATCGTAAATCGAACCACTCGAATAGTCGCGCTGTAATGAACGTCCGTACGGAGTGTAGTAACGCGCCGTGGTTAATGTCAGTCCGGTATTGAACGGCAATTGAAAGATGCGCTGCACCAATCCTTTGCCAAAACTTGTTTCGCCAACAATCAGGCCACGACCGTGATCCTGAATCGCACCCGCAACGATTTCAGAAGCGGAGGCGCTGTTTCGATTTATGAGTATGACGAGCGGAAGTGTTGCCGGATCTGAACCGGTTGACTTGTAAACAATAGGCTCGCTGTATTCCGTACGACCTTTAACTGAAACCACGACCTGACCGCGAGGCAGGAATTCACTTGCGACATCTATCGCCTGATCGAGCAGTCCGCCAGGATTGCCGCGCAGGTCAAGAATTAGCTGGCGCATTCCCTGCTCTTGAAGACGTTTCATCGCCTTCACCAATTCTTCGTCACTGGATCTCTGAAAGCCGCCGGTGAGACCGATATAACCCGTTCCCGAACGAATCATGTAGGCGTTGCGAATCGACGGCAGCGGCACCGCATCACGCACAATCGTGAAATACAACGGCGCTTCGGCACCGGCACGCTCAACTTTGATCTGGACCGGCTCGCCGAGCCCGCCACGAACGTTTTTGGAAACCTGTTCGCTTGACCACGCGCGCGCGTCTTTCCCGTCAACTTCAACAATCCGGTCGCCGTACTTCAGTCCAAGCTTTGCAGCCGGAGTGCCTTCGACCGACGATTGCACATAAACGCCGTCGCGATGCTGGACGATTGTCACGCCGATACCGTAGAAGCGCGAATCCTGATCTTCTTTCAGTTTCTTGAATTCACTGTAAGGGAAGTACGCGGAATGCGGATCGAGCGTGGTAAGCATTCCCTGAATCGCCGCCTGGGTCGCTTTTTCGTAATCAATATCACCGGAATAATTGCTCGTAATAGTGGTGACGGCTTCGTTGTAGTCTTTCTCGATCTCGTCGGCGACGCGGAAAGAATTTTTTGTGTTACTGGAGGTAAGACTGCTGAAATTTCGGCCCGTGCCAATGGTGCCGCCAAATATTGCCGCTACCAGAATCAGGACGGCGGCGCCGATCGCAAACTTCCTGTTGATCCAGAGCTCGCCGTACCGTGGCGCCTGCGTTCCCTTGAATTGGCGTGCAACTTCCATGACCAAAATATACCACACCGAGCGGGCCTCCTTGGAGTGCGGTGTCTCGTTAGATTGCCAATTGCCGATTGCCAAATGCCAATTAATAAGGTCTTTGCCCGGGCCTTAAATTTGGCAATCGACAATCGGCAATTGGCAATCAAGGTCTGTGTTATAGTGCACCAAAAACATGTCCGCGTCTCTTTCGGTAGTTATTCCCGCTTATAACGAGGCGACCCGACTCGGAAACACCTTGCGGGCGGCAGTCGACTACTTGCGTCAAAGCTGGCCGGAATCGGAATTAATCATCGTCGACGACGGCTCATCAGACCACACAGCAAACATCGCACGAGAGGCCCTTAGCGATTCCGGGCCCGTGCGTACCTCGGTCATCAGTTACAAATCAAATTTAGGCAAAGGCAGAGCCGTCCGGCTGGGTCTGTTAGCCGCCCGCGGTGACGTTACGCTCTTCTCCGACGCCGATCTCTCAACGCCGATCACCGAAACTCCAAAGCTCGTCGAACCGATCCTGAACGGACAATGCGATTTGACCTTCGGATCGCGAGCACTCGATCGCAAACTGATCGGTGTGCATCAACCATGGCGACGCGAGCAGGGCGGACGCGTTTTCAATCTGGTCGTGCGCGTCGCAACCGGTTTACCGTTCTGGGATACACAGTGCGGATTCAAAGCTTTTCGCATGAGTGTATGTCGGCCGCTCGTGGAAGCTGCCACCATTGACCGGTTTGGATTTGACGTCGAACTGCTGTATCTCGCTTTTCGCGCCGGTTTGAATCTCAAGGAGATTCCGGTTCGTTGGGACCACAACGAAGGCAGCAAGATCGCTTTGTTCAGCGACAGCTTTAAAATGGTGAACGAAGTGGGCCTGATCCGGCAGCAGGCGCGGCGCGGCGTTTACGACACGGCCATTCGGGCTGTGCACGAGTTGAAGCGCAGCGTTTAATCTCTATAATTCCCAACATGACTGCTCGACTCAACGTCAACATCGATCACGTCGCAACTGTGCGACAAGCGCGGCGCGCGCCCGAGCCCAGTGTTCTGGCAGCCGCGATGGCGTGTGAACAAGCCGGCGTGGATGGCATAACCGTGCACCTGCGCGGTGATCGCCGGCACATTCAGGATCTCGATATCGAACTGCTGCGCAAATCAGTGACGACTTATCTGAACGTCGAGATGGCGGCGACGGAAGAGATGCTGGGGATTGCAATCGGAGCTAAACCTGATGCGGTCACGCTCGTGGCGGAAAACCCGAACGAAATAACCACGGAGGGTGGTCTCGATGTTAAGACAAACATCGCGATCGTTCGTGCTACCGTGTCGAAGTTGCGAATGGGAAATATCCTCGCGAGCTTGTTTATCGATCCGGATTCGGAACAGATCGAAGCTGCTCATAATGTCGGCGCGCAACAGGTGGAATTGTGCACCGCGGCTTATGCTGAAGCGACACTCGGGGCGCGCAGTATTCATGGCGAAGGGGCCGCGCACGCCGCGCACGAGTTACGACGGTTGAGAGAAGGTGCAGAGCTGGCGATGCAGTACGGATTGAGCGTCGCGGCGGGGCACGGGCTGACTTACCGAAACGTCGGGGCGGTGGCGCAGATCAAGCAGATCAGCGAGTTCAACATCGGCCATAACATCGTGGCGCGTGCAATATTTGTTGGGTTGGACCAGGCAGTGAAAGAAATGCGTGCGGCGATCAGTAACGAATAGGTTTTCTCACGCAGCGACGCAACGGCGCAGCGGAAACCATCAATGTAGTTGTTCCTTGATGGCTTTCGCTGCGCCGTTGCGTCGCTGCGTGAGAAATCCCCTTTAACGACCTGAAGCTAGCTGGAGTCTGACAACCGACCGATCAAGCTTCATCTTAGTAGTCTCGAAATCCTCTTCGCTTCCGGTCCAGCCGCTCAACTGCTTCTCGAGCTTGTCACGCGACAGCTTCGCGCGAGCGGCGTCGATCTCATCGGGGCGCTCGGCGACTTCCGCCAACACTGCCACGTGATCGTCCCGCACCTCAACAAAGCCGCCCGAGACATGCATCGAAGCACTCTTCCCGTCCTGCACGTACGTCAACACGCCAGTTTGAAGCTGCGAGATCAAAGGCGTGTGCCCCGGGAGAATTCCCAGTTCGCCACCCAATCCCGGCACCGTCACCATGTCGACCGGCTCGGCCAGAACGCGTCGCTCCGGAGTTACAACTTCGAGTTGAATCTTTTCCGCCATAACTCTTATTGAGCGATTGTCTTCGCCTTCTCGATTGCTTCCTCGATCGTGCCGACCATGTAGAACGCCTGCTCCGGCAGATCGTCATGTTTGCCGTCAACCAGTTCGCGGAAACCTCTGACCGTGTCTTCAAGCTTGACGTACTTGCCTTCGAGACCGGTGAACTGAGCCGCCACGAAGAATGGCTGCGAGAAGAACTTCTGAATCTTGCGCGCGCGCGAAACGATCAGCTTGTCTTCGTCTGACAATTCGTCGAGACCGAGAATCGCGATGATGTCCTGGAGATCCTTGTAACGCTGCAACACACGCTTCACGTCCTGTGCCGTGTCGTAATGCTCCTGTCCGATGACACGCGGATCGAGAATGCGCGACGACGAGGTTAACGGGTCTACCGCGGGGTAGATACCCAATTCCACGATCTGTCGTGAAAGCGCCGTGACCGCGTCGAGGTGCGCGAAGGTCGTTGCCGGCGCCGGATCCGTGTAGTCGTCCGCGGGCACGTAAACCGCCTGGATCGACGTGACCGAACCGGTCTTCGTTGACGTGATGCGCTCCTGCATTTCGCCCATCTCGGTGGCGAGGTTGGGCTGATAACCTACCGCCGAAGGCATACGTCCGAGCAACGCCGACACTTCCGAACCTGCCTGCGTGAAGCGGAAGATGTTGTCGATAAAGAGCAGCACGTCGAGGCCTTGATCGCGGAAATATTCCGCCACCGTCAGACCCGAAAGTGCCACGCGCAAACGCGCTCCGGGCGGTTCAGTCATCTGACCGTAAATCAGGGCCACCTTCGACTGCCCGATGGTGCTCATGTCGACCTTTGAAAGATCAAACGAGCCCGTGTCGTGAAAATGCTGGTTGAACTCTTCGCCAAACTGGATAACCTGCGACTCGACCATTTCGCGCAACAGGTCGTTACCCTCACGGGTACGCTCGCCGACACCCGCAAACACCGAGAAGCCGGAACGCGCTTTCGCGATGTTGTTGATCAACTCCATCACGATAACGGTCTTGCCCACGCCCGCGCCGCCAAACAGTCCAATCTTTCCACCGCGCAGAAAGGGCTGGATCAGGTCGATAACCTTGATGCCCGTTTCAAACATCTGCAGTTCGGTTGACTGTTCTTCAAACGTCGGGGCATGACGGTGGATTGGATAACGCTTCTCGTGCTTCACCGGGCCGAGTGTATCGACCGGCTCACCGATAACGTTGAGCACGCGACCGAGTGTTCCTTCGCCGACCGGCATGGTGATTGGACCACCAGTGTCGATGGCTTTCATGCCGCGCACCATACCGTCAGTGGGCGTCATTGAAACCGTTCGCACGCGGCCTTCACCGAGGTGCTGTTGCACTTCAGCGATAACGTCGATTTCAGTGGGCACATCGAAACCTTCAGAGACGACTCGCAGCGCCTGATAGATTGGCGGCAAATAGCCACCCTGAAACTCGACGTCGAGCACAGGGCCGATGATCTGCACGACTTTACCGACATGCTGACCGGCGGCGGTCACGTTTCCATTGGGCGTAGCCATACTGTCTTTGAACTCCTCTTTTCCACCTATAAAGGCGAATAAAACTGGCAGGGATTAAAAGCTGGATAAGATACCACAGGCCGCAAAGAACCACAAAAAGCAGCCACAGATTACACGGATAAACACAGATCAGAACTAATAAGAAATTTGATCCGCGTTTTATCCGTGTAATCTGTGGCTATTTTTCCGGGTCGATCCGGATCTTCATTCGCTGAAGCACCTGGAGATCTTCTTCAGTAAGATCGAGGTCGGCGTTTTCAAGCGAGGGTTCGTCGTCATCTCCGGCGTGAGGTCTGAGGCCAATCTCGAGCCGAAGTGTTAGTTCCATTTCATATCCGGCTTCGCGCAGACGCTCAATGGCTTCTGCAACCTTCGTCGAATTCTCAACCGATTCGTTGATCGCAGTACCAATCTCGCGAACTATCTCTTTTGCGTCGTCATCGATTTCCATTTTTGTTGGTATGCTACGACAGTTTTGAAAGAATGCCAATCGGCAATTAGCAGTGTTAAACTTGGCCTATGTTTGGAACGATTGGAATCCTGACAGGCGGCGGTGACGCACCTGGTTTGAACGCTGTAATTCGCGCCGTGGTCAAAACTGCCACGTGCGAATACGGCATGCGCGTCATCGGTATTGAAGACGGTTTCGAGGGTCTACTGGGCGAGACACGAACCAGGCTGCTATCGCCGAGCGACGTGCGCGGGCTATTGCCACGCGGCGGCACTATTCTCGGCACACGCAATCGCGGGCACTTTGTAGAGCGCGCCTGCGAAGGCACCGCGAGAGACGTGGAAAGTGTTTACCAGGAAGCGATCTCCAACATGAAGATTGTTGGTATCGACGCGCTCGTGGTACTGGGTGGTGAAGGCACACTCACAATCGCCGCGGAGTTTGATAAACGCGGCACTCCGGTGTGTGGTGTTCCCAAGACCATCGATAACGATCTCACGTGTACGGAACTGACGTTCGGCTTTGTCACAGCTCTCGATATCGCCACCGAAGCGCTCGATCGTTTGCATACGACGGCCGAATCACACGATCGCGTGATGATCCTCGAAGTAATGGGACGGCATGCCGGATGGATCGCGCTGCATTCGGGCATCGCCGGTGGAGCGGATGTGATCCTGATCCCGGAGATTCCATTTTCAATCGAGGTCGTAGCAGAAAAAATCCGCGCCCGGGATCGCAGTGGATCGAATTTTAGTATCATCGTGGTCGCCGAAGGCGCTATCGAGATCGGGCACGAGCTAGTTTATCAAGACAAGGGTGATGGACTTCGTGCACCCCGGCTGGGCGGCATTGGCCAACACCTGCAACAGGATCTCGAAAGCCTTACCGGCCGGGAAACTCGATGCGTAGTGTTGGGACACCTGCAACGAGGTGGCCGGCCCAATGCGTTTGACCGGATGCTCGCAACGAACTATGGTTCAACCGCCGTTCGTGCACTTTCAAAAGGTGAAACGGGCGTAATGGTCGCTTTACAGGCAGGAGACGTCGTCACCGTTCCCCTCACGGAGGCGATTAAGGGAATCAAGACAGTGCCTCCTAATGGGCAGTTGGTCCGGACCGCCCGCGATACCGGAATCAGCTTTGGTGCTCCTGACGAGGCCAGTTATCATAAACAACTATGAAGTTTGCACCACAGTTGGCATTGTAGTTGCCAGCTAGTTGAGGCTTGGCCGTATGGCTTGCCGGAAAAGGAATTGAGCGGTGTCACAGGCAATCAAGGAAAAACTCCAGGGCGAACTCGACGAACTGGAATCAGAACTGCGCATTCATTTGCCGAAAGAGATTAAGCGCGCGCTTGAATTTGGCGATCTGCGGGAGAACTCGGAGTATCGCGCCGCGCTCGACCGGCAAAACGTGGTGAAGGCCCGGATCGTGGAATTGCGGCAGAGAATCAGTGAAATCACGTCGATTGATCCCAATAAAGTGCCGCGTGATAAGGCGTCGTATGGCTCGACCCTGGTGTTATTTGATAGTGAAAAGGACGAGGAAGTTACGTATCGGCTCGTGACGCCCGAGGAAAGTGATCCGCCACAGGGGCTGATTTCAACCACCTCACCGGTCGGCAGAAGTCTGATGGGCAAGCAGGAAGGCGACGAAGTGGTGGTCCGAACACCCTCAGGGGCACGGAACTTTGAGATCCGGCAGTTGCGTACGTTACACGACGAACTTGAAGCGAAGTAATGGGGTAGATCCCTTGGATTGAGACTGTTCATCCACAGATTACACAGATTTCTATAAATGAATCTGTGTAATCTGTGGATAACCTTTTAACCCGGCCGCTGCCTAGGGCATAATGCAGCGAGGAGAAACGAACCTAACAGATGTTCGGGGCTAGTATCGGACGTGGAGCGCAGCGAATCATCGACGCGATTGTTCGCTGGCTCGCCATGGGACATATCAATCCCAATATTTTGACCGTTATCGGCGTCTCTTTAAACGTCGGTTGCGGTCTTCTCTTTGGGATGGGCATGTTTTTCTATGCCGGTATTACCCTGATTGTCGCCAATCTTTTTGACATGCTCGATGGCCAGGTGGCCCGTCTTTCCGGCCGTGTGACACGGTTTGGAGGCTTTCTTGACTCTTCGTTGGACCGCCTCTCGGACATGGTGGTTTTTGTGGGCCTGATGGTCTTTTACGCTCGCGATACTGAGTGGCACTCCACTCTTAATGTTTTTCTCGCGGGCGCCGGACTAATGGGCTCGGTTATGGTAAGCTACGCGAGCGCCCGAGCAGAGAGCCTCATTCCCAAATGTGACGTGGGCTTTTTGCGGCGCCCAGAGCGGGTTGTACTCTTTATCATCGGCGCGCTCAGTACGTTTCCAAATTCGACTAATTACTTTGCCAACCGCATGCCGGCCGTTCTCTGGGTGCTTGCTGTTGGCTCTTATTGGACCTTCGCCCACCGCATGTATCACACGTGGCGCGAACTGACCAAAACATCATTGCCAAGTGCCGATTGCCAATTGCCAATTGATCCGGTAAAAAGCGTGGCTTCGACGGCCAAAGGCAGTGCCGAACGAGATTCGCAAATCGGCCATCGGCAATTGGAAATCGGCAATTAAAGAATTGGCAATCGGCAATTGGAAATTAATTGAGGTAAAAGCTTGACTACCTGTCCGTGCTGCGGCTCTAAATTCCACGGCGCCTTGAGCAGTGGTTGCAAACAATGTGGCGCACGCGCCGTCGGCGAGCCGCTTCCCAAACCAGCCCACCAACTCCCATCCTATGGACGGTCATTAGTTTTAACTGTCACCGGTTCATTGGCAGTCCTGATTTTTCTCGTGCAAACGATAGTCGCGTTTTTCCAACGCGCTGCTGGTGACTGGGGCTTCTGGTCCTGGGTGGCTGCGGGCGAAACTGCTGCCTGGCGTTTGAAGTGGATCTCGATTCCGATTTTGTTCGTTGCGCTCTGGTTTGGAAGAAAACTGTACCGGTCCATCCGTCTGCAACCGGAGAGGTTTTGTGGACTTAAGTACGCGCGTCGTGGACTGATTGCTACTGCGACGGTGGCGATGTTGCTCGCGGTGCTGATCGGCGTGACTGTACCGGCGCGTTTGCAACACCGCAGATTGGCAAAAGAAGCGGCCATCCGCGTAAATGGCTACGTGATCGAGAAGGCTTTAGCTGAATACAAGATCAAGTATCAGACTTATCCGGCCGAACTCAATGATCTGCTGGTACGTCTTCCGGATCCTGACGGGTCGCTGGCAGCCGCACTCGGCAGTATCACTCCTGGCTCATATTATCCGAGTGCCGAATTTGCGGCAGTTACCACTGAAAAACCGCGCCCAATGCGCCGGGTGACCATTCAGAAAGCATCATTCCCGCTTGAAACCGACGACACCCCGACCGGCGGCCTGGCGTTTACCAGCTACCAGTTCCGGCTTGCGGGTGAAGACAAAATCACCAACACTGAAGATGACTGGATCGTGCGTGACGGCATGGTCATGAAACAGTCTGACGTTGCCAAAGGCGGCGTCGGCAGTTCGGTCTCGGCAGGAGCATTGAAACCATAGCGACTCAATGTCGTTTCTCGATCGTTTCCGTAAACGCACTGAAGACGAAGCCTCACGAATTGAGCGTCTCTCGAAGACCGGTCGCATGACTGACGGCCGCATCATCGACGCAGTTTCGGACAACGAAGGTCGCATCTCCCAGGTAACGTACACCTACATTCTTGCCGGGGTTCAATATGAATCCTCGCAAACGCTCAGCTTGCGCCAGCAAGAGCGTTCGAACGACTATGCCCCCGGAAAGCAGATCGTCGTGCGTTACGATCCGCGGCAACCAGCGAATTCGATTGTGGTGTGAGATTGGTGCTTTGGGCTTGGTATTTTGTGCTTTGTGCTTGGTACTTTGTGCTTAGTACTTTGTGCTTAGTACTTGGTCTTTCTGCCAAGAACCAAGTACAAAGTACGAAGTACCAAGGCAAACACCTAAACAAAAAATGTTTCGTAAAGTTCTGATCGCTAACCGTGGCGAAATCGCCGTCCGCATCATTCGCAGTTGTCGCGAGTTGGGCATTCGTGCTGTCGCGATCTATTCGGAAGCAGACGTCGAGAGTTTGCACGTGCGGATGGCTGATGAAGCCGTTTGTGTTGGACCAGCGCAGTCGAGTGAGAGTTACCTGAAAATCGACGCGATTGTCAAAGCCGCTAAAGCAGTTAACGCCGAGGCCGTGCATCCGGGTTACGGTTTTCTGGCGGAGAGCGCTGAGTTCGCGCGCGCGGTTAGCAATGCCGGTCTCACGTTTATTGGTCCAACGGCTGAGGCAATGGAGATCATGGGCTCGAAGACGAGCGCGCGCCGCGCGGCAACTGAAGCGGGCGTGCCAATCGTTCCGGGAACTGTTGAACCGCTGGCTTCATTCGAGGAAGCAAGCGCGACCGCTGAAAAGTTTGGCTATCCGGTGATGTTGAAAGCAGCAGCCGGAGGCGGCGGCAAAGGCATGCGCCTCGTCGCCGACAGCAGCGAGCTTCGTTCAGCGTTTGAAACGGCCCAAACCGAAGCGGCCGCGGCTTTTGCTGATTCCTCTCTTTATCTCGAAAAAGCAGTCGAAAGACCGCGTCATATCGAGATTCAGATCTTCGCCGACGCTCACGGCAATGTGGTCCACCTCGGCGAACGCGAGTGTTCCATTCAACGCCGGCATCAGAAAGTGATCGAAGAGTGCCCTTCCCCGATCAACGATCCCGACTTGCGCCGACGCATGGGTGAGGAGGCGGTCAAGATTGGGCGCGCCGTGAATTACACCGGCGCCGGCACAGTCGAATTTCTTCTCGCCGACGCTACCCGCGAGTTTTACTTTCTCGAAATGAATACGCGACTCCAGGTTGAACATCCGGTGACGGAACTCGTAACCGGTCGCGATCTGGTGCGCGAACAATTTCTGGTGGCGAGTGGTGAGCGTTTGTCGTTCACACAGGATGAGGTGCAGTGGCAGGGACATGCAATCGAATGCCGCATCTACGCCGAAGATCCGGCTAACAATTTCTTTCCGAGTCCCGGCACGATCACGCATCTACACGAACCTGCTGGACCAGGGATCAGGATCGACAGTGGCGTGACGCGTCTCTCGGAAGTTTCAATTCATTACGACCCGATGATTGCCAAACTCGCTGTTTGGGGACGCACGCGTGATGAAGCTATCGATCGCTTGAAGCGCGCCCTCGCTGAATATGAAGTGACGGGTATCACGACGACGCTGCCGTTTTTCCGCGACGTTGTAAGAGACGAAGAGTTTATTTCCGCTCGGCTCGATACCGGCTTCATCGCAAGGTTCAACGAGCGTCATGCTTTGCAAGTGAAACCGGATACGCAGATCGAGAGCGATCTCGCGGCGATAGCTGCCGGACTGAGTTTCGCGTTGCGACAGCAAGGTTCTTCGTCAACTAAGACCAGCACGATTCCGAATCGCTGGAAAATGGCGGGCAGAAACGCCGGCTTGCGTTCGCAAGCTCGCTCTACTTCAGCAAAGTGGAGGCAGTCGTGAAACTCAAAGCCGTGATTGGCGAGCGTGAGGAAGAGCTGCTGCTGAAACTCGAGGACGGGCGAGTGCAAGCGGAGATCGGCGACCGTGTTTACACTCTCGACGTTCGTGAAACCGCTCCGGATAGTTATTTGTTTTTCCTGAATACAAATGTGCACGAGTGTCGCGTGGACCAGCGCGCGTCAGCCTTCGACGTCAGTATTCACGGGCGCAGTTATGCAGTAACTATCGTCGATCCAAAGCGACTGCGCAGCGGGCAGGATTCGGATCGCCATCAGCACGGCGCAGCCGAGATCCTGGCGCCGATGCCCGGCAAAGTGGTTCGCGTGCACTTGCAAGCCGGCGACGCGGTTGAAAAAGGCGCCGGCGTGATCGTCGTGGAAGCTATGAAGATGCAAAACGAAATGAAGTCACCGCGCGCCGGTGTGCTCGTATCAATAAATGTAAAACCCGGCGACACTGTTAACGCAGGCGACGTGCTGGCGGTGATTGAATGAATTCTCTACGCATACTCCTCTGGGACATCGACGGTACTCTTATTCGCTCCCTGAAAACCGGCGGGTACAAGGAATACACGATCCCAGTGCTCGAAGAGATCTTTGGCACGTCTGGTCGGCTCCGCGACATGCGCGTTTCAGGCATGACCGACTTGCAGATCGTT
The DNA here is from genome assembly GCA_963708055.1 of uncultured Acidobacteriota bacterium. Classification (GTDB taxonomy): domain Bacteria; phylum Acidobacteriota; class Blastocatellia; order Pyrinomonadales; family Pyrinomonadaceae; genus PSRF01. The sequence continues at coordinate 5,165,906 of OY970193.1, read as the reverse complement.
TATGAAGCGTTGAGGGAGGAAGGGATCAGCCAGGAAGATATCCTCGCGCAGGTTGAATTGCTCGCGGCTCGCATGACTGAAGAAGCGCGGAAAGTAACCGGCAACGGTGTGAAGTTTTTTGAACTCCTGCCGGGTGTGCGCGAGACGTTGGAGGCTCTCGACAAACATCCGCGCTACAGATCAGCGCTTTTGACGGGCAATATCGAGTCGATGGCGTATTTAAAGATGGAGCTGGTGGGACTCGAAGAATTCTTTACGCTTCCGGGTGCTTTCGGGAATGAGTCGCACAACCGTCGCGATCTTCCGGCCCGCGCTGCTGAGCGTATTCGTAAACATCTGCAAATGGATCTCGAACCGGAGCAGTTCATCGTGATTGGCGACACACCAAACGACATCGACTGCGCGCGTCACTTCGGCGCCCGAGCTGTGGCTGTGGGAACGGGGAGATTTTATTCGCGTGAAGAGATTCTCGAGTGCAAGCCTGATGCGCTTTTGCCTGACTTATCCGACACCGAGTTGGTGCTGAAAACGTTCGACCAGCTTTGATACAGGATTTTACAGGATTAACAACATTCACAAGATAAATCCTGTTCATCCTGTAAATCTTGTTAATCCTGTATCTATATTCGATGAAAGCCCTTCAGTATATCTTTCGTTCTTAGTCGCAGGATCACCGGCCGCCCATGCGGGCAAGTTGTCGGCGACGACGTTTGCAACAACCGATCGATCAGCCAGCGCATCTTCTCCGGCGCTAGCGGCATGTTGACTTTGATCGCGGCGTGACATGCGAGCGAGGCAGCGATCTCGTCGCGCATCGTGTCGCGCGCGGAGTTCTTCTTTTCCGGATCAACTGTTTCAAGCAATTCCGACAACATGTTGCGCGCTTCGCCAGTCGGGAGGTCGCCGGGAATCGCTTTGATCGCAACGGTGCGCCCCGAAAGTCGCATTAACTCAAACCCATACTTCTCCAGTTCCGGCGCCAGATCGTCAAACACCGCTGCCTGCGCTGGGGTGAGATCGAAAGTTTCCGGTACCAGCAACTGCTGCGACTCGGTGCGTCGCTCGGCTTCCAAAGCCCGATACTTATCGAAGAGTATGCGTTCGTGCGCAACGTGCTGATCGATCAACAACAATCCGTCATCATCAGTCGCAATAATGAAACTCTCTTCGAGTTGGCCCAATGGTCGAATGTTGGTCGAGAGCGTTTCGGGAGTGACTTCACGCGCGAACTTCTCCGCTGAATTGAGCGGCGGGAACACCGGTTTCGCCGGTTGCATGATTTGCGCGGATTGGATCATCTCATCGATGTCGCGCGCAATCTCATCACCGGAAACTTCCAAAACTGAATCCGTGACTACAAGTTCCTCGACGATTCGCGGCGGAGCTGGAGGCGGCGGCGTAAACTCAATCCGCGGCTGCGGATCCACCGGTGCAGAATAAGCCGACAAACTAAAATCCGCCGCACTCGAACTCACGCCCGCGCTTGCCGATACAATTCGTTCAGGCATCTCAAACCCCAGCGCTTCACGTTCCTCCGGACGCGCGTATCCGGCATTTGCAAGCGCCGCTCGCACACCCTCTCTGACAACATCAGCCACTGCTGCCTGACGACGGAAACGCACCTCGGTCTTCGCCGGGTGAACATTGACGTCGACTTCCTCGAGCGGTGTTTCAATAAACAGCAACGCGGCCGGATAAACACCGTGCGGCAGAATCGATCGATAGCCTTCCGAAAGCGCGCGGCCAATCATGCGATCACGCACAAACCGCCGATTGACAAACAAGTACTGCGAATCGCGCGACGTGCGCCGATCTCGCGGGGCCGAAACGTAACCCGTTACGCGGGCGAGGTTCGGATCGCCTCCATTCACTTCAAGCAGATTCTCCAGAAACTCCGCGCCAAAGATCTGGTAGGCACGTTCACGAAGATCCTTGGCCGGCGCCGCGCGAACCACTTCCCTGCCGTTGTTCACAAAACTAAAAGCAATCTCCGGATGGGCCAACGCATAATGCGTGACGAGGTTGGTGAGGTGATAGGTCTCAGTCGCTTCCGCTCGCAGGAATTTTCGTCGGGCCGGAATGTTGAAAAACAGATCGCGGACAGCGATGGTGGTGCCGCGTGGATGAGCTGCGTCTTTGACGTCACGCATGCGCCCGCCATCAATCGTGACGCGCGTTGCTGCACTTGCGCCTTCGACACAGGTTGTTAGTTCTATCCTCGCAACCGAAGCAATCGATGCGAGCGCTTCGCCACGGAAACCAAGCGTCCCAATCGCGGCGAGATCGTCCGTTTCGCGAATCTTCGAGGTGGCGTGTCGTTCAAACGCGAGCACCGCATCGTCCCGCACCATACCTTCGCCGTCGTCAGATACTTTCAACAGACGCCGTCCGCCGGATTCAATTTCGATCGTGATGCGCGTAGCCCCAGCGTCGATAGAATTCTCGACCAGCTCCTTTGCGACTGAAGCCGGGCGCTCAACAACCTCACCAGCAGCGATTTGATTAGCGACGTGATCTGCGAGGACGCGAATTTTGGACATCACAAAGAGATAATCTGGTGTTCGTTCGAACCGATGTTGACGGCGTTGAAGATCCACTCCATCACGTAAGTACCGTGGCGGGCCAGCAGCGAAGTGAGATTTATGTGACGTTCCTGAAGATCTTTGTTTGGATAGAGCTGATCGGAAGCACGTTGCAGTTGCCGGTGCGCCGCCTCATCGCGTCCCATCTGGGCGCGCACAAACCGCGTCCGCAAGCCTTCGAGTTGATAGTTGATCTTCTTGCGCCCGGTTTCGAGTGCGTTCGCGAGTGTCGGGTCGATCGATTCCAACTCCTGACGCAAACGATCGAGTTCCTGGTTCATATTCTGCTCGGTGTTCGAAAACATTCGTGCGGTATTCGCGCCGAGATGCTCTTCCACTACTCGCTTGATCACCGGTTCGAGCCCGTCAAAGAAACTCGCGAGTGAAAGCTGATATCGCTCAAGAACCCGACCAGTGTGACGCTCGATCATCGTCAGACTCGAACGCGCGAGGATCGGCGTCGCCGGTCGTTCGAGCACGCGATAGACTTCGGCAGTTTGAGCGAAATACGCCACCTCGGCAGCGCCGCCGTAATAAGCAATCGTCGGTAACAGGTAATCCTGGACCACCGAACGAAGCGTCACATTCGGACTAAAACGTTCCGGGTGCTCCTGGGCCATCGCGGCGAGCTCGTCGTTCGTGTATTCCTGCTCGCCGTCTTTGGCGCGGTATTTTCCGTTCGCAACGCGAACGACAGCACGGCGGCCGCCGGCTTCGTCATATAGAAACAACGGGAATGAATTTGCTGACGCGAGCACCTGTGCGTGATAGCCGGCACTTTCAAGCTCCGCGCTTCGCTGTTCGATCGCCGTTGCGATCTCGGGCGCGCGCCGCGCAGCCTCGGAATAAAGCGGAGCTGCCAGTTGTTTCAATGCCGGATCGAGTGGGTCGAGAAAGATCAGACCATATTGACCAAGCAACTGCGTCATCATGATCGCGAAGCATTCGGCGTAACCACGACCGGGTTGCCAGGCGTTCTTCACCAACGCCTTGATGTCGTCGGCGAATTCCGAGGCGGGCAACAACTCGAATAGCTGGTCCACCACCGCGTCGATCGACTCGTCCAGCACAACGCCGCCAACGGGTTGTCCTTCGCGATGCAACGAGGTGGAAACTTCCACACTCTTTAGCCGGCAATCACGACCAATCAACTCCGCTTTAGCCACCTCCGCAAAGTCGTGATCTTCTGAAGCAATCCAGAAAACCGGCACCGCCTTCGTGCCTCTCTGGTTCAAACAGCCGGCCAGTTTTATCGCTGAGATTGCTTTGTAGATCGTGTAGAGCGGCCCGGTAAACAAACCTGCCTGCTGGCCCGAAACCACGGCGATGCAATCATCCTCGCGCAGCAACTGAATATTTTTCAACGTTGCTTCCGGCGCACCCCAGCGCTGGTTCAGTACCGCGAGCGCATCGCACACGGCGTTGCGATCGACTCGATAAGCCGCAAGCACTTCAGGCACCCGTTGCGCTAATTCGTGATGAAAACGAATGGCGGAAGGATAAAACCTGCGTAATGCAACCGGATCTTTCAGGTAGTCGAGAAACAATCGCGATTGACTTGGGATTTGATCGAACGGCAGGGTTTCTACGCGCAGTCCTGACTCTTCGGGGGTGCTATAACAAGCGGCTTCGGCTGTACTCAATTTCTTCGGGCTCCCTGCGCGTCATTCTACAGGTCTCCAGCAACGGAACAAAACAGGGCCACGGATTACACGAATCTGGAACGGATTAAATCCGGCTTAAATCCGTGTTATCCGTGGCTCATTTCTTTTACCAAAGCGGCTATCTCGTTACGGGCATTCTGATCCGGCCCCCGTAGCGGAGCGCGCACCTCCCCGCCACGATAGCCGGCGAGGTCGAGGGCGGCTTTTAAGCCTCCGATACCAAAACGAGTCGTGACCGCCGCGGCCAGCGGGGTGAGTTTTGTTTGAAGGCTGGCGGCATGTTCTTCTTCTCCACTCTTGAAAGCACGAAATACATCCACACAAACTTCCGGGACGACACATCCGACCGCAAGAATTCCCCCGGTTGCGCCGGCGCGGAGGGTATCGAGCAAAACAGTGCCGTTACCCGTCATCACCGCAAAGTCAGCCGGACAGAGATCGACGGTCTGCTTGAAACCGGCGACGTCGTTTGAGCTGTCTTTCACACCGATGATGTTTCGATGTTCACTCAAACGCGCGATCGTCTCCGGTTCGATCTTGATTCCCGTCAGCGGCGGCATGCTGTAAAGCAGCACCGGCACGGGCGCTTCATCGGCAACGGCCGTGTAGTAGTCGATGAGCGTCTCCTGCGTCATGGCGGGTCGATAGAAATACGGTGTGATTACGAGCACCGCATCCGCACCGGCGCGCGCGGCGCTTTTGATCTCGCGAATGGTGCCGGCGGTGCTTTGTTGTCCAGCGCCGGCGATCAAGACTGAATCACTATTTATCGCCGCTCGCGAAACGTCGATCACCTCGAGATATTCACGTTCGTCGAGATGCACGCGTTCGCCGGTTGAACCGAGGACGACAAATCCAATCACGCCCTTTGCGGACCAGGATTTCAGATTTGAGCTGATGTCGCTGGTAAGAATCTGACCGTTGCGATCGAACGGCGTGGTGGTAGGCAGGAGAATGCCTTTAAGGTCGTTAGTAGATAGCGTCATATCTTGTGAATCTTGTTAATCATGTCCATCTTGTTAACAGGATTTACATGATTAACATGATTCACAAGATTAATAAAACAGGTCACGAATTCCGATACTGAAAAACACGTTGCCACGACCTTCACCTGGAGCTCCTTTTACGTTCCAGGCGTAGCCAAGCGTGAAGTGTGCGGTGGTAGCGAGTTCGAGGCGGATGCCTGCGCCTGGACCATAACGGGTTCCACCAAGCGATCCGGTACGTGGTCCAATACGCGCAACGTCAAACACAACCACCGGACTGAGCGAGTAGATATTCACGTCGTTGAAGAGCGTTTTAAGCGTGCGACGCGTAAACGCCATATCAGCAGCCGCTCGCTTCTGCGCCGCATTTGCGTCAATCAGGTTGAATTCCGTCGTCATTGTTTGGCGGAGCTGCTCCACTCGATTCGCCGCGCCGCCAAGGGTCGCGTCTTGCAGCGCGGCATTAAGATCGGTTGTACACGCCTTCGTGACTTTCAGCAGTTGAATCTCATCAGGATCGTCGGAAAGAACCGACGCGAGCAAGCCAAACTGATCCGCAGCCTGTGGGTCGATTGCACTATTAATGCGACGTAATCCGCCATTCACAGCTCTTGTGCACGCTGTGAACAGAGCTGCGAACTCTCCGGGTCGCGCTGCCTGCGCCGCCGTGACGGCATTCTTCAAATCCGTGAGCGCCGTTTTCGCGTCCGGCAGTTGTTTCACGACGTTCGCGTAATGCGCGTCCTTGGCCGCGTAATAATTTTGGAGCGTGCTGGTAACAGTAGTAATCGAACCTTCGAGTTCCGATTTGAAATCGTCGTCGGTGGTGAGTTCTTCCGGAACGAGGGTTTTGCGCCAGATACCGTAAGCAGCCGTGAAGTTGTAACTGAAAAACTCCTTGCCGCCGGCGCCTTCCGCAGTTTGAAAAAATTTGCTTCCGGGAATCGCCCGAATGGTCGGGTTCGCGCGGATCTGCCAGGCCTCACTCGCAATCAGCCATTCCTCGTTGTTACCGCCAAAGAAGCGGGTCGGCAAGGGGACTCTTCCCGGTATCTCGAGCTTTCCGAGAGTGAAACGTGATTCCAGATCCAGCAGATGATGATTGCCGAGCGAGTACCAGAATTGATGTCGCGCATCCAGAATGTGTTTGCGCCAATCGACGCGCGTGGCTGGTCCAACCGAGCCCAGTTCGAGCCCGTAAGACGCAGAAAAAATATTCCGAGCGAAACGCGAATCGAACCCGCCGTAAAGTTTCAACGTGCCAAAGCCCGCATCGGTAACCGTGTTGGGAGCAAGTATCAAGCTGCCGGGTTCGGTCTGGCGATTACCACCCGAAAGGGCGGCGCCAAAGCGAAGCGTGAGATTGCCATTGGCGAGGGGTTTTGTTACGCCTGAGAATTGCGCAATCAAATGTCCACCACGAATGTCGCCGTTGCCGGTTGGGAGTGAATAGTGTGAGAAGTCGAGTAACCATTCGGCGTGGGCTAACCAGCCGGTGGTCGCAGTTTCCGAGTCGTAAGCGCCTTCCAGTGACCCGGAAACGGTGTGCATTCGCGACGATGCCTGGCCCTTGATGATTGCCGACTTGAACGGAATCTTCCAAAACTTTCGCGGTCTGATCTCAAAACGCCCGCCACCGGAGAATAAATTCGTCAGATCGTAGCCGCCCGCCGGACTGAAATGAAAAGGACTCGCGTCCGGGGTGACGACAGTAGTTTGACCGGCGGGAGTTTGCGGAGTTTCGCGTTCCTTGACTCGTTCTTCAGGACGCGCACTCAATACCGGCATGATCTGCGTTGAGTAAATGCGATAGACGAGATCGACCTCACCGCCAGTGCAGTTTTCGACAGCCACGATCTCGATGCGAAGTTTTACGCGGCGGTCGCTGGTGTCAGGCAGGAAGTTTTCTTTATCAATGATGTCGAGTGCTTTGGCAGCGGCGTCGGTGTAAGTGAACGGTTTGCCTTTGATGAGTGTGTTGATCTGATCGAAGGCGCGTTGTTGTCGGGCTTTCACCCAGGGCAGGAATTTGAACGGATCCTCGATGCGCGTGTTTCTAACTCTGAAACCCGCCGTCTCGAGATCAATGCCTTCGCAGGATCCGGCAGCCTGATCTGTTTCAACTACTCTACCGAGCGCCGCTTTGGCTTTTCGGTGAGCACTCGCGAGATCGATCTGATCGAATTCTTCCTGAACCGTTTGTGTGAGGGTTTGTAGACGTGACGCGCCCGAGCCAACGCAGGCGAGCACTTTAGCTAAACGGTTTTCATCTTCTTCGCCGGCTATTGTAACGAGGGCGCGAATGTTTCCGTATTGAGGTTGTTCTGACGATTGGATAGCGCTGTTGGTTCGTCGCAAAGCGACCTCAATGGCCGGCAGACATGTTTGACCTTGCGAACTTTTCAGGTCGTTAAGTGCAGCTTGAATGTCAGGAAGCTTCGCGACGATGTTCGCGTAGTGAGGATCCTTGGTGGCGTAGTAGTTTTGTAGATTGGCGACCTGAGTGGATTCGATTGCCCGGTCTGTTTGTGCGAAGCAAATCTGTGCGCCACCGATGAGGAGAAGCAAACAGATCTTCCACGCAAAGGCGCAAAGACGCAGAGAGAGCTTTGAAATCATGGGTATTTTACGCCGTAGCGCTTTTGGGAGAACGGGGAGCATTGTAGGGGCGGCCCTCCGTGGCCGCCCTGGTCTTGAATTCAAAAATTCTAAACTCAAATTCTCAGACGCTTAGTTCCACACTAGGGCGGCCACGGAGAGCCGCCCCTACAGTCGCGGATAGAGTTATTTCTTCTTCAGCGTGTTCTGAATTGTCTGGTCAGCCTCACCCTGATCGATTTCGCCGTCCTGGGCAGCGCGCGCGTCGTCGGCTGCCGGCCCGAGGGCGTGAGCACTTTGCCCCGCCGATAGTCCCTGCGAAGCTCTTTCGGCCCTCGCGTTCAGGGCCTTATCGACTTCAACCTGCAAACTAACGATCGGGTCGCCAAACGGATCGCTCTTCTTGGCGCGTTCAAAAAGCTGAAAATTGATTTTCCAGGTAACGACGTTAGCCGCAGTCGCATCCTTTTCGAGCCCGAAGATAACTTTTCGCAGCCCGTTCGGTGTGTTCAGTTCAAACTGAATTTTCAATTTGATGATAGTTGCCTTGGCTGGCTTTGAAGTTGTCGCCATACTTACTCCTTCTCCCACGAAAATATGACTTAACACTTATTGTCTGAACTTGTCTCACTCTTTCGGTTGGCCGGCGCCACTCTTCGACTCGATGTTCTGAGTTCCGCTCTTCTGTCGCAGCAGGTTCTTGATACCGAATAACGACTCCAACACATCCTGCCAGAACGGCGCGCCCACACTCAAAAGCATCACCATTATGGCCCAACCAACCAGAGTCACCACATTTTGTTTTCGGTCCTGCCACCACTCTTCCCCGTTTTGTGCCTGCCAGTGAACAATCTCCTTACCGTCTTTTACTTCTTTGCTGAAGTTCATTCCGGCCCAACTGTGGTTGTTGTTGTCGTCAGCAAACGGTTTGGTCCAGATGCCGGTGCTCCAGAGAAACGCCTTAAATTGTTCGAGGCTGAGTGGCTTGAAGCCGAAGCCTTCATAAGTGCCGACCAGCGAATCGATCTCCTGAAGGTTCTTTCTTAGTTCGGCCACCGTGTTCGGTGTCGGAGATGCATCCGGAGATGGACTTGCGGCTGGGGTAGCCGTTGCAGCAGCGGCCCTGGCTGCAGCAGGATTCGCCGCTGGTCTTGGCGATGGCGACGCGGCCGGTTGAGCCGAGGCATCGTTCGCCTTCTTTAGTTCGGCCAACACACCCACGCCCGCATCGGCAATCATGTTTCGCTGAATCTCATTCTGCGAAAGACTCTTGTAGACCTGGAAGAAGTTTGCATTCAGGAAAACCACGACCAGGATGCTAATGATGATTGAAACGGTGCGCATGTGACGCGCATAACGCTCGTCAAAACTCTGCGTGACGGTGTCGAACCAGAGTTCAACCTGATCGATCTTGTTACGGAGCGGTGAAACTGCATCCACAAATTTCTGGCTCAGGTCGCCAATAAGTTTCGCCACCTGTGCCATGGCATCCGATAACTTCTGCAAGGCCGCCACTTCACCGGTATTACCGGCAGCAACCGCCAACTCCGTCTCTTTCCGGTTTGCCTCCTGTGCTTTATCAAGCAATTCGAGCAGCGCATGGACGTCGAGTCTGCTCAGTTGGATCAGATCGGCAAACAGCACTTTGGACTTGACCTGCTCGCCATCGAGAATCGCCGCCACGTTGTTGAAAATCGGCGCGAGGATGGATCGAATCTCGGCAAACTTGGTACCGGCAGCGCCGCGCAGTGCCGGATCGTCGGTGATGGCGTCAATCGCTTTGCGGAGATCGTTGACGCGGTTACAGAGCAACTGAAATTTCACCACATAGTCGGGTAAAAAATCTTCCGACTCGAGTTTGCCCATGACTTTGAAAAGATCGCCTTTGGAGAGTGAGTCGAGTACGGCATTGCCAAAGAGCGTCTTTCGGCCGATGCTTTTAAACTGTTCAAGAACTTTATCTTTGAAGTCGTCGGCCTGTGTCGTCAGCAACGGTTTTCTGCGTATCCATGCCCACACTTTCGCCAGTAAAGACGTCCTGGACAATACGGGCAGGTTCGCTCCGGAGGCATTTGCGGGCAACGGCGTGCTGACCACCTGTTCATAAAGATCCTTCAATGAATCTTCGATCTGGCGCGATTTGAGTTTCAGTAGTTTCTTGAGCAGCGTTTGAATCGCCTGGACCAAAAGACTCAGAACCAACAGCACAACTACCAAGGCGATTATCGTGTTGAGGATACCCAGATCCATAAGCACTCCTAGGGGGAAAGTCGAAAAACTCGAGACAAGGTAATGCTAAACGAGCGAGGTGATAATGAAGGTCAACTGCGTCTGACGGCGCTTACCATATTAGATCTGCAAACTTTCTTCAATGACTATGTTTAAAAGCGCGTGAGACGTTCCAACTGAAATCTTGGGCAGTGCCCTAATTTGGATTTCTCTGTGCAACCGTTGTGTTCTCTGTGTCTCTGTGGTTGTTGTATCGTACATTCCTATAACCACAGAGCCACAGAGAACACAAAGGCTGCACAGAGAAGAAGTTGAATTCGGGCACTACCACGGTTTCATCCTAAAACGGAGGTTCTCAATGCCAGGATGAACAAAATTAAGATCGATCCCGTAAATCCTGTCTTAATCTTGTAAATCTTGTGCAAAGGACTTTCTATGCCGAATTATAGATTTCTCCAATTAGATGTATTTACTGACCGCGCGTTTTGCGGCAATCCGCTCGCGGTTTTTCCCGAAGCCGAAGGGCTCACCGACGATCAGCAACTAAAGATCGCGCGTGAGATGAATCTCTCCGAAACGGTTTTCGTGCTGAAAGAAGCTTCCGACAACGCGTTGCGGCGGCTGCGTATCTACACACCGATGCGCGAAATCCCGTTTGCCGGACATCCGATTGTTGGCACGTGGGCCGCACTGGCCCAGGAAGGCGTGGTCCCACCTCCGGATGGAGGCAATGGCTGGCAACGAATCTTTCACGAAGTCGGAATCGGAGTTTTGCCGCTCGACATTGAATTTAACGACGGCAAGCCCGTGCAGGTTGTGATGACTCAGGGCAAGTTTGAGATCATCGACGAGATCGACGACGCACAGGAGCAAGCGGAAGTGGCTCGCGCTCTTGGTCTCAATCGCGAGGATCTCGACGAGAGTTTACCGATCCAGGTAATCACCACCGGGCTGTCGTGTTTGGCGGTTCCGGTGCGTTCACTTGCCGATTTGCGCGACACGCGTATCAATACGTCATTGCTTTCCGAGATTTACACGCGTCATGGCGGCACCGGATGTCACGCGTTCACTCGCGAAACGATCGATGTGGGCGCGTCGCGCGCGCATGCTCGTTTCTTTGCTCCGGCTGACAACATTCCTGAAGACCCTGCGACTGGGAGTGCCTGCGGTGCGCTCGGTGCGTACCTCGTTCATCATGGCGGGTTGACTTTGGAACCGGAAGACGGGAAGTATAAATTTGTGATCGAACAAGGCGACTTCATCAATCGCCCGAGCCGCATTAACCTCGAAGTGAAAGGCGAGGCAGGGCGTGTGGAAGAAGTGCGAGTTGGTGGTCCAGCCGTGCTGGTGGCGCGTGGAAGTTATTTTTTAAGGTTTGTTTAGATGCTTGATCTGATGATCATCGGAGCTGGTCCAGCGGGACTATCGGCCGCGGAGGCGGCGGCGCAAGCTGGTCTCGATTACCTCGTCATAGAGAAAGGCACGATCGCCAATACGATCCGCCAGTATCCGGTTGGCCGGACGATGTTCTCCACGCCCAATGAAGTGGCGATGCATGAAGGCACTTTGAAACCGGTGCGCGAGAAGCCGACGCGCGAGGAGATGCTGTCGCATTACATCCACTTCGTCCTCGATCTCGATCTGCGAGTCAACACCGGTGAAACTGTCGTCGCTGTTGATGGAAACATCGACGAAGGATTCGTTATCAAAACTGACGTCGCTGAGTATCAGGCGCGACGTGTGTTGTTTGCGATTGGAGCGATGGAGTTTCCGCGGCGTTTGAATGTGCCGGGTGAAGATTTACCAAAGGTGCATCATCTTTTCGTTGAGCCGTACGCGTATGTGCGAAAAGAGGCGCTCGTAGTCGGTGGCGGGAACAGTGCGGCAGAGGCGGCGTTGTTTCTATCAGAAGAGGGATCGCGGACCACGCTCGCGATTTGGAGAGAAGATTGGGAAAACCGCGATCCGAAAGCTGGGGCGATGAAACACTGGGTGCGGGCGCCGCTCGAGGCTGAGGTCGATGCCGGACGTCTCAAGGTCGTGCTTTACAAACACGTGGAGGAGATTCGTGAGCAAGAGGTGAGGTTAACGACCGAGGCTGGCGAGTCGGTGACGTTGGCGAACGATGTGGTGTTTGTGCTGGTTGGAAGTGATGCCGATCTGACGTTGTTGAAAAATCTTGGCGTGCAGACTGAGGCGGGGAAACTCGCGGAGGTGCCGGTTTACGATCCTGAGACGTTCGAGACAAACGTGCGCGGCGTCTACGTCGCAGGGCACTTCACACATGCGCGACACATCAAAGCGGCGATCGACACCCCGCGGCAAATCGTGCCATTGATTGCCAAAGAAATTCGATCGTAGGGGCGGCCCTCCGTGGCCGCCCTAGTCTTGAACTCAAAATCGTCTCACCTAGAGCGATACGATGGGGACGGCCTTTCGTGGCTCTCTTATCGGAACACAAAGAAGTTCGTACGCTAGGGCGGCCACGGAGGGCCGCCCCTACAAGCATTTGTTTAGGTCAACACCTTCGCCGCGCGTTTCATACGCGTTGCCGGTGTCTTCGCCGCGAAGATCTCTTCTCGTAACATCCTCTGCTGCGCGGGCGTCAGCTTCTCCCAACGCGACTTGGCCTCCGCGTTCGCTTTCAACAACTGCTGCAACTCCCCCGGTAAATCTTCAGACGCCAGACGGATCTTCAGCTTCACAGTATCCCCAACCTCGAGCTTCGCTTTCTTACAAAGCGGGTCCGGCAGATCGATCCACCAGCAGTTTCGATCATCCCAACGCTTCAAACTACGCCGTCCGAGTTCGGTATCGTTGATTGTTCCTTCAACCGTCGTAGTGCTACTCAGCTTCCATGGCTCAACCTTCTCCAACGGAATCGTAACGAGCCTGGAAAACTGCGGATGATGCCTGATCACCTTTGACGAGACGACAATCTCGTTCATGATGCGTCGACCTCGTTTCTCCGTCGCGCCACTCCTGTCTTCTGAGCCGCCGCTTCAACCTCGCGCGCGACTGCCTCCGCCACTCTTTTATCGAACACTGAAGGAACAATGTATTCCGGATGCAACTCGGCGTCGGTGATAATCCCGGCGATCGCGTGCGACGCCGCCAACTTCATCTCCTCATTTATACGCGCCGCGCGGCACCCGAGCGCGCCGCGAAAGATTCCCGGAAAACTCAAAACGTTGTTGATTTGGTTTGGATAATCAGATCTGCCCGTCGCCATTACCGCAACATACGGCGCCGCATCCTCAGGCATGATCTCCGGCACCGGATTCGCCATCGCAAACACAATCGGTTTCTCCGCCATTGCCTTTACGTCGTTCACATCAATCACACCCGGCACGGATAGACCAAGAAAAACGTCCGCGCCTTTAATGACCTCATGCACAGTCCCCTTCTCTTCGTGAGGATTGGTGTTCTGCGCATACCAATCTTTCATCCAGTTCATGTTTCCGATGCGGCCGCGATACAACGCGCCGGATTGATCGCAACCGACAATATTCTGCACACCCGCGGCCATGATGATCTTCGTGCACGCGACACCCGCGGCGCCGACGCCGTTCACGACCACCTTGACGTCGCTCAACTTTTTCCCAACCAGCTTGACCGCGTTGATCAACGCCGCGAGGACAACCACGGCCGTGCCATGCTGATCGTCGTGGAAAACAGGAATGTCGAGCTCTTCTCTGAGTCGTTCTTCGATTTGAAAACAACGAGGCGCCGAGATGTCTTCGAGGTTGATACCCCCAAACACAACGGAGATCGCCTTCACAGTCCGCACGATCTCGTCCGGGTCTTTAGTGTTCAAACAGATCGGAAAGGCATCGACACCGGCAAACTCTTTGAACAACATCGCCTTGCCTTCCATGACCGGCAGCGCCGCGGCTGGACCAATATCGCCGAGGCCAAGCACGGCCGTTCCGTCAGTAACTACGGCAACCGTGTTCTTCTTGATCGTGAGCGTGAATGCTTTTTCAGGATCGTTGTAGATGGCCTCGCAGATGCGGGCGACGCCCGGAGTGTAGGCCATCGAAAGATCGGCACGAGTCTTCAAGGGCACCTTGGAAACTACTTCGATCTTGCCGCCCAGGTGCATCAGGAAGGTCGGATCTGAAACCTGGAGCAGCTCGACGCCATCAATATTCTTAACCGCATCAACAATCTGTTCGCCGTGTTTACTGGAAATCGAACTGACCGTGATGTCGCGAATGATGTAGTCGTTTCCGACAGTGACAATGTCAATGGCGCCGATGTCGCCACCGGCGCGACCGATGGCCATCGTCAACTCACCAAGCGATCCGGCACGTGAAGAGAGCCTGACGCGCAGTGTCAAACTGTAACTCGCGCTGGGTGTTGGTTGCATAATTAAACTGAATCAAGAATCTCTTTAATCTGTGGATGCTCTTTTGCGAGCTTTAGCGATCTTCTTCCGAGTATACGATACAGCTCCAAGACCTCTCCGAGTTGATTTCGCTTGAGCGTGTCGACATGGCGTTTGACTGTTTCCAGATCGCCACGCGAGAACGTTCCAGTTAACGCCTGCTCGGGAGTCTTAGTTTCCAAACTCCGGACTGTGCTGGCAAGTAGCGGCAGAAGAATGCTGCGAGCGGTTTTTCTTGTTAGACCGCAGTGCTGCAACATCTCCAACGCCACGTCAAATAAAGCGACGACATTGCCTGACGTCATGACAGCAGCGGCATGGTAAAGGGCTTTGTTTTCAGATTTGAGAGAGAAACTTTGTCCCTCGAGATCCTTGATGATGGATTTCCCTAATCGCAGGGCGGCCTGATCACCTTCGACACTCCAGAATGCGCCACGAAGAGTGGCAGCAGAATCGCTGATGGAGATCAATGGATGGATTGAGCCGGTGTGCCATCCTTGCTCGCGGAGTGGCGAGAGGACATCGGCTGAGAGTGCGCCGCTGGTATGAAGGGCGGTTGGCGCATCGGCAAATTTCAATTGGCCCAGAGTCGCGGCTGTTTCGGCAATCTGGTCGTCAGGAGTCGTGATTAAAAAGAGCTCGGCGGGCTTCAATCGGTGCATATCTTTTGCAGCTAAAACCTGCACTCGCGCGTCCAATAGTTTTCCGGCTTTGCGCGCGTTTTGCGCGTGGCGGGCGACAACTGAACCGATTGGATATCGCTTACGTTCCAGGGCCACGGCCAGCGCCGTTCCAAGGCGACCGCTTCCAATGATCGAAACTTCCGGCTTTTGCTTTCTTTTCGGGGCGGGCATAGGTATATTTGCAGGTGTTAACGACGCTGGTTAGTAGGCCGCGAAAGTCCAATCCTCCAGGCCAGGGAAGTTGTCGCCGGCGACACAACCAGATACCGGACCCGTGCATCATAGACTGCGCGTCTGGATTAGCGAAATAACAGCGAGAATCCTTCCCTCAGATTATTCGAATTACTTTGGAGGTTTTTTGAGATGAACAACTTCTCCCGTGCGACGAGTGCTTTTGTATTGACCGCATCACTGCTGGGGAGCTCAGTGGCTGCGATGGCGCAAACGCCAACCACCAAACCTGCTGATTCAGCTCAGAAAACCAGCTCCACGAAGACGGAAGCCAAAGAAGCTAAACCAGAGCAGAAGCCGGCGGCTACCACTACCACCGCGAAATCCAATAAGCCACTTTCAACGAGCGAAGATCCGGCAATGATCGGCAAACGGAATATCAACTCCGGCCTGATCGCCAAGATGAGCGGCTCGATTGAAAAAGAGGTTCGCCTCGGCCGTGAAGCCGCAGCGGAAGTGGATCGCCAAGCCAAGTTTGTTGACGACCCGGTAATTACCGAATACGTCAACCGCGTCGGCCAGAACATCGTGCTTCACTCTGACTCCAAGGTTCCGTTCACTATCAAGGTTATTGATTCTGACGAGGTTAACGCTTTCGCTCTGCCGGGCGGATTTTTCTACGTCAACAAAGGCTTGATCCTGGCGGCTGACAACGAAGCGGAACTCGCAGGCGTGATGGCCCACGAGATTGCGCACGTCGCAGCGCGTCACGCGGTTGAAAACCAGACCAAGGCCAGCTTGCTCGAATACGCAGCCCTCGGCGGCTCGATTTTCCTCGGCGGCATTCCGGGAATGATTTACCAGAACACCGCGGGCATTGGTCTCCTGGGAATCTTCATGAAGTTTAGTCGTGGCGCCGAAGAAGAGGCTGACAAACTGGGCGTTCAGTACATGTACGCTGCCGGTTACGACCCGGGCGCAATGGCCACGATGTTTGAGAAGCTGGAAGCCAAGAACAAGAAGAAACCGGGATTCATCGCGCGCGCTTTCGCCACGCACCCGGCGCCCCCGGATCGCAGAGCTTCATCACTCGCACTCGCAGCACGCTTCCCGGAAAATGAAGAATATGTGATCAGCAGTTCCGAGTTTCAGCGAGTAAAAGGCCGGCTCTTGAGACTTTCAAACGCTCGCGCTTCGACGGCTGGAGCAATTGCCGCCGGTGATGAAGGTGGAGCACCGGGACGACCGACTTTGAAACGTCGCCAACCGACACCTGACGAAACCACCACGACGCCTGACGGCGAGCAGCCCAAATCAACGGAAGCTCCGCCGAAGCTTAAGAAAAACGACACCGGGACCACGAAAACTCCCGACAAGCCGTAGCAACTTGTGTTACCTTGACCACGAAGGCCCTTCGGCTTCCCGAAGGGCCTTTTAATGTGTATCCACAGATTTCACAGATTAATTAGTTATCCACAGATTTCACAGATTAATTAATTTCACAGATTAATTATTCACAGATTAATTATATTCACAGATTAATTAATAGACTCTGAGTAAATCTGTGGATCAAGAAACCTCGACTTAGGACGCCACTCGGCTCGCCTCGGGTTGACAACATTTTGAACCCTTCGGTATCCTAGCCGTTCGCGTTTTATTCGCTGAAAACAGAGATAGTTAACTATGTCGACATACTTCCCCAGCGGTAAGGAACTCGCTGGAAGACGAAAATGGTACGTGGTCGATGCGGACGGGCAAACCGTCGGGCATCTGGCTTCTGAGGTTGCTTCGATTCTGACAGGCAAGCGTAGTCCGGAATGGACTCCCTTCCTCGATACCGGTGATCACGTGGTCGTGATCAATGCGCGTAAAGCGGTGTTGAAGGGAAACAAAGTCGAGCAGAAACTTTACCGTCATCACACACTTTATCCGGGAGGTCTGAGACAGACCACCGCGAAGGAGATGTTGGCCAAGCGCCCGGAGCGAGTCATCGAGCTCGCCATCAAGGGCATGCTGCCGAAGTCAAAGCTCGGCAAGGCGATGGCGAAGAAGCTCAAGGTTTACGCCGATGCCGAGCACCCGCACTCAGCCCAGCGCCCGCAAGCCTTCGACCTGACTCACAAAACCAACTCAAAATAAGATTAGCTGAAAGATAGAGGAAGATTACTGTGGCTGAAATTCAGTATTACGGAACCGGGCGACGCAAATCGGCAACAGCCCGCGTTTATTTGCGACCCGGCGCCGGCGAAGTGAAGGTTAACCACAAAGCCTTTGATCGCTATTTCCCCAACGAAACGTTGCGGATGATCATTCGTCAGCCGTTACAACTGACTGAGACCACAAACAAATTCGACCTCCTCATTAACGTTAGCGGCGGCGGTCCTGCGGGTCAGGCAGGAGCTATCCGACACGGCATTACGCGAGCCCTGCTCGAATACAATGCCGACTTGCGCCCAGCGCTCAAGCACGCCGGTCTCGTTACCCGCGATCCGCGCATCAAGGAACGTAAGAAGTACGGACAAAAGGGCGCGAGGAAGCGGTTCCAGTTTTCGAAACGATAGTTTGCATTGGCGATTGCCAATTGCCGATTGCCAATTTGAATTGATGGCTGATCGGTTGAAATTGGCAATCGGCAATTGAAAATCGGAAATAATCAAAGTCCATTGCCGCAGCACAATTGGTTGCCTTCGTTGGAAGTTCGACTGGTTGCGGCGAGTACATTAAACCAATTAACAGAAGGAGCTTTAGTTTGGTTTCGGTTACCATGAAAGAGCTACTGGAGGCCGGTGTTCACTTCGGCCACCAGGTAAGGCGCTGGAACCCAAAGATGAAGGAATACATCTTTGGCGAGCGCAACGGCATTTACATCATCGACCTGCAAAAAACTCAGCGCATGTTTCGCGAGGCAATTGCCTTCGTCACCAACCTGATCGCTGAGGACAGGGGCAAAACAGTTCTCTTTGTCGGCACTAAGCGACAGGCGCAGGACGCCATTCGCGAAGAGTCGGAAAAGTGCAGCCAGTATTACGTCAATCAAAGATGGCTCGGTGGTTTGCTCACCAACTTTCAAACGGTCCAGAAGTCGATCAAACGACTCAAGGATCTCGAGAGCATGCAAACTGACGGTCGTTACGAGAAACTGACCAAGAAAGAACGCATCAAACTCGATCGCGAACGCGAAAGTCTTAACAAGAACCTTTCCGGTATCAAGTCGATGACTCGCCTTCCGGATGCCATCTTCATTATCGATGTGAAGAAGGAAGAGATCGCAGTCGCGGAAGCGAATCGACTCGGAATCCCCATCGTTGCAGTAGTCGATACAAACTGTTCACCCGAAGGAATCGATTACGTGATTCCCGGCAACGACGACGCTTTGCGCGCCGTTCGCCTGTTTGCCTCGCGTATCGCTGACGCGATCGTCGAAGGCAATCAGATCGCAACCGAAGGCGGCGTTGTCAGTGGTGCGCCAGGTGAAGACGGCGAAGCTGCTGCCGGCGAAGGTGCGGCAGGTGAACTGGCAGCGTCAGAACTTACACGTGATGACGTCGGCAGCGTCAGTGGCGGGGAGGAGCAATCCGCATCCATGACACCACAGGCAGAAACCACGGAACCCGAACCCGCGCCTGCTGAAAGCACTGAATCTGTCGTGGCGGCGAGCTAAGCGATATTCCTTACTCATCGGTGAGCGCAGCCTTCAAGCGGACACCCCGCCGGGCTGCGTTTTTCATTGAAGGCAACTAATTTTACGCAAGCGGAGATACTGGTAATCATGGCTGAAATTACAGCAGCAGCAGTCAAGCAGCTTCGGGAGAAGACCGGAGCAGGAATGATGGAGTGCAAGAACGCACTCACCGAAGCAGGTGGCATTGAGGAGAAAGCAATCGACATCCTGCGCGAGCGCGGATTGGCGTCAGCGAAGAAGCGCGAAGGTCGAATCGCGGCCGAAGGCATCGTCGGTTCCTACATCCACATGGGTGGAAAAGTCGGAGTGCTGGTCGAGTTAAACTGCGAAACCGACTTTGTGGCGCGCGGTGACGAGTTTCAACAACTCGTAAAAGACATTGCGATGCATATCGCGGCCGCCGAGCCCAGGTTCGTCACTCGCGAAGAAGTTCCTGCCGGCCTGCTCGATAAAGAACGCGAAATCGCGCGCGCACAGGCGATGAACGAGCCCAAGAACGCAAACAAACCGGAACAGGTGATCGAGAAGATCGTCGATGGCCGCATAAACAAGTTCTATGAAGAAACTGTGCTGGTGGATCAGCCGTTTGTTAAGGATCCGGCGAAGACTGTCGGCGAACTGGTAACGGAGAAAGTTGCCAAGACCGGTGAGCGCATTACGGTACGCAGATTTACTCGTTACAAAATGGGTGAAGGTCTCGAGCGTC
Organism: uncultured Acidobacteriota bacterium; assembly: GCA_963708055.1. GTDB lineage: Bacteria > Acidobacteriota > Blastocatellia > Pyrinomonadales > Pyrinomonadaceae > PSRF01. The sequence continues at coordinate 5,146,215 of OY970193.1, read as the reverse complement.
GCAGCGAAGATTTCGGTAACGAAGTTGCTTCGATGCTGAAGTAAAACTCAATGACGACGATCGACATCTCCAATCTCGCCTATCGCCGCGTGTTGTTGAAGATCTCAGGCGAAGCCCTGATGGGCGAGCAAAACTACGGCATCGACGTTGACGTTGCGCGCAGTGTTGCCGAAGAGCTGAAGGCGGTCCATCGAATGGGTGTGCAGGTTGCCGTCGTCGTTGGTGGCGGCAACATCTTCCGCGGCGTTTCCAAAAGCGCCGGCAACATGGACCGTTCGTCGGCTGACTACATCGGGATGCTGGCGACGGTAATGAATGCCGTCGTTTTGCAGGACGCGCTCGAGAAGATCGACGTCGATACGCGCGTGTTGTCAGCCGTTGATATTCCGCAGTTAGCCGAGTCGTTTATTCGCCGGCGCGCCGTCCGTCATTTGGAAAAGGGACGAGTGGTTATTTTCGCCGCCGGCACCGGCAATCCGTATTTCACCACCGACTCGGCGGCAGCCCTCCGAGCATTGGAGATCAAGGCTGACATCATCTTGAAAGCCACCAAAGTTGATGGCGTATACTCTGCCGATCCGATGACTGACGCGACGGCAGAATTTTTCAACGAGATCAGTTATCGTCAGGTTCTCGAACGACAGCTCAAGGTGATGGATGCCTCGGCCATCTCATTGTGCATGGATAACAACCTGCCTATCATTGTCTTCAACATGCGCGAAGCGGGAAACATCAGGCGCGTGGTTACCGGTGAGAAGGGCGTAGGCACCAAGGTTGGTTAACTAGTCACTTCAGTGGAGTCAAAAACGAGATGAGTGAAAAGGACGTAATCAAAGAAGCAAAGCCCCGAATGGAAGGTGCAGTCGACGACTTCAAGCGCAAGCTCGCCAGTATTCGCACCGGACGTGCTGCAGTCAGCATTCTCGACAACGTGACAGTTGATTACTACGGCACTCCGACGCCTCTAAACCAGATGGCCTCAGTGCACGCACCCGAGCCGCAGTTGTTGACGGTGCAGCCCTGGGATCTGACTCAGCTTGGCGCGGTGGAAAAAGCCATTCGCTCTTCTGATCTGGGTTTGAACCCTTCGAACGACGGCAAACTCGTTCGCATTCCGATTCCTCCGCTTACTGAAGAACGTCGCAGGCAAATGGCGAAGCAGATCCACGACGTCGCCGAAGATCACCGCACCGCCGTGCGCGTTCACCGCCGCGACGCCAACGACCGTCTCAAGAAGATGCTCAAAGACAAAGCCATCTCCGAAGACTCCGAACGCGACGCCTTGCAAGAGATCCAAAAACTCACCGACACCTACATCACCAAAATCGACGAACTAGCGAAGAGCAAAGAACACGAGATCATGAGCGTTTAGTGGTTGGTATTTGTATTTTGTTTAGTCAACGGGCGCGCTCAGCAACAGCGTTACCTCAACGAGCATAACGGTAAACTGGCGGGCAATTGCGCCTTTAGAAGATCCGATTCAATCGATAAACGCAACCGCGCTAAACTTCGAGCGTCGATCCTCGCTTTCAGAGCGACATCAGTATAGGTCCTTAACGTCTCCACACTCCCGCACGTTGGAGGATTGTCATGTCTATCGCTTACATCATTCACGCTGAAGCCGATCTTTCTTTCGTTAAAGAAACTCTCATCCGTCCGCTGCCGGTCAACGGATTTGATCGCTGGATTTCTTCCGAGTCATTGCCGGATCAAGACCCTCAACCATTCATGGCTCAGTGTCAGGTGATTTTGGCCGTGTTATCGCGGAAGGCAGCCGACTCACCCCTCGTCCACGATCAGATCGCAGTCGCACGTATGAGCCCAACTCCGACAATCGCGGTTCTGGCGGAGAATCTCAGTGATGACGAACGCAAACTCTTCGCGCTCGATGTCTGGCTGCTGCCATTCTGGGACCGGCGCGAGGTGGATCAAAACGCACGACAAGAACTCGCCGCTTTACTTCCATCGTCCAGGGAAGAGTCGGGCACTACCCTTGAAGGCTTAGCGGAGCCGATCGAATGGAACGAGGAGATCTTCTCGGAAGCGTTGCGCGATGTTTTGAAAGTGCACGATCAAAACCGGGCAAGGACTCTCATAAACCGGTTCACCACGCACATCGAAAAGCGGGCCTACCCCTATCCTGAAAAACATGCAAATAACGATCTTGCGGCATTACGATCGGACCGGCAGTTTCGGTTGATGCGAAGTTACGGCGCTGCTGTTATTGCTTCCGGAACGCATAACGAAAAAGTCCGGCGGCAATATGCGCAAGCGCTGATCGAGCAGCGAGAGTTTGAGGAAGCTCTCAAGGTGCTTAACTCAATCGTGGAGGATCCAACCTCCAAACCAAGCGAAGTCGTAGAAGCTTATGGGCTGATAGGACGAAATTATAAGCAACAGTATCTTGACGCGCCTGAATCTATCGAATCACATGCATTGCTGTTGCTCAGCATCCAAGCCTATCGCTCCGTCTACGAAAAGGATCAGAAGGAAATCTGGCATGGGGTCAACATGGCCAGTTGTATTGTGCGTGCTCATCGCGATGGTATCAAAGACGTGCAGTTAAGCGAGGCCGGCGAAACGGCGTTTCGGTTACTGGAAGAGATCAAACGCCTCGAGGAAACCGAAGAGATTAAAGTCTGGGACTATGCTACGCGCGTCGAAGCACTGGTTATACTCGAGCGTTACGACGAAGCCATGACCGCCCTCGATCGATATATCTGCCATCCCGATTTAGACGCGTTTGCAGTGTCGTCAACTTACCGCCAGTTCGATCAACTTTTGCAGCTCGGCGAGAATCCGCTGGCACGACCGATTTTTGAGAAGCTCTGGGAAGCCGTGCGCCGTTCGCGCGGGATGGGCTTTGCCGATGAATACCCGGCATCAGAAGAGAGCGGCGAAACGTCACTACGCCCACTGTTAATTCGCGTAGCGGATCCTAACTGGCAACCAGGGCCCGTGACCGATTTGGTGCTGGAAACGCGGCTAGGCACGATCATTTCCGCTCAGGGTTCCGAGCAAACCGTGAAAGCGCTTCTCACCGATCCTGACGTGATCTCAGTTAACGAAAGTGCTCAGGTTGGTATATCAGACTGCGATCGATCCATACCATTCATCAAAGTGGCAAAAAGTTATCCGAGTGCGGGTGGTCCATACGAAGAAGAGGGAGGACGCGCGCTGATCGCGATCATCGATAACGGCATAGATGTACTCCATAAAGCCTTTCTGGACGCAAACGGCAATTCGCGAATCGTCGGCATTTGGGACCAGAAAGATGGCACTGGAACATTTCCGAATGGATTCGGCTATGGCACGTATCACGATGAAAACATGATTGCCGAATATATTCGGGTCCAAAAAGTCCCCCAGGCGCTCGGACGAAACCTGACAGGCCACGGTACGCACGTGGCCAGCATTGCGGCGGGCAGGAAGATAGACAAGCCCGGTAAGTTTGCTGGAGGAGTTGCGCCAGAAGCACGGTTACTAGTGGTCATCGCCGACGGTCGTAGTTCTATCGGTTACTCCAAGAGTCACCTTGATGCGCTCTCGTTCATCGACCAAATGGCAACAAAACTAGGGCTGCCGGTTGTGGTCAACGTTAGCCAGGGAATGAATGCCGGCGCGCATGATGGAAAATCGGCGCTCGAGGTAGGATTCGACGCCTTCACCGGTGGCGGACGGACAGGTGGCCGCGTAATCGTGAAGTCGGCTGGAAACGAGCGGCATAAGAAAGGCCATGCCAAAGTAACCCTGGGAGACGGCGCAGAGGAAATTCTGCCCTGGCAACGGTATCCGAACGCCAAGGGCAAAGAACGGCTCGAACTCTGGTGGAACTCAGCCGACGAGTTTGCTTTTCGGCTTCATCATCCCGCCGGTGATTGGACACCCTGGCTCAGCACCATCAATCCAACTCTGAAAAGTAACTTTGCTGACGGCACCGCCTATACCATGGAATTTACTCGTCGCCACATCGACAATGGCGATAGCCTGCTTAGGATTGAGATTGGGACCGCTGGCGTTGCGGTACCGCATGGCCCATGGGAACTCAACATTCAAAGTCAGAAGGTTTGTGAGGGCGGAGATATTCACGCCTGGATCGAGCGGGCAGGCGGTGATCCCAGCTCGTTTGAAGATTTCATAGATTTGGAGATGACGTTGAGTATTCCCGGCACCGCCCAAAGCGTCATCACCGTGGGCGCAGTGGGAATTGCCCCGCTGCAGGTTGGAAAATTTTCCTCCTTTGGACCAACCAGGGACCAGCGAAAAAAACCCGAAGTGGCGGCGCCGGGAGTAGGGGTGAATGCCGCGCTCGCCGGCACCTCTGAAGACGCCGTATCTATGGATGGTACGAGTATGGCGGCGCCGCATGTAACGGGCGCCATCGCCTTGCTACTCTCTCGGGTGGCGGGCTCAGGACAGGCGCTGCCTGCTGCATCTCAGATCAGTTCAGCTTTGCGACAGAAAACGCAGAATTACAATTCCAAGTGGGATCGCGGACAGGGATTTGGCGTTGTCGATGTTGAGGCTTTGTTGTCGGCGTTTTAGGTCACGAATGAACACTGATCAGTAAACAATCCGTGTTCATCCGTGGCTAGTTTTAGCGCGGGATCGCGAAAGCGTCTTCGCCGAGGGTTTGGTTAAGTTTTACTTCCTTGACGTTGTATTCCGCGAAGAATGGTCCTTGAGGCATTTCGAAGCGTTGCGAGAAGCTGAAGGGGATCAAAACTCCATCGACATCTTTGAACTTGCTGTTGGCAGTCCCAAAAGTAAAGCCGTTGTAAGTCAGAAAAAACTCCATCACCCGACCGTTAGTTGCATCGATATAAAAGTCAGTGGCGTAGCCGTCTTGATCGGTGATGCGAAAGCCACGCAGCTTCTTCTTGTTCGGAATCGTTGACACTTTATAACCGGGCTGGTCAAACTTGCTGAGCGCCGAAAGTCCAAACTTCGACAACGGCGGCACTTCAACTCCAGGCATCGAGCTATACGATTGCTGCCCATCGTAAATCTGCTTGAAGACAATAATCGGTCGCGCATCGATTTCCATCCGTAATCTGTCGTTTGCCGTGACGATCGAAAACGAACCTGGTATCGATTGCGGGCTGTTGGGCGGATAAAGTGAAACTGAACCGCGCAGCATCATGTTCTGCACCTGGCGAAACTTCTCGCCGCCCTGTGCCGTGAAAGCCGCGCGGGCCAGATCAATCGGAGTACTTTCGGCAGTGATCGTCACCGCCGCTGGACCAGTCGCATTGCCGGACGAACCGTTCTTCGGATTCCCGTGTTCCTGCGCCGAAACCTCAAATCCGGTCAGACAGATTAGCAATGCGACTGAAAAATAAAATCTTTTCATCATTAACCTTTCGCTCAGAAGTTTAAGCGTAGTTGAGCGTAGATCCTGCGGTTACCGGCGCCGGAGTTGCCGCCACCCCCACCAAACCCACCGAACGCTCCTCCCAATGCCAACGACTCACCGAAACTCGGCGACGACAGGTTACCCACCGGCGCGGAAAGATTCACGTGGTTAAGCAGGTTTTGGAAGTTGATCGAGACGTTGAGATTGAATCGCTTCTCACTCTGCGGAGCACCTTGCGGGCCTGGTCCACCTGGTCCAACCGCCACCATTCTCGGACCACCACCTCCGGCAACCGCTACTGGGCCACCCGGACCACCTGGTCCGGGGCCTGCCGGCGCCGCGGCTGCTGCACCACCTCTGCCTTTGTCGATAAACGCAAAGGTGCGGCTGATACGGAGGTTAACCACAAATGATCCCGGCGCCTGACCGTAATTGCGGGGGACGATCTTTTCGCCTGGTAAGGGCGTCAGATTGAAGTTGCCAAAACGTGTGCACCTGATGTTTGGAGCGTCACAGTTGGCATTCGCAGCTGCGAAGCTGGGGCGTTCATTGTATTGACGGTCGAGGTTCCGGTCCTCTCCGGTGGTGATGTTGAATCCTGGGCCAGTGTTCGCTACCACAAATGGATTCAGCACCACTTTCCACCACGGCAGATTGATGGTTCCAAAAACTGTAAACCGGTGACGAATGTCGAAAGAGCTGCGCCCAAACTCGCCTGTCAGATCATACGAATTCATCGGGAACACCTGGCCGCCTTGTCCATCCGTATCGTTAGTCGACTTGCTGAAAGAGTAGTTGCCGTTGAGCTGAAAAGTACGACTGAACCGGCTGTTGAAACCAACAAAGAACTGCCGTTGATTAAACTGGCCGCTGGCTTCGTAGCGATTAATCTCACCCCTGGTCGGATCCGGACGAATCCCGTTTGGCGTGGCGTTAGTGATCGTGCCCGGCAACGGCGCGTTGACGTCGCGCGCGCGGATCACGTGAACGATGCGAATGTTGTAGAAACCAAAAACCATCGTCATGTTGCGCGGCAACTGTCGCTCCACTTGCGTGCCAATCACAAACACAGTGGGAATCTGAAGGTTGGGGTCAACCTGCCAAATTGATTCCTGTGTCGCAGAAAGATTGGCTACCGAGGGAACGGCCGTGGGGCTCCACTGGTTCAGCACCGCGTAAACGGAAGCGTCGCCGGAAAACAGCTGTTCGTTTACGCTCGGCGGAAGCAGTCCCTTGGTCGGTTCGCTAACGAGGGTTTGAATCAAAGTAACGCCGTTGTAGCGATTCGCCTGAAGTGTTTGATTTTCATTAAAGCGGTTGTAAAAGAAGCCAGTGCCCACGCGAATCACCATCTTTGGCGGGCGGGCGCTGTTTGCTGCTCCCGGTGACCATGCAATCGCCAATCGCGGTGCGAAGTCGTATTTGCTGTGCGCGTTAGTTTGCGTCTCGTAACGGAGACCATAACTGAAAGTCAGGTTCGGCCGAATGCGCCAGTCGTCCTGGATAAACACGCCGTAATCGGTTTGACTGACATCGGCAAAAGGATTTCCGGTGTGAAGTCTGAATGCAGTGGCGCCACCACCAGCCGCGCGAATCTCCTCCGGCGTCTTTCCCTGCTCCTGAAGTCTCAACGTCAGTTGGTAACGTTCAATACTGGACAAACCGTAACCACCGGTAAAGGTCCAGTAGCCGCCGAAATTTCCTTCGTTGATATCGTCAACCCCAATGTGACGGACGCGTCCGCCAAACTTGATCGCGTGTGTACCTCGCTGTTGCGCAGTGAAATTGTTCAGCTCCCAGCTGCTTCGTTCGCTCGTTGAATGGCCCACCTGTGAACCGCCGGATCCAAATGCACCACTCACGTCCAATGCCGGCGTCGCGTTGCTTCCCTCTTGCTCGGATCTGTTGTGCGAAAACTGAAAACGCGTTTCGTTGATCGTGGTGGGATTCAGGATCGCCGTTTCAGTCAACTGGACATTCTGGTTAACGGATAAAGAATTGTAAGCTCGCTCGGGAAGATTAAAGCCGCCGAGACCCTGATTCTCGGTAAGGGAGCGATTGTAGTTGTAACGGACAATGAGCGTGTTGTTGGCGTTAATCGCGTAGTCGAAACGTGGACTAAAGAACAAGTTGCGCTTCGGATTAACAAACGTTTGACCAAACTCGACGGGATTAAGATCTTCGTCAAGCAAGGTGGCACGAACGAGTTCGTTATCGTCAGTTTCAATGCGACCGAAATTGACGAAGAACGACGCCTTCTTGGCTACCAGTGGACCACTCAGATTCATGTCGTACTGGCGAATCTGAAATGGCGTCCGCTTGCTGGAAGTGGTGGCAAATGGATTACGCGAGTTGAGGCTTTCGTCGTTGAAATTCAACGACGCGCCGCCGCGAAACTTGTCAGTGCCGGGACGCGTGAGAATGTCGATGCGCGCGGATGGTTGATCGTTCTCAGCGGCGAAGGGGTTTTGATTGATGCGAATCTCGCGAATCGAGTCTTTTGAGGGCAAGTTGCCGCCGGTGAAACCGTCGATAAAGATCTGGCCGCCGTTTGGTCCCACTGATGGTCCAGCCAAAGCCTGGAGCGCTGCTGCCAGTTCGTCCGGATCGTCAGGCAAAGCGTCGAGATCTTTTCCTGAGATCACGGTTTGATTGGCGTTGTTATTGGAGTCGATGCTGACTGGAGTTTCGGAAACGGTGACTTTCTCTTCGATCGTCACGCGCAGAGTGAGATCTACGCTCTGGCGCGTCGCAGCCATATCAACTTCTTTAGTGTCTGATGGCGCGAAGCCTGGTGCAATCGCCTGCAACGTGTATTTGCCGGGAGCCAGTCCGGCAAAATTGTAAACGCCTTCACCGTTGGTCGTGGTCTTTTTTTGGACGCCGGAGGTGTCGGTCAGAGTTACGTTAGCGCCGACGATGGCGGCGCCCAGTTCATCGGTGATCAGACCTCGCAACGTGCCACGCGCTTGTTGAGCGGCGACAAGCGCAGCGGCCATTAAAATAATCAGACAAATATTGGCAGTCTGGCGGGGGAAATTTCTAAAGAAATTCATTATTTGGGACCTCAAAAGGACTGGGTAACACGCCGAAGGCGTTTGTTCTACATGGATTCCGGAGATGGCGAACTCCGGGGAGCAACTGAGCAGGATTACGTTTGAACTCTGAAGGAGTTCTTCGCGAACAGGGTTTTAACGCTTTAGGCGTTTTAGAAGTTTCCGGATTTCTCCGGCACTTCTGGCGTCCACACTGGGAATCATTGTAGGGGCGGCCCTCCGTGGCCGCCCTAGTCAGGAACTCAAAATCGTCTCCCCTGGAGCGATCCGATAGAGGCGCTCTTCCGTGACTCTCGTGATGTGAGTCAAAGAAATTCGAACGCTAGGGCGGCCACGGAGGGCCGCCCCTACAATGATTCAACGGTTACGGCCAATGATTCAACGGTTACGGCAGGCCGATTCCGAATGAAATGCCGCCGCCGCCCAAACCCGCTGACGGGTTAGGCGCCTGACCGGCCTGCGGACGTGGCGCCAGCATCGCGAGCAGGGTGTCGGCTCCGGCAACCAGCGATATGGCTGTCAAACGCCCCGGATCAACACCTTGCGTACTGGAAACGATGATAGTGTCGCCGACCTTAACATCTGCGATCGAAATTGTTGGCAATCTTTCGAGCATGTCGTTGATGTTGAAGCCGCCGCCCGGCCTTGGTCCGCCGGGACCTCCCGGTCCACCAGCCGGTCCACCGGCTCCCTGCGGTCGTCCCTGCCCCCCCTGCGGTGCACCACCCGCGGCTGGAGCTCCACCACCTGCCGGAGCCGCACCACCTGGACCACCAGCGCCCGGTCCGCGTCCAAAGCCACCCATCATTGCGCCGATGTCAGCAGGAAATCGTCGCAGTACCGCATCCTGCTTGATCACGATGACGAGCGGTGTTTTCTTCTCTAATTCGTTGATCTTGACCTCGCCAGTCGCCGGATCAACTCCGGTAACAACGCCGCCAACGGTGCGGAAACTGCCGGTCACAACCTTTTGGGGATTAAATCGAAGCGGGTCGTCGGTACGGTCGCCGAGTGCGCGTAACTGGTCGCCCACCTTCAACTCGCCAAATTCGCTGGGCTTCGCATCTCCAAACTTGATCGAGTCAGGAGCATAACGCCGCATCTCAGTCTTATCCGAAACCGGAATCACTACTGACTGTGTTCCGGCCATAGTGCGATTCGAGATTGTGATCTCTTTAGTATCCGGTTTCAGCGCAGTGATCACTCCAAGAATGCCCCGGCGGCGCCACTCGAGTCGCTCTGCTTCCTGCTTCTTGGCCAGATCGCCTTTAGTCATGACGATCACCATCGTGGCCGGCACTGACTTTCGATCCTCGGAAACGGTCCCGCGGGCCATCACGCGATCGCCTTCGGCAAGGTCCGTCAAAGTAACGTCAGTGGCGTTCGTCAAACTCTGCTCACCGGGCGCCAACTTCTTGTAAGCCGTCTTATCGTTAACCGAAACGGTGACTACTGACCCGGCATCGGTCTTGATGGTCAACTGCTTTGCCGTGGCATCGATGGTTTTAACCTCGCCAATTGCGTGTTTGGCAGCGATATTAGGATCCTGGGCGGGCTGGGCAAATGCCGCCGGGTTTGAAGCCAACACTGTGATTAATCCTACCGCCGCCGCGAAAACGAACTTACGCATTCCTCGTCCCTTTCTGTCTGCTAAGTGAACACCACAAAACTCAAATTTATGACCGCCAAATCCCGATTCTCGGTCAAAATCTCAAAGGGGAACTCCGAATCCTTTGAAAACTTTCTAATAACTTTTTGAGATTTTTGCCTGCCGGGGCCTTCGCTAACCCTGACTGACGCCCCAGCCGACCCGGTAACGAGCCGTTAAAGCCAATCCGAAGCTGATAATCAGTATAAAGGTTGCCATAAAGGGCCACACATACGGGAGCGAAGTGAGCAGCACCCAAAAACCGGTCCCAAGTAATAACGCCACAGCTTCCGAATTTTTTCCGATCGGGAAATATTTTCTTTGAAGCCAGCGCCCGGTGGCCGCATACAGGATGACGCGGCCGAAGAGACTTGCCACCAGCCAGAGCAACAGTGCCAGAAGTCCAACCAACACCCGAACCGGTTCCGGCATCACCCAAAGACATAACAGGACGACACCAAAGAGAACCACCACACCTATCAATCCGATTATCGCTACGCGCAAGCTGGTTAACTGTAGCCGCGCTACGCCACGACTTATCGTACCCGGCATGGCAGCCGTAAACCCCATTGCGACCAGAAACCAGAAAAGCACGACCAACAGTCTCGTGCCCAGATAACTCGGAGTCCAACGCGGTGTGAACAAACCAGTGGGATTCCTCATCATGTCGCGAAGTTCCTGCTGGTAACCCGCGTACATCATGGTCATCGCTTCGGGACGGCGATGTGCCGGCGCATCGTCGGCCCGGTACGTTCCGCCAAGCACGATCACGTCGCCGCCGATACGCGAACCGGCCTTCTGAATGACGGAGCCACCGATCGTGGCCACATCGCCTTCAACGACGCCTTCGACAATCACGTCGCCACCGAAGGACATCGCTCCCTGCTTCACTGTGCCGGTAATCCTGACAGAATTTCCCAAACCGAAAACGGTGCCTTCATTAACACCATCGATGAGCACGACCTTTTCATCGCTGCTGCTCTGGGCGCTGGCCACACCGAAGAGCAGCAACACCCAGACAAGCATCGCCGCGACGCGGTTCAGGTCGATTTTTTTAAGGGAGAAATTTGGTCTGGCTGGTGAGCGATAAGTAACCATTGCCCCGAGGCAACCCCCTCTACTCGGTTGCACCCGTCCGACGATAGTTAGCGAGCAAGCGCGAGAGAATAAGAACAGCAACTGCGAGCAGGACGAGGAGGGGGGCCACCGAACCCGACTCGATAATGAGCTTTCGGCTCAGAACTCTGAAGATCACCGCGAAACCGGCAACCACGTCGTAAACGGCAGTGGCCACAAAACCAAGTAAGCCAAAGGCAGTTACGACAAATTTCCGCGCCAACATAAACACGGCATCACGAGCCGTTGCACCCAGCAAAGCGAATCCCGCTAAAGCCAGGACCAGACAAATCGTCAATGCCTTGCGATGCTCGGAACTCGTGCGCACGCCGCTCATATCGCTGGCGGCGCGGGCTGCAACCATTCGTGAAAAATCAACCGGGACTGGAATCTCCGCACTCTCGTTCATTGCCGCATCGAGTTCGCACACAAAAAGGCGTTGCGCACGCAACTCCGAGCGACAGTCGGCGCAGTTCTCAAAATGATCTTCGAAGAGCCGAGTTAGATCGGCATCCAGTTCGCCGTCAACATACGCGGCGCTTAGATTTCTCTCGCAGATCGTTTCCTGAGCAGTGGTCATCACAAATTAAATGCCGGTAATACCCTTTTCGACGAATTGCTGTCGCATCATCTCGCGTGCGCGAAACAGCCGGTTCTTAACAGTGCCCAGCGGCAGACCAGTTACCTCGACAATTTCTTCGTAACTGAGATCCTGCGAATGACGCAGGATGATCAACTCGCGATAGTTGGCCGGCAGTGCTCTAACAACCGACTCAATCTCGCCGCGTCGTTCCTTGCGTTCACTTTCCTGTTCCGGGCTTAAACGTCCGCATTCGATCGGCAGATCAAATTGATCGCCTTCAGGGCCGATAACGAGCGACTGTTCGCGGGTTGCGTTGCGGCGAAGGTGATCGACGGCTGCGTTGTGCGCAATTTTGTAGATCCAAGTTGAAAACTTGAACTCGTCGCGGTACCGGAGCAGGGAGCTGTAAACCTTGATAAAGATTTCCTGCGTCAGGTCGAGCGCCGATTCGTAGTTACCGACCATGCGGTAAACGTAGGCGGAGATGGGGCGTTGGTAGCGGCGGACGAGTTCTTCAAAACTTCCTTCGACGCCGCGAATGGCGGTAGCCACGAGATCGCGGTCGGTGGCCGCGGTCAAGTCTCGTGAAAAAGCACGGGTAACCGAGGATGCTGCAAGGCTCATAATACAGGGGTGTTACGCTCGGACGGAAAAGATTGTTTCGTTATTGCCGATTTCCGATTGCCAAATTTAAAGGCCCGGAAATTCATAAATCGGCAATTGGCGATCGGAAATCGGCAATTACCAGGACAATGTCGCGAGGCCGGCGGGGGCGGCGATCGAGTCGAAGTTGAATTCGCGGTTGGGCAGTTGTAAACCAAGCTCTTCGGCCTGCAACGGACGCAGGTCGCCGCCAGTGGTTTCATTGACGATTTCGCCCGCTCGCTGTTTGGTAATTCCCTCGCCCACGACCATCAGTCGCAAAAGCCCGGGCCCGGTGTGACCTTCCGGTGTGCTCCGATCGCGATAGAACAACAATAAGCGGTAAAACTCGTCTTCAAACTCGTCCTGGTTGCACTCAACCGTGCGCACAATCAACGGATGTTTCTCGCGAAAGACGACTCCTGTAAATCCTTTGCTCGAACCACTGACCAATAACGAATCACCGGCAGCGCCGTTTCGCACCAGCCACTGTGCTTCGCCAAGATGACGCGGCAGAATCAAACCCGTTCGCCATCCCAACGTCTCGAGCACTGCTTCGTACTGGGCGAGGATGGCTTTCTTCACCGCGATGACGAGATAGCGATCGCGCCCCTGCGAATCCTTTTGCAAACGCTCTTTTGAAACAGAAAGCTCTTCGATCGGCGCGCCAAACCCACGCTCAATTTTCCACTTCAGTACATCCTGAAGTTCGCTCGCTGAACCCGACTGACTATCCATGGTCATCACGAGAGTGCGTGTGGTTGGTTCGGGGAGGCTCATAGACCAGCGCTTCTGTCGCAGCAAACCGGCGCTTGCTGCCAGTTCATTTAGAGCACTCGCCAGTTGCGCAATATTTTCGATGTTTGGTTCGTCGAAGCCGGGTCGAACCAGCGTCTCGCCGATATTGACGGTGGCGGCGCGACGCAGTTTGCAAACGTAACCCTTAACGCGTTCAAGCTGAACAACTGAAGCCACACCTTTTTCTAAACCGATGGCGGTGGAAGGATACCGGGGTTCGACGACTCTTGAAAAAAGATTTGCCACTGTTTATCTATTTCCGATTCCCAATTGCCGATTGCCGATTTAATGCCGTTCCGTTAACGCCAATTGGCAATCGGCAATTGGCAATCGGAAATGTTCACCACTCGCTGTACGGCGTTCCTTCGGTAGAAGTGTCAGCGGAGGCGCTGTGAACATCAGTGATGCCCTGTTCGCCTTGAAGTGAATTTGGATCTTCACCGGTTGTGACGGCCCAGTCTTTTTGACCAGTAAACGGATCGGTCGGCACTTCGCGCATGTAACCTTCGCTCGCAATTTCCTCGAGTGATTGCGGCAACCGTCCTTTGTCGGCCGCAAACTGATCGATCAACGATCGCAACTTGCGCAGATCATCCCTGAGCACCGTCTCACGCGTGTGCATGATTGTCTTTTGATACTGCGGCAAGGTGATGGCCGCGAGGATGATGATGATCGAAATCACGATCATCAATTCGAGCAGGGTAAATCCGGCATCCTGCAATTTGCGTCCGGTCCGTTGAAACTTACCAGTCACTGTACTTCTCTCCATTCAAAGCTGTTTCTTTCGACTTTGACCGCACGTCAAAAACGTTTTCACCGCCCCACGAGCCCGCATCGGCGGCGTCGTACGACGAGCGCAGTTCCCAATCATTCTTGCCGGTTATCGGATCGATCGGAAGGCCACGCAGGTAGACCTTTTGTTTAGTAGACGTCTGGCCGCCCACTTCGGTTGCCGCAACGCCCTGCTGGCCGCGTCCCCCCATCGATCCCCGGGGAACAACATTTACGCCATTTACCAGCGTCTCGAGATCGGGCGGATAGTGATCCGGATTATCGACACCAAAGATGGTGCAATCGCTGATTACCACCTTGCTGCGGGGATCGATAAAGTTACTCTGCTGTTGCTGCTGTTGTTGCTGCGGTGTTAGCGCCACTCCGGTGCAAACCATTCCAATCGTATCGCGATGAAACTCGTCAATCGAGGTGCGAATCTGCCGCAAAGTCTCGCGCAGTTGCTGCTCTTTCTGGCGCTTCACTGAAACCTTGACGAGGGGCAACACACCGAGCGTCATGATTGTTAACACGGTGATCGTGATCACCAGTTCCATCAATGAGAAGCCTTTTTGTCGCATGTCATCTCACCGTTTGCAGGTCGCAAAAAAGCACAAAAAGCACAATTGAGAGATAGAGCAACTCTTGCGCTTTTTGTGCCTCTGCGTGGTCCAAAAACTCTACTGCTTCACAGTTGCCGTGCCCTGGACCACCTGGGGCGCGATATCGCGCGCATCAGTAGCCACGAGGTGCAACGTCTCTTTCACAAACGTCAGCAAGGCATCGCCTTCGGCAATCGCTTCGAGATCGATAAACAACAACGGCCCAGTGCCTCGGAATGATGCTTTACCGTTTAGACTCGAGATCGATACCAGACAGGTACCTGCCGTCGAATCAATCACAGGTGTAAACAACGGCGCCGCATCTCCAGTTGTCGCCAGAATGCTACCGGCCGTTAGACTATGAATCTTCACCACCTTGGGATCGAATCGCAAGGCAAGCAAGGCGAGACTGAGAGGCACATCCGAATTCAACTGAATTGCGTAACGTCGCTTCTCACCAACCTTCATCACGTCGCCTGTAGGCAAAAGACTGAGTTGGGCCACACGTCCAGCGCCGAGCTTCGTATCGAGCGACGTGTCGGTGGCCTTGGGCATACCGGTGAGCATGGCATTCTGCGTTCCCGCAGTGCCGGTGTTCACAGTTGCAACGTTGGCCGCCGCCTGGTCGCTAATCAACGACTTCGGTGCTGGAACAAACGCGGGTAATTCCTCCACCGTTGCCGGTGTTTTGTTCTCCGCTGTGACTGTCTTGGTCGTAGTTGTGGTTGTCGGCGCCGCTGCCGGAGCAAATGCATAAGTACCGGCTGGTGGCGGCAGATTCACGGGCGTGGTGTTCTGGGCCACCGTTTCACTCGATTTCACGAGTGGCGCATCCGGAAGTTGCAGACTGACATTCTTGGGTAGCGAACGAGCCGCAGCGATCTGATCTTCGCGATCGGCGTCGCGGATCATTTCCGCTAGTGAGCCAGTGGTTGGCGACTGCAACGTTCCGCTGGGTCGCATCTCTTCGTCGCGCGGAGTCACGGCCGGAGCACGAAGCACGCGTGGCGTAACGGAGATCACGATATCGATCTGGCGATTGTCGCGCGTTGGTGAACTAAACAAACGCCCGAGGATCGGCAGTCCGCCGAGAATCGGCAGACCTTGCCGCCCGTTCGTCTGCACGTCCTGCGAAACGCTGGCCAGCATCATGGTCCGGTTATTCTGCACGCGCGCGGTGCCGGTGATGGTGCGTTCCGTGAACGTCGGCGTCAAAGTACCGGCGCCGAGAACATCTTTCGATTCGATGTTCATCTTCACCTGCACGTCGAGATTTGGAAACACCTGCGGCGTAAACTTTAGAGTCAAACCGGTCGGTTCATAGTTGATGACCGGGAAACCACCACTCGGGAACAGACCCTGATTCGGTGACGGCGTGCCGGTCTGAACACCAAATGGATAAGCCTGCGCGGTTTGCACCGGAACACGTTGACCAATGCGGGCCGTCGACTCTTCACCGTTGAAAGCATGAACCTGAGTTGATGCAATCAACTTCGTATTGTTCTTGTTCTGGAACGCGGTCAACACTGACGGCGGAATTACGAGCGCTGCTGCAAGCGCTGTCGGCACTGAACCAACAAAACCTGCAAGATTAACGCCCCGTCCGACTCCGTTTACGAGGCCGTTGTCCGTCAGCAACGAGAAACCAGGCGAACCGCCGAGACTGAAGGTTCCGTTGCTGCCCGGCGTTCCGACCTGATTACCAAACTGCATCAGATCATTTTTCGAAACTTCGTAAATGCTGACGTCCATCACGACTTCTGCGCGATCCTTATCGATGCTCTGAAGCAGGTCGCCAATCAGGCGAACGTTTTCAGCAGTGTCGCGGACAGTCAAACTATTCGTGGCGTCGTCAGGAACGACGATCGTTTGCGGACGGCCAACTGAAGGCGGAATCGCTTGCTGCACGAGCGTGCGAGCGTCAGCCGGCTTCATGTTCGAAAGGTAGAACGTGCGTAGCACGAGTTGTTGATACTGCGGGCGGCGAGCCTGATCGGCAACGAGTATCGTGCGGCGGCTGAGCTTCTGGAAGAAGAGTCCTTCCTGAAGGAACAAGTAATCGAGCGCCTGGGCCGTCGTCACATCTTTCAAGTTGATGTCGACCGGACGAGACTGCGCGAACGACTGACGATCGAAAATGACGTTGAGATTTAACTGTTCGGCAAGACTGCGAATGAGTTGCTTGAGATCGCCTTTGACATCGACGACGCGAAGTTGCTGTTCGCGCGGCGTCCCAAGTTCCTGCGCCGTGCCGTTGGCCGGCGTGAACGTCCCACCGTCAGGTGTGTCAGTCGTCTTGCTGGTGCCATTCGGATTTGCGCGACCTTCCTTGACGGCCTGCATCCGCAACATGCGCTCCATCTCCGAGACGGCGAGCTCATTCACGGGGTCGTAACCGTAAGCCTGCCGAAAGGCATTGTAGGCGCCGACAAAATCCCCCCTCTCCGACAGCGACCTCCCCTGCTGCATGTAGGTTTGAGAGGCATTGAAACTCGCACGCCGAAAATGGAGTTGGTACTCCATGTTCGCGGGGTCAGCCGCCACTGCGAGCGTGTACTCCTGAGCGGCCTTATCCCACTGCTGTTGTGCCTCGTATTGCATGCCACGCTTGAAGTTTTTCTCACCTTTTTTCGCGAACGCGGTGAAAGGCATCGCCAGCAAGCTGATGGCAAGGACAAATGAAATTAGGGTGCGACTTCTAGTATTCGTTTTCATGACTTCTGCTCGGTTCGGGAGGTGGAAAGTTTAGCGGACTAATAATGCCGCCGTGACGCTTAAGATGCAAGATCAGATCTGCCAATTTCCTTACACGCAACTACCTTTTTTTGGTTCCGGTTAAGTGGGAGGGGGGATATTGCCGCTTACTTCATCTGGCCGAGTTCTTCAACGAACGTCACACGGTTGATCTCGTGCAGGGTTGAAATGCCGTCGAAAGCCTTCTGCAGAGCCGAGTGACGCAAGCTCTTTAACCCTTCGGCCTCGGCCGCACGTCGCACCTCAGAACCAGGCCGCCGCTCGACAATCATTTCGCGGATATTATCCGACAAATCCAGCAATTCGTGAATAGCCGTGCGACCGCGATAACCGGTGTGGTTACAGGCATCGCAACCCACGTTCATGAAGAAAGCCTTGCCGCGATTCTGATCCGGCAACAAACCCGATTCGAACAACTCCGTATCGTTCGGGTAATACTGGCGCTTGCAGTAAGCACACAGCATGCGGATCAGTCGTTGGGCCAGCACGCAGTTGAGCGACGACACAAAGTTGTAAGGCTCGACGCCCATGTTCAAAAAGCGCCCAATAACGTCGATAACGTTGTTTGCGTGAACCGTAGTAAATACGAGGTGACCGGTCAACGCGGATTGAATTGCGATCTGCGCGGTTTCCGTGTCGCGAATCTCACCGACCATGATCTTGTCAGGATCGTGACGCAGGATGGAACGCAACCCGCGATCAAACGTCAGTCCCTTTTTCTCGTTAACGGGGATCTGCGTGATGCCATGAAGTTGGTATTCAACCGGGTCTTCGATCGTGACGATCTTGTCTTCTTCGTTTCGAATTTCGTTGAGCGCGGCGTAAAGCGTGGTCGTTTTTCCCGAACCCGTTGGTCCGGTTACCAGCACCATCCCGTACGGCTCGGCGATGTACCGGCGAAACTTCCGCAAGTCGTCTTCCGAGAAACCGACGACGTTGAGATTCAGGTTTTTAAACTCTTCGTTGATCTGTTCTTTGTCGAGAATACGAATCACAGCGTCTTCGCCGTGGATTGTCGGCATGATCGAAACACGAAAGTCGACGTTGCGACCTTTGTAACGAACTCTGAATCTGCCGTCCTGCGGTACGCGTCGCTCGGCGATATCGAGCTCCGACATGACTTTGATACGCGAGATCAATGTTTGGTGATATGCGAGGTCAATCGGATCGACCTTCTGGTACAACGCGCCGTCGATTCGATACTTGACCTGGACTTCAGTGTCGCGAGTTTCGATGTGAATATCGGAAGCGCGCGATTCCATTGCGTTGTAGATGATCGTGTCGACGAGTTTGATGATCGGCGACATCTCGGAGTCAGTCGCCAGGCGATCGAGATCGAGCACTTCCTCGCCGTGTTCGGTTTCTCTAACCAGTGAGATGCGAAAACCCGAGGCTGCTTCCTGTAACACGCGCTGAGTGGTATCGCCTTTGCGCAGAACAACTTCAACCGCGCCTGCCGTCGCCACGTGCGGGACAACGCGAGTGCGCAACGTGCTGGAAAGTTCGTCGAGACGCTCGAGATCCGTTGGATCCGCCATCGCGATGTGCAGACCTTTTTGGTCTCGCTTCAACGGCACAAACTGGTGCCGGACCATCAGGTCTACCGGAACTTCCGTAAACAGTTCATAGTCAATCGGCGATTCACGATCGGGCGGCAGCAGATCGACAAACGGGAGCCGGTAACGACGCGCGAGTTCCTTCGCCGCTTTCATCTCCGGCGGCTGATGGACATCACCTTTGAGACCGTTTTCGCCAACCGGTGGAACCGGACTGACTACCGGATCCTCGTTCTCTGAAATTTGCGCCATAAGATCGTTTCCACTAACTCCTATTTTGGAGCAGATCCTGTAACACCTGCGCCACTCGAAATCGATTGGATGATCGGGAGGTAAATCGCAAGCAGAATCGTCACCACGACGCCGCCCATGACAACCAGAATCGCAGGCTCAAGAGTAGTCGTCAACTGCTCCAATCGCACTTCTGATTCGGCATCGTAAAAGACCGCAACCTCGTCAAGCATCTCGCGCAAACTGCCGGAACGTTCGCCGATGCCAATCATGTCAATCGCCAGCGGCGGCAGCCAGCCCGCCTCTTCCAAACTCTCCGTAAACGATCGCCCTTCGCGAATCATCGGCAGAATCGAAGAACTACGACGTCGCAGTTCCAGATTCGTAATTGACTCCGAAGCTATCTCCCATGATTCAACGAGGGTGATACCACCGGCGAGGAGCGTTGCCAGAGAGCGCGTGGCTTGAGCTACCGACATTTGCACTGACAAAGCTCCAGCCAACGGAATCTTTAGAATCAATCTACTGATTTGGAGTTTGCCGGCCGGCGTGCGCGACCAGATAAATAACAGGATTGAGCCGCCGATAACGAGCGGGCCAAACCACAACACGTTTGAAGATAACCAGCGTGACAAACCGACGACGATCTGAGTCACGGTTGGTAGTTCATTACCAAAACCGGCAAAAAGCTCCGACATTCTCGGCACCACGTAGATCGTAAGAAACGTCACCATACACGCCGAAGCAAAGAGCAGGAACAGCGGATAAGCGAGGGCACCGCGAATCTTTCGTCGCAGCGCGACGTTGCGTCTCATGTACGTGACGTAGCGACTCAACACTTCGTCGAGCGCGCCCGATCGTTCACCGGCGAGAATTGAAGCTGTGTAGATTCGCGGGAAGATCTTTCCCTGGGCGGCAAAAGCCTGCGAGAGGGCGGCGCCGCCTCGAATCTGCTCCTCCACGTCGCCCAACACGACGCGCAACCGTGACGATGCGGCACGTTTACGGAGCATCGAAATCGCCTGAAGAATCGGGATACCGGCGCGAACGAGAGCTGCAAGTTGTTGATTAAACAGCAGGAAGTCGTTGGCTTTGACCTTGAGATGAGCACCACCGCGGCCAAAACTCGTCAGGGCGGCGACGCCCGTGGCGCGTGGAGGAGTGACGTTGAAAACACGAAAACCCTCGCGCTCGAGGCGCGTCCGAGCTTCCTGAACGCCGGAGGCCTCGATCGTGCGTGTGACGACTTCGCCGGCGGGGGTTCCCAATCTACAAATAAACTCAGCCATATTTTGGATTTACCCGACTTGAGATGACCGGGGAGTATATCTCACGCACGGCGCGAGCAGAAGTTGCATCGTCAGCCGTCTGGGGATAAAGAAAGATTTCTCACGCGGCGGCGCAGCGGCGCAACGCAAGATCCCGTATATCACGTTGCGTCGCCGCGCCGCTGCGAGAGAAATCACATTTTTGTTTTCCGGCTATTGGCCATTTTGAGGCGTACTACTCCATTCCCACTCGTTTCACACGTTTCCGTCTTTGAGAATTTAGAGAGGACTTCTCACGCAGCGGCGCGGCGGCGCAACGCAAGATCCCGTATATCACGTTGCGTCGCCGCGCCGCTGCGAGAGAAATCCTATTTTTGTTTTCCGGCTATTGGCCATTTTGAGGCGTACTACTCCATTCCCACTCGTTTCACACGTTTCCGTCTTTGAGAATTGTAGAGAGGACTTCTCACGCGGCGACGCGGCGGCGCAACGCAAGATCCCGTATATCACGTTGCGTCGCCGCGCCGCTGCGAGAGAAATCCCATTTTTGTTTCCGGCTATTAGCCATTTTGAGGCGTACTACTCCTTTTCGCCGTTGTGCCGCCGCGGGAGTTTCTTTTCCTGTCTTCCCGCCATTTCAATCCTTGCGCGTAACGTGCGCCTGTCCTAGAATGACCTTGCCAACACAGCATTTAACTGAAACGCGCGCGGCCGTCTCCCCGTGAACATTTCATGCTCCGGTTTTTGAAAGTCGGGCATCACTCGTTCCCTAACGAGCATCTGTGTTGACAGTTCCCTTTCGAGCCCTAGACCGGTACTAAAAATTGAACGACCGAACTGTAGCCCGGGGGTGACATGCATCTACCGACTCGTTACGCCACCAAACTAACGGCCGCGTCCATCTCAATACTTGCCGTCACGGTTTTCTTTTCTCTGGGTGTGCAGAGCCAGGAACCTGCGAAGGACAAACCTGCGGATAAACCGGCAGCCAGTCAGGAAAAAACTCCGGCTGGAACTCAGGAAAAAACTCCCGCCGCCGGGGCCACTCAGACCCCATCGCCCGAGAAGAAAAAACTGGGTATCGAACTTGAAGATCGCTCGCTAATCACCAACACTGACCTGATCACACTGACCGTAACCGTCACTGACACCTACGGACGCTACGTATCGGGATTGAGCAAAGGCGCCTTTGCCATCTTCGACAACAAGCAACAACAGGAGATCACTTATTTCAGCGACGACGACTCGCCAGTGTCGGTAGGAGTTATCTTCGACGTTTCCGGCTCGATGAGCGGCGACAAAGTTCGTCGCGCCCGCGATGCTCTGTCGAAGTTTATTCAAACCAGCCACGACTCAGACGAGTATTTCCTGATCGCCTTCAATTCACGCGCACAGTTGCTACTCGACAAAACCCGCGACGGCGATTCAATCCTGAATAAACTGACGTTTGTCGAAACCAAAAGCCAAACCGCTCTTTACGACGCCTGTTATCTCGGCGTGGAAAAGGTCCAGCGCGGCTCACATTCCAAACGCGCCCTGCTACTGATCAGCGACGGTCAGGACAACGACTCTCGTTACACCTTCAACGAACTCCGGAAACTGCTCAAAGAATCGGACGTCACGCTTTACGCGATCGGAATCCTGAGCGGCAGCGACGCAGGCAGTTCGCTGGGAATGGAAGGTCAGGGAATTTTGGATGAACTGTCCGGCGTTTCGGGCGGAAAAGCCTTCTTCCCGCGTTCCGCGGCTGAAATGGACGATATTTTTGAGCAGATTGCACTGGAGTTGCGGCACCAGTACTCGATCGGCTACAAACCCGATACGTTCGTAAACGATGGGAAGTGGCACCGGGTTAAAGTCAGAGTGACGCCGCCACGTGGTCTTCCCCGATTATTTGTTCGCTCCAGAGAAGGCTACTACGCGACTGCCGGAGCGCGTTAAGTCCCAACCGGTTCCGGCAACGCGAACTTGGTTTTGGGGCATCTTTTGCAACGTGTGCCAGCGCCGTCATTAAAAGGCGATGCTGTTTTGCCCCAGCCTAGCGCGTTTGAGGAGTTTTTTAGATTGTTTAGTCAGCAGAATCTGAGGTGGACTGCCTTTATCGCAGTCTGCGTTTTAGCACTCTCGGGATTGATCTTTGGCTCCAGTGTTTCAGCTAGTCGAGGCCAGGATCGGCCGCGAAGTACCCAGACGCCTGCCCCGACGACTACGCCAACGCCCGTTACGGCTCCAGCTCGACCAGCGCCAACTCCTACTCCGACACCTCAAACAACTCGACCTGCGGGAACAGATCGTATCGCGCCAACACTGGGAGAACCGCCACCGCCACCGCGTCTTAAACCAACACCAACTCCAACGCCGCCCGAAGAACTCGACGACGACAGTATCGTTCGCATTAATGCCGAACTGGTCCAATTGCACGTTCGCGTGATCGATCGGAACAACCGGCCGATCAACAACGTTCCGCAAGGCGATTTTCGCGTGTTCGAAGATGGCGTGGCGCAAAAGATCGAAACCTTCACCCGTGAAGAAGTGCCGATCAGTTATGGTCTCGCGGTTGATAGTTCCGGCTCGCTGCGTTCGCAGTTACAAAGCGTGATCGACGCCGGCAAGACGATCATCAATGCCAACAAACCGGGCGACGAAACTTTTCTGGTCCGATTTATCAGCAGCGACAAGATCGAAACGGTCCAGGATTTTACCGACAGCAAGGAAATGCTGCTTGATGGTCTCGATACGTTCTACGTCGAAGGCGGTCAAACTGCGGTAGTCGATGCGGTCTATCTTTCGGCGGAACACGTTTCGGATTACAAAAAGGGCGATACGAGCGATCGACGCCGTCGCGCTTTGATAGTGATCACTGACGGCGAGGATCGCGACAGCTTCTATAAGCAGGAACAACTTTTCACTCGACTGCGCGAAGACGACGTGCAAATCTTCGTGATCGGTTTTGTGAACGAGTTAGACAAGGAAGCAGGATTTATTCGCAAGAGCCCGCGTGAAAAAGCAGTCGGCCTTATCAATAAGCTGGCGTCAGAAACTGGTGGACGTGCCTTCTTCCCCGAGTCGATCTCCGACCTGCCGCAGATCGCAAACGAAATCATCAGAGACCTGCGCACGCAGTACGTCATCTCTTACAACCCGACCAACAAAACCCAGGACGGAACTTATCGCGCGATTAAGGTCAGCGTTAATCAAACTGAGTCGGAAAAGCGAATCGCCTTAACTCGTACGGGACGTTTGGCTCGCAAAGAAGGACCAGCTAATGTGCGTCCACCGGCAGTGAAGATGCCGGCCACCACTACAACTCCAGCGAAAAAACCGTAACGCGGATCATTTTACGATTTAGATCTGTGTTTGTATTTCGTGCCATGTCTCGTGGCCGCTTCTTCAATCGAGTGAGTCATCGTCAGCACGTCGTCCTCGCGCGCGAGATCGATCAATTTCTTGTAGTAAGTGCGTAGCGCGGCAATCTCGGGTTCGGTTAGATCTTCAACGTCGATCAGGCGATTGCTCGCTCCTTCCATGGCCGCCACTATCTCGTTCAACTTGAGATGAATCGCCAGCGCGTCTTTGTTCTGCGCCCGTTGAATCAAAAACACCATCAGGAAAGTAACGATGGTCGTGCCCGTGTTGATTACCAGTTGCCACGTATCGGAAAAATGAAAAAGTGGACCAGTGATGGCCCAAACCACGATAACCAAAACCGCCAGCACAAAAGCGGACGAGGTGCCGGTGGCCCAGGTGGCCTGATGTGAAAACTTTTCAAGCAGTTCGCTGATTTTACTTCTCTTTCGAGGCATCGCTATTCTCCGCAGCGTTGGCACAATGCGGGGGACAGATCGAGGGGCAGTTTGGACTGAGGAAAACTAAGGGGTGGACCAGGGATTACTCTTTGGCTCTGACGGAACCACTGATCTTCTTGCGAGTTGTTTCGCCAGTGTGCAAGACGGGGAGGCCGAGATCTACATCTGAATGTGGTTGAGGGATCACGTGCGTAGCGACAACCTCGCCAACGCGTTTGCCGGCAGCGGCGCCTGCATCAACAGCACTTTTTACAGCAGCGACATCTCCGCGAACAATCGCGGTTACGAGGCCCGCATCGATCTTCTCCCAACCGACGAGACGAACGTTCGCTGATTTAACCATCGCGTCAGCGGCTTCAATCATTGCCACCAGGCCACGACATTCAACCATTCCGAGTGCTTCAGGCATCGCAATCCTCCGTCAACCACAACATACTAGCAACCAGACCACAAAAAAGCACACGAAAGATTTCTCACGCGGCGACGCAGCGGCGCAACGGAAACCAGCAAGCGGAACTCTTTCCATCTTCATTGCGCTGTTGCGTCGCCGCGTGAGAAAACCTTTTCTGACAACGTTCAATTACGCAAAGAGTGAATGGGCGCCGGAATGCGTCCTCCACGTCGAATAAAACCAGTCGACGAAAAAGCGTTCACTGACATGATCGGCGCGCTGCCCAGCAGTCCACCAAACTCAACCATGTCGCCAACCACACGCCCGGGCACCGGAATGATGCGCACGGCGGTGGTCTTGTTGTTCATGACTCCCACTGCCATCTCATCCGCGATGATAGCCGCAATCGTTTCGGCCGACGTTGAACCGGGAACCGCCACCATATCGATGCCGACCGAACAAACGCTGGTCCAGGCTTCGAGCTTCTCGAGCGACAGCGCCCCGAGTTGCGCGGCTTCAATCATCCCCGCATCTTCCGATACCGGAATAAACGCGCCACTCATTCCACCGACCGAACCACTCGCCATCGCGCCGCCTTTTTTAACGGCGTCAGTCAACAATGCCAACGCCGCGGTGGTCCCGTGCGTCCCGGCACGCTCGAACCCCATCGCTTCGATGATGTTCGCAACTGAATCGCCGGGCACCGGCGTCGGCGCGAGTGAAAGATCAATTATTCCAAATGGGATCCCCAGCCGTCGCGCAGCTTCACGACCCACGAGTTCACCCGCGCGCGCGAGTTTGAACGAAAGTTTTTTGATGATCTCGGCCAGATCCTGCAATGGTAGATTTCGATCGGCATGCCTGACCGCGTGATGGACCACGCCCGGACCGGATACACCGACGTTGATTACAGCCTGAGCTTCACTGACACCGTGAAAAGCTCCGGCCATAAACGGGTTGTCTTCAACTGCATTGGCGAAACACACAAACTTTGCACAAGCGAGGCCGCCGTGATCGCGAGTTCGTTCGGCTGCGTCTTTTATCATCCTGCCGATCTGGCCCACCACATCCATGTTGATACCGGCGCGCGAAGTGGCGGCGTTAATTGACGAACACAAACGCTTCGTGGTTGCGAGGGCTTCGGGGATCGAATCGATGAACCGTTCTTCTGACGGTGTCGTGCCTTTTTGGACCAGCGCCGAATAGCCGCCAATGAAGTCGACACCAACGGTGCCCGCGGCATCATCAATTGCGCGCGCAACCTGGATCACATCACCGCTGAGACCTTCGGTGATGAGTGATACAGGCGTTATCGAAATACGCTTGTTGGCGACCCTGATACCAAACTGTTCTCCGATTTCATCTACGGTGGGAACGAGTCGTGCGGCAGCGGCGCGAATCTTGTCGCCCGCCTTTTGGGCCACTCCCGCCATCGAGTCGCTGGCGCAATCAAGCAAACTCAGTCCCAGCGTGACCGTGCGCACGTCGAGATGCTCCATCTCGGTCATCGCGACTGTTTGCAGTATCTCGGCCTGGGTATATTCCATCTATCCGATCACTTTGCTCAGGATCACTAGAACGATGAAGAGAATAAAAAGCGCCGCGGCTACGAGCAGGAATCGCAAACTCGGGTCGTACGCGGCTTGATCTATAACGACACTCGACACTTTGCGTATTTTTTCAACGCGACCACGCACACTGTGATCGGAGACTTTATGTTCAACCCGCGGCGGTGGTAGCGATGTTAGTGCTTCGGTCGGCGCGGTTTCGATAACTGTGTCAGCTAAAGAGATGTTGGTGGGACTTGCCTGCTGATCCGTAATTGGATTGCCGCACTGCGGGCAGAACATCGCACGCTGGCGCACAGCTAAGCCACATGAAGTACAACGACGCGCAATTTCAGGTTCGGGCATTATGCGTTTGGTATTCGAATAGACAGGATTAACAGGATTTACAAGATTTATCCTGTTAATCCTGAAAATCTTGTTAATCCTGTCTAAACTCAGATCCGGTGCATGGCATTAAACAAGTCTTCACGCTGCGCGTAGATATTGACGCCAAGGTTTTGCCCCGCGCTTCGTAATCGCTCTTTCAACTCCGCCGTGCTCTCACGCGCGCGCGACGTATCGGCAATGATGACCATCGCGAATTTTCCCTGCACCACCGTTTGATTGATGTCGATAATACTGCAACTCGCTGCCGCCAGGATTTGCGATACGCCGGCGACGATTCCCGGATGGTCCAACCCAAACACCGAAATCACCATTCGACCTGACGAGCCTTCCGCTGAACTCGGCGGCATCGCGCCGCCATTAACCGCAGCGCTCTTCGCCGGTTTTGCGGCCTCAACCTGATTGTAGATATCAGTGACCAGTTGCTCCACCGTTGTCTCATCGACAGCGCTGCCCAAGCGGTCGTAAACCGCCCGCGTGATTCGATAAATTAAATCTTCGTTGGCCATTGGGGAAAGATGAGTAATCAGGCGTGGTCAGTCAATTTGAAATCGTCTAAGGTCGGCCATTCTCCTGCACCATGCGGTGGGCAGCTTCGCGAAACTCGTCTGAAAACGTCTCGTTGATATCAACGCGATCGACAATCCCAACAACCGCGGCTTCAATCGACATTTCCTGATTGCCAATCGCCGTACGCGCTGCTTTGCCATACGCGCACATCACCATTTCACCGGCGCCGGCGCCGAGTCGATCGGCAACGACGACGATATTGCGAGTCGGTTCCTTGTCGAGATCGTACGGATGGACAATCAAGAACCTGACGCCCTCGAGATCGGGAGTCTTTTTAGTGGACCAGACTGTGCCGACTACTTTCGCTAAGAACATTTACCTATCCACAGATTACACAGTTTAGACCTTCGCAAATATCTCGGCCGGTTCACCCATATCACGCGCGGCAGGCGTGATGATCGTTTTCGCGTTGATATAGATCTTGTCGCCTTTTTGAATTGCGCGGCGCACGTCTTCTTCACTTACAAACTCGACTGCTTTCGCACCATTGTTCGATGCCGGTGCCGGCTTGGCCGGAGCGGGTGCGGGTGGTGGCGTTGGCGGCGACGGTTGCGCGCTGTACATACTCCCCGCTTCACTCTCAATCACAGGTGACGGCAACGGCGAAGCAGCCGGTTCGATTCGTTTCCCGGCCAGAAAACGATCCACGATCGCCGCAATCTCCTGTCGATCGATCTTCGCTCCCGCAACTGCCGGTTCTTTCGCTGTAGTCTGCGTAACCTGCTGCACTCCAACTGCCGGACGCACACTCTTCACCGGCCGCGTCTCAAACGCAACGCGTTTGATATCCATCAGGTGCAGCGGCGAAACGTTATCGGAAGTGACATTGCCGCCCCACGATCCGCATCCCAACGTCATCGACGGCGACAACGCAGTTGAAAAACCGATAGCGCCATGGGTCGTTGGTGTATTCACGGTGATGCGCGACGCAGGCATTTCGGCGCCAAACTTCACCGCCGCCTCGCGTGAGCGCGTGTGAATTCCGGCAGTGTGGCCCATGCCTCCGTAAGCCAAAATCTCTTTACTGCGCGCCGCACAAGCTTCCAGACCATCAACAACATAGAAAGCCAGAATCGGCGACAGCTTCTCCATCGATAACGGATGATCGCGTCCGACACCGGCGACATCAGCAATCAAACAACGCGTGCCCGGCGGCACCGTGATGCCCGCCATCTTCGCAATCACTTCCACCGACTTGCCGACGATTCCAGGATTGAGCGAACGCTGCGGCGTCGCCACCACTTTCGCGAGTTGATCTGCTTCGGACTGCGAAAGAAAATGCGCGCCCTGCAGTTTGAACTGCTCACGCACCGCTTGTTCAACCGGCGCGTCGCAAACCACTGCCTGCTCAGAAGCGCAGATTGTCCCGTTATCAAAACACTTGCCGGTAAGAATATCCTGCACGGCCTTGGGCACATCAGCAGTTCGCTCCACACACACGGGAACATTGCCTGGTCCAACTCCAAACGCGGGCTTCCCGGATGAATACGCTGCACGCACCAGACCGATACCGCCAGTCGCAAGAATCACCGCGGTTTGTTTGTGTTTCATCAAGGCTTCGGTGCCTTCGATAGTCGCCGTCGTCATGCAACCGATTGCGTCGGCAGGCAAGCCTTCTTTCACTCCGGCATCGCGCATGACACGCGCGGTTTCGTTGATGCACTTCGCTGCGGATGGATGTGGCGACAGCACCACCGTGTTGCGCGACTTAATAGAAATTAAGATTTTGAAGATTGCAGTTGAGGTGGGATTCGTTGAGGGGATAATACTCGCCACAACACCACGCGGGCTGGCTATCTCAACGATGTCTTTCGAATCGGATACAACTCCCTTGGTACGCAACCCGCGAAAGAAGTTCCAAACGTCTTCAGCAGCAAATCGATTCTTCTCTCGTTTGTCGTCCGGCACGCCGAATCCGGTCTCTTCAACCGCCATCGCGCCAAGCCGTGCGGCTTCGGCGAGTGCCGCTTTGGCCATCGCCTCGCAAATCCGATCGATCTTCGCCTGATCGAATTGCGCCACTTCAGCCTGCGCGCGATGAGCAGCCTCAACCATGTCGCGCGCCTGTTGCACAGAAACGAGATCTTTATCGACCGACATGCGAACCTCTCACATTGCCGATTTTCAATTGCCGATTTCCGATTTACGGAATCATTGCGCGCTCTTCACTCAACGGAATTGGCAATTGGCAACCGGAAATTGGCAATTACCGTCTTTCCTTGCTTGCCTCACGCGTTCCTGAACCTAGCGAGCGTCCCTGATCTCCCTGGCCCAACTGGCCACGCGCGCCGCCGCCTTGCAACGCCGTTTCATCCGGGCTGAGGCCGGTGCGCCCATTGACCGGCAACACACGTTCGACTTCCGCGTGTGGTCTCGGAATCACGTGCACACTGATCAACTCGCCGACTCTTCTCGCCGCAGCCGCGCCGGCATCAGTTGCCGCCTTCACTGCACCAACATCGCCGCGCACAAAGATCGTCACATAACCGGCGCCGATGTACTCCTTGCCAAGCAGTTGCACATTAGCTGCCTTGACCATCGCATCGGCGGCCTCAACTGCACCCACGAATCCTTTGGTCTCAACCATTCCGAGTGCTTCAAGGGCCATCTCTTTCTCCTCACTTTTTGTCTCTTATTGTAAAGATTAAAAGCGACTGTATCGGGTCACTGTTGCGTCAACCTACCACTGCGAGCGACAAGAAGCAAGAGACGCCTATCTTTCGGAACATAAAAGTTTGACACCGTTTAGCAGCGCGAGCTATAGTGCAGAAAAAGTGGGAGTTGTACGCATTCATACAAGCGGCGCGCTGATAGACCTGGGGTAACAATCCAACCAACCCGACGCCAGGAATCGAGCGATTGGAGATGGCAGCGAGTATAGGCGAACAATTGCGACTCGCTCGCGAGGAGCGCGGTATCGGTCTACGCGAGATCTGCGAGCAAACCCGCATCTCTGTCCATTATCTCGAAGCCATTGAAACCAACGATTATAAGCGCTTGCCCGGCGGTGTTTTCAATCGCAGTTTTATAAAGGCCTACGCCAAATGCGTCGGCTACGATGAACGCGAAGCAATTGAAGGTTACACTCGCTACTTGCGAGAACACGGCGACTCGTCAGACGACGTCAACACGACGCCGATGCATTCAAAGGTCTATACCGACACGCCGGCGACACGCTCTCCTATATTAACTGTCGTTCTCGCAATCGTGATCCTCGCGATTCTAACGGCGGCTGCGCTCGGCGCGCTGCACTGGTTTCAGAAACGGGCTGAAATCAAACACGTGAGCGATCAGGAGAAAATTTACTTAACTATGTATAATGACCTCACATCAGCAAGAGATTCAGGATTACAGGAAACTGACCAGCAAGCGTTACCACAATAAGTTTCTGCCTACCGGCGTATCTGTGCTGCTCGGCGCGCCTTCCCCAGTGTGTGCGCCTGAAAACGAAGGTTCGAAAAACTGCCCGCTCGAAAAAAGCGGGCAGTAGTGTTTATACATACTTTATTTGAGGAGTTTGCGACCCAGACATGATTACACCTGATATCTTCGAAGGACTGACTTTTGACGACGTACTCTTGATACCGGATCGCTCCGACGTTCTCCCTTCGCAAACGGACACTTCAACCCGCTTTACGCGCAACATCCGGCTCCAGATTCCACTTTGCTCGGCGGCCATGGATACCGTAACTGAAGCCGCACTCGCGATTGCGCTCGCACAGCAAGGCGGCATCGGCGTCATTCATAAGAACATGAGCATTGAACGCCAGGCGGAAGAAGTGGATAAGGTGAAACGATCCGAATCGGGAATGATCGTCGATCCAGTGACGATTCGACCCGATCGCCCCGTAAGTGAAGCCCTGCAAGTGATGGAGCGATTTCATATCAGCGGCGTGCCGGTGGTTGATGAATCGGGCCACCTGGTTGGGATCATCACCAATCGCGATCTTCGTTTCGAAACGAGATTCGAGATTCCTGTTTCCGAAGTGATGACCAAGCAGCCGCTCGTTACCGTTCCTGTAGGAACTACGCTGGAACAGGCGAAAGCCGTACTTCAGAAACATCGTATCGAGAAGTTGCTCGTCGTCGATGACGACAAACATATAAAAGGACTGATTACGGTTAAAGACATTCAAAAGGCCATCAAGTACCCATCGGCGGCCAAAGATAATCTGGGACGTTTGCGAGTGGCGGCGGCGATCGGCGCCACCGGCGACTATCGGGAACGCGCCGATGAACTGGTGAATGCCCGCGTCGATTGTCTCGTGATCGATACCGCTCACGGTCATTCATCACGCGTCATTAATGCAGTTAAGGAAATCAAGCTGCGTCACCCCGAAACGGATCTGATCGCGGGAAACGTTGGCACTGCCGCGGGCGCGCAGGAACTGATCGATTCCGGTGTCGATGCGATCAAAGTAGGAATCGGACCCGGATCGATCTGCACTACGCGCGTTGTTACCGGCGCGGGCGTGCCGCAGATAACCGCAATCTCGAGTTGTGTTAAAGCTGCGCACAGTAAGGATGTGCCGGTGATTTCCGACGGCGGTGTGAAGTTTTCCGGAGATGTGGCCAAGGCAATTGCCGCCGGCGCGGATGTAGTGATGATCGGATCGCTGTTTGCCGGAACGGAAGAAGCACCCGGTGAAGTGATTCTCTTTCAGGGTCGCTCATTCAAGACGTATCGCGGCATGGGTTCGATCGGCGCGATGCGCGAAGGTTCGCGTGATCGTTACGCGCAGGACACGACCGAAAACGATTCGAAACTCGTTCCCGAAGGAATCGAAGGACGTGTGCCATACAAAGGCACACTCGCTGAAATGGTGACGCAACTTGTCGGCGGCCTGCGTTCGGGAATGGGATACACGGGCTGTCGCACGATTACGGAATTTCAGGAACGAACACGTTTCCTGCGCATCACCTCAGCCGGTCTGAAAGAATCGCACGTTCACGACGTGATCATCACGAAGGAAGCGCCCAATTATCGTTTGGAATAATTCCTGCAATAGTAATTACCCGACAGTAATTTGGTTCTTTATTTTCTGATCGTTTGTGCTTTTTGTGCTTCTTGGTGGCAGGCGCTACTGACGCATAAATGCGACAACTGTCAGCAGTGCTAATGTCTATACGCAAAGCAACTCTGATTTCCAATCCAAAGACCGGGCGCTACGGCTCACGGCGGTTGCCGATCCAGGATATCGCCTCACGTCTCGAATCACTCGGGCTCAAGATCGATCTGCGTCTAACTTCTCGGCCCGGGGAAGCCACCGAGATCGCTGGGCGCGCTGCTCGTAACGGCGGTGGCGACATTATCGTCGCCGGCGGTGACGGGACGATCAACGAAGCACTTCAGGGTCTTGCCGGCACTCGCGCGCGTCTCGCAATCATTCCGCGCGGGACCGGAAACGTTCTGGCGCGTGAACTCGGATTACCACTCGACAGCGAACAAGCTCTCACGGTTGTCGCCCAGGGTAAGTCGCGCAAGATCTATCTCGGACTCGCGATCGACGAAAACACGAACGAGCATCGTCATTTTGTATTGATGGCCGGCGTCGGGCTCGACGCTTCGGTAGTGCGCCGTGTGCAGCCGTCGTTAAAAAAGCGAATCGGCAAAGGCGCCTTCTGGATCTCCGGTCTCAGCCATCTCGTGACCTGGAACCCAAAACCCTTCACACTTGAAATCGAAGGCAACAAATATCCGGCGACGTTTGCAATCATCGGCAACGCGGCCAAGTACGGCGGCGATCTCGCCATCACTCCGGGCGCGCGTTTGGACGAGCGTGAGTTTGAGATCTGCATCATCAACACGGTGAGCCGTCTTCGCTACCTGCATTTACTTTCGCAGGCAATGCGCAACGGTATGCCGCGCGATACGCGTGAAGTTCAGTTTGTGAAGGCAGCAACAGTGACCGCGCACGGCGATGCGCACGTGCAGGTCGATGGTGAGCTAATGGGCCACTTGCCGATGCGCTTCGAGATCGCCCCCCACTCCCTCGAAGTTATTGTGCCGTGAATGGCCACAGACCTTCACTGATCCAATCCGTGGGTTTCATCCGCGTTTATCCGTGTCCTACTTACCACTCAACCAGGACGCTCTCAGGGCTTTCTGCTCGGGCGTCGCATCCGCACGTTCTTCGATCTTGTAATCAAATCTCTCCGGTTGGCCCAACACCAGGTTCGTTTTGATCGTGCGTCGATCTCGCTTGATCGTCACGGGCACCGAGTCGCCAGGCTTAAAGCGCGCTAACGTCTTCAGCCAGTCTTCGGAGATCTCTTTTCCGGCTAGTGAAACGATCTGATCCTTTGCCTGCAACCCCGCATTTTCCGCCGGTGAGTTACTGACTACGACCTGGGTTGTTGCTTTGCGATCCTGAAACTCGATCCAGAGTCCGGCATCAAATGGCTCTTTTGCTGGAGTCTTCACCAGTCGCAGACCAGCATAAGCAAACGCTTCGTCGTAAGGCAGAACCTCAACGTTATAAATGTGTCGATTGAAGAAATCACTGAAGTCGAAACCCGATCGCTTTGAAACAACGCGTTCGAGATCCTCGGGTTGATAACCACGGCCACGCAGGTAATAGCTGCTGTTCGGACTCTTTAAATAGAACTCGTCATACATGTCGCGCATCACATCATCGAGCGACGCCTTCCCTTTCGAGCGACCACGCACGAGCAAATCCATCACCAACGCGATCAATTGCCCTTTGGGATAGTAGCTAATCGAAGTGTTTTGCAGGTTCGTCGTCTGCGCGTGCGGCGCATCGTCGATAAACGACGCCGACAGCGACGACTCGATCGCGCTCATCAAACGACTTCCCGGCGCGTATTCGATACGCATGATCGTGAATGCCTGACGATTAAGAAACTGCTGATCGTTCCAAATGCCCGAACGTCGCATCATCAAATGCCCGTAGTAGTTTGTGAAACCCTCGGCGACCCAGAGTCCGCGTGTGGCAAGCGGTCGCGTAAAATCCCATGGTCCAAGTTCCTGCGGGCGCAATCGTTTTACGTTCCACACGTGAAAGAATTCATGGGCCACCGTGTCGAGCGTGCCTTCATAAATGCCCTGGTCGGCGAGCGCTCCCGGCGCGATAATCTGCGTCGAAGTCAGATGCTCCATGCCGTCGCCGGAGTGATCGTCGGCGGCAAAGTGCATCAGGAACGTGTATTCCTGAAACTCCGGTGGTCCCCACATCGCCACTTCTGCTCGCACGATCTTTTCGATGTCTTTGACAAATGCAGCTCGCTTGCCTCCTTCATCGCCAAATGAATGGGTGACCACGTGGTATTTTTTGCCGTCAACTTCAAAAGTGTCCCGCGTCCAATCGGGAGCTATCTCGGTCGGCGCATCGACCAGCACATCCCAGTTCGGAAACTGCCAATCAGTTTGGCCGGCTTGTTCGGTGTAACCGTTGACGGTTTTCCAACCGGCGGGCGCGTGAATCTTCAACTTTACCGGATCCGGTTTGTGATTCACGACGTACATGAAGATCGAAGCACCGTTGTAATTCGCGTGACGGCTGTCGAGCTGCGAAAATGTGCCCGAAAGATCGTTTCCGAATACTTTGTAGGTGATAGTGAGGGTTGTGCTTCCGAGTGGTGCGACGCTCCAGGTTTGGTTGTCGATGCGTGTGATCGGGCGCATGGCCGTGTCGCCACATCGCATCGCCGGCGGACAATGGCCCGTGCCGGCGCGTACCTCCTGCACGTTTTTCGCGAAGTCAAAGACGCCATAACGCCCGGGGGACCACTTTGCCATTTGCAACTGCAACGGCTTGTCTTTCAATTCGTCAGGCAATTCGATTAGGATCGTCACCTCGAAGAGATGCGAGTTGGGCCGCGACATCGCGAGGTGGTAGGCAATCGATTTCAGTGGCGGCTCCTGCGCCGCGGCCACGCCGGCCCACAAGGTGATTAGCGCCAGTGCTAGTGTTCGTAAACGAGGATTCATGCGCGGTATCTTACAAATAATTCTGTAAATCTGTGTAATCTCTGGACATCTGTTGAACTATGGCTATAACCGAACGCCTCTATTATTCCGATTCTCATTTGATCGAGTTTGACGCTCGTGTGGTGGATCTGAGTGATCGCGTCAGTGGCTGGACCGCTGTCGTTCTGGATCGCACGGCGTTTTATCCGACCGGTGGTGGCCAGCCGAGCGATACCGGCACACTCAATGGCGCGCGCGTGGTTGAGTGTATCGACGACGGCGACAACGGCGTGCTTCACGTGGTCCAGGGTGCGGCGCCTGCGCGTGACGCTCTCGTGCATGGCCGCATTGACTGGTCGCGGCGGTTGGACCACATGCAGCAACACACCGGGCAGCATATTCTTTCGCAGGCTTTCATCACATTATTCAATGCGCCGACGAAGAGTTTTCGTGTGCTGGAAGATTCGTGTCAGATCGATGTCGATTTGAACAATCCGACTACAGAGATCATCGAGCGTGGTGTTGAGCTCGCGAATAACGTCATCTGGGAAGACCGCACGATAACGATTCGTAGCGTCAGCTCGGATGAAGTTGGTTCATTGCCGCTGCGCAAAGAGCCTGCGCGTGAGGGTGATTTGCGTTTGATCGAGATTGAAGGTTTCGATTTAACGCCGTGCGGCGGAACACACGCTTATCGCACCGGAGAAGTCGGAATGATCGCGGTGCGCTCATGGGACCGCGCAAAGGGTTTGACGCGAATCGAGTTTGTGGCGGGCACGCGCGCACTCGCTGATTATCGTAAAGCCAACAAGAGCGCGCGTGACGTTGCCGCGTTGTTCAGCACGGGTCGTGATGACGCGCCGCTGCTCGCAACGCAGATGGTGGCCGAACACAAGGAACTCAATCGACGCATTCGCATGCTCGAAGAAGTGGCGGCGGACGTTGAAGCGCAGAAGTTGTTGCAGAGTGCTCAAAATGGTGTGGTCGTGCAGATCTTCGATGGGCGTGATGCCGAGTCGTTAAAGAAACTCGCACACGCTCTTGTCGCTAACCCGCAGACGGTCGCGCTACTTGGCGCGCGCGACGGCGACACGGCGCGTCTCGTCTTTGCTCGCTCCGCCGACGCTGATGGCGACATGAGCTTGTTGATGCGTGAAGCGTGCGCGGCACTCGACGGTCGTGGCGGCGGTCGACCCGACATGGCCCAGGGTGGCGGCAAACGAGTAGACTTGCTTGCGAATACGCTTGCGACGATCAGTGCGCGAGTTATTGGTGAGGCACACTAGTCGCAGAGTTGTTTGATTGTGAATGAGAAGTAAGGAGTTTTGAAATGCTCAGGAAACTTGCATGCCGTGTAATCGCCTCGATTGTCGCATTTCTGTGCGGCTGTGGCGCCTTCGGAATCGTTAACCCACCGGTTCAAACCGTGCCGCCCGCCGAAATTCGCATGGGTGAAATCTCGTCGATAACTTTCAAGAGCCATGGATGCCCCGACGAAGCACTCAAATGCACGGTCTTCGAAGTTACGTTTCGCCGTGATGGCACTGCGACCTACATCGGCAAGGTAAACGATGAGTACATGGGCACTTCGGTGGGAAAGTTTGCGCAACGAGATTTTGAACCTCTCGCTGATGAGGTAAGGCGTCAGAAATTCTTCGATATGCCGCGCGTAATGGAATCGACTTATGTGGACGAAACGATTGTGTTGGAAGTAGTCAGCAGCGAAGGTTCACATACAGTAACCACCTACAACTGGGCCCAAACACCCGTCGAACTGCGCAAGCTGCTGGCAGTAGTTCACTACCAAATCCTGGAAGTCCCGTTTGAACTGGTGAAAGAGGAGAGTGTGGCAACGCACGCGCCTTGACACTAAAAGCTTCGCTTCCTAATATGACAATCCCTGTGGGGCAGTAGCTCAGTTTGGCAGAGCGCCGCGTTCGCAATGCGGAGGTCAGGGGTTCGATCCCCCTCTGCTCCACCATTTGTTTTCAATCATTTACGGCTGCCGGCACTGGCGGCCGTATTTCATTTGTGGCCAATTTGTGGACACTTTTTCGGGAACTCAGTTTTATCGCTTCAACCGCCGCGCGTTTGGTGTCTTCAACCGATCTCACATAACGCATAGTCACGCGCACATCGGAGTGGCCCAACAGTTGAGCAATCGTAAAAGCATCGCATCCGGCCTCGGCTAAGCGAGTGCCAAAAGTCGCTCTGAGATCCTTCCATATCAGCCCTTCGATACCGGCGAGTCGGCAGGCAGTGTGAAATCCCTTCTTCACTTCCCGCTGACGTTCGTCGGAGTCTTTAGGACTAACGAAAACGTAGTCATTAGGCCGCTTGTCCTTGCACAATTCGGCCAGCGTTTCTCTGACTTCTTCGTTCATAGGAATGTCTCGCGGTCTGCCGTTCTTTGTCTTTCGCGCCGTGACGATGCTGCGAAGGAAATCGACTTGACTTCGCTTCATTCGCAACTGTTCGCCAAGACGCATCCCTGTACCGAGCGCAACTATCACGGCAGGCTTCAAGTGAGCACGAGGCCCGCTGAGTTCGGCCATGAGTCTCGGTTCTTCTTCGGGTAGCAAATATCGGTAGCGGAGGTTATCGAGCGGGAAAAGATCGACTTTGCTGCAAGGATTGAATTCAGCCTTGTCATACAGGACCGCAAGTGAAAATGCCGAACTAAGCAGGTTCAATTCACGATTGACCGTTGCCGGTTGTCGTGCTGTTCCCTTCTTGGTTGGCGTATTCATGCGATCAGTTTTGAACCTCTCGACTAGCTGAACTGAAATCTCACGCAACGCTTTTCCCTCGAAATGCGCTTTCAACATCGGGACCATATAGACATCATCGCGCCACGATTTTTTGTTGACCTTAGACCAGGGTAGATAAACATCGTCGAGAAAATCTGAGAGAAGATCGGTTCCCTTTTGTTCGAGCTCGAACCGCTTCTCAAAGATCTCCTGCTTGATCTTACTTTCCGCTTGTTCTGCTTTCTGCTTCGTCCGTGCCTCGGGAATTGAGCCTCGATAACGGACGCCACGCACTCGAAAGTAGTAATGCCAGTGCGTGCCTTTTCCACGTTTGTAAACAGACATCAGTTGTTCTCCATGAGGTTGCAGCCACCAAGAGAACGCGCGGATGGTAGCAGCATCGATCCCTCAAGTCATTAGTTATTTTCGTCGCGTCCACTCCAAAATTTCTTCGAGATCAAAGCGGAGAATGTTAGAGCCGGGCGGCTTGCGATAAGGGATGCGATCCTGCGCAACCATCTCGTAAATCGTTCGTGGTTTGACGTTCAATAGCTGAGCAACATCGGACACTTTTAGAAGCTGTGGCCGCTTCGCTGCTGTAGCTGAATCGTAGTGTGTAGTCATTGCTAAAACCTCATCGGGAGTAAATAGTTTTGGTTAAAGAATCAGTCCGCCGAGATCGAGTTCCGGGCCTTCAATCTCAGGCTCGGTGGCTTTAGTCGGTGCTGGAGCGTTGTGAGTTGGGGCTTGGTCCAAGCTGCGCTCGGTGGGTAGCTGTTGCTGTGGTGCGAGTGGATCGCGTCTCAATTTATCGAGTTCTTTTCGCAGGTCTAACAGGCTATCTCTCGTGGCATCAATCGCCGATTCCTTGTTTGTGCTTCGATTAAGAGTGTCGCGTAGATTCTGCGTGGAGTCGGTATAGATCTGCGCATCGTGGCGTGCTCTGGAAATGGCAACGTAGGCCATGCGGTCGTTTACTAATTGCGCCGATTGCCGCGTATCAACGTTGACCAGAACACGATCAAAGGTTAGTCCCTGCGAAGAATAGCTGGTGACGGCGTAGCCGTGATCGAGGTGGCGAAACTGCCGCAGGTCAAGACTAATCTCTCGTCGGTCGTCCAGCGTCAGGTGTATTCGCTCCCCTTCGATTTTCGTGATCGTGCCGAGCTCGCCATTGGCGATCCGTTTCGCTCGATTTGGAGCGCGAAACTGCACGCGATCGCCCTCTGCAAAGGCACGCTCGGCCTCGTTGTAAACACTCACGCCGGAAAGTCGTTTTGGGTCATAAATGAGCTTGCGGCCATTAGCAAAGCGAACCGTGATCTCGTTCTTCTCATGGTTGGTTGCGATGACCTTTGCATAGTCACCGGGCTTCGTTTTGTAGACCTTGCTGGTGTGGTTATAGCGAATCACGTCCTCGCCGGGTCGGTAGGCATTGGCAAAGGTGCGCTCCGGGCCGGTCATATCGCGATTGACGTAAACCTTGATCTGATGGTCGTCGCGGCTCACTTTTCCTTCGCGCTGTAGTTGTTTGTGGATGCGCAAATTGAGTTCAACGCGTTCGCGGTTGGCTGGCGAAACCACGAGAGTCCCGACCGGATTTTGGCAGTAGTTCTTGGCTATCGCTTCGAAACGTTCCTGCTCGTTTGCGATCTCGATGACCTTCCCTCGGCGGGCGAGTTGGTCCACTGCTTCCGGTATTTTCAGGCGTGATAAATCGTTGACGGTTTTTCGCAGTTTGAGATTGCGCTGCCTGACGATCTCGCTTAGTTGCACGGTAGTCATGCCGTGCTCTTGAAACTGCTCAAACGGGCGTCCGGCTTCGACGGCTTGATGCTGGCGCACGTCGCCGACCAGGAGCACTTTGTCTGCTATGGGATTGAGGCGGGCAAAGAATTTGTGTAGGTTCTTTGTACTTGCGAGCGAGCTTTCATCGAGCACAAAAAGACGTTTCGCCGTCGTGGTATTTTCCTTTCGCCGGCGGATAAACTTCTGGAGGGTTTCGGTCTGGATTCCGCTCTCCTTAAGTTGCTTCGCGGCGCGTGTGGTTGGCGCAAAACCGCGCACCAGATAACCTTCCTTTTCGGCTGCTTCCCGTACCACGGAAAGGGCGGTTGTCTTGCCGGTTCCCGCACCACCTTGAAGACTAAGCACGCGATCTGAGCTCGCCAAGATCGCTTTAATCGCAGTCTGCTGATTCGCGTTTAGTTTGCGCTGCTGACGCTCGGCTGTGTCGCTAACAATTTGCTCGACGCGCTCCGGTTGAATGATGGCGGCATGTTTTCCTTTGCCGTCGATGACGGTCTGAATATTTTCCTTTTCCATTGCCAACATGCGCTGAGTTGTGGTTTCGGGTTCTCGATCCGGGCGCGTGATATTGATGAACTCGCCACGCTCCACACGGCGGTTCAATTCGCTCATAACTGCGTCACAGGTGGTGAGGCCAAGATTGCGTCCCAAGGCGTCAGCTTGAACTTTGCGAACGTCGGCCACGGCTTCCTTTTGCACAGCATTATCGCGAGCATAGGTCACTGCTTCCTGAGCGCGTTTTTCGATCTCGTTTTGCGCCAAGTGGAGCGGCCCGCGCGCTCGCGCTTCAGCTACAAGACGTTGCGCTTGATAGCCGTGCCTTACGTCCAATTCGAGGGCGCGTGTGTCCATTAGGTCACGGTCAAACTTTTTGCTGCGGCGATTAAGTCGGGCGGCGACTTGTTTCAATCTCGCGTTCTCGGAAACCGTTTTTCCTTCGCTCGCCATGCGGACTCTTATCTTTTCTTCTTCGGTCAAAACTTCTTTGCGGCGGGGGCTACTGTCCTGCAAGTATTCTTCTGTGAAGCCTTTGATCTCTGGTGCGCCG
Organism: uncultured Acidobacteriota bacterium; assembly: GCA_963708055.1. Classification (GTDB taxonomy): domain Bacteria; phylum Acidobacteriota; class Blastocatellia; order Pyrinomonadales; family Pyrinomonadaceae; genus PSRF01. The sequence goes on along the minus strand of OY970193.1, from coordinate 5,105,578 downwards.
GTGCGTGGATCAACGCGAATTTCGTAACCAAGTGCTTGCAGTTTTTCCGCTAAACGGGCGCGGTAGATCGCCGTCGCAAGTTTCTGCGTTCGGTACAACTGACGCGACTGCACGGAGCGCACTTTGCCGTCCTCACATTGGGTCATGTTGAAGACGACAACGTGCGTGTGAAGCTGCGGCGCTGCGTAACCGTTCTTGCGATCAGGGCGCGAGGATGTGTGCAGAAATTGGACCGCTATCATCTTGCCCGTGGTGATGGCTGGATTGTCGCCGCCGCCACGCGCTTGCAGATATTTCTCAACCTCTTTCAGGGCTTCGTCGAGGCTCTCGATGTGCGCTTCGATGACGCGTTCATCCTTCCCGACCAGCGCGGCTAAGGAAGCCGATTTAGGGGCGCTGAAGGTCATGTCCCAACCGGCGCGATGCGTGCTCGTGAGCTTCTCTTTACCGTTCTCGTCAACGATTTCGCGAGCGGAAACGGAGCGAATAAGTTGCTTCCCGGTGTGCGGATCTTGACCCTCAACTAAGCGCTCGTATTGCTCGCTGGTGACTTCGCCTTTCAGGTTCCATTCCTCGGCCAGTTGGCCGCACCAGCGGCCCTTAACTTCGCCTGCTTCGCTGTAGTAATTGTCTTTGGAATTGGTGTACTCCTGCCGGTAATAATCGAGTGCCTGCTCGACGGAAATTGGCGCGGGACTCATCGTCATCATGGCGTAAATTAAGAAGCTAAAAGCGAAACTTTTTTGCATGATTCTTTGGGACGAAACAGGACGCAAAAGCTCCCTGATTCGCGACTAGAAAATTGGGACAAGAGTGCGGGCTGATCTAACGTGGAAGGTGGGCCAATCCGATCAATCCGTCAGTCAAGATGCGGACGGCTAAGGTGAGCCGTCCGTTAGTCTCGCTCTGCTCTCTGCACTTGCCATGCCGCCGCATGCGCTACAGTAGCGTTGCTGCATTGCACGGTTTGTTGCTTGGCTTGCGCACGGTTGGACCAGCCGGAGGGATGGGCCATGAGGATGGGCCACGAGAGTATGAAGAAAAGTTGGGAACGCAGGAAAAGCTGCACGCAAGAAAAACGAACAACTATCGCGGAAGCCGCGAAAATACGGCATTTCCCCTTAGCGCCAGTTTTCCGTCGGCTGGGTGCCCGAGCCGCGCACCCGCCGGGCCGTAGCGTCAGCGAAGGACGCGTAGCGTTAGCGGAGCGTTGCGCGGGCGGGCTGCCGACAGAGAATTAGCGCGACAGGGGAAGCCGCCGCGTGAGTCTGTTCGTTGCTGGCACTGTCGCACAGCGCGACAGGGGCCGGGTTGGTACTGTCGCAAAATTCGACAGGGGCGGTTAGCCCTGACGTCGCCGCAGCCGGTCCTTCAGGAGTTGCTCATAAACGGCGTTGGCGTGGTCATTGGTAAACTTGACAAGGATGTCCCAGGCGGATGCCTTCAGCGCGTTGCTATCGTTGCTGAATAGGATGTTGAAGCCATGATGGAACAGATGGCGCAAGCAAGCGATTTCGGTATAGATCGCTCGATTGTCAATGGTAGTTTGAGCTTTATTGATAGAACTCAGAGCCACATTCCGACACCAACCATTCGGCTCATCATCAGCGGCCAGCGATGCATTCGCGATGCCAGCGTATTCGTCCTCGGTAACGCGAAAGGTAACGATCCTGTCTCGATTTAAATTTTTTTTCATGGGCTGCTTTCTCTCGATCGTGCCGTCAACTTTGTAAACCGGGCGCTCTTTACGAGTGCCTGTAAGTTGCTGATGCAACTAACGTACACAAGCCGAGACGCAACAACCCCAAGTTACGCGGGGGTGTCGTGTCTGATTCATTCAGGTGCGCAGCACCTTTGCTCTTGGTTCGTTCGCAGTCGAGATTTTTCGAGACGTGCGGCGGGCTGAAATTAATCATTGCTACAAATTGTTGGAGCAACGATCCGAACAATCAGCAGGACAAAATGTCCTGAAGTGAACATCATCGCGGAGGCTAATTCAGGGTAAAAAACCCTGATTGCATGATCGCTGACAATCGGTGCTCTGAAAGTGAATGGGTGTGATCGCGGAATCAGTGAGGTAAAGACTGAGACGGAAAGGTGGGTCTAGGTTGGTTGGATGTTCATGGCGGCACATAAAGGTAGTGGTGAGTTCTTCCGGGTCAAAGGCCTTTCCAAAATAGCCTTGAGCACCGGCGTCAAACGCGGCCCTTTCTCTCCCTCTGTGACTGCGCCGGAGCAGAAGAAAATCGGAAGTTTTTTATCGAGAGATCGGATCAAACGGCGGAGTTCGATTCCGTTAATTTTAGGCATCCAGTTATCAAGGAAGACAGTACCAAAACGAGCGGTGAGAAGTAGCTGCATAACCTCGGCGGAATCGCCCCTCATAGACACTCGAAAGTCCTCCCGGCCTTAGTATGCGTTGGACTGTTGGACTAATTCGCGCGTACCCGCGTCGTCCTCTGCGACAAGAATATGAGGCTGAATTTGCAATTACACCTGAATTTGAATCACCGTCCTCACCCCGGCGATCCGTAACCCGATGCCGACAATTTTAGAAAGGCGTCAAGTAAAAGTCTAGGTGGAAAACAGCCAAAGATTCTGCGACCGTTACGTCGGATGCTGTTGGCGAAATTATCAAAGCAACTGCGCCACAAGCGCAGTTGCTTCCGGCCAAAAAAAAGCGCCAGCCGAGGCTATTGCCTCGGCTGGCGCGGTTCCTTCTCAGGGGTTGTTATGCTGTCACGGGATCGATTTCGGAGCGTCCGGCGCGGATGATTTGGTCGGCGGCTCGGAAAATCTTTTGGGCGCTCTTTTCGGGTATTGCTTCGGCATTAAAACCGTTCCCTCGGCGCAACCAGTTTTGAATGTAACCTCTGCAAAACTCGGCTCCCTCAAGCCCCAAAGATTCGCAGCAAAGAAGCGCCACGGCTTCCGCTTCGACTTCTCGCAGATTGCGCGGCGTGGTTTCTCCGTCCGCAAAATCTCCCTCCGAGGTGTGCAACAGAATGTGAGCGCACTCGTGGAAAAAAGTCTTCTGAAAAAGTTGCGCAAGCGGATTAATAGCGAGTTGTCTGCCCTTTGCGAATCCTTGCACATTTCCGTCTGTGTGATCGAACGGAACGCGCTTAATATTCAGGGCGCTAAGCGCTCGCTCGGCATCCCACTCCGGGATCGTAATCGGTTCAAGTTCCTGACCGTCAGTCTGACTAAGAACGAACCAGCGGGCCTTATAAACAAAACTCGTGTAGGTGTGTTCCTCGTCTGAGTTTTCGTCGCGGCGTTTGCAAGTGATCGGCATGCACAAAGTCAGCGCACGTTCGCCACGCTTTACAAAGCGACCAAGCTCTTTCCACTTCGGAAAAGTGTTAATTGGGCCGGGCTGTAAGCCGCCGCGCATCTGACATTGCACAAGCGCGAGAATCTGGTTCCCGATGCTGTATTTATGGAACGCACTATATGCTTTCATGATCAGACCTGGCTTCGTGACGGCTTCGATGAGAAGGGCGGACCAGTTCGGAATCGCGGGTGATTGGTTGACATGACTTTCCATTTTTGCGTGCTCCTTTTTCAGGTGACTTTTTCGAGCGAAGTTCGTCGATGCAGTCACTCCCGAAAACCGGCTCGTACAACGCAGTGGAGCGCCTTTAAGCGTTGACTAGAGTTGAGCGGGTGGGCGTCGTTTATGGCAGGACGCAACAGGGATAGAGGGAGTAAGTTTTGCAGCGTGGTTCAGAGTGTTATTTGGAAGACTGGACTCGTCGCCGCCAGCCGCAAGAAAGCCTCAAAGCCGAGTGGCGAGAGCTATGATCTGCTACCAATGTTGCCACTTGAAAAAACGCCTTATTTTTCAGCGTTTTTTAGAATAGTTTTTTTCGGGAATGTATTGCGTTCAAGCAATTAGCGGTTTACTCTCCCGCCACTAAGTTCTTTGCCCGCCTCCCAAGGGCCGTTCGCTGAACACACTTTTAACTATTCGCCGCGCGAAGCCCAGCGCCGGACGAAAGATGTTTTGTTGCTGGTAGACGGAACCTAGAACACCGAGAGCAACTGCAAGACGCTCAAGGTTATTTCGGTAATCAAGCTCTCCGTTTCACTCATCGTTTCCGTGACCGGAGCCGTTGTCTCATTCGGTTCAACGGCTTGTGCTGATGCCGGTGGGGGTGGCGGTGGTGGAACAAAGTCGGTGTGTATCGTTCCAGCCAACGAGGAGAGCGAGAGCGCAAAAAGCAGCGTAGTTGCTGCACACAGTTTTCGGAGTGTTGTCATAACGGTTTTCTCCTGAAAGGTGTTTACGAAAGGACGCGAACGGACGCGGTTAAACCGTCCAAAAGTCCCACGGGACAGATTGTCGCGACGCCGCGAGAGGTAACAATACTGAGTCACTCCTGTGCAACTATCTTTTAGACAGGATACAAATACAAGTCTCACTAATGAACTCAACCAAAGACCTTCTTCACCAAATTCAAGACCGCACTCTTTCGCCTGAGCAGCGCGCACTTGCTCGCTGCAAACTCGCGAAGCAATTTGAAGAAGTTGGGAACTACGAAGCGGCCCGTGAAGCGATGGGTGATCTGTGGGCTGGCATTGGAGCGGCTCCAAACGTCGAAGGGCTCACTGAGAGCACGAGAGCAGAGGTTTTATTAACAGTCGGTTCCCTTACAGGTTGGCTCGGTAGCACAAAGCAAGTTGAAGGTTCACAGCAAGCGGCTAAGGATCGTATTAGCGAGAGTATTCGTGTCTTTGAATCACTGCACGACGTGAAGAAAGTCGCTGAAGCACAAATAGAAATTGCGGTGTGCTATAGACGCGAAGGCGCACTGGACAATGCACGGGTATGGTTTGCAGAAGCGCTCAGTCGCCTTGATGATCGAGATGGTGATTTGAGAGCAGTTGCGCTCTTGCGAAGCGCCGTTCTTGAGCAACTTGCCGGACGATTAAACGATGCTTTGAATCTCTTAAGACCCGCAGCAACGCTCATCGATGCGAGTATTAATCATACTCTCAAGGGAAGATTTCATAATGAGTTTGCAAATGTGCTCAGGGATCTAGGTGAGATAGAGAACCGGGCCGACTATGTTGATCAAGCTCTGATCGAGTATGCCGCTGCAAGCATTCATTTCGAAGAGGCTGGTCACGACCGTTATCAAGCGTGTGTTGAGAACAATCTGGCAATGCTCTTGTTCAAGCTAAGCAGGCTTGAAGAAGCATATCAGCATCTTGATCGAGCCGACACGCTATTCACAACGCTCGGTGATGTGGTCCATCAGGGACAGGTAGCAGAAACGCGCGCTCAATTCATGATTGCTGAGGGCGCGCTTGTGCAGGCCGAAAGAAGTGCTCGAAGGGCTGTGCAACTGTTGGAAAACGGAGACCAGCGCTCGCTGCTCGCTGAGGCATTAACAACGCACGGAACTGTTTTGTCTTTGCTACGGCATGAGGACCAAGCCTATGCAGCGTTCGAGCGTGCAATACAAATAGCAGATGAAGCGGGCGATCGGGAAAGCGCGGGCCTTGCTGCGCTGGTACTCGTTGAGCAACTACCAGAGCGGCTGTCTGACGACGAACTATTCGCGATTCTGGAAGGCGCTAACGAACGCTTGGAGAAAGCGCAGAACGTAGATTTGCTCCGTCGCCAAAAAGAGTGCTTTCGCCGCTTTGTGTCTCGCATTCTTTGGCCCGACTTGCCAATCTCGCTTGAGCAATCAGTTGGTCGCCATGAGGCACGCCTAATCCTTCGGGCACTCGAAGCCACCGGCGGCGTAATTAGGCAGGCCGCCCGATTGCTTGAACTGAGCTATCAAGGGCTCCAGAAGATCCTCAATAATCGACACAAGGATATACGCCAAAAGATTCCAGCTATTAAAGCGAATGCTCGCACTAAATCTCTCAAGAATGAAGATGAAAGTACTGCTATCGCAAAGAACAAAGGTGGCGAGATCCGCACCGTGAAAATTCTGCATGTTGAGGATAATGAAATAATCGCAGGAATGGTGAAGGAAACGCTTGAAAATCAAGGGTGGCAGGTTGAGACGTGCGCGGATGGAAATGCGGCACTCGAGAAGATTTCCGGGGAGGATGATTACGACTTGCTGCTTGTGGATTACGACCTACCAGGCGTTAACGGATTAGAGCTCATAAGTCACGCGCGCGAACTGGACCACCGCTGTGACACGCCAATGGTGGTTCTGTCCGCAAGTCCGGTAGAGGCTGCCGCACGTGAGGCGGGAACAGACGTGTTCTTGCGGAAACCACAAGATGTAACGGCGCTCGTTGACACGATTAACCGTTTACTTGAGGAACGCGAGCAAGAAACTTGAAAAACCTCGCAGTGAAAGATCCGTTGGGAGGAATGTGATCTTTCACCTAAGCGGAGCCATTCGCTTGGTGACGCAAACGTGAATTGCGAATGGCTCTGCGCGGGGTATGTTGGGCATTTGTAGAGAGGCTGTAATCCTCCAGGGGGGTTAGCAGGGTGAGCCACTCGCGAACGTGGGCAGCACGGAAGCGCGCTGTCGCGAGTGGCTCGGGGCGATACAACTTCTCCCGAGGGGGCCGACAGTAACGACAAGGATCTCCTATGGCTGTTGGCCCTAACTTACTTTGACCATATAGCGGCACTGAGAGATGCAAAGGCCGGCATCTTTCAGAACGTGGAGCCACTTGCTCAAGAGGGGGTTTGCAAGTGGCTCCGCTGAAGGACTCGCCACGGATTGAATTGCGTGGCGAAAGGGGCCGACGCTTCCCGACCGCCCAGAACTACGGTCGGTCCCTACTTCTTGACATCCACCCTGGCTCTAAATCGGTCAAGTGTGGGTTAACGGGGCGTCGTTGTCTTTTAGTGAGGGGCAACGCCGCCCTGAATTTTATACGAGTATGATGTTAGACCCGGAGCAGTGGGAGATGGTTTTGGAGGTTTACGCGGGGCATCCGGTTCCGGCGCTGACTCTCGCATATCAACTGATCGAAATAAAGCGATCTCTAAGGCGCGGACAGAAAGGGATATCGGACGCTATCGCCGGTTTGGATCTAGCGGTTGAAGCTCTTTACCCTCACACTGATTTCAATAACATGGGCCGCACATTTTTTCAGCGAACAATCGAAGGCAACCTTAAACCTGAGCAGGAAGAAAAGCTGCGGCAGCTTGGCGTGAAGCTGTGAATAACAAGAAGGCGGCGACAATAGCCGCCGCATTCTAAAATTTGACAAACCAGCTTTTGGATTCGGCCATAAGATTTTCTTATCTCATCCACTTAGGGCGCTCGGCACTCATCGTTACTCCGATCACCGTACCCCAATCCACACGCTCTCCAGCCTGCGGCGTCTGAGTGGCAATTAGGCCTGGTTCAACCGCGAGATCATGACGATTCGCCAGCACACGGATGTTGAGATTCGCATCGCGTAATTTCATTTGCGCTGTCTCGTAATTCAACCCTACAACGACGGGAACCGTTGTTTGTGGGGGTCGTGAAGCTCGTTCGCGCATCACAGAAAGCCCAAGGATGGAAAGAGCGATTGCGGGAAGAACCACAGAGCACATGATGATAAGGCCGATATATACCGTAAGCGTAATTACCAGCAAGCGCTTTTTGCCTCGGATGTAATAACCCAACAGAACGCCAAGAATGAATCTCATTGGGAGTCTCCTCTTTGCACACGAATAGAACCAAGAACACTTTTCGCTCTCATTTCAAAAAACCAGTGGTTCAGGCTGATTGACTGTTTAGGTGAGTGGGGAAATGGAAAGCGGCGTGGGCTGGCCCGCGTAGTTTCGTAGTAAGATTGCTTCGGTAAACGCCACACGCTATTTGGAGCGAATCAATGAACCTAAGCGTGAAGACAACTTGCAGAACTGTCGCACTCGCGGTAAGTGCGTTGTGCATTAACGGGGTGCTGGTTTACCCCCATGAACAACACAGAAAAACGACAGGACGACCTAGTGTACAGAAGAAAGATTCGGACAAAACTGATGCGAGACGAGAAGACATTGGCCGGCCAGCGGACTATTCAGTCAAGATCCACTATGACGAATTCAAAGACGTAACGAACGTAAGCGTGGGCCCTTTGAAACTTAACACGCCAAATTCTCCGAGAAGCGTCAACATGATTGCTGTTTTTAGTTATCCGGGCAAGCGATTAATAAAAGCAGTCGATAGCGCAATGGTCGCCTTCCAGACGTACTCGCCGCCCGGCAGTTTCAGCAATTTTGAAATGGCGCCGGAGTGGTTGGTGATTATCGACGGTCAGAGAGAGCGTTTCGGCAAGATGCGATATGAGGTTTCAAAAAACATAGAGGTTCGCGGGCTCGTCACGGAAGAACTCAGAATGCTTACAACGCGAGACGGCATTACCAAACTGGCGAATGGCTCTTCGATAAGAATGCGTGTCGGTGACATAGAGTGCAGCTTCACCCCCGAGCAACAAAGCGAGTTCAAGAAATTTGCTGACAAGATGGTCGAAGGGTTAGGCGATGTGTCGCTTGCTCTGGAGGTTCTGGATTGGACTTATCGAGCAGATGAACTCGGATTTGTCCGCGCTACTGTTACGGTGCGGAATCCAACCAAGGCGGACAATGACTCAGCACAAGCTGTCATGACGTGTACAACCGCAACTGGAACATCTCTTAGTGGACACCGCAGGTATCTGGGCACGGTGCCAGCAGAATCAGCGATCGAGACCGAACTAATAGAATCGTTCGATACTAAGGAACGAGTAGTAAAGTGTGACGTCACCTTTGAGACTTTGCTCGATCGAAAGCCCATCAAGACGGTCTTTGTTAAAAAGTAGCCACCCGGAACCGGAACGGACGGTCATGGGTAATCGACGCAAGACTCTGTGTTGCTTGGATTACACCGTTTGATACGCATGGCCGCAAGAAACGTGCCGCGAAGTAGGCCGTACTTTTGCAAGGCCCGGACAGCATAATCTGAACATGAAGGGTAAAAGCGACAGTACGTATTCGTCTTGCTGTTGTAGAAGACACCTATCCGTTTCTTCCAGATCTCCTGAATAATAAACGCTGCGATTTCACCTATGTATTTGCGGTGGTTGCGCATGAGTGATAATCACTTCTTGATAGTGCGTTGAAAGGCAATTCGGGCATTGGCGCAGCTTCGCTATTTCCGACTGATTGGCTTCCAAGTTACGCTTTGCCTGTAACTGCGCGGCTGGATTACAGCATTGAGCTATGACATTGCAAGCGTTTGACTTCTGATTCATCGATATTTGAGATTCCCGCGCAAGAAGTGAATGCCACACCTTGCCACAAGCCAAGCACGTTCGTCGGTATTCACGGGTATCGGCCATCTAATTTTTTACCTCCGCCCGTGCCGCGCAACAAGCGGCGCTTTTCTTCAACAACAGGCGTCCACTTTCCGCAGTTGGTGACTTCGCTTCAGTTCTGTCTAGCCATATGCGCGAATACAGCAAAGGTTACGCTTAAGATTGCGCACACGATTCCCACACAAACCAGAGCAGTCCCGCGTGTAGCGTAAATGATGAAATTGTACGCGTCACCGCCAACAATCTGAGCACTGTAGCTATTGTCATAGACGGTGTACCACCCTTTCCCGGCAAAGATTATTGCTGCCACAATGAACAAGCCGGAAATAAGCAGATACCAGACGTGGTTTGTTGGTGGGCTGGTTTCAACGATGGGCAGTTTAAGCCGCTCGGTTTGCTCTTCCATATCTTTTTCACTCCATTGTGAGAAGCCATCGAAGTTTGAGCGATTCGTTTCAGAGAGAGTGCAAGGCACAAGCGTGGAGGGAGTCTATTTGGCTTTCCGCTTTGAGGCAAGTCTTAGTTTGAAAGCGTATTGAAAGGTGTGAGGTGCTTCGGTAGTTTAAGTCAGGAGACCGGATTTCCTTGGACGAGCAGCAGGTAGACCGAACAAATCGTTGGACGCGAGGGGCGGGAGCGTGTTTCGCAAGATAATTGGTGCGGCGAAGGTTGAAAGAAATCGCGCCGCCGCGTCAGCTCAAGCGTTATGTGGCTGCGTGCTGAGAAAGGATTTGTGAGTATGGCAAAGAGAGAAGGCTACGACGTAACTGATGAGTGGTTAGAGCAGATTAACGAAGAGTTGCGAAAAAAAGATGTGCCTCACAAGCGTAGACCTTGGGATGCTTGGAGGGAATGGTCTAAACATGTTGGCGTCTCAACTTCTTTAGCGGATGAAGATGTAAAGAAGTTATTTGAGTGGTTCGAGAAAAACACGAAAGCAGGTTCCCAATATATTGGCCCAATGTATGTAGGGTCACTTTATTATGATTCATGCTTCTGGCCGATAGTAATTCCTGTTGTCGCAGGTAGCCCTTACCTTGATGTCTCGAAATCTTTAAGAACGATGCCGGATTCTCGGCCAAGAGTTGTTTAGAAGTGGGAACCAGCAACTAAATGCAACAGTAACTCTTCTTCACGAAGATATACCGAATCCAAAGTCAATGGAATCCGCCAGGATGGCTACAGAAATGTTCCTGAAGGCTAATCTAGCTGAGAAAATAGGTCTTACTGAGAAAGAGGCAAAAGATAAAATTGGTCACAACATTGAGAAAGCTCTTGATAGATGTCTGGCTGTAGATAATCAATCCGAGCTACAGGTTATCCGTCCCGGTTTAAGTCGCTTTCCAGAAATCGGTGATAGGTATAAAGGCACGGATAAAACTCCAAGCGAGCTTTGGCAGGGTTATCAAATCGCGCAGTTTGTAGGGACTACAGTAGTTCGTGCATTTACTGATAGGGATGTGCGTAAAACGTTAAGGATAGGTTGAAGCGTTGAAGCCTAAAGGTAGGCGGGCGGAGATGCGAGCGATACCGCAGATACAGCAAAACCAACAGATACGCGAAAATCATGGCCGAATACAAACTCACTGCGGAAATCATAAGACGCTCACAAGCGGATCGATGGGATGCAGCGAGGCTGGAATGGGAACTTCTGGAAGTATTCGAAGCGGATGAACCAGATACGTGTCTCTGCGGTCATAATCCGATCATCGAGAACTGCATCCTTCGTAATAGACTAAATGCTAATCAGGTGCTCGTCGGAAATTGTTGCGTAAAGAAGTTCATTGGGCTTCCATCGGATAAAATCTTTCAGGCGGTTAAGCGCATACGAAAAGATATTGTGAAGTCTTTGAATGAAGAAGCAGTTCAACACGCACACGAACGACATTGGATAAATCAATGGGAACGAGATTTTTATTTCGACGTTATGCGAAAGAGGAATCTCTCTCCCAAACAAGCGACGATAAAAACGCGCATCAACGAGAAAGTGCTTCGCAATATGCAAAGGCGGATACGAAAGACATGAGTTATGTTGGTTTCACGGAATTTGATTTGTGATTGGGGGAACGACGAAATGCGACTGGTGAATTGGCTAAATCAGAATCAGGGTTTCGTGATGGCAGTACTCACGTCCGTGTACGTAGTCGCCACAATTATCATCGCGGTACTATCGATCAAAACCACAGGACTGGCGCAAAAGAATCTTGATACCGCGCTTGAACTTGAAAAGAATCGCTTGCGACCTTACGTGATATTTAATCTTTCCTCGTCCATCAGGAAAAAATCGACGTACGCATCGATAAAGAATTACGGTCTTACCGCAGCGTACAACATCAAGGTTTCCATCGATCCGGCGCTTGCACACCACTACGATGGACAATCACCTTTGACCCACCGAGATATTTTGTTTCTGCCACCAAGTGAGCGCGTAACCGATCTGATCGATTCCAGTCCTGCATTTCACCGAAGATACCCGCAACCATTGTTCGAAGGCACTGTTCAGTATGAAGATTTAAGGGGAACAAAATACAAAGAACCATTTCGAATAGATCTAACGTTTTTGAAAAAGAGAATCTACCGTGGCGATACGTCACTAGTTGATGAGTTGAAACAATTGAACAGCACATTGGAATCGATCAATAGAAATCTTAGAAGAGAAGAATCTGATTTCGATGAGAGCGAAACATCACTCAATTCGTTAGATCCTAAGCCATCAATAGAAGGTGAACCTCAGACACCTGAAGTTGAAGCGAGAAGAACCAAGTAGCACTCCCGCTACTTGCTTTCGTTGAATGGCTGTTTAGGTCGTGGGAAAAGTGAGTCGATCTTGAATGGAAAGAGACGCTCAACGTGCGTCCATTAAGCGTCCAATAACTTGTCCTGAGAGTACCTTTGACTACCTTACGGTGCTATCCATGCGCAGGTTTCCTTTGAATTCCTGTAAATCGGTTCTCTTTCACGGCAACGACACGGGTTCGATCATGCGGGACGCCAAAGCGATCCATTACAGAGAGTCCGAGTAGCTCAAAAGCCTGAAAGCTCTGGTATTGGGGGCGCGAAGAGTTGCAGATGCAACGCGAATCGCTTTCCGTCCTTTAACTTTCTTTGTTCAACAGATATGCTACCTTCTTGAAGAATTAGACCATCCTTCACACTTCTTCATCTGTGCGAGGTTTGCCTATGGACTCACCAACTTTTCCCACCACCGACGGTTTTCCTGCCGCTGACGACTCTGGCTCGACAAAACTAATCGGAACAGTTCTTGGCCACCGATATGAAGTTGTGCAGCAACTTGGGCGCGGAGGCATGGGAGCAACATATCTCGCCCGTGATAATAAGCTGCATCGCCGGCTTGTAGTGGTGAAGATCTTGTTGACTCACTTCGAGGATACTCAATATGTCGAAAAGAAATTTCGCCAAGAAGCAGAGGCATTAGCACGAGTAGATCACCCAAACATAATTAACATTTTAGATACCGGTACCACGCCTGACGGCTACTCATATTTGGTAATGGAGTATGCAAAAGGCGGTACTTTAAGAGCACTGATTAGTGCTGGCGGAATGGAGTTTAGCTTTGTTGCACAGATCATGCGCCAGTTAGGAAGCGCACTCAATGCTGCGCATGAAGTAGGTATACTTCATCGCGACTTGAAGCCCGAAAACATAATAGTAATTGAACGCAATGAGCTTTCGGTGAAGATTATAGATTTTGGTATTGCCGCAGTAAAAAATTCAACCATTAATGCTTCTACTATTGCTGGTGGCGTCGGAACTCCATTATATGCTGCGCCCGAACAAATGATGGGCGAAAGAGTATCTTCTGCTAGTGATGTTTACTCTCTTGGTGTAACGGCTTTCGAAATGCTCACAGGGAGACGGCCTTTTCAATCGACAACATCTGTCGGCCTCTATGAGCTACAACGAAACAATGATTTTGTTCGGCCTAGAGAACTCCGTCGAGATTTACCTCGATCCGCGGAAGGCATAATACTGCGCTCTATTGCCTTTCATCCGCAAGACCGTTATTCGAACGCGTTAGATTTTTGCAATGGACTCGCAGATGCTCTTGTAGAACAAAACACCGAAACTGCAGCACTTAAATCGCCACATCCATACACTCTGCCAAAAAGATTTGGTTTTTGGCTTTTAGGTCTATTTAGGAGGGCCTTATTAGATCGACCTATTAAGAGGACTTCATTACGTCGGCCTAAGACATTCGAGAGACAGGAAGCTCAGCGAAGTGTGGAGAAAGAGGCTATTTCTCAACATCTCCTGCCGCCATCAAGCACAGAAATAAGACTGTCTGAGCACCTTACGGTGCACTTGTCACCAAGTGTTTCAGGAACTGATATATCGTCCACAGTCAGCTTACGAATACCAGAAGTATTAGGGCGAAGCGGAGACCATGTTTTTGAGGAATTGATTTTACATAAGGACTACGAGCGACTATGGCGTGCAGTAATGTATGCGGGAGGAGGCAATTATCTGTTCACCGGATACGGCCCGTTTGGTGGTACTTCTTTAGTTCGCTGTGCCATTGCAAAAGCCCGCGATGAATTGCTAAGGATTGAGAATAGATCGAGTACTCTTTTAGTTTTTAACTTTCATATTACAGAAGAAACGAAAGAAAGCTTTAAAGTTGAGGCAAGTAGTTTTTGTTTTGGGCACTTGCCTGCTTTCGACAAACATGAAAACAACTCGAATCTGGCCGAGCTCCGGAAGAGAGTGCATCTCAAACAAGAAAACTCGTTAATCGATATCCTCCCTTTAGAAAGACCTTTAGGAGTTACGTTTTTTAAAACTCCTGAAAGCGAAACCAAGCTGTCAGAGTCTCCTTCTATTTCTGATGTTTGGGACAGGAGGTTGGACCGATCTCAAGAGTCATCTTCCAGAATATGGAATAAAGGGAAGGGACGCCCAGCTAAAAAAGAAGGAGTGTATGGCTTCTCCGAATTTGTTGCCGACCTAAATAACTTTTTCAAGAATCAGCAAAATGGGGAAGCGTTACATAATATAGTGCTACGCCTGGTTGCGAGTGATTCTCTGCCTTCGAGGGTTGTAATAATCATCGACAAAATAAGACTCCTGGAAACTCTAGAGAGTCTTTCAATGTCATCGCTATTTAATAACAAGCAAATTATGGTTCTTGTTCTAACGCGCAAGGAAGATTTTGACTCGTGGGGGAATACAGTTGAGGAACTCAAGAGACTAGAGTTTTCTAAATGGTATGTGCCTTGTGTTTGGAATATAGATGATTGGGGGCAGCGACTTTTCAGTGATGAAACCGAAACGACGAAAAAAACTACTAAAACCCTTTTGCGATATCTTGAATACAGAGGACGTGGCTCAATTGGGAATATCCTGAAAGAACTCAGGCATCCAGAGCTGATGCATTATGGCGATAGCAAGAGCTTTATCGACCCCACTACACTAACTAGCCGTATTGATATCCTGTCCATCGCTTGGCTGCAAGGATTGCTTGAGGTTAATTGGGAGTTTCTCTTGGATGGAATTGGTCTAATCAAACAGGAAGCTATTGACCGCGCACGTCTTGGGATTTATGGAACCCTGGATTGGATAACTGAGAAATCCAGCTTTACTAATCGAGAATTGATAGGGGCTGGTTCTAAGTTGCCGATCACCATATCTGACGAGAAGGAGATCAGGGAAAAAACAACCGAAAGAATTCTTCGCGTTCTAGCTGAAAACGACTATATTGAACTAAAAGCCAATCGCTATTACGTCGTCTGGAATAAGAACAATCAGAAAGAATATCGCAGCTTGGATTCTAAAAGCGTTGCTAAGCAAATTAAGCGAACAAGAAGAACTCACAAACGGGCACTCGGTGAAGAGTCGACGACTGTATCTGCAATAAACTCAGGTGCTATAAGATCTGAATCACTTTTGGCCAGCAACAAAGATAAAACTAATGAAAGTCCAGACTCGCAAAGCCCACCTGCGATAGAAGCAAGCAGCAAAGACTTGAATAATAAAAGTGGAAGTGAAGCCGAGACGAAAAGCGTTCAGAAAAAAGCTGCACCACAGATTGGGGAGAGAGTTTTGACCACTGTTTTAGAAACCGACCGTGAAGTAATAAAGACGAAAACTTATATCACCCCGAAAGAAAATCCAATGGGCAAGAAGATCAACATTCTAATGGTTTTAGCAAATCCTAAGGGAAGTGATCCGCTAAGGTTAGCCGAAGAAGATCGAACAATCCGAGAATGTATTAAGCGGAGTAAGCATCGAGACTTGCTAAACGAGGCGATTATCCATGCTGCAAGGCCGATGGATTTTCAACGGAAGCTACTTGAAGATGAATATGAAGTAATTCACTTCTCTGGACATGGTACACCATCAGGACAATTGGCTTTTGAAGATGAGGTTGGACAGATCAAACTGATTCCACAAGAAGCTATCGCAAGCCTTTTGTCTAAATTTCCCTCCGTTAAGTGTGTAATCCTAAATGCGTGTTACTCGGTAAACAAGGGTCATCTAACTGCAATAGGTGATCTGTGTACTATAGCGATGGAAGGACCAATATCTGACGAAGCTGCGCAAATATTTACTCGAGGCTTTTACGACGCCCTTGGGGCCGGAAAAGATTACCAATTTTCATATGAAATGGGATGCGAAGCGATTAAGATGGAGGGTTTGTTAATGGAAGCTAACAGACCGAAGTTCTTGGGCAAGTCGTCATAACTCATCCAAGATGAACGTAATGTAACCGTGTAACCGTCCTGCGGTTCACCCCAAAAACTTGTGGCCAATTTGTGGACAGAATTCTCAGCACTGCACGGTGAGGCGGTGGCAACAAATGGGAAAGAACCGAAAAACCCTTGATTTTCCTCGGTGGCTGCAACTTTCGAAAAGGCAAATACTTAACGAATTGCCGGTCGTCTAATTCGCAATGCGGAGGTCAGGGGTTCGATCCCCCTCTGCTCCACCATTTAGTTTCAACGACTTACAGCCAGCGCCGCCGCTGGCTGTTTTCGCCAACTGACCAACATGTGACCAACTTTTCCGGAATTTAGTCTCACGGCCTCAACTGCAACTCGTTTACTGGTCTCAACCGCACGCACGTAACGCATTGTCACGCGAATATCTGAGTGTCCGAGCAACTGCGCAATCGTGAAGGCATCGCAACCGGCGTCCGCCAGTCGAGTAAGGCTGCGCGTCTCGCCAGCGGTAAGATGAAGATGTCGAAGCCAGAAAGAAATTGAATCAAGAAGCTAAAGGGACTTTTGAAATGCATGATTGTCAAGGTATGTCAGAACAGCTTTCGCTTAACTTAATGATGGAGCCCACGCATTGGTAATCAGAGGCGCGCAGGTCTGCGCTCGAACTTGTGAGCTCACCGATATCTACTTATGCCTTCTAAGTGTGGTGAAGACTATTGAGAACAAAGAACGGTTACTTTGTGAGCGATTCATGCTAATTGATTTCGGAGAAATGCAGAACTAAGCGACCCGCTGACTTCTCATTCACCGGTGTGCCATTATATTGGGTGCTGCGCATGACGATCCGTAACCTATGATTGCTTAGGATCACAAAAACGATAGGTTAGTACAAGTAGAATCAAGTGGTTCGTTAGCACGCCCGAAACACGCAAATTTGTAACTCTATTGACTAAAAGTGGTAGAAATTTTATCGGGCTATTTGATGCTTCTATATGCAGCTATATCGTCTGCGCGTCCCTTTATCTGAATTCCCGTCACAATACCGTCACAAGAAGAGAGCACTCGATCTTGGTGCGTTGGGGTACCGCATCCATATGGCCGTCAATCTCCTGATCCGGAGTAAGAATGATTCGTGTTCCAGCGGCGGCTGCAATTTGTCGAGGAACCTGCTGACTTACTTTGCGCCTTTGCGGGAGAAATTTCTGCTTAGAGCGTAGCGATGCTCACTTGCTCGAGTTCGGATATCAGAATATCGCGTAGGTCTCCAAAGTCTTTCCAACTGTCAAGGTGAAGATCGTTAAACTCTTTCAGGCTTTCAGCCGTAACCTTTTCATCCTGGCTAAATTCAATATTATGCAGCAGATCATAAACACGAAATCCGTTAGTCCAATTCGAGTTATGAAGTTGATGCCATGAATGCCACCAGAGCAGCGCCCGGTTTAGCCATTTGTACCAGATGCGACTGTGCCGGTTGTAGGCACCGATGCCGCTACGCCACAACCAGAAAAACCCCGGCTCGCCTTTTTGAGCGCCAATTCGTCGTAAGGCATCATATTCGATATTCTTTAGAACCTTTCCTTGTTCGGCCGAGACCAGGTGCGTGCGCAGGTGAGAATTCTCTCCAGACTTGTTGAACAATCGTCGCGTAGGCAGGCCAATGCCTTCCTGGAGACGCGTGATGTTTGCGCGCTGGCTACTGAGGAGGTCTAAGGCGTGATCCGCCAAGCGGCTGGAACGGCTACCGCCGGTGACAGCCAGAAACCAATCGCCACGAACAGAAAAGTGGCCGGGCAAACGTACGGGGATCCAGGCTTGCTCAACTTGCTCCGGAGTAAGCGAATCCAGAAAAGTGCTGGCTGTTTTGTACCAGTGTCTCGCAGAGACAGCATTCGGGACCATGTCTCTGCATTTAAAGTTGAAATTGAGATGGCTCGAACTATCAACCAAATCCACAAAGCTAACAGCTTCCGTCAGCAATAACCAAACCTTATAAAGTTCCAGTGAGAAGCCATCGATCTCTCCAGTTCTGCGTGCCTCGAGAATCTCTGCCATGCTTTTGTTCCGTTCTCCCTTGAGACCGGTTAACAGCGTGACGGGATTTTCCATCGTTGAAGACCAGCGTCGCTGGCTGATGTCTTCGAGACGCTTTATCTTCCGCTTAAGACTATCCTTGAATCTCTCGCGTGTTTTCCAATGTTCTGTCAGCGCGCTGTAAGACTCTGAGAACCACATCTCCAGAATCAAACAGGAAAACGCTTCCGGGATCCGCATCGTAAAATCAAAGCCGGCGGCACTGGTCGAGGTACGGTAGGATTGAACTTCAGCGACGGCTTTGCTGGCTTTCAGGAAATGCCTCCATGAGACAATGCGTGATGAACTCGGGTCACCAGCCTTACGTAACCTTTCCCATACTTCCGCAATGTCTCTTGATTCCGGTTCTGCTGTGTTGCGATTACTTTTCTCCCATGCAATTCCCTCGGCCCAGGCGCGGCTATTGCAGAGCAGGAAACCAAAGTCCCAAGTGTAGGGAACTCTATCAACGTACTGCTTCTCACTCTCAGTTAGGTTCTCATAACCGTATTCACAATCCTCATCATATGAATGGAGCTTTTGTTTCACAGCCGGCTTCTGATCCGGAGTGCGTGCATTTCTGATTGCAGCCTTCTCGTCTGATGGCGTCGGTTGAAACACCCAGAAAGGATCGGTGACGGGTTCACTGTAATACTTGTCTCCCCTGAATGTAGCCGTCGCCGCGTTTAGATAGTCCCACTGGGGGCGAAAAGCGCCAGCTCTTCGTTGGCGTGGACGTCTGAGCCACCAAAACTCATTGACCTGGACGATCGTGGTGTGGTCCAACCTGGTGTGTGTTTGCACGTGACACGCATCGCGTAACGACTCGTATTCGTGCAGCTCAGCCGGAATAATAACTTTCGGCTCTGCGTTGTTTTTCTGCACCGGCGTGAATATCTCACGCAGGAGTTTTTCTTCAGTCGCGATGTATCGGGCCATGCTGGGCGAGTCGTTGTACAAACGAACTTCCAGCGGCACCGGCTGTGGCTGAGCGCGTTCAAGTCCGGAATAGAGC
Organism: uncultured Acidobacteriota bacterium; assembly: GCA_963708055.1. Taxonomy (GTDB): domain Bacteria; phylum Acidobacteriota; class Blastocatellia; order Pyrinomonadales; family Pyrinomonadaceae; genus PSRF01. The sequence continues at coordinate 5,086,534 of OY970193.1, read as the reverse complement.
TCAAAGTGTGGATCGACGGAAAGATTTCGATCGGGCAGGCCCTCGGTTTTCGTTTCCCAGCGCAACTCCCTGATCAGTCCGCGATACTCATGCGACATTGGCGGTATAACGCTGATAGCCACTCGATTCTCGCCGTAAAAAGGAAGTCGCCAGATGTAAATTCGCGTTTGCACCAATTCGCGAACCGAACTATCAAACCGTTCCGTAATGGACAACTCAGGGCTGCCGGAGGTTTGCGTGTCGATGAGAAGGGAGGTAACTCCTTCACGACCAAGCAGGAACAAGAGAGAAGGGAGCATCAATGGATCGTCGCGCATATCGGGAAAGGTATTACGAAAACTATTCAAATCGTCGATGACAACCCTGATGCGCCAAGAGTCTTTAATGCGTTGTCCATCTTCAGGCAACGCCTGGTCAGGTGGCCTGGCGTACATTAGCTGTTGGGCTTTCGCAATGCCCGAGCTAAAAATGTTCATCAGCACAGCGCCAGTTAAATCGTGAATTTCGAAGCGCCGGCAAATGGTCCGCTCTTCCATGTGCTTCCGCATCACCCTTTCGAGGGCGATCTCGATCAGTTGCAACTTGAACAGGTCCTGGGATTTTTTGTAGTGGGAGCCCTTGCTCAGCTTTTCTTTGTTGCCCTTCTTTCGTTTGATAAGCCGCTCTTCATACCAATTCGCAAAGTTCTGAATATCAGTTACAACCCTTTGGGTGGGATCCTTAATAGCTGTGTTCGCGACCTGACCGATAGCGAAAGCGTCCTCATTTCGCAGCCACTGATAGAAGTCGCCGGCCAAACTCTCCACGGTTAAGTCGTGGGTCGTGAAGAGCACGGCGACCGGGTAAAGAGCATTCGGGGCCTTCGCCAGTTTTTCAGAGAGTGGTATCAACTGCCCCACAATCGATTCGATAATATTACTGGCGAGCGCCGGCGCCGTGATTCTCTTGTTTGCTACGTCACGAATACCATCTTCAACCTGCCTGATCAGTTGGACACCGATTGGACCATCGATTTCCGTAGCAATTACTTTTCGCAAATCTTCTGCAAATGCGAAAAAAGCGCGACTAAGAAATGCTTTTCCTAATTGGCTTTTCTGCGTCAGAGAATCTCCAATCAATGCCGTTGCCGAACTGCAAGGTAGTCCGCGCGTGTCGCATTGATCTTGTGGATCTGGTTCGGCCTTTTCACCCTTGCCACCCAGCATGTTGTCGAGATACGGCAGGCCGAAAGCCGCAAACCTGGTCTTATCCGGAATGCGAACCGGGTCTTCTCGATCGATCATTACTTCGCGACTCGTATAGTCGAGCGACGGAAAGACGTGCACGTAGCCCTGGTATTTCTTTGTCTCATCGTCCCGCTTTACCTCGGGGTCGTCTGCATTTTGCTGTGCGCCAGTGGTCGAACCTACGCCATTTCTGATCACATATGGATGCTGGCCGCGACGATGCCACTGACTGCGTGCTTTCTCGACTTCAACGGTTCGTCTCACGTATCGGCCTGTTTCCACATTGCGAAGCCGAATGACGACGTCGGTAACAAACTCTTCAGGAAAACGCTGCTTGCGACCCTCTTCGACTACTAGCAACAGGTGACAACGCCCGGCAGCCAACCGCATCACCTGTGCAATCCGTGAGCGGCGCGACGACTCTTCACCAAAGGCATTCAAATCTCCGACCAGAGTTTCAAATCCCTCTACTGCGTCGAGTATGACCAGATGTCGCGGCGCTTCCATGTTATCGGGCGCTTTCAGACTCGAGAGCAGGCGATGCACAAATCCCCAGTCGTCTCCCGCAGTGTGTGACGCAAGATCGACAAAACAGACTTGCGGTTTAAAACCAGCACCGCAGCCGTACGAGTAACTTTCCAGGTAATGAGTGATGTTGTTCTCTGTGCCACCGCCAGACGGAAAATATTGCTTCAGACCGATCTCAAACTTCGGACCACTTCTTTGGGGTCGCCCCTTTTTTAGTTCCACCAGTGGCTCTCGCCGCTTGAACGGTTGGTTAAGACCGAAGTGATACCAACCTTTAAGCGCCATTTGGTAGCTGAGATCGGTAGAGATGTAGAGAACCTTCAGATGCGGATTGGTCGAACCGGACACACAGCCTTCAAGACAATCAGTAAGGTATTGCGAGGCCAGGTGTAATGAAATGACTGACTTTCCGGTGCCATCCGGTCCAGCCAGGCATATGCTTGAGGTAATAGGCAGGATATCGGCGTTTCCATCTCCGAAGGAATTTTCCGGCTGCGAAACGTCAATACCGTAAACGCCGGAACTTTCGTTGATTGTGCCGATTAATCTGTCTAACGATTGAATTCCGAATCGTAAAGCGTCGTGGTTAGCCATCTGGCTCACACTCCCTGAAGATCCCACTCGATGGATTTCAAATATGCTTTGTTCTGAAATGCAGCGAGAGCAGTGTTGTCGTTGTTGAAAAAGGTGAGTAGTTCATCGTTTGCGTCTGTAAACAGTTGCTCCATAAGCGAGCGTCGCCCCAGGCAACTTGGCCCATCGCTATAACTTTCCTGCGTGGCAGCCTGAGTCTGTTGCCTGGGACGGTGAGGCAGTAATGAAGCAAGACCGTCAGAAGTGAGCGAAGCAACTCCTCGAGGCGACCGGCGCCAGAGTGCGGGAAATAGAATATTCGTTCCCTTATCTAGAACAGCCGTTTCGTTATTAACCGGTGTTTCAAACTTGAGCTCAGCAGACGCACGAATGTTAATGACGCCGAGAAGTTTTGCCGCAACTTCATTTCGGTCGGCGGCCGTTTTAACTCTGACAGCTTCAAAGATCTTGTGCATCGCTTCGACCAAAGATCCCGCGTGGGCAGTGGTGACGATCAGGTGACCGGTGGCCGCGAACTCCAGCAGCACGCGCCAATCGGCTTTCTCTTGAGTTTCACCGACAAAAAAGACCCGTGGAGTTTGGCGCAATGCATCAGCTAAGGCTTCGTCGAGAAGTTTGACGTCAGTTGGTTTTTCACGCGGTGTGTAGTCTCTTTTCTGGTCCTTCGTTCCAAATTTCACGGCTGCCCAGGAAAACGGACTGGACAAATTCTCGAACGCAAAAAAACGTTCGACCGGATCTTCAAAAGTAACCAGATGATGGCGGCGGTCATTAGATTCACTTGCATCCAAGTAGCGCTGAATCACGCCGCGCGTGATTTCGCTCTTGGCGGATTTGGTTGCGCCCGTAATCACGAGCAGTCCCTGGGCGTGTTCAACGGAACGGGTGCGCTCGAAGACCTCCCGGAAGAGCAGTTCACAATATTCGCTGAGACTGAATAGGTTCTCTTTACGTTTGTGTTGTTTGTTACGGTAATCACCGGCTGTGTATCCGTGGTCGTCACTGATCTTGCGAAAGGTGATGCTGAGATAATCACCGATGTAAGAAGAGCAGATCAGCCCTCGGCCGGTTTGCCTTGATTTAATTAGATCTGGGAATGCCTGCCTGAGAATGAAGCGATTTTGCCAACGCGTCTTTAGTAATCCTTCGTCCAGCTTGTCGAGATAATCTTTATCCAAACCTTCGAGCCGATTGTTGGCCCATGACTGATTGGCAAGCGGGACCCCGTTTATTGCATCGTTCAGAACTTTCAGGATGGCGCTCTCGATCTCTTTTCTGTCTCGCTGCTGATCGGTGCCGTTGCTGAACTTGTTGAGACTTTGGCTCGCAGGGCCTACCAAAAGTAGGTTCGATAAATACTGATACGAAGAATTTGGTGCAGCCGCTTTAAGATTGGGCCAGAAACTCTCGCCAATCTTGATACCGTCCTCGGTAAGGATCAGGTTTGTGATGTAGACGCGTTCAGCAACACTAACTCGTTCGCCCGTGGACGGCTCATCCGCTTCAGGCCTTGCGGATTTGAATAACTTTTTTAACTCGGCTTTTATTGCACCGTCGATGTCCTTGACATAGAAGGTGAAGTCATCGCCCTCTTCTTCGACGTAGAAGTTGAGCTGTGGTTTTTGGCTTTGTGTGGCGGCAGACATCTGAATCCTCTAAACACGGGTTGAACCTTGGCAGTTACTAACGACGATCCGCGGCCGGCACCGGACGAATGCAGCAGTGAAGAATTCTGAGGACCAGCCTGTTTGAGCCGCCCATAAATATAACAAGAGGCGCTGCAAGTCAATGGGTCTCTTTTCGAGTACATTTTACGTGAGGCAACATGTCCGAGGTTACTTTCGTGGTGTCAGTTCAGAATAGTCGTTCTTGGCCGCGGTTTCTGCCTGTTCGAATCCCACTTCATACGAGCTAACGGAACGATCTTTCGGTATCTAGTACCTGTCTCATTTACGTCAGGGATAGGAATGCTGACTTCCGGCTTGAAGTAAGTCTCGACTATTCGGCCGATGTTACCTACTACGATCCGGATTCAGGCATTTATGACCGCGACGAAGGCGCAATGCTGTACCGCGAAACAATCGATGAGACGTTGGAGAGAACCGTCGAACTAGCTTTAGACTTGCAAGTCTTCTTTCTTGGGATAGGCGACCCATGGTCGGCAAGACTGGACAGCGTGAGATTTGATACTTCGGATGTTTACGTCTCAGTACACGGAGGTACGACTCACAGCGAGTCAGTTCCTTAAATTAAGTTTGAAACGTCAATCAGTGACATGGCGAGGAGCGATTCGTCTTGTCTCATTTGAGCGCCTCGCTGCTTGATGAAGTTAAGTTGACAGTACCTTTGAATGGCTACGGATGAACACTGATAACCCGATTGGATTCTGAGTTCATCCGTAGCCTTTTTAGATCAGGACCTCTTCTACTGCACCGGTCTTAGCCGCCACTGCTGGTTAGCGATGCCGACATAATCCCACTGGTGAACCTGGGTGCCGTTGGTTGTAAAGCCGCCCGCTACGTCGAGCGCCTTGCCGCTGTGGCGGGCCATGATTCGTGAGTAGCCGCCACCGACGTCAACTATCTGCCACTGCTGCGCGGCAGTGCCGTTATCGTCCATCTGCCAGACGGGAGCACCGTTGTCCAGTGAACCCCATTGCACGTCGAGCACCTTGCCGCTGTGGCGTGCGACGATCTTATTGTACCCGCCGCTGACACTTACAATCCGGAAATGCTGGTTATGGTGTCCGCCGCAAGTCCATTGTGTCAGCATTGCGCCGCTTGATGTCGATCCCCCCGCAACGTCCAGGCACTTACCCGAGTGCTTCGCGACGATCTCGTAGTACGTTATACAGTTTAATGTTTTGGGGCTGCCGTAGAGTTCAGTCGTGCTCGACTCGAATTTCACCCTGAGCGTGTGCGGCAACCCATCTTTAAAGCGCGATGGAGTCGGTATCGCAAATCCGTGTCGCCCGTTATCTCCTAAGTAGGAGGCTACATCGCTTCTCAGATCACTCGCCAAAAAGCTGGAAACAAAAGTTGTGCCGTCATAGATTTTTACGATTATTGAAGTATTCGGCCGGTTTCGGTCGGCAGCCCAGCCGATGATCGAGTTGCAGTCTGCAACATCTACCCATCCATCATAAGAAACGGGAGTAGCGCAACTGATCGATCGTGGACTGGAGCTGAGTGGCTGGTCGAGTCCACTGTGTTTGATTGTGATCGAGTGGGTCTGTCCGTTGCGAAGGCTCGCCGGCAGATTGAAAAGGAATGCGTGTTGACCGTTTCCAATCCCGGCATTTACTAAGTCCTGGCGAAACAGGTTCGCACGAACGGTAGCTATCTTTTGCGTGCCGTCGTAGACATCAACTGACACCGGCGTATCAGGTTGGCTCGCGTCCCAGGCCCACCCTCCTATCGCCTGGCAGTCGAGACGTTCAAAGGTACCCTGATATGCGGGAGCTCTACCGGCGAAAATAGCCGCTCCGATTGCGGCATGCTTGGCGAGTACATTCTGAGGAAAGCTGACTGATCCGATAGCGTTTTCGCCTGTCAGATTGGCCCACAAAAACGGGGAGAGCAAGATGGCCTCCGGATCCCGGCTCGCAAGCGTGTACCACTCCTGGGCGATGGTATCCATATCTGCGGCAGTCGGAGCAATCGCTGCATGGGATGGACCATAGAACGCGTCCAGAGTGTAAGCCATTCGCTGCCAGGGCTGTTTTTTTAGTTTCAAAACTCTGACACTCTCTTTGAATGCAGCATTGAGATTAGGGTGGATGTAGTAACTCCCAATTCCGATCCAATCCGCATTACGCGGCACTTGAAAGGTGGTTTGGTTAACACTTATATCGGCCTCAGCTACCAGAGTTGGAATCTGCGGGTGTGTCTGCTTCACGAGAGCAACTGCCGTTTCGACATCGGCCGTTGATATGCTTCTCAGGCTCGGCTCAGTGATGACGGACAAAGAAAGCACGTAGGTGCTGTTCAATACCGCGGTGTTCTGCAATACCCATTGGTTCCAGCGAGTCAGGTAATCGACTTCCGAACCTTGGCACAGGTGCCATGCGCCAAAGGGATCCGCGGGGTCTTCCGGACACCACAACACTTTCCCCAAATCGATAACCACCCGCATTCCTCTGCTCTTTACGCGGGTCGCCAGGTTGACTATCGATTGACCATATTCGCCATCGACGTAAGTGAAGTCTGTGTACGAGCGAACTCGATCCAAATCAGAGTCAGTGACAGCTCCGATGTAGCCAAAATGTTTGAGAGGCTGCTGTGACTGTGACGAACTCGGAGGCGGCGGCCACAGCAGGATGATGGTAATTGCAAGAATGGTCGCGAGTCTTGTTTTTATTGTTTACTCCTGTCCGATTAACAGATTTGTTTCAGCGTTGGGATACAGCTACTAGACAGACGTGGATCCAGGTGAGGTTCACCTCTTCAAAGCCTGGGCCTGAGTTTGACTTGCTGGTCAGCGACGACAAAACCTTGGCTTCCATGTGCGCCGTTGGACAAATTCGAGAGACGCTTACTCATGGGACTGTAGCGACCAATTGAAATGATCCTTAAGCCACCAAACAAATGTCTTTCAGTGCTATACGCGACGTTTGCAGTAAAAAACTATCCTCCCAAGCTGGTACTTTTGTAGTTTTCCTCTGCGAAACATCCTTGGTTCTCACCAGGATTTCGCCAAGAACTCTCCGAAAGCGCTCGGCCTTATGACTCAATCTCACGGCATTACTAAGTTGCTAATTCAATGGAGTGATGGTGATGAGGCGGCATTAGATCAGCTAATGCGCTTGTTGAAAGAGAGTTGCGGCGCCTAGCCAGGAATTTCATACGCAAGGAAATCCGGGTCATACGCTTCAAGCGTCTTTAAGTATGTTTCCGGCTGCCTCCGTAAGGGCACCTCTTTGAAGTAGAAGCGGGCGCTTGGTCGACTAGGTGAACTGAGGAGCGTGTGGACTGCGATAGATTTGATGACTGGTAAACGAAGTCGGACGTTTGGTTGTTCAGTAAGGCTCTTCGAGTGAGACTCTCAAGTTTCTCCCTCATGACAGCGTTGCACAAAAAATCGTTACATCCTGTCTCGGATCGCTAGAGTAAGTAATTTCCCACGCAAAGACGCAAAGGCGCAAAGAAGAAAGTGTTTAGATAACGCGATAACACTTTGCGTCTTTGCGGCTTTGCGTAGCAGATCTTTTTCGTATTTAGTTTTTGTGCAAAGCTCCTCATGACCTGTTCTTTCTGTCAATGGTATCGGCAAACACAAGTAAGGGCGTCACCGACTGTGACCCACCTCACGAATCGGTGACGCCGCCCCCCACACCCTGGGCCCGCATGGGTGCTGCTCAAAGTTCTTTCAGGTCAAAGAACTTCGGCATTGCACAGCTTTATAAATGCGGTCAAACAGTCGTCACAAGACTTCTACGACAAGGGTCATATGTAAATTCATACCAGTAGCTTTGTATGTGCGATTGATCGTTTTGAACACACGTCAACCATCCTGCCTAAAGGCAGGTTCTTGATCCACAACTAAATCCAATTCCCTTAACGACCAATGGCTTTGCTTCAAAAGTCATCTTGAAGGCCACAAGAGGCACAAAGCACAAAATGAATTCTTAGCGGCGGAGGTAATCCTTAATGTTTTAATCATTTGCGCTTTTTGTGCTGTTTTGTGGCTTACTCTCTGTAATTGAAAAACGACTTTTGAGGCAAAGCCGGTAATTGAGCAAAAGTATGAGGAAAGAGAAGCTGACAGATGGGGTTTGTGTGCTTTAGGAAACGGCGGTCAATAGCTCTTCCAGTATTTTTTGCAGCACCTTCCAATCATGTGCGATGTAGTCGGGCTCGCAAAGTCTCCGCACGCGCTCGGGCTTAGTTCCCCACGTTACGGCGATCGCCTTCACATCAGCCCCTTGCGCACAAACGATATCATTGACTGCGTCGCCGACCATCACGGACTGCGTCGCTCCGCAGCCGAGTTCTTCAAGCATCTTCAAAACCCCTTCGGGATGTGGTTTCGATTGCTTTAACTGGTCAGCGGCAATCGTCGCGTCAAAGAAATCTTGAAGCCCGAAATGCTCCAGAATCTGTAACGTGCGCGCGCGATCTTTGCCTGTCAGGAGTCCTAATTTGAGATGTGCTGAGCGCGCCCATTCGAGCAGCTCGCGGCTACCGGGAAAGAGATTAATCTGTGCAACGTGCTGCTGACAGAACTCCTTGTAAGGCTCCCAGAGAGTGTGCGGCAATTTCAAATGATCCATGATGCGCGGAAACGACTCACCCATGTGTTCGAGATAGGCTTCGATGGGTGGGGGGCCAGTCCCGATGATGCGCTGGTAACTGTCCGCAAATGCCAATCGCATGAGCGGCTCAGAGTCTATTAACACCCCGTCGAGATCGAAGATGACGGCTCTCAACATAACTTCACTTCCATTAGATCAATCAAGAGACACCAACGAGCGATGACGCCCGAACGCGGATGCGGTTGAGGGCATCTACCACTCCAGCCAGATGTTCCTCATCTCCGAGTAACGTGCGGTGATGCAGCCAAACTACTTCCTCGCCCAGGGTTTCAGCGAGCGGACAACTTACAACGTTGTAGTCCGGCAGCAGCGCGTCGTCAGCGCGCCAGCGCGGCCCGAAGTTGCGGTTGCGAAACATAGGTGTCCGGTGGATGGCAGGATAACCGACGAAGGCAGGTACGCCCTGCTCAATCAAGGCATCGACCAACTGCTGGCGAGAGAGACCATTGAAGGCTGAGCAATCATAACGGAACATGTACATGTAGTGCGGGTGGAGTGTCACCCGTTCGTCGTGCCCCTGCGGTATGATTCCCGGTACGCCGCTCAACATCTGATTGAGCATGGCCGCGTTGACCTCACGACGTGCATTCTGTTCCTCCAGCCTTAAGAGTTGTATGCGGAGGACGGCGGCCTGCAGCTCGGTCATGCGGCAATTAGTGCCGAGCACGGTGTGCTGGTAAGTACGGTCGGTTCGGGGTCGCCCGCAGTTCCCGTGGAGGAAGCACTTTTCAATAAAGCCGGCATCATTCGACAAGATGAGTCCACCTTCCCCGGCGGTCATCAACTTACCTGCCTGGAAACTATAGATGCCGCCGATCTGCATCGAGCCCACGCGCTTTCCTTTCCAAGCCGCCCCGTGTGCATGCGCCGCATCCTCTATAACATGCAAGTTATGCTGGCCTGCGATGGCGAGAATCTCGTCCATGTCTGCGACGTGCCCGGCCATATGCACGGGAATGACGGCTCGCGTGCGCGGCGTAATTGCGCCGGCGAAGCGTTCGGGGTCAAGGCAATACGTGTCGGGGTTGACATCAACCAGCACTGGTATCGCCTGCGCATACAACACCGCCGTCGCGGTGGAGATAAAAGTGAAAGCGGGGATGATGACCTCGTCGCCTTGGCCGATGTCGAGAGCGGCCAACGCGAGTTCTATTGCATGCGTGCCGTTTGTGACCGCCAGTGCGTGAGAGGCGTTGTGATATGCCGCAAACTCTTTTTCAAACTCGACGACCTGCGACCCGGCCATCCGCCACCACTGACCGCTCTCCAGCACGGCTTGGACTGCCGCTAGTTCTCTTTCGTCAGCAATCGGCCAGGTCGGAAACGGCCTCGGCTCTCCAAACTCTTTAGTGGACATCATCGCCTCCTATGAAAAATTTCCTGTACAAGAAGCTTGTCTTGCGGGTCCGCTCGTGAGGACGGCTGCTTGTATCTTTTCGCGTGGGACTGCTACGAGCGCAAACGCTTACGTTTCTCCGGGACGGGATCTTTCCACTTCCACCACATTTTTTTATCGGGGTCAACCTCATCCGCCGAGGCGATGTAGACGACTGCCCGCAGGACATAAAGCATACAACGGTCTATGTGGACGCCTCTCTGCTCACAGAGGTCTTCATACATCCTTTCGGGATCTTTTCCTTTGAGGTCTTCGGGCGCGCGGATGCCCAAATCCCAGAGGTCAATGGCGATGCTACTCCCGACATTCGGGAGCTCTTGCAATGAGCGCAGGACGCGCTCCCTGCGTTCAAAATTGCTCTCATTCAGTTTTTGTTGACTCATAATTTTTCTCTGGTGATACCGACAATCATTTCACTGGGCTGGTGAAGCTCTGCTGGGTCGTAAAAGTTATGCCCATCGAATTTAGCGGTGTAGTCAACGCCGAGCGCAGACAACACGGTCGGCGCCACATCCTGCATATCAACCTCCGCTTGAGTGGTCAGGTCGCCCCTGTAATAAAAGACCGCATTCCTGCGCGTGTGTGTGCCGGTCATCGAGTCGCTCCCCACAATCGCACTATGCTTCCAGGCACCTCGCAGGTTGAAGCCAGTCGCTGGTACGGCGATCAAGTCGGCAGCACTTTCCAGCAACGACCCCGAGTAAATTTGTTCTTTGAAAAAGATATCTTGCAGGACAGGCTCGCCCTCGCCTGACTTGCCCAACTCCGCGCTTTGTGCGTGCCATGTTAGCCCACGAAGTTCCTGGCGCAGCTTCTGCCGGAGCTCTTCGGCTTCGCCAGCGCTCACCGCTCCCCTCGGAAATCGCCCAGCGCGATGGATATAAATTCGACCCGGATCGAGCGCGAAAGCCTTCGTTCTACCATCGATGCAATCGAAGCTTGCGGCATCCGGCGGAAGCGCCAGATATCCGCCCTCGCGTAACCAGGCATTGAGATAAATCTGCGCCTTCATGCCCGCGAAGCCATGATCGCTAACGAGAAAGAGGGCATCGCTCTTGTCTATTCTCTCCGTGAGCGCCTCGATGCATTGATCTACCCGCCGGTAGAAGTTCAGGACCTGTGTGTGAAGTGGGTGCGCCGGATCCGCCAACCCGTTCCAAAGAAAGTGTTGCAAACGGTCTGTCTCTGTAAAGACCGCAATGCCCAAGTCCCAGTCTTCGCGCTCAAGCAGGTGTGTGAATGCCCGCACGCGGGCTTCGAGCGATTGCTCAATGCGCCGCAGAAAACCCGCAGGATCGCCGGCCACATCACCAACCTCCACGTCCAGGACATAGCCGAGGGCATCAAGTTCTTCTGCCAGAGGCTGCGGGAAGAAGCACTTCTTGAAATCCGGTGCAGGGAAACCCGAAACTAAAACACCGTTGAGCGGTCGTGCCGGGTACGTTGTCGGCACGTTGAGGCAGAGAGTTCTCAGTCCGACCCGCCCCGCAAAGTCCCAAACCGTAGGAGCCGCCAAGTGTTTGAGATTGGGAAAGAAAAACTGATAGGAGAAAGGCTTCAAATCAATGAAGCCGTAGATGCCATGCCGCGCCGGATTAACTCCGGTCAGAAAGGTGGCCCACGAAGTTGAACTCACTTCCGGCACGGGCGCACACAAGGAAACCAGGCTCCCCTGCTGCAACAGACGGGCGCAGAATGGCATGACCGCTTGTTCTGCCAACGACTCCAAGAGACTTTTTGGCAAGCCGTCTATCCCGATAACCAGACATCGCCTTCCCATTATTCGCGCTCCTCGCCTCCGCCAGCGCCGCCCTGAATGATGCCACCGGCAACAGTCTTGTCAGTTTTCGCAAGCACGAAGCGCCCCAGCGAAGGCACGTCTTGAAAACGATCGACAGCTAATGGTTGATCAAAGGCCAGCACGGCTTCTCCTATTTCGGAGAAAAGAAGACGGTCGGACACGTTACCCTCCGGCGGCAACCCGATCGACTCGATTGCGGCGACGCGGCAAGGCGCTTCAAGGCTGGCGCATTGAAACTGTAACTCGGCGCCCGCCTCAAGTGGGTCGGCTCCCAAATTCATGAGCGTTACGGACAGAGAAGAACCGACCAACGGTGAATCTCCCACAGAGCACAACACCTGCCCCACGCGCGCTGTTCCCATGACCGCAAGAGTAAGACCGACGCAGTCGCCTTCGCCTGCACGCTCTGGCGATGGCTCTCCAAACTTTTCGATGGTGCGAACCGTGCAGAGTTGCCCTCCCGGATAGAGCGCAAGCTGCTGGCCGCGACTAATTTCACCCGACTCCACACGTCCCACGTAGATTGAATCGTTACCGATAAGATAGTGATCCTGCAGCATGAAGCGCAGCCGTTCACTCCCAGCGACTTTGACCTGCGACAACCGGCACAAAACCTCCCAGAGCGTCGAGCCCTGATACCACGCCAGTTTTTCTGTGCGCCTGAAGAGATTCTCGCCAGTGAGGGCGGAGAGCGGGATGGTTTCGACCGCATGGAGGCCATGAGTCAACAAGGTCTCCTTCAGCGATGCCGCGAGAAGCTCGAACTTTGCGGGAGCATATTCGACCAGCTCCATTTTGTTTACGCACACCACGCAACGACTGATTTTCAGCAGACTCAGGACTTCCAAATGTGTCTCAGTCATCGGGCAAATTCCCTGCGAGACATCAACGACCAGTAAAGCCGCATCGGCATGAGAGGCCCCGGTGACCATATTCTTAATCAACTCAGCGTGACCGGGCACGTCGATCAAGATGATCTGTTGGTCGCCGATCTCCATCATGATCTGAGTGGTGTCAAGCGTGTACAGGCCTTCCCTTTCCTCTGTCAGACTGTCCGCGTAGAGAGCATAATTACCATCTATCTCGGTTCGATAATTCGAGTCATTGGAACTTTCGCCGGTTTGATGAATCGACGATCTTGCCTCGTCAACCAGTCGTCCCAGCAATGTAGACTTGCCGTGATCGACACCACCGACTAAAACCAATTTGAAAATATCTCTGTTCACCTTGCCTCACTTACATGTAACCGAGGGCGCGTAGCTTTTGCATCGTCGCTTCGTCTTCCTTATCCTGCGCTCGTCCGGCGCGCTCGCCCTCCTGCGACTGTTGAATCTCAGCAATGACTTCGGACACCGTAACAGCGTGGCTTTCAAGCGGCTTGCAACAGGTCTGACATCCTATCGAGCGGAAGCGACTGCCGGAGGTCGCAAAGTACAGATCGGGTAGAGGCAGATCTTCCGCGCGAATATATTCCCAAATATCAACCTCACGCCAAGCGAGCAGAGGATGGATCCGAAGATGCTGCATTTCGCTTGAGCGAGCTTGATACAAATCCCAGAGTTCCGGGGGCTGGTCAAGATAGTTCCACTTGAAGTTTTCATCCCGCGGGCTGAAGACTCGCTCCTTGGCACGGATGCCGTGCTCGTCCCTCCTGATTCCGAGCAGCAGCGCCTCGAAGCCGTGCGTCTCGATAGCTTGTTTGAGGGCCAATGTCTTTAGCGCATTGCAGCATTCGAGCGTCGTATGTGTATGGGGATTCATTCCAGCAGCGAGCGCGGCCTCGTTGCGATGGACGATGAGATTAAGCTTCCACTCTTCGGTCATTCGTTGACGGTATTCGTACATCTGAGGAAATTTGTACGAAGTGTCGATGTGCAGCACTGGAAAGGGGAGGACGCCAAAGAAAGCTTTACGGGCCATCCACAGCAAAGCGGTCGAATCCTTACCCATCGACCATAAAAGCGCAAGTTTCCGGTGTTTGCGATAAGCCTCGCGCAAAATGTAAATCGTATTATTCTCTAACTCGCGCAACCTCGTAGACATATTCATAAGTAATTCACCCACCCAGATCCGGCGATTGCAACTTTGATTTTGCTCATAACGGGCCTTAAATATTTTCAAGCAGCGGGATGTAATTCGGCTCGGAATGAATCCCCACGATGAGAGGATGACAATTGTGAAACTTGCCAGGGAAACGAAAGTTAGGAGTCGTTAGTCCAACAGTGAAGAAGGTGCGCACGTGTTCAAAGGTTTCACTGAGACGCCTGGCAAATGACGGTGTGAGAACTCCTTCGGTGACATGAGGCCACACGATCCGCCCGAATGCTATTTCGGGAATGATCCAATCAAAAACTTCTCCCGTAGCGTCGATGAATTCTCCTCTTATGAAAGACCTGCCGCCAGTCGATCGTTTTATGTAAAAACGTTTCACGGAAGCCTCTATCAGACCGAGACTCCGCTGACCTCCAAAAGCCACCTCCACGTTCGCGTCGGCGTGCTCAAGAAGGAAGCGCAACCGCTGCGTGTCAGGCAAAGGGGATAGGAGTTGCGGCTCGGCATCGACCTGGCTCAGGTCGCGATCTTCGGGTCGCATCTTCGCTGCGGTGGAAGCTTGCAGATACGCGGCGGTCCAATAGAAGTACCGGTAGACGCTTTCGGGACTTTCAAGCTCTTCGACGTATATTGGTTCGGGTCGCACCCAACTACCATCTTCGGTAACAGCTCCGATACAACCGTAGGTCCCGTCGACCCGTGTGATTGCCAGAGGCAAAAACCTGTGGAGTTGGCTGAGCGTGAACTCGCTCATCTATTTACCTCTGATGTCAAAGGGGAGCCGGAGAAATCGCTTGGCACGTCTATGTCCATCATCCGGCAGATGGTTGGCCCAAGGTCGAGCAAACCGGCAACCCGCGTATGGTCCACCGTGCCGAAGATGTCTCCCATTCCTGCCCAGTAAGAATCTCGCCTGTGCCAGCCGCTTTGGCGCATGCGGCAGACATGCGACGCCCAGAAAGGATCGCCGAGCGGTAAGTAACGTTCATCGGCAGGCTCAAGAATGATATCCGGGGCGCGATCGACAGACTGACCGGCATAGACTTCTTCGCGTGGCAGCACTTGCCGGAAGAGGAGTAGGCCGGTGTACGGATTGATGCTTTCACGCAACGCCGCCATGACCTGCTCGCGCACTTGATGATAATCCTCCACTTTCACTTTGCCCTGCGCATATCGTTTGTTGAGGTTGATGTTAACGCCATTAGTGCCCTGTACGGCCTCGAACGCGATCGTGTCCTCCCAACAAATTGTTTGCTCTGCGCCCAACGTTTGCTTTGCCAGAAAACCGGCCTTCTCCAAATGACTATTCACCGAGCAGTAAGCCCTTAGCGTTCCAAAGCCGATCTCAGAGAAAGCCAGAAGGCTGGTGTGTTCCGTGACACGTTCGCAAAAGCGGGCGATGATCTGGTCGCACTGTTGATAAGCCTGAAAGACTGCGCTCTTGGTCGCAGGCACAGGGGAACCCTCTTCCAACTCCTGCCAGTAGCAGTGCGAGGTGCGGTCAATGCTAGTGAGATTAACGATGACTACGTCCGAACCTTCATCCAGGAGCGTGAGTGCTAATTCCCCCCGCCGCCGGTCGGCCTCCAGTACGAGTGGGAGAAAATCATTTTGAGATTGCCCGGAGAACCAAACCGAAACGTCGTGAGTGTAGTGAATTCCTTTATTCGATAACGACCACAAAAGGTCGCGCGGATAGCAAGCGTTGAGGGTTTGCTGCATTGGGTAAGTGACAAGCCATCCGTTGAGTGGCGTAGGCGGGTGAGTACCGAAAATATTGATAACAGCGAAACGCTTCGAGCCGAACTCAGGTCGCTGCCACACTAAAGGATGGCGTAGATCTCCTGAGGTCAGGGGATGCGGGAGGTAATCGCTTTCGTGTACGTTCCAGTAAGAGAACCAACCGTGTTCGCCCGCACTCTGCCCGGTGAAGACCGTGACCAGGCCCGGTGGCTCGTAAGGTACAAACCCAGACCGTAACCCACCAGTGCTGCCCTCTTTTAGCAGGCGTGCAAAGCCCGGCAGCAGACCCTGCTCAACCCACTTCTGCAGCAGGGGCCGTGAGACGCCTTCCGTGACGACGATAATAGCCTTCCGCTTCTTGTTCATGTCGCGTTCGGTCTAGGTCTGCATGCTGCTATAAAGGTTCGCAATTACAATCGCACCGAGAGTGAGAGGCCGTCGCGCAACGGAATGATTGTGGTTACAACCTCACGGCTGCTCGAGGAAATGCGATTGAACTCCCTGATGCCCGGCGTCATGAGCCGGCGAAACTCCGGCGCATCATCGGGCACAGGCGTCCATGCATACCCTCGCCAGAGAGTATTGTCGGCGATGAACAATCCACCACGCCGCAGCTTGGGCCAAGCTAAGTTGAAGGCATCCGGATATGCGCTCTTATCCATATCGCAAAAAATGATGTCCAGGGGTCCCTCCACTTCGCTTGCTATGGAGAGCGCATCGCCGACGCGGAAATCTACGCGCTCGGCAAAACCGAGCCGTGCGAGGAATTCCAATCCCCGTTCAGCGTTGAGCGGTGAGTTGTCGGTGCAAATAACTTTCAGTTCCTGATTCGCCTGGAGAAACCACGCTGCTGAATAACCAAATCCCGATCCGATTTCCATCACGCGGCGCGCGCCGGTGAGTAAGGCCAGTTGAAAAAGGAATCTCCCAACCAGAGGACCGACGAGCGGGAATCTCCTACGGCGCCCGTACTCTTCCATCTCCGCCAGCACTCCGCTCGATGGCTCCGCGAGGGAGTTCAAATACGGGTAGAGGCCGGGAACCATTTGTAGATTTTCAAATTCCATCACGATTACGCCATAAGATTCTGTTTACCGGTAGCGCCATTCGGCTGCAGGCCAAACAGCTCTTTTGCATTACCGGAGAAAAATTTCTCAATGCTCTCCGACGGCATTTCCGCCAGCGCCTGAAACGCACGCTCTACCGCGTTCTCGTTGCCTTCCGGGTGTGGGAAGTCGCTCGCGAACATGAAAATTTCAGCACCAGCGGAAGCCAAAAGCCAGGAGAGCGGCTCGCTCCAAAAGGTCGAGACTTTGACCTGCCGGCGGAAATAATCTGAAGGTCGCGCCCTTAGTCGCTCACGCAGGTAACGGTTGCGCGGGCCGAGAAACTCGAAGGTGTAGTCTATTTGTTTAAGGAAGGAAGGAACCCACACGCTGCCAAACTCGATGATGCCGATTCTGAGCGCCGGATGGCGTTCCAGCACTCCCTCGAAAATCAGATTGGAGAGGGCTGCTTCCGGCGCGCGTGACCGATTAAGTAAGGTTTGCAACGTTTGCCCCTTATGACCTGCGACGAGCCCTTTTTCCCACGCGGGGTCAATGGCGAGCGAGCCGATCGGCGCGGAATGTATCAGGAGCGGCATCCCTGTCTCTTCGAGTGCCTGCCAGAATGGCTCGTTGGAAATGTCGCCCCACGGCAACCCCCGGTACGGCACGGAACGCAGGAAGAAACCTCTACAGCCGAGCGCATGACAGCGACGCACCTCTGCGACGGCGCGCTCCACATCTGACAGGCTGTACTGTGCGGCGGCGAACAGCCGCGCAGGGTCGATCGACGTCTGCCGCGCTACCCAGTTGTTCCACGCCGCGAAGTTAGCATCGATCAGTTCTTCATCATCAATCACTGGCGGCCAGAAAAGACCGAGCGACGGGAACAGCAACGCAGACTCGACTCCCATCTTGTCAAGCACCTTCAGTCGCTCGACACTATCGCTTTCGGCAGGATGAGCCGGACGCCAACTGCCACTTTCCGCCGTGACGCGACGGGATTGAACTATATTTTCATAACCCAGCGGGTCTGTCCTGACCGCATCGCGCGCCTCATCAACCTCGCCCGGAAAAGTTGCACGCAAAGGGATGATGCGACGCTGCCCCGCGAACAGCCATCTGCGTCCGGCGACGTCGGTGCTTATCCTCAGCCCACTCTCCTCGAACTCGGAAGCGATCTCGTCCCATGTTCCGGGCGGCTCGTTAAAGTGCGTGTCAACATCAACGATTGACAAATTGTTAACCGTGTCCTGCATGGTCCATGCTCGTTCCTGGTTCCTTGAGTTTCGGATCGCTCTTACACCACCCGCACAATTACTGTAACGGACTGCCTCTCCAACAGCGGGCAGCACCTGCATGACCAGGATTTGTAACCGGGAGGGTGGTAAACGAAAACCACCGCGAACGCATTGTCCGCAAGGGGGAATTCAAAAGCCTCGTGTCGCACAGAGCCGGTAGAAGGGCACGCACGTTCAAACGAAAATCAGGTGTGCTAAGACGCGCTTGCTATGCGCTACGGGCTCGGCCACCTGCGCGAGTGAGGCACCCTATTCCGCTTTCACCCAACCACCGTATTGACAGTCGTCACTTCGTTCTTAACGGTCGCACCTAGATTTTTTGCGAGCAATTTGTTTTCAACGTAAGCGGCGAGCACGTCGAGAGAATTAATCAGGGCAACGGAAAGATCTTCGTCGTCGATCTGAATGCCAAACTCGTTCTCTACCCAAATTAGCACTTCGAGAGAATTAATCGAATCCAGACCCAACTCCGATGTGAGATTTTCATCCGGAATAGACTCGGGAGTTCGATGTAATCTAAGTGCTTGCACGAAGATGTAACGCAGTCTGTCTTTGATTTCGTTCATGAGTATGCTCCTTACATAATAGATAGAGGCCGCGCCTTGGGAGGTTGGCGTATGCTGGGGCTAACGCGAGGCGTGAATAACTTCAAAGGGAAGATTCCCCAGCGAGCGGTGTCCGACCTCTCCGGCACCCGCTCCTGCTAGTTGCTCTTCTACTTCGTGAACCGTCAGAAAGTTCGTCCCTCCGTGAGTCATCCAATCAAGCAAGAAAATCCAGGGAATCACATTCGGACTGCCCGTCTCGCCTCCCGCAGGTAAGAACATGTCTGCGATGAGCAATTGCCCGTTCCGTGAGAGACCTGCCAGCAAGCGTGCGAAAACTGTTTTCGCCTCCGATGGTTGGAGCCAGTGAATGGCATTCATTACAAAGATCAAATTGAAGCTAGCCGGACGAGGAATGATTTCGGACCAAGCACACACGGGCGTAGTGTAGGCTTGAATTTCTTGATGCTCGTCTTCACAGATAAGGGCCGGTGCGGGTCCAAGCGCAATCAGCTCGGTGTCAGGTGGCGCGAGTTGTTGTCGAAGCAACTTTGAAAGTATACCGATACCTCTGCCGATCTCCAAGCTTCGTTCTCCATCCCGCAAGCCCAATTTAAAGAGCCGCGTTACCTGCCGCGCGACGGACGCCTGGGTCACACCGCACATGGCCTCCCGGTACAGGCGTGCGAACTCGTCGTCAGTACCTGTTTGATCGAAGGAACGGCTGTTTAGACCGAGTCGTAGCACCTCGATCACGGATTCCGCCGTCAGCCAGGTCTGTTGCAGACGCGCCTCGAGCGCGATGGCTGGTTTCCAATAATTGTCCTTTTCGGCCAGGCGAACTCCCTCCGCATCCTCACAAACCACTCCCATCGCCAAGAGAAATTTGAGAAAGAGCCTCAAGGCTTCAGGGTTCAATTTCAAGGTCTCGGCGAGTTGCTCAAGCGTGCTGGACTTCTTTGCCAATTCATCGAGCAACCCCGTCGCCTCCGCCGTGACAATTGCGGTTGACAGGCGGTGGCTCAAGAGTGCGGTGAAGACTGGCAACCCGTTTTTCTTTGGGCCAGAGTCGCACGGCTTAATCGCGGGCTTATTGGACCAGGTGCGAGGAAATTCTTTGTGGATATGCCATCGCATTGGGCACTTGTACGGCGCCAAGTACGCCAGCACGTGGTCTCGCAGTTCCGTGATGGAAGCTTTCGCACCCGGCTTCAGCAAGACGTGAGCTTCGATACATTCCTGCTCATCCAAATCCTTGCTGCCTTGTACTAGGACCTCATCCACCGCCGAGTGAATAAGGAGCACCGTTTCGATCTCACGCGGCTGGATAGTTCGCCCACCGCGCCGTATCTGCTGCCCGATGCGACCCATCATCGTGTACAGCCCGTCGGCGTCGTAACGGAAGAGATCACCCGTCCCCCACCATCCATCAGGTGACAACCGCGCCGCTTCGAATCCCTTCTCCGTCATGTAGCCGAGCGGCGGAGCTGACATCCGCACCCAAAGTTGACTAGTGCCATCGAGGGCATCGCTGAGCCTGCATTCCACCCCCGGCATCGGAAAGCCAGTGCCGTTTGCAGAGTGTGGTGGAAAGGAAGCCAGCAAAGCTCCGGTTTCGGAACTGCCGTAGTTCTGCGATAGCGGCAGTCCCCATTTAGCTTCAAAGAGCTGGGACATTTCATGGGTCACAACCCCGCCCCCAACCATCGCCATTCTGAGTTCAGACTGGATGGGCTGGCCCGCATCGAGCCGCGCCAGCGAACGTGCCGTCGGTCCGACCAGAGGCAGAATGGTTACCATCTTCTCCATCAGCATGCGACCGAGTCGACGCGGTGAGATGAAATCATCCAGCACCAAAGTCGCGCCGGCGACGAGTGCCGCCGCAAGCGCCGCCCCAAAAGTGTATGCATGAGAAAGAGGAAGGGCGGCGAATACTACGTCAGTGGGAGTCATTTGCCAGAGGGTGTGATACCGCTCTCCCTCCGCAATCACGCTCGGCCCACTGCGAAGCGCAAGGCGCGGACGGCCCGTACTACCCGAAGTGGCAAAGGCCAGCACCGCGCCACTCGTTTCCCAGTCGGCCATCCGCTCATGTGCTGATTCCGTATTAATCTCGCGCAGCACGTTCCCTTCAACCCTCAATGTCGACCCGGCAAGCTCTATGATCTGCGCTTCTTCACGTGGCGTCCAACCCGGCGGAATGAGCACGACCGGAATTCGACTCCGCAAAGCCCCCAGTAGATTGAGCACCCACGACTGATCGTTCACACCCGCGAGGAGAATGGGACCGCCACGCCATTTGGCGACCAGCCTCTGCGCCTGCAGCTCAACTTGCGCGTCCACCTCGGAGTAGGTCATCTGCGTCTGGGTGGAAAGAAACACATGCCCTGGCGTCGATCGCGCCCAGTGCCTGAGTCGCAAGTCTAGTGTGTCGGTACTCATCCCGTGAGGGCCTCGGCCAAAGAGCATTGATCAGAAAAGTATGAGAGAACTTTAGGCAAGTTTACATCGCTATGTTTGCGCGCAAAATATTCAAACGCTGCCTCGTGATCCCCCTCTCTTCCGCATAAGTCGTGATCCATGTGGTAGACGACTGCCTCCTTGGCATGCAGTATTGGTATGCCGGCCTTTTCCGCACGGTAGCCAAACTCTAAATCCTCTGCGCCCCATCGCAGTCCCATTGCCTCGTCAAAACCACCGAGTTTCACCATCGCCGACCTGTCTACAGATAAATGTGCTCCCGTCGCTCCAATCCATCTGCCTGACATGGCCAAAGGCCGCGCTGACAACCACTCATGAATGTCTTTTTCAAAGCGGCTCATCCTGGCGAGCGCGGCAATGCGTGCGTCCACCCTTCCCTTCTCGTCCAACTCTATGGTGCGTGTGCGCAGTCCCGCTGCGTTGGCCCCGCGGTTGAGTCCTAAAGAACGGGTGGCGCGCTCGGTCAGCGCGCCACTCTCCGGATCTTCGAAGGCGACGAGCCAGGGAAAGTTGAGTATCGTGCCGCGCACAAACTCGGGAGCCTGCTGCCTGGCGTATGCGAGGTGCTCTTCCAGGACTCCCGGGGTTAACAAAACATCATCGTCAAGGAAGAGAACGCGTTCGCTGGAAGCGTGCTTCGCTCCCAAATTCCGGGCAACGGAGCGCCCACCGTGCGCTCCTTTCACAACCCGTACCACCGCCTCACTGTGTCCCGCCTGCGCTTGCTCGACGACTACTCCCAGATCGTCTTCGCCCCCATCGTCAACAACGATGATCTCAACGTCTGAACTGACCTCGCGCGACAAGCAGATGAGGCTCGTAAGCATCAGGCGCAAGCGCGCCTTCTTACGATAAGTCGGGACGACAACGCTTAACACTTCTATGCCTCCCGATATGCCTGAACGATCTCCTCTATTCTGATACGACTGGCAGGCGCCGAATACATCGGCGTGCGGCAGAGTTCACCGAGGGTAATCTCTCCATCCACGTAGAGCGAGAGCATATCCCAAGGGGTAAAGCATCCTTTACAGGCATCAATGCGCGGCCTGGGCGAGAGGAGCAATTGGTGAAACGGCGTTTCCGAAATCCGATCTGTCACGGAGTGCGGGTCTTCCTCCAGCACATTCCCCACTTTGTTAAACCAGATGTTAGGACAGGAGGTCAGCGTCCCATCATCGAACGTCGTAAAAGCGAAACGGGGCAAGTGGCAGCGAAAGGTGCGTCCTCCTTCGGTGAAGAATCGCAGCAGCCTGGCAAAGTAAGCTTTTGGAGGCAGGATCGAAGCGTAGTCCTCAAAATGGTCCATGATCCGGTGAAGCACTTCTACTTGCTCGGCCTTCGGAAAGAAACTCTGATGGTCCGGCCCGCGCACCGGGAAGGGATGAACAACGACATGATCTGCGTATGGCTTCAACGCGCTTAGCGTATCTTCCAGATAAGGCAGCGAGCGGTCGTTCAAGACGCAATAGATCTCAGTGGGGATACCTATCTCAAGAATTTCATAGATTTTCCGCATCAGCTTAGCGTGTAATTCCGGCGACGGTGAGCGGTAGGAGTTTCCTTCGAAGGATTGGGCGTCGAGCGAGATTTGCAGGCATGCATTACCCCAACTTTTTATCTCTTCCGTCATCGGTTGATCAAGCAAGATAGCGTTGGTCTGGATGACGACGGTCGCAAAGTGTGTTGAGAGATGGCGCAGCAGAGTCATGATCCCGCGCACCAGAAAAATCTCGCCTCCGGTCACTTTGATAATCGGGAGATTCAGGTCTTGGCCGGTCGTCGCAACAATTTGATCGAGCCGTTGACCTAGGGCGCTTTCCGGTGAATAGAAACTCCGGCGGGGCGGCTGAAAGATCATCTGTTCGGAATGCTCTTGCTTAAAGTTGCTCTGCCCCGTCAGGCAGTATTGACACGAGAGGTTGCAGTTGTCTTCCTTTATCACCAGGTCATTAGCTAAAAGCGGCTTCATAAGCAACCTCCTTGTGGGCAGTTCTACCTTCTTCTCTTTGTCTGCCTATCCTTACGCCGGTACCCGGCACAAGTTTCGTTGGTCCATCCGGCAAACTCCGGTTCGAGGTATCATAAGTAACCCATCTCCCGCAGCCGTTTGAAGGTCAACTCATCCTCTTCCGCTTCGGAGATGTCGAAGCTGTCCGGTTGCGGTTGCGGAGCGGGGATCAAGGATGAAGAACCTCGGCTCCGACACGGCGAGACATGAGAGAAAATTTCCGGCTGCAAGCATCCCTGCATAAATTCAGGAATGCTTACGTTGATGTCAGCCAGCAGCGTCGGAACCACGTCGGTAATGTGAATATTATGCGCCAGTCTCCCTGCTCGAGTGCGCGGAGAAGCCTGTATCCACATCCCCTCGTAACGGTGCAGCCCAGTTTGGTGGCTCATGCCCCAAGTCTCTCCTGTCAGCGATGGAACAACCATCAAAGACTCGTCTTGCGGGATGAGCAGGAGGTCGGCGGCTTGTTGGCACATCGGGCCAGGGTAAGCCTCCTCGCGGAGGACAACGCGCGCGAAGGCTGCCTCGCCCGTTGAAGGTGACTTGACGGCGCGGAGCAATTCAGACGCCTCATTTAAAAGGCTGAGCCTATCTTTCTCCTCAACGATTCCCTGCCGCTGCCGCCCCTTGAGATTAACGTTAAGGCCGAAGCCTCCAGGCACCGGCATGTAAAGTTTTGTCCGTTGCCAGTCAATTTCCTTACCACCTTCTTTGAACCAACTCGCCACCGGTTTTTGTCCATTTGCATCATCTGCCGGCGAGTCAACCGAGGCACGCATCGTTAGCCATCCCGCCTGCTCAAGGCACTTATGGACGGAGAATGATTCGCGCCCTGGCCCGAAGCCATGATCCGAAACCACGACAACGGTGGACTCTTCCGGGATTAGTCGCAATGCCTCGCCGAGAGCGTTATCGACTGCTTGATAGATGTTACGAATAGCCGACCGATAGGCTTCATCCGCATCGGGTACGAATTGCGGATGACTGGGGTCGGAAAAATGCCAGTAGTGATGACAAACGCGGTCCACCTCCGTGAAAACAATCATCGCGGCGTCGACAGGGTGATGGTCCAGGAGATATTTGAGGGAACGTAATCTTGCCTCAACATTGTCAAGGGCTTCATGTATATAGTTAAGGTCTCCGCGATACATCGTGGCGAGATCGGATTGAAAATGCGCGCCATGACTAGCCATTTCGCCGAGCAGCGTCTGAGGTGATGAGTAACGGAGCGTATTCGACAGAGGCCAGGTAATTTGGTAACCCGGGAGCGCTTGGGGAGGATGTGACATGGGGACGTTGATTAGTCCCAGAGTCCAGCCCTGGAGCGCGAGCCATTCCCACACGGTCGAGCAGCCGTAATCATTAGAGCCGACCACCCGCGCCCTGTAATCGCGCTCCTGCATATCAAAGAACTGATAGATACCGTGGTGTCCCGGATGGCAGGCGGTCACCAAAGAAGTCCAACCCGGTCCAGTGTGCGGCGGCCAGGTGCAGTCCATCTTCGCCGACGCCCCTCTCGACAACAACGCTGCCAGATTGGGCAATAGTTTTTCAGCGGTTAACCCCTCGATAATATCGAAGGTTCCACCGTCAATTCCAAAGATGAAAAGTTTAGGTCGCGTCTGGGTAAATCCGCTTTACTTGAAAAGATATGTGGTGAGAGTGTAACTCTTCCCAAAAACCGACCACTGAAAAATTAATGTAGTGTTCAATCAATAACCAGCAGTTTCCGAATGGCTAGCCATCTCAAGAGCACTACACTAAACGTTTCGCGCGAGCGCCTGTCAATCGTCTATCCGGTTAAGTTAAGAGATCGATTTGCGCTCCTGGGCCAATCATTGAGTTGAGGTCTCGATGAGGTCCTCTCACCATTTAATTGCGATCAGCGTTTGCTCCCAGTTGCTGCCTTCCTTACCGGGACGCCGCCACCGTATTGTTCAAGGAAGAGATTAATGACGGCAGCCACTTCTTTCGGCTTCTCATCGAGCAGAAGGTGTGTGGCTTCCGGGATCACCCACGACAGGGCACGCGGAATCAACGTAGCAGCACGCTTTGTATATTGGCGCACTCGACTTCTCTCACCGGTGATCACGAGTGTTGGAACCCTGATGTCCCTCAGGTCATCGTCTCCGATTTCGTTGGTAATTCGGGCATGCCACTCACCCGCCAAACCAATCGCCTCCGGATATTGATTACTAATGGCCTCCACCATGCTAGCGTAGGCTTTCTTGTCACGGGCCAGTTCAGGCGCGATCTGCTGGAGCAAAAGTTTAATTCCAGCCTCTTTGTTTTCGAGTACTACCCTGATGCGCTCCTTGAGCTTGTTCTGATCGAAGAAAAGCGCAGGCTCAATCAGCACCAGAGCCGAGACGCGCTCAGGATGTTGTTGGGCGAAGTCGAAAGCAAAAAACCCTCCATGTGAGTAACCAATGATTGGCGATTGCTGGATGCCGGTCTTGTTAAAGAGTTGATGCATGTCCTCTGTATAGGCGCCAGCAGTGTAGGAATCCAGTGAATTCGGCCCGGTACTTTTCCCGGTTCCGCGATAGTCGAAAGTGAGAAGCGAACGCGACTGTTCCATAATGCCTTGAAAGATTTCATTGGAGCAGGCCATCAACGTAGCGGCATTGATTCTGGCATTCGCTCCTTTCGCTCCGGAAAGCGTGAAATTGATTTCCACGCCGTCCTCTATTTTGGCTAATGGCATTGTTGTCCCTTTCCCTTTCTTAACCGTCTTCTGTGGCTGGAACGGGGCGAGTCATTCGCCCCATCAGCAAATTTTAACCGGCCTTCGCACCGGCACTCTTATCGGCGAGGAAGGACTCAATAGCTGCTGTAACTTCCGCCGGTCGCTCTTCCAGGAGATTATGCGTACCATCCAGCCATACTTGTTGGGCACCGGGAATGGAGCGAGCCGTGCGCTCAATATTTTCGCGCACCCAACTCCGCTCTCCGCCGATGACCAGCGTTGGCACGCTAATCTGGCTGAGTTCTTTCTCACCAATCTCGTTAGTGGAACGGGCGTACCATTCACCTGCCAAGCCAATCGGATCAGGATAGTTGTACTTGATGGCTTTGACCAGATCATTATAAGCCTTACTATTAAAGGCCATCTCTGGAACCATTTGTTTCATGAGCAAGTGAATGACGTCATCCCCTTTATTCTCGCGCGCAAGTTTGACTCTTTCCTGAAGCTTCGCCCGGTCAACGAATAGCGCGGGTTCAATCAGAACGAGCGCCGAAACTTGCTCCGGATAGGCCAGCGCGTAATCCGCCGTGAAATAGCCTCCATGTGAGTAGCCGATCAGGTTAAATTTGCTCATTCCAACCTCTGAGGCTAACTGCCGCATGTCTTCCCTATACGCATCCACGCTATATTCCATGAGCGATTGGGGAACTGAGCTTTGTCCGCTACCTCTGTAGTTGTAGGTGAGAATTGGCATATTAACTGCCAGCATTTCGCTGACACTTGCTTTCGCGCCGGCTTGTGCCTCATCCGGAACGTAACCCTCCGCTTGGCAAGCCGCAAGTATGGATCCTTCATCCGGACGGTTCACCTTCAGAGCCCCGGATTTCAGGCCTTTGCCTCTTAAGTGATAGTGAATCTTTATGTTGTCTTTGAGTTCGGCGAATGGCATTGTATGCCTCCTTCTTTTGTGGTGATGGTGTAGGCCCCTCTCATCAGAATTCTTCCAGTGGGGAAGGGGCCGAAGCGTCCTCATTGAAACGCAAAAGCTTCATGCCGCTTGTCTTTAAGTTTGACTAGTTAGACAAAGCGGATCGCAACAAGGTGCGCGCAAAACGCTGCAGCCCATAAGGCACTGGCGAGGCTTCAGGCTGCAAATCAATGCCAGGGTATCCTACGCCGCACATCGTTGATGACATGCGCATCGCACCCTTTGGTTCGTCCCGGCGAAGCGCTGTTTGAATAGCTTCCCGGGGACAGAAATTTCACCGGGCGTGCCACCGCGCGATTCGCTTATGTTGCGCTCCGAGGGTGCTGTTTGAACTCTCTGCCCATCCGGCAATGTACCTTTGAGTACGTCCGGAAGCCTCGTAGAACAATCCGGTAAAGACCTGAAGTTCGAATGGTTTGGACGGGTCAAACTGTCCGACGAAAGTGATCGTCCGGTCGGTTTTATTCCAAGTGGGTGAAATTGATTGACCGGATAGCGTTCCGGTCAAATTACCGCTTGTATCTCTCTTGAGCACAAGTTTGCTGAGTTTCCCTTCGTAATTCAGCTCCCATGAGCCTAGGGGCAGCGAGGAATCGTTCAATGTTGATGCCCCTCCTACACCGGCAGCCTGTGCGACTGTACCATTCAGAAGGGGAAGCGCTGCCAATGCAACCGTTCCCGTTCCAACCTTCTTCAGAAAATGCCTTCTTGTGTTCATCATCAGTCTCCTTAGTTAGTGACTCACAATTTTCTTCGAATGTTCGTTGCGTGGAAATATTGGTCTCACGTTAAATTTCACTGTGAGCACACGGTGGACAAGTGAGTCTGACCGTTAGAAGTCTCTTACTGCTCTTTTCTGTCTCAAGCGTGAGTAAGGTAAATTGAAGTTACAAACAAGACGTCGCTCGTTTTTATAGAACTGTCCTGACGTAAAGAAGCTGTGACATCAGCGCTCTGGATAGCGAGCTTCGCACCAAAGTTTACCGAGATGCTGCTTCAATAATTATCAAGAACTCGTATCAAAACTTGCAGTCCTAAGTTGAGCAACCAAAGTACAGTGAGTGCTGATGCAATACAATATGCATTGTGTTGGCCGATCCTGCTTTTTGTAGACTATCCCTGTTATTGCTCGTCTACATCTTTTGTAAGTAGTGATTCAACCTGGCAGCCATCCGATATTGACCAGGTGACTGGCCGTAAGTTTTTTTAAACTCCCGCCCAAAATGACTTTTATCCTTCATCCCGACCCGGATCATGACCTGCTTAACGCTGAGCATTGTAGTGACCAGGAGTTCCCGCGCCTTTTCGAGTCTCAGGGAATGAAGGTATAGCCCCGGAGTAGAGCCTGTTTCGGCCTTAAACAAATGATGCAGGTAAGGGAGAGATAGATTTACCGTCTGAGCCAATCCGTTAAGAGTGAGGTCTTGATGAAGCTCCTCTTTCATGAGAGTAATGATTAATTGTACTCGTGGGTCCATCCTCTTAACCAATCTCC
The DNA here is from genome assembly GCA_963708055.1 of uncultured Acidobacteriota bacterium. Classification (GTDB taxonomy): domain Bacteria; phylum Acidobacteriota; class Blastocatellia; order Pyrinomonadales; family Pyrinomonadaceae; genus PSRF01. The sequence goes on along the minus strand of OY970193.1, from coordinate 5,058,325 downwards.
TGAGAACAACGATCATGTGAGAACGTTAGCCATTCGCAAATGAATGCACTTTTTGCAAATGTTGTGTACGAGAGAACTCTCAGGCGACGACTGCACGCGGCACACTTTCATGACACCCTGCCGGAGATAGCGGAGTGAGCCGGAGACAGCCGCAACGACGTTGTGATCGTGCTTCATCTCTTTGGTCAGACAAGCGCTTGAGAGTCGGGAGGAATGCGCCGCTGTTCTGTTATCCGAGTGGGATCCTGCTCTATAGCGTGCGTCATGCGTTAATTCGCAGGCATTGAACCAGAGCATTCACCAGCAAGGAGCGCCGCCGGTGTAAGTGCGTGGCGCGCCAACACTCGCGGACGGGAACGAGATAGACTTAATCTGTTTCAAATCAACTCCTGCGCGGAGCAATTTTTTCCCGAGTTGCAATTGGCGTTTGCGTATTTGCTCCATTTGCGAGGAAAAGAGTTTTTCAATCTCATCGACCTGGCGCACGCGATCCGCCGGGTCATGCCGGTCAGAGAGAATGGCTTCGAGATTGTCCATAAAAAAGCTGTAGTTAAAATCTGCAATCCTCTGCCGAATGCTCCAAACCTCTGCCTGGAATTCGTCTAACAATTCATTGACGAAGTCGAGGTGTTGAAATCTGCGCCGGGTGCGCGACATGAACGTTTCAAGGACGACGTTGAACGTCTCGAATCTGAAGACGGATGACTGTTCCGTGAGGACGCCTTGCTTGTGGTAGTCCTCATTGTTGTAGAGGGCGGCGAAATGGACGGCCAGCCGCTGCACGCGCTCGTCCTGAAACTTGTAGCCGTACGGGTTAAGGGTCGTTAAATAGTCTGTGTCCAATAATCCGTCGCTCTCCATTTTCCCCACGATAACTGTGCCGGGATAAATCTCCAGTCTCTCTGTAAGGCGGCGAAGATTATGTCCGGCATGAACACGCAGGAAAGCGGCATTCGACTTTAGCGTGTCAACGGTGGCGTAAGGATGAAACTGAATGAATCCCATTGCCAGATAAATACCATGCTCTTTCAGCAACCGGATAATTCGAATGTTGTCCTCAACGGTAGCGAGTTTGTCCCATAACTTTAGTTCCGACGGCGTGCCCGATTCGATGCCCACGTTTACCTTCTCCAACCCTGACTGCACCAGCAGTGCGAGTAGATCCTGATCATCATTCGACCAGTTCTCCGCTCGCATACAGCAGTTGTAATAAATATCGAGATCACGCTCCAGAATCCCTTTGGCGATGCGCGTGATGCGCGCTTTGCCGATGCCTGCACCGTCCGGATCCTCAAAGGTTGAATCAACAAAATCGAAGGTGCGGAAGTTGTAGCGCTTGACTAAATACTCCAGCTCATCGACCACTGCTTCGGCCGATCGAGCTCGCCAGGGTTTCCCCTTCTGTATTCTGTTACTGATATTCGGCGCGCTGCAAAAGGTGCATCTTGCCACGCAGCCGCGACTGGTGCTCACGCGCATATACTCTAAATGATTGCCATGCATCTCGAATTGGTCGCGCGCGGGGAGCGGTAAATCGTCGAGGTTATGCATCAACGGACGGTTGGGATTTTGTCGCAATGTGCCGTTGAGTTGCCGGTAGCAGATGCCGGGACAGTCTTCCAATCCTGCTTTGAGATACAGGCGCTGCACGAGGTCAAAAATTATCGGCTCGCCCTCGCCGACCGCAACGATGTCTGCGCCCGGCACCTGCCGCAGCACCTCTAAGCTGGCGTAAGTTCCTGCCGGCCCTCCACAAGCTATCAGCATGTCCGGCAAACGCGCCTTCAACAGATCGCAGAAACGTATACATGAAGGGACGTTCAAACTCATCAACGTAAAGCAAGCGAGTTGCGGGTGGTAATCAGCCAATTCATCCACCACCTCCTGCTCGCTCCCTCGCTTTACTTCATAGATGCGCGCCTGAAACCCGGCCCGGCGCAGGACAGCAGCCATTAAGGCGACCCCGAGATGCTCGGGCGACATCACTAAGTCACCATCGAGCAAGATCAGGAACGCGACCCGGTAGGTTGACGGTTCAGTTATGCGTGCATCCAGCGCAAACTCAAAGTTACTACCTGATATCAGACTTGGTTCTGATTGCTGAGGGACATTTGTGTTCATTGAGGTACCCCTCAAAGTGAGAATTGACGAATTAAAGGTTGCTGAGTTTATCGGACATCCGACTAGCTCTCAATTTCTTTTTTCTCTGACCGCTTAGCGCTCAGAGTGTTTAAGTAACTGACGTTCCTCAAACGTGATCTCCGGTCAACCTCTTGAGAGTGACGAGCACGCCGAGATGATAAGCATTATGGTCTGCGACCAACAAGGCTTCGCGCAAAATGGTCTGACCGTCGCCATGCGCGATGGGGGCAAATAAATCTATGGTTGAATCTTCCACCAGCATCTGCATCGCCTCAAGGTCGGCGCGAAATGCCGCCACGCTCTTGCTCCATGCTTTAGCAGTTGCATGTGAATCATCGCTGGGCCAGCAACCTTCCGGCCAGGCGGGAGAAACGTGTTTGGGATTGCGGCTGAATTCGAGTATGTCCCACTGTACGATACGCATGTGCTCAAGCAGTTGCCATGCAGTGTAAGGCACATGCTCGACCTTTTCATTAATTGACTCGACCGGGAAATCCGCAATCAGTGAGTCGAAATCAATGTGCGCTCCACCCCCGCGCAACAGGTAAAGCAGATGCTCGCGCAATTTTTGATCTTTACTCATTGCTATTCTCTAAAACTAATTGAACTCCGATTGTCTCCGGCCCTTCAGGATAAGACGCGTCGGGCTGGTGATTACTAAACATCCAATCCCCCTGACACCGGGATCTCCGCGCCTGTGATATAGGAGGCCGCCGGCGAGCAAAGGAAACTTACCAGCGGAGCAACATCTTCGGGACTGCCGGCCCTCCGCATCGGAATCCTTTGCAGTACTTTATCGACCGGCCGCTGGCTATTCATGCCCGCATCAATCCACCCTGGAGATACAACATTCACGCGAATGTTATAGCTTCCAACCTCCTGGGCCAGTGAGCGGGCGGCGCTGACCAATCCTGCCTTGCTGGCGGTATAAGCTGTGTGCCCTTCTAAACCGCGATTACCTACTACCGATCCAATTGCGACGATCGAACCCGAACGCTGCTGAATCATTCCCCGCAAGACAGCCCGGCAAACGTGATAAAAGCCACTCAGATTCGTAGCCAAAACCGTATTCCAATCATCGGGCATAGTGCGTAGCAGTAGCTTTTGACGAACAACTCCGGCGCAATGCACAAAAGCGCTGACTGACCCCCTATCCGCGATGAGAGCACTGAGTTTGCTCTGGCAACTTTCGTAGTCAGTTACATCGAAGGGCACGACTTCTGCGCTCCCTCCCCGGCTCAGGATACTTTCGCGCAGTTCGGATGCTTCCTTGACGCGACTCCGACATCCCAGCCAGACCTCAAACTCCTGCTCAGCTAATGAACGGGCGATGGCTTGCCCAATCGCTCCACTAGCACCAGTGACTAACGCTCTAGGCCGTTCCAGCATCTTACTTTTCCGTTCATTTCTTGCGCATCAGACCGAGTTCGGACTGATGCACAGCGCGGCGACAGAACCATCAGTTTCAGCCGCCAGTATCAAGGCGCGCTCTCGATTGGTCGTTGCCGCATTGATGGCAAACATCGCATCGGCCGCCATGCAGTAGCGTGGGAACGGATGAAGCCTCTTGATGCTGGCTGTCCGCCCGGTATGGTCCAACAGTCGCTGGGCCATGTGCGCGAGTTCTAACTTGCCGGGACCGACCAGGTAAACAACGTTCCAATCAGCCTCTCCGAGACTGGCGCCCAGACTATGAACGATCCGTTCGCAAGAATCATCGTCACCAATACGGCCAGCCATCATTACGGAAGCACCCAGTTGCGCCTGCTCGTTACCGGAACGGTTTTTGACCCGGTCTGACCATTCCAAGACAATTGCACCGGCACCCTCTCCTATTTGGTTGGATGGCAAACAGCCGTCGAGCCAGGGGGCGGCATGACGTAATGGATCGTCAAGGGCATCATGCCCGAGCACCACTGCCGCGTCCGCGCGATCCGTCGTTAACAGGTCGCGCGCCACCAACACCGCTTGCAGGCCTGCGACACAAGAGCCGGTAAAGGTATAGGTAACACCGTTGTATCCAAAATAGCGTCTGACCAATGCGGTGCTTAGATGCACTCCATGATCAAGCGCCATATTCGGCGTGATGATGTTGGGGTCTTTCATCAACTCCTGACATATAACAGCGCTCGCCTGGGGCGCGCCGCCGAGCATGGTGCCGGAAATTACCGCTATTCGGTCGCTTGGGTAAGCGCCGTCAAAAGCGGCGTCGCCAATGGCGATTGCGCCCGCGGCAGCGCCCAGTTGGGCCGCGCGATTCATGTAGGAATAATTCGTCTCCTTCGGATACCAGGAATAGATATCAAACGACTCCAAGCGGCCTGTATCATCAAACTCAGAATGGACCAGCGGCGCGACGGCATCGCCAGTGCTAAAGTATGGAATACTTCCGACTCCGGTAATGATGATCCCGCCAGTCCTTGTTTGCGCTGTTTTCGACTGTGGCCGGGCTGGCTCATTAGGGGCGGTGATCATGACGCTCGTGCTCAGGCCACCTCCTCCGCAGGCATTTGAAAGCGCTCTTGTTACTTTACGCTCAACTGACTTGGTCCCGATGACCTCTGTTGCGAGAAGAGGGTCGACCTCATCCAGGTCCGCGTGCGGATGCAGGAACTGGTGTTGCATCTGTAATAAGGTGCCGATGATTTCTACGACGCCGGAAGCTGCCCCCATGTGGGAAGTCAGGGATTTGGTGGAATTAATTGAGATGTTCCGGGCGTGTTTGCCAAACAGGTCTGATACTGCCTGGCATTCCACCCGATCAATGAGCGGAGTGCCTGGCGCGTGTGCGCTGACATACTCTATCTCCTCCGGTTCGCGATTAGCATCGGTCAATGCGAGCGACATTCCGCGACGCAGTCCCGAACCGTCATCCAGCAGCGTAATCGCTGCTGCCCCCAGATCAACCGCACATCCAAAACCTTCGATCCAGCCGAGCACTCGCTCCGCTCGAACGTCGTCCGGGTGCTCGATGATGATCGCCCCGGCTCCCTCTCCAAGGATGCTCCCGTCACGTTTACTGTGAAATGGACGGAGCATGCGCCCCACGAAGCCTGACCGCTCAGCACCCCAGACGGTGCTCAGTTTGACTAGTTCGACACCCGGAACAACTGCCGCGCGACAACGCCCCAGACGAAGCATGTCAAGCGCCATTCCCAAAGCGATATTACCTGAGGCGCACGCATTGCTGACCACCAGACGCGGCCCGTACCAGCCAAAATAATTCCCCAGGGAGTTTAGCAACGTGCCATTGGAGAAGAGCCGTAAAGCCTCTTTGATTTGTTCGCTCGGTTCGCCATCTTTGATGAACTCCGAGTACAACTCCTCCAATACCTGGCTATCTCCAGTGACGGTCGAGAGTATTAGCGCCACATCGTGTCCGTCGTCCCACTTGAACCTGGACTGGTTCAGTGCTTCGTTAAGCGCTAACTTGCTCATGCGCAGCGCGCGATCAGGAAAATTGAACGTCGGCTCATTTATGAATCCGACAGACGCTTTGCCTCTCGGGACAGGTACTCCGCTGAGCTTACTAAGATTTTGTCGTCCGTGCCGCAGGGAATCGGCAAACTCCGTCACACCGATGCCAATCGAAGTTACAACTCCTACTCCGGTGATTGCTGCGCGCATGTAATAGCCCCTTTGAGTGACGAGAAAACTAAGAGGGTTCACCGCTGAGGTGGTACAAAAACCTTGACGCTAATCGATCCGTTTACTCAGTCGACCAGTGTGAAGTAAGCAAGAGTGGAGTGAGTTTTTGAATGCGAAAAGATCACCTGGGCCTCTTCGATCAAATACCCTGAAAGCGGACAGGTGGCTTTCAAACGTTTGTCCAGATAGCTAGTTCGTGGCCGTTCGGATCGGTGAATTGGAAACGCCTGCCGCCCGGAAAGTCAAAGGGAGGCTTGGTGATTTTTCCGCCGGCTGCGACGACCTTTTTTTCCATCCCTTTTAGATCAGTGGTGTAGATGATGACTAGTGCACCGCCGTTTTTAACGTCATCCGACTCGAAGAAGCCACCAGCCAATCTGCCATCATTGAAACTGGAATAATCTGACCCGAAATCCTCAAACTCCCAGCCAAAGACCTTTTTATAAAATGTTTTGGTCTTCTTCATGTCTTTAACGGGAAGTTCAATGTAGTCAATGCGGCGATCGTTTTCAGGAACAGTCATGTTTCCTCCTAGAAAATAAATCTTTGACCCGCATCATCAGGATTTGCGGAGCTTGATTGTGTCCAGCTTGAGAGCGCGAGAATCATGGAGAGTAAATCTCATTTGTTTCCAACGGGGAAAAAACTCGATCACCTCATGAGGCTTAGTTTTCTCTTAACCGCCGGTCCCCAAATGTATTGAGTCGAGCCGAGTTTAGATTAAGCTTATGAGTTTTGTCCATAGCCAGTGCCTGAAGGTCTGAACTTGTATTCTCTGCGTTCTTCAACCTAAGAGAGTTGACCTTCTCTCGGCGAGGTCTGTTTTAGAGATTTGTGATAAACTCCGCCGCATCATCATTCTTGGTAGCGGTTTCGCCAGGTCGTCAAAGTAAGTCTCACTTAAGACCCGATAGCTCCCATACCCGGACCTTTTTCAACCTATCAGAATGAACTGTTTCCCGGTGATTGAGCACGAGCAGATTTTCCCGGAGCATCCGACATGTCCTCCAGAGTGACATTTTGAGCAGCACTGAAACGAAAGGCGTATGGGCCAGTGGAGCAGCCTATGATCCATACATGGGACGATGGAGCAGGCTGGTCGCAACCGACTTCGTCAGGTGGCTTGGCGTGCCTCGTGAGAGGCAGTGGCTGGATGTTGGTTGCGGCACTGGCGCTCTAAGTCGAACCATTCTCGAAACGAGCTTCCCTAAGGAAGTTGTGGGTATCGATTTATCGCCAAACTACCTTGAGTATGCGCGCCGTCACATAATTGATCAGCGCCTCAGATTCATGCTTGGCGATGCCCTGGCACTGTCATCCGTCGTAGACCAATTCGATGCGGTTGTTTCAGGGTTGGCGTTGAACTTTATAGCTGAGCCGCGCAGAGCTTCAAGCGAAATGGCACAGGTGACAAGAGCGGGCGGAACTGTGGCTGCGTACGTCTGGGACTACGCGGGCAAGATGCAACTTTTACGCTATTTTTGGGACGCCGCCGTTACGCTTGATCCTGAGGTGCGCAGTCTTGACGAAGGGCAGCGTTCCCCGATCTGTAATCCGACAGCACTAGCAAGCCTTTTCAGCGATGCGGGATTGGAACACGTCGAGTGCCGGGCAATAGACGTCGTAGCTCAATTCTCGAATTTCGACGATTACTGGTTGCCGTTTCTGGGTGGTCAGGGAACCGTGGCCAGCTATGCGATGGGTTTGAGTGAAGAACATCGTAACGAACTACGGGAATCTATCAAGGCTCGGCTGCCATTTGCCGCGGATGGCTCGATGAGGATTCTCCTGCGCGCATGGGCCGTTAAAGGTAGTCCTTCAAGGTAAGAAACAAACCCCTGCTGGTAAGGCGAAGCGAAGAGGAGGCCAACTCATTTGCCCACCGCTCTAAATGAAGGAAGTACCAATGAGCTTGATTCCCTGGTATCACCCGACCCCTCAATCTCTCTTAGTAGTCGCGCCGCATCCCGATGATGAGGTGATTGGCTGTGGCGGCCTGCTGTCCTCTCACTCGCGTATCGGCGGTGAATCAACGGTGCTCTATCTGACACGTTCCGAGCAAAGGCGTTGGCAGGAAGCCATTAACGCCCGGTCACATCTGGCCATTGCACACACAGTAGAATTAAACCTTCCTGAAGGGCACGTGCAGGCAACAGAGCAAACCACGGAAACTGTCAGAGAACTGCTACGAAAGATTAAACCAGGGACTATCACGCTTCCATCAACGGGCGATCCACATCCCGACCATCGAGGTACTCATGCGATCTTCTCCGAGGCGCTCTCCATCGTAGATGATGTAGACACCGAAATACTTCTTTATGAGGGCTTCACTCCAATCTGCAATGCCAATGCCTGGCTCGATATTACTCCGGTGGCTGATCAGAAGTGGGCCGCTCTGGCCTGTTACGAAAGTCAACAAGAGCGTTACCGCATTGTCGAGATTGCCCAACATCTGAATGCTTTTCGCGCCATCACAACGATGCGCAAGCACATTCATTACGCTGAAGCTTTTCGCCGGTTGACCGTGTCTGAATATTTACACAGTCGGCGGTTCGCCTTGATGCCGGAGAGTTCTTCGGCAAGTGACATTTAGACTGGAAGGGCTGTCAAGAAGGTGGTAGAGTGCCTGACCGGACCTATTCTCAGATGCTCGCCTCAGAGTTAACGTTCCTGACAGAGATTCGGGAACGAGGTTTGATATTCCATGTCAGTGGTGTAGCGTCTCGCAGGCTACCTTAACTACTCTCACTCCTTTAAAGCTATGCAAACACTTATAGAATTTCTCACGAACCTACGCGGAGATGGCTTGTTGTCGCTTCTAGCTGGTCATTACGGCTGGCCGGGGTGCCCTGATCCCTTCGGGATTGATTCAGCCGATCATATGGCAGACGTTCTTCAAGAATTAGAACCCGGTACAGTTGACGCCCATATCTTTATTGATGACATTGCGGCTTCGTCCATGTGCTCGGTCGCTCGATGCGGCACGGAGACGACGGAGCGCGAGAAATTAAACTCGTTCAAGGACAGCGGCTTGGAGCCTTGGGTCTCCAATCACTTACCGGCTGTCGAAAGAGCGGCGATAAGCAAACTTAGTTCATGGTTAGAGCAGGCGCATCACCTCGACCAATTTCTCGGAACTCTGAAGCAAGCACCTGATGCTCCTCCTGTGATCAGCAAACTTCAAGGCCCGAATAGGTACGACGGAATAAAAAGCTGGCTCGCAGATGTTGAAGTGCTCCTTTACCTGACAACGAAGCCCTCCTTCCGTCCGTTGCTCCTGAGTTATGAGACGGGTAGAAAACTCCCGCGGGTTTTATTCGAGCGCACGATAACCAATGGCGCTTCGAGGATGCTGCATCGAATGCGAAAAAGCGAGACGCGTACCAACTTGCGCGCCAGCACCGATGATGACGGACGGCGGGTGTACTGGGTTCCAGACGAGCGCGGAAACAGAATTGAGTTACGCAATGAGATTATGCAAGGCGGTCGCATGCAGGCCAGCAATAAGTGCTCAGCCATCTTATCTCAACTGTTTTTTCATGCCTGCCGGACGCTTAACGGACTCGTGACATCACCAACATCGCTCTCAGTTTTCTATATGATTCCCAGTTATGACCGGGAACGACTGCGTGATGGGATAAAAGCTTTTTTTGAAATATATCAGGAATTCGAACCCTGGTTCGGCGTCCGTAAGATAAGTCTCGCCTTTGCTTTCTACACTCATCCTGATCGCAGCGAAATGTGCAGCGAGACCTATTCGGTAGAGCCGAAATCCACCCATCTTAGCGTTGTAACTCGTAGGATATTAACGCCGGCCAGCCGCAGATTTCATACACCCGTTTCAGGTTTGGGCAATCGCGTGAGAAAGAGAATCTACGTGGATCACAATGCGACTACTCCGCTCGACCCACGGGTGTTGAAAAAGATGATGCCGTTCATGACCGAGGCGTTTGGCAATGCCTCTTCGACACATTCATTCGGATGGGAAGCTGAACTGGCGATTACCGAGGCGAGACAACAGGTAGCCGAGTTAATTAACGCCGAGCCGGATGAAATATTCTTTACTTCCGGCGCTACCGAATCCAACAACTGGTTTCTCAAGCAGTGGGCGAATCAAGACTCCGTTAAAATAATCACCTCCGCACTCGAACACAAAGCCGTTTTGGAACCCCTCGAGTATCTCCAGCAGAACAATGTCGCGGTCGCGTATCTTCCGTTCGACCACTCAGGGCAAATCGATCTTGAAGCCATCGAACCAGACATTCTGCGACCAGACACGATTATTACGTTGATGGCTGTGAATAACGAAATCCACAGCCTTTTGGATTTGACCGTTCTCGGAGAGTTGAGTAATAAGATGGGCGCTATTTTTCATACTGATGCGGCGCAAGCATTGGGTAAAGTGCCGATCGACGTGCGGCGTATGTTTGTCCAGGCCATGAGCCTATCGGCACATAAAATTTACGGGCCTAAGGGCATTGGCGCACTCTTCGTGACTAAAACCCTTCAGAAAAGGCTGGCACCGTTACTGTTAGGAGGCGGGCAAGAGCAGGGCCTGAGGTCGGGCACACTTGCCACCAGTTTAATCGTCGGTTTCGGCGAAGCCTGCGCCATTGCTAAGGAGCAAATGGAGCCGGAAGCGGAAAGACTATATGGATTGTCAGAGCTCTTTCTTTCCAGATTAAGTTCGCAAGGCGTCAGTTATCGTTTGATCGGCCCCCATCACGTTCGGCAACGCCAGCCCGGTTCGCTGTCCATGACGATTGGCGGATTAGAGGCGAGCAAGCTCTCCGAATTACTACCGGAAATAGCTCTCAGCAGAGGGTCGGCCTGCAACAGTCTTCAGTCACGTAGCCACGTCTTGAAAGCGATGAATCTCAGTCCTGATGAGGAAAGCAGCACCCTCCGGCTCTCCTTCGGGCGCTATAACGACGCCGCTCAAGCCCTCTATATTGCTGACAGAATTGCTGACGTATTGACCATCCCGAAGCTGCGAACTGAGAGAGTCATGCTGAGCGCATAAGACTCGATTTCTGAAGCTGCAATCCTCGGATGTCGCGCTGCGTTTGCGATTGACGGATATGACTGCGCACGAATGACATCATTGCCAAAGTTGTAATCACAGACGCTTGCACAAAAAGTCGGCTGGTCGAAAATCCAGCCGCGATTGAAATCTTGTAAATCATGAATCTTGTAAATTCTGTAAAAATGCTTTCGCGCCTGAGTCCGAAACACCACTTCACATGATTTACAAGCTTAGACAGGATTAACCGGATTTTTGTGCAAGGCTAATCACAGATGAAAAGACGCATTGCAGTTTATTTCACTGGCGGCACGATCGCGATGAGGCATGATCTTCAGACTAACGCAACCGTGCCCATGCTCTCAGGTGAAGACATTCTCAACTTCATGCCCGGAATAAGAGAGCTGGCAGATGTTCAGGTCATTGATTTTGGATGCATCCCCGGCACTCACATGACCCTGTCACTAATGATGGAACTTGCGGATCAGATTCGCAAAACTCTTGCCGGGAATCGAATTGATGGCGTCGTCGTCACGCACGGCACCGACACTCTGGAGGAAACGGCCTATCTGGTTGATCTTGTCGTAGCCAGTGAAAAACCGATCGTCTTTGTGGGCGCGATGCACAACAGTTCGGAGCTTGAATGGGATGGTCCTGCAAACCTTAGCGCCGCTATCTGTGTAGCGGCTGCACCCGCAGCGAGCGGGTTGGGAACACTGGTGGTCATGAACGGTCAGGTGCTGGCAGCAAGCGAGGCGACCAAAGCGCACACAGAGTCGTTAGATGCATTCGAAAGCCCTAATCACGGCGCGCTCGGGACAGTCAATGATTTGCACGTAACTATTCGACGCCGGCCCCGACCCCATTTACACCTTGCTTCGGCAGCGGCGGTTGAGTCGGTGTGGTTGATTAAAGTTGCCATTGGCTATGACTCAACTTTGATCAATGCATGTGTCGATCATGGCGCAAAAGGAATTGTGATAGAAGCCTTAGGCTGTGGCAATGTCCCTCCGGCGTGTGTCCCCGGTATCGAGAGAGCCATCAGCGCGAATATCCCTGTAGTCGTGACCTCGCGCTGCTTTCGTGGACGCGTTGCCGGACGCTACAACTATGTCGGCGGGGGCGCGCACCTGCGCGAGTTGGGCGTAATGTTTGCAGGATTCCTGAGTGGACAAAAGGCCAGAATCAAATTGTCTTTGGCCTTGGGCGTGGCTAAAAGTCCAGGCGACCTTCGAGAAATATTTGAATCGAACTAATATCAATTCAGGCAGTCGCTTCACACAGCCGGTAACTTTCCCTCTTCCGTAAACGACCCGAACACATGGATCAAGTTTTTCCGTCATCAGCCGAAATGCGCAACGCCTCTTCGAGTAGAAGCGGAGGGATCTGATCTTCGCTTAACAGCACCACCTCGCCGAGTGCTTTCGGCAGGACAAAGTGTAGGCGACCGCTGCGACGCTTCTTGTCGCCGCGCATGGCTACGAGCATTTGTTCCGGAGAATAACCGGTCACTGCTACCGGTAAATTTAATGCCCTTAACAGGCAGTGGACGCGTTCGGAAACCTCCTCCTTGCAAAGTCCGATACTCACGGCTAAACGACACGCGATGCAAAGCCCGACCGCGACGGCAAGACCATGTGGAAGAGTGAAGCCGCTCAGTTTTTCAATTGCGTGACCGAAGGTGTGACCCAGATTGAGTCGTGCTCTTATTCCCAAACGATCAAATGGGTCGGCCTGGACAATCGTGCTCTTGCACTTAATGGCCGTTGCTACCATTTGAACCAGTGATTTCAGGCCGCTCGACTCTAGTTGCTCAATGATCTCCGGGGCACCCAATACGCCGACCGTCACTAACTCTCCAAGCCCGGAGCGGAATTCTATCTCCGGTAAGGTGTGCAGCGTATTGGTATCGGCTAACACGATTGAGGGGTGCTTAAAAACCCCAATCAAATTTTTGTCGTCGCCGAAATTGACCCCGGCCTTGCCTCCAACGCCGGCAGTCACCATTGAGACTAGTGAGGTCGGCATCTGAATAAATTCGATGCCGCGCAGATATGTTCCGGCCAACATGCCCGCTACATCCCCGACCACGCCCCCGCCTACTGCAATTACGACATCGCTCCGCTCAACCTGCAAGGCCGAGCAACGTCCATACAAGTCAATCAACGTGTCGAGAGTTTTGCTTCCTTCTCCCGCCGGAATTTCTAAGAGATGCGCATCGTAACCCGCTTGTTCAAGTGTGTCTCTTAACGGCTTGGCATAAATGGATGCCACCTTGGAGTCCGAAACGAGCAGCAACCTGACGTGCCGGTAAGCAGTCAAATAATCACATGCCTGTGATAGCAAACCCGCGCCAAGCACGAGCCTGGTACTGGATGAGTCTGAGGAACAAAACAGGTGTTCCGTGTGTCCAATTTCCGTTGTGTCACTCATCGCGCTTTATCGAGCTGGTTCATCGAATCTCAACAACCACCGTAGCATGTCAGCACTCGATGTTGAACGGTGAATCAAGTTTGCAACCGGGCGTGTCACTTTCGCGGCGCACACTCACCGTATCGGGTTGCTCTGTTTGCACATCTGTGTGATGCAGCCCATCTGAAGTTCGCGCAGGCGCTCGGGAGGAAGTTTCCACGACTTGCCGTGAATCAAAGCCCAGATGAGTTCGCGTTCGATTCGGCCCTGCTGTTGATCGTCGGCTTCCACCACTCGGTTTCCCCACTCTTCCTGCCAACGCTTCAGTCGCGCCTCCAACACCTGTTTGTCATCGGCCGATCCATGCAGCCCAATCAAATAGGCCGCATTACTCGCCCATGAGCGATCGTCCGTCACCAAAAGCTTCTTCACTAAAACACCGATCGCGTCTGAGTAATGCAACGCCGTCAACTCACGAAGCACAGCAGGATCCTCGTCCGGCTTCAACTCAGATATTGCTTGTTCTATTAGCGGAAGAGCTTCTCGTTCATTGTGCTTTGCGAAATAAGCGAGCAGTCCGGCACGGCCATCTGGGTATAACTTTGTTCCCACTGTTTGATAAAGGTCCATCAACTCCTGATAGATCCCCTCAGTTCCAAACCGCACCAGCAGAGATGTCTTCTGTTTCAGATGAACAAAACCGCGATTATCCGGTATTGCGGCAAGACGACGAATCTGTTCGAGCAAAGTAGCGTCGGCTTCCGGCAACGCCTTAGCCTCGATACTGCCCAGCAACTTCACATCGACGAACGAATTAGGATCGCGTATTTCCGCGACTACAAATGGCCGTGCTTCATCCGGCGCCAATTCAAGGAGTAACTTCAGCGCCGCCTCGTGGAGGTGCTTCTGGGCAACCCCTGGACCAGTCGATAGCGCCCGCTTGAATACTGGAATCATTGAACGATCGCGCAGCTCCTCCCAATCCTGACGCAGAAGCCACTCCTGACTAAACAGATGCAACGTGTCGAACTGTTGAATGAGAATGCGTCGCGCCTCACGCGAGCCAACGTTCGCCGCCTGAGGATCTTTGGGCGGGTTGGAGGCAATGGTTATTGCCGTGGTTGTTAGAGCCTGGTCTTTTCGCTTGGCCAAACCCGCTGACAACTCGACGACATAAGCATCTCGAATCTCACGAGCGCGAGGATCTTCCGCTGGAGTCACACCGACAGGTTTATCCATCCTCACGCCATCTGTAACCAACATTCGCAGCCTCGTTACCGCGCTCAGCAATTGCGAACTTACCGGAGTGTTCGGATCGCGCAGAGCCGCTTCGAGTAGTTTGAGCACCAACTGACGATTGCGAGCGGTAAACAATCCGTACCAAATGTGGGAGTTGAGGTTTCCGCTTCGTTCGTCCGGATTAAGGAAACGGCGCACTTTCTCGCGAGTCGAGGGTTCACCGGTAAGAAACGACAACAGCTTTCCAACCTCCTCCTCCGTCTGCCAATTGCGCTTCGTAGCCAACCGATCTGAAAGCCGCTTTACTTCCGCGGCCTCATCAGCTTCGCTCATTGGCTCAACTTCGAAAGTGATCGAATTCGTTTTGAGGGTTAATGGTCGCGAATATAGCTGTGAGTTTTTCGTGACTCGACGAGTTGTGACGCTGACTGTGTAACGACCCGGGTTATCAAATCTCAAAGTGTCATTGAGTATGAGTTCGACACGCTGCGGGGCGTTGGACAGCTTTGCGTTGGAAATAACATCCCGGGGATAACGAAACCGATCCGTCATCTCATCGAGCCAATGTGTGACACCGGTTACAGGTGAGATGACGACCGTATCAGTCGACTGCTCTTTAGCGTCCGGCAGTACCTCAGCGACATAGCCTTCGCGGTCGGCGGTGAACTCCAGGACGAGCCTAATCGGTTCGCCCATTTTGTAGACACTCTTCGGCTCTGCAAGAGTTAGTTTGACGTGGACCTCGGGGAGAACGAAGGTTTGTGCCTGCGCTGAAGTGACGAGGAACAAGCAGAGGGCGAAGGATTTTAGTGTTGTCATGGGCGGTATGGTTCGTTGTCGCTTCGGGGAGTGCGGGCCCATTGTTTCACTATTTGCATCTTCGGATCAATTTGCCTGACGACCTAGTGGGTCAGTTTGAGTACGCCGAAGTCGTTGGTTCGGTAGTGGCTTAATACGCCGAAGGCGTTGTTCAAACTGACCCACTACCGACGACCTATTACACGTTTACGCCGTCAGCGCCGGCTGATCGGCTTGAGAAAAAAGTTTTCGCAGTATTTCGGCGAGTGTAGGAACGTGCGGGGGGCGCATCATCGTGAGGTGATTGCCGGGCACGCTGTGAACTTCGAGTTTTTTGGTAGATAGCCGACTCCATCCTGTCTCTGGATTTTGAACCTCGCAGTCACCCTGATCCGCTGCGCGCAACAGCAGGAGCGAAACCGGGCTCGCCGCCGGCCGGTAGGTTTCCACCGCCTGGATGTCTGACTGGTAGAGATCGAATATGTGACGCAGGTACATGAGGCTCAAATCCGGCGGCAGCAATTGTGCTGATTGCGCCTGGTCCAACGCCCAGTCCAATTGTGCTTCCGTTCCCGCCTGAAGTATTTGCTCAGACGGCGGCTCAAGCAGATCGATTGGCACGCCAAGGTTGGTAAAGAAACCCATTACCAGCGCCGTGCCATTAATAACAGTGCCGGCGCCCGGCGCAACCGAATCGAGCAACGCCACCATCGCCACCGGCGCGCCACTCGCCTGTAACTGCCGGGCCATCTCGAATGCGACGACACCTCCAGTTGACCAGCCACCAAGCAGATATGGACCATCGGGCCTCACGGCTCGCACTGCATCGAGATAGCGCGCTGCCATCAACTCGATTTGCCTTTCTCCCAAGGTTCCTTCGAGTGCGTAACAAGGACGCTCCCGTCCGAGTGCACGTGAGAGAGCAATGTACGGCAGAACACTGCCGCCCGCCGGGTGAACAAAGAAACACGGAGTCAACGCACCCTGCGGTTGAATCGCCACCAGCGGTGAAGGCGCATTCAGGTTGGTTGGCCGGCGAAGCAGTTGGGCCAGTGCTTCGATTGTCGGCGCATTGAACAAGGACGCAACGTTTAATCTTTTCCCGGTAACCTGTTCGACGCGTTCCAGCAACTGCACCACGAGCAGCGAATGTCCTCCCAACTCGAAGAAGTTGTCACGTACGTCAGGTTCAACGTGAAGCAACTCTTCCCAGATTCCCGCAAGCTGCGCTTCAAACCGGTCACGAGGACCAACGCGCACGCCAATACGCTCAACTTGCAGGATGGATTTGGCGCCAAGTGAAATACGGTCAAGCTTGCCGTTCGTCAGCAGCGGCAATTCATCGAGCAATACAAAGGACGCCGGCACCATGTATTCCGGCACTCTTTGTTGCGAGAAGGCACGTAACGCCTGGCCAGTCACCATCATCTGCGGCCTCGGCACCACGTACGCCACCAGACATTTGTCGCCACGCCGATCTTCGCCCGCAAGCACCGCGACTTCCAAAACGGCCTCATGCTCTCTCAGCATAGCTTCAATCTCGCCCGGTTCGATTCGAAAGCCGCGAAGCTTCAACTGCTCATCGCGGCGTCCAAGAAATCTGACATTCCCATCCGGCAGGTAGCGAGCCACGTCACCTGTTTTATACAGTCGCGCGCCCGGCTCTGCGCTAAACGGATTCGGAATAAACTTCTCAGCGGTTAAATCCGGGCGGCCAAGATAGCCACGCGCCAGCCCAACACCACCAATGTGCAATTCCCCGACCGCACCGGTAGGCACAAGCTTCAGCGCGTGGTCCAACAGGTAGATTTGTGTATTACTGACCGGACGCCCAATGGGAGGCTCGCCCACACTGTCGCCAACGTGTTCGTACGTGAGGGCAATCACCGTTGTCTCCGTTGGACCATAGCCGTTAACGAATCGCCGTCCCTTCGACCAGCGAGCCTCCACCTCCGCGGGACATCGCTCCCCTGCCGAACAGATTGTCTCCAGCGCAGGAAATTGCTCCGGAGCCAACACTGCAAGCAGGGACGGCGGCATCGTTGCCACCGTAACTTTTTCTGCCCGGGCCAACTCAACGAGATCTCCACTGGACAACAACGTCTCACGTCTCGCCAGACAGAGACGGGCACCGGTTGTAAGTACTATAAAAATCTCTTCAACCGACGCGTCGAAACTCAATGAAGCGAATTGCAACACGCAGCTTTCGCGATCGATCGCGAACTGCTGGACCAAAGCCGCCACCACGTTACACACCCCACGATGGGCCAGTAACACTCCTTTCGGAGTGCCGGTTGAGCCCGAGGTGTAGATCACGTAAACGGCGTTGTCAGCGGTCGTGCGGCAGAGAGGATTTCGATCGGGCTGGTGTAAAAGGCTGTCCTCTTCGACGTCGAGACAGATCACCAATCCATGGTACGACGACGGTAAGCCGGCGGACGATGAACGATCGGTCAGCAACACTGAGATACGTGAGTCGTCAAGCACCTGGGCCAAACGCGCCAGCGGAGACGCCGGATCGAGCGGAACGTATGCGCCACCCGCTTTCAGGATGCCGAGCAGCCCGACGATCATTTCAATCGAGCGTTCCATCATCAACCCGACCAACGATTCTGGTCCGACACCTAATTCCATGAGATAGTGCGCGAGCCTGTTTGCTCTCCGGTTCAATGCTTCATAACTCACGCGACGGCCTTCAAAAACGAGCGCGATTGCTTCCGGAGCGCGCTCGACCTGGACCTCAAAGAGTCGATGCACGCGAACCTCTTCCCCCAGCTCCGCCTGGGTATCATTCCACTCGACGAGCAACCGTCTTGATTCAGCTTCCGTCAACAAAGGCAGCGCGCTAATTGGTCCATCTACACCAACGGCCAGGCCTGCAAGCAGGACTTTGAAATGCTCGGCCAACAGTTGCATTGCCGGCGCGTCAAAAAGGTCTGTGCTGTAAACGAGTGAGGCATGAATCTGTCCTTCGAATTCCGTCACATCCAGGGCGAGGTCAAACTGAGCTCGCCCGGTCTTCACATCGACCGGCCTGATGATCAGATCCGTCTGGTGTGAATCAGCCTCAGGCATGTTCTGAAGCGCAAATATCACCTGGAAGATCGGATTGCGGCTCGGATCTCTCACGGGCCGCAGTTCCTCAACCAGCATCTCGAAAGGCAGATCCTGATTTGCATAGGCACCGAGCGAGGCTTCGCGCACACGGGCCAACAACTCGCGAAACGTAGGATCGCCGGAAAGGTTGATACGCAACGCCAGCGTGTTGACGAAGAAGCCGATCAGTCCTTCGAGTTCTTTTCGATTGCGATTCGCCACGGGCGTGCCGACCACGATGTCGCTCTGGCCGGTGTAACGGTAGAGCAACACCTCGAAAGCGGCGAGCAGTGTCATGAACAACGTTACATCTTCACGCCGGCTAAACTCCGCCAATTGCACCGACAAGTTGCGCGGTAAGTGGAACGACTCGCGCGCGCCATTAAAACTCTGCACCGCGGGACGCGGTCGATCGGTAGGCAGTTCCAACGAGGGCGGCGCGCCGGCAAGATGTTTTCGCCAATAATCTATCTGCTGATCCAGCACCGCGCCGGTCAACCACTCTCGCTGCCATTCCGCGAAGTCAGCGTACTGAATCGGTAGTTCCGGCAACGGCGCGGCGCGCCTGGCCACCCGCGCCTCGTAGAGCACGCTCAACTCGTTCATCAAAATGCTCTGCGACCATCCGTCACAAACGATGTGATGGATCGTCACCAGCAGCACATGCTCGTTGGGCCATAGTTGCAACAGCGTGGCCCGGATCAGTGGTCCACGCGCCAGATCAAACGGGCGCTGCGATTCTTCGTTGGCAAATCTCTCTGCTTCCGCTTCCCTGAGCGGCGCCGGTAGCGAGCCCAGGTTCGTTACAGATAACTTCAAGATCCGGCTGGGAGCAACCAGTTGCACCAGCTGCTGGTCCAACACGTCGAAGGTGGTTCGCAAGATCTCGTGACGGCGAAGAATTTCATTGAGGGCCCACTCCAGCGCTGCCACATCGAGCTGTCCCGACAGCCGGAAAGCCAGGGGCATGTTGTAGGCCGAACTCGCCGGGTCCATCTGCTGCACAAACCACAAGCGCTGCTGTGCAAACGATAACGGAAAGACGAAGACGTCTTCTGAGGCGGCGTTGTTGATCTCTACTTCACTCATTGATCTTAGTTTGGATTTCTCTGTGCCACCTCTGGCGCCACCCTGGAGTGCGGTGACTTGTCACCGCTTTGGTAAAAATACTAAAGCGCCAACAAGTTGGCGCACTCCAAGGTGGCGCTCACAGAGGTTGCACAGAGAAGAACCTACCCTCATTGACTTGACCTTGCCGCCGGGCGCGACCGTCGTCGCGCTTCACGAGATATGGGCGTAATCGTCCCCGCGGATACGAATTGGTGGTTGTCTCGCGCCTGCTCGATCACAATTGCGAGTTGCGCGATGGTTGGCTGCTGGAAGACCTCGCGTAACGGCACTTCCACCTGAAAGAGTTCGCGCACGCGCGAGATAAGCTGAGTGGTAAGCAGCGAATGGCCGCCGAGATCGAAGAAGTTATCGTGCAGACCAACCTGTGGCAGTCCCAACAGATCGGACCAGACGTCGGCAAGTGTCTGTTCAGTGCGCGTACGCGGCGCAACAAAAGCGCCGGCCAATTCGGGCCTCACCGCGTCGGGCGCGGGCAGCGCTCGCCGATCGATCTTGCCATTGGGTAACAACGGCAACTCGTCCAGGATCACGAACGAAGCCGGCACCATGTGTTCCGGCAAGCTTGCTTTCAAAAAACTTCTCAACTGTGGTCCAAACTGTCGCGCCTGCTTGCCGCGCAGTGGGTGATTTGCGTAATCAGGCAAAGCTTTCGAGCCGGTAGATTCGGGAAAGTGAACTCTGGGCCCGTTTGCTCCCGCGCACCTGAAGAGGAGATCAAAACTTCCGTCCGCGCTGTGCCGCGCCCAACTAAGGTGAACCTCGTAAGCCAACTCATGGCCTAACGCATACAACTCTTCCGGATCGATTCCCTCACCCGTTGCCGGGCGAAGCATTTCTTTCAATTCCCCCAGTGTTTGCCTGTTATCTGCGGTTACGATCCGATCCCTGGTTCGAGTGAGGACGGCTAGTCTCGCGTTTGCTACGTTGGTCAATGCGAGTGCCGGTGGCTCGGCTTCAATGAGCTGACGGCGTAGCTCCGCCAGGTTCCAGTGACAGGTGGACCAATCAGTCCACGACAAGTCTTCCGGGGCCGCTTCAGGATCGCCGACGTGGATCGTCACCTGATACCGGAACTGCGTCAATTCGTTTCGATAGTGTCCACGCTTGGGTTCGATCCTAACGCTTCTGATCCGCGGCAGATGAGCCTTGAGCGCGGTGAAAAAGCGTGGATCGATAACCAGCTCTTCTTCCTGGTCCACGCGCCTTTGGATGCGTTGTCGCAATTGCACCAGCGAAAGCCTGTCTTCAGCCTTGTGCAACTCAACCGACGAGTGGAAAGCGTCGAGTAACGGAAGACTGCGAACATCGCCGATGAAAACAGATCCGCCCGGCGCGACGGCATCGACCGCGCCGCGCAAGACGCGCATCAGGTAATCGACAGCGGGAAAGTACTGCACCACCGAGTTGATAATCACCGCGTCCCACGATGCCGGCTCGACTCCAGTGAAGTCGTCGGCATTCCGTTCCGACAGCGTGACGTGCGGTAACGTTTCGCCCAACTGCTCGCGGATGTAACTGAGCGCGGCCGGTGAGAAGTCAGTGCCGAAGTAACGCTCGCAGTGCGGCGCGATGCGAAACAACATCAGCCCGGTGCCGCATCCGATCTCCAACACTCGCCGCGGTTTAAGCGCGAGCACACGTTCGACGGCATCGTCCACCCACTCGCGCATCTCGGTCGCGGGAATGGGCTCGCCGGTGTAGCTGCTGTTCCAACCGCTGATGTTGAAAGCAGGATCGTGGTCAACGACCGTCTCGTTGAAGACCTCGTCGTCGTGAACTGTTTTCCACTGCGCGAGTTGCTCGGCTTCGAGTGCCGAACCAGACGGCTCCGTGCTGATGTCGAAGTGTTTTTGCGTAACGTAAGCGACGAGACGTTTGTCGCCTGACGTCGCCTCGCGCAATAGCACCGCGGCTCGCTGCACACCGGGCGCGGAGTTCAGCACCGCCTCAATCTCTCCCAGTTCAATTCGATACCCGCGCACCTTCACCTGTTCGTCCGCCCGCCCGACAAACTCGATGTTGCCGTCCGCTAAATAGCGCGCGTGATCACCTGTGCGATAGAGCCGTGCCCCGGGCACCGAACTAAACCGATTCGGAATGAATCTTTCAGCAGTCAGTTCCGGGCGCCTGTGATATCCGCGCGCCACTCCTGCGCCGCCGAGATACAGCTCGCCGACAAATCCGATGGGGACCGACTCGAGATTTCGATCGAGCACATACGTTTGTGTGTTTGCAACCGGACGCCCGATCGGCAGCCAGTCAGCACCACTGCCATGGTCCACGCTGGAATTGGGACCATACAAGGTGGACGTGATGGTGGCTTCGGTGACTCCATAAGCATTCAGCAAAACGGTCTTTCCTGACGCCAGCTTTCTCCAGCGTGCAATGCCTTCCAGCAAGACCTTCTCGCTTCCGACAATCATCAACCGCACACACTCGGGCCAGCTTGCCCCTGCGAGTTCCAAGCCTTCCAACCACTCCTGCCAGAACTGAGCGGGCAGATTCAGAACACTGATCCGCTCGTGCTCGATCAATCGTCGCAGTTGCGTTGCATCCAGCACACGCTCAGGCGGAATTATGACCGCCGCGCCGGCGAGCAGCGTCGGAAACAGCTCTTCGCCGGCAACGTCGAAACTCAACGAAGCAAACTGGAGCACGCGATCCGAACTTCCAAGTTCAAACTTTTCCGCAACCGCAAGACAGTGATTCGACAAAGCGCGATTACTCACCAACACGCCTTTTGGCAGTCCCGTCGAACCCGAGGTGTAGATCACGTAAGCCAGGTTGTCGGGTGTTGCGCGACGGGGGAAATTGTCTGTTGGTCCATTGGCAATCGACTCCGCGTCGCGATCAACCCAGACGAGTTGGGCACGCTGCTGCGATGGGATATTCCCCGACAGGCTCTCCTGCGTAACGATCAACGGGGCCCGCACGTCGTCCAACATAAACGCGAGTCGTGCGGCGGGGTACGATGGATCGAGCGGAACATAAGCGCCGCCCGCCTTCAGGATCGCGAGCAGGGCGACGACCATCTCGGCCGAACGCTCCAGCATGACGGCGACCGGCACTTCCGGACCGGCGCCGGCTGCGCTCAAGTGATGGGCCAATTGATTGGCGCGGCGGTTGAGTTCTGAAAACGTCAAACTTGCGCCGTCGCAAACGATTGCCACTGCCTCGGGCGAGCGTTCGACCTGCGCCTCTAATAGCTCTGTCACGCAGCCTGGTTGATAAATCTTCGCTGTTTCATTCCATTCGACTTCAACACACCGGCGCTCACTCTGGTCCATCAACGGCAAATCATTCAAACGTCGCGCCGGTTCGGCAGCGATGCCTTCCAACAGCACGCGCCAGCGATCGAGCAGCCTGCGGATCGTAGCGGCCTCAAAAAGATCGGTGCTGTACTCCGCCGTAACCGACAGCCCGGATTCACTCTCCACCACATCCACACTCAGATCGAACTGGCTCGCAACACCTTCCACGTCGACCGGACTTAGCGTCAAACCCGGCAGCGGCAGCTCTTCTTTCGGCGTGTTTTCGAGTTGAAACATCACCTGAAAGAGCGGGTTGCGACTGAGATCTCGCTCGGGTTGCAACTCCTCCACCAGCAGTTCAAACGGCATGTCCTGATGCGCGTAAGCTTCGAGCGTCACTTTGCGTACGCGTGCGAGCAGCTCGCGAAAATCAGGATCGCCGGAAAGGTCCGTGCGCAGCACCAGCGTGTTCACAAAAAACCCAATCAACCCTTCGATTTCAACGCGATTGCGATTTGCGATCGGCGCGCCGATAACGACGTCGTCCTGACCCGTGTAACGATGCAGCAACACCTTGAAAGCGGCGAGCAACAGCATGAAGAGCGTTACACCTTCGCTGCGGCAGATCGCTTTGAGCGATTCGGTCAAACTCGCCGGAAGCTGCGCGGTCAGAGTCGAGCCACGAAAGCTCTGCACTTCAGGACGCGGGCGGTCCGCCGGCAGTTCGAGTATCGCGAGTGGACCAGCAAGCTGGCGCCGCCAGTAGTCGAGATGTTTGTCGAGCACATCGCCGGCCAGCCAGTTGCGTTGCCAGGAGGCAAAGTCGCCGTATTGGACCGGCAATTCACCGAGCGGCGATTCTTCGCCTTCACTGAAAGCTTTGTAGAGCGCGCCGACTTCACGCACCAGGACACCCTGTGACCAGCCATCCGAAACGATGTGATGGACCGTCAACACCAGCACGTGCTCCTCTGATCCAAGCCTCACCAGGCAGGTGCGCAACAATGGACCACGCGTCAAATCGAACGGCCGGCTTGCCTCTTCCGCCGCCAGCCGTAACATGCGCGACTCGCGTTCGCTTTCGGGCAGTTCGCTGAAATCCGACAGCTCGAGTTCGATGTCTTCCGGAAGCCCGACAAACTGCACCGGTTTATTTTCCACTGTTCCGTAGTGAACGCGTAGAATCTCGTGACGCCGCACAACTTCGTTCATTGTCCGCGCGAGTGCCGCACTGTCGAGAGCGCCTCTGAGGCGCACCGCAGTCGGAATGTTGTAAGCAGACGTGCTCTGTTCCAACTGATAAAGAAACCAGAGTCGCTGCTGTGAGTACGACAACGGCAAACTTTCGTCGCGCGATACCGGAACTACCGGCGGCGCGATCAAAGTGTTGTCCGCGCGCAAAGCCGCATCGACCTGAGCCGCCTGCGATGCCAGCGTGGGCGACTCGAAAAAGAGTTTCAGCGGCAACTCCACACCCAAATACGCCTGGGCACGTGAAACCAGCCGGGTGACCAGCAGTGAATGACCGCCCAACTCGAAGAAGTTATCGTCGAGACTGACGCGTTCGACCTTCAACACTTCGGCCCAGATGCCTGCCAGCAGTTCTTCGACGGACGTGCGCGGTGCGACATAACCGTCATCGGATTGCGCTCGAATCTCATCGGGCGCCGGCAGTGCGCCGCGATCCACTTTGCCGTTTGGTGTCAGGGGCAATTCGTCCAGCACGACAAAGGCCGACGGGACCATGTGATCGGGCAAACTCTCGCGCAAACTCTTTTGCATCTGATCGACAGAGATCCGGTCATGCTCGCCGACTACATAAGCGACGAGACGTTTGTCGCCGTCGTAGTCGCGCGTCACCACAATCGTTTGCCGCACTCCCGGGGCTCGACTCAACGCGGCCTCGATTTCGCCGAGTTCGACGCGAAAGCCGCGCACCTTGACCTGCTCGTCAGCACGCCCGAGAAACTCGATGCTGCCGTCCGCAAGATATCGGACGAGATCTCCCGTGCGATAAAGCCGCGTACCCGGCACGTGGCTGAACGCATTCGGAATAAACTTTTCGGCAGTCAAACTCGCCTGGCCGTGATACCCGCGCGCAAGTCCGTCGCCGCCGATAAATAGCTCACCGGTGAAACCCGGCGGACACAAGCGCAGGTTTTTATCCAGGATCACGACCTGTGTGTTTGCGATCGGGCGCCCAATCGGTACGGAGCGGGCAAACTCAAACGGCTGAGTCATCGCGTGACAACAAGTGAAGGTCGTGTTTTCAGTTGGACCATAGCCGTTGATCAACCTGCACGAGGGCGCCGCGGAGAGAAATCGCTTCACCTGCGATGGCGACAGGACGTCGCCACCGGCGAGCAGTTGACGCAGGTTGCTCAGCGCCGCGAGTTGCTCGTCTACCATCTGGTGAAATAGTCCTGCGGTTAGCCATAGCGTCGTGACGCGATGCTGCTGAAGCGCGCGACCGAGATCCTGCAACGAAGCCAAACCCGGAGGCATGAGGACCAGTTGCGATCCATTGAGCAACGCTCCCCAAATCTCAAAAGTCGAAGCATCGAAGGTCAGCGGCGCAAACTGTAAAAAGATTTCGTCAGGACCAAAACCCGCATAGTCGCTGCCGTTGACGAGCCGGACCACGCCGCGATGTGGCACCGCGACGCCTTTTGGCCTGCCTGTCGAACCTGAGGTGTAGACGATGTACGCGAGTTGGTCGGGTGTCGTGCTTCGTTCAGGGTTATGTTCTCCCGCCGCGGCAATCAGCAGCCAGTCTGAGTCGAGCAGGATCACCGGCGCGGGATGCGCAGGCAACGATTCTTCGAGCGACTCGACTGTCAGCACCAGCACAACGTCAGCGTCGTCGAGCATGAACAATAAACGCTGATCCGGATACGACGGATCCAGTGCGACATAAGTTGCGCCTGCCTTCAGCACGGCAAGCACGGCCACGATCATCTCGACGGAACGTTCGAGATGAATTCCAACACGTGTTTCTTCGCCGACGCCGTACGACTTCAGGTAGTGGGCCAACTGATTGGCGCGCTGGTTCAGCTCAGCGTAAGTGATGTGCACGTCGCCGGATGCGAGCGCAATGCTGTCCGGCGTGCGGCCGGCGCACGCTTCAAACAGATCGGGAATGCAGCTCTGGGTCTGGTACGCACGCGCGGTGTCATTCCAGTTATCGAGCAACTTCTTTCGTTCCGCGCTGGTGACCAGATCGATCTGCGAAATGCGCCGGTCGGGATTCGCGACCACGGCTTCAAGCAGCCTCCGGAAGCGCTCGGCAAATGAGCGTATGGTCGCCTCCTCGAACAATTCCGTGCTGTAAACGAGCGCGCCGGTGATTCCTTCCGGAACGGATGTCAGGTGAAGTTCCAGATCGAAACGCGTGGTCGCAGCCGTGAATTCATGGCGGTGCAGAGTCAACCCCGGCAACTCGAGCCTCGGCGCGGGAGCGTTCTGAAGATCGAACGCGATTTGAAAGAACGGATTGCGGTTCGTTTCCCTTTTCGTCTGCAACTCCGCCACCAGTAATTCAAACGGCAAATCCTGGTGTGCCAGCGCGCCGAGCGACACTTCGCGCACACGCGCGAGCAGTTCGCGGAACGCCGGATCACCGGAGACGTCAGTCCGCAGAACCAGCGTGTTCACAAAGAACCCGATCAGGCTTTCGACTTCTTCGCGGTTACGATTCGCAACGGGCGTGCCGATCACGATATCGCTCTGATCGGTATAAAGATGGAGCAACGCTTTGAAACTCGCGAGCAGCGTCATGAACAACGTTGCTCCCTCGCGCCGGCTCAAAACCGCAAGCGACTCAGACAGTTCGGTTGGGAGTTCAAACAGGAAAGTTGCGCCCCGATAACTCATCGCCGCAGGACGAGCTTTATCCGCCGGCAATTCGATCAACGGCGGCGCGCCGGCCAGGCGATCTCGCCAGTATTTCAACTGCTGGTCCAACACCGCTCCGCTCAGCCACTCTCGCTGCCACTCGGAGAAATCAGCATACTGGATCGGCAATTCCGCGAGCGGCGAGGGTTGGTCCATGACTCGCGCCCGGTAAAGCGCGCCCAACTCGTGCTTCAACACACCTTGCGACCAGCCGTCGCTGACGAGGTGATGCATGGTTACGATCAATGCGTGTTCATCCGCATGTCGCCGCATCAGCAGAACGCGGATCAATGGACCACGCACGAGATCAAACGGGCGCTCTGTCTCTAATCTCGACAGCCGCAGCGTCTCCGCTTCGCGTTCATCGTCCGGCAATTGACTCAGGTCAACTACGGGAATCGATAACTCGAGCGCGGGCGCGATGACCTGAACCGGCTGGCCCGCAATCACGTCGAAGCTGGTGCGCAGACTCTCATGCCGCCTAACAATCTCATTGAAACACCAGTTCAGCGCCGTTATGTCGAGCTTGCCGGCGAGACGCACCGCCTCCGAGATGTTGTAAGCGACGAGCTCGGGTTCCAACTGACTCAGAATCCATAAACGCTGCTGCGAAAATGAGACCGGCGGTGGTTCAACCCGCCGGCGCCGCGAGATCGAGTGGCCGTCAGCCGCATCGGGTGCGCGACCCGCGAGCCGTTTTTTGAGCAGCGCGAGTTTTGTCGGCGACAATCGCGAACGCGCGTCCCCGCCGGAAACTGCTTTGTCGTCCGTTTCAGGATTCATTTTGCAAAAGCTGTTGGGTCTCTTCCTCGCTGAGATTTTCCAGTTGCCGGATCACCAACTCCTCGATCGCAGCAGCCAACTCAAACACTGTCGACTTCCAAAAGAGTTCGCGTAGCTGTAACTCGACCTCGAAGACGCGACGGATGCGAGAAACAAGCCGCGTTGCCAGTATCGAATCGCCACCCAACTCGAAGAAGTCGTCGTGAATACCGACTCGATCGATGCCGAGCACGCTCATCCAGATCTCGACGAGCCTCGCCTGCGTCGGGTTTTCGGCCGCGACAAAAACTCTGCGCAACTCCGGCCGCGACGAATCGGGAACCGGCAGCGCAGCGCGGTTCACTTTGCCGTTTGGCAATAACGGCAATTCAGCAAGACTGACAAACAGCGACGGGATCATGTATTCCGGGAGCCGCTGAATGAGGAACGATCGCCATTCGCCGGGCCTTGGAGTACTTTCGTTTCCGACTACGTATGCGATGAGACGTTGCTCACCGGTCCGGGCTTCGCGCGCAACCACCACGGCACTGCGCACCGAAGGATGTCGCGACAACGCATCCTCGATCTCTCCCAGTTCAATGCGAAAGCCCCGCACTTTGACCTGATGGTCCAATCGCCCGGCAAATTCCAGATTTCCGTCTTCGCGGTAACGCACTAGATCGCCCGTACGATACAAACGCGCGCCGGGCTCACTGCCAAACGGATCGGGAACAAACTTATCCGCGGTTAGATCGGGCCGGCGCAGATATCCGTGGGCCAAACCGGCGCCCCCGATAAAAAGCTCACCGTGGATACCAATCGGAACGGGGTTCATAAACCGGTCCACCACGTAGAATCGCGTATTGCCGAGCGGTGGACCAATCGGGACAGGGCCGGCGCCGCCGGTTACTTGAACCACAGATGAATAGATCGTCGTTTCACTTGGACCATAAAGGTTCCACAACTCACTGCATCTTTCCAACAGTTGATCGGCCAACCGCCGGTCGAGAGCTTCGCCCGTGCTGAACACTTTCAGCCGCGAGTCGCCCTGCCAACCCGCATCTATCAGCATCCCCCACGTCGCCGGCGTGGCCTGCATAACTGTCGCACCGGAAGTCGCCAACAATTCCGCCAACTGCTCCCCGTCTGAAACTACTTCGCGACTTGCAATAACGACCCGCCCTCCGGCGATTAGCGGCAGAAAGATTTCCGCCGTAGCGATGTCGAACGAAGGCGTGGTGACCGCGAGCATCGTGTCCGTGGCGTTGAGTAACTTCTTCGAGAGCATCGAGTTGAACAGATTGACGACGGCGCGGTGCAACACTTCAACCCCTTTCGGTTGACCCGTCGAACCGGACGTATAAATCACGAAACTGCGCTGCTCGTTTGTTGCTACTTTGCGACTCGACGCCTTTGCGGGAGAAAACTCCTGATCTGCATCCAGTTGAACTATTTGTCCGTCGAAATCAGGCAGTTTTTCGACCAGTTGTGCTTCGGTCAGCACCACTCGCGCACCGGAATCCTTCAGCATGAAAGCGAGACGTTCCGCAGGGTATCGTTCGTCAAGCGGCAGGTAAGCCGCGCCGGTCTTCAGGATGCCGAGTAGCCCGACGATCATCCGCAACGAGCGTCGCATGAAAAGTCCGACCAGTTCCCCGTTCTCAACGCCTGCTTCTCTCAGATACCACGCCACTTGATTTGCCTGCTCGTTCAATTCGCTGTAGGTAAGCCGGTCGTCTTCAAACAACACCGCTACCTCGTCAGGTCTGCGTCTTGCTTCCGCTTCGAACAGTTCGTGAATACATTGATCAGCCGGATATTCGACGTTGGTGGCGTTCCACTCAGTGAGCAATTGCCGCTTTTCGTCGTCGCTTAAAACCGGCAGCTCCGACAACCGCTGGGCCGGATCGGCCACAACGCTTTCGAGGATGTTTTCCAGGTGCCTCGTCATTCGTTCGATCCGTTCGCGGCGATACAAGTCTGTCGGGTATTCGATATCGACTTCGTATCCTGCCTCGGTCTCAGTCATCGCGAGCGTCATGTCGAAGCGCGACGCGCCGTTGTCGATGTCGAGATGCTTTGCAGTCAAGCCAAGCGTTTCCATGATGGTCAACTCAGGAAAGTCGAGATAAATAAGTGAGTGCTGCACGATCGGATTGCGGCTCGCGTCCTGAGCCGGTCGTAACTCCTGGACCAGTTTCCCGAACGGCAAGTCCTGATTCGCAAAGCCCTCGAGCACTGTCACGCGCTCGCGTTGCAAGAGCTCGCGGAATGTCGGATTACCGGCGAGGTCCGTGCTCAGCACGATTAGGTTGAGCAGATAGCCCACCATGTTTTGCAACTCCGGGCGGTTGCGGTTGGCGAAGGTAGTGCCGATGAGAAGCGTTTCCTGGGTCGTGTAGCGATAGAGCAATGCTTTGTAGGCTGCCATCGCGAGAGTAAACATCGTCACGCCTTCGCGGCGACTGAGATCTCTCAGTGCTTCGAGCAATCGTTTCGGATACCGCTTGTAAACACGAGCGCCGCGAAAATTTTGAATCGGTGGTCGTGGAAAATCAGCCGGCACTTCGAGCACATACGGCACGCCCGCAAGACGACGTTTCCAGTACGCAGCCTGCTTGCGATAGATCTCACTCTCCGCGAGGCTACGTTGCCACAGTGCATAGTCGGCATATTGAATCGGCAGTGGTGGTAGCGGCGACGGCTTGCCTTTGGCGAAAGCTTCGTAAAGAACACCGGTCTCCTGCTCAAAGATCGCCCCGGACCAGCGATCGGTGACGGTGTGATGCATGTTCTGGTGCAACACGTGATCGTCTTCGGCAAGACGTATCAAGCCGACGCGAAGCAGTGGTCCTTTCTCTAAATCGAACGGGCGCGAGAAATCTTCTGTCACCAGGCGCAATGCTTCCGGCTCTCGTTGGTCCAGTGGCAACGACTGCAAGTCGATCCATGCGAGATTGAAGTCAGGTTGGGGATTGATGACCTGCACGGGCACGTCATCCACGATGGTGAAGGTCGTGCGGAGAACTTCGTGGCGAGCGATCAACTCCCTGACAACGCGTTCCATCACGGCTGCGTCGAGCAGGCCACGGATCCGACTGGCGCTGAAAATGTTATAAGCCGCGTTGCCGGGTTGCAGTTGCTCGATAAACCACAGGCGCTCCTGATCGATCGAGGTCGGGAACAGGTTTGTGTCTTCCTGCGGCCGGCGCGGGATCTGGTCCACCTGAGACACGCGCAGTCCTCTAGCTTTGAGCGTCGCTTCAAACACAGCGCGCTGCTCGGCATTTAAGGCCGCTATCCTGGCCGAAAGATCCTTCATATCATTGCGCCCTTTTGTGCCTCCCTGCGGGCATTGGACAAAAACTCAAATGCCAAGGAAAAATCTCCCACGCAAAGGCGCAAAGCGCTGCCGCGTTTCTTAGGTTTTTTCTTTGCGCCTTTGCGCCTTTGCGCCTTTGCGTGGAAACATCTTTCTATTGCGATACTTGCCAGAATTTAATTACTTTTGTGCAAAGCCTCCTGGCGGCTAAAGCGTCCTCTTAACTCATCCAGGCGTGTGAGACTCTCCAGCACGGAGTCGGCATCTACTCCGAAATCGATGAGACAAGCGATCTCGTCAACACCGGTGTCCACCAGCGCGTTGATCAATCGCGCGCACTTGTCAGGCGCGCCCATCAAAGTGCTCGACTCGAAGTACTTCTCAAACGCGGCGCTCATCAGCGCGTCTTTGTCAGCTTCGCTTACTCCCGCCACACCGGCACTGGCGGTCTCATACTGCCTGAAGTAAGTGCGAAGGTATCCGGAGAACGGTACGCGAACTTTTTCTTTGACGGTCTCGTCGTCGTCGCCAATGAACGTATGGAGCATGATTGTTACCACGCCCGCACGTGGGTCGTGCCCATGCTCAGCGCGCGCCTGGCGGTAAGTCTGTATGCGTTGGCCCAACTCTTCGAGGGAGTAACCAACATAGGCGGCCAGCACGTTGGCCCCGATCTCGCCTGCCCTGCGCCAGGTCTCTGCACTGCCGGAACTTGTAATCCAGATCGGAAGCGCCGCTTGTACTGGCCGCGGCAGTATCCGAAACTCCACTTCCGATCCGCCGGCGCCAGGCAGTTTTACCTTTTCGCCGGCCCACAACTTTTGAATCAACTCGATGTGACGAAACATCACTTCCTTGCGCTCGTCGTAAATCTCGGGGGCAAAGACGAAGTCGTCCGTATGCCATCCCGAAGCGAATGAGACGGCGACGCGACCGTGCGAGAGATTGTCAACCAGGGACCATTCTTCAGCGACTCGAACTGGGTGATGAAGCGGCAAGGCAACGCTGCCGGCGCGAATCTGTATTCGTTTCGTCAGCACTGCCAGCGCCGCGCTTAGCACGGAAGGGTTCGGATAAAGACCACCGAAATCCTGAAAGTGCCGTTCCGGCGTCCAAACGCCAGTGAAGCCATGTGAGTCGGCGAACTTCGCGCTTTCCAGCACCAGCCGGTACTTATCGTCTGAAGCTTTCGATCCGTCGTCGGAGAAGAAATAGAGACTGAAGCTGAGACTCCGGGCGGGCCGATCCTGGTCGACCTTGGCATTAACCACTGATTCGGGCGGCTCGGGAACTGTACTGGATTCAGCCTCGAGTCGCACCTGCAATTCTTCAGGCGTTAGCGATTCGATCTCGCGCAGCAAACTGTCGAGCTCGGCAATTTCCTGTTCCTGAGTAACCGTCTCAAAAATGCGACCGGCGAGTGCCGTCACAGTTTGCGTTTCGAAGATGACGCGCAAAGGCAGATCGATCTTGAAAGTCGCGCGGAGTTGGGCCACGAGTTGAAGCGCGATGAGCGAATTGCCGCCGTGATCGAAGAAGTTGTCCTCGCGGCGAATGCTGTTGCTGCCGAAGAGTTCGCGCCAGATCTCCATGACCGATGCTTCGACCTCGGCGATGGTGGAAAATGTTTCGGTATCTTTGAAGGGCGCGGCGTTTTCAATTCGCTCCGTCAGATTTTCACTGGCGACCGCTACAATGTCGGGTTTCACTGACCTGGACGGCGGGTCGATCCAATATCGACGCCGCTCAAACGGATACGCTGGTAGCGGTACACGCCGGCGCTGCTGACCGGCATAAAAGCCGGTCCAGTCGATCTCCACACCCGCCGACCAAAGCCGGCCAACTGTTTTCAGCAGAAACTCGACTTCTGACTGCTCACCTTTCGGAGGTCGCAGCGAAGCAAGCATGACGCTAGCCAACGCCGCGCCTGGTTGCTGCTGGGCCAGCGCGCCCAGCGTCTGCCCTGGTCCAACTTCCAGCAGCACCATTACCGGATCGTTCAACAAGGTCGCGACGCCTTGCGAGAATTGCACAGGTTCGCGCAGATGTCGTGCCCAGTATTCGGGATCGACCGCTTCTGCTTCAGTAATCCACTGCCCCGTCACGTTTGACAGGTATGGTATCCGCGGTGCGCTTCGCGCAACGCCGCTGACCACCGCCGCAAACTCCTCCATCGCCGGCGTCATCATCGCCGAGTGAAACGCGTGCGACGTATGAAGGCGACGACAAATCACGCCTTCGGCTGAAAGTCGTCGCTCCAAATCTTCGATAGCATCGATCGTGCCGGAAAGCACACAGAGCGAGGGCGAGTTGATCGCTGCAAGCGAAATCTGCTCACTCAAAACAGCCTCGGTTTCACGCGGTGAAAGCGATACCGCGAGCATTGCGCCGCGCGGTTGCCGCTGCATGATCTCGCCGCGCGCGGCTACCAACCGCAGCGCGTCTTCCAAAGAAAAGACGCCGGCCAAACAAGCCGCCACGTACTCGCCGATGCTGTGCCCGAGCATCGCCTGCGGCACGACTCCCCACGCCATCCAGAGCTTTGCCAACGCGTACTCAACACTGAATAGGGCAGGCTGTGCATAGCGCGTATCAGCCAAACGTAAAGCTGCTGCTTCAGGCGATAAATCCTTCGCGTAGATAATTTCTCGCAAGTCGACTTCGAGCGACGATCGCAGGAGTTCGGCACAATGGTCCAACTCATCACTAAACACCGGCTCACGCTCGTACAACTCGCGGCCCATACCAACGTACTGCGCGCCTTGTCCCGGAAACATAAACGCGACGGGACGTTTCGCATACCGTGGTGCGCCCGTAATCACACGCGAACGATCCGGCGCACTCAGTGCCGCCACTGCTTCTTCACGATTGCGACAGACCAAAGCGAGGCGATGCTCGAATCCTTTTCTGCCCGCGCCCAGGGTATACGAGACGTCGGCAAGGTTGAGGTTGCTGCATCGCTCCAGGTGGCTCGCGAGATTGCCGGTTGCCTGGACCAGAGCGGTCTGCGTCCTCGCCGACACGATCAGCAGATGGTGTGAACCGGAGAAGTTGGAACTTACACTTGCAGGTGCCTCTTCCAACACGGCGTAGGCATTCGTTCCGCCGATGCCGAAGGAACTTACGCTCGCTCGTCGTGGAGTTTCGCCTGTATCCCAGGGCCGTAACGTTGTGTTGACGAAGAAAGGACTATTGCTGAAGTCGATGTTTGGGTTGGGTTGCTCAAAATGCAAACTCGGCGGGATCTGTTTGTGTTCCAGCGCAAGAATCGTTTTGATGAGACCGGCTACACCCGCGGCAGCGTCAAGATGCCCGATATTGGTTTTTACTGACCCGATGGCGCAGAAGCCCGTCGCCTCAGTGCTCGTGCGGAATGCCTCCGTCAGCGCGGCGATCTCGACCGGATCGCCTAACGCCGTGCCGGTCCCATGCGCCTCGACGTAGCCAACGGTATCGGGCTCGATTGACGCAAGCGCCAGCGCTTCTTCAATCACGGCAGCTTGCCCGGCGACCGCGGGCGCTGTGTAACCAACCTTCACCGCTCCGTCGTTGTTGATCGCGGAGCCTTTGATGACCGCGTGGATCGTGTCGCGATCGTTGATGGCGTCAGCGAGACGCTTCAGTACCACTACACCGAGGCCACTTCCCTTAACGGTGCCGCGCGCCTTCGCATCGAACGCGCGGCAATGCCCGTCAGGAGAAATAATGCCGCCCTCCTGATAATGGCCGCCGAGTCCCTGGGGGACGCTGACTGAAACACCACCCGCGAGTGCGATGTCACACTCGCGATTCAGCAGACTCTGGCAAGCGAGGTGTACGGCCACCAGCGAAGTGGAGCATGCGGTTTGCACGCTAAGACTCGGCCCTTTTAAGTTCATCCGAAACGAGACTTGAGTGGCGAGGTAATCCCGGTCGTTCCCGATGACGACTTGTGAAGTGCCAAGCGAATCGAGCAGCTTGCGGTTCGGGTAGAGATTGTGCAGAAAGTAAGAATTGAGACTCTCACCGGCGAATACGCCGGTGCGGCCATGATAAGTCTCCGAGTTGTAACCCGCGTTCTCCAGCGCGGCCCATGATTCTTCGAGAAACAGGCGATGCTGCGGATCGAGTGTTTCAGCTTCACGCGCAGTGAAACCAAAAAACGCCGCGTCAAATAGTTCGATATCTTCAAGCACGGCTTCGGCTTTTACGTAGTGCGGATCGTTGAGCGCAGCCTGGTCTACGCCGCGACGCAAGCATTCCTCGTCGGAAAAGAAAGTGATCAGTTCTTCGCCGGCACACAGACGATCCCAAAACTCAGCGAGATTCGGCGCACCCGGGAACCGGCCCGAAAGACCCACTACAGCAATTTCATACGCGAACTGATCCGCTTCATTCATACCAGCCTCTTGTTCTGTATCCACAGATTACACAGATTTCAATAAAACAATCTGTGTAATCTGTGGATACAGAGATAAAACCAAGGCACTACAAAATCTCCTCCCGGATTGACTTGAAGAAGTTAATCCAGAGCGTCCACATCTCTTCAGCACTGGTCACAACCAGGTGCTGCTCGTCCTCGTCCAACGATTGGTCCAACGTTTGGCTCGAACTCGCGACGTGACCGGGTTCCTGCGCGACATGAATGTCGACCCACGGCAGCGTGCGCAGACCGGTAGACCGTTTCATCAGCGCGCCAATGGTGGCCACCATCGGCAGGTCAACCACCTCCGTGCCGTAAAGAAAACCGAGACCGGAGAGATACTCGCTCGACGCCTTTTCATATCCGGCGATCAGCTTGCGCGTCGCGTCGAGTGGCGGCGCTTCCGTAAATTGCTCTTTCACAAATCCGCCTTCGACCATCGTCTCGACGTAGATCCGTTCGTGAGCGCGTCGCGGATCACCCTCTCCGAGTTCTTCCCAGAGAATGCGCGAAATGTAAGTTTGCGCTTCGACGTTTGGCGTAACCGATATCAGTCGGGAGAGGAATACCGGAAAATAATGAAGGGGATGAAACCACTGGCCCAAAATCACAACCGCGTGCTCACTGGGCAGAGTACCGCAGTCTTCCTTCAGCTCTTTGAGGTAAGCTACAAGTTCTTCCCGCAGCTTGTTTGTCGGCAGGTTGTCAACCGTGCTTCTGGAAAATGCTGGTGTTGCCATAAACTTCGTTACCTTTCTTAAAAGACTTCTGGCTACTACTCATTCCGCACCGCCTTTGTCTGCGATCGCGCTCTGACTGCTTCTCGTCTTGCACTTGCTCGTTGGTAATTAACTGACGACTCTTCTTTGGGTGGATCGCTGAGGTGTTGGGCCAACGCGCGCACCGTTGGGAATTTGAACAGGTCGGCAATCGGCACTTCACGGGCGAGCCGTTCCTGCAACTTTTCGTGCACGAGCACTAGCAGCAACGAATGGCCGCCCAGTTCGAAAAATACATCGTTGACTCCAACTGTTTCTAACCGCAGAAACTCCCGCCAAACTTCCGCGATCGTCTGCTCGATGAATGTCTGCGGAGCAGCGTAAGCAGCCGCCAGTGTTGGCCGTGAGGCGACGAGCGCGGGCAAGGCACTCCGATCCAATTTACCGTTGGCGCCGAGGGGCATCTGGTCGAGCAGGACAAACTGTGACGGAAGCATGTATCCGGGCAGTTTGTTCCGCAGGAAGTCGCGCAGTGCTTCGGTGGTTGGCAGTGTTGGTCCATTCACGGTGAGATAGGCAACGACACGCCGTTCATCCGCTACTGTCGCCGCTGCCTCACGCACCGCTGGATGATCGAGCAGGGCCATTTCTATCTCGCCCAACTCGATGCGATAACCGCGTATTTTGACTTGATGATCGCGGCGCCCGAGGTACTCAAGGTCGCCGCCGGTGAGATAACGAGCGAGATCTCCGGTCGCATACAGCCGTGCTCCCGGTTCGAGGCTGAAAGGATGCGGCACGAACCGCTCAGCCGTTAGCGCGGGGCTGTCGAGGTATCCCCGGGCCAGTCCCTCGCCGCCGATATACACTTCGCCAACGACGCCAACCGGCACAGGCTGGCGGGCGTCGTCCAGCACATACGTTTGCACGTTGGACACTGGACGCCCAATAGGAATGGTCGCCACGGCCGTCGCCCTTTCCTGTGGCACGCACTTGTAAACGGTGGTCCATACGGTAGCCTCCGTTGGTCCATACTCGTTGTACAAAGCTGCGTTCGGCCCATCAGGCATTGCTTCGAGCTGGCGCTTTGGCAACTCAATTGGGCACGGTTCGCCGGCCACGATTACAGTGCTCAGGCTCTTCAGTTGTTTGGGAGCAGCCTGACGCAGCAGCAGCGAATAGACCACCGGCAGGCATAACAAGTGAGAGGCGTTTTCGTCTTCGATCAAAGTCGCTAAGCCGGGGAAGTCTTGCTCGAAATCTTTCGGCGGCAGCACCAGTTTTCCGCCCTGGCACAACGTCCAAAAGATCCCCGCCACCGAACTGTCGAAGAAAAAAGGCGAGACCAGTACGAAGCTTCGCACCGGCTCATCGTAGTAGACGAAACGCGCGCTGGTTGAATGGACCAGATTGCGATGCGTGATCTCCACGCCTTTTGGACTGCCGGTCGATCCCGAGGTGTAGATTACGTACGCCAGATTGCCCGCTTCGGCCTTCCTCACAGGGTTTTTCGTGCTCTCGATGAGCTTTTGATCAGAATCAAGCGGCCACAAGTGAGCAATTCCGGCAGGCAGTCGGTCCATCAATTTTTCTTGCGTCAGGAGCAGCTTGATTCCGGCCTCTTTCACGATCATCCCCAGGCGCTCTGGCGGAGAGTCGGGCGCAAGCGGGACATAAGCCGCGCCGGCCTTCAGGATCGCGAGCAGGCCGATGATCATTTCCGGCGCGCGTTCGACGCAGAGACCGATCAACGTTTCCGGTCCGGCGCCGAAGTTTCGCAGGCGATGCGCCCGTTGATTAGCTCGTTCGTTCAGTTCGCGATAGGAAAGACGCAGATCGCCGAAGACGACAGCGAGCGCCTCAGGCGTTCGTTCTGCCTGCGCCTCAAAGAGTTCGTTGATGCAACGATCGTTCGGAAAATCCATCCGCGTGCGGTTCCACTCAAACAACAATTGTTGGCGTTCATCGTTGCTCAGGAAGGTGACAGCCGAGATTGGCTGCTCCGGATCCGCCGTAATCTCCCGTACAAGATTCAGGAAGTGTTGGGCCATGCGTGCGATCGTGGCGGCGTCAAACAAGTCAATGTCGTACGTCAGGCGGCAATCAAGTTCATCTGCTATCTCAGAAACTTCGAGTGCCAAATCGAAACGTGCGGCGGGGTTCTCGATCTCGAGCGCAGTCAATTGCAGATCCGAGAGCGCGAGTTCGTGTGTTGGCATGTTCTGCAAAGCGAAGAGCACTTGAAACAACGGCGTGTGGCTCAACTCTCGCTCCGGTCTCAACTCCTCCACCACCCGCTCAAACGGCACCTCCTGATGCGCATATCCCGCCAAACATACTTCCCGCACTCGCCCCAGCACCGCCGCGAAGCTCGCCTCCGCTTCCAACTTCGTCCGCAGCACCAGCGTGTTCACGAAAAATCCAATCAACGGCTCCAACTCACCTCGCCCGCGCCCAGCCACCGGCGTTCCCACCACCACATCTCTTTCTCCACTCAACCGCCACAGCAACACCTGCCACGCCGCCAGCAGCGTCATAAACAGCGTTGCTCCTTCTCGCCTTCCCAACTCGCGCAAGTCCTGCGTCAACTCCCGCCCCATCCGCACTGTCGCCACCGCCCCGCGCCGTCCTCTCTCTCCACTTCGCGCCTGCGCCTGCGGCAACTTCAGCACCGGCAAGCTTCCGCTCAACTGCTCCCGCCAGTAACCCAACTCCTTTTCCAGCCGCTCCCCGCTCAGCCACTCCCGCTGCCACACCGCGTAGTCACCGTAGCTAATTTCCAGTTCCCGCAGCGGCGACTCATCACCTCCGCTGTAGGCCGCATAAAGTATCCCCAACTCCTGCACCAGCAACGTTATCGACCATCCATCCGCAATCATGTGGTGCAACGTCACCAGCAACAGGTGGTGGCTCTCCGACAACCGCACCAACCCGGCCCGCAACAATGGACCACGCCTCAGGTCAAACGGCTTTTCTGCTTCTGCTCGCGCCAGCCGCCCCGCTTCCGCTTCTCTTTCAGCTTCCGGTAACTGACTGAGATCTAGAACGGCCAGGTCGATGGGTACGGGCGTGCTTGTGAACTGGGCGGGTTCGCCGTCGATGATGGCAAACGTAGTGCGTAAAACTTCATGCCGTCGAATTATCTCGTTGAAACATTGTTCCAGCGCGGCGACGTTCAGCAGACCCTCAATCCGCAGTGCGGAAGGAAGATTGTAAGTGGCGCTGCCTGGTTCCAACTTATCGAGAATCCACAGCCGTTGTTGCGCAAACGAAAGCGGCGCGTTCGCTTCACCCACTCTTGGACGCACTGGCGGAAGCGGCTCGCGACCAGCACGCATTTCGGCTTCGACAACCTGGGCCAACCTCGCCGGCGTCGGATGCTCAAACAGCAGGCGCAGAGGAACTTCGATCCGAAACGACTGCCGCACGCGCGACATCAATTGCGTTGCCAGCAGCGAATGGCCGCCCAACTCGAAGAAGTCGTCCTCCGCAAGCACTCGCTCTCTGCCGAGCACCTGTTCCCAGATTCCACATAGCACTTCCTCGATCGGCGTGCGCGCAGTGCGGTAGTCGTCTTTGTGGACGGTCCTGTCCGGAGCAGGCAACGCGCGCCGGTCCACTTTCCCGTTTGGCAACATTGGCAACTGATCCATCCGCATGAACCAGGCCGGGACCATATATTCGGGAAGACGATCGCGCAGCAGCCCTTTAAGTTCGCTGGTTAGCGTCGCCGGAGCGCCGGCCGCCGCGACCACGTATGCCGCAAGCACCTTCCGGCCATCTTCATGTTCCCAATCCGTGACCACTGATTGCCGCACGTCGCGGTGAAGCTTGATTGTGGCCTCGATCTCTCCAACCTCGACGCGGAAACCACGCACTTTTACCTGGCGGTCGCTGCGACCGATATACGCCAGGCGCCCTTGGTCAACATGTCGCACCAGGTCGCCGGTCTGGTACATACGAGCACCAGCTTCGCCGCTGAATGGATTCGGAATAAACCGCTCCGCCGTCTGATCCGGACGGTTGAAATATCCTCGCGCCAACCCCTCGCCACCGATGTAAAGCTCGCCCACAACCCCGGGCGGCACGGGACGATAATGTTGGTCCAACACGTAGACCTGCACATTCGCTATTGGACCACCGATCGGCGGAAGCCTGGGCCATTCGCCGGCTGCCTTTTCCAATCTCCACATGGTTGCCAGATGTGTTTCCGTCGGGCCGTAGTGATTATCCAGACGACAGCCATCGAGTTTCGCGAACAGGCGCTCGATCGGCGGCGTGATCTTCAACTGCTCACCCGCGGTAATAACCTCGCGCAGATCGCGCGGCACAATTCCTTCAACTTCGCTCGCTTCAGCCAGATGTTGCAAAGCGACGACGGGCAAAAACAGTCTTTCCACCCGCTGTTCGATCAGCAGACGCAACAACGCTCCGGCGTCGCGGCGCGTTTCCTCGTCGACCAGCACGAGCGTCGCGCCCGCGCACCAGGTGGAAAACATCTCCTGGAAAGAAACATCGAAGTTGAGTGAGGCAAATTGCAGTGTCCGTGCACTCGCACGACTGCTATTCAACTGAAAGGTGACGAGGTTGCAGAGCGCGCGATGAGACATCACCACGGCTTTGGGCCGGCCGGTCGAACCAGAAGTGTAGATGACGTAGGCGAGGTTGTTGCTGGACGCGCCGGTTTTCGGAATCGCGTCGCTCTCGCAAGCGATCAAATCCGCATCAGTGTCGAGACAAATCGCGCGGGCGCCGTGCGCAGGTAGTCGCCCCAGCAGATGTTGCTCTGTCAGCACGACGGACGCACGCGTATCTTCGAGCATAAACAAAAGGCGCTCATGCGGGTATTCAGGATCGAGCGGCAGGTATGCCGCACCCGCTTTCAACACGGCGAGCACTGCCACCGCCATTCTGGTCGAACGTTCAGTCGCAACGGCGACCACTGACTCAGGCCCGACACCTTCACGCCGCAGAGCGTGTGCTAACCGGCTAGCCGCATGGTCCAATTCGCGATAGGTCAAACACTCAGTCCCGCAGACGACAGCCAATTCGTCCGGCGTTCGCGTCACCTGCTCGAAAAAGAGATCGTGAATACAACGAGTCCGCGGAGCTTCTGCCGCCGTGCAGTTCCACTCGACCAACAGTTCTCGTTCCTCTTCCGCCTTGAGTAGCGGCAACTCTGAGATGCAACGCTCCGGATACTGCACCACGCCTTCGAGCAGTGTTTCGAAATGTCCCAGCATCCGTTGGATAGTGGACTCATCGAACAGGTCCGTGCTGTACTCAAAAACACCGCGCAATCTTCCGTCAGACTCCTCGAGCGACAACATCAGATCAAACTTCGCCGTGCCAGTCTCGACATCCAGTTGCTCGACCTTCAATCCGGGTAATTCCAGATCCACTGGGGGCGCGTTCTGAAAAACAAACAGAACGTTGAAAAGCGGCGTGCCTCCGGCATCGCGCACGGGTTGGAGTTGTTCTACCAGCATCTCGAACGGCACGTCTTGATGCGCATATGCGCCGAGCGAGACTCTACGCACACGCCCGAGCAGTTCGCGAAACGTCGGATCACCTCCCAGATTCGTGCGCAACACGAGCGTGTTGACGAAGAAACCGATCAAGCTTTCGAACTCGCGCCGGCGACGGTTCGCGACCGGCACGCCAACCGTCACGTCAGGTTGTGCCGCGTAGCGCGAGAGCAAAATCTGAAACGCGGCCAGTATCGTCATGAACAGCGTCGCGCCTTCGCTTCGACTCAGCTCCTTCAATCTCTTCGTTAGCGCTTCAGTAAACTCAACCGGGATGAAGGCGCCACGCAAGCTGCTTGCTTTAGGCCGCGGATGGTCCAACGGCAGTTCGAGCAATGGCGGCAACTCATCAAACTGCTTTCGCCAGTAGTCGAGCTGTGCGTCGAGCGTTTCACCGCGTAACCACTCGCGCTGCCAGACCGCATAATCGGCGTATTGCCACCGCAACTCTTCCAACGGCGCCATCGGTTGCCCGGTGAAAGCCGCGTAAAGTCTCGTTGCTTCACGCGCCAGCACGCTTGCGGACCAGCCGTCGCTGATGATGTGGTGCATGGTGAACAAGAGGAGGTGCTCGCCTTCGCGTAATCGCAACAGCGTTGCGCGCAGCAGCGGGCCATGCGACAAGTCGAATCGATGTTGCGCGTCTTCCCTTATCAACCTTCTGGCCTCACGCTCGCGGTCGATTTCGTTCAGCCCCGATAGATCGATCAATGGAATGGCCAACGGGCGCGGCGGCGAAATGATCTGGATAGGAGTTCCTTGTGAACTATCGAAGGCGGTGCGCAAGGTTTCGTGCCGGCGCACGATCTCGCTCAAAGCTCGCTTGAGCGCGGCGATGTCGAGCATCCCTTGCAAACGCAGGGCGCCGGGCGTGTTGTAAACCGGATTGCCTGGCTCTAACTGATCGAGAAACCAAAGCCTCTGTTGAGCGAAAGAAAGCGGTAATAGCTGCTCGCGCGAGGCGTGCCGTAGCGATGTTTCACTGTGCCGGCCACCGCGCCTCAGTTTTTGCACGATGAATTCCGCCAGGTCCGAAAGGACCGGTGTTTGAAAGACCCGGCTGAGCGGCAACTCCACTGACAAGGCTTCTTGCACGCGCGAAATAAACTGCGTCGCAAGCAGTGAATGCCCGCCAAGATCGAAGAAATCGTCGTCCGCGCCTACCGGATCTCGACCCAACAGCTCTTCCCAGATACCGCCAAGCGTTTCCTCCACAGGCGTGCGCGGTGGCCGATAGTCAGCTTGCTGAGTTCGCTCAAAACGGTCCGGAACCGGCAGCGCGCGGCGGTCCACTTTTCCGCTCGGCAACACCGGTAACGTCTCCATTCGCACGAACACACTCGGCACCATCGGACCTGGCAACCGCTCCTTTAAATAACGGCGTAGTTCGGCCGCTAAATTCTCGCGTTCGTCCACGGTTACCACGTACGCCACCAGGCGCCGCTCGCCGGAGGTGTCATCCCGTCCCACGACCGCGGCCGCAACCACGCACGAGTGAGCGCACAACGCGGCCTCAACCTCACCCAACTCCACGCGCGAACCACGCACCTTTATCTGTCCATCGACGCGCCCGAGAAACTCGAGTTCACCTCCCGGCAACCGGCGCACGTTGTCACCTGTTCGGTACATCCGTTCACCGTAATCATCTCTGAACGGGTTCGGCACGAATCGCTCTGCGGTCAGGTCCGGACGTCCTTCGTACCCGCGCGCGAGTCCGGCGCCGTCCAGGTACAACTCTCCCACGACTCCAACCGGCACTGGCCGCAGCCATTGGTCCAAAACATACGCGCGCACGTTTGCGACCGGCCTTCCAATCGGCACTGTCGCAGTAGAACTCGAAGTGTCGGACACCCAGTAGGTAGCGTCGATAGTTGTTTCCGCTGGTCCATACAGGTTGCACAAACGCGCCTTGGGTATTCGTTCACGACATCGCGCTGCCAGGTCTTCGCTTAACGCCTCGCCGCCGCAGAACACGAACCTCAAGTTTGCACACGAGCTAAGTCCGGGCTCCTCGACCAGCATCCGCAGCAACATCGGTACGATCTGGATCACTGTCACTCCGTGTTCAATGATCGTCTGCACCAGATAGGAGCTATCCTGGTGTCCACCCGGTCGCGCCATTACTAACTTTGCGCCGGCCAGCAACGGCACATAGAACTCCCACACCGAAGCGTCGAAACCGATGGGAGTCTTTTGCAGGAACACATCCGCTTCGTTGAGGGCAAACGTGTCGCGCATCCAGCGCATGTGATTACAGAGTGCGCTATGTGTAACCATCACGCCCTTCGGCCTGCCCGACGAGCCTGAGGTGTAGATCACGTAGGCCACGTTTTCCGCGCCGGCCGCGGTGACCAGGTTTTGCCCGCCATGCGTTGAGACGAACGAGTCGAGACAAAGAACCTGCGCACCGCTCTCCGAGATCCATTCAGCAAACTGTTCATGCGTCAGCACTACACGCGAGTGCGAATCTCCGAGTAGTAGCCTCAAACGCTCGGGCGGATACGAAGGATCAAGCGGCACGCAGGTTCCGCCGGCCTTCAAAACGGCCAGCAGGGCGACGACGAGATCCGCGGAACGTTCGAGCAATACGCCGACGCGGACTTCCGGAAGCACGCCGAGACTTCGCAGGTGATGCGCAAGCTCGTTAGCGCGCTGGTTCAGTTCTGCATAAGTCAAACAAGCCGGCTCGCTGACGACGGCGATAGCGCCCGGACTGGCTGCTGCTTGTGCTTCAAACAGTTCGTGGAGAAGTGTGTGTCGCGGATAAGCAACTTGAGTGGCGTTGTGCTCAGTAAGTAACGCGCGTTGCTCGTCGCTGATCATCAACGGCAGTTCGTGAATTCCACATCCGGGATCAGCAACGATACTTTCAAGTAATGTCTGGTAGTGAGCTGCCATGCGCTTGATCGTGGCCGCGTCGAAGACATCCGTATCGTATTGCCAGGCACCGATCAGTTCGTCCCCGTCTTCAGTCATCTCCAGCGCGAGATCGAATTTCGTCGTGCCACTCGTCGTGTCTTCGAGGCGCATGCGCAGTCCGGGCAAATCGATCTGGGGCAGCGGCGTGTTCTGCAAAGCGAAGAGCACTTGAAACAACGGCGTGTGGCTCAACTCTCGCTCCGGTCTCAACTCCTCCACCACCCGCTCAAACGGCACTTCCTGATGCGCATATCCCGCCAAACATACT
Source organism: uncultured Acidobacteriota bacterium (assembly GCA_963708055.1). GTDB lineage: Bacteria > Acidobacteriota > Blastocatellia > Pyrinomonadales > Pyrinomonadaceae > PSRF01. The sequence continues at coordinate 5,013,771 of OY970193.1, read as the reverse complement.
TCCCGTACTCGCCCCAGCACCGCCGCGAAACTCGCCTCCGCTTCCAACTTCGTCCGCAGCACCAGCGTGTTCACGAAAAATCCAATCAACGGCTCCAACTCGCCGCGCCCGCGCCCCGCCACCGGCGTTCCCACCACCACATCTCTTTCGCCACTCAACCGCCACAGCAACACCTGCCACGCCGCCAGCAGCGTCATGAACAGCGTCGCTCCTTCTCGCCTTCCCAACTCGCGCAAGTCCTGCGTCAACTCCCGGCTCAACCGCACTGTCGCCACCGCCCCGCGCCGTCCTCTCTCCCCACTTCGCGCCTGCGCCTGCGGCAACTTCAGCACCGGCAAGGCTCCGCTCAACTGCTCCCGCCAGTAACCCAACTCCTTTTCCAGCCGCTCCCCGCTCAGCCACTCCCGCTGCCACACCGCGTAGTCACCGTAGCTAATTTCCAGTTCCCGCAGCGGCGACTCATCACCTCCGCTGTAGGCCGCATAAAGTATCCCCAACTCCTGCACCAGCAACGTTATCGACCAACCATCCGCAATCATGTGGTGCAACGTCACCAGCAACAGGTGGTGGCTCTCTGACAACCGCACCAATCCAGCCCGCAACAGTGGTCCACGCCTCAGGTCAAACGGCTTTTCGGCTTCTGCTCGCGCCAGCCGCCCCGCTTCCGCTTCTCTTTCGGCTTCGGATAAATGAGAGAGATCGATCGGCGATAACGACAGGTGCAGCGACGGCGAGATCACTTGCACGGCGCGTCCGCGATGCGCGCGAAACGTAGTGCGTAAACCTTCATGCCGTCGAATTATCTCGTTGAGACTTCGTTCCAGCGCAGCGACGTTCAAGTCGCCGTCCAACCACGCAATGCCAGGCATGTTATAAGCGGCGTCACCTGGTTGCAGTTGATCCAAAAACCAGAGACGCTCCTGCGCGAACGAGAGGGGGATATCATCCTCTGATTCACGACGCGGAATAGCCTGTTCAGGAGAGGCGTCCGCCAGTCCTTCTTCTTCGAGCAGATACTCGAGCAGCTCTAACTCTTCGGCGGAAACGCCTATCTCTTTCGACAATTCACGCATCTTCTTTAACGTTGATTTTTCCGCTTGCACAAAAAATCCTGTTAATCCTGTCTAATCTTGTAAATCATGTGAAGCGGTGCTTCCGGATTCAGGCGCGCAGAGCATTTTTACAGAATTTACAAGATTCACATGATTCACAAGATTTTCAATCGCGGCTAGATTTTCGACCAGCCGACTTTTTGTGCAAAGCCCGCTTTTGCCGCAACTGTTTTTGTAACTCTTCGGCCGAAACACCCTTTACCTTTTGTAATACGCGCGCGATCTTTTCTAACTTTCCGGGTTGGTCTTCAGACGCCCTCAGCGCCTGGGCCAACCCCTCGAGATTCGCAGTCTCAAACAGGATTCGTAACGGAATCTTCATGCGGAACAGTTGATTCATCGCAGAAACACAACGCATCGCCAGCATTGATTGGCCGCCGAGATCGAGGAAATTGTCGTGAATCCCCACCCGTTCGACTTCCAAAACGTCACGCCAGATTCCTGCCAGCACCTCCTCGAGCGGCGTACGCGGTGCGAGATACCCAGGGCCGGTGACGTTGCCAGTCGTGTCAGGCGCGGGCAATGCGCGGCGGTCCACTTTTCCTCCGGGGGTCAGTGGCAGGTGTTCAAGCGATACGAACACAGACGGGATCATGTATGCCGGCAAACTGTCCGCGAGGTAATGTCGCAGCATCGTTGCATCGCATGGCTGAGCGCTCTGCTCGGGCACAACGTAAGCGACCAGGCGCACGTCGCCATGCGCATCAGCCCGAACTATGGCAACGCAATCTTTCACAGCTTGATGTTGGACCAGCGCCGTCTCGACTTCGCCGAGCTCGATGCGATAACCAGCCACCTTGACTTGATGATCGAGGCGTCCGAGAAAGTCGATATTTCCGCCGGGCAAGTGCCGGGCCAGGTCGCCTGTGCGATAAAGCCGCGCGCCGGGCACGGAGCTGTACGGATGAGGAACAAAGCGCTCTGCCGTCAAAAACGAATCGTTCAGATAACCTCTGCCAACGCCAACACCACCGACACATAACTCTCCGGCGACACCCTGCGGAACGAGGTTCAGATGCTCGTCCAGAATGAATAACTCGGCGTTATCGTTTGGCCTTCCGATCGGAGGCGTGCTCGTCGCGTGCTCGAGATCGATCAGTCGAAATGAGGAACACGTGTCAGTGCATTCAGTCGGGCCGTAAGTGTTTACGATCTCCCCATTGAAGTGCGCGGTAGACGTCCACTCACGCAACCGCGCAAGGTTGATCGGCTCGCCGCCCAGGAAGACGTGTTTCAGTGATGCCAACTTCTTACCGCCTGGTCCAGCAACATCAATCAGGGGATAAAAAGCGCTCGGCGTGCAGTTGAGAAAGGTGATTCCTATTTCGGAAATTGTCTCGACGATTTCCGCAGGATCGTAGAAAGGCGATCTCGGAAAGTGAAGCCGCGCTCCCACCGTCAACGGCGTGAAGATGTCTTTCTGCGTCAAATCAAAGCTGAACGACGACGTGATCAAAACCCGCTCGCATTCTGTCAGCCCAAACTCCGAAGCGAACCATTTGACCAGATTCCCAAAGCCGGCATGGGTGACGCCCGCGCCTTTGGGCCGTCCGGTGGAGCCTGATGTGTAAATGACATAAATCAGGTTATCGCCCAAAACCTTCACGGCCGGATCGCCCGGCGACTCACGCATGATTTCGGCTCGCTCGGTGTCGAAGCAAACTGCGCGCAAGTTCGTATCACGCATTCGGCCATTCAGCAGGCGACTCTCAGTCAGCAACACGCGAGCGCCGCAATCACCCGCCATGAAAGCCAACCGGCTCTCGGGATACGCCGGGTCGAGTGGAACGTAAGCCGCGCCGGCTTTCAGCACGCCGAGCACGGCCACGATCATCTCGACGCCGGGCTCGAGACAGATGCACACGCGCGATTCCGTTTCGACACCGTTGCGCAAAAGGTAGTGCGCCAGGCGATTCGCGCGCACATTCAACTCGCCGTAAGTCACTCGTTCAGTGCCGGAAACAACTGCGATCTGATCAGGCGTCTCCCGGACCTGCTCTTCGAAAAGCTGGTGCACGCACCGCTTTTGCCGTGAACTGTCTTTTCGAGTGTCGTTCCATTGCGATAGCAAAACAGATCGTTCACTGGCGGTGACGAGCGGTATTTCCCCCACTGATCGAAGGAGATCAGCGGTGAAACTATTCAGCACGGTCTGCAAGTGGCCGAGCATGCGCTGGACCACGTCGCTCGTGAAACGATGCCCGTCGTAGAAAATCTCCAGCGACAATTCGCCTGCGGGCGTGGCCACCAGCGTCAGCGGGTAGTTGGTCTGGTCGAACCACCAAACATCGCTCGCCTTCAAACCGGTGCCACTGCCGAACGTGGCGGCATCCAGCGGATAATTCTCAAACACCAACAGACTCTCAAACAGCGGCATGCCGCGCGGGGTCTCACTCAATGCCTGTAGCTCGACCAATGGACTGTGTTCGTACTCTCGCGAGGTCGCTTGCTCAGCCTGAAGGCGCCTGAGCCACGCGTTGACAGACATCTCGGGCCGCACACGCACGCGCACCGGAAGTGTGTTTATAAAAAGGCCGACCATCTGCTCAATGCCCGCGAAACTCGCGGGGCGCCCGGCAACGGTCGCGCCGTAGAGAACGTCAGTTTCACGACTGTAACGGCTTAGCAGCAGTGCCCATGCACCCTGGACCAGCGTGTTTAGCGTCAACTGGTGCCGCCGCGCGAATGCGCGCAACCGGTCGCTCTCAGCTTGCGAATGACACACGCGTGAACGGCGTGTGTCGGGTACGCGCGACGCATCGGCCGGAGCATGGTCCACCACTAGCGCAGTCGGCGCCGAAAAACCCTTGAGATAGGAACGCCAGAACAACTTCGCGCGCTCTGTATCCTGTTGCCGTAGCCAGGCGATGTAATCGCTATATTCGCGGCCAGCCCCCCGGCGCTCATCGCGGCCCTCGTTCAGAGCCTGGTAGTCTTCGAAAACTTCTTTAAGCAGTAGCGCCATGGACCAACCGTCTAACAATAGATGGTGATGGGTCCAGATAAACCTGTACGACTCGTTGCTGAGTTGCACCAGCTTCAGACGCATCAACGGAGCAGCGGTCAGATCGAATCCACGACGTCGTTCCTCTTCCAACAAACTGTTCAGCCGGTGCTCATGGTCCACCTCCGGAAGCTCACGCCAGTCGTGCCTTTCGACCGACACCTTCACGGTGCGATTGACTCTTTGTAGCGGCTCTTCGAGATTCTCCCAGATGAAAGCGCTACGTAAGATTGCATGACGCTCGACAGCGCGACGCCACGCATGCGTGAAAGCTTCGACGTCGAGATTGCCCTGGAGCGCGAAACTCAATTGCCCCGTGTAAATGGTCGAGCCGGGGTTGTACAAACTGTGAAAGAGTATCCCCTGTTGGAGCGGAGAAAGCGGGTAGCTGTCTTCGACCTCGCCGGCAACACGGTCCACGACATCTGCGTGTCGCTCGCGACATTCCTTGATGATACTCCGCAACGCTTGCACAAACCGTTGGGCGAGACCTGCTATCGTCTGCTTCCGGTGGAAAGCATTGCTATAACCCCATTCGATCTTCAACTGCCGGCCGATCACGTAGGCATTGATCTCCAAAAGCCGGCTGCGGAGCGCGCTGACATGACGAGTCTTTCCGTATGACTCGGGCGCCTGGAGGAGGAGCGCGGAGTCATCCAGCATCTGGTCTAACTGTCCCAGATAGTTAAAACTGACTTCGGGTTCGGGAAGGCGACGCATTTGTTGCGCTGCGTCATTGTTGAGGTAACGTAGCAGTCCGTAACTAATTCCATGCCGTGGGATGCTATCTAACTGTTGCCCCACCGCCTGCAATAACTCGCGCTGTTTCAGTCCCGGCTTCGCTTCGACCAATACTGGAAATGCGTTGGTAAACCAGCCAACCGTACGCGAGAGGTCTACGTCAACAAAAAGATCCTCGCGCCCGTGTCCTTCAAGCTCAATCAGGATTGACTCTTCCCCAGTCCAATCGCGGAAGGTTTCAAGCAAGGCCGTCAGCAGCATGTGGTTAATCAGGATCTGGTATACCTGCGCTACATCCCGCAACAGCACCTGTGTCTCGTCAGCGTCGAGCGCGACCGTAATCGTTCCTGTCTCACCTTCGACGTTGCTTCCGCCAGGCAAATCGATTGGAAGCGGCTTCACTGGTTTTGCAGATAAACTGGTCCAATAATCGAGCTCGCCTCGAGTTGTCTCGGAGTGTGCGTGCTCTTCCAGCAATTTCGCCCAGCGCGCGAAAGACGTAGTCTTCGGCAGGAAGTTGGCGGCCTCGCCGCGCTGCAATTGTTGATAGACACGGCCCAAATCTTCCAACAGGATTCGCCACGAGACGCCGTCAATCGCAAGATGGTGTACGACGATCAAGAGACGTTGCGCGCGCCCGGCACCAAACTCGAACAACACGGCGCGCAGCAACTCGCCGTTTGCCAGATTGAGTTGGGCTTGTGTCTCTTCAGCAATCGTCTCCAACATCTGCTGTTGCTGGTTTTCCTCAATGCCGGACAGGTTAACGACGCGCACGTGTGATCGCTTGTCGTTCGCATCAGGCTCGACGATGAACTGCCGCCACCCTTCCGGCTCGAGTACAAATCGCAATCGCAGCGCCTCGTGCTGCTCGAACAGGCGTGCAAATGCTCGCTCCAGCAGATCGGGGTCAAGACGTTCGCGCGTCTCGAGCATGAGCGCCATGTTCCAGTAATCGGGAACAGCAAAGTTCTGCTCGACAAACCAACGCTGAACCGGCGTGAACGGCACATCCCCAGTAATCGGTTCCTGCTCGACGTAGGTTGCAATGCCGGTGGAAACGACGGCGGCCAACTCACCCGGAGTTGGATATTGGAATATCTGGCTCGGAGACACTTGAAGCCCGGCAAGACGAGCACGTGCCGCTACCTGAATGCCAAGAATCGAATCGCCGCCTAGTTCAAAGAAGTTATCGCCAATACCAACGCGCTCGAGCTTTAGAACATTGGCCCAGAGATCACACAGCACCCGTTCGACAGAGGTGCGCGGCACGAGGTGAGATCCATCCGGTCCGGAAGGTTCAGTCGCCGGCGGCGGCAAGGCGCGGCGATCAAGCTTGCCGTTTGGCAACCGAGGCAATGCTTCCAACAGCGTGAACGACGCCGGGATCATGTGCCTTGGCAAACGATCCGCTAAGAATTTCCGCAGTTTCGTCGCCGTCGTTTCTCGCTCTTTATCAACCACGACATAAGCTGCGAGACTGCGCCCATCATCTGCCCCCCGCGCTATGACGACCGCTTCACGCACTGCTTCGTGGCGTTGCAGTGCGGCCGCCACTTCAGCCGGTTCGATTCGATAGCCGCGAATCTTCACCTGCTGGTCCATGCGTCCCAGAAACTCTATCTGTCCATCGTGTCTCCAACGCGCGGAATCGCCCGTACGATAGAGTCGCGCTCCCGGCGTTGAGCTGAACGGGTCGGGCAGGAACTTCTCAGCAGTCAATCCCGGATCGCCGAGATAGCCGCGACTGATGCCGGCCCCGCCGAGATACAATTCACCCCTTGCACCGGCAGGCAACAGTTGCAGGCGGTGGTCTAAAATATGTGCCTGAGTATTGGCAACGGGGCGTCCGATCGGAACCGATCTGCTCGTGTGATCGCTGGTGAGATCACACATCGTTGAGACGATAGTCGCCTCGGTTGGTCCATAGGTGTTTACCAGGCGGATGCGTCGTCCAACATTTGTCTGCCATCGCTCGACTCGTTGCGGCAGAGCTACATCTCCGCCAATGATGATCAGGCGCAAAGCGCTAGCCGTGTCCCAATCGTCGCTGTTCAGGTGGGCGACCAGTTCGTTCCAGTAAGTGGTGGGAAGATCGAGTACGGTTAACTTCTTATCGCGGCATTCTCGCAGAAACGCTGCCGGATCTTTAGGCACTTCACCGTCGCGCAGTACCAGAGTCGCACCGCTTGCCAGACACGCGAAAATCTCTTCCGCGCTCCCATCGAAGCTAAAGGGCAGGAACTGCAGAACGCGATCCCCCGGTACGATCTCGTACGCCGCACTAGCCCCACGTATGTAGTTTGCCAGTGAGCCGTGTTGGACCATCACGCCTTTCGGTTTTCCGGTCGAGCCCGACGTGTAGGTCACATAAGCGAGATTTTCGCTCGTTGCGATGGGTAACGGGTCGGCGTCACTCTCGGCCTCGATCGCCGAACCATCGACGTCGAGCAGTATTAGTCGTGCTTCAGATAAGCCGAGTTGACCCACAAACTTTTGTTCGGTCAGCACCAGCAACGTGCCGCTGTCTTCAAGCAAGCAGGACAAACGCTCGCGCGGATACGATGGATCGAGCGGAACGTAAGCGCCACCGGCCTTGAGCACGCCAAGGACGCACGCCAGCATCGCGCCGGAACGCGGAACACAGATGCCAACCGTCACATCTGGTCCGACCCCACGCGCGCGCAGGTAATGTCCCAGGCGGTTCGCACGTTCGTTCAACTCGCGATAAGTCCAGGTCTCGAGATCGGAAGAAATTGCAGTCCGGTCGGGCGTTCGCGCCGACTGTTGCGCAAACGATTCATGCACGCACGACAACGATACAAACTCTGCTTGCGTGTCGTTCCAGTCGTACAGCAGTTGGCGTCTCTCGGCCTCTGGGAGCAGCGGAAGTTGCGACAAACTAGCGTGCGGGTCGTCAACAATGCCTTGCAGCAGTATTCGGAAATGCTCACTCAGTCGTTCGATGGTCGAGCGTTCAAACAGGTCCGTGTTGTACTCGAAAGAAGCTGCCAATCCCGGGGCAACTTCGGCCATGGTCAGCGATAGATCGAACTGCGCGGCGCGTTGGTCCAGCGCCAACGATTCCAGCGACAGGCTGCCTAGTTTCAATCTGACGCCGCTTGCCCCGAGCGCGAAGGCGGACAACTCATCATCCTCGCGCAAACGCGTCTTCTGAAACGCGAACATCACCTGGAACAACGTTGGGCGAGCGGGATCGCGTTCCGGCTGCAACTGCTTAACCAGTAGATCGAAAGGGTAGTCTTGATGCTCGAAGGCTTCGAGCGCAGTCATTCGCGTCGCGGTGAGAAACTCCGAAAACGATTTGTCGCCAGAGACTTTGCCGCGAAGCACCAGGGGATTTACGAAGTAACCGACCGTGCCCGAAAACTCCGCTGACCCACGGCCTGAAGATGGCGAGCCAACCAGGATGTCTTCCTGACTGGTGTACCGGTAAAGCAATACCTGGAACGCCGCCAGCATGGTCATGAATAACGTAGCTTCATGACTGACGGCGAGTAGCTTCAGCCGCTCAGTCAGGGGTTGGTCCAGTTTGGCTGATACCGACGCGCCACGATAAGTCTGCACCGAGGGACGCGTGTGGTCAGTTGGGAGATCGAGCGCAGGAAACTCACCTGCTAACTGCTGAAGCCAGTACTTTCGTAAGCGCTCGCCGTCGGGACCGCGGAGCAGTTCTTCCTGCAAGCGAACGTAGTCCGAATAAAGTGCGACCGCCGGCTCCAAGGCCGCCGGCCTGGCTTCAATTTCCGCTTCGTAGAACTGGCCCAGTTCACCAATCAACACTGCCAGCGACCAGAAATCAACGATCAAGTGGTGGGCACTGAGCAGCAAGACGTACTCTCGCGCGGACCTCTCAAACAGAATGACGCGCAGCAATGGCCCGCTCTCAAGATCGAAGGTGGTCCATGCCTCATCCTGCAACCGGGCGTTTAACGATTCTTCAGACAAGTCTGCCGCAGCTTCAACGCGCAAAGAGATCTCCGCGCGTTCAGGTACGATGCAAAAAGGCGCACCTTGTCGCGACGGAAAGTTCGCGCGCAACATCGGATGACGCTGGACCAACGCACCGAGTGCGCGGCGCATGGCGCCAGCATCCACCTCGCCGTGAATTCGCGCGGCTACCGAGACGTTATAGGCGGTGCTTTCCGGCGACACGTGTTGCAGAGTCCAAAGCGCCTGCTGACCGTGAGACAAGGGATACTCACCTTCGTCACTCACGCTTGAAACATCTGCGACCGCCGTCGGGCGTTTAGCCTGCGCCAGTTGGATCAATATTTCATTTGCGAGATTGGCAATGGTTTTGTTACGGAGGAAACTCGTCAACGACAGCTTCACGCCGAGGGCGGTTTCGATCGTATGCGTCAATTCGAGGGCCAATAGAGAGTCGATACCGTAGCGAGCAATCGGTTGATTAACATTAACGGGCGCGTCGAGATTCAATTTGGCGCTCAACAGCAGGCCCAGCCATTGTCCAACCGAGTCCGCGTTCAACTCGGCAGGCGCAGCCGGCACGCCACGTTTCTGATCAGCGACCACCGGAGCCCGCCACTCCGCGATGACTCTCAAACTGTTTGCCAGAAAACGTTCTCGGCAAGCCGCCCGGCGGACTTTGCCGCTCGAAGTTTTCGGAAGGGTTCCCGACCTGATCAGCACTACGGCGGCGGGCTGTATCTCAAACTCCTCAGCGATCATTTCGCGGATCGCTTCCATGATCGCAGGCGCTTCCGCTTTACCACGTGTTTCGATCTCCTGGGCCACCACGAGCCGCTCTTCGTGATTAATCTCGACCGAAAAAGCCGCGCCGCCACCAGGCTTGAGTGACGCATGAGCCTGCTGCATCACCGACTCGATGTCCTGCGGGTAGTGATTGCGACCGCGGATGATGATCAGATCCTTTTGCCGCCCGACGATATACAACTCGCCGTCGCGCACGAACCCTAAATCGCCGGTGCGAAGAAAACGTCCACCACCGTTCTTCGACAGACGAGCCTGAAAAGTGCGCTCCGTTTCTTCCGGCTGATTCCAATAACCCGCAGCCACGCCTGGCCCGGAAACCCAAACCTCACCCACCTCATCCGGCGTGCAAAGGCCGGTGGATTCGGAGTTAACAATTGCGATCTCCGTGCCGTGAGCGGCGCGACCGCATCCCACCAGCGTTCGCGATCCCGGCGTGCCGGGTTCGGTTTGTATCACTCGGTGCTGCTCTAACGCGGCGCCCTGAACGGTGCAATAGATCGGTCCGTCGTATCTTCTTCCGCCAGTCACTTTCAGTGTCGCTTCCGCGAGTCCATAGGCGGGATAGAACGCCTGACGACGAAAACCGCACGATGCGAACGCTGTGGCAAATCTTTCCAACGTCTCCTGGCGGACGGGTTCTGCGCCGTTATACGCAATACTCCACGTGCTGAGGTCGAGCGACGCGCGCGCCGCTTCGTCGATCCGGCGCACGCACAAGTCGTAAGCGAAATTTGGACCACCACTGTGCGTCACTCGATAGCGCGAGATCGCTTGCAGCCAACGTCCCGGATCTTGCAACAGGGCGGCGGGCGACATGAGCAGGCCCGTGAAGCCGCTATAAAGTGGTTGAATGATTCCATCAACCAAACCCATGTCGTGAAAATGCGGCAGCCACGATAGCGATATGCTTTGTGGACCATGTTCGAATCCATGGCGAATGTAAGCGGAGTTTTCGAGAACGTTGCCGTGCGTCACCATCACGCCTTTAGGCGTAGCGGTTGAGCCCGAAGTGTATTGGAGGTAAGCAAGGGCGTCACTGTTCGTCAACGGCTCACGCCAATCGGTAGCCGTATCGTCTGCGATCGCATCGGTAGTTAACCAATCAAGGTTACGCGTCCACGACGCGCGTTCGTCTTGCAGCACTTCGATCCGTGATAAGACCGGTTGAGTAGTTAACACGCAGGCGGCCTGCGCGTCAGCAGCGATGGCTTGTAAACGTGACAGGCCGCGCTTTGTTTGCGGCAGGTTCGAGGGAACGGCTACTGCTCCTGCGTAGAGACAACCGAAGAAAGCTACGATGAAGTCTAGACCCGGAGGATATAGCAACAACACCCGCTGGTCCTGCAAGTTCCGGTATTGCAGCAAAACGGCAACAGCCCGCGCACGCAGATCGAGCTCGCCCCACGTGATATGTGTAATCTCACTTTCCGCACCCGCAAGAAAACGGTAGGCCGTGAGCGTTGGATCGTTGACGCTTCTAAGCCGAAGGAGATCGATCAGAGTAGATAATTTGGTCTCAGTTTCAACCGGATAAAGAGAGGGATGCATAACACGTTACGATCATTGAATTCTTGCCTGAGTTCTTTCTTAACTTTGCCTCTTTGCGGAAGAAACTCGATGCGGTGCTGCAAAGTATAACGATAAGCGCGCGTCCAAGTATTGCGTTTCTCCTGCAATGGTGTCTCAACGTAAACCAGCCACGGATTTCACGGATGAACACGGATTAAGCATTAAATGAAGCTGAAGCGTTCATTTCAATTTGTCTTATCCGTGTTCATCCGTGTAAATCTGTGGCTAATTTTTCTTCGCCCTTCACCCCGCTGAACGGCTCACCCGCCGAAGAGCAAGCGGCCAACCTTATTTGCGAGTTCGTAATCACCCATGATGTGGATCTTCCCCTGATCGAACGCAGCAATGGCGTTGAGTTTGCCGTTGACGAGATCAAGCAGGTCGGCCGCTGAAATCCGCACCGTACAGTCTGCGTCACCGTTCAGGGGTTCTGCCACGCCCTCCGACTCTCGCAGCGTCAACATCCATGTTCCACCGCCATCGCCAACATCAAACTTGCATCTGCCGTTAATATCCCGCAGAGCAGCGCTCCGGTTCTTCAACAATTGCGGGACGTAGCTGCCGAAAATCTCTTCAATACTTGAAACCTTTTCGCTCTCCTCCGGCGTGATTCCAGCAGGCCGATACGGCGACGCGACCTTGTCCCAATCGTTTCCCACAGTTGGATATTCGAGGCGCGCCAGCAACCGATTCATCTTGTCGAGTAGTTCATCAGGAATGTTCGAGCGCGAAATAGTTGAGCCACGTCCAATGGAGTCGGTGTTGACGCTCTTGGTAAAGCGAATTTTTGTATCTCCAGATCCCTGATCGTGTTCCGCCGAAAAAACGGCATGCAGAAGTTTTTCGTCCCATTCGAGCCCGAGCGCGGCAAACATCGCTCGCAACGTTTTCAAAGGTTCAACCACCAGAGTTTCGTACTTGATGCGGAAACTCTGCGCAGGGTGCGCCAGCTCGAACTCGAGCAACTTGGTTGTCTTCTCAATCCAGCTATCCACCATTGCCGCGACGAGGTTGTCAGGCTGCTTGCGCACGTAAGGAACGAGTTCAGGCAGAAAGCCCAAACGACTGCACTCGATGCTTGAATGCACGACGTCCATGCAGTTGCGATAAAGACAGAGATATTTGGCGGCGGGGAAAACGTCGCGTATGACTCCCAGGTACTGCAAGTTTTCGGTAGTCTTCTCGCACCACATCTGCTTGCCTTTGGCCTTTGCGTACCGCTGCATAAACTCGTCAACAATGGACCGCACCTCGCCGGCGACTAACCGTTCCCGCGCCGCTTCGTCTGTCACTTTCAGCGTCTGCCCGATCGAATAAAAAATGGCGGTGTAGAGACTGTTACAAAGCTGCCCGAGATGAAGATGGGCCGGACTGCAAACCTGCGGATGAGTGTCGATGATGTAACGCAGCAAAGTCGAACCTGAACGTTCGCATGACAGAACGAATACAGGCGGCGCTGAGCTTAATTGATTTTCATGGACCATTGCTTTAGCTGGTGCTGACGGCGATGGACGATTTTGCAGCGGTCAGAATTTCCTGCTCCACCTTACCGTAGTTCAACTTCAGGATTCGGTCAGCAACGTGGAAGTAACGATCATCGTGACTGATGACGACCACTGTCTTTCCTCTTGCCTTAAGTTCCGGCAAGAGCCGCAGGTAGAAAATTTCTTTGAAGAGTGGATCTTGATCTGCCGCCCATTCGTCGAAAACGTAAAACGGGCGATCCTCCAGATATGCGGTCAGCAACGCCAGCCGCTTACGCTGGCCATGCGAAAGCTCCGTGGTCGAAAGCACTCCGTCTATCACCTGCACTTTTCGATCGAGATGTAAACGACGCAAGTACTGAAGAGCCTGCTCATCCAGTGCGCCGGTATTTAATCCCAGCAAACTTTCAAATAGATAGAAGTCAGAAAAAATCGCGGAAAAAAGCTGTCGATACTGATCGCGAGTCTCGTCTGTGATCTTTTCTCCGTTCAGATGCACGGTGCCCTCGTCGGGCGCATACAATCCCGTGAGAAGTTTGGCGAGGGTTGTCTTGCCACTGCCATTGCCGCCGACCAGAAACACTAGTTCAGCCGGGCGAAAGCTCAGATCCACTGGGCCCAGCTTGAACCCGTCTCCATCTTCACTGCGGTAGGCATGCGATACACCCTGCAATTTTAGACTTTGATAACTATCGCCAGGGGAATTCAGAGTAGAGGAACGCTCGACACTTCCGGCCGCCAGCGAAAGACCCATCGTTTCGATCTGCTGCAAGGCGACGTTGGCACGGCCCAGTAGCGGCAGCGCATTCATAATCACTTCCAACGGCGGCATCAGGTAAAGAATCACCAGGCTGTAACCGATCGTGGTGCTGATCTCCGTCGGTTGCATAGCCGGCAACGCGAAGAGCAGCAGTCCGATGAGGATAAATATCAACAGATGCCCAAAGCTCGCCGTGAGCGCGTAAACGGCGTCGCCCGCCGAGGCTTGGCGACGAAAAGAGAGCGCGGCGTCTTCGAGTTGATCGTGGTAGAACACCTCGCGACGTGAGCGGTTAAGCTTGAGTTCCTTGTTACCGTCGATTAAGGCCCGGAAATGTTTATGCAACGCATCCAGGTCATGCCGGCTTGCGCCTAGATAAGTCAATGCACGCCTGAGCAGGATCTGATAACAAAGCACTCCAAAAACCAGAAAACCGAATACGCCAAGCAACGCCGGCCACGACAACCAACCGAGATAACCAAGACACGTGATGACCACTACGATGTGAACGCCGAGCATCGGCGCCGAGGTGAGAGCGGCGGAGATGACTGAAACGTCGTCAGTGAGCGTTGCGAGCAGACGCGGCGCTCCCAATCTTTCCAAGTGATGAAGCGGCGCGCCGAGAATCCGGGCTGATAGTTCAAGACGTAGTTTGAATGTGACTCGATGCGCGAGTTGGACCAGGAAGATCCATGAAGCGGCGCGGCTTACGAGCATCGCGAGGCATAACAGAGCAAAACTCCAGATGAGCGTATCCCGAGGCGCGTTCGACTTGCTCAGCACGGAGTTGATGACGATCAGAAGCCCGGTGTTACTGACACCGGCGACGATGCCAGACAACACCGCGAGACTTACGATACCGAGCGACGATCGCAAGAGAAAGCCGACGAGTTTCATGACTATTAAAAATTTTGCAGCTCGTCTGGGCGGGAGAAGTGATCGCTACACAGTTGACCATCCACCGGCCGATTCAGTCAACCGGTGCAAGGGGGATCGGTAGTGGGACTTCGCGACCAACGATTCGGCGTTCAGCGTTATCCTCGTGCTCGATACCACAGGTGAGCGCAAAGACTATGTGAAAGACAGCCTTGCACAAAAATCCTGTTAATCCTGTCTAATCTTGTAAATCATGTGAAGCGGTGTTTCCGGATTCAGGCGCGCAGAGCATTTTTTACAGAATTTACAAGATTCACATGATTCACATGATTTCAAATCGCGGCTAGATTTTCGACTGGCCGACTTTTTGTGCAAAGCCGTGAGGGACGCTGACTGGTTACATCAAAGCTCGAATTCCTTGAGCCCGAAGAGCCGTTCCGACTCGATGCCTTTCCGCCGGCAATCCGCCACCAGTTTGTTTGAATCCACGATGGGCCGCGACTCGTCTGTGTACTGGATGGAGGTGAGATAGGTGAGCCAGGGTTCCTGGCCCATCGCATAGACGTAAACGCGCCCTGGATGCAAGCGGCTGACGAGGTCTATCGCTTTTTCGTAATCCGAGCCGTTGAGTCTTCTAGACTGGTCCTGCTTTCGCGCCAGCGGCCTCGTGAGCAGTGGCCCATACAACCATGACAACGGCCCGCCATCACATTCCATCCCCAGAAACATCACATCAACATCGCCGATGAGACCATGAATGTGCTCGTAGAGTTTAGGTTCTATGTTGTTCGAGTCGGCAGCGCATAAAACCGATTTGCCATTGAGATTTACGAGGTGAGCGATTTTCGTCTTGATATTGAGGTCCGCGTGCTCGCCGAAAAATGGAATGCCCGTCAGCGTCCCGCCCGGAATCGGGATAGTTTCCATTTCATCTATCTCTATGACATTGGCAAAACCTATCTGTCGCAGCACTAATTTCAAGGAAGGATCGGCCAGGCCGCCGCCGTTGTTCCTGGGGACGATGACGGTTTTGATTTTATGACGCAGTTGAAGCAGCGTCTCGAACATGCAATGGTCCTGGTGAGCGTGTGTGATTAGAACGTAATCAATCGCCTCCGGCAAATCAGCGTAGGAGTAGCGGGGCAGGCCTGCGTCATTCCGATAACTGATGAGCGGGTCGATCAGGATGCTGGTCTCCTTCGTCTCTATCAGGACACAGGCATGGCCCAGATAACGAATCCTCACGGAGTCGCCGGTGTACCGCGATGGCTTTTGCGGTTCCTCTTCTGTGAAGAAGGTGTCGAACACCTCGTTATCTTTAGCCTCAATCTTAAGAGCATCCTTGATAAAGCCTGACGACTGTGGCTCGAACTTCATTTTGAAGAGATCATCAAACTCTCGAGCAGCGAAAGGCAGGTTCAAGCAAATGCGCCCGGCGGCGGGCAGGCTGGGCGTGCTGAGGGCGAAGGGACGCTCATCGATTTCGCGCAGCGAGAGCGCGATGCACTGCGATGCGGTGTTGTAGTAATGGCTTCTATATAACAGTGCTTCGATGAAACGAATCGAAGGACTATTCTGCAGGTCATAAACAAGTTCAACGTAGCCTTTAAGACTCGCCGGAATTCTTTGGTAGAGAGGTTCCAGGGAAAGTCCACCCGCCTCCGTGAAAAGGATCTCGCTGAGACTCTTGATGGCGGTGGCCAATTCCAGCATGTGCGCCTGCTCTTTGATTGTCGTCTCGAGCAGTTGCTTGATTTCTCCAGCCCGGTTGGCATCGTAGTTGATGAATGGACCGCCGCGCATGGCCGGGTTTTTGAGAGCTGCTATATGGACCTGCGGCGCTGCGACAAACGATTCCATGATTTTCAAATGCGAGTTGGCGATGAACATCGCGGCCGTCGCCGGAGCAATCAAAGAAGTCCACGCATACCATTGATTGACCAGCGGCTCCGCGACGACATTCTGTTTGAAATAGACCTTCCCATTTGCCATAAACAGATCTCCCGGGATCTCCCGCCGATCACTTTTCTTTGTTTTCAAGTCGGCCCAGTGTATTCGGATTGGTGATTGCTCATCATTGACTGGGCGCCGCGCTTGTATATCCTACCAACACTCTCTGAGTAAACGAGCCGCCAACGGCGGCAGCTCTCGCGATAATGTTAGTTGTTCCCGTTGTAATCGACGACGATTGACTCTTTCATCGCAAAGTGAATGAGCTCGGCGCTGGTTTTTAACTTCAGATGGTCCATCATTGTGTACTTATGGAAAGCCACTGTGCGCGGTGACACGTTCAGCAAGAACGCTACTTCTTTCATCGACTTGCCTTCGACCAAAAGCTGCAAAACCTCCTTTTGTCGCAGCGTGAGTTTGTCGCTGCTCCGTTTTCGCTGGATGTTCTGAATGAAAGACCCAACCTCTCCTTCTGTCAGCAGCGGAGTGATATAAAATCTACCCAGCCTTGCTTGACGTATCGCTTGAACAAGTTCGGTACCCGCCGAGCTTTTAACAAGATATCCTGAAGCCCCTAAACGAAATGCTTCAGCCGCAATATCCCGATCCATATTCATGGTTAAGTAGATCAACTTAGTTTTCGGCATGAGCTCCCTTAATCGCCTGCCGGCGTTCAAGCCATTCATTAAAGGCATGCCAATGTCCAGGATAATCAAATCCGGATTAAGTTGTGGCGCCTGGTTAACTAAGGTACAGCCATTACTGAAAGTCGCTATTACGTTAAATTCCGGTTCTAGAAACTTTTTGAGGGTGTCGAGAAACAGGTGGTGATCATCTGCAAGTATGATTCGAAGGGGATTCATGGTCTGCTCCTTTAATCTAAGCGGTTACTCATCTAAGTGTGAATCTGGGGGATCTATGACTGAGGCCCACACTAGCCTGGCATTAGAGGGATGAAAACGTTAATCTGCGTTCCCCGTTCCGGCTCAGAACGAATAGAAAATCTTCCGTCCACGAGTCGTAGTCGCTCTCCAATACTGATCAACCCAAGCCTTCTTTTTCTTTTGGCCAGCTCGATGTCAAAACCACGTCCATTATCTGACACTCGCAGCCGAACTGAGTTAGCTGATTTCGTTATCACGACCTGGGCCTCGCGTGCGCCGCTGTGCTTGACTACATTGTGAAGTGCTTCCTGCGCGATTCGGAAAACACAAAGTGTCACTTCTTCTGACAGTACGGCAGGAAATCCTTGTTGCCGAAATTTGATTTCAAGGTCCTGATGTTCAGAGAGCTCAACACACAAGCTTTCGATTGATCTGCTGAGACCGAAGTGATCAAGTTTGAAGGGATGCAACTGGTACGACAAGCGATGAATATCTGAACCCAGTTCCTGAGCCTTTTTGGACAGTCGCTCAACCGTATTCTTCAAGCTATGCTGACCTTCCAGAATCTGAGGCCGCATCTGAGCTATTTCTAACGAAATAAGCGCTAAGCGCTGGCTCAAATCATCATGAAGCTCTCGGGCCAGCCGCGTTCGCTCTTCTTCTTGTGCATTGATTAAACGACCGCCGAGGTTGCGGAGCTCTTCTTCAGCCTGCCGGCGCCTCGTAACGTCTTCGAGAGTCACCAGGATCCTGAAACCATCCGGCATTTCAACTTTAGTGGCCTTCGCCGTAAACCAACGTGGTGTCGCTAAGGCTTTGCAAATGAACTCCTCCTCAAACTCAACTTGCTTCCCACCAATGATGCGTTCAATGCTCTTCCGAAGACTTACCTGTTTAGCAGTTACATCACCGCCGGCTTCTCGACAAGTTTGTAAATGGTAGAGGCCGTAGGCGTCGCGCACTGAAGTGAAACCATTTTGTTCAGCAAAGGTCCGCCAGCTTCCACTGACACACAAGAGGACTCCTGTTTCATCGAACGCGGCAACATAGGTGGCACACCCATTAACAATTCTTTTAAGAATTGTTTCCGTGTCCTGAAAAGCACGCATCGTCTGGTTTGTTAGGGTGGACCAGTTCCGTGCGGCTCGTTGTGATGGTGCTGTTCTCGTAGTCATACGCTTGCATTAGAGAAAGAATTCTGTGTTATTTGCCTGTCTTTTTAAGAAAGTAAACTTACGTGATCGCAGTAATCACGGGTACAGCGGAAAGCAGTCGAAACTCGATGCAATCAGGACTGCCCAGGACCGTAACCGCGCCCATCAAGATCGCAAAGTCCTCAGACTTTAAGTGATTGCTCCAGTCTTCATGAGTTTGCCATTCCCCTACCAGCAGGGAAGAGTTTTCATCCATGGCATCTACAAAGACTCGATAGGCAATGCAGCCTTTTTCATTTCGAATCGGTTCCAGAAGTGGACATACCGTCTGAAGAAATTCAGTCCGATTTTCGGGTCGCACCTGGATTCTGGTGGTGTTGACTATCACGCCGCTTCACCAGTGCAACTCGTGTGCACAGAGGCCGTAGCGGGTGCGCAGAGAGGTGTAACTACGCCTCCCCTAAGCACTTAAGGTCGGATGCGGTCAGTTGAGATGGGTAAAGGAGGGGTGTTCAAAAGTGCGGTATTTCGCTCTTCGGCTGTATGTCACGCCTGCGAGGGCCAATTGGTCACTGGCGCGAGGAAGGAGTGTCGGCAGTAATATTTTTCTGTATGCCGAGTTTCAGCATCCGGGTTCGTAAAGTGCTGGAGTTAAGACCCAGGACAAGTGCAGCGCCGTTGGCGCCTCTGATTCTCCAGCCGGTACTCTCAAGCACTCGGATGATGTACTCCCTTTCGATCTCTTCAAGAGTCCGGGTCAGGTCCGGTTCTTTTTCCGCTCGCGGCTGCTCAAACTGATCGGCAATGTGCAGAGTCGGTCCCTGTGCGTTCACCACCGCGCGTTCTATGACGTTGGCAAGTTCTCTGACATTGCCGGGCCATGAATGGTCTTTCAGTTTTTTCATGGTACCCGAGGAAATCGAGGTGATTGTCTTTCCGACCTTCCTGGAATAACCGCGCACAAAATGATCAACCATCAATGGTATGTCTTCTTTGCGTTGGCGAAGCGGCGGCACCGTTAGCGGAAACACATTGAGGCGATACCAGAGATCTTCACGAAACGTGCCCTTATCAACTTCGGCCTTCAGGTTACGATTGGTGGCCGCGAGGATCCTGACATCTATCTTGATTGTTTTGGTTCCACCAAGCCGTTCAAATTCTCCTTCTTGCAGCACACGTAACAATTTGGATTGGAGTTCGAGTGGGAGTTCACCGATCTCGTCGAGGAATATCGTGGCGCCGTCAGCCAGCTCGAAACGACCAATCTTACGCGCCGCCGCTCCGGTAAAAGCGCCCTTCTCGTGTCCAAACAATTCGCTTTCAATCAAGCTTGATGACAGCGCGGCGCAGTTGACCTTCACCAGGGGACGATCTTTTCGTCTGCTTTGATTGTGAATCGCGCGTGCAACCAGTTCCTTACCGGTGCCGGTCTCTCCAAGGATGAGCGCGGTAGTATCCGTCTGACTTACCTGTTCGATTTTGAAGAGGACATACTTGATTGCCTGGCTCTCCCCAATGATCTCATTCACGTTGTGCGTAAGCTTGATCTCTTCCTGAAGGTAAACATTTTCTGCTTCCAGTTGGTTCTTCAGCTTACTTAGTTCTTCGTGAGCAATTTGTAAGGCTGCTTCGGCAGAACGGCGGTCGGTGAAGTCGAAAGCCGAGCCGATATACCCGAGGAATTCTCCGTTTGACGTAAATCGGGGAGACCCTGCGTCGTAGACCCAACGCCACCCGCCATCAGCGTGGCGGATTCTATACTCCATTATGAACGGCTGACGGCCTTCATAACCTCTGGTGTAAGTCTCGATGCAGCGTGGGAGGTCATCTTTGTGAACAAGCTCCAGCCAACCTTCACCAAGTAGATCATCCATACTCTGACCGGTAAACTCGAGCACCTGCCGGTTAAAGAATGTGCAAAGCATCTCTGTATCTGCCATCCAGATTAAGACTGGAGATGAGTCAGCCAGGTGACGGAACAAGGCTTCTTTTTCACGGACCGCATCTTCCGCTAATTTGCGATCAGTGATGTCGACGGCGGTTCCGATGTAACCAAGGAGTTCGCCATCCGATGCAAAGCGAGGCGCAGCAGTGTCATAGATCCAGCGAAACTCTCCGTCCGCGCGCCGGGCCCGAAATTCCATTACGAATGGCTGCCGGGCTTCCTGAGCCTTCAGGTAGGTATTAACGCATCGGTCACGATCTTCTTCGTGGACCACCTCTAACCAGGCCGTGCCCGCAAGCTCTTCACTGGTACGTCCGGTAAAATCAAAAACATATTTGTTAAAGAAGGTGCAGTTCATGTTAGCGTCAGCAACGAACACGATTACCGGTGCCGTGTCCGCCATTTCTCTGAATCGTGATTCGCTCAATCGCAAACCTTCTTCGGCTCTTCGCTTCTCAGTGATATCGCGACCGATTCCCTGTAACTCGATCCCTTGCCCATTGGTTGATTGCACCCTATGGGCCACCCACTCCTGCCATCTGATCTCACTGCCAGGTAGTAAGACTTCATGCTCGTATGTTTCAGTGCGAGAATTTTCTATGAGAGAGGCAATGTGATTAAGCACGTCCGCGCGAGACTTTTCCGGAAGGAGTTCAGTAAACTTCGTCCCAATCAGATCTTTTCGGTTCTTGCCGAAGTAACGACAGTACGCATCATTGACAAAGGTAAGCGTGCCGTCATCCCGATAACGACAAATGAGTTCCCTCTGGGTTTCGATGACGTCGAGATAACGTCCCTCGTTTAGCCTGGAGGCTGCTTCCGCTTTTCGGTGCTTCGCACGATTCAACAGCAACCAGCCAATCAGCAGCGCCTGGATGATGATGAGTGCGACCGTTCCGAGGATGTAGCCTGGGCCAGTGAGTATTGTTGTAGATTGAGTGGAAGACAGTAAAAGATCAGGCGGCGATGCTCGGCCTGACAGTACTGTAGTGAATAGCAAAATGAGGCAGAAGACGAGAGACGAAAGGGGACGTCTCATAATGATCATTCTTGTATGTGGCCACGCGCACGGAGGATCATGACCATTTGATATGAGCTGTCGATTACCTACGGAGGCCACTTTTGCATAACTAATGAAGCATTTGCAACCGGAAATGGCCCGCGGGTAGTGGCCCGCGGAAGGCGCCTGAACCCAGGACCTTCCGCGGGGAAATTGCGTTTCCTTACCGGGTGTTGATAGCCACCTTATAGAGAGTGCCCGTGAATTTTTTCGAACTGGTGTATTCAGTTACGGGCGTTCCGTCGTCAGTTCCAACATCGGCCAGATCATCGACTGAGAAAATTCCCGGCTGAGTTTTTTCGATGCGGCCTTCACCTACCTTATTACCGTCGATAGTGATGGTGCCGATTCCACCTTTGCCGAGACCGCCATCAGACTTGAATTCGTAGATCATAGTGTGCTTGCCTGGGCTGAGCGCTTGCGACGAAGCAACAGTAAATTTCTCTCGGCCCAGGTAGTTATAAACGAAGGTTGGTTTGCCGCCGTTCAAGAAGAACGAGAACCCGCCAAATCTGCCGCCCTGGCAAACGATGACTCCATTTGCGCCAGCCTGAACATCTACATCCGCCGTTATCGTGTAAGACTTGCCCGGCGTGGCGATGAATATATCGGTGCCCATGCCCTTCATGCCTGGTCCATACGTAACGGAGTTTCGTCCTTCCATTACCGTCGGCCGGCCGACCAGCTCGGCATTTGTCCGTTCGAGCACTCGATCGTCGATCGGCAGCACGTGGTACTTCTCGGCTTCCGCCATGAACAGTGCCTGCAGCTCCTTCAGCTTGTCAGCATTGCTCGCCGCAAGGTTGTTCGACAAACTGAAATCTTCGGTCGTGTTGTAGAGTTCCCACGGATCTTGCTGAAGGGACTGAGATGGTTTTAGCTGCCATGCCGGTCGATGAATGGTTCGCGCGTACCAGCCATTGCTATAGATCGCCCGGTTGCCGAACATCTCAAAGTATTGAACGGTATGCGTCTCTTTGGCATTGGCACTGTCGAATGAGTAAACCAGGCTCGTTCCTTCGAGCGGGTTTTGATCGATGCCATTGACCTTTCTCGGCGCTGGGACTTTGCAGACCTCGTAGACAGTTGGAGCGATATCGATTACGTGACCAAACTGTGACCGAACCTCGCCCTTGGCCTTAATGCCATTCGGCCAGTGGATAACCATTCCGTTGCGTGTTCCGCCTAGATCGGATGCGACCTGTTTGGTGTACGAGAAAGGTGAATCCATCGCCACGGCCCAGCCGGCAGGATAATGCGGATAGGTGCTCTCGCCGCCCCACTCATCATAATGCTTTAGCATGTCTGCGGTGCTTTCCGGCGCACCATTGAAAAACGACATCTCGTTATACGCCCCGTTCATCTGGCCCTCGGCGCTTGCTCCATTGTCGCCGACGATATAGATGAACAAGGTATTGTCGGCCTGTCCGACTTCCTCCAGAGCACTGTAAAGGCGCCCTACTTCATTATCCGTATGCTCGGCAAAGCCCGCATAGGTTTCCATCTGGCGGGTGAACAACTTCTTCTCGTCAGCCGAGAGTGTTTCCCAGTCTTTTATATCTTTCGGCTTTGGGCCAAGCGTGGTGTTTGCGGGTACGACGCCGAGTTTCTTCTGGCGTTCAAGCGTTTCCTCGCGGACTTTGTCCCAGCCCTGATCGAACTTGCCTTTGTACTTATCACGCCATTCGGCGGGAACATGGTGCGGAGCATGAGCAGCACCGGGTGCATAGTACATGTAGAACGGTTTCTTGGGGCTTAACGTCTTTTGAAACCTCATCCACGAAATGGCCTGGTTGGTCATGTCTGTTGTGAAGTGATATTTCGGGTCTTCCGGCAGCTCGACCTGCGCGGTTCCATCGTAGATTAACGGGGCATACTGGTTAGTCTCACCGCCGATAAAGCCATAGAACTTTTCAAACCCTGAATGTGTGGGCCAACGGTCGTACGGCCCGGCAGCGGAGATCTCCCAGGGCGGTGTTTCGTGATACTTACCGAATGCTGCCGTGCTGAACCCGTTCTGCCTGAGAACTTCAGCTATCGGAGTGATCGACTGCGGTCTTACGCCGGTGTTTCCGGGAAACGCGGTTCCTGTTTCCATGATCGAGCCGGCGTTGTTGCTGTGGTGGTTATAACCAGTGAGCAACGCAACGCGCGTGGGCGAACACAATGCCGTCGTATGAAAACGGTTGTACCTCAACCCGGTCGCGGCGATCTTTTCCAGGTTCGGCATGTTGATTGGACCACCAAACGTGCTCGACGCGCCAAAGCCGATATCGTCGATCAACACGACGACTATGTTTGGAGCGCCTTCAGGTGCCTTAACCTCCCACCGTTTTGGTGGCTGGACATTGCGGGCGTCCAATTCCTTGTAGGTCTGCCGTTTCGGTTCGACGATCGGCAGAATAGTGCGGTCCAGCCCGTCGCCTGAGGCGGCGGATGTATTCGGCGTGCCGTTCTCCTGACCACAACCGAAGTTCAACGCAGATATCGCGATCAACATCAAGACCGCAAACTTGGCGGCATGTCTTTTCAACATTTCGTATCTCCTTTAACGAGTTGCTTCAGCCGTTTCGGTCAGCCTTGGCAGGGGGGTACAATTTCTCAGTGTTTTCATTTCAGCGTTGGTCCAAATCTCTCATGTGATTTCTGCTCTCGAACCGACGACAAGAATTAGTTACTTCGCTGAACGCACGCAGCGAAAACCAAGGTGGTTTGTCCCGGTGTTTGGCTCGCCTTTCCCGCGACCGCCAGGCATGTAACGCGCGCAATACTCGTCGGTGCAAAGGAACGATCCGCCTTTATGAACTCGCTTCGCTACGCCCGGCTCTGCCGGGTCGTAGCTATCGGCTGGTCCTTGTGGGTTACGCGCAACTTGATTTGTTGCAGCGAGGGTCTGGTAGTAATCCGCTCGGTACCAATCGGCGGTCCATTCCCAAACGTTGCCGGCCATGTCAAATAGTCCAAAGCCATTGGCGGCAAAGCTGCCGGCAGGCGCGCTGCCGAGAAAACCGTCCTCACCCGTGTTCGCGTCTGGAAAGCGTCCTTGAAAAGAGTTCGCCTGAAACTTGCCGCCGGGTTTGAAGTCATCACCCCAGGGAAACCGCTTGCGATCCGAAGCACCGCGCGCGGCGAATTCAAACTCGGCTTCGGTCGGCAGACGCTTGCCCGCCCACTTCGCATAAGCTGCAGCATCCTCAAAGGCGATATGGACCACCGGATGTTTTTCTTTACCCTCGATATTGCTATGTGGGCCATTTGGATGACGCCAACTAGCGCCCGGAACATAACCCCACCAGGCGAAGTGATTGTCGAGCGGTACTTTTTTGTTTGGAGGCGTGAAGACAACCGACCCGGTCACGAGACTCTCGGGCGGCGCGCCGGGAAAATCCCTGGCATCAGGCGTGCGCTCGGCAACCGTTACGTAACCCGTCGCTTTGACGAAGCGAGCAAACTCTTCGTTCGTCACTTCCGTCTGGTCCATCCAAAAACCATCGATCGCTACCCGATGAAAGGGACGGGCATCGCGCATCTCCGGATCTTCGCTGCCCATCGAGAACTCGCCGCCAGGAATCCACACCATCCCTTCAGGAGCTGGCCCTGGGGCACTGGCGGTGTCGATCACAGGAGCTTCGACTATTCCAAGTGACTCACGTTCGCTGATCGAGTCGCTTGTGTGAGCGGCGTGATTGTGAGCGGACGCAACGCCTGAATCACAGCTAGAACCAGCCTCGACTGCATTGGTTGCTTTCGTTCGAGAGGTGCTGATGG
Source organism: uncultured Acidobacteriota bacterium (assembly GCA_963708055.1). Lineage (GTDB taxonomy): Bacteria > Acidobacteriota > Blastocatellia > Pyrinomonadales > Pyrinomonadaceae > PSRF01. Next base: position 4,988,706 of record OY970193.1, on the reverse strand, counting down.
CATACAGCAAGCCGGCTACTGCCAGGCAGACGACAGCGGCGACTACGAGCTTTCTGCTCAGACGGTTTTGCTTGCGTGTGGTCTTCATCATTCTCCTTTAGTCGACTCGCCGGCACGGCTCTGCCATAGAAGGATCGACTGATCGTCTAATTGGACGAATGGGAGTTTACTGAGGAAAAACACTGCTGAGTACTGTCATCTTTGACAGTTTGCGTGTGAAACAACTGACATTTTTTACAGGGCGCTGTGAGGTCTTGAAAGTCACAAATAAGGCACAAAAAAGCACAAAAAATCCTGTTAATCCTGTCTAATCTTGTAAATCATGTGAAGCCGATGTTTCGGACTCAGGCGGGAAGAGCATTTTTACAAGATTCACATGATTCACAAGATTTTCAATCGCGGCTGGATTTTCGACCAGCCGACTTTTTGTGCAAAGCTTCCCAAAGGTAGGAGTGGCACGGCAGTGCTCTCTGAAGCCAAACGTATTACTCGTCACGCACTAGTTTCCAGCTCGGATCCGGTGCATTCTTCTTACTCGTTATGGGAGTTCCACTGTACCGGCGAGCAAGTCGTTTCGACACCATTTAGGACCTGAGTTCGGTATCCCTTAAACTTGCCTGGGCATTTCCATTGCTGGCGCAAAGCTTAGGTACAAGGGCATCGCGATACCGAACGGGTTAAGTGGGCTCCTTGAAAACTGTAAAACGAGAATTACCATAACTTGCATTTACCAGGAGCTTTCGATGCCTTGCAATCGCGGCAAAGCCAACCCCGACCGGCATACCACACTAAGATTGTTCGCAGATTCAGGCGGATACTGCCAGCGCCCTGAGTGTCCAAACCGACTGTTCGTTGACACAGCTACAAAGAACATTCACATCGCGGAGATGGCTCACATCATCGCAGCCGGACAAGAGGGTCCTCGCGCTGATGCGACCGTTACTCAAGCCAACAAGGGCGCATACGATAATTTGATCCTCCTTTGCGCCAATTGCCACACAACCATCGACAAGGCAGAGGCGGATTTTCCGGACTATATGATCCGCGAGTGGAAACGCAAGCACCTCGAGCGTATCCGTTCACTATTCGGGGCTGTCGAATATCCCGACCGTGTCGCTGTACGGAAGGCCATCGAGCCCGCGCTAACGGAAAACCGCGTTGTGTTTGATCAATACGGACCAAACAACGACTACCAAAAAGACCCAGAGAGCGAAATCGCAAATGTTTGGCAACGGAAGATGCGAGCAATCATCTTGCCAAACAATCGGAAAGTCCTGGCGATCCTTGAGGCAAATCGCCGTCACCTCAGTGCCTCTGAAGCGAAAACGATCCAGGCGTTCCGTCAGCACATCGACGACCTTGAGGAAAAGCATATCGGTGCTGGCAGCGGAGACGTCGCGAGCCGTTTTCCTCCGGGCATGACCGACATCTTGGGAGACACGCCAAATGGATAAGTACACTCCAGCCGAAACGACCGAATGGGTGGCCAGTAACCTCAGAAACTCAGAAGGAGTGTCTACGGTCGAACGGCTCTCAGATCAATTACTGCGCATTTCGCGGAGCGTTTACCACCCGTTTGTGGCAGGAATCGTTTCTGCGATGCGCGTCGAGGCGGATACGGTAATGTCATTAGTCGGATCAAAGCTGGAAGTAGAGATCATCGCGAATGTGCCCAAAGAGTCATATTGGACCGGCGGTGCTCTCAAGCTTGCACAAAACAACAATATTGCAACGGCAAGCTACGGCGATCTCTTTCGTGTAATTAATCTTCCGGATGTGCGAGCCTTTAAATCGAAGGAAACAGAATTTGTTGAGAGGGGCCTGCGCCAACACAATCGCATTTCGAGCTTTGACAGAGTACACGACCGGCTCTACCGCATCAGCCGAGACCATCTTGACGATCTCACGGTGGTTATGCTTAACGAGTACGAACTGACCGCAGATCATCTGCGAACTGCCCGCGAACGTTATGGACAGTTTTCGATAGCGGTCATCACCAATCCGAACGGTCGACCTACGAGTTCTGCCGAGGAAGTCGCGCAGACCATGGGAGCGGAAATTCTGAAATGGGGCCCTTTTTTTGGTCGTCTAAACCAGCCATGATCCTGGCGCCGGAGGAGATTGCTATACGAGTACTCTATAACGAGATGGAACGAATTAGAACCCGAGTGCTAGGCAGCCGGTGGTTCCTCTTTGGCTCAATTACGACAACAAAGCGCCCTGTTGGGGATATCGATTTATTAGTGGTCTGCGAGACCGTCGCCGACTGTACGACCGTTCGCACTGAGTTAAGTTCGGCCTGTGCGCGGTTTCCCATTCACCTATTGCTTATGACCCAAAGCGAAGAGGCGGAAATGAAGTTCATCGTGGGCGAAAGAGCCGTTGAGATAATGTACGGCGGCTTGAATCGTCGATCCCCGCTTGTTGGGAACCGGCAATCAAAGTAGGTGTTTCAGTTCCAATTCCCATCGGAGAGATGATAGCGTAACAAAAGACAGCTTTTTACAACCGTCTAGCGAAGTCAGGCAGCTATTTGCCGCACAGTTTCCATTTCCTTTAGCCCAGAGATGATAAGGTTCCAAGTCGGAATTTTTGCAGACGCCAGATCTCAACCGAGGGGTACTCCAAAAATTGTGGCCAATTTGGGGACAGAATTCTCAGCACATCGCAGTGAGGCGCTGGCAACGATCAGGAAAAAACTACAAACCCCTTGGTGGCTGCAACTTTCGAAAAGGCAAATACTTAACGATTTGCGTCTAATTCGCAATGCGGAGATCAGTGGTCGATCCTGCTCCACCAGTAAACAACTCAGCAATATACCGCCCAACTTGGTCCACCTACGTTGTGACCAGCTGCGACTACCTTGGCGGCTGAACGCACCGTACGGGTCGGCTTCAACTTTCAATCAGCCTGGTGATCCCAGACGTTAAGCTAACGGGACATCGCGCAATGTTACAACCGGCACGAATTGTGTCAGAGATTTAGTTTACCCCTGAACAACTATCACCGAGTTGGGTGGACGCGACATGGCGCTGAGTAAGCTACGGGACGATTCGAATCGTACCGGTGTTGGTTCCTCGTGAATGAGCGACAATCTGCACCGTGTAGGTACCAGCCAATAGATTATTCGGTAGCCTAACGACTACTTGCGTTAAATCCGTATTCGGAATCGGGCGTACGGCTTCGGCAGACGGAAACGCTGCGACACCACTGCTGTGCATCAAGAAGACGCCAACGGCCGCCGGCGACTCGCCTGGATCCAATTGTAAACTCCGCACGAAGAAGGCCACTCGCGTATTCTTATCGGCCCCAGTCGGAAACCAGTCAGGAATGCCTTGAACACGGAACGGATCCCGAACTGCCAAAACCGAATCAATAGCGGCAGCCTGATTCGGACTTGGACCAGACTCCTCAAGTAATAATTCAAACGGGTCGTCATCAAAGATTGTGCCTAACCCCGGGCTGACTTGTAACGCCGCTCCGGAAACATTCGAAAGCGCAATCCGGAAGAGTTCATTTGCCTCCCCATGGTTGTCGCCACAAACCTTTACCGGGATCGCGAACGACGTGACGGCGGGACTAAACGCTAAACTGCCGGAGGCCGTTTCGTAATCAACACCTGGATTACCACACTGGCTCCCGCCGAGCGCCCCCAGGCTCACCGTCGCAAAGTTGAAGCTAACTGCCCGGCCAGTCGCGGCTGACAGGCGGATGATGAATACGGCGTCTGTGGTGGTGCCGGTATTGCCTTCGAGGACGGAAGCGCCGTCTACGAATATTATTGGAGTGGTGCTGGGATCCTGAATGGTTACGACGACAGTGCTGGGTGCTCCCAACGTCTCAAGGTTCGCCGTGCTCAACGAAATGGAGAACGTTTCATCGATCTCAGTCGTGGCGTCGTCGGCAATCGGGATCTGAATAGTCTTGCTTGTCTCACCACCAGTGAACGTCAACGTGCCTGACGCCGAAGTATAATCCTGCCCCGCGCTGGCAGTGCCGTTGCTGGTTGAATAGTCAACGCTGAGATTACCGGTGGTACCGCCCGTGCGCACGACTGTTACTGAGAGCGTCCCAACATCTTCAATTACCTGCAATGCACTCGCAGTGAATTGCACAGTGCCGGCCGCACCCGCTGAGTCAGCCGCCGAAAACTCCGATGTGTTTCCGTTGGGATCAGTTGCGGTTGCAGTGATGACGCGACCGACGGGTAATGCCAGCGGCAACGTCGCGTTGATCGCGGCGTCGCCATTGCCATCCGTGGTTACAGACACCGTGCCGAAGAACTGCGCTCCTTCTCCATTTCCTGATGGATCAACCGCTCCATTCGAATAGAAGTCGATCTGAAAAGTGGTGTGTGACAGAGACTTCAAATTTCCCTGTATGGTCGTACTATTGCTCGACGACATCACCCCAGTTATTACAGGAAAATTTTGAAGATTGTTCGGGCCCGTATCCGGATCGCTACCGTCGTTGGCGGTAACACCATTGGCTCCGAGATCGATTCCCAGACCGTTGTTTGAAAAAATCGAATTGCCGCGGATCGAGTTGCCCTGAGCGTTTCCGGAGATCGTGACGCCGCCGGCGCCGTTGAAGGCAATTTTGTTAGCTGCCTGAATCTGCGGGCCGCCGATAGTGTTATTGACTGCGTTGTTGATCGCAATGCCCTGCTGGATATTTGGCAGAGGTCCGGTTCCAGCGGCGTTCAGCCCGATAAAGTTACCCTGAATGACATTACCGACAGTGGTGGTGAAGGAACCGAGTTGGATGCCGATCGAATTTCCCGAAATGACGTTTCGCGCTTCCGGGACAAGGCCGCCAATTATATGGTTATTCGACGTGATATTAATGCCGGCACTTGAACCACCGAGGGCTTTATTGCCGGTAACATCTGTACCGATGTAATTACCCTGGATAGTGGCCACTGCCCCGGTGTTGTTGAAACCGAGAGCAATGTTGCAATTGTTACCAAAGCTGCCGTTTGCGGAAATTATATTTCTCGCTCCCGGTTCGGTGCCCCCAATCAAAACACCACCCTCACCCGCCGAAACACCATTGCCACTGTTACCCAGAGCCAAAGTGCCGGTTATATCTGTACCAATGTAATTGCCTTGTACCTTATTACCAGTGCCACGGATGTTCACACCATCGCTCGAATTACCTGAGATGACGTTTCTGGCTCCGGCTGTGACACCGCCGATCAGCATGTTCTGACCGTTAGCCGAAATACCGGTGAAGTTCGGAATTTTCTTTGTGCCGGTGACATCTGTTCCGATCAAGTTACCCTGAACCGTGGTGCCGGTGCCGCTGGTAACAATTGCACTACCTTGATTCCCGGAGATGAGATTGCCGGCTCCGGCCGCAGTGCCTCCGATGAGGTTGTCAATCGAGGTAGCATTGAAAATCGCCACGGCGCTCGAGTTGTGAAGCTCTGCCGTTCCTGCCGCATTGGTTCCGATGAAGTTGCCCTGAATAGCATTAGCGTTGCCACCATTGATCTCCAGAGCATTAAGTGAATTTCCTGAGATAACGTTGCGCGCCGCGGCGGTGGTCCCACCAATCACATTGTTCGACGAATTCGTCAGTTGCAGGCCGCGCTGATTTGGTCGAGCGGTCGTCCCATTTGCAGCGACGCCAATGTAATTCCCCTGAATCACGTTGTTGTCGCAATTGTTAAAGGAAATGCCGCTACCGCTACGGAAGTTTACGATCGACAACCCACGCACAGTGGTGCCGCCGGCCTTGAGGTTTAGACCATTGCCATTGACCGTGCCGGTGCCGAGCCCGGTTCCATCAAGTTCAATGAGCGGGGCACCTGCGTATCCGGGTTGAGTAGCGGCGTCGATAACCACTCGTTCCGTAAGATCGGGCAGCGCAGTTAAAAGAGAAATCACCTTTACTCCCGGCCCGGGAATGTTGAAGGTAACGGTGTCTGTGCCACTTGTGGCATTTGCGTTGTTGATGGCGTCGCGCAGTGAACCGGCGCCGTGATTGTTAACATTCGTCACGACAAAACTCTGCCGCACGGCAGTGAAATCCGCTGTTTGGTTAGCGTTCAGGATGTTGAAGGTTTGCGCTGCGCCAAAATTAAAACCGAGTAGCGATGGAGTTATCGTGTAGTTTCCGCCGGCGATGAGTTCAAATGAATAGTTACCGTTGCTGTCGGTTGTTCTGAGCCCCGGTTGAGATCCGCTTAGCGTCACCGTGACCCCTGCTAACCCAACGCCGTTTTCGCTTACTTTGCCGCTGATCGTGAAAAACTGTGCAGCACTCGCGGTAGCGGTAAAGTCCAGCACCTGATCGCCGTTGAGATTGTTGAAAGTCTGGCTCGCCGGCGTCATCGTGAAGTGAGCCTTACTTGCATTCACGGTGTAGTTTCCGCCTTCACGCAATCGTGAGAACTGGTATGAGCCATCGCTTTCAGTCAGTACGCCGGCGAGCGAGCTACCGTCGGTCAAGACAACTTCTGCTCCACTCAACGGCGTAGCGCCGTTAACCAACACGCGACCACTAATGACGTACGACGTCGAGAGCTTCGAAATGAAAGCGTCCAGGGAACCACGATTGAAAGGCTGATACGACCCCGGAGTAACCGGAAAGTCTAAGGACGTCGTATTTCCAGTGACATACGCATTGCCTGATGCGTCGACCGCGATACCAAAAGCCTGGGCGTTGACATTGGCGAAACTGGGGGGATTAATTGGACCACCAATAAAGGTCGAATAAATCAAACCATTCCCTGCCGCATTGATTTTGGTGACAAAGGCATCGGAACCGGAGGGCGGACTTGATGCGAGATAGAGGGTTGAAGACCGCGCCGGATCAACCGCAAGTGCAAATACCTGTGAAACGTTGAGTCCCTGGTTCACTTGTTTCCATGTTTGCCCGTTGTCAATGCTTTTGAAAAGGCCCTCTGAGTTAGAGAAAGACGGATTCGTGATTAGATATAGCGTTGACGGATTTACCGGATCGAAGACGATCTTTCCAGTCTTTGGAGGAACTGGTGACCAGCTAGCGCCTCCATCGACACTTTTAAATAAAGTCTGGTCAGTGTGGACATATAAGAGTCCCGGTGCATGCGGACTAACAGCAATCGAGCGCCCGGATTGAACGGTAGTCCCAAGAGATTGCCAGGTAGCGCCGGCGTCACTACTTTTGAAAATCCCACTATTACTGTCCACCGCATAGATGATCGAATGGTTCAGTGGGTCGATAACCAGGGACGTGGGCTGCTGCGGCGGCGCACCTGCCAGCGGCGACCAATTATCCGCTCCATCCGTTGTCTTATAGATATGGTTACCACTAAAACAACAACCCACACTCGTATAAAGAACATTGGGTGTAACCGGATCGATAACCAGACTAGTAGGGTCAAACGAAGGTAATCCATTGCTGCGGCGGATCCACGTCGCCCCGCCATCGGTGCTCTTATAAACACCCCTGCTGCTGCTGCTAAAATCACTGACCGCTTTATACACCGTGGAAGGTGTCAATGGATCGATCGCCAGGCCCACCACGTTGCGGGCGACAGTAAGGCCGTTGTTCATTGCAGACCAGGTTCTGCCACCGTTAGTGCTTTTGAAAACGCCTACCCCCGATCCCACGTAGAGGGTTGAAGGCGCCGCCGGATCGATTGCCACAAGATTGACAAAAGAGTTTCCGCAACAGCCGGTGGCCGTAAAACCGTAATTGTCGTTTCCCCAGGTGGCAGCGCCATCGACGCTTTTGTACATCGGGCTCCGGGTGCGCAGTGCGCCCACAGTCAGTGGAAAATTTCCTGAGTCAGTAGTGCCTGTCACATAGGCATTGTTTGCTGAGTCGATGGCGATACTGCGACCCACATCGCTTTGGACTCCACCGAGATACGTGGAATAAATAAGTGCCGACCCCTGACTGTTAAATTTCGTAACGAAAGCGTCTCCCTGAGAACCACCTCCAGCAAATCCCTGAATCGGGTTCAGCGTGGGGAAATTCGATGAATCAGTGTTGCCGGTGACGTAAGCGTTCCCTGAAGCATCCGCGGCGATTCCGAACCCGGCTTCAAAACTATTAGTGCCACCAAGATAGGTTGAATAGATCGGCGATCCGGTAGGGTTGAGTTTAGTGACGAAAGCGTCGGCGGACGAGGATTGCGCAAGCGTAGGCTGAAATGCATTTGCGATCAGAAAATCATTTGAACTCGTCGAGCCGGTTATGTATGCGTTCCCGGAGCTATCAACGGCTATTGCATTCGCCGTATCACATGAAGCACCCCTGAGATACGTCGAATAAACATAAGAGGGCACACTGGGATTCAACTTCGCCACGAATGCGTCATTACAGTTGATCGTAGTTGGCGCCCCCTGCACGGCATTAACAACGGGGAAATTCGTTGAGGTAGTCAGGCCTGCGACGTAGATGTTTCCGTTTCCGTCAACGGCGATGCCATTGCCTGTCTCTTCATTACTCCCACCAAGCAAGGTCGAAAACAAAATTCCTGAGCCCGACGCATTCAACTTTGTGGCAAAACAGTCACTGGAGAAAGATGTTCCCGTTCCGACGTACAAAATCGATCCATCAGTCGGGTGAGTGGCGATTGCACGAACGGACAGATTCCAGAGACCACTATTGGCCGGGGTCCAGTTTGTTCCTCCGTTTGTAGTTTTAATAATCCCGGTGTTGCCAACGGCTGCGTAAACGCCCGAAGTAGTTGCCGCCATCGCATTGACCTGGTTGAACTGCGGTATACCGTTCGTGAGTAGAGTCCAGGAAGTCGCACCGTTGGTACTCTTATTGATGCCTCCGATAGAACCATGGCCGGTATAAATGGTGGCTGGATTGGCAGGGTCGATCACGATGGTGTTGATGAACGTCGGACTCGGGCCACCCATTCCGTTGTTCATCGCGGTCCAGACACTGCCGCCGTTGGTTGACTTAAAGAAACCACTTCCAAAAGTACCTGCATAGATCGTCAAGGGGGCCGTGGGATCGATGGCGATTGCACGAACGTTAGGAGTGCCGGACACGCCGAAGTTGTTTTGTGTGATCCAGGTAGCTCCACCGTCTGTACTTTTGAACGCACCATTGCCCGCGCCAAGGTAAATCGTCGACGGCGTTGAAGGATCGAACACAATACATGAGATGGTTCCGAAGGTGAGCGGCGCGGTAATTACGGGACTCCAGTTGTTTCCCCCATCGGTAGACTTTAATAGACCGCTGAAAACTCCGATGAAAAGGGTAGAAGAGTTAGTTGGATGTACTGCCATTGCGGAGATGAACGAACCACTTGATAACCCATTGCCCGTTCCTTTAGTCCAGGTGGCTCCGCCATCATTGCTGCGATAGATTCCGTCTGACGTCACTTCGTAGATGGTGTTTGGCGCGTTGGGAGCTACTGCGAGCGCAATTCCTTCTCCGGCCAGTCCCGAATTCTGATTGCTCCAGGTTACGGCCGCATCAAGGCTCTTAAAAAAGCTGCTCGTCGTTTTTAAACCGTTGACTACCGGAAAGTCATTCGAGGAGGTGCTTCCGGTGATGTGAGCATTTCCGGCTGAGTCCACGGCAATACCAAATCCGTTGGTAAAGCCCGGGTTATTACCGTTGAGGTACGTCGAGTAGACCAGCGAACTCCCGGTCGGATCGAGTTTCGTTACGAATGCTCCGCCGCGTGTGGATGTCGCCTTGAAAGCTCCCGGCGTGGTGGGGAAACCCGTAAAATCGGTCGTGCCGGTGACGTATGCGTTTCCCTGAGAATCGACTGCGATCGCGGAAGCCTGATCGCTGTTGCTGGAACCCAGCAGCGTTGAGTATGAGAGAACCGGATCGATTACCAGAGGTTTGCTGGAGTCGAATCGGTTGAGTTTGAACTTAACCTCGTTTCCGCTAAGAACATAGGAGCCCTTAACTTCGCGCCGGCTACCATTGGCATCGAGCTGATAGATAAACGGTTTGTTTAACGAAACTTCTCCGTGCTTCAAAGTGAGCAGTAATTTTCCGGTCTGGTCGAGCCGAATTTGATCTGCGCCTTCGACCCTGAATCTGATGAGTTTTGGATTTGCCCCCGCACCCACAACGAAGTCGTATTCGAGCTCTTGTTGACTGCCGTAATACACCACATCGATTCCCGGATAGATGTTTTTGAAGTATGCCCTCTTGTAAGTAGGAATATTGCGGATCCACTTCTCGGGATCATTGCCGATGAAATAATTAACTTTGCCGGGCAGTTCCTCCTGACCTTCCACTTGAGGCGTTGCATTAGCGCCGAGCATCTTCAAGCGAAGGACGGTACCTTCGCGCACGTTCTCAGCGGCGCTGGACGGTTGTTTCGACCTATCCTCCTGAAGCGCTCGAGGCTTTTGCACTCGCAGAACAGCATCGGTCGAAGTTAGAAATAGATCGTAGCCAGGTCCTTGCGATCGGAACTTCACCGGTTGATCGATCTGACCTTTATTTTCCTCAAAGCTGAGCGGCAATTTACCGAACTTTTCCGCGAGTTGGGCTTTGGCAGGTGGATCGGCTGGCGTTGAATTTGCTGGGGTCGCTGGTCCGGGGTTGTTGTTGTCTTCGTTTCGTGCTGCTACAAAAATCATGCTTGCAAAAGTTGCAAGGAGGCAAGCCATTCCGAATGCGAGCACAATCCGACTAATGCGCGATGAGGGAGGGAGTTGCATTTTCATGGTTTTAGAAAACTTACTAGTCTCGTCAGCGAGAAGGTTACTAATTATTGGGACGGTAACCTGACGTCGAGTTTGAGGTCGTCGGTGCCTGGGTCTATGAAAGTTATTTTCGGTTGACGTCGCTCAGATGTCAACCAAAAAAAGGGTAGTGGCTTAAATTGAAGAGTTGACTCTGCGGTCTCTGCGTACCTCGGCGATCTCTGCGTATAAACCACTACTCTCACGCAGAGATCGCCGAGGTACGCAGAGGGCAGAGAAAAACCGCAAAGTAAGACACTACCAAAAAAAGTGAGTAGCTGTCGGGGTCACTATCAAGCACTAACACTGCGTTGACATTTTGCGCTGCTCATAATACTGTCCCCGCGATCTTCATAGATGGCTGAATTACTCACGAGCCTCTGCCACTCCTTGCACACTCGCTAAAGTTCAGCCGGCAAAGATCTATCCCGAAGTTCATCTTTGTAACTCATTCGCCCTGAGTTGCTAACTCTGAATCGTGACAGTAATTACTCGCCAGAGAGAGTTAACGCTTCACGTTGCTCGCGACACTACACTCGAAGCGCATCGACAAGCTGTCGAGCGCGTAATACGGAAGATTCGTGATGCTTTCAACGAACCATTTGCCCTCAGCGACATGGCAAGACTGGCGCATCTCAGTCCGTTTTACTTCGATCGCACGTTTCGGCAAATCACGGGCATTCCCCCAGTGCAGTTTCTTTATGCGTTAAGAATTGAAGCGGCGAAGCGTTTGTTACTCAACACGTCGCTCAGCGTGATCGACGTATGTTACGAAGTCGGTTACAACAGCATCGGTACATTCACTTCGCGCTTCACGCGACTGGTCGGCGTTTCGCCGCGACAGTTTCGCTATCTGGCTGAAACTCTGGACGATCGATATTTGGAATCACTTGTTTCGCAAGCGTTGATTAACATCAACCCCGTTGAGGCCAGCTCATTTGTGACCGGGCAGATCATCGCGCCACAGCCGTTTGAGAGCCTGATTTTTGTCGGTTTATTTCCGACTTTGATCCCGCAGAGCCGGCCGCTTGCCGGCACACTGTTGAAGTCGGCCGGCTCATACTCCATCGAGCCGGTACGCCGCAATCAGAGCTACGTTTTTGCCGCGACGTTTCCGGGCGTTAAAGATCATCTGTCGTACTTCCTGCCCGATCCTGCTTCATCGCTTGTCGGTGTCGGCACCCGCCCTGTGACGGCGAATCACGAAATACCTGTCGATGTCCCGCTGCGAACCCTCCAGCTAACCGACCCGCCGCTTTTGCTCGCCCTTCCGGTCATACTCATGGAAGCTGTGGGCAAAAAGCTCTGACCTTTATTCAATTTGGCAATTTGGAAGAAGAACTGCCGGCCGTTGTTGGCTAGATTAGTGGTCAAAACTTAAGGAGATAAAACTATGGCCACCAAAGCCAAACCCAAAGCCGCCGCCAAAACCGCCAGGGCCCTGGATGACTCCCAAATGATGGATGGGCGCGATAATATTCGATTCCCCGGACCCGGGATCGATCTCATTCACCACGAGGTCGCGGTCAATCTATTTCAAATAGTGGATAACGAAGAAGTCCTTTTGGAGACACTCAATTTTCAAGGCCGAATGTTGATCGAAAGAGGTAAGGCGTACACAAACGCAGACGGATTTCGCCAAATCGACTTCATCGCGCTGGCCTGGACCGCCACCGCCTGGTCCAAATCCCTGAAACAAGACATCCTCTATATCCTGTCGGAGGACGTCGAGCAGCCAGTCAGCAACATCATCTCTGAAACAACGGGTAAGGACTTTCCGGCCACGATTCAGTTTGATCTGATTTTTGACGTGCGGGTTAACAACAAAACGATTATTCGTCACCACAAGGGACGGCCCAAAGGACACAAATTCCTCACCATTCCGCCCGCGGTCGACACCCGCACCGACTTGTCGCCGACCGTATCGCTGTTCGGCACCGATGACATCATGGATGTCGGAGTGGGAGTGACTCCGAAAGGTGAGGTAGCATTCAGGCACAATCCGGCGGCATCGTTCTTCAAGGAAGAAGGCGGAATGATTCAACTGAGAGTGTTGCCGATAGACTGCAACGACAAAGCCGGCACCACCCTCGTGTCTTTCGCTGACATCAGAATGCCCGCGGGAGCCCCGGCGTTGATGGCGAGTCTGCTCAACACGGTTCCAGTCCTGCAAAACACCAGGCTTAAGAGGAAGTAGACCAACTTCGAATAGGCAATCGAGTCCCCGTGCTTCATAACCGCTTGAAGCACGGGGTCTTGAGTTGAAGACATACACAAAGCGTGTTGGAGACATGAGAGCAACTCCGGGTCCGCGCGGCCATTTCATCTTCGGCAGTATGAGACAGGTGCGGGGCGATCGAATTCGCTTCGTGTCATCGTTAGCCAAAGAGTACGGAGGCATCGCGAGGTTCCGCCTTGGTCCAAAGACGATGTATTTGATAAGTGATTCGCAAATGGCGAATCATGTCTTATGCACAAATCACAAAAACTACTCCAAAGGATTGGGCTTGACGCATGCAAAGGCTCTGCTCGGCAAAGGTCTGCTGACGAGCGAAGGCGAGCTTTGGATGCACCAGCGAAAACTAATCCAGAGCGTTTTTCACACAAAACTGATCGATCAATATTCCGCGGTAATAAATGACGAAGTCGATAAGACCCTCGATAAATGGCAAACGCATCGCGATGAGATCGATGTGTTTGACGAAATGACCCAGTTAACTTTACGGATACTCGCGAGAACGCTCTTCAACATAAACATCGAAGACAAAACCAACCTGATCTCGAGGGCATTTCATCTTGCGGTAAAAGAAGCTTCAGGTCGGATGACTAACATGCTCGACGTGTCTGGTTATCTTCCTTCCGTCCATTCATTTCGTTTCCGGAAAGCATTGAGATCGTTGGAGACATTGGTGTATCGCTTGATCGAAGAGCGCAAGGCCAGTCCTTCGCAGTCGACTGACTTCTTATCGCTGCTGGTAAACGCACCGGGGAATATCGAGAAGTCGTTAATACGCGATGAGGTCATGACCATGTTGCTGGCGGGACATGAAACCACAGCGGTTGCTTTAAGCTGGACGATCTTTCTCCTCGCGAAACATCCCGAGTACCAGGGCAAACTCAAAAGCGAAACAAATGGAGCTGCCGCGCGGCTCTCAGAATCGCGTTATCCGCAGATGATACTCAACGAGGCGATGCGACTTTATCCGCCTGTATGGATCATTCCGCGAAAGGCCAACACACGTGACGAGATTGGCGGATTTGATATCGAGCGTGGAGCGCAGGTACTGATTTGTGTCTATAACATTCACCGAAACCCGCACTCATGGTCACAGCCTGATCGATTCGAACCTGAACGGTTCGGCCCTCACGCTCAAACTCACGACGCTCACCAGTTCATGCCATTCGGCCTTGGTCCAAGAGTGTGTATTGGTAAATATTTTGCGTTGCTGCAAGGGCGAGTTCTGTTAACCAAGTTGAGCGATCGCTTCACCCTCCGTGAATCCCAACAGAATTCCCAAATCGAACTCGATCCCCTTCTCACCTTACGCCCCAAAGGAAAGATACTGGTATCAGTAGCCTTGCACAAAAAATCCTGTTAATCCTGTCTAAGCTTGTAAATCATGTGAAGCGGTGTTTCGGCTTCAGGCGCGCAGCGCATTTTTACAGAATTTACATGATTCACAAGATTTTCAATCGCGGCTGGATTTTCGACCAACCCACTTTTTGTGCAAAGCCGGTATCAGTAGCGACTAACGTCGGCACCTGTACTTGATGATGCGACTATTGACTTCGCCTGCTTCGTCGTAATTGAAACGCCGGATCGAGTTTGATTGCTTGTTGAAACTGTTTCTCGCCCAATTCATTCATGCCGAGGTTCTGAAGTCGCAGACCAAGCATCCACCGGTAGTATGGATTGTTTGGGGCTAACTGATCTCCCTCTTTTTCAAAGGTGCGTGCTTCCGCAGAGTTTGCAGACGTAACCAGGGCACCGGCAAGTTGATACCTGACAAGAATCAGGTTTGGATTTTGCCGCAGAGCGCCGCGCCAAACCGAGATCGCTTCTGCTTTACGGCCCAACTGCCAGAGTGATTCTCCCTTCTCCTCATGCGCGAGAATCAGATCGGGCCGCTCCGCCAAAGCATCGTCAAACGATTGTAGTGCTTCGTTATGACGGCCTGAACGGTTCAGCATGGCGCCGCGATAATACAAACTCAACGCTCGCGCCTGGCCGTGTTGGTAAGGCGCTACCTGGGCCAACAAACTTATCGATTGCTCAGTTGAGCCGGATAGATAAAGAAACCACGCAAGTTTTGGAAGGGTGTCGCTATTAACAAACAATCCGATGTTGGCAGCGGCTTGCAAGTGAGCTTTACCGGAATCGATCTGCTCGCGATCGGCTGGAGTAAGCCATTGAGCAGGGTTGACCTGGGCCAGTGTTAACTCATCAGCAACTTGTAATTGGCGGAAGGCTCGACTCCCGGCAAGTTCGTGGTAACGCACCAATCCGCTGTGTGCATTCAAACCAATCCAAACAACTGCAAAACCAAGAAAGACCAACCCTGCCGGCTGCAACTTCCCCGACGCTTTCAGGCGAAAGCGATAGAAGGTTAATTCTTTCGACCACAGTAATCGCCACACCTTCAGGGTTAGAAAGGTGGTGATGGTTGCGCAACCCAGTGCCATCAACATCGGCACCAGTTGATAAACGTCCCACACCGCAAAATAGCTCACGAAAAACACCACCACACCCACTATTTCTTCCGGCCACGTCAGCGAATAGCTTTGCTTACGCGCGCTCGGTTTAGAAACAGCGATTGATGGTTTTCCAAAACCGAAATACAAGGCATCGTTTGGACAAACGCTGATGCAGTCCATGCACTTCATACAACCTGGATCCACCACCATTCCAAACTGTTTGACTTCCGCATGGACCAGGACGTTTGAAGTGCAGGTCGCGGTGCAGTGACCACATTGATTGCACGCGTCCGTGACCCGGATTCTTCCCGGCGCCACTTTGTCAGCCAGACTGAAGAACCCTCCATAAGGACAAGCGTAAGTGCAAAATCCTTTCGCACCCAGAAAATAGACAGTCAAAAAACCGCAGATAAAAAGAAAAGGAATCGCCACGGCGACTGGGGGAAACGTTTCCCAAAAGTTGTTAGTTACCAGATGATTGGTAAACGGCGGGATGAGTGGTTCTGCAGCCGGTTTTGTGACCGCGCGCAATAACGTCGGCCACGCAAACATGTACAGCGCCGCGAGCAACGGCACGTAGACCAGCAGGCGCGAACGGAATGGTTTCGGAACGAGCCCGACCTTCTTCAACAGCCACGCGCAAAAATCCTGCAAAGCTACAATGTGACATCCCCAGCCACACACAAAACGACCAAAGATCAGGGTTGCCAAAATTGCCAGCGAAAAGAAAATCAAGCCGGCATTGATTGCGCCGCGTTGCAGCGTGTACATCGTTTCGGAAGGTTCAATTGGCGAGATCGTACTGCCGGTGATGCGCCATTGAATGACGTGCGCAATCATCAGCAGGTTAAGCGTGATGAGTGCTGCCGCGCGCCACCGACTAATTCGGGACTTGGCGGCTTCGTCTTTAATCGACGTACTCTGGACCACGGGAAGTGCAATCGACTTCCCTGTTTTCACGTTAGCCTTTGTGCAGCCGTCCTTCATACGAATGATTCAGATGATTAGAAGTGGCAAACCTCCACAGATTACACAATTCAATAATTCAATCTGTGTAATCGGTGGATGATAAGTATTGCCCTAAAGCGTGGCTCTTGTCTAAACTGTATTTGCTCGAGTGGGAGTGTCCCCCGTCCTTTAAGAACAATTAAATCCGAGGCTCACTTTGAAGTACATACTACTTCCTCTGATTTCTCTATTTCTGCTTACCAATAATTCCGACCGATCACTAATCCGTTTTGCACAGCCGGCGCCAGGCCCGGAAACCGGGGTTCTGGAAAAGTTGATGCTTGCAAATGGAACTGTGTCACTGGAGTTGGATGTCAATCGCCTGAACGGTCAGCGATCCGGCTCGCAAATTCGGACGCTGCGTTTCGATGTGGCGTCGAATTCGTTTTTCACCAGTCTGGCTTTCAACAACGAATTCCGTGGACTTCAACCGGGCTCGATGACGATCCATGCGCAGGAAAACTCCGCGAAACTGCCGGCGTATCTGAAAAGCTCACTCATTATCGAGAGCACTCAATGGAGCGAGCCGTACGAACTAACAATTCGCGACGAAAAAACCGGCTTGCTCCTTTTCAATATCGATTCGCATGAATTCGATTACGCCAGTGACAACCACTCGCTAATCATCAAGAACGGTAAACTTCTTTTGTCGAAAGAGTTTGCCGGCAAACTCGGCCGGCCGTCTGATGAAGGTGCAATCGTCGGCACGATTACGATTTCCGCAAACTTGAAGGCAATCGAGATCCGCCGGATGGTCAACGGGGAAACCCAATCATCCGTGATGCCTACCGTCGAAGGAGCGGGGCTCACGCGCGTGAATGGACCAGACGTGATTGTGGGTCTTCTCTCGGATCTGGCGCAATTCGGTAACAGCAGTGGAACTCAGGTTGGTCTCGCAGTAGGAACCGATTCCTGCAATTTAGGTTCTGAACCGCTGAACTGGTTTGCTTCACCAAACAACGATCATCCGGTAATTCCACAGAACCTGTATCGGATGAGCGGCGGCGCAGCGAACGATGAACGGTTCGAACAGGTGGGCCAATCAAACGTGAAGCACGCAGTCTTTGCTTTGCAGGACAATATTTGCGGCCTTGGTTGTAGCCCGACTGCCAGCAACCGTCTCGGCGCCGGATGCTCCGATCCCTACTCGGCAGGTCTGAATGCGGGTACCAACAATGGCCTCGGATCGCGCGCGTGGATCAATCCTTTCACAGGTGCTTTTCCACGCGGCGATTCTCCCACACCTCCAAATTCGCACGGCGGTCACACCCATTCCGGACCATCTCACCGGATCCTGGTTGAGATGAATGATCTCGACACGACCCTGAACGCGAGCGCCACTTACTACGTCGAAGCGCAATACGTCACTCCGCACGAATATGCGTGGTGCCAGTCGCACCCCGGCGAATGCAACATGTCGAACAACGCATCGCATCGCCGGTACAACGTCAGCGGTACGACGAGTTTCACGTTTTCACCAGTTGGGGCAACTGTGCAGGAAAAGGCGGCCATTTCTGCCTGGACCGGCGCCACCACGATTAAGATCGAACCCGATCCGGCGAACGACGGTTTCGGATTTATTGCTTACAAAGTGACCAATCCATCGCCCGGTGTCTGGCACTATGAATACGCTATCTATAACCAGAATCTGGATCGCGCTATTCAATCGTTCGGCCTGCCGGTTAGCGCCGCCACTAATCTGACTAACATCGGTTTTCATGCGCCACCGCAACATCCCGGTTGGACCAACGATGGAACGGCCGGAAACGCCGGATACAGCAGCACTCCCTGGACACCAAACCGCGGCGCAAACGACCTGACCTGGACCACGCAAACCTTCGCCCAAAATCAAAACGCGAATGCGATTCGCTGGGGCACGCTGTACAACTATCGCTTCGACTCCGATCGGCCGCCTCAAACGAGCAACGCCACGATCGGCTTCTTCAAAACCGGCGCGCCGATTCAAGTGGCAGTTCAGGGTCCGAGTTTGCAACCAGCGCTAAGTATCAACGACGTAACGGTGACGGAAGGTAATGCCGGGACCGTTACCGCAAACTTCACTGTTTCGCTTCAGCCGTCGAGCACGGATACGGTGTCGGTTCAATACGCGACGGCAAACGGACTTGCCACGGCAGGTTCTGATTACGGCGCGGCCAGTGGCACACTTAATTTCACGCCGGGCCAGGTTTCGCAACCTGTCTCGATCACTGTCAACGGTGATTCGCTTCAGGAATTTAACGAAACCTTCTTCGTCAACCTGACCAACGCAACTAACGCGACGGTCCTCGACGCGCAAGGTGTCGGAACAATCAACAACGACGAATTTTTCGCTTCGTTACAGTCAGGTTTTAGTCAATCTCAGATTACCGGCTTGTCTAACGCGACCGCGATGGCGGTGCATCCGGATGGTCGCGTTTTTGTATGCCAGCAAAACGGACAATTGCGCGTCATCAAAGATGGCGTTGTGTTGCCAACTCCATTTACTACGCTTACCGTCAACTCATCAGGAGAACGCGGGCTACTCGGAGTCGCATTCGATCCGAATTACGCAACGAATCGATTCGTTTACGTTTATTACACGGCGACTACGCCGACGATTCACAATCGAGTCAGTCGTTTTACCGCGGATGCTGCGAACCAGGATGTAGCGGTAGCGGGAAGCGAAGTAGTTCTCATGGATCTGGAAACGCTCAGCGCCACTAATCATAACGGCGGTGCGATCCATTTTGGACCAGACGGCAAGTTATATATCGCAACCGGCGAGAATGCTGTTCCCTCCAATGCGCAATCGCTCGCCAACCGTTTAGGGAAGATTTTGCGCATCAATTCTGATGGGACCATTCCCGCCGACAATCCAGTCTCTTTCCCAAACCTCGGTGGCTCGCCGTCGGGCGTCAATCGAGCGATCTGGGCCGTTGGCCTGCGCAATCCATTCACGTTCACCTTCCAGCCAGGCACTGGCCGTATGCATATCAACGACGTCGGCCAAAACACCTGGGAAGAGATCAACCTCGGCACGGCGGGAGCTAACTATGGCTGGCCTTCGTGCGAGGGTTCGTGCCAGCTTTTAGGAATGACGAATCCGATCTATGAGTATTCGTCTGCCTCCGGATCGACTTGCGCAATTACGGGTGGCGCTTTTTACAATCCCACAACGCCTACATTTCCAGCGCAATACATCGGCGAATACTTCTTCGCCGATTTCTGTGGCGGCTGGCTCAAGACAATCGATCCGCTCAACCCACCCGCAACCGGAACCGCGCCCGATTTTGCTACCGGCATCAATCTCCCGGTTGATATTCAAACAGCGAATGACGGCAGCTTGTATTACCTCGCGCGCGGCACTAACTCCGTGTTTCGGGTGCAGTATTTCGGTGGTCCTACTCTGGCAATCGACGACGTAACGATCACGGAAGGCAACAGCGGAACCTCGGCGGCAACCTTTACCGTTTTGTTATCACCCGCAAGCTCGCAGACGGTCACCGTCCAATACTCTACGGCGAACGGTTCGGCCGCCGCCGGATCTGACTATGTTGCAACCAGTGGAACGCTGACGTTTGCGCCGGGTCAAACTTCCCAACCGGTCAGCGTGATCGTTGCGGGCGATATCTCTTTTGAGTCCAGCGAAACTTTCAACGTCAACCTTTCGAATCCGGCCAACGCCGCGCTCGGCGATGCGCAGGGTGTGGGCACGATTGTCGATAATGATGGACCACCGACGATTTCCGTCAACGATGTCACAGTGCTTGAGGGTAACGCCGGAACCAAGACGGCGGTTTTCACGATTTCGCTGGCCAACACATCCAGTCAAAACGTAACGGTTAATTATGCGACTGAGGATAGCAATGCAATCGCAGGTTCCGATTACGTAGCCGCCTCCGGCACGGCAACCATCACAGCCGGACAGTCGTCAACTTCCATTGCTGTCACCATCAATGGCGACATTACGTTTGAAGGCGACGAGTTTTTCTTCTTCAATCTCAGCAACGCGACAAACGCAACCATTACCGATAATCGGGGCACGGGCGCGATCAACAACGACGATCCGATACCATCAGTCTCGATCAACGACGTGTCGGTGACCGAGGGTAACGCAGGTACAACCAACGCTGCGTTTACTGTCTCACTATCAAATCCGAGCAGCGGGACAATCTCGGTTGACTACCAAACGGCCAACAGTTCCGCAACGGCAGGTAGTGATTTTGTGGCTGCGACGGCCACGGTGTTTTTCAGTCCTGGCCAAACCACTCGACCCGTAAATATCACGGTTAACGGCGATAATGTTTTTGAGCAGAACGAAATCTTCAACGTAAATCTTATCGGTACCACCGGTGCGACGATTACGGACACGCAAGGCCTGGGAACGATCAATAACGATGATTCTCAGCCGGCGATCTCGATCAACAACGTTTCGGTAACTGAAGGTAACTCGGGAACTACGACGGCTACGTTTACCGTCTCGCTTTCAAATGCAAGCAGCGAAGTCGTCAGCACCAGCTACACCACTGCTAACGACACGGCGACGGCAGGAAGCGACTATGTTCTGAACGCCGGCTCAATCTCGTTTGTGCCCGGTGAAACCAGCAAATCCCTGAGCGTGACGGTGTCCGGAGATACCACGTTTGAGGCAAATGAGACTTTCAACGTCAATCTTTCCAACCCCGTAAACGCAACCATCGCTGACAATCAAGGCGTCGGCACTATCAACAACGACGACTCCCAACCGTCGATCTCGATCAACAACGTCCTGTTGAATGAAGGCAATTCCGGCACAAGTTCGTCCGCGTTTACCGTCACGCTGTCGAATGCGAGCAGCCAAACGATCACGGTGAATTTCAGCACTGCTGATGCTTCCGCCACCAGCGGCTCTGATTATGTCGCCGCTTCCGGCTCGCTCACGTTCTCACCAGGGGGATCGTTAACTCAACTGATCAACGTCACGGTTAACGGCGATACTACGTTTGAGCCAAATGAGACTTTCAACGTCAATCTTTCCGGAGCCGTGAACGCAACCATCGCCGACAATCAGGGCGCCGGCACCATCAATAACGATGACACGCAACCATCAATTTCGATTGACGACGTTTTCGTGAACGAAGGCAACACAGCCACCAGCACCGCTTCGTTTACCGTTTCACTGACAAACGCGAGTAGCCAAACGATCACGGTTAACTTCGCAACCGCTAACAATACTGCGACCGCAGGCGTCCATTATGTTGCCGCAAACGGCACAGTCACCTTTACGCCTGGTCAAACTTCCCAACCGGTAAACATCACCATCAACGGCAATCTGTTGACTGAAACACCATCAGTAACTTTCCACGTAAATCTCTCGACGCCAACCAACGCGACTATTTCTGACAACCAGGGTCTTGGCACGATCGCGGATGATGATAATCCTGCGCTGGCTACTGAGGAGAACTCGCAACGTGCAATCGCGCTTGATGTCGTCACGTTGATGCGCGATCCATTCCTGATCACGAATCCAGTTTACTTTGGGGACGATAAGCGAACGCGAATCATGCTCATCGCCACCAATTTGACGGGCACACCATCAATCACGGCGCGCGCGGTAGATTCGCTGCTGACGAATTACGATCTTCCGATTGAGTTCGTTGGTCCTTTACCGGGAGTGCCGGAGTTTACGCAGATAGTTGTAAAACTTCCTGAAGGAATACCAGTAGCGGGCGATCTACAAATAACGATCAAGGTTCACGATAAGACAAGCAACGTGGTGCTGGTCGGCGTCAGACCGTAGGAATGTCTTCAGCGTGTTCGTTGATGATAAAGCCAATCCGCTGCGTTAGTAGCCAGCAGGAGCGGCGCCGCTACTTCTTACCAGATAGTCTTAAACCGAAGGGTGGCCACGGATGGCCACCCTTATTAATTTACTAAGGGAATCAAGAACAGTTCTAAAACCAAATGGCAGACTGCTGTTGGGCATCGGATTACATCAAAACCGTTTTAGTCAGAGTGTCGAGTTCGGACTAAAGCAAGAATGATGCTGGCCAACCGACTCAGCTCAATATTTCTGAAACTTAGCGGGCAATATGGAAAGCATACCAGTAGATTCGTACGAGTTTGGACCTTTTCGGCTATTGCCGAATGAACGGTTACTGTTACGAGACAGGCAGGTGATCCCGCTTACTCCCAGGGTCTTCGACACGCTGCTTGTGTTTGTTGAAAATAGTGGGCGTATCCTTTCGAAAGATGAGTTGATGAAACTCATCTGGCCTGACACCACCGTTGAAGAAGGAAATCTGAGTCAGAATATTTTTGTTCTGCGGAAGAGTTTGGGCGAGGTCCCGCCGGAACAACGATACATTGTGACGATCCCAATGAAGGGCTATCGCTTCATTGCGAAAGTCAGGGCTCGGCGTGAGGAAAATGAACCAGCCAGTCCACGTCAAACGACCCGGCAGTTTAAACTGTCCGCCGTTACTTCGCTCGCTGTCTTACCGTTCAAACTATTAGGTGAGGAAAGTTCCGATCGCTATCTTGGATGTGGTCTCGCTGACGCTCTGGTAACCAAGCTCAGTAGAATTGGCCGCATTGTTGTAAGGCCCACCACTGCTGTTCTTAAATATTCAGCGCCAGGCCAGGATCCAGTAATGGCCGGCCGAGAACAGGCAGTAGATGCCGTTTTGGATGGCGTGGTCCAACGTCTCGGTTCACGGCTACGTATCAGCGTTCAACTCATCCGCATCGACACCCAGGAGACGATCTGGGGGGATCAGTTTGAAGAGGAGTTTACTGACATCTTCGCACTCCAGGACTCAATTTCTGAGCAGGTTGCTCGTTTACTGGTGCCAGAACTCAGCCGAGAAGAACGAGATCAATTACTCAAGCACCAAACTGAGAATGTGGAAGCGTATGCCCTCTACATTAAAGGCCGCTATTTCTGGGACCAAAGAACCGAAACTGGTTTGCGTAAGGGACTAGAGTTTGCCGAACAAATGATTGAGTTAGATCCGGGTTTCGCACTGGCATATGTGGGCCTCGCTGACTCCTATAATCTACTGGGCGAATATTTATATCTACAACCTCATGACGCCTTTCCCAAAGCACGTGTCGCGGTTACTAAGGCTTTAACGATCGACCCGTCACTCGCCGAAGGTCATGCCTCTTTGGCAGAAATCGCCTTATTCTTTGATTGGGACTGGGCCGAAGCAGAGCATCGATACCAGCACGCCATCAACCTGAATCCTCATTACTCATCGGCCCATCATTGGTATGCGTGGTTTCTCATGACTCAGGGGCGCTTTGACGAGGCACGAACCAACCTGCGCCGTGCACGAACACTCGATCCCGGTTCGCTCACAATCAACACGGTGATGGGTGTGCCTGATTATTATGACCGACATTACGATCGTGCGATTTATCAGTATCAGCAGATCCGGCAGTTGAATCCCGACCTCCCGCAAATCAATTACTATTTAGGTGCAGCTCTTACTCAAAAACGGTTGTACACCGAGGCCATTACCGCCCTCACAACACTCGCAGCCATAGAATACCGGCAGCAGACTGTAGCCCTGCTTGGCTACACTTATGGAGTAATGGGTGAAAAGAGCCGTGCGCTTGAAGCTCTTAACGATCTGAATGCGTTATCTCAACAGCGATATGTGTCGCCATATCTCAAGGCGTTGATACATGCGGGCCTGGAGCAAGTTGATGAGGCGTTTGAGCAATTAGAAAAGGCCTACACGGAACGTGCCGCGTGGATGATTTTTCTAAAAGTCGATCCGTGCCTTGATCGCTTGCGCCACGACAAACGATTTCCAAACCTGCTTCGTCGCGTTGGTTTTACTCCGTAACACGCCCAAAATAAACGGTACGGAATTAAAAAACCGCCAAGTCAGAGCCGGACACTACTCTGCCATTAAAAAACTCGCGTACTTCGTTAACGAGTTTCTCTTCTGATGTCCCCCAGAACAACTGATGATAGAGAATCAGTAACCCTGGTTTCGCTTTCGTGGCAATCTCACCAAGCTCACGCGAAGAGGTGTGAAAAGTGGAGTGATATCGTTGCCACACTGGCGTACGTGTAGCGAAACCCGATTGCGAATAAACTTCATGGATCAACACATCGCACCCGTTACAGTGGTTGATGACGCTCTCGCTCGGCGCGCAATCGCCCGAGATGACGATTGAGCGATCGGGAGTATCAAACCGGTAACCGAAAGCCTCGGGCCAGGAGCCATGCTTGACCAGAAACGCGGTGACCTTAACATTCTGATCGCGGTAAATCTCGCCTGGTTTGATCTCATGAACCTTCACTTTGTAACCGGTCTTATTCGCAGGTTCCAGCCCATCCAAGCGGATGCGAATGTCCTCCTGGTAGGCTTGCAGAATGTGGTTCGTCATCGCTTTCAGGCCCTTTGGTCCATACACCTCCAGCGGTTGTTCGCGTTCAAGCACCCAGGGCGTGAAGATCAAATCGGGATAACCGGCCGTATGATCCGAGTGCAGGTGAGTCACAAACGCCTTGGTTAGTTTGGGCATGGCTAACGCTCTAACACCCATCCGATGAGCGGCCGAGGCGCGCCTCACTACACCTGGACCAAAATCAACGATGTATGGAGTATCGTCGACGACAATAGCTACGGATGGTCCGGACCTCTCTGGATCCGCGTTAGGAGTGCCGGTGCCTAAGAGAACGATTTGCGTTCTGGATTTAACGTTTGTCTGTGCAGTCCCGGTTACTCCGGAGCAGATGACTAAAGAAGCTGAGGCAAGGCAGACTGCGATACTCAATAGGACCAAGCGAACCGATACGCTACCTGACACGATCTTTCACCTCAACCTTCGGTAACTGAAATGAGTGTAATGTCTTATTTAATCTGCGACCGCTGCGTAGCTCTGCGTCTAAACGAGCCTCCATAACACAGGGATCGCAGAGAGAAATAAAATTGAGACCGCACCAAAATAAGCACACACACGTGATTGGCAGATATCTATTAGCATGGATTAGTGTTGACGAATACCCAGGTCTTCGATCTGTTGCACAAATTCCGCTGCGGTGGGATATCCCAATATGTAACTCCACTGTCCTGTTTTACCATTGGTGATATAAAACAGGCTCGAGTGAGTTTCTCTCGGACCTACAGTATTTCCGGTAAGGGTTCGTATTAACTCGTTGAGATCGGCCGGCTTGCCAGTAACCAAGGTCCATCCATCTCTTCTGCGGTAAACGGTTCCCCAATCCCTCAAGCGTGAAGGTGTGTCGGTCTTCGGATCCACGCTGACGGAGATCAGGAAGACTTCTTTTCCCAGGCGGGCACTGACATGTTCTTGAAAGCTGGAAAAGAGTTCGCCATGCCTGGTGCAAACAAACACGCAACTCGTAAAGAAGAACCCTAGTGCAACCGATTTGTCTTTGATTAAGTCCGAATAGAAGCGCACCCTTTTCCCATCCTGAGTCACAACCCAAACATCCGGGACAATCAACCTTCGACCATTAACTACAATCTCTTTCCCCGTGGAGGCGACACGACGTTTCCCGCCTCCACTCGCAGCGTTCTTAGAAGTTTGGTCACCGTTCGACGCGTGTCGGTGTTGACCTGTCACAACTGCGGAGTTGAAACAGCACAGCAACAACAAACTCAGAGAAAGATTAAGACTTGTCTGTGATCTCATGATCGGCATCTACCTTAAAATCCGTGCGCCTTTACCAACGCTTGCGCGACTTCATAGCGACTCACTTCGGTGCCGGGACAAAACTGTCCGCCACCGCAACCAGTCATTAATCCACGCGCAGTGACTTCTTCCACTACTTTGTGAAACAAGTGACTCGCTGGAACGTCGACAAATGTTTGAGTGCTCGTCGCACGTGCAGTTAGACCGAGCGACTTGACGAGGAAGGCTGCCAACTCGCCGCGTGTCACGTTTCGGTTGGGGCAGAAGTTTCCGCCACCACAACCGGCCGTGAATCCACGCTTAGCGAAGTCTTCAATGAAACGATAGAAGAGATGGCCCGGTGGCACGTCGGCAAAAGTCACGCTGCTGGGGTTTGGAACAGTTACATCTGGTCCTACCGCAGCGGTGACAAAAAAGACGGCCATTTCACCGCGCGTGATGAGCCGGTCGGGACAAAAGTTAGCTGCACCGCATCCAAAACTGATTTTCATTGCGTTAATTTTGCTCGCCGGCTCACCCAAATCGCCTTGTGGCACGTCGGTAAAATGTTTGCCCTGATAGATAACGATCTCCTGATTGAACACGCTCTGATTGCTGACGTTGATAGTAATCGTCCCACTTCTCGGAGCGCCTGTAAGATTGGGAGCAACTGAAAAACTAACTGCTCCGCTGCCGTTCACTTCACCGCCGGGCGCCGAAACAGTTATGAACTCGCTGCCTGCGGTCACAGTCGTGGTCCAAAGTGTTCCTGGAGTCGCTGTGACGTTGATGTTCCTCGATTCGGCTGACGAGGTGAAGACCTGTAAATTGGAGGAGGGAGAGATTTTGTTGATCCTTATGATCCTGGCTATCGATGGAGTCAGGTTCGCTCCATTCCGTTTCAAGACAAAGAGCATGTAGTGGCCCGGCGGGCATTGATTCGGATTGGCAGGAGCTGTGACGTTCAAAGAAAAACCGTCGACGGATGGTGCTATTGCGAGCGGAATGCGCCTCTGGTCCTGATTGAAACCATGTGTGACTGCACCTAGTCGAACAAGCACCGCCCCTTCCACTTCATTTGCTGAGACATTCCCAATGCCGACATTAAATGCCTGTCCATAAGTCACTTCCTTAGGTGCGGTAACGATGGCGGGCCGTGGCGCTGGAGCACCACCCGTCAAAAACAAATATGGAGGTTCAAAAATTTCTACGTTCCGGTGGGCAAAGTTTCTTCTGCCCGCGTCATCACTCCATGCTTCGCCGGTGGCTCCTGGAAGCCCGCCGCCGCCAACGAGAACGCGACCGTCCGGCATTAGAATCGCCGTGGAGTGATAAACACGCACCTCCTGATGAGCCGCCATCTCTGTCCAGGTTGCATCGACCGGATTCCATAACTCAGGATTTTTGACAGCACCAGGAGAGCAATTTATTTCGTTGGTTCCGGGACACGTCGTTCCACCTGTAACCAGGACTTTACCGTCCGGCAGAAGCGTGGACGTCACATGCATGCGTGGATACTTCATGCTGGTGGTCAATTGCCAAAGGCCAGTATTCACGTCGAACAGTCCGACTTTGTCATTTGCATCATTTCCGGCACGCCCGCCGGCGATTAATACCTTGCCATCGGCGTAAGTTGTCGAGGTACCTGTATCGTGAATACTCCGCAATGAAGGACCAAGCGCCCAGGATCCATTTCCCGTAGCAGACAAAAACACGCTTCTCGAATTAAACTCGGCCGCCGCCATTAATACATTGCTGTTCGGCAGGAGATGGAGGTGCGGATAATTCTCAATTGGAGCCCGGTTCACGTTCATCGGAATAAGGTTACGCAGAGACTGCTGCGCCGTAAAAACCTGAGGCACCTGGTTTTGTTTGACCGACAACGGTTCTTCCGGGAACAGGAAACTTCCAGATAAAATCAACGTCTCACCCGTGCCGAGAGTCACATTAAACGGATACCATCTGCCATTCGCCATATCTGGTCCCGCAGTCCAACTGTTGTTTCGGAAGTCAAAAATATTTGTATGTTTGGAACCGAGTCCTTCAACCTCTCGACGAGCCTCAAGAACCTCGTGACCGCCGGCCACCAACAGCCTGCCATCAGGAAGATATGAATGACCGCTACAGAATAGATTGGTTCTGTTGTTATTAACCTGGACGAAACTCTTATAGAACGGATCCCAAACCCGAGCCGACGTGAATCCTTCAATATCGAAACCGGATCCGTCGGCGGCTTTGTCGCGTCCCCAAAACAAGAATTTGCCATTGGGCAATAGATTGATATGGATCGGAACAATGGGCCACGAAGTATCGACCGACGTTCCATTACTCTGGATTACCCATTTTCCGGATACTGATGGGTCTGAACTTACTTGCGGAACCGGCAGGCTACTCGTTTCAGCAACAATCGATCTGCCGCCGGCAAGGTTATCTTTCTTCGCGTTAACCTGATCGAAATCGGTCATTAAGAACGCGAAACAGATACTAGTGATCGTGAGAGTCAAAGCGATCGACGATCTCTGACGTAATGATTTAGCAAATACTTTCATGGTGCACTCCTGATTTACTCTTGGCACATTGGGGATGAACCGCATAGTAGACGTGCGACCGGTCGAAGTCTTTGTGAGTAAATCAATCTTTCTCAGGATTTCTTTATGCGTGTGGCTGGAATGCGAATGCGAGGTCGAGAGTGGAAACTGGCTTTGCCTCAAAAGTCCTTTTTCAATGACAGAGAGTAAGCCACAAAACTGCACAAAAAGCGCAAATGATTAAAACATTAAGGATTACCTCCGCCGCTAAGAATTCATTTTGTGCTTTGTGTGCCTCTTGTGGCCTTCAAGATGACTTTTGGCAAAGCCGTGGAAACTAAGGGACTGTTTGGCGTACCTTCCGGCGGTCGAATTCTATGTTGAGAATCTTTGATTTCTTTTGATGAGCGGACCATGGATTTGCGTCGCCCACCTACTATTCTTCATGAGCGCGACCGCTTCACCCGACCGTATTCGGAATTACCAATCAGGCCGCAAAGGGCTAGCGCAACGTAACGCGGTTGTGTTAAGAATGTCCCGCCGAAAAACATCGCCCCAACTGCTGCATGTCAGTCGTAACTGATGATATTGATAGTTCCTTACGCTGAGTTTTTGAGCTAAAACCCCGACTTCACTTCGCTATTTTGTAAACGCACTCGCAATCGCTTTGCGAGCTGCCTAATCGTCATTTCGGGGCGTTTTGAATCGCCACCTCGAGATTCAAAGCACCCTTCATCGGTTTCTGAAATAACTCGAGCTGTTTGGAACCCGACTCCGAACCCCATAACCAGGTGAGGAGAATTCCCAAATGAAAGTAAGGTCCATCCAAGACAAATCCCCAACATCTCACAACAAACGTAAGAATCGGCGAAGAAGTGTAATGGTGTTTGTGCCGATGTTCGCAATGCTTGCTCTGGTCGTCGCCATTTCGGCGTTTGCGCAAGAGGGCGGCGGTCGTTTCAACCGGGTGTGGGGAGAACGTTACACACCGACAGGGCAAACAGAGCTCCGAAGACAAACGCAGTCACCATCACAGGAACTGTTCAATCTTAACAACAGCGGGAACACACTGCGCCGTTTAGTGCGCTGGAATAATGTGGCAATCGACGCTAGTGGTCTCGACCATACTCCAGTTCCAGCCGGCGACCCCAGGATTTTCGGCGAACAGCTTGGACCCGGCAGGTCAGCGCGGGCCATGGCAATAGTTCATATCGCCATGTTCGACGCGATAAACGCGATTGAAGGAGGTTTCCGCAGCTATACCGGCATTCCCCGAGTGCATGACAATACATCGGTTGACAGCGCGATCGCTCAGTCAGCTCACGACACACTGGTGGCGGTGTTTCCTTCGCAGGCGGCGGCCTTTGACCAGGAACTCGCGGAAGATCTGAGCGACATCCCGAGTAGCCTGGCCAAACTTCGCGGTATCGCTTTGGGCCGTCGAGCAGCGGCGGCAATTCTGGCGAAGAGAAGCGATGATGGTTCAGCCCATGCTGAGCCCGTACTAGTTCAGAATGGCGGTGATTGGGTTACCAGTAACCTGCCCGGAAGGTGGCGGCAGGATCCTATCAGTCTTATTCCCCTCGCTCTTGGTGGGCACTGGGAAGAAGTAGATCCGTTTGTCTTGCGGAGAGCCAATCAGTTCCGAATTCCCGCGCCTCCGCCATTGCGAAGTCAGGCATATACGACCGCCTTTCGTGAGGTCAAGCGTCTTGGTGGCGATGGCATCGTGACACCGACCGAGCGCACTCCACAGCAGACTCACATCGGTATTTTCTGGGCCTATGACGGAACGCCGAGCTTGTGCGCGCCGCCACGCTTGTACAACCAGGTTGCCTTGGCAGTCGCCGATGTAAAGAACACCAACAACGTTCTGAATTTGGCACGACTGCTGGCGCTGGTTAATGTGGCGATGGCGGATGCAGGCATCGCATCCTGGGAGTCAAAGTTTCACTACGACTTCTGGCGCCCGGTAACAGGTATTCGCGAGGCCGATCCAGGGACTGGACCACTGAGCCAGGGCGACGGCAATCCCAATACGCGCGGCGATGTGACCTTCTCGCCACTCGGGGCACCGGCAAGCAATCTTAACGGGCCAAATTTCACCCCACCATTCCCGGCCTACCCGTCCGGCCATGCGACCTTTGGGGGTGCGTTGTTTGAAACCTTGCGCAATTTCTACGGAACGGATCGTATTCGTTTCACTTTCGTTTCAGATGAATTCAACGGCGTAACAGTAGGCAATGATGGTCAAGTGCGGCCATTCCTACCGCGCACGTTCAATCGGCTCTCGGAGGCGGAGGAAGAGAACGGCCAAAGCCGAATCTACCTTGGCATCCACTGGGCTTTCGACAAGACCGAGGGAATAGCACAGGGCCGGAAGGTAGCGGATTATGTCTTTGAAAACGCGTTCAGACCCGTGAACCTCAACTAGGACCATCGATCAAGCAGCAAGCGGAGATCGGAACTCTACGGCAACCCCGCCCGAGGCGATAGTAACTCTACGCCTCGGGCTCTTTTGTTGATCAGCGGTGGACCGTGCTCATGTTGGCCTTCCAAAACAATGTAACTATGGGTTCGCGATTTCTGCCGGGTCTCGCGACATGAAGTCCTCGCGCCGCAGATCCTGAAGGGATTTCCTCAATTCGCCGAGTGCTGCCGAAAGCGTCATCCCGTGGAACGGCGAGTGACGCCCGAAGGTAGATGTTGATAGCCAGGCGTACTCGGGCCGGCGAAGCAGCGCTTCGGTTTCGATGATGTTATTCAGGTAATAATACGTGACGCCTTTCTGATTAAACGATCCGGCATAAACGTCATCTATCAGGTCGGCAACTCGATTCGCACTCTCGTTATGAAAGCGTGTCGAGTCGAGCGGCTGACCGCGCGACTTGGAAATCGCACGCTGGTACAGATAATTGTTCTTATCAAAGCCGGCGGGGAGCGGTGTGTGATCGAGGTAAGTGACGAGGTGGCGCAAGTTGTTGAAAGATTCACCGTCATTGCCAACAAGACGATTGTAGCGCTCGAGGTTGACGCGAAATTCACCCAACTCTTGCACATAAAGACTCAACTGAAAATCGGGGATTAAGTGCGTAGCTGAAGCGGCAGATTCTTCGGATATCCGTGAAGCGGTTGGGTCGAGGTACGCATCCCTGGAATGATCAGGATGGTCACTCAAGAGACGGTTTGCACGTCGCTGCATATCGAGGCGCAGCGATTCAAAAATCACATATTGAAAAACGGCCGCAATCGAGTCCTCGAGGCGTTCGTTAATACCGCTGAACCATGAACTGGGAATGAACGGTGAGCCGAACTTCCGCGCATTCATGCTCGCCACAGCTTCGAAGAGTCTTGTTTCACTGCTGTGAAGTAACTGCTCTTCCTTGAGTCGATCCTCGTTCGTGGTTTTATCAGATTCTGTATCGTAGTAGTGGGTTTGGATAGTTTTCAGGTCACGGACTTCCTCGACCAACAATTGGTAGAGTTCCCTTTCCTCCTGAGCTAAACCGACGTAAGTTGCGGCCAGCCCGCCTCCGCCAAACAGCACAATCAGCAGAGTGAGCACCTGGGCGAAGAGTACGGTGCGATTCCGCGAGAGAGCAATTCTACTGACCGGCTGGGCCAGGGACGATTCGCTAAAAAACTTCTTGAAGAGATCGGAAAGAAAAAACTTCGCTTCACTGATCGCTTCCGGAATCGATTTGATGCCGGCTTGACCGCAGAAGTAGAAACCGCGAAACAGATACGACTCGTGATACGCGCTCTGCTTAAAAAGAGCGTCGAGATAAATGCTCAGCGGCGCTGACATCGACTGGATTGCCTGTGGGAACAGGAACAGATCATCTACATCCTGTATTTCGTTGCATTCTGCATAAATTTCAAACTGTAGTTCAGAAAGTCGTTCTTGCAGATGCTCGAAAGCATCGGTCAGTAGTTCGGGATTATAAGCAGTGTCTGAAGATGAGGGATTGGACCAGCCAAACATCTGACTGTGAAGTCGGCTCGGAAGACGCTGAGCAAAACTGGTGAAACCGCTTATCTGATCACATTTTGTGATGAGGATGTAAATGGGTAAACGCATACCCAGGATCTTTTGGACCTGCCGAATCTGTCTGTAAAGCGAATGCGCCTTCTTGTGTAGCTCGTCATGGCGGTTTTTATCCAATTCATGAGCGACGTTTAGATCAGTACAGGGAATGGTAACAATGAGGCCGTCCAGTGGCCGTTGCGGGTGGTGCTGTTGCAACCAGCGCAGGATCTTTTTCCAGCCGCGGTGATTCGGGGTTCCATCAACGCGCAGCACGTAGTCGCCCGCAACGTCGATGACAACCCCGTCATCGAAGAAATACCGATTCAAATGACGATTCTGCTCAGGAACAGAACCATTTAGACCATTGCTCTCAAGTAGAGAAGTCTTTCCGGATTTTGATTCACCCACCAACAAGTACTGCGGTCGGTAGCGATCATGGCGATCCCTGACATTGACCTGGAGCGATCTGCGACGTTCTCGCGAACGGTCAATCATCAAGTACAAATAGATCGCGAGTCCCATCAACAGCAGGACAATTAGGATAAAGATGAGCATTCCGTACCTGACCATGCCCGTGAATAGGCCTATGGCAAATGTATGGATTCAGCGTGAATAAGAGTGCGAGTGTTTTAGATATTCAGACTAGATGAGGGTGGAGCTCGCCCCGCATGTGGCGCCATCGTAACTGATGGTAGAAAGCGGGCGGTATAACCGTTCTCGATACGCAAACCGACGTATCGCTTGGGGTCAAGTCTATGGATCGGAAGTGTGAATAGTGAATCCGATTGAGCCGGTTTCCGATCGGAACGTTTCTTGGATTCCGCCATCGGAACCCGACATCCCTGATCGTCGCCTAGAGGCGCATACGATGCGTTGCTGCTTTCATCCGGTTGACCCTTCAGTGCGATTTGCCTGGTCGAAGCCGGTATTGGGAAAAACTGGAGCCCAACATTGCTCGAGACACACAAGCAAATAAGCGCGACGGCAACAAGAAGCACGCGCATGTTCAGGAAGACGGGAACTCGACGTTGAGGAGACATCTCAGGTACCGGAATCTTATAGAAAGTATGTTCCAGGTACAAGCATATCTGCCATTGGGTAGTGCCCTAATTCAATTTCTTCTCTGTGCAACCTCTGTGGTCTCTGTGGTTATAGGAATGTGCGACTCAACAACCACAGAGACACAGAGAACACAGTGCACGTGCCTTGATTTTGTAGACACGGAGTTTAGGCTGCTGCAAGCAACCGCTGCTCAAACTGCCAAGGACTGAGATAGCCCAAAGCTGAATGAAGCCGATTTCGGTTATACCAAACTTCAATGTACTCGAAGACGGCACTGCGTGCGGCCGCTCGGGAGCACCATTCATGGCGCTCGAGCAGCTCCCAGCGCAGCGTCGCAAAGAAGCTCTCGGCCACCGCGTTGTCATAGCAGTTGGCGCGCCGACTCATACTGGCAGTGATGTGATGCGCCGCCAACAACTCCCGATAATCGGTGGCGGCGTATTGCACGCCGCGATCGCTGTGATGGAGCAGGCCGGGCTTGGGCTGCCGGCGTCCCAAGGCCATGCGCAAAGCGTCCAGGCTCAGTTCGGCTTCCAAAGACTCCCCCATGGCCCAACCCACCACCATGCGGGTACCGAGATCCAACAGCACCGCCAGGTACAACCACCCCTCGCGGGTGCGAATATAAGTAATGTCACCACACCAGACGCGATCAGGAGCCCCAATTTCGGCCACGCTGAAGCGTCGTTGCAATACGTTATCGGCTACTCCGTAGCCATGTTTCGAATTGGTGGTCTGCTGGCGCCAGCGCAAGCGTGTGCGGGCGCGCAAGCCCGCGGCACGCATCAACCGCGCGACCCGCTGTCGACCACACCGCCAACCACCCGCACGCACCTCTCGCTGGATGCGTGGCGCGCCGTAGGTTTTTCTACTGCGCTCATGAATGGTGGTGATGAGTGCACCCAAGATCTCATTCTCTCGTGCTCGCGCACTGCGGGCTCTACCTTCCGCCGCATAGAAGCCCGCTCGGCTAACTTGCAGGGCGCGACACATGACAACCACCGAAAACTGCTGCCGGTACCGCCGGATGCAGGCGTACTTCACGACTTTTCTTTCGCAAAGTACGCGGCCGCTTTTTTTAAGAAGTCGCGCTCCTCGGTCACCCGCACCAGCTCATGTCGCAAACGTCGTAACTCTTGCTCCTGGCTCGTCACTCGACCGTGGCCACGAAAAACCTCTTTCAAAGAGCCGTTACTTCCGGCTACTTGTCGCTTCCAGGCACGTAGCATGTCGGGCCGTATTCCCAACTGCGCCGCCACACTGGAGACAGCCTGCCCGCTCTTTACTAAGCGGACCGCCTCCAACTTAAATTCACGCGTGAATTGCCTTCGCTTCTGTGACATGAACACCTCCTTGCCCGAAAGTATCATCCGGGTCTTTCAAGGTGTCCACAAAATCGAGGCAAGTCCACAGAGCTTGCACAGAGAAATCCAAATAGGGCACTACCTGCCATTGGGTAGGATCTTGATTTAAAGTAATCACCTCTGCGGCCTTTGCAGAGAGAATTCAATTTAAGACAGCACCTGCCATTGGGCCTGGTATGAGAAACTAAAGTGAAACAACTTAACCCCCTGATCTAGAATTGGGGTTGTGCTCAGCTTCTTTTGTTTTATTTCGCGAGAATCAGTTCAGGAGATCGCTTAATGCAACTTGTCAAACCCGTGTTTGTCATCTCGATATTTTTTCTGCTTGCTCTTGCTACCAACACAGCCGCCCAACAAGGTTCAGACGACAAACTGAAATCACGCGCCGAACTGACTAACTACGAAGAGACGACTCGTTATGAAGAAGTCTTGAATTTCATCGCTGAGTTGCAAAAACGAAGTTCGCTCCTTCGTCTTGAGTCCTTCGGTAAGTCGGAAGAGGGCCGTGGTCTGCCGCTCATGATTTTCTCTGACTCGCCGATCTCGAACCCGCGCGATGTGCGCGGCTCGGGGAAACCGATTGTCTTTATCATGGCTAATATTCACGCCGGCGAAGTCGAAGGCAAGGAGGCGGTGTTGCACCTTTCGAGGCGCATCTTGTTTGGAGATCTGAAGCCGCTGCTCAGCAAATTGATAATTCTTATCGCGCCGATCTACAACGCCGATGGCAATGAGAAGATTAGTATCAATAACCGCACGGCACAGAATGGTCCAATCGCCGGTGTCGGCGTGCGCGAAAACTCCAAGAGCTACGACCTCAATCGCGATTACATGAAACTCGATTCATCTGAGGCGCGGGCGCTCGTCAACTTATTGAATCGTTGGGATCCGCATCTCACAGTCGATCTACATACCACGAATGGCTCGTATCACGGTTATCACCTGACTTACTCGCAACCGCTCAATCCAAATGCAAGTGCCGCGATTCTGAGTTATCACCGCGATAAGATGCTGCCTGCTATTACCAAAGCAATGCTGAAGCACCATAAGTTGCGTACTTATTACTACGGCAATTTTCCGCGCTTTACTAATTTGCCGACACCGGGTGAGCCGACCCGTTGGGAGGCATTCACGCATCAGCCGCGTATAGGACAAAACTACCACGGTGTTCGTAATCGACTGACAATTCTCTCTGAAGCTTATAGCTACCTCACATTCAAAAGACGCGTTGAAGTGACGGAAAAGTTTGTGGAAGAGATCTTCAAGTATGCTGCTGCAAATGCTGGAGAGATCTCGCAACTTACAAAACGCGCAGACGACGAAACTGTGCGTAAGTTTTCAAGCGGCGAAACGATTGAACAAGGGGTTGAGTTTGAAATGCGGCCTTTGCCCAAGCCCGTGAACATTCTGATTGGCGAAGTTGTGAAGGTGAAAAACCCGCGCTCGGGCAAAGACATGACGGCTATGGTTGAAGAAAAGTTCAAGCCGCTGCGAATGGACGATTACGGGATCTTTGCCGCAAAAAGAAGTGTAGTGGCACCACGCGCCTATATCTTTAAACCGGAAAAGAATTTGGAAGTTGTGATTGAGAAACTGGTCCAACACGGAATCACCGTCGAAGAACTGACTTCGCCGCTGCCGACTGGAGTTGAGGTGTTCACAATCAGTAACGTCACGCGCTCACAACGCACCTTTCAAAATCATCGCGAAATGAAAATCACGGGTACGTACAAGAAGGAGAATATGACCTTCCCCACCGGCTCGATCATTGTAAGGACCGCGCAGCCGCTGGGCCGACTTGTTTGTTATCTGCTTGAAGCGGAAAGCGACGACGGTTTGGTTAATTGGAACTTCTTTGATCCCTACCTTGAAACCGGAAAGATGTTTCCCGTTTACAAAATAATGCAGAACGTCAACGTGGCTGGTCGGGTGTTAGAGAAGTAGTGTCAGCATCAGCCACAGATAAACCCGGATTAAAGATCCGATTTCATCCGCGTTATCCGTGGCCGGATTTTCCCCTGCGCAGGTGGCTAATTTATTCGTACCGTAGCGCAGTCAGAGGATCGACCCTGGTCGCTCTTCGGGCGGGAACATAGTTGGCAAGCAGAGCCACCACTGCCAACACCACAGCGACTATCACGAACGTAATCGGATCGGTGGCGGTCACTCCAAAAAGCAGGCTTCTCATTACCCGCGTTACCGCGTAAGAGGCGACTAATCCAATGGCCACGCCGATCAACGCGAAGAACATTCCCTGTCTAAGCACCAGCCTCAGGACGCTTTGCGGCTGAGCGCCTAACGCCATGCGGATTCCGATCTCATGCGTGCGCTGAGATACCGAGTAAGCTGCGACACCATAAATCCCGACTCCCGCAAGCACCAGCCCCAGCACGGCAAACACTGACAGCACGAGTGTATTGAAGCGAACCTGCGCTAAGGATTCGGCGCGCATTTCGTTCATTGTCTTAACAGCGGCAATAGGTTGGTCTTTGTCGATTCCCTGGATTTCATTTCGCACCGACGCGGCCATGCTCGCGGGATCTACCTTCGTGCGGACTGCAACGGTGTATGCGGCGCGAGGTGTCTGTAAATAGGAGACGTACATCTCGGGCTTAGGCTCGGCGTCCAACCCGCTGTGTCTTACATCTCCCACCACACCGACTATTTGGCTCGGTGTTTTTTCACCGCCAATCGTTAGCCGCCGGCCGATAGGATCCTGGTTAGGAAACGCGGTACGGGCCATGTTCTGGTTGATAATTACGACGGGTGGAACGTCCTTGGTATCCCGCTCCGTGAAGGTGCGCCCTTGAATCACGGGCATGCTCAGGACCTGAAAATACTCCGGGCTCACGATACGCCAATTCGCAATCGGCAAACTCCCGTCGGAAGGAAGTGGTTGGCCCTCGACGATATAGCTCGAAGCAGCTTCGAACGTACTCAATGGCAGGGCCGTGGTGATCGCGACGGAATCTACGCCCGGGAGGGTCTTAACCCGTTGGAGCAGTTCGGTGTAGTAGGGTTTAGTTTGCTCTTCGCCTGCATACTTGTATGTCGGCAGAGAGACTCGCATTGTCAACACATTGTCCGACGAAAAACCTGGATTTATCTTTTGCAGGTGTATGAAGCTCTTGATGAGGAGCCCGGCCCCGGTCAAGAGAACCAAGGAGATAGCAACTTCTGCCACCACCAGCACGTTGCGTACGTAATGATGAGTTGACGCTTGATCGGCCCCCCGGCCACCCTCCTGTAGTGTTTCGTTCAGGTTTGGCTTTGAGACCTGCAGCGCCGGCGCCAGTCCTGAGATTACACCGGTGAGTAAAGAGACCAGGAACGTCCAGCCCAGCACCCAGCCATCAAGAGCGATTTCTTTGAGGCGCGGAATATCGGTCGGACTGAGTGCGACTAGCACCTTAATTCCCAGGTAAGCCAACAACAGACCCAGAACGCCGCCGGCCATAGCGAGCAAAACGCTTTCGGTCAGGAGTTGCCGTATGATGCGGGCGCGATTAGCCCCGAGCGCGACGCGTACGGCGATCTCTTTGCGCAGCGAAGTAGCGCGAGCCAAAAGCAGGTTGGCGATATTAACGCACGCGATGAGCAGCACGAAAACGACGACGCCCAGCAGTATCCGCAGGGTGGGCCGGATATCACCGACTATGTCCTCTTGCATAGTCACGACGGACACGCCCGCGCTGCCATTGGTGTCAGGATACTGACTGGCCAGGTTGCCCGCGATGTTTTGAATGTCAGCCTGCGCCTGTT
The DNA here is from genome assembly GCA_963708055.1 of uncultured Acidobacteriota bacterium. GTDB lineage: Bacteria > Acidobacteriota > Blastocatellia > Pyrinomonadales > Pyrinomonadaceae > PSRF01. The sequence continues at coordinate 4,949,972 of OY970193.1, read as the reverse complement.
GCGCCGTTACTCCCGGTTTGAGGCGCGCGACTGCCATGAGGTAGTGAGCGGTGCGATTGGTTGTCAGGTTGGCGTTGGCGCTTGCGCCTCCTGGCGCCTCAGGGACCTCATAACGTGACAGAACCCACACTTCAGCCTCATCCGGATACTGAAACTCAGGAGGCATGACACCGATCACAGAGAAACTCTCATTGTTCATTAATAGTTTTTGACCAATGACGTTTGGATCTGCGGCAAAGCGGCGTTGCCACAGCGCGTCGCTCAAGATGGCAACGCGCTCCCTGTTCCCCTGGGTATCGTCGGCCAGAAAAGTCCGGCCCAGCACGGGCTTTACTCTCAGGACTGAAAAGAGGTTCTGATTCACTATCGCCCCAAGCAGGCGTTCGGGCCGATCACCACCCGTCAAGTTAAAGCTCACGAACCTTGACGCGCCCATTTCTTCAAACACCTGGTTCTGCTTGCTCCAATCAAGAAAATTCGCTGGAGCTACCTGGTTACGGTTCTGCACGTTCATCACTGTGGCTATATGTTGAGAATTCGTTTCCCACAGTGTCATTAGCCGGCCGGAATCCTCGTAAGGCAAGGGACGCAAGAGAACAGCATTGACTATGCTGAAGATGCTGGTGTTGGCGCCAATTCCCAATGCCAAAGATATGATAGCGATAGCCGTAATGGCGGGCCGCTTTAGAAGTCTCCTGAATCCAAAGCGAATATCCTGAAGCAGATTTTCCATGAAGTTGTTTCCGAATACTGAGAGTGTGTGCCGGCCGGGTAGATCCTACCTTAAAACTCACCAACCTGGATAAATTTTAATAAAGGCCCGGGGCAATTTTTGAAAATTGCCCCGGGATTAGTCTCATCCGCCAAGAACAAATTGGTAGATAGAGTTAGGTACTCGCCTTCTCAGCTTTGCATCAGGCTGACTGAGAATGCGGGACCAATCAGTTACCTGGAGCGTCAACTTGGGCTGCACCGCCGCCGCCGCCGCCGCCGCCCGCGCCGCCCTGACATGCGCATCCGCAAGCACATGCTGCTGCCGCTGCCTCGATTTGATTCGAGCCAAAAGCCTGTGGGTCAAACATGGTGGTTTCTCCTTTCTTCAGAAATAGTTCTCAGACCTTCCGTTCTGAGAATCATCTATGCTCTTCTTTATCTGTGCGCCGACTACCTGTTACAGGCAGCTCGGTGGACGGACAATCAAGAGCATAAAACTTCACAAAGGTTTCCGACTAAGTAGTCGGGGCCTTCCTCGGCGCTATTCACGTTTAGCAGCCTGGTCCAACGACGACAACTTCGCCGCCGGCACCTTGACCTGCTCCACAGCCATTGCCGCTCGTACAAGCGCAACTACACGAACAGGCCTGAGCAACGGCATCGGCAAACAATGCGCCGTAAGCTATCGGGGTAAAAGAAATGTCATACATAAACGTTTGGTCTCCTTAGCCTTTGAACTCAAAACCTGGAACTTGTCAGGTTTAGCGGCAGTCTCCATGTATGATTGGCTCCTGGCCGGCGCCCTGCCCTGCACCACAGCCGGCGGCGGCGTTACAAGTACACCAACAGGAACATGGATTGGCCTTCGGATCGATCAGATTTGCGCCAAAAACTATCGGATCAAAAAGGGTGTTATACATAACGGTCTCCTTGCCTTTGGCTTAGCTGATCGAGAAGTTTATTTAGCCGGGCACAATACAACCGGCTCATCCATCCCGGAGCCTTGACCTGCGCCACAGGTAGTTGGCCCACCACAGCACCCGCAGGAACATGCCACCATAGCCATGGCATCGATCAGATTTACACCAAAAACCATCGGTTCAAAAAGTGAGTCAAACATAACGGTCTCCTTATCTTTTCGGTTTTAACCAGGACTACTGCCTAAGCGATCGTCTCTGGTTACCACCTCCGAGGGTCTTGCGTCCTAGTTGACTGAACTTGATAGATTGATCTTGCAAATCGATCCATCATCTAACTTCAGAACCGGAGCCGCATAGCAGTGGCCCAGGCAAGGTGAAATGTTTATATCCTTGATTTGCTCATCGCCAAGCGACTGCCCCGCCTTGAGATGATCAAGTACTTCCTTCGCACCATTCAAATAACAGGGAAGGCCCAAACACAACGACGTATGAGTCCGCTGCTCTTTTTGAAAGACGGCATAGTTTCCAACTATCTCCATGACGGAGCGCACGTCTACCTCGCAGATCTCAGCCACTACCGCCAATGCTTCATTACTGATCGGTTGCTTTGTCTCGAGCAAAACATGCAGCAAAGGTACTAGCGCTACCTGTGGACGAGGGTAGTCTCCGACTAACGGTATTAATCGTTCTCTAATCTCCTGTGGGTTCATACTTTCACCAACCGTTCGTGAAGGCATTCGGAATTCGACATGTGATCTTCAAACTCATGCATGAAACGTTTTAGCAAACTCTGAATCGCGTTCGCCGCCTCGGTACTGTGGTGGCAGTCGCCCCTGAATTTGTAGAACTCGCACAGATGCCGAATCTTATCCAAACCTTCCGCGGTGTCCGTGTAACTGACGCCGGCGGCCGTATTACTGATGACATTGAGCGTTCGCTTGCGAAGCGATGGTGGAAGTATTTTGCCGCTTCGGTCGATAGATTTTTCGTCAAGGCGTTGAAGGTTATGGAGCATCACGCCCGTTCTCTGTGTTCCGTCCTTGCAGGGTTGGCACTTACCACAGGACCCGTAATAGAAAAACTCGGCCAGTTGAGTCGTGACCTGGACCATGCACGTCGGCTCGGCGACGACAATCACGCACCCTGAACCTAAATCAGAGTCAGCATCCCGCAATGAATCGTAGTCGAGGCTAAGATCGAGGGAATCAGGTCCAAGCACTGGGGAACTCACGCCCCCTGGGAAAATGGCTTTCAGCTCTCCGCCGTCAAACATGCCCTGGCCATAATCGAAGATCAGTTCACGTAAGGTAGTGCCGAGAGGCAACTCGTAAAGACCCGGTCGCTTTACCTGGCCGCTGAGACTAAAGATAAGAGTACCCGGAGCCCGCGTTTGCCCCACCTGCCGGTATGTCTCCGCGCCCACCTTGAGGATGTAATAAGCATTGAGCACTGTCTCGAGGTTATTGATCACCGTCGGCATTCCAAACAAACCGTGAGCGGTCGGCAAAGGAGGTTTAGTCCGTGGACGGCCCACCTTACCTTCTATTAACTCCAGCAACGCAGTCTCTTCGCCGATGATGTATCCACCTAAAGACGTGTAAACAATTACATCCAGCGGCCTCCCGCTATCGAATACGTCGCGCCCGAGATAGCCGCGATCGCGCGCCACCTTGACGGCGTCTTTGAGCAATTGAGCCTCGGCAGAAAGTTGAGGCGGCAACGCGATGAAGGCCACACTCGCGCCGACAGCCAGGGCGCCGACCATAACTGCCTCAACGATCCGATGCGGATTCGCGGTCAGCAGAAAGTGTTCCTTGAAGCCGCCCGCTGAACCAGCATTGGCATTGCAAATAAAGTATTTCTCTTCCGCTTCATTTTGCGAGACAAGCCACCACTTGTGCGCCGTCGGATAGCCGCCGCCGGCTCGCCCACGTAATCCAGCATCCTCCAAAGATTGGAGCGCTTCGTCACGGTTCGTTAGCTGCGCTATGCGACGCGCGACCTCATAACCACCCATTCGCAAGTAGTCCTCTAACGATCCTCCTGCAGTTGAGAGCAGATCATCGATTAGCGGACCGGGATGGACGTAAGGCCTGGGCGCGCTATTCCCGTTTCTTTCTAATCTGATCTGGCCATTCATATGGTGCCTTTTCCTTGTCTCCGTAGCCGAGCATGACCGACTTCACGTCGAGCTTGAAATCCGGATCGAACTTTATCCAGGCCGCTGAAGATTCTTCACCCAGAATCTGGGAAGACGATTTGAGCATCACGTCGAGACCATTCACGCTGAATGAGAGGTCCGAACCTGCGAACATTCCGTTCTGCATTGCTCCTTCGAATTCGCGGTTCGAAACTGTGAATAGACCGTGTTCGGGAACAAAGAAATACAGATAGGAAAACCGCGTCTGCGTCACCGAGAAGTTTGCGTGGATCAACTTCCCGTTCAAAAAGAGTTGACCTTTATTCAAGTGAATTGACGACCGGTTTTGGATTTCCTGAGTCACCGGTGGCGCCGGCTGCGCCGGTACCCCTGAAGCCACCACCACACTCGTAAAAGCTATAACTGTAAACGTCTTAAACATTCGTTACTCCTTTCTATTGCTCACACCGCTTCTCCCACTGCCTTCAACTGAGCCACTACCACACTGCTGTTGCAGGGTGGAAACTCGCAGACTCTTGGATTAGAATTACCGCCATCTCTGCACGGGTAACCGGTTGCGGAGGTGACGGGGCCTGAAGCAACTCCTAAACCGGGGATCATCCAGTTTAAAGAATTGCTCCAAGGTCTTAACCGCCAAAACAAATGGGTTTGCCTTCTCAGCTTTGCAGTCAGGCTGACTGAGAATGCGGGACCATTAGTTTGCTGGGACTTCGGCGCCGCCACCCTGGCCTTGGCCAGATCCGGCGCCGCCCTGGCAAATGCATGAACAAGAACATGCTGCTGCAGCGGCGGTGATTACATCCGCGCCGTATGCTTGTGGATCAAACATGAGTGTTTGTTCTCCTTTCTTCCGGATTAAAAATCACACCTGGAAAGTGCACCCTCGGCTCTTCACCTCATCTGCCGCTAAACGGTTCCAATTTCTAGTTAGGCGACAGTGAAACATGGCTCGTTCCCCACATCCTGCCGACCGCAAGAGTCTCGAGATAGTTACAGTAAATCTCGTTGTGGGCATCAAATTCACGATAGACGTTATAAGCAGTCGCTCGACATCCGGCGTTGCAGAGATAGCGCAGGTCGCAGTGTGAGCAAACGCCAATGCTGTCGACCGTAGTAGACCTCATGCGCTTCATGACTGACGACTCTGCGAAGATCTCCTTGATGTCGTATTCACGCACGTTGCCGCAGATGAACTCGTCAAAGTGGAGCGATTGACAGGGATAAACGAATCCTCCCGGATCGACGCTAATCTCGCCGTGGCCCACGCCGCAGTGATTGCGAGGTCCAATCGGCATCGCAACTGGGGTTGTGTCTGTACCGTTTTTGACGGCGCGATCTTTGACATACTCGATGGTCCGATCCATCGCACTGAGATAGACGTCAAGCGCCGGAATTTGGGCGATGTTGACGTCCTGATGATCGCCGGCCTGAAAGATAATCGGCGCCAGCCCATTGGCCCCGAGATCGTCAAGGGCGAACTCGAAGATTTCCTTCATGCTCGTGATATTGCGCTCGGTAAGAGCCGGCACGATCGAGACGTAAGGTCCAGTCTGACCGAGCTCTTTCTTTTTGGCGATCAATCGCCTGATCCCGCGGACCGTCGGCTCGAAGGTATTCTTGCCGCGGTAATAGTCGTGCATGTGCTTTTCGTGGCCGTCCAGACTGATGGTTACGGCGGACATATACTTGCAGAGTGTTTCGGCAACTTCATCAGTGATCAAAATCGCATTGGTTAACATTTCAAGGACCACGGTCTCACTTCGTGATCGCGCAAACTCCACCAACTCCAGAACATCAGGACGCATGAGAGGCTCGCCGCCGGTAAAGAGGATCCGCCGTACTCCGCAGTCGATGATGCGCGCAATTAGATCCTTATACTCCTGCGTATTCATAGTGGGGGCCACCAGGCCGACTTTTTCAAGCTGGATCTTGGTTTCCCGATCGGTCTTGTTGTAGCAATAAGGACACTTGAGATTGCAGTTGTTCGTCATGTGCAGGTAAATGTCCTGCGGGAAGTCCAATTGCGGGAAGAACGACCGTTCGCGCTCGCGGTATTCGTTGTGATGAAGAAAGCCGGTGGTCGCTACACTGTCAATAAAGCTCTGGACCGCTTCTGAGGCTTTTTCACGGGCCAGCCCGAATTTGTTGACAATGTAGTCAACGACTTCTGTCGGAGTCATGTACTTGCGAAACAACTCAAGCAACAGACGGCCGCTCTCGTTAACCCTGACCCAGACGAAGTTGTATGGATCAAAGTAGATGTACCAGTCATCTTTGGAAAAAACTCTGATGCGGGGCGGGACGACAATTCTCTCCATAAAGACCTCCATTCAGGCAACTGCAACGGTTGGGGTTTCTGAATCGCTTCTTTTGAGCTGTGCATGAAACTGTTCGTGAAACAAATTTGCGTACGGTCCATCGGCCTGCATTAAGGCCTGATGGAAACCCTCTTCCACGACCCTTCCTTGCTCAATTACGATCACGTGATCGGCGAGCAGCAGCGATGAGAGCCGGTGAGCGATGACGATTGTGGTCCGCGTGGAAATTAGTGGGACCAGCGCGCGCTGGATGTAACGCTCTGACTCCGAGTCAATAGCTGAAACCGCCTCGTCTAAAATCAATATCTGCGGATTCTTGAGGAACATACGGGCCAACGCGATGCGTTGGCACTGCCCGCCCGAGAGCCGTACGCCGCGTTCGCCGACGCGCGTGTCATAGCCTTCGGGCAGTCTCTCGATGAACTCATCGGCGTAAGATTGCTTGCTCGCCGAAACCACTTCTTCCAAAGTGGCGTCGGGTTTACCGAAACGGATGTTCTCGAGAATGGTGCCGCTGAACAGGAACGTCTGTTGATCTACCACGCCGATAGATTCACGCACCGTTTCGAGCGACAACGCGTTAATTTCCTTTCCGTCCAGCATTACTGACCCACTTTGCGGGTCGTAAAAGCCGAGCAGCAGATTCACCAGGGAGCTTTTACCCGCGCCGGTCCGGCCTACCAGCGCCACGGCCCGCCCCGGCTCAATGCTGAAGCTGACGTTTTCGAGTACTTTATTGGCGCCATCGTAGGCAAACGACACGTCGCGGAACTCGATCCTGCCCTTCACCGCACTCAACTTCTCCCCGTCCTCTCTCTCTTTGGGTTCTTTAAGAAATTCGTAAATGCGTTGAATGGCCGCCGACGATTGTTGAATACGCAGGTTGGCGGCAACGAAACTATTGACGGGACCATAAAGAAAATTAAGAAAGGCGAGAACGGCGAAGACCTCGCCGAGTGTCATGTCTCCCGTCATGACGCCGCGGCAACCGTACCAAAGCACAAAGGTGATGCTGAGCGAGGTAAGGAAACTAGTGCCCACAGTGCTGATGACACCGAACCAGTTTGTCTTAATGTAAATATCCCTCAGACCCTTGAGGCGTTCTTCGACGATTCCCTGCTGAAACTCTTCCCGCAGATACGACTTGATCGTCCGAATGCCGGCAAAGCTCTCGCTCATGACCGCGGACGAAACTGCCGACGCTTCCTGCATATCGCGGCTCAGAATCCGCATTTTCTCGTTTGCGTAATACCGGATGTAGGCGAAGGGCAGAAGAAACACTAAAAGCACTAAACCCAGCTCATACTTGATGTACATGATCAGCGTGAAGCCGACCAGGAAGGTCAATCCATCAACGGCAATGGAAACCAGAGTTCTCACCAGCGCGCCTTCAATCGCGCGCGAATCGTTCATTACCCTGCTTTGGAGATAGGTGGAATGTTTGCCGGAAAAGAAAGATAAGGGCAGCCGCTGGATCGTACTGATGAGTCGTTTTTGTATTTCAAGAATAATGTTTTCTTTAAGCCGCAAGGTAAGCGTTTCATTGAAGTAGCTGAAGACGTGCTTCGCCACTACGAGCGCGGCCAGTAACAAAGCTACCTGGGTCAACAGGTCGACGTTTTTCACCGACACCGTATGATCGATGATGTACATCGTTAGCATCGGAATCGGTAACTGGAGCAACACGCACAGCACCATTAAGATCCCGACGCCAATACAGCTTCCCGTGTAGAGACGTAAAAAGTCTCCCGCGAATTGCTTGATCAGAGAAAAAGGACTCTTCGTTTGAGATTTGGGTTGTGCAGATGACATCTTAGTGTCCGCTCCAAAAACGAGGCCTCAAGCCCAGTAAAGGCGGTGGCGAAACTGACGCCGGACAAGCCTATTAACAGACAGCTCGAATACAGTTTTAGAGATTGATATTCAGTACCAAGCGCTCAGGAAAAGGCGCTTGTAATCCGATTTGAATCGGTGAGTGAGAGGTTTGAGATCATAGGGTAGTTCCTTTCAGGGTTGAGGGTCGAGTTTTTAAGATCGCACGGAGCTGCTTAGGGGATCTAAAGTGAGCCCACGTGCCCCACAGTCACGCTAAAAAGCTCCCTTGCTAGTAAAGCAATGGAGCCTATTCTAAATCAGCCTTGGAACAGAAATTACAACAACACGCCCCTTCAATCAGGGCGAATTGCCCTGACGATTGACAGCGCTGCGAGTAAGCGAAGAGGAAAGAGTCGTGATGCATTCCTTACCACCCAAAATCAATTTCAGTGAGCGGCAGATCTAAAATCCCTAGGAAAAGGTTCGCCAGACATTATGCATGTACCAAAATGCCTGTCAATACAATTTTTCAAGTTAAATCAAGTTGGGCAAGGACTAAACAAGAGATGCCAGAAACCGAGCAATTGACAGGTTCTTACGAGTATTGGCTTTTCATGAGGCCATATCTTTGGTTCACCATTAGAGCTAACTCTTGAAACCGTGATCGATGGCAAAGATGATGGCCTGGGCGCGGGTCCAGACGCCGAGCTTGTCGAAAAGATTGGAGACGTGATTGCGGACTGTTTTTTCGCTGATCGATAATCGCTCCGCAATCTGTGCGTTTCCGAGACCTTCCTTGATCAGCCCCAGAACCTCTCGCTCCCGTGGTGAAAGCGAATCGAACGCGGGGTGCTCACCCCCCGCACCGGGGACGCTCAGTCCAGTGAACTCCAACACCGCTTCACAGAAGCGTTCCCACGCCGGCTCGTTCTCCAGCAGGATGTGATTCTTCGAATCAAGCTCAACAAACTGGGCACCAGGAATGCCGGCCGCGAGGATGCGTCCTTCTGCAATCGGGGCGACAGCGTCGCGGCGCGCGTGCAGCACCAAAGTCGGCGTCCGCACTTCCCCGAGCATCGCGGTGACATCAAGCATGGCCCGCGATTCGAGGAGTCGCGCGGCTAACTCCGGGGTCAGTGTGTTCCGGCAAAGCTCGTTAAACCAATCGAGCTGCTCATCCGTTCCACCGGGGATAAATCGCGACGTGAAGACCTGGCGAAAGGCAGGGTTATGGCTGCCCCACCCCACACGGACCAGTTCAACAATCGCCCGATAGAAGCTCTCCTGTTTGGGGTCGCCGCGACAAAACACTCCTCGCGCGTAAGCGCCGTAGAGCACGAGGCGTGAGACGCGCTCCGGATGCTTCACGGCATAGGCCACGCAGACCGGTCCCCCCTGAGACATGCCGAGTAGCGTGAACGGCTCCTGCGGGTTGGCGGCGGCGACGACTTCCTCCAAGTCCTCGACCCAACGCTCGAGCGAGAGGTCGCCGATGTTCAGGTCGGTCATCCCGCAACCGCGTTCGTCGTAACGAATGTAGCGGAAGTTGTCACTGAAGAAGCGTATCCAGTGCCGCCAGACCAGACTCTCCCATTCGTACTCGAGGTGGGTCAGCCAGTTCGCAGCCTTGATCAGCACCGGTCCTCTGCCCGCTTCGGCCCAGGCTAGTCGGACTCCGTCGGTGGTAGGCACGTACCTGATTCGCTGAGTCGGCTTCTGCATGGCTGGCCACTTTTACATTCAGGATATTAGTCCCAGTAATCGTGCGGCCAGTGTATCGCATTTCCAAAGCAACGAGCGTAACCACAAACTCCCGCCAGGGGATCTTGTGTTCCGACTCATTCGTATCGGAGCGCCACCATTGGATCAACCTTCGTGGCCCGCCGCGCTGGAACCCAACAAGCCAGCAAGGCAACCAGCGCCAACAGTAGTGCAATCGCAGCGAACGTCAACGGATCGGTGGCGCTCACACCGAAGAGTAGAGTCTTGATTGTTCGCGTCAACGCCACTGACGCAACGAGGCCAAGCGCCACGCCCGCGAGCGCCAGCTTCATTCCGTGTCCAATCACCAATCTCAACACATTCCATCGCTGCGCGCCGAGTGTCATTCGCAGCCCAATTTCTCGCGTGCGCTGTGCAACCGAATAGGACATCATTCCGTAAATTCCAATGCTTGCCAGCGCCAGCGCAACGACTGCAAACACACTGAGCAACATCATCGAGAAACGCCTTGGCGCGACCGACTCCGAAACGATCTGTTCCATCGTCCGCACATTGAACACGGCCTGATCTTTATTCAAGGCCACAATCTGTCCACGCACTGCCGAGGACAAACTCGTCGGTTCGACATCCGTGCGTGTCAACAAATTGATCCGCCGCGTAGAGCCTGGTAGCCGGTCGACCGGAATCTGATTGAAGCTGAGATAAAACTGAGGCCTGAGTGCAGCTTGCCGGTCCAGGTTGTTATGTTCAACGTGTCGGACCACGCCCACGATCTCGTAACTTGGCGCGCCGGACGTTGACTGGGCTAAACGCTTTCCAATCGGGTCTTCATTCGGAAAATGTTGTTCGGCCAGAGCTTCATCAATGATGACCACTGGCGGTGTCTCCGGTGTGTCCTGGGCGTTGAAGCCGCGACCTTTTAGCAAATCAATTCCCATCGTCTGGAAGTAATCCGGACTCACGGTGTAGCGAACACCACCCGGTTCCTTGCCCTTCTCCGGAAGCGGCCGGCCTACAATGATGAAAATCGGGTTATTTGCTCCCCCCAGGGGAAGTCCATTAGAAACAGCGACCGATTTGACCCCCGGCAACTGCCTAACATTCTCTTGCAGTTGTTGAAAGAAGTTGGCGACTTGCCGACCGTCAGGATTGTTAACCGAAACTTGCATCGTGAGCAGGTTCTGCGCCTTGAAGCCTGGATCAACTTGCAGCACTCGACGAAAACTCTGAATCAGCAAACCAGCTCCCACCAACAACGTTAACGTAAGCGCAATTTGGCAAACCACTAAAACACTGCGCAAGCGCTGGCGCACCCCGGATGAACCTCGGTCTCCTTCCTTTAGTGTCTCAGTCAAATTGAGACGCGAAGCCTGCAACGCTGGTGCTAACCCAAACAACAACCCGGTCAAGAGCGAGACCCCGAGAGTAAAACCTAAGACTCGCGTATCAACGTAGGCTTCACTCAAGCGCGGAATGCTGTCAGGCAATTGGTAAGCGATGAAACTCGTGCCCCAATTTGCGAGCAACACTCCCAATACGCCGCCAATTGCCGCAAGCAAGAGGCTTTCCGTAAGTAGTTGACGAGTGATGCGCCAGCCACTCGCACCAAGCGCCACGCGCACCGACATCTCCCTTTGTCGCGTAGACGAACGAACGAGCAGCAGGTTGGCAACGTTTGCGCACGCTATTAGCAGAACCAGACCGACGGAGCCCAGCAAGATGAACAGCGGCTGTCGCACACTCCCCACGAAGCTCTCATGAAGTGGTGTCAGGTAACAGCGTCGCCCGGTGTTTGTGTCCGGATACTGTTGTTCCATTCGCGCGTAAATTACGTTCAACTCTGTCTCCGCTTGCTCCAGGGTCACATTGGGTTGCAACCGCGCGACGGCGTTAATTCCGGGATCCGAGCCCCGTGTCTTGAAGCGTTCCGCTGAGAGACCAATGGGAATAGTGACATCCGCATCCAGCCCATACTGGAAACTCTGCGGGGTAACCCCAACAACTGTGTAACTCTGGTTGTTGAGCGTGAGCTGTTTGCCCACGATGCTTTGATCTTCGCCGAACCTGCGACTCCACAATCCGTAACTCAGAAGCACGGTCGGAGTTGCACCTTGACGATCGTCTTCGGCGAGAAAGTCGCGGCCGAGGAGCGGCTCGACTCCGAGTGTTGACAGGAAGCCCGCCGAGACGAGCCGGCCCACGAGGCGTTCCGGTTCGCCTGCGCCGGTGAGGTTGTAGCTCTCGTTCGAACGCACCGCTGAGACGGCAGCGAAGACCTTTCGATCATCTTTCCAATCGGCAAAGTTGGGATATGACAACGACGTTCCGCCTCTGGTCCCGGAGTTACTCTCTCCCGGTATCACGAGTTGTTCAGGCGCCTCGTACGGAAACGGGCGCAGGAGAACTGCGTTGACAATGCTGAAGACCGCCGTGTTCGCGCCGATACCGAAGCTGAGTGTGAGCACCGCGATAAGCGTGAAGCTGGGCTGTTTGAAGAGCATTCGTCCGCTATAGCGCAAGTCTTGCCAGAATGTCTCCATGAATCCACCTCCTCTAACCTGATAAGCCCGGTCCCTGATACTGCCCACATTGCCAAAGCTCTTCATTGCGGAAAGACGCGCCTGTTCCGGTGACATTCCTCGCTCGCGATTGGCCTCGGTCTCCATCTCGATATGAAGACGCAACTCTTCATCAATATCATCCAGAACGGCCTCTCGCAGCAGCAAAGCCCGGACACGATCCACGATAATATTGAGCCACTTCATCGCGTAATCCTTAAGTCGCTTCGCGCATCTTGGCGATAACCAAAGCCAGCCGGTCCCAGCTCTCTTCCTCTACCACAAGTTGCTTCCGTCCGGCCTTTGTCAGGGTGTAGAACTTGGCTCGTCGGCCCGTCTCATTGATGGCCCACTTGGAAGTGACCCAGCCCTTCTGCTTGATGCGATAGAGCGACGGGTAGAGCGCGCCCTGCTCGACCGCGAGCATCTCGTCTGACATTCGGTGAATTCGCTGGATGATGCCGTAGCCGTGCAGCGGCCCCAGCGAAAGGGCTTTGAGAATGAACATATCGAGCGTGCCTTGCAATAAATCAGCTTTAGGGCTGGTCACGTTTTTAGCTCCGGATGTTTCGTTGGGGAGAACAGCGATACGCCTAAATGTTTTAGGCATGGTAGGTGGGCATGCCTAAGATGTCAAGGCTTGCCCTCATGGAGGAAGAAGGTATGAGTTATTTTCTATTCCTATTTATCAATCGCCCATCCGTCGCCTAACAGCCGAACGGTGGCGCACGCCGGTCCGCCGTCACCGGCCTTTCCCGCAATCCTGGCTTCGAGGCGTTTAGAGGGTTGAGAAAGTACGCTATCAACTAGATCCCAACCAATATCTTTCAGCCCAACCTTTGCGCGCCTGGTCCAGCATGAGCCTGACTGGCCCGCTAACGTCCCCGAATTCACATACACAAAACGTCCACCTCGCGGTCCCTGAACAAATGGACCGAGAAAGTTAGGTCTCTCATCCGCGCGATCCCCAACGCGCACGCTAAACTCGAACGATAAATTCTCCCCATTCGAAACGGATGGCGTTTCGAGTTCAGCCTTCCCTCGCTGTACCGCAAACACAACTCCGGTGGGAGGATTAACGAGGGTGATACGTAGCGGTAAGTATGTTTCAGTTTTAGGCATTAATTACTCAGAGCATCAGCTCAAAATAAACAAGCGGCACGCCTCGGTAAGTTTTTCTGCCAACCTCACGAAACCCGCACTTGGCGTAGAACGGTCCCGCACCAGCATCGCTTTCATAAGCATCGAGCCTGATGGCTTCGCTGGGCCATGCTCGGGCCACAGCCTTTGCTTCTTCAACCAGCTGGCGGCCAATACCTCGGCCCTGTAGATCCGGTGAGACTGCCATGCTGTGCAGATAAAGAGCTCGACTTACACTCTGAAAATAAGACAAATCGATAGCCCAGGGTTTCTTCGTTTGTAACCCCAATGTGCCAATGATTTCCTGGTTGTTCCACGCAACCAATACTCGCGATGTTTTGATGGTGCGCAGCACACCCTTTTCAGTTGCGCAGGAAGACCAGTGACCTTTCCCGAATTGACGAGTCAGGTTTTCGGCAACGGAAGTTCGAAGTGCGGCAATTGCCGGCGCATCCGCCTCGCTAGCTGTTCTAACCGAGATCTTCACGGATCTAATGCATTCTGAATGGGCCACCTGGCGGCTCCGGTTCTAAATCAGGACGGCTGGAATCCTGGACCACCTCATGCATCTCCAACACGTTCGACCGTGAAAACGCTTCTTTCGGAAGCGAGCCGGACTGTGCATGTCCCTTCACAAACGCATCAGAGCGCACCCAATTGAGGAAGTCGTTACGGCTGTTCCAGAAAGTAAAAACCACATAAGGTTCGCCTTCGTTGACCGGGCGGAGAACCTGATTTGAAATAAAACCAGGCATTTGGTCGACCAGCCCGGCACGCTCACGAAACCTTTGCTCGAAGGCCTCGGCATATTCCGGAGTTACATAGATACGATTGGCAACAGTTATCACGGTGCATTTCCCCTTTGTTTTCGTTGACTGATGATAGCACCTCGCCCGGCTCACTCATCAGGCGACGGCTTCGAGCGCAGTCGTTTGATCTGTGAACGCCGTGCTTTTTCTTCAAGCGTGCGGTTCCTGGCACTACGCGAGACCTGCGTGGGAACACGCTTCGCAGGACGATAGTTCAACTGCGCGACTTTTCGCCGAAGCCGCTGCAGACAGAGTGCCTTATTCCGGTGTTGACTGCGTTCCTGCCGTGAAGTGACCACGACACCCGAAGGCAAGTGCCTCAACCGCACCGCGCTTTCCGTCTTGTTGACGTGCTGCCCTCCGGGCCCACTGGCACGGAATGTCTCGATCTCGCACTCACGCAGCAATTCTTCGTCGGATTCAGGCAGTCTAATCATTGGTCAAGAGTTGTGATCGGCAACTTCTACTTTCATAATACCTGCGGAACTTAATGAGACTAAGATTGAACGCACCGCTTCCCATCGTCGAAGGAGTTGGTCCAAGCTGCCAATGGCTTCCCGCAGGTCCATGGAAAACTATCATCGACTTCTTCGAAGAACAATATCCGCACGTGTCCACCACGACCTGGAAGGAACGGATGGCGAAGGGTCAGGTGATGGATGAAACCGGACGCCGCGTAGACGTTGATACTGCTTTTCGAGTTGGCGCTTGTATTTTCTATTACCGCGAGCTGGAGAATGAACAAACCATACCCTTTACGGAACAGGTGCTCTATCAGGATGAACACATCCTGGTTGCAGATAAACCACACTTCCTGCCGGTGATTCCCGCGGGAAAATTTCTCCGTGAAACGCTGCTGGTCAGACTGCGAACACAACGCGGGACGGAAGCCCTGGCGCCTATCCATCGTCTCGATCGGGAAACTGCCGGAGTGGTATTGTTCTCCGTCAACCGAAAAACAAGAGGCCACTACACTTCGCTGTTTCGGAATCGCAAGGTGCGAAAGGTATATGAGGCACTGGCGCCAACTCTGGAAGAATCGAACTTTCCCATTACTCGGCGCAGTCGCGTGGTTCAGGGAGAACCGTTCTTTCGCATGAAGGAAGTTCCAGGCGAGGCAAACTCCGAGACTCACATCAGCGTCATCAGCAACCTGGGAAGCGCCAGTCTATATCAGTTGCTTCCTCTCACCGGCAGGAAACACCAACTTCGTGTCCACCTTGCGGCCTTAGGAATTCCGGTCGTCAATGACAAACTCTATCCCGCGTTGACTCCATCAGAGACACATGATTTTTCCAGGCCGCTGAAGTTGCTGGCGAAATCGATTTCGTTTCGAGATCCATTGAGCGGCCGGGAACACTATTTTGAAAGTAGGATAAAACTATGAGCACAACTCTTAACATGCATGCGGCACGTATGGCACTCAACCGGAACCCGGAGCTTCGTCAGTGGGCAGAACAATGGTTAAAGGGAAAAGAGCGAGCCGTAAGTGCAACTATGACCGATGAGGAGTTTGAAAAGCACTGGCTCTACGTTCGGCCTGAGAGAATGCACGAAGGCGCGCTGGAGGCAGTGAGCGCTTACCAACAGGATCACCAAGGTTAGTTCTCCCTCACCTCTACCGGTTAGGTACGAAGGAGCGACTTCCTCACTTTTTTGCCACCTGAGATGACCCCTTTTTTCTCTGATTCTTGCGATTATAGATAAGGAGAAGCTATGAAAAAGTTTACGTTATCAATCGTCTTTGTCATCACACTGGTAATTTCTGCCTATGCCCAAACAGCCGAGCAGCATTTTAAGGCGGGTTTAGAGTTCTATAACAAGAAAGCCTACGATCAGGCGATCACAAGTTTTTCGGCGGCCATCAGTTTGAACCCGAGCATGTCGGGGGCGTGGTATAACCGCGGCCAGTCGTACTATTACAAAGGAGTTTTCGACAAGGCGATCGTCGAATATTCGCAGGCGCTAAAACTAAAGCCGGACATGATCGACGGTTATTTTCAGCGGGGACTCGCTTACAGCAAGCTGAAGAATTATGACGCTTCAATCGCTGATTACTCGCAGGGGATCAAATTGGCGCCAACTGATGCCCTGTTTTGGCATAACCGAGCCCTCGTTTATGTAGAGAAAGCGATGCCGGATCAGGCGCTGGCTGACTATAACGAGGCGATTCGTCTCAATCCCGCATACACAAAAGCCTATGTTAACCGCGGTGGCGTCTACTTCAAGAAAAAGGATTATTCGGCCGCGATAACCGATTTTACGAAGGCTCGCGATCTCGATCCGAATTTGGTCGAAGCCCGCTACAATCTCGGGCAGGCAAACTACTTCTCCCAGAATTATGACGCCGCGATAGCGAGTTATACGGAAACATTAAGACTCGCGCCCAACCGTTCAGACGCTTACATGCAGCGGGGATTGGCGTATCAGAAAAAACGTGAACTGGATCTCGCGATAGCTGACTACACGAAGGCCATTGAGATCGCACCCCAGAACCCAGATCTCTATCACAACCGCGGCAATACCTATATCGACAAGGGGTTGACGGATCTCGCGATGGCGGATTTTGGCAAGGCTTTGTCATTGAATCCGAAGGCACCCAAGACTCTGCTGGCGCGAGGAAACGCGCATTACCGTGCCAAAAACTACGATATGGCAGTGGCGGATTTTAGTGCTGCGATCGACGCCGATCCGAACTATTACGATGCCTGGACGAATCGCGCCGTGGTTCACAACGTCAGAGCTCAGTACGACCTTGCGATTGCCGATCTGACGCAGGCCATCAAGCTTGTGCCCACGAACCCGAAGGGCTACAAAGACCGAAGCATCTCTCATTACCAGAAGAAGAACTACGATCTGGCAATGGCCGATCTGAACGAACTGATCCGGTTAGATCCTAAAACGGCGCACAACTATTCAATGCGGGCAGAAGTTTACGAAAAGAAAAACCTGAAGGATTTGGCTATAGCGGATTATAAGGCGGCGCAGAGGTTGGACCCCGCGAATGCTTTTGCAAAAGCAGGGTTAGCGAGATTGGGAGTAACCCCTTAGGGTAGTGCGTCAGTTTGAAGTACTGCGCACGATAGGTGAGTAGTTAGCCTGTTGTGTAGTTACCCGAGTTCGGTTCTAGTGGAGCCTTGCACAAAAATCCTGTTCATCCTGTCTAATCTTGTAAATCATGTGAAACGGGTGTTTCGGATTCAGGCGCGCAGAGCATTTTTACAGAATTTACCAGATTCACATGATTCACAAGATTTTCAATCGCGGCTAGATTTTCGACCAGCCGACTTTTTGTGCAAAGCCGTTCAAGTGCGGAACGCTGAAGGCGTACTTCAAACTGACCCGGATCAAATCCGATTTTAATCCGTGTAAATCCGTGGCTTAACCTTCTTTTAATCCAGTAAAACTACTCGTATCGCAAAGCGATCACCGGATTCACTTTCGTAGCACGGCGCGCTGGGATGTAGCTGGCAAGCGCGGCAACGCCGATGAGCAAGAGAGAGATCAGCGTGAACGTTATTGGATCAGTGGAGGTAATACCAAACAATAGTGTCGACATCAGGCGAGTTAGGGCAAAAGCAGCAATCAGGCCGATTGCGGTACCGATGATCACGAGCTTCATACCGTATCCGAGCGCGAGTTTCAGCACCGCCGAAGTCTGTGCCCCGAGCGCCATACGAATTCCGATCTCGCGTGTCCGCTGGGCCACCGAATAGCTCATCACCCCATATATCCCAACACTGGCAAGGACCAGCGCGACGCCGGCGAAGATCGCCAACAACACCATGCTGAAACGTTGTCGCGCAATTGAGTCAGCGAGGATCGCTTCCATCGTCTGGGTATTCGATACCGGCTGGTCCTTATCAATCTCCCAAACTGTTTTTCGAACCGTCGCAGCCAAACTGGCCGGATCGACGTCAGTTTTGACGACCAGATCACGCGGCTCAAAAAACCCGAATTGCAGGTAGGTCAGGTAGGCTTGTGGTTTTGGCTCCGCAGTCAGTTCAAGTTGCCGCACGTCCTTGGCCACACCGATAATATTGATCCAACTCTGATCAGATTCAATCTCTCCAATGCCAAAGCGTTTCCCGACAGGATCTTCGCCAGGCCAGAAAGTACGCGCCATCGTCTCACTAATCACTGCCACTCTCGGAGTTGTAACTACGTCTTGATCGGTGAATTTTCTTCCGCTCAAAACCGGAATGGTCATGGTCTCGAAATAAGCGGGACTGACCATCCTGGTAACGACTACAGGCTGCTGCGCGGGCGGCAACTCCGGCCTGCCGTAGATGCGAACCGACATTGAGTTGCCCTGGCGATAAAGTGGAAGATTTGAGGTAATCGCAACGGATCTAACGCCCGCCAGAGACTGCACACGTTGCAACAAATCGTTGTAAAAGCCAATGCGACGTGGGCGATCTAAATATTTCGAGAGCGGCATCGGGATCCGCATCGTCAACAGATTGTCAGAGCGAAATCCAGGATCCACATTTCGCAGGCGCACAAAACTGTTGATGAGCAGACCAGCTCCAATCAAAAGCACTAACGATATGGCGACCTCTGCCGTC
The DNA here is from genome assembly GCA_963708055.1 of uncultured Acidobacteriota bacterium. Lineage (GTDB taxonomy): Bacteria > Acidobacteriota > Blastocatellia > Pyrinomonadales > Pyrinomonadaceae > PSRF01. Next base: position 4,931,247 of record OY970193.1, on the reverse strand, counting down.
ACCAGCAAACTACGAAGGCGTTTGCCGCTGCCGCCCGTGGCTGCGTCACGCCCACCTTCTTTCAACGTTTCACTCTGTTTGAAGCGAAGCGCCTGGATCGCCGGCGCCAAACCAAAAATCACACCGGTGGCAACTGAAACAAAGAGTGTGAAACCGAGGACCTTAAGATCGATCGAGATCTCACTCGCCTGAAGAATGTCTTCCGGGATGAAGGTTCTTAGTAGCACTAATCCAATGTAGGCGACGGCCAATCCAACCACTCCACCCAGCGTCGACAGCAAAAGACTCTCGGTCAAAAACTGCCTGATCAATCGCAAGTGTCGCGCCCCTAAAGCGACTCGCACCGCAATCTCTTTTTGCCGCACCGCAGCTCGCGCCAGTAACAAACTCGCGACGTTGGCACATGCAATTAAGAGCACCAATCCGACTGCGCCAAGCAAAATCAGCAGGGCTGGTTTGATGTCGCCCACTAAGTGCTCGTGTAATGAGGTCACAGCGGCGCCGATATCGACGTTTGTTTCCGGATACTGCTGCTGCAAACGAGCTGCGATCGTAGTCATCTCCGCCTGCGCTTGTTCTATCGTTACGCCGGGCTTGAGTTTCGCAACAACTTCAAGAAATTTAATCTCTCGGTCTGCGGCTTCCTGGGGAGTAAACGCGATAGGCACCCAGATTTGATTGTCACTGGTCGGAAACTGGAACCGGGCCGGCATGACGCCCACGACTTGGTAGCTTTCGCCATTGAGAGTTAACGGCTTGCCGGCAATACCTGGATCGCCGCCAAAACGGCGTTGCCACAACCCGTAACTCAACAGCACAACCCGCTGTGAACCGGGCTGGTCTTCGGCAGCGGTAAACACGCGGCCGACCTGTGGCTCAACTCCGAGCAGCGGAAAAATGTTAGCCGAAACACGTATGCCCTCGAGTTGCTCCGGATCGCCGGCGCCAGTCAAATTAAAACTCTCGTCGGAGAAAGCGGCCATGCTTTCGAAGACCTGATTCTGATCACGCCAGTCAGAGTAATTACCGGCGGCCGGAGTGTCGCGCGGATGGCCGGTCTTGCTGGCATCTTCCCAGACCATCACGAGCCGTTCCGGATCTTTATAAGGCAGCGGTCGCAGTAACACGGTATTCACAACACTAAAGATGGCGGTGTTCGCGCCGATGCCCAAAGCCAAAGCAATAACGGCAACTATAGTGAAGCCCGGATTCTTCAACAGTATCCGTAGCGCAAAACGCAGGTCATGTTGGAAATCAGATAGCAAGTTGGACCTCCCCGATTTTTCGATGATTGGTGTTTCGCGGAACGGTTTTTTAGAACGTCGTATGTCATGAAGCAGATCGTCGCCCGCGAGCTCCAGGAGTGCTGTCTGTTTAGCTTCAGCCTCAGAGGCGCCACCTTTTAACGAACGCTCGTAGACTTCCTCGAGGTGTTGGGCCAACTCCTCGACTATCTCGTTTTCCTGCGACGGCGCGAGTCTTAACCCACTGACCCGCTTTCTAACTTCTTCCTTCCATTCAGGCATGTTCGATTCCAGTGATGAGATTGATTGCTTCTACGAATTCGCGCCAACTGTGTCGCTGCGCCGCAAGGACTGTCTTGCCCTCGGCAGTCAACCGGTAATAACGACGTCTTCGCTGGCCCGCTTTTTCAACCCACCGGCCCTGAATCCAGCCGCGTTTTTCAAGTCGATAGAGAAGCGGGTAAAGTGAAGCGACGTTAAATCGCAGCGTTCCCCGCGAACGCTGCTCGATCAGGTTACCAATGTCATATCCATGCCGCGGCTGATCCTCAACGAGCGAAAGAATCAACAACTCAGCACTCCCCTTCTTCAACTCTCGATCGAGCACGCGCGAAGTCTTATATTGCATAGCGATATATTATTCAGATGTACTACGAGGCGTCAACTCGAAATCTCGGTGGTGTCTTACTTTGCGGTTCTTCTCTGCGGCCCTCTGCGTACCTCGGCGATCTCTGCGTGATAGTAGTGGTTTAAACGCAGAGATCGCCGAGGTACGCAGAGGGCCGCAGAGTCAACTCTTCAATTTAAGACATTACTCGGATCTCGCATTGTAGATCCAAACTTTGATTCAAGTTGCGCTTACTGGATAGTGCAACACCCGAATTGAATTGTGCTACATCATTTTGTTTTCGGTGAGAGGTGAGTAGTTGCGGCCGGCTATGAAATCGGGTCGTGCCAGATCAACGCCGGAAGGAATGTTGGTTATGCTGTTGTAAGTAATAAGCAGCATTGTTCTGCTGAACGGACTGATATTTATCGTTGAGGCGTGAACCAGATTACTGTGAAAGAAGATCGCATAACCCGGTTTTCCTTTGGGCGCCGTGATTCCATATTTTTCTACAAGCTCGGCCACCTTAGGGCTATCGACGGAGTATTTGAGGTCTGCTGTCAGGGTCGTGATCCACTCCGGAGCGTCTTTGTAAACACCACTAGTGGGGCGGACATTATGAGCCGGCACTTCGATTACACCTTCCCGATGTGAGCCGGGAATCAGAAATAGTGGCCCATTAAACTCTGTTACTTCATCGAGGAAAATTGCGACGTTTGTTATTCGCGGAGCCGGCAGGCCATCTTCGTTTCGCCAGAAGATGTAGTCCTGGTGCCATTTCCAAACGTCACCTTGAAATGCCACCTTCGCGTTGATCTTAAACTGATAGATGTAGACGTCATCATCTACAAGTTGTTTCGCCGGCCCAAGCAGTTTGGGATCACCGGCGAAATGTTTGAAATAATCGTTGACGAGATGACAACCGTAAACTGAGCGCGTGGCGTAACCTTCCTTCTCTACTACTCTTCGCAGTGAGTTATCACTGTAGAGCTTCGGCACTTCAGCTTTCAGCAAATCAACTTCCATTTGTGAAAGCAGATCAGGCAACAAAAGAAAGCCCTGTTCTTCATACGTACGCAATTGATCCGGTGTTAGACGCATAATCCCCTCTCCTATTCAAAAAACTACAGTGTCACGAATCTTTAGTTTGGTTTTCTCTGTGCAACCTTTGTGCTCTCTGTGTCTCTGTGGTTAGAGGAATGTGCAGAACAACAACTACCGACACAGAGAGCACAAAGATTGCACAGAGAAAACGAACTTTGATTTTCAAGTTGCGCTTACTAGGTAGTGCCATTCGAGCGATTGCCGGTTTCAATCACCAGGCTGAAGTAGCGTTCGTGTTCCTCGAACACTAATCCTCGCTCCTTAAAGAACGCTATCTCTTGTTTGGCGTCGAAGCCGTCAACGTTACGGAATTCTCTCGCCAGATCGACGAGGTCACGTGGCTTAACGGCCAGGTACCGCAGTGCCCGCGTACTGTTTTCTCCAAGCGGATATTCAGCAACTTTATGCGAGCGCGAATCGTGGACCACGCTTTGATTTCCATTCTGACGGAGCAAGAGTTTTGGACGGGTGTGATCGTTCTTCCAAGCTTCTATCCAGCGATCAACCTTCTCTCTGATCTTCCTGATCCATTTAGACATCGTCTGAACGTATTCGCTATGAACGCGCCGATCTGTGAAGTAGTAAGCGAGGTTATCGATCGCGTCCTGCGGGAATGGATAGATCAATGGATAATAGTCCAGTGGATGCAAATCCAATCCGTATTCGTCGGCCTTCATGAAGTAGGGGCTATAGCGGTCAAAGCGTACCGGGAAGACGCCACTCGGCGGAAACAAATGCACCAATAATGGCAGGTCGTTAACGTATTTTTCGTAAACGGGTGCGCCCTCGCCGGGAAAGCCGATGAGCAGGTTCCAGGCCGGCGCAATGTCATACATCGAACAGAACTTCAGCAACGCGAGATTTCGGAATGCCGAGGTTCCCTTCTTCATCAACTTCAAGGTTGAAGTAGCTAATGATTCGATTCCCGGTTGAATGTGTTTGACTCGTGCTTTCGCGAGGACTTGCACGTCTGACTCGGTTAAGTCAGCCTTGACCTCATAGAATATTTCGACGTTTTCCGGCGTCTGCATGAGAGGCAATACGTCCTTGAGATATTCCCGGGGGAGAATATTATCGACGGCTTCCAAACGCGATACTCTCGAGGCGTGCGTAAAGAGCGAGTCAAACTGCTTGAGGGCCAATTCAGGATTCATCGCTCGATAGTTCATCGACGTTCCGTTCAAGCCACAAAACGTACAGTGAGCGCGTTCACCCCACCAGCAACCACGCGACGTCTCAAACAACAAAACGGGATCGACCTGACGTTCCGGAAAGTTTCTTGAAAGAGTGTTGATGAATGGTCCATAGTCAAGCTCTATCGGTACGTCGATGCTGAGCTCTTCACCAATAGCTTCCGGTCCCGAGTGGAACAGGTAATTCTTCTTCGTGAAGACACCTTTTATCGAACCACACTTCCAAACCTGCCGGCCCAACTGATGCTCCACAAACTCCGGAAAACTTCTAAGCCCCGGACCGGAGAAGACATAGTCAATCGCATCGACCTGGCGGACGATCACCTGACCCATCGGCGACTCGCAGTTAGCGCCCCCGATGATTGTAGTGATGTCCTTATTCTTATCTTTTATCTTTCTGGCCAGCGAGAACGACGCCACATTCTGCATGAACATCGACGTGAATCCCACGACGTCATTTTGATCGAGACTGTATTTCCTGATCAGGCTCTCCAGAAAACCACTCAATCCACGGCGCTTTTCCAGAACCAGCGCCTTGAGCTGGTTCATTTGAGCGGTGTTAAGCGGAAAGTACCGCGAGAGGTAGACGCTGGCGTTGTCAGGCAAGCTCGGAAAGGCAGCTTGTCGAAAGAACCAGTCTCCCAGGCCGGAGTTTTGTGACTCCGGCGAGTTGACTATGAGGTCGTACAGATCCAATCCCAGATAGTTGGCAAAATCGTGATTCAAGTAGAGCAGATTAATTGACACCTGGTCCTTGAAACGGCTTTCTACCACTGCCTTCAACTGTGTCAGCGCAATTGAGGGTAGCGACAGGTTAGCAAACGGCATGTTGATCAGCTTGATCCTATACATTAGTGCTTCCCTTCGTAATCACTGCATGCAGGTGGGTGTCGACTCGAAAATGAATTAGTTAGAAAGGGGGGTAGCTTAGGCAGTTTCTTGAGGGGCGATTAAAAGTTAAGCGCGCATTTCGTCTGCTCGCGCTCGCATCTGGTTGAAAACAGATTCAAAAGGACTCGTCATGTCTCCCAGACTCTTCAGTCCTCGTTCGGTAATTCCGCCGGGAGTGACGATCTCACCTGATGAATTCTGTTCCGCAAGGTTTGCTAACAGTGATTGTAATCCTCGGAAGAAGATCCGCCTTCCCATCCCGATCGCGGCTTCCTCCCGAAATCGTTGAACGCCTGCGCGCGCAGCCGCTTCGAGCGCAGCCATGACCACTGCGGCCCACGCTGCGCCAAGCAACGACATGTCAGCAAAGATTGCTTCATCCTCCACGATGTCGAGGTCTCCGAAATTATCGAGCTCCGCTTTGGCTTGTTCCCATTGCGCAACCGGAAGTGCTGAAGGTCTCAAGACAAGCATCGGGATAGAATCGTCAATTAGAAAAGGAGCGATACAAACGACCGTCGCCTGCGGAAACGCTCGCGCGAGCGATTCGTGTGACAGTGAAGCGGCGGCGCTAAAAACATTGCCCGTAAACTGTTTCGCTTCGTCGCTAGCTGCTGCCAGATCCAGTAGTGCTTTGCCGGGGATTGCGATCACAATCGATCGCGCTGCGAGGACCTTGGCCCACTCCGCGACCCACGCCCCCTCGGTAATACGAACGGCTGCGGCATTCGCGGGTCGTGGTCCGCTTCGACTCCAAACCAGCAGACCTTCACCAGCGCGCGCCGTCCAGGTCCTGGCTATTGCCTGAGCAAGATGTCCTGCCCCTATCAAGCCAAGGCGAGCAGTTGATTGACTGGACACAACTAATTACTCCGGTAATTTGTGAATTGAATTTCGACGTGCGCTTTACACAAAAACTAAAACTTCGAACGAAAGATTTCCCACGCAAAGACGCAAAGCGATACCGCGTTTTCTAAAGGTTTTCTTTGCGCCTTTGCGTCTTTGCGTGGGAAACATTCGTTCGTTTACCGATCTTTGACAGGATGTATTACTTTTTTTGCAAAGCTTTTCGACGTGAGCAAAAGCGACAGTCAGGTCCACCAGATCAGCTCGTCGTTGAGGTTGCGACCCATGAAGCAAGTCAGTAACAAACGGCTTCTGGGTGATGCTGCGTTCCCACGTAACACGGCGTGGACCAGGTTGCCATTGACGATGCAGAGGTCGCCGGTTTCGACGGCAATCGTGAGCGACTGATATTCCGACAGCAACTTCGCCGGATAAGGGAAGCCTTCGTTGCTTAAACCAAGCTCAGCACGCGTCGCTTCGTCAGGCTCGACATTCCAGACTTGAAGCTGTCCCGAGCGTTCGGGCACCGCGGCATAAATATTGACGGCCATCACTCGATCCACCTGCTGAATTTCAAAGTCCGCTTGAATCGGATCTTTGACTTGCGCGAGATCCTCATGTGGTTCGAGCAGGAAAGTACCGAAATTGTTCCAGCACACCGCCTTACAATCGCCGGCCGGCAGCCCGTTGAGACTGGCGTCACGAACCGTAATCCTCGAAGCAAGTGTGTTCCTGAACGCAGCGACAGGATTGATCGTGCCCGTAAACAAACTCTCAACCGCAGCTTTGCACCCGAGCACTTCATTCAGGTACGTCGACGTCGGCTTACCGTAATGCGAAGCGCCGATGAGATACGCTTCGACACCATCTTCACCCTCGCCATAACGCGGCACTCTCTCGGTCGACGCCCAGAAATTCGCCTCGACCTGGCGACACACAGCCGGCGGCACAAAACCGCGGACGAGGTACACCGCGAGCCTTCCATTCAGCACTTCGAAAACAGTACCGACGTCCACACTCCCGACTGTTTCATGTATGCGAAACTCCTCGTCGCGTAAGGAAGTCCCGGTGATTCGCGGTGCTAACTTGAACATGATTACCGTCCAGCAGCTTTTGAGAATGTTTTCGTCTATTGTGCAACCGTGATCGTTACCACTTTGTCGGTATGCTGACCCGTGTCGGCATGCTGACGATGGAGTTGTTTTCGGTTGCGATGGAAAGCTCCGAGCAGAGCGGGGACGGGACTGACGATGCGCTCAACCTCGTTCAGTTTGACACCGCATTCCTCGCGCACCTTTGGCATTTGTGTCCAATGCGTCAACGGTCGCAGGTGGTGTTCCTGGTGATAACCGTCGTTGAAGGTCAGTCGATTGTAAACACGGCCGTAATAACTGACGGAGTTAGCGTAGGTGCTTTCGGGCAGCGCGCCGTAGTGTTCGTAATAGTTCTGGATGTTGACCAGCGCCAGCGAGACAAAGAACGCCGGCAAATAACATACGAGAAACCACATCCACGAGATCGCCAGAAACATGCCGATCGCCAGAAACTGGGCCATCCGATCGAGCTGAATCTGTCGCAGTTCCCTGGCTCGTCTGGCTGGAGTTTTTGAGGCCAAAAACAGCAGCTCCTGCTCGTGCTCTCCCACCCGCCACACTCGCGTTACTCCCAGCAGCGAACGGCCGATGCTCAATAATGATTCAAAGGCTCCGAACACTGCGTAACGCAACGCGCCAATATGCTCGTCTCCGGTTCCATCACGAAAAGTCGAAGACGCATCCTTCGTTTTACCATCCGGCCCCTGGCGGTCGTTGTTGTAGCGATGATGGTTGCGCACGTGCGTGAGTTGGTAAGCCTGGACCGATTGACCGATGTTGGCGGAGTTGAACATCGACACCAGTGCATTGAGTAACGGCGAGTTAAACCAGTTTGTATGAGTGAAGAGATGGGAGACTACGATGATGTTATAGACAGTCATCGCCGTTATGATCAGAAAACTTGCAACCCGACCAAACGCTGACCAGCCTTCCCAGCGCACAGCCACAAACAGCGTGATGGCGAACTGTGCGATGCTCAGCGCCAGCATAAAGAAATCCCGGCGACTGTACTTCCAGATTTTCATTATTCCACCCCGTTGTTCAGCTCAATCGAGCAGGTAGCGCTCCAACTTTCCACGGCGACGAACGTCGAGGGTGACGCAATGGAAAGAGCCTCCGAAACTGTTGAAGTGTCGAAAATTGCACAAGATGGGCTTGAATCCCCACTCCTTCAACGCGGCAATCATCGGCTCATCCTGCCGCTCGACGACCACTCGCTTTTCGTCGAGGCTGAGAAGGTTCATGTTGATCCACTTGCTGGTCATGTAGAGCGTATGGTCGGACGGCAGGATGGGTTTCGGAGCGTGGAGCACATCCCAGCCGCGAAATATGTTTGGCACTTTCGGAACGCGCTCGGCATTGATCAACAACTTACCCGGTGCCAGTGGAACCAACGTCGCGTCGATGTGCATGGCATGTGGATCGTTGAACTCGACCACGTGAATCTGATACCTGTCGCCCAGGTGACGACGCAGCCACTCAATCCCAAACTTGTTCGTGACGTTACTTTCCTGAGCGAAGATGTCGCGACCGCAGCGAATGAAGTCAGCGGCATCGAAGGTGGGCTCAAACTCTGTGATGACCCAGTTCGGCGGCTCTCCGTCCTTTGGCTCGGTCCAGTCGTAGTTGTAGAGTTCGTCTTTGAGTTCAGGGGTGGGCGCCGCACTCCACTTCGCTCCTTGTTTGAAGTACTCCTTCAGGAGCGGCTTGAAACCGGCGGTGCCGTAATGGCGCGAGCGCCACGCCAGCGGACATTCGATGATCTCGTCGCCGAATACGAGCAACACGTCGCGCGGCATCGCGTTGTACAGTCCGGTGCTGGTCCAACCCGGCGCGCCATACTGCTGCAGTTGATCCGTCGGCTCAGGCCGGCGAACGGTCACCCCTTCTTCTTCGAGTATATGAACAAACTCTTCCAATTCCTGCTTCGCCATCGCGATCTGTTCGGCTGGAAAAGGTTTGCCGGCGTTCTGCCGGAACGTTGCCAGTTGATCGTGTGGCATGGTCGCTTCCAGCACGATGTGATACGGCGGGAAGGCAGCGCCATCCACCACCCCCACGATCACTTCTTCGAGCGGATCCCATTCGTTATACGAGTTGACCGGACAGGGAGCTTTTTGCTCTGAGGTTACATCATTTGTTTTCATGTGATTGGTGCTTTCATGAGTTGACGCACACCCACGCTCGTCCAGAGTACGGCGTCAAGTAAACTGTTTTGGATTTGTCAGGAAGTAATATTGGGCTTGGTACTTTGATTTTTGTGCTTTGTTTCCTGAGGATGACAAACAAAGCACAAAGATCAAAGAACTAAGAACAAATTGAAGGCGCCGCCCAGCTTAGCCGGCGCCTTCGGCGTACGCAGACTGTTATGCCTGGCCGGCTGCAGCCATCTTTTTACGCAAACTCAACGGCCGCATGTCTGTCCAAACCTCTTTGATGTACTCCAAACATTCTGCCTTCGTCCCGGTTTTCCCCGCGTCATTCCAGCCCGGAGCATTCTCGCGATCGGCGGGCCAGATTGAGTATTGCTCTTCGTGATTGAGCACAACTTTGTAGATTGTTTTGTCTTCTGTTTCGTCCATGTCAGTGATCTCCTCTGTGTAAGCTGTGGATTAAGTCTAGAAAGTCGAACCACCGTCCACTTCGATCACGCGTCCGGTGAAGTAGTCGCACTCGATAATGAACCGCAGCGCCAACCATATCTCGTAAGGCGTTCCGATCCGTTGCAAAGGGATGCTATCGATGAGCGAGCTCCGGGTTTCTTCCGCGAGCTGGCCCAACATCGGCGTATCGATCAACCCGGGGGCAATGCCCGCGACGCGAATGCCGGATTGGGCGAGCTCCAGGGCCCAGGTTCGCGTACACGCGTCGAGACCGGCTTTCGCAGCCGAATAGTTTGACTGGTGCGGATTACCGGCACGAGAGAGCGAAGAGATATTCACTATCAAACAGTTTTGCTGCTGCCGCTGAAGAGCATCCGCAACCATCTCACGTGCCAGAAAATACGGCGCGGTCAGATTCACTTCCAACACTTGTTTCCAGACGGCCGTCGGCAGTTTCTTGGTCCAGCCGCCTTCCTTTTTTGCGAGCGGACCGTCACGAAGAATGGCCGCGTTGTTTACGAGAACATTCACACCACCAAACTTTTCCGAGGCCTGGTTCATGAACAACACGACCGCGCTTTCGTTAGTGACGTCGAGTTGAGTTGTGACTACCTGGCCTTCATGATCTTTAGTCTCGGCGTCGAGCTCATCCAGACCACTCCGGTTCACGTCCACTGCTGCGACTGACGCACCGTGACGTGCTAATTCCGTCACAAAACAACGGCCCAACCCACTGGCTGCACCAGTCACAACCGCCCTGACTTGCTCAATTTGCATGGACCTTGTCTTCCAGACTAATTGCAATCGGATTGTCGAACTCGATGAGTCCGTAATTGAGTTTTAAGACTCGGTCGGCCACGTGGTAGTACCTGTCGTCATGACTGATCACGATCACAGTCTTGCCCGCTTCCTTCAACCGGCCTAACAACTCGAAATAAAAGATCTCTTTGAACTGCGGATCCTGATCTGCCGCCCACTCATCGAACAAATAGATCGGCCTGTCCTCCAGGTAAGCCGTCAACAGCGCCAGTCGCTTGCGCTGGCCTTGCGATAACTCGAGCGTCGAAAGTGTTCGGTCCTTGATCTGCACACAGCGATCGAGTTGCAGTTTTGCCAGATAGTCTTGTGCCTTGGTGTCGATATTGAAAGCGCTCAAGCCCAGGAGATTCTCAAACAAATAAAAATCGGAGAAAACAACTGAGAAGAGTTGCCGGTAATTATCTCGTCGCGCATCGGTGATTGTTTGCCCGTCGAGACGTATTTCGCCCTGCTGCGGTATGTACAAACCAACCAGTAGCTTCGCCAGCGTGGTCTTGCCGCTCCCGTTACCGCCCGTAATGAAGACCAGCTCGCCGGGCCGCAAGCTCAGGTCGATTGGACCAAGTGAGAATTCCTCTTCCTCATTCTCACGGCGGTAAGTGTGCTGAACCCCTGCCAGTTCGAGTGAGTTCCAGGATGGCTTCACCTCCGCATCGCCCGCGGCTTCGGTCACGAACTGCTCGTCAAGCGACTCGGTTATGGCATCAATTTTTTTCATGGCCACATTGGCCCGAGTCAACTCCGGAACGAAGTTCAACACAAACTCCAACGGCCCCATCATGTACATGACTGTCAGCGTGTAGCCGGTGAGGACCAGCGAACTCCTCGGGCTCAGGGTTGGGACCAGGAAGAGCACCAAACCGATAAAGATGAAAAACAGAATCTGCCCCCAACTGCCGGCGGCCGCCCAGATGACATCTCCGGTAGCAAGTTCCTGTTGCGAAGCCCGTGCGGTTGGTTCCAGCAGCTCAGAGTAGAAGGCGTTACGACGGCGGCGATGCAGCTTTAGTTCCTTGGTACCTTCAACCAAACTGCGCAGATGCTCGAATAGAGCATCAGCCTTTTCGCGAGCGCGCTCAAAATATTTCACCGCCTTCTTCACCGGTAGTTGATGACTGATAATGCCGATGCCCATAAAAACGATAGCTCCGAGGAGCAAAAGCGGGGAGAGCCAGCAGAGGTAGATTAAACAGCCAAGCAGGATCGCGAGATTCATGCACAGCAGCGGAAGAAAAACGAATGCGTTTGCAATACCGGGCACATCACCGGTGAGAGTCGCATACAATCGCGGCGAACCAAGTTGCTCCAAACTGCGCAATGGAGCGGTCAATATCTTGCGGCAGAGTTGCATCCGCAAAGTCACCATCACGTTTTTCATCAACACCACTAACACTGCCCCGGAAACGAACCGCATGGAAGCCAGCACCAGACAAAGCCCGCCAAAAACCAACACCTGGCGGGATGTCGGCCCCCCGGTTCGGTTGAGCGTCGAATTGATGGTAGCGATCAGGACGGTATTGCTAAGTCCGCTGATGATGCCGGCAACCAGGATGATCATCACCAGCAGCTTGGAATGCTGAATGTCTTTGGTGAGACGCACTAATAGGACGACAACTTTGAAGAGATCGCTCATGAACTTGAGACCTCGGGATTACGCGGACAGGTACGAATTTATCTGTTCTGCAAGCAGAGTGACGTTGGGTTCGGTGAGCATGGTGTAGTGATCACCAGGGAGGCGCTGGACAGCCACTACTTCAGCAACTTTTTCCCAACGCCTTAATATGGTGGCAGCGTGCCGGGGAGGCGCGACCGAAGCCTGGAGCAGAATTATTTGCTGCTCCGACTTCGCCGGCCGGTAATGCTCGACGGCGTGAGCGTTGACTTTGAAAAGCTCAAAGAGATGTCGCAGGTGCGGGATTCCAATGTCAAGCGGGAATTGATTATAGCCGGCGCCCTTTTCCAGCAGGAATTCAAGCCGTTCGTCGAGACTCAAAGGACGGAGGTCGTTAAGAGTGCGGTCAAAGTCGTCAAGAAACAGCCCGTGATGTTGTGCCAGCTCCAGTAACAACGAAACATCGTCCAGGCCATTCTTTTTGACTCTACCGGTTTGAATAGTCGAATCGATTAACACGAGTGGTTTTACACTTTTCCCTTGCGCGGTCAGTTGTCGCGCCATCTCAAATGCAATCGCGCCACCTATGGACCAACCACCGAGAAAGTATGGTCCGTCAGGCTGCACGGCCAGCAACTCCTCGAGATATTCTGACGCCATGTCTTCGACGCGCGTAGTCGGCTTGCGGTCCCGATTGAGTCCTTGCGATTGCAGACCATAGACCGGTTGTTCCTTTCCCAACCGGCGGGCAAGCGGGATGAAACTCATCACATTTCCCGAAGCTGAATGGACCAGAAACAGTGGTGGCCTGGAACCCTCAGGTTGGATGTAAACCAGCGACTGTTCGCGAACCTGTCCTCGATGTTGACGCAGCGTTCCCGCTAACTGTTCGATAGTTGCCCCCTGGAACAGGATCGAGAGTGGTATCTCTTGGTCGACCAGTCGCTCGACCTGATCAATCAATCGCACGGCCAGCATTGAATGACCACCCAGATCGAAGAAATTGTCTTTGGGACCTATGGGCGCACGTCCCAAAACGTCTTCCCAGATTCGAGTGAGCTCGAGCTCAAGGACATCTCGCGGTAACACCGGATCGGTGCCCGCTTGTTCCGGTGACGGAAGCGCCTTACGGTCGACTTTGCCGTTGGCCGTCATGGGCAGTGAATCGAGCAACACGAATGCGGCAGGAACCATGTAGTCGGGCAGTCTGTCGCGTAAGTAAGATCGCAGTTCGTTTACGTCCGTCGCCGTGTTTGACCGCACAACATAAGCGACAATCTGCTTCTCCTTGCCATTATCCGCGGCAATAATAACAACTTCACGCACTGCCTCGTGGCCTCGCAATACGACCTCGATCTCTTCCAACTCGATCCGATAGCCACGCACTTTCACCTGACTATCTGCCCGGCCCACAAACTCAATCTGGCCATCGGCGCGATAACGGCAAAGATCTCCTGTCCGGTACAGCCTCGCTCCCGGTTCCGCGCTAAATGGATTGGGGACAAATCGTTCCGCAGTCATGTTGGGAAGATCGACATAGCCGCGGGCCAATCCTCGACCGCCGATGTGCAATTCACCTGTCACCCCGATCGGACTCAACAACATCTCCTGATCGACGATGTAAACCTGCGTATTTGCTACTGGCCGCCCAATACTCGGCTCTGCTTCCTCACTATCTGCTCCCTTGACTTCGATGCTGGTCGCCACCACCGTACTTTCCGTTGGTCCATAGTTGTTCACTACCGCGAACGACAATCCACGCTGCTCGTACCGATGTAGTTTGTCTCCACCCACCAGTAACATTCGCAACTGCGTCTCACGCGGCCATTCGATCTCCAGCACCGTCTCCGCCAATGGGGTCGGCAGAAAACAGATCGTAATCTCCCGCTCCAGTAACCAATCCCGTAACTGTACCGGCGTCAGTCTCGCTGGTTGATTCAACAGATAAAGGCTGGCGCCGGCGCTCAGATATGGCCACACTTCCCAGACCGCCGCATCAAACGAGGGACTTGCCAGTTGCGTGGCCCGATCCCCCGCCGTGATCCCGAAAGCTTCTCGATGCCAGCAAATCAGATTTAGCAGCGAGCGATGTTGCACCATCACTCCCTTTGGTGTCCCGGTGGAGCCCGAGGTGTAGATCACGTAAGCGACATTGTCGGGATCGGGAGTGATCGTAGTCAGGCTAGCTTCATCTTCGTGGCCGATTTCTTCCCATTGCTGGTCGAGGGAGATAGTCGCGCCTTTGTACTCCGTAAGTCTCTCGGTTAAGGCCTTGTGCGTTACCAGCACCGGCGCGTTCGAGTCTGCGAGCATGTATTGCAAGCGCTCCGCCGGGTATTGTGGGTCCAGGGGTACGTATGCTGCCCCTGCCTTTAGCACCCCGAGTATTCCTACAACCAGGTCGAGCGACCGTTCCAAACACAGTCCCACGCGCGCTTCCAAGTCCACGCCCTGCCGCCGCAGGTAACGCGCCAACTGATTCGCTCGCGCATTGAGCTCCGCGTAAGTCAGTTTGGTATCCTCATACACTACTGCCACGGCGTCGGGCGTCCGGCGTACCTGCCCCTCAAAAAGCTCGTGCACACATTGGTCGTGAGCGAACGCTACGTCAGTGTCGTTCCACTCGAGCAACAACTTGTGCCGCTCTTCCTCGAGCAAGATTGGCAGTTCTGAGAGTTGTTGATTAGGATGGCTGACTATGCCTTCCAGTAACAATTGGTAATGTTGGGCCAAGCGCTCGATCGTGGATGCGTCGAACAGATCAGTGCTGTACCGCAAGCTGCCAGACAGTTGGCCCTCGCTTTCCGCCAGATCCAGCGTCAGATCAAACTTCGCAGTCTCATCACCGCCTGCAACCTCGCTCGCTTCCAGCCCCGGCAGTTGCAGTATTTCGGCACTTGCATTCTGCAGTACGAACATCACCTGGAACAGCGGCAAGCGGCTCATGTCCCGCTCCGGTTGCAGCTCCTCGACCAGCTTCTCAAACGGTAGATCCTGGTGCGCGTAGGCGCTGAGGGTCACTTCCCTGACCCGCTCCAGCAACTCGCGGAACGAGGGGTTACCCGACAAATTCGTGCGCAGCACCAGCGTGTTGACGAACAGGCCGATCAGTCCTTCCGTCGCTAAATGATTGCGACCGGCGATGGGCGTACCCACCACTACGTCGCTTTGCCCGCTGTAGCGCCACAACAGGATCTTGAATGCGGCCACTAACGTCATGTAGAGCGTGACCCCTGCGGCAGTGCTCAGCCGCTTCAACTCCGCCGTCAATTCCGCCGGCAAGCTGAAGCTTATGGCTCGTCCCTGATGGCTTTGCACCGGCGGTCGCGGTTTGTCCGTAGGCAGTTGCAGCACCGGCAACTCTGCCAACTGCTCTCGCCAGTACCCCAGCTGCTGCTCCAACACCGCCCCTTGCAGCCACTCACGCTGCCACACCGCATAGTCGGCATACTGGATCTCCAGCTCCGGCAGCGGCGATTCGCGTCCGCCTGCATAGGCGTCATAGAGCGCGCCCACTTCCCGCACCAGAATGCCTGCGGACCAGCCGTCGCTGACGATGTGGTGCACCGTAAACAGCACCACATGATCTTCCGCACCCAATCGCAACAGTTGCACCCGCAGCAACGGTCCGGCACTCAGATCAAAGGGACGCTGCGCTTCGGCGGCTGCCAGTTGACGGGCCTTCGCCTCGCGCTCCTCTTCCGGCAGCTCACGCAAATCCAGCACCGGCAGCGGCAACTGACGGGCCGCCGCGATCACTTGCACAAGTTCGCCATTCACTGCCACAAACGTGGTGCGCAGCACTTCATGCCGGCGCACCACTTCGTTCAGGGTCCGCTCCAGGGCTTCAACATCCAACTGCCCTTGTAGCCGCACTGCTTCCGGAATGTTGTAGGCCACACTGCCAGGCGCCAGCTGCTCCAGGAGCCACAAACGCTGCTGCGCATGCGACAGCGGCAACTGCTGTTCGCGCGACACCGGCACCAGCGGCGCCACCGTCACGCGCACTCCGCCACGCAGTTCGGCTTCAACCTGCTCGGCCAACCCGGCCACTGTCGGCCGCACAAACAACTCGCGCAACGGCAACTCCACTCCAAACCCCTGCTGCACTCGCGACATCAACTGCGTCGCCAGCAGCGAGTGTCCGCCCAACTCGAAGAAGTTGTCCTGCACTCCCACTCGCGGCACGCGTAGCACACTGGCAAACAGGCCCGACAGCAACTCCTCGGTCTGTGTGCGCGGCGTCTGATATTCCGCCTCCACGCCGCTGCCGTCCGGCGCCGGCAACGCGCGCCGGTCGATCTTGCCGCTCGCCGTTAGTGGAAATTCCGCTATCTCCACAAACGTCGACGGCGTCATGTACTCCGGCAATCGCTCCTTCAGGTAAGCACGCAACTCACCCACTCCTGCCCGTGCCCCTTCCGTCAACTGAAGGTAAGCCATCAGCCGCTGGTCACCCGCTGCGGATTTATGTGCGATTACGACTGCTTCATTCACACTCGCGTGCTGCTTTAGCACCGCTTCGATCTCACCGAGCTCAATCCGGAACCCTCTTAGCTTCACCTGCTGGTCCATGCGGCCCAGAAACTCGAGCTGGCCATCGGCGCGATAACGGGCCAGATCTCCTGTCCGGTATAACCGGGATCCCGCAACACTGCCATACGCATCCGGCACAAAGCGCTCCGCAGTAAGATCCGGTCGATTCAAGTAACCCCGGGCCACGCCTGCGCCGCCGATGTACAATTCCCCTACCGCTCTTAACGGCACCTCCTGTCCTTCTTCATCCAGTATGTATAACTGCGTATTCGCGATCGGTCGTCCGATCGGGATCGGCCCCTTCCACTCTGTTTCGGCGCCGATCTCATAAACTGCGCACCCTACGACCGTTTCAGTTGGTCCATACTCATTGAACAGTCGCGTGTGCGGCGCCTGCTCTCGCCACTTCTTTACAGTGCTGGCCAAAAGGTTCTCGCCACCAATCACCAGCGAGTGAGTCGTGTTTGCCACTTCTGCTAATGGTGCGAGCAGTTCCAGGTGCGAGGGCGTCAGTTTCACCAGGCTGTAGTTTGGCTGTCGCGCCAGGGCTTCCGTCAGTCCCGTCACCCCATCTTCCTGCGCTACGATTTCTACGGAACGGCCCGTCAACAACGCTGGATAGATGCTGGTCACCGTCAGGTCAAAGCTCAGCGATGAGTGCAGCGGTGTGCCACAACCCTCAGCCAGCGGATAATTTTTCAACGCCCAGTTCAGGTAATTGGCCAGGCCACCCTGCGTGATCAGCGTCCCTTTCGGTTGGCCGGTAGAGCCGGAGGTGTAAATGACGTAAGCAAGATTTTCAGCACTGATGCGGCTCCGGGGGGTTGTGCAACTCGCTTGATTAAGTTGTAGGGAGGCAAACGTCTCGGTGGTGAGCAACACCTTCACTCCCGCATCTTTCAACACAAACTCGCGCCGTGCCGTCGGCCATTGCGGATCCAGCGGCAGGTAAGCACCATCTGCTTTCAGAACTCCCAACAACGCCACCACCATCTCGACCGAAAGCGGCAACAGCAGTCCGACTACAGTGTCCGGACCAACGTCCAGCCTTTGCAGGTAATGCGCCAGTTGATTCGCACGCTCGTTCAACTCGCGGTAGCTCACACGTTGTTCGCCGTAGATCAGTGCACAGTTCTCGGGCGTCCGTTGTGCCTGTTCCGTGAACAGTTGCGCTACGAAGCGGAGCGGCCAGTCTGTTTGCGCATTATTCCGTTCGACGAGAAGACGCCGCTGCTCTGCGCTCATTACAGACGACAACTCGCGCAGTTTCTGTTTGGGCTCCGTCACAACCATCTCGAGCAGCATCTGGAAGTGGCGGGCGAAACGCTCTACGGTCGCGGTTTCAAACAGATCAGTGCTGTACTGCAAGCTGCCAGACAGTTGGCCCTCGCTTTCCGCCAGGCCCAGCGTCAGATCAAACTTCGCAGTCTCATCACCGCCTGCAACCTCGCTCGCTTCCAGCCCCGGCAGTTGCAGTATTTCGGCACTCGCATTCTGCAGTACGAACATCACCTGGAACAGCGGCGAGCGGCTCATGTCCCGCTCCGGTTGCAGCTCCTCGACCAGCTTCTCAAACGGTAGATCCTGGTGCGCGTAGGCGCTGAGGGTCACTTCCCTGACCCGCTCCAGCAACTCGCGGAACGAGGGGTTACCCGACAAATTCGTGCGCAGCACCAGCGTGTTGACGAACAGGCCGATCAGTCCTTCCGTCGCTAAATGATTGCGACCGGCGATGGGCGTACCCACCACTACGTCGCTTTGCCCGCTGTAGCGCCACAACAGGATCTTGAATGCGGCCACTAACGTCATGTAGAGCGTGACCCCTGCGGCAGTGCTCAGCCGCTTCAACTCCGCCGTCAATTCCGCCGGCAAGCTGAAGCTTATGGCTCGTCCCTGATGGCTTTGCACCGGCGGTCGCGGTTTGTCCGTAGGCAGTTGCAGCACCGGCAACTCTGCCAACTGCTCTCGCCAGTACCCCAGCTGCTGCTCCAACACCGCCCCTTGCAGCCACTCACGCTGCCACACCGCATAGTCGGCATACTGGATCTCCAGCTCCGGCAGCGGCGATTCGCGTCCGCCTGCATAGGCGTCATAGAGCGCGCCCACTTCCCGCACCAGAATGCCTGCGGACCAGCCGTCGCTGACGATGTGGTGCACCGTAAACAGCACCACATGATCTTCCGCACCCAATCGCAACAGTTGCACCCGCAGCAACGGTCCGGCACTCAGATCAAAGGGACGCTGCGCTTCGGCGGCTGCCAGTTGACGGGCCTTCGCCTCGCGCTCCTCTTCCGGCAGCTCACGCAAATCCAGCACCGGCAGCGGCAACTGACGGGCCGCCGCGATCACTTGCACAAGTTCGCCATTCACTGCCACAAACGTGGTGCGCAGCACTTCATGCCGGCGCACCACTTCGTTCAGGGTCCGCTCCAGGGCTTCAACATCCAACTGCCCTTGTAGCCGCACTGCTTCCGGAATGTTGTAGGCCACACTGCCAGGCGCCAGCTGCTCCAGGAGCCACAAACGCTGCTGCGCATGCGACAGCGGCAACTGCTGTTCGCGCGACACCGGCACCAGCGGCGCCACCGTCACGCGCACTCCGCCACGCAGTGCGGCTTCAACCTGCTCGGCCAACCCGGCCACTGTCGGCCGCACAAACAACTCGCGCAACGGCAACTCCACGCCAAACCCCTGCTGTACTCGCGACATCAACTGCGTCGCCAGCAGCGAGTGTCCGCCCAACTCGAAGAAGTTGTCCTGCACTCCCACTCGCGGCACGCGTAGCACACTGGCAAACAGGCCCGACAGCAACTCCTCGGTCTGTGTGCGCGGCGTCTGATATTCCGCCTCCACGCCGCTGCCGTCCGGCGCCGGCAACGCGCGCCGGTCGATCTTGCCGCTCGCCGTTAGTGGAAACTCCGCTATTTCCATGAAAGTCACCGGCACCATATACGCCGGCAATCTTCCACGCAGGTACTCGCGCAACTCGCTCCCAATCGCTCCACTTTGCGCCATCACCACATAAGCCACCAGGCGTTTATCATCCGGAGCATCTTCAGTCGCGACTACTATGGCCTCGCGAACAGCAGGATGTTCTCTCAACACCGTCTCAATCTCGCCTAGCTCAATCCGGAACCCGCGCAACTTCACCTGACTGTCCGCGCGGCCCAGAAACTCGAGCTGACCATCGGCGCGATACCGGACCAGATCTCCTGTCCGGTAGAGGCGCGCGCCCGGCTCTGCGCTGAAGGGATTCGGCCCAAACCGTTCCGCAGTCAGATCCGGTCGATTCAGGTAACCTCGCGCCACTCCAGTGCCGCCAATGTACAACTCTCCTGCTACTCCGATCGGAACGAGTTGCAGTTGCTGGTCCAACACATAAGCGGTCGTATTATTAATTGGACGGCCAATCGGCGCTTCCCAATTTTCCGGCTCACCGCCTTCCCGGGGAACCAGCGTGGCGTTGGTCGCGATGATCGTCGTTTCCGTTGGTCCATATCCATTCTTCAATGCCACCTTAGGTCCAACGCATTCGCTAAACTGCCGGACTGCTTCCGGGCGGGCTTTTTCTCCCCCGAGAACTACCAGCCGGAGCTGATCGGCTGCTTCCCAGTCCTGGGTCGTCGCAGTAACTGCCAATTCGTTCCAGTAAGCCGTCGGTAAATCGAGCACCGTGATCGCTCGCTCTCCACACGTCCTAAGAAATGTTGCAGCGGTAGGTAACATCTCGTTAGCTCTGAGCACCAGGGTTGCGCCGGTGGTCAGCGTAGGAAAGATCTCTTCCGCGCTGGTATCGAAACTCAGCGACGCAAACTGAAGCATGCGATCGCTCGGAGTCAGATCAAACTCAGCCTGCACATAAGTGACCTGGTTGACGAGCGAGCGATGTGCAACGGCCACGGCTTTAGGCTTTCCAGTCGAACCGGACGTGAAGATCAGGTATGCCAGGTTCTCAGCGTCCATTGAAAACTCCGGATTGATCTCTTCCTGCTGCGCAATCGTCGCGGCTTCCGTATCCACACAAATCACCCTGGAGTCGAGCGGAGGCAGGTTGTCGGCGAACCCCTGTTTGGTAAGCAGCGCCGCCGACTGTGAATCCGAAAGCATCCAGGTCGTGCGTCCCTCAGGGTAGTGCGGGTCAAGCGGAACATAAGCGCCGCCGGCTTTCAGTACCGCCAACACGGACACAATCATCTCGACGGAACGTTCCATCAAGATCGCAACTCTTGCTTCCGGACCGATACCCAATTGTTTCAGGTAGTGCGCAAGTTGGTTAGCGCGACGGTTGAGCTCCGCATAGGTAAGCTCGTCGTCGCCGCCGATCACGGCAACGTTTTCGGGCGTCCGCAGAACCTGGGCTTCAAACAATCGATGAATGCAGAGATCGCGCGGAAACTCAGCGCTCGTATCGTTCCATTCGCGAAGTAACTTGTGTGCTTCCGCAGCACTTAACAGCGACAAATCCGAAACCTGTTTTTCGGGTTCGTCAACGATCCGCTCGAGCAGTAGCTGAAAATGTTCGCCCATGCGAACAATCGTTGACTCATCAAACAAGTCCGTGTCGTACTCGAAGCTGAGTGACAACTGTTCGCCGGATTCGAATGCGGAAAGCGACAGATCGAACATCGAGATCTTGTTCTCAACGTCAAAGCTGTTAAGCGTCAGTCCCGGAAGCTCCAGCGCCTCCATCGGCGCATTCTGTAAAACGAACATCACCTGAAACAGTGGCGTCGCGCTCATCTGCCGTTCTGCGTGCAACTCCTCGACCAGTTTTTCAAAGGGCACATCCTGATGCATATAAGCTTCGAGGGTCGTCTCTCTGGCCCTCGACAACAATTTGCGGAAACTCTCTTCGAGTCGAATCTCGGTGCGCAGCACCAGTGTGTTGACGAAGAATCCGATCAGGCCTTCGGTCGCTAAGTGATTGCGACCGGCGATTGGTGTGCCGACCACCAGGTCACGTTGTCCGCTGTAACGCCACAACAGTAGGTTGAAAGCAGCCAGCAGCATCATGTAGAGCGTGACGCCTTCGGCATGGCTCAACTTTTTCAACTCCGCCGTCAATTGCGCCGGCAAGATGAGATCGACAACGCGACCATGATGACTCGGCGCCGGCGGCCGCGGTTTGTCAGTCGGCAGTTGCAACACCGGCAACTCGCCTCCCAACTGCTCTCGCCAGTACGCCAGTTGCTGGTCCAACACTTCGCCTTGCAGCCACTCACGCTGCCACACGGCATAGTCTGCATACTGTATTCCCAGCTCCGGCAGTGGCGATTCGCGTCCTTCTAAGTATGCTTCATAGAGCGCTGCCACTTCCCGCACCATAATGCCTGTTGACCAACCATCGCTGATGATGTGGTGCAGCGTAAACAACATCACATGATCGTCCGCAGCGAATCGCAGCAGTTGCACTCGGACCAACGGGCCGGTACTCAAATCGAATGGCTCTTCCGCCTCTGCTTGTGCGATTAGACGTGCTTCTGTTTCGCGCTGCTCATCCGGCAGGTCACTCAAATCCACGACCGGCAACTGCAACTGATCTGCCGGCGCGATCACTTGCACCGGCTGTCCATTCACTGCCGGAAACGTAGTCCTCAGTGATTCATGTCGTCGCAGCACTTCGTTAAACGTGTGCCTCAGTGCTTCAACCTCCAACCGCCCTTTAAACCGTACTGCTCCCGGAAGGTTGTAGGCCGCGCTGCCAGGCTCCAGTTGGTCCAGGAACCACAAACGCTGCTGCGCATGCGAGAGCGGCAACTCCTGTTCGCGCGACACCGGCACCAGCGTCGACGGCTTTGCTCTCATTCCGCCACGCAGTCGTTCTTCCACCGCCTCCGCCAACCGCGCCACCGTCGGCCGCGCAAACAATTCGCGCAACGGCAATTCCACTCTAAACGCTTCACCTACTCGCGACATCAACTGCGTCGCCATTAAGGAGTGCCCGCCCAACTCAAAGAAGTTGTCGTTTACGCCGACTCGACTTGCTCGCAGCACACTGGCCCATAATCCGCAGAGCAACTCTTCCGTGGGTGTGCGCGGTGCTTCGTACTCGGCTTCAAAGATGCGCTCCGGCGCCGGCAACGCGCGTCGATTGACCTTGCCGCTGGGCGTCAACGGCAGCTTTTCCAGTACTACAATCACACTCGGCACCATGTACTCGGGCAACTTCGCTCGCAATGCTTGCCGCAGTGCTTCCACTTTCACTTCGACTCCGCCCTCACTCACCACATAAGCTACCAGCCGCTTCTCCTCTCGTGACTCTGCTCTGGCTATCACCGCCGCCTCGCGCACTGTGTCCGCTTCCATCAGCGCCGCTTCGATCTCTCCTAACTCAATCCGGTAACCGCGCACTTTCACCTGGTGGTCGAGCCGTCCCAGGAATTCGATCTTGCCGTCAGCCAGGTAACGCGCGCGATCTCCGGTTCGATACAAACGCGATCCGCCGTCAACCGCAAATGGATTCGGCAAGAATTTTTCCGCCGAGGTTTCGGGGCGATTCAGATAACCACGCGCCATGGCGTCGCACCCGATGTACACTTCTCCCGCAGCGCCTACCGGCGCCGCTTGCATCTGTTCGTCAAGCAAATATAGTTGGATGTTAGCGCTGGCCCGCCCAATGGACGGCAACTCCGGCCAAGCCGCCGGGTCGCCATCCAACAAACATGCGCAGACCGCATGCGTCTCGCTTGGACCATAGTTATTGTCCAGGGTGCAGCCTTCGAGCTTAGCGAACAGTCTTCTGATGTGCCTGGTGATCTTCAACTGCTCGCCCCCCTGGATGACCTCACGCAGCGTTGTCGGAAACTTATCCTGGCGCTCCGCCGCTTCGGCTAAGAATTGCAGCGCCACATAGGGCAGGAACAAGCGCTCGATCCGTTCGCGGATCAATAGCTCCAATAGTGCGTTGGCATCGCGACGCGTTTCTTCCCGCAGCAATACCAGCGTCCCGCCGTTACCCAGGGTAGAAAATATTTCATGGAAGGAAACGTCAAAACTGAGCGAAGCAAATTGCGCGGTGCGCAGCCCATTGGCCGAACGACGCATTTGCCAGTGCGACAGATTGACCAGCGGCGCGTGCGTCATCGCCACGCCTTTCGGCTTGCCCGTCGAGCCGGACGTGTAGATGATGAAGGCCAGGTTGTCGCCCGTGACCGGCACTCGTGGGTTCTCTTCCGCTTGTGCTCCGACGGCGTCGCATTCAAGCTCATCAGCGTCAAGCCGGATGATCTGTACGTCAGTGGCGACGTTATGGGCCAAATGCTCTTGCGTGAGCAGCACGCGCACCGCGGCATCCTCTAACATGAATTGCAGTCGTTCGGCCGGATACTGTGGGTCGAGCGGCAGATATGCGCCGCCGGCCTTTAACACTCCCAGCACTCCTACCAGCATTTCCACCGAGCGTTCCAGCATCACACCCACGACCGTATCCGCCCCGACGCCGAGGCTTCGCAGATGAATAGCCAGCAGGTTGCTGCGCCGATTCAATTCCAGATACGTCACCGAGACATCTTCAAAAACGACGGCGGTGTGATTTGGCGTCCGTTCTACCTGCCGTTCAAACAACTCGTGCACTAATTCCTGCGGAAATTCTGTGGAGGTTTCGTTCCAGCCATAGAGCAACTGTCGCTCGTCCTCTGCTCTCAACAAACGTAGCGACGCGACCGCTTCCGCCGGATTCGCCACGACGCTGCGCAACAAGGTTTCGAAGTTCACCGCCAGGCGCTGTATCGTCGCGTGATCAAAGAGATCGGTGTTGTAGATAAAGATCCCGCGCAGCACTTCATCGGCGTCCCAGAGATGACACTCCAGGTCGAAGCGGGTCGCAGGCAGATCAAGCTCTTGTGGCTGAAGGGTCAAGCCCGGCAGTTCCTGCGCACTCAAGGGCGCATTCTGCAGCGCGAACATCACCTGAAAGAGCGGATTGCGGCTCAGATCACGCACCGGTTGCAACTCTTCCACCAGTTTCTCGAAGGGCAGGTCCTGATGCGCGTACGCAGCCAGGGTCACTTCCCTGACCTGCTGCAGCAGCTCGGTGAATGTAAGCGTCTTTAACGAGCGCGCGCGCAACACCAGCGTGTTGACGAAGAACCCGATCAAGTTTTCCAGGTCACGATACCAGCGATTTGCGATCGGCGTGCCCACGACAATGTCGTCCTGGCCGCTATGCCGGAACAACAGAGTCTGGAAGGCGGCCAGCAGCGTCATAAACAGCGTGACCCGCTCGCGCCGGCTCAATGCTTTCAACTGCCGTGTGATCTCTGCCGGTACCTCGAATGACACCCTGGCCCCGTTGAATGTCTGTTCCCGCGGACGAGGGCGGTCGGTTGGTAATTCCAGAACGGTCGGCATCTCGGCCAACGCTTCACGCCAGTAATTAAGTTGCGCGGTGAGCACTTCACCCTGCAACCAGCCACGCTGCCAGCGCGCGAAGTCAGCATATTGAATCGGCAGTTCCGCCAATGGCGACTTCTCTTCCGCAAGAAACGCTTTGTAGAGGGCCGCAACTTCGCGAATAAAGACTCCCGTCGACCAGCCATCGCTTATGATGTGGTGCATTGTCACCAGCACCACATGTTCTTCCGGTTCCAAACGCACCAGGCACGCTCGTACCAGCGGCCCGCGCGCCAGGTCGAACGGGCGTGCGGCTTCTTCATTGAGCAAGCGGTGCGTTTCTGCTTCACGCTCCCCCGTATCTAAATCGCTGACATCAAAGACGGGAAGGCTAATTGGCGTAAAGGGTTTAATCACCTGTCGCGGTTCGCCATTAGCCGCTACGAAAGTTGTCCGTAATGCTTCATGCCGGCGCACCACTTCCGACAGTGATTGCTCCAACGCCGCCACATTGAGTAGGCCTCGCAACCGCACTGCAGCCGGCACGTTGTAAAACGAGCCGTTCGGTTCAAGTTGGTCCAGGAACCACAAACGCTGCTGCGCATACGAAAGCGGCAAATGCCGCTCGCGCGACACCGGTAGAAATGGCGGCGCCGTCATTCCCACGCCACCCCGCAATGCTGCTTCAACCGCCTCTGCCAAACCTGCCACCGTCGGCCGCATGAACAACTCGCGCAACGGCAACTCGATTCCAAATGCCTCTCGCACCCGCGCCACTAACTGCGTTGCCGTGAGCGAGTGTCCTCCCAACTCAAAAAAGTTGTCGTTTATTCCGACTCGACTCACCCGCAGTACACTGACCCATAAGTTGGTAAGCAGTTCTTCTGTAGTTGTGCGTGGCGCTTCATACTCTGTAACTGCCGCAACCACACTCTCCACCGAAGGCAATGCACGCTGGTTCGTGTCGTTCGATTCTTCCAGGCACTGTTGCTCGTAACGCTCGAGCGGTGTGCTTGCCATGCTTTCGAGAACCGTGAGGTAGTTGCGACCCACCGCTTCGATCTGCTCTGCGCTCAAGTCGGCTGCGTCGTATTTCATTTGCAGCGTGAGCTGCAAGCCCGCCTGCCCAAGACTGAAATCGACCGAGAGCGGGAAGTTTGAGTCACCCACACGATCAGATCCTAAAACTTCAACGCCGCCGACATTCTGCAGCTCTTCGTAAACATCAAAATCCAGAAAGTTGAAAGTGACTTCGAACAGTGGCGCGCCATTTCCCAGGTCCTGCTGCATGCGCGCCATCGGATAGCGCCGGAAAGGCAACAACTCGCCTTCTGCCGCAAATGTCTCCTGCACCAGCTCCAACCACGTGCCGCCCGACAGTTTCCGCCGGAACGGCAACGTGTTGAGAAACAAACCGAGCACGTTTTTACTATCTTTCGTTTCAGTACGACCGTCTGACACGACACCCGTTATTACATCGTCACCACCACCGAGCAGGCTGAGCACCCTCAGATGAGCGGCGAGCAAAACACTCTTCAAGGGAACGCCTGCCGTGCGCGCCAGCTCGTTCAATCCATCGAGTAGTTCAGCGGAAACATCCACGTGGCGAGCAGTCATTCCCATTGGCCCAGCCTCGATCAGCCGCGGCAGACGAGTTTGCGTGCTGTCGCTGAGCATCGTTAACCAATACTGCCGCGCCTCTTCGGAGTTCAGAACGGCCTGCTCTGCCGCGACAAAATCTCGAAACGACGCACTCTCCCGAGCTTCGCTCACACGCCAGTCTCCCTGGACCACGGAAGCATAGACGGTGAACAATTCTGTGAGCATGGTGGCCACGCTCCAGCCATCCAGAATCGCGTGGTGAAAACTAAACGAGAATTGAAACGACTCTTCACTGCGCCGCTCGATCTGAAAGCGCAACAGCGGCGCCTGCCGCCAATCGAACCCGTGCTGCTTTTCCGCCGCCAGCCATTGCGCGAGGTATTCTTCCTGTTCAGCTGGCGACAACGAACGCAGATCTCCGATATGCAGCGGCACCGCTACTTCATGATTAACCAACTGCAACGGTTCACTGAAGGTGCTGAGATTAAACGACGTCCGCAGCACCGGATGCAGATCGATCAGTTGTTGCAGCGTGGCTTGTAAGGCCTCGCCATCGAATGGCATCCGTAGATGAAAGCTGAAGATTTCGTGATAGAGTCCGGCCTCGGGCGCTAATTCACTGTGAAACAGCATGCCCCACTGCAATGCCGTCAGCGGATACGCATCTACTACTCCGGCCGGCAAACGCATGCGATCCGCTTCGCTGATTAAGCTGAACGGCTCTGTCTGCGGTATCTCAGCACTTAAGTTGGAGAGTTCTAGGGCCTGGGCCAGTTCGTAAATGGTTTGATGCTGGAAAATTTGTTGGACGGTCAACTCCAAACCCACCGCGCGCGCCTTGGAGATCACTTGAATGGTGAGAATCGAGTCGCCGCCTAGTTCAAAGAAGTTGTCTTCAATACCAACTCGCTCTACCCGCAGCACCTCGGCCCACACGTCACAGAGCAACTCCTCCGTGGTTGTGCGTGGCGGCACATAAGCTCGCTCGCCGCCAAGCTGTACCACCCGCGCGGCTAACTCGCGGCGATCGACTTTGCCGTTGGGCATCAGCGGCAACGATTCGAGTGTGACAATTGCCGACGGCACCATGAACACCGGTAACCGCTCGCGCAGGTATTCGCGTAACTCAAGCGCGTTAACACCTTGTTCCTGTCCGTCGACGACGTAAGCCACGAGACGTTTGTCACCATTGGTTTCGGTCCGAGTCACAACCGCGCATTCTTTAATTGAGTCGTGCTGCCCCAGCACCGCTTCTACCTCGCCTGGCTCGATGCGATAACCACGGATCTTCACCTGAGTATCGCGCCGTCCGACAAACTCGAGTGTTCGGTTGCCACGCCATCTCACGTAGTCACCGCTCCGATACAGCCGTGCTCCTTCTTGCCGGCTGAACGGATCCGGCACAAATCTCTCGGCCGTCAACTCCGCCTGTCCTGCATAGCCGCGCCCGACTCCCACTCCACCAATGTAGAGTTCGCCCGCTACTCCCCCGGGCAGCGGCTGCATATTCCCGTCCAGCACATACACCTGCGTGTTTCCGATCGGGCTGCCCATTAACACCCGCTCTGCGCTCGCCTCGCAGGTCCACTCCGTCGCGGCGATCGAGGTCTCCGTTGGCCCATACGAGTGATGCAACTCCGCTCGGCTCAACTCCTGAAACTCCTGCAGCACTCCGAGCGGTAACTTCTCTCCGCCGCTGATCACATAACGCAGACTGCTCACTTCACTCAGCCGCGGCTCCTGCACCACCACGCCCAGGAGCGATGGCACAAAGTAAGCACACGTCACTGACTGCTCTGTCATGTAGCTCAGCAAAGCATTACTTTCCAACATTCCTGTCGGGGCAATTACCACTCGCCCGCCCACCATCAGTGGCCAGAAAATTTCCCAAACTGACGGATCGAAGTTCAGCGACGTGTGCATCAGAAACACATCCTGCTCAGTCAGCTCATATCGCTGCTGCATCCACTGCAAACAGTTGATCACACCGTCATGCGTAACCATTGCTCCTTTGGGTGTGCCTGTCGATCCGGAGGTGTAAATGATGTAGGCCAGATTCGAGGTACTGGCCAAAAGCGGCGGGTTCTCCTCGCTCTCGTTGGCAATCTCCGGCCAGTCCGCATCCACGCGAATACTTTTTACCACTGTGTCTGCCAGACGGCTTGCAAGGTTCTCTTGCGTTACCAACAACTCCAGCCCGGCATCGCGCACCATGAATCGCAGCCGCTCATCCGGGTACTCCGGATCGAGCGGTACGTACGCTCCACCGGCTTTGAAGATTGCGAGCAGCGTCACGATTGTTTCCAGCGAGCGCTCCAACAGCACTCCCACCGAAACTTCCGGGCCAACTCCCGCTGCTTGCAGGTAATGCGCAAGTTGATTCGCGCGCTGGTTCAGTTCTTCGTAGCTGAGTTGCACACCGTCTAAAACCGCAGCCACTGCATTTGGCGTGCGCGTTACCTGCGCTTCGAAGCGTTGGGGCACACAATGCTCAAGATCGGAGGCGGCGCGCGTGTCGTTCCATTCGTCCAGTAACTGCCGCCGCTCGGCGCTGCTCAACAGTTCGAGTTGTGAAATACGCTGCTCCGGATTGCTTACCGCCGAGGCGAGTAACTTCTCGAACAGGGCCAGCATTCGCTGGATAGTGCTCGCTTCGAACAATGCAGTGTTGTACTGCATGGTGCATCGTAGACGGCCATTAATGTCACCCACCTTCAGCGTCAGATCGAATTGCGACGTGTGGTTCTCGACCTGGATCGTACCCAGTTCCAGTCCGGTTAAGGTCAACTGGTCCAAGGTTGCTTCTTCCCAACTGAACATCACCTGGAACAACGGGTGGTAACTAAGGTCACGCGCCAAGCGGAGCTCATCTACCAGCACCTCGAACGGTAAGTCCCGATGCGCGTAGGCCTCGAGCGCGTGCTTTCGCAAGCGGCTCAGATACGCCACAAATGTCGGGTCATCGTCGAAATCAGAACGGATCGCGAGTGTGTTGATGAAGAAGCCGATGAGCGACTCGGTCTCCACTCGCGGGCGGTTCGTCACCACCGTTCCGGTAACGACCGTGGTCTGTTGTGCGTAACGGTGCAGGAGGGCGTGGAACGCCGCCATTATCGTCATGTACAACGTGGCATTAGACTGTTGGGCCAGCGATTTCAGATCTGACGTCAACTCCGCGCTAAGAACATGGGTGGACAATGCGCCTGCGATCAGTTGAACTTTCGGTCGCGGGTAATCAGTGGGTAAGTCGAATAGCGCCGGAACTCCTTGCAGTTTGCTGGTCCAGTAATCGAGCTGACGCGCCAGCACGTCGCCCGACAGCAACTGCCGTTGCCACACCGCGTAATCACCAGGCTGGATCGCGAGCTCAGATAAGGGCGAGGC
Source organism: uncultured Acidobacteriota bacterium (assembly GCA_963708055.1). GTDB lineage: Bacteria > Acidobacteriota > Blastocatellia > Pyrinomonadales > Pyrinomonadaceae > PSRF01. The sequence continues at coordinate 4,901,381 of OY970193.1, read as the reverse complement.
ATTGCCGGTCGTGAACGCGTCGTATAAAGCGGCCACTTCCTTCGCAAAAATAGACATGGACCATTCGTCGGTGATGATGTGATGCATATTGAACAGCAGCACATGATCTTCTGCTCCCAGCCGCAGCAGTGTTACACGCAGCAATGGACCCGATTGCAAATCGAAGGGACGCTGGGCTTCTGCTGAAGCAAGTCTCACAGCCTGGGGCTCGCGTTCCTCATCCGGCAACGTGCTCAGGTCAATCAAAGGCAAGGCCAGGCGTTGGAAAGGAGTGACGACCTGGATCGGATTGCCATCAACGTCAGGGAAGGTTGTGCGTACAGCTTCATGACGCCGCACAATCTCGTTGATGCTTTGTTCCAAAGCGGCGTGATTCAGTCCACCATGCAGCCGTAGCGCATCCGCTACGTTGTAGGCGATGTTTTCGGGCACTAGCCGGTCCAGAAACCACAGTCGCTGCTGTGCAAAGGAGAGAGGCAACGCTTCCTCGCGAATTGCCGGAAGCAATGGCGGCACTACAAACTCATGGCTGGCGCGGATCAGATCGTCGACGCTTTGCGCCAGTTCGGCGACAGTGCGGCGTTCGAAGAGTTCACTCAGCGGTAACTCGACGCCAAACGCCTCTCGAATTCGCGAAACGAGTTGAATGGCTAATAACGAATGGCCGCCCAGCTCGAAGAAGTTGTCAGTTATTCCGACTCGACTTACCCGCAGCACACGCGCCCATAAATTCGAGAGCAATTCTTCCGTCGGTGTGCGTGGCGCTTCATACTCTGCCTCTTCCGCAAGGATTTTTTCCGGAGCCGGCAACGCACGCCGGTTGAGCTTTCCGTTGGGAGTCAGCGGTATCTCGTCCAGATGGACCAGGAACGATGGCACCATGTACTCAGGCAACTGCTTTTTCAGATACTCACGTAACTCGCTGGTCTGAGCATCGCTGACCACGTATGCGACCAGTTGCTTATCTCCGTCCGTCTCTTTCAGCACCACTACTGCTTCTCTCACCTGCTGGTGTTTCCGCAGCACTGTTTCGATCTCTCCCGGCTCGATACGGAAGCCACGTACTTTCGCCTGGTTGTCAACGCGACCGAGAAATTCAATATCACCGTTGAGCAGATAGCGCGCCCAATCGCCGGTCCGGTAGAGTCGCGCGCCCGGTTGCGAGCTGAACGGATGCGGCACAAAACGCTGCGCGGTGAGTTCAGGATCATTGAGATAACCGCGCGCCAATCCATCACCGCCGGTGTAAAGCTCGCCGCGCGCGCCGGTTGCGACCGGCCGCAGGTTGTGATTGAGAATGTAAACTTGCGTATTGGCGATCGGACGACCGATGGGAACGCTGCGACCAAACTCAGTCGCCGTGTTCATCGGGTGGCAACACGTGAAGGTCGTATTCTCGGTTGGGCCATAGCCATTGATGAGTTTGCACCGGGGCGCTTCACGCAGAAACCGCTCGACGTGTGACACTGAAAGTGCGTCGCCACCGGCGAGCAACTGCCGCAACCCGCGCAGATCGTCAAGCTGTTCGTTAACCATCAGGTTGAACAGCCCAGCCGTCAACCAGAGTACAGTCACGTGATGAGTCTTCAGCGCCTGGCCCAGTTCAGCTAACGTCGTTGGACCCGGCGGCATGATGACCAATCGCCCGCCGTTCAGCAGACTCCCCCAAATTTCGAAAGTCGATGCGTCAAACGCCAGCGCCGCAAACTGTAAGCAGACTTCATCCGCTCCCAGATGCGCGTAATCGTTTTCTTTGACCAATCGAACCACACCGCGATGAACAACCTGGACGCCTTTGGGTTGCCCTGTCGAACCGGAGGTGTAAGTGATGTACGCGAGATTGTCGCTGGAACCCCATCGCTTTGGATCTGCTTTGCTGCCGGTGCTGATCTCGGACCAGGCTTCATCGAGACAGATCACGTCAGCTTCAGTTTGCGGAAGACGAGAGAACAACGCTCTGTGCGTGAGCAGAGTACGCACACCGGCATCTTCAAGCATGAACGCCAGACGCTCTTGCGGATAATCAGGATCGAGCGGCAGGTATGCTCCGCCGGCTTTGAGCACCGCGAGCACGCTCACAATCATGTCCGGCGAGCGCTCCAGCGCAATGCCGACTACGCTCTCAGTACCGACACCCTTCGCGCGCAGGTAATTCGCCAGTTGGTTAGCGCGGTCGTTCAATTGCGCATACGTCAACAGTTGATCGCCAAACTCCAATGCCACCGCCTCCGGGGCGGCGGCAACCTGTTCCGCAAAAAATTGATGAATGCTGCGCGGGCGGTCATTCCACTCACCAAGCTGCATGCGAAGTTCTGCTTCAGAAAGCAGTTGGCTCGAGTCATATTGCTCGCGAGGGTTAGTGGCCATGGCGAGGAGGGTTCGTTCGAAGTACCCGCTCATGGCCTCAATCTGTTCCCCACTCAACTCTGCCGCGTCGTATCGTAGTTCCAACCTGATCTGCGAACCTGCCGACTCGAGGGAGAAATGGACCGAGAGCGGGAAGTTTGTGTCCGCAACACCGTCGAAACCCAGAACTTCAAGACCGCTGACATTCTGCAGTTCCTCGTAAACATGAAAGTTCACGAAGTTGAAAAGGACTTCGAACAGCGGCGCATCGTTTCCAAGATCCTGTTGCATCTGCGCCATCGGATAGCGCCGGAAAGGTAATGATTCTCGTTCGGCCGCGAAAGTCTCCTGCACCAGTTCCAGCCATGTTCCACCCGCCAACCGGAGCTGGAACGGCAACATGTTAAGGAAAAGGCCCAACACCTTTTCGCCGTCTGCCGTTTCGGGCCGGCCGTGCGACGCGAGCCCGGTCAACACGTCATCGCTACCCGTGAGCATGCTCAAGACTCTGAGATGTGCGGCAAGCAGAACGCTCTTTAGTGGCACACTGGCCGTGCGCGCCAGTTCTTTCAATTGGGAAGACAGTTCAGGTGAGATATCAAAGTGGTGACCGGCGACTTGTGATGGACCACTATTCTTCCCGAGACGCGGCAGTGGGGATTGCATGTCCTCACTGAGCATGTTGGTCCAATACTCGCGTGCCTCGTCTGAATTAACGACGGCCCGCTCCGCGGCGACAAAATCTCGAAACGACGCGCTAATCGGAGCTTCGCTCGCACGCTCACCTGTTTGCAGCACTGAATAGACCTTGAACAATTCTGTGAGCATGGTGGCCACGCTCCAGCCATCCAGAATCGCATGGTGAAAACTAAACGAGAACTGAAACGACTCTTCACTGCGCCGCTCGATCTGAAAACGCAACACCGGCGCCTGCCGCCAATCAAAACGATGCCGCTTTTCCGTCGCCAGCCACTGCGCCAAATACTCTTCCTGTTCCGTTGCCGACAGTTCACGCAGATCCCCGATTCGCAACGGCACTGCCACTTTCTCATGCACTAATTGCAACGGTTCACTGAAGTCGCTCAGATTGAACGACGTTCGCAACACCGGATGTAGATCGATTAGTTGCTGCAGCGCTGCTAGTAAAGCCTCGCCGTCGAATGCCGTCTGTAGATGAAAGCTGAAGATGTCGTAATAGAGACCGGCCTCGGGATCTAGTTCGCTATGAAACAGCATGCCCGCCTGCAATGCCGTCAGCGGATATGCGTCCACTACTCCAGCGGGCAAACGCATGCGATCCTTTTCGCTGATTAAACTGAACGGTGCGGTCTCTGTTTCGGGAGCGGAACTTTCCTGCGTACCTTCAAGCGCCTGGGCCAACTCCTGCACAGTCTGGTGCTGGAAGAGTTGCCGAACATTCAACTCCAAACCCGCGGCGCGCGCCCTCGCGATCACCTGAATCGTAAGAATCGAATCGCCGCCCAGATCAAAGAAGTTGTCTTCAATACCGACGCGCTCTGCCCGCAGCACCTCCCGCCAGATATCGCAAAGCATCTCTTCAGTGGTGGTGCGCGGTGCGACGTAAGGCCGTTCACTGCCAACGTGTACTTCCAACGCCGCCAACTCGCGCCGGTCTGTTTTGCCGTTGGCTGTCAGCGGCAACGACTCGAGCGTGACAATTGCTGCAGGGACCATGAACTCCGGCAACCGCTCGCGCAGGTAGCTTCTCAACTCAAAGGTGCTATCACTGTGACCGTTGGCCTTTGTCACTACGTAAGCAACTAAATACTTCTGGCCGTCAGGTTCCTGCCGCATCACTACCGCGCAGTCACTCACCGACGCGTGCTGTCCCAACACCACCTCCACCTCGCCCGGCTCGATGCGATAACCTCGGATCTTCACCTGCGTATCCACTCGTCCAACGAACTCGAGCGTGCCCTCATCACTCCATCTCACATAGTCGCCAGTCCGATACAGTCGCTCGCCGCCTGCAGTGCTGAATGGGTGAGGTACAAATCGCTGGGCCGTCAATTCGGGTTGGTTGGCGTAACCTCGCGCCAGTCCATCCCCGCCGATGTACAGTTCGCCTTGAACTCCGACCGGCACGGGCTTCAGATCTTCGTCTAAAAGATAGACCTGGACATTCGCCAGAGGGCGACCGATGGGAACGAGATGCGCCTGCTCGCCGACACTCGTAACCTCATGCCAGGTCGCGAAGGTCGTAGTCTCCGTTGGACCATAGACGTGCAGCAGCCGCTGCGGTGGTCCCTTCTCCAAAACCTCCCTGACCCACAACGGCTCGACCGCCTCGCCACCAAACAGAAGGTGCCGCAACCCACTAAAGGCTGCCGGAAGTTCACGCACCATGTGGTTGAAGAGAGCCGTGGTCAGGAACAGGACGGTGACGCCGTGTTCTTCGAGCTGTGCAGCCAACGCGTGCGGCGCGAGAGCGACGTCTTTCTCGATGATGACGAGACGCGCACCCGAAAGCAGTGCACCCCAAATCTCGAAGGTGGCGGCGTCAAAGGAGCTGTTCGAGACCTGCGCCACGACGTCGGATTCGTAAAGAGTGATGTAATTCGTATCGCGGACGAGGTTGTGAACTGCCCCGTGCATGACGGCGACGCCCTTCGGCTGTCCCGTCGAACCCGAGGTATAGATGACGTAGGCCAGGTGTTCGCTGGAGCTGTTGCTGTCTGCCGGATCGGTAGTTGGTAAAGCCGACCACTGCTCGCTCTCGGTGTCCAGGCATACCGGATGGGCCTGGTCCAGTAATGACGCATGCCGCTGAATGGTGACCGAATGCGTAAGAATGATCGGAAGCGACAAGTCGTCGTCTATGAAAGCGAGGCGCTCGGTCGGGTACTCGGGATCGAGTGGAACGTAAGTGCCGCCTGCCTTCAGGATGGCGAGCATCGCCACTACCATCTCAATGGAACGATTCAGGCATACGCCAACCGGCGTTTCAGTCGTCACTCCCAGTTGCCGCAGGTAGTGGGCCAACTGGTTGGCGCGGCTGTTTAGCTCAATATAAGAAACGTCCTGCTCATGGAATGTAAGTGCCGTCGCCTCAGGAGTGAGTGCTACCTGCTCCTCGAAAAGTTCTTGAATACTGCGAACCCCGGAATGCGACGCCTGAGTGTCGTTGAGATCGACCAGCAGTTGCTGCCGCTCGGCGTTGCTCAACAGTTCGAGTTGAGAAATATGCTGCTCCGGATTGTTCACCGCCGATATGAGCAACATCTCAAACTGTCCCAGCATTCGACGGACAGTGTTCGCCTGAAAAAGGTCAGTGCTGTATTGCAGGTCGACCCGGATCCGCTCTCCGTCGACGATCAGTAGAGTTAAATCCAGCTTTGACAGGGCAATGTCCTCTATACCTCCACTGACGGCGAGGTCCGCTAGTTCCAGGTGATCTGTTAACTTGTATTGAATCACCAGCTTCACCTGGAAAAGAGGCGCGTGGCTGAGGTGGCGTTCGGGTTTCAACATGTCAACCACGTTCTCGAACGGCGCATCCTGATGCGCGTACCCGTTTAACGTCTCTTCTTTTACTCGATCCAGCAACTCGTTGAAGGTTGGATTACCGGCGAGGTCGGCGCGTACCACAACTTGATTTACGAAGAAGCCAATCAGCGATTCAGTCAGGTCGTGATTACGATTGGCGACGTCAGCGCCGACCAGGAAATCCGTTTGGCCGCTGTACCGTGACAACAAAACCTCGAAAGCAGCCAGCATCATCATGAACAACGTCACGCCTTTGCGGCGGCCTAACACTCTCAACAATTGAGTGAGTTCGTCAGAGAGAACAACGGTTTCATGCGATCCACGTCCCGAAAATACCGCCGGACGCTGGCGATCGGCAGGCAACGCCAACACGTGTGGCGCACTCGCTAAATGTTGCCGCCAATAGTCCAGATGTTGTTCGAGCACTGGACCCGTGAGGAATTGCCGCTGCCAGATAGCGAAGTCGGCATACTGGCAGGGCAATTCTGCGAGTGGGGATGGATGACCTTTAGCGAAGGCGGTGTAGAGTTCGGTGATTTCGCGGGTGAGGATGTCCAACGACCAGACGTCGGAGACGATGTGATGGGTGGTAAGTACGACCGCATGGTCATGTTCATTGACCCGGAAAACCACCACCCGCAGCACCGGACCGCGCGCTAAGTCGAAAGGTCGTCGTTGCTGGGCCGGTGCAAGTTTTGCTACCAGTCTCTCTCGTTCACTTGTCGGTAATCCCTCCAGATCGATCACGCGGGGTTTCAGTTTGAGCTCCGAAGAGGCGATCTGCACCGGCTCGTCGTTCACAAACTCGAACGTTGTTCGCAGTACCTCGTGTCGCCTCATCACCTCATTCAACACCTGCTCGAGCAGCGGCAGGTTGAGGTTTCCAGTCATCCGCAACGCTTCCAAGCAGTTGTAGGCCGGATTGTCGGGATCCAATTGCGCGACGAACCAGAGTCGCTGTTGCGCAAACGAGAGCGGGCAAGGTTCTCCGGGAACTCGCTTCGGGATTTGCGGTTGCTTGCTTGCCTTCTTCGCTTTGCTCGCTTTCAGCTCATAAGCAAGTTTTGCCAACTGCTCTGGAGTGAGATTAGCGATTTGACTGGAAAGGGTACTCATTTCAAACCTCTGGGATCGATGGTTAGTTAGACCATCACTCGCATTCCGGAGCCACCACGTGAACCATGTGACTTTCTCAGATCGCGGGTGAGGTTGATTCGCTTGAGCCAGCGATCCGTGCCGTCATATCTCGCTTTGAATGCTTTTCTGCCGTGCACGATCCGGTAGTTGTCGATGAAGAAACAATCGCCTGGTTGCAGCACGACCTCTTGCAGGTTGTCGTCGATGGTTTGGGACAACGCATCCAGCGCTGCGCTTGCTTCATCGTCGAGTGACGTGGTGAAGTACGGATCGAGACGAACGTACGGCGTTTCCCGGTCACCGAAGAGCATCGAGATTTTCGGAGGGGTCGAGTTTAGCTCCTTGATTTTCGCGTAAGCAGATTCGAGCACCTCATCGCCGTTTCTGTTTTGTTTGCGCAAATCCGACTCGTTCTTTTCCGAATGCGAATTATCGGGCTTTATGAGGAAGCGCGGCTGGAACAGAACCTCCACTTGTTCCGCAGACAGGCGAGAGAGATCGGGGGCGCCAATCGTCGTCGCCACACCATCCATATTGCGCAGGCACATCAGGCCAATGTAATCGGCGCGGTGCGGGTGAAAGGCGTCTTCCGAATGCCACCACAGAAGTTGTTCGCTGCCGGTGCCGAGTTGATCGTATTGGTCGCCTGCAATCGGGAAAACATCATGAATCAGAGAACCGTCCTGTTGGGTGGCCCATGCAAAAGGATCACCGAGAAGGCAGCCGCACAACACAAACATGATCTGCTCTTCGAGTGAGATCGCGGCATCGAGCTTCCACTTCCAGTGTGGAGGCGTCTTGCCGATCCGGGCGTTGTCGATCGGATATCCGGAGATCATGCAGACTCCGCAGGCGGGTTCGAGCAATTTGAAGTCGCTCAGAAACTGTCGCAGGCGTCGCGGCAACTCGTGTGCATAAACGGGAGCGCGGCGCATGAACTCGACGTCCTCGACTGACTTGTGTTCCGACGCAATGCCATGCGTTAAAGCTTGCACAGCATCAATTTCATGGGCGGATAAAGAGAATGCCCACATAATTTCCTCCTACGTTGAGCTTGGTTGTGGTTAAGGTTTTACTTCAGCGATTGGCAATAAACGTGGTGCTCCTCGCGGAACACTCAGACAGCAACTGCTGATGCGTTTGAGTTGCGATAGGCGTGGAAGTGTTGAGACAACCGGGAGAGCCCCTCGGTTAGCTCCTCTGTCGAGCAGCCAAAGCCCAGCCTTACATGGTTTGGCTCGCCGAAACTCGTTCCCGGCACTAAAAGCACACTGTATTCGTCGGCGAATTGCCGGCAGAAATCTTCGACATCAGCGATCTCATGCAAACGCATGAACACGCAGACGCCGCCTTGTGGGCGAACCACGCTGACGAACTCACGGTGACGGTCGACCCACGTTAAGAGGAGTTCAAGATTGTGATGCGCCTGGGCCAGGCGAGGCTTAAGTAAAAGATCGCCATTCTCGATCACACGAGCCGCGACGTGCTCGACTAAAGGTGAGAGAGCCAACGTCGTGTAATCGCGTAATTCCACCAAACGGTCCAGCACGTCCGGCGCTGCCAGGCACCAGCCGACCCGCAATCCCGGCAGGCCGTAGGCTTTTGAAAGTGTTCCCATTGTGATAGAGCGATCGTAACGCTGGCCCGGATCGGGCAACTCAGGGTCGTCGTAAGTGAGTTCGGCGAAAGCTGCATCCCATACCAGATACGCGCCTGCGCCTGCGGCCAACTCGATCAACTCATCCTGTTCGGCAGGTAATAGCGAAGCGCCGGTCGGGTTATGAGGAAAGTTCACGACGATCATGCGCGTTTGTGGGCCAATCAGACGTCGAGCTTCGCTCAAATCGGCCCGGTAGGAGTCTTCGAATCGCAGTGGCCAGTGCTTCAGCTTGCACCCGATAGTTTCAGCAATCGAATACAGTTGCTGATAGCACGGATCGAGCACGACCACTTCGTCGCCGGGATTCAGCAACGAGTGCATAACCAGGTAGTTCGCTTCACTCGAACCATTCGTAGCCATCACGCGCTCTGCGTTGCCTTTGGCCCATCGATTGCCGATGGCAGTGCGCAGGTCCGGTCCTCCGAGCGTCCAGCTATCACGCAGGACGATGCGATCGAGATCGTCCGGAGTGATGTTGAAGAGCTGCCGTAACTCTCCGAATGAAAAATTCTCAACACCGCTACTGCCTATATCGAGCTCGGTGTTGAAGTAATAGTCACGCATCCAGTGCTCGAGATGAGCCGGTACGACTTCCATAAGCAGAACCGCCTTTTGTTAATTTAGTTGTGGTTGTGGTTTATGACTGTTGGAGCGCGGCGAGGGCGTGGGCCATGTCTTCGCTGTCGATCTGTTCGATCTGGCTCTGAACGATCACTGGCGCGATCGTCGCGATCGTCGGGGCTTCAAACAGGGCGCGCAACGGAATATCGACGTTGAAGTGTTCACGCAACTGAAACATCAGACGCGTGGCCAGGAGCGAGTGTCCACCGAGATCGAAGAAGTTGTCGTTGATACCAACCCGCTCGACATGCAGAACATCGCTCCACAGGCCCGCAAGCTCTTCTTCCAGTTGCGTTCTGGGCGCGACAAAATCATCGTCGATCGCACTTTTCTTTGGTGGTTCGGAGAGACGCTGGCGATCGATTTTTCCGTTCGTTGTGAGTGGTAAAGAATCGAGGGGAACGAAAGCATCCGGAACCATGTAAGCCGGCGTTTGTCCCTTTAAATATTCGCGCAGTTGGCCCGTGTCTCGCGTGCCGTTTTTCATAACGACGTAGGCCACGAGTTGTTTGTCAGCATCAGCAGCAGCGTCTGTGGTCGAACCATTCTTGTGCTGGTCCAACCACACAGTCAGCAGACTCTGTTTATTCGGCGTAAGTTTCGCAAAACGTTCAATTGTGTTCATGAATCCTCCAGGAATTTTGGCCACAAAGAATCACAAGATGCTTTTCTGTGCCTGTTGTGCCTTATTGTCGCTATTTGACTGCCTTGACGACGACCATGGAGTCGGCGAACCAGTAGTGGCAATCGTCAGGTGGGTAGAGCGGACGGCAGACCGTAACCTCGAATGAGCGGAAGTACTTTTGAATCAGCCGCTGGTGACGGCGACTCAACGTGTCGATCTCGTTTGTGTACCAGGTGAAAATGCCGCCCGGACGCAAGACCCTCGCGGCGACGGGGAAGAAATCTTCCGCCATTACTACGTTGTCAATCACCTCGCGCAAGTACTCGTCTTCAAACGTCGGTACGGTGTCGAAAAACACCCCGTCCTTTGATTCGTCCGGCACCTGGTGGTGAGTATCGTGCCAGCGACCATGAATCAGGCGAATGTCTCTGCCGGGAAACTGCTTCTTCCATTCGTGAAAACGTTTCACTACCTCATCATTAGCTTCCAGGATCGTGTATGACCTGCAGCCCCACTTTTGAATGCACGTAGCCGAGAGGGCCATGCCGAAGCCGGCCTCCAGAATGTCGCCATGTGATTCGGTTACGACCTTCGCCATCGCATCCATCAACGGCAGTTCCCAATCCTGCATCACCTGTTGTCCGGCAATGAACAGATTGTGTTCGTCGTATTCCGCGTGATGCGAACCCCAGGGCACTGTCTCCAAACGAGGTCGCGCCGATCCGGCGACAAACCGTCTCGATTGCACGTCGAGATGTCTGAGATCGGAAGTAAGCTCGTCGAGCGCGCGACGGAGTAGCCAGTTTCTCTGTGCCTCCTTCGGAGGATTGATGAATCCCTCGTCTTTCAACTTGAGCTGCACTTCGAATTGCGGGAACCTCCTGATGGTGGTGCGCTCGCGCTCTTGATCGAGTTGCAACTCCATGGCGAGTATCGTTTCACTCTCGTCCTCGGAAAGGGCTTCGAGTTTTGCGAAGAGCTTTTCGACTTCGCCGACGTTCATCGTCTCGAGTCTATCTACGATGACGTTTTGATCCGCAAATAGCACCGCACCATCAGTGCCTCGCTTGAACAGGCGGTTGTGCCCGTTTCCCTTGGTAGTCAAGGTAACTACTGCGTCCTGGACGAGCGGGTGTTGCTTCAAAAGCGTCTCGATACCGTCAGGCTCGATCCGGTAGCCACGAATCTTCAGTTGATGATCGACGCGCCCCATAAACAGCAGGTCTCCATTTGCGAGACGGCGGGCGACATCACCGGTTTTATACATCCGCGCGCCGGGAGTCGAACTGAAAGGATTTGGAATATATCGTTCGGCAGTGAGACCAGGACGATGCAAGTAACCGCGTGCGAGACATTCGCCACCAACATAGATCTCACCGGAAATACCCGGCGGCACCGGTCGCAGATATGGATCGAGCAAGTAAACCTGCGTGTAGGTGATCGCCTCGCCAAGAGGAAGATCGTCAACTGGTTGATCGGACGCCGGCACGTCATAAACAGTCGAGGTGATGGTCGCTTCGGTGAGACCATAAACGTGAATCAACGGCACGCCGAAACTTTGCCACGCCGCCAGTAGTTTGCCTGAGACTTTCTCGCCGCCGATGATCACGAAACGCAGTGTTTCCGGCATACGCGGCGGGCGTACGGCCAGGATTTTTACCCACTCGTGCCAGTAAGCAGTTGGCAACTCGAGCCCGGTAATCTTTTGCTGTTCGATGACGCGTAGCAGATCCATCGGAGCAATAGCACTCTCCTCGCTGCTAAAGACGATCGCTGCACCGGTCAACAGCGTCGGGAAGATTTCTTCGAGCGCCACATCGAAACTCGGAGAAGCAAACTGCAAAATACGATCGCTGGCGCGCAGTCCGATTCGCTCGCTGAAAGCCAGGGTGTACTTCGTCAGTGAGTCGTGGTTGATGAGAACGCCGTTTGGTTGTCCGGTCGAGCCGGAAGTGTAGATGGCATAAGCAAGATTATCGCCGCCAACCTTGACGGTTAGGTCATACACACCCTCATCCGATATTTCCGAAGCAGCAACGTCAAGGCTGATCACCTTTACGCCGGACTGCGGAAGTTCCGCGGGGAGAGCTTGTTGCGTTAGCAGGATCGACGCCTTCGCATCCGCCAGCATGAAAGACAGTGTTTCTGCCGGATACGACGGATCGAGCGGCACAAACGCAGCGCCGGCTTTCAGGATCGCCAGCATCGCAACCACAAGATCGAACGATGGCTCCAGGTGAAGACCGACAAGCGTTTCTGGCTTTGCCTGGTTACGTTTTAAGTAGCGAGCAAGTTGATTCGCACGCTGATTCAACTCCGCGTACGTGAATTTGCGATCCTCGAAAACAACCGCAACCGCTTCCGGCTTGCGCGCGACCTGTTCTTCGAATAATTGGTGGACAAGTTTATTTGTATTCATATCAGTTGCACCCCAAGTTGCTAGTAAGGCCTTGGTTTCGCTGCCCGAGATCAAAGGCAGCTCGAGTATGCGCTGTTCCGGAGCTTTAACTATCTCCTCCAGCAGGTTACGAAAGTGGCCCATCATGCGCTCGACGGTTGTCGCATCAAACAAATCAGTTGCGTAGACAACCTCACCCGCAAGTCCACTTTCACTTTCAGTCATGATCAAGTTGAGATCGGTCTCAGACGACACTTCCTGCACGTCGAGCGGAGTGAAGCGCAAACCGCGCACCTCCAATGGCTCCAGTGGTGCATTCTGCAAGGTGAATTCAATCTGGTAGAGCGGCGTGCGATTCAAACTGCGTTGCGGCTGGAGCATCTCGATGATCTGCTCAAACGGCACATCCTGATGCTGGTAAGCGGCGAGCGTCATTTGCTTTACACGCTGCAACAGTTCGAGGAAAGTCGGATTGCCTTTCAGGTCTGTGCGCATGACGAGCATGTTCACAAAGAACCCGATTAACCCTTCGGTTTCGTCGCGGTTACGATTCGCGATCGCGGTGCCGACCGCGATATCCGTTTGACCACTGTAGCGAAACAGCAGCGCGTCAAGCGCCGCCAGCAGGACCATGAATAGCGTTACTCCTTCGCGCTGGCTGAAGATCCTGAGTTGTTGGGTAAGCTCCGGCGTGAATTCGAATGCCACTCTCCCGCCACGGAAACTTGCAACTTCCGGCCGGCGACGATCTGTCGGCAACTCCAGCACGGAGGAAACGTTTGCTAATTGTTCCTTCCAATATGACAACTGTTCGTTGAGTGCATCGCCCTCGAGATACTCGCGCTGCCACACCGCAAAGTCGGCATACTGAATGGGTAAAGCAGGCAGAGGCACGGGAGCACCACCCGCGAATGAGTCGTAAAGCATCTGCATTTCGCGACAGAGGATGCCGATGGACCACCCGTCGCTGACGCTATGATGTAAAGTCAGCAGCAACGCATGCTCCTGCTCGCCGAGCGCTACCAGCAGCGCTCGAATCAATGGACCACGCGAGAGGTCAAATGGATGTTGACTCTCGTCAGCAACGAGTTTCTTTAAAGACGAGTTACGATCTTCGGGCGACACTTCGCTCAAGTTCACACTCCGTAATGACATGGGAGTGAACGGCTCAACCCGTTGCACCGGACGCCCCTCAACAGTGTCGAACACGGTATGCAGTACTTCGTGCCTGCGAATGATCTCGTTGAGACTTAGTTCGAGTGCGCCGGCGTCGAGTGGGCCGGCGATCAGCAATGCCTGGAAAGAGTGGTACACCGGATCGCCTGGTCTTAACTGCTCCATAAACCAGAGACGTTGCTGTGAAAACGATAGTGGCAACTCTCGATCGCGAGTTACCGGCAGGATCGGTGGTAATAAGTCGGCGCTTTCGGGCGCGGAAGAATCGAGGTGCGCCGCGAGCTTCGCAACCGTCGGATTCTCAAACAAGGCGCGCAACGGCAGCTCCACACCAGTTGCTTTTCGCACTCGCACCATTACCCGCGTCGCTAGTAGCGAGTGGCCGCCGAGCTCGAAGAAATTATCGTGTAAAGAGATTTTTGGTAGTCCCAGCAGGTTGGCCCAGATCTCTGCGACTAGCTGCTCGGTGGCCGTTCGCGGCGCCACATACTCGGCTCGGCCCGTGCGTTCCTGCAGTTGCGGCAACGCGCGTTTATCTACTTTGCCGCTCAGCGTGCGCGGCAATTTTTCCATCACTACAAAGGCCGACGGCACCATCGCGCTCGGCAGGCGCTCCTGTAAGTAGGCGCGCAAAGCGTCTAGTTCCAGGTCACCGTCGCCGACGAGGTACGCGCAGAGGAAATTCCCACCAATCGTATCTTTCCGATCGATTACCGCTACCTCTTTCACACCCGCGAAGCTGCGCATTTCGTTGTTTATCTCTTCGAGCTCGATGCGCACCCCTCGGATCTTCACTTGCTGATCTTTGCGTCCCAGCACTTCGACGTTGCCGTCGTCCAACAGGCGACCGAGATCGCCGGTCTTGTAGACGATGTCGTGGGGATCTTTACTGAACGGGTTTTGGATAAAGACTTCGGCAGTCAATTCAGGCTGTTTGTAATAACCATGACTGCGATACGGAGTGCTGATGTAGATCTCGCCGATTACGCCCGTCGGACAGATACGTTTCTCTTCGTCAATAATCAAAGCACGCGCGCCAGGCATCGGCTTGCCGACGGGCACTGACCAGCGTTTCTCATCACCCGGCTGCACCTCGTAGATAAACTTGGCCATGGTAGTTTCGGAAGTGCCGTAGAGATTGATGAGCTTCACTCGCTCGCCGAAGATGGCTTTCCACCGTCCGACGTCTGCCGGTAACAAAGCTTCACCGGCCAGCAGCACGTAACGCAGGGCGGCAAACTGTTCGGCGTTCAGGTCTTCATTGAGGAGGGCGCGGAACAACGTCGGCACACAATGGATCACACTGATCGCTTCGCGATCCAGCCAGGCGACCAGTTCTTTCGCATCCGTGATCAACTCGTTATGTTCGGGAACACAGATGGTGCCGCCGGCGCAAAGCGGCACGAAGATGTCGCGCAGCGAACCGTCAAACGACAGTGGTAACAACTGGCTGACGCGATCGTTCTTATCGATGCGCAAGGTCTCGATTTGCCAGCGTATGAAATGATCAATGCCTTTCAACCGCCCCGCAATGCTCTTCGGGCGCCCGGTGGAACCGGAAGTGAAATAGACGTAACAGAAGTCGTCCGGCTTCGATGGTGCGGCTGTTTTTTCTGCTAAGACGTCGTCGAGGGCAAGCTGGTCCAACCGCCGGTACTTGTCCAGGCTGAGCACTTTGCCCTGCACCACCCCGTTGAGTCGCGACAGCAAACTGGATTCGCTGATGAACAGGTCGGGAGAAACTTCCTTCACCATTGTCTCCAGCCGCAATTCCGGCAGGAGCGGATCGAAGGGAACGAACACAGCGCCGGCTTTCAGCACCGCGATAATCGATGTGATCGCATCGACCTTGCTGTCGAGCAGAATGGCTACAATGGTGTCTTTCTTCGCACCGCCGGAAAGCAGCAGGTGCGACAACTTGTCAGTGCGATGCTTCAGTTCACCATAGGTGATACGCGTGTCGCCGCATGAGATTGCTACCTGGTCCGGCGTGTTCTCAGCCATCCGGTCGAATAAGCGCTGTACAGCTTCATGCTTCATAGTTTCTTGCCTCCACCACCTGTTGCGCGATAATCGTCAGCGGATCTATGCAACTGAAACCGCGTTGCTCCGGACCTGAGGATGCGAACTGCTTAGCGAGTAGATGAATTTCGGAACAGGCCGCGATAAACGAATCCACTCGATGGCGCGCAAGCAGTGTTTCGACAAACAAACGCGCTTCGACTAGATTGCGATTGCGTTTCACCTCATAGATCAGATCGTGCATCTGTCGCTGTTCGGCCTCGGACGGAAAGACCAGGTAGTTCTGTGCCTGTTCCCAACGCGGGTGCCGTTGCAGTAACTCCAGCTTGATAGTGCCGATTGAGCTGATCACGAGATGCTTTTTGTCGAGCGACTCGACTGAGGAAAAGATGACGTCAGTAAGCGAGATAATTCGTTCGCGCAACGCGTCGGGCACTTGCGGGAGAAGGTAATGGATCGTCATGCAACAGATGACGAATTGCGATGCGCCCATGCGGCCAAGCAATTCCAACGAATCGATCAGTTTGGTGAGTATCGGTTGAGTTTCGCCACGCAGGAACGCCTCTGTTCGATCGGGGAATGCCGGATCCGAATACATAACCACGGCGGGCGCATCCTGTTCTCGCAGTGACACTTCACCAGTGAACTCATAGACAGTCTTCACAAACTCCGCCGACGCGAGCCCACCCATACCACCTAAAACACCAAGCACCGGTTTATTCATTTTTACTTTTGTGACTTCAGTTGAAGTTGGGAAGATTAAACGTATCCAGAAAGATGCCGAATGTGAGGACGATGATGAGGAGGTCGTCTTCGAATGGCAGATTCAGTTTGAAACCGCTCTGCGTGTATTCCGCTCGTAAACGATCGATCACTTCGGGGTCGAAATAACCCTGTCGTTTAATGCGATCATGCGAGACCATATCGTTAATCCACTCGATGCCGTGCTGCAACAAGTAAGGACTGCCCGGCGCGTGAAAACCGAATTTCTCGCGCTTCATGATCTCTCGCGGCAGCAGATCCTCAGCCACTCGCTTGAGAATGTATTTCTCGGTGTAGTTGTGAAGCTTCAGCTCGGGTGGAATTCGGGTTGAAAACTCCACCAGATCGATATCAAGAAAAGGGTAACGACCCTCAACTGAATTCGCGAGCGTCATGCGATCGCCATGATCCGAGATCAGGTGATCCGAAAGCCGCAACCTGAAATCCAGATACGAGCGTTGGTGAAGCGGATGCCTGCCGCGCAAACGTTCTTTATTGATCAAGCCGTGCTTGAAACAATCAAACTCAGGGTAAACCTCGTTCACGCGCGCGGAGTACAGCGCCTGCTTCACTTCTCGCAGCGCGAGATGGTCCTTTTCGTAAAAGAAGTCGCGGTCGCCCCATAGTTTTTCCCGTAACTCGGCTTCGAGCGCCGTCTCGAGGTCATGACTCTTCGCCTCGCGGTCGCGAAAACTGTCAAAACGATAGCCGACGTAGCCGGCAAACAACTCGTCGGCGCCTTCACCAGTCAGGACCACCTTGACCCCCGCATTCTTTGCCGCCGCGGAAAGCGCCATCGAACACGTGTTATAGCTTTCACGCACGGGACACTCACAGTGATAGACCATGCGCGACAATCTCTCGACGATCTCCGACCAGTCAAAAATGATCTCGTTGTGAATCGAGTGCGTGAACCGGGCCATTAACCTCTGGTGTTTTGTTTCCGAGATGTCCAGGTCGGTAAAGCCGATGGAGAACGAATGGCGCCTGTTATTCGGCGCAACTTGATTAATCAACGCACCGATCAACGAAGAATCCAATCCGCCGCTGAGATAAAAACCGACCGGCACATCGGATTGCAGTCGATACTGCACGGATCGCGTAAGCAGTTCTTTCAACTCGTCGACATACTCGTTCTCCGGCTTGCTGATCTGACTGGCGCCGAGCGGCGGATAATCGAGATCCCAGTATTCCCTGACTGAGACTTCTCCATTCTCAACCAACAGGTAATGGCCGCTCTTCAAACTCTTGATGCCTTTGAACATCGTGCGTGGACTTACGAGGCCGGGAAACGAAAGTGTCTGGTCCAAACCGGTTAGATCTACTTCGCGCGGCGCCTGTGGGTGTTCGAGGATGGCCTTGATTTCAGAAGCGAAGATGAATGAGCCATTAACAATCGAGTAGTAAAGCGGGTTGATGCCGAAATGATCGCGCGCGAGAAAGAGTCGCCGGTGCTTGCGGTCGTAAATGACAAACGCAAACTGGCCATTGAGCTTGTCAAGGAAATCAATCCCATGCTCTTCGTACAGGTGCAGCAAAACTTCAACATCAGAGTTGGTGCGAAAGGTATGGCCCTTCTGGAGCAATACTTTTTTCAACTCGAGATAGTTGAAGATCTCGCCATTGCACATCAACACCACGGAATCATCTTCGTTGTAGATCGGCTGGTCGCCACTCTCCAGATCGATGATGCTCAAACGCCTGAAGCCCAGCGCCACCGAATGGTCGACAAAATACCCGGACGAGTCGGGGCCACGATGGACCAGCTTGTCAGTCATGCGCACCAACAGCTCCCGATCGGGCTTGCCCTCACCCCGCATATCAATAAAACCTACCAGACCACACATAAGGCTTGTCTTCTTCTCTGCGGTCCTCTGCGTATCTCTGCGACCTCTGCGTAAAACGCGTCATTAAAACGCTGAGAACGCAGAGATACGCAGAGGACTGCAGAGAGAATCGTCTACTGGCTTAAGGGCCAGTGATCGTAGCGACAGCAAGCTACCTGCATCACGTCACGCTCAACCAAAATCGGATCCTGCCAACGCGAGTGAAGTCCTTCCGCCCGGCGCCGCGCGCTTACTTTATCTTCGTGAAACTGGCGTGTCTCTCGATCGAGCTGGAGATTCCCGAAAGACAGAAAACGCACCGCGCCTTCCACGTCGCGCGTGGTCATCACTTCACCGCGATTGTGCACACTCGGCGAGAACGGAATATCGATGAATCCTTTTTCGAACCCGGTCACCACTCCCTGAGCGATGTCACCGCGTCCGCACAAGACGATGCTCTCGAGAATCGATTCGACCTCGCGCCTGATCACTGCACACTCTTCCGCAACGCGCGTCTCGTCGACATGACAATCCGCCGCGGTCGCAATACCACTGTTAATGAGCTCGATCCCCATGATGTTGTCGGTGAGCGTCGGAATGCGAAACGCCTCGACCGGCGTCTTGCCAATCATGCGAGTCGCGCCCGAGCGAGCCGCGGTAACCGCGGAGTTTCGAATCAACTCGTCAGCCCGATGCTCAGAGGGAGGAAACGCAGCCATGTACTGATGAAACACCGTGTTGACCTGCACATCCGTGTAGCCCATGTTGCTCAGAATTTCGCGCGTCATCTGGCCCAACATCCGAATCGCTGCGATGTCCTGAGATCGATGGCCCTGCTCGGCATAACCAAGACTGACGCACCTTACGCCCTGCCGCACGGCAAGCAGTGTTTCAAGTATGTTCGTAACTATGGCAATGCACGGCGGAATCAAGGTTGCGGTTAACGTGCCGAAGAATTCGCGATCCAGAACCACATCGAATTGCTTGTGATAAAGACCGGTGAGGTAATCGACGTACTGCCAGTTTCGAATCGACTCGGCGAGTGGATAGTCTTTGTAATACGGAATGTTGTAACAGATGGCGCCGCCCTCAAACGAAGTGACACCGCCTGCATACGAAATTTCTGCCAGCAGGCGCGGATCGCGCGTGCTGTGCCGCGTCTGTAACGGCAAATGGATCTGCTGCGCGATTTTTCGCAACCCACTGACACCGTGATTGACCACCGGGAAGCCATTGATCGTCGAAGTGCGCGACATCCTGCTTTCGCGGATTCCATCTTCCGCGCCGACGTAATTGTTGTTTCGCGTCAGCGAATCCACTTGATACGAGAGCACTTTCACGCCGGCTCGCTTGAAGTTCTTGAACAGTTTTATCTGTTCGCCGATCAGAGCGACGCCGGAACGTGGTTGGACCAACATCTGGTTCTGGCCCATCTGCGTTTGTGCCTGAATGCGTGAGAACGAAGGCTGGCGCATAAGAAATTGCGCGTTGTTGGCAAGCCGACGCGCGCCGTGCCCCGTCTTCCATTGCTCCAGCACTTCACGACGCGACGACTCAAACATCTCGTGGTCCAACAACGTGTCAGATGCTGTGCCGGAAAAGGAACCGATCGCCGGCATTGTCTGTTTCCAGAGAGCCGGATAATTTTCGACTGCCTTTTTACCGTTCAGATCCTGCGCCAGCATGTTCAGCACGGTTTCCAGCTCGATGAAGTTGAGGAAAACGCGATTGAAACCCATTTCGAGATAATCGCGTTCTGAGCCGCTGGTGCATCCGAGGTTTCCGCCGAGATACCAGAGCGTGCCATTCGTTTCAAACTGTCGTTTGAATGAAGAAAATTCGCGGAGGTAGTAACGCGCATGACCGTCCATGCTGGAGATCATGACGAGGTTTGCCATGCCGGCCATGCGAAAGAAATCTGACACCGTGTTCTGTGTGCCGAGATAGCGTACCTGATAACCGTGCGCCGAGAGCGATTGACGCAGAATGGTCAGACCGACGGAATGTGAATCACCGCCGATACCTCCAAGCAGGATCGTATAGCCTTTCATAACTCCAGTGCCTTTTGTGGGCTTAAACTATGAGGCGAGAGCTTGTCGTGGTTTCACGGCCTCGACCATTTTGAGCAAGTATTCCTGTTGCTTCGACTTCTTTTCAGCTTCTGAAACGTATGCGATTTCGAGGGCCAGCAGGCGATGCGACCACGTCATCAGCTTCTTGAACTGCTCCAGCGAATAGCCTTTTCCCAGCAGGTAAGGAATGGTCCAGAAGTCAAAAGACCACTGCGGTAGCCAGGTTGATTCCTTGATTTCGAGAAAGCCTCGATCGATAAGGTCCATCGCTTCCATGCTGTCCATCGTGGCATGTGACCAGACAAAGCCTTCGCCTTCGATGCGATACTTCTCGCGTTGCCGGTCCACCGGCGTGCCCGGCTCGCAATACCACAATTGGGCGCGATAGTAATCGGGCTTCGTCGTCTTGATGAAATCGACGCTCTCCCTGAACGTCTCTTCAGTTTCTCCAGGGAACCCGATTATGAATGAGGCAAACGTGAGGACGCCGTACTGATGAAGCAACTCCATGCCGCGCACATATTTCTCAGGAGTCGCAGCCTTGTTCATATTTTTAAGGATGGTGGGCGATCCTGATTCAATTCCCAGAAAGACGCCCTTGCAGCCACTCTTCGCTAACAGTTCAATAGCTTCTTCATCTGAGTTACTGCACCGGAAATATGAAAACCAGTTGAACTTGTAATCTTTGTCGATCATCAGGCGACAGATTTCCTTGAACCGCGGCAGTGGAACATTGAACGTATCATCGATGAAGACGAGGTTCTTTATGTAGCCGAGACGCTGCAGCGAATCCAGCTCTTTCTCGATGGTATCGAGCGACGCCAGCGTCAGTTTTCCTGCCCGCTCAGGATAGTTACAAAAAGAGCAACTAAAGGCGCAGCTACGCGCCGTTCTCGTTTGCACGGTTGGACCAAGATCTTCACCTGCGAATGTCTGCCAGTTAATGAAGTTTTCATCGAGGGAGTTTATCTCTGCCTGTTTTTTGGTCGGGCTCAGCCTTCCATTTTCGCGGTAGACAATGTTCGGCACTCCGCTCAAGTCGCCGCCGTTCCTAATGGCATCGATAATTTGAGTCAGAGTATGCTCGCCCTGCGACTCGTTGACGTATATGTCGGCGCCAATATCTTCGAGCGCCACCGTGAGATCATCTGCGTGGTAATTTCGCAGGTGATTTGCGATCAGTGGACCGCCGACTACGATCCTGGTCCGCGGATTTTTTTCCCTGATGAACTGGACCATCTCGTTGACCGGCAGATTCAAGACATAGAACGTGGTCGTGATCGCTACGCATAACGGGTCAGATTCTAGATATTCAGCCAACTCGTCTTTCTCAAACTGAAAAAGATTGATGTAGCGAGCTTTATAACCCCGCATTCTCAGGTAGTGGGTTAAGTAGACAGCCGCGAGGTTGGGGATATCGCAGGATTTGAGCTCATCCCCACCTTTTAATTCGCCGCCGTTGCCCGTCGCTAATTTCAAGACGTGATTGAGCAAACCGACATAGTCCAGGTTGCGGCCATTAATATTGACGAAACTGAAACGCAGATCTCGATAGGCTTCCGAATCAGCGCCGTAGCCTCTTAATAAGGCTTCGTATTCCGTAAAGGGAGTCTCGTTATATCCAATTACTACACAATCGAGTTGCTCGCTCATCTTTTACACCTCGTCTCCAACGTGCTTTGTGGCTATTGGCTTAGTGGTCAGCCGTCGTAGCGGCAGTGGTACAGGTGTCTCAATTCTCTCTGCGACCTCTGCGTATCTCTGCGCTCTCTGCGTCGAAACGAGCCTCTATAAACGCAGAGATCGCAGAGATTACGCCGAGGGCCGCAGAGAGAATTCAAATTGAGACTGCACCGGTATATGCATTAGCGGACACTCAGGCTGATCCACCACGCATTGCAATAGCGCTTCGTAGTCTTTCAGCAGCCGCGCAATAGTTTCCGTAGTGAATTGATTCGTGTTGTAGCTCAGCCGGATGGTGAAGCATTCCTCACCCTCCACTAGCTCGGCCATGAGGTCGAAGTAAATCTTCTCGTGATTTAATTCCAGCGGCGTGAAGGTTAGACCTTCCAGTGAAAGCGGAGTCATCGGCACGCTCTGATGCCAGAAGGCCAGCTTCAGCAGAGAGGTCGCGGCCACGTTGCGATCCGGTTGAATCGTCTCTACCAATTTTTCAAAAGGCAAATCTTCAAACATATAGGCCGCTAAAGTTGCCCTCCGGACACGCGCCAACAGTTGCTTGAACGTCGGATTGCCGGAAAGGTCTGTCCGTACCACCAACATATTGATGAAAAATCCAATCAACTCTTCAATCTCGCGCCGATTGCGATTGGCGACCCCGGTCCCCACAACCATGTCCACCTGTCCGCTATATCGGTGCAGCAGGCACTCAAAGGCTGTCAGCATGGTCATGAACAGCGTTGCATTCTCACGTTGGCTCAGAGTCTTCAATTCCTGACTCAATTCCCGTGAGAGCAGCAGTTTTTGACGCGCCGCACGAGCCGGCAGGGTGGTCTTAGATCCATCATCGGTGGGGAGTTCAAGCAGTGGCGGATTGTCGCCAAACTGTCGTTCCCAGGCTGTCAACTTCTCGTCCAGCGTCTCCCCTTGTAGCCATTGCTGCTGCCACACCGCATAGTCGCTGTACTGGATCGCTAACTCGGGTAGCGGGGAAGGATTGCCGCGACTGTAAACGTCATAGAGCCGCGTCACTTCTTTCATCAACAGCGCGACGGACCAGCCATCGCAAACGATGTGATGCATGGTAAACAGCACTAACTGCTCCTGCTGGTCCAACTGCACCACCGTGACTCGCAACAGCGGTGGTTGCATCAGCGCAAACGGGCGGTTGGCCTCTGCCTCTGCCAACCGCAACACCTGCGACTCGCGTCGAGCCTCGTCAACCATCTGCAAATCGATGAGTTTCAAACGCAACTCACACGTCTCCATTACTCTTAGCACCGGGCGATCATCCACCTCGGCGAAAGCCGTGCGTAAGACTTCGTGGCGACGGATTATTTCGGTCAAACTCTGGTGCAGCGCGGGCAGATTGAGCTTGCCGGTCAACCGCATCGCCGCGGGCACGTTGTAAGTAGCCTGGCCCTGCTCCAATTGGTTTAGAAACCACAAACGCTGCTGCGCATACGACAACGGCAATTCTCCGTCGCGCGCTACCGGGACAAGGGGAGGCGCCGCCGAAACTGTGCCCTTGCGCAGGGCGGCTTCGATTTGGGTGGCCAACTGCGCCACTGTGGGATTCTCAAACAATGCACGCAACGGCAACTCCACACTTGTCGTCTTTTGCACTCGCACCATCACCTGCGTCGCGATCAACGAATGCCCGCCCAGTTCGAAGAAATTGTCGTGCAAAGAGACTCGCTCCAGCCCCAGCAGGTTGGCCCAGATGTCGGCCACAACTTCTTCCACCACTGTGCGCGGCGCGACGTACTCCTGCCGGCGCTGCTGCAATCCTTGTAATTCCGGCAATGCCCCGTAATCAACTTTGCCGTTCAGCGTCAGCGGCAAGCGCGTCAGGTGCAGGAAAACATTGGGAATAGTTTCCCTGATCAGATAGTCCCGCAAAAACTCGCGCAGCACCGCGCTTTCAATTTCACGCCGCGCCACGTAATAAGCCACTAAGGTGTCTTCGCCGCGCTGATTCTTGCGCAGCAGCACCACGCTGTTGCGCACCTGCGGGTGCTGGTTGAGCGCGCTGCTGATCTCGCTCAACTCAATTCGATAACCGTGATACTTAACTTGTTCATCACCGCGACCCAGGTATTCCATCTCGCCGCCTGGTAACCATCGCGCGCGATCGCCGCTCCGGTACATGCGCGCACCTGCCCTGAATGGATGCGAAATAAACCGCTCAGCCGTCAGGTCCGGTCGATTGATGTAGCCATCCGCCAGTCCAGCGCCGGAAATGTACAACTCGCCGGTGACGTTTTCCGGTGTTGGATTCAGATGTTCGTCGAGTACGTAGATCTGGACGTTGGCCGCGGGACCGCCAATCGGCACCGATTGCCGCTGATCGCGCGCCGGATCGTAGCGGTAGATCATACAGCCGACAGTTGCTTCGGTTGGTCCATACTCGTTGAGGATTTCGATGTGGCCACCGAAGCTTTGGTGAACCTGCGCGGCAAGTTCCGTCGCCAGAGACTCGCCGCCTACGATGAGGCGTTTGACGCGGCTGTTCTGGTTATCCAGATCTTTGATGAGAGCGAGATGACTCGGAGTGAGCTTGAGCACATCAACAAGGTTGTCCTGCAAGATACGCTGAATCGCAAACTGATTAGAGCGTCCGTAAATCACCAGACGATTGCCTGTGAGCAACGGGGTAAACAGTGAGGTAACGGTCAGATCGAATGCGAGTGAGGAGTAGAGCGCAAAGGACACTTGCTCGTTCTTTACATAGACGTCCTTGCACCAGGACAGGTAGTTAACCAGGGCCCGATGCGAGATCTTCACACCCTTTGGTTGGCCTGTTGATCCGGAGGTATAGATCACATACGCCGCATCAGCAGGTGTTGCTGATTGGAATTCCGTGTCAATCCGTGTTCCCTGCCAATCCTCTTCGTCAAGCAGGATGGTGTGGAATCGGTCATTCAACGGCAGTCTTTCGACAAGTGTTCGCTGTGTGAGGATGGTTCCGAGTTGTGCGTCTTCAACGATGAAAGCAAGACGGGTGCGCGGATGGTCCGTATCCATCGGTACATACGCGGCGCCGGTGCGTAAGACGCCGAGGATCGCGACCATTGTTTCGATTGAATGGTCCAGGAAAATACCCACGAAACTTCCCGGCCCGATGCCGCGTTGTTGCAGGTCGCCGGCGAGAAGATTGACGCGTCGTTGCAACTCGCCATACGAGATCTCAGTTCCGTTACAAACAAGCGCAATCGCAGACCTGGAGCGTGTTACCTGCTCCTCAAACAGCTCATGCACACACTTCTCTGCCGGATAAATCGTCTCCGTGGCATTAGCCTCGACGATTAAGCGGCGGTGCTCGGCAGTACTGAGGAAGTCGAGGTCCGATACGTGTTTATCCGCGTTCTCAACTACTGCGGCAAGCAGCGCCTTGAAGTGCTGCCCCAGCCGCTGCATGCTCGCCGCGTCAAATAAATCCGTGCTGTATGTGAAAACGATCGACAACTTGTCCTCGACCTCATACACGTTCACCACGAGGTCATACTTGGCCGTGCTCGTCTCGACTTCCACATAGTTCAGCTTCAGATCCAACGTCGTCAGATCACCCTGCGGCGCGTTTTGCAACGCAAACACCACCTGCACCAGTGGCGAATGACTCGTATCACGCTCCGGCTGCAACTCTTCAACCAACTTCTCGAACGGTAACGCCTGATGCGCGTAAGCTCCCAATGCCGTCTCGCGCACTCGCTCCACTAACTCAGCAAAGGTCGGATTCCCACTCAGATCAGTGCGCAGCGCCAGCATGTTCACGAAAAACCCGATCAACTCTTCCGTCTCCGCTTGATGCCGGTTCGCGATCGGCGTGCCCACCACGATGTCGCGCTGCCCGCTGTAGCGATGCAGCAACGCTTGCCACGCTGCCATCAACGTCATAAACAACGTCGCATCCAGCCGCCTGCTTAACGACATTAGCCCCGCACTCAACTCCTGATTCAACTCAAAGCTCTCGTAGGCCCCGCGGTAACTGGGCACGGGCGGTCGTATCCGATCAGTTGGCAATTCCAGCACCGGCGCTGCCGCCAGTTGCTGCTTCCAATACTCCAGTTGCTCGTCCAGCACCGCGCCCTGCAGCCATTCCCTTTCCCAATGCGCGTAATCCGCGTACTGCACTGACAGCGGCTTCAGCGTCACGGCACTGGCCTTCGCATACGTCTCGTAAAGCGCCCCCACCTCTCTCACCAGCACCCCAATGGACCACCCATCGCTGACGATGTGATGCATCGTCACCACTATCACGTGCTCATCCACACTGACCCGCAACACTTTCGTCCGCAGCAGCACGTCTTGACTCAAGTCAAATGGACGTTGTGCTTCCAGCCGCGCCAACCGCTCCAGCTCCACTTCGGCACGAGAGCGTGGCAGTCCACTCAGATCCACGATCGGCAGCGGCACCTGCAACAACGGTGCAACGATTTGCACCGCACTGCCCTCGCGCACACCGAAGCGAGTACGTAGTACCTCATGCCGGCGCATCACTTCGTTGAAGCTTTGCGCCAGCGCCGCAAGGTTGAGTGCGCCTGTGAACCGCACCGCCGCGGGACAGTTGTAAACCGCGCTGCCTGGCTCCAGTTGATTCAAAAACCAGAGCCGTTGCTGCGCAAACGAGAGCGGTAACTCTTCGTCGCGCGGAATGGAGAACAAAGGTGGTAGCTTCTGAACAACTATTCCAGTCGCTTCGATCTCGCGAGCGAGCCCGGCGACTGTCGGCGACTCGAAGATGTGACGAAGCGGAATCTCCTTGTCAGAAAATGCCTCGCGTATACGCGACAGCAACTGCGTCGCCAGCAGCGAGTGGCCACCGAGTTCGAAGAAGTTGTCGTGCAGCCCGACCTGCGTCACGCCGAGCACGTGCGCAAACATCGCCGCCAGTTCTTTCTCGACGTGAGTTTGCGGCGCGACGTAAATGTCTTCCAGCTCGGGACGCGCCTGCTCGGGCGCGGGCAGCGCACGATGGTTGATCTTGCCGTGTTGCGTGAGCGGCATCGCATCCATCAGAACAAATGCCGACGGAACCATGTAATCGGGCAATTGCTCGTGCAGGAACGAGCGGAGCTTCGGCACGAGCCGGCGTGCAAACCTTCCCTCGAGCGGGTTATTGGCGTACCCGGCCCAGGGTTTGAGATTCCCATTCGACTCAGGTTGCGGCCGCGGTTCGCCCAAACGCAGGATCACGTCGTAGCGAAATTGCGTCATCTCATTCTGGTAACGCCCTTGCTTGCTCAACACATCGACCTCGCCGATTTGCGCAAACTGTTTTCGCAGCGCGGCAAAGAAGGCCGGATCGATGATGAGCTCTTCTTCCTGGGCCATGTGCCGCTTCACGCGTTGTTCGAGTTGTGCGTCCGGCAACGACTCCGTCGCCTGGTGCAACTGTACCGAGCGATGAAAATCTTCGAGCAAAGGCAGGCTGCGCACGTCGCCGATGAAGATTGAGCCGCCGGGCTTCACTACTTTGATCGCGCCTTCGATCACGTGCAGTAGATAACCAATGCTCGGGAAGTACTGGACCACGGAGTTGAGAATAACGACGTCAAACGACTCCGCTGCGAGGTTGTCAAAATTATCCGCGCGTCTCTTGAGCAGCTCGAGTTGCGGCAGGTTTTCATTGTGCAGACTCAGTGTTTGCTGGATGTAATCGAGCGCGATGGGCGAGAAATCAGTGGCGACATAGCGCTTGCAGGACGGCGCGAGCCGGAACAGCAACAAGCCCGTGCCGCAACCGATCTCCAGAACATTTTGCGGCCGCAAAGATAGGATGCGCGCGACGGTCTGGTCCACCCATTCGCGCATTTCTTCTGGGGCGATCGGCGCTCCGGTGTAACTATTGTTCCAACCAGTGATGTTGAAAGTGGGATCCGTTTGGATGCTGGGATGGCTGTAGTTTTCATTGAAAACCATTTCCCATTGCGACACTTGTTCGGTGCTTAACTCAGCTTCGTTGTGCCCGTTATGATTTTGTCCATCGTTCCGTTTAGCTACGATGTAAGCGATCAGCCGCGGCTCTCCCGGACGATCCTCACCGGCAATCACGACTGCCTCTCGAACCTCTTCGTGTTGTTCGAGCACTGATTCGATCTCGCCCGGTTCGATTCGAAAACCACGAATCTTCACCTGCTGGTCCACTCGGCCCAGGTATTCAAGCTCGCCTTCACTACGGTAACGAACGAGGTCGCCGGTACGGTAAAGTCGCGCGCCCGGCGCGCCGCTGAACGGATCGGGAACAAATCGCTCGGCGCTCAACGCAGGACGCCCTAAGTAACCTCTCGCGACACCTGCGCCACCAACGTAAAGTTCACCGGGCACGCCGGCGGGCAAAAGTTCCATCCGCTGGTCCAACACGTACCCGCGCAGGTCGCTGATCGGACGCCCGATCAGGCTTCCCGCATTCGCCGCGAGATCTACGGCGCGCACGCGTCGCTCGGTAACATGCACAGTCGTCTCAGTAATGCCGTACATGTTCACGAGCTGCGGCTGCTCGTCGCCGTGATCTCGAAACCACTGGCCCAAACTTTCAAAGTCCAAAGCCTCACCACCAAAGATCACCAAACGTAACGCCAGTGATTGCTGCACCCCGCGCGTCGACTTCTCATCGATCTGGCACAGTTGACGAAAAGCGGAAGGCGTTTGATTGAGCACCGTCACACCTTCACGAACAAGCATTTCGTAGAACGCGTCGGGCGAACGACTGGCCAGGTAAGGCACGATGACCAATCGCCCGCCATACAACAGCGCCCCCCACATTTCCCAAACCGAAAAATCAAACGCATAAGAGTGAAAGAGCGTCCATACATCACGCTCGTTGAAGGTGAAGGAATTCTCTGTGGCAGTGAACAACCGGCAAACGTTGCGGTGCGTAACCATCACGCCTTTGGGTTTGCCGGTGGAACCTGACGTGTAGATGATATAGGCAAGATTGTCTGGGGAGACGTTTGCGGTTAACTGTTCTGTAACGATTCCTTCGATCGCTTTGGCGCTTAGTTCAACGCCAGGGTGGCCACGGAGGGCCACCTCTACAGCCGGTTCGTCGAGGCAAACAACACGCGCGCTGTGCGGCGGCAGAACGGGCGATAATGATCTCTGTGTTAACAGCACGGGCGCGGCCGTGTCATCCAAAATGAAAGCGACGCGCTCAGGCGGATACGCCGGATCGATCGGAACGTAGGCGCCACCGGCCTTCAGCACCGCGAGCAATCCGACCACCATTTCCAACGAACGCTCCATAAATATGCTGACCAGCACATCGGGACCAACGCCGAGTGTTTTCAGGTGATGCGCGAGCTGATTGGCTCGATGGTCCAACTCACGATAAGTGACCGACTGTTTGTCAAAGGTGAGCGCAATGCCATCCGGCGTGCGCTCGGCCTGCGCGGCTACGAGTTCGTGCAGGCAGTGCTCGACGGCGTAAGCCCGATCGTTGTTCAAATCGAGCAGTTGACGTCGTTCAGGCTGCGGCAGCAATTGCAGGCGACCGACGGACTGCGCGGGATTCCTGACGATCGACTCGAGTAACGTTTGATAGTGGGCCAGCAAACGCTCGATCGTCTCTTGCTCGAAGAGCTCGGTGCTGTATTCGAGAAAGCCTGTCAGCTCGTTCTCGGTGTTAACGAATTCGAGTGAAAAATCATATTTCGAAGTCTGGCTCGTCGCGGGTAACTGTCGCACCTCTAGCTGGTGCAGGTTGAGCTCCGGTGCAAGGCCCGTATGTACGGCGAAAACAACCTGGAAGAGTGGATTGCGATTGAGCTGTCGCTCCGGTTGCAGCTCTTCAACGAGCTTGTCAAACGGCAGGTCCTGATGTTCGTAAGCGCCAAGCGCGACTTCGCGCACGCGCTGCAGCAACTCGCGAAATGTAAGCGCGCCTGAGACCTTCGTGCGCAGCACCAAAATGTTGAGGAAGAACCCGATCAGGTTCTCGGTTTGGCCGTGATGCCGGTTTGCAATTGCGCTGCCAACTACGATGTCGTCCTGTTGCGTATACCTGTATAGCAACACCTTGAATGCCGCCAGCAACGTCATAAACAAGGTTGCGCCTTCACTATCGCTCAGACGTTTGACGGCATCGCTCAGCGTTCGTGGAAGAGTGAAATTGATCCTCGCGCCGTCGAGAGTTACGTGCGCGGCATGCGGTCGATCGCCTGGAAACTGGAGCGGCGGCGCGTCAGTGAGTTGCTGTTTCCAATACTCGAGCTGCGAGTCGAGTTGGGCGCCTTGCATCCATTCGCGTTGCCACTGGGTGTAGTCAGTGTATTGGATGGATAACTCAGGCAATGGTGAGATTTTGCCCTGGGCAAAGGCTTGATAAAGTCCCGCAGTTTCTCCGATCAAGACACCCATGGACCAGCCATCGGCAACTATGTGGTGCAGCGTGAGAATGGCCCAATGGTGTTCGCGATCAAGCCGCACGAGTGTCGCTCGCAGTAATAGATCGTTGCTCAGATCGAACGGGCGGCGCGCTTCTGCTTCGAGGAGACGGCGTGCACTGGCCTCACGCGAGCTTAGCGGCAAGTTACTGGCGTCTACGACTTTTAGAGTGAGATTGCGTGACGGAGCGCAGACTTGCACCGGTTCCCGGTTGACGACGTTAAAGACTGTTCGCAGCGCATCATGCCGGCGAATTATTTCGTTAAGGCTTTGCTCCAGTGCGGCTACGTTGAGTGGTCCTTTCAGTTCAACGGCCTCCGGAACGTTATACAGTGGTGTGGTCGGATCGAGCTGGCTGACAAACCATAGTCGTTGCTGGCTGAAGGAGAGCGGTACGGGACCGGTCTGCGCACGGCGCGGGATCTCATGGCTGCCGTTGGTTTGAGCTGCTTCTTTTTGCAACTCTTTCAGCAACAGCGCTCGTTGAGCAGGCGAGAGCCGCTTTAGTAATTCAGCGCGATTGATGGTCATTACTTTTTAGATCAGAAAAGGGCACAAGATCCAAAACGATTTTGGAATTTAGAATTCAGCTTTTGTGTTTTTTGTGCCTTCTTGTGGTTAAGCACGGCTTTCGAGCATTTCTACCAGTGCGAAGAGCTTTTCATCACTGGCTTTCGAGAGGATCGATTCTTCAATCAACTCAGCGAGACCGGCGATCGTTGGATACTTGAGAAAGTCGCGCAGGCTCAGTTCCACCGCGAAGTTTTTGCGAATGCGCGTGACGAGTTGAGTTGCTGTTAACGAGTGACCACCGGAATCGAAGAAGTTTTCGTGAACTCCAAAACTGTCGCTCCCGAGAATTTCCGCCCAGAGAGCTGCCAGCTCTTTCTCAGTTGACGTTTCCGGCGCGACGAAATTCTCACGCGACTGCGCCTGCTGCGCCGTCGGCAACGGCAACGCCTTGCGATCGATCTTTCCATTAGGCGTCAGCGGCAAAGCATCAAGGATCATGAATGCTGACGGTACGAAGTGCGCGGGCAAGCTGCGTCTGAGGAAGTTCTGAATCTCTGGCACTACCAACGGTGGGTGTGTTGTCATTGCCGGCTTGAGGTGTTGCGGCACACGGCGCGGCTCGGAGAACGCATAAAGCATCGCGACATAAACGTCGCTTCCGTTTCCATTCCCGTTTGACGTCACGACAAAGCTGTCGTCAACGACAAATTCAAAACCACGTTCTTCCAGCATCGAACTGACGCGCTCGACGATCGAACGGCTGTGTACTTCCATCGCGATCTGCTTAATCTTCTGCCAGTCGTCTGCTTCGATACCGGCAAGAACATCGAGCTCGCTGCTCTCGACGTCGATCTTCAACAGGTCGATCTGTTCGATCTGCTGCTCGCGCATAACTTCGGAAAGAGTTTTTAACCGGCAACTGTAGTTTTCGCTGCGCAGGTACTCGTCGAGCAATTCGTCTAACTGCGACTGCGGAAGAATCTCCTGCTCATTAGCCGTGTTGTGTATCCAATCGAGAACGATCGCTCTCGTCGCGTCTTTGTCATCGGCGCGATTTGTAGCGCGACCCGATAAACCTGCGGCTTGCGGGTAGAACGTGAAGTTTGCGATCGCCGAGCTTTCCGAGAGTCCGTAATTGAAGAGACGCGCGTCGATATCGTAGCGAGCTGTGTTTGCGCGAAGTAATTCGAAGTTAGGCGGCAGCGGCTCAAAGGCATAGATCTCAGCAGTCGGGCACATGCGGTTAACAAACAGCGAGAAGAGCCCGATGTTTGCGCCGACATCAAACACCACGTCACCGTCTTTCAGCGTGATGCCGTGCTTTAGGTAAACCTCGTCTTCAAAAACTTCTTTGTAGATGATGCTCGTTTGGAAGCTGCCGTGATGCTCGATCGTCATTCCGTTCGGCAGCCTGAAGCCTGACTCCGCAACTTCTTCTTTCACATGAGGCACGAGATAGGCCACGAGGCAATTGTCGCCGGGCGTCAGCTCTTTGATCGCAACGACTGCTTCGCGAACGGAAGCGTGTTGTCTGAGCACCGTCTCAATTTCACCGAGCTCGATGCGATGACCGCGGAGTTTCACCTGTTCGTCTACCCGTCCCAGAAACTCGAGACTGCCATTCTCCAAATACCGGACGAGATCGCCGGTCCGGTACATGCGCGCCCCGCGCGGGCGCCACGGATCGGGCAAAAACCGCTCGGCAGTCAAATCGGTCTGCTTCCAGTAACCTCGGCTCAGGCCGTCTCCACCGATGTAGAGTTCGCCCGTCACTCCCAGGGGCACCGGCATCAACTGCTTGTCCAACACGTAGACCATCTGATTTGCCATCGGCTTGCCGATCGGCATCGTTTGTGGACCGCAGTCGCCGGTATAAGTAGCGGACCAAATCGTCGTTTCCGTTGGACCATACATGTTGTGCACGGTGGCGCCGGTCAGCGTTTGCAGTTCGGCGACGAGCTCGCTCGGGACTGCTTCACCACCAAGCAAAAGATGCTGCAAGTTTGTAATTGCTCTGCGCGAGGAAGAGTCGAGTAAGAGAAGCCGCGCGAGCGAGGGCGTGCATTGCATGTGCGTCACATTGTGTTTCGCCAGTTGAGTCGCGATCGAATAGTCGCCTTCTTCTTCCGGCATGACCTGGCTTCGTCTTCTGAGTTCGTCCAGATAGACCAGGTTGGAAATGACGGAGTCAACGTCAACTCCGAAGTCGATCAAACATGCAACTTCATCAACACCCGCCAGTTTCAGCCGGTCGATCATCTGCATACACGTTTCCGGCGTGCCGAATAGACCACTCGTTTGATAGTAGCGATCGAAAGCATGGGCCAGTAGCGCCTCGAGATCGTCACTAGTTAATTCGTCTGCAACTTCATGGCCCAGGCTGCGGAGAAAGTTCGTTGCGAGACTGATCGAACTGGCAAGATAACGGCACAAAGGCCCCTGCACCTTTTCCGCGACGTATGCGAGATCCGGGCCGACGAAAGTGTGCAGCATGAGAGTTACAAACGGCTTCTCTGCGCTTCCCTTCCCGGGCCGCCACGACTGGCGATAGATCTCAATCTTCTCTGCCAGTTCTTCAACACTCTGGCCCAACAGGTGGGTTAACAAATTAGCTCCGGCCTCGCCTGCCGCGCGAAACGTATCAACGTGCCCAGCGCTTGTGATCCAGAATGGCAGCTCCGGTTGAATCGGTCGTGGATGAATTTTGATTTCGACGTCGTTGCCGGCGCCACCTTTGAAGTTCACTGCATCGCCACGCCAGAGGCTTCGCACTGTTTCCAGGTGCTCGAACATCAGTTGCTTGCGATCCGGATAGTTTTCCGGAGCAAACACGAAATCGTCTGCATGCCAGCCCGAAGCAAACGAGACGGCGATCCGGCCGCGTGAGAGATTGTCTACAAAGGCCCACTCTTCAGCGACGCGGATCGGATGATGCAGCGGCAACACCACGCTGCCGGCGCGCAGTTGCACTCGGTTTGTGATCGTGGCGAGCGCAGCGCTGGTCAAGGCAGGGTTTGAATATAGTCCACCGAATTCGTGGAAATGGCGTTCCGGCGTCCAAACCGCAGTGAAGTCGTGCTCGTCGGCAAACTTTGCGCCCTCCATCAGGAGACGGTATCGATCTTCCGGAGATCCGCTCTCTTCACTTGCAAAGTACAACAGACTGAAGTCGATGTTTCGTCGTGGCAAAGTCTTCGACTGTTCGATCCCCGTTTCTGCTTCTGACTGAATGACGACCTTGAAGCCACGCGTGAGAGTCCACAGCAATTCGAGCACGGAGATGTCAAATGAAATGCTCGTCACCGCCAGCCATGTTCCAATCTCCTGCGAATCGAAGCAGCGATCGATACCGGTGCAAAAGTTGACTACGTTCCGATGCGAAATCATCACACCTTTGGGTCGTCCGGTTGAGCCTGACGTGTAGATAACGTAAGCCAAATTCTGTGCGGTGACGTCGCCCGGCGGATTCTCTTCCGGTTCCGCAGTGAAATCCGCCCAGCGATCCAGACAAACGCGCTGCACATACGCGGTTAAGTCTTCCAACAGATTGCCTTGCGTTAACAACACGCGCGCTTCTGAATCGGCCAGCATGTAGGCCAGGCGATCCTTCGGGTACTGCGGGTCGAGAGGTAGATAAGCACCTCCGGCTTTAAGTATGCCCAGCAAGCCGACGACCATTTCCAACGAACGCTCGAGGCAAATGCCGACACAAACTTCTGGTCCAACACCGAGCTTTTTCAGATGATGGGCCAACTGATTGGCCCGGCGATTGAGTTCGCTATAGGTGTATTCTCGATCGCGAAAGACGAGGGCTGTTTGATCCGGAGAGCGTTCGACTTGCGTCTCGAAGAGTTCGTGCAAACAAATCTCTTCCTGATAATCGATCCGCGTATGATTGAAATCCTTTAACACTAACTGTTCGTCAGGCGGCGTCAGCAGTTGCAAGTCAACGACTCTTTTTTGCGGGTTGTTGACGATGTCTGCGAGCAAAACCTGGAAATGTCGGGCCAGGCGCGCGATCGCCGCCGCGTCGAAGAGATCTGTGTTGTACTGCATCACACCGGCGAGTTCGTCTCCGAGTTCCGCCATCATCAACGTGAGATCAAACTGCGCGACCGGTTGATCCAGCGGCATTGCTTCCAACACGAGTCCGCCGATTTCCATGCGCTTGCCGCTTTCACCCAGCGCGAAAGCCGACAATTCCGGCTGTTGCGGCAACGGCGATTGCTGCCACGAGAACATCACCTGAAATAACGGCGCGCGACTGGGATCGCGTTCGAGCTGAAGTCGCTCCACCAGCAGTCCAAACGGAAGTTCCTGATGGTCCAACGCTTCGAGCACTGTGCGACGCACCTCTTTGTGAAACGCTGCAAACGTCTGTTCAGGAGTGACGCGCGCGCGCAAAGTGACGGGATTGACGAAGTATCCGATGATTGAACTCAACGCGGCTTTGCGCCGGCCGGAGGTTGGAGAACCGACAAGTAGATCTTCCTGCCCGGTGTAGCGATATAGAAGTACCTGAAATGCCGCCAACAACGTTGTGTAGAGAGTGGTGTTGTAATCGTGCGCGAGCTGTTTGAGTTTTGTCGTTAGTTCAGCGTTGAGATGAAACCGTTCGTTAGCTCCGGCATAACTCTGCACCAGTGGCCGTGGCTTTGACCCCGGTAGATTCAGCACGGTCTGCGATCCGCTCAATTGCTTTTGCCAGTAGTTCCACAGGCGTTCACCTTCGGGACCATCGAGCATCGCTGCCTGCGATCGAGAGTATTCGAGGTAATCGATTGGCGGCAGAGTGAAGTCGACGTTCGTGTTGCGCGTTTGGGCGTTGTAGATCCGGCCCAACTCTGTGACGAGCAGGGCCATGGACCAAAAGTCGACGACAATGTGATGCGCGACGAAGAGCAACACATACTCTTCGGCCGTGCGTTCGAACAGGCTTACGCGTAAAAGTGGACCCCCAGTAAGATCAAAAGCACCGCCGGTTTCCGCAGTCAGAACCTCTTGTAATTCACTCTCACTCAAGTCGCGGCTGTTCTGCTCGCGAAGAGTAATCTCCACGAAATCGTTAACTCTTTGCACCGGGTTTTCCGACTCTGCGGGGAAGGTTGTGCGCAGTGCTGGATGACGTTCGACGAGTTTGTCGAGCGCTACTTGTAAGGCCGCAGTGTCAAGCATCGAGTGAATACGCGCTGCGGCGAAAACGTTGTACGCGCCACTGTCAGACGCAAGCTCGTGCAAAAACCATAAGGCTCGCTGCCCGTACGAAAGCGGCGCAACGTTAGATTCAACCTCCTCAGGCGCAACTCTGGAATCAGGCGCCTGATTTGAAATGTGTGCCGCAAGCTGAGCCACGCTGCTACTCTGAAGTACATCCGCGACACTCAAACTCACATCGAACGACGTCTCGATAAGGTGCGTAAGATCGACTGCCATCAGCGAGTCGACACCGTAATAACTGATTGGACGCTCGCTTGTTATCTCGGAAGCAGGAACGCCGATCCGCGCGGATAAAGCATCGATCAGCCACTCTTCAATCGTATCCGCGCCAATCGCTCTTTGATCCGTCGCATCAGCGGACTCAACACGCCACGCTGCCAGTGGCGCCAACTCGTCGTTAACAAACTTCGCCTTGCAAGCGTGCCGCTGGATCTTGCCGCTCGAAGTCTTTGGCAAACTGCCGGGCTTGAGTAGAGCGATCGCGTAAACCTGTAACTCATGTTCCTCGCTCACTGCCTGCCGGATCGCGCCAATCACCGGCATCAAATCCGACTCGTGATTGCGATCGATCTCCTGCGCCACTACGAGACGTTCCTCGCCGGCTACGTCAACTGAAAACGCCGCGCCGCCGCCGGGTCGCAAACTGCGATAACTTTGCTCGACCGTTAACTCAATATCGTGGGGAAAATAGTTGCGCCCGCGAATAATAATGAGATCCTTTAGACGACCGGTGACAAACAATTCACCTTGGTCCAGGAATCCAAGATCTCCCGTCCGTAGATATGGGCCTTTTCCGTCGACGTACGCTTTAAATGTCGCTGCTGACTCTTCCGGACGACCCCAGTACCCTTGAGCGACGTGGGGACCTGCCACCCAGATCTCGCCAATCGATCCCGGCCGGCATTCGCGTAGTGAGGAAGGATCGACGATTAGGATTTCCTGGTCCAACCAGCTTCGGCCCGAACCAACCAGCGAGGTCGCGTCGCCTTCGTTATCACTCAAAACAACCTGGTTGACCTCGAGTGCGGTTCGCTTAACGTTGGCAATAACGGGCGGCGCCGTCTTCAATCCACCAGTGACGAAGAGCGTGGCCTCGGCCAGGCCGTAACATGGGAAGAAAGCCTCGCGACGAAAACCCGCAGGCTCAAACGCGGTGACAAAGCGATCGATAGTCCCGTGGCGAATCGGTTCGGCGCCGTTGAAAGCGACGGTCCAACTGCGTAGATCGAGTTTTTCTCTTTCTTCTGCGCCAATCTTTCGCACGCAGAGGTCGTAGGCGAAGTTTGGCCCACCGCTGGTGGTCGCCTGGTAACGTGTGATCGCGTGGAGCCAGCGCGCTGGTCGTTGCAGGAAGCTGAGCGGCGACATCAGCACACATCGCGCGCCGCAATACATCGATTGCAACACGTTTCCGATCAGCCCCATGTCGTGATAGAGCGGCAGCCAACCGAGAATGATCGACTCCTCGCTCTGTCCAAACGCCGTCTGAATCAGGCGCTGGTTTTGCAGCAGGTTGTCATGCGTAAGCACGACACCTTTCGGCGTAGCAGTGGAGCCTGAAGTGTATTGAATGAAAGCGAGCGAGTCGCCGGTGAGTTTTTCCGGTTGCCACTGAGTGGCTTCACTCACATCGAGAGTGTCGGTCGACACCCATTGAAGCGAGCGAAGATCAGTCTGTGCGAGATTTGAGAGGATCTGAGCGGTGGCGAGCACCACGCGCGGTCGTGCGTCTTTGATAATGGACCACAACCGCGGGATGGACCGGCGCGATGTAGGTGGATACACAGGCACGGCAACCGCGCCTGCATAGAGCGAACCGAAGAAGGCCGCGATATATTCGAGCCCGGGCGGATAGAGTAATAATACAGGCTGATCTTTAGCGCCCAAACTCTGTAGCCTCGCGGCGATCGCACGTGCCCGCTGGTCCAACTCGCCATAAGTCAGACTAACTTCCTCTGTCTCACCGTCGAGCAAGAATGTGTAGGCATTCTTGTCGGGCTGGGACCCAGCGCGTGCCTGCAAGAGTTGGATGAGCGACTTGTATTCGAGGTTCATCTGACCCGTATTCGACCAGGGAGCTTAGGCAGATTTGGCTGCTGTAGTAGCGGCTATCAGGTCAAAATCGTCAGGAACTTTGAACTGCAACTCTTGCTTACAAAAATCTATCCATGCCGGCGTGGTTCGATTGAAGATCACGTTTTCACCGGGCCAGATAAGCTCGGTAACGGTGAAATCATCCTGGAGGAAAACCACGTGGTCGTCAGAGAGTTGGTGGGAATTTCCATTCTCAGCCGCGGGAATACTCTCCTTCCAATTGATCTTCTCCTCATGCCAATCACTAAACTGCCGCAGTTGCCGGAGCAAATAAGCCCGGGCGTAATCTCTGGATGTGGAATCACCGCTCGCTCCGTTTACCGCTTGCTCGGCTTCTTTCAAGCGTCGAGCGACGTCGCTATGTTTCGCCGCGAGGGCAATCTTGTAAGGCGTTCTTTGATCTCGGCCCGTTTGAAAAACATCGGCTCCGCGATTAAGTAGCAGGCTCACAATCTCCACGCTTCCTCTTCCTGCGGCCCAGGTTAATGGCGTCCAGCCCTGCTCATCCTGCTGATGGATGTCTGCGCCTGCGTTCAATGCTTCTTCAACCTTAGCCGGCTGACCTGTCTTTACAGCGTCGATTAACTGCAAGTCACTCATGGCAACACTCCCGGTGCAAAGTCAGACTTAAACGATCTTTTTGACCTGATCCTTTTCAACGATCACGTGGCCCTGATAACTGATCGCGGTCAGCAGTATCGCGACACGCTCAGTTCCTTTTATGTCGTACTGGAATACCCCGACCATTTCTCTCAATGGTCCACTGTCGATCTTGACCTGATCGCCCGGGGTTAGTTCGTCGTCGAGCTTGACAAGACCATCCTGGCCCACACGTGACTGGATGAGTTTAATAATCTCATCGTCAACACTTACGGGTTCCCCGCCAAAGTTCACTACGCTGTGGACCCCGCGGGTGAAGCACACGCGACGATAGCTGGTGTTAACGTCAAACTGCGCGAAGATGTAGCGCGAAAAAAGCGGCTTGACTACGTATGAAGTGAGACCGGTAAACGGATTGATACAGCGTTCACTGATCTTCGGATGAAAAGTGTTGATGCCCCATACTTTGATGTTGCATTCGGCTCTTGTTTCTTGTTTTGGTTGCGTCTTGATTACATACCATTGAAGACGGTCATCCCCAGTGATCATAGTAGGTCCCTTACTATTTCGAGGTGGTTGAAAGTATGCGCGGAGACTGAAGTGCGAGCCTAACGACTCGTTTGTTACGTTAATGGAACTTGTATGCCGAAGGCGTTGGCCTTCGGCGTATTTCAAACTGCCCACTGCCTAATTACTAACCGTGGCCGGCGCGATTACGCGGCGGACTTCAAACTGACCCACTACCTGATGTTGCTAACCGTGGCCGACCCGAGCGGCAAAGAGAAAGATTTACCGATGAAAGTTGAATCGCTGTAACTGAATGGCGCCGGTACGACGTTATTCGGCCTGGCCTTCACCGTCATATTCGTTAGTTCTGGAAATTCAAACGATTGATCCACCACCTTCAAGACCAGCGCATCGGAAGCTTTAGTCTTCAGACGCAATTCGATACCTTCTCGGGGAGGCGCCGAATAAACGAGCATCTGGCCCTGCTCCCACGCGGGTGCGTCTTGTCCTTTAGTCAATGGTTGACCGTTAACAAACACTTCGGAGAACTCGGTGCCGAAATAGATAAAGAGCGTCGCAGCGTCGCGAACTGAGCTGACGCGCATGTGTATGAGTCTGGTTTGCTCCTGAACTTGATCGTCCAGGACCTTGATCTCCGGCGCGGCCAAAGTTGCAGCCGGGGCGGGGTGCTGTAGAAAGACCTCGCTGTTTAGCCAGGGAAAATAATCAGCCAGAGGCGCTGTGGAAGCATCAGCGGACAGAAATTGAGAAGTCCATTCATCCGGACTTGCATCACTAGTGGCCCACACAGCCTTACCCGAGTCGGCATTCAACGCGTAAAAGACTTCATTGCTTTTGGGCTGCTGCTGGGGTTGTAAAAGCGCCGCCACCATGAAGCAAACAGCAGCCACCGTCGAAGCGGCTGGTAACAACCACCTGAACGTACTTGCCATCGGCTCGAAGTTGATTAGCAACAGTCCCAGCAACAGCGTTACGGGAATTACGACGAAACTCGTCTGACTGATTCCGACAGCGACAAAGATCTGATAAGTCAGCGGCGTGATTAATATGATGCCCGGCGCTGCGCTGACAGCGGCAATGAGACAGAGCTTAGTTAAAGACAACTTTCCCGCGGGTAAAGTGAACTTGAGGATCAAGGCGATGAGTGCAAACAAAAGCGGCCATACCAGCAAATAACTTCCACCCGGAAAATAAATGTGCGAGACCAGCAGCAAAAGCAAAAACCACAGGAGCGCGCCCGTAGCCAGATTGTCAACGCTCACCTTTTTTCTGAACAGGCCGTAGACGGTGGCAGTGATGGCAACGGTCAGGAGAACGAAGCCAGTCAGGTATAGATGATTTGTCCCGGTATCTCCCCGCTGAAAGTACGTTTGTGACCCCGCGATTGCATCGAGTGCCCACCAAACCAACATCACCAGTAGGGCCGCGCCAATCATGCTGAGCAACAGGGCGAGAAATCCCCAGACCTGACCTGACAACGTCAATAGCCCTTTCCTTAAACCCAAAGCGATCACGCCAAGAGCGATGAGCGCCACTAGAGTCGTCAGCACAAGCGCCGTGGTTCGCGAGTAATGAATTAAGGTTCTTCCGAACAGATCGAAGTAAACAGCGTCACTCCGGCTGCCTGGTGTGTTCAGGTCTGCGTTTCCGAAGCCGCGAGCAAGAGCGAGTGCATACATCCCGTGATGTTGCAGGCTGCGCTCATCGAGATTGGCGATGTTGTCGAGACTGGAGTGATAAGTGTTTACACCTTCAATGTAGGCGAAGTTCAGACCGTTCATGCCGGCCTGATCGAAAACGGTGAAGTCAGTATCGTTCGGAAGCAGCTTATAAATGTCGGCGGAGAGTGAGTTAGCTACCGGCCGGTCTACAGTTTCAGCAAGCTCCTCAATCAACCAGCCGTTGTCGTCGCTGGTTTGAAACATGACTGAGGGACCATGGTCTCCACGTGCTTCGAAATTGAGTACCACGCCGACGTCTTTGGCCCAGGGATGCTGCTGCACAAATGCGGTAGCGCCAAGTAGCCCGATCTCTTCGCCGTCAGTTGCAAGAAAGATTACGTCGTTCTTCAAAGGCGCGCTTGCCTTCAAAGCTCGTAAAGTTTCCAGCAAGCTCACAATCGCAGCGCCATCATCGCTGGCTCCCAGGCTGGACGGCGCCGCATCGTAGTGCGCGACCAGCAAGACTGCGCGGGTGTTGGCAGTGCCTTGGAGTTTTGCAACGATATTTTGGACAGTAGCCGCGATATAAGCAGAGCCCCAGCGGGAATTGACGGCAGTCGTCTTCTGCACTTGCGGCTGTAGTCCCATCTTCACCAGTTCACCAAAGATGTAATCGCGCACTTCCGCATGTGCGGGTGAACCGATCGGATGCGGCTTACTCGCGACCACCCTCAGATACTCCAACGCGCGCATTGAAGAGAACTCGCTTGGCGGCGCGTTAGTGACAATTTCCGGTGGAGACAGGGACCAGATCGAAAGAAGAGCAAGGCAGGCTGAAAGACCTAATGTCACGACGCTCGGAAGAACTTTAACGAGCATGCCCCACTTCAAGAATGCCGTTAACGATGTGCTCGCTGCCCGATCGTTATTTGTCATTTTGTTATGCGTGAAGGCAAGCTGCCGCCCTTTAAGCCGTTTAGCTCAAAGCAAAACGCAGAATTCGCCTATTATACTTTGGGGGACGGGGAATATAGCCGCTTCACACTTTTCCGTCTGTCTAAGATCACACAGTCTGATTTTAGACACAGTCTAAGATCAGACAATAGTCCAGTGCGAATAGTTGTGTGGGTGACTTGGATTACCTTCTATAGCTACGTTGAGGCCACTGGGAGCGTACGAAGGCACCGCCATAATGGAGGCGTCCGTAGTTGTGGTCGCACAGTCGCACCGGCGTTGCCGCCCAGATCGCGGGAAACCGCTGGTGGAAAGCCGCACGAGATGTTTAGGAATTTGCCAGCTGATCGCGAATTATTCGATAGCACTCGCACGAGCCAGCCTCGAGTCTGGGTCGATCGAGAACAAAGATATTCCCGCGGCTATATCTAATCAAATTCTTTCTCTGCATATCACCGGCGGCCCTGGTAATGGCTGTCCTTGGGACGCCGAGAGCCTCTGCCATCTTTTCGTGTGTGAGCTCCAGGATGTCTGACTTCACTCGATCTTGAACTGTAAGTAACCAACGTTTGAGTGCTTCATCGAGATTGTGATAGCGAGTGCATATGTAGGATTGGGTGATCTGTCCGATCAGGACATTGAGGTAACGTAAAACAAATTCATTTAACGCTTGTCCTCTGTCGAACTCTTTTTGCAACGTCGCCGCTTTGATCCTGTACGCAACGGTCGTGAACTGAACAATGCAATCAAAAGGGATCGTATAGTTCTTTAAAATTACCGGAATTCCCACGCCACCTTCACTGCCAACCATCATTACCTCGAGTGGGGAACCTGTTTCGGTTATAGACACTAAGGAGAGTAGCCCCTTCTCAGGGAAATAGATGTATTGGATGGGGTCACCAGTGAGATACACAATTTCACCTTTTTGGAGGGTGACCCTTTCCAAAAACGGTACAAGCCGCTCGATCTCATCATGAGGAAGAGCATCCAGAATCTTATTCCCCGTGCTTAATTGCGTTGATGATGCAAGCATAGCTAAGCATCTACTTCCCAAGAGAATTTTGTTCCGGGAGTGAACTACAATGAGGAGCTGGGCTAGAGGAAACTGAGGTTTGAGTGGGTGAGTATCATATCTTTTGGACGCAGTGTCAACGACTCAATTTTTGGATTATATCCTCTATTTTCGGATTTCTCTGTGCAACCTCTGTGTTCGCTGTATATCTGTGGTTTATAGGCAAAATATCTATGGTTTATAGGCAAAGAGGCTTTGCACAAAAAGTCGGCTGGTCGAAAATCCAGCCGCGATTGAAAATCTTGTAAATCATGTGAATCTTGTAAATTCTGTAAAAATGCTCTGCGCGCCTGAAGCCGAAACACCGCTTCACATGATTTACAAGCTTAGACAGGATTAACCGGATTTTTTGTGCAAGGCTGCGCAAAGACGCACAGCGATCCGAATCCTGCGCCATAAGCGTCCGACACGTGTGGCGAACTCATTGCTTCAGTTTTTTTCCACAATTGGGCCGTCTCACATGGTCCAACGTTCTCTAGTGCCAGCAAAGCAATGGACCGAGCCCACTGGTCATTCAATTAGGACAACTCGTCACAAATTGACGGCGAAAATGATCATGTCAAACTAACCTGCCTGCGTCTCCCGCCAACAGTATCTACATCTTCAAGCGTTCCTGTGCCCGTGAGAGCAAACTCACTTGCCGGCGCTTCACGTATAACTTCGCCGACTGCGGCGCCCTTTCTGAAAACTAAGGAGCCCCATGAAAGTTCCCGCTACCTCCCAAACGAAATATTTGTTACCTATCCTTTTTTTCGTCGCTGTGGTTCTGTTAATCCTGCCTGGAAAAGCGTTTATCGGAGAACCCGCTGCCGCAAAGAAATCGAGTGCAGCAGCGGCACTACCCCAGACTCCAAATGCAGGGACCATCGGACAATGGAACCCAACCTTGATCCCGTTTGCGACCGTGCCGGTGCACATCAGCCTGCTACAGAACGGGAAGATCCTTTACTGGGGACGCGACAAGGAGTTGATTCGCAACAAGGAGACGGAGCAAGACGAACTCCAGGACGTGACTGGTCGTTCGAACGCCTACGTCATCGACCCTCAGTTCTTCTTCAATAACCCCATCGCCAACACCGCCATTTACGCAAACACAAATACCAACTTGTTCTGCAGCGGGCATTCGTTTTTGCCTGACGGCAGGCTCATGGTAACCGGCGGCCACGATAAGAACTACGAATTCCCGTTCAGCGAAGGCCTCGGCGCTAAAGGGATCAACTTCTTCGACCATATGAGGATGTTCAATCCGCTGATCAGCCCGTGGGTCGCACATCCGACCGGAATGCAGTGGGGCCGGTGGTATCCATACAACGTGACCATGGCCAACGGAAACGTAGCCATCATGGGCGGCTCTTATTGGACCAATCGAGACACCCCCACCATCCAACCGGATACAGACCCCAATCCGATGCCTGAAAAATATACTTTCGTTCCAAATGGACCAGGTACCGTCGCCGCCTACACGCAGGACCAAAATCCGGCCGCTCAGGTTGACCTTTATCCGATCCTCCACCTGCTGGGAGACGGCCGGATCCTCGTCACCGGAAACGGCTCACGTTATTTCGATGGTAACGATCCGGGTATGGCCGCGCATTTTCTGGCCTATCCGTCTGGCGGTATTGGCGCCGGCGCTAATCCCGGACAGAGTAAGTACGCGCAGTCGTCCGCCATGTACGACAGCGCCACCGGAAAAGTCTTAGTGATGGGCGGAACGCCGGGTATCGGTGGCGCGCCCGTAGCCGGGGCAGTTACTGCTAACACGAGCATCGCTCAATCCTGGCAGACGGTGGGATCGATGGATTTCAAAAGAAAGTTCCATACGGCCACCATCCTGCCGGACGGCAAAGTGCT
Organism: uncultured Acidobacteriota bacterium; assembly: GCA_963708055.1. Taxonomy (GTDB): domain Bacteria; phylum Acidobacteriota; class Blastocatellia; order Pyrinomonadales; family Pyrinomonadaceae; genus PSRF01. Next base: position 4,856,674 of record OY970193.1, on the reverse strand, counting down.
TGTTTCCGGAGGAACACAATGCACGGGTGGTAACAACATCACCTGTACCGAGTTTCCCAATCCCAACAGCGGTGGAGCTGTGTTAACCCCGGAACTATGGACCGAGGGCGCGGCGCCGCCGAATGATTGGCAGACTATGGCAGCGGCTCCTTCCGGAATTCCGCGCGTCTATCACTCGATGGCTTTGTTGCTTCCGGATGCGAGGGTGTTAGTCGGTGGCGGCGGTTTGCCTGGAGCATTAGGCGAACCCGGCGCCGGCAGTATTCCCGCCAGCAATCAGTTCCGCGGCTATGGGCATCCTGACGCCGAGATTTACTCGCCACCATATCTCTTTGACTTTAACGGGCAACCAGCGGCACGTCCGCTCATCACTTCGATACAGACGAAGAAGATCGGCCTGGGCCAGACCATGCAAGTGGGCTATTCGTCGAGCACTGCGATCACATCGGCGGTATTGGTACGCCTGGGATCGGTAACCCACGGAAACAATCAGGACCAGCGACGAGTGCAACTTACCTTCAGCACTAACGGCAGCAATCTCAACGTGACGATGCCGCCCAGTGGTCAAATGTGCCCTCCTGGTCCATACATGTTGTTTATCCTCAATGCCAACGGTACTCCTTCAGTTGCGAGGATCATCAACGTCAGCACTACAGCGCAACCAATACCCCAAGCGGGAGAATCCGTATGGGTCGACGACGATTTGCCGGCGGGCTCAATTCCCGACGGAATCGGTGAGGGTTGGAATTGGACCAGCGCGAGTCCGGCGCCGTTTTCGGGTTCACTGGCAAACCAGTCAAACATCGTGGCTGGTATCCATCAACACTTCTTTTACAACTCGTTCGAAACCATGACGGTCAATGCCGGCGACAAACTCTTCGCCTACGTCTATATCGATCCGGCAAATCTGCCCAGTACGATCATGCTGCAATGGAACGACGGCACCTGGGAGCACCGAGCTTACTGGGGAGCCAACAATTTCACCACCTGGGGAATTGACGGCACAAACAGCCGCCGCTTCATGGGCCCGCTGCCGCCCGCCGGACAATGGGTACGTTTGGAAGTTCCGGCAAATCTTGTTGGTTTAGAAGGAAGACCGTTGAATGGCCTCGCGTTTTCGATGTTTGGTGGGCGAGCGACCTGGGATCGCGCGGGCAAGAGCATCGGCTCTACGACCGGTCCAAGGAACGTCGCAGCCGCAGCGAACGGCGGGTTCGCGAGTGCTTCATCAACGCTAAACGGTAACTACCCGGCTGCGGCAACGATCAATGGTGATCGCAGAGGGCAGTCGTGGGGAACTCCCAGCGGCGGATGGAACGACGGTTCCGAAGGCACCTATTCGCAGGATTGGGTGCGGGTTGACTTTAACGGAACGAAGACTATCAACGAGCTCAATGTTTACACTTTGCGCGACAACTTCGCTTCGCAAACAACTGATCCCACTCTAAGCGAAACTTTCAACACCGCCTTGAACACTGGTCAGGGAGCCACGAGTTATGACGTGCAATACCTGAGCGGTTCGGGCTGGGTAACAATCGATTGCGGCACACCGACAAATCCCTGCGGCCGCGTCTCCAACAACAATAGAGTCTGGCGACAATTCCAATTCTCGCCGGTAACAACGTCAGCCGTGCGCGTTGCCGTTCATGGCTCAGTTCCCTTTTCATTCGCCAACAACTTCAGCCGCCTGGTTGAAGTTGAAGCCTACTCGCAAATCGGTAGCAGCAATCTCGCTTTGGGCCGGCCCGCGACCCAATCGAGCACGCTGTACACCACTGCCGCGGCCGCAGTCGATGGCAACACCGACGGCTTCTTCGGCAACGGATCCGTAACCCACACCAGCCCAACCTTCCAGCCCTGGTGGCAAGTCGACCTGGGCTCAGTGCAAACCATCGGCTCGATTAAACTCTGGAACCGCACCGATTGCTGTGCCGACCGGTTGAGCAACTTCTACGTGCTGGTTTCCGATACGCCGTTTACCTCGACCGACTTGATGACGACGCTTGGCCAGCCCGGTGTCAGCAACTACTACACACCGGGTCAGGTTGGTATCTCGTCCACGATCAGCGTCGGTCGTACTGGCCGTTACGTGCGTGTGCAATTAGCCGGCACCAACTCGCTGTCACTGGCGGAAGTCCAGGTAATGAGCGCGGTCAACCTTGCTACCGGAAAATCCGCATCGCAGTCAACCACGCTGTACACGTCGGCGGCAGTCGCCGTGGACGGCAACACCAACGGTAATTTCGGCGCCGCTTCGACTACCCACACGGAGAATACTTTCCAACCGTGGTGGCAAGTCGACCTTGGCGCTTCCCAAAACCTCGACAACATCCGTCTCTGGAATCGAACTGATTGCTGTGGCGATCGTTTGAGTAACTTCTACGTGCTGGTTTCGGATCAACCCTTCGTTTCGACCAACCTGACGACCACGATCAATCAGGCCGGGGTGTCGAATTATTACACTCCGGGTCAGGCCGGCGTGTCGCACACGATCAACGTAGGACGCACTGGACGCTACGTGCGCGTGCAACTGGCGGGAACCAATTTCCTGTCGCTGGCGGAAGTCGAGATCTTTGGTTCAGGCAAGATCAACGTGGCCAGATCCGTGGCGGGCTCTACCTTCCCGCGGGCTGTGGCTTCGTCAACCTTCAATGCCACCAATTACCCGGCTTCGGCAGTGATCGACGGTGATCGCCAGGCCCGCAATTGGGGGGCCGGCGGTGGCTGGAACGATGCGACCGAAAACGCGTTTGGCAGTGATTGGTTGCAGGTGAACTTTGCCGGAACCAAGACGATAAACGCGATCGAAGTTTTCACGTTACGCGACGCGTTTGCTACTAACCCAAATGATCCGACGCTGACTGAAGTCTTCAACACTTCAATAAACGGGGGCTCAGGTATCACGAGCTTCAATGTCCAGTACTTGAGCGGCGTCACGTGGGTAGATGTGCCGGGCGCTCAGGTCCAGTTCAATAACAACGTCAGACGGCGATTCACGTTTAGCCCGATCTCGACCAATGCAATTCGAGTGGTCGTACGTGATGCCGTTGTGTGGACGTCGTTCGCGAACAACTACTCTCGCATTGTCGAGGTGGAGGCATGGGAACCGTAATGAAAAGTCTAACGATTGCAGGTTTACTGCTCGTTGTTTCGATTGGGTTAGCAGCAGTGGCGCAGTCCTCGAGAAATCAGGGCGCCACGGCTGCTGACTCAGCCACTCATCAACATAAGTCCGCGCCCGGTGCTAATGCATCGGGCGCGCCCGCGGAGAAGTTACCGGAAAAAAGATCCGGCACGGTGACGGTTGGACAAGTGCAGATCGAGATTCCCGATCTGTTGGTCAGGGATCAAGACGGAATCGAACGACGCTTCTATTCGGACATGATCAAAGACAAGGTCGTGATCCTGAGCTTTTTCTTTACCAGTTGTCCGAGCTTTTGCCCGAGGATGAATCTCAGGTTGAAGAAACTGCAAAACATTCTTGGCGATCGCCTCGGCAAAGACGTCTTCTTCGTCACCGTCACTAAGGATCCCGAAACAGACACGGTGCCGCGGCTCAAGGATTGGGGGAAAAAGCTCGATATCAAGTCGGGTTGGACCATGATCACCGGCGACACGAAGAACATCGGCAAGCTCGTTCACGACTTCACGGGCGATCCGCTCGGCCCGGATATGCACAATACGATGTTTATTATCGGCAACGATAAGACGGGGGAGTGGGCCGATCTCTCAGGCCTCGCCACCCTCGATGATCTTCGTCAACAGATCGACGCAGTTTCAAAGCCATGACCCCGTAATGCCCTATTTTGGATTTTTCTGTGCCGGCACTGTGTCTCTGTGGTTGTGGTGTCGCACATTCCTATAACCACAGAGCACACAGAGGTTGCACAGAGAAGAAATTGAATTAGGGCACTACCAGGAGTTGCGCGACTGGTCATGCAGTGAGAGAGTCTACGGTCAAATAGTATGACGAAGACGATGCTCTTACTCTTGCTCGTGCTTGTGGCTCTGGTTCCTAATCTCAACTCGCCGAGCACTCGTGCAAAGCCGCTTGTCTTCACTCACGTCACCATCATCGACGTCACTGGAGCGCCCGTTAAATCCGACATGACTGTTGTGATTGACGGAAATCGCATTTCCGAACTTGGTCCAAGCACGAAGCTGCGCGTCCCGGAGGATGCGCAGGTGGTGGATGCAACCGGAAAGTTTTTGATACCCGGACTCTGGGACATGCACGTGCACTGGTTTGGGTACGACAAAGCTTTTCTTCAACTCTTTCCGATCAATGGCGTTACTGGAGTGCGCATAATGTGGGGCGCGCCGATTCATTTTGCCTGGCGAAAAGAGATCGAGGAAGGCACGCTGCTCGGACCCCGGATGGCGATTGCCGGAAATATTCTGGATGGACCAAAGCCAATCTGGCCGGGCTCCGCCGCAATCTCCAATGAGCGCGAGGCCCGCGAGGCAGTGCGCAGCACTAAAGAGCAGGGCTATGATTTTGTTAAGGTCTATTCACTGCTTCAGCGCAAAGCTTACTTTGCCATTGCCGAGGAAGCCAAAAAGCAGGGAATTCCTTTTGCCGGTCACGTCCCAAACTTCATAACCGTAGCCGAAGCATCCGCTGCCGGGCAGAAAAGTATCGAGCATCTAACGGGTATTCTTGCAGCCTGCTCGAGTCGCGAAGAAGAATTACGCAAACAACGAGAAAATGCCTTCTCCAATCTGCCGCCCGGGCGGAGTTTCCCAAACCCCTCAATCCTTCGGGGAATGACGCGCCAGTCGCTGGAGACGTTTAGCCTTGAAAAGGCGAACGCGGTTTTCGCACGGCTCAAGCAAAACAACACCTGGCAATGCCCGACGTTGACAGTCTTACGCAGCAGTGCGTTTCTGAATGACCCTGACTTTCGCCGTGATCCACGTCTTAAGTACATGCCGAAACAGTTGCGAGCCAGTTGGAACCCGGCAAATGATTTTCGTTTCTCAACCAGGACCCCGCAAGATTTCGCTTTATCGCGACAGGTCTACAAAAAACAATTTGAGCTCGTCGGTTTAATGCGTCGAGCGGGTGTGGAATTTCTGGCCGGCACCGATGTGCTCAACCCTTTCTGCTTCCCTGGTTTCAGCTTGCACGATGAACTCGCGATCCTGGTAGAAGCTGGGCTCACTCCCTTAGAGGCACTGCAGACGGCGACACTCAACCCCGCTCGTTTCCTCGGCAAAGAAAACGACTTCGGCTCGATTGCACAGGGCAAGATTGCCGATCTGGTATTGCTTGAAACAAATCCGCTTGCAGATATTCGCAACACAACGAAGATAGCTTCCGTCGTCGCCAACGGACGATTGTTGGACAGAAACGCGTTGGATCAGAGACTGGCGCAGGTACAAGCTGCCGCAGAGAAATGATGGCCAGGTGAGTTTGCACAAAAAATTCTGTTAATCCTGTCTAATCTTGTAAATCATGTGAAGCGGTGTTTCGGCTTCAGGTGCGAAGCGCATTTTTACAGAATTTACAAGATTCACATGATTCACAAGATTTTCAATCGCGGCTGGATTTTCGACCAGCCGACTTTTTGTGCCAAGCCGTGTCACAACGTTTTCAGGAATGCAATCAGCGCCTGCCGGTCAGCCATCGAGAGCTCTAAACCAAACTCATGTCCTTTGACGGCGCGAGCCTTCCTGCCAGCTTCGCTGAAGCCCGTTGGCACGTAATCATCAACTAACCGGCGCGGATCAAACCAGTCTTCCAAAGTTGCTACTGAACCATTGTGTTCAAACGGCCCTCGGTACCAAACACCTCTGAGTGATGGCACTTTGTAGTAACCGGTACCGCGTCGTGTTTGCAGAGCCAGCCGTGGATCCGTGCCTACCGAAGCCCAGAGGATGTTGTAAGTGCGGCGGTGCTCTTCAGGTACTTTGAATCCGTCAACTGGCGTCAGCGAGTTGTTGGTGTAAAGCGGTGGTCTATGACAACCAGCACATCCTTCTCGCTCGAAAACCTTCTGACCCGCTGCTGCCAACCGGTCAAACTTGTTTGGATTCGGTGGCGGCTTTAGCGAGTAGAGAAACACCGACAGTGCATACAACTGTTCCTCACTGTTGCGTAACTGCTTAGATGGATCCGGCAAAGTGCGCAGGTCTCTGCTGCCGGGAATAAAACCGCCATAGCTCGCCAGGTTGTCGGCTCCCTGATTCAAAGCCGCGTACCGCATCATGTCGACAATCGAACGGTGCTGTTGCAGCCCGGTATGATCGAGATATTTTCTGTCCTTTACTCCGATCAGATCCGGCACCTGCGCCGGAAATAACGGATTGGTCCCATGACGCGCGATCACTCCTGGCGGGATAGCTGCATGCATCTCAACCAGCTTGTCAAATGACATTTGTTCGATCGTTGCCAAAGGATTTGGATTGATCCACGGTGCGCTAAAAAAGGACCGCTCCAGTCTTAGTAAGACATCGTGACTGTATCTTCTCTTTGCGGTCAGTGCCGCGGCACGTTCAAAAGGAAAGTTTCCCTGTGCGCCTTTAACTATTGATCCATCCGGCATTACTCGCGTGTGACACATCCCACACGAGATCGTTCCCACTTCTACCTTTCCCTTCTCTCGGACCACGTAGCGTACCCACGGCAACGTGCCGTCCTTTGTGGCCGGCATGCCCAGCGTTTTGTACCACTGCGGATCTCGAACGTCGGCGGTCTGCACGATGTTGTCGTAGAAGATAGGCGAGTCGAAGACAAGTTCTCCGGCTCGAATCCAGTCGGCTTCAGTTTTCAGCGCGGCTGGTTCAAATGCGTCCTGCGGTTCCTGTTGTTTGAGCCATTCGAGGTACCCGGACGGTTCCTTACCAGGCACGTATACCGGGTAGTTTTTGTAAATTGTCCGTACCGGTATTCGGTAGTAATACTCGGCCGAGATCTGTTTCGGAGTGGCTGCGGTATCAACTAAAGGAAGCTGCAACTCGAACATCTCTGCATCGTTCCAAACCGGCGGGACAACCGGTGAAGTGGCCATCCGAGCCTCTCCCGAACTCAGAAGTGCGAAGACGCTACTAACTAATAAAAAGAAGACAATGAAAATTTTTATCCTGTTTGACGACATCACTACGGACTCCTTGAAAGCACAAAATAAAACTCCGCCATGAACGAAAGTTTTCAGGCTGCGCGAACCGCAGCCTCTTTGTTCGCAGCGGAGTTGGGAAAATACCGGAGTCCCCACTCAAAAGTCGTGAAAGAGTTATGAAATTTTTCTCAGAACCGCGGATGGATTATTTCTATGCACAAATTACCATTGGAGTTGAAGCGCACCTTGGCGAGCAGCATCAGAAGTGTCAACAAGTGTATGCACTGGCGTCGCAGTTGTCGCCAATCGAAGACATCCATTACTACAAACTCCCTTTCCGTACTTACAAGATCACCCTGTTACAAACTGGCACAGACCTTGCTCTCTTAATAACGCTTAGACGTCCTGTTAAAGAGAGCCACACTTTCGCTCTCTATTACTGTCACGTTGTTATCAGTGTCGTCTCGGACCCAGACCCCAGCCCGCCTCGGGCTTTCTCAAGGAGTAAAAATGAAACAAAACAAAAGGTTCGCGCGGCGCATCGGTGTACGTGGTTTGGTGCGTCGTTTGGTTCGCCGTTATCGAGTGCTCTCACACCGGTCTTAGCGGCAACTCTGTTGACCGGCGTAGGTGGCCTATTTTGGATTTCTCTGTGCAACCTCTGTGTTCTCTGTGTCTCTGTGGTTGTTGTGTCGCACATTCCTATAACCACAGAGACACAGAGAACACAGAGGTTGCACAGAGAAGAAATTGAATTAGGGCACTACCCAATTTCATTTTCTTAATGACAAGCGAAAATCCGAGCGGTAGAGTGGTGGGACCCACTTAAAAAAAGAAGCGGGCCGACTTGTGCTAGAACACAAAGCCGACCCTCGACCATCAACCTTCAACAGAAAGGATGACGATCATGGATACGCATGGTAGCGCATCACCGCGCAAAGCAGAATCTCACCTCATCGACGCTGCTCTTAAACGACGCGCTCGCTTACTCATAACCAACGGTTCAATTCCAAAACAAACTCGATCGCTGATTGGCTACGCGTTAGAAATAAAAGACCCGGAGCTCGGGCAACTGGTGCGGCGGGTTGAGTCGGGCGAGATGACTATTGACCGCCTTGAATGAGTAAAACCAGCCGCGGATTACATCAATTAAACACCACGTTGGAAGCAATCAGTATGAAACGGGTCGTCAGATCGACGCTTCACTTTGACGTGTTCCGAATCCTCGATCTTGTTTCATGCCGGCGGCTTCCATCGTTTTATTAGCATTTTATGCGTTCGGCGTTGTGGCATGAGAAGTGATACGAACTAACCGATACGCGCAGACTTGGTGCGCCCCCTTCCACGTCGGGAGTAATTTCAAATGGACATTTCCGCCCTCAACTTCATATTGAGTTTTGCCATCGCACTAATACTTCACGAACTAGGCCACTTTCTTGCGGCACGCGCTTGTCGAGTGCCCGTGACTCAGGCTGGATTCGGATGGGGACCAAGGCTACTTGGTTTTCGATTTAAAGACGTCGATTATCAACTTCACGCGTTCCCCGTCGGCGCCTACATCCGAATGGACATGTCTGCGTTGCAGAGGCGACCGTTGTTACAGCAACTGTTCGTGTTGCTCGCAGGCGTGATTGTGAATTTCGTTCTCAGCGGAATGGCATGGGGAACTTTCTTCGGTACGATCAATTTACTGCTGGCCGTTGGGAATCTGTTTCCGCTTTACCAACAGGATGGATGGAAGAGCGGGATGGTATTTTTCCGCTCCGTCTTCAATCGACGCAGCCCGCTGGTGGAGTGGTCCTTTACACTCTCTGCCGGCCTGGTAGGGTCATTTGTAGTTGCAAGCTATTTCCTCAACTGATAATCACCACTCTCAATCATCGCAACTGATCGCGGATAGCCAGGGTAAATAATTTCCCACGCAAAGACGCAAAGACGCAAAGAAGAAAGCTTTGAGAAACGCGATAGCGTCTTTGCGTGGCAGATCTTTTTTCGTATTTAGTTTTTGTGCAAAGCTTGCGGAAGAAACCTTTTCAGGGTTATGCGGTTTTTCTGACTTGATTCCTGGGGCCTGACCACTACACCGACCTCTTTAAATCTCTTGTCACCGTTCCATTCTCCCCCTATACTCCCAGCGCCTAATTGATTCGTTGAATGCGCAGGGTGCGGTTTTCAAGCCGAACCGGTTTTCCCACTTAATCTCTACAAAGTTTTACTGCATAAGGGGTCAGTTTTTCCTCGCTCTTTATCTGCATGGGTGTAGTCCGTCTGTAATCAAGAGTCCTAATCGAGGTTCACTTTATGGCCGACGCCAAGCCACCTTCGACAACCGATCTCTTACTTCTTATCTTCGGCTTACAGCTATTAAAAACTCCCAATGCCGCAGCACAGTCAGGCGAGGAGTATTACCTCAATCCACCAAAGCTCACGGACGAGCGCACCCTGCGGGAATCCACGTGGGACGCGCTTTTTTTGCTCAATCCGAAGTCGGCCTGGTCCAAGGTAAAGTTTCGCGACTGGCTGTTCACCACTCTCTTCAGCAACATCACGGATCACAAGCATGCGTTCAAGGCCATCTCCGAGCCTGTCATCTGTTCGATGGATCTGTTGGGTAAACAGTATGACCGCGACGGCCACGAGGTGACTGACGCCATCAAGAAGGCACTGCTGGCAGAATCAGGTTTAGAACGGAGCTTTTTCTCTACCCTCACCTTTGGCATCTCCAAACAAATAACCGAAGGCCAGGAAGTTTTTCTGTTTGGTGCAGGATTTAGACGCCGGGCGCAACTCTGGTTAAACGACCAGGAAGCAATTCAGGTGGATGCCGAATTCTACGTGCCGTTTTTTATCCTTCCTAACCACCAAATGGATGAAGACGTTTTGTCTTCATCAGTGCGATCAATCTGCGCCGGCATCTCGGTTACAAATACGAAGGGACATGCGCTGGGAATTCATGACGGTAAGGAACTCACCGACATGCGTTTCAATCTTCGCATCCCGTTCAAAGTTACAGGCGACAACGAGCTTCAAACCGACTTCGGCAAACCGCAGGTCAACATTCAAAGAAAGATTAAGGACGGGCTTGATTGGGAGAAGTTTGAAGGTTGGAAAAAATTTCTCGAAGACTATTGCGAACGGCCCGAGATTGGCGACCTACTCAATTCACCGATGGGACCGCTCCTGGCGGAAAAAATCTCCGATGGCAGCGGTGTCACCGATATCATTCTCAAACAGTCGAAACGTGACGAGATCAAGGCCAACCTGCCGCAGTTCAAAAAAGACCTCGACGAAACTCTTGATCTATTAAAAAACATTTGGGAGTGGGAGCCACCTGACAAAGACGATCCGGAGCCCAACTCCGGCAGCCGCAAACTCGGAAGTTTGCTTCAGTCACTCGGATTCATGAGCGGTAAACCCGCGGGTGATGGTGAGTTTGAGTATACGTTCAAGCCGGCATCGGATTTGACGGTTTGGAGTGTTCTCAACCGGCTGCTTGATCAACTCGATGGCTTCCCGCTTTATATCGGCGGTCTGGATTCAAAGAAAGACAAGTACAACCGCATTGCCGTTTCTCTCGCTTCACAATCGGATCTAAGCGACGCGACCAAACACTACTTTGGTGTCGCCGGACTCGCGTACAACATTCTGCTCAATCCGGTTCCCAAAGAAGACGACGCGCCTAAGAACGGCGACTCCGGCAAACCATCGATTGTCCTGAGTGACGATAATTTCAGTGACGACGACGACATCTTCATTGCTATCGAGGATGACGACGAAGACGAACAAAGCGAGCCCGAAAACGCTCCACCGCCCAAAGAGAAGAAAAGCAAAGTCGACGTATTGCTTCAGCTCGGCAAATGGTTCAGCAACGAGACGCTTGACGATAACTGGATGCTGCGTTTGCTGCCAAAGACTGACGAACCCGGCAAACAAAGTCTCCCACTACCCGGCATTCGGGTTTTACCATTCAAGCGAACCGAATCAGCAGATCACACCAAGGCAAATTTTTCCTGGACGCTCCTCGTCGATCTTCTCAGTTTGGGAATTGATATTCAGGGGACAACTAAAGAGGGTCTCAAATTTATACAAGGAGTGGCCGGCCATTTCGGGCTGGGCGCCGTGGAAGTACGCCTGACCATCAAGCTCTCGTTTGATGACATCAACACCAAGAAAAGTCTCTTTGACCGCCTCGTGTTTGGTGTCGGCGTCAAACTCAAGGACATGCGTTTGTCCCTGGGTCCAAAGGAGGAAGAGAAAAAGAAAGGTGCGGGCGATGAAATCATTGCCGGGATACAGAAATCACTCGGCGATGACTGGGCCGTTGTTCCAGGCGCTGAACCGAAGAAGAGAACTGTAAATACGCGGCTGAGCGGGAAGAAGAAAGATAAGTTTTCGATCTCGATCGGCTATCTGAGCCCACTGAAAGACGGCGGCAACAGCACTCTCGATATTCAGCTTTACGACGAAAAAGGCAATCGCGGCAAGATGGTGTTGATTCCGATTGACCGCGGCGGCGAGCCTGTTTACCTGAAACAAATTGGAATTGCGTTAAAGGGTGTCGAGAATGTCCAAATACGCAATGGCCTGCCTGACAGTGCACAACTTACCGTGAGTCTTACGGGCGGCATTCGTTTGCCGGTTTTCGAGTTGGGCTTTATCGGCGCGAAGTTAACGTTTCAACTGAACAATCCATCGATTTTCGACTTTGGGCTTGATGGTCTCGACGTCTCGTTGAAGATTGGCCCGGTGATCATCTCCGGCAGTTTCATGAAGATTGGAATTGAGTATGCCGGCAGTCTCACAGTCAGCATTCCCAAAGGCTCGTTTTCTGCGATGGGTTTTTACGGCAGTATTTTGCTGCTCGATTTTGCCAGCGAAACTGACTCCATCAGAAACCTGAATCTGGGAACTATTCCCGCAAACCTGAGCACGAAGCTGCTCAAAGAAAAGATCACCCCGATAACTAACCAACCAATCCGCCGGGCCGATGGAGGCGGCTGGGATCTCTACGCCACTGACGACAAGCAATACAAGATCGAAAGCTACGAAAACAAGTTCATCGTTCTTCGTCCTGACAAGACTTTCTTCATCTACGTGACGCTGAGTGCGGCGAGTGGGACCGGCATCACGCTTGGACCAATTCAGTTTACCGGCATCGTGTTCGGTTATGGCTATAACCGCCGCGCAATAATTCCGACGATTGAGAACGTGGCGGATTTTCCGCTCGTGAAGATCGTGATGGGCCAGGGCGGTTACCAGTCAGAAGACGAAAGCTTCGAGCTACACAAACAGCTCGCGAAGCCGATCGAAGATCCGATTGCAATCTTCGAGAAGATGAAAAACTACCTGGTCCCCGAGTTGGGCCAGCAATTCGCCTGCGGCGGTGTGCGTTTCACTATCGCAGGGACGATCGATTGCTTCGCGCTGATCGTCGTGCAATGGGGTGGCGGCGAGATCGAAATTTCCCTCCTTGGCCTGGCACGCTTCAGACTACCACGCGACACCACCGCGCGCGCGATCTGCTACGTCGAGTTGCAGATCCTGATGACGCTCAAGCCGAGCGAAGGAACTTTCAAACTTCAGGCGCTGCTGAGTAACAATTCCTGGGTCATAAACAGCGATTGCAAACTCACCGGCGGCTTCGCTCTCTTCGTCTGGTTCGACGGCGAGCACAAAGGCGACATCGTCGTTACGCTCGGTGGCTATCATCCGCGGTTCCGCCGTCCCGATCACTATCCGATTGTGCCGCGGCTCGGATTGAACTGGACCGTTAACGACAATCTGACGATCAAGGGCGGCCTTTATCTCGCCTACACGCCTTCGTGCGGCATGCTGGGCGCGAAACTGGAAGCAGCTTTTCACTCGGGTCGAATTTCCGCGTGGTTCACCGCCTATCTCGACGTCATCATCAATTGGGATCCGCCTTACTTTGAAGCCGAGATCGGCATCTCGTTACGCGTCGAAGCAAGGTTCTTCCTGTTTTCGCTCAGCCTGACGATTGCCGCGAGCATCGAAATGTGGGGACCGCCGGTCGGTGGCATCGCGCACATCGATTTGACGGTCGTTAAGTTTGATATCAAGTTCAACGATGTTCCGCGTCAAACGAAACCTGAGCTAATCAAAACCTGGCAGCAGTTTTGTCACAAGTTCCTCAATCTAAGCGGCAGCGACACGAGAGCGCTCAAAGAACCGGTGGCCGCGTTTCCGATCGTGCAACCGAATCTCGCGGCGGGACGCAATAACCTCAACAACCTGCCGAACGCGCGCAGGCAGGAAACACAAGCAAATCCCGAGGATGAAATCTGGAAAGTTCGTGCCGACGAGTTGGAGTTGGCCGCGGCGGCGGCGGTTCCGGTCACGACCATGAACTTCGGCAAGGTGAAGACCAACAGTCCGCCTGAAGGTGTTCAAAAACGCAGTATGAGCGGCCGTTCGATGATGGTCACGGAGCCGGTAAAGCTCGAGACTGAGGGTCTGTGCACACGGAATTCCGCAAACGACGTGGGCGCTCATGCGATGGGCAAAGGAATCAAGTCAGTACTGAACGTCACGATCGTTCGTGACGATATTTCAATCGTCGAGGCGGTTGATGTAACTGACTGGACCATGGAAGAGGAAGTGGGAAACTTACCGGCGGCGGTGTGGCAACCGGGAGAGCCGAATATGCGACCCACCGAACCCACCGCGAAATTGATCGAAGGTTGTATCACCGGACTCAAACGACTCAAACCACCGCGCGGCAAACTCGGCAAGAAGGCAGCGCCACCGCCGCTCGAATGGCACGTATTGGAAAAGGGTAAGGTGGTCCAATCGACAACGGCTCAGAAGAAACCGGCAGCCAGAGGTGCTCGCAACATTCAGACCCTCGTGGCCCAAAAACAGGCCGACCAAAAGGACATCGTTGCAGCACTAACATCGGCCGGCTTCTCGCTCTCATGGCAGTCTCTTCCGCAAGCTGACGTGCGCATGAGAGAACTCCAGGCAGATCCGCTTGCCGGTGCAGTGGCTTAGATTTTTCTCTGTGCAACCTCTGTGTTCTCTGTGGTTAATGGTCGATGAAAGACAACCACCACAGAGACACAGAGAACACAGAGAAGGCCAGGTTAGGACGCTACCGATTGTAACTACAGGTGAACGATGGCGACTCCACAACAGTTAATAACTTTCTACGATAACTACAAAGCTCCGCTGGCGGCCGGTTCGTACCGGCTGGTCCTGCAACAGAGTGTGACGCTCGCCGGCGAGGAACCGCGTCATTACTATCGCGATCAGAGTTTCGAAGTTCAGGCGCCGCGTTACTCGATTGAGATTGAAGACATCCAGGCATACTTTCCACCGCAAGGCGGTGTCGCCGACTACAAAGACGTGCTGCCGCATTTGGTCCTCGGCAGCCGGAATCTACCGTGGGAACGAACGCTTTCAGCAAACACAGACGAACCATGGCTCACGCTACTCGTCTTGTCGGAAAAAGAGATCGTCGACAGCAAGATTGTTTTTAAGCGCGGCACAGTAGCGGATCTGGCGCCTCATCGTCCCGACGATTTTCACGGCAAGGACGAGGATCTTTCAGACTGGTGGCGAATGGACGTCAACGGCAATGTCCTGCTGCCAAAATTTAAGAGAAGCGAAGATGCCAACACGCCCCTTGGATTACTCGATCTCGATCTCGATCTGTTTCTCAAGCTCTGCCCGACGCGAAAAGAACTTCCTTTGCTGGCTCACATCCGCCACGTCGACACCGACGACAAAGTCCCGCTCGAAATGGTCGCGGAAGGTGAGTTCTCCGTACTGGTCGCCAACCGTTTCGCACCGCCGGGTGCTAATACCGTGTATCTGGTTTCACTCGAAGGCTGGAACTATCTCCTCGATGGACCGAACGAACCTCAAGCCGCCGCACGCGTGCGTCTCCTGACCCTCGCGAGTTGGACTTTCAAGAACGACCCAACCGGTAACGACACCTTCGGCGGGTTGATGCAACGACTAAAAACCAACTCGACTGCGTTTAGCATCACGCTGCCAACGACTAGCGGACAGTCGTATGTAGACGAGGCACTTAAACGCGGATACGTGCCGCTTGATTACAAGCCACTCGCCAGTACGCCGACCTTTGCCTGGTATCGTGGACCACTGGCGCCGCAAAAAAGAGAGCAGGTTACGACGAATGTTTTCGAACGCGCGGATGCGGCAATGATTCTGGACCAGGACCGCGGCATCATCGACGTGTCGTATGCAGCAGCGTGGGAAATGGGACGGCTGTCGGCTCTGTCTTCGCCGGCGTTTGTAAAAGGGCTGCGACTATTTGTCGAGCGACGGCAGAATGCCACCGCATTTGCTGCCGAGATTGAAGAGTTTGTCGAGTCGCATCGCTCCTCTTTTAAAGAACCGATTTCCGGCGGCAAGCCTGTTAACGAACAGATCACGATTGCAGATGACCTCGTGGAGTGGATCGCGCGTCTGGTCCTGCTCTACCCGATACCGCTTCATTACCTCGTTCCGCACCAGTCGCTGTTGCCCGCCGAGTCGCTGCGCTTCTTTCATCTTGACGACAACTGGGTGAACGCGTTGGTTGATGGAGCGCTCAGTGTTGCAGTACGGAACCTTACTAATGGATCCGTTGCGTCGCGAGCCGAACTGCAAGCGGCGCTGTCGAAGATCGTCTACCAACACCGGCTGCGATTGCAGGGCAAGAATCCCGAATGGAACCCGACCGAGCGTTACATGGATATTCCCAAATCAGGATTCCTGTTGCGTTCGCGGATCGTCAGCGGCTGGCCCGGTATTGAGGTCACGGCAAAGACGAGTGCCACACAGGAGCAAACGCTGCCGAAGATTCTTCGTTTTGATCAGATCGCGGAAGGGGTTTTGTTCTGTCTCGCGCGCGGCACGGTCCAGGAAGTGACTTTTCGTGAACCGCGAGAAGGGCTCACGTTTGGCGTCGGCAGCGACGGCACGATCAAGGCGGCGAAATCCGGGAAGACTGTCGACGTTAAGAAAAATCTGGTTCGCAGTGGGCCAACTGGCGGAGTAGTCGATATCGCGAAGCTACAAGTCGAACTGGCGAGCGCCGGTTCCGCGGAACTAGCGACCCAGATGATCCGCAAACCAGAAGAGCAATCGATCACGTGGTTGTAACAAGCTAAATCTTATCCTGTTCATCTTGTTAATCATGTAAATCTTGTTAACAGGATTTACAAGATTTTCAGGATTAACAAGAATATTGAAAATTCCTATGGACTCCCAGCATATTCTCGTTCCCATCAAAGTGCAGGCGCTGGTTATCGACGATCTTGTCATCGATAAGAGCGGCGTGATCGAAATTGCGACGAAAAAGTTTGCCGCCAACGACGGCCGCTGGTCGCCGCAATTACAGGATTACCAGCCGCTGACGAATGTGCTCAGCACGCCTGGTCCAAGACCGTTTTATGGCGCCACGCGCACTTATAAAGGCAATCCGGCAGACCAGTTAGTATTAGAAAAAACCTCGCCCGCTCTACCACAAAATAAAGATCGCGGCGTTTATTTACACTGGGTTTTACCGGCCGGTTTACGCCACGCCTACACACCAGGACAGCTCGACTTCCCTGCCCTGCCCGATCACTGGTTGATCGTGCGTTTTTCTCATCAGGATTCCGGGGTAAAAACACGCTCATGGTTTGTGGATGGTGGGGCGGTAGTCAGTGAAACCGGGTCCGGCAATCTTCTCTTCGAGGGAGTCGATAAATATGTCGCCAAACGCGTCGGCAAAGTAGTTCCACTTGAAGAGTTTGCGACGACCAATTTTTCCGGCGCTCGAACTCCGACTCCGATAACCGCGCTCGGCAACAGCACAACCGGCTCACCCACCTTCACGGCATTCATCGCTGAAAACCGAAACATCTTTTCCTGGCACGACAAACTCGAAGATCTACGCACACCAAACGCCGAAGGATCAGTTCCCGAAGGAACCGCACTAACTTACTTATTGATCGGCTGGTATCACGATCCGAAAGATGAACCACTCACCGCTGCGGTTGCGAAAGTAATTGAACAGTCTGACGGTTGGCTGATCGATCCCCTGGGGTGGCTCGTGCAAACAAACCCTGTCGATCTTCTCAAGCGGCGCTCGGTTTTTCACGGCATGGTGGCGCACATCAACTACTGGAGTGCGAATACATATAAAGGACAGATGCTCGGCTATCCCGGTTCACCGCCGGTTCCAGGAGTGCTTCGTAAAGCGCCTCCATCGTTCACAGTCGGCGTTGGTAACAATGCCGAAGACGCGCTCGTATCGCTCGTGTCGAGCTCGTACAGTGGTGAGCAGGAAGGATCGGTATTAGCGAAAACGCAGCCGAATTTGTGGAAAGCGCTCGAGGCTGTGATCTACCGGCAAACCGAATCGCTGGTCCGAAGTTGGAATGTCGCACCACGCGATATCACCGTTCACCAGAATTCGTTCGCGACTCGCGACGCCGGGAAGATCTGGTCCATCCTGCCAAAGGCTGATAACGAAAGCGCGTTTCCGAAAGACGCCGAGCAAACAGCACGGCAAACGAAGATTCGTCCTACCGACGAGCAACTCGCGAAACTCAAAGAACTCAACTCGATTCAATCTGATGTTGACGCCACCAGCCGCGAACTCGCGGCCTTGCAACAGGATCTTTATGCGCGCTGGTGGAGATTGTGCGCCAAGACACGCGATCGCCTCGCACGCGGCATAGAGACTGAAGAAAAGGACTGCCGCGATCTCGTCAAAGACGTTTCCGAAGTGCGAGCGCGACTCAACCTACAACTTCAACAACTACAACCGCTCCCGGACCAGTTAAAGAAAACTCTGCCGCCGGAACTGGAACTCAAATACGATGCGGCGCCGCGGTTTTGGCTGCCGGCAGATCCGGTGATCGTGGTGAAGAATTGCGGCTGCCCCACCAAGCATCGGTTTCCACGCCGGCTTCCGTGCCGGTTGCCGGAACAGATCGCGTCGCTTGGCGAAGTCGTGGTTAAGAAAGAACGCAAGTCGTTTGATACGCCGGCAGGCGTTGCAGAAATCGCCGCAGCCGCGCAAAAACATCTCCCGTCATGTCCTACAGTGTTAACCGCGTTGCTCAATGAAGGCTCGATTGTCGAACAGGCAATTGCTGATCTGGCGTCGAGAACTTTACCGGACGGCAAACGTTTTGATGACGCCGACACATGGCGGCTATGGACGCAGCAACTCGATCACGATCTGACCTGGGATGGAAACCTGAAATCGTTCCCACAAAACGAAGTTAATTTCGGGAAGCCCGGTGCATTGAATATTCGTGCGTACCGTTTGGCGGATCTTTGGGAAGAGCAACCCTGGTCACCGCTTTTTCTTGATTGGCAGATCACATGGTTCCCGACCACTCAGTCAACCACCGCGGAAAATCCTTTTGGCCCAACCTGGACGTTTGGTGAAGCTGATTTTGCGCCACTCAATCGAGAATCGATTCCGCAGAAAGGGTACACCGTTCGTGGGCGCAGCCTGCTCAGTCCAATTGATGAGCGGATTTTCAAAGAGCCGATCGACACTCTGCGCGAACTCCTTGATGAGAAAAAGCAACCGGACCAGAAATCTGTCTTCACTCCCGCGGTGAAAGAAGTTTTGACACGTTATGAAACCGTTTGGGATAAGACACTCAAGGAACTCTCGAGCGCCGGATTGATGGGCCAGGCATTAAGCGGTTTTCACCAGTCGTTGTTGCGCCGTGACGTGCTGCTGCCGCGTATCACTCCTGATTCGACGCGACCATGGCTGGGTAATGCGACTCTAAAGACTCTCGAAGACGATGTCAGAAAAGCGTTCGAGACGCGCGACGAGAGCGGTTTGATCGGCGAACGCCTGGCGCCTCCCGCAGCCGCAACCCCAACCAGCACTGCGCCTTTATTCTCGATCCTTCGAGCCGGCGCATTACGAATTGATGAACTCTGGCTCATCGATGATTTCGGTCAATCAGCGGATCTGCTTGGCTTGACTGCGGCGCGAAGCAAGAATACCGGACAGGTCTTTCACCCGCGCATGCGCTGGCATAATGACCAATCAGTGGTCGCAATGCCACCGCGCGTGTTGCAGCCCGTTCGACTCAACTTCCGCTTTACTCCTGACCCTGACGACAAAAACGTAAAGCAAGGCGATCCGGCATTGAAGCCGATCTGCGGTTGGCTTTTCTTTAACCGGCTGGACCAGGCCCTCGTGTTGTGCGACCGGCACGGCGACCTGATGGGCCATCTCGTGATCACTAAAGACGATCGCGGGCGATGTGTCAGTTGGGATCCGGGCGCGGGTGGTGTCGCCTTGGATAAGATCACCAATCCCAGTCTCCAGTCGTTCGCCAAATCGTTTATCCAAACGACGCCGATTGAGAATCCGAAACTAGTTGAACTGCTGAACTTGATCGACACTACGCTGGAACGCATTCGCCCGGCCGCGGCGCGTCATAACACAGTGCTCGTCGGCCGCCCGCTCGCCCTCGTATATGCAACGATGGGGCTCGAGTTATTCGGCAAAGCGTGGGCCGATCCGAATGAACGTGTCGTCGCGCGACCAGGTACCGGCAACGCGGCGCTCGATGCTCTGCGCGTGCGTGTCAATCTCGGCGATCTACACAATGTCGAGGACGGGCTGATCGGTTATTACAAGGGAGGGGCTTACGACCGCGTCGTAGTTCCGCAACTGAGTGACCACATCAAGGCGAGCAAATATATCAGCGACCCGAAGACTGACTCGGTGCAAGTTGGTTTTGGGGCGCCGGACCGGATCACAATGTTGATGGATCCGTGGGGTTCCGTGCAGGCGGCGTGCGGTCTGGTGCCGGCGAAAACAATTTCCCTGGCCCATGCGGAGTTGGACCAGACGGTGACGCAATTGGAAACTTCATTCCGCGTCGGTCCCGTCCTGTTGCAGGGCGACAAGATTGCGTTGCCGACTCCAACCGGTGACAAAGGGATTTGGAATTTCAGTGGTCCAGTGACAAATCAGGCCGCGTCCACGGTCGTCTCCCTCGACCCAAAATTTTTGGGCGATCAACCCGTAGTCGTAACCGAGGGACGACTCCTGTTGCTCAACGAAGAGTAATCGGTAATTAGATTTCTTCTCTGTGCAACCTCTGTGTGCTCTGTGTCTCTGTGGTTGTTGTATCGCACATTCCTATAACCACAGAGACACAGAGCACACAGGGGTTGCACAGAGAAATCCAATCAACCTGGAAGGGACATAATGGCAGCTCAAGAGCTCCTTAAATTCACCGTCGTCAGTTTTACGACTGACCAGTTGGCGATCAAAGTCAAAAACATCCACACCGAACCTCTCGATAAAACCCTGGTGATCCAATTCTTTCCGCCGCTATATCTGGTGAACGACGAGATCGCCGAAGCTGCCATTGAAGCTGCGCAAAGCGAAGACCCCCCGGGATCGAAGAGCCTGAAAGGCATCGTCACTGGACCAGCAGGCTGGTCTGTTTGGGTCAAACGTGAAACCACTGATTCCAGCCTGTTCATTGTTTTGATCAACGACCTGGATGACGAAGGCAATATCCTGACGCCGGCAAAACTCGAGGCCGGTGCGGAGTTCACTATTCGCATTCCTCTCAGTGCGGACGCAAGCGAAGTGAGTCTCAACCTTTTATATAGCTATCAATACGGGACCAACCCCAGTGATAATTCCATTTCCGGCGAACTCGATCTTCAAGCCGGGGAGATC
Source organism: uncultured Acidobacteriota bacterium (assembly GCA_963708055.1). Lineage (GTDB taxonomy): Bacteria > Acidobacteriota > Blastocatellia > Pyrinomonadales > Pyrinomonadaceae > PSRF01. The sequence continues at coordinate 4,835,917 of OY970193.1, read as the reverse complement.
GATTGGACGCCCGACGTCACGTTAACTACGGATCATCAGAGTCCAACCGCGATTACGGCGCCGAGTACGGTCAAAATCTTTTGGAGTATCAAGGACGGTGTCAGCGCTACGCTGCGTGGACCACTCCCCGGCGGCAACTCTGAGCTATCGCTCAGCTCCAATCCCAAAGCCAATTTCAAAATCGCGGAAGGCTCGCTTGAAGTCGTCGTGGTGAGTTCGCTGACCTACCTCTTGCAGGCGGAAGTAAAACGACCGAAAGGTCCAAACGTCCAGGTGGTGAGAATGCTCTGGCTCGATACCGCAAACCAGAAGCATCTCTTCATCTCACCGCGCCCGACACCCGTGTTGCCTCACGGCCTGATCGAAATTGAATGGGCCGCGTGGGGCGCTAAAGAAGTAAAGATTGAAGTTGGCAGTCATACAACTCGAAATATCCCGCTTACTCAACAAACACTCGGTCGCTTTTACGAAGGCAGCGGGGTAATGCGCGTTAGCGCAACTCGCTTCATCAACAATACGAGAACTGTTAGCGAAGCAATTGTCATCAGTGCCACTGGACATGATCCAAAGACCAAGCACGTTCAGGTAAAGGCATGGATACCGCTGGAAAAAACCAACATCAACGGTCAGCCTGTTGGTGTCGCGGTGAATACTCCCAAGATGGCATTGCTGACCACGATGGGACTACACATCGCTCATGTCGGCAGTGTCGATCCGCGAACGTTCACGCAGGAATTGCCGTTCACTCTCACCACTTCCCTCGACGCATCCACCGAGTGGTTCGCCGTGACAGCTCTGGAGAAGAGATTTCTCTGCGTGCGACGAATCAATGATAAGGATTTTCAGATCGCACCTTTTACTCTGGACGGCAACCCAGATGAGATTCCGCCGCTCACACTTCCCGGAAATATTCCCAAAGCCCGATTCGGACGCATAACTTTTGATTTCGTCAGTTTTGGTAGTAGAGCTTACCTCGTCATCGAATTCGGCGAAGCTTTAGGAGCGATTCGGCGCGCGTTCTCGGTGTCGTTCAACAGCAGTACCAAAAAAGCCGAGTACCGATCTGAACCGTTGCTCGAATCGATGATCGGATTTCGCTTAGCGGTCTTCGATGGAGCGCTATATGCATTAAATCGTGCCTCGGGCAAGATGTTCCGCTTTGACGTCACTACGACCGGCACTCTCGAGCAACCGCGCCAGGCGGCGAGCGCCGTCAGAAAACGCGGCGAGCAGGAAGAGTCGATGATCAGGCAGGGATTGATCGTGCCGTTGGGACGTAACCTGGTCGTATTGAGTCCAAGCTCGGTTCCTTCATTGGAGTCGCTCGAACAATACGGACTGAAGAACACGTTAGGTTACGAACAGCCGGACCCGACCTCCGACAAAATCCCGCAGGATCTCTTCTACAATCCGCAAAAGGATTATTGGGGACGATGTGGCCACGATCTCGATGCGCAACTGCAAGCGGTCGGGGTCTTTCGCGGGGGTAGTGGAACATCGCCGCGTGTCTGGGTTTTTCAACCTGACGGCCAGCTACATACTCTCGCGGCCGGTGCTGAAGATATTTTTGTTCACGACTACAAGCCGGAGTATCCAACCAAAGCACTGGCGCCTTACCTCACCACGAAGCGAAAGTTCACGATCAAATGCCAGGGATTTAAAGTTGGACCAATCAACTACGAATATCTCCGGCAAGGCGTCAGTCAATTCAGCGCCAGCGTGCCTGCTGAGATCTCATCGTTGCCCACGAGAGGGGTCGACGAATTCTCTTTCGAGCTCTCCTACAACGACGCAAACCCATCGCCGGTGAAGGTCCGGCTACAATTTGCGCGCGACCCTTCATTTCGCGCTGACGTAGACTACCTTCTGGAACTGACCTTTTCCGGTCCCGACTTGTCGACCGTCCACTCCTGGTTCAGGCGTCTCACGAAGGCTACTAACGAGCTCTCGAGTAACTTAGTTGAGGGCACGCAGATGCTGCATTCAGGTAACGAGACTATTGTCGTGCCACGACCGGCACGTTTTGCAGAACGCGTGAGGTTAGTGCTCGTCAATTCCTCCAAACAGTTCCGCATCAGGCCCAAGCCGACGCTCGGCGGCTATGCCTACATTTTGGATTCCGCCGTTATCGTGGTCGATCATGGGTTCTCCGATTTTTCGATCGAGTTTGAAGGAAAGATTTCAACTCGAGGTATCGTCTGGGTGAATTTCAATTTCGCACTGCCGAACGGAATCGAGGTCTCGCCCGAACACGAGCCGCAAACAAAACTAATCCGGATCACAAACGACCAGGCACAAAACATTCAGATCAAGCAAGTCAAAATGTTACTGCCGGACGATCCGTCTTTGATAATTCCGGGGCTCGATCGGCCCATTAGCTCAATGCCGGATCAGACCGTCCTGGTGTGCCAGCTTGATTACCAGATGAATTAACCCGGATCAATCAAACCTGAAGGAACGTAATGGCAGATCAACTCCTTGAACTCGCGGTTGTCACTTTCACGGCCGACGAATTAACGATCAGAGTCAGGAATATTAGCGGTGTTTCGCTCGACAAGAGACTGGTGATCGAACTGTTTCCGCCCGCGTACCTGGTCGACGACAAGATCAACGACGCTGCTGTAGCAGCCGCGAGTAGTGAGAAACCTCCCGGTGCGAAGAGCCTGGCCGGAATCGTATCCGGCCCGGAACGCTGGTCCGTCTGGGTGCGACGCGAAGCTTCCGATTCGAGTCTCGTCATTGTGTTCATCAACGACATGGACCAGAACGCCGTCGATCTGCCAACTCCGGTTAAACTCCCGAACGGCGCAGAGTTCACGATTCGCATACCGCTCGATCCCGGCGCCAATCGTGATCACATCGATTTCCTGTACGGCTACCAACACGGCAAAGACGAAAGAGATCCCTCATTCAACGGCAAGCTGGAATTGAAACCGGACAAGAGCGAGTGGACTCCGGATGTGACTCTGTCAACAACTCACGATAGTCCGACCATGGTTAACCCCGGCGATCTCGTGCAGATTTGCTGGAAGATCAAAGACGGTGTAAGCGCAACACTTCGTGGTCCATTGCCGGGAGGTAACTCAGAGCTGACGCTCAGCCCGAATCCGAGCGCCGATTTCAAGATCTCAGAAGGATCGGTTGAAGTTCGCGTGATGGGTGGGATGACGTACCTGTTACAAGCCGAAGTGAAACGCCCCGGTAATCCGAATGTGCAGGTCGTGAGAATGCTCTGGCTCGATACACCGAATCACAAGTATTCCTACGTCTACATCAATCCGGAAAAGGTCCTTCCGCACGGTCTGCTGGAGATAAATTGGGCCGCCTGGGGTGTCAAAGAAATTGAACTCGACGTTCGCAATAACACCGGCACGCATACAACCCGAACTATCCGTTTAACCCAACAGACGAAAGGTCGTTTCTTTGAAGGCAGCGGTGTGATGCGTGTCACTGCGACCAAGACTGCCAGTGAAACAGTCGATCTAATCGCGCCGCCAATCAGAAAAGAAAGCACCAGCGTATCGGTAGTCTCATGGAAGCAGATGATGAAGCCCGACCTCGCCGGCAAGCCGCTGGGGATGGCCATCGTGACACCGAAGCTCGCCGTGCTGACAACCGAAGGGTTATTCATCGCTGAAATTGGTGACTTTGATCCCGAGTCGACGTTGGAGAAACTGATCTTCAGCAAGGTCAGTAAAGAGACGCCACGGCAGTGGCTCAGTTTGGCCGGAGTTGACAAAAGATTCGTTGTGCTACGTCGCACAAACGCGGACGATCTCGAGGTAGCACCTTACAAAGTAAACGGAAGTGCTGACGAGATTCCGCCGCTGACTCTTCCGGCCGATCTGCAGCCACTGGTCGCGCGAGAAGGAACGACTTTCGATTTTGTCGGCTTCGGCGGGCGTGTGTATGTCGTCGCTGAGTCTGCGCCGCCGGGAACATTGCGGCACGCATTTTCGGTGGGATTCAACAGTGCTACGAAGAAAGCCGAATTTCGTCCTGAACCGCTGCTCGAACAGATGTCGCAGTTTCGCTTAGTAACTTTCGATGATGCGCTTTACGCTCTGAATCGCACCTCCGGCAGGATGTTTCGCTTTGAACTCACGAGGACAGGCACTCTCGACGAGCCTCGCCAGGCCGCGAGCGCAATCAGTGAAAAAGATGGACAAAAGGAATCGATGATCCGGCAAGGACTTTTTGTGCCGGTCGGACGTGTGCTTGCGGTGTTGAGTCCCAGCTCGGTGCCGACCCTCGCAGAACTCCAGCGGTTCGGTCTACAGAATGTGTTGGGTTATAGCAGTTCGACACCAGCCGCCGATCCCAACAAGCTTCCGCAGGACCTGGTCTACAATCCGCAAAAGAATTACTGGGCCCGGTGTGGTCACGATCTCGATATCAAGTCCGGCGCAGTGGCGGCATTTCGTCCGACTGGTTCGCGTCGTTTGTGGGTGATTCAGCCTGAAGGAGAAACTCATACGCTGCCGGCCGGCTCCGAATCACTCTTCGCTCACGATTATGTATTGGATGTTCCTACTGCCGCGCTGGCCCCTTATCTAAACAAAAAGAAAACATTCAAGATCACTAACAACACCAGCATGCGACTGCTGCGCTTGAGCGACAGGCTACCCAATAGTGGTCTAAATGATTTCAGTGCAGCGGGGCCGGCCGAACTTGTTTCGGAATTCCCTGATGGCATCAGAAACGGCGGATCGGAGACATTTGAATTCCGCTATAACGAAGCGGATCCTACGCCGGTGCAGTTGCGTTTTTTGGTCCAACCTCCGGATGGGGTAATACACAATTACCTTCTTGAACTTACCTTTTCTGGTCCAGACCTCAGAACAGCAACCTCCGTCTTCAAGCGCATTGCGGACGCCGGACAAGGCACCCAATCTATTGCCGAAATACCGGGCACGATGGTCCAACACGCAACCAACACTCCCCTTGTCATACCGAAGCCGAATCCACTCTTCGAAGGACTGTGGCTCAAGGTGATCAACGCCACAACTTTTCGATTGTGGAAGCGCGCACCTGCAGCAATGGATCAATTTGAGAGGGAGCAACGCCTCTTTGAGAACGAAATAAAGATCAGCTACGACACGCCGAACTTTTTGCTTTTCGCGTATGGAGCCGGCGAAGTGCACGTCGATGTCGATTTCAGCCTGCCGCCAGGGATCGAGATGTCGTCGAGTAGGTCGCGGCAAAATAAATCGATTCGCATCAATCTCGACCGTACGGAAGCACTTCAGCTCGAATTGTTACCGGGCTCCGACGCCACCCATTACGAATGTAAGATCAGCTATGTGCAAAAGAGCGATTTGAACGGCGTCTATCTTGGCGACGGCATGCCCACTGAGCGTGGCGAAGCAATCTATCTCCCGGTTGCGATGCCTGACAATCAATTGCAAGCACAGGTACTGAAAATCAATCCTGACAGTCTTTCCGTCACGCCGAGTCAAAAGTTCTCCGGCAGGGGTGTGTTTGCGGCACCCAATGATGTAGCCGTCACTCCGGATTATGTGCTGGCCATGTTTGGTGATAACAACGAAACGCTGGTGTTCGACTCGGCGTTTCAATATGAGACTAAGCTCGCGAATCCCAATTACACGGTCATCAGCGCCATCAAGTCTGATTACGATAGTGTCTACTGTTTGTTGGTAATGAAGGACGACAAAAGGTCAAGCCCGCCGAACGTCAGATTTCATTATTCGCTGGTTCGCCGGTTTATCGGGAAAGATCATGCCAGGCGAATGTACGCTCGCGAAACCGCGGACATTTCCCTGGACGCTGTTAAAGGTTTTCGTGAGCAGAGTCGCGTTGCAGGATTTCCAGCCTGGGTCACACCCTCGACCAGTTCTCCAATGGCCCTTTCGCCTTCGATCGTCAGTACCAGAGGTGAGCGTACGCGGGAAGCGGCTGTTGGTATTAATGGAGGACTCTTTGTCGTCGGAAGTGACGAAGCGACAATTCGCTCGATCAGTGTTCAGTCTGCCGGCCGGGAAGAAGCCATCGTTTATGGTCGCGAAGGCAAGGAAATCTTTTGTGCTCACTCCCAAGGGGACAGAGAGGGTTTGCGAATCACGCGCGTTGATAATGTCGGCTGGAAACAAACGCACAGCCTCTCGCTCCCGCGCGGTGAAGATGTGGTTGATCTTACGAGGGACACACGACAAAGAACGCCGCTGGACCTCTGGAAGACAGCGCATGCGGCGAGTATGGTGCGTACTTTAGACGGCAGAAAGTTGTTCGTTTCGCACGGGCGAACAATTTTTATGATTGATAGTGCGAACTTATCTCTGCTTGGAACCTTCAAGCTCGAGCTGCCGTGCCGGCTGTTACACGTGTGGGGAGGACTGCCGTCAACAGCATCGCATGGGGTCTACGGCACTCCGAGTACCTGCATTCTGCTGTACGCGATCGGCTCCAGCTACCTGGGCGACGGCACCCGATCGAAGGGTGACTTCGTCACCCGGCTCTACAAGCTCGGCATTCCGGGTTAACGCCGCCACGCAGATGTCAGTATCTTTCCACCGTTCCGATTGTTGTTTGGCAGTCCCTCTCTATTGAAATAACAACTGGCTACCCGAGGCCAGGTCGAAGATAACGTCACGGTCGCGGGGGCGCTGGACGTGCTTGAATTGCTTGAGGCGCTCCTCTTCACGCACGCGGTCGACGCCGATGCGAAAGCCGGGAACGGTGCCTTCGGCGATGAGCCAGGTTTGGCCTTCCCAGTCGAGCGAGAGGCCGTTGCGCGCGGGGAAGCCACCTTGCCTTACGGCGACAGTGATGTGATCCGGCGTATAGACGAACAGGTAGTCTTCGCCGAGTTGTTCCAGCAGCGAGCCGAGGAGGATGGCTTTGTTGCTGCAATCCGACACCCCCGTCATCAAGACTTCGTTCGGCCTCTTTAACATCTCGAAGTTGTAAGTAGCCTCGCGCAGGTCGTATATGATTTCGCGCGAGACGAAATCAAGCACACGCTGCACGCGCGCCTCGCGCCCGCCCTCGACTGGAAGGTCGCGCGTCAATTCGTCCACGAAGCGGCGCAGTGACGTCTCTTCGGGCCGCGCAACAAACGCGCCGTGATTGGCGAAAACCACGGGCAAGCCCGCACGGATTTGTCCTGAGCGCGCGCGCATTCGTCCGCCGAAGATACTCTTGTTCTGGACAAAGTCAGTCAACTCGCGCATGTCGAGCTTGTAGATCCCTGACTGGAAATGAAACTCGAGGACCGACTGCGGATCAAACTTGACGTTGTCGATAGCCGTCTTAAAGAAGTAGTGCTTGTTCTCTGAGCGGGGTAGCGAATACTTGCCAAGGCGGAGCCGGCCCGCGCCATCGTCCTCTGCCAGCACGATCCGCTTCGGGTCGACGACGAAGCGCGCGATTATCGCATCGAACGTCTGCCCTGTCTGATCCTCCTGGGGAACCGCGAAGTAGATCTCGCGATCGGATAATTGCAGCAACTCCAGTCGCGCGGGGCCAAGCACCTGTTCGGCCAATCGCTCGCCTGCGTAGCCGGGTTGCGCGAGATATGAAAGCAGCGTGTCGCGTGTTCGCTCGTCAAGACTCGGCGGCGCCTTCCGCTTCGCGAGGCCCAAACCGGTGCGCCGTCGCAAATCGTCACGCCACGTGTAGAGGGCCCATGCAGCGCCACACACGGCAACCACCAAAATCACGGCGAGAACAAGCTTCCATGTTTTCGAATCCGTCGACACGTCGTGTGCGAAGGTGAGGGTTGGTAAATCCGGCTTTGCCGATTCCGGCGCGGGCGCATTTGCGTAGTTGTCAGCGCATGGCGCTCCGCAACGTTCGCAGATTGCAACGTCCGACGAATTAACAAGACCGCATTGGGGGCATTTCATCTGTTGCATTTGATTGTCCGATCGGGGTTCGCAGTTGCTCATTTACTCGAGAGTGAAAACCTGTGCACATCTTGAGGCGATGCCCACGCGTATCATCTAAACAGCTTGAGAAAGAAGGTTGACTGAACTTGACGAGGATGCGAGGACGCAGAGTCTCGGAGAGTTCAACCGCTTGAGATACCGCACGGTATATTTCAGATTAGCGGTTCATGTCAAGACCTCTTTCAATTCGGTAGTGCCCTATTTTGGCTTTCTCTGTGCAGGCTCTGTGTTCTCTGTGTCTCTGTGGTTGTTGTGTCGCACATTCTTATAACCACAGAGACACAGAGAACACAGAGGTTGCACAGAGAAGAAATTGAATTTGGGCACTACCTTCAATTCGGTGCTGTCTTAAATTGAATTCTCTCTGCGGTCCTCTGCGTAAATCTCCGCGATCTCTGTGTTACAGAAGCTCGTTTCGACGCAGAGAACGCAGAGATTTCGCAGAGAGCGCAGAGATGATTATTTTAAATAAGACTCTTCTTTCAATTCGGCTTGCCACACTTGGCGCGGCCTACAAAATTTATTGAACCCGATTTGGAAGCAGTGTAGAATTCGGGCCGCTCTCACAGGCAGTCGGGAAAATCGGTTTATACCCAAGCTCAGAGCTTTGAAACTCACGCACTCAATTTCCTCAAAGGATTTTTATGACATTTACAAGCAGGCGCCGTTGTATTCGCACTGGGATATTACTCCTCCTCTTCGCAGTCGTTTCTCAGTTATCAAGAATTAATGCTGCTGCGCAAAGCATGCCGGCAGACACGGCTAGGTCAGTCGTCACTCCGCAGGAAAATATTGACTCAAAGAAAGTCAAAGAGAGTGTCAGCGAAGCCCTCGACATAATCAAAAAGAACCACGTTGACGGAAAACATTTGAATTACCCCAACGTCTTTAAATGGACGATCACCGCTTCGCTGCGCACGCTCGATCCGTACTCAACTTACTTTGACGCTAAAGAATACTCGGAGTTCAGACTTAATCCACCCATCGCCGGCATCGGCATTAAACTTCAGGATCACGTGGTCGGGGGTGAACGAAGGATTTTTGTTCATTCCGCCTTGCAAGGGTCGCCTGCCGCCATCACGGGTTTGAGGTTTGGCGATGAGATCATCAAGATTGATAACTGGGACTCGAAAGGCCGCTCGCTGGCCGAAGTGGTCAAGAAGTTGCAAGGCCCGCGTGATTCACGAGTCAAAATTACAATTGAACGCGGCGGTGAAATCGAACTCCAGACTATTGAGGTTATCCGGGCCTCATTTTCACAATCGCCTGTGCGGGATGCCTACATGATTGAAGCAGGTGTCGGTTACATCGATCTGAGAACCGATTTCAATTGGGGCAGCGGGGAGGCATTCAGCGATAAACTGCAAGAGTTGCATAAGAAAGGGATGGCCGCGCTGGTGCTCGACCTGCGGAATAACCGGGGCGGTTTGATGATTGAGAGTGTCAGAGTGGCCAATCAGTTTCTCCCAGTGGGACAGCTCATTCTCACGCAAAGCAGTCGCAAAACCAATTATGATGCGGTTCAGTACAAATCGATCAACAGCAATCCCGATAAGTCACCGGTAGTGGTGCTGGTTAACGAACGAACATCCTCGGCGCCTGAGATAGTCTCGGGCGCTCTACAGGATCACAAACGAGCGTTAATCGTCGGTGAAACTACTTTCGGCCATGGTCTTATACAGTTTCCTTACGAACTGAAGCACGGCTCCGCATTACTGCTCACCATCTCAAAATCCGTGACGCCGTCAGGCCGCTTTATTCAGGGCGATTACTCCAACTTGAGTTTCTACTCCACGGGCTCGGCACAAAGAATCGAGCCCGGCTTCGGTGGTTCCCGAGGCGGCATCGAACCGGACGAAGTCGTCAGGTCAGTGAAGATCAGCAGTGAGCAACAACTGATGGTTGATCTGGTCTTCGGATTTGCGCGCGGGCTGGTGAACGGGCGCATCGCCGGCTTCAACTCTTACCAGGTACGCAATCCGGTTGACTTCAGCCATGACCTCAAACCCGACGAATTCCCGATTACTGACAGCCTATTCAACGCCTTCAAGGAGTTCGTTGCCAAAGACTCGGGTTACAAGCTGACCGATAAACAACTCGACACCAACCGCGAATTCATCACGCGCCAACTCCGCTACAACATTGCGATGGCCTTTTACGGCTCGCTCACCGCGGATCGAATCCTGAAAGCCGGTGACCCACAAATCTTGAAAGCGATTGAGGCAATTCCGAGGGCCGCAAAGCTTGTCCCGCGGTGATTTCCTGCTGGTCCATTCGGGTCGTGTCTTAAATTGAATTCTCTCTGCCGTCCTCTGCGTAATCTCTGCGATCTCTGTGTTACAGAGGCTCGTTTCGACGCAGAGAGCGCAAAGATTTCGCAGAGACCGCAGAGATGATTTACCTGAATTAAGTCACTACCTCCATTCGGACAAAATTGACACGTTGTCTGCCACAGGACTATCGTACATTTCATTCCCCCGAAAATTTGCGTTAGTACGTCTCCATGAGATGCAATCTTGCCTCGCTGTTCACCGGCATCTCATGGTCAACACGTTCTCTGACCTCAGCAAGTCAGACTCAATTGGCGACTCCGTAATCCTCAATCGTGGATCGTGAAGTCACCATCTACAAGGAGAACAGCAAGATAGAACTACTCTGCGGTTGAACACCCCGAGTGATCATGAGGACAGTGGGAGCCTCATAACAATCACGTTCACCAACTTGCCTACTGCTTAAAAGTCAAAACCCGAGTTTTCACCTCTGACGTCTACCCTCGCCGTGGTGTAGGACTCTTTTAAGGAGAATCACATGAAGAGGAAACTGCTTACCCTCATCCTCGTGCTTGTTATCGCGCTTGTGCCGGTGTTTTCTGTCGGTCACACACAAATGCTTAAAGTTAGCGACATCAAGGTCGGCAAGGTCGTTCAGGCTGGACCTGATCTCTACATGAAGGACACACCAGCAGACACAGGCATCGAGCCAAACCCGGATACTGGACCCATGTGGGTGACAGAAGACATCTGGGTGCGAAACAACCCGGATCCGAATTATCAACCTTTCCCCTTTCCCGAGTTGACACCCCCGTGGACTCCGCTGCCACACGAGAACCCGGAATATCGTGATCCGAAATTCAGCACGCCCAACTATGTGTACATACGCGTGCGTAATCGTGGCACTTCTGCCTCGACCGGCACGGAGCGATTGAGGCTTTACTGGGCCAAGGCATCCACCGGACTCGGCTGGCCGGCGCAATGGGTGGATTACATGGCAAGCAACTGTGGGCCAACCAAACTCTACGGCGCGGAAGTCACCAAGCCGCGTAAGAATGGGGCGACGGCGACGGCAGCCGAACGTGATGCTTACCGCGATGCAATTCTCTCAGTGGGAACACTTCCGGCCTTCGTCTTTCCCGGCGGCCTCAGTTACTGGCACAAACAAGATCAGGTGCACCAGGGTGGCCCATCCAACCGACACGGCACCTCTGCTTTTCTCCCGTGGCACCGAGAGTTCATCAATCGCTACGAAGTACTGCTTCAGGAAGCCAATCCGCTTGTCACGCTGCTTTACTGGGACTGGACCACCGATCCGTCCGGTTTCTTCAACTCCAGTTTTATGGGCGCGTCAGGCAGCGGCCCAGGCGCAGCCCCGATCGGTCCCCCATTCCATCCGGGTGTAGGACCAACGCTCTTTCCGCCAGCGGTTTCCCGCGATCTGGGCGGCAACGCCGGTGCGACTGTGCCGACCACAACTACGGACGCCTCCATTATGGCGGTGCCTTCTTACGCTCCCAGTGGCCTCAACGTAGCTATAGAAGGTAATCCAAGTCACCCACACAACTATTCGCATGTCTACATCGGTGGGCTTACCGGCAACATGAGCTTTATCCCGCAAGCTGCGGAAGATCCGTTCTTCTTCATGTTGCATGGCAACGTGGACCGGCTCTGGGCGCAGTGGCAACGCAATCCGGCATCACTGACGCGGCTTGATCCGGCAACGGCCTACGACGGCCATTCCGCCAACATCAACATCACAACTAACATGCGACCGTGGGACGGCACTGGACCAGCCATCCAGCCATGGACCATCGCGGACGGTTATATCGTGACCAAGAATCCGAAGCACCCGTCGGTCGTCTCGCCGCCAATCTACGACACGGCGCCGCTGGTCGTTCCGATCTTGCAGCCCGGCGAAGCCGTGGTCATACAGGTTCCATGGTATCCGCCCAATCCTGCCGACTTCGGCTGCTTTGGCGATCCGGGACATATGTGTCTGCTGGGACGTATCGAGACATCCCCCACCGCGCCGTTTGGCATGACGTTTCCCGAAATTGTGAACGTCCACACGAACGTACGGAACAACAACAACATCGCCTGGAAGAATGTCACCGTGGTTGACAATTTCCCCGGCGGCGCAATGGCGGCATCCATTCTAATTCGCAACATCTTCCCCCAACCGGTGATGACACAATTACGCCTGGTGAAACCGACTCAAGGACCTACGTTCCTGGATTACGGCAACATCTTTGTGGATATGAAACCGGAACTGTTTGCGCGTTGGAAGGAAGGTAATACAGCCGGTGACGGGTTCGAAGTCGTTGGACCAACAACCATCAGAGTCACAAACCTACAGACCGTGCTGACGAACATCCGGCTCGAACCGCAGGAAGCTTTTCCCGTAGAGGTGAAGTTTGTGCTGAACAAGAATCAGCAAGTGCCAGCGGGAGTAGTACCCCGGTGGGACTTGATACAACTTGGCACGCCCGACAATCCCAACGCCGTGGTGGGCGGGCAACGCTTTGAAGCCGACTTCCAGAAGATCGTTCTCGTCAAGAAGGGCAGCCAGTGGCGTTATCTGGACACCGGAAACACCCCTGCCACGAATTGGACCGCTACTGACTTCGATGATTCGCAATGGAAGCAGGGCCGTGCGGAGTTGGGATTCGGCGACGAGCCGGCGACACACATTAGCGGCGCAGCGGCCGATGCCAAGCGGGTTGCCACTTATTTCCGGCACACGTTTGAGGTCGCTGATCCAAGCTTTTACCGGAGCCTGGTTCTGCGCCTCAAGCGCGACGACGGCGCGGTGGTTTATTTGAATGGAAGCGAACTTCGCCGCATTAACATGGCAGGGGGCACGGTGAATGGATCAACCTTAGCAACTCGCGAGGTAGACGGATTGGAGGAAAAAATCTTCTTCCCGATTCAGGTCAATCCAGGACTCCTGCGTCAGGGTCGCAACACAATCGCGGTTGCGATTCATCAGAATGCGCTTGACAGTCCGGACCTGACCTTCGACCTCGAACTGTACGCGAATCCCGCTGTGCAGAGTTTCGCGCCCGAGGTGGGTTTCGCAGCGGCTACCGAAGGCTCGCTGTGGCAGACCGGGCAGATCATTTCGATTCAAGCCGAGGCGCTTGATACAGACGGGCAGATCAAGTCGGTCTCATTCTACGCGGACGGGAAACTACTTGGGTCAGATGACACAGCACCCTATAGCTTCCAATGGCAGGGCGCATCACCTGGAGCGCATAGGATCCGGGCAGTAGCAGTAGACAATGAGAAGCGACAGTCCATCACGGATACAACTGTCGTAGTGGTTGAAAACGTTCCGCCCGTTGTCCTGCTTAATCAGCCAGGTGACAACTCGATGTTCGCTGTCGGGGCTAATATTACAGTCACCGCCAACGCCACCGACGCCACCGACGGCATCAAGCAGGTCGAGTTTTTCGTGAGAGAGGCAGATTACTTTTTGTCTCTCGACAAGTCGATTGGCATCGGAACGCGTTCGGGTTCGACTCATACCGTCTCGCTCAAACTGACGACGCCGGGGCATTACATGGTGTGGGCAGTTGCTACGGATGATCGCGGCGCGACGAGTCAATCCAATCCCATACATATTGGGATAGGGTCGCACTAACTTTCTTCACTTACTGAAGAGAGCGGAGAGTAAAAGAAGAGAGACACGGCGGAAAGCAATCATGCCGCCGTGTCTCTTTTTGTGTGTGAGTCACGATCAGTAATACGTGATCGATTTCTCTCTGCGGTCCTCAGCGTAATCTCTGCGATCTCTGTGTTATAAAGGCTCGTTTCGATTCAGAGAGCGCAGAGAGCGCAAAGATACGCAGAGGACGCAGATTAATTAAGGCACCCGAAAATTGACCCGATGGTTGTTACTACATCTCTTGTTTGATAAAAAATCTCCGCAAATAAAGCTCGACGACGATGATAGCCTGGAAGGAGCACTGTATGAGATTAAAGTCTGAAAGGCTGTCTGCGGCCTGCGGCCTTGTCGTTGTCATCACCGCTACCGTGTATGCCCAACAAAAGCCTTGCGCGACGGCTTCGAAGTTTGGACCAAACGATCAGATTGGCAATCTCAATCATGTCACGCCGGCAAAAACGCTCGCGGCCTCAAAGCTGATAACGCGCGGGAAAACTTATCGGCTCGGGATCGAAACAAACAAAGACACACCCGCCTACGGCACACGCACGTTTGCGATAACAGTGCTCCAACCTGGGCAGGCGGGTGGGTCGACCATTGGACCAAACAAAGCCACTTACAACGACGACATCATCAACGGTTGGGTTGGGATCGGTTCGCAGCTTGACGGCTTAGGACACCTCGGGATCGACAGTCTCTATTTCAACTGCAACAAGGCTGCTGACTTTGCTATGCCCGACGGTTTGAAGAAACTGGGCATCGAGAATGTCCCCGCAGTTGCCACGCGTGGCGTGTTGCTCGACATGGCCGGTTACTTCAACACGGACATTGTGAAGGAAGGCACCGCTTTCAACCGTGCGGAAATCGAAGGTGCAATGAAACGGCAAAACATCCGTTCGCTTGAAAAAGGCGACGTTGTACTCTTCTACACGGGCTGGCAAAAGATTCGCGGGCAGGATAACAAGCGTTTCGTGAGCGTGAATCCGGGACTCGGCCGTGAAGGAGCAAACTATCTTGCCTCCCTCGAAGTGGCGATGGTTGGCGCTGACACCGCGAACCTTGAAGTGATCCCTTTCGAAAAGGACGCGGGCATTTATGAAGTCCACCAGATCCTGCTGGCGCTCAATGGAATTTACATCCTCGAGAACATGAATACCGAAGAGATGGTCAAGGATCAGGCATGGGAATTTCTGTTCACGCTCGGACCGGCGCGAATAACCGGCGGCGTCCAGGCAATCATCAACCCGATCGCCATTAAGTAGTAATCAAAGTTATGGCCCACAGATAATACGGATAAAAATCCGGATTTAATCCGTGGTAGCTGTGGTTAAAAATTCGAATCTCATGGCTTGATCGATCCTTTACTTTCCGCGACGTGCTTCAGCTTCGTCGAGCCAACCACGCCGCAGATCGCTCTCCGGAACGCTCGATAGATACGGTTTGATGTCGAGTATTGGCGTGCCATCCAGCATGTCCAACCCGACGACTCGCAACCTTGGACCATCGCGCCCAACGAGTTTCACGACAGTCAGACCAATAGGATTCGGCCGGTACGGCGAACGAGTGGCGAAAACACCATGTGGCTTAGTGTCGGTAGGCGGAGTTCCAAGCAACTCGTAACCTTCAGACCGATCAAACACCCAGATGATGAACAAGTGGGAGATTCCTTCGATGTCGGTCAATCCGAGTTCGTACTCCGGAAGAATTTCGATTAGGCCTTCAGCTTCATGTTTTGCGCCAAACCCTTTCGGCACCTGTGCGGTATCCGAGTAGGGGCTTCTCACAAAACCTATTGGTCGCATTGGAATGTTTTTACTCATTGCTGCTTGACTTGCACGGCATCTGATAGATATTTCTTGCAGAGCGCAGAGCTTACGACTCCCAGGTTAGGAGATCAAATGAGACTCACAACGTTGATGATAACAGTGTCAAGTGCACTGCTAATTCTTGCCATGCCTCATACGGCGCACGCACAGAAGGATGGCGACCCGCAGGCCGTTATTTTCGATGCGCAAGATCGCCCCACACTAAAATTCTCCGACAAAGGCGAAAAACTGCCGCGTTGTGGATTCTTCCTCAGTCATACGCTGATGGAAAATCAGGAAGAGGCGCTGGCGGTAAAGGTGGACCACATGCATCGCCGCGTTCAGATTTGGGGCGGGACCTCTTTTCCGGAGAGGGGATGGTTATACATTACGCCCTCGCGAGTCGTCTTCAAGGTTGAACAAGGAGACAAATCGCATGCGTTTGACGTGCCCCGAACAGACTTAGAGGAAAAACCAGGCACCAGGTTTCGTCAGCAATGGTCCGGCCTACAGATAAATCTAAAAGAGCGGCTCGCGGCATCGGACAGCAGAGAGCAGAAATTCGCGTTTCTTGTCACACAAGACAAGAAATGTAATCTGAATGATCCCTCGCGATTTAATAAGTTCGTCGAACGCGCAGTTAACGACTTCGCTGGTGCGATGGCTGAGTTTAAGCAAATTGCCGCCGCACTAAAGGACGCCGGCAAGATTCAGCAAGAAAAAGCATTTGCGCTACCCGGACCACCAGATGGTGTTTACACCGCGATGATCAGCAGGCTGTTATTAGCTCTGGGAAAGACTGAGGAAGCCAAAGCGAAGGCCGAAGAGGCGCTCCGACTGCTGGCAAGCCGGAAGAACGATTTGGATTTTTACTGGGCCACTGCGGAGGCTAACTACGTGCTGGGTAATTACGATGTGGCGATTGCTAACTCCAACCAGGCCATCCAACTAAACCCTGCACATTTGGGAGTCCGCCAGTGCCGGGCCATGAGTTACCTTCACAAACGCGATTACGAAATGGCGCTCGTCGACTTTGATAAGGCTATCGAGATAAGTCCTCGATACGCAGATGCCTATTACAACCGCGGGATTACTCACTACCACAGACGCGAGTACGACCGTGCGATAGCCGACTTCGATAAGGTTACCGAGTTAACTCCTAAAACAACCGGGCCTTACCTCTATCGCGGCGACGCTTACTCTGAGAAAGGCGATGACAACCGCGCCATTGCCGAATATTCAGGGGCCATCCGGCAAGAACCTGCTTACATACTGGCCTATCAAAAAAGAGCAAAGGCGTATGAAAAAATGGGCGATAAAGCCAAGGCTCAAGCCGACCTGGATCAGATCGCCGAATTGGAGAAGCAGAAGGCGAAACCGTAATTCCTCATACACACACGCTCCCTGTTTTAAGTGACGACGAAAATGAGTAAACGTAAGCATTTTTACCGCGAAAACCCACATTGACATTCAGTTTGACTGGGAATATTCTGCTGAGGCTCAATCGTTACTGGCTGAACTCTCCGAGTCCTTGCTGCCTGCACACTCGCGTCCAGCCATAATTAAAATGAAGGCCGTGTGAATCACCAGTTATTTCACCCGGTAGCAGTTTGACCAACCTTAAAACGTCCTGGGTGACTTCATGGAGACGGGGGTTCTCATTACCCGTTCAATGACAACTCTCTCTTTTGTTTCAAGTGATCGTTACAACCAAACGGATTTCAGTTCGTATTTTTGAGCAATCTAATTTCTCGTGTTTAGTGGAGGCTCTATGAGAAAAGATTCGGTCCTGGAATTAAAGAACGAGGTTCTTAAATCTCTTTGGGCACAGTCGGCTAAACTCAGTGCGGCAGCGCAAACACAAGGCCTGGCAAGTCCTAATGTAGAAAGTCGTCTCGCTGTCGGCTATTCGAGATCTCGAAACAAGACATACAAACTTGAGCTTCGTGTGCACCGTCGTCATGGTGCAGCTTATGAAGCGGCTCAGGAGTTTAAAAAGAGGGCAAAGCAGGAAGCGAATATAGTTGTGGTACCCTCAATCGAGATTCCCGCCCGCACGACAGTCCTCGATGTTTCAGGGCATAAGGCGTTGAAAGAAGAAAAGCGGCCTCTTCACCTGGGCTTATCGATCGGTCACACTTCTGGCGGCGCCGGCACCTTGGGAGCTTTCGTATCGGACACTGATGGAGCAGAGTGTATTTTGAGCAATAATCACGTACTGGCGCTCATGGGTTCAGCGGAGCTTGACGATCCCATCTTCCAACCCGGCCGTCCTGACGTGAAGCTGACGGGAAAAAGAAAGATAGGAACTCTCTCCAATTACTGTGTGATTACAAAGAACGATCGAGACTCAATTGATGCGGCTGTTGCAACTCTGGATGACGATATCCAACACGAGTCAAACCGGATTCCGACAGGTTTCCCGCTACAGGGTAAAATGATTCGGCAAGTCAAAGCGACTGACGAATTGCTTGACTTACTCAGTAGGGATACTGTGGTCTGCAAATTTGGTCGGACCACCGGGTATACGGAAGGAAGCATAGCTGCTGTCGCGGTCGACAATGTCATAGTAAAGACATCGATCGGCAACGTGGTGTTTGATAACGTAATCGAAATTAACTGGCAGTCGAACCAGAAACCGTTCAGTAAGCCTGGCGACTCAGGCAGTATGGTATTTACAAAGAATGGACTGTGGGCAATCGGATTGCACTTCGCTGGTGGAGAAAAGATTAAGGCCAATAAAAGGGTGGGAGTGAGTTATAGTTGCAACATGTCCACTGTTCTGGAGACACTCGAACTTTCGTTATTGTAGATATGGCTAGCATGCAAACTGCCAGGCAGGCGAAGGAAGCAACCAAAGAAATCCTCAAAGGCTTGCCTG
Source organism: uncultured Acidobacteriota bacterium (assembly GCA_963708055.1). Lineage (GTDB taxonomy): Bacteria > Acidobacteriota > Blastocatellia > Pyrinomonadales > Pyrinomonadaceae > PSRF01. Next base: position 4,817,384 of record OY970193.1, on the reverse strand, counting down.
GAATTAATGGTATTGGAATTACGTGGGATGACGAAGGTAAACCCTGCGTGAAAGTTAATATTGATCATGAGATGGCGACCGAAAGCCGGAAGCATATTCCTTCATCGGTTGAGGGCGTTCCGGTCGTAGTTGAAGAGATCGGAAACATCCAAACCGAATAGTGGTTTAACCGCTGACGCTCGACCAGCAAGCTTCCAGAACTTCGAATACCCAACACTCAACTAACATTCGGTTCGACCTACGGAAGAGTCACAACTATCTCCGCGTTAACGGCGGTGTTGTTAGGAGACTTCCTTGCGATATCGACCAGTTTGCCTGCGTTGTTTAACTGTCCGATGGGTCGAATAGTCATTCGCTTTCCATCCACGGTAACCAACAGAAAATGATAGGTCGCGGCCCACGAGAGGGTTTTCGCTTTTGCGAATTTATCAGGCGTGTCGGTCCTTAACTGCCCTGCCCCGCCCGTCACCAGATAGTCGATGCCATTTGCACGGCTGTGCTGAAACTGATGTTCGTGGCCACTGAGCACCACCTTCACTCCAGCCTTCTCGAAGCGTTTGACTATATCGCTCATTCCGTCAGTGTTGTGATGCGCCGGTCCGGCGCAGAACGGCGGGTGATGGCAAAACGGTATGCGCCACATCGCGTTCTGGCCCGCGGTCGTAGCGGGCAAAGCCGAATTCAAGAATTCCTGATGTTTCGGATGATCGAAAAGTCGCTTGTTGAAAACGGACGGCTCTTTCGACGTGTCAATGCAGATGAACTCGACGTCGGCGCTGTAGCGAAAGCGGTAAAACAGCCCGGGGTCGATCGAAGCTCTTCCCGCAGCCTCTTCGCCGGCAATGCGCTCATTGACGTAAAAGTTATCAACCAACTGTTCGCGATCGTCGCGGCTTTCAGTCTCGCCTGCATCATGATTGCCGATGGTCGGATAGACCGGCACCCGGTTGATTACATAACGGTAGGGTTGGTAATAAGTGAAGTACCAATCGTCGTCTTCGCTGCCGCTATTGCCACCGAACAAACCAAACAAGGCGTCAGTGCGATAAATGTTGTCGCCGGTTGTCAAGATCAGTCTTACGCCAAACTCGTCAACAGCCTTTTCCAGCGCCTCGGCAATTTGCCGTTGCCCGCGATCTTTGTCCTTCTTGATCCCGACGCCAAAATCTCCAATGACGGCAAAGGTGAACGGTGAAGTCGATGACTTCATCGGATCAGGATGTGTTCGGAAGCGGTTCTTGTACGGCCGACTCTTTGGCCCAAGCCCCATCTGGTCGCCAACTCGTTCCCAATTGCGACGGTTGCCGCCGGCCCATTCTTCATCGTTAACAATCACGCGATAGGTGTATTCGGTATCAGGCTCAAGACCGAACACCCAGCAGTGGTTGGCTGTATCTGTGAAGCGGGAGGCGACCACAACACCAGCCAAATTCATAACTTCAACTCTAGCTCTTCCGTACGGCTCCGACCTTGCGCCGACGGTTTGGTGACGCGGCGGATGCACATTATCCAGGTCGTCGTCATCGACCAGCTTAAAATCCGATTCGTTGTTCTTCACGCGAAAGTAAAACGCACCCCAGGCGATCAGTGCAGATTTATGAGTCAGACCGGCAAGATGCAGAAATGGTTCGGAATAATAATCAGGCATACAAGTGCTCCCGTTAGTTGTTATTTAGTCCGCTCACGAAAAACTGCCACACTCGGGCCGGTAATCAGGGCTTTCGCGTTCGCTCGTCCGCCGCCGGCCTGGTCCATCGCCACCAGCCCCCACGGATCACCGAACTGTCGCTTGGTTCCACTCGCGACCTCTTTTAACTTTGAACCAAGTTTCTTGCGTAACGACTTGAACTGCTTGTTTTCAGGATCGATGCCGGGGTGTTCGTCGAGAAACTTTCTCATCTCGGCGAGACTCCTACTCATCTCTTCCATCGACTCGGCCCACCACTTGATAACTGTGTAATCCGTAGTGACTACTCCCAGTGCGACAGAGTTAAGAGTCTTGAGACCATCGATGAATTTGAGATTCGCCTGGCCCTGTTTCGACATCTCCTTCCAAAGCGCATTATCAGTTGCGGGTTTTCGTCGAAATGCCTCTTTCTCATCGCTCTGCACAAGCAATGCGATCGCCTTTCGACCGGCAGTCTCATATTCGCCTTGTGACCGCGGTGAACCGTTGTTAAGAAAAAGACTGTTCACCAGAGCGTCGTCATACGATGTTTCAGCAAGAAGGGTGGACTTGCCGAACGTATTTGCTCCGCCGATCAGGTTGTTCTTCTCACTCGCTTTGAGCAACCCCAACGCCTCGAAGACGTCGAGGTTGTTGCGCAAGTCGCCCGTATTGGTGTTTGAATGTAATTCGAAGTAGGAGTGAGTGATCGCGAGTTCCGGTTGCGTGTGAGTAACGAGCTTGCTGAATTTATAAGCCACGGTCATTAGCACACTCTCCGCCATGACCTTTCTGAGTTTCTCATTATCGGCGGCAAAGTTGAGGGTCGAAGCGGCAATGCGAGAAGCTGTGGCCGCATCAGTAATAATGATTTCGCCGGTTTCTCGATCAAACAACACCTTGCCCTTAAGCGCGAGGCTGCTCACAGAGATAGAGTTGTAGATGCCCAGCAGGTTGAACTTCAGCGCATGTCGCTTCTTTTGAACCTCAGTAAAAATGCTTCGCACGAACTGCACACCTGCGGGCAGTTTTTCTTTGTTAGCGGCCAGCCCTGAAAGATCGCCGTCGAGCGCTTGGTGCAAAGCTTTGCGTCCCGCTTCGTCAAGCCGGCCCAACTCGAATTCAAAAAGAAACGCTGCTTCGGAAGTGTCTTGTGAACTGAACTCGAAGCCCAGTGCGATTTCGAGTTTTCGAGAGATCCCTGCTTCGACAACTTTTGTGATCGCCTCGATCTGAGCAGCACTGAGGCCACCTTGCTTCAGTGTTTCAATGTCGACTTTCGGATCGCTGCTGATCGCTTTCAAAACCAGTTCGATCACATCAAAGTCTCCGACGCTCGCCGACAAGCCTGCCGAGGCCGAAGCTTTCACACTGAATTCAGTACCACGTTTCTTGTAATAGCCCAGTCGCACTCTGTCGTTGGCGGTTTTATGTACGCGAATCTGATAGGCGCCTGTGATCTCAAACGAGGCGCCAACTTTGATTGCGTTTCCGGAAGAAATCTTTAGCTCGCCAAGAGGATTCGGCAAACTCACCACCGCCAGAGGATTAACCACACTCAAGATATCGAGGTTGCCCGAGAGTTTAATGTTCCCATTCCCTTCAACTACGGCAACGGAACCTCCAGGCATCTTCTTAAGATCCTCTAAGTCTCCAGGAATTGAAAAACCTGCGATCGATTCTTTGAGGGCGTCGACAAATTTTGGGAATGGGCCACCCGGTGCAGTTTCGAACAACTTGTAGCTCGTGAGTGAAATCCGGCTGCCTGCGTCAAAGCCAAAACTCAAATCACCTGATTCATGAGTCAGGCCGGAAAATACGGTGGCAGACATTCCAACACCGACATAGAACTGATTTGGTCCAATGTTGATGGGATCCGCGAAGACTTCCGGATCGAAAAGCTGTTCGTCGTCAGTTGATAACAGCCTGAGACTACCTGAAACACCGGCGCCGATCTTCATCTCGGTGTCATCAACTCCGATGTTTACCGGTTGCTCGAATTCGATTCCTGTTTGCAGGCTCTTAACCGGCGCCTGATCGAGAGTGACGTTCTTCAACTCTTCAAAGTTGAGTTTTTGAAACTTCAGTTTGGAGAGGTCTTTGATGTACTTGGCGATTGCGGAGTCGGGGTTGATCTCGGCATCAACCTCGAATCCGAGTTGGTCAGTTAGTTTGATACTGGGCACGAGACCTCCACTCCAGGTAACGCCCTATTTTCGATTTCTCTGTGCAACCTTTGTGTGCTCTGTGTCTCTGTGGTTGTTGTATCGCACATTTCTATAACCACAGAGACACAGAGAACACAGAGGTTGCACAGAGAAGAAATCAAATTAGGCGTTACCCCACTCTGGAACTTATCGACAACTTAGACGACGAAGGTGTAGCCAGGATCTAACCCCTGATGGCCCACCAGAATTTCGTGAATGTTGTACGGATGTGTAGGGCTTCCGGAAAATTTGTTCCGAAGAACCTGGAAGACATGTTCCAAACCTGCAGCATCATCAATGTCGATGTCGGCAACACATTCATCGCCCTTCATGAAGAAGGTCAACTGCAAGTTGCCATAATGGTCCGATGTCTTGAAGCTTCCCGCGGAGGAAAAACCGGAGGGTGGATGATGCAGACTACCATCGACGTTGCGAAACAAACCTTCGGCGACGCTGTTCTTTGTTTCTTCACGCAATTCTTTTGGGACAATACAAAAAAAGCGATCCCCCCTGATTTCGCTCAGCTTCTGTATATAGGAGAGGACGGTCCTTCCATTGGTTAGCGGAGTGTTTCCTGTCTTAATCGCAATATTCAACAAGCCCGCCCTACGAAGATCGTCTAAGGCTGTATAGAGTTCTGTGCCGATCTTTCCCTCGAAGGAAAGAACTCTGTCGCTATTCTCCAACAACGTGCGCAGCCCTTCGGCCAGCTTTGCAAAGGTTGGAAAATTAACCTTCTTAACTTTTCCGGGATCGATTGGAAACGTGATCGAGCGCGACGTAATGCCACTCGCCTTCATGTTAACGAATTGACTTACGTACTGATAAGCAGGTGGATCGATCTCCATCCTGTACAAGCCCTGTGGCGCACCGTGCAACCCGTTGATTTCAATTTTACTGGTCACAGTTAGGCTTGCTTTTTCGACTTTGCTAAGCACCTGATGACGCAGAATTATGTCAACTTTCTGGCCTAGAAATTTCCCGTACACATCTCGCAATTCCAGTTGGAGTCTTGCGTTTTCAGCCATGTCGTTTTTCTCCTGTAAAGGCAATTAGTCTTCGATTGGTCGTGGATCGTCCGGGCGCCATGGGATTGGCGGTAGCTGATTCAGGATCTCCGGATGGTCCACACTCACACCTTTGTAATTCAAATCAGGCCAGGTCAATTCACTTGCAAAATAGGTCGAAGCAGAGACGTTCACCCACGCCGCGTAGATGTTCCGGCGCAACTCTTGACTGCTCGAACGGAGCTTCTCGAGAATCTTTCTTCGATCGGCGAGCGATAGGTGTGAGAAGTGCCTGGTCATTCCTGAGACAGTGAGAGGAAGAGTCGTCTCCGTGATAAGCAGTGCCAAAAGAAACTGGTCTCGCTGCGCCTTTCGCTGGTAGTTCAAAAAATCATCTACCGTTTCGATGAAGCGAGGCGCCTTGGCCAGGAATCCTTCGCCGAGCACGGCTTCCGCGACGGCAAAGAGAATCAACGCGGTTTCCCGGCTGAGGCAGTCGAACGTTGTGGCAGTTACTTCACTGCGTTCCTTCGGATGCGCTAAAGCGCCTAGAATCCCGGCCACGGCAGATCACCTCCCTGTTGGTGATTGAGCTGGAACGACGCCTGGTTCTGCTCGCAGATTTCGCGCGACGCCCAGAGCGCTAATGAATAAATAGTCACTTGCGGATTGGCGCCGAGCGCAGTCGGAAACAACGACCCGTCGGCAACCCACAAGTTCTTCTTTCCCGAAAAAGTAAAGTCGGTGTTGACACAACGACGCTTGTTGTCGCTGTTCATCTGGCATCCGCCCATGACGTGCACCGTAAAAATCGTCGCGCGCTGCGGCTGAGTGAAATCGATCTTTCTGATTTCCGGAAACTGCGTGTCGCTCGTGATCTCGAGCGGTGGATTTCTCATGATGTAAACAGACGTGGCGCCGGCAGCGAGATGAAGCCTGGCCATCATCACGAGGCTTTCCTGCATGGGCTTCACGTTTGCTTTGGGAATCTTGTAGTCCAGTTCAGGATCGCCATTGTCGTCGAGTTCGACCGTGCCGTATTTCTCCTTCGGGTCGAACCCGGTGGCGTGGTGCGCATAAGAAATGGCGCCGTTCGGATAGTAATCGCGCATGAGGCGATGCAGTTCGTCGCCATGCTGAAGCGTTGAGGATGCGGACATCACCGGAAAGAATGATCCGGTCTCAATGAGATAGCCGGTTGGACCATCACCAAACTTCGGCGTCCACATATTGTCAGGCACACCGTAAGCCCCGAACGTGGCCTCGGGATATTTCCCGATCGTCATCGTTATCGGATGAATGTGCGTAAACTTACCGACGCGCTTGTCGAGATCGAGATCGGAACGCAGGAGTATGCCGGGAGTGCCAATCGCGCCCGCCGCCATTACCACTCCTTTGACAGGTTTGACGATGAGTTTACGATTGGTCGGCCGCGTCTTGCCGTCAATAAAGTGCGCATGCACTTCACTGATTCGATCACCGTTGCTGACCAGTCGATCTACCTTGGTATCCGTGTAGATCGTTGCGCCGAGTTGCCGCGCGTCCTTCAGCCACTTAACGAAGCCGCTCATCTTGCGATCGTACGGACAACCCACACCGCAACTGCCGCACTCTCGGCAGTCGTTTGTATTATTCGGCAAGTTTTCATGTGGGATGTCGTGCTTCGCGCATCCCAACATGAACTTTCGCGCTGAAGTGTTGTACTTGTCGTTACGGACAATCCCGAGGTAGTTCACTACTTCGCGCAAATATGGATCCAGATTCTGTCGCGTGAATGGAAGTCCGCGCTTTTGCCATTCCTCCAGGGTTTCCTTGCGGGGCGGTAAGCAGGCTGACCAGTTCACGGCAGTACCGCCCCCAATACAACGTCCCTGCATGACCTTGACGCCGCCGTTTTTAGTGAGACGTGTACCGCCCTCCTGGTAAAGGAGCTTGTACATGTCGACCTCGCGCTCGTTGAGCATTTTTCGCTTTTGCCCCGGCGCTGGTCCATCTTCTTCCGGAATGTCTGGTCCCTCTTCAAGGACCAGCACGTCGAAACCGGCTTCAGCTAACTTCAGGGCGCACACACCTCCGCCTGCTCCTGATCCAATGATGCAAAAGTCAGGCGTCAGCGTACGGTCGTTGCCGACGTTGCGACCTTCAACAATTGTGCCTGCCATGTATTACTCCTCTTAAAGGACGACTTCGTGAAACAGTTTGTCAGGAGTCATGCGCTTGCTTAGTTTGGCTGGGATGTCGGAGTCGATCCTGACCACTCGCTCGTCGGTAATCTCGTTCAGCCTTTCCATCAAGTCGTTTAACGGCATCTGATTCCAACGCTTCTTGACTGCCATCTCACGATCGACCGGAACGAAGGCGAGCTGGAGCGACTTCATCTGTTCGAGTCCTAACTCGCGAAGCGTCGCGTTATGACTGCCGTGATGGCCCACCTTGTAGAAGATCGTTCGCTTGAGTAGATCGGGCCCGGTGACGTCGTCTCCATTTACTTTCCAGGTCAGGTCCTGCCACGAGAGCCAGTTGCCCACTTGAGCGTCGGCTGCAAACAGCAGTACATCGCCGTCGCCAAGTTCAAACGCCAGCACCAGACAAGTGTTGTTGGTTGCACTATCGAGTTGCAGCGCCAGCGAGGATGAAGAATCGAGCCAACTACCGTCGATGCGTCGCCACGCCTGATTCTTCTCTTTTGACTCCAGGTCTTCACCCCAGTAGCGCTCCTGGAAGAAGGGCATCTGCTGGGCCACATGCATCGGTATTTGGAATCCTTCGTCGAATGGTGATTCCAAATCCGTGTCTGTCAAAGTTGGCTGGAGTGCGCTCAGATAATTGTTTATCGCATCCATGCCATAGGTTTCCGGTTCCCGCTTTGATGGGTTGTATTTCTTGATCAGCTTCTCATCCGGAGGTGGACCAAGGACATAGACCTTGACGTCAGTGCCCGGAATCTGAACCGGATCATCTTTTGGTGTGCAGTATCGGAGATTTTCAGAAAGGTCTTTTACTACGTCGAGCGCGTCGGCGGTGGTGACGGCGCCAAAAAAGCTTAGCAGGTTAGTTACATCTTCAGCCGCGCTTGAATCTCCCGCTAAATGCATACGTGAGGCGGCGGCGTGCAGCGCAATTTTCAACGCCTGGCGCTCACCTCGCAGTTTGCGCGCTAGTGAGTTCTTATTATCCTCTGCCCACGAGAGCCAAACCTCGCCGATGGTAAGCCGGCTTTTGTCGGTCCAAACGTCGCGTGCTTGTCCGAAGCCTGAGATGTGGTCCCAGTGTTCATGCGTAGCCACAACCAGATCAACGTGCCCGCCAGTGGTCTGGATGATGTGTTCAACCACTTCGGTCATGACTTTTCCGCCGTCTTTGGTCCCGAGGATGACGCCGCAATCGATCACAACGTAATACGGAGTGCCCTTTTTGCGCGGAATCGTAACCAGGAAACAGTCGCCTAAACCCTGGCGATACATGCGCACCTTGATGCGAAAGTTCTTATCCGAAGCGCGCGCTTTGGAAGCCGGCTTTCGCTTGGTTGCGCGCGTAGCTTTTTTCTTCGAAGCCGTTTTCTTTGCAACTGGCTTCTTAGTCGCTTTTGCTTTCTTAGTTGTCTTGCGTGCTGCCATGTTGCCTCCCTACGCGCCTCTGTGGAGCATTGCAAACGGCTCGCGGCCACGAGCGATATCGTCGTAGTAATTGCTGCGAATCGATGTATCGGCGAGCGCGACCCGAAATCCCTGTTGGTTGGAAATGCGTTGCGCATGACCGACTCGTTTTCGGACCACGTAACGGATACGTTTTTGTTCGAGGTCAACGATTATCGTGCTACCGCCACGGTACTTGTCTCCGTTTTCGCGCGACCAACTCTGAGTGATCTCAATCACCAGATCGAGTCGTTGCTGACCATCAGGACCTACTCTGCGAACAGGCCGCACTGAGTGGACCTCGAACGGCGACAGCTTTCCTTCTTCCTTACCCACTATCATTGAAGCCAAACGAGAAAAGCCGAGTGAACGTGCCTGTTCTTCGTTAATCTTCTCTTTCAGCCACAGATTCAGAATTGCGGCGTTGGCTCGCGACGAGTCGTAAGCGCCCTTGCGGTTTGCGTGCAGGTCCCAGGTCAGAGTCATCTTCTCCACGCATTCGTGAATAGGGACGTTTATTTCCGGATTATCCCAACAGACGCTCTCGGTCGAGAGGTTGCGAACGAATTCAGGATAGATACCGCGTCGTCGAAATGCTTGTAGAAAGGCGACGCGATAACCGAGGTCGTCATCAGGTACCAGGTCACGATCAGCGGTAATCAGCGCTCGCACGTAATCGCCAAACGTCATGTCGATCGGCGGTGAGTAATCGAGCGCGCGGATGCACATGTTGAGTACATGTGATGCAGTCTTGCTCGCTTCCTTCGCCAAACGGTTCACCAGGTCGTGTGAGATATCGCCTGGAGGAAGAACACCCGTGCCCCCGGTTGCGAGTCGCACAAGATCGACGCTGCGTTTGCGATAGATGTTGAGGAAGGCATCAAAAACCGCCGCCACCAACACTGCTCCGCGATCGTGTGCCTCCGTTGCATTCTTGTAATCTGCCGGCGTTGGCACGGTCGGCGCCCATTCTCCTTTTTCGTCTGGGCCATCCTCCGTTTCTCCGGCCTCGTCGCTGCTGCCGTCCGCCCGCTTTTCCTTTTTGATGTGGCCGATGGCGTCCCGTAACGCACCGTAACGTCCGATGCCTTGTCCAAATTGCTGTGCCAGTTGCCCGAGCAAACTCTGTTGCGCGAGATCACCTCGAGTCTTGGCGATTTGATCGCGCAGTGCCTCTGGGACAGTGAAGTGCTGGAAGAGCGCAACGATGTCGGCAAAGGCTTCATGAAATCCGAGCACATCGGCATTCGTTGGTTCACGGAAACGGCGATGAAGTCCGTCTAACAGCGCATGGGTGGTTTCGTGAGCGACGATGTCATGCGAGAGACAGCAGAAAACAGTCTGTCCCGGAAGGTTCTCGCCTGGGTCTGACTCGGAAGCACGAAAGTATCCGAAGAGCAGCGCGTGTTTGTCAGGACTGTAATAAGCATTCGCCTCTCTCAATGCGTGGGGATAGATCCGCAATCGGCGGACAAAGTGACTCTCGTAACCATTCGTCATCTTCACGAGCCGCGGAGCCCACAATGCGACACGGCCTAACGCTTTTTCGAAGTGATCGATCGTCTTCATGGCTACCGCATAGACCATCTGCTGATGAAATTGCGGATTAGCTTCTGACGGTCGAATGCCGCCTTGTGACAGTGGCCCCGGCTGATCGAGATCAACCGGTGCGTACGCAACACCAGTGGCCGGGTCGACGTCTACCACTTCCAAATATTCGCCCACTGGACCAGGCTCCAGCTTTTCCCAGCGAACCGGTATCGTCGTCTCGTTGATACTCAGTGTTTCAAGTTTGGTCCCGGCGAGAGGATCAAAGGCAAACACGCGAAGGGGCCGGGCGACAGGCGAGCGCGAGGGAGGATTGATCGCGCGCTCGAGCATCGTCTTCTCATTCGGCGTAAGCTCTTTTGGAACGGGCACCTGAGGTCGCATAATTCGCGCCCGGCTCCCCAGGGCTTCACGTAGAGATGGAGAAGCACCGGGCGTGGAAGCCAGTGCGTCGATGAACTTCTGACGTTCCGCGGGCGACAGATCCTGAGCATCGCGCTCGGGCTCCGGCAACAACTCCTCAAGCTCTTTCGACTGCTGCATCAGTTGCAGCGCTTCGAGCTCCAGCATCTGCTGTCGCGGACTCAGAGCCGCGATACCGAGGCCCGTGATCACCCGCAAGAACGGAAAGCTAACCGAATCTTTTGACTCTTTCTTTAAATCCGCTTCGCGGGCTGGATTCTGGCCCAACGCTTGTTTAGCTTGAATAATGCCGCGCCCCAATCGTTCACGAAGTGCCGGCGACGCTAAGTTTGCTGAATCAGCCAGTGCTTTTCTTACTGCTTCCACTCGCATCCAACCTTGCGAGTAACCTTCCCACTTCGCTTTGAATTTCTGAATCCACAATGCGGCGGCAGCGGCGACCTGAGGTGTCGCAGACGAAGTTCCAGCACCATTACGATCGACCAGTTGACTACAACCCATTCGCGCCCACGGTGTGTTTGGCGTGTAGGCGGAGAGAGCGGTGGACATCTTGCTGTCCGGACCATAATTACCCGCCATGATCCGAATGGGCAGATCCGCATATGGACGGCCGTCAGCCATTACTCCGCAGGCCGCGATCACGCGTTTAAAGCGCGCCGGATAGACAATGTTGTGCGTGGGAAAATTACCAAAGTTGTTGCCGGCAGCAGTGACGATAAAGACGCCGAGCTCGTATAAGGCATTTACCGCGTCGGCCCATGCCTGTGAGGCCAGTCCGCCCATGCTCATTGTGATCACGTGAACACGCGTATTGGAGTTCTGCGAGAGCGAATGGACGTAATCGAACGCTTTCGCAATTGAGCTGTTACTGAATAGGATCACCGAGTCCGCCACTCTCACCGGAATGACGTCGAGAAACGCGGCTCCACCGAGTGGCAAACCATCAACAGTTGCGCCGGCGAGAATGCCAAGCGTTCCGGTGCCGTGCCCGATATTATTGAATGGGCCGTCGCTGGTATCTCTCGCGTCGTTGGGGTTGCCGCCGTCTTCAAAGTTTCGTTGTAAATCGGTGCGCAGAAACTGTGGGAGGGTGATGTGTCTGTCGTCGTAACCGGTGTCAAAGTGCGCGATACGCACACGTGATCCCGGTTGGCCCAACTCTTCGCGGGCCGATTGAAGTTGCGAGTGTGCCTCGTCTCGAAACCAAAAGAAGCCGTTTCCGACCGGGAGACGTCCATCAGGCTCCTGCGGGTTGTCACACGAACTGTTTGCAGCCAGCAGGGATTGAGAGTCGGTACCAGCGATCCAGCGCTGTTTCAGATCCGGTTCAGCGAACTCGACGTTTCCACCGGCAATACCCAGGTCGGTAGTCATCATCTGGTGACAAAGTTCCCAGCCGTTTACTTCATCAGTTTCGGCTGTTGCAGTGACCATCTGCCACTGCGGAGCAGCAGCAGCAATGCCCATCTTGGGCTTGCCCTCGATGCTTGGGAGCAGCGGTTCAACCGCGACGTTAACTTTGGATTTACCGGCAGCGAGCGTGAGTTGCTGTGGGCCGGCGGACATCTTGACTAATAATCTGGGCTGACTCGTGAGTGCTTTCACGGATTTCCCTTTCGAAATAGGACCAATGGGACGGAAGTGGCGATCCGACATCTCCAAGAACGGAAAGTTTGACTCGGCTATATATAATGGCGGGGACACGCAAAACGTTTCTTTGCTTGAGACAGAAAGATGAAGCTCTTAATTATCGGTGGGACGCGGTTCCTCGGTCGTCATTTGGTGACGGCTGCGCAGGCGCATGGTCACGAGATCACACTCTTCAATCGCGGCACGCATTCGCTCGAATCGGGCGTCGAGACGATTCATGGAGATCGGCATACCGATATTGCTCGTCTCCGTGGTCGCCAGTGGGACGCAGTGATTGATACATATGGAATGCTGCCGAATGCCGTGAAAAGTGCGGCTGAGGTGTTAGCTGATTCTGTTGACCATTACATTTTTATCTCGACTCAAAACGTCTACGCAGATGTCGGCACACCGGGTGTTACCGAGACTGCTCCACTCGCGACGTTGACAAGTACACAACTTGACGAGGCGTATGCCATCGATCGGTCAGGTACACCGAATTACGGGAAGTTGTACGGCGGATTGAAAGCGCTGTGTGAGCAGGCGGCTGAAGAAGTTATGCCGGATCGTGTGCTCGCGATCCGCCCGGGGCTGATTGTTGGCCCATACGACTACACCGACCGGTTTACTTATTGGGTCGCACGCATTGCTCGTGGTGGAGAAGTGTTAGCGCCTGGTGTTCCGGAGCGTTTTGTTCAGTTGATTGATGTGCGCGACCTCGCTGAATGGATCGTGCTCATGATGGAGCGCAGGGAAACGGGCGCGTATAACGCCAACCGGCCTCCAAAAACTTTCACGATGAAAAACGTGCTTGACGAATGTAAGGCGATAAGTCAGAGCGATGCTTCATTCACCTGGGCCAGTGAGGAGTTTCTGCTTCAGAACGGCGTTGCCGCGTGGAGTGAAATGCCGCTTTGGCTTCCGGAAGAAGCAGCCCCGCATTTGAAAGGCTTCATGTTTATCAACTGTGACAAAGCAGTTGGTGCGGGACTTGAGTTTCGTTCGTTGGCGGATACGATCGACGCCACACTCAAGTGGTACCAAAGTGAGCCTCACGAATTGACGGCCGGACTTCACTCCGATAAAGAGGAAGCGCTCCTACGAAAGTTACACGAAAAATCGTAGGGGCGGCCCTCCGTGGCCGCCCTAGTCTGGAACTCAAAAACGTATCACCTGGAGCCATCCGATAGAGGCCCCCTTCCATGGCTCTCGTATCGGGAGACAAAGAAATTCGTACGCTAGGGCGGCCACGGAGGGCCGCCCCTACAGGCGGCAAGCAACCGGACGGCTTTGCCGGGTTTTCAAACGTAATTGAACCTTTGAATTCTGGTATGCGAAATCCGGGAAAATGACTACCGGCCAAGTCTTTAAGCCATCGCCCTCGCTGACTGATTTTGTTCAGTTGTTCTATATATTTCAAAGCCGGAGATCTCCGGAAGTAAGAAGACCGCAACGAGTTACTCCTGATGGATCTTTTGAGATCAACATCAATTTGCGCCGGTGTCCCAGCCGCAATGAGCCCGACGGCGAAAACTTCGCGCTACCTGTTTCATATTTAGTGAACCGCGCTTCCAGCCACTACTTTATCAACCAGTTGCGTCGGGCTTCGATAGTTGGGCGCTGGGTCCTTTGCTGGCTGCCTATCTACCCAACAACTGGCTCCTGCTGCTTCGTTAACCGACGCGACACTCACGAATTAAAAGCCGGCCTTAGCGTCGATAGAGAAGCAGCGCTACTCAAAAGTTATCGTAGGGGCGGCCCTCCGTGGCCGCCCTAGTCTGGAACTCAAAAACGTATCCCCTGGAACCATGCGATAGAGGCCCTCTTCCATGGCTCTCGTATCAGGAGACAAAGAAATTCGTACGCTAGGGCGGCCACGGAGGGCCGCCCCTACGATCGCCATTTGACGATCAATGCTGAAAGAAACTCGCCATCCGCACATGCTGAACGCGCTCGAACGAGAATGCGATACATGGAACCATCAAAGGCACGAAGTACCAGAATGTTCCTCCCGGATCGAGAACATTTGCTCTAACATGTTCATACCTAAGCAGGTAGAGTCCGATGAATGCAGCACCGGCCAGTGAACAGAAAAATACCCAGCGCGGTTGGAATATCGCGAGTTGTGTTGTGTTCCTGCTTCTCATTCTCGTCCCCTCGTGTAAACAGCGCAGCGCGTCGGAGTTTATTTCAATCAAGGATCCGGTAATCGCGCTCACGCACCTTCGCGTAATCGACGGAACCGGCAAACCTGCGCGCGAGGATCAAACCTTAATCATCGACTCAGGCCGCATCGCCGCCATTGGTCCAACCGCAGAAATATCCGTTCCAGCATCCGCAACCATTCTGGATCTAAATGGTCATACTGCAATGCCCGGTTTGGTAGGAATGCATGACCATCTCTTTTACGCGATTGACGGCGGTGAACGCTATGCATCGGTCCCCGAGAGTTTCGCTGCACTTTATCTGGCTGCCGGCGTGACCACGATTCGAACGGCCGGCGCACTTAAACTCGATGCTGAACGGGCGGTAAAGAAATCGATTGATAAAGGCGAGCTAGCTGGACCAAAGATTCACCTCAGCAGTCCTTATATAGATAGGTTTGACGGCAGCCCGTTAGATCAGCAAAAGGTAACTGACGTCATCAACGAATTGGCCGATCAGGGCGTGACCTCACTTAAGCTCTACGAAAAAATTACTGTTTCCGAGATTGGCTATATTGTCGACGCGGCGCACAAGCGTGGCCTGAAGGTTACCGGCCACACATGCGCTGCTGGTTTCGTAGAAGCAGCACGCGCCGGCATCGACAACCTGGAACACGGACTAGCCGTTGACACCGAGTTCTTCTCGCGTAAACAGCCTGACAAATGCCCCGCACGTAGCGAGTGGCTCCCGGAACTGTCTCGGATCGATGTGAAGAGCGAACCGGTGCAGGCAATGATCCGGGAACTAGTTAATCGTCGAGTCGCGATCACATCGACGCTGGCTATTTTCGAAGCGTTCATAAAAGAGAAATTTCAACTCGATCCGAGAATGCAGGAAGTGCTCACTGAAGAGGCCCTGGTTGCTTGTCGCACAAGCTTAGCCACCGGTAGGACAGATCCTCGCTGGTCCAAAGTTTGGGAAGTCGTGCTCAAAAAAGAGATGCAGTTTGAGCGCGAGTTTGTTAGTGCGGGTGGCTTGTTGATGGCTGGAGTTGATCCAACTGGATGGGGCGGAGTTGTCGCCGGCTTTGGCGATCAACGTGGCGTGGAACTACTCGTAGAAGCGGGCTTCACACCTGAGGAAGCAATTCGAATTGCGACGCTGAACGGCGCAACGTTTCTTGGTGAAGAAAGCCGCATCGGATCACTAACATCAGGCAAACAAGCCGACATCGCGATCGTGCGCGGTAATCCGGCAGCAAACATCGCCGATATTCGCAACATTCAAATAGTGTTCAAAGATGGTGTTGGTTACGATCCGGCAAAATTGATTCAGTCGGTGCGCGCGACGGTCGGCGAAAAGTAACTAATCTGTAGAGTCTGCTTCTCTGTGCAACCTCTGTGTTCTCTGTGTCTCTGTGGTTAACTTTTGCTACGAATTCACTTACCACAGAGACACAGAGAACACAGAGGTTGCACAGAGAAACCTACACTCCCTCACCTCAAAAACTGACATTTATTGTCTCTCCTGACCTGACGAACAGTGGCACCTGAGGCCCGATCCACCCGGGCGAATTGTCTCACCATAAGGCGCTATACCTCATTCTCTCTAACAGTTAACAAATTTCGCTGAGGCAAGGCACAGCACTTGTACTGTTTGGCCGCGGCTTAATTCCACCCGTGCGGACTCGCGAGTTCAACACCAACTCGTCGAGCCAATCGATTCACTCAGGAGAAACTATGAAATTGAAGAAACAACTACGCCCTGCGCCAATCGTGCTGGTGTCACTAATCGTGCTCAGCACCGTCGCAGCAATGGCACAGAAGAAATTCACGTTCATTCGCAGCGCTGTTCGTCCCGAAGTGAAAGTCATGCTTTCAGGCTCGGTCGAACGTGACAAGAAAAACATTGCTCTCGACGAGAGCGTCACCGTTAATCGCGGTGAGGTTATGAGCTGGACCATCACTTCGGCGAACGAAGGTAATGCTCCGGCGCGCGATTACAAAGCGGTCGGCGTTATTCCTCCGGGCACTCAGGTCGTCGCCGGAAGCGTTTCTGCCGATGGTTCCGCAAAAGTGACCTACAGCATCGACAACGGCAAGAATTTTTCTGCTCAACCCACCGTTGATGAAAAGCAAGCGGACGGTTCGACGAAGAAAGTCCCCGCCCCAACTTCGATGTACACCCAAATTCGTTATGAGTGGGCCGACCCTTTGAACGAGGGAGCCAAGTTGAGTGCTTTCTACAAAGTTCGTTTGAACTGAAACACGCAACTGACACTTTCAGACCCGCTTTTGCTTTGCCTCAGCATGGTCTGCCGAACCTATTTCAATCTCACAGATTTCCCCTAGAGGATTAACGATGAATCAGAAAGTAACTCAACGAACTCATACCGCGCTGTTGCGGATTATGGTGACCCTGGCCATTGCCTGCGCAATGTTGGGTCACGCATTCGCGCAGACTGCCGCCGACACTCAAATTCAGAACCAGGCCAGCGCCACTTATTCAGATGGCAGCGGCGGTTCTTATTCCACAGTTTCAAATACAGTTATCGTGACCGTGGCGAAGGTTTCCGGCTTGACCATCACGCCTGACGCCGGTACCGATCCGAGCGTGGTGCCTGGTCAAACCGGCGTCATCTTCAGCTTCCGTGTCACCAATACGGGTAACTTCACTGACCAGGTGCGATTCCTCGCGTCTGGTGCAAGCGTGCGTTTGGCAGTTGGCAGTCCTGCTGTCATTACCCGCGCAGTGATCGACGTAAACAACAGCGGTGGGTTTGATGGTGGCGACACCAATATCTTCACCAATGGCGCCGATGTGCTTTCTGCGAACCTCGCCCAAAACGCTTTCGTCAACGTACTCGTTGAAGCAAGCATCAACGCCGGAGCAACCGGCGGCCAAACCGTTCAGGTCTTCCTTGGCGATGCCGGCACTGGTGGACCATCATTCGACAACCAGGCGGCCGACACTTCAGCTAATGAAGTTCGTACCGTCTCGGCCGCTTCGGTTAACGGCCTGCGTGAAGCACGCGGCGACCGCAGCGTTACCGTCGACAGCGACGCTCAGCTCGCTCTTTCATTGACTGCACCAACCGGCCCAGTGCCGCTGGCTTCAGTGATCACTTACAACTGGCAACTCTGCAACACGGGTACACGCACTGCTAATTCAGTGACGCTGACGAACGCTCCAGGCGGTTCCAACTCCGGCGTGTTCATCATCGCGCCCGTACCTGCAGGAACACAGTTTGACGCAACTCAGAGTTTCCCGGGTGGCGTTAGCCTGCTCTATTCCACCTCGCCTCTCTCGCAGAACCCGATCACGACGGCGACATGGGTCACGGCGCAACCGCCTTTGGCAAACATCACGCGCGTGGCTTTCAATATCGGCGCCAGCCTGGCCGGTGGAAACACCTGTGGTCCAGTGATCGATATGAGAGTTCTGATCACGACCAACGATGCGACCAACCCGATCAGCGAACAGGGTGACGCGTATGCGAGAAACACTCTGAACGTTCAGATTACTGCTCAGTCGCAACTGCGTCTGACGACGCTGCTCCAGGTCGGCAGTGTGCTGAATGGCCCATTGAACCAGCCGGGTGCGGTTGGTCCAACCGACACTAACAACGACTTCACCAATCGGAGCGTCAGCGCGGGTATTGCTGGTGTAGCTCCGGGTGGCGTCACCACGGCGGCCAGCGGTGCGATCAGTTTCACCAACACACTGCAAAACACCGGTAACGCTAACGACAGTTTTACTCTGACCGTGACGAGCTTCCCAGCGGGAGCCACCGTGGTGGTTAACGGCGTAACTGTTGTCAACAACGGTGTGGCGACTGGTAGTCCGGTGCCGGCGGTGCCTATTGCCTTCGGTGGAACGGCAAATTACACGGTCGCCGTCACGCTGCCAGGCGGTTTGGTTGTGCTGACAGGTTACGACACTGTCATTCGCGCCACTTCCGGCAACACGCCTGCTTCCACAAACGACACGATTGACCGCGTTTACACAGGGTTCCTGCGGCTCGATAAGACTTCGAGTGTTTCCAACACAACCGGAGTCGGTGGGGCCACGGATGCAGTCCCTGGCGCAGTGATCACTTACACGATCACGTACACCAACGTGTCGAGTACCGGCGGAGTGAACAACATCACCCTGACGGCCACGAACATCGTCATCACTGAAGATGGCGCGGCGCTGCCAAACAACTGGGCCACGTTCACCGACCACGTTGTCGGCGCAACTGACTCGCTCGGCGGCAGTATCACGGGAGATGCGGTTGGTTCCAACTTGCTGACGGACACCATCCCATCACTTGGCCCGGGCCAATCAGGAGTGTTCACGTTCCGGCGTCAGATTAAGTAACGCGAAGCAACGCAACATAGAGGCACAAGGAGCACAAAGGTTTACCAAAAACATTTGTGCCTCTTGTGCTTCTTGTAGCAATTAACTGGGCTTACGAATTGTCCCTCTCAAATGCGCTCTAAGTCTCTTCAAAATCTGATCCTCATCATGCTCCTGGTCCCTGTTCTCATGGGCCAACAGGTGGTGATGGCGTTTGGTGAAGCGACACCGGGCGGAAGTGTCATCTCCAACAAGGCGGAAGTCACTTACGAAGACGAACAGGGAACAAGCTATTCCGCCGTCTCACCTACGGTCACCGTCACTATCCAGGCCGTCGTTTCACTGACAGTTACGCCTGATGAAACAACGGCCAGCAACACAGTCGGTCAACACGAACGCGTCACGCGAGTATTCCGCATTTGCAATACGGGTAATGTCGCGGACGCTTACACGATCACCGCAGCTTCAGTTGATTCACCCGCGACGCTGGTAAGCCTTCACTTCGACAACGACGCCGGCAGCACACTCACAAACACCGACACTGAAATCACCATCAACGGCACCGTGTCGAAACAAGTCGCGCCCAACACGTGTTTGGGCGTACTCGCTGTTGTCGATACACTCGACTTTCCGCTTGGCAATCTCACAATCCGGTTGACAGCTCAATCCAACACCCAGGGTGTTAATGGAAAGCCATCGGACCAGGGCACGATTATCAACACGGTGGGAAGTTCCGCTCCCTTAACCTCACCGAGCGACACTAACTTGCCGCCGGTGAAAACCGTCAACGACAACACCAAGAGCATCGTCAGCGTAGGCACACCCTTTACCTACTCGATCACCTTCCGCAACAGCGGCGACGCAGTAGCGCGTTCAGTGGTCGTCACTGACAATCTGCAACCGAAGCTCGAATACGTAACCGGCTCGTTGACGCTGGACGGCCGAAGTTTGACTGACATTGCGGATTCCGATGAAGGAGACATACAGGGACGCCGCCTTCAGGTTCGCCTGGCTACGGTTGATGCCGGCCAGATCGTAAACATCAGCTTCCGCGCTCGATTGATCGCGGGGCTTCCCCCGGGTGTCGGCGTGCTTAACTCGGCCGAACTTACCGGTGCGAACGTTGCGCCGGTGAACAGTTCGACCGCCATCGTAGTAGTCGATCCGTTTGGCACGGTCTTCTCCGGCAGAGGTGGTAGCGCCCTCCCGATTCCCGGCGCGCGCGTTTCGCTGCTGGTGGATCAAACTGAAGCCAGCGCACTCCCCATTCCGCCGGGAGTCGGATTTCCGCCCAATCTTCAGAACGAAAATCCATTTGCGACGGATGGGTTAGGCCGATTCAGTTTTGCGTTGCTACCGGAGCAGTTGGGTACACAGACCACACCGGTTCGTTATTTCATCAAGGTTTCTGCCCAGGGCTATTCGACGCGCATGTTGGAAATCACAGCGCGTGCGACTCACGACGATCTGTTTGTGCTCAACGTTCATGCGATCGACGGTCAACCGCTGGCACGTGCCGGTGGTTTTGATCTCGTTCGCGAAGACGTCTTCATCGAAGACATCACGTCAGTGGCGCTCAACATTCCGATGTTCGAGCCAAACGGTTTGGAGATCAGCAAGTCAGCCGATCGTCCACGGGCTGAAATCGGCGACGCAATCGCTTATCGCATCGAGGTTCGCAATCCAACCGCCACGGCAGTGCGCGACGTGCTCGTGCGCGACCGGCTGCCGGTGTCGTTTCACTACGCAACCGGCACTGGTCGCTTGAGCGTGGGTACTGTGATGAACCAGCCTATCGAACCTGAAGTCGCTGGTGGTGGTGAGATCGTGTTTCGCGTTGGTGAAATCGGCGCGGGCGCAACCGCGCGTCTGGTTTATCGGTTGCGCGTGGGCGCGAATGCCCGTGAAGGTGAACAGGAAAATGTGGCCGTCGCTTCAGGATTGTTTCCGAATGGTGAATCGATTCAGAGTGCGGCTGGACGTGCCAGCGTTATCGTGGGTCGTGGTGCTTTCTCTACACGCCAGATCATTGTTGGCCGCGTGTTTGTCGATCAGAACGGCAATGGAAAGTTTGACGACGGTGACGAGCCGGTACCGGGCGCGAGATTGTATTTACAGTCAGGCCAGTCAGTCATAACCGACTCTCAAGGTCTGTACAATGTTCCTTCGCTAGCCGATGGCTCGCACGTTCTCTCGCTCGATCCGATTACGATTCCCAGCGGTTACGCGCTTGCAGACGGCGGCACACTCGCAGGCCGCAGTTGGACCAGGCTCTTGCGCACGCCTCTCGGTGGTGGCGCGCTGCTCCGTCAGAACTTCGCACTTTCCCCCACAGATGCCACCAGACTTTCATCATTCGCTCCAGCGACATCGAAGGCTTCTGAACCGTCAAAGAATCCTGCGGCACCGAATGAAGCAACTGTTCTTAAAGCTACTCTAAAGGACCAGCCTGGTGTCTCGCGTTTTGAAACCACCACGACGGAAACTCTTAAACCCGTCGCGCCCGGCAATATTCAGGTGCTCTCACCGGAGGAAAACAGCGTCGTCATGACTCCGGCGATGCAGTTTGACGCACGCGTCGCACTGAACTGGAAAGTTAAGCTCGAAATCAACGGAAAAGTGATTTCGGATAAGAATATCGGGGTTACGCGAGAGGATCAGAAAAACAACGTAACCACTTACACTTACGTTGGTTTGGAAGTGCGCCCGGGACAAAACACGGTTCGCGCGACTGCGATTGGTCCAAATGGCGTCGCCGGAGACAGTCGCGAATTGACCGTTCTGGGCCGCGGACAAGCCACGCGATTGGAAGTTGTTCCTGATAAAACTCAGGTTCAAGCCGGCGGTCGCGATTCGATCACACTGCGCGTTCGGGCGTTCGATCAGTGGGGTAATCCTGCCGCGGACGATCAGGTAGCAATTGAAACTTCCGCCGGCGAACTGAGACGCCTCGATCAGGAATCAACGCCGGTAAAGGGTCATTCCGCACCGGCGGGCGCTGCCGCACTACCGGCCGCTGAAGTGAACGACAGTCAGCAGCAGGTGGTGCTCTCGCTGGTCCGAGGTGAAGCGACGATAAGATTAGTCGGCAATGGCGCACCTGGCGAAGCTCGCTTGCGCGCGCTCATGGGCCAAATCGAGACCGACTCGAAAGTGCTGATTACACCTGAATCGCGCCCGACAATTCTGGTGGGTATCGCGGAGATGACTTTTGGGCAGTCGTTGCCCGAGGTCAACCTGCGTGATGAGCAGGGCAAGTATCGCAATCACCTTGGTCTTTTCTATAGCGGTCGTATCGGCGAGCGGAATTTGTTGACGTTCTCTTACGATTCGCAACGTCCGATCAATCGCACTGCCGGGCGTGATCGTCTTTTCCAACTCGATCCACTCGATCGCGTCTATCCGTTGTTCGGCGACTCTTCAACGCGATATGAAGCGGCGCAATCAAATTCAAAGTTCTACGCGCGCCTGGATCGCGATCGCTCGTACGCGATGTTTGGCGACTTTGAAGCCGACCTGGAAGACCTGGAACTGATGGGCTATTCACGCAAACTCACCGGCGTGAAGGTGCATCTCGAGAATAGAAACGGCGACTTCGTTTCGTTAACCGGCGCGCGTCCCGATACTGCGTTTGCGCGTGATGTGTTTCCGGCAGGTACGCTGAGTCTGGTCCGTCTATCACACAGCGATATCTTGCCAGGCTCGGAGAATGTTGTGCTTGAGATTCGCGATCGACGCAATCCGGAAACGATTATTGCGCGCGAAACATTGTCGCGCTCGATCGATTACAACCTCAATTCAGTAACCGGCGAGCTTTTCTTCCTGCGTTATCTTTCCGCGTTCGACTACGATCTGAACCTGATGCAACTGGTCGTTACTTACGAACATCGTGCGAGTTCGCTTTCGAGTGCGGTCTACACGGGCCGTGCGCGCAAGAATTTCAGGGATCTCGGATTGCAACTAGGATTCGCCACAGTTCTGCAACGGCAGGAAGATGCCGGCTCATATGTCCTCGCCGGCATTGACGCCGAAAAGACTTTGCCTAAGAAAGGCACGGTGCGTTTTGCTTTTGCTCGCAGCCAGGGTGAGATCATGGGCGGTGGAAACTTCTTCTCGTCCGGCGACAGCCATCACAATGGCAACGCATTTCTGGCTGAACTGAACCAACCGCTTCCCTTCTATCGAGGGCTCGTCAAAGCGCGCTACGCATATTCATCTGAAGGCTTCCTGAATCCATTCGGCACGACCATCACCCCCGGCTCGCGACGCGGAGAAGTCTCCGTGGAACTGAAACCGCTTTCTAAATCGCTGTTGAAGTTCGGAATGACGGATGAGCGCAATCACACTGCGAATGTCGACAACAAACGTCTGACGTTTTCAGCCGCCTGGGAACAGATCATCAATGAGCGCGTTCGTTTTCATCTTGGTTACGATCACCGGAGCCTCGACGATACCGCGTCGTCGCGTACCGTTGAATCGAATCTGGTAACTGCGGGCGTGAACATGAAGTTAACTGACAAACTTCAGTTTGCCGTCAAGCGTGAACAGAACCTGGGTGAGGCAGATCCAACCTATCCAAATCAAACGACCCTGGCGGCAACGTACCAGGTCAATAAGTGGGCCAAGTTCTTTTTCACTCAACGTCTCGCTTCAGCGCCGATCACGCCGATTGCCGATTTCACCACCAGCGGGAGTGGATTTTCTTCGACCGGAGCGCGACGCGAAACCGCGTTTGGTATTGAAACTCGCCTCGGCAAATACAGTTCAATCATCAGTCGTTATCAACTCGAAAACGGCATCAATGGCACAGATAGTTTTGCGGTTCTTGGTTTGCAGAATCGCTTGCCTCTGACAAAGCAGTTGTCACTCGAACTCGGTTTTGAGCGTGGCTTCCACGTAGCCGGAAACGGCGAGAGTTACAATAGCGCGACGCTCGGCTTCGGTTGGCAACCCACCGAGGATTTCCGCGCTAATGCTCGTTACGAGTTTCGCGATCGCACTGGCGCGGGACAGGTACTGGCGCTCGGCGCTGCCGGTAGAATTCGCGAGGGACTCACGGCTCTCTCACGTTTTCAATGGTCGCGCACAAACTTTGAGGGACGCCACGGTTCGGCAATGGAAGGAACGGGAGCGCTCGCATATCGCCCATTGACCTCTGATAGAGTAGGTGTGCTCTTCAGCTTTACTCATCGTTCACTGGACCAGGATGGATTCAACGGATCCGGCGCAACCCGCGATCGGCTCGACTCGTTGGCCACGGATGGATACTTTCAGGCTACCGATCGGCTCGAACTTTACGGACGATTGGCCCTGCGATTCAGCGCCAACGGTCAGGCGGATCTGCCGTTTGTTTCCACCTTTACTTATCTGACACAAGCTCGCGCGCAATATCGGCTGACACGGCGAATCGATTGGGCGGCGGAAATGCGACGTTTGACTCAGCCATCCTCCGGCACGCAGCGTTCGATCTACGGTGCGGAAATCGGTGTCTGGGCCTTGCCTGATCTGCGTGTTGGTTTGGGTTACAACTTCAGCGTTACCGGCGAACCATTCGGAGCGAATACTTTACCGGCGCGCCGTGGCTTCTACTTCACACTCTCCTCGAAGCTTTCGAATCTTTTCGATCTGTTTGGCACTTCAAAATCCGGTCTCGACACTCCGAGTAATAACAACAACGTCGCGGCAAGCAACGTCGTAAAAGAAGGAGACCAAAGGTGAGTCGGCTTCTGCTGATTGTCCTGGTGGTCCTTCTGCTTTGTGGCGTGGCATCGGCGCAAACGGACGTCTATCACATTCGCGGCAACACTACCACAACCAGCGATAACATCTGGACCGTCGATACTACCAGCGCGGTTCAAACAGTAGTTTATACAGACTATCCCGGCGGTAATGCGGCGACGTTGGCCCAGCGAGCGTCAGATGGCATGTTGTTTTACGTCATCAACACTTCGAGCGCAGAAAACGGACCGGTGTATCGCTTCAACCCGGCAACACCGTCAATCGCACCGGTTTTGCTGGGCAATATTGGTCCATCCACGAGCGGCGCCGATGTTGGAGAAGGTTACCGCATGGCTTTTCTCGGCAACACTCTTTATTACATGCCGGGTGGAGGTGGCGCCGACAACAACACCCTGTACACGGTCAACCAAACAACTGGCCGGGCCACCGCGGTCGCGAACATCACCGGCACGGGAAGCGGCGGAGACATGGCGTTCTCCGCGGCGGGCACGCTTTACATCATCAACCAGAATCGCCAGTTGTATACCGCATCGGTCGCCGGCGGCGCTGCTACATCCCTTGGAACTGTGACCTTTCCCGGTGGCGCTACTCCGGCTACGCTTGGCTTGGCCTTTGATTCCGCCGGCCGGCTGCTTATCCAAACTCAGAGTCCCAGCAACTTATACCGGATTACACTGCCATCGCTCTCAGCATCGCTGTTTGGGGCCCTGAGCGGTGGCACAACGGCGACTGGAGACCTCGCCAGTGCAAACGTTCCCGCGCCTGATTTTTCAATTACCAAAACTGATGGCGTCACAACTGTCTATCGCGGTGGTCCAGTGAGTTACACCGTGGTCGTCACTAACCATGGAACCTATCCGGTCACGGGAACTGTTACAGACACGGTGCCCGCCAGCGTTACAGGTGTGACCTGGAATTGTGTGGCTTCGGCGGGCTCGGCATGTACGACAGCATCAGGCACCGGCAACTCGATCAGCACCAGCGCGACACTGATCGCGGGGGGAACCGCTACTTACACGATCTTGGGAACCTTGTCTGCAACAGCGAGTGGCACGCTGTCGAATACGGCAACTGTGGCCGTTCCATCGTGGCTCACTGACGCCACTCCAGCGAACAACACCGCAACTGACTCTGACACGATTACTCTCAATGCCAACCTCGGCATTACCAAAACCGATGGTCTGACAAACATCAACGCGGGCAGTGCGATCACTTACACGATTGTTGTCAGTAACGCCGGACCTGACGCATCAACCGGCTCGGTTTTTACAGACAGTGTGCCCGCGACGATTACCGGCGTGACGTGGACCTGCGGTTTTGCTACGGGAGGTGCAACCTGCGGCGCCGCCAGTGGCAGCGGCAACTCGATCAGCACCACTGCGAACCTTCCTTCAGGCTCAACTTTGCGTTACACCGTCACCGGTACACTCTCCGCAAGCGCAACCGGAACACTGACCAACACCGCACGAATAGTAACTCCCGCCAGCGGCGTCACCGACCCAAACGATCCGACGCGAACCGGGGCAAACAACAACAGCGCCACTGACAACACGACCGTCAACCCGCTGCCACCTAATATTGGTCTGGTGAAGAGTGTCAGTCCAAATGGAACACAACTTCCGGGTACGGATCTTATCTACACGATCGTTTACACAAACAGCGGTGGGCAATCAGCGACTTCCTTCATCATCGTCGATCCAAATCCCTCCAACACTGATCCGCTGGAGCGCGTGTTACGCAACGTCGATTTCAAAGTGGGCAGCATGACGAGCAGTCCGGGAACAACCGGATTAGTAGCAACTTTCCAGTACTCAAATAACGGCGGCACCACTTGGACCTACACACCCGTCAGCGGCGCAGGCGGCGCCCCCGCCGGCTACGATCGCCTCGTGACAAACGTGCGCTGGTCCTTCGCCGGCAGCCTAAGCCACACCTCGCCAAACAACTCCGGCAGCGTCAGCTTCACCGTCCGCATCCGGTGATCCAAGCCACAAGAAACACAAAAAGCACAAGAGATCAGCCAGAACTGGAGAGTTGGAAGACGGTCACTCGACGTTTACAACCCACAACCGCTGTCTCAGGTTGACTCTAAGAGTGATGGTAGGTCACAAACGCCAGATCGTGATGCAAGGCTAACGGAGCGTTCTTACGTGCTCCAAAACGCCGCTCTCGGCCAGCGCCGCTCGCGCAGGTACAGTTCATTTCTTGTTCCCAGGTAAGTAGCGAAAATGGCTGATAAGGACTCAGCATATTCCCGGAAGTGTTTCTCATCCTGGTCGGAGAGATAAAGCGCAATGGCTTCAACGGCCCGGTTAGCCGTGTAAACCGCATTGGTGATTCCGTGTGAGGAAAGCGGGTCAAAGGCGATCGCGGCATCGCCCGCGGCTAACCAACATTTTCCGGCCAACGTAGCCGCTCGAGAGGAGCCGGCGTCTCCACCCACTACTCTGATTCCAGCCTCGGCGGATAAGAAATCCCGCAGGCATGCAGTCCCGGAAAGAATTGAGGGCCAGTAGGAATAGTCCTTCAACTCCCGTTGGATGCCAACGCGCTGCCGGCTGAAGAGCGTCATCACCTGTACCTCGTCAGACAGACGCGAGACTATCCCCCAGCCGTGTTCAAAAGACTCCACAAATACGCTGTGCGTTATTTTTGGGTGCTCCCTGCGAGGCAAATGGCAACTATAGGCAGTGAGTTGATCAAATTCCTCGCTGGCTATGCCCAGCAGCTTCAAGAGAGCCCTGTTTCTTCCGGTGGCTTCAACGAGGCATTTCCCCCTGAGCACAATGGGCCTTTGATCGTTTTGCAATTCCACCGTGACGCCTTGCGACGTCAAATGAATTGCAGTCAGCTTCTCAAACTGGAGGATGTTTTCCGACGCCAGGCCTTCCAGATCTTGTTCCAGGGATTGTTTATTGATCTTGAGCCCGTACTGGAAAGGAGAGTGGAAGAAAAAATTGTGATCCGCGATGGAGGAGCTTCCCCAAGCGGAGTGATAGCCGCGAGTTTGGTGCAGGGAGTTGTTTTCAAATAGTTCCAACAGGCCCAGAGACTGAAGCAAAGGCAGGGCAGACGGAGGCAAGGTTTCCCCTAACGCAAGCTGCTTCCTCGCCGTCCTGCGATCGAGCAGGAGATGAGGGATGCCTTTACGTTTCAGCAGGAGGGACACCGCTAACCCGGTGATGCCCTTGCCCGCTACAATAACTTCCGTGTCCATCCCATCAACACTACTCTTTGGAGTGATACGCCACGTAAACCCTCTTGGGTATGCCGTCAATGTCCAGATCTAGCGCCCTGCCGGTAACCATGCCGATCTGATTCCATTCATAGACCATGTTTATGAGGCCGTTGAGGTAACCTCCTTCTGCGTGGTATCCGATGAATCCCGTGTTTGCGGTGTGGAGCCAGTCTTCACGGTTGGCGAAGATGTTTTTCTTGGTGTCATTCAGAATTCCCGGATCCAGCAGCTTGTGGTAGCTCTCTTGCGGCAGCACATGCACGGGCAGGTTGGCCGCCCACCAGGCGGGAATCGGGTACTGCTTGTCAACAAAGACGGCCTGGCAACTGCCTGCATCAGACTGCCACGGAATGCCCATCCATTTCGTGAGATCGCCCGGTGTGATCTTCCATAGCCAGTGCTTCTTGTGATTAGGATCCATCGACTCGCGGATATCTTCGGAGCCCATCTGGAAACCGAAGTCGTTATAGTAGATCTGCTGCTGCTCGGCGGGTGTGGCTGCGTTGATTCGTATCTCACGCAAGCCAAAGAGGCCGAAGTTCTCCGTGACGTCTTTATACACTTCCCTGTTCTCGGCGTAGATCAGGTTGTGCCGCATCGGCCAAGTCAGTTCAACGCCGGGGTGGAAGCCGCCACCGTAGAGAGTTTCCAAAACAGCCCGCGTCATGAGCAGCGGTTTTTTACGCTCGTCCTTCGCGGCGTTCAGATACTGCTTGCGAAAGACTTCCGCGATCTCGTCTATATTGCCGGAAGGCAGGCGCATCTGCTGGAAGTCGCCATCCTTCCACCTCTTCAACTGCTCGTAAAGCAGCGGCGGTATGGCAAACCACTGCGCCGGGCTCCCCGGGTAATTGATTCCGTCTCCCGGATAGTAAGGCAGCAGGAGTTCGTCGGTGCCAACTCCTCTATCTTCGATGCTGGTGGTGGAGCTGGAAGGAATGATCGGTTCATTCAGAACGGGATACGCCGGATTCCGGAAGAGTGCAAAAATCTTTTCGCGCACGGCATCGGCTTCGCCCTTAGGACGCTTCTGGAACAGGTACTTGAGATTTCCCTCGTCAGTGAGCTTGTCAATGACTTCCCTGAAGGACGGGGCGAGGAAGTCGCCGAGGTTCACCCACTGCATCCGGTAAAGACAGTAGAGTAAGGGAAACACGAGGCTGAAGTCAGTCACATACTTGTCAGTGCCGGCCCCGCAGATCATGTCATACATGGACGAAATCGGGTGTATCTGCGGCGCGTAGTCAGGCGGCGCGGTTACGACCCAGGCCGCAGACTCGGCATCATTCAGGTGGTACGTGACGCCCGTGCTGCGCGAGGTGATGCTGGCCGTTATGCGCCCGTCACAGATATCGTCGTACCAGTTGGAGTTATCCGCGAAGTCAGTATTGAGATCGGACGGGTTCAACGAAGCGGAGACACCGTCGGCCGCGTAGAAGATGAGCGTGCCCTCGTCATATTCGATGGTTCCGAGACTCACCTGCGCGGGTGCGGTGTCAAGGCTCTTTGCCAACAAACTTTCACGGCCTGCTCCAGCATTGGGGAACTGCCCCCCAATCGGCTCCCGCGTGTGCTTCTGGTCCACGGAAACTGCCGGCGGGTTATTCACCAACTCCTTGCGGTAGTTGTAACCCTGCGGCAAACGTTGGCCCATGTTCAGGACATTCGGGTTCCTCTGGACCGCCGGTATTCCCGGTGCTGTTTTGTTCTTCGCGAAGTCGGGACTAACATTTCTGTTTTTGGAGACGATCGAAAGGTCCAGGCTGTTGTTGAAGTCGTACCAGAATGGTTTCTTGTTCCCGACCGCCGCGGACCACCGTATGTCGTAATCGGCAGGATCGATTTGGCGCACGGGCTTGCCGCTGTTATCGCATTCATAGATATAGAAGCGCTGCGCCTGTTTCTTGATCTTTCCGTCGGGCATCAGATAGTGATTGTCCGTCTCAAAAAGATTGGCCCAGGGTATTTCCGGGCTGAAGATGACATGCTCTTTTTCCGCCGGCCCATTCCCTAAACGGGCTACGCCGATGGACGGATAAATTCTGAATCTGGCTGCTGATTTTTTTGGCATGAGTAGAGTTTCTTTC
This sequence comes from uncultured Acidobacteriota bacterium, assembly GCA_963708055.1. Lineage (GTDB taxonomy): Bacteria > Acidobacteriota > Blastocatellia > Pyrinomonadales > Pyrinomonadaceae > PSRF01. The sequence goes on along the minus strand of OY970193.1, from coordinate 4,787,719 downwards.
TGCTGGAAAGTTGTTTTCGCGCCGGTCTGTAAGTCTATACGCTGCTCAATGCAAAGTCACCAAACTTCGGTAGTGCCCTATCTTGGATTTCTCTGTGCAACCTCTGTGTTCTCTGTGTCTCTGTGGTTATAGGAATGTGCGACACAACAACCACAGAGACACAGAGAACACAGAGGTTGCACAGAGAAGAAATTGATTAGGGCACTACCAAATTTCCTCGTCTTGGCTCAGCTATAGAAAACATCATGGCAGTGCCTCGATGTTGATAAAGAACCTGAAGTGACCCGTCTGTTGAATGCGTTAGCGGCGCGGCGGTAGTGTTGTAGAGTTCAATAAACTCATCATCAGCACCGGATGGCCCACTGAGGCGAAACTCGCTGATTATTAACTGGCCCGTTGTCGTGGCGGGAATCTCGGTCGCAATGTTGAGCGACCAGCCTTGAGCTATTGAGCCACCGTTGCCGTCAGTATCATCCGTGATAAAAAGGCTCCATGTGCCGCTGACCTGTTCCGCTGTCAATCCATTGAAGATGCTCGCAAAGGTGGCGGCGCCGGCATTTACCGGCTCGCCGTATGGACCACCAGGAGCAGGCAAAGGAAAATCGTCGCCAACTGTATCGGCGTTGAATGGACGGTATGTCGTTCCGTCAATCAGGGCGGTCGAGTCGGGCAAGGTCGTGGCACCGCTGCCGGCGATGGTGACTGAAACATTCTCCACGGAGTTAGCGCCACCAACGTCGGACCAGAAATGAAAAGTTTGACCGCTTGGTCCAACCAGTAACATGTCCAGATCGTCCGGCGAAGAGTGGGTGAGACCGTTGATTGTTACCGAGATTCCGGTAACCACGCCGGAGAGGCCGAGTACTTCGATGTCGGAAGGATAGGGAATAACGGGTTCCGGCTCCGGGCTCGAGTTGACTGCGTTAATATCGATGAATCCACCATTTGAAAAGACTGCCGACGGATTTTGAGAATCACTTTTTTTCGATGATACTTTTACGGCCTTCGAAGCAGGCCGTTGCGATGGTGCAACCGGACTGGCCACACCTGCAACAACCGTTGAAAGACTGAGAACCTGGATCACGAACGCCGCCAGGACACTGCGAAGCACAGATCGCCGATGAGACCTAAGCATTGAATCTTCTCCCTTATCAAACGGGTGTGAAGTTGTGGGCGATGTTTAGTAGTGGGCGATCTCTGAGTGGTACAACCTCTCACATGCTGTACGCAAAAAAACGTATCACGCGTTCTCGGAAAACGTCAACGAGAATATGAGTTACGATTTATGCGTATCCGATAATCCAGCCACAAAGAAGCACAACGAATCAGTAAGAGTTTATTAGTGGATTTTCCAAGCACCGGTGGCTGAGAGCCAACATTGATCAGACAGGGGGCTTTATCCTCAATTTTACAGACCGCGTGAAGAAAGCGTTTACCTCAATGAGCGAGTTAACATCCCCGCTCAGAAAGAGGTCAAATGAAGATTCATCACATCAATTCGCGGCGACTCTTCGCTGATTTTGGCCCTCGGCCTCCGCAACTTGTGCCCGAGGGAGCCAGATTCTCCGCACTGCTCGTCGGAACTCTTGTCCTTCCGGCAATCGGCCTATCGATCGCAGTCGGATCGCCACTGGTACTCGCCGGCCTGTTGACGGTACAAGCACTCGGCGTTCTGATTGGACGATTAATCTACAATCCTTCGCCCGCAGCTCCGTTATCGTGTGTGCCTGTACATGTAAATCCAACTGTCCCCGCACAGGAAAAGAAAGCAGCGTAACTCCGTACAATCTCGACTCCCTGAACCTGGCTTCGTCAACGCCAACGAAGCCAGACTTTTTCAGAGAGTAAGAATCACAGTGCGGCGTGAAAACGCACGTTGTAACAAGCGTTGAAATCAGTCGCGCCACGAAGCACGATAGCCCGTACTACAAACCGCTATTGCAACAGACCGCTAAGGCTGGATCTACATCAGCATGAAGAATCTGCAAACGACTATAGACCACGGCGCGATGCCTTTCATCCCGTTCAAGTCGAACACACAACCGGATCGCGGGAGCGATCTGTGGTCAAAGATGTTCTTCTATTACAACTACAAGCGCGAAGAATTCATGGCCCACCATCACAAGCGGTCAAACGTCGAAACCGTCTTTCAGATGATCAAGGCAAAGTTTGGTGAGAAGCTAGGCCACCAAACAGCACAAAAAGCGCAAATGATTAAAACCTTAAGGATTACCTCTACTGCTAAGAATTCATTTGTGTTTGTGTGCCTCTTGTGGCCTTCAAGATGACTTTTGAGGCAAAGCCACTTTCAGGCTGACAAATCTGGAAATTGGGCACGATCAGGAGTTGTCGCACGTTTTCCGGCTTGAACCATCGCGCGCGTATCCATCAGGCATCATGCACCAGCGGACCAAGCCGTAGTGAGTTTTAAGCACTTTTCGGGCAAAGCCAGTAGAACGATCGATCAGAACTGGAGGCGCAGCACTCCAGTTCTGACGACGCTCATCATTTTCGACTTTGACGATCACAGTCCCGGAGTTGTCAATGCGCCCTAAGCGCACCAGGACCGAGTGTTGCGTCGCTGAGTCGATCAACTCTTAACACCAACCAAAGACTCTGGGCCCTTTTGATCGGGTGTGTCGACCGAATCGTTGGCGACTTCGATTTCCGATTCTCCCATGGCCTCTGCTTGAGCTCTGAGAATGGTCAGGTATTTTTCTTTGCAGTGAATGCATTCACTCAGGTGCTGTTCTACTTCGAACGCGACCGCGTCGTCTAGCAGATCAAATAAATAGTCCGCAACTTTCGCGCTAACCTGAGGAGCCGAACAACCGATGTCGGTTCGCGATGTATCTGGCGATGTATTTTTATTATTCGAATGTATAGTCATGACTCAACCTCATATTGGCGTAACACCAATGACTTAGTCGAGCCGATCCGTCAAGATTTGACGGTTTTGCCGACACGCCGTAGAACGGCTTTCTTCTCGTGATCCTTCTTTGAAGATGATAGTTGCTCATCTTTGCGCTTGCGCGCCACCTTATTGGTCTTTCGCCCAACCTGCTTCGTGCAGTTTGGTTGATTTAGAAAGTAAGCTCTGACACCGTCTCTTGCCCAGGTAATAGCAGTAACGTGCGTACATTCGAAGCCTGCCGTTGTTAGCACGTCCGCCGTTTCGCGGGACGTCAGGCCCTGCAAAAAACAGGTAACTGCCAATCCCTCTCGTTCCGGTAAAGAATCGATGCACTCTTGGAACTCTTTCTTCAGCTTTGCCTCTCGGAATTCTCGCTCCGCATTGCTTTTCAGCTCTGCCGGCGATAAATCTTCCGGACGCTCGCCGCCGTAGACCAGGCGTTTTTTCAAAGTATCCAGGAAACATGTGCGAACAATCGCTCTGACCCAGGCGAAAAAGTTTCCGTAGTCCTTGGTGTAGTCCGGTTCAAATCCCGGGAAGCTACGCCATACTTTTACTCGGACATCATTCGCCAGCTCTTCAGCGTTTGCCGGCTCTCGCTGGTACGCTGCGATTGTCTTCTGCAATCGTCTCTTGAATAGCGGATCATTAAAAAGATCGTCAATTGGTGTAAAGCCTGATCTGATTTCACGCAGTAGGCTGCAAAAATTCCCGTCCGCTCCTATGTCTAAATCGGAAAACATATTGATCTCCTATAGGGTGCTCGGGAGGAAATAAGCCGCAGTTGCCAGTAAAGCTTCTGCAAAGTCCTCCAATTTGATTGGTATTCGTCGTTGCAGTGGAATTAGGCGTCTGCTTAATTACTGCCGCCAGCAGGTTGAGGTCCCGTGCTGACGGCTCTTGATGTGAATGATTGCTGGTAGGCATCATTCTTCTCCTTTCTGCGCTGTGAGCGCGATCTGTCTTATTTGGCGAACAGAAGAACTATGTCCTTCTAGAACCCATAACGGTTCAAGGCGTCCCGGTGTAAAGATTTCTTGCGAAAAAATTTTTTTGCGTGGACTTAACACGGAGCCGAGAGAAGCCGTTTTCAGTGTCAGAGTCGCTGAAAAAGAGTTGGTCATGGTAACGAGTCGCGACTCGGCAATCATCGTCAAGCGACGGTCGGTTCAATTAATTAGCGCATCAAGCAAGCTTGCTTGTATGCACGGAAGAAATCACTTAAGAGAAGAGAAGGAGCAGAAGATGAAAAACCAAAAATTCTTTTTTAGCGTAGTGGCAGTGCTTTTCGTACTTGGCGTGTTCGTTCTGTTCTTCTTTGGATTCAAATCACAAGTTTTCGCGAAGGTGGGGACAGTTAATTTGACTCCAGAGAGCCATGTAGCAGTTGTCAACGCAGGCGTTACGTCTTACCGTGTTGACGCCGTTGATAACGTGGGGAACAAGCTGAACGTGGTTGCTTCCCCAGTGTACGGAGTCGCTTTGAATGGGGTGAGTTCAACCGTAACGGCGAATTCAGTCGTACTTCAAGTACGGGCAATCAAAGTACACGGCGTGCAGCGTGTCAGCACATTGGTCAAGTCAGTACCTAACAAGGTCAGCCTTCACCGACTTGGCAACCTTGTCTAGCACTCACTGAAAACTCACATTTAAATTAAAAGAACCGCACCAGCAAAATCTGGTGCGGTTCTTTTCTTCTCGTACAACTCCGAATTGCCGTTCGACTTTTATGCGTGGCAATGCTGATTCCGTACAGACTCGTTTTGACTCACCCGGTCAGGCTGACGAAATCTTTTTGCTCGATCAAATAGTGCCCTTCACTTTTCTTCCGTATTTTATCTTTCGCCGCGCCAAGAATTGTCCTTTCGGAGCAGAGAAAGTTTTCTCGCCGGCACGTAGCCTCACACTCTCCGCTCCCCCGTTCATGACCGGACTCTTCCCGGCTGGACTCAACTCCATCATTTCCGCTGAAGCCCGTAACACTGTGAGATAGCGCTCTTTACAGCTATAACAATCAACCAGATGCAGCTCCACCTTTAACGCTTCAGCATCAGGCAACAGGTCGACGAGGTAGTCCGGCACGAATTGACCAACCCCGGGAGCGATACACATCTTTCCTGTTTTCATTTCATTCATGTTCGATTCTGTACTCATTTCCATAACCTCGTCGATCATAACAACAATTCGTATACCTACTTGGACTCAGTCTTTCTTTCGGCAGGTTTAGCTTCTGGCTCACGGCCCCGAAGGGACGGCTTGTCAGGTTTGCGAGGCAGATGTAATTCAAGATCTTCATCCGCAAAGAACTGCCCCAGCAATCGACGTCTCACGTTCGCGACTGTAGTGTGCGTGCACGAAATTCCTGCCGCGAGCAATTTACTTACAGTCTCTCTCGAAGAGAGACCTTCAAGAGTGTACGCAAGAATCTTTCGGTCTCGTTCGCTCTTGAGGTTTGTTATGAACTTGCGAAATCTACGATCGCGTTCGGCACGTTCAGCGGCTAACTCGGGACTTATGCCAGGGTCCGCCAGGTCAAACAATTCTTCCGGCCGCCGACCGTCTAGTTCAATTTTTTTGCGGCGGAGAATATCACAAGTCAGATGTCGTGCGATAACGCTCAGCCAGCGAAAAAATTTTCCATATTCGTCGGCATCGAAGTCTGGTTTAAATTTAGTGATTTTTTGTGAGACCTTAAAAAGAACCGCGCCGTACAGATCTTCAGCGTCAGCCACATTGTCAGTTTGTGATTGACAGATGATTTTTAGGCGTTGTTTGAAGACGGGTAAATTAAATAGCTCATAAAAAGACCGCCGATCTGCTATTACGTCTTCCAAGAGTTTACGAAAGTCAACATCCTCTCGATTGTCCGTTGGACCGTTGTCTTGCATAAAACCTCCTGTCGAGTTTGATCAGCCGCGATCAAGCAGCAGGCTGTTTACTACTAATGGTCTTCTTCTCCTTTTCTTACATCCCTACCTACCTTAGCGGGAAATTTCTCCCGCTGAAGTCTTAGCGACCGATCAAAAAACTTTTCTTATCATTTAACAAATAAGTATCTGAAGCTGTTTATCTAAATGTAGGCGACACAGTCACAGAGCGTGACATCAACGTCGCCATCAACGTTTATCTTCTCCGCATAGCAACGGAGAAACTTAAGAATTCAAGGAGTCAACGATGAAAAATAAATTCTTTTACGGCGTAGTCATTTTCTTTTTGGTTACATTCTTCGGGTTCTTCTTCAGCCTGTTTCGTCCTTTCGTCGGGGTGCTCATGACACCAGTGAGAGCGACGGCAGTCGTCTCAGTGCTAAAGTCAGCGAACGTCCAAGTGGCTGAGGCGGTAAACGTTGGAGCAACGGTCGACGAGCTCATCTAGTGTCGAAGGACTAGTATTAGTCCCAAGAATCCAAAAACAAAGGATCGCGATTGGTGAAGAGCCTCACGCGGTCCTTTGTTTACAAAGTAGTAACCGTCACGTTTTTCCGATCACGCGCTGTATTAGGGCCTAGATTTCAGCCTGGAGCATTAAGGGTTGTGAGTTCGTCCACGACAGACTTCAGAGTGTTGAGATGTCCGTTCGCCACCACCCATTTGGACTCTGCAAGGAAGTCCAACTGCCTGATTAGGCTTCGCAGTTTAGGCGCTCTTTAACTAATAATGCAAGTAAGGTTCGCGAAGGGGTCGAGTGTTGCAAATACTCAATCACTTCCGGTTAGCCGCGAATCACGTCGGCCATACCAAGAGCGCCAGACCATTTCCGAAGCGTATAAGATTTTCGTGCGTTAGGTTGGTATGTTGGTGCTTAACCCGTACTAACTTCAAACTTGAGTGAGAAGGGCTTTGGTGTTCCGGTTAACATCCATTCGACTACAGCCAATGTGTCGATCTCTTCTGTTCCCAATTCGCCGTCGACAGCTTTTAACACGCGGCTGAACGTTGCTTTCTCCTGGTCCAGAAGAACAACGTAATCGTCTTCCCAGGAGGTAGAAGTATCATTCGAACGCTCGGGGACAAATCGGACTACGGGTTGCTTACCCGGAAGAATTCCTTTACACCAAACTTTCTTGGGCGAGAGCCTCAAGCTCTGGTTTACCACTTCGACGTAATGCTTGACGATCGGAGCTCCTCTAACCGAGCATATTTCCTGCAAGTCGAAACCGGACCAGGTTTGGACCTTATACTCGTCGTACTGCTCTCCGCCTATTGAGTCCCTACAGCTTACGGTCATGTACGAAACCTCCGAACTGCCAGGAACTGGACTTCCTGGCGGATCAGAATTCTGTAGAACTTGTTGTAGAGCTTAATTACTGAACCAACGGCTGGATGGCGAGGCTGCGAGATTTACCGATTTCCCCAAATCCGGTCTCGTTCTTTGAGCTTCTCCCAAGCCGACTCTGTGAGCGCCATCTTCATCAAATCGTGATAGACATCACCGAGTAAAGCACTATTGTGCAAATCGAATTTAAGCTTCCTGGATGAAATATGTTTATCAACAATCCACTGGATAGCCCACTTCGTTAACGGATGATTGCGAGGTAAACGGACCGCCATCTCGCCGCCGTCGCTGAATTCCGCCTTGGGGTTATCAGCAGTAAATGCATATCTAGCTTTAACACCGTCGTAATCGCAGTCGAAGTCATATCTGACGAAGGTAGATTCGTTTAGAAAGGGATAGACCTTTTTACCTTCCGCGATGTCAAAAATTCTGTGAAAGTTAAATTCACGAATCTCATTCGCAATGCGCAGCCTTACCTTCGTATCGTAACCAGTCGAAACCAACTCGAGCTCTTTCTTATCACTCTCAAGTTGCCGGCTGATAAAGTGCCATGCATTGTCATTTGCAAACGGGTATTCTTCCTCATTACCACACCATGCCACTGTGTAGTCTTCAGACGTGAGGTAAAGGTGACCAAAGTTGGTTTTCCCAACCACAAGACTATGTGCTGCGAGTGGGGCTCCCATGTGATTATTCCCCTTGCCCCGCACATACAATTCGTTCGCTCTGAGTTCTGCTTGTGCGCTCATAATGAAGACCGATTAATAGCTAGCCTCAAAACAAGACGAGCAGAACCGTGCTGCCATGTTAAGGGAAACCCAGAAGGAGAGGGTCATATCAGAAACAAGTGTGCGAGAGTGAAATGACGCGCGCAATGTACTCCACCTCAAAAAGCGTGTCAACATATTTGTCTTCTTCTACTTAGCCGCTCCTTGACAATCGCGAGGGAGTCTCATAACCGCTGGGGAGATTGGACCAACGCCGGGAAGACGTCTCTTTGAATCTATTACTCCATCGGTCGTTGCCCATCTCTTCTTCAGACGCCCCCCGTGAGGGGGCGCGCAGTTCCGGGGGCGGTGCGATGATAGCACCTCAATCTTCTCTTATTCCACACAAACATAAGGCGATTGTTTCGTGATGTACGGTTTTCAAACTTAACATTGCTGCATTTATTGCCGTTAAAGAAGTTAAAAAGACTCAACGAGGGGCAGATTCCCGCAAAAACCATCTATTCGCCGGGGTCGTTTACGCTGCGCGAACGCTCAGATCTCTTTGAATGTTCGGCTCACAGATCCCCACCAGCTCCTCGGGTGACTGGCGGCGCCATCGGCGGGTGACGGCTTATAGCGGCTTAGCCCAATGCTCGTCCCGCAGGCTTCGACCACCTTCAACCGTTCGGCGAGCTGCGCAATAAAGAAGCTGGGGATTGTCTGGAGCCCAACGCCCGGTTAACAGAACGCGGCTCGTCTCGAAGTCGAGTGTCTTGTTCAGCAACTTTGGATGTACGTCGTCGAGACCCAACATCTGGTGCGTGGTCTTGAGAACTGACGCAGAGGTCAATTTCATGAGTGCCTTATTTTCGCACTCGGATACAACCAATGGATCCAGCTTATCCGGTCGTTGACTTACCAGAATCAGGAATAACCCATACTTCCTTCCTTCAGCGACAAGCGTACGAAATTGTTCGCGCAACGCATCCTCAGCTTTGCCACGCGTTTCGTCTGGTATCAGGTTGTGCGCTTCATCCACAATAATAAACGTAGGGCTGCGATCATCTTCCTTCTCGGACTTCTGCAACGCTCTGCTCCACTCTCGGCGCGCACGATCCCATTCACTTGAAAGAATTGTATTGATCGCGAGTAGCGTGGTTGCCTTGTTCTTAAGAGACGGCAGATCAACCACTTCGAGTCGATTTTCAATTGGCGATACGAGTTCTCTGTAAGTAGTTCTGTCTTCCAGAATCCCCGCTAGCTGGTATTCGCGGGCCTTGGAGAAATAGAAGTGTTGGACCAGTTCTGAAATATACTTTGGCGCCTGCAAAATACGTTCGAAATATGTCTTCATACGCGAGCGTAGCAGTTCCCTGGAGGTGGCGCTGGTTTTCGCAAGGTATTCACCTGAAACGGGCTCAATTCGGGCTGGCAGAGAAAGATTAAGGAGCCGCAGGACTTTGGCGACTCTGGAGTTTTCTGTAAACAGCACCTCGGGCGGCTCTTGGAATAAGCTTTCGATCAAACTGTCGATATTGAATTCTTTTTCAAAAATGGGCCTAAAATCGCTTTTTAATTGACGCGCCTGTTCAAAGATCCTTTCAGTTTCAGAGAAGATTCTTTCGGTTTCAAACATTGGATCCGAAGCCAACTTGTTGTTTGCAAAGCCGACCACCCGAAACAGTAGCTCCACGTCTTGAGCATAGGTGTGGCAATGGTACAAATCACTGCGGTGCATTGGGTCGAGTTCTTCACCCAGGAACTCCATTGATAAAGAGGACCATCGCAGTTGCAAACGCTCAAACCGCTGGACGGAAAGATTAAGGCCCCTGATCCGCGTCAACTCGCGGACCGGAGCCCACTTTTCTTCAAACTTCTCGCGTGAAGCTTCATGTGGCAATTTGCCTTTAGCCGCGTCTCGGTCGTATTTTGCTCTCTCCCAAAGGTCCTTGCCCTCTGAATCTCTCCCCTCCACTTCGTATGCCTTACGAAAATCTGCATTAGGATCAAAAACGATGCAGCGAGCTTTTGTTTTTACTAAAATTTCTTCAATTAGCCGGCCCAAAAAGAAAGACTTTCCAGAACCCGACTGCGCAATAATTGCTGTGTGAAACCCGATGAGCTTTGCTGCTATTGTTACCAACTCGTCAGAAGATTGATCGCCCGGTTTGGGATTGATGGCATTAACCCAATACCGCGGCTCTAACTTGTTAGTCATCCTCCAGCCGAGTACCAGCTTGGCTTCCTTTGAGGGATCTTGATCAATCATGGATGCAGTTAATCAGACGCCGTGAGTATGGACGGACATCTGTGATACCACCAATTCTTTCGGATATGAGGCCTGTGAACTTTTGTCACGAGATTTCGTGAAGCGGGGGAAAGATATCCATGGTGAGGTCAGAAGTCAATACTACGACTTGTTTGGTAGTGCCCTATTTTGGATTTCTCTGTGCAGCCTCTGTGTTCTCTGTGTCTCTGTGGTTATAGGAATGTGCGACACAAACAACCACAGAGACACAGAGAACACAGAGGTTGCACAGAGAAGAAAATTGAAATTAGGGCACTACCGCTTGTTTGGTACTGTTTTAGCTTGAGAAGGTACTGATTCAGTTTGAAGTTACGCCGACCGACGTAACTAACGCCCTTTTAAGTAGTTCAACTACTCAACGTTAATTTCTACGTATCCTTCCGTCCCGTTCACGCGGATCCGCCGGCCATCTTTGATTAGCTTCGTAGCATTATCAATGCCCACAACGGCAGGCAGGCCGTATTCACGCGCGATCACGGCGCCGTGAGTCATGAGGCCGCCGACTTCGGTGACGAGGCCTTTGATGGATACAAACAATGGGGTCCAACTCGGGTCGGTGAAGGGGGTGACGAGGATGTCGCCTTCTTCGAGATCGGCGTCTTCCATTTTTAAGATGACACGCGCGCGTCCCTCGATAACGCCGGATGAAACGGCCAGGCCGACGATAGCACCTGCCGGGAGATTTTCCCGCTTGTACTCGCCGGCAACGATTTCACCATCAGACGTGATGACACGTGAGGGGGTTAGTTTTTCGTATAACTTGTACTCGGCTCTTCGTTCGTTAATGATCTGGTGGTCCAACTTATTTGTGCGTACGACTTCGCGGAGTTCTTCAAAAGTCAGGTAGTAAATATCCGATGTTTCATGAATTACGTTGGCTTGAACGAGTCCATTGGCTTCTCTCAGTAACGCCTGCTTATAAACGAAGTAGCGATTGATTAAGCTGTATTTCGGATATTCGCGATAACCGCTGAAATTCCGGATCAGGGCAATCTTTTCTTTTGTCTCTTTGGCTTTCTCTTCACCATCCGGCAGTTGCTGCAATCGATCTAATAATTCTTCCTGCTTTTTCAAAGCCTCCTGCCGGCCCTGCTCAAACTTCCGCCGGCTCTCTCCAGGCTCAAAGTTTTTGATGTTACTCAGAATCAGAGGCACAAGCGTGATCGGTTTTTCGCTCCAACGAGTCCGGGTGATATCGATCTCTCCAACACAGCGCATTCCATATCTATCGAGATATGCATCAATAGCATCTCGGGTTTCCTGACCACCGTTAAACTCAACGAGCTGGTCCAGGAAATTGTCGTCTTTCGTCTGTTGTAAGTAATCGATGACCTCGGGAAAGCCGCGAATCACGTCGGCCACGTCCAAAAGCGCCAGGCCCATTTCAGAAGTAACGTTGTTGGGTACAGACTGTGCGAGCGTGTCAGCTACATTTATCTCCCCTAACCACTCTTTCATTTTTTCATTGATCCACGCTGAAGCATTCATCGCAGCCAGAATCACAGCTAAGTACTGTGACTCATTTAAAAACCTTCTCCGTTCCTGCAGATCTTCGCTGATGAAATCAAACAGCTCCGTTCCTGATTTTGACTGGATGTTTTGTTTTAACTGCGCTATCGAGTTTTCACTTTGCTCAATCAAATCAGAAACGATTTGCGGATCGTTCTCGACTTGCGGCGGAGGCCCGAAAACCGCTGGGAGTTTGTTGCTTTGACTCGGTTCTGGATCTGGTAACGATTGAATAAAACCCTCGCGCGCTACGACAGTCAGGAGCGCGTCTTTGATGCGTGGATCATGTTGTCCCAGAGTATCGATCACCGCTTTTCTACTGCTTGGCGAAGCGAGCATCGGCGTGACATCAACAAACAACCGTCCGGCGGCTGTACGCATGTTTGCCGGGGTCGTTAACAGGAAGAACGACAATCCCAAAGGCTTCATCGGATCAGTCATCATTTGTTGATGACCGACGGACAGGTAAACGTGATTCTCCCCGTCATTCGCTTCGGGGATCGGAAATAGAGTTGTGATGGGCCGGCTTTGGACAATATGAAATACGTCATCAACCAGACACCATTCGATGTCCTGCGGCTGACCGAAATGTCTCTCGACTTTGCGACCCATGTGCTCGAGCGCCAGGACCTGTTCATCCGTAAGCGCTTGCGCATTCTGTTGCGCGGGCTCAATCGCCTGTTCTTTGGTGCCTCCATCTTCTAAAGCATAGATAGCGAGTTTCTTGGTGGAGATCTTCTTATCGACGATCTGGCCGTCACGCACTTTATAATTGTCAGCGGTCACCAGACCGGAAACTAAGGCCTCACCAAGTCCGAAGCCGGCATCGATAGAAACGATCTTGCGGTTTGACGTGACCGGATCGGCGGTAAACATGATTCCCGCCGCGTGCGGGAAAATCATCTTCTGTATGACGACGGAAAGATAGACCTTACGATGATCGAATCCGTTCTGTATTCGATAGATTACGGCTCGGTCGGTGAAGAGCGACGCCCAGCATTTGCTGATGTGTTTGAGGATTGCGTCTTTTCCGATGATGTTTAGATACGTGTCCTGTTGTCCTGCAAACGACGCCGACGGTAAATCTTCCGCCGTGGCGCTGGAACGCACCGCATAAGGTTCGCCATCTCCCAGTTGTTGCAGCTGATCCGAAACAGCGTCAGCGATGTCTTTTCCAATCGGCGTCGCTTCGATGGTGTCGCGTATCTGTCTGCTGACTTCACGAACTCTTTCCAGTTCATCGATCGTTAAGCGAGTTAGCTGGTCCAAGAGGGCATCAAACTGCGACGCTTGTCCGACAGTGCTTTTGTATGCCTCGGTAGTGACGCAAAAACCTTCAGGCACCCTCAAGCCTTCAATTCTTGAGAGTTCGCCAAGGTTGGCCCCCTTGCCTCCGACGAGCGCCAGCTTTGTCTTATCGATTTCTTGAAAACCGAGAGTGTAAAACTTCCCATTCATTGGCTGAGCTTCTTTAACATCTCCCGGCCATTCGCATTCTGCGGATTCAACTCCAGCGACTTCTTGTAATTTGCAATCGCCAGATTTTTATCGCCATTCGTCATGTATGCCTCAGCCAGACTGTCGTATACATTCCAGGAGTTCGGATAGAACTCCACATTGAGTTTCAGAAGGGCGATCGCTTCCGGCAATTTCTTTTGCTGCAGCAGGCCATAACCGAGATTGTTCAGGCGATTTTCTGACACGGTTACATTGCGCGGCGTGTCTTTGAAAATCTTCCGGTAACCTTCAACCGCTTCCGAGATCTTTCCCGCGAGTAACATTTCGAATGGCACTAATTGCTCCGCGGTTAAGCGCTTCGTTGGAGTTGCTCCGGCCTGCCCAACGATTTCCATTTCAACCGGAGCGGCGGATCCGTTCGTCGCGGCGCTGGTCCTACGAACAAAATTATATTTGAGGTTCGCATCGCGCCTGACAAATGTCGTCTCTGAAATCGGCAGTAACTCGAAGGCGGGATCGCCGGTAGGCTGTGCTTGCAAGATAGTTTTTGAACCTACAGTGATGGGCGTGATGGTTAACACACGATCAGGATTGACCTGGAAGCGGCCGGTGAGATCTGAAATTTTGGTGGCGTCTAACGAGAAGATTTCAAAAGGCGCGGGCAAGAATTCATCCCAACCATACTCACGTGCAACACCACGAATAACTTCTCGCAGTATTTGACCATTATCAGAATTGACCATCACAACCACGCCGTAACCTTTGTCCTTATTTACAACCAACTCCGCGCGGAAGCCTTCATCGGCGCCACCATGACCAAAGTAGAGCGCGTTGCCATGTCGTTCGATGAAAAACCCCAGACCAACATCATCCATGACTGACGTTGTCATCATCTCCACGGATTGTTTTGTCAGAACTTTATTCGATTTACCGGCCAGCGACAGTTGCAGTTCAATTCCAAATTTCGCGAGGTCGGTCGGCGTGGTCCACGGTTGGCTGTAGGTGCTGTTGCTCATGCCGAGTGGTTCAAGCACCGTTTCTTTCGCGATGTCGGGATACGGTTTCTTTTCGATATCCATGATTGCGAGCTGCGAAATGGTGGTGCCGCCACCGGAATAACGAAAGCGAGTGCCGGGTTCAAAGTCCACTCGCACGGCCGCAGTATTCGCGGGCGCAGTTCCATCGAGGATCTGTTGCAGAGTCGGAACCTTCTCATCAATCGCGTAACCCGGGAAACCATGAACCGTAGTGCCAGCGGTATGGCTCAGCAAATTGCGCAACGTAACCTTCTTCTTCGCAGTAAACTCGTTGTCAGGAAGTTTCCAGGAAGTGAGCTTGTTGTTGATGTCCTCGTCGAGTGAGATCCTTCCTTGTTCAACCTTCTTCATCGCCACCATTGCATTGACGGATTTGCTGATTGAACCTGCCTGAAACAACGTTTCGGTGGTCACAGGTTGGCGAGTCTCGACATCTTTCAGACCGTAAGCCTTCGCCCAGTCGATCTTAAAGTCTTTGATGACGGCGATACTCAAAGCCGGCACCTTGTGAAACTTCATCCGCTCGCCAATCGACCAGCTTGGATCACCCTTAATTAGTACGGGCGGCAGCAGCCCCAGCTCGACGCGCTTGATATAGGCGTCAGCAGTCGTCTGAGTTTGAGCGAAAGCGCTAAGCGGGAAGATGTTGACGATAAGCAGGAGTGTGACGATTAATCGTTTCATGGGGTCCTCAGAAAACGTATTTTAGCGAGACTTTGGAAGTATAGAGATTACAGCACTGACGATAGATAAAGCGACATGTTGATGACGATCAGCACTACCCAACTAAGAGTCCACAGCCAGCGAAAGCCGTCGCGGCGCAGCAGCGTGTGCAGCGTGATTGCCATCAACGCCACACTCGCCAGTACATTGATGATTGAGATCCACACCCACGGTTGCACGGTCAGAAAGTTATAAAACGCTGCCGGCAACAATGCGAAAGATCCGATCAAACAAACCCACCCGAGTCGATTCCAATACGTCAATCTACTTTTTCCATCCAGAAAAGCAGCCGACAATAGCAACTGGACCGTCCACGTAAAGCATGGGATTACGAGTCCCTTGGTCAGAACTTCTCGCCAGCTAATAGTCTCGAAGAAAGCTTTGAGAGATGCCGAGAAAACCGCCGTTACCAAAAAGGAGCCGATGAAAAGGAGGATAATTTTTTTCATTCAGGTTTGGATTGAACCACAGTTTCGTAGTGAACGATCTTTGGGTTCAAACTCTACCAGAAAATCCGTTAGGGTTTGCAAAGGCCCGCCTTTTCGTCAGCCAGCGCCCGCCTGATGCCAAAATACTTTTCGCGTTGACTCAACGTCATGCACAACGAGGCAGACTGATTCAACGCACGACGAAGTCCGCTCGATGAGACGTCCCAAACCTTAATCTTACCGCTACTGGTAGCAGTGATAACTTCGTCGTCATTGTTTGCAAACCGCGCCAATCCCGCCGGCGATGAGAAGTTGCTCATCACCAGTTCCGGACTTTCCGGCTGGTTGTAACTCCAGATCACTACCTCTCCTGAATAAAGGGTGGCAATAATCTTCTGGCCGGAAGGACTGAATTCGAGATGGCGGGTTCCATTTTCACTGCCACGCAAAGGCCGCCCGTCACGTGCGGCCGCAGAGAATTCGTAACCACGTCCACGACCATAGCTAACAACCGTGCTTCCGTTGTTGCTAACCGCCAACTCGAATGACTGGTTTCCATAGCCAGGCACGGTGTAGGTTGCGACCTGAGTTGGCTGTGGTGACGACAAGTCCCAAACTTGAATGGAATCGTAAGCTGATGATGTACTGTCAAGAAGCGCGGCGAACTTTCCGTTGCTGCTCAGAAAGCCTTTTTGGAAACGCCCCTTCGCAGGAAGTGTAATGATCGGCTTTTCAAAGGGCGGCTCCCAGATGGTTGGCAGTGAGTTCTTAAGGATGCCAAGAACTCTCAACGAATCGCGGCTCACCGAAGCAAAGTTAAAAACCGGAGCCTTGATTTTTTCCGGATGCGGCTCACCCTCGTGGCTCATCGTCCAATATCGCACCATTTGTTGAAGCGGGTCACCCGCTTCAGTCTCAGGCACTCCGGTAATCGCCACCATTGCAGTTTCCTGACCGTTGACAGCAATTTGCTCAATGTAAGACGGCACGTCGATGGAACTTTTTCTAACCGCCGGTCTTGTTGTTAGCCACGATTCGATACTCCACTCACCAAAACCGCCGCCTCCAAGCCAGACCTTATTGCCACTCACAGACAGTGCCCGGGGAAACATATACCAGAGGTCACCAACGTCAGCACCGGCAACAGCATTCAGTTTCCATAAACGCACATTGTCTCTGCCGATGGTCATCAATTCCCCGGTTCCTGAGTTTCCCCACTCAACCATCAGCGGAGCAGACGGGTCATCGCGGATCGGGAGATCTATAGTCTGTAGTTTCGTTGGCTGATTTAAGTCGATGACAATCACCTGCGAGTCGTTCAATCGAGCCGCCAGTCGATCGCTGTCTGGCGAGAAGACCATTCGCGCCATCTCGTAGTCACGTCGTAGCTGTCCGCCGGGAAGACCAAACTGATGCCCGTTCCTCAAGTCTTCGATGCTCTTCGGAGTTGCAAACCAATTACCGTCGGGAGAAAGTGCAAACTCTTGCGGACGCTGCGGATCACGATCGATAATTTTCACCGCCGCAGGATTGTTCAAGTCGAAAAGAATAAGTTTCCTTAAATCCTTGTCTGAGCCAAACCCTTGTACTTTCCCGCTAACTAACAATTTGTCGTTGAGTAATGGGTGGAACACCGGATTGTTGGGTAATGACTCACTACTGAAAGTCATAATATTTACTGGCGACACATTTGGCTTCCTCAAATCCGCGAGCCATAAGGCGGCTCTCGAATGAACTAGTAAAAAGTGTCCATTGTCACCCGCGGTCCATACATTCGGGTCAAAAGAAATTGAATAACCGGGTAGGCTTATCTCAAATTCTTTGCCGGATAACTCGAGTGACTTCACGCGGTATAGCGTCTGGCGCGATTTTTCATCAAAGCTTCTCGTGATCAATTGCTGCCAGGGTGATATGGAATAATTGATCAGGTAGTCGCCATCAGCCAGCTTGGCCTGGTGATCGATACCAACCTCAATCAACCCTGATTCCTGCCCCGATTTATCTTCTTTGACGATGCAGGCAACAGTGTCGCGATCAGGCAACCATTGCAGCCCCCAAATGCTTCCTCCGAGATTACGCTGCGCAACACGCACAGGCTTCTCACTCAGTTTCCAAAACTCGACCTTGTCATTGTTAACGCTGGCAAGTAGTTCGCTGTGTGGAGAGAACGCCGACATGTAACCACTTTGGACGATGAGAAGCGGTTTTTCCGGTTGATCGAGATTCCAAACACCGAGACGTGACTGCAAAAACATCCCGAGGAAGTTTCCTTTAGGCGACCACGTAATCCGAGCCCGGCTTAACTCAAACCCCTTCTCGAGGATCGGCCCCACTCCACCTAGTTGTATCGATTCTTTCGGATTGGACAACGAACGGATTACAAACTGACCGGACGAGGTGTAAGAAACAAATCTGCCGGTGGTGCGATCGAAGCTGAGAATATTCTCGTCGGCTTGCCAGACGGGGACCGGATTTTGCAGGACTGAAACCGCCGCATCCTTCCAGCCTTCGACCTTATCGTCGGAAAGAAAATCTCGAACACTGAGCATGGCTGAAGTTCGATCGCCATCGGCCCAGGCGGTCGCGTATCCTCTCAAACGGAGTTGATCAACCCCCAGTTTTGTCTGCTCATCAGCATCTGCCCGCGCGATCCTGGCGTCTGACTCAGCCTGTGCTTTCTTAGTTTCTGCCGTTGCCGCCTGACTGCGCGCGGTATCCCTATCCCCAATTGCGTCATCACGCTCGGTAATCGCCGTTTCTTTTTCGGTCTTCGCTTGTTTGGCTCCGTCTTCGGCAGTTTTCTTGTCTTGTACAGCTTTATTGATTTCGCCAACGAGTTGAGCCTTGTCCGCTTCAAGCTTTGCCAGATCAGTTGCTGCCTGGTCCCGCACGCGCACTGCATAAAATGCCAGTGCCAACGCTGCAACGGAAAGTCCGAAGAAAACCAACCCCGTCAGAAAGAGAACTCTGAGCGCGATGACCCGCCGGCGCGTAAAGTCATAAGCTTCATCAATCTGGAGCGGAACATGGTTTGATGGAACTCCCTGGGCCAGAGCCTCGGCAGTCTCTTCCACGCGACTGCGATCCTTCAGTGGCGCCCAACGTGGATCATCCAACTGCAACTGATCCAGGGTGCCCGCGATATTGACGGGCACAATCTTTAAATTGAATTCCTGAGCGAGGGCAATTTCTTTCGGAACCCAGGTCGATGAGTCAAGGTCTCCACCCGCCACCACAACGAACATTCGACACTTGCGAATGGCACTTCTGATCGACGCCGGAACAATTTCGCCGCGCGAGAGTCCTTTCTCATCGATGTAGCAATTCAAACCACGTTTCTCTAACTCTTCGGTTAGTTTGAGCGCATATCGCTTGCTGTCATTACGCCAGCGATAAGAAAGGAACACGTCGGTACCGGCGAAGAACCTGAAAAGAGGACTTGAAAGCATCGGGGGCACACCTCAGATCTGTAAAGTTATTTATTGAGCCCAACTGGTCGCCTGTCGACAAAGGGAGCATGATGCAATTCCTTGAATTTTGCCGGAAAAACTCGTTGTGGGCGACTTAATTCATTATGGTCAAGTCAGCAAAAAGCTTTCACTCTTGCATTTACGGACCGTTTTGAGCAATCGCAAGAGGTGAACTCGCGATATCCTTTCCGACCTTCTTCTACCGGCGACCCTGAAACGAATATCTCCTGTTAGCCATATACTTATTGACATAGTTTTTCGCGACGTTGACTTAAGGAGTAGCCTCCTATGCCTAAACTATTCCAAAGCCTCCGCTCGGCGTTCAACAGGTTGAGAGAAACCCTGTTCAAGAGATTTTTTCGCGCCAGGTTCCGGTACGACATCTTTATCTCTTACTCGCATAGCGACGCCAAGACGTATGCCGTAAACCTGAAGAAACAACTCACCACTCTTGATTTTTCCTGTTTTATTGACGAGGAGGAAGCGCCACCAGGCTCGCATCTCGATCCGACGCTTACGAAGGCACTCAACAAGAGCGCCGTGCTGGTTTTGTTGGCGACCAAACACGCTCTGAGTCGCCCTTACATCCTCACGGAATTTCAAAAGTTTGCGGCGACTAACCGGACCATCGTGCCGATCAATATCCTTGGCGCGCTGACGAAAAACGACGAGGAAGAACTCAAAAAAGCGCCGTGGAATATCATCACCGACCGAAAGATTATTTGGATCGACGAAAACGACGAGGCATTCAACAAACAGAATCCATCGCTGGAAATTGCCGACGGTATCGATAAGCTGTTCAAGTACACGCGTCGCAATGTTCGCGTGCGCGCTGAAATAATCGGCACGGCTGTGCTCGTGTTGCTGGCAGCAATCGGCGCGGGATTTGTGATTCGAAACCAGGCCCAGGACCTCACGGCACAAACCCAACGTGCCAAGGACGCCGGTAAGAGGGCGACAGAGCAGGAGAAGCGAGCTCTCGATGCAAGCATAGAAGCGCAGAAGCAACTGGTTCGCGCTGAAGATGCGAGAAAGCGGGCTGAGGAACAACAGAAAATTGCAGACGCCGCGAAGAAAGAAGCTGATCGCCAACAGGAACTTGCACGCGCCGCCACCGCCGAAGCGGAGCGACAACAGCAACTCGCCAACGCCGCCAAAGAGGAAGCCGATCGACAGCTAACCATTGCTCGCGCGCGACAGTTAGCGAATCAAGCAGAGCTGTCCCGTGGAACCGATAGTGAAGATCTATTCCGGAGTAATTCCATGGCTATGCGCTCTCTTGATATGCATCCGACCCTTGAAGGTGACTTTGCATTACGAAAAGGTTTGAGTTTGCTTCCGTCACTCAGCAACGAAACACCATATGAAGCAAACGCAACCAGGGTGGCCGTGAGTCCGAATGCAACTGCGTTTGGTTCTCTCACAGCAAAAACTGAAGTTGAAATATCGCGAACAGGCAAACCGGTTGTTCGTAAAAACAGACCCGATGTCCATTCCTACCTGGCGCTGAGTAACGATGGCGCTTACTTCGCAACCGGCGGCGGAAACAAAGTTCTGATACAGCAAACGGATACGCAAAAATCCTGGGAGATTGAAATCTTTGAGGAGGCAAACATCCGCGGAATCGCCTTGAGTCCTAAAGGAAAGTTTCTGGCGATCATTGCCAACGCGGAAGAAGGCTTGTGGGTGGAAGTGTGGGAACGAGAAGGCAAAAAAGCGATCGGAACACCGATGCGCGGCTCGGTCGATTTCGTCCTTTTGCAAAGTGTGGCTTTCAGTGTCGACAAGGAAGAGGTGCTTGCAGTTGGCGGCTACGAGCAGCGCAACGGAGGTCAAAACGGATTTCTTCGCACGTGGTTAATTCGTCAGGTGTCAGGTGCGAACAATGAATGTCTGAAGGAAGAATGTAAACAGAACTCCACCTGGAGTTTTGCGCCTCAATCAACTCTCCGTCACCCGATTAAAGTGAACATGATTGCGGTCGCCGCAGACGACGATTACCTCGTCACTGCCAGCCAGCAAACAGCGCTCGTGTGGAAAAGAACCCGACTTGACGACTATCAACAGGTTGCGCGCATTGCTCTTCAGAATCCGTTGGCCCTGGCATTCGATCAAAGCCTGAAGCATCTCTACGTGATCTCTGACAGTGACGAAACGCGCAAGACCGTTAAGGTTTGGGAGGCGTCAGGTCGCAGCGAGATTGCGCAAATAAATCCGAAGTCTCCCATTACAGCCGTTTCATTTAACGGTGAGCGCGACACGTTCTTTACTGTTCATCGAACCTACGGCGACGATGAAGATGCGATGCGGATCTGGGACACAGTCAGTCTAGAGCAAAAGAAGCGCGACGCCATCAAGCTTCGCAATCTCGACCAGTTCGATATCAGCGGCGACGGCAGTTACCTGGCGGCCGCGGATAATGAGTCAAAGGTGCGCGTCTGGGATATAACGCAGAAAGCTTCAATGGAGGTTGTTACCAACTATCGTCCTAATATTCTTAAATCGATCAGGCTCAGTTGGGACGGTCAATTTCTGGCCTTGAGCGGATCCGAAAAGAATGACGAGGTTTCGGTAATGGTCTATCAAAAACGAGACCGTTCTTACCACGAGTTCTCGCGCAAACTCATTTTGCCGGCGGGTGCAAATCCCGAGACATTGGCGATCAGTCCCAGTGGTAATCTTTTGGCGATTACGATTCCTGAGCAGCAACAAATAAAGCTCTGGAATGTGAAGACGGGAACCGATGCCCCGCAAAAGATCGCTTCTCAGCTTTATCCCGTCGCCGTGCTCTTCAGTCCTAAAGGTGAATTACTGGCGGCGCTGGGAACCTCTGGCGAGGCGAAGCTCTGGACCGTCGCCACCGGTAAAGAGTTGACGTCGCTCAGTGGCTCGGGCGCCGGCACCGATGTTTCAGACGCGCATCACAACGTGGCTTTTAGTCGAGACGGCCGGTACATCGCAGTCGGAAATTTTGATCACACTGCGCGCGTGTTTGTGGTTGCGACGGGTGAAGAGTTGATGAGATTGCAGCACGACGATCCGGTCACGTCAGTATCGTTCAGTCGCGATGGGAAATACCTCGCCACCGCAACGTCAGCTTCGAGTGGAGATACGGCAAACAATAAGGAATTTGGGCTCTGGACCTGGCTCATCCAACCGCGAGACCTGATCGCCGAGACGTGTAAGCGTTCGCAACGTCCGTGTTAGTAACGGCTCCTCACCGTTCGATGAAGTTTTAAAAGATTTTTCTCACGCGGCGGCGCAACGGCGTTGCGGTTTTTCGTTGCGTCGGGGCGCCGCTGCGTGATCTTCTGCCTGGAACTTTTAGTTCCTATGTAGTGTCTAATGGCACAGATCCTGGCAAGACCATTCTAAAACCGCGAGTTACATATATGACCTTCCGCTTAGGAATACACTCCGCTTTAATTACTGTGTTACTGCTGGCCTTTACTAGTTGCGCTTCAGCGATGCCGGTGGATTTTCCGGCGACGCCCGCGGGCCGGCAGGCGGCGGCCTGGCTCGATACTTTCAACACCGGCAATCGCGATAGTTTGAAAAATTTCCTGTCAAAGAATTTTCCCTCGAGAGCGGAAGACGTCGATCAGGAGATGGGCTTCCGTGAGATGACCGGCGGCTTCGACCTCAGAAAAGTCGAAGAGTCAACCCCGACTAAACTGACTGCGCTGGTCCAGGAGCGGACATCCGATCAGTTCGCGAGGCTCGTTTTGGAGGTTGAAGGCAAAGAGCCTCATCAAATTATCAGCCTCGATTTGCGCGTGACCTCGAGACCGGCGGAATTCCCTCTCCCGCATTTGGCGGAAAGCGCATTACTCACAGCAGTCGAAAAAAGACTGAACGACGACTCGGCTGCCGATCGATTTGCGGGTGCCGCTGTGATTTCCAAAAACGGCAAGCTGATCTTTTCACGTGCCTTTGGTTTCGCGGATCGTCAAGGGAAAATTCCCAACACGCTCAAGACGCGATTCCGCATTGGCTCGATGAACAAAATGTTCACGGCAGTCGCGACGCTTCAACTCGTGCAGGCCGGTAAACTGAAACTCGACGACACGATAGGAAAGTATCTAACGGACTATCCCAACAAGGATGTCAGTGCAAAGGTAACGGTCCATCATCTGTTAACGCACACCGGCGGGACCGGAGACATTTTTGGACCAGACTATGAAACGCACCGGCTCGAATTACGCACCCTGCAGGATTACGTCAAACTTTACGGTTCGCGTGGTTTACAGTTTGAACCGGGCAGCCGTTGGGCATACAGCAACTACGGCTTCATCCTGCTCGGCGTACTGATAGAAAAGGTCAGCGGAAAAAACTACTACGACTATGTTCGCGACCACATTTACGTACCGGCAGGGATGACTGCCTCAGGATCAGAACCGGAGGATCAGAAAATAGCGGATCGCAGCATCGCCTACTCGAGACCAGGCCCAGGGGCTCAATGGGAGCTCGCCGGCGGATTGCCTTATCGAGGAACGTCGGCCGGTGGCGGTTATTCTACTGTGGAAGATCTGTTACGGTTCGCGACCGCGCTACAGAAAAACCAGTTGCTCAACGCGCAACACACTGAACTGTTGACAACCGGCAAGGTCGATGCGGGTATGGGCAGGTACGCTTATGGATTTGCAGATCGTGTAATAAACGGAACTAAATGTTTTGGTCACGGCGGCGGCGCACCGGGAATGAATGGGGATTTGGCGATTTGTCCCGGTCCAGGTTACGTGATTGCCGTTCTGGCAAACGTCGATCCACCGGCGGCAAGCCGCATCTCCGACTTCATCACCAATCGCTTGCCGCAACCGTAACCAAATCGGTTTGGACTCTATGCAATCCACAGATTACACAGATGAAAAAAAGAATCTGTGTAATCTGTGGATTGCACAAATGGAAAAAAAATCTGTGTAATCTGTGGATTGCACAAATGGAAAAGAGAATCTGTGTAATCTGTGGATTGCAGAGAAGAAGTCACGCCTCTTCACCCTACCTATAGCAAACTGGAATAATTTTTCAGTTCAACCTTAGGGTGGATACAGAAATCAACCTATACAATTAAAATCCTCGAAACCGTACTGCCGGGCGCGAGCCCGTATTAGAAGCTTTCTTATCCTTTACTCGACGGAACAAGAAGAGGTTCTAGTGACCGAACTCGATATTCAAACACCCGCTCCACTCGACACTGCCGAGCGAAGATCACCAATCCCATTCGCCGCTATTCTGATCATGGGACTTGGCGGCCTCTTCTCCGGCGTCACTGGCCCATTACTCAGCACCTTCATTCCGCCACTCGTGCGCGACGCTCTTGGCGATCAGCGCATGGCTATCGGCGCCATCATGGCGATCGATAATGTCCTGTTACTTCTGCTGATACCGTTGACAGGACCAGCATCCGATCGTGCCAGGGCTCGTGGGCGCGGACGGTTGCCGATGGTTCTCGGCGGGCTCGTATTGTCGTCAATCGGCATGGCGCTGGTCCCCTTCTCACCTGCATTCGGTCTTCCTTTGCTGGTTGCCGCGATTATCGTGCTGCATACCGGAATCAATCTTCAGCGAGCACCGTTCCAGGCGTTGCTGGCTGATGTTGTGCCGTCGCGACACCGGTCACTCGCAACCGGTTCGATCACATTTCAAATGTGCGTTGGAGCGATCGCGTTTTTGATGCTGGGCCGTGCACTCGGAATGCGGCCTGCATTTCTGATAGCGAGTGGCAGCGTTCTTGTTATTGCACTCGCGTTTATTCTATGGGTGCGCGAGCCGAAAGTCGCCGACTCACAAGCAGCAGACGTTACTTTTCGATCGCTCGTCGATGCTGCATGGTCTGCCGTCCGCGGAGTAGTTCCCGGCATGCGACCGATTGTGGTTGCCGTGCTTCTGTTGCAACTGACTTTTCAAACGTTCACAACCTGGTATGCGTTGCACGCCACCGAGCGCTTCGGTATTCGACCCCAGGACGTCGCCATCGGATTCATCGCCTGGGCCATTGGCGGCGTGCTTGGATCACTCCCCGCAGGCGTTATTGGATTCCGGATCGGCCGGCGAAACGCGATACTGGTCGGCTTCGCCATGATGGCCACATGCCTGATCGCCCTCGATCGGGTCACACATCTCAATTGGGCCATACCGCTGATCGCGCTGACGTCGGCGAGTTGGGCGCTGCCCACAGTTAATGCCTACCCGCTTTTTATCGAGCTCGTTCCGCCCCGCACTCGAGGGATACTTGCAGCGCTGTTTCTACTGTGCGCGGCTTTGGGTGGTGCTTTTGGTGATCCCTGGAACGGGAAACTCTTCGATCTGCTTAATAGTTATCGCCCGATGTTTTTAATCATGGCTTCGTACACCGTATTAGGCTTCCTCGCTGTGCTCTTCATTCGACGTGGTGTTGGTGAGGCAGGTACCGGCGAAAACTGATCTCCAGTTTGTTGTATCAATACTCGAGTTTGCCGTCGAACATCATGTCCGAGACTTTGAAGAGCATGTCGAATTTTATGGAATTGCCAAGGTCGGAAACAAAACGAACCGTGGTGACCTCGGGAGTAATGAATAGTCGTTCATCTAATCTGCGCGGAAAGATAAAGCGGGCGCCAAATCCATCTCGACCTGGCGGCGTAAATTCCTCGAGATAAATTCGTTTGCCGTCGGTGCGTTCCAGGTAAGTAGAACTCTTAATCATCGAGGTGGTCGCAGCCCTGACAACCTGCATCACCTTGTCTATCGGCTTCGTGTCGGGCCCCTCGACCGTGACTGCAATCACGATTGAGTCTTCGGAAGCTCTCTCAGCGAACGTGTTCATCCGCGTCAGAGTGTCAGTGTCGAGGTCCTTTTGTTTCAGTTGAATCAAGCGGATGAACGCCTGGCGAACTGGTCTAGCCGAAAAAAAGCGGATGCCATACGACACGCGTTCTTCATTCAGACGAGTGCTCGTATTTAAATCCGGATTTCTGGGACGTTGGAGGCGAGTGGGTTCGGTTAGATCCATATCGACCTGGAGTTGGGACCAGGGGGAATTAGTCAACACCTTCTCAGCATCCTTTTTAGACCATTCTTTCCAAGTTTTAAGCTGCTTCTGGGCAAACAGCGCTCCGCCGCCGGTCGCACATATCACCAGGAACAGCAAAACAAGAGTGAGTTTTTTTCTCATATGGGTCTTTCGGTAAGAACGGGAGATTCTTAAAGCGTCACTTCGATGCTGAAATCTCGGCGCGTGCTGTCTAATCAGGCTATCCGAGCTTCTACATGCGGTTAGTGTCGCCGATGATACAAAAGTTTCTTTGGATTCGGAACAAACAGAATTGTAAATGTTGCGGGTAAAGTCGGTAGTGGGACAGTTTGAGTACGCCGAAGGCGTTGGCTAACCGCGGAATCTAATCAACAGTCGTCCGCTTTGGCGTCCAGCCCGCGAAGCGGGCGAAAGCATATATCAACAGTCGTCCGCTTTGGCGTCCAGCCCGCAAAGCGGGCGAAAGCATAAAGCCTGGGGCGCAAGCCCCAGGTTAGCGTTTCGAATATTTTGTAGAGCCCACAAAGTGGGCGACAGCGTCTGCAACTGCGAACCCTGTCGCCCGCTTCGCGGGCTCCACGATCATTGTTGGATTTATTTTCCTGGGGCTTGCGCCCCAGGCTTTATTCTTCCGCCCGCGTTCGCGGGCTCGTGGCATTAATTCGCTCAGCGTCGAGCTACCTCGCATTCTTCCGCCCGCGTTCGCGGGCTCGTAGCATTATTCGCCCAGCCTCGAGCTACCTCGCATTCTTCCGCCCGCGAAGCGGGGGAAAGCACATATCAACAGTCGTCCGCTTTGGCGTCCAGCCCGCAAAGCGGGCGAAAGCATAAAGCCTGGGGCGCAAGCCCCAGGTTAGCGTTTTCGAAATATTTGTAGAGCCCACAAAGTGGGCGACAGCGTCTGCAACTGCGAACGCTGTCGCCCGCTTCGCGGGCTCCACGATCATTGTTGGATTTATTTTCCTGGGGCTTGCGCCCCAGGCTTTATTCTTCCGCCCGCTTCGCGGGCTCGTGGCATTATTCGCCCAGCATCAAGCTACCTCGCGATCTTCCGCCCGTTCGCGGGCTCGTGGCATTATTCGCCCAGCGTCGAGCTACCTCGCAATCTTCCGCCCGCGTTCGCGGGCTCGCGGCATTATCAACAGTCGTCATCAACAATCGTCCGCTTTGGCGTCCAGCCCGCGAAGCGGGCGAAAGCATAAAGCCTGGGGCGCAAGCCCCAGGTTAGCGTTTTCGAAATATTTATAGAGCCCACAAAGTGGGCGACAGCGTCTGCAACTGCGAACGCTGTCGCCCGCTTCGCGGGCTCCACGATCATTGTTGGATTTATTTTCCTGGGGCTTGCGCCCCAGGCTTTATTCTTCCGCCCGCGTTCGCGGGCTCGTGGCACTATCAACAGTCGTCATCAACAATCGTCCGCGTTGGCGTCCAGCCCGCGAAGCGGGCTCGTGGCATTATTCGCCCAGCGTCGAACTACCTCGCATTCTTCTTCCACCGACGACTCGGTGCTGTCTTAAATTAAATTCTCTGCGGCCCTCTGCGTGTCTCTGCGATCTCTGTGTTACCTGGGCTCGTATCGACGCAGAGAGCGCAGAGATTACGCAGAGGCCGCGGAGGTGATTATTCTAAATAAGACACTTCCGACGACTCCGTTAGTTTGACTTGTGCACACGTTTCGCATAGAAGATCACATCAAAATCAAACAACGGAATCGAGGATTATCCAAAATGTTGAAGCGAGTCCATGCAATCGTTTTGTGCACGGCGGTGCTGAGTTTCGCATTCGCGTGTACAAATGCGCCAACCAACCTAAACACGAATTCCGGAACAGCTAGCACCTCTTCAACCGCGGAGTTGAAACCCGCCTTCGACGCCATCACCGCAGAAGGCATCATGCAACACACAAAAGTGATGTCAGGCGATGAGTACGAAGGCCGTGGCCCAGGAACAAAAGGTGAAGAACTCACCGTCAAGTATCTAACCGACCAATATCAACGCATGGGCTTGAAGGCTGGTAATCCGGATGGCACCTACATTCAGAAGGTTCCGCTGGTGGGATTCACCGGCGCTGCCACGGCTTCATTCACCGCCGGCGGCAAACAAATGAACCTGACATTCCCACAAGACTACGTCGCGGTTTCACGTCGCTTCGTGCCGGAATCAAAGGTTGAAAATTCCGACATGGTCTTTGTTGGTTACGGCGTAGTCGCTCCCGAGTATGGCTGGGACGATTACAAAGGGCTCGACGTTAAAGGCAAGACGATCGTGATGCTGATCAACGATCCGCAGGTTCCCGATTCGGCCGATCCAACGAAGCTCGACGACAAGATGTTCAAAGGCAAGGCGATGACGTACTACGGCCGTTGGACCTACAAATATGAGATTGCAGCGCAGAAGGGCGCCGCAGCCGCGGTGATCATCCATGAAACTGGACCAGCCGGTTATCCCTATGAAGTGGTTTCGGGAAGTTGGTCACGTGAAAATTTCGATATTCAAACGCCCGACAAGAATATGGGACGTCCCGCCGTTGAGTCGTGGATCACGACCGATCGCGCCAAGGAATTGCTTACCGCCAGTGGCCAGGATTTCGACGCGCTGAAGAAGGCGGCTCTCTCGAAAGACTTCAAGCCCGTCGTTCTCAATGCAAAGGCAAACATGACGGTCAAGAACACCTTGCGTGAAATCAATTCGAATAACGTCATCGGCAAACTCGAAGGCTCAGATCCGGCACTGAAGAACGAGTACATTATCTACACGGCCCACTGGGACCACCTCGGACTCGATCCAAAACTAGCAGGCGATCAGATATTCAATGGCGCGCTCGATAACGCCTCAGGCACTGCCGCATTGCTCGAGATCGCCGAGGCCTTCACCAAACTCGCCACGCCTCCCAAACGATCCATCCTGTTTCTTGCAGTGACAGCGGAAGAGAAAGGCCTACTCGGCGCAAAGTATTACGCCGAGAATCCTCTGTATCCGCTAAACAAAACGCTCGCGAATATCAACATGGATGGCGTCAACCAGTGGGGTAGGACCACGGACATCACGATGGTGGGCGACGACAACAGCACTCTAATCGACTTGCTCCGTGACGCTGCCACTGCACAGAAGCGAGTGGTGAATCCCGACCCGGAATCAGAGAAAGGGTTTTACTACCGTTCGGACCATTTTGAATTCGCGAAACAGGGAGTTCCGGCCCTCTACACCGATTCCGGAATTAACTATGAAGGGAAAGACGCGGCATTCAGCAAACAAAAGCGCGACGAATACACCAACAAGGACTATCACAAAGTTTCCGATCAGGTTAAACCTGATTGGGATCTCACGGGAGCGGTTGACGACGCGCAGTTGCTGACGGTGATCGGATATCGAGTAGCGCAAGGCGATAAGTTTCCGGAGTGGAAAGCCGAATCAGAATTCAAAGCCAAGCGCGACGAGACGATGAAGGGCGCCGGCTCGACTGGCCCATCGACGCCGTAGCTATTTTCAGGAAAGTCTCTCACGCGGCGGCACGGAAGGCGCAGCGGTTGACGCAGCGCCGTTGCGCCGCCGCGTGAGAAAATCTTTCTGACAGGGTGTAAGCAAACCCGGAACTGAAAACATTTTATGAAGTTACTCGTTTTCCTTCTGTTGTTGTCATCTTCGTTAACGGCTCACGCGCAGTCTGCGACCGAAGCGCTGTTTCGTTATAACGATAAGGCGCCAGTGACGTTCAAGGAGGTGTCGGCGGAACAACGCGGTGATGTTACCGTGCGAGACATTAGGTTTTCGCCGGTGGCAGGGCGGGAGATAAAAGCATTCCTCGTTGTCCCGAAGGGCAGTGGACCATTCGCGGGAATCTTGTGGACACATTGGCTTGGCGAAGAGAAATCAAACCGAACCCAGTTCCTCGACGAAGCGGTTGGACTTGCGCCGAAGGGTGCGGTGTCGCTCTTAGTTGACGCGATGTGGTCTGAGCCGAAGTGGTTCGGCAGTCGAATTCTCGAGAAAGATCACGAGAATTCAATCCGCCAGGTTATCGAACTGCGTCGAGCTCTTGATCTGCTGCTTTCACAAGCGAATGTTGACAAAACTCGCATCGGATTTGTTGGTCACGATTATGGCGCAATGTATGGCATGTTAATGGCCGGAGTTGACCAGCGCATCAATTCGTTCGTCTTCATTGCCGCAACGCAAAGTCTGAACGATTGGGCGTTTCTTGGACCACAGCCGAAATCAAAAGCGGCCTACCTAAAACAGAATTCGAACCTCGAGCTGACTGATTCTTTGCGACAGCTAAAGAACGCAAACAAGTTGTTTCAGTTTGGAAAAGGCGACTTCTACGTTTCGCAGGCCGATGCCGCGGTGCTCTTCGCCGCCGCTCCTCAACCCAAGGAACGGAAGCTGTACGATGCTTCGCATAAGATGGAGTCGAACGAAATCACGAAAGACCGCGATGAGTGGCTGGTTAAGCATTTAAAACTCGGAAGCACATAAGAGCATGAAAAACCAAAAGAAGTTGTCGTCACAACAGCGTGAAGAACTGCTCGAAACATTGAAAGCTCGTTTTGAGAAAAATATGAATCGCCACAAGGGACTCGATTGGGCCAAAGTGCAGGCAAGGCTCGAAGCTAATGCTGAGAAACTGTGGTCGCTCTCTGAGATGGAAAAGACCGGCGGCGAACCGGATGTTGTTGGTCATGACAAAAAAGCGGGCGAGTACGTTTTTTACGATTGTTCAGCGGAAACCCCTAAAGGACGACGCAGTGTTTGCTACGACCGAGAAGCGCTTGAGTCGCGGAAGGAACATAAGCCAGCGAACAGCGCGGTTGCGATGGCGACTGACATGGGCATCGAACTATTAACCGAAGAACAGTATCGCGAGTTGCAGCACCTCGGAAATTTCGACTTGAAAACTTCGAGTTGGGTGAACACACCTGCTGACATTAGAAAACTCGGCGGCGCCCTCTACTGCGATCGCCGCTACAACCACATCTTCCTCTATCACAACGGCGCGGAATCCTACTATGCGGTGAGAGGTTTCCGCGGTTCGCTCAGGGTGTAAATTCCTTGCAGGTAGTGCAGTTGGAAAAGTGTCACAGGCAAAAAGCACTCTGAACGGGTTTGCTTGTAGCTTGCACGAGGCTTTGCCTCAAAAGTCATCTTGAAGGCCACAAAGAGGCACACAAACACAAATGAATTCTTAGCAGTAGAGGTAATCCTTAAGGTTTTAATCATTTGCGCTGTTTGTGTTGTTTGGTGGCCTACTCTCTGTCTTTGAAAGCGGACTTTGTTGGGGATCAGGGCCGGCCATCACGGCCATTAGCCTGGGGTGATTACGTGATTCTCACAACGTTGATCGTATCGCTCGCAGGCTTGTTGCTTGCCTGGAAATGGGAATTGGCGGGCGCTGCGATCGCACTGATCGCGATCGTGGTATGTGCGATTGTTAACTGGCAGATTTTGGTTTCTCCGGGAGCTCTGATTGCGATTAATGCGCTGCTTTATTTTGTGTCCCACGCCTCCAGGGAAAACGCCACAATCCCTGTACTGAGAGGATGAGCGAGAAGATCGCGGTCACCTGAAACAGAAGGAGCGTCCAGACCCAGAAAAAGATGCGGCTGGAGTTCGCAATTCTACCGCCGACAAGTCCCGCTCCGCTCATGTGGATCACGGGAATACCGGAGCCGAGGATCGCGCCGAGAAGCATGATGATGTAACCGGATCTCCGTTCCGCAAGCACAGTGGCTCCGTACAACCAAACAACCATCATGAGCACACCAGTGATGTTTTTGAAACCTCCGGGTTCAAAACCGCGGATGATATCTTCGCTAATGTGAACCGTCATTAAGAGGATTGAAAGTATCGACGTAATGGTTAACAGCGTGCTGCGTTTCATCTGATATCCCTCCCGCTACTTTGTCAGCTTGCCTTCCGTTTGCTCGCCGCTGACGATTGTTCACGTTCTGCCTGCTCCGATTCAAACTGGAGAATGTCGCCAGGCTGGCACGCGAGTGCTTCGCAGATCGCATCGAGTGTCGAAAAGCGGATCGCCCGCGCCTTGCCCGTCTTAAGGACTGACAAATTAGCCAGCGCCATTCCGATCTGATCCGCGAGTTCGGTCAGCGTCATTCGCCGATCGTGGAGTATGTCGTCGAGTTTGACGGTGATGGCCATGTCACACTGTTCCTTCGAGGTCTTCGCGCATGTGCGAGCCCACTGCAAACACGCGGGCCAGCAGAAACGTGAGCAATACGGCAAGCCAGCCGTTGATCGAGAAGCCGGCATCGAAATTAACCGGATGCGCCGGACTGGAAATGGCATTGCCGATCGCGCCGATGACGATGCTGATGATCTGTAATGCGAGCAACATCCAGGCGATCACTTGCAAACGAGCAGCGTTCGCGGAGACGAATGGGTCGCCGCCTCGAACCGTCTCAACGATCGCGAGCAGCCGCTTCAAAATGACATGATTGATTGGGATTGTGACGAGACCGAGCACGGCAACGGCGCGCAGACCCATTACCAGCCGCTCCGCGTCAGCGGAAGGCGACAGGTTGAACGACGTCATAATCCATTGCTTATGCGGCAGCACAACCAACAGCACGAGGATGAGTGCAGCGCCTATCCAGTTCAAAACGATAAGAATTCGAAGCACAACGTACGCGATCGGCAGCGCAACGGTTGATGAGAGCGGTTTCGACATGACTCAACCTCCACCTGACTTATCGAATATCAATAAATGATTTATCGATTATAGTCAAGATATTTATCGACAATCGATAAATAGCGACCAGGTGCCCACAAAGAAGCACATAAAGCACAAATTGAATTAAGAGTTATTAGATAGTTACTAGCTTGAGGGACATTAGGAGCTTCGAAGAAGTTACAAGGTTGTCTTTTGTGTTCTTTGCCTTCTTGTGATCTAAAGCTGTTCAGTAACACTTACCCTGAGCTTTTGTTCCAAACCGGAGCTTCAACGCGCCAGATGGTTACGAATGAATAAGTCTTCATGGTGTAGGGCCGACATCATTCCAAAAAGAAGTGAGATTTGACAAGATGACATTCTGCTAGAATTCTGCGAGATATGAACCGGCTCGCGTCACTATTCCTGATCGTCACGTGCGTTGTCTGTGCACATGCGCAACAGCGCGAAGATCCGCCCTGGCTCAAAGAGTTCGTTAACAAACGCATCGTTTACGAAGTGCCGGGAATGAGATCGGTGCGCGTCAAACGAAATCTGGTTTACAAACGCGCCGGCAATAATGATTTGCAGATGGACGTTTACTCACCAAAAGCATCGCGCAAACGCTTGCCGGCGGTGCTGTTTGTCCATGGCGGCCGCCTTCCTCCGAATCTACTCACGACTCCCAAAGACTGGGCGGTTTATGTTTCGTTCGGTGAACTCGTCGCAGCTTCCGGTTTCGTTGGCGTCACTTTCAATCACCGGTTTCACACCTGGGAAAGTCTGGCTGATTCACAATCGGACGTCATGGATGCGATCAAGTATGTGCGAGATAACGCCGCACAGCTTGAAGTTGATCCGGAGCGAATTGTTTTATGGACGGTGTCGGCCGGTGGCATATTCTTGAGCCAACCTTTGCAGGAGCGGCCGGCATATCTCAAGTCGATCATTGCTTACTACTCTCAAATGGACTTGCAGGGCGACCGCGCCAGGGCGCCGGCGTCAGTTAGTAACGAAACGTTGCGAGATTTCTCCCCAGTGTATCAACTCGAGCAGAGTGCCAATCGTGGTCCAGCTTCCACATTTCCTCCAATGCTCGTTGTACGCGCCGGTCTGGACGACGCGAGTTTGAATGCCGGACTCGATCGGTTTGTGCAGTTGGCGCTGAAACACAACGTTTCTATCGAAGTCTTGAATCACGCCACCGGACATCACGGATTTGATATCGAAGACGACAACAACCGCTCCCGCGAAATACTGCAGCGAACGATCACCTTCCTAAAAACCGCGGTCGGAAACTAAATCCAGAGTAATCCTTCTCTGGCATCTGGGTGAGCCGCCGATAACTCGAATGAGTGATCTGCGACTCGCACGATCTAGGGTTTCGAGAAAAATCGACAAGGCGCAAAATCCCTCCGCATCCCAATGCAGAAAGGAAACAATCATGTCGAGTGTTGGAGTGATGAACGAAAAAGAGGTCGTACCGGCGGTCGTACCTGTCGATATGAAACTCGAGGTGGTGTTACTGAACGTTTCTGACGTCGAACGTACCAAGGTGTTCTACGAAAATCTCGGATGGCGACTCGACGTTGACGTCACGAATGGTGGCTTCCGCGGCGTGCAAATGACACCGTACAACTCCAATACCTCGATCATCTTCGGCAAAGGAGTCGTCTCGGAAAAGCCTGGCTCTTCGCTCAGCCTGGTACTCGCGGTTGCCGACATCGACGCCGCCCGCAAGGATTTGATTGCTCGCGGCGTCAACGTCAGCGAGATCTTTCATTTCATCGCTGGTCCATACAACCACACCGTGGAGAATCCACGCGTCCCCGGTCCGGATCCGGAAGGTCGTTCATACTTTTCGTTTGCGTCGTTTGAAGATCCGGACGGGAATAATTGGCTTTTGCAGGAAGTGACGATGCGGGCTCCGGGACGCGAGTGGAAATCGGCGCCACAACCCGCAGACATCGCAACTCTCGCCGAGCTCCTCCACGAGACCGCCGAACAGCATGGTCCTTTCGAGAACTCGCACATCCCGCATCAATGGTGGGACTGGTACGCGGCCTATCTTAGCGCGCGCAAACATGGCAGCAGTCCTGAAGAAGCAGCAAACGCAGCCAGGCGGTACATGGAGGACGACCTTCACGTTACTCCACTGTGAAATCCCGACGGCACGAGAGGGTTAGGGTCATGCACCGGCAGAATATTTTCTTTGTCGCGCTGCTACTTGCAATGGTAGTCGCTATCGTCGGGGTCGGTTACGCCACCGGCCGCGGACCGCTGGCGGTAGTGAGCGACGGTATTTCACGCCTGACATCTGGAGGTCAAATGTTCCGCACTCAAACTGTGAAGGAAGAAACCAAAGCGCCGCCGGCGCCTGAGATCTCGAGCGGTATCTGGATCAATTCCGAACCACTCACGCTCAAGAGTTTGCAAGGACGCGTGGTGTTGATCGATTTCTGGACATTTGCTTGCTACAACTGTCGCAACACCTTGCCTGCACTCACAAAGTGGGACGCGCAGTATCGCGACCAGGGTCTCACGATCATCGGCGTGCATACTCCCGAGTTGGATTTTGAAAGAGACATAGATCAGTTGCGTCGTGAGATTGCCGAGTTTGGTATCAAGTACCCGGTGGTGACTGACCAGGATTATTCGACGTGGAAAACATACCGCGTCGAAGCGTGGCCCACTGTGTTTCTGCTGGACAAGCAAGGACGCGTGCGATGGACGCATGTGGGTGAAGGCTACTACGTCGAAACCGAAGAAGCGATCAAGAAGTTGTTAGCTGAAACGGCATTATAAATATTTCTCACGCGGCGACGCGGCGGCGCAACGGATATTCCGCTGCGCCGTTGCGCCGCTGCGTGAGAAAACCTGTTTATGTAACTTCCCCTTCTCGGCAACGATGCAAAACCGTCATAGACTGGGGGCCTTACTGGTTATCGACTACGCCTTCAATCACTGCTTGTATCCCCGACGAGACGTTGGAGAAGAAATCGTAGCCGGTGATCGCCTCAACCTGATCTACGCTCACCCGATACGAGCGCCAATCACTGCCAATTGTTCCGGAATTAGGCATGATCACTGCAATCGTTCTGGTTGACGTGGTCACTCGCGAAACGTCGTTACTCCCAACCGGCAACACGATGATCACCTTCCACGTTTGCGCCGGCACTGCCACCTGACCGTTCGCAATGAAGTATTGCAAACCATGACCACCCGAGATGATGTAAAGCTCATTGCCCTGTGAAACCAAACTTCGACTGTAGGTTTCCAAGTTGGCCCACACGCCCTGATTGTTCGCTGGAAGCTGCGGGATCATATTGGTCATCAAAAAGGTCGAAGAGTTCGCGGAAACGCTGATGGTGCGATCTGCTGAAGGACACATGTGGCCGCGATCAAAGCCTGAACCTGAAAAGTCCGACCCTGTTACTCGATACCAACCCGCCGGCAGCGTCGTATCGGCGCGAAAATCATCCTGGCGTGGCGTGCTTCCCAGCCACGACGTGTCAAGATGCCAGCTCACCCAATTTGGTCCACCATTATCACGACTGTACGACAGCGAGTACTGCAACTTCTCCATCAAATAATTATTCGGCTGGTTTACGTTGGTAACCGCGCTGCTGGGGTTACCCATCGTGAGATGTTCGCTCGAAGTTGGTGTTGGTGTCGGGGTCGGCGCTGAGAAATCACCTACCTGAATGTTATCGAGGTTGATGCGATTGGCGCCGCCCGATACTTTTCTGATCTCAAAGCGAATTGCATTGGCGGTGTTGACGGTAAAGTTTGCTGTTTGAAGTGTCGTCGAACTGGTAGTGATGGTTGAACCAACCTGTGTCCAACTGCTGCCGCTGTTTGTTGACGACCACAGTTGCCAGGTGCTTGAACCATCGGTGCCAAACACGGCGTGTTGAATAGTGACGGTTCCCGCGCTCGTCTTATTGAAGTTCATGCGTATGAGACCGGTGTTCCGGATGCGCGCGGAAAAAGCGCCTGTCTTTCGGTCAGTTGAGAGATTGCCGGTCAACGCATCGTCCATGAACCACGACCCGGAACCCAACGCTACATTCCCCGCCGCATAAGCAGTTTTGCCGCCGGCTTCGAATCCTTCGCTGAGCGGAGTCATCGTTGCCGTTGTCATTGAAATACTTAAGACGACCAGCCCGGCCGTAAATG
Organism: uncultured Acidobacteriota bacterium; assembly: GCA_963708055.1. Classification (GTDB taxonomy): domain Bacteria; phylum Acidobacteriota; class Blastocatellia; order Pyrinomonadales; family Pyrinomonadaceae; genus PSRF01. The sequence continues at coordinate 4,751,033 of OY970193.1, read as the reverse complement.
CAGTGAGTAGTTTGGCGACAATTCCGAACCTCGACTTTTTCATTCCATTGCTCCTTTTCCTGTGGCAGGTGCGCCGGCAGTCACACACTTCGACGTGCATGTCGGCTGGCGACAGCGGTTGACAACGGAGTACGCAGATCGATCCGAACTGCATACGTTTCTGGTTCTGGACCGGGAGTTCCCAATGGCGCTACGCCGATCGGGTGTGAGGGTGATTAAGGGTTAACGCTAATCACAAAGCATGGGCAGGGCGGATTTATATCACGGGTTGGATCAGTTTTGAATAGTTAAGAAGTGAACTTAGTGTTAATCAACGGTAACTCGAATGAGTAATCGTTCGCTCGCACCATTAGGGGTTTCGAGAAAAACCGACTGGGCGCAAACTGCTTCAACATCAAGACTGTTGTTGGGAGGTAGGTCAGATGAGTGCTGGAGTACGAATCATTAAACGCAACGCCGGTGGACTACAAAGCCCGTCGCGTGATGAGGATGAAAAGACCGGGCGACAGAACGACCGCGAGATTGCGAGCACTGTTAAGAGCTGGATCGCTGACGTGGTCCAACGAAGAGCGTCGGAAAAACAGATCGCGTGCACCAGATTTTTTGCCGTTAACTAACAGCTGTAACGGCTTTGCACAAAAAGTCAGCTGGTCGAAAATCTAGCCGCGATTGAAAATCTTGTGAATCATGTGAATCTTGTAAATTCTGTAAAAATGCTCTTCGCGCCTGAATCCGAAACACCGCTTCACATGATTTACAAGATTAGACAGGATTAACAGAATTTTTTGTGCAAGGCTAGCTGTAACAACAACTCTGTTCGCAACTAAAGCCTTGACGCGCACACCGCCCGCCTACGAGAATCGCAACCTGCGCTCTCTCAACTCAGACCGTCGCCATAGGAGTACAACGAATGAATGAAGCAGCTAAGCGTTCAATCTTTCGCTGGATTCACATCATCTTCGCTATTCCGATCGCCGGCTACGTCTACAGTCCTTTTGACCAGATTCCAAACTACGCACCTGCCGTTCGTTTTGTCTTCCTTCCTGCGATCGTTCTTTCGGGTCTTTGGATGTGGAAAGGTCACGTCGTTCGACGCCTTTTCTCGAAAAACCGAAAGAAATAGTTTTCTGTGAATCATATGGTGAACGCAATCGAGGTGGCAGGTCTTTCGCGAACTTTCAACAACCTGCGCGCCGTTGACGATATCTCCTTCACCGTTGCCGCCGGCGAGATATTCGGCTTCCTGGGCCATAACGGCGCCGGCAAGACAACATCCATCCGCATGTTAACCGGCCAGTTGCGACCCACGTCGGGCGGGGCACGTGTCGCCGGTTGCGACATAATCACTGAACAGCACCGACTCAAACCGCTCATCGGTGTGGTTTCCGAGCATCAAAATCTCTACGAACGCATGTCAGCCAGAGAGAACCTGGCTTTCGCCGCGCGACTTTACGGTGTCGGTTATGACCGTATTAACAAAGTGCTGGACCAAGTCGGACTGCTCGATCGCGCCAACGACAAAGTGCAGCATTACTCAAATGGCATGAAGCAGCGCCTGCTCATCGCTCGCTCCATCCTTCATCGTCCACAGATAGTTTTTCTTGACGAACCGACGCGCGGTTTAGATCCGATAGTCGGACGTGACCTTCGTCGCCTCGTCATGGATCTTTCCAGCGAAGGGGTAACGATCTTCCTGACGACTCATTACATGGAAGAAGCGGATCAGCTTTGTAATCGCGTAGCGTTTATCAGCGCCGGAAAGATAGTCGCTTTGGATACACCCGACAATCTGAAAGTGGCCCACGGACAAAAGTCTCTGCAAGTAACTCTAAAGGACGGACAGCGCATGGCCATCCCACTGGAGGATGACGCAGCCGGAGACAAAGTAAGCAAACTGATAACCTCGGGCGAAATTCGCACACTGCATTCAGCCGAAGCCACGCTCGAGCAAGTATTCATACAGTTAACCGGAAGAAAGCTTTCTGAATGAACTTACGAATCATCGCAGCGTTTGCGCAGAAAGATATTGTTGATGCAATACGGAATCGGTATCTCCTCACAGCCCTGCTGACACCACTGTTCGTGGCCATCCTCTTTCGCATCCTGTTACCGGGTTTGAATAACCAGGGCGTCATGACCATCGTGGTCCATGATCCAGGCAGCTCAAGTTGGCTGGCTGAATTGAGTGCAATACCGCAGATGAAGTTTGTCAAAGCCGGTTCGGCCGAAGGAGTTGCAAAAGAAGTTGAGAACCTCAAGGCAGTCGGCGGTCTCGCCCTGCCCGCTAATTTCGACGCAGATGTAGCCGCGGGAAAACAACCCGAGATGGTTGTGTATCTGAACAACAAGCAAGGACTTCTCGAACAAGCCGCGTTCAGGCAGTTGTTGGACCGCCAGGTTCTAACCCTCGTCAAACCGTTCCCGGCCCGGCTGAACTGGATTGATGTCAACAAAGACGAAGGCGCTCAAACTTCAGGCTTGAGTCTCACTCAAATGCTCCTCCCGCTTTTGATCTTACTTGGCTTTGCGATGACCGGCGCGCTGGTCGTGCCGTTGCTGCTGGTTGAAGAGAAAGAAAAACGTACGCTCGATTTCTTACTGACTTCACCTGCGAGCCTCACCGACATTATCGCGGGAAAGGCTTTGACGGGTGTGATCTACAGCATCCTGATCGCGGGAGTTTTGCTGGCTATCAATTACAAGATGATCGGCAACTGGCCGCTGACCTCTTTGACGGTTGTGTCGGGAATACTCTTTGTGGTGGCAGTGGGTTTATTCATGGGAAGTCTGTTTCAAAACACCATGCAGGTAAACACATGGGCCAGCGTGGTGCTGATGATCCTGCTGGCGCCGAGTTTCCCGTCTCTTCGTGTGGCCGGCGTGCTGGAGAAAGCTTTATATCTAATTCCGACGCACTATTTTGTTGAAGCACTGAGATTGTCGTCCGCGGGAACTGCGTCGCCGCGGATCTGGGTAAACGTGGCGATACTATTAGCCAGCACGATGCTCGCGTTTTTCGCAGCGATTTGGGCCCTCCGTCGCCAGCAGAATTAAGTGCACAGATAACACGGATTGTTATTGGATTTGCGCGGATCAAACTGGTAAAAATCCGTCCTAAATCAGTGTCATCGGTGGCTAATGGCCCACACATGATCTAAACTGCGCCAAAACGCGGAGAATTATCGTGGCCCAGAGTAAACCGATCCGCATTCTGAGTGTCGAAGATCATCCCGTCTTTCGACAGGGACTTGCCACCATTATCGAGACCGAACCGGACATGGTCCTGGTTGGGCAGGCGGCTAACGGCGTTGAAGCAATAGCCGAGTTTCGCCGTCTCCGCCCTGACATTACGTTGATGGACCTTCGTCTTCCCGGCACCAACGGGACTGACATCCTCGTCGCAATTCGCGGCGAGTTTCCTGACGCAAGAATCATCATGCTGTCGTCGTCAGACACCGATGGCGAGATCCAACGTGCACTGCGTTCGGGAGCGGCAGGCTACGTTCTCAAGAGCATGCCGCAGGAGAAGTTGCTGGCTGTGATCCGCGCTGTTCATGGAGGCAAACGTCAGGTTCCGACGGAAGTGGCTGCGCTGCTCGCCGAGCACCTGGGTGAAGAAGACCTGACCGCGCGCGAGATCGAAGTGCTGCAGTTGATTCGCGACGGCCACAAGAACAAGCAGATTGCGGATCAACTTTCAATCTCCGAGAACACCGTAAACTTTCACATTAAAAATATCGTCGACAAACTGGGCGCCAACGATCGCACGCATGCGGTGACGATTGCAGTCAGGCGCGGACTGCTTCCGCTCTGATCGAGTTTCGGCAAACCTACGGAAAACTGTAGTACCACGGCTGCAGGGTCTGATGGCGCGAGATGGGTCTGCTCACGGTAAAGTTTCTACAGAAATTCAGCAGGTCAGCCATCGTGAACAACGTAAAAAAGATTCGATGCCTGCTGTTCGCTATTCTCTGCGTTTTAATGTTTGGGTCTCCCATCCGCGCACTTGACCCAACTCAACCGGCGAGCAGCTTCCTCCGCACTCATTTCACCACCGACTCCGGTCTTCCGGGCGCGGTAGTAGATCAGGCCGTGCAAACGCCCAACGGCTTTCTTTGGCTGATCACGAATGGCATCAATCTCGTCCGCTTCGACGGAAAAACTTTCTACCGCTTCGACAAACCACGTGCCCGCGCACTCGCTTTAGCGCCCAACGGAGATCTCTGGGTGGGAACCTACGAAGGAATAGTCCACATACCTTCGAGCGCTTTCGATCAGTTTACGCTTACCGGATTAACTACCTACGAGCCCGGACCCGGAAAAGCCCGGGAGATTTCGTCTCTTCGCTTTAGTAAAAGCGGCGTGCTCTGGATTGCAACTCAGGCGGGGCTATTTCGCTACGAGCGGGATCAATTTGTGGCGGTTGGACCACAAGGCATGACGCGTCAAATGGAAGAAAGTCCCGACGGTCATCTATTTGTGACCAACGACCACGGATTCATGGAAATATTTGATTCTCAGGTCATCCCTCATCCTGAGCTCGCCGAACGACTGGGAGTGATCGACAAAGACATCTTTCATGTTCTCAAAGACAGCCGCGGAAATACCTGGTACTCCACGGCCCACGGAGTGATTCGCGAAACGGGTGGTCGCATCGAGCGGTTAGCAACGCCGCTCGGGCGTGGCGCATTCCGCGCGTATGAAGATCCACAAGGAAATGTGTGGATCGGAAACGACGATGGGCTTTTTCGCGCTACTGCTAACGGACTTGAACTGGTCGAGAAGATGAAAGCCAGGTCTATTTACAGCGATCGTGACGGTAACTTGTGGGCCGGAACCAATGGCGATGGAGTGTATCGATTCAAAGACCGCGTAGTGCGAATGTTCACGACCGCTGATGGCCTGCCAAACGATCTGCTGATGACCGTGCTTGCAACACAAGACGGGTCCGTTTGGACGGGTGCGAATTGCGGCGGTATCTCGCGTTTTGATGGAACGCGTTTTCAAACCTACAACGAAAAGAATGGCCTGCTGAACACCTGCGTTTGGGCCATTGCTGAAGACGCAAACCGCGATCTGTGGATCGGAACCTGGGGCGGCGGCGCTTATCGTTTTCACAACGGCACGTTTACGCAGTATTCAAAAGGCCAGGGAATGGCGGATGATCGAGTCACAAGTATCGTTGCCGCACCCGACGGCACGATCTGGTTTGGCACACGCGGAGGCGTGACGCGTTTAAAGGATGGACAGTTTCGGACCTTTACGACAACTGACGGGCTTTCAGGCAATTCGATCTTTAGACTTTTTCAGGACCGCGCCGGAGTCGTTTGGGTTGGGACGCGAGGTGGTCTTGACCGGTTGGTAGGAGAGCGTTTCGAAAACTTCGCCGCTGCGCCTAAATCATTGGTCATTCCATTTGGGGATGATCGGGATGGCGGCTTCTTCGTCGCTCACGATACTGACTCAGTTACCTTGCGGTTTGCGAAGGATCGCATTGACACGATCAAAGAATTAGCCACTGCTTTCGATGTGATTGAAACTGCGCAAGGTGAATTATGGTTCGGCGGGAATGCAATTACCCGTGTGCCACCCGGAGTTTTTATAGGATCTCGGCAACACGACGAGCCTTTGGACTTCGAACAGTTTTCAACTGACGACGGGTTAGCCACCGGCCGGGCGAGTAGTCCGGGTCGTGCTCTGGCAATGACGAGTGACGGCAAACTCTGGGTTGCTACCGCAAAGGGGTTGGCCGTTTTCGATCTTCGTCGCTTGTCGATTACTAATGCAAGACCTTCAATTTATCTAAGTGACGTGACGATTGGCCGCGATAAGCAACGCCCTGCCGGCGAAATAATACTGCCTCCCGGAACCAATCACGTTCGCATCGATTTTGGGGCCGTCGAAATTTCATCACCCGAAAAAATACGCATGCAATACCGGCTCGACAACGTTGATTCCGAATGGCTCGACGCCGGATCAGATCCGCATGCGATCTACAGCAATGTTCCGGTCGGAACCCATGCCCTGCACATTCGCGCCTGCAATCGAAGTGGCATCTGGGACCGGCAGGGGGTGGTTTTCATCATCACGCAGCGACCTTACTTCTATCAAACACGCTGGTTTAAGGTTGCGATGATCGCCCTCGGATTGCTGATATTGTTCCTCATCTATCGTTTGCGAGTGGCACAAATCTCCCGCATGCTTAGCGCCCGCTTTGACGAACGGCTCGCCGAACGCACGCGCGTCGCGCGCGAAATACACGATACGTTGTTGCAAACGGTCCAGGGCAGCAAGTTCGTCGCCGATCATGCCCTCAAGAACTCGAGCGATCACACGCGCCTGGTGAAGGCGATGGAGCAGCTATCGACGTGGTTGGACCAGGCGACGGAAGAAGGACGCGCCGCGCTCCACTCTCTGCGTGCCTCGACTACGGATCAAAACGATTTAGCGGAAGCATTTCGCCGCGCAATCGACGAGTGCGGACGCGGGACTGATGCCGAAATATCGTTCTTGGTTGACGGCGCTGCGAAAGAAATGCATCCGGTCGTTCGTGACGAAGTTTACCGGATTGGTTACGAAGCGATTCGCAACGCGTGCGCGCACTCCAACGCTGCTCATCTGGAAGTGAGGCTTGAATACGCACACGATTTCATGATGCTTGTCAGCGACAACGGAGTAGGCATCGCCGCCGAAGTAATAGAGCAAGGCAAAGAAGGTCATTACGGGGTGCGCGGCATGAAAGAACGGGCGCAACGCATTGGCGCTAAACTCTCAATAGATAGTTCTCGGAACTCAGGCACTACCATCACGCTCGTGGTCCCCGGTCGCGTCGCCTTTCGCACCAGCGCATCCTGATTCAAATCCTCAACCGAATTCACCATCCCCCCCCTTTAGAGGTATTCCCCAACTGAGGAAAAGCGGTGCTTGATTTCTACGGTTATCAGTGTGTCTCAAATTTCTCCACCCGCGTATCTTCTCATCGTTGATTGAGATTTCACGAGGAGCGCAATGATGATGAATCAATTTATTGATTTCGCTTTCACACTGAATCCTGAAGCAGTGAGTTCGCTTAACGACTCCGGCATCGTGATCCTGCACACCGGTCAAGGTCGCGTGTTCAGCTCCAACAAAACCGGGGCACTGATCTGGCAACGACTCGAGCATCGACGATCGTTAGCAGGCATCGTCGAAGAGATCAGCGGTGAGTTTCAAATACCTGAAACAACTGCACGCCGGCACACGCTCAACTTTCTAACCGCACTCGAACAGCAATCGCTGATCAAAAGCGAGGTTGTGTCATGAAGAAATCCGTGCTTTTTGCTACCGCGTTTTACGAAATCTGTCGCTACGACGTGGTCCTTTATTTACATGGCTCCGGCCGCATTCTGTCGCAACTAAAACGACAATCCGTCACGCCGAAAACAGCCGGCACTCAGTTGGAAAAATCAATTTGCGACGCCGTGCTACTTGGTACGTGCTTCTACTGGAAGCCGGTGCTGTGTCTGCAACGTGCCGTCAGCACAGTCCGTTTGCTCAGGAAACACGGCATCCACGCGCGCCTCGTAATTGGCTATCGCCCGTCGCCGTTCTTTTCGCACGCCTGGGTCGAAGTTAACGGCCGCGTTGTGTACGGCTCACCTGCTTATCAAAAACGGCTCATTCCACTTCATGTTGTCTAGAAGGAGAAGAAGATGCTCATTGATGCAAACCACCCGCGAGTCGAAACCCTGCATTGGGATGGACGTTTGGATAATCGCGCCGACTTGTTACTGCGATTGAGAGATTCGTTGCAAGGTCAAACAACTAATGCCGCGATCGCGTGTGCTGCTTACGAGCGCTGGGGTGTTCAGGGTTTTGTTCAATTGATTGGCGATTGGAGCCTGGTGCTGCGCGATCACCGAAACCGCGCGACTGTGCTTGCCAGTGATTTCGCCGGAGTTCGTCCTCTTTACTACCACATGCAACACGGGCGTGTTCGATGGTCCAACCGGTTGCAGCAGCTCGCAATCGACGCTTCGGATCTTGACGAACAATACGTCGCCGGATTTCTGATGTACGGAGGTTGCCCGAATCGCACACCGTACCGCGGTATCTACTCGGTGCCTCCCGGTCATGCAGTTGTTGTTTCTACTAACGAAACAAAAATCGAACGCTTCTGGTCCATGCCGATCGGCGACGCGATCCACTACCGGAACGAACACCGGTACGAGGAAGAAGTTCGGGTGTTGTTTCGCGAAGCATTGGTTGGACGACTACAGGCTGACTCGCCGGTGCTTGCTGAGTTGAGTGGCGGTCTTGATTCTTCATCAGTTACGTGCGTCGCGACGGATCTGCTTAGACGACGAACCGTCCCCGCTAAACAACTCACCGGAGTGAGCTTCGTGTGGCCCAACTCTCTCGACGAGCCATTCATTCGCGAAGTCGAATCGCACTGCGACATTGATGGAGTACAGTTTTCAACCCACAAAGTTCCGATCGTAAGTGAAAGAAAAGTGGGCCAATCGAGGCCGGAAGCTTTCGAACCGTTTCGCACAGCGATAGCTGAAATAGCGAAGCAGCTTAATGCCAAAACCGTTCTGACCGGACAGGCCGGAGATCTGCTGCTGGGAAATTGGTTTGACGACAGTCTTCAGATTGCCGGCCGCCTGCGCGACTTTCGGCTGCGTCATGCGTGTGCCGAAGCGCTCGCCTGGAGCAAACTTCTGAGACTTCCGATCTACCGAATTCTCTGGCGCGGAGTTCAGGCAGCCCTCCCGTTCACGTGGTCGCCGGCCGAAATCTACACCGCGACTGATGGTTCATTTACACCCAGGAATATTGAGACTTCCTTATCGACCGGCTTCTGCGATCGCACGGCAATTTTAGAGTCAGAAAACTACGTCTCGAGTTCGTGGAAATCAGCGCCTCCGGAACGTCGCAAACACTTTCGCACGTTGACGACTATGCTTGAGTTGCGCCAGTTGCAGGTACCGGAGCCACTTCAGCACCTGGATTACACACACCCATTCGCACATCGTCCGCTCGTGGAATATTTGATGAGTGTGCCCGCGCAGATTCTTTGCCGTCCCGGCGAGCCACGCAGATTGATGCGTTTAGCTTTCGCTGACTTCTGGCCGTTGAAGTTGCGAGAGCGCCGGTCGAAGGGTGTATTCAATATTCCATGGCAAACGGCGTTGCGGCCTCTCGCTCACTCATTACTCGAAGCTAAACAGTTACACGTGGTCGAACGAGGATATGTGCACTTCGAGAGTGTGCGTTCGCGGCTGGAGCGTCTTTGTCACGGTCTCGACTGCAACGAATACCAGTTACGGCAAATCATCCTGCTCGAACTTTGGTTGCGCAATCGCGCGGCTGATGCAACGCATCTGGTTCGAGCAGCGGCTTAACAACGAAACCTAAAACACGAAGAAAGGAGGTAGGTCCAATGCAAAACAACTACGAAGCTCCCGAACTAACCCTGATTGGCCAAGCGGAGGAAATTGTTCTCGGTCTTAGCCTGGGCGGTGACGATCTTCCAAACCAATTCGCCCCTGACTTTGAATTCGAACAGGACTAATCGCAGAAAATTGCGAGGTCAATTAGTCTCCGAGGATTGGAAGGGTCAACTGAACGCGGTGCGTACTACGCCACGAGCCCGTGAAGCGGGCGGAAGAATAAAGCCTGGGGCGCAAGCCCCAGGAAAGCAACCCAAACACTATCATTTGAGCCCGCTACGCGGGCGACAGCGCGTGAGTTGTGAACGCTGTCGCCCACTTCGTGGGCTCGAATCTTCTATTGAATTTTGCGATCCTGGGGCTTGCGCCCCAGGCTTTATGCTGTCGCCCGCTTCGCGGGCTGAGCGCCCAATACACAATCAATGGTTACAAATGGGTTTTAAGAAGCTGGGTTAATCCTGGTCTAACTGTTTAACTGGGATTCGTAGTAGACTCAACCCACATTCATTCGTGGTCCAACGGAGAAATTATGAGCAATCCCATCCGAATCCTGTCGGTGGACGATCACCCGATGTTGCGGGAGGGGATCGCCGCTGTGCTGGCCACTGAAGACGACATGGTACTGGTCGCGGAAGCCAACAACGGTCGTGAAGCGGTGGAACAGTTTCGCGCCTCTCGACCCGACGTGACGCTGATGGATGTGCAGATGCCCGAGGTGAACGGAATCGACGCGATTGTGAAGATTCGCGAAGAATTTCCCGACGCGCGCATCATCGTGCTGACTACCTACACCGGTGATGCCCATGCAGCGCGAGCGTTCAAAGCCGGCGCCTCAGGTTACTTGCTGAAGAGCATGGTGCGAAAAGAACTAATCGACACTATTCGCACGGTCCATGCAGGCAAAAAACGGATCCCGCCCGAAATTGCGATGGAGATCGCCGAACATCACAGTGACGATGCTTTAACCCAACGCGAAATCGAAGTGTTACGGAAAGTGGCGGCGGGTAATGCAAACAAGAGTGTGGCTCAACTCCTGAACGTTTCCGAAGAAACCATCAAAGCGCACATGAAGAGCATTCTCTCGAAGCTCGGCGCCAATGATAGAACGCATGCCGTCACGATTGCCTTGAAACGCGGCATCATCCAGATCTAAAACCATGGATAAAGATGAACAAGATGTTTCAAGATTAACAAGATAAGAACTTTGAGGGTTATCCGGGTTTTCATCTTGTAAATCTTGAAACATCTTGTTCATCTTTATCCATCAAACCTAACATCCCTAACCCTTCCCAAACACCCAAAACTTCTTCGCTTTTTCCGTCGTCGCTCCGTGATACGCCATCGCTCCAGAAACTGTCAGCTCAACTTCCGTGCCTGTTCCCGGGCGACTCCACAGTTTCAATTGGCCGCCAATCTTCTGCGCCCGTTCGTGCATGCCCTGAAGTCCCCAATGTCCTTGTCGCCCACCTGCTTTGAGAATTGCCGGATCAACGCCACGCCCATCGTCACGAACGCGCAGGCGAAACTGTCGCGCGTCGTAAGTGATCTCTACTTCAACATGTTCCCCACCGGAATGACTAAGCGCATTGATGATCGCTTCGCGACCAATGCAGTACGACTCTTCAAGCACCAGCGGGTGTAACTCACGGACATGGCCCTCAACCACGGTTTTGAAACTCGCGTCACGCCCCTGCGACGTTTCTTCGGCAACTGATCGAAATGCCCCCGGCAAGTCACCCAATGAAGCAGAATTAACACGCAGATTTCGAATGCGATCCCTTCCTTCCGCCAACACTTCGTCGGCGTGGTCCAACGTTTTTTCGAGTGCGCCGTGGGCCGGCGTGTCAACCGGAATCTGTTTCGAAACGGCATGAAACTTCAGTATCAACCCCTGCACGCTCTGCAATAAGGTATCGTGCAAATCACGCGCAATGCGTTCTCTCTCTTCCAACCGTTCTTCCATGCGGCCGCGCACCTGCAACGCAACTTGCCGCAGCCGTATTTGATAGATCGCCACGAGCGCTAAAACCAATGCGAGTAGCACAGCGACGCGGAACCAGGTGGTCTGGTAATAAGCCGGTGCGATATTGAAATCGAGATACGTTCCAGTCTCATTCCACACGCCGTTGTTATTGCTCGCCATCACCCGGAAGCGATAGTTGCCGGGCGGAAGATCGTTATAAAAAACCTGTCGCCGGTTCGTGACTTCCTGCCAATCGAGATCGCGACCATCCAGCCTGTAGCGGAACAGGTTCTTCTCGGGAGCGACGAGACTGAGTGCGGTGTAATCGATTTGAAGATCTCTGATCAGCGGCGGCAATCGCAGAATTTCGTTTGGATTCGCATCGTAAGTTTTGCGATCGGCGGTGAACTGGACCACGTGGACCGGCGGCAGGAGTTTGTTGAAAGGAAGATTAGCCGGGTCAACGACGTATGCGCCCTCGAGCCCGCAAAACCATAATTTTTTATCAGCCGATTGAGTAACCTGTGAACTGAAGTGACTGCCACTGGAAATACTTCGCACGCCATCAGAGCTGTCAAAAACCGCAAACTGTACTGCCGACCGGGCGTTTTTATCTTTCTCAACCGCGACAATCCAGTTATCCAATTGGGCACGCGCGATACGCATGAGACCGCACGCCGTATCAAGCCAGAACGAATCAGTGCTGTCTTCGGTTATCCAATGCAGCGTGTTGCACGGCAGACCATTGCCAGTGGTGAGAGTGGTGATGCGTCCATCCTTCAACCGGCTAAGACCGCCATTAGTCGCAGCCCAGAGCGCACCATTCCGATCGAAACGCAGATAGTTGACACGCTCGCCCGAAAAACCATTAGCCGCCGTATACGACTCGCGGATTTGACCGTCATTGAAATGAGCAATGCCGCCCAAACCATACCCAATCCAAATGCCACCGCGTGACGGGTCGGCTACGAAAGCAGTGCCAGGATCTTTGCGTCCCAGATTGCTCCACGGAAGCTGCTGCGCTACGACGTTGTCACGAATTCGGAACAAGCCAACGTGCTCATTGCCGACCCAAATACTACCGGCCGTGTCCTGAGCGATGGCCGTAATTGCTCCGGGCACGGAACTCACCGGGGTAAAACGATCATTCTGCAAATGACCGAAACCCGTCGCGGTGGAAACCCAGATTCGCCCGCTATTATCTTCGAACAACGAGTGCGGAAATTGTCCATTGAGCTTGCCTGCTTCGCCGAAGGTCGTGATCCGGCCGTTGATCCAGCGTTGCAATCCGCCAAAAGTGCTGAGCCAGACGCTTCCGTCGCGGGCAGCCAGAACCGATGGGACATTCAGGTTTGCCAAGCCCTGCTTCAAACCATATGAAACGACGGCGTAATCGTGAAAGCGGTCGAGACCGTTAACAGTCGCTACCCAAATATTTTTCTCTCTATCTTCGAAGAGCACATAAATGTTTTCACCTGAGAGACCATCTGAAGATGCAAACACATTCGCTCGACCTTGATAGATGTGAATCAGACCACGATCCCCGGTCCCCAGCCACAACCCGCCATCGCTATCGCGAAAAATTCTGCGGGCTCTGAATTGACCTTCGACGCCCGTCAGCGCAAACGCTTCAGTTTTCCCGTCAACAAAACGGTGGAGTCCGCCTTTCCAGCCAACGAGGAGCGTGCCGTCGATATCTTCACCGATTCCCTGAATGCCATCCGCCTCGCCGGCCAGAGGATAGAACTGTGGCGGACCCGGCCGGTGTCGCCAAATTCCGTTCTTCACTCCCGCCCATAGATTTCCTTTGCTGTCTTCAAACAGACTGTAGGCTCCGCGTCCGAGTGAGCCATCGTCTCCGTCGCAATGAATGCTGTTGTTTTGGATCGCGCAGAGCCGGCCGGTCGTGAACGCAACCCCACTTGCCCATACCGTTCCGTCATCAGTCTCAATAATGTTGAAGATGTATTTATCGTTTAGTTCCGGGTAGTGAGTAAGGTTGCCGTCCTTTAACTTCGCGAGTCCTTTGGTGGTGCCAATCCAAAGACTCCCATCGCGCGCGGCGAGCAAACTCATGATCGATCTGTCAGGAAGTTGCTGACCCGATCGCGGTTGCCAGGGAACGTTACGAATACCGTCAAAACGAACGAGGCCAAACTCGGTTCCCAGCCAAAGATAACCATCCGGCGTTTGGGCCATCGACATCACTCCACCCCGCGGAAAGCCATCACGAATTTTCCAGGACGTGTGTGAGTATTGGCTGATGTCGAGTGAAGGAGTTAAGGCAGAAGCGGCACCACAACAAACCAGCAGGATGCAAGCGGAGACAATGATGTTTAGCTTTGTCATTGTAGGGGCGGCCCTCCGTGGCCGCCCTGGTCTGGAACTAAGATTCGTCTCACCTGGAGCGATACGATAGGGACGCTCTTCCAGGGCTCTCTTATTGGGAGACCAGGAAGTTCGTACGCTAGGGCGGCCACAGAGGGCCGCCCCTACAGTTGCGTTGAAGATGTTAACGCATCCATGGTCCTAATACGCTGCTCTTTGCAGGGCGAGCATCCCTCTTTTGGGGGATTGGGCCAACACTCGTTGTCGGGATTGACGCCGCGCTGAATCACGAGTAGCCTGACATATCCCATTTGTTTGGAGGTTCGGAGAGATGCGCCTTTGTGCTGCATTGTTATTCCTCCTCCTCACCTCGTTTGCGTCTACACAGGGACAATCGACGAATGCTTCGCTAACAGGTCGCTTAACCGATCCTGCGAAGGCGCTGATCGTCGATGCCAGGTGTGCTGCGATCAATTCCGCCACCGGCGTTCGTCACGAAACCACTTCCAATCGTTCAGGCGAATATCAGCTTGCGAATCTTCCACCTGGAAGTTATCAACTCGAGATCGAAAAATCAGGCTTCAAAAAACTACTGAAGCCAAATGTGATCCTTCACGTTCAGGATACTCTCAGAATCGACTTCGAGTTGGCGATCGGCGACGTTTCGGAAGTTGTCACTGTCGAACCCGGCGCGCCGGTGCTCAACACCGAATCCGCCGCCGTGAGCACGATTGTCAATCGCACTTTCGTCGAAAACTTTCCCCTCAATGGACGAAGTTTTCTAACCCTGATCTCACTTACACCCGGAGTCGTACTCACTGCCACAGCGCAAAACGATCAGGGACAATTCAGCGTCAACGGTCAACGCGCGAATGCCAACTATTTTACAGTCGATGGCGTCAGCGCCAACTTCGGCGTCACGGGTTTCTCAACCCTCGTGCAAACTGCCGGCGGTTCCCTACCGGCGCTCAGTGCAGCGGGCGGAACAAACAGCCTGGTTTCGGTCGATGCAACTCAGGAGTTTCGCATTCAAACGTCGTCATTTGCACCGGAATTCGGACGCACGCCGGGTGGGCAGGTTTCGATCGCGACCCGCTCCGGCGGCAATTCTTTTCGCGGCGCCTTGTTTGAGTATTTTAGAAATAGCGTGCTCGATGCGAAAGACTGGTTTGTGAACGCCGCCGGCTTGCCAAAACCTCAAACGCGGCAACACGACTTCGGCGGTGTCATCGGTGGACCAGTGCGACCGGATAAAACGTTCTTCTTCTTTTCATACGAAGGACTGCGACTGCGTCAGCCATCGAGTATGCAAACCGCCGTGCCGGACAACGCCTCGCGGCAAGCCGCTCCAGCCGCTTCGCAACCGTACTTGAACGCGTTCCCGATTGCGAATGGCCCGGCGTTGGGTTTAGGACTCGCGCTGTTCAATGCTTCGTTCTCGAATCCATCCACGCTGGACGCAACCAGCATTCGCCTGGACCATCTCGTGACTCCGAAAGTGAGTCTGTTCGGTCGTTACAACTATGCGCCGTCGAGTTTGGAACAGCGTGGTCCATTCTTCTCATCCGGCCGTGTCTTGAGCACAACGAATGTGATGTCGTCGTCGATACACACACTCACCATCGGCCTGACGCACTTGATAACCCCTGAGATCAGCAACGAACTGCGCGCGAACTACAGCAACAACCGGGTCACCATCAACTACGTGATGGATAATTTTGGCGGCGCCGTTCCGCTGCCCGACACATCGTTGTTTCCGGCGCCTTTCACATCGGCTGATAGTCTTTTCCTGTTCGCAATCGGAGGCGCCGGACAATACGCGCATGGGAAACAAGGAGTTAACGAACAGCGGCAAATCAATTTGGTCGACAATCTATCGCTGATCAAAGGCTCGCATCAATTGAAGTTTGGCGCTGACTATCGCTGGCTCGCTCCATTCACCAACCCGTTCGCGTATCGCCACTTTTTCTTCTTCAACGGCGTGAATGCCAATCCGGGTGGAGCGCTTTCGGGAACCGTCGCGTTTGCGCAACCAACCGCCTACCAGGGCAGTGCGCTCTTGTCGCAAAACTTTTCGCTTTACGGGCAGGATACCTGGAAGCTCACGCCTCGATTCACGGTGACATATGGCCTGAGGTGGGATGTAAATCCACCGCTGAAAGGTAAGACCGACGCCGACGATCCTTTCACCGTTGTTAATCTCAATAATCCAGCTACGTTGACTTTGGCGCCTCCCGGCACGCCGCTCTATGAAACGACTTATGGAAACGTTGCGCCGCGATTCGGACTCGCCTATCAATTCGCCGGTATCGGAAAACGTGATGCAGTGCTGCGAGCAGGTTTTGGAGTGTTCTTCGATCTCGGACAGGGATCGCTGGGAGGAGTGGCGAGTTTCTTTCCTTATCTTGTTTCGAAAACACTCGCTGCGGCGCCGTTTCCGTTAACTCCAAATAACGCTGCGCCTCCAGCCATTACGCTCAATCCTCCGGTAAGCACCATTCTCGTCGCAGATCCTCAGTTGAAGTTGCCTCGTACTTATCAATGGAACGTCGCCCTCGAACAATCGATCGGCAGCAATCACAGTTTATCGACGACGTATGTCGCTGCTATCGGACGTAAGCTGCTGCGTACCAGTCAGCTTTTCAACCCGAATCCGAATTTTCAAACAGTTGCGATAACCGACAACTCGGCAACATCTGACTATCACGCATTGCAGGTTAAGTTTGAGCGGCGGATGTCACGTGGATTACAAGCTCTGACTTCATACACTTACTCTCATTCAATCGATATTGCTTCGTCCGACGCTACCAGCAACTTCAACACGGTAGCTTCGCTTGCTGCTCCAAACATCGATCGCGGGAATTCTGATTTCGATATCCGGCATTCGTTTACTGCCGGCGTCGCGTACGATCTGCCGTCGCCGTCGTCGCATGGATTGGCTCGTGATGTTTTCGGTGGCTGGTCGGTTCAGAGTTTCATGTTCGCGAGATCCGCGCCGCCCGTGAATATTGCCGGTGCTACTTTCTTAGCGGCGGGAACTCTACTCGCGCCGCGACCCAATCTGATCCCCGGAGTGCCGCTGGAAATTCACGGTCCGGAATTCGCCGGAGGCAAGATCTTCAATCGCGCGGCCTTTGCCGCTGCGCCTGCCGGAACCCAGGGTAATTTCGGGCGAAATGTGTTGCGCGGCTTTGGAGCGTGGCAAACTGATGTTGGCGTGGAGCGACAGTTTCGGCTAACGGAGCGAGTCGGGCTTCGGTTTCGCGCGGAGTTTTTCAATGTCTTCAATCATCCGAACTTTGGGAGTCCGACGAATCTTTTGACGAGCCCGTTGTTTGGGCGGTCGACGCAAACGTTGGCGAATAGTCTTGGGGCGGGTGGCGCGAATGGAGGGTTCAATCCGCTGTATCAGGTTGGTGGGCCAAGATCGATCCAGTTTGCGGTGAAGATTCAGTTTTGATCGGTTTGTTGGATAAAGATTTACCAGATTTTACAAGATGAACCAGATAAGCTTATCCCTCGAAAGAGTTAGTACTGCATAGCCTCAATTCGGGTTTTCTGACTCTCACCAAGCCGATAACTTACAGCGTGTGCAACGACTCTACGCCATGTTTCCTCAAGGTGGCCCGGGAGTGGGGCTACTCCTCTTGCGAATCGCCGTAGCTGCGATGTTTGCGTTCAACATTACGCATTGCTCGAGCATCTCCTCCCGTGTTCTGTATTGGGTGGTAACTTCGTTAATGGTCTTAATCTCGCTCGGGTTGCTTCTCGGTTTCTTAACGACGATCTTCTCCATCGTCTCGTGCGTTCTAACGGTGGCGTGTTTGTTTTGGACCGACCAGCCGATGAATGTGGTTTATATGCTCAGCATATTGACGTCAGCCTCGCTCTTCTTCCTTGGCCCCGGTGCGTATTCGGTGGATGCGCGGATGTTTGGTCTTCAAGTCACCGTTGTCCCGCCGCGCAAAATAAACAAGCGACTGTAGGGGCGACCCTCCGTGGCCGCCCTGGCGTACGAATTTCTTTGTCTGGCGCGGGTTTGCCTCAAAAGTCCGCTTTCAAAGACAGAGAGTAGGCCACCAAACAGCACAAAAAGCGCAAATGATTAAAACCTTAAGGATTACCTCTACTGCTAAGAATTCATTTGTGCTTTGTGTGCCTCTTTGTGGCCTTCAAGATGACTTTTGAGGCAAAGCCGTCTGGCGCCCTTATCGTATCGCTCCAGGTGAGACGATTTTGAGTTCAAGACTAGGGCGGCCACGGAGGGCCGCCCCTACAGTCCCAGGTATTCCCCCATCACTCGAATGAGTAACTCTTCACTCGTACGATCTGGGGTGTCACTAAAAAACCAGCGGGCGCAGAATCCATCTACAAATTATTAGACTAGAGGAGAAACACATGAGCCAACCGATGACTGCGCCCGCGATTAAAACCGCGCCAGACGCAATACGCCCGTTCAAGTTCAACTTTCCACAGGCGGCGCTCGACGATCTGCGCCAACGCATCGCGGCCACGAGGTGGCCCGAGCGCGAAACCGTAACCGACACCACCCAGGGTGTGCAGCTCGCGACCATGCAGAGTCTCGCGCAATACTGGCAGACCGAATACGACTGGCGAAAGTTCGAAAAAGAATTCAAGACACTGCCACACTTCATTACCGAGATCGACGGCCTCGACATTCACTTTATTCACGTGCGTTCAAAACATCCGAACGCATTACCAATGATCCTCACGCACGGATGGCCCGGTTCGGTCATCGAGTTGTTGAAGCTCGTCGATCCACTGACGAATCCAACCGCACATGGCGGCACTGCCGAAGACGCGTTCGACGTCGTGATTCCGTCAATGCCGGGTTACGGCTTCTCGGGAAAACCCATCACGGCTGGTTGGGGTCCAACCCAGATTGCCAGTGCGTGGGGCGAGTTGATGAAGCGACTTGGATACGAGCGCTACGTAGCACAAGGCGGCGATTGGGGCGCGCTCATCGTCGATTTGATGGGGGTACAGAAAGCTCCGGAGTTGCTCGCCATCCACACGAACATGCCGGGCGTTGTTCCAGGTGAGATTGATCAGAAGGCTATCGCCGGCGCTGAAGCACCAGCCGGCCTCGCGTCCGATGAACAGCACGCGTATGAACAGCTCCACTTTTTCTATCAGAATGGTCTTTCCTACGCTCTGGAAATGGGGAAACACCCGCAAACACTTTTCGCAATTCAGGATTCACCAGTCGGTCTGGCCGCCTGGATACTCGACCACGACATACGCAGTTACGAACTCATCACACGCGTCTTCGAGGGTAAGGATGAAGGACTCACACGTGACGACATCCTCGACAACATCACGCTTTACTGGCTGACGAACACCGCCGTTTCGTCGGCGCGTCTCTACTGGGAAAACAAGTTCTACTTTTTCTCGCCGAAGAACGTCACCATTCCGGTAGCAGTGAGCGTTTTCCCTGATGAGATTTTCTTCGCGCCGAAGAGTTGGGCTGAGAAAGCGTATGCCAATCTGATTCATTTCAATCGGCTTGAGAAAGGCGGACACTTCGCGGCATGGGAACAGCCGGTGGCGTTCACTTCAGAGTTGCGCACCGCGTTTCGATCGTTGCGTCAATAGTTCACTCGGGTGAAGGAGTAAGCATGATGAAAAAGATGATCTTCTTATTGACTGCCGTGGCAGTACTGGCTGGTCTGGTCGGATTCACAGCGAGCGCATCTCGACATGCGGATAAAGAGGCTGGGTCGATCTTCGTTAAGACAATTCCGCCCGGATATCGTGACTGGAGGTTGATCTCGGTGGCTCGTGAAGAAGGGAACCTCAACGATATCCGGGCGATCCTGGGTAACGACATCGCGATCAATTCCTACCGCGAAGGAAAACTTCCCTTCCCTGAAGGCACCATCATTGCGCGACTTGCCTGGAGTCACGACTCGTCAGAGGAAAACAATAAATCGTTTGGCAAGCAGCAATCGTGGGTCGCGGGTCTTCCGAAAAATGGTGTCCAGTTTATGGTCAAGGATTCCAAAAAATACGCCGCGACGGGCGGCTGGGGATACGCTCACTTTGAAAACGGAAAATCTGCCGACGACGCGTTCCTGAGCACTTGTTATGGCTGCCATTTGGCAGTCAAAGATCGAGATTTCGTCTTCACCCGCTACTCACAGTAATGAGGCAACCTCTTCTCTGTGCAACCTTTGTGTTCTCTGTGTCTCCGTGGTTATAGGAATTTGCGATACAACAACCACAGAGACACAGAGGACACAGAGGTTGCACAGAGAAATCCAATAGGGCTTGGAGTGATTTGCTATTATGATCGGCATTGATGCCAGGCTCGCGATGCAGAATCAAGGCTTTCGTTCAGCAGATCATGCTGGTGTGTGTAATCACCAGCTTGTGCTTTTCGGTTGGCGAAGGTCTTCCGTTGAGACCTTCCACGGTCTCAAACGATAAAACTGAAACCAGCGTCAAAAGTTCTTCGCTCAATAAACATGGCGCGGTGAATCTGCCGACACGGCCTCAGAGCCGCAGCAAACGGCAGATCGTAGATCTCGGCACTCCACCCGCTCAAGATTGCTGCGAGTTACCGGCTGTTCAAGTTCTGGTTCGCGTCAACACCGAAGGCGTCAGTCTCGTTTCTCTCCTTCTTCGCTCCTCCGCCACAGGCCGCGCGCCACCCCTCATCAGTCAACTCTAACCAGTAGAAGTGGTGGTAAAAACCTGCTCACAGGTGTGGGGCATAACTGCAATAGAGGAGAAAATGTATGAACTGTCCAGTATGTAACACTGTCAGTCTCGTGATGTCTGAACGCCAGGGTATTGAGATCGATTACTGCCCGCAATGTCGCGGCGTTTGGCTGGATAGAGGCGAGTTAGACAAAATGATCGAGCGATCGGTGCAGGGCTCGTCCACCGGTCAAAGGCCGGATTACGAGAGTCGCGACTATTCCAACCAGCAGCAACGATCATCGCACGACTACCGTGAGCCTCACCGCGAAGGTCATTACAAGAAGAAAAAACGTGAAGGTTTTCTGTCAGATCTGTTTGACTTCGACTAGGCGCTGACGTTGAACACTACCAGTTTCACTTGTCGACTGCTACAGCACTCTGCGATCTCTGCGTCAATAAAGCCATTTCAAACGCAGAGATCGCAAAGATACGCAAAGGATCGCAGAGGAAACCGGTATCGAACTGGGCCACGCGGTGATAGTATGACGCCTGAAAGGGGAACTCTTAATGGAATGGCTTGCTGATCCACAAGTGTGGATTGCGTTTCTGACTCTGGTTGCGCTGGAAATCGTACTCGGCATTGACAACATCATCTTCATCTCCATCCTCTCCGGGAAACTTCCGGCCGAGCAACAACCACGCGCCAGATTCATCGGTCTGGGCCTGGCATTACTCATACGCGTGGTCCTGCTGTTCTCACTCTCGTGGGTAATTGGTCTTACGGCGCCGCTGTTCACTGTTCTCCAGCAACAGATCTCAGGACGCGATCTGATACTGCTGGCGGGCGGACTGTTCCTTCTCGGTAAATCGACTTTTGAGATTCACGACAGCCTCGAGGGGGAGCACGGGCACGCATCACGCGCGGTGAGAGCCAGTTTCGTCAGCGTGATTATCCAGATCATCATCCTGGACGCAGTGTTCTCGCTCGACTCAGTCATCACTGCCATCGGCATGGTCGAAGAAGTGTGGATCATGATCGCCGCCGTCGTGGTGGCAATTGCCTTCATGATGTTTTTTGCGGCTCCGGTGGGCAACTTCGTCAGCAAACATCCCACGATCAAGATGCTCGCCTTGAGTTTTCTCTTGCTGATTGGATTGACTTTGATCGTAGAGGCGTTCGACGTTCACGTGCCGAAGGGTTACATCTACTTTGCGATGGGCTTCTCGGTGTTTGTGGAATTTCTCAATATGCGGCTGCGGAAGTCTAAGCCAGTCGAATTGCGCGAGCGCTATTCAGACGACGAGTAAATTTAGCCACAGATTAACGCGGATTAGATCAAGCGATTTGAACTGATCTGATTTCAATCCGTGTTAATCTGATGGCCAATTAAAGGAGGCATTTTTATGAGTCTTCGACGATTCGTCTCGCTCGCCATCATCGTTTCGTTACTTGCGTTTCCAGCCGCTTTTGCCCAACAGCAACAACAACCTGCCGACGATGTAATCCGAATCACCACTGACCTGGTGCAGACTGGCGTCGTAGTGGTTGATAAGCGAGGACAATTTGTCGACGGACTAAAGCCGGAACAGTTCGTTCTCAAAGTTGACGGACAACCGGTGACGCCTTCGTTCTTCGAACGTGTGATCGCCGGCACGGGTCGCGAGGAAGAGCTGGAAAGATCCGGAGCACGTAGCGCAACGCCCGCAGCCGCCGATCAAGTAAAGCTATCTTACCGGGGACGCTCGGTCATTTTCTTTATCGACGATCTGCATTTGAGTGCTGACAGTGTTCAGCGAACGCGCAAATCAATTCTTGATTTCGTTGAACGCGAGATGACGCTGGAAGATCAAGTTGCGGTTGCTTCAGCAAGCGGACAGATCGGTTTTCTGCAACGCTTTTCAGATCTCAAGCCGGTCGTGCGTGCCGCAGTTAGTCGACTCAACCACAAACCCTACAACGTTCGCGATCACGAACAAGTGCCGATGACGGAATACCAGGCGCTGCGAATCGCACAGGGTGACAGCTCAGGAACTGATTACTACGCCACGAAGATGCTCGAAGCAAATAATGTCAGGGTCGTAGGCGGACTTGGACCACCTAACAGCGGTCCGAATTCGGAACGACGAAAAACCAGCGGACTGACCATCGAAACTGCGCGACGCATGGTCCAGGAACGTGCAAACCTGCTCGTCAGGCAAAGTGAAGCAGTCACCGGCGGCACTCTTGCAACTCTCGAAAGCCTGATGCGAGGTATCAGTCAAGCGCCCGGCCGGAAACTCATCTTCTTCGTCACGGATGGCTTCTTTATAAACGATCGTTCTTCGGGCTACAGCGACAGAATTGCGCGGATTGCTGACGCGGCGGTTCGCGGCGGGGCGGTTGTTTACTCGCTGGATGCGCGCACCGTCTCCGGCATGACTGACGCGAGTAGTAATCGCGCAGATCCACAGGGACAACT
The DNA here is from genome assembly GCA_963708055.1 of uncultured Acidobacteriota bacterium. Classification (GTDB taxonomy): domain Bacteria; phylum Acidobacteriota; class Blastocatellia; order Pyrinomonadales; family Pyrinomonadaceae; genus PSRF01. The sequence continues at coordinate 4,728,183 of OY970193.1, read as the reverse complement.
CTCTCGAACAAGTGTCGGTGAGTTAGCCGCTTCTCAGGACGGTCTGAACGCACTTGCAGTTGATACCGGTGGTAAAGCTTTCTTGAACGGCGACATGCAGAATGCACTCGGAGAAGCGCTCAGAGAAACATCAAACTACTATTTACTCGCCTGGCGTCCGGCAACTGAATCACAAAAGTCGCCGAGCTTTAAGCGACTGGAAGTCAGCGTTGCCGGTCGTCCTGATTTGACTGTTCGAGTTGCGCGAGGTTTCTTTGACGTCAAGCCCACTGAAGAAAAAGTCAGCGATACTTCAACAGCAGCAGTGACGCCTGAGGCTGCGGCGAAGGGTGTTGAGACCGCACTGATTTCAGCCTTGTCGTCACCGTCAGCGCGCATTGGTATTCCGACGCGACTTTCAGTCAGTTTTCTGGATGTTCCAAACTCAGGCACGGTGCTGACTGCAGCAACGCAAGTTTCCACGAGTCTGCTGGGTTATGGCGCGGATGGCAAACAGGCGGCGGCAGTCGATCTCGTTGGCGTGGTCCTTAACGATCAGGGTAAACCGGCCGGTAGTTTCAAAACCCGACTCAACATCGCTCAGTTGGCCCAAACTGCCGGCGCCAAAGATCCCGGCGTTGTTTACAATCACAAAATCCCACTCAAGCCCGGGCTTTACCAGGTCAGAGTGGCCGTTCGCGATGATAAGAGTGGACGAGTTGGCAGCGCGGCGCAGTGGATCGAGATTCCTGATCTCAGTTCGAAAAAACTGACACTCGCGACGCTTCTGCTCGGCTCAAACGACAACTCGAACAAGAGTCATTCGGAGCAGATGCAGTTCAGCATCGACCACCGCTTCTCACGTGAATCGCAGTTGACCTTCCTGACACTTATTTACAACGCGGCGGGAACAGGTGGCGCGCCGAAACTCGATTCGCAAATTGAGATCCTGCGACGCGGACAACGCGTTATCGCCAGCCCGTTGCGCCCGGTCGTGATGGAGCCAAGCGGCGATCCGGCCCGAATTGCGTATGGCGGAGGCGTCGCACTGAAGACGCTGACGCCGGGTCGTTATGTGTTGCGGGTAACCGTCAACGACCGCAGTTCGAATGACAGTGCCATCAGTGAGATCCTCTTCGACATTGAATAATTGATTCTGGGTATCGTTGGGCTTTGCCTCAAAAGTCATCTTGAAGGCCACAAGAGGCACACAAAGCACAAATGAATTCTTAGCAGCGGAGGTAATCCTTAATGTTTAATCATTTGTGCTGTTTTGTGGCTTACTCTCTGTCATTGAAAAAGGACTTTTGAGGCAAAGCCGTATCGTTGTAAAGGCGGCACTCCGTGGCCGCCCCTACAGCCTCGGTGAGATCGTGTTTATCCGTGTAAATCTGTGGCTAAGGCGGTTCGGTCTCACTCTCTTATTGTTTGCATTGATCGCTCTCATCCTCCAGGCTCAACAGCCCAGCGATGAAGTCATACGAACCGATACCAAGCTTGTCCAGACCATTGTGACTGTTTTTGATAAACGGGGTGAGTTTGTTGAGGGATTGAAGAAGGAAGATTTCACTTTGCGCGTTGAGGGTCACGCCGTTCCGATCTCGTTTTTCGAGAACGTTGTTGCCGGCACTCACAAGGATCGCACTGTCCGCACCTCCGCAGTGAAAGAATCAAGCGAGATCAACACTGACGCGTTATCGTTTCGCCAGCGCACCATCATCTTCTTTGTTGACGACCGCCATCTTTCGCTCGAGAGCATCGACCGCACACGCAAGACGATCACCAGCTTTATTGACAAGCAAATGGGGCAGAACGATTGGGTCGCCATCGCTTCATCGAGCGGCCAGGTCGGGTTCCTGCAACAGTTCACCGACAACAAAGACGTTCTTCGCCGCGCGATTGCACGCCTGAATCACGTGCCTTACGTGATCACTGACTATGGCGGAAGTCCCGGCGGGCGAATGACCGAGAACATGGCGCTCAGCATTGAACGCAAGGACGATCCCAACGTGTTTGAATTCTACGTGCAGGATTGTTTGCGATTTGCGCCGCGCGGCGCCACGCGTCAGGAGCGAGCGACAGTCCGCCGGCAGTGCGAAGTTGAAGTGCAGAATCGCGCGCGTCAGATCCTCGTTCAGGCGGGTACTGTTACATCTGAAACGTACTACTCACTCGATACTCTCATGGCTACCGCAGAGCAGATGCCGGGCAGCAAACTCGCATTCTTTCTCTCCGATGGATTTCTCGCCGATACCGGTCCGCGTGGTCGTATTGCAACTAGCCAGCTTGAACGTTTGACTGACAAAGCGCGCCGCGCCGGAGTGGTGATCTACACCGTCGATACGCGCGGGCTCGTATCAGGAGCTCTCGATGCAACCGGAAATGTTCCGTTTGATCCAAATGGCCGGCTCGAAAGTGCGAACGCGCGCGAGATTGCAGCATCGCAGGACGCACTAAATTCTCTTGCAGTCGATACAGGCGGGCGAGCGTTGCGAAATCAAAACGTTTTTGACGAGTTTATAAACGACGCTGTTGGCGAAACATCGCGTTATTACCTGCTCGCGTGGCGGCCCGAAGATCTGAACGAGAAAAGCGACGCTCTTAAGAAGATGGAATTGAGAGTCAACGGGCGACCCGATCTATCGGTCCGTTTCGCGCGCAGCTTTACAGTCAATCGCACTGCGGATGCTAATAAACCAAAGGAACAGAAGAGTTCGGCGCAGGAGTCAACGGGCGACATGGTCTTGCGCAAAGCCCTCAGCGATACTCACGCGACTCAAGCACTTCCGCTACATCTTTCGTTGATGTATTTGGACACACCCGCAAGTGGTATGGTCTTGACGAGTTCAGTTCAGGTAGCGACCGCGTTGCTTTCGTTTGGCGAAGACCAAAAGAATCCGGCGGAGTTGAGTGTGGCCGGAGTGGTTCTCGACGAGCAGGGCAAACGGGCCGCAACCCTCGGAACAAAGTTGAACGTTAAGCCACCCTCGTCAGACGCCCTGGACCAGTCGACTGTCATCTATAATTTTCGTTCGCCACTCAAAGCGGGAATTTACCAGGTGCGGGTCGCGGCGCGTGACGAACGCAGCAGTCGTTTGGGAAGCGCGAGGCAGTGGATTGTGATACCGGATCTCTCGACGCGCAAACTGTCTTTGAGCAGCCTGATACTCGGTATCAAAGATGTTGGAAACGCTGAGAGCGTACAGTGGAGCATCGACAAGAAATTCACTCGGAACGAACGGCTGAAATTTATGGCCTTTATCTACAACAGCTCGGCCCCTGTTTCAGACAATCTGGCAGTGCAAGTACGGGTCTATCGCGACGGTCAGACTATAATTTCGAGCCCGTTCACCACTCTCGTTCCCGACAAACAATCCGATCCACAGCGAATAGTTTTCAACGGAGAAATCAACCCCGCGAATTTACAACCCGGCCGATACCTTCTCGAAGTGTCGGTCCAGGACCGCCGCACACAGCAAACCACAGATCAACGAACCACCTTTTCCCTTCAGTAGCGCCTGACTGCTATCGCGCTAGTTAGATAAAGATTTACAAGATTTAACAAGATAAACAAGATATATCCTGTACATCTTGAAAGCATCTTGTAAATCTTTATCCAACTGTCGTGCCGCAACCAAAAACCTTGACGTCTCTTTTCAAGCACAGTTAAAGTGCGTGCGTCTTCCAACGTTCCGAGGGCGGCATCTTTCTTTCCCGATTCACTTGCGTAATCGCATTATTCCGTAACCCATTTGGAGCTCGCACATGCAAATCCGATTGCTGGGTAACACTCTAGTCCTGTGTTCGATCCTGCTCTTGCTGGTCCACTCCGTGGCGGCACAGCAAAAGTCACCTTGCGCGAATGGAACGGAAAGCGGCTTGCCGTTGCCAAGCACTTTCCAGCCGTCGCGGCTTTCGGAGTTTCAAGCACAAGTCAAAACGTTTCTCACCAGCAGCAAATATAAGACTCTGAATTGGTGTGAGGATAAGGCCCTTCGCGACACCGGTCCGTTCATTAACAACGTCAGCTATGGTACGCATCCGACTGTCAAAATTTACTACTCACCGGCCGTCATCAACTGGCTGATAAACAGAAACTCGGGCAAACCGATCCCGGATGGAGCAATGATCATCAAGGAGCAATACACGCCACCGGCGGCCCGTTACCAGGTTCAGACGCCGAGCATAAACGGCTGGACCATCATGATCAAAGACAGTAAGGGATCGCAGGACGGTTGGTACTGGGGTGAGTTCTGGGGTTCGCAGTGTGTTGACAATAACAAACCACCGTTTGCGGTTCCGTATGCAGGATTCGGACTCTATTGTGTGCGTTGTCATGCGTCGGCCGAGAAAGAGCACACGTTTACTTATTCGAAAAACATTAACGGGTTCCCCGGGGATCCTGATTCATACTTCGTCGATCTCTCGTGGGTGTCGGCAACTACAAGTACGCATTCGCCGCCGGCTCCCCAACCTTGTAACCAGGCCGCCGCGAGTGATCGCGATGTAGCTACGGCCGGTCACAATACTGATGCGACCGACGTACAGGAACAATCTTTATTTCGTCAGCTGGCCAGCTTGAGAACGGCGACATCAGCCGATCCGAAATTCGTCGCTTTTTACAAATCGATCGCGCCGGTCCCGCTCGACAAAGTACAGAAGTTTCCAGGCGAAACGTACGATCACATCTATCCGCAAAATATCGGGACCGCGCAGCCTGGGCCATCTCCCAATCCCAACCAGTTTCTGACTTCCGATCAATGCATGGGCTGTCACAGCGCGGGCACATACGGAAACGTCATGATGTATTCCGCCAAGCAGAATGACGGTTCAACTGTAACGATGAACGTCTCGCCTTATGGCGAGTGGCGTTGGTCGCCGATGGGATTGGCCGGACGCGATCCGGTTTTCTACGCTCAACTCGACAGCGAGATTGAGTTTGTTAAGAGTTTTTTCAAAAACGATCCGGCCAAGGTCGCGGAAAATATCAAAGCCATCAACAACACGTGTTTCAAGTGTCACGGGGTGATGGGCAAACGCCGGCTCGACGACGATCATGGTGGTCCTAATAAGGGTAATTTTGAACGCGAGCTGGTCTACGCCACTTACGATTCGAATCCCCAGTCAAACGATAAGTCGTATATCTACGGCGCGTTGGCGCGTGATGGCGTCAGTTGCATGTCGTGTCATCGAATCATCGAAGATAACCCTTCCGGTCCCAATCCTGATCCATTCGTCAACTTCCTGAAGACGAAGATCACGGGTAACTTCACGACCGGCAATCCCGCGGAGTTGTTTGGACCATTCAAGGACGATGAGATCGTTACTGACCCGATGAACAATTCGCTCGGGATCAAGCCGAAACACAATCCTTACGTCCAGAGTTCGCGCATGTGCGGCAACTGCCACACGATCAATCTGCCCTTGATGGACAATCCTGACGTCGATCCGAACAAACCACACCTCGAACAGGTTACTTATCTCGAGTGGCTCAACAGTGGTTATCAGAATGAGGTCGGGACAAATTCCAAGGCGCAAACCTGCCAGAATTGTCACATGCCTACGAAGTACAGTAATTCGAGTGGTTCGCTGACGATTCCGTTGATCCAACAACCGATTGCTTTTATTGAAGACACTCAATACCCACAAACGGGCAATCGTTTAGCTGACAAGCTGATTGAAGTTCGCTTCCGCGAGAAAGGCTTCGCGCGCCATCAATTGCAGGGATTGAACGTTACGCTGTTGGAGATGTTTCGCCAGTACATGGCGCCGTACAAATCGAACGGCTCCAATATTCTTGCCAACGAGATTCTCGGCGTCAGGCAAAACGATTACATGTCAGGGCTCGACGATCTATCCACCGCGATTGATGCGTTTGTGCAACAGGCACGAAATTCGACGGCTGAAGTTTCTGTTTCGCCGGCGACGATCAGCAATCAGAAATTGATCGCGGATGTGAAGGTGACAAACAAGACAGGGCATCGTTTGCCGAGTGGTGTTGGATTCCGGCGCGCGTTTCTCGAGTTTCGTGTAGTTGATAACGCTACCGGTAAGACGGTTTGGTGTTCCGGCTGTACCAATGAACTGGGCGTGATCACGAAGAGCGGCGCTGCCGATAGTGATCGGCTGCCGTCAGAGCTATTCGATGTTTATAACGACGGCAGTAAGCCCGCGGATCGTGGTTATCCAACCCCATGCAATAGCAAATATATTCCGGGGACCAACCCGCAGTATTACCAGCCGCACTATTTCTGGGATCCGCAGAAGAACGCCGGAGCGGCAATCACGCGGCAGGATCAGGTTCAGATCTATGAAGAGCTGAATCTGAATATCCTCTGCCAGATGACCACCAGCTTTTTACGTCGCGATTTTCAGTTGAAAGATAATAGGCTGTTGCCGTTTGGGTGGTCCAAAACCGGGCCACTCAAAGCTGACAAGACGCCTTACATACCCGCGGATTTTCTGCACGAAACATTTCCCGTGAGTGTTGGTGGAGATCCGTCGTATGCGGATGGGAGTGGCACGAGTGTGGTCAGGTACGAGATCCCGTTGAGTGCGTTTACGGCGAGAAATTTGTCGATCACGGCAACACTCTATTACCAGTCGATACCGCCGTATTTCCTTAACGATCGCTTTACCCAGGCGCCGAATTCACCGGCGACGCAAAGGCTTTATTACTTGACGTCGAACCTGCAAACGAAGGGCACGCCGATCGAGAATTGGAAAGTGCTGATCACGCAAACTACGCAGGAGACTACTGTGCGGTAAGCGAAAAAGACTTACTCTCGCGGCGGCGCCACGACGCCACGAAGATCGCAGCGTCAAGCGTTGCGGCGCCACGACGCTACGAAGATCGCAGCGTCAAGCGTTGCGTCGCTGCGCCGCTGCGAGAGAAAGCTTTTATATCAACCAACCAGCTATGCTATCCTGCTCCCACAATCCTCTCCCTTCTAACAGACTTTCGACTATTGGTCTCTCTAAGGAGGCAGATTATGAAGCAAGCTCTTGCGGCGATGATTATCGCTGGTCTAGGGGTTCTTACCTTGGTTCAGGCCCAGCAGACTCCTCCTGCCGGCAAATGTTCGCTCACGCTCGCGCAATCTCCCGAGATTCGCAGTCTCCGCTTAGGCATGAGCTCTGAAGAAGTACTGAAGCTGTTTCCCGGCAGCAGCGATGACGCGACTATTCGACAATCGCTATCGAGTGCCGGCGAACAATTTGGAATGGCCAGAGTTTTAATCTTGAATGGAAAATACTTACCGAAACCGAAGTTTGCAGGTGTCGTTGGTTTCTCCTTTAACTTCCTGGATAACCGTCTCTCAGAGCTCTGGGTCGGCTACGATGGTCCTAATTGGCGAACTGTTGACGACTTTATCGCGAAGTTGACCGAAGCGTTGAGTATCCCAACCACCGAGGTTTGGGAAGCCGACGCAGGTGGCAAACGGCTTACCTGTCAGGGCTTTAAAATGTGGGTTGCAGCCGGAGAGAGAGGTGCATCGATTCGACTAAAGAGCCTTGAAGCAGATCAAATAGTTAGGAATCGGGAGGAAGCGGCAAAAGAAAAGGCCCGCAAAGAATTCAAACCTTGAAGTATGCCCCTTCAAAAGATTTACAGGATGAAGCAACCTCATCCTGTAAATCTTGTTCATCTTGTCCGTCTTTATAAAGCTAACCTCAGCATCAAAACGCCTGAACATTCCTCATAAGTATCAGCACTGCGGAATCAGAGCCGCGCGTGGTCTGTTTGCCACCGGCTGGTAGCGTACAATAAATATTCCCGCCGCACCGTAACTTTTACCGCTCCACGACAGTTTTTTAAATAGAAAACTGGCGCGAGGATAACTTGAGTCGGGTTAATGAATCGGATGAACGTTTGCTGATCGAGGCAGCCCAGAATGATCCGGGCCGCTTTGCGGAGCTTTATGAGCGGAATTTCCATCAGGTCTATGCTTACATCGCTCGCCGCGTTCACGATCGACCTGAAACTCAGGACCTCACCGCGTATGTTTTTCAACAAGCCCTCGCAAATATTGGGAAGTTCAAATGGCGTGGCGCTCCGTTTATCACGTGGCTTTATCGCATCGCCGCGAACGCAATCGCGGACCAGGCGCGAAAGAAGTCACGCGAAGTAGCTGAAACTGAGTTAACGGCGAATACTTTCGTGGCTTCGGATCTCGAACAAATCGAACGACGCGCGCAATTGTTTCACGCAGTCGAAGCGCTTCCCGAAGATCAGCGCACGGTAATTCTCCTGCGTTTTGGCGAGGAAAAAACCATTCGCGAAATCGCTACGGCTCTCAATCGCAGCGAAGGCGCAGTTAAGCAACTGCAATTCAGAGGTTTGGAAAATCTTCGCGCACGACTGCGCGAGGAGGCTGAGCTGAAGTAAATGGCTGAACGTTCCATCATCGATCAACTGGACGACGCCGTCACCGCGCTGCTGGCGCAACGTGAACCCGTGCTGAACGAAGCAGATCGCGAGTTGACTGAACTCGTAGCGGTTGCGCGCGAATTGCGAGGACGGCCGTCTGAGGAGTTTCGGGCGGCGCTGAAAGACCAACTAGGAGACAAGAACAACATGAGTATTGCAGCTAAAGAGATTGAACCAGCGAAGAAGTTCAAACGCGAAGGGTTCCACACGGTTACGCCCTACTTGACGGTGCAACCCACGGCCGAGTTAGTCGACTTCGTGAAGGAAGCGTTTGGAGCGGTTGAATCGTTCCGCACCGCCGGCGCCGGCGGCGGCTTGCATTGTGAGTTACAAATGGGCGACACAAAGATAATGATCGTCGGCAGTCCAACTATTGATCCGCGACCGGCAGCGATTCATTTGTATGTTTCGGATGTTGACGAAGTTTACGCACGCGCCGTCGCTGCCGGGGCAACTTCCGGAGTGGAGCCTTCGGACCAGGAGTATGGTGAGCGGATCGCCTCAGTGAAGGATGCCGGTGGCAACGAGTGGTATATCGCGAAACGCTTTGATCCAACTCCGATTCAGGATCTTCACGCAGCGACGATGTACTTCCATCCGGTGGGAGCGCCCAAGTTCATCGACTTCCTCGAGAAGGCTTTTGGCGCGGACGTAGTTGAGCGGCATCAATCAGAGCAAGGGTTTGTGTATCACGCCAAGGTTCGGCTTGGGGATTCGATTGTAGAGATGGGTGAAGCGCATGGACCGTGGCAACCAATGCGGTCGGCGATTTATATGTACGTTGAGGACGTGGATGCTACGTACCAGCAAGCCTTGAGCGCCGGTGCGACCTCAGCGTTGGCGCCCACGAATCAGCCATACGGCGATCGAACGGCGTGGGTGAATGATGAGTTTGGGAATATCTGGTACCTGGCGACGTGGTTGGGGACCACACATTAAAAACGATCTCCCGCACGAAAAATAAACGCTCTCCCGCACGAACTGTAGGGGCGGCCCTCCGTGGCCGCCCTAGCGTACGAATTTCTTTGTCTCACAAATAGGAGAGTCATGGGAGAGCGTCCTTATCGTATCGCTCCAGGTGAGACGATTTTGAGTTCCAGACTAGGGCGGCCACGGAGGGCCGCCCCTACGATGTGTGCAAAAACAACTCCTCCTCGCCGATCTTTACAACTCCCTCCAACTTCAACCCCAACCGTTGCAGCAACTTGATCGACGAGTCGTTATTCTTCGTCGTGATCGCGAGAATCGTATCGAGCTTCAATCGTTCACGCGCGTCCTTTAACACCACCGCCGCGGCTTCAAACGCAAACCCCTTCCCCCAAAACTCCGGCAAGAAAGCAAACCCGATATCCGCATGCGGCAATTCATCTCGCTTAAGCAATCCACATAACCCGATTGGCGTCCTCTCATCGAGAAGCTCAACCAGACACAGTCCCAACCCATGTCGCTCATAACTCGCCACTGGTCCATTCAAAATATACTGCTCGGCGTCGATAAGATTTCGCACCTTTTTATCGCCGATGTAACGAATAAACGACGGTTCGTTGAGCAGCATCAGAATAAACGCAGCATCATCGCTCTTGAGCGGCCGAATAATTAATCGTTCGGTTTCGAGAACTATCATAGAATGCGGTCAGAAGGGACGAAGTATGTCAGAAACCAGATGGTTGTGTCTTGCACTCAGCATCCTGGCGATGTTGAGTTCAGCTCACGGCGCCTCGTCGCTCGACGTACGTCATTATATCGCCACCATCGAACCGGATATTGCCAGTAAATCGATTAAGGGAACAGTAGAAATTCAATTCGCAACCGACTCGCAGGAACCTGAATTTAACTGCGGCAACCTCGTGATCGACGCCGTTCGACTCGAGGGTAAAGCAGCGAAGTTCTCAGTGCGCGATCGTATTCTCCGCGTTCAGTTACCGACCATCTCGCGAACTTACAAAACGATCGCGATCGATTTTCACGGCTCACCAAGGTTTGGCATCCAATTCTTTCCCGATCGCCGGCAAGTCTACACAGTTTTCTCAACCAGCCAATGGATGGTCTGCAACGACGATCCGTCTGACCGTGCCACCGTAACATTCAAACTGATCCTGCCGGCTAACCTGACCCCGGTCGCCAACGGTCGACTTGTTGCACAGCGTGAATTGCCGAACAACAAACGCGTTTCGGAATGGGTGCAGAAAACACCGGTGCCGACTTACATCTTTGGTTTCGCGGCCGGCCCTTTCAAGGTTGTTAAAGAGAAACACGGAGGCGTTGAGTTTCAATACTTCGCGACTAATTACAACGAAAGCGAAGTGCGTCGCATATTTCGCGATACGCCTGACATGCTTCGTTTCTTTGAAGCGCGTGCGGGTCTTAAGTACATCGATAAGACGTACACCCAGGTGCTGGCGGCCGGGGGTGTTGCGCAGGAGATGAGCAGTTTCACTGCGCTACGAGAAACTTACGGCAAGGATGTGCTGGCGAACGAACAGGATGTTTGGCTCGCGGCGCATGAATTGGCCCATCAGTGGTGGGGCAACATGGTGACGAATCGCGATTGGAACCACTTCTGGCTCAACGAAGGAATCGCAACTTTCATCGCGGCTGCCTACCTGGAACATCGCTTTGGACGCGCCGCTTACATGCGCGAGATTGAAACCTACCGGGCAAACTACGAAAAGGTTCGCGCGGCAGGCAAAGATAAATCATTGGTGTTTCCTAATTGGAACAGCCCAACGCGTGAAGATCGCACGCTCGTATACGACAAGGGAGCGTACGTCGTGCATTTGCTGCGTGAAGAGATGGGTGAAGATGCATTCTGGCGCGGGCTGCGGCTTTTACTAAGCGACACTTTGGAAAGTCAGTCGTCACCACCGACTTCGTTGCCGCAATGGAAGAGGCGAAGGGGAAGAGTTTGAAAGAGTTTTTTGCGAAGTGGGTTTACTTGAGCTCGCGACAAGTTAAGAGCCCCAAGCGACCAACTTTGCGGGCTCATAGCTTCCTTGTAGGGGCGGCCCTCCGTGGCCGCCCTAGTCTGGAACTCAAAATCGTAACGCCTAAAGATGTACGATAGAGAAAAAGAAGTTCGTGCACTAGGGCGGCCACGGAGGGCCGCCCCTACAGTCGTTCGTTGCGAGAGTAGCGGAATGAAAGATGGCTTACTCTTCAATCACCGAGAGAAAGTTGCCGGCGGGATCTTTGAACCACGCGATAGTTGGTCCCTCGCCGCGAAAGATTCCTTTCTTGTCAGTCTTGAGTTCACCTTCGGTGTATTTCTCAAAACTGATTCCGCGACGTCCCAGATCCTCAACCGCGGCCTCGATGTCGTCAACCGGAAAATTCAGCACGGTAAAAGTCGCCGGAACGTGATTGCTCTTCGGATAGACGAAGATCGAATTGTTGTTTGGAAATTGCAACTCGAGCGCTTCCTCCTGTTCCTTGACCTCGATCCCGAGTGTTTGACCGTAAAATTGCTTCGCTTTTCCCAAATCATCGACCGAAAAACTACTGAACGGTGTCGTGTTTCCCAACATAGCATTGTCCTTTCTTTCTGTGGTGTTGCCGTCTATATGTAAGTCGAATCAGATCACTCGGATTCGACACACCCAGAAACAATCTTCTTTGCAGATCCCATGCCCTAAACCGCTTGCGTCAGTCCACGCGCCGTTTGTGTATTGTTTCTTGCGGGATTACTTCGAGATTGCAAGAATTAAAAAATGACAATAAAAGCTGACTCGTTAACCACGCTTATTTCAGTCTTTGACATGCCAACCTCGCTGGCGTTCTATCGCGATGTCCTGGGATTCGAGGTGATCATGCAGTCAGCGGAAGGCGACGACGACTTCGATTGGTGTTGCCTCAAGCTTGACGGTACGTATTTGATGTTGAATACAGCTTACGAGCGAGAGTTTCGCCCGCCTGCACCCGATCCGTTACGCATCGACACGCATGGCGACACGGGTCTCTACTTCATGGCTGATCCTGATGCGGTGTACGAACATCTGCGCGGCAAGGGAGTTGAAGTCGAACCACCGAAGGTGGCGCCGTATGGAATGAAGCAACTGTATTTGAAGGATCCCGATGGTTACAACGTTTGCTTTCAGTGTCCGGAGTAGTTTCGACGCGATGCACACTATTCGAAGCCCACGTCGCGGAGATTGCCGCGAGTTTATGAGAACGCCGGCTTTCGTCTGGTGCAGGAAACGCCATATCACGGCTACGGCCATGATCTCGTTGCGCAGGACTGGGCATTAACCCTATAACCCCATCCTGTTCATCTTGAAAAATCTTGTAAATCTTTTTCTAACTTGATGCACGATTTCTGGTCTCAACACATTCAACGAGCGGATCAACTAGCGCAACAACCAAGCGGCTCATCAGAACTCCTGTCCTTCTACGCCCAACTCCTTCGCGCTCAAAAAGTTGTTTACGAACAGCTCACCCACACAACCGGTGACTTGCAAACCGATCTGCCACTCCTCAAAACGACCTCACGACAACTATTAGAAACCGTGCGCACGTATGGCCCATCATCACTTTCAAACGACGCTTCGGATCTGTTGACCGCTGATGCCGAGGTTATCGATCATATGCTGCTCGACTACTGGACCACACCGTCTGACACTCAATTCTTCGCCAAGGCGATTCTGCAACCTTATAACCGCGCATTACTCGACAGCGGCAAAGAACTGATTCACACGCGCACCGCAAGCGAACGTACCTGCAATCGGTGTGGCGGGCGGCCACAGGTCAGTTATCTCGAAACAAAAGAGAGCACGGGTAGCGGTAATCGCGATCTGGTCTGCGCCACTTGTCTTTCATCCTGGGAATTTCGGCGGGTGGTCTGTGCAAACTGCGGTGAGGAACGACCGGCGAAGCTGGGCTACTTTCATTCACCCGAATTCGAGCATGTTCGCCTCGAAGCCTGCGACACCTGTAAACACTACCTCAAATCGGTGGACCGCACTCAAACCCGTCTCGCCGTGCCGCTGGTTGACGAAATCTACGCGTCGCCCCTGGACCTCTGGGCCCAGAAGCACGGTTACACGAAAATCGAACTGAACCTGGTTGGCCTATGAACAGGATTAACAAGATTCTCAGGATTAACGGGATATCTTGTAAATCCTGCAAATCTTGTAAATCTTGTATAGATTTCCGTGACGATTGCTACAAACTAGCCCCGTAGATCATATCCTGAGTTCCCCTCCGTTTTTGCGCCCCTGACACTTGGTCCATCAACCGGAGGCTAAATGGAAGTCTCAAGACGAACCTTCATCAAGACCACCTTGATCGGAGGTGCGGGTGCCAGTGTTTTCGGCTTCAACCTCGAGCCGGTTTACGCCCAAACTCAGGGTCTGAAGATCGAACGCACTACCGAAACGCGCAGCACGTGTCCGTATTGCTCAGTGAGCTGTGGCGTCATCATTCACACGCTCGGCGATAAATCCAAAAACTCGTTGCCGCAGGTCATTCACGTTGAAGGTGATCCGGATCACCCGATCAACCGCGGTACGTTGTGCCCGAAAGGCGCATCGCTCGAGCAGGACATCGTCAACGAACGACGGCTGGTCCAACCACAGGTACGCCGCCCCGGCTCCGATCATTGGGAAGAGATTTCGTGGACCAACGCCATCGACGAGATCGCTCGTTGGACCAAGAAAACGCGTGATGCGACGCTGATCGAAAAAGACAACGACGGTTACACCGTCAATCGCCTGGAAACGATCGGCTGGATCGGTGGCTGCACCGACACAAATGAACTTAACTATCTCGCCGTAAAAACCATGCGCAGCATGGGGGTCTGCTATTTCGAAACGCAGGCCCGGGTTTGACACGGTCCGACGGTCTCCAGTTTGGGGCCCACCTTCGGACGCGGCGCGATGACAAACGGCTGGATCGATATCAAGAACACCGACATGATGCTGATCATGGGCGGCAATCCGGCTGAGAACCACCCGTGTGGCTTTAAGTGGCCGGTGGAAGCGAAGCTTCAGCGCAACGCGAAAATGATCGTCGTCGATCCGCGTTTCACACGCACCGCCACTCAGGCCGACCTCTTCCTGCAAATCCGCGCCGGCACTGACATCGCGTTTCTCGGTGGCTTGATCAACTACGCGATTCAGCAAAACCGCATCGCCAAAGATTATCTAATTAACTACACCAACGCCGCCTTCATCGTTAAGGAAGGATTCAAACTTCCGGACGATGGCCTGTTCTCCGGCTTCGACGGTGAGGTTTATGAAAAGGAATCCTGGAATTACGAGGCGGGCGGAAATGTTGGTCCAAAGGATGGAGCAGGTACAACAAACACCGGCGGAAAAACATCAAGCGAGACCACTGGTGACCAGAAGAAGACTGGCGATTCACCGGCGCGAGACTTCGAACGCAAGTCGTATCCTGTCAGTTCTCAACCTTCAACACCGCCTAAAGGCTCACCCGCGCAAGGTGGCGGACATCAGGCTGCCGGTGGTCCAGGTGCTTCCGGTCAGGGTGGACCAAAACCACCGCCGATGCTGCCGCCTAATGTGGCTTACGATCTTTCGCTGCAACATCCGCGCTCAGTTTATCAACTGCTGAAACAACAATTCGCGCGTTACACGCCCGAAATGGTCGAGCGCATCACCGGCATTCCGAAAGATCAGTTTCTAAAAGCCGCGGACATGTTTACGTCCATTCGCAAGAATGGAGACATGAAAAAGGCCGGCACCATCATCTACGCGGTCGGTTGGACGCAGCACACTTTCGGCACGCAGATCATCCGCACCGCGGCCATCCTGCAGATGATGCTTGGAAACGTCGGCCGCGCCGGCGGCGGCGTAAACGCCCTTCGCGGTCATGCGAATATTCAGGGTGCAACCGACATGGGCGGCGTGTTTGATATCTTTCCCGGCTATCTCAAAATTCCGCAGCCTTCTGACATCAATCTCAAGATCTTTCTCGAGCGCACCACACCGACGGTTTCCAAACCGGATGAGTGGGACTCGTATAACTACTGGTCCAACACGCCGAAGTTTATGGTGTCGTTTCTGAAGTCGTTTTATGGCGACTCCGCGAAAAAAGAGAACGACTTCAACTTCCATTACCTGCCGAAGATCGATCGAAAGTTTTCCTGGACCGAGATGTGGGACGAAATGTACGCCGGCAAGATGAAAGGGCTCTTCGCGTTCGGAATGAACGGCGTCGCGATTGGACCAAACTCGCGGAAGAATATCGAAGCGTTAAAGAAGGCGGATTTTCTGGTCGTTTGCGATATCTATCCGGAAGAAACAAGCGAATTCTGGCGTGCGCCAGGGACTACGCCGGAACAGATGAAGCAGATCAATACCACGGTTTATCGTCTGCCGGGCGCGGGCTTCGCGGAAAAAGACGGCACCTTCGTCAACTCGGCGCGCTGGCTTCAGTGGAAGTATGTGGCGGTTCCGCCACCCGGCAACGCGAAAGTCGATCAGGAGATCCTCGCTCGCATTTTTCTGAAAATTCGTGAGCTTTATCAGAGCGAGGGTGGCCGTTTTCCCGATCCGATCGTGAATCTCAGTTGGTCCTACTCGAAACCCGAGAATCCACCGCTCGCTGAAGTTGCCAAGGAGATCAACGGAAAAGCTTTGTCGGATCTGACCGATCCACTACAGCCCGGCATAACCATTAAGGCCGGAGAACAAGTGCCGGGATTCGCGTGGCTGCGTGATGACGGCACGACCGCATGTGGCAACTGGCTCTATTCCGGATCATGGACCGAAGCCGGTGCGCTATCACAACGACGTAACACGGATGATCCTTCCGGACTTGGTATCTATCAGAACTGGGCGTGGTCGTGGCCGGCAAATCGACGCGTGATGTACAACCGCGCCTCCTGCGATCCTTCAGGTAAACCATGGGACACAGAACGCCGCCAAGTGTGGTGGAACGAGACAGAAAAGAAGTGGGTCGGTAATGACGTTCCCGATTTTAAAGTCGATTCAAATCCCGCCGATCACATCGGCCCGTTCATCATGAATCCGGAAGGCGTCGGCCGGATCTTTGCACCGCTCGCAGCTTTTGCCGATGGTCCATTTCCGGAACATTACGAGCCGATGGAGAGCCCGATCGCGAATCCGCTGCATCCGAAGCAATCCAACAATCCCGTCGCCAAGACGTTCACGTCAGATCTCGACAAGCTCGGAAATCCCGAGCAGGGCTTCAACGTGGTCTGCACGACCTATCGTTTGACCGAGCATTACCACTATTGGACCAAGAACAATCCAATGAATGTGCAACTGGTGCCGGAACCGTTTGTGGAGATTCCCGCCCAGCTCGCGGATGAGATGGGCATCCGTGGCGGTGAGCAACTGAAGATTAGCAGCGCTCGCGGGCACTACATCGCCAAAGCACTCGTCACCAAACGAATCAAGCCGATGATGATCGACGGTAAGAAGACTTACCAGATCGGCATTCCCATTCACTGGGGTTATCGCGGCATCAAGGAAGACGAAGGCAAGACGGCGCTGCTGCCTGCCAATCAACTGTCGCCGGCGGCGATCGATCCAAACGCTTACACACCTGAGTACAAGGGATTTCTGGTGAAGATTGAGAAGGTATAACGAGATGTCGAATCCGCGAATATTTCAGATTCAGGAAATCTCGGCCCATCCTGGTCCAGTGCCGGGCGCTGGAACACGTCGCGAAGCCGATGTTTGCAAGTACATTGATGTAACTACGTGCATCGGCTGCAAAGCGTGTGAGGTGGCGTGTGTTGAATGGAACGATCACCCGTTCCGTGAAACCACTTTCAACGACACTTACCAGACGATGCCCACCACCGAGTGGAACTACTACAACCTCATCAAGTTTGTGGAAGAAGAGCGCGATGGAAACCTGATGTGGTTGCTGCGCAAAGATCAGTGCATGCACTGCGAGGATCCGGGTTGCCTGCGAGCATGTCCGGCCGATGGCGCGATTATCAAGTACGAAAACGGCATCGTGGATTTCCAGCAGGATAACTGTATCGGCTGTGGCTATTGCATTTCGGGTTGTCCTTTCGACATTCCAAAGTTCAACCAGAAAACCAACAAAGTTTACAAGTGCACGCTCTGTTCCGATCGCGTCGGACAGGGCCTCGAACCCGCTTGTATCAAGGCTTGTCCCACGGGATGTCTGAAGTTTGGGACAAAGTCTGACATGGTCCAAATCGCCGGGTTGCGCGCTAAACAACTACGAGAAGAATCGGGTTTTGTCGATGCCGGTGTTTACGATCCTCCGTCGATCAAAGGAACGCACGTGATCTACGTGCTTCACGATATAAAACGTCCTGAGCGTTATGGTCTACCCGCAAATCCGACTATTCCTTTCAGTTATACCTACTGGAAATGGTTAGCTAAACCGTTCGGTTTGTGGATGGGAATACTTGGTATTCTGGCCGTATTCTTTCATCGCATTACGGTTGGACCACGTTTGCCGCAACCGGAAGAACCGCCACCATTGCGAAATCAGCCCGATCCGATTGAGACAAAGCGAAAGGAGCAGCCGTGAGCGTTGTCGATCGTTTTGATGAACGTGCGCGAGCGGAAGCTGAGCGTCTCGGTGAGACGGTGGTGCGGCGGGGCGAATTGTTACGACATCCGGTTTACACGCGTGTGTTGCACTGGTCGGTCGCGATCTTTTTTGTGCTTTCCCTTCTCTCGGGTCTGGCTATCTACTCGCCGTGGTTATTTCATTGGTTGACGCCATTGTTTGGTGGAGGCGCGATGACGCGCGCGCTTCACCCATGGTTTGGTCTGCTCTTTAACTTCTTCTTCCTGTTTCAGTTTTTGAACTGGTTTACGCCGATGGCGTGGACCGCAGCCGATCGCCGTTGGGTAAAGCGTATCCGACAATATGCGACTAATCAGCATCGAGTGGAGCCGGACGATGTGGGCTTCTTTAATGGCGGGCAAAAGATCTACTTCTGGGCGATTGCAGTAAGCGCAGTTTTATTTTTGATCACGGGCATGCTGTTGTGGGTTGATCATGTAGTGCCGCGCTGGATCGTGGCCGTGAGTTATGTGGTCCACGATCTCGCAGCGTTGTTGATGCTCGCCGGCTTCATCATTCACGTCTACGAAGGCACCGCTCATCAACCCGGCACGTTGCGTTCAATGATCGACGGAACAGTCACCGAAAAATGGGCGCGAACGCATCATCCTGGTTGGTATAAGAGGGTTTGCCTCAAAAGTCCGCTTTCAAAGACAGAGAGTAGGCCACCAAACAGCACAAAAAGCGCAAATGATTAAAACCTTAAGGATTACCTCTACTGCTAAGAATTCATTTGTGCTTTGTGTGCCTCTTTGTGGCCTTCAAGATGACTTTTGAGGCAAAGCCGTATAAGAGTCTAGCCACGGATGACACAGATAAAACGGATTAAATCTGTCTCTACCCGTATCATCTGTGGCTAAATGTTTTTCGGAGTGCGGTGCGTGCGGCGTGGTAACCGCACATGCCGTGGACGCCGCCGCCCGGTGGGGTTGAAGATGAACAAATGTAAGCGTCTTCGAGTGGGAGCGAATAAGTGCTTAACGTGGGGCGAGTGAACATTTGTCCCAGTGTTTGAGTGCCGCCATTGATATCGCCCCCGACCAGATTTGGATTGTGCGCTTCGAGCTTTGCCGGCGTCAGTATGTTTCGTGCCAGCACCAGCTTGCGAAAACCGGGAGCGAATCGCTCGATTTGATCTTCGATCAAGGTCGAAACATCTTCATTCGAACGATACGGCACATGACAATACGCCCAGAAAGTGTGCTTACCCGCCGGCGCTCTTGAGGAATCAAAAAGACTCGGCTGGCAAGCAATGATGAATGGATGTTTGCTCACACGACCCTGCCACACTGCGCGCTCCGATTCGATGATCTCCGCAAACGATCCTCCCAGATGAACTGTTGCTGACTCGCGGCACTCAGGCGCCAGCCACGGCACTGGTCCATCGAGCGCCCAATCCATCTTGAACACGCTTGGTCCATAACGATATTTTTCTAATCTCCGACGAAACGATGCGGGTAATTTATCCCCAGCGATTTGTAAAACCTGCCGCGGAGTTACATCAAAGAGCACGCAACGGGTTTCGGGAAGTTCAGATAAAGATTTTACGGACACGCCAGTGAGAATTTCGCCACCGAGTTCTTTCAAGTAACCCGACAAAGCATTAGCGATTGCCTGCGCGCCGCCGCGTGGTAGGGGCCAACCGGCATGATGTCCCAGCACGCCGAGCACCAAACTAAACGCGGCCGTGCCGAAGCGATCAAGTGAGATAGTGGAGTGGGCGGCCATTCCGGCCAAGAAGCCGCGCGTCTTCGGTTCGTTGAAGTGTGAGCTAATCAACGATTCAGCGGATCGGATCGCCTTCAACCCAAAGCGGGCCATTAAAAACGGATGGCGAGGAATGCGCAGTGGCCCAAGAATCTCGGACGATAGCTTGTCCCAATTACTCACCAATGGTTGCATCAGTTGCCGGTAACGTTTCGCGTCGCCGGCAAACTGCAAACTCGTCGACTCAATTGAACGCTGCAACAGAATCGCGGTGCCGTCGGCAAAAGGATGGGCCAGGGCTGCGGGTGGTTCGATGAACTGGAGCCCGTAGTCGCTTAAAGGAAGCTGCGTGAAATAGGGAGAGCTGACGGTAAGAGGATGAACAGCCGAACAAACATCATGTGTAAACCCCGGCAGCGTCAGCTCGGCTGAACGCGCGCCGCCACCGGCGCTCTCGCTGCCTTCATACACACGCACGCGCTTGCCCGCACGCGCCAATTCAATTGCGGCCGCGAGTCCGTTTGGGCCACTGCCGACCACGATGGCGTCTATCGCTGCCATCGTTTCAAACTTCGACACCGAATCGGGCTGACAACTCGCGCTTGCCCGCGTTCGTCACGCGCACCGCTCTGCTGTCGAGATCCTGACTGACCCACTTTCGCTTGAGTGCGGTCTGCAACAGCACAGCACCCAACGCGCCACCGATGTGCGGCCGTCGTTCGCTCCAATCGAGACAAGCGTAAGCAAACCGGCGTCGCAACTTGCGCAGTTCCTCGATATCGATCCCCAGTGCCGTCAGGGCATTAACCCCTTCACGCGTGAGCTCGTAAGCGTCGTCTGCTGATTGTGATAACCACTTGAGGTGCTTGAATCGATCGTGTAACAGAACTCCCAAATAACCAGCCAGATGATCGTAACAAACACGCGCGTGACGTAATCGCGTAGGTGTGTTCGGCGTAAACTGCCGGCGCGGCTGGTCCACCAACACGCTCAGCCCTTCGAGCACGCGTGCGACTTTTGGACCATCCAAACTATAGAAACGATGCTTTCCCTGTTGGATGACTCTGACCAGACGTTCTGATTTGAGTCGATTGAGATGGGCGCTCGCGGTTGAGGTTGCTACGTCGGCAACGATAGCAAGTTCGGTGCTCGTGCGCGCATGGCCGTCCATCAGGCAAAAGAGCATCCGCGCGCGGGCCGGTTCCGCGATGGCGCCAGCGATCCTCGCCACCGCATCCTCGTTTTGTGTCTCTACATTCACGATTTGATGGTAAACGAATTGTCAGTGCAGCACAAATGAGAAGATACTCACGCTCGTCTAACCTGGTGCCACCTTGGAGTGCGCCAACTTGTTGGCGCTTTGGTCAAAGTCGTATTTCAAGAGAAATTGATCTCGTAAAAACGAGAGGCGTAGTTTTTTACCAAAGCGGTGCCAAGGCACCGCACTCCAAGGAGGCGCTCTCAGCTAAAGTTGTAAAAGGAGAAGCAATGATTACCTGTGTGATTCGTTATCAGATCGATCCGTTTCAGCGGGATGAATTCAAGACTTATGCGGAAAACTGGGGGAGAATTATTCCGCGTTGCGGCGGTCATTTGATTGGGTACTTCCTTCCCCATGAAGGTACTAACGATGTAGCGTGGGGACTGATTGGATTCGAGAGTCTCGCGGCGTACGAAGTGTATCGGGCTCGATTGCGTGAAGATGGAGAGGCAGTGGAGAACTTCGCGATGGCGCAGAGCAAACGTATCATTCTCCGTGAGGAGCGGAATTTCGTGCAGGTGGTGGAGGGAACGTTCGCACTACCCGCGGCGTTGTGAATGCGCGGGGGCGCACACAGGGATAAAGATTAACAAGATTTCCAGGATGAACAAGATGAATCCTGTGCATCCTGGAAATCTTGTTAATCCTGTCTAATGAAAGGAAACGTCATGTTGAGTCAGCGAGACAAGGGCGTTGTTTTTGCGGAGCTTCACCAGCGTGAAGGGGCGTTTGTGATCCCTAATCCGTGGGATGTAGGGAGCGCTCGACTATTGGTCCACCTCGGCTTTGAAGCACTGGCGACGAGCAGCGCCGGTTATGCGTTCTCGGTGGGCAAGGCAGACAACTTGGTCGGCCGCGAGGCAATGATGGAACATGCTGCGGCACTCGCGTCAGCCACCGATTTGCCGGTCAGCATCGATCTCGAGAACGGCTTTGGAGATTCTCCCGAGATCGTCGCGGAAACTATCCGCCTTGCGGCAACAACAGGAGCAGTGGGTGGCTCAATTGAAGATGCTACCGAACGCCCGGACGATCCGATCTACGAACGCGCCCTCGCAGTTGAACGAATCAGAGCCGCGGCGGAAGTGGTCCGTACTCTCGATTTCCCGTTTCTGCTCACGGCACGCGCGGAGAACTATCTCCACAATCGCCCTGATTTGAACGACACGATTGAGCGATTACAGATGTATCAGGAGGCCGGCGCTGATGTGCTGTACGCGCCCGGACTCAGAAACCTCGACGACATCGCAACGCTAGTGAAGTCCGTCGATCGGCCCGTAAACGTGTTGATGGGTTTGCAAGGCGTCAAACTGAACGTTGCGGATCTGGCGGCGATCGGAGTGAAGCGCATCAGCGTGGGAAGCGGTTTAGCTCGTTGCGCGATCAGCGGTTTTCTTCACGCCGCCCGCGAAATGCGCGAACAAGGCACGTTCACATTCGCCGAAGATGCGATGAGTTATGCAGAGATCAACTCCACCTTTGCGGGTATGAAGTCTTAAAAAGCCAAAGAAAAGTTTTCTCTCGCAGCCGCGCGGCGGCGCGGCGATCTGAATTTACGTTGCGCCGCCGCGTGAGAAAACCGTTGAGGACGCGTCGCGTTTAGAGTTTGGAAAATAGAGCTTGATTTGCATCGTTTGCTGTTGCGCGAGGGCCAGTGACGGCACGAACAGCAGTAGCAACAAAAGGGGGATCGTCATCGGGCGGCACGCTCATCAAACTCCAAACGTGGTAACTACCAGATTAGTATCCATGTACTCAGTCAACTCTTTGATCTTGCCGTCCTCGAGTCGAAAGATCATGCAGTAACGGTTGTTATAAGGCGTTCCCATTTTCGTCGTGGCATTGCCGCGACATTCGACCGCCACGTAATCGTCGTCGGCAATAAACCGTTCCGCGGTCATTTTGAAGAGCCCCTCCAATTGTGAAAAGAGTGGTCCTACCAGCTCATTCAGCAAGGCTTCTTTGCCGATATAAGAACGGGAAAACCTGGTGGTCCCGGTAATATGCCAGACCACATCATCGGCAAACGCCTCGATAAGTGCGGCGCTATTCCCCGTGGCCAGTTCTGCAAAAACTTGTTGCATTAGTCGTCGATTCTCTTCAGTCTTCATCGATCCTCCATTTATTCGTTGGTGTGGTCCGAATCATAGCGGACAACCCGATGGGACGAAAGCACCTTCTGAGCAATGTCTCGCTCCCCCGGGACCGTCCAGCAAGCATTATCCGGTTCAAACCTTGTTCGCTTTTGTGACAGTTCGCTTTGTGTAATAAGAATTTTCAACGCGATGAGTTGCACCAGTTAACCTCTAACCGGTCGCTTTTGGGCCAATCTAGTCATAGGGGCTCCCCGGTGACTGACTTAACAACTTTCGAGGAGGACTAGTTTATGTCTAAGGTATTGATGATCACGATGATCATCTTTGCATGCGTTTCCATCGCCACCGCGCAGGCTGATTACAAGAAATTCGAGTTTTTTGGTGGCTATTCTCACAACCGGATCGACACTGGCATCGGCGATAACGATCCCGATCTGGACGATATTGTTGATGAGCGCGAAGGCTTTAACGGATTTAACATCGCCGCTACCCGCAATATCTCACGCTACGTTGGTATCAAGGGCGACTTTTCGGGTCACTTCAAAGGTCGGTCGATTACTTTTCCGAATCTGCCGACCGCAAGAGTCGATATTGATTCACGAGTCTTTAATTTTCTCGGCGGCATTCAAATCAAAGACAATGCGACCGAAGGAACCTTTAAACCATTCGCTCACGCGCTGGTCGGCGCGGCGCATGCCCGCAATCGCGTCGATTTCAATGCCGATGTTTGCGCGGCTGTATTTCCGAGTCCGTGTCCGACAGATTTCACCGACAGCGAGACGGGTTTTGCAGGAGCGTTCGGCGGCGGCATCGACATTCGCGCCAGTGATCGGATTGATATTCGAGTGATCCAGATCGATTACAACCCGACGCGATTGTTTGACTCGACACAACACAATTTCCGCATCGGCGTGGGAATCGTGTTTCACTGAGTCTAACCCCAACTTTCCTCTGCGGCCCTCTGCGAAAACTCTGCGATCTCTGCGTTTAAAGTTAGCTTTCTTAACGCAGAGGTCGCAAAGATCCGCAGAGGGCCGCTGAGTATTAATATCCATTGTCTTCTGGCGGCGAACTACCGTAGTCTTATCGTTTTTACGTTCGCAGCCAGAGGACAAACAAGGTGACCAGGAAATGGGTCGTTCATAAGTTCGGCGGGACGAGTGTAGCCAACGCCGATCGGTATCGAGCCGTTGCTGAAATACTGCTCTCGTCGCGTAAAGATGAACGCCTCGGGGTGGTTGTCTCTGCGATGAGCGGAGTGACGAACGACCTCATTCGATCGGTAGAACTCGCCGCCAGCCAGGACCTCTCGCATCACGAGAAGTTAAGCAGTCTCAAAGACAAACACCTCGAGACAATCGATCAACTACAACTTTCCGATACGCACGTTGAGCAACTTCGCGAAACTTTCCTTTCGGATTTCAGTGCCATTGAAGAAGTTTTAAGAGGCGTTTGGATCACAAGACTTCCGGCCGAACGCATCATGGAGTTCGTCTCCGGCCATGGTGAACTGTGGTCGGCCCAACTGCTACACAGTTATCTCGAAACACGCGGTCACTCATCTGCCTGGCTGGACGCGCGAAAAGTTCTCGTAGTTGAGCCTAACGGAAGTTCCATCGCCATCGACTGGGAGCTCTCGCAGGAAAACGTAGATAAGTGGCTCGACGAAAATGCTCACACCGATTTCCTGGTAATCACCGGTTATGTAGCCGCAACGCATGATGGAGTTGCGACCACGCTAAAACGCAATGGCAGCGATCTTTCCGCGTCGATCTTTGGCGCTTTGCTTGGCGCAGACGAAGTGACGATCTGGACCGACGTTGACGGCGTGTTCAGTGCCGATCCGCGACGTGTGAAAGAAGCGCAGGTTATCCCGGAACTCTCGTACCAGGAGGCAGCGGAGCTTGCCTATTTCGGCGCGAAGGTGATTCACCCAAACACGATGGCGCCGGCCATCAAAAAAGGCATCACCGTTTGGATAAAAAACAGCTTCAACCCCGCAGCGCCGGGCACGAAGATCGCCGGCGGCTCGCGTTCCGACGTCCCAATCAAAGGATTTGCAGCGGTCGAAGACATGGCCCTCCTGAACGTCGAGGGCACAGGCATGATGGGCATTCCCGGCGTGGCCCACAAACTCTTCGGCGCCCTTCGCGCGGTGGATGTTTCGATCGTGATGATCTCGCAGGCGAGTTCGGAACATTCGATCTGTTTCGCGGTTCCGCGCGCGCAGGCAGATCTCGCAAAGAAAACGATCGAAGAAATATTTTTTCGGAGATTCGACGCGGCGAAATTCAGTCGATCGATCTGCGTGATAGTTGCTGCATTGTCGCCATGGTCGGCGAAGGCATGATTGAACGGCTGGGCATGGCGGGCAAGTTTTTCAGCGCGCTCGGCAAGTCGGGTGTGAATGTGCGGGCCATCGCACAGGGATCTTCAGAACGAAACATCTCAGCGGTCATCGAACAGCACGAAGCAACCAAAGCGCTACGCGCGCTGCATTCCGCTTTTTATCTCTCCAGCCAAACACTCTCGCTGGGAATCATCGGCACCGGACTGATCGGCAGCACGTTTCTGGGCCAACTCACTGCTCGTATCGAAGAATTACGAGCGCAACGCGGCATTGATTTGCGTGTGCGCGGCATCATGAACAGCCGCCAGATGCTGCTCGACGACCGGCGACTTCAGCTCGACCAGTGGCGGGATGATCTGAACGCGAGCGCAACCGCCGCCGATCTTGAAACTTTTGTTAATCACGTACACGCGCCTCACCTGCCGCACACAGTAATTATCGATGCGACGGCGAGTGCTGATCTACCACACCAGTATGAGAGCTGGCTGGCCCGGGGAATCAATGTCATCACGCCTAATAAGAAGAGTAACTCCGGACCATTCGAGGCTTATAAAGGTCTGCGCGAAGTGGCGCGCAAACATCAGAGTTACTTCCTTTACGAAACGAACGTCGGCGCCGGTCTGCCCATCATTCATACGCTTCGTGATCTAATCGAAACGGGAGACGAGGTTATCAAGATCGAAGGCGTGCTTTCCGGGACGCTGTCATACATCTTCAACTCCCTCGATGGCACGCGCACGTTCTCCGAGATAGTGCGTGAAGCTCATGCTCTCGGTTTTACTGAGCCGGATCCGCGTGAAGACCTCTCCGGGATCGACGTGGCCCGCAAGCTGATTATTCTCGCGCGAGAAATGGGGCTCGCAGTTGAAATGGAACGAGTTGAAGTGGAGAGCATGGTGCCTGAAGATCTGCGTTTCGCGAGTGTTGAGGACTATCTCAGCCAGTTAACGAAACACGACCAGCCGATGGCTGACTTGCTTCATTCAGCGCGCGCGCAGGGTCAGGTGCTGCGTTACGTAGGGAAGATTGATGCTGACGGGAGCATGTCAGCGCGACTGCGTGCTTATCCGCACAATCATCCTTTTGCGAATCTCACCGGCAGCGACAATATCGTCAGCTTTAAGACGACGCGTTACAACACGCAGCCAATGATCGTGCGTGGTCCAGGTGCGGGGCCTGAGGTAACGGCTGCGGGCGTTTTTGCCGACTTACTCCGCCTTGCGTCATTCCTTGGCGCTCCACTTTGATTTAGATAAAGATTTACAAGATTATTCAGGATAAACAAGATATTCTGTACATCCTGAAAATCTTGTAAATCTTATCCATCGGCTTAAACCTGGAGGATCGTCATGCATAGAGCCATCAAACGCACGGGGCTGTACTGCGCAGTTGTGTTGTTGACTATGGTCATGGGCGCCTGGTTTCTGCCCACAAAACAACAAGCACAATTAAACTCGTTCACCCTCGAACAGATCAAAAGTTATCCATTCCCAAACGAGCTGACCGCGGCCGCAACCGGCTCGCGGATCGCGTGGGCGTTTAATGAACGAGGCGCGCGTAACATCTACGTCGCCGAAGGTCCCGATTTCAAACCGCGGCGCTTGACCAGTCACAACACTGACGACGGCCAGGAACTAACCAGCGTCTCTCTATCAGACGACGGCAAACACGTGGTCTACGTCCGCGGCGGCGATCATGGCTCCAACTTCGACAGTTCAGTTCCGGTCAATCCGGCAATGACAGCCACCCAGATGAAGGTGCAGATCTGGAGCGTTCCATTTGAGGGTGGTGAACCAAAACTGATCGGCGACGGCGACGAACCACATATCTCGCCGAAGAGCGATCGAGTGGTGTTCGTAAAGGACCGCGGGATCTGGGCCGTGCCAATCGACGGTTCCAGCCCAGCGAAGCGACTCTTCTTCGCGCGCGGCGACTGCGGTGGGCCGGAATGGTCACCCGATGGCTCGAAACTGGCTTTTGTTTCCGGTCGCGGAGATCATTCGTTTGTTGGCGTTTATACAAACGACACGACACCGATTGTTTATCTCGCGCCTTCCACTTCACGCGATGCCAGTCCGCGCTGGTCGCCAGAGGGAAAGCGAATCGCTTTCGTGCGCCGACCAGGAACCGGCGGCGCTCCCGAACCGATCCTCGAACAACGTCCACAAGCATGGTCCATCTGGACCGCCGATGCGACGAGCGGTGAAGGAAAACAACTCTGGAAGAGTCCTTTCACGTTGCGCGGTTCACCGCCAAGCACGCATGGCGGAACAAATCTTCATTGGGCCGCTGAGGGTCGCATCGTTTTTCTTTCTTATCTCGACGGCCAACCGCATCTCTATTCAATTTCAGAAAAGGGCGGCGAGCCATTGCTGCTTACACCGGGCAACTACATGGCGGAGTACATCTCGATCAGCAATGACCGCCGTTTTATGGTTTTCGCGGGCAATGCCGGCACCGACGCCGACGACATCGATCGCCGTCACATCGTTAGAGTTCCGGTCGATCGTGCGGAGCCTGTAGTTGTTACTCCCGGCAAAGGTCTCGAGTGGACCCCGTTTGTCACGGGCGACGGCAAGCACATCGCGTACATCAGCGCTACCGCGCAACGTCCACCGCTACCAACGGTGATTGAAGTCAGCGGTGGGAAACCGATCACGCTCGCCGAAGATCTCATCCCCAAGAATTTCCCAACTGCTCAACTGGTTACTCCGAAAAAAGTCGTTTACAAAGCACCTGATGGCGTCATTGTGCACGGGCAATTATTCGAAGCCACCGGCGGCGCGGCGAAGAAGCCCGGGATAATCTACGTTCATGGTGGTCCACCGCGACAGATGTTGCTGGGTTGGCACTATTCCGACTATTACACAAACGCCTACGCATTGAACCAGTATTTCGCGAATCGCGGCTACGTGGTCCTGTCAGTCAATTTTCGCCTGGGGATCGGATATGGTCATGATTTCCATCGACCATTAAACGCCGGTGTTCAGGGAGCGTCGGAATATCAGGACGTAAAAGCGGGAGGCGAGTTTTTACAACGGCTGGCGCAAGTTGATGCAAAACGGATCGGAATCTATGGCGGCTCTTACGGTGGCTATTTAACAGCGCTTGCGCTCGCTCGCGATTCGAAACTGTTCGCCGCGGGGGTTGATATTCACGGCGTGCACAATTGGACCGCGGAACGTGCGGCATCACTGCTGGAGAATCGTTACGAAAAACCGCCCGACGTTCAGCACGCGCTCGACATCGCCTGGGAATCGTCGCCGGTTGCGTCGATCGGAACGTGGAAATCACCCGTATTGCTGATCCACGGCGACGACGATCGTAACGTTCGTTTCAGTCAAACCACTGATCTGGTCAGGCGTTTGGATAAGGCCGGCGTTACTTACGAGGAGATCGTGATCCCCGACGACACGCATCACTTTATGCTTCACTCAAATCTCGTTAAGGTCAACAGCGCGGTCGTAGCATTCTTCGATCGTGTGTTTGGGATGAATCGTGGTAGCGAATAAAAAACTGTAGCCACGGATTTCACGGATAAAACTTTTAACAATAATCCGCGTTTATCCGTGAAATCCGTGGCTAAATATTATGACAGCGAATGAAACTCAACATTACCCGTGCTCGTCGTGCGGCGCCGATCTGCTGTTTGACCCGGGCGAAGGGATGTTGAAGTGTCCCTACTGTGGACACAAACAAGCAATTCCGGAAAGCACTGACAAAGTTGAGGAAAAGTCGTACGAACAGCACCTGCAGCTTCGTCCGGAGCAGATGGAGAAGCTGGCGGTTAACGCGCTCGAGGTGCAGTGCCAGAGTTGCGGCGCTAAGTCGATCTTCGCTCCACCGGAAGTTGCAGGACGATGCGAGTTTTGTGGCGTGCAGATCGTGGCCCAACCGAAGTCGGCTGATCCGATCCTAACGCCGGGCGGGCTGTTGCCTTTTCGGATAACGCAACAAAACGCCGGCGAGGAGTTACGTCAATGGCTCTCGAGCCGTTGGTTTGCGCCGAGTGGTCTCAAACAGTTCGCTCAGCCTGAAGCAATCCACGGCATCTATCTGCCGTTCTGGACTTACGACTTGTGCACCACCACGGATTACACCGGCCAGCGCGGCGAGCATTACTACGAAACCGAAACCTACACCGAACGCGACTCGCAGGGAAATCAAGTGACGCGCACGCGACAGGTCCGGCACACGCGCTGGTATCCAGCGTCAGGTAGAGTGCTCGGCGCGTTTGATGATGTTTTGATTCCGGGAACACGTTCGCTGCCGCCTGGATATCTAGCAGCGCTGGAGCCGTGGGACCTGGACCAACTAAAGCCCTACGAGCCGGCGTTTCTCTCCGGCTTCAAAGCCCAGCGTTATCAAGTTGATCTAGCGGAAGGTTTCGATCGCGTCAAGGAAGTTACCCTGGGTGTGATTAAAGAAGACGTCCGCAGAGACATTGGCGGCGACGTGCAGCAGATCGAAAACATGTCGATAGAATACCGCGAGATCACTTTCAAGCACCTCCTGCTCCCGGTCTATGCCGGAGCTTATCACTACAACAACAAGCTCTATCAGATCGTCGTTAACGGCCGCACTGGCGAGATCCAGGGCGACCGCCCGTACAGCGCGTTGAAGATTGCTTTGTTGGTGATCTGTATTTTGGTTGTGGTCGGAATCCTCGTACTTGTGCTTGGTGAGCAATAAGATTTTCTCTCGCAGCGGCGCTACGGCACAGCGAAAAACACAGCGCCGCGTCGCCGCGTGAGAAACCTCTTCACGTTGCGCCGCCGCGTCGCCGCGTGAGAACACCTCTTCACGTTGCGCCGTTGCGCCGCCGCGTGAGAACACCTCTTCACGTTGCGCCGCCGCGTCGCC
The DNA here is from genome assembly GCA_963708055.1 of uncultured Acidobacteriota bacterium. Lineage (GTDB taxonomy): Bacteria > Acidobacteriota > Blastocatellia > Pyrinomonadales > Pyrinomonadaceae > PSRF01. The sequence goes on along the minus strand of OY970193.1, from coordinate 4,697,959 downwards.
GCGTGAGAAAACCTCTTCACAGTGTCTCTGGTCGCGCGCTCTTCACGACGATTTGGATCGTCTTTTCACCGAGGTAGGGATGCTTCGCTGTCAACCGAATCAGCCCCGCAGCTTCTTTGGTCTTCACCCAGATCGCCCCAACTCCCCCAAACAACGCAAACGGATTCTCGCCGATGATCTCGCCTGGACCAGTCAAACTCAAACTGATCGCCGCGTTTGCGAGTTGCTTGATGGCACCGAATTCGTCAGTCACTTTGAAAACAACCCGCGTTGCATCAATCCCATCGCCATTTAATTCCTTGTCGTCCGGCAAAAGGTGAAACTGCCGATCGGCGCCCTGACCGGAAAGTTTCTTCGTAATCACGAGCTTGCCATCGATATAACCTTCCAGCGTCAGGTCGCCCCAACCTTTATTAATGCCCTCACGAATATTGGTTACAAAGGGTGGGTAACGAAGATGCGGAAAGTTCTGTCGATCGGGACCGACGTCAGCCACGAGGTTCTTGCCAATGTAGATCTTCAAATGATCGCAGTTTGAAGAAACCATCGCGACATTGAACGATTCGTTACGATCGCCACGCGACCAGTCAAACGCCGGCTCAAGCACAATCTCCTCACTCGGATCACACTGCGACTTGTAGAAACCTCCCGCGGGTTTCGCAATTCGAAAGATGTCGCTCACGCCGTGATAACAAATGCGATCGGTCGAACAAAAGTTAGCGTGAGTGTTGTAGTCAAACGCGCACCAGCCGAGGCCGCCTGCGTATTGCTTGTCAGACGCGAGCTGGTTGTGAACCCGCGCGTGTCGCATCGCGTGTTCGGTGACGCGTTCGATGTTGTCGTTGCGCTTCGTGGGATACATGTGACCGATGAATTCGGTGTTCAGATAAAGCTTGTGCTTTGGCGGTCGCAAGGGCATGCCAAAGTCGTTCATCGTAAAAACGTCTTCGAGAAATTCCGACTCGTACCGGTAACGAACGCCTCCGGTTTGACGTGAATCGTCGAGCGAGTGCGACAGTTGATTTGTGCGTGTATAGAAGTCGCGATCGTCACGCGATTCATTCACACGCACGCCCCAGAGAATGATGGAAGGATGGTTCCAGTCGCGGCGGATCATGCTTTCCACGTAATGCACCGAAAGATCTTTCCACTGCTGATCGCCGATGTGCTGCCAGCCCGGAATTTCTTCGAATACCAGCAAACCATATTCATCGCACGCGTCGAGAAAATGCGGCGACTGCGGATAATGCGACGTGCGGACGATGTTGCACTTGAGTTCTTTCTTGAGAATCCAGGCGTCGCGTTTTTGCACGCGCGCCGGCATCGCCTGGCCCACGAAAGGATAGGTTTGGTGACGATTTAACCCGCGCAACTTGAGATGTTTACCGTTCAGGAAGAAACCTTCAGGCGTGAAACGGGCTTCGCGAAAACCTGTGCGAGTTCGATAGACGTCAACGGGTCGATCGTTTTCGGAAAGCGTCACGCGCACGTCATACATTCGCGGGCGATCGAGTTGCCACAATTGGACCGACCGGAGATTCGTCAGAACCACATCGGCGTGGGCGCTACCTGACGGTACGTCAGTCTCGTTGGAAGCAATGACGGTTGGACCATCGAGCAACTCGGCTTTCACTTTGCGTCGCACGGTTCCGGCTGCGTTGTTATCCAGAAAGCACCGCACCTGGAGCCGGCGATTGGAACCAAGCACGTCCATCGGTTTGGCGAAGACGTTCTCGATAAAGGTTTGTGGGACGATGCGCAGTTCGACGTCGCGATAGATGCCGCCGAACGTGAGGTAATCGATCTCGCCGCCAAACGGTGGAATATCGGCGCGTTCAGTCGAATCAACTTCGACGGCAATTACGTTGTCGCCACGCCAGTTCAGAAACTTCGTCAGTTCAAACGAAAACGGCGTGTAGCCGCCGCGATACTCGCCCAGGCGATTGCCGTTGATATGCACAGTGGCGGCGGTCATAGCACCGCCGAAATCGATGAAGACGCGCTTGCCGGTCGCCGCTGGCGGCACCTGAAAGTGGCGGCGATATAAAGAGACAAACTGGTAATCCTTATCGTCGAAGCCATGCCACGGCATCATCTTGTTGGTATGCGGAATGGTAACGCGCGTGAAGCGAGTGTCGTCGAAACGCGCGCTGGTCCCATTCGGCAGGTTCTTCTCGCTGTACAACCATTTGGTGTTGAGCGGGTAGACGCGTCGAGCCGCGCCTGATTCTGTTTGTGGTGCGGCGCCGGCGTTCAGCGGCAACAGCGACATGCCAAGTAAACCCGCACCGCTGCTCTTGACGAAACTCCGACGGTCGATTCGTCTCTTCATCGTTTCTCCTGTTGTTCACACAAAGAAGCACCAAAACACATAAAAGACTTCATTCAATCATTTTGTGCTTTATGTGCCTTTTTGTAGTTAATTATGGTTTGACCGGCTTGGGTGGTCCTTCGTCGATTTCAGGGGTGGCGCTGCGATTTCGTTGATACTCGATCACCTCGCCTTTGTCATTCAACTTTGGACCAGCATAGATCACGGCCAGCTCGGCAACAGCCGAAGTCTTGTCAGTTCCAAACCCTGAAAGCGATATCAATTTCAGATACCGAGTTGTTTGGTCTCGCGAAAACTCAACGCGCTGTGGCGCAAAACTCGACAGCAATTCACCACGCGCAATGTCTGACCAGGTCTGGCCATCGTCGCTTGCCTGAATCGCGAATTCACGAATGTCACCTTCGTGCTCTCGATGATTCTGCCGCGACATCAACACCACTCCCGACATCTTCACCGGCGCGCGAAAAGTAACAACGAACTCCGGCTGCTCGCGCACCTGCTCGCGGTTATCGCCCATCAGAATATACGTACCCGGATCGCCGTCAATCATCGCATTCGCCGTCGCACCGCCAACCTCCGCTTTGGCGCCGAGTTTCGCCATGATGCGCGTATCAAAAAGCAGGCTGCGAATCTGTTCTCGCGTAATCCCAACATTCGGCTGGAAACAATCGCTCTTAGCGTAGCTAACCAGCCCATTTCGAAGTGTTCGCAACACGGGATTGGCAGAACTCTCCCGGGTAACATCGATCGCCGAAACCAGCAGGCGCCCGCGGTTACCCACAACCCCTTCGAAAAGCACGCCCAGTTTGTAATTTCGATTCCAGTCGTCAATGGCCCACACCACCGGCTCGAGCTCAACCGGCAGGCGGTCCATATTGATCGCGCGCACGTTACGGATGAGGTCGGACCACTGCCAATCGAAATAAAAGTCAGTGGGAAACCCGAGGATCATATAACTCTTCGACTTCTCCATCGGCGCATCTATCCACAGTCCCAACATGCGTCCCCAGCCTGGTCCCATCTGACGATTCCAAAAGATCGGCACGACGTCGAGCGGCGGACTGGTCCAATCGAGATCTGAAGTGCGCGGTGAAAAAATGACTTTTCCGCCACGTGCGAGCTTCAGTTCAGCCTCATCCCAGGAACTGGTCACGAGCACGTCCGTCTCGCGCGATTCAGGACATTTCTTGCCGAGTCGTGATCCTGTCGCGCCACCTAAATCGTCGGGGAAGACCCAGAAGGTCCAATCATTTTCAAAGTAGTTTGAACCCTTGATGATATCGGGTCGCTCGATAATCTTGCGTGTAACCGGTGAGAAGAAGTGTGCCGGCGCGACGGTGACAGTCAATTTGTATTCGACCGGCGCAGAGAATTTGCCGAGCTCGACATTAATCGATCCAAGCGAAAAATTCTTTCCGATCGGAATCGTCTTCAGATCCGATTCGCCTACAAGTGGTTTCGGCGCTCCATTGATGATATAGACCGCCTTGGCGTTCTCGATTGGTTCTGCCCCGTAGTGTGCGACTTCTATGTCGGCCTGGAGCGTTTCGCTGGAAGTAAAGACCCGTTTTGATAATCGCGCGAGGGGAACAGTGACGTTGCAAAACTTCTTGAAATCTTCGGGTTTTACATAACTCTTCTGGTCCCAAAACGGATCCAGCAAGCCTACGAGTGCGGTGCCCTGGCCCACGTAATCGTGCAAATCGAGGAGTTGAAATCCGCTGAGACCGGGTGTTCTCAAGTTGGCTTCGATCTCTTCTTTATAGCAGGCCAGTTGAAACTTGCCGGAGGCTTCAGCGAACGCTTTGTTTTTCTCCAGCAGGTTGTGCGCCTTCATCGAGTCGCGGAAGATCTCGAAGTTGCCGGGTCGCATGTAGCCGGTAAACTTCTTGATGATGTCGTAGTCGGGATACGCGGCCCATTGGCCCACCTCGTGCGAGATAACCGGAATATTGATCTCTTCGAGAGCTTGCCGGTAATCAGCGCCAAACCATCCGGGCTCGCGGCGCAGCAGCAGTGGTCCAATTCGTTGAATGGCCAGGTAATCAACCCCGTCGGTGAGATTCTCGATTACCCGTTCGGTATGACCGGTGCCACGCGTGTACAGACGACGTGAATCTCGTTTTTGGAAATACTTCACCCAGTTCCCTAAAGATTCCTGCCACTTCCCTTTTGGTTCGTTACTCGCAGACAAGAGCATGAACGACGGATGATTCCCATAGGCTTTGATCATCCGCTCAGTTTCCTCGTAGAGCATTCGCTCCATCGGAGTGTTGGGACTAATCTCGTTCCACATTCCGGGTTCCGGTTGCAGATAAAAGCCGAGCATGTCGGCGGCTACAAACGCGGCTTCGGGTGGGCACCACGAGTGGAAACGCATGTGGTTCAAGCCCCAACTGCGATGGATCTCGAATAGTTTTTTCCAGTAAGCAACGTCGGTCTCCGGATATCCGGTTATCGGAAAATCTCCGCCGCTGTGATTGCCCCTGAAAAAAATCGGCTTGCCATTGAGGCGAAACTCTTTGCCTTCGGCCTTGAAGTCACGCAGGCCAATCCTCAGATCGAGAGACTCATCAACGCCCTGACCACGTAACCACAATCTGAGTTGATAGAGTTGCGGATGAAACTCGTCCCACTTAACCACATCGTCGCGCAAAGGCACTTCGACTTCAGCCGATCCACCGTCTTTGTCCCAGGTAACCGGCACCACACCGATGTCGGGCCAGACAGCAGTCAGCGTACCCGAACCACTCAAACCGGTTTGATTACCGATACGCACTTTGACCAGCATGTTTCCCTGATCAAAACGAGGAAACACCTGCGCATCGTCAATCCAAACGCGCCCGGTTGACGAGAGCTCGAGCTTGCCGACGATGCCGTTCCAACTGCCGGCGAGCGAGTCGGAAACGCTGTGCGCGTCAGGCCGGTATGGAAGCAGCATGCGATTGTCGACGCGGATCGTAAGCATGTGCCGCCCGGGTGTGACGGTTCCGAAATCGTAGACGTGTGGGGCTACGAGACTTCGATCCGATCCGATCTTTTTGCCGTCGAGCCAAACTGTGGTTTCCCAGTGTGGGCGCTCGAGGGTGAGAAGCACCCGGCGTCCGGCCCAGTTCTGAGGTATCACTAAATCGCGCTGGTACCACGCTGGACCAATGTAATGCCGGAATGGTTGCGACAGGAATGGAACTTTGACGTTTCTCTCGGTGTAGTCTTTGTAATCGTCGCGCAGGTACCAGAAACGATCGTAGAGACTTAGCACCCAGGGCGTGGTGGTAGTGATCGGCTCGCCGTGATTTTGTGCCTGGAGACTTCCGGGCAGCCTGATGTAGCCGCGCAGTCGCCGATTGAACCATTGTTGGTTGAGTCCTTCATCACCGCGATCGAGTTCAAAGTTCCAGTAGCCCTGGAGATCCTGCGGGACAGTTGGGTGCGGCTGCGCCACCGCGACGCTGGAGGCGATCAGGATCAAGATGATGATGAGTGCTCTGGTGGGCATGGGTATATATGGATAAAGATTTACAAGATTCTACAAGATGAACCGGATTTTCCCGATTTCAAGATACTTCGTGCAGATTACAAGACACCTCGTCGATATTGGCCATCCTGTTCATCTTGTAAAATCTTGTTCATCTTTATCCGGCTAGTCTCTCGCAAACGCGGCCTTCAACTCCGCATCAAGCCTCTTCAAATCCGGCTTCGTCCGCGCAATCTCCATCGACTCCTTCCACTCCCGTTCCAAATCCCCCAACTCAACCCTCGCACCGACACGAACAAACAACGGTATCTGATGGAGCGCAGCCGGTACGGTGATCGTTTGCCCACCGCGATAAATCTTGCTCGGATTCCACGCATCGCGCCAACTCTGGCCAGCCGGCAAGTAAACCTGCTGTTCACGTTTCCCTTTTTCCCAAACCGGTGACACCAGCAGATCGCGCCCGTAAAGATACGTCCACCAGTTGGACCACGCCGCCGGCGCATTCGGATCAACCATAAACAGCGGACGCACAATCGGCATACCCGTCTTCGTCGCTTCCTGCGCGTGCGCGTAACTGTAATCGATCAAATGCTGGTGCAAACGCGCATACATGCGCCACATCGCAATCAAATGAACGTCGTACGAAGGCTCTCGAGTCAGATTCCAGAACGCCACATTGCGTGTTGGACCAACTTCCATGATCGGATTCAACGCACCAAACGCGAGCCACCGTCCACAAACTTCCTGTTCCATCAACTGCTGGTTATAACCGCAAATATCCGAGCCCCAGTTGGGGTAGCCCATCACCGCTGAACGCTGCACCGCGATGATCGACGCGCGTAGACCTTCCTGCGTGCCCCCGACATCACCGCCCCAGAACACCGCGTAAGGAGAACTACCCGTGTAAGCGGCTCGCGGCATCAGGGCGAAGTCGGCGCCGCGGTATTTCTTTGCTACTTCGTAGACTGCTTTCACGTACATAGCCGGGTATGCGTTCCGATTTTCTCGAATGCTCCGGCCATCAAAAACTTTATACGGCCCGCTTTCGGGGATGTTTTCCTCGGCGCGGTCGAGTTTGAACCCGGCCACGCCCAGTTTCAGAAGTTTTGCGACGCCATCCTGCCAGTATGCGCGGGCAGCGGGATTGGTGAGATCAACCATCGGGTAGTTGTTACCGTTTGACGGTCTAACTTGACCGGCAAGCGTATAACCTTTCGCCTGCGCTTCCTGCATCATCTTTCCCTGAAAGAAGGGAGCGATCCAGAGCACGGTTTTGGCTCCGTGATCGTCGAGCCATTGGACCATCTTCGCGAAGTTCGGCAAACGATTCTCGTCGATCTCGAAATCGTCGTAACCCCATGGCTTGCCCGGACCCCACGGACGATCGATCCAGTAAACACCGTTTGGAATTCCGAAGGCGCGCATCATCAGCACGTCTTCCATCACTTCGGAATTGAATGGGCCGGCAACCGGAGTTCCGTCGTAGTAGGTCTTGCGATGCGTGTGTTCATCGCGCCAGCGCCAGGGTGTAAAGATCCACTTCGGCGGCAGAAAAGGTGGACCAGCATCGAGCGCGTGTTCTTTAACAATCGTTGCCGGATGCGCGGCGGTGTAGAGCTTCAGTTCCAACGCCGGACCTTCAAACGTGATTTGCACGCGCTGCTCATCCGCGGCCGCAAAATCGAAAAAGCCCGGCCAGTTGCTCTTAACCAGCACGGCGTAACCACGCGAGGATAAGTAAAACGGAGCGTAGATGGAGGTGGTGGGCTTGATGATCATCTCCACTTGCTGCCCGCGAAGGTCCATTGCCTCTTTGATACCGGGAGCCCACGATTTGCTTTGTGGTCCATCGACTACGCGTTCCATTAAACCGGTAAAGTATTCCTGGGGCGTGGCGTCGATCGCGAGTCCCCATTTGACGATACCGGCGCGCGGAGTGGCAAACTCTCGCGGGAGAAACACTCGTCCCTTATCAGTTTCGTAAAAAATCCGATCGATCTGCAGCGCGCGCGTGAATCGCAGTTGGTTGCTCGACAGCACAAGCGTCGCCTGAGCTTGAGCAATCGCCGCAAGAGCCGACAAGACAATTAAAACTGTTAGGCCTTTTCTCATCATTTTCTGATCTTCAAATCGAATTGGCGCCGCCTTGGAGTGCGCCACCTTGGTGGCGCTTTGGTCAAAGGAACATCGATGAATCCCCCAAAACGCCACTTCGACCAAAGCGGTGCCAAGGCACCGCACTCCAAGGAGACGTTCAACGGTTCGTAACGATCGACGGGCGGGGCGGTTTGCTCATGCCGTCGCCGAGATAAAAACTCGTGTGTGGCGGTTGATTGTACGCAACATTCTGCCACGCAATACTCAATCGATACTGCGGGTCGTGCATCAACGTGTAAAAGCGATAGGTCGTCGGAATCACTGTCGTGTAGATGTGCAACTCCTTGTTGTCGGTCGTGCGCCAGATCACCTCTTCGCGCCAATCGCCAAACAGATCCGCACTCAAAGCCGGCGTCGCCTTCGTGCCATTATTCGAAGCGCATTCATCTGCTTTGAGCAAAACGTTATCGGTACTCGTCTCAGCATTCCACTTGGAAATCACATTGCGATCGAGCAGCTCGCGCAACACATCGCCATCCCACCAGATACCGAAGTTGCAGGAGTTCGGCGTCTTCTCCGAAATCTTCTCGCCTTTCGCGTTCCAAAGTCCGGTGAGCCCGGCGCCACGCACCCAACTCTCAAAACCGCGATGTCGCGGATCGATATCAAGCGCGAGACCGCGTCCCGGCCCTTCTCCATCAGCGCCTGCTTTAACTGACGCCTTCTTCCAGATCACGTCACCTGTACGGGCGTCGCGGAAGTTCGCGCCCGCATCATCAAACCGTTCCTGAATATCGAAAACCTCGAGACCCGGGCGCTCCGGATCGAGATCGGAAACGTGCAACGCATCGCCATGGCCCAGACCGGTTGAATAAAGACCACGACCGTTATCGTCGATCGTCGCCGCGCCAAAAACGACTTCATCTCTGCCATCTGCATCAACATCGGCAACACTGAGTTGGTGATTACCCTGCCCGCGATAGGGGCGATTCAGATCGCTGCCGTCGTCGCTGTCGAAGGTCCAACGATGCGAAAGCTTGCCGTTTCGCCAATCCCAGGCGGCGAGCACTGAACGTGTGTAATACCCGCGGGTCATGATCAAACTCGGGCGTTCACCGTCGAGATAAGCAACCCCAGCGAGAAACCGATCCACACGATTACCAACACCATCGCCCCAAATAGCCTGCATCTCTTGCGTCGTCGGATTCAGTTTTGACGGGTGACGCGGTGGAAGATAGTTCGTGGTCGCGAGCGCCGCACCTGTTTCGCCGTTAAAGATGGTCAGATATTCCGGACCAGCAAGAACATATCCGCTCACATCGCGTTTTTGTTCGCCACCGTCGCGCGCGCGTACAGACACGGTGGCGCCTTCAGGCTGCCGGTAGTCGGCTTTAGCGTCGCCGATTATTTTTCCTTTTCCATCGACAGTGCCATCAGCGGTTTTACAAGCGACTTCCGCTTTCCCGTCGCCATCAAGATCGTAGACGATGAACTGAGTGTAGTGCGCGCCTTCACGTATGTTGCGACCGAGGTTGATCCGCCACATGAAGGTCCCATCCAACTTGTAAGCTTCGAGTATCGGCTCGGTAGTCACGCCTGCCTGTGAATTGTCGCGACCGCGTCCCACCTGATGGACCACCAATTCATATTCACCATCGCCATCGAGATCTCCGGCGGAGACATCGTTCGGCGTGTATCCGGCCGGCGTTTGCAGTGGCACTGAAAGGTATTGCCGGATCGCCGGCGTGGCGCCGAGCTTGTACGAAGCGCTGGCCGGTAATTCCTTTCCCTTCAGAACCGGTCTGACGAAGTAAAAATTTTCCCGCGAGAGATCTGCTTTGTCGTCAACGAAACTCGTGGCCGCGAATAGCGGCGAAGGATGTAGTTTCACCGGTCGCGATTGGCCGGTTTTACGATAGACGTTAAAGGCCATCTCGTCGGGATCCGTTCCCAGCAATCGCCAGCCAACAAACACCTTGCCCTGTTCATAGTGAACAGCAACCACACCCCGGCCCAATTTCTCCATCAGCCGCGGACGCCTGACAAGCACCTTTGAATCCGCCGCAATGCTGTGCCGTGTAAGGTCCGAACCGAACAAAACAGCAACTATCGCCAACCCAAACACGACAGCAAAATACCGCACGCTTCCTCGTTGCCTCTTCATTTTCATAGTGTGTGCTTTTTGTGCTTCTTTGTGCCTAAAAATGTTGACTTATGTCCCGAGTTGGTTTAGAAAAATTCAGCTCGAACTACAAAGCAAAACCCCTGACCTGCGATCCGTCACCTTTTCGGAGGACCACATCGAATGAGATCGTCGCGCATACTCATCAGTCTCGCGTTATTCGTCTTCGTGCTCTTATCTTTGAATGCGACCGGCGACACTGCCGAAAAGGGTCTCTATTCCTTCTATGGGTCCGTGCCGACCATCGTCTCTGAATATCACGGAGCCGAAACAGCGGGTTATATCGCCACCGCCGCGGATGAAACTGGCGGCATCAAGGAGAGCATTCCAGTCAAGTACGCGACCCGCTACCAGGCTTGGAAGAAGGATTTCCTTTCAACGCCGGCCGGCCGAGACCAATGGGCGCTTTACGAAAACAATGCTGACTTTACGTTGACCATCACCGTCTCGCGTGAAAATGCCGAGGGCGCTGCGACCGGAAAATATCGCTGGGATCAAAACGGCAAACTCGTAGCCGCTACGATCACGCTCGGCAGCCGTTTGGACGATGGCTATCCAAGCCCGATCTACTTTCCGGTGATGAACTCACTGATGGCGACCGAACGGTCAGAACCAATCAGCCGCAACACGCTTGCCGCAACCAAAATTGCTCATGAGTTTGGTCACGTGCTTCGCACTGCACAGGTAGACGCTCGTCTCTACCAGCTTCAGGCGCAACTCATTCCGCAGTACAACAAGATCTTTTTGAACAACGGTCGCAAAGCCGACGATCCGCGATTACTGGATCTGGCCCAACAAATGGGTGGCACCCCCGTGTCAATCTGGGAAGACCGCGAATACTGGGGCGAAACCAACGCCATGGTCTACCTGCGCGATCGCATCACTGAAGACGACGTCCGTTGTTTCCTCTTCAGTCGCATTCGGCACAGCATCGATCTCTACGCGAAACAGTACGAGAAACGCTTCTTCGAGATCGCAACCTCCAAGCCCGCTACCAAATTGTGCGGCTGGCAGTAACACGGATTTTTATCCGTGTTTATCTGTGGCTTTAAATCCTTCCGAGCGGACGGTCCAGGTTCCGTCTTTTGGAAATTCCTTAACACCCACCATTAGCGCGATTGCATAGAGCAGACCGCCGTTGCCCGGTAAGTAACAGGGCAAGTTGTCGCGTTGCCAGTTGTGTCCATTGGACAGATAGCGATTCTTTTCGGTTGTCATCATTAAAGCGTCGATGGCGATCTTTGTTTCGCCGAGACGCGCCGCAGTCATTGCGGTCATTGGATAATCCCAGCCCCACGTTTTGTCCCACTGCCACCGCGCCATTGTTTCCCGCAACGTGTTACGCATGATTTCCCGATCGACACCGTCGCCGGCGAGAACGCCGAGCGCTCCAAGCATCGAGGGATGATCGTAATTGCGTTTACTGAAAGTTTCCGGACAGTTTTCGTGTGCGAAATAGACGACTCCGTTTGAAGGCAATTGCGATAAATTAAGCAGCACGCGATCCCACTCCGGATTCCGCGGCATCCCCAAACGCTCACGCCATCGTTGTGCGACCTTCAGCCCGTACGACCAGTACGCAAGTTCAAACGTCGGATTCCACGTTTCCTCCGGCGGATGATTCTCCTGTGCCGGAATTACCGGTGGTCCAAGCACATAACGCGAGCGGCGCTGATCGAAGTGCGCATAATCAGCCATGAACTCGGCCGACTGAAACACGATCTCGCGATACTGGTCCAACGTCCGGCGTTTCGGCCGTGACCGGTAACAAAGCTCTGCGTAGAAGATCGGATGCGGTTGCTGCCAGATCAGGAGAGGACCGATCGTCGAGGGACTATCGCGTCCTTCTGGTCCAACCATCTTGGGCCAACGCACGCCGCGATAACCCTGTGACTGCGCCAACTCTTTCGCAACCGGGAGGATCTTCTGATACCAGCCAAGACTTCGTTCAAACAAAGGCAGTCGGTTCCAGAGCGCAAAGTGCGTCGCGTGCCACCAATGCATCTCGAGGTGAAACTTGCCGTACCAACTATTAACCGTCAGACCGGTTTCCTGAGGCGGCATGCTGCCGGAGCACTGAATCGCCGTTAAGTACTGCGACAGGATCACACGTCTTTCCAACTCCATCGCACGTTTGTCTTTGCTCTGGGCTAGCTCGACTGCGCCACCACTCATCCAAAACTCTGGCCAGTTCCTCGCGCTCTCAGCGATAGCCGTGCGCGGGCTTAGCAACACCGCACTCAATGGGCGTGGCGAGAATCCGACCAAAAACTCGAGCCGGTCGCCGGTGCCGGTCAATAAAAATGTATGTTGGTCCTTGTTTCGGAACTGCGCTTGCGGCTCCCACTGGACGGTGACGAAATACTTGTCTCCATCAAGTTGTCGTGCCAGTATCGCCTCGCGAGCATCTTGTTTGACGATCCGTGTTTGATGTTTTTCAGGCGCACTCCAATCGGCCGCCTGCATCGACGGCGAACCGTACGGAAACGCAAATCGCACCGCGAGCCCACTCTGCTGGATCAAGCGCGACTCAATCACAACCGCGAGCAAGTCGTGCTTCGGATGCACGGCAGTTGTTACTGAAACTGGTTCACCGAATAATTTGAAGCTGCTGGTTAAGATACCCCACCAGAGATTCAGTTGCTGGTCTATCGCGGAAACATTCTCTGCCTCGATGTCTCGGTCAGTTAGACAAAGCCCGATTTGCCCGAGATGAAGCCGATGTGGATTCTCGCGCAACCAGGTGAAGAGTTCCGTCTGGCCTTCCGAACTGGTGTTGTAACCAACTTTCCTGCCATGCGTCTCATACAGCTTCGGGCGTAGAACAGGATTCGTGATCGTCGCGGGCATCGGCCGCGTATGCCAGCCCCACTGCGACATCGTGCACAACGGCATCGCACGCTCATAAACACGCGGAAACGTTTGCAGCCCAGTGACGTCTGCCGTAAACGCAAACTCACCATTCCCCAGTGACAGTGGACTCAAGGGGTCGATCTTCCTAAGCCGCGGATGGTGCCGGCTCACAAGCGCATACCGATCGATCGCCGCCGCTGAAACACGATTCGGTACCGACGCCCCAACACCCGCCGCCAGCAATGTCTGAAGAAACCCTCTACGCGAAACCATTTTGTGCCTGGAGTAAAACTTAGCCACGGATAACACGGATTGTTTTGATTGATTTTGAATCCGTGCTTTTTTCCGTGTAAATCCGTGGCTGGTCCAAAAAGAAAGGGCGGCCACAATGTGCCGCCCTCGAAGTGCCATTTAACCGGCTCAGTTTAGAAGATAAACTTCGCCGCCAACTGTGCTCGGCGAGCGTAGTTGAGTTGGTTCGAAGTCACAATCGCGCCAAAACCCGAGGACGCCGCATTAACCGTTCGGGCCCGGGAACAGCGGATGGTTGAACGCATTGATGAACTCGACGCGCAGTTGGATCTTCATCTCTTCACGCAGATGAATGTCTTTGCGCAAACCGAGGTCTACGTTGTTGATTGGATCGATGCGCACTTCGTCGAGGAAGAACGGGAATGTTCTCAAGTGATCAGCCGGCGTGGCGCAGTTGGTAGAACCGCCCGGAAATGCACCGCAGGTCGGAGTGCCACCAGCAGCCGAAACAAACGTCGACGTGTTGAACCAGCGCTCGACGGTCTGTTGGCTCTTCGGGAGCGAAGGATCGCCGCCGTTATAAAACAGGTCATTCGCGAACCTTAACGGGAACCCGGTTTGATAAACGTAAGTTCCCTGGATTTGCCAGCCACCCACGATCGCGTCGGCTAGTTTGTTCGCGCCTGAGAAGAACCGCTTACCTTTTCCAAAGGGCAACTCATAGAAGCCGCTCATCGAAAATCGGTTCGGCGTGTCCTGCGGTGAACGCTGTCTCACGGGACGTTCGTCGGCTGGATTCAAGTACTCAGTCGATTCAATCCATTTCGAACGTGTGTAGGCGAACTGAAGTCCATAACCCTGCGAGAACCTCTTGTTCAAACTGAATTGGCCCGAGTGATACGAACTCTCGCCGTCGTTAACAGTCGTGTTGATGTCACCAAAGTTCGGGAACGGACGCAGCAACTGCCGTCGCGTTGTAGTAGCACCCGCGCCGACGAAGAGAGCGCTGCCGCTGGTGCAACCGGTTCCAGTGGCGTTCGGGTTACTACAGAAGAACGGGTTCGCAACTGTTCCACCGAGGTTGGTGTTGTTTGTGTTCTGCGCAGTGGTGCGCGAGTTATCCAGGTTCAAATACTTATTGGGTAGCGCATTGATGTTCCGTGTAATCTCGATGTCGTACCCAATGTCGCCAAGGTATACCGCTTCAAACGTCCAGCCACCCCAAAGTTCGCGTTGAATGCCAAACGACCAGCGCGCCTGCTTTGCGACTTTCGGATTCTGGTTGAAGAAAGAGATGGTCTGGCCCAACGCGGTTTGTTTTCCTAAAGCATTACCACTCGGCTCCGTAATCCCGCTTGGGAATGGATTGTTGATCAAAACCGGAAGTGGCGCACCGTTAGGACCAGTGGTTAACGGTTGAATCGTGGTTTGAGTGTAACCGGGCTGAATAACGTCTCCACGTCGCTCACCCAGGAAGCCTTGATACAAACCAAAGCCACCGCGAATCACTGTCTTGTCATTGTAGCCATAGGCAAAGCCCAAACGTGGCAGCAGGCCGCTCTTCGGCGTGTTATACAGCCCGCTATCCGTGTCTTTACCGGCAAACAACAGACCGCCTTTGGAGCTGATCGAATTCAACGCCAGTGATGTCTTGAGCGGATCGTTAGCATTTAACCTGCTCAGGATTAAGGCGTAGTTTGCCTGAGCCTGTGCGTTAAATGGTTGAACGAAGTCAAGGTCGAAGCCGGAAACGCTCTTATTCTGGCGCTCAGTTAATGCCTGCTCAAATTCCCAGCGCAAACCGAGATTCAGAGTCAACTTTTGCGTGAGTTTCAGATCGTCCTGAACAAAGAAGCCCCACGTCTTTGAGTACTCGGAATAATCGGACGCGCGAACGATCTGCATCGTGGTTGGATAACCGAGCAGGAACGCCGCAAACCCCTGCAAACCTTCAACGTCAGTGCTGGCCGCACTGCCTTGTCGGGTGAAGGTGTTATCGAAAATGAAATGTCCTGACTGGTTGTTGCTCTTGAAGCTATCGTCTTCACGATAGATACGCATCTCGCCGCCGAACCGGAATGAGTGGCGGTTCTTGGACCAATTCAACACCGCGGTCGCAAAGTGACTGCTGACAGGGCGGAACTCATTCGTATGGCCGTTGCCAACCGGCGCGCCGGTGCAGTTTCCGGAGCAATTGAAATCGAAACGCGGGAAGCGGCGAATGCCTTCACCAATTGCGTTGTTAAACGAAGCCGGAAAACCGAGCGTCGTCAAATCCATTCCATATTGCCCTTCCGGCGCATCTGGAGCGCGGATGAAGCGATTGAATCCGTATCGAAGATTCAAAATGGTGTTGGAGTTGAACGTGTGAACGGCGTCCAAAACAGCCTGCTTGGACATGAAGACAAATCGGTCGCCAACGTAAATTGAATTGGTGTAGTTGTTGTAGCTGCTCTTCCGGTCGTACCAGCTATAGCGACCAAACACTTTGTCTTTGTCGCCGATGCTTTGGTCTACGCGGATGGTGTAGTTTCGGTAAGGCGGATCGAGAAGCTCGGCCAGCGTCGAGTCTCTCAGGTTGTTGTTGAGCAGAAAATTACCCTGCGCCGGGCGCGGTGGCAAATTCCAGTATGACATCACCGCTTTAGCTACCGGGTTTATTCGGTCAGCAGGAATCTTGTTGTCGGTGAACGGCGTGCGATTGGTAACGTTGCCATTCGCAAATGTGCCGGTCAGCGGATCGAAGATTCTGATTCTACTTGTATAGGCGGAGAAGTCACCGTTCCTCAGCGCGGTGGTGGGCACCCAGATGTTGTTCGCATCGAAGCGCGGTCGCGAGTCGTCGATGCTCTCATACGAAAAGAAGAAGAAGCTCTTGTTCTTTCCGTTGAACACCTTCGGAATCATTATTGGACCACCAATGCTAAAGCCGGGACGATTCGAGAAACTGAATGGCCGGCCTTGTCCCTGAGCATTACCGAAAAAGTCGTTTGCGGCCCAGCCACCTGGTTCGAGCCAGTAATAGGCCGTGCCGTGAAAGTCGTTGGTGCCGCCCTTAGTCACGATGCTGGTTACGCCGCCTTCGGTGTTGCCGAACTGGGCATCGTAGGTCGCGGTTTGCACTCTGAATTCCTGAGTAGCATCGCTGGTCGGAACGTATGAGGCGATTACTTCGTTGGCATTTGCCGTCGCCGTACTCGGGGCGCCATCGATCAAGAGGTCGCTGCGTATGCCGCGCGCGCCGCCCATTGCGAAGTTGGCGATGTGAGTTGGCTCGAAAGGACGATCCAAACGGCTGCTGCCCGTGTATGAAACACCTGGTGCCAGGTTAATGAGCACGTACGGATCGCCGTGTATCGATGGCAGCTCGTCTACACGCTTGCGATCGATTGTCATACCGAGATTCGGATCTGAGACGTTGAGGTTCGACGTCTCAGAGGTAACCGTAACAGTCTCCTGGACCGTACCCACATCAAGTGTGATCGTCAGAGTGCTTGTCTCGTTGATCGCTACCGTGACCTTGTCAGCCACTGACTTCTTGAATCCAGTTGCTTCCACCAGCACCTGGTAAGTTCCAGGCAAGAGGTAGGGTGCGTCGAAGAGGCCGTTGTCGTTCGATGTTACCGAAATCGTTCCGCCTCTCGCGGTGTCAGTGATCTTCACGGAAGCGCCCGGTACCGCCGCGCCGTTGGGGTCCATCAGACGACCACTAATCTTTCCGCGCGACTCCTGCGCGCCGGCTGAGATGGGCATCAACAATGCCACAAACACAAAAACGATCGCCCAGGCGATGTGTGTCAATGAATCGAATCTCGCTCTCATTTCACTCTCCTCTTCAATAGAAAACTTCGGGCGCCCTAACTGATGGTCGGCAGGATTCGGACGTAGCCGGCTCTCAAATCATCAGTCCTGACTGAAATGCGAAAAATTTCTAAGAATGCGTTTTGGTTTGGGTTAAATCACGCTACCGTCTTTGGTTCAAAATCCCCTTGCGGTCTGACCAATCAACGATTTCGACTTGCTGAGCTGGAGCGCATTTTGTTTCAGAGCGCGCTCAAAGTCAAGTGTTTTCCCTTACCAATTTTTTGGAGTATTCGTTCTAGGTATTACCAAATCAGTACGTGTATTTTTCTGTGCAAGGTTTGTTCCGGGGTCTCTACAAATTAGTTTGGGCGAGTTTTGACTGGTCGTTGGCGAAACTATCGTCTTTAGCGTCCATAATTCTGGATCGCGTTCGCTTTTTTGGAACTACGGGTTTCGGAATTGGTCAATCCACAGATTACACAGAGAGTTTCTGGGTAATCTGTGGATGGATTTATTTACCGTAAACCTTGACGCCCGGCGGGTGGGCATAATCGTTCCATAAGCGATCTAATTGCTTCGGATCTGCGGGGCCATCACTCACCACATAACGATAGCGGATCACAAACTTCTGTCCGGGCTGGATCTCGAATCGCCCCATCTGCGACGGCGCGTAATTAAAGTACGGATCATCGGGATGAATTCGCAGCGGCGCCGGCGCTCTGAAATTTGACGGATGATCAAGAACAGCGATACCCGCCAGTTGTCCGTCGACCATTCCGCCGATATGACACCAGCGACTTCGCGTCGCATTACCGTCAAGCCGAGTCTTCCCTTCAGCAGTCAGGAAATTTACTTTCGACTTATCTCGCCAATCCCGGTGACCGCGTACTCCCATCCCACCATAACGATACTCATCGAGTATCAACGGACTTGAACTCGCCGCTGTTTGTGTAGCAACAACGTCGAATAGATAGTAAGGCTCCTTCTCACCGACATCGTAAACTCTAACGTCCCACTCTTCGTTGAGTGCGGTCTTTGGTGATGCGCCGGTCAGGGCCACGTATTTCTGTGCCGAAGTAAACCCGGCTTGTACTGGACCAGCCCAGGTATTGCCGACCTTCTCAAGATCGATTCGTCCGGTACCGTCGCCGACATTCCAGAAGTCGGGATGTTTACCTTCAAACTCAGTCTTGGTCCATGCGAACCAGATCCCGTGATGATGATAGTGATCCGAAGGATAATCGTCAGTGACGAGACGCCCGCCCGGCGTATAAACCGGATGGATATAGCCACTGCGCAAGAACACTGGTTTGATTTCCGGCGACGGCAATGCACCGGGGCCGGCAACAAAGCTAAATACCTGCCGGCCACGAATCTTGATCCCGAGCAGATTCTGAATGCGATCGAGCTCGATTATTTTCGGCGGCTTCATCACCTTGCTGGGCAAAAGCTTGAAGGTGCCGATCTCGCCGGCTTTCAGATTGCGTAACACAAACGACGCGGTCGTGCCGTCAACCTGAAGCGGGATATACGCCCCGGATTCTTCACGCAGATAGTAAAGACGATCTTTCGTCGGAGGTTTGAAGTCAAACGAAACGACGGTGTTGGAACGATCGTAGTCACCGGCATTGACGACAATATGGATGCCATGTTGTTCCGTCGTTGCACCCACACCGCTCCATAACAATGCGGGTATGACGAAGGTGATCAGAATCAAATATTTCATTCGCATTTGAATCTATAAATTGGGCGTCTCCCTGGAGTGCGCCAACTTGTTGGCGCTTTGGTCTTATTTTGACTAAAGCGGTGCCAAGGCACCGCACTCCAGGGAGGCGCACTTTTCGTTAGCGGCGTGGCGGCACAGTAGCGAGTTCTGAGATCTTAACCGGTCGTTTTAATTCCACGCTCCTGCGTGCGGCAATCCCGGTCAAACACGACAACGCACCGGCACGCGAATCAGGCAAACGCATGTGCGCCGGCAGATCCGGTTTGCGGAAGATCGCGTCTCGAAGACGAACGTCGCCACCGCCATGGCCTCCCGTGTCCTTCGGAAGTTCAATCTTCTCGCGCTTTCCGAAGCTCATCGTGACATTCATTTCAGTCTCTTCCGTCACCGTCCACGGTTGGCGCTCGTTGTCGCGCACCACGAGGGTGCCTTTATCGCCGTGAAATCCGAGCCGGTAACCTTCAAACGGCATGAACGCATTGAGCGAATAACTCATGTGTGTGCCATTCGAATACTTCACCACGGCTGACATCGTGTCGTAGATGTCTACGTCTTCGCGAAACACACAACCGTCGCGATGATAGTTGTCAACGTCTTCGGCGCCCGCGTAAAGCGCCATGCGGTTCGGACTCTTGGTGATGTCGTAATAGAAACGACATTGCGACTTGTGCGGGCAGGGCCGGCAGTTGGTTGAACGAAACGCGCCGTTGCGCCCGTAAACGTTCAAACCAGCACTGGCGGAAACTTCTACCGGATCCGCGTCGAGCCACCAGTTGATGAGATCGAAATGGTGCGTGGCCTTGTGCACCCAGAGACTGCCGCCTTTCGACTTGAGACGGTGCCAGCGACGGAAGTAATCGGCTCCGTGATAGACGTCGAGGTACCAACTGAAATCGACGGAATGGACTTTGCCGATCGCGCCTGACGAAATGATCTCTTTGATCTTCTGATGCTTCGGAGCGTAGCGATAGTTGAAGGTGACGATGATCTTGCGACGGTTTCGTTTTTCGGCGTCGAGCACGGCCTGGCACTGCTTTTCGTCAACCACCATCGGCTTTTCGGTGATGACGTCGATACCGCGATCGAGTGCTTTGGCGATGTAGTGACTGTGAAAGCCGTCTACGGTCGTGACCATCAGAAGATCCGGCTTGGCCTGGTCGCACATGCGATCGAAGTCGGTGAACGTTGGACAACTGGCGTTCATCATCTGCTTGGCGACTTCGACGCGTTTGTGGTTGATGTCGCAAAGACCAACCATATCGACCACGTCGGCATAATCCGCCAATACTGGTTTGGCCCACATGCCGATTGCGCGTTCCCCAGTGCCGATGATTGCGTACCGGCGTTTGGCTGAAGCCGCAAAAAGTTTGTCGTTTAGAAGCAGTGAACCGACGGCTGCCGTCCCTGCGGTCTTCACAAAACTTCGCCGCGAGATTTCATTCTCGTTATCCATTAATCCTCCATCACAATATTTTTCTCTACGGCCCTCCGCGAACTCTGCGGCCTCGGCGTTTCAGGCGACCTTTAACACAGAGGGCCGCAGAGGGCCGCAGAGAGAGCGCTTTTAAGGAATCAACTTCAGTAACACTCGCATCTCCGCAACTGTTTTAGCGTGAGCTGGATCGGCTGCAAGATTTTTGAGCTCGTGTGGATCGTTGATGCGATCGGTCAGCATTTCCCCGGCCTTACCATCGTCCCACAAAACGTAGTGCCACCTCTCCGTGCTCACAGATTTTCCAAGTTTGCGCTGATACATGACCACGCTCAGCGCCGGGTAGTTCCAACGCGCGCGCGGATGTCGCAACAGCGGTACAAGACTGTGGCCCTCTAGCTTTGACTGAGGACGGTAAGGATCTTTCAAGTCACAGAGCTCGATCAGCGTCGCATACATATCAAGCAACTGAACAGTGCGCGGCGAAACACCGGGCTTCGTTTCGGGCGTCGCGATTATAAACGGCACGCGCGTGGCGATCTCGAATAGCGAATACGCCTTGGACCATTTGCCCTTCTCGCCGAGGTGATAGCCATGATCGCCCCAGAAGACGACGATGGTTTTGTCGCGAAGTTTTAACCGATCCAGCGCATCGAGCACGCGACCGACTTGCGCATCCATGAAACTAACAGACGCGTAGTATGCGCGGATCATCTCTCGCGCCTCAGCCGGCGAAGCATCACGACCGATAAACAGATCCGTGTTTCGGCGCGCGATCGAAATCTCGGGAAATCCCGGCGGCGCTTCCGGGCGCTCCTTGAAGTCTACCGGCAATGGAATCTTATCCGCATCATAAAGATCAAAGAATTTCTGTGGCGCTGCCGGCGGGCTGTGCGGCTTCGCCGAACCGATCGCCAGAAAGAACGGCTGGTCCTTGTACTTCTCGAGGTACTCAATCGCGCGCGATGCGGTGCGATAGTCTTCATTCGTTTCACCATCGCCTTCGAGAACTACAATGCGATCTGAGTGGCGGATGCGATCCGCGCTCTCGGCATTCGAGGGTGGACGCTGAGCGCCTGTGAAGCGCCGCGCTTCGCCGCCTTCGGTCCAGGCGGCAGTATCGTCGATACCGCCATGAAAGATCTTTCCCGTGCGCAGCGTTACATAACCATTGGCTTTGAAGTGTTGCGGAAGTGAAACCAGTTCCGGGTGCAGGGCTCGAAAGTACAATTCGTTATCCATGACGCCTGTTTGCGTTGGATACTTGCCCGTGAGCAACGAGCTGCGTGAAGGATTGCACAGTGGAAACTGCGTGTAAGCGCGATCGAATCTGACGCCGCGTGCGGCGAGTTTGTCGAGATTGGGCGTCTTCGCGAGCGTATCACCGTAGCAGCCGAGACTTGGGCGCAGATCGTCGGATGCGATGATGATGACGTTGTACTTTGGTTTAGGCGCCGAACGCCCTGCCGGCATAAAAGAAATGCATGCGACGGCCAGGGTCAAAACCAGATATATCGCTCTATGCATAGGTATGCTTCATAAAGATTAACAAGCTGAAGAACAAGATTTACAAGATGGTTTCGGAAGTCATCTTGTTAATCTTGAAACATCTTGTAAATCTTTATCTAGACTACTGTTCGCTACCGCTAGTCACCGCCTTAAACGGCACCAATCGCACTGGTCCAAGCAGCCCCGAAGGCAGCGCCTGGATCTTGTCCATGTCCTGCGGTTGAAAACGTTCGCCGTAACGCAGGTTGAGCAATCGATAGTCAGGCAAGCTGTGACCGGCCATGTAGTTCATCGCCGTGTTACCAACCATCACACGAAACTTGTTCACGCCCGGTTTTAAATACTTGCGCACGTCGAGAGCATAAGGCGGACACCACACAGCGCCGGCGCGCGCGTCGTTAATGTAAACAACGGCCGCCTCTCGAATTGGACCATCAAGCCATGCCTGCATGCCGTTGCGTAGCGACTGTGGCGTTAACGGAACACCCTCACCAAAATCCAGTTGCAATGAACTGCTGCTTTGCAGCAACGCTGCCGGAATCGTAACGTCTTTCTCGTACGTCGTTACGCCGGAAAAATAACGAGTCGATTCATCGTCGGTCCATGATCGGAGTTTGTCCCACTGGCTTGGCGGCATCGAGCCAATTGTTACTTTCCAATCTGAGCTGAGATCGAGTGGCGTTGACTTTGCTGTTTGCGGTGTTGACGTAGAACTATCCAGCATGCGTCTTGAGAAAACCAGAACTCGAGAGCTGTACGGTTCGAGCTCAGAGTGTAATCCTGCCTGTCTCAATCCCTTCCCATTCTTTGGCTGCCTTGGTCACGCTACCATCAAATGGGTTCCACCATTCCGGCCGCAATCGATCCACGCGGAATTGGGCTTTCACATTCTTTATAGTGTTTCCGGTGTTCGCAATGAAATAGATCTCGGCATCGCTGGTCCGGCGATGAACAAACGCAATCTCCGGCGGCGCCGGTATGAAATGCACGTCAGGCTTGGTCAATGTTTGCAACGAGCTGCCAAGATCCTTTTTGACATCTGCAACTAAACGCGCGGTTGAAGTATTACCTCCAAACAACCGTTGCGAGATGCCGGCAATCTCGCGATGCTGTTCATCTGTTGCACGAAAGCCGGGAGCGTGGGCCGGTGTGCGTTTGGTCGCGATTACAACGCCACCCGCACGCGCAAACTCTTCAAACTTCCGATACGTATCGACCGGAATTGTTTCGACGTCTGGAAGAATAATGATCTTGTAACGGCTCTGGCTTAACACCAGTTCGCTTTTATCAACTCTCCCGACCTGCCTGAATACATCATCGTCAAAAAAGTCGAGGTTATAACCGGCTTCAAAGATTGCCGGCATCAGATCCGGACCAACATGCTCGCGCAACACTTCGATCAAATGCGGATTGCCGGGCTGCATCGACGCCCAGCCATCGTCATTTGGCAGGTACAGCGCCACGTCGTTGACGGGTTGTCCCTGGCGCATCATGAAGCTGACCCGCTGGAGATACTTCGCCAGATCGGGCATGACAATCCACCAGGGATTTCGCTCGTTGAATACACCGGCGGCGTAGAAACGCCAGCCCGGATATTCAATTCCCGGCGCGGTGTAGGGCCAGCCATGACCGATCAACTGATTGATACCTTGCAGAAAATGGACGTCGGCCTCGGCTTTGACGTCGAGCGGCGTTGCGCGAAATGATGGGGAATGCAGCCAGGTCCACGTTTCAGATGAAGTGATGTTTCTGCCGTAGACGTGACTGGCTGACGAAGCCCAGCGTGACGCGCGCACGACTTTCCACTGCGCTCCCTCGCCTTCCGAAAGATCCGCAAAGGCGTTACTCGAGATCGGCGCTGCCGGAACGCCGTAGTCTTGTATGCGAAAGAGCGTGCCATTTCGTTTGGACCACTCCTGCATGGGCGCAAGGAAGCGTTCGTTGAGGAGTTCAGTCAACGTCATGCCCCAATCGCGTCGCAACCCTTTCGTTTTTGGTCCAAGATCGTTGACGAGCCAGGGCAGGTGTGGCTTCAGATCATAGCCACGCCGCCGTTGAAACTCCTGGAGAAAATCGCTGGACCAATCGGCGTTGTAGACCTCGAGACTGTCGCAGAAGATCGCGTATGGGCGGTTTGCGCCAAATGCTGACATCAAACGGTCGCCGACGGTCTTCAGGTAATGATCGGTCGCCGCCCGATTCATGTGATCGAGCACGAAACCTTCAGCGCCAACGGCCGGGCGTTTGACCTGCATGCCGGTGCGGCTGGAGATAAAGAAGAGCACTTCGTGAGTGGCGTCTGTATTTGGCGGCAGGTTGACGACGCCGTCTTTTATCTCGGTGAGTTCGCGAATGCTATCGCCCTGCAGCGATTTATCGGCAACACGCGCCAGGAAGACGGCGAGTAGTTTTTCCCCCGCGCCAATCGAGGGCGCTTTAACAAACCGACTATTGTTATCGACCTTGACGCGTTCGTAGCGCAAGCGAGCGGCGGCGTGTTCGATGGAAACGGTTGGACCACCAAAGGGCCAACCGCTACCGAGTGTCAGGTCAAAGCGCAAGCCGAGTTCTTTGGCTTTATCCGCGGTGAAGCGCAGGGCGGCGAGAAATTCCGGGGAGAGATAGGGAGAGTTTTTGATGCCCTTTTCTGCGTCGTCGAGAGTGAGCGCGTAAACGGGTTGGACCTCAAACCCGCCAATCCCGCCTTCTTTCATCAAACGCATCTCGCGCTCGAGCTGAGCGTGTGTAACGGACGGTCCAAACCACCACCACCGCATCATGATTCGCGAGTCGTCAGGTGGTTGGAGAAACGCTTTCTGCAGATCATCGATCGGCGCCGCCGCGATCGAACGCGGTAATGCAAGCAACGCGATGATCAAGATTAAGCTGGTTACGGTTTTTGCTCGTAGCATGCTGGTACAGAGGGGAATTCTTATATGCTAAGGACTTTCTAGACTTCGCTCTTAGCCTGCGAAGCAGGCGAAAGCATAAAGCCTGGGGCGCAAGCCCCAGGTATAGGTTCATTTAATTCTGATTGGAGCCCGTGAAATGGGCGACAGCTGTCGCCCGCTTCGCGGGCTCGAATCCTTTTTGGATTGTCTTTCCTGGGGCTTGCGCCCCAGGCTTTATGCTTTCGCCCGCTTCGCGGGCTCCAACCTAAAGGAACTATGCTTTCGTCCGCTTCGCGGGCTCCAACCTAAAGGAACTATGCTTTCGCCCGCTTCGCGGGCTTCAAACCTAAAGGAACTATGCTGTCGTCCGCTCGCGGGCTTCAAACCTAAAGGAACATTGAGTCTGCTTTAGCGGACTTGATTCTAGAAAAACACCCTGATTCCAAACTGAACATAACGTGGTTGGGAGAAGGCGGCGTTCAGGGCGCCGAAGTTTGTGTCGTAGATCTGACGCAATCGATACAACTTCACTCCCTGCAACGTTGTTATGTCAAAGGCATTCGGATTGGTGGTCGCGAAGCCCTCGGGAATCTGGATGTGGAAATAGTCCAGCGGTAGCGCACCGCTAGGCAACCGGCTATTGATGATCAGGTTGTTGACCTGGGCCAATGTCGCGGAACGTCCTGAAGCGAAACTATTCCACGTATTGATGTCTCCCTGGGCCAGTAACCCTTCATTCGGAAGTTGGCCAAAAGCCGGCGGCGTGTTGCCGGTGTTGGTATAACGGAAGTTCGGATGGTTAAAGGCATTGATGAAGTCAACGCGGAAATTAATCCGGCGATGACTGTCGCGGCCAAACGGAAATGGAAAACTCTTCTGGACCGAGAAGTCGAAATACTCCTGCATGGGAGCGCGAATATCGAGTGTGCGTGGCGCAGTGCCGAGCGATCCTTTTGCCGGGCGCATGAACGCAGCCGGATTGATAAACGGTTCGCACGTGTTACCAACGGAACAGTTTTCCGAGTAGCGCGGGTTCTTGAGGGGGACACCAGGAACAAGATCAAGCCGGATCGATCTATTGACGCCACCTAGCCGGTTCGTGTCCGTAATGATCGGAATGTAAGGCTGACCTCCCTGCAAGCGTATCAATCCGGAGATGGTCCATCCCCCAATTGCCGAATCGACAATCCCCGGCGCACCACTCAAAAACGAACGGCCTTTGCCAAACGGTAAATCGTAGACAAAAGTCGAACTGAAGTTGTGCTTGATATCAAACGTCGAGATGGCACGGTCACTGCTACGCGGCAGACCATACGACACTTGCTGGCCCAGGTTCGTCGGCGTCGTCAACGTGCGCACATCCGGACTCGCATCCGATGCATCGTCGATCGACTTCGCATACGTGTAGTTGGCGGTGAACGTCAAACCACGCGACACGCGGCGTCGAACATCGATATATCCAGCGTGCCGGATACTGTTTGCCGAGGGATCGAGGAAACGAAACAGATTATTGAAACCAAAGAACGGTGAAGTAACGCTGTTTCGTTGAATCGTCACTACCGCACCGAGCAGGTTACGCCGGCCGAGTGGATCGTTAAAGGCCGTTTCCGGATTGAGGTTTTGCGCTTCCAGCGACTCAACAAAATCGATGTCCTTGGGATTGATGTTAACCAGCGGCATGTAGAGATGCGTGCCCTTGTTGCCGACATACGCCACCTCGACCGCCGTGTCTTTCCAGGGCTCAAACTGCATCGACAGGTTCCAATTTTGGCTCGTCGGAATGTTTTTACTGCCTTCCGGATCAATAACAAAACCAGGGGTACCAAGGCTGTTCAAAAATACCAGCCCATTCGAATCAGTTCCCAGCGTTGCATCAATTGATCCACCTGAAATGCGTGGTTGATTGCCGGTCAAGCGAACAGGCTGAGTTGAATCCGGAGTACTGTTCAACGCCGATCCCGTGGCCGTTGTTCCTACGCCGGTGAAGGCGCCGAAATCCGGATTTGGGAGTCGATTATTACCGGTGAGTGTTGCGTGCGACATTCCATAACCGCCGCGAATCACCAGTCCTCTTTCTTCAGCCCACTTAAACATCTTCGGGCTCCACGCAAAACCGAAGCGTGGTTCGAATCCGAGATAGTCAACCGGAGTGATATAACGCGATCGGCCGCCACGTCCCGCAAAAGCAAATGGCGGAATCAGCACCTGTGTCGGCACCGTCGAGGGGATCGGAGCATTGGCGGCAATGCCCATTCCGGTTGCGGTCGCACGGCGTTGCGCGTCGGTTAGCGTAACCGTCTGCGCCAGGTCCGGACGAAATGCGCCTTGCAGATCGTGCTTCTCAGTTCGCGGGTATTGCAGTTGATATCGCAGGCCAAGATTGAGGGTTAAGTTTGGTCTAACTTTCCAATCCTGTTGCACGAACGCGGCTGCGCTCTTCCAGCGATAATCGTAGTTGAGTAATAACGGCCGCACCTGGACCACGTTGGGAACGCCAAGCAACAAACTCGCGAGGGTGTTGCCGCCGTTACCGAGTCCGGTGCCACGGTTGTCGCTGGTATTAACTACGCGAAATTCCCAGCGACCGCCCGATGCGCCAAAGAACGGAATCACATTCAGACGCGCATAACTCAGATCGACGCCAAATTTCCAGGTTCTGCTGCCACGCGTCCAGTAAACGATGTCGTTGATATTGAATCGTTCCTCGACGTTGAAGTTATTAGTGGAACCGGAAGAACCGATGTCTGCAAAAGCATTGTAGCCATTGCCGTCGCCGCTGATCGTAAACAGCGGCAAGCCGCCTGAAGTCAAACTCCCCAATCCGAGCTCAGTCGCAAGGTTCCGTCCACCCTGGATTGAAAACTCGGGTGAGAAGTCTTCACTGAACACACCGCGCGTGTAGTTCAAACGCAGGTCGTTAACCAGAGTTGGTGAAATGAGTTTGTTGTAAGCAACGAGGAACTGCTTGGCGTCGCTGTACACGCCGCTGTTACCGTTTACGTCACTGCCGAATCCGCGGATTCCAACGGCCGGAGTCTTGGTGAAACGGAAGTTGAGGCGGTCGTTACTGGTGAAGTTGTGGTCCAACCTCAGGGTGTAACGTGTTTCGTCCTGCCTGACGAATCGCTGCACGATGTAATTTCTTACCAGGCCCGAATCGTCGATGAAGTAATCACCCGGCGTAGGCATAAACTTTAGAATCTCGAGCGCCTTTGGATCGATCATCGACGCCGGAATTCTATTCCCCGGATACTGGCAGTAGGTTGCGGTCGTGACATTGTTAACCGTGCACGTTTGCGCGAGTGGAACCAGACGATTATTCACGAGGTTGAACTGTTGAAAGATGTTCGCAGTGCCGACCGAGATGAGATTGAATCTCTGTGCGATTGCCTGTGGAACCCAGCCACTGCTCGTGCGAACCAGACCGCTAAAATCACCGCCGCGCTCGGCGGCAGTCGGCAGTAACGTCGGTTGCGCGAGGAAATCGCGGCGCCAACGTGGCTCATAAGCGAAGAAGAAAAATGTCTTGTTGTGGCCGTCATAAAGCTTTGGTCCACCCTCCCCAAAAGCCGGCAGGTAAACCGGACCACCGACAGTAAACGACACCTGGTTGTAACGAAGGTTGTTGGCCGGTCGTGGACCTGTACCGATGCGATAAGGCAGCGCATTTGTTTTCGGATTGCGGTGATACCAGAGCGCCACGCCGTTGAAGTCGTTGGTGCCGGATTTGGTTGTCGCATTAATAACGCCGCCGCCGGTTTGACCAAATTCCGCCGAATAAGCCGACGTCTGCACCGTAAACTCCTGGACCGTTTCCGGCGTGAAGCTCACCACTGCGCGAGCGATGCCAACGCCAGTGTTATTCACACCGTCAGCAAGGATGGCTGTTGTTCCGGCGCGGCCACCGTTGACGTTCAGGTTGAACCCGGGAACCGGTTGGTCAGAAGTCACGCCGGGATCTTCGCTGCCTGCGTCACCAGAAACATTCGGCGCCGTCACGGCGAGATCGAGAACGCTGCGATTGTTTAAGGGCAAGTCGCGGATCTGGCGCTCGTTGATCGTTTGTGTGGTAGTTGCCGACTCGGTGTTGATAATGGCCGCGTCAGATGTGATCGTGACCGTTTCACCCACCGCACCAGTTTCGAGAGTGATGTTGACCGCGGCGATCGTCGCAGTGTCGACTTTCACTTTCTCGATCAGGGCTTTCTTAAAGCCGGTCGCTTCAACTCTGATGCTGTAGCTCACCGGATCTAAGGAAGAGGCTGAGTAGGTGCCTGACTCTGAGGTGGTCAGACTCACAGACTTCTGCGTCCCCAGATCAGTGATGACAACGGTTGCACCCGGTATTGCGGCGCCGTTGGGATCAAAGACAGTGCCATTAATACCGCCTTTGTTGCTCTGGCCAAAAACGGCGACGGAGCAGATCACGACGAATACGACAGCCTTAACGAGTCGCATGGTTTACTCTCCTTTCAGGACACAGATTACACAGATGATTAAGCAGATTACACAGATTCAATCCGTGTAATCCGAGGCTTTGTTGAGCTGCTGATAACTATCTCTTGCCGTCAGTTGGCCCGGGAAAGTTGTCGGTACGGAACGGTCCGGCAGGAATGCCGGTGTCGTTTGTTAAATTCGGATTCTTCGGATTGTTGTTGAATGCGTAACGCACGGCCAGCGGTTGCGCGACCTGCGGCGACCACACTTCGACACGACTGCGCCCGACTAATTTTGCTTCGGCCCAATACCATTTGCGATCTGCGCCGGCGATCGCAAACTCTTCAGGCCTGGTCCCATTTGTTAACTTCAAACCGCCACCTACTTCCGCGAAGGTGACGATCAGCTTGTCGCCCTGGACTTCAGCTTTCTGAAACACTGGTCCAGACTTCAAAAGTTTGTGTTTGTAAACGTCGACCATGGCCCAACGCGCCATGCGTTTGCCGACTTCGAGTTTGTTCTTTGGATGAATGTCTCGCGCTTCGCCGATATCGATGGTGACCACGAGTCCGGTTTTTGGAACTGACAAAGCGGTGAGTCGTTGTGCTTCGCGTAAGTGACTCCACGGTTCGTCGGCCGGTTCCGGCTTTTGATCGCGATAGTTTGGGAGTTGCACGATGCCGAATGGAAAGTCACCCGCGGCCCAACGCTCGCGCCAGGCTTTGATCATCGTCGGCAAAAGGATCTGATACTGCTGCGCGCGTGCTTCGTTCGATTCTCCCTGGTACCAGAACGCGCCGCGAATGGCGAACGGAATCAGCGGCGCGATCATGCTGTCGTAAATTGACGCTGCGATGCGGTGCTCGCGCAATGCGTCAGGCACGCCCGGCGACGGTCGCGGCACAGCTCCGGCAGCCTTTGCCTTGTCAGCCTCTTCGCGCCATTTCTTGATTGCTTCGTCGTATTGAACTCTGACGCGTGGTCGTTCTTCGTCCCAGATCTTCGTGCGGTCGACTGTTGGCTTCAGATCAACTGACGCAACCAGGTATTCAACCGGCGTCCAGGCTTCAGCCTGTGAACCGCCATACGAAGAGTTGAGCAGGCCGATAGGAACCTTCAGTTCCTTCTGTAATTCGACACCGAAGTAATAACCAGCACCAGAAAACTCCTTGACCGATGCGGGAGTGCATGCTTGCCAAATGCCGAGCGGCGGTGGCGCCTGTTTGAATGCGACTTGCCGGCTGACGTTGAAAAGTCGCAGCGTCGGATGATTCGCAGCCGCGATCGCCTGTTCGCCGTTGTTTGTGCTGCTCAACACCCACTGCATGTTCGATTGGCCGGAGACCAGCCAAACTTCGCCGATCAGAATGTCCTGAAGTTCGATCTTGTTTTTGCCTTCAATGATCATCACGACGGGCGTCGCTTTGGCTCGCATCGGCGACAGTCGAATCATCCAGCGGCCATCCGCACCAGTGGTCGTAGTTTTCACCTGACCATTAAAACGAACGGTCACCGCCTCACCCGGATCCGCCTTACCCCAGATCGGCACCGACTGATCGCGTTGCAATACCATGCTGCGGCTAATGACGTCAGGCAGCGTCACATTCGCACGCACCACACTTGCGAATGACAGAACTAGAATTGTTATGAACAGTCTTATTTTCATCGACTAATTAGCCACGGATAACACGGATAAAAATCCGGATTTCAATCCGTGTTTATCTGTGTCTTGATTTCCACTGCGAAGACATAAGTTTGACCGAGCATGTTCGAGCGAAACACGATCCATTTCTGATCCGGCGTGAACGTCACGTTCGGCTCGAGGCCGTAGTTGTGTTTGGCCAGGTTCACCAGTTTTTCTGTTTTAAGTCCATCGCCATTGGGTCTAAAGAGGTATATCCACTGGCCATTACCCGGCGCGGCGACGCTGTTTGGTCCACCACCGTCACCGGCAAACAATTTCCCATCCGGGGAAACGTTGAAGTGAACCGACCATTCCTCGCGCGGGACTTTGTAGCGAATTCGTTTACCGTTTTTGACATTTACTCCGGCCAGCCAGAAGACTTTGCTTTTCGGAGTCTGCAAGTCGTACCAGAGCATGTCGTGTGGTCCAAAAAATTCGTGACCTGCGATCTCCATGTCCATCGTGCGTTTATGCATCAACTGTGGCTTGCCTTCGTCGATGCGAATGGTCCAGATGCGATCGATTTTGTGCCATGGTCCCTCGTGGCAATACATCATCAGTTTCGGATCGTCTGGTGAAAACTGAACGTGGTTCAACCAGTCAGTGCTGCGATAGAACCCCTTCACTTCACCGCTCTTGATGTTGACGGTGTAGAGTGCCATCGGCAGCTTCGCCGCCAGGCGGCGTTCCATCATCTCTTCCTTGCCCGGATAACTGTCGCCGGGCTGACCCGGAGCAGGAGGTCGCGGATTGGTGAACGTTTGCCCGCCTTCGGTGTAACTGCCGCCGAGCAAGGTCTCGTCGGCATTGATCGCCAAACCGGATCCGGTGCGGAGTTCGGCGCGTTTGACGATCACACGCGTTGCTTTTGTGTCGAGATGAGTGGCGTAAAGTGAATCACCTTTGAAATAGAACGCCTGGCGCGTCTTTGGTCCAACAATCAAACTTCCGACGCGTCCCTCAACCAGTAACTCAGCTTTGCCTGTTTTGAAGGCGTAAGTGTAAAGTCCGGTCGGACTCGTAAAGATCATCTTGTCGCCCGACGCGGTGTACGGATTCTGATGAAAGTACAAACTCTGGCTGCCGGGTTCATCAGTCAGGCGAACGACTTTATGACCAGTATCCGGATCGATCCACTCCTTCGGCGGTTGTTGGGCCAACAACGGAACCGCACAAAGCGCAACTACGAACGCCACAATCAATCTCATCTCGAATCCCTTCTAATATTTTCGCCACCGATGAACGCGGATAAACCCAGGTCAGAATTTTTCTTGTTCTGATCCGCGTTCATCCGCGTTTATCTGTGGTTAGTTCTTACTGGGTGGTGTAGCCGCCGTCGACCATCAGGTGCGTGCCCGTGATGAACGAAGCCTCGTCAGAAGCAAGAAACAAAATCGGATATGCAACCTCCCGCGGGTCGCCAACGCGTTGCAACAGGTGTTTGGGGGCTTCAGTAGCGATGAAATCTTCTTTCGACATCCCCACACGAGCCATGTGTTCCTCGGTGGCTCGCGTCAAGATCGTTCCGGGACAAACACAGTTGACGCGAATGTTGAATGGCGCGAGATCCATCGCCATGTTTCTCGTCATCTGCACGATCGCGGCCTTCGTCGAGCTGTAAGTGATGAACGAAGGCTGCGCGACGAAACTGGAAATCGAACCGAGATTCACAATCGCTCCGCCGCCTGACTGCTTCATGTACTCCGACGCAAACTTGCTCATCAACGCCGTGCCGGCGATGTTGACGCTCAACGTCCGCTGCCAATCTTCAACCGAGGCTTCGAGTCCTTTAAGAATGAAGATCGCGGCGTTGTTGACAAGAATGTCGAGCCGCCCGTAAGTGCGCACCGTTTCATCACAAACGCGGCGACAATGTTCTTCGTTGGCAATATCAGTCTCGACGAAGAGCGCCTCGTATCCCTGCTCGCGAAGTTCTTCCGCGGCCGCGTCGCCAACCGGTTCGTAAGTATTTGCGATTACAACCTTCGCGCCTTCTTCGGCAAACAACGTAGCCGTGGCCTGGCCGATGCCAACGGACCCACCGGTGACGATTGCGACTTTGTCTTTGAGACGATTACCCATCAGCGTCAGTCAATATGAAAAACTTCATCGAGACTCGCAGTCTGCGGGCTGTTGTCGTCGTTGACGAGCATCAGTTCACTCATGTGAGCCCACCAGCGACGGCAAACATCGGTTTGCGCAATCTGCTGCCAACGTTCTTCCGACTCAATCTCCGCGTAAGCAAAAAGCCGCCGGTTGCTGCTGCGATCGAGAAAGATCGAGTAATTCGAAACGCCGTGATCTTTCAACATCTGCTGTAACTCAGGCCAGATTGGATTATGACGCCGTTCATACTCAACCCAGCTACCCGGTTTGAGTGTCATCAAATATGCTTTTCGAATCATGCTTCAAGTAACTTAGACTTGCTTCTCTGTGCAACCTTTGTGTCCTCTGTGTCTCTGTGGTTGTCGTATCGAGCAGTCCTATAACCACAGAGACACAGAGGACACAAAGGTTGCACAGAGAAGAATTTCGTTATGCAATTTTGCCTTCCGGAAATCGCTTCAACACATCCGGTTCATACAGCGGCACGAAGACATCCGTCTCGCGTTTTATCCGCGCCATCGTCACGTAATACTCTTCAAGACTCTCCTGAATTCCGAGCGGCTCGCCGTCATCAACGTTGCCATATTTAAATACACAATCGGAAAATCCCACTCGGCCCTCTTCAGTTTCGACGACGTAGCACACAGACGAACGATGATGAACTCCGGCCCAGAAACAACGAATGCCTGGCATCACTTCGTCTTCATCTTCCAACAGCCGTACCTTTTCATGTCTCTCAAACATTAAATACTCGAGCGTCTCGCGCGAGATGCGAAACTCACGCGGCACGTGCATCGGAAACTTCTCAGCATGAAAGTCTTCAATCCAGCCGCGCTTTGAGATGCAGACCTGCGCATTCGGAAAGAGTTGAATATTCGCCGTGGCATAAATCTGCAAAGGCGTGATCAAAACGTAGTTCACGTCTTCAGGTTTAATGCCGAGCGACGCAAGGGCGTTAACCGGTCGCTCGTTTTCTGCGCGTACAAGTTTGCCGCGTTCGCCAAACCCGCTACTCCAGCGTTTATTCAACTCGGTCAGGTCCGCCGGTGGTCCAGTATTGATGATCGCAGTCTTGCCGTTACCGCGAATGACGACCATCCAAAAATAAAGCTGCACCCACTCGTTCCAATGGTTCATCCAGTAGACTTCCGGCCCGGCAACGTCACACTGGCCCATCTTTAATAGTTGGATTTTATAAGCCATTTGTGCTTTGTGCTTTGTGCTTTGTGTTTTGTACTTTGTACTTTGTACTTTGTACTTGGTTGTTCCAGGAACCAGATACAAAGCACAAAGCACAAAGTTCCAAGTTCTAAGTTCTAATAAGTCGCCCGCCCGCCGGTCATGTCGAAAGTGAAGCCGGTTGTAAACGCTGTTTCCCTGGAAACGATAAACGCCGCCATGTGCGCGATCTCGTCGAGCGTGCCGCAGCGCTTCATGGGAATCTTGTCGGTCATGTACTTCACCTGCGCTTCGGGCATCGCATCAACCATCGGCGTTTGAATCACGGCCGGCGCAAGCGCATTCACGGTGATCCCGGTCTCCGCATACTCCTTGCCCTGTACCTTCGTCATCCCAATCACGGCGGCTTTCGAAGCGGAGTAAGCCAGCATCCCCGCATTGCCTTCTTTACCTGCGACCGACGCAATGTGCAAGATGCGCCCGTAATTGTTCTTGAGCATCCACGACAACACGGCGCGCGCAGTAAAGAACGAAGCCATAAAGTTCACTTCAAATACAAATCGCAGATTGTCAGTATCAACTTCATGACTCTTGATATTAGTCGCGCCAGTCACGCCCGCGCTGTTGACTAAAATATCAATCCGACCGAAGCGCTCACCAATCTGGTCCACAACGTTTCGCACCGCCGCTTCATTCGTCAGATCGACCGCAAACGGAGACGCGCCTTCACCTAATTCACTCGCAACCTCGCGCAACCGCTCTTCATTCAAATCAACGAGGGCAACCTTCGCCCCCTCAGATCGTAACTTCGCAGCAATCGCCAACCCCAACCCCGACGCCGCCCCAGTCACAATCGCAACCTGTTCATCAAAAGTATTCATTAGTTATTAGCCACGGATTTCACGGATGAACACGGATCAATTCTTTTTCTTTATCCGTGTTTATCC
Source organism: uncultured Acidobacteriota bacterium (assembly GCA_963708055.1). Taxonomy (GTDB): domain Bacteria; phylum Acidobacteriota; class Blastocatellia; order Pyrinomonadales; family Pyrinomonadaceae; genus PSRF01. Next base: position 4,663,050 of record OY970193.1, on the reverse strand, counting down.
GTGAAATCCGTGGCCATTGCCTTTCCGTACGGCCGAACCAGTTCCAGCTTTTCATTCAACTTCACACCCCAACCCGGCTTCTCACTCAACTCGACGATCCCGTCCTTCGGCATCGGCTCGCAGCTAAACAACTCACCAAACAACGGCACGAGCTCATCAGCCTGCGGGCTCATCACCAGAAACTCCGCCACCGGACAATTCGTGAACGCATACTGCAAGTGATACGAGAAGACGCTCGAGCCATGCGGCACCACCGGAATATCGTACGCCGCCGCCATCGCCACGATCCGCCGCGCTTCAGTTAGACCACCAACCCAGTTGATATCAGGCTGTAGAATGTCAGCGCACTTTCGCGCAATCAACTCGCGAAAACCATAACGCGTGTACTCGTGCTCACCGGTAGTCACCAGGCAAATTCCCGTTAACGCCTTTTTCAACTCGGCGTAACCATCGAAATCATCTGGCGGTAAACATTCTTCGATCCAGTGAAGATCATACGGAGCAAGCGCCTTCGCCAGTTGAATCGCATAAGGCACTGTGAGCGCCATGTAACAATCGAGTCGTAGCGGAAAATCAGGTCCCACCTGCTCGCGGGCTTCGGCCATTACGGCGATATTCTTTTTCAAACCTTCGATGCCATCGGCTGGTCCATAACGACACGGGATCTTGGCGCCTTGGAAACCCCAGCGCTTGGCGATATCCGGCCGCGACGTGGTTGCGTAAACCGGCAGCTTGTCTTTTGTCTTGCCACCAATCAACGCGTAGACGGGTTCGTCGCGCAACTGACCAAGACAATCCCAGATCGCGAGATCAACTGCGCTGATCGCCTGGACCGTCAGACCCTTGCGACCGTAAGGCATCGTCGCGCGCCACATCTGGTCCCAGATGAGTTCGACATTCCTCGGATCCTGGCCTTCGACAAATCGCTTGAGATGTTTTTCGATGATGTAGCAGGCCGGTTCACCGCCGATGCTGCAACCCACACCCAACGTGCCGTCGGCTAGTTCCACCTGGACCACCACCGTGCCCAGTGCGTTGATCCCCCAACTGGTTCGCTGAGCCTTGTACTGCTCATACACGGACATCGGGTTGGCAATCGGCAGATCGATGATCCAGTGATTGCCCTGCTGGTTGTGATAATCCGCGCCCATCTCATTGGCCGCGATCACATACGCACGTACTTCTCTAATCTTTGCTTGCTTCATAATTACTAAGACGCCCAGTTGGTGAGAGTCAAAGAAAGTTTACTCACGCGGCGCTACGAAAACTGCTGCGCCGTTGCGTCGCTGCGTCGCTGCGTGAGAAATCCTTGTTTGGCCTGCTCGTGGCTAGAAATCAAACCTATCTATATTGTCTTTGTTAAAGATGAATGGCGCACCCAGACGCACTTCATCATCTACGACCTGGACCGTCCCCAGCCGCCCGGCTTTGAGACTGCTGTCGCCGCGTTTGAGACCGCCGATCCCGAGTGCGTAAGCTGCCTGCACCGTCAGATATCCAAGGTCGACTGTATTCCAAAGCACAACGCTCTCAACCACACCCGTTTTCACATACGGCTTGTTCATGTTGGGGAGAGACAAGCCCGTCACTTTCACGTCCGTGCGACCCGCTTGTTTCACTGCTTCCGCAGCACCCGGCACCGCCGGCGCAGCGATCGCCATGATGAGTTTAACGTTCGGATAGACCTTCAGGATGGTCTGTGTTTCAGAAAACGCCCGATCGCGATCGCCGTCACTCGGTTGCACTGTCACGAGTTTCATATCCGGATACTTTTCCGCTAGTCGCACCCTGATGTTTTTGATCCACTCATTCTGATTGGCCGCACTCAACGACGCAGTCACAACCGCAAACTCACCGCGATTATTCATGATGCGGGCAGCTTCATCAGTCAGCGTGTATCCGATTCCCTGCGGTGTTGCTTGGTTGATCAGAAAATCACGCGCGTCTTTTTCGGAATCGGCGTCCCAGGTAACGACTTTGATTCCCTTTTCACGCGCCTTGCGCAGCACCGTGGAAATGCCGGCCTGATTCTCAACGCTCACCGCAATTACATCGACGCCTTTTGTGATCCACGCTTCAACCACTTCGTTCTGCTTGGCCGGATCGAGATCGGTTGGACCATCCCACAGCAGATCGATGTTTAACTCACGCGCCGCTTCTTCCGCGCCTTTTCTGCAGCTTGCAAAATAAGGATCGCCTTTCGCTTTCGGCATCATCGCGACGGTCAGTTTGCGATTTGCCGGCTCTGCCGGATTGGACGGTGACGTAGCGGAAGTAGTCTGTTTTAGCGAACGAACGAGCATCCAGTTGCTGCCGGCCACCAGCAATGCCGCAACCAGAATGACGGCGCTCAAAAGCGCGACCTGCGAATTCTTCACTTCGAGCTCCTCAGAAACTGTTTCCGAACGAACGCGTGGTCCAATCAGTGAAAAGCGGTTTAGTGCGACTGTCAAAAGCAGTAACGCACCGGTAAGTATTCCTGCCAGTTCGGCCGGCTGCCCACTTAGTCGCAAACCGTTCTGCAAAACGACGATTGCAAACAGACCCAGCACCGTGCCCAAAACCGAGCCGCGCCCACCATAGATCGACGTTCCGCCAAGCACCACCGCCGCGATGCCCATCAACTCGAACCCGGTCCCCGCATCCGACTTCGCCTGGCCGAGATGGGCCACGTAAATTACCGCCGACGTGCTGGCAGCCAGTCCGGACAGGAGATAAACGGTGAACAGCTTTCGCCCCACGTTGATGCCGGCGTAACGAGCGCCCTCGGCCGAAAAACCGATCGCGTAGAGACTGCGACCAAACGCCGTGCGGTGCAGTAGCCACGCACATGCAACCACCGCAACCACGAGCACGAGCAACTGTGCCGGAATGATGCCGCCGATGTATCCCTGACCGAGAAACAAAAAACCGGCTGGAAAGCCGGAGTAGTTTTCAATACTTCGCGTTATCCCTTCCGCAACACCGCGAAAAAGAGAGAACGTCGCGAGCGTCACGATGATCGGCGGCAGGTTGAACCGAGCGATCAGCAAACCATTCAGCGCGCCGCCAACCGCGCCCAGAAGCACCGCGATCGCGGCAGCGGTTAAGATTGAAAGCTGCGCGTCGCGCCAGAGCGCACCCATCACAACGGCCGACAAACCCATCATCGATCCAACTGAAAGATCAATGCCGCCCGTCACGATCACTAGTGTCAGCGCGAGCGCCAGCAAACCGACTTCAACACTCAAACGAGTGATCTCGAATCCGTTTGCAGCGGTGAAAAAGTTGTCACCGCTAATCGCAAAGATTGCGATTTCAAAGAACAGCACGAGCAATAACGCCCACTCGTGATTGGGAAATACACGCGCCGGCCACGAGGCGACTAATTTCAACTCACGAAGCTGGGCTCGGGGAACTGATGAATTCACGAGCTGGTCCTGGCACGCAATCCCGAATTCCGGAGACGAAACGCCGCCATTCGTCCCAGCGCCACGTCAGACATTACGGCGGCGAGAATTACTACACCCTGGATCGCCTTCTCCCAAAATGGATTGATTCCGAGAAAAGTCAGCGCCGTACCGATCGTGCCGAGTAAAGCGACACCGATCAGCGTTCCGACCAGCAAACCGCGTCCACCTGTAATCGCGGTGCCGCCTACGACAACAGCAGCGATAGCTTTTAGTTCCAGGCCTGAACCGGCATTGCTCGGAACAATCGAGAAGCGCACTGCATTCAACGCCGCGGCGAGTCCGACGAGCGCTCCCATCAACGTGAACGTGCCAAAAATTACGCGGCGTGGATCGATGCCGGCGAGTCGTGCTGCTTCAGCATCAGAACCAACAGCGTAGATCGATCTGCCACCGGAAACATTACTCAAGAGCCATGCAAAAGCGATGAAGATAAGCAACGTGATCGTTATCAGCAGTAACTCGCCCTTGCCCTGGTCCAATCCGAACCATTGGAAGTTCGCCGGCAGATCCTGAACCCACGCTCCCTCGGTGGCCCAACGCAAACCATCGCGCCACGCAACCATCAGCGCCAGCGTTACCACGATCGACGGCATCCGCAGGAATGAAACAAGTGAACCGCCGACCGCACCCATCGCCGCTCCGGCCAGTAACACGATCGGGATCACAAGCAAGATAGGAACACCGTCGCGCGCCAACAGGCCGGTGAGATAAGTGCAAACTGCGAATTGCGATCCGACGGAGATGTCAATCTGGCCGCTGATGATCACCATCGTCATGCCGATAGCGACCAGCAACGCTGCCGCGTTATTCATCGCCAGGTCACGCAGGTTACTCAAACCGAGGAACGACGGCGCCGCCACCGCCATCACCGCCAGGAGAATTGCGTATGCCAGTGCTGCTGATAGTTCGCGTTTACGTTGCATTTAAACCATGGATAAAGATTGACAAGATTTTTCAAGATTAAACAGGATGTTTCGTGATGACCCGGATATTTGAAATTGCGCGAGGCTCTTCAAGATAAACTCGATCTACACACAACAAGCTGCATCCAGTTCATCTTGTAAAATCTTGTCCATCTTTCCATCGCGCGGCACGACTCACGCCGCATCGGGCAACTCATGCCCCACCGCCAACGCCATAATCGCTTCCTGCGTCGCCTCATCACTCATCAACTCCCCGGCAATCGCCCCCTGCCGCAACACGACAATCCGATCACTCATCCCCAAAATCTCCGGCAGCTCCGACGAGATCATCACGATCGCCACACCCTGCTCCGCCAGTTCACACATCAACGAATGAATCTCCGCCTTCGCGCCGACATCGATACCCTGGGTCGGTTCATCGAGAATCAAAACCGAAGGCTTAATCTCCAGCCAACGCCCTAACGCGACCTTCTGCTGATTGCCACCCGAAAGTGAACTCACCGGCGAGAACACCGCCGGCGTCTTGATCCCCAAACGACGCACCGCATTCGCTGCCGTCACTCTTTCCTTCCCCGCATCAAACGCCCACGCACTCGAAAACTTATCCAACGACGCGAGCGTTAGATTCGCGCTCACCGGCATATCCAACACCACGCCATGCCTGCGACGGTCTTCGGGCAAATATGCAATGCCGGCTTTGATCGCATCAAAGGGCGATTTCAATAACACGCGATTCCAGCGAACCCATATCTCACCGGCATCCGCCGGATCCAGACCAAAGATCGTACGTGCGAGTTCCGTTCGCCCAGCACCAACCAAACCTGCCAGACCAACAATCTCACCCGCTCGCACCGCGAGATCGACACTCCTGACACCGTTTGTCTGACAACTAACACCGCGCAACTCGAGCACCACGTCACCCTGTTGCACCGCGCGTTTCGGAAACACCGCGGAAAGCTCGCGGCCCACCATCAAACTGATCAACTCGCGAACCGATAATTCACGCATCGGGCGTGTTTGAATCGCCTCACCATCGCGTAACACCGTCACTCGATCAGCAACAACCGATAACTCTTCCAGCCGATGCGAAATGTAAATTATGCCGACACCCGAATCACGCAAGTTTCTAATGACACCGTAGAGGTTCTGCACTTCGGCTTCAGCCAGCGACGCCGTCGGCTCGTCCATGATCAAGACTCGTGCATTCGCACCCAACGCCCGCGCTATCTCAACGAGCTGTTGTTCCGGCATCGTCAACGATCCGACTTGCCGATCCGGATCGATATTCGCGGCAGTTTGTTTTAACAACTCGATCGCACGCGCTCGTCTTTCTTTCCAATTAACTCGCGCCCACGGTTTTGCGTTTTCGAGCCCGAGCGCGATGTTTTCAACTATCGTCAAATCAGGGAAAAGCGCGGGTTGTTGATAGATAGCCGCGATTCCCAACGCCCGTGCGGTGGCCGGTGAATTGGCTTTGAGCGCCACGCCATTGAGTTCGACAAAACCACTATCGGGCGTCACTGCGCCCGTGATGATCTTAATCAGCGTCGACTTTCCTGCTCCATTCTCACCGACGATCGCATGAACTTCACCCGCGCATAGTTCAAACGATACGTCTCGCAACGCCTGCACGCCTTCATACGCTTTCGAAACGTTCACGAGGCGCAGCATCACATCGCGCACCGCTCTGATTGAGTTGTGCTCAACTTCGTTCGGCATTTGTCTGTCAGTGAGACTAATCGGAGAAATAAACTAACTGTCTTCGGAGAAGAGCAACGTCACCATATCGTCTTTCCAACGTGAGAGATACTCGGTGAACATCTGTCGCAATTCAGGAGCAGATTTTTCCGCCAACGCCTTTACGATCTCCGCATGCATCGTCGCGCTATCGGCGTAAGACTTCTGCTGACGGCTAGTCTTCATCACGAAGAAGGCGAAGAGCGGCACCACCAGGCGTTCAAGCGCGTCTACGAGATAAGGATTGTCTGACAAACTCCAGATCTTGCGATGAAAAGCGAGATCGCTGTCGTAGAACTGCGGCAAGTCGGGAATCTTCGCTGCCTCTTCCATGCGGCGAATCGTTTCGCGCAGGTAAGCGAGATCTACTTCCGTGGTGTGTGCCTTGGCCCACTCGATCGCCACCGCTTCGAGCTCGACGCGCAGGGCAAAGATGCGTCGCACGTCGGCGGGCGATAGTTTGGTGACAGTAGTTCCTTTGTAAGGCGTGCGCTGTACGAAGCCCTGATGTTCGAGTTCGATCAGTGCCTCGCGGATCAATGGCACGCCCGCGCCCAGTTGTTGCGCGATCTTGCTCTCAACAATCGAAGCGCCAGGCTGAATGGCGCCCGAAAGGATCGCCTGCTTCATTGCTCTGACTACCTGATCTCGCTTCGAGATGGGTTGAATGAGTTCCAGCATATGCCGTCCTCCGATAAATACGTCCGGCGCTGTTCTATCTTTTCATGAAACGCTTTGAATCGATAACTTCGCGGCGATGTTCAGGGCTGGTGAGGCTAAGCACTGTGTGGTTAACAGTAACCAAAAACTCTGAATGGCATCCTTTGAAACGTCCGGTCAGGGGGTATTCGCTTAGATACTCGACGATGTCGTCGCGGACAAGCCCCCAGAACTGCCGGGGCGAAATCCACACGTGTCGTTCAGAACAAACTACTTTTGCAGAATGTTTACTAGAGCTGGGCAGACGAATACCTCCATATTTCGCCCTAGTGGGAATCTCCGTCGGAGCAGCTTAATTAAAGGACGGCTCAGTATACTCCGAATTTTCGGGATTACAAGATCATATTAGAATCTTCAAATGTTAAATTTCGCCTTGAAATGAACAAATCAATGCTCATATCCGCGGTAAACTAACCAGCATTCTGTGTAACTAACTAGCAATCTGGGTAATTTGACTAGCAATCCGTGTAATCTGTGGATTGATTTCGAGTCGACTTCGTCTCTCGGCCGAACTATTCCCCGCAAGGATCGCAACTGCCGACGTCATCGCCTTTTCGCCGCCGCACCTGACCGGCGACCCTGTGCGAATCGATGAACAAAACTCGGCAATCTCAGTCTTATAAGAAATGCCCTTGTCGGAGGCGCCACTCACGGGAGTATCAACCGTCCGCGTACTCGACTCGACGGCCTGCGTTGCCGATGAATCCGCGACTGGACCACTTCCCTTCGACACCTCGACACGCGTGTTCGCATTCTCGCCTTCCTGGAATAGAAACGCATCGAACTCACGCGACATGATCAAGGTTCCCTTTGTTCCCATGAACATCTCGTAGTTCTGGTCGAACGCATTCGACTGGATCGTGGAAAATGTCGCCGTACGTCCACCCGAATATTCAAACGTCGCGTAAACGTGATCCGCAACTTCGCGACCGTCTTTGAAACGAAACGTTCCACCCGTGCAGTAAACAGCTTCGGGCGATGCGTCGAGAAACCAGCTCGCCGCCGTCACCTGGTGACTGCCCAACTCACACAGCAACCCTTCCGAGTACTTCTTGTACATGCGCCAGTTGAGCAGGTGTTCCCAATCAGGATAACCCCAGCGGCTGGGATCGAAATTCGCAGCGGGAGCTTCTTCATTCTTTCGCCAGGTTGAATTGCGATGCCACGCCAGGCGCACGTGAAAGACGTCGCCGAGCAAACCCTGCTTGATAATGTTTGTGTAAGCCGCCTGGTAGACAGGGTTGTAATAACGTTGATAGCCGATCTCGAGCACGCGATTGTTTTTGTTCGCCGCGTCGATCATCGCCTGGCACTCTTCAGGAGTCTTGGCCATCATCTTTTCGCAGAGCACGTGTTTGCCGGCATCGAGGGAACCGACGGTTATATCTTTGTGCGTCCACAAAGGCGTGGCCACGTGCACGGCTTCGAGATCTTCGCTTTGCAGCATCTGCTGCCAATCGTCGTACTCGTTGGGCTTGGGCCAACCCTTTTCGACCATCATCTTCGACATCGCGGCGCGTCGCTTTGGATTGACGTCGCACAAGGCTTTCAGGTCGCAATATTCTTTCTGATAATTGTTGAGCAGACCGCGGCCCATGTCGCCGGTGCCGACGAGGGCGATCTTCACCGGGCCGCCACGCACTGGACCACGTGTCAACGCGGCCGCGCCGAGTGCCACCATCGCCGGTGCTCCCGCGACTACTTTCAGAAAGTTGCGACGACCAATCCGTTTCTGTTCATCCGTAAGATTCATAACTCATTCCATCCCGGGAATCAGGCGGTTTGATCCGCTTGAACTTTTCGGCGTTTGAAGAATAGATCCAGGCCGGCGATCCTCCCGGTGTCGAACACCAGCAGTAACGCAACGGCGGCGGCTTCAATCAAAGTCTTGTTGACGATCAGGTAAGTGCCTTCGCTATTCGGTTGCGGGATACCGTGCGTGGGAATGTAGAGGAGGTAGAACACTGTGAGGAGTGCGAGGGCCAGTGATAAACCAACTCTCGTAAACAAACCCAGGATCAAACTAAGTCCGATCACTAAGAGAGTTACTTTAACGCCACGGTCCAGCCAGTTGGTCCAACCACCGTCAACCATACGCTGGAACAGACCGGCGAGCGGACCGCCGGCGCCTTTCAGGTAACCGGCGGAAGTCCAGGGGGTTAAAGGACCCGTGCGCGTCCACGCCGGCGAGAGGAGCTTGAAGTAGGCTTCGTAAAGAAAGTGCCAACCGATCAACGTGCGTAGCGTGACTAGCGCAACGTTCTGTGCGGTGGTGAAGTTTTTCGAATCAAGAGTCATGCGGATCAAATTAGGATTTCTCACGCGGCGACGCGGCGGCGCCACGCAAATCAAATCGTTTCAAAAACACGCTGCGTCTGCCGCTGCACCGTTGCGGCGGCGCCACGCAATCAAATCGTTTCAAACACACGCTGCGTCTGCCGCTGCGCCGTTGCGGCGGCGCCACGCAATCAAATCGTTTCAAAACACGCTGCGTCTGCCGCTGCGCCGTTGCGCCGCCGCCACGCAATCAAATCGTTTCAAACACACGCTGCGTCTGCCGCTGCGCCGTTGCGCCGCCGCGTGAGATCGCTTCACACCAACTCAACAACGCAACGCTCATTTCGCCCGATCAAAACCGGCTTGTCACTTTCCAACACGATCGCCATTACATCCGCGTGCTCCCCACAGTACCGCTCCACTAGCGTCCGCCCCCCAACGAAAAACGCCGTCGCGAGCGCATCGCTGCGGGCAGCCGAATTCGCAATCACCGTCACACTCGTAACTTCACTCGCCGGCCAGCCACTCCGCGGATCGATGATGTGCCCGAACCGGCGCCCCTCACTCACAAAAAACTGCTCTTCACTTCCACTCGTCGACATCGCACAACCGCGCAATCGCACTGTGGCAAGGCGCCGGTCCTTAAACCGCGGATGCCGCACACCCACGAACCATTCACCGATCGCCAGAAAACTGCTCGCACCGGCACTCAAAAGCGCTCGCTCATTCCTACCCACGAAGCCTCTCTTAACTACATCGAGCGCATAGCCCTTACCGATGCTGCCGAGGTTGATCTCAGTCCCTGTTAATTTGAATCCCACACTCCGCGTATCAGCATCGAGCACGAGCTTATCGCTGCCAACCACTACACGCGCGCGCGCAATATCCGCTTCTGACGGAACACGCCCTTCGCGTTTTAGAAATCCCCAACAACGCGTCAATGGACCACTCGTAATATCAAATGCGCCTTCTGTTTCGTCGTGCAGTTCTTTGCATAACAAAAGCAGCTCAAACAACGGCTGGTCCACCGGAACCGCACGCGACGCTGCCTCGCGATTGAGCAAGCTGACGGCGCTCTCTTCCTTAAACACCGACAACCGCCGTTCAATCTCTTCAACTTCATTCAACGCCTCAGTCGCGACTGCAACGCCACTCCGCGTCGAAGCCGGCAGCGTCACTTCAAACCGGCAGGCCATCGCCGTGCGATTCACATGAATCCAGCTTTCCTCGGCGGGCGCGGCCGTCATCGAGGAACCGGGATTGAAGAATGCGCGTCTGGACGTTTGCAGCATGGGTTAAGTAGTTTGCGCGCGGGCGGCCGACTTGATCGCCTTCAGCGTCGCGGCATCCTCGGTCTTCTTGTAAAAATCATCGAGCGGATAACAGCCCGACGGCAATCCTTTTCGCGGCGCGGTAGTGCAATCGCTGAACGTGCGGCAAATGCGTTTGTGTTGCAGACCGCGTCCACTCAAAACGTCCAACGGTAAATCGGGATACGACAAAACCATGCGGCCTAAACCGATTGAATCAACCCAACCTTCGCGCACGGCAGCTTGGCCCACGTTCGGCAGATACTCCTGCAAGTAGCTGTATCCCGTGCCAACTAGAATCAAATCGGGAAACGTTTCCTTCAAAGCTCGCGTCACTTCAATCTGCCGCGCCACGCCAACAAGGGGATCTTCCGGCGGTTGATAACCATCAGAAGGCGGGTACAAAGCCGGACGCTGAATGTGTGGATTGTAGTAAGGGCTGCCGGCGGAAACGTTCACCAGGTAGATTCCGAGTTCCTGTAGTAACGACAGAAAACGCCGCGGCTCCGAAAGATCGTAACGCTCAGGTTCATCAACATCGACGCCAAACCCCCAGCGGTACGGCAATAGTTCGGGCGAGAGTTCGGGAATACCCGGACCAGTTTTGCCATCACGCGCGCGCGTCGCATCGGGCCGAAAAGCAACGAGATCGAAGGCTGACAACCTGACACCAAGCAGAATATTGGGCGCATAACTACGCACGCCTGCAGTTATTTCTCGCAGGAAACGAGTGCGGTTTTCAAAGCTGCCGCCGTAAATCCCGTCGCGCGTGTGTGCGCTCAAAAACTCATGGCCGAGATAACCGTGGCAATGCTTGAGATCTAAAAAATCAAAACCGAGATCGACAGCCATGCGCGCGGCCGTGACGAAGTCGTCGATGATCTCGCGTATGTCGCCGTCGGTGAGCAGAGGCGAACTCGAATCGGCGTTGACCCGGTGGTCCAGTGACGGATGGTGATAAAGCATCCGCGGCTCGGGACGGGTTTTCTCGTTGGGACGACTGAAGCGACCGGAATGAGTGAGTTGTAAACCTACGACGAGATCGTCCGCAGATCCACAAACTTGTTTGTGATGCGTGATAAGTTCATCTCTCAGTTGTCCCAAGCTGCTTTTGTTGTCTTCATTGATCAGCAACTGATTGGGGTTGGCGCGTCCATCGTGTCGCACGGCAACCGCCTCGCCACCCCAAATAAGCTTGGCGCCACTACGACCAAAATTTTGCCAGCGACGAATTGTGGCCTCACTCGGTTTACCATCGCTCGTCCCGTCCCAGCCTTCCATCGGATGAATGCAGAAACGATTGCCGATCGTCCTTCCCGCAACGTGCAACGGTTGTGCGAGCGGAGCTGATGGTCCAACATCGATCTGTTCATCACACGGCAACTCCAGACCAAGTTCCCCAAGCCGCGCCTTAAACTCGGCAACGCTCCTCATCCCCCCAATCGCTGGAAACTTTCGCTCAGTCATCTTTAGACATGATTTACAGGATTCACAAGATTTACAAGATTCACGATCCGGGATTTCATCTTGTTAATCCTGTTCATCTTGTAAATCTTTATGAAGCCGAAACTCTCGCCTTACGCGCTCACATCAACATCAACGCGCGTCGTGCCTGCTGCAACGCCTCCACGAAAAAGTACTCGCCCCACATCACCGACTCATTCACCCCAAAATCTTTATGAATGTGATACACACCGCCGCGTAAAATCCCTTCCCAACCATCATCACCTTCACCAAGATACTTCGCCGTCAACGAATCGATCGCCCGGAGCGCACAATCCCGATACGCCGTTCGCCGCGCCGCACTCGTCGAGTATTCCGCCAATTGGAGCAACCCAACAACCGCAATCGCCGACGCACTCGTATCAACCTGTGCGCGACTCAATGGCCCATCCGCCGGCGCATCAAAATCCCACGGCGCCACACCATCATCAGGAATATTCGCCAGCCAGTAATCCGCATTGTGCTGCGCAACTTCGAGATACACCGGGTCGCGCGTCAGCTCATAACAAGTCCCAAAGCCATAAAGCGACCACGCAAGCCCGCGCGACCAGCACGAATCACCTCGATAACCCTGTTGCGTAGTTTGACGCAGAAACTCGCCCGTCTCGAGATCGAAAATCCCTTCGTGCGAAGTGCTGCCATCACCACGCACCAAAGTGCGTCGGGTAGTCAGACAATGTCGCCGCGCCAGATCGTATAAATCTCGATCGCCTGTCTCGAGAGCCGCGTAAAAAACGATCCCGACATTCATCATGATGTCGATAAAATTCGAATCTTCCCCATGAAACGAACGCATACATTGAGCACGCTCGTTGAACCGCAACGAAAGTGTGCGCCCGGCATGAATCACGACATCTTTTAACGACTGATCGGGAGCACCGGCGCGCCTCGTTGCTTCATACCAGCGCCGGTAAGTGCCGTGATAGAAGATGAACCCAAGATCGTGAACTTCACGATCATCTTTCCGCGACTCAAGACTTTGTGAGTATCTGATCGCCAGTTCCTGCCACGCCGGATCACCAGTCTCTTCATGAAAGATCCACATCATCCCTGGCAAAAAACCATCACACCAACGCGTCCACGCCGGCTTCTCATGCTTCCAGCGCCCGCCATCCGTATAAAGCGGATAAAAATCCGGATGTTTCTCAACGAGGGCGCGCACCTGCCTCTGCGCAGACGCAAAAGCATTTTCAACCTGTTCAGCGACTCTATTTCGATCCATTGTGGTTTAAGGTCTAATCCGTGCTTTTTATCCGTGTCGATCTGTGGCCTACAACCGGCGCAGATGAAATCCACCATCGACATTAATCACTTCACCAGTCGAAAACGGAAAACTTCCGGCAGCAACCGCCGCGACCGCACGACCAACATCTTCCGGCTTGCCCCAGCGCTTAATCGGAGTTAGACCATCAGCGATGAGTTTGTCGTATTTTTCCGTCACCTTCGCCGTCATGTCCGTCGCGATCACGCCCGGTCTGATCTCGTAAACATTAATCCCTTCGGCAGCGAGGCGTGTCGCAAACAAACTGGTCATCATCGACATCCCCGCTTTCGAAATGCAGTATTCAGCGCGCTCCGGCGAAGCCGCGTAAGACGATATCGAACCGATGTTAATGATCGCCGGCGTGTAATCCGTGAACGCGCCCGAGTTCTTCTGTTCGATCATCCAGCGCGCTACCAGTTGACTCAGAAAAAACGGGCCTTTCAGATTGACGTCGATCAGGTGATCGAAACTCTCAGCCCTGGTGTCCAGAATGTCGACGCGTTTTTCGGGCGCGATACCGGCATTATTAGCGAGCAAATCGAGGCGTCCAAAAATCTCGCGCGTATGATCGACGAGTCGTTGGCGATCCGTTTCACTCGCCACATCTGCGGAAAAGATTTCTACTCGCGCCTGTTCACCTGCGACTTCCTGCACAAGCCGGCGCGCTTTTTTCGCTTCCGTCTCATTCGCGCGAAAGTTGATCAGCACGTCAAACCCAGTGCGACCGAGTTCGATCGCGATGGCGCGCCCGATGCCGCGTGAAGCCCCGGTGACAACTGCTACCCGGCGCGAAGTTTTACTTGAACCACTCATTTAGCCTGGGCTTTCGGTAGAAACGAAATGGCAAGCGCGCCCAGCAATGCGAGCGCAATCAGAACGCAAAACCCAACGGTGTAACTTGCCGTTTGATCGCGCAGATTGCCCACCAGCATCGGCACGGTCGCTTCGGCCACGCCGTCAGCAGTCAAAACAACTCCCATCAAACGTCCCATCACTTTAACGCCGAAAAGTTCCGCGGCCATCAACGGAATGATCATGTAATCACCGCCAAGACCAATGCCAAACACAATCGCGAATAAATAGATCGCCACCGGCGACGACGCAAAAAAGAGTAACGGGATTGAAGCTGCGATCAGCAGGTAGATCAACAGCATCACGTATTTCTTCGTGTAACGATCGGCAAGCCAGCCCATCAACAAGCGGCCGACTAAACTAAACGCCAGCACCAGCGAAGCGACCCGCGCCGCTTCCGCCTGCGCATACTGCTGGTCCAAACTTAGAAACAGTTTTAAGTGTTGATTAGTGCCGCCAACCGCACCGATCGAACACATGCTCCCGATCGCGAGCAGATAAAACGCCTTTGACTTGAAAGCCCAGCCAATCGGCATCGCCGGTGTCGTTGCGGTAGTGTTAACAGACTGATCAGGAGGATTCTCTTTTACGAAATACGCCAGCGGCAAGGCCAGCACGATGATCAGTATGCCGAGGATTCGTAACGCGTTGTGCCAGCCGAAATTTTGGACCAGATAAACTGAAAGCAAAGGCACGAGCGCGCCGCCGACGCCGATGCCGAGATACGCAAAACCCATCGCGCGGCCGCGCGCTTTATCAAACCAACGCGCCAGCAACACCTGGTTTGGCAGAGGTCCGGCGCACACGTAAGCGAGGGCGTTGAAAAGATAGAACAGATAAAACATCCAGAGCGCGCTCATGCTGCCGAGACCAATCAGCGCCACGCCGCCCATCATGATTCCCGCGAGCATCAACCGTCTTGGTCCAAAGCGATCGATAAACCAGCCGGCGAGAAAACCGAAAAGCGGGCCGACTACGAGTTTGCTCAGCGCGTTGCCGGAGGTCACCTGCGTGCGCGACCAGCCAAACTCACGCACCATGAAATCGTAGTAGAAAGGTAGTCCGTAAAGCGCGAGGCCGACGATTGCAAACAAGGCCAAAAACGACGTAGCGGCGACTTGTATCTGGCCTTGACGCAGCCGCGCACTCGTTTGCGAGTCGACTAGCGGGACGTTTTTAGTCGTGCTTTCCATTTAAGTTGTTTAGCCACCTCGGTCGCGAATCCGAGAATCGGTCAGACCTTTATCCTGAAGATTGGCCGGAGATTAAGGCTTAACACCAAAATCAGTCAAGACCTCCTAAGGAAGATGTCAGACCAAATTGAACTTAAGTACCTGAATCAAAACGTTGTTTAGAACAAGATTTAACTAGATGCTACAGGATTAACAGGATATCTTGTAAATCATGTAAATCCTGTAAATCCTGTTAAAATGCTCCCGCGAACCGATGAGCAAACAACTGACAGACACTGAAGTGGCGCGGGTGGTGGCGGAGGTGACGCGACAGGCGCAAACGCGCAATCTCAAGGAACACCAGGTTCTTGAGCGAGAGCATGTCGTCGAAATTCTCCAGGAACTGAATCTACCAACCGACCTGCTCGATCCGGCGATGCAGGAACTCGAGCGACGCGACGCCGAAGCAACGCTGCAACGCCGGCAGGATGAGGCGTTGCGTAACCAACGACGCCGCAAGTTCCTGATCGTTGGAGCTGTCCTCGCACTTGTGTTGGTGATCGTTTTGTTTGCGGGAATGTCGATGCGACAACGCAGCAACGCGTTCTCGGCTATCACGGCCTCGGCGCCGGGCAGAATCACTCATGCGACGGACGATGGCGGCAGCCTCGCAACCGTGCAGCGCAATGGTGGAGAACTCGTTTACCGCGTGACGCTCGATCGCGTACCGCTGTCAGAAAACCTCTCGATGAAATGTAACTGGATCGCACCCGACGGTCGCATTGCAAAAACAAACGCCTGGCAAACAAAGTCAACTGACAAAACCGTCTGGCCCACGTCGTGTCGCAATGTGCTGGGAACTGCCGTTGAACCAGGCAACTGGCGCGTTGAAATGCTTCTTGACGATCGCGTAATCAGTCAAACCGGTTTTCGCGTCGAATAGTACGCGCACCAACCCCTCGCCTGCCGCATGAGCACTTTAATCGGTTATTGGACCAGCAACCCTGAAAGCCATACGCCTGAACAGTTGCTGCTCAACACTGTTTCGCGTGACGCAAAGGTTACAAGCACGCCGAATTCATGTATCGCTGTCGCGGGTAAACAGGCGTCGATCAAGCTCGATGATGACGATCTAAGTGCCGCAATCTCAGCGGCCGGTCAAGGCTTTGCCACCGATGTCCTGGTGCGAGTATCAGCCCGCTCCGTGGCATTGAGCCGCGATATCTTCGGGCGTGTTCCTCTCTTTTGGACCATCATTCACGACAGTCTCTGGTTCTCAAACCGTCTGCAATCGCTGCTCAAAGTGATGCCCGACCCGCAGCTTTCGATTGACGGCCTCTACGCTTACGGCTCGTTGTCTTACATTCCGGCGCCACAAACACCGGTGACGAACGTCTTCGCGATCGAAGCCGGAACGGAATTGACGTGGACAACAGTTCACGCCGAACCCACAGCAACTCCTCTGTACCAGTGGCGCGAAGCTGAAAACCAAAGCGACGATGAATCACTCGAAGCTCAACGTCTGCGCCGGTTGCTCGAAGAGAGTACGAACGAACAGCTCGCCAATTACACTGGTGAACCAGTTGGTGTTTTTCTTTCAGGCGGACTCGATTCATCAATCACCGCCGCGATGCTGGTACGCGCCGGAGCGAAGGTACGCGCCTACACGCTCGAATTTCAGGCGGAATGTTTTTCAGAAACCGCTTTTGCAGAACACGTCGCCGGCAGCCTCGGTATTCCACTTACAAAGATCCCTGTCGCGGCGGATTCTTTGCAAAACGCGTTACCGGAAACAGCCGAACGGCTCGACGGATTGTTTGGCGATGGCGTCACGGTGCCGCTGGCGCTGCTGAACAAGCGTGCCAGTGAAGAGGTTGCAACCGTTTTCAATGGCGAGGGCGGCGATCAACTGTTTGCCGGTTGGACCAACAAGCCTCTCATCGCCGCTTCGATCTATGAAGGAGCAGAGACGTTCATCGACCATTACATGAGAACGTTTCATCGCTTTTACGGACACGAAGCGAGTGTTTATCGACCAATGGTGTTGCGCGAGATCGATGCTAAAGCAGCCACAATGCCGGTTTTGAAAGCACTCGATCCAGCATTTTCACAAAGCTTGTTTCACCGTCTGCGTCGCGCAAATCTGTTGTTGAAAGGCGCTGACAACATCCAGCCACGCGCCACGAATCTGGGCTTGAGTCATGGTCTCAACGTGCGCACAATCTTCTGTTCGCTTCCGCTGGCCGAGTGGACGTTTGCAGTAAGTAGCAAGCTCTGGCTGCGTGCGGGCTGCGAAAAGTACCTGTTGAAGCGCGCCGTGGAAGACATGCTTCCCGCAAATGTAGTGTGGCGTGAAAAACGGGGCATGGGAGTACCATTAACGCAGTGGCTCACTGGTCCATTGCGCCGTTGGAGAGAGAAACAACTGGATCCGCGCGTGCTCGACGTGGAAAGACTCTGGCAGTCAGACCTGGACCAGCGAATTGTCTCCGGTGAGTTGAGTGGACAGGTACAAGGACGTCGCATTGGTGAGACGCTCTGGTTGCTGCTAATGTGGCGCGCCTGGGTTGATCGAACAGTTTCGGATCTCAAATTTCCGTTAAGGGAAAATCATGCTCTGCTTCAAGTGTCATACTGACAACAAACTCAAAGAGCGACAGCAGAATAACGGTCGTTGCAAAAGCTGCCGGCACGAGTTTGCATTCGATCCGAAGCAGATGACTGGCGTCACTTTCACCGATACGTTTTTCCAGAACATGCTGCAAAAACTTTCGGTCAACAACTCGCTGTTCTTCACTTCGCGCCAACTTTATTACTTCTTCAATCAACAACTCAATAAACGAAAGATGGATCTGCTGCGGGCTGCCGCGGGTTTTGCACTGCTGGCAGCGGTTGCCTTCAGCATCTTCATGATTGCCGGCGGTTTTCCGTGGGTGGGAGTGCTCACCCTGATTCTGATCGTTCCGCTTTCCATCGCGGTCATTTGGAGCGAAAACTTCCGGCGCAAATTGCGCGGTGTTCCAACCATTACCATCGAGGTTCCAGCGAATCAGGTTGACGCATGGTTTCAACGGTGGTGTCACATCAATGGTGCAGTCAAGAAACAACTTGGGCCAATCGATGCTGGACCAAACGCGAAAGCCAAAGACATCAGCGCGGAGTTGAAGCAGTACAGCTTCGATCGCGCCGTGATCTGCCAGAGTTCGGCAATCGCACGTTGTTTGATTGCGAATAATTTTCACTTTGAAAACAACAGTGCGGTGCTGAGTATCGAGAAATATCCGCCTGACATTTTCGAGACGGTGATGGAGATGCTCCGGCGGAATCCGGAATTGCAGGTTTATGCGTTGCACGACGCCAGCCGCCCTGGGGTGACGCTGTCGCATATGCTGCGAACGGATGCGAACTGGTTCGCCGGGACGACGGCGAGGATCTTCGATCTCGGTTTGTTGCCGCGGCAGGTGATGAATCGGAAAGTTTGTGTGGAAAAAGAGATGCTGGGGCTCAGCCAGCCTGTTCCTCAAGAGGTGTTGGCGGCGTTGCAGCCGGAAGAGATCAGTTGGCTCGAGGCGGGAAATTTTGTGTCGCTCGAATCGTTTTCACCGCAGGTGTTATTGCGTATCGTGACGCGAGGCATCGCGAAGAGTCGTCAACCGGAAGTTGATGACGCAATCGTGCCCATATTCGTGGGTGACGGTGGTGCGGGGGTGTATTACTACGGCACCGAGAGCTTCGGCTGATCCACAGATTACGCAGATTATCAGCGTAATACGCAGATTTATCTGTGTAATACGCAGATTCATCTGTGTAATCTGTGGACCTGCAGCCACAGTTCAACACTAACCAGCAGCCACAGCTTCACACCGTATCGCGACCAGACGTCGCCTCGATAATCAAGCCACTCACCGATCAACTCCTGATTGAAGTACCGCTTCGTTCGTGCGTCTCGCGCTAACAATAACGCGCGCGCGCGGCGATTCCAGTGTTCACGAAACCAGCGCTGCACCGGCACCATCATTCCACTCTTCGGCCGCTCCAGGATTCGCACCGGCAACAAATCCGCCACCGCTGCTTTGAGCACCGCCTTCTCCCGCGCACCCTCGAGCTTGTACTCCGGCGGTATTTCCAAGCTAAGCTCCACCAACCGATCGTCAAAGAGCGGCGAGCGTCCATGCAGTCCGGCCGCCCGCGTCAGATTGTCGACCTTCGTCAAGATCTGATCGGCGCCCTTGAAGCGTGTATTTATGAACATCAGATTGCTCAGGTAACTCCCGCTAAACTCGAAAGCATCTGCGAATGCTGAAGGTTCGTTGCGTACCTGTTCCCAAACTTCCGGGAGCAACAACTGCGGCAGATCGTTGGCGCACTTCTGAAACGATGCAAGGTACGATGGCACCAGATCCCGAGCTGAAGTACTGTAAATCTGGTTCAAAAGCATCGGTTGATTTTTTGGACCACCGAAACACGGATCTCCACCTTCACCATTCAGAATCGTGTTCACTGACTTCTTCGCTTCACGCGCGAGGATCACATTCGGAACGGTCAGAGGATCGCCAATCGGATCGTCGAGTTGAGCCATGGTTTCAGGCAACAGATCCCACATGGCTGCCGGCGTGATTTCGATCACGTGATGCTTCGTGCCCACGTGCTCCGCCACGAGTGCGGAGAATTCGAGTTCGTTGGGAGTGTCGTTACCGAAGTGTATCGAGTAGGAATGTACCGGCGCGTCGGTTAATCGCGCTGCCAGCGCCGCAACGCAGCTTGAATCAAGCCCTCCGGAGAGAAAAACACCGACCGGTTCGTTCAGCGGTAAACGATCGCGCACGGCTGTTTCCAACACCGCACGTAAACGCGAACTGTAATGTTCGAGAGGATAATTTTCAGCGCTGTTACGTTCTTCCAGTTGCCAGTAGACGGTCGTCTTGCCATCAGGGAAAGAAACGATCGTTCCGGGTCGCACCTCGCGCAGACCTCGCCACATGGTGCGTTCGCCGGGAACAAAAGCGCAGCAGAGATATTCCCGCAGCGCAACCAGATCGACCTCTTTGCTTATTCGCGCAGTAACTTCGCCATGACGCCCGGCATAAACCACCGGACCTTCGCTCGTGTAGTACAACGTTCGAGCACCCACGCGATCGCGCGCCAGCGTGAGAGTCTGCTGTTCCCGATCCCAAACCGCGAAAGCGTAGCTGCCTCGAATCAACTCCAGCGTTCGCCGGCCATGCATGGACCATAAACGTGCAACCACCTGTAACTGCTTGACCCGCTCATCACCGAATTCGGCACTGTTAGTCAGTTCAACTTCACCAACCACAACCAACCGCTCCCCGTGACCAACCTCCCATTCACCCGTAATCACCGCAAAACGATCGTCGTGCCAGAGAGTTTCCTCCCTAACACTTGAAACGCGGCCATAACCAACACACCATCCCATCATTTCTCTGGCAGTTTGCCCGAAAACTAAATTCCTACAAACCGTTCATCACCTTGGAGTGCGGCGGCTTGACGCCACTTTGTTATTACGGTTGCGTGATCGTGGCACCAAAGCGGCGTCAAGCCGCCGCACTCCAAGGTGACGTCCAAGCTCGTTCAGCAATTCTTTTTTGTGTTTTTTGTGCCTCTTTGTGGCACACTTCGATCTCGCATGACCAACGAAACCTTCCTGCCCTTCCAACTCACGCACGGTCGTCTGTTTGACTCCGCCGGCGAGTTTCCATCGCGACTCTCGGCATGGCAAAACGACACGCTCGATCTCCCTGACGAAGGAACTCACTTCGGTTTTGTTCATGAAAACAGCGCCACTCTCGAAGCACCTGCTGGTAACTTTTCGCTGACACCTGGAATGTACTTCGCGGTCCCTTCTAACTGCCGCATCGGCGGGTTGGGCCAGGGGATCGTGATCACGCGTCTCAGTTTTCGCGGCGTGTTTATGATCGGTGGTCCAATCGAACCCGCGGGACGTTTGCGTTACATCAACGGCTGCACCGACAGTCTCCTGATACCGCCACAGATGTTTGGCGATCCCTGCTTGAATGCGCTTTACTTTCCCGCGCACGTTTCACAAAGCGAGCACACACATCCTTCAATTCGGATTGGCCTCGTCGCTCGCGGCAACGGCGAATGTCACACGCCCGGCGCCATTCATCAACTCTCACCCGGTTTGGGTTTTGTCATCAACGCCAATTGCCGGCACAACTTCAGCACTGCAAACAGCGAACTGGTCGTGATTGCTTATCATCCTGACAGCGACTTTGGACCAACTCACGAAGTCCATCCGATGATCAACCGCACTATTCTCTATCACCCAAACAAAAAGTGAGCATGTCACAGATTCTGATCTATGGCTCAGACCATTTAGCTTTCCGCGTAGCAGAACAGCTCTGCGCTGAAGGACGAGTCGTGACCGTGATCGCGCGTCCCGGAAGTTGGCTCGCAAACGCCGTGGCGGCCGGCAATTTAGGTTCACTCCAGATTAAAGATTTCTTCAGTGAACAGACCACCGACGTCGCGCTGTTACAAAAGGCGGGCATCGAAACCGCCGAAGCTTTATTCGCCATCACCGATCTCGACGAAGCAAATCTGGGAATGGCACTGGCGGCACTCGAATTGAACCCACGATTGCGTGTCGTGCTGCGTCAATTCAATGTCCGCCTGGGACAATTGCTGGAGAAGTACCTGGCGCAATGCGAAGTGATGAGTATGTCGGCATTGGCAGCGACCACCTTCGCCCTCGCCGCGTGCGCGCCGGGTGTTCGTTTCGCACATGCACTGGGGGCCGACACGCTCGTCTTACGAGAGCAAGCTGCAAGCGATAACAAACAGCCAAACGCCAAAGTGGTGCTGGCCGTAGATGGTGAAACTACGAAATGGTTTCCGGCGCCGGACCTGACACTTGGACCAGAGGCTAAGCTTCTAATCGCCTCCACCGATCGCGAGTTGCCGAGTTATCCCGCCACCAATCAGAGCCAAGCCGCACCGCGAGCGCGGCGCGATCGACGCATCAATCGAATACTGCTGGCGGTCGCGGCTTATCTCCTGGTCCTCGTGATCGCGGCCTCGATCTACTTCAAACTGCGTTTGGGGATGAGTGTCTTCGATGCGATCTACTTCGTCATTATCACGATCACTTCAGTTGGGTTTGTTGATTTCAGCCTGCGCGACACTGACGCGCTCTCGAGAATCATCGGCGTGGTGTTGATGATTTCGGGGCTCGGTATCTCGGCCGTGTTCTTTGCACTACTCACCAATCACCTGGTGGCGCGCCAACAAGCTTTTGATCAGGGACGAGTGCGACAGAAGATCTCAAACCACACGATTGTTTGCGGACTCGGCGTGGTTGGTCTTCGCGTCGCGCAGAATCTGCAGCAGCGCGGTGAGCCGGTGGTCCTGGTTGAGAAAGATGAAGGTGGACGTTTTGTCGCGGAGGCGCGACATCTCGGAATTCCGATCGTGATCGGCGATGCGTTACAAGAACAGACTTTGCGCTATGCGAACATTGCGCAAGCACGATCGCTGGCCGTGTGCAGTAATCCGGACCATTTGAACCTCGAGATCGCGCTTCATGCGCGGAGTTTGCAACCGGATCTGCCGATTGTATTGCGGATGTTCGATCCGGATCTCGCGCGCCGCGTGGCGCATCATTTCAACTTAGGTACGACGTTCAGCAGCGCGGCGCTGGTCGCTGCGAGATTTACAGCGCCTGCCACGCGCTCGACGCGACTCTGCAATCTGCAATTTGAGAAACTGAATCTGGAATTTCACCAGATCGATCTACCGTCTGGAGAAAGTGCAACCAGTCTCGCGGAGAAACACAACGGGCGTTTAATCGCCCTCGTCGATTCTGAAGGGCGCCTCACCTTCGACGTGCACGAATCCTTCAGCCCTTCATCAATCATCGTCGTCAAAATGTAGGGAACGCGCCCGGAATGTCACACGATTAGATAAAGATTACAAGATTTTCAGGATTTACAAGATTCAGATTTACGAGAGAGTTAGCTTCGAGCTTTGCAGGATCTATCTTGTAAATCCTGAAAATCTTGTAAATCTTTATCCAACCAGCCTAACCCACCGAGGCGCCCCCACCATCACTCAACCGGCACCCACTCCGCAGTCGCGGGGAACAGTTTCTTCTCCGGATCGATCGTGATGATGTACGCGCCGAGGGCGCCGATGCGACGATTAGGACCAAACGTGATCGGCGGCATCAGCCCGGTATCAAAACCGTAAAGCCCTTCCAATGTCGTGATCAACTTTTCGCGAGTTAAATCTTTCCCGCAACGCTCCAGCGCATGGACCAGGATCTTTGCCGCGGCGATGGCCGACGCCTGCGCCGCGCCGTGCGCCGATTGCAACTTGTTTCGCTGTAACAGCCCGCTGTATTCCACAGCCCCTGCCTCAGTGACATCCGCCGGTATCGTCGGGAAAGCAAAGAAAACCCGATCCTTCATTCCCGCCGGCGCCAAATCAACGGCGCTTCTTCCCACCAGCGTCCCCAGCAAATAGACTTTCGGGCTCCACTTTTCCGCCTCAGCAGCTTTGAAAAACGCAGCGGCATCGGCGCCTGAGCCAAGCATGAAAACCGTATCAACGCCCTTTGCTTTTAACTCCGCCACACTGCGTCCCGAACCTTCGGACGAATAAGCAACACTAGCGATCGAGGTCCACCCCAACTTCTTTCCCTGCTCCTCGACGCTCGTGGCAATTCCTCTGTTGAACTCCGTATCCGGCGAGATCACGGCGACGCGCGCCTTTTGCACATCACTGTTGCGCGCGGCGTAGTTTGCCAAGCTGCGGGCCTGTTCCTTCAAACCGGCCAGCAAATAGAAGACATAACGGTTAACCGGTAGAGTGCGTTCCGGAAGCAACGCCGATGGTCCAATAAACGGAACTTCCCGGTCGCGACTCAACGTTGCCACCTGACTTTCCGCACCGGCAGTTAGACCACTGACGATCGCAAACACACGGTTGTCGTCCACGAGCTGTTTCATGTTCGCGGTCGTCGCGGACGTGTTTCCGTTCAGAACCCGCAATTCGATCTTGCGATTATAGATTCCGCCACGCGCATTAACTTCGTTGAAAAAGGCCTGCAGCACGTCTTCCATCGCGGTGGCCAATCCTGTCATCGCGCTCTTCTCGGGCAGCAAAGTTCCAATCACAAGTTTGTCATCGGAAACACCCGGATCGAGATCCGTTTCAATTCGCCTGATATAGGCAAGCAGGTCTGACATGTCTTGTTGCGACATGCGATAAACGGGCATCGCGACCGCAAGTTTATTGCCGGCCGGATCGACACCCGAAGTGAGCGCGCGAATAAATGAGAGATCGGAAAACGGAGTGTGCTTACGACCATTGTCGTGAGTGTGTCCGTACGGCTTTGCGAGATTGGACCAGCGCAGGTTTCCGGCGGTCACGCCGCCTTCAGTTTTTCCTTCACCACGAGCACCATGACAACCAGCACACGTGAGCGTGGTGGCAGGCACATCTACGTCGCCCATCAACGCAACGATCTCCTGCCCCGACGAACTCTCACCACGCAGATACAACGCTTTGCCACGTTTCTCCGCGTCAGTTAACGGCTGCCGCTCAGTTTGCGCATGGGCCACAGTCATCAACAACCCCACCATCGCAAACGCCCACAGCCAAACCTTGACTGACTTCCTTGTCTGTGGCTGCCTTCTTTGTACTTTTTGTGCTTCTTTGTGGCCCATTTCGCTATCCTCGATCGTTAATCACGTCTTCAACTATTTGCATCAGCTCGTCAGGTTTCGCGAGACCGATGGCTTTCTTCCACAATCCCTTCGGTTCGTTGCCGATGATGATCACCGTCGTGTGGCCATCTTTTGTCTCAACGTACTGCCCGAGTTTGTACAGCGCCCAATCAACGTTCTCTTTCTTGCCGGTGAGAAACATCCAGCCCGGCCGCGCATGGAATTTGCGACTGTATTCTTTCAAACGCGTCGGCGTATCTGTTTCAGGATCGACAGTGATGGAAACGAGAAATGCGTCTTTGCCGAGACGATCGCCGAGTGCGTCCTGTAATTTTTCGAGATTGCGGTTCATCGGCGGACAAACGCTGGTGCAGGTGCTGAAGAAGGCGTTGATGATGACGACTTTGTTCTTCAGCACGTCGCTGTAGAACTTCAGCTTCTCACCGTCCTGATTTACCAGTTCGACATCAGAAAAATATTTTGCCGCCGCAGAGGGTGTTGGGTCTTGTGCATGAGTCGTCGAAAAAACCGCCAACGTTATGAACATGACACAGAGAATCAGGCGTGTTGTGCTGTATTTCATTGGTGAGTTGACTCCTTTGCGACGCTGTCAATCAACTCGATTATTTGTGTCGTCTTCGCCAAGCCGTAAGTGCGCGTCCACACATCCTTGCTGTCGTTGCCGATAATTACGGATGGCGTGTGTTCTTCGCGACGCGAGGCGGTAGCGCCGAGTGCCTGGAGCAGACGATCGATCTCCGGTTTGTTGCCGGTGACAAACGTCCAGCCGTTACCGGCTTTGAACTTGCCACCCCACGCTTTCAACCGTTCGGGTGTGTCTGTCAACGGATCAACGCTAACCGAGATGAAGTGCACATCTCTGCCCACTTTCTCTCCCAGCTCGCGTTGCACGCGGGCGAAAGTCGCGCCGAGTGGCGGGCAAATCGTCGTGCAATTAGTAAAGATGAAGTTGACGGCGACGATCTTGTCCTTGATTAGATCGGTGTAGAAGTGCCGCACTTTTCCATCCTGGTCCAACACTTCAACGTCCGGAATATTCAGTGTCTTGCCACTGGTCGGAACATTCTCCGCGGCGGGCGCCGGTTTGGATTCAGCAGGCGCTTCGCGAACCAGATCCATCTTGCACTTCGGACACCGGCTGCCCCGTTTCTTCGACTTCACCTCCGGATGCATCGGGCAGCTGTAAACGGCGCTACTCCCTGGAGTGCGGCGACTTGGCGCCGCTTTGGTATCAAACGAGTGTGTCTCTGACCAAAGTGGTGCCAAGGCACCACACTCCAGGGAGGTGCAGGTTGCGGCAGTCGCTTGAGCGGTCACGAGCAATACAATTGAAAGTGTTAAGAGCTTCTTCATTTCTTTGCCTCCACTCCATGCAAGGTCAACGATGGCAAATCGCGGAAACGCACGCCCATCGAATTGGATTCGACCCAGACCATGTACACACCGCTCTCCGGCAGGTTGACGTTCACTTCGTAATTTCCATCACCCAGCGACTTCGCAAAATCACGTCGCTGCCAGTTATTCGGCGCAGAAAACGTCAACACGCGCACGTCGTTCAAATCAGCTTTAGCCTTATTGGTTTTGGTGTCGGTCAGCTTGAACCGAAGCGGAACATTCTGGCCCACTGTGACTTCGCCTTTAGGGATCTCGTAGTCGAGCCGTAACGCAATCTTCACGTCTTCTTTCAGTCGTGGATTTGTTTCGGCGCTCGTTTGGAAACAGTTGGAAATTCGCGGCGAGTCAGTCAGGAACGCAACATCGTAACGACCACTCGCAGGCAGCTTCACCGTGGTTGAGTAAACACCCGGCTGCGTCTCTCGCAAGCTGCGATCGACAATCGCTACTGCCATTGGCTCACGGCGATAGTTTTGAAAGTTGCCCATCGGCGCAGCCATACCTTCGGAGTAGTAGTACAAAACTCTATCAACCGGATTGGCGACGATCACTGCGTTGCCTTCCGGCGTTTGCACGATCGAATCGGCGCGCACCGGCGCTGATCCTTTGCCGGGAAGTTCCTGACCGCCGGGAAACTCGGTCATGTCGATCTCGGTTCCAATCGTCGCCAAACGAATCATCGAGACGCTTTCCGTCTCGAGAGATCTGACGAAAGCGAACGTGTCGCTGAAAGTCACCTGGTCCGGAGCTTTTCCGATTTTTACGTCATGCAACAATCGATTCGAGGCCGCATCGAAAATCTCGATCGTGCTGGCCGCTGTGTTGACGAGAAATCCGTAGCGTCCACCGGGGGCGAAACGAATCACGCGGTTTCCTTGTTTTGACTTGATCGTGGTCAACACTTCACCGTCCGCATTGATTACTGCAACTGAACCGTCAGCGCTGAGCGCGTAGACCGCTTTACTCAACGAAGACGAAACCATCGAGGCGATATTCGAACCAACTTTGACGTCTTTGATCTTCTTCAGTTCGTGCACGTCAACTACCGAAACAGTTCCACTCTCGCGATTCGCAATAAAAGCAAACCGGTTGTCGCTGCTCAGTACAATCTCGTGACGGCCTGCGCCGGTCGAAATCTGTGCCGCCACTTTCAACGTTCCGGTATCAATCACGGTAACGCCGCTGGCCTCACCGTTCGCGCCATCATTTCCTACCCACACATACTTTTGATCTTGCTGCAGCGCGATGCTGGTTGGTTTGACGCCCGTGTCGATGTAGTGAATTACTTTCCAACTGCGCGCATCGATCACTGCCACCTGATTGATGAGCGGCAGGGTGACGAACAGGTTTTCGCGATTGGCGGTCAGAACCCAGTCTTCGCCGGGACTCTTCATCATCACGAGGGTCAGGAGTTTGCTGCCGCCAAAACCCAACAACGGATCGATCACCGAGATGTCAGGGCTCTTGTTCAACGTCAGGATGTAATAGGCATTGAGATCGACATCAGGACGGGCGCGCATGCTGCCGTTCAAATACGAGCGAATCTTGTCGCGGCACTGAGCGACATCAGTGGTCTCTTCAGTGCCACGCAAACTCAGCCAGGCTGACAGATTCAACCCTTTGACGGGAGTACCACTCGTGGTGTCAGTGACTTTGAATTGAATGTTGACGTCTTCACCGGCTGCGACTTTCGTGTTGGGCCGCGGTGAATCGGCGGTGAACTCGATCGCGATTCCCTGTTCCACCAGCTTTTGTTTTTGAGCCGATTCCTGGGAGAACGCCGCGACCGCGTTGATGGTTAAGATTGAAAATATCGTGAAGTAAGAAGCCAAACGTCGAGTTATAAATACGTTCATCTCTCGTTCTCCGTCATTAGTTGCCTGTTTGGGGTTTCTCTGTGCAACCTCTGTGTGCTCTGTGTCTCTGTGGTTAGTCATGGTCCACCGATTCATTAACCACAGAGACACAGAGGACACAAAGGTTGCACAGAGAAGAAGGGCTCGAGTGCAGCCTGTCCCCCAACAGGCTGCACCCTTGCGGTTGTAAAACGCCAACCGCGATCTGCGGCACCTACGGTGTGACTCGGAAGATACCCCAGATCCCGCCGTCGAACATGAAGGACTCCTGAGTTCGCCACAGGTAATCGCCCGCCACTC
Organism: uncultured Acidobacteriota bacterium; assembly: GCA_963708055.1. Taxonomy (GTDB): domain Bacteria; phylum Acidobacteriota; class Blastocatellia; order Pyrinomonadales; family Pyrinomonadaceae; genus PSRF01. The sequence continues at coordinate 4,634,561 of OY970193.1, read as the reverse complement.
TACGAGCGCCACCCGCACCATTTACAGGAATTACTTCACCGTGCGAGGACGGACCAATGCCGTACATCGCGCCCTTGAACTCTGAAAGCGGATTGCTGCCAATCGACTTCGAGTTGTTGGTGTACGGTTCTTCCTGCCAGAAATGACCATGCAGGTTGAACACGTTGGCTCGCGCGTGCCCATTCGCGTTCAGAATCCGGAACCTGATGCTCTGACCAGCACTCGCCGTGAATACCGGCGTTTGCGGATCACCACCAACGAGCGCGTTAGTGAGCACGTTGGTGAAATCAAAGTTACGGGTGTCTTCGAATGGAGTTTCCGGCACGTATCCCATGCGTTTCCAAAGTGGCTCGGTGCGGTAGTTGAGCGCTTTCTGACCGGAGTCTTCAGCGTCTTCCGCTCCGTCTGGACCACCAAGGTTTGGTACCGGACTGTTGTCGGCAAATCTCATATTGATATCGGTCTGGAACTGGAGCACGAACTCACGGAACGACGTGCCATCAGACTTAGTTACTGTGGCCTGTGCTCGTGAAGTTGTGTCTTCGATCCAGGTCGATCCCTGTGGTTCGATAATGAGCGAGCCGATCGCGCCCTTGTTGCTGTGCTTGATCGGATCGGATGAGATCAGATTTGTCGCGCCGAATTCAATCGGAGTCGCAATACGTTGGTTGCCATTGACGACGACGTCGCCGGCGTACCACTGGTACCGTGCAACACCGCCTGGTCCAACTGTTTGATTCGGATTGAAACCGACGTTCTTACCATCGCTGTTCGCTACGTTGTAGGCGAGCAGTTGCGGGTGCAGACCAACCTGATTTGAAGGTTTGACCTGATTGGCGTTGAAGTGATGGATCAGGTTCGGCATCGTGTTGAAGCCGGCCAGATCGGGTAAAGCATTCGGCAGTTTGTTGAAAAGGTTGAAGTTAATGCATTCTCCAGCCTTCGCGCGAACTACCAGCGGTTCAATCGGAACACCAGCCTTGACCTTGCCCAACGAGTCGATGTCCGTACTGCGGAAGTACATGATCGCAGTTGGATCGTTGAGCGCACCACCGTTACCGGCGCGGCTGTTGTAGATCAGTTTGCCGCCCGGAAGTGCCGTGGCAGCGACTGCCGTGACATTAATGGTTCGTCTCGGAGCCGTTGACGGACAGATGCTGGTAGCAATGGTCTTGCCGGTTGCGAAGTCAGTCGGCAGCGCCATCACCACTTCCCTGGAGACGAAGCCTCCTTCCGCAACGCCTCGGCCGGCAACAGCAGCTTCCTGTTCCGCCTGCATATCCGGAGACATGAATCTGGTGTCTGTCGTGGCCCTGGTGTCGGTTGTAACTGAAGCGTCCGTCGTGTCTTTGTAATCTGTCAGACCCGTCGGAAACTCTGAATCAACCGCGAATGCACTGTCGTTGGTTGTAAGCGGCGCCGCGCCTTCGACGTTGTTAGGAAGTGCCAACAGGTCGTTCTGTAGTGCTGCACGGCCGTTGTAGACTCTGAAGATTCCCCAGACTCCATTCCACTGCCCATCAACTGACGCGTCTTTCTGATAGAGATAGTCGATGAAGGGACGGAATCCCAGCACCGATTCTTTACCAGTCAGTAACTCGAAGTGTTCTGAAATGCCGATCACTTGCGAGTTGCGGAAACCGGAATTGTTGACTGCCAAAGGATCCTGCGGCGTGCCTGGTTGATGCAGCCACTTGTGACCATTAAGAGTCAGGTTGTGTGTTTCTTCATGCGCTCCCACCATGACGCGAATCTGAACACGGTCGTTCTCATACGCGCGCATGATCGGTGTGAATGGATCGCCCGGCTGCACGCCTTTGGTCAACGCCGGATAGAACGTCGGTTGCACGTTGAAGTCCGGGTCAGCACGGGTGATGTTTGATTTATAGACTTTCGACAGGTCGCCGGCAGCGCCGCCGGCCTGGGTGTTAGTACCTGGGTTGCGAACGCGTAAAGGCACCGGTTCGTTACGATAGTTAACGCTCATCGTTCCGGGATCGGCAGCGGATACGGCTTCCGGACATGGAGCCGGTACACCACCGGGACAAACCAAACCATTCTCAATGATGAAGGGTAGTCCTACTTCGTCTTTGATTGGCGGATTGATCACACGGAGCGGATCGGCAATTGGTTGACCATTGGCAGCGACGCCGGCGCCTTCCTGATAGGCAAGTTGGAAATCGGCGAATTCAAAAAGAAACTCGCGATAACTCAACGCCGGATTCGAATGCTGAATTACTGCCTGCCAACTGGTTGGGCCACCGTCCGTAACGCGACCGCCCAGGACCGCTCCCGTTTCCGCATGTTTCCAAACGGAACCCTGCGGCTCGATGACGAGACCGGCATAGAGACCAGCCTGCTGGTGTGTTGATGGTCCAAAGTGATCGTGCGTGAAGACAGTGCGCAACGTGCGGTCCACACCATTGTTGTTCAAGGTGTTATCCGCATACCAACGCTGCACGGTCGTCTGCGCGCCGAGCGTACCAAAGAACGGATGTGCTTTAGCTTTTGGACAAGTGAACGTACCGTCGCGCGGATCGCCGGAATCGACGCCGATGCACGAATTCTGTTTGCGAATCGCGTGAATGCGTTCGATCACTTCGTCCGGACTAAAGGTTCCGTCTTCGTAGTTGAAACCATTACCCGCGCCGTCTGACGAGGTAACGTCAAACTTCACGAGGTGAATGTGTTGAGCAACGATGTCGGTCGGAGTTCGTACCTGGAAGTCGTCTTGCTCATAAACTCCGGGCACGAGGTTAGTGTGATGAAACGTGATGCAGTCGTTTGTGTTGGCACGGAAGAACAGCGGCTCAGGCGCCCTGGTGCCTGCCTTGGTCGCTGCGACGTCCGCCCACAACGAGAGAATACGCGACTGCGGGAAATGCCAACCCGCCTTGTTCAGTTTTAGATCAAGTTGAAATGCTGCCGCCTTGTACGTGCGTGCAACGCCGGCCGCGTTTCCATTGTCGTCCATGCAAGGATCGGCAAATGGAGCGCCGGGTTTGCGTGGTCGACCGTTAAGGATAAAGTTTGCCGCCGTGCCATCAGGTTTGTAGCTCGCGTGCAAACGCTGCTCGTGATATTGCATCGCTGCGATTTCAGTAGCAGTACCAGTTTCAGCGACCTGAGATGCAACCGCCTTGATTAGTTCCTTGCTGAAGTCGAGACGATTTTCAACGCTAACAGCCACGCCGCCGGTAATGATGTGTCGCGGCAAGCCGCCATCGTCGATCGTATCGAGCGGTGGTTTTGGTGGACGATGTCCCGCTACCGCCGGACTGAAGAACGGATAACCCGGAACAGCCGCAGTCGGCATCGGCGCCATCGCCAACGTTGGAAGGGGAACGATTGCGGGCGTCGGTGTGCCGGCGAGGATTTCGCCGTCAGGTAACGCGCGCGAACCGGCAACGGGAATACCGCTGGCGTTTAACACTGTTCCCGCTTCGAATACATCGTGTGCCCGCCACAACTCCCACATGCCTTGCGCGAAGTGTGGATAGAAGTGACAGTGAAAGATCGAATCGCCCACGGTTTGGTTTCTGTTGCCAGTACCGCCGTGAGAGATCTCAGTGGTAAATGCGAAGCCTGGTCCAAGCGTCTGACTGTCGAGATAAGTCGAGTTATCGTCGTCAGGCGTTTGTAACCACTGGTGCGCATGCAAGTGATGCACGTGGTGCTCTTTGGGACCCGCGTGAGTGACGCGCATCTTCACGGGATCGCCGATGTAGCTGTGATGTACGTTGGAAGGATCGTCCGGATACAAGACCTTCGTGGCTTTGCGGCCCTTGATCAAGTTACCGGCACTGTCCTTCGTGTTAGCCGGCTTATCCACGATTTGCGCAGGGTCGCCGATGGTCCACGATGACAGGAAAAACTCTTCAAACTTGCATTCAGTACAGTTGAACATCGGCCCGACACCGAGCCGATTAGCCAGAATTTCTGCGCCGGCGCCCGCGATTCCGTAATTGATCGCAAACTTGTCGCGCACGCTGTGCAGAGTGTGGCTGAGAACCGGATCTTCAAACTGCGGAAACGCCTGTATGTCGCGAACTTCATCGTGATAAATCACGGTGAACTCACGGAAAGGCTTGTCGCGATCCGGGTTGGTTGCGTTGGGACGATATGTGCCGGTTGGGAAGCGTCCTTTGTTTGGGCCAGTGATGATTGCGTTCAAGTCGGTATTTACGATTGTATCGACATTGAGCATCTTCAAAATTGGCTGACCCGCACGCGGGTGTCCCACCGGGTACACAGCGTCGTAATTGATGATTGGCTGACCACCCGGAGTAGTTCCCGTTTTGGCCAGGGTCAGATCAGCAGCAGTTACCTGCGAGCGATACCACTCAGAGTTTTTAGGTTCGACGTTGACGCTGCCGAATAAACCTTCAGGAAGTGTTCCGCCGTTGCCTTCGCCACTGGTAGTGGCCGCAGTGCTGTACATCAAGTTGTTGCCTTCACGCGTTGCGTAGAAGGTGTAAATGGCCGAACCGCCGGGCGCCACCAAGCTAGGGGGATTAACCCCGACGTTCGAACCATCAGAACCGATGTTTCCAACGAGCTCCATTCCAATCACGTGAACGCCGGCGGTACGAGTTGCCGGTTGATCGCTCTGCGCGATTGAAGAAAGGAGGTTTTGAAAGGTGATGCGCAAACAGTCGCCGCTGTTCATGCGAAGCACGATTGGTCGCGGTCGTTTGTCTGCACGTAACTTAACGTTGCCGGCGATGAGCCCTTTGGCGGCATCGATAGCGACAATGTCCTGTTTGAGCGCATAGATCATCGCGTTCGGATTTACTGTTCCGAGGCGGTTGAACATGATTACCTGGTCCAAAGCGACCACGTTGGCTTTGATTGTGCGAGCACAAACCGGTGCCGGCGTGGGCGTTGGGAGCGCAAGTGCTTCTCCTGCTGTGTCATCAGCGGGCAGCGTCTGGGACTGCTGCCCCCTGGCGCTGACTGCCGCAAGCGACAGCAACGCTGGGAAGAGGAGGAAGATTAGAAGGGAGGACTTCCTCCAAGGGTAGATAGGGTCTTTCATCTTCATTCAGTTTCCTCCAGATGAGTTTGGACGACCGCGCTTCTGCAACGACCGTGCCCGCTGTCGGCTTAAGGAAAAAGCACTTATTTTCGGTTGCAAGGAAACGAGGAATGAAGGTGGGAGTGCTTGGTGCTTTGTGCTTTGTACTTTGTACTTTGTACTTTGTGCTTTGTGCTTTGTGCTTTGTACTTAGTTGCTTTTTGATTGGTACTTTCGCTTGAATGGATCTGAAAAACACCAAGTACAAAGTACAAAGCACTAAGTACAAAGTACAAAGCACAAAGTCCAAAGTACCAAGCACAAAGCACCGCTCTTAAAATTTTCGCTATGTCTCAACGTGAGACATGGTCCAATTTTCGTGGTTCAGGGTGAATCAGTGGCTGGATCGACGAGATGGGAGTCGATCAGTTTGAGAATTTCAGCAGGATGAAACGGTTTTGCTAACGCGCCAACGGCGCCAAGCTTCATCGCTTCATCAAACACGGTTGGACTGCCGTGCGCAGTGATCAGCAGCATCGGTGTCTCAGGTTGAAGCGTGCGGATGTCTTTGATTACTTCAAAGCCGGTGATGTCAGTGAGATAAAGATCTACCACCCCAAACGCGAAACGAGAGTTACGCGCCTGATCAATAGCATCAAGCCCGTTGGTGACGAGCACTACCTCGTAGCCTTTAGCTTCAAGCACCAGCCTGAGTCCGTCGCCTACTGACGGCTCGTCGTCAACAATGAGGATTCGTATTGTTTTGTTTAAGGCGCTGAGCACAATCTCGCCATTCCTAATGCTTCGTTACCGCGGACGAATCATTTCGATCGACCTTGATGCCCAGTTTCTTGAGTTTACGATAAAACGTCGGTCGTGGGAATCGGAGGATCTGAGCACTCTTTTTAACATTGCCGGAAGTACGTTCCAGGGTCTGCAGAATCGCTTCGCGCTCAATGTCTTCCATCGGTAACAACGGGGGAATTATGAACGTTGAACTGGTTGTGCGTACCTGAAATTCTTCCGGTAAACAACTCGGGATCAACTCAGTGCCCGAGCAAAATAACACAGCGCGTTCGATTACGCTTTCCAACTGCCGGATGTTGCCCGGCCAGTCGTAGCGCACCAAACGCAAAATAGTATCCGGTGATATCTCGGTGATTCGCTTGCCATATTGTTCATTGAACCGCTTCAAGAAACGACCCGCGATCAACGGTACATCGTCCAGACGCTCACGCAAAGGTGGGACCTTAATTTTGATCGTGCTGATTCGGAAGTAGAGATCCTTGCGCAACTGCCCTTCTTCCAGCAACGCGATAGTGTTGCGATTGGTGGCGGAAACGAGCCTGAAGTTAACGTCGATCTCCTTTTCATCACCGAGGCGCCGCAGCCTTCGTTCCTGCAAAACGCGCAGCAACTTCGTTTGCAAATGCGTCGGCATTTCCGCGATTTCGTCGAGCAGTAACGTGCCGTGATTCGAGGCTTCGATCAGTCCGCGCTTGTCGCGATCGGCGCCGGTAAAAGCGCCTCTCTTGTAACCGAATAACTCCGATTCGATCAGTTCATGCGGAATCGCAGCGCAATTGATTCTAATAAAAGGGCCGGAAGCACGCTGGCTTTGCGTGTGAAACGCCGCCGCGATCAGTTCCTTACCCGTGCCGCTTTCACCTTCGATTAGAACGGAAGCATCGGAAGGCGCAGCCGTGCGGATCGTTTCGAAAATCTGACACATTCGCGGATCGCGCCCGATCATGCTGAAGGTTTCAGCATCGCCGGCGAGCGTGCGTTTTAACGATTCATTTTCCTGGCGCAACGCCACCATCTGGAGCGCGCGATCGACGAGGGCGAACAGACGATCCTTGGTGTAGGGTTTGTCGAGATAGTAATAAGCGCCGGCTTTGATGGCTTCGATGGTGATGTCGAGCGAGCCATACGCAGTCATCAGGATCACTTCGGTTTCGGGTGTGTGGCTCTTGATGTATCTGATGAGATCAAGACCGGAAGCATCGGAGATACGCAGGTCAGTAATCACCAGGTTTATCGGATGTTGCTTGAGGAGATTGATGGAGTCGACGTAGTTATTGGCCGTCAAGACGTCAAAGCCTGCGTCGTTAAGGATTAGCTCCATTGAACCAGTCACGCTTGGTTCGTCGTCAACGACCAGTATTTTCCTGGGGTGTCGGGTACTCACTTCAATTACTCCTTAATGCGGTACTTCGTTCTCTCAAGCGTTATGTATAGCCGGAAATTGAACGCTCACTTGCGTTCCCTTTCCCACGTGACTCTCCACGACGATCCGTCCGCCGTGTTGTTCGACAATCTTTTGCGCGTATGGCATTCCTAAACCAAGACCACGACTCTTGGTCGTGTTGAATGGTTCAAAAAGCTGTTTGATCTGTGCCTGGCTCATTCCGACGCCTGTGTCGCGAATCACCATCCACAGTTTTCCATCGCCTTTTCCGGTCGAGATTTTCAGGTGTCCACCGGCGGACATAGCCTGAACTGCATTGAGCACGAGATTGAGAGTGGCGGCGCGAACAGACGCTTCATCGAGCATTCCGGTGACGGGCGAACGATCGAGATCGAGATCAACTTCCACTTTGTGAGCAGCGATCTCAGCACCGAGAAGCTGGATGACGTCATGCGCAACTTCATTCAAGTCTATTCGCTTCGGAACAATGGTAACCGGCCGTGCAAAGTTAAGAATCTGTTCAGTGGTCGCCGTCAGGTTGTTGATCGTCAGGATGATTTTGTCGACGAGTTGCACTTCGCCATTGGTGACTTTTCCGTCGAGCTTGCCTTTAAGATGTTCGGAATAAAGCAACAGACCGGCGAGCGGGTTTCTCACTTCGTGAGCGACCTGAGCCGCCACGCGACCCAGCGTCGCAATCTTTTCGTTGTGCGCAAGTTGTTCTGTGGCGGCCTTTAAGCTCTTCTGTTTACGATTGACGATGCCAAGCAACAAGCTGACGACGATCACGTCAACCGTGATCGAGATGAAGAAATGTTCGCCTCGTTGTTCGAGCTTGTGACGATGTTCGGCATTCTCAGGTCCGGGATAGTTTTGCAGAATCCACGCGTAGTAAGGCTGCAATAACACTTTTTCCCATGTAAAAATTACCGTCGCCGTTAAAACGAGAGTCAGAACGGTGAACAGGATGACCAGCCAGATATTAAAGCCCTGCTTGCCCGACACTAAAAATTTCGGGCCATCCAAAAACACACGTGAAAAGACACTCATGGCAGTTCCCGATAAAAAAGGCCGGCTTCCAATCAGCCCTCTTGAGAAGGAATTCGTCTCTGTTTTTTGGGTTAGACGAGGTTGTAAGTGCTACACCCAAAAACCCTGCTTGAAGTCTGCAAGACTTACTGCACCGTGTCTCAATATGAGAAAGGTGCGGCTCGTATGCTTATATGGAGTTACACAGTCTCAGTAACCAACATCTGAGATTTTCGCGTTTGGTGGTGGAATTTCCCGCCGAACGAATGAAGCTTAGTGTAGAAGACTCGTAGCAAGGAAGCTGTAGCACAACTCTTGCAGGAAGTTGGTCGACAGCGAGCTAACAACCTAATCGCGCACACGGGGAATAATACCATATCGTAAGGAGATTGAAATGCGGAGACCGACCTACGTTCTTATACTTTTAAGTTTTGCCTGCACGCTCACAGCAAAATCGCAGGCATTACCGCCCAAACCGGCCGTCCAGGACTGCGCCTGTGAATCACAAGTCTTACCCGAGACTTTGGCGATCGTAAACGGCGTAAAAATAACCAGCAGCGACATTAAGAAGTCGACCAGCGCTTCAGTGGATAAACTTCAACAGCAGGTGATCGAAGCCCGCAAACGCGAACTCGACCTGATGATCAACTCAAAACTCCTCGCTTTTGAAGCAAAGAAACGTGGCATCTCCACGATGAAACTGCTCGAGCAGGAAGTGGTCGCGAAGGTGAAGCGCCCGACACCCGGCGAGGCGCAGGTGTTCTACGATCAAAACAAAGCGCAGATCCAGGGCGAATTTAAAGATCTGTCAGAACGGATCATCGAGTACCTGTTTGAGCAGAAGCAGCAACAGGAGGCGAAGAAATTTGCCGACAGCCTGCGGGCCACGAATGAAGTTAAAGTGAATGTGACCGAGGTAACGCCTCCGGCAACAAAAGCCGACCACGCTCGCGTACTTGCTAGTATTAAAGGTGAGTCGATCACTTCCGGCGACATCGAAGCCGCATTGCTGCCGTTAATCTTTGACGTTCAGGAACAGGTTTACAAGTTAAGAAAAGACGAGCTGGAACTGTCGATCAACGACACGTTGCTCACGCAGGAAGCCGCGAAGCGAAAGATCACCACCAACGCGCTGCTCGAAGCGGAAGTGAAACCGAAACCGGTTACCGACCAACAGTTGCAGCTGTTCTACGATCAGAATAAGGACCGCGTCAGTGGCGACTTTACGCAAACCAAGGATGCGATTCGACAGTATCTCGAACAGATCGAGACGCGGCAGGCCGAGCGCGCCTTTGTTGAAAAGCTGCGTGCCGGTTCGACGATTCAAACGTTTCTGACGGAGCCTGTGTCGCCGGTGTTTTCTATTAACACCGCGGATCAGCCTTCACTCGGCAACGCACAAGCTCCGGTCACGATTGTGATGTTTACTGATTTTCAGTGCCCGAGTTGTGCCGCGATGCATCCGTCGCTTGAACGTCTAGTGAAAGAGTTGGGTAATAAGGTGCGGCTCGTCACTCGTGATTTTCCGCTCAGCCAGCATACAGAGGCGTTCAAAGCTGCGGAGGCCGCTGAAGCCGCACGCGAACAGGGAAAATATTGGGAATACGTGCACGTCCTCTTGAACAATCAGAGCGCGCTCACTGTCGATAAGTTGAAGAGTTACGCCACCGAACTCGCTCTCGATCGCACGCGTTTCGACAGCGCCCTCGATTCAGGAAAGTTTACCGAAGCGGTCCAACGCGACGTTGAAGAAGGCATGAAGCTCGGCATCAACGGTACGCCAACCCTCTTCATCAACGGCCGCCGCGTCAACGCCACAGGCTACGAGGAACTAAAAGCGAGCGTCGAAGCCGTGCTGAAGACTGGAAAGTAAGAAAGCGAACAGGAAGTTTAGATAAAGATTTACAGGATTTCACAAGATTAACAGGATGAATCTATCTTGTTAGTCTTGTGAAATCCTGTAAATCTTTATCCATCTTTTTGTACAATCGCGCTACATGACCAAACCAGCGTTATTGACCGTCGATGACGACGCCGAAGTGTTGCGTGCAATCGAGCGCGATCTCCGTCGCAAATATGCTGCCGACTATCGCGTACTGAGAGCCGACTCCGGCGCGGCGGCGCTGGAGATTGTTCGCGAGTTAAAACTCAGAAATAATCCGGTGGCGCTTTTCCTGGTGGACCAACGAATGCCGGGTCTATCGGGCGTTGAATTTCTGGAACAGGCGGCAGCACACTTCCCGGAGGCGAAGCGTGTGTTGCTGACAGCTTACGCCGACACCGACGCGGCAATCGCCGCCATCAACCAGGCAGGCGTCGATCATTACCTGCTCAAACCGTGGGATCCTCCGGAAGAAAATCTCTACCCGGTGCTCGACGATCTGCTGGAAGACTGGACCGCCAGCTTTCCCCCGGTCTTCGAAGGCATTCGCGTGCTCGGCAATCGCTGGTCACCCGAGTCGCACAACATCAAAGACTTCCTGGCTCGTAATCACGTTCCCTATCAATGGCTCGACATCGAGACTGCTGAAACCGATTCGGACGTTCGCGAAGTAGTTGAGCTGCTCGACGATGAAGCCAAGAAAGAACTGCCCCTCGTGATCTTTCCCAACGGCGTGCGACTGCCACGCCCGACGATTGGCGACCTGGCGCAAAACGTCGGACTAAAAACTCGCGCCGCCGAAGCTTTCTATGATCTGGCGATTGTTGGTGGTGGTCCAGCAGGACTGGCGGCCGCGGTTTACGGAGCGAGCGAAGGCTTGCGAACCGTGATGGTCGAACGCGAAGCGCCCGGCGGACAAGCAGGCATGTCGAGCCGAATTGAAAACTATCTTGGCTTTCCCAGCGGCTTGAGCGGCGGCGATCTGGCGAGACGGGCGGTGGTACAAGCCAGACGTTTCGGCGTCGAGATCCTTTCCGCCGAGGCGACCGAAGTGCGTCTCGATGGACCATACAGGTTGTTGAAACTGGCCGATGGAGCCGAGTTGAGTTGTCATGCTTTGCTCGTGGCAACCGGAGTACAGTGGCGCAAGCTTGATGCGCCGGGCGTCGAACGGCTTGCCGGAGCGGGCATCTATTACGGCGCGGCCATGACTGAAGCCCTCTCGTGTCGCGATGAAGACGTCTTTGTTGTCGGCGGCGCCAACAGCGCGGGACAAGCGGCAATGTATTTCTCGAGATATGCGCGACGCGTGGTGATGCTCGTTCGCGGGTCATCACTGGCATCATCGATGTCGCAATATCTGATCGACCAGTTAAAAGAGACGAAGAACATCCAGATCGAATTCAACACTTCGGTTGTCGAGGCTCACGGCGACGATCATCTTGAAGCGATCTCAATTCACTGTGCCTCTACCGGCGAGATCGAAACGGTACCGACGAAGCTGCTCTTTATCATGATCGGCGCTGCGCCTAACACTTCGTGGCTGGCAAATCTGATCGAACGCGACGACCGTGGGTTCATTCTTTCCGGACCCGATCTGATGCGCGACGGCAAACGACCAAAAGGGTGGCAATTGGACCGCGACCCGGGCTTACTTGAAACAAACGTGCCCGGCATTTTTGTCGTCGGCGACGTGCGGCACGGTTCGGTTAAGCGAGTTGCTTCGGGCGTGGGCGAAGGCTCCGTTGCCATCTCATTCGTTCATCAATATCTAAGCAAGGTAGTTTGATATGGAAGAGACAGAGATTGAAGGAGTCGGAGTACCGGTGCCGGTATCAGGCGCGGTCGCGCCGGTGGAAACAACCGTCGACTCACCTGCTGACATAGTTGAAGCGCTGCGGCGAGTTCACGTTTTTGCTGATCTGCCGGACGACCAGTTGCAATGGTTTGCGGCTAACGTCACCGAGCAGCGTTTTGCTCCCGGTGACATCTTATTTCGCAAAGGCGATCCCGCCGATGTGCTGACGATCTATCTCGAAGGCGAAGTGCGCGCCTATCGCCACGATCAGCACGACAACTACATGTACGTCGCGCGCGCCGGCGAACCCAACACCGAAGTCAGCGGGATGTTGCCGTTTTCGCGGATGACGCATTGGAGTGCAACGGGACATGCCACGACGAACATGCGCGTGGTGTTGTTTCCCGTCAGTCTGTTTCCTGAACTGTCGCAACGCATGCCGGTGCTGGTCCAACGGCTGGTCTGGCTGATGAGCGATCGCGTGCGTGAAGTGACGGTGGCCGATCAGCAACGCGATAAACTGATCGCACTGGGTAAACTTTCAGCGGGGTTGGCCCACGAGCTTAACAATCCTGCCGCCGGAGCCACGCGTGCGGCAAACGATCTGATATCAGTATTAGACGAACTACGAACCGCGGATCTCGAACTTTGCCGTCATGAATTCACCGCGGATCAGGAAGCCGCGATTGAGGCTTTTGAAAACACCGCCATCGACCACACGAACACTGCTATTCCGTTAAACTCACTCGAACAAAGTGATCGCGAAGACACGTTGGCCACCTGGCTTGAAGATCATGGGATCGACGATCCGTGGAAGATGTCAAACAACCTGGTTGAAGCCGGTATTGATGCGACCGCGCTCGATCGAATGCTGGGACAGGTGGAATCCGGGGCGATGAAAGCCGTGCTGGGTCGGGTTAACTCGCAACTCGCGGCCGCGAAACTAGCCCGCGAGATTAAGACCGCAACCGCGCGCATCTCAGAACTTGTCGGCGCGATCAAGGAATACAGCTACATGGACCAGGCGTCGGTCCAGGAAGTGGACCTTCATAAAGGTTTGGAAAGTACGATTCTCATCCTGAAGTACAAGTTGAAGAAAAAGAACATCGCTTTAACGCGCGACTACGACTGCGATTTGCCACGCATCAAGGTTTACGGCAGCGAGCTAAACCAGGTGTGGACCAACCTGATCGTTAACGCGATCGAGGCAATGCCGGAAGGCGGTAAGCTGAGAATAAAAACGCGAAAAGAAGTAAGCGACCTGATGGTTGAGATTCGCGATAACGGACCGGGCATTCCGGAGTCAGTCAGGACGCACATTTTCGAGCCGTTTTTCACTACCAAACCGGTGGGTGAAGGCACCGGCCTCGGTTTGGATACCGTGGCGCGGATCGTTCGCAAACACCGCGGCAACATCCGGTTTGAATCGAAGCCCGGTGATACGTGTTTCCAGGTTCGCCTGCCGCTCAATTAAAGTTTGTAGCCTGCAGGCTACAAATAATCTTGGAGTGCGCCAACTTGTTGGCGCTTTGGTCAAAGTAGTTATCCAGTGGTACGTCACTTTGACCAAAGCGGTGCCAAGGCACCGCACTCCAAAGAGGGCCAAATTCCTCATTAATCTTTATTAGACCAACCTACCCCACAGCGCGTCTAAAAAATCTGATCGACCTGAAAGTCAAAGATGGTATATTTGGCTTCAAGGCCCCTCGATCGGCAGAGCCTCTCACCTTGAGACCGTAGTTAGTCAGTTCGTAATAGCGACGGAGTCCATCCTGTTATGAGAATCAGTTTTCCCCGTTACGCTGCAAAAGCTCTTATCTTCCCGTTTGTCTTATTGATCACCGTTTTTGTAAACGTGAGTTGGGCTGCTACCAACAAGCAGCCGATTCTGATCAGTCAGGCCACGAGCACCCGCGCAGTCGCTTTCGAAACGTTCACGATGAAAGCCGAGCCGTTCCAGCTCACCCAGAGCTTTCCCATGAGCGCTGACACACGCACTCGCATCTCGATTTTTGCAATGAATCTCGAGCTACTGACGGGCGAGGGTGTAAATGCTTTTACGGCTGATGTTCAGGACAACACCGGAAAGATTCATCCGCTGCGAGTTGAGTTTGTGGGCCAGGTTCCAAACTTCCCCGGCATCACGATGATTGTGGTCCGGCTCGCAGACGACCTGACCAACGTCGGCGACGTGTTATTGCGGCTCAATCTGCACGGCATGTCGAGTAACCGCGTGCGCATTGCGATTGGACAGGCCGGTGGTGGACCACCAGACGATGCCGGTGCAGTGGCAACTCCAGCCCCGGCTGTTCCTCCGGGTGCGGATCCGCCCCTCGTTCCCGATTCGTTTACCGGCCCGGCATCCGAAGCCGACACGATTCGTTTTCTTAACCAGGCGAGCTGGGGCCCAACCACTGCCGAGATTGCGCGCGTGAAAGCCATGGGCTTCATGGCTTATCTCAACGAGCAGTTCAACATGCCGCCGACCAATCCGGCGAAAGGCTCGAGCTATCCTGATCTGACGTTCCCGCCGGACGACTCATCACAACAATGTCCGACGACCTCGATCGATCCGAATTACAACCAGAACGTTTGCCTGCGTGATTTCTACACGATGTACCCGATACATCGCACGTTTTTCTCCAACGCGCTTTATGGCAACGATCAGTTGCGCCAGCGAGTTGCCTTTGCACTGCACCAGATCATGGTTGTTTCCGGCAGCAGTGAAGTCAATCGTCCCAGTTGGATGACTGTCTACCTGCAAACACTCGACCGTAACGCTTTTGGTAGTTACAGAACGCTGCTCAACGAGATCACGTTGAATCCGGGCATGGGTGAGTTTCTCGACATGCGTCTCAGCACGAGAACCAGTCCCAACGAGAACTTCGCACGCGAGATTTTGCAGCTCTTCTCGATCGGAACTGACGTGCTCAATCCTGACGGCACACCGCAACGTGATGCGCAGGGGAATACAATTCCCACTTACTCGCAGAACGACGTCAACGAATTCACGCGTGTGTTTACCGGCTGGAACTTTGCCGTTGCCATTTCCCCCGGTATCACAAACTTCCGCGATCCGATGGCGCCTCGTGGTGGCACGAATCACGACTTCGGCGCCAAGACGCTCTTAAACGGCTTCACCATTCCGGCGTGTTCCAGCGGTAGCGGCGCTCCTAACATCGCGTGTGCTCAAGCGGACATGACAGCCGTAATGACGCACCTGTCCAACCATCCGAACGTTGGACCATTCATCGGAAAACAGCTCATTCAACACCTCGTGACGAGCAATCCGAGTCCGGCCTACGTCGAGCGTGTCGCTAAAGTTTTCAATAACGACTGCAGCGGGCTTTACCCGCAGGGTTGTACCAATACGCGCGGCAATCTCAAGCTCGTGGTCCAGGCAATCCTGCTCGATCCCGAAGCACGCGGCGATAAGAAGACGGATCCTAACTACGGCAAACTCCGCGAGCCCGCTCAGTACATCAACGGTTTCCTGCGCGCGTTCAATGTGAAGTCGTTTGACAAGACTTCAACCAGCGACGGCGTTTTGGATAATCGCGGCGGCAACTTCACCGGCACGCTGGACCAACTGATTTACCAGCCCGCCACGGTGTTTAGTTATTACCAACCCGGCTACGAAGTTCCCGGCACGAAGATACTCGGGCCCGCGTTCGGTATTCTTTCCACCACCACCACGCTGCGTCGCGCAAACAACATCAACTCGCTTATCTATAACGGTGTTACCGCGAATAGTACGCCAACAGCCGGCAGTCCGGATCGCCCGCGTGGCACGTCGATCGATATTGCCAACCTTGAACTATTGGCTGGAAATCCAATCGACGTGGTCAACGCTCTCGACACGTTGCTTCTGCACGGAACGATGCACCCGCAAATGCGCACTTCGATCGTGAACCAAATGAACACGATCAACGACACCAACGTCGCGACGCGTCATCAAAAACGGGCTCGCACCGCTGTTTATCTGGTAGCAACTTCTTCGCAGTACGACATTCAGAGATAACTATCATGGCAATCAATCGCAGAGACTTTCTACGTTCAAGCGTCTGTGCCCTCGGCGGCGTGGCGATGGCTTCGAGTATCGATACTTTCAGCGTCGTTCAAGCGCTCACACCGCAAGCAGCAACTGATTACAAAGCGCTCGTTTGCGTTTTTCTGAACGGCGGCAACGACGGCAACAACATGTTCGTTTCGTTGGACCAGTACAACGGCCCGGCCGGTAGCTTTGTTGAAGGCTATTCGAATGTTCGCAACACTGCCGGACTGGCAATCGCGCAGGCCAGCCTGTTGCCCGTGTCGCCGGTTAGCGGCGGTTCCTACGGTTTTCACCCGAACATGCCGGAGATGCAGAACCTCTTCAATCAAGGGAAGCTCGCGGTGCTTTGCAATAATGGACCACTGGTAGAACCGCTTACTCGAACTACGTACCAGAACGGCACCGGAAAGAAACCGCTGCAACTCTTCTCGCACTCGGATCAGGTAGGACTATTTCAAACCGCGATCTCAAACAATGTGAGTCAAACCGGTTGGGGCGGGCGGTTATCAGATAAAGCGAATGGACTCAATGGCTCGGCTACGTTTCCGAGTAACGTTTCGATCGCCGGCGTCAATCTTCTTTTGACCGGCGTTGATACAAGGCAACTCGCCGTTGCTGACTCCGGAACTCCGCTGGCAAACGTCCTTCAGCTCGTAATGTCGGGCAGCACAAGCGAACAGAATTCGCGACTCGCCACGTTCAACGAACTTCGCACGCTCGACAACAACTTCAAGCTCGTCAAAGCCGCGAGCGACATCCGAACAGGCTCGATTCAAACTGACAATGCGCTAAGCAGTGTGAACCCAACTCTGTTGACGGCGTTTCCCAACACGTCGCTGGGACGGCAACTCAAACAAGTGGCACTATTGATCAAAGCCTGCAAAGATCCCCTCGTCGGCATCAACATGAAACGGCAGATCTTCTTCACGCAGATCGGCGGCTTCGATACGCACTCAGCGGAAATTCCTGGCCAGGGAAGCTTGATGACGCAAGTAAGTCAGGCAATTGGCGCCTTCTACGCCGCCACTGTCGAGCTCGGTATACAAAACAACGTGACGACCTTTACCATGTCAGACTTCGGGCGCACGTTCCAACCGGCCGGCTCCGGACTGAACACGGTAGGCACAGATCACGCCTGGGGAAATCATCAACTGATCGTCGGCGGATCGGTGTTGGGCCATACGCTTTATGGAACGTATCCGACGCTGCGTCTCGGTGGTCCGGATGATACTGACGGTGGTTCAAGCCCGCGTGGCCGTTGGATTCCGACGACGTCCGTGGAACAATACGCAGCCACACTGGCAAACTGGTATGGTTTATCAACCGCGGATTTACCGGCAGTGTTTCCACTGATTGGGCGCTTCGCAACTCCGAACCTGGGATTCATGGCTTAGAAAGGCATAAGCCACAGATGAACACGGATTATTTAAATCAGATCTAATATCCGTGTTTATCCGTGGTTCAATAAACGTGAAGGCGCGTCGTGACTCTTGGTGGTTAATCCGTCTCACTGTATTAGCGTCTTTACTCGCCGCGTTTCTCGGTTTCGCATTAACTCACAACGCCGGCACGCCGCCGGTGCACGCCTTCTCGGCTGGTCCACCCGCAGGTTATACCGGAGCGCCGCAGGAAGAACCGGAAGCTTGCGCCGAATGTCATGTCCCGCCTGACGCCGGAACAGGCAGAATATTCATCAACGCGCCTCAGACTTACGTCCCCGGCCAAACTTATCCCATCACCGTCACTCATCAGAACGCCGATCCAACGCGACTGCGCTGGGGCTTTGAACTAACCGTACTCGACACCGCCTCCGATGAAAAAGCCGGTGAGCTGCAAAGCATAAATGGCTTAACGCAGGTGCTGAATAATGCCGGTCCAGGGTCGGCACGCCAGTACATTGAACACACCGCCGCCGGAACATTTATCGGTCAACAAAACGGCGCGAGCTGGACGTTTAACTGGACTGCTCCTTCAACCGACGTTGGACCAGTTACGTTCTATGCGGCCGGCAATCATGCCAACAACGATGGCAATACTTCGGGCGACTACATCTACAAGACTTTTGTCGTCTCCGCGCCCGCCTCTACCACGCCCGATTTTGCGCTCAGTGTCAGCCCGGGCTCGCGAAATATAGTTCCGACCGGTTTTGCGATTTACACGGTGACCGTGACACCGCTCGCCGGCTTCACGGGCGAAGTAAATTTGAGCGCAAGCAATCTTCCGAACGGGGTCATACCGGTTTTCAATTCCACTCCAGTCAACATCACTGACGCCAATTCGAAGACTGCGACGTTAACTTTGAGCTCCAGTTTGAACTCACCGATCGGCAATCACATTTTCAATATCAATGGTCAATCGGGTGCTCTACAAAACTCGATACCTGCCGGATTAAATATTGTCAGTCCATCGAGTGCGGATCTTTCTATTACGAATACGGCCTCGCCAAATCCCGGACAGGCAGGCATTCCCCTTTCCTATCGCATCACCGTCACCAACAATGGTCCAGGACCGGCGACGAACGTGACCGTTACAGACACGTTGCCTGCGGGCGTCGCATTTGGTTCGGCAACCGCAACCCAGGGAAATTGCAACGGAACTGGACCAGTGAATTGCAACCTCGGAACGCTCGCGGCGGGCAACAGCGCGATCGTGACCATCGTGGTTACGCCGGGAGCGCCCGGCGAAATTACAAACGTGGCCACCGTCAGTGCGAGCGAAAGCGATTTCGATTCGTCTAACAACACCGCGAACGCCACGACCGTCATCCAGGCCGCCGCCGCGTCGCCGACGATGCTTGACGACAACCTGACCGTGAGCACAGTTATCGCGGGTCTGGATCAACCGACGAGCCTGGCGTTTATTGGACCAAACGATTTTCTGGTGCTCGAAAGAGCAACCGGCCGCGTGCAACGAATCGTAAATGGATCGCTGCACAGCACTGCACTTGATCTTCCAGTAAACAATGCTTCCGAACGCGGCCTGTTGGGAATCGCGCTACATCCAAACTTCGCTCAGAACGGTTTTGTGTATCTGTTCTGGACCGAAAGCACTACCGGCGCCGACACGCCCAACATCGATCAAATCGCGCTGCTCGGCAATCGCGTCGATCGCTACGCTTGGAACGGCTCCACGCTGACATTCGATCGCAATCTGATCAAGCTGCGCGCGCTACAACAGGATGCGGGCCAACCGGCACGCGGAAATCACAATGGCGGCGTGATCCGTTTTGGACCAGACGGCAAGATCTACATCATCTTTGGCGACAACGGTCGTCGCGGCTTTCTCCAAAACCTCGCGACCGGCGGTCCGGTTCCCGACGATCAGTTCGGCGGACCCGAACCCGACGATGCGCACCTGACCGGTGTTGTTCTTCGTCTCAACGACGACGGTTCCACGCCCACGGATAATCCGTTCTTCAGCGTTGCCACCGCGTTAACCGGCGAAGCCGCTGCGAATATCAAGAAAGTCTTCGCCTATGGAGTGCGAAACAGTTTTGGTATGGACTTCGATCCGCTGAGTGGCGCGTTGTGGACGCAGGAAAACGGCGACGACGCATTTGACGAAATCAATCGCGTGCCGGCGGGTTTCAATGGCGGCTGGATACAAACGATGGGACCGGTGAGTCGTGTCAATGAGTTTCGAACGATCGAGATGACATACGCGGCCGGTAATCTGCAACAACTTCGCTGGCCGCCGTCGAACATCGCTACCACTCCGCAACAAGCGATCTCGCGCATGTTTACCCTTCCGGGTGCGCAGTACACCGATCCCGAGTTCAGTTGGAAATACGCAGTGGCGCCGTCGCCGATTGGTTTTGTGAGAGGGCGAGGGCTCGGTCCGCAGTTTGAAGGCGATTTGTTTGTTGGCGCATCGCGGACGACTTTGCACAACGGGTTTCTTTTCCGGTTCAAATTGACAGCCGACCGGCAACATTTTGCGTTCAGCGATTCTCGACTTGCGGATCGCGTCGCAGATAACGTCGATAAGTTTGATCAAACTGAGAGTGAGAGCTTGTTGATCGGGAAAGATTTTGGCATCACTACGGATATCCAGACTGGTCCAAACGGCAACGTGTTTGTTGTGTCGCTTTCGAATGGGGCGGTTTACGAGATCAAGTCAAAACCGAGTTCGTTGTTTGTGGCGAATTTGAACGGCGCGCAGGAAGTACCCGCAAACAATTCAACCGCAACCGGACGAGCTACGTTGCTGCTTAGTCCGGATGAAAAAACCGCGCGCGTATCGCTGACATTCACCGGTCTATCGAGTGCTCAAACCGATACTCATATTCATGGTCCGGCCGGGCCCGGCGTGAGTGCTGCCGCGATTTTCCCAATGCCCCTCGGCCAGGTAAGCGATTTTCAAATCACGCTTACCGCTTCACAGGTTCAGGATCTGAAAAACGGGCTGCTCTACATCAATGTTCACAGTGCCAATTTCACTGCGGGTGAGATTCGCGGACAGTTTGGGCCGGCTACAACTACGAGCAGCATTCAGTTCAACGCCACCAGTTACATCGTGAACGAAAGTGCCGGCAGTGTGTCTGTCAGCGTTACGCGCACCGGCAACACTTCGAATGCGGTAACAATCAACTACGCCACCACTAACGGTACCGCCACCCAGCCCACTGATTACAACACCGCCTCCGGCTCGCTTCAGTTTGCTGTTGGTGAAACGGTGAAGACGTTTGTAGTGCCGATAATCAATGACGGGATAACGGAACGTGCTGAAACCATCAATATAACTTTGAGTGGTCCTGGCGCGAGCGCAATGGAAGGCAGTCCGTTTACCAGTACGATCTCAATTCTGGATGATGACAAACCACTACTTGCCATCGATGAAAACACATCGCGCGTAGTGGCTTTGAATTCGGTCCTGCTCTTCCCCGAACCGTTCTCGCTGCTGACCGATCACCTTTTTGGCCCGGACAAACACACGCGAATCATTCTTTTCGCTTCCGGGATCGAACTCCTGCCCAGCGAAAATCTCTCAGCCGTAGTGGTCCAACTCGAAGACAGCCAAAACCGCATCATTCCCCTCGTGGTCGAGGACTTGCGCCAGGTGGCGAATGTCAACGGTCTCTCACAAATCGTCGTCCGGCTACCCGATACGATCGACACCGAAGGCGACTACCGCATCAGCATCACCTTCCGCGGCACCACCGGCAACAAACCTCTAATCGAAATCGAACACTGATAAACACGGATAACAAATCCGATTTTTAATCCGTGTTATCTGTGGCTGCTTTGACGTATCATTGGCTATGACTATCGCCGCCCCTGGCCCGCTTCATTACCGCACCTGCAGCATTTGCGAGGCGATGTGCGGTGTGGAAATCGCCGTTCGCGCCGACCAGCGTTTGGATATCCGTGGGGACAAAGACGATCCGTTTAGCCGCGGATACATTTGCCCGAAGGCAGTTGCCTTACAGGATCTGCACTTCGATAAAGACCGGATCAAATATCCGCTTCGTCGCACCGCGAATGGCTGGCAGCGGATTGAGTGGGATGAAGCGTTTGCTGAAGTAACTGAGAACCTCAAACGCATTCTCGCGAAGCACGGCAGAAACTCAATCGGCACTTACCTCGGTAATCCGACCGCTCATAACTATGGCGCGTTGCTCTTTGCGCCCGGCTTCCTTCGCAGCCTCCGGACTCGCAATCGATTTTCCGCAACTTCGGTCGATCAACTCGCGCACCATGTGTCAGGCTTCCTGATGTTTGGTCATCAACTGCTGCTTCCGATTGCGGATATCGAACGCACTAAATTCCTGTTGATCCTGGGAGCCAATCCTGCCGTCTCAAACGGCAGTTTGATGACGGCCGCCGGCGTAATGCGAAAGTTGGAAGAGATTCGGAGGCGAGGCGGGAAGATAATTCTGATTGACCCACGTCAAAACGAAACCGCGCGAGTTGCCGATCGACATCTTTTTATCCGCCCCGGCACTGACGCACTGCTGCTGCTCGCGTTACTGCACGTCGTTTTCGGCGAAGGTCTAACGCGGCTGGGCCATCTTGAACCGTTCACCAAAAATGTCGCCACAGTTGCAACGCTTGTGCAAGAGTTTTCTCCGGAGCGAGTGGCGCCGATAACCGGCATCAGTTCAGATGACATCCGCCTGCTCGCGCGCGAATTTGCGGCGTCCGACGCGGCTGTTTGCTATGGACGAATCGGCGTCAGCACGCAGGAATTTGGCGGGTTATGCCAGTGGCTAATACACGTGCTGAACATCGTGACGGGAAATCTGGATCGATCCGGCGGTTCGATGTTTACGTTACCGGCGTTTGATCCGGTTACAGCACCTGAGAGCGTCGCGCCGCGCGGAAGTTTTGCACGCTGGCACAGTCGCATGCGAAAGCTGCCTGAGTTTTCGGGAGAGTTGCCGGTGGCAGCGATGGCCGAAGAGATCTTGACCCCGGGCGACGGGCAAATTAAAGCGCTCGTAACTCTCGCCGGCAATCCTGTGCTCTCGACGCCAAACGGACGCGAGTTGGACCAGGCACTGGTAGGTCTCGAGTTCATGGTGGCGATTGACATCTACGTCAACGAAACCACGCGCCACGCGCACATCATTCTTCCTCCTGCTTCGGTGCTGGAACGCGACCACTACGATCTGGCGTTTAATCTGCTGGCGATCCGGAACACCACCAAGTTTTCATCGCCGATGTTTCCAACCGACAAAGACACGCTTCAGGATTGGGAAATCCTGCTCGAACTGCAAACTCGCATGGAAAGCAAGGGGTTCACCAGTCGCGTTAAGGGCAAGTTGATGAAGCAGTTTGCGACGCCTCAAAGGATTCTCGATCTCGGTTTGCGTTTTGGACCATACGGCGCTCGCTTGAACCCGTTTTCAAAAGGATTGTCGTTGCGAAAACTGCGGCAAGAAGTGCACGGCATCGATCTTGGTCCATTGACTTCATGCCTGCCGGGGCGTTTGCGGACGGCCGACAAATGCATCGAACTCGCGCCCGAACCGTACGTCAAAGATGTCGCACGCGTGAAGTCTCGCTATTTTGACGCAGCGATTCATACTAACGGCGAGTTGCTATTGATCGGGCGAAGAGAATTGCGCAGCAATAATTCGTGGCTGCATAACAGTCATAGACTGGTCAGGGACGACGAAGTGAAGCCGCGCTGCACAATTCTCATGCACCCGCAGGATGCGGAGCACCGGCAACTATCAAACGGACAAAAGGTGCTGGTCCAGTCACGCGTCGGATCGATTGTGGTGCCGGTAGAAGTTTCGGATGAAATGATGCCCGGGGTGGTGAGTATTCCGCACGGGTGGGGTCACGATCGGCCCGGAAATCAAATCGGCGTCGCACAACAACACGCGGGAGCCAGCATCAACGATGTAACCGACAACCTCGCGATTGACGCCCTTTGCGGAACCGCAGCCTTTAACGGCACTGTCGTCACCGTAATCGGTCAATAAACATTTGCCACGGATTACACGGATCACACTGATTTAGTTTTATCCGTGTGATCCGTGCAATCCGTGGCTTTTCTTCTTACCGAATCGACACGGTCAACGTGTAAGTAGTCGCGCCGCGACCGGTGTTGACGATCGAGAGCATGTGATCGCCGCCTGACATTTCCAAACTGAAGTTCTTGCCGCTGGCGCTGCCGGCATTCACAATCACCGCGCCGTTCCCGGAGGTGATGTCGATCGACATCAATTGCCCTGCCCGCCCGTTAATCAAATATTCCAGATAACCTCCTGGTCCGATCCGGCCCCGCACGGTTGCCGAACTCGCCCCGCGCCGAAAGCTGATTCGTTTTTGGGCCAACAGTTCCGAACTGGAGAAAACCATTATCAATGCGATTGCAACGACGTGCAGAGTTGTTTTCCTAAACATCAATTGTCACCCTTTATAGTTGTCTTTTGTCCCGCGGCTGAGCCAAAGCAGTGCCACACCAAAAAACGTGCACGAAAACGGATCCGCGATGGTCCACCACCACGGCATGCCGGAAGCAAGATCGATCAAAAAGAACACCGGCCCAGCAACTAGAAACGCCCAGCCATTAAACACCACGAACGGACGGAAGCGCTCAACATCGGAGGCGAGCAACCACAACGATAATCCATGAACGCCATAGGTGTAGGATGCCTGCCGGATCATGAACATCAACACCGGTGCATCCGGTAACTCACCCATTCCCATGCCGGTGTGTGAAAACTCCATCCACGAGCGCGGCATCACCACCGCGATGAATGCGAATATCTCGACCGCTCCCGCAAATCGTAATAACCATACTTGTACAAGCTTGCGATTCATAAACGCTACTTGATCAGAACCTTTTGCCGCTCCGCCGCCAAATGGTTCAACTCCTTCACAATGGGATGAGTCATAAAAAACAGAAAGGTCTCCGTGGTAGGCATGAAGAGGATCTTATCGCCGAATTCAGTTTCTGATCTCAACTGAATTTCGACCATCTGGCGCCCGAGCCACTTGTTCTCCGTTACCTTTTTTATTTGCGAAATGGGGATAACAGTTTCCTTCAAGTAGTTTGAGACGTACAGATTTTGATCGTCAATGCTGATTTTCTTGAACTGCGAACATTCCTTGTATGCATGCCGGGCGACCCAGACCAGCATCATAACTATAAAAATGAATGGCAATCTCAGCGTATTTTCGACGTCCCAGAACAGGAAGATTTCGACCAAAAGCGGCACGCCAATCAGCGGATAAACGAACTTCATGAAGAAGGTTTGAAGGGAGGATATGCGTCGCTTCATGGTGTTAACTCGGTCGTCACCTTCCCATGTCTGCGGCCAATCCGTCAACCCCGATGCAAACGTTCCACGCAAAGACGCAAAGACGCAAAGGAAACCGCAAAGAAGAATAAATGCAGTGCCTTTTTTCTTAGCGTCTTTGCGTCTTTCCTTTGCGTCTTTGCGTGAAACAAGTCTAACGCCTGGCGCTCTTACCGATTTCCCTCACGTTGTTTACAATACGCGCCGCACTTCGATAAAACCCCGCGTCCGTTTTGAAGGAGATTGCTTGATGAACATCAGGATGCTCGTGAGGCGCACTCTGAGTTGCGCCATCGCGCTTGTCGTCATATCGGGCGCTGCTCACTCACAGCAGATCAAACAAGCCGTACCGGATGTTGCCAGGCCGTTGCCGCTCACGGCGGTGCGCGTTACCGGTGGTCCATTGAAGCGCGCACAGGATCTCAACGCCGAATATCTCCTAAAACTCGAACCCGATCGCATGATGGCTTACTACCGCAAACGTGCCGGGCTCGCACCAAAAGCCGAAGGTTACACCGGCTGGGACGGCGACGGCAGAAATCTCACCGGCCATATCGCCGGACATTATCTCTCCGGCGTCTCTTTGATGTTCGCCGCCACCGGCGATGTGCGTTTCAAACAACGCGCCGATTACATCGTGAATGAGATGAAAGAGGTTCAGGATAAAAACGGTGACGGATATCTCGGCGCGCTTGAGGGACTTCGAGAAAAATTTGCCGAGGTTGCCAAAGGAAATATCAAATCGAGCTTCTTTGACCTGAACGGTCTCTGGTCGCCGTGGTACACGCTGCACAAAACATACGCCGGACTGCGTGATGCCTATCGCTTCACCGGCAACCGCACTGCCCTCGAGCTGGAGGTCAAGTTTGCCGAATGGGCCGCGGGGATCATGACCCGGCTCAATCCGGATCAAACGCAACAAATGCTCAACACGGAGTTTGGCGGCATGAATGAAGTGCTGGCCGATCTCTATGCGGACACTGGCGATCAACGCTGGCTCGCGCTTTCACGTCGCTTCGACCACCACGCTTTTCTCGATCCCCTAAAACGGACTGAAGACAAACTGGCCGGGCAACATGGAAACACGCAAGTGCCGAAGATGCTCGGCGTGCTGATGCAGTATATCTACACGGGCGACAAGGCGGATGGCGTGGCGGCGCAGTTTTTCTGGGATGCAGTAATCAACGATCACAGTTATGCCACTGGGGGTCATGGCAAAGACGAATACTTTGGACCACCCGATCAGCTCGCTGAACGCGTGGACGGCAGGACCAACGAAACGTGCAATGTCTACAACATGCTGAAAATGACACGTCGTCTCTTCGCCATTCGTCCGGACATCAAGTATGCGGAGTTTGAAGAACGAGCGTTGTTCAATCACATCCTCGCGTCGATCGATCCGGAGGACGGGCGCACTTGTTACATGGTTCCGGTGGGTCGAGGCGTACGTCGTGAATACCAGGATATGTTCCGCAGTTTTACTTGTTGTGTGGGCAGTGGAATGGAGAGTCATAGTCTTCACGCCGACGGGATCTACTACGAATCCGGCGACCGGCTCTGGATAAACATGTATGTGCCTTCGACCGCGAACTGGCAGGCAGCGGGCGCCACACTAAACATGGAAACAAGTTTTCCGGAAGGCGACACGGCAACGCTCAAGTTGACACTCCGGAAGTCAAAAGCCTTCACACTCACTTTGCGACGGCCGGCGTGGGCTGGTAACGGATTTGCGATCAAGGTAAATGGCAAGCTCTCGAGGGTGGAAGATGGGCCAGGATCGTATGTCGAGGTGAAGCGAACCTGGAAAACCGGCGACACAGTAGCGTTGAGCTTGCCGAAGGAACTGCGAATTGAGGGTCTCGCGGATAATCCCGATCGCGCGGCGCTGATGTGGGGTCCACTGGTACTGGCCGGAGATCTTGGACCAGAGCGACGCGGTGGACCAGCCGAACCCCTTCCCGCTCTTGTAACTTCTGACAAACCCGTGACTGAATGGTTGCAACCAGTCGCTGACAGTCTGGGTGTTTTTCGTACCGCGGGTGTGGGGCGTAGCGTGAACGGCGCAGCGAGTGAAGTGCAGTTTGTTCCGTTCTATCGCCTGCATCGCCGCACGTATGCGGTTTACTGGGATCTTCTGACGCCGGATGAGTGGACGAAAAAGATTGAGGAACTGGCGGCAGAGAAAGCAAAACTGCAAAAACTCGAAGCAGCGACAATCGCGTTTGTGCAACCTGGTGATGCGGAGAAAGAGAAAGCATTCAATCCGCAGGGAGAGGAAACCGCCGCCGATCGCGTGCAGGGACGCGCGGGCAGACGAGCGAAGAAATGGTTCTCTTTCGATCTGCCGGTTGACGCGAGTAAGTCGTTGGCGTTGGTGGTTACGTTCAGTACCGAAGAACGCGCGAAGCGTTCGTTTGAGATCGTCGTGGACGGACAGCGTGTCGGTGAAGGCCTGATCGAGCGCTATCCACCGGGTAGTCCGACGGGGAGGTTTTACGATGTCGATTACCGGCTGCCGGCGGGGCTTGTGCAAAATAAGCAGAAGGTGACGGTGCGGTTTTTGGCGTCGGGCGGGAATGAGACGGCGACTGTTTTCGGGATCCGGACGGTTCGTGCGGAGGAGCGATGAAAGCTTTCCACGCAAAGACGCAAAGACGCAAAGAAAGACGCAAAGAAGAATTTGATTTCTTCCTTTGCGCCTTTGCGTCTTTGCGTGGAAAACTCATTCTCTCAACTCTGGCGTTGCTGACAATTCTCAGCTTTGCGCATTCCCAATCCCCTAACCAACAACCAGCATTACCCGCAACCCTCGGCCTCGATCAAGGCCTCCTCGAATTCGACACACCCGACTTCAAACTCAAACTCATCAAAGCCTCGCAAACGATTGCCGCCCTCGAACCAAAAACATCCCCGGGCTTCGATTTCACGCCCGCTGATCGCCTGGAACGTCGCGCCGCCAATCGCTATCACCACCTCGGCGATCTCATTCTCCGGTTACGTTCGGGCGACTCCGGAACATGGCAACGTTACGACACAGCAGAGTCACGCAACCCGGTTGAATCCCTGAGCGCCACTGGCGCCACGCTCGCCGCCGCGAACCTGGCCCCAACTCTGCCCGCCGACATTCCTTTACACATCACGCGCTCATGGATCGTCGACAACGGCCGACTCGCCCTCCGCTTTGAGCTTCGCAACAAGTCCACACAACCCGTGCAACTCGGCGCGCTCGGAATCCCGATGATCTTCAACAACATGATCACCGGCCGTAACCTCAAAGAAGCGCACGAGAAATGTTCGTTCTCAGATCCTTACATCGGCCAGGATGCCGGCTACTTGCAAGTCACCCGCTTGAGTGGGCTTGGACCAGCACTCGCCGTCGTCCCGGAAGGTCAAACACCGTTTGAGGCTTATCAACTACTCAACGAACCAACGCGCCCGAATCAAACCTTCGAAGGCGCGTTCGCCTGGATGGTCCACACGCAGGCCTTCGCCGACGAAGAATGGCGCGGCGTCGCTCAATGGAATCCTCCCACGATGGTCACGATTGCCCCGGGCGCGACTAAAACCTACGGCGTCAGGTTTTTGTTAGCAGACGAAATCCGCAAACTGGAAACAACTCTCGCAAGCCATAACCGGCCCGTCGCTATAGGTATTCCCGGCTACGTGCTGCCGCAGGATATCGATGGTCGTCTGTTCTTAAAACACAATCGCAAGATCGCGCGCACCACTGTCTTTCCTGCCGGCGCTTTGGAACTCAAACCACTCAAACCCACAAGAAACTGGAAAGCTTATAGCGTTCGCGGAAAATCATGGGGCCGAGCACGTTTGACGATCACGTATGACGACAACTCCACTCAAACAATCAGCTACTACGTGATCAAACCGTCTGCGCAAGCCGTTTCCGACCTTGGTAACTTCTTATTCACCAAACAGTGGTTTGAGGATCCAAACGATCCTTTTCATCGCAGCCCTTCGGTGATGAGCTTCGATCGCGAGACTAACAAGATCGTCACACAGGATAGCCGCGTTTGGATTGCCGGGCTGGGCGACGAAGGCGGATCGGGTTCATGGCTCGCCGCGGGTATGAAGCAGTTTGGCCAACCGAGCAGGCAAGAGATTGAAAAATACGAACAGTTTATCGATCGCGTGTTGTGGGGCGGCCTGCAATACAAAGATGGGCCAAACAAGTTTGGCGTCAGAAAGAGCCTGTTTTACTACTCACCACAGGACGTGCCGGCATTCAAATACGATCCGGCGCTGGATTGGACCACGTGGACCAGTTGGAAGAAAGTCGACGCTGAATCCATCGGGCGCGGCTATAACTACCCGCACGTAATCGCGGCTTACTGGTCGATGTATCGCCTGGCCAGAAATCACAATGGATTGGTCACGAATCATGCCTGGGATTGGTACCTGGACCAGGCTTATGAAACGGCACGGTTCATGTTTGGGCGTCAACCCAACGGGCGGCGGCGCGTGGGTTATGTCGAACTCGGCTTGATGGAGGGCGACGTAATTCTCTCCGTGCTCGAAGATCTCAAACGTGAGGCTTGGAAAGAAAAGGCCGGCGTTCTCGAAGCGTTGATGAAGGAACGCACCGACCGCTGGAAGCAGGAACCATATCCCTTCGGCAGCGAAATGGCGTGGGATTCGACGGGTCAGGAAGAAGTTTACGCGTGGTGCAAATACTTTGGTTACGACGATAAGGCGCTCGTCTCGCTCAACTCGATCATCGGCTACATGCCGACGTTGCCGCACTGGGGTTACAACGGCAACGCGCGCCGGTACTGGGATTTTCTTTACGGCGGCAAAATCAGACGAATCGAGCGACAACTCCATCATTACGGTTCGGGCTTAAACGCAATTCCGGTGCTTTCGCACTATCGTGAGAACCCACAGGACGAATACTTGTTGCGCGTCGGATACGGCGGCACGATGGGTGCTCTGTCAAACATCGACGAGGAAGGATTTGCATCGGTGGCGTTTCACTCGTTTCCCTCGACTCTGAAGTGGGATCCTTACACGGGCGACTATGGACCAAACTTCTTTGGTCACGCTTTCAATACCGCCACTTACGTGATCGATCATCCGGAATTCGGCTGGCAGTCGTTTGGCGGAAACGTTAATGCTAACGGCAACTGGATCAACATCCAACCACTCGACTCGTTTCGGAAACGCGTGTACATCGCACCACGCGGTCTTTGGTTGACGCTCGATGCCGGAACTTTTGAACGAGTTTCAATCAATACTCGATCGAATGTTGTGCGCATCACGCTGTCTGCCGCGAGTGCTTCAACTCCGAACGCACGATTGCGTGTCCAGCAACCAGCGAAGCTTCCTGGAATCGGCACATATGCTCCAACTCAAAAGTTTGTCTTCGAGCGTGACGCATTTACGATCCCATTGTCTAAAACTATTACTTCAGTAGAACTGAGATAAAATCCGTTTAATCCGTGGCTACCATCGACTTCATCACAACGCGCCTTCACAACCACAAACTCTCTTCATCTGAGTTTAAGAATCCGGCAGACGTGGTGCGCTGGCTCGGCGCGGTTCAGGCGCAGGACTTCAACGCCGCGAAGTGGGCGCTCGCGTTGCGAATGCGTGGCGCAACTCACGCACTGATCGAAGCGGCTTATAACCGTGGCGAGATACTGCGCACGCATCTCATGCGCCCGACATGGCACTTTGTGGCTCCGGAAGACATTCGCTGGCTGTTGGCGCTCACGGCGCCGCGTGTCAATCAGAAAGCTGGTCCAAATTATCGCAAGCTCGAACTGGATGAAGCAGAGTTCAAGCGCTGCAACCAGGTTCTGAAAAGGGTTTTGAAAGGCGGTAAGCATTTGATGCGCACCGAATTGCGCAAGGCGCTGAGCGACGCAGGCATAGCGGCGGACGATCCTCTTCGCATAAGCCACATCATGTTTCGTGCCGAGCTCGATGGCGTTGTTTGTAGTGGTCCAATGAAGGGTAAGCAGTTTACTTATGCGTTGCTTGATGAACGTGTGCCGGAGGCGCCGGCGCTGATCCGGGAAGAAGCGCTGGCGAAATTGACGCAGCGATACTTCACCAGTCATGGACCGGCAACGTTGCAGGACTTCGTGTGGTGGTCAGGTTTGACTGTCGCTGATGCGAGAAACGGAGTTGCGTCGGTTAAGAGTCAGATTGCAGAGCTTGTGATTGACGAAAAGGTTTACTGGAGTTCCAAAGTTAAAACCGCGAAACGATCGGGCACGTCCGCGTATCTTCTCCCGGCTTACGATGAATATTTCGTTGCGTACAAAGATCGCCAACCGCTTTTCGTTCCGGGTGAGATGGATACGTGGGGTGTGCTCGGCCCGGCGGTAGTGATCGACGGCGTCGCCGCCGGTAATTGGAAACGCGTCAATAACACCGTCGAGTTCAGCTTTACCCGCCCCTTAACAAAGACCGAGAAATATGCCGTTTCAACTGCGGTCGATCGCTACACCACATACCTCGCAACGTTGTAGAGGCGGAAGCAACCAGACCACGGATAACACGGATAAAATCCGGATTTTCATCCGTGTTATCCGTGGCTTTATTTCGGTGAAATGTCGCGGCGGAGGTAAAAGAGCAAATCGGTGGCGGGTGGATCGATTCCGAGTTGACGAATCATTCCGACCACCTGCCCGCGATGCAACGTCGCATGATTAACCACGTGCTGCATCTGATTGACGAGCGGCATCGAGCTCGCATCACCACTCAATAACCGGAACGCCAACTCGGCCCGCAATCGCTCTTCATCCAACTGCGAAACAAATTGCGCGCGCAGATCGGCAAGTGCGGTCCAACGTTCTTTCAACGTCGCCAGATCCGGGCAAGCCTCCCCGGTCCATCGCGCCCACGCCTCAGCCTTCGCCGGCGAACGCCCGTGCCAACGCTCCAGCCAAATCCATTCCGCACCAGCCATGTGCAACAGCGTTCCAAAGATCGACTGATGACTAATACCGACGTCTCGCCGCAAACTCTCATCCGGCAGTTTTGCCGCCGCCTCCAACGCCAGATCATTGGCCCATTCCATGTAATTAAAGAGGTTTTTGATATCTGATATGTCCATGGCGCAGAATTCTTGACGAAGCCGCTGCAATCGTCAAGTTTGTGTTAGCATGCGCGCGCTCCACTCTTCCTGATCCGCCAGGAGTCAAAACGTGAAAAGACTGGTTGCGTGTTTTCTCTGCCTGCTGCTCAACCTGAATACAGCAAACGCACAGACGACGCTTCTGCCTGACGACATCGTCGCCGCGTTATCGCAGGAGCTCTCCGGTGAAACCGCCAAGCGCAATCTCGAGTACATCACTCGCTTTCATCGCATGCGCGGTTCGCGCGGATTTCGATCTGCGGCCCAGCACATCCTCGAACAACTCGACGGTTATGGAATCAGCGACGCCCGCATCGAGCAGTTTGCTGCCGACGGCATAATCTTCTACGGCACCCAAAAGTCGCGCCAACCCTGGGACGCAGACTTTGCAGAACTTTGGGAGTTGCATGAATCCAACGGCACCTGGACCAAACACGCGCGTCTCGCTAGTTGGGACGCAATGCCGATCACGCTGGCACAAGACAGCGAAAGCGGTGAAGCCACAGCCGAGTTGATTGACGTTAACAACGGCACTTCGGAACAAGATTACAGAAACAAAGATGTGCGCGGGAAGATCGTATTGGCCGCCGCTCAACCCGGCGCCGTCGCGCGTCTCGCTGTTGAACGATTCGGTGCTGCGGGAATCGTCAGCTACGCACAGAATCAAAGAACAGCATGGCACGGAGAAAACGACAATCTAATTCGCTGGGGGCATCTTGAAACCTTCGCCGCGAAACCAACCTTCGCTTTCATGATCTCGCTCAAGCAAGCACGCAGCTTTCAAACGCGACTTAGCAGGGGTGAAAAGATTCGGCTTCAGGCAACTGTGAAAGCCGGGAAATGGCCGGGCTTTTATCACATCGTCACCGCCGCCATCCCCGGAAGTGATCCAAACCTGCGCGATGAAGAGATCGCGTTCAGTTGTCACCTCGATCACCAACGACCGGGCGCTAACGACAACGCGAGTGGAAGCGTGGCAATTCTCGAAGTGGCCCGAACGTTCAGCAAACTGATCCGCGAAGGAAAGATCGCGCGACCGAAACGGACCATTCGCTTTATCTGGCCTCCCGAGATCGAGGGAACTCTCACGTTGCTCAATGCGCGTCCGGAGTATGCTTCGCGTATCAAAGCCGTGATTCACATGGATATGGTTGGCGGTGGTCCGGAAACAAAAGCGATCTTCCACGTCACTCGTGGTCCAGCGAGTTTGCCGTCGTTTATAAATGATGTCGCCGAACACTTCGGAGAATTTGTTAACGAACAATCGGCGCAGTTTGCCGGTGGAGCGAATGCTGCTTTTCCCTTGGTTGCGCCTGAAGGCGGCAAGGAACCTTTGCAGGCTGAGATGGCGGAGTTCTCACTGGGCAGCGATCATCAGGTCTACAGCGACAGTTCGTTTGGCATCCCGTCGATCTACCTGAACGACTGGCCCGATCGCTACATCCACACCAATTTCGACACGCCCGCGAATGTCGATCCGACAAAGCTGAAGCGCGCCGCTTTTATCGGTGCGGCCAGCGCCTACTTTCTGGCGAATGTTGAATCGCGGGATACGAACGCGATTCTGGGAGTTTGGCAGAAGAACAGTCTGCGCCGGACCGCAACGATGCTTGGGCGCCGGAGCAAACTTCAGTCAACTGAAGCTGCAAACCTGACTCGCTTTCATCTCGCTTACGAGCGCGCGGTCGTCGATTCGATGCAAAGGTTCTTTCTAATACCTGAGCATTTTCGCGAACTGGCTTACCAGTCTCTGGTTCACAGGGAGAAAATAATCGGCGAGGCTGGACCCGCTCCGGTAGCCACCGGCGATGGGTTGTTACGCTTTCGGCGCAACGCAAAACTCAAGGGAACGATGTCGGCATTTGGTTATGATTACTTCACCGATCATTACGGAGAGGCGCGTGAGAGTTCAGTGCGGCTGTTGCAGTATCAGGGAGTGCGGGGCAGCGGTAGTGAGTACGCTTATGAGGTGTTGAATCTGGTAAACGGTCGTCGTAACGCGCAGGAGATTCGCGATTACGTGGCCGCGGTTTATGGTCCAATACCGTTAGACTTAGTGGTTGAGTATCTGCGCGCGCTTGAGTCTATTCGCGTGATCGAAGTGGTGAAGTAAACCTCCCACGCAAAGACGCAAAGCAAGATGCAAAAGATTTCGACTTGGCGTCTTTGCATGGCAAATCCTGCTATCGAAAAGGAGCATCAATGAAAGCTCGTGCTTTTTATCTTCTACTGTTGGTAATGGGCTTTGCAATCAGTATCAATGCACAAACACGTCCGTTGAAAATCTATATTTCTGCTGATATGGAAGGCGTCGTTGGCGTGGTAACCAACGAGCAACTCGGCCCGCAGGGTTTTGAATATGCTCGCTTCCGCGAATTCATGACCAACGAAGTAAACGCCGCGATCGAAGCGGCGTTTGCAGCGGGCGCCACTGAGATTCTCGTCAGCGACTCTCATGGCAACGGACAAAATTTGTTGATTGAGAAACTTCCGAAAAATATCATGCTGGTTCGTGCCTGGCCCAGGCCGTTGATGATGATGCAGGGCATCGATGAAACTTTCGCCGGTGCGATCTTTATCGGTTATCACAGTGCGACCACAAACGCGCAGGGCGTGCGGGCGCACACTATTTCCAGCGCCCGGCTCGCCGATGTGCGGTTGAAAGGCGTTTCGATGTCGGAAGCCGGATTGAATGCAGCAATCGCAGGACATTTCAACGTGCCGGTGATCATGATTTCCGGCGACGACGTCGTAGTTAAAGAAACTCAGGCATTACTCGGTAATGTTGAAGGAGCGGTCGTGAAGTGGGCTTCGGGATTTCATTCGGCAAAGACGATGATGCCGGAAGCGAGTTACCAGTTAATACGCGACAAGGTGAAGACTGCGATGGGCCGCATCCGGGATTTCAAACCGTACAAGCTGTCTGGTCCAATCCAGCTTGACGTGCGTTTCAAGAATTACCGGCCGTCGGAAGTGTTGAGCTATCTGAGCATTGTCGAACGCACCGATGCGCACAGCATCCGTTTCACCGGGAAGGACATGATTGAGGTATCGAAGTTCTTGGAATTTATTGTGACGTACGAGCCCGGGCTTGAGCCGTAGTTAAGAAATTTTCTCTCGCGGCAGCGCGGCGACGCCACGTCAAAACACAAATTTTTACAGCCGCGCCATTGCGTAACCGCGAGAGAAATCCTTTTTAGAACACGAGCGTCTGGATCGAATGCGGCAGGCTGTTGACTTCCGCGGCGTCGCCGTGAACCCACAGCCAGTACGACGCCGGCTTGTCGGTTGGGTTCATCACTACCACCACCGCCTGTCCATCCGGATTAAGAAACGCGGTCGACAACAGTTGGCTCCGACTCGGCGAACTCGCGATCCGCTTCGCTCCCGGTTTAATGAACTTCGAGAAATGACCGATGTAGTAGTACGAACTCAGATACGTTAACTCACCCGTCCTCGTATCCGCGTGCACCGGCGCGAAGCAGAAGTTTTTGACGTGATTTGGACCACCGGTTTCGTCCAGCAAAATATTCCAGTCAGTCCAGCCGACAGTCCCGTTGTTGAAATCGTGGATCATCGAGCGCCCGTACTGTTCGCCAAACTTCCATTCGCCAATTCGCTTGGCATCAAACGAATCGACGCATCCTTCCGTGAAGATCAAATGCTTGTCAGGAAAGACCTGGTTGACCAGCCTGACGTTATCAAACATCTGATCGCCGCCGCTCCACGGCTCGTACCAGTGATAACCGATGCCCCAAACGTAACTGGCCGCCTTCGGATCGTTGAGCATGACGCTGGCTCTTTGAAAGATCAGGTCACGATTATGATCCCAGGCAATGATCTTCCTATCACCCAACCCGGAGCGTTTCATAGTTGGTCCAAGAAAATTCTTGAGAAAGTCGCGCTCTTCCTCGGCAGAGTAAATACACGACTCCCACCTTTGCGTCGCCATCGGTTCGTTCTGAATCGAGATACCCCAGATCGGAATTCCTTCAGCCTCATACGCCCGGATGAACTTCGGATAATAGTTGGCCCACGACTGGAAATGATCCGGCTTCAGTTTGCCGCCCTGCAGCATGTTGTTGTTGTCTTTCATGAACGCGGGCGGGCTCCACGGGCTGGCAAAGATATTCAACCGGTTGCGAGTCGCGGCAACCGCTTCTTTGATAAACGGGATGCGGTATTTTTTATCGTGAGCGACGCTGAACGACTTCAGTTCTTTGTCGCCATCGTCGACGTAGGTGTAACTGCCGCTCGAGAAATCACAACTGTGGATGTTTGTCCGCGCCAGTTTGTAACCGATGCCACGCTGCTCGTCGAAGTGGGCCGTAATAAACTCGCGCTGTTTCGCCGCCGGCAGTTTGGCAAACGTCTCCGCGGAAGAATCAGTTAGGGCAGCACCAATGCCGAGAAAGGTTTGAAACTGCCTGCCCGGATCGACGAAGACGCAGATCTGCGTTTCCTTCGGCTGGCCGGCCGCTTTAAATCCCAGCGTATCAGTCTGCGAAATCCGGTGATCGGTTTTATCGGCGGTGGTGTAAACCTTTACCTGTTTAGAACTCGCCGATTGACTGCGAAACGCAAGCAAACCGGAAAATTCACGACGTGCTTTGCCGAAGGCGGACGTTATCTGATTATGGCCCAGCAGAGCAGCCGAGGACGCGAACAGGAAGTTGCGGCGGTCGATTTTCATAGCGGAAATTTATCATACTCACAGTAGAAATGGGCGCCTCCCTGGAGTGCGACACCTTGTTGGCGCTTTGGTCAAAGTAAGATCTATCTTTCGGCTTTGGCAGAACGCCAATTTGACCAAAGCGGTGCCAAGGCACCGCACTCCAGGGAGGGCGTCCAATAACTCAGAAGTTCGTAAACAACAGGTGATTATTCGGCGTTGCACCGCCAAACAATCCTCCTCCCGTACCTGTCACGATACCCTTGGTCGACAAATCCTTGATCGTCTGTTGCACTGTTGCAGGCGACGCGAGCGGGTTATTTTGCAGGAACTGCGCCGCTACGCCGGCCACATGCGGTGACGCCATCGAAGTTCCACTGATCGTGTTGGTAGCCGTATCATTCGTGGCCCACGACGAAAGAATGTTTACTCCCGGCGCATGAAGATCGACGCACGTCCCAAAGTTTGAGAACGACGCTTTCGCATCGTTTATGTCAGATGCGCCTACCGTAATGCCTTCGGCCACGCGCGCCGGCGACTGATTACAGGAGTTGACCGGAAATCCGAGGATGTTTCCGTTGCCCGCGGCGATTGCCGCTGAAACTCCATCAGCAATCATGTTGCGCACAGCCGTATCGAGAGCCGCATTCGCTCCGCCGCCCAAACTCATATTTGCCACTGCCGGTTCGCCGGCCTGGTGATTGCCGGTCACCCAATCCACGCCCGCAATGATAGCCGCGATGGTAGTTGAACTACCGCAACCAAACACGCGCACTGCCACGAGCGTTACCCCTTTGGCGACTCCGAAAGTAGTGCCGCCGATCGTGCCGGAGACGTGTGTTCCATGACCGTTGCAGTCTTCAGTGCTTGGAGTTGCATCAACGGTGTTAACACCCGCGAGAACGCGGCCGGCGATGTCCTGATGAGTGGCGCGAATGCCGGTGTCGATAACATAGGCCTTAACACCTGCACCCGTCGCCGTGTAGCTGTAGGTAGTGGAAAGCGGGCGGTTACGTTGATCGATGCGATCGATACCCCAGGTCGCACCTGTTTGCGTGGTTGAGAGCGTGATCTCGCTGTCTTCCTGTACAAACGCGACGCGCGGATCGTTGCTGAGCCGGCGTGCGGCCGCTTCAGACATCCGGACGGTGAATCCCGATAATGCGTGTTGATATGTGCGCCTGAGAGCTCCGCCGTAAATTGCTCGCAGGTTGGACGCCACAGTTGGGACTAATGACCGTCCGCCCTTCGGTCCGACAGCCTCATCGTTAAGCACAACAATATATTCATTCAATACTGGACGTTCAGCGCGGCGAAACTTTGCTGCAACGTCTGGAAGATCCTGTTGACCTTGCTGAGACGCGTGAGTTTCATTTCGCCCGCTGGTTGCTGTGGGAACAACCATCACAGCAACGAAAATACCCAAAGCCAGCAAGCCGACGAGTGAATACTTAAACTTGTACATGGTGAGTCTCCTTTTAAGTTGTTAATGAGACGACGCGAGCAACAGACGCATGCGCGGTGAGTGGACACGGGTGTCCGTACATCGGGCTGCACCGCCGGCTCAAATTGCGATCAAGAACTCTTTGGGAGGTTTTAGGGTGAGCTACTTTGAAACAGGCGAGCCAGTCCGCGGGTTGTGTTTGCGTTACAATTTTCTGGAGGATTTATCACACGCACTGCGTGTTAAGAATTTCACTCACCGTAAAACTTCAGCGTCGCTTTCGTCATTGCGATCACCTTTTCGCGTAAGGTTGTTGGTGAAATAACTTCCAGATTCGGCCCGAACGAGACTGCATACTCGCAGGCCATCTCTTCGACATCAAAACCGACTTCGACTTTTCTCCAACCGCGCGCGTCGGTTTCGTCGAGTTCGTTGACGCGTGCGAATCGGCCCGCGAAATGTAGTCGTGGCACGACTGATGGCACGACCCAAAAAGTCGCGAGGTAATTTGGCACGCTCTTTTTAAAGGTGGTCGAAGATTGATCCCAGTAGAGTCCGAGATTGAACTCATCCGGAATCGGTGCATGCTCGTCCAATACTTCGACTTGTGAAATGCGCGAGACACGATAACTTCGAACGCTTCCATCGACCGAACCTACCAGATACCAAACACTTCCTTTGGCGACTAAACCATAAGGAGTAAGCACGCGTTGCACCGATTCGCAATTCACTCCGCGCTCGTAACTGATTTTGAGTTTGCGTTCCAGCCAGAGAGCTTCCTGCAAAACGGGAAGCAAGGGCACCGCTTCTTCACGCTTGGACCAACCGCTGACGTCAACGTGGATTCGCTGGCGAGCACGTTCGGCTCCCTGTCGAAATGCCGCCGGCAACGATGCGAGCAATTTCAACAAAGCGCCATCTGCGGCTTTTTCGAGGTGCAGATCAGCCAGCAGCTTCGCGGGTTTGGTTACGAATAGCGATTGGATTTCGGTCTCGGTGAGTCCCGTGAGACTGGTGCGGTATTCGCCAAGCAACGACCAGCCACCACCCAGGCCACGCGCAGCAGTAACCGGAATCCCGGCGCCGCTCAGGGCTTCCATGTCGCGATGAATGGTTCGTTCAGAGACTTCCAGACGCGTGGCCAGATCTCGAGCAGTCATCTGCCGATTCGATTGCAACAGCAACACTATTGAAAACAAACGGTCCGCGCGCATCCCGCGAATTGTAGCTCACAAATATGACAGAAGGTGTCATGAAAGATCGGTAAGGTTTGAATGTGTAAAAAAATAACGGAGGAGGCAGACACCATCATGCGGAAGATCACATTTGGTGGAGCAAACAGTCTCGATAATTTCATCGCGCGCAAAGACGATGCGGTTGATTGGCTGCTCTGGTGCAAAGAAGTAGCACAGATCATGAAAGACTACTGGAAGAACATCGACACGGTGTTGATGGGTCGTCGCACTTATGAAGTCGCCACTAAAAACGGCGGGGGTTATGGTGGTTCGTCCGATGTGAAGACGTATGTATTTTCACGCACGTTGAAAAAGAAGAATAAGAAGAACCTCACATTTGTTTCTGACGATGCGGTCGAAGTCGTGCGACGTTTGAAAGCAGAAGCAGGTAAGGATATCTGCTTGATGGGCGGTGGTGTGCTCGCTCGATCTTTATTCGAAGCAGATCTAATCGACGAGATCGGTATCAATGTGCATCCAGTGTTACTCGGATCGGGAATACCACTCTTTTATGAGATGACCCGGCAGATCGATCTCGAGTTGAAAGAGTGTCGCGAGTTATCGAATGGGTGTGTAGTGTTGACTTATGCGGTGAAACACACGTGCGAGTTGGACCACAAAAAATAAAACAGTCTGACTGATCAAATTTGATCAGTGAAAATCCGCGTTGTTACGTGTAGTATGAGCGTTCGCGCGGAGGCCAGGACCGTGGGCAAAGGATATTGCCAAGCGAAAATCCTCGCGATAACCTCGCCTCTTACGAAGATGAGCTAACAACCTCGCCTAAGCTAATGCCGGCGATACTCATATACGTGTGCGACAGTTTGTGGGCAGTACCTAAGGTGAGAGCGGCAGCACGATTCTGAAGCCGAACTACCGCTCTCGGCGGAACGCACAGGCAACACCCACAATTTGCCTCCGGGCATGCGCTCCGAATTTATCTCAAAATGAAAAGGAGCAAGTGTTGATTAAGGCACGAGGGAAAACCCGCTAGTGAGATGTGCCCGACCAGTTCGGGCGACTCGGGTATCCTCTAGGTCGGCGCGCAGTGTAAGTGAAAATACACATAAATACAAGAGCGCATCTTCGTCAGGAGTTGTGGCCTGATGGGACGCTCGCGCCGAAACAAACCGCTCCAATTGAGCCAGAAGTTGCTGGCGATCCGGAGGCGTCTGGGTAAGAGTCAAACGGAGATGGCGAGGGCGTTAGAACTGAAGGTGCATTATTCCGCAGTTTCGAATTTTGAGCTCGGAACACGCGAGCCTGACTTACTAATTGTGTTGCGTTATGCCCGTCTTGCGGGCGTGCCGATGGAGACGCTGGTTGACGATCAGCTTAGTCTGCCGGAGTAAAGATGGAACAAGATTTACAAGATGAAACAGGATTTACAGGATGACGACCGGACTCACGAGTTAACAAAGTCTTTACGAATAAGGCTCCTATCTTGTTAATCATGTTTCATCTTGTAAATCTTGTTCCATTGATGTGCGATTGGGCGCGTACCGCACGTCCTGGATAAACACCTGTTTCGAGTTTTCCATCCTTCACCACTAAAACACCATTCACAACCACAAAACGTACGCCTTCCGCATATTTCGCCGGTTCCTGAAACGTCGCTTTGTCGCTTATCGAACGTGGATCGAAGATCGTGAGATCAGCATCCGCGCCTACGCGGATACGCCCTTTATTCCTCATCGCCGGAACTCTTCGCTCCAATCGCTGAGCCGGCATCAGCGTCATCTTCGTTAACGCATCCATCAAGCTGAGCGTCCCTTTCTCGCGCACATAACTTCCGAGGATGCGCGAGTAAGTGCCGGCCGTGCGTGGATGCCCTTTTCCCTTTTCGAGAATGCCGTCGCTGGCAATCATCGTGAAGGGGCTCTTGATGGCCGCCGTCACCACCTCTTCCGTCATCGAGAAAACCGCCACCATGCCGCCTGTCTTCCGGTAGTCGTCGAACGTTTCTTTTGTCAGACGCTCACCCGTTGCCGCCCATTGCAAGTCTTTGTAGTCAATGCCAAAAACTTCCTGCCATCCTTCGTTGAAGATTGCCGACTTGATGTCCGTCATTCCGGCAATGTACGGATAACATTCTGTGGTCACGTTGAGTTGCCGCGACTTCGCTTCACCAATCATCTGCAACAACTTCGACGTTGCTGGTCCACCCGTGCTTTGAATGTGAACGACGTGCAAAGGCGCACCTGTGATCGCAGCGGCGGCAATCACTTCCTCCAATGCCTGGATACTGCTCGAAGGTTCTTTCACACCCGCATGGCGCATGTGAACGTGACACGACGCTCCGTAACGCGCCGCCACACGAAACATCTCGAGAATCTCCCAACGCGAAGCATTGGGTGTGTACTGAATTCCAAATCCGACTGCGATAGCACCTTGATTCAATCCTTGTTCAAGCCGCCGCTTCATCTCATCGATCTCGGAGTCTGTAGCAGCTCTGCGTGCGGCCTCGCCTGTCGGCAGAAACGTAATCGGTTCACGCATCGCGCCCATACGCGCGGCCAGGTGTCCGGCGCTGACTCCATAATTGATCAGCGACTTTTGTTCTCGTTGTGCATACCACGCAGCAACATCGCCTGTACCGACTTCCAATTCGAGCGCAGTCGTTACTCCGTCCATTGCTTTGAAGCGATAGTTTTCTTCATCCTGCCCATGCTGATGCAGATCGATAAATCCCGGCGACACAACGAGACCACGAGCGTCGATCACGACGCGGCCG
The DNA here is from genome assembly GCA_963708055.1 of uncultured Acidobacteriota bacterium. Lineage (GTDB taxonomy): Bacteria > Acidobacteriota > Blastocatellia > Pyrinomonadales > Pyrinomonadaceae > PSRF01. The sequence continues at coordinate 4,592,651 of OY970193.1, read as the reverse complement.
GCAAGTCTATTTGGACTGATTGCTTTGATGGTGCCGTTGGAAATACCGAGATTACGCACCGCTTCAGTGCGTGATGCCGGATCGATCACCCGGCCGTTGAGGATAACGAGATCGTAAGCGCGTTGGGCACCCGAAAACGCGGGAAAGACCAAAGCCAACAGGATTAGAAAGGCAATGCCTATGATCCGCATCAACGCACCTTCCCTCGACCGGCTACCGTCCATACTTCTTCAACCTCCTCACCACGCACACCGTAGATCTGATCGTGCATGTTGACAGTGGTGCAAACGTGGTTGGGGATGATGCTTAACCTTTCGCCGATCCGGTAACGACGTTCCGATCCCTGAATGTTCAAGTGGCCATGCTCTTCAGTAAGTCGTTCGACTGCCGCATGAGGATCTTCCTTCACGTATCCAAAACCGCCGCCGTCACCTGCTTGAAAACGATCCGAGGAAAAGGTCTTTGATCCGCCATCGACGATTGCTCTTCCCGGCACAGCGGTGCTGACCACGGTGACGAGAACCGATAGCGCACAATCACTCAACGAAGCCGCCGAGATCGCCACGGTGTTCCAATCGTTGAAGATGTACATCCCCGGACGCACCTCATTCACGCCTTTAAATAGATTGCTTTCGTAGGCAGTTGGTGTCGAACCGCCGCTAATCATCTCCAGGGGGTGAGAGTTAAAGACGTCAATTGTGCGCAAGAGAAAATCGTTTACCTGCGCCCGCAGTTCCGTTCTCTGCTCTGGTCCAACACCGAAGTGGCCCGGGAAAAACATCAACCCTTTGAACTTAACTCCGGGCAGCGCATCCACGGCTAACGCGAGGGTCAACAAATCGGCCTCGTTACCAAGACCACAACGATTAAAGCCGACATCCATCTCTACGAGGATGTCGATGTTCGTGCCTTGTTGCGTGGCAGCTCTCGAGATCTCACGCGCGGCGTCTTCGGAGTCGAGAGCGACGGTGATGTGAGCTTGTTCAGCGAGGCGCGCGAGACGTTCCGTCTTCTCGCGGCCGACGATTGGATAAGCGATCAGGATGTCAGTGATCCCGGCGCTGAGCATCACTTCGGCTTCGCCGAGTTTAGCGACAGTGATTCCGTGCGCGCCGCTGGCGATTTGTCGTTTGGCGAGTTCCGGGATCTTGTGCGACTTCGTGTGCGGCCGTAGTTGGAGTTGATGTTGGCGGCAATAATCGGCCATGCGCGATAGATTGCGTTCCATCACGTCGAGGTCGACGATCACCGCGGGCGTGTCGAGTTCAGATATGTGCATGAGTTAGCTATCGCGAGATTCGATGGATAAAGATTTACAGGATGAAGAACAAGATTAACAAGATAGGTGTCTTATTGGTAGTGCCCTATTTTGGATTTCTCTGTGCAGGCTCTGTGTTCTCTGTGTCTCTGTGGTTGTTGTGTCGCACATTCCTATAACCACAGAGACACAGAGAACACAGAGCCTGCACAGAGAAGAAATTGAATTAGGGCACTACCGTCTTATTCGTGAGGTTTGTGTTAACTCGTAAAATCGGGACGCCATCCTGTCAATCTTGTTTTCATCTTGTTAATCTTTATCCAATGGTTTTCTACTGCACGATTTCAAATGCCACCACTTGTTTCCCAACCTTCCCCGTAACCATATCCTTCGTTTCAATCATCGCCTCATAACGACCCGGCGCGAGAGCGTTCAGCCGCAGATACTCAGCGAATGTCAGATGAGGCACCGGCTGGTCCTGAACTTCAGTCAACACATAATCGAAAAACTTCGTCGCCGGCTGGCCATCTTTCATCAATCGCACCGTCACACGCACCAGTGGCTTACCCGTTTCAGCATTGTTCGCAGCGTTGTACACCGCGAGAAACAAGATCAGGTTGTCATTGGTTTTGAACTGGCGTGCCGGCGACGGCCGAATCAATTGCTTCCGGTAAACAAACACATTCGGAAACTCGTCCGGGTTGGGCGGTAGTTGACTGGCTGGTTCAACGTAACGGCTGAGCACAACCGGCGATGTCGAAAACTCCTGATCGAGTTCAGGCAGGATCAACTTCTCTCGCCGCGCGGTGAGCTTACCCGATTGTTTATCTCTGACGATGAGATCGATCGTGTAATCGCCGGGAGTGAGTTGTAGATCCTGGCGATAGAAAATGTTGTTGTTTTGAATCTGGTTGTAATCGACCGCCGAAAGATTCACATCAAAGTTTCCGCCGAGGCGTGAAAGGATGTGTTCCGCTCCGGTCTTCAAAACTCCCAGAACTTCCAACTGCATTGAATGCTTGTCGTCCTTGCGCGCAAACTTCACACCCGCGGGCGGAATCTCGAGCGCGAGCGGAACGGTGTAGAGGCCCTCGCGTGTGCGGAATGGAGTAAGTGAAATAAACAGCGGGAAACCGGGAGTAGCTTCTGCCGTCGCAAAGTTCGCCAGCAGCTTCTTATCAGCCGGCGACAAAAGGACAATCTCTTCCGGTGGGATCGCGTAATACCCCGAGCGCGAAGCGATCTGAACATCAGGACGCCGCACTTCAATCTTTACTTTTCTAAACGTGCTGTCGAAGTTTTGATTCGTGCTGCGATAAGCGACGGTGTAACGCGCGTGGATCTCCTGATTGATACGTTCGAGACCATTACCGATGTCGTTGTTGCCTTTGAGAAACTTGCCGCCGGTGTCGCCTGAGATGCGGTAGAGAATGTCGTACTCGCGACTTTGTCCTTCTTGTCGAACGTTGTCAAAAACAGTCTCGCCGCCGACACCGCGAATTCGCTGTTCCTGATTCGTGATTGCGGAAACACCGGCGAGTGGTGTTGATGGAACGAGCGAGCCTGACGCCGGCGCATTCGCTCTCAAGCCTGCGGAATCGATGATGTAGATCGCGACGTTCGCACGATTGGCGATATCGATCGTGCTCTGCACCTGCCAGTCGAGCACCGCCGGTGAAACGAATCCTTGTGAAAATAGAACGAGTGTCTTCTTGCCGGGAATTGGTCTAAGTCCTTCAGCGAGTGCCGCGAGTGCTGCAAGCACCGGGCGCGCTTGTTGCAAACTCAGCGCGGTACGCAATCTGATGAATTGCTGCATGACGCGTTGAGCAATCATCACGCGCGCGGCCGCAGCGCCTCCGGCGTTAGTTGTAATACCGGAGGAGGGTGTGGAAGCTGAACTGTCTAAGAAGGCTCTAAGGCTATTGATATTCTCGGTGAGATCTTTTTGTTCAAAACTCTTCGCATCAGGACTGCCAAACTTCTCAACTGCGGCGATGAGTTTCGACTTGTCCTGCGTGAAGGGTTGTAACAACTGCAAGCTATTGGTAACAGACAGGATAGCGATAGCGTCGGCATCTGTTACCTGGTCGCGAATATATCTGATGGCGCCATCGCGCACCTGCTTGAGATTTGTTAGATCAGTCGTCTGGGAATCGAGTACGAGTGAAACGTAGTTGCGCGGTGCGGTTGCGGTCTCGCTTGTTGATGATGCATTTGTGAGTGGCGCGTCGAAGAATTCTATCTTTTGCGTTTGGCCGTTCTCGGTGATCGTAAAATCCTCAGCCTTGAGGTCGGAAACAAATTTCCCTTTCTTGTCTTTGACGATGACGTCAATGTTGACGAGGTTGGACTTTACTTTGATTACATCATCATCCTGGGCAGAAGACAGGAGCGGACCACAGATGAACACGGATATAAACAGAACGGATCTACACAGATAAGAAATAATCCACGTTAATCTGCGTAAATCCGTGGCCAAAACTATCCTCTTCCAACACCCAGTGCATCGGCGACGCGGTTGATGTAGTTGAACCACGCTGCGATGAGTGTGATCTGGAGTATGCCTTTGTCGTCAAACCCAACGGCACGGAGACGCTCGTGATCGGCCGGTGAGATGCGCGTTGCGTCTTTCGTGATCTGTACCACGTAATCGAGCATCACCTTGTCCTGCTCGGAGATCGGCGCCTTGCGGTAATCGTCTTCGAGAGCCGCTACCAACTCATGGTCTAAAGTTACCCGACGCAGAAACTCTGCGTGAGATTCGATTCAATAGTGACACCGGTTGGTGACCGATACCACCGTGGTAATCATCTCGTGCTGCCTTCTATCGAGCGGCAGATCGGGTGACATCAACGATCCAAACGTTGAGAATGCATGAAAGAGTGCATCGGGTATCAAACTGTGCGAGGCGACGATGCCTGAACTTCCGCCATCCGGAGTCGGATGTACTGGTGTGGCGTACTCGATCGGGTATAAATGGCGTTGCGACTCAACCGCTTTTCGTACCTCGTCGCTCTCTTCAACAGGTATTGTTTTGATCCAGGTCATTCCATGGTCCTTCTTTCAACTAAATGCTTGTCACGAAATAAAAACAGATATACCGGATAGCCCAGCGCTACTACCGCGACCCCTAAAAACGCCTGCTTCGGATTGCTCCCCGCGAGCATGATTAGCAGGAGGAAAATCATTCCCAGAAACACCAGCGGCGTCACTGGATAACCCGGCGTGCGATAGCCAACGTTACGAGTAGCTTCACGACGAAACTTAAACAACGCTGCAACACTGAGCGCGATGAACACGAGCACAATGAATATAAAATAGGAAACGATTTCGTTGAAGCTGCCGGCGATGACCAGCAATGCGGCCAGCACGGCTTGCAGCGCAATCGCGCGGGCGGGTGTTTCGTAGCGCGGGTGTAACACTGCAACCGCCGGGACAAAAAGTCCGTCGCGTGCCATCGCAAAGTAAACGCGCGGCGCTGACATCACCACGGCGGTAATACTTCCGAGCACTGCGATAACTACAATCAGCGAAAGGATCAATCCACCGGTTGGACCAAACAGGACTTCGCCTGCCTGCGCTGCAAACGTTTCACCGGAAGTAACCTGGTCCAACGGCACGAGATAAACAAATGCGAAGCTGGTGAGGATGTAAACGATCGTGATGATGATCACGCCGTACATGAGGGCTCGCGGGAGGGTACGCTCAGGTTCTTTAACTTCTCCCGCGAGTTTTCCCAGATCCCACCAGCCGGCAAACGAAAAGAAAGCTCCAATCATGCCACCGGCCAGCGCACCGAGCAGGGGCGCGGAGTTTGCGCGACGTTCGACGAACGGAATGAAGTTGGACCAATCGCCGAGTTGAAAACCAACGCCCCACAAAAAGACGAAAGCCAGTAAACCGAGTTTGAGAAACGTCATGGTGCGGATAAATCCGGCACCTAACCTGACACCGCGAATATTGATCAGCGCTACAACCACGATCGTGGCGATAGCAACTAGCTTGGTCACCAGTGGCGAGAGTTTAAGGCCATACCCGGCGTAGGTTGCGAGACCGACTGCGAGTGCTGCCGTCAGCCCGGGATCCATCACCAGAAAAGCCATCCACCCGTACATGAACGCGATCGCTGGGCCATAAGCTTCACGCAGATAAACGTAACCGCCACCCGCTTCAGGAAATCGGGCCGACAATTCGCCATAACAAAGCGCGCCGCAGAGCGCCATCGCTCCCATCACGAGCCATACGATCAAAAGCAACAGCGGCGACCCAAGCGCCTGGGCCATCCCTGCGGGCGTCAGAAAAATACCGACCGCAATCACCTCGCCGACTACGAGTGCAGCCGCGGTGCGTACCCCGATTTGTCGCCTCAGCTCCGTCATCCGTAACATTCTTTTCTGTGTCTCTGTGGTTGTTGTAGCTCACATTCCTTTAACCACAGAGACACAGAGAACACAAAGGTTGCACAGAGAAACCAACGCAGGTGATCAGATCAAAGAATAAGTTTCGCCACCCTACTCACCATCTCTCTTGCCTGTTCTTCACTCTTCGCCTCGGCAACAACGCGAATGATCGGCTCGGTATTCGATCCACGCACGAGCACCCAACCGTCCGGCATCGTCACTTTCACACCGTCGCGCGTATCCATCGGCAAACTCGCAAACTCCTGTCGCACCAATCTCAACGCCATCGCAATCCGATCAGAAGAACAAGCCATCTTCTCTTTCACGATGCTGTAGCGCGGAATGTCTTTGAGTAATTCAGTAACCGACTTGCCCGATTCAGCGAGCAAGTGCAGCACCAGCGCGATGCCAACCAAACTGTCGCGCGCGAAGTTGATACGTGGATAAATCACACCGCCATTTCCCTCACCGCCAATGACGGCGTTTTGCTGTTGCATCGCGTCAGTTACGTTTACTTCGCCGATCTTCGTCAGGAATACCGGACAATCAAACTTCTTCGCGACATCGATAACCGCCGAACTCGTCGAAAGGTTTGCGACTACCGCTCCCTTTTCTCGTCCGAGCACATAGAGACTCGCGAGGACGAGCGTGTTGTCTTCACCAATCGCCTCGCCGTCTTCCGAAACAATCGCGAGGCGATCTGCGTCCATATCCTGCGCAAATCCGATATCAGCTTGATTCTCTTTAACCGCACGGCGAAGATCGCCGAGGTTCTCAGGAAGTGGTTCAGCCGGACGCGGAAAGGAACCATCGGGCGTAGTGTTCAAACGAATGACTTCGGCGCCGAGTGCTTCAATCAGTCTTGGACCAACAATCGATCCCGCGCCGTTGCAGGAATCGAGCACGACACGCAGTTTCTTCTGAGTTCGTGGTAATGGACCAAGCGCATCAAGAATCGCCTTGATGTGCAGATCGATCGCGCCTTCAACTTCCTCGACCGTACGAAGCTCGGCGCCGCCAACTCTCGTGTATTCGCCCTGGTGGTAGATATCGAGCAGTTCGCGCGCCTGTCCGGCATTGAGAAAGAGCCCACTTGAACCGATAAACTTCAGCGCGTTCCATTCAGCGGGATTATGACTGGCTGTGATCGCTATACCACCCTGCGCGCGTCGATGTCGCACTTGCAGTTGCACTGTAGGCACCGGGCACACGCCGATGTCGATCACGCGACTGCCGGTCGATAACAATCCGGCAACAACGGCGTGCTTCACCATCTCGCCTGAGGTACGCGGATCGCGACCGATGACGATCGTTCCCGAACCAGTGTGCGTACCAAAAGCTTGCGCGAACCGTGTCAGCAGTTTCGGCGTGAGCGACTGGCCCACCACGCCACGCACTCCCGATATGCTGATCTTTAGAGTTGGTATCGCTCGCATTCTTTTACAGGATTAACAAGATTTTCAGGATTAACAGGATAACATCTTGTAAATCCTGTTAATCCTGTGAAAAAAACTATCGCTTGATCCGATCACGCGCCCAGTCGAGCAGTTCGCGCGCCGCAGTGTCATCAGCCGCCTCCACGATGATCCGTATCATTGATTCTGTATTCGACGCTCGCACGTGCACCCATCCATCAGGCAACGTAATCTTGATCCCATCCGTCGCATCAACTTCGAGGCCTTCGGTTTCCATCGTCGCCCGAAATTCCTGCAACACCGAATGCAAGCGATGTGGCGCAACAATCCGATTGTGTTTCAGCGTCTTCAATTGTGGTAGCCGCGCAACCAGATCCGAAATGGTTTCGCCTGTCAGTGCAAGGTGTTCGAGAATCAATCCAATTGCCGCGGCGCTATCGTGCGTCAGGTGCACCTCGGGAACGGTTATTCCGCCGCTGCCCTCACCGCCAAGCACGCCGTTGTGTTCGATCAATCCTTCGGAGATATACGCCTGGCCCACCGGCACACGCACCACATTACTTCCATACTGCGCGGCGACGATGTCGATCGCACCTGAGGTAGAGACGTTTGTGACGACGGTGCCGGATTTCTTTCGTAAACGAATGTCAGCGACGATGGCGAGCGTCATCTCCTCAGAGAGTGGCTCACCAGCGTCGCTGACTATTCCCAGGCGCTCGCCATCGGCATCATGGGCGAATCCGATGGCGGCGCGACCCGCTTTAACTACCGCACGAAGCTGGGCCATAGTCTCAGGCCTGGGCTCGGGCGCGTGCGGGAAAGGGGCACTGGGATTATCGTTAACTGCGAGTACTTCGCATCCTAAATTCGTCAACCATCTCGGGCTCAAAAAAGAACACGCGCCGTTGCAGCAATCAACCGCCACTGTCAACTTTTTGGACCGGATGGCGTCAACCTCAAAACTCTGGTCCAACACTTTGATATGGCTTTCGATCGCATCGGCAGTTTGAATCGTCTGCTTGATCGTATCCCAGCCTGCTTTTGCAAACTCAGCTTGATGATAGATGTCGAGTAGTTCTTCGCCTTGCGTGGCATTCAGGTAAAGACCGTCACCGCGAACAAACTTTAGAGCGTTCCACTGCCACGGATTATGTCCGGCAGTGATCGCAATACCGCCATCAGCCTTCAGCCAATCGATCGCGAGCTGCATACTCGGCGTCGGGCAAATGCCGAGATCGACGATCTCACAACCGGCAGCGAGCAGTCCTGCCAGAACCGCCGAACGAATCATCTGTCCGGATGGTCTGGTATCACGGCAAATAAGAATGCGACCGCGATCGAGATAGGTGCCAAAACTCTCGGCAAACTCGACCGCAAGTTCCGGTGTAAACGTTTCGCCGACGATTCCTCGAACCCCGGTGATGCCGATTTTCAGCGGTTTCATGCGAAGGACTTAATTGTAGCTCAGATCGGGTGTTTATCTGCGTAAATCTGCCGATAAATAATGATATTCTCTTCCGCCATGAGACGAATAATTCTGATCGGTATTGTGATGTTATTGCCTATCGTGGCTCACGCACAGGACGCGGCAAAAACTATCGCCGAACGTCTTGGTTATCCGCGCGACGCCAAGCTGTTGATCGTGCATGCAGACGATCTCGGCATGGCCCACTCGGTGAATGCGGCGACGATTAAGGCGTTTGAAACCGGTCTGGTGAATTCGGGCAGTATCATGGTCCCATGCCCGTGGCTGCCGGAGATCGCCGCCTACGCGCGCGCGAATCCGCAAGCCGATCTGGGTTTGCACCTGACCCTCACCAGTGAATGGACACACTTTCGCTGGGGTCCGGTATCGCCCAAAGATCGCGTGCCGTCACTGCTCGACAAGGATGGTTATCTTCCGATAACTGAAAGCGTCGCTGCCGCGCAGGCCGATCCGAAGCAGGTTGAAATCGAAATCATCGCGCAGATCGAACGAGCCAAAGCGCTCGGTATTCAGCCAACCCACCTCGATTCTCACATGGGAACGCTTTATCAAAACAAAGCGCTGTTTGAAGTGTTTCTACGCGTGGCGCGAAGTTACAAGTTACCGGTGCGTGTGGCAAAGACGTGGTTTGCTCGCGCCGACTTCCTGCCCTCAACGTTGACCAACGACGACGTCTACATCGATCGCGTGCTGGACATCAATCCGAGCGTGGCGGCGAAGGACTGGTCCAAGTTTTATTCCGACGCAATCAAGAACCTGCAACCCGGAGTGACTGAGATTGTCATTCACCTGGCTTACGACGACGGCGAGATGCAAGGCGCTACCTTTAATCATCCCGACTGGGGCGCCGCCTGGCGCCAGCGCGACTTCGAATACTTCACCAGCGACACTTTCCGCAAGGTGCTCCAGGAAAACCAGATCAAACTGATCACCTGGCGCGAACTCGCCAAGCTAATCAAATAAGCTACAGATTAGGCGGATTGTTTACACGGATTTACGCGGATCAGGAAAATCCGAAATAAATCCGTGTAATCCGTGGCCCTCTTTTCTCCTTTTTTGCGCGTTATCGATTGAGGGCAGCAATGGGTTGCGAGCCGGGGATAACTGACAGGCAAATTATCATACATATACCGTTTAATTTTTAACGTCGGTCAGGAAGCACACACTGAAGAAGCAAGGCCTTGATTAACGTCAGGGCCTTGCTTTTTGCGACAAACTCGACTACGAACATTCGCGTTCGTTTCAGATTCGACGATTCGAGGAGTCGCCGGTGACAATTGACAACTTTTCACGCCGCCACTTCATGAAGGCCGGCGGCCTTGGTCTGCTGGGAGCTTTCACCATTCGTGCTAACGCATGGTCCAACACCGCTCGTGAATTGACGCTGTACGTCGGGACGTACACAAGTGGAAAAAGTGAAGGCATCTACGGCTACCACATGGACAGTGCCACAGGGGCACTCACGCGTTTCAATTCCTTCAAGTCTGTAAATCCATCGTTTCTAACCATCGATCGCAGCAAGCGTTTTCTCTACGCGGTGAATGAATTCGGCGAATACGCCGGCAAACCCGGTGGCGCCGTAAGCGCTTTTGCGATCGATCCGGCCACTGGAAATCTTCGTTTCCTGAACGAACAGGCGACGAATGGCGCCGATCCCTGCCATCTCACGGTCGATAGCAGAAAAAAGACGTTGCTGGTTGCAAATTACACTGGGGGCAATTTGACTGTTTTGCCGCTCCGCCCGGATGGCACACTCGGGATGGCGCTCGAAATTAAGCAACACGAAGGATCTGGACCCAAAGAACAACAGAAAGCACCACACGCTCATTGCGTCATCCTCGATCGCGCTGAGCGTCATGCGCTCGCCGCGGATCTTGGTATCGACAAGGTGATGATCTATCGCTTTGACCGGGCCAGCGGAAGATTAACGCCGGCGACGCAACCGTTTGCAGAACTGAAAGCCGGTGCTGGACCACGACATCTCACATTGCATCCCAACGGCAGGTTTCTTTACGTCATCAACGAACTCGATTCAACGATGACGGCATTTAAGTACGATGGAGTTAAAGGAACGCTGACTGAGATCGAAACCGTCTCGACGTTGCCCAGCGATTTCAGCGGCGTCAGTTACTGTGCCGACGTTCACGTGTCGCCGTCGGGGAGATTTCTTTACGGCTCGAATCGCGGTCATGACAGTATTGTTGTTTTCGAGATTGATCAGCGAACGGGAAAAATCACGCTGGTCCAACACGTCTCCACCGAGGGCAAATGGCCGCGCAATTTCACGATCGATCCGGCGGGAAAATTCCTGCTGGTGGCAAATCAACGCACCGACAACGTCGCGATTTTTTCGATCGACGCGCGCACCGGTCATCTCCAATCAACCGGCCAAACCGAAGAGATCCCAGCGCCCGTCTGTCTCACGTTTCTCTAAGAATGATACTAGCCACAGATAAACGCGGATTAATTACGGATTTGGATCAACACTATTCAAATCCGTAATTAATCCGCGTTCATCTGTGGCTCTAAACTTTGTTTGGCTACCATTGAAAAGGTCGTCTAAATAGACGAAAATATCCCCGTTCCTGAATCCCTTCCTGAGGTTAGCTAGATAGATGAGGAAATCTTTACTCGCCCTGTGGGCAGTCAGTCTTTCACTGTGCATTGGTGTGCAACCGTTGCTCGCGATCTACGCACAGACTTCGACCGATCTCACCGATAGTGACGAGTTTTTTCAACGTACGATTCGTACCGCGCCGGAGCGAGATCACTCCCAAAAGATCGAAGACCTGCTGAAACGCATGACGCTCGAAGAAAAAGTCGGGCAGATGACTCAACTCGCCATCAACATGGTCGTTTCCGGTAAGGACCAGGGCGTCAAGATCGATCCGGCCAAACTGGAAAAGGCCATCGTTAAGTATGGCGTCGGCTCGATTCTCAACGTCGCGGACCAGGCGCTGACGGTGGACCACTGGCACGAGATCATCGGCCAGATTCAGGACGCCGCTACTAAAAAGACGCGACTCAAAATTCCAGTCATCTACGGCATCGATTCCATCCACGGCGCCAATTACGTTCAGGGGGCCACGCTCTTTCCGCAAGAGATCGGAATGGCGGCCACTTTCAATCCGGAGTTGATGAAACGCGGTTCGGAAATCGCTGCTATCGAAACGAGGGCGGCTGCGATTCCGTGGAGTTTTTCTCCGGTACTTGATCTTGGTCGCAGTCCGCTCTGGCCGCGTTTCTGGGAAACGTTCGGCGAAGATCCGTATCTCGCGAAAGTGATGGGCGTGGCTTTCGTGCGCGGTCTCGAAGGAACCGACGTCGCTTCAGATAACGCTGTCGCCTCCAGTCTGAAACATTACATGGGCTACAGCCTGCCGCTGACCGGAAGAGATCGCACACCGGCGTGGATTCCGGAAAACTATCTGCGCGAATATTTCCTTCCTCCGTTTGAAGCGGCTGTGAAAGCCGGCGCACGCACGATCATGATCAACTCCGGCGAGATCAACGGCGTCCCCGGCCACGTCAATCGCCAGATTCTTACGGACATTCTACGAACCGAACTCGGCTTCAAAGGCTTCGTCGTTTCGGATTGGGAAGACATCAAGAAGCTCGTCACCACCTGGCGCATCGCGGCCACTGAAAAAGAAGCAACGAGGTTAGCAGTGATGGCCGGCATCGACATGAGCATGGTGCCGAACGATTACAGTTTCGCCGATCATCTCCTCGAACTCGCTAAAGAAGGCGCGGTGCCGCAGTCGCGAATTGACGAAGCAGTGCGACGTATTCTGCGCGTCAAATTCGAACTCGGCCTGTTTGAAAAGCCCATGCCCGACGCGTCGTTGAAAGCGAAGTTTGCGCTGCCTGAATACCGAGCCGTAAGTTTGGAAGCAGCGCGCGAGTCGTTAACATTGTTGAAGAACAGTAACAACCTTTTGCCGCTATCTAAGACGACCAAGGTTCTGGTTACTGGTCCAACATCCGATTCGTTGGTTTCAATGAATAACGGCTGGACCTACGTGTGGCAGGGTTCGGAAGAATCGCTGTATCCGAAAGACAGGCACACAATACGAAGAGCAATCGAGGCAAAGATCGGCGCCGGCAACGTGACCTTTGTGCAGGGCACAAAAATCACGCGCGCCGCCGGCCCGTCGAACAGCACGCCAACGGATCAGGAATCGGAAGTAGATATCGCAGCCGCAGTGCGGGCCGCTCAGAACGTCGATGTGATCGTGCTCGCGCTCGGCGAAGGGTCTTACTGCGAAACGCCCGGCAATATCACCGACCTGACCATCGGTGAACCGCAAATCAAACTCACCGAAGCCCTGAAAGCCACCGGCAAGCCAATCGTAATGGTGCTCGTGGAAGGACGGCCGCGCATCATCAATCGAATTGCCGACAGCGCGGGTGCGATCCTGATGGCTTACAATCCGAGTAATGAAGGCGGCACCGCAATCGCCGACGTGCTGTTTGGTGACTACAATCCAAACGGCAAACTTCCCTTCACTTACCCGCGCACGCCGAATGGCCTGATCAACTACGATCACAAACCCTTCGAAACGGAGAACACTGCGTTTGGTAATATGGCGTTCAATCCGCAGTTCAAGTTTGGTGAGGGATTGAGTTACACCACCTTTGCTTACAGTGATCTGAAACTGAGCAAACAGGCGATTTCCGGTAATGAAGAATTGTCAGTGAGTGTGACGGTGAAAAACACGGGCAATCGCGCGGGCAAAGAGGCGGTGCTCGTTTTCGTCAGCGATCTGGTTGCGTCGATATCACCACCAAACAGGCGGTTGCGACGATTCGCGAAGATCAGTCTCGACGCTGGTCAAAGTCGAACTTTGACTTTTAAGTTGCGGCGCGATGATTTGTCGTTTATCGGCGCGAACAATAAGCCAACGGTCGAACCGGGCGAGTTTGATGTCACGATTGGCGGCTTGACGCAGAGATTCAATCTCAAATAGGAATTCACAGGATTACAAGATTTTTAGGATTAACAAGATAAGAAAATCTTGTTCATCTTGTTAATCTTGTCCATAAAAAAATATCCATGAAAAAGAAAACCACTCGATATCTTCCTATAACTCTGGTCCTAACCTGTACCATCGTTGCGTCAGCGCAGGAACCAGCGCCCACGCCGAAACACAACCTGATGCCCGTGCCAACCTCGGTAAAGTTTCATCGCGAGCGCTTGGCGGTGGACGCGAACTTCCGAGTCGCTACACGCGGACATTCAGACGCACGACTCCAGGCAGGTATCTGGCGTTTTATCAAACGTCTTGAAGGACGCACTGTGCTAACGCTTCCGCCGGCACTCGCGCCGGACGATCAGGTAACACCGCTGATCATCCACTGCCAGGGACCAGGAAAGAATATTCCTTCGGTTAGTGAAGATGAGAGTTATCGCATCGATATCACCAATCGCCAGGCAATACTGAGTGCGCCAACCGTCGTCGGTGCATTGCGTGGTCTCGAAACGATGCTGCAACTACTCGACGCCGATCGCAACGGGTACTACTTCCCCGGTGTGCAGATCGACGACCAACCACGCTTCCCCTGGCGCGGATTAATGATCGACGTGGCGCGTCATTTTCAAACGATGGAAACGTTGAAGCGCAATCTCGACGCGATGGCGGCCGTGAAGTTAAACGTCTTCCACTGGCATTTGAGTGAAGATCAGGGTTTCCGCGTCGAGAGTAAAAAGTTTCCGAAACTTCACCAGCTTGGTTCCGACGGAAATTATTTCACGCAGGAACAGGTAAAAGAGATCATCGCTTATGCGCGAGATCGCGGAATTCGCGTTGTGCCGGAGTTTGACATACCCGGTCACAGCACGAGCTGGCTGGTGGGTTATCCGGAACTCGGCAGCGCGCCTGGTCCATACACGATCGAACGGCGCCCGGGAATCTTCGAACCGGCTCTCGATCCCACACGCGAGGAAGTCTATAAATTTCTCGATACCTTTCTCAGCGAGATGGCGGCACTGTTTCCCGACGACTACTTTCACATTGGCGGTGACGAAAACGAAGGCAAGCAATGGGATCGCAATCCGGCCATCCAAGCTTACATGAAGCAGAAAGGCATCAAAGACAATCACGCCTTGCAGGCCTACTTCAACACGCGTCTGCTGAAGATTCTGCAAAAGAATGGCAAGAAGATGATTGGCTGGGACGAGATCCTGCAACCTGAGCTGCCGAAGGATGTCGCGATCCATTCATGGCGCGGCACGGCCGCACTCGCCGAAGCTGCAAAAAAAGGTTATGACGGCATCCTCTCAAACGGCTTCTACATCGACCTGATTCAACCTGCTTCGCAGCACTATGTTCCGGACCCGCTTCCGGCTGATAGCACGCTGACTCCGGCGGAAGCAAAACATGTACTCGGCGGTGAGGCAACGATGTGGGCCGAATGGGTAACACCGGAAACGATCGATTCGCGTATCTGGCCGCGCACCGCCGCGATCGCTGAAAGGCTTTGGTCTCCGCGGCATGTCACTGATGTTCCCGACATGTATCGCCGGTTGGCCGTGATCAGTCTTCAACTCGAAGAGCTTGGGCTGTTGCACAAGAAAAACCAGGACATGATGTTACGACGGCTCGTGCGCAACGACGATATTGGGCCGTTGAAAACGCTGGTGTCCATTATCGAACCGGTGAAGGAATATCGGCGTTATCAAATGCGGCCGCAAAACATGTTGAGCCCGCTCACCGGCGTCATTGATGCAACCACGCCCGATAGCGAAGCGGGACGAAAGTTTGCGTGGATGGTGAAAGAGTTTTTGAATGATGGTCCAAGATTTCAGCTTTATCGAACGGAGCTAATTCAGATGCTGGCTGAGTGGCAAACTGCCGGTGCGGCGCTCGAACCGTTAATCGATCGTTCACCCGCGATCAGAGAGATTAAGCCGCTGGCCCAGGCGATGACGCAGATGGGGGAGACAGGACAGGAGGCAGTGACTTACTTGAAGTACGGTAATCCGCCGCCACGTGACTGGCGTGAACAGAGTATTGCGAAGATCGACGAGGCCGCGAAGCCGTATGGCGCGTTGGAGTTTGCGGTGATTGGCGCGATGAAACAGCTCGTGAATACGGCGGGGGAAGTTAGACGCTGATAGTACCAGCCACGGATGAACACGGAAAAAGACGGATTGAATCTTTTATATTCCGTGTTCATCCGTGGCTTATAATCCGTGTTCATCTGTGTCTATTCTTCTTCGCAGCGGCAATCTCACGATAGCCCGCGAAGTGGATCAAGTTGCCTTCCAACACGTAAGTCGGCATTTGATACTTGATCGCTTCTTCCGCAGCCGGCGCGGCCTTTTTGTTTCGCCTTCATCCTGTCTATTTACCAAATTCCTTTTCGTCGATCTTGCCCTGACCTTCCTTGATGGTGACGATGCGGTTCACACCCACGTTCACTACTTTATCGACCGCGCCGCTGGGCCAACGCACCTGGATTAGATCGATTTTCGTTTTCTTCTCGAGACCGAAGTGCAATCGCAGATCGCTCTGCGAGATGTAACTGTCGCCGCTGCGTACTTCATCCACTTGCGTGAGATCTCCGGCGGTAACTGTCACCTTTGCTCCGATGCCGCTGCGATTACTCTTCACGCCCACCGTCTTGATCAAGATCGAGTTGTTGGCGTTGCCGCCGTCGTTGCGTAAGAGTTGCGGTGGTCCATCGAGATCCGCAATCAGCAGATCGACGTCGCCGTCGTTATCGATGTCGCCAAAAGCAACTCCGCGGCTGGCACGATTCTCAGTTAGCACCGTGCCAAACTCGGCCGAAACTTCAGTGAATGTTGAGTCGCGATTATTTCGGTGCAGCAGGCGCGGCTGGCGATAGGAAGGAAGCTGCGGGTAAACATGTCCATTGGCGACAAACAGATCCACCCAGCCATCGTTGTCGAAATCGAAAAACTTCGTGCCCCAGCCAACGTGCGGCAAGCTCACTGCCGCGACCTTGGCGGCGTAAGAGAGATCGGTGAAAGAGTTTTTACCGTCGTTGTGATAGAGCGTGTTGTATTCGTCGGCGAAGTTGGTGACAAACAGATCGAATTTGCCGTCGTGATCGTAATCGCCGGCAGTTACTCCCATGCATCCCTGTTCGCTGCCGTTTTCATTCACCGCTGTGCCGGCGTTGAATCCAATCTCTTCAAACGTGCCATTGCCTTTGTTGTGATAGTGAAAGTTTGGTGTCGAGTCGTTCGCGACGAAGACATCGATCAGGCCGTCGTCGTCAAAATCACTGGTGATTATGCCAAGCCCATAAAAACCGTTTTCATCATTGACGCCCGCTTGTTTCGAAACCTCGGTAAAGGTGCCGTTGCCGTTGTTGCGATAAAGTGAATCGCCGGCGCCTTTCAAACCTCGCGGCCCGCACTGTACCGGAATCGATTTGTACTGGCAGGTTCTTCCCTGACCAAACTCCGGCAGATTGTTGATATCAAAATCGACGTAGTTTGAGACGAACAGATCAAGATCGCCGTCGTGATCGTAATCGACAAACGACGCGCCGGTGGTCCAACGCGGATCGGATACGCCCGCCTTCGCGGTTACGTCGGTGAAAGTTCCGTTACCGTTATTCTTTAATAGGTGATCGGGCCCGAGACAGGTGACGTAGAGATCTTCAAAACCGTCGTTGTTGTAATCACCGACAGCGGCGCCCATGCCCCAGCCGATATCGTTTACCCCCGCTTTGGCTGAAACTTCCGTGAACTTACCGCCGCCGTCGTTGCGATAAAGATCGCTCTTAGTTTTTCCTTTCGTCTTGACGAGATCGACGGTTAGAGAGTTGACGAGGTAGACATCGAGGTCGCCGTCGTTGTCGTAGTCGAAGAACGCGACGCCACCACTCATTGATTCGACGATGTATTTCTTTTCGGGGGAGGCGACGTGTTTGAAGGTTATGCCGGATTGTGTGGTGATGTCAGTGAAAGCGAGTTTGGGGCGTTGGGTGTTTGCGGAAGAACTTCCACGCAAAGACGCAAAGACGCAAAGAAAGACGCAAAAAAGAAAAGCTAAAACTACTGCGAGGTTTCTTTGCGTCTTTGCGTCTTTGCGTGGAAACTTTTTCACCGTTAAGGACTGGATCCGGTTATTCATTCGTCTTCGTTCGCGCCTTCTCTTTAAGCTGTTTCGAAATCTCTAGCTGTGCTTCACCGTCTGTCTTGCGGCCGGCGGCAATGTAAGCGCGACCGAGTTGATAATGAATATGCGGCTGATCGGCCTTCAAGCGCACCGCGGTCTCGAGATTCTCCACGCTGCCTTTGATATCGCCTTTTTGCAGTAACGCCTTGCCGAGTTCATAACGCGCATCGGCGAGGTCGGGTTGTTCACGCACCACCTCACGCATCAGCGCAATACCCCGCTCGGTTTCCTGCTGGGCCAATATTACAAACGCCAGGTGATACTTAGCCTGAAAATCATTGGGGTTGAGCGCGAGCTCAAGCTCAAACTCGCGGGCCGCATCCGGAAACTTCCCGGCCTTCAACTGAATCAAGCCACTGTAAAAATGGGCCAGTTTTATCTTGGGATCGAGCGAGAGTGCCTTACGCAATTCTTCGAGGGCTTTCTCGACTTCGCCGCGCTCGTAATGTGCCTGACTAAACAGAATATGCAGTTGCGGACTGTTGCCACCCACGGCAACCATCTGCTCGATTACGCGATTAGCGTTCTCGAGTTTTCCGTCTTTCAATAATGAGAGTGCCAACGGATAGTAAAGCGCTGCATCCTGAGTCTTGACTGCAACCACTTCCGTCAACAACGACGCCGCTTTCCCATACTCATTAGTCATGAAGTAACTCAGACCCAGCAACTGCTTGATGGGAATGTTTGCCGGATCGATCTTGAGTTCCTTCTCGAGCGCCGGAATTGCTTCTTTGTAGGATTCAGATTTGTAATACGCGAGACCGAGGTTGTAGTTGAGGCCTTCTTGATTCGGGTTCCATTTTGCGGCGAGTGCGAACTGCACCGCTGCTTCACGAAAATCCTGTCGCTCGGCTTTCAGTAAGCCAATGCTGTTGTGACCCGCCGCCACCACCTTTGTGTAATAAGTTTCTTCAGCTTTGAGCTGCGCCGATTTCTTTTCATCCAGCGGCGGCGCTTCCGCAATCACACCTTCTGCTTTAACGAGTTCCGAATTCGTCCCGGACTGCTCCGGCAACTTACTACCACTGAGAAAAGCACCCACGCGTTTTTCATCAAGCTTGAACCCCTTCTTCTTCAGCTCCGCGGAGATCTGCAACTCCTTCTGTCCTTCGGCCGTGCGACCGACTTTCATGAGCGCCTGACCCAGCCGGAAATGCGCGGTCGTCACCTGGTAATCATTGTGGGTCAGCGACGGATTGAGTGCGATGGTTTTTTGCAGTACTTCAACTGCATCCGCGTGTTTGCCGGCGCCCTGGTATGCCTGGCCCAGATGAAAGTAAGGATCGGGATTGTTTGGCTGTTTACGAACCGCTTTTTCGAGCAGCGCGATGGCCGGTTCAAAATTTCGTTCGAGGATGTAGAGGATGCCGAGATAGAAGTTGGCGAAATACTCTTCCGGGTTGGCCGCCAGCTCGATCTTAAACTCCTCCATCGCATCCGGAATTTTGGCGGCGCCGTCCTTATATAAATAAGTCAGACCCAGATAGTAATGAACGCGCGGAAACCGGGGATCGAGGGCGATCGCTTTCTTGAACTCTTCAATCGAGTCAGGCAGGAAACCGGTTTCGCGATAGGCGCGACCAATGAGCACACGCACCGCCGGACGATTGCCGAGGCGTTCGGCCATCCGCTCGTAAAGTTGTTTAGCCTTCGGCAGATCTTTTTGTTTTAGATAACTGAGGCCCAGGGTGTATTCGGCGTCGTAATCACCGGGATTGAGTTTTAGGGCCTGCTGCAGTTCGCGGTTGGCCTTCTCAAATTCACCCAGCATGAAATGCGTCTTGCCGAGCATGTGATGAGCGAGCGCGTTTGGCTTTCCAGCGGCGATCCCCTGCTGCAACGGCTCGAGTGCTTTTGCATACTCACCCGTGTGAAAGTACGCGATTGAGAGCTCGACCAATTGGTCAGTTGAGTTAGGACGCGCCGCCCGCGCAGCTTCGAACGCGTTGACTGAAGCCGCGTAGTTACTTTGCGCAGAGTAGATCTTTCCGAGGCGCTCGTAGGCTTCACCGAGTATGGCCTTGAATTCAGCTTCCGCCGCCGCGTAATTGCCGGCGCGATGGTAATTGTTAGCCGCCTCGTAGTGCTTACGAAACAGATCGGCCTGCGTCTGCCAGAAAAATACTGAAATCAGTAGCGTGACGGATGCCAACCGCAGGCACATCGTTAGTTCAATCTGTGTAAGTTGTGGATGAAAAAGTAGACGAAGGCTGAGTGAAAATATCACTCAGCACTTCGTCTTGGTTTAGAACCTTGGGGAGTATATCAGAAGCTAAATTTGAGACCGAGTTGGATCTCTCTCGACGACTGAGTGTTAGTCAGTTGGCCAAACGTGCCATTGCGAATATCGAGATCATATCCAACGAAGTTGGCGTGATTGAAGATATTGAAGAACTCCGCACGGAACTGCAGTCCGTAACGTTCCTTAACTCTCCAATTCTTCGCCATTGAAAAGTCGATGTTGGTGATCGGTTTTCCTCGGACGGCGCCTCTGCCCAGAGTTCCGAGTTGACCGGCCGCCGGTGTGGCAAACGCCAACGGGTTTAGGTGCAACCTGGAATCGCCAGTATTCAAGTAGAGTGGCGCTCCGGTGTAATTCGGTCGCTGTCCTACAACGGCGGCAGTACCCACCGTATTAACACCAGTGGTGACGTCGACCGGTGTGGCGCCGAACCGCGAAGCGATGGCGTTCAACTGCCAGTCGCCTAAAGCAATCTCGGCAGCCCGTCCCCAGCTCTTGAACGATGGCAACACGTAGACTACGTTGCCAACGAACGTATGCCTGCGATCAAGATCCGCGTCTCCCTTGTCGAGACCGAAGTTGAAGGGGTCGCTGGTGGTGTTTGTGAACGAGGTTAACGCGACGTCAGAGATTGCGTGTCCCCAGGTGTAGGCAGCCTGGAAGGCTAAACGCTCGCTGAAGCGTCGATTGAGCCACAACTGCATTGCGTGATAGCTCGAGTTACCATTTGACTCGTCAGTGGTGACGTTACCAATACCTCTGAATAAACGGTTATCAGCAAGCAGTTGAGCCGCCCGATCACCGGCAGGGAAGTTTCCAGCGGGACTTTCACCGAGTACCGCACGCGCAATTTGCAGACGCGCATTTCGAGTTGTGCCATCACAGGCGACACCGCGGCAAGCAATATCCGGAGCAATATCATTCCGGTTTACGTTGCGCCGCCAGATGTGCAGGCCGTGGTTGCCGATATATGACGCTTCCAACACTGTGTCTTTCATTAACTGATGAGACACGGTCAGGTTCCACTGGTAACTCTCGGGCGGCCTGAAGTTTGGATCGACGGCATTAAAGCCGGCATTCGGATTTGCTCCGGCGACGTTGTTTATCACGCCGGGATTGATCGTATCGAGACTGCGGCAGTTATTGCAGGTTGCGAGCGATGTACCTGAACCGGCACGAACCGTAGTGGTCCATGGCGGATTACCGGTTAAGCGCAGCAGATCTTCAATAACATTTGAACGGCTCATGTAGCGGCCGAACCCGGCTCTGACCGCGGTGGTGCCGGTGCCAAAAACATCCCAGGCAACACCAACGCGCGGCTGCCAACCCTTCTTGTATGTATTGACCAGTGAACGACCCAGGCCCATCTGGACGCCTTCGTCAGAGGTGACCAGGCCGGTATTGAAATCCAGGCCGTTGTACAGGGCCGGCAAGAAGTTTGAAATGCGATTGTCTTTTTCCCATGCGGGCGTGAAGGTTGAGTAGCGCAGGCCCATCGTCACCGTTACGCGTGGATGAATTTTCCACGTGTCGTTTACATAGAACTCAAAGTCGCGCCAACGTCCTTCTGCGATTTCAGTGTTCTCGATCTCCTGGTAATCCGGCAGGATGGTATCGCGCAGCAACAGGTCGCCGATGCAGGTTCCGGTCTGTGAACCGCAACCTTGAATCGTCGCTTGCTGATTGCCGCCC
This sequence comes from uncultured Acidobacteriota bacterium, assembly GCA_963708055.1. GTDB lineage: Bacteria > Acidobacteriota > Blastocatellia > Pyrinomonadales > Pyrinomonadaceae > PSRF01. Next base: position 4,571,000 of record OY970193.1, on the reverse strand, counting down.
GCGCCGCCTACGCCTGGCTCATCTTTGAAGTTGTGACTGAACAAAGCGCCGAATTTTAGATCGTGTGAGCCTTTGACCAGCGAGAAGTCGTCTTTCCAGATATACAAGTCTTCGCGATTGGCCCAGGGTGCCTGGTGCCAAATGTTCGCGTAACCGTCCACGCCCCAGAATAATGAGGGGATGGAACCGCCAACATCGCCGTCCGCCTTCGGAAACACGGTCGGAATCGCAGCGGCGATCTCATCTTCGAGAGCCTGTGTATCAGGCGAAGTGGAGATGATGATGTCGTTACCGGCGATTGAGAATTGAAACTCATTGACGGCTTTCGACGTCAGGGTGTTCGTCAATTTCACCGCAAAGCTATGGCTCGGCTGGCTCCAATCGGAAGCAATCGTGGGATACGGAGCATCACCCCAGAAGTTGCCGGAGGCGCCATTGTGGTACCACTTCTCATTGATGAATCGCACCATCAGGTTTGTGCGATCGTTGATCGTAATGTCGCCGCGAATCGAATCCTGGCGAGTATCGATCGGCTGCAGCTGAGATGTGGCCCAATCGCTGATGCCTGGTCCGGTTGGATCCGGGAAGATTTTCATAAACGCCAGGCCACCGGGACTCAGCAGATTCTGCGGAATACGATTGCCCGGGAAGCAGCCGGGATCGACTGGGTTAGGACCAACATTCGCCTGGTTACGCGAGTCGCAATCCATTCCGGGGAAAGCCGGCAGAATCGGAATGTTGATGCCTTCGTGCAACTGCGTCGGACCGGTCACGTCAGGAATACGCCTGCCATTCACAATCCGGAAAGCACTGAAGTCGCCGCGCTTTTCGGCTGCCGTGGGAACTTTTGAAGACAACACCTGGCCACGTCGCTCACGCCGCCACTCTTCAGACCAGAAGAAGAAAACGCGATTCTTGACGATTGGACCACTGAAGTTGCCGCCGAAGTTGTTGTATTCCAACTGCGGCTTTGGCTGACCGGAACGGTTCAGGAAAAAGTTATTGGCATTAAGAGCATCGTTTCGGAAGAACTCAAATAAGCTGCCGTGAAACTCGTTGCTGCCGCCCTTGGTGATCAGGTTCACCACCGCGCCCTGAGCTTGTCCAAACTCTGCACTGAAGCTGTTACGCTCGACGCGAAACTCCTGAATCGAATCGATCGAGGGGAAAACCAGCAGCGTGCGGTTTGATCCGACGTCCATGTTGTTAACGCCGTCAACCGTCCAGAGATTGGAGTTTGACTGGTTACCGTTGACCGACATGTCAACACCGGAATTGAGGCCCGTACCGCGCGTAGCGAATGCACCGCCTGCGCCCGACTGCGTTACTGGAGAAACGCCGGGCACCATCAGTGCGAGTTGCGCGTAGTTGCGACCATTGAGTGGAAGCTCGGTCACCTGCTTCTCCGAGATCAGACTGCTGACCTCACCACTGCGCAGTTCAACCGGCGCCGCTTCACTTGTGACGGTAACCACTTCCGTCACCTGGCCCACCTGCAGGTCAAGGTTCACGGTTTTGTTTTCGTTGACGTGAAGCTCTACGCCGGTGGTAAGGGTTTTCTTGAAACCCGTAGGAGCGGCACTGACGGTATACAGGCCGGCCGGTAGACTGGTGGCATTGTAGAAACCGTCATCGGTAGCCCTAACAGTTCGAGAGACACCAGTCTTCTCATCGGTGATGGTGACCTCCGCTTTCGGTACGGAAGCCCCCTGCGGATCTCTCACAGTTCCGGTGATGCTTCCCGTGGTACTCGATTGGGCGTGCACACCAATCAGCAAACCCAGACTAAGCAGGAGTAGCGACGCCCGCGTCCAAGACCTCAACGACATAAACACCTCCTCGGCATTTCCGAAAACAAACTGTTTGACTGCCAGCGGCCCCTTGAAGGTAAACCCTATTAAATTTGTTCTGAGTGTTACTTTGTTGCAGTGGTTATCAAAAGCATTTAATACTAATCCAATTCCGTGTCAAGGATTTTTTATTTTTAATTGAGGGTTGTTAGCGAATCTTACGATAATTGCTAGGGCTTTGTTCATGAGCCCGACAAAAGCGACGCTTTTGTCGCGCATGTCGTTGTAGGGGCGGCCCTCCGTGGCCGCCCTTGTCTGGAACTAATAATCGTCTCACCTGGAGCGATACGATAGGGGCGTCCTTCGATGGCTCTCTTATCGGGAGACAAAGAAGTTCGCACGCTAGGGCGGCCCACGGAGGGCCGCCCCTACAGTCGCTTTTTGATTTTTAAAGGAATTTAGGTGACTGAAGCTGAGGCGAATTTGCTGGCGAGGACCAAACTTAACGCGCCCATGAGGGTGGGCTCGGGACCTAACGTTGACGCAATGATCCGCGTGGTGGGTAATCCGCGACAGATGGTCGTCTCGACGCTCTTTCGGATATCAGTCTCGATCACAGGCCACGCTCGAACGATTGGCCCGCCGACGATCACGGCTTGCGGCGCGAGGCCACGAATCAAATTCGCGATCCCAATCCCGAGATAATACGCAGTCTCTTTCAACGCGGTCCGGGCGGCCCCATCACTCCGCAGCGCAAGATCGATCAAGTGACCAAAGTTTTTCGTCGCCGTTCCATTACGACCGCCGGAAAGGTTCTTAAACCGCGCCATCGCCGAACGCTCTGACGCAAAAGCCTCCCAGCATTCACGACTTCCGGACGCACAAGCCACCGGCGCATCGCGCCCAATCGTCATGTGTCCAAACTCACCAGCAGCACCATTTTCGCCGCGATAAACCTGGCCATCAAAAACCACACCGGTGCCAACGCCCCCTTCAACCAGCACCAGAATAAAATCGCGCACTTCACGAATCTCAGGCCGGCCAAACCACAACTCAGCCTGCGCCGCTGCGTTAGCGTCGTTATCCATCGTCACGGGCAAACCGGTTGCTTCGCTGATCTCTTGAGCGAGCGGCAGATCGCGCCAGTTGAATGTTGGAATAAACAGTTCCTTGCCGTCAGGGTCGACAAGTCCGGGAAGGCTGACGCCGATTCCTTCGATTGTTCCGGGATTTCTTCTGATTAACTTCATCGAACAATCAATGATCGCTTTCGTTGTTTTGGACGCATCCGGGTCTGTCTCAAATTCTTCCTGATCCAAAACACGACCGGCGAGATCGCTGGTGGCTACAATCGTGCGCGTCGTACCAAGATCAATTCCAATCGCCACCGCATCGGCCGTGCGCAGCGAAAGTAAGATTGGCGGCCGGCCACCGGTTGATTCACCACCCAACTCCTCGATCAAACCTTCGATACGCAACTCTTCGACGATCAACGAGACTGTAGAACGCTGCAACGCCGTTTCGTGAGCAATCTCGGCACGTGAGATTGGGCCTCGCTCGCGGACGTAGTTCAGCACAATCTGACGATTTATATTGCGGATCGTATTGGAACGAGCCACATTTGCTTTCTTTAGGTCAATTCGTCGCATATCAAAGCCGCCGGGCGTTTTACGCCTAATGGGAAGGAATTGAAGGAGCGGGGCCCGAAATTCAAACCGGGTAATCGATAGAATAATTAGTACATAGCCAACAATCCGTCAACACCTTTTGTAGTTTAAAAAGCGCAGCAGCGGTATACTGGGCACCACAAAAAGGGAGGTCTGCTATGAATGATCGACGTCCCGCAGCCAAATGCGCGCTGGCTGCGCTTCCTCTCATATTGGTATTTGTCTCCACTCTTTATTCACAATCTCCTACTGGTCCACCACCGGTTGAACGCCGCGTAAACGCCGGACGCGCTCGACAGCAGGACATGAGCCGGCGCGAATATCAACTCAGAAATTTTGGCAAAGAGCCGAATGCGCCGAAGGATCGCCGGCAAATTGAAGCCCTCATGGCTCAAACTGAAGCGGACTTCAATCGCATCTTCACGCTCCACAACGAGATCGCACGGGCACTCGCTTCCAAAGATGCATTGAACTATCGATTTGTTTCCGACACGACCGGCGAAATAAAGAAAACTGCGAGCCGAATGCAGTCATCGCTGGCTCTGGGCCTGACTGCGGAAGAGACTCAGGAACTACAAAAATCCGATGTACAGAAAGATCTGGAAGTAAAAGATGCGTTGATCAAACTCTGTCACCAGATCAGAAGCTTCGTCACTAACCCCTCGATCGAAAACCCAAACACCATCAATCCCGACGAGATGTCAAAAGCTAAACGCGACCTCGAGAGCGTTATTCAATTGAGCGAGCGCATCAAGAAAGATGCGGATAAGTTAAGCCACAGATAAACGCGGATCAAAAGCACGGATTTGTTTCCTTACTGGGTTGCAGGTGTTGGCGAGGGTGATGGTGCGGGTGGCGTTCGCACAAACACTATCGCTTCCTGCGTGGTGGCTCCTTTTCCTTCCTGTACGACTACCAACTGATTTGGTTTGATGTTTTGGATCGTCTCTTTCTGCCCACCGGGCCAGGCAATCTCGAGGGTTAGCGTTGTTCCCTCTTCAGGTTTACCTAAACCAAAAGTTATCGGCAGTTCCGACTGTGAACAATAACTCGAACCCGTCCGCACCATCCCAAACAACTTACTTCCCTTCGAAGTTTTCACTATTACCTTCGCGCCGATACCGTCGCGATTTGATCTCGCGCCGACGGTTCTTACGCGAAGTAGATCGTTCTGATTTGCATTGTCGTTGCGCATCAGGCGCGCTGGTCCATTGTTGGTGGTGAGCAGCAGATCGAGATCGCCGTCGTTATCGACGTCGCCGTAAGCCGCGCCGCGTCCGACAATCGCGCGATTCAAAGCGCGTCCGAGTTTCGCGGTCACTTCTTCGAATTTCTTTTTACCACGATTGCGAAAGAGATGTGGCGATTGCGCGTACTTCACAGTCGGCTGAACCACGCTGATGTCGTCTGAAACGTGTCCGTTCGCGGCGAAGATGTCGAGCAGGCCGTCGAGATCGTAATCGAAGAAAAAGCACGCAAAAGTCAATGATTGGGCCGACATTTTGCCAATACCGGAGGCCGGCGCCTCGTCAGTAAACAATCCCGAACCATCGTTGTGATACAGCGCAATGCTCTCGTTCGTGAAGTTGCCAATTACGATGCTCGGCTTACCGGAACCATCGTAGTCGGCGGCGTCAACTCCCATACCGGCGCGGGCGGTACCTGATTCGCTGAACGCGACGCCGGCGATCACTGCATTGTCGGTAAACGTGCCGTTGTGATTGTTGCGATAAAGCTTGTTTGGTTCGGTGTCGTTGGCGACGAAGAGGTCCATCCAGCCGTCGTCGTCATAATCGAGGAGGGCAACGCCGAGCGTCTTGCCCGCCGGATCGTTAACGCCGGCTTTCGCTGTTACGTTTTCAAACGTGCCGTTGCCGCGGTTGTGAAACAGCGAAGCACTCTGGCCTTTGTAGGTCTGTGGAGTGCAGTACGATTTATTTTTTCCATCGAGCGTGCAGTGTTGGTCAGTCTGTACAGTCCAGTCGACGTAGTTGCCGACATACAGATCGAGTTTGCCGTCGTTATCAAAATCAAACCAGGCAGCGCTGGTTGAGAACCCCGGATCGCCAACACCGGCTCGCGCTGTTACATCCGCAAACTTGCCGCCACCGAGATTGCGAAACAGCCGGTTTGGACCAACGCAGGTGATGTAAATGTCCTGATTTCCGTCGTTGTCGTAATCGGCAACTGCCACGCCGATGCCATACATTTCGACGCCGAGCCCAGCCTGATGAGTGACGTCTGTGAATGTGCCGTCTTTGTTGTTGTGATAGAGAGCGGGAAACGATTTGCGTTTTTTACTCTCGGGCCAGTCCATCGAGTTGACTAACAGAATGTCCTGCCAGCCATCGTTATCGTAATCGAGGAATGCGCCCCCCGCGCCGATAGTTTCGGGAAGATATTTCTTACCGAAAGCGCCGCTGTTGTGTTTGAAACGGATGCCTGCTTCGGAAGTGATGTCGGTGTATTCGATCGGTCCTGATGGACGCGGCGGCGTGGGGCTCGGAGACGGCGACGCGGCAGCGTGCGCCTGTTCGCTTGGAGCGTTTGTGGAGGGCGCTGTTTCAGGAGATTGCTTGCACGATGAGAGAAGCAATCCAAAACATATTAGAACCAAATATTTAGCGAAACGATGAATTGACATAGCTAAATAAAGATTTCTCACGCGGCGGCGCAACGACGCAACGCAAGAAGAAACTCCGTTGCGCCGTTGCGTCGCTGCGAGAGAAATTTCTTATGTGGCCCTTTCGACAGCGGGATCAGAACCGCGCCGCGACTCGAGCCAGATCTCGATCAGCATCGCCGTTGGGCCCACCAGAAACAGCGCGTACAGCGGCGCGTGCACCACCTGATTCAAACGCAGCAACATCTCCACGAACGCCACCAAAAACACCACTATGCACTGCCACTTCGTTGACTTCACCGTCGTCTTCGGATCCGTCACCATGAAGAAAACGAATAGCTGATACATCGGCCCGGTGATCGGCGCGATCTCAGCGCGCCACGGATCACCCGTGATCCAGCTTCGCAAAAACGCAAACGCGAAAAACGACACAACGTAAGTCGCGCTGATATGAAATCGCTTCGCGCGATAAATGATGATCGAGCCGAGTATCCAGATCACCAGTAACGGCCACTTAAAGTTGCCCCACTGAACACTCAAACTGGCAACTGTTTCCGGCGCCAGAAACAACAACACGCAGATACCGAAGTTTGACGGGTTCCAAAGGTGTCGCCCCTTCACCCGCAAAACATACTTCGACATGATCGACAACACGCTGCACAACGCATAAGGCCAGAGCGCCGGGGAACGAAGCAGAATCCCTACACTAATGCCCGAGATATACGCACTTGCAAGGTTGAGCCATTTGCCAAAAAAGATCCGTCCGAGAATCAACTCCGTAACGAGGGCGCATCCGATCGCGATCGCCGTTCGCTCGTAACTCTCGAGGATGCCGTAAAGCAGATGGCCCATCAGCAAAATAAAGCTGATGAAAAGCGGCGCGATGTAGCGGTTGTCGAAACGAAATCTGCTCGACTTCGCCGGCGCTTCAAGTGTCGCTGCTTCCACTGTCGTCTCGCTCACGCAGCCTCCTTGAGCTTATGAACTTGTCCCGGAGCGGGGTTCTGAATCGTTTGCGTTTTGCCTGACGGCCAGCGAATCTCCGCTTTCTCGATCTGCGAATTCTTGCCAAGTCCGAAATGCAAACGTCGCTGATTCTGTGAACAAAAACCGTTACCGCCCGACACGTGTTGCACCTGCTGATGTCCATTCCAGAACAAACGCACTTCAGCTCCAATCGCGCTGCGATTACTCGACGCGCCTTCGAGCTCAAAAGCAATCCACTGATTGTCAGGTGTCACAGTGTTTTTATAGACCAGCAACGGTCCACGTTGATTGGCAACTACGACGTCGAGCACGCCGCGATTCCAAAGATCGACCAACGCAACGGCACGGCCGTCAAAAACATCGCTCGCCCCTACTGCCTGCGCCACGTCAACAAACTTCCCCACCCCGTCGTTGAGCCAAACCTTTTTGTGTTGATAGCCCGACAAGCTGCGACCATCCATCGCCGGCCAGTGAGCGGCGTCAGAAATGATCGTCGAGTTGCCACCGGCGATCTTGGAGAAGTCGTACCAGTAATTCTGATTCCGATCCAGCGAAACGTAACCGTTAACGAGATACAAATCGAGCGAACCATCGTTATTCAGGTCGCCAAACTGCGCGCCAAAACTCCAACCACCAATCTCAACATCCATCGCGCGCGCGAGATTGTCGTATTCAATCGCGTCGCCGTTTGTTCCTTCACGCGGCACCCACAGGTTGTTTCCCTGAATCAACACGCCTTCTTCGGAAATGTTCGAAACGTAGATCGAATAACGGCCCTGGTTCAGCACATCGCCTACCGACGCATTCATCCCGCTCTTTGGCGCATGCCCGACGCCGGTCTCACTTCCGACTTCGCGAAAATGTTTGCCATCGCTGAAGAACATTTCGGAAACGCCATAATCGTTGGCGATGAAAAGATCCTGATTCCCCGTGCCACGAAAATCTGCGACCGTTGCCGCCAGCGCCCAACGTCGTGTATCGATACCTGCCTTTTGACTGATCTCCTCAAACGCGCCGTCGCCAAGATTGCGAAACAGATATTTACGTCCGCCGTTTTTCGCGTACTCAAAACTCTCCGGCATCATCTTCGTGTCTTTCAGATGCCAGAGATCCACGTCTTCTGAGTAATAGCCACCCAGAAACAGATCCAGCCGCCCATCGCGATCGTAGTCAAACCAAACTGCGGTGTTGGCGTTGACCCACGAAGGCAAAGCGGCTTTGTCGGTTACACGCGAAAACTTCTCCGCCGCATCGTTGTGGAAGAGTTCGGGTTTACCCCATTTGTATAGAAAAAGATCTTCGTAGCCGTCGTTGTCGTAGTCGCCCCAAACTGAACCCATCGAAACGCCGGTTCCTGGTTGATTCAGATCGGCGATGCCCAGCTCCGCGGCAACGTCGGTAAATGAGCCGTCGGTATTGTTTTTAAATAGCGCATTCTTACTACTCTCGCCTGAATTCGTCACATAGAGATCCGGCCAGCCGTCGCGATTGAAATCCACTACTGACACGGCGGCTCCCATCGAAGCCACCTGCGGCATGATGTGATCCAAACGGCTATCGAGTTTGGGGGCCTGGTGGGTAAAGTTTATTTTCGACGCCTGCGCGACTTCCTGAAGATAGAAACCGTATCGTGCGAGAGAAGTCGAAGTGTCACCATGAACAACTTTCTCGGTGCGATAATTCCTCCACTGCTTGACCAGTAGCGGAGTCGCCAGCAAACACACAAAAACGATGATTAGGATAATCCTGGGGGCCTTGCCGCGAATCATTTCCTGGTCGAGTTCCTCAATACATTTCTAAACACGTCTGGCGCCACATAGCGTGTGTGGTAATTATTCCAGTCTTCGGGAAATTTCTTGAAGACGAATTCGTCCTCAAGCTTGCCAGGGCGTGTTTCATACTCTTGCTGGGCATGGTGCGGCAGCGGCAGCACCGTCTTCGAATGCGTGGAATTATAGTCGCCGTCTTTAATCCAGCCATCACCCATTAGTATGAAATCGCGGACCCAGCCGGGCGGTGGCGGCGGTAATTCCGGAAAACGCAGCGACATTTCATCGCCTGACGCTACAATCACATAGCGATCGTCAATCTTCTGCACGAGTTCGCCAACTTCACCAAAGCGCGTGTAATAACCCTCCAGATCTCGCCATATCTGCTTGGTGGCAAACAACTTATAGTAGTCTGGTATCTCTGGGGCGCCGGCGTCGGGCCGGTTAATCACGGAATATCCGCGATAATGAAGGTCAACCGACGAAGGCGCCAAGGTTACCATCTTCACAGTCGCATCGGGTAGTCCGACCGCCCATTCGAGGTGATCCCAGTAGATTTCGAGATTGGTTCGAATGCGCACGCGGCGGGGCTTTCCGTCCGCGAACAGGTCCGTAAGATTAAACAGAACAGTTTTCTTTCTTCCGGCGGGAAAACCGAGATTCGACTGCGCCACTTTCCAGCCGCCGTTGCCATCCGGAATTTCGACGCTCATGCTTTGAGCTTTCCAGCGTGTTCCCTGCGTAATCGCAACGTTTAGTGACGACTCAGTGTCGTGAATTGAACCGTGTGCGATCAGGTAGAGCGGTCCGGTGGTTGGCGCGTCGTCACCGAGATCGACTTCAACGTAGTGATCGCGAGTCAGCCCCTGATACTGGCCACGTCCAAAGGTATCGAGCGCCTTGCCGTCGCGCGTGTTTACAAACGACGTGACATCGTTACCGTTATCGTCGATCGCCTGCTTGATCGGTTTCGGCGTCGCAACTGTCGTGAAGCCGAGCTTGGCGGGCGGCACTACGAAACGCTCGTCGACGAAGATCTCGGTGCCTTCCGGATGGTCCACCGGCATCAGTCCGATATAGTCGTAGTAATAAACTTCCCACAGCTCCGCGGTTACGCGAATGTCGTAGTAGCCGTTGTGAGGCACGAGTTGATCGCGACGGATCTTGTACCACTCACCGGTCGCTTGAATCTTCGCCGAACCGATCGTGTTGATGCGCAGACCAATGGCTGATCCCCACGGCACTGCGTCTTTAATAAACTCCATTTGCTTGCCGTTGAAAGCGTAGAGGAATGGACACGAAGCTTTCAGACGTTGCTCAGTTAGCACTTCCTGATCCGCTTTGACTTCAAACTCCGCGCGAACCGTGCCGTTGGGCCACACGACGCGAATAACATCAGAAGTCGCCTGGTCTCCGAGTCCGAAGTGCAGCATTCGGCCCGTAATCAGTTGCTTCTGGACCATCATGCCGGTGCGGATCTCCATTTCGCCGCCGACGCCAAATGGATTAATGCGCTGATCGCCGACCGCATTGCTCGCGCGTGGTCGAACGATCTGCCAGTGATAATTCTTTGTTCCGTGATTGATTGCCTGGACTGGTTGAAGACCTTTTAGACCAAGGAGATCGAGCTTGCCGTCGTTGTTGACGTCGACGATGTCATAAATCTTTATGCCCGGAAGAAGGCCGCCACCGGTGGGGATGTTGCCGTCGCCTTTGATGGACGGCTGCTCGCCCGGCAGGAGAACAAACTTACCGTTACCATCATTCAGCCAGGCCAAATTACAGTTAGCGATGCACATGGTCGAACTCTCAAAAGACATGGCTGAGGCGAGCAGCAGATCGAGTCCACCATTGTTGTCGAGATCTGCAACCTTTAAACTGACTGGTCCAATACTGGATCCTTCGGGAAGTTTTGCCAGTTCGGTCCGTGTCCAGTCGACTCCGTCTTTGTCAGATAAACTGAAGATGATTTTGTCATCGCCGGCGACGAGCAGATCAAACACACCATCGTTGTTAATATCCATCACGTTGAGCGCAAGGGGGCGCGCCGGTAAGCTCGGCACTTTTCGTTCGGTGAACTGTCCCTGGCGTTCGTTACTAAAGAAGTGAAGTGCACCAGAGCCGTCGATCAGAGCCGCGTCCGGATCTCCGTCGGCATCCAGATCCGCCCAGGCAAAACTGTCGATTCTGGAAACAGTTCCGAATGGCTGAAGGCCGGTGAAACTGCCATCACCATTGTTTCTCAGAACCTGGGTTGAATCCGCCGGCCCGTCGATCACCACATCCAGATCGCCGTCTGCTTCGATGTCTGCATTCCAAACTCTTTCATAGTTACCTTTGAGGATTGCCGGCGGCAGCTTCGTTTCATTGGTCACATCAGTGAAAGCAGTGGGGCTGTCCTGGCGGTAGAAACGCAATCCATCCATGCCCGCAAGGATCAAATCTGTCTTAAAGTCATAGATAAAATCGATCGCCAGAACTCCTTCTCTTCTGGGAGTTCTGATGCCGGGAAAGGACAGCCTTGCCCCGCTCGACAAATACAACTCATTAACAGCTTCGGAGACAGGCCTCCCAATTTCAGCTTTCGAATTCCAGGTTGCGATAACCGGTGTGCCGGAACCGCTCAGCGAGATCGCGCCGATCCATTGAGAGTTGGCCGAGTTGGGTACTGATTCGGGATTGAAAGTTAAGCCAGTGTCCGGCGCAGCAGTAGTAAAAACCGGAGCTTCCAGTTTCACAAACTGTCGCAACGGCGTTGCTTCTTCACCCGGCGGTGGCTTGATCGCCGCGAGGTTACGCCGGTATTCAGGCACGCGTAGCAACACGTTGCGCAGGAAACTAGTTCGCGTTGCGGCCGCACGCAGATCGCCACTATTGGCGGCCGTATTTACGGCGTTTACTTGTTCGCGAACTTCATCGGGCCACGCTGAGGAATGCGCCACGATTTTCGCCACTGACGTTTTGAGTGTCTCGGCGTCGTTGCGTTTGGCGGCGATGCGGCTGAGTTCAACTAACGCGGCGATGTTGTCAGGCTGCACCGCGAGAATTTTTTGAATCAGAGTTTGAAATTGTTCCGCGCTCTTTTCATCACCTTGTCGCTCGGTCTCTTCCGCCAATTTGAAAATGGCGATGAGGTTCTGCTGGTCCAACTCGACGGATTTCGAAAGAGCATTGATCGCTTCCGCCGTGTTGCCGCGACTGCTCTCGAGCAAACCCAACAGATAAAAGATCTGGCTGTTGTCAGTGGCGAGATCGCGAGCTTTCTGAAGTCTCTCGGCAGCAGAGTCGTAGTTGCGTTGCCGGAGAGCGAGTAATCCCCAGTTGGCCCAACCAGCGGGTTCCGCCGGCGCCAGTTGTGTAAACTGTGCGAGCTTGCCGTCAGCCTGAACGTCGTGGCCGACCTCGAGCGCGGCGAGGCCGATGTAAAACGTTCGCACTAGCTCGTTATATTGCGGAGAGCCTTTGGTTGGCAGCGTAGCGGTCGGGCGACAAGTGCTGAACAGGGCAAGGCTCAGCAATGCGATCACAAGGGAGTTTAATTTTCGCATAGTTTGGATTTCTCCCGCACAGATGCAAAGTTCTTCTCTGTGCAACCTCTGTGTTCTCTGTGTCTCTGTGGTTGTTGTATCGTGCATTCCTATAACCACAGAGACACAGAGAACACAGAGGTTGCACAGAGAAATCCAATTTAGGCACATTGCGCCTTTGCAGGAAACTCCGCACAATGTAGCACAATGAGACGTTTCAAAACTTGCCTTCTGCTGCTGGCACTGGCCGTTTCTATAACGGCAGTTTCACTGTTAAATCCAACCGAAGCTCATCTGCAAAACGAGCAGGCGAAAGCGAACGCGCGTGAGGAAGCGTATCGCGCCAATAATATCGGCGTGGCGTTGCTCGAGCAGTTCAAGCACAAAGAAGCGGCTGACGCGTTCCGGCGTGCTTTGCAACTGGAGCCGGGCCTCGCCCTCGCGCGCATCAATCTCGGTATCGCGCTATTCAACATGCCGGATCTACCCGCCGCCCAGAAAGAGTTGCAGGCAGCAATTGCAGCCGCGCCCAACGCACCGCAACCGCATTACGTTCTGGGTTTGGCAGCCAAGACGCAGAACAAACCGGAAGAGGCAATCGCAGCATTTCAAAAAGTGTTGACTATCGATCCGAACGACGTCGGCGCAAACGTTAACCTGGGCCAACTCTACGCACAGCAACGAAAATACCCGGAGGCCATCGCGGTGCTCCGCACCGGACTGGCGGCCGAACCTTACAATGCAACCGCGCTTTACAACCTCGGCACTTCGCTCATGCGTTCCGGTCAAAGAGAAGAAGGAACGAAAGTGATTACGCAGTTTCAGGAGCTGCGCAACCGCGGCACCGGCACCACCCTCGGATCAAATTATCTGGAGCAAGGACGTTACGCCGAAGGCATCGCCTCAACTGGCGCCGAACCGGAGTTGGTCGACAAACGCGTTCCTGAGGTTACGTTTACAGACGCGACGGCAACCGTCCTGCCTGGACCAGGCGACTGGCCCGCAGAACAACCAGCCAGTGGTGCCGCACTCCTTTTTGATTTTGATCTCGACGGCGATCTCGATCTACTCGAAGCCGCGGGCACACGTCAGCGTCTTGCGCGCAACAACGCCGGCAAGTTCGCGGATGTCACCCCTCAATCCGGAGCGCTCGCGAAAGCCGCGACCGGCGCTGCGACTGCAGTTGTCGCCGGTGATTACGACAACGATACAAAGCCCGATCTCCTGATCCTTCGCTCCGGCACGAGCACGCTTTATCACAACGACGGCAACGGAAGTTTTTCGGACGCCACTGCCACCGCAAAAATTCCTGCTTCGCCAGCCAATCCCGCAACCGCAGCTTTCGTCGATTTCGATCACGACGGCGATCTCGATCTTTTACTCGGCGGCGACGGCCATCTGCTTTTGCGAAACAACGGCGACCGCACGTTCACCGATCAAACCGCGGCAGCCAAACTCGTCGATAAAGTTTCGGCTCGCGCGATTGTGCCAACCGATTTTGATAACCGACGCGACATCGATCTGCTGCTTGCCTCAACCGAAAAGATCGCACTCTGGCGCAACATGCGCGACGGAACATTTCGCGACGTGGCAACCGAAGTTGGTCTCGCTGCGGGCGATCGCAAAGGTGCCGCGTATGTTGCCGCTGGTGATGTGAATAAAGACGGATTTACCGACTTTTACTTTGCCTCACCCAGTGACACGAATGGTCACCTCGCGCTCAGCAACGGCAAAGAGCGTTTCCAGGTTACGCGTACTGACGGCAGCAGCGGTGCTTCGCAGTTTATTGATTACGACAACGACGGATTGCTCGATCTCGTTTCCGTGGTCCAAACCCAACTGCGCGTGTTGCGTAACACCGGCGGTGCGTGGAGCAATGTGAGCGCCCAGGCGATAAAGGAATTAAGTTTTCGACCGGGAATTCTACTTTCCGGCGACCTCGACGCTGATGGTGACACCGACCTGATTCTCGGGACACCGGGCGGCGGCTTGAAGTTCGCTCGCAACGATGGCGGCAACACAAATCGTTCGCTGCGCGTGGGTTTGGAAGGAAAAGTCAGCAATCGCGGCGGTGTAGGTTCCAAGATCGAAGTGCGCGCCGGCAGTTTGGCGCAAAAGCTGGAGACTTATTCCGCGTCGCCGGCTCCGGCTCCGGCTGACATTATCTTTGGTCTCGGTAAACGCACCGTCGTCGATGCCGTACGCGTGTTGTGGCCCGCGGGCATTGTTCAGTCAGAAACCGAAATCGCAAACAACAAGCCCGCGATCACGCTTTCACTCGTCGAACTGGATCGCAAACCGTCGTCATGTCCCTATCTTTACACTTGGAATGGCGAACGATTTGAGTTCATCACTGACTTTATGGGTGGCGGTGAGATGGGCCATCTCGATGCGCCGGGTATTTTCAACACGCCGGATCCGGATGAGTACGTTCGCATTCGCGGCGATCAACTCCGCGAACGCAACGGGCGTTACGAATTGAAAGTCACGAATGAACTCGAAGAAGCGTTGTTTGTCGATCGGCTGCAACTAGTCGCGGTGGCACATCCTGAAGGGGTGGAAGTGTATCCGAATGAAGGACTTACCGTTCCACCGCAGCCGTTCAAGATCTATCCAACGCGCGGTGCGCGTCCGCCAATCGCGGCCGTTGATGAACATGGACACGACGTGCTTTCACGTATCACGGATCTCGATCGTCAGTATCCGGATGATTTCAAACTCCACTCGATTCGTGGTTATGCAGACAACCATGAATTAATTTTGAAACTCGATGCCGGTTCGCCGTCACGCGTTAAGTTGTTGCTGACTGGTTGGACCGACTATGCGTGGTCCAGCGACAACCTGGCGGCGTCGCAAAGCGGCAAGAGCCTTACCTTGCCTGCCCTTCAAGTGAAGGACAAACAAGGACGCTGGCAAACAGTTATTGAAAATGTCGGCATTCCGGTCGGGCGTCCACAAACTGTTGTTGCAGATCTGACGGGTAAGTTTTTGAGCGCGAGCCGCGAGGTGCGCATCGTCACGAACATGCGTATCTACTGGGATCAGATTCTGGTCGACACTTCGGCAGGAAATCTCCCGTTACAGATCACACGACTTGATCCAACGGTGGCGGATCTTCGCTGGCGCGGCTTCTCGCTCGAGCACTCTCCTGACGGTCGCCAGCCGTTAACTTACGACTACAAACAAGTCTCGTTTACTTCTCCGTGGAAAGTAATGACCGGCCGCTACACGCGCGAAGGCGACGTGCGCGAATTGCTACAGATAACGGACGACATCTTTGTCATCTCCAGACCGGGTGATGAACTATCTCTGTCGTTTGCAGCAAACAAACTGCCGGCGCTGCCGCAAGGCTGGACACGCACTTTCCTGCTCTACGCGGATGGCTTCAGCAAAGAGATGGACATCAACTCGGCCAGTCCGGACGAAGTTGGACCACTCCCCTTCCATGGCATGACTCGATATCCGTATTCGTGGCCCGAGCGATTCCCGTTAACAGAAAAGCGCCGCAGATACATGGAGAAGTACAACACGCGCATTGTTACATCGCAGGTTGATAGGATTGCCGGGTTCAATGGACAGGATTTACAAGATTTTTCAAGATTAACAAGATAGATCCGCGCATCGGGAAATGCCTTGTTGATTCCGAGCTCATTCTGTCTATCTTGTAAAATCTTGTTCATCTTTATCCAATGGTTTTTCGATAAGCATCATGGACCACATCAGATACTCGGCCGCCGCGTGCCAAACCGACTCCCCTAACCCCATCGATCGTCGCGACATGCGCCGCAACACCGATCGCATCCTCTCGATGATCGACTCAGCCGTCGCCGGCGCAGCACCATTTCTTCCGGTTCGCCTCGTCGTCTTTCCTGAATTCGCGCACGCCGCCCCCGTCTTTCCAGCCGTCACTGAACTGATCGACAAACTCGCGATTCCGATCCCGAATGAACACACTGAACGACTGCAACAAAAGGCAAAAGAACACGACATCTACATCCAAAGCGGCTCGATGCTCGAAGTCGATCCGAAATGGCCGGGCCACGTCTTCAACGCCACCTGTCTCATTGGACCGGAAGGCGTGCTTTACAAGTATCGAAAAGTGAACACGTGGATCCCGTACGAGGTGCATACCAGTCCGCACGATCTTCCCGACTACGACGAGCCATTGTTTCCGGTCGCGGATACGCCAATCGGTCGCCTCGGTTGCGCGATCTGTTACGACTGGCTCTTTCCCGAAGCAATGCGGCAGTTGACGGCCAACGGTGCGGAAGTTTTGATCAGGGTCTCTGCATACATGGATCCGTGGGGCGCCACCGAACCGATGGCGTGGTGGACGATCGTTAATCGCTGCCGCGCGCTGGAAAATGTTGCATATGTTGTCGCCGCAAATCAGGGCGCGAGGTTGAAATACTATCCGCCATACTCATGGCCCGGCGGCAGTCAGGTAGTAGATTTTGATGGGCGTCTGCTGGCAGAAGCTTCTCCGGGGCCAGGCGAACGAATCGTCGTCGCGCCGATCGACATTTCGGCGTTGCGACATGAACGTGCCTCACGTCGCGGCCACCACATGCCGGCACACCTGCGCACCGAAGCCTATCCGGTTTATCAGCAGCCTCAATATCCACCGGATCGCGGGGCAGACACACCACCAACTTATGAGAACAACAACCGCCTGATTGATGAAGCAAAGCAGCGTCTAAAGAATTAGACCTTGAGGAAGATCTTTCGGCTGTAAAGAATCCACATCAGCGCCAGGCAAACGAGCACAAAGGTGAGTGCGAATATCAGTGACGCATTCACGGGCGAAGCAAACGAAGTAAAGAAATTGTAGATTCGCGCTCCCAAACCACTCACCCCTAAACTCACTGCCATCAAATCAGCCACAACGTAGAGCGCGATCGCGTTGAGTCCAAAAACCTCGAAAGGCTTGGCCCATCTTCGATAACCTTTAATGTCGATCAGCCAGTAACAGAAGGCCAGAAACTGAAGCGCCAGTCCACCGGTGAAAACGACGTACGAGCTGGTCCATAAGGCTTTGTTGATGGGGAAGAACGCATTCCAAGACCAACCAATCGCCACGCAAACGGCTCCGGCAACAAACATCCCCGCGGCTTTTTCATAGCGCGTCTTTTCAGTGCGCAAACAGTGGCCGGTTAACACACCGATCAATGTTGTAGCCACAGCGGGAATCGTGCTCAGAATCCCCTCCGGATCGTAAACCTTCCCCAGCGTCCATACGTGTTTTCCAAGCACGAGGCGATCGATATACGACGGTAAACTGCCTTCTTTCGTGAGATCTCCAGCAGCAAAACCCGGAGCAGGAACAAGTTTCACTAACAGCCAGTAAAAAACGAGCAAGCCAATCGTGATTGCGATCTGCGTTCTCACACGGGTGTTGAGAAAAATGATGGAAGCGAAGAAATAACAAACAGCAATTCGCTGCAAAACGCCCGGAATCCGAAGCTCGGCAAATCCCGGGAACGGAATACTATTCAGGACCATGCCGATGGCAAAGATGATCAGTGTTCGCTTGATTACCTTCAGATAAAGATCGCGGGTGCTGCCGCCACTTTCCATGCGATTGCCAAACGCAAGCGTGATGGCGACGCCAACGATAAAAAGAAAGAAAGGAAAGACGAGGTCGGTCGGTGTCCAGCCGTGCCAGGCCGCGTGTTCGAGCGGGTCGTAGATGTGTTCCCACGAACCGGGATTGTTTACCAGGACCATCCCGGCAATCGTGATCCCGCGAAAAACATCGAGCGAAACGAGGCGGCTTGTTTCAACAGGGGTTGACGTTGTCATTCGGCGGCGAATTCTAGCACAATCGATTTCGACGAAAGGAAAAACTATGGCTAAGAGCGTTGTCCCTATGATCCACGTGCCCGACGTGCGCGCGACAGTCGAGTGGTACCAGAGCATCGGCTTCCACGCTAACGCCACTTACGGCAACGACACCGAAGACGGGTTGAGCTTCGCAATCATGTCCTTCGGAAGTGGCGAAGTGATGTTCAACCAGGGCGGTGAGACGAGCACAAAGCGCCGGCGCGAAGTCGATCTTTACGTCTATGTCGATGAGGTGGATGGACTTTATTCGCAACTCAAAGATCGAGTTGAGGTGATCGAAGGTCCACATAATAGGTTCTACGGCATGCGAGAAATCCTCATCAAGGATCTCAATGGATTCTGGATCACGTTTGGGCAGGAGAGTGTTTTCAACCTGTTGATGAGCGGAGTGAGCGAAGAAAATCCGGAACGCGTCCGAACCGCCGTAGATAGTGGGACACTGGAACTCGATACGCTCAAGACCGCGTTGGCGGCCGCGATTTTTAAGAACAACCAGGAGATTGTCGAAATACTGAAGCAAGCCGGCGCCACGGAACCGCCGCAGATCAGTTTGGAGACGCTCGAGTCATACGCGGGAACGTATCAAGGTAAACATGGTCCACCCGTTGAGATAACTATAGAAGATGGGAGATTGTTTGCTGCCCCAGGCACACAACAGCCCGTGAGTTTATGGCCGTTGGACCAGGTGACGTTCAAACCCATCGCCTTCGAGAGCGCTACGATCGTCTTCAAGATCGAAGCGGGTAAAACGACCGGCCTCACTTTTATTCAGGAGGGGTGCGAAAACGAGTTTAAGCGTTAAAAGAGGATTTCTCACGCAGCGGCGCGGCGACGCAACGTTAAGACCATCGGTTACCAACGGTCTTAACATTGCGTCGCCGCGCCGCTGCGTGAGAAATCCTCCCTTAAGCCCTAGCTAGCCTTGATCGAAATCAACACCAATCCATAGTCTCTCACTCTCGCCAACAACCCGTGCAGCGCCGCCTGATCGGCGACGATGCCGGCGATTGACGTCACATTGTCGTGCGATGCGATGGTCATACCGTCAAACAACTCTTCCCAACTCGCGTCAAGGTGGCCCTTGACCTGAATCTCGTAATACGTTTGGTCTATTTCTTTCTCATTGATCATGATTACAACTTTGCCTCTAAATACTCAGCAACCCTGCTCGGCGGAATCTCGGATGAGATGAACGCAATATGATTATCGGGTCGCAGAAAAACACTAAACTCATCTTCAATTCCAAAGATCTCGCTGATACGCGGACTCAACGGAATGACATGACAATCTGCCGACGCACCGTATTGATGTTCAAACTCCGCACCTACGTTCGCATGCGCTTCTTTGGTAAACACCAGCAGATGAAACTTCGGTTCGGTTAGTTTTTCGAAGATGCTCGCGTCATCCACCAGGAAATATGGCAGGCGATCTCCCGCTTTAACGTCATCCGGTTCATCGCCGGTGTGCAAACTCAGCGATGCATCGCGATAGTTGATTCCGATCTGCGAGATCAACGGAAACACACGCTTGCTCACCGGTTCCAGATTCGCTACAAAGCCGGCGATCGGCGGAAAAATCGTGGTTCGAATAAACGCCGTCAGCCAGTTTGAACCCGCGGCAAACTCAAAAAACCGATCGGTGGAGTCAAGCAGTCGCTTCGCATTCGCCAGCCGTTCCTCGTTATAAGTGTCGAGCAAACTCTCGCCTGCCAATCCTTTGATCACGTAAGCCAGTTTCCACGCGAGGTTGTAAGCATCCTGGATTCCCGTGTTCATACCCTGCGCGCCGGCCGGACTGTGAATGTGCGCCGAATCACCGGCGAGAAAACACCGGCCTTTGGAAAACTTGTTCACTCGACGCGAATGAACCTTGTAAAGCGAGAACCATTTGACGTCCGAAATTTCGAGCGATAGTTCAGCCTGTTCCTTGATCTCCCGTTCGATCTCTTCGTAGACCACTTCGCTTGCTTCTTCGTTCTTGCCTTCCGGAAAAGTGCCGATGATGCGGTAACGATCATCACCCGGCATCGGAAAAAACGCCGTGAATACCTCGCGAGCAAGCGCAACATGTATCGCGTCATGCGGCATCTCCCAATCAACGCGCGCATCGGCGACGTAAAACAGTCGCTCAAAAGTGCTGCCTTCAAACGTCAAACCCAGCTCACGTCTGACGGCGCTCTTCGCTCCATCACAACCGACCAGATACTTCGCCTTGATTGTTTGCGGTTCGCCTTCCGAAGTCTGCACCTCAGCCGTCACCCCGTTTGCATCCTGGGTAAAGTTCAGCAGCTCGGTGTTCCAGAGAACGTCATGATTGTGTTTGCGAATAAATTCATAAAGCAGCTCTTCGTTCTTGCTTTGTTCCAGAAGCAGCATGAAAGGAAACTCGCTCAGATCCTTGCCGAAGTTTCGCAGGTGCATCTCACCACGCACCTCTCCACCTTCAATAAGCCTGAACCGGTTTGCAATCGTGCCCTGCTCGATCGCGGATTGGGCAAGCCCGATCTGGTCGTAGATTTCCAAAGTCCGCGCCTGAACACCGATTGCCTTTGAAAACGGCGTGACCGTTTCGTTCTTTTCTACCACTACGAAATCGATGCCGTACCGCACTAACTGGCAGGCCAGCGAAAGGCCGGTTGGGCCGGCGCCAATGATGATTACGTCTGTATTAATAGTGCTCATAGTTAAATAACTCCTCCCTCAAACCACTATCAAAATAAGGGATGGCCGTGGCAGGGTCATGTCCCGAAAGATGTATTTTGGCCGCGGATTAAGACGGATGAAGACGGATTAGCCGCCTTTAGCCGCAGTGATCCGAGAAAAATTTGAATACACCTCACAAATGTATCTTTCGGGATATGTAACTACACCCGCCTGTCTTCTATCTTCACACCGCGTTGAAACAGCAACCAGTTCACAGGAGGAGTTAAATGAAGTTCAGCCCTTTTAAGAAGAAACGAATAGTGATGACGACCATCGGTTCGCTGGGCGACCTGCACCCGTACATCGCCCTTGCGCTCGAAATGAAGAGCCGAAATCTCGAGCCCGTTATCGCTACCAGCAATAGTTACCAGGAACGAATCGAATCACTCGGCATCGAGTTTCTGCCGATTCGGCCGACGATGCCGGAACCGGAAACGCCCGAGTATCAACAGATGATGGACGGCGTGGTCGATCCAAACCGCGGCGCTGAATATTTGTTCAAGCGCATGCTCGTACCGGCAATTCGCGACATGTATCAGGATTTGTGCGCGGCGACTGTGGGCGCTGACCTGCTCGTCACTCATCCGATTGTCCTGGCTGGTCCATTAGTGGCCCAAAAGGACGGGATTCCGTGGGTCTCCACCGTGCTCGCACCGGCGTCCTTGTGGTCGGCGTTTGATCCGTGGGTAGCGCCAAACGCGCCATGGATTCACAGCGTGTTGAAAGCTGGTGGACCAATTGCGGCGCGGCTCTACATGAAGCTCGTCAAGGGCATCACCAATCCCTGGCTCAAAGACGTCTACAGTTTTCGTACGGAGCTCGGTCTGGCGCGAGGAGAGCATCCTCTATTTGAAGGTCAGTTTGCACCGGATCTGAACCTGGCGATGTTTTCGAACGTCATGTGCGAAGCGCAGTCTGATTGGCCCGACAACACTGTAATTACCGGCTTTCCGTTCTACGACAAGAAAGACAATGTTCCGCCGGACATCGACTTACTGAGATTTCTCGGCCGCGGACCGGCGCCGATTGTTTTCACACTCGGCTCAGCAGCAGTTCACCTTGCCGGCGACTTTTATCGCGAGAGCATTGCCGCGGCAAAGCTTTTGAAACGACGCGCGGTACTGCTGGTCGGCAACGATCAAAACAGGCCAACAACTCATCTTCCCGAAGACATTATCGCGGTGAACTACGCACCGTTTGGCGAACTACTGCCACGTGCGGCAGCGATGGTCCATCAGGGTGGAGTTGGGACAACCGGACAGGGATTGCGCGCCGGTATTCCGATGCTGGTGGTTCCCTTTGCACACGATCAGCACGACAACGGCGCTCGCGTTGAACGTCTGGGCGTAGCTCGAAATATCGCCCGCAACGACTACAAAGCCGAACGAGTCGCAACCGAGTTAAAGCAACTTTTGGCACTTCCGTCATACGCCCGCAACGCGAGAGAAGTCGGTAGTCGCGTGCGCGCGGAGAGTGGGGCGGCAACGGCCGTCGATCTGATTCTGGAAAAACTGGAAACAAGGAGAAGCAAACAATATCGCCTGCGAGTGGCGTAAAAGCAGGGCGCAAACGCCCAACGGAGAAAAGCAATGAAGATAATCAAAATACATTCAATAGCAATCATAAGTGCGGCAATCATGCTCTGCTTCGGGACCCTCGTCCACGCTCAGCAGGAACAGCAGATGGCCCAGGCAATGAAACAAAACGCAGTGGCTTTACAGCAGTACACATGGAAATCGCAAACGCAGATACGAAAAGAAGGTGAGGTCAAAGCGACGAAGTTGTTCTCGAATCGTTACGCGGCTGACGGCAATGTCGTGCAGCTACAGCTCGAGGAATCGTCCGCGAAAGTTCCGAAGTTTGGCATCCGCGGCATGGTCGCCAGAAAGAGGAAAGAAGAGGCGCAGAACCTGGTTGAGGCATTACAGAGACTGGCGAAATCATACGGCGAATTACCGCCGGCGACGATGCAGCAGTTCATGAAGACAGCGAAAGCGAGCCTGGAAACAAATACGCAGCAGCCACTGTTGCGACTCGCCGGAGCGAACGTGCTGCAACCTGGCGACACGATGGCGGTGTGGCTTGATGCTAACAGCCGGCGGCAGCGACGCATTGAAATCAATTCGAGTTTTGACGGCAAACCGGTGCGGATCGTGACTGAGTTCAGGGATTTGCCGGATGGTCCAACCTACATGGCGCGTTCGGTCGTGGATTATCCAGAAGCAGAGTTGACGCTAACGGTGGAGAATTTTGACTACGAACATCTGGCCGCTGAAGAAGCAATAGTTGAGCAGGATTTACGTAGTAAGTCCTATTTGGCAATTAAACCTATTAACTAATAACAGGAGCGAGAGTGATGAAAGCGATTAGAGTAATGAGTGTGATGGGAATGCTGTTGAGTTTGCTGGTTGTTTCAGCAGCAGCGCAATCAGTGCAAACGGATTATGACAAAACCTTCGGGTTCTCGAATTTGAAAACCTTTAGTTTCGCGGTCCAACGACGAGAAGCGACAGACCTGCTGGCCGCGGATTCGCTGAATGACGGACGTATTCGACAGGGACTGGAGTTGCAGTTACTACTCAATGGGTATCAGTTGGCAGGTGAGAAATCTGACTTTGTGATTGCGTACTACGTGACGACGAAGAACAAACTCAACGTGCAGGATTTCAGTTATGGTCCACCGCGTTGGTTCGGCGGCCGCGACATTCGGGTCAACCAGTATTCGGAAGGAACGTTGTTAGTAGATTTCATCGACACGAGAACGAATCAGGTTATCTGGCGCGGGCGCGCATCGGGAACGCTTGAATTGAAAGGAGTTGATAAGAGGATCAGCAAGTCAGTTGAGAAGCTGGTCAAGCAGTTTGTGAAAGACACTCAGAAGAAAGGATGAACTTGATAGCGAATATGCTCCGCGGCCCTCTGCGTATCTCTGCGCTCTCTGCGTTTTAGAGTTATTTCCAACGCAGAGATTGCCGAGATACGCAGAGGGCCGCGGAGCGATTTCAATTTAGTGCAGGACCTTCAGGGTGCGGGCACGTTCGAGGGCCTGGGTGCGGCTGTGAACGTCGAGCTTTTGATAGATGTTGCTCATGTGACGCTTCACGGTGCCGGCGGAGAGGAAAAGCTTGTCGGCAATCTCCTGGTTGGAAAGCCCGCGACCAACGTGCTGCAAAACTTCCAACTCACGCTCGCTTAAAGGATCCTCAACATACCACCACGGTAACGCTTCACTTTCCGTAGTCTCGACGCGCGCAGTCGGTACCGGCGCACCTGGACTCGAAAGATCTTTCAGTTTAACCACGTAACGCAGCAACTCAGGTTGCTCCGTTTCCCAACGCTTCCCTTTCTGCTTCAGCAACTCCAGCAACAACTTCGAAACCGGCTCACCTTCGTCGATAAACGTTCGCACGAATCCTTCAGGCTGCGCCGCTAACAATGCCTTCTCAAGTGACTTGACCGCCTCTTCGTCGTTTTCCACTGCATGATGTGCGATCGCTTCTAAAATCAGCGTATCGATCACGAAACGTTCTCGGCCACCCTTTTGCGCGGCGACGAGTAGATTAGTCACCAACGGCAGCGCCTGTTTTGCCTTTCCGGTTGCAATCAGCCAGCGCGCATAAACATAGGAACAATACTCGTTTAAGAAAGTCGGTTCGTCTCCAACTCTTAGCCCCGAGGTTTCGGCCCAGCGATTTACAAGGGCCATTTCACCGCGGCGGCGCAGAACCAAAAACGCCTGCAAGGCTTCAAACTGCTTCGCCACTGCTTCGTTCCGCCAGCGTCTGACGCGTCGCAATGCCTGATCAAGCAGAGTATCCGCCTGAGCTCCGTCTTCACACTGTTCCAGCATTAGGACAACGGCCTTCACGAGCTCCATTGTGTAACCGGGAAAAGTCTCGCGGCCGGTTTGTCGAATGAGTGCTAAGGCGTCGTTAAGATAAGTCTTAGCCGTCTCGAGATCGTTCCACTCACGATGGATGTCACCAAGGAAAGCATGCGCGTAAAGCAATGTTTCAGGGCGCGTTTGCATTTCGAGTGCAAACTGGTGCGCCTTTTTCAGATCTTCAACCGCCTCGCGCAGCCGCGCCTGCATCACATTAGTAATACCGAGTGCGGTGCTTCCCCAAACCTGGAATATCAAATGTTCGGCCTGCCGGTACACCGGCAACGCATCCAACAAACGCTGTTTGATCTCGTTGGTGTCACCCCTGATCGACGCCGCTCGAACTCTCGTCTGGTACACAACTGCGCGTTGCGTGATGTCTTCGGGTAACAAAAACTGCGTCGCGATGTCGCTACACTCCTGCGCTCGCTCCGGCTGGTTGCGCGCCGCAGCCATCAGTGACCGGGTGGACCAAACCAAACTCATCAATCGCTTGCGCAAAGCCTCAGGTTCAGCTTCCTCAATTATCTCGAGATATTTTTCGATCCGGTCAAACTCTTCTCGAAAAAGAAGCGACGGAACATAGTAAGGAAACATCGTCAGGCGAGTTTTGAAAGCCGACTCCGGAATCAACTCGACCCAGTACTTGATACGATCAAAACCGCCGACACTAATCATCTGAAAGGCAATCGGCTCAATAAGATTCAAGGCCCGGTTCCAATCCTGTGCAGCAATCGCGTAGTGGATCGCTTCGTCAGCCAGGTTGTTCTTTTCACACCACTCACTGGCCTTGATTTGCAGCTCGCGAATGGCGCCGGGCTGTTTCTGTTTCAACTTCAAACGCAGCAAGTCTGCAAACAGGTGGTGATAACGAAACCACTCACCGCGGTTGTCGAGTCGAGTCAAAAACAGATTCGCGCGATCTAGTTGTTCGAGCATTTCGTGCCCAGTCTCGCCATCGGTGAGGGCTTCGCAAATTGGACCACTCAGGCGTGTGAGCACTGAAGTTCGCAGCAGAAAATCCTGGACTTTTTCCGTTTGGCAATTGAGCACCTCCTCGAGCAGGTAATCCAGAACAAATCGATTATCGCCAGCGAAATCTTTGACTAACTCAGAGCGATTGGTCCTTCCCTGAAGTGTCAGAGCGGAGAGTTGCAGACCCGCGATCCAACCTTCAGTTCGCTCTTCCAGCGCGGCGACGTCCTCGACGGTTAGTTCGAGATTCATTACTTCGTTAAGGAATGCCGCAGCCTCGTTGTTACCAAATCTCAAGTCGCTCGCACGGAGCTCTTTCAACTCACCACGCGCGCGCAGGCGTCCGAGCGGGAAAGGTGGATCGCTCCGGGTGGCAATCAGCGCGTGAGCGTGCGGCGCGAGTCGTTCAATCAGATAGCTCAACGCTTCGTGAATGCCGTGGTCAGTGATGACGTGATAATCGTCAAACGCCATCACAAACTCTTTGTCGTAAGCATTTATCTCGTTTAGCAGCGATGTGAGGACGACTTTTACCGGTGAATTGGTGGGCCGGCGGAGAAGTTCGGCGCTTTCGTCGCCCAGATCCTGATCAACCATCTGGAGCGCGCCGATCAAATAATCCAGAAAACGTAAAGGATCGTTATCTTCACTATCGAGCGAAACCCAGGCGAGCGGCGTCTCACAGTCCTTCCGCCAGGCGGCGACCAGCGAGGTCTTTCCAAAGCCCGCGGGAGCTGACACGAGCGTCAACTTGCCCCGCAAACCTTCCTTCAATTGGTCAAGCAAAACCGGGCGGTCAACCAGGGTTTGACGCGCTGGGGGTAGATACAACTTCGTCGTGAGTCGTTGGCCGACCCATTTCGCAGGGGAACTCATGGGGAAAGCCAGTTTAAGGCAAAAAGCGGGGTTTTAGCCATAGATTTACATGGATAACGCTGATCAGATCAGATCTGTGTTATCTGCGTTTATCCGTGGCAAAAACGATTACACCTCGCAAATGTATCTTTCGGGATATGCGACTACACCCGGCCATTTTCTATCTTGACGCTGCCCCGATACGGGTTCAAACAGTCCGATAGAAAGGAATCCCGAAATGCCTGGCCTTATTCGTTCAAAAGTTACTTTCCTGATGGCCGCCGTCCTTGTCAGTCTGCTGGGATCAACGGCGTTTGCACAGGAACCGATGTTGATTCCGGCTGGAGTTGAGATTCTGTCTCTCGACAAAGTCCTCAATCTTGCACTCATAAACAATCGCACCGCCCAAAACGCTCGTCTCGAAACCGCCAAGGCAGACCTTCGCGTGGAAGCAACGCGCACGCGTCTTTATCCCGGTTTCAAACTGAGCGGCGGCGTATCGCAACCGCTAAGCAGCTTCGACACCACGTTCGAGAAGGGTGTGTTCGGAAGTTTTCCTTCTGGTCCGGTGCCGAATGAAGACACGGTCATCACGTCGTCGATGAAGCCCAACGCGGTCGTCGTGGGCCAGGTGAGCCAGCCGCTGTCGCAGCTTCATCGCATAAAACTTCAGATCAAACAGCAGGAAACGGCCGGCGAGATTTCGCGCGCGCAATTGAGCGCGACGGAACTGGCCCTGGTTAACGAAGTCAAACGCGCCTATTACGCGATCCTGCAGTCGCAAGGCGCCGCGCAGGCCGCCGACGCCAACATCAAGCTCTATCGCGAACTCGACCGCGTTACGGGGGAATACTTGGTCCAACAGGTCGTGCTCAAGACCGAGCACATGGACGTCCAAACTCGTGTTGCGAAAGCGGAGTACGAATTGATGACGATCCAAAACCAGTTGCTGGCGCAGAAAGAGCACCTCAACCACCTCCTCGGTCGCGATGTGCGCACCGAGTTTGGCGTGAGCAGTGGTGAGGAAACGGCGTTGGCGGTCATGCGCGAAACAGATCTCGTAGCCGCTCGCGAACGTGCGGTGGCAAACCGCCCGGAGATTCGTGAAGCGAAATTGCGAATCGAGCAGGCGAAACTCGACAAGCGAATCAAGAAGTCGGAATTCATCCCCGACGTGAGTTTGACGGTCAATTACGCAACCACTTTCAGCTACTCGAATTTCGTCCCACGCAGCTTGAGCAGTGTTGGCGTGCAGGTCGAATGGGAAGTCTTTGACTGGGGACGCAAGAAACGCGAAGTCGCGGACAAAGAAAAGAGCGTGGTCCAGGCCAACAACTCGATGCTCGAACTGGAAAGCGAAGTGCTGATGGAAGTCAACACTCGCTTCCGCCAGATGCAGGAAAGCCGGCAGCTATTGAAAGTTGCGAAGCTCTCCCAAACGCAGGCCCGCGCCAACGTGCAGATGATTACTTACAAATACCGGCTGGACGCAGTGCTCCTGAAAGACGTGCTGCAGGCGCAAACGATGCTGGCTAATTCAGATTTCGACTACCAAAAAGCTTTGCTCAGTTTCTGGACGGCAAAAGCAGATTTCGAAAAGGCGATAGGAGAAAACAAATGAACAAGAGACAACTAACGACAATCATTACGGGACTCGCGCTTATCGCCGCAACGATGGGCTGCAAGACCAAGGCACAGGAAAAAACAGTTAAGCCGGTCAAAGTTAAGACAGTTGAAACGCACACGGGTGTTAGCAGTGTTCGTTACTCGGCCAGTATCAAACCAAGCTCGCAGGTCGAGCTGGCTTTCAAAGTCGGTGGATATGTTGAAGCAATTAAGAGCGCTGACGGGCGTCACATCCAGGCAGGCGACATCGTGCAGAAAGGTACGGTGTTGGCCCAACTGCGACAGAGCGACTACGCCGCCAGGGTCAACGAGGCACGCTCGCAACAAGGTGAAGCACGCTCGACACTCGATACCAACAACGCACAGTTGAAAGAAGCGATCTCGGCCGTCGAGACCAGCCGCGCGCAGTTGAAAGATTCAGAAGCGGCACTCAACCGGGCGCGGCTCGACTTCGAAAGAGCCGAAGCATTGCTTACAACGCAGAGCATCACGAAACCTGATTACGACGCGGCTAAGGAACGATTCGAAGTCAACAAGGCGAAGCACGAAGCCGCGAAAGCACAGCTCGCGGTCGCGGAAGCGAAAGTTAATACGGCGAGATTCCAAATCGGCGCGGCGGAGTCGAGAGTGAAGACGACTGAGGCCACGATTTACACAGCAAGCATTCCACTTGGCGATGCGCAATTGCGAGCCCCGTTGAGCGCAGTGGTTATCGAACGAAAAGTAGAGATCGGGCAGTTGGTTTCGACTGGAACTCCGGCGTTTGTGTTGGCCGATGTGAGCTCGGTGAAAGCTGCTTTCGGCGTGCCTGACCTCGCGCTGCAGAACTTCAAGCTGGGCGACACGCTCACGATGACGACTGACGCATTGTCAGGTCAGGAATTTTCCGGACACATCTCGCGAATCTCGGCGGCGGCGGATCAGAGCAGCCGAGTGTTTGAAGTGGAAGTCACGATTCCGAATCTCGAGGGTTTACTGAAACCCGGCATGATCGCGTCGATTAGCGTCAATGAAACTGGTCCATCAACCGAAGTTCCGGTGGTACCGCTGACGTCGGTAACGCGTGCGAAAGCGGATCCCAATAGCTATGCAGTGCTGGTGGTTGAAGAGGCCGGCGGCAAGCAGGTCGCACGCTTAAGAAATGTCACCCTCGGCGAGTCATACGGCAACTCGGTGGTGGTAAAGAGCGGTGTGAAAGCAGGTGAAACAGTGGTCACAACCGGCGTCACGCAGGTGGCGGACGGGGAAGAGATACGAGTGATGCCTGGGATGTGAGTGGGGGCTTGTGCTTGGTGCTTTGTTCTTTGTGCTTTGTGCTTAGTGCTTTGTGCTTAGTGCTTTGTTCTTTGTTCTTAGAGCAAGGCAAGTACCAGCTACAAAGCACTAAGTACTAAGTACTAAGTACTAAGTACTAAGCACTAAGCACTAAGCACTAAGCACTAAGCACTAAGCACAAAGTACCAAGCACAAAGTACAAAGCACCAAGCACTAAACACAAGCACAAATAAGGAGCAGCAATCATGTCCCATGGAAAGAGCGATCAAGAACTCATCAATGGCAAGCACAACACGGCGCGATTCTTCGTCGAAACACGGCAAGTCGCGTGGGTGCTGCTGATACTAACCTGCTTGTGGGGCGTGTATGGCTACATCAGCATGCCCCAGCGCAAAGATCCGGAAGTCCAGGTGCGCACCGCAGTTGCACTGGTGCCCTGGCCCGGAGCAAGCGCCGAGAAGGTCGAACAACTCGTGACCAACAAAGTCGAACAGCAGATGGCGGGCAACGCCAAGGTCACGAAGATTGAATCAATCTCGCGTACCGGACTCGGCATCATCTACGTCGAACTCGATGAGAATCTCAAAGAGACCGGCAAAGAGTTTGACGATATCAAGTTGCGACTCGACGGCATTCGCGACCTACCGAGTGGCGCTGGTCCAATCAATTTCGTCAAAGACTTCGGCGACACCGCGGCTTTAATGCTCACGGTTGCCAGCCCCAAGGCTGACGAAGCGGAGATCGCGTTGCGCGCGCAAACGATCAAAGCCGCAATCGAGCAGGAACGAGCGAAGGCCGCAGAAAAGAATTCGCGATTCACGCTCGTCTTCAATTCGGCTACGGGTGTGCCACCGCAGGTACTGCGCCCGGCGATCGAGATGTTTATGTCTTTATTACAGGCGAAACAGATCGCGACGGACGTGCACGTGATTCAAGGTGATCGCTTTGTGGCTTTCGATGGAGTAAGCAGCAAGAGTGAAGAGGAGTTGTTGTTGTTCGTCGAACAGTTCGTTGCGGAAAAACTTCAATCAGCGGAATTTCATCCCGATGCGTGGGCGCCAATGGTGGTTCGTGACACGCAGGAAGTCGAAGCAAAGTTGAAGAGCGTTGCAGGCGACAAGTACAGCTATCGCCAGATGGACGAATTCACCGATCTGCTCGAGAAAACGTTGAAGACGATTCCGCAGGTCTCGAAAGTTAACCGTTCCGGCATTCTTAACGAAAACGTTTTTCTGATCTATTCGCAGGAGCGGCTCGCTTCTTACAACATTCAACCCGGCACGCTTGAAGATGCAATGCGTGGCCGCAACATCACGACTTCCGGAGGCCAGGTCAACGTCGAAGGCAAGAACGTGACGTTGGATCCCGCCGGCGAGTTCAAGAGTGAAAGTGAGATCGGTAACGTTCAGGTGCGTGCGTCAAACGGAGCTTCGGTTTACGTGCGCGACCTGGTGGATGTAGTGCGCGGTTACGAGAGTCCCGCGCGTTTTCAGAATTTCTTCAACTGGCGCGACAGCAACGGAAACTGGCAACGCAGCCGCGCGATCACGCTTTCCGTGCAAATGCGTTCGGGGGAACAGATCGCGGAATTCGGCAAGCAGGTGGATCTCACTCTCGACGGCCTGAAGGCGCAGTTACCACAGGATCTGATCTACGCACGCACTTCCGATCAGCCATTGCAGGTCGAGGAGAGTATTCATCTTTTCATGACCAGCTTGTACGAGGCGATCATCCTGGTTGTGATCATCGCTTTGATTGGTTTCTGGGAATGGCGCTCGGCATTGCTGATGGCGATTTCAATCCCGGTAACGCTAGCGATGACCTTCGGCATGATGCAGGTGCTCGGCATCGATTTGCAGCAGGTGTCGATTGCCACGTTGATTATCGCGCTGGGCTTACTGGTGGACGATCCGGTGGTGGCCGGCGACGCTATCAAGCGCGAGCTCGCCGCTGGTCATAAATCGATAATCGCCGCGTGGCTTGGACCAACAAAACTGGCCACCGCGATTCTTTATGCAACGATTACAAACATTGTCGCCTATCTTCCTTTTCTTATGATCAAAGGAACGACGGGTGAGTTCATTTACACCTTGCCGATCGTGATTGCCTGCTCCCTCGTCGCGTCACGACTCGTTTCAATGACCTTTATTCCGTTGCTCAGCTATTACCTCTTGAAACCGAAGTTTGAAGTACCGATCGCGGAACGACGCAAGAAAGGTTTTGCCGCTAAGTATTACAAACTCGGCACCTGGGCCATCGATCATCGCTGGAAAGTAATGGCCGGCGCGATGCTCTTTCTCATCGGCGGCGGCGTGTTCATGTCGCAACTGAAAACGCAATTCTTCCCGAAGGATCTGTCTTACTTGTCGTACGTTGATGTCTGGTTGCCGGCGGATGCGCCGCTGCAAGCGACGAAGGAAGCGGCCGCACAATCCGAAGACATCATTCGCGAAGTGATCCATGAATACGGCGAACATCACGCGGATGACGATGGTCATCCACGTGAGGTGTTGCAGTCGTTGACTACCTTCGTCGGCGGCGGTGGACCACGATTCTGGTTCTCACTTTCGCCGGAGTTACAGCAATTGAACTACGCGCAGATCATCATTCAGGTGAAGGACAAACACGACACCTCGCACCTGATGGGACCACTACAGAAAGCGCTTTCGGAACGTGTGCCGGGCGCGCGTATCGACGTCCGACAGCTCGAGTCAGGCAAGGCAGTTGGCTTGCCGGTAGCGATTCGGTTGAGCGGTGAAGATACAGCGACGCTCAGAACGTATGCCGATCGAGTGAAGACGATATTTGAAGAGACCGGCATCGGCGAACGTGTTCGCGACGATTGGGGTGAGGAGAGTTTTGCAGTTCGTCTGAAGACTGATTCTGAACGTGCGAACACCGCCGGTTTGACGAATTACGATGTGGCGATGGCTTCGCAATCGGCGATGTCAGGTCATCAGGTCACGCAACTTCGTGAAGGCGACAAACAGATTCCAGTCGTCGCCAGGTTGCGCATGGAAGAGCGCGCGCAATTGGGTGACCTGAATAATCTCTACGTCTATTCGGGCAAAGGTTCGCAGAAGATTCATTTGCGCCAGGTAGCTTCGATTGAGTACGGAATGCAGACCGAGAAGATGCGGGCGCGCAATCAATTCCGGACCATTACGGTGTCGGCGAATCCCGCTGAGGGTAAGCTTCCGTCGGAAGTGATGACGGCGGCGCGTCCGAAGTTAATGGAACTGCAAAAGGAACTGCCGGCCGGCTATCGTTTGGAGATCGGCGGCGAAGAAGAAGACCAGGTGAAGAGTTTTAAGGAACTGGTAATCGTGCTGATGGTTTCGGTGTTGTTGATCTTCATGGCGCTGGTATTTCAGTTCAAGAACGCGATCAAACCGTTTATCGTGTTTGCTGCCGTGCCGTTTGGCATGGTGGGAGCGTTGGCAGCGTTGTGGATCATGGGCCAGCCGTTCGGCTTCATGGCGTTTCTTGGAATCGTGAGTCTGGTTGGTGTGATCGTGAGCCACATCATTGTGTTGTTTGACTTTATCGAGGAGAAACATGCGGAAGGCGCGCCGCTGGTTGAAGCTTTACTCGACGCCGGTATTATGCGTTTGCGACCGGTGATGATCACGGTGGGCGCGACCGTGATCGCATTGTTCCCGCTGGCATCGCACGGTGGTCCCCTCTGGGAACCGATGTGTTATGCGCAGATCGGCGGCTTGAGTGTAGCGACGTTCATCACGTTGTTACTCGTGCCGGTGCTCTACGCGATCTTCGTGTTGGATCTGAAGCTCGTGAAATGGGAGAAAACGGCTGAGACGCATGAAGGTGTTCACGTTCCAGCGGAAGTGAATTCCTAAAGGAGGTTTCTCTCGCAGCGACGCCACGGCGCAACGTTAAGACCTTTGGTTACGAACAGTCTTTAACGCTGTGCCGTTGCGTCGTTGCGAGAAGATCTTTTATGTACTTTTTGTGCTTTTTTGTGGCTTAAGTCTCGTGCGTTTTGAGGCGCGTTCGTAGTCGGTGATCGCCTGTGCTTCAGCGAGCAACGCCTTACGAAACGATCCGAGCACCTTCAACAGCAGATCGAGTTTTCGCAAACTCTCCCGCCGCGCACGCACGGTGCCAAGAAAAAAACTCGAGCTGAACCCGTCGTCGACAATCAGCGATCGTCAACATGCAGTGGCCCCACTTGTATTCACCACCACGACTCGATTCAACTTCAGCGAGTATGTAAGAGGTATGACCAGTCGAAACTGATGCGAGAAACACGCGCTTGCGAAAGAAAGACTTATTCATGTGAGGTAACGCTCAATCTCATTGAAATAATTTGCCGCTCGCGTATAATACGTGGCCTCAACCTCCTTGTCAACGATATTGGTTAAATGTCGTCCTCATATAGGATGGAAAAGAGGAATAGCAATGGAACTGCTTGACTACATCGCAGCGAAAATCCGCGATCTGCGCGTTAGTTACAACAGCGGTGAAGGACTTTCGCAGGAATCACTCGCCACTCACCTGAAAGTTGCCCCTAACACAATCTCCCGTTGGGAAACGGGAACCTATCGTCCCAGTGTTAAAGACCTGGAACGCGTCTCACGCTTCTTCGGTGTTTCGATCAACTCGTTCTTCCCGGACGAAATGGTCAGCGCCGAGGAAGATGAAAGTCTCAAAGCGCTCCTGCGTACGGCCAGACAACTTCATCCAACCGATTTGGAAGAGTTGCGCAAATATGCCGAGTTTCGCAGAGCACGCAACATCTATCAGGGAAAAACTCGACCGAAGCCTGGTAGAAAAGGGGGTAAACAGAAGTGAACACTCAAAACTATTATGAAGATCTCAAACGGTTGGCGCGACAAGTACGCGCCGAAAATGGATTGTCGTCACCACGCGTCCTCCCCAGTGACCTCTTGCGAATCTACGCCAAGTACGGAATCGAAGTAGACGAATGGCCCTACCGGTTCAAACATCTGCGCGGCGCCTTCATCAACGATCAGCTCGGCATGACGGTGATGCTGGCACAAGGCCTGCCACGCGATCCAAAAGTATTCACCATGGCCCACGAACTGAAACACTTCTTTCGCGATCGCGATCTGGGAATTTCATATTGCGACCAGTCGAATCTGAATAAGAGCCTGGAAATCGGAGCGGAGATATTCGCCGCGGAGTTGCTGTTTCCCGATCGTGATTTCAGCGCCTACATGAAGACGATGGGTATTCGAACCGATCAGTGTCTGCCGAAAAATCTGGTGCAGTTGAAAAGGAGAACGGGAACCACGCTCAGCTATGCCGGCCTCGCGATCAAAGCGGAACGACTTGGCTTCGCGCCCGCGCACTCGTTAACGACGATAAAAACGTGGCGCAGGTTCGAGGCTTTGTATTAGAACCTTTGGAACAAGGATTTACAGGATTAACAAGACGAACAAGATTGAATCTTGTAAATCCTGGAAATCTTGTAAATCCTGTTTATCTATTTCTGCGGCTACCGGGTCTGCCTGCCGCAGTGCCTCGCGTCGCGAGCGGGCGAAAGATAGGCCTCACCTGGCCACGGACTTTGGCTTCTTTAAAGAGAATGGAGATCGCCGGCGGTGCGGGTGACTCAGCGTGTGAGATCAAGCGCAACATCTCACCTCGTCGCTGCGCGTGACAACAGTGAAATTTGTTCTTGTATTCGACAAGATAAATCGGCCGCTCAAACTCCGGCCAGGATCCGCCAGGGATGGTTCGTGTTGTTGTGTCCAACTGCAGCAGGCTACCAGGGGGCAAGAGCGGCCACATCATCCGATCCGAAGATCCGACCAGCACTAAAGGTCCTCGTTCCCAATCGATGTCCAGCATCAACAGTAAGGGAACTTCTGACCACAGACTCAGCAGTCGCCGCATGGCGCTGCTCGGATCATGCAACACCTGAGTCAGTTCCCTTTTGTCCACAGTAACGCTGCCCTTTCAGAAAAAACTTAACTTAACAACATTTTGTCTCGCACTCACATTGCGCAATTGTCCGTGATCTCGAACAGCTCTCAGAGATTAATAGAGCAGGTGCAACTGTTTAGGGCAGTGTCGTACGATAACGCACACACGATCAAAAACGTTTTGTCCGGTATATCGGAAAAAAGTGTGTTGACATGCTCTGAGCGCAGCATTAACATCCGGCTCATCGCAGGATCCGAATGCAGTCACCATCACGAATTAACGTGACATTGCCCGGCATCCCTCATCCTGCAACATGTTTCAAATCAATTGACACGTTTCAATAACTGATTGAATCAATCCGGCATTCGTGTTTGTGACGGGAGGGTAATGAGTGCGTTGTGCATTCTAACATGCCGCTCGTCAGGGGGGCGTACATGATAGTTTGGTGGTACTTGTCAGCGCGCGGCTCATAGTTCTACTCTCTGCGTTGCCATTACTGCCGTTCTAATTTGGATTTTTAGTTGGCGTCCGGCCTGCGCTCAGTTGAGAGCGCAGGATTGTTGAATTGTATTTCAGAGTAGTAAATATCTCATTTATTTTCTTCACTTTAACTAACTTTTTCTTTTGAGATCGTCCTCGCGTAAATACACATATAGGCATAAAGCTATGCCTCCAAGGATAGGGACGGGCGAACTGTAGGGGCGGTCCTCAGTGACCGCTCTAGTCGGAAGTGAAAACCCTCGCTCGCTAGGGTGGCCACGGAGGGTCGCCCCTACAGTTGCACGAGAGGGTCGCCCGTAATTGGTAAGACGGGAGGCGAAAGCAAGGACCGGTTCTCAAAAGCCCCGACAGTGCTAATCCGGAAAGTACCCAGGTAGAGGAATGCTCGAACAGCGCCGAGTGGCTGCACAACCAGATGAGAGACGTGAACAGTTGTTCACCGAGCGATATGAAGGTCTGCTCGCGTGGGCAATGGGACTTACGAATCAACAACGAGAAGCCGCTGAGGATCTCGTGCAGGATGCATTCGTCCAGTTTGTCCTGGGCCGCACCCGCCTGGAAGAGATTGAGAACATCGACGGATACCTACGAAGAATGTTGCGCTATATGCACGTCTCAAGGTTGAGTCGCTCGGCGCAACACCTGCATGAAACGGCGCTCTCAGTTGCCGACTACGACTCCGGTCGCCTCGGCTGGACGGCGATTGAACCCCCGCGCCGCATGCAGGCGTCTGAGGAACTCCACCAGATCTGCACTTATGCGTGCGCACGTAAAGAATCATCCAGGGCCGGCAGCGTTTTCATTCTTCGTTTTTTTCATGAGTACTTCCCTACCGAGATCGCCGCCATACTGAACAGCACACGACATTGTGTTGATCAGTGGCAAGGACTGGCTCGTCGTGAAGCAAAACTGTTTTTGAATGAACCGCGGCGTCTCCGGTTTGTGAATGCGAGGAAACTTTTAGATCAACGACAGACAAAATACTTGAAATCAGATTGCGATCTGATGCCGGAATTGCGAGAGATGATTTTCAATTCCCGGCGCGGAGAGTGTTTGTCGGCGATCGAACTGGATGAGATCTATACCCGGGCCAATCCTGATGCCTTAACTACCGCAAAGCTGGCTCATATTGTCAGTTGTTCGGATTGTCTCGATGCGGTGAACAGCCTGCTCGGGTTGCCGTTACTGGCCCAACGTCACCGAACTGAAACGCACGAACCCAAAGACCCGCCCGCTGACGCGAGCGGCGGCAGCGCCTCAGGTGATGGTGGTGCTGGCGAACTGTCGCAAGAGTTTGCCAATCGCCTGCGCGAAACTCACGAACACAAACCACATGAGCTGCGAATTTCCGTTAATGGTTCCCCAGTCAGTTCGCTCAAGGTCAGTTCAGAGTTGAGTGAATTGAATCTCAACTTACCCACTGACGACACGGTAGAGTTTGTTGAGATTGACAGTGAACAGGGAAAGCAGTTGCTTTTCTTCAGCCTCGATCCGGCCTTGCCTCATCCGGAACAATGGGCCTGGATCGAACTCAGCGAGGGACGATTTCTGGAAGCCGGTTTTGGAAACGCGACTGATCCGCCACTTCACGTCGTTTACAAAGATCCAGTACCGGCAGAAGCTTACATCACCGGGGATATTTTGAGTGCGAACGCTTTGTCCTCACCCCTTTTTGTTGTACCTGCTGTGGTGGATGAGCCAAACGTGGGAACCCGTGACACGATCGCAAATGATCGCTCGTGGGTGGTGCGGCTCTTCGACCGATTCAAACGTGCAGCAGGCCGGGGTGTGATTGTTAACGAAACCGCTATCGCGAAGAGAGATGAAGCGTTAGCGAATTCCCTCACTGAAAGAGCCCCGCTTTTCAGCCTGCTGAAGCAAGCCGATGAACGTAAGCGATCATGGCGACATTTTGCCTCGGTAATTCTCCTCATTTCTGCAATGGTGGTGAGCGGCTTTCTTTATTTTAAAGCACAACTGTCGCCAACCTTGTCGGCAACCGCTTTACTCGAGAAAGCACAGCTCGCTGAAAACCGCAGCCTTGGCACAACAGACACGGTCAAGCATCGAGTAATCAATCTCGAAGAACGACGCAGCGCTGAAGGCGCCGTGGTAGCGCGACGCAAGATCGAGATCTGGAGTAATCACGCGAAGCGTATCAAGGCTCAACGACTGTACGATGAGGCGAACCGCCTCCTCGCCGCGGCCTGGCAAAAATCTGATGGCTCTCGCACCGTCTATCATCACGGGTCGCGACCACGTTCGGAACCACCACTCACAACACCAGTCAATCTACTTTTGAATCTCGAGAACATCTGGCAGCTCGAACCTGCATCCGAAACGTTTGCGACCTTGATCGCAAACCCGGTTGACGTCGAGGTTGAAGAACGACTGACGACTTACGTCCTGACGTTTACAAAGGAAAGAGTGATTGGCGCCAGCCGCCTGTTAAAAGCAACGCTCACGATCAACAAGTCAGACCTTCATCCGGTTGAGCAAACTCTGCTGGTCCAACGCGGCGGCGAGAGTGGAGCAGGCGGCGAGTTGAGAGAGTATCGCTTCGTTGAAGCAAGCTCCGAACAAGTGCCATTACCACAGGTGGCACCATCCATCTTTGAAGTTGAACCGGAACTAACTGGAGGGACGGCGGAAACTGGCAAGTCTGGAGACTGGGCGCTCCGGAATTCCACCACAAGCCTCATCCCTCCTGCGCCCAGTGCGTCGACACCACCCGTAGCTTCCGCAGAGCTGGAAGTCGACGTCACATACTTGCTCAATCAGGCCAAGGCCGACCGGAATGAGCAGGTGACCCTCACGCGCAGCGCAGGTGGGTCTCTGCGCGTTGAGGGAATTGTTGAAACTGAACAACGAAAACAGGAGTTTTTAAGCGCTCTCGCGCCCGTCGCCAATAATCCCGCGGTCAAGATTGAAATACGTACTGTTGCCGATGCGATCCAACGCTCTGCAACCTCGTCTCGTGTGTCAGTTCGTGAACTCGAAGAAACGGCAAATACGGTGGCCGCGCACGACGAATTGCAGGCTTATTTTGAGAAACGGAACCCGTCTGATCCAACTGATGAATTGATTCGGAACTACTCTTCACGGGTGGTTGATCGTTCTTACCGGGCACATTTTCAAACCGTCGAATTGAAACAATTGGTGGCGCCATTTGCGAATTACGATATGCGCACGGTAGCTCCCGACGCGCGCGTGAAGTGGTTGTCAATGATCAAGGAACGCGCGCGGAGTTTCGAGAGAGAAGCCGCAGGGTTACGGCAGGAAATTCAACCGGTATTTTTTCCCGGCGCCGCGACCGCTATTGGCGCAGAACCTGCGATTCAAAATGACGCCGAGCTGGCCCGTGCTGTTGAGCAACTGCATAAGTTGGCCCAGACCAACAGTGTTGCGGTTCGCTCGGCGTTAACCATTTCGTCGCAGAGTTCGGCAACGGCCTTGAAGTCACCGACCTTCTGGAATTCGTTACTAAGAGCAGAAAGATTGGCTGCGCAGATCAGGCTGTATGGCGGCTGACTTTATCCATACCCTGGTCGAGTTTGTATTTTTTTGGAAGCCCTCGGCTTTGCCTCAAAAGTCCTTTTTCAATGACAGAGAGTAAGCCACAAAACAGCACAAAAAGCGCAAATGATTAAAACCATTAAGGATTACCTCCGCCGCTAAGAATTCATTTTGTGCTTTGTGTGCCTCTTGTGGCCTTCAAGATGACTTTTGAGGCAAAGCCGAAGCCCTCTCACACGCGAGTTAAGGTTTATTGCTGTATCGCGAGCCCAAAAATTGAGTCGCAATTCCCTGCTTTTCGTCTCGGGGTTAGGACAAATGACGAAAGGCTCACAGCAGTTAACTTGACGCGTCTCCATGCCTGGAGAATGTGTCCTAAAGCGGAGAACTTCCAATGCCCGGAAAATGTGGGGTCAGCACGACTCCATTCTGTCCTCATTTAGCCAGCTTCGGTTCCTCGGTTTTATCTCTCGCCTGCTGCATCGTTTTGTTCCTCGTCGCTCAACACATCGGACTCAAAACCGCATCTGCGCAGAACGCGACCGCCACGTTAAGCGGCGTGGTAAAGGATCAAAACGGTGACGTGATCTCCGGCGCAAGGGTTGAAGTTCTGAATCCGAGCAACGCTGTTCGCCGCCAGACGACGACGAATGATGAAGGTTTCTTCACTGTGTCTGTGCTTAACCCCGGCAGCTATACAGTGAAGGTAGAAGCTCCGAGCTTTGCACTATTTGAAACGAGCAATGTGACTTTGAACGTCAACGATCAAGTCAGGATCCCGATCGAATTGAAGACCGGACAAATCACTCAAAACGTGGAAGTCAAAGAAATCAGCACCATCAGCGAGTCGGCGGCTGTCGGAGTAGCAGTCAATCGACGGATGGTCGAAAACATGCCGCTGAATGGCAGAAGCTTCCAATCGTTGCTATCCCTCATTCCCGGATATGTACTTGCCCCAGCATTCCCAACCGAACCCGGCCAGTTCAGTTTTAATGGACAACGCACCAATACCAACAATTTCATGGTCGATGGCGTCAGCGCCAATGTGAGTATTGCATCCAGTTTGATCGCGGGACAGACCGCGGATGGATCCCTGCCCGGCTTAACCGCATTTGGAGGAACAAACAATCTGGTAGCGGTCGAGGCACTTGAAGAATTCAAAGTGCAGACCTCGACCTACTCAGCGGAGTTTGGACGAATTCCCGGTGGTCAGATATCAATCGTCACTCGTTCCGGAACAAATGAGTTTCACGGAAACCTCTTTGAATACTTTCGCAACGAAGTGCTTGACGCAAACGATTGGTTTTTTAACTCCAGTGACAGAGCAAAAGCGCCTCTACGACACAACCAGTTTGGCGGTGTGATCGGTGGTCCGGTCACGTTGCCCAGGTTTGGTGAGGGTGGGCCACGCATCGGCTACAACGGCAAAAACCGGACATTCTTTTTCTTTTCTTATGAAGGCCTGCGTCTTCGTCAACCGCTGTTTCTGATCACAGACGTTCCTTCGCTCACGGCCCGCGCCAGTGGTACACCCGCAGTGAGAGAACTGCTGAATGCGTTTCCGCGGCCGAATGGACCTGAGAATCCAGCCACTAAGTTGGCCCAGTTCTCTGCCGCCTTTTCAACTCCCACAACGCTGAATGCGACCAGCATCAGATTGGACCACTATGTGGGACAAAAATTCACACTATTCGGCCGTTACAACGACGCACCTTCGGAGACCATACAACGCACTGGCGGCACCGGTAGCATTAATACCTTGAATTCCGTGAAGAATCGGACGCGCACACTCACGGTGGGAAGCATTCAGATCGCACCTGCTGTCAATAACGAGTTGCGTGTCAACTACAGCCTTGTTACAGGTTCGAGCACGATTACACTCGACTCGTTTGGGGGCGCAGTGGTTCCGTCCGATTCTCTCCTGTTTCCTTCGTTTACATCGCGAGAGGAGGCTTTTTTCTCACTCGTCCTGCTCCAGGGCAGGTTTTCGACACTGCTGTCCGGCTCGATTGCCGAAAATACACAACACCAGTTCAACGTAGTTGACAATCTCTCCGTATCTAAAAGGAAACATAACCTGAAGTTTGGCATTGATTACCGGCGCTTACTCCCGACCATTGGTCCAAGAATGTATTCTCAAGGGTTGATTGGCACAGTAGATCAAACGCTCAATGGAACCCTGGGTGGTTCAATAAATGCCGAGAACGCAAAGCGTGACATAACCTTCAATAATCTTTCTTTATACGGTCAAGATCTGTGGCATGTTAACTCCCGACTCACCTTGACTTATGGATTGCGTTGGGAATTCAATCTCGCTCCGTCCGAACGAAATGGCAACGAAGCTCGTACCGTAACCGGCATCGATAATGCCGCTACTATCGCGCTTGCACCTGCAGGTACGCCACTCTTCGAAGCCACTTACAACAACTTCGCGCCCCGTTTTGGTTTTTCCTACCAGTTACGGCAACGCCCTGGAAGAGAAACAATTGTGCGTGGTGGCCTGGGGATTTTTTACGATCTGGGCACGGGTCCAGCCGCCAATGCGTACAGTACGGGTGCTTTTCCTTTTTCTTCTTTCAAGCCGGTTGTCAACGGCGTATTCCCGCTCAGTTTGGCCGCAGCAACGCCTGCCCCGGTCGGCGCCATACCATCTTTATTACCGGCATTCGTTGCCGCCTTTGAACCGAATTACAAACTTCCCTACACAATTCAGTTCAACGGCGCCGTGGAGCAGTCATTAGGTGCCGGGCAGAACGTTACCATCACCTAT
Source organism: uncultured Acidobacteriota bacterium (assembly GCA_963708055.1). Classification (GTDB taxonomy): domain Bacteria; phylum Acidobacteriota; class Blastocatellia; order Pyrinomonadales; family Pyrinomonadaceae; genus PSRF01. Next base: position 4,528,777 of record OY970193.1, on the reverse strand, counting down.
GTGGGGGCCAGAGGTAGACGGCTACTCCGGAAAGAACAAGTGATCGCACTTCCATTTGTGGTGGAAGTAACTCGGAATAACGCCACCTCCGATTATGATGGGCTCCAGTTACAGTTTCAGCGCCGGCTGACCCGAGGTCTTCAGGTATTAAGCTTCTACAGTTTTTCGAAATCGTTGGATAACACGTCGAAAGATAGCTTCGCTTTCGCTTCCATTTTTCGCATCGACCCACGAACAGATCGAGGACCATCAGACTTTGATGTTCGACACCTTCTTAGCGCGTCGATCAGCTACGATGTGCCCGCGCCTCCCGCAAGGCAGTTCGGAAACGCCTTGCTTCGCAACTGGTCCATGGACAGTATTATTCGCGTTCAGACGGCACTTCCGGTAAACGTACTCGCCGGCAGACTTATCTTCGGAATTTCGGGTATCGCACGACCCGACCTGGTCGAGGGAGTTCCGCTTTATCTTGATGATCCAACTGTTGCGGGCGGCAGGAAGATAAACCGTGCTGCGTTTTTGCCCGTACCGCTGGCGCCAGGCACAACCACTCCCATTCGACAAGGCAGTTTGGGACGAAATGCCCTCCGCGGTTTTCCGTTATTCCAAATAGACTTCAGTGTGCGACGCCAATTCAATTTCACTGAGCGTGTTAGTGTTCAGTTCAAAACAGACTTCTTCAACATACTGAATCACCCAAACTTCGGCAGCGTTTGCGCGAACCTTACGACGTGCGGTCCCGGCTTTGGTCAATCACTGACAATGTTTGGCAGAGGCCTGGGCACTGGAGGAATAAACGGTGGCTTCAACCCGATCTTCCAGATAGGTGGACCCAGATCGATCCAACTATCGCTGAAGCTCCAGTACTAACGCCGAGTGACCATGACCGGATTGCACGGGTTTGCAGCAACAACAATGAAGCTAAGCGTACTGGTGGTTGTGTGTGGCGTATTCAGCCTGACATCGCACGGTCAGGCGGATACTAACGGGGCAGCGGGTTACGATCCGTCAGAGATCAGAATCGGGCCAGTTGCGCCGGCCACCCCTCGCCCAATCACCAGTATGGATCTACTGACCATTCGCGATCTGCGAGGGATGAAGATCTCACCGGATGGCAAGAGCCTCGTCTTTGCCGTTGCCCAGGCTGTTCACGAAAGCAACCGCTATCGCACTGCGCTCTTTGTCCTGGATACAAAGCCCGGCAGTGCGCCTGTAAAACTCGGAAGTCCCGGGCCGCCACGTTGGGACGAAGTAGGAAGCTTTCGACCGTACGTCCTGAGTTGGTCTCCCGATAGCCGTTTCATTATTTGTCTGATGAAAGGAGCCGACAAATGGCAGCTATGGCGCTGGAAACGCGAAGGTGGTAAGCCCGAACAGATCACTCATAGCGCATTTGATATTGAAGATTACGAATGGTCAGCGGACGGGCAGAAAATAGTCTTCACCACCAAAGAGCCCGTGAATGTCGCGAACTCGAAGTTGCTGGATGATGGAATTCTCTACGATGGCTCGTTTCGTCTCTGGGGACGTCACACATTCCCTCGACTACTGCTCGAATCCAAACCGGCGCCGAGGCAAACGTGGATATATGAGTTTGAAACCGGCGCCGAAAGAAAAGCCACAAAAGAAGAAGAGACAAGTCATAAACAAGCTCAAACCGCACCCAAGGTGGGACCAGACCAGCTTGCACGTGGAGCAAAGTTGTCACCCGATGGAGCGAGGCAAGGCTTTATCATTTCAGAGGCAGATGGCAAAGAAGCTGTCTGGGTAATTCCAGTTTCTGGTGGAAAACCGGTGCAACTCTCACCATCAGTGCTTGGGTTTATACGCGAGTTTTGGTGGAGCAGAGATTCCAATCAGATCTATTTCACGCAACTCATCGACGACAAGTCGGCTCTTTACCTCGTCTCAGTTAATGGTGGACCGGTACGTGAACTAAGCAAGGATTCGGATTCTCTCGCTTCTTTTTCTTTCAATCAGAATCAAAATCTGGCTGCGTGTGTTCGCTACAACTCAACAATGCCGGCTGCTGTTGCCCTCTTGGATCTTGGCACCGGAGCAGTGCGCACTCTCGTCGACGTTAATCCGGAGTTCAAGAACATTCGCCTGAGCCCGGCTACTAAACTCGAATGGACCAATCGATTCGGCGATCGGACTTATGGCTATCTCGTTAAGCCTCTGAATTATGAACCAGGAAAGCGCTATCCGGTGATCGTCACGACTTACGCGGCGGGTGCTTTTCTTCGCGGCGCCGCGGGCGATGAATATCCAATCCAGGTTTTTGCGGCAAACGGTTTTGCCGTGCTTGATTTTTCCGCTCCGCGACAAAGTGTCGTTAGAGACGGCGACTTCAAGAAAGCCATGCAGCGATATTATTCGCCAATGGAGAGTCTGTCGGAAGGACTCAGAATTCTGGACCAGATGGGAATCATTGATCCGAAGTTTGCGGGATTAAGTGGTTTGAGTCATGGCGCTGAAATCACCGAGTTTACGATCAGTCATTCAAACCTTTTCCAGGCAGCGATCACGAGCGGACCAGCCGGGCGGGATCCGTCCTTCTACGATTTGGCGGAAAGCGGGTTTCGAAAAATCTTCAGCGACTGGTGGGGCTTAGGTAAACGATCAGATGTGACCGCCGCCGAGCGCTGGCGCGAGTTGGCTCCGGCGTTAAATGCAGAAAAAATTAAAGCCGCGCTGTTGGTGAATACGGCAGATTCCGAAGTCCTCGCATCGCTCATGCTTTGGAATTCGATGAAAGAACTCGATAAACCGGTCGAGATGTTTATCTACGCCGGCGAAGGCCACATCAAGAATCAACCGCGGCATCGATATGAGATTTATGAGCGAAACCTCGACTGGTTTAAGTTCTGGCTACAGGGAAAAGAAAACTCTGACGCCGCCAAACAGAAGCAATTTGAACGCTGGCGCGCAATGAGAACGGTTATTGTAGGGGCGGCCCTCCGTGGCCGCCCTTGTCTTATCACCGAGCCTCTGAAAATTTTGGTTTGAAACGAAAACGCTACGCCGGGTTTACCTGAGCCTACGATCCATATTCGTAGACTAGAGCGGCCACGGAGGGCCGCCCCTACAAGAGTGTTTCAAATGGCGATCCAGAAATGCGAGAATGGCGCCGTAACCGCGAATTAGATTCGCTCGCTTGCGAAAGCCGTGTGCCTCGTCGTCCAAAACCAGATATTCAACTACACCTCCATTATTCCTGACCGCTTCTACAATATCGTCTGATTCTCTACGCACGACTCGAGGATCCTTTGCCCCCTGGACCACCATCAACGGCTTCGTAATATTTTGAGCGTGAAAAAGCGGTGAGATTGCACGCAGCATCTCGGCGTCAGTTTGCGGATCACCTACCTTCTCGTAAAAAAGCTTTCTGCTAAGCGAACCTGATGGCATTGATTCCAGTTTTCGAATCCAGTTGGATGTGCCGGCGATGGAAACTCCGGCGCTGAATTCATTCGGATGAAAAGTCAACGCCGCCATCGCCATGTATCCACCAAAGCTTCCCCCGATAATTCCGATGTTTCGACTATCGACATATTCAAGGTTCGCCAGGTACCGCTTTGCTTCAACACAATCCCATAAAGGTTCGCGGCCCTGTTTGCGATCCGCCGCGGCTGCAAACTCTGGCCCGTTTCCTAAACTTCCACGGTGGTTAATCCCCAGGACCACATAACCGTGGTTCACGAGAAACTGAACCGCTCCCGCATATCCCTTTCTTGTTTGACCGGTGGGACCTCCGTGAACCCATACCAGCGCCGGCGCCTCATGGTCCATATAGGCCCCGTGCGGTTTCCAAAGCAAACATGGTATTTCGAGACCATCAAACGAGGCGAAGCTGATTTCTTCCGACTCAACCAGGTCTTCCGGGTCGATATCTCGACTCAGATTATTCGTCAGCTGGCGCAGTTTCTTCGTCGCAAACTCATAAACATAAAGATCGTTTGGCGATCGATCCCCGTTTATGTAAAAAGCCATCAGCCGCTCAGATGGTGAGATCGTCACCGATCGGATATCGCCGTAAGGAAAACGGGGTAGCGCAACACGAGCTCCAGTTTTCGACTCGTAAACATCAACACTGAAGCACGCACCTTTGCTGGTTAAGGCAACGCGATATTTCTCATTATGGGAGAAATACGTACCGCAATTCGCGCTGTCGTATTGTTCGAGCTGTTCGCTTACACGGGTCGCAAGTTCATAGCGATAGAGCCGCGTCACTTCATCCTCGCCGGCTGTTAGGTAATAGAGATAGCGTGAGGTTGGATCGAAAGGCAGAGGAACACAACGGAGGCTTCCCTGATGCAACGTGAGATTCTCCATACACGCTTTCGAGCGATCGAAAAGGTAGATGTCGGCATCGCTGTTGCTGTAATTTCGAACAAATGACGCATAGTTTTCGTCATGCGATAGATCGCAGAACACGTCGTCACGTGTTCCCTCAAATAACAACTCACGCTGGAACGTGAGTGAGTCGATCTTGAAGACGTCGAAGTAACGCGAGTCGCGCTCATTGCATACGCAGTAAAAATACTGTCCGTCTCGTGACCAACGCCGAAATCCCGTCTTTACACCGGCGCCAAACGTTAATTGAACCTGCGTGTCGTCTTCATTAGCCACGTAGAAGTTCCGGCTTTCAACACCTCCAGTATCTCTCACGTAAAGAATTCGACCGTCGTTCGGAAAGCATGAGATCGCGCGGATGTCCTCATCAACGGAATCCGTTATCTGACTCATTGGACCACCGTCGATAGGCACAGTGAAGGCGTTGAAAATTCCGGATCGATTACTCGAGATCAGGATCGATTTCTCATCGTGAGAAAACGAGATCGTGGAAACCAAAGTGGTTTGCATGAACTGTTCGATGGAATATTGCTTCGTTCGCACATGCACAGTGGTTTCCACTTTCAGCCATTCTTACTCTAACTTTCTTCCTCGTCGATGTCGTCAGCATCCGCGAAGACCTGACGGCCAAAGCCGAAAGTCGCGTCAAACTGCATGATCTCCGGTTTGGTACCGAGAATGACGTCCTGGGCCTCGCCAAGTTCAATCACATCGGGAGCTTCGTAATTGTTTCTCATGACCTTTCCGTCCTTTCGTGGCATTGAGTAGTTCTTAGAGTTTCATGTTTTCCAAAGCGCGCAACCAGACTTCGAGAACCAGCACTTTTAACAAAATCGGCGCCGGTATTCCGCGCCCGAGCCCAACATTCCTGGCGGTTGTTTCAAGAGCGCGGCGATCGACATACCCGTGTTCACAAACTCGAGCCCCTTTGAAAAGTGTTTCCAGCCGAGGCCATTCACGTTCTATAGCGCGCGAGATTATTTCGCTCGGATCACCTTTGCTCTTGCGTCTTCGGATCCTCTCCGGCAACAGATTCTTCAGAGACCGGCGCATCAATGATCTGGTTTCTCCAACCCGTATTCGCTGTGTGTGAGGAATGGCCTGCATAAACTCAACTAGAGGGCGATACAAAAATGGATAACTGAGGTCAGCCTCGGTTATCTCTCGACGGTGACCCGTTGCAATCCCGCGCACGGCGGTCCAAAAACCTAATGCCTGATCTCTCGCGCTTGGTGAAAAACACCCAAAGGGTTCGGAGACGCCGTGCATTCGTTCTTTGACGCGCATCCTCGCGGCAAACTTCTGATCAAAGATCACAAGCAGATTGCTGAGACCGTTCGTCTTCACTAGAAACGTTTTCGGCAACGCCGGCAATAACGTGTTACGCCAAAGCAGTTCTACGTAGGGCTTACGCAGATACAAACTCCAGGCTTGAAGTCCCGAATGTAGCTGTAAGAGTTTGCCGGTTGTGAGCAGGTCGGCTAACTCAGGTGAAGGATCAGGACTACTGCAAGTAATCTCATCGCCGCCAACACCCGAAAGAAGCACGCGAGCATTTGCCGCTCGCATCAGGTCGCGTACGGCAAGATGTTGTCCGGCACAATAGACCAGCGTGTTGAAGCTGATTGAAGTGTTGTCAGCATCCAATCCCGACAGAAGTGGATAGTCTTCTTCCTTGACATAGTGGCTCTGCCCGCCGCGTTGTGCCTCGACATAACGAATGAATCTTCGTTCGTCAGAAGTCGGTGAACTGTCTGACACTTGCGAGACAGTTTCGATTCGCGGCGTTGAAGCTTCGCCCGACCCGAGTAACTGATCCGCAACACAGACAATGGTGGAACTATCTAGCCCGCCACTCAGGTCGGCGAAGACCGGCAAGTTTGAACGAAGTGGACCACGTACCGCATCTTTCAGCAGATGTGCGAAGTGCTCCTCATAATTCGCATCCGACGAGTAGCGGATAGGTTCAATTTGCGCGAGGCTCCAGTAACGTCGCTCTCGAGTGGTTCCGTCTTGCGAGATCGAAATTTGATGAAACGGCTTGACTGCGTAAAAACCATTAAAGGGAGTTAACTCAGGCGCGGGATCGTACGCCAGGAAGCCCGCGACATACTCATCGTTGACCTTCAGACCCTCGCCTGCGACGGCAATTAGCGGTTCCAGCTCTGACGAGCAAATCAGTCGCTCGTGATTCTGATGGTAATAGAGCGTGCGCGCGCCGATGTGATCGCGCGCCAACAACATTGCCTGCTGCATCGGATCCCAAAGGATCAATGCAAACTCTCCGATCAGACGCGACACACAATCTTCGCCCCAGCGAGAAAATGCAGCGGCCACGATCTCGACATCGGTGATGTTTGCGCGCTCACCTGGCAGTTGGTCGCGAAGCGCTGAGATCAATTCGTCGCGATTATCAATCCGGCCATCAAGTGCGACGATATGACCGTTCCGCGAAACAAACGGTTGCTGCCTCAGTCGCGACAGGCGGTCAGTATGAAAGCCGTGATAACAGATCCCAACCGCACCCTCGATCACAAGATCTCCGCCGTCTGGACTGTAATGGGCCAATCGCTGCCACAAGCCTGTTAGCAGAGTTGGATCGACGGGTTTCTGGTTGAAGTTGATGATTGCGGCTATTGCACTCATCGTCTCACGTTCTCAAACTCGTCTTAACGGGCGATACTTTTTATTAACTGCGGGGCTGTCGTTCACTACCACGCCGTTCACTTCGGCCCAGGCATGAGCTTTCGGCAGATATTCCTGGGCTCCCAGGACCAACTCGGCCGGCAGTCCCCGACTCCGCAGTAGACATGTGGTAACCGCCGAACGCTGCAAACACATCGCTTTCTTCGGGTAGTACATCTGCGCGCGATCGATCATCGCCCGGACGCGGCGGCATATTTGCGGATCACTGCTGCGACCTTCGGCGATGGGCCAGTGTTCGACTCTTTTGATCAGCGATTGAAATCCGTGAAACTTCAGGAGCAGATCAAATATCAACAGTCCAACAAACGCTGCGAGAGTTTCGCGTCTCAATAATCGAACGCCATGTGAAAGATGGGCCGCCGCTATCGCAGGCAGCACACCTCCGCGTCTCGCTACGACTGTCTTTGACGTCGTGCTACTGATACCCTCTCGGATGTAATAAAGATTTTCGACTCGTGAATCTGTGTCGACTCTAAGCAAATTCGAGGCAGTCAACTTTTTCAGAAAGACGTCGGTGTCAGTTCGCAATTGCCCACGCGATACGACATAACGCAACTGGCCCTCAGCGTTGATGGCCGCAAACTGTTCCGTTAGCTCGCACACTACATCATCGACACTTAGGCCCACCGGATTTGCTTCCAGCATCATCCAGGTAAGTGCGCCAACACCATTCAGCTTGCAGATTCGATCGTCGGCAATCGAAAGCAGAACGCTGCCATCTTTGTGTCGTTGCGCTCTGTCGGGGTATGTGGAGAGAGCGATTGGGACTTTCGCTGTCTGCATCTTATCCGCAGTTGTTCGAAATCGTCGCGCGCGGTTGCGCCGGAGCGCGGATCTGGGCTATGGACCACTTGCGAGGGTTTACCGCTTTCCAAGTTAGGAATATGCCGGGAGTTTAACGGGTGAGTTTTCGACTTAATAGCAATGACAGGTTTTGTCCGGTATAGCGGAGAGATAAAGTCGGCAATCATGACCTTAAACACTTTGTCGTGAGGGTTTAGGATCATTTCCAAACACGGTCAGGGGTTTGCTGGATGTGGTCTTAGAGTAGGTGTAAAGCCTGCACTCGCTTCAACTTCCTTTTGAGAGGCGCGCAAGCCACTGATGGATATTGACTTAGAGCTTCATCAATTGTTAGCCAATTGTTCTTGATCCCGGAAAACTCGTAGTGCTGTTTTGGATTTCTCTATGCAACCTCTGTGCTCTCTATGTCTCTGTGGTTGTTGTATCGCTCGTCAATCTAACCACAGAGACACGGAGAGCACAGAGGTTGCACAGAGAAGAAACTCACGTTGGATACAACACTCCGACAACCTGGCCGATGATCTTTACTTCGTCGCGTTGAAACTCCTCACGCACGTGCCCCGAAACCGGATGCGGGATCAAAACAATCTTGTCGCCGGCCGCCAATTCTAAATAAACACACGTGAGACCGTTCGGCGTCAGAACATAGAACAACTCACGCTCATGAAAACTCACGTTATCGGCCGGATGTACCTTGGTCAACAGTCTATTAATTAGAAGACGACTGCCCGGCGGAGCAATCGGCGACGCGTTATTGTCCTCTTCCCCAACTACCACATACGCAAGATAAGGCGGATAGAAGGAACCAAGATACTCAACTTCAATATTGGACCAGCGCCGTAGCGACCCTTCAAAGAAATGCGTATCGTCGAGGTCCGCATCATCACGCAGAACCGGTATCTTTATTTTTCGCTGGCGTGTTACGGCATCAATCGGCACTTCGTGAGTGCGCGTGCGCGTCATCTCCAGTTGTTCGGCAAAGCGGCGTTCGGGTTGCAACCCGATCGCCGCATCCATATCCGCGCGGGCGAGATTCAGGATGATTCGCAAACTGTCGAGTTTTGCCGTGCCTGGCTGACGAATACTGCCGCTGATGATATTTCCGAGCGTAGATTTTCCGATACGCATGTCAGAGTTCGAATGCACACGTGCCAGTCGTTCGCTTTCGGCAACGATGTCTTTGTAACTCAGGCCGAGGAGGTTCATTGCATTGAGAACCAGATTTCCAAGCGGCGCAGTTGTCTGGCGTTGAGGGCGTCCTCGCTTGGCTTCACCCGGACGTCGTCGTCGTTCTTTGCTCAACATCGGGACTTCAGGTCGTATCGATGCGGGCTGCCGCCCCTTAAAGTCGGCAATATCGCTGCTGACCATCAGGATCGCAGTGATTCGGGACGATTGTTTTTCCTGCAAGGTGGACCAGCGACTTTCGACGAGACGATTTTCACCATGCTTCGTCACTTGCGCGAGCTCGCCGCGCCATGAACCCAGTTCGCGAAGCCGCTGCCACGCCTCGTCAAAGGCTTCTTTCTTTTCGCCTACCAAAATAGATCGCGCGAGCCGGCCCACCGCCTCTTCCGGCGACCAACCGTAAAACTGTTGTGCGGCCTGATTCAGATAAGTTATGTGGCCATGCGAGTCCAGCGCGACGACCGCATCGTGAACCAGATCCAGCGCATGACTTTTTTGCCGGTATCGATCCTCGGTAGCAATCTGTTCGGTGATGTCCCTCGCGTCTTGCTTGCTGGCGTCCACAGCTTGGTCCATAAGTAAGGGATTTCGCGGACGGCGCTGTCTCGATTAGTCGAGTGACAAAGGGGGGAACCGCACGTGAGCTTCAAAATTGTGCTGCGTCAGGGAGTCAGACTTCAAACTGCGAGGTGGGCGAATCTTACACTAACACCGTCACTTTTTGAGAAAAAATTAACCTTAGAATTTCTCAGCTTACTGGTAAATACACACGATCCGCAGCGATCTTTGGGCTTTGCACAAAAGCCGTTACATCCTGTCACGGATCGCTAGAGTAAGTAATTCCCCACGCAAAGGCGCAAAGCGCAAAGACGAAAGCCTTTAGAAACGCGATAGCGCTTTGCGTCTTTGCGTCTTTGCGTGGCAGATCTTTTTTCGTATTTAGTTTTTGTGCAAACGGTCTTTGGCCTACGACTTGCGGTTATTCATACAGGAAGTCAAAAGTGATCTGGAATAGAACAGAGGACAGGAGTCTGTGCGATGCTCGATCAGGAAGTAGATGATAAAGGGACCAGTCAGGAAGAGGCGCAACACATGATCCAAGCCCTTCGCGATCAGGGTTTTGATAGCGATAATGAAAAACTTGCTACAGCGCTTGGGCGATCAATTGAGCAGGTTGAGGCGATGATCAGCGGAGACGAAACGATCGACGACGACGTGGTGATGAAAGCGCGAGGAATTGCGCTGAATCGTGGCATTCAGATCGAGTAAGGAGTTCGAAATTTTGAAGTCCCAAATAACATCAGGCAGTAACACACCCTGGTGGTGGTTCGAGGGTGGCACTGAATTATGCGCCGGCTGCCAACAGCCGTACGCATATCAAACAGGCGCTTACTGTATTGACTGCGATTGCAACATCTGCCCTTTGTGTATTCACGATTCGGAGGGCAACGAACCACGCTGTTCCACTTGTTGCGGTCCGTGACAACGAGAATTTAACCATGGCAGCACGAGCTATCTGGAAAGGCCAAATCAAACTCGGCACCACTAAAGTGCCTATCAAACTCTACTCTGCGGTTCAGGATCGCACCGTCAGGTTTCATGTGCTCGATGACCGCGCCAAGAAGCGCGTTAAACAACACATGATCGATCCTGATTCGGGCGACGAAGTACCCACCGAAGAGATTCAAAGAGGTTACGAGATCGAGCCCGGCAGGTACGTGATTCTCACAAAAGAGGATATCGAGAAGATTCAGCCGCCACCTTCGCGCGACATTGAGATCGTCGAGTTTGTGCCTCAGGCCAAGATCAGCCAGCAGTGGTATGAGCGTCCTTATTACGCCGGGCCGGATGGCGATGAGAAAAGTTATTTCGCCCTCGTGGAAGCACTGCAAAACAAAGAGAGCGAAGGCGTCGCTCATTGGGTAATGCGCAATAAATATTACGCCGGTGCGCTCCGCGCCATCGACGACTATCTGTTTCTTTTCACCCTGCGCGATGCCAAAGAAGTAATTCTGGCTGAAGACCTCACCAAGCCATCAGGTTCCGCGCCAACACAGAAAGAGTTGGCGATGGCCAAACAACTCGTTGAGATGCTGCAGGGCGAGTTTAATCCGAAGGATTACAAAGATGAGTACCGGATGCGCGTACAGGAGTTTATCGAGAAGAAAGCCAAAGGACGCGCACCACGACTGAAAGCAGTGAAGGCCAAACGCAAGACCACGGCACTCGACAGTGTGCTGGCGAAGAGCATTGCGTCGTTGAGAAAGGAGAAACGCGCTGCCTAAAACATCACGAAAACAAGCCGAGTCAGAAGAGCAGACTGATGGCGGCAGGCCATTCTGGTCGGGGACACTTACTTTTGGGTTGGTGAGTGTACCGGTCAGTTTGTTTCCGGCGGCGCGTTCGAATCGAGCCTCGCTGCGAATGCTTGGACCAGACGGTCAACCACTGGCGCGCAAGTATTACGCCGAAAAGTCCGGCAAAGATCTCGACGTCGATGAAGTTGTACGCGGGTTTGAAGTATCGAAAGAGAAGTATGTGATCGTCACGGATGAAGAGCTTGAGCGACTGGCGCCTGACAAAACGCGCGACATCGATCTCAAGCAATTCGTACCGGCTGACTCGATTCCTCCGCTCTATTTCGAACGCGGTTATTTCCTGACGCCGGCGGCGGGTTCGCAGAAGGCGTACAAGCTGCTCGCCGAAACAATGGACCAGAGTGAGCTCGCTGGCATTGCCACGTTTGTTATGCGTGGAAAGGAGTATCTGGTAGCGATCTTTTCGGACAAAGGAATCCTGCGCGCCGAGACTATGCGATTTGCAGACGAACTGCGAGCGCCGTCCGACATCGGATTGCCGAAGAAGAAGGAAGCGTCGAAAGCAACGGTGAAGAAGTTTGAGAAGTTGATCGGGAGTAGATCGAAAAAGAACTTCTCACCGACGAAGTTAGCCGACAAACAAACCGATTCGTTATTGAAGCTTGTGAAGAAGAAACAAGCGAAACGCTCAAACGTGGTTAAGGTTGAGGAAGAAGTTGACACCGATCACAAGGTGATCGACCTGGTGCAGATTCTCAAGAAGAGTCTTGGTGGAAAGAAATAATCCACAGATTACACAGATTCAGAAGTAATAAATCTGTGTAATCTGTGGATAGTCTATTCGACTTTAATATTCCGCCACTTCCCTTGCCTGAACCGCACTATACTGAGCACACAGCGCGTAGCATGACCCGCAAGAATCGCCAGCCAGATATCAATCGGATCGAGCGTTCCCGTCTGCTTAATCACGAAACATGTTCCCAGCGGCACGAGTATTTGCGAAATAATCGAGATATATAAAGGACTGCGTGTGTCGCCCGTGCCCTGCAATCCTCCCGTGTACGTCAGCGCCACCGCGATCATCAGACCTGAGACACTCAACACCCGCAGCAGTTGAACACCAATCTCAACTACCGCCGGTTCATGCATGCCAAAAATCGCCAGCAATTGCCGCGGAAAAAACAGAAAGAAGATGCCGACAAACGCCGCTGCCGCAAATCCAAAGCGTGCCGCGACGTGCACTGCCGCCTCGGCGCGATCGGGGTTACCGGCCCCGAGATTCTGACCGGCAACCGCCGCTGCCGCACCCATCAAACCCACCGAGGTCCAGGTAATTAAGGAAAATAGTTCCGTATACGAAACAGCGAACGCCGCCTGCGCCGCGGCGCTCTGCGCTAAAGAACCAATAAACGACAGCATAAACACACCGCCGATATTCATCGCAATTCCCTGAACGCCGGTTGGAAGCCCAAATTTGAAGATCGATTTGATGATGGTCCAGTCTGGTCCATAACCGCCGCCGCGCGGGATTGATACAACCCAGGAACCACCCCAAAGCCGGGCCAGTGAATAAACTGCAATCAATCCTGAAGCAATGCAGATTCCCATGGCAGCGCCTTTTGTTCCGTACGCTGGAATTGGGCCGAGGCCACGAATCAACAGGATGTTGAATGCGATATTGAGCACCGTCATGGTGATGCCGAGCATCATCGGAGTGCGCGCATCGCCTGCGGAACGCAAGGCGCCGCCGACCATAAAAAAGATCATCATGCCAATGCTGCACACAAACATGATCCGCAGGAACGGCAATGCTTCGGCTTTTACATCAGGTGCGGCGTTCACCAGATTGAGCAAACTGGGCGAGACGAAGTAACCAATCGGAGCCATAACGCCGAGCGAGATAAAGATCGCGGTGAGGAATGCCTGATAGACCGTGCGGTTAACTCGCTCTTCGTCACCGGCGCCTGCGAAGCGCGACACAAGCACGCTCATGCCGGTAAACAACGACGAGATGAAGACGATAACGACGATAAAGATCTGCCAGCTCACCCCAATGGCCGCGTTAGCTTTGAAGCCCACCAGGTTACCGACCAACGCGTGGTCCACCATTCCCTGCAAGCCACCGATAACGTTCGTCAGCATCGTCGGCCACGCGATCTTCCACACCGCGGGCCGCAACGGTCCATCAATGATCGAACGGTCGTATCGGGGTTTAGTTCGTGCTACAGCTTTGGCAGCAGTCGACATAATTCATCATTAGGCGCAAAGAGCACAAACAATCAGCATTATTCAGTTTGTGCTCTTTGTGCCTTTTTGTGGTTGATTCAATCGTTTGTCTAATTTCTTAATTCTGGTGGCTAAACTGCGGTTGCCGATCATCTCCGCTACCTGTGCGAATTCGGGTTTGGTCCCCGACCAGCGAAGCTCGTCAACATTCTCGAAGAGCGGCGCGTCAATTCTCAGAGTCGCGAGGTCTTTGAAGAGCAAAGCCAGTTTGCGATTCTCATCGTTGAGAGCCTCGGGAGCAAAGTTCTCAAGTGGTCCATAACGATTAATGAGCGTGGCGGCAGTCTTAGCTCCACAACCGGAGATGCCGGGATAACCATCGGCGGCATCTCCTACCAACGCCAGGTAGTCGGGAATAAACTCCGGCTTCACACCAAACTTCGCCCGCACCTCTTCCGCCCCGCGAATGGCACCACCGCGACGGTCCACCTGTACCACACGCTCCTCAACCACACACTGTGCAAGATCCTTGTCCGGCGTCCAGATACAAACCTTCTCCACTCGATCATCCTGCGCCGCCAGGTGAGCGGCTGACGCGAGGGCGTCGTCGGCTTCGAGTTCCACCATGGCCCAAACCACCACTCCCATCGCCTCGAGTGCCTCTTCAAGTGGGGTGAACTGCGCACGCAATGCCGGCTCGATACCCGCGCCGGTCTTGTATCCCGCCCAGAGCTTGTTTCGAAATGATTCGATGATGTGATCGGTCGCAACACCCACATGCGTCGCGCCGTCATCGATTAGCTGTGCCACCGTGCTCAAAACGCCGGAAACCGCCCCAAATGGCGGATCCGTTTTCTTGAAGCGACGAATGCCGTAGAAGTGTCGAAAGAGTTCGTAAGTGCCGTCAACCAGATGAACAATCATTTCAATCCACAGATTACACAGATTACAGAGATTACACAGAGATTACAGAAAAGATCCTTCTGTGTAATCTGTAGATTGTAATCTGTGTAGTCTGCGAATTGTAATCTGTGTAGTCTGCGAATTGTAATCTGTGTAGTCTGCGAATTGTAATCTGTGTAGTCTGCGAATTGTAATCTGTGTAGTCTGCGAATTGTAATCTGTGTAGTCTGCGAATTGTAATCTGTGTAGTCTGCGAATTGTAATCTGTGTAATCTGTGGACTGTAATCTGTGGACTGTAATCTGTGGATTAGAAACCGAAGCGAACCTGGAGTTGAATGCGACGGTTGCCGGCGGCCGCGCTGCCACTTGGACCAAAGCCGAAACTACCTGAAGTCGAGAACGATTCACCAAAGCGATCCGAACTCAAATTACCGACTGGATTCGACAGGTTCGTATTATTCAGAAGGTTCTGAATGTTCACAGAGAACGTAACCGTGTAACGCTTTTCGGAACTTGGACCACCCGACGGTCTGTTACCCCCTGCCTGCGCTGCCGGTGCGGGCGCCGCTCCTGCCGGTGCTGCGGCAGCGGCTGGTGCTGAAGGGACGTTACCAAACGCAAACGATCGACTGATTCCAAGATTTACCGAGAAGAAACTCGGACCCATGCCATAGTTTCGCGGGATCAATTCCTGACCCGGCGCTGGATTCAAATCAAAATCTCCAAAAGGAGTTTGGCGCAAGTTGGCAGGGTCCGTTTGCGCCGTCGCAAACGCTGGACGCTCAGTAAATATTCCGTCGCCGTTGGTATCGCGTCCGGTGATGATGTTGAAAGGCCGGCCCATCGAATAAACGATGAACGGATTAAAATTCACTTTCAGTTTAGGGAGGATCATCGTGCCGCCGATAAAGAAGTTTCCACTTGGAATAAACGACACGCGCGAGTATTCGCCGGCCACATCATAAGACTCAGCCGGGAAACAGTTGCTAATCCCACCAAAGATGCAATCCGTATCGGTCTTGCCTCTGCCGCCGCCAAAGTTTGCAAAGATTGAAAAACCCTTGCTCATCTGTCGCCGGATACCGCCGAAGAAGCGGTAATCGTTAAACGTGGCGCTCGATTCGTAATAATAAATATCGCCGACGTTTCCGAGTGGACGAATAGCACTGTTCGGGTCTTCCGGATCGTAAGTTCCGGGCAATGGCGCGTTGATATTGCGGACGCGCAGCAGGTGTTTGCCGCGATAGTTAAACGCAACTGCGAAGAGCGTGAACTTCGACGGTAATTGGCGTTCGAAGTTGACCGCCGTCATCACAAAAGTAGGCGCCTGAAAATCGCCGGCGATGCGTCGCACGATCTGTGGCGACGCGAAGGCAGCGAGCGACTCAACCGTCGGAACATTTGTTACACCATCAAGCGAGAACGTTGATAGATCCAATCTGGCCGGATCAAAAACGCGGAAGTCCTGTTGCGTGACGCCATTAAAACGCGTCGCCAGCAATGTGCCTTGTTCACCAAACCGATCGTAGAAAACACCAATACCGCCGCGGATGACCATCTTGGGTGACGAACTTGGCGGCGCGCCCGGCGCAGCGCCCACGCTTGTACCGCCCGGCGCCCATGCGAAGAAGAGACGCGGCGCAAAGTTGTAATTGCTGCTGATATTTGTTTGTCGCTCGTAACGCATCCCCATCGTAAACGTTAGATTGGGCCGAAGGCGCCATTCATCCTGGACAAACACCCCGAGGTCCGTTTGGCTCACACTCACTTCAGGATTGCCGCCTGCGAGCGAAAACTGCGTCACACCTCCACCCAGCTCGCGCATGTTTGGATTACCTTGAAACAACAACGTGCGGCGATAGCGCTCCAGCGATGTGATCGGGATCAACTTTGGCTGGTTCTCCACAAGCACGATCTGGTTGTTAGCGTCGAGTTCCGGTGCCTCGCCGCCTGAGAAGGTAAACGTCCCGCCAAAGTTTTGCGGGCTGAAGTTGGTAATCTTGACGCCGCGCAAACGCACACCAAAACGCAGAATATGCCGGCCCTTGGTCCAGGTTGAATAGTTCTGCAACTCCCACCGATCTTCGTTGTTATGTGCTAGTCCAATCTGCGATCCGCCGGAAATAAAATTATCCTGAACAGTGATCGTTGGAATCGTGTTGTTCCCATCCTGTTGTGAACGGTTTCGGATGTACTGAAAACGCGTCTCATTCATCATCTCCGGATTGATGACGTTGGTTTCGGTGATCTGAAGCGTTTGCGTGTTACCCGTGCGGTTGAAGGCACGCTCCGGAAGCGAAAAGTCTGACGCGCCGACATTGTCGGCCTTGTTTCGCGAGTAAGAATATCGGACCACCAACGTGTTGGCCTGATTCAACTGATAATCAAATCTCGGGCTGAATGAAAAGAAACGGTTCGGCGTTAACAGGGCGACGTTGAAGCGGGTCGGAGCTAGTGCTGAATTCAGAACGGTGGCATTAATGATCGCGTTGTCGTCAACAATGCGGCGTTGAAAGTCGACGAAGAATGACGACTTCCCTTTCGTTATTGGACCACTCAAACTGCCGCCGAAATAACGTATCTGAAACGGCGCGCGACTCGGCGCAAACGGATTACGTGAATTCAGACTCTCGTCGTTGAAGTTAAAAAACGTGCTGCCGCGCATCTTGTCAGCGCCTGGCTTGGTGAAAATCTCGATATTGCCAAAACCGATTCCATTGTTTTCGGCGTTGAATGGATTTTGATTGATGCGCACCTCGCGGATCGACTCTTTCGGCGGCATGCGGCCGCCAGTAAAACCGTCGATAAAAATCTGGCCGCCGCTTGGACCAGCCGAAGGACCGGCCATTGCCTGAACCGCGGATGCGAGCGCATCCGGGTCGTCAGGAAGAACATCCAGATCCTGCCCGCGCAGAACAACGGCGTCGGCGTTGTTCGCCGGATCGGTGTTCAAAGCCTGTTCTTCAGTAACGGTGATTACCTGCTTTTCAAGTGTGACGACCAGGCGAATGTCGTGCGCAGTGCGAGCACCGGCCGCGATCGACACTTCCGGCTTCTCATACGGAGTAAAACCGGAGAACGCTACGCGGACCGTGTAGAGCCCGGGCACGAGCGAGTTAAAGCTGTAACTTCCCTCGGCGTTGGTCGTCGCGGTTTTTTGCGTTCCATCAGCCGCCGTGATCGTCACGGTGGCGCCCACGACGAGCGCTCCGAGCTCATCGCTCACCTGACCACGCAACGAACCATTGCGCTGCTGCGCGACACTGGCGCCAAAACAAAGACTCACCAAACAAACGGTGCCCAAAAGACTCTTCCAATTGAATCCAAACATCACCATTCCCCAATCTGTGTAAATCGGTTTTCTAAATCTGTGTAAATCCGTGTTACGGACCACCGAGGCTCATCGCCCCCAGTGAACTAGCGGTTGCACGTCCTGCCTGGCTGTTTTGCAGCAATGGTCCAACTCCGCTAACAACCGCGATCGCGGTTATCCGAGCGGGATCGGTTCCTTTGCTGCTCGAAATTAGAATCGAGTCTCCGGGTTTCAATTCCTGGAGCGTGAAGGCGGGCAATTGATCAAACATCTCCTGCAAATCACCACTCGGCTTTGCCGGAGTTTTCGGAGCGTCGGGTTTTGGCGGCGCGAGCGCCGTAATCATTTCGGGCGTGAGCCGGCGCATCGAAGAGTCGTTGCTGATAACGATCGTGACCGGCTGCTGGCTTTGCAGATCCTTGATCTTGACCTCTTTTTTATCGGCGTCGATCTCGGTGATTGTTCCACTTATCGTTTGAAATGCACCGGTAACAATTTCTTCCGGGGTGAAGCGGCTGCCGTCGGCGCTCTTGGCGCCGAGTGCGCGAAGTTGATCCCCAACTTTGACATCCGCGAACGAACCGGATTTCGCATCACCAAAGCGCACCGAGTCGGGCGCGTACCGTCGAAACTTGGTATCGGCGGCAGTGGCGACGGTGATCGGCTTTGGTCCTTCCGCGGTTCGCGCATCAACGGAGATCTCTTTTGTCTCGGCATTGACAGCACTGACTGTTCCCGCAATGCCGCGCTTGCTCCACTCGTTGCGTTCGCGCTCTTTCTTCTCGGCGATATCGCCTTTGCTCATTACATAAAACTCGAGCGCGGGAAGATTCTTTCGATCGTCTGACATTCGCCCGCGAGCAAAGACGCTGTCGCCAACCGCAAAATCGCTCGCGGTAATCTTGATGAACTTGTCCTTGGTTTTTTCACCGGGCGGAATCCGCATGTAGACAGTTCTGTCGCTGAGTGTGACTACAACCTGACTGCCTGCGGCGGTGGTGACGGTTGCCTGGCGGGTATCTGATTTGAAATCAGAAACGACTCCCATCACGCTCAATGCGGTGATGGCCGGATCGGATGGTGGAGGAGTCTGTGCCTTCAGAGCGGTGGCGCCTGCGAGCAAAGCAAGCGTGCACAGCACACGTATGCTGCCAAACGTTTTCATGATTATCCTTTGGGCTTATTCGCAACTGATTTCCGCTCAAAAATCAGTGAATTGCGGTGCTCAATGAGGTAAACACCACGAGGTTTGGAGTTTGTGGCAGAAAATATTTTAGCGTGAAAACACAGAAAGAATTTCTCACGCAGCGACGCAACGGCGCTACGTTTAAGACCGCTACGTAACCGTAGGTCCTAAACGTAGCGCCGTTGCGTCGCTGCGTGAGAAATTCTATTTGGTATCGTTGGTACCGAAGCTGTAGAGCGCGCTGCGTGTACGAATATATATACGTCCATCCGCAATTGCGGGTGTCGCGAAGCATTCGTCGTCCAATTCATTCACCGCGAGCACTTCCCAACTTCCCTGGGCCTTGAGAACTGAAACCTGTCCGCCCTGCCCGATCAGAAAAACTTTATCGTCCGCGGCGACTGGTGATGAGAAGTATTTGTCGATCGCGCCATGCAACCGTCCCTGCTTGAGGATGCTGCCGGTTGTCGGATCAAACGACAACAAAATCCCGCTGTCGTTAATCATGTAAAGCACGTTGTGGTAAAGGAGCGTCGAAGGCACCTGCGGCACCGGCTTCGTGTAACGCCAACGAATCGCATTCGCGGTTTGATCACCTTGTCCGCCCATTTTGATAGCCAGCAGTCCGTTCTCTGAAGCCATCATCGCGCGGAACACATCCCAATCCTTGGTGTTCAACTTCTCATCACGATTCATGTCGAAGGCCTCGAACGCAGCCGTCAACATCCGGTCCATCTTTTCGGTTTTGCCAACGGCGGAAACCTCCGCCTTCGTGATCATGTGATCTTTATCTTTATCGTAGGCGGCGAGAGCATCTTCAAACGAGATCGTCCCTACTTGCTGGTCCGGTTGATTCTGCGGAAATCCCCAACCGTTGATGTAAAGATATTCAGAATCGTGACTCGCAATCGACTTCATCTCGCAGGCGAGTCCGCGAACCCACCAAACTCGCTTGCCATCCGCAACTGAGTATGCCGAGAGCTGGAACGATTCGGGAATGATGATCTGTTTTGGACCTTGCTTAGGTTGATAAACGGTAGGCGTCGAGTAGCCGGAGATAACCACCGGTCGTTCAACTTTCCAACGAATCTTGCCGCTGTTCTTATCAACGGCGATCAGGTACGACGCCGGATTATCCTGATCAACCGGCAGGATCACTTTGTCGTCAACGAGGATCGGCGACGCGCCAAAACCATAAAACATATTGAATGGTCCAAGCGGGAGTTTCCAACGCTCCTTGCCGTCGCGGTCATAAGACAACAGTCCGAAGTCCTGGAAAAAGACGTAGACGTTTGACCCGTCAGTAACCGGACTCGGCGACGCCGGACCGTTTACGTTCTGCAGGCGCCCGGCTTGCGCGCGCGGCACTTCACGCTGCCAGAGGATCTTTCCCGTCTGGCGATCGAGACCAATCACAAACAGTTTGTCGGTGCTGTGTCCGGTGAGATAGATCCGGTCGCGCGTCAGGACTGGCGACGAATGACCCGCCGGCAACGGAGTTTTCCAAACCACGTTCTTGTTTGAACCAAACTCAGCCGGCAAACCTTTTGTTTCAGACACTCCGGTGCCGTTAGGTCCGCGAAACTGCGACCACTCATCACTGGCGTTGATAGTTAAGGGAGAGACAATCAGGGCAACAAAAAGAATTAGGCTCTTTAACATTCTGGATAAACTCCCGACTTAAGGTGAACTGATAATAGCGCCTTCACGGTTCAGGGTAAATCTGTGTAATCTGTGAACAGGAGGAACCCCCGGCAGATGAAAACAGTAATCTTCTTGTTGGCAATGGTCTCGGTAGCTGTCGCGCAACAACCTGGGATGAAGAAAGGGCGGCAGGTGCTGGTCGATTTTCGCGCTGATCAGAAAACCAGCGCAGCGAAGATCCCGGCGACCACCGAACGAATGATCCTGTCAAAGCTATTTCGCAGGTTCCTCACCGACGCAAATCAGTGTAACCCTCGGTTTGAGCCCAGCGGTGATGATCCACTCGCCGCCGCGCGCAAAGCCGGACAAATAGTTCCCTCGATCATGGAAATGGCAACCGGCAGTTTCACCGCGGCCGGACAAGTACAAACTGCTTATGTGATTTTCGTCAGCGAGTGCAATGCTTCGCACGCTGACAACTTCGGCACCAGGCGTGTTGCCATCTTCGCAGGTCAACAACTGGTCGCGGATGTTGATTCGGATTTCATGCAAAACATCGTGCGTAAAACCGATCTCGACGGCGACGGTGTCAATGAACTCTTAATGACCAGTGGCTACATGGGCCAGGGGACGCTGACTGAAATGGCGACGCTGGTTAGCTTTCCTAACGGTCGCCGCCGGGTAATTCACGAGTTCGGCTCCGTGGTTGAAGACTCCTGCGCTTCGGGCTTTCCGGGCAGCACGTCAGACGCATCGGTGCTTTACATGTCGGATTTCGTGCCCGGCAGCATGCCGAAGCTGACGCAGGAGAACTACACGTCGAGTTGTCGTAGGGCGAAGCGATGGAAATTAGTGTCAACCGGGAAAAAAGAATAATCTTGCCACGGATCACACGGATTTCTTTTTCATAAATATCCGTGTTCATCCGTGAAAATCCGTGGCTGAAAAAGTTATGAATCCAGGTTTTGAAGATATCGTTACGGCGCGAGAGTTCATCGCGCCATACTTACCAACGACGCCGCTCATTCGCGTAAACGCGATCTCGGAACTGCTCGACTGCGACTACTACGCAAAACTGGAAAGTCTGCAACCAGTTGGTGCTTTCAAAGTTCGAGGCGGCGTTAACCTGGTTGGTACAGCAAGCGATGACGAACGTCGCAAGGGCATGATGTCGGCATCTACCGGCAATCACGGTCAATCGATCGCTTTCGCGGGCCGGCTCTTCAGCACGCGCGTCATTATTTATGCTCCGGCTGAGAACGTTAACGAAGGGAAGATGCAGGCGATTCGCGAACTCGGCGCCGAAGTTCGTCTTCACGGTCGCGATTTTGACGAAGCGCGCCAGGAATGCGAACGCGTCGCGAACCAGGAAGGATTTCGTTACGTTCACTCGGCAAATGAACCAAAGCTCATTGCCGGTGTCGGGACCATTGGACTCGAGATCTTCGAGGATCTATCCGATGTAGATGTAATTATCGTTCCGGCCGGTGGTGGTAGTTGTGCTGCAGGAAATTGCATCGTCGCAAACACACTCAATCCCGCCACCCGCGTGATCGCAGTTCAGTCAGACGGAGCGCCAGCGATGTGGCACGCGTGGCGCAATCGCTCGCTCGAGCCTTATCCAACCATGAAGACGGAACACGAAGGTCTTGCGACGCGCGTTCCGTTTGAACTGACAAACAAAATCCTTTGGGAGTTGCTGAGCGATTTTATCCTCGTAAGCGACGCGGAGATTAACGAGTGTGTCGGCATGCTTGCGCGACATGCGAAGCAGGTGGTTGAAGGCGCCGGAGCCGCTTCGCTTGCGGCGGCCATCAAACTTCGCGACGAACTACGTGGTAAGAAAGTTGTTGGTATCGTGTCGGGCGGAAATATTCCGCTGCCACGTTTTGCGGCGCTAATTGCATAGACGAACCCCAGGGAGGGAGAAGAATTTGTGATGGCGGAACTCTTACAGGAATACACAACCGTCGTGAGTGGGCCGGATGATGCTACTTACACGGTTCGCAGTTTTGGAGAAGAAAGAGCCGATGGTACCTGGACGGGTTGGATCGAGTTTTATCCGGTGGATGCAAACAAGCCTGTGTTAACCACCGATCAGGAAACCTCGCAAGCTAACCGAACGGCAGTTGAATATTGGGCGACTGGCCTCGAGCCACTCTACTTCGAAGGCGCCTTCGATCGCGCGTTTCCGAAGGAATAAATTAGCCGCCGATCCGCGCAACTCAGATAAAGCAGATCCGGTGTTCATCTGTGTTCTCAGATATTACTACTGCACCATTTGCGGAGTATCGGGATACTACACCGTTAAATCAAACCACACGAAATCGTCGTAACTGAGCCCGCTACACGGCTTATTGAGGCACGCGCCGCTATGGAATAGTTTCTGCATGTAACCAGACAGGTCCCGATAGTGTCTTAATGAACAGGTCGGGCTCTCCCCAATTGTTTAAGGAGAGCCCGACTAATTTTTTGTGTTAAAGGGAGAACAAAGATGAAAAGATTTTTGGCAATTGCATTGGCAGCACTTTCAATGGGTTTTGTGGTTTCTACGGAAGCGAAAGCAGCGGACGTGTCTGAGCAGAACAGCACTACAGTTCAGCAGTACCAGCGTGATCGTTATTACGGTCGGCGCAACAACCGTCCTCGCACGGTGAGACGTTCACGCGTAGTGCGTTATGGACGACGTGTGTACCGTGAAACTTATCTCGTGACGATTTGGCCAAATGGTCGTACGAGCACACGTTTGATTGACCGCGACAGGATTTCCTAAGGCCTCGCGCTAATTTCTCCCAGCGCGGCAACGCGGATAACGCGGATAGAAAACGGATTCAGTACGGAAAGAAAATCCGGACTGAATCCGTGAATCCGTGGCCTGGTTTTAGTTCAACAACTTCGCTACTTCGAGCACTTCTTCAGGGCGAGCGCGCACCCAATAGTTTTCAGTCATGTGCACCCAACGCACGGTTCCCGATGAATCAATCAAAAACTCCGCGGGCCGAGCGATGTCACGACCATTCTCACCCTGGCCGGCATGGACCAGGTCGTAACGCTTGATGACTTCAGCATTCTGATCGGAAAGAAAAGGAAACGTGTAACCTGCCTGTTGCAGCATAGCGTGGGATTCTTCAGGAGAATCTACACTGATCGCGACCGGACGAATTCCAACTTCATTGAACTTGTCCAAACTTCTTTCAATACCCCGCAACTCGGAGTGGCAGGAAGGTCACCAGTAACCGCGATAGAAAATGAGCAACACACCTTTGGGTGCCTTGCCGTTGATTGGGGTCGTCATCAGTTCGTTCAGCGATACCTGCTTTCCTGAAGCATCCGGTATTGAAAACTCCGGCACTCGCTGGCCCACCTGCGGTGCGCCTGTTGACGCCGGCAGCCATCGCGCGGAGATGAACATAACGAAAACGAACAACCCAAATAACAGAAAACTGAACGCACTAACGATCGTGGCGACGATCTTCGATCGCGTGGGATGTGGGCGATCGGGAGCGAACCCGCGTCGCACACCGAGGAAGAGGCACACCCCTGCGAGCGCGAAGATCAATAAATTGGCCCACGGAAAATCGCGCGTAAGCGGAAACCAGACAAATACTGCAAAGTAGGTAAAGACCGCCGCGATCGTGAGCAGAAGACCAACCCAAAGCGGCCAATTGAAACGTCGTGTAGCTGTTGTCATTTTTTACCCCATTGAATTACGCACCTCCCTGGAGTGCCTTGGCACGCTTTGGTCAAAGTGACGCTTTCAAGGAAAGCGATATCCAATCACCGATCACCTTTGGCCAAAGCGCCACCAAGGTGGCGCACTCCAAGGAGGCGTCCAGCACTACGGAATATCCACGATTGATTTGAACCCACCGTACGCCATGCGCTTGAGTTCAAACGGCATGTCTTTGCCTTCCATCATCTTCTTCATGCGCGGATCTTCCATCACTTTCTTGTTCACCCGATCGCGATCCTTGCGCGAGGCAAAAATGATGAATGAGAACAAGATCACTTCGCCGGGTTTCGGTTTGACAAGCTTCAAGTACGAAAGCCCAAATTTCACTTCGAGGTCATCGCCTTGTGCCTCAATGTACTCCAGAGCGCCATGCTCTTTCCAAATCTTTCCAGCCTTCTGAGCGATGCCCTTGTAAAGCTTCAAGTTCCCCTCAGGAACCGGCAACAAAAATCCATCAACGTATCTCATTCAGTTCTCCTTTTAGTTTAATTATTCGCAGTTGATCATCCACGGTATGCCGAACCGATCGATGCACATCCCAAAACCCGCGGCCCAGAAAGTTTTCTGAAACTCGAGCTGAACCGTTCCGTTTTCCGCCAACGCCTTAAATACGCGTTCACCTTCAGCGGCATCCTTGAGCCCGATAGCTACCGACAGACCTTGTGGCGTTGAATA
This sequence comes from uncultured Acidobacteriota bacterium, assembly GCA_963708055.1. Lineage (GTDB taxonomy): Bacteria > Acidobacteriota > Blastocatellia > Pyrinomonadales > Pyrinomonadaceae > PSRF01. The sequence goes on along the minus strand of OY970193.1, from coordinate 4,503,724 downwards.
CTGTCCCGGCGGCGCGTCAGAAGCCATCAAGCGTTGATTCCCGACTGCCATGCTGGCGTGCATAATCTTGTCGTGCCATTCGGCCGGCACATGCTCCGCCATAGGACTATCGCCAAAAGTGGAACTCGACTCGATCGTGCCTCCGAAGATCTGCTCGTATGCTTTGAGAGCCTCAGCACAGTTGCCGCTAAAAGTTAGATAAGGACTAAACTCCATTTACGTTCTCCTTCTAATTAGTAATTACTTCAATGGACTAAGCTTCGTTCTGCCATAAGCGATGAAGGCGCAAAGCAGTCCGATGACCAAAGCAGGTATCGCGCCGGCGATCCCTTGTGGAATGAACGTCACTACAGCCGCGCCGATCATCAGGATGATGAGGCAAACGGCGGCGAGCGGCGTTAGATATTGCTGGCGTCGCAAGAGTCCCGGCAGCAGCAGTCCCAAACCTCCCAGCACCTCCGCCACGCCAATAAACTTCATAAACCAGCCGGGGAAAAGAATCTGATTTGGAGGTCCCATCGCTTGCATCGCCTCGGTCGACATCACCAGCTTCATGCCGCCTGCAAACAAAAACATCAAAGCCACCAGTATCTGAATGATCCAAAGTAAGATGTTCATAATTTGTTCCTTAAGTTTTAAGTTCGCGTTTACTTTCGCAATGGCAACAAGGCTCGCAAGCGTGGGTCAACCAGGTACAGAGCCAGCCAGAGCAACACACCAAAGATGATCGGAAAAACAACTGAGAACAGCGGTTCACCGGCGCGCACGTGCGTCGCCACTGCGCCACCGAGATAACCTGTCAGAAGAATCGCACCCAGCACCGCGGTCGTTGGAATTAAATAAAGGATCGTGCACGCGAGTAGGACCACCCCGATCGGGATGATCGTGCTTTCCGGATAACCGAGCTTAGTTGTCGCATCCACCACCACGGCCGGCTTAACCAACTTCATCGCTCCGTCGACGAATAGAAAGAGTGCCGGCAGTCCGCCCACGATTCGACTGGTCCACAAAGTCTTCTTCGATACTTCCAAGTTTGATTGCGTCATTTTCTTTGCTCCAATCTTACTACTCCGGCAATCCTTCGATCTCGAGTACCGGTCGAATCTCAACGGTGCCGAATTTCGCACCCGGGATGCGTTCAGCAATAGTCATTGCCTCGTCCAGATCGCGTGCGTCGATGAGGTAATAACCGCCAAGCTGTTCGCGGGTTTCGGCGAATGGACCATCCGTCACCAGCCGTTTGCCGCTGCGCACGCGCACGCTCGTGGCGGTCGCCACCGGATGCAAAGGACTGGCAGCGATGTACTTGCCTGCCGAACTAAGATCCCGCGCAAGTCCGGCCGATTCGACATAACAGTGTGCGCGTTCTGCGTCGGTCATTGCCTGTTCGTCCATATAAATCAACATCATGTATTTCATATTGTCAGCCTCCACTGTTAAATCGATTGGGAAGTTCTCGAATCGACACTCCAACTGGAATTTTTTTATTATCAAACGTGCTTTCAAACGCCAACGTTACTGTCGACGCAGTGTATCGATCCGATTGGGGCCGGATTGTTGCAACTCTCATACGTCAGTTTGGCGATTTCGAACTAGCCGAGGACGCGGCGCAGGAAGCTTTCACTGCCGCCGTCGATCAATGGCGCAATGAAGGTATCCCCGACTCCCCACGCGCCTGGATCATCCAAACTGCAAAGCACAAAATCATCGACCGCCTGCGCCGGCAAACGCGTCTCAAAGAAAAACTTGAAGCCGATCCGGATTTCTTGTCTGAACCAATCGTCGAAGCGCACGGTTCAGACCTGGGCGAAATTCCCGACGATCGATTGCGGCTAATCTTTACCTGCTGCCATCCCGCACTGGCCCTCGACGCGCAAGTGGCACTGACACTCAGAACTTTAGGCGGACTTCAGACCGATGAAATCGCGCGCGCGTTTCTGGTCCCAACCGCGACGATGGCTCAGCGACTGGTACGGGCGAAGCGAAAGATCCGCGACGCCGGCATTCCCTTCAGCGTCCCTGATACCAGCGAAATGGCCGACCGTCTTGACGGCGTATTAACAGCCATCTATTTGATCTTTACCGAAGGCTACGCACCTACACGCGGCCAACCACTCGTCAGAGCCGATCTCTGCGCTGAAGGCATACGGCTTGGTCGTTTGCTCAGAACGTTACTCGAACCAAATCCACCTGCCGAAGCAACCGGGCTGGTGGCCCTGATGTTGTTACACGACTCGCGCCGCGAGGCTCGACTCGATCAAGACGGCGATCTGGTAGTGCTGGAGGACCAGGATCGCAGTCTTTGGAACAGACCACAAATTGACGAAGCGCTAACGTTGGTTGCAGAGGCGCTCGCTGGTGAGCCTGGTCCATATACACTGGAAGCGGCGCTTGCCGCCGAACACTGTAAAGCCGCCCGAGCTGAAGATACGAACTGGGAACAGATCACCAAACTTTACGATTTGCTTTCGGAGATCATGCCGTCGCCCATCGTCTCCCTGAATCGCTCCGTGGCTGTCGCCATGAGTCAGGGACCAGAGTCAGCGCTCAAGTTGATAGACGAACTCGCCGCCACAGGTGAGCTTGATGAATATCACCTGTTGCACGCTGCTCGCGCTGACATGTTACGTCGTCTTGGCTCCAACGATGAGGCCGCCGAGAGTTACGAAATAGCTCTAAAGCACGTTAGCAACGAAAGCGAGCGGCGCTTCCTCGAGCGCCGCTTGCGTGAAGTTCGTGATTTGCCACAGTAAGAAGCCACGGATAAAACGGATACACACGGATCTGAATGAAACAGTTCAGTTCTGATCTGTGTTTATCCGCGTTCATCTGTGGCTAAATTTTCCTTCCTACGCACCCTGGCCTTTAGCCGCCATCGCCGCAAGACGCTGATCAATCTCTTCCGGTGTGACGTCTTCCTTGTGGGTGGCGACGGTCCAAACGTGACCAAACGGATCCGTTAACGTACCGGAACGATCACCGTAGAACTGGTCCTGAATGGCTTTTACTTCCGTGCCACCGGCTTCGATCGCCTGTTTGAAAATCTGGTCCACGTCTTCAACGTAAATCATGATGCCGACTGGTGAGCCGCCCAGCGACTTTGGACCACGATGTCCTTCGGTCGGATGCTCGTCAGCCAGCATGAAAGGCGAATCGCCAATCTTCATCTCAGCGTGACCAATCTTGCCTTCGTGCTCCATCCGAAACAGTTCGGTGGCGCCAAAGGCTGTTTTGTAGTACTCCAATGCCGCGGCCGCTCCGTCAATCACGAGGTACGGTGTTATTGAGTGGTATCCTTCCGGAATCGGTTTCACATCTGCCATTTCGTGTTCCCCTTTCAGTGTCTATTTCAGAAGATTCTTCTTGTTTAGAAAAGCGATTACAGCGTCGTTAAACTCCTTCGGTTTCTCCATGAAGAGATAATGGCCCACGCCTTCAAACCAAACGATTTCGAAGTCAGGTGCGATGCCACGAAAGAATGTTTCGGTATCCGCCGCCCAAAATGGCGACTTCGCCATGATGGCAAAAACGGGCACGTTCATCTTGTCAGGCCCGTAAAGCGATTCTTCGCCCATCGCTTCCATCGCACTCACCAGCACGTGCTGCGGCGTGTTTCCAAACGACGTAATGACACGTTCTTTATCAGCGGGCGTAAGTTTGCCGCTCGTTTGGGCAAGCATCTGCGCGCCGGTCTCTTTATAGTTTGGGGACCGGAACATAGCCAGATACTGCTCGCGCATTTCCTTTGTGCCGAAGAGTCTTAAGCCGCCGTCGATGATTATAATTGCGAGCGTCTTTTGAGGATACTTGCGGTAGAACTGTCGCGCTACGGGCGTGCCCATGCTGTGACCGGCCACGACTGCTTTTTCCACTTTTGCATCACGCAACACAACGTCGATCGCGTTTGCAAAGTAGTCCAGGGTGTATGCAGTCTGCGGCTTGTCGCTTTCACCGTGACCCGGAAGATCGAGCACGATCACGCGATTGCGCTTCGCAAAATCAGGAATCTGATCGCGAAAATGTGTGTGCCGGCAGCCCCAGCCGTGGACAAGCACTAAAGCCTGACTGCCCTTGCCGTAATTCTTGTAGTGAATACGCGCGCCGTCGAGCTTCGCAAACTGCGATTCACCGTCGGCGGCAAGAGCGTTAGTGATGGCGATAAGAATAAGTGCGATGATCGCGAAGAGCGTTCCGGTGTGATTCAGTTTTCGTGTCATCTTCTTTTCCTTTGGCTCAGATTATTTTTGACGACTACGAGAGTCATGTCGTCGGTGAGGGGGCGTGGAGACGCAAAGTCCTGGACGGCGCCCAACACTGAGAACAACACCGATTCGGCCGAGCCTCCCTGGGCGCGACGCAATTCAGTTTGGAGTCGCATGTTGCCAAATTCGTGATCTGCTTCGTTGAATGATTCGAGAATACCGTCAGAACAAGCCAACAACAGATCGCCGCCGTGTAGTTTCACGCTCCCTCGATCAAAGGCGGCGGATGCGACTGCTCCCAGCACTGGTCCACCGTCGGAAAGTAATTCGAGTTGTTGATTCGAACGTAACAACAGAGCCGGTGGATGACCGGCACTGCAATAGTCCAGTTGTTCTGATCTCGCATTGAGCCTGGCGACGAACAAACTGCTCAGCGGCTCGACTCCTGACATGCGGGCAATATCGCGATTGACGCCGGTCACGACCGCTTCCGGATCAGTGTTGATCGCGGTGTGAGTGCGAAGCAGTCCGATTAGATGCGTCACCCACATTCCTGCAGCCAGACCTTTGCCGCCAACATCGCCCAGCGCCAGCACCAGGCCATCATTGGTTTCTTCAACACTGAAAAAATCGCCGGGCAAGTGACGCACGGCGAAGATCTCACTCGCAACATCAAAAGCGCGGTAACGCACGAGTCGTGGAGCACACAACCGGCGGTGAACCTGGGCGGCGTCGAAGATCGCGGTGTTGAGCTCAGCGTGATCCTGTTGGAGCTTTTCCAGCTTCAACTCGAGCTCAGCAACACGCGACGTCTCGCTGACCGATGTGTTGATTACTGCGGGAGTCATGGATCCACAGATTACACAGATTGCAAATCACAGATTACGCAGATTGAAAAAAATCTGTGTAATCTGTGGACTAGCCGACAAACTTATAACCACTGCCATGAACGGTAAGAATAAAACGCGGCTCTTCCGGATTCGGTTCGAGCTTCTGTCGTAAATGAACGATGTGCGTATCGACCGTGCGCGTTGTCGGGTAGTTTTCGTATCCCCAAACGGCGTCGAGCAGGCGATCACGGCTGAGTGTTTCAACTGGATGGGCGATGAAGTACGCGAGCAAAGCAAACTCTTTCCCGGAAAGATCGACCACGTTTCCGTTACGCCGCACTTCGTTACTGCGAATATTGACTTCGATGTCGCTGAACTTGTAGACCTCGGGTGCTGGGCTTGGCGACGAGACGCGTCGCAAAACTGCTTTGACACGAGCCATTAACTCACGCACCGAGAACGGCTTCGTTACGTAGTCATCGGCTCCGAGTTCCAGGCCAACGACCTTGTCGATCTCCTGACCACGCGCAGTGAGCATGATGATTGGAACTGACGGGCGTTTGGCTTTTAGTTGCTTGCAGACGTCGAGTCCGCTCATGCGCGGCATCATCACGTCGAGCACCACCAGGTCGGGATTGTCGTTGAGCGCGCGATCGAGACCACTGACACCGTCTTCAGCGCTGATCACTTCATAACCTTCGTATTCGAAGTTATCGCGCAGCCCTGCCACCATCGCGGGCTCGTCTTCAACAATCAGAATTTTGCTTTTCATAAATTCAATGCCTTTTACAGGATTTACAAGATTTTCATGATTAACGAGATTGGGCCCTGCATCTTGTTAATCCTGTAAATCTTGTGAATCTTGTTAAGCCGATTGGCACGGCAACGAAACTGTGAACTTGCTCCCGCGTCCGGGTGTGCTTTCAACCTCAACATCGCCGCCGTGAGCCTGCGTTATATGCCGCACAAGCGACAATCCAAGGCCGCTGCCTTTCGTGTTATGGACCAGCGGATCACAGGTGCGATAAAACTTCTCGAAAATCCGCGTTTGCTCATGCCGCTCGATCCCAATGCCGCGATCGCTCACTTCGAGCTTCAACACACTCTGATCTCGATAAAGCCTGATGCCAAGAAACTTTTCATTCGCCGAATACTTCAGCGCGTTGTTCACGAGGTTAACCAACGCGCGCGCAATCGCCTCGCGATCGACCTTCACTTTCGGAATGCTTGAATCGATCTGCTCCTCGAGCGCGAATCCCTGCTGCTCGATCTGAAAACGATATGAGTCGAGTGTATTGCGCACCAACTCGGCGATGTCAGTCTCGCGAAAATCGTATTCCTTGCGGCCCGCTTCGATACGCGAGAAATCAAGAATGTTGTTGATTAGCGCCGTTAACCGCTCACTCTCTTTGCGAATGATGCTGTAATACTCGTTCTTCTTTTCCTGCGTCGTGATGCGGCCGAGTTCGAGTGTCTCGGCGTAGAGACGGATTAAAGCGAGTGGCGTTCGCAACTCGTGCGAGACGTTGGAAACAAAATCAGATTTCAAACGCGCGAGGGCGACTTGCTTGTTGACGCTGCGATAGGTCAACACCAATCCGCCGATCATCAACACCGACAACACTCCGAGGATCAGAAAACTCTGCCACACCCATCTTTGGCCGATAGCTTGCGCGGTTGTGCCCTGAAACTTGATGCCCAGCGCCAAACCACGAAACGGATCGTCGAGGTTGAGTGAGATTTCCGGTTTACCACTTCCCCACCCCGGCGACATGGCCAATGGTCGATCCGGTTCAGACCGCAACGCATCCGCGGGATAGACCATCATCGCGAGTCGTTGCTCTTCATGAGTGACCTCTTTCGGCGTCAACTCCGCCGCTGGCACTTCCCGCGATCCCTGATCGTCGCTGAAACTCTGCGAAGTCAACTCTTGCAGTAATTGCGGAAATAAATTTTGCTTCAGATACTTGGGCTCAAATCCAACGCCTCCCAACACCACGCGATCACCATATAGACTTGGAAACGAAAAGATCGCAGTTGCCCGATAGACCGGCCCGGCAGCTTCGTCAGACTCTCCGCTAAACCACGTAATCGGCTTGGTCTTTTTGCGTAACTGTCCGATCAGGTAAGGTCCTTCCAAACCCAACCACGCGTGGTACATGTCTTTGAAGGATTCAGCCTCTTTCTCAGTGACGCACGCCCGTTGCTCCTGAAGGATCACACCCTTCTTTTGTTCAAAAAGAAAGACGTGCGAGATCCACGGGCTCTGGGCCAGAATCTGATCGAATTTCTTTCGCTTCTCTTCTTCCGTGTCTGACTCAGCCGGAAACAGATCCCGCGCCTGTTCGGTTAGCTCATAAGCGCGGCCATTGATTTTCTTGGCCGAATTCGAAAGCAGGTAGTGGAAGTCGCGATGGATCAGCCCTTCAATCTTCTTGTCGCGCTGAATCGATTTAACGTGTTGAAAGTTAACAAGAATGAGCGTCAGGGCCGGCAACACCACGGCTAAACCGAGTGTCAACACAAGACGAAACCGGGTGTTACCTTCTCTGCTCGACTTCATTTCAGGGTGGAGGATACGCCTCACCATCCCGGGCGATGTCAAGGCGAGGTAAAAATTTGTTAAGAGTTGTAAAGTCTGAAAATTAAGCCACAGATTATCACGGATTTTCACTGATTATTTAATCGGTGTTTATCCGTGTAATCCGTGGCTTATTTAAGGCCCAACTTCTTGATGCGATTTCGTAGCGTTGAGGTCGGGAGGCCCAGAATTTCGGCGGCGCCGCCCTTGCCGCCGATCACGCCGCGTGTTTGCTCCAGGATCTCAGCGATGTGGCGTCGCTCGACGTCTTCAAGCAGTAACGGACCGGCTGCTGCCGCTGCCGGTTGAGAAACAACCATCGATGTCGTCGTCAGTTTCAACTCGGCCAGGGGCGCCTGCAACTCCACTCCACTCGACAGAATCACCGAGCGCTCCATGAAATTCTCCAGTTCACGCACGTTGCCCGGCCACGGATAACTGCAAAGCGCGTCAACCGTGGTCTTCGGAATCTTGTCGATGCGTTTGTTCATGCGCAGCGCATGTTTCTGCGCGAAGTAACCGATCAACAAAGGAATATCATCCACCCGTTCACGCAGGGCGGGAATCTTGATCGGAAACACGTTCAGCCGGTAGTAAAGATCGCTGCGGAATTTTTTGTCCTCCACCATTTGCGGCAGGTCAACGTTGGTCGCAGCAACCATCCGGGCGTCAGTCTTGATCGTTCTGGAACTACCGAGACGTTCAAACTCCTGCTCCTGCAATACACGCAAAAGCTTCGGTTGCAGGTCGAGTGGGATCTCACCCACTTCGTCGAGTAACAATGTTCCTTTATTCGCCAACTCAAAGCGTCCTACTCGTTGCGCGATAGCACCGGTAAACGCCCCTTTCTCATGACCAAATAGTTCACTCTCCAGCAAACCGGTTGGTATCGCCGCACAGTTGAGTTTGACGAGGGTTCGTTCACGACGACCACTCAAGTTGTGAATGGCACGCGCGATCAATTCCTTACCGGTGCCGGTTTCGCCGCAGAGCAGTACCGCTGAGTCGGTCGGTGCGACTGTCGCGACCTGTTGCAGAATCTTCCTCAGCGACGCGCTTTGACCGATGATCTCTTCGAAGTTGTATTCGGTTTGGATCTCTTCTTCGAGGTAGAGTTTCTCGCTGACGAGTTTGTTCTTCAGCGCCGCGAGCTCGCGATAAGTAAGCGAGTTTTCGACTGCGATCGCGAGCTGACCCGCGATGTTGCAGAAGAGTTCAACATGCTTCTGACTGAAAGCAGCTTCCCGACGGCTGGCAACTGCCACTACCCCCAGCAACCGATCGTGTGAAACCAGCGGCACATTGCAACTCGATCGCAGCCCGGCGTCGTAGGCCCTCTTTACAATAGGCGCAGCATACTCGGACGGATCGAGATGTTTGATTAGCACCGGCTGGCGCGTCCTCGCGGCCTTTCCTGCAGGACTGTCCTCGAGCTTCATGACGAAGCCTTCATCGGCGTAACGACTATCGGCGCCGGGAGCGTTGAGACTGTGCACGCGCAAAACCCTGGCTTCCTCATCGTAAAGAGCCATGGCGAAAACGTCGTGCTCAATCAGTCGCTTCACACAGGTCGAAGTTGCTGCCAGCAACTCGCGAATATCGAGATGCTTGGTAACGGCGTTATTTACTTCAAGCAGGAGTTGATTGAGATCGCGTTCGCGTTCCGCACGTTGGAAGTTCAAAGCGTTTTGGACGGCGAGGGCTACCTGACCGGCGAGCTGTTCGAGCAACTCAGCGTCTCTTCTGGTGAATGCGCTTTCGCGCAAACTGCCGACGTTGATCGTGCCCAAAACCTGATCGTGACAAATGAGTGGCACTGAACAACCACTGCGCAGCCCGGCGTTATAAGCTTCACGAATGATCGGCGAATAAAACTCTTCGAAGTCGAGTCGATCACGAAGCACCGTTTGGCGTGTTTCGATCGCGATTCCCGGAGGCGTTCCTTCGAGGGGTAACAACGATCCTTCGGCAAGCACTCCACCGGGCGCTGGAGAATCAAGCGCGTGAACTCTTAATAACCCTGACTCCTCGTCTTTGATCACCATGCTGGCAAAGTCGAGCGGAAAGAACTTCCGCAACCAGCCCGAGACTGTGTACAGAAGCTCCTGCAAACTCAAACTTGAAACTACAGCGTTATTTACATCGAGCAGAAGACGCAGGCGATCGCGCTCTTCAGAGGGGTGATTTTGCGAGCCTTGGGGAAGCATGCGTTTGAAAGTTTATCCGTATTTAACCTTGCGCGCCAAACTCGGTTATATTAGCCCGTCGCGAGGTTACCTATGGAATCTACCGTAAAACATTTAACGATGCAGGAACTGGAAGCAGCGCTGGACCACCTGCGCGAAACTCCCAAAGACGCGGGAGTTTTACAGTTGATCGTTTGCCGTCCTCAAGTGGACCAGCGCGAGGTGCTGGAAGAGGCTGAACTCGATCCGGCGAAGGGTTTGATTGGCGATAACTGGGTTGTGCGTGGCAGTTCGAGAACTTCTGACGGCTCCGCTCATCCGGACATGCAGATCAACATCATGAATTCTCGTGTCACTGCCCTCGTGGCCCAGGAACCCGAACGCTGGCCGTTGGCCGGCGATCAGCTATATCTCGACATGGATTTGAGTAAAGAAAATCTTCCTGCGGGAGCTCGAATCCAACTCGGCTCGGCAGTACTTGAAGTGAGCCCACAACCACATACCGGCTGCCATAAATTCGTCGCCCGCTTTGGTCTCGACGCTATGAAGTTTGTGAATTCAGACGTGGGCAAGGAGTTATGCCTGCGTGGCATCAACGCCAAAGTGGTCCAGGCTGGGACCATCAAGGTGGGCCAAACAGCGAAGAAACTTTAACCACCGATCGCAGATGCCACAGATTACACAAATTATATTTCCAACCGTGTAATCTGTGGACCCTGCTCACGCGGCTCTCTGCCGCGAATGACGACCTTCGGCAAATTCCTCGATCATCTTCTTATTAAACGCCGGTATGTCAGCGGGTTTCCGGCTCGTTATTAATCCGTTATCAACTACCACTTCCCGGTCCACCCAACGCGCGCCGGCATTGATCAAATCGGTTTTCAACGACGGCCACGATGTAATGGTCCGTCCCTTTACAACTTCCGAATCGATAAGCATCCAGGGCGCATGGCAAATCGCCGCCACGGGTTTGCCGGTCGCGAAAAAGCCATCGATAAATTCCACTGCCCGCATCATGGTTCGCAATTGATCGGGGTTTCTCACACCGCCTGGAAGTAATAGTGCATCGTAATCGTCTGAGCGCGCCCGGCTCAACGGCATATCAACTTTAAATGAGTCTGCTTTATCGTCGTGATTCCATCCCTGAACTTCGCTGTCGGCGGGAGAAACAATTTCAGTAGTCGCTCCAGCGTCTTCCAGCGCTTTCTTCGGTTCAGTAAGTTCTATCTGTTCAAAACCGTTGGCGACCAATATCGCCACCTTTTTCCCCTTTAGATTCCTCTCCATGAGGTTCCTCCCTTGTTCTCCCCCAAACATTTGCCGTGTGAGCCGGTGAACGATTTTCCGGGGTGCGGTGACATGTTTGGTTCGCTCGGCGGACCGAAGCGTGGGCAAGTCACCGCACCTCCAACGTGCCCTGCTCTATCTGGCAAGCTTTATGTTAGGCAACAAGAGTGCCGCTAAGCTGAATGTTCAGAATCCCTTTGTCGTGCCACGCCCACATCGGTTTGTGATGAAAAAGGGTGGGAAAACGTAGTGAAGTCCGACAGGAGTGTTCGAACTTGCTACTGAAGCTGGTCCGTGAAAATCCGATGTAATCCGGTGAATCTAAACGACCTTCTGCTTCCAGCGCCCACGCCGGAATACCAGCCCACTCACAACGGCCAAAGTTGAGAAGGCGATCATCATCGCGATAAAGACGCCCCGCGGGCCGATGCCTGCAACCACGCCCAGCACATACGCGAGCGGAATCTCCCAAAGCCAGAACACAAACAAGTTAATTATTGTGGGAGTCCAGGCATCGCCGGCGCCGTTAAACGACTGGCCAAGCACCATTCCATACGCATAAAACAGAAAACCGTACGCGACTATGCGCAAACAGTCGATGCCGTATTGAGCAACTTCAGGCCGATCGGTGTAGAACGAGATGATCTGTGGAGCAAAGAAGATAAAAAGGAGCCCAATGATTCCGAGAAAGATCATGTTGTAAAAGCCGGCTTTCCAAACGGCGCGCTCCGCACGATCCGGATTGCCCGCACCCAAAGCCTGGCCCACCATCGTCGCGGCCGCGTTGGCCATGCCCCACGAAGGCAAGAGTGCAAACAGGATCACTCGAATTCCAAAAGTGTAACCGGCAACTGCATCACTGCCGAAGCTGGAGATAATTCGCACCAGCCCGATCCAGCTCGCCATGCCGATGAAAACCTGAAACGTTCCCGTGGCTGACAATTTGATGAGTCGAGCCATGATCGACGGTTCGATGCGAACATGATGACGCTCAATATTAAAGCGCCCACCGGAGCGAATGAGCTTGGTGATTGCAAACAGCGCACCCGTTCCTCTGCCGATGTTAGTCGCGATCGCGGCGCCGACAATGCCGAGTTTTGGGAAAGGCCCGAGTCCGAAGATCAAGCATGGTCCAAGAATGATGTTGATCCAGTTTGCGAGCCACAAAGTACGCATCGCGATGGCTGCATCACCTGCGCCTCTGAAGATGGCGTTGATCATGAACAGCATCACAACGGTGACGTTTCCCGCGAGCATGATGCGCGTAAACGCAGAGCCGTGCTCCACCACCCACGGCGATCCACCCATCAGTTCCAATAACTTCGGCGCCAGCGGCGCGCCGATAGCACCAATCACAATCGAAATGATCAGCGCGAGGCCGATTGCCTGCACCGCCGCTCGAGCAGCGCCCTCCGGATTCTGTTCGCCGATGCGTCGCGCGATCATTGCCATCGCGCCGATACTCAAGCCAATCGCGAGGGCGTAGACCAGCGTCATCAGAGATTCAGTGAGGCCAACGGTGGCGACAGCATCGGTGGCGATTGACGGATCGAGATGCGATACCCAGTAGATATCAACTACCGCAAAAATACTTTCCATGACCATCTCCAGGACCATGGGAATTGCGAGTAGTAGAATGGAGCGGCCGATTGGACCAGTGGTGTAGTCGCGGTGTGAACCGCGGATCGATTCTTTAATCGCAGACCAAAGGCTTTGTGAGTCTTCCGGGGGAGTAGCGGCTGTGTCCTGCATTTTTTCTTTGCCACGGATTTACACGGATTTCACTGATAAGAATAATCCGTGCAATCCGGTGGCTTACCTTCCATAGTCGTCCTGAAGCCGCACGATGTCGTCTTCACCGAGATAATTTCCGCGCTGCACTTCAATAAATATCAGATCCGATTCGCCAGGGTTCTCCACGCGATGGGCGGAACCGATGGGAATATCGATCGCCTCACCGGCGCTAACGGTGATCTCGTTGCCGTCGAGTGTCACCTTTGCAGTTCCTTCAACTACAAACCAGTGCTCTGCACGTTGTGAGTGTTTCTGATAACTGAGCCTTTTGCCCGGCAGCACTTCAATGCGCTTAACTTTAAAAGTGCGATCTTCCTCGAGCACCGTGTAAGTTCCCCATGGCCGGCGATCAAACTCCCGCATATTCGTTCCTCCTCGAATGGTGGAACGTACCTTAGCCCACAAAAAAACACAAAGGTTCAAAACGAACCTTTGTGTCTTTTGTTCTACTTAGCTGTGGTTTACGAATTGGCTTTCAGCGTCACGTAGATCACGGCGTTTCGACGCTTCACCAACACGAGCGCCGGACGCGCTCCTGACTGAACGATCGCCGCGCTAAACTCCGCCACGTTTCCCACCGGACGGCGATTGACCTCCTGAATCAGATCGCCTTGCCGAATACCGGCATTCGCAGCACTGCCCGCCGGATCAATTCTAGTGACGAGCAATCCCTGATCGTTGGCATCGAGTCCATAACGCGAAGCCGTTTCCGCAGTCAGGGGTTGCAGCGTCAAACCAAACTTCTCATTTCCGCTTGGACCGTTGCTGCTACTTTCTTCACTTTCTCGCTGCGGCCGCTCTGGCAGTTCGGCAAGTGCAACCTGGAAACTCTGGTCGCGGCCGTTACGCAACGCGCTCACATCAACTGTCGCTCCCGGCGCCACCGCGGCGACCAGGTTTCGCAGGCTGTTGTTATCGGCAACCGGCTGTTTGTTGACTGCCGTGATCACGTCGCCACGTCGAAGGCCGGCTCTCTCGGCCGGGCCACCCGCGGTAACGGAGGTCACGATCGCGCCTCTCGCGGACGGCAGATTCAAGCTTGACGCCAGATCCGCGTCGACCGATTGAATGGTTACGCCAAGCATTCCGCGGCGGACTTTGCCGGTTTTCATCAACTGGTCCATCACGGCTTTGGCCATGTTTGACGGAATCGCGAAACCGATTCCAATGTTACCGCCCGACGGCGAAAGAATCTGCGAGTTGATACCAATCAGTTCGCCGTTGGTGTTAACCAGTGCGCCGCCGGAATTACCACGATTGATGGCGGCGTCAGTCTGTAAAAAATCTTCAAAACTGCCATCGCTCAAGCCCGTGGCGCGTCCTTTTGCGCTGACGATTCCGGACGTTACGGTCTGGCCGATGCCGAGCGGATTACCCACCGCCAGCACGAAATCACCGACACGAACGCGATCCGAATCACCCATTGAAAGTGTCGGCAGGTTAGTCGCTTCGACCTTCAAAACTGCCAGGTCGCTCGGCGGATCCGAACCAACCAATTTGGCTGAGAAGGTGCGATTGTCAGTTGTTTCGACTTTGATTTCGATTGCGCCATCCACCACGTGATGGTTAGTCAGAATGAAACCACTGGCGTTGATGATAACGCCTGAACCCACTCCCTGAACCTGCCGTGGTGTTTGTTGCGGCATGCGATCGCCGAAGAACTCACGGAATTGTGGATCATCCATAAAAGGGAATTGCTGTGGCGCGCGTGAACGTTCCGTAGACCGGATAGTCACCACCGCGGGCGAAACCCGGCTTACGAGATCCGCATACGACGCCTGCACCCCCGCCACGCTGGCAACCGGCGCCGCCGGTGCCGGCTCAGTAGGCGTTACGCTTAACAATCGATTCTGGCCGCTACACGAAGCGAACGAAAAAACAACCAGGACAAGGCTAAAAAAGATGTTTATTTTTGAAGCTGCTCCTCTACTAATTTTCATGTCTTTCATACCAATAATCTCCACTTGTTGAGGCAAAAATACTAACTTTGGATTCCCCAAACCGCGTTTCGGTTTACCGCGCCTTGGTGTGATATACTCCGCGCGTTCAAACGCCTGTAAAGCCCTGTTTCTGTTTATTCAAACGCGCATTGCCCGACAGTCTTGTAGTCACAAACCGTACGCCGTCCCCCGGTTCATCCAACCAACACACGGCAGTCTGAGGTAAATGCCCCGTGCATGGGATAGATTCCAACGGCCACGAGGAAAATTCCGTTCTTATCGTTAACGACGAGCCTGACCAGCTAACCCTGATGGGGAGCTTGTTACGCAAGGCCGGTTACTCAATCCTTACCGCCGAAGATGGCGTTGAAGGTCTCTCCATCGCTCGCCGTGAACGACCGGATCTCGTAATCAGCGACGTCTCAATGCCACGCATGAACGGCCTCGTCTTTTGCCAGGAGATCCGCTCCGATACGGAACTGAAAACTGTTCCCATTCTCCTCGTTAGCGCACTTCAAAAAGATACCGACAGCGCCGTGGCCGGACTCAGGGCCGGCGCCGACGACTATCTCGAAGTGCCTTTTGACTCGGCCCGCCTGGTCGCAAAAGTTTCCCGTTTGCTCGAGCGTTCGCGGCTCGAAGCGAGTTATCGCGACCTTGTCGAACAGGCCAGCGACATGATCTTTACGCAGGATCTTGCCGGTAAGTTGACCAGCATGAACCTCACGGGACAAAAGTTTCTCGGTCTTAATCCAAGGGAGATCATCGGCAACTCGTTCTTCTCAGTCTTTGGCATCATTCCGGAAAGCAACGGTTTTGCCGGCAGTTTAGGACGACTTCCACCCGGCAACGAGTTTCGGCACCAGTTTTTGGCGCGCTCAGCGACCGGCGAGGATCGCTGGTTGGACCTGATAATTTCGCCCATCAAAGACAAACTCAGCGAAACTGTCGGTTTTCGAGGACTCGCCCGCGACGTGACCGAACGCAAACGTTTTGAAGAAGCGCTGCGCGACTCCGAAGAACGTTACAAACTTCTTTTTGAATCGACACCACAACCGATTTGGGTCTACAACGAGGAAACACTCGGTTTTCTCGCGGTCAACGAAGCCGCCACACGCATCTACGGATACTCGCGCGACGAATTTCTCTCGATCACCATTGACGACATTCGCGCGCGCGAAGACATCCCGACACTGATGATCAAAAACGCCGCGGACCAGGATGATCTTGTGATCTCCAGTCCGTGGCGTCATCAAACCAGGACCGGGCAGACGATCTACGTCGAGATGAGCTCACACCCGGTCGTCTTCGATGGCAAGAACAGCCGCCTCGTGATCGTCAACGACGTAACCGAGCGAAAACTACTCGACGAAAAACAACAGCGGCTGCACACCTCGCTCCAGCAATCCGCGATGGAATGGCGACAGACGTTTAACGCCATCGATTTTCCCGTGCTCATCGTGGACCTTGACGGCTCGATAAAAAGGTCAAATCAAGCTGCGGAACAGATCGTTGGCATCGAGGCCGAACAGATTATCGGCAAAACAGTTCGCGAACTGGGCGAAAACGAGCCCTGGAAAAAGTCGTCAAAACTGATCGAGAATATTCGCGACAATCCGGCGCCGGCCCAGGAAGAAGTTAAAGACGCAGCCACCGGTAAGACGTGGGCGATTACGCTTTATCACATTAACGAATTTGGTTCGGTGGGCGAACGCGCGATTCTGATCGCGCAGGACATAACCAAGCGCGCCGAACTCGAAGCCTCGCTGCGACAAAGCGAGATGATGTCGTTGCTGGGGTCGCTGGTTGCCGGTGTGGCCCACGAAGTCAGAAATCCGCTTTTTGGTATCTCTTCCATACTCGATGCATTTGAAACCAGATTCAGCGATCGTACCGAGTATTTGCGTTATACCAACGTCTTGCGCGATGAAATCGGGCGTCTCACGATTCTGATGGAAGAGCTGTTAGAGTACGGAAAACCGTTTCGAGGCGATCTGTATCTTGTTTCGATGGACGAGATGGTTTCACGTTCGGTGCGGGCATGTCTGCCGGCCGCTCAAGTGGCCCAGGTAACCCTTAACAGTAGAGTCGAAGACCTGCTGCCAAAAATCAAAATCGATCGCCGCAGACTTTCAAAAGTCTTTGTAAATCTGATAGAAAACGCTATTCAACATTCGCCGCCACAGAGTTCCGTCACAATCGAGGCGGCACGAATCAGCGATGGCGGACACGAATGGGTTCAATGTGCAATCAGGGATTGCGGGGCTGGAATTCTGGCAGAGGATCTTTCTAAAATCTTCGAACCTTTCTTTTCAAAACGACGCGGTGGCACCGGGCTAGGTCTCGCAATCGCGCATCGCATTATGCAGGAACACGGAGGAAAATTGATCGCCGGCAATAATCCCGAAGGTGGAGCCTGCATGTTAGCGAGATTCCCAATACCAGCTGAGGGAGACGCTTAATGTCCAGGAACAAGGTGTTGGTGGTTGATGATGAGTCAGGGGTGAGATTTGGTATCCGCGATTTTTTGGAGCAACACGGATACGAAGTCGAAGAAGCGGATAGCTGCCAGGATGCGCAGCACCTGTTTCGTACTTCACGACCTGACATCGTTATTGCCGACTACATGCTGCCTGACGGCACCGCGCTCGATCTTCTCCCACGCTTGAAAGAGATCGATTCGGGTATTCCACTGCTGGTCCTAACGGCGCATGGTTCCATCGATCTCGCTGTTAGAGCTATTAAAGAGGGCGCAGAACAATTTCTTACCAAACCCCTCGAACTCTCGACTTTACTGGTAATTCTGCAAAGATTGCTGCAAAAGCAGCGAAACCACCACAAGCAACTGGCCAGCAAGTCGCGACAGGTGCGGCAGGCAATCGATCCGTTTATCGGCACCAGCGCGGCGATCAAAGCGTTAGCGGACCAGGCCCGTAAGATTCTATCTACTGAAAGTCCGGTTTTGATTCTTGGCGAAACCGGAACAGGCAAAGGCGTGTTGGCGCGCTGGCTCCACGACAACAGTCCGCGGGCCGATGAGGCATTTGTTGATCTCAACTGCGCTGGATTGACTCGCGAATTGCTCGAGACCGAACTCTTTGGTCACGAAAAAGGCGCGTTTACCAGTGCGACAGCTTCGAAGCAGGGATTGTTTGAAGTGGCCCACCGCGGTTCGATCTTTCTGGACGAAGTAGGCGATGTGGACGTTCAGATTCAACCAAAGCTCCTGAAAGTTCTCGAAGAAAAACGCTTCCGCCGTGTCGGAGATGTGAGAGATCGCCAGGTTGATGTGCGTCTGATTGCGGCGACGCACCAGGACCTCGGTCAACTCGTACGCGAAAAGCGCTTTCGCGACGATCTTTATTTTCGCATCAGCACGATCCCGCTTTCGTTTCCCTCACTACGGGATAGAACCGAAGATATTCCAACCCTCGCCCAGTATCTGCTCGACAAGATCGCCGCCGATGTCGGTCGGAGTGAATTAAGGTTAGACCAAGGGTGCATGCAGGCGTTACAGGCTTACTCCTGGCCGGGCAATATTCGCGAACTGCGTAATGTTATCGAACGCGCAGTCTTGCTAAGCGATCAAAAACAAATCACCCTGAACGATCTCCACTTCGACGGACACACCCAAGTCGGAGCTCCTTTTTTGGATTCTCGGCTTACACTTCTCGAACTCGAAAAGCAGCACATTGAACGCGTGCTTCAGGAAGAGCGGGGGCGGGTAGAGAAAGCCGCGAAGCGTTTGGGCATCCCAAGAAGCTCGCTTTATCAGAAGATCAAGAAGCACCAGATCCCCGTGTCCAAAGTCTAGACTTCCATTCTGAAAACCAGACAAGGCGTTTCCAATAATCGAACCATCCTTCACTACTCCCTGAAAACAGAGAGGTTTTAGTACTTTCATAGAAGCATACTTGGTGGCCCCGTTTTTGCTTGTGAGCCGAGTACGTGCCATGTGTATTCACTCTCCCGCCCGACCGGGAGATCCGTCTGGCTGGAAATGATTGAGCGCGCATTGCCCCGCTTCGCTCTACAAATCCCACGCCAAAAATATTATTGATCTGCTTCCAGGGTTGCGGACTGGAAGTAATGGAATTGTTCACCCCGAAGGAGATTGAAATGCCCAGGTTTTCGAACCTCAAGAACGCAATGCTGGCTTTGGCGGTTGTATTGATGATTTGCGCAGCAGCAGTGGAGAGCAAGGCGGATGCAGTAGGAATTTGCGCTCCCGATAGCCCGGCGCAATGCAGCGCAACTATCAACGTAACCGGCAATGTCTTAACCATCACGCTAACGAACACGAGTCCTGCAGTCAATGGGGGCTTCTTAACTGCTGTAGCCCTTAACTTGACTCCCGGAACAGTTGTTAACAACTTCACCACGACAAACGCAAACTTCGCGTTGTTTGGTCCCGCACCGACCGGCTGGACTGGCAGCGTTTCTCCAGACGGTACTCGCACGCATTTGATCAGTGCAACCGGCAATGACTATAACGGTGGTGGAAGCCCGAACGGAGGCACACCGACGGGATCGTCCGTAACTTTCACCTTGACTCTTGCAAGCCTGAACGGGAACACAGAGCAGAGCGTTTTCAATAGTATCTTAGTTCGTCAACGGGGATTTCAAGACGGTGGATCTGACAAAGATGCGCTCCTTGTGTCAGTCCCCGAACCGACGAGTATGTTATTGCTGGGAACTGGTCTTATCGGAGCAGCGGGTGGTCTACGCCGCCGTTTTGGCAAGAAAAAGAAATAGCTAAAAGGTTTCATTTTTTCGGTCGCACAAGTGCGAGATTAATGTGTTTCCACATCTGCTTTGCCCGCGCAGATGTGGAAACATAAGGCTAATAACAAATGGTGCTCAGAACCGAGCGATCAAGCGTTCGCTCGCCCAGTTTGCGAATAATGATTGATCACAAGATCACAAAGGGGGAAACAAACATTATGAGCAGTCTCTTTAAGACTACTCTCATGGGCGTTGTGGTGGCATTGATGGTGGCGTTGGGAACCGCGGAAGCAAAAGCGGACCCCGTAACCTTCAGCACTACTGGCGTCTTTAGCATTAGTGGTACGAACACCGTTAACTTTACGAACATGAACGGTACGACCACAATTACCTTCAACGGAACGACTAATCCGGTGAATACGCCTGCCGGTACCAGCTTCGGTGATATCGTCGTTACCACTACGGTACCGGCAAACCAGATGGGTCCAGCAATCGGCGGCACGTTCACTTTGAATATCGTTCAGATTTCACCTGCGGGTGCAGGAAGCATCGTAGGAACGCTCGATGGAACGCTCGGCTTTAACAGTGGCATCGCCACTCTGACGTTTTCATCCACGTCCCTTAACATCGGTGGCTTTACCTACACGGTAAACCCCGTCTACACCATTGCCCTTCCGGTCACTGGCGTAGGTGGTGGAGCCGGAACGGGTACAACCACGATTCAGGGAACCGTAGTTGGCGGCCAGGTTCCGGAACCAACCAGCATGCTACTGCTGGGAACCGGTTTGCTGGGTGTTGCCGGCGCGGTGAGACGGCGTTTCAAACGCTAAGTAATTAGTAGATTCTGACACTCCGTCGTGTTGACGGCGGAGTGAGAGTTGTCGAAATGTGCCAAGGGTGGTTATGTGCGGCCCCGAGGTAACTGAGGGAGTTTGTGTAAATGTACGCTGAACCAATGATTCTTCCCCTGGACGCCAACGGACGAATCTACGCACTACAGGACGAAAAAGGTAACACGATTGGAACAGGCACTCGTGAAGTTTGTGAGGTTTTACTTTACATCATCACGAAGCCGGCTTCGCCCAGTAGTGCGGGCCGAGCAAACGTTCCACTCCGGCAGCGATCAAATGTGCGGGCTGCCATTGTAATCTAGCTTTCGGGTCGGGCAGCGGCAAGCTTCCAGGTTATAGTTGATTGCCGTTGTCCTGACTCATCGTTTGTCTCTGCGGAAATTGGCACGATGAGTTCAACGGAAGCTAACCCCTCGCGAATAAGCTTCATCTCCTACGGAATTTGTCCGCCGCTCTGTGTTTGTGTCCCGCATGGGAGTGGTGTTGCTGGAAGACTGTCTTTTCGACCTGACGAGCAGAGGGAATCAGCAGGATTAAAACGGATTGAATGATACTTATCACTAGTGTGCCGTGTGAAGCAGAGTCGATTTGGAACCCTGAAAAAAGTCTCCGGTAAATTGAGACAAATGTGGCTCGGTAAAGACGAGAAATCATCCAAAGAGATACCCATGCCTCGCCTGTTGGTGGTGGATGACGAAGAGTCGATCTGTTTCTCGATGAGCGAGTACTTTTCTTTACAGGGATTCAAAGTCGATACCGCGTGTGAAGTTGAGGAAGCCGAAAAGCTGCTCGGCGCCACCAGCTACAAAGTCGTCATCCAGGATCTGCGCCTTACCATGACCAACAGCCATGACGGTCTCGACATGATCCGGATGATCCGTGAACATAACCCGCAAACGCGCATCATCGTTTTAACAGCTTACGGTTCGGCCGAAGTTGAAGACGAAGCACGACGCTGCGGTGCTGATGCCTTTCTGAGAAAGCCAAAACCATTGTCGCAAGTGGCCCAGGTCGTCCAGGGCCTCATCGAAGCCCCACCACGCCACGCCGCCCGCCCCGCTTAATAAAAATCTTAGTTACGGATTACACGGATTTTGATCCGGATCTGTTTTGATCTGATTTTCTATCCGTATGATCCGTGGTTAATGAAAGTCGTGGGAAGGTGTGGCGGCGACGGCAAATGCCAGAGGCTGTACGTGGCTGGCTTTGACGGAGATTACGTTATCCTGATTCTGCAACGCTCCTTCGATTAAGAGAAACGAATGATTTACCAGTTCGACCCGGTATTTATCGAACAGGTTTGGAGCAACGATTATGTTGCTCACACCGGTCTCATCTTCGAGACTCAGAAACATGAACCCCTTCGCCGTCCCTGGACGCTGACGCACGATGACCCAACCCGCTACTCGCACGGGCGTGCCGTTACGCAACTTGCGAATATCGATCGCTCGCAGCGCCTTTAATTTCTTCAGCTCCTCCCGGTGATGGGCCACCGGATGCTTCCCAATCGTCAATCCGGTACCACGAAAATCCGCATCCATGCGCTCGGTTAGCGACATCTGTTGCAATGGAGAGTTGGCATCTTTCTCGAGCAACTCCTCGTAGAGTTCGCCGGCCGGCCGCGTCACGCGTTCCACCTGCCAGAGTGCATCGCGTCGAGTAGCGTCCTGAATAAAATTCAACGCCCCCGTCGCGGCCAACTTTCTCAACTCATCCTTGCGTAGTTGCGGCACGCGATTACGCAAGTCGTCGATTCCTGAAAACTCACCGGCGTCGCGTTCGCGGACAATCGCTTCTCCTGAATGCTGACTCAAACCTTTGACATATCTAAGACCAAGACGGAGAACGAGAGACGTATCAACCTTCTCCAGCGTGCACAACCAATTCGAACGCATGATATCGACGGGCAAAACTTTCAGCCCGTGTCGTTGCGCATCTTTAATGAGCGTGAAAGGCTGATAAAAACCCATCGGCTGATTGTTGAGGAGTGCGGCCGTGAACGCTGCCAGGTAATTACATTTCAGATACGCGCTCGCATAAGCAATCAGCGCAAAACTTGCCGCATGCGATTCCGGAAAACCGTAGAGCGCAAACGAGCTGATCGACAGCACGATGTCGTCCTGCTTCTTACCGGTAATTCCGTTCTTCGCCAGTCCCTGGCGCAGTTTTATTTCAATTTCCTTCATGCGAGCTTCCGAGCGCTTGAACCCAAACGCGCGCCGCAGCTCTTCCGCTTCACCGCCGGAAAAATTCGCGCAGAGCATGGCCATGCGCAGAAGTTGCTCCTGAAACAACGGCACTCCCAACGTGCGTTTCAAGACCGGCTCCAATAGCGGATGCGCATAAGTTACGGCTTCCCTGCCCTGCCGGCGTTTTAGATATGGATGGACCATGTTGCCGACGATTGGTCCGGGCCGAATAAGAGCGACCTGGACCACGATGTCGTAAAAGGCCGCCGGGCGCAGCCGCGGCAAACACGACATCTGGGCGCGGCTTTCCACTTGAAACATGCCGACGGTGTCCGCCTTCTGCAGCGCCTCGTAAACCGCCGGATCGTTCTGCGGCAAATGGGCCAGATCCACATCTTCACCGTACGACTCGCGAATCAGCTGGAGCGAATCCTCAATCGCGGACAGCATGCCCAGTCCCAGCAAATCGACTTTGATCAATCCGAGGTCCGCACAGTCTTCCTTATCCCATTGAACCACCACGCGGCCGGGCATCGCGGCAGGCTCGAGCGGCACAACGGAGTCGAGCTGTCCCTGGCAAATCACCATCCCGCCTGAATGCTGGCCCAAGTGGCGCGGCAGATCCTGGACCATCTGATAAAGCTGAAAGAATTTCTTAATGCGCGGCCGGCTCAGATCCAGACCGGCGTCGCGAAACTGGCGCTCGCTGGAATCGTTCGGATCCTTCCATTCCCACGTATGGACCAGGGCTGCCAGGCGTGAAAGTGTTTCATCGTCAAAATCCAGCGCCTTGCCCACCTCACGCGCCGCCGAGCGTCCGCGATAGGTAATGACGTTGGCGGTCATGGCGGCCCCGAGTTTTCCGTAACGCTCGTAAACGTATTGAATCGTTTTTTCGCGCTGCTCTCCGCTCGGCAAATCGAGATCGATGTCGGGCCATTCGCCGCGCTCTTCAGAAAGAAATCGTTCAAACAACAACTCCATGCCGACCGGATCGACAGCGGTGATGCCGAGTGAATAACAGACAGCGCTGTTAGCCGCCGATCCGCGGCCCTGAACCAAAATGCCTTCGCGGCGACAAAACTGAACGATGTCCCAGACGATCAGAAAATAACCTTCCAATTTGAGTTTTTCGATTAACGCCAACTCGCGTTCGAGCTGCGGGCGTGCCCGTTCGTAAGTCGGCATGCCATTCAGTCCGGTATAACGCAGTCGCGCGCCTTCTTCCGTGCGACGGCGCAGAAACGAAGTCATGGTTTCGCCGCGCGGCACTGGATAGCGAGGAAACTCATAACCAAGATCTTCAAGAGTGAACTTCAGCCGGGCGGAAAGTTCGGCAGTATTAGCGATCGCTTCAGGCAAGTCGGCGAAGAGTTTTTGCATCATCGCGTTTGACTTGAGATAGCGCTCGGAGTTTTGGGCCAGCAGGCGTCCGGCAGTTTCCAGTCGCACGTGATTGCGGATGCAGGTGAAAACGTCAGACACTTCCCGGCGCGAGGGAACTGCATGCGACACGCCGTTAGTAGCGAGCAAAGGCAATCGATTGCGGCGGGCGAGATCAATCACCAGATGATTGCGGGCTTCCTCCTCGCGATCCAGATGACGTTGCAGTTCGGCGTAGACATTTTTTTTGCCGAAATATTTCGACTAGCCATTCGACTGCGCTCTGAGCGTTGCTGAGGTTGTTTGGATCTCGGGAAGTAAGCGCGGTTGCAATTGGACCATCAAAACTGCCGGTCAAACAGACCAGACCGGAGGCGTGAGCCGCCAACTCGTCAGACGTGACCACACATTCACCGGGCTTGGCGTGTTTAGGGACACGCAATTTCATGAGCGTGATTAGACGGCAGAGGTTTTGGTAACCGGTGCGATTACGAACCAGGACCGGAATCGAGCAAACGCCGGGGCTTTGGCCGGCGGGCTTTCGCACGCTTATTTCCGCGCCGATGTGAGCCTTGAGGCCATTCTTTTTAGCCGAGAGATGAAATCGCGGTGAACCATAAACGCCATCGCGATCGAGCAAAGCCATCGCCGGCATATCGACTTCGACGCCGGCGGCAATCAACTCTTCAGGCACAGAAGCGCCTTCGAGAAAACTGAATGCCGAGCGCGCATGGAGTTCAATGTACATGGGTGGGGGGTGGGGGTTGGTGTTTGGTACTTTGTACTTGGTACTTTGTGCTTGGTGCTTGGTACTTTGTGCTTGGTGCTTGGTGCTTGGTGCTTGGTGCTTGGTGCTTGGTGCTTGGGACTTTGATTACAAACCAAAGCCTAAAAACCCTCGAACAAAAACACAAAACACAAAGCACCAAGCACCAAGCACCAAGCACCAAGTACAAACCTCAATCATAATTACCTTCCACGAACCAGTGCTCCGTCTTGAGTTCGCGATAGATACGATAGATCGCTTGCTGGCCCTGGCGTTCGAGTTTCACATCCCATTCGTCACGTCCCCAACCCTCCGCGGACCACCAGTCGCCGGTAGTTCTCCATGGCCCAGCCAGATCCACGACTTTTCCGTAGACACTTCGCTGTTTGCTCCAGGCGCTGATCTGCGCCGGCCAACCCTGCTCGGCTTCAACTATTGCTCTTAGCGGCGGGCGAAACATGCGAAAACCAAAAGCCAAATTCGAATCTCGAATCTCGAATCTCGAATTTTTCTCCTTGCGGCGCTTGCGCCCATCGGGTTTAGTCGCAAGCGTGAAGCGTTTCAGACTGAAGGCATCGGGCCGATGCGTATCGAGTAATACCGGCGCGCCAACATTTTCCTCGCCTACAAGTTTCGCAAGTCGCGCGAGTGTCAGCTCCAGTTTGTCAGGCGCCGGGGCTAGCGGCACAAACAAGCCGCTCTGCAACACGCGTGGTTTTACCGGTTCACAGTCAATTGAAACTGAAATCACGGCGCACGGCGGTGGATGCATTTCCGTATCAAGCAACAGTAACTTCAAAAACACCTTGTGATCGCGCATCGGGTGCGGCAGCGATAATTTGCGCTCGTGAGTGGCCTGATCTTCGAGTTGCATACTCACACGCAACTCGTTTGTCGCCAGCGCATAGGCATTCAAAGCCGCGCAGAGTTGGTGCAGGAGTCGCGCGAAGACAAATGAGAGCGGCTCGAGTTCAGTGAGGGGATGATCGAGTTCGAATGCGTAGGTGAAAACAGGCGCCGGTTGTTTAGCGTGCAAGTGTCGCTCAGTTTTACCCGCGGCAAGTTGCTGAAGTTTGACTCCCAACTGTCCTAAACGCTCAGAAACACCCGCGACCGGAAGCGACGCAAACTCTGCAAAGGAATGAATGCCCCAAAGTCGCAGTGTTTCCAGGACCTCGTCGGCAGCTTTTTTCTCTACCTTAACCAGAGAATAATCAAGCTGCTTGATCGGAAACTCACCCAAACACGTTAACTCATCGCCCGGTGAAACAAAGGTTATTCCTTTCAGGTGAGTAGCGGCATGTATCGCTGCATCCGGATTTGCAGCGATGGCTACGTTGATCGCGCTTTCCAAACCACCCTGTGCCCGGGGCTGTTGGGCACGTTGCGCCATCTCTTGGGCGAGTTGATAGGGCGAACCAAACAGCAACTCGCATCCCTCAACGTCGATTACAACCGTGCTGCTTCTGACCTCTTCCACAACCGGCGAAAAGCCATAGGCAAACTCCGCCAGAGAAAAATCAGCAGAAACTCCTGGAGCAAATATGCAAGCAAACATCACGCACAAAGATTTAGCGAAAATCTGTGAAAATCATCAAGTTCGAAGATCCGTCCAATCCGTGGCTAAAACCCGACCGCCTGGAAGTAGCCTTCACCAGCCGAAGAGGAGAGAGGACGCTGACGGTTAACCCTGATTGCGTGGCGACGCAACAGATTTCCCGAGGCTATCAGCGTCCCTTTGGCGGGCTCTTGTTTTCGAAGCGGCAACACATTGCTCGGCTCATTGGCTCGTGCCCACTCGGCCGTTCCCTTCAACTCCAAAGCCAGCGCAGCACACGATCTGGTACAGGCCTCTTCTGAAACCACCATCATTACTGTTGGTCGATCCTCGACGGTGCGGCGAAAGCGATACCACCACGACGAAATAATCCGCCGCACTTCCTTCCCCGCCACATCGCCCAGATCGAGAATCACCAAACCAAAACCGCCGGCATGTAACAGCAGGTCCGCGGACTTGAAAGCATGCTCGAGATTGCCGCCACAACGAACCCACAGCAAGCGATCGAAATCCATGCCGGCTGCGGTGGCCACGGTCGGTGCAAACACATCATTTGTATCCACCAGCGCGCACGTTTCTTCATGCCTGCTCGCATACGCAAGGATCGAATACATCAAGCTGGTGCGTCCGGATGATGCGGGACCAGAAATTTCAGTAATCGCCCCACGAGGCAAACCGCCGGATAAGGCATCAATCTCGGTAACTCCGGTGGAGACAGTCTCGACGACCGGCTTTTGATGGATTCTGAAAGCATCGCCAAAACGACTGGCAATGTCAGCTTCGAGCTCTGCTTTTGAGATTACGGCTTTCATGATTATTCGTGAGATTCTCTCAGCGTTATTGCGATACAAGCCCTGTAAAACCTTAACGATCTATGCCAAAACCAAAGACTGAAAGCTCGGCAGCGGCTTTAATTCCGCCGCGCCCGACACTCTCCTCGCTCAAAAGCGCGGCCGCCGAATGCCAGGCCTGCGATCTCTGGAAAACAGGGACGCAAACCGTTTTCGGCGAAGGCGCCCGGCGCGTAAAAATCATGTTTGTGGGCGAACAGCCCGGCAACGAAGAAGATCTCTCAGGCAGACCTTTTGTCGGACCGGCTGGTCGTTTGTTGAACGATGCCCTCGAGGCAGCAGGCATCGACCGCAAACAGACTTACGTCACCAATGTCGTCAAACATTTCAAGTGGGAACCGCGTGGCAAACGACGGATCCACAAGAAACCCAACTCCCTTGAAATCACTGCCTGTCGACCCTGGCTTGAAGCCGAGGTCGCACTCATCAAACCCGACGTAATCGTTGCGCTCGGCGCCACCGCTGCCCAGTCGCTGCTGGGACCCAAATTCCGAGTCACCAAACAACGCGGTGAATTTATTCCGCACACGCTTGCGCCCTACGTCATGGCCACCGTGCATCCTTCCTCGATCCTTCGCGCTCCTGACGATGAAACACGAAAGCTCGAGTCGCGCCGCTTCATCGCCGATCTCAAAAAACTCGCGAAAGTCATCAAGTAATCCCCTCCACGCGCCGTGGCTTTAGCCCGGTGGTGGTGTTCAATCGCCCAATCCAGAAGCGGTTCAAATCCGGACGTTGAGGGGCTAACTGATTACCGGGCTAGAGTCACGGCGCGCGACGCAGAGCCGAGCAGTAACGGTCTCCCCCGCGTTACTGCACCGGCTCTAAAAAACCACTTGACGTCGCGCTCCATATGTTCGAGAATGTTCGCACGATTTTCGGTTGTCAACGAAAATCTATTCTGGGCGAAGCAAGAGGGAGATTAGTTATGCCAGTAACGGCGAAGCAAAAAAGGATCTTTGAATTTATCCGGCGCTATATCGAATCCAACCAGGAAGCACCCACCATTGCGGAGATAGGCCGGCAATTTCAGATGCGTTCGTCAGCCAGCGTTCACGCGGTGCTGACGGCGCTGGAGCGTGAAGGGTTAATAAAACGAATTCCCAATATCAGCCGTGGAATTGAGATTGTTCAGCAGAAAGAAGGTGGAGGGAACGATGAAGACAATGAAATCCCATTACTGGGGACCGTAGCTGCCGGCCAACCCATTGAAGCGATTCTCAGTCACGACACCATATCCATACCCAAAGATATGCAGGGACACGGCCGTACTTTCGCTCTGCGGGTACGTGGTGAATCGATGATCGATGAAAACATCCAGGATGGCGACATCATCATCGTCGCTTCACAAAAAACTGCTGAGAACGGTCAGATGGTGGTGGCCTTGATCGATGGCAATGTTGCCACTGTGAAGAAGTTTTATCGCGAGTCTGATTTCATTCGACTGGAACCCGCCAACCCACAGTTCAAGCCGATTTTTATCAAGACTCCGGAAAGACTTCAGATTCAGGGTGTGGTGAAGGGACTCATTCGCAAATATGTCGCCTAAGACTCAGCTTCAGGAAAACGTCGTCGTCGCGAGCGAAAATGAGGTTGAATTTCTCGGGTTTGCCCTCGGCGATTGTACGGTCGACATCGGCGCGGCTTCGGCAAAATACCTGAAAGTTGTACATGGTACGGCGCTCGAGCTGGCGGTCCATAATCAATTCGGAGCAGAGTTCGGTGGTTTTTGGTTACTCTCGTCGCAAATCTGTCAATTGCGTCGTCTCCCCGAGTACTACTCGCCAGAAGAAGCACCACTCGTCGAGTTTGCGATCGAGGCTTATCTGGCCGCACAGATCCGCGAGTTTACGTTTTAGTTGGTTCCTATTTGAATAACGATTTGAAATCTCTCTGCGTATCTCTGCGTTCTCGGCGGTGAATGTTGCCGCTGAAACTAAAGTTCACCGCGGAGACGCAGAGATACGCAGAGCTGAAATCTAGGAACCACCGCTAACGTCAACGGGCGAAGGTTTCGGGTGTTTCTTCTTCGGCCTGCGAACGACGATAAAGCCGATGCCGAGCATGATCATGGCGCCACCGGCCAGGGTGCGCCAGCTTATTTCTTCGTCCAAAACGATCATGCCTAAGAAAACGGCCACTACCGGTGTGACTAACGCAATCAACATCGACTTCGTTACGTCCATGTTTTGTACCAGCCAGTAGTAAAGCAGGAATGCGATCACCGATCCGACCAGCGCCAGATAAAACAAAGAGATTACGGCCATCCGCGTCCAACGGAAGTGTAGAGGACTGCCTTCCAGTGACAGACCAACCACCATCAACAACAACAAACCGAAAAACATTTGCACCGCCGCGATTACCGCAGGGTTGAGACTCTTACCGCGCGTTTTCACAAGCACATTTGAATACGCGGCAAAGATTGCACTCAGCACTACTGCCACACAACCAGCCAAAGCCTTACTTCCGGCAATAGTGAGTTGATTTGAAAAAACCACTCCCACGCCGGCTATACCAAGCACAACTCCCCCGATCCTGGTCCAGGTAAGCCGCTCACCCGGTAAATGAAAGTGCGCAAACACTAACCCGAAAGCAGGAATCGTTGCCTGCAAGAGAGCTGCCAGGCCGGAAGAGATATGTTGTTCCGCCCAGAAGATCAAACCATAGTTCAGTCCAAACGAAAGCACTCCCGTAAGTGCGAGCAGGAGCCAATCTGCACGTGCTCGCGGCAGTGGAATACTGCGCACTCGAATAATGATCCAGAGCGTGATGAAAGCGATGACAAATCTGATACCGGCGAAGGTGAAGGGAGGCAGGTCATTGAGACCAAGCTTGATAAAGAGCCAGGTCGATCCCCAGATACAGCAGAGTAGCAGCCAAACGAGACGGGATTTCATTAAGTCCTTCCACAGATTACACAGATCTCCTTAATACGTAATCTGTGTAATCTGTGGTTCGGCAAATGAGTTTATAGATCAGGATTCTCGAGTTTAATGATCGCGAATGCAGTCTCCCTGCGGATCGGTCAGGATTGCGAAACGCCCGATACCGGGAATGTCATCCGCCGGTTTCATTACATTGGCGCCAAGTTCAGTGGCTTTTTGCACCTTGGCATCGCAATCGTCAACGGCGAAGTAGACGAGCCAGTGTGGCGGAATTGGTCCCATCTCGGGAGTGATCGTGTACATGCCCCCGGCGCCGCGATCGCCGTTCTTGAACATCGTGTACTCGATCTGGCTATCAGCAAAAGTCTCTTTTTCCCAACCAAAAACATTCGAGTAAAACTGCCCGGCCTTCGCGCTGTCGGTAGTACCGAGCTCGTTCCAGCAAAATGAGTTGGGGACGTTGTAAATTCCTGATCCTTTAAGATCCTTGCCCTCCCAGAGGGAGAAAACAGCACCGGTGGGATCCTGGATCACTGCCATTCGGCCAATCGTAAAAACGTCGAATGGACCATTCATGATCGTGGCGCCTTCCGCTTTGGCTTTCTCAGCCGTCTCGTCGGCGCTGGTTACCGAAACATAACTCATCCAATGCGGTGGGACTCCCTGGGCGACCATATCAGGCATCAACTTGTAAAGTCCGCCGACATCCTTGCCGTCAAGTTTTAGAATCGTGTAAACATCGTCGGGACCCATCGGCTTGTCCTCAAAATCCCAATCGAAGAGTTGCGTGTAAAAATTTTTTGCGGCTGTGTTATCGCTGGTTCCAAGTTCAACCCAACAGAACGTGCCGGGTTTATATTCTGGGGCTTCCTGCATTCGTGCTTCAGTCATCTCGAATCGAACCTCCTATCGTCAAACAAAGACTTCGACGCTTTCAGCGCCGGCATACACGGGGAGAAATTTTTCTGTTTTCGGAAGCGGTTAATCTAACACGACGAAGCGAAAGAATAAAACAGCCACACGGATGAGCACGGATAATACAAATCATCGTTCTTAATCCATGAGAATCGGTGGCAACAAATTTAAAAACGAAAAGCGCTGCTCTCAGCAAGCTGACAGCAGCGCAATCCGTTTTCCCTCAGAGAAGCCGAAGCTTTCATTAGGATGGCAACCAAAGCATGTACACGCTCAAGTCGCCAATTTGTATCCCGGTGATCAACTGGCGGTCAGCTAATCTCCGGTCAGCACTCGAATCATTTTCACAATTCTCGCACTCTTTCGAGCACGGTGCCTTTAGGTTTTTGTTGTGGTGGCTTTTCCTCCACCGCCGGTTACGCTCCGGCAACGAAGCTCAACTTTCGCTGAGCCGCTTTGCTCCCTTCGGCGGGTCCTTGCCTCCGGGTGCCATCCGTTTTTATTCGAATGGCTCGAGAAAGTCTCGCAACCTTCTCTAGCTGAGCCTTTCGGCTCCGACTCGGGCGTCATAGAATCAACAGCCGCCTGTCTATTCTCTCTCTCGCGTGTCACCACGCAATCGCCGTCCCTTTGTCGGTCTCGAAGGCCGCAACCCTCGCGACAGGAGCTTTATACTCCTAGACGATTTTTAGATCAAATTTTTGTGTGTTTTATTTTTTTCTTGATCGAGAATTATTTTTGCGCAGCAGTTTTCTTTAATACTGCTGCGATTTTTTCGCGCACTGCTTCCATCTCTTCATTGTTTTTATATTTCGTGCGCGGCCAGAAAAAACCTTTCAAGCCATCTTTTTTTCGTCGCGGCACTACGTGAACGTGAAGATGAGGAACACTTTGACTGACGCGATTGTTCATCGCCACAAAAGTTCCTTCAGCATCCATCGCTGCTTCAACTACACGCGACAGCAATTGCACGGTTTCGAAGTATGGACCAACAAGTTTTTCCGGCAGTTCGCCAAGCGTTTCCACATGAACGCGCGGCACCAGTAACGTGTGCCCGGCAAACAACGGGCGAATATCGAGAAACGCCACTGAGTTTTGATCTTCATAAACAACAGTGGCCGGCAGTTCACCAGACACAATTCGACAGAACAGACATTCGTCAGCCATAACTCATCCTTTAGCCACAAAGAAGCACAAACATAAATAGGATAAAGCGAATTAATCAGAACTCAATCCGCGTTTATCTGTAATCCGTATTTATCCGAATTCAATCCGTGTAATCCGTGGCTAATGCTTCTTTGCTTCTTTGTGGCGTTACGTTTAATTCGCGGCGCCAAGCACTTCGGCAAACCCCGGCCTGACGAAGCCTCGCGCTTCGGGAAACACTTTCTCCAGCCGGCGCCGCAGTCGCTCGAGTTGCAAAATCAACGGCACAATCGAGTCGCTGCGCTCCGGCAACGCCAGTTGCATCATTCGCCACGCAGCTATCGAGCGATCGATACCGATTAGCGCCACCTTCGCAGAACCGTCGGAATCCTTAGGAAATTCCGCGGTTTCCGGATCATATTCAACTTCTTCTTTTAACCCGGAAAGCGCGCGCATAGTTTTCACAGCGATTTGATACTGATACCACTGAATTACTTCACTTGCATCTTCCTGCAACTCGGCATTCTCTCGATCCGCCTCCGTAGCTCGCTGATCACTGATTTCGATTGTTTGATCAAACTCACGAAACCAGTCAGTCGCAGCATTAGCATACTTCTTCCCTGCCCTGGTCAACGGATGATTGTCTACCAGTTGTCTTTTTCTTCGGTGACGAGCCTCATCTTCTTCAGACGGCTCACTGAGATCGACGCCCGCGGCGTGCGCCCACTCGGCGATCATCTCGCGTGTTTCCTGAAAGATGGAGCTGAGCTTGTTCCAGAAGGCTTCGTTAGTTATATCGTGACATTCAAATGAGTCGTTGTCGTCCTGCTCGGTTGCATAGACCAAACAACGTGAGGTTAAAGGACACCGTTCACACCAACGATCGCAATAGTTGTAAATTCCTGAGATGAGATCAGGATTATTGGCGAGTTCGGTGAGGGTTCTTCGTCGCATTGATTTGTCTCCTTGATGAGGATTAAGGTTGGCTTATTCTAAGCTATGATCATCTGAAATAACAGAGAAAAGAAAATGAAACGATCAACGAATTGGCGTGCACTACTACTCGTGCTGTTGCTGGGTTGGACCAGTGCAGTAGCGGCGCAATCTCTCGGCATTGTCAGTCCAAACACGAAGACTGATCTAAAACTCGAGCAGGCAATCGCCGGCATGAAATCCGAGGAAGAATCGCGGCTACTCAATCAAGCCATGAACCTGAGTTGTGTGGTCCGATCGCGGATCACGGCGTTTCGCGCGCTCGGTTCATGGAGTGATGGCGCCGAACATTCTGTTCTCCTGCGCGTCAAGGGTGATGAAGCGACGCTCCGCTATTTGCTCTCACGAATGGGGCGTGATGCAGAGCAGAAGTATGTGATCTATTTTCATCCCAAACCAAAAGGCGAAGCTGATCTCTACACCTTGACTCCGCGTGCGGGCACGAGAAATCTGATTGCTCTGACAAATGAGTTGGAACGCGCCGGAATTCCTTTTCGCACTCTCGTGCCATCAGGCCGCACCACCGCGATTTATGTGATCGATCTGGAACGTGATCTGCGCACTAAGATCATGACTGCGGCGCGACGGCTACGCGCACGAGTGAGACAACAAAGCGGCAACGCTCAGTTATTCGGGGAAGATGAACGGGAAAAGGCGAAGATTAGATTCGAGCAGGAGATAAAAACCTACGAGACGAAGAATCCAAACTTGCCGGCAACGTGCGACGTGCAGAAGAAAACGAGGACACGGATTAGACGGCTTTAGTAAACAGATTTACACCGATAAATCCGTGTAAATCTGTGTCTAGACTGGCTTTACGGCTTTGGCGAACGCCGAGGCATTTAGCGTGTTGAGAACTTCTTTGCGCGTGACCCAGCCTCGCCGGGCCATCGCCACGCCATACTTCACATTGTTCATGGCCTTCACTGAATGAGCGTCAGTGGAGATCACAAATTTGATCTTGCGCTTGCGTGCTTCGCGCACCCATCGCGGCTCCAGATCAAGCCGGTAAGGATCGCCGTTGATCTCAATTGCCGCGCGCGACTCGGCGATCACGTCGAGTATCCGTTCCACATCACATTCAAACGCCGGACGTCGCTGCAGCAATCGTCCAAGTGCGTGTCCCCAGATCTTGAATACCGGTTGACGCATGGCGGTCGTGATTCGTTCCGTCATCTTCGCCGCGTCCATCTTGTAGCGTGCGTGAATGCTGGCAACGATCACATCAAACTTCTCGAGCACTGAATCCGGATAGTCGAGCGCTCCGCTGGCAACAATGTCTGACTCAGTGCCACGCAGGATTTTGATCGACACCTTCTCCTGAACTTCGTCAATTTCATCCCACTGGCGTTTCAACCGGTCCAGGTTCACACCATTGGCGTAGATCGCGGTCGGCGAGTGATCGGTGATCGTGATGTACTTCATCCCCATCTCCTCGGCGCCACGCACCATCGCTTCAAGTGTGTGCACGCCGTCGGAGTAGGTCGTATGACAATGGACGATGCCTTTGACGTCAGCTTCGGTCACTAAATCCGCCGGCAGTTTTTTCGCGAGCGCGGCTTCGATCTCACCCTGGTCTTCACGCAGTTCGGGTTCGATGTAGGCCATGCCGAGACGTTTGTAGAGCTGATCTTCCGTGCGTGGTAAACGCGAGAAATTGAGTTTCTTTTTCTCTGCGTACTGCTGCACCTTTTCTATATGAGCCTGCGAACCAGTCTTAACAAATAGCGTGATGCCAAAATCGTTCGGCGGCACAACTGTGAGCCAAACCTGTGCGCCATCCGCAAAGTGCGCGACGCAAGTGTTCTCGTCTTCGGTGTTACTGGAGAGAATTAAAGGAAACTCCAAAAACTTCTTGATGACCGCGGCTGGATCGTCGCTGCCCGCGACGATATCAATCACGCCGATAGTCTCTTCCCAACGTCGTAACGAACCGGCGACACTTACCTCATCAACGTCGTCAATCGAAGTCAGGTATTCAATGACCTGATCCGCCGTGCTCCACGCGTGGTGCAAATGCAATTGTCGCTTTGTTTTTTTAACGGGCGTTGAGATTTGGGTGAGCAGGCGTTGTTCGGTCTTTGGTCCAAATCCCTTGAGCTTTTGCAATTTCCCGGCTTCAGCAGCAGCTTTTAGATCCGCGATCGAGGCTATGCCCAACTCTTCCTGGAGCAGTTTGATCTTCTCGACGCTCAAGCCTGGAACAGTCGATAGCTCGACAACGCCGGCGGGAAATTCCGTGCGCAAGCCATTCAACACTGACGACTCGCCGGTCAGATAGAGTTGTTTGATCTGCGATGCGAGCGCGTCGCCGATGCGTGGAATAGTTGTCAGGCGATCTTCTTTGACGAGTCGATCGAGATCCGCGACGGCTTGAATTGCTCGGGCACCGGCGTTGTAGGCTTTGGCTTTGAAGCGATACGGGCCGCCTTTCAGATCCATCATGTGGGCGATCTCCTGCAGGGCAGCGGCGACACCGAAGCGATCGAGTTGTGGTTTCTCTTTGGACATTCGAGTTCAAGTATGATTTTTTTACTTCATCATGGCAATAGCAACGATAAATCCAGCTACCGGCGAAACACTCAAAACTTTTGAGGCGTTGTCAGGCGCTCAAATCGAAGAAAAACTGCAGCAAGCGGCCGACACATTTCGCACTTACCGTCATACATCCATGCCCGATCGCGCGCGCATGATGTCGCACGCGGCGGAAATTATCGAGACTGAGAAACAGGAACTCGGGCGGGTGATGACACTCGAGATGGGGAAGCCGATCAAAGCCGCGATTGCCGAAGCCGAAAAATGCGCGTGGGTTTGTCGCTACTACGCGGAAACTGCACCACACCATCTCGCGGATCAGATCGTCGATACAAACGCGCAAAAGAGTTATGTGCGTTTTCAACCGCTTGGCCCGGTGCTCGCCGTCATGCCCTGGAATTTTCCGTTCTGGCAGGTCTTTCGTTTCGCCGCCCCAGCGCTAATGGCCGGAAATGTCGGCCTGCTGAAACACGCTTCAAACGTGCCGCAGTGCGCGCTCGCCATTGAAGACATTTTCGCGCGCGCCGGATTTCCCCACAGTGCCTTTCAAACCCTGTTGATTGGTTCTGATGCTGTTGAAGAAATCTTGAACGATCGTAGAGTTGTTGCCGCAACTCTTACCGGTAGCGAACCAGCGGGTCGCAGTGTTGCCTCAATCGCCGGCAAACAGATCAAGAAAACAGTTCTGGAACTCGGCGGCAGCGATCCGTTCATCGTCATGCCGTCCGCAAATCTCAACGAAGCCGTGACCACCGCGGTCAAAGCCCGCACCATCAACAACGGCCAATCGTGCATCGCCGCCAAACGCTTTATTGTCGCAGCCGAAATCTATGACGAGTTTGAACAGAAGTTTGTCGATCAGATGAAAGCGCTGAAGATCGGCGATCCAATGGATGAAGCAACTGAGATTGGACCACTCGCCACGCCACAGATCGTCAACGATCTCGACGAGCAGGTGAAGAAGGCCGTCGCCAGTGGTGCACGCGTGTTAACCGGAGGAAACAAGCTCGATCGTCCCGGAAACTTCTTTGAGCCGACCGTCCTGGTTGACGTCGATATTAATGCACCCGTTTCGTGCGAAGAGATTTTTGGACCAGTAGCGATGCTGTTTCGAGTGAAGAATATTGACGAAGCGATTCAACTCGCGAATGCAACGACCTTCGGCCTCGGCTCCGCCGCCTGGACCAACGAGCCAAACGAGCAGCAGCGATTCATAGACGAACTCGAAGCAGGCTCGGTGTTCATCAACGGCATGGTCGCATCAGATCCGCGACTTCCATTTGGCGGCGTGAAGAATTCCGGCTACGGCCGCGAACTCGCGGACTTCGGCATCCGCGAGTTCGTCAACATCAAGACCGTCTGGATCGGGGCCACGGATTAGACGGATCACCAAACCGATTTATACGGATTTTACGGACGCGATGGTTTGCCATCCCAGTCACCAGCTAACGGAATGTCGCCCGCTTGTCCGAAGTTGAAGACGATCTCACCATCGCCGGCAATGATTGCGTTGTTCAGCGCCACCACCGCGGTGACTTGATTGAAAACTCCGATGGTGTCCACGCCATCGCCATCCCAATCGCCTGCGATCGGTCGCGTGTCAGGGTTTCCAAAGACGACGGCGGGAAAATCGATGGTGCCTTTGAAGGTGTTGCTGAGAATAAAATTCGAATTCGAATTCCGATACAACCCAACGGTGTCGATTCCGTTCCCATCCCAGTCGCCTGACAGCGGCGTGTCGCCGTTCTGTCCAAACGTAAATGTTATGTTTACACTTGGGAAACTGCCCGCTGCATTTTGACCGTTAATACCGTTCGTCAATTGCCACTGACCATTGGCTGGATTGAAAACGCCCGGCGTGTCGACTCCATTACCGTCCCAGTCGCCAACCACCGCGATGCTGCCAGCCTGGCCGAAATTAACAATGATCACCTTGCGTCCAATCAGTAATATGAACTGATTGGTGGAAGGACGAAACACGCCGACGTTATCAATCCCGGAACCATTCCAGTCGCCCACAATCGGTTGATCACCCGGGTCTCCAAATAGAACCACGTGATCCGCTGGACCAGACGAAAGCGAGTCTCGCAATTGAAACTGGTTTGCCGAAGGTTGAAATACGCCCACGCTGTCGTTGAAGGTTGAGTTGAACTTCGCGATAAAGCCATCGGAAGCGCCACCGTTGAAAGTGGTGTCGAAAGAACCGGCTGTAGTCGGCAATCCGCCTGGAGTTGTGCCGCCGAGATAAACATTGCCTTTCGGATCCAGTGCGATCGATTCACCGCGCGCGCCGTTTCCGCCGAAGGTCGTCGAGTAAAGTAACTTCGCCACGGTGTTGTTGGAGATGGTGGCTTGAATCTTCGTCAGAAATGCGGTGCCCTGCAGACCTGCATTCAGGGGAATCCGCGCCGGAAACGAAGCACCTGAAGTAGTGCGTCCGGTGACGTAAACGTTGCCGGCAAAATCGATAGTAATTCCAAGCCCTTCTTCACCGTCCGCAGATGTGTTTGGGTTATCGCCGCCGAGAAAACTGGAATAGAACAACGCATTTCCATCCGCATTCAACTTCGCGACAAATGCTTCGCCGTTTACCTGTGTCGAATCAAACGCGTTCTTCAAGGGGAATGAACTTGCTGAAGAGTTGCTGGCGCCCGTGATGTACGCGCGTTGAAACACATCGACAGCAACTGACTCCACGCGATCGTTGATGTTGCCACCGAAGTACGTGCTGTAGGTTAACGAAGCAGCGCCATCCGATTCCGTATCAATCTTCGCCACAAAACCATCGAAGCCGCCGCCATTGTAATTGGGTCGCAAAGGCGGGCCTGAGGGACTCTTCGTTTCCAGATCCGTCGAAGCGGTGCTGCCGCCGATATAAGCGTTACGATCGTTGTCTACGGCCACGCCCAAACCGACATCATCGCCATCTCCACCGAGATAACTCGAATACAACAACGAGTCGTTGCCGCTCGCCGCCGGGTTGAAGACTGCGATAAACGCATCTTTGCCTTCTCCTTCGGAATGGCGAGACCATTGAAAAGCATGCTTCGTCGGCAACGAATTCGACGCCGTCAGCCCCGTGATATAAATGCGATTGGAAGCGTCAACCGCGACTGAATTTCCGATATCAAAGCCACGTTCGCTGAAACGAAAGTTAGTTCGTCCGCCAAAAAAGGTTGAGTAGTCAAGATCGGTGCCGTCAACTTTGAAGACTGTTACAAAAGCATCGACCATTCTGTTTGGTTCAAGCCCGCACCAACTGATGCAGAAACCGTTGTTTTGATAAGCGCCGGCGGTGATCGGCATTAGACTATCGTTATCTTCATTAGCCACTGCGCCCGTAACGACTGCTCTGCCATCGGTGGTAACCGCGATGGCTCGTATCTCGGTGCCGCAAATATTGCTGACGCAGAAGCCATTTGAGTCTCCAAAGAACGTTGAATAAAGCACGTCGTTTCCGGCTGCGTTCAATTTAGTCACAAATCCCAGCGTGTCGATCATCGTGCCTTGAATCGCATTCTCAATCGGAAAGAAGGTTTCAGACGACGATGTTTTGCCGGCGAGATAGGCGCGACCACTGCTGTCAACAGCGACTCCCAAGCCGAAGTCGGCGGCCTCGCCGCCAATATAAGTTGAATAACTCAGAACCGGATCGATTACGAGTGGTTTGTTAGCGTCGTAAGCACCGACTTCAAAACCGACTTCGTGTTGTCCTTTGATCACGTATTTGCCTGGGATGTTAACGCGATCTGCTTCCAGTTCCTGATAGATAACCGGCGCTGATTGGACCACTTCTTCAGCACCAACCTTCATCAGCAGGTTGCCCTGTGCATCAATACCCAGCTTGTCAGCGCCATTGAAGTTGAGACGCACCGTGGAGGCGGCGGTGCCCGGGTTTATCACAAAGTCGTACTCGAGTTTGTCCTGTGTTCCGTACCAGATCATATCGACGCCGGGCCATACGTTGTTGTATTGAACTTCGCGAAAAGTCGGAACGTTGGTGTGCCACTTACTTCGATCGTTTCCAATCAGATAATTCACTTTGGCTGGCGACGGTTGCCGGCCTTTGACATCAGCATTCTGATTCGCATCGATCAATTTCATGCGCAACACCGAACGGGAATTTTTTGTCGTCTCACTTCGCAATGAAAACACCGCCTCAGTGGGAGTCAGAAAAACGGTGTATCCATTTCCGCGCGAGAGAAACTTGACGCGCTCCGGTGATTGACCAACGTTTGCTTCAAAGCTGAGCGGGAGTTTTCCGTAGTTCCGGTTTGCGTTCAGCTTTACTTCGTTTTCATCCAGCTTATTCGCCGCGGGAGAAGGTAGCGGCCGCGCAACCACGCATGGCAGCGTTGATATGGGCAAAGCCCAAAGCAGGCAAAAGATGGGAATAAATTTCTGGGCGATTTTCATCGGGGTTTCCTTTCCGGGAGTAGGTTTGGGGAATGGGGGCAAATCAGCAGTAAGCCTTCGGGAGTTTCACTCGAATGCAGCACTCCTGACTCCACCCAGTGAAAAATCGTGCGGGAGTTCACGCGGGCAAAGATCGCGGCGTCGTCTACATTCAACATTTCCACCTGGCGCAGGCAGGAAGCACACCACGCGGTTCTTCTCGGTCTCCTAACTACTATCCACCTGTCTGTTTCGACAGTGATTTCGGTTCGGGTTTTCATACGGTGTGAGCAACATAAGTCGGAAGGGCCGGCGCCGTATTTAGAGAGTTCTGAGATTGTTTTGAAAGAGTTATGAAAGGAAATCAGCCACGGATTAAACGGATCGCTCCGTGTATTCCGTGTTCGTACTTGTCTATAATCTCAGCGATGCACCAGCCGGCGGTTCGCTTCTATATTTTCGATGGATTTCGAGTGGATGTGGGTGAGCGTCTCCTGTTTAAGGAGAATCGCGAGGTGCCGCTCACGCCGAAGGTCTTCGATACCCTGCTCGTACTCCTGGACCACTCCAGCCACGTATTAACCAAAAAGGAGTTGATGCAACAGGTATGGCCCGACAGTTTTGTCGAGGAAAACAACCTGGCCCAGAACATCTCCATCCTGCGAAAGGCCCTTGGCGAAGGTAAGGAAGGCGACCATTACATTCAGACGGTGCCGCGACGCGGTTATCGTTTTGTCGCCGATGTGCGAACAGTAGGTGATGAGGACGAAAGCGTGATCATGCGCGAGCGTACGCGCACCAGGATCGTCGTGGAACGCGACGACGACGAGGAGATTCTCGCGCCGGCTCGTGTGATCGACATCACGCCGGTTGAAGCCCGCCCGAAGCAGCTCGAACCCGCGTTGCTGCGACCACC
Source organism: uncultured Acidobacteriota bacterium (assembly GCA_963708055.1). Classification (GTDB taxonomy): domain Bacteria; phylum Acidobacteriota; class Blastocatellia; order Pyrinomonadales; family Pyrinomonadaceae; genus PSRF01. Next base: position 4,462,796 of record OY970193.1, on the reverse strand, counting down.
GGAAACAATGTACGCGCGCAGCGGCGACGTCAATATCGCTTACCAGGTCGTCGGCGATGCGCCACTCGATCTCGTGTTTGTAATGGGCTGGGTTTCGCACCTGGAGTACTTCTGGCGCGAGCCGAGTTTCGCGCGTTTTCTGTTACGGCTGGCATCATTTTCGCGATTGATCTTGTTTGACAAACGCGGCACCGGGCTTTCCGATCGTGTTCCGATCGATCAACTGCCGACCCTCGAACAGCGCATGGACGATGTGCGTGCGGTGATGGACGCGGTTGGTTCCGAACGAGCGGCGTTGTGCGGAGTTTCTGAAGGTGGTCCAATGTGTAGCCTCTTCGCCGCTACCTATCCGGAGAAGACGCTGGCGCTTGTCATGATCGGAACTTACGCCAAGCGAATTCGCGATGCAGAATACCCGTGGGGCCGAACAGCGGAACAACGCGAACAGTTTTTTGAACTGATGCGCGAACATTGGGGTGGACCAATCGGCATCGATGAACGCGCTCCGAGTGTGGCCGGCGATCCGGAGTTTCGCGACTGGTGGGCCACTTACCTGCGCATGGGAGCAAGCCCGGGCGCCGCCGTTGCGTTGACCAAGATGAATGCCGAGATCGACGTGCGCAACGTTTTGCCGTCGATTCGCGTGCCGTCCCTCGTCATTCATCGCACGGAAGACAAATGTTTGACAGTTGAAGAGGGACGCTTCGTCGCGGAACGGATTCCGGGCGCGAAGTTTGTCGAATTTCCCGGCGACGATCACTTACCCTTTGTCGGCGATCAGGAGGCGATACTCGACGAAGTGGAAGAGTTTTTGACCGGTGTGCGTCACCGGATCGTGCCTGACACGGTGCTGGCAACCGTCCTCGTGGCGCGACTGGTTGGTATCAAAGAGCAGGTTGACAAACTTGGACCAGAACGTTGGGCCGAATGGTGGCGACGCCTGCACGCCCACATGACGAAAGAGATTGAATGGTTTCGCGGGCGCGAAGTTAACATCCTCGAGAATCGTTTGCTGGCAATATTCGACGGTCCCGCACGCGCGATACGTTGTGCCTCGGCGATTACCGAGTACGCCTCGCGATTGGGCGTTCAAACCAGCACCGGCTTGCACACGGGTGAATGTGAGATAGTTGACGGGCAAGTTGCGGGCACCGCTGCGCACATCGGCGTGTGTGTAGCTAACGAAGCGGCGGCTGGTGAGGTGCTTGTTTCAAGCACGGTTAAGGATTTAGTCGCCGGATCGGGTATCGATTTCGAAGAACGTGGACTTCACAATCTTACCGCTTGTGGTGAGTGGCGATTATTTGCGGTCAAGAGAGGATCCACAGATTACACAGATTGATCTGTGTAATCTGTGGATTGCACAGAGAAAGCAATTTGCCAGGGCACGACCGGGATGATGGCAGCGTCGCCAGGTAGTGGTTCGCAGCGAAATGCTAAACGACACGGGTTTCGCGTCGCGTATACTCGAACGAAATGGGAACATGATTAACAAGATATCCAAAATAGATCTCATGGCCCTTTTTATCTCGGTAATCTTGTAAATCCTGTCAATAAAAACGTATGCACGAATTCGAAAAGCTGGGCGTCTTTTATCTGGGTAGGAGCAAGTCCAACAACGACCTGCTTCTCTACGACTCAAAGGATCTCGTCACGCACGCAGTCTGCGTCGGCATGACCGGTAGCGGCAAAACCGGGCTCTGCATTTCCCTGCTCGAAGAGGCCGCGATCGATGGCATCCCGGCGATCATCGTCGATCCTAAAGGCGATCTGTGTAACCTGCTGCTGACCTTTCCGAACCTCGCTGCGGAAGACTTCGCGCCCTGGGTCGAGGAAGGCGTTGACGCGACTCAACAATCGGAGCTTTGGAAAAAAGGACTGGCAGCGTGGGGCCAGGATGGCGAACGCATCAAGCGCTTGCGCGACGCCGCAGACTTTCGCATTTACACACCCGGCAGCAACGCCGGTTTGCCCGTCTCAATTCTCAAATCGTTTGTCGCACCACCGGAAACAATCAGGCAGGACAACGAAGCATTATCCGAACGGATTAATACCACCGTCACGAGCTTGCTCGCTCTCATCGGCACTGATGCGGATCCGGTTCGCAGTCGCGAACACATCCTGCTGTCAAACATCCTCAGCCAGGAATGGTCAGCCGGAAAAGATCTCGACATCGCTGGTTTGATTCAGAAGGTCCAAACACCACCGCTCACAAAAATCGGCGTGATGGACCTCGATTCGTTTTTCCCGCCAGACGATCGCTTTCAATTAGCGATGGCTTTAAATCATCTGCTCGCATCGCCGTCGTTTGCGAGTTGGATGGATGGCGAGCCACTCGACATTGCGAAGTTTCTCCACACCGACGCCGGGAAACCACGTCTCTCGATCTTCTCAATCGCGCACCTCGGCGACGCTGAGCGCATGTTCTTCGTGTCGTTGTTGCTCAATCAGGTGCTTGGCTGGATGAGAATGCAGTCAGGCACGACGAGCTTGCGGGCCATCTTTTACATGGATGAGATCTTTGGCTACTTCCCGCCCATCGCGAATCCGCCTTCCAAGTTGCCGCTGCTGACGTTGTTGAAACAAGCACGCGCTTTCGGTCTTGGTGTGGTGCTGGCGACCCAAAATCCTGTCGATCTCGATTACAAAGGACTCTCAAACACCGGCACGTGGTTTATCGGCCGACTGCAAACTGAACGCGATAAAGCGCGTGTGCTCGAAGGACTCGAAGGCATTGCCGCAGGCACGGGTCAAAAGTTTGACAAGCAGCAGATGGAGCAACTGCTCGCCGGTCTCGACAAACGCGTGTTTCTGCTGAACAACGTTCACGACGACGCTCCCGATCTGTTTGAAACGCGTTGGGCCATGTCGTACCTGCGTGGACCACTCACGCGTGCGCAGATCAAATCGCTGGTGGATCCACTCCGAAGGGAAGCGACTGCAACGCCTGCAACTCCTTCCGTTTCGGTCACTACGCCAACGGCTGCGCCAGTTTCGAGGCAACGCTCGCTGCTTCCACCCGAAATAACCCAGTACTACATTCCGCTGCGTTCACCCGCCGGCGCAAACGCAACGCTTAGCTATTATCCAATGTTACTGGGAGCGGCTGAGATTCATTACAGCAAAGCAAAGCTTGTCGAGGTAACTCAGCAGTTGATGTTCCTGGCGCCATTCACTGATGGGCCAGTGTGTTTGGATTGGACCAACGCCTCGCTGCTCGACTTGCCGGTTGCGGATCTGGAATCGGAGGCTGAAGCCGAAGGGCAATTTCAGGAAGTGCCGGCCGATGCGGCCAAGGTCAAGAGTTACGCGAGTTGGCGCAAAGATCTAAATGGCTGGATTTATAGAACTCAGCGCCTGGATTTATTCGAGAGCCCCACACTCGACGTTCTTTCCAATCCCGGTGAAAGCGAAGGTGAGTTTCGCGCTCGTTTGCAACAGCTTGCCCGGGAACAACGCGATGAGGCCGTTGAAAAGTTGCGTCGCAAGTACGCGCCGAAGTTTGACCAACTGGAAGAGCGCAAGCGACGTGCGGAACAAACCGTCGCGCGTGAGGCCGAAGAAGCTAAAGGACAGAAGATGCAAACCGCGATATCGTTTGGCGCGACGTTGCTTTCGTCGTTTCTGGGTCGCAAGCGCACGAGTTTGGGAACACTCGGGCGAGCCACAACCGCGGCGCGCGGTGTGGGACGTTCGGTGAAAGAATCGCAGGACGTTGGTCGCGCGGAAGAAAACGTGGCGGCGATCACGCAGCGGATCGCGGAACTCGAAGCCGAGTTTCAGGCAGACGCAGCCGCGCTCGAACGTTCTTTTGATCCACAAACAGAGCAATTGGCGACCGTGAGTCTTAAACCAACCAAGGCAAATATCGCAGTCAAACTCGTCACACTTGCGTGGGCACCTTACTGGCGCGACGCGCAAGGAGAAATTAAACCCGCCTGGGAATGAAGGGATTGCCGATTTCCAATTGCCGATTTGTAGCCACCTATGAAAATACCACTCAAATACGGATTGCTAATTACTGCCGGTGTGATCGCCTGGATCCTTGCGGTGCGCGCCATCGTCCTCAATCCTCAATCGGCGGTCCACACGCTCGGTACACCGATCGTTTTCAACCTGCTTCATTTCACGATGATCTTTCTCGGGCTCAAAGCGCTGGAGCACTCACTCGGAGATAAACCAACCTTTAAACAAGGATTGAAGACCGGCGTTGGAATCTCATTCGTTTACGCCCTCACCACTTCGCTCTTTTTTGTTGGCGCGCTTGCGATAGTTGGTACGAAGTGGCTCTCGAGTGAACCTGGCGCGGCAGATCTGCCCGTCATGCGCGTCGCTCTCAGCGCATTTGCTTTTCTATTTATCGGCGCAATGGTCTTCGGCCTGATCTACTCTACAGTCATCTCGTTTTTTATTGCCAAACGAATTTCAGCCACGGATTAACACGGATAACACAGATCTGATTTTCTTTTTCTGATCAGTGAAATCCGTGTTTATCCGTGGCTAAAACTAAGGCACAAACACGACCTTACCGATATTTTTACGCTCCTCAAGTCGCCGGTGCGCTTTCCCTGCCTCATCAAACGTAAAAGCCTGATCGACGTGTGGCTGAATCCATTCCTCATCCACACCGCGTAAAATGTCGCGCATCCAAATCGCTATCTTCTCTGGCTCGTGCCACATGTGACCTAAGTTCAAACCAAAAACTCCGCGGTTCTTGTTGATCATGCGAAACGGATGAAACCACGGCGTTTGAACAACTGCCTGCAACATCTTCAGCTTGCCGGCAAAACCATTTGCCGAAACGGTAGAAATGCCAAACATCCCCAACCGCCCGGTGTGTCGCAGCGCCGCGTAACTCTTTTTCCAATGCGAGCCGCCAATCGGATCGATAACCAGATCAACGCCACGCCCATTCGTGAGTTGCTGCAATTCAGGTAACCAATCCTGTTTGCGATAGTCGATCGCGTGGTCCAACCCGCGATCGGTTAAAAACTTGTGCTTGCTCGGGCTCGCCGTGCCGTACGTCTTGGCGCCAACCTTCTTCGCAATATCGAGTGCGGCCAAACCAACTCCGCCGCCGGCATTGTGAATCAAGACAGACTCGCCTTCATGCAGTGATCCCATGGCCACCAGCAGACCGTAAGCAGTCAGGTAATTGACCGGGATTGCCGCCGCCTGTTCGAAGGTAAGTCGCTCGGGCTTTTCAAACATCTGTGTCGCCTTCACGGTAATCAATTCCGCCTGCCCGCGAAAGCGCGTCATCGCCACTACTGACTTGCCGACGAATGAACTGTTCACGTCTTTGCCTGCAGCTTCGATCACGCCGCTCACTTCGTAACCCATCACGCATGGCTTGGGCGGTCCATCCGGATACAAACCCTGGCGGGCCAGGATGTCGGCGAAATTCAAACCGGCAGCGCGAACACGTATCAAGACTTCGTTGTCGCGTGGAGTTGGGTCCGCTACTTGCTGGACCTTGAGGACGTCGATGTCACCGTTTGCGGTCGTCACTATTTGTCGCATGGCTGAATATTATCAGTTCCGATTCGCTTCATCAGTGTTAATCTGTGGCCACTATCTATGAAACAAATTATTTCCCTGACGCTTCTCCTGCTGATCGGGCTCACGAGTTGCACCGGTAACAACCAACCGGCAGGAAAACGGCTGACCCTGGCCGTGGTCTCGGGAGTTGAAGGCGAGGCTCTCAAACAAGCCGCGCGCGATTACGAAGCCCAGACCAAGGTCCACATCGAGATCGCGGAATTTCCTTATGCAAATCTTTTTGAGAAAGAGTTAATAGATCTCAAAGCGCGCACGGGCGCTTACGATTTGATCATGCTCGACGATCCGTGGTTCCCGCGTTTTGCCAACGAACAAGTACTGACGGATTTTACTCCTTTATTGCAAAAACGCGGGCAATCCGGCCCGGATCCCGACTTTGTAGAAACGTCAGTCGCCCTCTGCCGTCATCCTTATCAAACTGGTCCACTCTACGCCTTGCCCTACGTCGGTAACTCGCAGTTATTTTTCTATCGCAAAGATCTTTTTGACAAGCATGCGATCGCAAGTCCTTCGAACTGGAACGATGTTTTAGCGGCAGCCAAAACAATCCAGGAGAAAGAAAGTGCAGGCGCGAATGGCGCGCAAGTCTATGGATATGTCATGCGCGCCGCCCAGGGTAACGCGGCGGTCGCTGACTTCATGCCGATCTTCTGGGCCTTCGGCGGCGAGATGTTCGACGCGAGTGGAAAGCCAAACGTCAACAGTCCGGAAGGCATCGCGGCGTTACAGTTCATGATTGAACTTGGAAAGTATTCACCTCCGGGTTACGCGAGTTTTAATGCCGACGAAGTAGGTGCACATCTGTTGCAAGGAACGGCGGCGATGTCGATCAACTGGCCCGCGTGGATCAGTTCGTTTGGCGATGCGTCGAAGTCGAAGGTGATCGGGAAGATGGAGTTTACAACTCTCCCAAGTGCGCAGAAGCCGGGTCAAGCCGAAATCGGTAACTGGCTGATTGCGATTCCAAAAGATTCACAAAATGCCGACGCGGCGATGGACTTTCTAATTTGGGCCACCACTGCCGAACAGATGAAACGATCGGCCGAACGTGGTAATCCACCGACGCGCAAATCACTCTTTCAGGATCCGGAACTGGTGGCGAAGAACCCGGCCTATCCGGCTCAGTTGCGTTCGCTGCAAAGCTCGAGACCACGCCCGCGCACGCCTTACTGGAATGAAATCGAAAATGCGTTTGGGATATTTCTGTCAAAGGCCAACAGCGGAACCTTGTCTCCGGCCGAAGCGATGAATCAGGCGAATGCCGAAATCGAGAAGATTCTTCAGCGCGCAAAATAAACGCGAGCTGCTGCTACCTACACTCTTCCTAGCGCCCGCAATGGCGGTGCTCCTCGCACTTTCAATCTATCCGCTCATCTATTCCATAACGATCAGCCTGCAGCAGGAAACGTCGGAAGGCATCGTGTGGGGAGTGGGAAACTTCACGCGGCTTTTGTCTGACAATTTCTTTCAAACCGCGCTGGTCCATACCTTTATCTACGCAGCCGCGGCGCTGACTTGCGAATTCCTGCTCGGCCTCGGACTTGCGCTGCTGCTGAACAAACAAATCCGTGGACGTGGGATTTTTCGCGCCAGCCTCCTGGTGCCGATGATGTTGCCGAGTGTTGTTGTCGGCGTGGTTTGGCGACTGATGCTGAATCCAAACTTCGGCGCCATCAACGGCACACTCAAGCAAATTGGCGTCAACACGGAGAGTTTGACGTGGACGGCGTCGCCTAACCTCGCGTTGCTGTCAGTGATCGCGGTTGATGTTTGGCAGTGGACACCGTTCGTGTTCCTCGTTTTGCTGGCAGGATTGCAGGCGATTCCGCAGGAGCCGTATGAAGCGGCTTTGATCGACGGATCGAGCCGGTGGCAAACGTTCTGGCACGTGACGTTGCCGTTATTAAAGCCGTCGATTCTGATCGTCCTATTGTTGCGAACGATGGATCTGCTGCGCGTATTTGATCAGATTTTTATTCTGACTGAGGGTGGACCAGGTTTCGCGACGGAGACGATTAGTCTTTACATCTATCGCACCGCATTTCGTTTCTTTGATTTTGGCTACGCTGCGGCGATGTCGTTTGTGTTACTGGCGATCACAAATGTGATTAGCGCGATTTACATAAAACTAATTCAAGCAGAACCGAGCTGAGCGTCGCCTTGGAGTGCGGTGCCTTGGCACCGCTTGGTAACAACATGAAGCCCTCTTCGATCAACCCAGGCCAAAGCGGTGCCAAGGCACCACACTCCAAGGCGACGACCTGGCGCATGCTTCGTTATTTAGCTCTGATCCCGGCACTGCTCTTTGCACTCGCGCCGGTCTACTGGATGCTCACGATCTCTTTGAAAACTGAAGTCGAGCAGTTTGCCAGTCCGCCGCCATGGTTCGGGTTCACTCCAACACTCGAACACTATTACGACGCTTTCGTCACGCGTGGTTTTGGAAACTATTTACTGACGAGCGCAATCGTGGCAGTTACCTCAACCGCGTGCGCACTCGTAATCGGCACGCTCGCCGCTTACGCCCTCGCGCGTTTTCAACTTCCGCTCGGTCTCAACCGCCGTCTCTCGTTATGGATTCTTTCCACGCGCATGTTTCCTGCTATCGTCACGGCCGTCCCGCTATTCCTAATGATGCGCGACGTGCGCTTACTCAACACACGCGCATCGCTAATCATCGTTTACACCGCTTTCAATCTGCCGTTTGTCGTCTGGATGATGCGCGGCTTCTTTGCGGACCTGCCGCGCGATCTCGAAGAAGCGGCGATGGTTGACGGCGACTCGCGTTTGGGCGCGCTTGTGCGTGTGGTGCTGCCGCTTGTTTCACCCGGGCTCGCAGCCACCGCGGTGTTCTGCTTGATCGTCTCCTGGAATGAATTTCTCTTCGCGCTCGTGTTGACGCAAACAGACGCGGCGATGACGTTACCAGTTGGGATCGCGGGCCGTGTAACGCAGTATGAGATCAAGTGGGGCGTGATGAGTGCCGCGGCGTCCGTGGCGATCATTCCGATTCTGGTGTTTGCTCTGGCGTTGCAGAAATACCTCGTCAGGGGTTTATCGATGGGAGCAGTTAAAGGCTGATGGGTATCGAGTTTCGCAATGTGAATAAGACGTTCGGCGGCGCTTCGGTCGTTGAAGATCTATCACTCAAAATCGACGATGGTGAGTTCATCGTCCTGCTTGGACCATCAGGCTGCGGCAAGACTACCACGCTGCGCATGCTCGCCGGACTTGAATCGGTGACGTCCGGCGACATCTTTATCGGCGGCGAGCGTGTTAACGATATTCCAACTCAACATCGCGACCTGGCGATGGTGTTTCAGAGTTACGCACTCTATCCACACATGACGATCGCCGGGAACATCGGTTATCCGTTGCGTGTCAGAAAAGTAAACAAAGCCGAGCTGATTGAACGTGTGAATCGTGTGGCCGCGATGCTGGAAATCGAATCATTGCTCGATCGCAAACCGCGACAGTTATCCGGCGGTGAACGGCAACGTGTGGCCCTCGCGCGCGCGATTGTTCGCGAGCCGCGGGCGTATCTGATGGACGAACCGCTTTCAAATCTCGATGCGCGTTTGCGTGTGCAGATGCGTGGCGAGTTGAAACGACTCCAGCATCAACTGGGAACCACGACGATCTACGTCACGCACGATCAAGCTGAGGCGATGACACTCGCTTCGCGCGTGGCGGTAATGAAGAAGGGGCGGCTGCAACAGTTTGACACGCCGATGAATATCTACAACGCTCCGGCGAATCGATTTGTGGCGGAGTTTGTCGGTAGCCCGAGTATGAATTTTGTCGAGGGTGAAATCGCAGGCGACATTTTTACAAGCGATTCACTGCGGCTGGTGTTGAAGTCGACGCCAGTTCAGTCACGCGTGACGCTCGGAATCCGGCCGGAGCATGTGCAGGTGTCAACCACACCGGAAGACGGTGCGATCGAGGCGCGTGTGTATGTAACGGAGTTAATGGGAAACGAAACGTTTGTGTTTCTATCGTTAGGGACAAACAGATTAATAGCACGCGCACCCGCGGATTTTCGCGCCGAGGTAGAGAGCCAAGTCTGGATTCGGATCGCACACGAGAAAGTTCACTTCTTCGATCCCGTCACCGGAAATCTACTCACGCAGCGGCGCAACGGCGCCACGTAAACGCTGCGTCGCTGCGTGAGAAAACACTCTTCGGCGTCACGCAAAATTCTACTCCGGCTCTCCAATCACACGCGCCAACGTGGGCCACATCTGCGTCGCCCACAACTCATAACCCTTATCCGACGGGTGAAACCCATCCGCTGAAAAATATTCCGGATGCCCCGGAAGCTCATCCTTCGTGATCGTGTGGATATCGAAGAGCGTCACGCCATGCCGCTTGGCAATCTCCTCCAACCGTTCACTGAATTCAATAATCTTCCGCTGATAATCACTCCGCATCGGACCAGGAATTCGCGGTGCTGTTGAGATATCAGGAAGATTCGTCACCACGATCTGAGCCCGTGTTTTCGATCGTAACGTGCTGAGAATCTCTTCGTAATTTTCCGCAAACTGTTCGATCGTCATACCGTGTCCGATATCGTTGATACCAATTCCAACGGTTACCAGATCCGGATCTTTGGCAACTCCATCCGCTAGCTGACGTTGGACTACGTCCTCACTTGTAGCTCCGCTGACACAAAGATTAGACAACGTCGACTCCGGGCGGCGCTCGACGATGCGTTTGAAAAGCCGCGCCACATAACCACCGTCGCGCGCTCCAACCCCTGCCCCGGTTGAATCGCCAAGAGCAACATAAACAATTGGACCAGTCGTCATTGGTCTATCCGATTGCGGCTGAGCACTTTCACGATTACATCCCATCGAAGTGATTACTAATGCGAATACCGCGAGCCCGTATGCCGGGTGACTGCGTTTGCGCATCCACGACCTCCAAATAAATGGCTAATCCACGCTCGTGGATTATACCCGCAGCTTTATGCCGCGACTGTTTCGAGCCCCGGATTTTTTCGTGCAATCTGAGTAACTGGTGGATTAAACTACGCGTCATGCCGCCATACGAACCTGAAACCTGGCGAGAACCGGAGGAACCGGCCGGCATCCCCACGAAGCGGGAACAATGCCGGCTGCTCGATCTGCTCGGGCGCATTAACTACCGGATTCTGAGCGGCAACCGGGTTTATGTAGAAGTTGGTGGTGTGGTTTACAAAACGATTTACGGTGGTTACTGGCGCAGCGTCTACACCGGCATGGAACATTACCTGCTGCACTGCGAACAGGTTTCGAGCGCTGTTTGGAAAGAAGAAAGCACGACCGCGGTCGATCTTCCGATTGCGTATTCGAATGGCGGTTGGACCACGCGTGGCCACTCACTCTCCTTTATCCTCAATCGTGATCAGCCACCGAAGGGCACCAAAAGCACAAAACGGTTATTTAGAAAGAATGTCGCTCAGGGTGTTGAGTAGTAAGTCTGCGTCGTCTGCGGAGAACGGCATTGGAGGTCTGATTTTTAGCACGTTGTGGTGTGGACCATCGGTGCCGATCAGGATTCCGCGCTCGCGCATTTGATTGACGATGTGATTTGCTTCAGTTGTCGCGGGCTTCCGGTTGCCTTGCAGTAGTTCAACTCCGAGAAAGAGGCCCGAGCCGCGCACGTCGTCGATGAATTGATGGCGTTGCTGCAAGTCGCGTAAACCTGCCAGTAAACGTTCTCCTACTATCAGCGCGTGGGCCTGAAGCTTTTCTTTCTGAACCACTTCCAACACCTTCAGTCCGATTGCGCAGGAAACGTTGTTTCCACCGAAGGTGCTGAAAAACTCCATGCCGTTGGCAAAGGAATCAGCGATCGCGCGAGTGGTGATTACCGCTCCGATTGGATGTCCGTTGCCGATCGGTTTACCCAGCACCACGATGTCGGGCACAACCCAGTACTTTTCAAACCCGTAAAAGTGTGTGCCAATCCGTCCATATCCGGTTTGCACTTCGTCAGCAATGCAAACGCCGCCGGCCTTGCGGACCGCGTCATAAACTCTTCCCAGGTAACCTTCGGGCAAAACGATCTGACCGGCGACACTGGGCAACGATTCGGCAATGAAGCCGCACAACCGGAATCCTCCCCGCGCGATCAGATTCTCGGCGTGTTGCGCATCGTCTGCTGAAACCGGAAGCGAAACTTTGTGAACCCATGCAGGCGCACCTGTGCCCCCTGGTCCATCATGCTTGTAAGGACTAATATCGATGAGCGTAGTCGTATTCCCGTGGTAAGCATGTTCGATCACAATCAGATCGCGAGCCTGCGTGTGCGCGCGCGCCAGACGAATAGCCAACTCGTTTGCCTCACTGCCTGAATTCACAAGAAAGCAGACGCTCAGTTGTTCCGGCAAAGTGGCCGTCAACGCTTCCGCATATTCGAGAATCAACTCGCTGAGATACCGCGTGTTGGTGTTTAACCGCTCCATCTGGCGCTGCCCGGCGGCGACCACTTCGGGATGGCAATGACCAACATGGGCCACGTTATTGTAGGCGTCGAGATACCGCCGGTCCGCGTCGTCATAAAGGTATTGCATCGAGCCGCGCACGATATGCACGGGATTTTCATAAGCAACACTCAAGTTGCTCCCAAGCATACCGCGGCGTCTCTGTATCAAAGATTCAATCTGTTTCATTCCGTGCAATCCGTGGCAAAGTTCTTTCGATCGCCTTTTGACTTATCCGTAGGTAATCATTATCAGGCTGTTGTTTTAATTGATACGCGGCCAAACAACTGCTCATCGCCAGTCGCAAGCGGACCAACGGCCACAATAGTTCCCGCTCATCTTCACGCAATACAAACTCGCTCGCGTAACCGTTAATAATGTCGTCCGCAACTTTAATCGGATCCGGTTTATCAAGCACTGCGTAAGCGATCGCGATCGCGAGTTCTCCAACCGTGAAGCTGTAAACCATGTCGCCGAAGTCGATCAGGCCACAGATCGTGTTGTTTTGAGGATCGACCAGCAGGTTGTAGTCGTTCGCATCGCCATGAATCACACTTCGTCGCAAGCGTGGATCGATCTCAAACCGGCATTGCAAAACTCGATCGCGAAGATCATGGTTGTCGATCAAGTTCGCAAACTCATTGATTATTCGATTGCCGTTTGCGAGGTCCCAGTGGAAATCGCGATGCGCCGCCGGATGATCGTAGTCTGCGAGCGCGCGCGTAAGTTGGCCCAGCTTCCGTCCGAGATCACGCAACAACGCCGAAGAATGCGGCTGGGTTTCCGCGAAAGGCACGCCAGGAAGGTAGTGGACCAAGCGGACAAAATGCGCCTCAACCGTGGTCATCTCATCGCCCGACGTCGTCAGCACGAGCGACTGACAAAACGTGACCTTTCGCGCGACGTGCCGCAACACCGCGTTCTGCGCTTCCAGAAACGCGCGCGATTCGCCGGCGTTTGCAATCTTCAGTACAAACTTTTCGCCCGTTGCAGTCGTAAGTAAGAAGTTCTGATCGCGTTCGCTCGGCAACGGCCGGGGATTGACGCGTAGACCATAGTGCTCGCTCGCAATTGTCGCGGCTTTAGCAATGTCGAATGCGGGCGTATTTTTCACGGGATTTACAAGATTTTACAGGATGAACAGGATTCTATCTTGTAAATCCTGTCAATCTTGAAAATCCTGTTCCAGGGTTTTCTTAAGTTATAATTCGACGGCCATGACGCAACTGCTTTCGACAATCGCCATCGCCATGGGAGCCTCGTGGGTTTCCGGCATCAACCTCTACGCGGCTGTCGCCACCCTCGGTTTGCTCGGCCGGTTTGCGTCCCTGCAACTTCCCGGCGAACTCGAAGTGCTGACCAACTGGTGGGTGATCGGCGTTGCCGTTGTTTTGTATGTCGTCGAGTTTGTGGCCGATAAGGTGCCGTATGTCGATAGCACCTGGGACGTTATTCACACCTTTATTAGAGTTCCGGCCGGCGCCGTGCTCGCCGCGACTGCATTCGGCGACTTCGACCGCAGCATCCAGATGGTTGCGCTCCTGCTCGGCGGCGGACTCGCGCTTAGTTCTCATGGCACCAAGGCAGCGACGCGCGCGATGCTGAACGTGAGTCCGGAGCCAGTCTCAAACTGGGTGGCCAGTATAGTTGAAGACATTCTCGCAGTAGTTTCAGTTGTCGTTTCCGTGTTTCTGCCCGTGTTGCTCTTCGTCATTGTTGGCGCCGGTCTGGTAGTATCGTTTCTGGTCTTCAGACGTATTCTTCGATTCTTCCGGCAGGTGGCGAATAGTATCCGCGGATGGTTTGCTCCTGCCACGTCATAGTTTCCACAATTTCATCGGTATTTGCGCGGAGGACGAGCATGTGTCGGTCGGTCTCTCTCCTGGTCACTTTTCTGCTGCTGGCTATTCCCATTCAATCGCAATCGGTTGACTCATCGTTTTTCAATGGCATGCGTTACCGGCTCGTGGGCCCGGCCCGCGGCGGGCGCGTGACGACAGTGACCGGTGTTCCTTCACAACCCAAAACGTTTTACATGGGCGTGGCGAGCGGCGGTCTATTTAAAACGACCGATAACGGCGCGACGTGGATACCCATCACCGACGGCAAGGTTCCACTTGGATCGACCGGAGCGGTGGCCGTGGCTGATTCTGATCCAAATGTCGTTTACCTCGGCACCGGCTCTGACGGTGTGCGCAGTAACGTCTCAACCGGACGCGGGATGTACAAGTCAACCGATGCCGGCCAGACGTGGAAATTCGTTGGACTCTATAACGCCGGGCAGATCGGCGCGGTGCGTATTCATCCGACCAATCCCGACATCGTTTGGGTCGCAGCCGGTGGCGACATCTTCAAACCCAACGATGAGCGCGGCATATTTAAAACGACAGACGGCGGACAGACGTGGCGTAAGTTGCTCTTTATTTCGAATGCGGTCGGCGCAATGGATGTCGAACTGCAACCCGGCAATCCGAATGTAGTCTATGCGTGGATGTCGCATATCGAGCGCAAGCCGTGGACGATCATCAGCGGTTCACGTGAAGGTGGTTTCTACAAGAGCACTGACGGTGGCGAACACTTCTCGAAGATCTCTACGGGTTTGCCAAGTGAGTTGATCGGCAAAGGCAATCTCGCTGTGACCGACGCCAAGCCAAATCGCATTTATGCGTTGATCGAAGCGAGGCCCGGTGGCGGGTTCTATCGTTCCGAAGATGCGGGCCAAACGTGGGCACTAGTCAACTCGCAAGGCTCGCTTATCCAGCGGCCGTTTTACTACACCACTCTCGGCGCCGATCCGTCTAACGCAGACGTCGTTTACGCCGGCGCTGAAGGCTTCTTTAAGTCTGTCGACGCCGGCAAAACGTTTACGTCCATGCGCACGCCGCATGGCGATAATCACGATATTTGGATCAATCCAAAAGACGGCCAGATCATGGTCCAGGCCAACGATGGCGGCGCTAATGTTTCCACCGACGGCGGCCGCACGTGGTCAACCCAGATGAATCAGCCGACCGCGGAAATCTACGGCATCTGGGTCGATAACCAGTTTCCCTACAAACTCTACGGCGCCCAGCAGGACAACACGACGCTGATTATCTCCAGCCAGGCCGAGCCTTACTCGACGGTGGACTGGCGCACTGGTCCAGGTTGTGAAACTGGTCCAATCATGCCGCATCCGCGAGATCCCGAGATCGTCTACGGATCATGCAAGGGACAGTACGGCGTGATGAATCTGAAGACCGGGCAGGAGAAGAGTTACTGGATCGGCGGACAGTCGTTGTATGGCAATCCGGCCAGCGACTTGATCTATCGCATGCAGCGCGTGTCGCCAATGGCTACCTCGCCACACGATCCGGACGTGCTCTATTACGGATCGCAATACGTGCATCGCACACGTGATAAAGGTGTGACGTGGGAACGGATTTCGCCGGATCTGACTGCGCGACCTGACTGTTGCCAGGGCATCAGTGGCGAACCAATTACGCGCGACGTTACGGGTGAAGAGTTTTACAGCACCTTGTATGCGATCACTGAATCGCCGCTCGAAAAAGGCGTGATCTGGACCGGCGCCAATGATGGCCCGTTTTACGTCACGCGTGACAACGGCAAGAAATGGACGAATGTCACGCCGAAAGATTTACCGAGCGGCGGGCGCGTTCAGTTCATCGAAGCTTCACCACATCGCAAAGGCACGGCCTATTTCGCGGTTTATCGTTGGTTGTTGGGCGATTATCAACCTTACATCTACCGCACTGACGATTACGGCAACACGTGGACCAAGTTGACTGACGGCAAGAACGGCATTCCGGCTGATTGGCCCACACGCGTGGTGCGCGAAGATCCGGATCGTGCTGGTTTGCTTTATGCCGGTACCGAGTTTGGCATGTTCATCTCTTTTGATAACGGCGCGCG
Organism: uncultured Acidobacteriota bacterium; assembly: GCA_963708055.1. GTDB lineage: Bacteria > Acidobacteriota > Blastocatellia > Pyrinomonadales > Pyrinomonadaceae > PSRF01. The sequence goes on along the minus strand of OY970193.1, from coordinate 4,446,853 downwards.
CTGGCAACCGTTTGACTTAAACCTGCCAAACATTCCGATCACCGACATTAAAGTTCATCGCAAGGATCTGGTGGTTTCAACTCAGGGTCGAGCAATCTGGATTCTCGATAACCTGACTGCGCTTCATCAACTAACACCGCAAACGAAAGCTTCCGAGGTCACGCTCTTCAAACCACGCGATGGTTATCGCACGCGTGTTGGTCCAACCGTGCTTGGACCGGTTGCTGACTATTTTCTGCCTGCGGCTCCGGCGTCGGCCGTGGTTATCGAGGTTCTCGATGCGCGCGGAACGGTGGTCAATTCCTACAACAGTGAAACACCAGCTCTGCGTGGCCCACGTGGTGGCGGTGCCGGCATGCCGGGCGTTGGTACCGCCGGCCCTGAATCACAACCAGATCCTGACGCGGCTCCGGTACGTCGAACTCTGCCGTTGCCGCGCGTGACGAAAACCGCTGGTCTAAATCGCTTCGCGTGGGACATGCGCAATCAGCAGGGTGTCACCATGCCGCCGGGCCAGTATCAGATACGGCTCAAATCCGGCAATACGATTTTGGTGCAACCAATTAATGTTTTGATCGATCCAAGAGTCGCTGCGGACGGCGTCACCGTTGCCGACCTGCAGGAGCAGTTTGAACACAACCTGCGCATGCGTGAGATGGTCACCGGCGTTAACCAACTGATATCCAAGCTGCGTGAGGCGCAAAACAAAGCGCCCAACGATCCGCGACTCAAGAGCCTTGCCGAAAAACTGTTAACGGAACCGGTGCGCTACGGCAAACCCGGGCTCCAGGCGCACATCACTTACCTGACCGGCATGACCGCGAATGTGGACCAGAAGATCGGGCGCGACGCGATCGAACGCTACCAGGTTTTGAAGAAAGAGTTTGACGCGATTCGCGCTGAAGCCGAGCAGGTGTTGGGCGCAACACCATCGACAGGTAATAGCGCGCCGTAGTATTTGTTGATCCACAGATTACACAGATTTGATCTTTTATCTGCGCAATCTGTTGATAGTGGTCCCCCGACGATGAAACGAAGAACTTTCCTCCAGATGTCGATTCCCCTTGCGGCAGCGAGTCTGGCTCTGCCTGCCTGCAAGCGAATCGAGGGTTCCGTCGAAAAACCGCTTTTCCCTTTGGTTTTGCGTGGTGGTCGATCGTTTATTGACGGTCAGTGGCGCACCATCGATGTCGGAATCGACGAGGGCGGCAGACTTCGTTTGGGCCTCGACCTTCGCGGCACTGAAACGTTGAATGTAAGCGGCCGTGTAATCTCGCCCGGCTTTATCGACATCCTCGCCGACAATTCAACTGCACCAGAAAACACTTACCAGATCTTCGAAAAGTACAAGATTTCAGACGGTGTAACGACTGCGCTGCAGATGCATGGTGGCAGCGCTGACTGCGGCGCCTACTATCGCCATTTCACTCGTGTGCCGCATGCGATCAATTACGGCGTTTCAACTTTTGTGATGGCGATTCGCGCACGATCAGGCGGTAAACGGCTGATCGAAAAGAATCTCGATGAGGGCGCGCTCGGTGTTTCGCACAGTCTCGAATATCAACCGGCGCCGTATGCGGAAATGTTGGAGTACGCGAGGCTGGCGAAGAAGTATGAACGTCCGATGTTTCTGCACCTGCGTTACTCGTCGAGTGAGAAGGAGCTTGAGGGTGTTGACGAGGCAGTTCGACTCGCCCGAGATAGCGGCACGCGTATTCACATCGATCATCTACATTCAACCGGCGGCACCTTCCACATGGACCAGGCGCTGGAGAAAATTCGCAATGCAAACGCTCAGGGTCTGACGATTACCACCTGCGTTTATCCTTATTCGTATTGGGCCACGTATCTCTCGAACAATCGATTCGGCGCCGGCTGGCAGCAACGTTACGGGTTGTCGTATGAAGACTTGAGAATTGTCGGCAGCTCACAACGTTTGAATGCGCGCACGTTTGCACACTATCGCAAGACGTCGGCGCTCGCAGCCGTTCCGGAAGGCACGATGCCCTTCGCTAAGACCATCGACCTGGCGTTAAAAGAAGACTTCTGCATGATCGGTTCGGACGGTGGAATCCAGTTTGAACCGCGTGCAAACTCCCACCCGCGCGGAGCCGGATGTTTTGCCACCGCGATTCGTCATGCGTTGGACATTGGAATGCCGCTGGAGAAAATCCTGGAGAAGATGACTTCGTTGCCACGCAGCGTGTTGCTGCCGGCGATGAAAGAGCGCGGCGTACTCGAGGATGGCGCGATCGCTGACTTGACGGTGTTCGATCCTGCAACGATTCGCGGCAACGCGACGGTCGAAAACCCAAATCAGTTTTCGGCAGGAATCGATCTGGTTTTCGTCAACGGCAAGATCGCGTTCAGGAATGGTCAACCCACTGCACGGGCCGGTTTAGCGATCAAAGCCTAATCTTGTTCATCCTGAAACCTTGTTATAAGAGTTTTCCCAACGCATACGGCAACATCTTCCTCCACCACGGCCAATCGTGGTCCACATCGTGTCCCCACAGATCCAAAGTATGCGGAATGCCTTTCGCGTTGAGAATCTCTGACAACGTGCGACTGCGTTCAGGCGCTTCGTAGTTTCCCTGCCCTGACATGATCAGAATCGCGTCGGCTTTTTGCAGCATCGGCAGGTAGTGATCGTCATTGAGGTTGGAGAGATAATCGACTGGGTTATTGAAGTAAACGTTGTCGTCGTAGAAGTCTTTTAAATAAGCCCGCACATCATAACTACCGCTCATCGCGATGACGCCGCGAAATAGATCCGGATGTTTGAAGTAAGCATTCGCGGATAGAAACGCTCCCAAACTGGCGCCCGTGGTCAACGGCCGGTTCTCGCCTTCGCCGCACTCCTTACGAATCAACGGCAACACTTCGTCGACGATGTAGCGATCGTAACGCGTCAGCAGTTCTGCTTTGAGATTCGGGGGCATTTTGTCGTTCAGCAAACTGTAGCGATTGACGCTGTTGATCGAGTAGGCGCGGAGCTTGCCGGCCTCGATGAACGACTTAATGGCATCAACGAGATAGAAGCGTTCATACTCGAGATAATCGGCGGCTGCGGTAGGAAACATGAGCAGCGGCGGACCGGCGTGTCCATAGGCGACGAGGGGCATTTCGGCTTGCAGGTTAGGGCTAACCCAGGCTGTTGTACGGCGTTCCATCAGAGACCTTTCGCAAGGGGATTCGGGCTGGAGATATTCTCGCAGATCTCAGCCGAGCGCAAGTTTGGAGGGGTTTAGGGGATGCGGTGGGGCGGTTGACGCTCGTATACCCACATGCTATAAAAAGCGCTTCGCGCCTGACAGGATTTAGTGAGGCGCTTATTCCGCAGTAGCTCAATGGCAGAGCATTCGGCTGTTAACCGAAGGGTTGTAGGTTCGAGTCCTACCTGCGGAGCCAGATAGGACGAAGGTCGCTGGAATCGGCACCGGCGGCCTTTTTTCTTTGCCAAGTGGTGTTCGTAATTGCAAGTAGATCAAACGGTTGGCGAAACGTCGCAGTGAGAGTGTGGTCCTTCCATATTGAGTTCGAACACACGAAATTGAGCAACTTCCGCTTTTCGCTTGAATCTTGCTGTTTATACAGAAAATAGGCCTTTTTTGAGAGTTCTAGTAAGCGAATACCATCTTGCACGTAATCATGTGCGGCCTCTTGGTATTCGGTAATTTGATCAGCAAGTCGCTTCTGTGTCTGTCGCCACTCTCGCGACTTCCGCTCAAAGAAATCAGGTTCGATAAAACCGTCAAGTCGATCATCGTATAACCGATCAAGGCGGTTCTGAATCTTGCTTTGTTCCTCTTGCAAGCAAGTGATCGCATCTTCTCGGAAACGCTTCTCGTCTGCGTGGCTCTGATGCAAAGCGTCAACGATCCAATCCATAACTTGATCGTCGAAGACCAGACCTTTGAGTAAATCAGCAAAGCACTCGTCCAGCACTTCTTCTCGCGTGTAAGGTTCGGGGCATTTTCCTTTGTTGCCGGTGCAATGGTAGTAGACGTATTTGCCTTTCTTCTTCTCGGCCACAAGGGCGCAGCCACAGTGACCACAGTTCACAAGCCCTGAGAACGTAAACTCGTGCTTGGTTACTTTCTGTTTGGTCGAGTAGCGCCCGTCAAGAATCTCCTGTACACGCTCGTACAATCCGGTGGAGATTAGTGGCTCATGGCTGCCGCGATAGGTCTTGCCCTTCCAGTCAAAGTCGCCGGTGTAGAAACGCTTTCGCAGCAGATAATGGATGTTCGATTTCGCCACTGGCTTTTTAAGGTGTCGAGAGACTAAACCGGCGCTGCAAGCTCGCTCGGTCACTTCAGCTAGGGAACATTGGCCCGTGGCGTACCACTCAAATATCTGTTTAATGATCGGCGCTATCTCTGGATGAGGCTCAACGATTCTCTTGCCATTCGGTCCCATCACGTTTCTGTAGCCGATTGGTGCAAAGGACGGATAGATCGATTGCTCGGCCTTTTCGAGCATTCCTTTCTTTGTTTCCTCGGAGAGATTGTCAATAAAGTTCTTCGCCATTAGAACTTTGATTCCGTGCATGAACTTCTCGGATGATCTTGAATCCTGCGAAACAATGACATTCTCTTTTACAAAGTGGATTTCCAGATCGAGCTCGTCCACTGTCACGTAATCTTTAAGGTTGCGATAAAGTCGATCCGTCTTTTCAACCAATAGCACACGCACAGATGAGCGTTTGAGGAACTTGACCATTTCATCAAAGCCCGCTCGCCCTGGCTTCTTGGCCGTTTCTACATCGACGAACTCTCGCACGATTTTCAGCCCTTGCGACTTGGCATACTGATCGAGCAGCTTAAACTGAGCCGGAATAGAAAAGCCTTCCTTCTCTTGCTCCTTTGAAGAAACCCTGCCGTATTTCACGGCGTCTTGTCGCTGCGTTGTGTGAGACTTAGATTTGCGCATGTAGGGGCCTCGTGCTAACTAGATTTGTGATGCAAGGCGCGGGATTATACATCAGAGGGGCAGCTATTGCCGTTGTTATTTTAGTCATATCTGGACCACTCACTAATGCGATGAACACTGCTTTGCTTTGTCACCTTCCCTGTTGCTAACCACTACTCCGACAACCGTTCCGTAACTCACGCGTTCGCCAGCTTGCGGGGTTTGAAAGATGATCGTGCAAGGCTCATTTGGTACGTCATAACGATGGGCCAAAATGCGGATGTTGAGGTTCGAGTCACGCACTTTCGTTTCAGCACTTTCATAGTTCAATCCGACAAGCGAAGGCACAGAGGTTTGCGGCGGTCGTGAAGCTCGTTCGCGCATCACGGATAGGCCAAGAACGGAAAGAGCGATTGCGGGAAGTACCACACAGAACAGGAGCATAAACACCGTAAACACCGTAAGCGTAATGATCAGCAAGCGCTTTCTGCCTCGGATGTAATAGCCCCCCAGGACGCCAAGAATGAATCTCATTGTCAATTCACCTTTCGAAGGAAATAGTTAAATCCGCAGACAGTCGATCTGAAACCTGATTGTCATGCGGACTTCGCGTAGTGCGATTCATCTTGACCGCCGCCCTGTTTCTGTTGCTCATTGGTTTCCCACTCCAATAGAAGCGTGAAGAAGCCTTTGACGTTTTCAAGTATTGCTCGCGCGTCTTCGTCCGACAGCCGCTGGGCGTTGCGCGGCTGCCAAACTTCCAGTGTGCGATCAATCAGGTTGTCGTCGGACTTCTTCATTAAGACCTTATGGGGTGAGGAGCTTTCGTTAAAGAATCAGTCCGCCGAGATCGATGTCAGGGCCTTCAATCTCAAGCTCGGCGGTTTTTGTCGGTGATGGCTCAGGGTGAGTTGGGGCTTGGTTTAAGCTGTGATCGGACGGTCGTTGTTGCTGCGAGGCGAGAGAATCCTGACTCAGTTTATTGCGATCTTTTTTCCCCTCGCGGTCGTCGTCAAATGTGACTTCATGCGCGTTACCATTGCTTGTGGCGCGGTTGAGAGTGTCACCTAAATTGCGCTCGGCGTCGCTAGGGGCCGGAACATCATACCTTGCTCTGGAAATCTCAATCGGGATTTCGGTCGTATGCTCGGCGGTTCTTGTCGGTGCTGGCTCAGGATGGGCGGGACTTTGCTCTACGTGGTGGCTGAATGGTAGTTCCTGCTGAGTCGCTTCAAGCGCGCTTTCTTTGTTCGTACTACGCTCGAGAGATACGCCTAGATTCTGCGCGGACTCGGTATAGATCACCGCATCGTACCTGGCTCGGGAAATGGCAACATAGGCCATGCGGTCGTTGAGCAGGCGCAACGATTCTCGCGTATCTGCGTTGACTAAAACACGATCACAAGTTAGTCCCTGAGCGGAATGGCTGGTGACGGCGTAGCCGTAATCAAGGTGACGAAATTTGCGCGGGTCAATACTAATCTCGCGTCCGCTATCGAGGTTTAAGCGTATTTGGCCGGGTTCGATTTTAGTGATCGTACCTAGCTCGCCATTGGCGATTCGTTTCTGCGTATCGGGAGCGCGAAACTGAATGCGATCACCTTCGGCAAAGGCTCGCTCGGATTCGTAATAGACGCTCACACCGGAAAGACGCTCGGGGTTGTAGGTGAGTATGCGGCCGGTATCGAAACGAACAGTGATTTCGTTCTTCTCATGGTCCGTCTTTACCACCTGTGCGTACTCGCCGATCTTGGCTTTATTGCTATTGCGGTTGTAGCGAATAATGTCCTCGCCGGGGCGGTACGAATTGGCAAAAGTACGCTCTGCGCCGGTCATATCCGAACGAGTGACATAGACCTTCATCTGATACTCGTTTTGGCTGACACTTCCGTCGCGTTGGAGTTGCCGATGTATAAGCGAATTGAGTTGCACTCGTTCGCGATTGGCGGGTGAAATGACTAACGTGTCGGTGGGATCTTTGCAGTAGTCCTGGGCGATGGCTTCGAAGCGTTCGCGCTCGTCAACGATCTTGATCACCTTGCCTCGGCTGTGCAGTTCGGCGACGGCTTCGGGCACGTTGCGAGCTGCTAATTGCTGAACCGTCTGTTTCTGTTCTGGATCGGGTTGTCTGACGATCTCAGTCAGTTGCGCCGTGGTTATTCCATGCTGTTGCAGTTGCTCAAAGGGGCGGCCTGCTTCGACGGCCTGATGCTGGCGCACGTCGCCGACTAAAAGCACCTTGTCTTCTGGTTCGAGGCGGGCAAAAAGTTTGTGTATATGCTTGGTGCTGGCGAGTGAGCTTTCATCTAAAACAAACAGGCGGCTGGTGGCGGCTGGCTCTTGTCGCCGGCGCAAAAACTTCTGAATCGTTTCGGTTTCAATACCGCTCTCGCCAAGCTGCTGCGCGGCGCGTGTGGAGGGTGCGAAACCGCGCACCTGATAACCTTCTTTTTCGGCTGCTTCGCGCAGTACGGAAAGGGCAGTTGTCTTACCGGTTCCGGCTCCGCCTTGTAGACCAATAACCTGATCTCTGCTGGATAGAATTGCTTCAATCGCGGCTTGCTGTTTCGGATTTAGTTTGCGCTGCTGGCGTTCGGCTGTGGTGGCGACAACTTCATTGACGCGCTCCGGTTCGACCATTGCCGGACGGCTGCCTTTGCCGTCGATCATGGTCTGAATATTTTCCTTTTCCATCGTCAACATGCGCTCGGTAGTGGTTTCCGGTGGCCGCTGCTGGCGCATGATCCTTATGAACGCGCCGCGCGTCCGCATCTGTTGCTGCAATTCGGTCATGACAGCCTCACAAGTTGTCAGACCAAGATTGCGCCGCAGTGCGTCGCCGATCACTTTGCGCAGGTCTGCCACGGCCTCGCTTTCGACGGCCTTATTGCGGGCAAAAATCACTGCTTCCCGAGCGCGAACGGCAATCTCATACGGTGTTAATTGCAATGGCAATCGTCCTCGCGCCTGGGCTACAAGGCGTTGGGCTTGGTAGCCGTGCCTTACGTCCATTTCGAGGGCGCGTGTTCGCATTAAGCCGAGGTCGAACTTTTTACTGCGGCGATTTGTTCGGGCGGCGGCTTGTTTCAATCTCGCGTTATCGGAGACGGTTTTTCCTTCGCGCTCGATGCGCTCTTTCATCTGTTCTTCTTCCTTCAAAACCTCTTTGCGGCGGGGACTACTGTCCTGTAGATATTCCTCGCTGAAGCCTTTGATCTCGGGAGCGCCGGTGCGTGGATCAACTTGAATTTCGTAACCCAGTGCTTGCAGTTTGTCGGCTAAACGGGCGCGGTAATGCGCGGTCCCAAATTGCTGACTGCGGTACAACTCAAGCGGCTGCACGGAACGCACTTTTCCGTCCTCGGTTTGGGTCATGTTGAAGATGACGGCGTGCGTGTGAAGTTGCGGCGCGGCGTAGCCGTTGGCGCGATCCGGGCGTGAGGATGTGTGTTCAAACAGGGCGGCGATCATCTTGCCGGTGGTGATGGCTGGATTGTCGCCGCCGCCCCGCGCTTGCAGATATTTTTCTAACTCTTTCAGGGCTTCCTCGACACTCTCGCGGTGGGCATCTCGGATGCGCTCATCGTCTCCAACCAGGGCGGCTAAGGAAACGGATTTAGGGGCGCTGAAAGTAGCGTCCCAACCGGCGCGATGCTCGCTCGTGGTCTTTTCTTTTCCGAAGTCGTCAACGATTTCGCGGGCGGAAACGGAGCGAATAAGTTGCTCGCCGGTGTGCGGATCTTGACCGTTAACTAAGCGCTCGTACTGCTCGCTAGTGACCTCGCCTTTAAGGTTCCATTCCTCGGCCAGGGTGCCATACCAGCGGCCCTTAACTTCGCCTGATTCGGTGTAGTAATTGTCCTTTGAATTGGTGAACTCTTGCTTGTAATAATCCAGCGCCTTCCCTGCGGAAAGTGCTCTACTCATAGTCATCATAGATTCAAGCTCCTTACTGTCTGGGCGAGCTCGTCGGCGTCGCTGTTTTGGTTTCAGTTTTGCGCTCGTCGTCACGAGACACACTTCTCCCCTGTCTTCCTCGAATAAGGTTGACGTGCTTCAGTTATTCGTTTTGTGGTGACGCGAGGGTGAGCAACAAAGGGGCAATCAGAAGGTCTCGCGTGCCCTGCATCGGAGTCAATTTTTAAGAGATCGGAACTCCGATTTGTCCGCTAAATCGAGCGCCGGAACTTGGTCCAATGATGACCGAGGGGCGATTCGACTGATTCAAAAACGTTCATCGGCTGGTCTAAGCCGAAAATCTCTGATGGTCTAACATACCAAGTCCTGTGCCAGAGTTTGGCTTTACCTGGCTCGAACTCGGAAGCTCAAAAATCCCTAAGGAAATTCGAAGGTGTCAGGTTTTCTTTCGCTTCTGCGGAACGCGAAAAGTGGTCGGGATTCTTTCGGTGCGAAAGAATCCTTTCCACCGTGAACCGTAACTTGGGAGTGACGGAATTCTTTCCACCTCCCCAATTGCATTGTTTTGAGGCGCAAGAATTCTTTCGCTATGCGAACGGCGCGTGACACGCGACAGTTAGGTTTTCCCCTTAGCGACAACTACAGTCGGCTGGGTGCCTGACCGCACACCCGGAGGGCCGAAGCGTAGCGGCGGACTCGAAGCGAAGCGAGAGTTGTGCCGGGCGGGCTGCCGACTGAGAATGCAGCTAAGAGGGAAACCGAATTGCCGTTTGCGTCCTGTGAATATGCGGGTTTGGTCGATCAGAGAGGTTGCTCGATTTCAAGCTGGATACTCATGTGGGGTGATCCTTTGCACTACAGCGAATTTTGGTGGGGTGTCGCGCTGTGAATCAGATCGGGTTGTATTGATCGAATGTGACGCGAGCGCGAGGCATGATCTTCGTCCTCTCGCCAGAGCATCAGTTACACCGTAACGCGATCAATTAAGTGTAGACGCGAGCTAGTAACCGTAGTTAGACGCTTGTTAACAAGCAAAATAAATTTGTAACTCTGCAAGTGATTGGAAGCGATGAACTTGGACCATTCTAGTTACTAGACAAAATCGAAAAATTAAACGCTAACTCACTGACCCACAAGAGAATAACTGCAAAATTAAAACGCGTAACTTTTTTGTAAACGTGTAACTCTGCGGAACGTAAAGAGTTACGAGAAAAAATAAAAAATGCGCACGCTTCATAAACGACACAGCCCCGAAGCGGGGGTGTCGTGTCTGATTCATCAGGTGCGCAGCACCTTTTTATTTTTCCGCTTTGTTCTAAGGGGATTTGTGGGCGCTGAAAACAATTCTGGATCGTGGTAGGTATGAATCCGTGCTGTTGTTGGAGATGAGCTAAGCTAACGGGAGTAGACCATTGTCCTGGGGAACCGGGACAGACGTAAGGAGAGAAACCACAATGAGGACGCTTACGGATGAGTTGGTCGCCGTGATGCGCGAATGGCTTCCAACTATAGAAAAACAGTCTGAAGAAGCTGGTCGCGAAGCCGTTCAAACAGTAGTCTGGCTGGTAGGTCTCGCAAGCGGTTTGATTACGCTATTCGCTATCAACTCGGGCCTTGTCACTTCGATCACAACCGGACAGCGGCGCGCTCTAATAATCATACTCGCTACCACGATAACCTCTGGGGTTCTTCAACGAATTTCCTACCAATTGGCGGAGTATAAGCAGCGCAATCTTTGGCTGGGCCTCCAAGGTTATCTCGTCGGTTCCGAGCAACAGCTTGAGGAACCTGATGAACTCAACGAACGGTGGGACCGGAACGAAATCGTTGTTCGCATTGGACGCGATTTTGACATGGACTTGACGCCTCTCGACGGACTCAACATTCCTGTCGATTTCTATCGTCAAGTTTACTCTAACCACCTTGAGAGTTGGCACCGGTATCAATCAGAAAGTCTTGAGCGACTGAGTCAGGTTATAGCCTCGTATCTCGGTATGTCGGAGGAACAAGGCAACAGACTCTTTAAAATTGATCAGTCGCTTGTTGACGGCCTTCCCGAAGTTCGAAAAAGAGCTTCGTATATTCGTTGGCTTAAACGATCTGCGTTCCTTTTCTTCGCAGGAACGTGTGTAAGTTTCTTAGCAGCTTTTCTCTTGCTCGCTTACGCAATTTTGCCCTAAGGCCAGCTTGTTTTTCTTAACTGTTCTGGTGGAAGTTTGCGAAGGAATCGGCGGATCGAATGCGATTAGAACTGGGCGGAGATCACACCTTCAATTCGAATGATTTCTCGTCAGCATTTTTGAAGACAAACACCCGATCAAAAGATGATGTATACGAGTGGTTATAAACGCTATCTCCGAAGTTCACGGTCGAAGAAATAGCAAAGCCACCCACCACGATTACAAGCCAAGTCGCGTCACAACGGTCACGGTAAGATGAGATGCTTTTCTCTTTCCTATCTAGGATCTCTTGTAGCTGATCTGGATTGTAAGTCGGAATAAATCCTACGCCCCACGTATTCCAAAAACCCTCGGTCAAAATTGGCAATCGTCGGATATGAATGGAATCGATCTCATCAGGAAAATCAGATGCGTCTGATTCGGCTTCGAGTTTAATTCGGGCGTTCATGTCAGCGTCGGCAGCCGTGACTAAATCCGCGACCCGACTCGCCAATTCAGTAACCATAGACTTTCGCAGTTCGGTAACAAGACTAAAGAAAACCGTAACCCAAAGCGGAGGCCCACCGGTTTCTTTATAAAGACTGTGGGCTCGATCAACGACCTGTTGGCGCAAACTTTCTGTGGCCTTCGGAGGCAGTGCCGTATGTGAGTCGCTTCGATAAAGCTGAGTCAACTCAATTCCAACTTTTGCCGCCGAATTCTCGATCAAAAAGTCGGGTCGTTCGCTCTCAATAATTTCTCCTTCGGGAAAACTCGGACAGGTTTTCTTAAACCGCTCAAGCTGCCAGCGTTCAAGCTCTTTCTTCATCTTCTCATCCAACTTTTGGTGCAAACTGTTGCATGTGCCCGTAAGTCCTTTAGATACGACTACCACTTACGAAAAATTCCGTTGATTTTACCTGAACAGCAAGTTTAATCTCCGGGCGCTGCGGTTTTCTCGCCCCGCCTCCCACCGGTCGTTCCGGACTTTCGGGGACACACGCCTAGTTGGCTGCCGCACCCACATTGTTTCGGCAGTGAACGGGAACTCAAGCTGGGCGAATGTCTAAAACACCGTCAGCATTATTTGCAGCAAATCCAACGCGACGTCTGTGAGCAAGGAGCTCTCGGAAACGCCAACGTCTGACGTGCCGGAGCTTCCGTTAATGGGTATTTCGCCCGCAGCTATCGCTGAGGACGGGACTGGCGTTGGCGAAGGTTGAGCGATGCCAGGGGTACTAATCTCACCGGCTAAGGTCGCGCTCGTGAACACTACTGTAAACACGGTCGCAATGCCGAGTCGCTGAAGTTTTTTCATGGTGTTCTCCTGTAAGGAAAGTTATGGGTCGCTGGTGACAGCAAACACAAAGATATGGGCTGTCTCCGAGTGGGAGACGGATCTTAGCATTCGATAGACTTGGCATATACAGCGGTCCACCGGGGCTTGCAAAGTGGTTGCAAGAAAACGGACGCTCACATGAAGTCAAAGAGAGACTTACTTCACCACGTAACGGACCAAAACCTCTCGGCTAGTCAGCGAGCACAAGCGCGCTGCCAACTGGCAATCCAACTCGAAACAGAAGGTGATTACGAGGCAGCTCGCGAAGTTATGGGGGAGCTATGGCAAGGAGTAGGCGAACGGCCCGTGCTGGTAGGACTTGATGAGGAAACAAAGGGTACTGTCCTGTTGCGTGCTGGCGTATTAACGGGGTGGCTTGGGAGCGCGAAACAGATCAGCGGGGCGCAAGAATCAGCAAAGAATTTAATCACTGAAAGCATTGGGAAATTCGAAGCGTTAGGTGAGACCAGTCGAGTTGCGGAAGGACAGATCGAGCTTGCATGTTGTTACTGGCGTGAAGGTGCGTTCGATGAAGGAAGGGTCTGGCTGAATGAGGCGTTGCAACGCCTCCGTGAAAACGACATTGAGTTTAGGGCCAAGGCATTGCTGAGGTTCGCTATCATTGAAAAGGATTCCAAGCGGTTCCTCGATGCGTTGAGAATTCACACTCAGGCTGCGCCGCTGTTCGACCAACTTAAGAATTTTTGCCTTGTTGGCAGCTTCCACAATGACTTCGCGATTGTCTTACGCAATTTAGGTACGGCAGAAAACCGACAAGATTACATCGACCGCGCTTTGATTGAATATACCGCCGCTGCCTATCACTTCGAGCAAGCCGGTCACAGTCGTTATCAGGCTTGCGTCGAAAACAATCTGGCGTTTCTTTTCTGGAAGCTACGAAGGTTTGTAGATGCACACACTCATCTCGACCGTGCGCAGATACTCTTTGCCAGACTCAAAGACGATCTTCACGCCGCGCAAGTTGATGAAACTCGTGCGCGAGTGTTGCTGGCAGAGGGGCGGGTATTGGAAGCGGAAAAAGCTGCGCGTCGGGCCGTGCGTACATTAGAAACGGGCGATGCGGTGTATTTATTGGCTGAGGCACTTACGACGCATGCAACCACATTAGCGCGTCTGCACCATTCTATGGAAGCGCGCTCGGTTTTTGAGCGGGCGATCAGTGTCGCGGAAGAAGCCGGAGATACTCATGGCGCTGGCGTGGCTGCGCTCTCGCTGGTTGAGGAAATAGGTAGCGCTCTTAGTGATGATGAACTCTCAGTCGTGATAGATCGGGCAAACAGTTTTCTTGTCGAAAGTCGGGAGCTTGCAACTGTTCGACGATTAGCGACAAACGCCTGTAATGTTGTTTCGGTAATTCGAACCCATCTTGAATTCCCGCCGAGTGTCAATTGGACCGAATTTTCCTTCCCTGATGCGGTTCGTCGTTATGAGGCGCATTTCATCAAACTAGCTCTAAAGGACGCTCGTGGCAGGATAACCCGCGCTGCTCGTTTGCTCCGATTGAAGGGGCATCAGTCGCTCACTTCACTACTCAAGAAACATCCAGACATTCCCGTCACTAGGCGCAAGCGAAGCATTATTTCTGCGGGAGATACTGATCTGAGCCAACACATGGAAACTGGCGATAGAACTGTCCGAATCCTGCACGTAGAGGACGACAAAACAGTCGCAGGAATAGTGAAGGAGATGCTTGAGGATCAAGGGTGGCAAGTGGAGACGTGCGCGGATGGAAATGCGGCGCTCGAGAAGATTTCCAGCGAGGATGAGTACGATTTGCTAGTGGTGGATTACGACCTGCCGGGCGTGAACGGTTTAGAGCTCATCAATCGTGCTCGTGAATTGGACCACCGCTGTGACATGCCAATGGTAGTTCTGGCGGGAAGCCCGGTAGAGGCTGCCGCCCGTGATGCGGGAGCAGACGTATTTTTGCAGAAGCCAAAAGATGTCTCGTCGCTCGTTGAGACGATCAATCGCTTACTTGAGGAACGCGAGCAAGAGCAGTGAGAACATGAAACATTGGTAGTGAAAGTCCGGCCTGTGGGAGGGACGGATCTTTCATCCTAGCGGAGCCATTCGCGATGTTGGGCCGCGCAAATGCCAGTCGCGAATGGCTCTGCGGGGGGCAGCTTGACGCATTTTTTCAAGCTCCCGCGTGGACGCCGTAATCCTCTAGGGGTGGGGCGAGCAGGGAGCCACTCGCGAACATGGGCAGCACGGAACGCGCATGGTCGCGAGTGGCTTTCGGGCAAAACAATTCTCCCGAGGGGTCGACAGTAACGACAAGGATCTCCTATGGCTGTTGACCCCGACTAAGTGCGAAAACAGCGGCGCTGGAAGATGCGACGGCGGCATCTTTCAGGATGCGCAGAGCCACTTGCATGGGGGGTGCAAGTGGCTCTGCTGAAGGGACTCGCCACGTTTGAGAGAACATGGTGAGAAAGGGGCTGACGCTACCCGACCGATCCAGTCGGCCCCGAACTTTTGAGATCCCGCACTAGATCTCCTGGGCCCAGAGTGTGGGTGAAGGGGCGTCGGTGTCGCTTTCAGCGAGGGACATTCGACGCCCCCTATTTTTTGATCCGATATGATGCTAGACCCGGAGCAGTGGGAAATGGTTTTGCAGGTTTACGCGGGGCGTCCGGTCCCGGCGCTGACTCTCGCATATCAACTGATCCAAATAAAGCGATCTCTAAAGCGCGGACAGAAAGGGATACGGGACGCTATCGCCGGTTGGATTTAGCGGTTGAAGCTCTTTACCCTCACACTGATTTCTATAACATGGGCCGCACATTTTTTCAGCGAACAATCGAAGGCAACCTTAAACCGGAGCAGGAAGAAAAGCTGCGGCAGCTTGGCGTGAAGCTTTGATTAAATGAAAGTGGCGATAGCGCCGTGGCGCTACGGTACTTTGTAGCGCTCCATTAAGCTCGCGACCCCTTTGTATCGCTTTGCCAACTCCGCCATCTCTGGCGCGTTGTCCTTTAGTATTTCTTGAAGCTTGCGCTCCCGTCCTTCTACAAGCAAGGGGTCCATCAGGATCTTTATTATTTCGGACGATGGAATTACGACGCTTATACCCATACCCAACCCCGTAAGAGTGACCTCTGCGCCGTTAATTTCCAGATCTTGCCGTCCGGCATAAAAACCCTGCGCCACTCCAAGCAAGTAAGTATTCCAATATGGCGCATATTTAGTCCGCGTGTAGTAGTCAGGCGGAGGGTCGGGCGCCGCGGTTGCCGAAAAAATCGGCGAACCGCTCTGGCCTCTCCAAACGGCCATTTCCACTAGCGGTGCCCGAATAGGAACCCCGTCACCGAATCGGTTTAGGATCGTAATTTCCTCATTGCTTGCGCTGCTCAGTGCGATATGTCCAAAACGAACTATTGGCTGAGTCACAACGGGATACCTATCATCGCCGTGGAACAATCCCGTTGTATATACTTCGCCGCCGATTTCGGCAGCAATACCTCCGCTCTGTACTCTTAACTCTGACTCGCCTGTTGTTACATCCTTTAGATGGCGAGAGAAGCGCAGGAAAGGCAATGGCTGAATTCCGTAATCGACAGGATCGAAGGTTAACGGCAAGACCGCCAAATCAACAGCATCGTTTCTAACCCACTCCCTTCCTAGAGTCGGCATCGGATTTTGCCCGCTCGATGTCGGCCACTCAATGTCGATCCTATCATCGGGTATACAATGGCTGACGGTTACGGCGTAGTGCTGACTACCTCGCCCCGCAAGGAGGAAATCAAGATCACGCAACCCAACACGGATAAAGAAGACCGTGCCAACGTATTGGTCATTTTTGACAAGAAATGCGGTTGTCTTAATTACTTGCGGGTCGATGAACAAAGGCAGATTTCCCCAACGCTCCAGTATTGGTCGCCAGCGCCAGCATTCCAGCGAGGATTTTGCAGACCGAACCAACCCTCGGGACACTTGACAGGAGTCATCGCGGATTCCCAGCTGAAATGATCACCTGAATCGGGATGATTCGTCGAGTATATTATTACCCCTTTAAGCTCTGTGTCTTGGATGCCAAACCTACTGCGCCCGCAAGTTGTCGAAAAAACTGAGCACTTCCGTCATTGGTGTTAGGAGAAAGTTGCGAAGAGTGTCCAGTGTGGGGACTTTCGTCAAAGTTCCAGTTTCGCCGAAAGTCTATCAGAACAGACCAGCGGGCTATTTAAAGTGGTGCTGTTTTTGCAGGAGAAGGTCACATGTACTGCAAACAGCAGCATAGCCCAGATGTTATTGACCTTAACTGTGAGAGTGTTTCTGTCTAGAAGATTCTAACCCTCACTCAGGTTAATTTTTAGGGTAGGTTTCATTACAATAGTTCCAACAAACCATATAACACTCGAGACTATCTGAAGGAATTTCGAGAGTTTGGCATTCTAGACATGCTGCTAAACAATTGCTTCGGGAGAAATCAATTACAGGATAAGGCGCTGGGAGAGGGTCACTTGGATAGCCGTCTAACATACATTGGTCATAATTATGGTCACAAGCATTTCGACACGTTAGATAATCAGATCCTTGTAAGCCCATACAGTTAGCATATATGCAAAAACCGAACTGGGTATCACAACTGTCTGTTGTAGCTACCTTTCCACGTGAAGGGGAAATCAGCAACACTCCAAACACAATACATAGGACAAGTAATTTTAAAGTGGACTTTACAAGAGATTTTCGGTTCATCTTTTTCCCCTTTCTAATTGTCTCTAGAAGGTTTATTGTGAGGTTACCGGATGTTAGTTTCTCGGTAACAGGAGATTGTTAGATAATACGCGAGCACCCTACTCTTGAGAGGATAGGATGTCAACTCGAGCCCGACTCGCCGAATACCAGACGCGTCGGTCCCCACCACTAGTGCGACTTGATCTTAGCTCATGACACTAGTGTCGGGAAGGCTGCGAATCGCTTGACTAGCTTGAATGCTGAGCGAGCACGTGAATTTGATGGCCAAGACATGGCATGTGACTGTGAAGAAACCCAGCATCTCCGTCGCAGTCGCCAAAACAAGTTGCGAAGATTGTCCACTGTGGGCTGCCTCAGTACTCTTTTGAAGCTGTTGTGCGTTGTGTGCCAAACTACTGCGCCCGCGAGATTTGAAAGAAACTGAGCACTTCCGTGGTTGGCGTCAAGAGGAAGTTGCGAAGAGTGTCCAGTGTGGGGAGCCACGAATTGACGAAAGGCCGCTGGAATCGGTTCCAGCGGCCTTTTTCTTTGCCAATGAACTCCTATGGTGCCGGCACGGGCGACGGTCCGACTCCGCATGTCACACCCTTAACTTGTTAATCGTTTTGAAAGCGTTTTGAATCTCTCCAATACCCTGTAACCTTATCAACATCTGAGATCTTTGACCATATATCTTCGAACTTACTTGCCAATGTCCTGTCATAAGGAGCCCCATTAATACGACCAGAGATCGAAAAGCTCTCCCCAAGAGAAACCACAGATCTTTTTCGCCAGACGAAAAATTATCTGTATAAACGCGTGAGATTATGTTGTTAACCACATGCTCAGCACCTTTATATTGCGCGCCCAGCATGGCGACGAGGTGATAGAGGCCCTTATACGGCTCATTGCTCATCTTCAATAGACTATATACACGATTATGTGTTTCCTCCATTATTGCGTCGAACATATCCAGTCTATTGTCAACCACCTCATTGAAAATCTTGTATAAGAGTCCCGCACTTGTATCGCCCTCTTGACGGTTACCGTCAAAGCGTCCCTCGTTGAGCCAATCACTCCAGCGTAGCAGTAGAGGACGAGGGTTATCCATTTCCCTTATCAGGTCGTATAGCGTATCGATGTTATAGTTGGCAGGCCCTCGATTAGGATAAAGAAGGTAGCCCATCATGGCTTGCTGACATTCGTCTATGACTACCAAACGGTGTTTGTTAATAAAAGAGTTATAGTATACGTCGCTTTTAACCTTCGAGATCAGTCTGGAGTGACACCAAACTACAGCGCTTCTGCTAGTGACATATTGCATTTCCATTCCGAGGCTTGTTTTCTGATTTGAATCCAGCCGATCTTCATCGAGGCAGTAATCAATCACCTCATGACAGATGTCAAATTTGTCCAGGTACTGAAGTGCGCATGCCGCGATGCCGTAGAGTTTCCATCCTTGGGCAGTCTCTGTGATTAGGCGCCAGAAGTCTGAGAGGTCTTGTAGCGGGATTGATGAACCGAGAATTGCAGCGTTAGTGGCGAGTGTAATTCCTTTGCCCTGAATTTCATCGGAGGCCGCGGCCAGCAATGGATAAGAGGCTCTGAGTGTGTTAAGCCTTTGCTCCTTATCGAGGGTAACGTTAAGAGACGTAAGGCCGAGCCGGCGTAAGATCATTTGAAGAGAGTCAACATATTTATCCTCCGAAGAGAAGTCTGCGTATTTCTTCCCCTTAAGAAATCCCGGAAACTCACACTCTTGATGTAATAAAGGGAGTACTTTTATTCTTTTGCCATCAATCTCTTCGTTCATCGCGAGTTCAACTTCTTTCCTGACCCATTGTGAAGCAACAGATTGAGGCGAAAGGATGACTCCCAGGTAATCCATGTCATCTATTCCACGTCGTATCTTTTCGATCAGCGAGTCACCCAGAAGAATTTCGGCATCATCAATCCAAACGCGGACACCAGCTCTAACTAAATCCTGGGCCAAACGACGTGCGAACTCCTTGTCGGCGTGAGAGTGGCTAAGAAAGATGCCAGGCTGGCCAGTGTTGATAGTCATCCATAAACCTCCAGTGAGCTTCCTACAACTAACTCAACATTATCCGTTCTGTATAAAACAGCCCTCTTCGTGCCTTTCGTATAAAACCAAAGGCAAAGTTCGGTCAAGTTCAGCACTCTTGCCTCGGCCCTTCCAAGTCCCAAACTACCAGACGATTTCACACTCAATTGGACGACGGCCAAGCATAAGAATAGACTAGATAGTCATTTGCAGAAGGTCATTTGAAAGAAGGTGCCGTATCGTGATGCTCAATCCTCCAAATCCTCTAGACGCATCCAGTTCTACAGGCGCGTTGAATCTTCAAAATTATAACGACCCACGAAATCGTCGAGATCCGTTCAATCCTCCAAGCCCCACACAATCGGCTGGTCTGACTGGTGTCCCCTTTTATCAGACCTTAGGTGGCGTCCCGGCTACGTCGGAACCCAAATTGGTCCTTTTGATTATGTCGTTCCAAGGTGAGAGGATGACCGAAGTGCTGGCCACCGTAAAAGACGAGTGCACTAAATTTAACCTTAAAGCGACTAGTGTGAAGGACGTTGTCGGTTCGGACTTCGTAATGAAGAGGATCGCGGAGCTCATCGAAAAAGCATGGCTAATCGTCTGTGACCTCACATATGAACGACCAAACGTATACTACGAACTCGGATACGCACATGGGGTTGGAAACACAGGGGACAATATTCTATTGATAGCGCAAGAAGGAACTACGCTCCATTTTGATATTAGTCCACTTGGAGTTCATCACTATTCGTCGATGGAGAGTCTGCGGGCCATTCTCCAGAAGAATCTCCCTGAGATGGATCGGGTTACTACCTTGAAGCAGGCTTCGAAGTCTTCATTGATCATCAAAACCAAGTAGTCCTTGTTTTTGATGATTTTGAAAGGGAAAGGCGGTCTCTGAGCGGTCAATCGCTCCCCAACCTACCGATTAGATGGTCAGTAAGTCTACCTTCTGACAGAAGTTGCGGAGATGTCGCCGGCATAGTAGCTTTGTAGAAGAATCGTGGACTTCGCCCGACTCGGGCAAAATCTTCGGAGACCACTATACTTCTCTAATGCGATCAGGCAAGAGAGTCTTCGAGGTGGAAGAGACAGTCGAGACGGACGCGGCAAAGGCTCCCCCTGGTGCTCAATGTCAACTTTGAAGGTCAAAACTCATCTGACTGTTTACCTCTGCGAAAGGGACTCCAAGCCCGCCCAACCTTGCACTTTTTCGTAGACGTAGGGCCTGTCTGACATCAGTGTCAGAGTTTGATGACGGGTTTCAAAGACTTCCCGATCAATCGATGCCACAAGATGTAAGCGGGTGGGAAATCCAGGTCGTGCTCGTGAGCGATGACTTCACGCCGGCGATTGGACGCTTCACGCAAGTGTTGCAAGAAACTGAGCACTTCTGGCGTTGTCGTCAAAAATAGTTGCGAAGATTGTCCAGTGTGGGGAGCTATCAATCTTCATAATTCAAGAGAGGTCACCGCAAGGTGGCCTTATGTTTTTGAGATGAAATTGTCGCTGACGCGGCGACCAGCAAACCTCTGACTAACCGTTTACACTGTGTTGACCATGTTTCCACTGAACTGTCTCATTCAAGAAGATTTTCAAAATGAACAAAAAGCTTGAAAATCCAAGGCTTCTGTACTATTGTCCCAACGACTCTCAAGCGGTAGTAGACAGCTAACTCGCGAATTCCAACGGCTGATCTCCCGAGCCTGCTTCGTTCGCACCCTCGAAATCAGCTCACTTTTTAGACCTTAACTTCACAAACGTTCCATTGGTCGTTGCACTTCTCTTCTAGCTTTCCTCTTGATAATCACCTGGCAGGGAGGACCTATGCGGAGATTCCTTCAACTCTTCACATCACTTTTGGTTTTAGCAATTCTCGTCGTGTTCTCGTATTACTACGTCACCCGCTTGCACACCTCGAGGTTCGCTGCCTTCCTTGTCCTGACGGTTATTCTCATAGTTCCAGTCACCTCTATCTCATACATATTCTTTCGGCTGGCGGCGCGTGAGGCGCAGTTAAAGAACCTGTTCACATTACACGGCATTCTGATCGCATATCTGAATTCGAAAGGTGAGAACGTTTCGAGCAAGTCAGGAGAATCAGATGAGGAATATCACGAACGACTCGAAGGAGTTTTCAACTCGATCTTCGAAAGGGAAATGAGAGGTGAATACGGAAGGATACAATATTTCTTCGGAGTCCTCGTCGCCTCCGGCGTTACTGGACTGGTGCTACATTACCTGGGGACCAGCTCATTGGGCACCTTTCTTGCGGGTACAACAACGGCTCTTCCCACTCCGGTTCAAGTTGGACTGCTTGGCGCGTTCGCCTGGAACCTATGGCTGTTATTGAATAGTTACGACAAACTCGACTTGCCTCCGTCGACGTTTTATTGGATGCCGTTTCGCTATGTCGTAGGAGTCGTGTCAGGGCTCTTCGCAAACCATGTGCTCAAATCAGCAGAGTTTGCAAATATCTTTGCCCTCGTCGCATCAGCTATCCCTTACCCGACCCTTCTGGAATTCTTGCGAGACAAGATCGCAGTGTTTAAAGAAGCCCACGCCGGCGAACCTCAAATTTGGAAAATTCAGGGGATGCCACAGGACACTATCGATCGCCTGGCAACTCTGGGAATCCGCACGACTCAAGAGATGGCCTACAGCGACCCTTTGATGCTGCTGTTTCGCACAAACTTTCAACCGAAGATCGTTATCGATTGGATAGATCAATGCCTGGCGTACGACTATTTTGGAGAACAACTTGGCGACGATATCAAACTGCTCCGGGTGCGCGGCATACGCGGTTCGATAGAATTGTCAGGCTTGAAAGACAATGATCCCGCACTCCCCGAAATAGCAAAGATTCTGAAAGTCACTCCCGATGAGCTTAAATACTTTCGCGACAAACTGCTGAACGACTACCAACTTAAGCTGATTTCGACGTTATGGGAGCAATTTCAACCTCAACAGACGTCGCCGCGGCCGGTCGTAAAATCACTGGCGCCACTTGCGGGGCCAGTGTCAATGTCTATCGCGCCGACCAGTCCTCCGCTTGCAGCCCCAATGCCAACGCCAACGGCCAGCCCTCCGCCCGCCGCAGAGAAATCTCCTAAAGAGCCCGCTACGGCTGAGACTGCTGTCGGCGTGCCTGCACACGTAGCGGCAACCGTCCCCATGAAGCCAAACGGCGGCAATGGTGAAGGCGTAAGCCCACCGGATGAAACTCCGGGCGAAAAAAAATCTTCGTAGACTATTCACAACACGAGGCCAATCATGAGAATCGCATATGCAACGCTCCTCCCACGCGCAATCGAAGACTCGTACCGATTTCTAAGACCACCTTTGACTGCCGGCTACTTAGCTGCTTATGCCGACAAACATCGGCACCGCAGGGATGAACACGACATTGTTGACACGATTGAGTTGGATGACCTTAACGCTGATCCAAAAAGGATCACGCGGAGAATGCTGAAGAATGATCCGCAAGTCGTGGCATTATCGGTTTACGTTTGGAATCACTATGAGGTGGCCGACGTTTGCCGCGAGATTCGTGCTGTGAACCCATCTGTAAAGATCGTTCTTGGAGGTCCGGAGATCGCTTTCACGCCGTCTCAGGCGTTGAAAAATTTTGAGGCTGACTGGGCATGTACAGGCGAAGGTGAACTACCTTTTTTGGATCTACTAAACACACTCGAACGGAACCCGTCTTATGCGGCTTCCCTTCCCGGTATGCTACATCGACGAAATCTCAACGGGATTTGCCCACCGGCGCCTCTTGCCAATCCGCTCGACGATATTCCGTGTCCATACTCCGAAGGGTATTTGCGAATCGATGCCGATACAGTTGCAGATCTCGAAACTACGCGCGGCTGCCCATACCGGTGCCGGTTTTGCCTCTATGGAAAGACTCTGGAGTCGCTGAGGTTTTTCACGCTTGAGCGTGTTCGAGCAGACGTCGCCTACACGATCGAGCAGGGAGCGACGAACATTTATTTGATGGACCCAACTTTCAATTACCCACGAAACAGGTGTCGAAAGATCTGCGGCATCTTAGAAGATTTGAACACGAACTTAGACATCGAGTTTGCCACAGAAGTACGCGCCGAAATTATTGATGAAGACTTGGCCGATGCCTTTGTAAGAGCCGGCATTAAGTCAGTGGAGATTGGCCTACAATCCAGCAGCCGTGAAACGCTCAAGCTTATGCAACGCGGGCTGGGCACCAGTCACTTCATCAAAGGATGCCGGTTGCTGTATGAACGAGGCATCAGAGCAGAAATCGGAATGATTGTTGGTTTGCCAGGTGATGATCAAGAGACGATTCGCCGCACGGCGGGATTTGTTTTGGATCGGGATCTTGGAGAACTAAATGTTTATAGACTTCAAGTGCTGCCGGGATCGGAATACCATAAGCTGGCAAGTTCGTTAGGACTTAAATATGACTCGCAGCCACCCTACTTTATCCACGAGACACCGGCTCTCGGCGACGAACAGCTCTCAGCGCTCGTCGAGGAGTTGCAGGAAGCTGCTGAAAAATCAAATCGCGTCTATGAGAGAGTGATCAAGAGAATTGCAGGTAATTCAAGGCGAAAAGAAAGATCCAGGAGGAAGAGAGAACTCGCGACGCGCGCCGTCGGCAAATCAAAACTCATGCCGCAAGCCGTGTGAGTCGGGCTAATGTAGCTTATCAGTTTTCTCTGGACCAATTACCGTTAGGGGAATAATGTCATCTGCTGTGCCTGCTACAATAAATAGACCAAAGATAAGAACTTCGTTGCCGGGACCAAAGGCGAAAGCAGTTATCGATCGTGATATGACTTTCGTCAGCCCTGGATATACACGCCCGGCTTTTGAGCTTGTGGCAAAGCGAGCTCGAGGCGTTTGGGTCGAAGACATTGACGGCAATGTTTTCCTGGACTGCAATGCGGGAATAGCGGTGTGTGCGACCGGGCATTGCCATCCGGAGGTGGTCCAGGTGATTCAGCAACAAGCCGCTGAACTTATTCACATATCCGGCACTGATTTTTTCTACGAGCTCATGCCGGAGCTTGCGAGTAAGTTGGACCAAATCATACCGGTGCCCAGTCCGACGCGCAGCCATTTCGTAAGTAGCGGTACCGAAGCAGTCGAAACAGCATTAAAGCTGGCCATGCATGCTACCGGGCGCGAGAAGTTCATTGCCTTCACCGGAGGTTTTCATGGTCGTACGCTCGGTTCGCTATCGTTAACAGCCTCGAAGGCGATCCAAAGACGCGGCTTCAAGCGTCAAGTGCTCGACGTGGTGCACGTGCCCTATCCGAATGTCTACCGGAATCCCTTCAGTGCCACCGAATGCGACGAAGGAGATGTGGGTCACGGTGCGCTCAACTGGATTGAGAACCGCCTGTTCAAGACCACGACGCCACCGCAAGAAGTGGCGGCCATAGTCGTCGAACCTATCCAGGGTGAGGGAGGATATCTGGTTCCGCCGCCGAGTTTTTTAAGAGGACTACGTCGTATTTGTGATGAAAATGGAATTCTGCTCGTCGCCGACGAGGTGCAGAGCGGAATGGGTCGCAGCGGGAAAATGTTCGCCTGTGAACACTTCGACGTGCAAGCCGATGTGGTGTGTCTCGCAAAAGGCATTGCATCCGGAATGCCTTTGGGCGCTTGCGTAGCACGGTCTGATCTCATGGTCTGGCAAGCTGGTTCGCATGCATCTACATTCGGCGGTAATCCAGTGTCGATAGCGGCTGCTTTGAAGACGATCGAATTGCTCGAGCGGGAATTGGTCGCAAACGCCGCTGAGGTCGGAAGTTATCTCAAGCGACTCCTCGAAGGCTTAATGGCTGAATACGATTGCGTTGGCGACGTCCGTGGCGAGGGACTGATGCTCGCGATTGAGTTTGTGAAAGACCGCAATACAAAGGAACCAGACCCCGATCTGCGCGACCGCGTTGAACTTGCGTGTTTCGAGCACGGCTTGATTCTGCTCGGCGCAGGCGACAGTGCAATTCGCTGGTCTCCACCGCTAATTCTCACTTGTCAAGACGCCGAGGTTGCCGTGGAAATCTTCGAGAACGCGTTGGCTAGTTCTCTCAGGTAACCCAGTGACTCTGCAATCGCTTGCTGAAATGTCACTGACATTCGAGTCCTTCGCGCTACCGTGAAAAGAAGCTGTGCCTGTCTGCTCTCGCTAACCGTTTCTCTGATCAAAGGCCCGCAGGAGCTAATCATCGGTACCTCAAAGATCGCCCGCGACATCACCTAACAACGCAAAGCACGCCAAGCTCTCGTTGAGACTTCCGAGCGTTTGAAACGCCGGGGCTCTCGCTCTTTCTGCACGCGAGTGTGCGAGAGCGTTACGTTTCGGGATAACAAGTCACTCATTCGCGAGCGTGAATTTGAACGCACGGTTTTGTCCGTTTAACAGTCACCATAAGGAGAACAACGATGAGAACTAACATAACTATCACTCTCGCGGTCTTAGTGATTGTTGCAATCGCAACATTCAACGACTCCGCAAATAGAACCAGCGCCCAGAGCACTCGATCTACTGAAGTTATCCAGGAGAGCAAACAGGTACCCTCAACTGAAGCTGCTCGGCTAAAATTACCAAGCGCGACTTGTTTTTGCAGAGTCACAGCCAACGGCACTGAGGTCGCGAAGCCAACCAAGGGAGGGTTTATCCAACCAATTCAAGTGGAGGGGTGCCGGAATTACTGTAGGGGATTATGGGATTCGGGCCATCAGCAAAGGGTAACCTGGGCAAAGCTGCTTCCTGGCGCATGTGGAAACGTATACGTGCAAGTGGACGCAGCGTTAGGCACAATGGGTTACCAAACGGTTCGCAGTGGGACGATTAGTGGCATCAATGGAACTCAATTGGTTCCCTCGTGTCCCTCCGGACAAATGGTTTCGAACGTAATTCAAGGTGGCCAATATTGCATCCCTCCAACAGGTATCCCACTCGCCCTGCAACCAGATCAGCTAATGGGTGCATACCTTCTCCAGAACCAGGTTCTATACAAGATTATTGGACCCGTCGGGAAGAAATGTGTGTAGAATTCGCTCACCGATTGCGAAGGCCTGAGCCGTTCACTCGGCTCGGGCTTTTTTTTGAGCCAAGGCAATTTACTGTTGAATCTCTCGCACTTGCGTTATTGTATGGCCGTCTTCCGAATCAAACCGGAGCCTCAACCTTTGCCGGATGCAAAAAACCGATAAAGAAATCACTCGGGAAGAGTTTACTGGTTTTCTCGCTTGGCTTAATCCCGACCGCGAGCAAGCGGGAGAAGAATATGAGCGACTGCGCTTTCGCTTGTGCACTTTTTTCGGGCTGCGCCAATGCGCCTTCGCGGACGATTTGACGGATGAAACCATTAACCGCGTAATCGTGAAAGCAAGTACTGAGAAAATCGAAAACAAACTCGCCTACTGCTATGGCGTCGCCAGGAATGTCTACCGGGAATGGTTGCGAGAACAACGACCTCATCTGGACATCGACGACGTAACCATTGCCGCCAAAGCGCCGGAAGAACCGAGTTTTTCCAGTGAGTGTTTGGATAAATGTCTGGAGGAACTTCCTCCCGAAACTCGAACTTTGTTGCTTACTTATTTTTCCGACGTAAAAATCGCGAAGATCAAACTGCACCAGCGGATTTCGAAAAGTCTAAAAACCTCGCAAACCGCCTTGCGTATGCGTGTGATGCGTAGCAAGCGGAAATTGAAACTTTGCGTTCAGGACTGCATGGCCTAAGAACGCGCTGTTACGAAACTCTAGCTAATTGCACTCTAAATTGGGCAGCGGCGATGGATGTATCACTGAAAAGTGAAAAGACTATCCGTGAGTACTTATTAGGCCGTGTGGCGGAGGAGTCTACGCTTGAAAGGCTAGAGGAGCTGATGTTTTCCGACGAAGAATTTTGTTCGCAGGTGGAGCTTATGGAAGAAGGCCTCATCAACGATTACGTGATGGGTCGTCTTGACGCCGCTGAGGCGGAGAGCTTTCGAGCAACGCTCTCGCACAACTCCGAAAGACGTTTCAAACTGGAGTTGACCGAGAAATTGAAAGAAAAGGCGATGGCCACGCATTTGAGTCGGGCAGACAGCAAATTCTCCCTCTTTGTCTCGCTTCAAGCATTTCTGCGTAAGCCTCAATATGCCGGCGCGCTTGCGGTTCTCGTGATTGCCGTTGTGAGTCTGGCAGTTTACTTCAGTAGACAACGTCGTGTGGACAATCTCGCCGAACTTCGATCGATTTACCGCCAGTCTCGACTGACTGAATCGCGCATTTCAGACTTCGGTTACGCGCCCCTGTCACAGTTGCGTGGATCGCCGGAATCAAGCGAACTGCGAAAATTGCGACAGATTGAAAACAATCTAATCGATGCTGCCGAAAATTATTCAAACGCGCGATCGCATCATGAGCTGGGGATCTTTTATCTCACGCAACAGAATTACCCGAAAGCCATCGAAGAATTCGGAACCGCATTGAGATTTTCAGAGCGAAACGCGCAGATTCATAACGACCTGGGCGTGGCGCATTTCGAGCTATCAAAAACGCTGGCGAAGGAGAAGAGGTTCGAAGAGCTGGCACGCAGCCTGGAAGAGTTTAAGAAGGCCACTGAGATCGACAGCAGTTTACTGGAGGCGTTATTCAATAAGTCCCTGGCTTTGCAGGAACTGGATATGCCGAGCGAGGCAAAAGAATCGTGGACACGCTATTTGGAAAAGGATCCAAGTTCGCCATGGGCTGATGAAGCGCGAAAAAATCTTGCCCGGCTCGAAAGCCGACAATCGTCATTCAAATCGAGTGAACAGGTATTGTCAGACTTCCTCATCGCCTATCGCAATCATGACGGCGGGCATGCGCAAAAAATTCACAACGCAACGAAGGGCACTCTCGGCGCAGTTATGATCCCGCTGCAACTTGCGCGCAGATTCCTGACCGCAAAGCAACAGAGCCGTCATGACGAAGCCAAAGAGAATCTCGATGCATTGACCTACATCGGGAATTTTGAACAAGCGCAAAACGACGATTCTTTTTTCCTGGAACTAGCTCAATTCTACGCGAACGTCGGCCCGGAGAAAGTGGGACAGTTGTTGCAGGCGCAGAATGTTCTCGCCGACGGATATAAACTCATTTCCAACTCCGCGCAGGCTATCTCCAAGTTTGAAGAGAGCCGGGATCTCTTCATGCAACTCGGCGCTGAGTGCGAAGCCTCTCTGGCCGAGAGTTGGGCCGTTCAGTTTCTACCTGACATTGCGAGAATTGCCCAAAGCCGGTCCCGTTTGGCGGGAGTTATCGCCAATGCTGAAAACAGGAAATTTAGAGTTCTATTGCCACCTGCCTACTACTGGCTCGCCATGGGCGACTATCGGCAGGGCCGCCTTTCCGACTCTGCCAGGAATCTCAAAACGGCGTTGCGCCTGGCCCAGGCAGCTAATAACGCGTTTGAGATCGAACACACACAACATGCTCTCGCTGTGCACTACTCCGAACTGGGAGAGCTTGAACCGGCCTTGCTTTACGCCGGAAAGCTTCTTAATGCGGGAGAGAGCAATTATCAAAATCCAGGTCAGGACTGGCGCAACAAGGGAGTCATGGTCGACCTCGCGCTAAAACTAAAGCTCTTCTCCACTGCCCAGAGCCTCGCTCACGAGCGATTAGGCATAGCCCGGAATTTACTGCCGTCGAGTCGTCGCATTAATGATTCTCTCCGTTCCATGATTGAGGCAGCGACTTTCAGGGAGGATTTTCCAGCCGCGCTGGAGTATGCGAGCGCGTCAATGGAAATTGCCGTTAAAGACGGCGATCGGGCGGAGAACGCTCGCAAGATCGCCGAAGTTTATCTTTTACAGGCAGACGCCAGAAGAGGGTCAAAAAACTGCCCTGAGGCCCTCGCGGATTACGACAAGGCGCTGGACTTGTACCGCCGTTTTCCCGAAGTTAGCGAAACTCTGTACCAGATTCATAGAGGCAAGTTGTTTTGTTTCCAGCAACTCAACCGGCAGGACGATTTTTCCAGCGAGCTGAAGATCGTCTTCAAGTTATCTGAAACGTATCGTGCCACGATCCGCGAAGACGATTCGCGCCAGGCGTTCTTCGCGAGTGAGCAGGGCGTTTTTGACGCGGCTACTGCGAACCTTCTGGCCCAGGGTGATAGCCGTCGGGCATTTACTCTCATCGAAGCGTCAAGAGCACGTTCGTTGCTGGATTTTGTTGAATCAGCAAAATCGATTGTCGAAGTCGAAAAGAATTTTGGTCCGGTTGCTCGGCCATTGTCACTTGCAGAAATCCAGGCGCGCCTGCCGGAACAGGTTCAGGTAGTGCAATATGCGGTGCTGCCCGAGAAACTCGCAATCTGGAACGTGTCGAAGACACGGTTTGAGCTACTGGAAAAGCAAATTACGTCCTCTGAACTGGAAAAGAAAATCGAGGACTATCAGAGCTTGATTATTAGCAGGGCTTCACCCGCCGAGATCAAAAGAGCCGCCCAGAATCTTTATGAACTGTTGATCCCGCCTGATCTCGTACTCGAAAAGCAGGTTTGCTTTGTTCCGGACAAGTCTATGCATCAACTCGCTTTCGCCACTCTCGTTTCGCCGGAAGGAAACTATCTGCTGCAAACCTTTGCGCTGTTTTACGCGCCGAGCTCTTCAGTGTTGGTGCTTGCAACCGAGAATGCACGGCGGCGGGAGAACAGAAACGAAAGCCTCTTGAGTGTGGGCAATCCTGACTTCGATCGCGAAGAGAACCCGAACCTGCGGGACCTGAAAGATGCGGAAACCGAAGCCAGGACCATCACCGCCCATTATCAGAAGTCGCTGGAACTGGTTAGCGCCGAAGCCACTAAAGAAAAGTTTCTGCGCAGTGTTCCGGAAGCGGAGGTGATTCACTTCGCCGGCCACTTTTTAGCAAACCGGCAATCGCCGGGTAATTCAAAGCTGCTTTTTACGAACGGTGAGTTACGGACCTCCGAACTCGGCGCCTACAAACTGCCAGTGGCGAAACTCGTAGTGCTTTCAGCATGCGAGACTGGATTTGAACGCTACAACAAAAGCGAAGGAGCAATTGGCATCGCCCGCACCTGGTTGGCTTTGGGTGCTCCGGTCGTAATCGCGAGTCAATGGAAGGTTGATTCGGAGCCTACCAAGGATTTGATGATTGCTTTTCATCGCAACCGTAAAGAGAAACGGATGAGCTCTGTTGAGAGCTTGCGACAAGCACAGCTCGAGTTATTAAGCAGAGACGAAACGAAGAAGCCGGTCTACTGGGCCGCATTCTCACTCTTTGGTGGTTACGCCAACTATTAACGATGATAAGTACGTGTCCAAAATGCTGTACCTCTTATGCTGACCCTGAGCTGGCGTTTTGCTTTGCGGACGGTACGCCTTTGGTTGAGGTTGAGCCGGGCGGCGAACAATGGAGCGAGGGTGCTCGACTCATCCAGGAAAACTCGAAGGCAGGTGGTAAACAGAGACGAAGACGCTGGTGGCGACGGATCGCGTTAGGCGGTGTAACAACTGTGCTGCTAGCGATGGTCTTTACAAAATCTTTCTCCGTGGAAACGACCGCGCCACCACCACCGCCATTGCAATATCCATCGCTGCCTCAAGGTTTGCTTTTGCCGGCAGAGCCTGCTTCTGAGGCGGCATCGCCATTGCCCTCGCCGTCAGATTTTCCGTCTCCGTCTCCGTCACCATCGCTATCCACTCTGTCGCCTTCGCCGGCACGGCCTGATGATTCATCTCCATCTCCATCTCCATCTTCAACCCCCTCGCCGTCACCGTCTCCTTCTCCGTTTCTTTTGCCATCGCCAACATCAACTCCGCCGGTGGTGTTCTACAAGATTAGCGGGCGAGTGATATCTGCCAGTGGGCCAATCGGTGGCGTAAGAGTGAGGCTTGAAGGTTCAAAGCTCACTGCAACTACGACCGATACAAACGGGTACTACACATTCAGCCAGTTAAGAGCGGGCGGCAGTTATACCATCGCTCCTGTGGCGCAGATGAGTTTTAGCCCGACGAGTCGCTCCTTTAACGATCTGCGCCGGGATGAATCCGCGGACTTCGTCGCGCTTGTCAAACCCAGGGAGGAAACCCAGATACCAACTCCCAAGACAGAGTGTTCCGACTCCGACAAAGAACGGATTGCCGCAAATTTGATCTCCAGCTTCGCCGCGCAGTGGCGCCGGAAGATTGAGCAAGAACGTTCGCGGATCATTGCCGCGACTTTTGGAGTGGAGGTCCAGAGTGCGGTTGCCACGCTCGGTCCGATCGAATTTCAATCAACGTTTACGAAGTGCTCGGCCGCTGTCGTCACCGCAAGATATACGTGGCAAGTCAAAGCGGATCTTCCGCAAGGAGTCAAAACTGTGACCGTCCCAGGAGTCAAAAGGTTCGCCTGCGGGAAAGTCTTTGGCCCGTGGATTTGCAACTAATCGATTATTCCAGTAGCTGAACGCCTAAGCTTCTTCTCTGTGTGCAGAAACGAGCACTACCATTATTCCTCAGGTTTGCCCCGCGTTACGTTTTAGGTGCAAACGTCACTCCAATCCGAGTCCCAGTTATGTAAGTGAAGAATGGAGAAAATCATGTCCCTCAATGAAAGTTCTGCTACCGCACTCGTCAGATTCACCGGCCTCGGTATTGTTTGCTTCAATAAAGATAAGCAACGCGGTGAGATCGCAGCGATCCGCGATAACAAACACCGGTTAAGTATCAAACTTCAGCGGCCCACTTTTCAGGAAGGCGCCGACAACGACGTCATCGTTTACCAGGATATCGCCAGTTACGAAAACCTCCCGCCCCACGATGTGCAGTTGGAAATCAAAGCCCTGGCTAGTCCGGCAATTGAGGGTTTTGAAATCTATCAGGGCGGAGATTTTGACCGGCTTGATTCCAGCGACCCTAATGACTTTCGGTGGATTGTGAACATGCACGCGTTGCACGGAGCCACCGACCTGGGACCGACGACCAAACAAAATCATCCGCTCGCGAAAATCTACATCGGCAATGGACTTTTCTATGCTCACAAGCTGGACCGAAATCTTTTCTTTGAACGGGTGGAGAAAGATGCCAGTGGAATCGCAACACATCGAGAGGTCTTTGGGAATGTAGCGGAGACCATCGGCGTCAAGATCGAAGGTGACGAGGTCAGCTTCAGGATCCGGATCGACGAGCGGGAAGAGACACATTCGCTCAAGCGCGTTGCCGGCCTCCCTTACCGGATCGACATCAGGAACGTTGATCCGGCCGCCGATGCAGTTTATAGCGACATGCCTGACTACTACCAATACCTCTCGAGTCCAAGCGGCAGGCAGATTGACTTGAGCCCGATCGCCGAAGACGATGACGGCGAAGATTCGAAATCAATCAGCCAAAAAGATTTCTGTCATCCCATCGTGGTAGAAGAACCGGAGTCAATCGACTACCTCTGAGGAAACAATGCTGCTGTTCGGCTTCGGAAAACATCTACTGTGGATGCGTACAAACGCGGATGGCGGAACCACGTCCTATTACTACGACGATGCGATTACCTGGATAGCAATGGGAATAGCGCTGCTGTGGCTGATCTATTTTGTGGTCAGCTACTTCCGGCGCGCACGGATGTTCCGTCGTAGACCACGCAAGAATCGCCGGGTGCTTAGATCCGTCATTAAAAGAAAACGTGAGTTGAGCTCGCGATACTTGCGGCCGGGATTCTCAAATACTATCCACGCCATCGGAATCGGGAGACTACCGAGCGACAACCGTTATTGCATTCAGGTTTTTGTGAGTGATGCTAATCAACCGTGGGCGGTCGGCGCTGGCGCGATGCCGTTGCCGGCAATGTACCGCGATATTCCGGTTGTGCTAATCGAAATGCCGGTCGCGGAGTTTTTGGCCGCAGCTATTGCCGAACCCACGGCGGAGTGGCGGCCCTACTCAAACGGCATGCGTGACCGACAGGAAGTAATAATCGGTGGTCTCAGCGGCGCTAATACTAACCTGACAGGCGAAAGCGGAACTATCGGCTATTTCTGTACTCGCAGAAGCAAACTGTCGCGCCGGAAAGAAATTCATCTGCTCAGCAACTCACATGTCTTCGCCGATTTGCGGCGGTCTAATGTCGATGAGAGCGATGTGATCATGCAGCCGAGTCCGGGTGAAGCGTCGAGCAGTCGACCGATCGCGTCGTTAGTAAACTTTTCCGGGTTGACGTTTGCGGACATGAATCACCCCAATCACATCGATGCCGCCATCGCGAGGCTGTGGGCGCCTTGCGCTCATAAGCCCGTCATTCCACTAATTGGCGCGGTTAAGGGATATGTCCAAAAGGACGACGTCGAACCGGGAGAAGCCGCGTGCAAGTTTGGACGGACCACCGGCTTCACGGCAGGGATCGTCTTCTCGATCTATCTTGATATTTGGATTCGCTATGCTCGCACAGGGCAGTCAGCATTTTTCCAGGATCAGTTTCTGATAGAGCCGGATTTGACGAAGTTTACAAAGTTTGTTGAGCAAGGCGACAGCGGCTCACTGGTGGTTGACGCAAAGCAAAACGCTCTGGGATTGGTTTTTGGCGGCATGACAAAATTGCCGGAATCGTTGCAGAGGTCACAAACCGCGAAGTCGAATACAGCGCCCGGTTCAGCCGCCAACAAGGTAAAGAGGATTGAAAGCTATGGGGTAGCAAATCCTATCAGTGTCGTCCTGGATCGGCTAAAAATTGAATTACTGATGTAAATCCAATGGCGCAGTCGCAAAGATTGTCCAAGGTGAGGAGCACTTCGGCTCAACCTATGGGAAATAACTGCACTTCGCAATGGAGCGCCATCCCTTATCTGGAGTTTGCGGCTACACAGTTAATTCTTATCTCACGATTCGGGAAGATGGTAAGTGCACAACTATGATTGTTATGATTGTCAGGTAAAAAGGACAAGCAAGTGCTCGTGCTGATTGATAGTTTCGACGCGCTCAACTCTGAAAACCAGAAAAAGATCCTCAGATTCTTTATCAACCTGAAGAGCTCAAGCAAATTACTACTCAGTTCCCGAATCAGTCTGAAGGATTTCCTGGATCAGATAGATCTTTCCGGGCACTCTCATCATATTCAGGTAAAGGGCTTATCTCCGAAACACGCGCGTAAGCTTATTAATGCCTATTCCGCGAGGAACCAGATTCCCGTACGACTGCGTCCGGCTCAGGAGCAAGATCGGTTAGCGAAGATCGCCGGCAATAATCCATGGGCGATAATTAAGGTGTTGGGCGCTGTTGCGACTCAGTCGATTCCACTAAAACAGGTCGTCGATGAGATCTCCACTAATACCCCGCAATCTGAAACTGAGGAGGTGGCAGGCAAAATTGATGAGATCTTTGATCAGATTAGTCGGGTCTGGGAGCGATTCTTTACCGAGAACGACAAGTTAGTACTCATGGCCAAGGCCTTTTCCAGCCGCCCCACACCAGCAAAGGCGCTGGGAATAATTGCCGGTGTGGAAAAGACTGATCTGCAAAGAGCATGCGAAACACTCCAAGCCAGTTCTTTCTTTGAGAAAGAAAGATCGGCACATGGCCGAATCACCACGCATCCACTGGTCCAAGCTTATGCGCAGCGGATGCTAACCGAGCGCGTTGAGGCCCGCGCCCAGATGGAGATTCGCTGGTGGCGAGATTATGCTCCGGGCGTACTGAGGCTGGCTTCGTCTTCAAGTTATGAATCAATCCAACCGGAGCTAAAGGACAGTGTGGACGATATTGCGCAGCACATCGAAAAACACCTTAACAGCGGTGAATCGCAGCATCTGGATCAAGCGCTAAATCTGTTCCTGGTTGGGGACGGTTCATCGTCTATTGAACATCATGCTGTCATTAAAACTTATGGGATCGGACATATTTTGCGTCACTGGGGTAAGTGGGATGCTCTGATACGAATTGCCACGCGCTGCCTGGACCACATCCGCGATAACCCACGGCTCATCCGCGAATGTGGGCTGCGTCTGCTTGCAAGGGCGTGTTGCGACAGGCGTGAAGTTGATCAGGCCTCCGAGTTCATCGACTTCGCTCAGGGTCAGAATCTTAAATTGAAGGATAAAAGACTGGAGGCGAGCATTTTGTTTTCCGAAGCCGAGGTGGAACGTCAGAAAGGGAATTTCTCGCTTGCTATCGCCAAGCTCAAGCGAGCGTTAGACATACTTAATGACTTCGGTGGCCAGTTGGTTTGTGATGTCGCACCGACTTACATGGTTTTGGGAGGCTGCACCACTGAGCATGCCGCCCGGGATCTAAAAGAGGGACTGCTGAAAGATAATGTAGCGGCGATCGATGGTCTATCCGAAGCAGAAGAGTATCTAAACAAATCTGAACAACTCTTTATGTCTCAGGGGATGGAATATCCGGAACAGAAATTCGACATAGTGAGTATCCAGGCGTACAAAGCCGTTATAGCCCGACTGCGAGGTAATTTTGAACTGGCACGAGAACTGTTTACTTCCTGCGAAGGTGAGTTTCTTAGTATTTCGAGCGTGACACGGCTTTATCTTGAAAGAGCCCTGCTTGAACATTTAGCCGGAGATGTTTCGGAAGCTCGTAGACGGGAGAATAAGGCCCTGATTTTGATGAGACAGGTCGGTATCGAACTAGACAAAGGTCCAAAGTACAACTGTTATCAAGTAATTGAGACCATGAAAAGTTGCGGAACCTGGTAGGCAGCACGAAGGGAGCGTTTATGATCGATGACATCAAAACAGCTGTGCATGGTGCGGCGGCATCGAAGAGCAAGGTCGCAATGTTTCATCTTCAAATTCTCAAGCATGCTGATGAATTGGAGGGTATGGATCCCGAGGGCTTCTGCAAGGAGGTGTCGGTACCCGCTCCTTACGCGACCGAGTTTCGCAAGATGCTTAAGCTCGCCAGACTGATGAAAGAGCATGGCATCAAACTAACTCAGTGTGGTTAATTATGCCGAGGCTGGCGTTCTCATTGGTTGGGCACACCGCCCAACGGATCGTTGGACGCAAGCGACGGGGCGTGTTTCGCAACCTGATTGGTCCGCCGATGAGTTAGTGAAATCGCGCCGCCGCGTCAACTCTACCTTCAGCCGCCAGCCGGTCGCGTGGACGAAGCAAGACGGTGCGACGGAGAGAGAAGTGAATGCCACAAGCACGTGATTTCTTCGCTACAGGTTCGGGCGTCGTTGCGCTCGTGTTCTCGATTCTCGGGCTGGCGTTCCTTACAGTGGGCGCAGGCTTCGCGTTTGTACTCTTAGCGAATGAAGCAACCGATGGGTCGACGGCAGTGGGGGAGCCACGTTGGGTTATTGGAGTGAACTTTCTGAGCATTGGCGCGGGATTCGCTACAGTTGGTCTGACGCTCGGGTGGCGACGGGTCGCGTCACTTCGCAAAGGTGAGGCGCTTCGGAAGTACGGGAGGCAGGCAACCGGTACGATCACATCAGTGGAGCAAAACGTCAGCGTACGGGTGAATCGGCGGCATCCCTGGATCGTTCGATACGATTACAGCGTAGGTGCAATGCAGTATCACGGCACCGAGAGCACCTTCGATGTGCCAGTAGGGCTCAAGCCGGGCGCGCAAATCGGAATTCGCTACGATGGGCAAGACCCTCGTCGAAGCGCGCTCGATCTCAAGTAATCGGAACGATTGTCCACTGGGGGGAGCCAGCTAGGACGAAACGTCGCAATAAGTGTGTGGTCCTTCCATATTGAGTTCGAACACGTGAGAGCCAAGTTTCGATATTGATTCGACGTTGATTGGGAGGAAAGCGGCGAGGCTAAATCTAACGCAATCCGTCAGGCTCTTGCAAGAAAAGTTGCTGTGATCTAGGGTGCGACGCAAAAGTTTTGCATCATTCTCAAAGATGCAAAAGTTTTGCATTTCTTTAGGAGGCACCCAAAATGAAAAGTTTACGCCAGACGTGCGCTGTTGCGATCCTGAGCTTGGCATTAACCGTTTCTGCGTTTGCTGGTCAAATAGGCTCTCCTGGTGCTGTGTCATCTGCACCTGGAGGAACATCCCCAGATAATGGCTCGGCGATCGCCGGGACAATATCTTCTCCCGGCGCTCCGGCATCAGCGTCGAACGGGACATCAGCATCCAGCATCACGACAACCATAATCCTTACGATCGTTAGTTTGATTCGGTAGAGGAGTGCTCCGGTTTTTTGCTGCGGAGAACAAACCGCATCGTGCGCGGGAGTAGTAGGAGTGTGTCTTTACTGCGTGCAGAGAATTTTGCATAGTTTGAGTCTTGCGTGAGCTGTGTAATTACGCTTAAAAGATTTCGCTGTGCCGTTTGGACCAGAACAGTAAAGCGCGAACAAGTACCCTCCGGCCATAAGAATTCTGCATGTCGAGGACAGTCCGATAGTACGGGCTTAGTGCAAGAGATTGCCGATCACGAAAGCGGTAGTGGGGTAATAGTGTGTTGGTGAGCAAAGGTCACAATTTAGCCAACACAAGTAGCACGTCCCAGACAACTACTCCGGTCGCCGCCAAGAAGGTAATGATGTGATTAAACGGGTGCGGAATTAACCCCAAGCCGCGATAGCTTGGTGCTAACCTGTTGCCAAGTTGAACTACACGGATAATCAAATAAACCTCGCCAGCCCATAAAACGCATAGGATCGCAACGGCACTATTGGGGTGGGCGACGTTGCCCGTGATTTGAGACGTGCTGAGAAGCATCCCAATAGTTACCAGCAAAATCAGTATTGCGATGAATGCGCCCCAATGTGCTAACCCTAGATACAACGCGAAATAGAAAGCCCGGCTCCGCCTTCCTTTTGGTTGCCATTTTCTAAGGTCATTTTGCTTCTACCTCTTTATAGCTGTGCAGAACTAATAGAGTAATCCGGGCGATTACTCTGTCGGCTTGGTTTCGGCTTCGGCTTCGGCTTCGGCAGCAGAAGGCTCTACCACGGGCAGTTTGATCTCCCAGAACCTATCTTCAAAAATAGCAATGTGGTTATTAAGAAGTTGCGCCAAAACTTTGGCAATCTCTCTGGTCATCGAAATCTTGACGGTTTCTTCAATGACTGTTTTGCCTTCCTGCTCGCCTGCTATTTGGCCAAACGTAATTGCTACGTCCCAGGTATTAAGACTCATGGTCATGTTGTTGGCATAGATCTGTTGAAAACGATCAGAGCGTATTCTGACCTGATCGGTCGCTTTAGCGAACGCGCTTTTTGGAAGTCCGTCCTTTACATCGGGTTCGACGTTTGTGTCGTCTGCCATTTTCTCTCCTAACTGTTACGCGGCAACCGCTAGTGTTTGAGGCTGGGCTACGGGCTGGTTGGATGTGGAATTATCGGTTTGAATCACAAGTTCGGGCGAGCTAAAAACTAGGGTGCGCTGCACGGCTGATGTGCTCACAGGTTCATCTAATGCTTGGAGACCGGCAGCAGCTTGCTTCTTGAGACCTGCTTTAAGAGT
This sequence comes from uncultured Acidobacteriota bacterium, assembly GCA_963708055.1. GTDB lineage: Bacteria > Acidobacteriota > Blastocatellia > Pyrinomonadales > Pyrinomonadaceae > PSRF01. Next base: position 4,408,339 of record OY970193.1, on the reverse strand, counting down.
CGCCGCTAGATCGATGCTTTGACCACTAGCCCACGCTTCAAGTTTTGCGACTTCTTTCTTATCCGTGACGCTTTTTGCGGATAGCGCGACTGCCGAAACATCCTCATACTCCCTAACAAGTCGGCTAAATGGAACAAACTTAATTAAGAGTCCTACGTCAAAACCATCAGCAATTTCAACAAGTGTTTGTAGGCTCAATTTGGCGTAGGCCGGAGATTCAAATCGTGAAATTAGACTTTGTGTTTTTTGTAGCTCCTTGCCCGCTTGTTGTTGCGACCATCCACGCTCGTCTCGCATGGTTCGGATCTGAAACGGTATGCTTCGCTTCAGTTGCTCCCACACGTAGAGTTTGCGAAATGACCTACTCGTCACTAGTTTCTTCGTCAATGTTTTCTTCGATAATAAAGACACTTGCTAGTCTCCCGTCTTTCTCTATTTCCGACTTGCGGGCCTTTGCGATCTGACACGCCGCCTTTGGCTCAAACTCATCGCCGATCTCTTTGGCAAAAAACAAAAACGTAAACTCCATCTCCCCGGAGAAAAACCCCAAAGGGCGGTACTGAACGTTTCCAACTTCAAACCTGATCTCAATTAACCCGGCACAGCTCTTCTTATCTTCACGCTTACCGCCCCTTAGAATCGCCGCCCAAGGCCGACTCCATTTATCAATCTCTTGCCCGCATAGGTAATCCATATTCCACGCGAACACTGCCCAAATATCGCCACCTACGGAGTTGCACCACTCTTGTGCGGCACTGGTGCCATCGAGCGGCCTATAGGACTTTAGCGTCCATAGATTCATGGTATCACAAAATTGCGATATGTCGCGATTTACCTACTTGCACGGTTATCGCAAATTTGCGATAATGAGGACATGCTAAACGAAAAGCCCAGCAAAAGCAATACGGATCGCCTTGCTGGGCTTTGGTCTTTTTGGTGGCCGGGTAGCTTAACGGATAAAGCTTTTCCTTCGCAGGGATTGTATGTGAGTTCGAATCTCACCCCGGTCGCTCCAGATTATCAAAGCCTCAATGGAAGCGCTAACTTCCACCGAGGCGAACTATCCACGCAGCCAAAGGCCACGCGACGTAGCAGCCGCATAGTACGCCTTTCCTGTGTGGACTTCAATAGGAGAGTCCACGATGGTTTGCCACAATTGCCAGATCCAAACCAAGAAGTTTGGAAGGGATCGCAAAGGCGTTCAACGCTTCCGCTGTAACGGTTGCCAAAAGACATTTTCAGAACTCCGGGATCGTCCCCTTGGGACTATGCGCCTTCCGATAGAGAAGGCTTTGCAAGTGCTCCAATTGCTCGTGGAAGGCGTTTCAATCAGAAGCGCAGAACGCATTACCGGTGTTGAGAAGAAAACGATTCTTTCGCTGCTTGAGCGCGTTGGTGAGCGATGCGAAATGCTTCTTGAAAATCTGATCCGCAACGTCCCTGTCAAAGACGTTCAATGCGACGAGCTGTGGGCATTCGTTCAGATGAAAGAGAAGACCAAAACGCGCAAGGCTCTCAGCACTGAGAAACTTGGCGATGCCTATTGCTTCGTTGCAATCGAACGCACGAGCAAACTCATTCTTAGTTGGCATCTAGGCCGACGCACCGCGCCGGACACAAACATCTTTATCAGCAAATTAGACCAAGCCACGCAAGGCGAGTTTCAAGTAACCACAGATGGTTTTGCGCCGTATCGTGACACTATCGGTTTCACACTTGGCGGTCGGACTGACTTCGCGCAATTGGTGAAAGTGTATGGTGAAGCGCCGGACGAACACAGATACTCTCCGGCGCGTGTCATGGGCACGATGGCAGAACCGCAACACGGACGCCCCGATCCAGATCGCGTATGTACCTCGCACGTTGAGAGACAGAACCTCACGATCAGAATGTCGATGCGGAGATTGACGCGATTAACGAACGGCTTTAGCAAGAAGTGGGAGAATCTAAAAGCGGCCTACGCTTTGCACTTTGCTCATTACAATTTCTGCCGGATTTCACAGTTCAATCAAATGCACTCCGGCAATGGAAGCGGGCATCACTAAGAGTGTGTGGACGTTGGGAGATTTGCTCACCGCATAAAACCAAAAGGCCGACGAATCGGCCCTTTAGTCTTACGTAACGATCACGCTGGCGGTCAAAACTTCAAGCCTAACGCCTTTAACTTTTCTTCTTCTTCCAAAGTCAGCTTGCCCTCTATCAGTCGATGAAACAGGGTTTGCGGAACCTCGTAAAACTCCGTGAACGGATACAAAACTTCGACGGCACGATCAATCGCTTCGATAGCTTCATCACGTTTAATCGGTTCGGTGTAGATGTAGCCTCGCAACGCCATGAAGTGAAAGCCAAGCGTCAATGCTGGGCCGGGATTGCCTTTGTATGGTGCGAGTGCGATTTGCCAGTCTTCATGGTCTAGGGATGGACGCTCGCTTGGATTGTCCGTGGTAGGACTGGCGAGTGTTTGCGCACTTGCCAGTCCGCGCCGTTTAGGTGGCGCATCCTAACACCGAACGAACCTAAGGAATCGACTTTCAATCACCAACACACTATTACCCCACTACCACGAAAGCTGGGAGGTTGACAACTGCATAGATGGAGACGCAGCACTGAAAGAATGCGTGGGCCACGCGCAAAACGATCTCCTGCTGGTAAGCTTTGAACTGCCTGTGTTGAATGGACTGGAGCTAATGGAACGCGTTCGAATTCTGATTTTCCCAGTTTGAAACGTTTTCACGTTGAAAACTCATTATTGATAGGACGGTGCTGTCTTAAATTGAATTCTCTCTGCGGTCCTCTGCGTAATCTCCGCGATCTCTGTGTTACATGATCTCGCATCGACGCAGAGAACGCATCTATGAAGCGACGATCGATGTCAAGAACTTTTTAAGCACACTTTCGTCCTGACGCTGACGGCGCCTAATGAATTGGTTTAGCTGCCCCTTGCTCTTTGACATGAAACTGAGTGGTAAACAGAGTGTAAACATCGTTAGCGATACTTCAATTGAGCAGTGGCGAAACTACGCTCAATCATCTATGCGGTTATTGCAACCATGAAGTTCAATTCGCTCTCTCCTCTCAGCCCTTAGCAGGAGAGGCTGGCTGCCCAATCAGAGGAACAGGCACGTTAGGCCTAGCGAACTCACGGGCCAGCCGAGCTGCGATAGCTCGTTGTTGGAACTCCGCATAGTTAATCTCATCGCGCAGCATGATAAAGCTGCGAATGAGTAGCTTCCTGGCCACGGCCACTTTGGCTTTTGGTTTGCCACGGCGTTGGGCCAGGCGGCGGTAGAAGCGTTTCAGATCAGGATCGGTTTTGACGGCCGTCTGCGTTGCCTCTATTAACAAAAACCGTAGCAAGCGAGAGCCGGCTTTACTAATTCCCAGGTAACGTTTCTTGTCCGCCGACGAACGTTCCATTGGATCAAAGCCACCATAGGCAGCCAACTTGCGGGTGTTGGGAAAGCGACTCACGGGAATGAGCGTATGTACGATCCCTAAGGAACTGAGCAAACCCAAGCCCGGATGAGTGCGCAACAGACTGATCCGCGGGTCGGGCAGCGCTTGTTGCTTGAGCCACCCTTCCGTTTCCGTAATGCGCTGGTTGAGTTCCTGCAGCAACTCCAGCCATTGTTGTCGTTGTTGGCTCATTACCGGCGACATCGCCAGTGCTTCCAGTTGTTGTGTACCCTGCCGAGTGAACAAGCGAGCCTGTAACGAAAGGCCGGCTTGAATCGACAACGCCTGGAGGCTGTTCTTGACGATCGTGCGCACCTTCACCAGCTTATGCCGGTAACGGAGCATGCGCAGGATCTCCCGACTCTGTGGTAACGGCCGGTGAATGCGCGGAAACTCATCGTGGCACAGCAGCTCCAGGATCAGTTCCGCATCGCGACGGTCGTTCTTTTGCCGCCGTCGGGCGCGCCGACGAATCTCGGTCGCATCCCCGAGCCAGACCTGGTGCCCCAGTTCTTCTAACAGTTGTTCGAACCAGGGCGTATAACCGCTGGCCTCGAGGCCCACGATTACTGGACCGCCCAACTCGGAATAGAACTTACGCAGCGCTTCCTTGTGGTCGTGCTTGAGCTCATGGCTAGTGAGCTCTCCGGTTTCAGTTTTCAAACAGCAAATTGTTTGTTGACGTGCATGAAAGTCGACGCCGCAATATATAATGTGGCTCATAGCGGGTGTCTCCTTTCAGTTTCATGTCAACCGTGAGTCTAAACCACTCTCGGGTAAACGAAAGCGGCACCCGCTTGCTTCATAACATCAGAGATTACGCAGAGGCCGCAGAAGTGATTATTTTAAATCAAGACACTACCGACAGGACATGTTTGTGGACAGAACTCGCTGAATAGTTTCGAGCTTATGCGGGACGTTCGTCGATGTTGATAGGGGTCGATCACAATGCGTTACAAAGAGGCCGTAGATAACAGCCGCAGAGAGTTTCTCAAGACCAGTGCCCATGCGATTGCCGGCATAGGCTGTCTCAGCCTCACGTCCACGGCGCAGCCTTTAATGATCAATCCAACTCATGAGGACGCACCGCATACACATAACATGATGCTGGTTGGAACAAAGACAGCCTTTCTTTCACACCTTCCAATGTTCGTTGACAACGGGGTTGGGCCAGAGTTTGACTCGCCTCATCGTTTCCAGGTGATCCTGGAGGCCACATTTACTGACGGGAATCGCAATCTGACGGAAACTTATTTCAAGGATCGTATGAAAAACCCGGCAGTGAAGATGTATACGCTCAATCCGGGGAAGTTTGTCCTCTCGCAGATAGATCCGAAAGGATCCGCGCTGAAGAAATTCAGAGGCAACGCCCTTATTCGCGGCCATCTTGAAAGAGGCGGCACATCTTTCATTGGCGATTTCGAGAATCCTCCTAAGGAAGGCGTTTTTGATGTCAACGTAGTGAACGTCGTGCATTTCCGTGAGTTTGATCCCAACGCCGCCAAGCCTTCAAAACTCGAATATCTACTCTTCGGTAAGGGTTCCGAATTGTTTCTGGCCCACTTGATCACCAAACCCAATGACTTCGATCAGATCATTTCCATTAAGACCCCGGGGCAGACCTTCACGGATGAGGACCTCGCTAAAGGAATGCGCATCGAGTTCTCGGACCGTGGCAACACGTCCAAAGAACGCCTCAAAGAAAAGGTTAAAGCTCCTGGCCGCCTTCATATCCAGGGCAGCGCACCCCAGAACGTCGCGGTCGAGACAGTTAGGGAATTTTATTTCGAGGAAGGAGAGCTCTTCCTCCCACCAACTTTCGATGCTACTCCAGAGGAAAAGAAGTCGGGCTTCCAGGAGTAGCCGCTCGCGTTCTGCACGTAAGGCAATGAGCTTGTGATTGGTCAGAACAAAATGACCGGGAAAGATCATTGCTAATAAGGACCTTATTATTGCCTGGCGTGGAAGTCCTTACCGGAAGTTCATTTCGTCCTCAACCACGCCAAACCTCTTGAATGGAGAACCAACCGAAATGGCAACAACCTCTAAAACAAAAGCAAACGCCACAGCGCAAAAAGTCCGTCCGACGCTCACTAAAAAACCGATCATGTGGATCAATCACTTTGACCTTTTACCGGGCGATCCAAGTGTGAAGACATCCTTCAATGCCGTTTCCTCGGGTGTTGGAGGTGGACTTACGGGCTTGGTCATTGAATCCACCACCACCGGAGAGAACGCGCAAGGAGGTGGCAACAAGGTAGTACACATGGGTTTGCAAGTACCTCCAGGGTATTCGATTCAGGGTGTGCGAGTGTGTTACGAACTGTCGAATAAAAGAAGCTTTATCAGCCAAATTCGCCTGGCCCAAGTTCAAACACCACCTCAAACTGCGGTTGTGCGTCTGGATGACGGAACGGACCAAACCAATCCTGGGCCAATCTGCGTGGATAGTGCTGCAACCTCAGTAGACCCCAGCACCGGCGAAGTGCTCCTGAGCTTGCGGGTAAACTTCGGCAACACTGCGGACAAGATCGTAGTTCGTGCCCTGGGTTTACATCTCAGTCCGATGTAAATCATCGCTTGGTCCACCGTGTGAATTCGAGCGGGCAACTTCGGTAGGTCGTGGTTCGCGGTCGAAGAACTTCTTCAATTTGTCCTTGAACGTTTTGGCAAACAGCCGTAGATTACTCAAAGTTTCGCTCCCTAAAACGTTGACCTCCGATCTCACTGATTTTTAGCCAGGTGGTATTAAATCCTTGAAAACTTTAAATAAACTCCTTCTCTCACCGCTTTGCACCCTCGCTTTCATCATCACCCTGACTCCCGCGACTTATGCCGTCGATTGCTCCTCGGCCTCTTTCAAAGTCGCTCAGACTATAAATCTCGAAGCCGGTCTCTTTGGACTGGCCACCGCAGACTTCAATGGCGACGGACATCTCGATCTCGCAACGATCCCGAATTCCAGCAGCTCTGAAGTGCTTCTGTTATCAGGTCGCGGAGGAACAAACAAATTCGGCCCTCCGATCGGTGTGCCACTGCCGGGAGTAGTCGACCAAGTCGCGGTGGGAGATTTCAATGGCGACAATAAGCCCGACCTGGTTGTGAATTTCGATGACTTCGGTCAGCCTACCGGCAGAATAGCGGTCTTAATCAATAACGGTACGGGCCAATTCGCACTTCCGAAAATCGTGACGGTCCAGGGTGATCCTTCCCTTCCGATCTTCAGCGATCTCAACAACGACGGAAAGCTCGATCTCGTCGCGCCACTCTTCACCGGCACAACGGGTGGACGCATCGTGGTGCTCCTGGGAGACGGCACCGGAGGTTTAACTCCGGTCGGCAACTTCACCACCGAGAGCGTCAATCAGCATGAGGTCCTCATTGGTGATTTTAACGAAGACGGCAAACCGGATTTGGCATTACCGGGCCAGTCCTTCGGAGTAATAGACATCATGCTCGGCGACGGCACTGGCGCTTTTGCCGCCGGCATAAGCAGGTCGACCGGCGCAGGCTCGTCAATGTTGACGGCGGGACACTTCAATCACGACGGGCATATCGACATCTTGATTGGCAATCGGATGATGCTGGGAACCGGGAGCGCCGATTTTAACGCACCCATTGTGCTCGCCATCCCGGACAACACTCACGCCGCAATTACGGGAGACGTCAACAACGACACGCATCTGGATCTGGTTGCCTCCGGAACCAGTGGTCTCACGATCCTGTTGGGCGACGGAAACGGAAATCTTACGCGAACCAGGTCTTACACTTCCGGCGCCATTGGACCAGCTTTCGCTGTCTTTGGAGATTTCAATGAGGATGGAAAGATAGACCTGGCTGCGGCTCAGCGTTCCGGAATCGGCATCATGATCGGCGACGGCGACGGCACGTTTCACGATGCGCTTAGTTATCACTCAGTGCTGGCGAGCCCGCGCGGCCTGGCTGTGGCTGACTTCAACAACGACGGAAAGAAAGACTTTGCCGCTCTGGGTCAACCCTTCGGCGGTTTTCCATTCGGCGCCGGCGTAGAGGTGGCCTTAGGTGATGGGGCCGGCAACTTTACGCGAAAGTCGTTTAGTGACTTCGGATTTCAGGCCACTTCGAGGATCGCTTCCGCAGATTTCAATGGTGACGGAAAAGCTGATTTGGCGGTCACGCGGCCCGCGGACGGAAGAGTTTACATCTTGATAAACGACGGTACCGGCGGCTTTGCGGCAAACGGAAATTCAGTTCCGAATTTCTTCGTTGGGTTTCAAGCCTCCGCGATCAAGAATGGAGATTTCAACAACGACAGTAAAGCCGATCTGGTTGTCATCACTCCGCAGGCCAATAACTTTTCCGTGATGTTAGGCGACGGCAGTGGTGGCTTCAGCATCCTTAACGGCATACAACTTCAGGGCACGTTCAGCTTTTTTGACGACGTGGATGTCGGCGATTTCAACGCCGATGGTAAAGCAGACCTCGCCATTCTCAGAAGCGGCTCAAACATTGTCAATGTCTTGCAGGGAAACGGCTTCGGCTTCTTTTCCAATTACGCCACGGCACCAACCCCGGCAACACCGATATCGGTCGTTGTCAGAGACTTGAACGGCGATGGCAAACCTGACATTGCAGCCACAAGTTCCGGACCGCAAAGCTTTATCACGCAGGCACACGTTACGGTCCTCATCAACAACGGAGCCGGTGGATTCAATAAGGCTGATTACCCGAACGCGGATGCAGGGGGCATGATCGGTGTTGGCGACTTCAACGACGACAACCAACCGGACCTCGTGGTAACCAGCGGTTTCATCCTCGTGGGCAGTAATCTCGACGGCGTTTCGGTCCTGACCAACAAGGGCAATGGTCAATTCAATGCTCCGATCAGCTTCTCTGCCGGCCCGCAGTCCGGCGATTTGGCCGTCGGTGATTTCAATTCCGACAACGAAGATGATGTCTTGTTTACCCAGCCGGCTGGAGCAGGCGTTGCGCTGTTGTTGAATAACTTCACGACTTCGATGCCATGCCTGAGCATTAGCGACGCAAGCGTTACGGAGACTGATAGCGGAACGACTAATGCCGTCTTCACCGTTACACTTTCGGCCGCGAGCGCGCAAACCGTTAAGGTCAACTACTTCGCGCTTCCGGTGTTTATTTTGACGAGCACAGCGACAAAAGGCGTCGACTTCGAGAATCTTCCCGACACGTTAACCTTTCTTCCGGGTGAAACTTCCAAAACGATCAACGTACCCGTCAAGGGCGATCTCATTGACGAATTTGATCAGCTCTTCGCGGTCGTACTCACAACTCCGATCAATGCAACAATCAGCGACGGAAAAGGCTTCGGAACGATTGTCGATAACGATCAGCCGCCGACCATCTCTGTCAACGACACTTCGATCGCGGAAGGTACTCAATTTCCTCAATCCACAGCCACGTTCACTGTTTCACTCAGCAGTGCCAGCGAGAAACCGATCAGCGTCCAGTTCGGCTTCGCACCTGGGACGGCAACGAACAATGTCGATTACGATACCTTTTCCGGCCTGGGGACATTGGAATTCGCGCCCGGTCAAACAACCAAAAACCCGCAGGTCTCAATTAGGCTGGACAATGTTTTTGAGCCTGACGAGACCTTCTTCATTGACCTGAGCAATCCAACCAATGCCACCATCGCGGATGCGCAGGGCCAGGCAACAATCACGAATGACGATCCGCAACCAACGGTTTCAGTAGCCGTCCAGACGTTTCGTACTGAAGGCGCGCAGGGAACATCCGGTAACGCCCCGGTCGAAGTAAGACTTTCAAATCCTTCATTCCAGACGATTACTGTTTCCTTTGCGACCGCAAATGGAAGTGCAACCGCCGGAACCGACTACGTCGCGACTTCCGGAGATTTGACTTTCAATCCCGGGGAAACGCTGAAGACAATCGCCGTCCAGGTAAACGGCGACAACATCGACGAAATCAACGAGACGTTCCTCGTAAACTTAACGAGTCCCGTAAACGCGACTTTCGGTACCGCTCAAGGCACCGTGTCTATTCAGGACGACGATGGTCCAACGCTCAGTCTTGGAGATGTGTCAGTTACCGAGGGCAATTCCGGGAGCACTAACGCAGTCTTCACGGTCACCCTTTCCAGTGCGAGTGTTCAGGACATAGCGGTCAATTTTTCGACTACCGACGGTACGGCGTTTTCAAGCATCGACTTCCAGCGGGTTTTCTCGAATACGTTGCTTATCCCCGCAGGCGCATCGTCGGCAACGCTCACGGTCCGGGTTTTTGGTGACTTCGCGATCGAGAATGACGAGACCTTCTTCGTCAATCTCCAATTCGTGAGTAATGCGACGATAGCGGACGGCCAGGGGCAGGGTTCGATCGTCAATGACGATTCGAACGGCAAGCTGCAATTCAGCAGTGCCACTTTCAGTGCGACTGAAGATTCAGGCGGCGTTGTCGTTACGGTCAATCGCGTGGATGGTGCGACGGGAGTCGTCACCGTTGATTTTGAGACCAGCAACGGGACTGCTACCTCCGGCTCCGATTACTCCGCAACTGCAGGCAAACTCACATTTAACCAGGGAGAGACGTCCAAGTCGTTCTTTATCCCATTCGTCAGCGATAGTGTTTTTGAAGGTGATGAGACGCTCAATGTAACTCTCAGTAACCCGATCGGCGGCGCAGTGCTGGGCACTCCGGTGACCGCGGTATTGACGATCAAGACGCCGCCGCTGTTTTTGATGTTGGAGGAGTCGGCGTTGGATCCAAACCAGGTTGCGGCGTTGGAGTCCTTGTGGTTCACGAGAGATCCATTCCTCGTGATTCCGATACTCGACCTGTTGGGCCAGGGCGCCGATAAGAACACGCGCGTGCTTGTTTTTGTCACGAACCTTCAATTAGCGCCAAACGATGTCGCTTCCACGGTGAGAGTTAATCTGGTTGACAGCGGCGGTCAGACGCATGATATCGGAGCGGAAGACATACGTGTCGTGCCAGCCTTCAATTTCACGCAGATCAAATTCCGTCTGCCTGACAGTGTTCCTCCGGGTACCTGTACAATCAAGATCGAAGCGCACGATCAGCAGAGCAACACCGGCACCATCAGAATCAGGAACCCATAGGCATCACCGCCACGAGAACTCACTGATGAGCGACAAAGACAACTTCCGGGTCGTGGCTTAAATTGATTCTCTCTGCGGTCCTCTGCGTAATGTCTGCGATCTCTGTGTTACAGAGGCTCGTTTCGACGCAGAGAGCGCAAAGATTTCGCAGAGACCGCAGAGATGATTTACCTAAATTAAGTCACTACCAACTTCCGCTTTCGCTTGAATCTTGCTGGTGGCCACAGAGGGCCACTCCGTTGGCTATCACTTTTTATGCAAAGCGACTGCAAGGGATCATCCTGTTTTTTATAAAATTGACGGCGCATCGGAAACCCTTTCAGGGTGATGAGAAACTTCGCTGTTTCCCGGGGTTCTCGAACCCCGGGCTGAAATTAGCCAACGCCTTCGGCGTATTCCAAACTAAGCCACTACTGTGTGATGAGCGCTATTGACAGTGCTGATGGACCGGTGCTAGCAATTGCATATCATTCACCAACGTCCTCAGGCACTAATGAATCTCATACTCAATAACGAACTTTAGTCTGAACCGATAAGACAGCGAGCGAAGGGCTAACGCCCATTTATCTAGATCAGGATACACACGGTTAGGCACCCTGCTCGCGTTCGGTATAGCGACCTCAATCCAGCGAAGACCACGAAATCCAATGAGACATAAAAGACTAATAACTGTTATCTCAATAATCCTTGGGTGCGGGTTCATTCTGCTCGTCGTCGTCGGTGTGGTGGTTTACAAGTCAATCGTCAGTCCACTACTGGCGACGAAAGAGGTGCCTCCCGAATTACGTGAACCCAGAGTGATAACCGGCGCCGGTCTTCTGGTGAAGTCGGAGTTTTACCAGGGTCGTAAAGGGAGTTGGTGGCGCAACCTGCAAGACCCGAATCAGCTCAAGAGCAGCCTTGACTCAGTTCAGGATATGGCAGTCGGTCAATTGGACGGGCAGGGTGATCTGGACGTCGGGCTCGCCGGGCAGTTCGGCCTGACTCTACTCGACCGCCAAGGCAACGTTACCAAACGCATCTACTACCGATTCGAGAAGGGGAAATCGTTCAGTCCCCTCACGACCGAGCGGGAGAAGGACAGCTTTCATAACATGCGTCTTCTGGACGTGGAGGGTGACGGGGTGGGTGAAGTTTTAGGCTCCGGCGGCCTCGACGGTATGGCGCTTTTCGATCATCAAGGTAATGTTTTGTTCAGCCGCGGGGAGTATGGAGGTGAGGGGAAGCCTTCGATCCATGAAGTGGGTGCCGGGGACGTGGACGGAGACGGGGTGAAGGAGTTTATAGTTTCATGGGGCTTTGATCCGTGGACGGGCATGGAACTATTAGACCGCTACGGTAACAGCAAGTGGCGGCGTCAGGAGGAATTCATGCCGGGCGAGATGACAGTAGTTGACGTGAACGGGGACGGCAAGGCCGAACTGGTGGAAGAAGACGGAAGAGAACTGAAAATCCGCGACACCCAAGGCCAAGTCAAGGACGTGGTGCAGGTGCCCGTCTATCTGTGGCACGTTTCTTTATGCCCGCAGCCCAACAACCAAGGGCCTCCACAGAATCTGGCCGTAAAGGAAGGCGGCCTGTGGCTCATTGATCTGGACGGCAAAAACTATAAGAGGTACGACGCCCCCCTCAGCCAGATCAAACTGGAGAAGCCGCGGGTGGTCGGAGCGCCGGGACTGCCGGACCAGATGACGTTCGACACGGAGGAGGTATACCAAGCCAAAGGCGTGTGGGCGGAACTGGAGAAAGATCGGCCTAAATACCTAGCGGTGATCGCGAACTTCGCGGCCATTGACAGGTCGCTCTTTTACCTCTACGACGCACAGGGTAGGCTCATCTACCAGGAGATCTTGCCCGAAGAATGCGATGCGATCGCCGTACTACCGCCGGAGAATAGCAGCGGACGGGAAGAGGTTCTGGTCAGCGGCGAGAATACGGTCTGGCGTTACACGACGCGTCGGAGATGATGCAACGCCGCCGCCCAATAAAGTGATGAATGAGCCAACACGGATCAAGAGGCGCAGGATTGGCAATCACCAAGCATCGATTGTTGATTGCTAACCTAAAGGTCGAGATCAACGAAACCACAACTAAGAGTTAACCTCGATAGAAAGTTCTTCAATCTGTTTCTCAACTGCCTTCAAGCCGTTGAACAGAACGTGGCGATGTGCGGGATGTCTGGCGTGTTCGAGTTGTTGAAGCAATCTCGACCGGGACAGTTTCAGTGAGTCGAGTTGTTCAATGAGCGTTCGTTGTTCGGATGTGGGCGCAGGTTTACGAACATCGTGCTGGCGCGATTCCACTTCCTCAATCTGATCGGCAACCGCTTTACTTTCCCACCCACGAGCCATAAACCCATCCATCCATACAGCAGAGGTTACTCATATTGCGCAGCAATGTTCTTCATTTGTATGTACAAAAGCAACAATTATTCAAAGCCGCTCAATAATCAATTTACTAAGTAGAACGACTCTCTCGACGACGACCTATCAAGTAACCGATAGCCGGAATGGCGATGAACAACAGCAATATCAACCACCAGAAATAGAACAGCAGCGGGATTAAGATGAACGCCAGTTCCTCCTTCAGATATTCGAGGCGAGTACAGGGCCGGCCCTGGCCGCCAAAGAACCAAAAGACCCCACATCGGCCCTTGTAACTCAAGGCTATCGACACCAGCAAATACAAGCTGGCCACAAACAGAATCAAGACATCAATGATTAGACCTCTGACGAGGTACTTGAGAGGTTTTGTCAAAGTATTATTCCAAGTTCTATTGACACCAGCTTTGCACAAAAACTAAATACGAAAAAGATCTGCCACGCAAAGGCGCAAAGACGCAAAGCGCTATCGCGTTTCTAAAGGCTTGCGTCTTTGCGTGGGAAATTACTTACCCTGGCGATCCGCAACAGGATGTAACGACTTTTTGTGCAAAGCCATTGACACCCATCATTCATGGGCATATTGTTCCCGCGTGCCGCCCCACACAAGCTCACTAGAGTGGGTCTTTTGTCCTTAGCTGTTTCTCACAAAGGAGAATACCAATGCTCAACTCGGGATTAACGAGACTCCTGCGAAGGGGTTTTATTTTACTCGTTCTCAGCGGACTTCTCGCCGCGACTTCCTCGTCGTTTCTGCCGCGGACGCAGGCCAGTAATCCAAACTACACTTGCTCAATCACTCTCGTCAGCGCGGTCCTCGCCGATCACGACTGCTATCAGGTCTACTCGCAAGGAAGCGGTTGTAGCAGCAGCTCGTTGCAGGATGCGCACAACAAGGCCATCAATGATGCTCTGAATAACATGCCGCCCAATTGTAGCTGGCAGCCCTTCCTCGTCGACTCGGAGACTCACGGGGACGGCTCATCGTGTACGCCTTGAGTTGACTCCAATACCGTGCCGATATTATCGGCTATGCGATCTCCTTGCCGTTGATACGAGGTGGATGAATGAGTGTGTCTCCTGATATCAATCAATGGTCCAAGTCGTTCACCTATTCTTTTTTGAAAACGCTGCCGTTCTTCATTACAAAGGTCACGGCCTTGAGTGTTTGAATGTTCTCGAGTGGATTTGCCGCTGTCGCGATGATGTCGGCTTTCATTCCCACGCGCAACGCACCGCGTTCTTTTTCCACTCCGAGTAACCGAGCGGCGTTCGTTGTCAAAGCTTGCAAAATCACCTTAGCGGGGATGCCCGCTTCAACCCAATTATCTATCGTGTCAATCGACAGCCCGCCACGCGTAAATCCTTCCGGAGTAATAATGACATCTGGTCCAAAAACGAGTGTGACCCCGGCTTCATAGGCGCGCTTAACCGGATCGGTAAACCAGCTCTTGTTCATCTTCTGGTAGGATCCTCCGATTCGCGAATCCCAAACTAGTGGCAAGCGTCGTTAGCTTAAGGTGTTTGGGTGAGAAAGTCTTCGAGCAGGCGGCGATCGTTTTCTTCTTTGATGCGGGTAAATAATTCTGTACCGAGTTTTCTGATCGTCTCCGGTTTATCAAATGGCAGGCGGTCGTACATCTTTCCGCCGCTGAAGTGGCAGGGCATGCATTTCGACTTGAAGATGGGTTTTAGTTGAGTGTCGAAATCAACTCGCGCTTTTGCGGTTGAGGCCGTAATGGGTGCGACGTTCTCGTTCTTTCGTGCCGATCTGGCGATGCTGCCCGACTCAAACAGCAACAAACCCATCGCAACCATGCCGAGAACCACTCGCATGAAGTAATCCTACACCTCAAACTCACCGCAACCAAGTCATAAGATCCGCGTTGAACTAGTGATGATTAGTGTCGCAGACTGCAAAACAATTTCTTCTCAACGTTTTTCTCCCAACCCAGGTATATGAAATGGGAAGGCGAAGAATCATGAACGCCGAGCGGGCTTCTGACATGGCTCTGGCCCTACAAATACCATTGCCGGTAACTGCCCTGACGCCAGATGAAACATCGCTGGCTCTCCTTATTGAACGCGCCACCGCCGGCGATACGGCGGCCTTTGAACGCATTATGATTCAGTCGCAGCAAAGAGTAATGGCGATGACCTGGCGGATGCTCGGCAACGAGGCCGACGCCCGCGACGCATCGCAGGAAGTTTTTCTGCGAGTTTACAAGTACCTCAAACGGTTCCGTCAGGATCAGGATTTCTTTGCGTGGCTGTACGGAATTACGGTCAACGTCTGTCGCGACTCTCTGAAGCAACGGCAAAACCAAAGCAACCGATTTGTCCCGATTGACGAAGGCACTGAAGGCATGGCTTTGGAGCTTGCTGCGGAACAGGCGGACGCGGAAAGCGTCGTCGCTCAAGCTCAGCAACGAGAGTTGATCTCAAAAGCAATCGAGTCGCTTCCCTTTAAAGAGCGCACGTCAATTGTGTTGCGAGACATGGAAGGGTTCTCGACTGAAGAAGTGGCGGAAATCATGAAGTCGAGCGCAACCACTGTGCGCTCGCAGATTAGTTCTGCGCGAAAGAAGATCCGGATTTATTGCCAACAGCAACTGCGGAAAGCCGGGGGGAGAAAAGCGCAATGAATTGCAAGCAGGCTGAAGAATTACTGCCCCTGTATGCCGGGCATGAACTGGAAGAAAACCACGCTACGCTGGTGACTGAACATCTGCAAACGTGCGCGGCTTGCGCTCAGGTTGCCGGCGAATACCGCGAATCCATTCAATTAACGGAACAGTTCGCGCCACCGGTCTTCAGCGACGCTGTTTATGCAGGAATTCGGCAACGCGTGCTGCGCGAGATTGAAGCGGAAGCGACTGCGCCAACATGGCTTCAAGCAATCGCAAATCTTTTTAGACCAAGGCTCACGTGGGCCATCGCCAGTGTTTTACTGATAGCAATCTCGCTGTTTGCGGTTTACTTCATCGTTAATAAACAAAGCCATGAACCGCAATTGGCCGATATCCCGCCACGCAAGATCCAGGAAGAATCTAATCCAGGATCGCAAGACGACAATGCTGCTCCCGTGAGTACGGGTGGAAAAAAAGAACGACTGGCCGGCAATACTAAGCCACCGCGAAAGAGATCCGGCGACACGAACACAGTTGCGACGAAGACTCCCGACACATGGACCACTGCTAATAATGTGTCGGCTCAGTCCAGCAGTCTTCCCGAACCGATGGTGTTCCCTCGAAACTCAGCCGCTCCCGGCAAAACTATGAGACTCGAGCTACAGACAAAGGATCCAAACATCAGAATTATCTGGTTCGTTCAACAGGAACCTCAACCGACAATTCAAAATTCGAAAGGCATCTAGGAGGTCTTTATGTTTAAGTACATGCTATTAACGCTGGCACTAATCATCACTTTTGTCTCGGCATCATCCGCGCAACAACCAGCGCCGAGCCCGGCGCAAAATCAGCCTGATGGTTCTAGCGAAAGAATTTTTAAAAGCAGGGTATTCGAAATTAAGTATCGCGATCCCAACAGTCTCCACAACGCTCTTTACAATCTGGGGAGTGGCTTCAAGGGTTCGACAATGTCAGCCAACTCCGAGTTCAGAACGCTCACCGTTCGTGATTTCCCGGAGAACATCGCGACCGTCGAAGAAGCTTTGAAGCGACTGGACGTACCCGCGCAGCCGCGGCCCAATATCGAACTGCATATGCACGTGTTAATAGCTTCTAACGCTGGTGGCACAGCGATAGAAGCCCCAGCGGATTTGAAAGATGTGCTGACGCAATTGCGCGGGACGCTCAATTATCGAAACTACGAATTGGCTGCTTCAATCGTTCAGCGGCTGACAGAAACGCCGCGAGGTCTGCAGGGAGCCGGCGTTGCCGAGCTTCCGAGCATCGGTCCGGAAACACAAAAGTCGTCAATGCCCTACGAATACGCAATCAACCACATCTCGCTGGTGCAGAATACGACGGGCGCAGCATCAGTGCAGATTGCCGAGTTCACGTTTACAACGGTGGAAAAGGAACGCGCCAGGGTGCAGACAGCACTAAATCTGCGCGATGGCGAGAAGGTCGTGGTAGGCACTGCAACGCTCAGAAATCGCGCCCTCGTGATCGTCTTGACAGCGAAATTGATTAAATGAACTAACCGTCCTGACCGGCTTTGCACAAAAAGTCGGCTGGTCGAAATCTAGCCGCGATTGAAAATCTTGTGAATCATGTGAATCTTGTAAATTCTGTAAAAATGCTCTTCGCGCCTGAATCCGCAACACCGCTTCACATGATTACAAGATTAGACAGGATTAACAGGACTTTTTGTGCAAGGCTGTCCTGACCCTGTGAGCAAACTCGTAAACTTTATTGGAACGAAAGTCAGAAAACGGCGTGGGCTACTATTTCTACGCGACACTTCTCCCCGTTTTCTAACCCGACGCTAGCCTCGATTCCAAAAATGGGTTTGCTTTAAGGAGGTCCTCTATGTCCGATCTGCATGGTCGAGGTTTTACCTCACTCACAGTCACAACCAAACTCTTCATCGTTTTTTCTCTGATCGTGGTGGGGTCAATCTGCGCCTTGCTGACATTTCCACGAACACTGGCAGCCCCGATTGTTAGTGACGACTTCAACGACAACTCACTCGACACAGCCAAGTGGGACGCCAACAATCTTTTTAGTGGCTTCACGAATACCAATGTTCCGATAGCTGAAACCGCACAGCGGATCGAGATTGGTCCATTACTGCAAAATGTCTCCGGCTCCAGTTATCGTGGTATTAAGACTGTCAATTCCTATAACTTCAACGACGCTTACAGCTTTGTAGAACTGGTGCAAGCGCCCGCGTCCAACACAACCTGAATGCGGCCCGCTGATTGGGCGTGTACATCGCGCTCACGTTCTTTAGGGCGATCAGACAGTAGGTCCTTCTAGCAAAGCCGACTTTATAGGGAATCGGGTAGCTACAACTTTCGAAGCCAAACCAAACCTCATGTCCTCTAACGAGATGACGACCTCCTAACCTCAAGGCCAATTCATCCGAATTCGGCGTGCAGGGGCGAGTTAATTCTAATCACGGGCAGAGGTCCACCCGTAACGAATTGCGAGGAGGCCTGCCAATGCAATAGCTTCTGAGTCATAGCGGTGACAAACCTGCTACAAATGAAGGCTCCTTTCGTTGATGCTCGCGAACTGATTTGCGAAACATTCATCAGATTGCGATTCCCGTTTCTGGCTATCTGTTGGCCCGCTTTGTGTGGCGCTCTGCGCCAGCACATGCGTTGACGCACCGGGCGGAACGACTGACACTGCTACTCTTTGCGGTCGAGTCGTGGGTAGCTCCTGCGCTTTCCTCTCTCAAAGCTTTTAGTCGCAACCTGCCTTATGTTCATGAGGATATCCAGCAATTTCCTGCTCTCAATCTCCTGCTCAATCCTCTCGAGGCCATAGTCGAGATTGTCTTTCAAGAAGAGTGTAAGTGCCTTACGCCAACTCCCCTCCGAACGCTTTTCGGACTCGTGTAAAGAGACAAACCGATTTACGCAGTCGTTGATCAAAAACTCAGACACCTGCTCTTCCCACTCTTTAGCCGTTAGTCCTTTGCCGGTCTTGATCAGGAAAACATCACCGCTGATTTCATGTTTTGCTCGTATCCCGGCAGCCATTTTCTTTAGGTACGCATGTTCCACTCTACTTTCGAGCCGTGTCCATTTTTCAAAGTTCTCAAATCCCAGAATTGTGGTATTTCCATTCAGCAGACATAGCCTCGCAAGACGCAGATATGACGCCGCTTCGAGCCGGATATTTTTCCCGACATTGTGTCTCAACGATTCTTGGAGTGCGGTCATTGCCTCATCGAAGTCTTTATAGAATTTGTAAGGTGTTTGATCGCGAAATTCAACGAAGTCAGTGCAGACAGCTCCTACTGCCGCATACGCCTCGCTTCTTAACGGAGCAGTGCCTTGTTTTATCGCTACGGTTGTAGCCTTTAACGCTGCCTCTTTCGCCTTCGTCAGATCTCCGTCCAGGTCAGACCTTTGCGCTGTTCGTCCTTTCGAGCGAAAACGAGCTCGATAGAAATAACTTTGAAAAATAAGCGCATCGGCGAGCACGTGCGGATTCTTATATTGGTCACGCGTGAACTCTGCGGCATAGATGATCGCCTTCCTAAGCCGTTTCATCCCTTTTTTAAATGATTGGTCGAAGTCCTGTGGCGAGATTCTGCCTTTGTAATACCAAGCCAGTGCCAACTCGACACCCGTCCAGTGAAGATAGGAGCTACCA
Source organism: uncultured Acidobacteriota bacterium (assembly GCA_963708055.1). Taxonomy (GTDB): domain Bacteria; phylum Acidobacteriota; class Blastocatellia; order Pyrinomonadales; family Pyrinomonadaceae; genus PSRF01. The sequence continues at coordinate 4,389,109 of OY970193.1, read as the reverse complement.
GGCGCGAGCTTGCGTAGGGTGAGGTAACATCGCTGCAGTTCAGAAATAACTCTTTCGATAACCTCCGGGTCGGAACTATTCTTTGCACGTTGACAGGCCCAATACCAAACATCCACGTACGTCAGGTAAACCTTGCCGGAATTCTGAGTCAGCGCAGCTCGAGCTAACGTTAGAGCTTGAAGCGCCCGATCTATTTCCCCGTTGAGGTATGAGAGATAACCATCTCCGAAAGCGGTAACCAGGGCCACCCGGCGCAAAGTGACGAGGGTCTTCTCTTTCAAGTCCTCCAGCGACAGTTTGTCTACTTTGTATAGAGCCTCTTTCTGGCGCAATCGATCGACGTAAGCTTCCGCACTTCGTCGCAACGCAACTCGGCTCTTAGCGTAAGAGCCCTGAGCCATTAGAACTTTTCCCTGCAAATATAGAGTGAGGCCCAGCAGCCCAAAACTTTTCCGCGGCACGGCGTGCTGGTCCGGAAGTTTGTCCTCAATATACGTGTGTATCTTTTCTAATAAATTGAGGGCGGTCTCGTACGTTCCGCCGTGATGCTGGCGAAAATAGTGATTTGCCGCGAACAATGCAGCAATTAGAAGATCCTTAATAACCTTCGTCTGCTTGTCCTGGTCCGAACCAAATGGCTGACCGCCATTCAACTCTTCGGACCACTTCTCCAAGTCTTGTGGTCGGAATCCACTGGAGAGTCGTAGGGCGACCTCCACGTAGTATTCTTCCAACTCCGGCGGTACGCTGAGAGCGTAATCGCATGCCTCGTAGATCAAATTTCGACACTGCAGGATCAGTATTCCATTCTTTCGCTCCGCTTCAGGGCTATACACCTCAATATGCCGAATTAGTTCATGAAGGTTTTTGATGGCCTGTTTGAAACTAACCTTGCCTTGCGCTATCGCGTCTGCATCGCAACTCAACACGTAAAACGAACTGCTTAAGCTTTGCCGAATAGATACGTAGTTGATGTCCTTCTCGAATTTCCCATAACGGTACTGGTGGTTCAGACATTTGTAATTGGCGAATAGGAGATCGAGAAGGGGCTGAATGATGAGTTCTGATTGAGTCATGAGAGTGAGTGACGTATCGCGGATCTAATGGTTGAAAAAAGCCAACGACCACGATCCAAAAATTTGATTCAAGAACTTGATTTATCCAGAAAGTCGTAAACACGAACTTTGTGAAGAGCGGGAAGTGCTTTATTGACAACTAGTTATTTCAGGAGTTCCGGGCACGTAAAGGTACAGCCGATGCACTCTAAGAACTCACTTGGGGCGGCGACGTCGCAGGCGACTCGTTTTTAGAGTCGACATCAACCTTGAGAAACTGGAGACAGATCAGCCATGGATAACTTAACGACAAATCGAAGAAGCTGCAACCGAAAATTCTCCCCTTTTCCACTGATCGTGCTAATCACTTTGATGGTTTTTGGCGCAGCGGGTTGCGTTACCAAGACTGAGTGTGACCGTCTGGTCCGTGAAGCCATTGAACACGAACAGGCTGTAGCGGCCGCGAGGATTAAGGCGCTTGAAGACAAGAAGAACGCCGAGATTAAGAGACTCACCGAAGAATTAGCGCATGACAGGGCGAAGTTCGATGCTGAAGTGAAGAGACTGCAAGCGGAGTTCGATGCTGAAGTGAAAAGACTGAGCGCAGAAGTTGAAGCTCAAAAGATGCAAATCGCCACAAGAAACTATGAGGCCGGGACTTTGAAGCAGCCATTTCCGGAGTATCGGTCACTAGGAGCACCATCACTCATCGCTCAATGCCTGTATTGGTTCTGCCTGTTAATCACTATGGGAACTCTTGGGGCAGCCGGAGTCTGGTTGACTCGCGACCCGGTGGCGTGGACGCAGTGGACCAAGGCGCTCGTTGTGCCCGTGTCGATCTACGCTTTTATGCGATTCATGGCAGGACTCACAACAACGATTTTCAGTACCAGTTTGGCGCATACCGGATTGATTGAGTGTGTCCTTGTGGTTGTTGGTTTTGTCAGTGCATTGCTATTTGAGCGCTACGTACGAGTACAAAGGCGTCTGCCGCTGGACCTGATGGGCGTTACCGCCGCCTCTCTACTAATGATGGGAGCGGCAGAATTTTTTGCTCTCAATCGAGAAGCTTTGCAGGCTTCGACGCTTGGACTAAGGCTCACCGCCTGTGCCCCAATCGGTGTTGCAATTTTTGCGATTGGAAGGGCCGTCAAACAGAGCGCAGTGCGAAATGCCGGTGCCAGTGGAGGAGGTGAGGAGCCAGGAAATGGACGCGGAGCCACTAAATTCCGATCCGTTGTGAGCGACTAAAGAGCTCGGAAATGAGTAGCAGGCTACGTGACCACGAAATGAGGTTAGACCAATGAAAAAGCTAAAACGAATAGTTGCATTCACCATCTTGATGCTGGCAGTTCTTATCGCATTCGCAGCCGTGTTTCGCGCTGAAGTGATTGTCGGCTTCAAAAACACGCTTGTCAGTAAATTAGATTCCAAGCCTGAGGCTAAATCGACGTCACCGGCAACTCATCAGTGCGACATCGAGGCCGCACACGTTTCCGACCCTCTGCGCTATGCACAAGGTAAGGACGATGAGGAAGTCGTTGGAATGGTAGCGTTTCGCGCTTGCACTGAAGCAGTCAATCAGTTTCCAAATGAGGGTCGCTTTCACTTTCAGCAAGGGCGCGCGCTACGGGCGATGAACCGGAGCGAAGAGGCGAACCGGGAATTCCAGACTGCAGCGTCACTCGGTTATGAATCCGCAAATTTCTATCTTGCGAATACCGAACTCGAGGCATACCAACAATCGGAGGATGAAGTGCATTTGGAAAATGCCAGAAAGCTGTTGGAAGCCGCAATTGCTTTTCCGCCCGCTGCCGAACAGCTGGACAAAATAACTTTCAGTACGGATGGTTTACGGCATCCACAAATAATCGAAGCTCTATACAACGAGGATTGGGACAAGCTCCAGTCCAGCCGTATTTTGGTGATTTTCTTTCTGAACGGAATGCAGAACACGTTCAACAATCCCTTCAATCCTGATGGGGACAACTGTACCGCGAACATGGTGGATGTGACTGTCAAGTACGACCTCGAACACGGAATGATCGGCGACCCGTCCAATTCTGTTGAGCGACTCCTTAACGAGGGATTGCTCAAAGCTGGTTCATGGGGCGGTTTAGTGATCCTCGATCCTGCGATGGGGGGCGACCGAGAGAAGTGGATCGCCTTTTTCGAGGGTGCCGGAGAGAGAGAGGCGAGATTTCTTGCGAAGAAGTATGGCTGCCACTCTTATGTACTCCGGAGAATATATAGAGGTCTTCTGCGATATGCGCGACAGAAGCGTCCACTTTCCGAATACGGAGTCGCTCTCCTGCTCGAAGGTAAGGGCGCCGAGATTTTTCTAACGCCGGGCGAACGCATCACCGGTGAGTAATACAACTAGTAACTAAGCAGAAAAGGAGAACACATGCTGCGAACAATTCTCATAATCACTCTCATTACGAGCACTTTTTGCCTGCAACCTCCGGCGGTGTTGGCGGGGAACAAAGGTAAAAAACGACCGGTCTTTAATAACGCCGCCAAGAAGCGTGGCGACAAGACCGGAGCGGCCGGCAAGAGTTTAAATAATCAAAAGCCGGTTTTCGAAACACGTACGAAGAAAAAACCGAATGGACCAAAGCCGTAGGCGGTTCCGATTATAGGTAGGGTGGCTAATCCATGGAGCCAAAAGTTGAAACAACGAAACATCGACTAGCCACCTTAACCCTCGTTAAGCAAGAAACGTGAAAGCACAGCTTGCAACATAATCAAAGTCAGAATTGTACCAATTACATGAGGCAACAGGGCATTTTGGGTTAAGCCCTCTCACAACTATTGGAAGAAAACTGAGCATTCCACAGTGTCGGTGAAAGCAAGTTGCGAAGATTGTCCAGTGTGGGGAGCGTTCTAATAAACCGGATGGGAAGCTAGCAGCTCAGGACTCTTTGATGCTCTGTGCTTGTCAAACTACTGCGCCGCCCGAAAAATTTGGATCGAAGCAACTGAATGGTTGGGCAATCACCACTGAATCGCAACTATCTTTTCCAGACTCGGATCTATAGTCTGTCGGCTTTAGTTTAACGGAAATAGAAAGACTCACAACTCTTGACTCACTCTGCGTGAGCCCTCAGTTGCAGTAAATCACCAAACACATCACTCCCTCCAACAAACGAGAACGCGATAAGTTCGCATTTTGAACTTGGCGAAGGGGGTTTTACCTTGGAGGACAATAATGAAAAGACGTTCGCTACTCTTTTACGTTCCGGCATTTCTTGCCGCAATGCTTGCTCTTGCAATAATGAACTCACCTACAGTGAGTGCTCAATCATCTGTGAGGTATGACGACTTACCGGATCTGGCCGAGTTTGTTATCGATGGTAGGAAGTGGGACCATACTAACCTCACGTATTTTTTTCAGAATGGGACCTCCGACATTGGAGGCAACGATGAGCGCCAGGCAATTCGTGATGCCATGGCCCTGTGGGCAGGCGTAACTAATTTAACTTTTACCGAGGTGTTTAGCGCGGGCAGCGCAGACATCGTGATCCTGTGGGCTGTGGGGAACCACGGCGATGGGTCCTCATTTGACGGAACCAATGGGGTTTTGGCTCACGCCTTCTTTCCTCCGCCGAATGGCGGCTCAATTGCTGGGGATGCCCACTTTGATGACGGTGAGACGTGGACTCTCAACTCGCGGTCCGACCAAAATCAGCCGATAGATTTGGTGACGGTTGCCGCGCACGAGCTCGGCCATTCTCTCGGCCTCGGTCATTCGCAAGTATCGAGCGCTCTGATGGCTCCGTTTTACAATGGCTCCCACCGCTTTCTGGATCAGGATGACATCAACGGAATTCGGACCATTTACCCGCTGCCTGCGCATGTCGTCTCTTTCAGTTCCTCTGCTTATTCGGTCAATGAAAGCAACGGCTTAGCAACTATCACGGTGAACCGTTCCGGGAGTTCCCTGCCCCCGGTGACAGTTGACTACACCACCGGCAACGGCTCGGCCCAGCAAACGGGAGATTACACACTCGCGCTGGGCAAACTCAGCTTCGGGACCAACGAAACCAGCAAGACGTTTCAGGTTCTTATTACTGACGACGGTTACGTAGAAGGTAATGAAACAGTTACCCTCACATTGAGTAATCCAACCGGCGGCGTGTCACTGGGAAGCCAGAGTTCCGCTGTGTTGACGATTAGCAGCAACGATTCGGTTGCATCCCAACCGATAGACGACGCTCAATTCTTTGTCAGGCAGCATTACCACGACTTTCTTAATCGCGAGCCAGACCAAAGCGGTTTGAACTTTTGGACCAATGAGATTACGAGCTGTGGCAGTGACGCTCAGTGTATCGAGATTAAGCGCATCAACGTCTCCGCGGCTTTTTTCCTTTCGATTGAATTTCAGCAGACGGGCTATCTGGCATACCGGTTCTATAACGCTGCCTTGAATCGCCCCAACGGATTGCCGAAGTATCTCGAACTGATGCGCGATTCACAGGCAGTCGGACGTGGAATTGTGGTCGGAGCGACGGGCTGGGAGGCCCAGTTGGAGGCGAACAAGGTAGCCTACGCTAATGAATTTGTGAGTAGGCCGGAATTTATGGCTCTTTACCCTGCTTCGCAAAGCCCGACCCAGTTTGTTGACTCGCTTTACGCTCATGCCGGAATTACGCCAAGCGCGCAGGAACGACAGGCAGCGATCGATGAGTTCAATAACTTTAGCGGCGCACGGGGCCGGGTGCTTCGCCGGGTCGCAGACAATCAAGACCTCAATAATCGGGAAACCAACCGAGCGTTCGTTTTGATGGAATACTTTGGTTACCTGCGGCGCAATCCGGACGATCCACCCGACAATAACCTGGATGGCTACAATTTCTGGTTGAACAAGCTAAATGAGTTCAACGGCAACTTTGTCCAGGCCGAGATGGTGAAGGCATTCATCACCTCACCCGAGTATCGTCAACGATTCGGGCTCTGAGCACTTCCATCGTTGGCCTCAACAACAGTGGTGCAGATTGTTCACTGTGAGGAGCCATGACACTAGAAGGCCGCTGGAGTAAATTCCAGCGGCCTTTTCTCTTGCCAGCTTGTGTTCGTAGTTGGCAAGTAGGAAACTGCGCGTTTTCTCTTTGCTGACTATCAGCGCTGGTGTATGCTCTGCCGCGTTTTGAACATCGATTGATCGCGCCCTCGCAAATTCGGACGCCATTCAAAGTTTTATCTTGTCTTAAAACTCACTGACTTAGGAGCAGCAGAATCATGTCTGATCAAAATGAGATCGTAAGCTACGCGATCTATCCGGGCATCGGCATCGCGCGCGTCGGTAATTCTCCCGACGAGTATTTCATTGGCCCGGAAGCTCCAGGCGAAGTACCACAACCTGAAGGCGGCTACAAAGATTCAGCGGGCCGAATAAAACGGCAGGCCGCGCGGTTTCGCATCTACGGACTCGACGAAAACGGCGAAGCTGTACGCGAAATTACAGCAGATGATGCAGAGATCACATGGCGCGTTCACGTCGCTAATCGCAAAGCCGGTTGGTACCAGTTTCTGAACGCAATGGATTTAGGCAAGTATGCCATTACAACAACCTTGCGCAACAAAACAATCACCGGCGCCGATCGCCAGAAACTGATCATCGATCCTGGTCCACGAGCGATCAGCGGCCGCAATACGCAGGGAGATGCCTATCACTTCGACACTGGCGAATTCATGGGCACTAAGGTCCCACTCGGAGAATTGCGAACTGACGAAGCAGGGCGTCTGATTTTTCTCGGAGGATTCGGCCACTCTGCTTCCTTCGATAAACAACCGGCAATAACTTTCGCGAACAACGACGGTTGGCATGACGACACCTCCGATGGCCCTGTGCGAGCGACGGTGAAGATTGATGGTAAGGATTTTGAAGCTGAGCCGGCTATGGTAGCCGTGACGCCTCCAAGTTACGGCCAGGGTCTTTACGGTGTCGTGACGATGTACGACGTAGTGTTCGATCTGTTTAGCCGCGATGCGAAGTTTGGGCGGCCACGGCGTCCATCTTTCTGGCGCGACATCTACCCGATCTTCGATCGCCTCGTTGGTAACCAGTGGGTTAATAGCGGTGTCAGTTTTCTCTTTGGTTCCGGATCACCATCCGACCTGACTGAACCTGAACTGCTCTATAAGTTGTCGAGTCCTGCTGAAGAACACAAACCACTCCGCACTTCCTATTTCAACTGGTTCCGAAATCCTGCCGATGCAACCGGAGCACAGAAACCTGAAAAGTTGCCGCCGTTTTACGGCGACGCATTCGGCGACTTTATGGATCTCGGCATGGATGATCTGGCGCTTACTCCGACTCAATACGAGTGGCTGCAGCAATGGGCGCAAGGCGATTTCGATGATGATCCCACGTATCGAGATCGTCCCTCCACGCTTGATGCGTATCCAATTGAAGACCAGCCGCATGCCCTCGATGAGGCGAACCTTGAAAGTTGTCTTGGTGGTCCATTTCATCCGGGGATCGAGTTAACGTGGCCGCTGCGTGTAGCGAGTATGTGGAAATCGCCGTTCCGGTTGAACGTGTTACCCGAGGGTCAGGAACCAAACATGAACTATGGTCCAAGTCTCTCGTCGGTTGAGGCTATGGGGCCTGGCGGTATTGTCGAGTCGAGCGGTCCCGGCACACTCACGTGGTGGATGGGTGTTCCATGGCAAACTGACGAGGCGAGTTGTTTATCAGGTTATGAGTTGGGAACGTTTCTATCACTTCCCTCTTTCTGGGCGGCACGCGTTCCTAATCAGGTTCTGAGCGAACGCTCTTATCGACGCGTGCTCGATGAAAGCCTGCCGCTGGCCCAACGAATGAAACATCTGTTCTATCGGGTTGACTGGCTGCGTTACTTTGGCCCGGACTATAAACGACGCATTAACGACAACGTCGCTAAATGGGACAAGCTCGGCATAGTCACTCAACGCGAAGGATCAGCGGACCATGCCGAACACGGACTGCCGGCACGCTTTTGGGTGGAAACTGGATTGTCTCCCGAATTTACAAAATCAGATCCCACGTGGGAACAAGTTCGGATCGCTGAAAGACTCAACAATGCTTCAGCGGAAGAGATGGCCGGAGTTCCATTACTCGCAGCCGGAAAATTGGCGGCAGAGATCGACGAAGTCCCAGTGCCTGCGAGGCGACGCATACTAGGCCGCGACGAACTGTAGAGTTCCCGAGTGGCAGAGCTTTGCACAAAAAGGTCGGCTGGTCGAAAATTTAGCCGCGATTGAAAATCTTGTGAATCCTGTGAATCTTGTAAATTCTGTAAAAATGCTCTTCGCGCCTGAATCCGGAAACACCGCTTCACATGATTTACAAGATTAGACAGGATTAACAGGATTTTTTGTGCAAGGCAGAGTAGCAGGTCAGTTTGAGTACGCCGAAGGCGTATAAGCCACCACCAAGGTACCGAGTTATGTTAAAGGCGGATGTTGTAATTGTCGGCGGTGGTCCAGCAGGAGCCGCGATTGCCCTCGCACTCGCAAGAAGCGGAATCGTGCCCATCGTTCTCGAAGCAAACTCCTCCCCGCAAATGAAGGTGGGAGAGTGTCTACCGCCAACTATCAATCCACTGTTGGACCACTTCGGACTCACCGAGCGACTCCGGCGAAGAAATCTTCCTTCGTATGGAAACCGTTTTGTTTGGGGATCAAACTCTATTGAAGAGCGCGACTTCATCTTTGGATCAACCGGCGCTGGTTGGCGTTTGGACCGGGCCAACTTCGAAGAAGAGTTAAAGCAAGCGGCCACGGAAGCAGGCGCGCATTGGCATTACGGGCGGCGTGTGGTGGCGTGCTCCAGAGAGAACGACACGCGTTTCATACTTACGGTCAAAGGGGATGGCGTAGAAGCGTATCGATCAAACTTTGTGGTCGATGCTACCGGGCGCAGTGTGCGTCTCGCGGGTTCGCTGGGTGCTCGCCGCATAATCTATGACCGATTGATCGCGGTCGCCGGTTTCTTCGATGAAGACGCGGCCGCACCGGCGGAAGACGACTCATTCACGCTAGTCGAGGCAGTTGCTTCCGGCTGGTGGTATTCGTCGCGGTTGCCGGGTGGGAAGCTGATCGCAGTTTATATGACGGATGGTGATCTGCTGGACCATGCGCTCCGCCAAACCGATGGTTGGCTTGCACTGCTAAACAAAACTAAATACACAGCGCAACGCGTCTGCAAGTACAGCTCTGGAGATCCCACACCACCGCGAATTCTGCCGGCGCAAACAGTCAGACTAACAACCGTAACCGGCGATGGCTGGCTAGCTGCCGGCGATAGTGCCGTAGCTTTTGATCCGCTTGCGTCACACGGCATTTCTATGGCGATGGGAGGCGGCTATCATGCGGCCTTGAGCATCATTGAGTATCTCAATGGCCGCACTGACGCGCTACGCGTTTATGAGAACGTGATCGATCGTTCGTTTGCGTCGTACTTGCTGATGCATCGCGACGCATACTTACGCGAGCAGCGATGGCCGCGTGAATTGTTCTGGCGCCGGCGTCATGCACCTGCCAGTGATGAGAGGTCTGGAAATTTAGGCTTGCACAAATATCCGGCTGATCAATCCGTTGTCACTGCCCGCCTCGCTACTCAAGATGTAGACGTCGTCATTCATGCCCAGGAAGATGGTGCCAATGGTTGGCAGGTTCGCGGCCAGCGGAACCGTAGCTAGTTCCTCGCCAGTCGAAAGCCTTAAAACAACAAATGAATCAGTTCCGTTCTGGTAGTTGTCGACGTAGAGCAGATCGCGATCGGGCACGATGGCCGGCGACGCGCTGACTTTGTAGACACCCTTGCGTTCCCACAAGCGTTGCAGCGTGCCATCAGACAAAACGGTATGGGCGCCGAGGAAGTTATTGATCGGATCGTAGTAGACCAGAGTTTGTGTTTCGAACGGATCGCCCGCGACCATGAAAAAGTTGAAACCAGGGAGGTCGCTGTCGAAAGCATTGAGGCCTTCGAGTTTCGCAGGTAGATCGTCGACATTCACTGGTTGGTCATAAAGATTGATAGGCGTGGTAACGCCCGGCGCAGTGTTGTCAGCAAAAACTACTTGCCCGATCTCGCCAAAAAGCAGCGGTGAACTGGCTTGTGTGGTGCCGTCGCCCTCAGTGCGATATCCACGCGTCCATGCCTGGTCCAACAAAAAGCCTGTGTCCGTGATCTTGAAGCGCAGCGATTGCGTTGCGTTGACCTGATACAACGTAGCTGATCCGTCGGGCACCTGTTGGATTGTCAGTCTTGCCGAGGAGAGTGCCTCGGATTGCTGAACATCGATCTTCAACGTGTCTGGGTTTACCAATAACAGCCAGCCGTTAACCGTGACGCTATCAATGAAGTAGAAGCCCTTGATCACCAACTCACCAGACGCAATCACCTGCATCCCGTTATAGGTGGTCCAAAAATTCTGCTCCTTGCTGTCGCCAACCAGCGGCAGCGGCGTGCTGGCCACCACCTTCATTTTTTCCGGATCTACCATGTAGAGGACCGAGCGAGAAACGGCGTAGACAAAACCATTCTCATGCATCAATAGTCCGCCGGTGTAATTGATGGTCTCGCCCTCGGTGAGGTCCAACTGCGTCACCTGCATCGTCAGCGGATTGACTTTGGCTAGATAAGGTATGGATCTTCTGCTCTCTTCAGCCGTTGCGCTGAGGTTCGCTTCGCTCGGAGTTTCGGACGCATCACTGTTTTTGATCGTTTGGGTGAATTTATTCAGCATGAACGGACTGCCACCGATGACAAACACTTCATCTTTAGCACGTGTGTAGCCCCAAACAGGCAGATTAAGGTTGGCAGTGGTAACAGCCAATTTTGCGGGATCAAAATCGGCCGGCAGCCCGACGTTTGACACAGCGTGGGAACGCCACAGATCGGTATGCTCACTGGGCCAAACTGTTTCGTAATAACCAGCACGTTGCGGCGCGAGTATCTGTTTGTCGGTTAGGGGTTGGATAATGGGCTTACCAGTAGCATTTGCATGTTCTAAAGTCATAGTCCTCCGTAAGGTTGGTGAAGCAGTCCTCCACAAAGCCCCATCTCTGAAGCTCGGATCGTCCTGCATTTGAACAGCTAATAATTGGCTAGCCTCGGGGCGAGTTTGCGAGGATAGAGCTCGTGAGTCAGCTTATGCTGCGAGCATTCCAAACATATTCCTGGCGATACGGAAAGTCAATGTTCATTGGTATGTTAGGAACCTGCCCGGCCACGACGTGCCACGCCCTACAAAATGCGACGAAAGTGTTGCCGGTGAAAACGCTGGTTTGGAAAGAATCTGTTATTCGTTCGTATGCTGAAGATCCGCGGGGCGCTCCACCCGGACGAAAGTCCGTTGCCACTGACGGCGCGTACCTTAATGTGTTTCTCGGCAATGTCGTTTGGTTCTATCGCAGCCCGTATCAACTCGTTCCAAAGAGGAAACGCCGATTTCCTGATCCGAAACACCTGTCGCTGAGCCGCCGCGGGAGAAGTATCGATATGTCAGAAGCGCGAAAACAACTCGCGCATCTGTCTCATTTAACACCGCCAAAAAGCGAACGACACTTTAGGTGCATGCTGATCTCATAAACACCATGCAGCCCGCCGGTTGATTGGTGACTCTTGTAACTGAGATCAGAAAACTTTGAGTTTCCTCCATCGAAAACGGTGTGAGAGATCATGGACCCAGAAGGGAACAAAGTGAATTGTGGGAACCGGTGCTCTGGGACAGCAAGAACAAGAGCGCCTGAAAATTCGACAATTGCGCGACACGGATGCGGCCAATTCTACTTGGAGCGAAGTTCTTACCGCTCGAGTGATACAGGACAAACTCTTTTATTGCATCAAATAATCGCTGAGTCTACTGAGTAAACGCTTGTGCCGATCCGATGAGATCTTGCCAATTGATCCGATGATTGCGGTCCGAGGTATTACCGCCAAAAACCCAAGCCGTATCAAGGAGGCTGATTTTAAGCCTGTAGCCGCAAAGTCAGAATCACCAAGTTGCACAACTTCGTCGAAGTCCTTCACCTCTTGATGCAACTGAGTACTGACGCCACACACAAGCATATCTCTATACTGCGGCATCTCGCGAAGAACAATCGCTGGTCGGTTCTTGAAAATCCCATCTGATTGAGGAATGGGAGTGAGGATTACGTCACCTTGGTTCATATTCAGTGTTTGGTTCTTGAATCAAATCTAAAGAGTAATCTTCTTCGTCGTCAGCATATGCATCCTGAAGTTGTTTGGCAGATAAGCTATGCCACTCCTCACTCTCTAAATCCTTTGGCATTATTCTTACCAGTTCACGTTTGAGATATAACCTTGCCATGTCCCACAGGCGCTCGACGATCGCGTCTGAAGTTCCCATCGCTTCTGCGGTCTCCTTGATCGTGAGTCCACCAAAAAACCGCAATTCGACAATTCGAGCTTGAGCCGGATGGATCTCTTCGAGCCGGTTCAAAGCATTGTGTAAAGCAAGTAGATCCGCGTTAGGATCGGTGCCAAAAGCATCGATTGTTTTAAGTGATTCCGAGTAGCTATCGATGTCATGCTTGGCGGTGTAGCGTGTGCGCGCGTGATCGACGAGAATGCGTCGGAGCAGTTGCGCTGCAACGACAAAAAACTGCGCCCGATTCCGCCCACTCATGTTGCGCTGCTCAGATATCCTTCCGAAAATTTCATTTAGAAGGGCGGTGGGTTGTAATGCGTGCTCGCGGCGCTGGTGACGAAAATAATTCACTGCCAACCGATGAAGTTCACCAAATAGAAGCGGCATCAACTCGTCGTCACGCGCCTCTTCCTCACCCTTGCTCCATCTTTCGAGCAGTTGTGTGATGCCTGCGGACGAAGTCGCCATTCACTTACTCTTTCTGTCGCGCGAAACCATTTTCGAGGCTGTGTGAGTGGGGATTAGCTTCATATTTGGCTCAAGTTCTACAACCGCGTCAAGGAGAGTTGACGTTATTGTTTTATTCATCTTCTGCATTCTACACGTTTGAACCACTGCTGAACCAGTCCCGAGATTCGAGGCGATTTGACTTGTGTCACGTTTCGGCATAGAAAACTTCGTAATAAATTCCAAACAACGGATGGAGACAACGATGGCGAGAATTACCGGAATCGGTGGGGTCTTCTTCAAAAGCAGAAATGACAGTGCCGCGCTTGCCGCTTGGTATCAAAAGCACCTGGGCCTATCACTGGAAAGCTGGGGTGGCGCGATTCTGAAATGGCCGGACGACAAGGCCGATGACCAGGGACTTACCGTATGGAACGTCGCCAAGAAAGATACTCAGTGGTTCAGCCCCAGCGACTCGTCTTTCATGATCAACTATCGCGTTGACAACCTCGACGAGTTGATAGCTCAACTCCGCGCGGACGGAATCGAAATCATTCAAGGACCTGAATCACACGAAAACGGAAAGTTTGCGTGGCTCATGGACCCGGACGGAAACAAGGTTGAATTGTGGGAACCGATGCTCTGGGACGAAAAGAACAAGGGCGCTTGAGAGTGATGTCCTGGTGAAACTTCCGGGGAAGGATTTCTCCTTCCCTAAACTAATCTGAACTCTGGATGCATACGACATCCTCACCGGGTTCGCAAATCATGCGATACACTACTGTCTCTTCTCGACCCTGCTCCTTCTCCACGGTCACGAAATATATAAAGTGTTTTGCTTCCGGGTAGACCTTTACGTTCCTTTGCATTGTTTCACACAATGCCCGCCTGATGACGTCATCCGGCACCTGCTCCCCAAACCCGCCGCACTTGTCTCCGTGGGCCGACCATCCCATCAACCGCACACCGTTCTTCTTATAACAGAAGTCCGGCGTCACTCGTTGATCCTCCATCTTTGGTGTGCCTCCCGCATCCGCGTGTATCCAATAATCTTCACGCGAAGTCAGATGGGCGTCCTTTTTAAACTCCTTTTGGATAATTTCATGGAATCTCCGATCGGCACATAGTTGCAGAAAGCCTCTCGCAGGCGAATCCTCTGTGTAAGGTAGTTTTTCGACTAGCCAATTTTCTTTCTTGAGCACGTTCGATTGATCGTTCATGGGTCTCCTATTTGTTAGTAAGTGCAGTTTTACACACGATGCGAGGAACGGTAAAAGATCAGATTCGAGTCAGCGCAAGTCGTTTATGTCAACTGACCGATGAAAGTCAATACCTATTCACCTGGGATAGTATTTAATTGACTTTGACTGATGCCGACTGTATTTTTTCCGCGCTCAACACTTACCTTGAGATCACCCATCGGGTTGTTACCGTCCTACAGCCGTAACATTCACGATGCTTCTCCAATATGAAGAACGACAATCCTGATCCTCGCAAATACCTGGGAGTAATGATCTCCAGCACATTCAGCGATCTGAAAGATCATCGTGCGGCACTCATCAACGCAATCAAAAGCCAGGGACTTACCGACATCGGCATGGAAAACGATTCGGCAAGAGCGGACCTTGATGTCATTGATTCGTCGTTACGGATGGTACGCGACGGTTCAGCATACATCGGCGTCATTAGTCGCAAGTATGGCCAGACACCTGAGTGCCCAAAACGAAATCCAGCCAACCTTTCGCTTACCGAACTCGAATTTAATGAAGCGCTGAAACTTGGTCGTCCGATTTTGCTCTTTATCATGGGGGAGAATCATCCGCTGCTGAGAGAGGCGGATGTGGAATTGGACCCGGAAAATCGGAAGAAGTTGCAAGCGTTTCGCGAGCGGGCAAAAAGGATGGGCCCCGATTCACCGGTGCAACGTGTCTTTGCGTTGTTTGATAATCAGGAGGAGTTTGCCCTCAAGGCACTCAAGGCCGTTACCAACCTGGCTCGTTATCTCGAGCATCACGCGTCAAGACCCACGCAACAACCAGAGGAGTCAACTAAAGATGACTCCGACATCATTCCAGAACCGCCCAGGTTTTATGCAGCGCCGCCCTACATTGGCTCACACAAATTTCTAGGACGTACGGCCGAACTCGAACGCCTGAACGACTGGGCGTCGGCAGCGGATCCGCACCCAATCTTGTTGTTCGAAGCGATCGGCGGAACCGGCAAGAGTCTGCTTACCTGGGAGTGGACTAATTCTTATGCACTCAGCGTCCGTGATGATTGGGCAGGACGGTTTTGGTACTCGTTCTATGAGCGAGGAGCCGTCATGGCCGATTTCTGCCGGCGAGCCCTTGCTTACATGACACGCAGGCCTCTCAAAGAGTTTCGAAAACTTAAGACAGTTCAACTAGCCGAGATGCTCATTGGTCATCTTCAAGAACGTCCCTGGCTGTTGATACTCGACGGTTTGGAGCGAGTGCTCGTCGCCTATCATCGAATCGATGCGGCGCAAGTGCTGGATGAAGAGGCAGGTAGTAGTGATCAGATTGCCCACCGCGATCCCTGCGCTGCCATTCGGCCGGAAGACGATGAGTTGCTACGCGCTCTCACCGCCGCCGTACCGTCCAAGTTAATCCTTACCTCAAGACTTATTCCCCGCGTACTGCTCAATCAGGCAAGTCAGCCGATACCGGGCGTACTGCGTGTGCTGCTGCCGGGTTTACGGCCCGCCGATGCGGAGTCGCTGCTGGTAGCCTGTGGTGTGAGAGGCAATTCCCAGAAGATTCAGGAGTATTTGAAGACTCATTGTGACTGTCATCCGCTTGTGATTGGTGTACTCGCGGGACTTATCACCGAGGAGTATTTGCCCGATCGAGGGAACTTCGATGCGTGGGCGGCGGATCCGGATTATGGAGGCCGGCTCAATCTTGCGAGTTTGAATCTGGTCCAAAAACGCAACCACATCCTTCACGCCGCGATGAAAGCACTTCCCGAGAAGAGCCGCCAACTGCTTTCAACACTTGCCATTCTGCCTGAAGCAGTCGACTATCCGACGCTCAGCGCGCTCAATCCACACCTTCCGCCGGAACCAGAGGAAATATCTGAACCCGAGAAACCTGAGAACACTTTGAGGTGGTCACATTTTTCCCCTCAACAAAAAGAAGAAGCCCGCAAAGAATATCAACTCGCTCTCGAACGAAGCAGGGAATATGAGAAAGCGGTCGCAACGCGACTGCAGTCGCCAGAGTTCCTTTCGGCTTCAGGGGAGCTAACAAAAACCGTTCGCGATCTTGAGACTCGCGGGTTGCTGCAGTATGACGCACAAACGAAGCGGCACGATCTGCATCCTGTAGTTCGCGGCGTCGCTGCCGGGAAGCTGGGAAAACAGGAAATAGATCGTTATGGTCAACTGGTAGTGGACTATTTCTCAAGCCAGGCTCACGTTCCTTACGACCAAGTGGAAACGATCGAAGATTTACGTAATGGCCTCTACGTTGTTCGCGCTTTCCTTCAAATGGGACGTTACAGTGAGGCAACCGAAGCTTACGCCGAAGTTGCGCGTGCTCTCGATGTCAACCTGGAGGCTCATGTCGAGCGTCTGGCAATTCTTCGCCAGTTCTTTACCAAAGGTTGGCTCAAAGTCAAGCTAGGTCCAACGGATATAAACACCGGTTTTGTCGCGCACCATGCTGCGCATGCCCTTGCTCATCTAAGTGAAACGACTGATGCCATAACCCTCTATACCACTTCGCTCAGGTTCTACGTACAGCAACGTTCTTGGACTTCAGTGACAAGCAACCTACTCAACATCGCCAACCTTCTAGATGGTCTTCGGCGTTTAGCAAGAAGGGAATGGTGTATTCTTCGCGTCCTCGACATTGCCGTTCTTAAAAATTCCAGTGTGGGTATTTTCAAGGCTAGACTACATCGCTTCGATCACCTTGCCAAAACCGGTCAACTGGCTGATGCGAATGATATGTGGAAGCTTTTGGATTCGATGGGCCGTAACTGGCCACGGCCAGAGTACACTCCAGGCGGCGCCGAGGGTGCTTACGCATGGTTTCATTTCCGTCAGGGCACCTTAACGCAAGAAATTCTCACTACCGCTGAAACGCTATCTAAGTCCGCAAAATATCGCAGGAATATTCGTTTACTCAATGGCCTAAGGGGCCTCTGGCACCTGCAGCAAGGACAATACGTGCTTGCAGCCGAGAGTTTTAGCGAGGCTTTAAGAATGGAGCGCGAAGTTGGGATGAGTGGGGGACGCTGGGAGGACTTTTTAGCGCTTGCTAACTTTCACCTCGGACAACTTCCCAATCCTCGATGCGAGGCTGAACAGCTTTCCTCAAGGAAAGATCCCAACCATCAAACGCTCGCTGAACTATGGCTTGCGATAGGTGACAAAGACGAAGCCAAAAAACATGCTCTCAAGGCATATAAAAAAGCCTGGGCTGATGGAGAGCCTCACGTTTTGCGTTACGACCTGAATAAAGCACATGCCTTACTCGAGCAGCTCGGAGCAGAGATACCTGACCTGCCACCATACGATCCCGCAAACGACGAAAAGTTTCCCTGGGAGGACGAGCTCGACGCAGCCATCGAAGAACTGCGCGCCGAGAAAAAAGCAAAGCAGAAGAATAAGTGATACTCACGTCTCAGCCAGGATCTATCCTCCATGAAAAAACCTCTCATCGTCGCAACTATCGCTTCACTGCTGCTTGGTCCAATTCACGTACTCGCTCTACTCCGGTTACATACCCGGTATCGGATTTAAGTTCTCGATTCTTTATGGACTTCCAACAGTATTAGTTGTCGGGATGGTAGCTGGATTAATTGGCGCCTTATTTTCTCTCACAAGGGATACATACCAGGAATCTTGTAGGAGTCCTCAATTACGGGAGTTGCCTCAAAAGTCATCTTGAAGGCCACAAAGAGGCACACAAGGCACAAATGAATTCTTAGCGATAGAGGTAATCCTTAATGTTTTAGTCATTTGCGCTTTTTGTGCTGTTTTGTGGCCTACTCTCCGTCATTGAAAACGGACTTTTGAGGCAAAGCCTCAATTACGCAACTACGCTCATCCTGATGCAAAATGTCGGTGGCGGCTATATCTTCATTCATCGGTTATTGCTTGAGCACTTTGGATTTTGCCAAGTCGTCAGAAACCGTTAACTCACATCATCACCTTTCACCAGGGAGAAGTACTGTGAACCAATTTCCAACCCGAGGCGGCAACAGCGACCGCCCGATCTTATTAAGCGACCAACAGGGGTTTGACCGGCGCTGGTTTGCGCCGCAGTTGAAAGCTGTTTACGCGCCAACTCGACCCGAACAGGTGGCTGAGTGCGTGACTGATGCCCTCACTACTTATGGCAAGGACGTGAAGGTTACCTCCGGCCGTCACTGCTATGAAAACTTTGTCTACAACGACAGCACACTCGCGGTGATCGATATGTCCGGCGTCAATCAGGTTGGCTTCGACAGCGTTCACAATGCTTACTTCATAGATGCCGGTTGTGAGAATTGGACCGTTTACCGCACTCTGCTAAATACTCACGGTAAAACGCTGCCTGCCGGTTCGTGTTATTCGGTGGGGGCCGGAGGCCACATAACGGGTGGCGGCTATGGCCTGCTATCGCGTCTGCATGGTTTGACGATCGATCATTTGACAGCAGTGGATGTGGTTACCTGGGACGCTGCCGGTAAACAAGCGACACTGCGCTATGTGTCGCACGAAAGTGCCGGTCAGGCTGAACGCGATTTGTTTTGGTCATTGACTGGCGCCGGAGGCGGCAATTTCGGTGTGATCGTGCGCTACTACTTTGAGCAATTGCCCGATGCGCCCAACTACGCCACGCTGTTTACTTTGGCTTGGGATTGGAGCCAGGTCACACAAGAAATATTTGCCGACTTGCTGGAAGTTTATGCCGCGCTGATGCCGCAGTTGCCCGATAACGAATTTACGCTACTTAAACTCACTCACGTGGCGGCCAATCAACTCGGGATGACGTTGCAAGTCGCCTCGCTACCCGGTATGTCATACGACAACCATCGCCAGGATGCATCTGCCAGAGCACAAACGGTGAAACAACATTTTGAAAAGGTCTTGCCGGCGGTGCATCTGCGTCAACCACTGGGTGGCCACCCAGGATATATGAGTTCCACTACCAGTAGCTTGGCTGAACAGAATTTGACGTACCTGGAAGCCGTGCAGACCCTGAATGGTTCCGGCCCAAATCAATTTGGCAAATACAAATCGGCCTATATGAAAAAGGGATTCCCCGCGGATCAGATTGAGACCATTTTCAATTATCTGCACCTCACGCCAAACGGTCCGGATAACCAGCCATTGAACATGTCGCAATGCCTGCTGCAAGTCGATAGCTATGGAGGGGCCATCAATCGCGTCTCGCCTACGGCGACGGCAGTCCCGCAACGTAGTTCGATCATGAAGCTGCAATATCAGGCATATTGGAATAATGCCGCGTTGCCGGGCGAGGCCGATAAATCACCGTACCGTGAGATGGCGCAGGGTTATTTAGACTGGATTAATAAGTTCTACGCCGGCGTGTATGCTGCCATGGGAGGCACGCCTGACCCGCTTAGAGATCCCAGCGGCACCGTTGATGGCTGTTATTACAACTATCCCGATAATGTGCTTGGCACTAATGCCGACAACAGAATAGACGAGGCAATGTGGTTATATTTTCTGGACAATTTCCGCAATAACGACCGTAATCTGGTTGACATCAAACGCTATTGGGATCCGGAAAATTATTTTCACCATCCGCAATCGATTCCACTCAATTGAGAAATCAGTTTCGCCATTTTGGCGACAGTGTACGAAATCTGCATAGGAAAAAATCTGAATTGACAGTTCTTTCATGCAGGAATAGGATTCGCGCCATCCCCTATCAGTTTTGGCAATTTGAGGTCGAGGTACCAGGCCGTCCTGACCGTTCATGTTTGGACTGTTTTCTAAGTCAAACACGAGGGTTGAGGCGAGCACTCATTTTGCGCATCACTTTCAGTGGATGATCAAGCAGGTTCACGCTTAGGCAAGTTAACTCACGCGTGATTTCGAACGGACTGCCGACAAACCGAGAGTGACCGACAGAGAGACCTCGAACCCTTACTGTCTCACCTCAACTCCCCAGCAAGTCTCCTGAATCTCGCTTTAGATGCGTCTCGCTCCGCTCATTGGTAGCGGCAGGCGTAGCGCTTTTCTTTCACCTCAAAGTGAATACAAAGGAGAGACCATGAGTAACATGAAGAGAAAGACCCTTATCATTGGATTCGCTTGTGTCATCGGATTGCTGCTCACCGGCGCACCTGTCCGAGCACAGGAACCTGTACCAGAACCGACGCTGGTACCGGCAGTTGGGACTGTCACCAACACCTACGCTGCTAAATTCATCTGTGGCGTTCAACCAAACGCTGCGCTCACAGCCGTGCCTGATGCCCAAGCGGGACACTACTCGACCAAGATCAACGTCCATAACAACACGGGTGTAACGATCAACTTTCGCAAGAAAGTGATCCAGCTCAAGGGCGGCCAGGTACCAACTCCACCAGCCTGGATGAAATTCGAAGGATTGAGGCCAAACTGGGCGATGGAAGTAGTTTGCCGGGACATCTACGGCCACTTGGGAATACCCATTCCGCCTTCGACTCACTTACCTCCTTATATTGAGGGGTTCGTGGTCTTTGAAGTGTTTTTCGCGCCGCTGCCTGCAACTGTCCCGGTTGATCCGCTCGACGTGGCGGCTATTTACACCTACCGGGCCGAGCCGGCCGGAACCGACGCCGTTTCTATTAATGTCGTCGTATTTCCCGCTAAGAGTAATCGTTTTACGATTCCGCTTATCACGCCGGCAGATCCTGTTCCCGTCTCGCCCGCTGCACGCAGGGAGTGAGGATGTCAATGCTCCCCATATCGCAACCTGACTAGCCCAGCACGGCTGTGCTGCTGCGTATCCCAACCGCAGCAGCACCTCCAACGATTCCGAGAGTTAGATCACTCAAATGCTAAATCACATTTAGCTTTGCACAAAAATTAAATACGAAAAAAGATCTGCCACGCAAAGACGCAAAGCGCTATCGCGTTTCTAAAGGCTTTCTTCTTTGCGTCTTTGCGTGGGAAATTACTTACCCTAGCAATCCGCAACAGGATGTAACGACTTTTTGTGCAAAGCCAATCACATGGGGAACTACCTGGCCGGTGGCTTCGCAAGTCCAACAAAGATCACAATGCCATCGCCACCGGGGTTCCCGGTCGTCGTCGAGTGATCCGTTGCGAAATCAGGTTTCCAGTTGTTGCAGGCCCAAACGTTACCGGCTTGATCGATGGAGCAGTTAGTCAGTCGCATCATCGGACTGAAGCTCGCTGGTCCATCGTCGCCGTAAAGCGGTTCGCCGTTGGCCATCGTTACCGGAGCATTCGCTGAAGGGAGCGTGTATCCCGACTTCGGCGAGATCGGATCTCCGAGATTGGACCACGAAGGACGAGTGGCTGGATTAGCCCCTGCGATTTTACTGACAGCCGCAGTCGTGTAATTGGCGTTGGGGGACATCTGGCCGAAGTTGGCGACCCAAACATTGCCGTCACCGTCAATCGTCGTACCCCATGGTCCGTTGATCCCACCGCCCCTAATCGTAGTAAGTGCTCCCGTTGTATCGAGCAAACAAACGGCGTCTATGCCGCCTGCGGCTATCCAGATGTTGCCGCCAGAATCGATTGATAACCCCTTGAGCCCGCGGCCGAATGGTTCTGACGACTCACGATCCAATATGTGTTTGCCGTCCTTTTCAACGATCCGGAAATGCGAGAGATTGCCGTCCGTGTACTCATAAAGACCCGCGCCGCTCGTAACCCACGCGCTTCCGTCCGGCGCGATAGCAACATCAAACGGGTGGAATCCGTCTTCCACCGGAGCGGCGATCCAATTGTGGGGGTCTCCTTTCAGGTAAACGACCACCAAACGGTTTTCGTAACTGGCCATCCAGAGGTTGTCATCGTCATCGATAGCCATTCCCTGAACGCGATGGATACCTTCAACATACCCACTATGAGGTGACACCGAATGGCCGGCCGGGTTGAAAAGCGAAACGCTTCCATACGTGGGCCAGTAATCTTCCGTGCCCCAGCCGTAGTTGCCGAACCAAACGTAACCCTTTGTGTGCTCGGCCTTGCTCACGACCACGCCAAAACCGCCTCCCATAACTCCTCCACCGAAGAGCGGAGACCTCGGAAGACCTTCCGGATCCTCCCAGGGCGTAGTCGGACTACCGTCAGCGGGCTTGCCGTTAGGTTTGAGCACCACCGCAAAGTGACACGAATTTGGCGTGCCCTGAACAACATTGTTCGTAATCCACGCATAGCCACGATCGTCGAAGGCAATGTTGCCCGGCCCGCCCCATAAGTGGTCGAGCGAGCCGGTGTTGTTTACCTTGACTGCGAGTGTCCACGCGTCGGGCATCGACTCAAGCGCAGGCGAGTAAGCATCAATCACCTGCGACTGCGTGTAGACGCCGGCCACGTTGTTATCCGGATAGTGAGCGATGTTAAGCAGAGCCTGAAACGTGTTCGTCGGCGGTTGCCCATTGTAAGGCGGAGTCGTCAACGCAAACAGTTTGAAGAGCGCATCCGGAACTTCCTGCACACACGCCGCGAGCAGATTGGCAAGCGACCGCGTCGAACGCAGCGAATTCGTTTGATCCGCATTGGGCGGACTCAACAACACCTCCGACGAAGCGCCACTCCGTATCGAAACGAGGTTGTCGTTCATCAACGAAGCGAGTCGCAATCCAAACGCGTCGCCACCGATCACACCGTGGGCAGCAAACTGCGCCATCGAGAAGGCTGCGGCTACAGTGGTTAACTCATTGATGACAATCGAAGCGGTGTTTCCCGGATGCACTTCAGAAGCCGTGATCCAGGCGGGAAAATTCGGATCAAGACTGGGCCCGATGATGGTCACCAGTTCGACGGCTTCATGCACTCTGGCAGTAGCGTAGAAAATGCGATCCGAAATGTTGCGGTCCATCCGTATTTCGAATCTGCCTTCGTCGTTTGTCGTCGCACTCCCAACGACCAACGGTTGATCAGACATGGCTTCGAATACAGTTACAGTGGCATCAGGGATTGGCTGAGGGTTGGTTGGTCCACCTGACTGGACCACCCCGGTGAGTAGAGTTTCCATCGCGGGCATACAACCATAGCTCACGAAGATGAGTCAAGAGTTATGGTCTAATTGGCTTTGCCAGACATTCCTGCTGACGGAAAATGCACAATCAAGATTTCCCACGCAGCGGCGCGGCGGCGCAACGTGAGCCGCAGCGAAGTCTATCCTCGCCGGGCCGCTGCGCCGCCGCGTGAGAAACCCATCTGGTTCAGAATTACCACCAGGTGAAAGACAAAAATAAAGGGCGCTGCCTTGAATCAGCACAGCAGCGCCCTAACCTCATATCTGGGCAATGAGGGGCTCGTGTGAGCCTAGTAAAGAAATCCTAACACTCCTATGTGTGTTGTATGTGCGCTAACACACACATATCCGAATTTCGAGCGGTACATGAAAATGAGTCACCCCCACTCCTGAGTCGGCAACCTGTTTAATCCTGTCTAATCTTGTAAATCATGTGAAGGGGTGTTTCGGATTCAGGCGCGAAGAGCATTTACAAGATTTTCAATCGCGGCTGGATTTTCGACCAGCCGACATTTTGTGCAAAGCCCTTCTTCTCTGTGCAGTCGGCGATCGTTTAGCTTTGCCGATTGACCATGAAGTTGATCCAGATCGGGGCGAAGGGTGAGGTGCAACCCTTCGACACGGGATAGTCTCGATAGATCCCCAACTTCTCGCCAATGGCGATGGCTCGCTTGCGAAGTTTTGGGTTGTGGATACCGACCGTCGCTAACGTGTTGTTCATCGTCCACTGAACTTCCGGCACGGCGCCGGCCATTTCGGCTTCGATGCGATCCAGTAACGCCGGCAGATCGAGCCCGTCAGGACTTTTTCCGACCCGCTCGGCGGTGAGATCCCAACCAGCCCGGGCGGACCAGCGATCATCTGACGTCATCCACTCCTGGCGGAGAGTTTCCTTGTCTGGATGCTGTCGTACGACGTAGGAGTTGAGCCAGTCGGCCACGCGCACAAAGTTTACCGATCGCACCATTTGATCCATCTCTTTCGCCGACAGCTTCTTCGGATCGATCAGGAGTGCGGCGAGGAACTGCGCGTCTGCGTTGCCGGTATCCCAAAGCGACAGCGCGAGCGCGTGATCCTTCTTGATCTTTTTCGCCACCACCCGGATCTCGCCCAGACTGACGCCAAACTGATTGTCGCCGGCGCCAGCTTTGGCGTTCTGTGCCCGCACTTTCTCATTGCCGAGCGCTTTGAGCTGCTTGAGAGTTTCTTTAAGCGTCACGATCGTGATTCTCCTGTAGTCGTGTTTTTTTATCGCGCTGCTTTCAACATTGACTTTTGGACCAGACAGGAATATTTTCCCAAGTGCTTCACATCGTTACTACAATCTCGTGAAAGCGTTGCCATCGCAGCAATAGATTGTAGCTCAAAGCTTCTCCCCGCTTTAATTCCCTGTTTTAAGTCGACGCTGCCTCGCTTCAAACAAATTTTGTTTTTCCGTTAAGGAGGTCTCTATGTCCTATCCGCGCGGTAGAAGTTTCACCTCACATACACCCACAACCAAAGCTTTCATTGTCATAGTTCTTTCGCTAATTGTCGGAGGAGTGCTCTGCACTCTCCTGACATTTCCACGCGCCCTGGCTGCGCCGATTGTGAGCGACGACTTCAACGACAACTCACTCGACACGTCCAAGTGGGACTCCAGCAACCTGTTCAGCGGCTTCACCAGCACAAATGTGGCGATCGCTGAAACCGCGCAACGTCTTGAAATTGGTCCATTGCTGCAAAGTACCAGCGGCTCCAATTATCGCGGGATTCGCACCGTCAATACTTACAGTTTCAGCGACTCCTACAGCTTTGTTGAACTGGTGCAAGCGCCTGCCTCCAACACCGCCGCCGATGCGATGTTCACCATCGGCAATGACGTCAACAATTACTATCGGATGTACGTGTCGGCCGGCAATCTCATCGGCCAGAAGAAGATTTCGGGCACCAAGACTGAACTCTTTTCGATAACCTACGACACCACCAACCACCGCTTCCTGCGCATTCGTCACACCTCGACAGGTTCGGTGACTTTGGACACCGCAACAGGCAGCAGCGGTGTGCCCGGAACCTGGGTGCAGCGATACAGTGAGATCTGGAACTCCTCCGTCTCCATCTCGTCGATGATCTTCGAGGTCAAAGGTGGGACTTCACAGTCCGAATCAAATGCGCCGGGCAAGGTCATCTTCGACAACTTTGAAGTCGCAAGCAACACCGCACCTGCGCCGACAGTTACGGCCATCTCACCAACTGCCGGAACAACGGCTGGTGGCACGTCCGTGACCATCACCGGCACCGGTTTTTCGAGCGGCGCGACCGTAAGCTTAGGCGGAACGGCCGCCACTAGCGTCACGGTAGTAAGTTCAACTTCCATTACCGCCACAACTCCCGCGCATGCTGCCGGAGCAGTTAATGTGGTTGTGACCAACACTGATTCACAAACCGGTACGCTCAGTAGTGGATACACCTACGAAGAAACCGCCATAGTGTTCGATGACTTCAACGACAACTCACTCGACACATCCAAGTGGGATTCCTCGAACCTGTTTAGTGGTTTCACTAATACGAATGTGCCGATAGCTGAAACCGCGCAACGTATCGAAATTGGCCCATTGCTGCAAAACGTCAACGGGTCAAGTTATCGCGGAATTCGCACCGTGAACACCTATGATTTCACTGACGGCTACAGCTATGTTGAGCTGGTCCAGGCGCCCGCTTCCAACACTGCCGCCGATGCCATGTTCACGGTGGGCAATGATGTCAACAACTACTATCGTATCTATGTATCGGCCGGAAATCTGATTGGCCAGAAAAAGATTGGGGGCACCAAGACTCAACTCTTCTCGATAACCTATGACACAACTAACCACCGGTTCCTGCGCATTCGTCACAACTCGGGTAACGTAACTCTCGACACGGCACCGGGCAGCAGCGGAGTACCGGGAACCTGGACACAGCGACACAGCGAGACGTGGAATTCCTCCGTCTCAACGACGTCGATCATCTTTGAGCTCAAAGGCGGCACCTGGCAGATAGAAGCAAATCCGCCGGGCAAGGTCATCTTCGACAACTTCCACGCGGCCGTCCCTGGCAATCCTGCCACCGCGCCGCCAACTCCGATTAGCGCGGCACGAGCTCATCCGCTCGCTCCCAATCCACACACATCAGTCGGTCTCTTCTGGACCTACACTGATGCGAACACCGGCAGGCAGTGGACCGGCGGCACCTATAAAGTAAAGCGATGTTCAGGAGCATCGTGCACCCCTACTTCGGTAGTGGCAACCGGGTTGACCAGCGCCGATTACCAGGACACCGGGCTGTCTTCAAATACGGTTTACGGTTACCGGTATCTGGCCAATAACGGGTCAGACTCCAGCGATTCACCAACCGTCTATGTAACCACCCTGTCTGCCGACAGCAACATGGTCCAATTCCCCGATGCCACCTGGGATAAGTTGCTTGGTCCATTGCCTGAAGTCGGACAGATACCCTTTACCTGGTACAACTCCACGGCCACTGCCAACGCCCAAACCATGATCAGCAAGTTTCCTTACGTGGTCCCATTTGCCTTGCAGGGCACCGGCTCGATCAATAACAACTCAACCACGCTTACTGGAACGAGCACGTTCTTCCTCGAGCAGGTTGCAGCGAACAACCCAACCTGCACCAATCACATTGCTATCAACGGTGTGGACGCTGGAACGATCTCTTCGATCAATTCCAATACGTCTATCACGCTCACAACTCCATGGGCCGGTAGCAACCAGGCCAATGTGACGCTGACTACGAATGTATCCCTGTGTGGTTTTGGCGATCCCTACAACGATTACCTCGTAGGAAACCAGCTTTACTACTACGACTCACCGATGGCGATGTGGCAGCTTTACTTCCGCACCGGCGATCCGCAATACATGCGCGGAGCCATCAAAGCCAGCGAATCAGTCTTTTCTGGTTTTATGCGCCTGGGCCGTAATCGAGAAGTCGACAATCTTCCATCACCGCGCAACTTTCAATACAGTGGTCTAACACTACTGGCATTGACGGGCCGCGCTGACGTTTGGGATTGGCTGGACCACTATCTCACGCAGCGTTATCCGACCTGGATTAGTAACCATCGCGGAGGGACCAACGATTTTCTCTACATGCGTGAGAAGGCGTACATGATCCTGTTTACCTCCTGGTTTGTCATGAGTGCTCCGGATAGCTTCAAGCGCAGCGATGGCAGCACGACTTCAGCCAACGGCGGCACCACTGTTGACGGTTCGTTGGCGAGCGGCCGCAAAGGCCATTGGCGCGATCAACTGAATACGGACCTGCCAGGGTTTATTACGGACGATCAAACTCCTGATGGATTATGGTTTGAGTCAAGCGCATCAGGTGATTATGGCGACGGTGATATGCCCTATAGTCCCGGCACTTTCCAGCCCTTCGTCGGCGGATTAACAGCCGATGCGCTTGGGTATTGCTGGCGTAATTCTGATCTGAACACTACCGCTCGCAATGCCGCTCGCAAGCTGGTCTTAAAGCACGCCGCGGCACTGGGCCTCCGCAGCTACAACACCAATATCGCCGCGGACAACACATCAAAGCGTTGGCGATCGGTCTGGTACTTTTTGGGAGGAGGCACTCGGCTCAACCCACACGCTTTCCAGTACGGAGCTGACAGCAGCCTGCTGAACAACACACCTGACAACAACATGATTGCTCAGTATCGACAGGCGATCCCATTGATGCTTTCTACGTTTGGGTGGGCCTATGAGATGTCCGGGCACACATGGTACAAGACGATCGGCGACGAGATGATGAACGCCGCCTTTGCGCAGACAGGAGAAGACACCGGGGCTACTGGCGACGGTATAAAATCGCTCTGCGATGCGGTAAACAACTTCAAGGACTACGGTCAGTGTTATCGCACCAGTGCCCGGTATTTCGGGCATCGTCTGGCTTCGCCTTCACCATTGGGCACGGCTCCCTCCGTCACAATGCCTTCAAACCAAACGTTGACTAGTGGTGTAAACCAGGTTTCGCTTACTGCTTCTGTCTCGTGCACCAACACGCCGTGTACCTACAAGTGGGGGTTGGTTGAGTATCCACTGGTGCTGGGACGTCAGGCTGCTATGCCGGTCTTTCAACCGGATGATGCTGTAACCACGAAGCTCAGCGGCCTCGAACCTGGTACTTACAAAGTGCTGTTCTATGCACTCGATAACCTTGGACTTGAAGGGCACGGGCAAGTCACCATTACCGTAGGCGATGGTGTTTTCCCGCCAGTTGTAGTCATTCACAAAGAGGGCGGGTCAGCAACCTGCACTACATCGTCATCAGTATCCAGCATCAACGTACTCGCTTATTCGGCGGCGGGACGTACGCTGAGTCATGTATTTACCGCGACTGGTCCAAAGGATCAATCGGCGCCGACGGTTACACCCAGCAGTACCACTGGCAATACGCTGACGGTTACGTTGAGTGGTCTATCAGCGGGTTGGTGGGTATTGAAGGACGTGGTGACTGATTCTTCAGGTGCATCCAGAACCGCATACTTTACGGTTGCTGTTCATCCGACCAGTTGCGGTTCGGGTTTCAGTCAACCATCCACGGCACACAACACCATTCCGCTTGCGGCATCACATCCGAATCACGTGTTGCCATCGGGTTCTACTTCAACGCGGCTCTATTTCGTTCCAGTCGATCCCGAAGGATGGAGTGGTTTTGCATCTTCCGCGACTGGTTACACACTCGGCTACAACGGTAGCCTGTATTTAGTGACCGCACTCACTCATGCGGTAACTCAAACTGCGGGACCAGTGACCGCAACTATCACGGGCGCTAACACGGTCAGTCCCACCATCACCGGTCTGACTTCGTCAGGCACTTACACATTTCGCTATACGGGTACGGATCAACAAGGCGATAGTGTGCAGGTGTCTGTCAACGTCACCGTGCCTTAAGTTGTGAAGATGAATTAGCCACAGATAAACGCGGATCAGAATTTATTTCTGATCCGCGTTTGTCCGCGAAGATTTGCGGCTAACAAGAGGTGGACTAACGACTGGAGTGTTGGCTAAATTCAACTGGATTAACGAATGACCAACTCC
Organism: uncultured Acidobacteriota bacterium; assembly: GCA_963708055.1. Taxonomy (GTDB): domain Bacteria; phylum Acidobacteriota; class Blastocatellia; order Pyrinomonadales; family Pyrinomonadaceae; genus PSRF01. The sequence continues at coordinate 4,359,944 of OY970193.1, read as the reverse complement.
GGATGACGAGTTTTTCGGGATCGTCCGCCGTGATGGAGCGATGATCATGTTCAAGGCGCTGGGCGAAATCGTGGACGGCAAAGAGGTCGTGGTCGAACCCTTCTCAGTGCCTCTTGGAAATAACGATGACGGACTCAGAGGCTGTCATCTTCAAGCGTGATGTGTAACATTGTAGGGGCGGCCCTCCGTGGCCGCCCTTGTGTGGAACTAAGCGTCTCAGAATTTGAATTCAGAGATTTTGAGTTCCAGACTAGGGCGGCCACGGAGGGCCGCCCCTACAATGTATTCACCGCTTAACCCCGTCGGTGTGCCGCTCGTAGATTTGAAGCTGCTCGCGGTTGGTTCCGATCGTATTCTGCACCGTGGTTTCCAGAGATTCTAATCGGAGGTTAGTATGAGAGTTCTGATCTTGTTCCTCGCCGCGATCATAGGCGGGTTGCCGTATCTAAATAACAGCAACATCCACGCCGCCAGCGAAGCAGAAGCGGCGGCGGCCCGTGTGCCGCTCGAGCACTACATTAATGCGCATGCCACCGGCAATCCGGAATTCATTCGCAAAGCGTTTCTTCCCGAAGCCAAGATCATGGCCTTTCGAGATGGAAAACTTCTCAATCTTTCAGTCGAGGAGTTTGCCTCTCGCTTCAGCGGAAAGCCTGCTGCCGACGAATCCCAGCGTAAGCGACATATCGACAGTCTTAACCTTACCGGCAACACGGGCGTCGCGCGGATAGTTCTCGATTATCCGGATACCGTGTTGACCGACTTCATGTCACTCCTGAAGGTCAACGGCGAATGGAAGATCGCGAATAAAGTTTTTAATGCTGCGCCAAAAGCGAAGTCCACATCAACTGCCGGTCAACAGCCGGACGACCGCGAAGCCGTGAAACAAGCAGTGCTCGATTACGTTGAGGCGCTTTACGAAGCCGACTCTTCGCGAATCGAAAGAAGTGTGCACCAGGATTTATTTAAACTCGGATTCGAACGCGATAAAGACGGAACCTACAAACCATATCGCATGACCTACAAGGAGCTTTTCGATCTCGCGGGGCGTTGGAATAAGGCGGGAAAGATTCCCAGGGACTCGAAAAAGGAGATCGTCGTTTACGATGTATCAGACCAAACAGCGGCCGCGAAGTTGACCGCGATGTGGGGCATCGATTACATGCACCTGGCAAAATTTAACGGACGATGGATGATTACAGACATTCTCTGGCAAACACCGCCGCGGTAAAAGCGTGATGCGAGTGTTCTCCCTCGACAAATTGAAGGCCCCTTTGTCGTCGTTCTGGGTCTTGCAGTTGATCGGTTGGGCGCTTTACGGCGTGCTGATCTATATCACCTTCCTCACCGTCGTCCCGCCAAGCGGCAGGTTTAGTTTGTTGCAGGTCAAAATCAGCCGCACGGTTGCCGGTTTCCTGCTGACCTCACTCATGCGGCCCATCTACAAACATGTGGGGAGCGCCCGCTCGGTACCTCTCATTGCGTTGCTGATTCTGATCATGTCGTTTGCCTTTGGCAGCCTCTGGCCCTTTGGCGAACAAATCGGTTTATGGCTCATGAATCAGCAAGGCAGGTTCAGTATCAATTGGACCAGATACCCAGTCGAAGTGCTCGACTATTCGATCACCCTCGTCGGCTGGAGTGCGCTCTATTTCGGCATCAAGTACTGGCGGCAATGGCAGTTTGAACGCGAACGCTCGTTGCAAGCGGAAGCGTTGGCGAATCACGCACAGCTCGATATGCTGCGCTATCAGCTCAACCCTCATTTTCTCTTCAACGCGCTCAATTCGATTCGTGCTTTGATTGACGAAGATAGTCAACGTGCCAAACGAATGGTGACGGAGTTTTCTGAATTCCTTCGTTATTCGTTACTGAACAACAATTCGGCGCTGGTTGATTTGCGCCAGGAAATCGAAGCTATCGAAAATTATCTGGCCATAGAGAAAATCCGATTTGAGGATAAGTTGGAGGTGACCTTTGACGTCGAGCCGGCGACGGCAAAGTGTCAATTGCCTGGATTTCTAATTCATCCGCTCGTGGAAAATGCCATCAAGCATGGAATGACAAATAACTCCGAACCGCTGAAGATTTGCATCGCTGCGAGAATGCGTGCCGGGCGTTTAGTGGTGGAGATTGCCAACACCGGCCGGCTCGATTCGCGCACCAATGGCACCGGCACGCACATTGGTTTAAAGAACGTTCGTGAGCGGCTGGCGAAACTCTATCCTGACAAGAGTAGTTTTAACCTGCGTCAGGATGGCGCCTGGATTCGCGCTACGATCGAGATGGAGGTGTAGACGTTTACTTGGTTGACCGATTCACAGCGATACTTGTCGACGACGAGAGATTGGCGCGTAAAGAGTTGCGCTCGATGCTCGCGGAACACGAGATCATCGAGGTCGTCGGCGAGGCTGAGTCTGTCGCGCAAGCCGCTGAGTTAGTACACACTAAAACTCCCGACGTGCTCTTTCTCGATATCCAACTGCCGGGTGAAACCGGGTTTGATCTGCTCGCGAAGATCACTGCTCCCTGCAAGATCATCTTTGTCACGGCTTTTGACGCTTATGCCATTCGAGCATTTGAAGTCAACGCGCTCGACTATCTGCTCAAACCGATCAACCCGGCGCGCCTTGCCCAGGCAATCGAGCGACTGATAACTTCCGCGCCTCCGCCACCTGCTCGTGCGTTGGAGTATGAAGACCATTTATTCATTGAAAGCGACGAGCGTTCGCGTTTTTTGAAAGTTAGCGACATCATCGCCATCTCCGCGATGGGCGACTACTCCCAGATTTTTTCTTCTGCTGGACAGAAGTCACTGGTCCTTAAACCGTTAAAAGATTGGGAAGAACGTTTGCCCGCCAAGCACTTCACGAGAATTCATCGTTCGACGATCATCAATGTCAACTACGTCGAGCGAGTGGAAAGCTGGTTCAATCGATCGTACCGCCTTCACATTCGCCAGTTGGCTGAGCCATTGGTGATGAGCCGCCGTTACGCCGCTCGATTCAAGACAACCTTCGGGTGATCGCAAGGGATGCTTTGGTAAAATCCGAGTGATGTCTATTAAACTTCTTCTCTGTGCAACCTCTGTGTTCTCTGTGCCTCTGTGGTTGTTAGTTCGTGCATAAACATTAACCACAGAGGCACAGAGAACACAGAGATTGCACAGAGAAATCCAAAATAGGGCACTACCAAAATCCGGGTATGAAATCTAAAACCACGCAAACGATTTATGAAGCCGCCGGCGGTTTCGATGGGATGCTGAAATTGGCTCACGCCTGGCATACGCGACTCAGCCGACGACGTCCCGCACGGTTTGCACATTCCGAAGTGGTCATGGAACGGACTTGTGAGTGAGTCGTTGTAGGGTGTCGTTGTAGGGGCGGCCCTCCGTGGCCGCCCTAGTGTGGAACTCTAAGTTCTGGAAGATTTGTTTGACGCTAGGGGCTTTGATTTGAATTCTTAGGGGCTTAGTTCAAGACTAGGGCGGCCACGGAGGGCCGCCCCTACAATGGTCCAAGTAGAGTGTTATTCGTCGCGTAAGGCAGTTAGGGGATCGACTTGTGTCGCCATTCGCGCGGGGATGTAGCACGCCAGTAGCGCAACCACGACGAGCGTCATCGACACCCCGACAAACGTCAGCAGATCCGTTGGTGTAACGCCAAACAAGAGTGTCGCGACGAGGCGCGTCAAGGCAAGCGCGCCGCCGACTCCCAACACCAAGCCAATCACGGTCATCGTCATTCCATTCCGCAAAACCAGCTTCAAAACATCCGCGCTGCTGGCGCCCAACGCGACTCGAATGCCGATCTCATTTCTTCTTTGCGCAACCGCATAGGCCAAAACGCCATATAGACCAATTGATGCAAGCACCAATGCCAGCACCCCGAAGAAAGACGCCACCCGGGCGATAAGTTTTTGCTGGGCCAACGATCGCGACACGTGATCTTCCAGGCTTACGACGTCGTCGATTGGCAAGTTGCTGTTGAAGTTTCTTAACGCCTGCCTCACCGCAGGTATAACCGAGTCGCTCGAAACTCGCACCACGAAATTGTTGACCGGTTGGGGCATCTGCGTGAGCGGAAAGTAAACCATTGGACGTGAATCCTCGGTAAGCGTGTGGTACTTAACGTCCTTAACCACACCGATAATCTCAACCGCACCGGTTGACTCAGCACTCTTCCCAAAATGTTTCCCGAGCGGAGACGTGTTCGGGTAAAAGTGCTGCGCCAGGGTCTCGCTGACAACCGCAACTTTCTGCGATTGCGCGGTATCAAACCGGTTGAAGGCTCGACCACTCACAAGCTGCACGCCCATCGCCTTGAAATAATCTTCGCCAACAACGTTCTGTCGAACCACGCGGGCTTCACCCTGCGGCGGTGTTTCATCGCGTGTGAAAAGTGGGCTGGTCCAACCTCCCTGATTGAAAGTAAGAAACGAAAACGCTGCCGCTTCCACGCCGGAAACCTGCTTCACGCGATCCTCAGCTTCAACCTGCAGCTTTCCGATCTGCTCGTCGTTGTAGCCTGTGCTGGCAGTGTCGATGTTGAAGAGCGCCACATTTTGCGCGTTGAAGCCGGTTGGAATATCTTCCAGGTTCCTTAACGTTCGGACGAAGAGACCCGCCCCAATCATCAACATCAACGACAACGCCACCTGGGCGACGACGAGTGATCTGCCGAGTCGATTCTGAGTGCTCGGACGCAGCGCTCCTTTGCCGTCCTTCAAAGTTGTATTCAAATCGCCGCGAGTGGCGCGAAGGGCCGGGGCAGTGCCAAAAACAACCGCCGAAAGCACCGAGACCAGCAAGGTAAAACCCAACACACGAAAATTCAGCGTCACGTCGAGCGGCAGTGGTCGTGGTCCACTCGACGCCATCGCAACCAACAGATGCGTCCCCCACCATGCGAGAAGCACACCCGCCGCGCCGGCGATTAAAGCCAGGATCAAACTTTCAGTTATGAATTGCCGGATGAGGCTGATACGCCGCGCGCCCAACGCCAATCGAAGTACTATCTCTCTGTTACGAACAGCAGTTCGCGCCAGCAGCAAGTTCGCGATGTTTGCACACGCGATAAGCAGGATGATCGCGACCACGACCATTAGAACTCTTAACGGCAGCGCAAAATCCCGGCGCACTCCATCGATTCCCTTGCCCGCCGGAGTTAATTCCACGGAGGCGTTCATTCTCTGCCGTACGTCGGCAGATGGTTGTGGTCCAGCGAGATCCTGAAGGAAACGTTTATATAAAACATTGACCACGGCGTTCGCCTGCTCGCGGCTTACGCCTTCTTTTAACCGGCCAATCAGAAACAACGATTGAAAGTTTCGCTGGTCACGTCCATTCCAGTGCGGAGGTAACTGCGGCTCCATCGCTAACGGGATCCAGACATCAGGCGCCTGGCCCACCGTGGTTCCCGTAAATCCCTTTGGCGCAACGCCGATGATCGTGTAGGCCGTCTTATCAATCCGAATGGATTCACCAATCACGTTGTCGTTGCCACCGAATTGCTGTTTCCACCAGGCATCGCTGACAACGGCTACCGGATGCATGCCGGGAACCTTATCGTCTTCTTCTGAAATCAACCGGCCGCGATCAGGATCAATGCCCAGCACGTTAAAGTAAGACCCTGAGACGAGTTGTACTTCCATTCGTCGCGGCACGACGTCGTGGGAACCGGCGAGTCCGTGAACCGTCCATGCGATGCTGAGCAATGCACCCACATCGCTGAACACGCCGGCTTGTTGCTGGACATCTTTATAGAACGGGTAAGAAAACAGATCAGGACTATCGTTTGGAAAACCATCGGTGAGACCAATGTCGATGCCTTTCCCGAAAAGCACGAGCTTCTCCGGCTCTTTCACCGGCAGCGATCGGAGTAAGACGGCATCAACCAAACTAAAGATCGCAGAGTTGGCGCCGATGCCGAGCGCGAGGGTCAGGATTGCAACGAAGGAGAAAGTTGGATTCTTAACCAGCAGACGGAAGCTGTAACGGATATCGCGGATGAGGTCGTCCAGAAACTTGATACCCCGGGCATCGCGGCATTCTTCCTTCGAGCTTTCGACATTTCCGAAAGCCCTCAGGGCCGCATACTGCGCGGCAGTTTGGTCCATGCCAAACTTCCGATGCTGTTCGGCATCGCGTTCCAAGTGATAGCGCAACTCTTCGTCGAGCTCTTGTTCGAGTTTGTCGCGCTTAAAGAGTGCCGCCAAGCGACGCTTCAGACCAGTTAGCAACATCGCCATACCTCCTGCCTCCTATTGCCGGTCGATAGGAGCCGCGAGTGTATTCAAGTTTCCTATCGAGAGTCAATAGGAGAGGCAAAAGGATCTGGAACATCGCTAACGAATCGGCGTTGACCTTCATATAGATTGAGAGTAGGTTACTGGCACCTGATCATTGAACGAATTCTCAGCGACCTCGCTCGGACCTAACTTCTGATAGCCGGAGAATACATCGTATGAACAACCATAAACTCACGCACCGAAACGTCAGAACCTCGAAACTTCAGCTTCTTTTGCTGGTGTTATTCATCCACTTCGTTGCCGTCCCGGGATTGGCCCAGGAAAGCTACGTCGCCGATGGCGGTTTTAGATGAAGAAGCTAAACTCTTGTTGCCGTTCGCTCCCAAGTCTTTGCGAACCTATCGTTCAGGCACGAGGCTCAATAACTCATATGAAACTTAGGCGCTGTCTTAAATTTGAATTCTCTCTGCGGTCCTCTGCGTAATCTCCGCGATCTCTGCGTTACATGAGCTCGTATCGACGCAGAGTGCGCAGAGATTACGCAGAGACCGCAGAGTGATTATTTTCATATAAGGAAACCGTGTTCGCGAGTCTTCGATATTTCATTAACGGATTCACACGTTTTCTCGTAGAAACATCATTCCGACGCCTGTCAGCAAAACATGGATCTGACGTGTAGTTTGACCGCAGAAATCCGAAGGTTTCTTGTGCACACTGTTTGCACTAACCGGCGGCATGTGTGGCAAGAAAGTTTTCAGTTACCTGGTAGCAGCAATTATTTTGACCAGTAGTGCTTTCGCGTACGGTCAGGAACCGACGGTAGAAAATCGCACCCGCGCCCAGCAGCTTTGGGAAGAAGCAATTCGCGCAAAGGGTGGACGCGAGCGGCTCCACTCCATCCAGAACTATCTCGTTTCCTCAACGATCAACGTCGAGGCACAGCGAGGTGGTAGCTATACCGAGAAAGAGCGGCTTCATGCTTTTCCGGGAAGAGCATGGCTATTCGAATACACGGAAGAATTTGATATCGAGGTCGAGGCGACGGTTATCAATGTCGAACGCAATCTCTGTATGGTGACCTTGGCGCCCGCCAGCATCGGCAGTGGCATACCGGGAGTTTCATATTGTCTTCCAACCACGTTTGCAGAGAGTGTGGTCCAGGATTCGATTATCTATTTGATGGAAACCAAATGGTTTCGTCCGGTGCCACTTCGCACGCGCGAATCACGAACCGGACTCAAGCGAGTTGATGTGGTTGAAACCGTAGTCGGTGATCTTCGTGTCGACTTCTATTTGGATCGAAAGACAAAGTTGCCGATCAAGCTCGTTACGGATCAATACTACGGGATCAAGGAAGGCACTCACCCACTGGGATTAACCGTGTATCTCGATAATTACGAAACGGTTGATGGTATTAAAATGCCGCGCAGCGTAATTCGTGAACCAAACCATTTTATCGAGCGGATCAGGCGCGACTTCGAGTTTGCACGTTACAAGTTTAACGTCGCGTACGAAGAGTCGATCTTTAATCAGCCCGCGTCGCGAAAAGCAAGGGCGGGCGATTGGAAGCCGCGAAACAAGAGTTAGTCGACGAGAAAACGCCTGACGCCCTCGTGAGAACTTTTAGCTGCCGTCTTCTCACCAATCAAACGCGTCAACTGATCCGGTTTGACGACTGCAAATCCGATCTTCTGCAACAACTTGAGACAAACAGCCAGCGCCGGCCACCAAAACGGCAACGGCAAAGCTCCGTAACGTTTGCTGATGCGCATTGCAAGCGCAAAGCCGGTTAGAGCTTCAGGGCCGCAAACGTTTTCGATTCTGTTTCCGTGTTGGTGTTGTTGGACCAGGTCGGTCGCGACGCGAGTGAAGTCGTCGATGTGTATCGGAGCAAACCGCAAATTAGCGTGACCAAAGAGCGCGGGAATGATGTGCCACTTTTGGGCCAGCGCGAGCATTCGATCAATCCCTTCATTGCCTCCGCCGCCATAGACTTCAGACGGCCGCATGATCAATAAACTCTCCCACTTCAACTTCAGCAATTCATGCTCGGCTGCCAGTTTCGACTCACCATAAGCACCGCTGCCTCGCGTGGCGCAACGCGTACTAACGTAAACAAACCGGCTACAACCATTCTTGCGCACGGCCTCGGCCAGTCGAGTTGTTCCTTCGAGATTAACTTTCCAATAGCGCTCTTCGTCTGACGAGTGAGTCACACCGGCGAGGTGAATTACGAGATCAAACGACACGGGCAAGCTTATGCCGGATTCGAGATCTAAATCGATCACGTGCAATCTCGGATCCGCAAGCGGAATATCTTTTCGATGACGGCCACACCAGATCTCAAGATCGCTGTTCAAAAGCAACTGACGCAGCATGCCGACTGCGAGTGGCGACGAGGCACCGGTGACGAGAATTCGCATTATGCTTGTGGGTTACGCGGTTGCGGCCAGATTCGAATAAGTAATACCATCGACCCGTGAACGAACCCCATTTTTCCCTGGTAGTCCTTTGTTACCGCAGCGGTCAGAATATCATTCCATTCGTTGAACGTTTGCAGCGAACGTTGTCGCGGTGCAATTTTTCGTGGGAACTGGTGCTCGTTGGAAATTATATCGAGGGGAGCGATGACGAAACTCCGGAAGTGGTTTCAAAGCTCGCCGCAAGTTCACCCAATATCCGCACCGTTATTCGTCCCAAACAGGGAATGATGGGCTGGGACATGCGAATGGGTCTCGACGCCGCGCGTGGTACGTATATCGGAGTAATCGATGGCGATGGTCAATTCCCTCCCGAGTCGATCGTGGCCTGTTTGTTGAAATGTGAACTCGAGGATTTGGATCTAACCAAAACGTATCGCGTCATACGTGACGACGGCTTGTATCGACGTTTAATCTCCACGGTTTACAACGGAATCTTCAGGCTGCTCTTTGGATTCAAAGTCCGCGATATTAATTCGAAACCGAAAATCATTCGTCGCGATAAATACGAACTGTTAGAGCTTCAATCTGACGATTGGTTTGCCGATGCTGAGATCATCATCCGCGCTCGCGAACTCGGTCTCAAGATTGGCGAAACGCCGGTTCACTTTTCAATCAACGACAATCGCGGTTCGTTCGTTAAGCCCAAAGCGATAATTGAGTTTAGTTCCAATCTGCTGCGCTACCGGTTTTCACCACGGCAACGCACAAAAGCCGGCTCGCTTTCGAGTTCCACCGCCAAAGCTTTTAGACAGGATTAAGAAGACTTCACAACTGGGTATCTTGTAAATCCTGAAAATCTTGTTAATCCTGTACCGGCTGTTCTACAGGCCTCGCAATGCAGACTGCCGAGACTCCAAAAGGCAGTTTCCCGCGTTCAAAAATAAACCGCTCAGCAGCAAACAGCTCACTAAATGGACCATTCATCAGCGAGATGTTGATTCCGTATTCCGTATCGGCGCGCAACCTTAGCCAGCGCATCACCGAACGCACGAGCAGCACCGGAAGAAAAAAGCTGATGTTTGCATAGCTGGACCACTCCACAGCAAAACCGGCTGCTTCAACTGCCTTCAACAAACGCGGCAAGGTGTAGCGCCGGCGGTGATTACTTACATCGTCCTGAACGCCCCAAAGAAACATAAACGCCGGAACAAACAGCAGCAGACGCCCATCGTGACGCAAGACTCTTCTCATCTCGCGCAGCCCGGCCACGTCGTCGTCGAGATGTTCAACGACGTCAAGCGCGGTCACTATCTCAAACGATTCGTTTTCGTATGGCAGCTCTTCGATGGCTCCAAGTTTTACCGAGTTCAAACCTCGCTCACGGCAAAACTCGACGGCTTGTGGAGAGATGTCAACGCCTTCCACACTCCCGCACTCCGCCAGCATCTTGAGGTTTGCCCCCGTGCCACAGCCGACGTCAAGAATCTTTGGGTTCGAGTTATTTAGCGACTTGCTTATCTTCTCTACCAGGCTTTGAATGATTCGGCGTCGCCCTAAATACCACCAGTGAGTTTCCTCAACCTGATAAAGGATCGGATAGTGATGCGCCTGCATCTCTTTCGGCAAAGTGGTCATAGATTCTTTCGAGTCAAAACCATTCTCATTCACCCAAAGAGTTCTGTAAAGCAGGCCCTTCTTTAGCCTCGCGAAAGCGGGCCCTCGAAAGCGCCCTTCTTTAGCCTCGCGAAAGCGGGCTCCTCGAAAGCGGGCTCTTTCTTAAGCCCGCGAGAGCGGGCGACAGCATAGAGCCTGGGGCGCAAGCCCCAGGATCAGACGCAGTAATAACGGGCGAGCCCGCGAGAGCGGGCGACAGCATCGGCGACTAACAGGCTGTCACCCGCTTCGCGGGCTCGAACTCTCCTTTGAATTTGCGATCCTGGGGCTCACGCCCCAGGCTTTATGCTGTCGCCCGCTTCGCGGGCTGAAATCTCTGGTCCGAAGAACCGGGCTGAAATCTCCGGTCCGAAAAACCGGGCTGAAATCTCTAGTCCGAAGAACGTGGTTTAGAGCTTAGGTTTGAGTTGACTAAAATGTGGTGGTGGGCGCAAGCTGACCGACATGCGATTAGCAATAGCCTCAATAGTCTTGCTCTTTTCCTCATACGTTGTGATGGCGCAACCGTTACCTGAGTGGTATCGCGTCTATACTTTCGAAGACAGCTTCATCGAGATGAATACAGCTTTATTGACGACTATCGATAAAGATGTCACGCGCGTGCGGTTTCGTTGGACCTTCGATGAGCCGCAAGCCGCCAGCGAAACCTCCAAATACAAAAGCAAACTGGAAGTAATGGAGCTCAATTGCTCAAAAATGCGAGCTCGTAAATACCACGTCACGCTGCTTGATGCGGCGGGAGGCGTCGTTCGCATTGACGATGCGGCCGGTGAGTGGCGCGACGTTTATGCGGGCGGCATGCTGCAGAAACTTGCCCTGCCGGCCTGCGATTTGGTCAAGAAGCAAACCAGTGGCAATGATGCTGAGCGTAAAGAGGCGGAGTTGAAGAAAGTTGCGACCTTTGCTTTTGAGATTGGTCAACAGTTAGAGCAAACAAAAGATTTCAAGGCGATCGTCGATCAATTCTTTGTGGCTGACTATATCAGCAAGTATGTGCAGGACGGCGACAACAACTGGTTCCGCCTTCTCGATCGCGCAACCGCAACGAGAGCGCTGCAAAACGAGCTCCAGCGATTTTATGTTGCCTTGATGGATAGTGCGTACGTGGGCAGCTTGTACATGATCCTCCAAACTCCCACTGATCTCCCCGAGCGTGCATCGCCGGAAGATCTCAAACGAGTAGTCGCACCTGACGTCTGGCAATTGATTGCGAATCATCCGTACACCGCAAAATACCGGCGCAACGAAAAAGAGTTTGATTTCCTCGCAGAACAAATCAACGACATCGAACAACTGCGTAGCTACACCGATCTGCTTGAAAAGACTGCCGCGGTGATGCGAAAGCACGTCAGAAGCATTGAGGTGGAAAAATCGGACCGGTACCGTGAGGTAGCTGAAACGTGGCAGCTTTACGAGCCGCGACTTCGACCGTGCAGCAAGCCGTGCTTCGGTCTTCCCGCCAACACACAGCTATTCGAAGTCAACGTACCCGTGTTCAATCTCCAGGTTGCCGAAATTGAAGGCCAATTGAGAGTCGTTTCGGCCACGTATTCCTTTAAATGAAATGAAAACGCTCAAAAGGTCATAAAGTATAAGTGACCGTGGTAACAAATCCGTCTGTGCTTTTTTGTGGCTGGAATCCTCATGAACAACACCTCCCGAATATTCGAGAAGCCCGTCGCGTGGCTTTTTGGTCATCAATTCATCGGCACGCTTAAGGGCCTTTTGCTCTACACCGCGCACGGTGAAAAGCTGGATCCGCGTGACTGGATGACCGGCGAGGCTTTTAGCTTCGACGACCCATCGCGCTCCGAACAACCAGAATTCTGGTTCGACTATCTCTCGGATGCAGGCGACGGCAACAAGGCGATGTACAGTCTCGCCTACCTCACGATGGCCCGCAGTCTATGGACCAAACTGGATTCAAACACGACCCAGCTCCCAACCGATCCTCTCAAACATGAAGTAAGAACGACCGGCGACGGTGCTGGTTTTCAACTGCCGCGCGGTGAGTTTCTTTTTCTTGGTGGCGATACCGCCTATCATTCGGCCGACTATCTGACGCTGCTCAATAGAATTCAAAGACCATTCTCTTACGCTTATCTGGATCTGGTTCAAAACAATCTCATCTCTGACAACGATCCGCGCCGTCCGATCTTCGCGATTCCGGGCAATCACGATTATTACGATCAAGTCGACGGCTTTCGCCGCCAGTTTCGCAAACCGATTCGTCCCGAAGGTCCATTGCCGCCGGGCCGGAGTGGTCCAACAAATGCCCAGTTAACAATTGCCGGTTTTAAGCGAGTTCAGGAAGCCAGCTATGTTTCGCTTCAACTACCGTGGGATTGGTGGTTTTGGGGACTTGATATCGAACCGGGCGTGCTCGATCGCCGCCAGCGTAAATTCTTCCGCTCCTATCGCGGTGAGGATCAGGAGTTTACGGCGCCCAAGAAACTGATCGTCGCAACGTGTGCTCCGAGCACAGTTTTCGGGCATCTCGCAACTGACGAAGACAAGCTCTCGAAATCGCTGAGATTCCTGGGGGTGAAGCGACCGTTCGTTCCCAACCCGAGTTTTGACACCGCCGGCGATCACCGTTTTAAACCCGGGCAATGTCGTTTAGATCTTTCCGGCGACGTGCATCACTACGCGCGCTACTGGGGACCGAAACCCGCTGACGGAACATCGCCACGAGCGAAAAGTACCGCACCTCAGCCAAGCAGCGAGAGTTATGCGTCAGTCGTCTCCGGCGCCGGCGGTGCATTCCATCACCCGACCACAACCTTCGATAATCAAATCACCGAGCAGGTGCTTTATCCACCGGAGCCGGAGTCGCGCGGTGCAGTCGCAAACAAGATTTTCAATTTCTGGACCGTGATGTCGGGTGGATACGTTTGGTTAGCAGGACTGATTCTCGGTTTCACGATCTACTTTGGCATGGTCGGCCCACAGAGCAGCAGACAATTCGTTAGCAACATCGGCGTCCTAAACAGGCTCGGCCTGGTGTCACCGGAGCAGATTACGCCGACGGTGATTAGCCCCGGCCGTTCTCAACCCTGCGATCCGGTTAAACCATTCGCGCTGTGGACCAAATTGGGAGTGGCGCCGGAAACCTGGACGCCACCGTCGACTTGCACGGCCACAAACTCATTTTATTTTTTCACCAGCGAACGAAAATGGCCGCTCGATTTTATTCTGGGCCAAATCTTTCTCTTCCTTTCACTCGTGGCAATCGTCATTACGTTCACTTTGAGTGTCTTCACGCAAAAAATCTTTGACGACAAGAACGAATTTGAAGAGGGGATCGATCCCAACCGCAAACTCTGGCCGATCATAATCGGCACCGCGGCGCTGGTGATTGTCGGGTTCAGCAGTATGTGCGCGTACCGTAACTACATCACGCCTTTCAACAGTAGTTTGCTGGTGCTCTACTCGATCTTTGCGGCCGTCACGGCGATTGTGCTCAGCATTCGTTATAGCGAGTATTCATTCAAGAAGAGTTTTGTTACGGGCAAGCGAGGTGATTGGGTATTGCAATGGGCCTGCTGGGTTATCGCCGTAATCGTCGTCGCCTGCGGTCTGTGGTTCTTTGGTCAAAACAATCTGCCGGCGCTGGTCATTTCCGACATTTTCTTTGCCATCGTTTTAATCGCCGCGGTTGTCGGCATCATGTTGTTGCCGTTCAAAGTGGCGGAACATATTTTCTCCACTAAGCCGAAGTGGGTACAGATTGTTGGTAAAACGCTCATCGGACTATGGCACCTCGTCCTGCAACTCTGCGTCCCATTTCTTCTGATCAAAACAGGCAACTACATAACCTGGGCCATCGCGGCAGTACTGCTTTTCCTTCCCATCCCACTCGCCAGCGCGCTCATGAAACGCAACAGTCGCGTTGGTCTAACTCTTCTTTGGGTGGCGTACGGCGCGCTGATGCTGGCGGTGCCACTCGTAATCTTCCTGCGCGTTGATCCAGATCCGTTTTTCTTTTATTGGACCGGATGGGTTGGACTTGTGCCTGCGCTTCTCGCGGGCGCCGTGGGTGCAGTGACCTGTTGTCTCTGGACCGGTTGGTATTTCGGCGTCTGTTTTATCTTCAACGGCCACAACAATGAGGTCGGCGGCGCCGCGCGGATTGAAAACTTCAAGCAATTCATTCGTTTTCGACTCACACCCGATACTCTCACTGGATACGTAATCGCGGTTGACGATGTGAGCATCATCGGAACCGTCGACGACAAAGGACGCACTCGCGATGGAAGCGATCTTCGTCCAAAACTCATCGATGTATTTCATCTGACGTGCAAGTAGATCTCGTTTGACCTCAGATTGGAGCGGGCGATGAAGTATCGAGGCTATTTTTACGTAGCGTTCGCAACTTCCCTCAACATCATTTTGAACGCACTCACTGGAGGCCGTTACCTGTGGCTGGAAGGACGCGTGCGAAGTGGTGTGTTTAGAAACTGGGGCCGGCGTTATAAATATCGACCATCGAATTTTTTCACTCCGCGAACTGAAGACGAACTGGTCAAGTTGATTAGAGACAGCAAAGACCTGCGGCTCTTCGGCTCGGCACATTCTTTCAATACGGGAGTAGTCGCCGATACCACGCTCGTCTCCCTGGATGAGTACTGCGGTCTGGTAAATGTAAACCCGGCCGAGAAACAGATCACAGTCAGAGCCGGCACGCGCGTGCGCGATGTGGTAACGCTCTTGTTGGACCGCGGTTGGGCCTTTGCGGCGCTTCCCTCTCACGATGCGCAAAGCATCGCAGGCATTCTTTCCACAGACGTTCACGGAACGGGCCGCGCGTGGGGATTTGTTAGCGAAACAGTTGTTAGTTTGCGGGTGATTGACGGCAAAGGAAATGTGCACACTTGTTTGCCGGAAGACGATCTTTTCCAGGCGGTGATTGGAGGAGTCGGCGCTGCCGGGGTTATCTCGGAAGTTACGGTGCAGGCTGTGGATCATTTTCACGTCGATCAGCGATTTGAAGTTTCTGACCTGGATTTTGTGGAGGCGAATCTCGATCGTTTACTGGCCAAACACGATCATCTCAGTCTTTACCTCTTTCCATTCACAAGAAAATGCCAGATCAGTAGTTGGAATCGAGTCACGAAGCCAAAGTCGTTTCTTGGTCCACTGCGAGAGTTTCTCGCTATCTCGCTGGATGCGTGGCTGGCGGCATGGTTCGGAAATCTGATGGCCTATACCGGCCTGTTGCCGGCGTTGTCGTCGCTGACACACAGTTTGAAGCTGGGAACCAATCTCACGCTTGAAAGTAACAAGGCTTTCAACCGGACTATTTATCACCTGCATCAGGAGCTGGAGTTTACGGTTCCGTTCGAACAGACGTTCGAAATGTGTAAACGCTTTATCTCACTTTATGAGCAGATGTACCGGCAACGCCGGTTGCCGTATGCCCTCTTTGAAGTGCGCTTTACTCCACAGAAACACCAGCGGACGTTAATCGGTGCGGGTCGCGATCGAAAATCGACGTGGATTGATCTGGTGCTCAACGATTCGCATGGCTTCGAGGAATATTATGCCGCCGCTGAGAAGCTGATGAAGCAGGTCGGCGCGCGTCCTCACCTCGGTAAATACTGCGAAGCGCATACGAAAGACGACATGGCGAAGCTGCATGGACCACAGTTTGAGAAGTTTCGGTAGTGTCTCAGTTTCAAATTTCCCGCATGTAGTCGATTCCTAGACTGTCTTCAGGTGTTAGGATGCGCCACCTAAAACGGCGCGGGCTGGCAAGTGCTACTAACACTCGCCAACCCTACATAGCCGATCCTAACCGTTAAGAGAGGAATCGACCATGCCTGATAATCCTACCACGGACAATCCAAGCGAGCGTCCATCCCTAGACCATGAGGACTGGGAGATCGCACTCGCGCCATACAAAGGCAATCCCGGCCCAGCGTTGACGCTAGGCTTTCATTTCATGGCGCTGCGCGGCTACATCTACACCGAACCGATTAAACGTGACGAAGCTATCGAAGCGATTGATCGCGCTGTCGAAGTCTTGTATCCGTTCACGGAGTTTTACGAGGTTCCGCAAACCCTGTTTCACAGACTGATAGAGGGCAAGCTGACTTTGGAAGAAGAAGAAAAGCTAAAGGCGTTAGGCTTGAAGTTTTGAGTGCCAGTTAAATCGTTGCTAAGACTAAAGGGCCGACGAATCGGCCCTTTGGTTTGTAATAATTCTTAAAGACGATCTAATAAATATTTGAGAAATAAATAAGAACCGGCCCTTCCCAAACGAAAAACGTTACCTCATACTTTCCGGTATTATTCAGCCAAATAGCTTGATCTTTGACAGATTGCTAGTAGAATCTTGGTGCTCTTTACTCCCACCCGTTCAAAGGAGCTTCTTCGATTGCTACCTGACATTGATCCGGCAGCCCTCAGACGGCTATTAGCCTTGTATCCCGTTCACGCCCTCAAAGAGAAATGGTCGGAGCACAAGCGTAAAGACAAGATACTGGATTGGGTTGTCGCCAATGCTCCACGAGGGGACATAGAAGACTTTCTTGATCAGTTTTTCAGTTGCTGCAAGCAACACGTCTACAGCTATTCCCACCAACAAGACATTAGCGATTTGCCCGCTTTCAGAATTAAGGATGCAACGAGAATCGTTGACGTGGACTCCGAAGGTTCGAGGAAGTTGTTGTATCTCGGGAAAATGGAATATCACGTGATATTTACCGACCCATTGAAGGAAGACAAGATTGTTTTCTTGTGGCCTATTAGGTTGGAATTTACAGGGGATCAACTACTAATTAGATTTGTGACTATGGAAAAGGACGCCAGCTCGTACTTTGATGAGGCATCAAAGACCATTTCGCGGAATCCTACAGAGCCTGAACTCGTTGCCCACCTTGAGTCCGCTCTTGCTTTGACAGCGCTGGATCTTAATAGAGGAATTAAAACCTTATGGGAAGCTGATCGGTTTGACGGTATTTACACTAAGTTCCTGAAAGCGAAATCGACTTCAACGGAAAGCATGAAACCAGGATTTGGTTACAAGAAAGATTATCCAGAAACGTATGAAGAACTAAAGAACGCTCCGTTGGGCCCCGGAGTCTTTCGCATGGCTAAAGATAAAGAGCAAGAAGACCAAGACGGTCAAGACTATGAATATAGCTTTGACCGCTTCACGGCAGATCCAACCAGAGGCACAATAACTTTTCCAACGTATAGCAAAAACCAAGGGGATACGGATCGTTTTGTGGCAGAAATTATTGAACATAATTAGACGTTTGGTGCCCGTCTCAAACGTTGAACTGAATCTCGACGCATTGGATCAGCTTGATCCAGAGAAGATCTATGTTGAGAACGTTAGAAGTGTGCTTGATGTCTCCCTCAAGGAGGCCGAGGCGATTTGTGAGACCGCTACCCGACAAGGTTTATTTACAAAAGGCGTAGAGGTGTTGTGTCCAGACGGAAGTGTAGGAGCAATAGCTGATAGCATTAACCTTTTGCCGGACAAGGTAGAATGCTGGATTGAGGAAGAAGGGCATTTAGAACCGCGAGAGTTTGAGACGAATGGTCTTCAAAAAATCATCTATTACCGACTTAATAGAGCAAGCCGAATCGCTCACGCCTGAAAAACTTGAACTAGTCAAAGGTGTCTTAAAAGTTCAGCAAAGCCGCACCGTGTTTAGGTTTCTCATGTGCGCATTTCCAATCCTTTGTATAGTTTTTATAGCGTCGTTTTTCTGGACTCCTTGCGATGAGTTATCGGCATGGTCTAAGGGAGGCTGGATCGCTCGCAGTTTGTTGGGCACGATTACAGGCATCATTGGTTTGGGCTTTAGAGCTGTTTACAAAAGTCTCTAGTCAACTTTCTCTAGCCGTTTCTTGTATGGCCCACGCTTGCCGGGTTGAGGCGTGTAAGAATCTACCATCTTGATCATATCTTCCAGACTCCAAAGAGTCTGACTTAGACCAGCGGCCATTGATGGCGAGCAACGCAGACTTTTATGAAGTCGCACGTAGTTATAATGAACGGTATGGATCGCGATCATTAATTCATGGTTGCGCAGCTTTTTGGAAAACGCATTTGTTAATCTAGTGAAGCGTCGATTGCCCATTCGCATCGTCAAATTGAATCTTTCGATGTGGCTCGTGTTGATGTACTGCGGATCGGGATTGCCGGAAACGACTTTTGTTTCACAGCCGATGCACTGAGCCGGAGAGTAGCGTCGCGCTGCTTCGTCTTCGGGTAGGCCGTATTGTTTGATTAACATCGCATAATCGCAATCCATACCGAACGCGCCTTCAACTGCTTCGATGTATGCGCGATGTCCGTCAGTAGTAACTTGAACGTGACCCTTGATCCGACGAGCGCAGTCTTGCATGAATAGATTGGCCCACGCAGCATCACGACCGCCGACTAAGAAACTGACGCAAAGTTTTGTTTCTGAGTCTAACGCGAGCCACGTCCACGCATCACCGCAACCCTGCATCTTTTTCTCAGGCGTCGTATGTCTCTCTTTCGAGCCAACGAACGACCATATCTCATCACACTGCAAACGCTTCACGCGAACGTTTACAACGTGCTCATTATGGAACCGTTCGCACGCCGCGCCAACGTCTTCGAGCAACTTCGTAACAGTGTTGATTGAAACGTCTGCCATGCGCGTGATTGAGCGAAGGCTGTTGCCCTCTACCAGCATTCCCAAGATTGCGGCGCGTTGTTGAACTGACAGGCGATTCATGTAAAGCAGTATAGCTACTCGGCTTATCGGTGTCAAGCATAAAGTTCAGTTTGACAGATTGGCCAATTTGCCTATTTACACTAATTGTCAATTAGCTTATACTCGCCGCCGTGACTACCCCTATAGGCGACTTCCGTACTCCCGGACAACTAATCAAGCATCTATTGGACGAACGCGGCTGGAGTCAGCAAGCGTTAGCCGTGGTGCTGGATGTTGATCAGACGGGCCTTAACAAGGTAATCACCGGAAAGCGTCCTATCACCGCAGAATTGGCACTGCATCTTGGCGACGTGTTTAAAGTCCCGGCAGAGAGATTCCTAGAACTCCAAAAGATATACGAATTAGCACAGGCCCGTATAACGACGCGGCCGGATCCGGCACGCGCAGATCGAGCGACGCTGTTTGGAGATTTGCCTATAGCTGAGATGATCAAGCGCGGATGGATAAGCGCGTTTGATGTGCGCGATAAGGAAAATCTTGAACGTGAGTTGATCCGCTTCTTTGGTGCGCGTTCATTGCAGGACATTGAAGTCCTGCCACACGCAGCTAAGCGCACTAAGGTGTCTGTGGACGCCACGCCAGCACAGCTCGCTTGGCTGTACCGTGTTAAGCAGATTGCTTCGAGCATGGTTGTTGAGCCTTATACTCATTTTTCCGGGCGAAGCGTAATCAAGAAACTAAGCACGATGCTGCAATCTCCCGGCGACATTGCTACTGTGCCGCGCGTTCTGACGGATCATGGCATTCGCTACGTTGTTGTTGAGGCGCTCGCGTCATCGAAGATCGACGGCGTATGTTTTTGGCTCGACAGCAATTCTCCGGTAATCGCAATGTCCACGCGCTTAGATAGGATCGATAACCTCTGGTTCGTTCTTCGCCATGAAATTGAGCACATGATCAACGCTCACGGGTTATATCCTCAACAGCGCGGCATTCACATGCTCGACATTGACTTAGAAGGCGAAAGAGGGACTGTTAATGTTGCCCGCGAAGAACTCACGGCAAACAATGCTGCTGCTGAATTCTGTGTGCCTCAAGATGCTCTGAAAGACTTTATTAAACGCAAGGGGCGATTTGTTTCGGAGAGAGAGTTAATCGGTTTCGCTAATACGCATCACGTTCATCCCGGCCTAGTGGTGGGCCAACTACAACATAAGACTGGTCGATACGATCTTTTCCGCAGTCATCTGATCAAGGTGCGGTCAATCATTACTCAGACCGCGAGGGTAGATGGTTGGGGCCTCGTTGCTCAGACAGAGGCTTAAATTCGTTGGCGGTGAAAGGCAGTACTTTCTCATGGGGAAGAAGAAAGACGACACTTACAACAGGGTTATTGAGCACTATCGGCGCGTTGTTAATCGGGGAGCGACTATTGAAGAGGCTTGTCGTTACGGCGTGGATAAGAAGTTACTTACGCTTCCAATACCGAACGATCCGTTTGCAATTCTTGTACAGCGTGCGACCAGAGCACAGCGAAGGCAGAGGTCTTTCGATGAAGTGTTGCGGCAGCCGTACAACACAAACATCTGCTATCTGTTTGGTGACGAGTATCGCTGGATTGAGCAAGACAAAGCGGCTCTAGAAAACGCGGAGTACAGTCGTCACCGAAAACGGACGATGGCGGTAAACCTCTTAACAAACGTTGAGAGAAATGACTTGCATTGGAACCGCACGCGCTCCGCTGACGAGCAACTGGAACCTCTTGAAAAAGATTTAGGCCCGGACGTGTTGTGGAATCTAAATCAGGATCAGGGTAACGAAGGCACGGGCACGAACGACTAGCGGCTTTTCTTCCAGCGAGCTTGAGCGGCAAGCCTAGCAATGTCGCGGCGTTCTTCGGGTGTCAGTTTTTTGGCTCTTGCTTTGCTGCCAGCGAGACCGCCAGCGCGTTTAGCAGACGGTCGCCGCTTGCTTGCGGATATACTGTCCTCAGCCTCGCCTGTGGCAATATCGAAAACTTGCTTGGCTAACTCAGATGGATCGCGTGGACGCTTTGCCATGAACCGAGTATGCCATAGGATCGATCCCGGTTCCATCCCGTCAAATTTCAAACTGAGACACTACCGAAGTTTCTCCAGATAGTGCAGCAGCAGGATCCGGACGGGAAGTTCAGGAATGAGTTTACGCGGCGGCTCTTTGGGTGAGAAGGCCCGTAGCTTTACCAACTTCCAAGAAGATTAGCCACGCAAAGGCGCAAAGACTCAAAGCGCTCCCGCGAATCTAAGGGCCTCTTTGCGTCTTCGCGTCTTTGCGTGGAAGAAATTTCCTCGCATTCAGGCTAATATCTCTTCCGGACGACCTTATCGCCTGAGGCACAATTTGCGTTTTAAGCACTTCAAATCCGATCGTCAGCTTCCCTTTATATTAGTTTTCCTGATCGTGGCCGGTCTGCCGGCAAGCAGTTCCTTTTCGCAAACACCACGCAAAAAGCCGGAGCTCAAAGACTTCGGTTCCAGCCTCAAGAAACTCAAGTGGGATCCGGAAAAGAAACAGACTGTTAATACCAGCCGGCAAGGTTCAGACGGAACTTCCGACGATGAGGTGATTCGCATTGAAACGTCTCTCGTCGTCTGCGACGTTCTGGTCACTGACAGAAACGGCCGCCCGCAACGCAATCTTAAAGCGGAAGATTTTGTGATCAGCGAAGACGATGCCCCGCAGCAGGTTGGACTTTTTAACCTCGGTGATAATGCTAACGTCGCGCGCTCGATCGTTTTGATCATCGACTACAGCCGCAGCCAGTTTCCTTACATTGCCGAAAGTATCGAAGCCGCGAAGATCCTGGTTGACGAACTTGGTCCTCGCGATCAGATGGCCATCGTTACTGACGACATCGAGTTGTTGGTCGGCTACACCAGCAACAAGCGCGAGCTTAAAGATTCTCTCAACTCGCTGGTTGAAAGAAACCGCGGCAGCAAGGGCGTGTTCGGCCTCGGCAAGAAACAACCTCGATTTGGTCGCAGCTCTCAGTTCAGCGCGTTAATGGCCACACTTAACGAAGCGTTCGATGCAGAGGATCAAACGCCGGTCGTTGTGTTTCAAACCGATGGAGACGAAATCGAATATCTTCGCAACTCGATCATCGTGCATGAGGTTCCCGGAGGGTTGACGCCTGAGTTGCGAGCCGAAGTTCAGGAGGAAATCGAACACAAGAAGAAGATGCAACGCACGCTCGCAACCGAGTTTAGTCTTGATGACGTCTATCGCGAGGTAGAAAAATCGCGCGTCACGATTTACACGATCATACCGCGAACACGTTTGCTTGGGCTTAGTGAAGACGAACAGATACGACGATTGACCGCGGAAGATGAGCGAGTGGTTTCATCCTGGACGGCGGCTGCATCGTCTGACAAGTTGAAAAACATTCTTGAGAAACGCGAGGAGCAGCGGCAAAAGAAACTCACGAAGGAGATCTGGCAGGCGCGGCTGGACCAGGAACTCAAAGTGCAAAACGCGTTGGTCCAGATGACAAATCTCTCGGGCGGGTGGAGCGAGTTTTTAGAAACGAAGACACAAGCAGCGGATATCTATAACCGCATCGTAAAAGATCTGAATCAACGCTACATCATCGGCTATTACCCGACGAACAAAGAACGTGACGGAAAACGAAGACGCATCTCCATCACCGTCAAAGGACGCCCCGACTACCTGATCACCACCCGCACCTCCTACTACGCGCCAGAACAATAGCCACAGATAAACGCGGATGAAAACAGATTTAATCCGCTTCATCCGCGTTCACTTAAAACGTACGCAAGGTCGCGCGGAGACCTTGCGTTCAAAGGCAACAAGACTACGGGGCGATGATGTCGTTCTTCGCCGCGGTCAGAAAACCAAGGGCCTTGTTTGCGAGATTGATCCTCTCAGCGGAGGTTGATGCATTGCCTGCTTCGTGGGCGGCGACACCGGCTTTGAAAAACTCTTTCTGAGCTTTTCGATGTAGTCCGCCACCAACAAGCACTTCAACCGCATCAGTGATTTCAGCTACCGCCAGATCAGCAAGCTCGTTAGCCTGACCCGCGCTGGTTGCGATCTTGACTCGATTTAACAAGTCTCTCGCCGACCGTTCGTTCTCCAACACGTTGATGACGCGGAGCATCGCGGCCACAGCCACAACCTCCGTAGCCTCGAGCCTGATCCCTCCGATGACGGAACCAAAGCCCGGAGCTTCGTTGAAGGCCCTGCTGTTATAGAAATCAACTGCGCCTTCAATCGTCTCAATCGCGTTGTTATGGAAGAACGGACCAGTGTCTGCCGCTTCCACCAGGACCGGGGTGTTGAACGAACCGTTGCCAAAACCACCGGTTGGCGAAACCCCAAGACGACCGAAGCCTCCATCCTGCGGGTTGAGCTGTAGCGGCTGAACGAGATCCGCCGGTTGTGACGGCAAGCCCTCAACGTTGGTGTTGAAGTTTGCATTGGCACCCGGGAAGAAGAAATCGCTGCCGCCGGCGTTGAGGTGACAGAAGAAACACTTGCCCGCACCTTCATTCGGTTGACCAATCACCGAACCGCCATTGTTAAAGATCTCAACTCCCTTGCGAACCACTTCGTTCCTGAACTTCGGCTGCATCGCAGCAAGATTCAGGTCCGCTCGGCGTCCGAGTGATTTTTGAAATGCCTCGAGGTCATTGAGTTCACCGGTGGTAGGCAAACGAAAATCACCGGGCGCTGTTCTATTCAAAGTCTTGGGATAGTGCTGTACGACCGCACCGATGATGAACTCTCGCAACGTTCCTGTACCTGGCGCGCCGTCGCCGCCCCATCCGGTTCTTTCCCTCGGCGGAATAGTTGTTCCGTCCTGTGTTGGAATACTGCCGTCAGGATTTGGCGTAGCACCGGGCACTGCCGGAACTGGAGTAAGCGTGTTTTGCAGCAATGCCAGCGTATGTGGCACACCGCGCATCACGAATTTGCTCGGCAGGTTATCGAACCCGTCCGGATTTTCGAGGATCAGCCCGAGCTTGCGCATTAGGATCGGATTCTCGAAGTGATTTGCCAGAGCAGGGATAAACTCCGCCGCAAAGATTGGATCGTTTGGCGGAAGATCGTCGATGAACTCCGCATCGATGGTCAGGTTTCCATTCTCGCGATGACAGGTCCCGCAAGTTCGGCCGTTTCCATTAAAGGTTTCATTGAAGAAACTCTTGCGGCCGCGTGTGATTGATTGTTGAAGCGCAGTCGTTGGATTGGGAATTGGTCCAATTTGCGCCGAGGCAGTCGGACTGATCCCCGCGAGCACTTGCTGGAAGACATTGCGTTTGTCAGGTTCCGTGAGAACCGGATCCGCATCCGCAAGCACTCCAAAGTGCCCTTGTTGTTTACTGCGATACAACTGATGGAAAAGCGATGTGGTTCCAATCAGCGTTCGATCATCAATCGGATTGTTGCCGGCCTTCGTGACGATGATCAGATCCATGTCAAACGTCTTGAAAGCATCTTGGCCAAGTGTGGCAGCAAGCGTTGAGACCTTGCCTTCGTGCTTCAAACTTCCGATGCGCAGCATGTTGTCGTCGTTCTCAAGCGCGATGCTGCGACCCGCGGCGCTATCAACCATCCAGACGTCGTATGCTTGATCGCTGGAAAGTCCGTTAATTGCGACAGTTACGTTTCCGTCAACCAGATTGAATTTGGCTAGACCACTGGCGTAGGAATTACCGGTTGATAGACCCTTAAACCAGCCCACGCCCAGGACCAGGTTGCGATCTCCGCCATCCCTTTCATACAGCGATTCCCACTCTTTGTAATTGGCATTGAACGTCTCGAGACTTCCGAAACCCAAACCATCAAGTGAGGGGTCGGACTGAGAAGAAGTTGTTCCACTTAGAAAGAGCACGGGAAGCGCACAAGCAATTAGCAGAAAAGCCAACGTCAATAGCTTCAGTGCTTTGATCTTCATACATCCTCCTTATGAGGTTCCGCGCGTTTGTGACCTACGCAGGCCAAGCCGAGTCAAGGGCTGGACCAACGCACACGCCGACCGTGGCCTTAGATAGACCAGAGCTAGCGTCGAAACTTTCGCTTGTACTGCTTTGTTAACTGACCCTTGGGTGCCCTGATGGATCGACAGCGGCTGGTAGGAATGCAGCTCTGCCGGCTACAGTTGCGAACCAGATCAAAACCAATTGAGAGTTGGGTTAAACGCTTCTCTCGTTGCGCTTCTGGGACTTGTGAGTAACCAAGCTAACCCCTGGGACGAGCTCAAGGCCGGGAGAGTCTTGAGGAATACGGGAGGAATTAAAAATCCTAATGCAACCTCATCCTTATCACTCAATCAATCAATAGAGTCAAGAACAATCTATATGCAGAATTTGCTGGAGATAAAATAGAATCGCGATCGTCGTGCAGAGTAGCGTTGTTTGTTCGGTGAAAGATTAACTTTGATTTCTCTGTGCAACCTCTGTGTGCCCTGTGGTTAGTGAATCGCATCAAAGTTTAACCACCGAGACACAGAGGCTGCACAGAGAAGCAGCCGCTACTTTCTGTCTTTTAGCAGTTGAATGACTTCTGAACGCTGCTGATCCTCGGCACGATGCAAAGCCGTTTTGCCATTAGAGTTGGCAGCATTCAAATCCGCTCCATGGTCCATCAAAACTTTGACCATGCCGGCATGGCCCGCCTCCGCCGCGCTGATCAACGCGGTATCGCCGGTGCTTGAACGCGCATTCACATCCGCACCCTTCTCAAGCAAAGCCTGAACCGGCTCAGTGTGACCTTTAAAGGCGGCGCGCATCAGTGCGGTCCAACCATTCGCGTCTTTGGCATCTACTTCAGCGCCTTTGTTGAGGATCGATTTCACAATCGCAGGGTGATTTTCCCACGCAGCAAACATCAGCGCCGTCATTCCCCGATTATCTGTGATCGACAGGTCAGGTCCTTCGGCGAGAATGAGGTCAACAATCTCTGCATTACCCTTCCAGGCAGCATTCATCAATGCCGTACCGTTGAACTTATTCTTCGCATCGACATTCGCACCACCGTCAAGCAATAGCTTCACGACGTCAGCTTTGTTTGCCAGCGCCGCTACCATCAGCGGAGTTTGTCCGTCTTTGGTTTTGACTTCGGTATCCATTCCCGCGTCAAGGAAAAGCTTCACGGCGTCAGCGTTGCCGCTGCGCGCATTTTCGATGAAGCTCACGTCGTTGAACTCGATGTTCATCTGCGTGAGTTGCTGACGAGCTTTATCGCTTTTGCCGCACGCGGACAGAGTGATTAGCAAGGTGAGCAGTAATAGTAGAGGCCGAATCATAGTGGCGGGATTGTAGCGCAAAACGGATTTCTCTCGTGCCGCGACGTGTTTTCCGTTGCGCCGCCGCGCCGCTGCGTGAGAAATCCCCCTCTCGCATCTCAGTCTAACTCTTTCCAACTCAACAATTAAGCTCTGCTGAAAAACATTGTTGACGCATGTTGGCGTCGCGTTTTAGTATTTATCCCAGCGGCGATAGCCCTTTTGCCGTTTCCAGTTCGACTCACCAGTTGGCAGTCCCACTGCACCTGCCATCTCCCAACGAGGAATTACGATGAGTGCACAACCCGAAGTCTGGCGTGTCAGTACAGTTGAAGGAGTTTTTGAAACTGACCTCGAGACACTGAAACAATGGATCGTGGAAGGCTGCGTGCTTCCCACCGACAAAGTATGCAAAGGCAACTTGAGTTGGATTGACGCCGGCCGCGTCCCCAAGCTCAAAGGCGCGTTTACCGGCTATGGGTCATCAACTCCTGAGCCTGCTACCCCGTCCTTTGAATCATTCGTCGGATCCAATCCCGCGTTCAACAGTTCTCCCAGTCACGCCGACCCAGCCCCAACAACCTGGACCGAACCAGTCAATATTCCTGAAACGCCGCAAGCGACCAGTTGCCAGAACCATCCTGACGCAGCACCGCACTACGTGTGTCGAATGTGCGGCGCGGTTCTTTGTAAGGCTTGCCCGAAATACGTTAGCGACAAGGTGCCGGTTTGTCCGTCATGTGGCGACCTCTGTCACGAATATCGAGCCGTAACCGAAAAGGCCGCACGCGTTGAATTCCAAAGTTCCGGCTTTGGCATGGAAGACTTTGTTCGTGCAATTCGTTATCCACTACGCCACAAAACAGCTCTCATAATTGGCGCGTTGATCTACGCGCTTCTGTTGTTCGCTGGTTTTTGGGGCAGTTTAGTGGCGTGGATGATCATGTTTGGTTGTATCTCACATGTGATCAGCCAGGTGGCGTGGGGTCGACTCAATCGTAGCTTCATGCCCGACTTTAGTTCCTTCTCGATGTGGGACGATCTGATTATGCCCGCGTTTCTCGGGTTGGGAATCATGATCGTTACGTGGGGTCCGATCATCGTACTTCTCGTCGCTTTGATCTTCGGGGTTGTAAGCGGCGGTATAACGCCGGATTCCTTTGCGAGCGCAACTCAAACAGCCGAAGCCGAGGGACCAGACTTTGACGTACTTGTCGATCCTGACGCCGATCCGGCGAAACTCGCCGCGGAGAACGAGAAACTTCAGCAACTGCGACCCGGCGGTGAGATGGCCAAACAGGCGCGAGAGTCAACGGACGAGGCAAACGATCCCACCGGTACATTTCAATACCTGTTGCCATATCTTGGCGCCAGTACGATCGGTATTCTGTTTTTGCTGTTTATCGGTTGGGCCATCTTCTATTACCCGATGGCTCTCACCGTTGCCGGATACACGCAGAGTCTTGGTTCAGTTTTGAACCCACTTGTCGGGCTCGACACGATTCGACGCATGGGAGCGACTTACTTCAAAGGCTTCGGCATGGTGATCGTGATCCAGGTGGTTGCGTTTGTGATCGGTACAATCGTTTCCGTTATTACCTCGCCGCTTACCCTCCCGTTTATGGGAAACCTGCCGGGCAACTTTATCGGTGCGACCTTTGCTTTCTACTTCAATCTAGTGATTGCCTGTGTTCTCGGTTTGTCGCTCTTCAAGAGCGCCGATCGTTTGGGCATTGCAGTCGACTAAGAAAATATTTAGCCGCAGATAAACACGGATAACACGGATCAGAATAAGAAATTTCTGATCTGTGTTCATCCGCGTTTATCTGTGGCAATATCTCTTTCATGAGAACAACGAAACTCTCGTACCTGCTCGTCCTCGTCCTATCTTTATTCGTCTCGAAAACACTAGCCAAACAACCTGATTTCAGCGAACTCGACAAACTGATTCCAGCGGAACTGAAAGAGAAGAACACACCCGGTGCAGTGATCACGGTGGTAAGTGGTAATCAGGTCGTCTATCAAAAAGCGTTTGGCGTTGCGAACGTTGAAACTAATTCACCGATGCAACCCGAGATGCTGTTTCGACTTGGTTCGACCACCAAGATGTTCACCGCGGCCGCACTCCTGAGCCTCGCGGAAAAAGACAAGATCAAAATGAATGAGCCAATCGGCAATCGCGTGAAGGGACTCTCGCCGCGATTGGGCCAAACCACGCCACATTACCTGCTGAGCAATTCCGCCGGTATCCGCGACTTCGGCGCACCGGTGATTTCAAACGACGACGCGTCGCTCGGAAACATGGTGCGCGGGTGGAAAGATGAAGTCTTCTTCGCAGATCAGGGGGATATTTATTCATACTCGAGCGCCGGCTTCTGGCTTTCGGGTTTTGTCGTCGAAGAGTTGTACGGAAAGCCTTACGCCGATGCGATGAGCGAGTTGTTGTTCAAGCCGGTAGGAATGGAACGCACCACGTTGCGGCCGTTTCTCGCGATCACATATCCCTTCGCCACCGGACACGCGCTCGACGCTGGAAAGCCCGTCATTATCCGGCCCATGTTCAATAATGTCGCGATGTGGCCGGCCGGTTCGATCTTCTCAAATTCAAAAGATCTGTCGCGCTGGGTGATTGCACTGCTCAACGATGGCAAGGTTGATGGCCAACAAGTTGTGTCGAGCTCGCTCGTGAAGCAGTTGGGCCAACATCACGTGGCCGTTCCGGGCGAAACCGACTCGTATTACGGTTACGGGTTAACTGTTTTCAAATATCAGAATCTTGAATTTGTGGCGCACGGGGGTTTTAGTCGTGGATACGGATCGATGATCCAGATGGTCCCATCGCGCAAGTTCGCCGTTATCGTGCTGACTAACAAAAGCGGCGAAACGATGCGCAAGAGCCTGAACCGCGCGACTGAAATCGGGCTTGGATTAAAAGACGAGGAACAGCCAAAACCCGCGGCAGTCGCTCCCGCGAATGAAACAGAGATGAACGAATACGCCGGCGTTTATTCACATGAGCCGCAAACGTGGGAAGTCTCGGTGAAAGACGGCAAGCTCAACATGAAGTTTGATGGTAAAGATTATGTGATGACGAAGACGGGCGAACGCAAGTTCACGTTCGGCGCCGACGGCGAGAACGAGATCGTGTTCGTACCGGGTAAGAGTGGCAAGACTCAGTTTCTCTTCGCCGGTCTCTACGGCGCGAAGAAGATTAAATAAAGGGCCACGGATAAACACGGATGACACGGATAAAACAACAAGAGTTTTAATCAAGAAAATTTCTGATCCGTGTTCATCCGTGTAAATCCGTGGCCCAATACTCAGTTCAATTGCTTTCGGAAGCGCCACGCGCTAACACCCACCAGCACCACCGTAAACACCACGAGCGCCAGGAAGTTCGGATAAAGCACTTCCAGTCCAACGCCCTTCAACATCACGCCACGCGCCAGCACTGCAAAGTGTTGCACCGGATTCAATTCGGTCAGCGGCTGCAACCACTTCGGCATCGCTTCGATCGGCGTCGTTGCGCCTGACAACATCGACAACGGCGGATTCACAAAGAAGCTCATCAACTGCGCCTGTTGTTGTGAACGAGTAAACGTCGCAATGATCGTCCCAATACCAATGCCCGAAAGAATGCAGAGCATGCCCGAAACATAAAGCAGCACGAAACTGCCACGCATCGGAACCCCAAAGACAATGTACCCAACCGCCGCCGAGAGCCCGATATCAAGCGAAAGCAGCAGAAAAATCGGCGCCATCTTCGCGAGGATGATCTCAGCGCTACCAGCCGGCGTCATCAGCAGTTGTTCGACAGTACCGACTTCCTTCTCCTTCACCATCGCCGCTGAAGCCACGAGAGCACCAAGCATCACCATCAACATGCCAATCATGCCCGTGACGATGAACCAGGAGTTTTGCAGTCCCGGGTTATAAAAGAGGGAAACTCGCGACGAAACCCGCGCCGGTTCCACACTCGATTCCTTCAACGCAATCTTCTGGTTCAAAGCACCGATCACACGCGACGCATAACCACCGGCGATCGCGCCAGTGTTTGAATTCACACTGTCGACCAGAAACTGCACCTCAGCAACTTCACCGCGCGTCCGCTTCGTTGCGTAATCAACTGGAACAACCAAACCCGCTTCGAGTTCGCCGCCGCTAAGCGCGCGATTCATTTCCGCTGTGGAAGAATAATAAGCCACCGGTACGAATGTATTGCTTTCGGCAAACGCCGATATAAGTTCACGACTTTCAGCGGTGCGACTCTCATCCAGAACGCCGAGTCGCAGGTCTGTTACTTCCGGATTCATTGCGAAGCCCAACAACGCCAGGTTCAACGTCGGCGGCACCAGCATCATGCCGATCAGCCGTCGATTGCGACGCAGCTCGTTGAGTTCCTTGATGAATAGCGGCCAGAAACGCCAATTAAGAATTCGGTCCAACATAGTCAGCTCCTTGCTACGCTTCGATTTGCATCTTGCGCAGGCTTATCCAACCTTTCAGAAAAAACACCAGACTCAACACGGCAAGCACAACCGGCACATGCCACGTCGCCGGCCAGCCGCCGCCACGAACAAAAACGTCGCGCGATACTTCGACGAAATACCGAGCCGGTACCAGGTCAGAAATCCAACGCAACCACGCGGGAATGTTCGACACCGGAAACACAAAGCCCGACATCAGGAACGACATCAGAAAACAGACATTCTGCACTGCCTGAATCGCCGCCGCCTGATTCGGAATCGACGCGCCCGCCATCGCGCCAAAACAAACGTTGCAGAAGAGATAGAGAAACGAGCTGATCAGAAACACTGTCGGATCGCCCTTGAACCAGATGCCGAACAGCGGTATCGCAAGGGCCAGCGTTAATACCCATTCAGCCACCGCAACGATCATGAAAGCGATGATTTTTCCGAGCAGGTATTCGTGCGCATGAATGCTCGCTACGTAAACCTGGAGAATCGTCTTCTGCTCGCCCTCACGCGACATCGCGAGCGCGACGAGCAACGGCGGAAACAGCGCCAGGCCGACAGCAAAAACCGCTGGTCCAATGTATTGATTGGAATCGTGACCGGGGTTGAACCAGAAACGCATCTGCGCATCGATCTCCGGTGCTGAAGGACCATTCTGGATGTTGAACGCCTGCGAAATCATTGCCGCGTTGTTACGCATGATGTTTGCAGTGTTGGCGTCAGTGCCGTCGATCAGCCATTGAACTTCGGTCGACTTACCTCGTTTCAGATCGGCCTCAAAATTCGCTGGGATCACAATCGCAGCGCGTGCCTTCGCGTTGTCGAGTGCGCTTTCCGGATCGTCACTAACCGGCAGCGGCACGATCCGGAATGTCAGCGACGCGCGGATCGTTTCAACGTAGCGACGCGAGGCCGGTGTTTGGTCCCAATCCTGAATCACTACCGGCAGATCACTCACCGTCAGCGATACCGACGATCCGATAAGCCACATCAAAATCATCGGCAGCACGAGGGCCAGCACCACCGTCAACCGATCACGTGAAAACTGCGTCAGTTCTTTATGCGTTTGTGCAAGAATGCGTTTCATAATCCGTTCTCCAATCCGCTTCAATTGCTTCTCTGCGTTTCTCTAT
Source organism: uncultured Acidobacteriota bacterium (assembly GCA_963708055.1). Taxonomy (GTDB): domain Bacteria; phylum Acidobacteriota; class Blastocatellia; order Pyrinomonadales; family Pyrinomonadaceae; genus PSRF01. The sequence goes on along the minus strand of OY970193.1, from coordinate 4,328,039 downwards.
GCCGCCTTGGAGTGCGGTGCCTTGGCACCGCTTTAGTCATCGATTGGCGCCATCAATACCAAAGCGGCGTCAAGCCGCCGCACTCCAAGGCGGCGCAGAGGTTACGCAGCCTTCTTCCTCGCTTTTTCAACGACCGAAATAAACACGTCTTCCAATGAGTAAGGGATTTCGTAAGCCTGCAATACTGTGATATTCGAAGCTGCCAAATCTTTCTCGACTCCAACAATCTCAACATCGGGATTCGCATCGACCACCACGTGAAGTCGATCGCCAAACAATGAAATCCGCCAACGTTCGCGCGTCTGTTTCAACAGATCCGCCGCAGCCTGCGCGTCGTCAGTTATCAACTCCAGCAGATGCCCGCCCTGTGCGGCCTTCACACCTGACGGCGTACCTTCTGCAACGAGCTCACCCGCGACCATAAAACCGAGTCGATTGCATTGCTCTGCTTCTTCCAGGTAATGCGTCGTAATCAACACCGCGACCCCACGATCGGCAAAGCCGTTGATCATCTTCCAGAACGCTCGACGCGCGAGTGGATCGACGCCCGACGTCGGTTCATCGAGAAACAACACACTCGGCTCGTGCATCACGGCGCAGCCAAAAGCGACACGCTGTTTCCAGCCGCCTGGTAAACTGCCGGTCACGAGATCACCTTTGCCTTCGAGACCGGAAATCTCGAGCACCCATCGCTTCTTCTCTTCCCGTTCCTCACGCGGCACGCGATAAACGCCGGCGAAGAAGTTCAGGTTTTCTTCAATCGTTAAGTCGTCGTACAAAGAAAACTTCTGCGACATGTAACCGATGCGCTGTCGCACAAAACTCGATCGCAAACTGCCACTCTCACCCGCCAGTTCCATCTTGCCGCTCGACGCGCCGATCAAACCGCAAAGCATCTTGATCGTCGTGGTCTTGCCGGCGCCGTTCGCCCCCAGCAGTCCATAAATTTCGCCATACTTAACTTCAATGTTGATGTCCTTCACCGCGTTGAAACCACCGAATCGCTTGCACAAATCGCGCGCTCCGATCGCGATTGCTCTCTCGGGCCGCTGGCGAAACTGACGGCGACGCGGAAATGGCGTCGCTTTTAGTTCACCTCCCAGCTCGCGAAGTTTCGCAACGAATGAATTCTCGAGTGTCGGCGCACCGGATTTGATCTCTTTGGCTTCAATCCCGGCAGCGGCAAGTGCTTCGCGCGTAGTCTTTTCACCGGTCGCGACATCGGCGACCATCAGATCAAGTCGATCGCCAAAGCGCTGCACGTCGTTGATCGAAGGAATGTGATTCAGAATATCTTCCGCCTGGCCCAACTGGCCCAGATCAGCGGCGCGTACTTCCAATCGTTGCAAACCCAACTTTTCACGAATCTCAGCCGGCGTGCCGGTTTGCCGGATCTCGCCGTCAAACATCAACGCCACGCGATGACAGCGTTCCGCTTCGTCGAGATACGGAGTGGCAACCACCATCGTCATGCCTTCATTCGCGAGGCCGGCGAGCGCATCCCAGAATTCGCGTCGCGAAACCGGATCGACACCCGTTGTTGGTTCATCGAGCAACAGGATCTTTGGCTCAGCGATGAGCGCACAGGCGAGAGCAAGTTTCTGTTTCATGCCGCCGCTTAAACTTCCGGCCAGCCGATCCTTGAAACGCAACATGTCAAACATCTGCAAATAACGATCGCCGCGCTGTTCGATCTGTTTGCGATTCAACAATCGCAGTTGGCCCACGTAGCGCAGGTTTTCGGCACAGCTGAGGTCCTGATAGAGACTGAACGTTTGCGTTAGATAACCGACAAACTGTCGGGCCTCGGAAGTTGACTTGCCATACATCTTCGCTTCGCCCGACGTCTGTTGCATCACCCCACCCAACACCTGGAACACTGACGTTTTGCCGGCGCCATCTGGTCCAATGATGCCGAAGATCTCACCGGCCTCGATGTCGAGGTCAACGCCCTTAACAGCTTCGAAACCTGCATAGTTCTTCACCAGGCTGCGCACCTTGATTGCCGGTGCGGCGGTTTGGTCGATGTGAACCATCGCGTGTGCTTCGTGATTGATTGCGGTCTCAACTGCGCTCATGGTGCACGCTCCTTCTCTAACTGATTTAGTCGGTGATTACTTCGCCATCCGCGGGCATACCCGGTTTTGCGTATCCCGCCGCGCTCTTCAACTGCAGCTTCACACCCACGACCTGCTTCACTCGATCATCTTTGAAGTAGGTGTTTTCAGGCGTGAACGACGCTTCCGGATCGATGCGTGAAACAATCGCTTCGAGCGGTCGATCAGGCGCCGAGTCGAGATAAACACGCGCCGTTTGTCCCGTTCGCACTCGTCCGATGTCGCCTTCAGGAATAAAGCCACGCAGGTAAACTTCATTGAGATTGACGAGCGTGACGAGCGTCGCGCCGGCCGCAACAACTTCGCCGGGTTCAGCCGAACGTGTCGCGACAGTGCCGTCGATTGGAGCAATCACTTCCAGGTCTTTGCGATCGGCTTGTACTTCGCGGAGTCGCGCGCGCGCGTGTTCAGTCTCCGCTTGAGCGGCCATAATCTCTGACTGCGCTTGAATGATCTGTTTGCGAACCGCGGTTGCCTGCGAAGTGCGCATCGCCGCGTTTGACAAGTTGGCTTTCGCAATCGTGAGGGTGCCGCGAGCGACATCCACTTGCTTGCGAGCGGCGCGTACGGCAGCGGCCTGAGCTTCCGCGGTAGTGCTGGCCTGCCGGCCGGTGCGCTCAGGAACGTCGCCGTCTTTCGCCAACGTCGTGTAGCGCTGTTCGTCGTATTTCGCCTGGTTGTAATCGGCTTCGGCGCGAGCGAGTTCTGCTTCGGCGTGAGCCACCTGTGCTTCAGCCTGGCTGACGCGACCCTGCGCATCGATGCGCGCCTGGTCCACTCCGATGTTGCTTTCTTCAAGTTGAGCGTTCAGCACGGCAACCTGCTGTTGCGCGCTCAGCACTCTTGCTTCCGCTTGCAGCACCATTGACTGTTCCTGCTGCTCGCGAGCTCGCACTTGTTCGTCGTCGATTACGGCAATCACCTGACCGGCTTTGACCTGGTCGCCCTCACGGACCTGAATTTCGCGAATGCGCCCGGAGATCTTGGTCGCCACCGTGGTGTCGTCACCTTCAATGCGGCCGCTGAGCTTGATCAGATTCGCTGGACCAGCGGGTTTGCGAATCACGAAATACCAAACAGCGCCACCTGCGATTGCAAGAACCAGTAGTGCAACTACAACTTTGATTGGCTTATGAGTGCTCTTGTTAATCTTTGGGTCTGACATATACGTCTCCTTTATCGTTGCTTTTGTTTTCTCTGTGCGACCTCTGTGTGCTCTGTGTCTCTGTGGTAAGTGTGGCGATTCGGTTGATTAACCACAGAGACACAGAGCACACAGAGGTCGCACAGAGAAATCAGGTGTTACCGTTGATCTGCCCCAATACGAGCGCTATCACTGCGAATTTCCTCGTTTTGATTGAGTCGCAATCCCTCTGAAAGCACCGCCACGTTCCGGTATCGGAAGGTGTTGCCGGTGGCTCGTTGGAATTCGGCGATTGCTTTGTTGAGTTCGGTTTGCTTCTGTAACTCGCGGCCACGCGCCATCACCAGATCCGTTTGGCGTTGCAGCACGAGAAACACGGTCGACATGCCGGCCTGAAACTTGCGCTGCTCGCTGGTGAACTGTTGCTCGGCCGCCACCCTGCCGGCTTCCGCTGCCGCCATACTCGCCTCGACCGAACGCACGCGTTGTATCGCGTTGCGAACCTCAGCTTCGATCAACTGCTCGGCCTGCGCTCGCTGTGAATCGATCCGGCGTCCCTCGGCGAGGGAATGGCCTAGCTCGGCTTTCGCCGTACGATTCTTCAACGGCAGCGAGATGCGCACGCCCACGCGAACGGTCGGATTGTCCTGGCCCAACAGATTGGACCACGCGCGTCCGTAACCGCCCTGCAAATCCGCCGGTATCGAGTTGAAAGCGTTCGCAGGCAGCACCGGCAGACCGGAGATTCGCGACAACTCCGCCACGCGCTGTTCGAGCGAAGTGAGTCCCGTCAGGATCGGGTTATCGTTGTCAGACACTGTGCCTGCATAACCGTTGCTGCTGTAGCTAATCTGCAAATCAACCTGCGGTTTCGTTTGATCGCGATAGAAGCGCTTGTTGATCTCGTTGATGTCGGCGTTGGTGCGCAGCTCGGCGAGTTCAAAACGATTCGCGAGCGCAGTTTTCACTGCTTCACTCAACAACATCCGGGGTGCTTCAAGGTTCACCGGAGTTACCGGCAAAAGCGCGCGCGACCAGAGCTCTGCTGACCGGTCAGCCAGCATCAACCTCTTCAACGCGTTCTCCGTGCGCGTCACTTCTTCCTGCGCTGCGAAAACGTTCTGCTCAAAAAGTTTGACCTGCGCTTCAGCTTCGACGACGTCGATTGGAGCAAGCACGCCCTGCGCGACTTGTCGCTTGTTTGTCTCGACCTGCGCCCGTGTTTGCTTCACGGCGTCAGACTGAACCTGGAGGTTCTTGAGCGCGTGGACCAGTTCCCAGTAAGCCTGCTCGACATTCGTAATTACGTCGGTGGCTCGCTGGCGAAACTGAACATCGGTCAAGGTCAGATTCTTCTTGGCGATCTCGATTTGGCGCCGGTTGTCGTCGGTCTTGAGACCACGCACCAACGGCTGTGTGTAGCTGAACGAGAGTCGCTGCGAAAAAGCAGGATTGAGAGCATTGAAAAAGTTGTTGTTTGAAAGACGGGTAGACGAGACGTCGACTTTGTATGAACCGCCAAACTTCGGCGTCAAACCACTCAAACCAATCTGGCTCGTAAAGTCTTTCTGTTTGAGCGAACCGCTGTCGCTGCCGCCGAGAAAGGAGGCGATGGGCGTGGAACTGCGTTCAAAGTACGCTTCTGAAAACAACTTTGGATCGTAAGCACCGCGCCTCGCGGTCAAGTTGTATTCAGCTTTTTCGACGTCGATTCGCGAAGTGCGAATGTCGTTGTTGTTTTCCAGCGCCAGCTTGATCGCTTCGTTCAAACTGAGCGGCATGGCATCGGAAGATTCGACGCCAACGCGTTCGGGTGCGATTGGTTTGTCGGAGTTGGTTTGTGCGTTGGCGACTGAGACGAGTGCAACGGTCGCTACAGTCATCAATAAAAACCTGGTTACGAAGTTTAGTGAATTAGTGCGTTGCATAACTTGCTCCTTAATCGGGTGCTCGTCAGTAATTTTGATTAATCAGTTTCAGCCGCTTGAATGATTTGTTCGACGAAGTAATGAAGATTGGTTAACTGCGCGCCGTTGCGTTTGAGCCGGCAAAGAACGGATGCGCTATCGCGATCGAGAAAATTTGTGCCCGCAAGATCAATCGCGATCCCGCCTTTGTGTTCAGTTTGCAGTTCGAGATAGGTCGCTTCGAGCAGTTCAGCATCGGCACGTCGCATTGAACCTTCGACTCGCAGCGTGACGTTCTCTCCCGTGTGTCCGCTAACTTTGGTAATTCGTGTTGTCATGATGGCGAGCACTAGTGCAACGCCAGGGCCACATGCCGCAACAGGCCTAACTGATTGATTTATAAGGAATTGAGAGGTTGGACCAACCGGCCCCAAATCTGGCTTCGACGCCGTATTTGGCGTCCGGCGCCAAATATGGCACCGAATGGTAAGCAGATGGATTTCTCACGCGGAGGCGCAGCGGCACGGCGAGGATAGACTTCGCTGCGGCCCACGTTGCGCCGCCGCACCGCTGCGTGGGAAATCTTCCTGGAGCGCCGATGGATGTCCCGATGGTTTTGTGGCAAATTGAGCGGGTGCCAGAGCTCCCGGACATTGTTGTTTATATCGAAGCGCTCGAGCAGCGAATCAAAGGCAAGGTGCTTGAGCGTATTCGGATCGCGAGTCCTTTCTTATTACGCACCGCCGTCCCACCGATTTCCAGCATTGAAGGCAAAAAGGTCATCGCGCTGCGCCGGTTGGGCAAGCGAATCTGCTTCGGGTTCGAGGATGATCTTTGGCTCGTGCTGCACCTGATGATCGCCGGCAGGCTCCACTGGTATGACGAACGCGGCAAGGCAGCCAAGGGTCGAAGCGTAGCGGTGTTTGAGTTCAGCAACGGCAGTTTGACGTTGACCGAAGCAGGCACGCAGAAACGCGCGTCCTTACACGTGGTCCAGGGTGAGGCTGGACTCGACAATCTCAACCCCGGTGGTTTGGAAGTCTTTGATGCGACGCTCGACGAGTTTGCGAAAGCTCTGCGCGCCAGGAATCACACCTTGAAGCGTGCTCTCACGGATCCGCGCATCCTCAGTGGCATCGGCAACGCGTACTCAGACGAGATTCTGTTTGAAGCACAGCTCTCGCCGTTTACTCAAACACAAAAACTGAGCGACGCAGATATCGAGAAACTCTTCGATGTGATCAAGCGGACGTTAACTGTTTGGGTTGAGCGACTGCGTGCTGACGCGAGTGATCGGTTTCCTGAGAAGGTGACTGCTTTTCGGCCCGACATGGCAACGCATGGCAAGTACGGCGAACCGTGCCCGCGCTGCGGCAGTAAGATTCAGCGCATTCGTTATGGAAACAATGAAACTAACTACTGTGCGACGTGTCAGACTGGCGGGAAGTTACTAGCAGATCGCGGACTCTCACGATTGCTCAAAGACGATTGGCCCAGAACCCTCGAAGAACTCGAGAATCTCACCAAAAACTAGCCACGGATCTACACGGATAAAACACGGATTATTTTTGAATTGAATTTCTGATCCGTGTTTTATCCGTGTAGATCCGTGGCTAACTATCTTATCTTTCGTTCTGCGTTTTCGAGGTGCCTGGTGGTTTGATCGGTGACGCTCATGTTCGCCGGTACGAAGCCGCTGGTGTCGGCGGCGCGCAAGGGTCGAGGGGCCGGCTCGTCATCGAATGTCTTGGGGCCCTTCTGATCCCGTTCCTGATCGCGCTCCCATGCTTCAACGATCTTCTTACTCACTACCAGCCCGTTGATCATCAGCGCGATGCCGATCATGAATGGAATAATTCCTGCGATCCAGAGTCTGGTGATTATTTCCGCGGTATCAGGCGTGACCTTGCCGACAATTCCCTGCATGAATATAAACAGGAAAATCGAGAGGGCCACGCCAATGCTGCTCACGATCACACCGGCCTTCACCTCGTTATAACGTTTGATTTCAGGCGTAATGCCCATTCGCCTTTCCATCTCGCGCTTGCGCATCTCCGCCGCCTGGCCCGACATGAACATCTCGGCCACCCAGGTGTTTCCCCAGTCAAACTTCTTGTCCGGCGCATCGAGGGCCTCCCGTACAGCCTGAAGGTTTGCGCCGCAAAAAGTACAGAATTTTATGTCTTCACTCTGATTCGAGTTACAACGTGGACAGACCATTAGGCAGCTCCTTGGTTATCGTTAGAGGATACGACAATTCTACGATCCGTGTTTCGATTAGTGAATCTTCGGGGGGCATTATTAATTTTTGGTACAATCGCACGGCCCTCAAATGAAGCCCCTGCCGGTTAAAACGATTGCTCATTATCGACTTGTCGAACCCATCGGTGCGGGCGGCATGGGCGCCGTCTACAAAGCTTACGACAGTAAGCTCCAGCGCGTGGTGGCGGTGAAGTTGCTGCCCTCGGAATACGTCTCGCAAGAGGACCGCCGGCGTCGCTTCTTCCAGGAAGCTCGCGCGGCTTCGGCCCTCAATCATCCACACATTCTTACCATCTACGAAGTCGGTGAAGACGACGGCCGACCATACATCGCGATGGAATACGTGGAAGGCGAGACGCTGCGCCAGAAGATCAATAACAACGGACTCGAGCTCAAACAGATTCTCGACATCGCGATCCAGATCGCCACCGGACTCACCCGCGCACACGAACTCGGCATCATCCATCGCGATCTCAAACCCGAAAATCTGATGCTCAATCGCGACGGCTTTGCAAAGATTCTTGACTTCGGTCTCGCAAAACTCGTCGCCGAACGCGATCGCGCACTCGTCGCCGACAGCGAACAAAAAACCCTGATCCGCGGTATTGAAACTGAATCAGGCACGTTGATGGGCACCGTGAATTACATGGCGCCCGAGCAGTTGTTGGGCCAACGCGTGGATCGTCGTTGTGATGTGTTTTCGTTTGCCGTGGTGTTGTGCGAAATGTTAACCGGCGCAGCTCCGTTTGTTCACGACAATCGCATCGACACAATGCACGCAATTCTTCATCGCGACCCACGCTTTCCGAGCGACACGCGAGCCGAGTTGCCATTTGAACTACAGCGAATTCTAAAGAAGGCGCTTGCCAAGACACCGAAAGAACGTCATCAAACCATCGCCGAACTCGCGGAAGAATTGAAATCGCTCAAACGCGATCTCGAACTTGGCAAAACGCTCCCGTTAACCTCGCGAACCAAACTCGTCTTAAAGCGAATGGTGGTTGGCGCACGCGCGGTTGATTACGAGAAAGATCTTAACGAAGCGCAATTCAAAGCCGTCACTACCACGGATGGACCATTGCTGATTGTCGCGGGAGCCGGCACGGGTAAAACCCGGACACTCGTCTATCGCGTCGCGCGTCTTGTCGAGATCGGGGTAAAACCTGAATCGGTGTTGTTGCTGACGTTCACACGCCGTGCGGCTGCCAGTATGTTGACGCGCGCCGCCGCTTTGGCTGACGCGCGCTGCCAACGCGTTTCCGGCGGGACCTTTCACTCGCTCGGTCATTCGGTGTTGCGACGCTTCGCCGATCAGGCCGGTCTTCAGAAAAACTTCTCCGTCCTGGATCAAAGCGATACTGAAGACCTGCTCGATCTGCTGCGACGCCAGATCAGAGTTTCAAAAGCGCAGCACTTTCCGCGCAAACGAACCATCGCTGCAATTTTCAGCATGATGGTCAACAAGGTACAGTCGCTGAAGCAGGTGCTAAACCAAAAATATCCACAGTTTATCGACGAACGCCGCAATCTCGAGTCGTTGTTCAAAGCATTTGAGGATTTCAAGCGCAGCCGTCACATGCTTACTTACGACGATCTGCTCGTGCGCCTGCGCGAAGCGCTCGAAACCAGCGCAACAATGCGCGAACAACTCTCCGATCAGTATCGTTACATAATGGTCGATGAGTATCAGGACACCAACAAGCTTCAGGCGCAGATCGTCAAGCTAATGACTGCACGTCACGACAATGTCGCCGTAGTCGGCGATGAATTCCAGTCGATCTATTCGTTCCGTGGCGCGAGTCATCGCAACATGCTCGAGTTTCCAAAGCTTTTTCCGTCGGCGCAGATCATCAAGCTCGAAGAAAACTTTCGCAGCACGCAACCGATCCTCGACGTGGCCAACGCGATCATTTCGGACGTGAAAGAGAGTTACAAAAAGCGGCTTTACTCGCGTCTTGAAGGCGGGCAAGCTCCGGTGGTGGTGAGCGCGCGCGATGAAAACGAACAGTCGCAATTTGTGGCGCAGCGAATCGCCGAACTGCGCGACGAAGGTGTGCCGCTAAGCGACATCGCGGTGCTCTTTCGTTCGAGTTCACATTCGTTCGATCTGGAGATTGAGCTTGGCAAACAGGGCGTTCCATTTCGGAAGTTTGGCGGTATCAGGTTCGCCGAATCGGCGCATATTAAAGACGCGCTCGCGTTCCTGCGCGTGGTAGTTAAACCGTCTGACACGCTTTCCTGGTTTCGCACACTGAAACTGATCGATCACATCGGCGATGCGACGGTCTATCAAATCCTCGAACATCTCGAAGTCGAACAGCGTGAGTTTCGCTCGGCCAGAAGCAGAACCGGGTTGTTTAAGAAACTTATCCGCTTCCCTGCGCGAGCGGCTTACAAAGCTCAACTGCTACGCCTGGCGCGTTTGTTTGTAACCGTGCTGGAATCGAAAACGCCCGGTGAGCAACTTTCGGCGGTGTTGCGTTTTTACCGTCCGCTGTTGAAGACCAAATACGACGACGTGCAGCGTCGCGGCCGCGATCTGGAACACCTGCAAACGATCGCGAAAAGATATAAGACGGCGACGAAGTTGCTGGACGATATCGCGCTCGATCCGAGTGAAGCTGTCGGGGACAACACGCCGCGTCGCAGTAGCGGTTTTGTCACACTCTCAACCGTGCATTCGGCGAAAGGTCTGGAGTGGGACAACCTGTTTGTGATCTGGATGACCGATGGTTGGTTCCCGTCAAACCGTTTTCAGGATGAGTTTGACGATTTTGAAGAAGAGCGCCGGCTGCTATACGTCGCCACCACGCGCGCGAAGAAGGAGTTGCACTTTGTTTATCCCGCCGTGGATGTTTATCGAACTCCCGAAACCGACGGCACGCCGACGCTCTCGCGATTTCTCGAACCGATATCCCCAACAATACTTCCCCATGCATCTTTGTCCGGCGAATGATTAACTACAAAAAGGCACAAGAAGCACAGAAAATGTAGGCTCGATCATCATCAGAGAAAATTTAGTCTTGTTATGTTTGTGCTTTTCGTGCTTCTTTGTGGCTGTATAATCTCATTATGAATCTGGGAACTGAATGGCTCATCGATGCAAGTGGTTGCGACACTGCGGCGCTTGCCGATCTTGATCGCCTGCGTGCTGTTTTCGATCGCGTGATCCGCGACCTCGAGCTCAACGTTCTCGGCGAAATTAAGTGGCACCAGTTTGAACATCCCGGCGGCGTCAGTGGCCTGGCGCTGCTTTCGGAGTCGCATCTCGCCTGTCACACCTATCCCGAATTTGGCGCAGCGACGTTTAATCTTTACTGCTGCCGTAATCGCGCTTCCTGGTCGTGGGAGGCCACGCTCAAAGAAATGCTCGGCGCAACGACAGTTACTGTTCGCGTCTTCAATCGGATGATCCAGGAAACCGCTGCCGCAGGAGCCGCTAAATGAGTGTGCTCGTGGCGAACTGCCCAGCATGTGGCGCGCCGGTAGAATTCAAGAGCGGGCAGTCGATCGTCGTCGTCTGTGAATTCTGCCGCTCGGCTGTTGCGCGAACGGATCGCGAGTTAAAAGATCTCGGCAAAGTCGCGGAGCTTGTCGAAACGGGCTCGCCTCTCGACATCGGTGTACGCGGCAAGTGGAAAGACGTGCCGTTTGAGTTAACCGGACGCGCTCAACTCGGGCACGAGATGGGTGGCCAATGGGACGAGTGGTACGCAACCTTCGCCAACGGTTGGCTCGGCTGGCTGGCCGAAGCCCAGGGTCGCTTCTACATCACGTTTCAATATCCGATTCCTGAAGGCGCGCAACTGCCGCCATTCGAACAGCTTCAGTTGGGCCAGCAAGTGCCGGGACTGCCATGGCCCACGCCGTTGATGGTGGCTGAAACCGGACGCGCAACCGCACTCGGCGCCAAAGGCGAAATTCCTTACCTGCTCACGCCCGGTGAAACTTATTACTACGCCGATCTATCAGGCGCTGACAACGCGTTTGGAACGCTCGATTACAATCAATCTCCACCGCTCGTCTTCCTGGGCCAACAAGTTACGCTCGCGGATCTCGGTATCACAACTACACGCACTCCGGAACGTGAGGAACGACGCGTTGGTGCGGCGCAGTTAAGCTGTCCCAACTGCGCCGGGCCACTCGAACTGCGCGCGCCGGACAAGACCGAGCGCGTCACTTGTCCGAATTGCAACTCGCTGCTCGACGTCAACCAGGGACAACTTCAGTTTCTGAAAGCCCTCGAAAAGCCCTGGTTTCAACCGCTGATTCCGCTCGGCTCAACCGGCGATGTGCCGGAAGGAAAGATGACGGTGATTGGCGCGATGGCGCGCAGCGTGACGATTGAAGGCACGAAATATTTCTGGAGCGAGTATCTGCTTTACCAGCCGCAGATCGGATTTCGCTGGCTGGTCCATAGCGACAACCAATGGAATTACGTTCAGGCTGTGCCACCGGGAGAAGTGTTCGAAGTGGCCCGGTCGGCGAGTTATCGCGGCAAGCACTACAAGATTTTCCAGGATGCACAGGCGCAAGTTGAGATCGTGCTGGGTGAGTTTTACTGGAAGGTTGAAACCGGCGAACAGGTACGGGGCGTCGATTATGTAGCGGCCCCTTACATGCTTTCGAAAGAAGTCTCAACCGTTCACGTCAAGGATTCCGCTGAGGGACGCGTCACTGGCGAAATCAACTGGTCACTCGGCACTTACATTACTGTCGATCAGGTTGAGAAAGCATTTTCGGTTACAGGTTTGCCGCGACCTTCTGGCGTTGCGCCCAATCAGCCTTACAAACATTGGTGGGTTTACAAATACTGGATCGCGTTTTTGATCCTGACAGTTCTGTTGGCTCTTGGAGCGTATGCAGTTTCCGGATCCACCAAAACTGTATTTACGCAAACGGTGAATTTTGCGCCACTGCCGAATCCTGACGGCACTCAGGTGTTTTTTAGTGAGCCGTTTGAGTTGGCCGGTAGACGCAACATTCGCATCGTGGGTCTATCCCCGGTGCAAAACGCCTGGATGTACCTCGAAGGTGATCTGATCAACGAAGAGACCGGGGTGGTCCAATCGTTCCCGATCGATATTTCGTTTTACCAGGGCGTTGAGGATGGCGAGTCGTGGTCTGAAGGCGGGCAAACCGATGCAGCGTATTCGTCGTCGATGCCGGCGGGAAGATACGTGCTGCGGTTGGAGGGTCAGTGGGAGAAGTGGCAAGAGCCCGCGGTTGTTAAGGTTGAAATCCAACAGAACGTTACGCGTGGTTTCAACCTGATCATCGCGCTGATTGTTTTGTCTATTGGACCAGTGATCATGATTATTTATCACATCAGCTTCGAACACCGCCGGTGGTCTGAAAGCATGTTTAGCGGCGGCGAAGAGAGCGATGATGACGACGACGATGAATAAAATTAGCGCCGCCTTGGAGTGCGGCGGCTTGACGCCGCTTTGGTATTGATGGCGCCAATCGATGACTAAAGCGGTGCCAAGGCACCGCACTCCAAGGCGGCACATGATCTGATCGGCAGTTAAGAAGCGGGGTTCTGAAAATGCTAAAAATACTCTACACAATTTTCGGCGTTGGCGTTGTGAGTCTGTACAGCGTCGCTGCCATTCTCGGCTGGGAGATTACCGGCGGGTCGCGGCGTCAGCTACCGCCCGACGCACGCCAAAACGGCTATCGTTCGTTCCACTTCTGGCACTACGGCTTACACGGAGGAAAATGATGATTGATTCAATTGCCGCGGCAGCCTTCGCCCTTGTGATACCACTTGAGAACATACTGCCCACAGTCGTTACCACGCTGGTGTTTGTCGTGATCGGTCTGATCATATTCGCGCTTGCGTTTCTGGTGATCGCGAAGGCGACTCCTTTTTCGGTGCGCAAGGAGATTGAAGAAGATCACAACGTGGCCCTGGCGATTGTAATCGCCTCCGTGATCATCGGCAGCGCCATCATCATCGCCGCGGCAGTCCACGGATAAATGGTTTCTCTGTGCAACCTCTGTGTTCTCTGTGTCTCTGTGGTTACAGTGGCGCACATTAGTAGCCACTACAGAAACACTGCTAACACCGAGGTTGCACAGAGATGAAGCCCCCGTTACTTTTTATCAATGTCATCATCGTCGCTACCTGCGGACTGATCTACGAACTGCTGGCGGGCACACTCGCCAGTTACGTGCTCGGCGACTCCGTCACTCAATTCTCACTCATCATCGGTATCTATCTGTTTGCGATGGGCGTCGGTTCGTGGCTCTCGCGCTTTATCGACAAAGGCCTCGCGCGGCGCTTTGTCGATATTGAATTGGCGGTCGCCGTGTTGGGCGGGTTCTCTGCTCCGCTGCTGTTTCTCGCATTCTCACGTGTCAGTTATTTCTACCCGGTTCTCTATTTCATCGTCTTTGCAATTGGAGTTTTTGTCGGACTCGAAATTCCCCTCCTGCTGCGCATCCTTAAAGACCGGATCGAATTCAAAGATCTGGTATCGCGCGTGCTGGCGTTGGATTACGTCGGCGCGTTGGTAGCGTCGATCCTGTTTCCGGTTCTCTTCGTCCCGCGGCTCGGTTTAATTCGCACCTCGCTGATCTTCGGCATGTTGAATGCCGCCGTGGCGTTGTGGGGCACGTGGTTGCTGCGATCGATAATCAAAGGAAGCGTTCTGGGATTACGGGTGAGAGCAGTGGTGGTAATGGCACTGCTGCTGATCGCTTTGGTGAAAGCAAACCGCATCACGTCGCTGGCCGAGGACGAGATGTTTGCCGACGAGATCGTTTACACCAAAGACACGCCGTATCAACGCATCGTCATCACGCGCGGGCGCGCCGGTTTTCAGTTGTTTCTAAACGGAAATCTGCAGTTCAGTTCGACTGATGAATATCGCTACCACGAAGCCCTCGTTCACCCGGCAATGCTGCTCGCCAACAACCCAAGACGTGTTCTGGTGCTTGGCGGTGGCGATGGTTTGGCAGTACGCGAGATTTTGAAATACCCGTCGGTCGAACGCGTGACGCTTGTGGATCTGGATCCTGAAATGACGCGACTGTCGAGCCGGTTTCCACTCCTGGCGAAGTTGAACCAGCAGGCGTTTGACGATCCGCGCGTGCAGGTGGTTAACGACGACGCGTTCATCTGGGTCGAGAAGACTACTGAGCCTTTGTACGACACTGCGATTGTAGACTTTCCCGATCCAAATTCTTTCTCGCTCGGGAAACTTTATACGACGCGTTTTTACCGGCTCCTGCGCACGCGGCTCACCGAGCAGGCATCAGTGTCAGTGCAATCAACGTCGCCGATGTTTGCGCGCAACTCTTACTGGTGCATCATTCGCACCCTCGAAGCGGCAGGATTTGTTGTGCGGCCTTACTACACTGCGGTGCCGAGTTTTGGGCTCTGGGGTTATGCACTCGCGCGCGCTTCTTCATTCGAAGTCCCGCGTAACCCGCCAGCCGGTTTGAAGTTTCTTGACGATCAAACACTGACCGCAATGTTCACACTCGCAAAGGACATCGAACCCGTTCCCGTCGAAATCAACCGCCTCGATAACCAGGCACTGGTCAGGTACTACGAAGGCGAGTGGAAAAGATTTGAGTAGATCACAAAAAGGCACAAACACAAAAATTAAGTCTTAATAATGGTTAGTGATTTGTTTTGTGATTTGTGTGCTTCTTTGTGGGTAATTGCGTATGAACAGGCGTGAGATTTTGGCGGCATTTTTGGGTCTTCCCGTCGCGTTGGCGGCGTGCAGAAAGAATGAAACGCCTCCGCTTCCCGCGGGTGAGATTGTCGGGACGTCGGATATTTTCGGGCATCGTTTACGCGACGGTTTGCGGGTTGAGATCCCAAACGATTCGTGGTCCAACACACCATTAGTCATTGTCGGCGGAGGCGTTGCCGGTCTCACTGCCGCGTGGCGCCTGCAGAATTCCGGCGTTAAAGATTTCGTCTTGATCGAACTGGAGAGTACGCCCGGCGGCACCTCTCGCTCTGGCTCAAACACGCTAGTCTCTTTTCCCTGGGGTGCGCACTACATCCCCGCGCCGATGAAAGAAAACGCCGCGCTCGTGTCACTGCTGGACGAGATGGGCGTCGTCGAAGGAAAAGACAAAGACGGCGAACCAATTATCGGCGAACAGTTTCTCTGTCGCGATCCGGAAGAACGTGTCTTCTTTAAAGGTCGCTGGTACGAAGGACTTTACCTCCACGCCGGCGAAACCGAAGACGACAAGCAACAACTGCAAAAGTTCAACGCTGAAGTTGACCAGTGGATCGCGTGGCGGGACGGACGCGGCCGCCGCGCGTTTACCCTACCCGTCTCAGCCTGTTCTGACGACGCGGAAGTAACGGCACTGGATCGACTTTCGATGAGTGCATGGTTGGACCAGCGCGGTCTCAATAGTCCGCGATTGCGCTGGTGGGTCGACTACGCCTGTCGCGACGATTACGGCATGACACTCGAACAGACGAGTGCCTGGGCGGGTCTGTTTTACTTCTGCTCGCGCGTGGTTACGCCTAAGACTGAATCACAGTCGCTGATCACCTGGCCGGAAGGTAATGGGCGACTGGTCCAACATCTATTTGAACGCGCTAGACAAAACATTCAACTCGATCGCGCGGCGATTGAATTGATCCCGACAAACGATGGCGTCGACGTCGTAACACTCGATCGCGAAGGGCGAAATCCGCGTGGCTTTCACGCGCGTCGAGTGATCTTCGCCGCACCACAATTTATGGCGCGTTATCTCGTGCGACCGTATCGCGACAACCCGCCGGCGCACATTGCCGAATTCCAGTTTGGGGCGTGGATGGTCGCGAATCTGACGTTGAAAGATCGGCCTCGGAATTCCGCGCGTGATTTCCCGCTTGCCTGGGACAATGTTCTTTACGAAAGCCCTTCGCTCGGTTATGTCGTCGCGACACATCAACGCGGCCTGGATCGTGGTCCAACCGTGCTCACTTATTACTATCCGTTGGTTGATGAAGACCCGCGTGTTGCGCGCACGCGTTTGCTGGAGACTGACTGGCGCGGCTGGGCTGATGTGACGCTAACAGATCTTGGTAAAGCACACCCCGACATTCGCAATCTCGTGGAACGCCTGGACGTGATGCGTTGGGGCCATGCGATGATCCGGCCGCGCACTGGATTTATGTGGGGAACGGCGCGTCGCGAAGCGGCGAAGCCTTATCGATCAATCCACTTCGCCCATTCCGAGCTAAGCGGCGTCGCACTATTCGAGGAAGCGTTTGACGTCGGCCTGCGCGTCGCGGATGAAGTCGCAAAAATCTTGTAAATCCTGTTAACAAGATTTACAAGATGAACAGGATAAACAAGATTCAGGGCCGGGTGGTGAGCGCGCCGCGAATTACCTTGAGCGCATCTTCCAGCTCAGCGCCTACGATCTCCATCCGCGGCGGACGCACGCGCGCATTTCCCATCCCCACTTCCTGCTGAACCAGCTTAATCAACTGCACAAACTTCGGCACAGTATCCATTCGCAAGAGCGGCAGAAACCAGTTGTAAATCGACATCGCCTTCTCACGTTCACCGTTCATCGCGTAATTGAAAAGATCGACCGACTCTTTTGGCAACGCATTCACGAGGCCGGCGACCCAACCAACCGCGCCCATCGCAATTCCTTCCACAATCGCATCATCAACACCGACGAAAATCGCCAATCGATCACCAATCAACTCTTTGATCCACGTCACGCGACGAACATCAGTGCTTGACTCTTTCACTGCCTCAAAATTCTCGTGCTCCAGAGTTAGTTCCTTGATCTGTTCGGGCAGGAAGTCGGTACCGTAAGCCACCGGGTTGTTGTAGAGCATGCACGACAGTTTCGTCGCGCGAAATACCGCTTCCACATGCGCTCTCATTTCGCGCCAATCGCCCTGATAAACGTAAGGTGGCAGGACCATCAAACCACTACACCCAACATCCGCAGCGCTCTCAGCTAAACGTTTAGCTTCAGCCGTGCTCAACGACGCAATTGCAGCAACCACCGGCACACGCTCGCCAACCGCATCGATCACAGTCTTCCAAAGCGCCAGCTTCTCATCGAAACTCAACGTCGCACTCTCGCCCAGCGAACCAGGCAAAACAATTCCAGTACAACCATTGTCAACCAGCCACTGCGCATGTCGACCTACAAACGAGTGATCGATATTCAGTTGTTCATCAAATGCCGTCGTCGTTGCAGGCATCACACCTGCCCATTTCATTGTCATTACCCCACCCCATTCTTATCAGTGTTAATCCGTATCTTTAATGATCCGTGACAATCCGTGCCCCAAACTCTCAACCCTGACCGGCAGCACCGGCGGTCTCACCGACTCAGCGCGCCAACCAAACAAAAATTCAATTGCCCCACCGCAAACTCGTCCCTGGCATGGTCCCATTCCGCAACGCGTCTGGAGTTTTGCAGCGCGCCACGAATGCTGCGTGCTTAGCGTTTCATAAACCACGTCCTCGCAACGACACACAATCGTCTGCGGTGTTGCGAGGTGTTTCAACTCCTCTCGCAGCGCAAACGTTCGATTCATCAAGCCGGCAAACTTTTTCTGCTGTGCGCGATGCGGAAACAAACGACGCGCGGTGTCGAGTTTTCCGGCTGCGGCCAGTCCGGCAATCTCACCTTCAACAAGCGACAATTCCAGGCCGCCGATTCCAGTCGATTCTCCTGCGCTGTAAACATTTTCAACCGACGTCTGCTGATATTCATCAACCCTGACCCCACCGTTTTCAACCACGCATCCCAACAACTCGGCCAACTCCAAATTGGGCACGAGATGAAAGCCGCACGCCAGATAGTCACACGACACCTGCCAACGTTTTCGCCCCTGGACCAACGTCACACTCTCGAGCTTATCTTTCCCTTGCGCCTCCGAAACCCAACAACCACTTAAATACTGCGTCTTACGTGCCAACTCTTTTCTCAAATTCCACGCCTGCGACACCTTGCCTCGTTGCCCAACTAATCCAACACCAAACCTCGCCAGGCGATCCCACGACGCCTGTTCGGCAATCAACAGCACATTCGCGCCGCATCCGAGCAAGTACGCAGCCACTGCCAACAGCAATGGACCACTCCCCGCAACCACCACCCGCTTCCCCTCAACCGGCAGTCCGGTTTTGACCAGCGCCTGTAACCCACCGGCGCCCATCACATTTGGCAACGTCCACCCCGGAAACGGCAGAAAGCGTTCACGTGCACCGGTTGCAAGTATCAATTTCTCATACTTCAACTCACTCACGCCGCGCTGAGTTTCAGCGAGGAGTGTTCCGGCGCATGGCTGTTGAAAAACGCGCGCGCCATGAATCATCCGCAACTCGACACGATTAATTCGTGCAAACCACTCTTGCGCTTCAGATGACGATGTTTTTTCCTTTTCACCGCGCCAGATCTGACCTCCGGCCGCAGGATTATCATCGACGACGCTCACGCGCAAACCACTTTCCGCGGCACGAACGGCTGCTGCCAACCCTGCCGGTCCAGCGCCAACCACCAGTAGTTCGCAATCATTATCCATCCGTGCGCACGTCCATCCCATTCCGGCAAACGGTTTGACAACTGCGACCGTGCTCTTCACCGTCGATGGTCACACGACATTCAAAACAGATGCCCATGCCGCACAATGGACCACGTGGCTGGCCGCCGGCGGAACGACGAAACACAATTGTCCCGGCTTTCAAAATTGCCGCCGCAACCATACTGCCCGCCGGCATTTCCACCGGCTTACCGTCGATAACAAGGGTTACGGTTTCAGGCATGTGCCGGCTCCTGGACCATGCGCGCCGGTAAATAAGGTGCGACGGGAATGACAGCCTCGCGATTCATGATCTGGGCAGCGAGGAGTTTTGCGGTTCCGAGCGAGGTCGTGATGCCAAGACCTTCGTGACCGGTAGCGAGATAAAGACGTTCGTGACCGGGTTGTGGTCCAATCAAAGGAAGTTTATCCGGCGTGGCCGCGCGAAATCCCGTCCAGGTTCGCAACGACGATAACCTGCGGAGCGATGGCAGATATTCAATTGCACGAGCGAGCATGCGCGTGAGAATTGACGTATCAACCTCCGAACCCTCAACGTCATACTGGCGTGACGAGCCGATCAACAATTGTCCCGTCTTGCGCGGCTGAATATTAAAAGCAACGGAATCTGCTGTCAGCGAATGCGCGCTCTTCAAGTAACCCAGTTCAACCAGTTGATGTCGCAAAAAGTTCGGATAACGATCGGTAATAACAAGATGGCCTTTGCGTTTCTTCACCTCGAGTCCGGGCGTCAATTTCGGTGACCAGCTTCCCGTAGCGTTTACGATCACACCGGCTGAAATCACGGTACCGTCACGGAGGCGAACGCCATCAGACAGTATCGAATCAACGGCCTGCCCGAGAAAGAGATCCGCTCCTTGCGCTGTTGCCCCGTCCACAAAAAACTGCGCGGCACACGGCGGATAAATGACGCTGTCGCCGGGAACCCGCAGTCCACCCGCTAAACCCGGGCGCAAGTTCGATTCCGCTTTGTAAAGTGAATGCGCGTCGAAGATCTCAACGGCGACGCCGCGTTCGGAATAAAACTTCTCCTTTCGCCGCGCTTCAGCCATCTCTTCTTCATCAGCGGCGATCCAGATTGTGCCGCACGCATCATGTTCAACTGTGAGAGGAAGCTGCTCGCTGAGTTCATCCCAAAGCTGTTGCGAGTAACGAGTGAGGGCAAACTGCGCTTCCGAGTCGTCCATCACCACGAGATGGCCCATGCCGGCCGCAGTAGCGCCGCCGCCAACAATACCGGCTTCAACAATGGCGACTCTCAATCGTTCTCGGGCGCACTCAGCCGCGCAGGCTGAGCCAACAATCCCGGCCCCGATGATGACCACATCGTAAGTTTTCCGGCTCATTTGCCAATGCCCGTGGCGAAGGGATCACGAGCGTCAAGAATCAACTCCGCTTCGGCCGTGATGAAGGCCGAACCTTTAATCCGTGGGTGGACCACGTTGTCGATAACTTTGATAGAACCTTCAAACACACTCCCGACAATGCTCTCCTGCCGCCAAACCTGACCCTCATTCAGTTTGCCTTCGGCGAAGAGACAGGCCATTTTCGCGCTCGTACCTGTGCCGCAGGGTGAGCGGTCATAGGCTTTGCCCGGACACAGCACAAAGTTTTTGCTGTCAACTTCCGGGAGTTGTGATGGTCCAAAAAGTTCGACGTGATCGATTTCGTGATTTCGGTGTCCGCGTATGCCGGCACGCGCGAGGGCGTCGCGAGTCTCGCAGGTAAACTCCATCAGGCGATCGAGATTAGCCAGGTCGAGTTCCTGACCATGATCATGGACCAGGAAGAACCAGTTGCCACCCCAGGCGACGTCGCCCGTTACCGATCCAAATCCCGGAACATCAACCGTAACCTTAGTGGTAAGCCGGTAACTTGGCACATTGGCTACTTCCACCCGGCCGTCTTCGTCGAGATGTGCGACTACCACTCCGACGGGCGTTTCGATGCGATGAGATCCGGGACCAATCCGATTGAGATAAGCGAGCGTCGCCACGAGGCCGATGGTCCCGTGACCGCACATCCCCAGATAACCCACACCGTTAAAAAAGATCACTCCAGTGACGCACGTTTCATCAACCGGAGGGCACAACAATGCGCCCACCATCGCATCGGATCCGCGCGGTTCGTTGACTACCGCGGAACGAAACGCGTCGTGCTCATCTCTGAATCGCTCGAGCCGTTCTTCAAGCGAACCACTGCCGAGATCCGGCCCGCCTTCGATGATCACACGCGTCGGCTCCCCGCCTGTGTGTGAATCTATTACGCGCACGCGTCGTGTCTCGTGATTCATAGGAACGCTTCCAAAATTACCATAAAGCTCGCCAAAGTAGTTGTATTCAGCCACGGATTACACTGATTTTACTGATCAGAATATTTCTCTTTTCCGATCCGTGTTATCAGTGAAATCCGTGGCTAAAAGTTTTTCATTTCGGGATCATTTCACTGTTAAGAGTTTCACTTGTCTTAATTTTCCTGCGTCGTTGAACGCGAGCGTCGCAGTTTCTCACCAATTCAAGCAGGAACACTGCTTGCAGATGTTCTCCACTGGAATCTTTCCCACAGGAGAACATCATGAAGCAAAACATACTATCCCTCGTACTGGTCCTATTTCTATCAGCCGGCCAGGCGCCCATCGCTTTCTGCCAGTCGTCTTCTTTCAATGACTGGGGTGGCGTGCAACGACTCCGCACCAACGAAAAACTGGTCATTAAACAGAAAGACGGAAAAGAGATTAAAGGCGGAATGATTGAGGCGACGGACACGACGCTGACTGTCGATCGCGATGGTAAACCATTCAGCCTCCCACGCGCCGACGTGCGCCAGGTTCATGTGATCGAAGGCAAGGCCCAAAAAGGAAAATGGGCTGCGATTGGCGCCGGTGTCGGCGCAGGCGCGGGAGCCGGGATTGGCGCAATTAAGTATTCTCCCGACAGTGATGATAGCGAGTTATGGATTGCGGTTGGACTCATGGTCGGCGCTGGAGCGGGCGCGGTCACTGGCATGCTCTTCGGACAAAGCAGCCGCAAACGCGTGCTGGTCTACAGCGCGATTTAGCCACGGATTACACAGATCTACAGAAGCCGGATCTCACGGATAAGATCGTTCTTTATATCCGTTTTATCCGTGGCCCGGTTTCTTCTTCCCACAAGTCTGGATAGCTGGTCACCAGACCAAAAGAATTCACCGTTAGCTCGGCAGAAAACTCTCCGTTGTTGCTTTCGTAGCGATAAATGTGTTCATCGAGCCGTTGATAAACTTGATCGAGTCGCTCGAGTTTCAGACTCGGAAAACGAAGCCACGCGGCGCTCACGAGGGCTTCTTCTCCAACCGCGAGGTTGAGACGGCGAATGGGGAGCAGGTTTGTTGACGGGCTGAAGTTGAGATCGACGTCCGTACAGCCGCGCACATGTGGTTGTTCTTCGCCGTTGAGCAGCCACAGTTGATCGGCACTTATATTCAACTCAATCTTAACCGGCTCATTTCCAATCCAACCGGAAACTCCGGCAGTCTGCGATTTCCATTGAGTGTCGCAAGCAATTACGTAGTTGAGACAGCAGGGGCTCTGCTCCTGAATGAAGACAGCCGAACCTTCCAGGAACCAACGTTCATCGTGATCGTAAACAGCGCAATACTCGTGGCCGGATCGATCGATGCCGCGCCAAAGAATTGTTTCTCTCACGTTACGCTGACTCCAGCAGTGTTACGCGCGCTTGTTCCAGTTCTCTGGACTCTTCTTCATTGAGGGCCGGATACTTGAGATCGAGTTCATTCATGCGCTCGACGATGGCCGCGGCTACGACCAAACGCGTGAACCACTTGTTATCGGCCGGCACAACATACCAGGGAGCATGCTTCGACGACGTATGACGAATCGTCTCTTCATAGGCGTGCATGTATTTGTCCCAGTGTTCGCGTTCGTTGACATCCTTGAGTGAGAATTTCCAATTCTTCCCGGGATCTTCGATTCGCTCGAGAAAGCGTTTCTTTTGTTCCTCCTTGGAAACGTGCAGGAAAAACTTCAGCACCACCGTGCCGTTGTGTGTCAGGTGACGTTCAAAATTAGAAATGGCTTCGAAACGTTGTTTCCAAAGCTCTTTGGCTTTGACTTTGGTCGGCAGTCTTTGACCGGCAAGATAGTCGGGATGAACGCGCACCACGATCGTTTCTTCGTAGTAACTGCGGTTAAAGATACCGATGCGCCCGCGCTCGGGCACGCGTTTCGCGCAACGCCACAAAAAATCATGGTCCAACTCTTCCGCGGAAGGCGCTTTGAACGACGTAACTTCACAACCCTGCGGATTGACTCCCGACAACACATGCTTGATCGCGCCATCTTTCCCGGCTGCGTCCATCGCCTGAAAAACGACCAGGATGGACCAACGATCCTGCGCGTAGAGTTTGTCCTGGAGTTTCGTTAACAGCTTCACCCCGGCAGCCAGCGCCGCCTCCGCTTCAGGCTTCTCGTCCTGATCAAAATCGAGTGTGTTTGCAGGATCCACATCTGCGAGCCGAAACTTCTTTCCGTTAGTGACACGAAACGGCTCGGAGTATTTTCTGGCTTGTTTAAGAAATTGTTTGTCACCCATGCTGCCCTCGGTATCTCTAACAAGATTTACGAGATTCTTGCAGCATATCTTGTTCACCCTGAAAAATCTTGTAAATCCTGTCTAATGCCTCTTTGAACTGGGGCTCTCACCCGACAGGGGAAAGCCCCGGGGACCAGGCATCCACCGGGGCTCGTACATTGTTGGCGGGAATGCTCCACGAAGAGCATCTGCAACCTACCCTAAGCACTTCGTGCTAAACGAAAGTTACCGGCGGATGAATTAATCGTTAAGTACCCGCGTTTTGGATTTTTCATCCGAAAAAATAAATCCATTATGAAATTCGAGATTTGAAACAACCGCTAACTATTTCACGGATACTAAGCAACATCGTCATTGCAGGAAGCCCGCCACTTGCAGCCCACGCGCGGGGCGGCGTGTATAATGGCGGTCACCAAAAATGAGTCAACTCGTACGGTTTCTGTTCGGACATGAGCAGGCCGTTTTTACTAACGGCCGGTTTGGCTTTGACGTGCGTCCGGGAGCCATATTACTGGTCCTCATCCTGCTTCTTGCCGGTTTATTCATTTATTTCATTTATCTGCGACCGCGTGCGCGCCTGCCCAAACGAACTACGGCGACGTTGATTGCGCTTCGGGTGGCGCTGCTTTTAGTGATGGTGACATTGCTGATGCGGCCGGTCGTGGTGGTGTCGTCAGTAATTCCGCGCAGCAGCTACGTCGCGATGGTGATCGACGATTCGGTCAGTATGAAACTGCGCGACGTGCCCGGCGGCGGCACGCGTCTCGACAGCGTCAAGCAAGCACTGCTCAACTCGAGCGCCGGACAGGAATCATTTCTCAATCGTCTTGAAAACAAATTCAAAACTAATCTCTACGGATTTTCCGGATCACTTAATCGACTGAAAGACGGAAACGATCTCTACGGCGAAGGCCGCACCAGCGATCTTGCCGGCGCATTGGAAGAGACGATCAAACGTTCTTCAGGTATGCCGCTTTCCGCCGTTGTACTGGCGACCGATGGTGCCTCGAACATCCCGCGTGATCTCGCCGCGGTTTTACGAGAGCTGCGCGCTCGCGATATTCCCGTCTTTACGGTGGGCGTCGGTAACACTGCCAGACCAATGGACGCCGAACTCACGCGCGTGAACATGCCGCGGCGAGTGCTGGTCGGTTCCAGATTGAATATCGAAACGATCGTCGGACTCAGCGGATACAGTGCAACCAAGGTGTTACTGAGCGTGCGCGAAGACGGCCGGGCAGTAAAAACAGAAGAAGCAAATCTGCGCGGCAATGATACGCAGGCCATCAATCTCGAGATCACACCTACTACGCCCGGCATTCATCGTTACACTGTGGAAGTAACACCGCTCGATGGCGAGTTGACAGTTGAAAACAACAAGCAGGATTCGCTGGTTGAAGTGATCGAAGGACCGCTGCGCATTCTGCACGTCGAAGGAGAGCCACGCTGGGAACTCGGCAAGATTCGCGAATCGATCCAGCCGACGGAAAAGAATGTCACGCTCGTTTCGCTGCAACGCACTGGTGAGAACAAGTTTTATCGCCAGGGTATCAGCGGTCAAACCGAGCTGGCCGATGGTTTTCCGAAAACTGAAGAAGAGCTATTTTCGTATCACGCGATCGTCATCGGCAGTGTCGAGGCGGGCTTCTTTACTGCCGATGAACTGCGCAACATCGAAGCGTTCGTCGCGCGTCGCGGTGGTGGTTTGCTGGCGATTGGCGGTCGACTTTCGTTTGATGGCGGCAAGTACAAAGGCACTGCCATCGACGATCTCCTGCCCGTTTCGCTCACTGGTGGTCCAGTGGATGATGCGAACTCATTTGCGCCGGTTTACAAACCAATACTAACCGGCGCCGGCCAGGCTCATCCGATTACGCGTCTGAACGATGATCGCGGCGCGAATCAAAAAACGTGGAACGAACTGCCGCTGATCTCCGTGTCGCAAGTGTTGACCAACGTCAAGCCGGGCGCCTCGGTTTTATTAGAAGCACGCCGGGTTGAGGGCGGAGCGCAGGTCGCGCCGTTGTTGGTCCAACAACGTTATGGCCGTGGTCAAACACTGGCGCTGACTGCTGCCGACACGTGGCGTTGGCGCATGAGACTGGATTCGAAAAACAACGCACACGAAACTTTTTGGCGACAGATGCTGCGTTACCTTGTGAGTGGCACCCCGCAGCAGGTCGAGATCGGCACGGAAAAGGAAGTTTATTCGCTCGACGACAAGGTAAACATTGTTGCCGACATTCGCGACAAGAAGTTCAATCCCGTCGGCGACGCTCAGGCAACAGCGAGAGTAACAAAGCCGTCGGGTCTGGTTGTTGACGTGCCGTTGAAGTACACGACGCTCAACTCGGTGAATACTTACGCGGGCGAATTCAAGGCTGATGAACTGGGCCAACATCGTATCGAACTAGTCGGCACGAGCCAGAGCCTTGGGGCGTTGAGTGCCAGGTCAAACATGCTGATCAGCGACTTGAACCGGGAGTATTACAGCGCGGCGCAAAACAGCGATCTCTTACAGCGAATTTCGAACGAAACCGGCGGCAAATACTACACGCCGGCCGAAGCGCAGTCGTTGTTGGATGATTTGACGTATCGGCAAACGCCATATTCAGAGCGGGTAACGAAAGATCTATGGGACATGCCGATCAATTTCATGTTGATTATCGGCTTGTTGAGTGCTGAGTGGTTTCTGCGTAAGCGCGAAGGGCTAGCGTAAACACGGATTTAACGGATTGTTATTTGGATTAGCCACGGATCAGAAAGAGGGTATGGGGAGTAGAGGAATAGCGTCGTTTGCCTTGGTGATGCTGCTGGCGTGTGTGGTTTGTGCGCAGACACCCGCTGGTCCAACCGCGCCAAAGAAAAAAGCGCCGGTTGATGCGAATAAGTTTGCTTTGATCATCAATGGGGCCGGTGGTGAGGCTGAATACGCCAAACAGTTTGAGGCGTGGACGGGGCAGTTGAGTTCGGTGCTGACTGAGCGTTTTGGATTTGACGCCCGCAACCTCAAAGTGCTGACGGAAAAGCCGGCTGACGCAAATGGCGGCCGTGCCACTGCTGAGGAAGTAAGACGCACCTTTGCGACACTGAAGAGTCAACTCGATACGAACAATGTGTTGTTCGTATTTCTGATCGGGCACGGGTCTTTCGATGGCAAGGAGTCAAAGTTTAATCTGGTTGGACCAGATCTACCGGCGTCCGAGTACAACACACTGCTATCGGCATTGCCGACGCGCCGCGTGGTCCTATTTAACATGTCGAGTGCGAGTGGTGAGTTCATCAAGAGTCTGGCGGCCAAAGGACGGATCATCATCACTGCGACCCGAAGCGGGCAAGAAACGAATGCTACTCGTTTCGCTGGTTTCCTGATTTCGGCGCTGACTGCTACCGATGCTGATACGGATCAGGATGGGCATACGTCGGTGCTCGAGGCTTTTGTTTACGCAAACCGTTTGACCGCGGATTTTTACAAACGCGCGGGGCGGCTCGCCACCGAACATGCATTGCTCGATGATAATGGCGATGGCGTGGGCCACGATAAAGTTGAAGCGGGAGAGGGATTGCTGGCGCGTGCAACTTATCTCGATTCGTTGAGTGGAGACGAGGCGGCAGCGAGTGCGGCAACCGGGCGCTTACTCAAAGAGCGCACGCGACTGGAAGGTGAGATCGAGCAACTGATCGCGCGCAAGGGAATGCTGAACGAGGCCGAGTACGAGGCCACGCTCGAGCGGTTGTTTATTGAGTTGGCGAAAGTGAATCGATCGATCAAACAAGCGGGAACATGATGACGAAGAAAGCTTTGAAGAAATTTTCTCTCGCAGCGACGCAACGGCGCAACGTTTATACACGTCTGTCGCTGCGCCGTTGCGCCGCTGCGGGAGTAGTTCTTTTAATTGTAATCAGCGCAATCCTCGCGCAGTCTCCAGAAACGCGCGGGCTCGCCGAACTCAAGAAGGGCGATTACGAAAACGCCTTCAAATTACTCAGCGCGCGTCTCGTCTCCAGTCCTAACGACGTCGTCGCCCAACAAGCCCTGCTGCGCGTCTTCCTCGAAACCGGCCGTTACGCCGAAGTTGAAGCAACCGCGAAACGATTTCTCCAGAAAACACCCGACACCGGCTCCGTTCGACATCTACTCGCCGAAGCACTCGCCATCACCGGTCGCCATACCGAGGCCATTACGGAGTTTGAACGCGCCGCTGCCGACTCCGAAAAAGCCCGCGCAACCGCCGACCGGCTCGAAAGCGATCTGCGCCGCGCGGAAGTACTGGATCTGATTGGCCAGGAAGATCGTGCGCGCACAATCTACGAATCGTTTGTCAAATACTACACCGACAGCGATCCGGAATCCGCTCGCGAATTAACATTCGTGGCTCGCGCCCTGGTCCATCTCGAGCGTTACCAGGACGCAAACGATATGTACCGGTCAGCGATCGAAGCTGACTCCAACTACTTCGAAGCACAACTCGGCGCCGCCGAACTATTCACGCAAAAATACGCCTACAGCGATGCAGGACTATTTCTTGCGGATGCTTTTGAAATCAACCCAAACAGTGCCCGCGCCTATCTCGCTCTTGCACGCAATAAACGCTTCGATGGCAACGCCGAAATGAACGCGGCGCTATCCAAAGCACTGGCGATCAATCCCAATCTCGTCGAAGCCATTGCGCTCAAAGCCGGCATGGCACTCGAAGCCAGCCACCTGGACGAGGCCACCACCGATATCGACAAAGCCCTGAAGATCAACTCGCGTTCACTTGAAGCACATTCGCTGCGAGCCGCAATGTTGTTTCTACAGGATCGCGACTATGAACCCGTCGTGACAGCCACACTCGCAATTGGTCCAAAGTACGGCGAGGTCTACAACACGCTTGCGCACTACGCTACCATCACGCGACGAACCGAACAGGCCTCGCAGTTCTCGCGTCGTGCCACTGAGATCTCGCCGCGTTTGTGGGATGCGCATCTCAGTTTGGGCATGGCCTTGCTGCGTATGGGCCAGATGGAGCCGGGCCGTGAGTCAATAGAAAAAGCGTTCAAAGGTGATCCATTCAATCTCTGGGCCAAGAACACGCTCGACCTGCTCGACACGATGCGTGATTACAAGGAAACAAAACGCGGCGCCTTTATCATCAAGGCCTCGGCGCAGGAGAGCGACGTGCTCTCGCCTTACGCCGCCAATCTCCTTGAAGAAGCCGCTGCCAAGTTGACGGCCAAATATCGTTTCACTCCTAAAGGCCCAATCATCATCGAGATTTTTCAGAATCATGAAGACTTTGCCGTGCGCACGCTCGGCATGCCTGGTTTGGGCGCACTCGGAGTTTGTTTTGGACCACTCATCGCACAGGATTCGCCGTCGGCGCGCGAGGCGGGCGAGTTTAACTGGGGCAGCACTCTCTGGCATGAGTACACGCACGTCATCACGCTTCAGATGACTGACTATCGCATCCCGCGCTGGTTCTCCGAAGGTCTTTCGGTTTACGAAGAACGCCGCGCGCGACCGGGCTGGGGCGACGATTGGAACCAACTCTTTGTGCGTGCGTTCATGGAAAAGCGCTGGTTCAAAATGGCGGATCTCGATGCGGGTTTCCAGCGTCCAAAGAGCCCGCAGGATGTACCTATAGCTTATTTTCAGGCGTCGCAGGTCTGCGAGTTTATTGTGGAGCGTTATGGCTTTGACGCCATCCTGCGCA
Organism: uncultured Acidobacteriota bacterium; assembly: GCA_963708055.1. Taxonomy (GTDB): domain Bacteria; phylum Acidobacteriota; class Blastocatellia; order Pyrinomonadales; family Pyrinomonadaceae; genus PSRF01. Next base: position 4,298,782 of record OY970193.1, on the reverse strand, counting down.
TGCTCGCGATGTATAAAGACAAGGCGAAGACGCCCGATGTGCTGCAACAGGTTTTGAAGCTGACTGAGAGCGATTTTGATCGTGAGTTTGGCGCCTACATCGAAGCCAAAGTGAAACCACTTCAGCACGCGTTGAGCACACAAAACAATCTCGTCGCGTCGATGAACAAAGACGAAGTGCTCAAGGCGCTTACCAGTCAGGATACGTTTGCGTTACGCGTTCGCGCCGCTGAGTTGTTGGCCGCCGACGGCGATACCCAGTCGGCAGTCACTCATTACCAGCGCGCCCTCGAGCTCTTCCCTTACGTCACCGGTTCAGGCAATCCTTACGAGGCGCTCGCAAAACTGCTGGAGCAAAAGGGTGACGCCGCTCAGGCCGCCAAAGTCCTAGAGGGGCTGGTAAAAAACGACGAGAACAATCTCGAAGCGTTGAAGACGATCGCGCGCCTGCGTCTCGCGCTCGGCGAACGCCAGCAAGCGCTCGACGCGTTGCAAGCCAGTTTCTACATCAGTCCGTTTGACTACAAGCTGCATACGCAAGCGGGTGAACTGAGTGTCGAACTTAAAGATTACGCCAAAGCACTAACGGAATTTCAGGTGGCGCTGGCACTGGCCCCGCCAAATGTCGCGGAGGCAAACTATAACGTCGCCTCGGCTTTTCATGCGCTGGGCCAACAGCCCGAAGCCAAACGCGCTGTGCTACGCGCGCTCGAAGCCGCGCCACGTTATGAGAAGGCTCAGGAATTGTTGTTGAGAATAACAGGACAGTGAACCACAGATTACGCAGATTCCCTGATTGTTTAGTGAATCTGTGTGTGGATAAAGGACAAACATGGCGGTTGACCAATTAACTATTTCCGACGAGCAAATGCTCGACAAACTCGGCACCGCGCGCGAACGCCTGCTGCGCGAAATCAGAAAGGCCATCATCGGTCAGGACGAAGTGGTCGAACAGGTCCTGCTCGCGCTTTTTGTCGGGGGCCATTCGATCATCACCGGTGTTCCGGGGTTGGCAAAAACATTACTGGTGCGCACGATCGCCAACGTCCTCGATCTCTCATTCAAACGAATTCAGTTCACTCCCGACCTGATGCCGGCCGACATCACCGGCACTGAGATCATCGAAGAAGATCGCGCCACCGGCCGGCGCGCGATGCAGTTTATTCCTGGTCCAATTTTCGCCAACATTGTGCTGGCTGACGAAATCAATCGCACGCCGCCTAAAACACAGGCGGCGCTGCTCGAAGCGATGCAGGAAGGTCGCGTCACCGTGCAAGGTGTCAGTTACGATCTGCCGCGCCCGTTTCACGTGCTCGCCACGCAGAATCCGATCGAGATGGAAGGCACTTATCCCCTGCCGGAAGCGCAGCTCGATCGTTTCATGTTCAATGTGAAGATTGGATACCTGCCCGAAGACGAGGAAGTCGCGGTAGTAAAACAAACGACTTCACCGCAGGAGTACGATTTCCAGCGACTGATGTCAGCCGAAGAGATCATTGCTTTTCAGCGACTGGTACGACAGGTTCCGGCTTCAGATACGGTCGCGCGCTACGCTGTGAGACTGGTCAATGCAAGCCGCCCAGGCACACCATCCGCACCCGACTTTGTAAATAAATGGGTAACGTGGGGCGGCTCGTTGCGTGCTTCACAGTTTTTGATATTTGGCGGCAAGGCGCGCGCGATACTGCGTGGGCGCTACAACGTTTCGTGTGAAGACGTGCGTGCCGTGGCGCCGGCGGTGCTGCGGCATCGTGTGTTGTTGAACTTCCAGGCGGAAGCGGAGAAAGTTGATTCGGATCAGGTGATTCAGAGATTGATCGAAGCGGTGCCTGAGCCGAAGAGTGGTTTATAACCATTGGCGATTGCCGATTGCCAATTGTTAAAGGCACGGCATGGTAGCCCAAATCGGCAATTGGAAATTGGAAATGACAACGACGACCCCAGCCAGATTTCTCGATCCCGAGCTGCTCGCACGCATCGGCTCGCTCGAGTTGCTTGCGCGCGCGGTGGTCGAGGGCTTTATGTCGGGTCTGCATCGTTCGCCATATACCGGTTTCTCAACTGAGTTCACCGAGTATCGCCAGTACAATCCCGGCGACGATTTACGCTATCTCGACTGGCGTCTGCTCGCACGCACCGATCGTTACTTCATCAAGAAATACCGCGCCGACACGAACACGCAGTGTCACATACTCATCGACACAAGCGCGTCGATGGACTACGCACACTCCACCTCGGTGACCAAGTTGCAGTATGCGCAGTTTCTCGCCGGCTCACTCGCTTATCTGTTGAATCGCCAACAGGACGCAGTCGGCCTCGTTGGCTTTGCCGACAAGGTTCACACACATGTGCCGGCACGCAATCGCACCGGACACATGCGCACCATCTTCGGAAATCTTTCCCTCCTTCAGGCCGGTGGCGAAACGGATCTGACAAAATCGCTGCACCAGCTTGCCGAAATCTTGACGCGGCGCGGAATCGTCGTAGTCATTTCAGATTTCTACGATCAGCCTGATCGACTTCAGGAAGCGTTTCAGCACCTGCGTTTTAAAGGACACGATCTGGTCGCGTTTCAGGTTCTCGATCAAAACGAATTAGACTTTGATTTCACCGATCCGGTGTTGTTGCTCGAAGATGCCGAAACGCAGGAGCAAATGCCGGTACTTCCCGACGTCGTGATGGATGGCTATCGCGACCGCATGCGGCAGCACGTTGAAGAGATGCGACGTTGTGCTGCGGCAAACCACGTCGATTTTGAATTGCTGACAACGAAACAGCCTTTGGATTTTGCGCTGTTCTCGTTCCTCTCCCGTCGCGCTGGAAAGTGATCCACAGATTCCGTCGATTTTCTCGGTGTGATCTGTGTAATCTGCGGATAAAGTTTTTATGTCGTTCCTGACGCCATTGTTTTTTCTCGGCGTCGCGGCGCTCGCGGCGCCTATACTCGTGCATCTCGTGCGACGCACACGTGCGCGCCGGGTTCAGTTCCCTGCGCTCGTCTTCGTCCGCCAGGTTCCGCAACGCACCATCCGTCGCCGCACTCTCCAGAATATTCTGTTGCTGTTGCTGCGTTGCCTGGCGATCCTCTTGATCGTGATCGCGTTTACCCGGCCATTTTTCAGCGGCGGTAGCGCGGCCCGAGACAACACCGCCGCCGGCGCAACCGTGATCCTGATCGACAACTCACTCAGCATGCGCCGCGAACAGCTTTTTGCCGAAGCCCAGCAACGGGCGGAGACGGTTGTGGACGATGCGCGCAACGACGAACAGATTGCGTTGATGACTTTCGATAAACGCTATTCGGTCGTCAATCGATTCTTGGCTGATAAAAACCGAGTACGCACGGGTATCAGTAGTTTGGGTGCGGGCTGGGACGGCACTGATTACGAACAGGCATTGCGCGGGGCCGAATCGCTGTTGGCTGAAGTTGAGACTACTGGTCCAAAACGGATCGTCCTGATCACTGACTTTCAGGCGCCCGGCTGGACGCAGGCTAGCGCCACTTTCAAACTCGCAAACAACACCCAACTCACAACTCTTGATGTCGGCGGAAACACTCCACCCGCAAACGTCGCGGTCACGAATGTCGAGGCGCGTGGCGTAATGTTTGGACAGAAGTTTCTCGACAACGTTGTGGTCCATCTCAGTAATTTTTCCGACACGCCAAAGGACCATGTACAGGTTGACTTTCAGATCAACGACCAGACGGTGGAGAAACGCGATGTCAGTCTGAACAGTCGCGATTCGCGCGTCGTAGAATTCACTGGATTCAATCTCAACGAAGGCGTTAATCGTTGCACCATCGATATTGGCAGCCAGGACTTCGCGCCCGACAATCGTTTCTATTTCACCCTGCGACGTGAAACCCCTTCGAAGGCGTTGATTATCGAGAGCGCATCGCGTGGACGCAGCGATAGTCTGCATCTGCAAAGCGCACTGACCACAAACGAAGATCTGCCGTTTACCTTCACGCTCAAAAGCGCGGGATCGGTTGATCCCGCCGGCATCTCAGAGTACGCGCTCGTGGTTTTGAACGATAGTGGACCAATCTCCTCTGCGCTCGCGGATACCCTCGCGAAGTTTGTAAACAATGGCGGGCAGTTGATCGTCTCAACTGGACCACGCACACAAACTGAAAGTTTTAATACGTCGCTGCAACAAGTTTCACCGGCGGTCTTGCGCGAACAGATGCAGACAAAAGCCGGCGAAAGTGTTGCAATTACGGAAGTGAAGTTCGATCATCCGATCTTCGAAGTGTTTCAGGAGAGCGGCCGGCTCGCTTCGGCAAACGTCATCGGCTATTTCCGTTCCGAGCCAAAGCCCAATGCGGCGGTGCTGGCGCGATTTGAAGATGGCAGTCCGGCGCTGATTGAAGGACGCACCGGCAAAGGTCGGGTGCTGTTATTTACCTCGTCGTTAGGACCAAGCTGGAATGATCTTCCGCTGACGCCGTTGTACCTGCCGTTTGTTCATCAGATGGTTCGCTATGCGGGAACGCATGAAGAAAAAGCGTGGTACGAACTGGGCCAAACGTTCACCGTGAGCAAACATCAGGAGGCTGCACCCCCGGCGGTCGATGCACCGGGTGGTACAAGATTGACGGAAAACCGGCTCACGCCTGACGGGGATTTATTAGTAACTGCACGCGAGCCCGGGTTTTATCGCCTGCGATACAACGGAGCGCCCGGATTTGTCGCAGTGAACACGGATGGCACGGAAGGCGATTTCACGAAGTTGAATTTCAATGAGTTTGTCGCGGGCGTAACCGGCGGCGCCGGCGGCGCCGAAGGCAGCGACGCGAATCGGAATGTGAGCAATGAGGAAGTTGAAGGACGACAGCGCGTGTGGTGGGCGCTGTTGCTGGTGGCGTTGCTGTTGTTGCTGGCAGAATCGTTTTTAGCGCGAAGAACAAAGATGGCGAAAATGATTGGTTAAGAAATGAGCCACGGATTTTACGGATAAAAAGCGGATTGAATTGTTATGGAGACAATCCGTAAATCATCCGTAAAATCCGTGGCTAAAGGTGGTTGATATGAGTCCTGAAACCAACTTACTAAATGATCTCCTGCGTCGAGCGCGTTCGCGGCGGCAGTTACTACTCTCGCTGCGTGGTGTGGCTATCAGCCTCGGCGTGGTTGCCGCATTGTTGTTACTCACCGGCTGGGCCGCGCATCGTTTTCGTTACAGCGGCAGCGCGTTGCTGGTGTTGCGTATCGGCGCCCTGCTCATGGTGCTGACTACGATCTATTTCGCGCTCATTCGACCACTTCTGAAACGCATCAGCGACGCTCGCCTCGCGCGTTTGATCGAAGAACATTCACCCGGAACTGAAGATCGACTCGTAACCGCGGTCGAGTATTCAAACGGCAACGGTGAATCGCGCATCTCGCCGGCGATCGTGAGTCGTCTCTACCAGGATGCAAACAGTGTTTCCAGCATGCTCGATGTCGGAAATGTCATTCGCCGTTCACGGCTTTTGATCTACGGCGGCGCCGCGCTCGCAAGTCTGTTGATCTTTGCCGGCGTTTTGAAGTGGGGACCAAAAGAGATCTCCGAAGGCGTGGCCCAACTCGTAACTCCAACAACGCTCGCCGCATCTCCAAACGCGTTGAGTATCAAGGTCAAACCCGGAACTGCGCGGGTGCCCAAAGGTTCGGATCAGGACATCCTCGCCACGCTCGTTAACTTTGATTCACAACAGGTAACTGTCTTCGCGCGTCCACTCGGATCGAAAGACGACTTCCAGGGCCAGGTGATGGAACCTGCGAAGGCCAAGTCTGACTTTCGTTTTTCGATCTTCAACATCCAGGACTCGATGGAGTATTTCGTCGAATCAAACAGCGTCCGCTCGGAAGTGTTCAAACTCAATGTTGTCGATCTGCCGTTTGTGAAGCAACTCGATCTCTCGCTTAACTTCCCGGCGTTCACAAATCTTCCGACGAAGGCCATCGAGGATGGCGGCGACATTGCCGCGCTCAAGGGAACGGTGGCAACCATCACCGCTAAACTCACCGGCAAAGTGCGCGCGGCGCGAATCGTTTTTGCTGACGGCAAGAAAACCGACATGCAATTGCAGGGCTCGGATTTCATCGGCCAGTTAACCGTCGGCAGCGATACGAGTTATTACATCGAACTGGTGAGCGTTGACGGCGAAGCATATCGCGGCTCGAATGAATACGACGTTACCCTGCTCTCCGATCAACCCCCGGTGATCTCTTTCGACAAACCCGGTCGCGACAAGAAGGCAACTAACCTCGAGGAAGTTTTCACCCAGGCGCGCGCCGAAGACGATTACGGCGTGGTGTCGATGGACCTGCACTTCTCAGTCAACGGCGGTGACGAGAAGACAGTCAACCTGCAACAGCTAACGCGCGAATCAGCACGTTCGTTGAGCGGCGCATACACGTTCTTTCTCGAAGAATACAACCTCAAACCCGGCGACTTTATTTCTTACTTCGCGAAGGCGCGCGATGCCAGTAACGAAGCAACCAGTGATATCTACTTCATCGAAGTCAAACCCTTCGAAATGGAGTACAAGCAATCGCAACAACAGGGCGGCGGCGGCGGTGGCGGCCAGGGAGATCAGGATCAAAACGCCTTATCGCGGCGGCAAAAAGATCTAATTGCAGCCACGCACAAACTCATTCGCGAAGGCGGCAAATTCACCGATCAGGAACGCAAAGACGGTTATGAAGCGGTCGCTGCCGGTCAGGAAAAACTCCGGACTGACACGCTCGAGTTTCTCGATCGCATGGGCCGGCGGCTCGGCGGCGTCGATGGACAAAAGCAAGTAGCGGAGATGGCGGAACATCTGAAACAGGCAGCCAAAGAGATGGAAGGCGCGCCGCCACCGCTGCGAAAAGAAGCAGGCAAAGACGCGCTGCCACCCGAGCAGCGTGCCTTGCAAAGACTGCTCGCAGCCGACGCGATCTTCCGCGAGGTCCAGGTTGCTTTTGGCAACCAGCAAGGCGGCGGTGGCGGCGGCGGTGAACGCGAGCAACAGGAACTGGCTGGTCTCTTCGAACTCGAACTCGACAAGATGAAGAACCAGTACGAGACCGTGCAGCGCGCCCAACAACAACAGGCTGAACAGCAAAAGAGTGAAGCCGAACGACGTTTGGAAGAGCTCGCGCGCCGGCAGCAACAGGCACTCGAAGAACAACGACGCCGGCAGCAGCAGGGCGCGGCAAACGGTTCGGGCAGCAACCAACGCCAACAGCAGGAATTGATTGACGAAACGCGCAAGGCAGCGCGTGAACTCGAACGTTTATCGCGCGAACGTCGCGATGCACAAATGCAGGAGTTGGCGCGCCAGCTAAATCAAACTGCCGACGAAATGCAAAAAGCTCAGGCTTCGTCGCGAAACAATTCCAGCGAATCGATTTCACAAAACGAACGCGCGCTCGAGCGTCTGCAACAGGCGCAACAACGTCTGCAACAGGCGAGCGGATCGAGTGGTCAACGCGGAGGACAATCCGGATCCGCAGGACGTCAGCAGCAGATCTCCGATCTGCGACAACGGGCGGCGCAGGCAGCTTCACGCCAACGCGAGATTGCCAAAGACATGGAAAATCTCGCGCGTCGTGGCGGGCAAAACGCGCAGGATGAAAACTCGAAGCGTGCACGCAAGCAGTTGGCTGAACGAAAAGACACGCTCGCCGATAGCGTCAATAGTTTGCAGCAGGATCTGGAACAGTCGGCGAAAGGTATGGCTGGAGGTAATCAAGGTCAACAACGCACGGCGCGCCAACTGAAAGATGCGGCCGACTCATTGGCACGCGATCGCGTGGCCGATCGCATCCGCGAAGGCAAACAGGCGCTGAACAATGGTCAGCAAAGCGGTCAACAGAACGGCCAGCAGAATGGTCAACAACAGAATGGTCAACAAGGCGCCGGCCGCGGTGATGAACGCGCGATCGAGCGAAGTCTGAACAACGTTTCCGAGCGTTTACAGGCAGCCGAACAAAGCGCGCGTGGCGCCAATGGTTCGTCAGCGGAAGAGAATCTCGATCGCACTCGTCAGCTTGCTGACAATCTCGATTCGCTGCGTCGTCGTTTGGATGAAAGATCATCACAACGCAACGGCCAGCAGGGTCAGGGTAATCAGCAGGGCCAACAACCGGGACAGCAGCCCGGTCAGCAAGGCAAAGAAGGACAGCAAGGTCAACGGGGTGAATCCGGTCAACAAGGTCAACAGCCTGGACAACAGCAAGGACAACAAGGCTCCGAGCAATCGGGCGGCTCGCAAAATGGCGGCGCGAGTCAAACCGGCAGAAGTCGAAGCGGCCTCGATCGCACCGGCGCAAGGGGCGACGATTGGGGCGATAACCGTCAACTTCCCGCCGAGATCCGTGAGCGTCTGCGCGAAGCTCAGGACCTGCGACGCGAGTGGGGTGCGACCGGCATGGGTGCGGGACGTTTGGATGAAGTGATCGAAGAGTTGAAACGACTCGCTGATGGCAAGATGGATGGTGATGCGGCGACGGCGGCGTTGCTCAAAGCTGATGTTGTGGAGCCGTTACGACAACTCGAGTTGGAGTTGAGCCGGCAACTGCAACAGCAGAGCGGTCGCACGAACTTGAGATTGCGGGATGAGGGTGCGGCGCCGGAGAAGTACCGGCGCGCGGTGGAGGAGTATTACCGGCGACTCTCAGGTGGCCGACAGCGATAGGTCAGCGTCAACAAGATGGACAAGATTTAACAAGATGATTTTCGTCAGCCGGAGATCGCGTGACGGCTGCGGGTTTATCCAGTTCATCTTGCAAAATCTTGTTCATCTTTATGCAGCGCACCGCTCGATTAAATGACGACGCGTTTCTTTAAATACCTGGCCCTCCCCGTGATCCTGATCTCGGCGCTTCTGATCCCGAGCGTCGGCCAGCGGCCGTTTGACGACTTCCGCCAACGCCGCCGCCCACCATCCGAAACACCCGAAGCCGGCGCATCGTTTGGCGAATTTACTTTTGTGCGCACTATCTACAGCTCACCAATGCGCGGCTATGGCCGGCGTGGTTACGGATACGGCGGCGGCACATGGACCACTGATTACCCCGAAGCTGACAATAACTTCATCGTCGGACTACGTGAATGGGCCGGCACCAATCTGAAGATCGCCCCACGTCCCGAGGCGATCGAAATTCTCGACGAGCGCATTTTCGATTATCCAATCCTCTACATCGTTGAACCCGGCTTCATGGACCTTACACCGGAACAAGCCGCACGATTACGCGAATACATCATGCGCGGCGGCTTCCTCTTTCTCGACGACTTCTGGGGCGAGTACGAATGGCAGAACGTCCAGGCGCAGTTTCAGAAGATCGTCCCCGAGTACGAGATCAAAGACTTGCCTTTGACTCATCCGCTTTTCCACGCCTATCTCGACGTCGAAGAGGTGGTCCAGGTTCCGAACGTTTACAACGCGCAACGCGGCATCACCTCAGAAAAGGGTGGCGTGGTTCCACACTACATGGGCGTTGAAAACAAAAACGGCCGCCTGGTTGCATTCATTGCGCGCAACTGCGACCTCGGCGACGCCTGGGAATGGATCAACGATCCTGCCTATCCGGTGAAGTACGGCTTACCCGCTTACAAGGTCGGCATCAATGTCGTTATTTACGCCATGAGCCACTGAACAGTCTCGAGAACCAGCTCGAATTTTCATTGTCCTGATCGTCCTTCTTAACCTCTTTTCCCATTTGCTTGCGAAGTAATTCGGTCTGCGAAACAGCAATCGCGTCCATCGACTCGGCGCCCCCAGCCGCGATCCATGATCCCCATTTTCAGGAGGACCACCGGGACTCGAACCCGGAACCTCATCATTTAAGGTTTTGTTGCCATTTCTCTATTCCCTTCCAATCGACCTACCTTTTTGCTTTTAGCCACGGATTTAACGGATTGATCCGGATTAATCCGTAATGAATCCGTGTCATCCGAGGCTGCGTTCACGTTCAACTCTCTCGCGGACGTCACGATCGTCGTAAACGTCCATGAAGAGATACTTACGCCATTCAGCACGTGCCTCTGCGTAATGACAAAGCACCACGCGCTCGAGTTTTACGCGCAGGGCGCTTTGCGAAGTAAGCAGCGGCATACGAGCCTCCGCCGGAGTGCGATCACCTTTGCGGTTGTTGCAGGCAACACACGCAGTAACGATGTTTACCGGCGAGTTGTCTCCACCTCGCGAACGAGGCAGGATATGGTCCAAAGTCAGTTCATTGGCTTTTCGCTTCTCACCGCAGTACTGACAACGGAACTTATCGCGCATGTAAATCCGCAGCCGCTTCATTCCCGACGCCTCACGGCGACGGCGAATATTGATGTAAACGCGACGTCGAATCACCGACGGCACGGGAAACTCGGCTCGCGCCGAGCGCAACACTCGCTTGCCGTCGTATTCCTCAACGGTGACGGTGTTTTTGAAAGTCATGATCACAGCCCGCGCCACACTGACGGTGCCGAGCGGTTCGTAAGTTTGATTCAGCAGCAATACTCGTCCATCGAGTGCCATACTCGGCACCTCCTTTCGTTTATTTGGGGCGAGGACTTTAGTTTGGAGTTCAAGAGCGGTTGGTGAGGCGACAGACTCGTAAGGTACGAGTCACCGCTCTTGAAGTCTGGAGCGCGCGGTGAGACTCGAACTCACGTTATTGGATTTGCAATCCAACGCCTTAGCCACTTGGCGACGCGCGCTTATACGGATTCTGGAGATTGTGAATTGAGGGGGGGGAGGAATTTCAGGCTGTGCTTGGTGCTTGGTGCTTGGTGCTTGGTGCTTTGTGCTTTGTGCTTGGTGCTTTTGTGATTAACAACAAAGTACAAAGTTCAAAGCACCAAGCACCAAGTACAAAGCACTAAGTACAAAGCACTAAGTACAAAGCACCAAGCACCAAGCCCCAAGCCCCCTCTAACCCTTCACACAAACCACCTGCTTGATCTCCGCAACAACTTCAACCAGATCTTCCTGGTTCTTCATCACTGCTTCGATCGACTTGTACGCGCCGGGAATTTCATCCAGCACGCCAATGTCCTTGCGGCATTCAACACCCGCCGTCTGGCGTTCCAGATCGTCTTGCGTAAATGCACGCTTTGCCGCACCGCGAGACAGCTTGCGTCCTGCCCCGTGGGAACAGGAGTGAAAGCTCTCAGGCAAACCGCGTCCCTTAACGATGAACGACTTGGCCCCCATGGACCCTGGAATGATGCCGTAAGTTCCGGCCGCCGCGTTGATCGCGCCCTTGCGTGTGACGAAAACTTTTTCGCCGTAGTGCTGCTCGAGCGCAACGTAATTGTGGTGACAGTTAACTGCCAGCTCAGGCTTGAATGGTTGGCGATGATTGAACAGCTTGTTGAATACTTTCAACAGGCGCGTCATCATGATTTCGCGATTCTTCATCGCGTAACCCTGCGCCCACTTCAAATCATTCCAGTACGCCTGAAACTCCGGAGTACCGGAAGTGAAGTACGCGAGGTCAGGAGCCGGCAGTTCACTCAAACGCCACAAGCTCTTCGCGGTCGAGATATGACGTTCCGCCAGTTCCTTACCGATGTTGCGCGAACCCGAGTGGAGCATCAACCAAACGAAGTTTTCCGTATCCAGACAAACTTCGATGAAGTGGTTGCCGCCACCGAGTGTCCCTAACTGCTTCATCGCTTTTGCTTTGCGATCCTGGACCCCCTGGTGCAATTCCTTGAACTCGTTCCAGCCGTCCCAGTAAGACGACTCGTCAACCGATTCCTGGTATTGGCTGAATCCGGTTGGGATTGCTTCTTCAATTTTCAATCGCAACTCCTTCAACTTTCCGTCGAGGATGCCGCTCTTGAACGGGGTCTTAACCGCCATCATTCCGCAACCAATATCCACGCCGACGGTTGCCGGAATCACCGCTTCCTTCGTGGCAACCACCGATCCGACCATGCTTCCCTTGCCCAGATGAGCGTCAGGCATTAGCGCGACGTGCTTGAACAAACATGGCAGACGCGAAACGTTGCGTAACATCGATTGTTCTTCAATGCTGAACTCGTGATTGGCCCAGGAAAAAATCTCCTTCTGAGCTCCACCGAGTTGTAGCTTTTCGTACGGCATTGGATCCCCTCCTTTCCAAGAATAATCGATTTGAATTGGTGCGTCAGGTGAGACTCGAACTCACACTTCCCTGCTTAAAAGGCAGGTGCCTTATTCCACTTTAGCTACTGACGCTCGATCGGATCTCTCACGCGGCGGCGCAGCGCTTTTCGTTGCGCCGTTGCGTCGCCGCGTGAGGAATTCTTTACGTGTCTCTTGAAATTTAAAACGATGAAGGCAGAGAGAAACAAAGCCGCGAACACACTTCGAGGCACACCTCTCCGAAGGATGGCGAACTCGCGGACTCTCGCAAAGCACCGAGTTCATCATCCGTGAAGGCTCCCTGCCTTCATCCGCAAAAAGGTATTTCGATTGTCAAAAAACAAAAGGAGCGGGCTCTTTAGCCTCCCAGGGAAGCTGCCCGCTCCTTACAAGTCTCGCGAATTTTCGTTGAGATTTGGGAGCGGGAGCCGCTCCCGCAGAATCATTGCTTGATAAATCTATCGCTCGCTGGCGTTTGTTGTCCGAGGCAACCGCCTAAATTATCGGCGGCTGACCAACCCAGACCGACACCACAGCCGGCGGCACGCATACGCGTACTTGGTCGCCGTTTCAATGTGTGTTCTTTAGTGGTCCAGGTCATGATCATTCGTTTTTTATCCTCGCGCATTTTCAAACCGTTCCCGCGCGAACGCACTTGTATAAAGTAGTAATGCGTTTCTGTCAACAGTTTTTTTGACCGAATTTTTTATTGATGTTCTCAGTTGAGCATGGATAACTGGAAGTGAGCATCTCCTTGGAGTGCGCCACCTTGGTGGCCTTTGGTCAAGGACTACTTTGGCCAAAGCGGTGCCAAGGCACCGTACTCCAAGGAGGTTATGAGCCTGACTTGGCGTAGTAACCGGGGCGGTGGCGGATGTCGAGTTTGTCTTTGCGTAATTCGGGATTCGTGATCTCGATCGTGATTTTTCTGTAGGCGCCGTTGCGATTTTTGTTGGAGGATGAGTAAGCGATCATGTATTGAGTGCGCAACTCGAGTTCGATCTCTGCAAACGCCGCATTCAGGTCAAACTTCTTATCCGGAAAGAATGCGCGTCCTCCGGTACGCTGGGCCAACTCACGCAACCCATCGCGATCGATTCCATACTGTTCACTGCGGATACCAATCGCGTAGATGACAGTTTCAGCGGCCAGCGCTTGATTAATCGCATCCTTCTGGCTCAGGCGACTGGCAGTGTTGACACCATCAGTCAAAAGAATGATTGCTCTTCGCCGGGCTCCTGGAACTTTCGCCAGCACATTACTCGAGGTAAGCGCTACCGCATCCCAGATAGCGGTGGTGCCTTCCTCCGGGGTCGCTTTCAAACCGGGACCAGTCGGAATTCCGGTTAGCGGACGCCCGGCGCCCAGATAAGCCGGAACGGCCACTTCAATACGTTGCAGCACGCGATACACACTCAACAGGTCACGCGTTAACGGTTGTTCGAGGTAAGCCAGACCGGTAAACGGCACCAAAGCAACTTGATCTTTACTTGAATCGATGACCTTCTCGATAAAGACCCTTGCCGCAGCCTTCTCATCCGGCAAGGTGGTTTCCTGCGAACTGCTGACGTCGATCAGAAAAACTATGTCCAGCGGTCTGTCGGTTTCACGTTGAAAAGTGAAAAGCTTTTGCGGCACACCGTCTTCGAGTACACGAACGTCGTTGGCTGTGAGAGTGGTAATAAAACGGCGCTGTTTGTCCATTGCCGTAAATGGCAGATTGGTAACGTCAGTATCGACGCGCACGACGTCGTCCTGAAAGAAAAGGAGCAGCAAAATGAGGCAGAAAAACTGTTTCATGGGGATGCCTGAATTTTAGGCCACCGATCCTCTCGAATCAATCTTGACATTCACCAGGCAATGAAATAGAAGCATCCATCATGAACCGCGATAATCTGGAAACTGCACTCAAAGGAGCAGGTGTCAGTCTAAATGGCTGGCTTCCCGTACTGCAATGCGATAACTGCAAGACGAGGTGGGAGCCTTTTGCAGTTGCGGTCGATGGACCATCAGCGCCAACCGCAAGGTTCGATTACTGGATGTGTCCAAACAAGTGCAACGCAGATGCGGAAGTCGGCCTGGAGATCAAAACTGCGATGCCAAAGTTCGTCACCATCAACGACGTACCAGGGATGGTATTTAGTGACGAAGATTTGCAGGAGTTTGAGCGGTACGTGCGTTCGATGGACGCCACGGAAGTTTTCAATAAGTGATTATTCCGGCAAGCCCATCCGCCGCAGCAACTCCTTGAATCTCGGATCCGATCTCATACCGTCAAACTCAAACGAGACGCTGATGACCGTCATGCGAAAGTCGCGTTCCACGTAGGCTTTTTCCAACCATAGCATGGCTTCATCCTTGCGCCCGAGCTTCGCGTAGAAGGCTCCGATCATGAATGGCGGGAAATTACGTTCCGGCGCGTTCACTAACTGATCAACGTTAAATTGCAGATAAGCATTCCAACCTGAATTTTTATAAACTTCATTCGCTTTTGCCGGCACATCCTCAAGCACGGTGCCAAACGACGAAGCTATTGAGTATTCCTTCACGGCTTCGTCATACATTCCCTTTGCTTCGTACGCGCGGGCCAGAAAATAGTGCACCGTGGGAACCTTGGGATCGAGTGCAACTGTCTTCCGATACTGCTCAATGGCTTCGTCATACCTTCGCGCATCCAGAAGGATATCGGCATAGATGCGATTCATAATCACCGACATCGGATCAAGATCCAGCGCACGATCAATCTCTACGAGCGCTTCATCGATTCGCTTCGTCGCTGCCAGATGTTCCGCGAGCCACTGGTGCGCCGTCGCGTAGTTAGGGTTGAGTTCGATCGCCCGACGATACTCGCGCTCTGCAGTTACAAAGTCGTAATCGTAGTAAGCGACAATCTGGCCCAGTGACGCGTGACCTTCCGCAAGTTGATCGTCAAGAGTGAGTGCCTTTAAAGCCGCCTCCTTCGCTTTCGGCATCAACTCTCGCGCAGGTGTGTTGGTGTAAGCGGCGAGTAACGCGTACGTGTCGGCCAGTCCCGAATAAGCCATCGCATAGTTTGGATCCTTTTCAATTGCCTGCTCGAAAAACGGGATGGCCCGCCACATGTCGGGTGGGTTGCGTTTGTTCCAGTAAAAACGACCTTTCAGATAAAGCTGAAAGGCTTCCGCGTTGGCGGTAAATTGTTTCTCGGCGCGCGACTGCTCGACACCTGAGAGCGTTGGTCGCAGGTTATTGGTGATCTCACGAGCAATCTCGCGTTGTACGGAAAGCATGTCGGCAAGCTTGCGCTCGTACTGTTCACCCCAGAGCTGTTTGCCATCGCGGACGTCGATCAACTCCGCGCTGATCAGCATTGCCTCACCGCGCTGCATCAAACGCCCGGTCAAAACAGCGCGCACACCGAGCTCTTTACCAACGGCAATCGGATCCGTTTCTTTTCCTTTGTAACGAAACACCGAACTACGCGCGATCACTTTGAGATTCGGCAACTGCGTCAGTTTGTTGATGATGCTTTCCGTTAGACCATCGGAAATCCATTCCGCATTCTGATCGTTACTCTGATTCATAAACGGAATCACGGCGATTGATTCAATTGCGACTTCCGTTGTTCGGGCATGCAGGTAAGATCGAATACCGAGGACGGCGCCGATCACCACTGCCAGTGCAACCAGAGCACCGATGACCGTTGCCGTCTTATGTTGCTTCAATTCATTGACGATGAACTCCGCACTGGAGGCGCGCGTGGCAACTGAATTTGAACGCACGGCGGTCGCTGAGGCTGACTGGAGACGCGTGGCTTCTGACTCGCCGCCGGCTCGCGTAGCACCACTCGCGGAGTAGAGACGCGGCACGCCTTCTGCAAGACCGCGCTCCTGCAACTCGCGCCTGACTTCCTTCAACTCAATCGCAACGTCTTTGATGTTTTGATAACGCTCGTTCGGATCCTTGGCGAGACAGCGCCGCACTATTCGTTGTAAATCAGCCGGAGCGTCTGGAGTCAAAGCAGACAACGGTGGAGCCGGTTCACGGATGATCTTATTGAGTACTTCGATCTGGTCTTTGCCGGCAAAAGCCTTTTGCCCGGTGATGGCTTCGAAGAGAATGCAACCGAAAGAAAAGATGTCGGAACGATGATCGATCTCTTTCGACTTCCCTTGCGCCTGTTCGGGCGACATGTAACCGAGGGTTCCGAGGATTAAACCCGGCGTTGAGTATTGCTGCAAGATAGTGGGTTCTTCGCTGCTGATTGCGCTTCCGGTGGTAGTTTGGGGCTCGATGAGTTTGGCAAGTCCAAAGTCCAGGATCTTGCTGTGACCATCGGATGAAACCATGATGTTGTCGGGTTTCAGATCGCGATGAACAATCCCGGCATCGTGGGCCTTCGCCAGTCCATCCGCAACGTGTTGCAGTGCGCGCAGAAGTTTATAGAGGTCTTCCTCTTCGTCATGAATCTTGTGTCGCAGCGTGGCGCCATCGACAAATTCCATGGCGATGAAGTTGCAACCGTCGGCCACCCCGACTTCGTAGATGTGTGCGATGTTCGGATGATTTAGCGACGCAGCCGCGGTCGCTTCCTGTTTGAAGCGTCGCATCCGATCATCGTTTGAACCAAGTTCCGCCGGCAGGACTTTTAAAGCCACCTTACGATTCAAACTCGTGTCGTGCGCAAGATAAACCTCACCCATCCCACCTGCACCGATCAGTGAGCGAATCCGATAACGCCCGAGTTGTGTTTCGGGGGCAAGGGCCATGAAGATCGCGGCGCATTCTATCAAGCCCGCGAAGCGGGCGACAGCGTCGCAGATAATTCAACGTCGTGGAAGCGCATACGCAGCCCGCGAAGCGGGCGACAGCATCGCAGATAATTCAACGTCGTGGAAGCGCGTACGCAGCCCGCGAAGCGGGCGACAGCGTCGCAGATAATTCAACCTCGTGGAAGCGCGTACGCAGCCCGCGAAGCGGGCGACAGCGTCGCAGATAATTCAACCTCGTGGAAGCGCGTACGCAGCCCGCGAAGCGGGCGACAGCATAAAGCCTGGGGCGCAAGCCCCAGGATCAGTTAACCCCAAAAAAATCACGAGCCCGTGAAACGGGCGACAGCGTCTGCGACTAACGGACTGTCGCCCGCTTCGCGGGCTTGCTCTGAATTTTTTTATTGTCTACCTGGGGCTTGCGCCCCAGGCTTTATGCTGTCGCCCGCTTCGCGGGCTGAGTCGTTGCCCGTCTGAGCGACCTACATCTACGGATTACGACGCGCTCTTGGTTTTTATTGTCTACCTGGGGCTTGCGCCCCAGGCTTTATGCTGTCGCCCGCTTCGCGGGCTGAGTCGTTGCCCATCTGGGCGACCTACATCTACAGATTACGACGCGCTCTTGGCGGCCGTGTCGGTTTGGGCGGCCGGCTTGTTGGGCTGCGGCGTGATGCGCAGGTACGGCTTTGGCGCTCTCCAGCCACCGGGGAATTTTTCCTTCGCCGCTTCGTCAGATAGCGATGGAACGATGATCACATCGTCGCCGTCTTTCCAGTTCACCGGGGTGGCAACGCTGTACTTCGCGGTCAGTTGCAACGAATCGATCACACGAAGAATCTCTTCGAAGTTGCGTCCCGTACTGGCCGGATAGGTGATCATCAATTTGATCTTCTTGTCTGGGCCAATCACAAACACTGAACGAACGGTGAAAACGTCGCTGATCTCGGGATGAATCATGTCGTAGAGTTCGGCAATCTTGTGATCCGGATCCGCAATCACCGGGAAGTTGAGTGCCGCGCCCTGCGTTTCTTTAATGTCCTCCGCCCAGCGTTTGTGGGAATCAGTTGGATCAACGCTGAGTCCGACCACTTTTACGCCCCGCTTTTCGAAGTCAGGTTTTGAGCGAGCTACGTATCCAAGTTCAGTGGTGCAAACAGGGGTGAAATCTTTTGGATGTGAAAACAGAACTGCCCAGCTGTCACCAAGCCACTCGTGGAAATTAATCGGGCCTTCCGTTGTATCTGCTGTGAAATCGGGTGCTATGTCGCCAAGTCGTAGGGCCATTTGTATCTCCTTCAATTTCGGAAAAAACCGATTCCCGGCTATGACCGGGAAGTAGGGATGCGGATTTATGTTGTCTTGTGGAGCAACTTTTACAACTAATACCCGGTCAAGTCAAACCGATTGAGCGTCTCCCTGGAGTGCGCCAGCCTGGTGGCGCTTTAGTCAATAGTAGTTTGTTCGGATGAACCTTACTTTGACCAAAGCGGTGCCAAGGCACCGCACTCCAGGGAGGCGTTCCAAACCGTGTTATTCTGACTGCTGCGAAAATCATTAAAACCCTGAAACCACTATGAAACTTGCACTTAACGGCGCGACGACCATGAGGGCTGACCTGCCTACCGACCTGCAGGCGGCCAAAGCAGCGGGATTTGATTGCCTCGAAATCTGGGCGGCAAAACTGCGAAACTTTCTCAAAGAGCGATCAACCTCGGAATTAAAAGATCTCTTCTCAGAATCCGGTTTGGCCCCGTTGAGCATCAACTCCATCGAGCACATCACCTTTCGCGATCCGGCTGCCTACGAAAGTATTAAACGCGAATGTGAAGAACTCAGCCGCATTGCCGCTGCCATCGATTGCCCGTGCATCGTCGTGGTTCCTGGTCCATTGCCACCGGGCGACGCATCCCGCGAATCCGTAATCGACGAATCCGCACGCGTGTTATCTGAACTCTGCGATATCGCGGGCGCGCATAACGTTTCGCTCGCTTTTGAATTCCTGGGACAAACTGACTGCAGTGTCCCAACACTCGATCTCGCCGCCGACAGTGTGCGAGCTGTGAATCGAAAAGATCTCGGCGTTGTAATCGACAGTTTCCACTTCTACGCAGGCAACTCGACGGTGG
This sequence comes from uncultured Acidobacteriota bacterium, assembly GCA_963708055.1. GTDB lineage: Bacteria > Acidobacteriota > Blastocatellia > Pyrinomonadales > Pyrinomonadaceae > PSRF01. The sequence goes on along the minus strand of OY970193.1, from coordinate 4,279,806 downwards.
CAATGATCGAAGCTCTCGATCCACAACTCATTCAAATCTTTCATATCAACGATGCCGAAGATCTGCCGCACAACCAGTTGGAAGATCGACATCGGCTTTTGCCGGGTCTTGGTATTCTGCCTCTCAAAGAGATGATCGTCGCGTTCAGAAACATCGGCTACGACAAAGTTGCGAGCGTTGAGATTTTTCGACCTGAATACTGGGAGCGAGATCCGTTTGCACTCGCGCGCGATGCACATGCAGCGACGAGCCGAGTTCTCGCGGAGGCACAATGATCAAGATCGGAATTATTGGCGCTGGATATATCGCCGGAGTTCACGCGGGAGTGCTGTCGCGCGATAAGCGCGTACAGATCACCACCATATTCGACATTGTGCCCGAAGCTGCGGAACGACTGGCTGCGGCACACAGCGCAACCGCGGTTGCAACGTCGCTCGAAGTACTCGAACGATCGGATGCAGTCTTTATTACTACTCCAAACACGCAGCACGTTTCGCTGGCACTCGCCGCAATTGAGACAGGCAAACACGTCTTCTGCGAAAAACCGCTGGCTACCAATCTCGCCGATGCAGAACGCGTCTTCAGAAAAGCTGCTGATTCGGGCGGTGTGTTCCAGGTCGGTCACAATCGACGCTTCGCTCCGGTGTATGCCACGTTGAAACAGATGCTCTCCGAAACGCCGCCGCACTCCGCACATGTAAAGATGAATCGCGGTGAACTGCTCAAACCGGTGTGGACCGGCGATCCGTCAGTAACCGGAGGCTTTCTCTATGAAACTCCGATTCACATGTTTGACATGATGCGGTTTTTATTCGGCGAAATAGAAAGCCTGCACGCCGCCGGATCAACGCATGAGTACAAGGAAGTGGACGACTTTTCCATCCTCCTCAAATTTGCAAACGGCATGCACGCAACGCTTGCGACCGCCGCCGATGCGAGCTGGCTGTTTCCCTTCGAGCGAGTGGAAGTGTTTTGCCATCACGCAACCATGGTGACGCGTGAAATGGAGAGCCTCAGCTACAGCAATGCCATCGAAGGTAGCTTCACCGAACAAACCATGCACCAGTTGCCGCGCGAGGAAAAGTGGGGTTATGCGCAGGAAGATCGCGCATTTATCGACGCGATCACGAATACATCAGAACCACTGGTTACAGCGTTTGACGGTTTGATGTCAGTGGAGACTGGTAGATGCAGTGTACCAATCGGTAAAAACCAACAAACCCGTCAATATCCCAAGTTTACCGGTGCTGTCTTAAATTGAATTCTCTCTGCGGTCCTCCGCGTACAGGGGCTCCTATCGACGCAGAGAGCGCAGAGTTACGCTGAGGCCGCAGAGTGATTATTTTAAATTAAGACACTCCCAGTTTACCGACCCAATCTGCGTAATCTGTGGATCAGTGCTAGAATCAATTCACCCGGCAAGGCCCCCTGTTGTTTTATTCCTTTCCCCGCGCGGGCATTGCCATGTCTTCAGAGGTTTCACGCCAAAAGGCTCCGGCTGAGCCAATCGCTCGAAAGGTCGAACTCCACGGTGATCTCTATCGAGAGATCTTTGCGCATTCCAAGGAAGCCATCGCGATCATCGATCCTGAGGGTTTTTACCTGCAACAGAACGGCGCGCACTTTACCCTCCTCGGTTACGCAGATGACGATCTGCGAGGCAAAACTCCCGCGGTCTACCTGGGCGACAAGACTTTCCGTGCAATTTATGACGAACTAAACCGCTCTGGCGACTATTCCGGCGAAGTTATCTGTCGCACTAAAAACGGAGAGGAAAGGACCATCGAACTCTCGGTTTTCACGATGCGCAGCGGCCTCGGTGAACCGCAATGCTACGTCAGCATCAAGCGCGACATCACGGCACGCAAGCGCACTGAGCAGGAATTGGCCCAACTGCTGGTGCGTGAACGCGCGGCGCGCGCTGATGCTGAAAAAGCAAATCGTTTGAAAGATGAATTTCTCGCCACCCTCTCACACGAATTGCGGACGCCGCTGAACGCCGTCATCGGCTGGTCGCGAATGTTGAAGGGCGGCCGTCTGGACAGTGAAAGCTCAACGCATGCAATCGAAGTGATCGAAAGAAACGCGTGGGCGCAAAAACAGATCATTGAAGACATTCTCGATGTGTCGCGCGTCATCACTGGAAAACTCCAGCTTCACCTTGGACCAGTGGAACTGGTTTCAGTTGTCAACGCTGCACTCGATGCCGTAAAGCCGGCGTTGGAAGCAAAAGACATTCGCGTCGAAACAAACTTTCAGGAAAATCTTAAAGTGATCGCCGGCGATCTGGATCGCCTGCAACAAGTAGTTTGGAATTTACTTTCCAATGCTTCGAAGTTTACCCCCGTTGGCGGCGTGGTTTCGATGCGCGTCAGTCAGGACGAAACTCATTCCGAGATCGAAATACGCGACACCGGGCCAGGCATTGCGGCTGAATTCCTGCCACATGTATTTGAGCGTTTTCGACAAGCCGACGGCTCTACCACTCGTACTCACGGCGGTCTTGGGCTGGGGCTCGCAATCGTGCGGCACCTGGTCGAATTACATGGCGGATTAATTGCGGCAGACAATGTTAGTTCCGGCACAGGCGCTGTGTTTAATGTGAAACTTCCGCTTCCCAGTGTTGAACTTACTTTGGCGAAGGTCCCTGCGATTACTGAAGTCGATGGCGCAGTGACGGAAGAAGATCTCGTGAACGTTCGAATTCTCGTGGTTGAGGATGAGTTGGACGCGCTCGATCTGATAACGATCGATCTCGCAGCGCACGGGGCAAGGGTCAGCGGTGCTTCGTCAGCCGCGGAGGCGCTCTCGTTACTGGGTTCAGATCATTTCGACTTGATGATCAGCGACATTGGCATGGCCGACACTGATGGATACAAGTTGATCAAACAAGTGCGCGAACGGGAAGGTGAAAAAGGCGAACACATTCCGGCGATCGCGCTCACAGCCTACGCACGCACGCAGGATCGGATTCGAGCAATCGCCGCCGGCTACAACACACACGTCGCTAAACCCGTCGAGATAAAGGAACTCGTCACGGTCGTGAAGTGTTTGACAGGCAAGATTGCATAGACCTTTGCGCCTCCTTGGAGTGCGCCACCTTGGTGGCGCTTTGGCCAAGGGTGACGCCTTCGACAAATTTAGCCTTTCTCCTCCCTCACAGCGCCACTTTGATTAAAGCGGAAGGCATCGCACTCCAGGGAGGCGCCCAATCGCATGCATTTTTCAGGTGTGCAGGATGTAAATCCTGTACAATCCGTGACGGTTGTATGCCGAAACGCTGCCTCTGGGCCACGACCCCGCTATCCATCGCTTACCACGACGACGAGTGGGGTGTACCCGTTCACGATGACACACGCCTGTTTGAGTTCTTGATTCTCGAAGGCGCGCAGGCCGGACTCAGTTGGGAAACCATTCTCAGAAAACGCGAAAACTATCGAGCAGCGTTCGATGGTTTTGATGCCGCCAAAGTCGCAAAATACAACCAGCGAAAAATCACCGCGTTGCTGAATAACGAAGGGATCATCCGCAACAAGTTGAAGATCAATTCGGCGGTTACCAACGCGAAAGCGTTTCTCGAAGTGCAGCGCGAGTTTGGTAGTTTTGAGAAATACGTTTGGCAGTTTGTGAACGGCAAGCCGCTGAAGCGCAAACGCGATCAACCCATGGCTGCGCGAACGGAACTATCAGACACGCTCAGCAAAGATCTCATCAAGCGTGGCTTCCGGTTTGTAGGATCAACGATCTGTTATTCGTTCATGCAGGCGGTTGGACTGGTGAACGACCACGACTCGAGTTGTTTTCGTTATCGCGAAGTCCAGTTAGATACAAGATTTACAAGCTGAAATCTTGTGAATGGTTTTTGTAAGAAATCTAGTTGTTGGAGGTTCCCCTTGAAATCACTGTTATTAGCCGCTGTTGCCGTTCTATCGATAACGTCCAGCGTCTTCGCGCAAAATTCCGCCGCTGCCCTTGCCTCGCTCCCCGAAGCCGACGCGTTGATCTACGTCAACCCGCAACGCATCCTCAATGAAGCGGCGCCACGGGTAATGCCGGCTGCCGAGTTAACCAAGATGCGAGCCGCGTTCGCCGATGTTAAGAAGAACGCCGGCATTGATCCGGCAGGCATTGAATACCTCGTAATTGCAATGCGTTTCAACAAACCCACCAGCAATCTGAGTTTTGTAGCTCCGGATGTGATGATTGTGGTTGGTGGTGACTTCAGTTCTGATTCCCTAATAACGATGGCGCAAGGAATTCTCGGCGAAAACGCTCGCGAGCAAAAACACGGATCGAAATCGATTACCGTGATGAAGCTCGACGCGATTGCGGGTGAAGCAATGAAGAATCCAATCCTGCAACCATTCTCGGAAATCGGCGTGGTTCCGCTAAGCGCAACCTCACTCGCGATTGGCAATCTTCGTTACCTCCAGGCGGCAGTGGATGCTGCCGACGGCAACGGACGCATCAGCACGGCAACGATCGAGTCGCTGTTGCGCGATCCGAATGTACTCGCCGCCGCTTCAGGCGCGCCGCTTACCGCATTTGCGAAAGCGTTTGGTTTGATGGGACTGGAAAACACCACGCGCGATCCGCGCTGTGATACGCGTTTTGGCAACTTCTACGCTGCCCTTACAATGACGGGAACGAATTTCAATCTGCGCGGTGCAATGAATGCCGACAACCCCGATACCGCGAAGATCATCAATGGTCTGCTATCAACCTTGTTGCAGCAGGGCGTCAGTGCCATACCCGACCAGAAGGCGCAGACGATCCTGCAGTCGATCAAAATGTCGGCGCGAGATAACGAAATTGTCCTGGAAGGAGATGTCCCTGAAAAGACAATAGCCGACCTCATTCGCTCCGCCCCTACATCGGTAACCGCACCGGCGAAGCCGGCGCCGAAGCGAACGAGTACGACGACGAAAAGAAGGCGATCCAGGTAAAAACTTAAGGAGAAAATCGATCGATGCGAAAGTCAATCTGCTTGATCATGCTGTCGTTTTTAGTGTTGGTGGCAGTCGCGCTAGTGTTTGTGACTTCATTCGACATTGCCAAAACATCGGCGGCTCAAAACGCTAACAGTCCGACAACCACAAACAGGAACCAGAACGAGAGCCGGTCGGTCACTCCAGGGGCGCAGCAACCGGACTTCTCAAAGAATACCTGGGAGCTTCCTGCTGACGCCGATAAGACAAAGAACCCGATCACCGCAAACGACGAGTCGATCGCAAAAGGCAAAGAGCTTTACCTGGAACGCACCAAGGGCAATTGCATTTTCTGCCACGGTGAAAGTGGCGCAGGTAACGAAGAGAATCGCGCGCGCCTGCGTCGTAAACCCGCTGACCTGACCAACAAGGAACGCATGACCGCGATGACGGATGGTGAAGTCTTCTGGAAGATAACGAAAGGCATCATGGGCATCATGCCGGCAGGCGAGAGACGAATGAATGAAGAAGAGCGCTGGCACGTGACGAATTACATACGCACGCTTGCGAAAGACAAATAAGAAACTCACGCGGCGGCGCAACGGCACAGCGTAAGACGCCATGCAAATGTACTCGTTGCGTTTATGTTGCGCCGTTGCGCCGCCGCGTGAGATCAGAAGAATCGTTCAGCGTACTCCCGGATTTCCTTCAACGACGACTGCGCCAGCACCCGAAATACTTTTACCTCACATCCAGCCGGAATACGCGGCGCCATCAGCGAATCGGTAATCACAAACGCCGCCGAACGTAATCCTTTCTCCCAGTTGCCCTCGCGCGCGTCGCGAACGCTCAACGCATCCGGATCAAGTCCAGCCGCCACCAGCATTGTCCTGGCCCAGCGCAAAAATTCAGGCCAGCGCGAAACAACTGCCACCAGCGCATCGGGTGATGGTCGCGTTTGTCCTTGCAGCGATTCCACCACTGAAGCCGAATGAAGCACGAGCAGATCTGTCTGGGGTTGGATCCGATCCGCGTACGGGTCCAGGTGTCCATAAAGTACGAGCGGCGCCGCTCCCGTCATACTTCCGTCAATTTCATCATCCGGACCAACGCTCGTTACTTTTACTTTTGTCGCTGCTTCGATCTCGGCGACGAGAATCTCGCGAAGTTCAGGATCTGGTTCGAGTAAGAGAAAATGATCGGGACGTTGAACTGACAAGGCTCGCTGGATGGCAGCGTGAATCTCGGCGAGGGAGTATCCTTCCTCACGCAGGTTTTTGAAGAACCGGGCGATGAGTTGATCGAGCGCGACGCCTTCCTCGGGCGCATCATCGTTTCGCGTTCGCACGTAAACGCCGCTGCCCTTGCGAAACTCGACCCAACCGCGACGAGCAAGTTCCCGATAGGCGGAGCTGACGGTATTTGCGTGAATATCGTAGCGGCGCGCCAGTTCGCGGGTGCTGGGCAAACGCTCCGCGATCTTCAAATCGTTGCTGACGATCCCGAGGATGATCTGCGTCACCAACTGCTCGCGAATGGGGACTTCACTGCTTTTGGAGATCCAGAGTCGCATGTCGAGTTTGACAGGATTTCAAAATTCCGCTGATTATAAAGCGAATCGATGGATAAAGAGGCTGCAATTGCTGTTTTAACCGCCATGATCACGCCCGCCGTGCTGATTTCCGCCTGCGGCAGCATGATTTTGTCAACTTCTTCGCGTTTGGGGCGGGTGGTGGACCGCGTCCGCGCCCTTTCGGATCGTTTGGAAGCTATGGCCGCCGAGAAAGAACGAGGGCCGGCATTAGTCGAACGACAAGCATCGATCTTTCAACAACTGGACAAATTGACGAGTCGCGCGCGCATCCTGCAGCGATGCATGGTAACGTTTTATCTGAGCCTGGGAATGTTTGTCGCGACCAGCGTTGCGATCGGCGTTGTTCCCTTCACTGGAAATCAACGGTACAACATGGTACCGGTGGCGCTCGGTTTAGCCGGCGCGTGCTTTCTTTTTTATGGCAGCATACTCTTGATTCTCGAAGCACGACTCGCGCTCAGCACGATCCACGGCGAAATGGATTTCATCTGGCAACAAACGAAGAAATCAACCCCCGCGGAGATAGTGGAACAACACAAACCACACTTCGTTCACTTCAGACGACATACGTAAACGAGATGAAAAGCACAATTGAGCCATCGTATCTGTCGCTACTGAAGCAAGGACTGCTCGAAGCTCGCGTTGCGGACCTCGAAAGTCTGCTGGAGCGATGCACTGTTTGCCCGCGCGATTGTTTGAATAATCGTCTCAATGATGAGATCGCGGCGTGCTACTCCGGTCGTTTACCGATCGTCTCGTCGTACACCGCTCACTTTGGTGAAGAGCCGCCCCTCGTCGGAACGAAAGGCGCCGGGAACGTTTTCTTCGGCAATTGCAATCTCCGTTGTGTTTACTGTCAGAACTATCAGATCTCGCAAACGCACAAGCAACAACTCAAGAACGAAGTCACCCACGAGCGTTTAGCCGAGATGCTGTTGGAGCTTCAGGGACGCGGTTGTCACAACGTCAACTTCGTTTCGCCAACGCATTTCGTTCCGCAGATGGCGCGTTCGATCCTGATCGCCGCACAGCAAGGATTGCAGGTGCCGGTGGTCTATAACACAAATGCTTACGACTCGGTGGCTGTGCTGCAGTTGCTCGACGGCATCGTCGATATCTACTTACCCGATCTCAAGTATGCAGATGATGAATCAGGATACTTGTATTCGAAAGTAAGTGGTTACAAAGACTTTTCACGCGCGGCGTTGCGCGAGATGTTTCGACAAACCGGCGATGAACTTGTGTTTGACGAAAATGGTTTGTTGAAGCGTGGTTTGGTGGTGCGATTGCTGGTTTTGCCGAATGATATCGGCAGTGTGGCTGAATCGATCGAATGGATCAGAGACGAGTTAAGCCCGCGCGTCGCCATTTCGTTGATGGCCCAGTACTACCCGACACACCAGGCGGAAACAAACAATCGTTACGTGCTGCTATCGCGACGTATCAGAGAGTTGGAATGGCTCAAGGCGACTGCCGCGCTCGAGGAACTGGGCATGAGCGAAGGTTGGGTGCAGGAGTTTGACGGTTCTTCCTTTTACTATCGCCCCGACTTCACCGACGCGGAAACACCGTTCCGCGATATCCGCGACTTCGAGACACAGATAAACACGGATTGATTAACGGATTAATACGGATTAAGAACGGATTTATCCGTATTAATCCGGCTTTATGATCCGTCTAATCCGTGGCTTCATACCTCACCGCAGGACTTCCGGCGGGATAGAAAACACCTAACAATCGCAGCTCACCCGTACCGGTGTTCTCGACACAGTGCATTTGTCCACGCGGAAGGTAGATGCACGAACCGGGGCCGATTGGAGTGTTTGTTTCACCGGCCCACATTCGCCCTTCACCACGGAGGATAAACAGAACTTCCTCGTACTCGTGAAAATGGTCGGGAGCACGACCCGGAGGAATTGAACCCACAAACTGTGTTACCTGTTCGCTGCCAATCTCATCATCAACTAACACGCGATACCAACGATCGGCAGTCGGCAAAGCGCGGCGATCCGAGAGTCGGACAATCGGCAGCGGATGTGATTCTTGTTTTAGCTGATTTATGGAGGCAGGACCGTCGGATGATTCTTCCGGACATTGCGAACTGACAAAACTGATCGCCTCTGGTCCATCGTTCTGGACCATCAACTCCTGACCGGGCCGAACGTAAATCCCGGTTTGTGGACCAATGTCATGAGCGATTCCATCGATGAAGATTGTGCAATTGCCGGTTGTGACACCGTCGAGATCCTCCAGCAAATACAAAACTTCGTCACATTCGCGATTGCGCAAACCGGGCGACGTGCCGGGGCCATACTCGAGGATGCGCAGGGAAATGGCTGCCGCACCGCTCGCTTTTCCAATCTGATTCCAGATCTTTAGTGAGCCCGAAACAGACGGCGATCCTTCATGCATTGTCGAAACCCGGCAACCGCCCTCCAGGATTACGGCCATCGAACTGACTCCTATGGTTTGCTTGTTTCAGATGATGCGTGCGAAGGTCAGTGCCGCAAGCACGACCATATTGGCTTAGTTGTCGTTCCTCAGAACCACAAGATGGGCAGTACATGTCGGGGGGATTATACGGCAAGAATTGGGCGAAGTTCCCGTGTCAATTGCCGATTTCCGATCGCCAATTGCCGATTTCCGGAGCTCGGGAACCAAATCGGCAATCGGCAGTCGGCAATCGGCAATCCCCCACTATCATGTTAAAATTCGCCAAGTTCTCGCAGAGGTAAAGGCCCATGAAAAACCTGTTTATCCTGACACTAGCGCTCGGGTTGTTCTGTTTCTCCCAGTCGGCGGTATTGGCTCAAGATCAGCCGACTCAACAGCCTTCCACCGAAGACCTGGAAAAACAAAAGGCGGAAAGGGAAAAGAATGCCTATCGCCTGCTGGATCAAATAATTGATGAGGCACAATCGCTGCGACTCGTCGAGAACCGCGTGCGAATTCAGATCAACGCTGCCGACATGATCTGGTCTCAGGATCAGGGTCGCGCGCGTACTCTCTTTTTACAAGCTGCCGACGGGGTCGCTGAGTTGGGACGCCAACCAGTCACCAATAACCGGCGGCAGGTTATGCCCGATGGCGGCGGCAACTTTACTGTGTTTGCCGGGCCGGGAGGAGGGGGACCGGCTAACTTCAGAACTTATCAATTGCGCCAGGAGTTGGTAATGGCCGCGGCGCGTCACGATGCGCCCCTCGCTTATCAACTGCTCGCTGCAACCAAACCTCCGGCAAACACACAAGCTACAACCGATCCGCGCAACCCACGATCACAATTGAACTCTGACGATAACCTCGAACAGATGCTGCTTGGCCGCATTGCTGCTATCGATCCAAAACTCGCCGCACAAAACGCGGAACTGATGATGGAAAAGGGTCAGTTTCCACTAAGCATGCCGGAAGTGATCAATCAACTCTATCGCCAGGATGCGGACGCGGGCGACAAGCTCGCCGACAAAACCGTTAAGAAACTCCAGGCGTCAAACATCCTGAGCAAGAGTGAGAGTATCGCTCTGGCGCAAACGTTCTTGCGCCCTGGTCCACGTCCAGTAGCACAAGGCACCAGTTCAACGGCTAATGCACAAACTGCGACTCGGGCTCCGCTCGGGCAGACCGCTTACGTCGACCTGCTGTCAACGGTCGTCGATGCAGCGTTGAAAGCAACACCCCCAACTTCCAATAATCAACAACGCGGAGCACCGGGCGCTCAACGTCGAGTGATTGCCGGCGGTAGCGGCATTGGCGTAGCGGCCGCTCCCCAACCACAAACCGAAGCGCAGATGGAACAAGCAAATGCGCGCCGGCTGTTAACTGGTTTGCAAAGTCTAATGCCGTATGTCGATCAATATGTGCCATCAAAGGCGCCGCTCGTGCGCCAGAAGCTCTCGGAGTTGGGACTATCAAACAACACCGCGATGAATATGGCGCAGACCTTCAGCTCCTTACAGGGCAATCCCAATTCGGAGGCGTTGTTCCAGGCCGCGAATGTCGCTCCGCAGAATATGAAACCGCGCCTCTATCAACAGGCTGCTTACAAAGCGCTGGAGGAAGGCAACACGGATCGAGCCCGACAGATCGCAAATGATTATTTGCAAAATAATGCTCGCGACGCCGTGATGAAGAGAATTGATTTTCGCGAGATGGCGAAGAAGGCCGACAGTACGCGCTTTGAAGAGATCAGGCAGTCAGTCGCTCGTCTGCAAACCGACAACGAGAAGATCGACTTGTTGATTCAAGTCGCCGGCGACGTTCAAAAGGACGATCAGAAACTGGCGGTTCAGGTGCTGGAAGAAGCTCGGCAGTTAGTTAACCGCCGCGCGACCAGTTATGAACACTTCGAACAGCAGCTAAAAGTTGCGCGCGCGTTTTCCGGAATCGATCCACAACGCAGCTTTGAAGTGATGGACCCGGGTATCAGTCAATTGAACGAATTGTTGTCGGCCGCCTCCGTGTTGAATGGTTTTGAAGTGAACATGTTTCGTGATGGCGAAATGACCATCCAGGGCGGCAGCGGATTGATGGCCACCATTAATCGTTACGGCCAGGAGCTGGCAGTGCTGGCTAGAAGTGATTTTGAGCGTTCGGAGACATTGGCCGGACGATTTCAGTTTGCCGAACCGAGAATAATGACGCGTCTGGCTATCGTGCAGGGACTGCTTGGCGTAAGACCCTCGGGGCCTCCGCGAATCGGTTTCGCACTCCCGCCCGAAATGGTACGGCCGGAGTGACAAGCACGTGAAGATTTAGGCACCGCTTCGCAGAATGATCCGATTAGAGTGGACGGGTTCGTGTGCACTTAGTGCCGCAAATCTGAACATCAAGAGGGTTATTTGCAACGTTTCAACGAGAAGCCGGAAATACCGCCAACTACACCGTACGATCCAAACAATCCCGAGCAAAGTCCGGGTTCAATCCCCTTGCCACCCGACTCAAATCCGCAGCCACAGGCTCCGGTTCGCGAACCGGATCAACCACCTCCGATTACTGAGCCGTCCACGCCTGAACCGACCAGACTTTAGTCCCACGGAGTTTTGATTGTTCGAATCTTTGCGTCCGTTACTATTTCTCAGCACGAGCAGTTGGGTCCTCCGGACATTCTTGCGGATGGGTTTGCCCGGGCTCTTTCTGATGAGCGCGCTCGACTCGTCGTTTCTGGTGCTGCCGTTTGGAAACGATCTGTTACTGATTGCGCTCGTTAGCTCGAATCGTGAAGGCTGGAGTTGGATTGGTTACGTGATCATTTCGGCAGTGGGGTCGGTGGCCGGTGTTTTCGTCCTCGACTTGTTGATGCGCAAAGCGGGTGAAGCCGGACTCGAGCGTTTTATCAGCAAGAAGCGAATCGAAAAACTCAAAGCAAAACTGGAAAATAAAGCCGGCATCACTGTGTTTATTGCCACGCTGATACCACCGCCCTTTCCTTTCACACCTGTGGTGATGACAGCATCGGCGCTCCAATCTCCACGCGGCGAATTGCTCCTCGCGGTTTTTCTGGGAAGATTAATCCGGTTTGGCGTTGAAGCCGTCCTGGCCCTCTACTTTGGACGCCAGGTGATCGCGTTCATGAACTCCGACGTTGTTACCTACATTGTTTACGGATTAATCGGGATTGCCGTTATTTTGAGCACTTTCTCACTGATCCGCTGGCTTAAGAGGAATTAAGAAAATTTTTCCAACAACTACGATCTAGAACCGTTTTTATGCCCGATTTCGTTCGCAATTAGAATTTGGTGAGTGTAAAATCCCCGTCGAAAAATCCTCCTGAAAGGAACCCATGGCATGCCAGAGACACGGGGCGTTCAAGCCACCGAAGAAGTAAAAGCAGAGTGGTCCACGGCTTACAAGTATTACCTCAGAGCACCGGGTGACCGGTTTGATAAAAAAAGAGATCGGACCGCTCGCATTGACTACGTAGCCCAGGAAATGAAATTGACTCGAAAACAAGCGAAACGCCGCATTCGCAACTACGAAGCGTGGCAGCGAAATATTAAAAAGGGCATCGTTCGTCCGTAATAGCCCAGTTCAGCTAACTATAGACTGGACCTCACCCAGTTCTTACTTTCTCGCCACAATCTTTTCGTCTGCAAAGCAATTAAGCCACAGATAAACACGGATTAGACGGATCAGAATTTTACTCTGATCTGTGTAATCCGTGTTATCCGTGGCTCAATCATTTGAGGATCCGGTGAATCCCCGTTATATTTGTGGCTCCATATCCCCAATTAGTCGAAACCCATGTCTCCTCAGGAGGTTAACGGTGAGCGTCATCCATCACGGCCGCCAGTTATGGCTGGGCCTTTTCTGTTTGCTTAGTGCGGTATTACTACTTATGTCATGTGCCGATATTCCAAATTCAACGACCGGCGGCTCAGCAACAGAGGCGGAACGGTTTATCACCGACGCCGAAAAGCGGCTGCTTGAGTTAAATATCAAAGCGGCCCGGGCTGACTGGGTAAAGAGCACGTTCGTCACTGACGATACGGAGGCCCTGGCTGCGGAAGCCAATGAAAACGTGATTGCCGCTACCACTGAACTCGCGGAACAGGCGCGCCGTTACGAAAATGTCGAAGTCTCGCCTGAGATCAAACGAAAACTGAAACTGCTGAAACTGGCGCTCACTCTTCCGGCGCCAAAGGATCCCAACGAACGCAGCGAAATCACAAAGCTGGCGGCCTCGATGGAAGGCGACTACGGTAAAGGCAAATACTGCCCTGAAGGCGATAAAGGAAAATGTCTTTCACTTCCCGACTTGGAACAGATCATCGGTAACAGTCGCGATCCTGAAGAACTGAAGAAAGCATGGATCGGCTGGCACCAGATCGCCATTCCGATTCGGAAAGATTACGTTCGCTTTGTCGAGCTCAGTAACAAGGGCGCGAAAGCGATGGGATTTGACGACACCGGCGCCATGTGGCGTTCCAAGTACGACATGCAGCCCGCCGAATTTGCCGCGGAGATGGAACGTTTGTGGCAACAGGTGAAGCCGCTCTACGATTCGCTTTACACCTACACGCGTCGCAAGCTTTCTGAAAAATATGGTCCTGCAGTTGTACCGTTAGACAAACCCATCCCGGCTCATCTCGTGGGAAACATGTGGGCGCAAACGTGGGGGAATATTTACCCCTTGCTCGCTCCCGCCGAAGCCGATCGCGGTTATGACCTGACGCAAACACTGAAAGCCAGAAATACTGACGCAAAACAGATGGTGCGTTACGGTGAGTCGTTCTTTACCTCCGTTGGGTTCGAAGCATTGCCGCAAACTTTCTGGGAACGATCGCTATTCGTCAAACCAACCGATCGCGAAGTAATTTGTCATGCCAGTGCGTGGGACATCGATTACGAAAAAGACGTGCGCCTGAAGATGTGCGTCCAGATCAACGAAGAAGATTTTTCAGTGGTGCATCACGAGTTGGGCCATAACTATTATCAGATGGCTTACGCCGGCAAGCCTTATCTCTTCCGCGAGAGCGCCAACGACGCATTTCACGAAGCAATTGGCGACACGATCTCGCTGTCAGTCACACCGCCCTACCTGAAACAGCTCGGCCTGATCGACAAGGTGCCAGACGAACGTGCGGACATTGGTTTCCTGTTGAACCGCGCGCTCGACCGGGTCGCGTTTCTGCCGTTTGGTTATCTCGTGGACCAGTGGCGCTGGAAAGTCTTTTCCGGAGAAGTTGGACCAAACGATTACAACAAAGCGTGGTGGGAACTGCGCGAAAAGTATCAGGGGATAGCACCGCCGGTGGCGCGTACCGAACAGGATTTCGATCCGGGGGCAAAGTATCACGTGCCGGCCAACGTGCCTTACTCGCGTTATTTCCTGGCGGCGATTTTACAGTTTCAATTTCATCGGGCGCTTTGTCGCGAAGCCGGCGTTACCGGACCACTGCATCAATGCTCGATCTACGGTAACAAGAAAGCCGGTGAGAAATTGAAGGCGATGCTCGCGATGGGCTCCAGTGAGCCATGGCCGGCGGCCTTAAAAGCGATGACCGGTGAAGACAAGATGGATGCGACTGCGATCATCGAATACTTCGCGCCGCTGAAAACGTGGCTCGACGAGCAGAATAAGAAGTAACACGGATTAAGACGGATTAGATTAAACGGATTCACGCTGATCAGACCCCTATTTCTGATCAGCGTGAATCTGTTTTTGGATCAGTATTATCTGCGGCTGATGCTGCGATCGCGGAGCACGTAATGTTGCGTTTGCAGTTCAGTGATAATCTCTGCCGTTTGAAACTTGCGGAGGACTTCCGGTGGCCACACGCGATGAGTACGCCCTTCGCGCACAGTCGCGTTGTTGACTCGCATAAACTCTTCAGCATTGGGAACGGAGGTTTTCGGTCTAACCAGTGAGTATCTCAAGGTACGACGCTTGGCTAGAGGAAACTGCGCGAGAACCTTGGTTGTTTGTGCTAGTGCTTTCATAGACCACCTTGTTGAACGTTGGATTAACTCCTGTCCAATTTAAAGGCAGTATCAATCGGCACCGGTTTCCAGGTTTTTGTTGGAAGAATACTCCCGCAGCGGCGCGACGGCGCGCCGTTAACCGCTGTGCCGCTGCGCCACCGCGTGAGTAAATTTCTTCTTAAGCCGGACGCTGCAAGTACGATCTCAATTCCGGACGGGTGGCTTTCCGCATCAACGCCGCCTTCGCTTTCCACTCCATCGCACGACTCAGTTCAGCCAGGAAGCGAGTTTCACCTGATTCGAAGGATGCGATTGGCGCTCCATCCTGATACAGAATCCGGTTGCTGGTGTGCGCCGTTATGCGACCGCCGGGAATGATGATGCCCACCAGATTCAAAGGATCAGCCGCACTCACCGAGATCAAACTCTCCTGTGCGCCGGCGCGTCGAATAGCGCGCAACATTCCTATCGCTTCCGGAAGAGCAAACTGTTCGCCCGATATTCCGGCAACAAAACGCCCGCCGCGAATATCACCGCGCGCTTCGAGTCGATGATAGAAGCGCAGCAACACCCGCCACGGTAATGCAAATCCTTCGCGTTCCAGGAGTCGTTTGAAAACCACTCCGTAACGCTTCAACAGCGTCCATGCAACTTCTTCAGTTACTTCCTGATCGTTTGTGTTCGGAGCCGTGGTCTGACGTTGCAGGATGGACCAGCGACCGGCACTCGCCATTTCGTACACCGGCTGCCGGTGTTTCCGGCGCGCAGCCGCTTGTGTTTTCCGGCTGCCCGGAGTCAACAGAGCACGCAGTCCGGCAAAGCTGTCGGAGACCACCACACCGTTGGCAACCAGATCTGCGAGGGCTTCTTCAACCTGACTGCGCAGCAGTTTTGTGTTTTCAACTATGTCAGTGAAGAACGAAGCGCCACGCGACTGCAGATAGTCGAAGACCATCTGGGTGGTGGTTGAAAACTCAGATGTGACTGTTGGCGACGGTTGCGGAAACACCGAACTCCAGAGAGCAAAATTCTTGCGCCTGAGGAGCGCGATCGGAGTGTTACGCACCGGCCCGGATCCACGTGATCTTTCGCTACTTTCCGCGGAACGCGCGAGTGGTGTTAGTCGAGCCCAAACCACTTCGCCTGACAAACAGAGCGCGTCGAGCCACGCGGGATCGTATTCGACCATTCGGGCAGGCAGGAGTTCCCCTTCCCACGCAGCCGCCGGTGCTTCAACACCTTCCAACTGCTCGATGATGGCCTTGAGACTTTCGGGGCCTTCCATCTGGTGATCGGGTGAGACCTTTTGCCACGCGAGCAGGAAACGAATGAAATCGCTGCCGGCGACCGGCTCAATCTCCTGTCGCAGACGATTCAACGTGTAACTGTGAATGCGAGCGAGCAGTCGACGCGCGCTCCATTCGGTTTGCGTTACCCCCGGCGTGAACCGACCCCGGATGACAAAACCTTCGCCTTCGAGTCGTAACAAAGCCGTCTCGATCTCCAGTTTGCTCAAACCGGACATCGTCATCAGTTCTTCGATTGTTACCGGTCCAAGCCCTTCCAAACGCCCGCGAACTATTTCAACGAGCGCTTCCTCAGCAACCCACGTTACACGGGCCACGCTCTCAGGCGCTGTAATTGGCGGTTGCAGTTGAGCATTGGGATAAACCGTCAGCAATTGCGGCAAGCGTTCGGCGGCCACCCATAATCTCTTCGCAGGCGCTGAAGGAGTTCCGGTAATCATCACTGCGGCCCGGCGATCGGTGTTCAACTCAGCAAAGTAATCCTGCCAGTCAAGACCTTCTTCGGCGGTGACAAAGCCGAGTTCAACGAGGCCATCGTGAAGTTCATCAGCATTGCGAGGTTCCGGCCACACTTCTCCGCGCACACGATCGATAGCTGCCTGATCGAGTTTGCCCATGTCGCTGGCTGTTTCCGGATCGAGCCAGCGCCGTTGAAACACCGCGCGTGTACGGCGCTCTTCGAGTGGCGCGTCGTCGAGGTAGGCATATGGCCGCGCGTTGAGAATTTCCTGTGACAACGGCGAGGCTTCAATTACGTCGCGTGCAAAAAGGTTCTTTTCGTTTCGCTCGATTGAAGTCAGCAGACGCTCGAGACCATCGACGTCCATCGCTTCTTCAAGACAATCTTTTACTGTTTGATCTACCAACGGATGCGACGGAATCTCTCGTTCGCCGCCAGTCAGGTTCTCGGCACAAGCGACTTGATCCGGAAAGATCGCAGTCAACAGATCTTCCGCATCCATTCGTTGCAACTGCGGCGGAATCTTTTTGCCACCACGACGTCGCAACACCGCGAGGGATCGCGTCACATTCCAGCGCCAGCGAATGTTCCACATCGGCGCGTCGAGCAACGCCTGGCAAAGAAGATTACGCACGGTCTTGGAGTTCAGATAATGAAAGACGTCGTCGAGCGGGAAACTGTGTGTTGGCCCAAGCGAAAGCACGATCGCATCTTCGGTCGCAGCCGCCTGAAGCTCGAAGTTGAACTTGCGACAGAACCGTTTGCGGAGCGCCAGCCCCCAGGCTCGATTTATTCGACTGCCGAATGGTGAATGCAACACGAGCTGCATGCTGCCACTGTCGTCAAAAAATCTTTCCAGCACGAGATTGTCCTGCGACGGCATCACACCTAAAACAATTTTTGCCCCGGCCAGATACTCAACAATCTGTTCGGCGGCGGAACGAGAAACGCCAACCTCATTCGTAAGCCAATCATGCGCTTCATCAAGCTTGACTCTCGATCCGTGCTCATCCGGCTCTTCTGCAGCCGCCTGATCCGTGGCACTAACTTCCACGCGGGCGGCCACGTCGACTCGCAAACGCGAAACTGATTCAGACAACTCCTGCGAACGCGCCGGCGCTTCACCCAGCCAAAACGGAATTGACGGCGGTTGTCCGTGCGCATCCTCAACTCGCACTTTTCCCTGCTCAACGCGAAGCACACGCCACGAAGTGTTACCCAGTTGAAAGATATCGCCCTGCATACTCTCGACTGCGAAATCTTCATTGACCGTTCCGATAACCAGATCACTCGGTTCAAGCACGACCGCATAATCGGCCGTATCCGGAATCGCACCACCCGAGGTAATGGCCGACAGTCGCGCTCCCCGGCGACCACGCAAACGCTGATTTACCGCGTCGTGATGGAGATATGTAGACCGGCGACCGCGTTTGGTAGTGAATCCTTCGGCAAGCATCCGAATGATCGCGTCAAACTGTTCGCGCTCCAGGTTGCGATAAGGATAAGCACGACGAATCGTGTTGAAGAGATCGTCTTCAGTCCACTCTTCCGCCGCGACCGCGGCAACAATCTGCTGCGCCAGAATATCGAGCGGGCGTTCCGGGATCTCGAGATGATCGAGTTCACCGCGACGGACCGAATCCACAATCGCCGCACACTCAACCAACTCATCGCGTGATAAAGGAAAAATCCTGCCCTTCGGGAAACCCTCTACCGTGTGGTTTGAACGACCGACGCGCTGCAGGAAACTCGCGATCGAGCGAGTTGAACCAAGCTGACAAACGAGATTCACATCTCCAATATCAATTCCCAACTCGAGCGAAGCTGTGGCCACGAGTGCGCTCAGTTCGCCTGATTTCAATCGCTGCTCAGCCTTCAGCCGGTGTTCGCGCGCGAGGCTGCCGTGATGCGCGGCAATGTTTTCCTCGCCGATTCGCTCGCCCAAATGTCGCGTCACACGTTCTGCCAAGCGTCGTGTGTTTACGAAAACGAGGGTGGTGTGGTGTTGCCGGATTAGTTGCGTGAGTCGATCGTAAACCTCTTCCCAGACCTCACCCGACATCACTGCTTGCAAAGGTGATTCGGGTAGCTCGATCGCAATGTCGAGCTTTCGCACGTGGCCGCTATCGACGATCGCACAGCCAGGCGTGTTATTCGCGTCAATGTTTTCAGTGCCCACCAGAAATCGCGCCACTTCTTCAATCGGACGCTGCGTTGCTGAAAGCCCGATGCGAACGAGAGAAGCATTCCCGAGTGGCAAGTGTCCGTTGTCGCTTGCGTTTGCGTGTTGGCGAACGAGTTGTTCGAGGCGTTCAATCGAGAGTGCCAGGTGTGAGCCGCGTTTGTCGCTGACCACGGCGTGAATTTCGTCGAGAATCAACGTTCGCGCAGTCTCCAGCATGCGGCGCCCGCCTTCGCTGGTGAGCAGGATATAAAGCGATTCTGGAGTAGTAACGACGATGTGTGGCGGACGCTTGGTCATCGCAGTTCGTTCGGCGGCGGGAGTGTCGCCGGTGCGAACGAGCGTGCGAATGTTAACTTCCGGCAAACCGAGGGCTTTTAACTCCGCCTGGATGCCTTCGAGCGGGATCTGAAGATTCCGCTGGACGTCGTTGCTGAGTGCTTTAAGCGGCGAAACGTAGATAACGTGCGTGGAATCGTCGAGTTTACGGTCAACGCCAAGACGCACGAGATCGTCAATCGCGGATAAAAAAGCCGCCAGCGTCTTACCTGACCCGGTTGGTGCGGCAATCAGCGTATGCTTTTGTTTTTTGATTTCAGGCCACGCCTGTAATTGCGGGTCTGTAGGAGCGGGAAAGCTACGCGCAAACCAGCGCGCCACTGCTGGATGGAATATTTCTAAGCTCATAAGGGAAGAGCATTATACCTCCCCGAGCATGGCTTGCATAGTTGAATCACGAGCCCAGCCATGAAACACTCCCGAAGATTTGGGAGAAATCCGTCAAACAATCCGTGCAATCCGTCTTAGTCGAACTGTTTTCGGAATTGCTCGAACTGTTCCTTGAGTCTCTCAACTTCGGCGGCAAGTTCGTCAACCTTTTGTTCCAGACTGGAGCGACGTGAGGGAGTGGCGGCGGTTCGCTCGCTTTCGACCGCGAGAGCTTCGACGTCGATCTCGCCCGAAAGCAGATGAGCGAAGCGACCTTCCTTCTGTCCCGGCTGGCGCGGCAAACGCGCAACCAACGGATCAGGATCGCGGGAGATCAACCCATTCAACGTTTCTTCAACTTCTTCAAGACTCGCAAACTCATGCAGACGCGAGCCGTTGCCGCGCAGCTCGCCGAGTGTTTGCACACCGCGCAACATCAGCACGCACATTAACGCGACTTCGGGGTGACGCAGGTGCATCACTTCAGGCACAACGTGTTTGTATTTCGGAACCCGACTCGTGCTGCCGTAGAAAACATAGGTGAGGTTTTTTACGCGCAAACTTTCCACCGCGTCAGCGACCTGGTTCTCGGTGTATGAAGTGACTGGATGGCGATTGTTTTTCTGGTTACAGGCGAGTGTCAGGGCGTTTAGTGTCAGGGGGTAGTACTCGGGTGTCGTGACCTGTTTCTCGATCAACGAGCCGAGCACGCGTGTTTCGATGTCTGTCAGGATTGTTTCCATTGCAAAGATGATTTCTCACGCAGCGGCGCAACGGCGCAACGGATCACGCAAGTTTTTCGTTGTGCCGTGGCGCCGCTGCGAGAGAAATCTTAATTAGTTTACTGATTGTCTTCGTCGGCGGTGCTGGGGCGTTGTCCAGCTCCGCGTTGTGGTTCAGTGCGACCAACGCTGAGATTGTCGAAGTTCAGCGCCGCGTTGAACAACAGGAAAAACTCGCCCTGCGTTTGATGTCGCCACATCGGATTCGTCGCAAACATCACCACGTGCCCACGTCCCACCGGCACATCAACAATCGCAGGCCGGTTCGCGAGTTCATTTCCTCCCGCGAGCATACCGCTGATCAGCAGGTTCTTTTCGTCGGACGCAAAACGAAGCACCACGCGCGGCCGTAATTGCGGCGGTGTGTAGAACGGACTTTCGCGCTGATCCTGCTCCGGATCCGGACGGTTGTTTGGATCTGCCGGTCGCGGTTGCGGCATGGCCTGAATCACATCAGGATCGTTAACACCACCGCGTCCTGAAGCGCGCGAACCAGTACCGGCGCCGCCCTGGCCACCGCCACCTCCGCCTCCGCCACCTGGACCACCGCCGCCCGTCGCTACCTGGAACAACGGCGACTGGCTGAAGTAGATCGGTAAACCAGCATCGTAGCCATAGGCAATTGGGCTCTTGCGATCTGCAAAAGTCGAGTTGTAGATCGAACCACGAGCTTGAAGTCTGTCGGCCGCCTGAATCGTAACACCGGCAGTGATGCCATATTCGATTGGTATCTGCGAAACGCCGCCGACTGTGATGAACAGTCCGCCCTCTTCAATAAACTTCTGCAAATTGGCTACGCCGACAACTGTCATTCCGCCTCGCATATCGTCGGTTTGATCGGGCGACATGCCAAAGTTCGGCGTAATCGCTGAAGCTTTCCACGGAATCGGCTCACCACGTCGCGGCATTCCGTTAACAATGGTCTGCGCAGAGCCGCCCACTGGCGGGAAGATCAACACATCAAACTTTTCACGCAAATTCGGCGTGTTGCGAATCACGTGATCCGAAATGTACGTGTACGGGATTTGGAGCCGGTCAAACTCAATCCGATACCAGCCTTCGTTTTGCGTGTTGGTCCACGTATGAACAATTGCGATACGCGGCACGGCGAGTTCGTGAGTCTTGACCTCCGGTAACTTCTCGACGCCGACAGCCTTGAGACCCAGTTCGGTCACAGCCGCTTCCAAACGGGCTCGCAGATCCGCCGGATTGCCATCTTTCTTCACGATGAACGAGCCGGTGTTGTACTGGTGGTCGCCGATCTTGAACGAATCCTCAGCAGCGCTCATCTTCACGTCTTTCAACCGGAAGCGAAGCGTCGCGAGCGTGTTGTCAGTATTGTGATTGATTATGTACGCAACCGCGGACGACGGACCGCTGAGCAGTCCTTTTACTTTCACGTCTTCGGTTATCAGGGCTGCTGGAGCGTCGAGCACGCTCTTATCGACTATGCGCACTGTTTTGACGTTACGCATTGGGCCGATGGTCCAACCGGTGTCGTCGTAAGGCGCCGGATCGCTGACGTTGTAATACTGCGTATCGAGCAGCATATCCGCCATGCGGGAGTAAGGCTGGTCCATTCGCACGATGTAAGAGCCCGCCGGATACTTTTGATCCTTAACGCTGAACTCCTTGCTCGCGCGATGCACTTCAACTCCCTGCATCCGCAACAGGTTGACCATGTCCGCAGCTTCGACCGGACGCGGTGTGTCGCCGGGAATAATGTAAGCCGCCGGACCTTCATTCAACGCCTTCGCAATCGAGCGCCTGCTCTTCAAATAAAAGTTGTTGAGGAATCGCTCTTTCTCTTTGGCAACAAAGTTCATCGCAAACAACAGCGCTGACTGTTGCATGTTGACGTTGTTGCGCATCGACCAATTGACACGCGGGAACGGCGGATTGGGTCGATACCAAACACGCGAGGTTTGATTCGCGCCCAACGTGCGCTCGCGAGTGTCGGCGCCGCCGTTGCCAAACGTTTCATAGAAACGGCCGATCGAGTTGTGACCGGTGGCGATGTAGAGCATGTAGTTAGGCGCCCAACCATCGTAGAAGCCGTGCGTCCATACACCCGGTACGCCGCGCTTCGTCATCTCTTCGATTTCGTGGTACGCGAGCAACTGAAACTCATCGATGGCGAGCGGATCGAGCCACGCGTTGTATGGACCCGTTCCAGTCATCGTGTACAGGTACGGCACTGACTCATGCAGATCGTGCAATACCGTTGGGTGATATTCGAGAAACGTGCGCATCTGGTTGCGCGTGAGCGCGAGCGCGAGACCCAAGCCATCACGATTGTTGTCGTGCGCGACGTACTTACCCCAGTAAAGTAGCGGCGGCGCCGGTTTACCCGGATTGGCTTTGCGATAGTTGTAGAGATCAACCATCCGATCACGACCGTCAACCTCGAGCGCCGGCGTGATCATCACGATCATGTTTTTGCGAATGTCTTCGATAAACGGTGAGTCTTCAACCGCCAGGCGATAGGCCATCTCCATCAACATCTCAGGCGAACCCGTTTCGGGCGAGTGGATCGAGCCTGATGCCCAGTAGAACGGTTTGCCTTCGGCAACGAGCGCGTGCGCTTCAGTTTCACTGACTTTTCTCGGGTCAGCCAGCTTCGCCGTTATTTCCTTGTAACGATCGAGACGCGCAAGATTTGCCTCGTCACTCACGAGCACGAGCATCTGCTCGCGTCCCTCTTCGCTCTTTTCCGGAGCGATGAGGATGCGGACGCGCGGCGACGCCTTCGCAAGTTCGCGATAGTAGCGATAGAGATCCTTGGTGTAGGTAAGCTTGTTGGGCGTTCCGATTGTGTAACCCAGAATCTTGTCAGGAGAAGGCACCTTGTCCGACAACGGGAGGTGATCGACGAGCTCGGTCATGAAGTACTTTTCGGTGGTGTGCTCGGCGATCTTGGCTCCATACGCTGTGTTGAGCGGAGACTTTGGCGTGGTGTATTTGGGATTGACCGGACTATTCCGCGTGCTTGACGCAGAACCCGCGCCGGCTGATTCCGCCTCCGTGTTGCGGCGAGTTTCGGTTTGCGCAACAACCGAAACAGCGCCAAACAACACCAACACAAAGGTAGCGAATAGTCTTCGGAGTTCTGGGGACATGTTGTTTCTCCTTAACTTAGGTAGGCCGGATCTGTGTAAATCCAGAAAAATCCGTCGAATCCGCGGCTACAAATCCCGCGCACACCGAAATCCGGAAGTCATCCAGCGCTCGTGAGCGTGAAAAAAGTTTCGGTATGTCGTTCTGATGTGTAACTGCGGCGTGGCGAATGACCCCCCACGTAAAACCTTTTGGTTTACAAACCACTTATCGTTGTATTCGTCAAAGTCAGACTTGAATCCCGGGTAAGGCACGTAATCTGAAGTGGTCCATTCCCACACGTCGCCGATCATTTGCTGGCAGCCGTAGCTGCTCGCCCCTTCCGGGTATGCGCCGATGGGCGCAACCGACCAGAAACCGTTTTCGAAAAGATTCGTGTTGCCGCTGTTGGGGTCAGTTTCGCCCCACGGAAATGCAGTCGTGACTTTGCGCCGTGCATCATAACACGCCGCCTTCTCCCATTCTCCTTCAGTCGGGAGTCGCTTGCCGGCCCACTTCGCGAAAGCGGAGGCTTCAAAGTAACTGGCGTGACAAACAGGTTCGTCTCGTTTGTCGGCGACGGGATGGAGTCCGCCAAAATCGCGAATCATCCACTCGCCGTCGTGAAATTCCCAGTAAAGCGGAGCGCGCCATTGTTCGCGAGTGACAGTTTCCCAGCCTTCCGAAAACCACCAGCGAAAGTTTTGATATCCGCCGTCGTTGATGAACTCGAGAAAGTCGCCGTTGCTGACCAGCGACTTGTCGATGGCGAAGTCCTGAAGAAAAACCTGGTGCGCGGGCTTCTCGTTGTCGAATGCAAATTCAGCACGCGAACGCGGTTGCTGTTTAGGATCGTAGCCGATCGAGAACAATCCACCTTCGATCTCAGCCATGCCGTTGGCTCTGTTCACAACTGGCGGCAGTGGTTTGATTGGCGCGTCAAACTGATCGCACAGCAAATGCTTGATGTCGTAGACAAGCAATTCCTGGTGTTGCATCTCATGCTCGAGACCCAGGCGGATCAGCGAACGCAAGGTTTGCGCGTTTGGAAGTTTTTCGAGTGATTGCAAGAGGGCGAGGATCTGCTCGTCGATATGGTTCCGATACGCGACGGTCGCCTTTACCGTCGGACGCGACTTTGTTCCTCGCTTTGGACGTTCGATACGTTCGCCAAATCCTTCGTAATAGGAGTTGAAATAGAACAGGAAGTCGTCTGAATAGACTTGATAACCGGGCTTGTGAGCCTGGAGAACGGTTTCAAAAAACCAAGAAGTGTGGCCGATATGCCAGCGGGGCGGGCTCATGAAGTCGGCCGTTTGAATAACGTAATCTTCGATTTCGAGCGGCGCGACGATCTGCATCGTGCGCGCGCGTACGTGGGTATAGAGATCCGCTATCGAAACGGAATCTTGCCCTGAAAACTCGCGAATTGTCGAAGCCATGTTGATTGGAAGCAATAATACTCTCTGGCGAGTCAAAACAATAATCGGTCTTCAGAGATGCCGTTGTTGAGGGAGGATTTTCTCACGCGGCGACGCCGCGGCGCAGCGTGCTACCGTTGCGCCGTTGCGCCGCGTGCTACCGTTGCGCCGCGTGCTACCGTTGCGACGCGGCGCAGCGTGCTACCGTTGCGCCGTTGCGCCGCCGCGTGAGAAGCGTCTCTGTCAAAAAGACTCTATGTACCGTCGCGCGTTGAACTTCCGGGCCATGCTACGCGAGGTCATGTAGCGCATGGTACCGAAGATCTCGCGCTCGAACCACGGGCGATCGTGTTTGCCAAAGCACCACAGGATTCCCGCGTAAGAATTCGGATCGCGCCCATCAAGCGCGTACTTATTATTCAAATGCACCAGGAGTGCGAAAGCCATCTCGTACGTCCGCTGCCACTCAATCACGCGCTTGCCCCAAAGCATACGAACGTAATTGTGGATGTGTCCGGTTGTCAGCAGTTCACGCTGGGCTGCGTTCCAGAGTTCGTCGTACGTTTCCGCGGCTTCGATCTGCGCTTCATCGAGCAACTCCGGGTGCGGGTCGTCTGCATGGTCGCGCATTGTCTGTTGCGCCCACGGCGGGAGCGCTTTTAACGAATCGTAATCCGGATTGTGCCGCGTGAGATTGAACGAAAGCTCACGGCGCACAATTGCCTGCTCCAAAAACGCATCCTTCGCCGCTTGAGGAGCTTCCGCTTTTTCAACCGCAGCGACGATCTCCTGAATCGACAAAAAGCCGAAGTGCAAATACGGACTCAAGCGCGACACACCGTCAATCGAAGGTTCGTTATGCGTTTGATCGTAGTGAGGCAGGATTTTGCGAACGAAATGTTTGAGTCGCTTGCGTCCCGCGGTCGTGCCCCCGTGATAGAGGGTTGACGGTTTCACCGTGTGATCGATGTCACACTTGCCTACGAGATCCACAACATTGCTCTCACTGACAGTCGTCTCCAGACAATCGACGTCCAGAGACGGTTTCTGAACTTTAACGTGAGGTGTCACGATCGCGCGCGGCAGATCCGGCAGTAGACGATTGATCTTTGGCCGAATCGTATACGCGCCATACTCCTCTTTCTGCAATGCTGAAAGCGGCACCATGCCGTTCGCATCAACTGCGTAGATCGGCAGGTTCAACTCGGCAATGCGCGCATTGTGTTCGGGAATTATGAAACACGGATAGTCGTCCGTCACCAGTAACGCGGCTTCGCGCGCGAGTTTAACGACGGTGTTTTTCGGATCGCGTCCGTTTCGCTGCAGGTAGAAGAGGTACCTGATGCCGCGCTTCTCAAACGCACTTCTCTTCTCCGCCACACCTTCAAGAATGAACGTGTGTAAACGATCGTTGGCCCATGGGTAATAAAACTTCAGCCCCTCATAGACCACGAGCGGCAGTTGACGTTCGTTGGCCATCTGAATCGCAAAGTTAAGCGCGTAATTGTGACTGGCGCGCTTAAACATTTGCATCCAGTAAAGGACGTAACGTGCTTTCGGCTTTACTTCTGCGTCGTTGAGTTTGGTGACCCTGCTTGAAAGATTCATTTTCAGGTGACAGTGATTGAGCGGCGCTCGAAAGGTAGCACGCGGCCGATTACGCGCGCGTTGGGGTAGTTCGCTTGGAGCGTCTTGAGGAGGGCTTCAGCCTTGTTTTCAGAGACGGCGATAAGCATTCCGCCTGCAGTTTGGGGATCGAAAAGTAGCTTCACCAGATTCTGATCGACCGATTCGGCAATTTCGACATCAGCGCCGACATATTCGCGATTGGTTTTGTCGCCGCTGGTCAACACTCCAATTGCTGCGAGATCCATGGCGCCGTCGAGCAATGGCACCGCCGCGGCATCGATCTCGATCGTAACCTTGCTGGCGCGCGCCATCTCCCACGCATGACCCATGAGGGCAAAACCGGTCACGTCCGTCGCGCCTTTCACGTCAAACTCGCGCATTGCTTCAGCGGCATACTTGCCGGGTGTCAACATCGCTTCCACCGACCCGGCGATAACAGCCTCACTGGCGCTTGCCCGCTTGATTCCCGAGGAGATAACACCAGTGCCGATTGGTTTCGTCAGAATGATCACATCACCCGCTCGTGCGCCGGAGTTGGTCGCAATCTTGTTCGGATCGATTACCCCGGTGACGGAATATCCAAACATGATCTGTTCGTTATCGACGCTGTGACCTCCAATCAACGTCACGCCATATTGGTTAATCGTCTCCAAACCACCGCGCATGATCTCGCTCAGGATGGCCGGGTCAACACCTTTCTTCGGGAAACACGTAATAGCCATCGCTGTGATCGGAGTTCCGGCCATCGCCCAAACGTCGTTGATTGAATTCAACGCGGCAATGCGGCCGTAGTCGTAAGGGTCATCAACGATAGGCGTAAAAAAGTCGAGTGTTTGCACGAGCGCGAGGTCGTCTCGAAGGCGGTATACTCCCGCGTCGTCGGCCGTATCAAAACCGACAATCAGATTAGGGTCATTAGGTTGTTTCGGAAGCCCGCTCAGAACCTGAGCGAGTAAGCTCGGGCTAAGCTTCGCCGCTCAACCAGAACACGCCACCATCTCCGTCAGACGCATCAGATCACCTCCTTCCATAATTAAAATCAATCCGTGTTCATCTGTGGCAAATTTCTTCCAATCCTGTCAAATGAATTGCTTTCTTGCAAACCCCTGACTATAAGAACCAGTAAATGCCAAAACGAATTGTCCGTATTGGTCCGGCGGGGTGGTCCTATAAAGACTGGGAGGGTGTGGTTTATCCGCAGAAGCCGGGAAAGTCGTTTGATCCGCTGGAATACCTCGCGCAGTTTTTCAATACGATTGAAATCAATAGCAGTTTTTACCGGCCGCCAACAACGTCAACCACCAAATCGTGGTCCAATCGCGTCGCTGGTAATAAGAAGTTTGCGTTTACGGCCAAACTGAATCGCCTGTTTACGCACGAACGAGGCAAGGCAACGAAGAAAGATGAAAAGGAATTTCGCACGGGAATGGATGTGCTGGCGAAGGCCGGCAAGCTCGGCTCGATACTGTTGCAGTTCCCGTGGTCATTCAAAAACACTGTGGAAGATCGGCTTTATCTGACGAAGCTGCTGGACAAGTTTTCTGTTTATCCGTTGGTGCTGGAAGTGCGACACACGTCGTGGAACACCGCGGAGATGTATGAGTGGCTGGAGGAGCGTGGTGTGGGTATTTGCAACATCGACCAGCCGGTGTTTGCTAAATCGATTCGTCCGGCGGCGTTATCAACCTCGCCTGTGGGTTACGTCAGAATGCATGGACGAAACTATCAAAACTGGTTTCGTGAAAAGGCGCCGCGTGATGAGCGTTATAACTATCTCTATTCGTTCGATGAGCTCGAGCCGTGGCTGGTGCGTATCAAGGAAGTCGCTAAGCAAACACGCGAAACTTATGTGATCACAAACAATCACTTCCGTGGGAAGGCGGTGGTGAATGCGCTGGAGATAAAAGCGGCGCTGGAAGAGAAAGAAGTTCCCGCTCCAGCGCCGCTGTTTAAGGTGTATCCGCGATTGAGTGAATCCGCGACGTCGTTAGAAGATGAGGAAGAGCAGCTGCTCTTCGAATAAAACCTTGGAACAAGATTTACAGGATTATCTTGTTAAATCTTGTAAATCTTTATGAAGCTGAGCCTAACTGCCCGCGCCGTGCCCGATTAACTGCGCAAACGATATCGGCAAACCATCCGGATCGATCCCAACCGCCAGCTTAATCCCCTCACCTTCGCGCTGCGTCGGCGGCATCACAAATCGGATCCCTTTAGCTTTCAACTCCCCGTACGTCTTATCCACATCGTCAACATTGAAACCGATTGAACACGCCCCGGCAGTTTTTGACGGATCACCCGCCGGCGGCTGCGTATTAGCAACACCTCCACCGTGAAGCGCAAGCGTGGTGGCGCCGGTGTTGAACTCGGTCCAATCTGGTGATTCAAACTTCAAAGGAATTCCAAGCTTATCGCGATAGAACTCAATCGAACGTTGCATGTCGGAAACGATGATCATCGTATAGTCAATCTGCTTAAACATCTCAACTCCTCTTGCTGTTAGCGCGGCGCACTTTATTGCTTCCCATCGACACGATCACGTCAAACTCATCCTTCGTCAACGGCATCACTGAAAGTTGTGACTGCCGGATCAGCGGCAACTGACTCAGCCGCTTATCGTAACGAATCGCGGCAAGCTGAACTGAATTTGACAGCGGCTTAACCGGTTTGAGATCAACCGCCACCCACTGCGGATCGTCAGCAGTTGGATCCGGATAAGCACTTTTAGTTACTTCAGCTAAACCCACAACTTCCTTCCCTTTGCCCGAATGATAAAACAGGACCTTGTCTCCGGGTTTCATAGCGCGCAAATTGTTTCTGGCCTGGTAGTTTCGAACACCGGACCAATCAGTGCTGCCGTCTTTTACGAAGTCGTCCCAGGAATAGGTTTCAGGCTCCTGTTTGACCATCCAATAGTTGTGCTTGCTTTTTGCTGCAGCTTTCATGAAAGTGACCTTGATCCTCTACAATCCGGGTTATAGACCATCTCCAGTAAACATAAAAGGAAACGATTATGCTCAAAGAGGGATCCACCGCACCTGCATTTAAAACCAATGACGCCAACGGCGAAACCGTCGCCTTAAAAGATCTTCGAGGCCAGAAAGTGGTGCTTTATTTTTATCCGAAAGACGACACACCGGGTTGCACCAAGGAGGCATGTTCCTTTCGTGATGCCTTTGCCAAATTCAAGAAGAAAGGGATTGCCGTTTTAGGCGTCTCTCCAGACAATGAAAAGTCGCACCTTAAGTTTGTCACCAAGTACCAACTTCCTTTCACACTTTTAGCCGACGCGGATCGTGCGATCGCGGAGGCTTACGGTGTTTGGGGGGAGAAGAAGTTCATGGGACGAAAGTACATGGGTGTTCATCGCACGACCTTTTTAATCGATGAGAAGGGCAAGATCAAAAAGATCTTCGAGAAGGTAAAGCCGGAAGATCACGCGAATGAGGTCCTGGAGGCTTTTGCCGACTGAACTGATTGCCGATTTCCAATTGCTTATTGCCAATTTCTTCAATCGGCATTTGGCAATTGACAATCGGCAATGTCACACGCGGAGGCTAGGCTGCCACCCAGCCTCCAATCTTTTCGGGTTCACCTTCTGGATTTCTTCCGGGCATCAATCCCTGCAAACAACTGAACGAACTCGGCAAGTCTCGTTTTCTGGCCGGCAAACGTGGACCATCGTCGACTGTCGCAGTCTCAGCATTGTCGTTGATGAAGTACAACCGAGTGTTGTCAACAACCCGCGTTCTAATCTCGTGAGTCCAAAGCAGCAGATTAGCTAACGCATCTCCAATTTCGTCTTTGCCGAGCTTGGTTTCCTGGGCAATCTCTCGCTGTGTGCGTGAACCACGACGAATTGCATCGCGCACACGCTCGACGGGAGACAACTTGCTCATTGCCTTCGCGTGATAGTGACCATTGCTGGACGTATCACCGGAAAGCATTTCCGCAATCTCAACTTGTTGGGAGATATATTTCTTGCGGGCGGATTTGTATTCCTTCAAAGCGCGCCGGCTTTGCGTAACTTTTTGACGAATGCAACTCTTGCAGTAGAGATTGAGTCCGTCTTTACGCGCGCGACAAATTCCAAACTCGGATATTGGTAAATCTTTTGTGCAGATAGGACAATTCTTAACAACGGGGGACGACTGTATTTCAATCATTTCCAAAACTCCACTGGGCATCAAGTCTTGCTTGCAATCCGTAATCGGACAACACTACACCTTCGTCCGGCTCTGAATTCCTCCGGCAAAGACATTAATATTGAGGGTTATTTATTTGGCGAAGATCCCACTGGGCGATCGCCTAGATTGCCTCTGCGTGACTACAATAAATCACGCCCCACACTACCTGACTTCACATCGTTCGAAGGTTTCCGGGCAATTGCGAGAATGATGAGAGCTAGTTAACCTTCAACCGATTCAATCCAACAGGCCGCTGATCCAAACTGTAAATTGGCAATCAAAACTGTCAGCGAGGGAATCGCATTATAGACATCGAAACTTTTTTTGCAACACCTTTTTCAGATTTGTTTCGACTCAAAATCATCTCTGATTTTTTGACGATCGATTGCCCATTCAACATCACTTTCCAGATACGCAAACGTCTCTTGAATGAGAGGATACGTGATCACATCACTCAGTTTCTCAGATCCATTTTTATGTTTGGATTGTCGCGAACGCGATGATCAGACATTCGAATTCATTAGAGAATTTGCGTGCTCGGTATAATTCAAAATACCGTTCGCCCATTGTTTGGCGCAACTCCTTCGTATTTATTTTTCTTGGTCCCACAATTAGTAGCGCGGACAAAAAACACATGGACCAACATCTCGTTCCCGCTCATCGCAACTGTTGAATAAAGAGTTAATGCGTTCATGCGTAAAGGTTTTGCGTTACGCCGCTGACGTGTGCAAAGTGTTGTAAGTATGCGCTTGTAACAGCTTTGTAAAACTCGCGGGCATGATTTCCACAAAGATTTCCTCAGGATCTGTGGATAACTTTTGCTAACGCGATTTCGATGGACGATCTTTGAGACGATAAACAAACTTGAGACCTGACCAAATGTCGTTAACGGCGCAAATCTTTACGTCAACTAGTCCGGCGTTCAAACCAATTCGCTGCACTGAATCAAAAACGAGATCAGTTGCAACTCCGGAACTTTTCTTCGGCCACGCGATCCAGATCATTCCGTTTGCAACAAGTCTTGCAGCGAGTTTTGAAAAGTCGCGTGCCAGTGTGCGTTCATTCAAAACGAAGAAGAGGATGATGTCGATCGAGTTTGCAGTTCGTTTTACGAACACGACATCGTCTGGCAGTTCTCCTAATTCCGATTGGAAGTCTTCGGGAGAATTAACCAGTAAGATTCGCGATGCTTCCTTGATGCCGAGTTTTTTTGCTAAGGGTGTTCCTGAGTATCCAGCCATGTGTGTGTCACCAGAGTCCGAGAACTTTCCACCACGTGAAACCTACGAGACTCCAAACAGCAATTGTTATCAATGACGTGAGTAGACCAACGGTCCACCAGGTTCGTTGCGTGGTGTAACCGGCGCCGAAATAGATCGGCGCGGGCGTTGTGCCGTAATGAGTCAGTGACGCGGACAGATTCGAAAAATATGCAAGCGACAAAACTGCCAAATGTATCGGTGCTCCGGCAGCCAGTATCACAATCAGAAAAGGCGTGAACATTGCCGTCACGTGTGCAGTGATGCTTGCAAAAACGTAGTGCGCATAAAAATAGATCAGCAACAGTGAAGCGAGTGCGAGCCACCACTTCCATCCCGTAGTTAAACTCGCTGAAGCCTCGGCGAATCTCTTGGTTATTCCTGTTTGGCCCAACGCTTCGGCCATGCGAATAAGACCGCCATACCAGATGAAAACACCCCACGCCGCTTTCTCACTGACGAGATCTTCCCAGTCGAGCACGCCGGTGATTAACAGAACACTGATGCCAAGCAACGCCACCGCCGCATAGTCAATTCCATGCATCCGGTTCGTCATCCAAAGAATCGCAACCTGAAAAAAGACCAACAGCATCAGCCATTCGGACCATTTCATTCGTCCCATGGCGCGCAATTCGGTGGTTGCGAGTTCGCTCGCGGCAGGCGTGTGTTTTACTTCCGGCGGGAATACTCGATAAATCACGTACGGCAC
The DNA here is from genome assembly GCA_963708055.1 of uncultured Acidobacteriota bacterium. Classification (GTDB taxonomy): domain Bacteria; phylum Acidobacteriota; class Blastocatellia; order Pyrinomonadales; family Pyrinomonadaceae; genus PSRF01. The sequence goes on along the minus strand of OY970193.1, from coordinate 4,247,126 downwards.
CAGCAACAGACACAACAAACCAGGCACGATCGCGGCGATGGCCCAACTCGCATACGTGATTTCAATCCCGGTTGCTTCGCGTGCAAAACGAGCGATGATGGGATTTGACGCCTGACCAGTGAGAAACATCGCGCAAACAATCACGTTGCACTGGTAAACGCTTGTCATCAGAAAGGCACCGAGGCGTCGGGCCGTGGGGCCGGGTCGGGATTCGTAAGCTTCCGACAAGCTCTTGGCGATCGGGAAAATGATGCCGCCGGAACGCGCACCGGTTGAGGGGATCACGGTTGCCAGAAGCATTTCCGTCGAAGCGAGTGCGTAACCGAGACCAAGAGAATGGCGTCCGATTGCTTTGATGAAGAGAAAAGCGATTCGCCGCCCCAAGCCGGTCTTAATCATTCCGCGCGAGATGAAGAAGGCAGCGAGCACCAGCCAAACAACCGGATCGGCATAACCGGTGAGGGCCTCGTTCATCGGCATCACCCTGAAAACAGGCAATGCAGTCACGCCCAGCAAAACGATCGCCGCGCCGGGTATCGGGCGCACGATCGATCCGGTAATCGTGGCGGCAAAGATCGCAAGTAAACGCCACGATTGCGGCGTGATGCCGGACGGCACCGGTATCAAAAGAATACCGACTGCAACGACCAGCACGATGCCCCAGCGCAACAGCCGGCTTCTAAATCCAATGGTATCGGCGGGTTCGTGATCGAGCCGGTTGGGAGGGGGAGTCGATGATTGGGCCACGGCTGATGTTATTCCGTCACACGCTGGTTACTCAAGAGTTTTCCTCAGAGCGCCTCCTTGGAGTGCGCCACCTTGGTGGCGCTTTGATCAAAGCGATGATCTTCCGCCTTGTAGATCGCCACTTTGACCAAAGCGGTGCCAAGGCACCGCACTCCAAGGAGAATTACCACTTCAATCCAAGTCGCCTTTGGCGCGCGTAAGTATTTGGCGAACCAAGCGACGAATAGAGGTATTCTAAAGAGCAGGGTTTTACAAAAATGGCGGAAAAGATCACCGATAAACATGTTTATCTGAACCGTAGGCGATTCATGCAGGCTGCGGTGATGGCGGGAACAGCAACTGCCAGCACGCTCCTTTATCGACGTCTGAATCTGCCGCCGGCCGCTCGCGTTGAAGGTGAAAAGATCGCCGAGGTCGTCAAAGGACCGAATGAAGAAGCAATAAAACAGGGTTATGCCGTCAGCGATAAGTTGACGCCGTTGGATTCGATAACCAATTACAACAACTTTTACGAGTTTGATACGTCGAAGAGTGGCGTGGCTTACGCCGCCAAAGGATTCGTCACCAAGCCGTGGGCGGTTGCAGTTGAAGGATTGGTGAACAAACCGGCGACTTTCGATCTCGATGAACTGCTGAAGTTCCCGCTTGAAGAACGCATTTACAGACTGCGCTGCGTTGAGGGTTGGTCGATGGTGATTCCATGGATCGGGTTTCCTCTGCACAAGCTGCTGGAAAAAGTGGAGCCCACATCGCAGGCTCGTTACGTCGCCTTTCAAACGCTTCTGGATCCCGAACGAATGCCGAATCAACGCACCGGTATTCTCGATTGGCCTTACGTCGAAGGACTACGCCTCGATGAAGCGATGCATCCGCTGACGATTCTCGCCACCGGACTCTACGATGAAAAACTGCCGCCGCAAGATGGCGCGCCGATCAGGCTGGTGGTGCCCTGGAAGTATGGATTCAAGAGTATCAAGTCAGTAGTGAAGATCACGCTCGTTGCGGATGAGCCGCCGACCACGTGGAATATACAGGCTCCGGATGAATACGGTTTTTATTCAAACGTTAATCCCAACGTTCCGCATCCGCGCTGGAGTCAGGCGACTGAACGAAGAATCGGCGAATACGGTCGTCGTGATACGCTGATGTTTAACGGATACGCGGAGCAGGTCGCGCATTTGTATCAGGGAATGGATCTGGTGAAGAACTTCTGAGATCTGACTTATGGAATTCCCGAAACTCGTCGTTTTCGTTAACTCACTCGTGCCCCTTGTGCTGCTGTTGTGGGATCTGTATCACAAACGAGTTGGTCCAAACCCGCTCGAATTTGCTACCAGAACCACCGGTATGTTGACGCTGATCTTTCTGAGTCTGACGGTGGCGATCACGCCGCTGCGAAAGATCTTTGGCATCAATTCGCTGGTGAAGTTGCGAAGAATGCTCGGCCTGTTTGCATTCTTTTATGGTGCATTGCATCTGCTTACTTACATTTGGTTTGATCGACTGTTCAATCTAATCAGTGTCGGCCAGGATGTTGCTCAACGGCCCTTCATTCTGGCTGGCATGATCGCTTTTTTGCTGATGGTGCCATTGGCGATTACTTCAACGAACAAGATGGTCAAGAGACTCGGAGGAAAGCGCTGGGCGCAACTGCATCGTCTCGTCTATCTTTCGGCCATCGCCGGCGTTATTCATTTCTGGATGCTGGTTAAGTCTGACACGCGTTTGCCTCTGACGTTTGCTTTTATTCTTCTCTTCCTGCTCGGCTACCGTCTGCTGTCAAAGTACGCCCCTGCCCAACAGCCCAAGACTCTGTTTCCGCGAGAATAGTTCGTAGTCACGTTCAAACGCTATCGTTTAGAATGGGTTTCACGCCGCTGGCGTAGACGTGAAAGGGTGAACCATGGCGGGGGAACGAAGAACCAATACGCGTAAAAGGATTCTGCTGGAGGCTAAGTGGGAAAGTATGTCACGCACGCATGAAGCTCGTGTTGACGACATCAGCCTGGGCGGATGTTTTGTAAACACGTTCGGAAGAGTAGAGCCGAACGAAGAAGTCAATCTTCAGCTACAACTTCCTTCGGGCGAGTGGATGGCGTTGCGCGGTTACGTTGCGTCGTATCAACCAGGCGTTGGATTTGGAATGTGTTTCGAATCCCTCGCTGAGGAAGAATCGGAGAAACTAAACGAAATGATACTCACATCCGAAGAGCGGCTGATCTAATGTTTGTGCCGCCGCTTCTCGTCGTAGAACAGAATGCTGAAGGCGAGCACTAGTCCAGCCGCAGCAGCCATCAGGAAAAAGATCATCGCTATCCCGGGATAGCCCCAGATCTTAAACGTAGTTTCAACCCGCATCAGCATCGCAGCGCCCACGATCAGCGCTGCCACCACCAAACCCAGCGTGATGCGATTGGCAACTTTCTGCAGTCCTTCCAAAACAACCTTCTCGTCTATCGCGTCGACTTTGAAACGAAGATCGTTATTTCCCGCGGCATCGAGAATCCGGTTTACCCGGTCCGGAAGTTTCTCGGCAAACTCTTTCAGATCCACGACGCCCGATAACAGGTTATTCGGGGCCACGCTCTTGAGAATGTTGCGCTGCAGGATCTCATTCGCGCGATCGCGAATAATGCTATTGGGATCGAAGTTTGGGTCGAGCGTGTAAACAACCCGATCGAGGTTGAGCAGTGCCTTGGCAAACATCGTGAACTCAGGCGGCAAACGGAACCAGCAGTCCGCCGACACTCTGGTAATCTCAAGTGTGACTTTGCCGGCATTGAGGCGACTCAAAATCGCGTCGGAGTTATCCGCCACCAGATCTGTAATGCGACGTTCGAACGCGTTGCGGTTGAAATTCTCTTTTGCCTCTCCCATCCTGATGGCAGCTTGTGCCGCCATCTCGCCGCGTCCTTCGCTGATTGCCACCAGCAGTCGCAGCAGGTTGTCTTGAAATGTTCTGGTTACGCGACCCACCATGCCAACGTCTAATAACGCGATGCGATCGTCGTCAGTAACGAAAACATTTCCCGGATGCGGGTCGGCATGAAACAACCCGTCAATCAAAAACTGTTTGAGATAGGCGCTGAACAATTCTTCAGCGAGTAAAGCGCCATCAAGTTCGAGCAGTCGCAAGGGGTTGAGGGCCGTGATCTTTTTTCCCTCGATGTACTCCATTGTCAGAACGCGCGTGGTGGTGAAGTTGTCAATGGGTTCGGGAATGACAATGTTTTCAAACTCTGCGAGATTTTCTCCGATGGTGTGTAGGTTGTTTGCCTCAATCGTAAAGTCGAGTTCGCGCAGGAGGCTCTTGCGCAGATTGACCAGCATATTATCGAACTCGTAACGCTTACCAAGTTCAGTGTGCTCGTCAATGAAGTGCGCAATCTCGCCCAGCGCCTCAAGGTCTCCGACAATCAGCTCGCGTATATCTGGTCGCTGGACCTTTACAACCACTGCTCTTCCGTCGCGCATCTGCGCGCGATGTACCTGGGAGAGTGACGCGGCAGCAATCGGCTTGGGATCGAATTCAGCGAAGGCTTTAGAAATTCGCACCCCGAGTTCGCCGGAGACGATCCGCTCAATTTCTTCATAGGGAAACGGTTCGATCTGATCCTGAAGACGCTCTAGCGCATCGAGATAGGGTCCGGGCAATAGATCCGCGCGCGTTGAGAGCAGCTGGCCCAACTTGATGAATGTTGGACCAAGCTTCTCGAGATCTTTTGCGAGATCTTCAGCAGGTGCGGTCTCGGTTTCGGCGGCAATCTCATCCGGCAGTACACTGCCTTCGAGGCCGGCGGGATTGATCAAATCGGAACGGCCGTATTTGATCAGCAGCATGGCAACGTCTTTGTACCGCTTGAGACGTTCCGGTTTCAGCGACACGACCATAGTCAAATCACCTTACGCCAAAAACTTTGAAGGGGAAAGTAACAGGAAAGGGGTCGGGTACGGGCGACAGTCGCCGCCCGGGGTAATTATCCAGCCTGACTGTTGTCGCGTAAGCAACGGAAGTATCACGTAACAGTCACATGGTCCAACTTTGAGCAACCAGCTACTGGGGCGTGCCGGTTTTGGGGGCACTACCGGACGCGCGTTCGATCGCGGCTCTTAGTCCGTCGGCACTCAGAACCGTCAACTGAACTCCGTTGATAAAGATTGTTGGCGTACTTCCAACGCCATACATCTCTCCGTCTTTAGTATCCTTTTCGACCTCGGCAGCATAAACACCGCGATCTAACGCGGCATCAAAACGCGCTCGATCCAGGCCCAACTCGCTCGCATACTTCTTCAACGACGGAACATCCAGTGCCTTCTGGTTCTTGAAAAGCAGGGCCGCGTATTCAAAGAATTTACCCTGAGCGTGCGCAGCGTTAGCGGCTTCCGCAGCCTTACTCGCAAACTCATGCTGCGTCAGCGGGAAGTCTCGCACTACAAAGCGAACTTTGTTTCCATACGACTTCAAGACTTCTTCGAGTACCGGATGCATCGCTGCGCAGGCAGGACACTGAAAGTCGGTAAACTCAACGACCGTCACGGGCGCAGTGGCATCTCCACGGAATGGATCATCATCAACGCTGACGTTCTGAACCGGTTGCGGTGGCTCATTGATCAACCAGTTAACGTTAGCTCCCTTGCGCAGCCGTTCTGACAATTCCTTCTCCAGCCGTTCGCGGGATTGATTCTGAAGGTAGTTCGCTATCTGATTCCGAACGGTATTCAGATCTCCCGTGATGCGAGCTTTGTTGTCGTTGTAAAATTTGACGACTTCCGCCTCGCTCGGTGGACGAACCTTATCGCTTATATCTGCTCGAATAATCTCTTCTGGTCCAATTTGACGGCGTCGAGCTTCGTCAAGCAACAACATATCGTCAACTAGCTGGTCGGCCCGGGTTTTTGCAGCTTCGTAGGCCTCGAGCTTTATTCGATAGACCACGGGCTTCAACCTTTCCATCAAGGGAGCCGCGGTAAACGGTTGTCCGGCGATCGTCGCCACGACTGAGGCAGGATTCAAACTCGGTGCATTGATATCCACTCCCAACACCACTGGATAAATCTTGCGTAATCGACTCACAAGGCCGTCAGCCAGTTGGCTCTCGGCTTGAGCGCTCAGCAAAGCCACGGCTTGCTTGTTGGCGAATTCAGCACTCGTGCCATCAAATTCGTCACGATTGTCATCGATGAACTTTTTGATCTGTGCCGGAGTGAATGTCGGAATGCGATTACTGACTTCCGTCTCGTACAGACGGTGAGTGTCTATGCGTCGCTTCCTGGCTTCGAGTTCCAGCAGCGTGGTGTTGATTTGCAGTTCAAGGACGTTGCGGCGAGCTTCAGCAATTTTTGCTTCGACACTGTCGAAAGCTTGTCGCACGGCCGGATCAAGTTCCGCGGAAGTCAACGTCTGGCCATTCACGACCACAAGTGAAACCGGAGCGGCAGGAGGACGCACCGGCTGACTCGTTGGCGTGGGTTGGGCAACTGGCTGTGGCTGCGGTGGCGGTGTTGTCGTCGCCGGTTTACGAGCAGTTGCACGACGTTTCCCCGTCTGAGCCGGTGCAACAGTGAACAGAAGTAAAACAAGCAGGAGGGGGCCGAGTTTAGTTTTCATTGTTTGACTCACAGGTGTCCGGGATCATAGGAGAACTTAACTTAGAGCACAAACGCAACTTTGGCGCTGCCTTGTAAGAGCAGCGCCAAATGTCAGGCCCATCACTGGAAGATGAAACGCTTAGTGTTGTCGAATAATGCTGCGACGCCGGCGCTTCACCGGAGAGCGAATCGATAAGAGATCGCTGTGACGTCCGTTAAGAATAAAAGCCAGTCCCTGGTGCGTTACGCCGAGCAGGCGAGCTGCACGTGTGACGCTTCCGCCAGAATCTTCCAAGGCTCGACGGATCAAATTACCTTCATAACGCAGCACTTCCGAATCGAGCGAAAATCCTGGCGTCATTGTCACATCGACTGTGTTTGCGAGCGTTGCCTCGCCGGCACTGTCAAGTGATGTAGCAAGCACGCGTCGAGCACATTCGCCGAGACGCGTTTTGATGCTTAGATTTTGGGAGTGGGAAAGTAGTGACTCGGCGGTGCGGTAATAATCTTGCAGCGCATCGACTGAGAGTGAAACACCTAATTCTTCGATTGCAGTAACAGCCGCAATACCACCGCGATCCGGGTTACCGGCATTGTGGGCGATCTCAACGGCTTGGTCTAAAGCGACTTTGGCTGAGTCTGCTTGATTGAGTCGAGCCAAAGCTTTGCCATGCGTCGTCAGCGCTTCTGCAAGCATCGCGAGTTCGCCACCCTGCTTGAGTGAACGCACTGCCGTTCGTGAGGCTCTTTCAGCTTGCTCATATTTCCCTTCCATCAAAAAGATTTGAGCGCGGCTATCTTCAGCACCAGCAGCTCCACCACGGTCTCCAACACTTAAACTAAGCCCACGCGACCGAGCTAAGTGGTCGTGAGCGTCAGCAAACCTACCGATAGTGGCAAACAAGAAGCCCACGTTGTTTTCAACGCGCGCTTGAAACCGCTTGTGACCAGCTTGCTCAAAGTGAAAACTGGCGGCTGTATATTCTACTAGTGCCCGGTCTATGTAATCTTCACGGCTCTTTGAGGTTCCCAGACTTCGCAGAACTGCCGCATAAGTATTGTGGAATTTGCCCTTAAGGGCGTCGTTCGAGCTCAAATCAAAAAGCGGCACCGCTTCGGTGCAGATTTTTAACGCGTCCTGATCGCGGGTCGCAGTCCATTCAACCAAAGCGCTATTAAGCAGAGCCCTAAGCTTCTGCTCACTTTGAGAACCCGTCAAACTGTCCAGTACAAGTCGCAATGTGACGCGAGCCTCGTCCAGTCCGCCTTCGCGCCAGTAACAGATTGCTAAATCAACTCGGGCCTCTGCTACCTTCTCAGAAATTCCCAAATTTTCGAATAGTGTCGCGCTTTCACTAATAAGATCTTTGGCACTCTCCTGAGCGCCCGGTACCTGTTTTGCGGCACCGAGCCAGCCGCTTAGAGTACCGCAACGGAGTAACAATTCCGCCTGTGCTTCTTCTTCTAAATCCTTTGTTATTGGTCTTTTAAGTACACCACTCCAAAAAGAACTGAGCGTTTCAGCAGCCCGGTCAAATTCACCGGCCTCTTCTAAATTCTTAGCAAGTTCACATAAAGGTATGACGTCATCAGCAATAGCTGGATCAATCACATTCTCATAAATGGATGTTTGCAAATCCATATTAGGTCTCCAGTTTTACTAATCGGCAAGGAACCTTGCAAGCGGTTTCATTGCCGGATATCATCACGACCAACCAATTAAGCTACTTGGTTACCCACGCCTCACGGCTTGACTACACATTATTGAGGAGAAGATCAATGAAATCTGTTAAAAACTTGGTATATGCGGCGTTGCTCACGTCCCTGCTCGCAGTCAGTGTCCCCGCAGGAGAAATGGGTACGCCTGGTTTTGCTCCAAGCCCGACCCCAACGCCCGAGCAGGCCAAATCAATTTCCGATTCGGGCCCCGGCTATGTTATCGATCCCAATCCTGGGATTATTACAACCGAAACCTCAGATTACCTGTTATTCGAGGCTTTGGCAGCCCTTCTGTCAGTGTACTGAGAAACACAAAAAACCGGGACAAGAATTTTAGCTCACGCACCAAGCGTTGCATCTTGTCGTTGTGGTTTTGGGTGTCCGGGCTCACCGATCACGTTTGAAAAGCTTGCATGGGAGGCGGTGACGTGCTGCATCGTACCCCCATCCGGCCTCTGTGGCAATAGGAACTTTAACTATTACACTGCTAAAGCCGGTGGAATTCAGCCGTCATCACTTGTTTCCACGCCCCTTTGGTTAGGATTTTCTCCTTTCGTGGGTGATGTCAGTGGCATCAACCAGGCGTCGCACCGTTTCAAGTGTATCGATGTCAGTCGTTGCCTTGTCCGGCCTCAGCCGGAGAATACGGGGAAAACGAAGCGCATAACCACTTTTGTGGCGCTTTGAGGGTTGAACTCTGTCGAATGTAACCTCGATCACGATCAAAGGTTCCACTATTCTTACTCGGCCGTGACCAAATTCCTGAATCGTGTGGTTTTTGAACCACTCGGTAAGTTCGGTCAACTCCAGATCGGTCAGGCCCGAGTAGGCCTTGCCGATATTTAACAGCTCCGCATCTTCAGCAGAACGACGTACAGCAAAGGTGTAATCAGAAAGCAGCTCCCTGCGTTTCCCGTGACCTACTTCCACTGCCGTAACTGCAACATCAAGAGTAGCGATGGCCCGTTTAATTTTTAGCCAATCGCGGCCGCGCCGTCCGGGTTTATAGGGCGAGCCCGGACTCTTGACCATCAATCCCTCATTGCCGCGAGCCCTGGCGAGATCAAACTCCTCGTCAAGCAGCGCGGCGTTGCTGAGCAAGTTGCCCTCCGACAACCGCAATGGCCCTCGCGCGGGGACTATCTGGCCGAGTAGATGTCGGCGTTCGCTTAATGGTTGGTTGATTAAGACCTTTCCGTGCGCGTAAAGCAGATCATAGGCCACCAGCACAACCGGCACTGCCTCAAGTAATTGAGTTCCCACCGTTTTTCGGCCCAATCTTTTCTGCAACTCACTGAACGGGAGAATCACGTCATCGGTTGCAGGAACTATCTCGCCGTCAATAATCACGGCCGTCGCCAAACCTCTGAGCGGCTCAATCAATTCCGGAAACCGATGTGTGATTTCGTCCATCGTCCGGGAGTAGATAGCCACTCTCTCCCCATCTACATGAACCTGAGCACGAATGCCGTCGAACTTGTCTTCAACTAAAAACTCTTCTGGCATGGTCCGCGCCACATCAGTTATATCCGTAGCGGGAGTCGCCAGCATGAATTTGATTGGATGGAACAGACGCATGCTGATATCGCGAAGCTCTCCGGCACGCGCGCGCGTCGCCGTTTCGCCAATGTCACCCAGCAACATGTTTGCGTAAGCAACGTCTTCCAAAGTCCGGCCAAACACACGCGCAATCGCGTCTTCAACGAGACCTTCTCTTAAACCAATACGCAAATCTCCAGCGAGCAGCTTCACGAGGTACTTCGCCTCGAGCGGCGTGGCATGACGCAGCACGGTGGTGAGTAAGGCTGTCTTATTTCTGATCCCGCGCGTTTCACTCAACCGCCCAATTAAAGATTCGGTTTCAGCAAGCGTAATCGTGGGCTGAAAAAATCGTTTGGCCTCTTTGACGATCTCAGCGGCGAGATCGCCCGGATCACCAAGCCGGACATAACGCGGATAAAGATCTTCCGGACTGAATCCAGTCGCTTCACTTAACGCCGCGCTGAGAATACTCCCGCCGACATTCGTCGTGCGGGCATCAGTTGATGCAAACTGATGACCCGCGAAATATCGCGCGGCCCGCGACAAGTCCGCATCTGAGAGAGCTTCGAGGTAACTTCCGAGAATCGCTGCTTTTTGCAGTTTCTTCGTCGTCGCCGCAATCGCATCGGCACATTCCGCAAACGACTGCAACGAGCCGGACAGCTCGATCGGTTTCTCCATCATGTTTGCTTCGTCGAACATCACCGCCAATTGTGCCCGCAGAAAAAGTCAACTAACATTCAGTCGCACGCAAAATGATTTTAAGTGATCATTGCTAAGTCTCTTAATCGCCGGTGGGGTCTTAATATGAAAGCAAGAGACTATGATCAGGTAGCGATGTTTGAAGAACGCCTTCGGCGTATTTCAAACTAAGCTACTCCCTAATCGTCTTCGCGCTTCTGCTTTGAACGTTGACGCGCTACAATTCGCTGTCACCAATGAAGCCCGACTCTTCCCGGCATTTCCACTCCGGCGAGGTTCACAGCGTTCGCAATCTTACAGAGAGGTGAAAGGGCCGTGTTTGCATTTATTCTCGAAGGCCTTGGCAGCACTGAATTACTCTTTATTCTCGTCGTTGCGCTGATCTTTTTTGGCCCGCGCAAACTGCCGCAGCTTGCCAAGTCAATGGGTAAAGGACTGGCCGAGTTTCGCAAGGCGTCAGATGACTTCAAACGGACGTGGGAACGCGAAGTAGCCATCGAAACCGGCAAAGTCGACGACAACTCGTTGCTCGAACTCGAATCAGAGAAAACGGCATACGAACCGGCATACAGCGTTGACGCACCTGTGGTTGAGCAGCCTAACTCCGAGCTCGTCGTGGCCCGCGAGAACCCGGTCGAAACAGCCGCAGACTCGACCGTGGCTGACGCAATCCCAGGCGATTCGACGCCAACGGATGCGGTTCCGGTCGAAGCTGTCCCGGGCGAGCCTCCACCTATCCGAAAACAAGATTGGCTCTAACTTGATCCCATGTCTGCATTTCTAAAGGCACTTTCCACAAGCAGGGGCAACGAAGAAGAACTCGGCGGGCAGATGTCCTTCCTGGAACATCTTGACGAGTTGCGTAAGCGTCTGATTCGTTCATTTATCTTTGTTTTCCTGGCCGGAACGGGCTGCTGGTTTGTCTCCGAACCTATCTACAACTTTCTCGCCGCTCCGGTGCAACGTGCCCTGGCTGAAGCACAGCAACAGCAGGTTCCCATCGCAGGTCAAACCGGCACCGAGGTGATCACCAATATCACCGCGTTGAAAGAGAACGATATCGGCAGGTACGTTTTCGCGCCGGAGACGAAGCTCGGAACCAGCCTGATTCCCTCAGGCGCCACTGTCGCCGCTCGTGTCGCTAAAGACTCAGAAGGCAAACTGGCCTTATTCACTGACGAACCGCTTTATGCCGGTAACACCGTGATCCCCAAAGGCGTGCGTCTGCCAACAGACCTTGGGGGGACCAGCGCATCGGTTACGGGTATGAACGACAAGTTGATTGTCACTACCGCAATCGAAGCCTTTTCGCTTTACGTAAAAGTCGCTCTTTATGCGGCAGTCTGCTTGTCGGTTCCTTTTCTACTACTGCAGATCTGGGGGTTTGTGTCGCCGGGGCTCTATCCACACGAACGCGCTTATGTGACCCCTTTCATACTCTTGTCGTCTATTTCATTTGTTCTGGGTGCGGCTTTCGCCTATTACGTGATTTTCCCACCGGCGGCGAAATACCTGCTGGGCTTAGGCTCGAGTTTTCGCCTGCTATTGAAGGCCACCGACTATTTCGACTTCATCATCGTCGTGATGCTGGGTATGGGTGTGGTATTTCAGATGCCGGCAATCACCTATGTTCTGGCTCGCATCGGGCTGGTCACAGCGGGATTTATGTTGAAAATATGGAAAACTGCGCTGATCAGCATCCTGATAGCTTCCGCCTTGTTGTCGCCCACCAGCGACATTGCCAACATGCTTTTGTTTGCGGCGCCGATGTTCGTTTTGTATCTGATTTCAATCTTCGTTGCGTGGATTTTCAATAAACCTCGAACGGCGACCTAAAACGTTCAAATCACACGGTTTTTGCGGTTCTTTAAGGCAACTGCCATAGAGGGCTCCGCATCTTGACTGTGTTCTCAGCAGGATCTTAGAATCCATGGTCTTCAATCGATAGCCGGCAGCAGTCCGTATCACACGACCGAACCGCATCACAGGAGTTTTTTCGTAATGTCTTACCAGAAATTTGCTCTCCATCTGGCCCTGATATTGAGCCTTTTTCCAAGCGCTCTGCCGAGGGTTTTCGCCCAGGATCAGCAGGATCCCACCTCGAAACCGCGCAACGTCAAGACGGAAATTAAGAAGGCTTACAAAGATTGGCTCGATAAGGACGTCACCTACATCATCACTGAAGAGGAACGTAAGGCATTCAAGAAACTCGCCACCGACGATGAACGTGAGCGTTTCATTGAGGAATTCTGGCGCCGCCGGGATCCGGATCCGGATACGGATGAGAACGAATTCAAAGAAGAGTATTACGAGCGCATTGCTTACGCCAATGAACACTTTGCGTCCGGAATCCCGGGCTGGAAAACGGATCGCGGCCGCATCTATATCATGTACGGCAAGCCGGATTCGAAAGAAACGCACCCCATGGGCGGATCTTATGAACGTCCGTCATGGGAAGGTGGCGGCTCAACTACTACCTACCCGTTCGAAGTCTGGTTTTATCGCTATCTTGCGGGCGTAGGTTCGGGAATCGAGATCGAATTTGTCGATCCGACAGGCAGCGGTGAGTATCGCATCGCGCGAAATCCAAACGAAAAAGATGCTCTCTTAATGATTCCGGGCGCCGGACTCACGCTCTCCGAGCAACTGGGCCTGTCAGACAAAGCCGATCGTATTTCCGGCATTGGTGGAATCGGTAACGGCCAATATCAACGCGAGCAAGACAGTCCATTCTCGCGCTTGCAATTGCTTGCCGATCTAAATCGGCCGCCCCAGGTCAAATTCAATGACCTTGCCTCGGCAGTTAACACCGGCGTCGTCGAAGAGAACCCACTCAGCTTTGATCTGCGAATCGATTTCTTCCGCCAGTCTGACGAAAGAGTAATCACTGCTTTCACAATTCAGGCGGAAAACAAAGACCTCGTGTTCTCAGATAGCGGTGGACTGCAACAGGCGCGTATGAACATCTTCGCGCGAATCACTTCAGTTGCCGGACGTCGCGTTGGAATCTTTGAAGATCCCGTGATCACTACGGCAACCGCGGAAGAACTCACCGAGGCCCGCGATCGAAAGTCGGCATACCAGAAAGCAGTTCCACTGGCACCGGGAACCTACAAAGTTGACGTGATCGTGCGCGACGTGGTTTCAGGCGCAACCGGTCTGAAGCAACAAGGATTCACCGTACCCAAGTACGATCAGGAAAAACTTTCCACTTCAACCATGATCCTCGCGGCGAAGCTCGAAAGTCTTATCGATCAGCCGGCGGTGGGCCAGTTCGTAATCGGCACGACCAAAGTTATTCCCAACGTGGCTCGCGTTTACAAACGCGGTCAGCCGGTTGGTGTTTATCTTCAGGTTTACAACGCGGGCATCGATCAGACCACCCTGCGACCGTCAGTTGACGTTGAGTACGCCCTGATTAAAGACGGCAAAGAACTCGGCAAGCTGTCGGAAGACTGGAAGGGTATGAGCGACTCAGGACAGCGCTTGACGCTTGCCAAGTTGATCGACACGCGCAACCTGGGCGCCGGCGAATATGAAGTCTCAGTCAGGATTCGCGATCGCGTCAGTGGTCAATCGCTGTCGCCGACACAATCATTTACTGTAACTCAGTAGTTTTTGAATCGAAACGTTTCCGTTTTCCACGTCGTCTCCCCGTCACCGGTCCAGTTAACGCGTTTTTGAACCGCGGCGGCTTTAAGCTGCCGCCGCTGGTTTTATGCAAACGTTAAGTTGGACCAGGCAGCGTCCAAGCCGCTGCACTCTCCAGGGAGACGTCCACATGCGCTCAATCGTTTCTGCGTTTCTGCTCATCTCTGTCTGTAGTCTTTCTGTTCCAGCTCAGCAAACTCAACGCAACCCCGAAACTCAGTCACGCAAGATCACGCGAGAACTGAAGAAAGCGTACGTTGAATGGGTCAACAACGTCGATATCATCGTTACGCAATCGGAACGAGACGCGTGGAAGAAACTCGAAACCGATAACGAGCGCGAAAAATTCATCGAAGACTTCTGGCATAGTCGCGATCCGGATCCTGATACCCAGGAGAATGAGTTTAAGGAGCAGTTCTTCGAACGCGTGGCGTATGCAAACGAGCGCTTCTCTTCCGGCAAGGCGGGACGCCTGACTGACCGCGGCCGCATCTACATCAAATTTGGAAAACCTGACGAGATTGAATCGCATCCCGCGGGTGGTTCGTATGAACGTCCGTTTTATGAAGGCGGCGGATCGACTACGACCTATCCGTTTGAGAAGTGGTTTTATCGACATATTCCGAATGTTGGAAACGGAATTGAACTCGAGTTTGTTGATCCAACCGGCTCTGGTGAATATCGTTTGGCGAGAAATCCGAACGAGAAGGACGCGCTGATCAACATTCCGGGCGCCGGCCTGACATTCGCCGAAATGGCCGGATTGCAAACGCGCGCGGATCGCACCGGAAATCTCAGCGGTGTTGGTCTCGCCAACTACATGCGCGCACAGGATTCGCCTTTCGAAGTGTTGAATAAGCTCGCGGATCTGGATCGCGATACACCGTTCCAGCGCAACTATCTCAGCACTTCCATTGACACACCAATTGCCGACGACAATCCGATCAATTTTGAAACTCAGTTCAACTATTTCAAGCAGACTGACAATCGCGTGCTCGCGTTTTTAACTGTGCAAACCGACAACGATCAGTTGCAGTTTTCTGATAGTGGCGGTTTGCAAACTGCGCACTTGAATATCTTTGGCAGCGTCATCTCGGTTGCCAATCGACGTGTAGGGAAGTTCGAAGATTCGGTAACGACCACGGCAACGCCTGAGGAACTCAGCACGACGCGCCAACGCAAGTCAGCCTACGGCCGCGCGTTTCTGCTGGAGCCGGGTCGCTATCGTGTGGATGTGATCGTGCGCGACGTACAAACAGGAGCGGCGGGAGTGAAGCGCGTCGGCTTTGTGGTGCCGGAATTTCCTGCTGATCGGCTTTCTGCTTCGAGCATCGTGCTGGCCGCTAAACTGGAAAATATGGAGCGCGGCGCGGCGATCAGTCCGTTTGTGATTGGTACAACCAAAGTTATCCCGAATCTCGCCGGAGTGTTCAAACGCAATCAGCCGGTAGGCGTTTACCTGCAAGTCTACAACGCCGCGATCGATCAAACGACGCTGCGACCAGCGGCCGATGCGGAATATGTGCTGTTAAAGAATGGCAAGGAACTCACCAAACAAACCGAAGACTGGCGCGAGATCAATGACGCCGGCCAGCGCCTGACGCTGAAGCGCTTGATCGACAGCCGCAATCTCGAACCCGGCGAGTATCAGATCCAAATCCGCATCCGCGATCACATCACGGGCGACATGATCAGCCCAACCGCAACCTTCTCGATCGTGCCTTAACCCTTGACCGGGCCTTTACCTTGACCGGGCCTTAACCTTGACCGGGCCTTAACCTGACCGGGCCTTAACCTGACTGGGCCTTAACCTTGATCGGGCCTTAACCTGACCGGGCCTTAACCTTGATCGGGCCTTAACCTGTAGGGGCGGCCCTCTGTGGCCGCCCTAGTCTTGAACTCCAAAGTCTAAAGGATTTAGTTTCACGCTAAAAGGGTCTGATTTTGAATTCATGGGCGCTTAGTTCCACACTAGGGCGGCCACAGAGGGCCGCCCCTACAGTCCGGCGGTTGGTGGCCTAAGGATCGCGTCGCGCATGAATTGTTACGAACTCAAGCCCTCGCGGTTCCGGGCGTTTCCTAAGTTTTGTTAAGATGAACGCGCATGAATAACGGTGCTCAATTGACCGGGCTCAGCCAGCCGGAAATGGTGTCATTTGTCGAGACGATGGGCGAGCCTGCCTATCGCGGGCGCCAGTTATTCGCCGCCCTGCAACACCGCCGTTTGCGAAGTTTCGACGACATCAGCGACCTGCCGAAGGATCTGCGAACGCGTTTGAACCAGGTGGCCCAGGCCGCCACCTTATCCGTCGAATCGCAGTATCTTTCAACCGACGGCACGCGCCGTTATCTGATGAAGACTCACGATGGTCTGCCGGTGGAAACAGTCTTCATTCCCGAAGAACGTCGCGACACCATCTGTTTCTCATCGCAATCAGGCTGCCCGCTGCAATGCACTTTCTGCCTGACGGCCCAACTCGGACTGCTTCGCTCGCTGACCGCCGGCGAAATCGTGGAGCAAATCCAAATCGCGCTTAACGATGCTTACGGAACTGGAGTTAAAACTCCGCGCGGAACAAATCTCGTCGCGATGGGTGCAGGTGAGCCGTTGCTGAATCTGGACGAACTGTTGAAAGCGCTGCGAGTAATGGCGGATCCTCAGGGCCTGCACATTGTTCCCAATCGCGTTACTGTTTCAACCGCCGGCGTTGTGCCTCGCATCCTGGAGTTGGCGAAGACCACTGATCGGCCGCATCTGGCGATCTCATTAGCCGCAGCCACTGATGAGTTACGCGATGTACTGATGCCCATCAATAAGCGCTGGCCACTTGAAGAATTACTGAGCGCATGCAAAACGTTTGAAAAAACCTTGAAGCCCGGCGAACGCCTGACGTTTGAATACGTGTTGCTGGATGGTGTAAACGATTCAGACGAGCAGGCCCGCCAACTCGCCAATCTCCTCAACCGGCATAACATCAAGGCCAAAGTAAACCTGATTCCGCACAACGCGGCTGAACCGCTTCCGTATCGCCCATCAAACGCAGAGACGGTGGAACGCTTCAAACACATTCTCGAGTCAAAGGGCGTTCACACCTACGTGCGGCGTCCGCGTGGTAGAGACATTTTTGCGGCCTGCGGGCAACTGGCAGCGCGCCAGATAACACTTAACACCTGTAACGAAACCACTTCAATCGGAGCTGATTAATGACCAAACTTCGTCGCCTTTTTTCATTGGGCCTCATCTTACTGATACCGGTCACTTTCTATTCCACACCCGTACCGCAATCATCTGCTGACGTAAATATCAGCGGCTCAGTGGCGCCTGACAAAGTGAAAAAAGGCCGCGTCGTTCGCGCGAGCGTCGTAATGGATATTCCGTCGGGATTGCACGTGCAGTCGAGCAAGCCATTAGACAAGTTTTTAGTGCCGACGAAGCTTGACGTGGAAACGCCCTCGGGAATGCAAACTGGACCAATCTCATATCCACGACCGGTAATGCGGAAACTGAAGTTTTCCAAGGGTAATGTGGCGGTCTACGAAGGCCGGGCGATGCTGCGCTTCAACGTCACTGTGCCCGCGAACTATTCAGGTGGATCGGGTGAGATTAAGGGCAAGCTTAGGTTTCAGGCGTGCAACGATGAGGCATGTTTCCCGCCGGTCACTCGCGAAGTGAAAATGTGGTTGAATGTAGAGTAGATTCATTGCCGATTGCCGATTGCCGATTTAATTGCTGCTCGTTTGATGCATTCAAACTAATTGGCAATCGGAAGTTGGCAATTGGCAATTGGCACTTTACGAAGGTTTTCTCCCCACAACCGCCATCAACCGCCCTACCTTGCCATGTATCTTCTTCTCCTTGCGATACGAAAAGAAGAGATCAGTGCGACACATCGTGCATATCGGCGCCGTATGAATTCGTTCGGGAAGCACGCCAGTCGATAACAACTGGTCTCGATTTGCCTTGAGCAGATCGACGAGCGCGTGACCTGGTCGCGTGGTAGTGAACAGTTTTTCACCATCCGGAAACTTACTGCTGAATGCGTCGATCACATCACTGCCCACTTCGTAACAACATGCACCAGCCGAAGCGCCAATCGCCACGCGGAGATTGTCGGGCCTGACGCCATATTCTTTCGCCATTCGCTCCACACCCGCAATTACTGCCATCGCGAGCGTGCCGCGCCAGCCGGCATGAACTGCCGCGAACGCACCCGTCACCGGATCGCCAAGTAAAATCGGCACACAATCAGCAGTCTTGACGCCGGCGAGCACACCTTTGGTATCACTGACAATCACATCGCAGTAAACTGTGTCGCCGCGTTGATTCTCGGCCGGCTTGGCTTCTTCCACTGTTTGGACCACGCGCACGTCGGCGCCGTGGACCTGCCAACAACCCGCGAGAGTCCACTCGCCAGGAAAAAGCTTGAGAAAGCGGCGACGATTCTCCAGAATGTTCTCCGCCGCGTCGTCGTCGAACCCGGCGAGGCTGAGCGCATTGGCAGGCATTTCGCTAACACCGCCGAGACGCGTTGAAAAGCCATTAACGAAGCCGTCGGCTTCGAGCGGAGCACACACGAGTGCGCGAACGCCGTCGGTGTCGCGCCAGTAAAATCCAGTTTCTGTTAGTTGGCTATCGCTTGTGATCGTTTCCATCGGCATAGACATTATCGAAGTCGCGCGAATTCGCGAAGTGCTCTTGCGCACTCCGCGTTTCGGCGAACGCGTCTTTACATCCGCTGAACGCGCTTACTGCGATTCGCGCGGCGTCGTGTCGGCACAACATTATGCAGCGCGCTTCGCGGCAAAAGAAGCGACGCTCAAAGCGCTGCAAACCGGCTGGCGTGGCGGTATTAGTTGGCAGGACGTGGAAGTTGCGGCGCATGAAAGCGGCGCACCTTATTTAATCTTCACTGGAGAGGTGTTGAAGGTGTTTGAAAAATTCGGTGCGACGGCAACGCATCTCTCGATCTCACACACCACCGAGCACGCGATCGCGCAGGTTATATTGGAAAAATAGACAGGATTGTCAAATGCTTTCTAACGCATGTCGTTCACTAACGCCTTGCGACCATTTTGATTCACATCAACCCGCGTAGTTCTGTAGTTGTTGAACTCAACCGCAACAGGCACTTTCTTCCTGATCGCAACCTGTTCGGTGCTCGCTTCACTCTCCTCCGCAAACGGACTGCTCTGCACCGGCAGATTTCCATGTAGATAGCATTCAAGACTCGGCGATGCGCGATCCGTCACGGCAATCAACTCTCGCAGCGGACACGTCACTGTCGAACGCAACCCGGTAGCCGTGTCGATCTCTAAAAACTTGATCCCTTCCGGACATTCAAAGTTCGCGCCCCCAAGATCGGGCCGCAGCGCGATCGCATCATTCATAAAATCAACCCACGCCGGCAACGCTGCCTCGGCGCCGGTCAATCCAAGCTGCTTGTTGTCGTCAAAACCGATCCACACAACGCAAACCAGATTCGGTGAATAACCAACAAACCAACCATCACGAGATGTTCCTGTCTTACCGGCGATCGCGACGCCACGAACAGCCCCGCGCGCTTTACGCGCCGTGCCTCGTTCGATTACGCCGGTAAGCATGTTTGTGATCATGTAAGCCGTGGTCGGGTTCACAACCTGGTCCACCGCCGCCGCCTCAGCATGAGCCGCCGGCGGATCCCCAACACTCGTGACCACTTTCGGATCGACACGTCGCCCGCCGTTTACAAAAGCCGCATACGCGCCCGCTAACTGAAGCGGTGTGACTTCCTCGGTACCGAGCGCGAGGGCCGGATATCGTTCCGGCTTCGGCAGACCAAAGCGCGTAGCAAGGTTCGCGATACGAGCCAGTCCGGTTTGCAAAGCAACGTCAACAGTGACGACGTTGAGTGACTTCACCAGCCCCGTACGCAGAGTCACTTCACCCATTGAATAGCCACCGCCGTAGTTTGCGGGTCGATAGTTCTTATTGCGGTCGTAAACAAAGTCACGCGGCGCGTCCATAAACATCCGCACCGGCGACATGCCGTCTTCGAGCGCTGCCGCATAAACAAACGGCTTGAATGTAGATCCCGGTTGACGCATCGCGTCCGTGACGCGATTCAATTGCGATTCGGCGTAGTTGCGACCGCCCACCATCGCCAGCACCTTGCCCGAATGCGGCTCCAGCGCTACGAGCGCAGCCTGCGGTTTGATTCCGCGACTCGCGTAAACCGAATCGAGCTTATCCAATTGACGTTTCAGTGCCTGTTCAGCAACCTGTTGCAACTCGAGATCGATGGTCGTGTAAATCCGCTGATTACTAGCCGACGTCTCAAACTCCGACTCAGCCAAACGATTTACATAATCGACAAAATACGGTGCAAGTGAGTGGTCAAGACTGGGGGCAGGTCCAACTCTTATCAATTCCGCAGTCGCTGCATCTCGTTGCTCTACGGTGATCGAACCGTTTTCCTTCATTGCCGCAAGGACGATATTCCGTCGCGCGCGCGCGGCTTCGGGATGGCGCAGCAATGAATAATGCGCCGGGCTCTGAATCATGCCGGCGAGAGTCGCAGCTTCTGACAACGTTAAGTCACGAAGCTCTTTTCCGTAGAAAATTCTGGCGGCTTCTTTCACGCCACGCACTGCAACTGCGCCCCGCTGGCCCATGTAGATCTCGTTACAGTAAAGCGCAAAAATATCGTTCTTGGAGAGCCGCCGTTCGAGAGCAAGCGAAAGCATCGCTTCGGCGTACTTTCGTTGGAACGTTTTTTCCGGTGTCAGGTAGGTGTTCTTAACGAGCTGCTGAGTGATGGTCGATCCACCCTGGCCCAATCGCTCTTCACCGGCATTACGCAAGAGCGCACGCGCGAGGCCGTTGATGTCCACACCCGAATGTTCGAAGAAACGGCGATCTTCAACGGCGAGTATCGCGTCGACCAAAACTTTTGGAATCTCGCCAAAACTCAAAACCTCGCGTTTACCTGCTTTGGCCGAAAGATCCGTTGACAGGATTTCCGGTTCGAGAGTGAACGACTCAACCAGGCCAAAGTCTTCGCCGCGAATCTCAGCAATTTCATCGCCGGCAAAAGTCACCCGGACCATTTGCGGTTCCTTTGCCCGCGCGGCGCGAATCTCCAACGCTGAGTCGGCCGGAACAAAACTTCCACTCCACACGTTGCTGGCATTCGATTCCAGGTAGCCGGCGCGGCGCAACGCAACAACAACTTTGTCGCGCGACAACTTTTGCCCAGCTTCAAGCACACGCGGAGCGGCGTAGAGACCAGGCCTGCTCGTCAGGTACCCACTGGCGAGTCGGGCATCGATAACTTGGGAGTAAAAGCGGTAGGAACGGGCGAGCGCATCGGCCGCGACGGCAGCCGCGATCAGGAACAGCACGAGACCCAATCTAACAATCCGGCGTTTAACAGCGATCCGTCGAGAATCGGGCAGAGATGTAGCCTCAATAACCATGGGCGAATTGGCAGAGACGTCCGCCAGCCGGAGTTCTTCCCCCCAAGTCCTTCAGTGCTTCTCAGTATCTTGTGATTTGTATAAATGTTTAATGCGTGAGGAATTCTAAATTGCGAGACGCGCGGGTTCGAGCAGCGCCTGGATACTGGGAATACTTTCGAGTCCCGCTTTGTAACCGGCGGCTATTAACTCATCGGCGCGTCCCATTTCATCCCAACGAATGTGGCCGACTTTCGGGCTGATCACCAGATCTGACATTTCCAGTTGATAACTCGACGCCGTCCTCTGAACCACCATCATCGACTGCAATAAGACGCCAATCACCGAACTTGACGGTCCCAGGAAAGTGGCGCCTTCGCTGTTCACGTCAACCGAAATCACGATGTCGGCGCCGAGTGATCGCGTAACGGTCGCGGGAATAGTTGCAACCAGCCCACCATCAACCAGTTGCCGGCCGTGTTCATCGGTCACCGGAACATACAAACCGGGAATCGTGCAACTGGCTCGAATCGCAAACGGCAAGTCGCCCTGATCTTTCAGTATCACAGGCTTGCCGGTCTTCAGATCCGTAGCCACAGCGGCAAACGGGATTCGCAGTTCTTCAAATTTTGTTACGGGTAAACGCGCTCTGAGGTAATGTTCGAGACGTTCGTTGCTTTGCACGCCAAGCCGCGAGACCGTTACGCGACCAACGTCGCGCCAACGCATCGCGCGACTAAACTCTTCGATCTGTTCGACCGGCATTCCGGCGGCAATAGCACCGCCTACAATCGAACCCGCCGACGTGCCGGCCAGATAGTCGATCGGAATATTATTTTCCAACAATGCCCGCACCACACCGGCGTGGGCCATACCGCGCGCGGCGCCACCGGACAGCGCAAGCCCGATCTTTGGGGGCGGCAATGAGGACATAGGGCTAAGGTCAAACGGGACTGAGAATCACGATCTCCGCACGTTCGCGGGCATTGTCGAGAAAAGCGTCCGTGTCAGATTCTATTTTGGCCTCCAATAAGCTCTGCTCGATCTCGTTACGAATCTGCTCGAGCGAAGGCACGATGCGTCCCGGGGAACGCGTTTGGAACCGTGGCACGTAGACGTCGCGATAATAGTCAGCAATCTCCTTCTGACTTATTACTACGAAATTTCTGAAACGAAAGTCCAAATACTTTTCCATCTTGAGCCGCTGCTCGACGATCTCGTCGATTTTTTCACTCGTCAATCCAACTTGCAGGATGCGTCGTTGAAACTCGGGTTGCGACGGGAAGTGACGCGCCAGTTCCGCGCGCGCATCGCTGATCTCTTTCTGCGTGGGAACGATGGTCGGAATTTTCTCAGCCTCCTGAAGTATCAGGCGCTGATCGATTAAGAGCCGCAGCGCGCTATTGAGCTCCGCCGAGGTGGGGTTATCGAGCACGGTGCTGGGTTGTAATGCCAACTGCCACATCAGGTCGGAATAGGTGATCAGATCCGTTTTTACACCCGCATTCACCGTCGCCACCATTTTGTCGATCACTTCCTGCGCTTTGGATTGAGCCGGAAAAAAGACAAAGACAAAAAGAGCCAGCATCCACAGCTTACGGAGATAAGCCTTGTCTGTGTAATCCGTGGATGGATTGTGTTCTTTCATCCCCACTCCTCAGAACGTCTGCGTGATGCGGAAGTGTAAGTTCCCGCGATGCAGACGGAAGATGGCCGGTGTGCCATCAAAAAGATTTCCTGGACCACGCTGTGGAATCAGAAACTCCGGCGGATTCAGCAGAAAACCGTAATCCACTGCCAGCGCGCCGCCAAAGGGAGTCTGTAAACGGAATCCGAGACCGACTGTGTTCGTCCAATGCGCGCGCAGATTCGCTCTGTTTATCGCCGCTAAAAGATCTCCCGGCGGCAAAGGCGTCGTATCTTCCTTGCCAAACAGCTCGCCGACTCGGCGAAACACATTGCCGCCATCGTAGAACGGCACCACCTGCACTGACTTGGTCAACGGAATTCGCGCTTCCAGATTAACGACCGCGAGTGCGTTACCGCCGACCGGCACTGTAAACGGATTAAGAAAAACAATGTTTTCATCCCCGTCGCGGAAAGGCCCCTCTGGAATTACAACCTGACGTGGACCAGCCTCTTCGAAATTGAATCCACGCAGCGTGGTAGAACCGCCCGAGAAAAATCGTTCACTGATCGGGAGCGTCAAATCGATCTCGTCAATCACGCCATTCTCATCGCGATCGCGTGGATTGAAGACGTTCGCAAGTCCGAGGGTGAGATTGCTGGCCAACACGGTATCGCGCAGTGCCGAAACCTTGTAGTAATGCCGGTAAGTCGTTTGAAAACGATTAAACGAGATGTTTCCGCCAAGCTGGCGCAACGCGACCGCGTAATCGACACTTAGAAAACCGCCGCGCGTGGCGTCAACCTGATTGTAGCGACACACTTCACCGGGCGCGCCCGGCACGTCATCTTCATCCAGGCTACGTGCATATAAACCCTTTTCGCACCGCTGGCGCGTATCTCTGACAAGTGAAGCACCGAAACGAGCCAGTCGCACTTTTTTATCAGGCTCGAGAATCGGACGCACCACGAGGCTCTCGAGATTGAAAAGCCGCACGTCTTCATAGCTGAAACGTCCAAAGACGATGGTCCGCGATCTCCGATCAAGCACGCGCTGAGTCTCAACCGTGGCTGTAAACCGGTTGATGGTAGGCTCGTTTACACGAACACCAAAAATGTCGATCGGGTTTCCATCCTCATCGAGTCGTTGCACGATGCCCATTGTGCCGCGATCGATTGCCGACCGGAAAAAGCGCGTGATCGTCGAGTCGCGTTGATACTCGAGCGACGCCGCGAGCGGTGCAAACTGAGTCTTGTTGTAACGAACAAAGCGCGGATCAAAATACTCGAGTCGGACAAGCTGCTGACGACGGCTCGCACGCAACCGCATCGCTCCGTGTCGCAGACGATTCATCAGGTTTACGTTACTGATTTCAAACAGACCGAGCGCACCGGCATCGGTGGAAAAGCCGCCGCCGTAATCCATCACGCGGGGCTTCTTCTCTTCAACGTCGATAATTACGTCGCGTTGTTTGTAACCCGAAGGCGCATCGGCGGCAGGTTGCGTGTGGATCACAACCTGACGATAGGCGTCAGTGAGATACAGCTCGCGTTCCGCATCGGAAATACGATCGGCCCGGAGCACGTCGCCTTCGGCAATTGGAATCGCACGTCTGATGGCCTGTCGTTTGGTGCGACGCGTGCTAGCGTTGCCGGTAACGCCGTTGATGATGATCTGGCTGATAAAAACCTTATCGCCTTCGTCAGTAATCGCGTAAACGAGCCTGACTTGTTCCTCGTCGCCTTTCTTCGGCAACTCGACCACCGAAAAATCGACACGCGCATTCACATAACCATCGCGCGAATAAACCGTCGCGAGGCGATCGGCATCAATCCGCGCCTGTGAGCGCGAATATGGAGCGTTGATCACAGTGCGTAAAACACGCTTTACTCTTTCGTCGGTATAAATCCGGTTTCCTTTTATGTCGAGCCCGGCAATACGCGTTAACGGACCTTCGGTTACTTCAAACGTGATGATCAGATTGTCGCCGTCGATGGTAACGCCCTGAAGAACCTGTGCCGACGCTTTGCGATAACCGAGATCGCGCATGAAAGCTTCGATCGTGCGCTTGTCCTGTTCGAGGAGGGTGATGCTGGTGTAACCACGCCCGTAACCCAGAAACGGAATCAAGCCAATCGCATTCGCCTTCTGACTCTTCAGATCGGCTTCCACGTCTTCAAACGTCAACTTGTTCGTGCCCGTGATGCGAATGTCAGTGAGACGAAAGCGGCGGCCCTGCTCGACCTGATACTCAATCGTGACGTTGTTGCCGGTTAGATTGTTGGGGTTCAGATTTTCACAAGTTTCGCTGGTGCCATTCGTTCCGAGATCAGCCGGCGGGTTAGTGACAGTGCAGGTTTGAGTGACTTCGGCGAAGAAAAATCCATCTTCCTGCAACCGGTTGCGAATGCGACGCGCGCCTTCAACGGTTGCAGAGAAGTCGACATTGCCTTCGCGCTTTACCGGCAACAACTCGCGTTGTGTTTTCTCATTAATCTCGTAGTTCTTAACGACCACATTAACTTTTGGACCAATGACGCCTTCGAGAACGATGGTGACCGAATTCGCTTCGGCATCGCGCTCCACGCGTGCATCCTCAAGTATCGGCGCCAGATAACCAGCGTTGACCAAAGCTTCGCGAATCCGAGTCAGGTCGGTAGCAAGCGCATCGCGTGTGAAAGGAACCGAATTCTGCAACGCCAGCGTCGGTCGAACTGTCGACTCGTTGAAGCCGGCGATCTTGATTATGAAATTCCCCACCTTCGCTTGTTCGCCGGGCGTAATCTTGTAAGTGACTGAGGCGCGCAGGCCACGCGGGCCGAGTTGCTCTACAGGTTCAACGGTCGCGTTGAAGTAGCCGAGATCTCTCAGGTAGACCTGAATCTCGTCGGCGTTTTTCAGAATGATCTGTTTGGTGAGCCGGTTTCCTGACTGAACAAAATTCAGCCTGCCACGCACCTCATCGATCGAAATTGGCGTGCCGGTTACTGGTCCAAGTTCGATGCGCACGTCGCCGATTTGAATCTGGCGTTGCACGACAAAACGAAGCCTGACTGGACCAGTTCGCGTGGTCCCTGCTTCGATCACTTCAACGCGTGCATTTGCAACGCGCCCGGAGTCGAACAAGGCCTGAAGCGATTCCCGTACGTGGACGGTGGAAAACGGAGTATTTGGCGCGACTTTGAGGAGAGCAAGAAACTCCGCCTGGGCCGCGGGTTCATTCGCGGTTCCTTCGAATACAACCTCGATCGCGACTATCTGGCGACCTTCATAGTCCTCAAATCGGCCGTTTTTCGAAGTTTTAGCCTGAACTGCCACGACCCAAAGAAACGCAACGAGGGCGCAAAGCGAAACAGCCTGCTTAAAATATTTTGCGGCTTTTCTGTCTCTTTGTGGCTGCAGCAACAATGTCCCTGACGTACCCCTTGCTCAGAATCTCTTCCTAAAACGAATCTCAAAATTGAAGTTGTTAGTGCGCGCACTCAGTCGTCTCGTCGAAGCTTGTTCGTACTGCGCGACAAACGAGAGTCGATCGGAAACGCGATATTCGAGCGATAGAATCTGATTCGGATCTGAAGTGACGTTGGTTGAATAAGTAACGCTCACTTCTTTGCTGATTCGTCTGCCGAGCGTCAATCGGGCGCCCGGAGTCGAACCTGCCGTGCCGCCGATGACCGGGTTGATCTCAAAACGCGTTAAGCCAAAAAGCTTGCTGGTGGCGCGTTGCGCCGGCGCATTTATCAGCGCATCCGTAAGCAAACTGGTGGCGGCGCCGACTTCCGACTGGGCCAGGACTGACGAACTGGTGTCGCCTGAAGAAAGTTGTCCGGTTGTGATCAGGGAAACGACATCCGCCTGTGGCAAGGCCGGTTCAGAACGCACCGACGCCTGCGGCTGTGAAAGTGGTCCAGTTAGACCAACAATCACGCGATATCCACGAATCTGCGACTCGCCTTGAATATTCAGGATCGGATCCGCGTTGCGACTGGGCGGCAGATCCAGCAACGCTCGTGTAATTTCGTAACGGTCGTTGCGGAAATTGAGGGTGCCGCTCGTAGCTGTGATTCTGCCGGAGATAGTCGGATCGTTGACTGGACCATCCAACTGAAGCGATACGGAACCGACGAGATCGGCGAGGTTGTTGCGCACGACGAGTGCGTTTCTTCCTTCAACTCGCAGGGCTCCAAACAAAGCCGTTCGAGTAAGCTCGATTTCAGTGCCTTCCTCGATTGATTCACGTCGCGCGTTGATTAGATCGGCGAGTTCAATGTCCGTGGTGTATTCCGTGCGGCGCAGAGTAACCAGACCGCTGATCAACTGTTCGCGTGAAGAGCCGCGAATCTCGACATCGGCGTCGAGCGTCGAGCGAAAATCAGGTGGGAACGGCACGGTCACATCATCGCCTTGCAGGCTGATGCGAAACGAAGAAACCGTGAATCCGTCAAGCAAAGCACCGCCGGTGGCAGAAACACGACCGCCACCAATCGTACCGTTGAGCGAATCGATCTGTGCCTGATTTGCCGTGAATCGCAGCGCAGCGCGCAAGTTTGCGACGGTCCAACGCTCGTTGCCCAAGAGAACTGAAACCGAAGCGTTGTTGAGTGACGCAGTACCGATAACCCGCGGATCTTCAAAGTTGCCGTTGATGCGTACTGCCACGTCGGCGGTTCCCGACGAGAAAAAGTCGGGCGAAATACCGTTGAGCACACGCATGTTCAAATTACCGTTGACGTTCAGGTTCTGCTTGCCGCCGGTTCCGGTAGCGAGTGTTCCGTCAAGCACGATATTTGTGCCCGGGCCAGTGAAGCGCGCGCCTTCAAGTGTTAGCTCACTCGGCGTGAAGCGAACAACCAACGGCGTGGTGGCACTGAGTTGAACGTCTTCAACTCGGAAACTGAGTTCGCTAAAGTTTGCGGTACCCGACAAACCGGAAAGTGAAAAGTTCTGATCGTCGTCAATCAGATTGCCTGACGCTTTCACACTGCCATTAGCGCGGCCTGACATGCGCACGGCGGCGCCGGGCATCGCGATCTGAAAGAGATTGGTCAGATCGGCATTTGTAAACGTCGTTTCAATCGTTGTGGCCAGGGCCGGGCTGGCCAGATTGATCTGGGCGGCGACCACTTGCGGTGGTCCAAGCACGCCGGTAGTGAAGCTGATATTGAGTTGCTGATTCTCAGTCTTGCCGGACAGTGCGACGGTGCCTGCCGGGCGACCGTTGATCGTTACATCGCGCCCCTGCCCGTCAAACGTGATCTGGTAATTCGAAAAATCTTCCTCAGTGAGATTGCCGGACAGTCGCGCGGTAAAGTCCGCGAGTCCAGTAAAGGTTGGAAATCCCGGTCTGTTAGCCCGCGCCGTCAGCCTTGCCAATTGAACGTTTTCAGCGCGTCCCTGGAAATCAAACGCCTTGCTTTGCGTGTTGAAATTTCCGTTGGCAACAATGTGCCCCGCGCCGAGGCGAACGTCAACGTTCTCGATATTGACGTTTGGACCATTAAACGTGGCGCGCGCCACCATACTCTCGAGCGGTTCGCCGCCCAGCCGGCCTGGTCCAAAACGCAGATCCGCGCTGCCGCTCATCGCGTTTGGAATTCCAGTTATTTTGATCTGGCCGGAGAGATCCGACTCAGTGTCAGAGGTAAACTGCTGGTTACCACTCATCGGCGATAATGCCAGCAGCGTTCTGGCGCTAAAACGATCGAGGGTAGCGTCAACCGAAATATTGTTTTCACCGTGACGTGGAGCAATCAGCGAGAACCTCACGCCGCCGCCATCACGCTCCGCCAGATTGCCATCGGGCACGCGGATCTCGGCTTCGTTCATCGCCACGGTCGCCGACAGAGTTCCAAACTCGTATCCATTGACGATCAACGTGCCGACGGAAAACTTCCCATTTACATTTGGCGAGTTGAGTGGACCGCGAATGTTTCCGTTGAACGCGAGTTGACCGGCCAATCCGACGCCGTAGCTGCGCATTTGCTCCTCGACTTCCGGCAAAAGCCCGGATGAGATAAGCACGGCTTGCAATTCAGTCGCATCTGACGAAGTTAGATCAACTTGCAGGTTGGAATCGTTTTCAAACGAGAACTGTCCGCTGGCGCTGAGTCGCGTGGCGGGCGTTTGGAGGTTCACCTGTTGAATATCAAAAGAGCCGCGATTGGCCCGCATCGCTACTTCGCCGGTAATCGGAATTCTGTCGCCCTCGCCTGCCGACGCAGTCAGTTGTGTGGTTACGGTTCCTGACGCGAGTTTGAATTCGGTGCCGGGGAACGTTAAATCCACGCGGCCCGTCGCTTTACCAGCCAGCGGCACAGCGCTACCTGCCATCGCCGTCAATGGACCAGCGATTTCGATATCGCGGAAGTCTGCCGTGACTTGCGACGTGCCGCCTCTCGCAATTGCAACGCGCGCGTTTCCACTCGCTCGTCCCTCAAACACATCGGCAGTGAAATTATTGAGTTGAATCTCGCGATTAGTGGCCACCACATTGGCCCGCGCCTGGCCCATGTTCATGCTGCCCAACACACCGCCACCGATACTCAAATCAGCACTGGCTCGATAACTGCCCGACGGCTCAACGACAAACACGGGTTTCGCCAGCTTCACGTTTTCAGCCTGGCCATCAGCAAACTTCACGGTTCCGGCATCGATGTCGGCGGTCGAACCTTCGATTCTTCTGTTACGCACTGACAACCGCACGCCGGCGATATTCAAACTGCCAATCTCCGCACCCGACGCACTCGTAGCCCCCACCTGCACATCTTTGACAACCACGCTCGTGACCCCATCGCGATCGGTGATATCGACGTTGTTAGCGGTAACGCCTTTGACCTCGGCTCCCGATGCGGAGATCGTGCCGGCTTTGACGGTCGCGATAGATCCGGTCGTGACGTTGTTTTGATTTCGTATTTGCAGATTGGAAGCGGTGATGCCATTTACTTTTGCGCCCGAAGCACGCAGTTCATTCGCCGAGAACTGATTCGACGACGCCGTCAACACGCCGTCGTTCATTTCGGCGCGCGCATCGCGCAGTATCAAACCGGTAAGCGTAGTGCCGTAACTTCTTTCGGCCACCGCGCGCAGTTCACCTACCCAGCGGAAGTTTTCGCCCGTGCCCGTTATGTTGCCGACGAGCTGCAACGAATCGATCTGGAAATCTCCGGCGTTGAAAAGTTCCGCGACCGCCTTGCCATTGATCGCGTAGCTCCGGCCCTGCACTGAACCACTCCCACTAACATTCAATCCCTGCAAACGGAGATTGTCCGCAGCCAACGCATCCGATTGAATCTGGCCCTCGATTTTGAATTGATCACCTTCACCCGTTAACTTTCCGCTGAAATTACCCGCGCCCCGCACGGCCGTGCTCGCCTGCAACGTGTCAGACATCTGCGTGAGATCGACCGTCGAAGTGATGTTCATCTCGTAACGAAGCGCGCGCCAGTCGTCCATCACACCATTCATCCGCGCTTCAGCCACCGGCGACTTCAATACCAGCTCATCAATCTCGGCCCTGGTTTGATTGGCCCGCACACGCGCGTACACGTCAATGTTGTTGATGGGCCGTCCGTCATACATGAACGTTGAATTCGAGAAAGCAAGCTGAAGCGCGGTCATGCGAGTTCCCACCGGAACACTCTGATCGGGTGGTTGGACCGTCACCTGTAAGTTTCGGGCTTCGCCGGAGATGTCGTGACGAACATCGCCGTAATGGACCACGCCGTTTTTGATTTCGATAGTGGCGGCGGAGTAAGCGAATAGAATACGACGGTTTGGTTCGGGTGGTGGAATCTGGATATTGCGAAAATTTGAACGTCCCTGTTCGTCAAAGGTCACCCAGGTTTCAAGGCCTTCGATTTTTAAATCGTCGAGATTGATATTTCTTTGAAGATTTAGCGCGTAGATATCTTCAATACTGACAGTTGCCAACAGCCGATCGATTTTGCCGAGTTTCTCACCGGTGGTGGCATCGTAAAGTTCAATGCCATCCATCTCGACGGTCCGAGGCGGGAAAGTCGCGTGAAAATCACGAATCTCGGCTCTTATGCCGTAGTTTGCAAAGGTCTGCTTGATCTGATTGGCGACGTAACGATCGACAAAACCCAGACGAAACAGAAATAGGACCAGCACAATCAACACCAGCGCACCGCCACCGACGATCCCGGCGGCGATAAATGCATGGCGGCGACTGAAGTAA
The DNA here is from genome assembly GCA_963708055.1 of uncultured Acidobacteriota bacterium. Lineage (GTDB taxonomy): Bacteria > Acidobacteriota > Blastocatellia > Pyrinomonadales > Pyrinomonadaceae > PSRF01. Next base: position 4,215,918 of record OY970193.1, on the reverse strand, counting down.
CGCCAACGTTTTCGGATGGTAGGCTTTTTCTCTACACTCATAACTCAATCGCGAGTAGAGCTAACTTTGAGATACGGATTAACACCGATCCTGGTACACGATTCACAATTCTAGAGGGGAGAAGTGCCGCCAAGAAGCTCCAAAAGTCACAAAAAGCTCACTGTGCTTTTGGTGCGCCCATTCGTGACTAAACCTCAATTAGGTTCATCGGCAACGCCCTGTTGGTCCTTCAAAGATGCAGGATGGCCCAACGGAACATTACCGACCACTGAGAGCTCAAAGCCTTCCAGAGCTGCCACTTTGGGGGGATGATTCGAAAGCAGTAATATTTTGCGCAATCCCAGGTCGTGGAGGATTTGAGCCCCCACACCATAATCGCGATCGACTCCGTAACCCGTTTCCAAACTTGCGTCTCGTTTGTTGATGCCTCGCTGCTGCATGATGTTGTACGTACGCAATTGGTTGACCAAGTCGAGGCTATGTTCTCGCTGGCGCAGGTAAAGCACCACGCCGCGCGCATCCGCAGCGATCTTTTCGAGCGCCGTGTGGAGTTGAAAACCGGTATCGTCGATCAGGGAACCAAACATGTCGCAGGTGACGTTTTCCGTGTGCACGCGAACCAGCACCGGCTCGTCAGTATTGACTTCGCCCATCACCATGGCCAGGTGCACGTCGCCGTTGATTACATTTTCATAAGCCACCGCACGGAAGCGACCATAGACGGTCGGTAAATCGGTCTCGACCACGCGGCGCACGAGTGCTTCTTTGCAAATGCGATAACGGACGAGCTCAGCCACGCTGATCATTTTCAGATTGTGCTGCGCCGCAAACTCCTGGAGCTGCGGCAAACGCGACATAGTCCCGTCCTCATTCATGATCTCGCAAATCACGCCGGCCGGATAAAGACCGGCAATTCGCGCGATGTCAACGCTGGCTTCGGTTTGACCGGGCCGCACCAGCACTCCGCCATTCTTTGCTCTCAGAGGGAAAATATGACCGGGCCGGGCGAGATCCTGGGGTCGCGATTCGCGATCAACCGCCACCAGAATCGTTGTCGCACGATCGGCGGCAGAGATTCCGGTAGTGATGCCGCGACGGGCGTCGATGGAAACTGTAAACGCAGTGCCGAGATACGACGTGTTGTCGGCGACCTGCGTCGTCAAATGAAGTTCGTCACAACGATCTTCAGTAAGCGGCAGGCAAATCAGGCCGCGGGCGTGCCGGGCCATGAAGTTGATGATCTCCGGGGTAACTTTTTCCGCCGCACAGACCAGATCACCCTCGTTTTCACGATCTTCGTCGTCGACAATGATGATCATCCGGCCGTCGCGGATCTCGGCCACGGCCTCTTCAATGGTCGCTAGAGTCACGGGCCTCATGTTAACCCAAAGCAGATGCCCACGAAAGTGCACAAACGCATGGAATTGGGAGTCTCCCTGGAGCGCGCCACCTTGCCGGCGCTTTGGTAAAAGATGACGCTGGTCCTGCTTTGTTGAAAGCGCCAATTTTTGGCCAAAGCGGTGCCAAGGCACCACACTCCAAGAGCGCCTATTTCGTCGAGGCGAGGAGCTTTTCGACGTACTTCCCGATGACATCGACTTCCAGGTTGACGTCGTCGCCCGGCTTTAAGTGGGAGAGATTTGTGACTTCCCAGGTCTTGGGAATAATGGCAATTTCGAAGAAATCATCCGTCAGGGCTGCGATAGTTAAACTGATTCCTTCCACGGTCACCGAGCCTTTGAAGACGAGATAACGCCCGATCTCTTTCGGATAAGCGATCCTGACCGTCCACGATTCGCCGTGATCTTCTACTCCGGTAAATGTTCCGCGAGCGTCGACGTGTCCCTGAACGATGTGACCGCCGAGGCGCGTCGCGGGAGTAACGGCGCGTTCGAGATTGACGGGCGTGCCGGGTTGTAACCTGCCCAGCGTGGAACGAAGCAGCGTCTCGCGAGAAACATCAGCCGCAAAAGAATCCGGATGAATGTCGAGCGCCGTTAGACAAACACCGTTCACCGCGATCGAGTCGCCGTGATTCGTGCCTTCGGTAACAATGCGCGCGCTGATTACGATACGCGCATTCTCGCCGTGCTCTTCGATGGTGCGGACGCTTCCGAGTTCTTCAATGATTCCTGTAAACATATCGAAATATTTTGCCACGGATTACACGGATAAACCCATTAAGGATTGATCCGTTTTATCCGTGTAATCCGTGGCTAATAACTCTTTCTAACATTAACTGAAAAACTTCCTCGATACTCTTTCCCGTTGAATCAACGACGATCGCGTCGTCGGCAGCTCTCAGCGGCGAATCAGCGCGTGTTGAGTCGCGTCGATCGCGCTCGATCATGTCGGCGAGCGTTTCCGAAAACGACGCGTCGGAAGCGCAGGTCATCTGATCTTCCTTGTAACGACGTTCCGCGCGCTCCTCCGGATTAGCCGTGAGAAAAAATTTGACATCGGCGTCAGGAAACACGACCGTGCCGATGTCGCGACCATTCAGCACCGCGCCTCGTTTACCAAAAACTCGCTGTCGATCAACCATCGCTCGCCGCACACCGGGGATGCTGGAAACTATCGACGACATTTCCGTGACGCGATCCGTTCGAATCTCATCACTCACGTCACGGCCATCAAGCAGAACAGTCAACGAATCGGGATCGCCTGCCAGGTCGATATCGATCCGGTTCGCGAGCGCAGTAACAGCTTCGGCGTTCGCCGGATCAGTCTGCGTTTCGAGCACGGCGAGCGCCACTGCCCGATACATCGAACCGGTATCGACGTACAACAGATTCAACGCGCGGGCTAACATGCGGCCCAGCGTTGATTTTCCCGAGCCTGATGGACCATCGATGGCTATGATCATTAGTTCTACACAAATGCGGCAAACACTTCGTTCGATAACAAAGCGCCCGCGCGAGTCAATCTAAGCAGGTCGCCGTCAAACTCCAGCAGCCCGGCTTTGCAAAAGCGATCGAGATCGGCGCGGTGCTCGTCGCGAAGATCTACCCCAAACGATTCCTGATAGCGCCGCAGGTCAACCCCCTGCATCAGTCGCATCCCGAGGAATACAGCTTCCGCACGCACGTCTGACGATGATAACTGTTGTTCATCGACCACCGGCGACACACCGCTTTCCACCATTTCGACATATTTCAAAACGTCACGATGATTGGACCAGCGTCGCCTCGCGCCATCGTAAGAGTGCGCCGAACAACCAAATCCGTAATACGGCTCCGCGCTCCAGTATTTGACGTTGTGTCGCGAGTGAAAACCAGGCCGGCAAAGATTTGAGATCTCGTAGTGCTCGTAACCTGCACGGCATGCCTGTTCCAACATCCACTCATACATTACGGCCGCGAGATCGTCGTCAGGTTCAGGCTGAATTCCGCGTCGAATGTGTTCTGCCAGCGGTGTTCCGGAATGTACTTCGAGCAGGTAGAACGAAAGATGTTCCGGCTGTAGCTCAAGTGCGTGGGAGATATTTTTTTGCCAACCCGCAAGTGTTTGACCGGGCAAGCCGGCGATCAAATCAAAACTCACATTTGTAAAGCCGGCGCGTCGCAACTCCGCGAAAGTTTCGAGTGTGTCGGCGGCGGTGTGTGAGCGACCGAGTTTTGCGAGTTCGGCGTCATCGAATGTTTGCGCGCCGAAGCTGGCGCGATTCACGCCCGATTCCTTTAAGGCACGAAGTTTTTCCACCGTCGCGCTGCCGGGATTGATCTCGAGTGTGATCTCGCTACCGGCATTAACTGTAAAACTTGCGTGCAAAGCACCGAGAATGCGTTCGAGTTGTGCGGGTGAAAGCAGCGAAGGCGTGCCGCCGCCAAAATAAATCGTGTCGACGATCGCGCCTGTTGTTGTGGACGATCGTATCTCCGTCACGAGCGCGGACACATATCGCTCGGCGAGTTCGCTTTGATAAAGGCCGGTGGCGAAGTCGCAGTAAGAACAACGCGAACTACAAAAAGGAATATGAACGTAGAGGCCTGCGGCAATCATTGATTGCGAAGAATAATAGCATGCGTGTGTATTATTTCATTTCCCGGCGTATCGTTTTCAAAGCCTCTATTCGCTTACTTTTGCGGTGATAAATGCAATTTGCTGCCCGTTTGGAAATGGCACAAAGGTTGAATAGTCATCTAGCGGCAGTAACTCGCCGGAGAACGATTGTCGTTTGGAACTCCGGCGAGCCATTACCATCGAACAATGGGAGGATTATTAACATGGCAGATGACAGAATGAAGAACGACGATCTTCAGAGAAACATGGGTAACAAGGAAGGCCAGGACATTGGCCAGCAGTCACCGGGACGAGGTGGTCAGGGCCAGCAACAAGGCGGCCAGCATACCGGTGGCCAACAGGATGAAGGCCAGTTTGGTGGCCAAAGAGATTCGCGAAATCTGGACGACGACGAAGACACTGGCGGACATCAGTCAGGTGGCAAGAATCGTGGTGGCCAGAATCGCTAATTAAAACATTCTCTTCTTTTCTGCTTAGAGCACGGACGTCATGCGCCGTGCTCTTTTTTTTAACAAGATTTACAAGATTCTCAGGATGAACAAGATTCGGTATCGGCAATCGTCGCAATCTGAAACATCCTTGTAATCGGAAATATCCTGTTAATCCTGTCTCATCTTGTTAATCCGGTGAAGCCGGCCGTCGCCACTAATACTCTTACTTGAGCGGCGCGCCACCAGTTCAGCTTCCGCAAACGCACGCAGGAGATTCTCACCCAGTATCTTTCTGATATCTCTTTCACTGTACCCACGCTGCAACAGTTCGTACGTGATGTTTGGCAGCATGGACACATCCTGCGCGCCCTCGGGCATGTCGTTCGCCCCATCAAAATCAGCGCCGATTCCAACATGATCGATACCCGCAACTTTCACGATGTGATCGATATGATCGATCAACTTCGAGATTGGCAGCGGCGGCAATGGATTAGCCGCCTCGAGCTTATCGCTTTCCTCTGCACGTCGCTCCGGATCGTCTTTGTACTTTTCGTTGATCGCATCCTGTTGCGCTTTCAATCTTCGATCGCGTTCATCGCTTTGCGGCGTGACCGTGTTCGTATCGACAAACGCCGTGTAAAAGTTCACACAGACCACGCCACCATTCTTCGCGATACGCTTTAACAGATCATCCGGAATGTTTCGCGGCACATTGCTGAGCGCGCGAGCTGACGAATGCGACGCGATGATCGGCGCCTCAGAGACGTCGAGCGCATCGCTCATCGTTTTATCGGAAACGTGCGACACATCGATCAGCATGCCCAATCGATTCATCTCGCGCACAACTTCCTTACCAAAGGGGCTGAGACCGTTATGCTTCTTTTCACCGCGACCGGCGTCGGCCCAGTTGTTTGTGTTATTCCAGGTCAACGTCATGTATCGCACGCCGAGACGATAAAATTCGCGGAGGGTCGGTAGCGAGTCTTCAATTGCATGACCGCCTTCGATGCCCATCAACGCCGCGACCTTTCCCATTCGCTTGGCGCGGCGAATGTCAGCCACCGATGTCGCCAGCATCAGATCGCGCGGGTGACGTTCGACAGCGCGATAGACGGAATCGATCATGTCTAATGTGCGACGCGTCGAGCCGCCGTGTTGCACGTACCAGGGTTTGACGTAAAGTGAAAAGAATTCGCCGGTCAGCCCACCTTGTTTCATCCGGGCAATATTTGTGCGATATGGCGTTGGAGGAGTGCCGCTCAGATCATAGTCGTTATTGGTCATGGGCGTGGTGACGTCGTTGTGAGTGTCGATGACGATCGCCCGGCGATGGATTTGCAGCGCCCGCTGCCAGAGTCGCTCGTCGCGTGTTTGTGCGGCGAGCGGTGAAAGAGCGACTAAACAAATAAGAATTGCACACGTGTATCTTCTAAGTCTCATCAGTTGCCTCTCCAATTTGCCACGGATCAGACGGATTATTAAATCAGATTAGCGCAGATCCGGCTTTCAATCCGTTTCATCCGTGGATTATCATCAACCGTCATGTCAATCCTGATTGCTGAAGATAACATGGCCCAGCGCCATTACCTGCGCGAGATTCTCGAAAAAGAGTTTCCGTCGCACATGCCCGTATTCGAAGCCGGCGACGGCGAAGAGACGGTGAAACTCGCGCTGGGCGAACGACCCGAAGTCTGCATTCTCGACATCCAGATGCCGAAACTATCGGGCGTTAAGGCTGCACGCGCAATCTGGCGCGACTTCCCCACTGCGCGCATCATCTTCTGGACGCAGTTTCCGCACGAGATCTACATCAACGAGATTCGCAAGATTGTAAAGTCGGTCGCTCCGCCACCTGCATACGGCTTTATCCACAAAAACAATCCGGAATCGCGGTTCTTGCGCTTCGTTGCTGCCGTACTCGAAGACGGCGCTGACATGATCGACCCGGCATTTAAGGATTCGTTCAAGCGACCGCTGTTGACGGAGTTTGAAGCTGAAGCGCTTTACTATCTCGCGCTCGGTCTTTCAAATTGGGCCATCGCGCGCAAGTGTTCGTTGAGTTTACGAGGGGTTGAGAGCAGGCTGGCCACGCTTTATGAAAAACTTTTCGTGAGTGTTGCTGAAGGCACCGATCAGGAGGGTTACGAGAAACTCGCTTACAATATTCGCACGCGCGCCTTCTTTGAAGCTTTGCGTCGTGGCCTGTTGAACAGCGACGAACTCGAGAAAGCCGCGATCGACCTCGAAGCATGGCTCCAGAAAGATCAGAAGCGGTTTAACGAAGAACAGAAACGCGAACTCGCCTCGAAGAAGAAATGAGGCCACGAAAAAGTACAAAAGACACAAAATGGATCCTGTTTATACTTTGTGCCGTTAGTTTCTTTTTGTGTTTTTGCGTGGTGATCTTGCCTTCGGGTTCGACCCAGACTGACGAACCGCAGGCACAAGCTTCGCCATCACCTTCGCCTTCGCCTTCACCGTCCCCGTCACCTTCTCCAACTCCGATAACAGGTTTGCATCAGTGGGGCGCGGTCACGCTGTTTCACGGTTTGCCTTCGGATCGTGTGCGCGCCATCGCGCAAACGCCTGATGGGGCGATGTGGTTTGGCACTGAAACCGGGCTCGCGAAGTTTGATGGACGCAGAACGCAAACGATGTTGCCCGCCGGGCGCATCCTCGCGCTCCAGACAGATAAAGACGGCGCGATGTGGGTCGGTACCGAAGGCGGCGCGGTGTACTACAGCGGCGGCTCGTTCATCAAAGTGAATGAAACGTCGGGCCAAACGATCACGGCGATTGCGACCGATTCGTCGGGAGCGGCGATCCTCGTAACGGAGCAGGGTCGCATCTTTGAGAGCCGTGCACGCATTGTGGAGACGGTAGTCAACTCCGGGATCACCGACAGCGAAACAACTTCAATTCGTAGCACTGTCATCGACACGCGCGCACTTCTGAACCAACCGCTCGAAAGCAACGATCGGGAACGTCCTGGTCCACTTCCAATCACCAGTGTCAACGTTGTTAATGGTCGCATCCTGATTGGCACGCACAGCCGTGGCGTGCTGGAGATTGCGAATGGCGCGGCCAGGGAAAGTCAGATGCGGCCGGTGACTTTCTTTATCAACGCGCTCGAACGAGATCAGGAAAGCAAACTCTGGGTCGGCGCGCGTGCCAGGAAGGAAGAACCGGGAACGCTATCAGGCAACGACGTCTCGAGTTTGAAACGTCACGAAGCACCCACTGGTACAGTGATGGCCCTGAAACCCATCGGAGATGAAATGTGGGTCGGCACCGATGGGCGTGGTATTTTTCGAATCTCCAAAACGAAAGTGCAGCGGTTCACCTTTGACGGCACGGCCGGCGGTCTGCGTTCGGACCACGTCTACGCCATTTTCATGGATCGCGAAGGCGTCATTTGGTTTGGAACCGATCGCGGCGTTTGCCGCTACGATCCACACGCACCACGTGTCGACACGATCGGCGACGCCGAAACAAATTACGTCAGGTCACTCTTTGCGACCAGCGGCGGACGCAGTGTCGCCGGTACAAATCGCGGTCTTTTCGTTTATGACGACGAAACGTCAACCTGGAACCTCGTCAATGGTCTCGGACGAAACGTCATTTACGCGCTCGCTGAAGATAAATCGCAGCGTTTGTTGGTGGCATCGGCAAGCGGTCTTTACATCGCACCACGACAGCAAACACGTTTGGAAGAACTCGTCTTTACTCGCTTAGAAACGGGTTCGGGAGGCGCGGATACAACCGGCAGCGTACGTGCCGTTACTCAATTTCGCGGTGCGACATATTTCGCCGTTTACGGGCGCGGCATAGAGCGCTACGACGGAGGTCGCAGCAATCTCACCTGGCCCAACGCTCCCGGCACGGCGCGTGAAGTGATCAGTTTGCTCGCTGACGGTGAAGATCGACTCTTGATTGGAACCACACGTGATGGCGTGTTCGCTTCCGATGGCAAAACGATTCGCGAAGAACCTGCCTTCGCGAGTATGAAGGGCACAGCCGTCAGATCGATCGCGCGAACAGGTGACGGATCACTCTGGTTCGGCACCGGTTCGGGAATTTTTCTTTGTCGAACAGGCGCTGAGTGCAATCTCACGGTGCCAAATATTGACGCCCGAAATGTCGTTGCGATCCAGTCAGATAAATCAAATGAGATCTGGTGCGGCACGCGCGGCAACGGACTCCTGCGGGTGCTGCTCGATCCGGTTGTTGGTCCAGTCGTTTCGGAACTCGACTCCGAACAGGGTCTGCCGTCGCAAAACGTTTTCGCGGTATGGCCGCAACGAAAAGCAAACGGGGAAGATGTGGTGCTAATCGGCACGAATCGTGGTGTTGCGCGTTATGAACCCGGCAAGCTCGAACCTTCGTTATCGGTGACGCGGCTCCTGAGCAAACGTGTGCACGCGCCGTCGGAATTGCAGGCGGGTCTCAATCTTGAATATCCACAAAATAGTTTGCTGGTCGACGTAACGGCGATTAGCAGTCGCACTTTTCCTGAACAGTTTCAGTATGCGTTCACACTTGTTGATAGCGGCGGTCAATCAATCAAGCAGAAACTGTCGCGCGAGTCGCAGTTTACGATGGAGGGTTTGAAACCAGGGACTTACACAGTCACAGCGCGAGCATTCACAAAAGATTTGACCCCCTCCGCGCCGTTGAATTTTTCGTTTACGGTGGCGAAGGCGCCGTTTCCATGGACGTCGACCGCACTCGCGATCTTGCTGGCGTTAGCGTTGCTGGCTTTGTTGTGGGCCATAATTGAACGCCGTCGTATCGTAGCCACAAGTGCAGCGCTGTTTGCCACTAACCGCGACCTTGCAGACGCTCGTCTCAATCTCGCCAACGAAGCCGAACGCGAACGACGCAGAATCTCTCGCGACCTGCACGATCAAACGCTTGCCGATCTTCGTCACCTGGCGTTGTTGACCGATCAGATCAAAGCCAACGGAGAGTCGACCCCGACCGTTGCCTTGCGAACTGAAATCGAAACGATTTCTCAGGAAGTCAGGCGTATCTGCGAGGATCTCAGTCCGTCAGTGTTGCAAAACGTCGGCTTTGCTGCGGCGCTCGAGTTTGCCCTCTCGCACGCGGTTCAGGATGCACCGGCCGAGAAACGATTTGTTTACGAGTTTCATTGTGACGACGGTATCGAAGAACGCAGCGAACTCTCGGCCAGCGTGCAAATGCAGATCTATCGCATCGTGCAGGAAGCGGTGAACAACATCTGGCGTCATGCGGAAGCGACCGAAGTGAAGATGTTTGTGACGAGCGCTAACGAAGGCGATTTCTCTTTGCGGATTGAGGACAATGGCCAGCCGTTCAAATCGCAGCATACAAACTCTGAAGGTCGCGGGTTGGCCAACATGCGCGCGCGTGCAGGCATGATTGACGCGCGAATTTCGTGGGAACCACGAAAAGAAGGTGGCACTATTTTTACTTTAACGAAAGCGGCGCCAGTTAATGCACGAGCTTCTTAACATCGCAGCGGAGGTCGCACTCGCCGTCCGCACCCAACTTCCGGTTGTTGCACTCGAATCGACGGTAATCGCGCACGGTTTGCCGCGACCACAAAACCTCGAAACTGCACGTCGTCTTGAAGCAACGGTGAATGACAACGGGAGCATTCCCGCAACGATCGCAATTATCGACGGCAAACTCACCGTCGGACTCAACGACGATCAGATCGTCTCGCTCGCTCACGAAAACAACATCCGAAAGATAAGCACGCGTGACATCGCGCCGGCAGTCGCACAAGGCTGGCACGGCGCCACCACGGTTGCGTCTACGGCCTGGATCGCTCATCGCGCGGGAATCAAAGTTTTCGCGACCGGTGGAATCGGCGGTGTTCATCGAGGTTCGCTACCTGATATTTCCGCGGATCTGCCTGAACTCGCTCGTACTCCGATCATTGTTGTTTGTTCCGGAGCCAAGATTGTTCTCGATCTGCCCGCTACTCGGGAATGGCTCGAAACACATGCGGTCACGGTGGTCGGATATCAATGCGATGAACTGCCGGCGTTCTATTCGCGTGAAAGTGGTTTGCCGATCGATGCGCGTGTTGACACTGCAAATGACGTCGCCGACATCTTTCGAGCACAACGGGCGCTTGGAATAGAATCGGCCCTGCTGGTTACGGTGCCGGTGCCGGGTGAATTTGAAGTCCCGGCAACAGAATTACAGCAGGTGCTGACCACCGCGCTAGAAGATGCAGAGTGGAAAGGCATCACCGGACCGGCATTGACTCCATTTCTGTTGGGCCAGATGGCGGAGCGGAGCGGTGGCGCCACGTTGCGTGCCAACATTGCTCTACTCGAAAACAATGCGCGCGTTGCGGCCGAGATTGCGAGAGCAGTGGTTTAGTTGTTAAGCTTTTCGCGCACCCCTAAAGCTGTTAATTTTCAGGAGGATCCCATGGCGGACGATAACAAGTGCAGGAATCCGAGTTGTACCTGTCCGGCGCAACCGGATGGCAAATATTGTAGTGCTTCGTGTGAAGGTTCAGGCCAGACGATTGAACTGGACTGCGACTGCGGACACGATGAGTGTGGCGGAAACTTCTAATCCACAGATTGCACAAATTAGACAGCCATGGATTGACACGGATAAATCCGCGTTAATCCGTGGCTTTATCCTTTATGGCAATAAACTGGGCGGCGAGTTTTGGTCCGGTTCCCTCATCATCGTGTTTGAAAAACACGAAAGCATGTTTCCACTTTTGCGCCTGCATACGCTTGTGCCACTTAGCCAGATCTGACGTCGAATATTTCACCCGCCGTAAACGCACGTAACCCCAGTCTGCTGTCTTATCGATGTGATCTGAGGGCATTTCGTCCGAGTCGGTCACGCAGAAAACTCGATTCTCGCTACGCAACAGTGCGAGCACTTCGTCGTCAAACCATGAGGCATGTCGAAAATCAAACGCGGCGGGGATCTCGCGCGGCAATTCTTTTAAGAACCTCTCGAGCCGATCGAGATCTTTTTTCATGTCTTCGGGAAGTCGAAATAGAACTACGCCGAAACGATCTTCGAGCGCTGAGATTCTTTCCAGCATCATTCGCGTGGCCCAACCGGCATCTTTGAGTCGCCTGAAATGAGTGATGCTCTGCGAAGCCTTTACCGAGAAACGAAAGTTCTTCGGCACTTGCGACTTCCAGCTTTCGATCATCTCCGGCTGCGGCAATCGATAGAAAGTGTTGTTGAGTTCTACAGCTCGCAACTGCGTTGAGTAATAAGCGAGCATGTCTTTGGCGGGTAGACTTTGGGGATAAAAACTTCCCTTCCACTCTTTGTAGCTGTAACCGCTTGTGCCAACAAAAAACTTCATGGCAACGACTTCACCGAAATACTGGTCTTTGGACCATCTGCTGCGATTGTGGTTGTAACCTTGTCGTTCTTAATGATGACCGTCGCCGGCGTTAACCGGATAACCTTTTCCGGTTTCAGAGCTTTCGTGTACCAGTCTTCAACGCTCTTGAATGAATCGGTCGTTTCGAGTTGAAGCGCGCGACTGCCGTCCGCGGTTGTCATCTCCATCAGGGTTGTCGAACCTGGGTAAACCAGATCGCCGGCGCGGGCACTCTTGCCACGCAATCCGATTAGCGTTACAGCGCATACGACGCCGACGAGTGCGATCACTGCAGCACCAATCCAGATAGCCTTCCGGCTTGTCGGGCCTGCTTCTTGAGGAGTGATCACCTGACCACGACCAGGGCTCGTGTCTCGCGACTCGAGGTGCCGCGTTGAGGCATCGTCTAAAAGAACTGTCGGCTGTTCCGAGTTGATCTGAGCGCCACACTGCCGGCAAAAACTCGTTCCCTCGGCACATTCAGCGCCACATGTTTGACATTTCATCTCGTGCATCTCAGGCTGTATTGTGTTTAGCAAATCATACTGCTTGTAACCTGTTGTCGCGTCAAGCGATTCTGTGATACACAGGCACGCAACGCAAGGTTTCAGGTGAGACGATTATTCTTCTTTGTGCAACCTCCGTGTTCTCTGTGTCTCTGTGGTTAACGATGGCTTAGAAACAATCAACCACAGAGACACAGAGAACACAGAGGTTGCACAGAGAAAACCACGAATTAGCGAGGTTCCGTGTCGACTGTTAATCCGAACATCGAATCAGTACTTCATGAAGACCGACTTTTCTCGCCGCCCGAAGCGTTTTCCCACGATGCACACATCAAGTCGTTAGCCGAACTCGATCAGCTTCGCGAAGAGGCCGCGGCCGATCCGGAAGCCTTCTGGGCACGCATGGCTGAAGAACTGCACTGGTTCAAGAAATGGGACACGGTTCTGAAATGGGATCCGCCTCACGCCGAATGGTTTGGCGGCGGAAAAATCAATATCTCTTACAACTGTCTCGACCGCCATCTCAGCACCTGGCGACGCAACAAAGCCGCGCTCATCTGGGAAGGTGAACCCGGTGAGATTCGCACCTTTACTTATCAACAACTGCACACCGAAGTTTGCAAGTTTGCGAATGTCCTCAAACACGCCGGCATCGAATCCGGCGATCGCGTTGCGCTTTACATGCCGCTGATCCCGGAGCTGGCGATTGCGATGCTCGCGTGTGCGCGCATCGGCGCCACGCATTCAGTTGTTTTTGGAGGATTCTCCAGTTCGGCATTGATCGACAGGATTAACGATGCGAGTTGCAAGCTCGTTGTTACCGCCGACGGCGGCTGGCGGCGAGGCAGCGAGGTCAAACTCAAACCCGCAGTTGATGAAGCGTTAAAATCAACCCCGTCGGTTAACGCTTGCATTGTCGTGAAACGCACCGGCTCGCCTCAGCACATGGAACCCGGTCGCGATTTTTGGTGGCACGAGTTAATGGAAACCGTCGACGCTCACTGTGCCGCTGAAGAATTAGACAGCGAACATCCGCTTTACATTCTCTACACCTCCGGCACCACCGGAAAACCAAAAGGCATTCTCCACACGACCGCCGGCTATCTGCTGCAAGCGCACCTGACGACCAAATGGGTGTTCGATATCAAAGACGAAGATCTTTACTGGTGCACCGCGGATATCGGCTGGGTCACCGGTCATAGCTACGTGGTCTATGGACCATTCTCAAACGGTGCCACCGTTTTGATGTACGAAGGTGCACCAAACTTTCCCGAACCGGATCGTTTCTGGAGCATGATCGAACGTCATCGAGTAAATATTTTCTACACTGCTCCAACTGCAATCCGGGCGTTTATAAAGTGGGGTGAACGCTGGCCGTTGAAACACGATCTTTCGAGCTTGAGACTGCTCGGAACAGTCGGCGAACCGATCAATCCTGAAGCCTGGATGTGGTATCGCGAACTGATCGGCAAAAAGCGCTGCCCTATCGTCGACACCTGGTGGCAAACGGAAACCGGCGCCATGATGATCACTCCGATTCCCGGCGCTACCCCTACTCGACCCGGTTCCGCAACTAAACCGTTTCCCGGTATCGATGCCGACATACTGACCCGCGACGGCCGGCCAGTTGCCGCAAATCAGGGCGGTTATCTCGTGATCAAGCGTCCCTGGCCGTCGATGCTGCGAACAATCTGGGGTGATGATGAACGCTACCGCGAGCAGTATTGGTCTCAGATTGACGGGATCTACTTCGCCGGCGACGGCGCGAGACGCGACAATGACGGTTATTTCTGGATAATGGGCCGTATCGATGATGTTATTAATGTAAGTGGACATAGACTAGGAACTGCTGAGATCGAGAGCGCACTGGTGTCGCACAGTGCGGTCGCCGAGGCCGCAGTCGTGGCGCGACCTGACGAGTTGAAGGGATCTTCAATCGTGGCTTTTGTCACCCTCGAAGGCTCACACAGCTCGTCAGATGCGCTGAATCAGGAGTTACGAGCGCACGTAGTAAAAGAGATTGGCGCGCTCGCGCGTCCTGACGACATTCGATTTTCAGACGCTTTGCCCAAGACCAGGTCAGGTAAAATCATGCGCCGGCTGTTGCGTGAGATTGCAACCAGTGGTTCTGTTGCAGGAGACGTTACGACACTCGAAGATTTTTCGGTGTTGGAGAAGCTGCGAGCTGATGAGGAATAATCGGACTCATTTGACCGATTAGCATCAAGAGGAGAGCGCACTAGATGTCACGTCACATTGAACCAGATAACCGCTCCGGGCCACGTTACCTCGCAAGTCTCGAAGTAAAAGCTGAGTGGGATGAGCCGAGCGGCACACACATCATCACTGAAGGCATGACTGAAAACGTCGGCCCCGAAGGAACACTGGTCCACTTGCCGCGACAACTGCCTGACGTCGGCAGTCGAGTGCGTTTGGAAGTGCTCGGCGAATCCGGCGAGAGGTTGCAGGTGATAGCTGAAGTGCTTCGCATCGAACGCCATCCGGGCCATCCGCTTGCGGCATTGCAGTTACTGGGTGAAACGGATGAATGGCGAGGACTTGTTTGGGAACCGGCAGCGCCGCGAGTCGCCCCGCCGCCTCCACCTGAGGAAGGCGATAGCGAAGCTGACGAAGACGACGATCAGGATATAGCTCACTAACTAGCTTACCAGGGACCGCTGAATCGATGACAAACTCCGATAACAACTCGTTACCCTCTAACGATCGCAGACGTTATCCGCGTTACTACGTCAGTTCACGTGTGACGCTGGCGATTGAAGACGAAAGTCTCAAGGAATCAATCGGCATAGGCGAACCGCAGGACATCAGCCTGGGCGGTTTGCGAGTTACAAATCTTCCCTCGTGCCCAAACGTAAAGATCGGGGATCAGCTGGGCCTGTTGCTGCTCGACGGCGAAGATGCATTGTCGCTGACGGGCGAAGTAGTTCATCATTCAACTCCCGATACTTTCGGAGTTGAATTCCGCCAACTAAGCAATCAAGATCAGCGAGCAGTAGGCGACTTGATCGGACGATTACACGCGCGACTATAGTTGTTGTGAACCCAAAAATAACGAAAGAAACTGTCCGGCCGGAAGTATATGGGCCTGCGACCCGCGTCGTAATTGTTGAATCACCGACGCCGGCGAGTCGTGTCATACTGCGCATCATTTTCATAATCCTCGGTGTAATCGGGTCTCTGTGGGTGATCTCCAAGATCACCGGCATTCTGCTGCTGCTGGTACTCTCGATCTTTTTTGCCTATTTGGTGGCTCCTCTTGTCGAATTTCTGCGGCGACCACGAACTATCGGCGGACGCACGATCGAGATACCTAAAGTTGGGGCAATCGCCCTCGCATATGTAATCCTTCTGACGGTGGTCGTGTTTGCCGTTTTGGTCATTGTGCCGAGCCTCGGAAATCAATTTCCGCTCTTTAAAACTCAGGCTCAGGACTACTGGAAATCTTTTGGAAATAAAACCCAGGAACTCATTAGATACTCACGTCGCCTGCCCGAACCGATTGTTCACAAGCTGAACGAGACGGTACCTAAACTGGTTGACCAGGGCAGTGCGATGGCCGGCGAATTAGCCACCTCAGCACTGACCTATGTGATTTACCTGCCGTGGCTCGTGTTGATTCCGATACTTGCGGTTTTTCTTCTGAAAGACGCAGAGAGTTTCCGGCGTTCGGCGTTGTTAATGCTGCCTCGTGGGCGCTGGCGTTGGCGGGGCGACGAATTTTTCCAGGACATCAACAGTACGCTTGCAGCTTACATTCGCGCTCAGTTGACGGCCTGCGTGCTTATCGGCGTTGTGTGCGCGCTCGGCTTCACGGTACTCGGGTTACCGGGCGGATTGGTGATGGGTGTTTTAGCCGGCATTTTTGAATTCGTTCCGCTTGTTGGACCACTCGTCATCGCGATCATGGCTGCGATTCTGGCTATGTTTCACGCCGGTCCGTTCAATGCATTTCTGGTGCTTCTGTTTCTCGGAGTGCTGCGCATCATTCACGATTACGCCGTCTACCCGCGATTGATCGGGCAGGGCATTCATCTGCATCCGCTCGCGGTGATCTTTGCGATTCTGGCAGGTGAAAAACTGGCGGGTGTGGCGGGTATCTTTCTGGCGATTCCGGTGGTTGCGATTCTAACTGTGAGTTATCGTCACTGGATGGAGCACCGCGGCAGCGAAGGCATCGCCGATCTGCTCGAACCGAGCCCAATAGAGCAGGCTAAAGTCGCGGAAATAGCCGAGAACATAGTCGAAGAACTTCATGCGGAATCCACGCCTGAACAAATGGTGCGGGTGCGTCCGGATCTCACAACCGGCGAGTTGAAGATGCCTGAAAGTTAACCTTGCGCGCTCGACTCTGCGCGCGAACTCTCTTCCATCAAACCAACAAACCTTCGGAAATGATGTTGGGCATCGTGTGGACCAGGCGCTGCTTCCGGATGGTATTGAACTGAAATTACCGGGAGGGTGCGATGTCGCAGACCCTCAACACATTGATCGTTGAGATTGATGTGCGTGACTTCAACTTCCGGCGGCAACGACTCGGCACTGACGGCGAAGCCGTGATTGTGTGACGTAATCTCGACGTTACGGTTTGCTAACTCTTTCACCGGCTGATTGCCGCCGCGATGTCCAAATACCAGCTTGAACGTTTTGGCGCCGAACGCGCGGCCGAGCAGTTGATGTCCGAAACAGATGCCAAATATCGGGATCTTCGTCTTCACCAACTCCTGTATTTCAGCTACTTCTTTGTTCATCGAGGCTGGATCGCCTGGGCCGTTCGACAGAAAAATCCCATCCGGTTGACGAGCCAGAACGTCAGTCGCTGGAGTTGACGAAGGAACAACTGTGGTGCGAACGCCGAGTTGTGCGAGTTCGCGCAGGGAATTTCGTTTCACGCCAAAGTCGTAACAAACGATGTGAAAACGCTCATTGCCCTCGGCAGGAAAATCGTACGGCTCGCGTGTGGTGACGACGCTTGCCAGTTCGCGGTTCTCCATTGGCGGCGATTGGCGCGCCTTCTCAACCAAACTCTTCTCATCAAGATCAGTTGACGACAAACATGCGCGCATCGCGCCCTTGTCGCGAATGTGACGCACGAGCGCGCGTGTATCAATGCCTTCGATAGCAACGATATTCCAACGTTTCAGGTACGACTCCAGGCTCTCTTCCGCACGCCAGCTGGAGGTGATACGACTCACCTCGCGAACCACAAATCCTTCGACCCATGGACGACTTGATTCCGCGTCAGCTTCGTTCACGCCGTAATTTCCGATGAGGGGATAAGTCATACAAACGATCTGTCCGGCGTACGACGGATCAGTCAGAATTTCCTGGTATCCGGTCATCGACGTATTGAAAACCATCTCGCCGCACGTTTCACCGTCAGCCGCCCACGACCGCCCACGAAACGTACGACCATCCTCAAGTGCTAAGAGTGCTGGAGTCATTTGTTATTTGCGATTGCCAATTGCCGATTGCCAATTTCAGGAAGCGATGTACGGCACTTGAAAATCGGCAATCAGCAATTGGAAATTGGCATTTCCCTTCACTGGCTGCTTTTAATAAACTGCTGCGCTTCATTAAGCCAACGTTTGCCGGCGCGATACTTATAAGCTGGAGCCGTCTTTACGGCCTCGATACATGCTTGCATCAAACTGGTCGCTTCACGATTGTGGCCCAAACCTGCGTGCGCTCGACCCATCAAATACAAACCTTCCGGATCCGACGGCCGATGCTCCAGGAACTGGTCCAACGCCGTCCGTGCATCTTCAAACTGACCGGCTGCGATGTAGGTAGCCGCCACTTCACGCCACACTTCATGTTGAGAATGCGCCGAATTCCGCAACACCACCTGTTCGAAGTTCTGAATCGCGTCGGCGTACCTCTTCTGCTGCCGTGCGATTCTGCCTAATTGATAACTGGCGTCGATTTCTTCCGGATCGATCTGCAGCGCCCGTTCAAATTTTTCACGCGCCTGGTCCAGTTCGCCGCGGCTCTGATGAATCAATCCGAGATTGTAGTGTGCGGAAGCGTCAGCAGGATTTAGTGTCGCCGACTCGAGATTCTGTTTGAAAGCGGCCCGCGCTCGATGACCGCTCATGATGTCAGTGAAATAACCACGCAACAGCAGGAAAAGCGGAATCAAAAGAAAAGGCCAGCCGAGGATGCTGGAAAACAGGTGAAACACGATCGGTGCTATCAACTGTGCCGTAAAAGCCGAAATCAAAGTAACGCCAAACGCGCGCACTACTGACATCCTGAACGTGTCTTTCACAGCCAGGATGATTCCTATTCCCAAAAGAGTTCGTTGGAGCGAGGCGAACAGACCATAAGCCAGAAACACTGGATTTCTAAACTGTTCCGCCAATGGTCCGGTTTGTGTGAATTCAGGTGCGGCACCGGGAGTTTGATAAGCCTCAAGCAATACGGCGACTGCCTGCGCCTGCATTCCCGAATAATGAAAAGCTGTCGCAATAAGTAACGTGAAGAGATTGGCGGCAGTGAGAATGTAGAACAGCGAGGCGGCGAGCGGTGCATACTCCTGTGTAAGCACAACTCTAAAACTACCGCGTCGCTCAAATACATTCGCAACCAGCGTCAGAATGGGTATAAGAACGATCGCGACAATCGCGATTATCTTCGCGGTGTGAAAAAGTTCCCAGAAGATTCCGTAACTCGCCCCGAAAAATCTTTTCACTACAAAGCCAAACGCAAACTGCCCGGCGAAGGCGATGAACACCACTGGCGCCAGCGACCCACGATCGCGCATGCCCCGCATTCCCCGAATGGGAGCGTAAAAGATCATCAACAGGAAACGCAGCCAGTCGATCATAGAACTACTGCTGTGGGGACGGCCCTCCCGGAATAAATGGCTGTGGGGTGGGTTCCCCCATCGGATTATCCTGCGGTTCGGCCATAAAGTTTGGCGATTGCGGATTCGGCGGATTGATGTCTTCGTGATGAATCACGCTCGCCGCCGGCAACGGCCAATAACGAAAGAGAGCCTTCCCGTAAATGTACTTTTTGGGTACCAGTCCCCAGATTCTGGAATCGCTTGAATTGTCGCGATTATCGCCCATCACGAAATAGTAATTTGGCCGCACGTAGATTGAGGCCAAACTGCGGTGCGAAAGATTTAGTCGCTGATCGAGATAGCTCTCTTCAATATCGCGCCCATTCACGCGCACGACTCCTTCGTGCACCTCGACCGTATCGCCAGGCAATCCGATTACGCGTTTGATGTAACTCTTCGAAGGATCGTCAGGAAACCAAAACACCACGATGTCGCCGCGATCCAGTTTTGGCGCCCAACGATACTCGTCGTAGTAGATCAGTTTGTTGACGAAGATACGTTCGCCATCGTGCAGTCGAGGCAACATCGACGTGCCCTCGACCTTCACTGGCTGCACGATAAAGACGACCACGAGCGCCGCGATCATCAGCGCGAAAATCAGATCGCGAAGCAAGAGACGCGCTTCCGACCAGAGATCGTGTCGAGAAGCGACTTCAGGTTTATGTTCCTGAATGTCTTTGTCGTCGTCTATGTGAACGCCACCGAATGGCGGTGGCTTGCGTTTTCGAATTCCAAACATGTCGCTACGTAACTAAGTCGTAAATTCGGTTTGAGGTTAGCTTAATCCAATTAACTGCGCAATCGGCGGATATGCGTTTTAGGATAGTGGGCATGAGCTTACCCTTTTCCTTGACAGGCTTTAGCGCCGCTCTCTATCATCGTCGCCTGCATTCTTGTCTGCGGGCGGCGTCCGCAAGCAGAGCAGAAAAGAGGCCCCTTGACGTGATCAAGTTAGACATCATCAATCGCGTTGCTGATAAAACCGGCGTGCCTAAGATGAAAGCTGAACAGGCCGTCGAAGCGCTTTTCCACTCGATGAAAGAGGCGTTGACCAGGGGTGAGCGGATTGAGCTCCGTGGTTTCGGCGTCTTTGTGGTCAAGCCGCGTAAGCGCGGCGTGGGCCGAAATCCTCGCACCGGCGAGGAAGTTGCCATTCCGTCAGGCAAAACCATTCGCTTCAAACCTGGCAAGGAACTCCAGGCACATGAGGATGGCGATACCGTGGTTGACGACTTACACGACGAAGACGAAGACGAAATTTAAGATTCGGTTTTCACAAAATGGGATTAATAGGGCGGCACGCTGTGGCCGCCCTTTTCAGCAATAAACCTTTTTGAAGTTTTTCCCGTCGAAGAAA
Organism: uncultured Acidobacteriota bacterium; assembly: GCA_963708055.1. Lineage (GTDB taxonomy): Bacteria > Acidobacteriota > Blastocatellia > Pyrinomonadales > Pyrinomonadaceae > PSRF01. Next base: position 4,195,370 of record OY970193.1, on the reverse strand, counting down.
AAGCCGGCCGTGAAGCTGGCGTGTTACAAGAGAAATGGCTGAATCGATAAGCAGGGTGCCGTCCGGTTTTGATTTAGGTGAGCGGCACATTTCCGGTTTGACCTGGCGCGAGTGGCGACTGCACGGCGGTCTCTTCGTGCTGACAATTCTTACTACTACCTTTGCGGGAGTAATGCTGGCTGCTCCGGAGCTCGCGGCCCCGGAGCCACCGCTCGCGACTCCGCTCGACTATTTACTCTATCTTCCGCTTTCGTATCTTTACTCGCTGGTTGAGTTGCTGCGATTTACCTTTTCGCATCCGCTACTGATTGCCGAAGGTGCGAAGTTCTCTGTCTCGTTACTGGCAATTCTCTTCTCCCACGAGATGGGCCACTACCTCGCGTGTCGTTATTACAAGATAAACGCTACGCTGCCCTACTTTATTCCGGCGCCTCCGTTGTTTCTGGCCGGAACGTTCGGTGCTTTTATCAAGATTCGTTCACCGATTGCATCGCGGCGGGCGCTGTTTGATATCGGTCTCGCTGGACCATTGGCGGGATTCATTGTCGCAATCCCACTGGCAATCATCGGTGTCCTGACAGTGGGCGCGCCCCAGGATCCAACCGGCAGCTGGATCTACTTCAACGATCCGTTGCTGTTTCGTTTGATAAGCAAAGTGGCGGGCGTGCCGCTCGATCCAAACTCGCCTACCAACCCCTACTACATGGCCGCGTGGATCGGTTTACTCGTTACCAGTTTGAATTTGTTACCGGTGGGCCAACTTGACGGCGGTCACGGGACCTTCGCGCTATTTGGCGGACGCGCACACGCCGCCATCGGACGCATCGCGTTCATCAGCATGGCAGCTTTGGCGATCCTAGGCTTTTGGTGGCACGGCAGCCCGAGCGGTTTTCTTTATGCGGTATTACTGGCAGTAATGATGAAGGTCCCACACCCCCAACCAGCCGTGATGGAACCGTTGGGAACCACGCGAATCATGATCGCGATCGTGACGCTGATCGTCTTCGTACTCTGCTTCCTGCCGTTTCCGATCACAATCAGTTAGACAAAGATTATCTATTCCCTTGCGACGTGATTTCTGATCCAGTCACTCTGGCAGGTGTGAAACAGGAATTTGTTCCGTCCGTTCGAAGGGCTTAGCGCCGGTGGCTATGTCGTGGACGGCGTGAAGTATTTCTGCACTGTAATATCGCATTCCGCAGGAATCGCAAACGCCAACTGTAATTCCTTCCAAAATGATGAAGCCCTTTTTATGTTTGAAAGCCTCACGGTCGACTTTCTTAGGGCGAACGGTGCCGGTGCAGTGCTCACACACGTAACCGTAGGTCGCTTTCTTAGTGGTATTTGTTGACGTCATATACGGTAATAACTAGAAAACGATCGCCAGCGTGAAATCGACCGACAATACCTACCACACGCTCACCATCTGTAGCTAAACCTTCAACAGTGTATTTCACCCCTCGAGCATCGCGAATGCTTCTGCGAACAACTTGTCCGGTAAGCACAGCTTGTTCAATGTCCAGAACATCAAGATCGTCTTCCGCCATTTCTTCGATGGCGTGAAGGGTTAGATCGTAATTTCTTAACAGAATCTTATGTCTGATTCGCTCAATGAGGCGGTGAGGCACACAGGGAGTTTACCAGAAAGATCTCAATCGTTTTAAATCGAAGCGGGAGCGGGTAGGAGCCCTTTGATCTCCCTCACGACGGTCGCAACCTCGTCCTGGTTGGCAAGGGCGATCATGAAGAATTTGTAGCCCTGGTGGAAACAGATCACGCCGTTGGCAAACAACCACACACCGTCGAGAAATGGGTTGCCGCCGAGGAGCCAACTGATCGGCGCACCGGTGATTGCGCCCGGTTGGAAAATCTGGGCCCACATCGCAGCACCGGCGGCGCAACTAAATGCACCCAGCAACGGCGCTCCGACATACTTCGCAACCTTGCGTTCAAACTCCACGCGCTGTTGGGCCGCTTCGTCGAGCTCACCACGCGCGATCAACTCTTCCTGCTTTTTCAAATACCCATCAAACTTTTCACTGACCTTATGAAGTCCCCAAACCGGCAACGCCGAATGCGTCAACCAGTGCGGATGTGATCCCAATAACACCGCATCCAGTCCCGGAAAAGCAGCTCCGGCTCGGACGCCAAGGACCAGCGATACTGAAACCACGGCAGCCTTGCCCGGGTTTTCTTTGATCCAGTCACGCGCTTTTAGTAACCCGCTCGTAGCAGCAGTCGACGCACGCGTTAGTCTCGCGCCGGTATCGTAAAACTGCGAAGCTCGCTCGTAATAGGTTTTCGCATCGTCATAAACGCGCTTGCCGGTGTCGCCCGCTACGTCACGAACAGTCTTTCCAGCCTTCTTGACGTTCTTGACCGTTTCACTGGCTGCGCGTCGCGCGGCATCGCCAACCTCTTCTTCATCGGTCAAACGTTCAGCTTCGGTGCGCAAACGCTCCGCGCCACTGGCCATCGTCTCGGCGCCGCGTCGCGCAGCTTCGCCGGCGGCTCGCGCCCCTTCGCCGACAAGATCTGAAATCGCAAATTTCTCGTCGAGCTCGCGGGCTTTGCGCCGTGCCGCCTGTTGCCATTCATCCAACTTTTCTTTGTAGTCAGCCATTCCTATCCTCGCGATGCAATTCCCAGATTTCCTTCGCCTTGTACGTCACCGGCCGCCATCGAGTTCGACAACGACTGCATAGCAACAACGCGATCGCGGCCATTGCGTTTGGCTTCATACAGGGCGACGTCCGCCGCTTTCAGTACATCGGCAGCAGTTTGCGCGTCGCTCGGGCATTCTGCAACCCCAAAACTGGCGGTGATATGTCTGGCTTTGGGAATCTCCATCTGTTTGATGGCGGATCGCAGTCGTTCGGCAACTTCAAACCCGCCCACCTTGCTGGTCTCAACCAGCAGGACCGCAAACTCCTCGCCTCCAATTCTGGCAGCGAGATCGATTCCGCGAGTGCCTTCGCGCAGCACTTTACTGATGCGCCGGATGGCTTCATCGCCGGCGTCGTGTCCAAAGTTGTCGTTTAACTCCTTAAAACTATCGATGTCGATCATTAGAAGACTGAAAGGATGACCGAAGCGTTGCATTCGGCCGACCTCGCGTTCGAGTTGGCGTTCAAAACGGCGGCGATTTGCCAGACCAGTCAGATGGTCGGTAAAAGCGGCTTCTTCACAAACGTCGAGATAGGCTTTGAACTCGAGCAACGTTCGCGTCCTTGCCAGCAGCAGATCGAGATCCGTCGGATCGGTGATATAACCTAAAGCGCCCACTTCGTTGGCCCGGCGCAAATCTTCAACACGCCGGCCTGCCGCCGTTTGCATGATCACGGGAATAAACTTCGTCAGCGGATTGGCTCGAATTCGCTGGGCCAATTCATAGCCATTCATTCGCGGCATCATGACGTCGGTAATCACCAGGTCAGGCTGATACGACTCGATGGCCGCCAGCGCCTCATCGCCGTCGGTGGCCGTGGTTACGTTATAGCCGGCGAGACTCAAAGCAGCCTCGATCAGGCCTAATTTGTCGGGATTATCGTCAACGACGAGAATGTTTGATTTTGACTGCATAAAACAACGTTCTTACTTTGATTATTCTTGCGCGCCCGTAAGCTTCATGCTACAGTTCGGCCCTCGGGAACGTTCGTGCCTGTACTCGCCCTAGCATCGTCAAAAAGATCAATCGAGAATAACAAGCCTGGGAGACATCGGCGGGTTTCCTTACAATCGTCGTAGCAACAAACCCGCGCAGGACCACTTTTGAAAGAGCAACACGCGAACACCGATCCAAGCTGGTAACTGTTACTCGATGCCCAAAAGGACATGGAGATGAATGCCCTGCAAGAACAAAAGCGCGCCCGGGACCTGACGCCCGAAGATCGCGCTGAAATAATTCGCCATTTAGATTTTGGCTCAACACTGGATGATGCCCTTGTAAGCGACATGGCTCGCAATTCAGTGGTTCTCGACTTCCGTCGCCGTCGTTTCGTCTACCGTGCCGGCGAACCTGCGGATTGCCTGTATGCGATTATCCATGGCCGCATAAAACTTTGCCGAATCGAGCCTGACTCCGGCCGCGAGGCCGTAATCGATATCCTTCCTGAGGGTTCCCTCTTTGGCGAGTCGGCTCTTTATTCTGCTGCGGGGCAACGAGCGAACTCTGCAATTGCCTACGAAAACTCCAGGCTCCTGCGAATTCAGGTCGGGGATTTCAAACGGGGGATGGCTGAGGATGACCGCCTTCATGATTACACTTTCCGCCTGATCGGTCAACGCCTTGATCACGCCGAGACGCGGCTGGCGGATTTTGCCCTCAATGCCATTCCCGCCCGTTTAGATAGTTTATTAGCCGATTTTTCCATGCGTTACGGCGTCTCCGAGCCAGAAGGCGTACTCATCGATATTCCCCTCCCGCACCGCGAAATCGCCTCCATTGTTGGTTCCACCCGCGAAAGCGTCACCGTGCGCTTGAATGCCATGCGCCGCGAAGGTACGATCGCATTCGTCAAACGACGAATTCTGATCAAACGACCCGCTTCTTTTTGATGCGCTCCGGGCCGTTCGTGGCTTGAAGATTGATGAAATGTCCAACCTGCGGTAAGCCAGTCGAGTGGAAAGATAATACTTTCCGTCCCTTCTGTTCTGAACGATGCCAGCTAGTAGATTTAGGCCGGTGGGTTGAGGGCGAGTACCGCGTCCCCGGCGACCCCGTCCCTCAGGAACAGAACCCTGCCACTGCTGAAAATGACTACGAGAAAGAGGTCTAGGAGTCTGAGTAAAGTCGAGAAAAACTTTCCCACGCAAAGTCGCAAAGATGCGAAGGAAAGCCGCAAAGATAACTTTTCGTCTTTGCGTCTTGGCGTGGAAAATCCTTTTGCGAGAACAATCGCCTTCATAATTATTCTGGCTTCACTATCGGCCTGCAACGACAACTCGACGAATACGAATACTCCTGTCATCTCCCGTCCTCCAACCGGCACAACGTACCCCATGCCGCCAACGCGGGCCACAACACTCGCCAACATGGGCTGGACACTTCCGGACGGTAAGCGTTCCGTCTTTTCTGAGCACAAAGGCAAAGCACTCATACTTGATCTCTATGCCACCTGGTGTGTTCCCTGTCGCGACAGCATTCCGCATTTAGTTGAATTACAAAAAAAGTTTGGGGAACAAGGCCTACAGGTGATCGGGCTTAACGTTGGTGGTCCAGAAGACGAATCGGAAGTCCCTGCGTTTGCCAAAGAATTTTCTATTCAGTATCCACTCGCGAAGCCGGACGAAGATCTCGTAAGCTTTTTAATGTCTGACAGCGACGCGATACCGCAAACTTTCGTTTTCGATCGCCAGGGCCAACTGGTGCAACGTTTTGTTGGCTTCGGTCCCGAAACCGGAAAATACATTGATAGCGCCGTTGCTACGGCATTACAGAGTCAAGCACCTTAATAACATCCAGACGGGTTAAATTTTGAGACGAGCAAAAATCTTAATCACACTTGGACCAGCTTCTCGTGAGCCCCAAATAGTTGAATCGCTGATTGCTGCAGGCGCCAATGGCGTCCGCATAAACATGTCGCACGGCACGCACGAAGAAAAAGTCGAGGACATTGCACGCGCACGCGCCGCCGCGGAGAAAATGGGACGGCCCATCGCGGTGTTGGTCGATCTATCGGGCCCAAAGATTCGCACCGGTGAACTGAAAGACGATCAACCGGTAAGACTGATACCCGGAGCGAACTTCACGATCACCACGCGACCGGTTGCCGGTGACGAACATCACGTTTCTACTAACTACCACGATCTCCCGCGTGTGGTTCAGCCGGGCACACGCATGTTGCTCGACGATGGGGCACTCTCGTTGATTGTTGAAAGCGCCAACGAGACTGACGTGTTTTGCAAAGTAGTTGATGGTGGGTTACTCGGCGAACGTAAAGGAATCAACCTGCCCGGAGTCGCCTTGCCGATCGACTCGCTGACTGAAAAAGACATTGTCGATCTAAAGTGGGCCGTGCAACAGAACGCAGACTACATCGCGCTCTCGTTCGTACGACGTGCCAGCGATTGCGAATACGCCAAGAAATTGATCACCGATGCCGGCGGCCGCGCGCCTCTGATTGCCAAGATTGAAAAAGCGGAAGCGATCGATCACCTCGACGAAATTATCGCCGCGGCTGACGGCCTCATGGTCGCCCGTGGGGATCTCGGCGTGGAGACGAGTGTCGAACTGGTTCCGGTCTATCAGAAACGAATCATCGAGAGATCGATTCAGGCCGGCAAGATGGTCATCACCGCGACGCAGATGTTGCAATCGATGGTTTCGAATCCGCGTCCGACGCGTGCCGAAGCTTCCGACGTCGCGAACGCAGTGTGGGACGGCAGCGATTGCGTCATGCTTTCAAACGAAACTGCCGCAGGCTCATTTCCAACGGCCGCGGTAGCCACGATGGCTCGCATTATCGAATCAGCGGAAGGCGCAAAAGAGCAGCCGGAAGACCGATCGGCGAGTTGGAAGGGCCGGCAATCAGGCCGCGTGAGCCGCGCACTCTGTGAAGCAGCCGCGTATGCCGCAGACGAGATGGGAACGAAAGTAACCGCTGTGTTCACCGCTTCAGGATTGATGGCCCGACGCTTGTCGGCGCTGCGCCACGATCAACGCATCATGGCGCTCACGCACAAGCCTGAAGTGCTTTCGGAACTAGCCTTAATCTGGGCCGTTGAACCATTGCTCGTAAGCAAAGCTCGTTCAACCGAAGAGATGCTCAAGATCGGTGAACAACGTTTGTTGGAGGCTGGTATCGTTGAGAAAGGCGAAGTGATCGTGGTGATGGCCGGACGGTTGTCAGGACTCGGTCTTTCAAGCTCAGTAACGATCTTCACGGTTGGCGGAGATCTTGGTCCAACGAGAGCGTGAGCTTACGAACAAACATGTCGGCGGGTCAGCTCTTTGACCTCATCATGCCCGCCGCGTTTGTTATCTCAGCGCTACTTTCCACCTGGGTACTTGCCTCTGCCCGCCGGAGATTTCAACTTCATTACGCCCTCGCTTTCGCGGCCGGCACTCTCTTTCTGCCACTAATCGTTTTTCCGCTGTATTTGGCGACGATGTTGTGGCGCGCGAAAAATGGACCACCGGCGAAGTGGCGCTATGCTCTGCCACTCCTGTATGCAGTGATTACGTTGTCGGCAATTGGCGCCTACTTTTATTTCGACACTCGCAGCGTTGATGCTCATCTGGCGAGCGCTACTCAAGCAAAGCTCGTTGAAGATACTAACGGTGCGATTCGAGAGTATCGCAAAGCGCTCGCGCAGGAAGACAATCCGCACACACGCAAACTACTCGCAATCGAACTCGCCAATGCCGGTAATTTGACTGAGGCCATCTCGGAATTCCAACTCGCGCGTGAACGCGGGGAGCCTGACGACTCGATTAGTTTCCGACTGGGAGTATTGCTCGAACGAATGAACCTTACGAGTCAGGCGAAGTTGGAGTATGAAAGGTTTTTATTGAGCGACACGTGTCTGCGTGAAGAACCACTTTGTGAAGTTGCGAAAACAAAACTGCCGCAGATGAATCAGCGTTAGTGTGCGTTCATCTGCGGCTAAACTCTTAGTCAGCGCCAATCATCTCGCCGACACTCTTGCCACCCTTCTGTTCTTCTGCCATCTGGGCCGGTGTCTTCTGCGGGTCGCGCCAGTTGTCGAGAATCCCAACCTGGTGCACACACTGCAACGTGCAGGTTGGCGCACACCATTTCTCCGTTTTGTACTCACGATCGAAGTCGTCCATCGTGTACTGTTCCAACGGAATTCCCGGATAACCACGCTGCTGGGAACACCAGTGGACCAAACCCTCTTCGCAAATGTAGAGGTAACGCGCGCCCGCGCGACAACGCCATTGATACGGCTTGCCTTCGGCGATGCTGTCCTGGAACCAGTTCAACCGCGCATGGTCCTTGTTTCCGAGCTTCTTAACCTGCTGGAAGATGTCTTTCTCTTTAGGCAAGAGCGGTTTCAACGTTCCATCATTGTCGTGAATCACGCCGACCGTGGTTGAGAAACCGAGTTCAACTGCACGACGCGCAACTACCAGCGCATCTTCAGGATTCTTGATGCCGCCGCCGATCACCGAATTGATGTTGACGTGAAAATCCGCGTGCTCGGAGAGATAACGCAGTTTCTTATCCAGCACTCGCAGACTCTTGCGTGAAACTTCGTCGGGCTCGACGTTATCGATACTGATCTGCAAATACTCCAGACCGGATTTGTTCAAGCGCTTGATGCGATCCGGAGTGAAGTAATAACCGTTCGAAATCAGTCCCGCGATCATTCCACGCTCGCGAATGTGATGAATGATTTGATCGAGTTCGGGATGCATCATCGGCTCACCGCCGGAAATGGTAACGATCGACGTTCCCAGATCAGCCAGTTTATTCAGCCGGCTTTTGATGATGTCGAGATCGATTGGCTTTGAAGTGTGATCGTACTCGTTGCAATAACCGCAGGCGAGATTGCAACGGCGCATCGGAATGAGGTGGGCCAGGACCGGATGACGACTGGATATCAGCGCGCGGCTGATAAAACTCACCTCACGCAGCTTTAATTTTAGAAACGTGCTCTTCCTCATTTTGACGCGAAGAATATGCGACTGGGGCGGTCCAACGCAACTGTGTCACGACGGGCCAGCCACAAAGAAACCCAAAATACAAAACAGATTTTCAGTCTGACCACTAAAGTTCTGGCAAAAATTAGACCAGAAGCACAATAAATCGTTTTGTGACTGTTGTGCTTTTCGTGGCCCTAAATGATGAAGGGCTCTGTTGATGACAGAGCCCTTCAGGCTTTTTATTTGTCTGACGCCGCTAGCTCTTGATGATCTTCACGTTCGGATCGAGTTTCACTTCGAAATCGCCCGAGCTGATCTTCTGGTTCTTTTCCAGAGCAGTCAAACGCATGGTGGTCGAGTCGTCATTCTTCTCGACGATCTTCGTCTGCACCGGCATTCCGCCCGCGTCAATCCAAACCTCAGCGTACTTGTAACTGGCGTTGCCTTTCGGAACCAGGGTCAGATGGATCGTACTCACTCCACCCCACAAAGTTTCCTCGCGAACGTCCTTAACCGGGTGAAAGCGCGCTTCAAGCTGGCCGCGCGACATATTCAACATTTCCATCAACCCACCGGTTTCGTTGCTCACCTTACTGGCCTTGCCTGTGTAAACAACCTTCAAGGCGGGCCGGTAGATCGTGTATTTATCGTTGTTGACGGCCAACACTTCCTTACGCGGCGAGTTCCAGTCGATTCTGACCGATGCCTGCTTGCCGGAGCCCGGCATGTAAATCACCACGCCATGCAGTTTTTCCTCAGTTCCAAGCTGCGAATTGACCTTGGAAACGCTGATACCTGCGCGCAAAGATTTCAAACTCTGACGATTCTTTTCCAACCGGTTCAGAACAGAGCTCACCAGGCCCGCTCCCTGACCATTCGTCGTGGTCGGGGTAACTATGACGAGTGTAGATAATATGAAGGCTAACATCAGGCCCGAAGAAATCAATCTCTTCATAAATACTCCTTAAAATCCATTCTCCTTTCGCGTGGTTCGCAAAAAAACCTCGCAATTATAGGGAAAGACTACCGTATGTCAACCTCAAAACTGCGAGTCCGTCCCTCCGGGTCGCGTATCCGTCGCACCGCCAGCACCTCTACGGTGGTGCGTCCGGTAAGCGCTTTTACATGTCGCTCAATTTGACCCTTATCTTCTTCACTTCCAACAACTTCCGGGCTTAGCAGTAGAGTTGCGACGGGGCTTGGATGCACCCCATTACTGACCCGTTCGCCACCATAAAACCAGCGATTTGGTGTCAAAAATATAAAGATAAGTATGACCACACATAAAAGGTCCCACTGCCAGGTATTTCTTGCGTAATTCCAGAAGAAGATCTTTTTAAGTGTGGTTAACAGGCCTCGCACGTTTTTTAGCTAGCAAGTTAACAGCCACGCGAATCGCGGCTGGCGGGTCAATTGGATTCTACCTTGCCAATTGCAGATTGCCAATTGCCAATTTCAAAAGAAAGCCGAGAGTGTTCGTAAAAATTGGCAATCGGCAATTGGAAATCGCCAATTCCTAGAATCTTGCGGACATTGAGGGCTCTACTATGTGACCGTCGCGCATTTGTATTATCCGTTTGCACATCGCGGCCGCTTCGGGATTGTGGGTGATCATGATGATCGTTTGGTTGAAGCGGTAATTTAACTCCTGAAACATGTTAAGGACGAGGGCGGAGTTTTCGGAGTCAAGATTTCCGGTCGGCTCATCTGCCAGCACGATTGCCGGACGAGTAACTACCGCACGTGCCAAAGCGACTCGCTGCTGCTCGCCACCTGACAGTTCGAGAGGTTTATGATGCAGTTTATCTTCGAGTCCGAGCAGCCGGAGTACATCTCGACGAAGCTGAGCATTGCCGCCGCCGTTGCCATGAATTCGCTCCGCTAGTCGGAGATTTCCTTCAGCCGTGAGAGTCGGGAAAAGATTGAATCTTTGAAACACAAATCCGATTTTTTTACGGCGGATGGCGGTTCTTTTTGCGTCAGACGCAGCCGTAATGTCCTCGCCATCGATCTCTATGCGGCCGGAAGTTGGAGTTAAAAGACCTCCCAACAGGTGGAGCATGGTTGATTTTCCACAACCCGAAGGCCCCATGATCGCGACGAATTCCCCTTCCTGCACCTCGAGCGAAACGCCACGTAGCGCCGGCACATCGACTTTTCCGATGCGGTAAACCTTAACCAGATCTTCGGCTTGTAAAATCGTTCTCATCGGGGTTACTGATTCGCCGTCATCTTCTTGTACTGCTCGTCAAGATCAACTTCCGGCAATTGCCACTTGTTCTCCAGCACAAACGCGCGCGGTGGAAAGGTTCTGTCCAATTCAACTGACCCGGAATCCTGATAGCTGATGCTCAACTTATACTGATCCTGCGGTCGTGTAATCTCAATGCGACTGGGCAAAGACGCGGTTGTTCCACTCCCCAGCGTTCTTTCGTTTGCATAAGCAACGTCCGTGATCAAACGTCCAGCATCATCGTACGACTGTACTCGCGCCAGACGAATCGAGCTGACCCGATCAAACCAGAATCGCCGGCTGAGTTTAGCTTCACCTGACGCAGGCTGCGAAAACTCTTCCAGCAAATAGTAAGCACGCATCACGCGGTCGCCTTTTTTTGCTTGCCGGCGGTTGTCAGCTTCTTCGCTAAAAAACTCGCTTTGCGCATAAATCATCGAGTTGTTTGGCTCGATAGGTCGGATCATAAACGCGTCAGTCAGATGCTGTGGGCGCAGGTTCGATAGAGCATTGACAGTCTCTTTCTCCTGCTTTTGCTTAGCATCTTGCGCGCCAGGAACCGTCGCGTTGGCTCCATTCTCCATCCGCGGATAAACGGCGTTGTTGGTGCCTTTCACAAAACGCCTGTATCGGTCGGCGCCCTTTAGTACCGCTACACTAAAACGTTCGCCGTCGGAAGCCATCTGTGCGATATCGACAAACGTAAACTGGATCTGCAGCAGGATTTTGCCGGGCCGTTGCAGCGTTATGGTGCCGTCTACAAGTCGATACTGATCCGCGACACCCGATGAGGCAAACGAGGTGTCTTCGAATTGAATGTCAACCTTGCCATGAATGGATTTGACGGTCGAAAGCCGGTTTACTTCCTGGATGAGACGATCCCTGTTCGCCGTAACCAAAGGCGTGAGAAGCTGCGGCACTTCAATCTTCCGCTTGGCGCCAAACAGACCGCAGCCCGTCGTCAACCACAATAAGGAGACAGCGACAACTGACAGCACTAAACGGGAGGGCACGGTTCTGTAGGCGTAGAAATTTTTGAGCATCAAGCTTCGGCGCCAATCATACGGCATGCTCCGCAAAATCGAGAAATCGTATTAGAACTTCCCGAAACGCGCAAACACGCACCATATGGTAGTGCCCTATTTTGGCTTTCTCTGCACAGAGAAGAAATTGAATTAGGGCACTACCCACCATATCAGTCAGTTCAAAACGAGCGGCGGCTTTCCAAATCGACCGCGTAACCGGTTGATAGTGTTCACAATACTCGGTTTGCTCAACAACTTCTGTTCCAAACTCTCGCGACCCGGAAAATCGAGCAGCATTATACCGAGAAGAATTGTCAGCAAACCTTGCCCCGGCACGCCCGGCAACGACAACACAACTCCCAGCGCCACCAGAATAAGTCCGAGGATGTTTTTTCCGATCACCTTTGCGGCATGAAGCGCCGGTCGCGGACCTGACCAGAATTTTGTTTTGCGATTTTTGCTGAAATGGTCGGCGGGAAGCTTGACCAGTATTACGGTGACGATCGCGAGATTAACCAGAAAACTGCCAACAAAGATCAGTACCCCAATAAGTACGCTGCGCCACGTCAGCCCTAAAAAGAACTCCGTAAGTAGCTCAAACATTATTATGCAGTTCAGCACGTGCCTTCAGTATTTGTTGGAGCAATTCCTGCACGATCTCGTCCGCCACACCTTCGAGATTGAATTCCGGCTTATCGGCGACTTCCCAGAATTCATCCAAACCACGAGCACCCGCGCGTTCGAGGGCCAATACCTGAATCAACAGATCCAGTACATCAGCAGCTTTAACTAAACGCGCTTCCAGGCTCTCTCGTCGCTCGTAATCGTCATACAGCCGCGCGTAAGAGCCATTGTCATCGACCGGCTTCACCACATCAACAAAAGCCGCGGTCTCGGCTTGCTTCCTTGCTGCGGAGCCAAAATACTGCGTCGCCGTTCGCGGCAGGTCGCCAACTCGAACTTCGGCCCAGTCGTGCAGCAAAGCCAGGCGCAAAACTTTTTCCAGATCGATTTGCACACCCGCGCGCGCAACCATGTCTGCAACTAACATCGCAGTGACGCTTACGCCAAACGAGTGGGCCGCTACCGACTCCGTGCCGTTTGGCAATCCACGCAACGTCCATCCTGTACGATCGAGACGTTTCAGACGTTGCAACTCGATAAGCGTTGAAAGCATGTGATCCGAAACTAGCGCGCCGCGCGAACCACGATGGTCCGGCGTCGCTCGCCGAGCGTGAGGGTAAGCGGCCGGTCCAATTGAAGCGGATGCGTCTCACCGTCAATGCTGATCACGAGATTTACCGGTGCCCGCTCCAAAGCGTTGAGCGGCGCATTCGGTGGGGTTCGCGGCAAAAGGTTGGTCGCCACGATCCGCCAGGTGGTGGCAATGCAGCGGATTCGTATTCCCGGGGTGTCTGTTTCAAACGATTCGTCCACTGCCAGCGCATCCGCTTTGAAAACAGCTTCGCCACAACGCACTCCCGCGGCGTCGTAAAAAGTTACGGCTCCGGATACAAATGCGTAGGGCATCGCACTGCGGTTTTTGATGATCATGCGAATGTTTGTGACTGGCGTCTCCGGTGCACCGTTCAGTGCCGTCGTTCGCAGAGTAGCTTCAAGTGCAGCAGTTCCACTCGCATCCAACGCCACCGCCGCCTCGGTAAGCGCCACGCGTCGCTCATTCAAAGTTCCTGACGCCGGCGTATCCTGGGCCTGGACTATTAACCCGACACCGACAACTAAAAGAATCGCTGCAAATATTTTCATGACTCCTCCTGTGACGGCAAAATCACTCGCGGACCAACGCATACATGAGTTTGTCGATCGTTTGACCATCCTTAGTAACACTCTTTCGCATCCTTCCCTCAAACGCATAGCCCGCCTTTTCAAGCACCCGCGCCGAAGCAGGATTCCACTCGAACACATGCGCATACAAGCGACAAATGTCGTAGTTTGCAAACACATGCTCCGATACCGCAATGAGCGCGTCGGTCGCAATACCGCGTCCCCAAAATTCCTCGCCAAGCCAATACCCAATCTCCGCAGACCGCCGCGCCACATCTGTTTGAAACGTGAAGCCTATACCGCCTACCGCCTCGCCGGCTACAGCCATCGCAAAACTTGTTTCCGGTTCGCTGTCCCGCACAATCTCATACCAATTGAGTGCGTCGCGCATGGTGTAGGGATAAGGAAAGTGATCACGCAGGTTGATCGATACCTTCCGGTTATTGGCGTATCGCACGAGCGAATCGAGATCGCTCCGCTTCCAGCTTCGCACACTACAGGTTCTTAGTGTCAGATTCACGTCGCTTCCACTCGCGGCAACACCGCCGCGCCCCGCGGCATGATGAACCCCGCCTCATCATCTGCTTGCTCGAGCGCCTCCGCAATCGTTTGCACCGGAAACATGCGCATCCGTTTTACATCATCAGGTGGTAGTCGTGATAGCAGACAAACGCGATAACGCTCAGCCTTGGTCATTAGGGCCCACGCTGTTTGCCCGTTCACTTCGTAACCATTGACCAAGCGTGCCGCCAATGCGCGTGAGTCGCTCTCGTCAAACCACTTCAGGAAATCCGGTCGTCCGAGGCCATCACTGCACTCGGCTACGAGGACGATCGTGCCACCATGGTTACAGGCAAGCGCCGCCATGTCGAGTGCTTTGTGTGCCTGAATCAAATTAATGTCGTGGGGAAAGCCTCCGCAACTAATCACCACGCTATTCCTTTTTGCCGGAATCGCAACTGAGTGTCGCTCAAGATAATGGTCGCAGGCAGCGCGATGCGCGAGATGCCAATCGCCACAGAAAACCCCAGTCGCATTCTTCTTTTCGTCAACCACGGTGTTGATACTAAAAGCCGGCGCCACCATCGCCGCGACGCGTTCACATTCCTCATGAACTGCATTTCCATCGAGATGCCCGGTTTGTACTCCAGCCCTGCGACCACCAGTTTCAAAATCCAGTGCCAGCATGTGTGTGGCCTCGATCGTTTGTGCCGACGCGAGTCCGGGACAGATCGATTTGCGACCGCCGGTGAAGCCGGCGAAGTAATGAAAGGTGATGCCACCGGTTAGAAACACACGCGAAAACTCTTTCAGCGCACTACTCAATAGCACGGGAACGCCGCGCTCGGTTGTTCCGAACGTGCTGAGCTTACTTGGATCGTATGCGTCGTGTTGAAGAATCCGCACACGCTGCACGATAAAGGGGCTCAGCAGTTCGACTTTCTCTTTTTCAGTAACAGGACGGTGAATGCCGGTCGCAAAGATTATTGCCATCCGAGCAGGCGACACACCTGAGGCCACCAGACGTCGCACTAACAGATTCACGACTTGCGCACTCGCAGTGGCTCGCGTTGCATCGGAGACGACGATCAAAACCGAATCATCATCACTTACGATTTCATCGAGCGGTGGGGAACCAATTGGAGAGTCAAACGCAGCACCAACGTCAAAATCACTCAGCGGTGCGTCAGCGATTCCGCCCGCACCGACAACCGTAAACCGCTCCGGGTTGAAACTGAACCTGACAGATTCGCGTCCATAACCCAGTTCAATCTGGTCTGTGTTCATCTGGCTAAAATTTATAACCCGAAATCGATGAGCGCTTTCTCGATCACCTGCAGCACGGCGAAGTCTGCTTCGTCAGCCGTCCGTGCCTCAGCTATCCATTTGAGCAACTGGCGTGCTTCACCGATCGAACCGATGCGACACGCACCTGTAAGGGCAAGAGTAACAAGAGCGTCGGGCGCGCCGTGCGTGACCAACGCAGCCTGCAAAGCCGCCTGCTCCCGCAGATCGATCGTTAAGAGGAGATTGAGCTCCATCCTGCCACCAACAAAATTATTATTTCTGATCCGCGTTCGTCTGCGTTCATCTGTGGCTCAAATTTCTTGGAGATCTAAAACACGCGGTGCCGGCGTGACAAAAATGGAATGTCTCGTCTTCAAAGTCGGGGGTTTCCATCTGGATCGTGAGGTGGTCGACGCCGAAGCGATCGTGAAGTTTGGTGCGCAACTCCCGCAATAAATCAGGCTGAGAAATACTTTCCGCATGAATCACGTGCGCACTCAACGCCTCGCGGCCCGACGTGATGGTCCAAACGTGCAGATCGTGGACGTCAGAAACTCCTCGCGTATCCAGGATCACACTCTCGACTGCGGCCAGATTGATATGCGCGGGCGTGCCCTCCAGCAATACGTTAGTCGATTCTTTGATCAATCTCACCGAGCCCCAGATTATCAACAGGCTGATCACTACGCTAAACACTGCGTCAGCGGAATACCAGCCAAACAGCGACATACAAATACCAGCCAGTATCGCGGCCACTGAACCAAGCGCGTCGCCCATCACATGCATCCACGCCCCGCGCATGTTTAAGTCGACCTCTTCCCGCGCGTGCAGTATCCAGGCGCAGGCGAGATTCACCGCCAAACCGCCAATCGCCACGACGATCATTGGCCCACTCTTAACCACCGGCGGATCGAGGAAACGCTCGTAAGCGCCGTAAAAGATAAACAGCGAGATCACTACCAACGCCACGCCATTGACAAGTGCGGCGATGATTTCCAACCGGTAATAGCCGAAGGTTTTACTCGAAGTTGCAGGACGCGAACCAAACCAAACCGCGGTGAGCGCGAGGATTAAAGCCGCGACGTCGGTAAACATGTGGCCCGCATCCGCGAGCAGTGCGAGTGAGCCGGTCCACCACGCACCCACTACTTCGGCCACCATGTACAACGCCGTGAGAATCAGAACAAGACTCAACCGTCGCCAACTCTCGTTCTTGTGACGGTGCGGGTGGTTCTGGTTGTGGTTGTGTGACGTCTCTTTCACGCGCGGCTAAAGCTTAGCCCGCGAAGGCGAAAGGCGCAAAGGAAGTTGGCGCCTCCTTGGAGTGCGCCAACTGGTGGCGCTTTGGTCAAAGCGCAAATCCTAATTGGATCTAAACTTTTTCCTGGAAGCGCCACTTTGACTAAAGCGGTGCCAAGGCACCGCACTCCAGGGAGGCGTTCAAACTAGAGGTGTTTTATAAAGCGGTGAGACCAAACGCGGAGTAGAATTCGCGATAGAGTTCGTTGTACTCACGCAACGCGACATCCATGATCCGGTGCAGATCTTCGATGTCCGCTACATTCACAACCGCATTGACGTTGTTAAGAAACGCAGCATGCGCATCCATCGTGCGCAACGAAGGCGATAACAACGCAAAGAACAAACGACGTCGCTGCGGAGGTCGCAGAATGTTTATCTCTCGGATCACAAACACCGATCCCTGCTCCGAGGGATCGAATTGCGGCTCGAGTACAACTACATCCATCTTGTTCGCGCGCATTGTTTCGACAGCCTGGCGCGTGTCTTCGGCGACAAACACCTGGCAGCCGCATTGAGTGAGCTGGCGCGCGACGATCTCACGATAAGGCTCGCTGGTGCACACCAGAGCCTTGCGCTTGTCCCAGGAAGGTCGCTCAGTAGGATTCTCAGTGCCTCGCGTGCCTTTCGTCAGCATGTCAAACAACATGCGGACAGTGTCATCGTTTGAGTTTGCGCCATTTGACGCGCCTGGCATCACAGGCTCGTAAGCACGAGCGGATGATTGCTCAAACCGCGGATGATCGGTTGACGGCGAACCGCCGACAGCCAACGCGCTTTGCTCCGTCGCCGGACTCGCCGGACCAGAATTCACCGTACTGCTGCATTTGGGACAACGAACATTAAACGGGCGATTCGGCGACTTCTCGTCGTCAATCTGCAAACGCGTCGCACACTTTGGGCAAACAATAATCATGACTACTCAATCAAACCGAGCATGGAACCGGAATCGGAAAAAGCATTTGCCGGCATGCGATCAACCTCGCGGCGAATAAAGTCTTCGGCAGCCGTCATGCCTTTCAATGACAACAACAGGTTGTTTTGATTCGTCGCAAAAGCGAGTCCGTCTTCGAGCGTGATGACTTTGGATTCGATCAGGTTTTTGATCACGGTGTCAAAGTCCTGCATCCCATCGAGTTTTCCGTCACGCATCGCATCAAGCAACGACTTGCCTTCAACTTCACCCTGTTCGATGTATTCGCGCGTACGCGGGCTGGAGCGCAATATCTCAACCGCCGCTATGCGTCCACCGCCGTCGGCGCGCGGGATCAAACGCTGTGAAACGATGTAGCGAAACGTTTGCGCCAGCCGGGTGCGGATCACAGGCTCTTCATTCTTCGGATAGAGCCCGATGATGCGATCGACAGTCTTGGAAGCGTCGATGGTGTGAAGTGTTGAGAGCACGAGATGACCGGTTTCAGCAGCCTCGAGCGCGATCTCGGTCGTTTCAAAGTCGCGCATTTCGCCGATCAGAATCACCTTGGGAGCCTGGCGCAACGTCGCGCGCAGAGCCGAGGGAAAATCGCGAGTGTCGTGACCAACTTCGCGTTGGTTAATCGTCGATCGTTTGTGTGAATGAAGATATTCGATTGGATCCTCGATCGTCACCACGTGGTAGTACTTCTTCTCGTTGATGATGTCGATGATTGCCGCCTGCGTGGAACTCTTGCCCGATCCGGTGGGACCAGTAACCAGCACCAGACCATTGCGAAGCTCAGAGATATCACTTAGCTGCGAAGGCAAACCCAGCGTCTTTAACGTAGGAATATCCGTCGGGATTACTCGCATAACAATCGAATAAACCCCACGCTGCTGGAAGATGTTGACGCGGAAGCGCGCGCGCGACGGGAGTGAATAACTCAGGTCAGCAGTGCCGGTCCGAGCGAGACGTTCGGCTGCATCCGGATGGCCGTGCATCAGCGTGAGCGCAATGATCTCGGTTTGATAAGGAGAAAGCTTCTGCATCCCGAGCGGTTGGACCGGGGTTAACTTTCCATTGATCTCCACCTGAGGTAGCTGGCCAACTGAAAAATTCAAGTCGCTGATCTTGTCGGAGACCAGCAGCATTCGCTCAATAATGGGCGGTAAATCAAAGAAACTCATCTATTTCGACTGTCCCTCAATGCGATGGTTGGGCGATGTCCGCTGGGTAGGTAGGCCGCTCGAAAGGAGACTTGTCCTTCCGAAATCCGGTCAGATTCTCGCGCATAACGATGATTAACGCAAGAAAATTATGTTTGACGCGTTGAGTTTAGAGCAGCAAGGAGACTTTGAGTGGCGGTGGTGATCTGTTCAGGTTCGGTTAGAAGAGCGCTTATGACGGCGACTGAGTCGGCGCCGGCGGCGATCACGTCAGCGGCATTCGACGCCGTGATGCCTCCAATGGCCACGAGGGGAAACTCGCCAATAGCCTGGCGCACCGCTCGCAGAGCCTCAAGACCGATAACCGGGAACGTGTCGCTCTTCGTGGTGGTTTGGAAGATTGGACCAATGGCGAGGTAGTCGATTGGAAGTTTTGTTGCTTCGATAGCCTGGGCAACGTTGTGAGTCGAGTAACCGATGATAGCAGCCTCGCCAAGAAGGGTTCGCGCGACGTCAGGCGGGAGATCGTCCTGACCGAGGTGAACGCCATGTGCACCCAAGGCTAGCGCTACGTCTATTCGATCGTTGATTAGTAGCCGGAGATTGGGTTGTGCGGCGAGAGCGGCTTTGGCTTGTTCGTAAAACGCCAACGCCGGCAGGTGCTTTTCGCGAAGCTGAATGAGTGAAGCGCCACCGAGAGCGAGTGAACGAACCTGTTCGGCGTGTGAAAGACCCGTAAGTTTCGTGTCAGTTAACGGATAAATACGTGGCAGGTGAAACGAAGGGCGCATCGGTGCTTAGTACAATCAGTTTTCTCTCGCGGCGACGCAACGGCGCAACGTTAACAACCGATGTTCATTTCTGTCGCTGCGTCGCCGCGCCGCCGCGAGAGAAATTCTTAAGTGTCCGCCTCTTTCTTCTTTGGTCGCATGTTTGCCGGAAGGACACGTTTCCGCAACCGGATCGTCTGCGGCGTGACCTCAACCAACTCATCATCAGCGATAAACTCGAGCGCCTGCTCTAGCGACAACTCCTTCGGTGGCACGAGTCGCATCGCTTCATCAGCAGTCGAAGCCCGCATATTCGTCAGCTTCTTCTCTTTCACCGCGTTGACGTCGAGATCAACCGCGCGTGCATTCTCGCCGATGATCATGCCCTCATAAACTCTCGTCCCCGGTCGCGTGAAAAGCGTCCCGCGTTCCTGAAGATTGAAGAGCGCATACGTTGTCGTTTCACCCATACGATCGGCCACTAACGATCCGGTCGAACGACCACGCATTGATCCCTGCCATTCTCCCCAACGAAGAAACATCGTATTCAACAACCCCGTGCCCTTCGATTCAGTCAGGAACTCGTTGCGAAAACCGATCAACCCGCGCGAAGGCGCTTCAAACTCCAGCCGAACACGACCAGTGCCATGATTCACCATCTTCGTCATCTGCCCTTTGCGACGACCAAGCGCTTCCGTAATCACACCGATAAACTCGTCAGGACAGTCGATCACCACAGCTTCAATCGGTTCGAGCACCTGGCCTTCGACTTTTCTTGTGATCGCTTCAGGCTTTGATACCTGCATCTCATAACCCTCGCGACGCATCATCTCGATCAGGATCGCGAGCTGCAATTCGCCGCGGCCAGACACTTTGAACTGGTCGGGCGATTCGGTCTCTTCAACTCTGATGGCTACGTTACCCAACAGCTCTTTGTCGAGGCGTTCCCTGATCTGGCGTGACGTAACGTACTTTCCTTCACGACCCGCAAACGGCGAGTTGTTGACGCCGAAGATCATCGCGATCGTTGGTTCATCCACTGCGATGGCAGGCAAGGGCTGAGGATTCTCCACAGTCGTGATCGTGTCGCCGATGTTGATGTTCTCGATTCCCGCAAGGGCAACAATCTCACCAAACCCGGCGCTGTCTACTGATTCACGTTTTAATCCTTCAAACGCGTAAAGCTGCGAGACACGAGTCTTCTGTACTGAACGATCGGGCTTAACGACCGCGATCTGATCGCCGAGCTTGATCTCGCCCGAGAAAATGCGACCGATGGCGAGGCGCCCGACGTAGTCGTTGTAATCGAGATTCGCGACGAGTAGTTGCAGCGAATCGGAACGCAGCTCTCGCGGCGGCGGAATCGAGGTGACGATCTGCTCAAACAGCGGCTGCAGATTTTCGGACGCGTCTTCCAACTTTCGTTTCGCCGTACCATCACGCGAAACAGCGTAGAGAATTGGAAACTCGATCTGCTCATCGTTCGCGTCGAGGTCGAGAAACAGTTCGTAGATCTCATCCACGACTTCCGCCGGACGAGCGTCGCTGCGATCGATCTTGTTGACTACGGCGATGGCCGGGAGCCGTGCTTCGAGTGCCTTGCGCAACACGAATCGCGTTTGCGGCAAACAGCCTTCAGCAGCGTCAACCAGCAGCATCACGCCGTCAACCATCTTCAAAACGCGTTCGACTTCGCCGCCGAAGTCGGCGTGGCCGGGTGTGTCGACGATGTTGATCTTTACGTCGCGATAATGCACGGCGGTATTCTTCGCCATGATGGTAATGCCACGCTCGCGCTCCAGATCCATTGAATCCATCACGCGCTCGCGCACTTGTTCGTTTTCACGGAAGGTGCCTGATTGCCGCAGCATCGCATCCACCAGGGTCGTTTTTCCGTGGTCGACGTGCGCAATGATGGCAATGTTTCGGATGTCTTTTCTATCTTGCATGTTGAACTATTTAGCCACAGATTCTTAACTGTGACGAGCGGGGGATAGCTGGCGCAACGCTTCGAACAGCACGATTCCGACCGCAGTTGCGAGATTCAGGCTACGCACACGAGGGTTGGCGATGGGTATTTTGAGACAGTTGCTCCAGTTGGCGCGCAGCAGATCTTCCGGAAGACCGCGTGTTTCGCGCCCAAATACGAGACAATCATCAATGCTGAAGCTCCAATCGGTGTAAACCTGCTCGGCTTTGGTAGTGAGATACACAAAGCGAGCTTGCGGCAACGATTGATAGAGCGCTTCGAGATCTTTGTGTCGGGTGAGTTGCACCTCGGGCCAGTAATCGAGACCGGCACGTCGCACCGCGCGATCGTCCATGCGAAAGCCTGTGACGCCGACGATGTGCAGCGGCACGTTTGACGCGGCACACAAGCGCGCGACGTTGCCGGTGTTCGGCGGAATCTCAGGTTCTACGAGTGCGACAGAGATCATAGGTCGAAGATCATTTCAGAGATCACAAAAAGAAACGACGAGCTTCGCTTGAAGGACTCGTCGTTTCTTTTGTAAGGCCTCACCGGCCTCAGATGTTTGTGTGCGCCGGTGGAAGGTATGTGCTGTAACCTGCTGGTTCGGGTTATCTCTTCTTTGCGGCTTTCTTGGCTCCGCCCTTCTTAGCAGCGGCCTTCTTGGCGCCGCCCTTCTTCGCGGCTTTCTTTCCACCTTTTTTAGTTGCCATAGCTTCTATGTGCTCCTTCTTTCGAGTTTAGTTGTTGTTTCTTCGTGACCACAAGATACTGTGCTTACTTGTTTCTTGTGGGCTAGAGTAAACGGCGCACAACATCTTGCTATATAAACGCAATTATCGCGGATGTCAATAACTTATTACTCGAATGTCAGAAATATTTTGGATGCGCCTGCACGCATGAGGTAGGCACTACGACATTGAAACTATCATCGGCGACGCAATTGGTCCATATAGATCTTGTCATCGCGGCATGCGTTCCCGGCTCGAGCGAATCAGAACTCGCCGCGATGCATGCGCAACAGCGTATAGCGATCAAGAATTGTTTGGAAGTAAACCGGTGGTCCAGGTTTGACTAACGAAACAGCGGCGTGAAGATCCACTGGTCGTGACGTTCGATACCGTAGTAGGTAAGCACTGAATCGCGCTCACTGCGACTTGCAACACCGACGAATGGACCAGTTGCATCATCGCTCGCGGAGGTAGCGCGGCGAGTAGGTGCAAGTGATCCGAGATTATTGACACTGACCATCGGTGGAACTGCAAACTGTTGCAACTGCGCCATTTGCGCATCACGCGCAGTCGGAACAACGTTGTTCGTATAAAAGAGAAGCGACTGTTGAAAATCAATCAACGCCTCGCTGCGCGGCAGGATAAAACGCCACTCCCCTTCGATCGTTAAAGGATCGCGCGCGGCTGAAGCACGAAGAATCTGTCGCGTCTTTGATCCACCGGGAATCGGAACTCCCTGTAACAATTCATCCATCGATCTCGGCAATGCTTGATCACCGGCGCCGCCAACTCTGGTTCCGCGAAAACGATAGTATTCACGAATTGCATCCGCCACTTGCTCACCACGAAAGATCGCTTCCTTCTCGCGTTCACGTAGCGATTGCTGTTGCACGCTGGGCGCTACTGCCATCGCAAAGAGAGCAACAACAGTCATCATCGCCAGTAAGGCCACGAGCGTGTAACCACCCTCCGATCGCCTCCGCTCGTCAGAAATGCCGGCAGCGAGCGACGTCGAGTTACTCGATCGCAACCCACATATATTGTGGTCGCGTGTTGGCCTATGGTTCGTCATCTTCAGAATCAACTCGCGGTGTTGGACGAGTCAAAGGACCACCAGAACTTTTATCACCTTCTGTCTTTGCAAGGGAGTGTTTGATCTTCAAACTCGTATCCGTCAGTACTAACTCTTTGTCGGCGATGCTGGTCACGCGAAATCTTCCGCCCAGCAGATCCCCGCGCATAACCGAAAGCATGGTTTTACTGTTTCGATCCTCTACCAGGGCTGTGTCAGTGATGCGGTTCACCGGGCTGATGATTCCGATGTAGTTGAAGTTGGGTACCGGAGGCGCGGCCACATTGATCGGCAGTTGGTTTGAAATCAAACTGCCGTCAGGCGTGCGAACCTGAACTTGTCGCGCACCCGGAGCCTGGATAAACGTCGCGGCAATCGTCGTTGAAAGTTGCTGCGGGCTCTTATAAGCGGTCGGCAATTCACGCCCGTCAACATAGATGCGCATTGCCGGTGAGAATTTGTCGCCGGCGACTTCAAGTTTGAAATCGGCGGTACGCGCGTAAACGTTCGACGGCGAAACTGACGCCAGCAATATAGGTGGCGTAGGTTCGGGAGTTGCCGGCGGCGCCACTACTGTTTTTTCTACCGGCGGCGGTGGCACGTAAAAAGCGAAGATGTTTCGGCTAGCCTCAGGCGCACTATAAGACGAAGGGTTGTACTCAAGAGGACCGAAGGTGGCGAGCTGTGCAACTGCCGCTGAAGGGCGAACCGGTTGATTTGTAACCCCAGTCGTACTTCTCGGAGTCGGCGACGCGGTCGCGACGGGCCGGGGTGGTGGACTGTCACCGCCGAAGCCAAACAGCACCCACCAGAGGATCAGGATTGCTCCGAATCCCAGCACGCCTGCCACAATGAGTTTCTTCTTTTCTCCTGGTTTACTTAAATCGACCAGTTGCATGGTGTTATTCCTGGACTGCGGAGGATGTCTCAGCGCCGTTTGAACGCTGGAAGTAAGTCGCCATACTCAGTTGGAGCGTCACCAGCGATCCGCGTGTTCCCGAACTGGGTGCGCTGCCATCTTCAGCAGACGCCGGCGCGTTGTTTTGGGTTGCACGCTGAAGCTCTACTTCGTTGATAACTACAAATTGCTTGCTGCGTTCCACGTCGCGAATGAAGCGACGCACATTCTGATACTCGCCTTCTACCGTCACCAGTACCGCGATGCCTGGATAGAACGCCTGCCACTTTGTAGCTACGGTCTTTCCAGACGTTGATTTAGTACCGGTCGGATCGAGGGGCGTATAGGTTGGACCTGATGTATTGCGGAGACCATTCTTCACCATCAGTTGATTAAGCTCTCCATAAAGTTCCAGTCGTCCCTGATCGGCTTGCATCAGATGTTTAGTTTCGAAGTCGTTGAGACTCGTTGTAATTCGATCGACGTTCTGCTGGGTGTTTTGTCCTTCCTTGAACATACCCTCGAGCTTCGCGAGGTTGGTTTGCGTTTGCTTGAGGTCGGCCTGCAACGAAGCGACACGCAAGCGTGCAGGCGCCAGGAAATAGAGATAGCTCAACAGCACGAGCGCCAGCACGAAGCAACTGCCGGCAAGGGCGATCACTTCCGCAATGCCAAACATCTTTCCGCGGCGTGAGTTGAGAAAAGTGCTCATGCGGACGCGGTAGTTTTGCGCTACGCCGCTCTGAGGCTCAGTTCTTGGTTCTGCGCTCATCTGTAACCTCAGCTCCTTTCCTCGTTTCATCAACCTCGGCAACGTTCTCCGACGAGGTGTAATGTGACGGTGCGCGGTAAATCACCGCGAGTTCGTATTCCGTTCCCTGTTCGCCACGCCCCTTTTGCAGGTTTTGATTTCTGACTTCAGCGTTGAAGATGCCCCGGCGATGCATCTCGATGATCATTTCGTTGATGGTGGCAGCATCTTTCGCAAAAACTGTCAGACCCAATTGCGCCACGGTTTGATCGGCCTGGCGGTTTATGTCCGTTACTTCGATGCGCGAAACCCTTACGTTTTGAGGTAACGACGACTCGAGATCCGATAGCAAGCGCGACCAGGAAAAGGTCTTGCGGTCGACGAGTTCATGAGCAGAAGGTAATGCCTGTTGCTGTTCGGGCGTCAATTGCTGTTGCAATTGCTGGGCAGAATCCAACAAGCGGTGCTCACGCTGTTTCAACTGATTGTTCTCGGCTTCGACAATGTCGCCCTCCCGGCGGGCGTTCGTCGTGAGTCGCACCACGACGATCAATCCAATTAGAGATACAAAGAGGATGATCGCGGTCAGCGCCCACGGAAGAATGCGATTACTAAATGGTTTTGATGCCAGGTTTAAATTACTGTTCACTGGAAGAAAATCCTCGCCGAGAGCCTATTGGCAGGCCAAACTTTCGGAAAGCATACACGGCCTTAGGAACCAATCGCAAACGCCGGAATATCTACACGCCCGGCCGGGAATTCCGTTGCAGAAGATCCGTTCCGTTGGGACTGGTCTAAAAAGCCCATCCGCGAACGCTTGTGACTGGCTAACTAATCCCCCTATAATTACCGAACCCAAATCACTCTGAGTATTGCTTCGGGTATGTCCATGGAAGTACACGCATCGCAAAAATCGGCCGTTGGTACTTGCTGCGATTCCGTTGATACGGGGTCGGTGGAACGCGTCGCAGTGGCCAACTTGCCGACCGAGTGGGGCGATTTCCAGATTGCAGCCTACCGCTCGCTAAAGAGCGACGAAGAGTTTGTAGTCCTATTTAAAGGAGAGATGCGCCGTGATTTGCCAACCCTGGTGCGCATTCACTCTCAATGTCTCACCGGAGATGTATTCGGCTCCATTAAGTGTGATTGTGGGCGACAGCTCCACAAAACCATGCGGATGATTGAACAGGAAGGTCGCGGTGCAATCGTCTACCAGCAGCAGGAAGGTCGCGGCATTGGCATCGTCAATAAGATTCGCGCCTATGCCCTGCAGGACCAGGGAGCGGACACCGTCGAAGCAAACGAGCAACTCGGGTTGGCGGTCGATCTAAGAGACTATCGCCAGTGTGCTGAAATCCTTTACGACCTCGGTCTCTGCCGAGTCAAAGTTATCTCCAACAATCCTCTGAAACTCCGGGCTTTTGAAGAAGCAGGTTTGAAAATCGTGGAACGCGTTTCGATTGAAGTCGATTCAACCGAGGACGCCGCCGGTTACCTGCGCACAAAGAAAGAAAAGCTCGGCCACCTCTTGGATCTGATTTAACCGTTACGTCACGAAGAGGCACCAAAAGCACATGATTAACTTGTGCCTTTGTGCCTCTTTGTGTGAACAGGGTGCGATTACGACTTGCTGCGGAGATCTTTGATCGTGGTCTTCACTTTTTCCGCGTTCGCGGCTTTTGGCTCGAGCTTCAGAAACGTCTCAAGCTCATTAGCGGCCTGATTGTGCCTGCCCGTCTGCCAGTAGAGACCGCCGAGGTAATAATGCGCCTGGCTTGCCTTTGGACCACCCAGCGTGATCGCTCGCTGAAGTTCAGCTTCAGCCTCAGTGTAGTTCTTCACGTAGATGAGCGTAATGCCAAAGTAGAGATGCGCGGTATACGCCGATTCGTTCTTCCTCACCGCCTGGCGAAGCTGGACCTCAGCTTCGGCAAACCTCTTCTTCTGCAGCAGCACGATGCCATAGTTGAGACTCGGCTCGGCGGCCTCCGGTGACAGTTGCAACACCTTTACAAAAACTTCTTCAGCGTGATCGAGTTCGCCTCGCTTCAGATACTGCACACCGAGTTCGTTGAGCGCTATGCCAAAGTTCCCATAGAGCCCCACAGCTTGCTTCAATTGGGCAATGGCTTTGTCAGTCTCGCCACGCGCGGCTGACTCCATTCCCTTCTCATAAAACTCCACTGCAGGCTTCGGAACGCTCGCAAGCGCGGCATTCACGACGCCTGGCTTCGCATGAGCCGTAGGCTTGTTACGAAGATAAATTTGGAGAGTGATCGGACGTGAAATGGGAACGGCACCCGGCGTTCTTCGCGGAGCCACATTGTAGGGCTCGATAAAGACGGATTCTCTTACGCTCTCGAAGAATTCACCGCCCTCTATGACGACGGTGTAATTGCCGGCCCGCAAAGAACGGAAACTGAAGTTTCCATTGATGTCCGACAACACACTGAGATCGCCTGCACCCGTACTTTCCAGTCTAACCTTCAGTTGCAGATCTGCACGTTGTCCTGAAGGAAAAACGATTCGTCCGCTGATCGCATGACGGCCTCCCGTGCCGGTGCTGTCGATGCCGCCTGCCTGTGCCTGTGCTACTACGGCCGGGATAAGCAGCAACACTAGAAAAACTGGATAGCGAAAGGGGAGAGTGGTTTTACAGAAATTCTGAGCCATCTCGATAACTCCGTCCCGTAGCAGTTGCCGAGTTAATTTGAAATTGAATTGTCGATTTTGACGGCCTGAAGATTATCACAAAACAAAAAGGGAGGCGTAGTTTTTACGCCTCCCTTATCAAAGCCCACGCTTTCGTTAAAGCGTAGTGAAGCCAGTGTGTTTAGAACTGGAATTTCACACCGAGGCGAAGCGCCGACGGGAACTGGAAGATAGCGCCAGTGCCGTAGAACGGATTCGGAACAGGTGCGATACCCGGGGCACCGCTGTTGATCAGGAAGGTTTCGTCTTCTCTGATCGCTCGCTGGGTGTTGGTAACGTTGAACCAGTCGAGTTGCAGGCGGAGCTGCTTGTTCTCACCCAATGAAATCGGGTAGTAAGCGCCCAGGTCGAGGTTAAAGGTGGTCGGCGTACGATTGCTGCCGGTAAAGGGATTGATTGCCGTGCCGCGCGGTACACAACTGAGGCCTGGGATACAGAAACCTTCGTTGTCACCATAGAGCGGGTGCGGAACCAACGCGTTAAACGGTACACCTGACTGCAGGCGGAACGAACCACTGGTCATGAGTTTGAATGGCCACTGATAGCTGCCGTCAAACTTGAACTGGTGCGGACGATCGTTTGGCAGTCTTCCGTAAAGACCATTGAGCAAGCTGACGAGGTCGAACAACGAAGTGATGTTCGGGTCAGACTGGCCATTGTCGTTGCGGAACAGTCCTTCGTAGTTTCCGATCAAGCTGGAGAACACGTAGGACGCGATGAACTGATAGTTGTTCGAGAACCGCTTGGTAGCGGTGAACTCGAGCGCGCGGTAGTAACGACGAGCCGGACCAAAGCAACCGATCAGCGGATCGTTGCAGGCCAGGTCTTCAGTGGTCGTGAAATTGCCGGTACCGCGACGGCCGGGGTTGAACAGGAAGTAAGTCGTACCATCGTCGAACGAACCATCTTCGATCACTTCGTCCTGCGCGCGATAGATGCCGCGGAAGCCGAAAGTGATGTCGCGCATGGAGCGTGGGCTCCATTCGAGACCAGCAGTCCACTCATCAACAGTTTGCGGCTTGAGGCCGGGATCAAACGGTGTTGCGGTGCCGCCGAGATTACCGAACGCGGCCAGAACTGTCGCGCCAGGAGCGCCATTGAGCCGGCTTACGTTCGAGTTAAAGTCGTTCTGAACCTCGCTGCCACCCGCACGTACGTTGATGTCGAGCGGTATTGGCGTCTCGAGGAAACGCGCGTAGTTCGCAAAGAACTTGCTGTTGCCTTCGCCGAGGAAATCCCAGCTGAAGCCAACGCGCGGCTGCGTGTTGCTGATGAAGTCGTTCAGGGTGATGTAGGTGCCTCCACCAAGCGAGTAAGCTTGTTGGAAATCCCAACGGAGACCCATGTTGACCTGAAGGTTACGAGTCGCTTTCCAATCTTCCTGCACATAGAAGCTCTCAGTTCGCGTGGTGGTGAATTCACCTCTCGTATTGAGGCTGAAGTCACGCGCACGAACGACGTCGAGCAGCAGGAATGGATTGGTCGGAGTGATCGATACCGCGCCGGTCACAGCCGTGGTAACGCCCGCTGGTGCCTGTCCGGCCGCGATCAAAAGCGCGACGTTGTCAGTGCGGGAAGCACTCGGGCAAGTGATGGTGGACGTTGAGGTACGGGCACAAACTGCGAAACGGTTCTCAATTCGGTTCGGCCCTGCTGGATGGTCCGGGTCGTTGAAATTGAGATCTCCGCCAGTAGACAGCGTGTCGATCCGGTATTTGTTTTCGTTCCACTCAAAACCATATTTCAGGGTGTGCTTGCCCCAAATGTTCTGCAACCGAGCCGCAAACTCAATGCGGTCGCGATCCTGGTTTGACTTCAGACCAAAACCCTGACGCACGAAGTTGCGCTGCACGCTACCACCGGTTCCTTCAACGAATGCCAGACGCAGACCATTACTGACTACGGTGGTTTCGGTTACAGGAAGAATGGCGCCATTGCGAAGCACTGCGAAACGATCGGTAACGAGCGTTTCGTCGAGTTCGGGAATGGTGTTCGCGCGCTGGAAGTGCAATCCGGCGGAGAACTCACCGATGAAGTTAGGAGTGAAAGTTGAATTCAGACGGAAGGCGTAGTTCGAACCGCCAGTTTCCGTGGTCCCACGGAAGCTCGCCGGGTTAGAACCGAAACCGGAGAACCCGAAGAGGTGACCTTCCTGTTTAGTGTAATCGGCGAAGGTCGAGAAAGTGAACTGGTGATTTTGGGTCGGCTGCCACGTGAGCTTGCCCGCGTAGAACGGCGTGGTCACTTCGTTTTCGACTTCCTGAAGGAACGTCTGAGTCAAAAAGAAGTTTCTGCGACGCTGCGGGTTGAAGGCGCCAAAGAAGAACAGTTTGTCTTTGACGATTGGACCGCCGATATCAAAACCTGCGTCAACTTCCGAATAACCATTCGGAGCAGCGCCGGTGAACGGAATCGCACTGTTCTTGACTTCGCGAACGAAGCTCGAAGCTACGAAGTAACCATAAGCATCGCCGTGAAACTCGTTGGTTCCGCTCTTGGTGATAACGTTGAACACACCACCGGTAGCTTTACCGATGTCGGCGCCGTAAGCGCCAGTTTTGATTTCGATCTCTTGCACAAACTCGAACGGCAGGTTGGCACCCGAACCACCGAAGGCCGGGTCAGTAACCGTCACACCGTCGAGAATGTAGTTGTTCTCAGGACCCGATGAACCGGCGACCGACGGGTCACGCTCACGGCCTGACGAATCGCGCAAGCCGGAACGGGTAACGGTCGGTGCAATCGAGTAAAGCGACTGGACAGTACGTTGAGTCGGGAAATTTGAGAACTGTTCAGTCGACACGTTCGTGCCGGTGGTGTTCTGAGTGACGTCGATACCAGCGCCGCCGCCGGCAGTAACCGTGACCGTCTCAGCGGCGCCTTGTGGGCGAAGCTGAATCGTCATGTTCGACGTCTTGGAAAGGCTCACTGGAACATTAGCTTGCTCAAATGCAGCAAAGCCCTTATCCGCCCCGATGGTTACCGTATATGTTCCGGGTTCAACGTTCGGAATACGGAAAAAACCTTCATCGTTAGTTGTGGCGGTCGCAGTGCGTCCACCCTGGCGCGTGGCTGTAACAGTCACGCCAGGTACGGCAGCACCGGTAGAGTCAGTGACCGTCCCTTCAATTGAGCCTGTCGTTGTCGTCTGGGCAAACACGCTGCCAGCAAACAGCGCGAAGCTCATCAGCAACGCCGACAGAGCAACAAATTTAAAGACATTCTTCATTTTCTGCTTTCCTTTCTTGAACTAGACAAAGGGTGCTGCCCCCTCCTGTGTGAATTAACCCTTTTTATTGATGCAGCACCGAAAAAATTCCAAATACGAGGCTCGGAAATAGTCCTCGTCGGGGGGCCTTTTGGCAATTGGCATGCCCACATGCCAATTTGGACGAATCCCTAAGTATTCGGACACTTCACTGGCCCCCTCCGAGACCGAGTTCAGAGCTTCGAATCCAAAAAAATGGGAAAATCCAGAAATCTCAACCATACGGCGCGGTCCGGCCCAGGCGAACTTCCAACGGTCTCCCCCTGGACGTCGCCATTAATATTAAGGACAGCCAACGAATTCGGCCCGCCCTAACCACCCCTGGTTCTGTTAAGATTCTCGCAATGCCTGAACGCATTTATCGCGATCCAGTCCACAACATCATTCGTCTGCAAACTGACTCCGATGAGGGCGAATTGATGATGCGCCTGATCGATGCAGCGGAATTTCAACGCCTGCGCCGCATCAAGCAACTTGGCCTCGGGTTATATACGTACCAGGGTGCTGAGCATTCGCGCTTCACACATTCGCTCGGCGCGTTTCACCTGATGACACGAGTGCTCGATCGCTTGAGTGAAACTTGTGCCATCAATCAAGGTGATCGGATCGCAGCACGCGCCGCGGCATTACTTCACGACGTGGGCCATGGACCATTCTCACACGTAATGGAGAAGGTGCTCAACTTTCATCACGAACGATGGACCGTGAAGGTGATTCTTGACGATGGCTCTGAAATCGGCGAGCTTCTGCGATCACACTCCAGCGAGCTACCGTTAAAGATCGCATCGATCATCGAAGGTAAGTTTCAACCCGCGGCTCTGTCACAACTCGTTTCTTCACAACTCGACGTCGATCGGATGGATTATCTGCTCCGCGACTCACTGATGACCGGCGCCAAGTATGGCATCTACGATCTCGAGTGGATCATAAACGCGCTCGCAATTGATGAAGCTGCCGATCGCGTCTACGTACAAGCGCGTGGAATTTATGCCGTTGAAGAATATCTGCAAGCTCGTTACTACATGTTTCGCCAGGTCTATTTTCATCGCACATTGAGGTCGGCTGAGGCAGTGTTGAGATCGATCATCCGTCGCGCGCTGGAACTGCTCGATCGCGGCAAGGAGATCTGGTATGCAGCAGGCACGGCGTTCGAAAAAATACTCCGGCGCCAGCCGTTAACGACTATTGAGCACATGCAGGTGGATGAGTCGGATTTTGTTTTTCACATCAAGCAGTGGCAAAACTCGAACGATGCGATCCTGAGTGATCTCAGTCGACGCTTCATCGCGCGTCGCTTGTTCAAAGCCATCGACCTTGATATGCCGCTGGAACAGAAAGCCGAGTTTTTGATGACTGCGCGACAAACTGTCGCCCGAGCCGGGTTTGATCCGGATTATTACTTCATCGAAGACCGTGCCAGCGACGTGCCTTATTACGGCTATTACGAAACCGAGAAAGCGGAACCGAAGACACATATTTTCGTGGAGAGCGGATATGCTTCGCCAAGCATTAGAGAGATTAGCGAAGTGAGTAACGTCGTGAAGGGACTACAGCATGCGTATGAACTTCATCGCGTTTGTTTTCCGGCTGACGTGAAGACCGAAGTTTACGAACTCTATCACCGTGCTCCTCGTAAACAATTTGCGGGTTTGTAAGTATGGCGCCAGGTTTTTCGGTACTGACTTGGTTTTCTCTTGCAGCGGCGCAACGGCGCAACGTTAAATGCAGAACGCTGCGACGCTGCGACGCGAGAGAAATTCTTTTAGCGATTGCAATCCTCGCGTCTCTAACGACGACCGCGCTTGGTCAGGCACGCGTGAGCGTCCTGGACTTTGGCGAAACCGCAGTCGCTAAGCAAGCAGCAGAAACCTTGCGATCACGGCTGCGCGCCACCAGCGAATTATCAATCACCGACGCAGATTTGAGTCGCGCTGCCGCAAAGGGAATCGGCTACTCGGGTTCGTTGAACCTGGCAGTTAATGAAGCTCGCGATCTCGGTGCCGCCCTCGCCACAGAGTTTTATATAATCGGCGACGCGCAAACACTGCGACGTTCATCTTTTGACAAGCCCGAATATTACGAATCGTACTGCTCCATTTTTCTGGTCAGTACCAGAACCGGTCGTTTACTTTTTTGGGATCGGCCAAGTTTTACAGATACGCAGGCAACCAGAGCCGAGGCACAGCTCTCACAATATCTCTCCGACGACGCTCTGATCCGGCGCCTGCATGGTTTAATAAAAAAAGCGCACGACGACGAGCGGATTCAACGAACTGTTTTGACAGCTTCCACCGCAACACTAATACAGGAAGCTCCCGACGATGAAAAAGCAGCGGAAGTTCAGGGACTGCGTTTGCCTCGACCTTATCGCCGATTACGCCCAGACTATCCGCAAACAGCCGCGCGCGCTGAGGCTGAGGCAGTGGTAGACGTCGCTGTCGCTGTCGGAGCTGATGGGGAAGTCAGTGAGGTTGAGATAGTTCGCTGGGCTGGATTCGGACTGGATGAATCGACGGTAACGACTGTTCGTCAATTGCACTTCTTCCCGGCAATGAAGGACGGCACACCAATACCAATGCGCGTTCTTCTGCGCTACAACTTTCGTAAGCCACCGAGGTAAAAATGGGAAGAAACAGAACAAAGTCAGACGCACTACCGGTTTTGTACTTTGTACTTTGTGTTCTCTGCGTCTCCTTCTTTGCCACTCCTCACTCACAAGCAATTCACGATGACGCGACGATCGTTTCTACGACCACTGTCGAAGGACGTCTGGCTGTCTTCGACGATGCCTGGGCCACGATTCAGGAACGTTATTACGATCCGAAATTTCACGGGATCGATTGGCAGGCAAAACGCGCCACGTTTCGACCGGCAGCAGCACGCGCGGCCAACTCGCAGGAGTTTTACGACGTGCTGCGCCAGATGATCGCATCACTCCGAGATGCGCATACGCGCGTCTATTCACCCGATGAAAAGTTTGATTGGTGGAATCCGCGTTTCATAACCGTGGGATTGACGGTGCGTGAAGTTGAAGGCGCGCCGACCGTCATCTACGTCGAACCAAATTCGGCCGCATCCCGCACGGACGTTCGTCCCGGCGATATTATTGTCAGCGTCGATGATGTTCCGGCTGCTGAGTTTGTCGCGCAACGACTGCGGAACTCAGGCCTGGCGGAAGAAGGCAACGCGCGTCACCGAGTTATCGCTACACTCTTTGACGGATCATCCGGAACCACCGTGAAAGTCGGGTGGACCAATCGCCAGGGAAAACACAAGTCGACAGTTCTAACTCGTTACTGGAACCAACGACAGTTAGGCTTCAACAACCAGCGTAAAGGAAAGATCGCGGTTCTTCGCCTCGATGCTTTCACGCAGACTGTCGCGCTGGATTTTGCGCAAGCGCTCCCGTCGGTATTGGAAGGAGCCGAAGGCATCATTTTGGATCTGCGCGCTAATGGCGGCGGCGACGCCGAAGCCATGGCCGATATCGCATCGTTGTTTCTGGAAGACGGAACCAATCTCGGACGATTCGCGGATCGTGCCGGCGCGTCGTTCGAACTGCAGACGTTCTCAAAACGCGGGTGGCGAATGCCTAACGTCCTGCCGACCAAGCTTCCGCTCGTTGTCCTCATCAGTGAAAACACCTCGAGCGCCGCGGAGATTCTGGTGGCCACGTTGAAGGCCAAAGCACGCGCGCAGGTGATCGGTAACGGTACCTGCGGTTGCGTATTGGCGATTCGAAACAGACACGCGCTGCCGGATGGCGGCGTGCTCGATGTGAGTGAATTTGACTACCGAACCGCGGGCGGCGTGCGTCTTGAAGGTGCTGGTGTCAAGCCTGATCATCCCACTCGTCTCACTCGTGCAGATGTCTACGGCAGTCAGGATCGCACGTTCGAAATTGCCAAACGCCTGCTGAGCCGCAGTTAAAAGCCGCTGGTCTTATTATCCTGTATGATGTTGGGCGATCATGCTGTACTTGTCGCAAGTACTAGGTCGACCCATACGCGACCTTGAAGGTGAGCGTGTCGCCACCATCAAGGACATCATCGTGCGTCTTGGCGCCGGCGATCATCCACCAGTCAGCGGTGTCGTCGCTCGTTATAGACGCCGCGACTTTTTCCTCTCACGCTGGCGTATCACTGAGTTGAACGAAACCGGTGTTCGCCTCAATTCCGACATTCTTGATTTACGACCTTTTGTGCGACGCGAAAGCGAAGTGCTGCTTGCGCGTGACGTGCTCGATAAACAACTGATCGACGTCGATGGCAAACGAGTTGTGCGCGTGAATGACGTTCAGATCATTCATGCCGCCGGCGATTGGCGCGTGACCGGCGCTGACGTCAGTTTACAGGGATTGTGGCGCCGGCTGGCGCCGGCGGGATTCGCCGGTACACGACGACCGGTTGAAGTACTTGATTGGGCCGACGTCGGATATCTCGCGACTGACGCCGCCACGGTGCAATTGAAATCATCGAGCGATAAACTCGCGCGTTTGCACCCGGTCGAGATCGCCCGCCTCGCGGAGGCTTTGTCGTATCACCACGGCTCCGAAGTGGTCGAATCGCTCGACGATGAAACTGCCGCCGAGACACTCGAAGAAATGCCGGCCGAGAGTCAGGCCCGGATTCTCGGCGACATGGACCAGGAGCGCGCCGCGGATATTCTCGAATGGATGTCACCCGACGAAGCCGCCGACGTACTGGGCGATCTGCCCGAGGAAAAAGCGGAAGAGTTGCTCGGGTTAATGGAACACGACGAACAAGCAGATGTCGCCGAGTTGCTGCCTTATGAAGACGACACTGCGGGCGGGTTGATGACCACGGAGTTTGTGACGCTGCCGCGTGCGCTAACTGTTGGTGAAGCGCTCGCACGACTGCGCGAAATGGCTGAAACGCCAAACATGATCTATTACCTTTACGTAGTAGATGCTGAAGACTCGTGGAAACTTGTGGGAGTGATCGCGCTGCGAAATTTGATTCTCGCCGACCCTTCGATGCCGCTTGAAGGTGTGATGCGAAGTGGAATTCAACAAGCCGATCCGAGCGAGCCGGCGCAGGAAGTGGCCCAACGAATGGCGGAATATAATCTCCTCGCGCTTCCGGTGGTCGATGAGGCTGGAGATATACTGGGTATCATCACGGTAGACGATGCGATGGAAATTCTTTTACCAAAAGACTGGCGTCAACGTCTGCCACGACTTTTTGGCTGACCACAAAAAGGCACAAAAGTCACAAACATTTAGAAATTAGAGAACGCTCTTTTACGCTATTTTTAGACGCTCTTTTATTGTTTGGCTTTTACGATGGTGTCTTAATTTGAGACCAAGAGACTATGATCAGGTAGCGATGTTTGAAGAACGCCAAAGGCGTATTCCAAACTAAGCCACTACCGCTTTTACTATTGGCTTTAATGATTTGTGTTTTTTGTGCTTCTTTGTGGCCATGAAAGGTGAACCTCCAAGTGGCGGAACCACGAGCAGCAGTTCGAGCTGCCGGGCGTCGTTTGCGACAAACTGTCGCGCGTCGCAAACGCCTGCTCGCTTATATCGCCATCCTCGGGCCGGGAATGATCACGGCCAATGCCGGCAATGACGCCGGCGGCATCGCCACCTTTTCTTCTGTCGGCGCCGATTTTGGTTATTCACTTCTCTGGATCCTCATCCCAATCGCGATCAGTTTAGGCATCGTTCAGGAAATGTGCGCTCGCATGGGCACCGTTACGGGCAAAGGTCTGGCTGATCTGATCCGTGAACAATTCGGCGTGCGCTGGACCGCTTTGATAATGCTTGCGCTCCTGGTGGCGAATGCGGGCGTAACCGTGTCTGAGTTCGTCGGCGTCGCTGCAGCGACGGAACTCTTCGGTGTCTCGCGTTATATCTCCGTTCCGCTCGCGGCGTTTGCCATCTGGTGGCTCATCGTCAAGGGTTCTTACAAGCGAGTCGAGCGCGCATTTCTGCTGATGTCGTTGGTCTTTCTCGGTTACATCGTCTCTGCATTTTTAGCGCGACCTGATTGGAGCGCAGTTGCGGTTGGTTTGGTGCGGCCGGAGTTCAAACTGGAGCACGCGTTTCTCTTTACGTTTGTAGCGGTGATAGGAACGACGATTTCACCGTACATGCAGGTATACGTTCAATCGTCGGTAGTAGAAAAAGGAGTTACGCCGGACGACTACGCGAAGACCAAAATCGACGTCTGGGTTGGAACGATCTTCGCGATCCTGATCGTCTTTTTTATCATCGTCTCCACCGCTGCGACGCTGCATAAATCCGGAATCCAGATCACGACTGCCGCCGACGCCGCTCACGCCCTGCGCCCGCTGGCGGGAAGATATGCGGAAACACTGTTTGGCCTTGGGCTATTTGGCGCATCAATGCTGGCAGCGGGCGTGTTGCCGCTGGCGACAGCTTATTCAATCAGCGAGGCACTGGGATTTGAAAAAGGTGTTTCGCGGAGTTTTCGCGAAGCACCAATCTTTCTGGGGATATTCACTTTTCTCGTCGCTGTCGGGGCAGCGATTGCTATCGTACCCAACCTGCCGCTGATTCGAGTGTTGCTGGTCACGCAGGTAATCAACGGCTTGCTGCTGCCGATTATCCTCATTGCCGTGCTGCGGCTCGTCAATAATCGCGAGCTCATGGGCCGGCACGTCAATGGACCACTCTACAACGTCGCCGCGTGGCTGACAGCGATTTTGGTCACGATTCTTTCGCTGCTCTATATATTTCAGACGCTGTTTCCCACAATATTAGGCCACAGTTAAACGCCGATCTGTGATAAAAGAGTGGCGCTAAAAGTCGTGACTCGGCCCCGTTTCACCAACAAAATCGTTCTGTTTCTGGTTGCGTCGGCAATAGCGTTGCTGGCCACCTACCTGTTTTGGTCCTTCGCTGATCAAGTCAAGAGTCTTCTCGAACAGCGAATGGGCGCGAGCCCGTCGCCCTCAGCCGACACCATCGTCAACGCCGTCAAACTGTTCCTCGTCGGCATCGTTGGCTACCTGTTTGTCAGGGCGCTGAACTCGCTGTTCTTTGCGCTCGCGTTTCGATTAAAGCGGATCGACGCACCCACGCTGATCAGAAACATCTTCACGATCGTTGCGTTTACGATCCTCTTTCTGATCGCTTTCACGTTCCTGTTTCCGGACGTGAATCTGGGAGCGCTCTTCACTACATCGGCAATCTTCGGCGTTATCCTCGGTCTGGCACTCCAGGACACACTCGGCAACTTCTTCTCCGGTATTTCATTGCAAGCCGACAGGCCGTTTCAGGTCGGCGACGTAATTACGGTGGGTTCAGCGCGACATCAGGGCGTAGTTGAAGAGATAAGCTGGCGCGCAATCAAGATTAGGACCTTCACTAACCACGTCGTGCTGATCGCTAATAGCACGGCCGCGAAAGAGGCAATCGAGGTTAGTCCACGCGACAACCTGAATGCCCGACTGGTAGTTTTCAACACCCTCTACACTGACTCGCCGGCAAAAACAATCCACGTAGTACGAGAGGCAGTGCGTGAAGCCGACAACGTCAGCGAGAAGGTCAGTCCGATAGTTCGAATCCGAAGCCTCGGCGACAACGGTATCGATTACGAAGTGAAATACTGGCTCGACGACTACGCCAAATTCAACGATACGGACGCACTCGTACGGCAAAGGATCTGGTACGCGTTCCGCCGCGCAGGATTGAACTTTGCGTTTCCAACCAGAACTATTTATCTGGAACGCGTGCACGCGGAAGCACGCGATCGCGACGGTGGAGCGATTACGGAGCGACTATCCGCGGTCGATATTTTTGCACCGCTATCAGCAGACGAAACCACCATGCTCGCGCAGGCTGCCGTCCGCCACGTGTTCGCGCCGGGAGAGATGGTGATACGCGCCGGCGATCCCGGGGCGTCAATGTTTGTCGTTCACAAGGGCAAGGTTCGGGTCCAGGTCAGTGAAAACGGACGGCCCAGAACTGTGGCCACGTTAAACGAAGGCGATTTTTTTGGCGAGATGGCGCTTTTCACGGGGGAACCCCGAACCGCGAACGTGCTGGCGGTTGAAGAGACCGAAGTCCTCGAAATCGGCCACGCTGCAATGAAACAGGTGTTCGACACCAACCCGGACCTGGTCGAATCTCTGAGTTTTATCATGGCCGAACGTCGCCAGGGTTTAGCTTCTCACAGCGATGCTGCCGCCACTACTCACAACTCCTCCGCCGGTATTCTGTCCGCTATCAAGAGATTTTTCGGTATCTAAAGCCTCATCAATACGGCCAAATCTCTCAGCTTTTCCGCCCTTTTACGCCTCCAAACGCTCGTCTAAACACGACTTGACAACTCAACACTCAACCTTTATTATGCGTCCACGCTCAGCTAGCCAAAAGAATCAAGATCGGGCTGAGACACACAACAAGGAATATTAAGAGGAGAGAGAAGATCCATGACTATTGTTCGCTACGACCCGTTTCGCGATCTGCGGACGTTACAGGAAGAAGTGAATCGCCTGTTCTCAACCAATTTAAGCCGCGCGTTCGGTGATGAAGGTATTGGGCGCGGCGCGTGGGCACCCAGCGTCGACATCTATGAGAACAAAGACCATATTGTGCTTGAGGCCGAACTTCCTGGAATGAAACAGGATGAGTTTGACCTCTCAATCGAGAACAATGTCATAACCCTCCGCGGTGAGCGAAAGTTTGAAAAGACGGATGAGACCGATAACTACCATCGCGTCGAGCGCTCCTATGGTGCGTTCACACGTGCTTTCACTTTGCCGCAAACAGTTTCAAGTGAGGGTGCGACGGCTGAATACAACAACGGTGTATTGCGCGTGACGTTGCCGAAACGAGAAGAGACTAAAGCTCGTCGCATTCAGGTGAGCGGCGCCGGCACGGCCAATACTTCAAGGACGATCGAGACGAACACCGAAACCGGAAAAGCGAAGGAAGCCACTGGCGGGCGCTAAAGCTTTGATTGTTCGGTAAGAAAGAGAGCGGGCTCGTTCGTAGTTTGGGATACGAAGATCGAGCCCGTTCGATTATTTTTAGGAGACGTGAAGCGAGCAGTCAGCTTCATAAAGAGCTACAAGATTGAACAGGATTTACAAGATGAGTTTAGGTAAGTAAATCCTGTAAGACATCAAATTTAATCAACATGCGTTTAGATAAGTTCACACTACGCGGTCAGGAAGCGATTCAATCCGCGATTGAGCTTGCGGAAAAAAATCAACATCAACAGGTTGAGCCCGAACATCTGATCGTGGCGATGCTCGAACAACCTGAAGGCATCGTTAGACCAATACTCGGCAAGCTCGGTGCTAACGTCGCTGTCATTCTCAATGACACGCAGGCGGCGGTAGCTCGATTTCCGCGCGTGCAGGGTGGTCAGCATTACTTCAGTTCGCGTCTGAGCCAGATCTTTACCGCTTCGCAAAAGCAAGCCGACAAGATGCAGGACGAGTTTATCTCGACCGAACATTTGCTGCTCGCAATCGCTGAAGAAAAAGATGGCGACGCGGGAAAGATCCTGCGCCAGCACGGAGTCGCGCGAGACGATCTCTTCAAAGTAATCGAACAGATGCGTGGCGGTTCGCGCATCACGGACCAGAACGCCGAACAGAACTACCAGGCACTTTCGAAATACGCGCGCGATCTGACAGAGCAGGCACGCAAAGGCAAACTCGATCCGGTGATTGGACGCGACGACGAGATTCGCCGCACGATTCAAGTGCTCTCTCGGCGCACCAAGAACAATCCGGTTTTGATCGGCGAACCGGGTGTCGGCAAAACAGCCATCGTCGAAGGCCTCGCGCAACGAATTATCTCCGGTGACATACCCGAGACGTTGCGTAACAAGCGACTCGTGGCGCTCGATCTGGGGCAGATGCTGGCCGGCGCCAAGTATCGGGGCGAGTTTGAAGATCGACTCAAAGCGGTTTTGAAAGAGATTGAAAACGCACAGGGCCAGATCATTCTATTCATTGACGAACTGCACACGCTTGTCGGCGCGGGCGCTGCTGAAGGCGCAATCGACGCTTCCAACATGTTGAAGCCGGCGCTTGCGCGTGGCGAACTTCGCTGCGTCGGGGCCACTACGCTCAATGAATACAAGAAGCACATCGAAAAAGACGCGGCGCTGGAGCGTCGTTTCCAGCAAGTCTACGTCGGCGAACCTACGGTTGAAGACACGATTGCGATACTGCGTGGCCTGAAAGATCGTTACGAGGTCCATCACGGCGTGCGTATCAAAGACTCCGCGATCGTCGCCGCCGCGACGCTTTCAAATCGCTACATCACCGATCGTTTCCTGCCTGATAAGGCCATCGATCTGATTGACGAAGCAGCATCGCGACTTCGCATCGAAATCGATTCCCTGCCCCAGGACATCGATCAGTTGGAACGCGAAACGATTCAACTCGAGATCGAGCGTCAGGCGCTGCAACGGGAAGAAGACGAAAAATCAAAAGCACGTTTGCATGAGATCGAACAACGCATCGCCGACCTGAAAGAAACTTCAGCCGGCATGAAAGCCAAGTGGCAGTCAGAAAAAGAAGCCATCGATCACATTCGTAAAGCCAAAGCCGAACTCGAGCAGCTTCGTTTCCACCTGGACCAAGCGCGTAACGCGGGCGAACTCGCGCGTGCTTCAGAGATTCAGTACGGCCAGATTCCGGAACTGGAACAGAAACTAAAAGTCGAGCAGGACAAGCTCGCTGCTTTCCAAAAAGACGGCGTCATGCTGAAAGAAGAAGTTGACGAAGAGGACGTCGCTTTGGTGGTTGCCAAGTGGACCGGCATTCCCGTTTCGCGAATGCTGGAAGGCGAAATGCAAAAGCTGGTGACGATGGAAAATCGTCTGGGCCAGCGCGTGATTGGTCAGGAAGAAGCGCTTGCCGCGGTCGCAAATGCAGTGAGACGCGCGCGTGCCGGTTTGCAGGATCCGAATCGACCGATCGGTTCATTCATCTTTCTTGGCCCAACCGGTGTAGGTAAAACTGAAACCGCTCGGGCGCTCGCGGAGTTTTTGTTTGACGACGAGCGAGCGATGATTCGCCTCGACATGTCGGAGTACATGGAGAAGCACGCTGTGGCACGCATGATCGGCGCGCCCCCGGGTTATGTCGGTTATGAGGAAGGTGGACAACTGACGGAAGCCGTTCGTCGCCGTCCTTATTCGGTAGTTCTTTTCGACGAGATTGAAAAAGCGCACTCCGACGTTTTCAACGTGCTGCTTCAGATTCTCGACGATGGCCGCCTGACGGATTCGAAAGGCCGCACGGTTGATTTCAAGAACACCGTTCTGATCATGACTTCGAATCTTGGTTCTCGCGAGATTCAGGCGGCCGAAGGTGACGAGAACCAGGTTCGCGAAGCGGTGATGCAGGAACTGCGTTTGAACTTCAAACCGGAGTTTCTGAATCGTGTTGACGACATCGTGGTCTTCCACCAGCTTTCGCGCGAACAGATTGGCAAGATCATCGACGTGCAACTGGAACGTCTGACCACAATGCTCGGCGAGCGAAATGTGAATCTGATCCTGGATCCGTCAGCAAGAGAATTACTGATGCGCGAGGGTTACGATCCGACTTACGGCGCGCGGCCGCTGAAGCGTGCGATCCAATCGTTGATCCAGAACCCGCTGGCCGTAAAACTGCTGCAAGGCGAGATTCTTCCGGGCCAGACCGTGAAAGTCTCGGCTGAAGGCGACACGTTGGAATTCAAGACCGACGCAGCCTTTGCAACAGCGTGAAGATACTTGAAATAAGGAGAAGAAATGTCGCAACAGTGGAATCCCTTGCAAGACCTCATGATCCTGCAAGATCGCATGAACCGGTTGTTTGAAGATGCAACGCAGCGACGAACTACTGACGCCACCTCCGGAGATGATTTTGAAAGCGCCGATTGGACTCCGGCTGCTGATATTTACGAAATCGAGACGGGTTACCTGATCGCGATGGATTTGCCCGGCATCGATCGCAAGGCACTGGAGATCGATATCGATGGTAATCGTCTGATTGTGAAAGGCACGCGCGCGATTGTCGAACCGAAACAACATCGCAGTGAGCGACCGCGAGGTAAGTTCCTTCGCACTTTCACGGTCCCTGGTTCAGTAGATATCACGAGGATCGATGCGGAATACAAGGATGGTGTTTTGCAAATCCGGCTGCCGAAACGAAGCGAGCAAAAGCCAAAGAAGATTGAGATCAAAGTAGGTTAATCGACGTGTGGAAACGGAATATGGACAAAGAAACAAACGAGCTAAGGGTAACGGATCGCCGTCGAATCTATCTCGACGACGAAGGCACGGAGCGCGTAAACACCGAGACTGAACAACCAAATCTCAAACCAACGTACGTTGAGGAACTCGAAGCGCGCACCCTGGCGGCGGAAAAGCAGGTGCAGGAAGTTCAGACACGTTTCGATCAGTTGCGCCACCAGTTGCAACGCGAAACTGACGAGACCCGGCAGCGTCTCAATCGTTCCGCCGATGAGCGGGCGGCTGCAGAGAAGGCGAAGTTTGTGTCGGCGTTGCTGCCCGCTCTCGATAATCTGAACCGAGCTATCGAAGCAGCGGCCGGAGACGCACCGCGTGAAGCAGTTCTGGAAGGCATGCGCAGCATCGCGTACAACTTTCAAACAGCACTAACGAACGCTGGTGTTGAACCACTGCAGTCAGCCGGAGAAGACTTCAATCCCGAGCTGCACGAAGCGGTGGACACTGAAATAACAGACGCCGCAATGGACGGAAAGGTAATTGAGGAATATAGTCGCGGTTTCCGAATGGGAGACCGCCTGTTGCGTCCCGCGCGCGTGAAAGTCGGGCGCGCCGCGGAGCAAGTAAAAAAAGAATCCGTGTAAATCGATTAAAGAAATCTGCGTAATCTGTGGACGATAAGGAGAGACGAGAGTGCCGGCAAAAGATTTGAAGTTTAGAGAAGAAGCTCGCAGCGCGATGCTTCAGGGCGTGGATGTCCTCGCGAATGCAGTGCGCGTAACCCTTGGACCAAGGGGACGTAATGTTGTGCTGGGCAAAAAGTTTGGTTCACCGGTTATCACCAAAGACGGTGTGACGGTCGCCAAAGAGATCGAGCTCAAAAACAAATACCAAAACATGGGCGCGCAAATGGTTCGCGAGGTCGCCGTCAAAACCAACGACAAGGCCGGCGACGGCACCACCACCGCGACCGTTCTGGCACAGGCCATCTTTCGTGAAGGCGTCAAGAACGTGACCGCCGGAGCAAACCCGATGTCGTTACAACGCGGCATTCAGATCGCGACCGAACAAGTAGTTGCCGAGTTGGAGCGCATGTCGAAGAAGGTCAAGAGCAAGGAGGAACTGACCAACGTCGCTACCGTTTCGGCAAACAACGATCGCGCGATCGGGCAATTGATTTCCGAAGCCATGGATCAAGTCGGCAAAGACGGCGTGGTCACAGTTGAAGAGTCAAAAACATTACAGACCGAACTCGACATAGTAGAAGGAATGCAATTCGATCGCGGTTTCCTGTCACCATACTTCGTGACCAATGCGGATCGAATGGAAGCAATTCTCGATGAGCCGTTTATTCTGCTCTACGAGAAGAAAATCGCAGCCATGCGTGATCTGCTGCCGCTGCTGGAACAAACAGCAGGCGCCGGACGCGCGTTGCTGATCATCGCCGAAGACATCGAAGGCGACGCACTCGCAACTCTCGTAGTGAACCGTTTGCGCGGCACCATCAAAGTGTGTGCGGTTAAAGCTCCGGCATTTGGTGACCGTCGTAAAGCAATCCTTGAAGACCTCGCGACTCTCACTGGCGGCAAAGTGATCACCGAAGATCTCGGCATCAA
The DNA here is from genome assembly GCA_963708055.1 of uncultured Acidobacteriota bacterium. GTDB lineage: Bacteria > Acidobacteriota > Blastocatellia > Pyrinomonadales > Pyrinomonadaceae > PSRF01. The sequence goes on along the minus strand of OY970193.1, from coordinate 4,150,566 downwards.
GTTGGAGAATGTCACCATCGACGATCTGGGAACTGCAAAACGCGTGATCGTCGATAAAGAGAACACGACGATCGTGGAAGGCGGAGGCGACAACAAAGCCATCCAGGGTCGAGTGGCTACGATCCGTAAACAGATTGAAGAGAGCACTTCTGACTACGATCGCGAAAAACTTCAAGAGCGTCTGGCGAAACTCGCCGGCGGCGTGGCAGTTGTGAGAGTGGGCGCCGCGACTGAGACCGCCATGAAAGAGATCAAGATGCGCGTCGAAGATGCACTCAACGCAACCAAGGCTGCAGCTCAGGAAGGAATCGTTGTCGGCGGTGGTCTGGCGCTGCTACGCGCGTCGAAAGTGCTCGAGAATCATGAGTCAGACGATCCGGACATTCGCACCGGAGTAAACATCGTTCGCCGTGCGTTGCAGGAACCAATTCGCCGCATTGCGGAGAATGCCGGGATTGAAGGCGCGGTGGTGATCGGAGAAATTGAACGGTTGAAAGGAAATAAAGGATTCAACGCCGTCACGGGAACGTTTGAAGATCTAGCGGCGGCGGGAATCATTGATCCAACCAAGGTAGTGCGTACGGCGTTACAGAATGCCGCATCCATTGCGGGGCTGTTGCTGACAACTGAGGCCGCAGTTACCGACTTACCCGAACCGAAGAAAGGCGGTCCGCCGATGCCGGGCGGCGACGACTACGACTATTAAAGGAGAATTAGCGCCTCCCTGGAGTGCGCCACCTTGGTGGCGCTTTTGTCAAAGCGCAAATCTGAGTGATTTTAACTTTCTGGAAACAGCTACTTTGGTCAAAGCAGTGCCAAGGCACCGCACTCCAGGGAGGCGCTTAATACAAGACTAATTTGTGATTTTGCAGCCTTTTGCAAGAGCGAACGGCAAGGAATTTGCAAGTGTCGCCGTGCCAGGAATGTTATTGCATTGAAACGCAACGGCGCTTATGCTGGCAACATCCAAGTGCAGCAACTTGGTTGAGGCGAGTTGTTTGAAATTTAAGTGTCATTGTCGCGCGAAATTGCTGAATCGAATCGCGGATGACGAGCGTAAAAGAATCATGGTTGATTTAGGTTCATATAAAGACAAGTTTGGCGATAGCGGTCAGCGTATTCTCGAACATGCGTTGAACGAATCACGTCGCCGTGACCAAAATTTCGTATCGGTGGAGCACATCCTTCAGGCCCTGACTATGGAAGAGCCTGATATGTTCAACTCTGCCATGCGCGACTTATCGCTTGACCCAATCGTGGTCAAAATGGCGATTGAAAAACGCCTCAGCAACAGCCGGCAGCAGCATGTCGGAAAGGGATTTCGCATCGGGCCTGATACTACTGACTTGTTCAAACGGGCCATGGAGCGAGCCAGAAAACAAGGGCGCAAGACAATCGAAGCGACAGACATCTTCGAAGCACTGAGCAATCACGACAGTTTGTTTGTTGATGTTTTGAGAAACATGGGCGCCAGCCCAGAAGCAGTCGAAGAGAATGTTAGGGCCCAGGTGCAAAAACGGGAACAGGAAGAAGAGCAACACCGCAAGAAGTTTGAACTTCCGCCTTACCTGAAACATTTCGGAGTTTCACTTAACCGGCTGGCGCGTGCCGACAAGATTCCGCCTACCATCGGACGCGAAAAAGAGATTCAGCAAATCATCGAGATCCTCTGCCATCGCGAGCGTGCGAATTCGCCAATGCTCGTGGGTGAGCCAGGTGTCGGCAAAACTGCCGTCATCGAGGGATTGGCGCGTTTGATTGAGCTCGAACCCGAGAAGGTTCCGGCACGTTTGCGTGGATCGCACATTGTGCAATTACAAATGGGCGGCATCGTAGCGGGAACAATGCTGCGAGGCATGTTTGAAGAACGAATCAAAGGGATCATCGACGAAGTTAAAGAACGCGATAACCTGATTCTCTTCATCGACGAAGCGCATACAATCATCGGCGCCGGCGCTGCGCTCGGAACTTCATCCGACGCCGCGAATATGTTCAAGTCAGCTCTCGCACGCGGCGAACTGCGCATTATCGGCGCGACTACTATTTCTGAATACAAAGAGTACATCTCCGACGACGAAGCGCTCGCTCGTCGTTTCCGAATGGTGAAAGTTGCCGAGCCCTCGATCACCGAAACGCGGGAAATCCTGCTCGGTCTTCGTCCACGTCTCGAGAAAAACTACTCGGTCAAGATTTCTGACGACGCCATCAACACTGCGTTGGAGATGGCTCCAAAGTACATTCGAAATCTTCACCTGCCGGACAAAGCCATTGGCTGGCTCGACACCGCAGCGGTGAAGGTTGAAATCAACGAACCAGCGAAGATGGTGGTCCAGGCGGAGCACGTTATCGACGTGATCTCGCAGGAATCACGTATTCCGCGCGACATGATCTTCCGCGACACCACCGATCGCTTTGCCATGACCGAAGCGATGCTGGGCCGTCGCGTCATTGGTCAGAAAGACGCTATCAAGGCTGTCGCTCAGCGGCTGCGTTTGAATAAAGGTCCACTCAAGGAGTCGCATTACAAACCCGACGGTGTGTTGCTGTTCCTTGGTCCAACCGGCGTCGGCAAAACGGAGCTCGCTAAAGCAGTTGCCGAGTTTATGTTCGGTGACGAAGAGAAAATGGTGCGCATCGACATGTCGGAATACAGCGACGGCACGGTGAGCATCGAGAAACTGATCGGCATGCCGCGCGGTATCGTCGGCTCGGAACGAGGCGGAATCCTGACCGAGCAACTACGCGAAAATCCGTACACGGTTTTGCTGCTCGACGAAGTTGAGAAGGCTTCGCCTTACCTGATGAATCTGTTCCTCCAGGCTTTTGACGAAGGCTGGTTGACGGATGGGCGCGGCAAGAAGGTTTATCTTTCTGACGCGATTATCATCATGACTTCGAACCTTGGTTCGGAGAGTTTCAAGAAGTATGAGAAGCCGCTCGGCTTTGGGACCAAGACGGCTTCTGATTTCCGCGCCGTTAAAAACGAGGTGATGAAAGCTTCCGAGCAACGGTTCTCGCCGGAGTTTCGTAATCGCATCGACGAGATCATTGTGTTCTCGCCGTTGACGATGGACGAAGTACGCCAGATCGCGAAACTGTATCTGGAAAAACTTCGCCGGCAGATGGAGCGGCAAGGTAAAGCGGTGGAAATTACCGAAGCAGCCGTAACCAAGTTGACGGAAGATGGTTACAACACCGCTTACGGCGCGCGCTTTTTGAAGCGGCACATCGATGAGAAAGTAAAACTTCCGATTACGGGTTTGTGGAAGTCGGCATCGCGCTTCCGCGTGGATGTGGAAGAGGGCGAGGTCGTTGTGAAACCCGATGATAGCCTTAAACCCCAATTCAATTGATACATGATTAACAGGATTTACAAGTCACGATCTTGTAAATCCTGTTCCATCTTGTTAATCCTGTTCCCATGATTTTCTTTTTAATCCTCTCGTTATTCTTAACGCAAACCCCTGCGCCCGCTGCTCCATCAGTCGACGAAAAGTCGCAACAGATCATCGACCGTGCGGTCGCGGTTCTCGGTGGCGAGCGATATCTCAACGTCCAAACGGTAATCGGCAAGGGCCTGTACACAACCTACAGTTCCGGTGTCTCTCAGATCCCGTCGAAATTTCTTGACTATATCGCTTACCCGGATCGCGAACGCACCGAATTTGTCGGCTTCGGAATCAAGACGATTCAAACCAACAGCGGCGACACTGGTTGGGTGTTTGATGGCGCGGTAAAGAAGATCTCAGATCAATCGCCCGCGCAGGTCGAAGAGTTTAAGCGCGCGATGCGCACCAGCTTTGAATATCTGCTGCGCGGCCAGTGGAAAAAAGACGGCGGCAAGATAACGTACGTTGGACGGCGCGAAGCAGGACTGGCGAAACGCAATGAAACAATCAAGCTGACAAATCCGGACGGGTTTTGGATGGAGTTTGAGTTTGGCGCCCGCGACGGGTTGCCCGCGAAGATTATCTATAAGCGAACCCGCAAAGATCCGGATAGCGGAGATGAGGTTGAGGTAACTGAAGAAGACCACATCATGAGATATGTGGATAACGAAGGCATAAACTCACCGTGGGTGATCGATCACTTTATCAACGGCAAGCAGAGCTCACGAATCAACTACGACTCGATTCAATACAATCAGAAGTTTGCCGATAACCTCTTCGCCAAACCGCCCGACATCAAGAGCATCAAGTAACACAGATGAACGGATTTTTTTCGGATTTAGTTCGAGAATCCGTTTTTCATCCGTGTAGATCCGTGGCTAAATCGCCAGCCCGCCATCAACCTGGATTACTTGTCCGGTGATGTAGCGAGCGTCGTCTGAAAGTAAAAAGGCCGCAATGCGCGCTACCTCGTCTGGCTCCGCAAAACGTCCAAGCGGAATCTGTTCGCGAATCTTGGCTTGGTAAGTTTCATCGAGTTTGCCGGCCATGTCAGTGGCGACCATCCCCAGCGCAAGCGCGTTCACCGTCACCTTTCGACTGGCAACTTCCTTCGCGAGCGATTTCGTTAGACCAACCATGCCCGCTTTCGACGCGGAATAGTTCGACTGGCCCGGCATTCCCACTTCACCACTGATCGACGAGATGTTCAGGATCGACCCGCCTGTTTCCTGGCGCAACATTGTGCGCAGCGCGGCCTTGGCGAAGTTCCATGCCCCCTTGAGATTGGTGTTGAGCACTTGATCCCAGTCGTCTTCTTTCATGCGCAGGATCAGATTGTCGCGCGTGATGCCGGCGTTGTTGACCAGAAAATCGATCCGCCCGAAGGCGTCCTTCACTTGTTGGACCATTTGCGCCGCGGCTTCAGTGCTGGCCACATCACACTGCACGGCCAGCGAGCGCACTCCCAAAGCCTCCAGTTCGGCTGTTAAACTCTCCGCCGCTTCCGCGCTTTTGGCGTAGTTGAAGGCCACGTCAGCGCCACGTTTTCCAAGTTCCAGCGCGATGGCGCGTCCGATGCCTCGCGTGCCGCCTGTAACGATGGCCGCACGGCCTGCAAACATCTTTTGATCCGACAAATTAGGTCCTTCTTTCTGTAGGGCTTCTTGACACTACAATCCGGTCTCGGCTAGCGTGGCCTTTTCTTTAACACAACTGAGCGGAACAGAACAAATGCTCGATCTTAACTACGTCAGGGAAAACATTGATAACGTTCGCGCCGCGCTCCAAGCGCGAGGCGGCGACATTACGGCGCTCGACGCCTTCACCAACGCCGACGAAGAGCGGCGTCGTGTGATTGCTGAATCGGATCAACTCAACGCACAACGAAATGCGTCAAGTCGAGAAATTGGCGGGTTGATGAAGGAAGGCAAAAAGGAAGAGGCCGAAGCGCGGCGGGCGGAAGTCGGGACCTTGAAGGACCGCATTGCAGAGCTCGATCAGTTGCGCACCCAGTCGGAAACGCGCATGCACGAGTTGCTCTCAACGCTCCCAAACATTCCGCACTCGTCGGTACCGGTTGGCACAGATGAGACGGCGAATACTGAGATCCGTCGTTGGGGTACGGCACCGCAGTTTAGCTTCGAACCAATGGACCACGTCGATCTTGGAACCGCCCTCGGCATTCTCGATCTCGAGCGGGCTACAAAGATCGCCGCGGCGCGCTTCGCGATTCTGAACGGCGCGGGCGCGCGACTCGAACGCGCGCTCATCAACTTCATGCTCGACGTGCAAACGCGCGAGCACGGGTATCTCGAAACGCTGCCGCCGTTCATCGTCAACCGCAACTCCTTGTTTGGCACTGCACAGTTGCCAAAGTTTGAAGCTGATCTTTTCAAACTCCAGGACGAGCGGGAGCTGTATTTGATCCCCACCGCGGAAGTGCCGGTGACAAACTATCATCGCGAAGAAATTCTCGACGCTTCGCAACTGCCGATGAAGTGGGCTGCGTACACACCGTGCTTTCGCTCTGAAGCGGGCAGCTATGGGCGCGATACGCGTGGTGTGATCAGGCAACATCAGTTTGAGAAAGTTGAACTGGTAAAGTACTCGCTGCCGGAAAATTCTTACGAAGAGCTTGAGTCGTTAACTCGCGATGCGGAGACGATCCTGCAAAAGCTCGGGCTGCACTATCGCGTCATGACGCTCTCGACCGGAGATATCGGCTTTGGAGCGGCGAAGACGTACGACATCGAAGTATGGCTGCCGTCGCAGAATACATTTCGTGAGATCTCTTCATGCTCCAACTACGAATCGTTCCAGGCACGTCGCGCACAGATCCGCTTTCGTCGCGCGGGCGGCGCTAAACCGGAGTTTGTGCATACGCTGAATGGATCAGGACTCGCGATCGGGCGTACGTGGATCGCGATACTGGAGAACTACCAGCAGGAAGATGGAAGTGTGATCGTGCCTGAGATTCTACGACCGTATGTGGGAACGGATCGGATAGTTAGACAGGATTAACAAGATTTTCAAGATTAACAGGATACAGCTTGTGAATCCTGTTAATCTTGTACATCCTGTCCAAAAGTTTTATTTCACTCGCAGATCGAACGGCATCAACAGCATCGTATCGCCATTCTTCATTCGATCCATCAACGCCATGTAACGCAACGCGCGCCGTGCGTCTTCGGGCATCGCCGCGTAGATGGCACGCTGTTGTTCGATTTGGGTATTTGAATTCTCACCACCGCCACTAAACAACTCCTGCAGGAACGTCGTCGGATACGGCAGGATCACTCGCTCGACACCCTTGTCTGCCGGGATCTTCGCCAGTTGTTTCGCCACTTCGATGGCTTTGTCTAAACCACCAAAATCATCTATCAGTCCGCGATCCTTTGCCTGGGCTCCAGTCCACACACGACCCTGGCCCACCTCATCAACAGACTGCGCATCCTTGTTTCGACCCTTTGCCACTTTCGGAATAAAGTCCTGGTAATAGGTCTTCTTGATCCACTCTTCAAACTTCGCCCGCTCTTCATCTGAAAACTTCTCAGTCTCGCGAAACATGCCCGCGGTTTTCCCACGCAGCACATATTCATTCGAAATGCCGAGCCAATCATAGAATCCGCGCATCACCGGTTTCCCTGCCAGAACGCCGATCGAACCGGTAATAGTTGAAGGCTGCGCGATGATCTTGCTCGCGCTCGCGGAAATGTAATACCCACCGGAAGCGGCCACGTCGCTCATCGAAACCACGACCGGCTTCTTCTGGTTCGCCTGTTCAACTGCGTGCCAGATGATGTCGGAAGCAAGACCGGAACCGCCGGGACTATCAACGCGCAAGACAATCGCTTTCAACGTTTTATCCGCCGCCGCATCGTTCAAAGCTTTAGCGACCGTGTCAGATCCGACTGATTGATCTCCTGAAGGACTGTTCTGCGAAGTGCCGGACCCGATATCACCGCTCGCATAAATCACCGCGATTCGTTCGCCAGTGTTCAGCCCCAGCGACTCAGGCGACACCTCTCGATAATCGTAGCCTCGCGTGGTCACAAACGAATCCGTGTCTTTGTAGCCCAACAATTTCTTGAGTTGCGCTTCAACCTGATCTTTGTATAACGCTTCGTCAATCAAACCTGCTTCCTTCGCCTGGGTAGCGCTATAAGGAGCATTGTCGATCAACGCGCGCACTTCTTCCGGCGTCTTCTTGCGTGCCTGCGCGATTGTGTTGACGTAACGATCAAAAAGATCGTTGAGCATCTCATTGATGTATTCGCGATGCGCGTCGGTCATTTCTTTCTGCGTAAACATGTTGGCCGCGCTCTTGTACTTCCCGATCTGGTAAATGTCAGGATAGATGCCGAGCTTGTCGAGCGAGCCACGGAAAAACATCACATCGGCAGCGAGTCCGTTGATAAACAACTCGCCCGGAGGCGCCACGATAATCTTGTCGCACGCGCTCGCGATGTAATACTCCTTATTCAGACCAAGCTCGATGAACGCGTAGACTGGCTTGCCTGAAGTACGGAAATCAGTAATCGCGTCGCGAATCTCTTCGGCTTTACCCCAACCCACGCCGGAAATATCCACGTCGAGCAGAATCGCCTTGATCCGTTTGTCGGCCTTGGCCTTCTTGAATTGCATCACCAAACCAGTGAGAGACTGATCAGGCCCGCCAAAATATTTTTAAACGGATCGTCGGGACTGTAATCCGGCAACGAACCCGAAACGCGCAAAGTGAGCACGCTGTTGTCGCGAATGGTGGGTTCGCTCTTGCGAAACATCGCCCAAACAATGGCGATGCATATGCCGACAACCAGCACCACTGCAACCAGAAGTCCGCCGACAATTAATACTGCTTTTCGTGTTCCTGACATGATTAAATCCTCGGTTTTGTTGGGGTGTAGCTATACATCAAACTTGTGAGTACGCAAGGGCGTGTGAAAAGGTTTAACCACAGATTACACTGATTTAGTAATCTGCGTAATCTGTGGACGCACTATCCAGCCACCGCCGACGACCTCGTCGCCACGGTAGAAGACCGAGGCCTGGCCCGGTGTGATGGCGCGCTGAGGCTCGTCAAAAACAATGCGAGCGCGATTGTTCTCCAGCGGTGTAATTGTGGCGGGTGCGGCCGTGTGGCGATATCTAACGCGCACTTCAGCCCGCACCGGCTCGGTGAGATCGTCAAATGCGATCCAGTTGACCTGGGCCACCGTAAATTCACTGCTCAAAAGTTCTTCTGACGAACCGGCTGTGACCCGATTGTTACCGGCATCGATCGAGATCACATACAACGCCCGTTCATTGGCGATGCCCATGCCACGTCGCTGTCCGATCGTGTAGCGATGAATGCCTTCATGTTTACCGATTACTCGACCGCTCGTGTCAACTATCTCACCTTCACCGGGCAGACGTTCGGTCGCATTCTCGGCTTCAAGATAACGATCGATGAAGCCGGCATAATCACCATCCGGCACAAAGCAGATCTCCTGCGACTCTTTCTTTTCCGAAACACCACCCAGGTTATGTTGGCGCGCCGCATCGCGAGCTTCCGGTTTCGACATCTCGCCGAGAGGAAACATGGCGCGAGATAACTGTGGCTGCGTCAACTCCCACAAAAAATACGACTGATCCTTTTGCTCGTTCTGACCGCGCAACAGTTTGTAACGATTACTCACCGGATCGAATTCAACGCGTGCGTAGTGACCCGTCGCCACTTTCTCACAACCTAAACTCACGGCCAGCCGATCAAGGGAAGCAAACTTCAAACGACTGTTGCACGATACACACGGAATCGGAGTTTCGCCGCTGAGATAACTCGTAACAAACGGTTGGACCACGGCGCGTTCGAAATCGCGTTCGAGATTCAACACATAAAACGGGAAATCGAGTTCTTCGGCCACACGCCTCGCATCGTACACGTCGTCGAGTGAACAACAACGCGACGGCAGCGGGTCGCCGTTTTCGTCAACGTTAATGCCACGCCGCTGATCCCATAGTTGCATCGTAAAGCCGACGAGCTCGTGCCCCTGATCTTTAAGAATTGCCGCGGCCGCGGAAGAATCCACGCCGCCACTCATTGCCACTGCGATCTTCATATTCTTGTCCATTTCCAATTGCCGATTGCCAATTGCCAATTTCGCTGTCTCAAAAATCGACAATCGGCAATTGGCAATTGGAAATGTTAAGATGCCCGCTCTATCAACGCAAAGGCGCAAAGACGCAAAAAAATGACCGAGAGCGCAATTCAGGATTATCGAGTCGCCACTGAACCTTATTATTTGCCGGTTGGCCGTGAAGTTGAACTGTTTGAAGCTGCTCATTCGGCACGACTTCCGGTGATTCTGAAGGGACCAACCGGCTGCGGAAAAACTCGCTTCGTCGAACACATGGCGTGGCGGCTGGAACGACCGCTGATCACGGTCGCCTGTCACGAAGACCTGTCGTCGACCGATCTTGTGGGGCGGTTTTTGTTGGAAGGCGAGGAGACGGTTTGGCACGATGGACCGCTGACTTCGGCCGTCCGCAACGGCGCTATTTGTTATCTCGACGAGGTCGTCGAAGCGCGTAAAGACACCGTGGTGATTATTCACCCGTTGACTGACCACCGCCGTCGTCTGCCGATCGACAAACTCGGTACCATCGTTGAAGCACCGACCGATTTCATGCTGGTGGTTTCGTATAATCCCGGCTACCAGTCGATTCTGAAAGATCTCAAACAATCGACGCGACAACGTTTTGTCGCGATTGAATTCGACTATCCGCCACCGGAAATGGAAGCGGAGATCGTTGCGCGCGAAGGTGGAGTTGATGAAGGCACTGCACGCGATCTCGTTTTGATCGGGCAAAAAGTACGCAACCTACGCGGCCACGGTCTCGAAGAAGGCGTTTCAACACGACTCCTGATTTATGCCGCACAACTCATCGCACTCGGCATTCCTCCGGTCGATGCCGCCGATGTTGCCATGTGCTCTCCCATCACCGACGACCGCGAACTACAACGCAGCATCCGCGAGATCGTGACCACCGTGATCTAATCCATGTAATTTGTGATCTGATCCGTGTAAATCTGCTTCGAAATCCGTGTAATCAGTGGAAACCGAACATCAATCTGCGGAGCGGCAATCGTTTCTCGAACTCACGCGCAGTTTGACTGGTCTACCGTTGGACCAGGCTGCAGCGGTGCTGGAAACGAGCGCCTCGATCGCTTCCATTTCACTGCGCACCGGCATCGAGTTTTTACGCGCCGCACCTGCTGCATCTCAGATCTTACAGCCCGCGGAAATGCGTTCCTGGGGTGAGATGGGCCGGCGTCTCGCAATGGCCGACTACGAAAATGCGATCTCGTTTTTTATCGAAGGCGTCGATCAACTCCAGGCTGTTTCACCTGAACTGCGACCGGCAGTTTTTGTCCTCTGCACGCGACAGATGATCCTATCCACCGCCGTCGGCCGAGACACGCTGCATTCAATCCCAGCGTTAGCCACCGAAATCAATGACGATGAATTACTGGGCGCGATAATCGATATCGCCACCGAGATTGCGCGCCGCTCAGCCAAGCACAGCGCCGAGTTTCTCAGCGTGGGCGATTCCGTTGCACGCGAGCTCAAGCGCTTTGACAGTGAAGCTTTAACCGCCGCCGCTCTGGCATTGGCCAATGCCTTTGCCGCGCGTGCGGGCGGCATCGCGGCCGATGCATGGGCTGTTATTCCGGAAGCACTGAATGGGCTTTCGACTGCCGATGCAATTCGTCTGTTGACCAACACCAACGACTTTCTCGAACGTGGCGGTGGCGCCGCGCTTCATATTCTGATTGCGGGTGCTGAGATCCTGCGTCGCGCGCCCGAAATATTCGACGAGTGGGTGTCGCTTCTTTGGACTGTGGCCGCTCATGGCAACGCCAGCCTCGTGGCGTTTGTTCGCAGCAGTCCCGGCTTCATTCGACTCCTGAACGCCGACTCAAATCGCACGGCCGCAATCGAACTTTCGCTGCGCGTCCTTGGACTTACCAAAGAGATCGCCGCCGTCGACGGTGAAGCAGCGTTAGCTTGTTTTCGATCCAGCGCTCGTGCATTGCGTACCGTGTCGATCGAACAGTTTGAAGCGTGGGCACGACGTGGGCTAACCACGGGCCGGGCTGATGCGCGTGCGCGTCGCAGTTATTTCTCACTTGAAACGCGTGGTAGTTACGAAGCCCTGCTCAGTGGCAGCGCCGGCCTGCCGCTCGATTCAGTTCAGCATTTGCTGCGCTTGTATATGGAAGCATTGACGGGCCACGAAGTGGAGATCGCACCCCTCGCTGCTGTGCCTGACGAAGCACGCATCGATGATGGACGCACAATCCATCTGCCTTCGCTGGTTAATGAATTCGGCGACGACGATCTGGATTTCCGGCTTTATAAAGTGCTCGCGGCGCACGCTGCGGGGCAGATCGAATTTGGCACTTATGAACGCGGCGGCATGTTACGCGTGGCCCATTCGGCGATTGCGGAGCGATATTCACCTGAGAATGTCGATGCACTCGACGCATTTGCGCTCGCCGACGAAATTGTTCAACTACGCAAGGATGGTAATGACGAAACCGCTAGACCTACCGAGGAATTGGGTGACATTGGTTATCGCGACGTTCTGAAGATTTTTCCCCTCGCCCAACTTGCGCGGCGCGTATTTGGAACTCTCGAAAACGGGCGCATCGATCGTCGCTTACGACGCACTTATCGGGGCTTGAGTCGCGACCTCGATCTGATCCGCCAGCATCTCAGTACCAGCCGGCCCAAGATTCTCGAGTTACCCGGCGCGCTCGTCCCGTTTGAGTTACTGTTCCAAATCACAATGCTCGGCGGCGCCCGCGATGACGCGCGCATGGCTTACGGCCAGATCGTTTCGGAACTGGAAACGATCGTCAGCGATTATCTGCAGCGCGAACAGGCCACCGTCGCCGACACCTTGATGGCGACCAGCCGTGTTTACGATCTATTTCAAACCGTGATCCCGGTTGACGATTCGGTGCAGCAGGTTGAAGTGCCGGAAGAGCAAACCGAAGACAACGACGATTCGACCGCTGTCGAACGCATGAAGCAACAGCAATCGCAAAAGTTGCCGGAACGCCGCGATGCGCGCGAGTTGTTCAATGCCTGGAACGACCCGTCGCCCGAAGGCGATCCTGACGAATTGACTGGTGCTGAAGCGTGGTCAGAATCCGACACACCGGAACAAATACTCACCGAAGGCGAAGTGGCTTACAACTACGACGAATGGGATCGCGAGTTGACCGATCACCGGCTCGGGTGGTGTCGCGTCGTGGAAAAGAAAGTGAAGCATGGCGATCGCAACTTCGTCGATGAAACGAAAGAACGGCACAAAGGCGTCATCTCGTCGATCCGGCACCAGTTTCAATTGATGAAGCCCGAGAACCTCACCCGCGTTACCAACGAAGTTGATGGCGAAGAGTTTGATCTGAACGCCGTGATCGACTACGTGATCGACCGGCGCGCTGACGGGCAGCAGTCAGAACGGATTTACACCAAGCGTTTACGACGGCGTCGCGATGTGGCGGTGTCGTTTCTGTTGGACCAGTCGTCATCAACCGCGCGCACCATCGGTCGGCATCCGCTGCAACCGTACACCCGACCCGGCAGAAGAATTATCGAGATCGAAAAGGAAGGTCTCGTGCTGATGAGCGAAGCGCTGGAAGCTGTCGGCGATGTGTATTCGATCAACGGTTTCACTTCCGAGGGTCGTCGAAATGTTAAGTTTTATGTGGTGAAAGATTTCGATGAGAAGTACAACGAGGAAGTAAAGCGTCGTATCGGCGGTATAACTTATCAAAACAACACGAGGCTCGGAGCCGCGATTCGTCACGCGACCGCGAAACTTGCGAAACAGGATGCGCGCACGCGTTTGCTGATCGTTTTGTCAGACGGGCGTCCCTACGATCACGACTACGGCGACGCTCGCTACGCACGCGAGGACACACGCGAAGCCTTGCGACAGGCGAAGAACGAAGGTATCACACCGTTTTGTATCACCATCGATCGTGAATCGGAGGCAGAGCTTCGGGATCTCTACGGCGAGGTCGGTTACACGATCATCGACGACATTCTCACATTACCCGAGCGTCTACCGGGCATCTATCGCCGGCTCACCACCTGACACAGATAACACGGATTTGAAGAACGGATTTATCCGTGTAAATCTCATCCGGCTTCAATTCGTATCATCCGCGTTTCCGTGGCCACCGCCACCGGGCGTCTCTATTCTAATTCGATCGCCGGCGTTGAGTGTGTGAGAGCCTTTTGCGGCAACTGATTTTCTCTTCTTACCACTGAGGATCTGGTTGGTTCCGCGCGCGCCCTCAGCACCACCTTGCAGACCGTATGGCCCACGTTTGCGACGATCGCATAACAACGACATGCGCGAAGGAACGAGTGCTTCGATCTCGCGGATCACACCATCTCCACCACGATGCTTCCCTGCCCCACCCGAATCCTTGCGCAGACGATATTCACGCACGCGCAGCGGATAGGCGTACTCCAGCGCTTCCGCGGGTGTGTTCAGGCTATTGGTCATGTGCGTGTGAACACCGCTCATGCCCGCTGCGCTTGGCCGCGCACCCATGCCGCCCGCCACTGTTTCGTAATAGGAAAACTCCTGGCCAGTTCGCGTATCGATACCGCCAATGGTGAGGTTGTTCATCGTCCCCTGGCTCGCCGCTGGAATGCGTTCCGGTAACGCCTGGGCCAACGCCCTGAATAACACATCGACGATCCGTTGCGACGTTTCGACATTGCCACCCGCTACCGATGCCGGCGGGTTTGCATTTACGACAGTGCCACGCGGCGCGATCACGTCGATTGGTTCCATCAAACCTGCACTCGCCGGAACTTCAGCGCCGACTAGACAACGAAAAACATACGAAACCGCAGAAACCGTGATCGCTTCGACTGCATTGATGGCCCCAACCACCTGTGGTGAGCTGCCGTTGAAATCCACAATTGCGCGCTCGCCTTTGATAGAGATACGGACTCTTATCGGTACTGCCTGATCCGAAACACCATCATCGTCTAAAGCATCCTCCGCTTCATATACGCCATCCGGAATCGACGAGATCGTGTGACGCATCATCCGCGCCGAATAGTCGATCAGTTGCGCGGCATATTCGCTTGTTTCCTTTTCACCGCGTCGCTCGATGATTTCAAGCAAACGAACTGAACCGGTTTTCAACGAACCGATCTGGGCGTCAAAATCGCCGCGACGTTCACTATGCCCGCGAACATTTGCCAGCAGCAGCCGCATCGTGTCTGCATCGAGCACGCCGCCGCGCACCAGACGGATCGGCGGTATGCGAATGCCTTCGCCGTAAATATCCGTTGCGACGCCCATTGAACCGGGAGTCGCGCCGCCGATATCTGCGTGATGCGCCCGGTTGGCGACATAAAAGAGTGGACGTTTGGAAGAGTTTAGAAACACACCGCTCACTAACGTGACGTCCGGTAAATGCGTACCGCCCGCAAACGGATCGTTTAGTGCCACGACATCGCCGGCGGTAAGTTTGATTTCGTCGAGTGCTGCGGCGACGGCCATCGGCATCGAGCCAAGATGCACCGGCATGTGATCGCCCTGCGCAATCACGCGTCCCTGCGCGTCGAAAACAGCGCAAGAGTAATCGCGACGTTCTTTGATGTTGGGTGAGAAGGCCGTGCGACGCAGGGCCACACCCATCTCTTCCGCCACCGAGGTGAAGAGGGCGCGATAAATCTCGAGCGTAGTGGGGTCAAACTTACTTTTCATTAATCGTAATCAATAAGTTTCCAAACTCGTCGATCCGCGCTTCCGGGTCAGCCGGTATTAACGTGGTCGCCGAATACTCCGTGACGATACAAGGCGCCTGCAATTTTGCTCCAGCGCCGAGTTCGTCGCGGCGGTACACGGCCAGTGTTGTCTTGCGGCCACCAAGAAACGCGCTCACGTGATCGTGCGGCTTTGTCGTACCTCGTTGACGAGACGAAAGCTTTTCTACCGGCAGTTTCGTGACTAAACCAAACGATCGAAGACGCGCACTGACGATTTCAACGTCACTCTCTTCCTGTGCATAGCCATATCGCTCGCGATGCGCCTGATGAAACGCGGCCCGCAAATCCCCGGTGGTATTCCTCACTTCCAACTCAAACGACTGCCCGCGATAACGCATCGCCAGTGAACGTTCGTGTCGCTGTTGCGAACGCGGAAAGCCCTCGGCGCGTAATACCGCGTTTGCTTCCTTTTCCATTTCACTGAAAACTTTTGCTAGTTGCTTCGTCGCTTTTGGTCCAAAGCCGAACATCACCGTGCGACTCTGGTCCTTGATGACGTCTGCGACGAGCACGCCGACGGCCGAGAGTGCGCCGGGAGCGGTGGGCGCAATGATCTTCGGGATGCGCAGAGCACGCGCGAGATCGACTGCATGCAAACCACCTGCGCCACCAAACGGCAGGAGGGCAAACTGTCGCGGGTCGTGGCCGCGCTCGACGGAGATGTGACGAAGCGCGCGCTCCATATTTGTGTTCGCCACTACCAAAACACCTTCGGCAGCCTCAGTAATGCCGGTTCGCTTGCCCGAAGCTTTGCTCAAATCTTCCGCTAACTTTGTCATCGCCTCGCGGGCGCGTTCGGCGTCGAGTTTAAACTCGCCGCCCAGCAAACCAGCACCGCCAAAGTGATTCAAAACAACGTGCGCGTCGGTGACGGTCGGCAACAACGAACGGCCGTAACAGGCTGGTCCAGGATCTGCACCGGCCGACTCTGGTCCAACACGCAGAGATCCGCCTTCGTCCACGCGGGCAATCGACCCGCCACCGGCGCCGACCGTGTGAATGTCCATCACCGAAACCGCCACGGGGAATCCGGCAACTGTCGCTTCATTCGTGGTCCGAATCGCGCCGCTATCGCAAAGGGCGACGTCAGTGGAAGTGCCGCCCATGTCAAACGTGATGACATTTTGAATCCCAGCCAGGCGGGCCGCGCGCAACGCGCCGACAACTCCTCCGGATGGACCAGAAAGAATAGTTCGCACCGGTTCGACTGCGGCCATGTCAGCCGAGATGCTGCCGCCTGACGATTGCATGACCCGTAAATTGAGTTTTGTACTTTGCGGAGTAGCAGATAGACGTCTTAAGTAACGACCCATCAGCGGTTGCAGGTAGGCGTTGATTACAACTGTCGAGGTGCGCTCATATTCGCGATATTCAGGCAGGATCCGGTTCGAGATCGATAACGGCAAGTCGAGCGGAGCGAGCGCCGCAGCAATGCGTTCCTCATGATCCGGATGCAGAAATGAAAATAGAAGCGAAATGGCGATCGCTTCCACATCTGACTGCTTTATTTTCTTAATCAGCCTCACGAGTTCCGCTTCGTTCAGTGATTCGATAACCTCACCTGAAGCAACTACGCGTTCGCTGATCCCGAGGCGCAAATCGTCTGCGACGAGTGGAGGTGGCTTGACTGCGTTGAGATTGTAGAGTTCCGGGCGTGCCTGCCGGCCGATAACCAGCACATCCTCAAATCCTTTCGTCGTCACGAGGGCAATGCGCGCGCCGCGCCGTTGCAACAACGCGTTAGTGCCCACGGTGGTGCCATGGACCACTTCAATCTGATCGAGTTGTGAACCGGTTTCAGTGCAGATGCGCGCCAAACCCTGTTGAATTGCCAGCGAAGGATCGGCAGGAGTTGAAGGAAGTTTGAAGAGCTTGAGATGTCCGTCTTGTTCGAAGACGAAATCTGTGAACGTGCCGCCGGTATCGACGCCGATGCGTGTGAATTTTGCGCTTTGTGCTTGGTGCTTTCTGCTTTGTTCTGTGTTAGTGGTAACCATGCAATCCGGAGAAATACAAGAACAAAGTTCAAAATACAAAACTCAAATTACTCCGGAACGCCAACCCAACAACCGGATTCGTTGGAAGCGCGAATCGCATCGAGTACAAGCTGCACGCGGTAACCATCTGCGAAGGTTGCGGCGTCTTTGACGGTTGTTTTTCCGGCGCGCATCGCCTCGCAGATCGCAATCGAGAAGGCGGTAAACCCCCTGGACCAGCTTCCCTCGCGCATCCCCTGGGCCATGTGGTCCTGGTCCACCTGGACCGGACGCCACGTACCGGAACCAACCGGCGATAGCCAGAGTTCGCCGGTCTCTTCAACCATCAAGGCTCCCTTGGCGCCGTAGATCTCGAGACGATTTTCGTATTTTCCGGATTCCACCACCGAAATCGCTGCTGTTCCGGTTGCCTCTGTGGTATGAGGACCATCGCCAAAGCGGAACAAGAGTTTCGCCTCGTCGTCAGTGGTAACGTCGCGCAGTCCGCCGGTGGCTTTGTCCGGGCGTTGCTTGATGTGCGTGGTCAGCATGCCAAGCACATTCGTGACTTCGGTGTTCAGCATCCAGCGAAACGAATCAACCACGTGAGATCCAATCGCTCCGAGCGCGCCACCACCCATCTTTTCGTCAGACCACCAATCCCAAGCCCGGTCAGCAATACCGCGATAATCCGAGCGAAAAACGTAATTACAATGTCGCACCGCACCAATCGCGCCCGATTCCAGCATCCCGCGCATCACCCGGCGACTATTCAGGAAGCGCAACTCATGATCGATTAAAGCGAGCACGCCGGCATCATTGGCTTTCTCAACCATGCGCTTCGCCTCAGCAGCGTTGAGCGCCATTGGCTTTTCGCAGAGCACGGCTTTGCGTTGTTCGAGAGCAGCGAGCGTGACCTCCATGTGCGTCGATGGCGGCGTAACCACGCTGACCAGATCGACATCGGGATGGACCACTAATTCCTGCCAATCGGCAGCCACGTGTTCAATCCCAAACTCACTGGCAATCACGGCGGCGCGTTCGCGATTCCGGCTCGCGATGGCCACAATCTTTGTGCCCATGCAATCGCGAAAGCCTGGGATCTGCGTCGTGCGGGCAAACCCCGTCCCAATAATTCCGATACCTACAGGTGACTTCTTCATGATCCACAGATTACACAGATTTAGGCAAATTATACAGATTATCTATTTGATCTGCGTAATGTATCTAATCTGTGTAATCTGTGGATTGTAATCTGTGGACTTGACTAGCTTTCGCGGCCGGCGAGCCGGGCGATCATGGTCACTAGTTGACTGGCGCCGATCGGTTTTGCGATGTGCATTTGATAACCCGCGGACAGTGCCTGGCGTCGATCGACGTCTCTTGCGTACGCGGTGAGTGCGGCGGCCGGTGTTTCGCCGCCCTTATCGCGTGGCAACGAACGCACCTTGCCGATAAAACTGTAGCCATCTTCGTCAGGCATGGCGATGTCGCTGAGAATCACGTCGGGCTTCCACTCCTCGATCTTCGACAATGCCTCACTCGCTGACGTGCAGGCTTCTACCTCCGCTCCCGTGCGTGTGATCACCGTGCTGATAATCTGGCGGGCTTCAGGTTCATCGTCAACCAGCAAGACGCGGAGACCATCAAGCGAACGCAACGGCAGCGCCGGCATCTCGCCATTATGGGCCACCGCAACCGGCTGCGCGCGATCGGCAAGCAAAGGAAAAGTGGCTGAAAAGGTCGCGCCTCTGTTCGTGCCGTCGCTGTGCGCCGAAACCGTGCCGCCATGCAACTCCACGAGATGGCGCACGATGGCTAAACCCAAACCTAAGCCACCAAAACTGCG
This sequence comes from uncultured Acidobacteriota bacterium, assembly GCA_963708055.1. GTDB lineage: Bacteria > Acidobacteriota > Blastocatellia > Pyrinomonadales > Pyrinomonadaceae > PSRF01. Next base: position 4,131,497 of record OY970193.1, on the reverse strand, counting down.
CGTGGTGGAACTGTCAGCCTGTCGGAAACGATCGAACACGCGTGGTAAAAACTCCGGCTCGACTCCCTGACCGGTATCGGTCACTGTCACGCGTGCATTTGTTCCGTCGCGATCGACACGCACGAAGATCTTGCCGCCGTGCGGTGTAAATTTCACTGCGTTGGATAAAAGATTCCAGATGATCTGTTGTAGCCGGGCCGAGTCGGCAGAGATCGCCCCCAATCCCGGTTCAGCGGAGTAATCGAGCGAAATGCCTTTTGCATCAGACGCGGGACGCACCACATTGATCGCGGCGCGCACGACTGAAGCAATGTCCAACGGCCGGACATCCAGATTGAGTTTGCCGGAAACGATACGCGAGACGTCCAGCAGATCGTCGATGAGTTGGGCTTGAACTCGCGCGTTGCGATCGATCGCCTCCAGCCCCTGGGCCAACACTTTCTCATCACGCCTTGCTTCACGCAGCACACTGGACCAACCGAGCAGCGACGTGAGCGGCGTGCGTAATTCGTGCGACAGCGTCGCAAGAAATTCGTCTTTGATGCGATTCGCCGACTCCGCCTCCGCGAGAGCACGTTCAGCCCGCACCAGCAACTGACCACGAGCCTCTTCCGAATGCTGTAACTCGGTGATGTATCGCGACAACTCCTCAACGTGCAGTCGGGCAGCTTCGGTTTGTTCCAACGAAGCTTCAATATTCTTGAGATACGTTTGATAGGTGAAGACGATAATCAAAATGATCGGGACGGTAGCCACTACAGCATAGAAGCCATATCGAATGATCAAGATCGCGATGATTCCCGCGGCTGAAGCTCCGGCGAAGTAAGTCACTGAAGTCCAGAGATAATACTTGCGCCAGGTGTTCCATACGGTTTCTTTGATCTTGCTGGATTTTTCGATCGCGATCAGTGTGGTGTTGGCAACGTACTGCACTAAAGCCATCAAACAGATTGCACCAAAGAAATTTTTCGTAAATCCCTGTTTAGTAAATTCTGCGGGTGGACCAAGGACCAGGTTCAAAACCGTGGAGGTGAAAAAGGTGGAGGTGGCCAGGATCGCGGAATTGAAAAGGATGGTGCGCGGGCGCTTACTGATAGTTAACGTAGCGGCGATGCCTTCCAACGCCGAAACCAGGATTGCCGCAGCGCCTCCGTAAAGCAGCATCGTCAGGAAAACAAAAGTATCGGCGACCGTGATGCGGCCGCTCACGCGAGGGATCGGAATCGCAATCACCGCGCTCGCCGCCACCATCATGCAAAGAAACACAAACTGCGCGTCGAGCCTGTGAAAGGGCAAAACATAAATCGAGACAAGTGCGATCGCCGCTCCCGCAATCACCAGCGACCACATGTAAAATTGGGCGAATTGAGGTCGATTTACATCTACATTTGCCGCAATCATTTTCTTAATCCTCACGGTTCAACCGTAGGGGCGGCTCTCCATGGCCGCCCTAGCGCACGAATTTCCTGCTTTCCCGAAGGAGAGACACCGATAGTTGCCCTTGTCGTAGATCTTTAGGTGCTGCGATCTAGAGTTCCAGACCAGGGCGCCACGGAAGGCCGCCCCCAGGTCGCTGGTCTCGCGCTCAGATCGATCGTGTTGTCAGTGAATCAAACTTAGTAGTCCAGGCAGTCGGTGCCATCATCTGCCGCGGGCACCATCATTGAACTACTATCGCCATTTAGCATTGCTGACTGGGCGCTTACTACGAGATCGCCGGTGATAACGCCGTCGCCAGTAATGACTCCGTCCCCTGTGATCACCCCATTGCTCAACATGTTTCCTTCGGGCAAGAGATTCTGATACAGCACACTGACGGCAAGGAATGGATAGCCGTCGCCGGTAATAACGCCGTCGCTGGTAAGAATGTAATCGCCCGTTATTACTCCATCGGAAAAGTAAGATGAATCGAGAACCAGGGTGCTGTCGCCGGTAATGACACCGCTGCCGAGCACGTTGCCGAGTGAATACACGAGCTGATACTTCGTGATCAGATCGCTACCGGTGACATAAGTGTGGTTGAGAATAATGCCGCGCGACCACGTGAACGTATGGTTCGCGATGGTCGTTTCGGGTGCCGGTGGGGTTTCTACCGCCAGCAAAGGAGAGCCTACAGTGGTGGTTGAACTTAAATCCGTTCTGACTGCCTGCGCCAGTTGAACCGCGCCCGTGACGTTTATTTGTCCGGCGCCTTGTTCCAACATGTTGAAGCCCGCCAGCGGTTGAGCGCTGTGCATCAGCAACGCTTTCACGAGATTCGGCGTGAGATTCGGATTTGCCTGCAGCATTAACGCCGCCGCTCCGGCCGCGACTGGAGTGGCCATCGAAGTACCACTCAGGTACATCATCCGGCGATTATCAAAATTGCTAACGCCGGCATCCAACAATGGCGTTTGCGTGACGAGGTAATTGCGATCCGATTGGGCGTCGATGAGTTTGTTTCCAGGTGCCACCAGGTCAGGTTTGATTATGTTGTCGTAATGTTTGACGCCCTCGTCGTCAGTCGTAAAGCTGCGCGTCGGACCTCGTGAACTGAATGATGCCACCGCATCATCGCTGCGTTCGTCAGTGCCAAACGTATTGGTCGCGCCAACTGTGATCGCCGAAGGTTCATTACCGGGCGAATGGATGTGACCGTAGAGTTTGTTTCCCTCACTGTCTTTGCCATTGTTACCGGCAGCGGCAAACACCACCACACCGGCATCAACCAAACGCCGAACAGCTCGACAAACCGGGTCGTTGCGATATGAATCGATGGCAGGCATGCCAAGACTCATGTTAACAACGCGAATGTTGTAATCACTTCGATTCGAAGCTACCCAATCGAGCGCGCGCAGCACCCAGGCAGTGGTTCCGACGCCTTCCTCATTCAACACCCGCAAGTTGATAAGATTTGCGTTCGGAGCAACGCCAATAAATTTGGCGCTTGAGATCCTGCCGTTGCCGGCCGCGAGCGAAGCGACGTGAGTTCCGTGACCGTAGGGATCATCGGTACGTCCCTCGCCGGTAAAGTCTTCACTGTAAACAACGCGCACACCGTTTGTGCGATCGAGGAAAGAATGATGGTCGGTATCGATGCCAGAATCGAGTACTGCAATGCCGATACCTGTGCCATCGAGCGAACCGGTGGCAGGGCTGCTGTTTCGAATCTGAGTAGTTCCGGTGGTATTTACAACGTGACCCATTGGTCTCACTTCACGATTGAGTGAGACATACGAAACGTCGCTGCGACTCGCCAGAATCATCGCCGCTTGAACGGGCAGCGTGACGGCGCGCACGGAAAAGTTTTTGAACTTGCGAATGTTGCTGCCGCCATGGGATTCCATCGCCGAATCCACTGCGAGTTCCGATTGTTTTACCGTTTGAATAATCACCCGAACGGAGTCGTTACCACGACCGGCAGCCGCCTTTTGCAGTATGTCTTTTGAGATTTTTCGTTCGAGAGGTACTGCGCCGTCAGACTCGGCGTGCGTGTTTCTCTCAAAAACGGATGGTGCTAAAAGCAGAACGGAGACAAAACCGCTCCACAGTATCGGGTAAATAAAACGCTTCATTTTCTACTCCGGGAAACTGTGAGAGAGTTTCACCCTTATTTAAAAATTCGTAGGTGAATGAAGGAGGTTAAGCTCGGGGCAAACTCATACACCCTCTTAGGGATCCTTGTCGGGGAAATTGAGTCTAACAGGTTTCAACGCGTGAAAATGTTGAGTTTCGGTGTCGGACAAAGGCGAAAATGCTGGAAAACTGAAGACAACTGTACGTTCTCAAACGCCGAAAATCGCTTTTTTGTGTTTTTTAGTAAAACGGATTCGACACGATTACAAGATTCACAGGATGAAATCTTGTGAATCCTGCATATCTTGTTAAGCAAAACTTTTGAAAAACATGTGAATCCTGAAAATCTTGTGAATCTTGTTAAGCAAAACTTTTGAAAAACAATAGTGGCAAAGTCCCTGCCCCCGAAGGGTAAACACTCGCCCCCGACCGAGAAACTCGCCCAGCTAAAATCTTGTCCTTTGTGGGGAGGCTGTATGCGTTCGAAATATACGTTTGGTCCAATTCTCTTTGTCGCCCTTTTGCTCACCACCACCGCTCATGCCGCAACCGTTCCGGCAGGGTTTACTGACGCGGTAGTTGCCGCCGGACTGTCGAACCCAACTGCGATGGCGCTTGCGCCTGACGGTCGCATCTTTGTTTGCCAACAGGGTGGTGCGTTGCGCGTCATCAAGAATGGCGTGCTGCTGCCCACACCCTTTCTGACCGTCGCAGTGGATTCATCCGGCGAGCGCGGTCTGCTGGGCATTGCTTTCGATCCGAATTTTGTTTCTAACCAACTGGTCTATGTTTATTACACGGCCACGACGCCGACTATTCATAACCGCATTAGTCGTTTCACGGCCTCCGGCGACGTCGCGTTGGCAGGCAGCGAGACGATCGTGATGGACATGCCCAATCTGAGTTCGGCCACCAACCATAACGGAGGCGCACTGCACTTTGGACCAGATGGAAATCTCTTCGTCGCGGTTGGTGACAATGCGAACGGCGCGAATGCGCAGTCGTTGGGAACCCGGCTCGGAAAGATGCTGCGCATCACTTCAACGGGCGGAATCCCAACCAACAATCCCTTCTTCAACGTGGCTACCGGAGACAATCGAGCCATCTGGGCGCTCGGCTTACGCAACCCGTTTACATTCAGTTTTCAACCCGGCGTGGGACGAATGTTTATCAACGACGTGGGCCAGAATGTTTGGGAAGAGATTAACGATGGTATCGCGGGGTCAAATTATGGTTGGCCCACGTGTGAAGGATTCTGCAATCCACCGAATCCAAATTTCCGCGATCCGATCTTCGCTTACCAGAACGATGCGCAAACGTGCGCGATCACCGGCGGCGCGTTCTACAACCCGCAACTGATTCAGTTTCCGTCAAACTTTGTCGGTAATTACTTCTTCGCGGATTTTTGCGGCGGCTGGATCAGGCGACTCGATCCTGCGAATGGAAATGCGGTTTCGGATTTCGCTTCCGGGATTTCGCTTCCGGTGGATCTGAAAGTTTCGCCTGACGGTTTTCTTTACTACCTCGCTCGCGGCGCAGGTTCGGTTAACCGCATCGGCTTCAACAACGCCTTCGATAACATCGCGCCAACCGTTGCGATCACCAATCCCGCCAACAACGCGATTGTGGCTCGTAAAGCGAATATCACGATCACAGCGAATGCGAGTGATAACGTTGGTGTAACGCGTGTCGAGTTTTTGGTAAACGGGAACTTGCAATGCACCGACACCGTCGCGCCGTATACGTGCGGCTGGCGTGTGCCAAACCCGCCTAACAAAACTTACCAACTCCAGGCGCGCGCCTTCGATCTGGCCGGAAACGTCGGCACCGCAACCATTCAGGTCCGATCGCAATAGTTCGAACCAATTTCTGAAGCCCGCGAAGCGGGCGGCAGCATAAAGCCTGGGGCGCAAGCCCCAGGTATACGAAATTAAAAAAGCGTAGAGCCTGCAAAGCGGGCGACAGCGGTTAAAGGCGAGCGCTGTCGCCCCGTTTCACGGGCTCTACGCTTTTTATTAATTGTGATCCTGGGGCTTGCGCCCCAGGCTTTATGCTTTCGCCCACTTCGCGGGCTCTCAATCCGGCTAAGGCTTTACTCGGAAAGTTCCGGCGTTGCTCGTGCGTGACACCAGCTTGATGCGAACCGTGCAGGTACCGACCGCGAGGCTATTCGGTAATCGGAACGTGATCTGAACCAGATCTGTATTCGGAACAAATCGCACGTCCTCGGCCGGCACATCGTGAACCTGACTATTCGCATCCACCAGATTAACGATTACGTTTGCGGCGGTTTCTCCCGGGTTCAAGGTCACGTTGCGTGCGAACACCATCAACCGCGTGTTGGGATCGCTTCCCGGGTTGAGCAGACTCTGTAGGTTGATCACGGGGAAAGGATCCCGCATCAACAGAAACGAATCCAACGCCGTCACCTGGTCCACTGCCGGTCCGGCCGAGTCAATTAATAATTCGATCGGGCCAGTTGCAGCAACTGTGTAATTAGCAGTCTTTACCGCACTCGTCACAAACCCGGATCTGAATGCTCTCGCTTTCAACGTGAGCGTGTGGTCCACCGTGATCGCGGAACCTGAAGCAAGCACCGGATCGCTCTCAGCGGGATCCGCACCGTTTGTCGTGTAGCGAATCACCGCTCCCGGCGTTCCGGAAATAATCTGCACCTGGGTCGGCGACACAGTTCCTTCAGGAACACTGAAGATCGGTGTCGCAACCGTGTGATTCTCAACCACGACCGCCGGCACTGGAGTGGGTGTTAACGATCCGATACCAAGAACACCAAACGAGTTTCCTCCCCAAGCGCGGATCGTGCCGCCCGTATTCGGATCCCCAATCAACACAAAACTCGCGCTTCCACCGGCAGCAGCCGCAAAAACACCTGAGATTCCCGGCACGGCAACCGGTGACGGGTGCGAGATCATGTCCGGAGAACCGAGTCCGAGCTGCCCGCCCTCATTGCCGCCAAACGTCTTGATAGTTCCATCGGGCAGCACTATCAACCGGTGCGCCGTTCCGGACGCGATCGTCTTAGCGACCAGATTCTGAATCTGCGCCGGTACGGGAAAGGTATCTGTTTCGGGAATGCCGCGACCCAGTCCACCTCTGAAATTCTGACCAACAGTCCAGACCGTGCCGTCCGGTTTCATGAATGTTGTCACAGTAGCGCCCGATCTAAACGCAACTGCATCTCTCAACGCGGTCAACTCAATGGGAGTAGTTTTAGGTAGTCCAACTGTGCCGTCGCCAATTTGACCTACGAAGTTAGCGCCCCAGCCGAAGACAGTGCCGTCGGCTTTAACCACAAATGAGACCCCATCACCAGCCATGATCCGAACGACGTTCGTGAAACCGGCAACTTGCATTGGCGTTGGGTAGCGGGCAAAGTCCTGAACCCCAATTCCCATTTCGCCATTCGCATTCCATCCCCACGTCCAAACCGTTCCGTCCGACTTGAGAGCCAGCACGTGACTCGACCCGGCTGATATGGCCGTGATATTCGACAGCGTCGGTACCTTTACCGGATGACTGATCATTAACGGAGTCAGGCTTCCGGTACCGAGTGTGCCACTTTCATTACTTCCCCACGTCCACACCGTCCCATCATTTTTTAGCGCAACCGAGAAGTTATGACCGGCAGCGATCTCTTTTACCGACATCAAGTCGTCGACCTGAACGGGGATACTTCTGTTTTCGTTCGTGCCGTCGCCCAACTGTCCATAGAAGTTGTGTCCCCATCCCCACACGGTACCGCCACGCAACGCGAGGACAAACGACGATTGCGTGGCTTGCGAGATCTTCGTGGCCCCTGTGAATGGCACCAAATCAATGACGTTGACACTTACCTGCGCTGAATTGTTTCCAGGAGTGATTTCCGGATTACTGCTTGAAAGCGAAACGGAAGCGTTGAGAGTAGTTCCAATCGGCGCCGTAACCAGAACGTTTACGCCAAATTCAATCATCGCGGTCTGTGAGACATTCCCAATGTTCGAAGTTACGGTTCCGCCATTGTTGGTGCACACGCTGGTACACGAAACAAAACTAACTCCTGACGGGAGGTTGACCGTGACGACCGCATTTAACGCCGGACCAACGTTGGCTCCAGCCTTGACATAGAAACTCATCGGTTGCGATGCAACAACCGGATTAGGCGAAGCGACAAACGATTCAACCGCAAAATCAACGGACGGAATCGGCGTCGGTGTTGGAGTTGGTGTGGGCGTCGGAGTTGGCGTAGGCGTCACACCGTTCGACGTCCAGTTGACGACGACGTTGCCGAATTCTCCGTTCCAGCCATCAATTGCGATCCAGTATGTAACACCACCTTCGACTGTGAATTGAACGCGACTAGTTCGAATTGAACCGCTGATGTCGTCGTTTTGAGCGACGGGAGAAAGTTGATTTACGGCCGTACCTCTGTAAACAGCGAGCGTGGTATCGAAGTTACTTCCAATCGTGTCGATCGTCACTTGACCATTGATGGTTGAGACCCACGAGTACCAGATCGTTTTATCGCCGAGTAAACCGACGTGAGCTGGTTCGCCAGGTTCTCTCGTGCCGTTGGCGTTTGTGCCGGTCGTCGAGCCCGATCCACCCGGAAGATTGATCGCATTGGCGAAATTGTCGTTCGCGGGACGCACGACCGGTGGTCCACCGCGTGTGTAACCGACGAAGTCGAGTGCAACCAGATCGTTGTCACTCATTTCGCGTCGCCGGCCATCGTCAATCGTCGGATCCATAATGCCGATGTACGGAACGGCGGAGAAAAGATCGTCGTCCTGCCAGTGACTTGATTGACGACCATCGCCAGTGCCGGGATCAGGATCCGGACCGCCGGTGGAAAGCCCGATTTCAAACAAACCGAAGGTGCTGAGCTGGTTGTTGAAGAAGACGTGACTACCGCCGATCGACATCACTCGCGGGGCCGTCGCAAACGTGCCGAGAGTGGCCGAGCCGGGTCGAAATCGAAAGACGTCCCAAACTGCAACTGCCGAAGCACCATTGGTCGAACCGGAGTTTGAAACAAAACCCAGTGCGTGACCGATCTCGTGCGTGGCGACCGCGTCAAAGTCCGTCAGCCCGGCTGAAATACCATCGTCGGGATTGAAGTCGAACCCGAATGCGGAATTGAAACCGATGCCCGCGTCGCCTTGCCCCAAAGTCAGCACATCAGGATTGACGATGTTTGGAATGATCCCGAGCGCGCGTGCGTTTGCCCTGACAGCGCGCGCGTTTGAAACACTGCTGATGGCGCCATCGCGCTCGATCGGCAAACTCGAAGCTGGTAGAGCGTTGTAGATCTGCGACTCGGCACTGCTCGAGGCGCTGTTGATCAAACGCTGCCGGAGGTCGGAGAAAGTGCCAAGGACCGAAGAGCTCCCCGTGGCCCCGAGGATGTCCGGGTCATCATAAGGTTGACCAAAAAATGTGGTTCCGTAGTCAACGTCGAGAACGACGGTGATGGGGGTTGCGATTACAGCTTCCCAGCGATTCGCGGCAGCTATGAAAGCATTCTTCGCTTGTTGGTTCTGCTCAAGCTGGCTCGTGCCATGAAGCACGATGCGCAGTCCGGCTGAAGGCTGCAGAGCGAACGGGGTAGTTGACGTAGCGTTGGACGCCTGGGAATTGTCTTTGAGCGAATCCTTGGCGTCCCTCGCGCCGCGATAAATCACACGCGTTGGTCCGCCGCCGGAACGTCGCTTTATTTTCTCGCGCTCAATTTTGCTGGCTTCACGACAGGTGAAACGACCTCTATCGTCACGGTAAACGATGAAGATCTGCTCTTCAGAGGCCGGAGTCCAGCTTTGCAACGGGGTTTGAGGAACGGCCAACTCAGCCTGGGATGGAGACGGCCAGAACGCGGCCCAACAGGCGACGAGGATCAGACAAACGCACGCAAATCGTGCGACTCGCGATGAAGAGCGCAGAAAAACAACGAGTGAAGACATCAAAAATCAGTTTTCTACCGGAAATTAAGGCGAAGAGACTACCCAGGAACCCAAATCGTGTGTGCTCTAAAGCGGAGGCCAACCCCTGGACAACTGCGCCGACAGTTTCTCACAAGCCGGCCCCCAGCGAAACCAGGGACCGACGCAAAGTACGCAGATGAACGAAGGTGAGATTCTGGTTGTCTGCCTGCCGCGCAAAGTAAATTAGCCGCGGATAAACACGGAAACAGATGGATAATCCGTCATCCGTGAAATCCTTGGCTGGCTCTATCGATCGAATCAGTGCCGGGTTTGCGCAATGACGGCACCAGCATCGGCACTTCTCGTCGATAAGCTTCGTACGTTTCGCCGTGTTCTCGCACCAGATCGCGTTCTTCGAGTTGAATTGCTACGAGGATGTACGCGGTCGTCATGATCGCGAAGAGCAGATGCGCCGCCGTCATCAATGGCGTCATCCAAAACGCAAACAACCAGCCAACATACAACGGATGTCGCACCAACCGGTATGGACCAGGCGTCACAAACCGCAACCCGCCTTCCGGCAATCCGCGCAAGTATCGCCACACCTGTCGCAAACCAAACAGATCGAAGTGATTGATCAGAAACGTCGAAAACAGCACCAGTGCCCACCCAAACGCAAACAACGCGCGTAACACAATTTGTCCGGCGGGATCTTCAATTGACCAGATCACGCCGCCGAGTGGTCGCCATAAAACAAACAACAGAATGAGCGCGACACTCGAGAACAATACATAAGTTGAACGTTCAACCGGTCGCGGCACGATCCGGGTCCACCACTGCTTGAACCACTTCCGCGCCATCAAACTGTGTTGCACTGCAAAGAGCGTCAATAACCCCAAATCGATCGCAAGACTGACGCCCAGCGGCCCTGACGCCTCGCCGTCGAGCGTTGTTGGAACCGCAAAGTTGCCGATGAATCCGATCGCGTAAAGGAAAGTAGCGAAAAAGATCAGATAGCAGATAACGCCATAGCCAAAAAACACGACTCGCTTGAACATTGTGTAACCCTCCCGCGTAAACCCCGATTTTCAGGCCGAGAATCGCGCTTTCCGCGCCATTAGGCTATGGGAGTTTAGTCCCGGTTTGGATATACTGCGGGCCTTCGTCTGGGACTTTTGTCCCGGTATCCTTATGAAAAAAAACTTACTACTCATTACGCTCCTGTTTGCATTCACGGCACCCGTCTATCCGCAAACACAAAACTCCAAGTCACTTCCAAAACTGCTGACGCTTCGCGAACAACAAGCGGTGCGTGAAAGTTGGCTGAAGAAACGTCTCGACACGCTGCTGTTGCCGATGATGCGCGAGCAAAAGATCGATATGTGGATCGTGACGAATGAAGAATTTCACGCCGATCCCGTTACCGCGCACATCGCTCCGCCGCTTCCTTACGTCGGCCGGCGTGACTTTTTCGTTTTTGCGGATCGCGGCGGCAATCAGCTCGACCGAATCGCGATTGTGCGCTACACGGAAGAACACTTGAAACTGTTCTACGAAGTTCTGAATCCTCCGGGCCGAGACATCGGTCCCACGCTGCGTCGAATCGTTGAAGAACGAAAACCCAAGTCAATTGCACTTAACTTCGGCGGCCAGCGGGGCGCAACCGACGGACTCACGCATGATGCTTACAAATTCCTGGCCGAGGCTGTTGGACCAGACTATTCGTCACGCTTTGTCTCAGCGGCGCGATTGATTGTCGAATACATGGACACGCGTTTGCCGGAGGAGCTCGAACACTACCGAACCGCGGTCGCGCTCACCGACGTGTTAACGCAACGCGCGTTTTCGAATGAAGTGATCACTCCCGGCCAAACAACCGTCGGCGATGTTCGCTGGTGGTTCATGCAACAAGTCAACAATCTCGGGCTCGATGTTTGGTTTCAGCCTGACCTGCGCGTTCAACGACACAATACAGATCCGGGCAAGACACAACAGTTTCTCAGCGTTACCGAAGAGTCGGAGGTCATTCGACGAGGCGACGTGATCCACATCGATTGTGGATTGAACTACATGGGACTTAGCACTGACTGGCAGAAGATGGCTTATGTTCTGCGACAGGGCGAAAAGGATGTTCCTGAAGGTTTGAAGAAAGCGTTGACGAATACAAATCGACTTCAGGATGCGCTGTTCATGCATATCAAACCAGGCGCCAAGGGTCATGAGGTTTACGACGCGACGATGGCTGATATGAAGAAGCTTGGGATTGAGGCGATGATCTATTCGCACTCGGTCGGCAATCAGGGACATGCACTCGGCGCGAGTATCGATTTTCGTCGGCCGTCGGCAGCAACGTCACTCGAGCCGCCTTTTCGTGAGGGTTCGTACACGTCGATCGAGTTGAATACTTCTACTCCGGTGGCGGAGTGGGGTGGGCAGAAAGTGGCGATTATGATGGAAGACGACGCCTACCTTGCCAAGGATGGAATGAAGTGGTTTCGACCGCGCCAAACAGCCTTCTACGTGATCCGGTAATGGGAGACAACTCTCGCCGAACTGTAGGGGCGGCCCTCCGTGGCCGCCCTAGTCTGGGACTCAGTATCGTCTCACCTAAAGACATACGATAAAGGCAACTTTCCGAGGCTCTCCTATCGGGAAATCAGAAAGTTCGTACGCTAGGGCGGCCACGGAGGGCCGCCCCTACAATGATGGTTGAATATTTTAAGCAACCAATCCGATCGGTTGTGGTTGAAACTCCGGGAACACTTGACTCACGTCGCGATGGCCCAAAAATTTAATCAACACTTCCGCCAACACCGAGCGATAGTCGATCAGAACTTTTAGCCCACTTGGTCCAACCGGATTCAGCGAATCGCTCCCCTCGAATTAGGCGTTTTCAATTTCCCGGGGCGTGTTAGTTAAACGAGTTAAGGGGTGGGCAGGTTCAAAACAATCGTAGGGGCGGCCCTCCGTGGCCGCCCTAGTCTGGAACTCAAGATCGTATTACCTAAAGGCATACGAGAAGGGCAGCTTTCTCAGGCTCTCCTATCGGGAAATCAGGAAGTTCGTACGCTAGGGCGGCCACGGAGGGCCGCCCCTACAGCCGACCAGGGTCACTCGATGCGGACGCGATCGCTTTTACTGCGACCAAAGGTTTCCGGGTGGTACATCTCTTCAGCCTTCGCGGGTGGGACCACGAAGAGACCCGGTGTCGTGGCGCGAATTACGTAGCTGTAGTGGTAAACGCCGCCCCACAACAACGCCGCAAACGCCTCGGACCTTTCGTCACGCAGATTCTGATGATCGAACCAAACACGGCGCCATAACCACCAACCAGAACTCGGCGTCGCCTCTTTTTGGTCTTCAGGTATCGGCTCGGTTATCGCCAGTTCCGGATTCAACGATTCAAAACCGGCCGGCAGGTAATCAACCAACGCCACATGATACCGGCGCGTCGGCACCGCCATCGTCACACGCACGCGCACACGCGCGCCGGCTTTTACACGCCACAGACCATCAGTTCCGCGCTGCACATCGCCCGGATCGTCAATCGCCTCGTACGCGCGCTCAACCGCAAAACCATAATCAGCACTGCTGATGTTTGAATTAGCCGGTGCATAATTCATCGCCAGTCGATAGTAGAGCCGGCCCTCGCCGCCTTTGCTGATCACTAGATTCTGCACCGAATCTCCATCAGCCAAATACTGCATCGGCACATTCACTCTTTGACGATCAACCGATCTTCCCTTGAATGATTGTTCACCAGCGTAAGCGTTTCCCAACCACACGCGCGCAACAAAGTCGGGTGTAACCTTTTCGTAGGTTTTGAAATACCGATCGAGCGCAAGCAGAACAAAAACATTCTCCTGCGTGCTGGACCAACGACCCTGCGTCCGATGGCCCAACAATCCACGCACGATCTTCGGAATCAGATCGTTTGCCGGTTGATCGACAATCAGTGCCTCGAGCACAACCGCATCCGCGCGTCGATCCGAATTCAACAACAAATGGTCGTCGTCCTTGTATGAAGAAACGAAGTGCGCCGTTCCGGCAGTTTCGGTGACACGATTGCTGAGATTACGACGCAGCGCCGCAACTTCGTTTTGCGAACCCTGATCGCCCGACAGAACAAACAACAGCCACCCGATCGTCTCGAGTGAAAGAGTTTCCAAACGCTGGCTCGACATTAACCTGCGGGCCTGGCTGTGATCGCGATCACCTGCGTGGGCACGAACGTAAAGTGCATATGCGACCAGCGCGCGTTTCGCGTCAACGCCATATTGAGAAGGAGTATTCGACTCGATATTTCGAGCGTAGTCCATCACCCGGTCATACATCTTTGCCGGGACCGCAAACCCTTTCTGCCGTGCGCGCACAAGCGCATGGGCCACATGAAGACTTAAGAACGGCCACGACTTGTCGCCACGTTTCCAGAAGGCAAATCCGCCATTCTCGTTTTGTATCCCCTCGAGATGTTTAAGGTCGCGCGTCACTGACGCCTCGATCACCGACTGCGACGGCATATCCTTGCTATTGAACGCCTGCAAGACATCCCGCAATGCGGCTGTCGACAAAATGCGCGACGCGAGTTGCTCGGAACATTCGTAGGGATAACTTTGCAGATACAGAAAAGCGTCGGTGAGTTGTTGTAACTGAGTTGACGAGGCTTCAATCTCGAGTCCGCCGAATTCCTTGAACACGCCGGCCGGCGCTTTTATCGGTTGGCTGATTGCGCCCCGATCGATTTCACCATAGGTTGAAAAGGCTTCAGTGGTTGCCGGCGTCCAGACCGGAAGCGCGATTTCCGCGGCGTCGGACCAACGACCGGAAACAGCCGCAACCTGAAATCGCGCCGTCCCTGCCGTTGCCGTCGTAACCGGAATGCGAACCTCTACCCGATCATTAGCGGGCACCGTCACACGCCGGCCCGACAATGCCGGCGTCGTTGTCTTTCCTGGCAAACGCACATTACTCGCGCGCAAGGTCACATCAACCGTCATCGCCGCGTCAGTCTGGTTCTGAACTACAACCGGAAACTCAAACGCATCTCCAAAGTTCAAAAACCGCGGCGCGGAAGGTCGAACCATCAAAGGCATTCGCGCTGTGATTGACGACTCGCCGGAACCAAACTGTTTGCCGCCGGCAACTGCCACGGCCATGACGCGATAACGCGTGAGGTTGTCAGGCAATTTCACTTTTACTTCCGCACGCCCGTTTGTGTCGGTAGGAACCGAAGGAGCAAAAACGGCAAGCGCGTTGAAGTTGTGTCGAATTCGGACTGGACCACTGGTCGCGACGTCCATCGGTGCCTCGGCGGCCATTAGTGGAGGAGGAGGGTAAAGGCCGCCCAACTGAACGCCCATGGTTGATCTCGCGGCATTGACGCTTCCGTAACTCTCCGTAGTCAAGACGGGAATGGTCGACTCCCAAAGATTCGCTCGCATGCGAAGGTCGTCAACGTCATCACTACGCTCGGGATAAAACGTTGAAACCGGATCAGCCAATTCGTAACTGGTTAGTGCCAGCACAGCCTCATCGACGACGACAACCGCAACTTCGCCGCCGGAAACCGGAGCGCCCGACGCATCCTTAACATCCACGCTCACACTCGTTTCACCGCCCGGTTCGAGCGACTTGTCACGAGGGGTCGCAGTTATTGTTAGCCGTCGCTCGAGCGGAGGTATTGAAAGTCTCGCAATTCCAGTCGCGAAAGCCGGTTGCTTCGGAATCGCGTTTGCACCAGGCTTAACATTCTCCGGCAGCTCTCGTTCTTTCTGGCCCAACAGATCGACCTGAAAATGAGCGTTTGGAATCCAACCTTCCTCAATTCGCACGCGCAGAGTGGTCGTTGCAGTCTCCATGCGAAATCGTTCGAGCTTCAAAATCCCTGAACGCCGCACAGTCAAAACGCCTTCAGCGGGATAAAAGGGAGCCTGGACCAACACCTCCGCGATATCACCGGCTTTGTAATCTTTCCGATCCGGAATCAGCTCGACTTTGTCCTCGTCTGCATTTTCTGAGGACGTTGAACCTGACGCCCAGAGTGTCAACTCACTTTCATTCAAGCGTTCGCGATCGTCGCGTATTGATGCTTTAACGTGGTACTGGCCGCCTTCTTTCGGCTGAAACGTGCAGGTAACCGCGCTCGCCGTCGAGCGAATCACACATTCCTGAGGATCGAGTTCCACCCAATCGTTCTTCTCCTGCTGCCAGGTCCAACGAGCCGCAACCATCCTGATCTCTCGCCCTGCGACGAGCCTGCCGTCGAGATCAGTAACAATTGCCTGCACCGGCATAGGTTGACCCTTCTGCACGAGTATCTTGTCAGTTTTTAAACCGACGTAAAGGTTTGCGGGATGGACCAACACTGTCGTCGAGGAACTCCACGTTTGTCTGTTTACATCCATCACGCGCGCGTTTGCCATTAAACGGGTTGGGTACGCCGGTTTGACGCGCTCGAAATCTATATGCAGACGATGTTTTCCAGTGGCCTCAGTTACGCCGCTGAAATCTTTGGAGGTGCTTCTGCCGTACCACTCGTTGCGCCACCACGGCACCCATTTCCCAAAGGTGTAATCACTTCGGTTGGGAGGTGTGAACTGAGTTGGAATGGCATTAACAGACCAATGAACTTTCGCGTCCGGCAAACCACCACCGGCAAAGTAAGTGGCGCTCAGTGAAATGTCGGCGCTTTCGCCGACAAAAAACGGTCCCTCAGTTTCAGTTTGCGTTTTGACTTCAAACTCCGGACGGCGAAATTCCTGAACCTGGAAGCTGTGCTGGTGAGAGTTGCCGTCGAGTGGACTCAAGGCCTGTAACTTTAACGTCGTGTAACCGAGATTCAGATTACTCGGCAATTTCAACGACCAGTCGAATCCGCCCAGCGCGTTTACGGCAATGCTTCCGGCGGTTACCTGGTTATTTCGCGAATCGCTTAAGACATACGCTACATGCGTTACGCGATTAGACAATGGACCAGTATCACCAGTCTTCCCTCCGGCAATTTGTCGAATCCAGCCTTTGACGTGAACCTCTTCACCTGGCTGATACATCTTGCGATCGTCAAATACAAACCAGCGTAAAGATTGCTTCGCTTCTTTTCTCGACCATTCACCGGACTGCTGGTCCCACGCGAGGCTTTCAGGCAGGATGGCAACGTCGTTATCACGTCGTGCTACGATCAAACCCGGTCCAGTTTCACTCGACGACGGCAATGGAAGTCGCGCAAGTCCGTCGCTGCCGCTGCGTGCGCGGATGTCAGTTGAGAGCAGTGTTACGTCAACGTCACTCAACGAAGACCCGTCTTTCAACGACGTAACCCAACCAATCAGATCAGTCTGATCTACAAATGCATCGAGACCAATATTCGTCACCTGGAGCCATGATTGAACGATGTCAGGTTCGTCATCTTCCTCGTCCTTGGGACCAAATCCTCCCAACGGTTCCGCGATCAGAATCGTCTGACCCAGGCCATTTGTTAACGCCGGGCTGAGATCGATCACGGTCTCGGCCATGTCGCCCGCGGCATTTCGGATGGGAATGGTTTTGGAAAAAACCAAGCGACCCGGCACCGGTAATGAAGTTTTAGTGCTGCGGGTGTAAGCAATCCATTTGGGCCAATCTTCCGGAGTGACCGAATAGAGCCGGACCTTGAGCCTGGTGTAGTTGATTGAATAGACCGAACAACGGCTGGGCGCAGCCGGATCCATGACGACAAAATCCTCTGATGGACCAATGATGCTTCTCGGACCTGGACCAACCTTGAACGTGAACGCCAGATCGCGGCCCAGTGTCTGGTTGAACTCGTCGTTGATCGATTTGTCGAGCGTGACGCGGTAGGTTGTGTTTGCGCGCTTCACACCACTAATCGAAATACTCGAATCGTAAAAGTTTATCTCGCCGTCTTCCACAGCCGGTTCAACTCTGATTTTTGAAGCGTTCAAACCGGCTGCCAGTGAATTATTAAACTCAATCGCAAACCAATCCTGAACATTGCAGTTACCTTCATCGTTGCAACCGTGACTGGTTACTTTTAGTGGACCATAAGTGCTGAACCAAAAATCGTGTGGTTTCTGAGTAAGATTTGGACCCTCCGCTGAAGGTGCGCCGGATATCAACGAAACGTTGATGCGAGAGCCGGCGGGAAGAGCAAGATCCGATTGGCCGGTTTGTGGATTAACCACGCGAAATGCCAACCACTTGTCCTTCACTGTACGGCGTAACGGCGCCGTGCCGTCTACGTCGCGATCGATTGCTTGTTTGATTTCGTCCTCAGTTGCGAGGCGGGTTTTCAGCACGCGACCACCACTGGAAACTCTGACGGCAGGCAGAACAGCCGCGTGATCGATGCGCTGATCGAATTCCATAAACATGAGGGTATCGCGCGCATATGTCCCTTCGTTGGAAGGGTATGATGCCTTTACAGTAAGAGGTGGTGTTGTAAAGCCCCATGACTTTTCAGCCGCAAGCGCACTGCCGTTGACAGCACGAGTTCCAGCCGGAACGGTGACGATAAAAGTCGTAGCCATCGGCAGCCGGCCCTGAGATTCAAAGACGAGTGTCTTTGTCCCCAGCCAGCGCCATTTGCCGGGCGGTTGCGGAGTGAGTTTTACCGGTACGTTTGTCGCTACCTCTTCCTGGGAAGTTAGTTGGACCATCGGTTGTGAGAAGGTGATACTCAACTCAGGCGCGATCGGAACACGGCCCTCGGGTGAAAAACGCACCACTTCCAACGGGCCTGCGGTCACGGGCGCAACAGCATCATTCGTGGCGGCGGGAAATGAAGTCTCTACGGTGTTGCCGGTGCGGGGTGGTGGCAGTGAATTCTCACGAAGTGCAAAATCCTGAACGACCGGGTCGACCGTCAGCGGCGGCAAACTCTGCAGGATCTTTTCAGTCTCACTCTGCGACAACTCGGTTGCGGTCGTGACCTTTCCCGCTGAACTCGTGTCACGACGCTCCGTGCCGTCACTCAATCGAAACTGTAAACCGAACTCTTCGTCCGCGGTTTCCGCGACTATGCGTTCGTTGCGGGTGCTAGCCCTCCCGAGCTGTCTTGATGGTCCAAGTAATACGGTTGTCAGAAACGAAAAGATTAAGACTGACGAAATCAGGCGCCTGAGAGGAGCCATGCTGTTCTCCTTGAGGGCTGGACTAAAGAACATCAAACTGTGGAACGGATTCTATCCGATTCCCTTGCGTTACAGAGTGATTAGACGCAGGTAATGTCAGATAGTTCCGATTTGGGTGAGGAAGAGTCGTTAACAGGTTTTCTCACGCAGCGGCGCAACGACGCGGCGGAATACGTAGCGCCGCCGTGCCGCCGCGTGAGAAATCACCTCCAGGCGACGCCCAATTCACGACACGCGTTCAGCCCTTCCCTTTTCCATGGAAAGGAAAAAGCGCTTCAATCAACACAGTAACGCTACTCACCAGGGTCGAATGTAGGTTTTAGTGACGAAGTCACTGTAGGAATAGGACTGATGACAACCGCTGCATCGCTCGAGTTTGCCTCGCTCGAGAATCGCAATCGCTTGACCGTCGAGCACCAGAAACTCCCAGTCGCCGGTCTCCGGGTTGTAGCCGGAGTCACGTTTGATCATTGCGGTTAACATTTCCGGCTTGGTGCTATCTGGTTTTCCGAGCTTCCGTTTCACAATCATCGAGCCGCCCGGAAACTTACCACCCGACTTGCCCATCATCGCCTCGCGACCCACCGGATTCACATACACTGAGATGTACTTGTTCAGGTGCGGACTTGATTTGTCGCGTCCCGGAATGATCGCGCAAGCTTCGGCCGCAAGCGGCTGCATCAGTTGCGGCGTCGGATTCACAAGGGTCCACTGACGATACTCCGCCAAACTCAGCAGGTCTTTATCCGGCACACTCGGCGATGACAGCGTAGCCACCGCGCACCCAAGCGCCGCCAACGCCGAGATCAGCAATAGGCTTTTTAGGATGGTTCTTTTCATATTGATTTGCGCTCTTAGACATAAACGTCTGTCACAACACGTCGTTCCGAAACGTTGAATTTCGTCATTGTAGGGGCGGCCCTCCGTGGCCGCCCTAGCGTACGAACTTCTTGATTTCCCGATAGGAGAGCCTCGGAAAGTTGCCTTTATCGTATGACTTTCGGTGAGACGATCATGAGTTCCAGACAAGGGCGGCCACGGAGGGCCGCCCCTACAACAACCCTCTTACGGAAACAAGATCAGTTTACGTTGTTGTGTTGCCCTAAGTTTCTCGATGAACTCCGCGCGCGACACGTCTTTCCCACCAAGCGCCTCGAGATGAGGTGAAACCATCTGGATATCGAGCCAATCCAGGCCACGCTCTTTCAAATGATCGATTAAAAACAGCAACGCCAGCTTTGATGCATTCGATCGCAGCGAGAACATGCTTTCACCAGCGAATGTTCCACAAGCTGATACTCCGTAAAGTCCACCGACGAGTTCAGCACCTTCCCAAACCTCAACACTGTGCGCATGGCCCTGCACATGAAGCTCGCAATATGCGCGGATTATTTGCCGTGTGATCCACGTACCTGCTTCGTGGTTGCGCCGGACCGTCGCACAATGAGTGATTACTTCCGGAAACGCGCGATCGATGGTGAAGCTGAAGCTTGATTGCCGCCTCGTTCGGGCGAGCCTGCGAGGAATGTGAAGCTCCTTAAATTCGAGGATGCCCCTTTCCTCCGGGCAACACCATGGCAGGATCTCATCCGTGTATGGCCAGGGAAAAATCCCATTGCAGTAAGCGCGTAAAAGATTGGTGGTGGTGAGTGGTCCACCGATAGCAACAATGCCGTCAACTGACTTGGCGGGATCGAGGAAATAGATCAAGTCGCCGGACATTATCAGGTGTCAGACTTGTTAACGTTCGGGAAGTTCAAGGAGAGTTCTTCCTTTTGCACTTCCACCAAAACCTCACCGGTAATCGACTCATCGCCAAACAGGATCTTTTCAGCCAGCGGTTCCTTGATCTTTGCCTGGATCAAACGAGCCATCGGCCGGGCGCCCAGCAGTCGATCAAACCCGCGTTTGGCCAACCACGAGCGCGCTTCATCAGAAAGTTTAACCATCACTTTCTTTTCGCGAAGTTGCTTGTTCAACTCGGCGATGAATTTATCGACAATCTGCTCGATGACGTGACTCTCTAACGCTTTGAACGCGATCCACGCGTCAAGGCGATTGCGAAACTCCGGACTAAACGTTCGCTCAATGGCGCCTCGTCCCTGCCCTTTACCCTGATCTTTTTGAAAGCCGATTCCGCTCTCGCTCATCTCTCGGCCCCCGGCGTTGGTCGTCATTATCAGAATGACATTTCTGAAGTCAGCCTTCTTGCCATTGTTATCTGTCAGCGTCGCGTGATCCATCACCTGCAGGAGGATGTTGAACAGATTTGGGTGCGCTTTCTCAATTTCATCAAGCACTAACACCGCATACGGAGTGCGGTTAATAGCGTCAGTCAGTAAACCACCCTGATCAAATCCCACGTAACCCGGCGGCGCGCCAATCAACCTCGACACGGTGTGACTCTCAGCGTACTCGCTCATATCGAAACGAATAAACTCGACCCCCAGAATCACCGCAATCTGTTTAGCCAACTCCGTTTTGCCTACTCCAGTTGGACCAGAAAAGAGAAAGCACCCCACCGGTTTTTCGGGTTGGCCCAGGCCGGAACGAGACAACTTGATGGCACGAACCACCTGTTCGATCGCGTGGTCCTGACCAAAGATCACGCCCTGTAGTTTGCTTTGCAGTTCTCCGAGACGGACTTTCTCTGAACTCACTACCGTCTTCGCGGGAACTTTAGCCATTCGCGCCACCACGGTTTCGATGTCACGCGTGCGAACTGTTTTGGTCTTCCCCGAAGTTGGCTTCAACTTCAACGCCGCGCCCGCTTCGTCCATAACATCGATCGCCTTATCCGGTAAAAACCGATCATGCATGTACTTCGCTGCCATCTCAGCAGCTACTCGGATCGCATCAGGACTGTACTTCACACCGTGATACTGCTCGTAGTAGCTCTTCAGCCCGTGCAATATCCCGACCGTCTCTTCCACAGTCGTTTCCGAAACTTCGATCTTTTGAAAACGGCGGGCGAGAGCGCGGTCCCTTTCGAATGATGCCTTGTACTCGGTGTATGTCGTTGACCCGATGCAACGCAGTTCGCCTGAAGCCAGCGCCGGTTTGAGAATATTCGAGGCGTCCATCGAACCACCGCTAACGGCCCCGGCTCCGACGATCGTGTGAATCTCATCAATGAAGAGAATTGAGCCAGGAATCTTTTTTAGTGCCGCGATCACGCCCTTGAACCGTTGTTCAAACTCCCCGCGGTATTTCGTGCCTGCCAGAACTGCGCCCATGTCCAGCGCATAGACACTTGCAGAGCGCAGCACTTCGGGAACTTCACCCAACTGAATCTTTAGCGCGAGACCTTCCGCGATCGCCGTTTTGCCGACGCCCGGTTCACCGACGTAAATCGGATTGTTTTTCCGACGCCGGCACAATATCTGAATCGTTCGCAGCAACTCGTCGCTGCGGCCGATGAGCGGATCGATTTGTCCGGCAGCCGCACGTTCGATCAGGTTCACGGTAAAAGCCTGCAATGGATCCCGCGAGTGCTGTGGTTCTGCCTCTGGATCATCAGCATTGACATCGCCCGCAGGCTCTTCGTCACCGACTGGAGAAATTCCGTGCGAGATGTAGTTGAGCACTGCCAGACGTGTGATTCCGTGGTTATTTAACAGAAACACCGCATGAGAATGCCTCGCGTGGAAGAGGGCAGCGAGCACACCACCACCGTTCAGTTCGCGTTGTTCGCTTGCTTGTGCCTGGAGCAACGCGTACTGCAACACGCGTTGGAGCGCAATTGTCTGTTCCGGCAACATGCTCGGATCTGCGCTAACCATTTCCGTGTGGACCGCAAAGAACTCTTCGATGTCCTGCTTCAAAGCATCGAGGTTTCCGCCACAATGATAGATAACGTCGCGCGCAGAGGGATCGTTAAGCAACGCCAGCAGCAGGTGCTCCAGCGTTACGTACTCGTGTTGCCGCGTGGTGGCTTCGGCAAGCGCAAGGTTTAAAGTGTTTTCAAGTTCCTTTGTAATCAACTCGCGTCTTCTTCCATCGTGCACAAGAGCGGAAACTCATTGGCCTGAGCCAGGTTCGTGACTTTTTCGACTTTCATTTCGGCGACTTCATACGTGAAGACGCCGGCCACGCCGATGCCTTGCTTGTGTACGTTAAGCATGATCCGAATGGCGTCGCTTTCGCCGAGACCGAACACAGTTTGCAGGATAAACACGACAAACTCCATGGTAGTGAAATCGTCGTTATGCAAAAGCACCTTGTAGAGCGGCGGCCGCTCAAGCTTTTCCTTGCTCTCGGCCTTCTCTACAACGGTGCCACCAGGCTCAAACTCCTCCATCGGCATAGCCAACATTTAACCGCATTTTTTGAAGCAAAGCGAACAAGAGCGGGCCACGGATTTTCACGGACGACACCGATCAGAACTCACTCTTCATTCTGATCCGCGTTTATCCGTGAAGATCCGTGGCTAAATCCTGATCTGTTTGGCTACCAGCGAATTTCGATCATCGCTTGGTCGCGATCGTAGTTGGTTGAACGAAAGGTAACGGAGTTGGGTTTGACGGTGACATGTCGATCTTCTTTAGTCTCCCATTTTGAAGGAGGCTGCGGGCTTCGATAGTGAGTGGCGCTATAGGCTTCATTCTCATTCGTGGTCCAAACGAACTCTCCGGAGCGTGTGACGAGTAGTCCCTGAAAAGCCGTCTCAACCGTGGCCTCCTTCGGTCGAATGAGATATGTCCAATCATTCACTCTCAGAAACAACTGCCCGCCAGGCGCGCGAAACACTGAAGCATCCTTAACAACACTGCCTTTGTAAGTCACCTTAGCGGTTTCGATTTTGGTCCAACGATCATGTTCGATGGGTTTGTAGTCAGACGGAATTTGGACCAGGCTGTCAGGCACATCAAAGGAAATGTTTCCAAGCCGTTGCAGTCCGGCGCGCTTTGGCATAACGACCTGGGCCACGATGACCAGGTTCTTTAGATCACGAGCGGCGTAAAAGAAATACTTTGTATCCGCCTCGCTTTTTCGGACGGCTTCAATCTTCAGGCAATGATGGCCATCGATCGTCTTCGCTCCCAGGAATGTAAACGTCACATCGTTTTCGAGCGCCAGTGCCTGAGGATCAATCGGAATATCGTCTGCGGTTGCGGCGCGCGACTGCTCAAAATCATCGTACTGTTTAACTCGGGGAAAGAGCCGCGCCGAGGGCTTGCCAACTTCGCCAATAAAAATCCAAAACTCGCTTTCGTGGCGATACCGATTTCCTTTGCGAACCAGGCGATAACCGGCGCCGTGTCCGCCGAAGCCTTCGCCAACGAAATAATTCAGATCGGCAGCGAAGTCCGGTTGATTAAGTATGATCTCTTTCGGATTGAGTGCTTTCTCCTCAGCCGTTAGCGGCGTTAAAACCTCTTCTTCCTTTTCCTGCTTTTCAGCCCGTGCTGAGATTTCCTCCAGCGATCTGTGTTTGAAAGCAGTTGGTCCCCAGATGTATTTGCCTTGCTTGTTGATATAGCCACGCTTCTCCAACCTCTCTTCTCCGGTTCGAACCAAAGCAATGCCGCCATCAAAACGCTCTGCCTCGCTGCATGCCAAACTGGTGATCGTTTTGCCGGTCTTATCAATATAAAGACACTTATCGTTGAGATAGACCAACGCGAGACCTTCTGAAAAGTTATTGTGTTTGTCAGGACCAACGTTGTACCTGGCAGGGATAACAAGCCGTCCGCTGCGATCGATGTAGCCCCACTTCTTTCCGGTATATACCGCCGCCATGCCCTCTGAGAACGCATGCGCTGCTTCGAACTGAGGTTGGATTACGAAGCGCCCGGTGGTATCAAGATACCCCCACTTACCGCTTTCTTTCGCCGCCACGAGGCCTTCGGAAAATCCGAACGTTTCTATTTCTTCAACCTGGACCACGATTTTGCCGGTCTTATCAATCAACACTTCTTTGATGTCAGACTTTGTTATGTACTGAACTGTCCCTGCACCCGCGGTAAAGGTGCCGTTGAGAATGTCGTGCTCGACGTCTAAGACAATCTTGCCGTTCTTATCGATAAAGGCCTGCTTCACTGGTCCAGGCGGGAAAGTTGCTTTTCCGTTTAGGGGAACACCCACTAGTGCCAGGCCGTCTGAGAATGGCCTCCCGCCTATGAATTCATTGGGTATGGTCCATCTTCCGCTTTTGTCGATGTAGCCCCACTTTAGATCCTGCGAAACGGCGGCCAGACCTTCAGAAAAGCTGGTGAAGCTATCAAACTTAGCCGCGATCACAATCTTGCCTGTTTCATCGATGTATCCATGCTTGCCGTCTTCATTTTCAAACGCCGCCAGACCTTCGGAGAATTCCTCCACGCCATCGAACTGCGGCCGGATCATTACCTTTCCGGTGTTATCGATGTAACCCCATTTGCCGTTCTGTTGAATCGGTCGCAGGCGCGGCTGTGTCGCGGGAGACTGAGCGAATGTCAGCGTTGCGGTAAAGACGATAAACGCGAGTGGGAGGAGGGTTTTCATGAGTTGATTACACTTGGTTAACGGAAGTTGGTTTCGTTAAGATTCCGCCGTCAGAATCGCCTTGGCCCGGAACAAAAATACTCAGAACCAGTCTAATACTTCAATCCGCCTGAAGAGGAAATAACCCGATGAGAAAGTTTACCTTTGTCCTTGTGGGCGTTGGTGATGCCTCTTACGACTTTAACGTACTCGCCACAACGCGGGCACCAAACCTTTTCACCGAGAACGAGCGGAAACTGAGTCGTATTCACGATTCACTTCGTAGCATGAGGTCACGTCTGAGGAGCGTCACCGATCACTGACCCCCCTCTCAAGGATCGGTGACGCCCACCACACTTCTGGGCATTGTGTGGAGCTGCGCGAAGGCTCTTTCACGTAACAGAGACTCGGCAACATGCGCCGTTTTATATCCGTCGCTACGTGGAGGTCGCAAGGTGCAGCCGATGAAGGCACGATCCGACATTCATGCCGAAATCTCTGTATGGATTTACACACACTAATCCCATGCCGCCGAATGGCAGCGCACACTGAGATGGAAACGCTACTTGGTCTATCTCAGACTGATGATTGTGAGTATCACATTGAGCAAAGTGCTTGATGTGCTTGATGTGCTCGATGTCGTTGTTGGCGGTGGCGGTGGTGGCTCAGACTTGCCACCGGTCGGCATCTCGCCTGCGAAGATCGAAGTTGACAGCGCACACATTAGCGCAAGCGTCATTACGAATCGTTTCATGAATGTTGCTCCTTTTTGAGGTTGAGAAAGATGCCGAAATTTCTATATAAAAAATAATGGAACAACAACGGCATGAGGTAGGCCAGAGCGAATTAATATCCCGTTTGCATTCGCTCAACTTCCGAAAGTCTCAACTCTCATGCGAACGGCCTCATCGAAGCTGGATACGTCTCACCTTAATGCCGATCAAGAAGCCGATCTCAGATGCCACACTGCTTTAGAACTAAAAGACCGAAACGAATATGACGCTGCGCGTGAGGCTATGTGCCCGCTTTGGAACGGACTCATCGGAAGTCGGCCCAACACAAAAGGATTGCATGACAATGTTGTTGCCGAAGTCCTGTTGACTACGGGCATTCTTACAGGTTGGCTCGGCAGCCGCAGCGAGATCAAAAAGGCTGATGATTACGCGAGAGATTTAATCACCGAAAGCATCACGCTTTTTGAAGCCTTGCACGACTCAAGGAAGGTTGCGGAAGCACGAACAGAACTCGCTTGGTGCTATTGGCGCGCAGGCGATAACGATTCAGCGCGTATTCTGTGCAACGAAGCACTGACACGATTGACAATCGGGGGCAATGCGCGGGCCAACGCGCTGATCGTTCTCTCATTCGTTGAGTGGGCAGAATCGCGGCACAAAGAGGTTCTTAGAATTCTTACCGAGAACGCACCGATTTTTGAGCGTATCACTAACCACACCTTCAAGGGCACTTTTCATAACCAGCTTGGAATCACGTTCAGAGTGATAGGGTCGGGGTCAAAAAGGCGACGTGATTATTTTCAACGCGCCATCAATGAGTACCGCGCCGCAGATGAAGAATTCAAACTAGCAAAGAATTTGGTCTATCGCGCTCACGTAAAAAACAACATCGCTTACGTGCTGCGCGAACTCCATCGGTTCAGAGAAGCAAATGAATGCCTTGATCAGGCTCGCCGTTTGTTTGTTCGCGTGGGAGATAAAGTAAGAACTGCCCAAGTCGACGACTCTCGCGCTCAACTCTTTATCGCAGAGAAAAAATATGCTCAAGCTGAACCGATTGCCCGCAGTGCCGCACGAACTTTCGAGAGAGCCGGACGACAATGCTTGTTAGCTGAAGCTTTGGTTGATCAAGGGATCGCTTTAGCCCGAATGGGCGAAACAGTCCGTGCACAATTTGTTTTTCAGCGCGCGATTGAGATCGCGCATCAGGCCGGATCATTGAATCGTGCAGGACTCACCGCACTCACCATGATCGAAGAAATAGATACGCTGCCGCGTGATGTTCAATCAGTCGCTTATGAACAAGCACGGGAATGGTTGGCAAGTGGTGATAGTCCAGACATAAAGCCACGACTCAGAGCGGTAGCAACGAAAATAGGCGGAATAAGAACCATGACAAAGAGCGCCAATGCGTATGAGCTTCTATTCAATAAACCCTGTGACTTGGAAGCAGAGGTTTTGAGGTTTGAGCGGGCTCGAATCAGTGAGGCACTTGCAAAGGTAAACGGGAAAGTGACACACGCCGCCGAGTTGCTTGGGCTCAATTATCAAAAGCTCGCATACATCATCGAAACTCGCCATCCAGACCTGCTCAAGAAGCGAACGCCAGTACGCCGCCGACCACGCAAAGTCAGCCACAGCAAACACCTATAAGGGACAAAACACATATGCCTGATTCTACGATTAGCCCAACCGATTTCTCCGAGGAGGGTTTTGATGTTCAATATGTGTGTCCCACTGCGGTGAGACTCTCTTGACCGTCGAGGATAGGGATCTTCCTGCGCAAATGTACTTTCAGTGTGAGAAGTGCGGAGAGAGTTGCCGCCTCAACACAAATCAAGCCCAAAGAATCCCGACGAAAACGAATCGTTAGGTTCTTTCCCGCGCAACTTGAAAACTTTATTGTAAGGTGCGAAGTAGAATTGAGGGGATCATGTTGCGACAGGCGCAATAAGGATGAAATCAAAAGTATAACGACTTGGCACTATACCCTTCACTTCATGATTAGCGTTATAGACATCAATAGCGATCAGTTTGAAGTTCTTTCCAACTATATCTCCTAATGTCGCGTTTCCAACGTTGAATCTTATCCAGCCTTGAGAAGACCAGCCCTTTTGCAAGACTCGATCCTTGCAGGTATCCATATCGACAAGCCCGTTCGCCCTTCCCCCTAGAGTTAGTAGATTAGTGGGTACAGGATGCCCTAACCATTCTCGTTTTTGATCGTTGCGGATGACCAGCACCCATCGCTTTATGGCATTGTTCGCAGGGTGAGTATTAACAACATAAACCTGCACCGTTACGAACTGCGTAAGTTGATCATAGCCCCCACTACCCCTGATCGAAGGAAACGCCGTGCAATTCCACTTTGAGATCCGGTCGATGCTTATACCATACCCAGTATGATGCAAGGATATAACTAGCAATCGCCGCCACAGCCCAGTATTTGGCCTGAGAAGGATTTGTGAGGTGAACGTAAGTGGCAATCACGGTAAAGACCAGCGAGAACAAGTCGCTCATGCGGCTTACCCAATCATCCCACATAGCGATGATGTATTGACGGATGTCTCGTAACTGCATAAGTGGTCTCACAAAGAGGATTAAGAAGCCAATGAGCAGGCTTATAAATCAATGCAGAAGCGCCGTCAACTAAGTCCAGAAATTATTAACTCGTGCTATTCAATCACAACGCAAATAGAAATGGGGCGCTCGGCGTCGCTTGCGTAGCCTATTCGGCATGTAGGCAAGTTAATGGAATCAACTAGTGCTGTAGTTAATAACGGGCGCTAGGCGAAATAGACGCTTACAGGGGATGCTCGCTGTTGGGTGCGGCGAAAAAAATCAGGAGCAAAAAGAAAAAGCCGATCAGTATTACCGAATCGTCAGCTGTCAAAGTTCGTTACATCTTGCTGTCTCAGCACGTCATCGCGCCATAATCACGCCATCGAAGCTGTATTAAGCCGACTGGCGAAGGTCCTAGCGGCTCCTTCACAACGTTGGCAGATCAGATTTTCATACCTTTTGCGTGTACTTCAACAAGTAACAGGTGCCTTCGGCAGACTTACTGGTAAGTCCGGCAGGGGTGAGTGGCTATTTCTCTCTTACCGTTGCGGTCCAGTCATTCTCGTCGTCAGTAGAGATTGGATTTTCTCCAATATAGTTTGAAGCTCCTTCGGATTTCTTAGTGAGTGCTCCCAAACCCGAATCACGACTAGCCCTCTCTTTCGTAATTCGCGGCTGTTTTTTCGATCACGGATCTGGGTCAGTTCAATCTTCTTGCCCCAAAAAAGAGAGTTGGTCTTCGGAATGTGGCCGCAATGCTTACAGCCATGCCAAAAACAACCATCAAGAAATACAGCAAGGTTCGCGGCCGGAAAATAGAAATCGGGCTTACCTGGTAGATCTACATGAGTGACCCAACCCCGTAGTGCAGAACGAATCAATGCCATGCGAAACCGTACTTCAGTGGTATGGTTGTGCTTCCCGCGTATTGCCGACATCGTTCGAGAACGGACAGGCGATACATCCGAGAAGCATCCGGTAGCCAATGTCTTTCTTAATGAGCTTTCCATATTTTTGACTACTCAGAATTTTAGCAAGTTCATGAATTAATCTTCGTCATTGCAGACACCAAACGATAGATTCAAATTAAATTGAGTAAAGACTTCGCCCGTCATGCTTAATCCAATATGCAAAAACAGCACGTTTTCCTTCCACCTCACCAACACCTAATGAATATTCCGGGTTGTAAATCCTTGGTTGTGGGTAGTAAACAGCACAGCCACGTTTGAAGGCATAAAGGCAAATCGCTGCGGAAATCGGCTTTGGGCCAAATGGTGCAAAAGTGAGGCTGGAAGTAGATTCGCGAGCGAGTGAAATAATCCGGTCGAAGGCGGCAGACATATCATTCGAGGCGACGCGGTAGTGTTCAAATTTCTCGGGTGAACGGGCCGCTTCGAGGCGGTAGACGGATTCCCATGTACGGCGGAGAATGGTTAGAGGCGCAGGAAGTGGAATCAACACCTTTATCGATTCATGCTTGTTAATCGTAGCGATGTGACTCTGGAGATTTTCGACCATAAAGCCAATAGCAACAATCAAAGTCTCCGGCTTGCCCCCATCTCCATGAAAGCCCGGCAAGTTGAGCCAGTCAGTGGCGTTTTCACTGAGGTCTCCGCTATACCTAGCTGGGGAAGTGTAGGTAACTATCAGGTTACGAACCTGACTATCTTGCTCGAAGTAACGAAGGAAAGGGAAAAAGAACCTTTTTGGCAATGACGTAATATCGATCATTAATGAGCCATCAGACCTCGCAACGACTTCGGAGGCAATACTAACAACACGATGAAGTTCTGATAGAAGGTCTACGGACCGAGTTATGTCCTTCAGATTTCCGCCGTCATTCTCAAATTCCTTTTCCCTCACATCGATGAGTCGTCGAGACAGCGATGTATAGCGAGATGGGAAGTCGCGAATTTCTAATAAACGGCATTGCGAGACACCAGCGAGTTGACCGAGCCAGCGCCACGCGGCGAGGCTGCGCTCCTCAGTCCCGAGCGCGCCAATGAAACTCCACCGGAGCGGTTTCGTGAGGTTCAACGCCCAGTCGAGTAATCCCCAAGGCCGATACGTCATAGCTGAGTTTGTCAAAACAGTGGGAGCTGGAGCTGATCACCAGACGCCTCTGCAGTCTGGCTTGCTTCCTCAATACCGTATTCGTCTATCGGTTTCGTTGGTTGCAGGGCGAAGGGAAGTTCAGCTGCCCTTGCAATCTCGAGGACATGCTCCACCGTCCAGTAAAGCGGTTCCTTGGTATGCGCGGCTGGAATTTGGAAAACTGGCGAAAGCACCGGATTTAGGTAAAACTTTATGCGCGCTTCGCCGCGCTTGTTCTTCGTCGTATGCTCCGTCGCCACTAGGTCACCATAGCCAACCGCCTCCAGTAAAAAGCGCCAGAGTTCACGGTTTTCTGAAGTTTCGAGTTCATCCCTCCGTAGCGAGAATCCATTCGCTCCCGGATAGCGCATTGGTAGATCGTCTCGCAGTTGTTCACGAAGCTTGCGACCAACTTGGTCTATAAAACGTCGTCGCAGATCACCTCCCGGTTGCTCGCCGAGTTTGTCATGCCATTGACGACTAGCGCTCTGTATACCTGCAGCCTGAAGATCTTTCCGAATACCTCCCTCCTCAAGCAAGTTTTGGCGTTTCTGTTCTGGTTTTAGTCGTTCTGCTTTCAAGAAGAGATCCCAAACGGCGTGGCATAAATGCAAGAAGACCGTTATGTTCGGTGCGCTTAACGCAATAACGTCATCGCTTCCCCACCAGAGCAGTCTTTGAGCGCGCCGCGCGGCCAATTGCAGGACGCCTTGCATCAATCGCTCTTTGCGCCACCATTTCTTCATCCAACTAGAGTTCGTCGGTGGTGGTGTCTGGCGATTTGCCGTCTTGCGATTCCCCCCTCCTGTTTGCCTGCCCCAAGCTGCTGCGAGCACAGCATCTAGAGGTGACTGGGACGCCAACTTGTGCAGCCAAGCCTTCCACTTTGGCGACCACTCTTCGGAATCACTCAGGCGAAGGATACGATCAACTTGGTCGAGTTCCCGATTGGGGCTGGCAAACTTATCTGCTCGCTCGGCCGGGTCCGGCTGACGACCGAATACGCGCGAAAACAAGCCCAACTCTGGCAGCTTAGAAAGATCGAAAGCATATTTCACACGCCGGCGGAAGGCATCTGCGCCAAATGTAGGGAAGGTCCACCCTCGCCTAACCTCTTTCCGTGTAAGAGTGTCTTCGAGATCGATGGGTAGATAGTCACGACGAGCCTCCAATCGAGCACCACTTCCGTAGACAATAAGGTGCTCCGGGATCCAGCCATAGCGACGAGTACCAATCCGATAGTGCAGCCGCAGGTCTCGAGAGGCAAAGGCACGATTCAACATTTGTCTGAACGCCGCCCTAACCCGGCGCTGATGCGCTCCGGCCTCTTGGTGGAGTTCTTCCAGTTGATCGACTCGTACAAAGACATTCACCTTGCTCTGAAGCATCCCACTTGCTTTTAAGCATTCGACAGTTCTCGCAATCGGTTCGCCGATGGCCGTTTTGCTCTTAGCGATCTCTTTGGGAATGCCGTCGTAGCTGACATTCATCATCACCCATCGTCGGTAACTCTCAATGCGCTTTGCAATCCTGTTTTCGATCTTCTCTAGCGAGGTGCATCCATCCAACCACCCAAACCAACAATCCTGTTCCACCAAACACGCCGCAAACTTTTTTCCGAGTTCGGCGTTAACGATGTCTCCAAAAACATCTGGCCGTGAATTGATCTTTCGCAGATTCCTTAACAGGTCTTGAATCACCCAGTAGTTAAAGAAATCGCCAAAGAAGAAAGGCAGTATCTCTACATCGTGGTCATCACCTCTTCCAAGTGTCACCTGCCCGATGTCGCAGAGTGAACTTTTAACTAGGTTTACCCCCGCACTTATGAAAGGTGCTGCGCTTACATCCACAGGAAACGTTACGCCTGTATCGAGGTATGCGATTCGTGTTTCCGGAAAAAAGAGCCGCAGGATCATAGATTTCCCACAACCCTGCGTACCACTAAGGACGACATTACCCTCTTGAAAGAGAGGATTAATGGCGGAGGTCAAGGGAACCGGGCTAAATAATTCAACAAAGGCCTCCTCTGACACGCTGTCTGAAAGATAAAGCTCTTGGAATGGGTTCTTGTCCCAGTTCATAAATACTCACACCCGTGCGGAACGTGGAAAAAGCGGTCGCCAGCATCCTGCTTCAGGACAATGGTGAATCATCGGCATAGTGTTATTAGGCGTGTTCGAGTGGCTCACAAAATACGATCCAGTTTCTTCAAAACCAAACGGCGTGTGGGGTGCTATCCGTGAGTCAGTATGCGGCCCGCCCGCAACTTGTTCAAAGGTATCGGATGCAAGCACTTCTAACAGGTCGGCATTCGAAATTCCTTCGACCCCCTTTCGTTTCGGGCCGAGCAGGTCGCATTCCTCAAGATTCAGGAGAGGACTGATTCGTAGTGTCGAACTGTATTTCTGGGCCAATTTTTGGAGCTTGAGTTTTCCCGGAGAGCAGATAATTAGCGGCACGAACAATATAGGCAGTTGCAAGTTCTTCGCGGCCCATTCGAGAGCACCAGCTGCCTGGGTTCCACTGCCCACGAAATCCTCTAGTAGCACAAGACGCTTCAGGGCTGGAGCAGAAACCCGCGGATTGGGATTGACTATATAGTTTTTAAGGTTGTCCATAAGTCGTGACGAAACGTTTGAGGTAGCTCCGTCGTTGTTTGACTGGTCCAACATCTTGAGAAGAGCAAATCCAGGTCGATGGGACACGCCTACAATGTGGTTGACGTGATAGAACTCATTTATATCCATGCTATCCGTGATTGGACAATACCAAGTGCAATGATGCAATTCCTCATGAAGCCGCATTTGAAAGTCAGAGTCGTCTAGAGACAAACCTTCGTGTTCAACTACCCAGCGGGTTATTGGTCCCAACAATGCGGTTTGGTAGAGAGAACAGAAATCTGCATGAGAGAAAAACGCCACGCTCATCGCATACTCGAGAAGGAGTTTGCGATCTTTCTCCGCCTCGACGTTGCCAATCCACTCCGCGAGACGGTTCATATATTGTGACGAATGAGTAGGGTGCTGGGCCGGCAAATATTCAGCCCATTCGTGCTCTCCAAACCACTCAAGTCTGTCAAGCATGCTCTCGAATTTCGAAGCTTCATCAATACCCTCAATCGCATTATGCAAATCCCATTCGACTACGAGTTGTCGGAGTTCTGCTAGTGTCATCTCCCGCTCCCAAGAAGACGCTTTGCGATTTGCGCAGCCAGTGCACCCAGGGGAGGCGGCACGGCATTTCCGATCAAGCGATACTGAGCTCTTTCGCTCCCACTGAAGACATACGAATCAGGAAATCCTTGTATGCGGGCTGCTTCACGCACAGTAAACCCCCTCTGACGCGAGGGATGAAGAAAATACCGAGGAGAGCCAAAGCGTGTATCTACCGTAAGGCTGGGTTCATTCCACGAGAGCCGTCGAAACTTACCGTTAAAGGTTCCGACAAGATCCACTCCGCCAGCCATATGCCTAAGGTAACTTTTTGCAACGAGCCCATCAACGAGTTCCCTGAAACGAGGTCCCAAAGCTGCTTCGAGCCTCACTATCGACACCGGATCGGCATCGCCGTGGTCGCGTTGACGATCTTGTCTACGCAATCGTCTGAGCATCTCCAGCACGGTACGTTCGTGCTCTGTTATGGCGCCAAAGACTTCTGGAATGTCCCATGTAGCGACGGCATTGGCGCCGCCCCGGACATTTGAAAGCTTTTGCCCGGGCTTAATTCGTTTAGCTATCAGCCATTCTCGACTGCCTTTCCTAATATAGCGCGGCTCATGGTTAGGGTAGTCATTCACACCTGCAAGGGCTGAACGTAGGCTCCGACGAGGAACTGTTGGGATTTCAAATTGAACGTCTCGGTTAGTGTTCCACGCAAAAAACAATACACGTCGCCTCAATTGCGCCACCCCAAAGTCAGCAGCTTGGCAGCGCATTGTATACGTGCGATAACCGCCTAAGCGCATCATCTCGTCTAAAGCTCTCCAGTAACGATAATGTTTACCGGCTAGAACGCCAGACACGTTCTCGACAACCAAAACCTTTGGAGAAAGCCGGAGTGCAAGAGTTGCGGTTAACTTTAGGAGGTGGTTTCTTTCGTCGTTCAGAAGTCTCTTTCCTGCAGTTGAAAAACCCTGACAAGGAGGGCCAGCAATCAGAGTATCGATTCCAATTAGAGAGCGCTCGTCAGGGACGCCATTCCTCAGATCAACGCGCGTGACTGGACCATCCATGTTGGAGGAAAAATTTTCGACAGCCTCTAAATCGGAGTCGTAAGCTCCTCTCGAACGAAAGCCGCTCGCAATGAACCCTAAGTCAAATCCGCCACAGCCGGAGAAGAGGCTTGCAAATTTCATTCTTGCGTCACTCTTTTCAAGAAAGTGTATTCTGCAATTCAACTGAGAGGTTGAGCATTAATGCATTTTAGATCTTTAAACTGTGGACCGACTACCAACGCTCCCAAGTCATAATCGCACTCGCCTCTTCTTTCGTTAACGCACCCTTTTTGAAACTCAGGGATTCAAGATTGCAGGACCTGTAGGCGAGATGCTTCTCACGCTCTTCACGCTTCAAGCAAAACTTCCGGGTGCTTCTTGGCTATCGTCAGTAATTTGAGCGCTGCGTCGCCGGGTTCCCTTGAACCTTGTTCCCAAGCCTGCACTGTCTTGGCGCTGATGTTCAGCATCATCGCGAACACGGCCTGTGAGCAGTTGAGTCTTTCACGTATTCGAGCGATGTCTTTAGGGGACATTGCCTTTGGCGGTCGCGGAGCCTGAATTCGAGTCACCTTCAAATTGCGACGCTCACCACGCTCAAAAGCAAGCGCACCCTCCAAGGCTTCCTTAAGGTCGCCGAATGCCTCGTCACTCATATAGTTCGTTTTGTTCGTCTGAGCTTTGCGAGTTCTTGTTGCTTTCACGACTATTAACGTTCCTTCCTGATCTCCTGGCTTAGCGCTGCGATGATTTGCTTCTGCTGCGGCGACAACTCCGCTTGCTCTCCCTTGCTGAACAAGTAGAGCAAGTGAATCCTGCCGGCGTGTTCAAGATAGAGATACAGATATCGATAACTGCCACTCTTTCCACGCGACGAGGCAGAATCAGCGACCCTCGCTTTCCGAACGCCGTGCGTTCCTTTCACGAGGGCGCCGCGCTCTGGATTCCGGACAAGGTCTGATTGGATATTCGCCAAAATCTCGCCCGACAATTCCCGGACTTGCTTGGAGAAGGCCTTCGATTCAACGAATTCGAACCAGACTTTATCGCGGGCCTCCGCCATTGTTGGACTATACTACTGAGTGGTATATGACGTCAATTTGAGGATCAGCAGTCTGATTTGATGGGGATATTTCAGAAGAAGAAGTGCGACCCAATCGCGCCATCTTCGCGCCATCGTGAGGTTGATCACCTATCGGATCAACATCACGAATCTGTAAATGCAAGAACACTCGCCAGTTAATTAGTGCCCCCGCAGGGATTCGAACCCCGAACCAACAGATTATGAGTCTGCTGCTCTAACCGTTGAGCTACAGGGGCACATGAAACTTACAGAGCGTTGGACCGCAGGCTCAGCAATGATGTGACGCAAACGAGTGTATCATGCAGGTATTTGAAAGCTGCAAATCCGCCCCCTTGAGTTTTAATGGTAAATCGAAAGGGGAGGATCTGTAGCAACACTTGCTCTATACAACTCGTTGAAGGTCACAATTGATGAAACTGCCAGTCACGATTTTTCTTCTGCTGCTGATTTGGATTGCGACGCTGATGTCGCCGGCTTCGGTAACGCAATCAGCCAACGCCCAGGACGAACCGCTGCGGATCATCGACGCACATACCCACACGGATTTCTCGGGTGGGCCGGAGCGGAGTAGTGGGATTTCGAAGACCGAGGGGCAGTATTTTAAGGAGTGGCGGGAGGCGGGGGTGGTTGGGGCGGTGGCCCATGTCAGCCCGACGGGCGCGAATTTTCACGATCTGAAGAGTCGTAACGTGATTTATTGCGCCGGCGTCGGAACGAAGCTGGATGCGCGTGAGATTGAGACGGGGTTGAAGGCCGGTAAGTACGGGTGCATAAAGATCTATCTTGGTTACGTTCACCGCTATGCTTACGACCCGGCGTACGAGGTGGTCTATAAGCTGGCCCAACAGTACGACGTGCCCGTAGTGTTTCACACCGGCGACACGTATACGCCTGGCGCAAAGCTTAAATATTCCGATCCGCTAACGATCGATGAAGTAGCCGTGGACCATCCGCGAGTGAGGTTTGTGATCGCACACTGCGGCAATCCGTGGATCGAGTCGGCCGCTGAGGTCACTTACAAGAATCCGAATGTCTTTATGGAATGTTCGGCAATGCTGCTCGGTAACATGGACCAACTGCCGAAAGACAAAGTCGAGACTTATGTAACGAAGCCGATTTCGTGGATCTTCGGTTACCTCGAAGACCCATCGAAACTGATGTTTGGCACTGAT
The DNA here is from genome assembly GCA_963708055.1 of uncultured Acidobacteriota bacterium. Lineage (GTDB taxonomy): Bacteria > Acidobacteriota > Blastocatellia > Pyrinomonadales > Pyrinomonadaceae > PSRF01. The sequence continues at coordinate 4,094,572 of OY970193.1, read as the reverse complement.
TGGCCACTGACTTCGATAAAGCCGTATGTTGATGCGTACAAACGCGCGATTCCAAAAGAACACTGGAACGCAGTGTTTCACGACAACGCGGCACGCGTTTTCAAGTTTCGTAAATCTGCGCCTCAATAACCGCGACGGCTCGTCCGGTTGCCCCCGTGACGACGGGCTCGCGATTGTCGAGAATGGCGCGGGTGAAGTCGTCAATTAGCGGTTGGTGAATGTTAGGTGCGTTCGGATGGTTCTCGGTACGTTCGCCGTCGCTGCTTAAAATCCTCATCGTCCCTTCATTCAAGACTGGGACATGAATCGAACCTCGCGAGCAAAACAGATCGAAAGTGTCCTTTGGTTCGCGCGCAGCGTGCGTCACAGTCAAGACGCCACACCCACCCCGTTCAAAGCGAAAGACCGCTGTCGCCACATCCTCGACTTCGCGTTCAAATAACGCGTTCGCTAAAGTCGACTTAACCTCGCTAACGCTGCCAAGCAAATCGAGCAACACCTCGATACGATGACAGCCAAAGTCAAACATTGGCCCACCACCTGAAAGTTCCCTGCGAAGCAGCCACGAACGCGGATCGGATTCCGAAGGATCAAACCACTCAAACGCATTCACCTGGACCACCACCGGAACTCCCAGCTCACCTGAATCAAGCAACCCTTTTACCCGCCGCACGACCGGATAAAAATGACGATAGTAAGCGACGCCAAGCTTCACATTGTTAGCCGAGCAGGCCGCAATCATACGGTCGCAATCAGCGACGTTGAGCGCCATCGGTTTCTCACACAACACATGCTTGCCCGCCTCGGCGGCGGCGATAGTTTGTTCGGCGTGCAGGTGAACCGGAGTGGCCACGTAAATCGCATCGATCTCTGTGTCAGCCAGCATTTCACGCCAATCCGCATACCAACGCCGCGCGCCAAACTCCCGCGCAAACGATTCCGCGAGTTCGGCTTTTGCTCTGCTGACTGCGACCAACTCGCAGATCGAAGAGTCGCGCAACCCCGGCGCCACCCGTTTGCGCGAGATGTCGCCGCAACCGATAAGTCCCCATCTGACTCTTGACATATTCATCGTATAAAACAGTCTCACGCGCGGCGCAAGTCGTTGATCTCGTAGCTTTAGCCCAACGAGTTTATGTTCCTATAAAACTTTTCACTTTGACTTGCAAAAACTTGCGCCTCAACATGGCCAGCTTAACTTTGACGTAAAACTGATGCTCTAACGTCTCGTTTGTAATCCACAGATTACACAGATTCATTCAGGTTGATTACACAGATTCATTCAGGTTCATGACAGGCATTATTAAGGGAGGATTGAGGTGTCAAAGGTAAGTAATGTAGTCCCGACTCAAACTGCTCGCGAACTTTTGCGTATCGTTCGCGCAGCGCAACCTATTCCGCGTGTCGCCGTGGCGCGGCGATTGGGTGTTCACCGGCGCAGAATCACGGTGCTCGTGCGGCCGTTGCTCGATTCAGGCGTGTTGCGTGAAGGTAATCCCACTCCAAACGTCCGTCGTGTCGGACGGCCGCCGATCGGCCTGTCGCTGCGCTCGGAAAATCATCTGCTGATCGGCGTCAACATCGGCGTCAGCCAAACACAACTCGGCGGCGCGACCGTCGATGGTCAACTGCTTTTTGAAGAAACGTTTGCGACGCCCTCGGATCCGATAACTGCACTCACGCAAATCAAAGCGTCGATTCATCGTCATCAACGTGAAGCGCCTGATCGAAAACTGGCGGTAGTGGGTGTCAGTGTGGCTGGACCAACCGACGTCGATCAGGGCCGCTTGTTATACGCGCCGCATCAAGGTTGGAAAGACGTGGAGATCGCGCGTTTGCTTGGTCTCACAGTGCCGGCGCTGGTCGAGAACAACGCGACCGCCGCTGCAATTTATGAAGCGCAACGCCGGCGTGGCCGTAGTGCCACACGAACCGCGGGAGATTTTGTACTCGTGCGCGCCGGAACTGGTATCGGCGTTGGCCTCGTTGTCGGTGGAGAGGTTTTTCGTGGCGCAACCGATATCGCCGGAGAGTTTGGTCACATGACGATTGTGGCCGGTGGCAAGTCGTGCCCGTGCGGCAATCTTGGTTGCTGGGAGCGATATGCATCAGCGGCGAGCGCAGTTGAACTTTACAAAGGCGAAACAAATCGCGGTCGACTCAATATGCCGTTGCGTTTCACTGATGTCGTTGCGCGTGCAAACGCGGGCGAACGACGCGCGCAAGTGACACTGAATCGCGTCGGCACGCTCCTGGGGATTGGAATTGGAAACGTGATCTGTGGTCTGGGTGTGCCGCATGTTGTATTGAGCGGCGATCTGGTTCACGGTTGGAAATTCATCGAAGCTCCGGCGTGTGAAGCGATCGCCAGATCACTCGGCGGACGTCTTTCGAATTGGTCGCTGGTGGCAGGCGAGACACTCGGATCAGAGTTAGGCGGCGCACTCGAAGTTGCCATCGAACACTATCTACTAACTTTAGCGACGCACAAAGTCGCTGCATAGTTTTAGCCACAGATGACGCGGATAAACGCGGATCAGACTTTAAAAATGAAATTCTGATCCGTGTTCATCCGCGTTCATCTGTGGCTTAATAATTTAGTGGACCACCCCGTAACTGTCGTCTTTGGCTGTTCCATTCCAATCAGGCTTCAGTACCACCTTGATGCAACTGTCCTGCTTGTCTTTGAACATGTCATACGCACGCGGAGCGTCGTCAAGGCTCATCCGGTGTGTGATCACGAATGATGGATCGATGTCGCCGTTTTCGATCATTTGCAGCAATGGCCGCATATAACGCTGCACGTGCGCCTGACCGGTTTTGATTGTCAACGAGCGATTCATCACGGAGCCCATCGGAAACTTGTCGATGAATCCTCCATAAACTCCAATCACCGAAATCGTACCGCCATTGCGGCAACACATGATCGCTTCGCGCAACGCGTGTGGTCGATCGGTCTCGAGCATCATCGCCTGCTTGATGCGATCGTACGCAAAGATGATCCCCGGCGCATGTGCTTCCATGCCGACGTCGTCAATGCACGCATCAGGTCCACGACCGCCGGTCATATCCATCAAGGCTTCGTAGACGTTCTGTTCACGGTAATTGATCGTCTCCGCACCGCCATCCTGGGCCATCTTCAGACGTTCGGGCACTTCGTCAATCGCGATAACTCGTTCCGCGCCGAGCAGAAACGCACTGCGAATCGAAAACTGTCCTACCGGTCCACAACCCCAGATCGCGATCGTGTCGCCGGGACGGATGTTGCACATCTCGGCGCCCATGTAACCGGTCGGAAAGATGTCCGAAAGAAACAGCACCTGTTCATCACTGAGGTGATCCGGAACTTTAATCGGACCAACATCCGCAAACGGCACGCGCGCGTATTCCGCCTGGCCGCCCGCAAAACCTCCGGTCAGATGTGAATACCCAAACATGCCCGAGGTGGCATGACCAAACATCTTCTCGCCCATCCACGCATTTGGATTCGAATTCTCGCAAAGCGAAAACATCTCTTCCTTACAGAAGAAACAGTTGCCGCACGCGATCGGAAAAGGCACAACCACACGATCACCAATTTTCAGATTTGTGACTTCGCGACCGACCTCAACCACCTCGCCCATAAATTCATGTCCGAGGATGTCGCCGCGCTGCATCGTGGGAACGAATCCGTTGTACAGGTGCAGATCAGAACCGCAGATTGCCGTTGAACTGATCTTGATAATGGCGTCGCGTTGATTGAGGATCTGCGGATCCGGAACCTCTTCTACACTGAGCGTCGTTTTGCCGTACCAACAATTGGCTCTCATCTTCGCACCGCCCTTCCTTCAGATCTGTAGTTAGTCGCAGTTTGACTGGGCAACATCTCGGCACTTTCGAGTTCAGAGATGTCGGGTGGGCGCCCTGGCCTTTGCTGCGTATAGCCGGTGCCAAGCAACGTCGCATCCGAAACGACTACTTCGCCAACTTCCAACACCTGTTTGAAACGACGCAGATCATCATCCAATTGCTGACTCGGCTCTTCACCAAATAGTTTTGCAACGGTAGCACCGATGACGCCACCTATCGGGTTGTACTCAAGATTGACTCTGACGATCGTGCCGCGTCCTCCGGCAGCAGGTTCGAAGCGAACGGCGCCCGCATTATCGACGTCGGCGTTTTCAAGTGAGCGCCAGGTAATGACTTCGCCGGGGACCTCGGCCACCGTAATCGCATCCCATTCGACTTCCATTCCCGCCGGTCCCTTCACTTTCCAATGTGAACGACCGTCACCAAGATCAACGACCGACTCGAGATGTCGCATGAAGCGCGGCAGGTTTTCGAAGTTGCGCCAGAAGTTGTAAACCTCCTCGAGCGGACGATTCACAACGCAGGTGCCTTTGGCATGGATGCCATGATGGCCGTTGCTTAATTGCGCCGCGCAGATTACGTCGAGCGCCGTGACTGCCAAAACATTCACGGTGGCGAACGTAAGCCTGCCTCGTTTGGCGTCGGGCGAAGCACAGGCGACACCCAAACTCACCAGATCGACGGCATCACCGGCGACTCGCGACCACATCGCTTCTGCCGGTTTTTTCTGAGAAAAGATTGCGATACCCGAAGCGAGTTCACGCAGACCGTACAGTCGTATCAAACCTGTGTGTTTGTTTGAAACACCCGAAATGTTTGCGATAGCGCGTGGCGCGAGAAGTTCGGCGAGTCCGAGACCGATGCTGAACCAACCTAAACCTTTGGCCAATCGCTTCGCGCTCGTCGATGGCAAGCCGGGTCTGGCGCGCTCAGATAAGAATTGCGCGCCGTTGTCACCCGACACGGCGCGTTCGTGGATTGTTCCGATTTCTGAATTTGTAGGCATGGATTTTCCCCCTGGATTGGATTAATTAGGGGAAGTTAGTCAAACCCCGTGCCTTGATCCACAGATTACACAGATTGTTTGAGAAATCTGCGTAATCTGTGGATGGCTATTTCAGAATGGCAGCTTGTGCGCTGATGTTGAGGAGGTGCCAACGCTGAAAGGTGTTGATTGTTTCGCCCGGCATTACGCGGACAAACGCAGTTTGAAAGTAGATCGTCTCCGGTGAGCGCCAATCGAGTCTGACTATCGGGTTGAACGATGCCGGCGCTGAAGTTGAAGCGACCGTGTGAGTGCCCGCATTCGCATTGTTGTTCGCTTTCCGAGTGGTTGTTTTCTCATCGTACGCAACGGAAGCAGCAAGCAACTGATCGCCGAGCGGCAACCGCGCCTGCGTCGGCGATTTCCCCCCGGCATCGTAGATGGCCACGTCATTTTCGAAGGCCGTCGCGATCTTCGAGGCATCCGGTGACCATACCGGCAACGCGTCAGTCAATTCATCGTCAAGCAATCGTTCGCTGCCATCGGGCGTGAGCAAGCGCGGGCGCCCGGCCGGCGACTTATTCTGACGTTCGCGTGCGTTCCATTCGTCTTCTTTGCAGGCAAGCGCTACGAGAGCGTGTCCATCAGGCGCCCACACATAATAAAAATAGATCAACCCTTCGCGAGCCGTGAGCGGCTTCAGATCGTACCCGTCGCGATTACAAATGTAGATCTGTTCGGTGCTGAAACTCGCCACCGGGGCAAACAAAGGCGCTACTGACGGAGACGCAGTCGGCGACGCTGATGGATCCTCCGGAGGCACATATCCCGGAGGCGTTGGTGATGGAGCCGGCAGGGCGCGTTTGTGGGCGATGAAGTTTATGTAGTCTCCATCGGGCGACCACATAACCGTTTCCGGAAACACGCATGAAAGATCCGGAGGAATCAGGTTACGCAAAAACTCTCCATCTGCATTGAACAGATCGATGCGAAAGGTTGAACCCGGCTCATCCGCCGTGCCATACAGAGCCAGCACACGCCGTCCATCAGGAGAAGGAACCAGCCGTAGCAGCGCCTGATCCTGGCGCTTGTTGGCAAACTCGTTTTCGATATTCTGAAACTTGCCCGACGTATCGTCAGTGTTGGTTGACGGTGGCGAGACGTCTGCGGAGAAGCGATAAGCGAGATTTCGTGCGGGAACGTCGCGCAAGATTCGCGGCCGCACATCCTGGCGTTCAATGACGGATTTACACCCTGCAGCAATAAGCAATGTCAGGAGAATTGTCAGGATGGAGGAGAACGTGATTCTGTTCTTACGGAAATATGGGTCCGTCGCCATGTCGCCACGGATGATAGGAACCCGAAAAGCAGCTTGTCAACGTTGGTATCCGTGGCTAAAAACGATCGTTAACCAATTCGCGCACTATTCCCGGCTTTAATGCGAGGATCGCGCGGATCGTTTGTCGCGGCGACAGGTGGTCTTCATCACCTTCGTCTATCTCGACGCAATTGTGCTGAACCGAACGCGCCAGCCGTCTCGCGATCGATTCGTAATCGAGTGTGCTGACGATGTGCGCGCGTACTGCCATCGTCCCGATCAAGTCGCACGTGACCTCCTCAGCGCGCTGGCCGCGAACGTCGAGTGCGGTTAGACCGGAAGCCTTTTTCCCAACTGCGGTGACGAGTGGACGCAAACTGTCATGTTCACCGTCGGCAATGTGCATCAGTTCATGCGCCAGCACGCTGATCATTCCTTCATCGGAACGTAAGCCGGCGAGAAAGATCGTGCCGAAAGTAATTACACGCGGTCTGCTCAAATAGACTGAGGCATTATCGCGCGATTCCATATCGGGCTTTACGCGCATGACGGAATTGACACGCAAGATCGCCTGGCGCAAACGGAGGTTGAATCTGGGAGATTTGCGAAAGCCATATTCAGTTGCGAGTTGTTGCAGCGAACTTACAACCAGGCTCTTTGCAACCGGGAGGAGACGTTGAGCGCGCTCGGCGCCGGCTTTGGCTTCGGGGCTATGGATTGGGAGCGAAGGGCGTGCCTGCATCTCGTCGATGGGAACGCTGCTCTTTGGATCGAGCTTGGCTTGGGTGCAGACGATTCCCATAGCTTCTTCGAGGAGCGCCGTCGCTTCCGCGGTCATCGTGGGCGCGGGGCGAGTTGAGTGTGAACCGGGTTTTTGGGGGTTGACTTGCGGGAACGCGCTCGACGCAAGCAGAAGGATCAGGAAGACTGGTAAAACTTTTCTCTCGCGGCGACGCAGCGACGCCACGAAAGACGTTGCGAAAAACCGTTGCGCCGTTGCGCCGCTGCGAGAGTAATCCTTCATTCGATTATCGGTGCCGCCAAACTGGTTTGCGCTTCTCGAGAAACGCCTTCACACCTTCATTAGCATCCTGCGTCTTCATCAGCTCGTGCAGATAAATATTCTCCTGCTCACTCAACGCAGCTTCAATCGATCGCCCGCGTCCAAGGTCCAGCGATTGTCTCGCAAATGCGAGCGACGTACCCGATAGTTCCCTGAACTTTGCCAGCACCTCGTTCAGCTTTGGTTCCAGATGAGCGCCCGGCACAACATGGTTGCATAATCCCAGCCGCCCGGCTTCAACCGCATCAATAATCTCACCGGTGAGAATAAGTTCGCGAGCCCTTTTTTCCCCAATCACGAGCGGCAGCAGCACCGCGGCTACGGGTGGGAAAACACCGAGTTTTATCTCCGGTTGTCCAAAACGTGCCCGCTCGGAAGCAATCACGATATCGCACGCCGCAACCAGTTCGCAGCCACCACCCAACGCATTTCCGTCAACCACAGCGATAGTCGGTTTCGCAAACTGCTCGATTAAGCGAAAGATCGAGTGAAACGCGTCGAGCATTTGGAAGATCGTTTCCTGGACATGATCTTCGACGGCGACGCCGGCGCTAAACGCGCGACAATTTTTATCGGCATCAAACACGATTGCCACGATCTCGCGTTGCGCGCATTCACTGAGCGCCGCGGCGATTTCGCGCATCATCTCGATATTGAAAACATTCAACGGTGGCCGCGCGAAAGTGATTCGGGCTACGCGATCGTCAACGTGACACTGGATGTTCTGGTAGGTAGACATCATCAAATGCTGGGTATCGTTTATGGTGACAACCAACTTCTATAGATCTGCTTCTGGGCCTCGGTTGAGTTTGGCAGCGGCAAGATACGATAACTGCCTTCTCGGCGCGTGCCGAGCTTAATTAACAACGTGCTCAAATCATCAAAGCGAAAGATCGTCAGGTTAATAAGATCACCCGGTTTCTTTTCCGCGAGTCGCGAATTAAGGAAATCCCGCGTCACACGCATGTTATCCAACGCGACGATCTGGTCGCCGGCGTTGAGTCCCTGCTCGTAAGCCGGCGAGCCCGCATACACGCGTCTCACCGTTAATTTATCGCCTTCCTGGACCACATCCGCGCCAAAAAAGATTCTATCAGCGCTTGCGCTCGCACCTCCGGGAGCATCGGTTTCAAGACGGAGCCCGGCAGCTTCAAGCGCAGCGTTGTAATCAAGCTCTTCTTTGCCACGAACATACTTGCTGAAGAAATCGTCCAAACTCGAACCGGCCATCAACTCGCTCGCCTTTTGAAAATCCGCTGGTCCATAGTTGCGATTCTTCTTGAAAAACTCGGCGTAAAGGTAGCGCATCACGTCGTCCAGCGACTTCGCTCCCCGGCTGCGTTTGCGAATCTCGAGATCCAGCAACAAACCTAGTATCGCGCCTTTGTCGTAATACGAAACTTGCGAGTTGGCCGAGTTTTCATCCTGCCGGTAAAACTTGATCCACGAATCGAAGCTCGACTCTTCAACTGTTTGCTCGAGTCGCCCTGGTGTATTCTGCAACGACTGTAGCGAGCGTGCAGTTGCCGCCAGAAACTCACCTTCAGAGATCAATCCCGCGCGACGCAGAGTGAGATCCGAGTAATAGTCAGTGATTCCCTCAGCCACCCACAAAACCTTGGTGTAATTTTCCTGAGTGTAATCAAATGGTCCAAGCGCGTCCGGGCGAATACGCTTCACATTCCAGAGATGAAAAAATTCGTGCGAAACGAGCGATAGAAAACCGCGATAGTCGCGCTCCGTTTCGCTGGCGACCGGCGCCGCGGACGTGGCGCGATCGCCCGAGCGAATGCGAAAACCAAAACGCGGGTAGCCGAGCGCGGTTGAGTTCGCGTGTTCTAGTCCACCGCCCGCATTCGCACGCAGATGCAGAATGAACGTGTAATCGCGGTAAGGAATTTCGCCGCCCATGATTGCGATTTGCGCTTCGACGATCTTCTGCACGTCGGTTCGCATTCGTTCGGCATCGTAGTTTCCTTCACCATCGATCACGATTCGATGTGGAATCCCTTTCACATTGAAAACGAGCGTCTTGAAGTTGCTGGCTTCAAACGGCGAATCGTAAAGAACGTCGAAATTCTCGGCGCGAAAAGTGTTGCGCTGGCCCGGCACAGCAGGCAGTCCGGTCGCGACCTTCCACACGTCAGGCGCAACTACGCGAACAGTTGACGGGCTCTTCAGAAATCCATCGAGGTACATCAGTATGTTCGCGTTGTTCCAAAATGCATGCGCCGAATTTAATTCACTCGTGCGAACGGTGAGTTCGTTGGCATAAACGCGATAGGTCGCATGCAATTCGCGCGCGCCGTTGGTGGCGATGCGCCAGGTGCTCTTGTTCGTCTTTTCCCACTTCAGTGGCTGTCCGGCGGCGTCAGCGGCAGCGAAGTCCTGCACATTGCGAGCGAATTCGCGCACCATGTAAGAGCCGGGCGTCCAAACGGGCATTATCAATTGTTCTTCCGCTGGTCCATTCGCGGCACGCTTAATTGCAACGTCAACATCAAACAGATGGGTATGCGGGCGCGGCATCGCGATAGTGAAAGTAATCTCGGGCGCGGTTTGCGCGCCGGCGAGAAAAGGGACACACAACAAAACCACGGCGGCGCACAGTATTCGTCTATGCATGAGGCAGAACATCTTTCTAAATATTGATGACTAGTGCGTTTGAATGTTACTACGAAGCGGTGCGATCCGGGCAAGGTAACTGCTACTATTCAACATCCACAGATTAAAAGATTGGAAGAACCACATGTTTAGACGACTGATTGCGACCTCTCCAACCTGGTTTACCATGCCCATTCGTTTGGCGTTGGCAGCAGTGATGATCGCTCACGGCGCGCAGAAAGTGCTGGGAAGCTTCGGCGGATCGGGCTTCAACGCGTTTATCGGAGGAACTACTCCTTTTGGTTTTATGCGACCGGCGTGGGTCTGGCTCGCAGCCGCCGCACTTTCCGAACTGGTTGGCGGTCTACTCGTCGCGTTAGGGTTCTTAACGCGGGTCGGTGCGTTTTTCATTGCCTGCACGATGCTGACGGCAGTGATCGGCGTACACTGGACCGGCGGATTCTTCGCCGCAAACCGCGGTTACGAATATCCATTGACCCTGCTGGCAATGTCGATCGCGTTGATGATCTCAGGCGGCGGACAAGCCTCAGTCGATCGAAGCTTAAGCGGAGGGCGACGGTAAACAAATCAGCCACGGACCACACGGATAAACACAGATCTGACAAAAGAACTTTTCTTTTTCATCCGTGTGATCCGTGTAATCCGTGGCTAATATATTGAGTCTCGTTATGAAGCGCTCGCCCCTCATCGTCATCTTTACGACGGTCTTTATCGATCTGGTCGGATTCGGAATCGTAATTCCGGTTCTGCCGTTCTACGCTGAGGGCACCGCATTCAACGCTACACCGCGTATGGTCGGGTTGCTTTTTGCTTCTTACTCGATCATGCAGTTGATCTTCTCACCGATTCTCGGCGGTCTGTCAGACAAACACGGGCGACGTCCGGTACTACTGCTGTCGATCATCGGCACCGGCATCGGCTTTCTCTTCCTTGGCGCTGCGAAGACGCTGCTGATGCTCTTCATCGGTCGTATTCTCGACGGGATTACCGGTGGCAACATCTCCACGGCGCAAGCCTACATCGCCGACATCACTACAGAAGAAAACCGCGCCAAGGGAATGGGACTGATCGGCGCTGCGTTTGGCCTGGGATTTATTTTTGGACCAGCGATTGGCGGGATTCTGAGCCAGTGGGGCATTCACGTGCCGTTTTTCTTTGCCGCAGCTCTCTGTTTTGCCAACGCGGCGTTGCTCTATTTCACGCTTCCCGAAACGGTGACTGAAGCTCATCCCGCAAAAAACTCGGCGGCGCGTGGACGCAGTCTCCGGCACATTCTCAACTCACTCAAACAGCCGCGCCTGGCGTTTGTGCTGATCATTTACTTTCTTTTCATCGTGGCGTTTTCGATCATGACGACGTCGTTTTCGCTCTACACGATGTTTCGCTTTGGCTACGACGCGCAGCACACCGGATATCTCTTCGCTTACGTGGGGTTGATTGCGGTGGTCATTCAGGGCGGGCTGATTGGACGACTGGTGAAGAAGTTTGGCGAAATTCCACTCGTGATCTTCGGTGCGCTTTGTTTTGCGATCAGTCTGTTCGCGGTGCCTTTTGTTGGACCGGCAGCGGGTGGACTGGCGGCATTACTTGTGGGTGGCGGCGTGTTTTCGATGGGCAACTCACTCGCCACTCCGGCTCTCACGAGTTTGGCTTCAAAGACTGCCGGACCGGAACAGCAGGGAATGGTTTTAGGTGTCACTCAATCGACTGCGAGTCTCGCACGCGCCGTGGGACCTTTCTTAGCAGCCATGCTCATTAACAGTTCAATTGCACACCTCGGCGCCGACGGCATTCCGCATCACATGAGCGATCGATCGTTGTTTGTAACGTTTTGGACAGGAGCGGCAATCATGCTCCTGGCTTTTCTGATGGCGTTTTATTATTCGCAGAAGAGTTTTAGCCACGGATTTTCACCGACAAACGCGGATTAATATCACTCTGATCGGTGTTCATCCGTGAAAATCCGTGGCTTATTTTGCAAACTGTCCCACAGGACCGTCAGGGTTAATCAACTCCTTCAACGCTGAATAAGGCACCAGCACAAACTGCGGTCCGGCAGCGTATGGACCAACCTGATAGGAATCAAAGGTGATTCCCAAGCCACGCTTAGTTATGGTCCAACTGCCGTAATTTTCCGCTTTTGGCCCAGCCCCTTTTTCTATCTCTTCGTCGAGCAAACCTTTCTCTTTGGCCTGCTTCTTCAGGTCGGTAACACAGTAAGTGGCAATCGCTGCCAGAAACTTCGAACCCGGTTTGAACAGATCGCCAAGCTTCAACTGTTTACCATTCTTCAGATCGAAATTGATCACATGTGAAAAACTATTTGGGTGCGCAGCGCCCTGGTAATAACTGCCGACGGTAAACTCGACACTCACCAGATCATCCTGGGCCAATGCTATTTTGTAACCAATACTGAGATCGCTCCCCATCGAGTTCTCAGGACGAGTTTCTTCAGCATTCTCACCTTCCTCGGGCTGCATTTCCTTCTTGAACCCGGCAACCTCTTTTGTGACTGACGCGCGTGCGACCTGATTAAACTTCTCGAAGTTTGGATTGTTACCGCCGGTTATTTGCGGATACTGGGCCGAAATCTCATACACCAACTTCTTGTTGCTCTCTTTGATCTGCTTCGAGGCCAGTTCAACCTCGCCGCTGAACGAAACCGGCTCTTCGTGAAGTGAAAAGGCAGTTTTCTTGTCGCTTCCCTTTTCACTCGGGGGCTTGGACCAATTGCCCGCGAGGTTGATCATTCCGTCGCTCGCATCCACGGTCCATAATCCCTTGAACAAGCCGGTCTGCTTGCCGCCTTGATCAAACTCTTCGAGCGTCAGATTGCCGGCTTGATCCACGTTGCCGCGCACGTCAATGCGTGTCCCGATCTTTTGATAGTAATAACTGCCCGCCAATTGATCGCCGGTGCGCACGAGTTTCATCTGCAAATCGAGCGACGAGCCAATCGAGCCTTTGAAGTGTTTTATTTCGGCAGTGGGCGTGTTGCCGCCCTGCGAATGGTCCAATTGTACTGCCGGACTAGCTGGCGGCGGCGGCGCACCGGTCGCAGGCGGCGTCGCTGTTTTTCGACAACCGGATAAAAGGAGAAAGCAGGTAAGGAGGAAACAAATGCGGATCTTCATGGCCGCTATTTTATCAGACCAAGCCGTGCGATCTCCGCGCGAACATCGGCGAAGGTTACTTCGGCGAGATGGCCGCCGGTGAAGTAGTGTTCGTTGGTTACTTCAGCCATGGCAAACGGCGGCGGCTGGCGAAAGTTGTCGAGCTCTTCATCCGTCTCAAAACTCACTTCAGCCAGCACTAAGCCGAACAGATCGCCGAGAAACATGTCGGCCGCATATTTACGACCTTCAAACTCAAACCTATAACGATTCTTGCGAATCTCGTTGCTGTTGAAGATGGTCGATAAGACGTCGGCTTCGAGCGCGTTGAGGTAAGTGTTGGTTATGACAGTGCGGGAAAGATCCTCGGGGTTTGGAGCAAACTTCTGCGTAAACTTAACGGTCCACTTGTTTGACCTTGGTTCACGCACCTTGCGCAGACGCAACCGCGAGCCGGTCATGTAATTGTCGGTGATTTGCAGATGCGGATCGGCGCGCGTGATTCCTTCAGGCAAATCCCGCAAGAGATAACGGCGCTCTCGCTCAATGCGAGCGTACTTGCTTTCAGGAACAATCGTATTTTGATCGGTTAGTTTAGCGACACCCATACAAAAACATAGCCACGGATCTCACGGATTTTAAAGCCGGATCTAATCCGTGAAATCCGTGGCAAAAATCGCTAGATCTTGCCGGCTTTCATGTCAGCCAGGCGCTTTTCGAAGTTTGACGTATCAACCTTGTCGGCTTTGCCGCGTTGAATCGCCTGATCGCCGAGCGCAAAGGCTTCGTCTTTCTTTCCGGCTTTGTACAACGCATTCGACTTGGCGGAAAGATTCTGGAATGTCTCTTTCACTTTGATCGACTGGTCCAACCAGGTCATTCCCTGCGCATCGTCGGCTGGGTTCGGGTTGTTGATCAGATAATTGCCGGCCTGCAACGGCGTACGCCAGTCGTCGGCTTTGGCATTTCCTACACTGGTCTTCAGCTTGGCCATCGTGGTCGCAGCCACATCAGGCACTTTAACCGTGAATGGCACTCTGACTTTTTCCCAGCGAATGTCTATACGAGCTGAGTCGTCGCCAACCGGTTCCAGATTGTAGGCGAGCCATTCCTGACTTTCGTTTACCCACTCCGGTTTGGCTTTTACACGAAGCGTATCTTTGGCCGGATCGTAGTTGAAACTACCCCACTGATTTGCGGTGCCATTGAAGACGATGGTCCATTCGTCTTTGGTCGGAATGGTGTGCAAACTGTAGCTGCCGGCAGGAAGCTTCTGTCCGTTGATCAAAACCTCATCAGTCACAACAAACTGCGTCGCTTCGTTAGCGCCAGTGCGCCACATGTGACCGTAAGGAACAATCGGAGCGCCTTTTGGTCGCTGGAGTTGATTATCGAGCGTTGCCTCACCTTGTGCCTTTTGTTCCGGCAAAGGATCGCCCCAGATCTGGCGACTCTTTACCGCCGGACGACTGTAAGTAATGGTGATATCAGTGACGCCAACTCTCTGCATCACACTCGCTTTCGGGCTTGGACGCGGCGTATCAATCTGCGCGAAAGCCGAAATGGCGAGGCAAAGAATAAAAAGGACAGCGAAGACAGAAACAGAACTGCGTTTCAGGGAACTCATGGTCTTTCTCCTCGTGATTGGGTTTGCAGCAAATAATATCACATTGACTAGCCACGGATTTACACGGATTACACGGATAAAGAAAAACGTCTTATCAGTGAAATCCGTGTAATCCGTGGCTATAATGCCTATCGCATTCAAGCCCCACAGTTCTGGAGGACACATCCATGCCTGGCCGCTTTTCTCTGATCGCTGCGCTAGCGTTCTGTTTTCTGCTCGTTCCCGCAAACATCGACGCCCAAAACGGACACGGAGGCCAAACGCGTTTACTGCGCACTCCGACCGTCAGTACCACTCAGATCGGTTTCGCCTACGCGAACAACATCTGGGTTGTGCCTCGTGCCGGTGGTAGTGCAAGACGGCTGACAAGCTTTCAGGGACAAACCACGAATCCGCGCTTCTCGCCTGATGGACGTTGGATCGCATTCAGCGGTGAGTATGCCGGCAACTTCGATGTGTATCTCGTGTCGTCTGAAGGTGGTGAGCCAAAAAGATTAACGTGGCATCCGGGCACTGATGTAGTTGAAGGCTGGACGCCCGACGGTAAATCGATTCTCTTTTCATCAACCCGAGCGACCTGGGCGCCGAGCGGCACGCCGCGATTCTGGACTGTATCGGCTGAAGGCGGCGTTGAAGAACCGATGGCACTTCCTCGCGCGTATCAGGGCAAGATTTCGGCTGATGGCAATCGCATCGCCTATCGCATGAACAACTCCTGGGACGAAGAACGTCGCAATTATAAAGGCGGACAGAATCGCCCGATCTGGATCGTCGATCTAAAAACTTACGATCTCGTTTCGCCGCCGTGGACCGATTCAAAGGACGTGAATCCCGTTTGGGTTGACGACTCAGTTTTCTTTATCTCCGACCGCGACGGAATGGCAAACATCTGGGAGTTTCAAACGAAGAGCAAGAAGCTGACGCAGGTCACGAAGTTTACTGACTTCGACGTGAAGTCGATGGATTCGGGCGCGGGCACGATCGTCTTTGAACAAGCCGGCTACGTTCACGAATTCGATCCGAAGAACGGAAAAGCAAAGGTCGTAAACATCACCGCGGCCGGCGACTTCCCGTGGATGATGCCTAACTGGGAAGACGTCAGTAATCGTTTGTCGAACATGGCAGTGTCGCCGACCGGCAAGCGTGTAGTAGTTGAAGCTCGCGGCGAGATCTTCACGATTCCGGCAGATAAAGGTGACGTACGTAATCTGACAAACTCGAGCAGTTCAGCGGAACGTGATCCGGCATGGTCACCCGACGGCAAGTTTGTGTCTTACTTCAGCGACAAGTCGGGCGAGTACAAACTCGTGGTTGAAGCACAGGACGGATTGACGCCGCCGCGTGAAATCGCGCTCGCCAAGCCAACTCGGTATTACACGCCATCGTGGTCGCCTGACTCCAAGAAGATTCTCTTCACTGATACAAATCTGAAAGTTTGGGTGCTCGACGTGGCTAGCGAGCAGGCGAAGGTTGTGGGCGAGGATCCGTGGATGGTCCCGCAGCGCACGTTGAATCCGGTGTGGAGTCCTGATTCAAAGTGGGTGGCTTATTCGAGCCGATTGCGGTCGCTCTATCACGCGATCTTTATCAGCAATGTCGAAACTGGCGAAACCAAACAAGTCACTGACGGGCTCGCGGATGCCGTTTGGCCTACGTGGGACGCAAGCGGCAAGTATCTCTGGTTTCTGGCGTCGACAGATTTCGGTCTGCGTTCGCAATGGCTGGATATGACGTCCTACGATCATATTCCGACGTTTGGGCTCTATTTCGCGGTGCTGAAGAAAACTGATCCGAGTCCATTGCTGCCGGAAAGCGATGAAGATCGTGGTGTCGGCACGGGCACACGCCGGTTGCAACCCGGCGCGTGTGCGAGCGATGCCGGCGGTGGTGAAGGTGGTGGCGGCGGTGAAGGTGGTCAACGTGGACCACGTGGTCCAGTGACCGTGCAAGTCGATTTTGACGGACTGCAACAACGAATCGTTTCTGTGCCCGGCGTGCCGGAACGGCAATACTCAGATCTGCAGGCGGGCCTCGAAGGCCAGGTCTTTTATTTAGAGGCCGGGCGCACGGGCGGTAGCAGCGCTCCTCAACCGGGGGCCGGTAACGAATTGCAGCGTTATCGTTTGTGCGATCGCCGTGCAAACACGTTTGTCAGCAATGTGACCGCATACGAGATGAGCGCCGATCGACGCAAGCTGGTTTATCGCGCGGCCGGCGGTGCCGGCGGTCAGGGTGGTGGTCCAGGTGGTGGCGGAGCGAATGCGCCGGCGCCTCAGTTGTTTCTCATCGATGCCGATCGAACTCCACCACAACCAGGCTCCGGACGTTTGAACTTCGCCCTGCGCATGTATCTCGAGCCGAAGGAAGAGTTCAAACAGATCTTCAACGAAGGCTGGCGCAATCAGCGCGACTATCTTTACGTGCCTAACATGCACGGAACGAATTGGCCCAAGATGCGGCAGTTGTACGGTCAATTCCTGCCTTACGTGATGCATCGCGCCGATCTCAACTACCTGATGGACATGATGGGCGCTGAGATCGCGGTGGGACACTCGTATGTTCGTGGCGGCGACATGCCGTCAGTGCCGCAGTCAGTCGGCGGTTTGCTTGGCGCCGACTTCGCCATTGATAACGGACGCTACAAGGTTACGCGAATCTACGACAACGAGAGTTGGAACCCCGATCTGCGTTCGCCGCTCGCAACACCGGGAGCAAACGTCAACGTCGGCGATTACATTCTCGCGATCAACGGCATCGAGTTGCGCACACCTGACAACATCTACCGGTTGTTGGACGGAACCGCGAATCGTCAAACCACACTAACGGTAAACACAACTCCATCGATGCAAGGCGCACGGACGGTCACTGTTCTGCCGGTAGCAAGCGAACAGGCGTTACGCACGCGCGCATGGGTTGAGGCGAATCGTCGCCTGGTTGAAAAACTCTCTGACGGTCAACTCGCTTACGTTTACCTGCCCAACACTGGTCAGCCCGGCTACACCAGTTTCAATCGTTACTACTTTTCGCAGCAGGATAAGAAAGGTGTGGTAGTTGACGAGCGATTCAACGGCGGCGGCTCGGCAGCGGATTACATCATCGAGGTGCTGGCGCGAGATTTTGATGGTTACTTCAACAACGTCGCCGGCGATCGTTATCCGTTCACGAGTCCTTCGGCCGGTATCTGGGGTCCGAAGGTGATGATTATCAACGAGATGGCCGGTTCAGGCGGCGACCTGATGCCCTACATGTTTAAGCGCCGGAAGATTGGTCCATTGATCGGTAAACGAACGTGGGGCGGGCTGGTCCATACGGCTGACACGCCGCCATTCATCGATGGTGGATCGATGATCGCGCCGCGTGGCGGCTTCTTCACTCGCGACGGCAAGTGGGCGGTGGAGAATGAAGGGGTCGGGCCGGATATCGATATTGAGAATTGGCCCAAGGACGTGATCGCGGGCAAGGATCCGCAACTCGAACGCGCCGTTCTGGAAGCGATGCGAATGTTGAAGGAACGCCCGGTCGAACGTATGCCGAAAGAACCCGCGCCGCCTACGTGGGGTCAACGCCCTTAAATATCAGCCACGGATTTCACGGATGAACACGGATTATTTTTAAAAATGAAATCCGTGTAATCCGTGGCTAAATATTATTGAGAATGCTGAGCGCGGTAGAGGAGAAGATCTTCACCTTCTCCTCCGCGCTGATCTCGAGTTGTTCGATAGAAGGCACGGCGCGATCGATTGAACCCAGCAGGTGCGGGTAGTCGCTACCCATCACCATGTGATCCGCTCCCACCATATCGCGAACCATCTTCAACGTGTACGGGCTGAACGACACCGTATCGTAATAAAGTCGCTTCAGATAAACACTGGGAAGCTGATCGATCTTCACCCGGCAATCAGCGAAGTCGCGAAAGCCGTTGTCCATTCGCTCCATCAGGTAAGGTATCGCACCGCCGAGATGGCCGATGATCCAGCGAATGTCGGGAAAGTCTGCAAACATGCCGTCGTAACACATCCGCGCTACCGCCAGACTCGTGTCAAACGGAAAGCCGATGATTGGACCAAGCACATACTCTCGAAATGCATCTGAATTCGCCGGCAACATCGGATGCAGAAAGATACAGAGCTTCATCCGGTTTGCTTCTTCGAAAAACGGGCGATACTGAGGTTCAGTCAACGCCTTGCCACCGATGTTACTGAGCAGGATCACGCCATTCAACTTCAACGTATCGATAGCTCGATGTAGTTCTTTGAGCGCTTCGTCCGGTGCGTCCATCGGAATCGAAGCAAAGCCTTTGAATCGATTTGGATGGCGGCTGATGAGTTCCGCGTAAGAGTCGTTCATCATCTTCGCCACGGCGGGCTGATGCTCCGCGTCAGTGAAGAAGACGTTCGGCGTCGATAGTGAAACAACTTCCACGTCGATGCCCGCGCGATCCATGTCCTCGATTCGTTTGGAAACGTCAGTCATCGCGGGCGTTACGCCGAAGAATCGCGCGCCCCGATAAGTGATGATCGTCTGTCCCGACGAGCTCGTGCCGAAGGAAAACTCCGAAGGAAGATCGCGGATAGTTTGAAAAAAGCTTTCAGTGTAGAAATGTGTGTGAAGGTCAAACTTCATTTCTTTTTAATCTCATCTTGTTCATCTTGAAATCCTGTCTATAACATCCTGCTCATCTCAAACTGCTTCAGCACCACTTGAAAACCATTCGCTTCAAAAAACGCCAACGTCCCTGTCAGTCGTTCATCAATATTATTCACCTTCAAGCTTTCGCTTTCCGTCAGCGCCGACAATATTCGACTACCAATTCCTCTTCGTCTAAATGCGGGTGCGACTGCGAGTTGCATCAGATTTCCAGTGGACCGAAACACAACTCCATATCCAACACACTCATCTGCCGCGAACGCACCAATGACAACTCGTTCAACTGCAAGTCGCTCAACCGCATCAATTGAATTCTGCCACGACGGGTAACCATCCCAAAACGATTCAAACAATTCCCACCGCGGTTCCATCCGCCTGACTGAGATCTCCGCAGTTGATCCACGCCCGGATTCTTGCGCGCGCAAAACTGCCAAACTTCTAACTTCAACAAATCCTAGTTTTCGATATAACGCCACCGCAGAATGATTCGATGTCAACACTTCGAGCAAGTATTGAACAATCCCAGCCTCTTTGAGTCGCGGCACCATAAAATCGAATAACTCTTTCGCGATACCTTGTCGTCGATGAGAAGGGACCACGCCGGTGCCGGCGTCATAAACCGTCTGCGTCCCCCGCCACGCGCCTACTCCATTCATATAAAACGCGATCATCCTCGCTCCATCGAATGCGCCGGCGCTGAGGTCGAGTTGCACGCCATCACGTGCCAGCCGTTGTTCAAACTGCGGCTGCGACATTTGCATGTCGACTTGATAATCCGAGAACGCATCAAGAAAGCAGTGATACAGAGGAATGAGATCCGACGCCGACAATAACCGGTAAGAGATCATGTGCTTGCCTCAGAACGGCAACGTAATCGTAACATTCTTGACTCAAACGCAAGTGTTATAGTGTGAATCAGTTAGGTAACTTCTTCTTTTCTTCCCGATTCACAAGCAGCGGCGGCGGCATCCCGGCGGCTTCCCAACCCACCCATCTTTTACAACGGGCAACAGGAAAAGAACTGTAAGAAAGGGGCAGCACAGTGACTACTCCAGCAGTTGCGAGCAGAGACGAACGCGGCCAGCCTACACTCGTCAATGGTAGCCGAAGCAATATTAACAAAGACAACTGGCTCGGTTTTGTGGGTGACGTGGTTAACTTTACCGGCGAAGTTTGTTTTAAATCGATGCTTCGTATTGACGGGCACTTCTCCGGTCACGTTACTTCGCAGAATGGGACGCTGATCGTGAGCACCGGAGCAGAAGTGACAAAAGCTGTCATCAAAGTGGCGGTGGCGAAAATTAATGGGACAGTCGAAGGCGACATTCTCGCCAGCAAAGAATTGGTGCTCGGACGGACGGCGAATGTGAAAGGGCAAGTGGCGGCGCCGGCTTTGATCGTAGAAGAGGGCGCTCAATTAAATGGTAGTTGCCGCCGGATCGCGAGTTAAAGTCAACAAAACTCCTCACCAGCAAATCCCCAAGTACAAGGCAAGGCCGGTTTGCAATGGCTGTTGTTGGGGCCAAGATAAATCCAGCCACGGATTACACGGATTAAATCCGGATTTATCAGTGTCATCCGTGGCTAAGTTCTATTTCACAACTCACTTCCAACGCCGCCCGTGTTTAATCACGATATCCACATCCTGCAACAGGTTGATATGCCGCAGCACGTCGCCGCGGACGGCGATGATGTCGGCGTACTTGCCTTCACTAACGGTGCCGACCTGGTCTGAAACTTTCATGGCGACCGAAGGCCAATAGGTGGCGGCGCGAATGGCGGTCATGGGATCGATGCCGAAGCCGTTGACCCAGGCGTCGAGCTCGCGCCAGGTGGTTTGGCTGTGAAAGTTCATGGGGATGCCGCTGTCAGTTCCGATCAACAGCACCACACCTGATTCGGAAAGCTGCGCTATCTTGCGCGCGAGCGTGGGTCGACGCAGCGGCGTGATCTGGTAGTAACCGAGTTGTCCGGGTTTTTTGAGTGAGCCTTTGATGTCGTCGATGATCGACTGCGGCAAGCCGACTTGCCATGACGGATCGTCGAGCTGCTCAGGATTGTCGCGAACGTATTCGTAGTTGAAAAGTCCTTGCACCGTCGGCGTCCAGAACAACGGTCCTAGACTCATCTTGGCCGTGCGTTCGCGAATCATCGCGATCACATCCGCTGGATACTCAGGCGCGGTAGCTAGACCCGTGTGCTCAAAACAATCGACTCCAACTTGCAAACCACGCCGGATCTCTTCAGGCCGATGCGAATGAGCCACAACCGGAAGCTTTCGTTTGTGAGCTTCGTCAACAACTGCCTGCACTTCCTCCATCGTCATCTGATCCTGATCGATCAGTTTGATTACATCCACACCGGCATCCGCCAACTGACGAACTTTAGCTCGCGCATCCTCAACGCCTTTCACGCCCCAACGAACATAATCGGTGCCCGGATAAGGTTCGTGTTGAATAAATGGCCCGGAAACATAGAGTGTTGGACCAGGGATCTCGCCTTTCTTGATACGCTCGCGCACCGCAATGCTTGCCTTGAGCGGAGCACCGAGATCACGCGCGCTCGTGACGCCGGCCATCAGCAGTTGTCGCGCTGAAGCGGGCATGATCACGGTCTCCATCATTGGCGGATATGTTTTGTCCCAATGACCGTAATCACTGTGGCCGTTGATCATGAGGTGCACATGCATGTCCCACAGACCCGGCAGGATGCTCATGCCTTCGGTGGAAATCACTTCCGCGCCGGCTGGAATCGCAAGCGTTCCGACCTGGCCCACCGCCTTAATTCGTTCACCTTCGATAATGACGACACTATTCCGCAACGGCGTGCTGCCGTAACCGTCAATCAACGTGCCGCCCACGAGAGCTTTAACGTTACGCGATGGTGCTTGTGAAAACGCGGGCGTGACTACAACGCAGACGATCAAAAACAAACAGGGGAGACGGTGGATTCTCATTTTGGAGTTATCTCCAGTTTATCGGCGTTGACTATCGCGCTTCTCGGCGACCAGCAAATCGGTAGTGCGATCGGTTACCGACGGCACAGGTTCAAAATGACCTTCTGTTAAGAGCTCTTTAGTTGGTTCACTATCTCCTGCGAGGCTTTGCGGCTGACGTTTTGTTGCCTCGTCACCTGCCTCTTTTGCTTTGGCAAAAAAGATAACAGAAGAGATACCGCAAGCAACCATGATCAGAAATCCGAGGATCCCGAGGGCGGCAACAACATCGCCTTTGGTTAGCAGCAACTTGTAGCCGACGCTGTACACGAGAAAAGCCAGAATGCCGAATCCAAACACACTCAAAGTCACCATTCCGAGCTTTTCAAACTTGTCCTTCTTTTCCTGCAGGCTCAGATTGGGTTTAGTTGGAAGCTGCTCGGTGAGTGAGTTCGCAATTTTCTCCAACCCCAGCCCACAAGCGCGACAGAAGTTTTGATTGGTAGATGTCTTATTTCCGCAGTTTGGGCAAAACATATCTTTATTTCCCGAAGATTATAACGGCTGCACCGGTTTTCGGCAGAGAAACGGATACGACAGAATCAGGCCCAGCAGCATAAGCCCAAAACCGCCAAACGCCGGTAACAAATGTTTGACACTTAGATAGCCGACGGCAAAGTGCACGCCGATAGCCGCCGCATACGCAATGCTGCCCGTGGTCAGCAACGTCCACCACAACCACGCCGCGCCGCGGCGATAACCCCAAAGCACCGGCAACAAAAAAACCCAACCACTCGCAAGCAACATCCCACCAAGAGTGGCGCGATCATGGGCCACGAGTGGCACCAATCGCGGATTTGCCGCATGCAAAACCGAAGCGGTCGTTTCCATAAACTGTAGATCTTCGTGCACGAACACTTGAGTAACGCCGATAAAGGAGATCACTAAACCCGCCGAGAGAAGCGTAAAGCCGTGAATTACCATTAACAATTGTCCCCAGAGACCCATCAACCACGCGCGATCACCACGCTGGTCCGGCTTCAAGGCGGGAACGTAAACACCTAAACGCGAGTGAAGCCCGAGCAATAACAACTGCAATAACGAAGCAGTAACAAATGCATGAAACGTGTCGAGATAACCAAATCCCAGGAAGAGAAAAAAGCTCGCAAACCCCGTGAACGCGGATATCAGAACCGACTGTCTGGCCCAATGATATCCGCGGCGAA
This sequence comes from uncultured Acidobacteriota bacterium, assembly GCA_963708055.1. Classification (GTDB taxonomy): domain Bacteria; phylum Acidobacteriota; class Blastocatellia; order Pyrinomonadales; family Pyrinomonadaceae; genus PSRF01. The sequence continues at coordinate 4,071,184 of OY970193.1, read as the reverse complement.
TCCCAAATACCGAAAGACTCACGTAGAGCAGGCCGACAGCCACCATCACACCCGCCAGCGTCACTCGATCATGGGCCATGAAAGCGAGCAGCCGGGAATTGATCGCCGTTACATGAGGATGCGACATGCCGAGAAATGCTTCGTCATACGGCAACATCACTTTCGTCGCGGCAATCGCCAACGCAAGCAGTCCGCCGATGAACATTCCCGCACCCATCAGCATGGTCCAAAACCACGTTAGTTCCGCGGCTCGTGGAGGAGGATCTACCGCAGGTGTGTGGCGAGTAGTTTCAAATAACAAACAATCGTTGATTCTTTTTGGCAGACCGGGGCCGGTGTAGATCAAACCCGTGTCGACCTGGATCAGGTTTGCGCCTGCCGCCAGCAATTCGAGCGCGTGCGCTGGTTCGTGAATACCGCCGGATGCAATGATTGGAACATCCGCGCCGCCAAGTTCTCGAAGCCTGATAACAAGCCGCAATGCCGCCTCACGAACGGGTAAACCAACCAACCGGCCATCCGGCTCCGCTTTTACGCTTCCATCAACCAGCAAACCCGCAAAGCCACGAGTCAATGCTGTTTGGACCAATGGTCCAAGGTTATCCGGATCCTGATCGGCGGTAATGCATAATAAAAACTGACGCGACGGCGAAGCATTCAGTAACGCGTCGGGACCATCGAGGGCCACTAACTTCACTTCGGGATTGAGTTCCCGCAACAAGTGTTCTGTATCAGCGCCACTACTCAACCTAACGATTACCGGCACCTTTAGTTTTGAAAGATTACGGAGCCGGCGATTGCAGTCCGCGAGTGAAATACTGCCCGGTTCATGTGAAAACCAAAGTGCCTGCTGATCCGGAAGTCGCTTAACCGGGGCACCTGCATCAGAGCCTCGTAAACTCACCGGACCAATCTCAACAAAGCCCACACCAAATCGCGAAAGAGCTTCAAGCGCAATCATGTTTGTGTCTAACCATGGGCCAAGCCCGACGGATGTGGGAAAGGTCGTATCCAGTATTGACTGGCGCAGGCGCGGGTCGGCACGCATGTGACCCAGAAAATCGATCAGCAATGGTCCAAAGGGAAGGCGAGCCAGGCGACCAATAAAGCCCAGGGCAAAATCGCGCGCTCGAGGTGCAGGTAAGCGGAAAAGGATCGGCTGCGATACTGTTCGATAGAACCAATCAGGCATGGCTCTCCACGAAGCGTTCTAGTAGCACTGGCGTGATCGCATACCGCTGACGATCTGAAAGAGTTATCGAGAAAATCTGCGAACCACGAGCGCAATCGGCAGACCAACACAAAGCATGATCGTGAGCAAGCCGATTGTGCGACCCGAAATGGTTGCCGGTCCTTGCCGCACCTGCGAAAGCGGCAGAACCACGAAGTTCATAAACAGGTACACGGCAATGCCGTAAATCAATCCAAACTGGATCGGGCGTTCAACGAGAAAAAGCCATTTGCGACTGGCGAGATAGAAGACTACGGTCGCACCAGTCGCGATCAGAAAGTGCAACGCGAGACCCAGAATCGCAGTCTTGGCGCCACCTTGAAATGCGCTGGCGCCGATCAATCCGCTGGCGACGAAGTGCAAAACGCGGACCGGGGTTACTCCGGCTCTCAACCAGGCCGTCAAAAATGCGGCGCAGATGTCCAGAGTTCCAGCGATCAGCCCGCCCCATAAAATTGGCTGAAAGTTCATAGCAAATCTGTCCTTCGGAATAACTTAAGCTACTGCTGGTTTGGCCACATCTTTATACAGTGCGGCACCGGCAATTGTTGCAATTATCGACGTAATCAGATGAATAATTCCGACCTTGAACCACAATGCATTCGAGAAGAAACCGAGCGGAATAAACTGCGCCGGTCCGGTCAACGAAAATGCAATCCAGCCGATGATGCCTGCCAGAATAGCGGTCTTTGGCCCAGCGCCAAAAAACGGGCGCAGCGTCACGTAAAACATGATCGCGGTGAAGCCACGGCCGAGCTCAAACAGCGCAAAATAAACCATGCTGAGTCCGTGATCCTGCGGCTCACGCGCGCCGAGGCCGGCATACACCGCTTTCCAATCGGCATCGGCAATGTTCCCGTGAACGAAGCCATCGGTGACAAACATGATGATCGCAGCAATCAAGCTGCATAGAATGAGTCGACCCCAATTGATTTTCGCCATGGTCTACCTCCGTCAAACTTCATAGCAGAGCTTTGAATTCATCAACGGTTAACCCAACTTCCCGAATTACAGTTCGAAGCGTTCCCTTGGCTATTTCCTTGTGGTTAGGAATGGTAATACGACGATGAGGATATGAATTCTGTCTCAGTATGATGTGGCTACCGCGTTGTCGATCTTCCTCGTATCCGATCTTAGCAAGGGCTTTCACTACTTCCTTACCAGAAATGCGAGGAAGAACACTCACGCGTCCACCTCAACCAGCTCTTCCGTGATTGGGGGCGGTATAGCATCGTTGTGTGCGTTCAAGCTTTCGAGGTAAAGCGTGATTGCCTCTTTGATGTTTTCCGTGGCTTCCGCTCTCGTATGCCCTTGAGAAATACAACCAGGGAGCGACGGAACCTCGGCGACGAAAGCGCCATCCTCATCCTGTTCGATCAGCACACGATATTTCATGTTTTTTCTCCAGCGAAGTCTACCCAGGGTCGAATTGAAGTCAATAGTATAGCGCCCTTTCCAGCCGTTCAAGGAGGTTCACTGACCGAGCGAGTATTCAAACTCGTACGAATGCTTGCCGTCGGCAATGATGATGTTCATCTTACCGCGCAAGCCGGCTAATTCGTCCGTGCCGGTGTCAGGAATAACCGTGATCATGAGTTCGCCAACTCCTCGCGACATCGTGCCGCTGTGCTGCAAATAAAAACTTCCGCGACGGCCATTCAACGTACCGGTGACTTTTTCAATCGCGACATAGCCAGCCGAATTTTGGAAGCTACTGCTGCTGGCCATGATCATCTGGCCTTTGCTGGTCCCAACCAGATCGCCTTGAAATTGTTTATCGATCGTCATTCTTCCAACCGGCGCGTTTGCGCCTTCGTCCTGCGGTGTCAACTTAACTTCAAACGTTCCACTGGCTCGATTATTCATTTGCTTTCCTTGTTTCACCTGCGACTGGGTTTGCGTAAACACTAACGACAGTACACAAACCAACGATAGAACTATATTCATTAATTTCTCCCATCAGCTCGAATGGTCTCGACAATCTCAGCGATGGCGTGTCTCGCTTCGGGTAGTGGTCCTAACATCCAGTCGTGGACCATTCCGTCATACTGGCGATAATCGATCTGCACACCTTCGCCGGCAGCCTTGTCTCTTAACTTCCGACAATCAGGAAATAGTAGGTCGCGCGTGCCGATGAATAGCGAAATGGGAGCGAGATTCTTCAAACTGCCATACACCGGGCTGACCAGATAACTTTTAGGATCGACATCGCGCGCGTAAACAGCGCCGCCATACTGTAATCCTTCGACTCCAAGAAAGGGATCAATCTTATCAAACTCGGGAATCTCCGGATTCGACAACGTTGCATCCAGCCATGGCGATAGAAGGACTATACGACCCGGTTGAGGATGACCATCTTCTCGTAGTCGCTGCGCGAGTGCGAGACTAATTCCGCCGCCCGAGGAGTCGCCCATTACTGTCACATTCTCGCTGCCGGCGTGAGCCGCCAATTCTAAATACAGCGGCAACAGTAGCTCAAAAACGTCGTGAACGTAATGCTCCGGCGCATGCGGATAATTTGGCGCGGTCACGGTGCAGTTTAATAATTGGACCAGCTTCGACATGAAGGTCCAGTGTTGTGAAGCAAAGCTGTTAACGTACGCGCCGCCATGCAGGTAGATTACGTGTTTTTCACCAGCGTCTTGTTTGGGCGCCATGGTCCAAACGAGGTGGTTGTTGTGTAGTTGCTTTGAGATCTGATGTTTCTGGTAAAGCTGTTTGGAAGGTTCGGTGTAAGTCTGCTCGCCGTTCGCCACTCGCTGCCGCATGCGATTAACGGTTCGCTTCGTGCGAAGCAAGTGCAAGAGAACGTTAATCACCTTGCTTTGAATACTGGGCATCGTTTGAGTTAATGAAACCAGGAGGCGATGGAAAAACGCTCGCCGTGTGTGACAGGCGTTACTTCATGAGTTGTTTCCGAGCGAAACGCGACGAGTTTACCCGGCTCGGCTGTCACGCGAGCGGTCTCGCGTAGATTGCTCAACACCAGCGAACCACCACCATAAACACCTGGACCAGGTACGTCGGATTCACGACTCAGGAAGATCACGGTCGAAATCAATCGCTTCTCAGTCTCGAGACGCAACAAGCCGGTGTTTCCATCCTGATGAGCAACGAAAAAATCGCCTTCACGATAACGTAAAAACTGTGGCTCTTCGCACTCGCCAAGAGTAACCGCAAAATGTTCTGCGACCGCTTCCCTGCTTGCTAACAACCGATCGATAACGAGTTTGATAGTTTCAGCAGCCGGTTGAATGCGGAGTGTGCGACGGACATTTTGATCGACCGTTCCTGAGACGGTGCTTCCGTAAACAGTCGCGGCCGTCCCTTGAACGGCTTTCATCTCCGCAACGATTGCTTCGCAAAGCCGTAACTCAAGAAACTGGGGGATGACAAACAGGTCGGGCCAGGTCACAGACACTTCGGTCGCTACACCGCGGCAGGAAATCGTTCGGCGTTACGCGCACGCGCCTTGGCCGCTTCCTCTTCACGATTGCGGGGCGGAGCGTTGGTAACCAGCGAATCAAGCAGTTCCTGCGCTGCCTGCGTAACCTGATCGACAGCGCGATTAAAAGCCTCTTCGTTGGCCTTCGAAGGCTTTGTAGTGCCGCTCAGTTTCCGCACGAATTGAAGCGATGAGGCGCGCACCTCTTCGTGCGTGGCCGGCGGTTTGAAGTTATGAAGCACCTTGATATTTCGACACATACTGTTTTGTTGCAACCCTCACTTAAAACGTTGCGCTTTTTTGATTCTAGATTCGTTGTAGGGGCGGCACTCCGTGGCCGCCCCTACAGTCTTTTACTTCTTATCTTCGAAGGTGCTACTGGAGTTGGTCACGTATTCGAGAATAAAAATAATCAGCGTTACGACGGTCCCAATCAGTGCGAGACCAATTGCACCGAGACCAACAGCCACTCCGATTGCAGCCGTCATCCAGAGTCCTGCTGCCGTTGTTAATCCCTGAATCTCTCGACTCTCATTTAACTTCAGGATCGTGCCGGCGCCTATGAATCCGATGCCGGTGACAATACCCTGAATCACTCTCGATTGACCATCGAGGTCCATACCTGCGCCCGAGCAAGCCAAAACCACCACCGCCGTTCCGAGACTCACTAGCATGTGTGTGCGCAGGCCGGCAGGCTTACCCGCCTTTTCACGCTCGAGTCCGAGGATCGCCCCAAGCGCGGTCGCTACTATCACACGGATCGCGACGATCGCGAGTCGTCTGCCGTCAGGAAAACCACCAATCAATTCCTCCCATAAAAGATCCATTATTCGTCCCCTTATTCTATTGACCAGTCACGCCGAAAAATCCCGGATCCATCAGAAACCAGTTAATCAATCCGGCAATCAATCCGACAACAAACACCGCCAACACGATTAGTCGTTCCTTAGTGTTAGTCGGTGGTCCACTCATACCCGGAAACAGCACCAGGAATATTCCGCCAACCACGCCGACGGGGGCAAACGCTGCCAGCTTCGGATAGTACTGCCCATCCTGGGCCAACTCGCGCCACCCCCAATAAATCAAGCCCGCAAAAATTATTATCAACAAAACACCGAACAGACGCGTTTTTAACAATCTATCCTCCTAAAATACGAATGGTATTAAACGCCACCGCACCTTTGACTTGTACTGACTGTAACCTTCGAGCTCCCGGGTGAGCATCGCTTCTTCACCTATACTACGCGCGGCAAGTATTACAACTAAACCCATTCCCATCACCAGGCCATACACAGAACCTAACAACATCGGCGAGGAGATAAAGAGCAAACTCGCGCCGGTATACATCGGATGTCGCACGATTCCATATAATCCGGTTGAGATCACTTTTTGACCGCGTTCCTTTTGCATCTTCACGACTGGCGAGGCAAAAGTGTTTTCTCTGAACACTTCAAATATCAGAACGCCGGAAAGGATCAACAACAACGTTCCCATAACTTTGGCCCATAAAGGGAACGGCGAACTCCAGCCAAATCTCCTGGCGTCGAGCGGCATAATCGCAAACCAGACCAGGAAGTCAATCAAGAACAGCAGGAGCAAAAATTTGTCCCAGCGTTTTTGTTCCTTCTGGATAGGAGATGCGAACCGCTCTTTCAGTAACGCCTGATCATTAAAGTACAAATAGATCACCGGCACAAAACACATCAGCAAAAAGATGACTGAGAATACCCATCCTTCCGTCCAGCGCCAATCACCGGCCAGCAGAAACAGAATCACCGGAAAGACCAGTAGATAAAGAAAAGCGCTAATAACACTTGCCGGTGAAACAATAGGTTTATTCATCGCCAACCCCTTGTAGGGGCGGCCCTCCGTGGCCGCCCTAGCGTACGAACTTCCTGGTCTCTCGATAGGAGAGCCCAGGAAAGTTGTCCTTATCGTATATCTTTAGGTGAGACGATCATGAGTTCCAGACTAGGGCGGCCACGGAGGGCCGCCCCTACAACGATGCCATCATATTTTCACACATGCGTTGGGCAGTGTAGTTTTCGGCAATTCTTTTCTTGTTCTCGACACTATGACTTACGCGGAACGCAGGGTCGGCCGCAAGCTTCAAAATGATCCGCGACAACGCTTCAGCATTTTCCACGGGTGCCAACAACTCAAAACCAGATTCACCCACAACCTCCCGTATGCCCTCAATATCCGTTGCCGCGACCGCCAGCCCAGCCGCCATGCATTCCAACAATCCATTCGGACATCCTTCGGAACGCGAACTAAACACCCCAATGTCAGACGCCTGCAAAAGTCCGGCGACATCATCCACCTGCCCGGTAAAACAAACGCAAGACTCAATCCTTAACTCTTTAGTTAAAGCCACCAGAGACTCATGCGCAGCATAAGGCCGACCGGCCAGCACCAGCAGCGTCTTTCGTCCTTCTGGTTCGAGCGCCGCCAACACGAGGCGCCACGCTCTCAACAACGTCTCGTGATCTTTGTTCGCGTGCAGGTTTGCAATCATGCACGCAACAAAAACCGTGTCGTCAATCCCAAGACGTTCGCGCCACTCACGACGGTCAAGCTTCGGCTGCGTCGCCTCGATTCCGTTTTGGACCACACTCACCCGAGCCGGATCAGCATTCAGTTGCTCGATCAAAAACTGCGCCCCGCCACGCGAGTTAGCGATAAATTTTGAAGTCTCTTTAACGGCTGAATGTTCCCAACCAGTAAGCGAACCTGGCAACCCCTCGTCTCGCTGGTTCCAAACACACATTCTCGCGCCGGTCCATTTCCATACCAAACCACACACAACATTCGGCACCAAAGTATAAGGAAGCAACACCTCCGGCCGCGCTTTGCGCAACAACCACGCGACCCGCAAAAGACTCGTGACGCGGCTGGTTGTATCACCGTTGAACGAACAAGGAACAACTCGAGAACGCACGCCGATTTGCTCGCAAAGCGTCGCAACTGTACCGGACTGGTTGAATCCCCAGATCTCGACGTCGGCATCTTCCTGTTGCTTCAAATGTTTGGCGAGAATTAACGCCTGGCGCTCCGCGCCGCCGAGTTCAAGATTCCCCAACACGAAGATAACTCGCCGGCCTTTCATGCAATTGTGAGCTATGGACGCTTTGGAGAGACTGGAACCTCGTGAGAATTTTTAGGAGCTTCTACGTGAACAACCGGAGTGGGCGGCGCGACTTTCGGCGTTTCTGGTTTTGCGGGCGGCTCTTCGACAGCCGGTGCTGCTTCACTTTCGTTTGGATCCGGAAGCGGTGCTCCTTTCGGAACGATCCACAAACTGATGTAACTCGAGGAGGTTTCTGGAGCAGTTGTAAAAACAACAGTGATCCGGTCCTCAGTAATGCGATGGTTCTTCGCCAGTTCAAGTCGAAACTTTTCAACGAGCTGAGTTAGATCAACTTCCGGCTCTTCTTCGATCGGTTCTGTTGGGGCTTCGACGTCAGGAGTTTCAACCTGCTCAACAACAGGCGTTTCAGTTGCGTCTACCGGCTCTTCCGGAATCGGTTGCTCCAAACGCACCACAATAAAAGCACGCACTGACTTGTCTGCCTGCAATGTGTCGGCTAAACGTTTGACGAAGTTCTTCTGGTTCTTCTTATCGAAGGTGCCGGCGTAAAAATCTCCGACTCTGACGGTCCTGTTTAAAGGCTCATCAGGCGCATTCGTAATCGGTGGCGCAGCATCCTTCGGCAGAACCCACAATTGAAGCGTGGTCTTTTGCTGGCGTCCGCCGTGGATTATTTTTAGACGACTGGTATCAACCTTGAGAGATTTAAAGGCTTCGACTTGCTGCTGCGCGACATTTCGCCATGCACCAGGCGACAGATCATCTCCGCTATGAACTACGATATAGCCGATGGCTTTCTTCTGCACACTCAGCAATTCGGCAAACGAGGCGTCCGTTGATCCCGGAATGCCGGCACCCATGCCGTCTTCGGCATAAAACTCCATCCCGAAGTCGTCACCCGTCGATTCTTGAACCAAAAGTCCCTGAAACGTTTCGAGATTGGTTTCCTGTTTTTCGGGTTCAGGCAGCGGCGCCCCCTTCGGAATGACCCACAACTGGATCCGGGGCTCGTTTAGATCCACATTGCCGCCGCCGTAAATCGTGATGATCTTATTCGGCTCGATACCACGCGAATTGACGAGGTAATCTTTAATCCGCGCCAGCGAGTTCTTTCCGGAGCCATATCCGTTACCTTTTGGCCCATAAGCAATGATCGCAGCGGAAGCGCTCGGTTGGTATTGGATTTGTATCGCGAGATTATCCAACCGGGCGGTGAGGTCGCAGTGGCGGAGCTTCCCAAACTCGTCAAACTTCCTGGGGGGACTATCAGGCGAATGCGCCCACACCAATTGCGAAGCGCCACTGGCCAGGAGCAACATAAAAATCGATAGAAAGGCTGCGACTCGGAACATGATCGACGCACTAACTAACCGGGATGCACCGAATTCTAGCCTTTTCTCGTACCATCTTCCAGAAAAAGCTAACAGCCTCAACTTTTCTTGTAACTTTTGCCGAACCCAGGTGTTTTAGGAGACGTAGCGCAGCTTATGGCGAGCGAAGACGAAGAGTTCACCATGCTGTTTCAGGATTTCTACCCTAGCCTATGCCGCTTTCTGGAGTATTTATTGGGAGGCCGGGCGCCGCTGGCGCAAGATCTGGCTCAGGAAAGTTTCCTGCAACTACATCGAACGGCGTGGGGAACTTTGCCGGCTGCCGAGGCGCGTTTTTGGCTCTACCGAGTCGCGCGGAACATGGCGATCAACGAGTTTCGCAAATCGCACACGCGTTACCGGTTGTTTGATCGAGTAGTAGAAGCGATGAGACCGCGAGCACGTAATCCGGAACAGGAATACGAAACTCAGGAACGGAAAAAACTGGTGCTGGAAATGTTACAGAGTTTGCCCGAAGACCAACGCACCGCGCTGCTGCTACGAGAACAGGAACAGTTGAGTTACCGGGAGATCGGGCAAGTGCTCAACATCTCCGAGAGCAAGGTGAAGGTTGACATTTTTCGCGCCCGCGCATCGCTACGCGAACGCTGGAGCAAGGTATCAGGACTTTCAAAAGCCGCAGGATCGTCTTACTAATCATGAACTGTAGTTTTACCGAAAAAGTTTCGCAGCTAATCGACGGCGAACTCTCCGCAACGGAAACACGCGAAGTTGAGCGACACATCCTCGACTGTAACGAGTGTGAACAACTGCGCGCGGATTTTCTAAACCTGCGCAGCCAGATCGCCGGCTTTGAATCGTCACTGCAACCAGCGGTTCAGAATCGCGCGCTGAAAAAGATTCTCACGCCGGAGCGCCGTGTTCCGACGCGTGGTTTGCGGTGGAGTTTCGGCACACCGGCAGTCGCTTTCGCCGCGGTTTTGCTCGTCGCTGCAATGATTGGTTTGGTGGTCTACCAGAGTTCTGACAAGAAACAATCGGACGTTACGGCCGTGGTCCAACCGATAGCAACGCCCGAACCGGCTGCGACTCCCGAACCAAAACAATCGCCTGAAGCAACACCCGAACCGGCTCGCGGAACAGAACCGCAAACTCCAAACAAAGGTAATGGAGACAATATTCAACGCAAAGCCCCGGTGAAGAAACAGCCTGCGCGCGAACCAAAACCAGGCGAACAGTTCGCAGCGATTCCCGCACCGATGCGGCCGGCAGATACGGAAACGATGACCGCATTGCATTTCGAGAAATCGGAAACGTTGTTGCGTGCTTTTCGAAACGTTCGCATGAACGAGCGCGGCTCATTAGCGGAAGTTCGCTATGAGAAAAAGCGCGCCCAACAACTCGTTTACCAAAACATGATGTTGCGTCGTGAAGCCGACGCGTCCGGTGACGTTCAGATTTCATCGCTGCTGGAGAGCCTGGAGCCAATCCTGCTCGACATCGCGAATCTTCCGGAACGTCCGAATGAAGATACCGTGCGCACGATTCGTGAACGCGTTGAACGCAAAAACATCGTGCCGCTACTGCGTGTCAATTCCACGGCCCTGGCACGCGCGCTTGATTAATCGGAGTACGTTTGGTCTGACGCAACGGTGTGATTTCTCTCTGTGTCTCTGTAGTTAATGAGAGGCACAAAACAACAACCACAGAGACACAGAGGTTGCACAGAGAAGAATTTTAAGCTCCAGGTTTCGTTTCACCTCAGAGGCACAGGGAATCGGATGAGGCCATGTGCGTTTCGATCACCGCTCGATCTGCTGCGCTCGCTCTCGGGTTCTCTGTGCCTGTGCGGTGAACCGGTAAATGGTTAGAAGGAATTCAATTGATTAAGGAACAAACGATCATCATGAAGCACTTAGTTACAATTCGCCCCCAAATCAGAGCTCGCATCATGCTGCTGGCTATCATCGCCGCCGGCACTGCTTTCGGGATCTCCAATCAACTTACTTACGGTTACAACCAGGACACCGCCAAGCTGAATCGTTTTGTGCAGGGTAAAGCCAATTCTGCATCGATGCAGGTCTTTCGCGAAGGTCGCGACATGATCGAGGCCCAAAACTGGCAACGAGCAGCCGACAAATTCAACGATTTCATCAAGGGATTTCCGAAGGATAAAGATCTCGATGCCGCGCTTTACTGGTACGGCTATGCGTTGCAGAAACAGAATCGCACCGACGACGCAGCAAAGCCATTGCTTCTTTTAATCAACCGCTTTCCAAATTCGACCTGGCGTCGTGAAGCGGATGCGCTCCTGGTCCTGATGGGCCGTCAGGGTGACGTCGAAAGAGCGGTCCTTCGTGATAACTGCGAAATCAAAATACTCGCTCTCCAAAGCCTGTTTCAGGCGGACCAGGAAAGAGCGATAAGTCTCGTGACCGAAGCGATACGCACACCGACAGGACAGTGCGAGGGCTTCGCGGCAGCGGCCGTATCGATGCTTGGCTCACATGGTGGACCACGAGTGGTGCCACTCCTGCTCGATATCGCTCGTAATAACCCGGATCCAAAGCTTCGTCTTACCGCCATCAAACGACTCGGCGAACAACACAACGAGCAAATCACTGAGGAACTCATCAAGCTCTACGACGCCGATCGGACCAAAGAAATTCGTAATCAGGTCCTGCGCGCCCTCGTTGACAGCCGCACTCCGCGCGCCAGCGCCAAAGTGATCGAGATTGCACGAGCCGGCGACGACTTGCAGGTGCGGCAGTATGCAATTCGCTACATCGGCGAACTAAACGATTCCGCTTCGCTCGAAGAGTTAATTCGGATTTTCGACGCTGACAAGACCAAAGAAATTCGTTCCCAGATCATCCGCGCACTCGCCGAACGCGACGATGTACGAGCGCGCACGAAGCTTTTGGAAATTGCGAAACAGGGCGAGACTCCAGAGTTACGGATCGAAGCCATTCGCCGTCTCGGCGACCACCGTCGCATTTCCATCGACGACCTGATGCAGCTCTATACGGGCGAAACAAACGTCCAAATCAAGCAGGGCCTGCTGCGCACCTTCGCCGACAACCCGGATCCACGCGCCTACGCCAAGCTGGTCGAGATCGCTCGCGGCAGCGATGCCATCGAATTGCGCACATATGCGATTCGACAGTTGGGTAATAAAGACGATGAGCAAACAATCACTCAACTGGTTGGCATGTACGACTCGGAGCAGAACCAACAAGTGAGAGGCGCATTGATGCGCGCATTTGGCGATTCAAAACAGAAGAGCGCGCTGCGCAAATTGATGAGCATCGCTCGTAACGATCAGTCAGTTGAACTACGCAAGTTGGCGGTCAGGTATCTCGGCGACAGCAAAGATCCTGAAGCGCTGAAATTTCTTGAAGATCTTTTGAAGTAACGTCGAGTTCCTATGCGTTTCGCGACGCGGCGGTGAGCACTCCAAATCTCATCATCACGTAGCTGACTGTCGCGTCGCGAGCGCCGGGGATTGCAACGCCTCAACCAGACCTTGGTCCAACGATTTTTGGAGGAATCATGATTCGCTCAACCGTTCTTTTTCTCGCATTCATCGGCCTTGCCTGCGCCGGCGGAAATCGTGCTGCCACTGTAACTCCGGTTGCAAAAGCCGCCGGCGCCGACGAACTGCAAACCCAATCCACCGCCACCACCGTGCAGAGTTTCACTACCGTTGAGGGGGCAGACCTCATGGCCAGGCTCGAAACCGCGCAATCACGCGCGCGCTCAAAGCAAACGCCATTTTGGTCTGCATACACTTTCGACGTCCGACCGGGAGTCGCGGTCGATCCCGCGATTCGTGATTTTAACGGCAGTATGACTTCGATTGGCGACACCTCCGTTTTTGTCGGCACAACATCGGCAGGCGTCACAGTGGAAACACGAAATCTCGCCATCTTTCTGTTGCGCGATCCGGCGAGCAATGGGATCACGCGCATGGAGGTCTACAACCTCGAGCGCAAACGCGAGTACAGCGGTTATCCGGTTTACTGGATGGGCCGTTCGAACAACGAGGAGAGTCTCAACTACCTGCGCGCGATTGCCGCCGCAACACCGCTCGACATGTTGAGTGAACGCGCCGTGCTCGCGATCGCCTTGCACGACGACGTGCGCGTGGCTGGCATGCTCAAAAACTTCGTCAGCACTTCTCCAAACCAAAAAATTCGATCGACGTCGGTTTACTGGCTAGGCCTGGTTGGTGGCGAACAGACGTTTCTTGCTTCCCTTGTGCGCAGCGACTCTGAGGATATAAAGATACGACGCTCGGCCGCGCACGCCATCGGACGCAGTCGCGATCGCGGAACTATGGCCACGCTGCAGGGTCTTTACGAGAGTTTGAAAGATCGTGAAGTCCGTCGCGCTGTTATCTCGGCAGCCGGCGACAGTCTCGACGAGCAGCAGGCTTTTACGTTTCTCATTGGTATCGCGAAGAATGATAGCGATTTTGAATTGCGGCGTACGGCAGTTCGCGAGCTCGGTCACTTCAAACGTGACGACATCGCCGAAGAGTTGATCAAGATTTACAACAGCGAAACCAACACGGAAGTTAAACGCGCCGCGCTGCGCTCACTCGCGGAACATAAGAATCCGCGCGGGCAGGCACGTTTGCTCGAGATTGCGCGTAACGAACCCAACGCGGAATTGCGGAAAACAGCGATTCGCGTTCTCAGCGAGCGTGGTGAAGCGGCCGTTGACGATCTGCTGAAGTTGTACGAGTCAGAACAGGTCGTAGACGTAAAACGCTCGATACTTCAGTCGCTCTCGGAGATTAAGAGCACGCGGGTTGAAGACAAGTTGTTTGAGGTAGCTCGCAGTAGCGATGCGACGGACGTGCGACGCCAGGCGATCCGGCTTCTCGGCGAACGCGCGAGCAAACGGAGCCTCGATTTTCTGACTGAAACAGCGCAGAGCAGTGACGGAAATGCCGAGGTTCAAGTGCAGGCGGTGAAAGCGATCAGTGAACGGCGTTCGGAAGAGTCAGTACCGATCTTGATCAAGATCGCGCGCACCCATCAGAATCAACAGGTGCGCAAACAAGCGATTAGATCTCTCGGCGAATCCGGTGATCCACGTGCGGTCGAATTCTTCCGCGAGGTATTGACCAAGTAGTTTTAAGGCAGCCACAGATTACACAGACTTAATCCGTGTAATCTGTGGCTGGCTTTATTTCTCAATCTCGAAATCTACCCACTCGACCAGCGGCACCGTCTTCTTCTTATCTCCCGCCTCTGTAAGCACTATCTGAAGATAATAATTACCCGGTTCCAGATCCGGCGCTAAGCGAATCATGTCGCCGACAGATGCGCGATTCAGATCCCCCGTATTTGCCTTGATCGGAACCTCTGTCCCTGCGTAAACAACTTTGTCATCGCGAAAGATGCGCGTCTGCATAGTCAGATTGCGCGGAGCACCCTTTTCATCTGCGGCGTTGTACAGCATGAAAGTGAACGACAGGTTCGCGTTGCGAGCGAAACGTCTCAAGCCCGGCTTCGCCATCAATTGGCCTGAACTGTCCGCCGCCGACGGATCAGCTCCGATTCCCAAAACGACTCCCGAAACCGCCAATCGCTTTTTGCCCAAATCAGGAACCATCACAAATTGTCCGGCGGAACCAATACGCATTGAAGTCTTGTCACGAGCCGCGATGCGCACCTGGTACGCTCCCGGTCGCCTCACGCGCATGTCCACCGTCAATCCGATGCCGAATTGCTTCGCGTACTCGTAGTCCTTTTCCGACAAACTTATGTTTGCCCCGCGCGCGAGCTGTTCAACGATCACGCCGTTATCGCCAAAGACCACTCCGTGCAGATCGATCGCCGCCCGGTATCGTCCATCAGTGAGCGTGAAGTTCATGTCCTGAGCGTCGAGGTAAACAAACGAACGCACCACTGAACCGATCGCTTGATCGTGCGCGAAGAACGAAGTCATGTCGATGTCGATGTCCTGCGAACGAAACGGCGACGCGAGGGCAAGATTCGTCAGATCGCGAACTGTGCGCGCCTTGGCGGCCTCCTCCTCGGTGACTCCGAAGAATCCAAAACGCGTTCGCAACGACATTCCGGATCGCTTCACTTTGGCTTTAATTTGATGAAATTTGCGGTTGAACGTTTCTTCAGTCGGCCGGTAACCAATCAGGTAATAGCCACTCTGATCCTCGACGATGCGATCAAGTTGAAATCCGTTTGAGTTGCGAACCTGAAAGCCGCCTGTCTGTCGCGCCATCATTTCTCCACCTTCACGACGGCTCCAAAGCAGTCGCGAACGGGTGGAGAGAATGCTGTTCATTTGGTAGTTGATATTCCGTCCCGCACCCGGAAACGAGTCGGCCGCAGTTATCCCAATTACCGGTAAACCCTGCGTATCGACCGAGTAGATCACCACTGAAGCGCGAATGGCTTTCTCGGCAATCTTCTGAAGATAGGCGCGATAGCTGAGCGATCCGAAAGTGCTCTCACGCGTTTCTTCACTCTCGCCTGACAAACGTTCTCTTTCACGCACCGTGAGTTCCTGCGTCTCGAGTGGAAGACTGTCAGACATCAAAACCATCGACTTGCGACCCGGCAGTTCCGCCATCGCGTCAACAATAAAACGCAACGCTCCGAGGGTGCCGTAGATGGCACGGCCCGAACAGCCACCCTCGGCAAATTCTTCTGCCTGTTGTTGTGCGGGTCTAAAAACGGAAATACCCATGCGACCACAAGGCGACCAGCGCAACTGGTCCACCGCGCGAATTAGAACCCGTCGATCGGTGGTGAACTGTTGTAGCGCGCCCATTTGACCGCCGGTGCGAATGATTGCCACCAGATCATTCGGCTGCAACTCGTTTTCAATGAACTTGCGCAACTGGCGTCTGACCTGACCCATGCTTTCAAACGAGAGACCAAGGTCGTCGACGACAAAGGCGACCGTTCGATGCGGATCATTGGGCTGTAAAGGACTAGCGGGAGGCGCACCGGCTGGTCGCTTTTCGGGAGTTGTTACCGGGCTCGAAGTGCGAACATTTGAGATATAGGCAAAGCTGGTTATCGCCTGCTTTTTGCCATCTTCAAAGATCTCGAAATCTTCGGCTGTTAGATTGGTTACCGGCTTTCCATCCTTTGTGACAACCGCGTCAACCTGCACCAGGTTGGTCGTGATTTTGACGACGTCGTCTTTATCGTCACCAGGCGTTTGCGTTGGGGTTTGAGGTTGCGGCTGGGCTGTTGGTTTGGTCTGGGCCAACGTCGGTAACAGGATGCAGCACAGCAACAGGAGAGCGAGGAATGCTCTGGTCTTCATCGGGTAGTCTCCTTCCACGAACGGGTTAAGGGAGAGAGATTTTCGCCTAGTGTAAAACAGAACCGTAATCTTAGGCCAACTGATTTACAAGGTTAGATGCGGGTCAAATCTTGTTTTTTATCCGCGTAATCTGTGGACAAAGGTGTATTATCTGCGCGTTCTGCCATCCTGGGTAGGGAGAATGAAAATGTCGAAGTCTCTCCTTTTAATGTTGTGTATCTTGACTGGACTATTAGTGCTGGCGTGCGGCAAGACCGAAGAAACCAACCGCAATGCCACGACGCCAAGCACCGCAAGCACACCAGCGCCGGCTGGTACTCCCGCAACGACCGCAAGCACAGGTGACCAGGTAGGTATCGCTGAATGCGACACCTTCATCACCGCTTATGAGAATTGCGTTTCGAGCAAGGTTCCCGAAGCAGCTCGGGCATCGTTGAAGGCTTCCGTCACGACGTGGCGTACCGAATGGAAAAAACTCGCTGACAATCCGCAAACGCGAGGCACTCTCGCCGCCGCCTGCAAGACCCAACGCGACGCAACCGCAGCGCAAATGAAAGCGTACGGCTGCACGTTCTAAGTTTCTTTGTGGGGTGGTCCATGGGCCACCCCACCATCAGCTATGAAATTTAGACTTTAGGTTGGCGCGTCCCCACTTCAGCGCGCGACTCATCCACATCAGTTCATCAAGAAAGTCAGCCACGCGTTTTTCATACGCCTGGTCCAGGATATTCCCCTGGGCGTCGAACTTTCCCTCGACCTTGGGAAAATTCAGATCGCTAAAACACACAGCTAATCCCAACTCCCGGCACATCGGCACCATCGCTTCGATCACGCGCGTGCCGCCCCATGGTCCAGCCGACACTCCCACGAATGCCACACTCTTATGAACGTACTCGCGTAACAACAGATCGAGTACCGCTTTCAACGCGCCTGGATATCCGTGATTGTATTCCGGCGTGACGATGACGAGGCCATCAGCCTGCACGATAGCGTCACGCCACTCGGGAAAGTTGTCCTTCAACGCCTGACCATAATCATCATGCGGTAGCTTGAAATCAGTGACATCAAAGAGCCTCGTATTAATCTCAGGCCGCTTCTTCATCTCCCCAATCAGCCACTTCGCAACCAACACACTCTGCCTCAGCTTCCGATTGGTCCCCAACAACACCGGTATATTCAATTCACTCATAGTCACCTCATTCACCCAAAAGGCACAAAACTCACAAACTGTTTTTCTGAATCAGAATTAGTATTTTTGTGCTTTGTGTGCCTTTTCGTGATCACTTCATCGTCATGATTGCGGCCCAGATCTCGAAGCCGTCCCACAGATTCTGCAAACGTATGTTCTCATTCTCTGCATGCTGATTGTTGTCGTAGTTTGCGATCGGTACTGAGATTGTGACCGTTTTCAATCGCTCTGTGATGATCGACAGCGGCAAACTACCACCCGAGGTCGGCAAGAGCACGATCTTCTCGGTCGCCGCCGACTGGACGGCTTCGATCACCGATTTCGAAATCGGAAGATCCATACGCGTACGTTCCGCGTTGTAACCACCCGGCCGAACATTGACACGGCCGAGCAGCGGATAACGAGTTCTCTCATCATCCGTCGGTTCGCGATCGGTGACGTGATAACCCTGCTTGCGAATGTGCTCGATTAGTCGCTGCGTTTGACGCTTGTGATCGTTGCCTTTAACCAGTCGGAGATCGAGCACCGCAGTAGCTGTTGTTGGAATAACGTTACGGGCCAAACTACCGACATCACCACTCGCAAAACCATTGATGTTGAGTGAAGGCCGGTTGATCAATTCCAGCAGCGCCTTGCCGCCGCCTTCCGTGCGTGCAATTCCCAACTGCTTCTTCAACTCTTCATCGTACTGTGGCGCCTCGGCAATGGCGTGTCGTTCCAGTTCGCCGAGCGGTTCGGTGTCGGAATACCAACCATCAATCGTCACGTTGCCGTTATCGTCTTTCATCGACGCCAGCAAACGAGCGAGCAAATGCGCCGGATTGGGCGACCAGTTGCCGTAATGTCCACTGTGCAACGGGCGCTTGGCAGCATAAACAGTCACGTCGACGTTTGTGTCACCACGCGCGCCAAACACGACCTGCTTGCGTCCTGACTGGTGCACTGGTCCATCGCCGATGATCCACGCATCGGCCGCGAGTAATTCCTGGTTGCGATCGATAATCTCGCCGAGATCTGGTGAGCCGGCCTCTTCTTCACCTTCAAAAAAGAACTTGATGTTTGAAGTGAGAGCGATTCCCTTTTCCTTCAGCGCACTAAACGCCGTGAGTATCGCCATCACGCCGGCTTTGTCGTCTGATGCCGAGCGCGCGTAGATGCGCCATTGCGAATTGATTGGTCCGGCGGGATTTAAAGGAACTATTTCCGCGCCCTCGTGCAGCGCACCGGAACGAAAGACCGGCTGCCAGGGTAAGGTTCCGGTCCATTGCTTTGGATCGGTTGGTTGTCCATCGTAATGCGCGTAGAGAAGGATGGTCCGTTGCGCGCCCGGAGTTTTCCATTCGCCGTAAACAGCGGGTGGGGTATTTGGAGAAGAACCTTCCAGCAACCGCGGATTTAATCCACGTTGCTTCATCATCTCGACGATCAACGCGGCATTCCGGCGAATGTTCTGCGTGTCGGAAGCGACATTCGGAATCTCGAGCAGCGTCGTGAACTCTTTGAGAATCTGACGCTCATTCGCGCGCCGGTAATCACGAACCTGTTCTGTAACGGTTTGCGCCGAAAGAGAAAAAGGCAAAAGAATCAAAAGCAGGAGTGGTCGTAGCATCGCCGGGGATTATAGCCACGGATCAGACGGATTAGAAAAAAGATAAGCACGGATTCAGAATTAAAATCTGATCCGTGTTCATCTTTTTTTAATTCGTGTAATCCGTGGCTACGGTTTGACAACGCCGCCGTTGTCGATCGCCGTGTAAACATCCTTGGAGAACAGCCCGAGCCATGGATCTGATTGAGGCGTCAGAAACAACTGCGCGTAAACACGCTCATTGAACTTAGCGAGGTCTCCTGGATCGTTAATCAACCACGTGTACAGCACGGTATGCATCATGTATTCATTGCGAACCGTGTCCAGTGCCACTAACTCCTGAAACTTACCCAACAAACTGGCAAGCTCTTCTTCTGAAAACGTGGGATTCTGACTCTTAATCAGCGCGACGCTGCGACCGTCGAGAACTGCGTCCGCCGCATGCAGTTGCGCGATCTTTTTCCACGCCGCTTCGTCGGTAACTTTCCCGAGTTCGTCTGTAGCCACGGTCATGGCGCGAAGAATAGAAGTTTCAGTGATAGCTTTCGTGAGAGCCAATGGCGCGATACTCAAAGCCTCACCGTTACTGCCACGAGAAATGCGAAACCCTTCCGGCTTTTTACCGCCGATCTTAGTTGTGTCGTTGGTCCAGGCAACAGCAATCCGGTTGTGTTGCTCGCTGTAATACCGGCGTCGCAACAGGTAGGCCTCGCGTTCATTCTTGCCGGCGATCGATTTAAAGAATGATTCGGCATTGACCAGGCCACGCAGAAACGCCTGTGGTCCATAAAGTCCCGGAAGTGCATCGAGCGGGCGCCCGGCGGAGTCGAGAATGTAGTGAATACTGTTGCCGGTGAGCGTGCGTTTCAGTTTGCGCCCGTCGCCATAGTCGATCGTCACTGTCGGCACTGGTCTAACTGACTGCCAGTGGAGCACAAACCGCTCGCGCAAAACGTCGGCGACTTCGGAGTTGGAATAAAGAACGGTGCGGAAGAAGCGACTATTAGCGCAACTGAATTCATCGGTCAGCTTGCCTAACAGAAGCAACGAAAGAATCGGTTTGCCACTGGCCGCGGAGGCTTTCTTCGCACTTTCGAAATCGGTATGCCAGTAAAGACCGGAGATATAACTGTTCTTCTGCTGTGCCACCGTGTCGAGCGCCGTCGCGATACGTTGCCAGTGATCGTCATTAGCCGACGCCGGGTTTGCGACGCGCGCGTTTATTTCTGACGAGTATTGGTCCATCAGTGCCTGCAAACCGGCTGGACCACGGCCTCGCAGTTCTTCGATGGCGGCTGCTGAGATGGTGGTGCTTTCTGAAACTGCTTTGCGAGCGAGTGTTTCGGACGATTCAGCGGCAGAGGAAATTTGGGCGGAAAACAGGAGCAGCAGGAGCAACGCTGGGAAGCGGAACTTCGAGTTCATCGAGACCTCCAGACGGCTGGGATTTGTGGGAATTGCGGGGAAGAGTGACCGTTTGAGGACTTCCTGATCGCTTTGGTTGCCCAGAGCAGCCTTTACAGGATTAACAAGATTAGCAAGATGAACAGGATATCTTGTTAATCCTGAAAATCTTGTTAATCCTGTATCCTATTTTTTCATCAACTCAAGCACTGCCGAAGTGGTCGCTTTCACGCCCGTACGCAGGGTCGATTCGGGGACGGGGGCGAAGAGCGCTGAATGAAGTCCCGGCAATGGCGCGCCCGCTTCTCGGTGCGCTTTGACCTTCGCCGCCTCGGAAGCGCCAAGCCAGATAATCGTCGCCGGAATTTTCTGGTCCAGGCTGAAGTAACCAAAGTCTTCGCTGGCCATCATCGGCGGCATTTGGACCACGTTTTCTGCTCCCAGCACCTGCTTGAACGTGCCCACCAGTCGTTCAATCAACTTCGGATCGTTATAAGTTGATCCGGTGCCTTCCGAAACCTTCACGACGGGCGCGCGATCATCGGGAATACCAGCCGTTGCCGCCACGCCTTTAACGATCCGCTCAATCGATCCCAAAATGCGTTTTCTCACGTCTTCTTTGTAAGTGCGTACGGTGAGCTGCAGATTTACTTCATCGGGAATGATGTTGTAACGCGTGCCGCCATGAATTGACCCGACCGTAACAACTGCCGGATCGAGCGGTGAATTCTCACGACTCACAATCGTTTGCAACGCCATCACCACCTGTGCAGCGACTACTATCGGATCCTTAGTCGTCTCAGGCGCTGAACCATGGCCACCTACTCCACGGATCTTGATATCGATCGACGTCGCACTCGCCATCGCATAACCGGGCGTGTAACCAACCTTGCCGGTTTCAAGTTCCGGTTTGTCATGTAATGCAATCGCAAAATCCGGGCGAGGAAAATTCGCGTACAGGTTGTCGCGCAGCATCGCATTCGCGCCGTCGCCGGTTTCTTCCGCCGGTTGGCCCAGCATGACGAGTGTTCCACTCCAGCGACTCTTCATCTCGGTCAACATTTTTGCGGTGCCCAGAAAACTCGTCATGTGGATATCGTGACCGCACGCGTGCATCACACTCACTTCCACACCCGCATCGTTTTTGGTCTTCACCTGGCTGGCATAAGGAACGCCGGTCTTTTCTTCCACCGGGAGGGCATCAAGCTCGGTCCTGACAAGCACGGTTGGACCAGGGCCATTCTTCAACACGCCTACGACTCCATATCCCACCCAATCGGCGTTTTGAAACTTCCCGATTCGCTCGGTAACGGTGAACCCCAGTTTACGCAGTTCACCAGCGACGAAAGCCGAGGTTTTCTCTTCGCGATGTGATAGTTCGGGCGCGGCGTGCAGCGCTTTGTAAGTCGTGAGCCACGATGAAATATCGCGCTCGATCATGGCATCGAGCGACAGTTGTTGCCCGTTAACATTCAGTGCCAGCACAGCCAAAGCTGTGGCGACGAGGAAGGGTTTGCGCATCGCTGGTCCACTCCAAAGGAATCTAGTTTTTCGCAAGCAAGTTCTTGAGTTCACTAACTCTGGCGAGATGGTAGTCGTCGTGCTCCGCCTGGAAAAATAACATATCAACCAGCCGCATTTGCACATTTAGACGTGGGTGCAGCGCTGAGCGTGCAAAAACTTCGGCGTCAAGCGACTCGAGACGGTTGACAGTTTGCTGTCGCGCGGCGCGAAAGGATTGCATGATCGTGCTCGCGGGCAGATCGTTATGACTGGCTTCGTAGGTTTTCCGGTTCGACATGTCGGCAGCATGCAAAACGCTGTTGCCGGCGAGATATTCGTCGATTCGTTGTGCCACCAGGCTCTCGAGATCAAGTAGGTGCCCGGCATTTTCCTGCATGGACCAGCGACCATCGACTTGAGTTGTGAGTATTTCGAATGAGAGACCGGCAAGCAGATCTTCGAGGCGCGCAGGTGTACCCCGCACGCGCTCGATCATTTCCGGATAAATACCGGCGGGGAAATCAAAACTGAAGCGGCGATCAGTCCACTTGATTCGTTGTGGCATAGATTAGTTTTTAGCCACGGATAACACGGAGAAACCGCTTATGGCTTTGGCGGTAACGGTCGCTGCGGCGACGCGGCGATAAATTCCGTCAAGCCGGCATCGGAACCGTTGTGGCGAAACTTGTAGTAGTTCGTCACCTGGGCGAGCCACTCTTTGCGACTCTGTTCTGTTTTTGGATCGGCTCCCGCTGCTGCAATCGCGCGGGCATAGGCATCGACGATGCGATCCATCACCACGTTCAACTTGTCGAGGGCGGCTTTGCTTTCCGGCGTTTCAGGCTTGTTTGCAAACTGCGTTTGATAAGCCGTCGACATCGTCTTGTACGGACCAGATTCGTAGGCCACGGCCAAAAAGTAATAAGTAGAAGGAGTTTTTGCGATGTCGCTCTGGTAGCGGGCCGCTTTGAGCAATGAATCGATCGATTGATCGGGCGTCGTTTTCAGCGTCAGGTAACCGACTGCGTAATTCAGATAAGCGAGCGTATCGTCTTTGCCTTTGAAAGGCGCCCAATCGCTCGGAGCCGTTCCTACCTCTATGGCCTGGATGGCTTTACGCGCGTAATCGAGAGCGGTGGCATTGAAAGTCTCATTCTTCGCCGATGCTGCCAGATAGCCCGCGTACCCGAGGTCGATTTGCGCGCGCAGATAATTCGGTTCGTCGGTCAGAATCTTCGCCCCGGTGCTGTAGGCTTCCGCAAACTTCTTCTCGTTGATCAGGATCGGAAGACTTTGCTTGCGATCCTCACGCTCGTACAGCACGACCCACTGTTGCAGGTAGTTAGTGTATTGATCTTTGTCCTTGGTGTATTTCTGGAGATAATCGCGGGCAGCCTGATAAGCAACGCCCGGATTCGGGATCCGGTTCTCGACAAACCGCTTGTAGATTTCAATTTTTGCGGGATCGTCCGTCTCCTGCCCGAATGCCAGCCACTGCCTGCCATCGAGAGTAAAAACCGAAAGCGCCAGCAACGCGGCCAAAACCAATCTTCTTCCTGACAACTTCATATCAACTTTCCTCCGCTCCTTCTCGTCCGGAACTACCAGGGGCTTAGACGCTCCCAAGCCCGCTAAGGGTTTTATCAGCGTGAGGTTATAATCAGTTTGCTTTCCCCGGTTGCAATGATAATGAATGATCGCCGCAAACTAAAGCGACCCTTGGCAACGCGCTATTCTGGATTCCTCTGTGCAACCTTTGTGTTCTCTTTGTCTCTGTGGTTATAGGGATGTGAGATACAACCACCACAGAGACACAGAGAACACAAAGGTTGCACAGAGAAGAATTGTTGATTTCAGGAGACCCATGACCGGCACAAACAAACAACGCCCTGACCATATCAAATTCTCGGGCCGCATTCTATTTCTAACTGACGACACCGCTCTGATTCGCCAACAACTCGAAGCCACCGGCGCAGCCGCCGCTGACCTCGAGAACGAACTGGCCACACGCCTGCTCAACAACAATCTGCCGTTGATGAGCAATATTTCCACCGACGAAATCACGCCCGGCTGGGTCTGTTTCTACTACGACGAAACGCTCGGTCAATACGTTTATGTCGGCATGCGCGATGCGGCGGTCAAGAAAGACGAAATCAAGCATGGCGATTTCGCGGTAGTTGTGTCGGGACTCTCCAAAGGCTGCGGCTCTTCACGTGAAACGGCTCCTTATGCCGAGAAGTCGGCGGGCGTTCAACTCGTAATCGCGCAGAGTATCGAAAAGATCTACGGTCAAAACTCGCAGAACATCGGCCTCTTAACATCAACTGATTTTGGTTTGATCGATCGCATCCGTCGTGGCGAAGAGATCCCGCTGGCAGAATTCACCAAAGGACTGGATCCGATCTCGCAGGAGATCGTCACGCATGGCGGACTGTTCAACTACAACAAAGCACGGCTTGCCGGACAAGTTTCGCCACCGCCGATCGAAACTGCCCCGCGCCCGATGACGATCGTGGAAAAGATCATCGCGCGTCACGCGTTTGTGACTGCCGGAAAGATTGGCGTCGCGGCTGTAAAACCTGGCGATGCGTTGTTTGCCCTGGCCGACGTGCGCTTCTCGCACGAGTACGTGACGCCGATGGCCGAGTCGCTTTTCAAACAAGCGCTGGGACCAGACGCACGCGTTTCAACACCTGAATCGGTGTTTGCATTTCGCGACCACCTCACGTTTCTCGGCAAAGTGATGTCGCCGAAACATCGTGAAATGGGTTTGCTGGAAAAGGCTGAAGGACTGGCTACCACGCAACAGAGTTTCACGGAGCAGCAAAATATTCGGCTCTACGGTGAGAGCCCCGAAGGCGGTTCGGAAGCGATCTGCCACAACGCCGTCGTCGAAGATCTCGCGCTACCGGGTCAAATCGTGATCGGTACGGATTCGCATACGTGCATGGCCGGCGTGCTTGGTTGTTTCGCGTTTGGTGTCGGTTCTACTGATATGGCCAACGCCTGGTACACGAAAGACATTCGCATTCGCGTGCCCGAAACCGTTCGTTATGTTTTGAAAGGAACGAAACGTCCGGACGTCGCCGCCAAAGACGTGATGCTCTTCATACTCGCATCGGAATACATGAAGTCGAGCAAAGGTATTGGCAAGGTGTTGGAATTTGCCGGTGACGACCTGAAAAACTGGTCTATGGACGAACGCGCCACGCTCACTAACATGGCGGTTGAAGCGGGTGGCACGACCGGAATCATCGAACCTGACGAAGTGACACTCGACTACGTTGTGAGCACGCGCGGGCTCGACGCCGATGAAGTTCGTAAAGGTTTCACTTTCAGCGATAGCGACGCCGAATACGCGGCGGTTTTCGAGATCAACCTGAATGAGATTGGTCCGATGGTCGCAACGCCGGGCGACCCGCGCAACGGTATTCCGATCGAGGCGCTCGAAAGCGAAGTCCGGATCGACGCGGCGTACGGCGGTTCATGCACCGGCGGCAAAATGGCTGACATGGACATGTACGCCGCAGTGCTCGAGAACGCCCTCGCTCACGGAAAGCGAGTGAAGGAAGGCGTACACCTGTACATTCAGTTTGGCTCGCAGAAAATCAAACAATACGCGCGCCAACGTGGTTATATCGACATCTTCGAACGCGCCGGCGCCGAGCTGATCGATCCATCGTGTGGCGCCTGTATCAACGCCGGCCCGGGCGCCTCGCCCAACCCTGAAACGGTCACGGTCAGCGCCCAGAATCGAAACTTTCCCGGTCGCAGCGGCCCCGGCAAGCTCTACCTCGCCTCACCCTACGTAGTCGCCGCCTCGGCGATCGCGGGCAAGATTGTGGATCCGAAAGAGATCTAAACACAGATTTACACGGATTTTTACAGCTAAACGGTGAAATCGGAGTAATCCGTGTAAATCTGTGTCTTTCCTGAAACTTTCCTGGCTTTCGCTTCACTAACCAGACGGAACAATGATGAAACGGCTGACGGTTGATGAACTGAATCTGGATGCTCAGCCTGGCACCTTCGCTGGAACTCTGATGAATAGTTCAGCAGACCTGGTTAGTCGCGTGTGTCAGGGTGATGCCGACGCCTTTCGTCTGATTTTTGAAAGATATTCGCGGCCCGTCATTAGTTTTATCTACGACATGGTCAGCGATCGCGGGCTCGCCGAAGAATTGACCCAGGAGACTTTCGTCCGTGCTTACCGCGCGATGCACACCATGCGCGCCGAAACGAAACTCTCGACCTGGCTCTTTGGGATTGCGAGAAATGTCGCGCGCGAGTCGCTCCGGGCGAAAGTTCGGGCCAGCAGTCATGTCGACCTCGGCGATAAATCAGTTATGGATTTGAGCGACAACAAACCGGTTCCCGTCGAAGGGTTGTTGAGCAAAGAGTTGAACGACCTGATTCGTCGCTCGCTGGCCGAACTCGACGAAGACAAGCGGCTGGTGTTTACGCTCAAAGTGCTGCACCAATGCAGCTACGAAGAGATCGCAACGATCACCGGGTTCTCAATGGCAAAGTTGAAGACTGATTTGCATCGTGCTCGTGCCGAGATGCGAAAACGGATCAGTCCTTACGCTGGAGTTGGTTATGAAGTGTGAAGTTTGTCGAGAGCTGTTAGAAGAATATTTCGACGCTGAACTGGTGGCGGAAGATCAGGCGCAGGTCGAGTCGCACTTGATCACGTGTGCTGAATGCGCCGCCAGCATGGCTGCGCTGAACGCCGAACAGGAGATGTTTGCGCGTTACGACCGCGAACTCGAAGTGCCGCCTTTCCTGTGGACCAGAGTCGCAGCGCACACTGTGGCTGAGAGCAAACAGTCCAAATCTGTTTGGCGCGCAATACTCGCCGAGATGTTTGCACATCCGGGAGCCGTCATGGCGGGAGCAATAGTGCTGTTTGCGTTGGTAGTTTTGCTTGGATTGAATCTTGGTTCGGAAGGCTTTTACGAGGCCGCCAAAGGACCCGCTCAGCCAAAACGTGAAGTTGCTCCGAATAACGATCGCACTCCACCGAATGTAGCTATCAAGAACACACCCGAGCCTTCGTCGCTTGAAGACAAGCCCGCGGTCACGGCTCATAAAGCAAAACCAAAACCGCGTATCAAACCGGTAACAGCCATCGATCAGTCAGATGTGTTGTCGTCAGACCTTGGCAATCTCGACTTTGAAGAACGCGACACTGCCACGCACATCGAACAATCACAAAATCTGTTGCGCTCGATCAGAAATGTTCCCACTCCCGACAGTGACGAAGAGATCGACGTAACTTACGACAAGGCACTCTCGCGCCGCCTGCTCAATGAAAACGTGGTGTTGCGTCGCGAAGCCGAAATGAAAGCCAAGTTTCCCACGAAGACATTGCTTGCCGATCTGGAACCATTCCTGATCGACATTGCAAACCTCCCCGACCATGCGCGTCCTGAGGAAGTGCGCGCGATCAAAGAGCGCGTGCAAAAGACCGAAATCGTCGCGGCGTTATTGGATTTCCAGGACCGGGGCACAAACAACCGCTAAAGAATAGAGGCAAAGAAATGTTAAAAAACCTTACCGCAACCACCGTAACTGCAACCTGGCGTGCCCGGTTCATATCAATCCTCTTATTGATCGTTTCAATCGCGGCAGCGGCGAGCGCTCAGCAGCGCACGAGCACGGCTTTAGCTCCGAGCAGCCGCCCCTCGCAGCAAAGCGACGCGACTACCGTTTACCGTAGCGCGCGCGATCTGATCACCGATGGTGAATGGGCCAAAGCGCAGGCGAAGTTCAGCGAATATGTAACCTCGTATCCAAACGAGAAGAACCTCGACGCCGCGCTTTACTGGCTCGCGTACTCGCAACACAAGCTGGCCAAGTTTGATCAATGCCGATCGACTATCGATCGTCTGCTCGAAAAATATCCGAACACCAGTTGGAAAGAAGATGCTCGAATGTTGCTCGCGCAGGCCTCCGGCAATAACGTCGTCGCCTACCAGGATCTGGTGCGAGCAGTTGAGGCGGCCAGCGCTGTACGCCCGTTGGAGCCGGCTGCTATCTACACACCGGGCGTTGCGTCGATGGCCATAACGCCGGTGCCAAGTGTTCAAGGCGGTGTGGCGACAACGGTGTGGAGCGGAGACAGTTTCGGTGTCTCAGCCGACGACGACGATCCCTGTGAGTTCAAGATAGTAGTGCTTCAGGCGTTGTTTCAGACGGACGTGCAACGCGGAATCATGGCGGCCACTGACTGGCTCAAACCTGGTTCCGCACAAACCGTGCGCTGCAAGAGTGCGGCTTTGACGTTGCTCGGACGCAACGGCGGCAAATCAGCCACGCCCGTGATTCTCGGAGTGGCACGCAACGAAACGGATCTGAAACTCCGCGCACGCGCAATCTCCACTCTTGGAGCAACTAACGACGACAGCGTACTCGACGCACTTCGCGATTTCGCGATCAACTCACCACAAAGCGAGATCGTCGAAGCCTCGCTTTACGCCCTCAGCAAACACACCGGTGAGCGAGCCATGATGGTGCTGAGCGAGATAGCCATCAACGGCAAAGGCGTGGTCCAACGTAAGCAGGCCATCTCGAGCATCGCGAGTCGACCCGGTGAACCTGCAGTCGATGCTTTGTTGCGGATTTACGACGCGGAGCAGAGCATCGATATTCGCAAGTCCGTGATTGCCGGTTTCGCGAATCGCAAGAGCGAACGCGCCGGCAACAAACTGTTTGAGATCGCACGCAGCTCAGACAACATCGAACTACGAAAAGCCGCCATCAGCGGGATTTCAAGACGTGGTGGTGATAAAGCCGTCGAGTTTCTGCTCAATCTTTACGACACGGAGAAGAACGAAGAGTTGAAAGATCAGATCGTCAACTCACTCGGCTATGGCAGTGGGATATTGACCGGAACTCCGGTGGCCAATGCGCCGGCGGGAGTTTACACAACCAGCCCCAGCACCAGGATGAGCGATGAGCGGGTGGTTAATAAACTCATCGAAATCGCGCGCAATCCACAGGCTCCGATGGAGCGGCGCAAACGCGCGATTAACTGGCTGAGCCGAAGTAAAGATCCGAAAGTGTTGAAGTTTCTGGAAGATCTGTTGAAGTAGGCGAGAGCTTATCTTCTCTGTGCAACCTCTGTGTCGTCTGTGTCTCTGTGGTTATGAAAGCGAGAGACACAACAACCACAGAGACACAGAGGACACAGAAGTTGCACAGAGAAGAATTAAGACCTGAAGGCTAAGTCATGATTCGAAAAAGCATATCAGTGATCGCTTTCGTTCTCGGATTGTGCGCCGTCGTGGCTGGACAGACGAAGAGTTTTATTCCGGTTGACGGCGCCAATCTAAAAGCAAAGTTTGATAGTGCAATCGTCACCGGTAAGGCGAATGCGACGAACGGTCGATTCTGGGTCGGTTATCAATTTGAAGTCAGACCGGGCGTGGCCGTGGATTTTGAAATCGTCGATAGTGCCGGTGGTGTTTACATCTCGAATGATGGAACTTCGATGATGTTCGACGCCCGATATGAAACTCGCGAGCTGGGTCTGTTCTTTCTGTTCGACACCCAGCGCGAGTCGTTCATTCGTGCTGAAGTTTACAACCTGCGTCGCACTCACGAGTTCAGCAACTATCCGGTTTACTGGGCAGGGCGCATCAGCAACGAAGAGAGTTTGAACTATCTCAAGTCGTTCATCGAGTCGCCCGCGCCTGACGTCAACCGGCTTTCGGAACGCGCCACGTTTGCCATTGCTTTGCACGACGATGCACGCGTGGATTCGATGCTGACCGAGATGGTGCGCCGGCCTACGGATGACCCGCTGCGTGCAAAGGCGCTCTATTGGCTGGGCCATACGCCGGAGAGTCAGACCAAGAACACCTTGTTTACTGAGATCGTTCGCAACAATAACGAAAGCACCGAAGCACGCCAGCAAGCAATGTCGTCGCTGGCGATGAGCCGCTCGGCGGGTACGTTGCCGTTGCTCCAGAACCTGTTCGAATCAATGCCGACGCGCGAACTTCGACGACGCGCGCTAACCGGTATCGCGCGTAACGACAACAGCGATGCCGCCGCCACTTACCTGATTCGTGTTTCCGAAACGGAAAAAGATATCGAATTGCGCAAGAGTGCAATTTCAAGTCTCGGCCGGATTGCAGGTCAAAAGAGTTTGGCGGCATTAACCACGACTGTAGACGACGGCGAACTGGAACTTCAGAAGCAAGCGGTTATCGCGATTGGGCGGCGTGCTAAAGACGAAGCGATTCCAATCCTGATTCGCACCGCTCGCAATCACCCGAAGATGCCGGTACGCAAGCTCGCGATTCAAATGCTCGGACAAACCGGTGACGAGCGTGCGGTCGCGTTTTTCAGAGAGTTGTTGAGTAAGGATTAAAACGGAACAAATCATGACGTACAGCGTCAAAGAATAGATCCATCCCGAAGCTGCGTTGCTCCCGTAAGCTGATACCGAACCGGAGGTAGGTAATGAGCAGTTCGATACACAATATCAACAGCCTGAGGGAGGCTGCGATAACGCTTCTACGCGAGGTGGAGTCGCTTGCAAACCGGAATGAACCACAACCGGGGGGACGCCTGGGGCTTCAGGAAGAAGTGCAACGCTATGAAAGTGAGTTGATTCGCGAGGCGCTGCAACGCACGCACGGCAATCAACGCCGCGCCGCCAAGCTACTACGTGTAAAAGTCACAACGCTTAACTGCAAGATCAAACGACTTGGTATTCAGCAGGAAGATTTCGTAACAGCCGCAGATTAATTCGTGGCTAGCGGCCAGGCGCGAAGTAAGATCTCCGACCCAAAACCTGATATTCAGGATGGCCCTTCACTTCAAAGTGAATGCGGCGGCGTTTGCCGTCGCGTTCTTTATTGGTCGGATAATAGCCGACGATGTAGCGCTGATTGATATCGGAAAAGATCCGCGCATAAATCGCGTCGGCCTGCTCCGGAGTTTCCAGAAACTCGGTCCAACCTCCGCTCAACGGTGCCACACCCGCCAGAGCTGACTGCAGCTTTGCATTTCTTTCCACGGTCCAACGCAAATTGACCTCTACGGATTTTTTGTCTCGTTGTTCGAGGCTCTCTTTGAAGCTCTCTCGGGTACCGCCCGACATATTACTCATAATCTCTTTTATGCCGGCTTCCAGATCGCGTCGCGTTTTTTCCAATTGTTCTTCGGCTGATAATCCCAGCAGCTTCGGCCCGGGAACCACCGTATAAACAGTCGCACGCGATTTTTCGACCGTGCGATATAAATCATCCAAACTGAACTGTATTTCGTCTTTTGCGAGTTGCTCACGGTGATAATTGAGATATTGCTGCGCCCGCATCAGGTCGTCACCTGTCAGCCCATTCGGAATCGTCATTCGGATCACTGGATTTCGCAGGAAGTAAGCTTCGTCACCATCGGTTTGAAAAACAATGATGGGACGGGTGTCTTCATCATCGAAAGCCTCATTTAGAGTGGCCATCAGAGCGCTGTACTGCTTGCTTTGACCGACGCGTTGACGTGGCATCAGCCCAAACAACCCACCCTTAAACCTTGTTCGTTCGTACAGATCGTCCAGCTTGTCCTTCAACTTTTTCTTGTCTTTTGTGAACTCCTGGAACAATTCAACGTCGTCAGTGACGATGGCCATCAGATCTTTTGGTCCAAGTTTGTCAACCATCACCTTCGCGGCCTTCACACTGTTTTTGATGTAAGGCAACTGGCTGCCGCTGTAGTCGATGATTAAAACGATCGAGCGTGGCACGTTGGCGTTGTCACCGGTTAAGAAATGACCGACAGTTTGCGTCACGTCGTCTTCAACAACTGCAAAATCCGCGGCTGTTAGACCAGAAACGGGCAGGCCGCGTGAATCAAGCACCAGCAACTCACAACTCACCAACGAGGTATCGATCCTGATTACCTCGTCTTCATCAACAGCCACGCCTTCCGGCGGCAACTGCACCGCGGCATTCTTCTCCGCGCTCCACTTCAGTCGTTTAAGACTGGAACCGAAGTCTTTTAGTTTTTTGCGTTTTGGGGGCTGTTGGGTTTGAGCAAGTGAGGTGACGACCACACTAAGAACGAGGAACAGAATTAGTGAAATCCGTGTAATCTGCGGATAAAGTCTCAAGGTCTTGAAAGCTCTGACACGATTTCTCTCACCGCCGCGCGTGCTTCTTCAACTTCTTCGGGTTTGAAAGAAACAGCGCCGACTACAGCGTGGCCGCCACCGCCGTAACGTTCACAAATCTTCGCGATGTTATGAGTGCGCGGCACCGGCGCCCACGGATTCGAGCCGACTGAGATCTTAGTACGCTGCGTTCCCCGCGTAAGCGCTACCGAGTAAGTTGTTTCAGGATGCAGATAGTAAGGAATGAATTTGTTGAAACCGTCGTAACCTTCGTCCACCAGGTCGAAATGAACCACACCTTTGGCGCTGGTCGCTTTGCGGCGAACCGTTTCGAGTGTTTCCAAATGCTGTTTGAGAATCGGTTGAAAACGTCGTTGCACTTCAGCGCTGGTGGCGACTTCTTCGAGCGACTGCACGGTAAGTTCGCGAATGATTTGTTCAATGAACGAATCGTCAGGATCGGCTTCGATTACCTGCATCAGTTGTAACGCGGGTTCTTTCAATTCCACGCATTGAGCCGGCGATTCGTACAACGCGCCGTCGATGATGTGAGCCCAATGGACCAGCGATTTGATCGGCTCGGCATTGAAACCGAAACGCTCGCGGGCGACGTCGGCAATAAACTCGGTGCACGACTTTCTCGTCGCATCAAGAAACTTCTTGCCCGAGGTATCGGCTCGAAAGTGAGCTTCGTCTTCCGGAGTAAGAAAAGCAGACTCGTGATGATCGAACCACCACGTCAACTTTTCCGACGCCGCATATTTGAAATCGACGATCGCATTCTCGTCAGAATCAAACATTTCGAGGTCGAAGAGATTTCCCGGCCGATGCAGTAAGCCCGTGTAGTTAACTTCCGCTTCGGGATGGATTCGTTCCTTATAGAAACGAGTAAACGTCGCCGCTGAGGCAACACCGTCGAAACAGTGACCGTGGTAAAGAAGACGCAGATTCATTTTTGGATTTTAGCCACAGATTACACGGATTTTATTTGATTAATACAGATTGAAGTCTCGATCCGCATGTTATCCGTGTGATCCGTGGCCTAGTTTTTACAAGGTTCGATAACGGCGGCCGTTGTGGGGGTGACTTTCGACGCGATAAACTTATCAACTTCCTCTTCAATCAATTCGCCGTTTACCACCCAGGCCTTCTCGGTGAGCACATCGCCTTTGGCGTTGAGTTTGCCCGGTTCGAGAAAGATGTTCCAGGGCGAGCCCCATTTGCGCTTGTCGCCGGTGAGCTGGCGATAGGCGAAGTGGGCTGTCTTTTCCCGGTCTTCCCGCGATTCCGATTCAGTAACGACTGGATATGGTGGGCCATCGGGAGCGAAGTAGCTCTCAACATCACCACGCATTGCGTATTCGCTGACGCCAATTACCTGGAAGCCCTGAGCTTTGTATTTCTCATACAGCTTCGCGGCGATTGGTGCTTCGTGGCGCCAGTTGCCACACCACGGCGCGAAGTAAACAATCATCACCAGTTTCTTGCCTTCCATCAGCTTGCGCAAATCTTCGTCTTTCTTAGTGACGAGATTGGGCAGTGTCCAGTTTTTGTAGTTGACCGTGGATTCAACCATCGGCGAATACTCGTGGCCAGCCTGCGCGCGCGCGAGCGAAGGTGCAAGAGCAAATGCGAATGCAAGAATGGAGAGGGCAATTAATGTTCGTTTCATGGTTACTACTCCCCCAACTCTGAAGAGATTGCCGATTGCCAATTACCGATTGCCAATGTTGAACGCCGCGCGAATAACCCAAATCGGCAATTGGCAATTTGAAGATCGGCAATTACTTTGCGGCGCTTGCAGTTGCAGGCGCCTCAGCCAGCAGCGGTTTGACCGCCGCCTCCCACCCAGCTTTGTCTCGGGCGCCGATGATCTTCTGACGAATGCGCCCCTGGCGATCGATCAGGTAAGTAGTCGGCAGCACTGATTGCGCATATTTTACTTTGGCATCACTACCACCAAGCAAGACCTGATATTCAAACTTCGCGACTTCTTTCTGATAAGCATTTACGCCGTCGATATCGTCGTCAAGTGAAGCGCCGACGATTGCCAAACCCTGCGGTTGAAGTTCCTGCTGCAGAGAATTCAAAGCCGGAATCTCTTCACGACACGGAATGCAGTAGGTGGCCCAGAAGTTCAGCAAAACTACCTGACCCTGAAGCTCCTTGAGTCGAAAAGGTTTGCCCGCGAGTGTTTGAAACTCTACGTCGGGCGCCGGATCGAAACTGGTGTTTGCGGCAGGCTGCGGAGGTGGTTGCTTCTGTTCACCAAAGCTGAGCAAACCTTCGGCATTCGGAATCCACGCCATAAAGCGTGAACTAGCCAGCAACGTCGATTGGCCGGTCATCACGAGCAAGCCGACTGCGATCAACACCACGCCGGAAATAACTTCCACCTTGTGTAAATGCCTGCGGAAGTTTTTATAAAAACCGAGGAACTGATTAATACCCAAACCCGTCAACAGGAAAGGCACGGCCAGTCCGGCCGAGTAGAACGCCGAAAGGATCAAACCACTACGCCAACCGCCACTTGTGGCAGCCAGTCCGATGATTCCGCCTAGTATTGGACCAATGCAGGGCGTCCAGCCGGCGGCGAACGCCATTCCTAAAGTAGCCGAGCCCACTATTCCGCGTGGCTTATCGTCGGAGAAGAGGCGTGTGTCTTTGTAGAGTGCTGAGATCTTGAGCAGGCCGATCAGTTGCAAACCAAAAGCGATGATTATCAGACCACCGATAATCCGCACCCACGGATTACTCGTGATCGCAGCACCAACTAAACCAGCAGTCGTGCCGAGAATCAGAAAGATAGTTGAAAGACCGGCATTAAATGCCAACGAGTTGATGATTACCGCTCGCCGGTTGGTGCTCCCTTCTTTCAGTCCTTCAATGCTGACGCCGGAGATCAGCGAGATGTAACCCGGCACCAGCGGCAATACGCATGGTGAAAGAAACGAAAGTATTCCAGCGCCAAATGAAATACCGATATTTAATAATGAAATGCCCTGATCCATTTTGTTATTTCCAATTGCCGATTGCCAATTGCCGATTTGTTGATGCCGTAGCCCAAATAAATTGGCAGTCGGCAATCGGCAATTGGAAAATCCTTACTTCTCTTCCACTAACTTCTTAGTCAATTCGCCTAACAACGTAATCTCATCTTCGCTCGCGCCCAGTGAGATGTAACGCACAACGCCCTTGCGATCGATCAAATACGACGTCGGGATGGAAAATACGCCGTAGTTGAAATCGTTCTTATTCGAATCGGAAACCAGAAAACCGTAAGGCAACTTGTTCTGCGTGCGAAAATCGCGCAGGTAAACAAGCTCTTCGGCCGGGCTCAGCTCGTTCCCACCACCGTGACCATAGTACTTGGTCACACCCAGGATCACGAGTCCTTTGCCCTTCAATGCTTCATGCCAGCGAGAAAGATTTGGCAACGTGTAACGGCATGGACCACACCAAGGGGCCCAGAAGTCGAGCAACACAACCTTACCGCGCAAATCCGACAGCTTTACCGGCGACTGTTCGATCCATTTATCTGTTTCCAACTCCGGCAACGGTCTGTCTGACAATGCCAAACTATCGTTGAAAAGCGCCTCGGTATTTAACGCCGGATCGACCCGGCTCAAACGTATCGTCGCGTCCTTGTAAAGACTCGCCGAAGGCAGGTGAATCGCGAGGCGTCGCAATTCGGTCAACGTCGCAATCGCCGCGTCTTTTTTGTCGGTTTTCAAATAAGAATCTGCCAGCAGCACGGTCGATTTCAACAGCATCTCATCGCGCCGGAAGACTTCACTTTTGTTTGTCTCGATAAACTTCTTCGACGCTGCGAGCATTTGCTTCGCGTGCGTCGTCATCGCCGTGTAATCCTTCGCACGCAGATAAGCGTCAGTGATCAGGAGTTCCATGCGATAACGATCGTCGGGAATCTGCGGTTGGTGTCGCTCATACGCGGCGACAGTCGACGTCGCTTCTGATAGCAGATCTTTCTTGACTGAATAAAGCACGACGACGTTTCGCGCCGTCTGCGCTTGTTGACCGTCGGGATCATCTTTCAAAAACTGTCGCATCGCGCTTAAGGCGGCGTCAGTATCAGCGGCGACGTGATTCAGCATGCCGAGATAGTAGAGATCCTCATTCGCCAGGCGTGCACGTGACTTCAGCGTGGCCGCGTTTTTGATGGCGAGTTCTTTTTGCTCTTTTTTCGTTTGTGCTTCGAGTTTTGGATCAAAAGGCAGTTTCTGCTTGTTGAATTCCTGATATCGCTTTCCCAGGTAACCGTTTGCCTCTTCGTATAACACTTGCGCCGGGCGGTCGTCGATTTTTGTATCAACGTTGGTGCTCGGAGCCAGGCCCTGCCCCAGAACCGACACTGAGGTAAGCAGTAACAGAAAAAGGAATAATGTTTTGAAAGTCATCTTAAAACGGGCTGCGAGCTAAAACGATCAGGACTAAAAGGAGCCAGCGCCGGCGAAGCTATACCCTCAACAATCGCTCTGGTAATTAACTCCGCGGTTAAAGGCGCGAGTAGGATTCCATTCCGGTAATGCCCGGTTGCATAAAAGAGCCCGTCAATTTCACCACAAGGACCCAACACAGGCAAACCGTCAGCGGCTTTTGGCCGCAATCCAGCCCAGGAATCCACTACCGGCAAAGCTGCAATTGAAGGCGCGATTTCGAGCGCATTCGTCAGGATCGTGCTGATTCCACCTGCCGTGACTGACTTCGCGAAGCCCGCGTTTTCGCTGGTTGAACCCGCCAAAAGTCGCCCATCCTGTCGCGGCACGATGTAACCTCGCGGGCTGTAGATAACGTGCCGGGTTAATTGTGGTTTCGATTCAAAGCAAACCATCTGGCCACGCACAGGTTGAATCGCAGGATCGGGGCACGTCGTCGGACGCAACAGGAAACTGCTCCACGTGCCGGCCGCGATCACGACCGTGTCACAGGCAATCAAACCGCGATTAGTTTGAACACCGGTAACTCGCTCGCGCTCAACGATGAGCGACTCGACATTTGTTTCGGTTATTACTTTGACGCCCAGCTTATTGACGCTGTTGGCTAGTGCGTTTAGCAATCGGCGATTTTCGATCTGAATATCTTTGGGAAACAGCAGCGCGCCTGTGGCGGCGCTGGAGACGCACGGTTCGAGTGCACGAACACTCACAGCGTTTAGAAGTTCGACGGCAAGTCCGGCACGCGTTTGCCAGTAGTATCGCTTTTCGATCTCTTCCTGGTCGTGTTCGTCCAGCGCGAGGTAGATCGTTCCGGTGGTGTCGAGTTCGACGTCGATGCCGGTCTCGTCTCGCAGTTCGTCCGCCCAGGCTGGATACAGGTCACGACTCCTACATGCAAAGCGGAAGAAGTCGTCGTCAACATCTGCCTCAATCTGTGGGAGCAACATGCCGGCGGCAGCAAACGACGCCTCTTTGCCGAGGTTCGCGCGTTCGAGTAAACAAACGTCACGCACTCCGCGCAACGCAAGTTGGCGCGCGATTGACAAACCAATCACACCACCACCGATGATTACAGTGCTCATTTGTTTTTAGGGACGGATTTGGCAAAAATCGGTCCAAAGATTATTCTCTAAAAATGCATCCTATCACACTGATTCCAGGCGACGGCATCGGGCCTGAAGTAGCCTCCAACGTAGTAAGAATCATCGAAGCAGCCGGCGTGGAGGTTCAATGGGAAACCCATTACGCCGGCGCCCAGGCGCTTGAAAAATTCGGCGAAACGCTTCCCAAAGAGCTGCTCGATTCAATCCTGCGCAACAAGGTTGCGCTTAAAGGACCAATTACAACTCCGATCGGCAAGGGTTTCACTTCCGTCAATGTCGGTCTGCGTAAAACGCTCGATCTGTATGCGAACTTGCGACCGGTGCGGGCGTTGCCAAATGTGCCCTGCCGGTATCCGGAATTGGATTTGGTGGTGGTGCGCGAGAACACGGAAAGTTTGTATGCCGGATTGGAACACGTGGTGGTGCCCGGTGTGGTTGAGAGTTTGAAGATCATCACCGAAAAAGCTTCAACACGCATCGCGCGTTTTGCTTTTGAACATGCTCGCAGCGAGTCGCGGAAAAAAGTGACCGCGGTGCATAAAGCAAACATCATGAAACTTTCGGACGGTCTGTTTCTCGACTGTTTCCGTAAAGTAAGCCTTGACTATCCGGAAATCATCGCCGACGACAAGATCGTAGACAACGCCTGTATGCAACTCGTGATGCGACCGGAACAGTTTGACATCATGTTGCTCGAAAACTTGTACGGCGACATCGTCTCGGATCTGTGTGCTGGTTTGGTTGGTGGACTGGGATTGGTACCGGGAGCAAACATTGGCGAGAAGGGCGCGGTGTTTGAAGCCGTGCATGGTTCGGCGCCTGATATTGCGGGCCAGGGTATTGCAAACCCAACCGCTTTGCTGCAATCGGGGATCTTGATGTTGCGCTACATCGGTGAACGTGAGGCGGCCGATCGTACTGAGAAGGCGCTGATGACGGTGTTTGAAGAAGGTCAGGTGCGCACGCGCGATATTGGAGGAACGGCGAAGACCGCGGAGTTTGCGGACGCCATTATTCAGAAGATGCGTTAAGACATGATTTACAAGATTTTCAGGATTTACAAGATATCTTGTTTATCTTGTGAATCCTGTTAATCCTGTATCTAACTGTTCATCAAAGCCTCGATTTCTTCAGCCTGCTTTGGCACCTTCGTCGTCAACACTCTTGGTCCATTGCTGGTACAGAG
Source organism: uncultured Acidobacteriota bacterium (assembly GCA_963708055.1). Classification (GTDB taxonomy): domain Bacteria; phylum Acidobacteriota; class Blastocatellia; order Pyrinomonadales; family Pyrinomonadaceae; genus PSRF01. Next base: position 4,032,225 of record OY970193.1, on the reverse strand, counting down.
CACATCATCCTCAATCCGCACGCCAATACCGAGGTACTTTTCAGGAATGTCTTTAGTATCAGGCGAGATGTAGATGCCGGGCTCAACGGTCATCACCACACCGGGCTCGAGCGCCCGCGATTCCTTCCCGAAGTAGTATCGACCAACATCATGCACGTCGATGCCGAGCATGTGACCGAGCCCGTGCATGTAAAACTTCTCGTACTTCTTTTCCTTGATGAGTTCTTCGGGCTTGCCGGTAAGCAAACTTAACTCAACCATCCCCTCAGTCAGCACTTCGATTGAATGTTGTTTCAACTGATCGTGCGTCACGCCGGGTCGGACCATCTCTACACATGCCATCTGCGCCTTCAACACGAGATCGTAAACCTCACGCTGCGGCTCGCTATAACGACCATTGATCGGAAACGTGCGTGTGATATCCGAAGCGTAGCCTTTGTACTCAGCACCTGCATCCACCAACAACAAGTCGCCGTCGCGAAGTTCGCCATCGTTGTTGATGTAATGAAGCACGGTGGCGTTTGGACCAGCGCCGACGATTGAAGTGTAAGCGGGAGCGGCTGCGCCATGTCGCCGGAATATCTGCTCAATCAAGGCTTCAACCTGGTATTCGTGCATGCCCGGCTGCACGGCTTTCATCGCTTCACAATGAGCTTCGGCGGCGATGTCGGCAGCGGTCTGCATGATCTCGAGTTCTTCAGTGCTCTTCAGCACACGCATCTCGTGCACGATCGTGGCCGGATCGATAATCGTCTCCGGCGGATGAATCGGCTTGCGATTGAGCGATCGCATTCGCGCGATCTCTTTGATGATGGCGTTATCGAGATCCTGGTCCACCCCAAGCCGGTAATAAAGCACGTCAGCACCGTCGAGAATTTCGGTTAACTTCGAATCAAACTCCGCTGTCGGAAATGCCGCAGACGCTCCGAAATCACTCACTGCACCTTCGACCCCTGCGCGACGACCGTCCCAAATTTCTCTTTCAGGATCTCTCGGGCGCACAAACAACGCGTACGGTTTGTCGTCGCCAGGTTTCATAATGGCGAGGGCATCGGGTTCTTCAAAGCCCGTCAGGTAGAAAAAATCGGAGTCCTGGCGAAAACGGTAATGAGTGTCGTTGGAACGCCGGGTGTCGTGGGCGCCGGGTATGATAGCGACTGATTTAGGCGCCATGCGCCGCATAAACTCCCTGAGCTGCGGTCTGATCATGCGAGATCTCCTCGAAAGTGGGTTCGGCCACAAAAAGGCTGAAAAAGCAAAAAACACTTAACTTCTGAAGTTTTGGCATTGTACCCGACAGTCTACCGGATGGATAATCGGGTCAAACTATGAGCACTCAAACTCTTTCACGATCACAAGCGCAGGAGATTGTCTCTCACGATCCGTCAACCGGCGAGGAGATTGGGCGTACACCGTTGCTGGGCGCGCTTGAAGTGGCGTCTGCGGTAAACCGCGCCGGCGCCGCGCAACCCGCATGGTCGAGGCTCTCGTATGGCGAACGTGCGCGCTACATCTTGCGTGCTCGCGAGATAGTGCTCGCTCAAGTGGATGAGATCGCGCAACTCATCTCGCGCGAAACCGGTAAACCAGTTGCGGAAGCAATCTCGATGGAGGTCGTGCCGACACTCGATCTCATGCACTACTTTGCTCACAACACCGAGAAGCTGCTCAAACGCAAACGAATCGGTTTGGGCCAATACAGTTTTATGGCTCGCTCGTCGTACATCGTTTACAAACCGCTCGGTGTGATTGGAATTATCTCGCCGTGGAATTTTCCATGGGCTACGCCGCTCGACGAGGTTGTAATGGCGCTAATGGCGGGCAATGCGGTAGTGCTTAAACCGAGTGAGTTAACACCTTTTTCATCGTTAAAGATTCAAACGATATTCAAACAAGCGCAACTGCCTGACGGTCTCTTCGAAGTCGTAACCGGCGACGGCTCAACCGGCGCCGCGCTCGTCGATGCTGGTGTAAACAAGATCATGTTCACCGGCAGCGTCAATACCGGCAAACGCGTGGCTGAAGCGGCGGCTAAACATTTAACGCCGGTGGTACTCGAACTCGGCGGCAAGGATCCAATGATTGTGTTCGCCGATGCGAATCTTGAAAACGCAGCCCGCGCAGCGATCTGGGGCGCATTCTGCAACTCGGGACAAGCTTGCGCTTCAATCGAACGCTGTTACGTGCATGAATCAATCGCTGAGAAGTTTATCAACATCGTTGTCAAAGAAACCCAACTGCTCAAGCAGGACAAGGCTTCAGTCGACGAGATCGACATCGGCGCCATGACGAACGAGCGTCAGTTGGAGATTGTCGAGAACCACGTCGGCGACGCCGTCGAGCGAGGCGCACAAGTGCGCACCGGTGGTCATCGACTCACACACACTGAAGGCTGGTTTCATGAACCGACGGTCGTGACTGGAGTCGATCACTCGATGAAGTTAATGCGCGATGAAACGTTTGGACCAGTGTTACCCATCATGACGTTCAAAACTGATGACGAAGCGATCAAGCTTGCGAACGACAGCATTTACGGATTAACCGCGAGCGTTTTCACTGGAGACATAAATCGCGGTAAACGAATCGCAGAACAAGTCGACGCCGGCACCGTGATGATCAACGAAGTGGTTTACACCCACGCGGTCGCGCAAACACCCTGGGGCGGTGTAAAACAAAGCGGCTACGGCAGAACGCACGGCCAGCTCGGTCTGCTCGAAATGGTCAGCGCGCAACACATCCATTTGAACGCCATGCCCGGGCTTGCGGACGTGTGGTGGTTCCCTTACTCGCAACAGGCCGGCGAGCTCTTTCGTGACTTCGCGAAGCGTTTTACCACCGGGTCGATACTCAACACTTCCCTGCTGCTGCCCAAGATAATTCGGCGTCTCTTTGAGCCACGGATCAAAGACTGATAATCTGGTAATCCGTGGCCTTCTGGAAGAATTACATGTACCGGCGCGAGCGCTGGTACCACCAACGCGATAACAACCGCCTGGTGCGGCCCTTTGAATGGGGTCTCGAGTACATCGTCGATCATGTAAATGGCGACGATCCGCGTGAGCTGTTTCGCCGGCACACCGAACGTGTAATGCCGGCCAGCGAAGAGTTTTTTGCGTTGCCACCGGTAACTGACTACCGGCTCGTCGGCGATCAACTTACCTGGACCAGCGCCGTTCAAACGCCGTCGATCGAAAACAACACCGCACACGCTCGCTTCTTCCCCGCCAAATCGAAAAACGGACAAAAGCCGCGCAATGCTGTGGTGGTTTTGCCGCAATGGAATGCGCAACCGGAGAGTCACGTTGAAGCATGCCGGATCTTCAACATGATTGGCATGTCGGCGCTGCGCCTGACACTTCCCTATCACCTGCAACGAAAGCCTGCTGAGATCGAACGCGCCGATCATCTCGTCAGTGCCAACATCGGACGTACACTGCAATCGGTCAGGCAAGCGGTATTGGATACACGTGCGGCGGTGCGCTGGTTGAAGGCTGAAGGATACGAACGTGTCGGCATACTTGGCACCAGTATCGGATCGTGTGTCGCGTTTCTTACTTTTGCGCACGACCCGGATCTCAATGCGGGCGCCTTCAATCATGTTTCGGGATATTTCGCGGATGTAGTTTGGAACGGTATCTCGACAGCGCATGTGCGCGCGAGCCTTGGCGAACAGGTGACGCTCGATGAGTTGCGCACGTACTGGACGCCGATCAGTCCCTTGCCGTTTATGCCACGGGTGGCGCGGATGGGCCACCGGCCGATTCGTTTTATCGTGGCGCGCTACGATCTCACTTTTCCGCTCGACCTCTCGCAGGAAGCAATCGCCGAAGCACGCCGGCACAATTTGCCGCTGGATGTCGTTTGGCTTCCATGCGGACACTACACCACCGGTGAATTGCCGTGGAAAGCGATCGATGCCTGGAAGATCGCGACCTTCTTCCGCAAACAGTTCAAAGAAAAATAGAACTTGTGATCTGTGGCTAAAACGGATCTGGATCGGATCGGCAATCCGTTTTATCCGTGGCTACTTTGCTAACGGGAATACGGGCTCAATATCCACCGGCACAGCTTTTAACCTATCAAGCGCCTGCTGCATCGGCGGTCTGATCACCGCAAACTTATCCAACATCGCCTTCGCTTTGTCGTACGAACCTTCGGCCTGGAGTGTAAGTATTTCACGCGTCAGCTTCGTCACTGATTCTTTAATCTTCGCGTGGTCAATGCTGAACGTTCCTTTGGCCTGGTTGAACTTGATCGCGCCCTCATCAGTCAGATAGTTGAACTGCATCGCCACGCCACGCCCGTGGGCCTCCGTGATTCCGAAGCGCACCGATCGAAACATACTCGCGAGATAAGTGGTGTACAGAGTTCGCTCCATACTCTTCTCGATAATGCCCCGATCGATCATGAACTGAAGCGCCCAGAGTCCCGTCATATCGGCCTTCGCTTCTTCGATTGCCGAATAAAGCTCCTTCAATTGTTTACGCACGGTCGTTTCCTGACCGCCGGCAGTGATGTTGTGTGGTCCAAGACCGTGCATCAACTCATGACAGAGTATGTGTGTGAAAAATGAATCAAAAGCGAGAGCTGATTGCTCCGCCGGATCCAAAACCACTCGTGAGATTGGAATCAGTGTCTTGTTAAACTTCGCATCCTGCACATTCTTGAGCATGACGCGCTTGGAGCCTTTCTCTTTAACTACTCGCTCGTCGTTTGGCAGGTTGAAGGCGGCTGTTTGCACGCCGCTGTTGCCTTCACCTGACGCGAAAACCTCATTCACCACGCGAATCGGCGAAGCGGCGCCGAGCTTCGGATTACGGTAACGCGGATCCATCGGCAGGTTGTTTTCCAGTTCCTGTAAGTGGCCGCTGAATTTCGCGAGCTTGTCCGTCTCCGCATCGTCGCGCAGCGTGACATAAGCTTCGAATGCGGCTTTGTAACTAAATAACTCGTCTTCGTAAGTTTCGTATGGTCCAATCGTAACGTCGATCGGCGAATCAAGATCCATCCAGGCGACGTCGCTGTCGTAGTAATCGTCGGAGCCGAAAGCATCGGCGCGTTTGTTTAGAAAGTTTTTCAGGGTTTCGTTGGTGGTGAGTGCGGCAGCCTCGCGCAACAGTTTCGCGGCCGGCTCGAGATATTCTTTGTACGCCTCACTGTAAGGCACCATCATCAGTTTCTTATCAGCGCCGCGTCGAATGAGATAGAAAAATCCGGTGGCCTTTTGCTTATCGCTGTCGGAGAGCCCTTCGAGCCACGAGTTAAACTCGTCTTTCGTCATGTCGTCAGGATAGTAGCTCGCGTGTGCAGGCTTCTCGCGCGGCACACCATCGATGAACGGCTCTTTCTCATCGAGACGCGACCATGGACCATCGTTGATGTAGAAATAGTGAAGACGCTGGCGACCGGCGGGAGTTTTATCAGCCAGCAACTTCTTTTCGAGCGCCTCGTTACCATTCCAAACCTGACGCAGAAACAGCGGATCAAACAGCTTTGCCGCAGCGATGATTTTCGCGAGCGCGAGCTTGTCCTTCGCAGTCAGCTTGGAAGTGTCGGCCGTTAAGGTCGTGGGTGCGAAACGCGCGATCTTGCGCGCAAGCTCCGGATCGCCGGCTCTTTTCTGACCGGTCAACGTGGATGAAAGCAGTGCCATAGTTACAACGATTGCGATAGTTAGTTTCAAGAAAGTCATCGTATTAGCGCTCAAATATTTTGCTCATCGGACACGAAAATCCGGGCAGAGCAGCGGTCGTCAGCGTGTCCTCATGCCGCAAGATTTCTTCCAGAATTAAAGATGAGTTCTGGTTAACGTACTTCTCCAATGTCATCGCCAACGGATCGATGATCCAATACTCGGTGACGTTGTGTTTGGCGTAGAGTTGAAGTTTAGCGATGCGATCGCGTTTGGTGTTCGTCGAACCAGGCGACAAGATCTCGGCCACCAGCGCCGGTGGTCCGTGCAAGCGATCGTCAATTACAATCGATTCGCGCTGTTCATGAGAAAAGTAAACCAGATCGGGAATCACTCCGCTAGTGTTGCTGAGAATCAAGCCCGGAGTACTGACAACTTTTCCAATAGGGTTGGTTTTAAGAAAACTTCGAATCTCGACCAAGAGATTGTCAGAAACCATTTGATGTGTGAGGCCTGGTGCGCAGGACACAAATAGTTCTCCTTCTATAATTTCGTAGCGATTACCGTCGCCATACGGCATCGCATCCCAATCGGCAATGGTGAGAAGTTGGGCTTTGGTAGTCATAACGCTCCGATGTTTGTGAGTTGCCGTGAGTTTACCACAATTACAACGCCTGCCGGTTCTTCAGGATCTTCACGAACGACGCTGAATGCAGCTCTTCCAACGTCAGTCCTGACAACTCGATCGCCTCCGCTTCAGTGATGGCGCCGCAGTTAACCGCGCGCAGGAAATAGTTGAGCAGCCCTTGTCCGGTCGCAGCATCGTCAAACACATCGCCGACCAACGTTGCCTTCGCAGCTTTCTCGACGAAGTTCGTCAGCCGCTCAGAAGCCGCTTCCAAACTCTCGAGGAAAAACGCATAAACCGCCGCATATCGCGTCGGCAGTTGCGCCGGATGCAGATCCCATCCCTGATAAAACGCAGTCGTCAATGAATGTTGAATGTGATTGTAATGAAGCCGCCAGGCTCGATGGACCACGTCGCGGTTCTCTTCGATCTGTGCCGGTGTGAGCGGCGCACCACCTTCAACAAAACGATGTGGAGCAACCGGCATGATGTTGGTCGCACCGTCGGAAAGCCAGATGCCCGTGCCGGCAAAAGAAACCTGCATCATGTGCTTCGCGAAGTCGCACGCCGGGTGCAACATGTGCTGGTGCGCAGCAGTGATACTGCATCCGGCGGTGTAGTCGTAAGTACCGAAGTGTGCGGCGATGCATCGACCTTCCGCTGCAGCCAGCAACAACGGAAGATTGATCTGACCTTGATGATTGATGATCGACTGGGTTGTTTCGATCATCATTTCAAACTTCAAACTGCCTTCCGCCAGATCTGTCTGCTTCTCAAGCTCAGCCAACAGCGCGACGAGAGTCGACACTTGTTCCGGAATCGTGATCTTCGGCAGAGTAACGACAAAATTATCCGGCAACTGACCCTGATTGAGATCGGCGAGCGTTGAGACAAAGATCTCCAGCGTCCGAAAACTACGCGCCCGCAACTCCTCGTTGAATGGCTTGATCCGAATCCCGATAAACGGCGGCAACGTGCCATTCTTGTTTCCTTCAGCCGTTTCGGCGGCGGCAGAAACTGCGTGACCGTCTTCCTCCTCATCCGGGCGATTTCCATAGCCGTCTTCAAAGTCGATGCGGAAATCTTCCACCGGTTCTCGTTGCAGTTTTTCGACCACGCGGCGATAGATCGTGTATGCCAGCCACGCGCTCTTCTTTTCTTTACGCGCCCGCTCGGGCTCGGCTTTCAGAAACGACACCAGTTCACTTGCTTCGTCGCTCGTTTCCGGAAGTTCGTATGCGCCGGGGAGGTCGACGGCTCGCGCAAACGTGAGAAAATCAGGCGCAAACTGATCCAACGACCGTCGCGCCAGCGAACCGAGACGCTTTGCCGAGTCAGACTTAAACAAATGTGCGCCGCCGTAAACCGTGTGGACGGGCTGCCGGCGCCCGGTTTCACCCGGATAATGGCGAGCGAATTCTTCGTTGGCAGCCTGCAGGCGGTCGGTAAGTGAAGATGTCATATTTGATCCTCAAACAGGATTTACAAGACTAATAAGGCTCATCAGGATATATCCTGCAAATCCGTCGCACAAATTTATTGACACACCCTCCCGGCCTTCGCTATGTTGCTTAGGAGTTTCCTCAACGGCTCGGCCCCGATTCTTCACCATAGTTGCAACAACTTAATCGTGGATTTGGAGAAGTTTTATGAAATCGATCCTGCTTGTTTTTGCGTGCGCCGCAATCTTTCTTTTTCAATCTGCCGACGTAAAACCGCAAACGACCGAACCCGTAAAGCACGGCGGGAAAATTGAAACCAAGTACGACGGTTTCAATTACGAGACGGTGATGCGACTACACCGAATGAAAGTCAGTTGCGACGGGTTCAAAGACAAGTTCAAGAATGCGTGCATGAGCATCGAAGTGGCGCTGCATTGCCCGGGAACTCAGGTCAATCACGTTCGCCAGGTGAATATTCAAGTTGTGTTTGAAAATAAAGACTGGGTTCAGTTCCACGCACCGGATCAGAGAGACCTGACCGTCGTCACTGACACAGAAACTCTTAAGCTGGGCCGAATGATCCCGGTGAATAATGGCAAAGTCGGCACGTGGGATACGAAGGTCGAAGTTTTGGAATTGAACATTCCCTACGCGACGTTCAAGAAGATTGCGTTGTCGGAATCAGTTCACATTCAGGTGGGACGGGATGCGGCCGAACTGCGCGAAAAGAATCGCCTGGCGTTGAAAGATCTCAACAACCGCGTGCTCGTGCCGGCAGCAACTACATCCTCAAGCAAGTAAGCTGATCTCACTGGCACATCTGCCAGTTTTTGATGGCTTCAACTGGTCGCACCAGCATCAGTATTTGCAGCAACAGGCTGTCGTGTATCCAAAAGATTAAAACCAGTTCGACTAACACATACACGATTAGCGACCGCCACCACCCGAGCTTTTGCGCGATTACAAATCCAATCAGCGCGCAGGCGAGATCGCCTACGGAGTTGACGACCGTATCGCCCGTGTATCCGAGTGCGGCTGTTTCAGTGCGATATTTGTTGATAACAAAACTGGTATTCTCAAAAACTTCCCACGCGCTCTCCAGCAACATCGCCAACCACAACTGCCACGGCCGTGGCATCTGCTTGAACAACAACGCAATCAACCAGAAGAACATGAAACCATGCAGCACGTGTGTGAGGCTGTAAGGATCGAGCAGTTGCTGCGAAGTATTTGAGCTGCAATGGTCACCAACCCATATCGCAAACTCACCACAGGAACAAAGAAAACTGCGTCCCTGCATTCGAAGCAGCACGACCATGAACACCAGGACCAGCGCCGCAGCAGCGATTATCTTTGATTGTTTCAGAACCGAACCGGCGGTGCCGCGTGTCATATGAACAAGGTGAGCCCTGTAACGATCAGCTTGAGATTCATTATCGGCGCCATTCTAGCAGGTGGCCTGGCGCTATGGGTGCAACTCGGGGTTCCTTTTACCGTCATCTTTACGTTAGGCGTAGGCCTCATGTGCGCGATCTGGGGCGACAAATTCATCCTGGGATTCATGTCATTCATGCGCTACTTCAGATGGTTTTAGTAATGCCATTGTGAGGGCGGCTCTCCGTGGCCGCCCCACAATGTCGATGCAGTTAACTCACCGGCTTCCGCCAAACAGCAACCATCACCGAGCCGCAGGTGCTGAACGATGTCTGCACAAACCCCTGCTGCATGTACATTGCGTTCTTCATCACATAGTCCATGATGGTCATGCCGTGATGCGATTTCCACAAGCCCTTGACCGGAACCCAGGTGGTGTCGTAACTGACGCCATTATTCTTGCAGGTCACTTTATCGAGCATCATTCCTGAATCGACGAAGTGGTCAAACACGAGCGTATAAAACGGGCCATCGATGCCATTGTACGTCCAGTTACCGATCGGGTGCGGTGGCCAGACAAGGATCCTCGACACTGACAGTGCGTTGCCCTTCAGTGCGGTCCAGGGGCCGTAGAGGCTGGCAGTGTTGTTGGTGAAAGGCGTCGTCTGGCCGCGGGCAAACTTCATTGGCTGCCAGGTGTTGGATGAATTGACGATATGGACATGCAGGTGCGGCTCGCTCGCGTTGCCGGAATTGCCAACGTGAAAGAGCAACTGCCCGGCAGTGACAGTAGCGCCGTTAGTAACGGTCGCCTCGGGCTGCTCCCAGTGCGCATCGGTGCGTCTGTCACCGGTAAGGAGCGTGGCGTTATTGGGGCACAGGCTGGTCGGGATGTCGCCGGTTTGGGCATGGGCATACAGTGCGATGTTGCCATCCGTCTGCTGGATCCATAAGTGGTTGCCCTGGAGAAGGATCTTCTTGTTGGTGTACTCCGGGTGTATGGTGGGGCCGCTATTTTCCGGTGCGTTACGCCAACAGCCGATTACCTTGCCGCCGGCCATCGCGTAGACTGGCCGGCCATAGATCAGGTAGTTGGAATTCTGGCTGTTGTCGCTCTGTCCGGCTTTCAGTTTTCTCCAGTCGTTATTGGCGACCCGACGGTAAATGGCGAGGTCCTTGGCTCCGGTCTGCGGGCCGCCTGCAGGGCCGTGGACATCGGTGACGATACGCTCGTCCGGCTTGAGGTCGTGGGCGAGAAGCGGAAATTCGACGACCTGCGCCCGCGCTGACATCACGCCGGCTATCATCACGGCGGCGAATATAACCATCATTCGCAGACGAGTGAGTTTTCGGTTGAGGAACGTTGTTCTATTGAAGATGCGAGCAGATTTATTGCATGACATAACTTATCTCCTTTGAGTATTGAGGTATTGAGTTTTGCTCGGACGTAGCCGAACGTTGAGTTGTCGCGTGGGGCACCGATTGAGTTGAAACTAAGTCTTGAAGGCGCTTGTTTGGCCAAAGACAGCGCCCATACATGGGGCCCGATCGGATGCACGAGCGAAGTTAGACGCCGCCGCATCCTGTCCATTGTTGTAGACCAGGTGAAATTGGTCGTTAGTCTTCATCTTTCCGCGCTTGCCATTGAAGGCGGCTGAGAAAGCCTGGTAGTGCAGCGGGAAATCAATATCGACCACTCTTTTGGAAGCACAATTGTTGGTAATGAAGATCTGATACTTGCTTCTATGGTTGAGAGAAACTTTCATATCTGGAAGGTTGATCTCGATTTTGCTTCGCGGATTACGCGGATCGAGAAATATGTCCGCAACGATCTGGAGCGCGATCTTGCCGAGCGGCTTTATCAGGGGCGTGGGATTATTGTCTCTTAATTCATACGATGCTTTGCTCAATTTACCGGCGCAAAACAAGCCCTCGTTGATGGTAAAACGTGGCCAGATTGTCTTGGCGTCATTCTCGAAGTGTTGGTTGTGGCCTCGCTCACCTTCCAGATCGATCCAGGAGTTTTCCAGGTTGAAGCGACGCTCCTTGTCGATGGGTAATGAGACTTGGCGTCTTCCATTGTAGACATACGCGCCCCCCATGGCGCCGCCCGTAACGTCGATGAGAACCTCGCGAAGATCTCCAGTGTTCTCCTGGTTACGCTCTAGTATGTTTTTGCGATTTTTCAGGTTTACAACCGAAAGGTTCCACTTATGCCCGCTACCAACCGCACGGTTAACTCCAATAGTGCATTTCTTCGCATCATCGAAACTAAAGCAGAGTAAGCCGTCCAGGTAGATGGTCGCGGTTGGCACCGTTCCTGGATGCGTGTCCTTTGTTTTGTAAGTGATCATTTTCGCCGTCCTCCTATCAGTCTTCACTCACGGATTGGCAGAAGCGAAAAAACGTTTCACAAACTTTTCTCAATCCTCTTGCTCTTGAGCAAAGGTTGTGATTACCATGCTGCGCGTAAGCTTCGTCAGTTCAGACCCAACTCCTTCGTTTTCCAAACATCATCGGGATTTAGAGGTTTTGCCGTGGACCCCACCGTGTTGCAGAGAAGGCACGCGACTCTCACGCGGGAAGCTTTCGATAAGCTCCTCGAAAGCCTCGACCTCGATCGCCAGACGGCCGCCGAAAAATACGAAAGAATCCGGCAAAAACTCGCCAACTTCTTTGAATACCGCGGTTGCGCAGCGCCCGACGATTACGCCGACATAACGATTAATTGCGCGGCCAAGAAACTCGACGAAGGTATTCAGATCTATGCGACCGATCCCCTCAGCTTCTTCATCGGCATTGCACGAAATATTCTGCTGGAGTATTGGGAGTTGGCGCCCAGGCGCGCCGCCTCGCTCGATGAATTACACGACGTCGAGCACCCTCGCGCAGATGTGATCGACCTTGTGCAACGCAAAGAGGAACTCAGCCGGTCTGAGGCAGAGTTGGAGTGCCTGGAAGATTGCCTGCAACAATCCGGCGTCGAGGATCGCGAGCTCATCATCGGTTACTACATTGGTGAGAAAGGCGAAAAGATTCGGAACCGGAAGCGGCTGGCAGCGGAACTCGACATCGCGCCCGCAGCGTTGCGATTGCGCGCGTTTCGTCTTCGCGCAAAACTCGAAGGCTGCGTCAAAACCTGCTTCCAGGCACTGGGCTCGGAAACAAAATCGCTCCGGCACCAATTGCATTAGTGAGATAGTGAAATGAGTAACGACTCCAGCGAACAAGATCGGCTGGTGCGGTATCTGTTGGGCTTACTGCCCGAGGAAGAGGCCGCCAGGATGGAAGAAGTGTACCTGGCCAATGATGATCTGAATGACAGCTTACAGGCCGCCGAGCGCGAACTGATCGACCGGTATGTAGAAGGAAGTCTCTCGAAAACAGAACGGGACCAGTTCGAAAGTTTCTTCCTGTGTTCTCCCGGCCGACACGAGAAGCTCCGATTCGCAAAGACGTTGAGAGCGTATGGCCTGAAGTCAAAATCCAAAGCCCCGTCGTTTTTCAGATCCTATGCGGGCATGGCAGTCGCCGCAGTGTTGCTCATCGCGATCGGGATCTTTGCATGGCGAATGTTTCTGGTTAAATCACCCGAACAAGAGACCTTGCTCGCTCTGACAAATGCCTACACAAACGGGCGGCTGCTGGAAAGCCGGATCTCCGGTCTTGGCTACGCTCCCATGGCCCAGTTGAGAGGAGACGGCAAAGCAAACCTGGACGACACTCGCCTGGCTGAAGCCGAGTTAATTGCACTCAAAGAGGAAAGAGAGAATCCGGGCGCACCTGCGTTTCGCACCCTTGGGCGAGTGTATCTGGCCGGGCAGAAATTTGATAAAGCGATCGAATGGCTTGATAAGGCTGCGGCGGCGCAACCTGAAAACGCCGGTGTTCAAAGTGATCTTGGTGCTGCATTTCTTGAAAAGGGCCGGCAGGAAACCGATCCGACCAAGCGTGCTGAAGCGATGATCAAGAGTCTTGCTCATCTGGATAAGTCACTCCAGCTTGACGATTCTCTGCTTGAAGCACGATTTAACCGTGCGCTGCTGTATGAACAAATGCATCTTCCGGAGCGAGCCAAAACCGATTGGCAAAGCTACCTCGAAAAAGATCCCAACTCCGGATGGGCCAACGAAGCGCGAAAGCGACTCGCACACCTTGAAGAAAAACAAAACCGCTCGCTCAACAACAAAGAGAGTGACTACGAAGCATTCGTCGTGGCGGCGAATAACGGCGACGAGACCGGCGCCTGGAAACTACTGAGCCGTAATCGCAATCGCGGCGACAACGCGATCACTCAACGGCTGATAGATGAGTATTTGAGCAGCTCGGAAGCTCGTCCAAGACTTCAGATGATTTCACTCGCCGGCAAACTCGAGCTCGAAAGAACCGGAGATAGATTCACCGCCGATCTCGCCGCCTATTATTCGAAGGCCACACCCCGTCAGCTTCAACTCATCACTCAAGGTCGACAACTGCTCAAGTCAGGCTCGGAGTTGTACGGAAATGCGGAATTTGAAGATGCCTCGCAACTGTACCGTCGCGCTGAAGTAATATTCACGCAAGCCGGCAATACCTGCGAAGCATTGATGGCCCAGGCGTTGGTTGGGTCTGCTTACGTGCGAGGGCCGTATGCGGATCGCGCGCTCGCGATCTTCGATCGACTGGCGGCGCACAGTTCCGAACGAGGTTACAAACTGTTGCTTGCGCGAGCGCTTTTCTCAGTTGCTGACGCCGAAGGATCGCGACGCGAGTTTTCCAAAAGTCTCGAGAGCGCGGCGAAGTCGTTGGATATATACGAGAGTCTCGGAGAGTCGAGCGGTGAGCTTCGGAGCTTGCAGGCACTGGTGGTGAACTACCATGAACTAGGTGAGCTTTATAAGTCGATCGGTTTCGCGTTCCGCGCTCTTGATGTGGCCGCGACCTTTTCACCTCAACCGGTCGAGGTCTGGTCGCTCTATCAACAGACGGCCGCAAACCTGAATGCGCTTGGCTTTACCTCGATGGCGTTAGGATTTGAGGAGTCGGCTCTGCACCTGGCCGTTGCGTCGGGAGTGCCGCTGTTGCGATCTCGTTCTTACGCAATGCTGGCTACGATTTATCAGAAGCTTAACAACTACGACGCCGCATTGCAGAACGGACAGCTCGCGCTCGACGAGGCAAACTCGGTCCGCGGAGAAATGATCAAAGCCAACCTTGTGGCCCACTCAACGCTCAATCTCGCTCATATCCACCGCGAGATGGACTCATTCACTCAGGCGCTTGCTTTTTACAATCGCTCGATCGAGCTTCACCAGCAACTGAACCAACAGCTCTACGTCGCCGAAGCGCACAAGGGCAAGCTCGAGTCGTTAATAGCACTGAAGGATTACGAGGCGGCCGGCGCAGAGATCAAGTCGACGATCGCCCTTCTTGAGCAGGACCGATCACGCATCACAGAAGACGCAAACCGAAACAGTTACTTCGACCTCGCGCAAAGCACGTATGACCTCGCGGTCGATTTTACGTACTTCACTCTTCAGAACAGCGAGGCGGCGTTTGAATATTCGGAGGCATCGCACGCGCGTTCGCTCCTCGATCTGGTTTCGGCTGGAGGCGAGGTAGTGAAGAGTAGAGGAGGGATAGATGTTCGAGTCGGCAAAGTCGTTCGACCGCTAACTCTGAATGAGATACAACAGCGGCTGCCCGATCAGAGTCAAATACTTCAGTACTCCGTGCTCGAAGACAAGCTTGTCGCCTGGGTGATCTCCCGCACTGCAACCGACAGCAAACACGTAGCTGTTAGTGTCAGTGAGTTAACTGCAAGTGTGACGGGATTCGTAAACGCACTGACGTCTGCAAATGTCGATGCGCGCAATAACGGGGCTAAGCGGCTTTATGAGACTCTCATCACACCGGTAGAACCCAGCCTGAACCGCGATGCGGTTATCTTCATCGTGCCTGACAAGATTCTCAATATCGTGCCGTTCGCTGCGCTTGTTTCTCCGCAAACAGGAAGATACTTCGTTGAAGACTATGTCTTTGGTGTCGCGCCTAGTTCAAACCTTGTAATCAAGAGTTCGGAACGAGCTGCATCGAGAAGTAGGTCAACGGATGAGTCAGCATTGATCATTGGGAATCCGAGCTTTGATCTCGCCAGGTTTCCTTTACTCCCCGATCTTCCTGCGGCAGCCCGAGAGGCTGAATCTGTGGCCCAGTTGTATGACACGACTCCACTTATTGGACCAAACGCGGAAGCAAGCCGGGTGAAAGCGCGCATGCCTGAAGCGGACGTGATTCATTTCGCGGGACACTACGTCGCCGATGAGCGCTCACCTTTGCTTTCCAGATTACTGCTGGCGAAGGCGGCTTCTCGAACTAATGGAAATCAGGATTCGGATGGAGTACTAACCGCGTCGGACGTCTATCGCATCAACCTCAATCGCGCCCACCTCGTCGTGCTGTCGGCGTGCACAACTGGCGTCGAGCGCTTTTATCGCGGCGAGGGCGCGATCGGAATGGCACGCCCGTTCATCGAGGCCGGCGCGCCGATGGTCGTGGCAAGTTTGTGGTCCGTCGAGTCAGAACCAACCTCCCGCCTAATGATCGCCTTCCACAAACACCGAAAACTCGATCGCATGAGCGCCCTTCGAGCACTTCATCAAGCCCAACTCGACATGCTCTCCAGCTCCGACCCCACCGACAGTAATCCCCGCACCTGGTCCGCTTTTGTAGCGATCGGCGGCTTTGTGGAATATTGAGGAAGTTTATTGCTGGACTTCGCCGGCGCGAGTCAACTCACCTGGCTTAACCTCATCAATCGCTTTGTTAACTTCAGGCATCAAGCAGCACTTTCATATTCTTGAGAAAACAGGAATCGGGCACCCTGGTGGTGTCTTACTTTGCGGTTCTTCTCTGCGGCCCTCTGCGTACCTCGGCGATCTCTGCGTGAGAGTAGTGGTTTATACGCAGAGATCGCCGAGGTGCGCAGAGAACCGCAGAGTCAACTCTTCAATTAAAGACATTACTGGCACCCGCTTCGTAAAAGAAAGGCCGCTGGAGTCAAATCTAGCGACCTTCGTCTATTGGGCAAGTGTCCCGAGGAGAATTGCTTCTGACTTTGCAATGCCTTCCGCAATCCGACGTACCAGACTCTCCGCTGGTTCGATAATCGACGGCTGAACCTTCTGTCGTAGATCGTCAATGTCCTTGTATCTCACGAGACGCTGCAGTTCCTCCGCCGAAAACGAATTGACCATTGTGATAGGCAGCGCAACACCTTCGCGCGCGATAAGCATAATGGGCACTCGCTTGTATTGACTGCGGGCTTGCGCCACCTCGGCGCGCACCTCCTTGGCGTTTGTGAAGTCGGCCACCACGAAGCGCGACATCCCCACCAGAGTCAGTACCGTCTCCGCGTAGTCCCGCTCATACGGTCGCTCGAAGTCAAACTCAATGGCGACGTAGCCATACTTCTGTAGACTCAAACGCAACTCGTCCAGCACCACCTTTTCGGTTGGCGAGAAACTCCCCAGGATTAGCACCAGTTTCGAGGTGACCGAGTCGATGACGGTGCGGACTCCAGCAGCATCGAGCATCAAGGCAAGTAATTGCGCCGTACGAAGATCGTGTGTGCGCAACGGCGCCTCTTGCTCGTTTGCACCCATCCCCACGATGAGGTCCTGACGCGTAAAGGCGTCCGTTTCTACACCCCACGCTGAAATGCCGAAAACCTGGACATTTGTTAGGTTTGCGCCCTTCAAGTCGACCTCAACCATCGAAGCATATTTTAGATCTGCATTGGAGAAGTCGGTGTTCTGGCAGCGTGCGCTATCGAGCGTGGCAAAGCGCAACCAGCAACCTGCTAATGATGCGTCGCTCAGGTCCGCGTCCCGAAGGTAAGCTCGGTGAAATCGCGCTCCCAAAAGTCGGGCGTGCCGGAATCTGGCCCCACGTAGCGTGCTGACTTCGAAATTCGGTTCGTTCGCCACGACCTCGTCGAAGATCGCATTCCGAGCATTCACATGCTCGAAGTTTGTTTGGTCGAGCGTCGCTCCCGTCAGATCGGCGTCCTTGAGATGGGCGCGCTCGAACTGGGTCTTCGTGAGAGTGGCACCCTTTAGGCTCGTCCGGAGAAAATCGACACCGTTTAGTTTCATGCCGGATAGATCTGCACCGGAGAGATCGGCTATGCGATGGTTTGTCGAGGCTCGCCAGCGATTCCACTCTGTGACGCCCCTCTTCAGAATCGAAATATGTTCGTCGTTCGCCATGATCGTGCGCTCGTTGGTTGGTAATGCCTTCTCAACATCTGCAACTACATTCTACGATCTTCGTTGAGATTTGAGTGTTCTTTGTAAGCAAGACTTGGGCAAAGAGAAAAGGCCGCCGGAGTTAATTGTGACTTTACTCATAGTTTGGCCATGACATGCACCATAGCGTGGCCAAAAGGATCAATTAAACAGCATCATTTGCTCGCTAGCAGGAACGGCTTAGGCAGCATAGCTTGGCCGAAAGTACAAATCGGAAGTTAAACGTGGCCGAAAGTACAGACTAGAGATTCGTAAATCAGATGCGCGCTGACTCTAAACTTAACGAGAATTGCAGGCGGGTAGGTTTGAACAAATTGACCGGGCGGTGTTCAACTCTCATTGGAGTTCCAAATTCAGTTCGATAATCAACGGACCGACCCGTTGGTCCTGAATAGTGCGTTGCGCACTTATTGGGTTAGTCCCTTCCTCCACATATGGGCCGACGATTGTCAGAATGTCGTATTCTTTGCCCTTAAAAGAACGTTCCAAACCACTTCGGGAATACGATAAGCCTTGTTCCATCGTCGAGAACATTTCTCGGTTCTGAATGGCGACCGCCCACTTCTGTCGCTGACTGGCTGCAACATTGTCTGGCTGCACCTTCTGCATTTGTATCTTCAAATCACTGACGATTTCAGAATCCAGTACCAGCCGATCGACAAGTTTTCGCTCGTCGCGCCCGACCAACAGGACCGCTTTACGATCGGCACGTGTAGTTGCGACAAGGCTGTGCAGTAAGCCGTCTGTGTCTCGGTAAGAAATCGTAGCTCCGGTCACATGCTGCATCGGCGGCATCACCGGCGTCCCGACTCTTGAGAGCGAGCTGGTAAATCTTTGTTGAAGCTGTAGTGAAAACAACGACCTGAATCGCCTTACACGTTCAAAGCTTGGTGTTTCGAGGTTGAGATGCTTCTCAAGATCATTGAGGCTCCAGGCAACAGGCGCACCGACATCCCACTCAATCACATACGGTTTACCTTCATGCATTAGGATTGGTGTAAGCAGCGCATCCGGTCGTTTGTGCAGCAGCAATTCCGAAGGCTTGGCTACTCCGGCGATGAAGAATAATCGCTTGGCATAGCCATGTTGCAAATCACAGGCTGCCGTCAAAGCCAGCAATGCGATTCGCTCACCAATGGCAAAGTTCGCAGAGGGTTCCGTGCCTTCGCCCAATGCGTCAACTCTAGTAGAGAACAACACATCTCCGAACTGGAGTGGTTCTGATTTAGATAAAATTTTCGAGCTGCGAAACAATACGCCGTCGGCGATGTCAGCTGAAACCGGGGCCGGTAGGAAGTGTGGCGCAGGATAACTATCAAATTCCATCTCGTTGAGCTTAAGTGCTGCCGCGGACAAACGCCCGTCCTCTTCCAACTCGAACTGAAAATACTTTCCAAAGACCTCGAGCAAGTAGGCACCAATCATTTCGTCTTCAGCATTAAGAACCATGGTCTGCAGATCTGCATAGTCTCTTAAGTCCAGGCGGCGAGCAGTTTTCAGGAAGCGTGTGGTGGCTTTCTCCAACGCCTGATGCCACAGCTCAAGAAAACTGCTCAGCAGTAACGAGTTCCGATAGGTTGAGGTGAGACGGTAAAGTAATTCGTAAACTTCAGCCAGGTTTTCGAGTGAGGCCTTTTGCAGCGTGCGGAATTGGCAGCCCATTAACTCCGCATCATCGCGAAACTCGTCGCGCATCTGGTGCAGGCGTGCGCTCGATGACATCAGCACTAATAGCGGCGGGGCTTCTCGTCGAAGATCAACGGTCGCCTTCACACGATTCAGGGCTTTATTACGGGCGGCCTCATCTTGCTGCGCTCCGAGGAAGAGATCGAGGAAAAGGAGCTGCGCATCTACCTCTTCCTGGGCATTCGCTCCGTAGGCTCCACCTTGCAGCTTTAGATCGTCAAACAGCAGGACACGTAAGGGTTCTAATTGCGCCTTCCCGGCTCGCTGACGCTCAATGAAAGTTCTGAAAAGAGCTTGCAGTATTTCACTTTCCGCTCTTCGCTCCCAAAGAAACTTAATAAAGGAGTCGTCGCTTCTAAGTTCAGGCCAACGCGACTCCGGATCTGTTGTTCCATACCCTTCTCTAATGATCGCTACGTCATCATCAGTGTGATCATCGAGGAAAAACCCCCACGATTCGTCATCGATGTCATGAGATGTAGGGATATCGTCATACACGTCGTCGATGATGGCGGCGGTTGTGATCCCTTCCCGGGTGAGGATTGCCCGTAACTCATCCAGCATCGTATGGCGGCAACTCCAGAATAAAAGTGTTTAGCCTGGTGTTGTGTTCAGTGTGCTCGTCCGAGAGGTATAGTTGAGCCTCGTTGTATTCGGCGCATTCGCGAGCAATGTAAAGGCCAAGGCCCTGTCGGCGACGGCGGTCCTTTGTTGAAAAGAAAGGCTTGAAGATTTCATCCACTAATGCTTTGCCCACACCCGGGCCGTTGTCTGAAAACTTCACGGTGCGAGACCTAGAGTCGACGGTGACAGTAATTTTCGGCGTGAAGGATCGATCCTGCTTCGCTACTTTCTTAAGCCAGAATACTGAATTTGACGTCAGATTCTCGATTATTTGCACATACATGCCCTTCACGCCGTTAACCAGAAGCCTTTTAGCACCAGCGATTCTTGCATCGATCCGGTGCCGCCCGAACTGGGCGGAACGTCCGCTGAAGGTCTCAGTTACCAAATCAACAAGGTCAAATGTTTCGCGACGCTGTCGGGCTGAGACGCTGAGCGGATCGAGCACTCGCAATCGCTTGTTCATCGACTGCATTTCCGTGCGTAACACCTTCAGGGTTGATGCAACCTCGACCGGTAAGTCCTGAGCCTGCGCGGTCGCCAGAGACTTCATGGCCGTTTCTGTAGAGCGCGCCAGTTCATGAGCTACCACTTCTAGCATCAACCCGATACCAGCCAGTTGCAGTAGCCGGTTTTTTTCATCTTCCGTCTGTGCGGCAAAATCGCGCGCCTGCTCAAAATACTCCTTCAGCTGATCAAACATGTCCTGTAAATCCTGAAGCTCGATTGAGCTTTCCCGGTGTTTGGACTTCAACAAACGAAATGCCTGGCGAGCGCGGGATTCGAGACTATTGATCTCTGACTCTACTTGCGCAATATCAATCTCCACTCGCTTCTGGCGCTTCTCAACCTCATTCATAAAGTTGCGCAGGAGATTTTGTGTGACGTATTTCAATAACTCGACAAAGACCAACTTCTCGGGCGTATCCCTCAGCCCTTCTCTATTTGTTTGATCAATTAATGCCGGATTGCCGAGTCGAGAAATCTGAACCCGCCCGATAAATTGAGTCTTGTTTAACTTGTAGCCCGGTGAGGCAAGTGCTTTACGATCCAGACTCAGCCAGTCGTCTTTATCTTCACCATACGGAAGTACGCGGTACCCATCGCGAAAGAGCATTATTCCTGACCAGCGAGCTTGCAGCTTCCGAACAGTTTGCAAATTGCCGATTGAGTCGATTGCTCTTAGTTTTTGGCGGTTAAACCAATACGCTTCATATTCGAATGGGCCAAGGGTCCGTAATGCAAACTCGGGGATCTCTTCGGTGACCTCGTCAGTGAGCGTCGCTAAGTCCACCTGAGCAAAATGGAGGTGCTTATCGTCAGTTCTTTCAGGCCCCTTGAAGGTCAGGTACACATCCAGGCCCGGAACTCCACGCACGATTTTGTACGACGCTTTGATTGTCGCGTGTGCAGCTGACAAGATCACTTTATCCAGGCGCGGAATCTCAATGCGATCGCCATTAAAGTAAACGGCTATCCGGAAGCGACGCTTACCGAACGAAAAAGGGTCCGAAAGCTTTGCGAATTCAGTGGTCGCAATGTCCCTGATTCTCTGCGGAGACCAGTTACCATTAAGGCCCGAAATCTTTACGGTAGTACCGCTCCAATTGCGGTCGGGTTTTGCAGCACCCACACGCGGCTTTATCTCGATGTCCTTCACTTCCAGATTCAGATCCTCGAATTGTCTCCAGTCAATGTGGAGTTCGTTAAGTAGTTTGTCCTGCTGCGTTGCGGACTTCAGGTGGAGCATCCAGCCCAGCCTCATGGCAGATAATCGACCAACGCCTTTTTCGCCGAGATAAGGAGGCGTCGGTACGTTTGCTGGAGTACCGCTCTCGGCAAACTTCTCTTCAGCCAAGACAATTTCCTTCTTTCGAGCGGGTGTTCCGATCACGAGGTAATTTGTCTGGAGATCGGCGGCCGACATTCCGGTGCCGGTATCGCGGATCTCCATCCAATTCGCGGCCGTGTAGAGCTCTGGCAACTTTTTGTAAAGTTGTGAGTGGGTTTTACATGCGGCTAAGCTGTCCTGCAATCCCTTCAATACCTCAGGCTCGACCGAAGCTTCAACACGGGCCAGCAAGGCCTCTTTAATTTCGCCTACAGGTCGAGGCTTGTCGCTCTCTAACTCGCGCATAACCTCCAAATACGCTGTATGCGAAAAACAGATATGCAGATCAATGTCAACGCCGGTCTTCGATTTTGCATCGATCGCGTTCTTAACCAACTCGTACAATGCCACATCATCCGAGCTGATGAGCTCGGAACCCAATTGCAAAACTGTTCTGGCGGAAACTCTGAAGGGCATTTAAAACTAGATTTGAATTGGTGAAGCTACATCTGCCGTGGGCCCTACCAGTGAACTGCATTCAGAGGTGGCAGATCAGGCATGCTTCACTCTCCTCCTCCTCGCTCTCCAGCCCTCCCAATATATGGACCAGGTTAGGCGACGTCTTTCTCCGCTGTAGCCGCGATTCCTCCCACTTACGCTTGATCTCTGCTATCCGTTCCGGCTGCTCCAATTCTTCCAGGGACTCTTCGCCGTTCCAATAGAAGGCGTTAGGTCCCTTGCTCATGTGTTCGTACTCTTTAGCCTTTTCAAATTTCTCGGGATACTTTTCCTTCAGGCGGACCCACTCTATCTTCTGCTGGAAAAAGCAGAAATAGCAGCCTGAACGAGTCCGGCCCCATTCGGTGAAGGTGGGCATTCCCAAACCACTTTCCTCGAGAATACGAACGATGTCAGCCAGCACCAGCCCATCATCCCGAAACGGGTAGACTGGGGTGATGTTTGCTTTGTGACTTATGTAACCATGGCGTTCTTCGTCTGCCCGCAGACCGATGTAGTTAATGACTGGATGCTCGCCTACAAAATCCTCAAACGGTTTGAGCTTGAGTTGTCGCGTACACCAGCGACGCTGGCTCGAGGGGATCATTCCGCCAAAAACCTGAAGCCATTTGTCAAAACTGTAGTCCGGCTTAGTCTGATGAATCTTCTTGCCCAGGTAGGCCGATAGCCGGTCCAGATATTCATATGTTTCAGGCAACTCTTTGTCCGTATCGTGGAACACGTATTCCATGTCAGGCACACGATCCCGCATGTAAACCGCGAGCGCTGCGCTGTCTTTACCACCCGAGAGGCTAAGAATGTGGCGTACTGTTTTTTCCATCTTTCACAAACCAATAAAGAGCTTACTTTCAGATTGTTTACCTAGGTTCGCAAGCTGATCAATCTCGTCTTCCTGACTCGTCAGGCAGCATGGTCCAAAAAGCCCGCGCCGCGCCAGCGAGTCCCACCTGTTTAGTGCGCTTGATCAATTTGCTTATTTCAGCGGCAACCTGCGCGATGCGGGACTCCTCGTCTTTCGCTATAAAGATGACGGCTTCTCGTTCTGTACCATCAAGATTGGTGATGGCAACGCGGACACTCAAATCAGTGTTGGCGCGATTCTTATTCTGGAATGCGATCGCCTCCACTCGTTTGAGCGTTCCCACCAGTAGGTTCAGCTCCTGAAAAAATCTTTCCACGTCCAGGTCAGTCCATTTTGTTGGTGGTACTAAACAAACGAAACTACCGAGAGACTCGAGCCATTTAGCATCGTTTAATGATAAATCGGCCAGTCGGAGGCAGAACGCCTTCAATCTCGGTTCAGTAACAAAGGGAAGCACGTTCAGCGCACGACGTGATGCAGCTTCTCGCGCAGCAGCGAATGAACCGGTAAAACCAAAGAGATCGAGAAACGCCTTTTCAATCCGGTCTTGCAAAGTCACATAAACTTGCCGAAGTTCCTCGATTGCGCTGCGAAGCGTATCGGTAAATGCCGCTACCAGATTCGGTTTGCTCTTTGCGGTAATGACGTCAAAGCCGCACGCCACGGGCAGGTCCCGAAACAACAACATGGCCGGATCGCGCGCGCCCAACAATGCGCGCCGCACTGCTAATGACGTTGAGGACAAGCGATTGGTTTTGTGAACGTGAGGCGGGAGCCTGGCGGCAAAGAGACATAACGGGCGCACAATATCCAGTACGTTCGGCTTTTTCGCCGTTCTGTTCCCATCAAGCTCAGCTAACGTTTCAGGGGCTTCAGCTTCGAGCAAGGACAGCATACGTTTGAAGAGTTCCGATCGAACGCCCGCTATTTTGCAGTATTGAATCTCGAAAAGCTCCGGCACTTTGGTCAAACGTTTGATATCGAGCCCCACCATTTCCTGCATAAACTTACCTTCGTCATAGAAGGCGATGTGTTGTTCGTTTATGACAGCAAATAGCGCGATAAGAATCGGACTCAGTCCATCGCGCATGCCAAACGGCGGGCGACGCAGTTCCGCCATTAAGTCTGTTAGTCTGATGCGACTATCCGCTCTTGCCTCGAGAATCTCCTGCATGCGGCGCATAGCTGGGCGGATTCTGCACACATCCCTCATCCGTTCTGGTTCGGTCAGCCGAAATTGACCTCGCACTTCCCGGTGCAGGCGACCTTTCTTGAGGATCGAAATGTACATTGCCATTTCTGGTGGGTTTTGTTCAGGATTCATGCCTAAATAAGGTTGCGTTGAGGCCCCGAACATTCCCTCGAGTAACCTGGTTCGCGCGCCGTTCGCCGCGGCACTGGGGTTACGACGATTAATCAATTCGTTATGAACCTTCGGCGCGAGCGCATAGACCTCATCGCAGATTTGCGAGACCTTTTCAAAGAGCTCCCTGCTATTGTGTATATCGAGCGACCTACCCTGGCGAAACCACAGCAGTTCACTCTCTCCCACAAATTGCTGCAGTCCGATTAACGATTGGATTCTCTTTTCCAGAGTCTGACGGGCATTTGCGGTTTGGCGCGTCACTTCTTCGCGAGCCAGTTCGTCGCTGTTAAGTTCCGGTGTGTTCGCAGCAACCCATTCCCATCGCTGTAGTTCCTGAACGAGTTTGCCAAGTACAGTCAATGGACGCGCGACTGCCAGCAGCACGTCGGGCAACTTTTCAACTATTCCGGAATCGGCAAATCTCAACGCCTCCTGGTATTCTTCGACCGTCTCGCACAAAGCAATAACGATGCGGCCGTCAGCCTCGTCATAGCTGAATTGAATGCTGTCAGCCAGGTTCTCAACCGGCACAAAGACTACTTCAAAATGACGGAGATTTCCGGTTTCTATGTAGTGGCGCCGGGCAACTACTGCGCGCGTCTCCAAGTAGGACTCGATCAAGGGTGTCACGCGCTGCGGTGTTCCCAACGCGCGAATCGACTCTTCGTAAGCTCGCTCTAAGTTGACGCTCGTATGGGGCCACAGACAATAGCCACCAGAAGAGCCACGATAATAAAGTAGCCGCTTCTCTGTGTGTAACTTCTTAATTGCTCGGCGGACGCGACTAGCGCTGACTCCTTCAACTTCTCCGGAGACTGCCAGCACGATCACTTGCTCAGTGGCGATCACGTTGGAGTCGATTAGGTTGAGCAGTCCGACTGATTTCAAAACCCGCAGTTCGATTGTGTCAGTCGACGTGAGGCTTTCTATCAATGATTCAATGTAGTTCCAATGACTGCGATAACTCTGCACACTCAATCGATGACCGAAAGTAGCCCGTACGTAATCATAAAGATGATGCAAGCGATAAGACTCACCCGACGTAACCGGCGCTTGGGCGAATTCCATGAGGCTGAACGGATCCATCGATAAGAGAAAGGTAAACAGCGATCGCTGGCCCTGTCCAAACCTTCGGAAAATGTGAATCAACACCGGCAGCACAGTCGGATGCAAGGGGTAAAACCTGACTGCGTCCGACAACAGGGCCTCTTTGACTCCGGCAGACCCGTACCAGCCCAAATTGAGTGTTGACTGCATGTCTGATCGCGCGCACTTAGCAATCGTCCTGGGTAAGCCTGCCAGTCTGATATTCAGCGCGTCCGCAACCAGTCCGGCTGTGTGCTCTAAAGGTTGATCAAAGACAATCTCATCAAACCGACCAGCGACCTTTTCCCACTCCCGTTGTGCTGTTTGTGACAGATGGTCCGCGTAAGCGCCAAAGCCCTGATGCAAAAGACCAACAACGAAAAGTGGAGTACTTCCGCTGCGTGAAGCCATCTCAGCCAAGCGCTGCATTAAAAACACGTCCTGCCGGTCGGGATGAAGCGCTGCATACTCAAGAAACTTTCCTAACTCATCCAGTATGATTAACAGACCCGATGCTTTCCCGGAGCTTATGAGGTAATCATTTACTTCTTGAATGAGAGTCAATACAGAGTCGTCGGTTATTTCTCCTTCCGTCGCCTTTATGATTCTTTCCAAAACGGCAGGCGGCCGACCTCGACCGCAGGCGTTAGCCAGATCTCGATGCAACGCACGCAGCAGCGCCGCGGCAATCTGTTCGCGCGATCCCGTAATTAAAACAGGCAGCAAACGGGGGCGCGCAATGCCGATTTCCTTGAAGTTGACAGCCTGTCGAATCGTGGGCGGAAGATTCGTGGCCCCTTCACTGAACAGGTGGGCCATTACTAGGGCGAAACATGATTTACCAGAACCGAAATCACCGGTTATCCGCCAAGCTCTGCGTCCCGATTTCATGGCCAGCCCGCCAGCCAACCGCTGCAGGAATTCACTCATTTCCGGAGTCACTACATATCCTTGCAGCGCCTTGGGATCGCCGAAGTCGCGCTCCAGATGTGCCGACCGCAGGAAGCGGTTTTGAATTTGAAATAGTTCACGAATGGCAACTGAAGTCATGATTTTGTCTGCAGCCTTAGTAATTAGATTCACTTGCCGGGACGCGATCGCGTGGTCCACTCACGGATTCTTAGTTGGCATGCGCAATCCCGAGCTCAGGACGATAGACGGAAGCAAGCAACTCCAGACGCCGGATGTCTTGTCGATTGGGACAAATTACTCGTTGAATGGAAGCAGATTCCTGGTAGACAAAAAGCCCATTCGTATCACGCTCAAGATGTTCGAGGCGCTCTCTGATCTCGGGTTCGCCTAACTTGAAAATCTGCCCAATGCTGCCGAGATTTGATGAAACATCGCGGAAGGTTAAGGTTGCCTCACTTGCTCTCCTCTTGCACCAGTAATCGAAAAGGCAGAAGGCGAAAAGTTCAGGGGTAATGTCAGGTTTCGGCTCCCGTCTGAAAGCGTACACCGATTCGGCACGCCCACTTTTTCCGACGCGACGCTCGCCGATCCGCTCTATCAGCTCTAAGTCGACGAAAGGGCAATCAAGATTGTCCTCCTGGTTTTGGGCTTTGCGCCCGTTGCTCACAACAAACGTATGGAGAAAAACATCAAAGTGTTGCTCGAGTGTTATCCGCGATAGGTTCCTTTCGATGCGCTTCGTTTCCTGCTGAAATACTCGCAGCACCTCGGTGCGAGTCAGGTCAGACTGCCCCCAACGATTGAATAAATAGTCCCAGGCAAAAAGCGGATCCTCCACGTGGGAGAGCACCATCCAGTGCAACAGCCACAACGTACGTCGATCTTCAAGAAAGCGGTCCAAACCATCCGGACCGAGAAGCATTTGCCCAAATGGCGTTACTATAAACCGGTGGTCAACGATTTCAGCGATTCCCATTACGAGTATCCAGAACCGAATAGCTCTCACCATGTTTTTTCCGACACCTAACTCGGAAATGGCTTCGCGCTCTTCATTCGAAAATATTTGCGGATGTTGTTGTAGCGCAGACACAGCTTTGGGCAACCAGGCGTAACGGCAAGGAAAACTCTCGTGTCCTGAAAATCTATATTCTGGCATGGTGAGATAACTTGAATGCTGGTCGTATTTATGTCTTAACCCAATAAAAGGCGCTACTATATCATGTAGGCTTACTACGAGAGTACACAAAATAGGGGTCCGGCCTGACAGGTTTTGGAACAGTGACTGATTCAAGATCGGTCGGGCACTCCTACGATCCCGACCCAAAGGCCACGTGTCCTCACCCCACGTGACCACTACGTCCACTAGGTAAGCGGACGCAAGCCAGACTTTACCTAGGAGCCGCCATTAGTCGTCGAATGATGCTCGTGTCGCTCGCCGTTGCAGTCATTTCGTTAACAAGTTCGCCCAAAAGTCGGCTCGCGGACCTAGGTTCGATCATTATCGGCATACGAAATGCCGGAAACCCGGTTATCTAATGATCGCAAGCAATACAGTCAGGAGGAGAAGAACATGGCGAAGGGTTTAACCGAGACGCAAGCTCGAGAGGGAGCCCGCGAATTTCAGAGAGAGAAGGGTGAGACACCAGACTCAACCAAGCAATTCAAAGCGGCGGCACATCAGGCGAAAAATGATTATCAGGATTCAGGATCCCCTGATGGTGAACTAACCAACAGGGATCGCTCGACCAAGCAAGATGTACCAGACAAACAGGCGTGATGGTTCTATTCTGACCGGTTGAGGAATCGACATAAGTTGGCTATCGCCAGCGTTCCCTGGTACGGCTGTGCTTCTGGAGGCTCGGCAAGTTAACTGCTTGGCAGTACCTATGTTACCGCTTGCTGAAATTGAAGTGGTCCAGCACGGTCAGGATACGGCTGTAGCTGCCGCCCCCAACATTTGCTCACGAAGCACAGCAAGGGTGGTGTGCGTGCATAACGCCTCAAGCCCCCTTTGGAAATATTTTTGGTTTTGATTGACCCACAGATCCTTTGCTCTCCCGGGCGGCCGTTGCGAGTAATTGCTATCACATTCACCTGTCTGTATAGTTGCCGGCAATTAAGATGGTAGGTGAATCCTTCCGTCTCAAGTGGTTGCTGGGGTGAGGACAGTGACCACATTTAGAATAGGCGCGACTGCCTCCAAAGGCGGTTGCGCCTTTTCGCATGCGCCTTCTCCTTTCGCAGGCCCAGCTATAGCGAACGAACCGGTCGGCTTGCTAGGTCCAGCGCAACTTATTTTCTTCACGACGCTATCAATGTTTCCGGAACCCATGTTTTTCCAAACCAGTTGCTGTGGTTGGGAGTTACACTTTGAGGTAACAATCGACATCATCAAAGACCCATTTTGCTATGCTTATTCGGCATGAAATATCTATTTACCATACCTCAAGGGCGAGAAAGGAACCAGTAAAGCGATGCAAACAGAGAATGGAAGGAGCATGACGCAGGAGCAGCTGATAGAAGGCCTTCACGTGCTGGGCTATGGAGACGCTTCAGTCACCCGTATAGCCACCTGGAGAAAACTGGGTCTACTGCCACCATTCACCAGAACCGGCGAGGGCCGGGGCCGAGGCGCGGGCAGACAAAAGGGTTACTGGTCCGAGCCTGTTCAAGTGCTGAAGCAGGCAGAGGCCATCATGGGCCTGCTCAAGAGCTATAAGCGTCTCGAGGAACTATACCTTCCGTTGTGGCAACTCGGTTACCCGATTCCTTTGGCGCTTGTTCGCTCAGCCCTGCTGCGCCCGTTGCTAACGGCAACAGAGGAGTTGGCTGTTCCGAAAGGGGAATGCAAAGGGATCGAAGATGTAATTGACGATGCCGTGTGGGACATTAGTTTGATCATGCATGGTAAATTCCCGTTTTTCGACGTGCTTGACGATACTATGTCAGCCGCTCTCAATGTGGTGACGAATCCGCATTGCAACTTCGCTGACCTCGAGTATGGCGTGACAAGACTCAAGGAGTGGGAACATTCCTTTGCGGAGCGATGCGAAAAGATTCTCGGCGACGAGGTTGCGATAACTCCTGATATCGTCGGCGCGAACAACAACATCTTTCGCAATGCCCCTTTCATTAATCAGTACCTCTCTCTTCCTCATCTTGTCATTGCAGTTCAGAGTTGCACAGATGAAGACTTAATGCAGGTGCAGCAGGATCTGCAAGTGGGACGTGAGATCCTTCAACTGTTAAAGCAAGTGCACGAACTGCTGTCGTCTTATCTACCGGAATCCTGGCGTGCGTTACCTGAAGAGCTCGCCCTAATCCTAAACTTTGGCACGCTCGCTATCTGGGCAGACTTGGCATTAAGGAATCAGGGTTTTGGTCCGTCGCTAGATCAAATGCTGCCCGCGATACTAGAAGCCCTGCGTCAGAACTTCAATGAGACACTTGCAAAAGAAATAGCGGCGGCCGGGCCGGAGATAGGGATGGCCTTGCTGACCGTCGAGGAACTAATGTACCAGGTAATAAGCACACCTTAATTAGTGCTTTGGTGTTACATTCTCGAATCGTAAAGACATGGTCCACTGCGTCCAAATGTACGTCAGCTTCCAGCGAAGCAGCTGACGGGGCTTCATTGACATGTTGTCGTAACTGTCGACATCAACATGCACTAGCAGAGCATTCGAAACCACCGCCTTTGTAATCAGCGCCGCGCTCGGCCAGCGCTTAGGTACCAAGGAGGCTCAACCAACTACCCAAATACTCCAGCGCCTGCGTTGTCTATTCTTAACTACGGCTCCTCGATTCGTTCCAGAAGAATCCCTCCTTCAAAGCCGCCGCGTTCTTGATACTTTCTTTCTCTTACTCTTTCTAATTCCTCGGTAGAGATATTTAATATTGAGTTGATCATCCGAAGCACTTCGTATATGTCCGCCAGTTCCTCTGCGCAGGGTGAGGCTTCAAACTCCGCCAATTCTTCATGTAATTTTTCGAGCAACCGTGGGTAGAGGTCCTCACGCGCTAAAATTGTGATAGTTGGAATAGCACCGCGGCCTCGAATAATTTCCGGAATTCTATCTCGAACCAGCTTTGGTAAAGCTTGTACTTGGGTCATGAACCGTTCCAATCGCGTATCGTCTGAAGAAACGTAGCTTGGTTTGGGTACTTGCGCCAATCCCACCCATCTGTGTTCCCTACTTCACACGCATAAAGGGTGCGAAGAATTTGGGAGGGAATAATCTCTGGACACTCTCGAACCCAGAGAGAAAATTGCGAGGCAAAATAGCCCACCATTAGATATGGGAGATCCGCAACACCTAGAGTGCGCAATTGAGTCAATGACATCCCGGCCTGCCAGGTGGGAAATGTTTTTATGGCTGATGAAACAAAACTTAAGGGACCAGGAAGAACATGAATATGTGCGTGGTCTACACACGCGCCACACGGCCTTCGTAAATTTGACGTCGAGCCATGCTCGAACAACAACACGTCTTGTCCATAGATACCCGCTAACCTACACGCACATTCGAAAAGCAGATCCTCACACTCCACCAGGAGATCTTCAGGACAACTCAGAGCGGAGAAGTAGTGCGCTCTAGGAACCAACATGAGATGTCCGGGCGTAAGAGGGCCTATAGATGGGACAACGACCCATCTCTCGGTCTTTCTGAGTATCCTTGATCTTTTCGCCTCAGGAATTATTTTGGTGTGCAAAGGAGTGCTAATGCCTGCCAATTCGGCGCAAAATTGGCAAGAATCACGGTCGCAACGATGTAGCTCTGTCGGCCGAATAAGAGTGTCAGAATTTATGTGGGTCATTGTCACAATTTACGCGAACGCGAACTAACGCTAACCCTTGATCTTGCTTTTAGTCTCTTAATATGAGGCTCCGTCTTCTCTTTGTGGGCCTCTTCGAATTTTTGTTCATACAATTTTGGGTCAACGGCATGCCATCGTCTTTGTATACGCAATATTGCGTCATCGGAGAGCCTCGTCGCTCTCAGTTCATCTTCCCCATGAACAGCACACCAACTAACATAATCATCAATGCTAATTTGATCACTGAAGGGAGTGTTTAATGCAAGCGTTGACGCGTAACGATGAATATCCTTTATTATCCAGCCAGCTGTGTAGTTAGGAGCTTCCTTCACTCTAGGGAATATCTTCGCAAGATCCTTAAGCGACTGCGACTCTATCGCTCGCCGCACTTCAGCAGTCGGTTCAATACCACCCTTCAATTTTATGTTCTCTTTCCATTTGTTCTTCCATTCCTTTTTCCACTCTCGGTTTACATGTAACTTGCGTGCTTTCTCATCTGGACGATCAAATAAAAGTAAATCATCGAAGCGGCCGGGCCTTCGAATAGCGGTATCAACATGGCTCACGAAATTTGTTCCAAGGAAGAATATAACGCGTCCGGCGTCATGGAATTCCTGAAGCTTGGGCAACATGCAAGCCGTAGCGAAAGATAGAATATTGCGGCCGCTTGCATCACCTTTTCGTTCCGAACGCTCGCGAAACAATTCGTCGCATTCATCGAAGAACACCACAGTATGATCCAAACGCATTAGAGCGTTGAAGATCTCAGCTGATGTGGATTCTATTGACTCCAAGCCACCCTTAATAAAATGTCCGGGGTTCAACGTCAACAACGGCCAACCTAAAAACTCTGCAATCTTCGAAACAAAGAATGTTTTACCGCTTCCAGGTGGACCATAAATGATAAAGGAAATGCCGTTCTTATCGGGATAATGAAATGAGCGCTCTTGCAGGCGTTGCTGCTCAATTGCCCGCAGTACTTTCTTAACGAGAGTTCCAATTGGTAACGCTTCGGAATCGGGCTCAATGATCTTCTGATACCATTTGTCAATATCGTCACCACTACGAACCGGCTCGTGGAGCCATCGGCTGGCCTCAACGTTCTTTGTTATTACATTCTCTATCCAAGTTTCCGGCACAAATCGTGGGGTCGCGGTAGCTATTCGTTTAACTGGATGACTCTTGTCTTTCGGGAGCTCGGGCCACTTCGCGCCGTAAATGGACAGGGTTTCGACTCTGTTGCAGGCTCGTTCGGCAACCCATAAGTAATAGAAGAGTCGGGCAGCCATTGCTGTAATCCAGGTTTCACTGACTTGCGGCCACCGAACCCGGTCACTTACCCAACCGGCGCAGATTCTGCCACTTGAAGTCCTGAGATTATTGGCGAAGCTTTGTGTCAGATAATTCGCCGTTTTGTTTAATGCCGGAACTCCAATCCTAAGCAGTTCCATTCTCCAGGCATCATTGCCCAATAGGAGCGACGGGCTAAAAACACATTCAGCCAAGCTCAAAGCAACATCAACACTCGGCTGTTGGATTGCCGTACCCGTGTCGTCAAACGTTGCCGAGCGGCTGTCTGACCAACAGCCGTTATCGTTCTGACCGGCCACGATGGCTTCAATGCAGGCACGGAAGAGTGGCTTCTCGCGGATCGATTCATTGACCAAGGTTAAACCGTGTATTGCGAAAGCAAGAGAAGATGCATCGTAATGTGGATCCGACACAACTTGGCGCCGGCTCATCAAGCGGTCAACCTCACGCGAAAAGTATCGGTCCAAGACCTCTTTCAGATTCTCAAGCGCATTTGCTCGCTTTCGTCGTAAATTCGGCCTTGCAGACGCCGGACTAAGATTGAGCTTTTTTAGGATCGTTTCGTACTCGGATATCCCAATGGCTACTTGCAAGAGAAGGTAAGGAGACATACTGGGACTTTCTGATAAGTCCGCCAGAGTAATTTCTTTCTTGAGATCCTTTCGTTCAATAGTGTTTAGGAGATAATGCAATGCGATTGGCAGCCCTGCCCTGACTTGGTCCAGCAATCGAGTTAGTTCTTTGATTTTAGTTTTGGCCTTTCGAATTTCCGCTGGAGATCGGCTTGGGGTGTGTAACTTATGTATCTCATCAACGAGGCTTTCTTTTTCGCGAACAGCCGGTGTTATGAGAAGTCTTATAGCTTGAAATAAACGTCCTATGACGAACGCTTGGCGAGGATTAGCAAGGAGACTACTTACAATTTTCTTTTTAGTGCCCTGCCGCTTTGTATGACTCGATGATTGAATTCGAACGTTAACCCAATTTCCTTTTTTCCAAGATCGTCCCTGGCCAACTAACGTCCTAAGCACTTCTTCATATGCCGAGAAATATGGAATACTCCGCACGTCCATGTATGGCGTACGCAAGATCTGAGCTGAAGCATCATACTCAGTACCTTTATCCCAAGCCCCACATTGCCCAAAGGCCGTAATAGCGTGAAAGGTTGCGGTAGGATAATACGCAGGCTCTGCGGCTGTTCTTGAACGGTGCGATTTCTGGTTCTCTGCAACTGATTTTGAGGTACGCCAGGCGTGATGCTCTTTTGCATTCCACATGGAAGCAACTCCGGCGAGCGCGGTTGCGCACCATTCTTTTGTCGTATTCATTGCTGGCCTCCTTGAGTGACGGCAAGCGGCCAAAGCCTAGATTTGATTGAGGTTTCTTAATGCCAACTTAAGACGAACAGATCAACGAATGTACGACTAAGGATAACACAATCCGCGGCATGCCGGTCTTCCAGCCGATAGGAATTCACCTTGAACGTGCTCCTCTTGCTTTAATTGAAACAATAATTAGCGCGCTTGCAAAAGATAGACCGTTATTTACTTGTGGACAATTTGTTAATTTCAAGGGCCTAGGCGCACAACTTTATCAGTGTCGACTGGCAAAATCGTTTTCCGAAGCTATCAAGAAACTTGAAGACGGCGATTCGAACGCAGCACCGCCGTCACGGCTTATGACAAACGGGGAGAGGTTCCCGACATCTTCACTCACTCTAATTCCTTCTAATAACTTTTTGATTCCTTCTTGAGACTTCACCGCCGATTAATGATCTGATTTGGATTCGTTGCTGGGAGAGGACCGAAAAGCTAAAACGCGTCGGCCCCTGGTTTCTATGG
This sequence comes from uncultured Acidobacteriota bacterium, assembly GCA_963708055.1. Lineage (GTDB taxonomy): Bacteria > Acidobacteriota > Blastocatellia > Pyrinomonadales > Pyrinomonadaceae > PSRF01. The sequence continues at coordinate 3,998,005 of OY970193.1, read as the reverse complement.
TTGAACTTGCCTGAGGCTTGTCGTCAGATCAGATGATCGATCCATGATCAGCTGAGGCAACTACTACTAGTTGCTCAGTTTTTTAATCGGCTTTTGGGCTATCCTACTTTCCCTTTGTTACTTGGCAGCTTTGATCCGACTTGTATTCAGCTACGATTAATCTGTATTCGCCTGGCTTCAGTGGTTTAGAGGTCCAACGCCGTTCGACGGGTGGTGGGCCATAGTACTCATCAGCTTTGTTACCTCGGCTGTTCATAACAATAATGTGTAGCTGATTTCCGTTTGTTCGAGGGGGAAGTCCATCAACTGCTTTCGTTTGTAGTTTCTCATCCTGCGGGGTTTCTTTCTCGCCTCCGCCGCGGCTGATGTAAATGATTTCGCCGCGTTCCTCGCGGATGAAGTCTCTCAGTATCTCGATGTTGTTAAAAGCGAATGGCTTGCCCAACGCTCGGGACTTATTTCGTGAGTCAAATACCTCTGCTTTGTATTTCCCCAAGGGCACCAACAATCCGGTCCAGTAATAATTGCCATCATTGGTCAGATTCAATTCCTCGTTTACAACCTCGCTCTTATCCTCACGCGTAACGCGCAGTAGCACCGACGCGGGCTTTGGTGTGAAGTTGTCAAGTTGCAGCTGAAGGTTAGTCCGAGTACAGCTGTCGGCTCGTGTGGTCACGTAAATAAAGCCGCTTCGTTGCGACTGTGGCACTGCACTGTTGGCAACTGCTAGCGACAGTAGGACCACTAAAAATCCAGCACTGGCGTTTGTTCGGGCATCCATAGCGTTTCACATGGTGTAAATATACTCTGGTCCTTCGAGCAGGATTCAAAAGGGGAAGCTGCAAATACCTGCGAAATGGTGAGAATCCGCGATCGCGGGACCCGCTTTATCTGAAAGAAGTTCAGCCGATCGAAAACGATAACCTCATTATCCCGATCGACAATCAAATAGACGGAATGTGTCCAATTCTCAGCGGTCGCGGTGACGTTGGTCTTTTCTTGTGTTGCGCTCGTCTGAGTCTTGGAAGGCTCTTCACTTTTGGTTTCGGAACCTGAGTCTTCAGACAGCGGTGTTAGCTTAAGTCTTACAATCGGGTAGGTAAGATTGCGACCGACTGTAGCGTAGACGAAGGGAAATAAAAACATCTGTAGCGCCAGACCAACCGCCAGAATCACAATCACCAGGCGTGACCACCCGGGTCCGATACGCTCATGAACATTAAGCGTGTTTTCGTCCGCGTTGGTAGTACTGAAGGAGACCAACTGCAAAATTGCGGCAAACAGGACAATCAGATTCAACAGGAGCAGCGCCAAGTATACAGTTCTTCGTCCGTTGTTATTGTTCGGCCCAAGTGTCGGATTAAACCAGGCATTGAAGAAGTGAAAACCTGGTTCACCCTTTTGCGTTTGCGTGTATTTTTCGTAAACCCGCGCCACATTTCTGGCGCGGTTTTCAAGCAGCACAGCATTACCCACGTTAGCGGAGTCTGAGAGTTGACCCTGCATCTGCTGTACGTCTGCGGCATCAATCGGCTGCAGTATATCTCTCACTTTAGCTATATCGAGTTCCGTTTGGCACAACAAGCATAATGAAGCAGCGATTAGGAAATTGAGTGTCCACCACAGGACAATGAATGATCTGCCTTTGCGCAATTTACTAAGCTTGAGTGGTCTGACGTACAAGGCCAGAGCCACAATCACTATCAGGAAACAAGGAATCGTGATCTCAAGCAGCAGACTGTCTATTAATGTCGGCGCGTAATAGACGAATGCAAACAAGAGTTGAGGCAGTCCGCCAACCACTGCCGTCACATAATCCGCGGCGAATCTCAAATAGTCGAACGCTTCCCCGTTGATGTCGATCCCCAGTAACCGAAAGTAAGCCCAGTGAGTCGCAAACCCAAACACATAAAGCAGTGCCGCAGCTCCAACCAGCAGGGCTGACAAATCCTTCAGCAGTTCCAGCAAAGGTTTTCTGTCCGTGGTTGTCAAACTAATCTCCAGCTAATATGAAGCCCGCCCACAGCAGCGGCTTCTGGTCTGACATTTTCCGCTTGGTTTCCTTCAGTGCTGCCGTTGGCGGTTGACCCTCGGACAGCAGCGCGAAAAACCTCGAAACAAATATGTCGGTGAGACTATCATCCGGAATCTTCCACTGGGTCAGTAGCAGTTGTTTACTTCCTGCCGCAAAAAAAGCGCCGCTCAGATTCGAAAACGACTCTCCGTACGAACACACACATTCACTTGCAATCGCACGCAGACAGCGCTCGTTTGAAGGATCCAGCGGCGTAATAGCCCCGCCCGCGTAATTATCATTTGCTTGGGCAGTCTCGCACGAAGACAAAACCGTGAGCTCTGAGCGGTTCCGAAGACGAGTGATGATCTCCTCACTCGTAAGATGACCATCGTGGCCCTGAGCCTTTCCAAATGCGAGATAAAAGCTCGCGTCCACGCCTTCTTTGTAATAGTTGTGAGTAGCGAAGTGAAGATATCTAGAGTTCTGAATGTCAGATGCACCTTGGTAGATATCGGCTTCGGATGCATTTGGTTTGTTGGGTGCAAGAGAGAAATGCCGCGCTGCGTTTTCAATTTCAGTCTCTGTATGAATCAGACTATCTCCCTCTTCGCCGCGATATCCGAACCCAACGTAGTCAATTGCGTACGACGCGTTTCGCTCTCTGGTGGGGCCGAATCGTTTGTTGCGTAAGTAGTAAAACACCGTAGCCGAGGGCACGTAACTGATATCGAAGGCATCGAACATTAGCTGGCCATTTTTCCAGGGAAGGAGATCGAATGGTAGCGCAGAGAGATTCTGATCGGTAGCGATAATCAGTCTCTGGTTTGGAGACAGATTGAGTTTTTGCAGGAGGCCCTCGTAAATTCCTTGCAGGCCCAACCAGCCGCGTGAGCGCGGAGAAATCTCCGCAAGCGATTTTCCGTTAACAATTGCCTGCTTTATTCTCTCTATGGCGTCGAACAGATCTGCAGTCATGAGGTCTGTCTTGACTACTACTCTGGCCGGATCTATAGGACCATTCTTTTCTACCCTGAAGAGATAAACCTTGCGCTTATTGTTCGTGTAGACAAACGACAGCAACGTCTCATTATCGGCTAACGATTCCTTGACGCGCCGAAGCGAAGCCACGTCTCCCGCCAGGTTGGTGTACTCGGGCAGGTAACGGGCCAGTTCTGCTTCGAGTGTCGCAACTATCGTGTCCTTTTCGGTTGCTCCCAGCAGTTTGTTTGTCGTGAGGCGCAGTTGGCTACGGGCCAGTCTCTCACCGCGGATGCGCGCTATTAACCGTCTTACTTCCGCTTTCTGGCTGTCATCCAATCGTGAAAAGCCGCTGTTGATAAGATCAATTCTCAACAGCCGCGACTTGACCTTCTCCATCATCTCCCACGCCAGTTCCACGCAGTTGGTTGTGCGGCAGAGCTCCGGATGAACTTGTTGTGTGTTGAGCATGAACTTCACATAGTTCCGGCTCATATCTTTGATGACGGTCGACTTCCTAATGGCCTCTTCCTGAGTGTCGGAAGGATCAATCGTGATCACCGGATCGGCAAAGTTCGCGAATATCTGGTAGGCCTGCATGGCGGGTTCAAATTTATTCGCATCGTAATAGGAAGCAGCGACATTATTGAGATTCACATAAGCAGATTCGTAGCAACCTTGCGCAAACCGGGCGCGGAACTCGTTTAAAAGCGCTCCAATATCTGCAGCACTGGGAGCGGGAGCCCGAGGTGAGGAGGTCGGCCGCCTCGAAGCTTGCCGCCTTGTTTGATTCTTGCTGGGGTTGGCCAACCCGGTAGTGACTAGAGAACCGGTGAGCACCAACACCGCCATTATGGCGTGAGTAAAAGACTTGAGGATCTCGGGTGCATTCATGGTTTCCTATGGCCCGATGAGAGAACTCTGGACCAGGGATCGGGACTCCTGAAGAAAGACCATAATAGCGCGTTATCGGCTTATCGCGCTAAGCGTTGGGCCCAGAATCGCAACGGTATAAAATGAGCGCACGAGATGCTATCGCACAGATAGATACAAACGCATTGGCCGGAATCCTGGCTACTATTGAGCAGACTTACACCACGACGCTGGGGTGGGATGCGTCAACCAGTGAAAGCCAGATTGAAGGTGCCCTTATTTGATGTAGTACATCAGGAAGTATTCAACGGAGAGCCGCTGGCGGAATTCGCTGCACCCTACGTTCCAGCTCCGGGGAGAGGATCCGCGAAAACACTTACCAGACATCGTCGTGATGAAATCAGAATTTTCTTCAAAACGATGGCAGGGACCGGAAGGCGTAATGCTGGCTTAACAGATGATTGACCTGACCATCAGTGCAGTCATAATTAACCACAAACGGCGTTACTCACTAGAAGGATGAGAGGAACATCGTTCTCGATCCAATCCTCGTCCATCAATCCTCACTAATTATCTTCGTTTTCGGGACCTGCTTGGACCGACTCTTTGCAGGCAGATCAAGTTCGTCGTCGAGCAACTCGTCTACAGAGACTCCCGCCACCCGGGCGTATCGCAGCAGCATCAGCAGGGAGGGCTCACGAACATCCCGCTCGTATTTCGATATGTCGTTGCGGGTAAGCTTGCCGCGCGGCGTCAATAACTTAACCATACCCTCCTGCGATAACTCGAGAGAGTTTCTGATTTGCGCCAGCTTCTGTCCGAGTCGTTCCGGCTTCTCTCGCGATCCCCTGCCCATCAGGATTTCCCTCCTGACGAGCTGCGATGAATAGCGATCTTGCACTGTGGGCTATTTGTCCCTACAATGCCTGCGTTCTCAGGACCGGCAGAGAAGTGAATTACAAAGCGCTTCTCTGCGGCGCCCATCGTTAGTGCTGAGAAGCCGCCTGGTTCATGGACGTTTCAATGAACTGAGTGGCGCAAACATATCAAACAATCCTCTGTCGCGTCACCGGAGTAAGCCAATGTCAGCAATGTCTGTGTCCGCCGCTGGTCTGCCTCATATCGGCAAAGCGCTCGTCATGATGTTACTGGTCCTTTTGCTTGTGTTCCTGACAAGCTGCAGCGGCAGGTCAATGGCTGGCAACAACAGACAAACACCTGCAACCGCGGGAACGTCACCTATTGATAGCGAAGCTCAGCAGAAAGCGGAGAAATACTGGGGCTCGCTGCTGACGAAATGTGGCGGTACGATCTACGGCAAAGATAATCGGGAGGCGGTGGACCAGATATATGAGTTCCGGGACACTTCGATCAGAGTGAAGTCCCGTGCTCTTTCTGACGCCGACAGGATGAACGGGATCGAGTGGAGCGGCAATGCCTATCTTGATAGCAAGACGTCGCGGGTGCTCACCGGAAAGAATTGGGGACCGTGGCGCGACGGTTCGATTTACCTCAATTCAGAGAAGATGGAAAAGGTCCACGGTCAATGGAAATTCGGCGTTTCCGCTGATGCTCGTCCGCCGCTAAGAACCTTTGATTGCTCAGACTTACCGTAAAGCATTCCTCTACAGAACTCCGGCACCATTGCATGACGACAGAGGTTCTCATGATCATAAATCGGTCTTGAAGGTAGATAATTAACAGTGTCTTACAAAACCCGAGTATCAAGCGTCGGAGAGACCAAGCTTCGTTAATCTGACCGCAAGTGCCAATTCACTTATTCCCAACTGAGATGCGAGCGGTCGCAGCGTCTTTTCGTTGTAAGGATAAGGTCTTCGTTTGGAAAATCGTTCGCGCACGATTTTCTCCGGCATCAGCAACTCTGCGGCAAACTCGTTTGCCTCGTTTTCCTGCTGCGTCTGGTTTTTGTCGCTATCCTTGGACGGACTCGATCGATCAATAAAGACATCTTGACTGTCTCTATGAAGCAGATAGTGCCCAAGAGCGTGAGCCAGTGCAAACCGTTCCTGATTGGGCGAGAGTTTTATATTTATTGTTATTAACGCTCCTGACGCGTTCGTCACCATCAATGCAACAATGGCACGTTCCAATGACTGCTTTTCGACTTCTATTCCATGGGCGGCCGCGATGCCGTGAATATCGAGAGGCATCTTGAATTCAACGCTCTCAAGAATTCTGCGGGCAGCCGCAACAGCTTTGCGGTTCATGTGTGTTGTCTCTTCTTTGATCGTTTCAGGGCTAGCATTCGCTGCAATACCTCGGCAGATGCTGGTGGCAAGCGATCTACCCTTTGGCCACTGTTAACTGTCACCAGTGACAACTCCTGAACTTCGCTGTTGGGCGGCAGTATATCGGCCACGTTGACGCCGAGCTGCTCACACAACTGATACAGGAGATACAATTGTGGTCTGTGGCGGCCCCCCTCAAGGTTGGCAACCGCAGTGCGCAAATGCCCCGCAGCTTCGGCTAATTCGCTCTGCGACATGCCGACATTAATGCGGCGTTTTCTAATTCGTTCGCCGATCAGTTTGTATAGTAGTTTTTCGTCCACCTGACGGCTCACAGATGCATTTCCGCGTCTTCAAATTCACTGTCCGCAGTAGTTCAACCCTCGTCAACTTGGTCGCTTAAGCCTTCGTCCGATGTTACCACGGAGCTCGTTACCGCTTCGACAAATTGAGTAAACCGTGCGTGCTACGCACTGCCTGCCGTGCCCGAAACGGCACCTAAATCGAGTTGACTGTCTACGCTCTCTGTGGTAGAGACCTAGCCGGTGGAACGCTACTGATTGCGGTTGCGGAAAGAACTGTAGTTAGAGGGGTTCAGCCATCAGGTGGGAGGCACCTGATCGGAACGACCTAGGACGAGGCATTTGATAGGTACTCTCGCCCCAGGTCGAATCGTTCCCGCCCCAAAAGGCGAGAGGGCTTTGTGTATCCACCCGCGCGGGATTTTACACACGCCCTCGGCTTCTTACAAGCCGTTCCGGAAAAGGGTCCGCCGGCGGCTCGCCAGACAGCGGGAACTTCTTTCACACATTCGAAGGAGGGGCCCGTGCAAAAGTGCATACATGAACTCGGCTTTGGATCACCCAAACAACGTCTGCACCATCCTGCCCGCGTAGAAACTCAGATTCAGATTGGGACTACAATCAAGCCGTTGGAGCTCTTTCAGTGGACGACTGGGCAGCTTGAGTGCTGTGGCCCGATTAGTGAGGAGACTTTGCTCTATTTTATCCAGCGAGCACGTCTTATCGGCGATACCTCACCGGTGATTAACGACATGGTCGCAGTGGTTGACGATAGTTTTAGGCACCTTACGGCAACTTACCTACGGCGCAACCTCCCGAGTGGACGAATCGAAGATTTCACAGCCGGCGTCTCAGAATACTTCTGGTCTCGTGTGTTCGACCCAATCGACATGACAGCGAGCAGGGCACAGGTCTCGTTCCGATCGGTTGCCATTAACTTCGCCAGGAAACTCCTGAAAAGGGAAAGACGAGAGCAGCGCCGCTACGTGTCACTTGAGTCTGACCATCGCGCCAGACGAGCTTACCATCTTGTGATACCAAGCGAGTTCTCCGCGCCTGATGCACTGCTAATTTGCGAGGCACTGCGTTTTCTCACACCCGATCAGGAACGAGCATTCACCAAACTTTACTATCTTGGTCTCACGATACCTGACATCGCTCTTGCCGAGAATTGTACAGAGCGAACCGTCTATAACCGTTTGCGCGCAGCCAGGACCAGATTGCAACTGGCGATGAACTAAAACCTCAACTCATCCGAGGGCGACAACAGTTCCCACGTCGCCCTCGCGCTCTTCAAATCCCACCGCCAAAAACTTTTCCGATCAGCTTTCAGGGTTTTGCCCTTATCGGTGCCTTTAAAGGGTGGAGGAGAAAAATGGCTTTCATACTCTTACCCGGAATCACCAACATTCCGCTCTGGGCGAAATCTGGAACCGCCATTGGTGATTTGCTCGCCAGAGCAGCGGAGTTGCAGGATCAAACGCAAGGCTGGCCGTCGCTAACTCATATCCTTGACGATCCCGATTATCAGGTGCTGCTTAACCAGAACGTTTTTCAGTCAGGACTGTTAGAGGGCAATTTACTGAATATCTTCAACCCTGCACGCCAGCTCCTCATCATCATCAGTTTCGCAGCTCACGTATATCGCTTTCGCATGCCGGCAAGCGCAAACGTACGGGATGCAAAACAACGAGTGAAAAAGCAATTGAATCCACGCTTGAGAAAGATCTGCACCTTCGAACTACGCATTACCGGTTCACCTTTTAGACCCGAGGGGAAAACAAAACTGATAACACTTACCCGTTTGCCTTATCAAAACTTGTGCTTTGATCTGGTATCCGAGCAGCCCTCACCAACCAGAGTTCCGGAATTGCTTTCTGTAAATGAAACGGTCTTTCGCAAGCACCTGTGGCAAAGTCGATTTCAGGCTGGCGTGGACCAGGGATTGTGGAGACTGGTTTCGATAAATTGGCCGCATGTTGTGATCGCTCTGGGCACGTCGAAACATAATCCCACTGAATACTTCATTCGGTTTCGACTGGCAGATTATCCCGCACAACCTCCGAGCGTTGAGTTGTGGAATGAGGAACATCAGGCAAGCATCTCGCCTGATTGCTGGCCCGCCTGGTTCAACCACTTCATAACGGAAGCCTACCCGCACCTCGTTGCGGTCGATCCTACATCCTACTCCACCGAACTGCTACAGCTATCAATTTCTATCGCCACGCTCAAATGTCACGCGGCCCTGGCCAGTTGGGATGCAACAGGCGATTTGACTCAATGTCTCGCGCCGATGGTCGGTCATCTCTGGTCTCACTGGTCGCGCCGAAAGAGTTCTGATGTTCAACAAAAACGAGGCATTCGATCATTGCTGCCACATAAACAGCGTGCCCAATCTCAAAAGGCAGTTGCTGGCCCGCGTTAGAGAGGCCGAACTCGAGGCGCTGACAGGAAGGGATTTTATGCTGACCGAAAAAGAGTTTGACGAATATCAGTTGCGCATAGGTTTACCGGAGGCAGGCCGCGTGGTAGTCGCGGGTATCAGAGCGAGTGATCCCGCTCGACGCGTACAAAATAATCCGCGCAGTGTCACCGCGCTGTATGCCAGCAGGAAGATGGGTTCAACGCGCCAGTGCGAAAGCGGGATTGAGCTTGCCGGTGCCTACGATTATGACGAGTCAGACGACGCTCTTGAGTTTTGGGACCAGCCACAAACCATCCGCCTTGAATTCGACAATCTCAATGGCCGCCGCCAGGTAGTATTTCACACTCCAGACTTTTTAGTGCTGCGGCGAACTGAGGTGGGATTTGAAGAATGGAAAACTGAGGAGCAGTTAGCAAAACTCGCTGAGAAGTCTCCCAACCGCTACCGGCGGGAAGAGGACGGCGCCTGGTGTTGCCCGCCAGGTGAGTCATGGGCCAGTCAGCGCGGTCTCTATTATCGGCTCCGAAGTTCACGGGAGATTAGCACTAATAAACTTCGAAACCTCATCTTCCTGAAGGATTATTTCTCGCCGGCTGTGTGGAAAATCACCGAGGAGGCCAGGCAGGCAATCCTTACGGCTATCAAAACCAAACCAGGACTAACGCTCCAGGAGCTGTTCACGATCACACAGTCAGTAGCCAACCACGACGATGTCTACGAACTTATTGCGGCGCGAGAACTCTACGTCGATTTCGACCGAGCGCCCTTGGTTGAACCGGAGCGGGTTTCGATATTTGCCGATTCAGAAACCGCATCGGCTTACCAGCAAATACTCGACATATCCCCGTCGACAGGTCCGATACGTGTTCCGTTTTTGGAGCTGGCGATCGGGAGCACAGCGGAGTGGAATGGCCGGGTCGTGACGATCGTAAACATTGGTGAAACAACCGTCGCTCTGCTCGGGCGGGATCAAAAATTCTCCGAGATGCCAAGCACTACTTTTGAAACGCTGGTCAAGCAAGGCCGAATTGTTGCCGTTTCCACAGGAACAGAACAAGGACTCAGCGAAAAAGTAACAGCCATATTGGCCAGCGCCAGCAAGGAAGACCTGGCGGAGACTAATCGTCGCTGTGCCCTGCTCTGCCACAGTTTGCCTGGAGCAGCGTTGCCACCCGATCGCACGCTGCGGCGCTGGGAGGCTCTGTACCTTCAGGCTGAAAACGAATACGGCTGTGGCTACGTGGGACTCCTACCCAACATTCGAAAAGCAGGTAATCGTAAATCGAGACTGCCGGCGGCAAGTCTCAGCGAGATGGATGACTTCATCGAAAAGCATTTCGATACCCTTAAGCAAATGCGGCTCTATGAAGTTTGGGCTCTCCTGAAGAACTCCTGCGACAAAAAAGGAATTGTATATCCCGAGCCTGCGAAGCTTCGGCAAGCGGGTTCGAGAACACGCCAACTTATATGACATCACGCTTAAGCGTCGCGGGCGCCGCGCGGCATATCAGTATGAACCGCCCAGCCCCTATCTGACCCGAAACGGTTCACCACATGGTGACCGGCCCTTGGAAATCGGACATATGGATCACGTCGAAACGGACCTCGAGGTGCGGTCTTCGCAAACGGACCATGTCCTTGGCAGGTTGTGGCTGTCATTCATGTTTGATGCCTATCCGCGGCGATGTTTGGGAAAGTACTTGACATTCGATCCACCCAGCTACCGCTCGAACTTGATGGTAATTCGCGACGTGGTGCGTCGCTTTGGCAGATTGCCTCAGACTCTGGTGGTCGACTGTGGTGCTGACTTCCAAAGCGTATATTTCGACATGTTGTTGGCGCGATTTGAAATTACTAAGAAGGTTAGACCTCCATCGAAAGCACGGTTCGGCTCACCTTTGGAGCGCATGAATCTGACGATTAATACGCGCTTCTTTTACAACCTGGTCGGTAACACCCAGCTTACGCGCGAAGTGCGTCATGTCACTAAGGAGGTGAATCCGAAAGAATTGGCTGCCTGGACCTTGCCGCGCATTGACGGAAGACTGGATGAGTTCCTGTTCGAGGTATATGACACCACGAGGCACCCGGCCCTGGGCCAAAGCCCGCGGGAAGCTTATACCAAGGGCATGACGGCGACCGGCCATCGGCCGCAGCGAATAATTCATTACGACGATGCCTTTCTGATCAGCACTTTGCCAACTACGCCGAAGGGTCGCGCCAAGGTGATTCCTGGTCGGGGTGTAAAGATCAATGGCATCTATTACTGGTGCGATGAGTTCCGCAATCCACTCGTAGAAAATTCGAATGTGCCTCTCCGTTTTGAACCGTTCGATCTAGGTACCGCCCACGTATTCGTAGGTGACCACTGGGTTAAGTGCCAGTCAGAGTATTTCTCGATATTTAACGGCCGCTCCGAAAAGGAAATCCAACTGGCCTCGCAGGAAATCCGCGCTCGTGATCGGCAACACTCCCGCGAGTCGACAATCTCAGCGAAAAAACTCGCTGATTTACTGGAAGAGATGCACCTGGAAGAAAGATTTCTGTTGCAACGATTGCGGGATCACGAGCTGGGACTAGTGCGCGACGCTCTTGATGCTGCAGTCAACACTGCTGTTTCAAACACCAGCGCACCAGAACCGAGCAGGATCTCAGAAGAACCTCAAGCTGACGAGCCCGTAGTGACAGAAACTTATAAGGAGTTTGCGGCATGAGCAAAACAGACGACACCGGCGGACCCAAATTTCCCAAAGCGCTCTTGCAGGCCGATAAGAAGCAACGCCGGAAATACTTCAAAGATCTTGTAATAGCACATCCCCTCTTGGTGGAAGGTTTCTGTGCTGTATCCACAGAAATTCAGCAGGCGGAACCGGGCTCGCTGATCTTTGTGTTTGGTCCTACAGGTGCCGGCAAGAGCACGCTGGCGCAAAAAGTAAAGGAGCAAGTGACGGCAGATCTTCTGGCTGAACTCCACGATGACCGCGGCCGCTATCCAATTGTAATGACGGAACTGTGGGCGCAAGACAGCGGCAACTACAATCTAAACGACCTCTACCGCGGTTTATTGGATTCGATGCGTGAACCTTGCATCGATAACAAGGTGTTCGTCGAGCCTGAATCCAACGACGGCAGCTGGATTGAGATTATGCGAAGACGACGGAAGGCAGGTTCCCTGGAACTCCGGCATGCCACATTGAAAGCTATTGAGTTTCGTCGTCCTGGCGCCGTGTTAATAGACGAAGCGCAGCATCTGGCGACAGTTTCGTCGGGTCGCAAGGTTCACGATCAGCTTGATGCAATAAAGTCCCTGGCGAATAAAGCGCAGGTTCCAATAGTGCTGTTCGGCACCTACGAGTTGTTGCCTTTCAGAAATTTAAGTGGACAACTCAGCCGGCGCAGCGGCGACATCCATCTGCGCCGCTATGACTGCAACGTCGCATCAGAATTAAAAGCCTTCATCAACGTGGTCGGTACTTTTCAGCAACACCTGCCATTGAAGCAGCAGCCGGATTTGGTAACGCATTGGGATTACCTTTATGAACGCAGTATCGGTTGTGTTGGCGTTCTAAAAAGTTGGCTGCTGAAAGCACTTATCCTGGCCTTGAGGCAGACCAGTTCGACCATCGAACTAAAGCACTTGGAAAGCACGGCTTTGTCGGTAGCACAATGCGATAACATGGCAACTGAGGCTGTGGAGGGAGAGCGTAAACTCACGGAATCGGCCCGGGATCGATCAGTGTTGCGGATGCGACTCAACCTCAAGACCGACAAGCCACGACACTCGCAGCGCGCTGAGCTTGCCTCTGAATCAAAAGCGCAAAAGAAGAAACACAAGCCGTTCAGACGCAAGCCCACGCGCGATCCGGTAGGGAATACTGATCATGACAAGTCCAGGCAACTATAGCGCGTGGGCGTTCCGTGAAGACTTTGAACCAAGCCGACTTAATAACCTGGAGCCGATCGGTACCACGACACCTCATATTGAGAGTCTCACAAGCTACTTCATACGACTTTCGTGGTCCCACTGTCTGTCCCCGGGCCATTTGTTTGCTGCGGTGATCGCGCCGCTCCTGAACAAAGCTTATTTATCAAAGACCCATATCCGGGCTGTATGGCTCTCCCGTTCCCTCCGGGCCCGGTCAGCAGCCATCAACGGCATCGGGCTTATCGCGCTCGACTGGACCACCCTACTCGAACAGCTCACCGGCCGCCAAGATCTTCGGTCTCTAACATTGCTGCCGTGGGCTGGCACCTTGTCTCAACGCAACCTCTTCCGGTCCTGCCGCGCGTGGTGCCCTGTTTGTTTTCAGGCGCGGAACAGCGAACGCCTTCCACTCTATGAACCGTTACTTTGGTCCATAAAGCCGGTTACTCGGTGCGTAATTCACCACGTTCCCCTGATCAGTAAGTGTCCTCGCTGTAATGCTGCATTACATTGGTTATCTCATAATTCTCGACCTGGTTATTGCGACGCGTGCGGACAATGGCTCGGCCTTCAACAGCGTCCCGTGTCGCAAACCCGCTCGATTGCTCGTGAGCTCTCTCACGAGAATATGGTTGGAGAATTATTGGCTAACAGTTCTCTGGCGGGGTCTTTCATTCACAGCACGCTATCGAGTGCCATGGCTTCGTTAATGAGTGACGATGCCGGCAATAATGCCAGTTGCTTTGCCTTACGTGTCGGCCGCAACAAATCCACGATTTGCGGTTGGGTACATGGCTCACGAATTCCCTTGCCTCACCTTCTCGATATAAGTGCGCAATTGCAAACTACTCCGCTGAAATTTCTGTCCGGCTCCCCTACCCTTCTCAACGCCGACAATACCCCTAACCAATTACCGAAGCGTAAGTCTGATGAAGTATCCCGACATTTACTCGATCGAAAGAAGACATTGGCCGGATTACAAAAAGCGTTAGCGTCTGCCTCGCCGCCGCGATCAATGCAGCACGTCGCCAGGACTCTGCAGCTCGATAAGCGGATTCTATACAGGCATTTTTCACAACTTTGTAAGGAGATCGCCGCGAAGGCACGCAAGCACAGAAGGAGTTGAGCAGCTTAGAATTCTCTCTACGCGGAGGAAAGATTACCTGGTAGCACAGCTATCGAGTTACACCAACCTCTCGAGCGCGTATGAAGTATGGCGCGCTGGACCAGCCACTCCGCAGCGCACCTTACTCTTTCCACTCCCGCCTGTCGGTATCGGTACCCCATTCATTGAGTGCCTCACCAGCTACATTGGACGTCTCGGACATGTACATTCGCTGAAGGCAAGTAAGTTAATTAGCCATATTAATGCGTACGCCAACAGAGAGTCTTTCGTTTACAAATCTTCTAGCGTTATCCCTTTGAAACACGATGCAAGGACCGTCAACGCAGGAGGCTTAACAACCCAGGCATTCACGCGCACGCTTCAGTTTCTGACGGGGCGACGCGATCTGCTTTTCCTGACACTAAACCATTGGTTCGGTGGTTTTCGCAGACAAAGCCCTGTTCGCGAGCACAAGGCCTGGTGTCCCCATTGTTATCAGGATGCAAGCAGCGCGAACAGGATTGTTGCTGATCACCTTAGTTGGAACCTCAGAGATGTCAACCTCTGTTCTGTCCACCACTCTCCTCTTGTTGAACTTTGTCCCCATTGCAACCATCAACCTTTGTGGCTTCAGGCAATAGCGTTGCCTGGCTTTTGTCCATTCTGTTTTAAATGGCTGGGACAGAGTCGAACAGCTACCCCGGCATTGAGCGACCCTGCAAACTACGAGTACGAATTGTGGGTGGCAAGCTCTGTTGGCGAAGTGTTAGCAGCACCCGATGCTGTAACACCTTCACCTCGCGAACAATTGATCGAGAAAGTTAAAAGATCTATGGCGCGACGACCTACAGCATATGCTCGCCTTTTAGGGACAAGCTCTGATGCGGCACGCTACTGGCACAAGAAAGACGGCCTTCCAAGTCTGAGGGTAGTTCTGAAATTATGTTATGTTTCGGGAATCCCGCTGGTGGACTTTATCGATGCCGGCGTTCCTCCAACTGAATTGCGATTTCCGGATATTAGTGGTCCAGTGGTCCGCACGCAACTGTATTCCCGCGTCAACTTCAACACGTCCAAACTGCGAGCACTTGCCGAAACGGCCCTGTGTGAGTATCCCCCGATGAGTCTCGCGGCTGTAGCAAAAAGAATAAACAAGAAGTGCACGGTGAGCGCTCGCATAAAGGCACTCAGAAAACTCGTTCCAGATCTCAGTCGTCACATCATCAATCGTTATAGGCGCTACGCTCAACGGATGTATCACGAACGTCAACAGAGGCTGCGACGAATTGCCCAGCACAAAGATGGTCCTCCACCTTGTATCAGTGACGTCTGTGAGCTACTGCGGGTGAGTCGCGCAGCGCTTTGGAGACTCTGCCCCAAGTCATATCGCGAGATCAAAAATCGTTATCAGAGACATGAGAAAAATGTGCGCCGGGCTAAGAAAACCGCAATCGAACAAAATATTAGGAACATCGCCTACTCTCTTCACCGACAAGGCATATACCCATCAGGTTCTAAAGTGTTAGACCTGGTTGGGAGTTCGCGTTGGCACGTCAAAGACGGTCTCGTTGTGTTGCGGAATATTAGAATTGAACTTGGTTATCCAATAGTGTAGCGGACTGGCAGCACGAGATCGTCACCTTAGACCGCGCTTCGGAAAAGGAAGCATAGTTTGGCCGAAAGTACCAATCATGGTCACCACACGGCCCCAATCAGAATGCTGAGTGAAAACAGGCCGAAAAATCGTTGTCCTGTACCGGAGCGCGGAAAAAGAAGCATAGTGTGGCCACATCAAAAATGAACCATACATTGGCCGGCGCGGCCAAACTATGCTTCCGGTTACATTAATCCTGAGCGACCCTCGTCATATCTTGGTAGCGCATACGGGACTCGAACCCGTGGTCTCTGCCTTGAGAGGGCAGCGTGTTAGCCGACTACACCAATGCGCCGTAGTTAATGAACTGGATTATAGGTTCGCGGCGACGCGATTCGCAAGCTGGCCACCAGACCACACGTAAATGCCGCAATTTGCTATACTGCACGCGCTTGGGCTCTAGCTAATCCTCGTATCTACGTCGTTTGCCTATGAACATTGTTGTGTTGCGCGAGACACAAGAGGGTGAGGCACGTGTCGCACTCATGCCTGAGTCCGTTAAGAAACTCGCCGCGCTCGGACCATCCATCCAGATTGAAAGCCGCGCGGGATTGAGCGCTGCTCGCACCGACGATGAATACCGCGAGGCCGGAGCAGAAATCAGTTCCGATCGCGAAGCGCTGCTTGCCGAAGCCGATGTCGTTGCAGTTGTAAATCGACCTGCCGCAAACGATTTTGCCCGACTCAAACGAGGTGCAGTAGTGATCGGGTTTCTGCGTCCATTAGACGAACCTGCCGAACTAATACCCGCCGTCGATCGCGGCGTTACCACTTTCTCGGTCGAGTTAATTCCTCGAATCACACGCGCGCAGGCCATGGATGCGCTCTCATCAATGGCCACAGTGGCGGGTTACAAAGCCGTACTGATCGGCGCGGCGCATATTCCGCGTATGTTTCCGTTGTTGATGACTGCCGCGGGAACGGTGCCGCCGGCACGCGTTCTCGTCCTCGGCGCCGGTGTGGCAGGACTGCAAGCAATCGCCACCGCGCGACGGCTCGGCGCAGTAGTCGAAGGCTACGATGTACGCGCTGCAGCAGGTGAACAAGTGAAATCTCTCGGCGCTGCGTTTTTGGAAGTCGATCTCGGCGGTATCAAGACGGAAGACGCCGGTGGTTATGCGGTCGAACTTTCTGACGAAGCCATGAACCGCGGTCGCGCGCTGATCGCCGAACACGCAAAAACTGCCGACGTGATAATCACCACGGCCCAGGTACCCGGCAGACGCGCGCCGCTCTTGATCACCAAAGAAGCGGTGGAAGGAATGAAGCGCGGTTCGATCATCATCGATCTCGCCGGCGCAACCGGCGGCAACTGTGCACTAAGCCAGGCTGATATGATTGTTGAGCGTGAAGGCGTAACGATCATGGCCCCGACCAATCTGCCCGCAACCATTCCGGTCCACGCCAGCCAGCTTTACTCACGCAACGTCACTTCGTTTCTGTCGCTGCTGATCAAAGAAGGTCAGTTACAGATCGACATGCAGGACGACGTGGTTGGACCATCCTGCGTGACGCACAACGGAGAAGTAGTTAACCAGCGCGTGAAGGCTGCGTTAGAAGCTCAACCAGGCTAGGAGCAAGATCGCATGTCATCAGAAAGTTTAATCTCCGCTCTTTATGTTTTCGCACTCGCAGCTTTCCTCGGTTACCTGGTGATCTCGCGTGTGCCGCCGTTGCTGCATACGCCTTTGATGTCGGCAACGAATGCGATTTCCGGTATCTCGCTGGTTGGATCAATTGTCACCGCCGGCGCGCAGTACAACAGGGTCAGCACGATCCTCGGTTTCGTTGCGGTAGTTTGCTCGACTACAAACGTCGTGGGTGGTTTCGTCATTACCGATCGCATGTTGAAGATGTTTAAGCGAAAAGAGATTGTTAAGAGGGATTAAGGTAAGAGCTTGGTGCTTTGTTTTTTGTACTTTGCAAAAACAAACACATTACTTCCTAAATACAAAGCACAAAGACCTAAGTACCAAGAACAATCGTGCGAACCTACTTCATCGAACTAAGCTACCTGCTCGCTTCAATCTTCTTCATCCTCGGATTGAAGGGCCTGAGCCATCCTGAAACTGCGAAGCGCGGCATGCATCTCGCCGAGTTTGGCATGTTGATGGCCATCGTCGGCACACTGCTGCACCACGACATCATCAGCTACACATGGATCCTGATCGGGCTCGCCGTTGGTTCAGTGGTCGGACTCGCAATGGGTCTCTGGGTACCGATGACGGCGATGCCGCAACGAACCGCACTCTCACACGCGTTCGGAGCGTTTGCCGCGGCGTTGGTTGGTATTTCGGAGTTCTGGAAACATCAGGGACATCTTGAAACAGTCACGATGGCGGCGCTTGGTTTCGAAGTGATGCTCGGCGCGCTTACCACTACCGGCAGTTTACTTGCCTTTGCGAAACTTCAGGGTCTCGTGCGCGGCACGCCCATGACTTACAAAGGGCAGAACGTTTTCAACATGTTGCTGCTCGCCGTGACGATCGGAATCTTTATCTACCTGGTGGCGGTAGGTGGCTCAACGTCGCTGTTCTTCGCGATGGCGGGTTTGGCGTTTGTGTTTGGACTACTGCTGGTGATGCCAATCGGTTCCGCCGACATGCCCGTGGTGATGTCGCTGCTGAATTCGTATGCCGGACTCGCGTCAGCCGCAACCGGCTTTGTGCTGAACAACAAGGTGCTGATCATCGCCGGCACGCTTGATGGTTTTTCCGGTTTCATACTTTCGATTCTGATGTGCCGCGCGATGAATCGATCGATCACCAATGTTCTCTTTGGTGCTTTCGGAAGCGCAGCAACGGCAACTGTCGGCAGTGAGCAGCAAGGCTCGATGCGCGAAGTCGGAATGGAAGACATTGCCACACAACTCGCGTATGCGAATAAAGTTGTGTTCGTGCCCGGCTACGGACTCGCGACCGCGCAGGCGCAACACGCCGTGCGCGAACTTGCCGACGTACTCGAAAAGCGCGGCGTGACGGTTAAATACGGAATACATCCGGTCGCCGGTCGCATGCCGGGCCACATGAATGTGTTGCTTGCTGAAGCAAATGTTCCGTATTCATCGTTGTACGAACTGGAGCAGATCAATCCTGAATTCCCCACAACTGACGTCGCGGTGGTGATCGGCGCAAATGACGTCGTGAACCCCGACGCCCGCGATAATCCCGGCAGTCCCATCGCCGGCATGCCCATTCTGGAAGTTGATCGATCGAAATCGGTGGTTGTTTTGAAACGCGGCCAGGGCAAAGGCTTCTCGGGACTCGAGAACCCTTTGTTTTTTAAGCCGGTAACGGGCATGCTTTACGGCGACGCGAAGGACACGTTGACACGGCTGGTGCAAGCCGTGCAGCACGCCTAGATTTTCTATCTTGTGAATCTTGTGAATCATGTAAATCTTGTTAACAGGATTTACATGATTCACAGGATTAACAAGATAAACTTTAAATGGAGACTGCATGCGAAGATTCCTAACCGCACTCGTGCTGGCGAGTTTGCTCGTCACCACTTTTCCCGCAACTTACGCCCAACGCGCGGCTGACAAGTCGAAAAAACCGGCAGCGTCGCCAACCGCCCAGCGCGGCACCGAGACGATTACCGCGAATCAGATAAAAGACTACTTGACGTTTATCTCCTCCGACGAAATGGAAGGACGCGACACGCCATCGCGTGGTCTTGATATCACCGCGAAATTCCTGGCGATGAATCTCGGGCGTTGGGGTTTCAAACCAGCCGGCGACAACGGCACGTTTTTTCAAAACATCGAACTGCGCCGCGATCGATCCGATAGCGCGCAAACGAAAGTTGAACTAAACGGACGAGCACTCACGGGGGGAACGGATTACCTGCCTGCGGGCGGCGCCGGCAATGTCAGCGGACAACTCGTTTTTGCAGGCTCAGGTTGGTTTGTAAAGTCGAAACAGATCGACGCCTATAAAGACATCGATCCCACCGGGCGCATCGCAGTGATTCTCGGGAGTCCAAATACGTTTCTGCGCGGAGTCACACGCGCGGAAATGGGGAAGCAGGGTGAAGACTACATGAGTCCGATCGACTACGCTCGCAGCAAAGGCGTCGTTGGTTTGATTTATATTCCGGATTTTCAGTATCTCGCCAACTGGCAACGCACTCGTCAGCGACTCATGGACCGCGGCTCGGTCGGCGTCTCCAAATTCCAGACACAACAAACGGCGGCATCGCCGTTGCCATCGATCGCGATTTCACCGGAAATGGCCAACTCACTTTTTGCAGGTGAGCGACAGGCCGCCTCGGCGCTCGTCAATGCTTCTCTCTCGTCCACGCCGCCGGGTTCATTCTTAATGAACGACCAGAAAAAGATCACGCTGAATGTGTCCAACAACAGCGAAACAATTCCAACTCAGAACGTTGTAGCAGTTTGGGAAGGAAGCGATCCGGTGTTGAAGAATGAATACGTTGCGCTCGGTGCTCACTACGATCACGTCGGCAGCGGTTGTCCACCGGCGGGCACTGACACGATCTGCAACGGCGCCGACGATGATGGTTCCGGCACGACTGCACTGTTGACGATGGCTGAAGCGCTCGCGAAGGCACCGGCGCGTCCGAAGCGCTCGGTATTGTTTGTTTGGCATTGCGGTGAGGAGAAAGGGTTGTGGGGTTCGCGTTACTTCACTGAATTTCCAACAGTGCCGCTCAACCAGATCGTCGCCCAGATCAATCTCGACATGATTGGCCGAAGCAAAAAAGAGGGCGACACCAACCGGCGTAATGCCTCGCTGACCGGACCCGATGCAATCTATATCATCGGGTCAACCATGATGAGCACTGAGCTTGGCGAACTGGTCAACAACGTCAATAAGTCGTACCTGAATCTCTCGTTTGATGCGAAGTACGACGCTCCCGACGATCCGAATCGATTCTTCTCCCGCAGCGATCACTACATGTACGCTCGCAAGGGAATTCCGATCATCTTCTTCTTTGACGGCGTGCACGAAGACTATCACCAGGCTGGAGATACGGCCGACAAGATCGATTATCAGAAGATGGAGAAGGTCACGCGCACGGTTTATATGACGACGTGGGAAATCGCGAATCGGGCGGCGCGAGTGAAAGTGGATAAGCCGTTACCGGCGCAGATCACTGGCAGATAGGCCACGGATTTTACGGATAACACGGATCAGATCTGAATTTTCATATCCGTGTTATCCGTGTTCATCAGTGGCTGATTGTTTTTCGGATACTAGTCTTCGGTATGCTTCGGCGCGTGAGATGCCCAGCTCGCGCGCCGCTTTCTTTAAGGCCGCACGATGGTCCATGCCGTCCTGTTCGAATTGAGCAACTAAGGTCGAGACACTCGACTCTGAAACTTCGTTAACACTTCCGGCTATTACTTCGCGATCGATCAATACGACGATCTCACCACGAGCATTTTCGTCGTTGGAATAATGCGCCGCGAGTTCGCTGAGACGCCCGCGTTTGAGCTCTTCGTGCAACTTGGTGAGCTCGCGTGCGACCACTGCTTCGCGCTCGCCGAGTATCTCGCGCGCGTCGTTTAGTGTTGCCGCGAGGCGGTGTGGCGCTTCGTAGAAGATCAGTGTACCTGGCACTGATTGAAGCTCATTCAAACGAGCCCGACGCGCATTGGTGCGTGAGGGAAGAAAACCGGCGAAGAAGAATTCATCCGTGGGCAGGCCCGCGGCAATCAGTGCCGAGATCAACGCACTTGGACCAGGCACCGGCACAACTGAGATCTCATGTTCAATTGCGGCGCGCACCAGCCGAAACCCCGGGTCGCTGATCGACGGTGTACCGGCGTCTGAAACGACGGCGATGTTCTTTCCTTCTTTCAACTGATCGATGAGCTGCGCGGCTCGTGGTTGTTCGTTGTGCTCGTGGTAACTGATCGTCTTTGTGCTGATGCCGTAATGCTGCAACAGTTTGTGAGTGTGACGTGTGTCTTCGCAGGCAATTAGATCCACGACGCTCAGGATCTGAATGGCGCGGTGCGTGATGTCCGCAAGATTACCGATTGGTGTAGCAACGAGATAGAGAGTGCCGGGCATGCGAAGCCATTTTAGACAGGATCGCAGGATTCACAAGAATAAAGGCCTCGACTTGGAGCCGAGGCCTTTGGCAGGGTAAACAGCAGGTTTAACTAGCGGAAGTCAGGTGCGGGCGATTACTGAGGGAATGGAATTCGTCTCCACCAATCGTCACGATCGTTACGATCGTTGCGATTGCGGTCATTACGGTCGTTGCGCCGGTCGTTGCGACGCCAGTCGTCGTCACCGCGGCCGTAGCCACCGTTGTATCTAAAACCATAGGCGTTGCTGATGTAGCGCAGTTCCTGTTGAATCTGCGACCACTGCGACGACATTCCGCCGTCGTACCAGCGTGGGCGTGCGAAGCGATCGACTTGCTGCGCTTCTTCCAACACGCGTCGTGCTTCGTCGGCACTGCGATTCAGGTCGCGGCCATTGCCAACGCGCGATTTCAGATCGCCTACTGCATCGCGAAACTGGTGTACTTGCTCGTTAATGCGATCTTCCTGGCGTGAGCCGTTAACTCTGCTGCGATCGAGTGCACGGTCCATGTCGCGCTCAAAGTCTTTTGAGAGACGATCGAGTCGATGAACAGAGTCGCGCAAACCGCGATCGTCATAACGGCCGTTACCGCGGTTGTCAGGATAACGATCCTGGGGGTAATTTCCTCCCCATTGCGCGGCGGCCGTGGCCGGCAGCGCAATCGCCAGTATCGCCGCGGCCACCATTGAAAACTTCAGTGTGTGTCGGTTCGTCATTTCTTAAATCTCCTCAGATATCACTTCGGGGCTGACTTCAACGCCTTTGCCCGATGTCGTTGGCAAGGGATTGGCAAGTGTTGTGCCTGTTGTGAAATAGCGGGAAAATCGAATGTTTTTAGAAGATTCCGCTGGCAGGAGCGCCAAAAGGTGCAGGGCGTTACGGAAAACGTAAGCAGGTTTTCTCACGCAGCGACGCGGCGGCGCAACGAACGACACGCTGCGCCGTTGCGTCGCCGCGAGAGAAAATCTTGTCAGCGGTGTTGGTCGAGAAGGATCGTGATGTGGCGTCGCAGGTCGGATTCGTGAAGAGCCGGGCTGATCTCCGATTTCCACGTCGGCGACCCCGTACCGGACCTCGTCAGTAACAACTCCTCACTCGCCTTTTTGATACCAAGATGACGAATATTCGCGCATGCGATTCCACCGCCGCGCACGAACCCATCGCGCGGCGTTCGGGGCCATCCGGCTTCGACATATAACGTTCGCAAACCGTTGCTCAGCGTCAGCAGTTGGCCAACCATCGTCGCGTTTCCAACGCGAAATCGATGGCCATCCTGTTTTGCTATCTGAATGCTCGCACCAGCGCGATTTGCGTTACCAGCCAAAATGGTAAACCCGGTGACGAGCCAATCGATTGCGGCTGTCCGCACCAGGTCGTTTGAATTCCGTAACGCCAGGTACTCGGCCAGATCTTTGCGCCCCGCGAGCCGCGCTCTTCGCTCTGCTTCGAATAAAGCCGCAGCCCACGCTTCATCAAGTTCGCTCATATTCGCTTGGCGATGGTATCATGAGCGCCGAATTGTCCCCCCACTTCCCAGATTCGGAATCTATAAAGATGATTTCTTCACATCGAGTGTTTAAGCGCCTATTAACCGTGTTTCCAGCGGTTGGGCTTTTTCTTTTGCTCAACGCCAACCCCTTCGCTCAACAGACAAAACTCCCGGCGCCGGGCAGTCATGTCAGCGATTTTGCCGGCGTTATCGAGAGCGCGAGCAAGGGTCGTCTCGAGGGCTTCCTGCAAAAGCTCAAAGAGAAGAGCGACATCGAACTTTACGTCGCCATCGTTGAGAGCACCGGCACCCAGGAGATCGCGGCCTATTCACAACAGCTCGCGCGTGAGTGGAACATCGGCGCCAAAGCCACTCCGCGAAAGAGTTTGCTGCTGGTAGTTTCCACCGCGTCGAAGACTTCGTTTACGCAATTCAGCCGCAGCGCACAAGGTGGCTTGCCCGAAGGCATTCTGGGTGAGATGTCGTATCGCATGAGCACGCCTTTAAGCGAGGGACATTTTTTTGAAGCAGTCGACAGCGGCGTTCGCGTGTTTGCAACGGCACTCGCCGACAAGGTGGGTTTCAAAGTTGCGGATCTTGAAACTGCGGTGGTGGCGTCAGGCACAACTGAAGTTGTTGGCGACTCACCACAAAAAGTTCTTGTAAGTGCGACGGATGGTCCACGTACTCGTCCGCGTGTTGTCAGCGATGCGGTGGCCCAGGCTACTCCGCCTGCCGAGGTTCCACGAACGGAACCATCACCAACGGAAACTCCGGCTGCCGAACCTACTCCAACGGAATCACCGAAGGCCGAAGCGGTAGAGTCGCCGAAGCCGACGAATGTTGAAGAACCAAAGAAAGAAACGCCGGCCACCTCTCGGAAGAAACCGCCTACAACCAAGCCGACGGTAAAAACCACTCCGGCGCCAAAGAAAACCGCCGCAGAGATTGCCGAAGAAGAGTTGGACGAACTCGAAGAAGTCGAACTGACGTTAACGAAACCGTTGCCGGAACGCGCCGTTAAGTTAAAAGAATTTCTCGATGCATATCCGAAATCAAAAGCGCGACCACGAGCTATCGAACTGCTGATCAGCACTCACGCCGGACTTGGCGATCAGAAGTTGAAAAACGGCGACATCGCAGGCGGTATCGAACATTTGAACCTTGCGATCAACGAGGCCGACGTCAATATTCCAGCGAATCTATTCTCCGGTGTTATCGCGCAGATTCCGCTTAATCTTTATTTGCGCAATGAACGTGCGGCCGCATTTAAGGCAGCGGAAACGATTGAAGCCAAGTTTGGAAACGACGCGAAGCGCCTGCTTCAAATTGCCGGATTTTATCTCGGGATCGAGCGAGCAAAAGAAACCGTCCGGCTGGCTGAGAACGCCGTAAAACTCGCGCCCGATCTAGCCGAAGCACATCGAATACTTGCCGTCGGGCTTCATCTTTCGTTGCGTCTTGACGAAGCGGCAGTCGAGTATAAAAAGACGCTGGAATTGGATCCGGCGTCGAAAGTTTCTCGCGGCAGTCTCGCCGATCTTTATCGCGCGGCAGGCAAAACCGAAGAGGCGCTCACGCTCTACAACGAACAACTCGCAGCGGATCCGAAAGACAAAGCCGCACAGGCCGGAAAAGTAATCTCGCTGTTTGAACTGTCGCGAGCGGACGAAGCAAATAGTGCGCTCGAAGCAGCACTGACCGCGGAACCGCGCAATCTTCCATTGCTTGCCGGCACAGCCTACTGGTTCGCGGCTCACAACAAACACGAAAAAGCTTTTGAGTTGGCGAGGAAAGCCGTGGTGGTCGAACCTCGCTACACATGGGCGCAGATGGCGCTCGCTCGATCGTATCTAGCCTTAAAGCAACCACTCGATTCGGAACGCGCACTGCGCTTCGCGCGCCAGTACGGAAAATATCCAACTCTCACTTATGAACTCGCGTCGGTGTTGTCGTCGATGGGTTTGTACGATGAGGCAGCCGAAGTACTGCGCGAATCGTTCACGATAAAAGACGGCCAGATCCACACTTACCTCGCCGGTCATGTTGCCGCGAGTGAAGCGAGCTTTCTCGAATTGCTCGCACCGGAACGACGCGCCAGTATTTACCAGCCGACATCGGTCGAATCTCCTGCGAATGCCAAAACGATGAAAGCCTTGCTGGCTTTCAACACCGCCGTCACCCCGGCGACCGAGGGCGGGAAGATCGACGAAGAAGCAGCGGTTGCGACCGCGAAAGAATTTGCCGCGGGTGACGACAGCATGCGCGCATTTCGTCAGGCCTATGCTGCGAGTCGTTTGTTGCGCAACGGCGTGGGAATCACTACGGCGCTGGGGCTAATCGCGGAGGCGCGCAAGGCTGTTGACGAGGCATTGAAAACTCCGGTGCCAAGCATGGCGGTGCAAGCCGATGAATTTCGCGAGTTGCGAGCACGCGCGATTTCCGGCGGCCAGGTGCCGGATGTCGCGCCGGCTCCGTCCGAACTGCTGGCAAACATTTTCAACGGACGATTGGAAGATCTTGAAGGTTGGGCGCTCTTCAATCAGGAAAAATACACTGAAGCGATAACCCACATTAAACGCGCTTCCGAAATCCTGCCCGAAGGAACACCCTCATGGCGCACCGCGCAATGGCATCTCGGCGTAGCACTCGAACAGGCAGGTCAAAAGGAACAGGCACTCGAAGCCTATATCAAGAGTTATCGAGGTGGACCAATCCAAACTGTTCGCCGTTCAGTAATCGAGCAACTCTATAAGAGTATCCACGGTTCACTCGATGGGCTCGATCAGCGAATCGGATTCGGCGCGACGAGCGTAAGCAATCCGGCGCCAGCGCCAACTGCCGAAACCACTACAACATCCGCGCCGAAGGAAACACCTGAAACAACTTCAGCAGAGCCGGCGAAAACAGAAACGCCAACTGCGGTTCCCGAGTCAACACCGGCAGCAACTCCCACACCGGCTCCCGAGTCTGCGCAACCAATGTCTGACGAGGACATGAAGAGAGCTGCTTCACGTGTTCGTTCAACTGTTAAGATTACCGGACGCGTACTCGATGCGAGCGGAACGGGAATTCCGGATGTCGCGGTTGTTTTGATCAGTCCGTCAAACACCATCATGGGAGCAACTACCGATAACAAAGGTAACTTCTCCTTTTCAGTTCCACCGTCAATGAAAACTTACCGAATTATCCCTTCGAAAGATGGTTACACCATCAGTCCGATTGATCGCATTCTTCCCGGTTTGTATGAGGATGTGAAAGGGATTGAATTCATCATCACAAAGCAGTAGCCACAAATGAAAACACGGATCAGAAACTGTATTTCTGATCCGTGTTATCCGTGTAATACGTGGCTTTACTTGTTGTTGCTGGTGTCAGAACCCGTTACCAGTTTTCCTTCAGCATCATAAAGCTCAACTTTCCCATACTTCGAGAGTACCTCGCGAGCCTTTGACGCATCACCCACTGCCACTACTTGCAGATGGCCCATGTCGAGGTACTTCTGCGCGGCCTTCTGAATGTCGGCGGCAGTGATCGCCGCAACCTTCTGCGGGTAGGTGTCCCAGTAATCCGCAGGCAGGTTGTACAGTTTCTGCGTGATGATGTTTTGCAGCAACGTTCCCGGCTGTTCGAGCGAAAGAGCGAAGCTGCCGACGATTGCGCGCTTGGCGTTATCGAGTTCTTCCGCGGGCACGGTTTCGGTCCGCAGGCGATTCAGTTCATACATGAACTCTTTCATCGCGCCTTCGGTGACGTCAGTTCTTACTTCAGCACTGGAGATCCAGGTGCCTCGGAACTTCGATCCGCCAAAATTGCTGTATGCGCCGTAGGTGTAGCCTTTGTCTTCGCGCAGGTTCAGGAACAGTCGTCCTGATGGACCACCACCTAGAACACGGTCGGCCATCAGCACGGCGAAATAGTCAGGGCTGGTACGCTCAATTCCAAGCGTGCCGAGTTGCAATACGGTTTGCACCGAACCCGGACGATCGATCAGGTAGATCCGTGATTCGCCCTGTGCCGGTGCGGGCGGAATGCTGGTCACCGGAACTTCGCCCTTCTGCCAGTCGCCAAACACCTTCTCGAGTTTCGGCATGATCGACTTCATCGTGACGTCGCCGACGATTGCGAGAATGGCGTTGTTCGGCCGGAAGTAGGTGGCGTGGAAATCAATCATATCTTTGCTGGTCAACTTCTTGATCGACTCAGCGGGTAAAGCCACCAGTGATGCGGGATGGCTGGTGCCATAGATCGCCCGGCTGAACTGCTCCGCGGCCAAAAACTGCGGAATCGATCGCTGCAACTGAAGCTGGGCGAGGGTTCGCGTTTTGTATTTGTCGACTTCAGCCTGTGGGAAGGTCGGGTTGCGAATGACATCCGCAAACAGATCGAGCGTCTGGTCCAAATTCTCAACCAGACCACCGGTGTTGACCACAGTCGTCATCGATGAAAGACCGGAGTTGGCGCTCAGAGTTGCACCGAGCGCATCAACCTGTTCCGCAATGTCTTTGCTGGAGCGCTTGGTTGTTCCCTCTCGCAACAACCCCGCCGTGAAACTCGAAAGACCGCGAAAGTCAGCCTTATCTGAAAGACCACCGCTCAGCACCACGAGTTGCATGTTGAAGGTCGGCACTTTGTGCGCCGGCAGCAACACGACTCGCAAACCATTTGACAAAGTCGCTTCCTCAGCGCGAGGAAGTTTGACCTTCAAAACGTCTTTGTTAACGGGCGCCTTGCCTTTGATTACCGCGCCCTTCGTTGACTGACCGCCCGGACCCTGCATCGCCTGGCCAAAGGCCATCGACGACACCAGCGTGATCAGGATCAGTGCGAAGATAATATTCGGTCTGTGCTTCATGATTCTCATTCGTATAACTCCTTTACTGTCCCGATGAGCCGGTTGCGGGCTTCGCCTTCGCCTTCGGCGTAGTGATTACAACAGTGCGATTCGTGTCGATCAAATACTTGTTGGCAACACGCTGCACGTCTTCCTTGGTGACCGCGGCGACTTTATCCAGGCGGCTATTAATCAAGCCCGGTTCGTTGTAGTAAACCGAGTACTGGCCCAGGGAAACCGCTCGTGAGAGTGAACTCTGCAGGTTGTTGATTAAGTTGCGACGGGTGGTGTTCTTCGCTTTCTGAAGTTCCCAATCGGCAATCGGTTCCTTCTTCAGCCGGTCCATCTCAGCATAGATTGCTGCTTCGATGTCGTCCGTCTTGACGCCCGGTCTGAGAGTCGCATTGGTGTAGAACGCACCGACGCCACGCTTCTCATCCATGAATCCACCGACACCCGTCAACATCTCTTTCTCTTTCACGAGCTTCTGATACAAGCGCGAACTCTGACCGCTCTGGAGCACTGCCGCCAAAACCTGCAGCGCGTAGAAATCAGTCGTGTTACCAGGAACTGCTTTGAACGCGAGGTCGACGCGCGTCGCACGTGCCAACTGGTCGTCAACACTGGCGCGACGTTCGGCTTTCTGTTCCGGTTCAGTCATGTCAACTGCGGGCGGATTTGGTTGCCGCGGAAGGCTCTCGAAACTCGTGCGAATCTTCGCCAGGGCATCGGCAGTTTTGAAGTCGCCGACTAAAACCAATACGGCGTTGTTCGGTGCGTAGTACATTTTGAAGAACTCAGACACGTCTTCAACTGTCGCGGCGTTGAGATCTTCCATCGAACCAATCACCGAATGCTTGTAAGCGAAGTTGTCGTAAAGCAACTCCTGCTGCATTTCGCCGCTCTTGCCGTATGGTTGATTATCGACACCGAGGCGACGTTCTTCCTGAACGGCGTTACGTTGGTTGTCGAGATTCTCTTTCGTGATGGCCAAACTCTTCATGCGATCGGCTTCGAGAAAGAGGGCCAGATCGAGTTGATTTGACGGCAACATTTCGAAGTAGTTGGTGCGATCTTCGTTGGTGGTGCCGTTCATGGTTCCGCCGTTATTAAAGACGAGCATGAAGTGCTCGCCCGATCCAACGTTCTCGGAGCCTTTGAACATCATGTGTTCAAAGAGATGCGCGAACCCAGTGCGTCCCTTGCGTTCATCGCGCGAACCGACGTTGTAAGTGATGGAAATTGCCACTACCGGCGCGGAATGATCTTCAACGGTGATCACGCGCAGGCCGTTCTTTAAAGTGGTCTCCTTGAAATCGACTCGCACGTTGCGAGGGCCCTGTGCCTGGGCTGAGATGAATGCCAGCGCGCAGACAAACACGCAGACAAACAGTGGGGACAAAAACTTAGAGACGCGTCTCATGGAATCAAACTCCTTTGAATGTGGATGATGTCTCGGTCGAAGATTCAGGACTTACTACCGCGTGGCAGGACTGTATCCCCGAGGGATTACGGTGTCAAGTCCACAGATTACACAGATTAGACCCGGATTCGCGCCTCGCACGGACCGAATCTGCGTAATCCGGTAACTAATCTGTGTAATCTGTGGACCGGCCAACCGCCCGTGGCTTCTTACCATCCAAAGTCCTCGACTGTATAATCAGTTGCATTAGAAAGCCATGAAAAGAATGAAGCCTATGTTCCTCAGTGTTATGGCGGTTTTTGCTGTCCTGACACTGGCCCTCGCAGCAAACTCGCAACAGCCCGCGCCTCAGCAGGCCGCTAGCCGTTTTGATGTTACTAACTACCGGATTGAAGCTCAGATCATCCCTGACCAGCACATGCTGCGGGCCGGCGCTGATGTGACTTTTATGCCGCTGGATGCAACCCGCTCAGTGGTCTTTGAACTGAACGGTTCGCTGAAAGTTGAGAGCATCGAAAAAGACGGTAAGCCCCTGACAGGCTTCGTTCAGGACGCAGTTGGCGTCGGGTCTTTGGGACCCAGCGTACGCATCGACCTGGGCCAGGTTGTTCCGGCAAATCAACCCGTAACACTGCGAATTCGCTGGAGCGGCGCGCTGGTTTCACCTGAAGGTGGTCCGCTCGCAACCCGGCGTCTGGCGTACGTGGGCAATGAAGGTTCGTACCTGATGTATGCCTCGCGCTGGTTTCCGTTTCACGACTACGCAGCCGACCGAGCTACTTCCGATATCACGTTTATTGTTCCCCAGGGCTTGCAGGTTGCCGGCACCAGCGACGACCCGGTGGTAGCGCAACCAGCTCCGAAAGAGAACGCTGTTCGATATCGATTTGTGCACCGGCAGCCCGTGTTAATTGGCAATTTTGCGGCTGGTCAATACATCAACCGCAACCTGCGTTACGCCAATTACAACCTGGAATTGTACGCAATGCCGGGCAGTGAAAAACGGCTCGAAGCTTATGCCGAGCTGACCGGTCGCGTGCTCGAGTTTTATACCAAACGTTACGGCGTGCCGCTTTTCGGCAACCGCCTGGTGGTGGTCCAGATTGACGATGAAAGTCTCGACACTTACTCCGGACCGGGAATAATTTTCCTGTCGAGCAAGATGTTTGATACCACCCGGCCAGTGCCCGAAGAGAAGATTCAACGGGAGATTGCTTACCAGTGGTGGGGCCAGAGTGTCGGCTTGAAGTCGTTTGACGATGCCTGGCTATCGCAGGGCCTGGCTGAGTGGAGTGCCTTTGCGTTTCGCGAAACTACCTTGAGCGCCGGCGGTCTTGACTCGGCTCAACGCGAACAGCAGGAACGCGCACTGACGTTTGAACAAACTGCTTCCATCGCCCGCGCGCCAAGCGCACTGGACGATCAATCGGCGGCTTATCAATCGATCGTTTTCTACAAAGGCTCGATGGTCTTCCGCATGCTGCGCGAGACGATTGGTCGCGACAACTTCGATCGCCTGCTGGCCAACTTCCTGCAAACCTTTAAAGGAAAGAACGCTTCGATCGACGAATTCGAAAAAATGGCGACGACTATCTCTCAGGAGAACCTGCGTTACTTCTTTGCCCAGTGGGTTGAGGGAACAGGCGTTCCCGAGTTTACGGTCGACTATCAGATCATTCGCACGCGCTCCGGGAAGTTTCGCACTCGCGGAACTGTGAAACAGAACCTCGAAACATTACGGATGCCGGTCGAGCTGATGCTGCGCGCTGAAGGTGACAACCAGCAGAAGATCGTGCGAATTGAAGGACGGAGCGAAGACTTCGACTTTGAATCGAATGGTCAACCGATTGAGGTCGTGGTAGATCCAAACAACAAGATACTGCGCATGTCAGACGATCTGCGCGTGTCGATCATCGCGCGTCGTGGTATCGAGCAGATGAAGGAAGGGATCTATGCGGAGGCGCAACAGCAGTTTGAGGCAGCCTTAAAACTCGACCGTTCCAACTCGTGGGTTTACTACAATCTTGGCCTCTTGTTCCTGGAGCAACGCAACTGGCAACAAGCTCTCGATAACCTCGAAGCGTCGCTGATTGGAAATCTGAAGCCGTCGTGGATCGAGGTATGGGCCGATATCAAACGCGGCAACGCGTACGACGCCAAGGGTGAACGAAGTCGCGCCGTGTCTGAATATAACAAGGCCGTCCAGTCAGGAATCGACTACGATAACGCTCAGGCAGTTGCGAAGAAATACCTCGCCACTCCGTACGATCCCAAAGCCGAGCAAACGGCCGTCGCCACCCCAGGAAACTAGCCACAGATTACACGGATGAAGACGGATTACCTGTATTCATCCGTGTAAATCCGTGGCTAAGATCGAAATCTTATTCTTGTCAGCCTTGCGGATCATCTCATCCCGGTCGAACATCAACGTCTTACCGGAAGTGATGCAGAGGCAGGTTGCGCCCGCTTCAACCATCGTGTCGATTGTCGGTAGGCCAACGACGGGAACGTCAAAACGCATGTCTTGATTTGGCTTCGCTACTTTGACCACGGTCAGCCGACCTTTTGCCAGCCGGCCCGCGCGCTTGATTGTTTCGTCAGTTCCTTCCATCGCTTCAATCGCAACACAGGCTTTACCGCGAACAACGATTGTCTGGCCCAGATCGAGCCGCGCGATCTCGCCGGCGATTTCGAGACCATACTCGATGTCTTCGCGTTCCTGTTTTGACGGTTCACGGCGAGTTAAAACACCGCTGACCGGCAACGACTCTTGCAAAAAGCAGGTGGAATCAACGAGCTCGATACCTTCGCTTTGTAACTCAGAAGCAATTGCACCAATCAACGCGTCTGTGTTTCGGCGCGGCAGTCGCAAAAGCACTTTCAACATTCGCGCGTCAGGCACTGCGCGACTGAAGATCTGAACGTGTTTCACCTGCCCGGCCATGATGGCTTTTTCCACGCCCTCTTCCTTGAAGAAGCGGATCATTTTTCCGAGCTGGCCAATTCCTATCCACTTAACGCGTTCGGCGCGTTGGTCCATCTCGGGATCGGTCTCTTCGCGGATCGCGGCAACCACCAACGGCACACCCGCCTGGCGTGCTCCCTCTACAACCATAAAGGGAAACTTGCCATTGCCTGCAATCAATCCAAACTTCATTTGACGACGCCGCGAGTGGAACTTTCGATGAAGCTAAGCAGATGGGAAACTTCGGTGGAGCCGGTTATCTCCTGGCGGATACGTTCAACGGCCTGAGTAGTGTTGAGCTTTGAGGAAAGCAGCAGATGAAATGCGTGATGAAGAGCGTCAATTGCCGCGCGCGAATATCCGCGGCGTTTCATTCCGGTGATGTTCAGTCCATAACATTTGGCGTGATTACCGACAGTTAAAGCGAATGGCAGAGAATCTTTAACCACCACGGAGTAACCGCCGATGTATGCCTCTTTACCAACGCGGCAGAACTGATGCACACCTGAATACGCACCGATGTTGGCGCGATCTTCAAGCACCACGTGGCCCGCGAGGGTAGCGGCGTTGGCCATAATCACCCCGTCGCCAACCAGGCAATCATGCGCGATGTGAGCCTGGGCCATGATCAGGCAGTCGTTACCGATGCCGGTTAACATTCCGCCACCGGCGGTGCCTCGATGAATGGTGACAAACTCACGAATCTTGTTGCGCTCGCCAATCCGTGTTTCCGATGGTTCACCCTGGTACTTCAGATCCTGCGAAGCCATTCCGATGGAGACAAACGGATAGACGTGAGTTGCGGCGCCGATAGTGGTGCGTCCATCGACGACGCAATGTGATTCCAGTCGCACTCCATCGCCGAGTTGAACCTCATCGCCGATGATGCAATATGGTCCGATGAAGCAGTCATCGCCAATGCGGGCTCCGGGGCTCACGACCGCGGTTGGATGAATGGAGGTCGGGTGCGTGGCGGTAGACATAATGATCAATTGCCGATTGCCGATTGCCGATTGCCGATTTTGATAACACGCGTAACGCTCAGAAAAATCGGCAATTGGAAATCGGTAATCAACAATTTCATGACTGTTCCCTCGGGGCGACGATACTCATGATCTCGGCGTCGGCTGCCAGTTGACCCTCAACCTTCGCCTCGCCGCGCATACGCTGCACGCGCGAGCCGATACGTAAAGCAGTAACTTCGAGAACCAACGTATCGCCTGGAACAACGGGGCGACGAAAACGCGCTTCTTTGATACCTGTAAACAGGACCAGTTTTTGATCCCGGTCTTCGATTTCACGCAGAGCCAGCACCGCACCGACCTGCGCCAGCGCTTCAACAACCAGCACTCCGGGCATCACCGGCGCACCGGGAAAGTGGCCCTGAAAAAACGATTCGTTGATACTAACTTGTTTGATCCCTACGATTCTTTCGCGGGGCACTAGCTCCACGATGCGATCGACGAGGAGAAAAGGATAGCGATGCGGCAGGAGCTTTTGGATTGCCAGTGAATCAAGGATTGTTTCCATAAACGAATTGCCAATTGTCAATTGCCGGTTGCCAATTGTTTAGAAATCGGCAATTGGCATTTGGCAATCGGCAATCTATTGAGGCGGCGTCGTGGTGGTGGCCGCAGTCACCGGATTCTTACTGTTGAAATCCGTGATGAATGCACGTGTGATGTCGATGCTTTCGGCAGCGTATAACAAAGGCACCTGCGCGGCGTCGATAATCACGTTAATGCCACGAGCTTTGGCGAAAACTTCGAGCGCTTTACCAATCTCGTCCTGCAAAGGCGTGAAGATCTCTGTGCGCCGGCGATTGTATGCCGCCTGTGCGTCTTCAGCCTTGCGTTGAATATCTTTCTTCAACTGCTCCAACTGATCGATCTTCGTTTGCAGTGCCTGTTGGTTGATCGGGGCGCCTTGAGGGGCTTCGCGCAGTTTAGTGATTTCAGTTTCGAGCGCTTGGGCTCGAGTCTGCATCTGCTGAATCTCGTCTCGGACCTTCGTAAACTCGCCATTGAGTTTCGCGATCGCATTGTTGAACTTGCCGATGCCGGTCTTTGCATCCAGAAACATGTCCGTGTAGAGCACGGCCATCTTGCTGGTCGGCAAGGCCACTGTGGTGGTGGCGGTTGCTGCTGGACCGCTGGGTGCCGGAGTGGGCGTTGGCTGAGCCGCCGGCCGTTGAGCGCTGACAGAGACGGCCAGGGCCATTACTAGAGCGCTGACGAAAAGTAAGTGATTTCTAATCATGTGATTTCCAATTGCCAACTGTCGATTGCCAATTTGCAGAATCGGAAATCGGCAATTGGCAATCGACAATAAAACTATGGCTGTGTTACGGAAGCCGTCGCCGGATTCTTGCTGTTGAAATCCGCGATGAAAGCGCGCGTGATATCAATGTTGTCAGAAGCGTAGACC
The DNA here is from genome assembly GCA_963708055.1 of uncultured Acidobacteriota bacterium. Taxonomy (GTDB): domain Bacteria; phylum Acidobacteriota; class Blastocatellia; order Pyrinomonadales; family Pyrinomonadaceae; genus PSRF01. The sequence goes on along the minus strand of OY970193.1, from coordinate 3,963,277 downwards.
ACCGGTACCTGGCTACCATCGACGATCACGGTGATGCCACGGGCTTTGGCAAAAACTTCGAGGGCTTTGCCGATGTCCTGCTGCAACGGCAGGAAGATTTCCTGACGTCGTTTTCCATAAGCAGCTTCAGCGTCTTCGCCTTTGCGTTTGAATTCGGTTTGCAACTGGGTCAGCTGATCTCGCTTTGTGCGGATAGCATTTGGATCGGCCACATTCTGAGTATCTTCAATCTCTTTGGTCAGCGTGGTGATCCGGGTCTGCAGGGTTTGCAGTTCGGCCTGACGCGGTTGAAACTCACGATTCAGGGTGCCCAACAGCATATTGAATCTTGCAATACCTGTTTTCGGATCGAGAAAAGCGTCCGAATAGATCATGGCCATCTTGCTGTCCGGAACGGCCACCGTGCTCTGTGGCGCCGTCACTGGCGGAGCTGCGGGAGTGGCGGGCCGGGTTTGTGCTGACACGCAAATTACAGTAGCCGTCAGTAGGGCGACCGCAGCGAAAAAGCGAGCTATCTTCATGACTTTCTTGTAGTACTCCTTAAGTTGAGGGCGATTGGACAAACCCTTTAGTTGTTTGTCCACCCACCATTGGTTGGCTCAGGCGATCAGAATGTACGCCCGACACTAAAGCGAATGACTTTCTTTTTTTCGTTAAAGAAGAACGGAAACCCGTCAATGAATTGGTTTGGCCGGGCATTCGGATTATACGCAAAGATTAAGCGAAACGGTACATTGATAACGGGCACCTGCACCCGGACTTCCATACCCAAACTCGACCGGTAATCGCCAAATTTCGAAAACAAGCTCTCTGACAATTTGACGGTACTGTTCGTCTGGGCCTCGCCGCGCAGAAACACCTGCTGAAATCCCGGAGGCAGCAAGGTAAACGGATCCGGCGGTTCCAAACGTTGCGCCGCCTCCAACTCCGCCTGGCTCACAATACGACTATCACGAGCTACGAGACCAAAATTGCCGGTCGCAGCCAAATTATTGTTGTTACAAAGAGCCAGCGAACTCAGGGTGATCGGAACAGGGATCGCAAATCCGCCTGAAACGAACCGGGGACAAGTAATCGATCCAACCGTTTGCAGGAATGGGAAATCCGGCAGAAACGCACTCGAGAACGACTGATCGCCCTTGCTCCTCAAATTGAAGGCCGTTCCGATGTCGGCAAACGCCGCGAGACTAACTGTGTCGCTGACGATTGGGATGCGGTATTCGAAGTTACCAAGTATCTGCGTATCGCCGCCCACGGAAGTGAACGAACGAGGCAAGGTTGCGGGGTTGCTGCCACCCGATCCTGTGAATAAGCCAATCTGCGCCGCGGACGCCGGAATACCAACCACCGCAGTGGGATTAGTCCCCACCGGATCCGCAGAAATGATGACGTTCTGCGAAGTAACAGCCGTGTCCACCGGCGCGATTGGGCTGATGGATCTCACGTTGTAACCACGAATCGTAAATTCATCGCCGAGGAAGAAGCGCTCAAAGATCGGAACGCCGGCCACGAATGCGAGTGAATTGGCATCCCTCACTTTTTGAGTCGTGGCAAAACTGCCGACCGTTCCGGTGATAATGCGGAAGCCGAATACTTCCGGATGCTGCGACTTCTTGCGTCGCACCGGGAAGAACTGCGTGTAGGAAAGCGTCGGCTGGTAAGTGCGAACGTCGCCGCCCAATCCAGCAATTGCGAGCGCAGCGGAAATTTCGCGACCACTCGTCGGATCAACACTCGCGTTGCGCGTGTCGTACGAGAAAGTCAACGTACCGCGGCTCGTCAGAATGTTGGGTTGCCTGTAGATCACCGGAATGAAACTCGCCGCGTTATTCGGATCCTCGTTGACTTCAGGATCTTTCACGCTGGAGAGCGAGAGCTGGTACGAAGCACCTATACGTGAGAACTGCGTAAACCGGCGCTTGCGGTAAAACTCCGAGAGGGGCGCGCTGACGAAAATCGACGCACCATACGAATCGCGCGTGAACAAATTTCGTTCGTCGATTTCGTTGAAGTTGAATCCGCCGCCAATCAGGTCTTGCTGCGCGCCGAGGTTTTGCGAAAGGAACGTGCCCTCACCAAAGAATTTCTGAGTAAAGGCGAACACCGAGAAGCCGGCGCTAATCGGTCGATCCTTGATGTAGGGTTCGGTAAACGAAAACTGGAATGAACGTTGTCGGTTACCGGCTGCGAGGTTGAATGAAAGCACCTCACCACGGCCGAGCAGGTTGTTGGTTGAATACTCCAGACCAAAGAACGAACCACCGACACCGGAAATGCCACCGTTGAACGAGATCTGCTGGCGACCACGCTCGCTTACTTTCAACGACAGATCCACAGTCGCTTCTTCATCGTTTGTGCGGCGATCGACGTCTTTGTCTTTATCAATGGGATTGAAGTAACCAAGCTGGTTGAGCTTGACCACCGAATATTCCCAGTACGCATCGTTGTAGATGTCGCCTTCGTTAATTAGCACTTCACGACGCAACACATTGTCACGTGTAAACGTGTTGCCGACGAACTCGAGACGTCGCAGCGTAAACTGTTTTCCTTCTTCAATCGTGACCGTGAAGTCGACTACCCCTTCTTTATCGTTCGCCGGATTATCTTTGAAGGTTGGAACCGGTTCCGCCGTGTATTCAATAAATCCCTGTTGGCCGTAAAACTTCTTGAGGTTCTCAAACAGGCCCTTGCTGACTTTTTCACCGTCGGCGATGTCGCCCTTATTGAGACCGATTACCGCCCTGATCTGGGCTTCAGAGAAGATCGAATTGCCTTCGACCTTAAACTCGCCGAGCCGGTAAACCTTGCCTTCGACGATCGGAATCGTTACACGCAGGCCTTCGTCCACTGACGACAGAAACGGCAACGGTAATATCGGGAAACCAGTTCGCCGGCGACCAACACTCTCGATACGCGGTTCACCGTGACGCGCCTGAAGGTAGCCCTTCGAACGCATGTAGTTATCAACCAGGCGCATGTCGACTTCGAGTTTCTCGCGATCGAGGATGTCGGAACTCTTGAAGCGCGTGATCAATCCGGCTTCCTTGACGTACTTCATTGCGCCGCGCAGAGATCCGTCGCTAAAGACCGTGTTTCCTTCAAACTGAATGTCAACGACACGAACGCGGTCGCCTTCATCCACGTCGAAAGTGATCGCGAGCGACGTGGCGGAAACTTCTTCCGTGCGTTCCGTCACGGTCGCGTTCGGGTGTCCGCCTGCGGATAGCATCTCTTTGATTACGCGCATCGCGTAACGGACCTTGACGGGATCGTAAATGCTTTCCTTCGATACGCCGACGCGCCTTTCACGAAAGGCCTTGAGCACGTCAGATTCCTGCACGCTCTTCAGTCCTTCAAAGATCAGGTCGCGAATAATCGGCAGTTCTTTAACTTCGAAGATGATGTTCACGCCGCCGCGCGCGCCGGTTTCGGTCAGCACGCGGGTTTGCGTCTTATCAAAAAACGTCAGCGACAGCAGTGTCTGGTAGTCACGCTGAACCTGATCTTCGTTGTAAGGATCGCCGGGCCTGGTCTGAACGTAATACAGGATGTCGTCTTTGCGCAGACGACGATTGCCAACGATGTCGACATTTTCGACGAGTCGTTGTTGTGATGGTGGTGGTTGAGTTTGCTGGGCTGTGACGCGTCCCGGTGTTGCAAAGGTTGCGGTAATTCCAGCCAGTAGGCTCAAAAAGAAGAGCCAAAACACGCGATATGAGTGCATAGGCACCAATTCCCTCAATAGTTCTTACCGGGCCTCAGAAACTTCGGGGAGCTTATGAGTGCTGAACTGGTTGAAGACAGCCCTTTGATTCGCTGTCGGAATTGCCAGTTGCCAGCTTTTGAGTAGCAAAGTGGCGCATTATAAGGCAAACGAACGACAAACTCCAAAAGAGGAACTAGCCAGTAGCGCCTTAAATTGAACAGTTGACTCTGCGGTCCTCTGCGTATCTCGCCAGAGGGTGGCAGAGAATCTGTTCCTTTTGTGATTTCTCGGGCTTAATCAGTGGATCAATAGGGCGTCGTCCGCAGCTTCCACGCCTTCCGGCCGGAAATCAAGCTCCTGACCGCTCAGGAAGACCTCAATTGTGGTCGCGCCTTCGAGCTGGCCCTGAATCAACGCCTCAGAGAGGGGATCTTCCACGTATTTCTGCAAGGCTCGCCGGATGGGCCTGGCGCCATACAAACGATCGGCGCAGGTTTTGTCGACAATCCAGCGTTTGGCCTCGTCCGTCAACCTGATCTCAAAACCATGCCGGCTCATCGTCTTGTTGATCTGATCGAGTTGCAACTGAACCACTTCGAGCAGTTCCGGATCAAGCAACTGGTCAAAAATGATGATCTCGTCAAGACGATTAATAAATTCGGGATTGAACGTCTGGCGCACCGACGACATTACCATCTCTTCAACCTTTTCGCGGCTGGCATCGGAGTTAGCCTGGAAACCAAGCGTGCCCTTCTTCTGAATGAAGCGGGCGCCGATGTTCGAAGTCATGATGATGATGGCGTTCTTGAAATCAACTGTGTTTCCCAGCGCGTCGGTCAATATGCCGTCTTCAAACACCTGCAACAGGATGTTGAAGATATCCGGATGGGCTTTCTCGATTTCGTCAAACAACAATACCGAGTAAGGGGAACGCTTGATCCTCTCCGTCAACTGGCCGCCTTCTTCGTGTCCGACGTAACCCGGCGGTGAACCAATCAACTTCGAAACGGAATGCTTCTCCATAAACTCCGACATGTCAAAGCGAATCAGCGCGCGTTCGCTGCTGAAGAGAAACTGTGCGAGTGACCGAGCCACTTCCGTTTTACCGACACCGGTTGGACCAAGAAACAGGAACGAACCGACCGGGCGCAACGGGTTCTTCAAACCGGCCCGCGAACGTCTGATGGCGCGAGCGAGTGCTGAGATTGCTGGACGCTGGGAAATAACGCGTTTATGAAGTTCGACTTCGATCCGCAGCAGCTTCTGCGTTTCTTCTTCCTTCAACGAGTTAACCGGGATGCCGGTCCAACGCGCAATCACATCTTCGACGTCGTCGCGCGTCACTTCAGCCGAGACGAGCGCATCTTCGTTTTGCAAATGCAGGCTGGAGGTGTCGCCATAGGAACGCGACCATTCATTCAATTCTTTCCAGTCAGCCAGATTGCCCTGCTCACGTCGCACGCGCAGTTTCACACGCGCGCCGGCTTCGTCAATTACGTCGATAGCCTTGTCAGGCAGGAAACGATCGGGAATGTAACGATGCGACTGGTAAACAGCCGCCTGTAGCGCGTCGTCGGTATAGCGAACCTGGTGAAAACTCTCGTAACGCTCGCGTACTCCATCAAGAATGCTAACTGCTTCAGCTTCTGATGGAGGCGGAACCTTCACGGCCTGGAAACGACGCTCGAGCGATCGATCCTTCTCAATCGACTTGCGAAACTCCGCCGGCGTTGTAGCGCCGATGCACTGGATTTCGCCGCGCGACAAGGCCGGCTTCAGAATATTCGCTGCGTCAAGAGATCCTTCAGCCGACCCCGCACCCACGAGGGTATGCAACTCGTCGATGAAAACGATGTACTGCGGATTCTCGACCAGTTCGCGCATGATCTGTTTCAAGCGCTCTTCAAACTGGCCGCGATACTTCGTACCGGCAACAATCAATGAAAGATCTAATGACAGGATTCGCTTGTGCTCGAGAAACGAAGGCACATCGCCGCGCACGATTCGCTGGGCCAAACCTTCGACGATCGCGGTTTTGCCAACACCCGGCTCGCCAATCAACACCGGATTGTTTTTAGTGCGACGGCAAAGAATCTGCACCACGCGTTCGATTTCCGCTTCGCGGCCGATCAGCGGGTCGAGCTTGTCGTTGGCGGCATCATCCGTCAGGTCACGTGAAAACTCGACGAGATGCGGTGTGTCTTTTTTCTGCGTCGTTCGCGCATCTGCTCCTGACTGGCGGGCGATCTCGTCGCGAACCGCATTCAGGCGCAGGCCGCGCTCATAAAGGATTTCGGCAGCCATTGAGCGCTCTTCACGAAGCAGGCCGAGCAACAGGTGCTCGGTGCCGATGTGACGATGCTGTAGCCGGTCGCTCTCCTCGTGCGCGTAGGCTAGAACGTGTTTGGTTTCAGGCGCCAGCGGCAATTCAACCGAGGTTGAAATCTTTTCGCGCAGTAACGTACGGCCCTCAATCTCCTTACGAATTGACTCGATTGAGACCTGCGCGCGCGGAAAAAATCGACCGGTGAGAGTCTTATCTTCCCGCATCAACCCGAGCAAAAGATGCTCCGGCTCGATTGCAGGGGCTCCGAATTGTGACGCTTCGTAGCGCGCGAAAAAGATTACCCGGCGCGCTTTTTCAGTATAGCGTTCGAACATCTTGGTATCAGTAAAACGTCCTTATAAGTACCTTTTTGCCGGGGAATTAGGGTTCGGCAAAAACATTGGGCGCATTATAACCTATGAACGATGACTCAAGAAGCTTTGTCTCATTTTCTCAATAGTAAAAGTCGTAACTGATCCGTTTTTCGATTGAGAATGATAGAAGATTTACACGATTGAACAGGATTTACACGATAAATCCGGTTCATCCTGAAACATCTTATGAATCCTGTCTAACAATTCTTCCGCCCTCAAGCACCAACTTCCTATCACAAAGCTCCGCCAGCCTCGTGCTGTGTGTCGCGATAATCGTGATCGCGGAGTGTTTGTGAGCATAATCGATGAGAGCGTTGCCTATCTGTTCGCTGATGGCTGTATCGAGATTGCCGGTGGGCTCGTCAGCCAATAACAGTTTGGGCTCTGTAACCAGGGCCCTGGCAACCGCGACTCGTTGCTGTTCCCCGCCCGAAAGATGCGATATCGGATGTTCCACCCGGTCGCCCAAACCGGTTTCGTTGAGATAAATCGAGGCCCGTTTGATCGCCTGATCCTTTTTCCAACGGGCTATCAGAAGCGGCAAAGCGACGTTTTCGAGTGCCGAAAGGTCTGCCAGGAGGTTGTGAAACTGGAAAACAAAGCCGACCGGCTGGCGTTGACCATTCACATCGTCCCACTCGATTGTGCCGTGATCGGGCGTCTCTAACCCGCCGAGCAAATGCAACAAAGTCGATTTTCCGGCGCCTGATGGTCCGGTAATCGCGATGCTCTCCCCGGCATTCGCTTCAAACGTAATTCCGCGCAACACCTCAATGCGCTGGCCGCTGGGCGCTTCGAAGCTCTTTCTCAGATCGAAAACTTTGATCATGAGTCGCGCAGTGCCTCAACCGGCCGCAAGCGTGATGCAGCCCGCGCCGGATAGATAGTCGCCAGCACGCTCAGCACAAAAGCGGCTAACGCCGCCAAAAGCATCTCCTCCGGTTTCGCTATCAACGGAACGTTGCTAATCGAATAAACATCAGCCGGCAAGCTCACGAGTTTGAAATAGTTTCCGATCAAACACGCGACAAAACCAATCGCCACGCCGGCAACTGCGCCAATCGCACCAACCACAGCACCTTCGATAATGAATACCGACATCACTCCCTTGCGCGTCGCGCCCAGTGCTCGCAGGATCGCGATGTCACGTCTCCGTTCCACGACGACAAGGATCAGCATCGTCGTGATATTCAGTGTTGCCATTGCGATGATTAGACCAATGATAAATAACCCCATGCGACGTTCGAGGGCGAGGGCTGAAAAGAGTGGCTGATTTGCCTGCTGCCAATCGATGATGCCGTGGCCCGGGGGTAGAACTTTCAAGAGCGCAGCGCTTGTCTGCTTCACGTTGTCGGGATCGCTCAGTTGTACGCTGATCGTCGATGCCGCATGCGTTCCGCCTGAAAGTTGTTGTGCCGTGTCAAGCCCGACAAAGATCCAGGTTGAGTCGTATTCAAACATTCCCGACCGAAAGATTCCCGCGACGCGTAGCCACCGCTTTGTATTGGCAGGATCGTTTGCCGGCAGGATCTGAATCGCATCACCGTCTTCCACTTGGAGTCGCGATGCCATTTCCGAACCGATAAGCGCACGTGGCATCGCTTCATCAGACGTCTGGTCCGGCGCCGGCGTTTCGAACAATGGATCGATCGACCCGGTAAACAGCCACCGGCGCACAACCGTATCGCCGGCTTCTTTTTCGATGCCGCGGATTACCGCATAGCCGGAAGCATTCGACGAACGAACTAAAGCACCGTCGTACGTGGTTGCCGATGCACTGACAACGCCGTCAACTTCTTTTAAACGCTTCGCGAGTTCCGCGTAATTCTCGATTGGCTGACCATCAGTGCGATGCACACTCAGATGAGCGGTGCCTTGCAGAATTTTCTCCTTCATCTCATCGCGAAAACCGTTAGCCAACGCAAGCGCGACAATCAACGCGGCCACGCCCATGCAGATACCGAGTATTGCTGCGACGGAAGTTGCGCGCGCGAGGCGGCGTTTATGCCGTGAACGGAAATAGCGTAAGGCGAGAAAAACTTCGTAAGGCATAAAGATCATTTAGCCACGGATTTCACGGATTAAATTAACTTGTTTTGTGTATCTGTGACATCCGTGGCTAGTCTTTACTCGGCGGACACTTTCGCGTGTCTTCCGGCCGGTTCTCCGGCAGGAGACGGCTCAGGTTCGGGTTATCGCGGGCCGTTGGATCGCCAGGCCAACTGATCTCGTAGATCGTCTCGTTCACATGGCGAAAACTGAAATGCTTCTCCAGCTCAACAATCACCGGAATCTCGTCGCGTTGCCAACCGCACGGCAACCACCAGCGCGGATCGGCATCGATAAAAACCCGCCGGCGATGATTCAAATGATTCTGCACGATTGAAAACAACTTATCGCCGGGCCAACCACCGCCGGTGCCGATCGTCTTCCAGCGGCCGGAACCGATCGACGCCCAGTAATTCACGGCAATGGTCTGCGCTCCCGAGATCATGATTGCGTCGAGCGGAACGTGCTCCAGTCGATGCTTGTATTCCTTACTCATTGCTCGTCGTTCAATGAACTCGTAACTGACCGGTCGCATGTAGATAAAACAGATCACCGCAACGAGTGTGACAAGGACGCAGCAGCCAATGAAAGCACGACGCTCATCTCCGAGTGGCTTTTGTGCGATGCGAAGCAACCAGAATGCACCCAGCGGCACAATGCCCGGGAGTCCAGTCAAAAAGTAACGCCAGTTAACGGTAGTGCTGTAATTGAAAAACAGCAGCACGTTGGCGCAGAAAGCTACCAGCCACAACAACAGGATCGGAGAAAGCTTGCGAGCGCGCCACTCGAGAAGCGGAGCAAAGACGAGCGTCAAAAACACGAGCGGTGCACTTATAAAATAGAGCAATAAATAGGGACGAAGATTCGCGAGCACGACTGGATGCCGTGACGATTCATCGCGCATCGATTCGCGCCAACCATGCCAAACCCAGCGGTAATGCTCATCGGTGATGAACCAGTAACCAAACCAGCCAAACGCCAGCAGCACAAAAACCGCGCATGAAGCAGCAACCCACAAGACTTCCCGGCGTTGAAACTTCCATCCGAGTGCAAACGGCGCGAACACCAGCCACGGCGCGAAAAATCCGATCGTTTCACGCAGATTAACGCCCAATCCCAAAATTGCGGCGCCAACCAGAATCATCCAAAACTTCTTCTGCCTGACGCCGCGCAGATGAATGATCAACGCTCCCGCCAGTAGTAAAACTGACGGCACATCGGTCATTACCTGTCCGCCATAAAGTACATAGACCGGAGAAAAGACAATCAACAGCGCGGCAATCGTCGCTGTGTAAAGCGAACCACTAATGTCACGCGCGAGTATCCAGCACGCGATCACCGCCAATGGCGCCTGGGCCACTACCGCATACTTGAAGATCAAATACGCGCTCTCAGGCTGCACATTGAAAAGAGCACGCGCCGCCACGAACATATAGTGATTACTGAAGATGAAAAGATTACGGCCGAGGGCCATCGACGACGGATATCCCGCGACTGAGAGGATGGTGTAGTCCATGCCATCCCAGTCGCCGATGAATGGATCGGCAAAGTAAACGACGAGGGCAAGTCCGATTACAGCGGGAGGCAACCACCACCGCCACCGGCGTAAAAATGAAATGACGCCGGTCGAAACAGCGGAGAATGCCCTATCTGGAATTTCTCTGTGCAATCTCTGTGTTCTCTGTGCCTCTGTGGTTGATGAATCGTGCATAAACATTAACCACAGAGGCACAGAGGACACAGAGATTGCACAGAGAAGAAGTTAATAGGGCACCACCTAACAGCGGGCTTTACGATCGGAAAAATGTCAGGCGTGTTTGTCGTCAGGGGTATTTGGGTCAACGAGTTGAGCTTCGACCGGTGTCTCCGGTCTCTTAATCATCTTTACGCGATTTCCCTGCGCATTGTACTCAACTTCGTCCATGATGTTGTAGATGAGCAGCACGCCGCGTCCTGAAGTGCGAAACAGATTCGCCGGATCGCAGCAATCGGGAATTTCTCCCACGTTGAATCCCTCACCTTCATCCTCGACGGTGAAGCTGGCTTCCTGAGGTGACAATTCCGCGGTAATCCTGAGGAGTTTGGTTGGATCGTTTTTGTTGCCGTGTTTGACGGCGTTAACAAACGCCTCGTCGAGGGCAACAAAGAGATTTGAACGATCGGGACGAATCACACCGAGCTTTGCGACGCGTTCCTGTAAGTATTCGAGCACGCCGTTCATCAGCGCCAGGTCGCTCGGAAGTTCAAACTCAATCTTTTCGTGAATGTGTGAATAAACGGTGGGATCGTCAACGGTGCGGAGTTTATGCGAGAGCGTTTGCTCTACTATCTCACGCAGCTCGTCACGGTTGTAAGGTAGCCGGAGATAGTTAGCGGCTCCCATCTTGAAGGCTTTGATTATTCCCGGTCCATGCAACTGTTCACCCAGCGGCGTGACGAGATGCTTCCGGTGCAGTTCGCTGATTGGCTCACCGTTGACTTCCTCTTCTGAAAGGTCACTGATTATCAGATCGAAGCTATCCAGATCGTCCCGGCGCAATGCCTTCCCACGTTCGCCGGTCACAACCACTTCATGACCCAGCCGGCCGAGAGCCTGTTCGAGTAAAACTCGCAGCTCATCGTTATTATCTACGATGAGAATCCGCCGTTTTTCCATCCGACTCCAATCTAACGGTGTTTCAGAGGAGAGATATAGCGTTTGGCTGTACGAAAAGCTATCGCCAAGCGTTCGAAATATATCACGTACAGTCTTACGGGATTAAGCGGGATTTACAGGATGGCGTGAATCCTGATAATCATGTCGTGTCCAAGCATGGCTAAATCCGGCAAGCTGCAAACATTTCTGGAGTACTCGGCCGCCCGTTCGGTGCTGACAACTTTTAGTCTATTGCCGCCGTCAGTTGCAATGCGGTTGGGCCGGGGAATGGGAAAACTGGCCTACACGCTCGCCGGTAATCTTCGTCGAACTGCAAATACCAACCTCCAACTCGCATTTCCGGAAAAGAGCGAAGGCGAACGGGCAACGCTCGTGCGCGAGTGTTTCGACAGTCTTGGGCGTTTGCTGGGCTTTTTCAGCCAGTTTTCCTCGAAGTCGAAAGAAGAACTAAAAGACCTCATGCACGTGCAAGGCTTGGAAAACCTTGAGAAAGCTAAGGCCGTTCACGGTAATCGATTGATTCTCTACACCGGGCATCTCGGCGCCTGGGAGTTAACCAGTTTTGGTCTCTCCCTCGTGGAACACCCGTTCACCTTTCTCGTGCGCAGAATTGATAACCCTCAGATCGAGGAGATGATTGACGGTGTGCGTAAACGTTTCGGAAATGAAACGATCGACAAACTCTCCGCCGCTCGCTCGATGTTGAAAATCCTGCGTACGGGAGAAACACCGCTTGGTCTATTGCCCGACTTAAACACGCTCGACGACGAAGCGATCTTTGTTGATTTCTTCGGAGTTCCCGCCGCCACAACTTTTGTAGTCGCAAAACTGGCAGTACGCATGAAGATACCCCTCGTGCCTGTGTTTGCTCCCTGGAGTGAGGAAAGAGGAAAGTATCTCTTAATCGTCGAACCGCCGATCCCGCCTGCTTGCACCGGCGACGAAGAGGCCGACGTACGTGAACTAACAATCAAACTCACTGAACGCATTGAAAACCAGATCCGGCAGTATCCCGGCCAATGGCTGTGGATTCATAAACGCTGGAAAACTCGTCCACCGGGTCAGCCGAAGATTTATTAGCCACGGATAACACGGATTGCTCCGTCAAGATCCGTGGCCCTATACTCCATTGTTATATGAGCACGCGGGTCGCTCGGGCGTACGAATTCGCCGACCTTTCGGAATATTCATTTATCGACCGGTTCAAGATTCGCGGCGCGGATTTGATTTTCTATTTGCTCATAAACTTAATCGGACTGACTGCGCGTTTCGAGGTTACAGGTTGGGAAAACCACGAAAAAGCCCAGGAGAACGGCGGCCTGCCGATTTACGTCTTCTGGCACGACCGGATTTTTCTGACTACCTACTGGTGGCGCAAGCGGCGGATCATCGTCATGACGTCGCAAAGCTTCGACGGCGAATACATCGCTCGCTTCATTCAAAGATTTGGTTACGGAGCGGTTCGCGGTTCGAGCACACGCGGGGCCGTGGGGGCGATTATCGAAATGACCCGGCTCATGCGCGAGGGTTGCACCACAGCGTTTACGATTGACGGTCCCAAAGGTCCACGTTATGTAGCAAAGATGGGTGCCGTCATGTTGGCGAAAAAATCGGGTCACCCGATCTTGCCGGTTACAATGGCGCTCGACCGTTACTGGACAGCCGCGAGTTGGGATTTATTCCAGATTCCCAAACCGTTCACCCGCGCACGGGTTTACGTGGCGCCGCCCATTTATGTGCCTCCGGACGCCGACGAAAAGTTACTTGAGGCGAAACGCAACGAATTGCAGCAAACTCTCGACGACTTAAATCATCAGAGCGATGAGTGGCGCAAATCTCTCCAAAAATCTGTTTAAATCTGTATACGTGAATCTGTGTAATCTGTGGATTGGATTGGAGTTGAACTAATGAAATCGATCTTAGCCTTTTTACTATGTCTTGCTTTCCTGGGTGTTGCCGAGGCGCAAAGCCAGCTTAAACCACCAACTGAGTCGGCGATGGATCGCTTTCTTCGCTACGTGAAGATCGATACGCAGTCGCAGGAAGACCAAACTACGACGCCGAGCACGCGCAAGCAACTCAACCTCGCCAACCTGCTCGCAAAGGAATTAACTGCGCTCGACGCTAAAAACGTTCGCGTAAGCGAGTTTGGAATCGTTTACGCAACTATACCGGGTAATCTGCCTGATAACTCGAAAGTGCCGGTCGTCGGCTTCATCGCACACATGGACACTTCGCCCGCGGTTTCGGGTGAGAACGTCAATGCGATCATTCACAAGAATTACCAGGGCGGCGACATCGTGTTGCCGAAAGATCCATCGCAGGTGATTTCAGTGGCGAAGAACCCGGTGCTGAAAGAGTTGATCGGCGACGACATCATCACCGCCGACGGCACGACGCTGCTCGGTTCGGACGACAAATCAGGCGTCGCCGAGGTAATGACGATGATCGATTTGTTTCGTCAGAATCCACAACTCAAACGAGGAACAATCGCGATCGCATTCACGCCCGATGAAGAAGTTGGAACCGGTATCGCCAAGTTTGACGTGAACGGATTCGGCGCGAAGATGGCTTATACGGTTGACGGCGGACAACTGGGCGAGATCAGCGATGAGACGTGGAGCGCGCGAACAGCGACGGTCACGTTCCAGGGATTGAGCACACATCCGGGAAGCGCCAAAGGGATCATGATCAACGCGATGTACGCGCTGGGCGATTATCTGAGTCGCTTTCCCAAGGACATGTTGCCGGAGACGACGGAAGGTCGCGTTGGCTTTGTTCATCCTTATGCAGGTGTCGCCGATGTTGAGAGTTCGAATGTAAAAATCCTGCTGCGCGATTTTGATCTGAGCGGACTCGAAGCGAAGGAAAAGATGCTGCGCGACATGGTGGCGCAGACAGCCGCGAAGTTTCCGACTGTCAAAATCACGATCGACGTAAAAGAGAATTACAAAAACATGAAGGAAGAGTTGAAGAACTTTCCGGAGTTAACTAACAACGCGATGGAAGCAGCACGTCGAGCGGGTTTGAAACCGTTTATGAAACCGATCCGCGGAGGCACGGACGGAGCGCGTCTGACTTTCCGCGGATTGCCAACGCCGAATCTTTACACTGGCGGATCAAACTTTCACGGCAAGTTGGAATTCAATTCGCGCCGCGGGCTCGAGAAGTCAACGGAAACTTTGGTCCATCTGGTGCAGATCTTTGCGGAGAAAAGCTAGCCACGGATTTCACGGATAACACGGATCAGAACCAGAAATAAAATTCTTATCCGTGTTCATCCGTTTTATCAGTGGCTAAATAACTGAATGTCACAAGTTACTCATAGTGGGTATGTTGCGCTCGTTGGGCGGCCGAATGCTGGTAAGTCTACGTTGCTCAATCGGCTCGTGGGCCAGAAGATCGCGGCGGTCTCAGATAAACCTCAAACAACCCGTTTCAAGATCCAGGGAATCATCACCAAACCCGAAGGCCAGGTTGTTTTTGTAGACACGCCCGGCGTGCATAAACCCGGCTATGAACTCAATCGACGCATGATGGCTGCGGTGCAGGATGCATTGATGGGTGTCGATCTTGTGTGTTTGATTCGCGACGCTTCGACACCAACCGGCAACGGCGATCGTTTTGTGCTCGATCTGGTGAAAGGTTCCGAGAAACCGGTGCTGCTCTTGTTGAATAAGATCGATAAGCTCGAAGATAAATCCGCCTTGCTGCCGTTGATCGATTGGTACCGGCAACAACACGAGTGGGACGAGATCGTTCCGATTTCTGCGCTTCGAAGTGAGATGACCGACGAGGTGATTGACAGTTGTTTACGCCATCTGCCGGAAGGCGAACCAATATTCGCGGAGGATGAACTTACCGATCAATCGTTACGCGTGTTGGTCTCCGAGATCGTCCGTGAAAAAGTTTTACATGTGACCGGTGACGAGATTCCGTTCGTAACGGCAGTGGTCACGGAAAAGTTTGAAGAAGTGCGCGAAGACTTCACTCGAATCTACTGTGCGATCGTGGTCGAGAGAGGTTCGCAGAAAAAAATCATCATCGGCAAAGGCGCCGAACGTCTGAAAGAGATCGGCATCCGCGCCCGCCGTGAGATCGAAGAGTTGCTGGGCCATCGTTGTCACCTGGAATTGTTTGTAAAAGTCGAAGACGACTGGCGCAACAAAGACAACCTACTGCACGAGTATGGATTAAGTGGAACTTGACCGAGGCGAAAGAAAACTCAGGCGGTTGGTACGCACTCGACGTTGATCTTGAAGCAGCGGCTCGCGAAGCAGTCGAATATGCCTTGATGGAAGCGGGCGCCCTCGGAACCGAGACCGTCGATCAGCCTGACAGCCTGCTTCGGATTAGCGGTTACTTCGACGAGATTCCCGGACGCGAACAGGTCAGAAACGAACTATTCGAGGCGTTGCGCATTTACGAGCTGCCGTCGTCTTCAGTGCGCGACATGAATGTTCGTGAGGTCGAGCAACGCGACTGGCTCGAAGAATGGAAACAAAACTGGCAGCCGGTCGAAATCGGCCGCTTCGTGATCGCGCCGCCATGGTCCAACGTAAGTGACGTTCACGATCATTTGATCATTCGCATCGAACCCGGGATGGCGTTTGGAACCGGGACCCACGAAACCACGCGTCTTTGTCTTCAGGCAATCCAGAAAATCTTTACTGGCGGCAGTTTGCTCGACGTCGGCACCGGGACCGGCATTCTCGCGATCGCAGCAGCGAAACTCAATCCTCAAGCTCGCATTGAAGCGTGCGACACTGATGAAACTGGGATCGTGATTGCGCGAGAAAACGCGGAAGCGAACGGCGTGTTGGGCCAGATAGATTTTCGAGTCGGTTCAGTCGAAGAAATCACCGCGTCGGCGGATCTCGTTTGTGCGAACCTTACTGCTGATGTGATCACTCAGATCCTGCCCGCGCTGGTGAGTTTGACGTGCGGCAAGTTGATCCTTTCCGGAATTCTCGAAACACAGGTTGAACTCGTCCGGGCGGGACTCCACGGTTGCGGCATCGATGAGTTCGAAGTCGTTCACGATGGCGAATGGGTCGCCTTGATCGTTTAAGACAAATGACACGCCGAAGATTCTTTGCGCCTCCAAACGCATTCAACCTCACCGATCAAACGGTTACGCTTACTGCTGACGAAGCGCGACATTTGCGCGATGTGCTGCGACTGAAAGCAGGCGATGAGGTTTACGTTTTTAACGGACTCGGTCACGAATATCGTTGTACGATTTTTGAGACCAAACGCGATACGGCGGAGTTGCGAGTCGAGGCCGAGGTTGATCCTGCAAAGCCTGAATCACAGTTGCAACTTAATTTATGCGTCGCGCTGTTGAAGGGCGAGAAGTTTGATCTGGTCGTGCAGAAGACGACGGAACTCGGGGTCAGGAAAATCATCCCACTGACAACGCGCTACGCGGATATTCATTTGCGCGATCAGTCTGACGCGACAAAGCGCGTGACCCGGTGGCAACGCATTGCCCTCGAGGCGGCGAAACAATCCGGAAGGGCGTTTGTGCCTGAAATCAGCATGCCCGTGGCGTTTGAATCGGTGAGCGTTGATGGACTCGGAGTAATGTTTTCGGAGCGCGAAGGGCAAACCCTGGGCAGTCTCGGGAGTTTGGAGGATTCGCCGCAAGCGGTGACCGCGTTAATTGGGTCTGAAGGTGGCTGGTCTGACGAAGAAATCGCAAGCGCACAGGCACGGGATTTCCATGTAATAACGCTCGGCGGGCGTGTTCTGCGCGCCGAGACGGCGGCGATTGCAGTGACGGTGTTACTACAGAATCTGTATGGGGATCTCAAATGAAAGAGGGTTTTCTCACGCGGCGGCGCAACGGCGCGGCGGCAGGACGCAACGATGTATTTGGTTTTCGCTGCGCCGTTGCGCCGCTGCGTGAGAAAACCTCCTTTGCGCCGTTGACCTTAGCCCCTATCAGGCTCAAAATAAGAACCGCTAATCCCCGGAACAAAGCGTGCTGGAGGGTCGTTTGAATCCTCAAAGCCGGACGAGGACCTTCGCAAATGCCAAACAGCAAAGATGGCGCAGTTGAAAACGCTCGGAACGACCTTGCCAAACGGCTCAATATCGATGCCGCTAACGTCAAAGAATCGTCAGTCGAGGATTCTGACTTTCCCGACATGGCGCTCGGCGCCCCGGAAGACGGCGAGATGAGCGGCCAAATGATCAGCCGAGGTTGGCGCATCAAACTAGAAGCCGACGGAAAGTCGTACGAATACCGCGCCGATAAGAATCAAGTGCGAGCATTCAACTTCAAAGGCAAGAATCATAAGGTTTAAGAGGTACTACCATGAACCGCAATAACTTTTTCATTCACATCGCACTCGCAATCGTCCTCATTCTCGTTGCTGCTTTTGCGGGTCAACTCAGCAAATGGCGGAAGACGTGGAAAAGTCAGGTGCGGATCATTCCGACCGAGGAGAAGAAACGTCCCACATCCGCGGAGGAGATCGCGCTCAGCGAGACTCGCAGCTTCGGACCACCCGAAGTGCTGGTTAAATTCAAAAGCGGCGTGAGTCGTGAAGCGATCGAAAGATTAACCTCGCAACGTCACGATCGCATTGAAGATCGCATCGAGAACATCGCCGGTCTCGAAGCAATTGACGACCTCGACAACGCCGACGCTGCCGCCATCGCCGGCGAATACCGGCAACTGGCAGAAGTCGAATATGCCGAGCCGAACTTCGAGATTCATCTCGAGGAAGAAACTTCCGGACCGCTCGTGCCAATCCTGCCTCGCGATCCGCAGTTCAACGATCAGTGGGCACTCGCGAATTCCGGACAGAAAGGCGGCAAGCAAGGCGCAGACATCAGCGCCACGCTCGCATGGGCCAACACCACCGGCAGTGAAAAGGTTGTGGTAGCCGTCCTCGATAGCGGCGTCGATTACACGCACGAGGATCTGATTAAAAACATGTGGATGCGACCGGCATCAATGTCGCCGTATCAGGACAGCGAACTGGGAACTATCGATGATGAAAACGGCTACAACGCCGTTGATAGCGCTTCCGATCCGATGGACGAAAATGGGCACGGCACGCATTGCGCCGGCATCATCGGCGCCGAAGGTGAAAACAACATCGGCATCGCGGGGGTGAACTGGAAAGTTCAGATCATGCCGTTGAAGTTTATGAACGCCGGCGGTTTTGGAACGACCAAGGATGCGATTGAAGCAATCAACTACGTCATCGATCGTAAGAAAGCCGGGGTGAATGTTCGTATCATCAGTGCGAGCTGGGGCTCGACGCAGTATTCGCGCGCGCTGGAAGAAGCGATACGCAAGGCTTACGAGAACGACATTCTGTTTGTGGCCGCGGCCGGTAATTCGACCGTGAACAACGACCGCACGCCGCATTATCCGTCAAGCTATAACGTGCCGAATGTGGTTAGCGTCGCGGCCTTGGATCGGCATGATGAGTTGGCATCGTTCTCGAATTGGGGTGTGAAGAGTGTGGCGGTCGCTGCGCCTGGTGTTGATATTCTGAGCACCTGGCTGGGAGATGCTTACGAAGAGAAGTCAGGGACGTCGATGGCAACACCGGTAGTGTCTGGTGTGGCAGCACTCGTCCTCAGCTCGCATCCAAAGATGTCGGTTGATGATTTGCGGAAGAAGTTGCTGGCTTCGAGTGATCCGATTGTGGCGTTGAAGGGGAAGACGGTGACTGGCGGCCGCATCAACGCAGCCAAGGCGTTACAGAATTGAGAGACTTAGCTGGATAAAGATTTACAAGATTTTACAAGATGTACTGGATGAACGTTGTAATGTTTGATTCAGTAACTCGCTATATATCCTAGACTCCGAGCGTCATCCAGTACATCTTGTAAAATCTTGTAAATCTTTATCCAGCTAAAACGTTCGCATCAAGGCTGGCCCAGTTTTCTTTTGCCCTCAACCGCCTCTTTATACGCGCCGCCACGTACATCACCCAACTTAATCGCCTCATCAAACAACTTCATCGCTTCCGTATTGTTATCCAGGAAAGCATTGATGCGCGCCATCGACTCATAAGAACGTGACATCAAAGCCTTATCGGTTTCGGGCGATGCTGCGGCAACGGCCAATCGATACTGCCCGAGCGCGCGATTCAAACGTTCATCACGAACACTCTCATCAGTCGCATCCGAAGCCGCCAGACTCGCCGTTCTACCAAGCGCGAAAAA
This sequence comes from uncultured Acidobacteriota bacterium, assembly GCA_963708055.1. Taxonomy (GTDB): domain Bacteria; phylum Acidobacteriota; class Blastocatellia; order Pyrinomonadales; family Pyrinomonadaceae; genus PSRF01. Next base: position 3,943,973 of record OY970193.1, on the reverse strand, counting down.
GATGCGCGGCTCTCGCGGGTACTCTTTCAACATCTCCCGCAAACGATTTTCCGCGTCGGTGTAATCTTTACCCCGCAACGTATCTTCCACCGCTGCGAGATCGCGTACCAGCAATGCTTCCTTGCTGCTACCACTCTCATTAAGGCTATCGAGTTCCGATTGCGATCGACGTGCAGCATTGCGAGCCTCGCGCGCGGCTGTTGCTCGTTGCACTGTTTCAGCGTATTCAGCCGGGCGCTTCGCTTCGCGTACCGGATCAAACGACGCGATCATGTCAGGCAGAAAACTCGCGAGATCGAAACCAGCACTCTCAATCCCTTTCAACTGGTCTGCAAAATAAAACGAAAGCACCGCACCTCTTTCATATTCCTCAGCCAACCGCGCAACGGTTTCATCCTGAATCGCCTTCATTTCCGCTTGTGCTGACTTGCCTATCGCCGCCCGATCCGCTTCGGTTTTGGCTTCGGCCAATCGCTGGCGCGCATCGCGACCAAGCAACGCAAGCCGTCGCGCTTCGTCATAACGCGTGTCAGCCGCCGTCACAAGCGATCGCGTCACACTCAAAAACACATCCGGGCTGATCTGAGCGCCTGCCTGCTGTCGCTCGTTCAAAAGCTGCTTGACCTGCTCACGTCGCAATGCAATCTCTTTGTTGAAACGCAACACGAGCGCGTCAATAACATATTGCAGATAAGCACGTCGTAGCTCAGACGAAGCAGGATCGGTTCCCTCCGGCACCACGACGTAGTAATCGTCGCCGATGATGCGAAAGTTGATCGCGCCACGTGCCGCCATCAAATCGGGCAGTATGAGAAACCGGCGTTCCTTTTGACGAAACGAATAAGTCTTCTCTTTACTCTTCTTGTTGGGATTCTTGACTTCAACTCGTTCGGCCGAACTGGTGATTGGCCGGGTGTGGAGATACGTCAAAAGAGACCGAACCATTTCCGTCGTCGGTGCACGCAGCCGGTCGCCTTCAGCCTGGTATGCCCGGACATAAGTGACCATCTGGTCTTCCATTCCCGATCGACGAAAAAACTCCTGCACGAGTGGCGCAAAGTCGAGCACTTCCAAAAGTCCAGCCGGCAGATCTTCGGAACGTTCCGGCGCCTCAAACGACGGTGCTGAACCCAGCGCCAGCGCCAGTGAAATGTAGCGCGCCGCCTGATCAGCCGGAGTTGCCGGAGCCGGCAGTCGATTCCGCTCGAAAAACACCTTCATTCGATTTCGCAAATCCGGGTCGAGGTTAGCCAAATCCTTCCGCAGTTTTGCCCGGAAGGTTGACGGTGCTCGTCCGGTCGGGGTGAGATCGAGCCCGGCCACATCAAGCGCGGCCATCACGACAATAAGACGAGGATCAGACTGGAAATCGACGCCGTAATCGGAAACGTCAAAACCAGCGCCCGGACGCTGCTGAACTGGTTGCGCCGAAACAATTGCGGCAGACGAAAGGGCGATGAGCAGGATTAGAAAATAGTGCTTCAAGCCGTGTTACTCCGTATAAATCTGAGGCTTTTTTCTACTGCGATAAGCACGCAGCGCGCGTAATGTTAGCGGATAAGCCAATAGCGAACAAACCACCGAGAGCGCCGAGGCGCCGACCGAAAAGGGCCAAACGATGTTCCAGCTTTGCCGAAATAGCAGCCGGTAATAGTCGCCCGAAAAGATCCGCGGGTTCTTTAGCAGTTCAAGTCCCTCGTCTGGGATGCGCAAAGGGCGTCCCAGGATGAATGCCCCCACCGCATAAGACGCAATAATTATCGGCACCAGGGTCAGGAACGGATTGTTGATGAAAGTCCCGGTATAGATCGCGATCTTGTTAAAACGGAAGAAAAAGGCGACTGCAGTCGCCATGATGGTATGAAGACCCAGAAACGGCGAGAAGGCGATAAAAACGCCGATTGAAAAAGCAAGCGCCGTCCGCTCGGGTGGATCGTCGATCGCAAGCAGACGGCGAAAAGCAGCGCGAAACATGGATACTTTTGTACTGGTACTTTGTTGCCCAGAACCAAGTACAAAGTACTAAGTACAAAGCTCAAAGTACATCTATTGAAAACTCTTTAACGCTTCCGCTTCGTTATCATACGAGTCGAAAACGGTGACCAGTTTGGTAATCACCAGCAGGTTCTGAATTTTATCGGTCAGGTTCAACAACTTGAGCTCGCCGCCCTGACGACTCACAGTCGTGTAGTTAGCAATCAACTCGCCGATACCGCTCGAGTCGATATACTTAACTCCACCAAGATTCAGCAGGATCTTCTTCTTGCCCTGGTCTGCCAGACTCCTGATGGAATCGCGTAGCGCGATACTACCGTCGCCAATCCGAACCTCACCACTTAAATCAAGAATGGTGACGTCCCCGGCTTGTCGTTCTTTGACATCGAGCTCAGCCATTGCTTTCTCCGTTCAGTGATTAGGTGTCACTTACTTGAAGCTGTTGAGCGCTTCGGCTTCGTTTTCGTAAACGTCGAAGACGGTCAAAAGCTTCGTGATCGCCAGCAGATCCTGGAGTTTTTGTGTGAGATTGAGCAGTTTGAGCTGCCCACCTTCCTTATTGATGGCGGTAAAACTTGCCACGAGCTCGCCGATGCCGCTCGAATCGATATAACCAACCCCTCCGAGGTTCAAAAGAATGCGTTTTTTACCTTCTTCGAGCAGCCGGCGGACAGCGGTGCGTAACGAAACACTTCCTTCACCAATCGTGATCTTGCCGCTCATATCAAGAACGGTCACATCTCCGGCTTGACGCTCGTTGATATTCAACTCAGCCATTTCAGAAATCTCCTTTATGCAATTGCGATTAACGTCGCTTGAGCATGCGCACCGTTGTACCACCGCCGGGTCTCATCGACCAGTCGACTTCGTCCATAAAACTGCGCATGAAAAAGATGCCACGACCCGAGGTTTTTAAGACGTTCTCTTGGACTGTTGGATCTGGAACTGACTCTGGGTTGAATCCTGCTCCTTGGTCGTGCACGCTGATTTCAACACCGTCAGGCGAGCTTTTCAAAATGATATCTACAGTCTTGTCCTCATCCTGTTTGTTGCCGTGCAGCACCGCGTTGGTCACAGCCTCGCGTATCGCCATATCGATTCCAAAGGCAACGTCATCACTGATGCCGGAACGGCTAACGAATTCGGCAACCGCGGCGGCCGCGGCGGCAACCGTGTCAATGCGGCTGGGCAAACTTAACTCGGTCGTCTCTACGGTCACAATGCTTATGCATGACCTCTCCGAAAGCCACTGCGCGAGGACTCTGGCTGCTTTCTAATAACACACACGCTTAACAGGAGTTCGACGGTTTAACACGGTGGGTGTAGCGATGTCAAGAATGGGATAGATCCGGGTAGTGAGTCAGAGTACGCCGAAGGCGTTAGCTAATTTCAGCCTGGGGTTGGAGCGCGGCGACAAACCCGGATCAAGTTAGAAAATGTATAAACTCTTTGCTGTTTCCCCGGGGCTGAAATTAGCCAACGCCTTCGGCGTACTCAAGCTGACCCACTCCCATAGATCCGTATAATGCGTGGCTCGATTCTAAACAATTAAGCCAAGGCTTTTGACGGCGCGATCAAGCTCTTCCAGATCCAGGGGTTTGCTGAGATACATGTTGCAACCTGTTTCCAGCGCTGCTTCTTCCATGCCGTAAACGTCGTAAGCTGTGATTACAACGATCGGTGTCTGGTCGCCGTCACCTTCCAGCTTGCGATAGCTTTTTATAGTCTCCAAACCATCGAGCACAGGCATGTTGAGGTCGATTACGATGAGACTTGGCCGGAAGCGACGTGCCAGATCAAGGGCCTGCTGCCCGTCCTCAGCCTCAAAAACGCGGTACCCTTTTAATTCAAAGGCACGCTTGAGCATAATGCGAGTGTCAGTAGAATCTTCAGCCACCAACACCGTTGGATAAAGTATGGCAGACACAGCGTTAACATCGAGGCTAACAAGCCCGATAACTCCTGATTGTATAGGGGGGAAATCCCGTCTGGAGGGAACTTTCACGCTGCGGGACGTTCATTTATAGCATACTTAGTCTTGGTACCGCACATAAGCTCATGCGAATAATTGTAATCACCGGTTTTATGGGCTGCGGCAAGAGCAAGGCGGCACGAGAACTCGCGCGCAGTCTTAACGTTTCCATGGTCGATCTTGATGAGAAAATTACCGTTCGTGAAGGACGTACTCCGGCACAACTAATAATTGACGAAGGCGAGCCTGCTTTCCGCGCCATCGAGTCCGAAACACTAAGACAACTATTACATGCCGGAGACACCGGCGTTATCGCACTCGGCGGTGGAGCCTGGATTGAGAAACGCAATCGCGATCTCGTCGAGCAGTACAGTTGTATTAGTGTTTGGCTCGACGCGCCGTTTGCTGTTTGTTGGTCCAGAATCACGACGTCGGCAGAAGATCGGCCCCTCGGAAGAACCGTCGATCAAGCGCAAGCGCTCTACGAGCGGCGCAGACCGGTCTACGCGCTGGCTCGAATAAATATCCTCGTCAGCGGAACTGAAAGCGTGGAAGAGCTCGCCTCACAAATCCAAGCGGAATTGTCCGGCAAGAGCGTCTAGCTTCATCTCGTCTATCTTAAAACTTATACTTCAACGCAAACTGCATCTGCCGCGACGATCCTGAATCGCCTGTCGGAAAGCGCGTGTTTGTAATTTGCCCGAAGGTTGCCGTTCCTACCACACGACCCGGCTGACCAAAATTCGCGTGATTGAATACGTCGAACACTTCCCAACGAAACTCAATCAACTGGCTCTCAGTGATCTTCGTTCGCTTAATCAACGACAAATCGGTGTTGTTGAAGCCTGGTCCAATCACTACGTTGCGACCAAGACTGCCAAAGCGTCCCACCGGCACCACAAACGGCGTGGTATCAAACCAGCGATTAACTGTGCCCAGAGTCTCAATTGGACCAGTAACATCCGGTCTGACGGTATTGTTGAATCCGGTAAGCGTTGCGTTGTTTACAACGATGTTTACCGGGTTACCGCTTTGCGATTGAACGATGGTCGATAACTGCCAACCCTCGACGAGGCGATTGCCATGAAACGGCAGTTCGTAAAGTCCGCTGATAACGAAACGATGACGCGCGTCGTAATCGGAAAGACCGCGACTATCGCGCAGGTTGTAACTATCCTGCACTATCACTCCCTGGCTGTTCAGCGAGTTGTAGTCGATCGATTTCGAAAACGTGTACGAGGCGTTGAACTGGAAGCCGCGCGACAGACGCTTGCTCGCAGTCAACCAGAGCGCGTTGTAGCTCGAGTTTCCGGTTCCCTCGATTTGAACGATCGTGTTCAAAGGCGCGTTGGGACGAAATGGATCGGAAGCCGAAAGACTGGGAAACGGCAGCACGCCGTTTACCCGCTGATTGATATTCCGGGAAATTCGCAGATGCGTTCCCTTGGTTCCGAAGTAACCGATGGACACACCGAGATCACGCCCAACCTCGCGTTGAATGTTCAGGTTCCAGGATTGAACGTAAGCATTATCAAAATTCGGATCCACCGTGTTGGGAGAAATCGCCGCACCGGCCGCGGGTCTCGCGTTTGATAAAGGAACAACGCCGGTGACGCTTAGCGGCGTCGCGAATGGCGGATTCGACGCGAGCGGCGTCACGATATTCGTTACCGGCTGATCGGTAAGAATCGCATAAGCGGCACGCACTGACGTCTTGCCATCTCCAAAAGGATCCCAGGCAATGCCGACCCGTGGTTGAAAGTTCCGGTTGTTTTCTTTGTGCACTTTGTCGATTCCGGATCCAACTCTGACCAACGATCGGGTTCCCGGATCAAAGACAACGAAACGGTCGAAACGTTCCGTCGGCGTCATGTTCCAGTCGTAACGCAGTCCCAGTTCGAGCGTCAGGTTCGGCCGCACCTTGAAATTATCCTGCACGTAAAATCCGAGTGCGTTCTGAATGATTGCGCTCGAACGATCGCCCAGGGTGATAGCGAATTGATTGGCATTTCCAGCAATGAAACTTTGCAGATTGGGGAACGTGAAGGTGCCCGTGTCGAGAGTGAAGTTGTTGTTGTAGAAACGCCTTGCCTCACCGCCAAATTTGAACGAGTGATTCCCGCGGAGATAGTTGAGCGTGTCGGAAACCACCACGGTTGTATCGGCTCGACCTTGCGGGAACCCGGCTGGACCTCCGATGTTGAAGTTAAAACCGGTGATCACCATTTGCGGCAATCCAATCGGCTGGGTAACCCCATTGTCGATGCCAAAGTCGAGTGGGTTCACCTGCAGGTTCGGAGTGAAAGTAATGTTGATGCGATTGAAACCGAGCCGGGCTTCGTTGGTCAGGTTTGGACCAAAGATGTGAGTTTCATTAAGCGTAAAGATCTGCCGACGCGATTGGCGTGTATCGCCGAATCCCGGAAGCGTATTGCCCTGCAGATTTGGCTCACCGCGTCGATCGCGCTGGAAAGCATAGTAGACGTGCAGGCGATCGTTGGCGCCGAAATTGTGATTCACGTCACCGGTCACCTGATCGATATCGACCGGGGCCGTTCCCGCACCGGCAAACCTGCCGACCAGAGTCGGTACGCCGTTGATAATTACGGTGTCTACGCTCGTAGCGCGGGGAATCAATGGTAATAACTGAACTACGGGGCCGTTTATAACGGAAGCCCGTTGTGCATCCGTCAGCGTGTTGCTGGTCAACGTCAATCCCTGCCGCTGTCGTAATCCTTCATAACTGAAGAAGAAGAAAGTTCGATTCTTGCCGTTATAGCTGAGCGCTGGACCACCCTCGCCAAAGCGAGGCAGGTGCACTGGTCCACCGAGGTTGAAGCCAAACTGGTTGCGCTTGAATGGCGGCGGTTCGCTGCTGTTGAAGTCGAAGAAGTTACGCGCATCAAAAATGTCGTTGCGCAAAAACTCGAAAAACTCGCCATGATAATCGTTGGTTCCGGAGCGCGTTGCGATATTCACGATCGCGCCTGAATTGCGGCCGTACTCGGCGCTGAAAGTTGAGTTATCAACCTTAAACTCCTGCACCGTGTTGATCGATGGCTGAAAAGTGATCTGGTTCTGGACCATGTCGTTGAGGTTGATGCCGTTAATCATGAAGTTAACGGTGTCTTCGCGACTGCCGGCGGTGTTGAAAGCGAACGAACCCTGGCCGCGCAGTGGTGCAGTCAGGAAACCATTTTGCGGCGGTGTAACTGAACCGGGGATAAGCAAACCGAGATCGACGAAGTGCCGGCCGTTGAGGGGGATCTCCTGCACGGTTCGCTGGTTGATTACGGTTCCCACCGATGTGGTTGCCGTCTCGATCACAGGGACGTCCGACGAAACCAGCACCTGTTCGGTGATGGCGCCCACCTCCATCTGGAAATTCTGGACCGCCGTCTTGGCGACCTCGAGAGTCACCTGATCGGCGAGTTGCGTTTTGAAGCCTTCAATTCTGACTTCAACGCTGTAGATACCGACAGGTAAAGCGGCCACCTGGTAATAACCGGCCGTGTCCGTTTGCGTGGTGCGTTCAGTGGCCGTGCTCCGGTTTCTGACGATCACGGTTGCATTCGGAAGCACAGCTCCTTTCGAATCGATGACTGTTCCCTGAACAGTTGCTGTTGATTGGGCCAATGCTGAGGAAGTCGCAAGGAGAGCGGCTACAAGCACGAAGAAAATAGCGAATCTATTGCTGAGCATGTTTACCTCCTGAATGGCTGAGAGTAAATGGGGGAAGTAAAAATGGTTATAGCAATGTGGATGCCGTGAGGATGACTTGATTTTGTTAGGAAAACGACGGAAATCGTTTCTTAAAGATCCAAAAACGACAAGACCGATCCGAAAACGGAGAACGATGGAACAAGATGAACAAGATGTTCAGGATGAACAGGATAAACCTTGTAAATCCTGTTCATCATGTCCATCTTGTCCAATGACTTACCAGCGCAGCAGAAACGCTCGTAGCATCTCGTACATCTCGTCGAAAGAAGGTGCACAAAACAGCACCGACTGATAGTGCGTTGGATCAAAAACAGTATTGGCAGCGACCTCGAGATCCAAGGGTCGCAGTTCAGCCTTGTGCATCTCGTGCAACTCGCCGGCAGACGATAACAGCCCCGTGCCGTATGCCTTCAACTCACCGTTCTCTCGCAACACACCAAACTCGATGGTGAACCAGTAAACGCGCGCCAGCCGATCGAGATCTTCGGGATTTTCAGTACGGCTGACAGCTTCACCAAACAGGCGGTTGAGTTCTGCGAGTCGCTCGCTGGCAAGCGTCACTGCGTGGCCAATGATCTCGTGCGCGACGTCAGGCTCGGGTGTGTAAAGCGGAGTTGAATGATGACGAATATATTGAGTCGAAAGAAAAACGCCGCGGGCCAGCGATTCGAGAAACACTCGCGGCTCGACCAGACCGGCAACCGGCTCTAACCGGAAACCGCTGATCGCTTCGACCTTGCGACTAATCTCATCCAGTTGCGGGATGCGTTCAGTGTCAAACGCCAGGCGAGCGACGCAGTATAGGTATTCAGCGCACGCATGATCGCGGTGGGCCGGTCCGAGTGCTTCCAAAATGGTTTTCCAAACGCCATGCTCGAGCTCGCTATAAGGAGCAGATGGAATCGGTGAACCTGGGGTGTGAGTCATTGCGATCTCGGCAATCGCGTTGCGGCGGGCACGGTACTCATGATCGCGAAATCCCGGATGGTCGGGGTCGAGTTGCACGAGTGAATTGCGATCGAGAGTGTGCTGGTCGCCGTTGGCAGTGACCAAACCCATCTCGACGTCATCAAGTAAGAGTGTTTGTGGTTCAGCAGTAATCATGGTTCACCTCAAAATTGGACATAAAAAATCGGCCACCAATCCTCCTGGGATTGATGGCCGGTTTAGGAATCTTGTCGTTTGTGCTACATCGTCAATGCACGCTGACAACCCATCGCCTGACCGTCCCTCCCAGTGGAGAGCGGGCCGTAATAGCAATAATAGCGATGCAGGCTCAGGTTCATAACGCGAGGATTAGATTAAACGTTGGAGCGCTAATCCGTCAAGGATCCGTGCAATCCGCCGCTAATTAAGCTTCAAAGTCTGGCGCGATTTGAGGAAATCCTTCCACGAATCGCCTTTTTTCTTCAAAAGATCGGGCACATTCGTGATCGTAAAGTCCTTGATCTTCACGCCTTTTGAGATCTGATTCCACGTTAAAGGCATTGAAACCGTCGCTCCGGGTTTGGCCCTCGCGGTGAATACTGCCGCCAGACTTTTGCCGCGCGCGTTCTGCATCCAGTCGACGTAAACCTGGGTGCTCTTTCGTTTGGCGATCGCTCGTTCGACCGTCGCGATCTTCGGCGCGCGCTGTGCAACCTCACTCGCAAACAACCGCGCAAACTCGGCAACCTTATCGTATTCGTTCGCCGGTTTGAGTGGCACGTAGATGTGAATGCCTGACGACCCGGACGTCTTTGGAAAAGCCTCGAGACCGATCTCGTCAGCCACCTCCTTCACCATTAACGCAACCTGTAAAACGTTCTCCCAGGGCGCGCTCTTCGGATCGAGATCGATCGCAATCCAATCAGGTTTGTCGAGACGTTTGATGGTTGAATGCCATGGATGCTGTTCGATCGTTCCCAGATTGACGAAATGAAGCAGCGACGCAACGGTTGAATAAACGCCGTAGTCCAACTGTCGTCCTTCCTGATTGACGAGTCGCGCGGTCTTGATGAACTCGGGAGCGCTGCCGAGGTCCTGCTGAAAAAACATCGGGGCTTTGATCCCGCGCGGATATCGCTGCAGGATCGCCGGGCGGTCCTGTAGAAACGGCATGATGTAGTCAGCCACTCGTAAATAGAAACTCAGCAGATCGAACTTCGTGAGCTTTTCATCGGGCCAGTAGATGCGATCAAGACTGGTAACGGAAACTTTTTCGCGACCGACTTGCAATAGCAGATCGCCTTTCGGTCGCGCGAGCGAAAGGAACTCTTCAACCGTGACTGGCGTGCCACTTTTTTGACGGGTTCGCTTCACTTCAGACACTTTGGTGTGCTCTTTTGCCATGGCCAGGATCTTTTCAGTCTTGGAGGAGGTGAACAATGCGCTTGCTTATCATCGCCCTCATCTTAGCAACACTCGTCTCGTTTGCCGTACCACCGGCCACGGTAACCTATAATCTCGACGCCAGCCAGAGTAAATTCATGGCCCATGCAAACCGTAGCGGACTGCTGTGGTTCAAAGGTCACAGTCATCACCTCGCGGCCAGTGAATTCACGGGCCAGGTCGAGCTGACACCCGATACGATTACGCCCGCGTCGCTGAGGTTGGTGGTGAAGGCGGCTTCGCTGCACGAAACCGGCGCTGATTTTAGTGACGCGGAAAAGCAGATCATAAACAAAGAACTAAAGGAGATCGTGCTGCATCCGGATCAGTATCCGGATATCACTTTTCAGAGCACGAGTGTAACTGCTAAGTCGGCCGCAGCCGGTCGTTACAACGTGAAGATTGATGGCAATCTCACACTGCACGGCGTGACCAGAAGAATCACGATTCCAACGGTCGTCACACTCAATGGCAACACTATGCGAGCCGTGGGTGAGTTCAGTATCGATCGCGATGACTTCAAGGTGAAGGCGACGTCAGCATTTCATGGTCTGGTGAGAGTGGATGATGATGTGAAGTTTGAGTTTGATATTGTGGGCAGAAGAAATTGAGCCACAGATGAACACAGATCAGATTTTCATTTCTGATCTGTGTAATCCGTGTTTACCTGTGGCTAACTAACGGCGACGTTCGGTTGTGGAGTTGCGGCGTCTGCCTTGACTGGTTCGGTCGGCACTACGTAAAGGATACGACCACAATTATCACAGGTGATGATCTCGTCGCCGCGACGAATCTCAGCCATCATCTGTGGTCTCAGCGACATGAAGCAGGCCGAGCACGAACGATTGCGCGCTTCAGCTACAGCCACGCCATCGCGAATGCGCGTTTGAATTCGCAGGTATTGCGCACTCATCGGCTTTGGTAAATTAGCAAACACCTCATCGCGTTCTTTGCGAGCCGTAAGCAAACGTTCCGCATTACTTCCCGACTCCTCGTCAAACTTCTTGAGTCGAGCTTCGCGATCGGAATTCAAACTGGCAATCTCCTCAGCGCGTTCATTCAACGACGCTTCAGCGTTTTCCAGTTCCTCTAATTGTTCGAGGATTTGTGTTTCGAGGGTCGAGATCAGTTTGCGGGCTGCATCTGCTTCACGAATCGCTGCCGTGTACTCATCCGGTTTCTTCGACGACATCAAATTTCGTTCAGCCCGCTCAACTCTTCCTTTTTGTTCCACAGTCTCATTTTCAAGCCGCGCGCGTGTGTGTTTGGCTTCGTCGCGACGGTTTTCCAAGGCCCTAATTTCAAAGGCGCGCTGATCGAATTCCTTTTCGATCTCGGCGCGCCTTTCAGGTGTCGCTTGTTGGTCGTGTTCTAGTTTTCGTATGGTTGTATCGAGATTCTGCAAAGCGATTAACTTCTGCAATTCCGCTTTCACTCTTTATGCACTCCTCAAAAGATCAGGAATAAATATGACGGTTCCCATGGCTTTTGGATCATCACATATCCAAGACGTTTGACGCAAGTATCCACAGATTACACAGAAAAAATCCGTGTAATCTGTGGATTGATTTCGTTGGTTCAGTTAAATCGGGCCCTGGACTGTGCGGATTCGCGGGCGAGGCGTAACGCGTACCCGCGGCAGATTGATATTGATCGCCGGCATCGCCGGAATCACGATGCGCGGCAAAACCACATTAACGTCCGGAATGTTGAGCTGAACGCGCGGAATCACGATCCGGCGCCCAATCTGCGGTTGACCAAACGTTCCGGTAAACCCACCACCTTCACGCGGTGTGACGCGAATCGTTTGCTGCGACTTGTTCCGGATAATCGTTAACGAAACATCGCCTTCTTTCTTGCGATTGATGACTCGCGCAACGTCACCGGGAGAATCAACTGCTTCACCATCGATGGCCGTGATCACATCGCCGGCTTTGACACCTGCCTTAGCCGCGGGACTGTCGTCGCTAACCGACGTCACCAACGCGCCTTTGCCGTTTGCGATACCGAAGTAATCGGCAAGCTGTTTGGTGAGCGACATCGTGCTTACGCCAATGCGACGACTGTTATTCAGGAAGAACGTCAGGTCGCCGCCCTCGCTGGGAAAGTTGTCCCGATTCAACATTGGACCTTTAAACTCAAAGGTCTTTGGCTCGAAACCTTCCCATTTCCATCCCGGCTCGCCGGAAAATAGTCCGCTCACCATTCGGTTACTGTCGCGTTTGCCCAGCGTCGCGCTGAGGTCCTGTTCGTTGCCTCCGCGACTGACTGTCACTTTTACCGATTGATCCGGCGACAGTTCCGACACCAAACGGTTGAGCTTGCGCACACTCGATACGTTTTCACCGTCAATCCGCAGGATGACGTCGTCTTTACGCAAGCCCGCTTTCTCAGCCGGGCTGTCTTTAACAACCTGCGTGATACCGACGCCGCGCACCTGGTTCATGTGGTAACGGCCCATGTTTTCGCGGCTGATGTTTTCGGCGTGGACGCCCAAATATCCACCACCGTCAATGAAGAAAGAAAAGTTTTGTTCAAATGGTTCGGGTGCCTGGGGAGACGGAGGTGGCGTGGGTTGTTGGGCGCTTACACCTCCCACAGCCAAAACGATAACGGTCAGAAGACCGATGGAATATTTCGCTTTCATTGTCGAGTTTCCCTCCGGAAGATTTGCGGCTTACACGCCCCGGAGAGCAGGAGGTTCCAAAAAAAATCCACAGATTACACAGATTAAAGGTGGGGTTTGTAGATTTCGGTTTGTCCGCTGAGTTCGTAGGCAATCTTGCCTTCGGAGTGGGCCATATCGAGGTGCGCCACGGCTTCGGAAACTGATAAAAACCGGTGCACGTCGTCGGCGGTAGGAAACATTTTGAGCGCCACGTCCCACGGGGTGACGCCATTTTTCGTAACCAGCCCAATCACCTGTGTCTGGCGTTCCTGAAACGCGCGGAAGTAGCGATGAAAGAGTTCTTCAAAATCTCGGATCGGTTCTCCATGTCCTCCGTAGACAAGGGTCGGCGAGAGCGATCTGAGCCGCGACAGGCTCACCATGTATTCCGCGAGCGATGGAAAGCGCTTTGAAGGATTGATCGGATCGGGCGAAAGCACTGGATTCGGCGTGATGCGCTTCAACACACAATCGCCCGCGATGATCGTGCGGTCGGCTTCACGCATAAACGAGCATGACCCCGGCGTATGACCGGGCGTGTGCAGGATCCGCAAGCTGCCTGATTCAAACTCCAGCTCCGCTTCATCCCACAATGAAGTGTATTCGTCGTCGGCAAACGAGTCGGAATATCGCCGCATGTATTCGTACAAGCCGCGCATCCGCTCGATCTCTTCGTGAGGCACACCGGCGCGCACCAGTAACGTGAGATGTTCCTCGTATTCGAGTCGACTGTGTCGATGTCCGGTTTCCCAGTTATGGACGAAGACTTCGGCGTTCTTCGCTTCATCACGCAGCGATCGAGCGAGACCACAGTGATCTTCGTGCGCATGCGTGAGAACAATGCGACGCAGATCGGAAACGAGAAACCCGGCATTGCGCAACCCGGCACGCAACGCGTCGATCGCCTCTTTCGTCTTTGGTCCAGTGTCGATGATCGTCAACGGATCTTCGGCGATCAGGTAGACGTTCACCGGGCCAATATAAAAAGGCGTTGGAACTGAGATTGGAATGACGCGCATTTAGGCATTGCCGATTTCCAATTGCCGATTGCCGATTTATTCAATCGGTCGTATGCATCAGCAATTGGCAATCAGAAATCGGAAATTGGCAATTAGTAGATCCACTTGTTGGCAGCGATAAGATCGTCGGCGATGCGTTGACGTGCCGCGATTGTGTTCATCGGCTGTAGCTTCGTGAAACGACGCAGCGCGGCCAGCAACGTTCGCAGTTCATCGCCTTCCGACATGCCTGCCAACGTGCTCTTAGCTCTCGACTCGATACGTCCAACCGCGTCGTTGCAGAACACGCGCGTCATGTCGAGATAGCGTTCCGCTGCTTTCTCACCTTGCGACGCTGCCAGCTTCCGCGCTCGCAGAACCGCAGTCTCCATCGCGTACGTATCCATGATGATGTCAGCGATTCCCATCAGGACTTCCTGCTGGTCACCGAGTTTCATCATGTACTTCTGCGCCGCCGTCCCCAACGTCATCAACGCCACCTTCTTCGTGTTGGTGGCGAGTTTCATTTCTGCCGCGAGCAACGTGTCGTCGTCATCAAAGCCCGCCATCTGCGGCGACAGCACTTCATCCATCAACGCCTGGGCCGCCGGCAGCAACGCCAGGTTTCCGCTCAACGCGCTCTTCATCAATCGACCCGGAATGAGCATGCGATTGATCTCGTTTGTGCCTTCGAAGATGCGATTAATGCGCGAGTCGCGGTATGCGCGTTCGGCCGGATAGTCAGCCGAGTAACCATACCCGCCGTAAATCTGGACCATCTCGTCAACTACAAAATCGCAGTATTCCGAGAGTGCCACCTTGATGATTGAACACTCGGCGGCATACTCCTCGATCGCGCGCAACCGCGCGTCCATGTCTTTTGAATCAACCGCACCAACGCCTGCTTCAATCATTCCCAGCGTGCGATAGATCATCGACTCGCCAATCCACGTGCGAATCGCCTGCTCGGCGAGCTTGGCTTTGATCGCGCCAAAAGAAGAAATTGACTTGCCAAACTGATGACGTTCATTCGCATAACGCACTGACTCATGGACCATCAGTTTCATGCCGCCAACGCACATCGCGCCCAACTTAAAGCGACCAATATTCAGCACGTTGAAAGCGATCTTGTGTCCTTTACCAACTTCGCCTAGTAAATTTTCAACCGGCGTGCGAACGTCTGACAGCACGAGCGCTGTTGTGCTCGAGCCCTTGATGCCCATCTTGTGCTCTTCGGCGCCTGATGTTAGACCAGGCTGGCGCTCAACAATAAAAGCACTGAACTTGTCGCCATCAACTTTCGCGAACACGATGAAGATGTCAGCAAAACCACCGTTGGTGATCCACATCTTTTCACCGTTCAGGATGTACTCCTTGCCGTCGTCGCTCAAACGCGCTGTCGCTTTCGCCGCCATCGCATCCGATCCGGAACCGGCTTCAGTCAACGCGTACGCCGTGATCAACTCACCCGCTGCGATCTTCGGCAGGTATTTCTGCTTGGCTGCATCGGTAGCGAAATAGACGATCGGCAACAATCCGATGCCGCTCTCCGCGCCGAGCGTGGTGGCAAACGACGCGTTGCGCCCGATGTTTTCGCCAATCAACGCGCCACTCGTTTGGTCCAAACCGAGTCCGCCGAACTCTTCGGGAATGTTGGCGCCGATCAGTCCCAGATCAGCCGCCTTACCGACCAGCTCACGTGAGACTTTCCAATCATGCTTCTCAAGCTCCGCGGTGCGCGGCGACACTTCTTTATCGACAAACTGTCGCGTGGTGTCGGCAATCATCCGGTGTTCTTCGGTGAAATCTTCGGGCGTAAAGATCTCTTCGGGCGTTCGCTCTTCAATCAGAAACGCACCACCCTTAATCAACTTCTTCTGTTCGGCTACGGCTGACATCTATTTATCCTTTCATTTAGGAACCACAAAGAAGCACCTAAAACACAAAACAAAACCCTAACTGATAACTCTTTTATTTCTTAATGTCTTTATGTCTTTTATGTCTTTTGTGTCTTTTGTGCTTTCTGTGCCTTTTTGTGGCTTACTTCAATCGTTCCAGAATTCCCGCGGCGCCCATGCCGCCGCCGACACACATCGTCACCATTCCATACCTACCATTGCGTCGTTCCAATTCGCGCAGAATCGTGGCAGTCAACTTCGCACCAGTACAACCAAGCGGGTGGCCCAACGCGATCGCGCCACCATTTACATTGACCTTGTCCGCGTCGAGTCCCAACGTCTTGATCACCGCCAACGATTGCGCGGCAAACGCTTCGTTCAACTCAATCACATCAATATCAGCCAGCATTAATCCCGCCAGCTTCAATGCCTTCGGAATCGCGAAAACTGGTCCAATCCCCATCTCCTCCGGCGGGCAACCGGCAGTCGCGTAAGCAATAAATCGAGCCAACGGTTTCGCGCCCAACTCACGCGCGCGCGAATCTGACATCACAATCGCCGCAGCCGCGCCGTCAGACATTTGCGAAGCATTACCGGCCGTGATCGTGCCCTTCACATGAAACGCCGGCCTCAACTTCGCGAGACCTTCAACCGACGTATCGCGCCTGACACCCTCATCTTTATCAAACACAACTTCACGTCGTTGCTTCTTCCCTTTTTCGTTCAACTCTTCGACCGACACCTGCATCGCGACGATCTCATCACTAAACTTACCCGCATCGAGAGCAGCAGCGGCACGTGCATGCGAGCGCAGCGCAAACTCATCCTGCTCCTCACGCGTCACTTCATACTTGCGCGCAACGTTCTCCGTTGCGAGCCCCATGTTGAGATAAAAATCAGGATAATGTTCAACCAGGTACGGATTGGGTCGAATGATGTGACCACCCATCGGAATCATCGACATCGTTTCCAAACCGCCCGCAACGATCACATCCGCGCCACCGCTCTTGATGCGATCGGCAGCCATCGCAATCGACTGCAACCCGGACGAGCAAAAACGATTGATCGTCATCGCACTGGTTTCCACCGGCAGACCCGCGCGAATTGCCGCCGCTCGTGCGACGTTCATCCCCTGTTCCGCTTCAGGCATCGCGCATCCCATGATCACGTCTTCGATTTCTGACGCTTCGAGACCGGGCACACGCGCCAGCGCTTCCTTAATCACGGTCGCACCCATCTCATCCGGTCGCGTATAACGCAACGTTCCCTTCGGAGCCTTGCCCACCGCCGTCCTCACTGCCGACACAATCACTGCTTCTCTCATTTCTTGATCCTTATCCGAAAAAAATCCGTGTTATCCGTGGCTAATTTCTTAAAGGCTTTCCTGTCTTGAGCATATGCGCGATGCGTTCCTGCGTTTTGCGCATTCCCACCAACGACAAAAACGCTTCACGTTCAAGATCCAACAGATATTGTTCCGAAACACGCGTCGGGTGGTTCAATTCGCCGCCCGTCAGGATTCGGGCCAACTGTGTTCCAATCTCTGCATCGTGATCCGAAATAAACCCGGCGCGCTTCATCTGGTGAATACCGAGTTTCAACGTCGCAAGGGCCGTCGTTCCCAGCGCGAGAATGTCCGTGCGCTGTTGTGGCTGAACGTAACCACTCGCAGCCAATGCCAGCACTTCCTTCTTCGCGTCGGCGATCAGGCGATCGGCGTTCATCGAGATCGTATCGTCGACGGACAAAAAGCCCAGCGCTCTTGCCTCTTCGGCTGACGTCGCTACTTTCGCGAGTGCAATGGTTTCAAACGCGCGCTTCACAAATGGAAATGGATCCGCGTCGTCCGCGCCTTTGGGAATCGAATCCATCGCGCGTAACAGCATCTCTTTCGTACCCGCGCCCGCGGGAATGATTCCTACCCCGACCTCAACCAGTCCAATATAAGTCTCGGCTGCAGCTCTCACGCGATCGCCGTGCAGCACCATTTCGCAACCACCGCCAAACACCATCTGGAACGGCGCAACTACGACCGGCTTTGGCGAGTAGCGCAAACTCATCGTCGCGTTCTGAAAAACGCGGCCCATCATGTCGAGCTCTTCCCAGTTTTCTTCCTGGGCTTCCATCAACATGAGCATGATGTTCGCGCCGACGCAGAAATTCGTGCCCTGATTGCCGACCACCAGTCCGACGAAGTTTTTCTCAACTTCGCTGAGTGCAAACTTCAACATCTGCAACGTGTCGCCGCCAATCGCATTCATCTTCGAATGAAATTCGAGACAAGCAACCCCATCGCCGATATCGATCAGTGAAGCGCCGGAATTCTTCTTGATGACGCCCGTGCGCTCTTTGATCGCCTTCAAAATCAGCACGCCCGGCGGATCGGCAAGCGGAACGTACTTGCCGCTGGCAAAATCAAAGTAAAATTGCTGCCCGTTCTCCTTCTTATAAAAAGAGGTAGCGCCGGAAGCGAGCATCTGCTCGACGTTCGCGGGCACCGTCAAACCCTCTTCTTTCATCCGCGCCACCGACTTCTCGACGCCGATCGCATCCCACACTTCGAATGGACCAAGCTCCCAGCCAAAGCCCCAGCGCATGCCGCGATCCACTTCGACGACCGTGTCGGCGATTTCCGGAATTCGTTTGGCGGCGTAAGTCAGCGTGCGTGAAAGAGTCTTCCAGAGAAAAGCTCCGGCGCGATCCTTGCCCCAGGTCAGCGCCTTGATGCGCTCGGGCAAGTCCTCGATGTTCTTCGCCATATCGAGCGAAGGAAGTTTTACTTTCTCTGAAGGTCGATAATCGATCGTGGCGGTATCGAGCGTCCAGATCTCGCGTTTATCACCTTCGCCTTTTTGCTTTTTGTAAAAACCGGCTTTGGTTTTGTTACCGAGCAAGCCGCGTTGGACCATCGTCGCGAGCACTTCAGGCACGACAAACATTTCGCGCTCTTCGTCTTCCGGCAGCGCTTCGTAAAGGTTTTTAATGACGTGCGTGAAGACGTCCAGGCCGACGAGGTCAAACGTGCGGAAGGTCGCGCTCTTCGGACGGCCCACCGCCGGACCAGTCATCTTGTCGACTTCTTCGATCGAGTAACCATCGTCGAGCATGGTCTTGATGGTGTAGAGCGCTCCGAAAGTGCCGATGCGATTCGCGATGAAGTTTGGTCGGTCCTTCGCCGGGACAACTCCTTTGCCCAGCCGTTGATCGAGAAAGCCGTAGAGAAAACAGGAAACTTCAGGCTTGGTCCATTCGGTGCGAATGATTTCGACGAGATGGAGATAGCGTGGCGGATTGAAAAAGTGAACGCCTAGAAAGTGTTGTTTGAAGTCGTCAGAACGACCCTCGGCCAGCAAGTGAATCGGGATACCGCTGGTGTTCGAAGCCACGATCGAACCGGGGCGTCGATGCTGCTCGACGCGTTCGTACAACGAACGTTTGATGTCGAGGTTCTCGACTACAGCTTCAATGATTAGATCGCAGTCCTTGATTTTCGCGAGATCGTCGTCAAAGTTTCCGGGTGTAACTAACGAGGCAAATTCGGGAGTAAAGAAAGCCGCCGGCTTCGCTTTCACGGCCGCTTCGAGCCCCGCACGCGCAATCCGGCTCTTAACTTGTTTGCTATCCAGCGCGAGTCCCTTCGCTTGTTCATCGGGCGTCAACTCACGCGGCGAAATATCCAGCAGCAGCGTCGGCACGCCTGCATTCGCGAGGTGCGCGGCAATCTGCGCCCCCATCGTCCCCGCCCCCAGCACCGCCGCCCTCTCAACCCTCATACGCACTCCTCCCGACACCCCCGCCAATTTACCGCGCATGATACTGAATGAACGCTCATTCAGCAAGCAGTGAAATGCGGACGGCAGGCTGCTTCACGTGTGTGGGTTCGGTCATAAAATGAAATTTGTCGGTCATAAAGTGAAATTTGTGGGTCATAAAATGAGAATTGTGTTGGTCATAAAATGAAATTTGCGCGCACGATCTCATACGAACCGAGGGCAGCAAACGTAAACCCATGATTTCGGTCGGCTTTGAGCGCGTTAGCAAGAAACGTCCGTGTCGGATTTGTGGCAAACCCACTTATTGTGGCTTTTCAAGGGACGAAGGTACTTCCATCTGCATGCGCATCAGTGCGGGATCTCGCGGACGGTCCCGTAACGGTGGAAATATCCACGTCCATCCCGAGACTCCATTCATCACGCTTCGACCAAAAATCAAGAATGCGAATAGCCAATTAGTTTCGCTGGCTCCTCTGGAAATCAGAGACGCTGTTTTTCGGGAGTTCATAAGGCTCTCTCCGGCCTCGAATTACATGAAGGAACTTGTCACTGGGCCAGGAGGGTTGCTGTCACGAGGTCTGCACGAGGACCATGCGACCCGCTATGGAGCACTGCCGCGAACAAAACAGGACCGCGCGGCCCTCGCTTGGAGCTTGAATGATTACGTACGCATTCACTTCCCAGAATACGCCAAGTCTCAATCTGGTGCAGGAGTTATAGGCGTACCCGGATTCTGGCAGGAACTATCAGGTGCGGTCCACGTCTGGAAACCCCGGCATTATCTCATGCCGCTTCTGCTAATACCGTATAAAGACGCAAACGGATTGATTCAAGCCTGCCAAATCAGATTACACGCAAATGATATTTCGCCTGATGAGAAAAGATACTGTTGGCTTTCATCACCACAAGAACGACATGGCGCCAGTTCTGGAACACCAATACATTTCACTTTTGTTAAGGAGAAACTTCCTCAAGGCGAAACGGTGCTTATCACTGAGGGAGCGTTGAAGGCTGATACCTTAGTACGGTTCAGACCGAACGCCCGTGTGATCGCCACATCGGGAGTGACCTGCTCTCACAGTGAACTCGTCAAAGCAGCCAGACCTTATACCGCGCTGATCGCCTTTGACGCAGATTACAGAACGAATCCCGCGGTGTGTCGACAGCTCGCCAGATTAATTGTCCAGCGGGTGAACGATTCCAGAGAACAGTTACGCAGCACAACGAACGTCCTTTGCTGGAATGGACCCAAGGGGATTGATGATGCAGTACGAGCAAATGTAAGACTTAGAAGTCTTACGATCTCTGAATGGTACGCGACTCTTAGAAATGAACCTCTCGACGAAGTAAACAGATTTTGGAGCGAGATCGGTTTCAAACCTTAGCCAGCCACAACTGGCGTTCACACAAATCACGCACTAATCCCACAACAAAAATGAGCGCAAGTGCTCCTCGTTTTTTCATTCTTTAGAAAGTAGGCAACTCACAATGCATTTTCTCTTGGGATTCCTTTTGGGCTACTACACACGCAATAGACCATTATTGGCAGCGACGCTTCTGGGCTTTGCCCTCGTCTGTTTTATAGTGCTACCCGCAATCGCTCTTTCAGGGCTCGCCTTATCAGTAAGACGTGAACGACTTTCACGACCTCCACAAACACGCGTCCCTCAGCTTGTTGGCCTCGATTACAAGACAGCCGAAACCACACTTCAGAATTCGAGGCTCAACATCCGTGTTCTAGCCCATCGTTACGACCCCCCGGTTGAACCAGGCAAGATCATCTTTCAAACGCCGCAAGCTGGTGAATTCGTAGACTGCGGAAGTTTCGTCGGAATAGTCATTAGCAAAGGAGACTACCCTGAGCGAGCACAGTTTCGTCGCATAGTTGGCTGCCCGACCGACCCAGACTAAGTCATTGGATCGACTGATGCCGGTCTTAGCGACAAACAAGGTGCTAGTATCTACCAACGTAGGGAGTGTTTTACCGAGTAGTCCGTTGAGAACTTCGCCTTGATTGCGGGATTGATAATCTTCACAACTGCATGATTGATCTTAAGAGCACATCGAGCCGCCCGATGTGTTTTTGGAGTCACCAATAAAAAACAGCCATAACCCGTGTTGCAATCACGTCGTCGACATTGCACGTCTTCGAGGTCGGCTGATATAAAGGACTACATTTAGGTCGGTGGGCTACCAATTGCAGCCCACATTTTTTGAGAAAGGAATATAACAACATGGTTATTAGCGGATGGTTAAGACAAGCATTTGATGGTAAGAACGGAGTTGTTCGCAGGAGAAAGAGGGATGTTCACCACTATTCATCTCGAGCCGAATTAGTGGCAATGGTGAAAACGAATGATTGGCATCTTATCGAAACCGACACTCAATACGTAGTCATATATGATTCGGGTTACATGAGAATCTGGCGATAGTTGATGTTCAATCCTTGGACCAAGGAAGCTGCGTTGGATAACAACCATCGCGGCTTCCTTCATTTCGGTGAGTTGTCTAACACCATCCGGTGGGGCTGCCATACAATAATAAGATAGGAGCAATTGCCCGAGGTGGTATCATTCACTCTTTGTTATTGGGAGATTGATAGTAGGACCAATGGACGCTCCTCGATTCACAGTTGATACACATTTGTTTAGGGAACTGGGTGAACTGTTGGTCGGTCGTGACTCAACCGCTCTGGTAGAACTCATCAAAAACGCTTACGACGCCGACGCACGTCTAGTAACGGTGCATGGCGAGCGACTGAGTGATCCTCAGCATGCCCGGATTACCATCAAAGACAACGGAATTGGAATGACGGAGGAACTCTTCAGAACCGGCTTTTTGCGGGTTGCGTCCAGATTGAAAGAAAAAGGTTCGAGGCAATCATTGCGTTACAAACGGCGCTTTACAGGAGCAAAGGGAATCGGTCGCCTCGCTGCCCACAAACTGGCGAGGTCCATACGCATCTACTCCGCTCCAGGACCCGAATTGCGCAACGGTCGCGTGGCAGTCGACGCAACAATTGACTGGGACATCGTTGAAAAGTTTCCGACTTTGGAAGACGTGCCACCAGATGCCATCACGCTCGCTCTATCGAACACAACTTCTGGACAGAAACCTGGAACGTTAATCGAGCTGAAACGCTTACGCAGACGATGGACACAATCTGAGCGAACGAGATTCTTTGCCGAGGTACAGACATTTCAACCACCCAAGATTCTCGTTGATCCACCAAAATCGGTTGTTAACACGCCCTTGTTGTTTGAGACGCCTATCGTGTACGACACCGCGTCGAATGATCCAGGATTCAAGGTTGAGTTAACAGGCGAATTAGATGCTGGAGAGGAATATTGGCAATCAGCGCTCCAAGCAGCTCATTGGATTATTGAAATTGATGCAACGGGGCCTCGTGGCAAGGTGAGGTTCAACATTGCACCGACGAAGAAAGGCAAACGTGAATTTCCCGAAGCCACAGGTGAGACGTACACAATGGACCATCCTGATTTGAACTCAGGGCCTTTCTTTCAGGCCCGCATTCTTGTTCGGGAAGGCCAAGCAAGCAAAAAGGAGAAAGCCTGGTTAGGCCGCTCGAGTGGGATCAGAGTTTATATGGAAGGTTTTCGTGTTCTTCCTTACGGTGAGCCTAAAGATGATTGGCTGTCTATCGACGCCGATTATTCGCGGCGGCAAAAAAGTCTAAGCTTCTTATCAGATCTAGATTTTGCTGGTGACCCGGCGGATGAGGCCGAAGGTCTATTGTTTCTTCGAAACAGTTCGTACTTCGGCGCAGTATTCTTGACCCAGACAAACGCGCCTTCTCTACGAATGCTGGTGAATCGCGAGGGTTTCATCCCTGAGGCAGGTTATGAGCATTTAGTCAACATTCTTCGCACAGCTATTCATCTGTCGGTCAGGGTCCGAGCGTCTTCTAAGATCACCTCGCGGCGTGAGAGAAGCGAAAAGCGGCGAGAGCAAGCTGCCGATTCTGTTGATGTTTCTAGAAAGGATCTCAGAGAGGTCGTCGCGCAGTCGGTCGAAAGAGCAAACATGTTGGCGGCGGATGCAAAGCGACTTGCTCTCGCTGGTGACTTCAATGCAGCGCAACAGAAGATTGCTGAAGCTGCGAAGGAATTCTCACACAGCTCAATTGCATCGGAGCGCCTAATGTCCGAGGGCTCAATTCTTCGCGTTTTGGCTTCTGTGGGCACTCAAATGTCCTCGTTTGTGCATGAGATAAATAGCCTGCTTGGATCTGCTATCGCTTTGGAGGGCGCTGTTTCGAATTTGAGAGATCGGCAAGACACTCCAGCGCCAATGAGAAAGAGACTCTCGGAACTACATCGAGCTCTTGGTGATTTACGCCGGAGTATTGAGCGTCAGGCGTCTTATTTGACTGATATCGTAACGCCCGACGCGAGGAGAAGAAGGTCAAGACAATCGCTTTCGGAACGCTTTAATGCCGCACAAAGAATAGTGGAACATGCTGCCGAGGTACGCAGGATAGAGATCATCAATCGCATTCCGCCAGAATTAAGATCTCCCCCCATGTTTCCAGCAGAGTTGCTGGTGGTCTTTTCTAATCTTCTCAGCAATGCAGTTAAGGCAGCACGGTCTCATGGCAGAATCATTGCCCAGGGACACTCTGAAGACTCTTCCGTGAAACTGCGAATTGAAAACACGGGTGTAGCAGTCGATCCTACAAAGGGGGAAAAGTGGTTCAGACCTTTCGAATCGACCACAGTCCGAACTGATCCTGTTCTGGGTCAAGGAATGGGAATGGGACTTCCTATTACTAGAAATATGCTTGAAGAGTACGGAGCGTCAATCGCATTTGTCCGCCCAGCCCGAGGCTACGCGACCGCCGTAGAAATAACATTTCCGAGTTAGGAGACCTCATGAGCACCAAACCAACAATCCTCATTGTTGACGACAGCGAAATTCAAAGTGCTCTTCAGCAAAATCTGAACAGCACTAACTCGGTTGAGGCAACCATACTTCACCCGAATGATGTTGAAACTGACGATCTCCGCAAGTCGGATCTGGTTCTGGTCGATTACCAACTGGATCAATGGCCCCAGAGAGATGAGATTAGCGAGATCGGTCTCAAACCTCCTGATGGCTTGGCTCTGTCATCAACATTGCGTCGATATTCCCAAGAACACGAAAAAGAGTCTCCTACCTCTTTCGCGATTCTGACTGGGAAGATAGACAAGTTGGCGAGCCCATTACCACACGAGAATCGCGAACACGCGCTTGCCCATCTGAACAACTTGGAGTGGGTGTTTCAAAAGGCGAAGCCTGGCGAGGAATCTCGACTAGCTGTTCAAATTGTAGATCTTGCAGTCGCGGTGAAACGCTTACCGCAACAATGGGCTATTGAAGGAATGCTACCAGTATCTCAACTGGCGCAATTGCTGGGCGTCGATGCCGAAGATTCTGCAAACGAACGATTGCTTGAAGATGTCGAGACATGTTCACCTCCAATCCACGAATTGTCCGAGTGGAGCCACGGCTTAGCCATATTAAGGTGGATGCTTCACCGAATACTGCCTTATCCATGTTTCTTATGGGACACGCATTACTTGGCAGCTCGTTTAGGGGTCGATCATAGCGGATTCACCAACGCCATCAGACCGGATCAGAAACTTGAGCAGTTGCTGAAGCCTGCGAAATATGAAGGAATTCTTTCCAACTTTCTCGGGACGAGGTGGTGGCGCTCTCAAGTAGAAAACTGGCTATGGGATCTAACCGACGGCCAATCCGGTGACCCGGAAGTAGTTCGAGAACGTGTGAATGCACGAACCGAATCTCCACTTCCGGCAAGTAAACCCCCTGTTCATCCGATTGTTTGCGTAAATTCAAATTATCAAGCGCTTGACCAGTTTTACTCAATAAGCGAATCGGTTCGCATAAGACCCGATGATTGGCCGCCCTACGCAGATCAAGCATGGACTACCATCGAGTTGGCAAAGAGCGAGCCGAAGCTTCGATCACTCGTGCTCCATGAAGATAAGAGTCGTCTCAAGGATTAAACGTCAAAACTACTATGCACATGTACGAAGGATTGCGCTTTTCATTTTCAGAAATGGATAAGGAAATCGATAACATGCATCGGCTTTCAAGCGGATTCGTGACATTGGAGTCCTCGGCGAGAATTATCCCAGCTTTGAGACGTGACCTCGCAAACTTCAGAAGCGCTCCTGCCGAAAGTTCCACTGTTTGGGAAATACGAAAGGACGATCCGATTCAGACAAATCTAAGCAATGGCGCGTACGAACCAGGCGAACGTCGAGGAGGACTCAACGTTCTTGGACGGGTTTGCGGGAAATGGCAAATCCGATTACCGAACGAAGTAAAAAAAAGGTTTAGTCAGAGTAAGGATTTTATTCTTTTTGGCTTGGCTTCTACCGAGATTAGCATTTGGGAGGTGAATGAAAGACAGGAGAAAGAGATCGCGCGATGGACGATAGAGATAGGTGATGCGACCTCACCGGGTTGTCATTTCCATACGCAGATTACTTTAGATGACGAAGACAACAAATTTCCCTCAACC
Organism: uncultured Acidobacteriota bacterium; assembly: GCA_963708055.1. Lineage (GTDB taxonomy): Bacteria > Acidobacteriota > Blastocatellia > Pyrinomonadales > Pyrinomonadaceae > PSRF01. The sequence goes on along the minus strand of OY970193.1, from coordinate 3,918,026 downwards.
TTGTCGGTGCCAAGATTGCCAGGTCTTCTTCATACACCAATGGATGCGTTGGAGTATTTGTTGGGTGAGCTATTCCAAGACGAGTGGTACCGGAATGCGTCGAAAGGAACTAATGTTGTAAATGCTTGGGCGGCTTGCCAGAAAAATCGGATCGTCAACCTTTTGAAATGGCAAACTGAAAGGCTTTTAAATACCGGCGGCTCACCTTGGACCATGCTTAAAAGACAAAAGCCGACAATTGGAATGCTGATGGGAGAAAACTGACCTTAGTGCCGGCAGCTCCGCCAACTGCATGCAAAGTTTATACACCACGTCCTTTAGCCGCGGCGTTGGTGAGTGTCCTTGGCGATCATCCTGATGCTGAATGGTTGGAGCCGTGTGTTGGTGAAGGGGTGTTCATTTCCGTACTGACCGACGTTGGTGTTCAGCCAGAGCGAATCACGGCAATCGATCTAGAGCTTACGCCTGGTCCCGAAGACTCAGCGGCGAATACACTTCGTGGAATAGATTTTTTACATTGGGCATCAACCACTGAACAAAGGTTTGATCGCATCGTTGCAAACCCGCCATTTGTAAGTCTAAGCAAACTCGAGTCGGAGCTCAGAAAGGCCGCATTGCAAATCGTCTCACCTAACGGTCAGCGCGTAGTCCTTTCATCGAACTATTGGCAAGCATTTTTGTCGGCAAGTCTAGCTCTACTGCGACCCAATGGAAACCTTGCATTCGTTTTGCCCGCGTCGTGGGATTACGCTGACTATGCGAGCGCTATTAAATCCGAGATCTCAGAAAGCTTCGAACGAGTTGAGATTTACAGGAGTAATCGTCCTCTGTTTGAGTCAGTACAAGAAGGCTCGATCGTATTGATAGCTTTCGGGTTTGGCTCGGTGGAAAATCAACTCTCGCGGTTTGAATTTACCCAACCTCGCGAACTCATCGAAGCGTTAGAAAAGCGCAGGAGCGCAATCCCTCCAATCCCAAAACATGGCCCGAGGACTTCCCAAGATATTACATGCCTCGACTCAGTTAGACTTGGTGACATTATAGATATACGGTTAGGAGGAGTTACGGGCGCGGCACATTATTTTTTGCTGAACGAGTGCCAGCGATTAGATCTAGGATTACCTGTTAAGAGTCTTAGGCCCGTCTTATCCAAAGCCCGTCATTTGATTGCAAGCGAAATAACAAACCAAGAATGGCAGTTTTTACGGGACCAAGGGCAGCGAATTTGGCTGCTCGATCCTACCCCGGCGCAATTACGACACTCAGCGGTGAAGGATTACTTAGATTCTTTAACGAATACTGCGATTAGGGAACGATATAAAATCAAGACCAGAGAACCTTGGTATCGAACTCCGCTTCCGCGAAACTGCCAGGGTTTTGTCAGCGGGATGTCACGTCATGGTCCGTGGATAAGTCTTAATATGGTTCCGCGACTGACTGCAACCAATACCCTCTACACGATCACTTTCAGGGAGGTGACGTCTCTTGACGCCATGTGCGCTTGGGCCCTTACTTTAATCACTTCGGAATCTCGAGAGACGCTTTTGGGGCTAGGTCGAGTGTACGCAGATGGCTTAATTAAATATGAACCCGGTAGTCTGTCAAATCTACAGATTAGACGACCAAAAAAGATTCGACGTGCGAGACAAGCATATCGGCAGGCAATCGAATTCCTCTTGTCCGGTGACGCCCAGGCGGCGTCTCAAATAGCAGATGCCTTTTGCTTGACCAAGCAGTAACAGGAATTGAAGTTGCTATGTCAGCGCGCTACATGATTGCGTGCAGCACGAACCTTTACCATCACTTTCTCGATGCGCGCAACTTGTTGCCTCTTAAAGGCAGATGAGTGATGCTCGCGATAGTCTTCGATTCGTTGTTTTGAGTATCTCAAAGACTCTAGAATTACATTCAGGTCGCTGGTCTGAAGTTCTTCAATCATTCTTGTTCTCCTAACTTTTCAGTTGACGATACCAATATCCGAACTCGGTCTCAACAACTGACTACCGACGGCGTGATTATGGCGCGATCGCGTGACGTAGCAAGATATAGCTAACTTTGATGGGTGCGGATTGGATAAATGCTAGCCTATCTCATTTTGTCAATGCCGCGCATAATACGGGCTTGCTCCAGAATCAATACTTAGTTTTTACTTTTTGCACCCTTGCGTGACTTGCGCGGACGGCCCACTTTTCGCTCCTTCACGGCGTCGAGGTCTTTCGGATCGATCAGCCATTCATGCCCGACCTTCATCGCCTTCAAACGCTTCGCCTTAATCATCGCCCGCACTCTGCTCGGACTCACTTTTAAGCGTCTCGCTGCCTCAGTCGTGCTGATGATCTTCATGGCCCAAGTATAGCATTCTGCGAAATTGCGCGAGGACGCAATAATTTTCTTGACAAGCGAAAGTCCTGTCTTTATAGTGGCCCGCACCCACCAAAAGAGCGGGCTGGCAAGTGCGCTAACACTCGCCAACCCTACACAGCCGACTCCTTTCCCGTTAAGAAAGAGGAATCGACCATGCCGGATAATACTATCACGGACACTCGCGCTAAGGGCGAAACCCCTTACGCCGTCGTCAACCTAACTCCTAGTGACCTTGAGCCGAAAGATTGGGCATTCCTGCGGGAGTGGGCCAACAGGCTTGGTGTGTCAATTGAGGTCTTGTTAAAGCGCATTCTGATTGCGGCAGTGATAGGCCAGCTTTACGCAGAGAAGATTCCTGAGATTTGAGACAGCCTCACGCGTATGCCCAGCAACGCATGAGGCTCGGAGCGTCGGCGCTGGTGAACCTCACCACGATAGTGACCTCACCACAAGTGCGCATGACGCTCCACGGTTAGCGTTATCGATCTGAGAGGGGGCCGATGTGATCGGTGACGCTTTAGAGGGCGCTAGGGACAGGTGGGTGTCTCTAGCGCCCTTGTACTTTAGGGAGTTATTAGCAATGAACGAATCCAGCGAAACTATGATCTGTGCGAAGTGCGGGCTACCTATAACCGATGGACTTTTCGTTGTTGTCGAGAGGGAGGATGGACGGTACAAGTGGATTGAGTGGGAGCACCTGTACGATTGCACCGATTATGATACGCTTCGCTTTTGGCTTAATCATTCAATCTGACTCTTGCACAAATTGTTCAGATGCCGCACAAAATGTCGGCCGTTTAACGACTATTAGTGCAAAGCCGCGTTGGAATACTTCTGCACCGTCTCACATCGCCGATCGCTATCAGACGACTGAAGTGGAGGAATTGTGAAATCAGGGCATTGTGGAGCGTAGTGTTTCGCCGCATTTCTTCCAAATCAGATTCTTCACGCGGGGTTGAGTGGCATCAATTCCGTTGCCTTTAGTTCGCTCCTGCAGGACTTTTAGAGTTTCATCCACGAGCCAATCAGGCAACGTGTCAAGTAACACGATCGCCCTCGCAAAGTTCGTAGCGGTGACGCCACCGAATCTAGGTCCCACAGCGGTTCTACTACCTCTAACCCTATCGTTCAGCCTAAGCAATTCGAGTATGGCCAAGTCGACACATCCAGCGCAGAGTAAGTCGTAGATCCGGCCGAGACGATCCTTTGCAGCATTACGCTTAGGGGAGGCTCTGTAGCCCGCTCTGTCGAGCATTTTTTCGAGCGGAACACCCAAGGCCGCAGCCATAGCCGGCATCCTTTTTTTCAGGACCTTCGATCCAGATTCATACCGCATCCACTGCTGCCTTGAAATCTTCACAGCTCTCGCCGCTTCAGTTTGGGTGAGACCTCGGTTGTTTCTCTGCAGCGTCAGCCATTCTCCGAAAATCTTCCATCTGCCATAGATGAAATGGTGGTCGAGCTGCGTTCGTTTTCTTCTCGGCATGGTGAAACTATTTCCATTTCAATCGTTTGTTTGAAGAGCGTGGCAGGGTCTTCTGCTTGTAACACTTAGACTGTCAAACAGAATTAGATCCCAGAAAAAAATGAGACCAAATAAGTTACTTCCTAAGACCTCATTCTCCCGAGTTCGTGAAACTTAAGCACTGCTCGTTCTGTTTCTTATGGCGTCGGGAGTAAATCACGACCTGCGCCATGAAGCTTTAACTCGAAAATCCGGCGGCAGGCAATTACGAAACCTGAAACTCTTGTCCAACTGAGGTAATTCCTAATGCCGGTCAGAAACATTCCCAGGTACGGCGCGGGCCGAAAAAATCTTGGCAAGTTCGCAAGTGTTAAGACAGGCCGTGTGGCATGGTACGAGTCGCTCCTCGAGAAGGATTTCATGTATCTGCTGGACTACGACCGCGACGTGAGTTACTGGCATGAACAGCCGCTGCGAATTCGCCTTAGCCACGGAGGGAAGGTCAACCGTTATACGCCTGATTTAGAAGTTCATAGGGCTGCTCAAAAACAACTGATTGAGGTAAAGCCCAAAGACAAGGTGGATAGCGGCGAGTGGGACGTCCTGTTTCGAGCAGCCTCATCCATCTGCGAGCAAGAAGGTTATGAATTCCTGGTTGTCACTAACGAAGTAATCAGGATGCAGCCCCGGCTTGAGAACGTAAAACTACTTTGGAAGTACGCTCGCACACCGCTGCTCCCGCAGCACCAAATCATATGTAGCCAATTCTTTCAAAGTCGAAAGGATGAACCAGTCACACTCGGTGAGCTCATTCAAATCTTTACGACCAAACAAGTGCCCACGCAAACCCTCTTCTCCCTTCTTTTTTGGGGCGCACTTGAGTTCGATCTGATGCAGCCGCTGGATCGATATAGTCGAATAACAATGCCTTCGTCCTCAGACTTAACCGACTTGAAAAGGAAGACTTCTTAGGATGCTCCAGCACAGACTCAGTAGAAACATGCACATCACGCTCCGGAGCCGGGAGTACGTAATTGAAAAGCGCCTACCTGACAGGACCATCCGAATCAAGGATGTTCTCACCGATGAACGCACCGCTATGCCCGAACAGGAGCTGATTGAGGCTCTCTTCGAAAAGGGAGCGCAACTTCTCGGTCATAACCGTAATCAGAATGCACTTAAAGAGCGCCTCGAAAAGACTGGGGTTTGCGATATTGGAATACTCAAAGAAGATGATCCGAGAAAGATTCAACTGCAACGGCGACTCTCATACGTCAGGGCAGTTTCTGCGGCACGGTTAGATAGAACGACGGAAGACACTCTCAAACCAATCATTGAAAGAGTCGCTTCGCTCATAGCCGATCATAAGCCTCCTTCGACGGCGACTCTCTACAGATGGCTGCGTTTTTACGACAAATCCGGCCGGGATGCGAGATCGCTTGTGCCCGCGACAAAGGCCCGCGGGAACCGTAAACGACGCTTCCTCGGTAGACGCGCCCAAAAAGGTGAATTGAAAAACAATCAGAAGGCGCAAGAGCGAGCCGCTAGAGTCGCAGAGTTGATCGACAATGCAATCGACGAAGTCTACCTCAAGGATCAACGCTTCACAGTCCGCGCAGTCTATGACGCTTTGATAGCAAAAATCGGTGACGCTAATAGTTTTAGGGAGCCCGACGATCAACTCCCGCTCCCCGACATGAGCAGTCTTCATGACTTGGTAAATAAGCTCGATGATTACGATGTGATCGAAGCCCGTTACGGGAAGAAGATCGCTGATGAAAAGTACCGCGCTGTTCTTCAGGGAGCCAGGCCCACCCGACCTCTTGAACGAGTCGAATGCGATCACACTACGACAGATCTCTTCGTCGTCGATCCAGTAACGATGTTGCCTATTGGTAGGGCGTTCCTTACTTGGATGGTCGACGTTTATACCAAGATGATCCTTGGGTTCTATATCAGCTTCAATCCGCCGAGTTACCTCACAGTAATGGAATGCCTAAAACACGCAATTAGGCCAAAGACTTACGTCCATGAAAAGTATTCAAACATTAGAAATGATTGGAAAGTTTACGGAATTCCCGAAGTATTGGTCGTGGACAATGCCCGCGAGTTTCATGGCCACAACTTAAAAGACGCCTGTCATCAACTTGGCATTGTTCTTCAGTTTAGTCCGAGGGGTAAGCCATGGATTAGAACGACGGTGGAGAGGAGCTTTCGCACAATCGCTACGCAGTTGCATCACCAAATGCCGGGCACAACGTTCTCAGACATCATTGAGAGAGCCGACTATGAACCAGGGAAGATAGCCATAATTACGCCCGACGTTCTGGATGAGATTACCCATAAGTGGATTGTTGATATCTACCAGGTTTCCGGACATAGGGGCATTAGAGACATTCCAGCTCTGCGTTGGGAAAAAGGCATCGCCGAGTGGCCGCCTGCTCTTCCTGTGAACAGCGAATTTCTTGACGTCGCTCTGGGTTACACGGAAGAGAGGGTTGTCTCAAACAGAGGAATAGAACTAGATAACCTCTTTTACAATGACGAAGAGCTGGCAATGGTCCGCCGGGCACTCGAACCGCATAAGAAAGTCATCATCAAACGCGATCCGTCGGACCTCTCTCTGATTCACGTCTACGACGAGAAACAAGATAAGTATCTTCCTGTCCCAGCCATAGATCAGGACTACACCAAAGGTCTGACCCTCTATCAACACACAGTCATCAGTAGATATGTTCGGGAGCGATTAAAGTGCAGCGTCGACGTGTTTGCACTCGCCCGAGCGAAACAGGAGGTTCAAGAGATTGTCGAACGGGAGTGGAATGCGGCAGGCGGCAGGATGCTGGGACGGAAACGTGCAGCGCGCTATTTGAAAAAAGGCGTGCAAAACAATCGCGAGGGGATCGAGCGCCCAAACGGTGTCAATGACCAACCCAAACCCCGTCGAATTAGCGCGCCGGCGCAGCCCAGCCTGCTGCTTCCACCTGCCAACTCCTTGGACCACCCAATACTAGACATCGAAACTCAGTGGAACCCGACTGACATGGACGGCAGTGAAGTGTCCAGCAATATGCAGCTTGTCAGATCCGAAGAAAAGCTAGTAGCAACTCGCACCACAACAAGCTCAGGCAAGAATCGAAGAGCGAACAAACTACCGCCTGACAAAAAGTCGGGTACCAAGCGTGATTCAAACTCAGGCACGAAAAAGAAGTCAGCCAAACACAAGAATAGTAAACAGACGCCAATGCCGGTTGATGAACCAGATGAGAGGCTCGACATGACCGGGTGGAGCGGTGACTACAACCTTCCCAAATAGGAGATCTCGAAATGTCTAAAAAGCCAACCGATCGCAAAGCCCATAAGAAAATGCCTGTCGAGGATCGGATCCAAATGGTAGAGAGTCTCTACATAAACTTTCCACGGAACCAATCCGCCCTGAACGCAATCGGGAACTGCCACTCACACGCCAAACTCTCCAAAGAACCCGAAGGGATTCTGATTCTCGGCGATACCGGAGCTGGTAAGACTACGGTGGTCAAACTATATATGCGGTCTCATCCGAGAATCGTCACAGAAGAAGTAACAGTCGTTCCTGTGTTGTATGCCACCGTTCCTGTACCGGCAACCTGCAAGAGCTTAGTGACGGCGCTTCTTACTGCAATCGGGGATCCGGCGGCAGAAAAAGGATCGCAGGTCACGCAGACTCTGCGATTAAAGAGGTATATAGGAGCATGCAAGGTTGAGCTCCTAATATTGGACGAGTTTCAACATTTTCAGGATCGGGAATCTCTACGAGTGCTTAAGACTGTCTCCGATTGGTTAAAGGTCCTGATGGATGAAACTGGAGTACCGATCGTGCTGGCAGGGTTGCCTTATTCACATACCGTTCTCGATGACGAAAATAACGAGCAACTGCGACGAAGATTTGCCCTTAGAATTGAACTTGCACCTTTTGGTTTCAACACGTCCCGCGAACGACAAGACTTCCGCCGGTTCCTCAGCATCATCGATGAAAAACTCCCTCTCGCTGAAGGGTCGGACTTAGCAGATCCCGCAACGGCCTTTTGCATTTACGAAGCAACTGACGGCGTAGTAGCGCACGTGATGAAATTAATACGACGCGCAACAGTAATCGCTTTACAATCGAGACGCGAGAAACTGACAATGGAAATACTGAGTCTCGCCTACGAACAACGGCTCGCTGCTAACAATCCCGGCAAACAGAATCCCTTTGGCGATGTTGCTCTAGTCGCGTAATTTTGACCATCACAGCAAACTCCTTTAGCTCAACCTACGTGGTGTGGGACGGCCACTTCAACAATCACAAGAACAACTCATTCCTGACCAGTTGTCAGCAGGCGGAAGTTTGGTTATTCGCACAAGGCCCAAAGAAGATGAAAGCTATTTGGGCTTCTTGTTAAGGCTAGCTGAAATCAATTCGTTCGACACTCCTTATTGGATACTCAAAATAATGGGCGCCGGCGCCTCCACGTTTCGCACGTACTCAGCCGCGGCAAGCCTGAGGCTAAGTCTTCGACTAGCCTCTTTATCCAAGTTGAGCGTGAAAGATCTGGCTCACCTATACAACAACCCCGTTCGGGGAAAATATCTCGTGTCATTTTTCGATCACCCTGTTCCACCGTATCTACTTAGACCTGGCCGTCCCAGAGTATGTCCGATGTGTCTGAGTCAATCACAGTATTGTCGGAAGCAATGGGATTTTGCTGCAATCACTTCGTGTCCGACACATCAGATCATGCTGCTCGAAAAGTGCCCCGGATGTGGGAAACCAATCACCTGGCTGCGCAGGAGCGTCAGTCATTGCCGCTGCGGAACCGATTGGCGTCAGACACAAACAGCACGATTGTCCAAATCTGAAATTGTTGTTTCGCAACTCATATACAAAGAATTTCAACTCCCTTGCCCTCAAATCCTGAAGCCAAGGGACAATAACCCTTTGTATGACGTCGACCTGCCTTCTCTTCTGAGTGCACTCTTCCTCATCACCAGCCAGCAAGAAGGCCGAAACGGAGATACACTCGCGAAACACATTTTTCCAGGGAGAACTTCCGCTGAAATCCACCGAGGTTTTCTAGCCGCGTTTGCCATTTTCGACCACTGGCCGATTAACTTTCACAGGTTTCTTGATCAACTAACCGCTGCTCGTAGACCTAAAAAAACTGCCTCCAACGCTAGGGAGATCTTCGGCCCCCTTTATCAACGGTTGTATGACGCTAAGTACCTTCCAGCAGTCATGGGCGATATCTTACGCAAGGAATTTGAGAACTACGTCTTAAAGCGTTGGGACCACGGTTATGTTTGTTCGCATCAGTGGTTCCAGCGCAGAGGTTGTGACAAGTATATTTCTAAGACAAAGGCGAGCGCGATTCTGAAACTGGATGTGTCTCTTGTTGACAATCTCATATCCAAAGGAAAGTTAAAAGGATTGATAAGAAGTTCTCGACGAAGAAAAATATTTCTCATCGAAGCGGTGAGCGTCGAAACACTTAAGAATGAGCGCGAGCGATATCTCCCGCTAAAAAAAGCGTCACAGCTCTTGGGTATTAAGCAACTGGATGTCTTGAGACTGGTTGACAACTCACTTCTTAATGCAGCTCGTGGACCATCCATTGACAATCACGATACCTGGCAGTTTGAAGAAGCCACGATCAACGAATTTCTTTCGACTGTTTTCTCCAAAATTGTGAAGTCCCATCCGCGAATCGGAGAAGATCTGCGCGGTCTTAATGACGTTTCGCGTTCACTGACTATAACGCTCTCAAGCGTGGGCTGGGGCGTACAACACTTGGTCGAAGATATTTTACAAGGAGTAGTAATTCCTCGGGCGGAAGCGTCAAGCAAGAATGGGCTCGCGCGCTTGCTGTTTTGCAAACAGGAAATCCAACAGTACCTCAAGACAAAACTCACTGGTAAGCTCCATGAGACTTTCAAACTGGATACTGAAGGGAGAGGACTGCCCTTCAAGCCAACGACTCTTCATTTTCTGGCTCACAAAAAATTGATTAAGACGAGAGTGACAACGCACCAGGGTCTGCGATGTCGGTTGATCACTCGCGAGGCAATCGACAACTTCACAGCAATATACGTAGCGGCAGGCAGCGTAGCGCGCGAGGTAGGCACTCGAACAGAGCATCTTATTCAGGTGCTCAAGTCACACAAGATTTATCCGATCTCAGGTCCATCGGTCGATAGTGGTCCACAATATTTTCTGAGACGGACGGACCTCGCTGCCGTTAACCTAAAGGATCTAGTGATTGCCTTGCCAGTTTTACGCCAGGACAAGCGCAAGCGATCACACACCGTCGATACACAAGGTGCCGCCAAGATACTTTCGCTAACAAGAGGAGCGATAGTCGGGCTGGTCCGCAACGGAACCCTAAAACCCTACTCTGAATCCGGGAAGACAGGAGACGGATATCTCTTTAACCGTACATATGTTGAACGACTTCGAGGACAGTTCAGCGACCTGACAGACCTATTGTCGCCGACTGTTGCAGCAGAGATTCTTCAACTAGCTAAAACTAAACTTTATAAAAGATGGATCAGAACGGGTTACTTGCGGTATGAGAAATCCAAGGACGGCAAAATGCGTTTTTTGATCAAGTCGCGCGTTGACCAAATTGCCGATTTCATGAACTCCATTGTGACTCGTGCTGAAGCGGCAGCCCTCCTTGGCGTACCTTGGTGGCACATCGAAAGGTTCGCGCACAAGGGACTCCTCAAGCCTATTCGTAATCCCTATCCCCGAGCCTACTGGAATACTGTTTACTCGCGGGCCGACGTTGAGAATCTCAGGGGTAACAGTAAGGTAGTCGCCTCCTACAAGAGAAAGGTTTCAGGAAGCCGGTTATCCATAAGAAAACGAAATCTAATTCTTTCATCCCACCAGCTAATGACTCACTAAACAAGTAATTCAAAAACTCCATCCGCGGCGCTCGCAACGGGTTCATGAGCTGTAAGCGAATGGGACCGAAGCCAATTCCCGACAATCCCCTGGTCGAAACGCAAACGGCGTTACAGGGCTGGTCTCCATCAGAAAACAAAATCTCCTTCTCGCCTCACGCCTGCCAGTAACTCAATAACATCAGCTCGGGTTCCCTCTGCACATTAAGTCAACGAGGAATGAGTATTCTCATGGAGAAAATGCAGCGGTCTGCATCTTCCGGCCTTAGACGCCGTCTTTAAAACTTCCTATCTGCAACAGTCCTTAAGTGAAATTGCTAATTACCCCGAAGCCTGAAAAGGATGAGGGCTTCATAAGCTATCTATTGCGCCTCACCGAAGCCAATGGTTACGACACGCCGTCATGGATACTTTCCCTCAGCGGAATTGATTACATGGAACTTCAATGGAAGTTCACGTTCGTGTTCAGTTGTTCAGAGGGATTCAAGAAATTTGCTAAGCTCACCGGAAACACACTATCGAATCTAATTGGACTTCTCTATCTCCCTGCACCTTCGTCGAACAACATAACGTGCGACGGTAACTACAATTTCTATGGAGCCTTCTTCAACCGCTCTATCATCCGACCTCATTGCCCTAAAATCTGCGTTACGTGCCTGAATGAATCCGGCTACTGTCGTCGCATTTGGGATTGCTCACTTGTCACCGTATGTCCCATCCACGAATGTCTGCTAGTCGATACCTGTTCGAAATGCAAAAGGCGTCTCAAAGCCATTAGGAATCGGCTGAGCGTCTGTGTCTGTGGATGTGATTGGAGTGAGCAACAGCCAGATCTTAGGCGTGAGCATGAGATCGCAGTATCAAGACGCATTTATCAGCTCTGCGGTCTTCTGCCACTGGACCATCACTCGAAAAAACGAGTTAATACGTTACAGAGCCTTGCCCTTCAAGAGTTTATCATCGTCCTCACATTTATCGTCGGCTTGGAATGTGAAATGTCATGGGCCACGGGAAGACCTTCAAAATCAATAAAGTTACCGAACGAGGATCTTCATACCTGCATCACCGCAGCGTATCAGGTTTTCGAAAACTGGCCGCATAACTTTCATCAGTTTCTCGATAAGAAATCAAAAGGATACGGACGTTTCAATCCACGCGATGGAAAACTTGATACGGCATTGAAAGAAGAATTCGGCACCCTGTTCAAGCGGTTATATGGTGATCTTCGAGAGCCTCAGTTCAATTTTATGCGCGATGCTTTTGCACAATACTTGAACAACAGATTGAGAAGGCAGTGTGAAGAAGGAGATCGAACGGCTTTACTTCCTGCATGCGAGGATGACAGATACATCTCAGTCACAGAAGCCCGGCGATTACTCAAGATTAGTCACGATTCCTTAATAGACCTCCTGAAGACTGGAAAGATCGCTTTTGTCATTAAAAATCAGGACACAACTGTACGTTATCTGCTTCGGCTAGCAGATGTTGAGAGGGTCAAAATGAAATATGAGCAAGCCTTAGGGACACGAGAGCTGGCGAAACAGTTGCGAGTCGACCACATGATGATAAGCCGTCTGGTAGAAGAAGGACATTTACGAAGAGAATCACGAAGGACTACTGATGCTTACCACGCGGGAAAGTTCGACATAGATACTGCAAGAACATTGATGCAACTGGATTGATATTAGGAGTGCTTGAGATATTACTGCCTTTCCAGAAGTGGCGGATTGCTCCGATGCAATTCAATACGAATTGACTTTGCTGGTTCATTTTAGTTGTGCCAGCGGCGTAAATTGCGTCAATTGGATGTGGCACCTTCTGATCTTTCCTTTAAACGTCTGGGCGATTCGCCACGGCAAAGTTGCGAGAAAACTGGCGAATCATAACTCCTATTGTAATAGTCATGAGAAGTCCCTGGGCAGGGGTTGATTCGCATTCGAATTTGCTTACGCCAAGCACCAGATGTCCCACAACCGATCTAACTTCTGGCGCGAGATCACTAAGCAGGTCGTAACATATTCTCGCTTGTCTGAGAAAATTCGCCCAGTGTTTCGACACGTCATCGCAAGCCATCACTGCGAGGATGAGCGTTCTTTGGAAAATTTCGTTTTCTTCATTAACCAGAAGATATAGGAACGGCTGCCAAGTCCGACAAAACGAGCGGCCAGGAGACTGATCGGTTCTTCCCAATCGACGCTATACAAGCGGGGTTTTCTCACCTCGCTCTTCCATTGGTCAGTTTCAATCTGACAGATAACTGGCCAGCAAATATTCATGAATGTGCGATGAATGAACAGGTAGGGAATTTGCCTCGATTGAGCGGTTGGCCAGCGTTGTTAATCTTCCGCGCCGCCTGATCAAGGAAATCGAAATGATGAAGGCCGCAGCACGAAAGGATGAAGGGAGATAAGCTAATGGCTATCAGTAAGGAAATACCAATCACTAAGGAGATGCTGATCGACTGGCTACGCGAGGAAGTCCCTGACGGTGCCGAAATGGGAATTGTGGTAGGCGTAGGTGGACAACTGGATCTGGTCGCCTTCTCTGGTAAAGATCAATACGCATTGATGATGGGCGAGCTTCCATGCGAGGACGAGGACGAAGTCGAAGACGAAGCAACAAACGGAATGCTACATTGATTGCTACCCCGCGCCGTAGTGGTGGTGAGACCGGGGCTGATTGCGAAAGGATCTTGGCGGAACTTCGCGGTACTCCTTTTGATGAGCGTTGAATAAGTGTGCCGAAAGTATGCAGCCGATCCTTCTCATGACGACGGCGTGAGGTCTGGGTTCTACTACCATTTGAATGCAATGAAATAACCAGTGCCTTTAGAAGGCTTGTTTATAGTCCAAGTTACTAAGCTGCCATCCTCTTGCAATACGGGTTTGGTGGTTCCGGGGTACTGAGTTGGGTTGGTTCCCATAGGTTTCTCCATACCGATCACCTCTTTGCACGGCTTCTCCGTGGGAAACAATACAACTATTGTGATTACCGCAGTATCAATGTCAGGGCTGACACCGACCCATTCCTTGTCCTCTCCTGTAAATGCATTTACAAAAACACTATTGGTCTGGACTGTCACTGGCTCTCCAATTGGAAATCGATCAGCTGGAATGGTGGAAGTGTAGCTATGCTTCGTAGTAAGCGGGAACATATCAGCGAAGATTTCTTGCGTGGTCATGCTCGGATGAGTAGGCGAAACAATCTGTTCCACACGTAAACCATTGGTTCCTGATTTGATCTGATAGGGCTTATTCGTTAACCGTTGGCGAACTACCCTGTCGATACGCATTTTGGGCTCTTTGGATTCGAGAATCTTGCCCTTGACCGACTTGCGGTTACGGAGATCGAAGATTACTACACTTTCTTCGACCCGATAGTCACCATTGGCGGCTACTGCGGCTGACGCTGTTTGACGAAAGTCGAGTGGCCAGTGAAAGAAAACGCTGGCCAAACTTAGTAATGCGCTTGCAGCCAGAATAGCTGAAAAGACACAGGAAACGGCAAAGTACAGTTTATGATACGGTTTTCCGGCTTGGCCTCGAGCTTTTGCGGCGGTGACAAAGATTAAAATCGCAATCATGAGCATAACGCCCATATTAACTGCAACCACAACACCGGCAATGTTCGAGAAGGTACCGCGCAGCACTAAGGCAGCAATGGCGATGGCTGCGGCAATACCCGCGATTCCTAATGCAAATCTTAGTTGTCTAATCTTCTCAATTGATAGTGAAAGAATCTGAAGTGCTTGGTTTAGCATGGTAAGTCCTTTTTAGTAATGAGTGAGTTGAGTCGCGCTGCGTGTTTCTCGGTAAGGTGGGCGATGGCTTCAATATCACTGGTAGTGTGTCCACCGCTTCCACTCTTGAAGTTATGTTTGGTAGGTCCATGGTAGGCCTTAGTAGCATATTTCAGATGCGCGCCGCGGAAACCGCGAAGCCTCTTGAACCATGTCTCTACTGCCCTGAGTAACGGTTGCATATCGGTTCGGGTTGAGTCGTCACACTCAGATTCGAGTCGATCAAGAAAGCTAGGTGTGTTTCGAGTTTCCAAATAGTAGTGACGAAACTCGCTCAAGTTGTACGGAATGTAATCAACAGTAAACTGTTGGTACTTCTCACTAGATTCGCTGCTACCCCAGAGAATAAAGTCAAAAATATGGAGGGGCATCGTAACTGCTCCCGGTCCGCGAAGAGTACAATCCCCCACGGTAAAGGGTTCAAAGAAAGGTCGAAAGTGATTAATAAAGACATCTGGTTTGACGTTATTCTTTGAATAATTTAACCCCGAGATAAATTCCTTCAAATCGTTTCCGATTGAATCGGCAATTCTGGTCGTTGGCGGGTTTCGTAGAGGTAACGTCTGCATCTGAAATAATTTTCTGGAAGCGTTGCTTATAGCTGGAAGCGATATTCGCATGCTTTCGATCAGACTTGGTTCTTGCTCGTGGTTTGTATATGTTCTTAGTCGTGGACCATTAGGGTTCCAAATCGTGTAATGCATGAGGGTGTCTCTTGCAGGCAAATCAGTTAGCTCTGCTGATTTCAGAAGTGCAAATTCAAGTTCAGGTACAAGCGAAACCGGGTTTTGTCCGTGCCGTCGAATTGAACCGGCGACAATGCCCATATCTCGAACAATAGCAAGGATTTCATTGTGAGTACGGGAGTTTAAATTAGCCCTTTTGCAAAGAGTGCCAAGCAACTCAACAAGGCTGTTTAGATCCGCATTCGCATTAAATTGAGGAACCATGGTCATCAAAACATCAGCACCAAGTGGATCCAGATCCGCGATGCGTTTGTCGTTGTGAGAATTCCAAGTCATAGCAAATCTCCGCGCTAGAAAGAAGTCGTTGGCCCAGTTCACAAGTTCTATGGCACTGGTTTGACTAACCCTCAAAAACGTGCCATCAACGATTTCACTTTCGTCTAAAACTTCGCCGATAAGTCTCGGCGTTGATGAGCAACGTCACACTCAGTCCTTGGCAGGTTCCGTGCCATACAAAGCCTCGTAAAATGTTTGAATAATCGTATGCCACCCACTTTTGAAGGCGGTTCTTTTCCGCTACTGCGGTCAGATGATTCGGAATGGCGGACTTCAGTAGACCAGGTGATCCATGGCAGGAATCCAGAGAGTTAAGCCATCGCTTCGATAGTGATCGACAATGCAGCTATTGCGGATCGTGGCCAAGCAAATTATGAGGACAGGCACGGCTCGAGGTTTAATGACCGAGCAGACTTCCGTTTAGTCGGACTCATTACCCCAGTTACCGTCGTTCTGAATAGCCTCGTTCTTGATTATTTCTAGAGCGTAAGTATCTTCAATTAACATGCGGTTCAACCGAAAGAGATCGGTCCATACCCCATATTTTTTGATCAGGTCTTGAGTTCTGTCTGACAAAGGAATTTTCTGAAACCGTTTGTCATCATACAACTCCCTGTTTAGAAGCTCTCGATTCAGTGCTTTAAGCAAGCCGTCTCGCAGTCTTGAGTCAACCTCTTTTCCATCATACTCATTCAGCATTTTTTTCGTGCGCTGATCGCATCGATCAAAGATGCTCTTCGAAACTGGTTCCACCTGGTCTTTTATTCTGGTTGCCAGACCAGCAGCATTTTTTAAATCATCCGCTTTAAACGGCACGAGGCGTAACTTGGTTTTGAGCTCGCTGGCGGCCGTTTTTCTGATAGCGCCGAAATCCATAATCTCTTTGTAGTCGCCGCTTGCTTTAGCGAGCAGATGTTGTTCGTAAGCTTTTGCGAATCGTTTCTTTGCATTAGGCCGATTATCGTCAAGTAATGAGTTGAAAAAAGAACTCAGTTCAACGAGGCGTTTTTGACTTTGAGCAGCGCTCAATTGTGGGTCGTTTCTATGAGTTTCTTCGATCTTCTTCTCAACTATAGCAGTGAGTTTCTTGTCGATAGCCCCAGAGCCTGTCAATGCGGCAGCCCGTCTTACTATGTTTCGTAGTTCTCGCACATTTCCGGGCCAGTCGTAGCCAAACAGCACGTCGAGTTTTAAGACGTTCTCCACGATGATTTGTGGTTTCTTCTCGTCGTAATTATCAACAAACTCTTTGACGAAATGTTGGACCAGCAATGGTATGTCGGCCTTCCGATCACGCAGCGGTGACACCTCGATATGAAGCGAACTTACCCGGTGATAAAGATCTTCCCTGAAGGCGCCATCACTACAGGCTTCTTTAAGCTTGCGATTGGTGGCAAAAACAAATCTGGCATTTGTATCTCTCGCCTTAGCTACATCATCACCGAGACGGACTACTTTTCGCTCCTGTAATATGCGCAGCAGTTTTACCTGAATAGCAGGATGAACGTCACCGATTTCATCGATGAAGAGCGTTCCATTGTTCGCGCTGATAATTAAGCCCTCTTTGTCCTCGGCGGCACCTGTGAACGAACCCTTCCTATGGCCAGAGAGTAAACTTTCGGCTAGCTCAACGGGGAGCGCGGCGGCATTGTAAGGAGAAAACTGTCCGATGTTTCTGATCTTATGCAACTGTCTCGCAATTAATTCTTTGCCAGTTCCGGTTTCGCCGGTTATCAGCACAGGATCCTTGTCCCACTTCGCAAAACTCTGTATCAAGGCATGAATGCTGTGAACCGGCGCAGAGGCCCCCATAAATTCCCATTCGGGATCTGGCGGGCTGATTTTTTTCTCCAGAGTAAAAAAACTATTCAGTAATTCGACGACCTGGAGTTTATTGTCGGGATTCTCGAGGCGAATAATCTGTAAGTGTGTTCCCTTTGCTTCACAGTCCTTTTCCAACTTCGCGGTGTTCAGTTTTAGCAAGAGCAGGATTAGCTTTGGCTTGCTGTGGTTGTCGCTCGCCATCGCCACCAGCGCCTCGATCACTTTTGACGCGCCGGTTGGATAGAGCACACAATAGTCGCATTCGAAGCTACGGTACTCACGAAGCTCACTTGTGGAAAAAACCTTGGATATTGAAGCGGGGATCTGATCTGAGAGAGCTTTCAGGAAGTTTAGTTCGGTCTCCCCTTCTCCGAGGAATGCCAATCGACAGGTGAGATTGTAAGAGTAAGCATTATTCAAATTGTCCATGCGTAGGTTGATCTCCTGAGGATTCAAGGGAAGCCGCAGATCAATGCTACTGAATCAATACGGGGAGACTTACGACCAGTTTATGTCCGACTCCTTCAGAAAGTTCATCAGAGTGGTCGGCGAGGTTCCCGTTATATCTCTTTTCCAGGATTGTTTTAGCCAAATGCAATGCGAGGAAAAGTTTTGGTCCTTTGCTATCGAGCACCTGATCATAATCGATTCGTTGCGTCATTGGAACAAATAATTTATCGCGAAGAACCTTATGCAGTCTCACGCTATTACTCTCGAAAGATAGCTGGATATCGCTTCCTGCCAGCCCGCATCCCACCTTTATTTGAGGGGTATCAAACGTCCCCTCATCGAAAAACGAAACGAGCCAATGTAATAGTCGCGAGAAAAGAAAGAACAACTCTTCATTGGAGGCCATCACTGTAGCTCGGCAGTCGCCATGGAACGACAGAAGTACCGATGGGCCAAAACTACTGAGCTTGATGCGGTCCCAGGTATCCTTGATGATTTCCTGGACGACCAGTCTTCGTGGGACGTGCACCGAACCTTCAAATAGCCCGTTGAGAAAATCTCCCGCCTCACATAATTCATCTCCGAGGAGAGTGAGTCTGAAAAGGTTGCTGTTCTCTTCAGGCATACCACCTTCCGACTCTAACCCCAAAGAAATTCGCTTAGTTTCAATTCCTACATATTCGCAAAAGCGAGCTAACTCACGTAGCTGTACTTCTTTGATTTCTTTTTCGTGATTCCATCGCTCGATCAGGTTTGTTAGGGTGATTCGCAACGAGTCGAGAGTGTATTTCGCGAGGAGCTTGGCCCGCGGAAGCGGGAGTAACGCGGTAGAATTCCGAGACTTCCCATCTTTAAGGAGGAGCAAACTAAGTCGAATATTTGTTGTTAGTTGAAAAGGTACAAAGGCAGCATCTTGCAACAACTCAGGCAGTGAATAAGCACTATTAGCAGCCTGAGCAAGATCAAACGATTCGCCTAATGGTAGGCTAAGAAACACTTGAGACCAGGTTTTATCTCTAGGCAATGGAGATAGCTCAAAGACGGTTTGATTGAACAGAAATGGTTCTTTAAGTTCAGTGAGATGAGTGTAATAGGCCGCTTTGGTTACAATCTCTGCGATTTCTTGTTTCAGAACCCGCAGTGGTGCCATTGAAAGTGACAACTGCGCATACGACATTTCTCTGTCGGCAGCTTCATTGTTTTCGAGCACAAGGATGTAAGGAGAATCGATGCAGGCAGCGAATTCTGGAAGTACCAGTTGAAGGAAAAAATCTTCAAACATTTGATACTGGTATCCGTTTTCCAGCACTTTCCCGGCTGTTTGTTTGCAAATTGGATTATTCAGATCCAGCCCCCGTCTCAATAGTAATGCACAAACATAGTTAACTATTTCCTCAGGAGAAAGTCCGACTTTTTCCAAATGGACTGTCGGTCTAATTGCAGAAGATCGGCGCCAGATATCAACATCTGCACTGAACTGCGTCATCGTAAGTACTTCAGGGGGCCAAGCTGCTTGGTTTATGAATAGTTGGCCCACATCACTGCCGTATGTATTCGACTCGAACGCTCGAGGATCTTTAGTCAATTGCATATCGAGCAGCAGTAAATCGAACCTCTGCTTCGCCTCCAAAAGTTTATCTACTTCATCCAGGCTCTTTACACCGGTTACGTCAAACCCGTGATTTATGAGCTCAGTAACGTAAATTTCCAAATGGGTAACGTCGTCATCGAGCACAAATACTCTTTTTGGCTGCGGAGTCATGGGGTTTCCTCAGGATACTGCAAAAAACCAATGTTCGAATGGAAGTGTTTCATGTACCTGCAGGCCGCACATTTGGTATTTTAGGGCCAGGTAGGATTCAGACCCTTGCCCGCCACACTGGAAATCTCAGATCAAACGTTGCACCTGAATGAGAGTTTTCTACGAGCGTGATGGAGCTGTTGGAGTCTTCAAGAGACGCCTTGGTGAGATAAAGGCCCCAGCCTGAGTCTAATTCATAAAGTTGATCGGGTTTATCAATGCCCGGTCCGGTGTCTTTGATTCTACAGATGATGTGCTGGCCATTAACTATCGTGGAGATGCTGATTCTCTTTCGGGCTGAATTGTTAGTGCTTTGACTCAACACTTTGATTGAGTTCGAGAGCAGGTTGAAAACGCTCAGGTAGACCACTAAAAACGGCGCGTCAACCATCAATTGGCTTTGATTTTCAGAGGGCAAATCGATCTTAATCTCAAGGTAGTCCAGATTCGACGTGACTTCATCATGTGCCCTTTGAATAGCTATGCACAGATCGGAGGGCCGCACGTTCGTTTCATCCCAGATAGCCGTATTAATTTTGAAAAGACGGGCATCCCTGAACATTGCGAGTGTCAGCTCTTGCAGGTCGCGATAGCTTGTTATCAAATTTTCCAAATCGCCTTGAATAGTATCCGGCGGTGCCTGGCCTGAGCCGTCCAAAGTCTTTGTCAATCTCCTGATTGCAAACTCAAGCGCTTTGACCTTCGTACCAAATCGATGTGTTAGATTGCCACGTAGGTGCAATAACGACATGAGGTCTTTGGCCTTGTCGATTGCGGCTATTTCCTTCTCGATCTTCAGCACCTTCTCCCTGATCAGCATATCTTTAATCTTATTCGTTCCAACTTCGATAAACTCATGAAAGATAGTTCGCCAGGTAGCGTCCAGTTTAAAATCGGAATTATCCTGACCAAAGCAGAAAAATATCGTGTGTTGAGAATGGCTACTACTGACCATCTTTGACGTTTCCACATCTACACCCTTTGACTCGTGAGAAGAACTAAGAATCCATGTAGTTGAAAAGGTAATTAAGGACGAACGCTGTCCATTTGCAGTTGTTGTCCGCACTTCGAGTTCTTCATCTTTACAGCCGAGACTCGCTTGTTCCTTTGCCACTGGAATTTTCTCCTCGGCGCCAAAGAAACGGGCCTGGTCCACAGCTATGACGACCCATGAGATACCGAATTTTCTTGCCGCTTCCTCCAAAACCCGCGTCGCCTGATGGCCGTCCATTCGTCCTTCACGAATTTTTCGGTCGGCGTCAATTAGTATTTTGTCCAGGTTATGCCGAATGATTGTCTTGAGCGCATTGTTGATCATTGCTGCAAGCGCCCTAAAAACATTGGGATGAACACCTATTGAGGGTCTATTCAACTTGTCGCGATCCGCTCCGACGAACAAGATTAACCGTCCGCCTAATTCCAGTTCCCGCGGAAAGGGTTTGATTCCATTCAGAGGACTTTCGTCGGCCGTGTTGCTTCCGAAGTATTTCTTCTCGAAAGCATCTTTCTCTGATTCAGGAAAGAGTAATGGCTCGATTTTCCATATGACCGGATCCTGGGAGTTGAAATGTTGGGACGGTTTGAGGGCGACGGCAAAGGGTGACAAATTGTCGAGCATAGAGTGCAGGATGTCGTCTATTCCATCTGTGACTTTTATGCCCGTTTTATCTGAATGCGCTCCGGTGTTTTCTTCTGCTATTAGGTTCTCCGAAAAGCGATTGCTCAACCTACTAATCGCCGCCCATTGTCGTGAGCTTTGCACCAGCGGCAGTATGGTCTGAACGGAGAGCTTTAGCTTTTCTGCAAAAATCGCCCGCGCCCGCAGGCCACGATTTAATCTGACAACCAGCACTCCGATCCGGCCGCCATACATGATTACCGGCAGCATAATTGCTTCATGGCCATCTTTAGATTTGCAAAAAATAGGATGATCTACTTTACAGACTGCATAAAGGCATTTCTGTTCCTCTTCGGTGAGCTTTGTCAGGCTTTTATCACGGGATTTCTGCCAACCGTAAGGAATAAACTGATCGATAAGCGGCTCCGATTCGAGCTTAAAGTTAGGGTTATTAATGAGGAGTAAGACTTTCTCCGCGGCAATCGAATCACCCAGAGCTTTAACAAAGCCTTTCTCCGGCACCAGAATGAAATTCCGATCCTCGACCGCCTTATCAAAAGCCCCCTTAACTTTGGTGGCTTGAGGCATTCTTACGAGTAGGATGACGATTGGGGCGATGAAATACAGAAAACGTAAGAGCGTGGAAAAGAAAATAGCGCGATTCTCTTGCCATTGAGACCAATAGGATAATTCCACCAGTGAGAATGAAACAGCGACGAAGATTGGCAGGTAGGGTATCCATTTGTAGCGAAAAAAATTGAGAATGCAATAATAAGCAAAACCCTCCACAAAATAGACTAAAATCGAGACTAAAATGATCACCAGATTTAAGTCGAAAAGAAATGGTTTCGGCGTTGAGGCTCCGACTGTGACAACTTGGACTATCTTGATGGCGATCACCACCAGGGTTATGGATGCGACCATTTGAAATAACCTGTTGGCGATTAAGTCTTGCCACTGGGCGCTCAAATTTTTCGATTCTAATAGGAATAATGCGGCGCCTAGGAAGAAAAGATTATTCAAAGCGGAGAGAATGTAACCAAGCTCATCAACCTGTGTTCCAAACCACCAGGCAAACGCGGTTTGTATTGCCATGACGACCTGCGCCAGGCTAATCAACAAGGCCCATTTTTTAGTGACCTTATCCTGCTTCGGAAGATGAGGTATCACTGCCATCAACAGATAAAGCAGGATGGAAGTCAGAAAATATCTGTTAATAGGATTCATTATTCCTTCCAGTCACTGACAGTTGCTAAAACACGCCCGGCAATTTGAGTCTGCTATGAGAAGGCGGAACGCCTGATAAGTTAGTCTGTCCCTAAAACAACCGCATCTGCTATACCAAAACCAATTTTGAAGCAAAATAAAGGAAGTTCAGATTGAAACCAACGCTTTCAAGGCAACTCAAACCCGTTGTTTCCGCCAGAGCGGTCAACTGGTTCGTGGTAGCGAACTCAGCTTGTTAAGATCGCGGGATTCCGGTTGGCAGACGGCTATCACTTCCTTCGTCTCTTGGCCCTGGCTTATCTGCGACGAGGATCAACAACGCACTCAAAAAGAAAGAGCGCTCTATTTTCCTCTGGGATATAGAGATTCAGCAGCCGGTCAAAGGACATCTGGCTGAGATCACTAATCTTGCATTCACTCCGAACTGCACTTGGGTGTTCTTCCGAAGCTCGCCTCGTGTCGGGCGACGCCAAGGCCAGTGGAACTCTGATGACGGGACGCGAGGGTTTCTTCATGGCAGAAACGGGCCTGTGCCATATCAAACCCCGTCTGACCGACGTGGAGAGCGCCTCTACTTTACGGACGAGTCACCTCAAGAGGTCTGCTGGCACCATCGTCACTGGAATCACTCAACGTTAAGATCTGAAACCAGTGAAATCTTAGAAAAGGAAGCGACGAGGAAATTTGAAGTTATGACCGAACCCACAAGTAAAGGGTACTTCCATCCGTATGTGGGGTTGTTGAAGCGATTGTTCGAATACATAGGATGTCCGGCAACCGGTCGATAAGAATCGGTGGTTGCCGGACAGTTATTAGGTTATCGTCGGGGAGCAGGCGGATTGTTTTTCTTGGTGGGCGTGCGCAGAACGAACTTCTGGTTGTGATTGCTTCGTCCCGCGGCGCCGGTCTTATCGCCTGAGCCACCCTTTCTAGCTTTGTAAGTAAAATGTTGTTTCACCGTGCCCCTCGCGGCGCGGTTGAAGGTTCGTCGCAAACGTTGCGCCAGGGTAAAAGGGACTGCTAATACCAGACTCGTCAACACGACGGTGAGCGCGCGAAATAGTTTTTGCATGATTTGCTCCTTTACTTAATTGCCGGAAACTAAAGTCATGACGCCTTCAGTTCCCTGTTATGGTTTCTCCCGGCGTGAGGAAAACTTCCAGGCCTTTTCCATGGAGCAGAAGGTCCGCTCCATATTCTGAGAGTGGCCGCTTCTGCCGCAGGAATAGGACCATGCCCCGGTAAATGCGTTGGGTTACGGGCGATTCACAGCCATAGCGGAGCGCAAGTTTTCTAGCTTCGGCCTCCCCCTGAGCTTCAAAGAATGCGATCCATTTCTCAGGGTCGCCTCCCAACGCTGGATCGAGAACTACCAGGCCGGCCCATGAGGCTCCTTTGAGCAACGCCTGATTCAAAATTCTCTCCAGAGAGTTTCTGGGATCGCCGGCGATTCCCATCTCGATATCGTAATTGGCGGTCGCATCCACCATAACCAGACATTGATCGCCACCTGGATTCAACGGTGAGCTAAACAGCTTTTGCATCCCGTTAAGGAAATGGACCATGAGAATTCTCGCATTTTGGGGCTTCTGGAAATCCTCGTTGTAGAGCGCCTCAATGACCTGCGGATGGCGCTGCCCATCGGCGGTGAAGGTGATTTGTTCCAGCGTTTTGGCAGCCGGCGGAAAATCTTTCGCCGCCTCAGTCAGCAGCGTCCTGGCGTTCTCGAGATGCTGTTCATCGAGCGTCTCCCTGTAGGTGACGAGTTCCTCGTGAGCGACGTAATACCGCGCCGGCTGATTGCCCAGCGACACGGCTTTGCTGAACTCCTGCATCGCCTCGTCGCCACGATTCATGGCCAGCAACGCGCGTGCATACTGAAAGTGGAAACGGGGTTCGTCGGGAAACTCTGCCAACGCCTCTTCGCAGGCGCGTGTTGCCGTGAGGCCGACAATCTGTTCGTCGCTTTTGCCAACGTCGTGACGCAGGGGATCGGACGGATCTGCCGCTTCCACGTCGCAGCGATTAACACTCGACGCTGCCGAAGTAATAATGACTCGGCTCGCAACGTATCGTTTGAAGTAACTTGAGGTTGAGGCGATGTACGCGAGTATCGCCACGGCAGCGACGATAGCTGTGAGTTTTATATAGCTCATAGTTGTGACTCCTTGACCGATTGTTGCCTATTGACTTGCCTTGAGAATTCGTGTTTCGACCGTGATAGCATTTGAGGCTATATGGCTCGGGAGCAAACTGAGTCTGGGAGTATTGATAACGCGATTCATTTGCGAGTCGGTTGAAGCGCCCAGCGCCACGATGTTCCAACGTTCTTTATTTTTGGGTGGATGTTTGGCACTGCCGATGACGACTTTGGCCCGCCACAAACAAGGGCCGGCATCGATCACGGCGGGTGGCTGTTGTATCCAGAGCCGGTTATCGTGCTCCGAGTTAACCACCAGCCATACTTCAAACTTGCCCAGCAATTGGGCCATTCCGTCGCAGCGTCCGTACACCATGGCCAAATGTTCCGATTGGCCGGAAGGAATATCGACGAGTGCCCCGTCGATAGGTTCGGTGATCGAAAGCACGCCCATGTTGGAGGTCACGGAATCGTAGATGATGCGCGCGTGAGTGGTCTTTCCCTTTTCAACTGCCAGATTTTGAGTCAGCGTTCCATGTCCGCCCTGGGTTTTGGCGACGAGTAGTTGATCTCCTGACGGTACTCCATTCAAAACGAAGTTGCCCTGCTGATCGGTGGTGGTCTCAACGCTATTCCTGATGCCGATGATCACGTTGTTCAGCGGATTACCGGCACGATCGGTAATGGATCCGATCACGCGTTCGCTACCTTGTGCGGGCGCGGGGCGGCTTTCAGTTGAGGGCGCTTTGAATTGTGGCAAGACTTTCACCGCGGCCACCACAATTCCGGAAAGTGAAACGATCAAGGTGATCCAGATCCGCGGATCGCGCGATCTCCTCTTCGCAGTTATTGAATTCGCCATTTCAGCCTCCCTTCGGCAGTAACGGGGCCGGCCCCGATCGGGAACGCAACCACCGTGGGTTTAAATGTAGATTTCGGAAGCTTCGTAATCGCGTGTGCGAGGCCCCTTCCCTGGTGTTAACTTCTCAACGTCCTCTGGTTTGCGATGCGCCGCACGCAGGTGCAGTGCAGCAAGAGAAAAAACGAAGAGCCACACCGGCGCGAGATAGAAGGCGCTGGGGATCATGACGCTCGCGATTAATGTGGCTCCGAGCAAAAAGAGACACGAAGCCACTGTTGGTCCAGCCAGCCACGCCGAGCACTTGAAAGCCCGGTAGATCTGAAAACAGACGGCCATCCAGAACACCAACAGGCTTGCGAGTGTGATTTTGAGTGTCAAACTGTTCATGTCTCTCCTCAGATGTAAGAGTCGTTGGGGGTCGCAGGATCGCTGAAATCCAAGGCAAGGCCGTCGTTGGCAAAGGCGGTCGGAACGAAGGCCACGTCGCTTGGACCACCGGTATGAAGAATCACTTCATGGATCGCGTTGGTGGGCTCAGTGAACTGAAGCGTCTGCTCGACGCGATAGACCCCGTTGCCTTCGACCTCAACGCCGGCAATCTTCATTTTCACTCCTGGCTCGGCGTTAATGTGAAGTTGTCCCCGCACTCCGTGCCATTCCGCGTGGGCCAAGGTGACCCCTGCGGGTACACCCGCGATCACGAGGTTGCAGTTGTCGCCGCCAATCGAGATGGCGCGATTACGGTCCAGAGCGACGGCTGGTCCACCGGTGATCTTCACGTACTCCGGACTGGTGCGCTCTTTCACGCGCCGCGATCTAATGAAAAGGAGTGCCGCGGCTAAAACGGCAACGACGCCCAACGCCAATAGACCCAAAACCGGTGCGTGTTGATTGACGTAACCAACGCGAGTGACTGCGATACTGGCCGGGTTCTGCGGGTAGATCGTTCGGTTCCCGGCGGCTTGTTCGAGTACTAATTGGATAATGCCGTCCTGACGACTGTTTCCGTCATTCGGCAGTGACACGTCGAACTCTAACGTCTGGCCCTTGTCGTCCACCAAGACGTTCCGCGCGCTACCGATGGGATACTTCGTCTCACCCAGAAGCAATTCAACTTTGAAACTTCTGAACCTGGTGGCGCATTCATTGCGCACGTTGAGCGCGAGTTTGCCGTGTACGGTTTGTCCAAACGGATTCCAGCCCGGCGCGAGGGTCAGTACAGGATCTGCCTGAGCAACGAGTTGTGGATCGATCAAGCACGGCTGAACAGCCCTCGCAGCGGCATTACCTTCCCGCCGACTGCGTAGCGTGCCCACCAATGGTTTCTGAAAAAGTGGACTCAGATCGATACCGGAGCCACCCTGTACGCCCACACGCCAATCTTTCATTTGGGGGGCTGAGTAAATTCCCCGGGTGCCAAAGCTTTCGAATGGCACCTCCGGAAAACTTATCAGGCCGTTTTGAAGGTCTTTGTAGCCGTCGCTTAAACCGTCAGACACGGTGATCACGATCGGCTCCATACGAACATGGGCCAGAAACCCGTTGAGGAAGTCTGCTAGCGGTTTAAAGTAGGTCTTGGTTTCGCGCGCGTCCTGGATCTTTTGATCCTCAAGCAACTGATCGAGAATCTCGGTGGAACCGTTGGACGGAATGGTGAATGTCCGCAGTTCCTTAACAGAACCTGCTTTGTCCAGACCAAACGCGATCAAACTCACTTCCTCACCGGGTAGCGTGTACATTTCTCCGTAACACGCGAGCAGCGCCTTCATCTGTTCGATTTCAGCGGCGACGCTGCCCGATAGATCGATCGCCAGCAGATGGTGATAACGCGGCGTGCCCGACACGACTTTGCTGCACTGCATCGTCGGTCGAGTTTGACCTTGCGCCTGGACCAAACAGGCCGAGCCGATCAGCAACAACACGCCGACACTGCGACCCACCAGGCGGCGCGGTTTCGAGCCAATCACAGCCACGACGCTGACAGTCAGGCTGATTCCCAAACCTAGCGCCGCGCTGATCAAACCGGCTCGCGCAAACAACGTGATGTAGACAAGCAACGATCCGGCAATGAGAAAGACACCGGACATCATCGTCGCGAGTCCGGTGGTCCAGCGCATCACGTGGTGCACGTGCCGGTAGAGAATCGTTGAAGCAAACAGCAACGTAAGCAATCCCAGCACGAGCACGACGTAGCGCCACGGATCGATGGTTGACAGCGTTATGTTGGACCAGTCATCCGGCGAAGTCGGCGTGATGAATTGACCGCCGCTGGTCTCAGCAATGCACTTAAACTCGTTCGCCATTTGCGGATCCGTAATCAGCGCTACAACGTCGATGGTAATTCCGTAATCGCGATGCAAATTCCTGGTGAGATCGCACGTTGACGTATTCGGCTGGCAGGTATTTTGACCGTCGCTCAAGAGAACGACGTGCTTTGGTCCCTGCATCTTCAGATCGAAGAGCGACGGCGTCGACTGCAACACCGCATTCAGATTGGTCTCTCCGTTGGGACTGGCGCCGTTCACTGCAGTCAGGAGATCAGCGCGCTGGCTGCCAATCGGTAAACGGATGGACGGTGTGGAGCCGCATGGCCCACCGGCCGATACGGCGCCCACAAACGTGCTGTCAGGAATGCGGCCCAGCCATTCAGGAAAATGCTTCTGTACCAGGTTCCAGCGACTACCGGAAACAGATGGCCCGAACGCCGGACCGTCCATTGAAGAGCTGTTGTCGATGACGAACATCCTCTGTTCGCCTTCAGCCGCCGTCGTTTGCACCTGGCACACGACACCGGTGAACGGCGCCAGCAGTAGCAAAACAGACAGGAATAGTTTGCACATGACTCTTCTCCTTCGAGCAGTCAGTCGCCCGCGTAGGACGGTTGCTGACCATTGGAATCAACTTCGCTCAGGGGACGAATTGGGGTCGCGGCTTTGGCGGGATCGACTCCGAGACTGTAAAGCGTCTCCTGGAGGTATTCCCGCTCTTTGTCGCTACTGGTGCGCCACGCTTCGAGAAGTTTGGTCGTGTATTGTTCGGGCGCGGCGTTGAGCAGATCTTTGAGTTCGTTTTCAAACGCCTTGCGCGCCGAAACGTGCTTGGCAAGCCACAACACCACCGATTGAAAGTCAGCGAAGGTCGCTTGTTCCGACACGCTGAGTCCGAAACGGGCCTTTTCGTACTTCAGCGTGAAGCCACCGGCCGGATGACTCACTAAACGATCCGGCAAAACTGCCATTGCCTGATAGATGATCTGTTCGGTGTGCGTCCGGACGTTGACGCGTGAAGGTTCGATGTTTGGATACGAGTGCGCTTTTGCGTGCGTGTAGGGCGTGATGGCGTTGGGATCCGCCAGGTACGCGTTGTGCTGTTCCTTGTAACGGACGAGCGGTCGAACCGCAGCGTACGGAATGCCCTCCCGAAGGTAGTAGAGACGGATCTCATCTTCGCCCGAGTCGACGATCTGATTCGGGTTACCGACAATCCCTTCACGCAACATCAACGCGGCCAACGAACCATCCGCGCCACCGGGAACTTCCAGAACCAGCAAGTTGTCCCTGTCTCGACGCAGCCCCTGCTGATCCTCCACGACTCTGTCGAGCGGCGTGAAAGGCGTGCGGTTGCGCAAGAGTTGCAGGACGAGCGAACGTTTACCGGCATCTTCTTCGAGCACGTCGGCAAGAGAACGACCGGCTTCCGCGTATGCCGGCAACAACGGCAACAGCGCGTTGATCGTGTCGTTGATGGAAAGTTCGCCTCTCAGGAGTTGAGTGATCGCCGGTGCGTCGGGAATGATTTCGGCGATGTTCACCGCGATGCTGTGCAGCTTGTTCAGGTTGACGTCGTCGTAGAGAAGCGTGCGTTGAAAAACCGGAGAACGCTTTTCAATGCCTTGACCAAGTTCGTCGAGAATGGCTTTGACTTCGTTAATCTGTTCTTCCTGATGTTTGCGAAACTGGGCCATCAAACTGACCACCGTATTGCGGATGACGACAAGCACCGGTTGAATGGCCTGAGTGCGACCTCGGCCATCGACGGAAACTTGTTCAGCGTTGAAAGCCTGGTGGAGATATTCGAGTCGCTGCTGTTCGATACGCGCCAGCGACGCGTTCATCGCCAGGTTCAAGACCGTCAACGCCGCGTCACGAGCCACTTCATCACGACGAAAAACCCAGAGAATTCCTCCGGCTTCCTGCGCATCACTGAGCGCCTGGCCCAACTGGGCAGCAAACGCATCTCTCCGCTTTTTCTTCGTCTCGGCTTCGTCGGCCATAGTTTTGCTCAACGTCACGAGCCGTTCGGAAAGGCGCGTCAGCGTTGCCAAGACCAGGTGCGGAGCGTCAGCCAGCCTCGTCGAAACGTAGTTGATGATCTCTTCCGGAAGAGATTGCGTGATCGCGCGAGCGCGTTCTTTCCATACCGGTTCGAATTTCAAGAACTGGCTTCTGAGAACGCCGGGTATGTTTGCCACCGTGGTTTTAATGTTGTCGGCCGACATGTTGGAGATGGCTAGCGTCGCCTGCTCGATGGCGTTGCGAACTACGTTTGCCGCGCCGGGAGCGGGATCGATGCGCGCGAGCAACCCGGGAAGGTCGATGTTGAGATCGCGAAGAGCGCTTTGCGCGATTTCGGCAATGACCTCGTTCTCTTCGAAGCTGAGGGTGTTGTTGACGCACCAGTCTTCGAGGCTTGCTCGCTGCGCTTCCAACACGTGCAGACACCACGCGGCGCCGAGATAAGGCAGTGTCTGCGGCTGGATATTGCGGATGGAAACCGCACTCTCCACCCGGATGTGCATCGGTTCGTCGTTTATGGTGAACGGCGTGATGTCGGTCATGTCGACCGCTCGCGAGTTGATTGTGGATTGGGTCCGAGCCTGGAGTTGTCTGCCCAGGGTACCGGCGATTTGCATCAACGCGTCACGTGGTCCAAGGGTCACCATCCCGTTGCTCGCGAAGATTGGACTGACGGTTTCGAACGGGGCGGGTAACACGATGCCATTCTTCAACGTCACACCGGCGTTGTAACAATGCGCCGCCTGCATCTCACAAAGACTTGCATAGGCATTCGAGATCGCCCGCCGGTCGCCGGAATAGACGTCAGGCATCACAGCCGTCAGGTGAATGCTGCCTTCTGTTAGTACCGAACGAAGAATGGCAGCAACGGGAATGGTTGCGCCCGTCCCGGTTCCGCCTCTGAAGGTGGTTACGACAAATGCCTTGATACCGGGCAGTAATCCAAGCGTTTCCGGACGAACCTGAGTTAAGCCCTGCGAGTGGCCTTCGAGGAACGTGCGCAGGTTCTGCTCGTTCGCTTCGACTCGTGCGCGGCCAAGGGCAGGTGTGCCAGCGCATCCAGGGGAATCCGGCTTCGAAGCCAGGTGTCGCAAGCGCGGTTCGTAGATCGTGTTTTGCCAATCGCGATTGAGGGGATCGTCGAAATCAAATCCTTCGACGAAGGGGCTGGTTAGTTGGAAGTAGTTAGCGCGAGGGAGGGCGGCGAGAACATGATCTCTGGACCACCCGTTTTGCTGAAATCGAGTTACGACATCTTCATAGGGCAGCGAATCGATCGCGACGATGCGGTGGGGGACTGGATCTGAATTCGCTCGCTGCTGAGCCGTCAGAATAACGGCTTGCTCGATCATTGAAGTGCCGACAATTACGATGAAGACCGGATGAACCTCGGGAATGTTGTACCGAGAGTCGGCCGACTCCCTGAATGTGTGGGACTGTTGCATATCTCTGACCTCCAGGGCCGGGTCCAGGTCGAATGGTCAGCGAGCCGGGCCAGCCGGAAAAGTTGTTATTGTTTCCGCTCAATATTTTCACTATACTTCTCGTCATCCTGTTAATTTTATCGAAGTTCTCTTAGCCTCTCAGAACTTCTCCGCATTTTCTCTTAATCCATGAATTTGTCAAGCATTTTTTAGGAGCTGGTTTTCGCCAGTTGATTTTTACTGGATTAGGAGTATGCTGCGCGCGGAAGAGCACTGGAGAACTTCAGCAAGGAACGGTAGGAAAACGGATGGTTACTGACCCGCACAAACTCGTCAGGCAAGCACTAAGCGACCACCTACTGGCTCAGAATCAATACAGGGGCCCTGATCAGGCTCTCTGGAGTTACTCACGAAGAGCTGCCGAAACTCTTAACGAGTGGCATGCGCCAGTTCCCAGCACAGTCGCAGTGTTGTTGGCGCCGGCGCTGAAGTTTTCGCTGCTCCCGGTCGGTGCGTTGGAATCTTCCTATGGATCCAATGTGGTCCAATTAACCAGCAAGCTGGTGAAATGGAGCGACGGAGTCGAGGAACTCAGTCGTGGCTCGAAGGAGATATCCAACGTCGACGCCACGATGGAGCAGCGCCTGCTCTATCGCGAAGCCTACCGAGAACTGCCGCAACTCACTTTCGTTCTCTCCGCGTTGGCTTTCCAGGGTGCGCGTCTGTCAGCGCTGGCCAAGTCGATGCAGTTGAGTAAAGGCCTTGCTTCGTACACCGAAAATGTCCTGGTGCCGTTGACACAGATGTTGGGGCTCTGGTCTTTGCGAAGAGAGATGCTCGACATGAGCACGCGCGTGCTCTCGCCTGCAAGGTTTGAGGAACTCGAAAGCGCTTACAACTTGGTTGCGGACACTATCGGAAAGAAGGAGGTTTACACGCGTACCGGCTTCGACGAGATCGTGCGCGTACACCAGGCAAGAACGGCGAAGGAAAACCCGATCGATACTCGCGTTGTCGACAAAGCGATGGGTTTCGTTTGTCTAACCAAACTCCTGAACATGTTGTTCAAAGACGCCGGGATCAAACCGCGGCCGCGAATTTATCCGATTCGTCCGTTCCCGGGACTCACGCTCAACCGCATCAAAGGCGGTGAATCTGAGCAGGACCTCGTAAGCCGCCTGAGCATCCGCATTTACTGCCGTTCTGTGGACGATTGCTACCGTGTGTTGGGAATCGTGCACGGCGTCGGAAAACCGATTGCCACTAAGTTCACCGAACGCGCCAACGACTACATTTCTTCCCGCTTCAACGACTTCATCGCGACGCCCCTGCCGAACGGTTATCGCGCGATTCATACAGCCATCATGCTGGAACTCGAAGACGCCTCGGCCAACGAACTGGTGACTGAGTTTCGCATTCTCACGCCGCGCATGCACCGGCTGAACGAGTTTGGCGCGATCGACGCGCTGCATCGTTACCCAGCCCGCTACAAAAACATCTCCGCCCGCTGGAAACTCGCGGAAAACGGCGGCAGCGGAAACGGGTATCGTCTCGACGCGGAAACACAAAGGATCGTGCAGCAACATGAACTCGGCACACGTTCCGACGGAAAATTTCTTTACGTGTTCAGTCCCCACGGCGAAGTTCGCGCGATCCTGAATGGAAGCACCGCACTCGATTTCGCTTACAACATTCACAGCGACCTGGCCAATCAAACGGACAAGATCGAGATCAACGGTCGCAGCGTTCAGTTCAACCAACAACTAAACAACGGCGATCTTATTCGCATCCATTACGATCCTCATTCACCCGGACCGGACATCTCGTGGCTGGGCCATGTAGCAACGGCAAGAGCGCGCGGTAACTTGCGCAGAGCGTTGAACAAGCGAGCCCGCTCCATCCACGTCGGCCGCGAACGCTTGCAGGCGGCTTTGGATAAACGCCTGCAGTTTTATAGAAGGGAGAAAAGCTTTGATCTGACAATCAATAGCTTGCAGTTGGATGCTTTCCTATGGGTCACAGCGCGCGCCAAGGGTTTTCACACTTTGGACGAGCTCTATAACAAGCTGGTTAAAGGAAGACCCTCTCCCGATCAAATGGTGCGCCAGCTCATCTCCTACGAATTGGCGACCGGGGTGATGCGCGCGAACGAATTGTCGCTGGGCTTGCGCCGCTCACAGATCCTCTTTTGTGATGACTGCCGGCCGGTGCCGGGTGATCGGATTGAAGGAGTTAAACGTCGATGCGGCAACATGACTGTTCATCGCCAGGGTTCAGGAGATTGTTCGGGGAGCCGAAAAACTAAAGAGAAAACTATCCCCTTAAAGTGGGCTGACACGACGTCGTTCTTCAAGGGTGAATCGGTTGTCTTTTATATTACCGCTACCGATCGCCATGGCTTGTTAAGTAACCTGTTGGAGAAGGTCTACAACCAGGACGAAGCCTACCTGCACAAGGTTGACGCGGAAGTGTATGGCGACGGTAACGCCAACATCAGCCTCGTCGTAACGGCTGATTCGAAAGACACGCTTGCGAGTGTCCAGGACAAGATTGAAAGCATAAACGACGTGACCAGGTTGAATGCGCTGCCGCCCTCACCCGACCAGTTGGTAAAGTTGAACAATCCACCGCGGGAGATCCAGAGCAGTCCTTACAGCGTCGTGTCTGTACACGACCACCGCTTTTACGATCGCCGCACGCTCATAAAACAGATACTTGAATGGCTCGCCGACACTTCGCGAAAAGACTACGGCCTGATGCGGGGGCAAAAACGCGTTGGCAAGACGTCGCTGGCGCTGCATCTGCAACGCGTCGCGATCCCGCTACACCAGCGCGGATTTTGTCCCGTCTATATCGATCTACTGTCCCTCTCAGCGCCTTTTGATGCAAAGAATTTAGTGAAGCAGTTGATCGAAAGTATCGTTGATGAAATCAGGACCCAGCTCGGACGAAAAGGCGAAACGCTCGTGGTTCCACCACAGGAAGACGATTCGCCAGTCCAATGGCTCAAGAGATTTCTGGCCCATATAACTACCCAACTGCACGGCCGACAACTGCTGGTGATCCTGGACGAGTTTAGTGTTCTTTGTCAGCATCAGAGCGATGGCCTAATGGACGGCAGCGTCTTCAGTAACCTTCGTTCGTTGATGTCGCAGCAGGCAAATGTCCGCTGGTTGCTGATTGTTCAAGACGCTTGCTTTACCGACGAAACCACCTGGGGCGACGCCGATCAGATATTCGGTCGAACCAAGCAATTCAAGGTTTCCCCCCTTGACCCTGCATGGGCCAAAAAGCTGGTCACTGAACCGATGAGTCGCAACCGAATCAGATACGCAGACGAAGAAAAACTGGCCGCCAAGTTTGTTTCCTATACCGGCGGAAATCCCTACTTCATCAACTGCCTCGGAAACAAAATCTATGACGAGGTAACCAGAATCTATGCTGAAAACCAGGAAGATCAACGGATAGTGACCGAGAAAATGCTGTACTCAGCGGCAGCCGAGTTTGTTTCGCTGGGCTTCCTGCACTTTGCACATTTCATCGAGCACATGGTCGGCGCCAAAGAGGTGGTACTC
The DNA here is from genome assembly GCA_963708055.1 of uncultured Acidobacteriota bacterium. Taxonomy (GTDB): domain Bacteria; phylum Acidobacteriota; class Blastocatellia; order Pyrinomonadales; family Pyrinomonadaceae; genus PSRF01. Next base: position 3,883,236 of record OY970193.1, on the reverse strand, counting down.
GCGTTGCTGGCGACATTCGATAAACGAGGGGTTGAGATGTCGACGTTTTTGGAGGCTGCTAGCGATCAGGCCCCTAATCTTTCGGAGACTGGTCTCAACAAAGCACTGAAGTCGCTCGAAGAGCTGGGAATTATCGAAATGAATGCTGAAAGGAATTATCTCGTTATCCCGGTAGAATTATTCCACCAGTGGTTGCAAACCAACCGCACTTTTGCTGAAGTAATCACCAAATGGCCGACACCGACGTAAGCGCTGAAGAACAAATGGTAAGTAACAAATGACGAACACAAATGATCGGATTTCGGCAGAAGTATCGAAGAGCGGACCCACGGTTGATCCCAACAAGTACTACGGTTCAAAACAATGGGTTAAATCCATAATGACAAAGCTGGGAAGACCCGATCCGATGGCGCTGATTGGCATGCCGCGGATGGGAAAGACTTCCCTGTTGCGGTACCTCGCTTCGAGAGCGCCCTTTGAAGATCCGCAGTATACATCGCTGTTGGCGCCGGCGCTCAAAAGGGACACGAAAAGCATCTTTGTTCTGCTGGTTGAATACAAATCGATGCCTGCCGGCAGAGATCCTTTTGTCTACCTATACGAGCGGTTTCATTCCGTTTATCCCGGCTATCGCGAGGAAGTCGCGAATCACTTTGAGGAAATCGGCACCAAACTGCCAACCTTTTCACAAGTCGAGGTCACGGACGCGACGAAAGCAATCGAATTGCTGGAAGGTTACTTCAAGAAACTCCCGGGCATTCATCCAATCTTCCTCTTTGATGATTTCGATTACATGTTTCCGAACCTCGATCAGAATACTTTTACCAGGGTACGACCGTGGGTTTCGTGGTCCCATTTTATCTTCGCGACGTCTCGAATTCTCATCCAGCTTCTACCACCGAAAGTCGTGTCGCCCTTTTTTAACTTGATCGATTACGTTCCCTTGGATGGACTGACCGTCGATGAGGCAAGGCATGTGATCTACGACGTGGCCGGGGATGTCCAAGAAGATTTGCACCCGGAAGATGTCGAATTCATCCTGGAACAAGCCGGTGGGCACGCGCAGTTGCTCATTAAAGCAACAGAGACCTATTGCCGGGAACGGCATCGATTCGAACTTAGCGAGCACGTCCCGTTATCGAAGCTACAGCGCAATCACTTGACGATTCTGCTGCGTCCTGAGTTCAACCGGTTCTTCGAGCTGTATCTCAGCAATAGAGATGAGCTCGAGCTGGAAGTTTTACGAAAAGTTCTGCAAGGCAAGAAGATTACGGGTAGTGTTGAAGAACCAGCGCTGGGAAAGTTGCTGCGCGAAGGGTTGGTAGTGTTGGAGCCACAAAAGATGCACTACCGGCCGTTTTCGTCACTCTTCAGTGAGTATCTTTCCGCAAATCTCAAACCCACAATCAAGCTGACGGGCACTGAAGCGACTCTCTACGAGTTTCTGCGAAGCCAACCAGAGAAAACGATCAGCTTCGCGGAGCTACTGCAAGGAGTTTGGAACATCGATGAGCGCGAGACTTCCGATCCTCAGTATCGCCATCGCATGCAGGTCAGCGTTTCACGCCTGAGAACCAAGATAAAGGAAAGTCAAACCAGCGAAGATATCATCAGCATCCGCGAAGTTGGTTATCGCTACACTGCAAACACTAATGATTAAGTCTTCTTTCGATTGTTTGAAAGAGTATAGCCAATGGCGATCGAGTGTCCGCCGGTAGTAATCCAGCGGCCCGCTCCGAAAATGAAAGTGTTCCGATTCTGGAGAGCGAACTTGCAATTCGAGCTTGCGTGACATGTGCGTTACGTAGGCACTGCCACTTGATGCTTTTCGTTTCCCGCTCCCTTGTTAAAATGCGAGGATCAAATAGATGGTTTACGATCGTGACGGTTTCAACGCCGTTCTTGCCAGCACGATATCTTTATTATCTCAAGTCCCCACAAGCTTACCGACAACACCCCAAATTCGAAGCAGCACGGTTTCACTTTGAGAAAATTTCAAGTTATGACCGAAAACTGTAGGAAATTCTCACGTTATGCCCGACAAGAATTTCATTTTATGACCGAATCGTCCGCGTAAGTTGTTGATTCCAGTAATAGCCCAATTTCACTTTATGACCGAACCCACACGTGTGTTGTGGGATCCGGCATTAAATGAAATTTGTCCGGCATATAGTGAAATTGCGCGGACAATCTCATACCAAGTTGGTAATAAAACGTAATCCTATGATTTCAGTCGGCTTTAAGCGTGTCAGCAAAAAACGTCCGTGTCGGATTTGTGGCAAAACTACCTTTGCCTTACTTTAATTCCATCAGCCAGATGTTGCCGGAAGCTTCCGCAAATTCGAAAACGATCTGCGTCCCCAGCGGCGACCATGCGGGATATCGAACAAACGAATTGAGCCTTGCGTAGTTTGTCAGTTGCTTCGTTTGCTTTGTCGACCGCGAGACCCACCAAATGTTCCAGAAGCCGTCACGAAATCCGGCGAAAGCGATCTTGTCTCCATCAGGTGACCAACTGTAAGCATAGCTCAGGCCGTGATCGAAGGTTAGCTGCGTCGGCGTACCGCCGTCGCTCGGCACGATTGCTACATTAGAATCGTCGCCTCGTTTGACTCCAAACGCGAGGAGTTTCCCGTCGGGGGACCAGCAGGGAAAATTCATTGCTTCGTTGTCGAACGTTATTTGCTTCGCCCCTCCACCTGCAACCGGTATGGTCCAGATGTTGGTAATGCCGGACTTTGTTGAATTGAACGCAACGGTCCTGCCATCCGGAGATACTCGCGCATAGTCGACCTTGTCATTGAAATCAAACAAGGGCTTTTCGCTTCCGCCGTTAATCGGTACTGACCAAAGTTTTGTATGTTGCTCACGTCGCAGCAAAAAAGCGACATGGTGCTGGTCCAGCCAGCTGGGAATTCCTCCGTCGCTCGTGGTTAGCTGGACCGGGTTTTTCCCGTCGGCATCCATGAGCCAGATATTCGACGCTCCAGTCGGCCACGACTGGTACGCTAGCTTCCGTCCGTCAGGTGAAAACATGGGCACGTTTGTGCGAAAGTTCGTGTTCTCCGTCAGCGGTACAGGCTGTCCCCGGGCCTGATCTGATTTTGACAACAACGGCAGCGACCAGATGTTGCTTTCACTGCTTATCGGGCTGAAAGCGAGCTTCTTGCCATCCGCCGATACAGTCAGAAACCTAATGCGACCGTGACCAGTTGCTGGTATCAGTTGCACAGGTTCACCTGTAGGCTCGCCGCTATCAGGCGAAATAGGTATGGACCAGAGACCGTAGTCCTTCGCAAAATAGATTCTCTTTCCATCAGGCGAGTAGAGTGGATCGAAAGCACCGGTGACCAGCCGCTTGAGATCAGACCCATCTAGAGACATCGACCAAATGGTCACGTTCGCAGAGTTGAAGTCACCAGCGGCGAATGCAATGCGTTTGCCGTCGGGTGACCATGCCGGCGCTCCATGTCCACCCGGTGGATTGCCAACTTTCGTCAGGGGCCTTGGTACGCCTCCCTGTGAAGGCACCAACCAAAGGACCGAAGGAGGCATTGCGTGTAGGTTCGGCTCGATGTTGGGGATGGCACCTGATTCAAAGGCAATCGATTCTCCGTCGGGAGACCAGCTCGGGTGCGAGCCATACTGCGTCAATTGTTTCGCCACACCGCCCAGTGCTGGAACCAACCAGATGCCGCCGCGATCGCTTGAGCAGTAAGCAATCAACTTCCCGTCAGGCGACCAAGCCGGTGTAAGATTTTGCCCACCATCAGAAGTAATCTGAACCTCACGGCTACCAGGCGTTAGCTGGCGGACGTAAATCTCGAACTTTCCGCTGCGACCCGAACTGAATGCGACAGTGTTGCCGTCGGGTGCTAACGACGGAAAGCCGTCCAGGCCAGAGCCGTTGGTTATTTGCGTCGTCGTCAACACCACCGGCAACGGAGCTTGTTGTGACGCTCTTAGGCGCCTGTTCAAATGAAACAGTTTGTAAACGCCAAAGATTGCGGTGACCATAAGCAAAAGCGCCAAGGCGCCCAGTGCTACTCTCTTCTTGTTCCGGGTGAAACTGTCGACCCAATGCGGGGGCTGCGGCCGCGAATATTCCCCCAAATCAACCAAGACTTTTAGACCTCTTAGATCACCGAGCGTCTCGCTGATAGTTTGGTAGCGCTCTTCGCGCGGTTTCTTGAGAGCCTTCTGCAGGAGGTTCTGCAACTGGGACGGAGTATTATTGGTGTAGATTGAAATCTCAGGGGGTTCGCGTTCGAGTATCTGCGCGATCAGATCGCCAGCGGTCGGACCGGTGAACGGCGTCTTACCAGTTACCATCTCATAAAGTACGACGCCGAAACTCCAGATGTCCGTGCGAGCGTCGACATGAAGGCCGCGCGTCTGTTCCGGCGACATATAGGCCGTAGTGCCCATCACGATACCGATGCTCGTTTTTACAAACGCCTGCGTCGCATCCTCGGATCCGATCTCGTTAAGTTGAGTAAGCTTTGCCAATCCAAAGTCGAGTACCTTCACCAGGCCATCGCGCCGCAGCATGATGTTGTCAGGTTTTATGTCACGGTGAACGATGCCAGCGCTGTGCGCTTCGGCAAGTGCGGATGCTACCTGCTCGGCGATGTTCAATGCGTCGGTAAGTTTCAATGGTCCGCTGCGAATGCGTTGACGCAAGGTCTCACCGTCGATGAATTCGGTGGCGATGAAGTGACGGTCGTCCACTTCGCCAATCTCGTAGATCGTAATGATGTTAGGATGGTTGAGCGCAGAGGCCGCGCGCGCCTCTTGTTCAAAGCGGTGTAGTAGCTCGAGATGTTTGGTTAATGGGGACGAGAGAAACTTCAACGCAACCTTCCGACCGAGTCTCGTATCGCGGGCTAGATAGACTTCACCCATCCCACCTTTTCCGAGCGTCGAGATAATCTCGTAATGGCCGAGCTTTTGACCCTCAATCATCTGTGGAGCGTTTCCGAAGATCGCAGTCGCTGCAGCGACCGCCGGTGAATCAATAAAGCTGCCGTCTCTTTCATGTGCCGAGATCAGTGACTCTACTTCTTTACGCAGCGACTCATCGTCGCCACATTCCCCCGACAAAAAGGCACGACGCATCTCTGGCTCATATTCCAAAGCCAAATGAAAGATCCGTTTGACCCTTTGCCAGGATTCAGGAGTCATTCTTCAATACTCAAAACTCAAATCGAGCCCCCAGTTGGATCTGGCGTTCACGAACGAGTGCGTTGCCAGCCGCGGAGATCGTCCCGAATGCCGGATCAAATGTCAGCGTGCTGGCTGTCGCCGTGCCGCCGATAATATAGAGCCTCGTGTTCACTCCGGTAACCTGTGTGCGATTCAAAACGTTGAATGCCTTCAACCGACAAAGCCAAACGGGTCTTTTCTGTCACGCTGAACCGTCGGGTAGCGCGGACGTCTACATTTACGATTTTCGGTTGACGAAACGAATTGCGCGAGAATAAGGGAACGCGATTAATTGAGCCCCCAGCGCCGTTGACGTTTCCGCTCACGCCGCCAGCCGGATTACCTGAAGTGCTCGCCGAGTACGGTGCGCCTGAGGTAACTCCCCAAATCTGCGAAAAGGTAAAGCCGTTAAGAACAGCGCGTGTTACCTTACCGCCTTTTCCGAATTTCGGCGCCCAAATAACGCTCGCCGAAAACTTGTGACGAATATCAAAATTTGATGGGCCCTGATCTGCTGCGGAATTCGCGGGATCGAACGGGTTGTTCACGGCAATGAAGGTCGTCGATGTCTGTCCATCGTCGGTTGCTTTCGACAATGTGTAACTACTGTCGAACTGATAGATTGTAGTCGTTGGTGCGAAAGCGAAAAGAGGATGGACCGAAGCCCTGCTGATAGTTACCGTTGTAACATTGACCTGCGATTCTCGTAGAACCTGAACACACGCGTCCCGCCGAGCGCAACGCCCCACTGGTCGTGAAGTTAATGTAGTCAATAATGAAATCATTGATCGTGCTGAACGCGAAAGCACCTTCTTCGCTATTAAGCGCATCCAGCAGATCCTGGACATGGTTGAAATCAAACCCAAATTTGATCGCATGCGTGCCCCGCGTCATCGTGATAGTGTCGGCATATTGCCACCGTTCTCATCCGGGAATGCTCGACGCTCCTGAAATGTTGGCTTGCCGAAAGTGAAGCCGCCAGTAATGCGGCGGCCTGCCATTGGGTCCCGTAAGCGGCTCGCCCTGGGCAGGAGTCTGACTAAAACCAAACTCGTTATCGCGTCCATATTGAAAACGTGCTTCGTTGATTAGCGTCGGCTTGATCAGCGAAGACAAGCAGGTTGAGCGAGTCGACGCTGACGAAGTCGTCGCCAAAGCTTTGACGACCAGAATTCACGGTGGGATTGGTCTGCGTGCCGGCTGGTGAATTCCAGCGCAGCCGGTTGTAGGATCCGGTGAGAGTGTTCTTTTGATTAATGCGCCATTCCAGCTTCGGCAGAAGAATCGTCTGGTCGCCTCTCCGAGGCGTATCACCCGTCAAACTAGTAAGAAACGCTACGGTGGCATCGATTTGTGCGTCGGTTAACTGACGATTGGGAGCTTTCAGACCCGCTCCAGTTGTTCCCCTGTTTACGGTCGTGAAGAAAAGCGGATCCGCAGTGGTAGCGATGCCCGGAAAGTTACGTCTCTGCTGGTCGTAACTGAAAAAGAAGAACAAACGATCTTTGAGAATTGGACCACCAACGGTGCCGCCGAACTGTTGCCGCTTATCCGTGGGCTTCAGCGGAATCAGTCCAGACCCGCCACTTATTAGCACGCTCCGAAAGCCGAGGGGATTGCGGGCCCGAGCCTTTCGTCGCGCAGATAGTAGAAGGCGGATCCGTGAAAGTCGTTCGTGCCACTCTTGGTGATGGCATTAATTACCTCGCCGGCAGCGCGTCCGTACTCAGCCGAGTAGTTCGAAGTGTTGACTTGAAATTCGCGAATGGAATCAAGCCCAATGACGTAGCTAATACGTGTCCGCCCGCGCTCTTCCGAGAAGAACGCCTGGTTGTTGTCACCGCCGTCAATCGTGTTGTTATTCAGTAGTCCGCTGATCCCGCGAAAACTGACGAGCCCGAAGCCGCCGTCGCGGACGGCGCCGGGGGTAGCGAGCGCAAAGTTTGACCAGCGACGGCCATTGATTGGCAGTTCGCTAATCGAAGTTTGATTGATGTTCGCTGAGAAATCCTGCTGGACCGTGTTAATGACCGGCACCTCGCTAATGACTACCTCATAATGCAGCGGCCCAGGAGAAAGTACGACGTTGATATTCGTGAGTCGTCCAATCTCAACAACGACGCTTGCTGGAAAGGGGGCGAACCCCTCCTTGCTAATATTCACCGTGTACAATCCGGGCTGAAGATCGGTTACACGGAATTGACCCTGGTCGTCAGCCGTGACCTTGATCGCGTTGTTTGTTTCGGTATTGTGAACGGTTACTGTGGCATTAATCACCGCAGCTTTTTGCTGATCAGTAACCGTCCCGCTGATGCCACCGGTCACGATGGATTGACCCAGTGAGCTACCACTTGCAAGGATGAGCAGCATTACGACGATTTTGACCCTTGACAATTCGATCATTGAGCACTTCCATCTCAGATTGAGAGTCAAATCATGGTCTTTGTAAGGTCGGTTCGAAGCAGTTATGTTTCGAGTTGACACCGCGGAAGTTCTGGACAGCCTTACTTCTATTGAAAGTCCCGCCAAAAAATTTAGCTCGACAACTCTCAAAAGCACCGGAAAAGACTCAAAATTTGATTTGCAGTGGCAGGGACGCCGCGCTTGAGGGGATCCGGCCGGACGTTGGTGATTTCTCGAATCCTCAGCGATAGCGGCTCTACGAGATAAACTGGTCAAGATTCTACAACAAATAATATAAGCACCGTCAGCGAAATGCGATCAAACGTCCCATTAGTACGGGAAAGCAAAGACCTGGTGAAGCAATCAACGCATGAAAAATCTGATCGCCCATGTTACGTATGCTGCTCGATTCTCGATTACATCGGCTAAACAGTGTGTGGGTTCGGTCATTAAATGACTTTGCGCCAGATGAGCCTGTGATTTCGCGCAGCTTTCAGCGTCTTTACGCGATCTTGAAATTCTGCCGATCTCTTAGAGTTTGCGCGGACGGTCACCTTTCTACGATGTACTCGAAAGTTCCCGAACACTTCAGGAGAACAAGGATCCCTCGTTCTTGTTGACTAGGGACGCAATCCATAATAAAAGGAATATAGTTAAGCTCGGCTCACATACACGCGCTACTTACATTCAAACCCCAGCTTTCCGGGGCGCTCCATCAATACGAAGTGTCTTAAGAGCCGACCTTCCGTACCACTACGGCTGGAGAGACTAGAAGAAAGATAGGTCCTTTCTCATTCTCACGGATTCGGCATACAAGGAGGCCACATGAGTTACAAGAAGCAAAGACTGGCAACTAAGATTGTGTCTGCAGCTCGAACCGGAGAACGATACCGCGATATTCATGTTTTTGTTGGCGGAACGGGTGCTGTTGGCGGTACTGCCCTACTGCAAATGTTGTCCATGTACGAGGAGATGATGAGTGTTCACGCACCCTTAGCTGATGATGTTCCGATCCTCGTAACGACAGGGCTAAAAAACGACGACTTACGGGTATTTACTAATCGTCTATTTAGGTTTGTAGAGTCCCGTCATGGACCAAAACGACTTCCAAGACGCGTGGCCGCGGGTTATTTAACGCACAGTGGTGTCTTTGTGGCCTTGGAAAGATTTCAATTAACTGCGTTGCCTGGCCTGGAGGGTATACAGCAAGTCTCAACCAGTGAGAGGGTCGGCTTTGTCCAGTCATTTCTTTCAAGTCTCGATGATCGAGAAACTGATCCCTTTAAAATACTAATGCGGGCAATCTCAAAGATGCGTCCCATTAGTACGTTCCTCAGGAATTATCAGAAGGAACACTTCAAGGACGATGAACCTGTCAAATTTCGATCTGTCACTATTGGTATTCCCATACCAAGCCTTGTTGCTTATCACTTGGGTCACTTAGAAGAGGCCGTTCACTATATGCCCGGATTAACCGACGAAAGAGTCGAGGCGCTTGTATCCGGATTTAGACGTGCCTTTCGAGAATGATTTGGATGAAGTGAGATCCTTATTAGCAGAAATGGTTCTCGTTGCCCATACAACAGCCGTTGGGGGAATGTACGACGAGAACATCGAAAATGGGAAGGTTGTTAAGACAATTCGCCTGGGATTTGCACATAGCGCGCAGGACACGCGTCTCATCACTAAGCAACACGAAGCAGAAGAATTTACGAAGGAATATGCCCAGATTGGTATCAAGATATTGATTACGGCCGCGGCGATCGGAATTGACGAGGTGCGTATACGCGCCAAAATTCCACTTCACAATCAAATCGCGGAAAAGCTTCGCGATGCTCCGGTTGAGGTCTTCCCTGGCGCACAGAAGAGGCTCTCAGACGAAACAGGAAAGCCAATTACCGTGCGGCATTTCGTGGGCGTTTATCCCACCATATCGATACCGTTGGATACACCAGCGAGTGATCCCGTGAGTTTCCAGAGCGGAAAGATTCTTCGCCCCACATATTCAATCCGTAGCGGCGAGAATGGATTCTTTACTGTTGCGAATGCCGATGCGCTATATCGGGTGATGCGAGTAGCATCAGCGAGTGAGTTGGGCCAACTCCTGGCTACGGTTGGCCTTTTCGAAGATGATCCTAATTCGCCGTGGTTTCTGGATAATACTTGTTACTACACTGAGAGCGATAATTCGCGACAAGTCTTCGATCTTTTATATCAATCACCTCTTCTTCACACTCAAATCAGTGGCTTGGAGCCGCTTGCCCTTCAGGACCTGGGATCGTCCAAGCATCAGGGAGAGTTGCACACGCTGTCGCTGCTTATTCTGCTGCACAGAGTGCGAACGCTTAATATTGATGCCATTGATCCCTACGTTGACTTGGATCATTTTGACCCCTCCAGGTTCTTCATCGATCACTCCCGGCCACTCGTATTTGAAGATTTGGAAAACTGGCATATTGAAACACTCTCCCGGGAAATGCAGATTCTAGTATCAGCGGAGTCACCGGAAGATCTCCGCGCCCTAAATCCAAATCGCCAACATAGCAGTCTTTTTCCTCTTAAAGATAAGGCTTTTCACCAGGTGCTTGCGTGTGTCCTCGAAGCGGTAAGAATGGTTCCATCCCTCGGTTCTCCCATACTTTTTGAGAGAGAGGAAAAGACTTTTGTAAGGACCGGATATTTTGTAGCGCCGCTGGATCTACTAGTGACTAATCAAGACTCCATTACGACCTGGTTGCAGAAGGACTACGCAAGCTGGTTACAGAAGGGTTATAGCGAGACGGGGTATCCTTGTTCCTTCGAAGAGTACCGCGATTACCACATTTGCACGGGCGGATTTGTAGACCTTAGACCAATCGCGATTCTCTGCACAGCCAAGAATGCTGAGATGAATCTCAGAGGAAAGATCAAGCGTCTTACAAGCGAAGAGAGCTTGAGTAACGAGTTGGCGAACCTTGAACCCTATAGCTTCTTTACAACATGCGGTCTTGTTGCTCTCTTGTTCCGACTTAAAAGCCTTTACCGATTGCTTCGGGAGGCAATGGCGGAATTAGGAACCCTTCACGAATTCCGATGGCAGATGCCCCGTGATATGAACGGGCACATAGTGTTGGTTCCTGGAGTCGTCGAGGCATTTCGCATGGTTGCGGAGGGGCTGGAAAAAGCGACCGGCGTTGAACGAGTTGACGGAATTTGGGGGTATGAGCGACGACCTGTGCCGGAACGGTGGGATTTAATTCCCGGAATTGAGAAAAAATAGCGGCGAGGTGTACGCGCGTTTTTCCGACTGCTGACCGCGAGGGAAAGACTCACAGGTCAACGGCGTCTTGTCCTTACAGCCGGAATCCCTCGGACCGACGAGTTGCACTATTCTGCCGGCATCGGCTCTTAAATCCTCGGCGAGACGCGCGCCGGTGCTTCACCTCAACTCCGTCGACACCGAGCGCGCTTACGATTGTGGCGTTTCACCTGCGCTCTAACTTCTCTCGCTGCTCACGCGCGGTGTCGGTCTTCGGTGAGTTACCCTGTTCCCAAGTGCCGGGGGAGAACTAGGAAACTCTCGACTTGGCTCGGTCTTCAGCTTCCTTTTGCAGTTGAGTCACCCACTTCTTAGATAGGTTCAGCTCTTTTGCAACTTCTGCCACGTTGCTTGATTTGGTTCGAAGTTTAGCCGTATCGATCAGCCACAAGAGAAGGTCGTCCTTGCGGGCTCGCCAATCCAGGCTACTGTCGCTGCTGATTACAAACTCCGGCGCGGCAGCCCGGTGCTCTCGCTCGATTACGGCGGCATAATCCCGCAGCCATTGATACTTGATGCCTCTTAGACCACGCCAATTCTCAAGGCAAGCCTTTGACCGGGCAAAGTCGTTGAGGCGGAGGTAAGCAGTGGAGAGATACAAGAAGATCCAGCCTTTATTTCTTTCGCTGTTAACAGCGTGATCGTCTCTGGAACGGTCATTCACTTTGTGCGCTGTTTCGAGCGCAGCGATTGCTTCTTGATACTCATCTACTTTGAGATGGGCTTCGCCCTTGATGATGTAAGCCACGACTTCTCTATCGCTGAGTTTCTCCTGCTGCGACACCTCAATTGCCTGCGGCAGTATTTCATCGAGAGCCACGCGGGGGCTGTCCTGCTTGATCCTGATTCGGGCGCGCAGGATTAGCGCGTTGGAGTACCAGCGCGCTTCCTTTTCTTTCGAGTATTCCTCCACTTCATCTATGTACTTTTCTCCTGTTTCCATTTCGCCGGCGTAGAAATTCAGCAGCCCGAGGGTGAAAGCAGCGCGCGAGCGGAGACGTTCGTGTGGATGTTTGTCGAATACCGCGTAAGAATTTCTGGCGATAGCGATTGCGGTCTTCAGCGCGTCGGCCTTTTCGCTCATGAAGGTTCTGCTGATATCAGCGTAGACCATGTCGAGATGCGCTTTGTCTAACTCCCATTGCGTTTTACTGATTAGCAGACGGGCGGCGTTAATGAGATTCAGTGCGTCGCGATTGAACCCACGCATGTTCTTGCACCACGCGATGGCGCCAAGACACATGGCGTTCTTGTAGCTGGCAAGGAGAAGGTCAGGAGGAAACGGGTGATCACGACTCCAATCGGTGTAGAACTCGATGGCATCGGAAAGAGTTTTTTCACAATCCGGATACTTTCCGAGGTTTCTGAGAACTCTCCCTTCGAGATAGTGAAGGCCGGCAAGGACCGTGCGACACTTGTTCGTCGCCTGGAGTCGTTCGGCTATCGTTTCCTTCAGGGTTTTGATCAGTTCGAGTGCCTCCAGGTACTTGCCGTCGCGGTACTTCTGGTTGGCGTGAATAGTGAACAGGCGAATCTGTTCTTTTAGTTGTTCCCTGGCAACCGGAGTCATGGGACCACCAGACTCTTGCATCTCTTTGCGCCATTCATGGGCCAGTTGCTCGAGCGTTATCTTCTGCTCGGGAGAAATCCCGCCGAGGTACTCGCGGAAATCCAATAAGATCGACAAGGCCTTATAGAGTATGGGCGGTTTGTTCTTCTTGAATTCAGTTTCACTCTTTCGCAAATAGAACTGAAGATTTAGAAACTTGGCTTGCAAGCTATTCTGCGGAAAGCCTGAATTGCCGACATCGCGAACGCCTAAGCTCAAGCGTTGCTTCACGTATTTGTCTATTTCTTTTAGATCGCTTCTCCTGAAGTTAGTCAGCTCGCCTTTCTTGAGAGCTTCCCTGACTGGCTGATAATAGAGTCGGTCAAATTGATCTGGTTGCATGCAGAGGAACCTACCTTCCAGTGGGATGTGAGATAGCGGAAAGCGCCGGGACTATATCTTCGCGTGCCCTCAGTGTCAATAAAAGCGAAACCACCACTACTCTCAAAAGTGGGAAGAGGTTCCCGGCAAAAGATTCTGATTGGAATTTTCTTGTCTCGGATCGGGGATAATACGGGCGTTCTCCCTCCCCGGAGAACTTAACGAAGTACATACCACAACAGGATGGTGATGAGAGATGGAAAACACGAATCACTTTGATGCGCACGGTCGGCAACCCCCACCAGACAGGACGGCGGGAACTCTTGCCGATCCTTTCACCCGGATGCAGGTCAATGCAATCTCTCGGGATCTCGAGGAGCAGACGAGGCAACTCGCGAAACTCGACGAGGAGCGAGCTCGAGGTAATAACACCTACTTGGACCTCGCCACTATCTATGGCGTTCCAATGGTTTCCGAGTCGGGAAGTGTTCCTCGACCCGGAAGATTTGGCGAACATCAGCGCCTGCACAACGGCTTCCTCGGTGCAGAGATCGCCAGCTTGCTCGCAAACGGTGTGCTGCTGACGTTCTTAACCTTCTCGTACATGTCGATTCCCTGGCAGGCGAAAATCGCGGCTATCGCCGGACTCTTTGCCATCATTTGGCAGGTGGTCCCCGCGATACTCGAGACCAGGTTCAGTATCAAGACCACAGAGCCCGAATCCATTCGTCCGATCAAACACGTTCTGCTGGTCGGCGGAGTGTTCGCTTTCGGCGGCCTGGCCGCGTTCTATGTAGGCCGCGCCTCGGATGAAACCGAAGGCATGGTTTCGATGCTCTACAACAACTCTCTGACTCTCGCAGAGATCGGCTTCGGAATTTGCGCGGCATGTTTCACCATTCTGCGGAAGTTCTACAGTTGGTCACTGACCCACACGGCTCGCTACGAAGAGTTGACCGCTCGCGCGGACAAACTGCGAGCCAGCATCGCCTCGCTCAAGGAGCGGTTGGCGGCTTACGCTCCGACCACTCCCAGCAATGGAGGAGCCGAACATGTCAACTAAATTCACACTCTTGACTGCAACGGTTCTGGTTACAGCGCTCGTGCTGGCTGGTTGCTCCAGCCAGCCGCGCGCGGTGGACCAGAAGGCTGATAACTCTGCGCCACCTTCAGTTCCAGTCGCTGACACTTCGGTGCTGCTGGCTCTTGACAAGACCGGCAGCGTCGATCCCGCAACGCTGGACCAGCTCGCGACCGAGATCGAAAACGCTCTTACCAACTGCGCGACTTGCCAGATAGTCACGGTGTTGAACTTCGGCGCCCGCGGCGAGAACACAGCCTGGAAGACTCTTCCCGAACGCTTTGTTCTTCCGCTACATCCGAACGGCGTTTTTGACGAGGCGGCGGCGCAAGCGAGTGCTCGCAAGAAGTGCGGCGGACGCCTGGCTTGTGAACAACGCCTCGTCAGGGAAGCCAGGGAACGGTTTGACTCGCAAGCCGGCGACGCACTGGCCGCTTACCGCGAGGAACACGCGCAGGTGATGGACCACATTAGAGCCGCAATGCTGCGGCGGCCGGAGAAAGAACCAGCATTTACAGATCTCGGGGAGGTCGCCGATCGCATTGTCCAAACACCGTCGGACCGCGTGATCTGGGTTACTGACGGTCAGCATAATGGTCCAAAGCCTTTGACCTCGAAGAGTTTTGCCGGAAACGTACTGGTTGTAATAACCCCGTTGGCCGATGAACAGGCGAACGCTTTCCAGCGGAGAGTGGACCAGCTTGCAGGGTTGTTTAACAACGCCACGGTTAAGCCGTTTGCGGCGTTGGATGGAGCCAACCTGCTCGCTTTCCTGAACGCGTCACAACTGCCGCAGATTTAGCTGCGCTGTTGACGTTGGACCATCCCGCCTGAAGCTACTTCACCGTTCCGCGGCTTGCGGACACCAAACCCTTGAAGAGGTAACGACAATGAAACGAATGATTCTTATCGTCCTGGTGGCTATAGTGCTAGCCTGGAACTTCGCGAATCCCCTGATTGATGCTTTGACGGATTCGTTGCCGACGACCTTTGTCATCGTGTCATTCCTCAAGCCGGCAAACCTGCTCGGACAAGGAGTGACGTTCTATTTCAAATTCCTGTTGGCCGTGATCGTGTGGGCGCTCTTCATCAAGTTTGTCCTGGTGTTGTCGGGCTTTATTGTTCCCCAGACCGGCATCTACTCGGCGACAAAACCGGTGCGCCGAATTCAAGGCGTCTGGTTCGAGCTCATGGTCATCGGCTTCTTCTTCCTTGTGGTCCCACTCGTCTATCTGAGTCTTGCCGGGTGGCCCACCCCCGCAACGCAACGGACCGCTGAACTGTCGTCATACGAGATGGTGGTTTCGGCAGCGGAAGACTATCTTTCGAACGAAACAAGTTCCGCCGATCGCGCCACGATTTATGTTGAGACCATTAAGGCTAACTGGTTGGGTTGGCTTGTCCTGGCAGTTGGTCTTTGGGCGGTTACCACGAAGTACATCAAGAGGTTGTTTGTCCCAATTCACGCGGCTGTTCTGCTTGGTTTCATAGAGAAAGGCCGGTTTGGCCTGGGCGGCAGCGCTCGTTTTGCCGGCCTGATCGAAGAATGGGGCCTGCGTTATAAAAGGACCGGCTTGTTCATGGGCCGATCCCTCTATTCGCGTGGGCTACACATCGCCGCAGACGATGAGCGAATGATGTTCACGTTTGCGGGAGCCCGCGGAGGAAAAGGCACGACGTCGATCATCCCGAACATGTTGCTTTGGGAGGGTTCGGCTGTAGTCATCGATCCGAAAGGAACCATCGCGCTTGTGACGGCTCGCCGGCGGCGGGAGATGGGCCAGGAGGTAGTCGTGTTCGATCCTTTTCATGTCCTCGAGAAGGCGCTGCGAAAGCAAAACAAGACCTACAAGGAAGTCTTTGGCAAAAACCGACCAGACAGCTTCAATCCGTTCGCCGGTCTCAACCTTAACAGCGAAGTCATACGTGAAGACATCGCGATAATCGCGGATGCTTTGGTCGTTCCCGATCCGGTTCAAAAAGAGTTCCATTGGGACGATGGGTCGAAGACCGGCATCGGCGCGCTGATGGCGCAACTTCTCAGCGATTCCCGGTATTCAAACCCTTCCCTGCCGATGATCCGAGACTTGCTGGCGTTGCCGACCCGCGGGTTCGCCGAGCTGCTTGATGACATGTCGAACAATCGACGGGCCGGCGATCTGACTCGTGATGCGGCAACCAGATTCATCCGCGGGATCGACACTGACGAAATACGCAACATCCTCTCGAACATGGACAAGCATACAGAGTGGTTGAGCAGTCCCGCGATGAAACGCGTTCTGTCGCAGCCAACCCCGACGTTCAGGTTCTCCAGTCTCAAACAGAAACCGACGACCGTTTTCCTCGTCATTCCCCCGCAGTATCTCGACGTGCACAAACGGTTCTTACGCTTATTCATCAATCTGACGCTCAGGGAGATCGCGAAGGGCGGACGATCGAAGATACCAATCCTCATGCTGTTGGACGAATTTCAGCAACTCGGAAAGATGCCGGAGATGGTGAAGGCGTATCGACTGCTCGCGGGGTACAACGCGTGTGTTTGGTGTTTCGCGCAGGACTGGCCCGGCATGGTGGAGTTGTACGGTGCGAGTGATGCCAAGTCGTTTATCTCGAATAGTCGCGCCGTGCAAGTGTTCTCCGAGACGGATCCGGACAGCCTGGAGTTGATCTCCAAGCACATTGGCACGCGCATGTCTAAACAGGCGACGGCGATGGGTTTCCCTCACTTGCGGACAACGGATGAAGTGAGTAAAGAGATCGCGCGCGACACCGGCCAGCAATATATCCTGCGCGACAAAGCGCCTCTTATCCTCGAGAGAGTCGAATACTTCGAAGACAAGAAAACCAGTCTCCTGGCTAACTTGCTTCAGGACCAGGATCGTTACTCCAAACCAGAAGCCAGTAAACCGTCGTGGACGTCAACTCCGTTGCGGGCGCTGAAGTTGTGGTTGCGAGCGCGGTATTTCCCGTTTGCCGGGCTTTACGATCCCGATCCTGACTATGTAGCGACATTTGAACCAGACGAAGAAGGACCAACGATCTTCGAGCAGCGTCAAGAGGAGAAAAGTAAGTCTGACGTGTTTAGCGGCCGAACAGATTTGGTGTTTCCTGATCTGGAAGGATGATTTTGAAATTACAAAACGAGGTACAGAAAGATGACGACGAATAATAATGGAAATCCTCCGAATGCGGGCCCGCCAAACGCCGGCCCGCCAGACAATCCGCCCGACATCGCGACCACTGCGGAACTCGAGAAACTAAAGGCCGAACGGCGCCAGCCGAATCTCGAGCTGCATAACACGCCTGGGGGAACGATCGAACACAACGTTCATACGAATGTCGAGGAGCAACGAGAGGCGCGAATCAGGAATTTGGAGGAGCGCCTGGGCTCAGCGCAGGAGAAGTTTGAATCAAACTTCCGTGACAGCGCTCGCAAGAGTTTAAAAGACGATTTCAATCGCGCGAGTAAGGGCCGCTCGCGGTAAGTCGCGGAATAGATTAGGGTGGTTGAGGTACTTAGAACCGTTAATTCTTACTGCATTGTCCGACCGACAGGGCGTTGTTCACTTCAAATTCAACGCCCTTGGACACAATCGACTCGAGCCATAAGAATCCATCAAACTCCCACTTCTTTACGTTAGCTAAATCGACTCTTTAGGCTATCACTAAAGGCGGCCGTTCTTGTTTGGTTGTTACTGTTTGCTTCGGGCAATAAACTTCTGGACAGCTTCGGCCATCGGATGCCCAATCTGATCGAGTATTTCAAAAGCTGCGGCGGCGTACCTTGCGGCCTGATCGCGCTCGTTCTTGTCGTAGTTTTGGGCGATATTCCAGAGGGCCATTCCTTCATAGCGGCGGGATCGAATTTCGCGACTGATGGCTAATGCCTTGAAGTGAAAGGTCAGAGCGGTTTGCGTGTCGCCCCATAGGTAATAAACGTTCCCTAAGTTTATTAAATCTTGTGCTTCACTGCAGCGATCGTCCAACTGTCGACTGATTGAGAGTGCCTGCTCGTGACACTTAAGGGCCTCATCGAGTTGGCCCAAGTCAGCATGTGCATTCCCCAAACCACTCAATGCAACTGCTTCTCCTCTCGAATTGCTGGTCTCACGACTAGTGTGCAGTGCCGTTCGGTAACACTCGAATGCTTGTGTATGTTTACCTAAGGCGAAATGAGCATTTCCAAACCCGGTTAACGCCGCGGCTTGTAATTCGTCCGTCTCGGTCAGCAGCGAAAGTGCTTGCTGATAATACTCGGCGGCATCATAGTGTTTTCCGAAGGAGGCTTTCTCATCTCCGAGGTTGCAGAGCGCTGTGATCGCACCGCGTCGATCCTCAATCTCAGTCGCAATCTCCAGCGCCAACTTGTAGAACTCAACAGCGTCACGAGATTCTCCGAGATTTGCATAAATGTTTCCTAAGTTGGTTAGGGTGCGACCAAGTCCGCGCTCGTCGTTCAATTCGTCGAGCTGGAGCAGGCACTGTTCGTAATACTTAATCGCCAGTCGATCCTGGCCAACCATTGCATAGGCATTGCCGAGCCCACCAAGTGCGTTACCTCTACCAATTGGGTCCGTGATTTCGCCGGCGATGTGGATCGCCTGCTGATAATATTCGACGGCTTTTTGAGGTTGGATAAGAGAGTAGGCAGTGCCCAGATGGCAAAGGTAGCGACCTTCCGTTACGCGCAGTTGTAATTGACGACTGGCTGTCACAGCGGACTCGAACCATTTGATCTGTTCCCTCGGGTGCCGGCGCAAGTAGAGCAGGTGTTTCAGCTTATCCGCGTAGTGTATGTAATCGATCGCGGCCTCAGTGTTACCCTCAAGCTGTTCGGTGGTCCATGTCCCTCCGGCTTTCAGGTTAATCCACTCCAAATCGAACAATTCAAGTCCAGCCTTTGCGGTTGTTTCATCTTCGTAAAGCTCATCGATCTTGTATGCGACGTGGAGGTAATGAGAGGCATGCCGTTGAGAGCCGGCTTGGCGCTCGTTCGGAAGAAGCCACTGGCCGGTATAGATGCGCACCAGTTGGTGTAAGTAATAACGTGAAGGTCGGTCGTCGAAGAATACCAGGCTGAGACGCACCAGATCGCTCAAATGCTCGGCAGAGTTGTCTACACAGATTGCTTCCTGCGCTTTTCTGTCAAACGTTGCCGGGAAGATCGACAAATGACGAAAGATGCGCTTGGCTTCCTCACTCAAACGCTCGTAGCTGACATTGAAGGTGGCTTCGACGCCGATCTCAAGACTTTCAGCGTCCCGGTCCAGGGTCTTCAAACGTGCCTGTTCGTTCCATAGTTCAGAAATGTAATTTGCAGGTTCCAGATCGGCAGTGACGGAGAGCAAGCTTGCTGCCGCGCGCAAGGCGAGTGGCAAATGCCCGCAGAGGCTTGCAATCTGTTCAGCGTCATCGTCCAAAATATCTTTCGCAATGTTTTTTATCAGGTTGTGAGAATCAGATGCTTCGAGTGGTTTAAGTGGCACATGAGTGATGCCTGGCACAGCCAGCTTTTTATGTGAAGTAACAAGCAACGCGCATCCGGACGGAGGGATGAAGGGTCGCACCTGTGATTCATTCGCAGCGTCGTCCAGCATAATTAGACAACGTTTGCCACTGAGAATGTTACGGTATCTTTTCGATAGTTCGTTTATATCGTCAGTCAGTTTGTACTTGTTCTCTCCTAACACTTCCAGGCATCGCATTAAAGCCCGTGCGAGGTCCAGGGGCGTATGCCTCATGCTTTGCAGTTCGATAAGAAGTTGCGCGTCGGGATAGTCAGCGCACAATTCCTCAGCGACGACGAACGCGAGCGCTGTCTTGCCGACTCCACCCATGCCGCTCAAGCCTACAATCTTGGTTGTCTCGGTGGGATTCAGCGCCTCCTTCAGTCGATCGATATCGGCTTTTCGGCCCACGAAGTCAGCTAGCGGTGGCTTTAATTCGTGAGGACCCTGCCACTGGTCCTTAAGCCATCCACGTAAAAAATCCTGCTCGTACCAATTGGAAAGTGCAGCCGTCACCTGGGTAGCTAGATCTCCAGGTTGGGTAAATGTCTTACACGTGTGTCGATGCAAAAGCTCCGCTTTTAGGAGCTGTAGCTTTTCGCGATTCTCGGGGCTGGGATCAACTTCGAACTCACCGGATGTGTTTTTAAAAAAGATAAAGCACGGCTTTCCTTCCGCGTAGGCGACGCGGTATTCGTCCGCAGTGATGCCAGAGCCGTAGCGCCCGGCAAAGATTCCGACGTACGCATCACACTCGCGTGCTTCTCTCAGCGAGGGATCAATCGGAGGCCCGCTGCAAGCCCCGGAATAGTCCATTCCTACGAACTTCATGGACCGCAGACCGTTTAGTGCTTCGATGACGGCACGCCGCTCGGTCTGTAAATCATCCCAGGTTGAACTTACAAAGATGCTGAGAATCGGCGGTTTCTTTGACATGAAGTCTTACTCTGCAATTGCCGCAGGTAGCTCCAAACAACACGGTCACGTCAACCTGTGCAGCGGACGTGACCATGTTTCTAGTAAAGACGGCTCGGTTACGACGCTGACGGTCGTCTACGTGGCCTGGGTGGAATAATTTTACTTTCGGCGCACTGCCACCACTTTTCGACAGCGTCTTTCTCACACTGTGGACAGAGAACTACATAGGTGCTCTTTTTCTCTGGTGGCGGTAAGCTCTTGATGAATTGATTCCATTTAGCCGGCCCTTGTTGTCGCTTGACGTATCTAAAAAGGCCCGCCAAACGATAGATTGTTACCATCCCGTCGTAAGCCTCTTGATCCACGAGCCGCAGTTGGTCCAGGTTCTCCGTCATCAGATTTGATGACCTCGGAAACACATGGTTTTTAGGCTTCCGAGGAGCGATGAATTCAAGCTTTGGCAACCCGTCAAGCTTGATCGTCGACGCCTCAGTGCAGAACGAAGGAGTTGCCTCATCGTCATTGAAGTTGCTTACCCGTTGATCGTATAACGCCAGAATCAACAGCAACAGGACATGTTTTTGCTGATCGTCCAGCTCCTGCCATTTGGCCTCGTCAAAGCTGGACTCAGCACGAACCCGATCCTCTAGTTCCTTCCACTTGAAGTTGACTTTATCAAGTGCAGTCACGTCGTTGACATATCGAGCGCGGTCCTCGGCTGTCATTTCTTCAAGAAGAATTAAACCTTGATTGAAGAATTCAGAACGAATCTTCGGCCAGATCCTAAGGTATTCGGCCTGGTCAGCATTTACGGCAATCCCTAGTGATTTTGAGAGAGCGACTGTAGCTTCCGGCAAGGGCTCTTCTTCTTTATCCCATCGTTTGCCTTGGCTGAAACTCCAGGGAATGGAGTCCATGCGAGTCAAAAGCCATCCTAATTGCGTGTCAACGAAGACTTGGTGCAACGAAACGATTCGAAGATCAGTCGAGGGCAGTTTACAGCTATCTCGTAACGAGGGATCCGGGGTTTGAATGTTTGCGAGGACCGGGACCGGGCTCTGTGCAAACATAGCAATGGGTCGCAGGTCGCCGTCACGGACTCCATCAATGGAGTAAGCTTTCTTGCCTGCGTGTAGAGTTAGGTGCTCGCCATCCGGCCGGTTAGGATCGTAGCTTAGCCGAAGCGGGACTTTCGTCAACGCCTCGCACGGTTTAGCCGGTGCGTCAAACATAATTCCACCTGCTTTTCTGAAGAGTTCCAGACTCCTTAGCAGCCGCGAAACAGTCATCCTGGGCGGGAGAGTTGTCCTCGGCTTGGATCGAGTAGGAATACGTTCAGGATCCATACCGTATTCCACAAAGTGCTTTGGTAGGGGTGCTGGTTCTTGCGCCGTGCTTAGGAGAGGGGATATCAGAATCAACAGTGCAAGAGTAAGTGCTTGAAATTTCTTTAGCAGTGGGCTCATGGTGTGCTCCTTTTCGAACTTGGTAACAACAACTTACGGGTTTGGAGTAGTAGAGAGCCGGCCCGCCAGATCGACCACAGCGCTGAGTTGTGTGATGGCAAGCTGTCTTTACCCAGCTTGGTATGACCGACGTGATTTAAACGTTACGCTGGAGGGTCGCCACCGTTGGTTGTCAGATAGTCAGTGTCTCGCGAACGTAAGCTCTGTTGTAGACGAAGGCGTGATTGACCCCACCTTGCCCTTCTCAGGTAGCTTGGTTTGATCGGTGACGTGGAGGAGATTTGACAAGCCTGGTTGGCGGTCTTGAGAAAGCCCCGCTGAAACGCAGCCAGAGCGACATTAAAGAAGATCGATAACGTTTGCTTCCGCCTGATAAACAGCAGATCGTCCTTTAGGTCTTCAATCTGCTGGTCACTTAGAAGCCCGGGGGTTGGGATTGAACCAGCTATCAGTAGTCCCCGCGGCTCCTTCGTCATATCTTCTTGTTTTTGACCAGCCACCAGTATTCACGGCCACGTGCCGTCAGCTCAACCGTATGGCCCAGGCGTGCTGTCCAGAATAATTGCTGGTCGGGGGTAGTAGGCGTGAGCAGACCAGCATCACGATAGGTCTTGAAAAGCTTCGCGATAGCAACTTTTTCGTGATTTACATTCTCGTGTAATTTGCCATCCTCATCATATGGTTCAAATTCAGGATCGAGCACGTATCGATAGTCCTGATCAACAAAGAGTTCCACGAGACGTCGCAACTTGAGCCGATCGACGAGTGAGGAGCACTGTCGAACAACCGGTATGCCCGTCGTATTGCTCTTATAGACAGGTCGCTGCCGGTCTTTCCAACTGAATCGCCTCTCGACGTAAGCGTAAATTGACGGCGCCGTGATCCAGCCAAGGTGATCCGCGGCGCCACCGCGCAGAGCATCAAGTACAGAGTTCGTGAATACGCTGTATTTTTCTCCTTCGAAGGACGGCTCACTACTTTGTGAGGCAGCTATTAAAGTCATGTCTGTACGAAGCGCCGCCAATAAATCTCCGCCCTGTCCACTTCTTAGAATCGATGGATTGCCGAGATCTCCGCTGTGGCAGCAATCAAGGATCATCAGAATATCCCGTGCTTTGGAGTCATAAGCCATTTGCATTATCTCCTGCATAGGCACACCCAAATTGTTTCTTACAGAGTCGACTGCACAAAGGTGACCGCCAAACGAAGTCAATGCGCCGTGCCCGGAAAAGTAGAACAACACGTCGTCTTTGGTGTCGGAGAAGAGTTGCTCACAAGCCTCACGTAAGATAGCCATTGTGATTGGGGCGCCTTTTTCAGTCTGATCCAGCAATACCCTGCAATCGTAGTTGGGCCGCTTATCCTCGTGTTCGGCGAGGAGCTGGCCCATGGCTTCTGCATCAGCAATGCAGGTTGAGAGGTTGGTTCCATGCTGGTACGTATTTATTCCAATGATCAACGCACGTCGTGGGTTATACATCACCTTCTCCTGAGTTAATTTCAACCTCTTGCATCAGCTTCGGATCCCGGGCGATGCGCAAAAAGCGGAAACATCAATTTCATATGCGCTGAAGCCGAAAACGTTATGGTGTGTTCGTTCGTGCATAACATTTTCGATGACAAAGTCATTAGTGGATGACAATTGTTCAAATCCTGAAAGTTGACCGAAGGAGCCGAAATGACGACACCAACCGATGATGAACAAAAGAATTGCGCGGATAAGAAAGAACCGGGAGAAAAAGGAGGAGTGGCCGGAACGGATTCGAAGGATTTCAATCCCGGTGGTCCTATTAAGCGGGAGCCTGAGCCTGAGGACGACTGACGACACACCGAAAAAGCTAAATTGATCGAGTACGCAAGTTACCGCCGGTTGTGTACTGACCAGTCGAACGCGTCTGTTTGCCACTAAGGGCCGTTCCTCACCCCACTGACGCCGTGTCCCAAGGCGCGGAAGAGCACGTTGCTCCACCGCAGCGTGTTCTGAACTCAATCCGCATCGAGCGGCTCGAATCCACCGTCAAGTCATCCGGTGATGTCTTAATTTGAAAGCAAGAGACTATGATCAGGTAGCGAGGTTTGAAGAACGCCAAAGGCGTATTCCAAAGTAAGCCACTACCAGTCATCCCAGTTTGTTGTGCCAGTCAAACAGTCCGTGTTAAATAAGTAGCGGAAGAGCAGGGTCCGATCTCGTTTCTCGCTTTGGCTCATCACGGGATTTGGCAAGTTGATCTCTGCTCGTCTCCTGACACCACTACAATTCTTGGTGATCTCCACTCATGGCTGGTGGCAAGAGTTTATCTCGCTATCTGATCAGCAGCGTAAATCCGTTTTCAGGGTGTCGCGGACGCTTTAGTCTCTGCCTCATCGTTGTGTTCGCGTTTTCACTGCTTCACTTCGAGGAAGGCAAGACTCAGAACAATTCGGAAGGGGAGGTTCTCGTAGCCGGCACTGAGCCTTCAGCTACACTGGCTGCCGGCGAAACCAAAAGCTACCGGCTCGATACCAAAGCGGCCCAGCATATTCGCCTTGAGCTTGAAAAAGGCGACCTGGCTCTAAAAGTAACAGCCTGTCCTGAGGGGGAACAGACGTGCCTGGAGTTCACCAAGCGGGATTACGGCACACTCGATATCTCCTTCACTACGACCACTCCTAAGAAGTACAGCATTCACGTCACCTCACTCGAAAAAGATTCTGTTAAAAGACGCTTTCAGTTACGGGTAGTTGAAATTGTTGAAGCGATTGAACGCCACCGATTCGTGGACTCTGCAACGCGAGCCTCAGCCGAAGCCGAGAATCTGAAGGAACAGCACGATCTGACTTCGCGCCTCGCCGCCATCGCGAAATATGATGAAGCGCAACGTGCGTGGATGTTGGCCGCAGAACATGGAAGAGCGGCTGAAGCATTGTGTAATGAGGGTGATGTTTACTTCTCTTTGAGTCAATACAAAAACGCCCTTGGCAAATATCAAAAAGCTCTTATCATTGGCGCCCGTGACAAACTCGTGCGACTGCGTGCTCGCAATGGAATCGGCTACATGCATACCTGGTTAGGCGACAACGCTCGAGGGCTCAAACATGCTCAGAGGGTTCTACAGCTTGTCGAACGCGAGGGATCGCAATCCTCTAAGACGCACGCGCGAATTGCAGCACAAGCCATTACCACGATTGGCGAGGTTTACTACGCTCGGCGCAATCAGCGCAGATCTATCGAGCAATTTGAGCGCAGTATCCCTCTATGGAAAAAGGCTGAATTTCGTGACGGAGAGGCGCTCGCGCTGCTGAACATCGGCTACTCGACCGGTGACTTAGGCGACTTTCGAAAAGCAGCCGACTACTACGAGCGTTCACTGCAAATATTTCAAGCGACCAGTAATGGACGGGGCGTGGCGTACGCCGAAACAGTTTTAGGTGGGGCTCGATCTAAACTCGGTGAAACGCAAAGTGCGTTGGACTCCCACAACCACGCACTCCAGTACTTCCAGCAAATTGGCGACAAACAAGGCCAGGCTGTTGCCCATAACGGAATCGCGACCGCATACGAGGATCTTAGTGAACATCAGTCCGCCATTGACAACTATCTGGCCGCACTCCGTCTCTATGAGGAACTGGGCAACCGCCGTCTCATCGCGCTGAACAAGTTTGTTGTGGGCCGCGCCTTATTTCGCGTTGGCGAACGTGACAGGGCCGAACGATCCTTTCGGGAAAGTCTCACGTTAAGTCGCAAGATCCGCGATCGGGTTATAGAGGCGAGCGTCGTCGAAAGTCTGGCAGCCGTCTATTTTGCTCGAGGCGAAATCCGCCGTGCCCAGTCGCACGTTAGCTCGGCTTTAGCCATTTATCGGAAACTTGAAAACCGCCAGAGTGAAGCATATGCGCTAAACGACCAGGGCCGTTATCTTGCTTCATCAGGCAACCCGGGGGGCGCACTTTATAGTTATCAGCAGGCCTTGCCACTAATGGTCCTCACCGGGGATCAACGTGGAAAAGCGTTGACGCTCCTAAATCTTGGAAAGCTCGAGCGGAGTCGGGGAAATCTCACCGCCGCGCAGTCGTTGGTAGAACAGTCGCTGGCCATTACCGAGACGTTACACAAGAAAATCCGAAACAGTCAGTTGCGAATATCTTTCTTCGCGTCAGTGCAGGAGCAGTATGAGGTGTACATAAATGTGCTCATGCTCTTGCATCAAAAGTATCCGGAAAAAAGTTATGACACATTGGCGCTCGTGGCCAACGAGCGTTCGCGTGCCCGTTCATTGCTCAGCTCGCTTCTCGAAGGAAAGATCGCGCGCCAGAACATCACTCCAGGACTGGCCGCTAAAGAGTTGGAACTGTTGCAAGCGCTGGAGGAAAAAGCAGAACGACAAATGAGCATCTTGTCGCGGGGGTATACTCCGGAAGAGAGTCAACAAGTGAAGGAGGAAATTCGAGCGCTCACGATCGAGTACCAGGACGTTCGCTCGCAATTAAAGCGACAGAATTCGCCTCATGCTGTGCTCACCGAAACAAGCCAGTTGAGGTCCGAGGACCTGCAAAGGATTATTGCAGACGATGAGACACTGCTGCTGGAGTTCGCATTAGGGGAAGAAGGAAGTTACCTGTGGGCGGTAAGTCGAACCGGTATTACGAGCTATGAATTGCCATCCCGTTCTACGATCGAAAGCCTGGTGCGGAAAGTTTACGAACTGGCTACCATTCGTGAGTCGACCCATGAGTTAAACCAAACGAACGTTGACGCGATAAAGCAGGCCGATGCTGAATACTGGAGACAAGCGGCTCAGCTCAGCACGATGTTGCTGGGCCCTGTAGCCGCCAAACTCGGTTCGAAACGATTGTTGATCGTCGCTGATGGGTCGCTCCATTACCTCATGTTTGACGCTCTTCCGTCTCCAGGTTTAACGCCGGAACAGATAACGGCGGATCTGGAACCGCTCTTTCTTAAACATGAAGTCATATCAATTCCCTCAGCCCTGACGCTGTCCGCGCTTGGCGCGGTGAAGAACAATGCAACCGTTAGCAGTAAGACCCTCGCGGTATTCGCCGATCCAGTGTTCGACAAAAACGATCCGCGCGTCGTGAGAGCACAAGGCAACGTTGCGAAAGAGGCGGAGAACGCGTACCTTTCGGCTACTCACAGAAGTTTTGTGGCAAATGACACACCGCAAAAGCTATCACGACTACCTTCAACCTTGCGCGAAGCAAAAGCGATACTCGCGGCTACTCACGGTGAAGGGGTGGTGACTACCGGCTTGGCAGCTACTAAAGAGCAGGTTTTGAATGGAGGTGTAAAGGGTTATCGCGTCGTACACTTTGCGACTCATGGCCTACTAAATAGTGAGCATCCTGAGTTATCAGGAATTGTGCTCTCGCTTTTGGATGAGCGCGGCAATGATCGCAACGGGTTCCTCCGCGTCTACGATGTCTATAATCTTGACCTATCGGCGGACCTGATTGTCCTGAGTGCGTGTCGTACCGGGCTGGGAAAAGACATTCGTGGGGAAGGTGTCATCGGATTGCCGAGTGCATTCATGTATGCAGGCGCGAAAAGTATTGTAGCAAGTCTTTGGAAAGTCGATGATGAAGCTACCGCTGAATTGATGGGCCATTTTTACTTCGCTATGTTCAACGAGGGTTTGCCTCCAGCCGCAGCGCTGCGAAAAGCAAAAGAAAAGATGTGGCGACAAGAGAGGTGGCGCGCGCCTTTTTATTGGGCTGCCTTTGTTTTTCAGGGTCAATACTCGAATCAGATCGAAGTCCCTGCCAGTGGCAAAATTCAAGGGGTAGCAATACTAGGTGGGATCTTCATCGTTTCATTTGGCAGTGCTTACGCGATGGTCCGGATAATCAAGCAGCGGCGTAAAAGCGCACGAGAACGTCGCGGGGTTGCTGGCTTCCAGCATTTCGATCCTGCAGATGAAGACTGATTCGAATCTGACGAAAACCCAGTTTGACGATCTCCTGGTATGGCTCGATCCCGATCCGAACCGGGCGGCCGACAAGTACGAGCTTATTCGTCGCCGCCTGATATGGTTTTACTTGAACCGTCAGTGCAGTATGGCCGAGGATCTGGCAGACGAAACCATAAACCGTGTTGCGAAGAAGCCTAAAGAGTGGAAGAAAGAGTACGAAGGCGATCCTGTGCTGTATTTTTACGCCGTAGCCAGGAATGTTTTTCGAGAGTATTGCCGCGAAGTCAAACGGAAGCTTGACCCACCGCCAGACCCGTCGCGTCCCGAACTTGAGCCTTATCTTGATTGCCTTAAACGTTGCCTCGAAAAACTGACTAGCGAAAGCCGTAACCTGATTCTTCCCTATTATCAGGAACGCAAGAGGGCGAAAATCGATTGTCGCAAAGAGATGAAAAACAAAATGGGACTAAGCACAGGCGCTTTGCGCGCTCGCATCCACCGTATACGCACAAAGCTCCGAAATTGTGTTGAAGAATGTCTTGGCAACATATCGCAGAGTAATGATATGAAGTCCGAAGACATATAAAGCGAAATGCTTCCGCAGTGTCAGGAGAGAAGCAAATGAGCGAACAGAGTATGGAAGTTATTTTGCGCAGGTATCTGCTCGCTGACCTGCCTGAAGCAGAGCGGGAAAAGATCGAAGAGCGGTTGTTTTCTGACGAAACCCTGGCGGCCGAGCTGGCACGCGCAGAGGTTGACTTGATCGACGATTACGCCTTAGACGCCATGCCCCCTCGTGACTGCGAGCTATTCAGGCAGAACTTCATTCTCAATAATGAACGCCGTAAGAATCTCCTTTTTGCTCAAGCAGTTGACGCCTATCTCGAACAGGAAATCAGCGATCCGGTTGAGCCTCAGCGTCGCTCCTGGTGGCAGGGATTTCTGCTTTTTCTAAAGACGCACAAGGGTTGGACCACAGCCACTGCCACCGCGGTGGTTCTGCTTCTTTTTCTAACTCCCTCGATACTAAGGAGGTTGAGATCCGAGTTAGCTTCTATAGACACGCAACACAAGCTTATGCAGCTCCGGATTGCTGAATTGAATCGGAAGCCGCCCAGTTCGGAACAAGGAGTGGAAGTATTGCTCCAACCGACCACCCTCCGAGGTAGCGGAGAATTAACGGAGGTCCAAATCGCTCAGGAAGTTAAGGTGCTCAACCTTACCTTTGCCTTAACGTCCGCGCACTACGCTAAATACAGTGTCACGGCAAGAACTTTCGAAGGGGACGAACTCTTTACAATCACTGATCTACCCCCGAATGCAAATGGAGCGGCAAGTGTCCTTCTGAGAGTACCTGCCGAGTTTCTACCCAGCAATGATTTTCAGTTCGAAGTAAAAGGAATAGCAGCCGATGGTGCGAGCGCCAGCGTGGGATCATACAATTTGCGAGTTCTGCATTCGGCAACGTGACCGTGGTGCCATATGTCGTTTTACCCTGCGCTCCTAATGCGATGAGTAAAAATTTCAAGTTATGCCGAACCCACATAAATTGACGAGAGAGGTGGCTGGCCCACCTCTCTCGCCGGGAAAATGCCAGCCGCAAGTGCGGAGCTGGAGGTTGTTTACTTCTTGTCGAAGCCGTGAGCGATGTTGAAAAAGATCTTGTAACGACCATCGTCGGCCGCGTGCTCAAGTTCGCCCTTCACGTGACCAGGGATGTGAGGGCCGAGGGCCTCGATGTGAAACATGAAGTGGTCGTCCTCCCCTTCAAACGCTCCATCCTCCTCACGCAGATAAATCGTCACGCTTTTGAAGAAGCGAAGTGCGCCGATTATTTCTTCCATGCTCTTGTGTGAGTCAGTGGAGAATTGTCCTACGAAAACTTCGCTTGAAGGCGCGTTCCCGTCGATGCTGATTTGCATGTAGATCTCATCATCCCCACCAACAATACTGTCCGTCGTGGCAAAGGCGTGCAGATTCATCGTGAATGCATCCGCCATACCCATTTGATTACCAAAGAGGAAGTTCAGATTGGTGGTCCAACCCACCCGAAACTTGGTTGCTTCCATAGGATATGGAGGGGCACCGGGCCCGGTCCGCTTCACCAGCATAAACATCTTCTTGGCATCCGGAGTGTCAGCCTCAACACTCAGCATGTAATTTCCCGAGCCGTCCAGGTCGAGCTGCGCAGCCGGCACTGACGCAATCGTGGTTGTTCCATCTTCTTCCCTAACTTCCAGACTGAAATAACTTTGCGCGCCTGGCGTAATGTTGTCGACCTCCAGTTGGATGTCCTGGGCGCCCAGAGTGCCGGTATCTTCAGTGGTAAGTTCGAACCATGCTGTGTCATCGCTGTTTAGCGGCATGTTGTTGATGGTCTGATTGAGCTGTTCGCCGGCCGAAACTACACAGGCCAGTTCTTTGCTCGTGCAGTCGTGCATCACGGATTGCAAGGTGAAGTTTCCGACCTTAGTGCGATCCGGGTGGAAAACCTTGATGTAGAAGGGCGCCTCCGGCAGCTTGAACTCTTTCAGCGTCTTGGGCTTTCCAAAAGGATCCAGCAGGTTGGTCGTCTCGTCCTTGTACTGCGGCACGGGAGTGGAAAGATCAGTGCTTTCATACACTTGGAAATCGACTCCACTAATACCTTCTACCGCGAATGAGTAGGTACCAGGCTCATCGAAACGAAACCACTGCACGCTGCCGGGAAACTCGACTTTTCCGGCTGTCGATGTAAATACGCCCGGTACCACATTCATGTCCTCGGCGATGGTAGGCTTGCAACGCGCTGCGTTTAGGTTGAGATCGATATTGACCCCGATGTGATCGCTCAACTCCTGCTTGCCGGCCAATCCCATTCCACCTTCGATGTAAACGCCATCATCACTCCAGCGTAGATTGTGGGCGAGGGTCATGTGCTGCGCGCAGAGCCGCGACTGAGAGTTACGCAGAATGGTATCGAGCCGCGCTCCCTGGTTCTCGCCTGCGCCCCATTGCTTGGTGTTTGTTATACCTCGATCGTTGGGCGAGGTTTCGAAGGCCCACGTGTCAACGAGGTGATCGAGCAAGAGAGAGAAATCTCCCGTTGGTCCAAACCGCTGATTCCATTCATACAGATTCTGTTTATCTACGTTATTGGCTCCCAGATCCGAGTCCTGGAGATCGCCATCGACGTTCAAGTCGCCCATGTAGAAGATCTCCTCGCTCATGAGTTGGGCAGGTGTCAGCGTGCCGACAATCATCTCTTTCACGAGCTCGAATTGGGCTTGTCGTGTTGCCACATGCTGCTGGGCATCCGCGAGCGTGTCCGTATCCGTATATGCCGCTTGCATGTGTGAAAACGCCACGTTGTAGATGCGATTCGTCATTGGATTGCGAATTCTGACCAGCCCCGCTCCTTTGTCCGACAAACAATCCGTGCCCTCGCACGCGGGCTCATACTCGACGAAAGCGGCTTTCGTGCAATCGCTGCCCTCGCACAGCGCTGCCGGGACCTGGTAGGCGAGTTGCGAAAGATCTGCGAATGGAAAACGACTAAAGATCATCAGGCCGCTGCCGCTGTCCGGGAGGTTAACTATTTCCGGGCCCTCGAGCAGGCTGATGTAATAAGGATAGGTGTCCTTCAATTGCGCTACGAAAGTGAGCCCCGCATTTGTCACGAACACTTCGTTGAGGGCAATGATGTCGTACCCGCTGGCCTTGATCCGGTCGGCGATATGGACCGCGTCAGTCATTGGTTTGGTAAAGAAGATTGAGGGAAGAAATTGCACGTTGTAAGTGCCCATACGCAGTGATTCACCGCTTGCTACCGTGGCGACAATCACGTCCGAAATGTCTACTTCATTGACTTCATACGTCACTACGCCTTCCATGGTCCCGCCCGTAGCGTCGACAACTCCTTCGAAATCAACCTGTGTGTTGATGCCTTCACAAGAGTCCCAACGAGCGGCCACCTTGGTTCCGTTAGGCATCGGTTGCAACATCACGGGAACCATCGGGCAAATGTTGGGAATTGAAATCCTGGAGCGATCAATAACGATGGAATCGTTGCGCGCTGTAGTTTCGCGCGCGGCGGTCGCAACTCGTTTCTCGCTCGCCTGCTGCTTAGAAAAGAGCGGGCTTTGATGAATCCAGTATTGTCCTTTGGGAGCAATTACGCGGCGAGTGTTTGAAGCCCTGGTTTGCGCCTCGCTCCGGGGCACGCAGGCTAAACCACAAGCGAGTAATAAAATCCAAACAAGCACCTTCGTGCTCATGCTTCTAATTTGCGTCTTCACGATCTTTCTCCTTACAAATAATCAAGAAATTAAAATGATGGCGGTGCAAATTTGCCGGCGCCGTTAACGTTGCGTGTGCGATTCAGCAGGTTGTTACCAGCTCTCTCGCAACACGTGAGTTGTACTTGAGAGTCACGCAACGAACGCCACCCGCGCAGGTAGCAACATTCAAGACAGAATTTGGTGTGGTGAAAACTAAAGAAGACAGTGAGAACAAAAGTTTACAGCAGGCTTTGCACAAAAAGTCGGCTGGTCGAAATTTAGACGCGATTGAAAATCTTGTGAATCATGTGAATCTTGTAAATTCTGTACAAATGCTCTTCGCGCCTGAATCCGAAACATCGCTTCACATGATTTGCAAGATTAGACAGGATTAACAGGATTTTTTGTGCAAGGCTTTTACAGCAGGCGGTTGCGCAGCGCTTTAGCGACGGCTTCAGACTTTGAATGCACCTGGAGCTTTTCGTAAATGTGCCGCATGTGAAACTTGATCGTGTTGTAGCTGACGTTCAGTTCAGCCGCCGCAGTAGTGTAGTTGTGACCGGCAGTGATCAACTTCAGGAGCCGCTTCTCGTGAGGCGTTAGATCCTCAACCGAAGGTTCCGGTGGGCGGATCTCGCGAAACAGCGTAATGACCCTTCTGGCTACTTCCGGCGACATCGGTGCGCCACCCGACGCAGCTTCCTTCAGACTTTCTAGCAACCGAGCGGGCGGGGTGCTTTTTAACAGATAGCCGCAAGCCCCGGCGCACAACGCATCAAAGATTCGATCGTCGTCGTCGTAAACCGTCAACATCAATAATTGCAATTGAGGATAACGTTCCTTGAGAAGACGAATGCCCTGAATTCCGTCGATGCCTGGCAATCCGATATCGCTTAGAACGATGGCCGGCACATCGTATTGGATCCTATCGAGAGCCTCTTCAACTGACCGATAACTGCCGGTGCAGCAAAAGCCGGGCGTGCCGTTGATGAGCATTGCCAGACCTTCTCGAATAGTACGTTCGTCTTCGATGATGGCTATTTTGATCGTTACCGAATCGGGCGTGTTGCTCATTCTGATCAGTCTAAGTCGTGTTACCCGGACTAAGCACCACCTGTGTAGGTGGGACATTCGTCGCAGAATTACTTAACCACCTGAACAGGTGGGGAATGACGGCGAATCGCAACTCTCCCCATGAAATTGCCACTCATGCAAGTGGCGTCACTTCTCCCGTAACGGCGTATTAATGACCTCATCAACGTCAGTTACGAAGGAGACATCATGATTAAATACTCAAATTCGCGAAACCAACCCCGGTTCAGCCAGCGCATCCTGGTGGCGATTGCGCTGCCTTTATTGCTATTGAGCCTGGTCCCACTATCCACCATCAAGGCGGCGTCAGACGACTCCGACGAACTCAAGTCAAGGCCCGGCAATATTAAAGCCAGAGGCGCGTTCACCTGCGACTTTTCGCTTCCCGGCAATCTTCCTTTGGACCAGGTCGCTCCAATCATCGAGCGCGACCGTATGTACATGGCCGAACGTCCCGGCATGCAGCGCAAACAGATTCCGCTGAGTATTGATTTTGCCACGGGCAATCTATTTAGCGGCGGCCGCTATCTCTTCGACACCAAACAGGATGCAGTGAAATACAAGTCGTGGGTCGAGAACGACTTCGTGCTCGACGGCATACACTTCTTTGACCGGCCCTACTTCCTGAATCCCGCCTGCTTCTCGTGGGGCGTTATTAGCGCTCACAACTTTAAGGACCTGCCGCAACAAGCAGTCGTCAGGACGGAGCGCTGGAGTGTGCCGCAAGCAAGTCAGATGGCGACGCTCAAGCAGAAATTCCAAGCGCTGCTGGCAACGGCCGAAGCGAGTGGATTGACAGGAGTTTGGCTGCTCTACAACAAGGAAGAGCAGCTCGCACAGCTCGTTTATTTCGCCGACCGCATCGCGTCACCTGATCCCTTCGCGAGTGTCGGCGCCCTGCAGGCAGCTACTCCGCTTGGCGCCACATTCAACGGCCAACCGGGATGGACCAAGACGTTTGACCGCACCCAGTTGGTCTTAACCGTGTGGTTCCCTTTCGAACTCGGCGACCACGGCTTGCAGTCGCTTTGGCCAAACTCGCCGCCGCTTCCGATGCCTAATGAATTTGACGGCGTCTGCGAAGTGAGTCGTGGAGAGAATCATGTATCGGCGCCGAACGATTGTGGACCAACCTGTGGTAACAACGTCTGCGACCTGGGCGAGAACACGCAAACCTGTCCGGGCGATTGTCGCTTACAGTAACGAAGCCACAAAAAACACAGTGGAAGCACAAAGAGTACAAACGCGTCTTAAATGCGTTTGTGCTCTTTTGTGATTCCGTTTGTGTTTTGTGTTCTCTCAGACAATCAACCGGTCGCGCAAAGCTTTCGCAACTGCTTCCGATTTTGAATGGACCTGTAGCTTTTCGTAGATATGCCGCATGTGGAATGAGATCGTGTTGACACTTACATTTAATTCCAAGGCCGCCGTTTTGTAGTTGTGTCCTTCAACCAGCATTTTCAGCAGGCGTTTCTCGTGTGGGGTAAGGTCGTATTCTGCACGTTCAGGCGGGCGAATGTCGCGAAATAAGGAAACGACCCGACGCGCCACTTCAGGCGAGATCGGCGAGCCCCCGTCGACCGCTTCGCGCAAGCTCTCAAGCAGCCGAGCGGGCGGCGTTTTCTTTAAGAGGTATCCGCACGCGCCGGCGCAAAGCGCGTCAAAAATTCG
Organism: uncultured Acidobacteriota bacterium; assembly: GCA_963708055.1. GTDB lineage: Bacteria > Acidobacteriota > Blastocatellia > Pyrinomonadales > Pyrinomonadaceae > PSRF01. The sequence goes on along the minus strand of OY970193.1, from coordinate 3,848,500 downwards.
TTCGTCGTCGTCGTAAACAGAAAGCATCACAAACAGCAGATTCGGATACTCTTTCTTTAGTAGCTTGATTCCCTCGATGCCGTCCATTCCCGGAAGTCCAATGTCGGTTAACACGACGTCCGGAAGTCTCGAGCCGATGCGTGGCAGAGCTTCTTCCATCGATCGGTAAGCCGCGATGCATTCAAAACCCGCCGTCCCGCTAATTAAAATAGATAGACTTTCGCGGATCTCGCGGCGATCTTCGATAATGACTACTTTGATAGATTCAGCCAATTACGTTGCTCTAACTTGAATGTTGATCGAGCGGGACTTTCAGCCGGATGCTTGTTCCCTGGCCCGATTGAGATTGGATGTTTAGCTCGCCGCCAAGAGCGGCGGCCCGTTCCTTGATGCTGAGCAAGCCGTGACCATCAGTTTCGTGCGAATTATCAAAGCCCTTGCCATTGTCGCGCAGATACATTTCCAAACTGTGGCTGTTAATCCTGACCTCCAGGTGAGCTTCGGAACATTGAGAATGCTTCACCATGTTGTTGATGCACTCTTTGAAAGTCAGAAAAATCTCACGCCGCACGTTTGCGCCAACTGAGATATCTTTTTCCAACTCGGGCGCGCGCCAGATGAATTTGATATTGCGCGCTGTAAGTACGTCCGCTGCGAAACGATGCATTCTTCCGGTCAAATCGCTCAAGTAATCCTTCTGCGGATTGATGGCCCAAACAATATCGCTCATCGAGTCGACAAGTTCACGTGACGTGCCGGCAATCATGGCCAGCGGTTTTGTGATTGGCCCTTCATCGCTGCCGGCGCGCTGGTTTATCACCTCACTCAACAGTGAGATTTTCGTCAACGATGAGCCGATGTCGTCGTGCAAGTCGGTGGCGATGCGTTTGCGCACGCGCTCCAATTCGCGAAAGCGTTCTTCTCTCGATTTTTCCAAAGCAGCTTCGGCAACTTTACGTTCCGTGATGTCGCGGGCGATGCCGGTAAAGAATCTGTTGCCGTCTTTTTCAAATTCGCCAAAGGAAAGCTCGAGCGGAATTTCCACGCCCGATTTATGCCGGCCGGGAAGTTCGACGGCGGTCCACCCAATGTTCTTTGTGTTGGTTGTAATGTAGCGATGCAAACCGGCGTCATGCCGCGAACGGAAGCGTTGTGGCATAAGTTTGGTCAATGGTTCACCAATAATTTCATCAGCCCTGTATCCGAAGACATGTTCCGCAGCTTCGTTGGCGTAGATGATTTTACTGTTTTCGTCGATCGTAATGATTGCGTCTGATGCTGTTTGAGCCAACGTGCGGTAGCGCGTTTCACTCTCAGTAGTTTGTTTTAGTGCAACTTTAACTTGCCGCGTTTTCAATACCCGAAACCGATCCAAGGTGATAACCGAACCACCGAGAATAATCACCACAATCAGAATGAACCACCAACGCCTCCAGATCGGCGGGAGAAGTTTGAATGAGACGACGGCCGGCTTCTCACTGATTAGACCATCGGCATTGATCGCCCGAACTAAAAAACGATAACTGCCTGCCGAGAGATTTGAAAAATTGATGGTGCGTTCTTCGGTTGGAGCGCTCCAATCTTTGTCGGCTCCTTCCAGCATGTATTGATAACGCAGAGATCTGTTGGGACTGAAATCAAGCCCGAAAAAATCGATTTGCAAATTGTTTTGAGCAGGGGCGAGTTCCAGATTAGAAATTTCCGCTACACCGAGATCTGAAATACGTTGGCTTTCACCCGCAATTCGAAGCCCGCCCAGCCAGATGGGTGGTGCGGCGCTTTTTCTGTCCAGTTGTGGCATAAGTCGCGACAGACCGTTCGGCGTGCCGAACCACAAAACGCCCTCACTATCGCAAAACGCTGAGCTGACAAAATCGCCGGCGAGTCCATCACTCGTGGAATAGTGTTTTATGTGACCGGTTTCGGGCGAAATTCTATCTACACCGCGAGCCGTACCTGCATAGATGTGTCCTAAATTATCCTCAGCTATCGAACGAACATTGTTGCTTGCCAGGCCGTTGTCGGTTTTGTAAGTAACAAACTTAAGGACTTCTGCGTTCAAATCATCAATCCGGCTGAGGCCGCTGAAAGCCGTCGAAAGCCAAAGCCGGCCTTTTCTATCCAGGTGCAAATCCGTAATCAACCCTTCCGGTAAACCGTTTGTGATTACCGTGAAACGGCCGCCGGAGTATCGCACCAGCCCGCCTTCGTAAAAACCAATCCACAAGTTTCCGGCCGCATCTTCGGCAAACGCCGAGGCTGATTTTCTTGAGGGATAATTTTCGGCTTCGGAAAAAGCGTGAAACTTTTCTGTAGCACGATTGAATTTAGCCAAACCGAATTTTGCATCAGCGGCATCGGGCGCGGCGCGGTGGCTAATCCAAATATCGCCTTGCCGGTCTTCAAAACTGCGATACATTGAGCTGGCTTTCAAACCGCTCTGCTCATCATAAACGGCCAGTGGCTTTTGTTGTGGGGGTGAAGCTAATTGGTTTGCAGATGCGAACCGATAGAGTTTCTCGGTGGTTAAAAACCACCACTCATTCCGAGAGTCGAGGCGAGTAGTATCTGAATTCCACATCGCCCTTGCATGCCCAGGCAAAGCCGGCCGGAAAGATTGAAACTTCTTACCGTCAAATTGATTGACGTAAAAGTCGCTGCTCGCAGCGTAGAGTTTTCCGTCGCGGCTCGTGCCAAGGGTTAGAATGCTCGAAGTTTGAAATCCGTCAGCCGCGTCGTAGGTCGTCAGGCCCTTGCGATTAAACCGAACTAAATTCCTGTTGCCACCCATCCAGAGATTCTCGTCCAGATCCTCGACCATTTGCGCGTTCTCTCCGGCGAATCCTTTCTCTGACGTGTAGGCGTTAAAAGTCTGTCCGTCAAACTCGATGACACCTTCCCGGGTCGACATCCAAATATGACCGTCGGAAGTTTTGTACAAGAATTCTGTTGCACCCTTAACGAAGCCTTCGAGCGCTGTAAACTTGAAGAGTGCTCCCGCCTGTTCCGGCATTAATGGTTGTGCGCTGGTTTTTAGCTCTGCAAGCGCGTCCAATTTACGCACGGTCAAACGTCCAAGCTCTCGCAGGTCCGATAGAGTTTCAGGTTTGATAACGTAAATGCCGGATGAGCGTGTTAGCCAGATTCGTCCCGAATCGTCTTCCAGAACGGAATTGAAAAGGTCGGTACGAGGATTCTCAACGCCGTAAAAAATTTCGCGCCCATCGGGTAAACGACGCATGATTCCGGCGGTGGTAACAATCCAAAAACTTCCATCTCGAGCTTGACGAAAGTCGGTAATGCCGAAAACCGCGGGGCGTGCGGGCACATTCAACTCAACCGTGTGAAAAAGAACTCGGCCGTCTTTTTCCTCGAGCACACTCAGGCCGTTGTAGCCTACAAACCAAATTCTGCCGTCGCTATCTTCGTAAAAAGAACCACGCCAGTCGTTAATGTATTCGGCATTGAGAATCGGTCTTCCGTTATTCTTATCTTGCGCTGTAACCGGCGCCGAGTTCGGGTCATAGCGATACAATCCACCCGTTGTCACTATCCAGTAAATGCCTTTACTCGTTTCAAAGGAATTCTCAATTCCCGGTGGTGCGTCCTTGTTTCCGACCTGATAAGTAACGAAACGAAGACCGTCAAAACGAGAAAGACCGTCACGCGTTGCGAACCATAAGAAGCCACGCGAATCGCGCATCAAGTGGTTGATGAAACTGCTTCCCAGGCCATCGGACGAAGTAAAAATATGCACTGGAAGAGTCTTTGCTGACGCTGCTGCGGCACAAATGCACATCAGCGTCAGCGCCGAAAGACGCGTCGCGACTATTCGCAGCCTCTCGAAGGCCGTGGGGGAATGATTTCTCCGGCACATTGGCTTTGCCTCAAAAGTCATCTTGAAGGCCACAAAGAGGCACAAGCACAAATGAATTCTTAGCAGTAGAGGTAATCCTTAAGGTTTTAATCATTTGCACTGTTTGTGCTGTTTGGTGGCCTACTCTCTGTCTTTGAAAGCGGACTTTTGAGGCAAACCCAACCCACATCATGAGTTAAATGCAGCAGACTATTGACTGACTATATCAATTGCACGCTCAAGCTGCTCGTCCCGTTTTTCTCTTATCCCTCGAATGGTCCGCGATACCGGTACGGTCGGTCGAATACCTACGCCGTGATGACGCGAACCGTCGTGCTTTAGTACTTTCATTCCTGTCCACACGACCTGGTAGCCACCTGGAAGAACGAATGGATTAACGTTGCCGTTCGTGCCCGCGGTCGTTTCGCCGACAATTTCCGCGAGTTTATATGCCTCGATAATGCCCATGTACGACTCGGCATAACTGATTGCTCGACCATCCGTAAGAAAAGCTATTTTTCCTTTAAGACGTGGTGCTTTTGGTTCTAATGTCCACCGTCCCCTGGTATCGTAATCACTCATCTGCGCATGATCCGGCGTAGTGACGATCGGCACCATCCATCGCGCTGACTGGACCGGTTTATCTATGAGATGGGATATGACCATCGGTGACACAGAAGGGTAGCCACGTAAGTCGAAAATGATCCCTTTTGCCTGCTCCAGTCGCGGTAAGGCCGCCATAAACTCTTCATCTTTAATCTGGTCAAGATTGAGGTAGAAGACTCCGGGTTTTAATTCATGTACTTTCGGCGGCCGCATTGGCCTTAGAGCCGGTATTTCAGTGTTTCGTTTCAACGTGATGTGCCGCGTCTCTCCAGATTGGATCAAAACGTCCAGTTGCATTTCGGAATCTTTCACGCCACGCCTCAACTCATTCAAGGCAATATGACGACGCCATTGAGGTGTCGCGCCAGATATTAGTGCCTCCTTCTCCATGAGCAACTTGTCACTTGGCGTGCCATTGACCTTGAGCACGATGTCCCCCGGTTGCAGTCCTTCGGCACCCGCATCAGCGACGTCGGTCACAACCAAACGTGCTTCAATCCATCCAAATATCACTGGTACGGTGAAACTTCCAGAAGCACCTTGATAAACTCCGCCATGCCCATCGTGCAGTTCTACGACCATCTTTCGCAGCGTATTTAGGAACGCCTTTTCGTCAGGGTCGTTCGCTGCGGACCTGAGCGCGGTCTCGAGAGTTCGTCGCCAGTCGGTCTGTACGACGTCAAAGTACGGATAGAAGTGCTGAAAAATATTCCACGCTAGAGCGACGTCCGCCAGTCGCGTGGCGTGATCGTTGCCGGAATACTTCACCAACGAGGATTTCGATTCAGCCACTTGGGCGGTAGAGTGTGGCAACGTGCCTTTTGCGTCTCCCAGCAGAGTAAGTGGAACAATAGCTGAAACTCCGCCACCGAGATCGGAGACAAATGGTTCGGCGGCTATTGTCGGCATAGTTCCTCGAGGAAGCTCTCTCCACACGCGCTCGCTCGTGTAGATACTCTGTCGATCTTTTTGACCGAAACCCACATGCTTCCAGGAAACGATTTTTAGAGGGGGATCATTTTTAGGAGACCTCAGCGCGCCAGGAAGTTGAGGACGCTTACCCGTAGGAAACACGCTTATAGTTGGTCCTGCCCGTTGAAAAAGCTGTTCAAGTCTTTCTGCTAACTCAAGGGGATTGTTGGCGTTCTCGACAGTACTGATCCCCTCAATTGCAAACGTGTCCCAGTTAATCGCGGAAGCTTCATCACTAGGGTGGAAGTGCCGCGCGTAACCAAGTAGGCGCGTAAAAGCAACGACGTTTTGAAGACCGCGATCGGTTAAAGGACGGGCTGACTCCGCGCGTACAACCAGCGGCCCTAGATCCTCAAACGAGACGTCGTCCAACCAGGCTTTGCCTCTCCCGATCAGAAGCATTCCGATGTTGATTACGGATGCATCTTCATCTACATCACCAATAATTTCGTAATACTGCCACTCGCCTGACGTGATGGGGCGTTCGCCCATGTTGTCAAAGAACCCGGCCTGATTTGCGGCGCGGTCAACTCGGAGCCACAGTTGCGCACGACCGTATTCATTAGATTCTGTCCGTACAGCACCTCTGAGCCGCACGCGTTTGCCTCTGAATGGAGTGGCATCGATCACCTGCATGAGGTTCCCAAACGCGGAACCAGCCTCGGTGGTTGGAATGCTACGGAGCACTGCAGCGCGTTTGCCTGACTTTGGCTGCACGTCAGTCAGCTCTACCGCGTAATTTATTTTGGTTGGCAAGTACCAACCGTCTGGAGCTTGAGTAGCAGGTCCCTCTTCAAAATTCAGATTAACGGGATTCGGCCGAACAGTCTGGGAACGAACCGGAGTTGATTGAGCAAAGATGTGTTTTCCGGTTATGACAAGTGAGACCAACAGAGCAACGCTGAGGCTGTACACAAAGTGGCGATTGAGAGAGTTCGACATTTGCAACTCCTTGTTGAGTAGATCACGTTAGATTCAAGATAGCTTGCCATCCTCACCCTCTAAGCGGCGAGTTTGAGATTCAGTTCTCCACTTCTCTGGAGTGGCATAGGAGGCGTCAATTCCAGGAGATGCGGGCAATCGGTTGGATACTTAGCTCTGGAGAAAGCTCCTGATAGGAACTTCAGGGTGATAGAATTCTTCACCGAGAATCAACTGGGCACAGCTTGATGCTGAGCGGCTTTGCCTCAAAAGTCATCTTGAAGGCCACAAAGAGGCACACAAAGCACAAATGAATTCTTAGCAGTAGAGGTAATCCTTAAGGTTTTAATCATTTGCGCTTTTGGTGCTGTTTGGTGGCCTACTCTCTGTCTTTGAAAGCGGACTTTTGAGGCAAACCCATGCTGAGCTACTAACGAACGGCCTAAATTATATTCAAAACATCTCAATGGGCAAGGATTTCACTTCGTTCGATGACCGAAGTCGATGCCTTGTGGTGCAGAGTCACCGCATCAAACTTGAGCGGTGACTCTGCATCTAGGTCAACGACCACTGCTCGATTCACGCGGCCGCGACGTCCAACAGACCGACTTGTCGCCCGCGCTGAACGAATTACCCGGCATCGGCTCGAATGCGACAAACCTATTCGGGCGGTCCGATCGCTTGCGCAGCACCTCCGAGAAGGAGCCGAGCGCGCGGTTCATCGCTTGCAGACGCTGGATCGCGTCCTTCAACTGCAATGGCAACGTGACGACTGCTGACTTGTAGACCTCGGCGCGGCTATATGGCACACCGCTCACGATCACGCCGACGAGCTGCGCCTTCAGATCGGCGGCAGTGAAACCTTGCCCGTTCTTATCCACCAGGTTTGGCGGCAGCAGCTCGCGGTTGATGATCCAACCGGGATGCTTGAGCGCTACTTCGTTGCCAAACACGATCAGTTCATCGACCGTGTTTTTGAGTGCGACGTAGTTGCGCAGCGGTAGCGGATCGTCGCCGGTGCCGGTTTCCTGAACGTGTCCCGCGAGGTGTGGACTCGCAGCACACGAGCTACCAAACGATACCTTGATCGTGTTCGTAGTGGAGTCAGAGTTGAACATGTAAGTGCCGGCATCGGTGCCGCCCGGCGGTGAAGGCGCGTCGTCGCCGCAGTACGTAGCATGTGACGACGTGTCCTGTAGCATGTGCAGATAGAGCCCGATGCGCGCGAGCTGGATGGGAACTGAATCCGACTTCGGATCTTTCCACAAAGTGCCCAGCGTCTTCCGCTTGTCTTTGAGATATGCACCGAGTTCCTCGTAGTAGTCAAAGTCGGTATCGCTGACGTAATTAAGGACTTTCTTCCCCGCCGGCACGTCGAAGGAGAAACCTTTCGAGGATCTCATGATTAACGGGACGGTGCCGGTGAGCGTTCCACTCAGGCAGCTCTTGCCGTCTGATGTTGTCAGACCGACAGTGCACAGAAGACCCGGCTCTGGTCCTGGCATCATGGCCCACTGGCGCGCGTTGGCAAGCGTCTTTTGATAGGTATCGTCGATGTGAACGGGATAGCCCGGCGGCCTCGGATAGTGCAGCGGGTAGAGCGACTGCACGCCGCCCGCGCCGTGCACATCGGTTCCCTGCCCGTTAGGTGAAAAGTTGACTACATAATGATCGAGAGGGCCATCGGTGTTCAGATTTGTTCGCTGAAAACCATTGAATTGCGCCGAGATGTAAGTGCGACCTGAGTTCTGCAACGAAGCCTCGTTGCCGCACTGATCGAGTGGCTTGTATTGGGTATAGTCCGTGACCTCATTGTAAGCCGTGATCCAGTATGCGACGTCAGCTCGGTAGCCGAGGGCTTGAGCGATGAAGTAAGTGGAGTCGGCATGGATCATGCTCCGGCCAGGCTTGATAGTGGCGAAGTCGAGCGTCTGTGCCGGACACGCGCGATTCTCCGGAAATCCTGAAGGGCATACCGGACGGACACAGTAGCCGAGTGACCTCTTCCCATCCCGCGATTGGCAGAGGTCTTCGAGAAATGCGTTTGCTGAAGGGGCGATGAGCAGAAGACAAGAAAGAGCGATAGCGATTCGCTTACGCATGGTTCACTCCTTGGTGGACAAGTTAAAAGTGGCGGGCGAGTTTGAGTTCGAGTACGAATGCATTCTTTACTGGGAGTGAAAGTCTTGTCAATGGTCTCCACAGATTACACAGATTTCTTCCAATGAATCTGTGTAATCTGCGGATGCTCTTTGTGGCTATAGACCGATGATGTGAATGAAACGCGTGGTTGAGATGTCTTCGACTACATGAACCAGGCGACAGCCGGCTTTGGAATAGATCGAACGCCACTCCGCCATCGTTGCCGGTGGAATACCCTGGCCGGAGATCAATTGCGCGTAGTCGTGTAACAGAGTTTCGCGTGGTACCTTGCGATGCTTCGTGCGTCCCAGTCGACCATAGTAATCGCAGTTTAATAAAGGCCGTCCCGGAAAACATTTGCGCAACTCGCGAAACCAATTGATCGCCTGGCGCTCACCATCCGCAAACATCTCATTCACAAAATTGCAGCAGGTGATGGACTGTATCTGCGATCTCAAACTTGCGGGAATCTCCTGGCGCAATTTCACGCCATCCGCTTCAAGGAATTGCACCCGCTTGCCGACGTGCGCCTCGCGCAATCTCGCTCGCGCTACTTTGAGCATGGCCGGATTCGAATCGACTCCCCAACCAATAAACGTCTTATTACTCCGCGCTAACTCCAGCAGCAGATCACCGTTCCCACAGCCGAGGTCCAACGTGTAGTTAAACTCCAACGCGCGGATCACACCCGGAAGAATTCCCTCTGCCGCACTATCCACCGATTCGAAAGCACGCGCATAACGAACCCGATCAACCGACGCCGGCGCGATCGCCGGGTCGCGCAGGATCTGCGCGAGTTGATTCGCAGTACCACCATACGCGCCGGTATACAAATCAATCAGAAAACGCGAGTTGTTTTTGGAGACAACAAACTGACCGCTAACCGTTCGGCGCAAGAGTTCGGTTCGCAGCGCGACGTACTCGAGCACTCCAGCCAGGAGGGTCGCGTCGATGCCATGCTTCGCAGCCACTTGTTTGGCGCTGAAAGGTTTTGCCGATTCAAACACCTTCAGATCATTCAACACCGCCACGGCGCGCGAAAGCTGGTAGGCTTCAACCAGATCAAACACACTCCACTTCGTGGTTGTCATTTACTCGGGATGCACCGCGGGGCGGGAGATGAGGATGCCCGCGTCGATGAATGGTGCGAAATAAGAACTCGATAACCCGTCAACGCCGCTGACTTCAGCCACCAAGTCAGTAACTTCGCGGCAACTGCGAGGCTGCTCGAATAAACTCAAGAGCGCTTGCGAATCGGGATCAATCCGGTAGGCAGTGGCTGAACTCGTAAGTACGTAAGTCACGCGTTCTGAAAGCTCGGATTCAGCAAACAAACCCACGCCCGTTGAATCCAGTCTGATTCTTTCAATCAAGGCTTCGCAGTCGTGCATGTCGGTCAACAAACGCACCTTCGCGTCGAGTTGGTACTGTTGATCCGGATCAAATGCGGCTGCTGCAACTTCGCTGTTGGCGTCGTTCGGCAAGTGCAGCGCGTAGCGAGTGAGGGACGTCAGATGATGATGTGGTCCAAATCTGGAGCTGACAAACTCCTCGACAAAGTCAGCATCAGGCAGAGCGTTCCGGTCCTGAGCTTTGGCCCAATCACGCATCGCGAAAACAAGGCGACTGAGTTTCTGCTCAAAGGCTCGCAACAGATATTTCAAAACAATTGGACCAAGGTGACGAAGCGAATCAACCGCCTCGACAGCAAACTTGTACTGCGAACGCGGCAACGCCGCGGGATAATAATAATACGTCGAGAATATGTCTCTGTGATCGAGTACCAGCTGGGTATCTTCAGGCGCGACCTGGAATGCATTGTAAGGTCCGGCATAGCCGTCGTATTCCATCTGGTCACGATGTTCGGTAAACATCGGCGTCCCCGGCTCGGGCGCAAGCATGTGTAGTTGAGTAATACATGACGGTCCCACACAACGACCCAGAAGATCAAGCGTCTCCGCTAAATCAGTCTCGAGCTCTTCGTGATAACCGGTAATGAATGACGCCGTGCTTTGAATGCCGAGCTGTTCGGTTACGGCAAGAGTCGGCTCAACCAAATCGACATCGAGTCGTTTGTGCACAATCTCCTGCATTCGACGCGAACCGGTCTCGATGCCAAAGTACATTCCAGCACAACCAGCTTCCGCCATTTTTTGTAGCAGCTCATTGTCGACACAATCGACTCGCGCGGATACGTGCCAGCGATACTTGCGATCCTTAACGGCCTCGCAGAACTCCAGGATCTTGCGCTTGTTGACGGTGAAGAGATCGTGATCGAGCTTGAAGTCAACATAGCCATATTTCTCGTGTAACGTGTCGAGTTCCCGGACCAGCCGGGCAGCCGATTTCAAACGGAAACTTCTTTGAAAGAAGCTGGCCGTCGAACAAAACGTACACAGAAACGGACAACCACGTCCGGCTTCGACGCGCAAGAGATCCAGGTCGAGTTCCATCACCGGGTAATGGTCGTAGTTCAACAGCGGAAGCGTATCGAGGTTCTCGACTTTAGGTGCGCCTTGATTGAACTTCAACTCGGAGCCATTAGCACGCCAACTCAGGCCGGGAATCGCTGCAAAGTCGCGGCTCTCCAGATTAGCGAGCACCGCCGGCAAGATCTCGTCAGCTTCGTATCTAACGATGACATCGAATTGGGTGAACCGTTCGAGGATCTCACGATGTAACATCGTCGCGTGTGGTCCACCTAGCAGAATCGGAAGCTCCGGCTCCTGCCGCTTGAGCCGGGCGGCGACATTCAACACAAACAAGAAGCTGCAACCGAGTGTAGTGAAACCCACCGCGTCCGGTCGTTGCGACAGCAAACTTTGCGCCGCGCGATCGTAGACGGTCTCGTTATAACTGAGCGCGCCCGATCGGATCAGGCGCTTGGGATCGTAGATTTGGACGAGGTGCCCGTCACGTTCAGCCACAGCGGCGAGTGACAACAAGCCGAGATGCGGATGCACGTCGAGCAACTCGAGCGAGTGCTCTTCAGGCATTACCAGGTTGTCGACCAGCGTTATTCTCAAATCAGTATGTCTTACTTTGGAGTCTTCTCTGCGGCCCGCTGCGTATCTCGGCGAACTCAGCGTAGTTGGGTAAACGCAGAGACAACTTTTTAATTACCCAAGCTTAATGACACCAACGCGAGCGAGTTCTGCGAATGCGTCCTTCAGTCTTTTTGAAATTCTCGATTTGCCACCCAGCAGACGATTGAAATCGGCTACCGACCGCTTGCCATCAACCAGTGATAGCAAGTGATAACCGAGTTCGTTCAGCTCGAGAATACAGATCTCCTCCGGATCGCCCGGATTCCAATAACAGAGGTGAACAATACTCTGCTGCAGTTTATCGGGATCGAAAGATTTCTCGCGCAGGAGCTTTCCGAGCACGCGCGGATCACACGTCATCTCGTGCAGGATGATGTCGCCGGCTATGTGCGGGACACGGGCTCTCTTTACCGCCGGCGTGCGCTTTCGCAGTTGGGCCAACGCCGTTTCGTGCCGGATGAGATCCCAGAGCAATAAATGTGCGGGCTGGTCAAAGTCGAGCCAGTCTCGGAGAAAATTTATCAACTCAACGATTCGACCTTCGGTAGTCGGAGCGTAGCGCGTCCCGGCTCTGCTTTTGTGAGCAGCGTAAGCGCCAAAGACTTCAATTTCCAAACCGTTGAGACTGAGAAAACGAAACGTGAGAGGAAGATCGAATCTTAATCCGTTGTGCTTGACCTTCGCCGTCAGTCCGGCAAACTTCCAGATCGCATCGAGATCAAGCTCCGCGGGATCGACCCCGTGAGCGCGCAGCGACTCCGGCTCCTGCTGCCAACGCGCCAGCAGCTCCGGATTCTCCAGGCCGGCAGCAACAATCGCGTGAACACGACTTGCGCTCATCAATTCCTCACGATTTCGTGAACACGGTCGAGGTGCTTCATCAGCGTGGACTCCGGAAAGTCGGGCGACCAGTTGTACTCCAGCGTCACTGCCTTTGGACGCACTCGTGCCATCACACGCTCGAATAGATCAAACACGACTGGGGGCGCCGGTGTTGCGTGGTCGTCCCAGGCGATTCCCGATTGCACGCTCAGACCGGAGATGTGAACTTCAACCACCTTCTCGAGCGGCAATCGATCGATCTCACTCATCGGATCGCGCTTCGTGTTCAGCATCGAGATCAGAAAGTGAGTGAGGTCGAGCAACAATCCCACCTGGCAACGCTCCACTACCGCGTTGACAAAATCGACCATCGACAGCGAACTGCCGGGCACGTCGAAATACTGCGGCGAGTTTTCGACAATCAGAGGCGTTTTGAAGTGCTTCTGCAGCGACGCCAGATTCGTAGCGACGCGCGCCACTGTCTCTTCACTCATTTGTGGGCAGACGGTGTACGTCAAAGAGGTTGGCTGTGTGTGATCGTCTTCGATTGGCTCTGCGGTGATAAAGGCGAGATGCTCGCCGATCCACGGCGTTTTGGTTCGCTCTGCTTCACGTTCGATGGCCTTCATCGTACCGGCGTCGGGAGGCACGAAGCCGGCCACCGACATGCTGGCGCAGTGCAGGATTACCGGGACAGTTTCCTGAATCGAGCCTGACTCAGGCGAGTGTCGCAGTTGTTCGAAGGGAATTTCGACGTAGTCGATTAAGCCCGGATTGGCCGACACAAAGTCCGGCACAATTGGACCAAACGCCAGTCCAACCGCAACTGCATCAGAGTTGGCGGTGACGTACTTCATTGAAGTTGATGCTGTTCTCGCCTAGTCGTATTTGTATGGATCTTGAAGACGAGCGCGACCGAGATCGGCTTTGGTCATTGTTACCGTCAGCGTACCTTTGGCGAGACAACGCTTAATCGCTTCTGCTTTCGTAGAGTCGATCGGAAAGGCCATCTTCACACTGGCAGCCTTGACAGTGGCCTTCTTCGTGCCCTTCTTTGCTGCTTTCTTCGTTGAGGTCTTCTTTGAGGTTGGCATATTTTTCTCCTAAGGGACGGAAAAAGTCTTGAGCGCGCACATTGGACTGCGAATATACGCCTGTGTCAAGACTTTAAATCAATTAGGTAGTGGATCAGTTTGAAGTACGCCGCAGGCGTTGGTCTAAATACGCCTTCGGCGTATCAAGCCATTACCGAACCAACACCCTCGGCGTACTCAAACTACCATTCAATTAACTCACGTGCTGGTCCGATCAATTTGCCGCCACTCATCGACTTAGCCTTTGGCCTTCGAATCGACATCAGAGGATCGTTCTCCGGCAACAGGACGATATCAATCTTCCAATCGACCTCCTGATCAAACGAGAGCACGAGATCGAAGCGTCGCAACAGAAAAGCAAGTGAGGTCTTCATCATCTGCGCCGCCAGCGAACGACCGGCGCAATAATGCGCACCGCCGCCAAAAGGAAAGTAGACATAAGGCGAAGGCTTTAATCCTTGCCAGCGCTCCGGCATGAATTCATTGGGACGCGGAAACTGCTTCGGCTCGCGGTGAGCAAGAAAAGGCGAAAGCAGAATCTCGCAAGACTTCGGAATCGGAAACGAATTTAGCCTCGTAGAATGTGTGGTCAAACGCGTCATCAAGGCGTTGGGAGTTAACAACCTGAGTGTCTCGTTGATTACGCCATCGAGCAGCTCCGGTTCTTGATCTTCACGCAAACGCCTACGCAGCTCGGGTAGTTGCGACAGCATCAACAGAGCCCAGGTTAACGTGACCGCCGTCGGTTCAAGACTCGACATGAACAACACGTTGCTGTGAGCGACGATCTCGTCGTCAGAGAATGTTTCGATTGACGTAATGGTGCGCAGCAGGCCGTCGACGTTGGTTCTTTTCTGTTGCCGAGACCAATCGATATATCGCCGCAACGACTCATCCAACGATGTTCCGAGCGCAATCAATTTGACGCGCGTAGTCTTACCTGGTGATTTATGTGACGACGCCACCGCGCGACGAGCATGAAAATACTGGGCTGCGAGTTCCGCGAGTTGCGCGCTCTCTTCATATTGCTCGCCGAAAAGCAAACGCCTCGAAAGCTCCAACGTCAGTCGCCGCATCTCCGCGAGCAGCGGAATCTGCTGGTTGTATTGCCACCCCTGCGCAAACTTCTCGAGGCCGGCTTCCACCATTTGCTCGCGCCCTTCATTGCTGCGCTTGCCCAAGACGTTCATGAGCAGACGTTGATGCCCGTCGTGTTGTTCGCCCTGCATGCTGTGCAGGCCCTGGTTGAGGTTGATCAGTTTCTGCGGCAACGAGATGTGTTGCGCTGCGGAGATGGGCTGGCGGAAGACTTCAGCGTCGGTTAAGACTGACTGGTAATTTGCGGCGCCAAAGATCGCCACTACGCCAGCGCAATCCGCAGCGCGAGAAAAGAGCGCTTTATTTTCGCGGATAACAAAGACGTCGCCTAGCGATGCACGCGTTCTCGCTAAAAAGCTGAACGGGTCATCAAATAGTTCGCCGGTCTCCTGCGCGCGAGGTATCGAAACGTGAATTCGACTCATTGAGGATGACGACGCGACCAAGATATCACGTCATTTATCCAGCCTTACTAACCAAGCCTGCTTTGCAAAAAAGTCGTTACATCCTGTCTCGGATCGCTAGAGTAAGTAATTTCCCACGCAAAGACGCAAAGGCGCAAAGCAGAAAGCCTTTAGAAACGCGATAGCGCTTTGCGCCTTTGCGTGGCAGATCTTTTTTCGTATTTATTTTGTGCAAAGCCAACCCGAGCCCAGGGATTACCGGGAAAAGTCTACGGTGCGCTGCACGCTTTCACCCGGCTTGATCTCGATCTCTAAGTCCTGCGGGCGCAGGCCCGCGGGCTTCACTGGGGTTAAACGGATTCGATAACGGCCAGGTAACAGCTCAAAGGTTCGCGGATTCGTATTCGGCGTCGCGTAGGTACGCAAACCTGATTCGTCCTTATTTGTCGAGAGGTTCGTAACCACCACCACGGCGTCAACTAATTCACTACCTCTGGTCGCGCCAATGCGCAGCGTGCCAGTTGAGAAATCAGCAGTCCGTTTTAACTGCCCGGCGCCCTCAATATTAATATCGGTGAGCTTGATGCTTGGGCCACCGGCAATCTCGTTCGACTTAACTACCGCCTCATATCTTCCCGGGAGTAAGCGAAACTTGAATGGGTTAGTGCTACTACTTCTCCCGTTTGCGACTGCCTCATTTTCGCCGGCCGGAAAGATCTGAATCACGGCGTCGGATGGCTTTCCATTCCGAACCACTTCTACTGACAATTCTCCGGCACTAAAATCAGCCACCTTCTCTACTGTTTGCCCGGCCGCGAGCTTCACCGCATCAAAACGAATTCTCGGCGCGCCGGCCAGGTTGACCGCGGTCACTACCACGTCATAGTCACCTGCCGGTAAAGGTAAAACTCGAGGATTAGTTTCCGCTGCCTCGTAAGTGCGGCCACCGCCAACTGACTCACTCGAGCCGGCGCGATTCACAATGACCACCACATCCGTCAACTTTCCGTCAGCAATGCCTTTAACCGAGATACGGCTGTCCGGAAGAACTGGAGGCGCAACGGTACCCATCAATGCCGCCGACAGTTCCGCCGCGTTCTGGGCGCCGAAGTACTGTCCACCGCCGGCCTGAGCGACGCATTCGAGTTGCGCGACACTGATCTTGCCGACATCGAAACCAATTACGTGCAACACGAAATTCAAACCTGCCTTTTTCGCGTCTGCTGCTAGTTTGCAAGGATCTCCCTTGCAGGTTTCAAGACCATCGCTCACCAGCACCACTGTGATTGGACCACCAGCTGGTTGTGACCGAACGATGTCCAACGCTTGCTGCAGTGAATTTGTAATGGGTGTCATGCCGCTGGGCTTGAGCGCGTCAATTTGTGATTGAAGCGCCGGTTTATCAATCGACTTCAACTGCGACAACACTTCGATATCGGCGCAGTCATTCTTTCTGCGATGTCCGTAAGCAATGAGACCGACTTCCGCAGCATCAGGAAGTTTTGCGATCGACTCTTTGAGGACTCTCCGCGCCACCGCCATTTTCTCTTCTTCGCCGACGCGGCCCAGCATTGAACCTGAGGCGTCGAGAATGAAGACAACGCGCGATGGCGTTGGAATTTGAGTAACTGACGCGCTTGGCGAACTTAGTGGGGTAGGACCAGTCGCGGCGTTTACGTTCTGGTTTGTGTTTGCGTATGTTTCCTGCGTTGTTTGGGACTTACTACAGGCCGGCAAACTACAAAAAAATAGTACTGCTACACCAAAGATCAGCGTCAGTTTTCTAGACAACATTGAGGGCTCCTTAGAGGATTGGATTACTTTAATTCAAACTTTAAATTCTGAGCTTCCAGAGCGCGCGAGTTTTCAGGCAGTGGGTTTCAAACTAACTCTTGGTCGTCGCCGGTCGTCTCGTGAGTATCACTTTTCCGAAACGCGTCTTGATGATGAAGTCGTCCTGCGTGACGCGCGGTACGGAAACGACTACGACTGGTTGCGGACGCGTCGAGTTGGTCGCCGCGGAGTTAGAGTTACTAGCAACATCCAATACTACGACGTCCTCATATTTCACCGGCGACGCATTGTAAGCAGTTAAAACGATCACATCGACGTGGTCACCCGATTCAAGTTTTCCGCCCAGAATATCTGTCTGACTAACTTCAACACCCACAGCTACGTGATCGGCCGGCACCACCGGCGGCGGCGCCGGCGCCGGCGCGCTTGAAGCCACAACCACCGGCGCTTTCGTTTTCTTCTCGTCTTTTACATAGCGATAGTAATCAGATGAAGGCTCGTAGCCTCGATACAGCAGCTCTCCAACTTGCTTCCACGTCTCGCGTTCTTCCGCAAGGTTTGGCGGCAGTTGCAGATGAAGCTCGTCAAGCAACTTCCAGCGATACAGATCAAACACCGCCTGAATCTTTTCTCCATACGCAAGGCACGACTGCACCGCATTCTGATAACAAACCCACGACATGAACGACAGCGCTGCGAAAACCGTAAACACCACTTCAGTGCCACTTAAAAATCTCTGAGCCCCCGCACCACTCACCGGCAAAAACAGGCTAATGATAAAAGCAACCGCCGCCGGCACAATCGCAATCTGCAGACGTGCAATCAAGGCGACCACCAAAAGAATCAACGGTACCCACCATCGAAACCACTTCGTCGTTTGCATCATTAACCAAACCGAAAGTGGCACCCCCAACGCCATCAAACTCGCCGACAGCGTAAGCATTAAATCGAGTGAGGTCTTCGCGTTTTGAAGCGACTCGGCAGTCTCTTTAGGCAGCAGGGGTTCCATTCGCGACCAGGTCAACACGGCATCCATCTCGTAGCGCAAACGCACGCGCGATTCAGCGGCCTTCAACACATTGCCCAACCCGGTGGGCACAACCTCCTGTCGATACGGAGGCAACATCAAAAAGAATTTCTGATGGAGGTCAAGGGTTTGCTGGTTAACATCGTTCGCTAACTCTATCCTGGTTTCCACTAACGCGGTGCTGAGTCCTTCAAGCTGCGTGCAGTAGCGTTGCCACTCTTCGTCGGGATTCTCCGTCACATGCTCCAGATACAGGTCCCAGGTATCTCGCGTGAGCTTGCCGAGAGCAGCCAGCTGTTCGTAAATGGTTGGCTGAGCTTGATCGGCCTGCGCCGGTCTCCGAAATGGTTTTCCTGAAATTCGCAGACCAAAAAGACTATCCTGAGTTTTCTGATTTTCAACGATCGCTTCTTTAAGCGTAGTGAAATTCTGTTGAACCTTCGTAAGATTGAGAGCTATCTGGCCACCAATCAGCTTAGGCTCCTCCTGTTTTTCTGACTTATGGGCTCCGATCTTGCTTTGGATCGCTGTGAATGCCAGATCTTCCCCTTTAAGAATCCCTGTTGGTACTGCCAGTTCCTTATCGCGCTGGTCCATGGCATCCCAACGCTCCTGCCAGTGTCGCCGCCGCCAGCGGACAATAAGATCAATAGGCCAGTAACCCTCATACACACGCAACAGCAGTGAATGAAAGTTCAACGTGAGGAACGTCCAGAATGCGACCCAGATAAAAAAGCTGAGCAGTAACAACACCTGAACAGTGCCCGGAATTTTGTTCCAGGCTTCGAGTGCCGGCTTCCAGCCCATCCAGAAAAGCAGCACTAAAAGGATCGACAGGCCCCAAAAGATCATGGCCGGAAAGAACGCAGAAATCAGCGCCCGCTTGTCGAAGTATCCGGTGAATTCTTTCAGGATCGTGCTGAACATGTTTATTCCTCTTCCATTGCGCCGTGCGAAAACACGTCACAGTTCGGTGGACCACCGACTCGAGCCGGTTTGCGGCGTTCCGGATCACACTTTCGGCAGATATAAGTTCGCGGCAGTACGCCGACTGTATTCGCCGCACGCTCGGCGCCTACAAACGCAATCTCTTCGAGCGGGACGACTCGTGCCACTGTGCGTCTCGAGACTATTCCGAGAGTGTTATCCAGCAAACGCACTACCAAACCCGGAGAGTCGGTCTTGCCCAGGATCGTCAACGCATCGATGAAAAACTCGTCTTCCAGATCGTCTTCGTCAACCGTGAGAATCGGAGGAAACTCTCCGAGGAGTTGCTCGAGTTTTTGATTCTGTTCACTGGCGAGACGCATCAAAGCCGGTTCGCCCAGAACACTGACCGGCACATCCTGTTCATCCCATTTCTTCGTGATCATGATGAAGTCTTTGTTATCGTTTCTGAGCCTGGTCAACGCCTGGCCCACTGATTCCGAGACATCAACAGTCACATATGAAGCCAACAACTGGTTCACGTCGAGCTTTGTCATACTGTCACTCCATTCATCTCCAATCGCCGACCAGAACGAAAGGCGCCCAATGATAGATCTTTTGATACACGCGAATACTGAAATCTATCTTAGGTGGATCTTCTTCGGCTTTTATTTCGATTTGCGGCAAGCGCCGATCGATTTGTTGGCACACGAGCGAGGCCCAGGCGTCCGGCGTTTGCGCCAGATCCTGGCGAATCTGTTTGTATTCAACAATCGCGGTTTGCAGATCACCAGCAAGGACGTGGAAAGTGGCGCGGTCAAACCGATGTCGTATGGACCGCGGGACATCCGCCGTTAATTCAGCGACGCGTTTGTCGCAATACTCGATGCAATCTTTCGCGGTGAGTTTCAAGAGATACTTCTGCGCCGACTGCAAAGCCGCGATCTTGCTCGTGTTTGGCTCGCGCAGTTTACTGTAGAACTGATTCATGAGCAGCGCGGTTGAGGTGTCGTTGACAGTCCAAAGACTGACTATCACCGCTGGAATCCCGGCATAGATCAGCGCGCGCGTCAGTCCGACCAACTCGTCCCCATGGCGCTGTTCGCTGACTCCGGTCTCACACGCACTCAGCGTCACCAGTCCCGCATTCAATTCGATATTGAAGATCTCTTCAGCGGTCAAACTCCATTGGCGGCCATCGGCTGACTGGTTGTCGCCGGGCGCAAGCATGATGCCGGATTTTAGAGCTTCAAGACTGTCAAAATAGCCGTGGCAGGAAAAGTGCAGGATGTCGAGCGATTGTCCTGCTTGCTTGATCAGATCTGTTACCGCGGATTTTGTGGCGTCGCTTCCTAATAACGGATCGGCGCCGAAGAGTTTCGAAACCGTTAGCGCTTCTTCGCGAGCGTGCGGCAGATCGTTCAATGAGTCGCCCACAACGAGCACCGAATCGTGTCCACTTCGGTGTTCAGCCTGGCAATACTTCATGATCGAAGCGCTGGGACTGTAGACCACGGCGTTGCGTTCAATCAAGAAGCGACCATCAACTCGCAACGCGTGCAGCGGCAAATAGTGCAGCACGTCGTAAGGAACAAACCAGATTAGATCGCCTTCGGACGACTTGCTGACAAGCGGAGCGACAAGCGGTGCGAAAAACTCCTGAAACGCTGCTTCGTCGAGCCGCCGAACTTTCTCTCCGGTAGACTTGAGAACTCGTCCCTCTGCGTCTGTGTCTGCCTGAAAATTGCGCAGCACAAATTCGCGAATTTCCGCGGGGGTGCGCTCGATCGTTATGACCTCCGGCTCGTTGGAATCATTACGCATGACAAACAGCAGCAGCGCTTCATCCGTCATGAAATATTCCGCCAGCACTATCGGTGTCGAGCCGGTGCCCAGCACTGATTTCAAATCACGCAGCGTGTCGGTTGGACCACCGAGCACCGGATAGACCGCGGCTACCA
This sequence comes from uncultured Acidobacteriota bacterium, assembly GCA_963708055.1. Lineage (GTDB taxonomy): Bacteria > Acidobacteriota > Blastocatellia > Pyrinomonadales > Pyrinomonadaceae > PSRF01. Next base: position 3,827,829 of record OY970193.1, on the reverse strand, counting down.
GTTCCTTCTCCGGTATCGAGGCGCGCAGGGTCTCAAGCTCTTTTTCCAACGCGGCGCGTTCGTCGCGGTGGTCTTTACCTTCCGCCTTCTCGGTGTCGAGTTCGAGAAACGCGAGGCGCTTTAGAATCTGTAGATATCTAACCAGCGGATTGGCTTCGTCATAGTTGTTGATGACGCGCCAGTGGATCTGGTCCAGGAAGAGACGCGTTTTGGCGCGCTCCACATAATGCAAAGCTTCGGAGTATCGTCCGGCATCAACGAGCGCCTGGACCAGCATGCGATATGGAGAATCTTTGCTGACGAAGAACCCTGCGCCGAGACCGCGCTCGAGCACAGATGAATGCACGACTTCGAGAATGTTTACGGCTTCGCGATAATAATCAACCGCTTCAGCTGCTCGCTTGTGTAGCCGAGCAGAATCGCCTCGCAGCATCTTGTATTCGAGCACGAGATTCAACGGCGTTCCACTTCTGATTTCTTCGTCCAGCAATGCCAGCATGACATCAGCTTGCTCGGCGCGATTATTCGAAAGGTACAAACGCGCGAAACGTTGAAGCGCGCCCGTGCGCCAGCGCACATCCTGAATGGCGCTCAACGACTTTTTGATTCCATCAACATCATTGGCGAGGTTGATGTTGCCTTCCTTGGCTGCGAGCAACGAAAGAATATTGAGCGAGGCGACCGCAACCAGATCCGGAATCTCAGTCGCGAGGTCATTGTTAATTACGTCCCGGTAACTATCTCCGGCCTGATCGGGTTGACCAGCGCTTTCGAACACCTGCGCCTGCATGATCACGATGCTTGCCATCAGGTGCGGATTGCGCGCTTCGGCAGCAATCTCGAATGCCTGATTCAGCACTTGCATACACCGTTCATAGAATCCTTCACGAATCAGCAGTTCACCGAGATCCAGAAACAACTCGACTCTCAAATCCGCGAACGCTTTTGTTCGCGGAAGATCAACACCCTCCTGAAGCGTGGTGAGTGCGGCCGCAATCGAACCAAATGAAGCTTCAATCTTTGCCTGCAAACGCATGCGATAGATTTGCACGAGGGGGGAGGCGCTCCACGATTGAAGGTGGACCAATACCTCATTAGCGCGTTGCGCGTCGCCTTTCATTAAATGGGCCTGGCCCAGGAGCCAGTAAACTTCGGCAATCTTTTCCTGCGGGTGGTTCTCGAGCCGAGGCAAAGTCTCCCAAAGCAAACGCGCCTGGTCCAATACCTCCACCGCCCTCTCAGTTTTGCCGACACTCAACAGGTAAGCACCTTCACGCTCGAGGGCTCCTAAACGAATGAATCCAGCCCGCGGATCGTCAGGCAATGTTTCCTGCAAACTCTTAAACTGATCTTCAATCCCTTCGGCGCCCGCTCGCACGTTGATCCACACTGCTTCCGTGAACACTTCTGCATAGTGCTGAAGTATTCCGAGCTGCTGGTAGTTTTCCATCAAACGATCAACAAACTTCAGTGCCTGGCGGTAGTTATTGAAGCGGCAATAGCAGAAAAACTCATGCAGGAACGTGTCGTTGAAGAGATGGGAGTCGTTTGGCGTGAATTCCTTTTCCCGCTGCTGATACCACGCTCTCAGCTCAAACGCCACCTCACGCGCGTCGGCCCAACGGCCCTGTCGCACAAGCAGTTCGCTGTAATAATGTTTCTGGAAGGCGACAAAGTCTCCCGCCACATCCAGACCGAGATAGACTTCCTCGGCATAGTCATGGCGCTTTGCTTTGCCGGCCATATCGGCAATTGAAAGCTGAGCGATAATGACTTTGTCTTTTCCCAACCCGTGCTCAGCAGCAACTCTAGCGGCGCCTTCAAACAGACAACCGGCCTGATCGTAGGTATTGGGTTCGGATTCTTCCTCAAGACATTTAAAGTAGTCGCACTCGTATCCCAGAGCCGCTTCTATTTCCTGCTTGAAGTCTTCGAAGCTCGGAGTGCTGATCAGTTCGATCTGTCCAAGGATCTGCGCCTTGTGTGTGAGGGAGTCGTATAGTTCGCTGTGCAATTCGAAGCGTCGCGCAAACTTGATGCAAAGGTCCAAGGCGCTTGCCGCGAGGTACCGCTGAAGAAACTCGCTGCGTATCACGTATTCGTGAATGTCCTGCCGAAACTCCCGCAGAGCGTTAGTCAGTTTTTCATTATCGACTGATTCCGCTGGTTGCTGAGCTTGTTCGTAAACCTGGACCAAAGCACTTACTCCTCGAGAGCCAATCGCGGGAGAATACTGAAAATACTCAGGCGTGAGACCTTCGAGAAGACTCAAACATGCTCGCGATAGAGGCGGTCGCGCCTTTATTAACTCAACCAACTGCTGCGTTAACAACGGGCGCTGAGATTCCGGCACCTCTTTGCCGGGGATCAGGTCAATCAAGTCCGCGACTGATTCCGTGTTTGATTCGTCTTTGGCATCGCGCAGGAGTTTCAGTGTCTCGCCGAGATCAATTTCCACGCCGGTGTTTTTCAACACTCGCATCAGAGCCACGCGATCACTAAAAGCAGTGAAGTTATTTTGAATTTGCGACAACCGCTCGGTGAATAGACTTGGTGTCTGCTGATTACGACGTGCGCTTACTTTAATTGCTGCACCCTGCGCGATTTCGAAGAAGAGGCTGCGGGTACCGAGGTCTGTTGAAAGTAGACCGTGAATTAGGTCTTCGGTTGCCGCATCTGAATAAAGGTCTCCACGCGGCGTCTCCATCGACGTTAACGTGTAAGGATTGAAAAGATGTGGATACTTGGTCGCCAGCGGGTGAGTGGGAAACACATTCGAGATTGCACGCAAAGTTGAAGCAGGAAGTTGAGCGTAACCACGCAATACTGCATCGCGTAACAACGTCGAGTCGTGAAGACTGCCAAGCCAAACGGCGATTAATTCGCCCGCATGCTGACCTTCGGGAAGCGATACTGCGCGTCCGTTCTGAATCAACATCTCGACGAGCAAGACGGCTGCTGAATCTGACGACGATCGCGCGAGGATGAAGTTGACGACGAGCGGATCGGCGGCGGCTCCGATACGGTTGAGCGCATAACGCGCGTAAGAGTTATCCGTTGACGTGCTGAGTTCGTTCAACAACTCTTCAACTTTATTTGCCGGTGCTTCACCACTTTCAATCTGCGGGCCGAGTTTTTCCCACCAATCGCGCCAACGTTGGATTATCGACGCACTCAACGGCACGTTGTAGATAAACTCGGGCATGCCGGAAACGATTGGCTGAAAGATGGGACGAAGAAAAAACTCACCAGTCAGCAGCGTTAGTGTGTAATGGACTGTGGCAATGAAGAAGCCTCGATATTGTTCTTCTAACTTGATTACTTCATGACCCGTTGCTTCGAGCATTCGATGCTCATCGTCAAGTACCGCGATCAGCGTTGGCACATTGCGGGCCGAGCCCGTTTTTTCCAGTATCGCCGCCGCTGCCCCGCGAAGTGAATAAGCGTTTTCTTTGTCTTCGAGAACGGCTTGAAGAAACGGCAGAACTCGGCTGCCAAGCTCGATGAATTCTTTGAACTGCGGCGCGGATTCGATCGCGCCCAACATGCCGCCGAACATGTTTCCGTGCGACAGGTGACGCAGATCTAAGGCTTGAATTAAGTGATGCAGCCGCTCCGGATCTTCGCCGTAAACAATCCAGTCGCGAACGCGAGCGATTTCACGAGAATAATCGACCGAAAGCTTCTCGCCGTTTTTGAGTGTTTCCTGGATGAGGGGCAGAGCGGCAGTCGCGTGCTGGACCAAAAAACCGCGTGCTCCGAAACGGGCGGCTGGATCGTGATGTGCCAACTCAGCGATGGCCTTTTTGATCGCTTGAAGTTCACTCGCAGCCATTTCTCATCCTCTACAAGTGCTGGTTGGTATAGCGTTACTGGGGATCGCCCGAGGTTTTGATCGGAAAGACGAGATTCCGGTAATTACTGACAGCGTTGAGCTAACGTGTGGCGGCAGAGTATAACGGCTGCTCATGCCAGGATCAACGAAAATAGCGCCGAAGAATGAGGACGAGCGTCGGCGCCGGCGTGGACGGCATAGAAGCGTTCTACAATCAGTGTGTCGCCAACGGCGTAACGATTATCACACCGCTCACTCCAACCGCGTGGGGCACGAAGGATTTCTACGTTGATCATCTGCTTTGGCGGTCGTTAGCTGATAACTCAACCTCTGCGTAGACTCTGCGACGGCGTTGCCTCAAAAGTCATCTTGAAAGGCCACAAAGAGGCACACAAGGCACAAATGAATTCTTAGCAATAGAGGTAATCCTTAGTGTTTTAGTCATTTGCGCTTTTTGTGCTGTTTGGTGGCCTACTCTCTGTCATTGAAAACGGACGCAGAGAAGACATTTTCGAATTAAGGCATTACCCATTCGCGGTCCACATTTAATACTCGGCGCTAAAGTAGTAGAATCGCGTCCGGCATCTTCGCCCCAAGGAAACCTCCCGACCTCATGCCGCCAGGGAAGAAGTATGAAGAAATCCTCCTCAACCGTTGCGCCGTCTTCGCTAACCAATGAGCTTGGCCGACTTCAGGAACTGAACCGGCTGATGCAGGCCGAAGCGGAAGAACGCAAACACGTCGAAGAAGCAGTAAAAACAAACGAAGCACTGCTGCGCTTGTTCATCAAACACACACCTGCCGCCATCGCGATGCTGGATACGGACATGCGTTATCTTCAGGTCAGCGACCGGTTTCTGACGGACTACGAACTCGAAGGACACGACCTCATCGGTAAGTTGCACTACGAAGTGTTTCCAAACATTCCCGATCGTTGGAAAGAAGCGCATCGTCGAATCCTCGCCGGCGCAGTCGAGCGATGCGAGGAAGATCCGTATGTCGCCTCCGACGGGAGCACCGGGTGGTTACAGTGGGAGAGTCTTCCCTGGCGTAAAGGCAGCGGCGAAATTGGCGGACTGATTCTCTTCACTCAAGTCATCACCGGGCGTAAGCGAGCGGAAGAAGCGTTGCGGGCTTCAGAAGAACGGTTCGCTAAAATTTTCAACCTCAGCCCTTTTCGCATGGGCATCCTGCGGATCAGAGACGGCGTCGTGCTCGAAGTCAACGATGCCTGGATCAGAGACACCGGTTTCTCTCGCGACCGGGTGATCAATCAACCTATTTTTGATTTACCTTCACAGATGGGAGATGACCTGGCGAAAAAAATTCGCGAGGTGCTGAAAGCGCAGGAACCAGTGATCGATTTGGAAGTTCGCTTTAAATCACAACACGGACAGGAAGTGATCGCAAATACTTCGGCGGTAATAATCGAGCTCGATGGTGAACCCTGCTACCTCTGGGCCGCCAACGACATCACTAAACGCAAGCTCGCCGAAGAAGCGTTGCAAGCATCAGAGAGCAGGTTTGCCATTGCATTCAATTCCAATCCGATGCTGGCAACGATTTCAATATTGGAGAACGGCCGGTTCCTGGCGGTAAATGACAGCTTCGTGGCGTTCACCGGGTATTCACGCGAAGAGGCAGTGGGCCATACGGCAATGGAACTAAACCTTTGGCCCAATCCTGACGAGCGCCGCAAAGTGATGGAGAAGTTGAAAAAAGAAAACCGTGTGCGCGACTTCAAGGTCAGGGTTCGAATGAAGAGCGGTGAAGAACGGATCTTACTTCTTTCGGTCGAGAAAATTGAACTCGATGGTCAGGTGTGTTTGCTGCATGTAGCCAACGACGTCACTCTGCGCGACCGCGCCGAAGAAGCGCTGCGGGCGCTTTCCGCCAAACTCCGTTCAGCCCGGGAAGAAGAGGGCACGCGCATCGCACGCGAGATACACGACGAACTCGGCAGCACTTTGTCTGGTCTAAAGTGGGACCTGGAACGAATCGACAAAATGTTGACCACGTCCAGGAACGGCTCGCAAATTCCCGACATTCACCAGCGCCTTGGTTCCATGACAACCACCATTGAAACAACCATAACCACCGTTCAACGAATCGCGTCCGAACTGCGGCCCGGAGTGTTGGACGATCTGGGTTTGGTGGCGGCTATTGAATGGCAAGTGCAACAGTTTGAGGCACGCACCGGTCTCAAGTGTCACTGGACCAACACCGCAAACGAAGTCGAACTGGATCGCGAAAAATCGACGGCGGTGTTTCGTATTCTTCAGGAGATCTTGACCAACGTCCTGCGACATGCGCAAGCCAGTAATTTCTATATCAAGCTATCTCGTACCCGAAATCATTTTGAGTTGGAAGTTAAAGACGATGGCTGCGGTATAACTAAAGGTCAAAGAATCAACGCTCGCTCACTCGGCCTGTTGGGAATGAAGGAACGAGCACTGCTGGTTGGCGGTGATGTTCATATCACCGGAAAAGAAGGACGAGGCACCACCGTACTCGTACGAGTACCGCTGCGGACTTAGCGCAATCGCCATGTTAAAGATCCTGACCATCGACGATCATGAAGTTGTCCGGCGCGGGATAAAAGAGATGTTCACTCAGTTGAGTGTGACAGTTGGTGAAGCGCGTTCCGGAGTTGAAGCTCTAAACCTCGTTCGCGAACAGCACTGGGATATTGCCGTGCTCGACATCTCTCTCGGTGGACGTAACGGTCTCGAAGTGCTTGCCGACCTCAAACAGATCCGGCCCCGGATGCCGGTACTGATTCTCAGCATGCACGCGGAAGAACAATACGCGGTGCGGGCTTTTAAAGCGGGGGCTTCGGGTTACATCAACAAGGCCGTTTCAGGAGAAGAACTGCGCCGCGCGATCCTGCTGATCATTAAGGGCGGCCAATACGTCAGCGCCTCACTCGCCGAGAAGATCGTGCTCCAGCTCGCGCGACCCGAAGCGATACCTCATGAAGGGCTTTCGAATCGTGAGTTTGAAGTGCTGTGCTTGATTGCTTCCGGCAAAACTGTCGGCGAGATCGCTTTGAAGTTATCACTCAGCGACAAGACCATCAGCACCTATCGACGCCGCATTCTCGACAAAATGGAAATGAAGACCAACGCCGAATTGACCCACTACGCCATCCGCAACGGACTGGTCGAATAGGTAGTGCCTTAATTCAATTTCTTCTCTGTGCAGGCTCTGTGTTCTCTGTGTCTCTGTGGTTGTTGTGTCGCACATTCCTATAACCACAGAGACACAGAGCACACAGAGGTTGCACAGAGAAATCCAAAATAGGCACTACTGGTCGAAATAGCCACACTTGTAGGGCAAACACCTACACCGCACTTCATCCAACTTACAAATCAATCAGACTACGACTGATACCCGTAGTAAATCCGGCTCGCTATATTCCTTCATTCAGATCGTCGATCGGAGCGGCACGCGTGAGGGGACGATCGACGGCGGCGCACCGTGGGAGGCAAACCCGGTGGTTTGCGTGCGTTGAGAGGGCGCGGGGTTCGGGTCAGACAACATGGAACTCCGCGCCTTCTTCTGTTTGCCGAGAAAAATCCGGGGCGGCTAATCATCACCATGAGCAAGAGAGAGATCGAATCCCGATATCGCGACTGTTTTGAGAACGCCAAAGACGCAATCTACGTCCACGATCTAAGTGGCCGCTACACGATGGTCAACAAGGCCGGTGAGGCGCTGATTGGTTATACGCGCGAAGAGATTCTTCAGATGCACATCTCGGATGTCGTCCCGCAGAGTTGTATCGATCAGATTCAAACACGACTTCTGAAGAAACTTGCTGACCATGTTCCGACGATCTACGAAGTTGAAGCAATCAGAAAAGACGGCAGCCGTGTGCCGGTCGAGGTCAGTAGCCGATTAATTTACGAGAATGGTGTTCCGGTTGCGGTGCAGGGCAGCGCGAGAGACATCACCGAGCGCAAACGCGCCGAAGAAGCATTGCGCGCCAGCCAGTTGCAACTGCAACAGTCGCAGAAACTCGAGGCCATTGGACAGCTTGCCGGTGGCGTGGCCCACGACTTCAACAACCTGTTGACTGCTATCCTGGGTTACACCGACCTGTCGCTCAGGCGAATCGAAGAAGAAGATCCAATCCGCAAGAATCTCAAGGAAACCAAAAAGGCCGCGGAACGCGCGGCGGCCCTGATCCGTCAACTACTCGCTTTCAGCCGCAAGCAAATTCTCGAACCAAAAGTGCTCGACCTGAACGTCGTCGTCAGAGACATGCATAAGATGTTGACGCGTTTAATCGGCGAGAACATCGATCTGGCGACTAAACAGGCCGGCGATCTGGGAATCGTCAAAGCTGATCCATGCCAGGTGGAACAGATCATCATGAACCTGGTGGTGAATGCGCGCGACGCCATGCCGCGTGGAGGTAAAGTTACGATTGAAACGGCGAATGTGACGTTGGATGGTTCCAAACACGTTTCGATCAAACCTGGACCATACGTCATGCTGGCGGTCAGCGACACAGGCAGCGGCATGGACGAAGAAACACAAACAAAGGTCTTCGAACCTTTCTTCACAACTAAAGAAGTTGGTAAAGGAACTGGTCTTGGATTATCCACGGTTTACGGAATTGTGAAACAGAGCGGTGGAAATATCTGGGTCTACAGCGAACCCGAGATGGGCACTGTGTTCAAGGTCTATTTGCCGCGAGTTGACTCCGAGAAAGCCGTCAGCGAAATACAAACAACCTCGGAAATTAAGGATTTTTATGGTTCAGAAACTATTCTGCTGGTTGAAGACGAAGACATTGTGCGCGGTCTGACGCGAGAGATCCTTTCGGAAGCCGGCTATCACGTGTTAGACGCAAAGGGCGGAAACGAAGCGCTTCGGCTATGTCGAGATTACAGTGGTCCAATCGAACTTTTGCTTACTGATGTGGTGATGCCGGGAATGAGTGGAAAAGAGGTTGCCGATCGTTTGCATGAGCTTCGACCGTCGGCGCGCGTGTTGTTCATGTCAGGCTACACGGATGAAGCAATCGTCCGGCACGGCGTTTTGGATGCAAACGTAGAATTCATTCAGAAGCCATTTACGTGGGCCAAGCTGGGCAAAAAAGTCAGAGACGTTCTGGACCGCACCGCGGTTATTGATTCGTAGAGTTTGTCAGCTTTGCCTCAAAAGTCCGCTTTTAAGACAGAGAGTAGGCCACAAAACAGCACAAAAAGCGCAAATGATTAAAACCTTAAGGATTACCTCTACTGCTAGGAATTCATTTGTGCTTTGTGTGCCCGCTTGGTCCAAAGCGGTGCCAAGGCACCGCACTCCAGGGAGGCGTTCAGTTACGTCTTTCTGCCTCTGACTACGTTACCGTTTGGAAGCGTAACGACGATCGCCACCACCTTATTCGCTGCATCGCGTTCGAAGCTGACAACTCCGCCGACCGGTTGAGCCTGGAATTTATCTCCGGTCGTTTCCGGAACCAGCTCGATGCGTTGACCACGGGGATCGATCGCAAACAATTTGTCGCCTTCCTGGCGCACCACGAGTGGACCCAACGAACCGCCATCGTAGGTTCCCACCAGCGCCGCATACTTGCCATTGGTCACGGCTGGTGCTGCTGCCGGAGTATTCTGTGCCGACGGCGCGGGAAATGCCGAACCGACCTGCGGCAGTGATGATGCCGATGGTCCAACCTGCGCTACCTTGCCCTGTTCACCCGGATGAACCGGAAACGCCGGTCGCTTCGGAACAAATGACGGACTCTTCGACACCTGCGCGAGCGCAACTTCCACTGCTTTTTCAAGTTGAGGATCGCGTCCGGCTATCACGTCAGCAGGCGTGATCTCCACATCGAAATCAGGCGCCACGCCTACGTTCTCGATACCCCAACTTGTTCCACTCGGATCGTAAGCCGCCCGATTCGGCAACTGCACGCGGCCGCCGTCGATCAATGTGGGCGTGAAGTAATAAGGACCAATGCCTCCGCCGAAAGTGCGTTTGCCGACAGTTGGACCAACCTTCGCCAGTTTGAACATAAACGCTCCGGTCTCGGCAGCCGAGCCGTTCAATTCGTTGATGATCATCACCTTCACCGGTGGCGCGGGATTCACCGGCGTCGCGATATCGTCGCCGCCGCGAAACATGTAGTAATAAAGCGGCTTGCGCTGCATCCACTCGATCAAATAGTCAGGTGTGATTCCGCCGCCGTTGAAACGCTGATCGACGATCACGCCTTGCTTGTCGGCGTATCCGGTCAAGCCGCGGATCGCGTTCATGATCCCTTCGCCGCCGTAGCCTTCGATGAAGATGTAACCCAGTCGTCCACCAGAAAGCTTTTCGACGAGCTTGCGATTTTCTTCGGCCCAGTGTGCGCGGCGCAGACGGTTTTCACCGAGCGCGGGGAAAACCGTGAAGGTTCGCGCATTCGTGCCGTCGGCGCTGGCGGCAACTGTGATCTTTGTTGGACGGCCCACCGTGTTGTCGAAATAACTGAGCACATTCTTTTCGGCGTCAACTGCCTGGCCGTTGACCTGGATCAGATAATCGCCGTCGCGAACATCGACGCCGGGTTGATCAAGTGGCGCGGCAAATGACCCTGCCGGCGACGAGTAGGCCGTGGAACGATAGACCTTCTTAAAGCGATACTTGCCGTTGACGACCTCGTAATCGGCGCCGAGCAGACCGATGCGATTGCCGTTTCCCGGAGGTGGTCCAGAGTCGCCGCCACCGATCCCGAGATGACTCACCGACACCGAACCAAGCATCTGCTGCATCAGTCGATTCAGATCACTGCGGCGAACGATGGTCGGCAAATAAGCCGCAAACTCACCTTCGAGCGAAACGAGGTTTTGACCGTGATGATTCGGATCGTAGAACCAATCGCGCATGATGCGCATCGATTCATGAAACATCTGCCGCCACTCTTCCGCGGGAACTACACGCACCTCCATCTTGCTGAAGTCCTGACGGCCTTCGTCAGGCTTTGCGGCAGCATCAGTTGACGCAAAGAAAAAGTCTCTGCCTTTGCGATAGAGGATTTTTTTGCCGTCAGTAGTGATATCGACTGCATTAATCTGGTCGGCGATCTTTTGCATCTGACCGCCTTTGGCGAGGTCAAATGAGTAAACTGCCTGCGTTTGCGGTGTGCCAAAGTCGCCGGGAGTCGTCGGCCATTCGCCGATACTGAGAATTAACTTTCCTGGTTGTCCGGCGGTGAGTTGCGAATAATCACGTTGCGGAAGCGGCAAATTTACGAAGCGTGATCCAAGACCATCGAAATCGATCTTTACTTGCGTTGCAGTTTCACCCACCTTCGCGTCCGGGTTTGGCTGGCCGTTAGGTAAGAGCGGCGAAGGCTGGTCCTTCGACAAAATCACCGCGTGAAGTCGTCGGGTCACGAGCGGGTTCGCAAAAACTCCATTTAGAACACCCCAGCTAAACTCGCTCGTGCCTGCATTCAGACTCGAAGCAAAGTACAAATATTTTCCATTTGCATCGAATACAGGTAACTGCGCATGCGTAACGCCATCCGTTACTTGAAACGCCTTTTTCTGCGCGATGTCGTAAACAAAGATCGCGCCCGCGCGATTCTTCAAACGCTTCGAATAAGTGAGAAAACGCGAGTCGGGTGAAAAGTTTGGCGTCCATCCTTCCTGCGCGGAATAAGGCGAATTATCAACCTTCTGCGCAGTCTCAGCCGCTACGTCGACGATCCACAAACCGAGTCGGCGATCGGGAAAACTGAGCTTGCGCGAGTCGGGCGACCAGATCAAATTCCAGTAGAACGACGGCTTCTGCTCGATGGGGATCTTCTTGACTGAATCGTTTTCGAGAGATCTGACATGAATCTCATACTCACCCGATTCATCGGAGACATAAGCAACGGATTTGTTATCCGGCGAAATTATCGGATAGCGTTCGGCAATGCCCGGAGTGTTTGTCAGATTCTTATACGCGCCGTTTGCGGGATCAAAGATCAGCACTTCGCCTCGTGCGCCGAAGACGACCCGATCGCCGGTTGGCGAAGGAAGAATCTGTTCGAGAGATCGCATCGCACTTGCCGTGCGCGGCGCCAGTTCGGCAGTGTCAGGAGTTACCGAAACATTAATCACCCGATCGTTGTTGGTAGCCAAATCGAGCAGGTGTATTCGGCCGCCTTGTATATAAACCGCGGCGTCATTGGCGACGGAAGCAGTGCGCACGCCCTGGCCCGCATACTTGGTCAGTTGCTGTGTCTTTTTCGAGCTGGTGTCGTAAGCAAAGAGATTGAAAATTCCCGTGCGGTCGGAAATGAAAAAGATCTTGTTTTGCATCCAGACCGGATTGCGATCGTTGTGTGCTCCGTTCGAGAGTTTTTCGAGCGCGCCCGTTTTCAGATCGGCGATCCAAAGTGGCGCAACATAACCTCCACGGTAATAACGCCATTCACCGGCGCCCGAACGCGGGTTGTAGGCAATGCGATTGCCATCCGGGGAGATTGAACCGGAGTAACTCTGGTGCAGCGGAAGCGCGGTTGCGAGTGCGAGCCGGTCGGCGGAAGTTTTGTAAAGCCGAACCACACCTTCTTCGTCGCGCGTAGTCTCGAAAACAATCTCCTTTCCGTCGGGCGACCACGAGGTAATGAAATCGTCCTCAGGCATCATCGTGATTCGGGTTGGCTCGCCCGACCCGTCGGCTGAGGCGATGAACACGTCCCAATCGTTTCCGTTGTTTCGCGAAAAGGCGAGGCGCCGGCCGTCAGGTGAAAAGACCGGGGAAGTTTCCTCATTCGGAGTGTTGGTGAGTCGCTTTGCAGTTCCGCCCGCTCGCTCAACCAGCCAGATTTTTCCGGCATAGGTAAAGGCAATGTGCGTTTGATTCAGAGCAACACGACCGATCAAAAGCGGCCGGTCAACGGGTTGTTGCGCGAGAGTGGCAACAACGGTGAAAAGCGATGTGGCCAGCAACATGAAGGTGCGGAACATAAGGTACCTCACTGGGGAGAAAATAGAACGTTTACTAGTTTATTCTGCTGAACTCAAAATCAGCTTCAGCAAAGGTTGGGTTTCTTGCCAAACCGGAGTACGAGCAACGGGAACAGTTGGTTCGGTAATGATGAGTTTTTATCCACAGATTTACACAGATGTTTTAATCAATCCGTGTAATCTGTGGATTCACTGCTTTTGACAGGCGCAAAGCGGTGTATATATATTGACCAATCTCAATCTGCAAGTAAGTACTTCCCCCAAGCCTTACATTCTTTAACTGAACAGGAGAAATAGGATCTAAATGAAATTTCGGTTTACTTCACTCTGGAAGTCTGTCTATGTGCGGCCTACCGCTGACAGACACCAAACTTTGCCGGCTGGAATCCGCATTCTTGCCATAGCACTCTTATCCCTGGCTGGGCTGGAAGTTCAGGCAACCGCCCAATCATGGAGCCTGACGAACACGCAACGTCAGGCATATCTTACGTACTACGCGCCCGTCATTCTGAAATGCGCAGACGAAAATAACAACAAGCAGGGACGCGACTGGATCACCAATTTTGACTTCGATCAGGACGGCGACTTTTCCAACAATCGCCTCAACTGGCTCAACGTCCCTCAATACGTCAACGCTTCCGCCACGGGACCGAGCTTCTACGACCGCTGGCGCATCCGGCCGACGCTTTACACCGCCCTCATCGAATACATGCAAGGCGGAACCAAGTCGTTGGTGCTGCTCTACCACGTTTACAACGCTACCGATAAAGACGGCAGCGACATTCACGATTGGGAACGTGTAGAGATCGGGATCAACGGCGTCACCGGGACGCCGGGAGCAGGTGGCGAATATATCAATCACGTTACAACCACGGTACACGGTGAGCAGATCATCAGGCGTTACTACGACGCGGGTGGGATCAACGTCATGCCCACGGCGACGGGCAAGCACGCCCTTATCTGGCAAGCCGACGAGAGCAACGCTGACGGCCTGCCATTAGGCTATCACGCGCACGCGCTGTGGCCCGTCCAAACTCCTTACAGCACGATCGCCACGCATATGAATTCGTCGTCACCGGCTGAAGTCAACCTTCCGCAAGATGACGATAAGAACGTCCATTACGTTTTTGTCCCCGAAGGATCGCAGAGTGCCATTGATACGTGGAGGGCACTGGGTCTGAGTTACACGACCGCGTCGGGTCTTGCCAGCCGCGTTGATAACTCGAACGAGGTGGCCTGGTTTCAAACCAAGCGCCTCACTTATGAACTGCAGGACATCGCCGACATTGTGTCAACACACGCGCAAACAAACGCGTGGTATCTCCATTGGCTGACGAATGATTATGTTGACGTGTTGATGGAGAGTCCGATTCTAAACGAAGCCGGACAGGCAGAGACGGGTACGGGGCTGCTGCGCTACTACGTCAGATCACGTGACATCGGACGATCGGGTTTCGTCGGCGCAGATGAAGCCTTCATGTTCAAGAAGGCTTTCACTGGGAGTTATTCCGCCGAGCTGAACTCAGAAGCTCCTTATAGCGGAGATAACTTCCACGCTTTTGAAGGACTGGGGCTCGATAGCCTCGGACTTAGCCGCGGAGCAGCGAGCGGATACTTCAACTCTCACAATTCTTTCTGGTGGCAGCACGACTATTTCGTCCACTCGGGCGTCATCACCAGCGATCAAACGTACCATGAAGCTGGGATTTGGCTGCCCGGAGCGTGGTACACGTTGGCCAATGGCGGATTCGACGGTCGCTGGGTACAACTCTTCGCCGACCGCGTAGGTCAGGAGACGTTCACGCCGTTGAGTTTGTTTGTAACTCATCCGCCCAATCGCTGCGGCAACTCTTTTTCCGTTACCGCTAAAGCGACCGGCGGTCTCTCGCCTTACACATTCACGTGGTCGAACGCCACCCCACTGTCGCCGGCATACGCGCCGACGAACATGGCCGAGATGACTGCCGGGCAAGGCACTGTCACGGTTCAAAGTGCCGACGGGCAAGTGCGCACTTACAACATCAGAGTGCCGATCAACTGCACCGGTGGCGGTGGAGGCGGCGGCGGGCAAATACCGTAGAGGTGTTTAGCCACGGATTTCACGGATGAACACGGATTAAATCTAATTTATTTATTTCTTATCCGTGTTATCCGTTTTATCCGTGGCTGGTTTTTTTCCCGGCTTCCTGTTGACAGCCGACAGGTGTGGTAATAGTATTCCGCTCTTGTTGGACGTCTACAGGAGGACGGCACCCAAATGTTGGAGTGGCTAAAGCGGCGCTGGCGAGCATTGTTTCGAAAGCAGGAACTGGAACGCGATCTCGAAGACGAGATGCGCTTCCACCTCGAACGCGAAACCGAGCACAACCTGCGCCGTGGAATGAGCCCGGAAGACGCGCATTACGCCGCTCTTAAGTCTTTCGGTCCGATGGAACGATCGAAAGAAGAATGCCGCGACGTGCGCCGGGTGCGTCTGATCGAAGAGTTTTTTCAGGACCTGCGATACGGCCAGCGACTGCTCGCTAAAAACCCCGGCGTCACCCTCATTGCCATTCTCACACTCGCGCTCGGCATCGGCGCCAATACGGCGATCTTCAGTGTTGTTAACGCCTTTCTGCTGCGCCCGCTGCCGTATGGCGATCCCGATCGTCTCGTGATGGTGGATTCACATCAACGCGGACAATCGATTGGCGTGTCGTTTCTCGATTACGAAGACTGGCGCCGGCAAAACAACGTCTTTCAGGATCTGGCGTTCTTCAATTTGCGTTGGAATGCGAATCTCGAATTCGGAAACGAAACCGAAACACTGAACCTGACTTTTGGCACTCCGAATCTATTCTCAATTCTCCAGGTCGCGCCGGTACTCGGACATGGTCCAACTCCGGAAGAAACCAACGCTGTGCTTTTGAGTCATGGGTTGTGGCAAAGAAGATTCAGCGGCGATCCGGCGATCGTCGGTCGACAACTGCGCATTGATGGAACCAGCCTGACTGTAATTGGCGTGATGCCGCCCGACTTTCGTTTTCCGTTTCAAAGCGATTTGTGGTGGCTCAATGGTCGTTACTTCAATCGTGAGCAACGTGGCTGGCGGATCGATCAAACGATCGGGCGACTCAAGCCCGGAGTTTCACCGGAACAAGCACACGCCGAAATGCGTGAGATCGCAGCCCGGCTCGCCCAAACCTATCCCGACAGCAATGCGGACGTCACTGCGACCGTTACCCCTTTGCGAGATTTCTGGTTTGGCAAGTTACGTGGTTCATTCTGGCTCTTACTCGGCGCCTGCGGATTTGTGTTGTTGATTGCCTGCGCGAATGTGGCAAACCTGCTGATGACGCAGGCCACTGTTCGCGAACGTGAACTCGCGTTGCGGGCAGCACTTGGAGCCAGTAAGGGACGTTTGGTCCGGCAGTCAGTCGCAGAGGCTTTGTTGCTTGTCGTGATCGGATGCGCGGGTGGCATTGCCTTCGGCGCTTTTAGTTTACGACTGCTGGTTGCGTTGCTACCGGCGGAACTCCTGCCTTTCTTTGTAAAGATCCAACTTGACGGCGCGGCGCTCGCGTTCACATTGCTGATCTCAGCGCTGACTGCTTTCTTCGTTGGTCTATTACCCGCGTTGCGAACTGCTTCCGTCGATTTGGACCAGGCACTTAAGGAAGGCGGCAAATCCGGTGGTGCGCGCTTGCAACGAACTCGGGGTTTGCTTGTAGTTACGGAAATTGCCCTCGCAGTTGTGTTGCTCGCCGGCGCTGGGCTTATGCTGCGCAGTGTTGCGCGACTGCAGAATACTACTCCGGGTTTCAACGCTGACGGAGTGGTCCACCTGGAAATCAATCCAACGTATCAACGCCAGGAAGATTACCGTGTGGAGTTTATGTCGCGGCACTATCAAAAACTGCTCGAACGAGTGGCGACCGTGCCGGGCGTCGTGGCAGTCGCTGCCAACAATGATCTGCCGTTCGTCGGCCAGAAGCCGTGGTATCGAGGTGAGTTTTCAATCGAGGGGCAATCGATTGACGATCAGAAGCACAACCCGCAGGTGAACTACCAGGCAGTTTCGCCGGATTATTTTCGGGTCATGGAAATTCCGCTGCTTCGTGGTCGCGTTTTTAATGATCGCGATACCGTAAAGCCGAACGGTCATCGTGATGTTGCGATTATCAGCAAAGGGTTCGGCGAACGGATGTGGTCCAATGCCGATCCGTTAGGTAAGCGCATCAACTGCGATGATGATGGCAACGGATGCGCGGAGATTGTCGGGATTGTGGGTGATGTGAAGCACAATAGTCTGGTTGAGGAAGCCGGTTACGATCTCTACTTTCCCTGTTATCAGAGTTACAGCAAACAGACGCACTTTGTGGCGCGCACTCACGGCGATCCGATGGCCCTGGCAAACGATATCAAGCGCGCCATCTGGCAGGCGTCTCCCGATACGGGCATTTTTAATGTAATGCCTGTGAGCAGGTTGTCGGCAAACACGATCTGGCAGTCGCGCGTTTGGGGGCTGCTGTTAGGAATCTTTTCCGGTATCGCACTCGTGCTGGCAACTGCGGGCATCTATGGCGTGATGGCGTATTTTGTAACTCAGCGCACACGCGAGATCGGCGTACGGATCGCATTGGGCGCGCAGTGGCGCGACGTACTAAAGCTTGTCTTGAGCAGCGGGATGTGGCTCGTAGTTATCGGTCTGGCGATTGGGCTTGCAGGGGCGTTGGCGTTAACGCAACTCATGACAACTTTGTTGTTTGAAGTGTCACCCACCGATCCAATCACATTTGGCGGCGTGGCGCTTTGCATAATTCTCGCGACATTGCTCGCCTGCTACATCCCCGCGCGTCGCGCCACCAAAGTCGATCCGCTAACCGCCTTGCGCTACGAGTAACTCGATTCCCCAATCGTAGGGGCGGCCCTCCGTGGCCGCCCTAGTGTGGAACTAAGCGTTTCGGAAATTCAGAGTTCCAGATTAAGGGCCCTCCGTGGCCGCCCTAGTGTCGAACTAAGCGTTTCGGAAATTTAGAGTTCCAGATTAAGGGGCCCTCCGTGGCCGCCCTGGTGTGGAACTAAGCGCTTCGGAAATTTAGAATTCCAGATTAAGGGCCCTCCGTGGCCGCCCTGGTGTGGAACTAAGCGCTTCGGAAATTCAGAGTTCCAGATTAAGGGCCCTCCGTGGCCGCCCTAGTGTGGAACTAAGCGCTTCGGAAATCAGAGTTCCAGATTAAGGGCGCTCCGTGGCCGCCCTAGTGTCGAACTAAGCGCTTGGGAAATCAGAGTTCCAGACTAGGGCAGCCATGGAGGCCGCCCTGGTGTGGAACTAAGCGTTTTGGAAATTTAGAGTTCCAGACTAGGGCGGCCACGGAGGGCCGCCCCTACTGCAGAGTCGCGGTAATTCCGACACGTCTTTCAATGTTCCGATTCGTTCGTAAGGTTCAAAGTGATCTGCCGGAGTGACACCGGAAAGTACGGCAACAAACGGTACCGCGGCGCGTTTGGCAACTTCGGCATCCACGAGACTATCGCCGACATAAACTGTAGACGACGGTGAACACTCGAGCCGCCGGATCGCTTCGAATAATCCCGCCGGATGTGGCTTGTGTTCTTCAACGTCTTCTCCGCCGATTACCACATCGAAAAAACGCCTCAAGTTCTCGCGTTCTAAAACCTGCTCGATGCGATACCGGTACTTTGTTGAAACGATCCCCAGTCGTAACCCACTTTCCCAAAGAGCAGGAATCGCGGCGGCCGCCGACTCGTACATGACAGTAAGATCGACCATCACCTGGTCGGCTCTCTGCACAAACAATCTGTGAAACTCGGCTCCTCGCTCAGCAACATGATCACCGGCGAGCGTAACCAGCGTTTCCTTCAGCGACAGACCAATCGTCCGACAGATTGCCTCTGCGGGATAATTATCAAGCCGCATCTCCTTGAGTGCATAGTTAACACACTCCACACACCCCTCCGACGAATCCGCCAGCGTATAGTCAAAATCAAAAACAACAGCCTTAATGTTTGATAGCATTCCTTCGAATCCCTAACGAGCCAGATGGTATACTCAATTCGTGGATTATAGTTGGGATGAAGAAAAGGCCGCGAGCAATCTTGAGAAACATGGGGTCACATTTCAGGAAGCCGCGAGTGTTTTCGATGACCCGCTTTTTGTTGATTTCTATGATCCGGATCATTCGATTGACGAACATCGATATCTCATCGTCGGGCGTTCAAACGCTGGTCGTTTATTGATAATCTCTTATACCGAAAGAGACGAAGTTGTTCGCTTGATTACCGCAAGAGAGCTGACCGCCACTGAAAGAAAAGCTTATGAAGAAGGATGAACCAGGAGACGATCTTCGACCAGAGTATGATTTGTCGACGCTGCGGGTGCGTAAGTTAGGATTTGGTCGTAAGCGTTTTGGTGATGTGATTCGACTTGAGCCGGACGTGGCCGACGCGTTTCCAAACGCAGACGCAGTGAATGAAGCGTTACGCTTCTTGATTAGGGTAACTAAAGAGAATCGAAACTCTTCGTAAACACTAAACTCGAAACCCATCCGCGTTCATCTGTGGCCAGAATTCCCACCGCCACGCAGCCCTCCAATCGTTTTCTGCATCAAACTCGCCAAACTCAGCAGTCGCCTCAGTTCCAGCTTCGTTTTAGGTGAGGAGCTTAATCACGATGGTCCGAACCGCGTTTGTTCTCGTTAGTTTTCTCTGTCTTCTCTTCCTTTCGCAAAGCGCGCAGGCACAGCAGCCTGCCCCACGTTCGTATCTCTTCCTTGAAGTTGCGGATTCGGCTGGCCACGCCGTTGGCGATGCAACCATTCGTGTTTTGCAACTGGAAGGAAAAGAAATAGCCACTGAGAAAACGGGGAATGACGGAAAGATCAATACCACTTTTCATCGCGACGGCCGGCAGCGTCACTACGATCTGCAAATACTGAAAACCGGATACTTGCCGTACGAGTCGGTGCTCTTTCCCCTTGTTCCATACGAGCGCTACTTCACGCGTTTGACGGAAGAAATTCCGAATACTCAGCCACCGTTGGATTACGGCACTGGTCCAAGTATTAAGATCACACTCTCGCCTGCCGCGCTTCGAACCACCGAAGCTGAAGCAAAGCAACAGCAACTCCTTTTAGCCACCAAACGAGGCGACGCTCTGAGTGTTAAAAAACTGCTGGAACAAAGCGTCAAGCCTGATGCGGCAGACGCTAAAGGCGTGCCTGCAATTGCATGGGCCACGTTTGCCGGCGAGCCGGAAACAATCAGGGCTTTGTTGGACGCAGGAGCAAACGTGCGCAAGCAAACAAATCTCGCACGCGAAGCCTTATTGCTCTACCTTGCTGAAGGTCTCCAGCGCAATCATGTAAATGTCGAGATTATCAACAAACTGATCGAAGCGGGCGCAGACGTTAACGCTTCAAACTCATATCACGGAACCGTCCTTAATAGAGCAATCCTTCTAGTTCCACACACACTCTCGATCGAAACGATCAAAGCCCTGATGAAAGCCGGCGCAGACGTCAACGCAGCGGATAAATGGGGCCAAACTCCCTTTCTGCTTGCGGCCCGCCAAGATCAGAAAGAGGTACTCGACCTGTTGCTAAGCGCCGGAGCAAAGCGTTCGCTTCACGCAAAAGACCACGAAGGTCGATCGGCGATTTTCTATGCCTCGAGCGGTCATAGAGATTTGACCTTGCCGATCTTCAAAGTCCTGCTTGAAAACGGCGCAAAGGTGAACGATGCCGATAATGCAGGAGTTACGCCATTGATGATGGCATCCCGAGCGGGTGCGATCGAGATTGTTCAGGCGCTGCTAACAGCCGGAGCGTTAATCAACGCAAAAGATAAGCAACGCCTAACAGCCTTGATGTTTGCAGTGACTGACTCGTACACGCCGGATGCAAAGATAACGGAAACAGTAAAACTGTTGCTTGCCGCCGGAGCGCAAATTAACGACGTGGATGTGCATGGCCGATCTGCACTGATGTATGGCGTCCGCGCCTCTTCCGATCAGGAATTGATCAAGGTGCTGCTCGCCGCCGGCGCGAAAGTCAACATCATCGATACCGAAAATCAAACCGCCCTGCAATTTGCAGTGAAGAGATACTCGACGGAAATTGTGCAGGCGCTGCTAAAAGCAGGCGTCGCGTCGACCATCAACACGAAAGACAACCAGGGATCAACCGCCCTGCTTTATGCGGCCGAGTTGGGCAACACGGAAATTATCACTGCCTTGATAGCTGCCGGCGCACTTGTCGATGAGGTAAATGCAAAGGGTGAAACATCATTAATCATTACCGTGAAGAGAAATCACGCGGAGGCAGTGAAGGCACTCCTCGCGGCACGTGCCTCAGCAAATA
Source organism: uncultured Acidobacteriota bacterium (assembly GCA_963708055.1). Classification (GTDB taxonomy): domain Bacteria; phylum Acidobacteriota; class Blastocatellia; order Pyrinomonadales; family Pyrinomonadaceae; genus PSRF01. The sequence continues at coordinate 3,806,677 of OY970193.1, read as the reverse complement.
TCAGAGACAAGAGCGGAAACACTGCTTTGGTCTATGCGAAAGCGATCGACGTTGGACCAGAGGCTGAAATTTTCAACGCTCTAATTGCAGCCGGCGCCGACCCGAACCACCTTAACGAAGACGGCGACACACTCCTTATCGTCGCCGCCTCCAGCAGATCCAACACCGCCACCATCCGAGCATTACTCAACACCGATGCAAAAAGAACTATCAACACCCGGAACAAGCGCGGAGAATCCGCGCTTCTAATCGCCACCGCCTATTCCGAACCGGAAACAGTTGCCTTACTGCTGGCAGCCGGCGCAAATGTCAACGAGGCGGATAACAACGGGCAAACAGCACTGATGCGAGCCGTCAGCAAATACGAGCAAAGCCTGGATCTCGTCAAACATCTGATAAAAGCGGGAGCGAATGTCAACGCCACCGATTCCAGAGGGCAAACAGCTTTGCTTTACTTCCGGCCTTACGAAGCAAACGATTTAGTAAGGTCGGTTTTTAAGGAACTGATCGCGGCGGGGGCTAACGTCGATGCCGCTGATGCCGAGGGAAAAACGCAATTGCTCTCATTTGCGCAAACAAGATCGGCACCCTTGGTCCAAATGGCGATTGACGCGGGTGCAAACGTCAATGCGAAAGACAAGCGACTCAGAACCGCGTTGTTCTATGCGTTTCCTTTTCAAGGTATTGTGGCTGGAACCGAGGACGTCGTAAGAACGCTGATCGCGGCAGGCGCAAATCCAAATGTCGCCGACCAGGACGGTAATACGCCATTGATGCTGGCTGCCCATCAGCAATCGTTAGAATCCGTTGGTATCCTGCTTGCCGCCGGTGCTGACGTAAATGCGAAGGATAAATTCGGGCACTCGGCACTGATGGACGCCGCGGTAGCTCTCGAATCCAGAGACTCGACTTTTGTCGTTAAGACTCTGATACGAGCCAAAGCGAATGTCGACGACACGGATGAGCTCGGGCAAACGGCGCTGATGTCCGCGGCGCGGACCGGTTATGTCAAGACGGTCGAGGCGCTGCTCGAAGCTGGGGCATCCGTTAAGGTTAAGGACAAGGAAGGCAAAACGGCTTTAATACACGCAACTGACGAGTCTCGCCAGGTGACAACAAACGTGGTCCAGGCGTTGATCGCGGCAGGCGCAAATGTGAACGAGACAGACGCACGACGTCAAACTCCTCTGATGTTGGCCGCGCTGAGAAACGCACTTGATAGTGTCACGATGTTGCTCAAGGCCGGCGCCAAAGTGAATGCGGAAGACCAGGATGAGATGACGCCCTTGATGTTTGCGGCGTGGGGCGGCGGTGATTCGTCTCTGGAGATCACTAAAGCGCTTTTGAACGCCAAAGCGAAAGTCAATGAGAGTGACAAAGAAGGAAAGTCAGTGTTGATGTTTGCGGCACAGTATGGGCCAGTCGAGCTGGTGCGGTTCCTGCTGAGTGCGCGTGCCGCGGTTAACGCGAGAAATGATCAAGGGGAGTCGCCTTTGATGTTTGTAATGAAGAGTATGCGGTCTGACAATTCGGAGGTGGAGAAAGTAAAGCTGTTACTGCAAGCAGGAGCGGATGTGAAGGTTACTGATAAAGAAGGACAAACTCCGCTGGCACTCGCACAGAAACGCGGGTTCGCGGGTGTCGTGAAACTGCTCGAGGAAGCTATTCGTTAGTTGGATCAGTTTGAACTTGAGCGCCTCCTTGGAGTGCGCCAACTTGTTGGCGCTTTGTTCAAAGTCGTGATTTCCTTGAGCACCACTTGACCAAAGCGGTGCCAAGGCACCGCACTCCAGGGAGGCGCTCTAATCTCGGTGGTAAAGAGCTTTGCCTCAAAAGTCATCTTGAAGGCCACAAAGAGGCACACAAAGCACAAATGAATTCTTAGCAGTAGAGGTAATCCTTAATGTTTTAATCATTTGCGCTTTTTGTGCTGTTTTGTGGCCTACTCTCTGTCTTTGAAAGCGGACTTTTGAGGCAAACCAGTGGTAAAGAGATCGGTGATGCTTCACGCCATACGCGTTCGATGGTTGCGGATCATTGTTCCCTCCGCATTCATCTCCGGAGTATTACTTTCACCATCTTTGTGGTTCGACCTCGGGCGCAGCTTTCCACGCGCGCCGATCCTGCCGGGCTTCACTTTTCACTACGATCTCGTGTTGTCGATCGTCCTTGTCGGCACGCTTTCACTTTCTGCGATTGCAACATATCCACGTCGCTATCTCATCGCCAGCGTCATACTCACAATCGTCCTCGTCTTCCTGGACCAGACACGATTACAACCCTGGGTTTATCAATACGCAATCATGCTCTCGCTGCTTGTTTTCGTGCAGCCCGGTGACGCCAAACCGATTCTCGCGGCGAATCAACTAGTGATAGCGACGCTTTATTTTTGGAGTGGCTTACAAAAAATCAGTTGGACGTTCATTCATGACACTGCGCCAACACTCCTCGAATCGACGGGTATTCATCTCGCACCGCGATACTTAACCATTGTCGCCATCATCATCGCTGTGGGTGAGACATTCATTGGAGTGTGTTTATTATTACTACGAACTCGCCGTCTCGCCGTGGTAATCGCCTGTCTCATGCACACGATCATCCTGTTCACATTTATTCTCTCGCAACGAAACAGCGTGATTTGGCCCTGGAACGTCGCGATGATCCTGTTCACAGTTGTTCTGTTTTATAGCAACGACGAATCGCCATTCGTATACCTGCGCGCGCGCCGCCCATTGACGTCGCATCTGGCCAAAGCGACGCTCGTAATTTGTGGACTATTACCGGCACTGAGCGGCGTCAGTTGGTGGGATCTTAATCTCTCCGGCGCGCTCTATTCCGGAAACACGCCCATTGCAGTGATGCGAATGAGCGAAGGTTTGCGAGAGCGATTACCAGAGGCTGCGCAGAAGCATGTATTCACCACGACCGCGGTGAGTTCATGCTCCCCTTCTTCGAATGGTCGTCAGCAGACCTGAACGTACCGCCGTATCCGGAAGTCAGAGTCTACCGCCAGGTAGCACGACAACTATGCACACTCGACAGCGATCCAGCGAATGCTTTAATCGTCCGAGAACGTCCGGCACTGCGAAACGGCAGTTACGACGTAACGACGACTACATGCGCCACTCTTCTTACGCGATAAAGCACTGGGCACATCTGGTCCTTGACGTTATCATTACCAATCATAATGAGAACCGTGAACGCCACCAGATACGTGACGCCGCTGCGTGAAGGTGGCTCGCTGCCGGCAATCATCGAAGCCGATGACGACGGCATGTACGTCCTCAAATTTCGCGGCGCCGGCCAGGGAACAAAGGCGCTGATTGCCGAGCTGATCGCCGGCGAACTCGCCCGGCAGCTCGACTTGCCGGTTCCTGAACTTGTCTTTGTTTCACTCGATCCCGACATCGCGAAGACCGAGCCTGACCCGGAAATACAGGATCTCATCCGGGCCAGTGGCGGTATCAATCTCGGTCTCGACTATCTTCCCGGATCGGTGATGTTTGATCCGGTCGCTGAAAAACCTGATGCCGAACTCGCCTCGCGCATTGTTTGGCTTGACGCTTACGTCACCAACATCGACCGCACCGCGCGCAACGCTAACCTGCTGATGTGGCACCGTAAGCTTTGGCTAATCGACCATGGCGCTGCGTTATATTTCCATCACTCGTGGACCGGCATGGACCAACGGAGCAAAGATCCATTCGCGTTGATCAAGGATCACATCTTGTTGCAGTTTGCGGGCGCGATCGAGAGTGCTGATGAAGCCCTGTCGTCGATGATCACCGAAAAGGTAATACGCGACATAGTTGAACTCGTCCCGGATGATTGGATGTCAGGAGATCCTCACTTCAACTCCAGCGCGGAAAACAGAGAAGCGTATGTTGAGTATCTGCTAAGGCGGCTTGATGACCGCCGCTACTTTCTCGAGGAGGCGATTCGTGCCCGAGCAGTCAAGGTATGACTATGCTGTAATTCGGATCGTGCCGAAGGTCGACCGCGAGGAGTTCATCAATGCGGGCGTGATACTCTCGTGCCCGGATCGCTCGTTTCTCGAAGCACGCATCGAACTAAACGAACCTCGACTGCGAGCACTTGATCCCTCGCTCGATCTGGAGATGGTCAAAACGCATCTCGCCACGATTCCCACGATCTGTCGTGGAGGTGCGGACGCCGGACCAATCGGACAACTTCCCCAACGCGAGCGCTTCTACTGGCTCGTCGCCCCACGCAGCACCATCATCCAAACCTCCCCCACCCACACCGGCCGCTGCTCCGACCCCTCAGCCGCGCTACAACACCTCATCCGCACCATGGTTGAGATTGAATCTTAGCCACGGATGACACGGATAAAATCCGGATTTAATCCGTGTTCATCTGTGTCAGCTTTGCCTCAAAAGTCCGCTTTTAAAGACAAGAGTAGGCCACAAAACAGCACAAAAAGCGCAAATGATTAAAACCTTAAGGATTACCTCTACTGCTAGGAATTCATTTGTGCTTTGTGTGCCTCTTTGTGGCCTTCAGATGACTTTTGAGGCAAAGCCATCTGTGGCTAATAATTCGTCCGAATCTCTTCAGGCTTGAAGCCCATCTTGCCCAGCCGGTCGCGGGTTTGGTCGATCATTTCGCGTGAACCGCAGATTAACGCGACCGGCGATTTGAGATCGGGTAGCACATTGTCCAGCAACGACTGCACATAACCCGTCGGGCCTGACCAATCATGTCCGTCCGGTCGTGAGATTACCTGCCGCAGTTCAACGCCGGCATTCTCCCAAACCTCAGTTTCGTCGCGATAACAAAAATCGTCGGGAGTGCGTGCGCCGTAAAGCACTACCAGTTGTCCGTACTCATGCTTGAGTTTCATCGCATGACGCAACGCCGAACGCAATGGCGCAACTCCAGTCCCCATGGCTACAAAAATAAGATCGCGACCCTTCAATTCGTCGATCTTGAACCCATGCCCGGCGACGCCCACCAATTCAATCTGCTCGCCGATGCACATGTTGTAAATGACATTGCTGGCGCCAACTTTCTGCTTTACCAACACTTCGAGATCTCTATCTTCGGGCGCGCCGGCAAACGCAAAATAAGCCGGCTCTTCACCCGCGACCCGCAGTATTGCAACTTGTCCGGGCGTGAAATTCACCGCTCCACTCGCACGAAGATCAAAGGAACGAGTGAGTCGCGCCTGATCCCTGATTCCGGTAATGACCAGTGTCTGAACGTCTTTTGCTTCCATCGCCTCAGCAGTTTAGCAAATCAACCTTCCCATTCTCACCGCGAGTGTTTACAATTCCCACCCACATGAGGTACCGCGCTTTCGCAATTCTGTTGGTTATGGCGCTTGTCGCCGTAACCGCTCACGCACAATCGGGACGCCGCCAGGTTAAACCTGTTCCCGCCGCTCCAGTACCCACGCCTACGCCCGAACCCACGCCGATTCCAAAAGAAACGGAGAAAAAACCTGAACTACTGTTTTACGTGGCGGTGGACCGCAGTGACTCTTTCGCAAATTTCCCGCTTTCATATTACGACGCGGTTTTGCGTGGTTGTGCCGACCGTTTACGGCAAGGTTCTTCGGGCAGCGTTGAAGTATCGCAACAAACCGTCAGTCGCGGCGATGCGATAAAAAAAGCGAAATCCGATTCCGAAGGTTACGTTGTTTTTCTCAACGTGAAATACGAGGCGATGGCCCGCACCGCCGATGAAATCGTCGTCGAATTTGTTGTCTTCATGCCTGGTACAGCCAAAATCTTAACTTCCGGAAACAGCTATATAAGCGGTACTCGCGCCGGTCCAGTCGTTGTTGGACCAGGACGCACTGGATTGTATCGTGAACAGTTGTTACTACGGGCCGGTGAGGAGATTGCGAACCGGGTGCTGAAGAAGCTGAACCTGGATCAGATCCCGAAGATTCCCTAGCTCAATTTAACTCTTCTCTGTGCAACCTTTGTGTTCTCTGTGTCTCTGTGGTTGTTGTACCGCACATTCCGATAACCACAGAGAACACAAAGGTTGCACAGAGAAGAGTTACTCCTGGTAAAGCCGCTCGATCACATCGCGATACTTTTGATCTACAACTCGGCGTTTTACCTTCAAGGTTGGAGTTAGTTCGCCGCCTTCGATCGTCAACTCGTTTTCCAGCAATGCAACTTTCTTGATCTTTTCATAGCGCGCGAGGTTCGGAGTCAATCCATCGATCTGTCGCTGCATCAGATCGACGATTCGCGGATGACGACACAACTCGGCGCGACTTTTTACTTCAATTCCCTTCAACTTGCAGTACGACTCGATCTGCTCCCAAACCGGCACCACTAACGCGGCCGGAAACTTTCGCTCAGCCCCAATCAGCACCACCTGGCTCACAAAGCGCGACGCTTTGAGCGCCTGCTCGATTGGCTGTGGCGAGATATATTTGCCGCCCGAAGTCTTGAACAACTCTTTCTTGCGATCGGTAATGCACAGAAATCCATCCTGATCGATCGCGCCGATGTCGCCGGTCTTAAACCAGCCATCATTTGTGAAAACGGCTCGTGTTTCTTCGGGCTTGTTGTAATAACCGCGCATCACGTTTGGACCACGCGCTTCAATTTCGCCGTCTGAAGCAATCCGAATTTCAACATGCGGAATGGCTTTGCCGACCGTGCCGACGCGGTTGTCTTCAATTGTGCTCGTCGTGATCACAGGCGACGTTTCCGTCAAACCATAACCCTGAACGATCTGAATACCAGCGCCGATATAGATGTATTGCAAATCCTCCGGCAACGCCGCTCCACCGGAAATCAACAGTCGCATTCGTCCACCAAATGCACGCTGCCATTTAGAGAACACCAGCTTCGTAGCGATCCGGTGTTTTAACTTCAGAAATGCCGGAATCGGCTGATGAGCAAGCTGAAGCTTGGCATATTCGCGTGCTACCGAGACGGACCAGGCCAGCAGCACCGCCGCCACCTTGCCGGCTTCCGCGGCACGCTCACGAATACGCTGGTAAATCTTCTCGAAGATACGCGGCACACCAACCAGCACTGTCGGCCGCACTTCGCGCAAGTTTGGACCAATCGTTTGCAACGATTCGGCAAAATAGACTGCGATGCCGCGGTACAAGTACATGTACATCGCCTGGCGTTCGAACACGTGCGACAACGGCAACACCGAAAGCGCAATATCCTGTTCGCCGAAATTCAAATGTCCGGACGAGTCGATTAGATTCGAAACGAGGTTCGAATGCGTGAGCATCACGCCTTTCGGCTCGCCGGTTGTACCGGAGGTATAGATGATGGTTGCCAGATCCTCCGGTTGCGTTGCGACCACCGAGCGTTCCATGTAACCCGGTTCGCGCTGCTGCAACTCGCGTCCTTTTTCTTCGAGTTGAGCGAGGGTCAAAGCTTCGTCAGGTTTGACGCCTTCCGGATCGAAGATGATCACTTGCTTCACGTTGGGACACTCACCCAACGCTTCCTGCAACTCGAGAAACTTTTCCCGGTTCGCGACAATCAACACACAGGCGCCGGAATCATTCAAAATGTAACGAACCTGAGGCGGCGTTAAGGTCGGATAGATAGGAACATCAATCGCGCCCGCGAAGATCGAGCCGGCATCAGTCAAGGTCCATTCGACCCGACTTTCTGAAAGCAATGCGACGCGATCACCGCGTTGCACACCGATGGCGTGCAGTCCGGCCGCGATCGCCTTAGAGCGCGCGAGCATCTCGTCTGACGAGATCGGAATCCAGCGATCACCGCTTTTGTAGTTGAGTGTGTCAGGCCGCTTGTGTTCGCGAACGACGCCGAGAAACACGTCCACCAGAGTCGCCGGCTCATTCGCCGCGCGAACCGGGACGTTTGACTGACGGTCCGTGTACTCAACCGCTCGTTTCACTACGCCTTGACTCCGTTGAGAAAGATGTCCAACACGTCATCGGCCATCGGCGCCAGTTTGTATCGACGTTTCGAGAGGATCCAGTTGGTCGCCATCTCGTCGAGGGCACCAAAGAGGATCTTTGCTACCACGTTTGCCTTTAGATCCGGCCGGAACACGCCCGCGCGTTGTCCTTCTTCGAAAGCCGATCGAATGAGCGTCAGGTATTCAGCAAAACCGGCTGCGGAAAACTCTTCCATAAACTTGGTCGAGCCACGCAGTTCAACCTGAAAAACGACTGCCAGATCTCGATCGGCTCCGAGCCGTTCAAGATGAAGCGACGCAATTTGTCGCAACTTCTCTTTCGGATCGTCAATCTCAGCGATCTGCTTTCGAGCGGCGTCGAGTGCTTCTTCAACGCTGCGGTCGAAGATGGAATGGAGAATATCTTCCTTGCTTTTGAAGTAGAGATAAACAGTGCCGTCAGCAACGCCGGCTTCGCGCGCGATATCGGCGACCTTCGAATTGAAGTAGCCGTTATGCGCAAACACCGTGATAGCGGCGCGCAGGATTGCTTCACGCTTATCGCCACCAGCAGTGCGTACAGTATTTATGGAGCGGGCAGTTCGCATGTTTGTCCTTCGAAAATGAATGATGCCTCACTCAGTTTCGTTTCGCAATAAAAAGCGGTCAAGAAGACAAAAGTATTACGGATTCAGGCCACGGCTTCACCCGGATAGCTCGGATTAATACCGCAATCTCTGATCCGTTTTATCCGTGTAATCCGTGGCTAAACCTGGTTCCAGGTCGCGCGGTAAGCCTTTGAATAGAAATTCCTGGGTAGGATACGGGATCTTGATCTCGCGCTCGCGGAATAGCTGCGCGATCCGGTAATTGATGTCGCTGCGGATCTGTACGTGACGGCGCGGCACACCGGTCCAAACTAACAGTCGAAAATCGAGCGAGAAGTCGCCAAAATTCAGAAACTGCACCCGTGGGGCGGGCTCCGTCAGCACGTTTGGTACATCTCTGGCCGCATCGATGAGCGTGTCAGTTACGAGTTGAATATCAGAATCGTCAGCCACGCCAATCGGGATCGCGATACGCGCACGCGGATCGCCGTATGACCAATTCACCACGCTCTGACTAACGAGCTTGGAATTGGGAACAATGATCGCGATGCCGCTGTTCGTCGTCACAATCGTCGTGCGCAGGTTGATGCTGAGAACGTCGCCTTCATCTTCACCGATGGTAACGCGATCACCGATTCGTATCGGACGCTCAAACAGCAGGATAAATCCTGACGCGATATCTGACGCGATGTATTGCAAGCCAAAACCGATACCCACCGAGAGCGCTGTAAAAATCACGGCGATGGAAGTGAGGTCAATCGCAAATGCCTGCTTCAATGCGAGCAGGAGTCCGACTGTGATCACGAGATACTTGATCAACCGGCTGATCGTGTATCGCAAACCGGGATCAATGTGACGCCGGTTAGCGAGTCGCTTATCGATTAGAAAGCTGGACCAGCGCGCGATGAATATCGTCGCAATTACGACGATCACGCCGACAATCACACTCGACACGGAAACCGTAATCCGCCCGAACGTGAACTGTTGCGTCAGATAGCTCCAGACGCGGGCGATCAGATTCGCGGAATCCTGCAGAAACAACATGAGACCAGCATAACGATTTAACTATTACAAAACCGTTGTATCTGTCAGTTGTTTATCCACAGATTACACAGATTGCTCGATAGAATCCGTGTAATCTGTGGATAAGAAAAGAAAGTTTCATTGACACACTCCTACGGTCTAACTAAGATTGTCCGACTTACTAACCCTTCTCTTGAAAAACGTAAGACTGGTCCAAAAACTTGAATATCCCGACAACAAAATCGACGCGAGTCGAACACATTACTTATATGAGTAGGAGACCCACTATGCGGACCCCCGTACTTGGCAGCTTTCCCAGGATCTCGTCTCTCGCAGCCAGCTTTATTCTGACGCTGCTGATCTTTCCGGCCATCGTTGCTCAAACACAGATCACCACAGGCACGATCCAGGGCACGGTTGTTGACGCCAATGGCGCGGTTGTGCCGGGAGCGAATGTTGAAATCAAAAACATCAACACGGGGTTTACGCGCACCCTGACCACGGATGAAGAAGGACGATTTGTGGCCCCTCTGCTCCAACCCGGTAACTACTCTGTCACCGTCTCAAAGCCGGGTTTCGCCACCACTGTACTCCCAGACACAGCCCTGACCGTGGGCCAGGCGTTGAGTGTTCCCTTCTCGTTGAAGATCTCGGATGTTCAAGAACGCGTAACCATCACGACCACTCCTACAGTCGACACTCTCAAGACCGAAGCCAGCACGACGTTGAACGAAAAGGCAGTAGCCAATACACCAATTCTCGGTCGCAAGTTTGAAGACCTGCTGACACTCACGCCCAACGTCAGCATCACCCAAGGGCCCGACGGCGACGAGATCAATTTCGCGGGTCAGCGAGGAATCTTTAACAACGTGAGTCTTGATGGCGGCGACTACAACAACGGCTTCTTCGGCGAACAACTCGGAGGACAGCGCGCCGCCATCGACATCACCCTCGAAGCAGTAAAAGAGTTTCAGGTGGTGGCCAGCGGAGCGAGCGCTGAGTTTGGACGCACGGCGGGCGGCGTGATCAACGTCATCACGAAGTCAGGTACAAATGACGTTCACGGCAGCGCATTTTATTTCCAGCGCCTCGAAGGTCTAACCGCAAACACTTCCGACGGCAAGTCGCTCGAGGGTTTTAATCGTAAACAGTACGGCGCGACGGTTGGTGGTCCATTTAAGAAGGACAAAGCGTTTTTCTTTTTCGCCTTCGAGGGTATTCGTGAAAAACTGGAGCGCGCGAATCTAAGCGAACAGATAGGTTCTACGCCGTGCGGGATTGCGACGCCTACCATTCTCGCGAATGAAGCCGCAATCAACGCTAACGACGATTGCGCGCGACTGGCCCTGATCAACTTCTTCAGGACGCGTCTAAATCAGGAAGAAGGTCTGCCGGTCGAACACAAGATTAATAATCAGGCATTCTTCTCGAGAGTAGACTTCGATCTCAACAGTTCAAACCATCTTTCCGTGTCGTACAACTTCGACCATTCGGAAAACACGAACCAGACGTTCGACGTTCCCACGTACGGAAACTCCGCAAACGGCATCGAAGGCCCATCAAAGATCAACGTGGTGCGTGCCAATCTTTTCACCACTGTATCGCCGACAAAGCTAAACGAAGCTCACTTTTCCTACAGTCGTGAGCTGCGGCCTCGCTCTGCGGTGCCTTCAAATGTCCCGGCAGATACGGCAATGGGGTTTGCTACAACTTTCAGATTCGGTTTTCCGTTTTTCCTCGAACCAAATGTCGATGAACTACTGTGGCGCACGCACCTCAAAGACAACTTCTCCCTGATCAAGGGCGATCACAACCTCAAATTCGGGGGCGAGTGGCTGCACACGCTGAACGACCAGGTTTTCCGCGGCTTCTTTACAGGCCGTTACATTTTCGACAGCCCTTCGGGCTTTCTGCGTTATGCATCAACGCCCGCGGCAAACGGCTTTGGGCCAAACGTAGGCGAGTGTTTCAATGGGTCCGGCGCATTTACCGGATGGATCACTCAGGGCGCACCGTTTAATCAGACGTGCCCCGCCGGCAGTAGCGTAGGTGGACCACTGCTTCTTTATTTGCAGAACGGAATCCCGACCGGCATCTCGGGTGCTCCGCCTCCGGGTGCATCGAATATCAAGAACGAAGACATCGGTCTATTCTTCCAGGATCGTTGGCAGGTTAGACCAAACTTCACCTTGAACTACGGCCTGCGCTGGGAAGCTCAGATCTTCCCCGAACCGGTAGTGCCACCCAGTCAGACCGTTTACGCTTCGTTGTTAACGAATCCGAATTTCCCCTCTGACGGCACGTTGCACAGTCCCAAGAAACAATTTCAGCCGCGTCTTGGATTTGCCTGGGATATATCCGGTCAAGGTAAATCAGTGATTCGAGCTCACGCGGGTATTTTCTACGGCCGGCAGAACATGCTGTCGCAGGTCGGTTCGATCACAGACAATGGCGTGCAACAGTTTGGTATTGCATGCGGATCTTCGTTCGGCTGCAGCAACGGTCAGGGTTTGCCGTCGTGGCCTAACATTGTGAATGTTCCACCATTGGGTGGTCTTCCTGCATTCGCGTCGATTCGCGTATTTAGTAAGGACTATGCGAATCCCAGAATCTACACTGCCAACGTTCAATTCGAGCAGCAACTGGCTGAAGACTTTTCGCTATATTTCGACTTCACTCACTCGAAAGGCGTCCATCTCACACGCTTCATCAACCTGAATCGAGCTGGACTGTTTCCGGCGTTTGGAGACGTATTCGTCACCAGTGCTGTCGGTCGCTCTGTTTTCGACGGCTTTACTGTGGGTATGAGAAAGAGGTTCAGCAAGCGATATCAGTTTGAGTGGAACTATGCGCTTGCGAGAGACAAGGACGACGATTCGAATGAACGTGATCCATTTACCGATCGCTCTTTCGATCCACTAAATCTCAGTCTCGACTATGCGCTATCGGATCGCGACATCCGTCACAAATTCAACTTCTTCACGTTCATCGAGATGGGTTGGGGATTTGACGGCAACTTCCGCGTACAGGCACGTAGCGCTCAGCCAACTACACCCGGAGTGCGCACCGCAACCAATCGCAACACAGTGCGCAAAGACAACGAATACTTCTCGCTTGACTGGCGCATTCAACGTGCGTTCAAGCTCAACAACCGCTTCTCGATCACTCCGATCATCGAGATGTTTAATACGTTCAATAACGCCAACAACATCAACCCGCTCGTCACCCCGGGACTCTTCAACTTCGACGGGTTCCTGCGACAGGGCGTTGGCGATCCGCGGCAGGTGCAACTCGCAGTTAGGTTCACCTTCTAACCGCGTATGGCGTGCATAAATCCCGATAACTTCTGCGGATCGAGCGCACCCTCGGTCCGCAGTCCACTACAAACATCAATTCCGTAAGGCTGAACCTCGCGAATCGCTGCGGCGACATTCGTGGGGTTTAGTCCGCCGGCCAGAAACAACGGCTTTGCGATCGATTCTCTGATCCGCCTACTCAAACTCCAATCGTGTGTTCGCCCAGTGCCGCCGAGTTCCTTGATCGCGAGCGATTGGTTTCCTGAGTCCAATAAGATCGCGTCCACATGAGGAGCAACCGCAATCGCCTCTTCAACCGCTTCCGGCCCGGTGACGTGCACCACCTGGACCAGCGAAATCCCGGGTAACGCCGCGCGCAAGTCCTGATAACTTCCCGTCGTCAGTCGATCGCAAATCTGGATCGTGTTCACTCTCAGGCGTCGCTGCTGATCGATGATCGAGTCAACATCTTGTAAGCAGGTCAGCAGAAATGAACTGACTCCGGGCGGAACAATTGCGGCAATCTCAGCGATCAGATCCTCCGGAATCGGGCCGGGTCCGCTCGGCATCGCCGATACCAGTCCGATGGCCGAGGCCCCGGCGTCAATCGCCATCCATGCCTCTTCAATGCCGGCGATGCAGCAAATCTTCACTCTTGGTTTCATAGCAGAAAAAGATTCTCACGCGCAGACGCAAAGAAGCAAAGGAACTCCGTTCTAGGATAGTGCGCTGCTTCTCTGTGCAACCTTTGTGTCCTCTGTGTCTCCGTGGTGGTTGTATCGTACGTTTCTATAACCACGGAGACACAGAGAACGCAGCGGTGGCACAGAGAAATCCGGTGAGGCTACTTTGAGCAACCTCGTTGCATCATAAGCACCGTCACTCAGATTCGCGCGAGGTCTGCCGCGCATTGTCTGAACAGCTTTACCTGAGATCACGCCTCGATCTCGCTTCGAAACCAAAGTGCGGGTTGATTTTTTGCGGCGCCCAGCTGCTGTGTCTTGAAGTGTGCCCGCTGTTAGGAGCACACGAATTTCAAAAGGAGAATTTCCATGATTCAACTGCGTTTGCATGCGTCGCGCCTTTCGCTCGCGTTGCTGCTTCTCGTCAGTCTCGGTTTTATTTCGGCGTCAGCTCAAACGGCAGCGACGTCCGCTGACGGTTGGGTAGTGCTTCCAGTGAGCGAATACACAGCACTTAAGCGCGCGGCTGTGCCACCTGAACCAGAACCTGTTGCGCCTCCCGTCGAAGCGACACTCAGTCGCATCGACTACGATCTGAAAGTCGACGGCGATCTCGCGACCGGCGAAGCCCGGCTTACGGTTGACGTGATCAAGAACGGCTGGGTGCGCATTGCGATGCCCGAGGGCTTGATAGTTCGCGATGCCAAACTCGACGGCCGGCCCGTAAACCTCGCCATGAACACAAGTAATAAAGGGCCCGGTCGCGCCGATCTATTGCTGTCAAAAACCGGGCGCTCAGTGTTGACCATGCAGATCGTCGCTCCGGTAACGACAGTTGCCGGAACCGATATTCTGCATCTTCCGGTCAGCAACTCGGCAGTGTCGCATGCAACAGTTGAACTGGCACGACAGAACGTCGACGTGCGAATCACGGGTGGTCTCCTGCTTGAGCAATCGGATGCGCCTAATGGCAGTCGCTGGGTTGCGAATGGACGAGGTGGAGAGCCACTCACTTTCGCATGGCGACGCAAAGTTGACGACGTGCGCGCCAATCAGCCGCTGCGACTTCGCGGCTCGATCACGCAGCTAATTGGATTAGGCGAAGACGCAACGCAGATCAATGCTGAAGTTCAGGTTGAAGTCGTGCAGGGATTGGCAAACGAAGTTCGCGTCCAACTTCCTGAGCAGTTGACGGTCAACCAGGTTTCGGGCGCGATGGTGGCCGACTGGGATGTCGCCAACAATGAACTCAAAGTCGTGTTCATCGAACCTGTGCAAAAAACCGCGCGCTTCACTTTGAGCGGTGAGTTGCGCATGCCACGCGCGGGAAATCTCAACATCCCTCTGATTCGATTGCCGAATGCAGAACGTGAAACGGGCGGTATCGGCGTTGAAGTACTCGGCGCAGGTGAGATAAAAGCACGCCGTCCCAATGGGCTCGAAGACGCCGAAGCCGGCGAGTTGGGCCAACTCATCTCCAGCCGCCAGTCGCCTTCGTTGATCGCCTTCAGATTTCTACCGGCCGAAGGAAAGTCAGACAGAACGCTCTCGCTCGATGTGGCGCGCTACACGCCGCAGGCAGTGCTCACGGCCAATATTGAAGAAGCAGAGTACAACACCCTGATCTCCGCTGATGGAAAGGTGCTGGTCCAATCGCGCTTTGCGGTCCGCAACAATCAACGTAACTTTTTGAAACTCACCTTGCCGCCGGGCGCCGTGTTGTGGAGCGCGTCCGTTGCCGGACGCCCGATACGACCGGGACGCGCGCCGGACGGTTCATTTCTGCTTCCCCTCGAGAAGTCGCGGTCAGGAGAAGAGGCGCCTGCTTTCATAGTTGAAGTGTCGTACCTCGATCGCGCCAATTCCTGGACCGATAAAGGCCGCACACGAATTTCACTCGTCGCAGTTGATCTACCGATCTCAAAATCACAACTGCTCTTGCATCATCCGCCGCTGTTCAAAGTAACGCCGGTGGCCGGACTCTCCGGCAGCTTCCGTGTTTCAACTTACACCGCGCCAAACTCGGCCGTGCTCCGTTCACAAAATTCGGGCTACAAGATCGAAAAATTCGACGAGATCCCGGACGACAAATCCGAGACCAAGAAACTGGTAGCAAAACTGCACGAGAACAAACCCGGGAAGAAACCCGCGCGGAATCTTCCGTTACGCGTTTCGTTCCCGCATTTCGGCCCGTCGATCTTCCTCGTATCGGAGTTGACGGCCGAGAACCAAACGCCGGCAGTTGAGTTTGATTTCCAGCGCGATAGAAAGAGAGGCGACCGATGAAAGTACTAGCTCTTATTCTCCTGATTTCCATGGTGGCCACCGGCCAGGTTCGCAACACCAGCGGCGACGTTACTTTGCCAGTGCCCGGTCCGGCCGGAACAGTGACGCTTACGCTCGCCGAGTACAACCGTTTGGTTGAACTTGCTTCGCGTAAAAATAAGACCAGCGATCAGGTGCCGCTGCCGTTCGTTTTGTCGCACGCGGTTTTCAAGCTTCGCGTCGAGAAGCAAACGATACTCGGCACCGTCGATATCGATGGCGCGCTGCTTGAAAAGGGAATGGTGAAGACACCGCTCACTACTGCCTTGACGGTTCTCGATGCCAAACAGGCGGGCAATCCCTTACCGCTACTACAGGAAGGTGCAAACCACTCGGCGATATTGAATGGTCCCGGTCCGTTTGCGGTTTCACTCAACGTTGCCGCGCCGCTGGCGATCGAAGCCGGGCGTGCGTCGTTCATGCTGGCAGTGCCGCTCGCAAGCAGCACGACCCTGAGTTTGGAACTACCCGGCAATCACGCCAATGTGCGTATTGAGCCCGGGTTGATTACTAATCGCGAAACCGTCAACGGGCGCACGCGAATTGAAGCCGCACTCGAACCGGGCAAAGCGGCGCGCATCTGGTGGACCACGCGCGAAATCGCGGCGCCGGTGGCCCAACGTGAAGTGCGTTTTCTTTCGGATATCAAAAGCGTTGTTTCCGTCGGCGATTCGCAGTTACGACTCACAGCGCTTTGCGACATCAATGTGGTCCAGGGTGAGGCCGGCGAATTCAAGATGCCGTTACCGGCCGGCTACGAGGTGACCACCGCTTCCGGTAACACACTCGAGTCACACGATCATGACGTCGCCGCCAACATGCTGACGTTACGCGTTCACGATCCGGCCAAGCGAAGTCATCAGTTTCTGATTGTTATTGAACGTACAAATCGAGAAACGAGTCTCGAGGCGCCAATGCTCGCGTTCACCGGCGCGCAAAGAGAAACCGGCGAACTGTTGGTTGAAGGTGTCGGCGCGATGGAACTGAAGGCAACTGAGTCCGGCGGGCTGCGTCGCATGGATGTGCGCGAAGCCGGAGCGATTACGCGATCCCTATCGCATTTTCCTTTGCAGGCCGCGTTTCGCTACAACCGTCGGGCCAGCGAAGCACCGAAGCTGCAACTCGAGTGGCGACAGTTTCTCGATGCGGACGTGCTTTCGGCGGTTGCAGAACGTGCCACAGTCACGACGTTGACAAACGTTGAAGGAAGATCGCTGACTGAAGTTTCACTGCGTGTGCGCAACCATGCCAAGCCGTTTCTGAAAGTGGAACTGCCGGCGGGCGCGCAACTGTTTTCAGCCGAAGTCGAAGGCGAACGAGTGAAGCCCGTTGAGGGCACTGATGGTACGCGCGTTCCGTTGCTTCGCGCGGGCCTCGATTCGTCGAAGGCTTACACCGTGTCGTTTGTTTATCTCTATTCCGGAGCTCGTTTCGGCAAGACCGGAGCTTATGACATGGGCCTGCCGAAGTTGGACATTCCGATCAATCTGTTGACCTGGGAAGTCTCGCTGCCTGATCGACTTGAAGTGCGTCAATTCGGTGGCAACGCTCTCTCGGCGGAACTGTTCCCGGCGGCGGCGCAGAATTTCCTGATTGCCGGAACCGATGCCGAGCCTGATGCGGTGATGAACTTCCAAAGCGCTGATCTCGATACGCTCGAACCAGGACAGATTGGCGGCATCATCGTCGATCCGAATGGTGCGATTGTGCCGGGCGCTGACGTCATAGTGACGAACATTCAAACCGGAGCAAGTCAAACAACAAAGTCTGACGGCGATGGTCACTGGGTGATCGCGGGAATGCAGCCTGGACCAGTGAAAGTGAATATTGCCGTGCCGGGTTTCCGGAGTATGCAACAGGATCTGGAACTGCACGGCTCGCGTGCGTCACGCATGGGAACCACACTGCAGGCGGCCGGTGTTGCTGAAACAGTTACCGTCACCGGTGATAGCGGAAATCTGGAAAGCGAGGCGAAACGTCTTGAAGACCAGGCGAAGAAAAACCAGGCAATGCAGTTGAACATGCTGTCAGCGAATGCGGTTAATTTTCAGCGACGTGTAGCAGGCATTCTTCCGGTTCCGGTGGAAATCCCACGCAGCGGAAGATCCTATCGCTTCGTGCGTCCGTTAGTTATGGAAGAAGAGACTCGTATCTCGTTCCAGTACAAGTCGAAGTAGGAAGACAGAAGCCATCCACAGATTGCACAGATCAAATCTGTGTAATCTGTGGATTCAAATCTGTGTAATCTGTGGATTCAAATCTGTGTAATCTGTGGATTCAAATCTGTGTAATCTGTGGACTCGCACCGTACCAGAGCACGGCGAAGTAGTGACAGGTGGTGCCGGCGATTACAAACAGGTGCCAGATGAAATGGTTGTAGCGAATGCGGTGGGCGGCGAAGAATGCGAGACCGCCGGTGTACGCGATGCCACCGGCAAATATCAAAACGATTCCCTGCAACGGTATTAGCGCGAACATCGGTTTCACGGCGACAATCGCCAGCCAACCCATAATCACGTACAACACAATCGTGATTCGCGAATGACGCGTTCGGGTTCTGACTTTCAGGATGATGCCGACAATTGCCAGCGACCAAACTGCCGCCAGTAACGACCAGCCCCATGGACCACGCAGCACACCTAAACTAAACGGCGTGTAAGTTCCCGCAATCAACAAGAAGATCGCCGTGTGATCGAGTAAGCGAAATAAATTCTTGGTCTCTTCATGCGTGAAAGAGTGATACAGCGTTGACGCCAGATACAGCAAGATCATCGTTGCGCCAAAAACACTAACGCCGACGATAAATTGAGTGCTGCCCGCACGCATCGCGGCCAGGACGAGAAACGGCAACGCCACAATCGCCAGCACCAGGCCCAGGCCGTGGCTGATACTGTTGGCGACTTCCTCACGAAATGAAAGCTCACGCATAGGGCGGCATTGTACACAGATCTCCACGGATTATTTAGAGCGATTTCCACTGATGGTGAAAATCCGTTCTCAATCCGTGAAAATCCGTGATCTATGCTATTGTTCGCGCCTGAATGGACGAAGTTATCATCCTGATCTTCGTATTGTTCCTCATTGCAGTGTTCCTCGCTGCGATCGCGATGCCTGTTGTCGCCATTGTCCTTATAGTCAAAGCGCGGAGACGAATCGAGCAGCTTGAAGCCCGAGCCAATCGTCTCGAAGCGGCCCTTTCAGCTCCACAACCTGAACCGCGACCACAGCCGGAGCCCGAGCGTGTTACACCTCCGCCGGTTGAACCACCGCCACCGCCTTCTGCCCCGCCGCAATCAGTTAACGCATATCAACTGGAATCAATGATCGGCCGTCGCTGGGTTGGCTGGGTTGCGGTTGTACTGATCCTTTTCGCCACTGCTTTTTTCTTTAAGTATGCGTTTGAGAATCGCTGGATTGGAGAACTCGGGCGCGTTGCAATCGGCATCACCGTTGGTATTGCGATGTGCCTGGGTGGTTTCCACTACTATCGCCAGGGCTGGCGCATCTTTTCGCAGATCCTGACGGCCGGCGGAATCGTCCTGCTTTATCTTTCAACTTACGCAGCCTTTGACTATTACCATCTGGTCAGTCAGAAAACGGCGTTTGGTTACCTCGCAATTCTGATTGCTGAAGCCGCCGCGATTTCACTGCTTTACAACGCACCGGCAATCGCGATGATGGCGCTTATCGGTGGTCTGCTCACGCCGGTTTTGCTTGATTCCGATCGCAATCAATATCGCTCGTTCTTCACTTACCTGTTTGTGCTCGATGTTGGAACTCTAGCGCTGCTAAAACATTGGCGAGGTCTCAGTTCGGTAGCCTACTTCGGCACACAACTGCTCTTCTGGATGTGGTACAGCGAAAACTACCATCACCAGTTGCGCGACGCTGTCCTCGTATTTCAAACGGCGATCTTTCTGCTTTTCCTGTTGGCCCACCTCGTTAGAGAACTCATTCGCCGCGAACCGGCAAGCATTGAAGACGCACTGCTGCTCATCGTTAATCCATTTGCATACTTCGCAACTGCGTTTCACCTGCTCAATACGACATATCACGATTGGATGGGCGTGTTTGCAATCGTCATGGCCCTCGTTTACGCGGGTGCGGCGAAACTCCTGCTGGCTCGCGGTGCAAAGCCACGGCGCGAGATCCTGCTGCTGATCGCCGTGGCGCTGACCTTCGTAACGATCGCGATTCCGATTCAGCTACGTTCAAACTGGATCACGATCGCGTGGGCCGTTGAAGGACTGGCAATTCTCTGGGCGGCACTTGAGACACGCTCGGTAAGATTACGCGCACATGCATTCGCGCTCTTTGCGTTTGCCTTCGTAAAGTTTATTTTCTGGGATACGCCTTACGGGACGCGCTCGTCGTTCGTTCCGGTCTTCAACCGTTACTTTCTCTCGTCGCTGGCGGTGATTATCTGTTTTCTCGGCGCGGTTTATCTTTACGAACGCGCTCGCGAGCGAAACCTGATTGACGGACGCGTGACAAAACTCGTCCTCGGGTTGTTTGCAGCGTTGGCGTTCTGGATCCTGATATCGATCGAAACGCACACATTTTTCGTGGGCCGGGCACTCACCGAAACGACCACAGCCGGCGCGGATCACCAACGCTGGTTGGGCCAGATGGCGTTATCAGTTATCTGGGCGCTTTACGCGGCCGCAATGGCAGCCGCTGGATTTATGCAACGGATTGCGGTGCTTCGCTGGGCCGCGCTCGCACTTTTTGCGTTAACGATAATCAAGGCCATGCTGGTTGACATTGCAGAGTTGCAGCAGCTTTACCGGATCATCGTGCTGGCTGTGCTGGGAATACTGCTCTTACTCTTGGCGTGGGGTTATCACAAGGCTTTTCATTCGCGGGAGTCGTCAAATGAAACGGTTTAGATCGTTACTCTTCGTGCTGGTGGCGATATCAATGCTGGTGGTTTCAGTCGCCGCGCAAACATCGCTCTCCACCTGGCCTTACTACGTTGAAGTGACGCCGAGACAGAGCAATCCGGGACTTTACTCTCTCACGGTGCCGCGCCCGGTCATGGACAAGGCCCAATCAAATCTGGCGGACCTCCGACTCTTTGATTCCACTAACCGCGAGATTCCGTACGGCATTCTGGTGCGCAGAGAAGGAAACGAAATGCGCGAGACCCCGGCGGGGTTGATAGTGTTTGAGTTAAAGGAAACCCAAACACAACCGTTACGACTGTTCTTCGGCAACACAACTCTTGCCGCGCCACATTATGACTTCGAAAAAGAATTCCCGGCACGTCTTGCGGAAGAGCCGCTTACCCCAAGTGAAGTAGGTGAGGTGCAGGCAAATCGTGAGTACAAACCCGAGCCAAAGCCGCTGACCGAGCGTGTGCCCTGGTTGATCTATCTCGTGCTGGCGGCCTCGAGCATCGCGCTCGGAGTTATCCTCTTCAATCTCGCGCGCACCGCCACACGGTTAAATGAACCAAACGCGGATAACGCAAATCAGTAAACCTGATCCGCAATTATCCGCGTCGATACGTGGCCCGGTTTACTACGGTACGGGCGTGAAACCTTTCAACGGATTGCCGTAGAACGCTTCGGTCTGCCAGGCGGTCTTGTTCCACGTACCATCCTGATCGCCGATGATCTGTACCGGGAAGATCTCGCGATTGCTGCCGAGCAGGTTCGCGGTGGCGATGCCGTTGTCGAATTTTCCACCCGGCTGAACGGTAAACTTGATCGACCGCGCGAGCTTGTTGTTCCAAAGCAGTTTGAACTCGTACTCACCCGGATTATTTGCCAGCGTGAATATCTCGCCAAACATATTCGACGTCTCACCAGTCGTGTTGCTGCCTTTGATGTTTGGAAAGTCGCACTCAACTCGAGCCCATTTCGCTTTTTGCGGCAGCGCATCTTCGACGTAGTGCGTGGTGTTGACTTCAACTTCCGCCTCGCAACCCGCTTTGCCGACTTCCATGCCGTCGAGAAACTTCTTGCCGACCTCTTTACCCTGATAAAACAGGTGCGGATCAAACTTGTAGGCGTCGCCACGAACCCAGAAAGCAACGTGAAAATCGGGAAACTTCCAACCGTAAATCGAATCCGCCGTCAGATAAACATAACCGATGGGTAGATTGAAATCGTGATCCACGAAATAAACGAATTTGTTGACGGCTTTTGGTCCATGTTCGTTTGAGCGAGCTTTGGCAACTTTCATCTTGCCGGTGAAGAGAGTTGAGTCAGTGCCCTGAAGTTCGTTCCGCATCTTGATCACAAAACTGACCGGGCCGGTGTAAAGACTGCCTTTGTCTTCCGGAATCTGACGGCCGCCACACTCGGTTCGCCACCAGTAACCCTTTTCGACATTCTCAGTGTTGCAATCAAACTTTACCCACGCGCCGGTCGGGAGCGAATATTCAACATAGAGTTGACTGCCGCTCGCGATTGGACCGTTAACCCGGAACTTCATTTCCGGCACCCAACTCCAGTTATCGTAGTTGCCTTTGTAAACATTGAATGTGAATGCCCGGATCTGAATCGAATCTTTAGCAATGGTTGGCTGATCCTGAGTCGCCGTGGTATGCGCAATCGGGCTGATGGCAGTTATTAAAAGAGCAATTACAAAAGCAAACGCAAGCCGAAACTTCTTGTTCAAGCGAAACCTCCTGAATGTTCGACGATTTTTTGTGGGCAAAGCGACGGAGAGTTTACTAAGGGTTGTAAGTTTTAGCCACAGATTTACGCGGATGAACGCAGATCAGAACTTTTCTCTAATCTGTGAAATCCGTGTAAATCCGTGGCTCATTTTTTCCGATCGTGACCCTTGTGTAGTTACGATAACCGCTATAAATTCTCAGCGCATGTATCGGCTTTTCATCGCACTTTTATGCTGCGCGTTTTCGCTGCTTTGCGTTAACGCTCAACCGAACTCACCACCAAAAGAGCCGGAAGGCTCGACCATTCGTGGCCGCGTGATATACGCAGACACCGGCCGGCCTTTGCGCCGTGCGGAAGTTATGTTGCTCGGCCAGCACGGCGAATCGTTGAACCTGGAGGAGATCAGCGACAGAAACGGCGAGTTCACTTTTCGCTACATGAATGCAGGCCGGTATCTAATCGTCGTGTACGCACCTGACATAGTTAGTCCGTTTCACCGCATTGGGTCACAGTATTCGCTGGTGGTGGCAATTGCCATGGGAAAGATTGAAGACGGCTTTAGCGAAGTAACCGTTGACGGTCGCACAGCCGTGAAGACGGAAATAAGGGCCAGCCGCGGTGGCGTGATTACCGGTCGGGTACTGTCAGAAAATGATGAACCAATTACAAAAGCAAACATCAGGCTCTTTCACGTTGAGAAGAACGGGAAGCTGCGCCCGGCAATGGTGACCGAACGACCGCTGAGAGAAGAAGAATGGATGTTTCAAACAGATTCTCGCGGGGTGTATCGCATCGCCGGACTCCCGCCTGGAGAATATGTTGTTCGCGCAACTGAGAGCGACGCAGGTGGAAACCCCGACGACGCGGCAGAAGGAAGTTATACAAACGGATCTCTGATGGTCGCGTTTCATCCCAAAGCGTTACGGGCCCAGGATGCGACGAGTGTGCAGGTGCAGCAGGGCTCCGAGACTGAAGCTGATATTCGCTTTACCGATTTCAATAGTTACCGCATATCAGGCACAGTCGTGGTGGATGGCAAGGCAGCACAGTACGCCGAGGTTCGACTGACTCAGGATCGTTCCGACACGGAAGGCTATACCTTTTTTGCCGACCAAATACACACCGATAGCGACGGTCGTTGGGAGATAAGAAGCGTTCCCGACGGTAACTACATATTGACGGTTTCAGGGACCAGCATGATCCGTCTGCGTGACGAACAAAACTATATTTCTGTGGTAACACAGCAACGTGAACTAACGGTCGCCGGCGGTGACTTGACGGATCTGAAGGTGGAACTTGTCGAAGGCACAAAGGTAAATGGAGTTGTTTTGACCGAAGGCAAAGTCTCAACGCCGTCTGGTTTAGTTATCGAATTGACTTCGACCGCTTCACGAGAAAAAGGCCGTGTTAAAGCGCGTACTTTCGTGGAAAATAATTCAAGCTTTCACCTCACACCAGTGTCAGCCGGTTCTTATCACTTTCGCGTCACCAGCCTGGGACCGAACCACTACGTCAAGGCGATCACGCTCAAAGAAAAGGATCTGCTGCGTGAGCCAATGAAGATTGAAGCTGAGACTTTGATCGAAGGCGTTCGCGTTGTTCTGTCATCGGAATTGGTTTCGCTCTCCGCACACGTTGTCGAAAAAAGCGATCGAACTAAATCGTTACCCAATGCAACTGTTCTGCTCTTTCCGGTGGAACCAGAACGACGTCGAGTTAGCGAAGATCCACTCACGGCACGAACTGATAAAGATGGGCGTTTTGTTGTTAAGGGAGCGCCGGGAGAATACTTCGTGTTCGTTTTTGATCGCCGGCGCAAAGATCTTCCGATGGATATACCAACTGAAGAGAGTCTCATTAAGAATTCGTCCTCGTTGCCAAAGATCAAACTTGAACCAGGCATTGAGAAAAGAATCGTCGAACTCGTTGGTCCATAAATCATGATCCTCTCAAGCCGATCTTTAATGTTTCTTTGCGGCATTGCTCTCAGCCTGTTGCCGCTCACTTCAACCTTTGCGCAATCAGTGGAAACAAAACCGGGTCAATCAGTCGTGCGCGGGCGGGTGCTTTACGCCGATTCAGAACAACCACTGCGGAGAGCAACTTTGCGATTGCGCCAGGAGTTCAACCAGGATTTTTTGAAAAGATCTATCAGCACGCGACGTGGAGAGTTTACGTTTCAAGGCGTGGCGGCGGGAACTTACTACATTGAGGTTGAAGCACCGGGAATTCTCGCGTTCACCAATGGCACGAGTTTTAGTGAGTTTGGCTTCGGTCTCGAAGCCACAAACCTGCAAACAGTTACTGTTGACGGAACCAACGAGGTTAAGACCGAAATCAGGGTTCGAAGAGGTGGGGTGCTTACCGGCCGCGTGTCCTATGCTGACGGTGAACCGGCGACGCGGGCGCGAATTGTGCTCTACCGGCAAAGAGGAGAGATCGTTTCTCTGTTTTTCCCGCCACAGGCGTTCAAAACCAACGACCAGGGTGTTTACCGCATTGAGGGATTGCCGGCCGGTCAATACTTTGTCGGAGCTGTTGAAAACCACGCCGGCAGTAATCTCCTTCCACGGGATGCCGGCGCAATAGTGGCTGCGTTTCACCCAACAGCCTCGAACGTCAGTGCCGCCACCGTGGTGAGTGTTCAGGCAGGAAGCGAAACTCGAGACGTAAACATTAAGTTTGGTGATGACCCCCGCCGCTTGTCCGGAACACTCAAATGGAAAAACCGTGATGCTCCCATAAAGCACGCAGTTGTTTTTTTGCGCAGGATGGGTGATCCGGAATTGGATCTCGATTACATCAGCTTCACCAAAATGGTGACGCCGTCGAAATCCGACAGTGTTAACCGGATGATGCGCGACGTGCACTTCATCGGACTACTCAGCAGCAATTCGCCTTACGCAGAAGTGGATGAGAACGGGCGCTGGTTGTTTCAAGATCTTGTACCGGGCACTTACCGCCTGTCGGTTCTGGCTGAGTTACCGGCCAACGAAACCGTGAAACCGCAAAAGCCAAACGAACTGCTTGATTCAGAGGATGACGAGCGTACTGTCGCGAAAAAGTTCATCAGAGGAAGCGCTGAAGTCACGATCAAAGATAAGGATATCGAGAATTTTTCGATCCAGTTAAGTGAAGGAGGGAAAATCTCCGGCACCGTAGTGATTGAAGGAAAACCCGACGTTCCAGCCGTCGCCGTGAAGTTAATGACCGCGGCTGGTCCAAAGCTGCTCTTCGATTTTCCTGAAATGGTGAAACAGGATCGAAGTTTTAATGTTCAGAGCGTACCGCCTGGTATCAGCCGGCTGGATATTACCCAACCTGGTTCGCACTATTACATCAAATCAATTAACGGCAAGGGACTGAATCTACTAAACGAACCGCTGACGCTAAACGAAGGAGAACAAGTAACGGGTGTTCAGATCGTTTTGGGAATAGACGTGGGCACGGTCGAAGGACGCGTTGTTGCTGGGAGCGGGGGTGTTGCCGGCGCTGGGGTTGTGCTACTGCCGGTGGACCAACGCAAGTGGCCGCTGCGATCTCTTTGGGGACTCGCTCGAGCAAACGCGGAAGGCAAATTTACCATGCGCCTCGCACCGGGTGACTATATCGCGCTCTGCTGGTCTCCTGCGAACGAACCAACCGTTGCGCTGGAATCGTATGCGAAAGCGAACCTCACGCTCGCGCGCCGCATCACGCTACAACCGCTGGAAACAAAGTCAATCGAGTTTCCCATCGAGAGATAACCACCAAAAGGCACAAATAATATCTATTTTCTGTTTTGTGTTTTTTGTGCCTCTTTGTGGTTAACTTTTGAAAAGCCTCTGCACCTTGTGCCATATTGGGTAGGGGATCTCGATGAATCGAAATCTAAAGCCAGGGCAGTTCTACGGCGAAATTCTTCGCAAGCGACAAGAGTCGGGGTTGATACTCTCCGAGCTTAAGCACGAAGGCGCCCGAAAACTACCACAACATTCTCACGAACTCGCATACTTCTGTCTGCTTCTGAACGGCAACTACTGGGAA
The DNA here is from genome assembly GCA_963708055.1 of uncultured Acidobacteriota bacterium. Classification (GTDB taxonomy): domain Bacteria; phylum Acidobacteriota; class Blastocatellia; order Pyrinomonadales; family Pyrinomonadaceae; genus PSRF01. Next base: position 3,780,206 of record OY970193.1, on the reverse strand, counting down.
CATTTCGGACCAAAGCGAGTTACCTACAAACCGTTCACGGTGATGTTTCATCCGTCCGAAACGACGCACATTGACGAGATCGGAACTGGAGGCGCGCATTTCTTTGGCGTCGAAGTCAAAAAAGAATGGACCGACCGGCTGCGAGAATGTGTGGGTTCGCGAGATCTCGATTCAAGCCTTCATGAAGGTGATTTGGCGTGGCTGGCCATGCGACTTTATCGCGAGCACAAGCAGTTGGATGCGTGTTCCGTCTTAACTATCGAGGGACTGGTGCTGGAGATGCTGGCAATCGTCGGCCGGATGAAAGACGTGCGAGAGCAGCACACACCACCCTGGCTCACACGTGCCATGGATCTGCTGAATGAGGAATTTCGCAAGAACCTGAAGGTGCAGGATGTAGCTAAGGAGATCGGCGTTCACCCGTTTCATCTATCGCGGGTGTTTCGAACTGTTCACGGGCAGACCATCGGCGAATACGTGCAAAAACTCCGCGTCAACTATGCCTGCAAACAACTAGCGCATCCCGACAACGATCTGGCAACTGTGGCACTTGCCGCCGGCTTCGCCGATCAAAGTCACTTCACCAGAGTTTTCAAAAACATCACCGGCATCACGCCGGGAGTTTTCAAACAACTCCTTACTAACAATCGGTAAAACCTACGACACTAACATCGTAGAAAATCTTCCGCGCAAAGACGCAAAGATGCAAAGCGCTGCCGTGCGTCTAGAACTTCTTTGCGTCTTTGCGTGGGAAAGATTTACTGACCCAATTCGAGCGCGAGGATGTTTTTGCGATCGCGCAGGTAAAGTCGTGTGCCCGCCAACGATGGCAAGGTCCAAGCCTGCGTGCTCAGCATTTGAACTTTCGCCGCCACCGTTAAGCCATCGGATTTCGGATCGGCAAGCAGTAGCTGACCATCTTCATCGAGAATGATGAAATGGCCGTCAGCGAGTAACACTGAAGCACGTGGAAAACTGCGATTACGCCACAAAACCTTGCCGGTCTTCACGTCGATTGCAGTAAAAGGCGCCGGTCCAAAATCGCCGCTCGAACCATAGATCACATCTCCGATGCGCACCGCGTTTGAAAACTGTATTCGCATTAACTTATGCGCCCACAACTCCTCCGCGGTCGTTTTATCTCCCGCGCGCGTGAGCTTTAGCACCCTGCTCCCGCCATCGTAGCCACTCGAAACAAAAAGCAGATTGTCCACGCCCCACACCGGTGTCGTGGTATTCAACCCATACTCCACCGGATGAGGATGTGACCACAGCAGGTTACCGTTGTTTGGATCGACACCTACAATCTCGCCATACATGAACGCGACGAGCTGATCCTGTCCGTCAACGTTGATGACGATCGGAGATGAAGTGGAATTCTTGAAGTCGTGCTTCTTCCAGGCGACCGAACCATCTTTCTGATCAAACGCAATCAACGAACTCGCTGGTCCACCAACCATCATCACGATCTTGTCTTTGTAGGCCAGCGGGCTGCACGAATATCCATTCACTCGCAACGTGCCGTTAAACTCCTTGATGAGGTCGTGCGACCACAAGACTTTGCCGGTTTTCTTGTTGAGGCTATGTAACTTGCCCGTCGCTCCCGAAGTGAAAACGAAATTGTTGGTGACCAGTGGCGTTGCGTGCGGACCGGCGCCATTTGACATGTCGTATTGCGGTGAAAAAGGCGCGGCGTAACTGTATTCCCACACCGTTTTGCCAGTGGAAGCATCGAGTGCGACGACAACTTCATCCGCGCCTTTCCGGTACATGGTGAAGAGCGTTCCGCCCTGGACGGCGATCGCGGAATATCCTTCGCCCAGTTCTCTTTGCCAGATTCGCGGTGGGCCACTCGCGGGCCAGTTTGTCGCCAAGCGTTTTGCGTCGGAGGTAAAGTTTCGCTTTGGACCACCCCACTGTGGCCAGTCAGTCGATTGCGCGAAAGCCACGGAGGTTTGTAACAGGAACAAAGCAAGCACGATTGTGCTGAACCGAAGGACGTTTGACTGCATCATGATTCCTTACTCATTGCTTGGGCGCCGGTTTCTTGAAGCTCGCGGGATCGAGTTGAGCGTTGATCGACTGCGTTTCGATCGTGGACGAGAGTGCCGGATACGGTTGCCCATCAAACGTCGCATCCAGCTTGAATGGCAACGACAACCCGTCGACAGTTCGATAATCGGAATAGTTAATCTTGATCTCACCAACCGCTCCGCCAGGTCCGCGTCCGCGATAGCTCTGGCTGAGCACGCGAGCTGTTTTCGGATCGATCTCGAGTGAGGCCGTGAATCCTGAAAGCTCGACATCGAGACGTTCGTTACCACTGGCCCACACCTTGAACTCGGATTTATTCCGGGCTCGAAACAGCGCGATTAGATCGTGGTTGAGTTCCTTGTAAACTGACGCACGCTCAATCTCCGCCATCGGCCGGGTGGAATTGTTGTACAGAAAGAACGACTCGGCTGGGCCAACCACGGAAATGAGCGTGAAGTTTGGTCGTACAACTTCCTGACGCACTGAATCAGGAAACGACACCATCAACGTATTTTTGAGATTGTTCCCTCGTACATCTTTCCGTTGCAAACTTGTCAGCCCGTCCAATTTCGAAGCGCCGCCCAGCGCCTCAACTGTCTTCGCAATTAGATCCTGTCCTCGTTTTACCATCTCGGCGCTGGGCGGCGATTTTGGCGGCGCGGGAAGCTCCAGATATTTCGTGGGAGTCGCTTTGAAAAGAGTTTGGCATTCGGCTGATCCAAAAATGTATATGCGCCCATCATGAACCGCGAACAGATCCGGATTGCCGGAGGTTGGTGCTCCCATGCGAGCGCAGTATCCATCTAATTGGATTTCATATTTTGATGGATCTTTTTCAAAGGTCGCCTTGTTCTCATCGCTCGCGAAGAGGTACTGGAATTGGCCGCGGGTGACTTTGTATTTCATGTCGCCCTGAACCTCTTTGCCCTGCGAAAGCATTACCGGGTCGAGACCTTCGAGCGGGATAACGGCTTCCGGCCTCGCGGGTGATTGCTGTGCTTTCGCATAAGCAAAGAAACCAAAGAGGCTCAGCGCCACAAGTAGCAAAAAGCAGCAATCGATAAGTCGGCGTGGAAGCATCATGACCGTCTCCTTGAAGAATTTCGTTTTGGTTGAGAGCAACTGAGCTGTAGACAAATCTGTAAACGCAGATTTGCGCGCCACAGTTTCAACTCACACTAAACGATCCATCCTTTGCTTTGATACTCCATATAGATGGCTGTTTGTTCTGCTGTCTCTCTGCCGTAATAGCGCTCAACCACTCTGAGGGCGAGATCGATTCCAGATGTGAGTCCGCCGGCGGTCGAGATCTTGGCGCCTTCGACAAAGCGCAGACCGCGTTTCAACTTCACATCCGGAAACGCTTTGGCGAATTGATCGAAGAAGTCGTGATGAGTTGTGGCTTCTTTGCCTGACAGAAGACCTGCGCGGCCGAGTTGAAACGCACCCGTACAAACGGACATCGTAACGTCAGTAGAATCAACTATTTTGCGGAGCCACGCATGCAAAGCAGGAGAGCCGGCCTGAGCTGGAATCACGACTATCTTTGGAGTTGGAGCAGTTTCAAAGGTGTGATCGGGGACGATTTTCATTCCGCCCGATGCCTCGATCGGATCCGTTTTTTCGGAGACGGTGTAGAGGCGAAACGGGTGTACATGATTTTCATCATTCTTGTTTTTCCTGACCATCACGTCTTGAAAAACTTCCCACGGTCCTGCGAAATCAATCATCGTCGCGCCACGCGACATGGCGAAGGCCACATGAATCGGACCATCCGGTGGAGATAACTTGTTAGCATCCGAAAGATTGGATCCAGATATGACGCTTGTGGTCGACGCGATTAAAGCCGCTGCCGAACCGGTGACCAAAAATTCTCGACGTCTCATTGTTATTTCTCCTTTTATATCGACTATAGATTCAGCCGAAGGTAACAGAGGCGTTTGGGTCAGTCTTGTACAGAACTAAAGCGGTTGAATTAATCAAACGATCATCCGGTTCATCTTGTAAAATCTTGTTCATCTTTATGAATCTAACTGTCTCGCTCAAAACGTTTGCGCGCAATGTGCTGACTCCACGCAAGCACATGCAGGCGACGTTTGCGCCGTTCTACACTGAGAACCGTTGGGGTGATGCCGAGTCAGTGTCGGGGCCGGGATCGAGTCTTGAACGCACGGCCAAGCTGCGAAGTGAGTTGCCGATTTTGCTTGAGGAAATCGGTGCGCGAACGTTACTCGACGCTCCGTGTGGCGATTTCAACTGGATGAGGCACACCACGCTCAACCTGGAGCAGTACATCGGGGCCGATGTCATTCCGGAGTTAATTGAGAGGAATCAAAGTCTCTACAGCAACGAGCGAACGCGTTTTGAGTTTCTCGACCTGACACGCGACAAGCTGCCGCGTGTAGATGTGATTCTGTGTCGCGATTGCTTCATCCATTTTTCATACCGGCACGTGGCCGCGGCAATCAAAAACTTCAAGCGGAGTCGATCGACATATCTGCTCACGACGACTTATCCCGGATGGGTCGATAACAAAGATATTCGCACCGGCGACTTCCGTTACCTCAACTTGCTGCTGCCACCTTTCAACTTTTCTCCTCCACTTAAACAAATCGAGGAAAAAACTGAAGCCGAAAGAGCCCAATACTTCGGCAAGACCCTCGCGCTCTGGAAGCTCACTGATTTATGAGCTTGGAACGTCGTAGGGGCGGCCCTCCGTGGCCGCCCTAGCGTACGAACTTCTTTGTCTGCCGATAAGAGAGCCACGGAAGGACGCCCCTATCGTATCGCTCCAGGTGAGACGATTTTGAGTTCCAGACTAGGGCGGCCACGGAGGGCCGCCCCTACAACGACATCAGAGTTTGCGGGCGAACGAACGCAACAGCCTCCCGGCCACAGGCACGTTGAGTAATCGCTGGCGTAATCGATACGTTTGAGAGTTCAGCAACACATTGCGCTGTTGCTCGAGATGTAACGCCAGTTGTTGTAAATACGTCGCCTCGGCACGCGCCTCTGCATCCAGATCGCGCGCGGCTGTCTCAAATTCACTTACAACATCTTCATACAACGCAACGATCTGATCGACCGCTTGCTCGCGCCCGGCAGCACTGCGAACGCGTCGCGACACTTCCGCCGCATCGTCCGCATCGTAACGCGCAATCTCTTTCTCCAACACATCCGGCTCAACACTTCCCCGCATCGTGCGCACCCCAAAGTTCAACCGTCGCAACTGGTCCAACTCGCCGCTTGTCACCATTGGTCCAACACCCGTCTTGTCGCAAAGAACCACCGCCGAACCAACCGCAAGCGCTTCGAGCGCACATCGTGCCTTTGCAAAAACAATATCGTATTGGCCCAACACATCCTGTGGCCGGTCGCAGACGTTCCCCGAATCCGCTCCAATCACATCCAGCGTTAGTCCAGCTCGACGGCAAGCCTCGCGCACCGCATCAACGTGCGTAGCAGCGTTACTGAAAACAAGTGCTCGCGTTGGTTTAGCCGGCAGAGGACCACGTGGCAGAAACTGTTCCGTATCGACTGAGTTAAGTATCACCGACACAGACTCTTCCGGCACACCACTCTCGCAAACGATCCGATCTCGACACGTATCGTCCACAGCAACGAAACGAAGAATGCGCGGATGTTTTGGTGGAGTTTCTTCCCAGGGCAACCAGCCATGACAGAAGAACACCGCGGGCGTGTTGGGAAAACGAAGTAACGCCGCCATCGTTTCAACGTGGTGCTGGCCGTGAATGAGATCGAGCGGAGACGAAATCGCTTCCAGATTATCGATCACCGGCACCGTCGCGTTACGAAGTTCGCGGGCTGATGGTCCAAGTTGCGGGCTGTAGACGATTGGCGTATGACCGCGGCGAAGCAAACTGGTCGCTAACTCGCAAACGTAGAGTTCCGATCCGCTTCGACCGCGCAGGAAATGGTTGGTGACTAGAATGCGGAGCGCACGCAAAATTCTCCTCTTTCCGTTCTTGCCCGAATGGTCTCGGCCAGGGGAATCATGTGCTCGCGGTATCGGATTACTTCTTTGTAACGCCCGGCGGCTACGAGTTTTTCACCGTAGAGTTCGTAAAAGAGCGGCCCGGTGGTCCAATGCGTTCCCATCTGATTGTCCACGCGACGAAAACATTCGACCCGAAAAGCGTCGAGCGGAACTCCTTCGATAATATCTCTGAGTTGGGCTCTGAGAACGGGTTGGGCTTCGAGTTCCGCCAGCACTGACGCGCTCAATTCAACATCGACTTCACCTGCCAGTTGCGGCTCAGAAAATCGTCGGATGCCCTGAAACGGCGCGCCTTCGAGTGCGGCTTCGATGTCGCGAGCTAGTTTGGGAGTATATGCAAGAGCGGCCTTCACTTTCCGCTGATATGAGTCTTCATCTAGATCGATCCGGATATCGTCGTCGTGTTGAAACTCTGCGGGCGCTCCCACGACTGGGAAGTCGAAGTTTTTGACTTCGTAATTGTGCTCCTGCCGGGCGCGCTCAACTGCAGCGCCGATCATCACTCGACAGATGTCGTGCGCCACACTGTAACCTTCAGCCGCGTCGCCTACGACATATTCGATCTGCTCGGTTACAAATGCCTGGGCCAACTCTGCGACCAGGCCGGCGAAGAGATCGGCGTCGCCGTTGAGTATGCCGGAGTAGACTTCGAGATCGGTGAGCCGGCCATAAATCGTACCCTCCGTTGCGCCGGCGCGCCTGAGCACATCGCTTGTATTTAAAAGTCGTGGCGCTCCGGAGCGACCGGCGCCGTCAGTTAGTATGCAAACGTAGGGATGCGTTTGTTCCAACCATCCATGTACACGCAGTTCGTGGCTTGGATGCGCCACGACAAGTGCAGCTCGACCGAGTTGCGCAGAGGGCATACGCCTTTTTTAGACCGTTAGATTCAGGATTAGAAAGCTGCTGATAGAATAGATGAAATTTGCGACGCAGTGAAGTAAGTGTCCGCGAAAATTGCTGTAAGTTACCGACCTTAGGTTTCAGTGTGGCTTTCGCCGCTTTGGAGGGGTACCAATTATCGTCGTAACACCTTTCGGCACGGCTATGACCATTTCGTAAGTCTCCATTGTTTTCGCCATCTCATCCACAGTCGCCTGGTCGGGACCGATGAAGATAAACGCAAGGGCGTAGCCGTTTACGATCTTGCAAAAATGGCTTTGGACTATTGGAATTCCATTCATCGTGGCGGTTGAGTTGTCACGGAAAAACTGCGACCCGGCGAAATAGTGTTCCAGCGGTTCTTTGAGCGTGAATTGCGTCCCGGTCTTCTCCAGTATCGTGCGGACATTGAGCAAAAAATCCTTCCCATTAGTGACACCGGGAGCATGAGATACATTTTCTGCCAATATGAGGATCGCGGGATTAAAGGTTATGCCTGGTTTTCCTAGCGGATAACGAAAGACGGTTAAGAGGTAATGAGTGTTTTTAATCGAAGCCTCTGCCGACGATTCGGATAGCGCACCAGAGTCGACGATTTTCTCCTTACCGAGCTCTTTTATGCGGTCGTTCGTCGCCTTACCGTGCACAACCCAGTCTTTCGGGTACTTGTAACTGAACGCGAAACCAGGGTTGATGTACGTACCGTCATGGATCGTACCCGGATCAACGGCAGGTTGAGCATTTGCGTAGAAACAAACCAGCAGAATGATCGACAGCGTAAGAAGAATGCGTTTCATAAACGAGATATTAATGGGCGTTGTGTAACTTGAAGGAATTCCTTGCCGCCATTGGACTGCGAACTGCGCCAGGCGCGGCCTCAAAGCGCCAGTATTGTTCGGGAGCGTTCGACGACATGTCCATCCTGGTAGACATCACAATATTGGAGATATAGGAATCCATCTTCAGCGAAAACATTTCGCCGAGGTAAGCGTTATAGATTCGAAAATAATCTCTTTCCCCCGTCGGTACGCAACGCCACAGTTGGATTGTTCTGGTATGTGGGTCGTCAGCTCTTTGCCTCGTGGAAGACCTCTCGAATTCGTTAACAATCGGAAAGTAGGGGAACGTCAATAGTTCTGACCTTGGAAGCCCCAGAACATTTTCCTTGTCATTATAGGTATCCCAAATGCTCAGACTTTTCGAATCGCCTTCAGCTCGATTGATGATCCTCCACCACCCGAGGCGCATTTGCTCAAACCGCCATTGCATGTTTGGGTTGGGCTCGCCCGTCCAGATTCTTTGTCCATGCAAAAAAAGATACGTTGCGCTACTGGTTTTCAGGGTCTTGGTTCCGAGCCCGGTGCGCACATCAGCCGTGGGCAGGGCTTGCATGTACATGAGAACCTCTTTGGTTTGCATCCGGTACCACACGTCCTCTTTCAAAGGACATTCGTCGTAGTAGTTTTCCCCGGTCAAATAACTGCGCTGCTTGGGAACGTTTGTCATAAACGTCTTCGCCGCGCCCTCGACAGATTCCCAGTTCGTCAATCCGATATCGAGGGTGATGTCCAGCATGAACGGGTCGCTGGAGTTCAAGTTGGTTGCCATCTCCTTGCGCAAAACGGACAGGTCGCTGCTCAGTGCGCCCCAATGGTCGTTGACCCCGGCAAGCGCGGCCACCACGCCGGCCACCTGAGAACGTACGTCCACGATCCGCTGCGCCGCCGCAGTTTGAGTGCCCTGTAACTGGGTGGCTGCGGCCAGGGCCTGCGTGGAAAGGAATTCCAGATCCTGCTTCACCTCTCTCGAAATCCCCTCCCACTCACTGATCTTACCCACCAACTTGTCCGCAGCTACAACAAACGCCTTCTCCGCACCCACCGGGTCGTTCGGTCGGCGTTCGACGGCCGACTTCAGGTCCGTGAGCAGCCTCAGAATGTCCCCCGTGGAAAGCTCTTCAGCCAGTTGCTGGAGGCGCGGGAAGGTCACAGTGCCCCAGCGCCGGCACGCCTCGTGGAGTTTGGGGTAGCTCTCGAGCCTCTTGAATTGCCTGACCAGCTCAAGGTTGGTCTGCCTGTGCGAGTAGATGTCGAAGGCGATCTGGAAGACGAAGCGATTGATTTCGGTCCAGACCTCCGGCTTCAGTTTGAGCACGTCGCCGGCTTTCCTGGCGCTCAAGTCGTAGGACTTCTTCCGAGTCTCCTGCGCGGCCGTGCTTCCGGCCATGTAAGGGCAAAGCATGGTCATGACGATGACCACCGCCGCCGCCGTTTTGACCCATGATGATCGTCTTTTAAGCATCTCTACCCTCCAGTGTTCAGCAGAACGTCAACGGCTCGATATTGGGTCGCATTTTCGCCGCGCAGCCCACGCAGGACGCCAGCCGGGGTGATGCATCGTGAATGTCATCCAAACCATCGTCGAGCAGGCGGGTCACTGTTACTTGATGGGGATGGCCTCGACGAACCAGTATTCTTCAGGAGAGTTTGTCGATCCCCCCATATAGGTAAGCATCCACGGGTTAGACTTCCCGGAATCCATCCTCAGCGAATACATTCCGCCTACAGCAGCATTATAGATTTGAAAATAACGGCCATACCCGGTTCTTGTACAACGCCACCGCTGGCTTGCGATAGGAGATATGAAGTCACCACCAAAGTGTCGGAATTCATCAGTCAGCGCAAGTTGGTTTACAATTGGTGTGAAGCCCCCCTTTTGTAATAGGCTTTTAAGCATTTCATGCTTTTCGTTGAAATCTATACCGTTACGGGATATATCCAGACTCTTCTGGTCGCCTTCAGCTCTATTGATGATCCTCAACCAACCACGGCCCAATCGCTCGAAGCGCCATTGCATGTTTGCGTCGGGTTCGCCCGCCCCACTGCCTTGTCCATGCAAAATAGTATACGTTGGGCGACCGTTTCCTTTCAGGATTTTGGTTCCAAGCGCGGTGCGCTCCTGATATCCGGGTTCAGTTCGATATCGCATAGCAAACTCTAGAGTTTGCATGAGATACCACACGTTCTCTTTCAACTCACATTCATCGTAGTAGTTCTCCCCTGTCAAATACCTGCGCTGCGTGGGAACGTTTGTCATAAACGTCCTTGCTGCGGCCTCGACGGCTTCCCAGCTTGTCAATCCGATATCGAGGGTGATGTCCAGATGGAACGGGTCCCTGGAGCGCAAGTTGGTTGCCATATCCTTGCGCAGAGTTGACAGGTCGCTGCTCAGTGCGCCCCAATGGTCGTTGACCCTGGCAAGCCCGGCCACCACGTCGGCCAGTTCAGGTCTTACGTCCACAATTCGCCGCGCCTCCGGAGATTTGTCGGCTTTCATCTGTATGGCGGCAGCAAGAGTCTGCGTGGAAAGGAATTCCAGGTCCTGCTTCACGTCTTTCGAAAGCCTTTCCCACTCACTGATCTTACCCATCAACTCGTCGGCAGCTACGGCAAAGGCCCTCTCTGCGCCCGCAGGGTCATTTGGCCAGCGGTCGGCGGCTGACTTCATGTCCGTGAGCAGCCTCCGAATGTCCCCCGTGGAAAGCTCTTTAGCTAGTCTCTGGAGGTTCGGGAAGGTCGCATCGCCCCAGCGCTTGCACGCCTGATAGAGCTTTGGGTAGCTATCGAGTTCGTAGAATTGCTTGCTCTGCTTGAAGTAGGTCACGCTCACGCCCGGCTGGTAGATGTCAAAGGCGATCATGAAGACGAAGCGATTGATCTCGGTCCAGACCTCCGGCCTCAGTTTGAGCACGTCGCCTGTCTTCCTGGCGCTCAAGTCGTAGGACTTCTTCCGAGTCTCCTGTGCAGCCGTGTTTCCGACCGCGCAAGGCCACAGCATGACCGTGACGATGACCAGCGAACACACTTTGACGCATGAGGATCGTCTTTTAAGCATCTCTCTCCTACAGTCTTGAGCAGAACGTCAACGGCTCGATACTGGACGCATTTTCGCCGCGCAGCCCACGCAGGACGCCCTCAGCCGGGGTGATGCATCGAGAGTGTCGTCCAAACCATCGTCGAGCAGGCGGGTCATTTAAGTATCCGGGCGCGGCCTGTGACCACAAGGCGGACTGCGCTCAATCCGTCGAGGTTCAGTTCTTCATCGTTGCGAATCCTCAAAGTCCAGGTCGAAAATGGTGTCGGCTGGACATCAAAGCTACCATGTTGAAGTGTTGGCTTATTGTGCTTATCATACTCAAAGTTGATATCTACAGGCTGGCCGGCAAATGAGAAGTTCGAACCCTTTAAGCGATTCTTGACGCTTGACTCGCTCGTCATGGTGAGTCGGACACCAGTTTTGTCGTCCGGATCCACGCCGTCCAGCCAGACTTTCAGATTCTGGACCCCGATCCATTCGAAACGATCGAAACCATCATTCGTGAGATCGATGGGGAGCTTCGCCGACCCGCTCACTATCAGGTCATTCAGGAACTCTTCTTGTTCGTCGTCGATTGTAAGCCGCACCACGATTTCGTCCCGACCTCTCTGTTCCGCCGATCCGACCTCACGCATGACTCTCTCCATCGCCAGGTACAGATCACCCATCTCCTTGCCGGTCTTTGGAACTGTAAAGGAAGGAATCTCCCATCGCATTGATTCGTAGAAGACTGCCGAGCGGAAGCCCCAGATTGTCGTGAAGAAGGTTCGCCCCAGTTCTCTGAGCCGGTTGTCGTTCGCGGCTTCGAGGGCACGTCTGACCGCAGCTTCATCCGCCAGATTCTTACCAAGCACATCGAGCTGGCCTTTTTTCTGCTGGACGGAAGCTATAGTGAGGAGCAGCGAGCCGAGCTCCCGAACTTCCTGAGCAAGAATCGCCTGCCGTTCGGATAACATTCGACCGTAGATTGCCAGCTTCTCGACCCCGACCCTGTATTTGCGGGCGGCATCTTTGACGTCTCTTGAATTTTCCTGATCCTCCGTGATCGCTTGGAACTGAGCCGTCGCCTCAGCCAAGAAGATGTCCCACCCCGCTTTTGTTTGGGGGGGATCCATCACATTCGCCACAAAGCTGACCAATGCACCGACCTCATCAGCCTCTAGGGCTTGGATCTCCGGCGTTTTCGGGACGTTGATCTCCCGCGTCAGGCGCATCAGGCGATCAGCACTGTCGTACATCGCTTTGATCCCGGAGCCCACATTCTGGAGCGAAGCTATTAGGGTGTTCCTGTCTAACAAGGGCATCTTCGAGAAGAGCTTGAAGCCCTGCAACGCACTAACGTTATAAAAAGTTAGAAGCTGCCACATGATGTCCTTGCTCTTATTTAAGAATCTCGTCATAAATGACTGGGGGGGGTCGGGTACAGCGTTAATGATAGCCCCCACACCGTCTAGAGGATTAAACTTCTTCATCGTTGCCAGCCCGGCTGGGTTTAACAGGCCCGTGGCAACACCGACGCTGATCTGGACAACAGCGCCCACAATGTCGAATGCTGCTTTGACCGCTCCCTTAATGCGAGCAACTTCTAGCTCATATACAAATTCTCTTGCGGAGTACTTATTCTCAAAACCTTGATCCTGAATCTCCTTGGCGGCAGTCTTGAGCGCGGACAAGGCCCGCTCGACCCGCTCCCTTGCGTCGTCGATCCTCGTCCCCAACTCCTCCACGTCAACCGAATCGCGTTTAACCCAAATTTTCACGATCTGCTCTGTGACATTCCCGATCTGATTTCCCATCTTGTTGAAGTGCGCTTCGAGGTCGTAGTCTTTGGCGCTCTCCCACTGGCTTCGCGCCATCTCGAAATACACCTTAGACGGGTAACGGGGAACAACGTGAACCAGCGGCGAGCCGGGGACTTGAACGACTGTCGGCAACACCTGGAGCAGTGAACTGGCCGTCTGGAACAATGGGATCAGTCCGGCTGAGGGGTAATACGACCAACTGGTCAGCCACTGCAAGATCGAACGAGACAGAGCGAGCTTCGCCGGGTCGAGCTGAGCCTCGGCGGTCAAGCCCGCGGCCAGTTCAAACGACCCTTTCAACAAGTGGTAGAGAGGCTTGTCCGCCGAGAGCATGTTGATTGCCAGCTTTGTCGTCGCGGTAACCAGAACAGCCTTGTCGTCTTCCGTTTCTCCCTTTTTCAACTGATATGTCCGGGGCTGTAAGTCTGGGTTCGGCTGGAACCTCTTGGGTTCAGCATCCGATTTGGATCGAACCTGCAATTCACCCGTCATCTCGCTGACGAGCAACCGTGCAGATGTGGCCGCGACGCGATCCGGATCGTCCTTCAGGTTCAATTCGGCGGGTTTATCTCCGTCGATCTCCAGTCGCCGCGCGATGACATCCAGACGATAGATTTTATCGCCGAGTTCGATCTTGGCCCCCCCGGGAATACGGACGACGTCTGCGTAGACCTGGAGCACTCGGACCCCCTCCTTGATGATCGCTTCCTTGAGGGCTTCTCTGAGGTCTACGGCATAGTCCATCTTGTGATGGACCAACCGATCACCGGCAAGGTGAGAAAACTCGGCAAGCGATGGGATGCGACCCTCAGCTCCCAGTTTTGCAATTACTTCAACGTAGGTAGTTCCTGTAATCGGTTGGTCGTTCACTTTTTCTTCTCCTGCGAAGTATCGTCCAGGCGCGGGTTGGAGCGCCTGGAAGTTCTGGTTCATACACTCCGGGAGAGGCGAGTTTTTCGGTCTTCTACGCCTCCCCCAGCATCCCGGTGACAGCAACAACCTCGACGGTCATCGTTCGAGCGGTTCTCACGAAAGTCTTTCTGTCGCCCGCTTAGTTATGCAGCTCTCAGTGCTTCCACGAACGCACTGGGAGAGCTGGCTTGCTGGATCGTCGCATTCTTGCGGAAGTAATCAGCCCTTTCTGCCAAATCCGCCCACCTGACTCTCGCGTTTTCGAGGCCCGTTTCGGCCATCATCCAATTTTCCTCGGCGGCATCGCCGCCACCCTGGTTTAGAACCCTAACCATATCTTCGAGGTCGGCAGCGAGCGTGTGCCACCCGTCTTTTAATGTCGCGATGGCGGGGAGCACTTTCTTGATATCGTTGCTGGTATTTTGGGTCATGGTCCTCATTGATTCGTAGCCCGCCATGAATTTCTCCTTCGTGGAGAGTTCTTTATTCTTATCAGCCACGTCACCTATCAGTTTTTGGATTTTTGCCCGTAGTAAGGCCAGGTCAACACCGACCCCGATCTGTATGCCCGCCATGATGAGAGGACCGAACGGCCAAAGAATTAAGTAAAGGGGTGATGTGCCCAGAACGATGATCTCGTCCAGTTCCTTCTTTCTTCCCTGATCCAACTGCTTCTGCAAAGCATCTCTATCTTTTCGAAGCTCTTCTACCGCTACACTCTCCAATCCAAACTTGTTCTTATAAGTATCGTAGTCAAGCTCAAACTTTGTCTGGCTACTAATGAGGTTGACGTGGAACCCGGTAACCAGCACTTCCAGTTTCCCGGCCTTTTTCGCCCGCTCGTCGGCCTGCTGGTGAAGGCGTGTATAGAGATCGGTTAGTTTTTTCTTGATGGTTAACGACTCGATTGGAGGATTTGATTGATTCCACAGTCTCTCGAGTTCCGCGAGCTTCGCTGCCACAGAAGGCATGTCATTACCAAGGTCAAGATCGTCTAAGATCCGCTGGAGGCGCGTATAGATAACCTTCTGGGTCACCTCGTAACTCACGATATCGTCTGCAAGCCCGATCATGCCCGGCTTGATGACGTTCCAGAAGCCAGTCTGTTGCGCGACGTCAAGACCGCTATCGCTATCGTCGCAATAGTTCGCGAGGTCGAAATAGTCCTTCATCGTCTTCGTGTAAGCAGGATCCCAGTGCTTATCTTTTTCGGGAGCCCAGTTTGTATCGCCCGGTGGTGCCACTATTCCGAGAGCAAGCGCCATCTTGGCGGCGGTTGTCGGGCTGCGGTACTTGCTTTGGAGCACGAAAGCTTGAAGATTGAACCACTCGGACTTGCCCAGGATGCCAAGCCCGTCCTCGATCTCCTGTATCAAGAGAACTGATCTAACAGCTTTGATGACCCGCTTCTTTTCTTCCGGGCTAACCACGTGGGGCGGCCACAGTCCATTCAGCCGCTTTTTTAGCTCCACGATATTCTGAGCCTTTTCATTCAGGCTCCCCTCATTGGTGTCAACAATCTTGATGCCGGAGGAGTCGATGACACGGAAGTAAAGGACGTCATTATTCCGGGCAATGCCGAGCCTGCCCTTGCCCTTTTCCGGAGCCGGCAGGCTGTCCAAATCGGCTGTCGTCGTCGTCAAACGTAGGTCATATTGTACTGACATAACAGGCTTTCCTTTCGCATCTGTGAGTTAACCGATAACCGTAAAATCCATTGGTGTCGAATCACCTTGCATGCTGCGCTGGTCCTTTACGGGAGGGCCGGAGCGGTTGTCCACATCTGTTTTCCCGCTTGTTGCCGAAGATTTCTCCAGATGACGGAGCGGGCTTCGGCGAGAATCTGACCGAACCGCTCGGCTTGTGCCCTGTGGCGGTTTTTCTACGCCTTCCTCAGCATCGCTCGCAGTTCAAGCAGGTTTCCCTTGAGCAGGTAGCCGCAGGCTCCCGCCTCCTTGGCTGCTGTGCGCCAGTGCTGATCGTCGTATTGCGTGACGATGATGACCTGCGCATCGGGAAAGGCAGCGCGGATGCGTCGGGTAGCTTCCAGCCCTCCCACGCCCGGCATCTGCAAATCCATCAGCACCCGGTCATCCCCGCTCAACTGCTGCGCCTGATAAGCCGCGACCGCCTCTCGGCCGTCCGCGCATTCGGTCACCTCTTCGGCCAGGTCGGCCACGACTTCGCGTATCATTTGTCGCATCTGCGGGTTGTCTTCAATGATCAGGAGTTTCATCTTCAGAATCAGTTCGGAATTTCTTGACGGCGGGAGTGTGCCTGAACGGGCGGGCGGCGTGAATGGAGTGTTCTACGAAAAATCTATCAGTAGTTCTGCGAATTTTTATGGGTAGTTCTACAGATGGAGGAGGAGAGAAATCAAAAGGCAAACGTGGGATTGGGAAGCAAAGCCATGTCTGAACCCTGAAAAAAAGCGCTGCCTTTTAACTTTTGCCTTCTGATTTTTTGTGTTTCAAAGCTCTGCCTGATGCTGTAGGGCGAACTTGACCAGCGCATGGCTGCCATGCAGTTCGAGTTTGGTCGTGATGTTGTTGCGGTGATGTTCGACGGTGCGGATGCCGATGCCCAGTTCAGCCGCGATGGTACGGCTCGTTTGGCCTTCAGCGATCAGTTTCAGAACGCGGCGTTCGGTGGGGGTGAGCTGTTCGAGCGCGGGTTTCGCGGTAGCGAGCGCGCCGGCGCGGTTGCTGCGCCGGATGAGATAAGAAGAAAGCGCGGGGCTGATGTAATCCTGCCCGGCGACAACTGCCTTCAGGCAACTGACGATCTCGGTGATCGCACTGTCTTTCAGGACGTAGCCTCTGACGCCGAGGTCGAGTGCGGCGTGCAAATAATGTTCGTCCTTGTGCATCGTCAGAAAGACGAGCGGCACCGTGAGGCGTAGTTCCCTGGCGGCCCGCGCGACGGCAAAGCCGTCTTTGAGCGGCATGGTCAGGTCCAGCATGGCAACGTCTACGGGCGTGTCTTGCAACCGGGCGAGCGCCTGTTCGCCGTCGGCGGCTTCGGCGCTGACTTTGAGTTGCGGGTCGGTCTCGATGATCTGGCGCAAGCCCTGCCGGAACACCGGGTGATCGTCGGCGATCAGAATGCGAATGAGGTCATTCATCTTTGCCTGTCCTTATAACGCGATCCTCAGCATGACGGTCGTGCCTTGTCCGGGTGCGGATTTGATCGCATGCGTGCCGCCCAGAATGCGCACACGCTCCGCAATGCCCTGCAAGCCAAGCCCGGCACGCCGCCGCGTTTCTTCATCGAGCGTGAAGCCGCGCCCGTTGTCGCGGATAGTGAGCGCCAGCTCTCCGGCGTCTACGACAATGTTGAGCGCCATTTTGGTCGCGCCGGAATGTTTGAGAATGTTGTTGAGACACTCCTGCACGATGCGGTAAAGCGTGATTTCGTCGCCGGGCCGAAAAATGCCATCCAGTTCGTCAACCGCGTGTGTGAATTGAATTGTCGAACTGGCGCAGACTTTTTCAATCATCGCCACGAGGGCAGTGCGCAAGCCGAGTTGATCGAGATGCGGCGGACGCAGGTCGTAAGAGATCGTGCGCACCTCTTCGAGCGTTTGCGAGACGGCGTCGCTGATCTCCATGAATTGCGCCTGGGCTTGCTCGTCCGCCAAAGTCAGAGCCTGGAGTTGCGCGCGATTTTTGATGACCAGCAGATTCTGGCCCAAACCGTCGTGCAATTCGGCGGCAATGCGTTTGCGCTCGCCCTCTTGCGATTCGAGCAACTGGCGCGCAAAGACCTGCTGCGCGGCTTGCCTCCGTTCGAGCTGCGCAACGCGGGATTTGAAAGCGGCAAAGCCTGCGCCACCCGTCGCCAACGTGATCAAGATCAGAAACCACCACGTGCGATAAAACGGCGGCAGCACGGTGATGCGCACACTTTTGCCTTCTGTATTCCACACACCGTCCCTGTTGGCCGCGATGACGGTGAACGTGTAATCGCCCGGCGGCACATAAGAATAATATGCGGTGCGCCGCGTCCCCGCTTCCACCCAATCATGGTCGAGGCCTTCCAGCTTGTATTTGAAGCGCAGGTTGGCAGAATTGATAAAGCTGAGCGCCGTATACTCGATCTCGAAGTTATCCTGTCCCGGTCTGATCTGGATGGCGAATCGCGAATCGCGGACCGCGAACTCCCACGTTTCATTCGCCACCGAGCGGTTATCAATCTTGATTGTTTCGATGACGACCGGCGGCAGCTGTGAATTAGTCTTAATATTCTGCGGGTCAATCACCGCCACTCCGTCCTGCGTCGGAAACCAGAGCCGCCCGTCGCGCGCCCTGATTCCGGCGGGCGAGCGTCCCCCGTTGCATTCGGCGTTGAGCATTCCGTCGGATTTGCCGTAGGCAACCGCCGTCATATTCGCGCGTCGTCCGTCGGCAAACTCGTTTAATTCGTCTTTGGCGACGCTATAAATTCCGCGATTTGATGAAATCCAAAAATGGCGGTTGGCGTCCTCTAAAATCTGAAACGCGCCGTCGTTCGGCAAACCCGTTTTCGTATTGTAGCGGGTGAATTTTCCGTCCTTGAATCTGCCAAGACCGCCGTCGTAACTGCCGATCCACAGCGTCCCGTCCGCGTCTTCATAAAGCGTGCGAATCGTGCGGCTCGGCAAGCCTTCGTTTTCCGTCCAGCTCGTCAATTTTCCGTCCTTGAAAAGCGACAAACCGCCGTATGTTCCAATCCAAAGTCCGCCGCCGCGCGCATCAATAATAACTTTGACATCGTTTCCGGCAAGCCCGTCGGTTGCGGTGAACGTCGTCGCGGTGCCATCGCTGAAACGAGTTAAACCTTGAGTGCTGCCAATCCAAAGTCGGTTTTCGCCGTCGCTGTGAATCGCGTAAATAAAGTCCGAGTTATCCGACACGGGGATTTGACCCTTTAGAAAAGGGACGAAGCGGTTTTTCTCGCGGACGTATAAATCGCCGTTATTGCTGACAACGATTCGTCCGGCGGGGTCTCTGCCGATGGCTTGAACATAAAAATTCTCAGCGGATTCGACCGGCGTGAAACTTTCGTTTTGAAATCTGAAAAGCCCGCGCGTCGTTCCGACGAGGAGCGTGCCGTCTGCGTCTTCGTAAATCGGATAAACATTCGTCTCGGTCAAGCCTTCGTTTCTGGAAAAAGTCGTCACGATTTGTTTTCGCTCCCGATACAAACCGCCGCGCTGCGTGCCGAACCAGAGATTGCCTTCGCTGTCTTGGTAGGACGAAAGAAAAATATTGTAGTCAGCCATTTCATATGGTGGGTAAATATCGCCCGTCGTGAGCGGCGCGGCGGCGGGGACTTTGAGTAGCAGTTCGCTGCTCAGCGTGGCGAGATCGGTCAGCCAGAGCGAATCCTTTCCGTCCCACGAAACGAGGCTGAGCTTCGCGCCGGTGACAAAATTCAGCGGAATTTTGGGCAAACCGGTTGCCTCATTAAAACGGCGGACGGTTTTTCCGTTTTCGACGCGCACCAATTCCCGGCGGTCGGTCACAAGCCAAAAATTCCCGCCCGCGTCTTGCACCGCCGGGCAAACGCTACAAACAAATGAGTCTTCCGCCTGTGAAAACCTTAGCCATCGCCCGTTCGAGTAACAACCGGAAGAATTCAGCGCTTGATTTGCGGCGCAAAAGAGTCTGGCGTTTTTCCGAGGAACGTCTCGAACCGCTTCAAAAGACTCGATTTGCGAATCAAACAGTGCAAACTGCCCGTGTTTGAAGTGAAGCACCTTCCAATCGTTTATTAAAACCATCGGGTCGCCATTCGCGTCGCCGTCACCAATCCAAAATGTTCGAGCGTAGTCGCCCGCCGCATAATGGCTAAAACGCCCGTTGTGATAGCGGACGATGCCGCTTTCTTCGGTTCCCGCCCATAAATCACCGCGCGCGTCCTCAAACAAAGAGATAAAACGATTATTGATGATGCCCGGCGAATTGCTTTTGTTAAAAATCGTGAACCGCACTCCGTCAAACCGCGCCAGCCCGTCAACCGTCGCCAGCCACAGATAACCGTCGCCGGTTTGCACTATTCCATAAACCGAATTCTGCGGAAGCCCGTTGTCCGCCGTCCAATGATCGAAGCGGTATTGCGCCGCCGCCTCGATACATCCGAAGCAGAGACAAAAACACAGCAACAACCTCTTCGATAAACTCGTCACAAGTTTGAAACGGACGGCAAAATAATTCTCTGTGCCCAACCTGACCAAACGCCAGCAGCATTATGCTCGCCGAACTCGGAAATAGACGACTACATCAGCCACGTCAATCCTCTGATTCGCAATCCGTTGCAATTCAGAGGACGGCCCTGCCGCGAAAATCCCGGCGCTCGTTCTTGAAGCGGACGGCATCTACCCCTCGCGTCGCCGCGCTCGTCAAGAACCGATCAGATGCCCATGTCGAAGAGTAATGCCCTAAAAGTTCGTGATCCTATTTCTTGAAGGCGGTTTCGATTTATTAGGTGTACCCTCATGGGCGAAAAATTCGTTTTCTATGATTCGTGAGATCTGACGCCTCCGCAGATTCGGCCGGGACAGTCACTATCCCGCTTCTTTCACGCGCGTGGTGCCCTCTCTGCTATCAGGCTCAAAGAAACTCTGGCGGCCTCGTTATTTACGACTATCTCCTTTGGTCCCTTGTTACCGTCGAAATCTGCCCGAGTTCATAAACGTAGGCTGGAAACCAGGTGCCCGCATTGTCAACGCCCAACTCCATCTCCTTGAGAGCAGGTCAGTGCAAAGGGTGGCTGGGCCATGCCGGCCGTAACAGCCGTTGTACTTTTTCAAAAAATGGAACCAATAAATGCCGGGGCGCTTTTGGAAGCAATAAGTTGCCGAGAAGTGCTTGTAAGACCTAACGGGTAGCAGTTTTACTAAGGAATTTAGGGTAGTTTGTACTCCTTACGGAAATTGGAAGCAATTCTTTGCCGGAGGCTATTGGAAGCTATAAGTTGCCGCGGCGGCAAAGTATTGCTTCAAGTTACACGTTGTAACTTGAGACATTATTTAGAGACTGGCGGGCCATACGGGACAATCTTCGCAACTTTTTCCTGTCGCCCCCGGCAGAAATGCTCAGTTTCTTCCAGCAGTTGCGAGGTATCTCACAATGGAGAAACAATTGATCGTACCCGCGGCTCCGGTGCAACGGTTTGTTATCCGGCGTTCGCGCCAGACGATCGAACGAGCGACCGGAACCCGCCGTACGCCATCCGCTTCGCATCAAAACCGGAATTCGATGAATCGATCAATTCGGCCATCCTTGGGTCAGCCGCGACCTTCTCGTTTGCCAGATCACGTGCCTCACGAGAATCAAATAACACCCACCCGAACACGATGGTTTCATCCTCCGTTGCGGCTACGAGATCAGTGAACGAGCGCGTTCCCTCCCGATTCATATCGTCACCGACATATTCCAAGTAGTCGAGTGCGCCATGTTCCTTCCAAATCTCTGCGACCTCTTCAACGAGACGCTCGTACTCGTTCAGGCGATCACGCGAAATGGGAAGGACGAATCCGTCAATGTAATGAGCCATAGCTGCTCCGATCGTGGCAAACTGAATCTCGTGTTTTCAGACGGATAACGATGTGTATCTTGATCTGGATAAAATCGGGAAGCGATGTTAGCCCTTCGTTTCCTTACGTATAAAGACAGACCCTCATTCCGCCAATCTGTTTGTTCATGGTACTTGTGCGGCACCTCACATCACGGCTAACAAGTCTTATCCGGTTCCGGATAAAATTGGCCTGCCAAAGAACTCACGGTGCGGACTACTGATTCCCCTTCCCGCGTCGGTTCAAGACGTGAGTGTTGACCATTGCGTCTCGACGGCTTCGTTCAGCAATCCGTTAATGTGTATGAGATTCATCAGCGCCTGAGGACGGGTTGTGAACGATACGCAATTGCTAGCACCGATCCACCAGCACTGTCAATAGCACATCATCGCCAAAGTAAGGATAGCCGCTTGATCGACCGATACATTCGCAGATCTAAGTTATTCAGATTGCAGGATCTAAAAGGAAGGATTGTGAATGCTGATAAAAGTGTCTCTGTCCCAAAACGACCGCGTCGGTTGTCGCGAAATCATACCTTCACTCAAGCTGACGAGTTTTTCTTCCTGCCGAGGTTTGAGTATCTGCAATTACGAAAACGGCTTGGCAAAAAGAAAAGGCCGCTGGATTTATTTCCAGCGACCTTCGCGATATCGTGGCGGAGGGGACAGGACTCGAACCTGCATAGCCTTTCGGCCGGCGGTTTTCAAGACCGCTGCACTACCATTATGCGACCCCTCCGCGGGTTGGCACGACGAATATAGCGCATGGGGCGCGGGGTGACAAAATAGAGCGCCGTGCGTTGCGCGGATTGGTCGGATGGTGCACGATCTGCTTTACGAAAAGCGATAGTTCGCTGAGCAACACACATGCGTGTCACCATCGGCCAGATCAATACCACCAACGGCGATTTCGAAAGCAACACCGCCAACATAATTCGCGCGATCGAGCAGGCTAAACAGGAACACTCCGACGTCGTTGTGCTCCCTGAAACCTGCATCCAGGGCTATACATCGCTCGACTGGTTTCTCGATCGCGACGTGCAGCGCTGCGCACTCGAACCGCTGCAAAAGATCGTCGACGCCACCAATGGAATCACAGCCATCGTCGGCACGGTTAGACCATCGAACCTTGCTACCGGTCGCCGTCTCTACAACTCCGCCGCCGTGATTCGCAATCAGGAACTACTCGGTTTTGCCGATAAGACACTCCTGCCCGAGTATGACGTGTTCGACGATCCGCGCTACTTCCAACCGAGCACGGAACGACATCTCTTCGCGCTTCCCGAAAAGAAACTCGGCGTGGCGGTTTGCGAAGATTTCTGGAACGACAAAACTTTCTGGCGCGAACGTCTCTACACAAACGATCCGGCAGACGAACTGATCGATCTGGGCGCGCAAATTCTAATCTCGATCAACGCCTCGCCATTCAACAAAGGCAAGATGGGCCAACGATGCGCGATGGTCTCGCATCGCGCGCAGATGGCGAAGATTCCAATCGTTTTCGTGAATCTCGTCGGCGGCAATGACGGCGTTATCTTCGACGGCGCCAGCATCGTCGCCGATGCAAATGGAAAGATCATCCTGCAAGCGCCACCATTTGAAGAATTCATCGGCACAGTAGATCTCGATTGCGACCTCGCCGACAAACGCTGCCTGCCCGGCGACGACAGCGAAACAATTCACGACGCACTCGTGCTTGGCATTCGCGACTACGCACGCAAGAACGGTTTCAAACGCGCCGTGATCGGATTGTCGGGAGGTATCGATTCCGCGGTGGTCGCCACGCTCGCGTGCAAAGCAATTGGCGCAGAGAATGTTTTGAGTGTGATGATGCCGTCGCCTTATTCGTCGCGTTCGAGCATCGACGATTCGATCGACCTCGGCAAGCGTCTCGGCATGCCGGTGATCCAACACTCGATCAGCAACGCTTACGAGGTCTTGCTCAAACAATTGGACTTGTCTGCGCCGTCGGTTGAGAATCGATCCACCGCGGCCGAGAATCTTCAGTCGCGACTGCGCGGCAATATTCTGATGACGATCTCCAATTCCGAAGGTCGCCTGTTGCTGTCAACCGGCAACAAGTCGGAACTCGCACTCGGCTACTGCACTTTGTACGGCGATACCAACGGCGGGCTCGCGGTGATTGGCGACGTTTTGAAAACCGAGGTCTACGCCCTGGCGAATTATCTCAACAAAGACACGGAATTGATCCCGCAGTCGATTATCGGCAAACGCCCTTCAGCCGAACTCGCGCCGGGCCAGTTTGACGATCAATCGCTACCTCCGTACGACGAGCTCGATCGCGTGTTGCGTCTATATTTTGAACAGAAAGCCACGCCAAACGAGATCGTCGAAACTGGATTTGAACAAGGGTTCGTGCGCGACATTCTCAATCGCGTCGAGTCGCCGGCAAATGAATTCAAGCGACGGCAGTTACCACCAACCTTGATCATCTCGAGAAATGCGATCGGAATCGGACGCCGCCGTCCCGTCACACATCACTACCGGCGCGAGCTGTTGAATTGTTAGACCATGACGACACGCAACCACCAAATCGCGAAAGTGCTGATTAGTGCCTTTTGTGTTTTGCTGGTTTCGCAGTGTGAAATGTTTGCGCAAACGTCGAACGAAGAAACTGCACTCGCTCGCATCAAACTCGCCACCAACCCAACTACCAAACTCGCCGCTGCCGAAGATTTTGTCGCGACGTTTCCCAACAGCACTGCGCGCGTGAGCGTTGCCCAAACAATCGCCGGCGAGATCCTGAAAATCAGAAACGGCTCAGTCGCAATTGCGCTTTTAGAACGCGCGCAGGCGGTTTTTACGTCTGAACCGGAAAAAGAGATCTTCAAACCGGTGGCGCTCGAAGCTTATGCGATCGGCAATCGTGTTGACGATGCGTTCGCACTCGCAAATGAAATGTTAACGAAGAGTCCGGACGATGTGCTCGTACTCGCGCGAATGACGCTCGCCGGAACTGAAGAAGCGAGAAAGAAGAATCGCAAGTACGCGGAAGTGTCGTTGCAATATGGTTTGAAGGCGATCACGTTGATCGAAACGGATAAAAAACCCGCTAACGTCGAGGCTGAAGCGTGGGCGCTTCAGCGAGGCAACCTGGACCAACTCTATCAGCAAACAGCCATCCTCTATCTCGCAACCGGCAACACCCAGGAAGCCAAGACCCGGCTGACAAAAGCCGCAGCTCTATCTCCAATGGATCCTTCCAACTTCGCGCTATTAGCCCGGGTGATTAATGCCGACTACCTCATGCAGATGGACGCGCATCAAGCAATGCCGGAAGGCAGGGAAAAACTAGAGGCACAGAAAAAACTCGACGCTACGCTGGATTTGCTGATTGATAATTACGCGCGCGCTGCGGGCCTGGCCACTGGCCGGATGGAATATCAAACGTTGCTGCAACAGGTGATTCCCGATCTGACAACTTACTACAAACTGCGACATAACCAATCGCTCAAAGGATTGGCGGAATTGATTAATCGTTATCGGCCAAAGCTGTAGAGTAATTGTCGATTGCCGATTCCGGTTAAACGCAGAGATCGCGAAGGTACGCAGAGAGCCGCAGAGACAACTTTCAGCTAAGACACTGACTAACTAGATTACACTTGACTCGGCGAAGATTAACTCTAATAATCGCGGGTCAACTCACTAGGTTTTGAACCTTAAGCGCTCGCGCTCACTAATTTAGACCAACCCCAACGAGGTACCTGAATGAAATACACAAAAAGACTCTCCCTTCTTTTGGTGGCGACTCTCCTCTCGATTCCTTTATTTATTGCTCATGCTGCAGGTGGGCGTATTGAAGGAAAAATCACCGACCCGAAGGGCGCCGCCATCCCGGCAGCCACAGTCACTGTAACCAACCAGGTTACAAAGCAAGATTTCACCGCCACCACCGATGCCCAGGGCCGATACAAAGTCGAAGGTTTGCCGGCTGGGATTTATACCGTCAGAGCTGTAGTCAAAGGCTTCAGTGAAGGCCTGCGCAACGAAGTGAAGGTTGCAGACGATGCCACGGCAACGGTCGACGTGCGACTCGAAATCGCGCCCGTTGAAGCCGAGGTGAAAGTTACCGGCCAAAAGGCCAATAACGATCCTATTTACGTGTCGCTGCGACAGCTCGGCAAAACCGATCAGGATTTCGCCGGTCCTTATGCGACAGTCAGCAATCTCCAACTCAAGCGAGATGCCGCCAACTTCAACTTGAAGTCAGGCGAACTTTATTTCATCGCCCCTATCGAAGGAAGAGTTACAGCCGCCGTGTTTATCGGCGACGGCGAGATGACGTTGACTCCGCCGACCGAGATCGAGAAAAAGAGTCTCAGCATTTTTACCGGGCAGCCCGGCATCACCGAGTCGTTCAACAAGCTGGTGCTGCGCTTTACCGATAAGACTTTCGACGAAATCAAAGCGTCAGCGAACGCCACCATGAAGACCGGCGGACCGGCCGCCAGCCAGGCACGTGGATTGTATCGTGACAATCAGGAGCTACTTCGCAAACGGTTGCGCGACAATCGCGAATTGCGAACCATGTTTGATATCTACAACCTCGCTCGCGAAGGTTATTTCGCAGCGTTCATCGACGGTAAGCGTTTCAACAAACTCGTCTACTTGTTTGAACCGCTTGGTGTGCCTAATGCCACTCCGGAAGAAGTCGCGTTGCTGAGTTACGGCGACACGGATGGCGGAATATGGACCGCTTTTCACCGCGAAGAAGAGTACAAAAACGGCAAGGCCTCCAACTCCGAAGACAATCGTTTAATTGATATCACCAAGCACGAAATCGACGCGGCAATTAAAGGCACAAACCTCGCCGTGACCGATAAGATTACGTTCAAGAACCTGCGCGCCGGCACGCGAATAGTGCCCTTCGACCTTTATGGTCCATTGCGAGTCAGCAGAGTTCAGGATGGCGAAGGCAACGACCTCAGCTTTATTCAGGAAGACAAAAACGAGGACGCAGACTTTGGCATCGTGATGCCAAAACCGCTGGAGGCTAATCAAAGTTACCAGTTGTCGGTGCAGTACGCCGGCGACAGTGCGATTCGCGACTCAGGCGGCGGCAACTTCATTCTGATTCCGCGTTCTACGTGGTATCCAGGAAATGCGAATGTGCTGTTTGCTGAAGATCGAGCGATCTTCGACATGACTTTCCGCTATCCGAAAAACTACACCTTTGTCGGCACTGGTGCGGCTACAGCACCTGATACGCGTGAAGGCGATCTCGCGATTGCGAAGTGGTCCAGCGGCCAAACGGAGTTGGCGGTTGCCGGGTTCAACTACGGAAGGTTCAAAAAGAAAGTCATCAACGATAAGGACAGCGGTTACGACGTCGAGTTTTACGCCAACACCGAAATTCCCGACGAGCTGAAGGAAATCCAACAGCAGATCGAGCGACTCGAAGCGCAGGGCATGAAAACCATGACCACGCTCGGTTCAATCTCGACCACCGCTATCGCCGACGCCGCCTTGGCTGACGCCCAAAACGCGGCCCGCATCTACAACGCGTTTTTCGGCAAGTTGCCTTATGGTCGCATCGCCATGACGCAGCAGCCCGCGCCAAATTTCGGGCAAGCATGGCCCACACTCGTTTACATGCCTTATCTCGCGTTCATCGATTCCACCCAACGCACGCAACTCATGGGAACTCGCGGTGGCACCGATAGCTTCTGGCGCTATGTGGCGCCGCACGAAATTGCACACCAGTGGTGGGGCCACATCATCGGTTGGGATAGTTACCACGATCAGTGGATGAGCGAAGGCTTTGCCGAGTTTTCATCGTCACTGTACGTACAGTTCATTCGTGGCAACGACAAGTTCATCGATTTCTGGGAAGACCATAGACGGACAATTATCGAAGCCACTCCGGCAACCAGAGATCGCAAGCCGTACACCGTTGGACCAGTCACGCAAGGTTATCGCCTCAACAGTGGCCGGACGGGGGCGGTTGCGCAGCGGTTGATCTACCCGAAGGGCGCTTACATTCTGCACATGCTGCGAATGATGATGTATACGCAGAATAAAGGCGGCGATCAGCGGTTCCAGGAAATGATGAAAGACTTCGTCAAGACCCATTTCAACCAGCCCGTTTCGACTGAAGATTTCAAGGCGATCGTTGAGAAACACATGACGCCGGAAATGAATGTCGATAATTCCGGGAAGATGGATTGGTTCTTCAATCAGTGGGTTTATGGAACGCAGATTCCGGCTTACAAACTCGAATACAAAGTAACGTCGGATGGCGTGTTTTCAGGGAAGATTACGCAGTCGGGCGTGACGGATGATTTCGTAATGCTCGTGCCGCTCTATCTCGATATGGGTAAGGGTTGGGGCAAGCTCGGATCCGCGCGCATGGTCGGCAACACGACGATCGAGATTAAAGACGTCAAGTTGCCGGGCGTTCCGAAGCGTGCCGCCGTGGCGGCGTTGAACGACGTCCTCGCAACGAGTATCGAGAACAGCAAGTAAAGCCCGCGAAGCGGGCGACAGCATAAAGCCTGGGGCGCAAGCCCCAGGATCGAAATAAAGAAAACGGTTCGAGCCCGCGAAGCGGCCGACAGCGTACGAACTGTCGCCCCCTTCGCGGGCTCAAATTTTTTATTCTCTTGATCCTGGGGCTTGCGCCCCAGGCTTTATGCTGTCGCCCGCTTCGCGGGCTCTTCTACATGGCCCACGGCCAAATCAAGTTCCGCTTCGACGTCGCCGGTTGCTGATCGCAGCGATTTGAAGTCGAAGAGTTGGTGGTCCAGCAGGTGCGATGGAATGGCGTTGCCGAGCGCGTTGAGCATCGACGCGCGGATGTGTGGGATATCTTTTTCGAGTTCCGCAATCAGGTTCTTGATCCGCACTCGTTTGAGATTGCTTTGCGAGCCGCAAAGGTCGCACGGGATGATCGGGAACTGTCGCTCGGAAGCGTAGGCGCTGATGTCCACCTCAGAACAGTAAGCCAGGGGTCGAATCACCGTGTTGCGACCATCATTCGAGCGTAACTTTGGCGGCATCGCCTTCAGGGAACCGACGTAGAAAAGATTCAACAGAAGCGTGGTGATAATGTCGTCAGCATGATGCCCGAGCGCGATCTTGTTGCAACGTTCTTCAACCGCAACGTTGTAAAGAATGCCTCGGCGCAGTCGCGAGCAAACTGAACAGTACGTTTTGCCTTCCGGCACCAGACGCTTAACGATCGAATATGTGTCGTGCTCGACGATGCGAAATGGCACGTCAAGTTTGCTCAGGTACGCCGGCAATACTTCAGCCGGAAATCCCGGTTGTTTCTGATCGAGATTAACCGCCAGAAGTTCAAAGCTCACCGGTGCGCGGCGGCGCATATCAATCAACAAATCCAGCAACGTGTAACTGTCTTTACCACCCGAAATGCAGACCATCACACGGTCGCCATCCTCGATCATTCCAAAATCGGCGATGGCCTCGCCCATGCGGCGGAGCAGTCGGATTTGCGTCTTACTTTCTGAGTTCATTCCGCGAGCCAGAATGCCACGGCGGTCCACGATTTTCAATTAGACCGGCATTTTTGGAATTACAATTTGGTTACAAAGCTAGACACCGGGAGGGGAGTTTGTCTATGATGTGGAGCCCGCTTTTGGCGGCGAATCATCGAAACTAGCATACGCTAGGAATCCACGAACAAAAGGAAAGCGCGTCGTTTCGTTGCTTAAAGGTTCCGACGGCCGGTAACCAAACTTCCGCGCCCCCATATTTACGGAGGTAGAAAATGCTCAGGATAGGAAAGAATAAAGATCAGGAAGAAAACGACCACTCCAGCGCAAAGCCTGAGGTTCCTGATTACTCCAACAGGTCATACAACAACTCGTTCCAGGCAACGAGTGAGGCTAAACCGGCCGAACCGACGCCCGGTAGTTCCTCGCGTGCTATGACGGAAAGCGAAACGCTCGCCAGAGATATTAAAGAGGGAACCCTCAGCGGTTTCGTCGGCGGCGGCACCCAGGTTACCGGCGAGGCCAATTTCAAGGCCATGATGAGAATTGATGGTCACCTGTCAGGCCGCGTCAGCTCAACGAGCGGTACGCTCATCGTGGGAGCAAACGGAAAAGTCGACGCCAATATCGAAGTCGCCGTGGCCGTGATCCATGGAACCATTAACGGCGACATCATCGCCACGCAGCGGTTGGAACTCGGCCGCGCGGCGAAGGTCAACGGTAACATTCAAACCCCGTCGCTCATCATCGAGCAGGGCGCGATCTTCGAAGGTAGCTGTAAGATGTTGCAAATGAGCGCGGCTGCCGACAAGGCTAAGACTGTTAAGAAGGAAGAGCCGCTCGACACTTCAAAAATGAAGACGATTCCAGCGGACAGCAGCAAGGCGAATGATATTCCCGCTGCCGTTTCCAACGTCGTTAGCTAACTGATTCAAAAAATTTTTGAAATGAGGGTGGTCCGGTTGGGCCACCCTTTGTTTTTCTGAGGTACCGTCGGTGCGTTCTCTCGACGGCAAACTTTAAATTCTGATGTATGATTCACGCCTCATGGCTCAAAGAATCATATTTGCGCTGCTCGTTTCCCTGCTGCTTTGTCCCTCGATTCTGGCCCAGAATCGCCCGATTCCACCGGCAACACTATTGCTCATAACTAAAGCGGAGGACGAACGGCGCTGGGACGACAATCTGCAGAAACTGTTTGCGAGCCCCAGTGCCGCGGTTCGCAAACGAGCCGCGCTCGCAGCCGGCCGAATTGGAGACGAAAAATCGATTCCGGCGCTCACCTCGCTGCTCGAACAGGATCGAGATCCGGCCGTTCGTGAGATGGCTGCTTTTGCGCTCGGCGAAGTCGAACTGGATGCGGCTGCAAACCCGCTACTTGAGATTCTTAAAAACACCCGCGGGCCCGAGGAACTCAGAGCGAGAGCCGTCGAAGCGTTGGGCAAGATAGCCGCCGCTCTTCCGCGCGAACAGGAAGCTCGCCAGCGCGAATTGGGCGCTGCAATCCTCGCAGCGTTGACCTTCGAAGCCAAACGACGATCACGCCCAAGTGAATCAGTGATTCTTTTCGGCGTCACGGCAGCCTTGCGCGCCCGACCTGCGAATGTCGGACCAGTCATTGCGGAGTTTTTGACGTATGGAGATCCTCGCATTCGCACCGACGCCTCTAACGCTCTCGCTCGACTGCGATTGAAAGACGGAAACGATCAGTTGAGGAAACTCCTCGCGTCTGATCCTGAACCGATAGTGCGCGCGAACGCGGCTCGCATTCTCGGTATTACAGAAGACAAACAGTCGTTTGAATCAATCCTCGCACTCGCTGCAAACGATAAAGACTCGCGAGTCAGGGTCAGCGCGATCCGTGCCCTTGCTTCACTGAAAGATCCTCGGGCTGCGGAAAGCTTATTGAAACGCGGTGAGGTTCTCGCACAGCAAAACCTGGGAACACAACCAGCCGAACTCAATGAAGTCCTCGAAATCGCAACTACTCTCGGCCGTCTGCTGGCGCAGAAAGATAATCGCGTTGCCGTCGCCTGGCTGCGCAAAGTGAACGAAGAGTTGAATCACACTGCTCCGGAAGTCGATCTCGCTTTTGTTCGCATTGCTCCGGCTGCTTATCTGGCGGAGTTCGGGTCGGGAGACGCGGCGAGACGAAAAGTTCAAGAGACAATTCTGCTCAATTGGCGCGCTGCCTCCGGAGTCGCCGCTGGTCTCGGCGAGATCGCTGCCTTGCCCGAAACAGTTTCAAACAAGGCGGAGCTGGCAACCGCAGCTCAATCGCTTCTGCGCGCCATGCTCGATTACCGCAATTCAGGACTCACCATTAACACGCTCGTTGCCGTTCATTCCGAATACGCGATACCGGATGTCTTGCGCGCCTTAGCCGCGTTCAAACCGAAGGACCTCGCCACCGTCGCAAGTGCGCAACTCAATGAAAGCGACGTGATCGTGCGTGGCACGGCTGCGGATATTCTCGGCGATCTGCCGCCTTCCGTGGAGAACACACGCGTGCTTGGCGCCGCCTGGCCACAAGCTTCTAAGGACGTCCTGAACGACGCGGCTCTTTCAATTCTCGCCGCGCTGGGTAAACAAAAGACGCCCGCAGCGAATGAGCTTCTTAAAGCAGCACTGAAATCCAATGATCACCTCATCAGACAGCGAGCCGCGACCTTGTTAAAAACCAACGGCGCCGGAGACTTTTCTGACCAGGTCGGCACAGTCCAAACCAAAAATACCGATGCGGATTACAAACGCGCCCTCGCACGCATCGGAAAAAATGTCGGCGCCGTAGTGACTACCAGCAAAGGTTCGTTTACTATTGAACTGCTCCCCGAAGCAGCCCCCCTTACCGTAGATAACTTCGTTCAGCTTGCCCAACGGAATTATTACCGAAACGTCACCATTCACCGGGTAGTACCCAATTTTGTGATTCAGGACGGTGACCCAAGGGGAGACGGCAACGGCGGACCCGGATACACGATCCGCTGCGAAATCAACCAGGTTCTTTACGACCGTGCCGCAGTTGGTATGGCTCTGTCAGGCAAGGACACAGGCGGCTCGCAGTGGTTTGTGACGCATTCGCCGCAACCACATCTCGACGGCGGCTACACGGTTTTTGGACGAGTTGTTACCGGCATGGATGTCGTGGATAAAATCGTTCGCGGCGACGTGATTCAGTCGATCACGATTAAACCCGTACCCCGCAGAAGAAGATAGACAAAGATGCGAAGAAGATTCCCAAACAGTCCCCCGAGCGATGTGTTGATGTTTTGCGTTCTGGTTACTGTTTGTTTTGCAGCCGCCTCATATCACGAGCTAAACGCTCAGACCCCACCGGCAAAAGCTGCCGAACGACACTCATACAAAATTGAGTTAAAGATCGACTTCGATCGTTTGGCGTACACGGGCACGGAAAGGATTCGCTGGGTTAATCGAGGCGAGAAACCAAGTTCAGTCATCTACCTTCATCTGTATCCAAATCTGCGCAGCAGTGAACAGCCACAGCCCGCAACCGGCAACGGGCCGGTCGAATCAGATGAACCGCGCATAGATATTCTCGAGGTTCGGGCCGGCAGCGATAACGCGCCGCTTTTTTCGTCACTCGACGACCAGGGCACCACGCTGCGCATAAACCTCCGCGAACCGGTGGCGCCTGCGAATGCAACTGAAGTCGTAATCAAGTTCAAAGGCTCTGTGCCGGAAATCGATCGCGATGAAACGAGCCTGACGACGCACGTGGTCAAGCAGGTGAGTGCCGCATTGCGCAGCGAACGCGAAACCCGTCGCGCGCGCGATCTTAATTTTAGCTGTCGCGGCGTGATGTTGCTCGGCGCAGCGTTTCCCGTCGTCGCCGTGCACGATGGCGACGATTGGCGTCGCAAGATCGAGCCGTCAGTGGGAGACTTTATTTTTAATGAAGCGGCGGACTATGAAGTTTCGATAGCGGTGAATCCCGGAGTGGAAGTGTTTACTTCCGGCGTCGAGACCGGAACTAAAAACGAGAAGACCGGACAAACCTTCACCGCTTCAGCGTTGCGCGACTTCGCGATCCTCGCCGGTCGCGGTCTGAAAAGTGAACACACCGAAATCCAGGGAATCAACGTCAAATCGATCTTCCTCGCCGAGCACGAGCGCGTCGGGAAACGCGCGCTAATAGTCGCCGCGAATTCAATCCGCGTCTTCACTTCGTTATTTGGTCCACTGCCTTTCAAACAGATCAGCATCGCTGAAGCACCGCTTGTCGCCGGCCTCGGCAGTTGTGAGTTTTCCGGGTTCAATGTCATCGCCAGCGCCTACTATGTAGATTTCGATTCGCCCGCAGTGCGCAATCTGCCGGAGATAATTCGCGAACAACGGCCTTCAGTCGAGGACAGTCTCGAGTGGGCTGTGGCTCATCTCGTTGCGCACCAGTGGTGGGGAGCAGCAGTTGGAAACGACCCATCGCGCGAGCCATTCCTCGACGAGGCTCTTTCTTATTGGTCGTCGCTTCTTTACTACAAGAGCACTTACGGCGAGGAGCGAGCAACGGCAGTTTTGAACGATCAGGTGAGAGGCGTTTATCGTCTTTACCGTACGTTTGGCGGCGACGACATGGACGCGAATCGTCCCGCGCGCGATTATCGAAACACGTTCCAGTACGCCGCTATTGTCAGCGCCAAAGGCGCGCTGATGTTTGTAGAACTGCACAAAACTCTCGGCGAAGAAAAGCTCTTCGCCGCCCTCCGCAACTACTACCAGGCCAACCTCTACGAGATTGCGCAACTGGAAGACCTGCGTATCGCCCTGGTCGCCGAAGCTCCGGTTGAACAAAGACGGATGATCGGACGTACATTTACCCGCTGGCTGACTGCGAAGCGAGGCGACGAGGATATTGCGCCCCCGGATCAGGAACTGGCCGCAACATTGGGTATCCCCGCTAAACAAACTCCCCAGAAGTCGGGTGATAAGAACGCATTTAACGCCTTTGCTAAGGTTGGGAGGTTTTTTTGGCAGCAGGTAACGCGCATTCGCTAAAGCACAGAGATTTTAATTTCGACGAGCTTGAACTAGCCCGCGAGCGGTCGCCGCAAGCCGTCCATAAGAGCGTCGAGCACCTGAGCTGGCTCATGGACGATTTGTTTCGCGTGCCGGTGCTTGGTTGGCGTTTTGGGCTCGACGCGATCATCGGTCTCGTTCCCGGTCTGGGCGACACAGCCACCTCGCTCGTTTCGTTTTACATCCTCGTCACTGCCGTTCGCTATCGCGTCCCGAAGGTCACGCTGCTGCGGATGGGGCTCAATATCGCACTCGATTACGCTGTCGGATCGCTGCCGGTAGTTGGCGACTTCGCTGACGCGTGGTGGAAAGCTAATCGCATGAACGTGGATTTGCTGCGCAGGAGCGCTGCGATTTCAACGGATGAAGCGCCGGCCGCGAGAACAAGTGATTGGATCTTTGTTGGTGGAATTATTGCCGGCTTGGCGGTGCTGCTGATCGGCAGTTTGTTGCTGAGCTTCTATCTCTGGAGCAAGCTGTTTACCGGACTTACAGGATGAACAAGATTTACAAGATGGGTTCTTGAAATAATCCTGTTCATCCTGAACATCTTGTTAATCCTGTCTACGGATTCTGTCCCATTACTCTTTCTAATGCTGATTTGAGCATATCAAGTCCGCGCTCACCCGCGGCAAAACTTCTCAACTTCCCTTCCGCGTCAAACAGATAATACGCCGGCACGAAACCCTGATCGTTCTGAAACGCGTCTTTTAACTTGTGCTCGTTATCCACGGCGACCGGCTCGCTGATTCCAAACTTACTAATCAGTTCGCGGACCTGCTCGACGTCAGTATCAGCTTCGTAGCGAGGCATGTGAATACCAATCACGCGCAGACCTTGTTCCCTTTTCTCATCACGCCACTGGGCCACGCGCGGCAGGTTGTCTTTACAAACTCCGCAACTCGACGACCAAAAGTGCACGAGGGTGGGATGGCCCGCGGCTTCCGACTCGGCATGCGCCTGAGTGCCGCCGAACCACTCCGTTGCTCCTTCCAGCGGCGGCAACTGTGTTCCAATCTTCATTGCCATGGTTGTTCTTCTCGTTCTACAGACGAAATCCACAGATTACACGGGTAAATTCAGTGCAATCTGTGGACCCGGTTAATTTAGTTGAGCGTCTTCTGGCCGGGCTTCCATTCAGCCTGGCAAAGACCGCCGGTTTGCAACGCCTGAACCACACGAAGTGTTTCTTCAGCCGAACGACCGACATTCAAATCGTGCACGACTTTGTAACGCAGAATGCCTTCCGGATCGATCACGAAAAGACCACGCAGCGCGATGCCGCGGCTCTCGATCAATACGCCGTAATCACGGGCAACATCCTTGGTCGCATCGGCGGCCAATGGATACTTGAGACCTTCGACACCACCCTTATCACGCGGGGTGTTGATCCACGCACGATGCGAGTAAACCGAGTCAGTTGAAATACCGATCACTTCGGCGCCGATGTCGACAAAGTCCTGATGACGATCGCTGAAAGTCGTCAACTCAGTCGGGCAAACAAAGGTGAAGTCAAGCGGATAAAAAACCATAACCAGCCACTTGCCGCGATAGTCGGAAAGCTTTACAGGCTCGTTCAGTTTCTCGAGGTTCTTCGTTGAGGCCATTTCAAAATCCGGCGCCGGTTGGCCCACCTGCGCCTTTTCTACTGCTGCTGCTGTTGCTGCTGTCATGTATCCTCCAAAAAGTTGAATTGCTTAATGTTGTTAATCTTGTCTAATCCTTCTTCGGATAGTGCCCACAACAATCGGGGCAACGTCCTCTGAGCGTCAGATGAACCGAAGCAGGTTGAAACCGTGATTTACGCGCCGCGGCTTGCATGAGTTTGGCGGCGTCGGGCAAATCGAAATCTACAAGCTTGCCGCAATCGTTACAGATTGCGTGATCGTGACGCTCGATTTCGCGATCGTAACGGCTGGCACTATCGCCAAAATTGATCTCGAGTACGAGTCCCGCTTCTTTCAGGTAGCGCAACGAGTTATAGACGGTTGCGTAGCTAATGCTGGGGAGACGCTGGCGGGCCGCTTCAAAGATTTCGCCGGCCGTCGGATGATCATCGCGCTCCTGGATAACCTGAAAAACCGCCTCACGCTGCGGTGTCAGCTTAGGTTTTGACTTCGTCTCCTTCACGATGGATTTAGACTAATTCTAAACTTAGAATTTGTCAAGCCACGGATTTACACGGATTTTCACTGATAAGAAATATGGTTTTGATCCGTGTAATCCGTGTTCATCCGTGGCCAATAACCGGATTTTGCCGGGCGTAGTCGACGATTTGATCGACGTAGGTTTGAAATGGCGGACAGCGAATTCCGTGTGGATCGAGGAGAGCCTGGGCCTGGGTTGTATCGTAAAGTTGCTTGACGAAGAAATAAGGAACAGCGTGATGTGGTAGGCCCGTGATGCTGGGCGACGGTGGCAACATGAGAAGGAATCTGACCCACGACGGCGGTGCGGTGATGCGCGACCGGCGGTCGTCAATCGATTTGGCAATTGCATTGAACAATTGATTCGTTGAGAGCGGCGCCGGATCGGCAAGCTGAAGCGTTTTTCCAATAGTGCGCTCATCGAAAGTCAGTGCCGCCATGGCGTCAACCACAAAATCCACCGGAACCAGATTCAGGCTGACTTTATGATTTCCGATATTGATCAGCGAAAGCACACTAGGCCAGCGCAAGAGATAGTGAATCAGGTAGTACACACCGTCGTACTTCCCTGTTTCGCCGGTCTTTGAATCTCCACAAACAACGGCCGGCCGGTGAATTGTCACCGGGAGATCTTTCTTGGCCTCGTCGACTTCAAGCTCGGCCAGGTACTTTGATTCTTCGTAGTAGTTGCGATACCCGGCATCGTGGCGAAGTTCAGTCTCGAGAATCTTGCCTTCCCGCTTGCCTGCCACGTAGCAGGTGGAAACGTGATGAAAGTGACGCAGAGCTTTCAGCGAACGCGCAAGGTTAACCACGTTTCGCGTGCCGCCGGCATTCACCCGTAACCCAACTTCCTGAGAAACTGCCAGATCGTAAACTGCGGCAAGATGAAAAACGCGGGTCGTCTCCTGTTGGACCAGCTCCAGGTCCAACGCATTCAACGCCAGCTCCGGCTTGCTGATATCGCCTTCGACGAACACGAAGTCGTTCGCGCTTCTTCCGCTTTGTGACGCGATGCCGGCGATCTCTTCGCGCGCCCGAGCGGCCAGCGACGGCTGCACCAGCAGGATGAAATCGCATTCCTTTCGGGCCAGGCGTGCCAGCAACCGGTTCGCGATAAAACCGGGAAACCCGGTTATGAATAATGTCTCTCTATCCGGCATGGGGCACCCTGAGTATAATTCACGCCCTAACTCCGACACGATTCGAGGTCAACGACAATGAACCCTCATTTGATGTTTGCACGACGAACGGCGCTGGCCCTGGTGCTTTTCATCACTTCAATCTTCAGCATCGCGGCGCAGGAAAAAACCCAGTGCAACGTAAAGGTAACGCTGCTACAGGTAAACGACGTTTACCAGTTTGCTCCTGTCGATCAGGGCAAAAACGGCGGGCTCGGCCGCGTTTTGACGCTCAAGAAAGCGATTCAACAGGAGAATCCCAACACGCTGCTCCTGATGTCCGGCGACACAATTTCACCGTCAGTCGAGTCGATTAAATACAAAGGCGAACAGATGATCGAAGCGTGGAACGTCATCGGTCTTGATTACGCCACTTTTGGAAATCACGAATTCGACTTTGGCCCAGACGTGCTGCAGCAAAGAATCAACGAGTCGAAGTTTGAATGGATTGCTGCCAACGTGATCGACAAGCGCACGAACGAACCGTTTGGTAAAGCGAAAAGATACGTGATACGAGAGTATGGTGGCGCGAAGATCGGGCTGTTTGGACTCGTTCTTCCGGAAACCAAAACTACTTCGCGCCCGGGAGACAACGTCGAATTTCGCAGTCCCTGCGAAACGGCAAAAGAGATCGTTTCGGAACTTCACGCACAGGGCGTCAAAGTTGTCGTTGCTTTAACGCATCTTTCGATGCGTGAAGACAAGGAAGTCGCTCGCTGTGCCGGCGTCAACGTGATCATCGGCGGCCACGAACATACGTTGCTCGAATCACATGCCGGCTCGGCGCCGATCTTCAAGATGACTTCCGATGCTCGTGAACTCGGACGCATCGATCTCAACATCACGCCCACCGGCGAACTCGACAGCATCGATTGGAAAGTTATCCCGGTTGATAGCAAAACAAAAGAGGCGCCGGAAATCGCGGCTGTCTATCGAAAATATGCAGGGCTGCTGACTGAACTCGCGAAACAGGCGGGACGTACGAGCGTCGCCCTCGACGCGCGCAGTGCCGAAAATCGCACTCGCGAAACGAACGTCGGCAACTTCGTCACCGACGCTTTTCGCAAAGCCACTGCGGCCGACATTGGTTTTATGAACGGAGGTTCTATTCGTGCTGACAGCATCATTGGTCCGGGCAAGCTTACGGAGCGAGATCTGCTGTCGATTCTTCCGTTCAAAAACAAACTGGTGAAGATCGAAGTGACTGGCGCAACGTTGCGGGCGGCGCTCGAGCATGGCGTGAGTCGCAGCGCAGAAGACAGGGAGCCCGGAGGATTTCCGCAGGTTTCCGGTATCAAGTTTTCGTTCGATGCAAGTCGTCCACCGGGTTCGAGGCTTGTCGATGTGAAAGTGAACGGTTTGCCGCTCGACGATACGAAGAAGTATACGTTGACGACTACAACCTTTATCGCGCTTGATGGTGGTGACGGCTACGCGATGTTTAAGGGGTCAACCGTGGTTACTCCACCTGAACGCGCTCCGATCGACGTGGACGCCGTAAAGAAATTGCTCGGCACGCGCGCGATTGCGCCCAAAGTTGAAGGACGCATCAAACGGCTGGACGTAACTCAAAAAAAGAGCCCAAACTGCAACTAGTCCACAGATTACTAACTTCATCTGTGCCATTCTGTCTTCATCTATGTAAACTGTTCTTAATCTGTGTAAGCTGTGGATATGGAATTCTACGACGACGTTGCTACAGCGAAGCGCTCTGAAGCCAATGAGCTTTTTCACGAAGCTTATGAGGCGCAGCAGGCGCACGACTACGAGCGCGCCATCGAACTCTACAAACGATCGATCGAAACCTATCCGACAGCCGAAGCCCACACGTTTCTTGGTTGGGTTTACAGTTTTCAGAAACGCTACGACGAAGCCATCGCGGAGTGTCTCGAAGCTATCCGGGTGGATGAAACCTTGGGCAATCCTTACAACGACATCGGCAGTTACCTGCTGGCTAAAGGCGATCCGTACGGCTCAGTGCGGTGGTTCAAGCGGGCTTTGTTAGCGCCGCGTTATGAGTCGTACGCATTTCCGCATTTCAATCTCGGAAAGGTTTATGAAACGCGTCGTCGATTCCTCGACGCCGCGAGGCACTACGGCCTCGCCCTCGAACAGAAACCTGACTTCACCGAAGCAGCCGTGGCCTTGCGAAGGATGCAGGCCAGATTAAATTAGCCACGGATTTTACGGATCTTGTTTTGGATCTGCGCAGATCTGAAATAAATCCGTGTCATCCGTGGCTAGTCTTTAACGATAGCAATCTTGTCCCCGTGCTCGTCGACGGCCACATAAATCACTTCGGCTTCGGTTACGCGCACGCGTTCACTTTTCCCCAGTCGTTCAACTTCCACGATCACACGAACTGTGATTGAAGTAGTTCCGACCCGCACTGTCTCAGCGTAAAAACTAACCAGGTCGCCGACATAAACCGGTTTGTGAAAGATCACTTCTTTCATCGCCACCGTCACAAAACGTTCCATGCTTGTGTGACGATGCGCTTCGATGGCGCCGGCCGTGTCGATGTAACTCAAAATAACTCCACCGAAGATTGTGCCGCGTGAATTTGTGTCGCGCGGTAAGAGAGTGATGCGAATCGCTGGGTCGGTATATTCATGCATGCGGCTATCCTAAAGCGGAACAAACCTTCGCACAACGGTGTCTAAGCTGCACTCCCTAATCGGAAACGTGCCTGACAGAAAGGTCGTGCGCGATGATTGCTCTGCTTTGCTTGAATTTACTACTCCTGGTAGGCCTGATTCAGGAAAACACCACTGCTACTTCTCAGTTTGACGATCTTGGAAAACTTTTGCTCGGCGGTGTCGTAGCGGCGATCGTGGTAGCGGTGGGATTCACACTCGTGCGGTTTCGACTACGCG
This sequence comes from uncultured Acidobacteriota bacterium, assembly GCA_963708055.1. Lineage (GTDB taxonomy): Bacteria > Acidobacteriota > Blastocatellia > Pyrinomonadales > Pyrinomonadaceae > PSRF01. The sequence continues at coordinate 3,740,412 of OY970193.1, read as the reverse complement.
ACAAGAAACCACAAACATCAAACTTCATCAGCATCAGTTCCACGGATAAACACGGATAACACGGATTAAATCCGGATTTTATCCGTATTGATCCGTGGTCCATTCTGTGATCACACGTTTAAGGTCGTCTAAATTTTCATCAAAGAAATGCCCGGCGCCGGGGATCACTGCGAGGCGAATAGTCGTATCTTTTTCAAGGTCGGCAGCGAGCTTTCGCACCTGCTCGACATCGCCAAACTCGTCGTGTTCTCCATGGACCAGAAGCAGCGGCTTGCGAGCGTTGGAGAGAAAACTGAAATCGTATTTTCCGAGCGGCGTACCAATGCCGATCAGAAAGGCGACTCGCGGGTCGTCGATGCCGACTTCAAGACCTACGCGGCATCCGAATGAAAAGCCACAAAGTGTAATTCGCTGACCGGGGTATTGTTGTGCGAGGTAATCCAATCCGGCACGAACGTCGTCGCGTTCACCACGACCTTCATCATGTGTGCCGGTGCTTTGACCGACGCCGCGAAAATTAATCCGCAGTACAGTTAAACCGGCGTCGTTTAAAGCAGCGGCGGCACGAAAGACAACTTTGTTGTGCATCGTGCCGCCGCCGAGTGGATGTGGATGCAGAACCAGGGCAACGCCTTTTGGCGAACCCTGGCGAGGCTCTTTCAGAATCGCCTCTAACTGGCCATGCTCAACTGGAATAAAAAGATTGCCGGCTGGATACATCTACGATCAATCGGCCAATTAACTTTCTTCGTTCGCCACAGCTTCAGATTCACCACCGGCGCCAACTTCGGCCTGACCTTCGCCGAGCATATTGTCGGGCACGTCAGATGTTGCCATTGGCACTGGCGGAATAACTGAAATCTTCCTCGCTCTCTTCTTAGCAGTCTTCTTAGCCGCGGTTTTCTTTGCCGCGCTCTTCTTACCTGCACTCTTCTTAGCCGCTACCTTCTTTGCCGCCTTCTTCGTAGGCTTTGCTGCCTTCTTTGCAGCTTTTTTGGCTCCACCCTTCTTCGTCGATTTCTTACTCGCCTTTGTAGCCTTCTTAGCGCTGCCTCCGGACTTCGATTTTGACGCGCTCTTCTTTGCCCCTTTTCCACTTTTGCGCGCGCCTCTGGACTTCTTGGTTCCTTTTTTGGCTGCCATTTAAGATCGCTCCTTTTGTGTTTTGAGTTTGGCTCAACGTAGCAAAATAAATTGAGACTGTCCACGAAGTTTTTATTCACAGATCACACCAATTAGTTTTATAGAATCGGTGTAATCTGTAGACACCATCGAGCGTTTCAGCTACATTAAACTTGCTCTCCTTACAATACGTGGTCTGGCTTAAAAATGCGGAAAGGCTGCCTCGATGCGAGTCAATCATTCATCGGTTGGTACCGATTTTCAGCCCTCCCTTCACTATATTCTCAGTCAGTTTTTGCCAAGCCAGTCAAACAAGGGTTCAGATCCAGCACCCGACTCTGATGTGCTGCGAAAACCGCGAGAGCGAAGAACGGCTTTGGTAGTAGACGATGTTGCTGACGTGACTGAAATGCTGGCCGTAGTGTTAACCCACGCGGGTTATTCCGTGGTCACGGCAGCTTCGGCCCCGGCAGCCTTAAATGCCGCGCGCGAACGCCAGTTTGACGTGATAATTTCCGATATTGGCATGCCCGAGATGAACGGCTACCAGTTGGCCCGAGAAATGAGGACCCTGCCCGGTTACGAGACTGTTCCAATGGTGGCCGTTACCGGCTATTCGATGTTTGACGACAAGGAACGCTCAAGCAAGGCAGGCTTCAATGCTCACATGACCAAGCCGATCGATCCTCGTGCACTTCTCGATCTGATCGACCAACTGTGAGCTTAAAAACAAGAACCAGTTGAACGATTGATGACGACCTCCTCCGGCACAGTCTCCAGATTTCGTTCAGATTCAACTATCCGAATTATTCAGTTGCTGATCGGCGCGATTGCGATCGGCGTTGTCTTCTGGAAACTCCAGTTTTCCACTACCGCAATCTGCTGCGGCGATTTCGACGGTTACTATCACATCAAATGGACCCGCACTCTTTGGGAGTCGATTAAAAGCGGCTCTTTCCCTCCCGCTTTTCCGTGGCTGCCACTCACGACGCTGAACTCCAAAGATTATGTGGACCATCATTTACTCTTTCACATATTCCAGATTCCGTTTGCCGCGTATTCAGATCCGCGTTTGGGTGCAAAAGTAGCCTCCGCATTTTTTGGCGGCCTGGCGGTGTTTTCGTGTTACTGGTTGCTGCTCCAATATCGCGTGCGCTACGCATTCGTGTGGTTGATCGCCCTGCTTGCGTGCTCGGCTCCGTTTCTATTTCGCATGAACATGGCGAAGGCGCCGCCGTTGGCAATCGTTTATCTGATAATCGCGATTTATCTGTTTTTTAAGAGAAAATACTGGCCGTTATTGCCGCTTTCACTGATCTTCACCTGGACTTACGACCTCTTTGTGCTGCTTCTTTTGGCCACAGTTTTCTGGGTCATCACAATTGCAATCACCGAACATCGCTTTGAATGGCGACCGCTGGTTTATGTGCTGGCAGGCTGTGCGGCGGGACTGGTCATCAATCCTTACTTCCCACACAACCTGCAACTCTTGTATGAGCACATGAAGATCAAGATCACTGCCTCAGACTTCAACACCAAGGTGGGATCGGAGTGGTACCCGTACGACTCGTGGGAGTTTTTGGGAAATTCCGCCGTCGCGTGTATCGCGATGCTGGTTGGGTATATTGCTTTTGAACCTTCAGAACGGCGGCGCGGCCACTACCCCATCTTCTTTTTACTTCTCTCGACCGCGTTGATGATTATGACTGCGCGTTGGAAGCGGATCGCGGAGTATTGGCCGCCGTTTGCGATACTCTTCGCAGGTTTCGCACTCAAACCGTGGCTGGAAGGATTTCGGCCGTATCTCACACGATTGCCGGCCGACATACTTGAAGAACTCAAGCCATTTCTCGATCGCGAAGTTGTGCCGGCGCCCGTTAAAGAAGAGCGAGATCCTAACGACGTGTTTCGCTGGATCGGTGTTGGTGCCGTAGCAGCCGTTCTCGGCGTGCTTCTGTTTCTAAATATAGAAGCGACCATGAGGGAGATAAGACAAAGCGAACCTCATACACATTACCGGGCCGGCGCCGAATGGATGCGAAAAAATGTGCCACCGGGCCAGATCATTTTCAACACTGATTGGGACGATTTTCCACGGCTCTTTTATTACGATCCGGATCATTTCTACGTCTCCGGTCTCGATCCGAGTTATCTCTACGACAAGGATCCGGACCTCTCGCGACTTTACGATCGCATCACACTCGGCAGAGAAGAAGATCCTGCGCCGTTGATTCGCAATCGATTCGGAGCGCGTTACGTGTTTTCAGATAACTCGCACCACGACTTTTTCGAGCAGGCGCGATTGAGTGGTTGGTTTGATATCGTTTACGAGGACACGCAATGCACCATCATGTACATTAGAGACGAGAAACTTGAAGAGAATCCGCTGGGAGGACCAGACGAATGATCGCGGTAAGACCTCTGCTTTTGTTGCTTGTCGTGCTTCTTCTTGGAGCATGTGGCGGAGCACCGAGCGACTCTGACACTGCGTCAACATCGCCAACAGCAACTGCTCCCGCACCGTCGCCTTCACCAAAAACTGAGTTTGAGCAGAATCTTCAATACGTCCGCAATGGTGGGTTCACTTACATCTATGTCGTCTCACGCAAAGATGGCAAACCATTCGAACCAACCGACAGCGCGTTCCTTCGCACGAAAGCACCTCAAGTAGTTGATTGGGTTAAAGGCGACGCGAGTGTGAAAACGTTCATTGGGGGATCTAACTTCAATCTTGAAGAAGGAAATCTGGCGGAGATACAGAAGCGTTACAACGTTGAGGATTACTCCAAAAGATAAGCCACGAATTTCACGGATGAACACCGATCAGAAATAAATCTAATCCGTGTTTATCCGTTAAATCTGTGGCTTTAACACTATCTTTCCAAACTGCGCTCGATTCTCGATTAATTCATGCGCCTGACGCGCTTCGCTGAGTGGGAGTACGCGGTCGACAACGGCACGAATTTTTCCCTGCGCTACAAACTTCATCGCTTCCAGCAATTCCGCTTTCGAGCCCATAAATGATCCGAGCAGAGTTAGATGACGGTAGAACACTTGCCTCAGATCCGTGCGCGCATCGAAGCCGCTGGTAGCGCCGCAAGTTACTAACCGGCCATTATTCTTGAGTGCACTAATCGAACCCGGCCAGGTGACAGCGCCCGTGTGCTCAACAACAACGTCTACGCCACGGCGTGCAGTCAATCGTTTTACTTCTTTGGGCCAGTCGTCACGAGTGTAATTAATCGTCTCATCCGCACCGAGTTCAAGTGCTTTGGCGAGTTTTTCTTCTGAACTCGCGGTCGTGATTACGCGCGCTCCACGTAGTTTCGCGATCTGAATCGCGATTGATCCAACTCCACTTCCCGCCGCGTGGACCAGGACGTCTTCACCCGGCTGAACGTTAGCTCGCGTCACCAGCATGTGCCACGCCGTCACGGTGACGAGTGGCAGTGCCGCGGCTTCTTCCCAGCTCAGTTCCTTCGGTTTCGGAATGATGTTCACACCGGGAACAGCAACAAACTCCGCATATCCACCATTCCGTCGATAGCCAATGATGTCGTATTCACGACACTGATTGTCCTGCCCGCTCAAACACGCTTCGCAATGACCACAGGAAACTCCCGGTTGGACCATCACTTCATCACCGGACTTAACCCACGTCACTAACTCGCCTACCTGACGAACTATTCCGGCCACATCGTTTCCGAGGATATGCGGTAACGGAATCTCAATACCCGGCAAACCATTGCGGACGAAGATATCAAGATGATTCAACGCACACGCCTTTACCTCCACCAGCACTTCGTTGGGGCGAATTTCAGGCTCGGGCACGTCCGTGTACTCGAGCACATCCGGCGCCCCATGCTGTTTGAAGATGGCGGCTTTCATTTTGTGGCTTGTTCACGCGCGTGATAGGAGGAACGCGTGAGTGGACTTGATTCGACGTGATGAAATCCCAGCGACATTCCAATCTCACGCCATTTCGCAAACTCGTCCGGAGTTACATAACGCTCGACCGGCAAACGTCGCGCGTGCGGCTGTAGATATTGACCAATCGTCATGATGTCGCAGGAAACTGCGCGCAGATCGTGCATCAACTCGACCACTTCCTCGAACGTTTCTCCCAAACCAACCATGATGCCGCTCTTCGTCAACATGCCGCGATTTTCGCAATCGCGTCGCGCTCCTGCACGCTGCAAGAGTGTCAACGATTGCTGGTAAACAGCGTCAGGTCTTACACGTCGATACAAGCGCGCGATTGTTTCGGTGTTGTGGTTGAGTACGTCCGGTTCGGCATCCAGCACTGTGTTGAGTGCCGCTTCGTCGCCGTTAAAGTCAGGAATCAAAACTTCGACTTTGCAGTCGGGATTCAGAGCGCGGACTTGTCGGATAGTCTCAGCCCAGTGAGCCGCACCGCCATCAGCCAAATCGTCACGGTTGACCGAGGTGATCACGGCGTGAGCTAGATTCAGGTGGTTCACAGCTTCGGCGACATGCCGCGGCTCTTCCGCATCTAACTGGCCCGGCTGTCCTTTACCAACCGCGCAAAAACCACAATGACGCGTGCAAATATCGCCGCCGAGCATGAAGGTCGCCGTGCGATCCGACCAACATTCGAAGATGTTCGGGCAACGTGCTTCCTGGCAAACAGTGTGCAGGTTGAGACCTTCGATCAACTGCAACACCTGGTTTTGATTGGTTGGATCGCCGAGACGAATACGCAGCCATTCGGGCTTGGGTTGGCGGACTTTCTGATTGTTACTGATTACACGGAGTTCGCGGGCCAAATTGTTTACCTCGTGCAAGGATTTTACGTGCTTTGGCGCTCAGAGGGAAACAGGCCGCGGATTACGACGGATGGTAGTGCCCTAATTCAATTTCTTCTCTGTGCAACCTCTGCGTTCTCTGTGTCTCCATGGTTGTTGTGTCGCACATTCCTATAACCACAGAGACACAGAGAACACAGAGGTTGCACAGAGAAATCCAAAATAGGGCACTACCCCAACGGATCAATTTCTTGTCTGGGTGGCGCTAAAGAGTATAAGCTGACGGCGCTTAAGCGATCGAAAGGAGATTTTCCGATGAAAGCCCTTCTTTTTGCCTGTTGTGTTGTTCTCCTCGCTGCCGGTTCAGCTAACGCCGACCTGGCTCCTTCAAAACCCGCGGATCAGAAAGTTTCGCAAGCAGATAAGAAACCAAAGCAACTTATCTACACCGGTCTGGAGATTACGAGTGATCCGAATGCTCGCACTGCAAAGCTTCAAATTTCTCAATCTGACCTCGCCGAAATGCGCGCTGCACTGGCTGCTACCACTGGTAATGGCCCAATTGTAGGCGGCATGAGTCTGAGTCCAGGACGTACTGTCATCGCTGGTTTACTTATGTTCCTCGCTTTATCGGTGGCGGGAATTCTGTTTGCGCGCTCGGGCGCTTTCAGACGATCACAGAAAACGGTTGCCGCACTTTTGCTGGTAGGTTTCGTGATTGGGGCCGCGGCCATCATCACACGGGGTAATGCCGGACCGCCAGAATGGTACCGCTGGAGAACCCTGCCGCAAGCCCTTAGCGAAGGGAAACCGACTTACGGAAGTGTTGCCGTCGAAGTCGTGCCTGACGATCAAATGTCCGGCAAGATGAAACTAATTATTCCATTGAAGAAACAGAATAATCCCGGCGAGGAATAAGTGCAGAGCGCGGTTGAGCTAAAAACCTGGACGGGCGTACGGACAGCGACGGACACGCGAGTGTTCGTTGCAACGGTGGTGCTCTGCATCGTCGCCGCTGCGGCGTTTGCGAGCTGGTTGCCGTTACAGGTTTCGATCGTCACGGTGTTTCTCTTTGCCGGCCCGCACAACTGGTTTGAATTGCGTTACTTTCTGACGCGCCTGCCCGTGCGTTTCGGTCGCTCGCGCAATTTCTTCCTCACCGCGTTTATCGGTTTAGGATTCCTAACACTGACGTATGTTTCGCTTCCGTTTGTGTATAACGCAGCGCCATGGAATGAAGAGGCGTGGTCCACCATCCTCGCTTCGTGGAATACGTTGTTGTTGGGTTGGCTGGGATTACTAGTTTGGCTGCGCAGCAAACAGAAAGCACGAGTTAACTGGACCTGGACCATTCCGGTTGGACTTGCTTTGTGTTCGCTGAATTGGCTGCGGCCTGAGTTCTTCAGCCTGGCAATTGTCTATATCCATCCGTTGATCGCGCTGTGGTTTCTGGATCGACATCTCGTTCGCACGCGTCCCGCGTGGTCAAAAGTGTATCGCCGCTCCCTCTTGTTATTGCCGGTTGTGTTGGTGGCCATGATCTGGCAACTGTCGCAAACTCCATCGCTGGCTGATAGTAATGGTCTCTTCTGGCGAATCACGCAGCACTCGGGCGCGGAGCTATTGCCCGGCGTTTCCAGTCATTTGCTTGTGTCAGTACATCTATTTCTGGAGATGCTGCATTACGCCGTGTGGATCGTTGCGTTACCGCTGCTCGGTGCGGCGCAGTTTTGGAAAGTTAAGACAGTCCCGCTGGCGCGACATCCACGAGGATTTCCGCGTCTGGTAGCTGGGGCGCTGGTAGTTGCTTTGGTTGTTGTTGGCGTTCTTTGGTTAGGCTTCTCGTTTGACTATGCCACCACGCGCGACATTTACTTCACCGTCGCGATCGCGCACGTTTTAGCTGAAGCGCCTTTCCTGTTGAGGATGATTTAGGGTGCAGCCTTTAGAACTCTGGCGCTTCCTGCCCGTTGGCTACCTGATCACCATCGCGATCGAGATTCCCATTCTTCTGTTGGGACTCTCGCGACATCACCCGAAAACCCGTCGCGTTGTTTCAGGCATCTGGTTAACCGCGTGCACTTATCCGATCGTGGTGCTTGTGTTGCCACTGTTGATGGTGAATCAATCGCGAGCGTTCTTCCTGCTCGTAGCAGAGGTGTTTGCGCCTGTTGCTGAGTGCTTATTGTTCTGGCTGGCGTTTGGGAAAGAATCGCGATGGCGAGATTTCGCCGTCATCGTAATCGCGAATCTTGCTTCGTTTTTGGCGGGAGAGATCTTAAACGCCTGGAATCTTTGGCCGCAGATTTTTACGGATTAAGACGGATTTATCAAAAGCTCCTGTAGCAACTCGGGATCGATGTTGCCGCCGGAAAGAATAACGCCGACGCGTTTTACGTCTGCAGGCAGTTTGCGAAACATCACTGCGGCCGCGGCAGTCACGCCTGAAGTTTCAACCAGGATCTTCATCCGGAAGAGCATGAATCGCAGCGTGGCGATGATCTCTTCATCCGTGACGGTGAGAACGTCTTCGGCCAGTTGTTGCACGATTGGAAAAGTAAGACGGCCAGGTATCTGAACGCGCAGACCGTCCGCAATCGTCGGCGGTGGTGGAATCGTAACGCGTTCGCCTTTGATGAACGACTGGCGTGTGTCGTCAGCCGTTGACGGCTCAACTGGAAAACATCGAATCTCCCGATTCAAAGCTCTCGCCGCACTGGCAACACCCGCAAACAAACCACCACCACTGCACGGCGCGAGAACACAATCCAACCCGGGAACTTCTTCCATCAACTCGAGACCACACGTTCCTTGCCCGGCGAGAATAAAATAATCGTCGTAGGGTGGCACCATCGTCAGGCCTTCGCGTTCGGCGAGATCAAGTGCAAAGGCTTCGCGATCCTGCTTGTGACGATCGTAGAAAATAACTTCGGCGCCGTAACCACGCGTTCCCGCGACTTTCGCCGCGGGAGCATCCTCAGGCATTGCCACGAGCACACGAATACCGGCTTCGCGTCCGGCTAGCGCGACCGCCTGCGCATGATTGCCCGATGAAAAAGCGACGATGCCTCGCTCTTTCTCCGCGGCTGTGAGCGATTGAATCTTGTTGGTAGCGCCGCGAATTTTGAACGCGCCTGCGCGTTGAAAGTTTTCACATTTGAAAAAGACTTCCTTGCCGGCAGCTTCGTTAAACTGCCGCGAGGTCAGGACGGGTGTGCGATGTATGCGCGAGGCTATGCGTCCGCGCGCTTCGTTGATCATTTCAATAGTTAACATGTCAGGCCACAGAAAAAGCTGGATTACAGTGATAAGAAAACACGTCAGAAAAGTGCGCGATGATACTCTCTTCAACCAAACTAAGTTTGGTTTCGTTACCGATTAACTCTTCCATTGAAGTTACCGGTTCGCCTTCACACGCGATGATCAGATCGAAGTAACGGAGATCGGTGTTCACGTTGAGTGCAAAACCGTGGGTCGTGACCCAACGTGAAATGTGCACGCCAATCGCCGCAATCTTGCCGCGGTGCGTGTGAACTCCGGTTAGACCTTCAATACGAAACGCATCGATACCGAAGTCGGTCATGGTCCTGATCAGGACTTCTTCCAGGTCGCGAACGTAACGATGAACATCTTCCCGGTCAGGACTCAGATTCACGATCGGGTAACCAACAATCTGGCCCAACCCGTGATAAGTCACTTTGCCGCCGCGATTCGTCTCGAACAGCGTTACCTCGCGGGCCTTCAATTCCGCTTCGTTGAGTAAAACCGAAGAATTATCGCCGCGACGGCCAATCGTCAGTGTGTGGGGATGTTCGAGCAGTAAAAGCGTGTCAGGACGGCTTCCGGCTTTGACGGCAAGCTCCGTTTCCTTCTGGATTGCGAGGGCTGATTCGTAGTCGATAAGCCCCAGGCGTTGGACCACAAGCTTTCTTACGTTCATTATAAAACCAGCATCATGCAACCAGTTGGTGATGTTTCGGCGTCATTCTAGCAGCCGCGCCGGTCTTTGGTACAATTGGCCCCACAAACGCGCAAAACGACAGCAGAAGAGGAGTGACAACACCTTGAAACGTATCGCTATCACTTTACTATTAACCCTTCTATTGGCTCCCGCTGCCGCGTTGGGACAAACGCGTAACCGCAGTTCACGGCAAAAACCGTCGACGACCACTGCAAATCAACGACTAGCGCAAGCCCGAACGGCGGGCGCTACTCGTGTCGCAGACCAAATCAAGTTTTTGACAAAGTTTATTTATTTGCTTGGCGGCGTAACCAGCGGCATTGCGGCGGTTGATGAAGCGGCCCGCAGAAATGAAGCAACACCCGCGATTGTGCAGAAGAATCAGCAGAGCAAGGCACAGGTCAGAACGAGTATTCAGGGCTTTCGCGAGGCGCTCGACAAGCTGGAAATCGACTTCCGCACGCAACCGGAATTACAACCGTACTACATCAAGCTGGCAGGCGTTGCTTCAGGCGCTGCAACTGCTGAAGAGCAGGCAGCGGCAAATCAATTCGAAGCTTCCGGCCGAACGTTGCTAAACGTGATAAACCGGTTAACCGATGTGTTGCTGTTAATGCGAACAACAGACTAGCGGCATTGCCGATTTCCGATTGCCAATCTAGGACAATCGGCAATTGGAAATCGGCAATCCTCTTCAGTCTGGTTTCTTAGGATAGTAGCCCTGGCGGGCGCGAACGCGTATGTCGTTGCGCGCGGGAACAGCAACCTGGATGCGCCGGAACACTCCCGGGGGTGCTTCTGAGTTGGCGTAATACTGAAGTAAGTACTGACCTCGCAACTCCGCCGCAACCTGACGAAATACTCGCTCCAGATCTAAATCCGAATCCGGAACAAACGCAGTACCGCCCGTGGTTTCGGCAATTGCTTCCATGCCGCGCTCAGCGCGCATAGCGATCTGATTTAACCTCACCGAAGGACCACCCGGATTTACCGAGTAAAAGATCACGTCAGCTTGCTGCACTTCTTTTTGAACCTGCGCAACGGCTCGTTGATGCAACTGGGCCAGCGCAGTTCTCATGCCGGTAGCATTCCCACTTCCAGTGGTCGTAGCTCGATAATCCGAAATTGCACGATCGCGAATCTGATCGCTGAAGTTATCGTCGCCATCTGATAACACCACGATGACGCGCCGGAAGTTACTGGGCGCCTTCTCCGAAAGGTATTTCGCCGCGGCTGCAACTGTGTCGTAGAAAGCGGTTGGAACGGGTGCGGTGGCAGCCGGAATGGTCAACATCTTCGTTGCAGACACTTCAGCAGTCGCGAGTGGTTGAATCATCGTTGCCTTATCGGTGATGGTAAAAATCGCCGCCCGGTCGGACGGCTTCATCACCAGTTTAAGAAACGTTGCGGCTGCATTTTGCTGCGATGCAAAAAATCCTCGTTGACTGGTGCTGCTCGATATGTCAAACAGCAACGCTATCGCAAGCGGCACTTGTTCGGGATCGCCAATACCGGAGATCTCCTGTTGCTTACCTTCTTCTACTAAACGGAAATCAGCGACCTGCAACCCCTGAACAGCCTGACCGGTTTGATCCGTAACCGACACCGGTACCATCACCAGATTCGAACTGGTCTTAATGACGTCGATAACTTCCGGCTCCGCTGGTTTCGGCGTAGGTGTTGGCTTGGGTTTCCAGAGAGGCGGCGGAGGCGGCATCTCTTTGGTCGTCTTCTGTCCCTGCGCCAGTGGTACAGACAGGAAAAGGGCCAGCACTCCAAACAGGAATGCCGGCCACAAAAGTTTTTTCTCAGCCCCCAAAATCATCATTTGACACCCTCGAGCCTATTTCATGCTGCCACTTTCGGCTTGCATGCTTTGCTTATCCTACCGCTTTTCTATCGGCATGATCCACGACTCTTTGGTGCCACATAACAAGCGCGGAGTTGCACAAAAAGTGAACTCCGCGCCTTTTGAGCCTTAGTTACCAGAACCCGAAGTGCCCGGATTCATCGTCGGCGTTGGAGCAGTCAGTCCCTTGTTAACAAGCAACTTGATCTCCACGCGTCGATTCTGCGCGCGACCATCACGCGTTTCATTCTCCGCCACTGGATTCATTTCACCGTAGCCATACGGGGTAACGATGCGACGCAGCGGAATACTGTGGTTCTCAACGAGGTAACGAATCACAGCATCTGCACGACGCTGGCTCAGCGCTCGATTAAGATTAACGCTGCCACGTGAATCGGCGAAACCCGAAACTTCCAGCACGTAGCCCTTGGCATTAAGCGCTTTGCTCGCGATGTCGTCGAGCGTTGTCTTCGAATCTGCAGTAAGCACTGCACTGCCGGATTTGAAATTGACGGCGGCAGTTTGCTGCGGCGCGTAGTCGTCCAAAGACGAGATACGCTCGTTGGTTGCGTTTACACCCGCGACAGCCGCGTCCGCGGTTGCCTGAGCAGCTTTCGCTCCGCCTCTGGCCGCGTTTGAAACAGCCGCCAGTTCATCCAATTGACCTGACAGGCGCTGTGCATTTGCTTCCACCTGGCTCAGTTTGTTCTCAGTATCAGTAGCTCTCTCTTCGAGTGGCGTCGCACGTGATTCAACGGCACGCGCAACTCTCATATCTGATTCGTTAAACCGGATCTTCTCGGCCTGCAGTTCACCTGAACCGTTGCCACGACCTTCAATCTCAAGATTCAAGCCGCGCAGGATGCTGGTTTGCGCATAATTGGTGCCGCTTCGCAGGAAGCCACCTTTGGTCTTTACGCTGGTCCTATCGTCGAGACGCACCACCGTGTCCATGCCGTTCATGTCACGGACCGTGAACGTATCAGCATCACGTCGAGTGACGACGCCTTTGAGCTTCATCTTCTGCCCGCTGGCGACGGTACGCGCGCCGGCAGGTGTGGTCGTGTCCTGGGCCAGTATTGGGGAGGCTGAGAAGACTAATAGGCAGGTAGTAAGCACTGCCGGGGCAAACATTTTATGTTTAGTGAATACCATCGAATTTATCTCCTTAAACTGATGACTTAGTTAACGCGCTCTTTGAACGCGCCTCCTCAAGCTGATTATGGCGAGTGCTTCCTCGCCTCCCGCTCGTTAATTTTTGCGGATGACATCTCTTAGACCTTCGCCGAACCTAAGTCAATAGGCTTCAGATTTCTTCATCTAATCACCACTTTATCGCAATAACAGGCCCTTCGTGTACTTAAAAATAAGATAAGAACGCCACAGTTCTGCACGGATTAACACGAATCAGAAACGATTCGCGCTAATCTGTGAAGATCTGTGGCTGGGGTTGTTTAGACGGAAAACTCGCCTGCTTCGAGCTGTTCTTTGACGAAAGCGAGGAAGCGTTCGGCGTCGGCGCCATCGATGACGCGATGGTCGAAACTCAGGGCAAAATAGGCCATCCAGCGAATTCCGATGAAGTCGTCGCCGTCAGGCGAGGTCATCACTTTCGCTCGTTTTTCAATCTTGCCGACTCCCAGAATAGCCAGTTGTGGTTGGTTAATGATTGGCGTGCCGAATAGACCACCGAACACACCTGGATTGGTTATGGTGAATGTGCCTCCGGTAACTTCATCAGGCTTCAACTGCTTGGTCCTGGCCCGATCTGCAAGATCATTTGCGGCGCGTGCCAGTCCGGAGATGCTCAAATCGTCAGCACGTTTGATTACCGGAACAATCAAACCCCAATCGAGGGCCACGGCCATCCCTAAATTTATGTCCTGCTTGTAAATGATCTGTTCGCCGTTTACCTGCGCGTTGAAGATGGGAAACTTGCGCAAGCCTTTGTTCACAGCCTCAAAGATAAACGGCATGAACGTGAGCTTGGTCCCGGTTCGCTGGTAGAAAGCGTCGCGATGCTGATCGCGCAATCGCGCGATGCGCGTCATGTCAATCTCGTAAACAGTTGTCACATGCGCCGAAGTGCGACGCGACAGGACCATGTGCTCCGCGATCTTCTTGCGCATCACACTCATCTGCTCGACGCGATCGCCGACCTGCGGCTTCGGCGAAGGTGCGGGCGCCATCGCTTGCTGAACCTGCGCCGGCGTTAAGCCCGGTGTATCCACTCGCTGTTGCGAAGGAGCAGGCGTACTGCCCGACTCGATATAACTCAGTATGTCGTTCTTGGTTACACGACCACTTAGACCAGTGCCTTCGAGTTGTGAGATGTCGACGCCGTGCTCTTGCGCGATCTTGCGTACCAGCGGGCTCGACTTGGTCCGTCGTAACTCTTCCGCGGTAGCACTGGCGCCATCAGTTTTGATTTCCGGCGGAGCCGGTGGGGGTGCGGGCTTGCTTTGAACCGGCGGAGCCACGGGAACTGGCGGAGGAGGCGGCGGTGGTGGTGGCGGAGCAGCTTGTTGTGGTGGTTCAGGAGCAGGCGGTGGGGGCGCAGGTTTCTCCTCGACTGGTTTAGCTGCCGGCGTTTCAGCCGCAGCAGCAGACGCCTGATCACCATCAAGCACGGCGACTACCGTGTTGACTTCAACGGTGTCACCTTCTTTGTATCTGACTTCGGTTAACGTTCCTGCCGCTGGTGACGGAATCTCAGCGTCAACCTTGTCGGTCGAGATCTCGAACAGCGGTTCATCTCGCTCGACGCGTTCGCCAACCTTCTTCAACCACTTTGTAATTGTTCCCTCCGCAATGGACTCGCCCATTTGCGGCATTACCACTTCAGTGCTCATCTGTTCTCCCGGTTAGTATGCCGCCAGCTTGCGCGCTGCTTCGACTACATCCTTCGTTTGCGGCAGGTAATAATCTTCCAACGGCGGCGAATACGGGACCGGCGTATCAAGCGACGCAATACGAATCACCGGCGCATCCAGCCACTCAAAAGCTTCTTCGGCAAGCATCGCGACGATCTCGCCGCCGATACCGCCGGTTCGCGAAGCCTCGTGCAATACGATTGCCCTACTCGTCTTCTTTACGCTCGCGAATATCGCGGCCTTATCGAGCGGCGCCAGCGTTCTTAGATCGATAACCTCAACGTCGAGGCCCTCTTTTTCCAGTTCTTCAGCGGCGTCGAGTGCGGTCAGAACCATCGCGCCAAAAGTGATGATCGTTAAATCTCGACCCGGGCGAGCGATGCGTGCTTTGCCGATTTCCACGATGTAGTCGTCTGCGGGAAGTTCTTCGCGCAACCGTGGCAGTCGATAGAGTTTTTTGTGCTCGAAATAAAGCACCGGGTCGGGATCGCGAATCGCCGCTTTGATCAGGCCCTTGGCATCGTAGGCAGTTGATGGTTCGACGATCTTCAATCCTGCGGTGTTCAGGAAAAATGCTTCCGCATTCAACGAGTGAAATGGACCAGAACGAACACCTGAACCACATGGACCACGAAAGACCGCCGGAATACCGGCGCCCCAGCGATAACGACACTTGGCCGCGTAGTTCGTCAGCAGATCGAATCCGGCTGAGATGAAGTCGATAAACTGAAACTCGGCCACCGGACGCATCCCCATCAACGCCGCACCACATGCAGCGCCGACGATCGCGCCTTCAGAAATCGGCGTGTCGACCACTCGCTCTTTGCCAAACTCGTCGAGCAATCCATCGGTGACTTTGAACGCGCCGCCATAAGCGCCAACGTCTTCACCGATCACAAACACGGTTGGGTCGCGTTCCATCTCTTCCCAGATACCCTGGCGAATGGCTTCGACCATGGTGGCCTGGCCACCGCGTTCCGGGCGCGCAGATTTATGTTCTTTTTTGAGGGCTGTTGACATGGTTAGGCGACTCGCTTAACTGGTCTGATATACGACTTTGGATTATCGAGCGAGTCAGGATGAACCAGCAGCCTTTCTCGCTTGGCATCTATGAACGCATCCAATCCTTGTAAGGGATAGGCGCCCAGTAATACTTCTGACGAACCTGGCAAAACAACTGCACTCACAAATGTGAAGTGGTCTTCAAAGCGAACTTCGACGGGACCGACAACGTCCACCTCCAAAAATCTTTCATCGGCTGTTTTTACTGTTTGGCGGCCCACTACACGCAAGTTAAGTTGCTTCTGCAACTCTTCGTTTATGACCAGGTCCCACGCGCCTGTATCTACCAGCGCCCGGCAGGTGACTCTTTTTATCTTGCTTTCCGGCAAGAAGTTATGCCGATTTAAAGCTAAGTCGTCTTCATTTGTGAGTTGAATTTCCGCATAGACATATCCCATCTCTTTTTCTCCGGTAAGTGAGGTACCGTTGGTACGTTGTCGATAGTTGTGATTAGCTGGTTTTAGCGTCATTACCCCTCCAGTACTTTAGGTCTGAACGCCGGCGGCACGACGTTGTTATCAAACACTCCGTACGCCGCCTGCTCGCCTTCGGGCATCGGTGAGGATTCGGCCCAGGCGCAGTCTTCATCGATCTCGCGGAGCACGTCCGCGGTGATCTCGTCGAGTTTCTCTTTCGTCACGTGACCACAATCAACCAGGTAGCGTTCATAACGATCGACTGGATCGTTGTTTTGCTCCCACCATTCAACTTCTCCCGCCGCCACGTAACGCTGATCGTCGTGTTCAGCATGGCCTTTGCGACGATATGTTTTCGCTTCGATCAGAACAGCACCGCCGCCACGTCGCGCATAGTCGGCAGCCTGTCGCGTAACTTCATAACAGGCAATTACGTCGTTGCCATCGACGATGTGCGCCGGAATACCGTAACCAGCCGCCTTCTCCGCCAAATCCTTCACCGCTGTTTGCAAACTGGTCGGCGTGGAATACGCATAACTGTTGTACTCCGCAACCACAATCAAAGGCAGACGTTGCACCGCGGCGAAATTCAATCCCTCATGAAACGCGCCGGTGCTCATGCCGCCGTCACCAATGTATGCAACGGCCACAAAGTTCTTATTCTGCATACGACCGCCCAGCAACACGCCGGTCATCACCGGAATCATGTCGCCGAGATGCGAGATTGGACCAATAAAGCCCTTCTCCATGTCGCCAAAATGGATATTGAGATCTCTCCCGCCGGATGGTCCCCATGCCTTGGCCATGTACTGCGCAAAGATCTCGCGCGGGCGAATTCCTTTCACGAGCACGGCGCCGAGGTCGCGTATTAAAGGCGTAATGAAATCCTCCGGCTGAAGCGCGTATGCCGTACCAACAGCCGTGGCTTCCTGGCCCAACGAGCGAAACACGCCACCAACCACTTTCGTCTGCCGATAAAGATTTACCAGGCGTTCTTCGACCAATCGCGTCAGCTTCAGATAACGATAAAGCTCAATCTGCTGCTCGGGTTTGAGGGTGGTTTCAGTCGTACAGCTTAACGGCTTGCCGTCGACCATCTTGCGCGGTGCATGCTTGGTGCTGATTCGCATTTGATATCGTGAACGTGGCGGACGGCGACGCCGGTGTTTTTCTGATTTATCTGTTTGATCCATTCGTCTAAAAATCCGTGTAATCAGTGGCTAAATGTGAATCGCGAGATCGTGAACGCCTTCCGCGGCTTCCATCACGGCTTCGGAGATGGTCGGATGCGCGTGCATCGTTCGACCCAACTCATCGGCAGTTGATTCAAGCTGCATCGCAACGCAAGCTTCGGCGATCAACTCGGTCGCGTGTGGTCCAATGATATGCACGCCCAGGATCTCGTCGTACTTCTTTTCGCTGACAATCTTGACGAAACCTTCTTCCTCACCAATTATGCGTGCCTTGCCGGAAGCTGAAAACGGAAACCTTCCTACCTTTACGTCATAACCCTGCTCTTTGGCCTTCGCTTCAGTAAGACCAACTGAACCGACTTCCGGATCGCAGTAAGTACAATTTGGCACGAGTCTCAGATTAATCGGGCGGACATCTTTCTTACCCGCCAGATGTTCAACCGCGACTATGCCTTCCTTCGACGCAAGGTGGGCCAACAACGGCGTCGGCACTACATCGCCGATTGCATAAACACCTTTTTCCGCGGTTTGCTGAAACTCGTCGACGTGGATAAATCCCTTTTCGACTTTAATCTTCGTGCCCTCGAGCCCGAGACCTTGCGTATAAGGCATGCGGCCGACGGCAACCAGCAACATCTCAGCTTCGATACTGACCGGTTCGCCCTTCGACGTCTTACCTGTAACTCGCACACCCGTTTCGGTCTTCTCGAGTTTGTCGAGCTTCGTATCGACTTGCGATTTAATGCCTCGTTTACGAAAACTCTTTTCGAGTTCCTTTGATACTTCCTCATCTTCGAGTGGAACCAGCCGCGGCATCAATTCAACCACCGTCGTCTCAGCTCCAAATCGTGAATAGACTGACGCAAACTCAACTCCAACCGCGCCAGCACCCATCACGATCAACGACTTCGGAACCTCTTTCAGTTCCAAAATATGATCGCTGCTGACCACATGGTCTCCGTCAGTTTCAAATCCTGGAATCGGACGCACCACGGATCCGGTGGCGATGATGATGTTTTTGGCCTCGAGGGTCTGCTTTTTTCCTTCGGCGTCAGCCACTTCAACCTTGCCGGGAAGCGCAAGCTTGCCGGTCCCTTTGAAGACCGTCACCTTGTTTTTCTTCATCAGGTACTCGATGCCCTTCGAGTTTTTCAGCACCACCTTGTCTTTTCGTTTTTGCACGTCGGCAAAAGCGAGTTGAATGCCCGTCGCCTGCACGCCAAAGTCAGCCGCGTGCTGCATCTGCTCGTAAATGTGGGCCGACATCAACATCTGCTTGGTGGGAATGCAGCCACGAAGGGTACAAGTGCCGCCGAGGCGGGTATCTTTCTCAACGATTGCGGCTTTTAGGCCCAATTGACCGGCGCGAATCGCGGCCACATAGCCGCCGGGACCGCTGCCGATAATGATCACGTCAAACTGTTCGTTCGCCAATTTTTAGATTTCCCCTCGTCAGAGCGGTAATTAATACGACAAAAGACCGGGCATTATAATCGTTTGGCAGCGCCTAACCAAACCGGCATACTTGCGTGGTCCGAGCACTCAAAAGGAACAGATCATGAAACATTCCGAAGGATTCTTGAATATCGTTAACGATGCCAAAAGCCGGATCCGTGAGGTTACGGTTGCCGAAACCCAGGCCCGCCAAAGCGCGAATAGTGATTTGAAACTTATCGACGTTCGCGAAGACAACGAATGGGATGACTCGCACGCCGCAGGAGCAATTCACCTGGGAAAAGGCATTATCGAAAGAGACATCGAAAGCACCGTTCCTGACAAGGATGCAGAGTTGATTCTTTACTGTGGCGGTGGTTATCGCTCGGCGCTCGCCGCTGATGTCCTGCAAAACATGGGTTACACGAACGTGTTTTCAATGGCGGGCGGCTGGAAGGCGTGGAAAGAAGCGGGCGGAGAGATTGAATAAAACAATCCACAGATTACAGTCCACAGATGACACAGATGTTTTTAGGCAATCTGTGTAATCTGTGGACCAGGATGTTTTCCAACAAATCTGTGTAATCTGTGGATTAAAACTCGAAGCGAGCTGCTATCTGCACCTGACGCTCACGGAACAACGTGCTGTCAGCGCCAGTCGTCGTTCCAAACGGCGTGTTGAAGTTCAACGCCGCTGCTGTGGTCGACAGGTTGTACATCGTACCCTGCACAGTTGTCACCTGCGTGCGGTTGAAGAGATTGAACGCTTCAACCAGGAACTCCAGCTTCGTGCTTTCCGTGATACTGAACCGTCGTGACAGTCGCGCATCGACGTACCAAATCTTCGGTTGCTTGAAGAAGTTGCGCGGCACGAGCGCAAAGCGCGTTGCACCGCCCGAACCATTCACGCCACCGCCTGGAGTTTGATTCGAAGCAAATCCGAAGAGCTGCGGATTGATGTTGCCACTGATGTTCCCGGTAAACCGCGCGCCGGAAAACGCATTCAGGATCGGGGCAAACGTCCAGCCATTGAAGAGGTGCTTCGCAGCGCCATCCGCGAACGGATTCGGACTGTAAACCGCACTCACCACAAACTTGTGCCGGCGGTCGAAGTTCGACAAGCCATCCTCAGCCTGCTGATCAAAAGCATTGAAAGGCAGGTTGTTCGAAGTAAACGTTACCGAGCTCTGTCCATTGTCAGAAGCACGCGACAACGTGTAGTTCGTCTGGAACTGAAGACCACGCGTCAAACGACGATTGGCCTGCAACACGAGTGCGTGATACTTCGAGTACACATCGCTGCGGATCTCAGTGAGTTGCGCGAAGGATGTGTTAGGACGCGGTCCGGTAAAGATCGGAGTTAGATACGTCTGCCCGCCGAATGGTCCACCGACAACGTTGAGCGCCACGATTCGCCTTGCGAGTGGCAGGTTCGTATCAACGAAGTTTGGTAACGAATTACCAAAGCTGCCGAGATAGGAAGCTGATACGACGGTGTTTCGAGCAATCTCTCGTTCGAAGATGAAATCCCACTGATGAATCTGCGGCAGTTGGAAGTCGTCGTCGAAGAACTGCACTGCACCAACTGGCGGATTCGACGACGGCAGGAGGTTTGGATAAATCGGAAGCAACGCGCAGTTGTCAGCCGAAATACCCGAACACGCAGCCGGTAGATTGTTTGCGGCAGTAGTGAACTGACGCTGTGCACGATCGATTCCCACACCGGTGTTGACGAGTGTGTTGTAAACCGTCGAATTGATGACGCGACCGTAATAAAGTCCCCAGCCACCGCGAATACTGGTGCGGCCGTCGCCCGTCAGGTCGTACGCAAATCCGAGTCGTGGTCCAAAGTTGTTTCGGTCGTCGACCTTGTTCTGAGTTTGCGGCACGCCCGGATTCACGTTAATCGGATCCGGATTGAGCTGGTACTCATAGCGAAGTCCGAGATTCAAAGTGAATCGCGGCGTAACGCGCCAGTCGTCTTGAATGAAATAGTTGAAGTCGGTGGTCTTCATTGTTAGACCAAGCACACCGAAGCCCTGGTTGAAGTTGCCCGCGTAGCACTTGCCCGCGCGGCGAGTTGAACCAACACACAAACCGAGCGAATCGTCCGCGGTATTGGGAGTATTGTCGGCGTTTGCGACCAACGTCCGAATAGAACCATTCGTTCGAAAGTTGGTGTAATCGACGATGAAGTCGTTCAAGCCATTCGCGCCGGTGTAATTAAACTCGCCACCGAGGAAACGCAGGTTGTTGATGATGTCTTTGACGAAGTTGATATCGCCGCCCCACTTAAACGTGTGGTTGCCGGAAGTCAAAGTGACGGTATCTGCAAACTGCCAGCGACGTTCATCCGGGAATGACGCGCGCTCGAGAAACTCTGGCATACCGAATGAGAAACCATTCTGGATGAAAGTCTGTGGCGAACGTCCACCCGGAGCATTCGTCGGTTCGCCTGGCGCCGGTGGCTGGCTGAACTGAAATTCGTTGTCACGTCCCCACTGCATACGAAACTCATTCAGCAGTGTTGGCGAGAGAGTCGAGGCGAGTTTCACATTCACCGCATCGATCTGCACAAAGTCGTCACCGAAATTGTCGATGGCGCGCGTGTTGGTCGCCTGGGTTTGAATGCCGGCGGGTGATTCCCAACGGAGCCGGTTGTAACTAACTGTCAACGTGTTCTTATCGTTGATGTTCCAATCAACCTTCGGCAGAAACAGTTTCTGGTCACCGGTACGCGGTACCGGACCGGAGATGCTGTTGAGAAATTGAAGGGCCGTGTCGATTTGCCCATCACTCAAACCACGAGCGCGAACGGCAGATCTGTTGGCAGTGTTCAAAAACCCGTTCTGAGAAAAGATCGAGAGACCGGGAAAGTCTCGTTTCTGCTGATCGTAGCTGAAGAAGAAAAATGCTTTGTCTTTCGCGATTGGTCCACCGATCGTGCCGCCAAACTGATGACGCACGTCTTTCGGTTTGAAACCAACTGGCGTGAAGACGCCGTTCACCAATTCCGAACGAGTAGCAAGCGGGTTGCGCGCGCCCCATTTGTTGTTGCGCTGGTAGTAAAAGACACCGCCATGAAACTCGTTGGTACCACTCTTGGTGATGGCGTTGACCACGCCGCCCGCGGAACGGCCATACTCGGCTGAATAGCTCGAAGTGTTGACCTGAAACTCGCGAATCGCGGCCTGGCTGATCGAATAACTGATGCGCGTACGGCCACGCTCTTCAGCGAAGAAGGCCTGGTTGTTGTCGCCACCGTCGATCGTGTTGTTGTTCAGCAAACCGGAAATGCCGCGGAAGCTGATCAAACCGAAGGTTCCATCAGGCACGGCGCCGGGCGTTAACAATGCAAAGTTGGACCAGCGACGGCCATTGATTGGCAGTTCGTTGATCGACGTTTGATTGATGTTGGTTGAGAAGTCCTGTTGGGTGGTGTTGATGACCGGCGCTTCGGCGCTGACGTCAACCGTCCCAGTTACCGGACCGACGCTGAGTGAGACTTCGAGAGGCGTCTCGCGGCCAATCTCGACGACCACGTTTTCCTGGGTCATCGGACTGAAGCCGCCCGAGTTTACCGTGACGGCATATCTTCCCGGTGTAAGATTCGACACCTTGAAGCGTCCGGTGTCGTCGGTGGTAGCGCTTTCTTCCTTATTCGTTTCGACGTTCCGGACGGAAATCGCGGCACCCGGCACAACTTCCCTAGCCGGATTAGTAACTACGCCGCCAATCGCGCCGGTGGTAGTCGATTGCGCAAAGGCGGTGGCGCTTAACGCGAATACCAACAGGCTTACAAACAAAAGCTTGATTTTCGACATACAGGGAACTCCTTCAGACAATGAGTTAACGTTGAACGCGCCTCAGCCCTCGCGGGCCGCGCCGGTATTTCACCGTGTTCTTCAGAGCACGAAAGCCAAAACTAAGCAGGATTATTGCGATTGGTTATGTAAGAATTTGACTTCTACCATGCCCCACGTCGCATTAGCAAGGTTTAGAGTAACAGCGACTGATTAAATCTGTATGACCTGTAATCCGCGCACTCCCCGCCGGATCACCCTGCCATAAATGAAAAACGCGGATGAACTTGGATAGGTCCGTGTTCACCCGCGTTTTTACTTAACCGTTTACTTAAAACTCAAAGCGAACAGCTAACTGAATCTGGCGTTCACGGAAGAAGAATCCGTTCGACAGATCGCTCGCCGTACCGAATGTCGGATCGAAAGTTGCGATGACCTCATTACCCGATTGGGAAAGCACATACATGCGGTTGTTGACACCCGTCACTTGTGTGCGATTGAAAATGTTGAAGCCTTCAGCCAGGAATTCGATCTTGGAGCCTTCAGTCACTTTGAAGCGACGTGAAATGCGCAAGTCGACATACTTGATTGACGGCGTGTGGAATGCGTTGTTCGGCGTTAGTCCGAAGCGAAGCGAACCGTTTGAGCCGTTGATACTGCCGGCCTGGCCGGTCCCGAAAGTATTCGGGGTCGCTACACCTGCTGGAGGAGTGAAGGCATTGGTTACCGCCGTGAAACGGAATCCGGAAAACATGTTGACGATTGGCGCAATCGTCCAGTTGTTCAGGATCGCCTTGCCGGTGTCGCCCAATCCCTGGAAGTTAGTGTTGTAAACAACGCTGGCAACGAATTTATGACGTCGATCAAATGGCGACAGACCGTCATCACCCGATGGATCCAGTGGATCGAAGAGCGCGGAGAAGCCCGGCGTAAAGGTCGCTGAACTCTGCGAACCGCCATCATCCTGAGCGCGTGAAAGCGTGTAACTGCTCTGGAACTGCAAACCACGCGTCAAACGACGATTGGCCTGCAATACGAGCGCGTGATACTTGGTCGACACGCTGTCGCGAATCTCGAGAATGTTTCCAAAGGCAGGGTTTGGTCTCTGCTGGGTCGGCGATACGGCCTTGTAAAAAGGAAATACCCAGGTGTTACCGGCGAATGGTCCATCGACAATTCTTACACGTCCCTGTGCCGTCGGCGGAGCGATATTGGTATCGACAAAGGTTGTTAAGTGTTTACCGAAACTGAAGAGATAGCTCGCCGACACAACTGTGTTGCGGGCGACTTCGCGTTCGAGAATCACGTCACCCTGATGGATGAGCGGGTTTTGGAAACCATCTCTAAAGTAATTGACTGCCGCGGTTCCCGCAGGCGCCGTCGCCAGAATATTCGGGAAGAGTGGAGTCTGCCGGATTGCCGTTTGGATTGTTGGCATTACCGGCCCCGCATAAAGCCACGGTGCAAACGGTCGGAACGGAGCTTACTGCCTGGCCGGTTGAAAGGCCGGTGTTGATAAGCGAATTGATAATGATCGTACCGTTGATGCGGCCGTAATAGATTCCGTAACCACCGCGCAAGCTGGTCTTGCCATCACCGCTCGCATCCCATGCGAAGCCCATGCGCGGCCCGAAGTTGTTCTTGTCACTCGGGCGGTTGGCGGTTTGCGGCAATGCCGGATTTACGAGGAAAGGCGTTGGAAACTTCTCGTACTCCCAGCGCAAGCCGAGGTTCAGTGTCAGACGCGGGGTGGCGCGCCAGTCGTCCTGCGCAAAGAAAGCGATGTCAGTCGTGGTCAATTCAAAGCGCGGCTGCCCGAAACCTTGCGCATAGTTGCTGGTGTAGCAGCGGCCGGCAAATCGAGTTTGGGCCGCATTCGGCGCGGCAATCGCTGTAAAGCAGCGGCCGTTCAGGTTGGTGTTATTAGGATTGTTCGCAAAGTTCGCAAGCGCGATTGCTCGCAACGAACCATTCGTCGTGAAGTTGGTGTAGTCAACGATGAAGTCGTTGATGTTCGCGTAGGTGTACGAACCGGAGCCGGTGAAGAGATTGTCATCGATATCTCGCACCCAGTTAATGTCCGTACCAAACTTGAACGTGTGATTGCCGGTTGTGTAGGTTAGTGAATCTGCGAACTGGAGCCGTCTCTCATCGGGCAGCGCCACTCGATCGAGCGAAGTAGACTTACCAAACGTGATTCCGTTCGTCAGCGCCACCTGCGGTGAAAATCCATTGGCCGTCGTTGGCTGGCCGGGCAGCGGGTCCTGAGCGAATTGCGAGTTCAGCTCATCGGCCCACTGGAAACGAAACTCGTTGATGAGTTGATTCGAAAGCGTTGAAGCAAGTCGCAGGTTTAACGAATCGATCTCAACGAAGTCGTCGCCGAAACCGGCACGGTCGCGAGTTACAGTCGCTCCGGTCTGAACACCCGCCGGCGAATTCCAGCGCAGGCGATTGTAAGTAGCCGTAAAGGTGTGATTCGAATTGATCTGCCAGTCGATCTTCGGCAGGAACAATCGCTGGTCACCACGACGCGGAACTTCACCGGTCTGGTCGTTGATGAATTGCAGCGCTGAATCAATCTGTGGAGTGGTCAAGCCTCGAGCCAAAAGCGTGGTGCGATTAACCGTATTGAGATATCCGGGAGTTGAGAACACTGCCACGCCCGGGAAGTTACGTCGCTGTTCGTCGTAGCTGAAAAAGAAGAACAGCTTGTCCGGAACGATTGGACCACCGATGGTGCCGCCGAACTGGTAGCGCACATCCTTGGGCTTAAACGCTTCTCGCGTTGAGACACCGTTGACCAATCGATTGATGAACGTATTCGGGTTTCGCGCGCCCCACTTGTTGTTGCGATCGTACAAGAAAGCCGAACCGTGAAACTGATTGGTACCGCTCTTGGTGACGGCGTTGATTACGCCACCCGCGGAACGTCCGTACTCGGCGGCGAAGTTTGAGGTGTTGACCTGAAACTCGCGAATCGCGGCCTGGCTGATCGAGTAAGCACTACGCGTGCGTCCGCGCTCTTCTGAGAAGAAGCCCTGGTTGTTGTCACCGCCGTCAACGGTGCTGTTGTTCAACAAACCCGAGATGCCGCGGAAGCTGATCAAACCGAAGTTGCCGTCAGGTACCGCGCCGGGAGTGAGAATCGCGAAGTTGGACCAGCGGCGACCGTTGACCGGCAGTTCGTTGATCGACGTTTGATTAAGGTTGGTCGAGAAGTCCTGCTGTGACGTGTTGATGACCGGCGCTTCCGCACTGACGTCAACCGTACCGGTTACCGGTCCGACCGAGAGCGATACTTCGAGGTTCGTCTCGCGTCCGATTTCCACGACGACGTTTTCCTGCGTCGTAGGACTGAAACCGGTGGAGTTTATCGTCACCGAATAGATACCGGGCTGAAGGCCTGCAACCTTGAATCGCCCGGAGTCGTCGGTCGTGGCCGAGTCTTCCTTATTAGTGCCAACGTTTTTGGCCGTAACGGCAGCTCCGGGAACAACCTCTTTATTCGGGTTGGTCACGACGCCACCGATCGAGCCCGTGGTGGTCGACTGCGCAAAGGCAATAGCGCTACAAGCCACCACAAGTAGACTTACAAAAAACAGCTTAGCTATTTTCGACATAAGAGGGGAACTCCTTCAAACAAACAAAATGAAGTTGACGGTTGAATGCGCTTCAGCACGCGAATCAATTCGAGCAGGAATGTTGCGACCGGAACATCAATGCAAGACGCGACTTCTACCACGCCCAGCTTGCTTTCACAAGTCTAAGTCACTCTTGAACCCATTAAATCTTTTTGACGCATTTTGGGACGAATGAAGCCAGGCCCTGGAGACCATTTAGCGTTCAGGAAAAATTCGCAAAACCTGTGCCGGATACAAGCTTAAGCAACAGCGAGAGACGAAGCTGATTCATGACAATAATTAACTCAAGACAGCTCGGGCTCGACTGATGAGTTTAAGCACAAGATTTTGGATCTTGAACGAAAATTAGGACGAGATCTAGTATCTGTGACCCTTCTCCCGCAAAGACGTAAAGGCGCAAAAGCACTGCCGCGTACCCCAAGGTTTTTTTTGCGCCCTTTGTCCTATGCGGGAGAAAGTTTTTCTGTGGAAAACTTTAAACCCGTTCGACGATCATCGCGATGCCCTGACCACCGCCGATACAGGCCGTTGCCAATCCGTAACGTCCACCACGACGATGAAGCTCGTGCAACACTGTCAAAACCAGTCTGGTGCCCGTCGCGCCGAGTGGATGTCCGAGCGCAATCGCGCCGCCATTCACGTTGGTTCGCGCACGATCCAACCCCAGCTCTTTTTCCACAGCCAGGTATTGCGCCGCGAAGGCTTCGTTCACTTCAACCAGATCGATGTCACTCAGCGACAATCCGGCTTTTTGCAATGCCGCTCGCGTGGCCGGAACTGGACCGATGCCCATGATCTCAGGCTCAACTCCAGCGTAGGCC
This sequence comes from uncultured Acidobacteriota bacterium, assembly GCA_963708055.1. Classification (GTDB taxonomy): domain Bacteria; phylum Acidobacteriota; class Blastocatellia; order Pyrinomonadales; family Pyrinomonadaceae; genus PSRF01. The sequence goes on along the minus strand of OY970193.1, from coordinate 3,713,468 downwards.
CAACTCACAATCCGGCCCATCGGTTTGAGATCCCTTTGCTTTACAAACTCTTCGCCTGCAATTACGAGGGCCGCGGCGCCGTCGACAATGCCTGAAGCATTTCCGGCGGTGACAAATCCATCCTTCGCAAACGCCGGTTTCAGTTTCGCCAGAATTTCGAGCGTGGTTTCCGGGCGCGGATGATCGTCATCCGTTACCAACGTGGTTCCTTTGCGAGATTTCACTTCGACGGGAACAATTTCTTCCGCCAGGAAACCGGCATCTTTGGCGCGCTTCGCTTCCTGTTGTGAGCGCAGCGCATAGTTGTCCTGTTCCTCACGTGAGACCTCGAATTTCCGGGCCAGGTTTTCCGCAGTGCCGGCCATCGGTGTGTTGCAGTAAGTATCAAGCAACGCCACCATCAAACTGTCTTCGAGTTTTCCCTGTCCTAACGCAAAACCTGATCTTGCGCCACGAATGACGTGCGGCGCCTGCGACATCGACTCCATTCCACCGACCAAACACGTTTGCGCTTCGTCGAGCTGAATCATCTGCGCGCCCGACACGATCGATTGAATTCCGCTGCCGCACAATCGATTGACAGTCAACGCCGGACGATCAAACGGCACACCCGCTTTGAGAGCGACGTGCCGCGCACCGTAGATCGCGTCGCCCGAAGTTTGCAGGGCATTGCCAATCACAGTGTGATCGATCTCCTCGGGTTTCACACCCGTTGTTTCCAGCGCACCTCGTGCCGCGATAGCGCCGAGGTCGATCGCCGATATATCTTTCAGCACGCCGACATATTCGCCCATGGGCGTGCGCTTTCCTCCCAATATGAAAACGTCCTTACTCATGCATTTATCCTCTGTAATAAATTTCCGCCCCAATCGAAACCTTGAAGCCTAGCAGAGCAGCTTCGTGACCGTCAATTTGCCTTGGAAGATGAACGAGTTTGATTTATCGGAATTCCAGGTCGACGACGTGATGTCGAAAGCGAAGAAACACAAAACGCTGGTTTTGGACTTGCGTGGTAATAGCGGTGGCTGGGTGTTAACTATAACCCGCTTAATCTCGAATCTCTTCGATCGCGACGTTAAAATCGGCGAAAGCAAATACCGTAAAGAAACAAAGCCCGTAGTCGCGAAGTCTCGGGGTGATAAAGCTTTCGCGGGTAAACTGATCGTTCTGGTTGATAGTAGATCGGCGTCGGCGGCTGAGGTGTTGGCGCGCACGGTCCAACTCGAAAAACGAGGTACCGTCATTGGCGATCAAACAGCCGGCGCCGTCATGACTTCTAAACAGTTTCAGCACCAGATCGGACTGGACGTCGTGATTTTCTTTGCAGTCAGCGTCACCGTTTCCGACCTGGTAATGTCCGACGGAAAGAGTTTGGAGCATCATGGCGTGACACCGGATGAATTGAAGCTTCCGACCGCCGAAGATCTCGCAACCGGCAAGGATGTGGTGCTCTCTTACGCTGCATCGCTGGCCGGCGTTACGCTGGATCCGGTTGAGGCAAGTAAATTCTTCCCTTTGGAGCCTCCAAAAAGAAACAACTAGTCAAGGGCGGGCAAGTTCTATTGCAAGCGAAACCGGTGTTCTTGTAAGTAACGATGCAGTAGCTCCTCGAGAAAGCCTTCGTAACTAAACGTGGCGAGGTCGTATTGCGGCCGGAGTTTATAGAGAATGGGAATTGAAATCCGCCACGCCATCCATTGCCGCGGCATGTCAGGCAAATCCCAGCGACGACGCAGAAATGTTTCCACTACCTGGATCTCCGCTTCAGTCATGCTGCTCAGGCTGGCGGCAAAGTCTACCGGCTTGAAAGATCGTCGCAGCGCCGGGTCGCTTACCGGCGACGCAAATACCTGCGCAAACGCGGGCGCTTCTGCTTCGCGTTCACGCACCACGACCGTGCCCGCCACCATGTCGCCGATGCGTTGATCACGCTTTGTGGAAAACACCGAAATCAACCCGATTGAGTAAAACGGCGTCGGCATGATGTCCAACGTGCGGACCAGGTTTCGCACCGATGCTTCCCAAAACGTAATCGGCCGGCCATCCTCACGAATAACACGCAACTTCAACCAGCGTTTGCCGGGAGTTTGCCCGCTCCAGATCCATTCGAAGAACGTGAAGTAACCGGTGAACACCAGAAACAGCAGTATCAACATCACTGCGTAAACCCACTTCGGCGCACTCGAAATCAGCTGCTCCAGAAATGAGAAATTCGCGAGGAGGAACGCGGCGAGCCCAATAATTCCCAACACTAAACTCTGAATCGCATGATCGATCGCGCACGCCAGAAATCGATTGCCGATCGACGCGAGCCCGAAATGCAGCGGCACACGCTCCGGTGTTTCGATGATCAGAACGTCTTCAGTTGCGAGTGTGGCTGACATCAGCATTGAGCCACGGATAACACGGATTACACAGATCAGAAAAGTCTATTTGTCTTATCCGTGTTATCCGTTTCATCCGTGGCTAAGTTTTATTTCCGACTACACGAACGAAACGTCGCTTCCCTACCTGGATCAACAAACCCTGCTGCGCATCAAGATTCACTTCGAAGTCGGTCTGCGCACGTCGTTCTCCGGCAACGTAAACGCCACCTTGTTCGATCAATCTCCGTGCTTCCGCCATTGATGGAGCGAGTTCGAGTTCGACCAGCAACTTCGGCAGCTTCCAGGTTCCGGCCGTCAACATTCGTTCCTCGACAACATCCGGCGTCTGCTTGTTGCGAAACATCGCGTTAAATTCTTCTTCCGCACGACGCGCGTCGGCTTCGGAATGAAAATCAGCCACGATGTGTTTTGCCAGATCCGCTTTCAAGTCGCGCGGATTGCGCCCGCCGTTGTTTGCCTCCGCACGCAACGCAGCGATCGCCGTCACGGAAAGATCTGTGCTCAGTTCGTAGTAACGCCACATGAGTTCATCGGAGATCGACATCACCTTGCCGAAGATCTCCTGCGGCGGCTCGTTGATGCCGATGTAGTTTCCCAAGCTCTTCGACATCTTTTGCACGCCATCAGTTCCTTCCATCAATGGCGTGATGACGGCGACCTGCGATTCCTGACCGTATTCTCTTTGCAGGTTGCGGCCCATCAGCAAATTGAACTTCTGATCCGTGCCGCCCAGCTCGACATCTGCGTTCAATGCCACCGAGTCGTAAGCCATGACGAGGGGATACATCACTTCATGTAGCGCGAGCGGACGATTGGTCTCCAATCGTTGTTGAAAATCATCGCGTTCGAGAATTTGTCTGACAGTAACGTGCGCCGCGAGCCGCAGAAATCCTGCCGAACCGAGCGTGTCCATCCAGCGCGAGTTGAAGTCGATCACCGTCTTTTCCGGATCGAGCAACTTGAAGATCTGTTGCTTGTAAGTTTCGGCGTTGGCGTTGATCTCATCGCGAGTGAGCGTGGGCCGGGTAACGCTTTTTCCCGACGGATCGCCGATCATGCCGGTGAAGTCGCCAATCAAAAAAATCGCGATGTGGCCCAACTCCTGAAACGCGCGCAGCTTGCGGATCACGACGGTATGGCCCAGATGAATGTCGGGCGCCGTCGGGTCAGCCCCGAGCTTGACGCGCAGAGGCTTGCCGGTGGCGGCAGACTTTTCGAGTTTCGTTCGCAGTTCGGCTTCACGAATGATCTCGACGGTGCCTTTGCCCAAGTATGAGAGTTGTTCGTCGATAGTCATCGGCCGATAGAGTAGCTCAACTGTCGGAGGGTGCGCTATCCTCGTTTTTATGGTTGATACAAATCCTCTTAGCAACTGCCGCCTGGCATTTATCGGCTGCGGAGTGATGGCCGAGGCAATCATTGCCGGCCTGCTGCGCAAGAAACTCGTCGCTCCGGAGCAGATTGTCGGCAGTCACCCGCGTCAGGCGCGACGTGAAGAGATGCACGTCAAGTATGGCATCGAAATGTTTGACCGCAATCGCGACGCGGTTACGGAAACTCATCCGCAGGGACCGGACGACAGCTCGGTGCTCGTGCTGGCCGTCAAACCGCAACGTTTGCGTGGCGTGCTCGAGGACTTGAAAGGCTCGCTCGTCAAGGAGCAACTGGTGGTCTCAGTGGTCGCCGGGGCAAAAATCGAAACGATTGCCGAGGAGTTGTTGCACGCCTCGGTGGTGCGCACGATGCCCAACACGCCCGCACAAATCGGTGAAGGCGTCACGGCATGGACGGCCAGCGGCGAGGTCAACGAAAAACAGGAAACCCAGGTTAGCGCAATGCTCGATGCGCTGGGGAAAACTGTTCGAGTTGAGAACGAACGACAAATCGACATGGCGACCGCACTCAGCGCCACTGGACCCACTTACGTTTTCCTGGTCATGGAAGCATTGATTGACGCCGGCGTTCACATGGGTTTCTCGAGACACGTGTCAGCCGAGTTGGTCCATCAAACAATACTCGGGTCGGTTTTGTTTGCACGTGAGTCGCACAAACATCCAGCGGAGCTGCGAAACATGGTCACCTCGCCTGGCGGCACATCGGCAGAAGCGATTTATCAGATGGAGAAAGGCAGTTTGCGAACCGTTTTGTCGAAAGCCGTTTGGGCCGCGTATCAACGCGCAGAGGCTTTGGGTTCAAAGAAATAACCAGCCACAGATGAACACGGATTTAAATCGGATTTTTATCCGTAAAATCCGTGGCTAAAACCTGTCGCACAGCATCTGGATAAGCCTCGTGTTCTTGTTCGAGGATGCGAGCCGATAAGGTTTCCACGGTATCTTCATCAAGTACCGGCACGGAGCGTTGCAGGATGATTGGACCACCGTCGAGGGTCTCGTCTACATAGTGGACCGTGCAGCCACTCACTTTTACGCCATGGTCCAGTGCTTGTCGTTGCGCATCGAGTCCGGGGAACAAGGGCAACAGACTCGGATGGATGTTCAGGATTCGCTTCCGGAATGCCTCAACAAAACACGGCGATAACAGACGCATGTAACCGGCCAGGCAAACGAGATCTACCTGCTGCTCACGCAACTCTGAAATGATCTCGTTTTCGTGCTCTGCGCGTGTGCGGCCGCGGCGCTCGATGGCTCGAGTCGCGAGCCCACGTTCTGCGGCTAATTGAAGTCCACGAGCGTCGGGTTTATCGCTGATGACGATTGCTATTTCGGCGTGCGGAATGGTGCCGGCTTCGATCGCATCGCTCAAGGCGAGCATGTTTGAGCCACGACCGGAAATCAGTATTCCGATTCTCTTGTTGTGCGAACCACTCAGATGAGCACCTCACGATTTCCGCTCACCACTTCGCCAATCGCATAAACAGTTTCGCCGGTGTCTCGCAGATGCGTTTCGATCGTCGTCGCATCGTTTGCCGCACAAACGATCACCATACCTACACCCATATTGAACGTGCGGTACATTTCGCTGTCGGAAACGTTGCCGAGCCGGCGCAGCAGTTCGAATAACGGCGGGATGGGCCATGAGTCACGCTTGATCTGAACAGCCGTGCCTTCAGGCAGAATTCGTGGAATGTTGTCGGTGAGTCCACCGCCGGTGATGTGGGCCAAGCCTTTGATCACTTGTCGATCGAGCAAGCCATTGAGCGGTTTGAGATAACTCACGTGCGGCAACAACAACGCCTCACCCGCAGTCAGATCCAGTTCCGGCAAACGCGTATCAGGCTCGTAACCCGCAACTTCGAAAAAGAGTTTGCGTGCGAGTGAATAACCATTCGTGTGCAGCCCGGCGGAAGGCAACGCCAGTAAAACGTCGCCCGGCGAAATCGTTTTGCCATCAATGACTTTCTCGCGATCGACCACGCCGACGATGAAACCAGCAATATCGTATTCGCCGTCCTGGTAAAATCCCGGCATCTCCGCCGTCTCACCACCGAGCAAAACACATCCATTCTCGCGACAACCATTCGTCACGCCTTCGATAATGCTTGCCACCACATCCGGCGACAACTTTCCGGTCGCGATGTAATCGAGGAAGAAAAGCGGGCGCGCACCCTGGACCAGAATATCGTTGACACAGTGATTGACGAGATCGCGTCCGACAGTGTTGTGGACGCCAGTCGCAAACGCGATCTTGAGTTTCGTGCCGACGCCATCGGCGGAAGCGACCAGCACCGGTTGCGCTAAACCAGGAAACGCGCCGTCGAACATTCCTCCGAAGCTTCCAATTTCAGAAAGCGTGCGTTGATTGAATGTCTTGCGAGCGAGTTCTTTGATCCTGTCAGTGGCGCGCGTCGCGGCATCGATATCGACCCCGGCATCGCTGTAGGAGATTGAATCAGGCATTTTGTGTTTTGTTCTTTGTTCTTAGTACTTAGTATCTCCAAGCACAAAGAACAAAATTCAAAGCTCTACTTTTGTTCACTCTTCTTAGGTCGTGGTGGTGGTCCAAAGTCGCCGTAAGCAATAAATCCTGAACGCGACGAATCGTCTTTTTGCGCCTGGCGACCGGCCCACATGTCTTCGGTTGTTTCTTTAGCAACCTTGATCGCCAGGTCGGTGTCTTTGCCGCGCGTCGTGATCGTGATCTCTCCCTGCAAGTCAGTGCGATAGAGTTTTACATTCGCATTTGCTGCCCGCAGACGATCGAGCACGGCTTGTGACGGATGACCATAACGATTCCACGCACCGCACGAAATGATCGCTACTTCAGGTTTCACGCGATTCAGAAAATCTGCCGACGTCGCGTACTTCGATCCGTGGTGCGACACCTTTAAAACTTTACTGGAAAGGTCCAACTCCTTTGTCAGCAGTCGATGCTCTGACTGGTCTTCGGCATCACCCGCCAACATCATCGAAAACGATCCGTAATCTAGTCGCGCGACTATCGAATTCGCATTCGCCTCGTTGCCACCCGTGGTCATCTTGTCTTTCGTAAAGACCGGCTCGGATGGCGCCAGGATCATCAGCAACGCGCCGCCGCCGAGATCGTATTTCGTCCCGGGTTGCGCTTTCTCGTAACGCGCGCCACTCGAACTCACCGCAGCCTTGTAGTCGTCGTAAAACTTCGTTACGGAAACTGTTTTAGTTGCCCTCGTCGTCGCAGGCTGGCGCGCACCGGGTTTTGGCTTTGGTGTGCCGGCGAGTTCCGGAGGCACACTCGGAGGTTGACCGTTGTCGATCACGTTTAGAACTTTGACTGCTTTGAAGACCTCCGCGGCGCCACCAATGTGATCGGGATGCGGATGCGTGGCGATAAAGTAATCGAGCTGTTGAATGTTGTTGCGCTTCAAAGCCTCAACGACGGCTTTGCCTTTAGTCGTGTCGCCGGCATCAATCAGAACGGTTTTGCCTGACGGTGAGGAGATGAGAATTGAGTCGCCGTTGATTGGACCAACGTCAAGAATGCGAATCGTCAGTTCGCCACCGGAGGCAGGCGGTGGCTGTGTGCGCCACCATGGGAGAACATACCGATAGCCCAGAAAGGCGCCGGCTCCCATTACCACCAGCAGCACTGCTATTGCACAACCACAACCGCGGGTCGCTCGTCCCAATCAGAAATCCTCTCGGTATCTAAATCTAAAGGTTGGTCTTATCGGAGCATCGACCTGATTCGCCACCCGTATCACTCGGGGCGTCACTGAAAAATCACTTCGGACGTAGGCTTCCATCGCATCTTTAGCTTTTACTACGTCCCAGATCATCTCACGCGAGATAACTTGCTCGAGCATCAGCACCAATCGCTCGCCGTCTGTTGGTTTGAATTTAAGGGGAGTTTTGAAGGTCAAAATGTTGGATGCGTAAGCAGCCAGTGAAAAACCTTCAGTTCGGTAAGCGACCGGTTGGGTTTGGTTTCGGGAATTGATTCGAACCAGCGCATAACGAATGCCAACTAGTTCCGTATCTGAACTGTTCCCAAGCTTGAGCTTCAAAAAATAACCGCGCTCAGCCTTCACCAGGGAAGCTTCGTGGACACTAAGCGGAAGGTCGAGAATCTGGAAGACTTCTACTACCAGCGCGCCCTTTTCGGTCAGAGCATTTCTCACGCAGCGGCGCAGCGACGCAACGTCACCATTCAATTCTCGCTGCGGCGCTGCGCCGCCGCGTGAAACATCTTTCACGCCGACAAGAGCCACGAGTAATAGCAGAAGTGACGTGCCTAACATCTCAGCTCTCGGCGGTTACCGATTCATGCTCGCGTTCCCACATCGTTTCCGCCTCACGCGTGATGCGCGTCGGATACTTTCCGTTCCAGCACGCCACACATGACGAATCAGCGCTCATCCCGCTGGCCGCGATCATGCCCTCGAGCGACAAATACCCGAGCGAATCGGCTTCGATAAACTTCCGGATCTCCTCAACGCTCATGTTCGCCGCGATCAGTTCCGATTTGTTCGGTGTGTCGACGCCGTAGTAACACGGACTGATCGTCGGCGGGCAACTGATGCGCACGTGTATCTCTTTCGCGCCTGCCTCACGAACCATGCGCACGATCTTTTTCGACGTCGTACCGCGCACGATCGAATCATCAATCAGCACCACGCGTTTTCCGTTGATCAGATCGCGCACCGGATTCAGCTTGATGCGAACGCCAAACGATCGAATCGATTGTTGCGGCTCGATGAACGTTCGTCCCACATAATGATTTCGCACCAGGCCAAAACGAAAACTCAAGCCGCTCTCAGCCGCATAACCGATTGATGCGGCGACACCTGAATCAGGCACCGGCACCACGATATCCGCATCGGCGGGCTGTTCAACCGCCAAACGGCGTCCCATTTTGTGTCGTGATTCATTGATCGATTTTCCGTAGATCAACGAATCGGGACGCGCAAAATAAACGTGCTCGAACAAACACATCGAGTGTTGCTGCGGCGGTAACACATGCGACGATCGCAAACCATCACGATCGATCACAATCATCTCGCCGGGCTCGACGTCGCGAACGTACTGCGCATCAATCAGATCAAACGCACAGGTTTCGGAAGCGACCACCCACGCATCCCCGAGCCGGCCCAAAGCCAACGGACGGAAACCTCGACTGTCGCGAATTGCGATCAGTTCCGAAGGCGTTAGGAAGAGCATCGAAAACGCACCTTCAGTTTCGCTCAAGACCTGCGGTATCGCATCACGCACGGGCAGTCGCGAGCGGGCTACGCCGTGAAGCACAACTTCGGTGTCGGAAGTTGAAGAGAAGATCGCGCCTTCGCGCTCCAGTCGCTGGCGTTCTTCGCTCGCAAAAGGAAGGTTTCCATTGTGACAAACTGCGATCTGCCCGTGCTGGCAGGTAACGCAGAAAGGTTGCGCCTCGAGAATCGAAACCTCGCCGGACGTGGAATAACGCACGTGTCCAATCGCGTTTGGGCCTCGCAAACGATCGAGTCGCGCCTCATTGAACGCGTCAGAAACGTGTCCCATGTGACGTTCCATCCGCAGTTCAGTGCCATCGGAAGCGACAATGCCGCACGATTCCTGGCCGCGATGCTGGAGCGCGTACAAACCCAGATAAGTCAATCGCGCGGCTTCGGGATGGCCGTAGATTCCGAAAACACCACACTCTTCACGCAGCTTATGGATCTCGATCTCAGTCAATTGAATTGTCCTGGGTTGCAGTTACGGGGATAACGGACGCAATCATAACATCAAACAAAGTTTTCTCACGCGGCGACGCAGCGACACAGCGAAAACGCGGCGTACGACGTTGCGCCGTTGCGCCGCCGCGTGAGAAAACCCTTATTTGAAAGTGGCGTCTACTCACTTTATTTCTTCCGGTCAGCGTGGTTATCATGGCCTTGCATGCGAATCTATCTGTTAGCTCTGATGATGCTCATTTGCCTGCCGGCGTTTGCGACCAATGTACCCGTTGAACAGCGCGCACGCAGCGCGTCGCAGCTTTATCGCCGGTATTGCGCCGAGTGCCACGGCAACGATGGCAAGGCCAAAACGTCAAAAGGAAAATTCAGCCACGCACGGGATCTGACCAATCCGCAGTGGCACGCCGACGTCACTGACGAACGCATTTTCAACTCGATCATGAACGGTCGCGACGTGAGCGGCAACATGCCGGCGTTTTCCGATAAGCTCAAGGAAAAAGAGGTCAACTCGCTCGTGACCATGGTTCGCAAATTTAAAGAGCAACCTCAGCAGTAATCATGTTTTCTCGTACCAATGCCCTCGGATCGAAACGCTTTAGTACCTGGCGTGGACTGACGATTGTCGCTTTACAGGCGGCGCTCGTGCTTCTACTCGTGGGTGCTGGATGGTTGATCTACCGCCGTCTTCCGGCAGACGCCGTGGAAGGTGAAAATAAGCAGGCCACGTCGTTGCAGATCGTGATCAAACAGCCACCGGAAAGCGTTGGCCCGGCATTGGATGTGGCGGTGAGTTTGTATCCGGTTGACATCATCGCGGTGCGTCATGAGTTCTTCACCGAACCGCGCGCGGGCAAACGTTTTGAGGATTTTCTCAAGGAACGGATGAAAGGTCGTTCGCCCGTCAACTCGCGGCTCGATAAGCAGGGCCACGGTTCGGTGCTGCTGGCGCCGGGCAGTTGGTGGTTGCACGCTACGCTCTCGGGCGAGGAACAACTCGAATGGCGATTGCCGGTGACAGTGATCGGATCGAGACAGGTCATCGAACTCACGCCGCAGAATGCTTACACCAGAAGTAAGACGTTTTGATAAGAACTTTGTGCTTTGTACTTTGTACTTTGTGCTTAGTGCTCGGCGGGCCAACGAACAAAGTACTAAGCACTAAGTACAAAGCACTAAACACTAAGTACTAAGCACAAAGCACAAAGCACAAAGCACAAAGCACTAAACACTAAACACCACCCAAAAATGCTCGCCCTCCGCGTCGCTAAAAAACGACTTGCAATCAAAGAAGTAAAGCAGCCCGATCGCGCTGACGAAGCGCTGGTGCGTGTGCTTTTGTCAGGCATCTGCAACACCGATCTCGAAATCGCTCGTGGTTACGCCGGTTTTAATGGAACGATCGGACACGAGTTTGTCGGCGTTGTTGAAGAAAGCGCTGATCGTAAGCTGGTCGGAAAACGTGTGGTGGGTGAGATCAATGCCGGCTGTGGGAAGTGTGATCTTTGTCGCGCCGGCGATTCGCGTCACTGCCCTTCACGTACAGTGCTCGGCATCCACGGACGCGACGGCGCACATGCACAGTTTTTGCGATTGCCGGTTGTAAATCTGTTGCCTGTGCCTGACAGCATTGAGGATGAACATGCAGTCTTTACTGAACCGCTCGGAGCCGCGTGTGGAATTCTCGAACGCGTCAAGATAACCAAAGCCGACCGCGTCGCCGTGATTGGCGATGGCAAACTGGGGTTACTTTGCGCTCAGGTGCTTGCGCTCACCGGTGCCTCGCTAGTGCTCATCGGCAAACACGCTTCGAAACTACGAATCGCGGAACGGCGCGGTATCGAAACTGCGACTCCGAAAGTTGCGGCAAAGCGGAAGCGAGAGTTTGATGTCGTAGTTGAAGCTTCGGGTGCAGCAACCGGTTTTGCGTTAGCACTTGACCTGCTGCATCCACGTGGCCAACTCGTCCTCAAATCGACATTTCATGGAAAAACCGAACTCGACTCCGCACGGATCGTGGTTGATGAGATATCAATTGTCGGCTCGCGCTGCGGTAGATTCGCACCCGCGCTCGATCTGCTGAAGAAAGCGGCGGTTGATGTCGACAGCCTGATCAGCGAAGAATATCCACTCTCAAACGGCATTCACGCCATGCAGCGCGCCGCCACCAAAGGCGTTCTGAAAGTCCTGTTGCGACCGTAAACTTTTCTGTGCAACCTCTGTGTCTCCGTGGTTGTTGTACGTCCATTCCTATAACCACAGAGACACAGAGGACACAAAGCTTGCACATAGAAATCCAAAATTCCGTACATCCCCGCTTTTTTTGCTCCGCGACACCCCTTTAGTTATACTTGACCACTTTTCCCCGGGCTTCGGATGCTCCCAATCTGTAAGGTGGCTCCCCGACGCCGCAAAGGTCTTGGCTTATCTCGAAGGTGGTGAAATATGTTTGACGTTTCCAGGCACAACTCAACCGACCAGGAACGAACGATTTTGCGAAAACTGCGCGTTTGGATCGCAGCCCTCGGCATCGCGTGTTTATTGACCGGAATCGGCATTGGAGCGATGTTGACGGGTCGTACAACGGTCGCGCAACCCGACATGCAGGTCGCCCGCGCGCCCGAAGCCCTTTCGGCTTCGTTTGCCGAAATCGCGCGCCGGGTTGAGCCGGCTGTCGTCAACATCGAAACCACCCAGGCGCAAGTCGAAGTGAGCGAGAAAGACGAAGACAAGGAAGACCAATCGACCAACAATCCGCTGCTCGATATGTTTCGCCGCCAGCGACGCCCGACACGGGGCGTCGGAAGCGGATTTATCATCAGTCCGAAAGGATTCATTCTCACCAACAATCACGTGATCGAAGATGCGTCGCGCATCACCGTCGGTCTGCAAACCGGTGAGAAGTTTCGCGGCACGGTTGTCGGCGTAGATCCGGAAACAGACGTGGCCGTGATCAAGATCGAAGCTCCGAGAGATCTTCCGACCGTTACGCTCGGTGATTCCGACGCAGCGCAAGTTGGTGATTGGGTGCTGGCGATGGGTTCGCCATTCGGCCTCGATCAAACAGTTACCGCCGGAATCATTTCCAAGAAAGAACGCGAAACACCATATTTCAACGTCTTCCAACGCTTCCTGCAAACTGACGCCGCGATCAACCGCGGCAACAGTGGTGGACCACTTGTCAACATGCGCGGCGAAGTGATCGGCATGAATTCGCAGATCGCGACTTCCACCGGCGACTATAACGGTATCGGCTTTGCCCTGCCGGCAAATGAAACCAACTTCGTCTACAAACAACTGATGGCCCAGGGCAAGGTGAAGCGCGGCTATCTCGGCATCACACTGGAATCAGTGCACGACGAGTTTGCAAAAGTTTATGGATTGACCGAAGCAAAGGGAGCGATCATTACTTCGGTAACACCGACTGAAAATGGTCAACCGACTCCGGCGGCCAAAGCGGGCCTGCAACCGAACGACATCATCGTTAACTTTGAAAACTCCAACATCGTGAATTCGCAGGATCTGATTCAGCGCGTGGCGAGCACACCGGTTGGACAGCAAGTGTCACTCGCGTTTTTAAGAGACGTCAACGGCAAACTGGAAAAGAAAACGGTGAGCGTGGCGTTGAGTGAACGTCCATCGCCCGGCCGGGAGTGGAGTTCAACCCCAACAACTCCGAAGACCGCGGAGCCACGTGGCAACGCGCTGCATCTCGGAATCACACTCGCTGAAATCACGCCTCAGCTTCTTGCTGACCGTCATTTGACCGGTGTCCAGGGTCTCTACGTCAAGGACGTGGATCCAAACGGATTAGTCGCCGAACTTCGGAATGCAGGCGGTGGTCAAGCGCTGGTCGAAGGCGACGTCATCAATCGCATCAACCGTGCGCCGGTAACCTCACTGGCTGATTTCCAGCGAGTGCTCAGCGGTCTCAAGGCAGGCGATCCGATCGTTCTCAATATCACTCGAATTCAAAGCGACACAAAAGGCGCTCGTCACTTACCACTGATCGTCCAGTTCACCTATCAATAAGATCATTGCCAATTGCCAATTGTCGATTGCCGATTTGTAGGGCTTTCGGAAAACAAATCGGCAATTGGCAATTAAAATTTGGAAATATCATATGTCTCAGGCAAAAAAGGCAATCTCCAAAACCAGCGGGAAACTCGCGGCCCGTAACGCCGCACGCACCGCAGTCAAAACCTATCAAAACTACATCGACGGAAAGTGGGTCGCCAGTCAGTCAGGCGAGCTGTTTGAAAACATCAATCCAGCCGATAACCGCGATGTCGTAGGACGCTTTCCACTTTCAACCAGCGACGACATTAACGCCGCTGTTAACGCCGCGCAGGGTGCTTTCGATCGCTGGCGTAACACGCCGGCCCCGAAGCGCGCGGAATTATTGTTTCGGCTCGGCGAAATACTGATCCAGAACAAAGATCGTTACACCGCCGACATGACCCGCGAGATGGGGAAAGTTCTGAAGGAAGCCGGTGGCGACGTTCAGGAAGCAATCGATTGCACTTATTACACCGCGGGCGAAGGCCGTCGCTTGCACGGCTTCACCTCACCGGCTGAGATGCGCGACAAATTTGCGATGTGCGTCCGCCAGCCGGTCGGTTTATGTGGACTGATCACGCCCTGGAATTTCCCGATGGCGATTCCGTCGTGGAAACTGATCCCGGCGTTGATCTGCGGCAACACCGTTGTCATCAAGCCGGCTGAAGACACACCGCTATCGACCTATAACCTTGTCAAAGCTTGTGAAGAAGCAGGTATTCCGCCGGGTGTAGTGAATCTCGTTACCGGCTATGGCGAACCGGTGGGCGCGGCGATGACGAATCATCCCGCGTTGCGCCTGATCTCGTTTACTGGTTCAACTGACACCGGACGCATCGTAGCCTCGTCTTGCGCGGAACGAAATGCGATCTGTTCGCTCGAGATGGGTGGCAAGAACGCCATTATCGTCATGGACGATGCTGATATCGATTTAGCTGTAGAAGGCGCCGTTTGGGGCGCCTTTGGTACGTCAGGTCAACGTTGCACTGCTTCGTCGCGTTTGATAGTGCACAAGAAAGTCTACAAACAGTTTGTCGCGAAGCTGGTTGAGCACACCAAGGCGTTACGCGTCGGAAACGGAGCGGATCCGAAGACCGACGTTGGTCCAGTCATCAACAACGATGCGGTCGAAAAGATCATGAATTACATCCGCATCGGAAGTAACGACGACGGCGCGAAGCTGGCTTGCGGCGGCAAACGCCTGTCGCGTGGCGACTATGCAAATGGCCACTTCATCGAGCCAACTGTGTTTACGGACGCCACCCCCGACATGCGTATTTCGCAGGAAGAGATTTTTGGACCAGTAACGACTGTCATTCCGACAAGCTCACTGGAAGAAGCGATTCAAACCGCCAACGGCGTTCGTTACGGCCTCTCTGCTGCGATCTACACGCAGAACGTTAACCGCGCCTTCAGAGCGATGAACGAAATGTACACCGGCATCTTTTATGTGAATGCTTCGACGATCGGCGCGGAAGTGCACCTGCCGTTTGGCGGCACTAAAGCGACCGGTAATGGTCACCGTGAAGCAGGCACCCAGGTGCTCGACATTTTCTCAGAGTGGAAGTCGATCTACGTCGACTTCAGCGGCAAGCTGCAACGCGCTCAGATCGACCCGGTCGAATCGCCTCAATAGTCCACAGATTACACAGATGACGGATGACTAAACTGTGTAATCTGTGGATTGCAATCCGCATTCGCACTCAAATTCATATTCCGGAGATTAAAAACTGTGATTGTTGGTCTGCCTAAAGAAATCAAAGATAACGAGTATCGAGTCGGATTGACTCCCGCCGGCGTGCGTGCGCTTAAAGACGCCGGTCACGATATCAGGGTTGAAACCAGTGCCGGCGCCGGTTCCGGTTTTGAGGATTCACTTTACGAACGCGCGGGCGCGACGATCGTGAGTTCGGCGGACGAAGTTTGGGGCACCGCCGAGATGATCGTGAAAGTGAAGGAGCCAATCGCGCCGGAATATCCGCGCATGCGCGAAGGTCAGTTGCTCTTCACTTACCTGCACCTGGCGCCCGATCATGAGCTGACCAACGAGTTACTGAAACGGAAAGTTACGGGTATTGCTTACGAGACGATCACCGATCGACGCGGTACGCTTCCGTTGTTGACACCGATGTCTGAAGTCGCTGGACGTATGGCGATCCAGGTTGGTGCGCATTATCTCGAGAAGATGAGTGGCGGACGCGGAATTCTGTTAGGCGGCGTTCCGGGTGTGCCGGCGGCGCGCGTTGTGATCATCGGCGGTGGTGTAGTGGGCACAAACGCGGCGAAGATGGCGGTGGGCATGGGCGCGGTAGTCACCATCATTGACAACAATCTCGACCGGTTGCGCGAACTCGACGATATTTTCCTGTCGAAGATTTCCACGCTTGCTTCGAGCGCCTACATGATTCAGGACGCCATCTCGCAGGCCGACTTAATCGTCGGCGCGGTGCTGGTGCCCGGCGCTGCCGCTCCGAAACTGATCACCAGAAGCATGCTGATGGAAGTTCCAAACGGCGCGGTGATTGTTGATGTCGCAGTCGATCAAGGCGGCTGCATCGAGACCACTCGTCCAACCACACATTCGAACCCGACTTTCTACGTTGAGGGTGTGCTGCACTACTGCGTCGCGAACATGCCCGGCGCCGTGCCACGCACGTCAACCTTTGCGTTGACGAACGCAACGCTGCCCTACGCGTTGAAACTAGCCAACAAAGGTTTCCTTCAGGCAATCACAAAAGATGCCGGCCTCAAAGAAGGCGTCAACACCTACGCGGGCCACTGCACCTACGAAGCCGTCGCCACCGCTCAGGGCATCGAATACAAATCCCTCGACAGCTTATTGAATTAACCACGAAAAAGCACAAACAACGAAAGGGTCTACGAAAACAATCGTAGACCCTTTTATTTTGTTTGTTTGTGTTTCTTGTGCCTCTTTGTGATCACCTTTGCAGATGCGTTGCACAGGCTGAGAGAAGATCTTCCGGGGAGACTGGTTTGGCTAGGAAGGCGTTTACCTGTTCAGATTCGCTGGCAGAGTTTCGCGGGTCCAGGGCGCTGAGCAGGATAATCGGCACTTCAGCCAGGTGCTTGCTGTTTCTCACGAAACGACACAATTCATAACCATCAAGATTTGGCATCAGTGCGTCCGTAACAATTACGTCAACCCGTGCACTGAGCAGAAACTTCATTGCCTCCAGCCCATCACTGGCGGAAATCACGCGGTATCCCGCTCGCTCCAGCACCACCTGGAGGTATCGTCGCAGAGCCGGATCGTCCTCGACTAACATCACACAACGGCGCTCCCCGTGCGGCGTCGCCGGGTGCAGTCCATTGCCTGATGACATGTGTAGTTCGTCCAGTTCGATCATCGCTGTAGGGCTGAGACTTTCGAGGGCCGTGAGGGCTCTGAAAGGTCGGGAGCCGGAGCCGGCTCGACAAGTGCAGATTAGACTGCCAAGACCGTGATTGTCAATGTTTTGTCTTGTTTGGCAAAGTTAGGCGAAGAACGGCTTGCAGGCAGGGCATTCCACCCCGCCCATCCGCCGCGGTCCCCGGCAAAACGCTTCAATCGATAAACGTGCGGTGCCAGAGTTCGAGGCCGAGGAGTTGGAAAACCTGGAGGTTATAGTCTTCACGGCCGGAAAAATTCGCATCCAGGACCCGTTTGACCTCATTTGGACGGAAAATCCCGCGTCGCTTCACGGTCTCCTCAGACAACAGGTCCGCGATCAACGGACGCAAAGGCCCGCGTAACCATGACCGGATCGGCGCTCCAAAACCGGCCTTCCGGCGCCAGACCACGTCCTTCGGCAACACGGCTTCAAGCGCTCGCTTCAACACATATTTGCGCTTCAAACCACGCAGCTTCAGTCGCGGCGGCATACGCGCCGTCATCTCAATCATCTCGCGATTCAAAAACGGCACCCGCACCTCGAGATTCGCCGCCATCGACGTCTTGTCTGTCGTCAAAAGATTCAGACACGGCAGAAACGTTTTCAGATCGACGTACAGGAGCTGATTCAGCGGCGCCGCAGACGAAACACGCGAGAAGTATTCGCGATGGGCGACGTAAGGATCGTAATCGTGCGTGAGAGCGCGCCATTCGTCGGAATAGATTCGTCGCTTCATCTCATTCGTGAAATAGGTACCGTAGCCGAGATAACGATCTTCGAAATCAAGGGCGGCGCTGCGCGCAAACTTTTTCGCATTGCGCAAAGGCGCAGTGAGTTTTCCCGGCAGTCCGCCGGGCAGTACGCCGGCAACAGTCTTCATCAACGGCCGTCGCAAAAGATTCGGCACCGGATCAAACGCTGACGCAATCTTCATCGCCATCTGTCGCGGATAACCAGCGAACACTTCGTCGCCACCCATGCCTGAAAGCATCACCGTCAACGTTTCTCGCGCGGCGCTCGACACGAGATAACTCGGAATCGCCATGTCGATCGGAGGCTCTTCCATGTGATAGACCAGCTTCGGCAGCAGGTCCGCAACTGACGGCTTCAACATGATCTCGTGATAGTCAGTTTGCAGTTGCTCGTTCACACGGCGCGCCCAACGAACGTCGTCAGGAATAATGTCGTAGCGCAGATCTTCACTTTCGATGCCAACGGTGTAAGTGCTGATGCGACGTCCATCGCTGTGGCGCTGCATCATCGCGACGATCCCGGAAGAGTCGATACCACCGGAAAGAAACGATCCGAGCGGCACGTCGGCCACCATCTCCATCTTCACCACCCGATCGAGAGTGTCGAGCACACGCTCGCGCCACCAATCCTCATTCTTCCTCTCTTCAATCGAAGTGAACGAAACGTCCCACCATTGTTTGAGTTTTATTTCGTCGTTGTGAAAGTGAAGCAGATGACCTGGAGGAACGGTCTTAACGTTTGCGAACAAGGTGTTCGGATCCGGCGACCAGAGAAATGTCAAAAACTGGTGTAGCGCTTCCGGATTGAGTTCGGGCTTAACCAGTCCGGTTGCGAGAATCGCCTTGATCTCAGAAGCAAAGAGGAAGGTTGCAGGGCCACTGTTACGAGCCGGGATGAACGAGTAGTAGAGCGGCTTGATGCCGACGTGGTCACGTACCAGGGTCAGCGTGCGTTCTTTGTTATCCCAAACGGCAAACGCAAACATCCCGTTGAGGTGGCCCACTGCGTCCCAGCCCCATTCGGAGATCGCGGCCAGCAGAACTTCCGCATCACTGTCTGTTTGAAACTCGTGACCGTGTGAACGTAGTTGTTCGCGAAGTTCGCGATAGTTGTAGATCTCGCCGTTGAATGTGAGGACGTAGCGACCATCGTGCGAAAACATCGGCTGGTGACCGCCGGGAGAGGTGTCGATGATCGCAAGCCGTCGATGGCCCAAACAGGCGCGACGGCCCGACGCATCGATCGCTTCCGAAACCCACGTCCCCTGATCATCACGCCCTCGATGCTCAACGCTCTCGAGCATCGGAGTGATTAACCTCACCGTATTTGGGCCAACTATTCCAACAATCCCACACATAGAAAAAACCATCCACAGATTTCACAGATTAATAATCGGCGTAATCTGTGGATCAGATCTCGAATGGCTGGCGCTCGCGTAGAGAGTCGAGCACGCGAAATGTGGCGCGAGACGTCGCGGCCAGTGCTTCGATGGAAATCGGCGCCGCGACCCCCTGCAGCACACTCGCGCAAACTCTTCGCACCTGCGCCTGTTGTCCTTTGTCCTGTGCCTTCAACGCGATCTGCTCTTCGCGTCCATCTTTGTAAAGCGTCGCGCGACGAAAATCGTCGAGCACAAAGACGCGGCCGGCTCCAAATATTTCAACGCGCTCTTTCGGCAACGTCTTGTCACCTTCGCTGAGATACGCAACGCTCCCATTCGAACCATCAGCAAATCGCAGAGTGATAAAGACCGAATCGGCATCTACGATCTTGCTCGACTTCGCGCTAATCGATTCAGCAAACACTGACACCGGCGGCGCGCCCGTCAGATACTGCATCAGATCGATGAAATGACAGCCTTCGCCAACAATCCGGCCTCCGCCTTCGTCAGCGTTCTGTGTCCAGTGTTCTTTCGGAATGCGTCCCGCGTTAACGCGATACGAAATCGACAGCGGCGTCTCACGCCCTTTGAAAAACTCTTTCGCCCGTTCGGCCAATGGCGAAAAGCGACGGTTGAAACCAACCATCAGTCGTCCCATGGAGTTCTCCGCGGCACTCAATACTGACTCCAGCTCATCATCGTTAAGTGCCAACGGTTTCTCGACAAAAACATGTTTGTTTCGCTCGAGTGCTGCGCGAGCGAGCTCCGCATGAAGATCGTGTCGTGTACCGATGACAACGAAATTCACACTCGCATCGTCGAGCACTTCATCAGCACTCGAAACCGCGAGCGCAAATCCAAATCGCTTCCCAACATCGTGTGCCGAAATTCCCGAAGCGGTCGCGATCGAGCGAAACTCAACCCCCTCAGTCTTGAAGTGCGGCAACAACATCGCCGGCACATAACCGCCCGCTCCAATCACGCCCAGCGCGATCGACTTCTCGGCCTTACGCACGTGGGCCGTCGATCCGAGTGATATTTTTCGGACGACCTCTGTCTCGGGATCGTAATTAAGCACCACACCGAGATTCGGCTCCTGAACTTCGCCCGAGATCAGTTGATAAGCCCGATCCGCTTCCGTGATCGGAAATCGATGTGTTGTGAGTCGCTCGACATTGAGCCGGTTGTCACCAATTAGTTCGAGAAAACTCTCGATATTCCGCTTCTCCGTCCAACGGACGTACGGTAGCGGATAATCGTGACCACGCTCTTCGTATTCGGGATCATAACGCCCTGGTCCATACGACATCGAAATCATTAACTTCAGTTCACGACTGAAGAATGGCGCGCGCGGAATGTTCATGCCGGTCATGCCGACGATGATCACGCGGCCTTTCAAACGCGACACACGCGCCGCGAGTTCAACCGGCTGGTTGGAATCAGTCGCCGCGGTGATCAGGACCGCGTCTGCGCCATAACCACGCGTCCACGTTTCAATCTCTTTTGCCGCATCGTCGTTTGAGATAACGGCCTTGTCAGCACCAAGCTCCAATGCCAATGACACGCGAGCCTGATCCAAATCCAGCCCGAATACGCGACACCCATTTGCCTTAAGCAATTGCACCGCTAGTTGGCCCACCAGGCCCAACCCGATCACCACCACTTTCTCACCCAACGTCGGCTCAGCCAGTCGCACTCCCTGCAACGCGATTGCTCCGAGTGTGCCGTAAGCTCCCGACTCAAAACTCACGCTCTCGGGCAAGTGAACGCAGAGATTCTTCGGCACTGACAGCACTTCCGCGTGCGATGCAAAGCCAACCCCGGCACACGCAACGCGATCGCCGACCTGAAACTCGCTCACATCCTCCGCGACCGCTGCGACAATTCCCGCCGCACTGTATCCAAGCGCCTGCGACGCGGCCATCTTGTCGCGCACGGAAGCAAAAGTGTTGAGCAGTCCTTCGTTCTTCACTTTGGCGACAACCGCCTTAACCAGATCGGGGCGTTGCCTCGCCTCCTGGACCAACCCCTTGCTAACCAGCTCGACGGCGGCTCGCTCCGTTCCGGCACTAATCAGTGACGCCACCGTACGCACCAGCACGCGACCTCGCTGCAGCGCCGGCACCGGAACTTCGCCGACAAACGGACGGCCGGTCTTTCTATTTTGCAGAACCTGTTTCATGACTTTTTGCCACAGATTACACTGATTTTTCATCGGATCTGCGCAGATCCAAACAAGAATCCGTATTATCTGTGGCTAAAATATTTTCGATCAAACCGCTAACCCACTCGGCTCGCGCGTCCCATGTACCTGACGCCACCGATGCTTGTCGCGCCGCCGCGGCTGCCGGATCGTTGTCGTGCAATGCCTCTTCAACCAACCGCAAAAAATCATCGCGTGTCCGCGCAATCCGCAGCACATCGCGCAACGGTTCGTACTCCGGCAAGGGCGATATAACCACGGGCTTACCCGTCGCCAGGTATTCGCGCACTTTGATCGCCGAACCATAGCTCGTAAAAGACTGCTCAGTTTCCCACGGCAGCACGCAAACGTCGAATCCTGCGGCATACGAAGGCAGGTCGGCATAAGCCACAGGTGGCAGAAAATGCGTGTTTGGCAGTTCCTCAATATCCAGACCACGCGATTTGTTTCCGATAAACACCCACTGCCATTCAGGCCGTTCGCGTGAAGCACGTTTAATCAATTCCTGATCGACTAGCCACGGCTCGATAGCACCGAAGTAACCCAACCGCGGCCGCGGAATTTTTGCGATAGCCGGCGTCACCTCAACTGCGCCGTCGCC
The DNA here is from genome assembly GCA_963708055.1 of uncultured Acidobacteriota bacterium. Classification (GTDB taxonomy): domain Bacteria; phylum Acidobacteriota; class Blastocatellia; order Pyrinomonadales; family Pyrinomonadaceae; genus PSRF01. The sequence continues at coordinate 3,691,587 of OY970193.1, read as the reverse complement.
AACGCGTCGCCAGTGTTCGTAGTCAACTCCCTGCTCCAGCAGATGCGAGCGCTCGGTCCCACGCGTGGCTTCGTTAAAGAGTTTTCGGCCGGAATAGAAGATCAGATCGGCGGCGTCAATGGCATGATGATGAAACCGGCGAATCTGCGCCGGGTCGGTGGCGTGATCCATCGTGTTCGCATCATACTTGTCTGACACCTGATAGACCACCACCGACTCATCAAGCGTGCCAATCATGTCGGCGGCAGTGGGTATGGCAATCCAGAGTATTGGTTTAGTGAGTCCGCGATTGCGCGCGAGACGTTTGATCTGAGAGCCAATCAACCGGCGATTAATCGAACGCGCGGCGGCCGTGCCAAAAAACGGCAAACTCGCCGGCGAAACAACCGTGATGCCCTCATCAGTTACGCGAGCGAGTTTGGAATAACTCCCGAGCTTGCGTTTGATGCGCGGTAGTAGATCCTTATGGCCCAGGCTCGGCAGGCCCATCGAAATCGAATTGACGAAAATTACTTTGTTGCCGGCGCGTGCAAACTTCCGCATCAGATGGGCTTTGGAATGCGGGTGGTGATACCACCAATCCTCACCGCCGAAACAAATTATTGACTGATTCCGCAACATGCTGAACAAGACTTCCCAAAGTCTACACGATTTGTAGTACTATTCTGTAAATCCTGTAGTTGTTAGCTATCCGTTCCTCATATATGAGTTCTTCTCTCTGCGATCGCAACCAGCTTATCGTTGCCTGTGGTTTGATCTTTCTGGCCGCCCTAACCGTCAGGCTATTCACCTGGCAGGACAACTCACGCGATGCGTGGAAGGTCCAAACGAGTGTCGTCGAGGGTTATCGGGATTCGGCCCGGCAGCTAGCCTCAGGCGACGTCAAAACCTTCGTCAGCGACATCAATCATTTCGGCCATCCGCCGGGTTACTCAATTCTCCTGGCTACGATTTTTACCACGGTAGGTGAATGGACGGCTCCCATTCGCGTAGTACAGATAACGAGTGATCTGATCGCGGTAATCCTGCTCTTCTTGATTGCACTCGAGATCCTGCCGTTTGCTGCGGCTGTAATCACCGGCTTGCTCGCAGCCATTTCGCCGCAGTTTGCCTACTTCTCGATCTTGTTATTACCTGACTCGCTCGTAGTTGCGCCGATTCTTCTGGCAATCTATTTTGTGATTCGCGCTCATCGTCAGCCGCATATTGCAAAATATGTAATCGCCGGCGCGTGTATCGGAGTCTCCTGCTGGTTTCGTTCCAACGCTCTCTTCTTACCTGTGTTTGTTGGTGCGCTGGTCCTGCTAACTACGGAAACGGCCAAACGATGGCGATACGGAGCGGCTGTCGTTATCGGCGCGATACTCGTGATCGCTCCCATCATCATCAAGAACGCCACGATCTACCAAAGCTTTGTACCGTTATCACTGGGCGCCGGACAAACACTGCTCGAAGGCATCGCGGATTACGATTACGAAGGGCGATTCAACATTCCCAGCACGGATCTCGGAATCATGCGACAGGAGGCCGAAAGGCATGGCAAACCTGAATACGCGCAACTGCTTTTCGGTCCTGACGGTATCGATCGCGATCGTGCGCGACTGGCGCTTGGCCTGGCCGTCATCCGGTCGCATCCGCATTGGTTTGCGGGCGTGATGGTGCGGCGCGGCGTGAATTCAATTCGTTTGGAACCTGTGCCGGTGCTCGCAACGGAAGCGGGGGTAACTCAAGAGTCTACAACTACTCCGCATCGGATTTGGACCACGAAGGCGGATTGGGGACGAATCCAGGGAGACCAATCGAAGTACGGCAATATTAAGTCTACCGAAGTAATCGATGTGATTACCGGCGCCGATTATCTTTTCCAGGTACCGGTAAAACTCGAGCAGGGACGAGTGCAGCTTAAAGTCACGGATGCTGCCGGAGAAACAGTGCTCGCCTCACAAAGCATCGATTTAGATGAGAGCCATACTGCTTCGAATCAACCTACTCACAAGCTCGCCGTTCCGTTTGTCACTGCCAATCACGCGAACGTGCGTTTAGTAATTGCTAACTTTGCCGCAACGGATTCAGTAGCTGAAGTTGGAGCGATCGAGTTATTTGAACTTGGACCAAGCTCGCAGACGTGGCAACGTTATCTGAGAATTCCGTTGGGTTGGTTGCAGCGTGTTTTCCAGACGGCGTGGATGTTACCGCTGATGATCGTTGGCCTGATGTTAATGATTCGAAATCGTGAGTGGAAATCGCTGTTGATTGTTCTGACTGTGCCGGCTTACTACCTCATCGTGCAATCAACGCTGCACACCGAGCGACGGTATGTTTACGTGATTCACTTTTTCATGCTGTTACTCGCAGCAAAAACTCTACACAAGATTTATCAAATAGCACGGGTATCAACTGTAGGGGCGGCCCTCCGTGGCCGCCCTAGCGTACGAACTTCTTGATCTCTCGATAGGAGAGCCTGGGAAGGTTGTCCTTAGCGTATGACTTTAGGTGATACGTTTCTGAGTTCCACACTAGGGCGGCCACGGAGGGCCGCCCCTACAGTTGCCGAGTTCGCGCCACACACAGTCCCGATACACCAAACGGCAGGTTGATATATCGCAAGATAGAACTCTCTGCGCCCAGGAGTTTCCCCAACAGTCCGTTCAACGCCGACACGTTAATGTTGTTCTCGCTTGACGCCTTCACGCCAGTCAAACGCATCAATTTTCTGATCAACAGGATCGGCAGAAAGAAGGTGATGTTGGCGTAGGTCGAGCGTTCGATCTCGAACCCAGCCTGTTCGAGCACACGCTCAAGCTCCGGTAAACGATAACGCCGCCGGTGATGGCTGACGTCATCCTGCAGACCCCACAGAAACATAAACGTCGGCACAAACAACAGCACTTTTCCACCCGGCCGCAACACCCGCCGCATCTCGCTTAAACCGGCGAGGTCGTCGTCCATGTGCTCGACCACATCAAAAGCCGTCACGAGATCGAATGTGCCGTCTTCATACGGAAGTTCTTCACCAGCCCCGAGTTTCACTTTTTCGAGACCACGCTCGCGACAGAAAGAGAGCGCATCCTCGGAGATGTCAACACCCTCGGCATCACCATATTTCGAAAGCATGAGCAGGTTCGCACCGGTACCACAACCAACGTCGAGAATACGCGGGCGCCGATCAGTTACCTGCCGGCAATTTGCTTCCACGAAAGTGGAGAGTATCTTGCGCCTGCCGATGTGCCACCAGTGCGACTGTTCCACCTGGAACAGAATCGGATAGGTGTGCTCCATCATCTCGCGTGGAAGCGGCTCGGCAATGCTTTTAACGTCTGAAGTCATAAACCGGTAGGAAAACTTTGCCACGCAAAGGCGCAAAACAGAATTAAGCACATAAACATCAACTTTGCGTCTTTGCGTGAAACAACCACTCAACCCCGGCGCCCGCGAACACGATCAACACGCCATGCATCGGCAGCACATACCGGATCTCAGTATGCCCAACCGTTCCGGGCACAAGATAGTAAATTACAGTCACCAGCAACAAACAACTAACCCGCCAATCTATCCGCGCGGCAGCGTAGATCCCAAACGCAGCGAGCGGTAGAAAGAGATATCGCGTCACACTTTGAATCATGCCCAACACGTTAACACCAAATGCAACCACGCCTCCCTGCCATCGCTCCGGCAAAGACTTCCTGCTCGTGACATTAATCCCGGCAACTCCACAATACGGCACCGGGTCGCCCGCGACCTTCAACATGCCCCACATGCGTCCAAACATCACACCCAGATACCAGACCGGATGTTGCTTGATAAACGCGAGGGCTTCACGTGAACGTTCGCGATCGCGACGGATTCCGTCGGGCCACTGAATCTCGAACCGCTGGTCCGCAGGCCAACCCATACGCACTCGCTCAACCTCCACCATCCGATCGTCGCCCAGTATGAATCCATGTTGGCGGCCGAGATCCGTTTCACCTAATCCTTCCCAGAGATTGGCGCCGATTGTGCCTCCAGTCGGCGTGAAGTCAGGGAAAACAAGATAGTTGCGAATCACTATTGGAGAGATTAAGACGACTGTTCCCAACCAGGCCGCCGCACCGATTTTCAGTTTATTGGACCATGTGTCACTTGCCAGAACGAACAACGCGACGGCCCAACCAACACAAAGATAAAGTGGATTGACGCGCAGCCAACACGCGATTCCGAGAGCAACTCCAGCCGCCAGCGCCAACCAAATGTTCCTGCGTTTCAGCGACAGTAGTAATAACCAGATGCCGGCCAACACAAACCAGGTGGTCGGAACATCAGCCGATGGATAGGCGGCGTAAAGCGCGAATAGCGGTGATAGCGCAACGAGGAAACCACTCGCAAACGCTGCCCGCCGGCCAAACGCGGTATACGCAATTCCCGCAATCAGAATTAGCGAGATAAAGAAGTCCATAAACCAGAGTACGAGTTGGACTGAATAGGCTGAATGTTCGCCGGAAACTTTGTAGATCAATGCAACCGCAGCGGGAAACGCCGGAGGATATTGGGCCAGGTCAGTGCGCGTGGGATCGTCGATCCAGAAGAGTCGTTGGCGGCCTGCGAGAACATCGCGTGCCTGTCGATCAAACTTCGCGTAGGAACCGACCTGAAACCAACCCGGATCGTTGAGATGCACGCGCATAAACTGCAGCGTGAGGACACGCACGCCCGTCGCGATTAGCAGTATCGCAATGACTATCAGGAGTTGTTTTCGCAAGCTTGGACAGGAGTTTTCCCGCGGAGGCGCAACGGCCCAACGTAAATACGCCGAAGTTCCGTGTTTTCCGGCAGGCGATGCACCGCCACGCCGCCGCACGAGAATTCTACTTGATCGCGGTGATAATTACATTCCACCCGAGGCGCCGTCGCAACCCATCGAGCATCGAGTCTGACACCAACGGCGACAAAAACCGCAGTTCAGCCCGCATTAACTGCTCCACTTCGACCTTCACATCCGTAAATAATCCAAACAACTTTCGCGCCTCACTCCGGCTGTAAACCTTCACGAGCGGCCGCGCGTCGTGATCGCTGAACTCAATCACGCGGCTCATTATTTCCTCCGCTGACCGCCCCCGCACAAACTCAAATCCCAACAGACCGCGTCGCACAACAATCTCAAACCAGTAGTTCAACGAGTTGCGATGGTAAAGCATGATCTTCGCCGTGCCTCCCTTGCGCAGCACTCGATGAACTTCGCGGATCGCGCCGGCCGTATCCGGGGTGTGATGCAACACACCGTTTGAATAGACCACGTCGAAGCTTTCCGAGCGAAAAGGCAGGCGCTCGCCATCGGAGATCATGAAATCTCCCTCGGCGCCATACAGCCGGAACCGGTGTCGCGTGATCTCAACCGAACGCGGCGTGAGATCGATCCCGGTGCAACGCGCTCCACCACGCGCAAACTGCAACAAATCGCTACCCATCCCACAACCAATTTCCAACAACCGCGCGCCACTAAAGTTCTTAAAGCCCATCACTCGCGGCATCCATTCGGCATAGTCGCCGTACCGATGCTGCTCGATGCGATCAAAAAACTCGCGCGTCCCCAGCTCGTGCTCGCGATCAAACTCGGCACCACACGGATCCTGGCCCCACTGCTCACGCGCCCTAATTTTTTCCTCAACCAACCCCATCTATCTTGTTAATCCTGTCCATCTTTATTCAGCACACGATACGCATCCAAAACTCTGCGAGCATTCTTCACCCACGTATGCTCTTTCTCAGCAACCTCTCTCGCTGAAGCCCCTAAACGGCCCCTCAGTTCTCCATCCTGAACGAGCTTAATAATCGCGTCTCTTAGTTGCACAACATCCCCGGGTTCAACCAGCAACGCCGTCTCCTCATCAACCAGCACTTCCCCGATCTGGCCCAACCGGCTCGCGACAATCCCTTTCCCCATCGCCATGTACTCAAAGATCTTCGTCGGCGATCCAAAAAACTCACTGCCATCCGCCAGCGGCACGTGCGGCGCAACCAGAATGTCGCACGCATCAAGTAACTTCGGCACGCGATCGTGTGAAACAGCCCCGGTAAAAATCACTCGACCCGATTTAACTTCCGTTTCGAGTTGCTTCTCAACCTCAGCATGCAAACTACCGCTACCGACGAGGAGAAATCGCACCCTTATATCGTCCGCGATTCCCTTGATCGCCTCAGCCAATTTTTCAACTCCATGCCACGGACCAAACGTGCCGACAAACCCCGCCACCGTTTCTTCGTTATCAATCCCTAACTCGCGACGCGCCTCAGCACCACCAGCGCCAGGACGAAACAGCTCCACATCAACGCCATTCGGATTGACGATGATCTTCTCCGGGTGAACGCCACGCGCTTCGAGGTTGCGACGTTCCACATCCGAGACCACAAAAATACGCGTCGCCGCGTCAAGGTTCAATCGTTCATATCGATCCAGTAAATCGAGACTTCCGACGCGATCCCAGTGCCTGCCTACCCAAACTTCCGAGCCGTTGTATTCAAGAAATAACGGGCGCTTCAAACGATTCGCAGCCACCACGCCGGCCCAACTGAAGCGGGCATATCGCTGGTAAATGAAATCCGGATCAGCTCGTTCAACTAAAGGCACCGCGCCGCGTGTGAACACGAGGTTGTTGTGAATATCAAACAGCGCCCGCGACCCGCCACTTGGTTGTGGTGGAATCACATGGAATCGATCTTCCGAAGCATTCATTCCGGCAATCAGATCGTTGCTGATGATCTTCACTTCCACGCCGAGAGATTCCAATCCCTCCACTACTCCCTTGATGTGACTTGCCGCGCCACCGGCCTGCGTGCCTGGTCCAGGTGTAGACCGAAGATAAACAACTCGCGGCGCAGTTCGCTGCTTTAACACAAGGGGCGTGTTGCGCATCCGCATCGTCTCGTCTTCAAGCCGCTGCAATTCACGACGCGATTGCGCCACGTCGTTGGCGCTCGTCAGCGTTTCCCGGCCCAGTCGAACCGGGGCGCCAAGTAAAACATTTGAGCGTGACCTGCAAATCTGTCCGCCGTGCGCGTCGAGCATCAACACTTCACGGGCGCCGGCGAGCGCGCCAAAAACCATGAAGAGGTTCTGGCCGCGTTGCCATGGAAGTCGTTCAGTTGCGATCGCGAGAACGTCAGGACGTAGCGCGCGCAGAGATTTCAAACGCTTGAGATGACTGCCGGTCTCGAACTCGGCGCGCGAGATCGATTCGATCGAGGAATCGGGATAAAGCTGGAGCAGCTTGTCGTGCCAACGAGATAGATCGCCGCTGAGGGCAAGCAGAACGACTTTCATCCACGGACACTCCGCAGCACAAACACCTCAGCAAACGATCGCCCCGTACTGTTGTGAAAATGAAGTGCGACTAATCCGAAGATCGCTGCATAACTGATCGTAGAAGCGATCGCGGCACCCTGAGCACCATAGCGCGGCACCAGGGCAAACACGAGGATCAGGTTCAACACGAGAGTTGCGACCCAATACAACGGAATCGCCCGTGGAAGACCGAGCGCGTTAAAATGTTGGACCAGTACCGACTCCAGCCCAATCAGGTAAACACCCGGCAGCAGAATTAACAACAGCGTAGTCGCGTCAGCGAAAGCCGGCCCATAGATCACCGGCAGCAGCAAACTGAAAGGAACCGCAGCCAGGCAGCAGAGAAACATCACCAGGGTCGCGTATCGACTAACCAGGCAGGTAGTTTCACCACGCTCGTCCTGCTCGCTCGTTACCCGTGGGAAAAGCAACGTCGCAATCACGCTCGGGAGCAGCATCAACATCAGCGCAAACTGTGAAGCCACACTGTAAACACCGGCTTCGGCAGCGCCGCGATAATGATTCACCACCAGCAAATCGGCGCGGATGATGATCGCGCCCGCGAGGATCGAAACATGAAACTTAAGACCGTAAGAGATCATGTTTCGCAGCAGCGCCAGATCGGCGCGCCACTTCGATTTTGCAAGAGTTGCGCCTGAAGCTATGACGAGTGCGGCCACTACAAAACTCACCAGCACCGCAGCGCGCGTGTTCCACAACACGAGCCGGGCCAGGTCTCCCTTGACTATCAACCACACGCCCAACGCATTGATCAGTACAAACGATTGACCGGCGAGATCGAGGAGATTGAATTCCCGCACTCTGCCGATGGCAAGCAGGATGTTGAGACCAATCAGTGTGATCAATTGAAAAGGAATCGATAGCGCTGCGATGTAAATCAATTCGGGTGAAACAAGTCCTAACCAATTGGGTCTGGCGTAAGCGATTCCGCAGAGTGCGAGCGACAAAAGCGTGCCGATGCCAAGCGCAAAAGCGAGTGAATTGATCGCGGCCGCGCGAAAACGCGCCTGGTCCTGTGCGATGAAGTAGGTGTTAGACGATGGCAAACCAAAACTACCAAGCTGCACGACCGTCGCGACGGCGACGTTGATCACGGCTAGCTGTCCAACACCGTCAGCGCCGAGCCAGTGGGCCACGATAATCCCCGCCGCGACGCTGTTGCCGATCATGATAAGGCGCGTCGCGAACGTCCAGGCTGCTTGTGTCCACAGATTACGCAGATTCAATCTGTGTAATCTGTGGTTCGCTAATCGATCCATCGCTCGTACCACAAGCTCAAATTGAGCAGCGCCCAGAGATGAAATCCCCAATCTTTGGTTCGCTTACGATGCTCATCCAACATCCGGCTCACGAATGAATAGTCGAGCAAATCACGCCGCCGCATCGTCGAATTCATCAAGTGGTCGTCAAACCATCCGCCCAGACCCTCACGAAACCACTCGCGCACCGGAGCGCCGAAACCCCGTTTGCGTTCGTACAGCAAATCATGCGGCAGGATTTCTTCAAGCGAACGTTTGAGTATGTGCTTGCCGCTCGTGCCTTCAACCTTCGCCGACCGCGGCAACGAGAGCGCATACTCAACCAGGTGATGATCGAGAAACGGCACGCGCGCCTCAACGCTGGTCGCCATCGTGATCTTATCAACTCGCATCAACAGCAACTCCGGTAAACGGAGTTTCAACTCGATGTATGTCATGCGCGACAGAAAATCCGAATCAGGCCGTTCCTGCTCGATATGTTTTAGATACGACTCAACCACTTGCAGCGACGACAGACCGTTCAAACGCTCGCGCACACGGCTCGACAATACACGCGGTTTGAAAGTCTCGTCATAAACAACCACGCCGCCCCAAAACAGCGGTTCATCAGCACCGAGTCGCCTGATTAACTCAATCGCGGCACGTTTTCTCCCCGTGGCTTCGAGTGCGGGTCGCGAGATGTTTGAGATTGCACGACGCAACGCGAGCGGCAAGGTTTCGGCATGACGCCAGAAGTTTTCGTAAATCCGCAGGTGCCGCACGTAGTTTTCGTAACCACTAAAAATCTCGTCCGAACCTTCGCCTACCTGGACCACGATCGTTCCCGAATCGCGCGCGAGTTTCGAAACGTAATAAAGCGGCACACAAACCGGATCGGCGATCGGCTCATCCTGATGAAACACCATCTGCGGCAAAAAGTCGTGCATCTCTTTCTCGGAGATGATCACCTCGTGATGGTTGGTCCCAAACTGTTTTGAGATGCGACGCGCCTGCTCGAGTTCATTCAAGTATTCGGCATCGCTGAAGCCCACCGTAAAAGTCTCTACCGGTCGCGACATCTGTTCCGACATCAATGCGACGTTTGCCGAAGAATCAACTCCACCCGACAGAAACACGCCAAACGGCACGTCACTCATCATTCGCTTGCGAATCGAATCGCGCAGCAAACGCAGAATCTCCGTTCGTTGTTCGGCTTCGGTGCCGGCGTTCGTTTGTTTAGGCGGCAACGCGTCCCAATACTGCTGAATATTGATCGCGCCATCGCGTTTCAAAGTCAGGACATGACCGGCCGGGAGTTTGTGAATGTCGCGAAAGAGCGTGCTGGGCGCCGGCGTCGTGAGAAAAGTCAGATAGTGATAAAGCGCTTGTTCATCGATATCGGGTGTGACCGCCGGATGTTGCAGAATCGATTTGATCTCCGACGCGAAAATGAACCGCCCGTCTTTTTGATAGAAATAAAGCGGCTTTACTCCGACGCGATCGCGCACGAGCACCAGACGTTCCTGCTTCGCGTCCCAGAGCGCAATCGCGTAGTCGCCTTCGATCTCGTGAATGAAGTCGAGACCGCGTTCCTCGTAGAGATGCAGAATTGTTTCGGAATCGGTACGTGAAGCGTATTTGTGACCGCGCGTTTCGAGGTCGGCACGGAGAGAAACGTGATTGTAAATCTCGCCATTGAAAACGAGCCACGTTTGCTTGTCACAGCCGTGCATGGGCTGATGACCGGCAGCCGAGAGGTCGATGATCGAGAGGCGGCGAAAGCCAAAGCCGCCACGATGATCGTCAAAAAGCAGATCGCCGGAATCGTCTGGCCCACGATGAGTCATCTCATCGCGCATGCGTGCCAGCAGCGCGGTCTCAACTGACCCTTCGCTGGCGCCGTATTCCCAAACTCCGCAGATCCCGCACATTTGTTTTTGCCACGGATTACACGGATTGCTTTCGGATCTGCACAGATCCGATAAAATCCGTGTTATCTGTGTCTAATAACTCCTATCGTCCAGGTAAGTTTGCCGGGTCGACTCGAGATACACCAACAGGCCGAGACAGCTTCACTGATTTCACCATAGTCGCGCGAAACCGGCTGTTGCTCCAGTGTGGGTTGAACTTCAGAACCGGAGAGAGAGACTCTCAAACTTGTGTCACCGTCACGAGCTTCAACTGCTGTCTCAACGATCTTTACGTCCAACCCCGGAGCAAAATGAAACCTAATCTCGTAAACGTGTTCGCCAGTCCCCGGAAACTCATCCTCAACTAACCATGAACGTGCTCGTTTGTCGAATGTCACCGAACGCCGATGAGTAACAGGCGACGACAAGCGCTGGTAGCCATAATGTTCGGCAACGACCTTGTCAGAGTCGGTGTTTGTTTGCCATTCGAGTACACGCGGTTTGGCTTCATTGCCGATTACAAAAGGTGTTTGCCTGTCGATTGTGCTCTGCTCGACGTCGTCGATCTTGACTGTTGAATGATACGCAGTTGATCGAAATTCGTGTCGCTTGTCGCGATTGGCCGAGTAAACATACGTACCGGGATCGACGATGAAGGGCCGGCCGCCCGCAGATACTTCAAGACTCAACGCATCATTGTGCCCGTGGGAACCGCGTCCATGTATGCCTGCGCCACTCGTATTAAAGCAGAGATAAAGATCTCTATCGCGCATGATGTAAGTGCCCGCCTGGGGAAACGCTTGCGACACTGCATACTTGTTCGTCGACTGCATCTTCTCAAACGCGGCGACACCTTCCGCGCCTAACAACCAGAGCAACTCTTCAGGCGCCTTCATGCCTGCCGGTTTCAGATCCGGATCCTCAAACACCACCGCGCCAATCGCGAGCAGGTAAGCATGGTCATCGGCGCGGCGACGACGAATCGGAAGCACTTGTCCGCTATCAGTGTCGCCAATCAAAGGAGCAAATCCGTCAGGGCGCAAATATCCACGCAGGTAGATCAACATCTGGTGCGCTTTGGTCCAATACTTCTCGGAAATCCTTCCACCATTGCAGCGCCACAGGACAAACGTATAAAGCAGCAGTTCCAGAACGAAACGGTGATAGCCGGTTGAGGCTTCGAAGTCCGCGCCATCGGCAAGCACCTGCTTGCTCATCTCGTCCATGACCTGATCCGCAAAATCATCCCAGTCGTCAGAATCGCGAAACTCAGGCAGCATCACTCCGAGCCACGTCAAACCTACTAAGTCAGACAGATAATGATTGCTGGTCGCGATGTGAGAAAACTCGAGGTTGCCGTGGATATGACTGCCGTGTTGCTGCAAAAGATCGAGGAAAAACTCCAACCATGTGGAGTCTAACTGGGGCGAGTGACGAAATACTTCGAATGCGCCAATCAGGTTGATCGTGCGGAGCGCGAGTTCCATCGCGCAGTTCCAGTTTGCACCACGCCGGTAAGGATTTTGCTCTGACCAGCTCCGCAACTGCGTAAAAAACTCGGTTGCGTAACGCTCATCACGCGTTACCACGTACGCTCGCGCAAGCGTGATGAAATGACCCAGCCGGTTTAACTCCCAAAGCACACGCGCATCGGAACCATCCGCGCGAAACAACTTCACATCACGATGATAATCGAGCGGCCAGAGGTAACCGGAAAGTGGATCGCGATTCCATTCAATCTGTTTCCCAAAACAACGCTCGCCAAAACCAAGCAGCGGCCAGCAATGATCATCAACGATTCGATCCGCGGCGGCGATCAGTTGCGCTGTTTCATCCGGAAAAAGCCGTCGCTGAAGTTCCACCGTTTCGGCCTGGACGAAACCGTTAAAGAACTCTCTCGCGCGCGGGCCGCGAAAGTGGGCCAACAGTTCATCGGGACTCATGCGCGCATACTTCTTCGTCAAAGCGCGCGCTTCGTATTTGTCCACGTGCTTGCGTTCGCTGCGTTCGTGAAGTGAATCGAGCCCGCGGCGCAGTGCTTCCATGGCGAGGGCCGTCGGCTTCACGTCTCCACGAAATGCGCGTTTGATTTTGCTTAGCACGGGCATGGAACAGGATTTATAAGATTTTTCAGATTAACAAGAAAAATCTTCGAGGGCGTCGAGAATTCGCTCGGAGGTGTGACCGTCCCAGAGGGGTGGTTGGCGTAGTGTTTTCTTCTCCGAGCCATTCAGCGCGGCCATGGCGGCGGCGATGATCTTCCCCGTGTCAGTTCCCACCACGACGTTGGTTCCCATCTCGACCGTGATTGGGCGTTCGGTATTTTCCCGAAGCGTCAGGCAAGGAATACCGAGCGCAGTGGTCTCTTCCTGGATGCCCCCGGAATCGGTGAGCACCAGACGAGCGCCGCTCGAGAGGTTAAGAAAATCGAGATAACCGAGCGGTTCAACTGTTCGCAAATTCGTTATCGACTCAACGCGATTACTCAAGCCGAGTTCAGCGATTGTCTTTCGGGTGCGCGGATGGACCGGAAAAACGATCGGCAGCTTTGTGGATACCACTTCCAACGCATCGAGAATTCGCTCAAACGAATCACGCATGTCAACATTCGACGGGCGGTGCAGTGTCAACAATGCGTAGTCGATTCCGTTCAACTGCAATTGATCTCTGGTTGGCAGAGCGCGCGCCACGTCGAGACTCTTTTGCAGCGAATCGATCATGACGTTTCCAACGAAACGAATTCGTTCACGCGGAATGCCTTCGGCCAGCAGGTTTTCGTCGGCATCAGGCGAAGGAGTAAACAACAGATCCGCGATCTGATCCGTCAACAGTCGATTGATCTCTTCCGGCATCGAGCGATCGCGGCTGCGCAATCCCGCTTCAACATGCGCGACTTTTATTCCGAGTTTCACGCAAACGAGAGCACACGCGATAGTGGAGTTTACGTCGCCGACGACCAGCACCCAGTCCGGCTTTTCACTCAGCACGACCGGCTCAAAGCGCTCCATCACGGACGCGGTTTGTACCGCGTGTGAACCTGATCCGACGCCAAGATGCGTGTCAGGTTCGGGCAGTTCCAGATCGCGAAAAAACGAATCTGACATCGCTGCGTCGTAGTGTTGTCCGGTGTGAACGACGAGTGGCTGGAAACGTTGCGGGCGCTTCTTCATCGCCGCGACGATCGGCGCCACTTTCATAAAGTTGGGCCGCGCGCCGACGACGTTTATAACCTTCAACATTCTTTTATCTCACCACAAAGAAGCACCAAACACAGCAAAATCATTTGTGCATTATGTGCCTTTTTGTGGTTACAACCTGATTACACGCGCTTTGCTTTCGCGACGGAGATCGCCATTCAACGCATTGCGCGTATCGACGATGAGCGGAGTCAATGAGCACACGCGCTGGTAATCGATTTCGCTGTGGTCCGTTACGATGATTACGCAGTCGGCGGATTGGAGTTCGTCGTTAGTCAACGGCACTGACGACAACGGTTCGCCGCCGGCGTCGGTGTGCGCATCGTCAAAACGAACTTCCGACACGAACGGATCGTGGTAACGAACATTCGCTCCCTTCGCACGCAGTCGATCGATGATCGAAAGCGCCGGACTCTCACGCACGTCGTTGATATCTTTCTTATAAGCGACGCCGAGCAGCAGCACGTTTGAGCCTTTCATCGGCTTGCGTTCGTCGTTCAGTCCATCGGAAACAAGTTGGACCACGTGCTCGGGCATGCGCGAATTCACTTCTTCCGCGAGACTGATGAAGCGCGAATCAAAACCGTGCTGGCGTGCTTTCCACGACAAATAATGCGGATCGAGCGGTATGCAATGACCGCCAATTCCCGGGCCGGGATAAAACGCCATGAATCCAAACGGCTTCGTGGCCGCCGCGCGAATCACTTCCCACGTGTCGATATTGAGCGCGTAACAAAGACGCGCCATCTCATTCGCCATGCCGATGTTGACGGCGCGAAAGGTGTTTTCCAGTAGCTTCGCCGCTTCGGCAACGCGCGCCGAACTCACCGAGAAAACATTGTTAACAATGTGCGAATAGAGATGCGCGGCCACCACAGTTGAATCGTCCGTCACGCCACCCACAACCTTGGGAATGTTGTGAGTCATGAACTGCGGATTGCCGGGGTCAACGCGTTCCGGAGAAAACGCGAGCAGAAAATCTTCGTCAAGCTTCAACCCCTTCTCTTCAAACATCGGCAGCAAAACTTCATCAGTCGTGCCCGGGTAGGTGGTTGATTCGAGAATGACCAAATGACCACGACGCAAGCGCTTTGTGATCTCTTCAGCGGCCGCGAGGATGTAGGAGACATCGGGCTCTTTGGTTTTCCGCAGCGGCGTCGGCACGCAGATGATGATCGCGTCGCACTCGGCCAAATGACTGAAATCCGTGGTGGCTCGCAATAGTTTTGCGTCAACCACTTCCTGCAAACGGCTCGACGGCACGTCGCCGATATATGAATGGCCGGAGTTGATCTGTTGCGCTTTCGACTCGTCAACCTCGAAGCCGGTCCCCTGGAATCCCCTGGAAGCAAACTCGACCAGTAGCGGCAAACCGACATAACCCAGACCGATAACACCAACGTGGGCTTTTTTGTTTGTTATTAAATTGATCAGTTCATTCTTCATTTGATGGCAAACTCCCAAACCGGCAAGACTAGGTGAGCGCGTCAAGGAGTGTCAAGCAGCTTTACTTTGGGGTAGTGGCTTAAATTGAAGAGTTGACTCTGCGGTCCTCTGCGTACCTCGGCGATCTCTGCGTATAAACCACTACTCTCACGCAGAGATCGCCGAGGTACGCAGAGGGCCGCAGAGAAAAACCGCAAAGTAAGACACTACCTACTTTGGGCACCTCCTTGGAGTGCGCCAACTTGTTGGCGCTTTGTCGAAAGGCGTGATGTTCCTGAAGGCACTATCTTGACCAAAGCGGTGCCAAGGCACCGCACTCCAAGGAGACGCCCAATCCAAATCCGTGTTAATCCGTGTACACCTGTGGCACAATCCCCGCGCCAATGAGTAAAGAGTCCCCCGCAAAACTCGTTCGTGGTCTAAGTCTCCTTGATGCCACCATGATCGTGGTGGGCTCGATGATTGGTTCGGGAATCTTCATCACTTCCGCCGAATCGTCGCGATTGGTTGGTTCGCCGGGTTGGTTGATAGCCGCCTGGGCGCTTGCCGGCCTGCTCACCATCACCGGCGCGCTCTGCTGCGCCGAACTCGCGGCGATGTGGCCGCAAGCGGGCGGCCAGTACGTGTTTCTCAGAGAAGCTTATGGACCATCAATCGGATTTCTCTTCGGCTGGGGCCTGTTTCTAATCATTCAAACCGGGACGATTGCGGCGGTGGCCGTGGCTTTTGCGAATTTTACCGGAGTGCTCACCGATAAAATTTCCGCGGACCACTATCTCATCGCTCCCGTGGTCTTGCTGAAGCCGTTCACGATCAATCAACTGTCATTCAACGGTTATGCGTTGAGTTTGTCGAGCCAGCAGCTACTAGCGGTGGGGATGATCTTATTTCTCACTTTCATCAACACTCGCGGGCTCCAAACCGGCAAGATTATTCAGAATACTTTTACCTTCACCAAAACTGCCGCGTTGCTCGGACTGATCATTATCGGCCTCTTCCTCGGCTGGAATAGCAACAGCGCCGCGTACACTTCATCGTGGTGGCAGCCATGGGAGAACGGATGGAAACCCACAGCGGCTCAGGTTTGGTTTGATCCTTCCGGCCAGGGGTTGCTGATCCTCGCGCTCTTAATGTTGCTCGGGAGGGCCATGGTTGGGCCACTGTTTGCGCAGTCGGCCTGGAACAATGTCACTTTCACTGCCGGCGAGATTCGCGATCCGGGGAAGAATCTTCCGCGTGCGTTGTTGCTGGGATGTGGTTTGGTGGTGACGTTGTACCTGCTTGCGAACCTCGCCTACGTGGTTACGCTTCCGCTTTCCGGGATTCAGGGTGCGCCCCAAAATCGCGTGGCGACTGCGGTGATGCAGGCCGTGCTTGGTCCAAGTGGCACGATCATCATGGCACTCGCCATCATGATTTCAACTTTTGGTTGTAATAACGGGCTGATAATGGCGGGCGCGCGTGTTTATTATGCGATGGCTCGCGATGGGCTGTTCTTCAAACGCGTTGATAGCGTCAATGCGCGGCACGTTCCGGCAGTCGCTTTGTTGGCGCAGGGTGTTTGGGCGTCGTTTCTGGTGCTGCCGCGCACCGTTACAGTCAACCAGCAAACTGGGGTTTATTCCTACGGCAACGTTTACACGCAACTGTTGGAATACATCGTCTCGGCAGATTTGGTCTTTTACGTGTTGATGGTGGGCGCGGTGATCGTGATGCGTCGCAAAGCTCCCAATATCGAAAGACCCTATCGCACGTTCGGTTACCCAATCGTGCCGCTGATTTACATCGTGCTGGCGATGCTGTTCATCATCGACCTGGCGATTCTCGCACCTTCGACGTCAGGGATCGGGTATTTGCTCGTTTTTACGGGGATACCGATCTACTTTGTTTGGCGCCGCAGATAACACGGATTTAAATCGGATTTTTATCCGTGTCATCTGTGGCCAAACTACTTCACCCACTCGTCAGCGATCTCGGTCTCGACTTTAACCGGCACCGTCTTCAAATATTCCTGCCCGGCGGCGCACATAACCCGCTCGACCTTCTCCGCAACGCTCTGCGCTTCGCTTGCATCAGCCTCGACCACGATTTCGTCGTGAATGATGTTGACGACCTTCGCGTTCGTATCGCTCAACTCACTCTTCATCAACCGGAGGGCGCGTTTCAGGATGTCGGCGCTCGTTCCCTGGATCGGCGTGTTTTTGCCGTTGCGCTGCGTCATCGAGATCTGTTGTCGATCGTTCTCGTCATAACGGAACCGCACCAGACGCCCTGAAGCCGTACGCGCCTGGCGCTCAGTCACGGCGCGAGTGGCGGCCTCACGCAGGTACGAATCGAGCTGTCGATACGTAGCAAAATACCGCCGCAGAACGTTCTCCGCATCAGGCACAGTCAACCCGGTCATCAACGCAAATCGCTGTGCGCCGATTCCATAAACAACGCCGAAATTCAATCGCTTCGCAAAATCGCGCTGCTCTTTCGTGACCTGGTCCAACGGAGTGTTAAAAACCTGCGACGCCGTCACACGGTGCAGATCGGCGCCCGAATGGAACGCTTCCATAAACCCGCGGTCTCCCGAAAACTCCGCGAGAATTCGCAACTCAATCTGCGAATAGTCAGCAATGATTAACTTTCGCCCTTCCGGATAACCACTAAAACATCGCCGGTACTCAACCGAGTGCGGCACTTGTTGAATGTTTGGATTGGTACACGCGAATCTTCCCGTCGGCGCGCCAATCTGACGGAAGTCAGCATGCAAGCGCCTCGTTACCGGATTGATCAGCTCAATCATGTTTTCGCCGTAACTCGTCAACGCCTTTTGCACGGTGCGATATTCAAGCAGCGTTCCGATAATCGGATACTGCGCTGCGAGCGGCTGCATCTTCCAGTTGCGGGTTGATTCGGGAACGGGGATGCCGAGCCGGTTGAGCGCTTGGGTTAACTGTTGATGCGAATCGAGATTGATGTCATCGCGTTGTGGACCACCAAACAACGACCCTTGCGAAGACTCAACCGCCAGCACTTGCTGCAACTGCTCGGCAAGCTCGACTCTTTTCTTCTCAACAATCCCTAACTGATCGAGCCACCGATCCTTGTGCATGTAAAAGCCTGTCAGTTCGATATCAACCACCGGCATCACGCATTCAAATTCAAGCTGCGCGCATTTCACCAGCGATTCCGATTTCAATCGTTCAATCAGCTTTTCACGTAACGGTAACAGGACCGCGGCGTCGCGGGCGGCATATTCGAGTTGCGCTTCCGACAACTCAAAATTCCAATTACTCAACCGCTCGGATTTGTCTACCGATTCGTTGAGATAACGGCTGGCGACGGTTTCGAGGCCGTGTCGTTCTTCAATATCGCCCGCGCCCACGATCTGGCTCGCCAATAACGTATCGAACAGCCCGCCCAGATCGATGCCCAGATTGTGCTTGATAAACTTCGCGTCAAACTTGGCGTTGTGAGCGATCTTTATCGGGCGAGGAGCCTCGAGCAAACGTCGCAACGGCGCGAGCGATTCACTCTTATCGCCGTTAGCAAAGTGATCGAAGTCGACGATAAAAACACGATCCGCGACGGCCAGTTGAATTAGTCGTAAGCGAGCGGTAAATGGATCGAGATCAGTGGTTTCGGTGTCGAGGCCAACCACCGCTTGAGTTTCGAGTGTTTCGATTGCTTTCCGAAGTTCATCGGCGTTCTTAATTAACTGGTAATTCATTTACAGAGCCATTAGTCGCTTTAACATGAAAATCTGCCCTTTGTGCTGGGCTTCGTGATCGATGAGGCGATGCAGAATCCAGCGTAAGTTGTATTCAGTAGTCTCACCTTTTCGTTCGAACGAAATGATTCGTTCCAGATCTTTATCGTTGTATGAGAAAAGCACGTCGCGGGTTTGATTGCGAATGTTCTCGATCTCGCGCAGGCAAAACTCAGCGGAATAACCATTGCGCGAAACTCTTTCGAGATCATCGAGTATGTCCCAGTACGGAGCGTTCTTAACGTCGTCGGTGAGTTCGCGCGCGCAAACTACCATCTGCATCCAAAACCATTCGGCTTCACCAATGTGCAATGCCAGCCCGCCGATCGAATGAGCGCCGAGAAATGGCGGCTTGCCGATCAAATCGTCGGGCATGCTTTTGACCGCCACATTCACTTGCTGGCGGACTTCTTCCATCTGGCTTAAATAGAAACCAATACCTGTCGATAAGCCTGGATGTGGAGTCAACAATCTGCGTCTCATGTTAACTAATCCTTTCCGTGCCGACTCTCAGGTGGCGGCAACCGGTTCGGGATGCGATTTTACAAGAATCAACAAGAGCAATGCCGCCGTTGCTCCCATCGCCGCGCTCACGAGGAAAGCGACTGTGGGTCCTTTCCAGTCCCAAATCGTACCCATGAGTAATGATGCCGGAAACACGGTCACACCAAAAGCGAGATTGTACAAGCCATACGCCGTTCCGCGTTGCTCGGGTCGCACAAGATCGGCGACGAGCGCTTTCTCGGCGCCTTCAGCGAGGCCGAAATAGATGCCGTAAATCAAAAACAGAACCCACAGTGAAGCTACGTTAGTGGCAAATCCAAATCCGGCATAAACGGCCGCATACAATATCCAACCCGAAACTATCAAACGCTTGCGTCCCAGGCGATCTGAGAGGTCGCCGCCAAATAACGAGCTCAAGACCTTCATTCCGTGATGCGCCGCCCAAAGTAACGGTATTAGAGCGATGGACACTCCGGCATCCATGGCGCGCAGGATCAAGAAGCTGTCGGAAGAGTTTGAAAGCGTAAAGAGTGCGAGTACCAGCAGAAAGCGTTTGAAATTGCCGTCGAACCCGCGCAACGAAAGTTTCTTCACTTCCGCGCCATGCGGTTTATGCACGGGCGACTCTCGCATGAAAAACGCTGCCACAAGTACAGCGAGTAACGCCGGTATCGAGGCCGCTAAAAAAATCTTTGAATATTCTGACGTCGTCGGAGATCTTGAGTTGGCGACAAAGAGTATGACCAGTAAATATCCGATCAGTGGTCCAATAACAGCGCCCGCGTGGTCCATCGCTCGGTGAAACCCGAACGCAATACCGCGTTGTTCGGTCGCCACTGTATCGGCAATCATCGCATCACGCGGCGCTGTCCTGATTCCCTTGCCGACTCGATCCGTGAGACGAATCGCAAGCACCTGCGTCCATGTTTGCGCGAAAGCAAGCAGCGGCCTCGCAAGCGACGCGAGTGAGTAACCTGCGACTACCAACAACTTTCGTTTAGCGAGTCGATCGCTGAGGTAACCGGCGAAGAGTTTTAAGAGACTGGAGATCGATTCAGCGAGTCCTTCGATCGTCCCGATCGCCCTGGCTGAAGCTCCCAAACTGGTAGCGAGAAAAATCGGCAATAGCGGATAGATAATCTCGCTCGACGCATCATTGAGCAAACTCACGAGGCCAATTGCAAACACATTCCGTGGCAGCCCTCGATACCGCCGCCACAAACCGGAAACGCCTCTTCCGTCAGATTCGATCACGCCGGCTGTTGGGTTCTTTGCTGTGGTGTTGTATAGCGGCAATCATCAAAACATCAGTGCGAGCTTGATAAATAACGCTGTAGGGAAATCGATTTACGCGACAACGTCTAACTTTATCTCCATTCAACATTACTCTTCGAACTGCTCGAATAACTCTTCGGCGCTTATTGCTGCTTTTAACTCTCCTCGATCATAAGCATCCAGACGATCATGAGCTTCTGCCACCCAGAGTTCGTCCAAGGCTGGATTCGTGGGCCCATCGAAGGTGGCTAATAGCTGTTCCAATAATTGTGCGCGTTCCTCAGGAGGTAGCGCGAGTGCCTGTTGTAGAATTTGTTCACTGGTTGCAGACATTGTGATTTACTCCGCGATTGTCTTGGTGTAGCTCGCCCTCACGATGGTTTTGATGTTTCCGCGGACGTGGAAGTCGCCCTCGAGTTCGACACGCAGCGGATCGCAGGCGGCGACGAAGTCTTCGAGGATGATGTTGACGACGTGCTCGTGGAAGATTTTCACGTTCCGAAACGCGTTGATGTAGAGTTTCAAACTCTTCAATTCAATGCAGCGCTCGTTGGGAACGTATTCGATCCGGATCGTGGCGAAGTCGGGAAAATCTGAGAACGGACAGATCGCCGTGAATTCCGTGATCTCGAAATTGATCCTGATTTCCTTCCCGGGAAACTCATAAGCAAACGTGTCGAGCGGAAAGAGGTTCATCTCCGCTCGCGGCGTCGCTTGAATCTCGAGACATTGCTGGTTTGGTGGTAGCAGTGTGGCCATGCGCTCCGGATCTTAGCAAAAAACAGCCACAGATTTACACGGATGACACGGATCAGAAGTCAATTTCTGATCCGTCTAATCCGCGTTTATCCGTGGCTAATTAACCGGGAGCACGATTGCGATTTCCCATGTCGAAAAACTTGATCAGCACCAGGCCCGCGATAAAACCACCGATGTGAGCTGCGTAAGCGACGCCACCCTGCTGTGAACCGCCGCCAAGCATTCCCAATCCGCTGACTAACTGGAACACAAACCATAGTCCAATCGCGACATAAGCCGGTACCTGTGTCAGAAAACGGAACAGGATCACTGTCACGCGCCGGCTTGGGTGCAACAAAATGTAACCGCCCAGCACTCCTGAGATGGCCCCCGAAGCACCAAGACTTGGGACCAGCAGGCTTTCCTGGTCGGCTGCGAAAGCGGCGGTCGAAAAAACATGAGCGAGGGAAGCAAGCACGCCGCAGAGCAAATAGAAGATCACGTATTTAACGTGGCCGAGGCGATCTTCGATGTTGTCCCCGAAAATCCAAAGAAAGAGCATGTTACCGGCGATGTGCGCAATACCACCGTGCATGAACATCGAAGTGAAGAGTGTGAAGTAAACTGAACCGGGCGTTACCCCAAGACCGGGAATTCGCACTGCTTGTCCGGCATATTCGACAGTCGTTGGCGACGTAACAATGTCTCTGCCCTGCAGAATCTCCATCGGCACGGTTGAAAATGAATACGTGAACCCGTCGTTCCCGCCCAGCCCCTGAAGTACAACAAAGACAAAAATATTCAACGCAATGATTGCGTAGTTAACGAACGGTGTTATGTGCCGGTCAGTATTGTCGTCGTACAGCGGAAAGACCATGGTCCATACCTCATGTCGGAAATGAGGAACTTAATGCAAGCCGTGTGCACAGGAAATCTTTCTCACGCGGCGGCGCAACAACGCAACGAAGTATTGGTGCGTTGCGCCGCCGCGTGGGAAGTCTTTAATCCGCTCCTCGCTCCGCGGCAGGTGCAAGCGCCGGATCGTGCGGTCGGAGCAATTCGTACCCCTCGGAACGCGCCACATAAGTAGCCGCAGTCAGATCCCCGGTGACATTCAGTGTCGTGCGGCACATATCGAGAATGCGATCTACACCCAAAATGATCGCAATCAATGCCGGATTCACGCCGATCGTCACCAACACGCCGATGATAAACGGAATGGATCCGGAAGGAACGCCCGCGGTTCCAATACCGCCAAGTATCGCCAGGTAGACCACCATCAACTGTTGGCCCAGGGTCAGATCAACGCCGGCGAGTTGGGCCAAAAACAAGACCGTCACACCCTCATAGAGCGCAGTGCCGTTTTGATTCGCAGTCGCGCCGACTGTCAACACGAAACTGTTGATCTGCGGTGGTACACCCAGATTTCGCTCTGACACGCGCAAAGCTGTCGGCAACGTCGCATTCGATGACGAAGTCGAGAAGGCCGTCAAAATCACAGTCTTAACACGGCGGAAGAATTCAATCGGCGAAATGCGCGATAAGAAATAGAGCGATAGCGAGTAGACGCCAAACATGTGCAGCGATAAGCCAAGCAACACCGTGATGACAAACCACGCGAGCGCCCCCAACAAGTCCAACCCAAAACGCGCCGTGTTATTGAACAACAAACACGCGACGGCATACGGCGCAAACTTCATGATGATCTCGATGATCTTGGCCGTAATCTGATAAAGACCGTCAAGCACACTCAGCACCGGGCTAGTAACAGAAAGCGGAAGCAGCGTGATCGCGATGCCGATGATGAGAGCAAAGAACATGAGGTGCAGCATGTTCGGGTCTTCCTTACCCGAGACTGCAAAAAACGGATTCTTCGGAACTATCGTCTCAACTACCGACATCAACGGCTTCGTCGTTGCACCGCTCGCTTGTTTAGCCGCTTCGACGGTTTTCGTCGCGTCGGCTTGATAACGCTGTTGTAGCGCTGCCGAGGTGTTCGGATCGATCCGGTTGCCGGGCCTGATCGTGTTGGCGAGTGTGATACCGATCGCGACCGAAATTGCCGAGATCACGAGACAGTAAGCAAACGATTTGAGACCAACGCGACCGAGTTTGCGAATGTCGCCAATTCCTGCGACGCCGACCACGAGCGACGAAAACACGAGCGGGACCACAATCATCAGCAGCAGACGCAGAAACAGTTGGCCCACCGGGTGAGTGATGTTATCGACGATCCAAACGACGGTCGGATGATCGCCGCCGAGAACACGATTCACCGTAACTCCAGCAATGACGCCGACCCCGAGTCCGATCAGGATCTTGTTGTGCAGCGCCATGCCACGCGGTCGATCGGGAGTTTCTTCGTCGAGATCGGTTCCGATCTGACGTTCAAACGCATCGCGGCCGACTTGTTCTTCGTCTCTTTTGTTTGACATCGTCTTTGAGTGGTTAACGTCCCCAGCGCAATTTGTCGCGCAGTACGTCGAAGTAGTTTCGGTTGCTTGGTTGAATGAGGTTGAAGGTCGTGCGGCTCTTGCGAATCACGACGCGGTCGGCAACCTCCAAAGGAAATCCGACTTGCCCATCGAGCGTTAACGCCACCTCTTCATTGTCAGTTTTCAACAACAATTCGATCTCGGCGTCGTCCGGAACAACGATGGGCCGATTGGAAAGTGTAAACGGACAGATTGGCGTGATCACGACGGCGTTCATTGAAGGAAAAATTACTGGACCACCGGCGGAAAGGTTATACGCGGTCGAGCCTGTCGGCGTTGAAACGATCAGGCCATCAGCTCGAAATGAATTCACAAACTGACGATTGAGATATGCCTCAATCTCGATGATGCGGGCCAGTGCGGACTTGTTGATAACTACGTCGTTGAGCACCCGGCTGGTTTTCGGCTGAGAATCGCCACGGCACAACTCAACTTCAAGCATCACGCGACGATCGAGCCGGTAATTGTTTGAAAGGATCGATTCGAGCGCGCTGTAAAGTTCTTCAATGCGAAACTCAGCGAGGTAACCGAGTCCGCCGTAATTGACTCCGAGCACCGGCACTTCCTGGTCGCCAATAGTTCGCGCAGTGGCGATCATGGTGCCATCGCCGCCCAGCACCAGCATTAGATCAACACCATTGGCAAGCTGGTCTTGCTCAACTTCATCAACCGCGCAACCGGTTTGGTGCGCGATCCGTTCGCGTTCGATCTCTGGCCCACCAACGAGCGTGATGCCGCGCTCCGCCAGCCATTTCACCAGCTCGCAGATCGTTTTCAGGGCTTCAGGTTGATGCGGTTTAAGGACGATTCCTATCCGCTTGATTGACGACATCGGTTTGAGTGGGAAGCGTAAAACAGCGGGATGATACAAGATTTACAAGATGGATCAGAAATTATCTTGTAAATCCTGGTCAATCTTGTAAATCCTGTGAAGCCAACCGATACAACGCCAGGAACTCAACATTTCCTTCAGCGCCGGTAATCGGCGACTCGATCACATTCAACCCTTCGAGACCGAGCGAACGCGCCGCATCGTTTACTTCCTGGACCACGCGCAACCGGCTCGCCTCATTGCGCACGATTCCACCGCCGCCAACCTCACCCCGCCCGACCTCAAACTGTGGTTTGATCAACGTAATGATCGAACCACCTTCGACAATTAGCGGCACGATCGCCGGCAACACCTTGGTCACGGAAATAAACGAGACGTCCATCACCGCCAGATTAAACTTCTGCGCGAAATCTTCAGGCGTGAGATAACGCGCGTTTACGCCTTCCCTGACTTCAACCCGCGAATCGTTGCGCAAACGCCAGTCGATCTGGTTATGACCAACATCAACCGCCACAACTTTCCGCGCGCCGTTTTGCAGTAAACAATCAGTGAAACCGCCGGTGGAAGCGCCGACGTCGAGACACGTCAATCCTGTGACGTCGATCTGAAACTCGCGCAGGGCTGCCTCAAGTTTCAGACCGCCACGCCCAACGTAACGAGTAGTCGGGTCGTCACCGCCTTTAATGCGAATTGAGGAATCGGTAGCAAACTGGTGGGAAGGTTTTTCAACTCGCTGCTCGTCTACCAGCACGATGCCGGCCATTACCATCGCCTGAGCCTTCGTGCGCGATTCAGCGAGTCCGCGTTCGACGAGCAGTTTATCGATACGTTCGCGCTTCACATAACAAGATTAACAAGATTCCTTTACCTAAGCGCGTCTCGACACCACACGCGGCGTATCAGTCAGGCGCAGTTCCGCCGCGCAATTGTTACAAAGCCAAACGATAATGTGTGGCGCATCGGCCCAGAAGAACGAAGTCACCTTGCCGGCCATCTCCACCGCGTCGTTAACCCGGAGTCGTTGCAAAGCCTTAATGTAAGAAACCGCATTATAGAAATCACCATCAGCGCCTTCTTCACGGTGAATACATTCCCGCTCACGAAACATCTGTTTAGTCATGATGCTTCACCATCCCGCGCCCTCACAGCGCGAATAAACCAAGACCATTAAATGAAAATGTCGGGGATGCTATTAATGTGTGAGTTTAAACAGGGCGAACTACTCAGTTGAGTGAGATGATGCCATCCGATCGTGATTCCGTCAATATGATGTTTTTAATGTAAAACACTTCTACGGGCGCCGTGGGCCTTCGAAGATCTCGTCGAGTTCTGAAAGACCACGGTGGTTGTAGCGTTCAGCCCGGCGTCGCTCGCGTCTGGCTGCGCGACGAGCACGTCGCTCCTGCCACGAATCGACAAGAATTGCTTCGCGAATTCGATCGAGTTGATCGTCTTCGGTGAGGCGTTCATCCTCACGCGTGTTTTGTGGTTTCGGATCTTCTCGAACCACTACTGTCCGTTGTCTGACGGCGGTATCTTTTTTCGGCGCCAGCTCAATCAACGCCGGTTCTTTTACGTTCTCAACAGTCTCAACCAGCGGTTCAACAACCTCCTCAGTTGCCGGTGTTGCGCTTGGTTCAGGTTCAGCCGCTACAACTTGCTGCGGAACCGCCATTTGAGAAAGTTCACTCGTCGAACTAACAGCGGTCCGCTGTCTAAAATACGACGCCAACAACGCCGAGGCCGCACCCAGCACCATCGCCACGGCAAACGCTCCTCCCAAAAACCACTGACGCCGTCGCCGGACTTTGGCTTCAATCTTCTCCAGCGGCACCACGCGGCGGGCCGTTATCAGCGTCCAGTCGTCATCAAAATGCGGCTGCGAGGCGTGCAAAGGGGAGTTTGCTGAATTGTCGAATCTCTCTTCTGTCATTTTTCTACGAGGATTGTTTGCAATCACGAGGCCAATGAGGAGTTAGCTGGTTTTTGGGAGGGTTTTTAAGGTTTAAGAGGATGGAAAGCTTCCGATTTGGTGCACGAAATCAAAACTATGCCGCAAAAAGGCACCAGGCAAACATTTGTGCTTTGTGCCCTTTTGTGGACTACCTTACGCGACGGGCTTTGGTGCGGCGATCGTCGAGCACGTCAATACTCTCTTTGACTCGATTGTAGATGCCATCCGCATCAAGACCGTACTTGGCGAGTAATAACTTCGCGTCGCCGTGAGTTATGAGGCGGTCGGGAATACCCATTCGCACTACATGAACTTTGTCCTGAAGCCCGTTTTCCTCGAGCGCTTCGATTACCGCCGAACCGAAACCACCCGCGAGGTAGGCTTCCTCAACTGTGACAATCAAGCGTTTCGTCCGCGCTAAGGCAAGCAGTAAAGGCGTATCGAGTGGCTTAACAAAACGAGCGTTGACCACGGTGGCTTCGATCTTTTCTTTCGCGAGTCGATCGGCAGCCGCGAGCGATGGATGGACCATCGATCCGTAAGCAACAATCGCTATCTCGCCGCCGTCACGCAGTATTTCACCCTTGCCGATTTCCAGCAGTTCGGGTTCGCGATCGATCGACACACCAACACCATTACCACGCGGATATCGCATCGCGGTCGGTCCCGTGTGCTCGAGCATCGTGTACATCATGTCGCGCATTTCGCCTTCATCTTTTGGCGCCATCACCACGATGTTAGGAACCGGGCGCAGGTACGCGATGTCGAGTAACCCGTGGTGAGTTTGACCGTCGCCGCCGGCAATGCCGCCGCGATCGAGACAAAACTTAACGTTCAGATCCTGAATACAAACGTCGTGGACCAATTGATCAAAACCACGTTGCAGGAACGTAGAATAGATCGCGCAAACCGGTTTCAATCCTTCACACGACATCCCCGCCGCAAAGGTGACGCAGTGCTGCTCGGCGATACCAACGTCAAAAGAACGATCGGGAAACTTCTCGAGCGGCGTGCAAACTCCGGTGCCGTCAGGCATCGCGGCAGTTAGCGCTACAACCTTCGGATCCTTCTCCATCAATTGGGCCAGCGTGTCGCCAAACACAGTCGTGTAGGTTGGTATTTTGGCTGAACTCGCATGCGGTTTACCGGTTTTTAGATCGAATGGACCGGTCGCGTGCCAGCGATAATAATCAGGCTCGGTCTGCGGGAAGCCTTTGCCCTTGGTCGTCAAGGCATGAACGATGACAGGTCCATCCTTGATCTGCTTGGCTTCGTTAAATGCGGCCACGAGCGCGCGCGGGTTATGACCATCCACGTATCCGATGTATTTGAAACCAAGTTCGTGAACGAGTGCTCCCGGCAACACGGCAGCAGCGATCGCATCCTTCATCGTCTTAGCCGCATGATGCAAACGCTCACCCAGCGACGGAATCGCCAACAACTTCTCTTCTACTTCGTCTTTAAAACGATGATATCCGTGCGCACCGCGAATGCGGTTGAGATAACCGGTCAAGGCACCCACCGCCGGAGCAATCGACATTTCGTTATCGTTAAGAACAACGATCAGACGGCTTTTCAGATGACCCGCCTGGTTGATCGCTTCCATGGCCATGCCACCCGTAAGTGAAGCATCGCCGATTAACGCAACCACGTGGTGGTCTTCACCTTTTCGGTCGCGTGCGATCGCCATGCCGAGGGCCGCGGAAAGAGACGTGGAAGCGTGGCCCGCGCCAAACGTGTCGTATTCAGATTCGTCGCGACGAAGAAAACCGCTGATCCCGCCGTATTGTTTGATCGTCGGCAGCAGATCGCGGCGACCGGTAAGAATCTTATGCGCGTAAGCCTGGTGGCCAACGTCCCAAACCAATCGATCTGCGGGCGTATTGAAGGCGTAATGCAGCGCCACTGCCAGTTCGACGGCGCCTAGAGAAGCGCCAGTATGCCCACCCACCCGAGACATCGTCTCGAGGATGTAGTTGCGAATCTCGTCAGCGACGGTACGAAGTTGGTCTGGTTCAAGCGCGCGCAGGTCTGCAGGTGAGTTAATACTCTCGAGAAGCGTCATCGTGGTCGGCATTGTACTCCAATCATCGGCGTTTGCTATCGGGCAAACGTACTTACTTGGCGATATAAAGTACTCTGCTCTTCTCAGACTGTCAACGGGTTTTCTCCCGCAGCGGCGCGGCGACGCGGCCTTCTTCCGCTGCGCCGTTGCGACGCCGCGTGAGAAATTTCCTTAAGGAACTGCCATTGAAAAGTCAAAGGGCACGGCGTAAACGCAGCACGGCAATCTCAGGACGTACCCCAAACCGCAACGGCAACCCAATGACACCCGTTCCGGTGGAAACGTAGAGCTGAGTATCGCCGCGGCTAAACAATCCACGCGCGTATTTAAGATCTCTCGTCGCAAAACGCGCCGGCGCGCCGAGTAGGGGGAAATTCAGTTGGCCCCCGTGAGTATGACCACTCAAAATGAGCGCGACATTCTTCGTCTGCTCAAAATCGAGCACCGTTGGTTGGTGTGAAAGCAGGATCGTGGGCCGGTCATTTTTCAAACCAGAGAACGCGCGTTTCCAATCGACTGCATTCCACGTCCAGTCGTCGATTCCTGACAACTGGATTGAATCGGAACGCCGTTGCAGCGTGGTGTGAGCGTTGTCTAAAACAGCGATGTGATGACGCTTGAGAGCCCTCGTGGTCAACTCAGGATCGGTGTAGTGATCGTGATTACCAAGAACGGCCCACACGCCCTCCGGCGCGCTCAACGCCGACAAAGCTTCGGCACAAGGTTCGATGTAACGACGGTACGACGTGCTGTAGTCGCCAGTAAGTACAAACATATCGGGCTTCGTCTCTTGTGCGAGACTGACCACACGTTGCACTTCATTTAACCCTAGAATTCGGCTGTGATGAATATCCGTGAGTTGGGTGATGCGAAAGCCTTCAAACGCCTGTGGCAGGTCGCGAATGAAGACGTCTGTTTCAGAAACCCAGTAGTTGTGAGGCTCGATCAGCCGCATGTAAGCAGCCGCCCCTGAGACCGCCACCAGCGGCACCGCTACCAACCCCTTGAGAAATTGGCGTCGCGTAAAAGGAAGTTCCGGCACGAGTTGATTCTACTAGAAAGCCAGCCACGGATTTCACGGATGAAATACGGATTTTCCACTTTTGGGATCATCCGCGATGATCCGTGTCTGATCATCGGTGAAAATCCGTGGCTCCTTTCTTGACAAACTGGCTCTCGCGACTAGAATTGGTCTTCGCCTGATTACGGCACGGAGATGTGGCCGAGTGGCTGAAGGCGGCGGTTTGCTAAACCGTTAAGGGTCAAAAGCCCTTCACAGGTTCGAATCCTGTCATCTCCGCCAGATATAAGACCTGAAAGACGCACAAAAAGCACAAAGGTACTTGGGCTAGATCTTTTGTGACTTTTGTGCTTTTTTGTTGCCTGGAAACTTCCACATGTCTGTTCGTGTTCGCTTTGCACCATCTCCGACCGGCTACCTGCACATAGGCGCGGCCCGCTCTGCTCTCTTCAATTGGCTTTACGCAAGAAAAACAGGCGGCAAGTTTCTACTGCGCATCGAGGATACCGACTTACAACGTTCAACTGACGAATCTACGCGCTCAATCATTGAAGGTCTCGAGTGGCTCGGCCTCGATTACGACGAAGACCTCGTCTTCCAGTCGGCAAATGCATCTGCGCATCGCGCCGCTGCCAACCGCCTGCTCGAAGAGGGAAAAGCCTATCGCGATTTCACTCCGAAAGAGCAGCGCGACGACAAGAACGTAAAAGCCGACGTCTCCCAACGCGCTCGCGCACAAACCGCGGAAGGAGTGGACCAACGCAGCAATCCGTTTCGCGACTTACGGAAAGAGGAATCAGATCGACGCGTCGCGGCCGGCGAACCGTTTGCGATTCGCCTGAAGATTGCACACGAAGGCCAGACGAAGTTTGACGACATTGTTTACGGACCTCTCGAGCGCAGTTTTTCAGAAATCGAAGATCTCGTGCTGCTTCGTTCCGACGGTCATCCGCTCTACAACCTGTCAGTGGTGATCGACGACATCGCGATGGGCATTACTCACGTGATTCGCGGTCAGGATCATCTGACTAACACTCACAAGCAGATCTTGTTGTACCAGGCGCTGGGTGCGGCGGTGCCGCGGTTTGCACATCTGCCGCTGATACTCGCGCCAAACAAAGGCAAGCTTTCCAAACGCAAACACGGCGAGGTTGTTTCCCTCACAACGTATCGCGATCGTGGATTTGTGCCGGCGGCCTTCCGCAACTTCCTGGCGCTGCTCGGATGGGCGCCGCCGGACGGCAAGGAAGTGCTCAGCAAAGAGGAGCTGGTGGAGTATTTCTCTTTGGAAGGCATCGGGCGAGCGAATTCAATCTTTAATTTCCAGGAGAACGATCCGCGACGTTGGACCGACGATAAAGCGTTGTGGATGAATGCGGAATACATTCGCACGATGCCGTTCGACGAGTTGCTGCCGATGATCAAGGCGGAATTGCGTGCCAACAAACTCTGGCGCGAAGAGTATGACGACGACGATCGTGAGTGGCTGCAAAAGACTGTCGATTTGATTCGACAACGTTACTTCACGCTCAAGGATTTTTCTGAACAAGGCCGCGCGTACTTTTCTGACGACTTCGATTTTGATGAGACTGCGGTCAACAAGAATCTCCGTAAAGAGCCGCGGTTGCGCGAACTATTGAGCGGTCTCGCAGACAAGCTGGAGAAGGTTGAGCCATTTAACCTCGAGACTTCTGAGGCGGCGTTGCGCGCGTTTGCGGAAGAGACCGGAGTTAAGGCTGGGTTGTTGATCAACGGCTCGCGCACGATGTTGACGGGGCAGGCGGTTGGACCATCAATGTTTGAGATCTTCGACGTGATTGGTCGCGACGCGTCGGTGCAACGTTTGCGAAGTGGTTTGCCCTGGGCCACGGATTAACACGGATGCTTAACGGATTTGGATTGTGGGCAATAAGGAGGTTTTAGATGATTAGAGCGTTGAGTCTTGGTTTGGTAACGATTCTTGGGTGTGGTGTTGCGGTTGCGCAAAACAGCAACTCGTCAACGACAGAGCGTCCACGGACCGCGAACACAAATCGCACAAAACCCCCGGCCACCGACACCGAAGCGCCTGCGACTAAAACCGCGGCGCCGAAACCAGCCGCAAAGAAGCCGGCGACTTCAACCCAAGTTCCAGGGTCAGACGGCGTGGTCGCTGCATTTAACGCTCTGCTTGACGGTATCCGGCACGCGAATGTTGCCGAAGTCACTGATATTTACTGGAATAACCCGCGTTTGAATCTCTTCAACTACAACGGCTCGGTTACAAAGGGCTGGGAGCAGGTACGGAAGAATCGCGAGAGTTCGTATCCGGAAATAAAAGACGTCAAGCTCGACGTGAAAGATGTTTCAGTGACTATGCTGGGAACATCCGGCGCGGTTGTGACCTGCCAGTGGACGCAATCTCAAAACTACAAAGGCGTTCCCGAAACTGCCGCCGGGCGCATGACACTCGTGTTCAAACGTGTCGGTACGGAATGGAAAGCGATTCACCTGCACTCATCACCCGACACACCAAATCCTGCCGCGATTCCGCCTTCGGAACAACGACCCGCTGCAACCCCGTCGCCCACACCACAATAGATTTCAGCCACAGATAAACACGGATTTTACTGATCTGAATTCAGATCAGTTTTATCCGTGTGATCCGTGGCTAATAAGAAAGCCGTCCGCAATTCTAGATTGCGGACGGCTTCGGTGAACTGTTGGAATTGGCCTGTGGACTACTGTGTGCAACTTCCAGAAAGGAGGAGCACTGTGCAGTGAGACAACTGAACCAAAATCCTAACGGTTTGCTGGTTCAGAGGTCAGGCCGCAGCCACCTCACTGTGATTAGAACTCATAAATTTTAGAATCACCTCCTTTCCAGTGTTGAGCGGATCATAAAACACACTGACAGTGTCGTCAACCGATATTTTAGACACGGATTTTACGGATTTCCGATCCGGATTTTTATCCGTGTCATCCGTAGCTCAATTGACCTCGGACATAGACGCGCAACGGGTGTTCGATGCCGAAAAAGTAAGCCAGTTCGCGATAGTCGTCGCAATCGTGAATCACAAAATCAGCAAACTTTCCTCTTTCGAGTGAACCAATCCGCGCACCGCGATTAAGACTGTATGCGGCATTAATCGTCGCGGCGGTAATCGCTTCTGCCGGAGTCATCTTCATTTGTGTGGCCGCTAGCGAAAGGATCATCGTCATCGAAGGCGTCGGCGAAGAGCCGGGGTTGAAATCCGTGGCCAGCACCACCGGCAGACCGGCATCGATCATCTCGCGCGCGGCAGGATAACGCGACGACCCAAGTGCATAAACCGAACCCGGCAGTAACACCGGTTGCACACCGCCTTCTTTCAACGCCGCGATTCCAGCCGCATCGGTGTGTTCGAGATGATCGGCGGTAACGGTTCCGAGTTCAGCGGCTAACTTTGCGCCCCCGGAAAGCGTGAGTTGATCGGCATGCATCCGCAAGCCGAGCCCGTGGCAACGCGCCGCTGAAAGGATCTTCCACGACTCATCAGTCGTAAACACTCTCTCTTCACAAAAAACATCGCAGTACTCGGCGAGTTTTTGTTGCGCGACCGCAGGCAACATCTCCTCGATCAAAAGCGAAACGTATTCATCACGCCGCGAGCGATATTCAGGCGGCACGCTGTGCGCGCCAAGAAATGTCGGCACGTAGTTCAGCGGCGTCACCTGATTGAGCTGCTTGATCGCGCGCAGCAACTTCAGTTCATCTTCAAGCGATAAGCCATATCCGGATTTCGCTTCGACAGTAGTTGTGCCGCCGCGCAGAAACCACGCGGCGTAACGCTCCCCCGCCGCCACTAGTTGATCGATACTCGCCGCGCGCGTTCGATTTACGGTCGACTGAATTCCGCCACCACGCGCGGCAATCTCCTGATACGTCGTCCCTTTGCTGCGTTCTTCAAACTCATCAACACGCGTACCGCCAAACACCGGATGCGTGTGCGCATCGACAAACCCCGGCAATAAAACACGTCGCTGCGCGTCAATCACTTCGGTACCGGCTTTGATCAACGCCTCAATCTCGCTGCTGGCTCCGACACGTTCAATCAATCCGTCGCGAACCAATAAGCCGCCATCGGCGACGATGCTCAACTCGCGCAACTCGGCGCCAGTCCGCGGCCGTGCTGGACCAGCCAACGTCACAACCTGCGAACAATTGATAACAGCGAGCGCTTTACTTTCCTTTTCGGAGGACATAAATCCCAACGCCGATAGCGTTTGCTATCAAAACCGTGATGCCGATCTTCAGTGCGAACGAAAGTGGATTAACTACTTCAGTAATTGGTTCGATGGAGTAGCGAATAAAAATCAACGTAACGATAAAGCCTGACACGCACGCGATCTTCAGCCACCACGGTGCTTTCCGCCCGAGAGCCTTCATCCCAAACAACGGAATCGCAAACAGAACCAGGTACGTGAGCGCGTAAAACACGCCGCCGGCGTTGTCGATGAGTTGAAAGGCTTCCTGCGCGTGTACGCCCGTGATGCTCAGTAGACCAAGCACGAGGGTCACCGCGCCTACAAACAGAATCGAGTTAATGGGAGTTTTGTACTTCGGATGCAGGCGGCTAAACCACGCCGGTAGCAATCGATCCCAGCCGGCCACCATCGGCAGACGCGTGTTGCCGGCGAAGTAAATACTCATCAGCGCGATCGTTCTCACCGCAATGCCGAGAATCGCAATCGAACCGATCGTTCCAATCCAATCACCAGTACCAAATCCAATTGACAACACCTGCGGGATTGGTCCGATGACATCAACCTGATCACGCGGAACAAATGCCAGCACTGAGCTGGTGCCGAGAATAAACATGAGCGCGATAATCGGCGAAGCAATCACTACCGAACGACCGATATTTTTTGCGGGCGACCGCGTTTCGCCGGCGAGGATCGCAACGTATTCAAAGCCGGTCAAAGCGCCGAGCGCGAGTTTGCTGTAAACGTTGATGTTGTAAGACTCGAAAGTAGGGAATTTAAGCGTAAAGGGCGTGTACTCCTGTCCCAGCGCGCGTGAAAGAGCAAAGAGTGGCAGGAAAATCAACGCGGCGAACGTGATCATGTGCACTACGCCGCCGACATTGTGAACCCACTTGCCGAAAGCGAGCCCACGGGTGGCCGCTATTACCATTCCTGCAACCAGCAGAACGCTGATCAGCGTGATCATCTTTCCGTCGTTCTTCATCCACGACGCGGTTGGTCCAATAGCGTACGAAATATTCGTGGTCACTATCAGTCCAACACCGGCAAGAATCGAGATCGCAAAAACCCACAAATTCCAGCCCACCATGAAAGCGATGAAGTCGTTAAAAGCCAGCTTGGACCATTGATACAAACCGCCTTCGAGCGGCATCAGCCGGATGAGAAAGATCACCGCCATCGCGAGGGGAATGTAGAAAGTGATGATGGCTAAAATCCAGAAAATACTCTGCTCGTTGCCTAATCGCGCCGCCCAACCAACCCAGAACGTGCCGACGACAAACACAACCTGCATCAGCACCAAATCGAAAAGTCCGAGTTCTTTTTTGAAGACAGCGCTGCGCGCTTCGATGTCGCGTTCGACCTGGGCAACGCTTGAGGAAAGATTTGAGGGTTCAGTGTTCATCGACGGCTCGAGTCAGCCATTGGACCACATCTGCGCGCATTTCGGGAACGATTTCATGCGCCGCTTCATAACTTCGGAACTCAACCGAGCGCGCTCGCGATTGCAATTGCCGTTCGTAATCCTGGACGCGTTCCGGCGAGTAAAACTCATCGCGCGTGCCGGCAAGATGCAGCACGTCGAGTTGCGTTTGATGATAGGCCGCACTCGTTTCCCAGTCTCCTGGAATGCCGCCACAGATACCGATAACGCCACGTAAGCGATGGGGATGTGTAAAAGCGAAACGATAATTTAGCGCGCACGACTGCGAGAAGCCGAGCAAAAATACACGCTGCGGATCGATGATTTCTTCGTTAGCGAGGGTCTCGATTAAATCCAGCAACGCGCGTTGATGAACCGCCACCGATTCGTCGCTGCGAAAGTTTGTTAACCAGCCAAACCCGAATCGTAGTGGACCACCCGCTTCATGCGGATCTTTGATGTGCTGGTGAAAACCCTGTAACGAGGCAATCGCGAAGTTTTCCGGCGCCATCTGTTGGGCTTCGCGCATCATCTGGCGCTTGTGTGCGCCGTACCCGTGCAACGCGATCAACAACGGCGCCGCCGAACTCGGGCCCGGGCGTAGATCGTAGTAGAGGTTGATGCGCGCTTGCAGAATGCGGTCGATTTGCGGGTCCACAGATTACGCAGATTACACCGATTTTGCATTCTGTGTAATCTGTAGATAGGATGACGCAAACTTTATTCGAGAGGTGGCGTGATGAAATTCCCGGGCGGATTGAACATTCAACAGATGATGAAGCAGGCGCAGGTTATGCAGGAGAAGATGCAGAAAGAGATGGAAGAACTGCGCGTGGAAGCTTCAGCCGGTGGCGGCGTCGTGACTGTACAGATGAAAGGCAATCACGAGATCGTAGCGCTCAAGATCGATCCCGAAGCAGTTAAAGATGGCGACGTTGAAATGCTCCAGGACATGATCCTCGCAGCGGCGAACGAAGCTAATCGAAAAGTTGACGAAGCCATGAAGGGAAAACTTGGTGGAATGCTGCCGCCGGGTTTGGGGAATCTGTTTGGTTGAGATTGATTACCAAGCTGGGATCTTGGATGGGAAGCGTCAGCTTCATAAAGATGAACAAGATTTACAAGATAGACAAGATAAGAAAATCATCCTGTTAATCTTGTTTCAGCTTGTAAATCTTAATGAAGCTGACCGCGGAAATTGGCAATGCTGGAATACGCCGAACCTGTTACCAAATTAATTGACGAGCTGAAACGCCTGCCGAGTATCGGCCATAAGTCAGCGCAACGACTGGCGTTTCACATCATGCGCGCGCCCGATACGGACCTCGAGCGTTTGATTGCCGCGCTACGTGAAGTCAAACAAAAGATCGTGCTCTGCTCGGTCTGCAACAATCTTACCGACGTCAATCCGTGCCGAATCTGCGCCTCGACCACGCGCGATCATTCCGTGATCTGCGTTGTTGAAGAACCTCACAGCCTGGTAGCGGTTGAGAAAACGCGCAGCTTCAAAGGCGTTTACCACGTGCTTCACGGCAGCCTTTCACCAATTCGTCACATTGGGCCAAACGAATTACAGCTCGCGAACCTGCTGCCTCGTCTAAAACCGGAGAACAACGACGGCGTTGCAGTAAGCGAAGTGATACTCGCCACCAATCCAACTACTGAAGGCGAGGCCACGGCAAATTACATCAGCCGCCTCTTGAAACCTTTGGGTTTGCGAGTGACAAGAATCGCGATGGGGATGCCGGTGGGAAGCGATCTCGAATACGTCGACGAGGTCACCATGGACAAAGCACTCGCCAATCGACACGAAATTTAGTCCACAGATTACACAGATTATTTAGTCTACAGATTACACCGATTAAATTAAGAACTATCCCGTAATCTATGGACCAGAATCTGTGTAATCTGTGGACTGTAATCTGTGGACTAGAAACGAACCGTCTCAGGAGCGATGCCGTTCTTACATTCCGGGCAGTCCTGTTCGCTCTCATACATCTTCACATCAAATTCGATTAACGATTTGACCGGAACACCTTCAATCTCGCTCGGCCCACTGTCGAAACGCACGATCGAGCCGCAGCCGATCATTCTCGCACCGAGTGTTTTGACCAATGTGATTGTTTCCTCAATCGCCTTACCGCTGCGAATGATGTCGTCGACGATGATGCAGGGATTGACTTCTCCCTGATTCACGTACTGGCGAAACATGCGTTGGCCGTTCTCCTGCTCGGCCCAGTAGATCTGCTCGGCGTTGAGCGCATCGCGCACACCGAAAGCCACCGGTATGCCACCGGAACTGGGGCTTATCACCGCAATTTTCGGCAGTTGGCTGGAGATGTCCTTTTCGAGTCGAAATTTCCGGCTGAGAGCGACGGCCAACACGCGCGCCGTGTCGTAATAACGAAAAGCCAGCGGCATTTGAAAGTAATGTGGTGAATGCTTTCCGTTTGGATAAACGAAGTGGCCCTCACGAAACGCACCAGTGCGCGTCAGAATCTGCATCAGGGCGTCTTGGGACGGAATCAGCTCGACCATGCGGAGTCTCCTGTTTTTTGCAGCGCAGCATACATCAATTCACTCGGTTTGCGCAGCACGCTCGATGTAGAGTCGCTGATCGCGCGGCAAACCTTGCGGTAAAGAGTCAATCGAAAACCACTCGGCTAGTTCAACTTCCATTGTTTGCGGTTTGAATGAACCATTGGGCCGGCAACGAAACAGTATCTCGACTTGCTTCGGTTTGCTGAACGAACGCGCCGCGAAAAGCTCGATGTCGTCAAGTTCCAATCCAATCTCTTCGCGCAACTCACGTCGCAACGCGTCGACCGGTTGTTCGCCCTGTTCCAGAAACCCGCCGGGCAGTCCCCAACCGCTGCCGGCACGAAATCGGTGTTTTAACAGCAATACCTGACGCTGATCGTTAAAAATCACGCCTGCGGCAGTGACGGTAAACCGGGTGTGGATCACGCGCATACTCAAACGACGGATGCGCGCAGGGAGCAAGCGCCAAACGCTGGTAATGAGATCCTGAAACGCAGCCACGGGTAAACACTAATAACACGGATCGTGTACAATGCGCCGCAATCATGTCAGCAACTGATACCATCGCCGTCCCCAAGCGAATCACAAACGCACAGACCGTTTGTAATGAGAAAAACGAAAAGGGAAAACTCTGCAATGGTCACCTGAAGCAGTTGCGAACGGCTGGCGAAGCATCCGAGATTCACCTTCGCGGTGACGACGTGCTCAGCAAGTGCCAGACGTGCGGCACGCTTTACATGGGTCCACCGCTGGGTCACGTGCGCGATCCCTACAAACAAAGCCGCTTTGTTGAAGCGGAGTTGCAGGCACTCCTTCAGGCAGCGGGAGGAACGCTGCCGGTTATCAAGAAGGACGAACAACGCGGCGTTTTTGTGATGGTCGAAACAGCCGCAGCCGAGCACGGAGCGAAACCCGCAGCAGCGGCGAAGCCCGCAGCGACAAAAGCCGCCGCACCGGCGGCAGCGAAACCTGCGGCGCCGGCCGCGCCGAAACCTGCCGGGGGACATAAGCTCGGCGAGAACCCAAATCGACAGTTGTTCCGGCGTTCAACTTACGCCGGCGTTAAAGACACTGGTCCAGTAGCGGGCGAGTCTTTCGAACAAAAGGTCGCGCGTTTGAAGGCGGTTTCGGCCGGAGCGAAGCAACGATCTGAAGAAGGTGGCGGTGAAGCACCGGCAGCAGTTGAAGCGCCCGAGATTCTGACCGCGCTCGCACCGGATCAGGAAATACCACCACCGTCAGCCGCGCCTGCGGCGAGCTCAACACCGGCGCACAAACCAACCGGGGATGCCGATCGCACCCTCTTCAAGCGTTCGACTTATTGTGGGGTTGTGGATACTGGTCCAGTTCCCGGCGAATCATTCCAACAAAAAGTCGCTCGCCTTGCGGCTCTCTCAGCCGCCGCCAAACAACGCTCTGAAGGCGGGTAACACGGATCAGCACAGATAGCAGTCTCGGATAAATACGGATCAGACTTAATTCGTTTTTTATCCGTGTAATCTGTGGCTAAACTTCCACCAGTTCGTGGCTGAGGAGAAACCTTCTAAGCACGCGCTCGAGTTCGCCGTTCCTTACCGGTTTGGAAATGTAGTCGTCCATTCCGGCGTCGAGACATTTGTCTCGATCTCCTTCGAGAGCGTTGGCCGTCATGGCAACGATCGGCGTGTGACGGAAAGATCCTTCGCGCCGTCGAATTTCCACCGTGGCTTCGTAACCATCCATTTCCGGCATCTGGCAATCCATCAACACCAGGTCGTATGAAATTCGTTGTAACGCTTCCACCACTTCTCTGCCGTTAGCAACCGCGTCAGCCCGCACACCAATCTTCTGCAACTGTCGTATCGCAACCTTTTGGTTCACGATGTTATCTTCAGCTAGCAGGATTCGTTTATGACCCAGCAGGTTTTTCATAACCGGCACTGGCGTCTCAACCTCGTCCGACACCGGCTGAACTTTCTTACTTGCATGGCCCATCACGGCGCTCAAGCAATCACGCAACTGAGTTTGTCGAATCGGTTTCGCGAGATACGCAGCGATTCCTGTTTCGTGAGCCTTGTCCTTGTTCTTTCGATCGCCATACGACGTCAGCATCACGAGCGGCAGATTCGCCGTAGTTGGATTTGACTTGATGCGGTCCGCCAACTCCAGGCCATCCATTTCCGGCATCCTCATGTCGAGAATTGCGACGTCGTAAGGAGTGCCGGCAACGTTTGCGTCTTTTAGCAATTGAAGTGCTTTGGCTCCTGAATCACAGTCGGTAGGGACCATGTCCCAGTTGTGAGCTTGAGCGTTAAAAATGCGACGATTGGTTTTGTTGTCGTCAACAATTAGCACTCGCAATCCTTTGAGACTTTCGTTTTCTGGTTCTGTTTTCGGTCCCTCCGGTTGCCGTTCAAAAACTGCCGTAAACCAGAACGTCGAGCCTTCGCCAGGAACACTCGTGACGCCAATTTCTCCACCCATCAGACCAACGAGTTGACGCGAGATACACAAACCTAAGCCCGTTCCACCATATTTACGCGTCGTTGAACCATCAGCCTGGGTGAAAGCTCCGAATAGATTTTTCTGCGCGTCGTCGCTGATGCCGATTCCGGTATCGCTAACTGAGAAACGAACTGTTACTGAATCGGCGGTTTCAGTTTCCTTCTCCACGTTGACCACCACTTCACCATGCTCGGTAAACTTAACGGCATTTCCGATCAGGTTGGTCAACACCTGGCGCAAACGACCTTGATCGCCGCGCAGGGCGGTTGGGAAGTTGCACTTGATATGCGCAGCCAACTCAATTTCTTTAGCTGCCGCGCGCTCTGCCAGCAGTTCCACTGAATCTTCAACCGCGCAACGCACATCAAAGTCGAGAATCTCAAACGCGAGCTTGCCGGCTTCGATCTTCGAGAAGTCGAGAATGTCGTTGATGATTGCCAGCAACGAATCAGCACTGGAACGAATCGTTTCCGCAAACTCGCGTTGTTCAGCAGTAAGCCCGGTATCCAACAGCAGGCCAGTCATGCCAATCACGCCATTCATCGGCGTACGAATCTCGTGGCTCATGTTCGCGAGAAATTCCGACTTGAGACGAGCCGAATCCAGGGCCGCGTCGCGTGCCTGTTCCAACTCTTCTCCCATCTCATTTTTTTCCTGGATCTCTTGTTCGAGAGTTCCCTTGGCGTTTTTCAGATCCCGCGTAACGCGGCCCAGTTTGAAAATGATCAGGCCCAAAACACCCACGGATAAAACATAAAGGCTCAAACGATAGGTGTTTGAGGTTTGCAGCGCGGCTTCGTAGTGTTGGCCGTGAAGACGAAATAACGCGGCCGCATGGGGAGCGGTAGGCACATCAAGCAACTCATTCATGAGCTGATCGACCGACTCCTGCTGGTCGAGAATCGTCTTGCCGTGATTGAGAATCATCAGCAATTCGTCTTTGCGGTTGGACCACTGTGATTCGGTCTTCTCGGTGAGGGCTTTGATCTGTTCCGCTATCTGCTGTTGCAGGCCATCGGGTGCAAGACTGTAACGCAGCGTATCGCTGGTTAACTGATTGAGTCGCGACGCGAGATCGCTCTCGCCATTCTCTGCCGCTCGTTGCGCCAGAGCTCTGGCTGCAAACGGGAAATAACGCAGCGAATTGTTAAGGACCGCATTATGTGATTTGAACTCCTGTATCAATTCGCCTTCGCGATTGATGGCTTGGTCAAATTCCTGCCATTCCTTTTCGAACTCGACTACTCCGTTCTGATCGATGTAGCGCGGCGGAGTTTTGACGCTCTGATGAAGTTGCTTGATGCGGGCCAATTCCACATTCAGAGGATCGTACGAGATATAGAGCCGGTGGCGCGTCCGCAGAATCGCCTGGTCCAGGCTGGCGTCTGATTCTTTGAGTTGCAGCAATGCCATCTGATACTGATCGTGCTCTTCACGATCGGTCGACTGTGCCCCGAAAATCAGGAACAGAAACAGGAACACCAGCCCTGTTATCAGGAGTATTTTGATAGCGCGGGCTTTGGTCATAGGGCCTTGCCTTTGTACTCTCCTGACAACGTCTTGAGAAAACTCACGATAACGTCAGTTTCGGCAGGCGTGAGGGTACGGCCCAGTTGATAGAGACTCATGACCCTGACAGCTTCTTCCAAATTCGGCGCATTACCGTCGTGAAAGTACGGAGCCGTCAGCGCAACGTTGCGCAAACTCGGGACTTTGAAGACGTACCGATCAGCCTCTTTATTTGTGACATTGAAACGGCCGAGGTCTGATTTGTTGATCTTTCCTCGTTTGGCGAAGTAATCACCCATCACACCAAACTTCTCGAATAAGTTGCCGCCCACGCCGCTGCCCTGATGACAACTGGCACAGCCGTAATCTTTGAAGAGCCGGTAACCTTCTAGTTCCGGCGCCGTCAAAACCTTTAGTTCGCCGCGCAGGTAACGATCAAATCGTGAGTTGGGTGTAATCAGTGAACGTTCAAAGGTAGCAATCGCGTCGCGAACGTTCGCGCGCTGTATCCCATCTTTGTAAACCGCATTGAAACGGCTCACATACGTTGATGAGGCGCGCAGTTTCGGTAATACCTCATCCCAGTTGGAACCCATTTCGACAGGACTCGACATTGGTCCATCAACCTGGTCTTCAAGCGATGCGGCGCGACCATCCCAGAATTGCACGAAGTTCAGACCGGAATTGAAAACCGTCGGCGCATTGACCGAACCATGTTGACCATCAATGCCGACAGAGTGGACCAGTTGATCGGTACCGGCGGTATTCAACGAATGACAACTGGCGCAAGCAATCTTGTTGTCGTGGGAGAGTAGGGGATCGTGGAAAAGCTGTTCGCCCAGGGCCACTTTGGCCGGATCGAGATCGGTGCTAAGCGCCAACGGTGTGATCGGTTCGTTGCTTTCCGTGACAGTCGTTACCGGTTGTGCGTTAACGATGTGTGGTGAATAAGAGCGTTTTTGCTGCCACCACACGAAGGCGACAATGAACAGGACAGGAAG
The DNA here is from genome assembly GCA_963708055.1 of uncultured Acidobacteriota bacterium. Classification (GTDB taxonomy): domain Bacteria; phylum Acidobacteriota; class Blastocatellia; order Pyrinomonadales; family Pyrinomonadaceae; genus PSRF01. The sequence goes on along the minus strand of OY970193.1, from coordinate 3,648,637 downwards.
AATTAATAGTGATAACCAGTTTTTCATTTTCTACGTGAGAGCAAACGGGGCAGGCTGGACCAAGAGGGGAATAGTGGCGAGGCTTAAAGCCGCAACCACGCGCACCTGCCCGTTGATTGGCAGGTTACGCGTGAAACAGCACTAACTGTGCCGCGAAAAAAACTAGCCACGGATTACACGGATTGATCCGGATAAATCGTAAAAATAAATCCGTGTAATCCGTGGCTAAATCAATTGGAAGTGACGACGAGACCGTCTTTGGCGACTTTCCAGTCGAGCACTTCAGCGCCTTCTTCCGCTGCGAGCGCGGCTTCGACGTCGGCACGTCGTCCTTCTGCACACAGAAACGCAATGCAGCCACCACCACCGGCGCCGCAGACTTTCGCCGCTTCGGCTCCGTTGGCAAGTGCTTTTTCGACGAGCAGATCCATTTGAGGAGTGGTTATGGTAGGCGCGAGACGTTTGCGATTGGGATAAGCGTTTTTCATCGTGGCGGCGACTTTTTCCCAGTCGTCGGCCAACAATGCCTCACGCATACTGCGAGCTGAATCACGAATACCGTCAAACAGTTCAAACAATTCTGAGTCGCCATCGATGTGGCGCTTATAAATCTCCCAGTTGTTGATACCGGAAAGTCGCGGCTCACCGGTGTAACAAATCGCAATGCGTCGTTCTAACTCTTCCGTGTTTACATTGAGGGCTTCGCGTTCAATTCCATCCGGCTTGAAATGAACACACGAAACCGATCCGAAAAGCGGCGGATAGTAATCCTGAAAACCCGCAGGCACCTTGATTACGGTCGACTCGATGTTCGCGGCAAGCGTTACAAACTTTCGCTGCTCATACCGATCGCCCACTAATCGATTCAGGGCGCCGATACAAGCGATGGCCAGTGCAGAAGATCCACCGAGTCCGGCGCCTGCCGGCACGCCACTTTCCGCTATCAGATGAAATCCGGTTGTGGGTTTGAAAAAGTGGACCAGCTTCGACACGAGCTCCAGGCGCTCTTCCTGTAAAAGATCTTCGATTGCGGAAAGATCTGTTTCAAAGGCAACTTTGCGATCGCGCGATTCCAAAATAATGCGGCCATCGTCGCGCGTTTCGATGCGGCAACTGGCGCGTGTTGAAAGAGCGAAATTAACCGTGGTGGCGCCTGGGTGAAAAAGATAAAGAGGCCAGATATCGATGGTGCCGCCTGCAAGGTCGACACGAGGAGGTGCAGTGGATTCAATAATCATTTTGCCAGCGGATAAATTGATTTGAAGATCTTGGTACTTGGTACTTGGTACTTGGTACTTGGTACTTGCTTACGATAACAAAGTACCAAGAACGAAGTACAAAGCTCAATGGTCCCTAATCTGCATCCCCTTCCGGTTTCTTATGATCACCACGTCGCTGATGCTTGAACGGAATGTGTTCCTGAAACTCTTGTTTCAAGTCCTGAAGTTTCTCAGTGGCAACTTGTTCGAATTCCTGGAGACGCTCCGGATCTGCCTTTTCAACTTTCGGCGACAGCCAGAATCTTTCAGTTAAGTAAAAAGCGACGACCCCTACCACAACGATCACGAGCAGAACTTTTCCAAGGCGCTCGAAGTCGCCGATCAATCCCATCACGGCGCCACTGAAAAAGTATCCAGCGCCGGCAAGCACAAACACCCACACGAAACAGCTCGCAAAGCTGAGCACCAAGAACCGCAGGTAGGGCATGCGGCCCACTCCATAAAACACGCACGCTGCCCAACGCAAACCGTAAATGTATTTCGACAGGAAGATCGTGAGTGGACCAAACTTGTTCGTCAAAGCTTGCAGTCGCGGCTGGGCGGCGCGATAAAAGCGAAACTCCCTGACGCCCTCACAAAACCCGCGACCGGCAAAGTAAGCGAGGTTATCGCTGGCGCAACCTCCAATCGTTCCCCAGAACAGCACGCGCGCGAAGCTGTACTCGCCAAAAAACGCGCTGTGAGCAAGCACGCCTGCCAAAAGGAGCGTGATGTCGCCCTCCAGCATGACGAGAATGAAAACCGCGTAAAGCCCGTACTGAAACAGCAGATCGTTAACGAAGTCGAGGTGCATGAAGAAACCAGGCTATGAAAACTTCGAACTTATGAAAACAAGATTATCAGCCCGCTGCGGGTAACAGAATAAACTGGAGGGGTTACTGTTGACTACTGTTCGGGTTCATTCTCTTGGGGAGGCTTCACTACTAACACCGGGCACGACGCGTGTCGCACCACCGACTCGGCCGTAGACCCAAAAAGAATTCGCCCCAGGCCCGTTCGCCCGTGTGAGGCGATAACTATCAAATCAACCTCGCGTTCTTTGGCCACGCGAACAATCTCCGAAGCTGCCTCGCCGTGGACCACGAGTTCCTCCACGTCAATTCCGGCACATTCGTCACACTCGGCGAGTTTGGGTAATTCTCGTTCGGCCGAATCCTTCGAGTTGCTCCGTAATGTCCGCGATTGGCAGGGGTTCGGTCATCCCCGAATAACCGACGGTCGGCACAATCGGCTCGATTACGTTGATACAGATGATGGAGGCTTTGAACGTCCGCGCCAGCGACGCGGCATAAGAGAGCGCGTAATTGCCGCACTCGCTGAAATCGGTGGGCAACAATATCGAGCGAATTTGCATGATGCAGTAGCACTCTCCATAGAATCCACCGATCGAACAATCTGTGGATTGTAATTTGTGGGATTCTACTCCCTGAACGGCTTGCACAAAAAGTCGGCTGGTCGAAAATCTAGCCGCGATTGAAAATCTTGTGAATCATGTGAATCTTGTAAATTCTGTAAAAATGCTCTTCGCGCCTGAATCCGAAGCACCGCTTCACATGATTTACAAGATTAGACAGGATTAACAGGATTTTTGTGCAAGGCTCTCCCTGAACCGTCTGTTTGACAGCCCCTACCCCCTCGTCTATCCTTCGTCCACACAGCACTTCCGACCAGACCAGCTTGTTGAAATGACCACGCCACCAGCCAATTTCATTGGAATCAACGTCTCCGGCACCCAGGCTCGGGCCGCCGTGGTGGATCACACTGGCGCAGTGCTGGAGACAAAAGTCACTGAGATCACTCCAAAACAAGTAGTTCCGCAATTGGCTGCACTCGTCGAGGAGCTCCAATCACAACGAGGCAAAGTTGCTGCAATCGGTGTCGCAATTCCCGGCCTCGTCAACCGGCAAACCGATCGTGTAATCGCTCCGCGGGATATGCCGACGACGATGGTTGAAGATCTTCATGACGAATTAATGCGAGCCACGGGACTGCGGGTTGAGCTTGAAAACGATGCCAACGCCGCCGCGTACGGCGAGTTCAAAGCCGGAGCCGGACGAGGCAGCCGAAATCTGTTTTACATGATGATCGGAAACGGGATCGGCGGCGCCATCATTCTCGACGGCAAGCTTTGGACTGGTGCTTCGGGCTTTGCCGGCGAAGTTGGCCACATCACGATCGACACGGAAGGTCTTCAGTGTATTTGCGGAAACACTGGTTGTTTGGAAACCGTTGCGTCAGCGCCCAGCATCGTTCGCCGCGCACAGGAACGTCTCAATCGCGATGGAACTTCATCGCTCTCACGACTCGCGTTGAACAAATCGTTTACGGCTGAAGACGTCGCGCATCAGGCGAATGAAGGCGACGATTTCGCGTTGATGATGATCGAACGCACCGGAAAATACATCGGCACCGGCGTCGCAAGCGTGATCAATCTTTTGAATATCGAACGAATCGTGCTTGGGGGCGGCGTCATGGATGCGGGCGACTTGATCCTGAATCCAATCATTGCTGAAGTAAAACGCCGCGCTTTCCAGCCTTGTTTTGAAGCAACTGAAATTGTGGCCGCCAAACTCGGCCCCGATGGAGCACCAATCGGCGCAGCTCTTCTCGCCCACGACGCTTCAACTGAAGCCACCGATTAAGCCGGATCTTCAAGACTCAAACAGCGTCAATCCGTGTAGCAAATCCGTGTAATCTGTGTCCCCATTTGAATTTCCCTTTTCATTTGGTAAAGTACGCCGTTACATTCGCAATAAACATTTAATTGAAGAGGTTTGTGGGCTGAGTAGCGCCCGACACGCTTAACCCTGCGGCAATGCCACAGATCTTCCATCACAGCACCAACGCGCTGGCCAAAATCACGATTTATGGCGCTGTTTTTATTGGTCTTGCCTTGCTTTGGGTCGCAGTTGAGCTGAACCGTTCTTCATGGAACACGGGTCAGTGGGTCGAACGCCAACAACCGGTTCAATTCAGTCATAAACATCACGTCGGCGACGATGGCATCGATTGCCGTTACTGTCACACGTCAGTTGAAACAGCCGCCTCAGCGGGAATGCCTTCAACTAACACGTGCATGAGTTGCCACAAGCAGATCTGGGCTGACAGTCCTTATCTCGAACCGGTTCGCGCCAGCTTCCGCACGGGCAGACCAATCGAATGGATTCGCGTTCACGATCTTCCTGACTACGCCTATTTCAATCACAGCATTCACGTGAAAAAAGGCGTCGGATGTTCGACCTGTCACGGTCGAATCGACGATATGCCGATTCTCTATCAGGCGAAAACCCTGCAAATGGAGTGGTGTTTGGAATGCCATCGAGCGCCGGAGAGATTCCTGCGGCCGGTTGAAGAAATCTTCAACATGGAGTGGCGACCGGAAAATAAAACCGCGGATGAACTGAAGAAGGGTTTCGAGTGGAAGGCTGAGTATAAAGTTCAGGGGCGACAGGTACTTGAGAGCTGTTCGACTTGCCACCGGTAAGATTTTTTACAAATGAGCGATAGCGACAGACACATAAACTTCAAACTGATGCGCGATCACATCCTCGCTTTGCAGGATGAAGAGACCCCGCGTACCGGTAAGAAATACTGGCGCAGTCTTGAAGAACTGGCTGACACGCCGATGTTTCGCGAGTTCGTCGCGCGTGAGTTTCCACAGCAAGCCGAAGAATGGAACGACCCGATTGAACGTCGCACATTTATCAAGCTGATGGGTGCGTCGCTCGCGCTTGCCGGTTTAAGTGGTTGCGTTTTCCAGCCGCCGGAAAAGATTGTTCCGTTCGTCAAACAACCGGAAGATCACGTTCCCGGAAAAGCGCTGTTTTTCGCGACTGCGGCGCCGTTGTTTGGCACCGCTATACCGATTTTGGTTCGCAGTAATGAGGGCCGGCCCACAAAGATTGAGGGAAATCCGGACCATCCAAACAACGCGCCCGTCGATTTTCCTGCCGAAGAACAGGCCGAAGTTCCGACCGAAGATTCAATCAGGAAGCGGAATCTGCAACGTTCGAGCGCGACCGACATCTTCACACAGGCTTCAATTCTGGGTCTTTACGATCCGGATCGCTCCACCAATCTTACGTTTCGCGAAGACATTCAAACCTGGACGGCCTTTGTCGGGAAAATGCGTTCGGTGCTCGACGAGCAACGACCCAAACAGGGCGCTGGTATTCGTTTCCTGACTGAATCGATCACTTCTCCGTCACTCGGCGCGCAGATGAATGAACTGCTACGGGCGCTGCCGCAGGCGAAATGGCATCAATACGAGCCCGTTAATCGTGACAACGCACGCGCCGGCGCGATCCTCGCGCTTGGTCAACCGGTAAACACGACCTATCGCTTTGATCTGGCGCAGCGAGTTCTTTCGCTTGATTGCGATTTTCTATCGCCGATATTCCCGGGCTACGTGCGTTATTCGCGCGAGTTCATGGCGCGCCGCCGTATTACCGAGACGAATAAAGAGATGAATCGTCTCTACGTGGTTGAGACGACGCCGTCGAATACGGGCGCGATTGCGGATCACGCGTGGGAAGTGAAGCCGAGCGAGTTTGAAGCTATTGCAAATGCAATTGCAGCCGGATCGATGTCTCAGGCGTCGAGCAGTGGCGTGAACCTCCCCTGGATTCAGCCACTCGTCAATGACCTGACACAGCACAAAGGCGCCAGCATCGTGCTCGCGGGTGACAATCAGCCACCTTTCATTCACGCGTTAGCACACGCGATGAACAGTGCGCTCGGAAACGTCGGCAAGACTGTTTTCTACACCGATCCGCTCGAAGTTAAGTCGGTTGGTCACATAGAATCGCTTCAGGATTTGATTAAAGACATTGACGCCGGCCGAGTCGAGTTGCTCGTGATGATTGGCGGAAATCCGGTGCACAACACGCCAGTTGATCTGAAACTCGATCCGGCGCGACTTAATAAAGTTGCTGTGCGAGTTCATCTCAGCCAGTACAGAGATGAAACGTCGGAATGGTGTCATTGGCACGTGCCTGCTGCGCATTATCTCGAGTCGTGGGGCGATGCGCGGTCTTACGATGGCACGGTCACGATCATGCAGCCGTTAATCGAGCCTCTTTTCGACGGCAAGTCGGCGCATGAACTGCTGGCTGTGTTTTCGGAGCAGTACGATCGCCGGCCGTACGACATCGTGAAGAGCTTTTGGCAAAGCCAGCGAGCGACTGGAAACAGTCAAGCGCCTGCAGCTACGCCGACACCGGCCAATCCGACTACTCCGGCGAATCAGCCATCACCTACCGCGTCGCCCGCACCTTCGCAGGATTTTGAAACGTGGTGGCGACAGACAATTCACGATGGTTTTATTGCAAATTCCGCGTTTGCCGCGAAAACCGTCTCGTTGAATTCCGGCTGGGCCGCCAATCAGCAAACCGCCGCCGCCCAACAACCCGCCGCAGGCACTTTCGAATTGGTTTTCCGTACCGATCCGTCGCTCTACGACGGTCGTTACGCGAACAACGGCTGGCTTCAGGAACTCCCAAGACCTTTAACCAAAATTACCTGGGACAATCTTGTGATCGTCAGTCCTGGCACGGCGCAACAGATTGCGGGCGAAACTAAAAATTCCGGCGCCGTAAAAGGTCGTGAACACTACGTTCCCGTAGTTGAGATCACAAATCAACAGGGACAATCAGTTAGCGGGCCACTCTGGATCATGCCGGGTCAACCGGATGGCGTGGTTACGATCCACCTCGGCTATGGACGTCGTTTGGCCGGAAAAGTCGGAGGCAAAGATCCTGAATTTGTCGGCTTTGACGCTTACAAGATCCGTTCGTCATTTGCGGCGTGGTCAGCGAACGGCGTGAAGGTCGTTAAGACCGGCGACGACTACCTCTTAGCCACTACGCAGTTGCACTTCAACCTTGAGGATCCGGCGTTCAGCACTGAGGAACGAGACATCGTTCGCTCTGACACTCTCGAACATTTTCTCAAAAGCGAGAAGCACGACACGCACGAGCTTCCGACTCTCTATCCTGACTATCCCTACAAAGATCAGGCCGAGAACGCACCGAATTACGCCTGGGGCATGGCGATCGATCTGAACAACTGCATCGGTTGCAACGCCTGCACGATCGCCTGCCAGTCAGAAAACAACATTCCGATCGTCGGTAAGACCGAAGTGGTGCGCAGTCGCGAGATGCACTGGATTCGCCTCGACACGTATTTCAGAGGTTTTGATCCGAGTCATCCGGAAGGCACCAACTTCATGCCGGTGCCGTGTATGCATTGCGAAAACGCACCGTGCGAACCTGTTTGTCCGGTTCACGCCACCGTGCACAGCGCCGAAGGCCTGAACGACATGGTCTATAACCGCTGCGTCGGCACAAAATATTGTTCGAACAACTGCCCGTACAAGGTTCGTCGCTTCAACTTCTTCCTTTACCAGGACTGGAACACGCCGACTTATCAACTGATGCGCAATCCTGACGTGTCAGTGCGCAGCCGCGGCGTGATGGAGAAGTGCACCTACTGCGTGCAGCGCATTCAGAACGGAAAAATTCAGGCTGAACTCGAAGATCGCAAGGTGCGCGACGGCGAGATCGTCACTGCCTGCCAGGCAGTTTGCCCGACTGAGGCGATCGTATTTGGCGACATTAATGATCCGGATAGTCGCGTGTCGAAAATGAAAGCCAACGAACGTAACTACTCGCTACTCGGGGAATTGAACGTGAAACCGCGAACAACTTACTTGTCGCAGTTGAAGAACCCGAATCCCCAGATTACGCCGAGTCCGCAAAATACACAGAGTCATTGAGTAAGCAGGAATCTGTGTAATCCGTGGGCTGATTTGTTATGCAGGACGAACCACAAAAGCCATATACCGAAGGCCCGATGCATTCGACTTCGCCCGTGATCGATCCGGGGCTGACGTTTGCATCGGTAACCGACAAGATCAGTTCGATTGTCTTGAAGCGCAAGACGTCGCTGGCGTGGTTCTTTGGCTTTGCGATCTCCTTCGCGCTCTTCCAGTTGATGCTGCTCACGATCACCAACCTGCTGTTTGTTGGTATCGGATTGTGGGGCGTCAACGTGCCGGTGGCGTGGGGCGTCGACATTCTCAACTTCGTCTGGTGGATCGGAATCGGTCACGCCGGCACGCTCATCTCCGCAATTCTGTTATTGCTGCGACAACGCTGGCGCACGTCGATCAATCGCTTCGCCGAAGCGATGACGCTCTTCGCCGTGGCCCAGGCGGGAATGTATCCAATCTTTCACCTCGGGCGTCCGTGGCTGATGTATTGGCTGTTTCCTTATCCCAACACAATGGGAATCTGGCCGCAGTTTCGCAGCCCGTTGATGTGGGACGTTTTCGCGGTTTCGACTTACGCGACCGTGTCGGCGATGTTCTGGTTTGTCGGTTTGATTCCCGACTTCGCCACCTTGCGCGATCGCGCTCGCAGCAAATTCTTCCAGATTCTTTACGGCATGCTCGCTATGGGCTGGCGCGGTTCGGCACGCCACTGGCATCGCTATGAGATGGCTTATCTGCTGCTCGCCGGACTTGCGACTCCGCTCGTGCTTTCAGTTCACACGATCGTCAGTTTCGACTTCGCGGTCGGCATCATTCCCGGATGGCACGCCACGATCTTTCCGCCCTACTTCGTTGCGGGCGCGATCTACGCGGGTTTTGCGATGGTGCTGTTGCTGACGATTCCGCTGCGGAAGTTTTACGGTCTCGAAGGCTTCATCACCATGCGTCACATGCACAACATGGGCAAGGTGATGCTCGCCACCGGATTGATCGTCGGTTACGGCTACATCATGGAAGCGTTTTTCGGCTGGTACAGCGGCAACAAGTATGAACGCTTCATGATCTGGAACCGCATGCATGGTCCATACAGCCTCTACTACTGGGCATTGATTCTTTGCAACATCATCGCGCCGCAGTTTTTGTGGTTTAAGAAGATTCGGTCAAACCTGCTCGCGCTCTGGATCATTTCGTTCGTCGTGAGCATCGGCATGTGGCTCGAGCGTTTTGTGATCGTCGTGACCAGTTTGCATCGCGACTACCTGCCAACTTCGTGGGGCATGTATCAGCCAAGTGTGTGGGACTGGTCGATGTTTATTGGAACGATCGGTTTCTTCTTTACCCTCCTGTTTCTGTTTATCCGCTTCCTGCCGATGATTTCGATTTTTGAGATGCGCACGATTCTGCCGGAAGCAGAGGTTGAAGAGTAAACAAGATGGCCGACGAGAAACGAGACATTCCCGAACACCATCATCGCCGTCACGAGCCACCGCTCTACGGCGTGATGGCGGAGTTTGATAACCCGTCGGATCTCGTTACCGCAGCGCGTCGCGTTTACTCCCTCGGATATCGTCGCATCAACGGTTATTCGCCGTATCCGATTGAGGAACTTTCCGAAGCCATCGGGTTCACGCACACGAGTTTGCCGCTGATTGTGTTTATTGGCGGACTCGTCGGCGCGATTGGTGGATTCATGATGCAGTTTTGGATCGCCACTATCGACTACCCGCTCAACGTCGGCGGTAAACCGACGAACAGTTGGCCGGCGTTTATTCCGATCACGTTTGAAATGACGGTGTTATGCGCGGCTTTTTCGGCGGTGCTGGGAATGCTGGTGCTCAACAAGCTGCCGCAGCCATATCACCCGGTATTCAACGTGCCGAACTTCGTAATGGCAACACGCGATCGTTTTTTTCTGGCGGTAGAAGCAAACGATCCGAAGTTCAACCACGTTGAGGTGGTCGATTTGTTAAAGAGTTTGAATGCAGTCGAAGTTACTGATGTTGAAGTTTAGGGAAACATCGATCGTCTTGATGGTTTTGTTTCTCGTCGTTACGACGGGCTGCCGTCGCGATATGCAAGACCAACCAAAGATGAAAGCGTATCGCGGCAGCACGTTTTTCGGCGATGGGCTCTCGAGCCGGCAACCAATCGAAGGGACAATCGCCCGCGGTTATTTGCGCGAAAACACCGAGTTCCATACCGGAAAAAAGAAGAACACGTCGCCTACCGCCACCCAGCCACAACCAGGAACTCCAACCGACACTTATCCTGACGACATCACGACATTTCCGATCATCGTCACTGAAGAAGTGGTCAAACGCGGGCGCGAACGCTACGACATCTTTTGTTCAGCCTGTCATGGTCTAACTGGAAACGGCGACGGCATGATCGTCCGCCGCGGCTTCCGGCGCGCCGCGTCGTTTAATGACGACCGCCTGCGACAGGCTCCTGTAGGACACTACTTCGACGCCATCACCAATGGCTGGGGCGCGATGCCTTCGTATGCATCGCAGATTCCGCCGCAAGATCGCTGGGCCATCGTCGCTTACATCCGAGCGTTACAGGTCAGCCAGCAAAATCCTGCGACGGCCAGTGGTGCAAGCCCGGCGGCTTCGCCCGTGCCGTCGCCAACACCTACACCCGCTGCCGGAGGACACGAATGATTCAATCGTTTAATCCTCCAAATCTGTCGGATTTTCAGAAGCGCGCGCTGATCGTCGGCGTGGTGTTGTTGCTGGCCCTGATCGCAACTCTCTTTGTCAACAAAGAACACTTTTTTCAGTCGTATTTGATTGGCTGGACGTTCTGGACCGGCATCGCCGTCGGTTCCCTCGCGTTGTTGATGTTGCAGCATTTGACTGGCGGTGGCTGGGGTTTGGTGATCCGCCGCGTGTTGGAAGCGTCAACCAGAACCTTGCCGTTGATGGCGATACTCTTTATTCCCATTCTGGTCGGCTCACACTCGCTCTATCACTGGACGCATCAGGAAGTACTCGATAAACATCCGGTAGTTAAATTTAAGACGCCGTATTTGAATGTTCCGTTTTTCAGCATACGCGCGGTGGTCTATTTCGCGGTCTGGATAACGCTGGCGTTTTTATTCAACAAGTGGTCGCTCGCTCAGGATCGTACCGCCGACAACCGTTACACGAAGAACATGCGCGTGCTGAGCGGACCGGGCATGGTAGCGTTGATCTTCACCGTTACCTTTGCGTCGATCGACTGGTATATGTCGCTCGAACCGGAATGGTTTTCGACGATCTACGGCTTCATTTTTGTAGCCGCGTGGGCCTTGAGCGCGCTCGCGTTTGTGATCGCGGTGATGGCCTGGCTCGGCGGCGAGGAGCCGATGGTCCGCATCGTCGCGCCGCTGCATTACCACGACCTCGGCAAACTGTTGCTGGCGCTCGTGATGCTGTGGTCGTACTTCGCTTTTTCGCAGTACCTCATTATCTGGTCAGCAAACCAGGGCGAAGAAATTCTCTGGTACATCCCACGCGTGTATGGAGCGTGGGGCGCGACCATCGTGATCATCGCCATACTGCACTTCGCCGCGCCATTCCTGTTTCTGCTTTCGCGCAGCATCAAGCGCAATCCGCGACGACTGGTGCGCGTCGCAGTGCTCGTATTGCTGATGCGTGTAGTGGATCTTTTGTGGATGCTGGCGCCGGCGTTTCACGCTAACAAGTGGATCTGGTTGCACTTGATCGCTCTGGCTGGTTTTGGTGGAGTCTGGCTTGCCTTCTTTGCCTGGCAGTTAGGCAAGCGGCCGCTGATTCCGATTAACGATCCGCAGTTTGAATCGACACTTGAACAGATGCACGCGGGCGGTCACTAAGGCAGCGGCTTTATACGGGATTTTTAGAGCATGAAAGACAAACACAAAGGCAACGGCCACCGTACGGAAACGCCCGACGTTTCGCATATTCGCAACGTCGAAGTGACGCATGAGACGAGCGATATCAATGTGCGCGGCGTGCTCACTTTTGTGGTGGTGTTGACGATTACGACGATCGCGATCGCAATCGGCATGAAGCTTTTGTTTGACTACTTCGATGCTCAGGAAGCTAAAGCACCCGGCCGTGGTCCAATGGCGTTGACGGATAAAAAGGATCGTTTACCGCCAAACCCGCGCCTCCAGGCCGCGCCCGGATTCGAATTCGAGACTGAAGGTGGATCGACAATCAGTCTCGAAAAGAGAGAGCCGCAGGCTGAATATCGCATCCTCCGGAAACAGTGGGAAGAGAATCTCAAAACCGGATTAAAAGATCCGTCGGGCCGGGTGGTAGGGGTGCCGATTGAGAAGGCGATGGAGCAGGTTGTCTCCGGTGAAGGACTGCCGACGATGATAAAAGGTGCGCCGAAGAAACTGTCAGACTACGCGATCAGCATGCCGACGGCGGCAAGCTCGGGCCGGGAAATTGAGAAGAGATTGCAATGAGATCCACAGATTACACAGATTTGATAAAGAAGCGCAGTTCACTTTTTGTATATCTGTGTAATCTGTGGATGGTTCTTGTTTTTGCTGTTCTATCGGTGTTTGCCCAAGCGCCTCCGGGACCGAGTTCGCCGCTCTATGGCGCAAGACCTGAAACCGGAAATCCTTCAACCGGTCTGCCGACAGCTCTGCGCGACGTCAAGATCGAACAGAAACTCGATCAGCAATTACCACTCGATCTCACGTTCCGTGATGAAAGCGGACAGGAAGTAAAACTCGGTAAGTATTTCGGCCAGAAACCGGTGGTACTCGCGCTCGTCTATTACGACTGTCCGATGCTTTGCACACAGGTGCTCAACGCAATGGTGACGTCGTTCCGCGTTCTGCCGTTTGAAGTCGGTAAAGAATTTGATGTCGTAACCGTCAGCTTCGACCCGCGCGAGACCAGCGCGCTCGCAACTGCCAAGAAAAAAGTTTACGTCGATTACCTGCCGGAGAGAATGCGATCAAACGCCGCCAACGGCTGGCATTTTCTGACCGGCGATCAGGCCAGCATCGCGCAGATAACCGACGCTGTGGGATTTCGTTATCACTACGACGAAGCGACCAAACAATTCGCGCACGCGAGTGGCATCATGCTCACAACGCCACAGGGCAAACTTTCACGTTATTTCTACGGCATTGATTATCCGGCACGCGATCTCCGTTTGGGCTTGATCGAGTCGTCGGAAAACAAGATCGGATCACCGGTGGACCAACTGCTGCTCTACTGCTACCACTACGATCCAGCCACCGGAAAGTATGGCGCGCGGGTGATGATGGTCATGCGCATCGCCGGCGTCGCTACGCTATTTGCAATCGTGGCCATGATATTCGCTTTCAGAGGACGTAACGCGAAAATGGTAGATGTAAAACCTGGAGGACCGACTCAGTAATGCAGTCGTGGATTCCATTAGTACCGGATAGTGCTTCTACTTTCTCGTGGAAGGTTGACGCGCTCTACTTCTATCTTTCCGGCGTCACGCTCTTCTTTACCTTGCTGATCTCGGTAGTGCTGATCTTCTTTGTCATTCGTTATCGCAGACGCACGCCGTACGAAATTCCGCGCCCGGTTGCCGGTTCACACAAACTCGAGACGCTTTGGACCGTCATTCCTTTCGTCATCGCGATGACGATGTTTGGCTGGGGCGCGCGTGTTTATTTCGAACAATACAAGGCGCCGGAAAATGCGATTGAGGTTTATGTGGTCGGCAAGCAGTGGATGTGGAAACTGCAACACGCCACCGGCCAACGCGAGATTAACGAGTTGCACGTTCCAGTCGGCAAGAAGATCAAACTGATCCTGACCTCGGAAGACGTGATTCACGACTTCTTCGTGCCGGCATTTCGCACCAAAGTCGACGTGTTACCCGGCAAATACACGACGCTGTGGTTTGAAGCCACTACGCCCGGAAAGTATCACCTGTTCTGTGCCGAATACTGCGGCATGAACCATTCGGGGATGACAGGCTCAGTGTACGTGATGGAACCGAAAGAATTTGATAACTGGCTGAGCGGTAACACCGGCAACACAACGCCGGCAGCCGCCGGCCAGCAGCTATACCAGACGCTTGGTTGCGCGTCGTGTCATGGCGCGAATGGCGAAGGCGGACGCGGACCAACGCTCGTCGGTGTTTTTGGTAAAACGACGCCATTGCAAACGGGCGAATCGATTCGCGTGGACGAAGCTTACCTGCGCGAGTCGATCATCAATCCGCAAGCGAAGATGGTTGTCGGTTTTGGTCCGATTATGCCGACGTTCCAGGGACAGATTAGTGAGGATCAGCTCGTACAGTTGATCGCGTTTATTAAATCTTTGCCGGCAGCCGGACAAACGCCGGCGCCGGCAGCGAGTCCGGCGGCAACGACCGCGAGACCCGCGGCGTCGCCAGTACAGAGAGGCACTTCACAGGATTAACAAGATTTGCAGGATTTACAAGATTTATCTTGTGAATCTTGTTAATTATGTAAATCTTGGACAACTGGTTTTTTAGTTATGAGACCGATAGAGTCATTCGAACCACCAGAGCCACCAAAGGTCAACTACATCAACGCGCAATACGGGTTGAAGTCGTGGTTGTTGACTAAGGATCACAAGCGCATCGCGCTGCTGTATCTCGGCTCGATCACTTTCTTTTTCTTTATTGGCGGGCTTTATGCATTGATGATTCGCCTTGAGTTGCTGACGCCTCAAGGTGATTTTCTCCAGTCGGCTACCTACAACAAGGTCTTTACGCAACACGGAATCCTGATGATCTTTTTCTTTCTGATTCCGTCGATACCGGCAACGCTCGGCAACTTCCTCGTACCGATGATGATCGGGGCGAAGGATCTCGCCTTTCCCAGAATCAATCTGTTGAGCTGGTACATTTATCTGCTGGGCGGCTTGATCACGATCTATGCGCTGCTTGCCGGTGGCGTTGACACTGGATGGACGTTCTACACGCCTTTCAGTACCACTTTTTCAAATTCGTACGTAGTCGCAGCCGGTCTGGGAATCTTTATCAACGGCTTTTCCTCGATCCTGACCGGACTGAATTTCATCGTCACGATTCACACGATGCGAGCGCCGGGCATGACCTGGTTTCGCCTGCCACTCTTCATTTGGGCACACTATGCAACCAGTCTCGTGATGATCCTCGGTACCCCCGTGATCGCCATCACGATTCTGCTGCTCGCATTTGAGCGCGTATCGCGTGTCGGCATTTTTGATCCGGCACTCGGAGGAGATCCGATTCTCTTCCAGCACTTGTTCTGGTTTTACTCGCATCCGGCGGTTTACATCATGATCCTGCCTTCGATGGGCGTGATCAGTGAGTTAATCGCAAACTTCTCGCGCAAGAACATTTTTGGCTACACGTTCGTCGCTTTTTCGAGTCTGGCGATTGCGGTGTTTGGCTTTTTGGTTTGGGGTCATCACCTGTTTGTGACCAGTCAATCGGTCTACGCCGGAATGATCTTCTCGTTCCTGAGTTTCGCCGTCGCGATCCCGTCGGCAATCAAGGTCTTTAACTGGACGGCCACGCTTTATAAGTCGTCGATCTCGTACGACACGCCAATGCTTTACGCACTTGGCTTCATCGGACTGTTTACGATCGGCGGCATGACGGGTTTATTCCTGGCTTCGCTCGCGGTCGACGTACACCTGAGCGACACGTATTTCGTAGTGGCGCACTTCCACTACATCATGGTCGGCGGAGCTTTGATGGGATACCTCGGCGGGCTGCATTACTGGTGGCCAAAGATTACCGGACGCATGTATCCGGAAGGGTGGGGCCGATTCAGCGCGCTCGTGATCTTCGTCGGATTTAACCTGACGTTTCTGCCGCAGTTTGTGGCTGGATACTTGGGAATGCCGCGACGCTATCACGCGTATCCACCTGAGTTTCAGGTGTTCAATGTGCTGTCGACCGCAGGTGCTTCGATCCTCGGGTTCGGCATGTTGATACCTGCGATTTACTTTGTGTGGTCCATGCGGTATGGCCGCCACGCGGAATCGAATCCGTGGCACTTACCGGGGCTCGAGTGGCGCACGCAATCACCGCCGCCGACTGAGAACTTTGACGTAACGCCGGTTGTGACCTGGGAAGCTTACGAATTCGCGCCACCCGAAGAGACGGAAGTGGTCGGTAAGTTCAGGCCTGAGATGGAACGGATCTAAGAGATGAGTAGTCACGCAACCACACCAGAGGTTCACGGCCACCGCGCGCTGCAGCACCATTTTGAGAACATGGAGCAGCAGCGTGAGGCCGGCACGCTCGGCATGTGGATCTTTCTCGTGACCGAGATCATGTTCTTCGGCGGCATGTTTCTGGCCTACACGTTGTACCGGAATAGTTTTCCTGCGTCTTTTGCTTCCGCCAGTAACCACCTCGACATCACGCTCGGAGCAGTTAACACCGGCGTTCTGATTCTGAGTAGTTTTACGATGGCGATGGCGGTCTATTTCACCCAGGTCGGCAAACAACGACCGCAGGTGCTGTGTTTAATCTTGACGTTGATCCTTGGTCTGACGTTCCTCGGGATCAAAGCGGTTGAGTATCACGGGAAGTATGAAGATCGGTTGATTCCGGGCCAGCTAATCCCGGGCCGTTCGTTTGGACCGGAAGTGCAGAAGGAAGGCGAGCCGGTCGATCATCACAAACTGCACTTGCTCGCAGGCGCGACAGTGAAGCAGGTTGAAATGTTCTACTGGATCTACTTTGCCATGACCGGCATGCACGCTTTGCACATGATCATCGGCGCAGGGTTACTGACGTATTTGTTGATTTTTTCGCTTAAGGGGCGATTCGATCCGGAGTATCACAGTCCCGTTGAAGTGGTGGGATTGTACTGGCACTTTGTCGACATTGTTTGGATCTTTTTGTTCCCGCTGCTGTATTTGCTGGGACGCCACTTCCATCATTAAATCGAGATGAGCGAACACATAGTTTCCGTCAGAGTTTATGTCACCATCTTCCTGATTCTGCTGGTGGGAACAGCGTTGACTGTGCTGGCGGCGTTTTACGATTTCCCCTGGCGGTTCAACACCATCGTGGCGTTAACGATCGCCACGGCTAAAGCGACGGTGGTTGTGCTTTACTTCATGCACGTGCGCTATAGCACACGTCTGGTGTGGGTGATCGTAGCGTCGGCGTTGTTCTGGATGGCAATAATGTTCGCGCTAACGTTCAGCGACTACTGGACGCGCGACTGGATCAAGGTTGCCTACTAACCTCACTCGCCGGGTTGCAGGGTCGTTTCCTTCACCTCGATCAAGCGCTTACACGATGGGCAATTTAAGCGAATGGTGGCGTCAGAAGTTTTGATGGGCGCGCCGCAGTAGGGGCAACCCCCGTTGACCTCACTGTTTTGAAAGAGGTCGCGCATCATGAAGACGGGCAACACGAGGCCCGCGATCAAAAGTGGGATACCAAAGATGAGGCCGATGGTCGCGCCCTGACCGAGAGTTAAACTGATTACCAGGCCCGCAATGAAAAGCACAAGGCCGATACCAACGCTGAAGGAGAAGCTGTAAGCACTGTCAAACGTACGGCCTGATTTCGCAACGTCTGGTCGCTTGGCGTCCATACTAAAAAACCTCCTGAATGCCGGGGATGTTCTGGGGAGACCGCTTCGAGCTTGGGATAGCAGTGACTTTTACTCCTCGACAGACGCCTTGTCAATCGTTAGAGATGGTTTTCTCACGCAGCGGCGCAACGGCGCGGCGTTTCATTTCTTTCGTTGCGTGGTTGCGCCGCCGCGAGAGAAAATTTCTTCTAATTGAAAGCTATGACACCCTTTGAAGCATTTCTAAAAAAGCACGACGAAGAATCATGGTCGGCAACGCTGACTGCTCTGCTGCGTTCGATTCATGAAGTCGATCGCAACGCGACGCAGATCTGGTTCTCTTTTTATCCGCTCGCACTCTTCGAGGCTCTCGAACAATCGGAGGACCCGGAGACACTAGCCCAGCGGCTGTTACTACAAGGCAAGGTCTATCTGAAGGATCAGATTGATTCTTCGCACACTTTTCTGTACGGCCATCGCTACTGGCCGGAAGTAAAAACAGCCGTTCAAAAGCATGCGCGTGAGTTTGCCGAAGCGGGGTCGCTCGCCGATCAAATCGTTTCGCTCGCGCAGCAAGTGGCTAAAGCGTTAAAGGTCGACGACTCGCTGGTTATCGGCATCACCGCCGTTGCTTTCATGACGATCCGACAAACGGGTTTGGCGGCATTTGAAGCCGCGCCGGGCAAGTCACTGCTTGACAAGAAACACGCGCGCAAATCGCCTGCGGATGTTTTACGCGAACGAGCGGTTGACGATAGCCAGGGTTTCTTAAGTTTTCTCAAAACGGTCGACAAGAAATGGACCGTCACTTACGACGAAAACGAAGCAAGTGCGAAGTATCGTTTGAACCACGATCAGGATCTCGCCTGGGGAGCCGCCGGCGATCGTTCGCGCAACTGGCGCGAGGTGGATCCGCGGCGAGTCGAAGGACCGATTCCGGTTGAGTGTCGTTCGGCATCGTGTGGAACCTGCTGGGTCGGAGTTCTCGGCGGAGCGGAGAAACTCTCCGACGTTGCAGCGCGTGAAGGAAAGAAGATCAAGGAGTTTGGCTACATCGATACTGCCGAAGCGAAGCCGTTGATTCGTCTGGCTTGCCAGGCGCAAGCGCTCGGAGCGGTATCGATCGTCATTCCACCGTGGAACGGAGTGTTTGGGAAGTATTTAAAGAATCGATAACAAGGCCACGGGTTTCACGGATTCTTTAAGACAGATCGAACAGATCTGTTCTTTTTATCCGTGAGATCCGTGGCTAAATTTCATGAGTAAGGCGTCCCCTCCACCACTTCTTTACGTTCTGGCTGCGGCGTTGCTCTGGAGTACCGGCGGACTCTTCATCAAATGGACGTCACTGTCAGGGCTCGAACTTTCCTGCTGGCGCTCATTCTTCGCGATATTCACCCTCGCCTACTTCACCAGGCGCGAAGGGTTTGGCTTGAATCGACTCACGGCCGTGGCGTCGCTGCTCTATGCGTGTTTGCTGATCCTCTTCGTACTCGCCACCAAACAGACCACTGCCGCAAACGCGATCTTCCTGCAATACACTGCTCCGGTTTATCTGCTCATCCTTGAGCCGATTGTCTACAAGGAAAAGTTTCGCTCGCGCGATTTGATCACTGTGCTCGTGTGTCTCGGTGGGATGGCGTTGTTTTTCGTGGGCCAACTGCGCCCGCAGGACATCGCCGGAAACGTGATGGCGCTCACTTCAGGGCTGTTTTTCGCCACCTATTTTCTGTTGTTGCGACATCCGCGTGCGCGAGAAGTAAACCGCGCTTCATCGGCGATCTACGGCAATACGCTGGCAGTGCTGATAACGCTGCCGTGGGGTCTCGCGAGCCTCAGCCAGATCACGACTCACGATTTCCTGAGTGTTTCGTATCTGGGCGTGATTCAGCTTGGCGTAGCTTACACACTCTTCACACTGGGGATGGCGCGCGGTGTGAGGTCATTGGATGCGGGAATTATCTGCTACTCCGAACCAGTGTTGAATCCGGTGTGGGTGTTTCTGGTGCTTGGAGAAAAGCCTTCGAAGTGGGCACTACTCGGCGGCACGATCATCATCGTGGCAGTCATCATTCACATGATTCTGGATGCGCGAGGAAAGAGAAAAGCCAACGCCGTCACTTTCGAGACCGCTCACGACTGATCGCTAAACACGCTGCCAACTTGGAATTCAAAGTCCGGGAGAACAATCGACTTCAGCCGCTCATGTCGCTCAAAGACAACACTCGGAGCATATTGAAAGTGGTCCTTCAGAAACCTGACTTCAATAATGCCTGAGGTCTCATCCACCAACCACAATTCCTTTACACCCAGGGCGGCATAAGTATCAGCCTTGGTGTTTCGATCATAGATCGCTGTACTGGGTGAGATTACTTCGATTACGAGGTCCGCGGTGCTCATCAGTTGTGGATATTGCCGATCTTGAAAAATCTCGGTCCCGGCAGCCACATAGAACATATCAGGTTCGAGCCAGCTATTTGGCCCTCTGACGATTCCAGCACGAGGAACGTACAACATACCTTTATCGTCGGTTTTTATGAGGTATTCATTGAGTAACCGATTCAACCGGGCCACAGTATTGCTGTGAAGCTGCGTAGGAGTGGGTGTCATGTAGAGGACTCCTGCGATTAATTCGAGTTTTGAATGGTCTGGTGGCTCAGGAAGCTCCCAGAACTCCTCAAGCGTATAGGTTTTTACCAATGGTGATGTACTTACCCAGGCCATAACTTAACTCCGATGAGGTATTTGCGGCGGATTATAGCACGAAATCCGCCCCTTTATTTCAACCACGTATCGCGATTGTCGTAGTATCCAGGTGAGCGATCGGGATAGCGTTTTTTGTACTTGTGATACCGCGCGAGTAGTTTTTCGTAACGCTTGTCGGAGGAATAAATCGGCTTGTGTGGAATCGCGCGCAGATGATCTTCGATCTTCGTCATCTTCCGCGGTGAGAAACGCCAATCATACTTTCCCAAATCAGTAAGACTCGTCAGCGCATATCCCTTCAACCTGCCGGTGAAGTCAACAAACGGATCGAAGTAGCTCAACGCCAGATCTCTTACCGATCGAAAAACCGGTTTGCGACCGTGCAATCCCGTGTCACGCGAACGCGCCACCGCTCCCCAACGCCCATCCTGCGTAAACGCAAACACCACGTGGTCTAACAAATCCTGCGACTCGAGATCCAACAACAACGGCGGATAACCATGCTGTTCGAGAATCACCGCCGCACTCACCGCCGCCTCGAGACAGTGTGCCTGCTTGCGTTTGAACATCTCGCGAAACGATCGCATCGTGCCGCCATTCCGTTCCCAGTTGTAAGGCAGGGCGTTGAAAAAGCGCTGCACTTTCAGCGGACTGTCGAGTCGCTGGATCAGTTTCCATTCAGCCGTCGTGAAGCACTTTTTATCCGGAATCATGCGTCTTGCGGCGACTTTGTTCGTTTAGGCGACAAAAGCCGTGACCTGCACTTGCCTGAATCAACCGCAAATGTCAGACTTACCGAACGCTGATGAGTACCAGCGGTTACGCTCAGCGTAATAATACTTCTTATTTCCGAAATTATTTCCAGCAATGAACCAGCAGGCTACAGCTTCCCAAAAAACTCGCGCCGAACAAGAAACTGAAAATGAAGCAAACCGTCTTCGGGAGCAAATCGACGATGCGTTGGCAACCGTCGTTTCCCGATCACCAGACGAGATTGAGTCGTTGCAAACGGCAGCCGATCGCATCGAACGCGCTGCACGCGACCTTTCCGACGCCCTGCGCCAGCTCGCACAACAGCGCCGGTCGACGGACGACGCGTAAGCAACGTTTGTCTTCATTGATCGCTTTATGAACTACTTTCTCTTTGATTGGAGACTGCTTAATGGCATCGATTCGCACTGCAGAAGAAATTACTAAACATCTGGGCCGAAAAAACACCTCACACGAATTGGATAGTTACGGTATCGAAGCCGCTCAAGTTTATTGGAACCTGAACACAGCGGAACTTTACGAAGAGATCGCGCGCCGCAATGAAGGCGTGCTCTCCAACCACGGCGCGATCCTGGTTGATACTGGCGAGCACACCGGCCGCGCGGCCAAAGATAAAGCCATCGTGCGCGAAGCGGGTAGCGAAGATAAGGTTTTCTGGGGCGACGTTAATAAAGATTTCTCTCAGGAAAAGTTCAACGCACTCAAAGATCGAATGATGGCCCATGCAAAAGGCCGCGAGCTTTTTGTGCAGGACACTTTTGTAGGCGCTGATCCTAAATATCGTTTGCCCGTACGCGTGATCAACGAACTGGCGTGGCATTCACTCTTCGCCCGCACGATGTTCATCAGCAACAGCGGCGACACTGAGTCACACAAGCCTGAATTCACAATCATCAACTTTCCCAGTTTCCAGGCCGACCCTGAGCGCGACGGCACTCGTTCTCCAACGTTTATCCTGATGGATTTCAGCCAGCGATTGGTGTTGATTGGTGGAACGTCTTACGCCGGCGAAACGAAAAAGAGTGCCTTCACGATCATGAACTACCTGTTGCCGCAGCGCGACGTGATGAGCATGCACTGTTCAGCCAACGTCGGCGCAGAAGGTGACGTGGCGATCTTCTTTGGACTCTCAGGAACAGGCAAAACAACTCTTTCTGCCGATCCTGAGCGCCGGTTAATCGGCGACGACGAACACGGCTGGTCTCACGATGGTGTTTTTAATTTCGAAGGCGGCTGCTACGCGAAGGTGATCAAGTTGTCAGCCGAAGCTGAGCCTGACATCTATCGCACTACCGAGATGTTTGGCACGATCCTGGAAAATGTTGTCTACGACGAAGTGACTCGCGGAATCGATCTCGACGATGCACGCAAGACTGAAAACACGCGCGCTTCGTATCCGCTGACCAGCATCAACAACATCGTACCTGAAGGACGCGCCGGCCACCCACGCAACATCATCATGCTGACTGCTGATGCCTTCGGTGTGTTGCCGCCGGTTGCACGTTTATCTCCGGAACAGGCTATGTATCACTTCCTTTCCGGTTACACCGCGAAAGTCGCTGGTACGGAGAGAGGCGTCACTGAACCTCAAGCAACGTTCTCCACTTGTTTTGGAGCGCCGTTCATGGTCCTGCATCCGGGCGTTTATGCTGATTTGCTTGGCAAGCAGATGGCGAGTCACAACGCTGCGTGTTGGTTAGTTAACACCGGTTGGAGTGGTGGTCCATACGGCGTCGGCAAGCGCATGAAGATCAGTCACACGCGTGCCATGATTCGCGCGATCCTCAACGGCTCGCTGGCGCAAACTGAAACTACGCCGGATCCGATCTTCGGGGTTGGCGTTCCGGTGTCGTGTCCTGATGTACCGGGTGAGGTGCTGCAACCGCGCAACACGTGGGAAGACAAAGCCGCCTACGACGCACAGGCAAACGACCTCGCGCGTCGCTTCAATGAAAACTTCAAGAAGTACGAAGCAGGCGTGTCGGAAGCGGTGAGGGCTGTAGCTCCGAAAGTAAATTAGCCACAGATTCACACGGATGAATCCGGATTTTGATCTGTGTTCATCCGTGTTAGCCTGGTGGCCAACCCAGCGATCGTCCGGCGAGGACGTGAACATGCAAGTGAAAGACTGACTGCCCCGCACCGGCGCCAGTGTTTATCACAGTTCGATAACCCGACTCCGAATGGCCAAGATTGTTCGCAACAAGCGCGCCAACGCGAAGCAGATGCCCTACTAACGCCTCATCTTTCTGCGCCACATCGTCCAAAGATTCAAGGTGCTCGCGCGGAATCACGAGGACGTGCGTCGGTGCCTGCGGGTTGATATCACGAAGCACTACGCAGCGGTCATCCTGGTGCACAAACTCACCCGGAATCGTTCCCGCGATGATCTTACAAAACAAACAGTTCTCGTCAGTGGTCACTGAACCCCTCCTTAATCAAACTGGTTCAAGAATCGGCGCGGTCACAACCGGCGCAATGATTCTCTCAATGTCGGCGCCCACGGCCCGTAGCTTTGCTTCGATCTTTTCGTAGCCACGATCGATGTGGTAAACGCGATCGATCACCGTTTCACCGTTGGCAATCAGCCCCGCCAGCACCAGCGATGCCGAGGCGCGTAGATCCGACGCGATTACACGCGCTCCATTCAGCGCGGTTGGACCATCAACGATTGCTGAACGCCCGTCGATGTGTATCTGCGCTCCCATGCGTTGTAGTTCCGAGGCGTGCATAAAACGATTCTCGAAAACAGTTTCGATAATCTCCGACCTCCCCTGCGCCTGAGTCATGAGCACCATGTACTGCGCCTGCATATCGGTGGGAAACTGCGGATATGGTTCGGTGGTCACATCCCAGGCTTTTAACCCATCCGGACAAGTAACTTCCAACGTCGTCGGATTCACTTCCTTGATCGATACGCCGACATTTGTCAGTTGGGAGATCACACTCTCGAGGTGATCGGGGCGACAATCTTTGATTTCGAGCTGTCCCCGTGAGAGCGCAGCGGCAACGATGAAAGTTCCGGTCTCGATTCGATCGGGAATAATCGTATGTTCCGCGCCGCCGAGTGCCTCGACTCCCTCGATTTGAATCGTTTCTGTTCCAGCGCCGTTAACACGGGCTCCCATCTTGTTCAGCAAGTCGGCGAGATCCACAATCTCCGGTTCCCGGGCGGCGTTATGAAGCGTCGTGGTTCCACGCGCGAGCGTCGCAGCCATCATCAGGTTTTCAGTGCCCGTGACAGTCACCTTACCAAAGTGAACGTCAGCCGCTCGCAAGCGTCCATCAGCCGGCGCGCGAGCCACTACATTTCCCGCTTCCAGCTTTACTTCCGCGCCAAATTTCTCGAAACCGGCGAGATGAAGATCGATCGGACGCGATCCAATCGCACAGCCACCCGGCAACGAAACTTTCGCTTCGCCGAAACGCGCGAGCAGTGGTCCGAGCGCAAGCACTGACGCACGCATGGTCTTTACCAGTTCGTAAGGCGCTTCGAAAAGTTCGACGTGGGCAGCGGTAATCTTGTGAGTTCTAAGTTCAGGTGTGAGAACTGTAGCGCCGATATCTTCAAGCAAACGTCGCTGCGTGATGATATCGCGCACGTAAGGGATGTTGTGCAGCGTAACCGTTTCCGCTGACAGCAGCGCGGCCGCCATACACGGCAATGCCGAATTTTTCGCTCCTGAGATGGAGACTCGGCCGTTTAGCGGGTGGCCACCCGTGATACGAAACTTGTCCACGATGCGGGACAGATTAAATGAAAATCAGGTTATTAGCCACAGATGACACGGATCTGTGTAATCCGCGGCTAAAAACAAAAGTGCGACGAGAAATCCCGTCGCACCTTTGCACCGCCCTCTCTACTCGCACACCTATTGATTGGCGGTAATCTTTTTAACTTGAACACCACCATTCGTTGTCATCGCTTTAACTGTTTGTCCGCCGGAACCGAGGTTCACCGCCAGCTGTTTCGTAATCTGGCCCTGAACAGTCACCGGAAAATCGACGCTTACGTTGCCATTGACTGTCCCTGTTTGCAGGTGTGCCGAGTAATTCTCAGGCACTGACAGGATAATGCCGCCATTCGTGGTGCTGACGTTGAGGCTATCGCCATCCCAACGATCACCGGTGAGTTCGATTACCAATCCGCCATTGGTCGTCGATCCACGCACCTCACCACCAACGCGCCTGAGAACTACGCCGCCGTTCAAAGCGGTGAAGTCGATGCGACCGTTGACATCATTAAGCGCAATTCCACCGTTCTTCGTCTCAACCGAAAGATCGCTGCGACGCGGAACAAAAACTTCGTAGCTCACATCCCAGTGATAGTCCTTACGACTTTCCGGACCACTCGCAAAAATTTTCGCACCACTGGTTTCGATTCTTACCTGTTGGCCCAATGCCTGGGCCTCGGCGGCAGTCGGCGCACCAGTTTGCACGCGCGCGCGAACCAGGATCTGGTTCTGGTCCCAACCTTTTACAACCACACCGCCGTTTTGCCTGCCGTCGATGCCGATCGTGCCGCCACTCAACGCCAGCGTTTGTTCTCTGATCTCGCAATTTCCGACCAGCCTGTCGTTGTAGTAGCTATTTTGCCGACAGGTCATCGACCGGTCTTTGTCTTTGTCCTTGTCCTTCTCTTTTTGCGCAACTACTGCAACGCCACCGACGATCAGTAACGATGCCAAAAGCACACTTCCGCCTATAAACCTGAACATAACTTCGGTCTCCTTCGAATGTCTGGGGTTGTCGTTTGTGACTCGCTTTTACGCGGCTCTGAACCCTAAACACCACAAGTGGTTTGGTTGTGACAGGTATTTGGAGTCACTTCTTTCTCAGGATCACGATGCGAGGAATTCCCTGCAGGTCGGGGCGGATTTCGCGGAAGTCCCAAACTTCAGGATCAACGAGACTTTTAACCGCTTCCGCCTGGTCAAAACCGATCTCAACAAACATCTGTCCACCCGGATTCAGAAAGTCAGGCGCATCGTCGAGCAGACGACGAATGATGCTCAACCCGTCACCTCCGGGTGTTAACGCGAGATGTGGTTCGTGGTCTTTAACTTCTCGCTGTAAATCTGCCATTGCCGCCTCCGTGACGTACGGCGGGTTAGAAACTATGAGAAAAATTTGAGAACTTTTTGAGGACAAACCGTCGAAACAGTCGGAGAGGAGAAATTCGGCGCGATTTGCGACTGAATGCTTTGAAGCATTCAGTTTCGCTATCTCGAGTGCCGCCGCTGATTTGTCTACAGCGATGGCATGAGCATTTGGAAGCTCACATAACAGAGTTACCGCGATACAGCCCGAACCGGTTCCAATGTCTAAAAAGACGATCGATGCTTCTTTATCGAGGCTTTCGAGGACGGCTTCGACGAGCAATTCAGTTTCAGGCCGTGGAATCAGGACATCCGGCGTGACCAGAAATTCTCGCCCGTAAAAATCCTGAACACCCGTGATGTATTGCAACGGCTCGCCCGCGGCGCGGCGCGCCACCAGTTTGTGAAACTGGTCCAACTGCTCAATGCCAACCTGATCTTCGGCGTGACTGATGAGAAACGTTCGATCCTTGCCAAGCACAAACGAGAGCAGCGAACCCGCATCACGGCGGGCATCCGGCACCTCAGCATCCTGCAAAATTTTGGATGCTTCGCCTAAAACCTGGGCAATCGATTGCTTCATAGCACTTTTCTCTGCGGCTCTCTGCGTATCTCGGCGATCTCTGCGTTTTGAGAGCTCCTTTCATCGCCGAGATCGCAGAGGGCCGCAGAGATATTGTAAAATTCCGGAACTATTCTCACCCGCCAACAGAATATGACTAACAGCTTCGCTCGTAAACTTTGCTGTTTCCACCTCGTTGTGGCATTTTCGGGAACGAACTTGTGATTCAATCTTTTTACTTAACATAAGAACGAGTCTCGTTCCTCCCGTGACGCAGAACCCCCGCAGCTACGCAGCTCCGGGGGTTCTGGCGTAATAGGGCCGAAGTTTAACAACGTTTGCCGATGAGGTGACAATGGGTACGCTTTCCAAAAGCTGTCTGTTATTCGTGCTGAACACGCTCGATGCTCAACTGACGCTGGTATGGATTCGCTTAAACGTCGCTACCGAAGGCAACGCGCTGATGGCCCGCCTCCTCGACCACGGCGAACTGACCTTTATGGGTGCCAAACTCGCCATCGGCGCCATCGCTGCCTACATACTCTATCGTTGTGCCCATCTTCCCATGGCCAGACATGGCCTGACCGCCGTGCTCGGAGTTTACGGACTTCTCATGCTGGTGCACGCAGCCACAGGCTGTGTGGCGCTCGGCTGGGACGGCCCCGTGGTCTTTCTGGGATACCTGGAGAGCCTGCCGAACGCTTTTGTTTCGCTGTTTATCTAAGCAAAACGAAACTACCATCTACTGTCCGGCGTTG
Source organism: uncultured Acidobacteriota bacterium (assembly GCA_963708055.1). Taxonomy (GTDB): domain Bacteria; phylum Acidobacteriota; class Blastocatellia; order Pyrinomonadales; family Pyrinomonadaceae; genus PSRF01. The sequence goes on along the minus strand of OY970193.1, from coordinate 3,621,163 downwards.
TTACAATCAGCTCGCAACGACACCCGTTTCGAAAGCATCCTACAAGCGATGTTGGCACAGGGCCAAAATCCATAATTGTTAGAGAGGGAAGAAGTGTTATGTACAGACTTTCCGCACGCCAAATCTTATTGATAGCTCTTATTTCAGGACTGTTTGCGGCCGGCGCCGTTGTATTGGTTGACCGACTCTACAACCGCTCTCAACCGACGGAAGCTGCGTTTACAGAAACGTCGCCGGCTGGAGTTACAGATCCGTCGACAGCCACGGACGAACAGAACAATATTGAAGTTTACCGCTCGCTCAGCCCGGGAGTGGTGTTTATCCATTCAACTTCGTATGCACGCGACTTCTTTGGTTTTGTCGAGCCGCAGGAAGGCTCGGGTTCAGGTTCGATCCTCGACCAGCAGGGAAATATTCTGACTAACTACCACGTGATCGCAGGCGCCCAAAAACTTTCCGTCAGCATGGGCGGAAAGAAAGACTACGCCGCCGTGGTTGTCGGTGGCGATCCGGACACTGATCTCGCCGTCATCCGTTTGACTGAAAAACCGGCTGGACCACTGACTGTCGTGCCGATGGGCGATTCAGACAAACTCGTGGTGGGCCAGAAGGTACTCGCTATCGGCAATCCGTTTGGTTTGGACCGAACGTTGACCACCGGCGTGATCAGCGGTTTGCAACGTCCGATTCGCGCACGTAACAACCGCTTGATCGAAGGCGCGATTCAAACTGACGCTTCAATCAACCCCGGCAACTCAGGTGGACCACTGCTCGATTCACGCGGACGCATGATCGGGATCAACTCGCAGATTCTTTCGCCCTCGGGAAGTTCCGCGGGTGTTGGTTTTGCCGTGCCGGTGAGCATTGCAAAACGAGTGGTGCCGCAGTTGCTCCAGAACGGCAAGGTTCGTCGTCCTAAGCTGGGTATCAACACGCGCGACGTCTCGACGCTTCGCAATCAGATCGATCTACCGGTGGAAGACGGTGTTTTGATTTTCCAGGTGGCACGCGGCGGTGGCGCGGCGACGGCCGGCCTGCGCGGCGTACAACAAACGGAGATGGGCGATGTCGAACTTGGTGATATTATTGTCGGCATCGACAACGACAAGGTGGGTAATTCCGACGATCTGTTCCGAGTTTTAGATAAACATCAGATCGGCGAAACTGTTCAGGTTCAAATCTGGCGCGACGGCAAGCGAATGTCAGTGCCTGTGCGTTTGATGGATTCACCTGACTCGAGGCGCTGATCAGATGTTAACTCCGGGCTTATGCACCAGACGACCCACTTCTTCAATCTGGGTTATGGGTGGCTCTGTAAACACTGCAGCGCAGAGGCCGCAGAGCGCAAACATCAGCAGCATCATCACCCTTCGGGCGCACAACGGCCTCAAGGACCGGCCTTCGCCCGTTGGGTTGATGACGAAAACTGGAAGGGACTTGTTTGCACTCGCTGCAACATTTCCGAGAGATTTGGTAGGTAGTAAACCCATCCACAGATTACACAGAAAAATCTGTGAAATCTGTGGATAACTAAGAACCGAATTCTGATTCGTAATCCCTCAAACTTCGAGTAATCACATCCAGCGCTTCCATCCGATCGTAAACATCAACAATCTCCACCCGCTTATCCTTATCGCTGGGAAGCTGTTTGTAACTCAGAAAGTAATGCTTCAGCCGGTCGATTAGCCCTTGTGGTACGTCCCGGACTTCGAAAATGCGCCCGTAAGCCAAATCTCCCTCCAGCACCGCGATAATCTTGTCATCGGCCTCAAGACCATCGATCATGCGCAAGCCACCGATTGGCCGCGCATGCAGAAAGAAGCTGCCGTGGGCAAACGACTTTTCTGACAGCACGCAAATGTCCATCGGATCCTTGTCGCCCTCAATGCCCGTCCGGCCGGTGCGCGTGGCGCAGAGTTCAGCCACTTCGCGGCCGCAGAACGTTTGCGGTATAAAGCCGTAAAGCGAAGGCGACATCGATGAGAAGCGCTGTGGGCGATCCACGCGCAAATGGCCCGACCATTTGTCGAGTTCATATTTAACTGCGTCAGTCGGAACTATTTCGATGTAAGCGTTGACCAGTTCCGGAGTTCTTGGTCCGGGTGAAACGCCATGCCATGGATGCGCCTGGAATGTTTGTTTGTTCATTAGTTGTACGACCGCTTTCTCCACACCTCGCGGTCGATGATAAAATGCCGCTCCAGTAAACGAAAGTCCTTATGGCCGCCAGTGCTGAAATTGTCGCAAAACCCATAACCAGCGCGCTCTCGCTGCGTTGGATTATCGGTACGCGTGAGGATCTGATTTGGTTTATCGGATCGGTCGTGTCGAGTTATGCGTTGCTGATTTTGTATGTGACCGGGCTTGTACCACTTGTTCCAATGGTCGCTGCCTGGGCCATTCTGATCGATGCGCCGCACGTTTTTGGCACTTTCTCACGCACGTATTTTGATCCTACGGAACGAAAGAACCGGCCTCGTTTGTTATGGGGCTCGCTGCTCTTTTTTGCGATTGGACCATTGATGGTGCTGGCCGGCGCCGGGCTTGTTTTCTTCTTTGTCGCGGCCCTCTGGGCCTACTACCACCTCGTCAAACAGCACTACGGCTTCATGGTGCTTTATAAAAAGAAGAACGGCGACCTGGCACGAATCGACAACGCACTCGATCGTCTCTTGCTGTTGTTTGCTTTCAACTATCCGTTTGTAGAATTCATCGCGCGAGATCCGGAGGCGATGGTGCGCGTGCCGGCGGTGTTGCACGGTGGCGTGAATGGATTTGCAAAACTGTTGCTGGCGGGAACGATCCTGATCTTTATCGTTTGGGTTGGCCGCCAGGTGCAACGTGCGATCACGGGCGAGTCGTTGAATGTGCCGAAGTATCTCTTACTGGCGGCAGCGATTCCGATGCACTGGATCGTTTTGTTAACGCCGATGCCGCACAAACCTATCGCGATCGTCGCAATCCTGACGATCTACCACAACTTTCAGTATCACCGGCTGATCTGGTTTCACAATCAAAAGTACAAGTCGCGTGAAAAGTATGGGGCGGCTGAATTAATCAGCCGGCGGCTGCTGTTTTACATTGCTTTCGGAATTATTTTTGGAGTGATCTATCAGGGACCGAGGCAAGTTCTCAACTACGCTGCCTCCGGTACCGCAACGCCACTGATGGTCCAACTCGGTATTTCATTTCTGTGGGGTTACGCGTTCATTCACTACTATCTCGATTCCAAGATCTGGCGCGTCCGCAAAGATCCCTCGGTCAGTAAAGCGTTGAATATTTAGCCACGGCTAATCTTCCCCGTGTTCGTCGCCGTTGAAGTGCAACACGGTTGATTCGTCGTCGATGACGGTTTCCAGGTGCACGGGGCGGCCCCAGAGGGTGTGAACGTGTTCGATGGCTTTGCGCGCGTAACGCATGTCGAGTTCCGTGCCTTCGTAGCGGTGCTTCATGTACAACTCGCGATTACCGTTGTAGTCGCCATCCTCAACCTGCAAATACGGAAAACCAAAGTTCGTCATGCCGGCAACAAGCTGATCGCGCACTTTTTCCCAGCGTTTCTCGGTGATGGTCCATTCCTCTTCGTCAACTAACTCGAACACAAACAGATCCAACTCTTCACACAATTCTTCCGTCAGATAATTGCGCAGGAACGAAACATCGTTATCGAGTTCGCGTACTTCGAAGATCTTCTCGCGGCCTTCATTCCCGCCGCGTCCAAACTTTTCACGCTCTTCAGCGGATGGCTCGTTCCAACGGCGCTCGATGTCTTCGTAAATCTTGTAGCCCAGGTAATACGGGTTTAACTGTCCTTTCTGCGGCGACACGACGCCGGAGTGCAGGTTGGCAAACTCGAGGTGCTCGCTGTCGTTGAGATCCAGTTCGCGCATGATGCGCGCGTGCCAGATGCTGGCCCAGCCTTCATTCATGATCTTCGTTTGCATCTGCGGAACGAAGTATTCCATTTCCTCATGGACCATCGCGATCACATCGCGCTGCCAGGGCGCAATCGAGGGCGAGTTTTTCATGAGGTAGTAAAGTAAATCTTTTTCCGGCAATCGTTCCCGGGGCTTTTCGTCGTCGACAATCACGGTTTGAACTTCACCCTCAGTTTTTTCGAGGTGCCAGAGATCGTCGTATGGCCCTTCTTTCCTGGCCCGGTGCTCGGCGCGTCGTTTTTCTTCGGCTACGGGAATTTCGCGCTTGATGAAGAAGTAAGGATCGATATGTTCTTCGATGGCCAGCACGGAGTCGAGAAATCGTTCCACCGTCTTCCGGCCATGCCGGAATTCGTACTCCATCATTCGCTGTGCGTGGGTGGAAACGCTTTCCACCATGCGACGATTGGTCTTTGAGAAGTAAGTGTTGTTCTTGAAAAAATCGACGTGACCAAGAACGTGCGCGATGACCAGCTTGTTCTGAATCGGACTGTTAGTTTCCAGCAGAAACCCGTAAGCCGGATTTGTATTGATGACCACTTCGTAGATCTTCGAGAGCCCGAAGTCGTACATGGTCTTCATGCGATGGTAGGTTTTGCCAAAAGTCCAATGGGAATAACGACCCGGCAAGGCGTAAGAGCCAACTTCGTACATCACGGTGGCGGGCACGATTTCGAAGTTGGTGGGATAAGGATCCAGACCAAAGCCACGAGCAACCTCCCAGATCTGCTCAACGGCTTTCTCGAGCTCTTTGATCTCTTTATCTTCCATTTTTGTACTTTGCACTTTGTTCTTGGTGCTTTGTTGAATGACGGACAAAGCACCAAGAACAAAGCACTAACCCGGCGTTTGCTCTCCCCTTCGTCCAAAAAACTGCTTCAACGCTGGATACACGTCTTCCTTATCGTCAATGCGCACGCCGACGAAACGGTCTTTTTGTTGTAGCCGATCGCTGAAGATCGATAACAACGCGCCTGATGACCGACGATAGCTGGACGATCCTTCCTCACCGATTTCGCCGTAACCAAACAAATTGCAGGTTGCGATCAGTTCGTCGGCCAGCCTGACTGCTTCCTCGTTGTCTGAGTAATAGTTGTCGCCGTCAGAGAAGTGAAATGGGTAGATATTCCAATCCGAAGGCCGGTAGCGATGCTTGATCACGTCGAGCGCGAGCTGATAAGCCGATGAAACAACGGTGCCGCCCGATTCTCCCTGCGTAAAAAACTGCTCCTCGGTTACTTCTTTCGCTTCCGTGTGATGCGAGATGAAAACAATCTCGACGTTGTCGTACTTGGTCCTCAGAAAACGAACCATCCAGAAATAAAAACTACGCGCGATGTATTTCTTAAACTCACCCATCGAGCCTGACACGTCGATCATGGCGATCACGACCGCGTTTGACTCGTAGCGCATCACTTCTTCCCACGTCTTGAACCGCAGATCCTCTTTCTTGATGTCGCCAAAACGCGCCTTGCCTTCGCGGGCGTTGCGGCGAATGTTTTCGAGGATCATGCGGCGCTTGTCGAGATTTGCGATCACACCCGTACGGCGGATTTCGTTGAACTGCGTCTTGCGTGACTGGACGGCCTTCTTTGCTTTTTCTTCGAGATAAGGAAGCTGCAAATCTTCGAAGATCAGGGCCGCAAGTTCGTCGATATTCACTTCGGCTTCGTAATAATCCGCGCCGGCGTCTTGTCCGGCCTGGCCCGATCCCTGACCGCTGCCTGGTCGTGTTTCGCGTCCAATCACGTCGCCGACACGAGTTTTGCCGTCGCCCTGGCCCACGTGTTTGGCTTTCTGATAATTGAAGCGAAACTTATATTCGTCGAGAGCCTTGATGGGGACTTTAACGGTGCGTTTGCCGTCGGAGAGGATGATGGCTTCGTTCGAAACGATGGAGCCTAGATTTTTGCGGATAGCTTCTTTGACGCGGTCTTTGTGGCGTTCCTGATCAATTATCCCCTTGCGCTGTAGCGACCAATCATTGCGTTGTATGGACATAAAAACTCCATCCATCCACAGATTACACCGAAGTAGTTTTACAAAAATCGATCACGACATTCGTGAACGCCTCCGGATATTCTTCGTGCGGCAGGTGGCCGCAACTCAAAAAAACGATCAAGCGCGAGCCGGGGATCTCGGCATGTAACCTTTCACCGTCCGCGAGGGGAATTTCCCGATCGTTGTCGCCCCAAATCAGCAGCGTCGGTTGCGTGATTAGATGCGCGTCTCGTGAGATACGTTCAGCGTCCCAATCTCGCACCGTGCGGATCATTGCGCGATGTGTGCCCGCAGCGCGCAGTGGCAGATGCCGCGCATCAACTCGTCGTTCATCCAACACCCATTCATGACGATCGTAAACCCGCTTCATGCGACGTCGCAGTAATCGTCGCGAGCCGATCAAAAGCGGCGACACAACATCGCCGAATACAGGCGAACCAAACAGTCGCATTAGCGCGAACGCGAGCGGGCGATTGTTGTTGACGGTTCCAACCAGCAACAGTTTTTCAACCTGCTCGGGATAGTCCAAAGCGCAGGTCGCTGCGACGGCGCCGCCATAAGAACTACCGACAAAGATCGCGCGCCGGATTTCAAGCGCATCGAGCAGGTGAATTAACAGTTTCGCCTGGCCTTCAATCGTGTATTGGCCGTTACGTGGCTTGCCCGAATATCCGTAACCCAACAGGTCGACCGCGATTACGCGATAACCCGCCGCGGCCAACGTTAAAAAGACCTTGCTCCACACGAGCGTTGACGAAGCAAACCCATGAATCAGGACCATCGCCGGCGCGCTCGGATCGCCCGCTTCCTGGTAATGCACGCGAACTCCATCGATGTCGATAAAACGCGAGCAATCCGAATGGAAAACAACTTCGCGGCACTTATTCCAATCGGCGTCGCGTGGCCGCAACAGCAACTTGCCCGCTATGGCAAGAGTTGCGGCACCGGCGATCCAGTATCGTTTCTTCATACTTAAGCCACAGATTACACGGATAAAATCGGATTGATCAAAAGAATAATCCGTCTTCATCCGTGTTATCTGTGGCTAAACTCTAGCGCGACAACAATGTTCCGACGTAGGTCAGCAACTCATTCGCGCAAACCGGGCAATAGTTATGCTCTTTCACGAGCCGATCGACCACTTCGTTGATCCGCCGCAATTGATCCGGATCAGGCGTCTTGACCGAAGTTGTAATCTTCACCACGTCTTTCAAGTCGGCGAAGATCTTCTTCTCAATCGCCTCTTTCAAACGCTCGTGTGAGTTGTACTCAAACGGTTTGCCCTTGCGCGCGTACGAGGAGATACGGATCAGAATCTCCTGCCGGAAAGTATTCTTGGCGTTTTCCGAGATCCCGATCTGCTCTTCGATCGAACGCATCAACTGCTCGTCGGGATCCATCTCTTCTTCAGTGATTGGATCCTTAATCCGTTCCTTGTTACAGAACGCTTCGACGTTATCGAGATAGTTGTTGCACATCGTGCGCGCCATCTCTTCAAACGAATAGACAAACGCTCGCTGCACTTCGATCTTGGCGAGTTCGTCGTACTCTTTGCGCGCCTGCGAAATGTTGTTCAAGTATCGTTCACGCTGCTCGCTGCCAATGCCGGTATGTTGCTCGAAACCGTCTTTAATCGCGCGTAGCGCGTCAATCGGATTGATACACGTGATGCCATCGCGGACGAGGGCGCTCGAAAGCCGGTTGATGATGTAACGTGGCGAGATCCCGTCCATGCCTTCGCGCACCGTCTCTTCTTTCAACTCGCGCACGTCTTTCGACTTGTACCCTTCGACGTCCTCGCCATCGTAGAGTTTCATCTTCTTGACGATATCGACGTTTTGTCGTTTCGGTTCTTCCAGCCGCGTCATCACGGCAAACATCGCCGCGACTCTCAACGTGTGCGGTGCGAGGTGAACGTTGCGCAGTGCTTCTGACTGATGCAACAGCTTGTCGTAGATCCGCTCCTCCTGCGATACCCGCAGGTTGTAAGGAACTCTCACAAGGATGATGCGATCCTGCAACGCTTCCGATTTGCGATTGCCGGCAAAAGCGATGTACTCGTTCTCGTTCGAGTGTGACAGGATCACTTCGTCGGCATAGATCATCGCGAAGCGGCCGGTCTTGATGCTTTGCTCCTGCGACAGTGTCAGCAAGCTGTAGAGAAATTTCTCATCAACCTTCAGCATCTCGACAAATTCCATCAGCCCGCGGTTGGCGATATTCAATTCGCCGTCGAAACGATAAGCACGCGGATCTGATTCGACACCAACCTCGCCGATGGTCGCCAGATCGATCGAGCCGGTAAGTTCCGTAATGTCCTGCGACTTTGGATCGCTGGGCGAAAACGTGCCGATGCCGACGCGCTCTTTTTCGGAAAACACCACACGCTGCACCTTCACGTCTTCATGACGCCCGTTATAGGTTTTATCCAGCGCATACCGGCACTGCGGGCACAAATCGCCTTCAATATAAATGCCGTAATGTTTTTCGACTTCAGCGCGTAGTTGATGCGGGATCAGATGAAGCGGTTCTTCGTGCATCGGGCAGTCTTTGATGGCATAAACTGCACCGTCGTTCATGGTCCAATCTTCCAAACCGCGCTTCAGCATGTTGACAATGGTCGACTTGCCTCCGCCAACGGGACCCATGAGCAGCAGAATGCGTTTGCGCACTTCGAGACGTTGTGCCGCCGATTTGAAGTATTCGACGATTCTGGCTATGGGTTCTTCGATGCCGAAGAGTTCTCCGGCAAAGAATTTGTAGGAAAGGATTTCGTGTTGAGTGCCTTCGTTCAGCCGTTCGACGCCGGCGGCATGAACCATGTCGTTGATGCGAGCGTGTGAAAGCTGGGCAATGCGCGGGTTCTGGGAGACTAACTCGAAGTAATCGCGGAAGGTTCCTTCCCAACGCAGCGCTTCGTGTTCACGGCGCAGATCTTCCAAACGTTCGCTGATATTGAATTGCTTTTTGCCATCCTGCTCTTGCATAGCCTTGAAACCTCTTCGGCTTTTCGCGCATTGGACAGCGTGTGGGGAGAGGCCACGCCATTTTACACCGCTCTTAGTCGGGGAACCGCGGTTAGTTCTATCGATGCTTCGCGATACGCCTCACGCGCGCGTAAGCGTGAGCTACGTCCTCGAGGCATGCTTCTCAATGATCGATTTCAAACGGAAGTCCGGTAGGGAAACAGATCAAGGAAGCGAACTTACACGCGCGCTTCCTTGTGCGACGCATTATACCACAGCGGATCAAGACCCCATCTGTTTTTGTTCGGCGCCGTGCAGTACGACGCGGGGATGCAAACTCTGTTCTTTGGCGTCGTACTGGCCGACCGCAATTAACTGGTCAGCCTCGTCAAACATCCTCACGTTCTCTCCATCGGACCACTCAGATTCAGCCGCTTTCACGTCTCTTCCGTGAATGGTGCGCGTCGCGTCCTCGGGGCTTAGATGCATGGAAGGGAGCCACGAGAGCGCTGCTCCCGGCGGAAGTAAAACTGTTCCGATCGACTCTTCACCAAAATGGATCTTTAACTGATCGAGCGTGATGGCCTGGGTAAGCGAAAAGTCGCCGACACGCGTCCTTCTCAATTCCGCGAGGTGAGCGCCAACTGACAAACGTTGACCAAAATCTTCGGCCAGGGTTCTGACATAAGTGCCTGACGAACAGGAAACACGAGCGTGAAAATCGAAGGTGCCGTCGAGGTTGTTCTTTATCAGTTGTCCTTCCGGTTTGATCGCCACAAACTCATGGATGCAAACCTGAATCGGTTTGCGTTCAACGATTTCGCCGCGGCGTGCCAGTTCGTAGAGTTTCTTTCCCTCGATCTTCTTGGCTGAATACATTGGCGGCACCTGTTCGATATCACCCCGAAGAGTTTGGAGTGCGGCTTCGATCTCGGTCTCAGACCAGTCGCCTGATCTTGAAGTTGGTTCAGAAATCGGATTGCCGGTGCGATCGCCGGTATCGGTTGAGTAACCGAGACGAATGATTGCTTCGTATTCTTTGCCAACGCCGCTCAGGAATTGCGCCAGTCGCGTGGCCTTGCCGAGAAGTATGACTAAAACGCCGGTAGCAAATGGATCGAGAGTGCCGGTGTGACCAATGCGCCGCTCATGAAGAATACGACGCGTTTGCGCCACCACATCGTGCGACGTGAAACCCGCAGGTTTATCGATAACTAAAACGCCATCCATAGAAGACATTCTAACTTAGCCACAGATGAACATAGATTAACGCAGATGTTTTGTTTTCTTTTCAGATCCGTTTAATCTGTTAAATCCGTGACTGAAACCACTTCAGAACTCCGACGCCGGACTTTCGCGCGTGCCGTGAAACTGCTTGCAGCTAAACCGCGTTCCGTGGCGGAACTGCGCGAAAGATTATTGCGCTCGAAGAACACGGATGAAAATACCGTAGAAATTGTAATCGCACGTTTACGCGAGTATGGCTATCTGAATGACGAGCGATTCGCATTCAGTTATGCGTCCTACAAAGTGAAACAAAAACCCATTGGCCGTCGCCGGCTTCAACGCGATCTGGAGTTGAAAAAAGTTGAAGGTAAGGTCGCGAATGAGGCACTGGAGATGGTCTTTACCGAAACGTCGGAAGAACAACTCATCGACAAGGCCATCGAAAAGCGACTGCGCATCCGCGGCAGGCCAAAAAACCGGCTGGAAGCCAAAAGTTTGTTCGATCACCTGCTGCGACAGGGCTTTCCGTTTGAGATGGTGAGCAACAAGGTTCGATCTTTAGCCACTGATTTCACGGATGACACGGATGTCAGGTAAACTCGACCACCTATGACTGGTAACGAAATTCGCGAAGCATTTTTGAAATATTTTGAGGAGCACGGGCACACCCGCGTGCGTTCCTCGCCGCTGCTGCCTGCCAACGATCCGACCCTCCTGTTTACAAACGCAGGCATGAATCAGTTTAAGGACGTCTTTTTGGGTGCGGAGAAGCGCGACTATATTCGCGCCGCGTCGTCGCAGAAATGTATACGAGCCGGCGGCAAGCACAACGATCTTGACGAAGTTGGCAAGACCGCCCGGCATCACACCTTTTTCGAGATGCTGGGAAATTTCTCGTTTGGCGATTACTTCAAGCAAGACGCCGTCAAATTTGCGTGGGAGTTTCTGGTTGATGTCCTGAAGCTGGATCCGGCACGCCTTTGGTTCACCGTTTACGAAGGTGACGAAGAAGTATCGCCGGACGAAGACGCCGAACGTTTTTGGGAACAGGTGGGCGCTCCACGCGAGCGAATCCTGCGCTTTGGACGCAAGGATAATTTCTGGCAGATGGGCGAAACTGGCCCATGTGGTCCATGCAGCGAGATTCACTACTACATGGGTCCAAGTCCTGACGACCCGGAAAACTCAGCGGCCAACGTCAATGGACCAGGCGATACGATCATGGAGATCTGGAACCTGGTCTTCATGCAGTTTGTTCGCAGCGAAGTTGAAAAGGGCAAGTACAAGCTCGATCCGTTGCCCGCGCCCTCGGTTGATACCGGCGCCGGACTTGAGCGGATCGCGGTCGTGTTGCAGGGTGTGAAATCAAACTACGACACGGATCTGATTCGCCCGATTGTTAATTTTGCGGCCAAGCTTGCCGATCGCAATTACGAGCCTGACAGTCAGGAAGGCTTTGCTATGCGTGTGATTGCCGATCATGCGCGTACGACCGCTTTTGCGATTACCGATGGAATTCTTCCCGGTAATGAAGGACGAAACTACGTTCTTCGCAAGATCATGAGACGCGCGATCTACCAGGGTCATCATACGCTCGGCTTCGAGGGTTCATTCTTCAATGAGGTCACCAATTTTGTGATCGACTTGATGAATGATGCCTATCCGGAGTTGGAGATACATCGCGAGTTTGTGCAGAAGATGGTCCGGCTCGAGGAAGAACGTTTTCGATCGACGTTGACCGTCGGTTTGAACAAACTCGATGAAGTGTTCTCGGCCACGAAGGGCGCGATGCCGGATTACAAAACGATGGCGCGACTTTACGACACGTTTGGAACGCCTCGAGATCTCATCCGGGTTAGTTTGGAGGAGCGGGGTTTTGCCGTCGACGAGGAGGAGTTCAACAGTTCATTCGATGCTGCGCTCCAGGAACTTCAGCAAACCATCGCGGCGGAAAAAGGCGAAACGAAAACTAAAGCCAATCCTGTTTATGCCGCCCTCGCTGGACGGCTGCAACTGCCGATATTCAATGGCTACGAAACCACCAACGTCACAGATTCGAAAGTGGTCGCCCTGATGAAAGGCGATGACGTTACCTCGCTCAGCGAGGGTGACGAGGGCGAACTCATTCTCGATCGCACACCGTTCTACGCCGAGAGCGGCGGACAGGTCGGAGATGTTGGCTTGTTGGTTGGAACTGCACCCACGTCGGTTGTTGTGCTCGACACTTACGCAACTCAGGGTTTGATCGTTCACAAGGTCAAGATTGATAAAGGGACCATCAACGTCGGCGATACAGTTTCGGCGGAAGTCGATGTTGAAAAGCGCGACGCCACGCGGCGTAATCACACCGCCACGCATCTGATGCACGCGGCGCTGCGCGAAGTTCTGGGAACACACGTGAAACAGGCCGGCTCCGTGGTGGCGCCAGGCTATCTGCGTTTCGACTTCACGCACTACCAACCGTTGACAGCCGCGGAGAAAGAAGAGATCGAACGTCTCGTCAACTACCACATTCTGCGTAACGAGTCGGTGCAGACAGACGAGATGGCAGTTGAAGAAGCTATGCGTTCGGGCGCGATGGCGTTGTTTGGTGAAAAGTACGGCGAAAAGGTGCGCGTGCTTTCTATCAACGGCGTTGAGGGGATCTTTTCGAAGGAACTCTGCGGCGGGACACACGTACGCGCGACCGGCGATATCGGGTTGTTCAAAATCACTAGTGACGAATCGATCGCTTCGGGTGTTCGACGTATCAGAGCTATCACCGGCATGGATGCTTACGAACGATTCCGTGAAGCCGAGCTGCTGGTTGATGGACTCAGCAGTAGTTTACGCACCTCACGCCACGATCTGGCGACGACGGTTACGCGTTTGCAGGACGAGTTGAAAAAGTCGCGTCGCGAAGCTGATGAATTGCGCTTGAAGATCGCTACCGGAGCGACTGGTGGTTCAGCAAACGGCGATGAATCGCGTGAGGTTGCGGGGATCAAAGTCCTGGCACGCGAGGCAAGCGGTCTCGATGCGGCGGCCATGCGACAACTCTCTGACACACTGCTCGCGCGGATTAAGTCGGGCGTGGTTGTGCTCGGACGAAGTAGTGACGGAAAAGTTTCGCTGATTGTTCGAACGTCAGCCGATCTCACCGGCAAGGTTCCCGCGGGACAAGTTATCAAAGAGCTCGCGCCGATCATCGGCGGCCGTGGCGGCGGTAAAGCTGACATGGCTGAGGGCGGTGGTAACCAGCCCGAGAACCTGCCCGCAGCGTTGGAAAAGAGCTACGAAGTTGTGGCGCGCCTGTTGAGCTAGATTTATTGGACAGGATTTACAAGGATGTTTCAGGATTTACTTGTAAATCTTGTTCATCCTGTTAATCCTGTCCCTTTGTTTTCACAGAAGGTTAGATCACATAGTCTTCTGTTTGTCGGTAAGCGTGATGTTCATCTTCTCAAGAGTGAGCTTGTTGAGCGTGCCGGTCACCTTGAGACCTTCCGCCTGTTGATACTTGCGCAGTCCCTCGCGCGTCGCATCGTCAAGCTTCCCTAATTGTTCCCCGCCATAAAAACCGCGCTGCTTGAGAATGGCCTGGGCCTGATTGATCTGTTCCTTGGTGGCACGAAACACTGGCCCTCGCTTGGCGGCCGTTTTTGCAGGCGTTTGTGCGGCGGTAGCGGTTGAGTTGGGTGCGATTACTCCGGTGTTGAGGACACAGAGCAGTAGTAGAGTGAGCGTAAGGATATGCTTCATTTTCTTCTTCCTTTGTGAGGCGCGCAGAAGCGCGCGGTTAATGGTTGAGTGTGAGGTTTTCTTCCGAAAACGCCGCTATCATACAACTGCTGTCAATACCTCAAATAAAATCTGCGTTAATCTGTGGCCAACATAGTTTTACACATTAGCTGTTCGTGTGTTAGGATGCCTTCGGCTTGTTGTTCAGAGCTTTCTCACTCTCGCCCCGAATCTCAGCGGTAATCGACAAATAAATGCGAAAATCATTACTCCTTTTGGCCATTTTCACTGCGTCGGCAGCGGTTTCTGCCGCGCAGAGCCCCGCAAACTACCAGGTCGACAACTTCGATTTTCCCAACGCAGTTCAGATTCAAATCCCTAAAGTCGACCCCACCCCTAAGCCCCAGCCAGCCAAACGGCTCTTAAGCTCGCGTAATTACACCCATACGCCTGCGCCAGGCGCGTTAGTACATCTGACCAGCCAGCCCCTGAACCCGTCGCTGGGAGGCTTTACAACCGGCAATGCCGCGGTTGACAGTTTTATCGTGGAATCCGGCAAGCGAAATTCGGTCGACCCTCTGCTGCTCTATTCGATCATGCACCAGGAATCGAGTTTCAAACCTCGCGCGCTGTCATACAAAGGTGCGCGCGGACTGATGCAATTGATGCCGCCGACAGCCGCTCGCTTTGGCGTCAAAGAAATCTGGGATCCGAAACAAAATATCGAAGGCGGCGCGCGTTACATGCGATTCCTGCTCGACCTGTTTTCAGGCGATGTGCGTTTGGCGCTGGCGGGCTACAACGCCGGCGAAGGCGCCGTGATGAAGTATGGCTACAACGTTCCCCCATACAGCGAAACACGCGAGTACGTAAGACGAATCGGAAACCGCTACAGCATGATTCGCGATCCGAACGCGCTGGCTACCGCCGGCACCATCCGCCCTCAAGTCGCCCAACAGAAAGATCCAACACCGCTTACCGTCTACGAGCGCAGCGTCTTCATGATGCGCCTTCCCGATGGTCGTTTACAGCTAGTCAGCCAGTAGTAACAGTTTTAGCCACAGGTGAACGCGGATGAACGCAGAACTAATCTGTGTTCATCCGCGTTCATTGTATTCGCGGTACTTCTGTAGCATGATTGGCAGGTGCGAAATACGTGGTTCAAACTGAGCGAGGAACAAAATCGATGACGTGTTCCGGTTGCGGCGCATACGTTCCCCCAAGCGTCCGTTTCTGTTCAAATTGCGGCGCGCCGGCCAGCGATCCTGAGGCCACTCGCATCGCGCGTCTGCAATCGCGTTCGCTGGAATTTGGCGGCGATCAGGACTTGGAACACACTGTTTTCACGGTTCGCCCGACAATGATCTTCATCAAGGCCGGATACGCGCTGACGGCCCTGGCCGCGATTACACTTGTTTTCCTGTTGGCCTATATCGGCGTACCTGCATGGGTTTCGATTCCACTCGCTTTGGCGATGCTGCTGATTCCAGCTTACTACCACATCCGGCGTAACATGGTTCGCTACACCGTCACTGATTCCAAGCTCCAGATTGATACCGGCCTGATCGCTCGCACCACTAAAAACATCCCGCTCAGCAAAGTCCAGGATGTGACCGTCTCGGCCTCCATTCCGCAGCGACTGATGGGTTTTGGCGACGTCATCATCGACAATGCCAGTGAAATAGGCGGGTCGATAGTCATGCACAACATCAGTAATCCCCGCCACTACGCCGACCTTCTTTTGCGCGAACTACGACGCTGGCATTAAACTTAAACTGTGCTGCCAAAACAGTCTGTGGGAACATCATAGCCCCGGCGGTTTCTAAGATAAGGCGTTTTTAGGTCGCACGAGGAGTTTGTAGATTTGCGTTTAAGTAACTGTGTTCAGAAAAGATTTCTCCCTGCAAAGCGCCTTTGCGTCTTTGCGGGAAACTTGTTTGTCTTATTGAGCTTCCTTGCAGTTTCCGCGCTCGCACAAACCCCTGGCAGCGAACTTACCAAAGCGATGCCGGCGACGGTCGGCAAGTTCCGTCAGTCTGGAGCGCCGACCCCGATAAAGAATCTCGGCGTCGGCCCGATGTCCTTAAACAGTTACGGGTCGCAATACCTCGGAGCCAATGGCAGCCGGTTTTCAGTTGAAAGTTTCCAATTTCGTCAGGATACGCAGGCTTACGAAGCGCTCAGTTTGATGTCGGTGGGCGCGCGTGCATCGAACCCGAGTGCTGAGATAGTGAACAATATCGGCACGGCCGGAATTGAGCTCGAGAACGAGATTATTTTTTTCAAAGGCGCTACGTTCGTTCGGATAACGAAA
Source organism: uncultured Acidobacteriota bacterium (assembly GCA_963708055.1). Taxonomy (GTDB): domain Bacteria; phylum Acidobacteriota; class Blastocatellia; order Pyrinomonadales; family Pyrinomonadaceae; genus PSRF01. Next base: position 3,604,997 of record OY970193.1, on the reverse strand, counting down.
CTGAAAGGCCAACCCGCAGAGTTAAATGAACTGGCCCACGCGTGGTCCAATTTGCTCGACAAAGGTGAGAATGATATTCCGGCGTTGATCAAGCACCTGCCAAAGCCGGCAGAGGCCCAGAAGAACGCTGTTTATCTCAACAGTTTCGATAACCTTCAGCGACTGCCTTTTCAACACGCGGTCTTTGACGCGGTTCAGTCAGATCGTAATGCTGACGCAGCGCTGGCGACGTATGGTCCAAGTAAAGTCCTGGTCCTTGAATTCAATACGCCGCAACTGGCAACCGACAACGACCGGCGCATCATCGCTCGTATCCAGGAACTGTGGAAACTGGGCCAACCGGCGCCAACGGCTTATCGTCGGGTCGGAAACTATTCAGTGTTGGTGTTTGACGCTCCCGATGAACAGACGGCGAAGCAGTTGATTAGCGAAGTAAAATACGAACAGGTGGTTCAGTGGCTTGGCGAAAACCCCAACATCCTCAAAGAAGCTGAGAACCATTACGTCAACACTATGCTGGGCGTTTTGGTTGCTGTTCTGAAAGCTTCCGGCTATGCCGCGGTCGCGTGTTTAGGTTTGGGTGCTTTGATTGGTGGACTGCTGTTCAGCTATCGCCGTTCACAACAAAAAGATGTGACTGCTTTTTCTGATGCCGGCGGAATGCTGCGATTGAATCTGGATGAGATGAGTGCTGAAACCAACCCGAGTCGTCTGCTGCGTGAAAGAAACTAGCCACAGATTGCACGGATGAAAACGGATTTAGAATCTGTTCTCGTCCGTGAAAATCTGTGACTACAGACCGGGCCAAAAAAATTGCGGGCTGCTGACCTTTCCTGGGAGGCTCCCCCAAGCCCCGTCAGGACGATAATCAGCAGCACCGCTATTATTGCTCTTCAACTGCGTCACAAGCGTCACTCCGTTCCCCCAAAAGAGTCAAACGCTTGCTTCTAAATCTGTGAGAGGATGCCTCCCCCAAAGCCTCCACTCACCGCAGTTTCAGAGCCTGACCCGATTTACCCTTATCTACCCTTCTTGTTCTGATTTCCTCTTTGGCAATGACCGTGCCAATTGCCTAATTGGTTCAAGCAAAATCTATCTTTTGCACTTTTGCGGGGTTTTTCTATGTTACGAAGTTGAAGCGATTGTGCGGAAGCGAACACAAGTCTCACAGACTTGTACACCTTTCATACAAACCATACAGTACAAGCGAACTATAATCGCTCGCTGTTAAGGTAAGGCCGCGATGAACTTATCAATCTCCGCTTGTGTGTTGTAAAAATGAGGGGCGATCCGAAGGCGATCATTGCGCGGCGCGGTGATGATTTGGCGAGAGTTTAGCCGGTGATATAGCGCCATCGCCGAAAGTCCTTCAGGCGGGCGAATACAAACGATCTGAGACTTCTCTCCGGGAGCTCGTGAACTGACAATCTCGTACCGCGTTCCTTCCAAACGCTCGCATAAGTAATCCGTGAGCTCTTCCAGGTAGTTTGCAATGTTTTTCACGCCGTAACTGTTCAGGAGCTCGAGGCTCGCCTTGAAACCATGCAGCAACGAGGCTGGGCCAGTCCCTGTTTCCCACGCGAGCGTTCCGCGATTCCAACCCTGTTCGAAGTTAAGATAATCGTCCGGGTCGGCGACGCTCACCCAACCCACGAGCGTTGGCTGGATTCGGTCTCGGGCACGATCTGAAAGAAACAGATAACCGACGCCTTCGGGAGTTAGCAGCCATTTGTGTCCGGCTCCGGCCGCAACATCGATGAATTCGGATTCAACATCAGTGAGAACCACTCCCAGCGCCTGAATCACATCAACAACCAGCAAAGCATCGTGTTTCCGCGCGATTGGTCCGAGTCGTTTTAGATCGATTCGAAAACCAGACGCGTACTGGACATGGCTAATCGAGACGATGCGCGTGTGGTGGTCAATCAAACTCTCGAGTTCGGCGAAATCGATGCGGCCGTCGCGTTCTTCGCACATCCGAACTTCGACGCCAAAGATGTCGCGTATGCGTAACCACGGATAAATGTTCGATGGAAACTCGCGACGAAAGGTGACGATATTGTCGCCGGCGCGCCAGGTCATTCCATTTGCGACTGTAGAGAGGGCGTCAGACGTGTTACGGACGAAGGCGACCTGCTCCGGGCGCGCGCCGAGAAGGCCGGCGAGGAGCTTGCGAGCGTCTTCTTTAACTGCGAGCCAGCTGCGGAAGTTGGTGGAGCCGCTTTCGTGAACGTCTTTGAGTTGCGATTCGATCGCGCGGATCGTCGGAATCGGAGGCGGTGAGATGGCCGCGTGGTTGAGGTAGATCGAATGTTTGGTTACTGGGAAGAGTTCGCGGAGTTCCGGTGTCATGGATCAGATTTTCTCTCGCGGCGACGCAACGGCGCAACGGAAGACGACTTACGAAATTCTTTGCGGGCTTTCCGCTGCGACCGTTGCGTCGCCGCGAGAGAAAACCTTCTTATGGCGCGTAAGGCCGGCCGTAGAATTCCTTATACAACCAACCCAACACTCGCGCCTCAGCAGTGCACAACGTCTCTATCCAGCAATTCAACAGAAACTCCGTCCGCCCTCGCTCAAACGGGATCTTCTGCGCTTGTTCAACGATCGATCCTCCGCTTCGCAGATCCAACTTGTACGACTCCGCAGTCGCTTCATTCGCTTTCGCCGCGGTATCGAGAGCGCCGAGCAGTTGACCAATCCATGAGTGCAACTCTCGCTCACCAGCGTTATCAGCCAGCGCCTGAATAATCCCGATCGCCAACCGATCTTCAGCTCGCTTGAACTGAAAGATCTCCTCGCCCTGAGCTTGCGTGTGTTGCTGTTTCCACTGAAAGACTTCTTCAACTGAAGCGTGCCTGACGACCGCAACTCGCTGATCGTAATCAAGGAACCACTCGATTACATCCGGCACAGAATCCAGGTCGATCCGGCCGGCTGCATCGCGCTGCAAAGGCGGAAGATTTAGTTGTCCTTCGTTAGTCATACTGCCAGGACTTCACCGGAAGGCCGCTTCAACGCAAACGACGCAGCGATCTCACCAACCAGATCTTCTCTGCGATTTCGCACCGGAAAGAACGCATACTTCGCCACGGCTTCAAGCGACTTGTCGCGCAGCACGCCAAGTTGGCGCAACAACTCGACGACGACCGTCGGACGCGCGCGCTTATCGTCGCCGTCTTCAATCTTTAACGCGACGCCTAATCCGTTGGGCCACTGCTCACAAGGTCTAATACCCGCCGTGTAAACGCCTTCCGCGCCGACTTTTGAAACTACGCGATGCGGAGCGGCGCGCATGATCTCGGTGTCGAGCCGGTCGGAGGTTCCGCCGATCAATTCAGGATACTCACCCATCACCCTCACGATTCGCGCGCAAGCGTCCTGTGTCTCTTTGTCAAAACTTTCAGGCGGTGACACTAATCTCGCATACGCGAGGGCCATCGCTTTGATCGTGATGCCAAATATCGGAGCCGCACAGCCATCGATGCCGACCGCCATATCCGTAACCGCCACATCCGAGAACTGTTCCATCACATCGGCAATCGCTTTCTGAACCTGGTTCGTCGGGCTCTCATAGTTTTCAATGGGAGCGCCGAGATGCAACGCGAGTGCGAGCATGCCCGCATGTTTTCCCGAACAGTTATTATGGAGCGCGCTGGGCTGTTCACCTCGTTCGCGTAGCTCGAGCGCAGCGGCAGCACCGTAGGGTTCGTGCGCGCCACACCTCAGCGCCTCCGTACCCAGATTCAACTTCCGCAACATCGAAGCGACGAGTTCAGTATGAATCGTTTCGCCGTTGTGTGAGCCACACGCAATCGCCACTTCGCGATCGGTAAACCCAAATCGATCGGCGGCTCCGGAAGTCAGCAACGGCAAAGCCTGAAACGGCTTCGCAGACGATCGCAGGAAGGTGACCGTTTCGCGGGCGCCGGCGACAGCAACGACATTTCCGTCAGGTTCGACGACGGCGATGTGCCCGCGATGACGCGATTCAGTGATCGAGCCACGTCTTACCTCGACGAGCGGCTCCGCTATCGGAACATCCCGATTTTCATTGTTGGCAGTTTGAGCTGATGACATGTGAGGCCAAATGTTAGCACGAAATGATTGCCAGTGTGGTGGCCCGGCTGACTCTTTAATGGGGCTTTAAAACGACTACGGGCGACCTGCTAAGTGGTCGCCCATTCAACCTTGCCGTGCACGCCCTGAATTACTTCGCGCGCTTGCCGCCCAAACTCAACACGGTCAATTTCACCGGGCGTCGTCCGAAACGCATCGCCTCTCGAGACGAAGGCGTCCAGATGTCAATGCGCTTACCACGAACCAAACCGCCGGTGTCAGCCACGAGATACTCACCACTGTAATTACCAGCCTGGAGCCTTACACGCGAACCAAGCGGTAAGTGACGCGGATCCGCCGCGATCAATCCCTTGGCTACCATTCGTCCACTCGCAGTGCGCCCACGCAAACTGTACGCAGTTGCGATGTAAGTGGCCGGCGGTACAACGTACGATTCTTGGACCGCAAGCTTTTCACCGAGGTTACCGTTTGCGGAAACTTCCAGAGCAACTGGAGTAGTAGCTTCTCCGATGGTTTGAGTTGATTTGGTTGATTGTTGGTTTTGAGACGGAAGAGTTTCCGCCGAGAGAGTTCTGGCAGAAAGTATCAAAGAGCTGGTCAGAAATGCGGCTGCTACGAGCGCACTTCCACTGAAAAAAGAATAAGCTTTCAATTCGGGTCTCCTGTCCGATTTATTACTTAACTTTTCAGCGTCCTGCGCGAGTCCGTTCTTTCCTATGACTCGTCCCCTGGCTCTAGGAGTCTGATTCAAAGTCAGCCGAGGTTGGGGGCTTGCATCCTTGATGCGGTGCGCCGAAAGTTTTTGATTTGGTAAAGCGAAAAGCGACGATTACTTCAGCAATTGTTCGCGATTCGTTAGGAGGCTAGCACACGGCTAAAAGCCCTTTCAACCGTGAGACGGGCGTGAGTTTTGTGAGAAAAATAACACTAAGCAGTGTAATTGGTGAAATGCTGTAACTTAAGAAAAAACCGAACAGTCACATCGACAGAGGAAATTTGCTCCGCTGGAAGGATTTTGAAGGCTTAAATCAGCTCTTGGAGTGCGGCAACTTGTTGCCGCTTTTTTCAAAGGCGTGACAAACACAAAAGGGCGCTCTTTGACCAAAGCGGTGCCAAGGCACCGCACTCCAAGGAGGCCCATTTCAGAGTTTCAGAAAATTCTCGACGATCTGCTGTCCTGCAGGATGCTCAACATCAAACAACTCCGGATGAAACTGAATCCCGTAAAGCCGGCGTCCCTTCTGTTGCATCGCCTGGATCTTACAAGTCTCATTTGAAGCAGTCGCCCGGAACCCATCCGGCAACTCCTTCACTTCATCGCAGTGGTTGTGCCAGACCGTGATCTCTGAAGGCAAATCCTTGAACAATCCTTCGCCCGTATTCTGTATCGGCAAAAATCCTCGCTCGCGTTTTGCCCCTTCGTATCCCTCTCCGGGCTCGAGTCGTTCCATCAACCCAACCTTCGCGCCGTACGCAATCGCGATCTGTTGATGACCACCACAGATTCCAAGTATCGGCTGGCTCGCGCGTTTGATGACGTCAAAAACGCCTGCCAGTGATTCTGGTGAATACTTCTCCCAGGGATGACTTTGCCCACTCAGGATTATGTGCGAAGGACGCAGGCTGCGAACTCGCTCGAGCGTAACGCTGTGCAGCGGTTCGATGAGGATCTCGAGACCGGGAATCAAACGGCCAAGAACCGCGCGAATCTCACGCGGGCTTACACCCTGACCATCGATTGTGTTGTCGACCAGGTAAACGAGCAAGATTACTTCAAAGCGTACAGCTTCCCATTGAAAGCGCCGATGTAAATTCGCCCGTTCAGAATCGCGGGCGTCGCGTTGATATTATCACCAATTTTGATCTGACTGATCGCTTCACCATTATCGGCCGAGATCGAATGAATCCAGCCGGCTTTATCACCAAACACAAGGCGTCCATCAACCAGCGGTGACGTTCCCCAGATCGCTGCCTTGGCGCGATAACGCCAAACAACCTCGCCTTTGTCAGCAGTCAGGCAATAGAGATAGCCGTTGCTGGAGCCGATGTGAACTCGGCCATTCGCGAGAATCGGGCTCGCCCAAAAGCCACTCCGCTCCTTGCCCGTACCGCCTTCAGCCTTGTATTTCCAGATAAGTTCACCATCCGACTGGCGATAACAGTAGACGTAACCATTCTCGGCGGCGGTATAAACTTTCCCTTCGTAAACCGCGGGCGTGGAATCGGAGTCGGCGCCAATCCGCGACTTCCAAATCGTTGAGCCGTCAGCGAGGTTCAGACAATAAAGATCGCCTTGCTCGGTGCCGATGTACGCGCGTCCATCGACGACGGAAAAACTGCCCTCCATCGATCCCAATCGCGCCGTCTTGTAGATCAAAGATCCGTCTGCAAGATTGAGGCTGTAAAAGAACCCGTCCTCCCCACCGAAAAAGACTCTGTCGTCAACGACCGCCACCGAACAATCGACTTCAAATCCGGTCTTGAACTTCCAGATTAGCGTGCCGGTGTTTTTGTCGATGCAATAGATGTAGTGATCGAGACCGCTGGCGATTAAGCGATCTCCGACGATCGTTGGTGTGGCTTTGAGGCTGTCTTCAGTTTTGTAACTCCAGACGAGTTCGCCGGTTTTTGCGTCGAGCGCATAAAGGCGGCCGTCCGCCGAGCCGAAGTAAACATGATTCTCGTCAACTGATGGTTGACCCGGCCAGCTCGAGCCACCCCACGGATCTTTATGCAGGCGCCCGCTGATCGACTTTGTCTCAAACTCCCAAACGATCTCCAGCGGCGCATCCGACCACGGGCCAGTCCCGTAAAAATTGCGGGAAGCATTCCCTAACCACATCGGCACAGAACTGGGTGGTTTAGGCGGCGGTGGCGGTTTTGCCTCGGTCTCGGTAATAACCTTCCCGCCACAGGCAGGCAGCAATAACAGAACTAAAATGATGGGGGAGATTTTGAACATGAAAACTTGGCTTACAGGATCAAATCTTGTTAAGCGGATGGCTGTAGCCACTCGCCTGAATAGACTACTTCAGCCGTTCCCGTGATCACAACCTGACCATCGTCGCGCCACTTGATTCGGACCTCGCCGCCTTCCATCTGCACGCGCACATCGCGGTCGGCTTTGTCGTTCACCATGGCCGCCACCGCACCTGCGCACGAACATGTTCCGGAAGCAGTGGTTTCACCAACACCACGCTCCCAGATGCGTAACTCAATAAAATCTCTTTCAACCGGCCGCACAAAAACGACATTCGTTCGATCCGGAAACTGCGGGTGAACCTCAATCGCCTTTCCGATTTGACGCCAGTTCAACGCATCGAAATCGTCAACGAAGATGCAACAGTTCGGATTTCCCATTTGCATCGCAGTGATCGGAAAACTCTCGCCATTCACCGGCAACTGATAGCCAACCACCTTTTCGAGCGGCGGTGTGATCGACATCGGGATCGAGCTGGTATCGAACTTTGGCTGGCCCAGCTCTGATTCGAATAAAAACTTGCCTGGAGCGGGGCGCCCGCGAAGGAAGTATCGCTTCAATCCGGTCTTCGTACTCAGCCGCAATTCTTTGTTGGACCAAAGTTCCTTGTAGTGAAGATACGCAACGGCGCAACGCGTTCCGTTTCCGGATAACCCCGCCTCACTGCCATCAGGATTAAAGATACGACAATTAAAATCCGCCGTGTCGTCGGCAGACCGCGCGATGATCGCAATGCCATCGCCGCCCGCGCCGTAGTGTCTGTTGCAAATCCGCTTCGCAAACTCGCCGAAGTCCCTGATCTCACTCAGTTGAGCCGCTTCGAGCACAAGATAGTCGTTTCCCAATCCATGAAACTTAGTAAATTTTGGTGCTTTCATCTGTGGATTTAATCTGTGTAATCTGCGGACTACTCTGGTTTGCCGGCAAACGAAGCGAGCAGAACAGTGATCGGATCGATGCACATTGTGCGCGGCTCAACCTCACGCGGATAGTTGTTGACCATGATTGAAAACGCGAGCTTCTCGCCTGCGGCAGTCGTGACATAACCACCGAGACTCGCAGCGGAACTCAGCGATCCCGTCTTCGCCCTGACATTATTTTCAGCCGCCGTGCCGCGAAAACGATTTCGCAAGGTTCCATCAACGCCTCCAACCGGGAGGGCATCACGAAACACGCTCGCGTATCGATGTTTGCTCATAAACATCAACAACTGCACTGACGCCTCTGCGGTAATCATGTCGTTGCGCGAAAGTCCCGAACCGTCGTCGAGATTTAGCGATTCGGGCCGGAGTCCGGCAGTTTTTAGAAATGACCTGACGGCTTCGATGCCGAGTTCTTCCGACGTCTGGCCAAGACTCGAGGTCGTCGCCGGAGGTGGAGTGACTTTGCCCAACGTTCTCAAAATGAGTTCCGTGTAAAGATTCTGACTGGGTTTTAACGTCTGCGCCGCGATCAAACTGAAAGGCGGCGATTGCAGAGTCGCAACTTCGTTTTGAAACGGACTCGCCGATCCGGAAGCCGCGATGGTGGTTCCGGTTAACAACGGAGGCTGACTATTTTCGCCGGTCGTTCTTGATTTGCCGGTGATCACCACACCTTTCTGCGTGAGCGAACTACGCAGCAGGTAAACAAACAGCAACGCCGGATGCGAAATGCCGATGCCACCGCTATAACCTCGATCCTCGAGCGGAATCGTTCCCGTAATCGTGACCGTGTTTTCACCGAGGCCGCGATGAATCGAGAGCTCGCGGCGTATTCCTTTCGCAGACGTACTGACCTTGTTGATAATCGTCAGTAAAGGATCGGGTGGACCAGTGGTAATCAGTGCCGGTTGGCCCACGGCCAGACCCGGTTTGATGAACAGATCGAGGGCGTTGTCGTTTACGGTGAGTGGAGTGATTTCGGCGCCGTAGTACCAGGTTAAATCTTCCCAGTGCCAGCCCGCTCCATATTTTGGTCCAACAAAATAACTCTCATCGCCGACGATGTCGCCTTCAACACGTTTCACTCCCGCGGCCACAATTCTAGTCGCCAGATCGTCAATCCCCTTGAAGTAGTCGCCATTATTAAAACGCGCTGCAATGGATGGATCGCCTCGTCCATAAATCGTCAGATCACCTCGCACAACTCCCGACGCATTAGGACGGCTCGCGGCGTAAACTGAAGTTGAAAACCTGTAGTCAGGCGACAAGCGATCGAGCGCAGCAGCGACCGTGTAGAGCTTCATGTTCGAAGCAGGTCGCAGGAGTTTGGCGGCATTCTCTTCGAATAGAGTTCGACCAGTATCAAGCGAAACAACCTTTATCCCCACCATCGCCGACGACAACTCCGGCTTCGCCAGGATCTCGGAAATTTTTGTTTGCAGCTCCGCCAGTGTTTTTGCTGGAGCTACTGCGACTCGGGGAGTTGGCGAGGGCTGCGCGCTCTGTCCCTTGGCGGGCTGCGGCACTCCCGCAAGAAAAACACTAAGCAGAACCAGCTTGGCGACTATTAAGTATCTTTTTTTGTACATAAGACTTAGTACGCGGATTTCACTGATCAAAAAACAGATCTGTTTTTATGAATCCGTGTTAATCCGTGTCCGTGGCTTGATCCCCGTCAATTCTAAGAATCGTGGATCGTCTCGCAACGAAGCCCAGTTCGGATCACTTTCAAAACATGGCCGGTTCGCATTGCCCAGCGATATAGAACGCTCAAGCCACTCAAACGCGTCACCGTGCAATCCTTCGAGCGCATAAACCGAACCAATCGAATAACTGATGTCCGCATCGACCTCGCCGTTTCGCTTAACATCGGGCGTGAGTTGGGCCAGGGCTTCGTCGTGTTTGCCCTGCGCGCTCAAAAACATCGCCATGAACGGCCGGATGCCATGCATGTGGGGATGCTTGTCAATCACATCTTTCATCAACTCAGCCGCCGCATCCGTTTGGCCAGTGTAGTACAACGCGAGGGCGCGGAAAGTTCGCACGAGGGCATTGTTCGGATCGCCGGCGGTGTCGAGCTCGCGAAACGTCTCATCAAAGTGGCCCATGTACATGTGGACCAACGCTCGACTGTAGCTGGCCACTACGTGTGCGGCCGGATCCAGTCGGACCAGACGATCGTAACTTCGCAGCGCTCGTCCATATTCGCCGTCCAGTCGATGCAGCAACGCCTTCACAAAGTGGACCACCGGCTCATTCGGCGCCTCTCGCCGTGCGCGATTAACTTCGTCGCGGGCCTTCTGCTTCTTGCCGCGCCACAGGTAAATAAAAACCATCAACATGCGCGCTTCGAAGATATTCGGATCGATCGCCAGCGCTTTGGTGAACGCCTGCTCGGCGCGTTCGTAGTCTTCCGATCCGCCAAACCCTTTGAAAACCCGATTTACATAACAGGCGCCGAGACCGTCATGAGCAAGCGCGAAATTCGGATCGAGCTGGATAGCGCGTTCGAAATGAGCAATCGCGCCGTCGCAGTCGTCTTCCGACAACGTGCGAAATATGAAACGCGCAAAGAGGTCACGGCCGCGGAGGTATTGTTCGTACGCCGCGGGATTGCGCGTGGAAGCTTTGCCGGTTCCCACCTGCTCGTGAGGACTAAGCTCCACACTCAATCCTTCAACGATTCTCTGCGCGATCGTGTCCTGGAGCACGATAATGTCTGAAGCTGCCGTGTCGATGCGATCGCTCCACAACAACTCTCCGGAAGCTACGTCGATCAATTGCGCCGTCACGCGGAAACGTTCACCGGAATGAATGAAGCCGGCCGTCAGCACCGCGCTGACGCCTAGTTCCTTTCCGATCTCGCGCGGATCTCCTTGCTGCCCCTGGTAACGCGCAATTACAGATGATGGTCTAACAACGAGGGAGCGCACGCGCGCGAGTTCGGTGATCACCGCGTCAGCTAGTGAGAACTCATAAAAACTTGTCGCCGGATCGTTGCTGAGGTTGCGGAAACAAAGAATCGCCAAACTCTTCTTTTCCTGATCGGCGATCGTCGTCATTGGGGTTTCGTCAATACCCCTCGAAGGCGTCATCAGGCTCGGCGCGGAGGTTGGTGATTCAGTCCGCGTGATCGATTTCAGCCAGCGAACCGCTCGTGAAACAGGGTTGGCGCCGCTCAAATGACGCGGTGGTTCCGGCACAACGTTCTGATAACCGGCGTTACCGGAGTCAACCTCCTGCAACACGAGGCGCAACTCGTTGCGGAAGTCTTCCATGTTCTGGAAACGATCTCGCGGCTCCTTGGCAAGTGCCTTGTCGATCAATTGCTGCAAACGGAACGGAATCGCACTCGAACGCAATTCAGTAATCGGGCGCGGCGGATCGTGCAGCACTGCGTGACGCACGTCGATCGTCGTCTTGCCGCGAAACGGCCAGGTGCCGGTCAACATTTCGTAGAGCAAAACGCCGAGCGAGAAGATGTCAGCACGTTTGTCTACGCGATCGCCGCGCGCCTGCTCCGGCGCGGCATACGTCGCGGTGCCATAAGGGACACCGATTTCAGTTAGTTCGGTGCGATGAATGCCCGAAGTCTCGGCTTCAGCGTCATCAAGCAGCTTGGCCAGGCCAAAGTCGAGCACCTTAACTTGTCCTGACGACGTGACCATCACATTGCCGGATTTGATATCGCGATGAATGATGCCGCGATTGTGGGCGGCGGCGAGCGCGTCAGCCACTTGCAGACCGATCAGCAAAGTTGTTTTCAACTCGAGTGGACGACCGGCCACGAGTTGCCTGACGTTCTTGCCTTCAACAAACTGCATCGCGATGAAATGAACGCCGTCAACTTCGTCTAGATCGTAAATCGTGCAGATGTTTGGGTGGTCCAATGAAGAGGCAAGACGCGCTTCACGTTCGAATCGTTTGAGATTGGCCTGTTTGGCACTGAGTTCGGGAGGAATGACTTTAATCACAACCGGCCGCCCAAGCTTGTTGTCGATGGCCTTGTAGACAGCACCCTGCCCACCGACACCGAGCTTGTCAGTAATCCGATAGTTGCGAAGAGTTTTACCCAGCATTTTTGACTAGCCACGGATTAACACGGATTGCACTGATTATTTTTACTTTCTGATCCGTGTTATCCGTGTTCATCCGTGGCAAAAGTTTCTAATAGTTCCGCTGCTGTCGCAGTTGCAGTGCCGACCTTCCCGACCACGATCCCGGCGGCGTGATTGGCCAGGGTGGCGGCTTCGAGCATCGTCGTGCCTGCGGCGAGCGCACTCGCCAGCGCGGCAATTACCGTGTCGCCCGCTCCGGTAACATCATAAACTTCGCGGGCGGCTGTTTTGACGTAAACAGGTTTCGCATCGCCTTCCAGCAACATCATTCCACGATCGCCCCGTGTGATTAAGACGGCATCACAGCCGAGTTTCTCGCGAATTACTTTTGCGGCGTGATGGGAACCGTTGTCAGAGTGATCTTCACTATCACTCATACGCAATGCTTCGAGGTGGTTGGGCGTCACCAGCGTTGCCGGACGATACGAACTAAAGTTGCGCAGCTTGGGATCTATCAGCACCGGCACCTGTTCGTACGCGAGCGGCAGAAACTCGCTCAGGATTCGCGGCGTAACCACGCCTTTATCGTAGTCGGAAACCACAAATGCATCAGCCTGCTTCAGGGCTTCTTTCAAACGCGAAATAATCTGATCTTCTGTTTTCGCCGAGACCGGAACGCGCGACTCGCGATCCGCCCTCACCACTAACTGGCTATGCGCGATGATGCGGGTTTTAGTAGTTGACGGCCGCGTGTCGTCAGTTATCAGACACCCATCGAGACTTCCCAGTTCCCGAACCCCGGTCTGTAAACGTTCGCCTGGTCCATCTTTACCCACGACCCCCACTACCGAACCACGCGCGCCAAGCGCAACGAGATTTGCCAACACGTTCGCGGCGCCACCCAGATGCAGCGATTCGCGCCTGACGTCAACCACCGGCACGGGCGCTTCGGGCGAGATTCGCGTGACATCGCCCCAAACAAACTCATCCAGCATCACGTCGCCCAGCACCAACACGTAACGATCGCGAAGGCTCGTCAGTATCTCGGATGTGCGCGATTTAGTCAGTGTGGACATTTGAATCTGTTAACACTCGTTCAATCGCGCCAAGCACGCGCGTCACCGGCACACGAAGGATACACTCAGGTTGCGCAAACTTCTCACAAAAGTAACCGTGACAAGGCTGGCAGGGCATCTCTTCAAACACGACCTCCGCCGCGGCCGAGTTCCACGGGCGCCAGTGAGCCGTATTTGATGAACCAAAGATAACCACAGCGGGCATGCCAACCGCCGCGGCGATGTGTGCGATACCGCTGTCGTTGCCGACAAAGAGTTTTGACCGCACAGCCAAAGCCGTGACCTCGGGTAGCGAAAGATCCAACGTTACAACTCTGGCGGATGCTTCCGACTTGAGTTTGTCCAGTAACGGTCGTTCATTCGGAGCCGCGATGGCGACTGATGTAAATCCTCGCTCAGCCAACCATTCCGTGACGCGCGCAAAGTGCTCGGTGGCCCACTGTTTCGTCGCGAATGCCGCGGCCGGGTGAATCACTGCAATCTTCTGATCGTCAAGCTTCTCTTCAAGCAGCAAACGATTGACCGTTTCAGTTGCCGCCGGATCAATACCGAGCGAAGTACGCGGGCGATCGGTCACCGGCACCCCCGTCCAGCCAAGCAATGCCAGTTGTTGCTCAACCGAGTGGGTTTTCTGTTGTTGCCAGATTAGCAATGGCGAAGGCGCCTGGTGATTGTGGAGCTGCGAGTATTGATAACTCTTGAAGCCAACACGGTGACGGGCACCGGTAGCACGCGTTAGAAATGTTGCGGTCGTGCCGCCGTGAAGGTTGTAAACAACGTCATAGTTCGCCGCGCGAAGTTCGCGAGCTACGCGCGCGCGCGTCATAAAACCACCACGGTCCAAAACCATTACGTTATCGACGTGCGGATGATTGTTGAGTAGCGGCGCGACCCAGTCTTCAACCAGTATGTCTATTTGCGCGTTTGGGAGAAAACGCTTCAACGCAAAGAGCGATGGCGTGGCCAGAACGGTGTCGCCGATAGAGCGCAAACGGACCAGCAAAACCTTGCGCACTCCACTCCAATCCCAGCGTGGAGCATCCAACGGCTGAGCCGCATCCTGACCCTGCAATCCGTACATCGCCTGTGTTTGGATGACGCGTAACTGTGGAGAGAGCTCAACAATGTCGCGCAGGCTATTCATCGCCGCTCACTCTTCGATGATGGCTTCGTCAATCAGCATTACCGGAATATCGTCGCGGATGGGATAGACGCGTTTGCACTCAACGCATTTCAAAGCCTTGCCATCCGGTTTGAGCTCGACTTTCGCCTTGCACGCCGGACACGCAAGTATTTCCAAGAGTTGCTGACTAACTGTCATGAACTGACCTTTCTAACTGTATCCGCAGATTGCACAGATTCTACATCAATCTGAGTAATCTGTGGATTACGCCGCGTCTTGACCTATACTCTCAACAATGTCACTGGAATTCGCACTGCAATACACCTGCCCGCTGCGCGCTAATTATTCCGAACGTCACCTGCGTGAATGGGGGCGGCTGAGCAGTTTGCACGCAAAACTCACCACGGGTGAAGCCAACGTTCCGTCCGTCGATAAACTGGATTGGGTCGAAAAAGCCAGCGGCGAAATCGAGCGCATGCAGGAAGCGACCATTATCTGCGCGCATTGCCCGGCATGTTTGCCCGTGGATACCGCCGGCGATGGAGAATCAGTGGGCTGTTTGGGAAGGATTAACTATCCCGTCGAGGCTCAGTTTGAAAAGTTTCTCGCCGATCGCGTTCAGCTTTCACTCGACACACTTGACCAGGAAGATCAGCCACGACTGCTTCGCATCCTGATCGATCCGGAGTCGCCGTTTGATGGTGAAGCAACCAAAGAGTTGCGGCGCGTGACTACTGACGACGGTTTGCGATTTTTCGAATTGCGCCTTCCGATTGTTTTAACGCGTGACGCGGCACGGCTCACCACTGACAACATCTTCGATCTGCTCGCCGGCTTTCGCTCTGAAGACAGCGACACCACCACTTACACACGCGAACTCCCGTACGAAGCGGCGGCCGATTATTACGACTTTCTCGATCTGATTTTGCGCAGCGAGTTGAGCCAATCGGAAGTCGCGCGCCTGACCACACGCAGCCGAAACTACAATCAGTTTCTCCGGCTTCTCACTGCCATCGAAAAAGCGGAAGCGCTCAATACCAGAGTGTTAATCGATTGACGTTTATTGCTTACGCTCGTCAAGCAAGCGCAACGTGTCGAGAATGAGATTTGTGTTGGTGAGTGCTTGAATGCGCGTGGGGAATTGATCCGCGGTTTTCTGAAACTCAAAAGTGCCGCTCGTGATCTCCACCACGCGCTGAAATGCCGTTTCGCCGCCTTCGCCGCCGCACGACGCATCGACAATCCGCCCATCGTTAAACTTCACTTCACCCTGGCTGCTCTCGCTGCTGAGATTCAGCACGCCGTTTAATCGCGCGTTTTCGATAACCTGGATCGCATCGAAGACGCTGATGACGCTGAGGTCGCCGGCGAGGGTGAAATGCTTGCGTTCAAAGTGCGCTTCCGGAGCGGGAACCGGTTTCAGGTCTGGCCGCCGTGCGCGTCGAATCGCTTCGAGGCCGGCAGCAATATTTATCCGACCATCGAGCTGTTTTGCTTCGAGCAACCGATCGTGAGCGGTGTCGAAATCCTCGCGCTCGATGTAGATGCTTGCCAGTGCCAGACATTGACGCGCGGCCTCTTCCGTTTGTTTGTGAGAGGCACAAATCTCACGCAGTCGCTCACGCAGTTTGATTGAGCGACTGTTCACTTCCAGTGCCGTTCGCAACCGTTTTATGGCGCGCTCAGGCGCCTGGTACTTCATGAAAAGCTCGGCATCGAGAAGTGCCGCCTCAATCTCGCTGACGTGCTCCGTTTGTGAGTCGGTGACCGGCATCAAGGGCAGTTTATCACAAGCGTTTTGGAGCGTGGCGACCCCAAATAGTGCGCCAGATGGTCCTTTTCCCCGCCCAAATCCGCGTTACAGATGGGGAAACGTATTGGCATGCAACCTGCGAGGCAACCCAATCGTACGACCTTCATCAGAAAGAATAGGCAGGCGAAATAATCATGAATAGATGGATGAAACGACGAATCGAGCGCTCACGGGCTCGCTGCGAAAAATATAGAAGCCACAGATAAACACGGATTTCACGGATAAGAAGTGTTCTTTCTCGGGTTGTCATAGATTAACCTCTTGAATTCAGGCTTCACTCCGAAATTAAGCAGTAATCCGATTTCAATCTCCGTAGCTCGTAAATAATTCAACAATTGCGCTTTGTGAGATGAGTCTAAAGTGCGTGCCGCTTTTAACTCCAGCAGCACACACTTTTCGACCATTATGTCTCCTTGAAAACTACCGACCCGATGCCCGCGAAACAAAACGGGAATAGCTATGGGACTATGAACCAGTAATCCAGCATCTCTCAGCGCTATAACCAACGACTGATGGTAAACCGATTCGAGAAAGCCGTGCCCTAATTCGTTATAAACCTCGTAGAACACAGCAATAATTCTCTGCGTCAGTTCAAAATGCCTAAGATCCGTGTTCATCCGTGTAATCCGTGGCTAAAAATCAATCTTTAACCCAAGTCGAATCTGCCTGGATCGCATTGTCCTGGTAGCGAGGAGGAAGTCGGATGAGTCGATAAACTCCGATCCGAAGCTGAAGACAGTTTTGTTCAGAACATTATCCAACTCGACTGAGGGTCGGAGACGGATGCGTTCAGATAGATGAATTTCCCGCGTCACGTTCAGATCGAAGACGAAGAGACCTGGACCACTCCCCGCATTCCGCGGAAGATTTCCTGACTGACCAATCTGCGGCACCGTGAACGCCTGGACCAACGATGGATCAAGCGGTTCTCCGGGCGCGCGCCAGCGCAATAAACGAAGGTCGCCGGAATAGTTCGGCCGATCGTTTGAAACGTCGTCGAGATTGCGATCGCTCCCGCCAATCGAAATGTTGAATGGTGCACCGGACGCAACTCGCCAGATCGGCGACAACTGCAACCCGCCAATAACTCGCGGCAAGTTAAACGTTCCCGAGAAAACAAAACGATGCCGCCGATCGAGCAAACTACGCGCTCGCTCGGCCCGAAAGTCTCCGGGCACGAGCGCATCAGAAGTGTTCACCACACCATCGTCAATCAAACTCGAAAGCGTATAACCTGCGCGGAAAGCGAAATGCGCGTCGAATCGCTTCCGCAACTCCAGCGTCATGCCGCGATAGAAACTATTCCCCGCTGAAATCAGTTGCTTGAGTTCGCCGCGCGTTGGATCCGGTCGCAAATGATTGATCGCCGCCAGCGCTCCATCGAGCATCGTGGTTGACGATGGACTGTTCAAATTCATCACCGAAATCGGAACGCCAAACTCGATCGATCGACTAATTGCATTTCCTTCCGGCAGCGTCGAACTCCCGTAAACAAACCTGACGAGCTCACCTGCCGTGGCAGCGTTGTGCAACGGTCGCGTGGCAGTCGCTCGATTGATGAAGTTGACGAAATCGCGCGAAGCGAGAAACTCCGTGAAGTTTCGATAGCCGTGCGGCAGCACGGGTGCATTCGCATTGAATTCGCGCCAGAGATGAATACCGCGGGTGAAAGTGAAGTTTGCTTCCACGGAATAACCGCGACCGAGATCACGTTCCACACCGGCATTGATCTGGTAGCTTTCGGGAATTCGCAAACCTGGATCCAGCCGGCGTGAGAACTCCGTATTTCGCACACCAAGCTCACGCACAAGCCGCGAATCGAGACTCAACGTCTCAGGAAACTGAAGATGTTCGGCGATAAACGCGCGTCGCTGACTGGTAGTCATCAGTTTTCCCGTCGCCGGATCGCGCAGCACATTAGTGTCAAAGAAGAGTTGTTGTTGACCTAAAGTGAAGTCGTCGATGGTCCGCAGCAATGGACGATTGAAAAAGATTCCGCTGCCTGCGCGTATTACGAGTTTTCCTGACGCGAGCGGGCTATACGCAAGCGAAAAGCGAGGGCCAAAGTTGTTTGGATCGCGCAGAATAGTTTCGTACTCGTAACGCAACCCATAACTCAACAAGAGTTGCGGCAGGATCTGCCACTCTTCCTGCACGAAGATGCCGGTGTAGACATTCTTCTGGGTCGATGAGCTGTGAAAGTTCTGCCGAAAGCGGTTTGGCGCACCGGCCAGGAAATCGCCGGCACTCGCGAAGTTGAAAGTCCCGCTGAGATCCGAGAGATCGATAAACGTCGAACTCACGCGATGCAGATCGACACCGAATTTGAGTGAGTGTTGTCCCTTAACTAACGAAACCACATCCTGCACTTGCAGTCGCTCTTCACGTCGATCGCTTCCGCCTGCAGTCGAAGAGCCGGCGACGAGAGTGCCCGTGCGTCTTTCCGGATCGTCATCAGGAAATGAATCGTTCAACGTGATGAGCACGACCGGGGAACTTCCTCCGCCGGCATCAAAAGCCGGTGCGAGCCGTGAGTATTGAAATCGCGCCTGGTTCACGAGCCGTTCAGAGAAGACCAACGTGTCGGAATACGAAATCGCATCAGAGTTGCGCCTGCGTCCCTGGAAGGATTCTGACAGCCGGTTTCCGCCGCCGGACTGTCGCAGGTTAAGAAACCGTCCGGCTTGATACACGAACGCGGCGTTGTGCATTGGTCCAAACTGGCGATCGATGCGCGCTGTGATGCTCGTGTTTTTCGTCGGCGTACTGAACGACGAAATGTAGGGTGCCACTTCAGCGGCGAGTTCCGGTTCTGAAACATCTTCAAGTCGTGACCGTGAAAGATTCGTCGGCAAAGGTAGCGCGAAAATGGGACTCTGCCGCACCGGCACCAACGTATCGATCAACGTGCTATCGAGAGCTTTGCTCCATTCGTAAGAAACGAAGAAAACTGTTTCCGTGAGTGGACGCAGCGGACCACTAAACGTAAATCCGGCGACGTGATCCTGAAGCGGTAACCGCGGCAAACCGAGCGAGTTGTTCCGGAAAGTATTGGCGTTGAGCGCCTCATCGCGAAAGTAATAAAACCCGCGTCCGTGAAACGCATTCGAGCCACTGCGAGTGCGGACATTGACGCGACCGCCTGAAGCTCGTCCATACTCAGCCGAAAACTGATTTGTAATCACCTGCACTTCTGCGACTGCTTCGAGCGATGGCTGAAAACGCTCGCGAGCCGCGCGATCGTCGTTGTTGTCGAGACCATCGATCGTGAGGTTGTTGGAATATGCGGGCGCGCCGGCGAGCGAAAATGTGCCGGCTTCTTCAGGTGTGTTCGCATGATTCACATTACGATCTTCGGCGAGATCGCGAGTTGAGAGTGGCTCTTCAGTAACACCCGGAAGCGTAAACAACAGATCCAAAATCGAACGCGTGTTAACCGGCAACAGCTCTGTCTCGCGTGCTGTCAGCGTTGCGCCGACTACGGTTCGTTTTGTGTCAACCAGCGGCGCATCGGCGCTGGTGATCACTACCGGATCGACAACCACATCTGATGGAAGCAATGTTGTATTGAACTCAAGAGTCTGTCCGGAAACGGTAGTGATGCCGGTCGTTTCCTGCGGTGCGAAACCGGAGAATGAAACGCGAATCGTGTACGTTCCCGGCTCGAGTTGAATCAAACGAAACCGGCCCTCCGCGTTAGACATCGCGGTGCGCGTGAGATTCGTTTTGACGAGCTTTGCCTGGATCTCAGCACCGGGCAGCAAGGCGCCGTTCTGGTCCATGATGCGGCCGGCAATCGTGACAGTGTCGAGATCCTGAGCGTGAATGTGTTGAAGGTTGAGAGTGAACAGAAAGATAGTGAGAAGCGTGAAACGTGAGGTCATTTTTCTAACTCCTTGTGAGGTTTTTACTGCGGGCTGGACTTTAGCACATGATTTACAAGATGCGACAGGATTTACAAGATAGAATCTTGTACATCTTATTCATCTTTGTCTAATGGTTTTACTGGCGTGTCGATCGACGTCGCAACGCGGCGGTGCGCGTCATGGGCACGAGCGCGTCGCTGCCCTCTGGCGCTGCTTCGAAATTGGTGAGTTCTTCGGCGTGCGACTGCAGGTATTGAAAGAACCGCTCAAACTCCTGCTGCATTGCATCCATCTTCTCGCGCATGTTGAGGATGATCTCAACACCCGCGAGATTCACTCCGAGGTCGCGAGTTAACGAAAGAATCAATTCCAAACGTTCCAAATCCGGATCGGTGTAAAGGCGCGTATTCCCTTCCGAACGCGACGGCTTGAGCAACCCCTCACGTTCGTAAAGCCGGAGCGTTTGCGGATGAATCCCATATTGATCCGCGACGGCACTAATCGTGTATGTCTTGGCCTTTCTACTCACTCCAACCCCATTTCAACACGCGGGTTTGAGGTATTCAACTTCGCATACTCCCGCAGCAACTCCTTCGTCTCTTCCGAAATCACCGTCGGCAAAGTCACCTGCACTTCCACAAATTGATGACCCTTCGCACCGGGGTTTCGCAACGATGGCGCGCCGCGATCGCGCAAGCGAAACTTTTGTCCTGATTGAGTTCCGGGCGCAATGCGCAGTTGCGACTTTCCATCGACCGTTGGCACTTCGATCTTCGCACCCAGCGCAGCTTCCGGCACAGTGATCGGAACCGTCACGTAGATATTATCGCCCTTGCGGGTGAAGTATTTGTGCTGACCAACATTGGTGATGATATGCAGGTCGCCCGAAGGCGCGCCCATTCGACCACCTTCACCCTTTCCTGGAATCTTCACCCGTGAGCCGGTTTCAACTCCGGCCGGAATTCGAACCTTCACTGTTTCGGTCTTCGGTACCGTGCCTTTGCCGTGACAAAGCGAACACGGCGTGCGCCTGCGGCCCGTTCCGTCACAGTCAGGACACTCCTGCGCGAATCGCAATCTGCCGCCCGCGCGCTGTACTTGTCCCGAACCTTTGCACGTCGAGCAAACAACTACTGGTCCACCAATGTCGCCGGCGCCGTTGCACCGCGTACATTGGTCCGAACGATTCACCGTGATGTTTGTAGTCAAGCCCTTAATGGCTTCCTCAAACGACAAACTCAACGGCATCTCGATATCGGCGCCTTTTTTCGGTTGCGGTCGGGGTGGCTCTTTTTCTTTCGCTGCGCCTCCGCCAAAAAGATCCGCGAAGATGTCGCGAAAACTGCTGCTGCCGCCGCCTGCGCCTGAAGACGTGGAACTGCTACCCCAATCAAAGCCTGTAAAATCAAAACCAGGTGCGGTGCGACCGCCGCCCGATGGACCAGCACCACGCGAGGCCGCATCCGCGAGGTTCTCAGAGTACTGTCCAAACCGATCGTAAACACTGCGCTTCTTGGGATCGGAAAGCACATCGTGCGCTTCCGACATCATTTTGAAGCGCTCCTCGGCTGCTTTGTCACCCGGATTTACGTCAGGGTGATACTTGCGCGCCAAACGCCGGTAAGCTTTCTTGATCTCATCCGGTTTCGCATCGCGCTTGATGCCGAGTATTTCGTAATAGTCTTGCTTAGCCATCTAAGTTTTTGCCGATTGCCAATTGTTGATTTCTACCAAAGCAATGGTGATTTTATTCCCGATTGAAGAAAAGGCGGAGGGGTAAAGCTTCTCCGCCTCTCAATTCGCAATTGGCAATCGGAAATTAGCAACTACCCTTTGTTTTCGTCGACGTCAACGTATTCGGCATCGATGACATTGTCGTCAGCCGTGCCGCCACCAGAGGATGACGCACCTGCCGCTGAAGCCTGATCGCTGCTCGCTTGCTCACCCGGAGGCGGTGCCTGCTGATAAAGCGCTTCGGCCAGTTTGTGCGACGCGCTCTGGAGTTGAGTGAAAGCGTTGTTAAGTCGTTCCACTCCACCTTCCGCCAGCGCTTTCTTCGCCTCTTCGATTGCCTCTTCAACCTCTGTAGCAACTGCACCGACCTTCTCGCGATTGTCTGACACCGTCTTCTCCATCTGATAGACAAGTCCATCCAGACGGTTGCGAGCCTCGATCTCCTCGCGCTTGCGAGCATCATCCGCCGAGTGCGACTCAGCGTCTCTCATCATCTTGTCGATCTCTTCCTTCGCCAAACCGGACGAAGCCGTGATCGTGATCTTCTGCTCGCGACCAGTGCCCATGTCTTTGGCCGAAACGTTAACGATGCCGTTCGCGTCAAGGTCAAAGGTAACTTCTACCTGCGGCATACCGCGGGGTGCCGGTGGAATGCCTACCAGGTGAAACTTGCCGAGCGTGCGATTGTCCGAAGCCATCGGTCGCTCGCCCTGGAGCACGTGAACTTCGACCGACGTCTGATTGTCGGAAGCAGTTGAAAAGATTTCCGACTTCCGCGTTGGGATCGTGGTGTTTCTTTCAATCAACTTCGTAAACACGCCGCCGAGCGTCTCGATACCGAGGCTGAGCGGGGTTACGTCGAGCAACAGAATGTCAGTCTTTTCACCTGAAAGAACGCCGGCCTGAACGGCAGCACCAATCGCCACCACTTCGTCAGGGTTCACACTCTTGTTTGGCTCCTTGCCAAACATCTCTTTCACGATCTGTTGGACCTTCGGAATACGAGTCGAACCACCAACCAACACTACTTCGTCGATCTTCTTCGCATCGAGACCGGCGTCTTTCAATGCCTGTTCGACCGGGCCTCGAAGTCGCGTCAAGAGTGGATCCACCAACTGCTCGAAACGCGCGCGCGTCAGTTTCATCGCGAGATGTTTCGGACCTGACTGATCCGCGGTAACGAACGGCAGATTGACTTCCGTTTCCATCGTGCTCGACAGCTCAATCTTCGCCTTTTCAGCCGCTTCCTTGAGTCGCTGCAACGCCATCTTGTCGTTGGACAGGTCGATACCCTGGTCCTTCTTAAACTCTTCAATGATCCATTCGATCAAACGCTCGTCGATGTCGTCGCCGCCAAGGTGGGTGTCACCGTTGGTCGATTTCACTTCGACTACGCCTTCGCCGACTTCGAGGATCGAAACGTCGAATGTGCCACCGCCGAAGTCAAATACGGCAATCGTCTCGTCTTTCTTCTTGTCGAGACCATAGGCAAGCGCCGCCGCCGTTGGTTCGTTCACGATACGCATTACTTCGAGGCCCGCGATCTTGCCGGCATCTTTGGTCGCCTGGCGTTGCGAGTCGTTGAAGTAAGCCGGAACGGTGATCACGGCCTTATCAACTTTTTGGCCCAGGTAGTCTTCCGCTGACTGCTTCATCTTCTGCAAGATAATCGCGGAGATCTCCGGTGGACTCCACTCTTTGGCGCCGGCTGCAATACGCACGTCGCCGCTACCGGCACCCTGAACTTTGTATGGAACCTGTTTAATTTCTTCGCTTACTTCGTTATAGCGACGTCCCATGAATCGCTTAATCGAATAGACAGTATTTTCGGGGTTGGTTACCGCCTGCCGTTTGGCAACCTGGCCAACCAGGCGGCTTCCGTCCTTGGTGAAAGCGACGACCGACGGGGTGGTGCGACCACCTTCGGAGTTAGTGATTACGGTTGGCTCGCCACCTTCCATCACCGCCACGACCGAGTTGGTTGTTCCTAAGTCAATTCCAATAATCTTGCTCATCTTTTAGTCTCCAAAAACCTTCCTGAATAAGACATTCCCGACTCGCTGTTCATCTGGAAAATGGAAGCTATTGCCGCGGGCTAAACGGTTTATCTCCCCAGCAACGACACTTACCCTTGAACGCTCGCTCAATATAATGCTTGAGTGTCTCATTGTCAACTTTATTGGTAATTATCTACTTGACGCGGTAGCACGGAGAGGGTTAGATGTTATCCACTAAATTTGACGGCATTTTACAGGATCTTTTTCTTGATCTCAGGCGAGATGCTGTTAGTGTGTGGAAAACGTTCGATCCTCTATCCCTGCCGAAAGTAGAGATTGCCTTGTGTCTAAGGACATCATCAAGAAGCCCGCAACCGGACTTTCCAAATGGCTTGCAAAGGAAACGCTCGGAAACTGGATCTACGATCAACTTGGCACCCTCGCCAAGTCGGCTGTTATGACTGGCCTTGCCGCTGTCACTATCAGAACATTCAGTGCGATCCCCTTGGACGTATGGTTGATCATTGGGCTCTTTTTGATAGCGGTTCTTGTGTTCGCTTTCGACCGCGTAGCGCGTCGGCGTGGCTGGCTGCCATTCCCTGTTATTGGACCGGAAGAGACTCCAGAGGTATCTACTGACGAGGCGACCGGAAAGATGAACACGCCTGATGCTGACTTACACGCGCAATGCAAAAACACGATACGGCTATTACAAGAAGACCTAGCCATGCATTCCGACAGAGCGGATACAAATGAGTCCCTGTTCAAGGCGTTTAAGGAAAAATACGGACTAGCGGTCTGGATAGCTGATTATCAAGCCCCTGAGATTGGTAAATTCGTAGAAGTGGTCCGAGTATGTACGCACGATCCGAAGTTAGACGATCCGATGCCTACTATTCAGTGGACAATACTTTTGAAAAACAGATCCGTCCACAGGATCAGCTTAGACGGTGATGTCGGTCCTTTGTTTTTTGAGGGCCACAAATTGACTGAGCACAAAGACGTTTTAGAAAACAAGGTTATGGGATTATACCCCGACCGCGATGGCAGCATAGTCTTTGAGCAACGGTTAAGCCCCTCAGAAGTGAACCTATTGAAAAGCTCACCAAATGGCAAGTTTGAATTCGACAAAGTAATGCTTTCCGTAAAAGGCTCCGACGCTGAACACGTTACGTCGCATCGGGTAGTTATCTTTTCACGATTTCGCGCTACTTTGGGCAGGTGCAGCGACGAACGAAGTCAAGCCGCTGAAGAATTATCGACTGTGGTGGATAGCCTTAGGACTCAACTGGTTGAGGCAAAGTCAAATTCAGCCGGTGAAAAGATAGCCGAACGCAAAGCACTGATAGCATCGTGGAGAGCATCTGTGGCAAAAGCCTACCGCGACTATCAAGACAGTGGTTGGTCGTTCACTGGATTATTGGCAACTCAGGACGACTACCTGAGCCTGACCCCAAACTTATCTCCTGATGTAAAAGCGGCAATAGAAGACGCAAAGCACCCTGATTATGACGACGTGCGCCGTCTCGTACACATTTTAGCGGAAGATATAGCGAGGATTGAGCGGGAATGGGGACTTTAATGTTTGGCTACTTATTGAATTTGTCAATTAGATCCGCTTCTCTCTTAAGCGCATCTCGAAAGCGCGTGAGAATGTCGATTAACAGATTGATCTTTACAAGTGAGCGGCGGCGTTGCTTTTTAGCTCCTATGTCGAATTCAAGACGAATAGAGCGACGGCAATCAGCAATCGTTAGGAGGTAGTTGCCCCACTTGTATTCGCCCTCGCGGGAGGACTCAACTTCCGCAAGGATGTATGATGTTTGTCCCGTTGAGATAGGATTCAGAAACGATCTCTTGCGGAAAGTAAATTTCATGTTTGTAACCTCGGAGGATTCAGTTACGTGATACTCGCCCGGTTCATCTGGGCGAAACGACAACGTAATACAAAAGGCTCAATGATGCTACCACTAGGTAGCGCAGAGAGCAAGTCTATCTCGGGAGGTGACTCCCGATGAAAAGGCGAGCGATGCCTAAGAAGTTAGGCAAGAAGCTAAGACAGATCCGCGAAGGGTTAGGAATGAGTCAAAGGCAGATCGTGGATGCGTTGAACTACAAAGACACTCCGTTGAGAGCGTCGCAGATTTCGCAATATGAGAGCGGGCAGCGTGAGCCCACCATGATGCTCGTGCTTGCGTATGCCAGGTTAGCGAAAGTCAGTGTAGAGAGCTTGATTGACGATAAGATGAAGGTAACGTTTTAGTTCTTGTCAGAAAAGAGTCCCTTGAAAATATCAGCGGTTCCGGCTCCGGCTAAATAGCCCAGCACAGAGAAGGCGGCTCCGGCGATCAGCCCTATTCCCAAGGTCTCGTGCCCATTTACGGCGAGATAAATTCCCGCCACGATACACCCGACTATGGCTACCAAGACCGTAATCAGAACGGGCCAAAAGAGTTTAATCTGGGCCGTATGTCGAACCGTTCTAAACTCATCGTCGCGGAGAGATTTTGCCGCTTCGTCAACCTGTTTTTGAGTGAGGTATTTGAATTTGTTTTCGTTGTCCTTATCGACGGATGCTGCCGCAATTTTCATTACCTCTGGATCGATTCTTGGTCCAGAGCTTCCCCGCTCGATAATGCCGAAAAACAATTCTCGCAGAGTATGCTGGGCTTGGTCGGGAGGAAGTTTATCTATGATTGCTTCTAGTTTGTCTTCCTCACGCTTGGCTGGGGTATCGGCCTTTTCAGATCCGTTTGGCGCTTTTTCTGGAGGCTCTGAATCGGGAGAGTCGGGCATCTATTCACTTAATCCCATTAGCAATCTTATCGAAGATCTTTTTTACTTTGTCTTTCAAATATTCTTGTTTTTCGTCCTCGGACTTGTAGGTTTTCACGCGCCAGTGAACACCGCAATTCAATTGGTCCAAGACCACCAAAGCGTCCGGGTTTTGCGACTTCTCGCGGGTATATGTTTCCAAGGCCTCGCGGTCGCTAAGCGATTTCTCGTCGTCGTAAGTGTATTCAAGTACGGTTGACATAACTTTTGGAGATGTTCGCCATCTCTATGTCTTAGATGCAACCAAAGCCGTTGTTATGATTCGCCTACGCCAACAGCTTATGTTTTTTCGGTCACGCGTAGATACCGCTCATAATGTTAGTTAGGATGGAGGGGCCAAGTCAATGTCTTAGGACGCCACTGGCGTCATAAGCACAATATATAGTGCGAGGGCTTATCTAATAGTGGTCGCTTACGCAGCATCATCGTCAGCAATGAGGTTCTTGTATTCGAGATTGGTTGAGTTTAAGAGTCTCAGCAATGTGTCACGAAACAGAAATGAGTTTTCACGGTTATTGAACCTGAACTCGAATTCATCCAGATAGCGATCCAGATGTTTGACAGAGATTTGATGGTAGCTGCCGACTATTGACCGCTTGAATAGCGACCAGACGCCCTCCAAGCCGTTTGTGTGAACGATGCCGCGTACCCATTCCTTTTGAGTGTGGCTAACGGTCTCGTGCTTTGTGTTGGCGTCGGCAATGCCTTCGTACTGATTGTTTTCGTCAGTGACGATCAATTCGGTTTCTTCCGCGAGTTTGGATTTGATGAATGAATGCAAAACCTCGCGGGTGATTTGCTTGTCGCGGCAGACTTCCAAGCGCACGTCACCGTCACGCTGGAGAGCGCCAAGCACGGCGACCTTGTGATCGAAACGCATGGAGCCGGGAACGCGACCTAATTTAGCTTTGCGCTTCGCGTGCATGTTCTTAGGGTTGCCGCCGATGAATGCTTCATCGCATTCCACGATACCGCTTAGCATTGTTTCGTGATCGACATCCTTAACGGCTTCGCGGATGCGGTGACAGAGATACCAAGCGGTCTTGTAGGCAACGCCAAGGGTACGCTTTAGCTGGAGTGCGGAGACGCCCTTTTTGGATTCGCAGATTAGATAGGTAGCGATGAACCATTTACGAAGCGGCAAATGCGTATCGTGCATGATGGTTCCGGTAGTCACTGAAAAGTGATAGCCGCAAACGCCGCATTCAAACTGATTACGCTTCTTGGCGCGAAACACCTTTTCAGCGTCGCAGCGAAGACAGCGAACGCGCAGCGGCCAGCGGAGCTTCTCAAGGGTAGTGCGACACTTATCGTCGGTATCGTACCGTTCGATCAGCTTCATTAGATTCATGTCGCTTGCGCGGTTAATTGGTCTTGGCATAGTAAGGAGTCCTTATGCGAATCAAAGGGAACGAAGACGAAAAACAGGCAGCAAACCTGAGAGAAAAAGAACCAATAGAAATGACCTCGGATGAATTGCTGGATTACGCGCTTGCGCCTGAACTGGCAGATAAAGTGAAACAAGCGGCGAAGCCTCAGGAAAGTCCGGATTCAGAACAGGATTGTTAGCTTGGCTTACCACGGATTTATACTACCCGGAATTCTTACCCGCGTCAAGTAGATAATTACCACTTTATTTGAGTGTGTGGTAGTGGGGTACTCCCTGGAATGCGCCAACTTGTTGGCGCTTTGGTCAAAGGCCGCGTAATCAGTTCTAAGAACGCCACTTTGGCCAGAGCGGTGCCAAGGCACCGCACTCCAAGGAGACGCTTTATTTCAGGGTGTCGGCTCGGAGCGGCGGTCTTCGTTGACGAGTTTGGTGACGAAGAAGACGTAATGGCCACCGGAGAGGACGGAGAAGGCGAAGACGGTGGTGTAAATCGTGGGCAGATAGTAGCCGGTGCCATAAGGGACACTGGCGGCGAACATGATGGCGCCGATGGCGAAGATCTGGACCGTCGTGTTGATTTTACCCAGCATTGAAGGGCGGAAGCCGCGGAAGCCGGTAACGATATTGATGGCGGCAGCGCCCACGAGTATGAAGACGTCGCGGCTGATTACCGCCACCGTTACCCAGAACGGGACCGGTAGATGTGATGGCACGGGTTGCGGGAAAATTGAACGCATCGAGAGCACCACGAAAGCAGTCACGAGCATCAGCTTATCGGCGATTGGGTCGAGGATCGTTCCCAGTTGCGATTTCTGGTTGAAACGGCGCGCCAGCAGGCCATCCAAGCCGTCAGTGATTCCGGCGAGAACGAAAGTGCCGAGGGCGAGTACAAATCGTTGATAGAAAAGTAGAGAAACGAAGACCGGAATCAAAACCATCCGGAAAACAGTCAGGAGATTTGGGAGCGTAATAATCCGGGAGGACATCAAGGTACAAGATTTATCTTGTTCCACTGCGAAGTTCCAACAACGAGATTTCAGGAGGGCATCCATAGCGGATGGGTAACACGACTGTTCCCAAACCGCGATTGACATAAATCTGGGTGTTTCCGAGGCGCCCTAAGCCCTTCAGAAGCCGCTTGCGAGCTCCTCGTAATGTATTGCGTTCACCTCTGATTGCCACCTGCCCACCGTGGGTGTGCCCGCTCAGTACTAAATCAACTGATGCACGCGCGGCGCGTTTGAGAAGAATCGGATTGTGTGCGAGCAGTAACTTCATCTCGTCTTCGCGGGCACCTGCCAGTGCCAGCGAAATGTCTTCCAAACCCACCATCGTATCGTCAACGCCAGCCAGCCAGAACGCAGCGCCATCCTTTTCGAAGCGCATGCCTTCGTTTATCAAAACTGTAATTCCCTCGGCCCGAAAGAGGTCGGTTATCAACGGCGCGTCGATCCAGTGATCGTGGTTTCCCAGAACGGCGTAAACGCCATAACGCGCCTGCAAACGACCCATCATCTCGGCGCATGGCGCGGCGTATTGTCGCTCCTTGGAGATGTAATCGCCTGTCAGCGCAATGATGTCGGGTTTGAGGCGGTTGGCGGTCTCTACGGCTCGTTCGATCTGTTCGACGCTGGAAAAAGGCCCGTGATGAATATCCGAGAGCTGTACGACGCGAAAACCATCAAACACCTTCGGCAAACGGTTTAGATGAATGCGTTCGTGCTCGATGCTCAACATGTAAGGCTCACTCAACGCCGCACGAGCAACGTGAGTCAAGCTTACAGCCAGGGAGCGCAACGGAGTGTCTGCTGGTTTCGAGCCGCCATAAGGCGTGACACGTCTACGCTGGTTCCATCGAATTGGGGTCGCCATCTTTTTACGATTATTTTGGCGCCAACCTGCCGGGGAAGCGCCATGCAAGTGGGGCGCATTATAGAGACCTCATTCCAGCGACGCAACCGTGAAACGGCGCTAAAGGCGACGTTGGCCGAACGGGAATATGCCATAATCCCGTCCACTTTTAGCGAAAGCCCCAATGAAACGACTAACCTTCGCACTTCTCGCTCTCGTAGGCGTCCTGTTTTTTATTTTTCCAAGCCCCTCGGCAGCAGCGGAAGAGGGCACTACCCAGTCACACGGATTGGATCCTGCAGTTTTGATCGGCGTGGCGGTGATGTTGCTGGCCGCAAAACTGGGTGGAGAGGTCTTTGAACGACTCAAACAGCCGGCGGTGCTGGGCGAGCTTTTCGCCGGCATTCTGCTCGGTAACCTGCTGCTGCTCGGTATTAATCAGGCCGAACCGCTGAAGACAAACGCAACCATCGCCGCCCTCGCGGAATTGGGAGTGATCATCCTGCTGTTTGAGGTCGGGCTCGAGTCAGATTTGAAAGAGATGATGGAGGTTGGGTGGTCATCTCTGCTGGTTGCTATTCTCGGCGTGATTGCGCCGTTTGTGCTCGGGTGGGGAGTGTCAGCCTACTTCCTACCTGACGAATCCCGGCTGGCCCATATCTTTATCGGCGCAACTCTCTGCGCAACCAGCGTGGGAATCACCGCACGCGTTTTCAAAGATCTGGGAAAACTCTCTACACGCGAAGCACGCATCATTCTCGGGGCAGCAGTAATTGACGACGTGCTCGGTCTATTGATTCTCGCGGTTGTGGCCGGAGCGATTAAGGCTGCCGGCAGCGGCGGCACGCTCTCGATGCTCGACGTTGGATTGATCGCACTTAAATCGCTGGCATTTCTGGTAGCGGCGATCGCACTCGGTCACACGCTGATGCCGCGATTGCTGCGTGGCGCCGGACGGCTGGAAACCCGCGGAGTTTTGTTAACTATCTCCATCGCGTTCTGCCTGGTTTTGGCCTGGGCGGCGGCGAAAGTCGAACTCGCTCCGATCGTAGGCGCATTTGCCGCAGGGTTAATTCTCGATGAAGTGCATTACAAACCAGCGGGTGGTCGGAAGGAACGTGACCTTCACGATCTACTCCAACCCGTGAGTACAGTCCTCGTCCCAATCTTTTTTGTCTTGATGGGATTGAAAGTAGACCTGCGTCTCTTTGCTCGTATGGAGATTCTCGGCCTCGCATTTGCTCTTACGCTGGCTGCGATCATCGGTAAACAGATTTGTGCTCTCGGAGTGGTTGAACGAGGCATAAATCGTTTGGCGGTCGGGGTTGGGATGATCCCTCGTGGCGAAGTTGGACTGATTTTTGCAGGTATCGGGGCAACGTTGATGTTGCCAAATACCAACGGAGTAAACGAACCGGTGGTCAGTCCGGCTGTTTTTGGGGCTGTTGTTATCATGGTCATCATCACAACATTGTTGACGCCCGTTGGACTGAAATGGGCACTGGATAAAAAGAAGACGCGCAAGCGGGAGGGTTAGCAGAATGGGAACGAAGAAAGATCAGCACAATGTTGGTACTCCAGAGAAACCACGTGGACAACAAACCGGTTTTGCAGGAAACCCGGACCAGAATCGTGAGGAGATGAATTCAACGCCGGCTGTTCGCGGTCGAATGAAGAAAAAGAACAAGATGTTCGGCGACGCTTCTGAACAACACGTCGGAGGCAGCGCAGTAACCCCGAGCACGAATTCACCTTCGACGCCCGGGATGAAGCAGTAAGAATTAGCCACGGATTTGACGGATGGAAAACGGATTCATTCTGATCAGCGGGAATCCGTCTTTTAATCAGTAATATCCGTGCCAACTAAACTGCGGGAGTTGTGTCTATGTCACCGATGACCGCAAGTGAAAGTGATCCAGTCAGCGATCTTGATCTAATCAAACGGGCTCAAACGGAGGATCTCGACGCCTTCTGTTTGCTGGCCGAACGCTACGCGCGCCGCATTCATCTCCTCGCCTCTCATTACTGCCGGAATGCACAGGACGCCGAAGATCTCTCACAGGAAGTGTGGCTGAAAGCTTATCAAGCTGTCGGGACTTTCCGCTTCGATTCTTCCTTTTACACGTGGCTCCGACGCATCACGATCAATGCTTTTCTTAATCATCGCCGTTCGAGCTTCTTTCGACGCCGCGGCCAAACCACGAACGTGCAACTGCTGCCCATAGACTCGGAAACAACGCCGCCGTATTTCGAGTCAAGTTCCGGATCTCAGGAAAATATTTATAACAAACTGCTTTTCGAGAGTGTTGTTGATGCCCTGGCTGAGTTAACACCAGCCCAGCGACTAGCCTTTCTCCTGCGACATTACGAAGGGATGTCATACGACGAAATTGCAAACGCAATGAACTGTTCGACCGGAACAGTAAAGAAGGGAGTGTGGCGCGCGATTGGAAAATTGCGCGCGCGGCTTTCGCCGGAATCCGAGGCACAGGAAACGCTGACCAGTTTCGCGAGTGAGTATTGAATGGAGTTCTTAATGCACAATTGTAAAGAGACAAAAGAACGTTTGATCGAACTTCTTTTGGACCAGGCAGACACAGATATTTCCGCAGCGTTGGGCCATTGCGCGGAGTGCGCCGCGGAGTTTGAAGCCGTCAGCGCCACACTGCGGATGACCAGCCGCAGCAGTGAAGCGGCCGCGCCCGAAGACAATTACTGGGCCGGTTATCACGCAACGCTTCGCCAAAAGTTGTTGACCACGCAAACTGGTCCAATCGATTCTCGCGCAAAGGCGCAAGGGCACAAGGATAAACTCGGGCCTCTCTTTGGCCCTTGCGACCTGGCGCGGGAACCAGCCTGATCGTTCGACTGCTCAAAACGTCAGTGCCTGTGCCGCTACCGCTCGGCGTGGCGATAGTTTTAGCCGCCGCTCTGTTAATTCCGCTTGCGATCCGCGCCACGAAGCAAGAAGTTCCCCCGGCAAACCCCATAATCGTTCAGGTTCCGGTCGAAGTTCCGGTAGAGAAGGAAAAGATTGTGACGCAGGTTGTTTATCGCAATCGACGTCCAATCATAAAAGCACCGCAGCAGGTAAACGAAACTTCGCGCACTGAAAGTACTTTCGCGAAATCACAACCGCCTGAAACCACGCCGGCGAGTCTTAATGGTTTCAAACCAACTGACGAGGTCAAGCTGGTTGTCATAAAAGGGGGTAGACAGAAATGAGAAAGCAATTCTGGATACTCCTGATCACGATTCACTGTTTAGCCCTCACCGCCTTCGCCCAGGATCCCGCGAAGCGCCAACTTGTGTTGCCGCTCTCAAGCGGAGGCTTCGTCGCCTTTCGCAGCGAAACGCCGGGCAGCAGCGATCCAACGGATGGTCAAACGCTCGCCGCTTTGCTCTACGCCCAGGCCTTTGCCGCGGAAAATCGCATCATTCATCGCGTGCTCACGGACGCGCAGAAAAACGTCGTCTTTGGTTATGACTTGTGGGTTAGCGCCGATCCGCTGACGAAGAAATTCAGAGTCGCTGTTTTGCCATCCGACGAGGCTTTTCGTCGCTCGTTCTTAAAAGACTCCGCACCGTTGCGTTCGTTCACCACGTTTCCGAAGTCAACCGCACCGCAAACACTCGACGACGGCGACGCGGTTTCACTCGAACTGCTGGTCAATAAAGAATCCGGAGTGAAGATTGTTGACGTTGTCAGCGTTACGTTTGATCGCAGAACTCTCCGCGAAGGTCAGCTCGACTCGGCGCCGAAGGATTTCACACTCGACGCGGTGGCGTTGGCGATGAAGAACTACAGTTTGTTGATAAACGACACGCTCGTGAGCAAGAGCAAATCGAGCATTGGCGCGAGTGGGGCATTGCTTTGGATATACATTCCCGAGCGTGGCCGTTTTATCTTTTCGCTTGTCCCGCGCGACGGATACGACTTTCAAAAGGTTGCCGTGCTTGACGAAAACCGGATCGTATTCACGGTAAACGGCGAACGCTATGAGTGGCTTTCAAGCGAATCGATTTTGCCGAATGGCGGCACGTGGAACCTGTGGGTAATGCACGACGCGGAATACACGCCACTGTTTGGTCTAACTCCGTCGGTGCCTCGCAAGGCAAAAGGCCCTAATGTTTTTCAGAAGCTCGAGGACGCGCTCGTCAATCATGGGGCCACGTTAACGATTGGTGCATTAAACACCCCTCGCAGCAGCAGCAAGAGTTCGGCAAGCGTGGGCGCGCCGCCACGCGTGATGGTTGGCGGTGCTGACAGCATGGACCACCTTTTGCCGAAGAGCCCTTAAATTCCCTAACTCCGTCTCCCTTTCCAGCTAGTTACTGACTTCACCGTCTCAGGCCACGTACGGGTTGAGACTAAGGATACGTGTGCCTGAAAACAACAAGGAGATGAAATGAACCGAATCCTTTTTAGTATCGTGACGATCATAGTTTGTTTGACCACCTGCCCCGCCCAATCATCGCCCGAGGAGTTGCCGAAGTTTGAAGTGGCAGCAGAGTTCTCATCACTCGGAAGAGACGATTTTGATGGGCGACACGAAGCAGGCCTTGGCGCGAGATTTACTTACAACTTGAACCGCACCTTTAGCCTCGAAACGGCGGCCTACCACTTTCCCTCGACATGTTTTTCGTGCCGGCACAACGGACAAATCACGCAGGTTGTGGGTGGCGTAAAAATAGGAAAGCGTTTTGAGAAATGGGGGGTCTTCGCGAAGGCTCGTCCGGGTGTGGTGAGTTTTAGTCGCGGGGAATCCACTTTTGTTCCGGCGCCTGGTCAACCGTTGATTCCATTCGCATTCGAGATCAACCGCGTGAACAGTTTCGCTGTTGATACCGGAGGCGTAGTGGAGTTTTATCCGTCAAAGCGCATCGTCACACGGTTCGATGCGGGGGATACGATCATTCACTTCAATCGCCGGCAATTCAATACGATATTGTTTGACCCGGCGACAAACACGCAGACTCTCTTCCCGATCACGGTGCCGTCGCGAACGTCACACAACTTCCAATTCATGGCGAGCGTCGGGTTCAGATTTTGATCACAGATTTACACGGATAATTGAACCACGATAGCTACGGATTAAATCCGTTTTCTATCTGTGTTTATCCGTGGCCGGTTTTTTGAAAACTGAGTCAGGGATGTCGACGTTAAACTTAACATCGACAACACGCACGACGATGTCGCCATTCGCGATGTTGTTTGACGTTTGCTTGAACGGCACCATCACGCCATCAACTTGCCGGTAATCGCTGAACGACTGCGTTTGCGGCAACTCAACGCCCGCCGTTTCGCTGACAATCAGCGAATCGCGGCGCAACACGAGAAACGATTTGGCGGAGACATAGTCAGTAATGGGTGTGCCCTTCTCGTTACGTCTTTCGATGATGTAGGCGTCTTCATCCCCGACTTTTCCCATGCGCTTGACGGTGATCGTCTGGTAGTTGGTTTTCCAGTTGAGCACGTCGTAAAAATCTGAACCGGCCTTGATGTCGTCGAGGCGCTTGCCCGAATACGTTTCCTCAGGCGCGAAGCTGATTAACTCGCCTCCTCCGTTACCGTCGAAGTAACTGACGATCGTGCCGATCTTTTTGCCGAGTGCTGTTAGGGTCATGTCGCTCGCAGACATGTTGGGTGCTTTGGCGCTGATCGATGCTTTTCCCTGCACACCCTGACTTTCGAGATCGACTTCAATTGTGGTTAATGACGATTTGTGTTTGCGCAGATTTTCCTCACCGCCGTAAGCCGCGATCATTTTTGTCAACAGTTCGTCGACGCTGATCAAACTCGAGTCCGCTGGTGTGGCAGTTGGAGCTTCAGCATTGACTTTTGTGAGCACGACATTGCCCTGCGGCTGTTCGATAAAGAGTTCCGTTTCTGACGCTTTGTCCTTCATGGGCCGGAACGTCGCAAAGAATCCCGGCGGGGCTGGATCGCCAAGCTTGTAACGGCGGCCGCCGATGTTCTCCAATGGATAAGAAGGTTGACCGGGAACGGAAACCACCAGCTTGTCGTCTTTCCAACTGACCTCAAAATTCAAACCGGCTGCGGCAAGAAAGTACTTGCCAACTTCCTGCTTTGGATCAGCGGCGGTCGCGGTTGGTTTCGCTTCGCTCGGATCGCCCACGATATTTTTCCAGATCGTGTTCATCGCCACGGCTCCGAGTGATGAAGCAGTCACGTTAGTTAGCAACACGAATCCGAGTTTCTGATCCGGCATTAGAGCAACTTGCGCGTTGAAGCCGTCGATGTTGCCGCCGTGTTCGACAACCGTGTGGCCGTTCCACTTGCGCAGAAACCAACCAAGACCGTAATCAACCGGGCCGGCGATGTTGACCTGTTTCTTTATTAGTTCGTCGAAACCTTTTTCAGACACGATGCGCTTGCCGTTGATCGTTCCGTTGTTCAACATCAAGCGGAGCCATTGGGCCATGTCGCGCGCGCTCGAGTTTATGGCGCCGGCCGGAGCGGCGGCAGAGATTGAGCGTTGCGGAAGACGTCGAGTGACTTTGGTTGTGGAGTTGTAGTCGTAACCAAATGAAAAGTCGCGTGCCTTCTGCATGTCTTCAGCGCGTGTGTCGCTATTGTTCATGCTAAGTGGTTTGAAGATTCGCGTTTTGATCAGATCGTCCCAGGTGGAGTTTTCAGCTTTTGCAACAGCTTCGCCGGCGGCTGTGTACATGACATTTTGATACTGAAACTTCTCACCCAGCTTCGCGGTTGGTTTTGCCGCTCCCGCAACTTTGATCAATTCCTCACGGTTGAGTACGCCCGTAACCATCGCGAGATCGGTGCGGTTCAAGCCGGAACGATGCGACAGCAAATCGCGCAGCGTGATCTTTGACGCAGCGTCTTGATCGCGGAGGGTGAAATACGGGAGAAACTTCTTCGGTGAGTCATCAAGCGTCAACTTGCCTTCGTCAGCGCTCATTACCGCAAGCATGGCGGTGAACGCCTTCGAGGCCGAACCGATCGCGAAACGCGTATCGGGTGTGACCGCGACATTCTTTTCGAAATCTTTGACGCCCAGACCCTTGAGATAAATGACCTTGTCGTCCTTCACGATCACCAGCGAGGCGCCGGGAATACCAAACTCTTTGCGCTTTTCTTCTACCGCTTTTTCGATTGCTGCGAGCTGCGTGCTGTAGTCGGTGGCTGTTGCCGCTGGTTTCTGCGCAGCAGCCTGTTGCGCCAGCACCGGAAGCGGCAGCGCCAACGTCGCGGAAATAGCGAGACTGAGTAGAAGTGCAATGAATCGAGAACGTATTGTCATAAGAGTTTCTCCAGAGGGCGTATTACGCAGTGAGGCGAAACAAAGTTTTAGCCACAGATGACACGGATTAATACAAATGCGGATAAACACCGATCTTTATCGAAAATCTGATCTGTGTTTATCCGCGTTTGATGATCCGCGTTAATCCGCGGCTATTCAACTACCCAGGTGTCGCCGCTATTGAGCAGTTTCTCTAAACTGCCGGGGCCGGACTTTGCGATCGAGGCGTCGATCTGGTCCACCATCATGTCTTCATAAGTTGCACGCTCGATAGTTCTGAAGATTCCCACCGGTTGCGGGAAGTCCGGCTGCTCCATGCGCGCCAGCATAAACGCCACCGACGGGTCGTTCAGGTGAATGTCGTGTACCAGCAGATCGTTTTCGGTGATGCCGTTTTCGCCGATCGTGACAACCTCCGGCAACGCACCGTTCATGCGAATGCCTTTGTCGCGATTCTTGCCGAATACCATTGGCTTGCCGTGTTCAAGATAGAGCACGCGATCGGAGCGGACCGTGCGTTCGGCGAAGTGGTCAAATGCGTGATCGTTGAAGATGTTGCAGTTTTGGTAGACCTCAATGAACGAGATGCCTTTGTGCTTCGCAGCAGCTTCAACCATCGCACCGAGATGCTTGACGTCGATATCGATCGACCGCGCGACAAACGTCGCCTCACTCGCGATCGCCAGCGACAACGGATTGATCGGGTAATCGATCGCTCCGGACGGCGTCGACTTCGTTTTCTTGCCAAACTCTGAAGTCGGGCTGTACTGGCCTTTTGTCAAACCGTAGATCCGATTATTGAAAAGGATGTAGTTCAAGTCGAGGTTGCGGCGAATCGCGTGAATGAAGTGGTTGCCGCCAATCGAGAGCGCATCGCCGTCGCCGGTGATCACCCAAACGCTCAAGTCAGGATTAGCACACTTGATACCACTGGCAATTGCCGGCGCGCGGCCATGGATGCCGTGGAAGCCGTAAGTGTTCATGTAGTACGGGAAACGCGACGAGCAGCCGATACCCGATACGAAAACGATCTTCTCGCGCGGAATGCCGAGGTCGGGCATTACTTTCTGAACGTTGTTGAGAATGGCGTAATCGCCGCATCCGGGACACCAACGCACTTCCTGATCGGAAACGAAATCGGCTTTCTTCAACTGTCCCGGTGGCGGAGCAACGCGCCCGGACACCGAAGAACCAGCTTCACTCTCGGCAGAAACCACTGGTGTCAGCGGCTTGTTAACGTTTCCATTACCACCATGTCCGTTACTCTGTGTACTCATTCTTTCTCCTGACTTAATTCACTTTTGCTAACCGCTTCCTCGAGTTCGAGATATTTTGATCGCACGTACGGATCGAGCTTGATTGCAAAGTCAGCATCAAGCTTTCGAAGTTTTATTAACTCCTGAACGTCTGCGAGATCTTTCAATCTGCCGGGAGCTGAAATACCTGATGCGAGCTTTAACTCGATCAGTTTTTCGAGCGTTACGAATTTGATTCCATCGATTTCGATCGACGCTTCGGCGGGCACGGGCATGCTGACTGGCTTCGGCTTTCTGTCTCCCGGAAACTCTCCGGTCGTCATGACTTCGATGCTGACTGCATCGGTTGTGGATCGTAATCGCTTCTTTGCACCCGGAAATGCCGGCACATAACCCAACCCAATCAATTCATCGTGAAACTTCTGTAGCCCATCGGCAGTCATGACCAGGTGGATGTCTTCCGTAAACCGCGGATATCCATGCGCGAGCAAAGCAACCGCACCGATCACCATGTAATCGATGCCGCGTTCGCCAAGGTCGTTCGAAAGGCGTGCGAGAGTTTGGTTGAGTGTTCCTTCACCCATAAAATACCGCAGCCCTTCGGCGTAGATCTCAGCAACTGAGTTACTCGGTCTGAAGTTTGTTGCGTATTCAGCCATTAAGCAGTACCAAAAATTCGATCCAGGGAGACTCGGAAACCTGGGAAAAGGTCTTGCGACTCGACGTAATCCGATCCGGAGAACGTTGTTGTATCCGATTCGGATCGGTAAACCGTCACTGTCCGATGCTTCGGATCGACGATCCAAAGTTGCTTTGTTCCCAACCTCAGCAACCGCGAGATCCTTTGTTTTACCTTCCCGGGCCGATCGCTGGGACTTAGAACCTCAACTGCGAGATCGGGAGGACCCGGCCAGTACCCCTGGATTTCCTCAATACCTTCCATCCGTTCTTTTGAAACAAAGGAGATGTCGGGCCCTAAAACCGTGTCTGGATCTTTGGCCAGATGAAATCCAGCATCGCCCACTGAAACTTCACCTAAATCGTTGTCCAAAACAAACTGCGTAAGTGAGGCGCCAAGCCGCGCAGTTATCTGGCCGTGAGGAAATCCGGGCAGTGGCATAGTTATTAATTCTCCGTTGATGAGTTCGTGGCGCAGATTGTCCTCGGGGAGATTTATTAGCTCCTCGGCGGTCATTAGCGCTGTTGAGGTAGTACTCATCTTCTTACTCCCATGCGTGTCTGCGTGTGAGGTACGCTCCAGCATTACAAATACTCTTCAACCTTCCTGACGATCTCGCGGATCTGGAAGGGACGGCCCTTCACCTTCGAGAACGGCACTGCGTCAACCAGATACTTCGCGCGGATCATTGTGCACAACTGGCCCAGGTTCATTTCGGGGATAATCACCGTTTCAAATCCCGCCAAAACTTCACCCAGGTTACGCGGGAATGGATTCAGGTAACGAAGATGAGCTGATGAAACACTCTTTCCTTCAGCCTGCATCTTCTCAACCGCCGAACTGATTGAACCGTAAGTCGATCCCCAACCCAGCACCAAAACTTTTCCAGTCGGCGCGCCGCTGACTTCCAACAACGGCACATCGGCAACCACGCGATCAATTTTCTCCTGGCGGAGTTTGACCATGAGATGGTGATTCTCAGGATCGTAGTTCACGTTTCCAGTGATGTGCTGCTTCTCGATACCGCCGATGCGGTGTTCAAGTCCGGGCGTGCCCGGCAGAGCAAACGGACGCGCGAGCGTTTCCGGATCGCGAGCGTACGGCATAAACGTCGCCGGATCGGTGTGGAAAGTCACATCAATCTTCGGCAAGTCTTCAATCGCTGGAACAGCCCAAGGCTCCGCGCCATTCGCGAGATAACCGTCAGACAAGTAAAACACCGGCGACATGTATTTGAACGCCAGTCGCACCGCTTCAATCGCCATGTGGAAACAATCACCCGGAGTGGATGGCGCAATGACGATCGCGGGACACTCGCCGTTTCGACCCCAAACAGCCTGGAACAGATCCGCCTGCTCGGTTTTAGTCGGCAAGCCCGTTGATGGACCACCACGCTGCACGTTAACGATCACGAGCGGAAGTTCGGTCATCACGGCGAGACCAATCGCTTCCTGTTTCAGAGCGACGCCGGGTCCGGAAGTTCCCGTCAGACCAATCTGTCCCGCGAAGCTCGCGCCAATCGCAACACAAACTGCCGCGATCTCGTCTTCAGCCTGGAACGTTTTCACGCCGTAAGACTTGTGACGCGACAACTCATGCAGAATGTCTGACGCCGGAGTAATCGGATACGAACCATAAAACAACGGTCGTCCGGAGATCTGCGCTGCAGTAACGAATCCAATCGCAGTCGCTTCGTTGCCGGTAATTTTTCGGTACTTACCCGGAGCGATCTTCGCTTTCTTAACGGTGTAGTGAGTCGTGAAAACTTCAGTGGTATCGGCAAAGTTGTAGCCGGTCTTTAGCGCGATCTCGTTCGCCTTCGCCAGTTCCGGACTCTTCGCAAACTTGCTTCTAATCCAATTCAGCGTGTTTTCCATCGGCCGGTCATACAGCCAGTAAAGCACGCCGAGTGCGAAGAAGTTCTTCGAACGATCGATCTCTTTGCGCGAGAGCTCGACGTTGCCTTTGAGGGCGTTCATGTTGAGCGTCGAGATTGGAAGCTTGTGCACGCGATAGCCCGCGAGTGAATTGTCGTCGAGCGGGTTCGTCGCGTAGTTCGCGTATTTAAGATTCTCCGGTGTAAAGCCATCGGTGTTGACGATTAACGTTCCGCCCTCTTCCAGATCGGAAAGATTTACTTTCAGCGCCGCCGGATTCATCGCCACCAACACGTTGGGCTGGTCACCGGGCGTCTTGATGTCGGTGCTGGAAAAGTTCAACTGAAATCCGCTGACGCCGGGCAAACTGCCGGCTGGGGCGCGAATCTCCGCGGGAAAGTCAGGGAGAGTCGAGATATCGTTGCCGACGACGGCCGATGTATTAGTGAACTGGGTACCCGTCAACTGCATACCGTCGCCCGAGTCACCGGCGAAGCGAATGGTTACAGTCTCGACCTCTTCCAGGTGCTTCTCAGCCTGTGTGACAGGCGGTTCAATCACAGTGCTCATTTTCAGTCGTCAAACCCTTTCCAAATAATTATGGCCTTCATTGGCGAGCGCGTCCTTCCGTCGAGGTCTTTCGGCCTCGTATGCCTTGCGAAGTTGCGGGATTGTACGCAACGGAGTGGCAAACGGAGAGAATTTCTTCGCAATAAATTTCTTCAAAGCGTGGCAGTAATGCCGAGTAATTCTAACAGTAAAGCTAAGACCACAAAAGCGGTTTCACAGGATTTACAAGATGAAACAAGATAATAGGCTTAATCTTGGGAATCCTGTCTAAATCTTGTTCATCCTGTGAAACGGCGCTTCGCGTTGAGATCTTCCTGATAGGGAGACATGGCCGCCAGCTTCGCGATGATTTCCGGGAGAATACTCAAAGTAGTCTCAACCTCATCCTCGGTGTTGTAACGACCGAGAGAAAAACGGATCGAGCCCTGAGCGGCTGGGTAGGGGACGTTCATCGCACGTAGCGTTGGCGATGATTCGTGCGTGGTCGAGTGACAGGCCGAACCAGTTGAGACGCAGACGCCGGCTTGATCCAGATGCAGCAGAATATTCTGTCCATCGACGTATTCGAATGAGATGTTTGACGTATTCGGCAAACGCTTCGCGCGATCTGCAACGCCGTTGAGACGCGTGTTAGGAATTTGCTTGAGAATTTCGTCTTCCAAACGATTTCGCAGTCGCTCGATGCGTTCGTGGTCACCGTCCTCACGCGCCAGTTGGCAAGCAGCGCCCAGTGCGACGATATTCGGAACCGCCGAAGTGCCCGCACGACGCCCATGCTCCTGACCGCCTCCGATGAGACCAGACGGCAGCGATGTTCCCTGTCGGATGTACAACGCGCCTATGCCCTGCGGCGCATGAAACTTGT
This sequence comes from uncultured Acidobacteriota bacterium, assembly GCA_963708055.1. GTDB lineage: Bacteria > Acidobacteriota > Blastocatellia > Pyrinomonadales > Pyrinomonadaceae > PSRF01. Next base: position 3,562,738 of record OY970193.1, on the reverse strand, counting down.
GACCCGATAACGCAAATAGATCTACAAACGTATTCCGCAAATCGATCGGGATCTTTCCAACTGCCTGCACTCCGTCAACATGAAACACCGCTTCGGATCGTTCACGCACGATGCGTCCGATCTCTTCAATCGGAAACAACACGCCAGTCTCGTTGTTGGCAAGCATGATCGATACCAGGGCCGTGTCAGCTCGCAGGGCCGCGCGGAGTTGATCGAGATCGAGTTCGCCGTTTTGATCCACTCCTAACCAGGAAACTTCGTGACCTTCATTCTCGAGCAAGCGACAAAGATTTCGCACTGCCTCATGTTCTACAAGCGTAGTGATGATGTGTTTCTTATCCGGCTGTGCAGCCAACACTCCGCGGATGGCCCAGTTATCGGATTCGGATCCACAGGAGGTAAACACGATTTCACTCGGATCAGCCGCCCCAATAAAACTCGCAACCTGCTCGCGCGAGTTTTCGATCGCGCGCTTCATTTCGCGTCCAGCGGCATGCGCCGACGAAGGATTACCGAAAAACCGGGTGAGATACGGTTGCATCGCGTCAAACACTTCGGGCGCCACGCGGGTGGTGGCGTTGTTATCGAGGTAAATCATTTGCTTCAAGAATCTCCTGGATCAATTGATGACACGAACCACAACCGCCACCGGCGTTGCAGACTCTGGTAACTTCAGCAACAGTCGCCAGACCGTGCGTTTGAATCTCACGTTCAATGGTCCGCTCAGAAACAAAGAAACACGTGCAAATCAGCGCCTCATCGCCGGCCCAATCATCTCGCGCGGCGTTGCTGTATTCGCGGATGGCATCAAGCAACGCGTTGCAAGCGAGGGCAACACATTGCGCGTTCTCCGTTCCCATTTGCCTGCTCAAGACCGCAGCCTCCTGCCCAACAACCGCCGCATCAGCCGTAGTCAAACCTTGAACCTGCTCAGTTAACAGCGACGCAGCAGCCACCAACACATCGCAACCTGCCGCTCTGAATCTCGCCTGGGAGATGGCATGTACTTCGTCTACCTGAATGGAAATGCGAATATGCGCACCACAACTCAACGAAGCCGACCGTCCCGCAAACCTCGGATCATCCGCATCGCCAACATTGCGTGGACTGAAAAAATGATCTGCTGCTTCTCTGTGCAACCTCTGTGTTCTCTGTATCTCTGTGGTTAGTTTAACCAACCATCAATTTAACCACAGAGACACAGAGAACACAGAGGTTGCACAGAGAAATCCGATCAGCTACGCTTCCTATCAACCAATATGACAGAACTTAACGAACAACTGGTCCTCGACGGCCTCCGCCAAATCCAGGATCCCGATCTACACAAAGACATAGTCACACTCGGTTTCATTCGAGATCTCAAAATCGAAGGCGGCCACGTCGCGTTTCGCATCGTGCTTACTACGCCGGCTTGTCCCGTTAAAGCCGAAATGGAAAGCGCCGCGAAAGAGATCGTCAGCGCGTTGCCGGGCGTAACCAGCGTCGCCGTAACCATGGACGCCGAAGTACCAAAAGGACGCGGCTTCGGCGAGAAGCTCGTCATCGATGGTGTCCGAAACATCATCGCCGTCTCGTCAGGCAAAGGCGGCGTGGGCAAATCCACCGTCGCCGTAAATCTCGCTGTCTCGCTCGCACTCGACGGCGCTCGCGTCGGCCTGATGGACGCCGACGTCTATGGTCCAAACGTTCCGATGATGCTGGGCGCCAGCGATGCACGCCCGGAAGTTGACGTTAACAAACTAATCCCGATCGAAGCTTTCGGCGTGAAGTTTATGTCGATGGCACTCCTGCAACCCGGCGATAAACCGATGATCGTGCGTGGGCCAATCCTGCACGGCCTGGTGAAACAGTTTTTGTCAGACGTGAAGTGGGGTGAGCTCGATTATCTAATCGTCGACATGCCTCCGGGAACAGGCGACGTGCAATTGTCGCTGGCTCAACTCGTTCCGGTGCAGGGCGCGGTTTTAGTTACAACTCCACAGAACGTCGCCGTTGCCGACGTGCGTCGCGCGTTGCGAATGTTTGAAACCGTCGCCATACCCGTACTGGGCATCGTCGAAAACATGAGTTATTTCATCGCGCCCGACACCGGCATTCGCTACAACATCTTCGGTGAAGGCGGCGGCCAACGACTGGCAAACACCTATCACGTGCCGTTTCTGGGTACAGTTCCCCTCGGAATCGAAGTGCGTGAAGGCGGCGACAATGGCGTTCCGGTGGTGGTCAGCAAGCCCGATTCACCGCAGGCGCAGGCGTTTCGGAAAGTTTCGGAGGAAGTGGCGCGGCAGGTCTCAATCGAGGCCATGAAACCGGAACTTGTTGTTTTAGGAAAAGGGCAATAAGATAAAGGCGACTTTGTATTTGGTTCTTGGTACTTGGTTCTCTGTACTTGGTGGTTGATTCAAATACAAAAGAACAAAGCACCAAGTAAAAAGTGCAAATTAGACGAATTAGAGAGGATCTACGAATAATGTCAGCAACTACAGCGCCTACTGTGGCACTCAATGTCACCGAATCGGCCGCAACCGAGATCAAGAAGTTCATGACAAGTGAAGAAGGACTGCCCGAAACTTCAGGACTCCGCGTGAGAGTTGTACCCGGAGGGTGCTCTGGTTTTCAGTACAGCTTGAACATTGAAGAACAATCGCGCGACGGCGATTTCATCATCGACGAAAGAGGCGTGCGAATGTTTGTCGACATGTTCAGTGCACAGTATCTGAACGGAGTCGAGATCGACTACGTGAGTGGCGTGATGGGCTCAGGCTTCACCTTCAAGAATCCCAATGCCACCGGCAGTTGCGGATGCGGCACCTCGTTTACAGCGTAAGATATCTGCAATTCAAGTTTCGATAGGAGACGGGAGTAATCTCGTCTCCTTTTACTTTTAAACTATGGACAAGATTCACAGGCCAAAATCTTGTTCATCCTGTATCATCCTCTTAATCCTGTAATGCATATCTTTCAAGCGGAAAACGACAGCCATATTAGTGTCGCGCGCGAGTTGTTCAAAGAGTACGAAACGGACATCGGCGTTAGTCTCTGTTTCCAGAACTTTGAGCAGGAGCTGAACAGCCTGCCAGGCAAGTACGCTCCGCCTGACGGTCGCCTCCTGCTCGCCACCATCGACGAGCAACTCGCCGGTTGCATCGCCCTACGCAAACTCGAACCTGAAGTTTGCGAAATGAAGCGACTCTTCATTCGCCCGGCGTTTCGCGGCACCGGCCTCGGCCGAGTGCTGGCAAACTCGATCATTGACGAAGCGCGCAAGGTGGGTTACACCCGCATGCGTCTCGACACGATGCCCGGCCGGATGGACAAAGCCATTGCACTCTATCAATCGCTTGGCTTTGTTGAGATCGAGCCTTACTACAAAAATCCGGTTGCGGATGCAAAGTTTATGGAATTAAAACTTGGATCAACTCAGGAGTAACCATTCATGCCAAAAATTCAAGCGGAAACTGCCGGCGGTCTCGTCGAAACTGACGCTCCTCAAGGCAAAAAACTCGTACTCGCCCTCGAAGATGCAGGCGTCGACATCCTGCACCGCTGCGGCGGCAACGCACGCTGCACCACTTGTCGCGTAGAAGTACTCGAAGGCGAGCCCGGCGAGATGGGTGAACTCGAACAAAACCGTCTGGCTATAGAAGCAGAGCTCGCACCCAACACTCGACTCTCCTGCCAGATCCGTGTCAACAGCGATCTCAAAGTTCGCGTGGTTAACCAGGCGAGCGTGCGCGGCATGGATGCTGGTCCTCGTCCATTCGATGAGTGATTGCGCGGCAGCTTGGTCTAGGTGTAATCTTCGCGCGTAATCCCAGGCTTTCAAAACGGAGGACTTATGTTAATTGAGTCAACTGCTCATCTCCCCATCAGTCTGGCTATGTTTGACGGTGTATTTAATGCTCCCGGAGGCGATGAACTCTGGCGCATCCTGTTACGCTGGTTCCACTTTGTAGCCGGTGTCACCTGGATCGGTCTGCTCTACTTTTTCAATCTCGTGAATGTTCCAGTGCAAAAGGGACTGGACGCCGATACCAAGAAAAAGGTGAACCCCGAGTTGCTCGGGCGTGCGCTTTGGTACTTTCGCTGGGGCGCGGTGGTGACTGTACTCGCGGGGTTAATGTACTTCGCTATGGTCATCCTCAAAGCGGATAAGAACAATGCCAACGTTCTGGGTGGCGGCGACGTCAATATCTGGTACGTCTTGTTCATGTGGTTGCTGTACCCGATAGTTCTGTTTGCGATCGAGTTTTTGATCATCAAGAAGGTTCCCGCGTTGACGAAAGACGGCCGCGTGTTCGCGGTGGTCATTTTCATCCTCGTGGCAATCTTTTCGTATGGACTCGTAGCCTTCTTTACCTCGGCCTTTACCGCCGCAAACGGCCAGAGTTACGCAAGCAATAAGGCCTACTCAATTGGTATCGGCGGCGCTTACGGCGTCCTGATGATGTTGAATGTTTGGGGCATCATCTGGCCTAACAACAAACGCATCCTCGCCGCAACCGCGGGGACTGGTCCGGCCGCACCGCCCGAACTCGCCCGCCAGGCATTTTTAGCCTCAAGAACGAACGCCTGGTTATCGCTTCCCATGCTGCTTTTCATGGGCACTTCGCACGGCGACTGGGTAATTTTCGGCAAATAGCGACATTGATCCACAGATTACGCAGATTTATTAATTTCCAATCTGCGTAATCTGTGGACGGCCACACTAAATCACCAGCCTCACAACGTATTTGTCACACTCGCTCGTCATAGTCTCTGCATTCCCCTTTATTTTGAATAGGAGGTTTTGTATGAGTTCAACGGGCTCTTATAAGGCACGCCAGTTTAATCTCAACGGTCTCAAGGGGATCTCGGATCAAACATTGGAAGTGCACTTCAAACTGTATGAAGGTTACGTAAAAGAAACTAACAATCTAACCGACAAAATCACCGAATTTATCAAGGACGGAAATGTCGATCAGGAGGAGATGCCTGCTTATTCCGAACTCACGCGCCGGCTTGGGTTCGAGTACAACGGCATGGTCCTGCACGAATATTATTTCGACAATCTCCAGAGCGGTGGCGGAACGGGCGATCCGACAAAGACATCGCAGTTTGTGAAAGCCGCGGAAACGAGTTTTGGAAGTTACGACATCTGGAAAGCTGATTTTGTCGGGATTGGGAAGATGCGCGGTGTGGGCTGGGCCATCTGTTACCAGAATCCGATGAATGGACGACTTTCAAATCATTGGATTACGTTGCATGAAACCGGGAACGTCGCGGGATTCATGCCGATTCTGGTGATGGATGTTTGGGAGCACGCGTTCCTGCTCGACTACAAACCAGCCGAGCGGCCGAAGTATATCGAGGCGTTCTTCACGAATATTGCGTGGGATGCGGTGGAGCAGCGATTGAAGAAGCTGACGGGCGTGCAAAGCGCCAAGGCGTAAAGAGGAGTTCTCACGCGGCGGCGCGGCGACGCTGCGGAAAACCGCTACGAAAACGTCTTCAGATACGTGGCGTCTTTCCGTAGCGCCGTTGCGCCGCCGCGTGAGAAAAATTTTACTGCTGCGGTAGAGACGTTCTTCACGAACATCGCGTGGGATGCGGTGGAGCAGCGGTTGAAGAAGCTAACGGGCGTGCAAAGCGCCAAGGCGTAAAGAGGATTCTCACGCGGCGGCGCGGCGACGCTGCGGAAAACCGCTACGAAAACGTCTTCAGATACGTGGCGTCTTTCCGTAGCGCCGTTGCGCCGCCGCGTGAGAAAAATTTTACTGCTGCGGTAGCGGTGGTTTCGTCAATTTACAATCCACATTCAACGACCGCAGGAAGTTCAATAGATCCTCACGCATCTCCGGCAGAACCTTGCGCGGCTCGAGGTTCTTCTTGTCGAGATACTGATTCGGCTTCCCACCCGCCAGCATAATATCCAAAGCTTCTTCGAGCGTCTTCGCACTGCCATCATGGAAATACGGCGCAGACTTCGCGACGTCTCTCAACGTCGGCGTCTTAAACGCACCTGTATCTTCCGGTTTATTCGTAATTTTACCCCTGCCTGTATCCGGCTCCTTCTGGTCCATGCCGATCCCGACGTTGTGATACTGCTGATCGGTAAACAGCACTCCATCATGGCAGTTGTTGCACTTGATCGCCTGGAAAATATTCCAACCACGATACGCGCTCTGGCTGATCGCTGTCTGGTCCCCGGCTTTCCAACGATCCCATGCAGTGTCGCCGCTGATCAGCGTACGCTCGTAAGCGGCAATCGCCTTCATCATGTTCTCGGGCGTCGCATCGCTCTGAAACACTTTCTGAAACTGGTCGCGGTAACCTTTCAACGCATTGAGCTTGGCCGCAATCTCGCCACCCTTTTCGCCGACGCCCATGTTGCCGCCTTTCCACGCGGCCATTGCCTGAGCCTCGAGCGAGTTGCTGCGCCCGTCCCAGTAAAACTCTTTGTGATATCCGATATTCCAAAGCGTCGGGCTGCTGCGCGGCAACTGCTTGTTTCCCGCGCCAATCGCTTTTGGCAAGCCGTCAGTTAGACCATGCTCACACACGTGACATGAGTAACACGACTTACTCCCATCAATGCTGAGTCGTTCGTCGAAGAACAACTGGCGGCCCAGCGCGACTTTTTCCGGCGTCATCGGATTGTCTGCCGGAATCGCCATCGCTTCGTAAGATGAGAGTCCGCCCGGAAGCGGCTGAATCTCAGGCGTGAACGTTTCGGCGATTGGAGCAGTGGTGTTGTTGTTACAAGCACTGATGAATGTGATAGCGATTAGAGGGAGACTTAACGTAATCAGGAAGAGACGAAGTTTTCTGTGGCTCATAGCTTGCCGTTGCATCTGAAAAGCAACGGCCCTCCGTTTTTGGGGATAACTGGTCCATCGCGGATTCTTACATCTGTTTTCGTGAAATGTCTAGGAGGTTTCTCATTCAAGCACGGAAATGTGTAATCTGTCGTATCTGAAATTATGAATACTCATCGACAACGGTTGCTTCTGCTCCCAATCATCGCCTTGCTGGCGGTTGGTTGTTCAGGCAGTTCTGAGAACACACACACGACGGCCACGACTTTCGTATCTCCGCCGCCACGACAAGTTCTGCGGGTTGAAACACGACCGTCGCCGAAGATCCCAGCCAAGCCTGACGATGCCGCGAAAAGCGTCGATCCGGCCAAACCATTGTTAATTTTCAACTTCGCTAAAGAAAAAGAAATCCCCTTTTTCGGAAATTCGGAAGTAGTAGTCGATTTTTCACTTGCCAACGCAACGTTGAAAGGCGATGGCGGGGAATTTCGCGTCCGTTACATTGTCGACGATGAAGACATGCAGTATATCGATCGCTGGGAGCAACTCAGTTTGACTGGCTGGACACCCGGCAAACACACCATTCGTCTCGAGTTGATTGGGCCAGACGGCTGGCCCTATCGCAATGGCGACTACAACATCGAGACGCGCTCAATTGTTTTTCGGTAACACGGATTAGGACGGATGATAAAGCAGATGATCACGGATTATGAAGTAGTAAGAGATGGCGGGGCCGGGTTGATTGATTTGTCGGCTTCGCGTGGGCGGATCAAAGTGAGTGGGTCGGAGGCGACGATGTTCCTCAACGGGCTCGTCACCAATGACATGAAGTCGCTGGCGGCTAATCGCTGGATGCCGGCGGTGTTTCCGACTGTGCAGGGACGATTGATCGGTGCTGTTCGGGTGGTACGCAGCAACGATTCGTTTCTCATTGTTACGGACGCCACTACGCATGAGGCAGTGCTGAAAACGATTTCGCGGTTTGTCTTAGCGGGCGATTTCAAAGTTACCGATTTAACTGGGGAGACCAGTCTGTTGACTGTTCAGGGCCAGGGCGCAGCGGCAGTGCTCGAGAAAGTATTTAGCGGCGTTTCAGAGTTACCGAGAAATGGTGCTCTCGAGACGATCTGGCAGGCCGCAGCGGTAACTGTCTTACGCGTTACTCACACCGCGGAGGATGGCTTCGATATTGTGATCGACTCGTCGCAAGCAACTGCATTGCGTGAGGCGCTGTTAACGTCAGGCGCGCAAGCGGTCGATGCCCAGACACAGGAAGTTTTGCGTGTGGAAGCCGGCATCGCGCAATTCGGCCGCGATATGGATGAGACTAATGTGATTCCCGAAACGAATCTTGACGATGCGGTGAGCTACACGAAGGGCTGCTATGTTGGTCAGGAGATCATCGTGCGCATCAAACATCGCGGTCATCCAGCCAAGCGACTTACCGGATTGCGATTCGATACGGATCGGGAGATTGAAGCGGGCACGATCATCAAGTCCACCGATGACACCGAAATCGGTCGTGTCACCTCAGCCGTAGTTTCGCCAAAGCTTGGGAGCATCGGACTGGGCTACGTTCGTTACGAGCTTCTGGCAGCAGGCACAAACGTCGTGCTCGATGATCAAACCACCGCAACCGTCACTGATCTGCCCTTCGTTCGTGGCAGTTGGTACCAGGATTAAATGGCTGACGAACCTACAGTTGAAAAGCGCGATCTCGATTACGCGCAAGCACAACTCGCGTACTCGATAATCCAGAGTCTGCTTGATCACACGCGCGTGGTGAGTGATCTCGTGGCGATGATGGCCCAGGTGCTCGACGAAGACACCACCAAAGCACTCACGCAAACTCCAACCTGGACCGCGTATCTTGATAGCCGGCGGGCGCTCGAAAAAACTAACAATGATGTCGAGAAATTTGCAGACGCGATGAAGGATTTAGCCACGGATGACACGGATTACACAGATAAATCATAAATCTAATCCGTGTTATCCGTTTTATCCGTGGCTAATCATCATAATCACCTTGCGCTCACGTCCTCCATCAAACTCGCAAAGAAAGATTCCCTGCCAGCGTCCGAGTAACAGTTCACCGTCGTGAAAAGGAATCGTTACTGATGGGCCAGTGAGACTGGCTTTGATGTGCGCGTCGGAGTTTTCTTCGCCGTGACGGAAGTCCATTCCGTGTTGCGGGATTAAAGTGCGGAGCGCGTGCAGCATGTCGCGCGGCACGTCGGGATCGGCGTTTTCGTTAATAGTAAGGCCAGCGGTGGTGTGTTGCACATAAAGCACAACCACACCTTCACGCTGGCCTGATTCTTTTAGTGTTGCTCTGACGAGGTCGGTAAACTCGACCAGTTCTTCCCGTTGGTGCGACTTTACCTTCAGAACATACATCGTTATTCCTGACCGGAAGCCTTGTGCTTTAACAACGCCCAGCCGGTTGGCAACACCGCCGCGCCGAGAGCAATCTTGATCACATCACCGGGCAGGTAAGGCAAAACTGCGATCTGGAACGACGTTACCGGCGGTGTGTTTGTCAGGATCGAATACCACGCCCAGCCGCCGAGGAAAATCACCGCCGAACCAATTGCCATCGCCGCCGCGGCCGTTAGGTAACGCTTGTCCCAACCGTGTTCAGCAAATGCGCCGGTAATAAATGCCGCCGCCGGAAACGCCACCAGATATCCTGCAGTTGGACCAAGAAAACGCAGAATCCCGGGAGCCCCACCCGGCGCAAAAAACGGCAAACCAATCGCCCCCTCGATCAGGTAAGCAATGACGGCCGCCGCACCCAGGCGCGAGCCTAAAAGAGCTCCCGTTAACAACACGGCGAAACTCTGGCCCGTGATCGGTATCGGCCCAATCTGAATAGAAAACTGCGCCGCCGCTGCTATGAACAAGCTAAAAACAATTACCAGGCCCGCGGAGCGGACCGAATCGAGCGGCGCCAGGGCCGCTCCCATCAGTGTGTCAGCTTTCGCGTAAGTATTCATGATCTTTGTATTTGTATTTGTGCTTTGTTTAGTCCTTGTTCTACAAATTACCAGGGACAAAACACTAAGTACAAATTTAGTCTCCAACCGCACTCTTCACGGCTTCAGTGGTTGTCTTGTGCTCGAGGGCCGACCCGCCGATACGCATTCCGTGGAACGAGCGCCACACGAAGAATACTGACACGAGGAAGAACACGAGCGCCAGTATGTGCGTCAAAGTCGCGTCACCATTATTGCGTGCCGTCAAACTAACCGCGAGCTCGACCGCCAGCAATCCAAACAAGGTCGTAAACTTGATGACCGGGTTCATCGCCACCGATGAAGTGTCTTTGAACGGATCGCCGACCGTATCGCCCACGACCGTCGCATCATGAAGCGGCGTGCCCTTCATCTTCAAGTCGACTTCGACAACCTTCTTGGCGTTGTCCCAGGCACCACCGGCGTTGGCCATGAAGATCGCCTGGTACAAACCAAAGATCGCAATCGAAATCAGATACCCGATAAAGAAGAACGGTTCTACGAACGCGAAAGCGAGCGTCGAGAAGAACACTGTCAGAAAGATATTAAACATTCCCTTCTGCGCATACTGCGTGCAGATTTGGACCACTTTCTTACTGTCTTCAACCGAGGCTTTCTCGACCCCTTCGAGGCGAATGTTGGCCTTGATGAATTCCACCGCGCGATAAGCACCGGTCGTAACCGCCTGAATCGAAGCGCCGGTAAACCAATAGATAATTGCGCCGCCGGTGATTAGTCCGAGCAAAAACGGAGCGTGCAGCAACGAGAGTCCCTCGGTGTTGGTTCGCAGACCGTCAGTAAGCGCCATGATGATCGAGAAGATCATCGTAGTCGCTCCAACCACGGCCGTACCAATTAACACGGGTTTTGCCGTAGCCTTGAAAGTGTTGCCGGCCCCGTCGTTCTCTTCCAAAAGGTGCTTGGCGCGAGTGAAATTGACGTCGAGGTTGTGATCTTTCTTAAGTTCAGCTTCGACGTTTGGTATCTGTTCGATGAGCGACAGCTCATAAACTGACTGTGCGTTGTCGGTCACTGGGCCGTACGAGTCAACTGCGATAGTCACCGGTCCCATTCCCAAAAAGCCAAACGCCACGAGTCCGAAACCAAACACGGGCGCCGCTACCGGATCAACCATCAACGCGCCTAACCCGAGACCTGCCGCAGCACCGAGGTTCGTGAAGAAGTACGCGATGGCCATCAGGCCGACGATACTGATCCCAAGCCAGTAGCCGGAGAAATTGCCTGCCACCAAACCCGAGAGAATGTTGAGCGATGGCCCGCCTTCTCGCGACGAGATGACGACTTCGCTAACGTGCCGCGACTCCGTCGAGGTAAAGACCTTTACCAGCTCCGGAATTAGCGCACCGGCAATCGTTCCGCACGAAATGATGACCCCGAGTTTCCACCAGAGCGTGGTGTTGCCGCTGAGTACGGGAATCGTCACATAAGAAACGACAAACGTAATCACCACCGAAACAACCGACGTGATCCAAACCAGCGAGGTCAGGGGCGCCTCAAAATTCATCGAATCCGCGTTCTTGTAACGCGCCTTCGCGATCGCGTCGTTGATGAAGTATGACAACGCACTGGCAACAATCATCATCACGCGCATGATGAAGATCCAGACCAGCAACTGCACCTGCACGATCGGATTTGTAACGCCGAGCAGAATAAAGGTGATGAGCGCTACGCCGGTCACGCCGTAAGTCTCAAAACCGTCGGCGCTTGGTCCAACTGAGTCGCCCGCGTTGTCGCCGGTGCAGTCAGCAATCACGCCCGGGTTACGCGCATCGTCTTCTTTAATCTTGAAGACGATCTTCATCAGGTCGGAACCGATGTCGGCAATCTTCGTGAAGATACCGCCGGCGATACGTAACGCGGCCGCGCCCAGCGATTCGCCGATCGCAAAACCGATGAAGCATGGTCCAGCATACTCACCCGGAATGAATAACAGGATGCAGAGCATGATCAGCAGCTCGACGCTGATCAGCATCATGCCGATGCTCATGCCGGCTTTTAGCGGAATCGCATAAAGCGGAAATGGCTTGCCTTCAAGACTGGCGAAAGCCGTGCGCGAGTTTGCAAAGGTGTTAACGCGAATGCCAAACCAGGCAACGCCGTAACTGCCCGCGATACCAATCAAACTGAACAACAGAATGATAGCGACGCGGAACGGCTCCATCTCGGACAGCACGCCGAAGTAAAGAATGATTACCACCGCGATGAACGCTTCGAGAATCAGAATGAACTTGCCCTGCGTGGTTAGATAAGTTTTGCAGGTGGCGTAGATCAGCTCTGAAATCTCGCGCATTGCGCGGTGAACCGGCAGTCGCTGCAGGTTCATGTAGATGGCGAGCCCGAACCCGAGTCCGAGGACGCAGATCACGATGCCGAACAAGAGCAGGTTATGACCATTAATTCCGTTCAGGAAGGTCACTGAATCGAGCTCTGGCAGCACCAAATTCGCTTCACCACCCTGATGTGACTGAGCGTAAGTTGGCAAGCCAACGGCTAAGGTAGTAATTGTGGCCGCAATAATAATTGCTGCACGGCGCAGTGTCAGCGGTAGTTGCACTGGAAAATTCCTTTCGATTTGCCTGGATAATGGCGAGATACGCTTACGAAAACGCGTATTATCCACAGATTACATAGATTTTTCAAAGAGAGGTTCATGGAAATGAGTGAGATCACTCCTAATGTCGCTCATTGGAGTGCCTCAATTTGTTGGCGCTTTGTCCAAAGGCGTGATCTTTTAGACAGCCACTTTTGACCAAAGCGGTGCCAAGGCACCGCACTCCAGGGAGGTTCACTCTATGAAACTGCTTCTTGAATCTGTGCAATCTGTGGACGGTTTTTAGTTCCCAGCCACCGCCGGATGGAGTCAATCATGATGACAACTGCCGCAAACATGATGATTGCGGTCAAACTTGTATTGATCATTCCCTGAATCGCTGTTTCCGGTTTTTGCGCCAGCGGCCAGAAGATATCGGTGATTGATTTGAATCCGGCGACGAGGGTGGTGGTGCTCACAAACGACAGCGGAACCAGCGTCACCCATGCATATTTAGCCTTCCCGGAGTTGATAAGCATAGTGGTTGCAACACATAGAGCCACTGCCGCCAACAATTGATTGGCGATACCAAACATCGGCCAGATCGTTGAGATCGACCCTGACCAGATAAACGCCGCCCACGCCGACACCACGAGGGCCGAAGTCACAATCGACCCCGGTATCCACGTCGGCTCTTCAAGTTTCTTGTAAAAACGCCCGCCAAACTCACCCACCAGAAAACGCGCCACGCGTGTGCCCGTGTCGATCGTGGTGAGGATAAAAAGCGCTTCAAACATGATCGCGAAGTGATACCAATACTTCATCAACCCGCCCAGGCCCGGAATGCCGGCGAAGATTTTGGCGATTCCCAGCGCGAGGGTGACGGCGCCACCGGTTCGGCCGCGCAGATTTTTCTCGCCTGACTCCTGTTCGAGTCGATCGATCTCCTGCGGTTGCAGATTGAATCCCTCGTGACTGTGCGTATCAATCATCCGCACGTACGCGGCTTTCTGTTCATCAGTGCGTTGCGCGGTGTTGATGGCAAAATAATCACCGGGAAACAGCGACGCGGCGGCGATCAAGGCCACGATGCCGACCACGCCTTCCATCAACATGCTGCCGTAACCAATCAAACGCGTGTCAGTCTCTTTCGCGATCATCTTCGGTGTCGTGCCCGAAGAGACGAGCGCGTGAAACCCGGAAATTGCGCCGCACGCGATCGTGATGAATACAAATGGATAGAGTTTGCCGGAGATCACCGGGCCGCCACCGGCAGTAAAAGGTGTGAACGCCGGCATGTTGAGATTGGGGTGGACCACAATCACGCCGATGATCAGAAAGGCGATCGTTCCAATTTTCAAATACGACGACAGATAGTCGCGTGGGCAAAGCAGCATCCAAACCGGCAACACCGAAGCGATGAAGCCGTACGCGGCCATGATCACGATTAAGCTATTTCGCGAGAGCGTGAATGTTTCGGCAAGTGGCGATTCGGCGATGCGCCCGCCAAGCCAGACCGCAAAGAGCAATCCAATAATGCCGATGATGCTCGCTTCTGCAATCTTCCCTTTGCGGAAGCGATACATGTACAAACCCATGAACAACGCGAGCGGAATGGTGAAACCGACAGTAAACGTTCCCCACGGCGATTCGGCGAGAGCATTCACCACCACCAATCCTAGACCTGCCAACGCGATCACGACGATGAACAGAATCGCGATGCCCGCCACCAATCCCGACAACGGACTGATTTCAGTGCGCGCGATCTCCGCCAGCGACTTGCCTTTTCGGCGCACACTGCCGGCCATGATCATGAAGTCGTGAACGGCGCCACCAATACAAACGCCAATCACCAGCCACAACAGACCCGGCAAAAAACCAAACTGGGCGGCGAGCACTGGTCCAATCAATGGACCGGCGCCGGAGATCGCGGCGAAGTGATGTCCAAACAGAACCCACTTGTTGGTTGGATAGTAGTTGTGGCCGTCGTACATCGTTTGCGACGGCACTGGCCGCGAGTCGTCAAGCGCGAGCACTTTCGCGGCAATAAACGCCGAGTAATAACGATAGGAGATGGCGATGACGCAGAGTGCGCCGATAATGATTGGTAGTGCGTTCATCGGTGTAAATCCAGCCACAGATTTAACGGATTTTCAGAGCAGATCTACAGATCCGATCTGTATAAATCGAAAAATAAGATCCGTATTATCCGTGGCTCGCTTTTTCTTTTCCTGATCCGAGCGCGATGCCGATCGCGCCGCCGATCAAACCGCCGATAATGATCAGCAGGCCGTACAGGGTTTGATTGTGTTTCTCGGCACTCGCATCGAAGGCTTCCGCAAATAGCTCACGCGGCGCGACGTCGTGCGGTATCACAAATAAACCCACCGCCACGAGGACGAAACATAAGGCAGCAAACTTCAGCCCGATCGGAGTCTTCGAAGGCCGCCCCATTTTCTGACCAACCGCGCTGCGGGTGTAGCCGTAAGAAAGATAAACGGCCAAACCGAGCATCAGCCAACCTACGAAACGCCAGTAAGAACCTTCCGGCAGAAAGTAGATCAACAGCGCGCAGGAAATCGCACCCAACCCCGGAATTAGATATGCACCAAACGGAACCTTGAACGGTCTTTCTCGATTTGGCTCCTGGTATCGCAGCACCATCACGCCGATGCACACGAGGATAAATGCGAAGAGAGTCCCGATATTCGTCAAACTCACCATCTCATCCACAGTCGCGAACGCCGCAATGCCACCGACTGCAACGCCGGTCAGGATTGTAGTGACGTGTGGCGTTTTATATTTCGGATGAACAGTTGCAAACACCGAAGGCAGCAAACCATCTCGTGCCATTGAGAAGAAGATGCGCGGCTGTCCGAGTTGGAAAACTAGCAACACAGCCGTGTGCGCGACAACGGAACCAAACGCGATCACTGTGTTTTGCCACAATGCCTGCGGCGCCACTGTTTCAAGCGCCATCGTCAACGACTCACCGCGTTGCGCCGACGTCCATCCGCGTATTGTTTCCCACGGCACCATGCCGGTAAACATGCCGGCCACCACGATGTAGAGAATCGTGCAGACAATCAGCGACGCGATAATGCCGATGGGCAGATCTCTGGCGGGATTCTTAGTTTCCTCGGCCACCGTACTGACTGCGTCAAATCCGATGTAGGCAAAAAAGACTACCGCCGCACCGGTCAACGTGCCCATCCATCCCTGCGGCTGGAACGGCTGCCAGTTGGTCGCCATCGTTGCGGGTGAAACGTAGTAAAGAGCGAGACCGACGAAAAACAGCAACACGATGATCTTGATCAGCACCATTACGGCGTTGAAGTTTGACGACTCTTTGATACCCCACACCAACACGATCGTGATCAAAGCGACGATGCCGAAGGCAAACACATTGAAGACTATCGGAATATCGCCTATATGCGGCGCAGCGGCCAGTGTTTCTGCTGATGCGGTGCGGTAATTCGATGTCAGCCAGTCAGGCACGTGAATGCCCAGATTACGCAACAGTCGATTGAAAAACTCCGCCCAGCTAATCGCCACCGCAACGTTTCCGATCGCGTATTCGATGATCAAATCCCACCCGATAATCCAGGCGACCAGTTCGCCAAGCGTGGCGTACGAGTAGGTGTAAGCCGAACCTGAAATTGGAACCATCGACGCCAGCTCGGCGTAACACAAAGCGGTAAACCCACAAACAACCGCGGTGATTACGAACGAGAGCATTAACGATGGACCAGCACCGGCTCGTTCGGCGGTGCCGGAGGCGGCCGTTCCAACCGTGGCGAAGATGCCGGCGCCGATGATGGCGCCGATACCGATCAGCGTGACGCTGAAGGCGGTAAGCGTTCGCTTCAGGCCAAATTGTGGACCGCCAACGCTGGCCAGAATTTCGTCAAGATTCTTGGTACGAAAAATTCCTCGAAGCACGTTATCGCCTCCGGGAGTGGATTTTTAGATATCTGTCTAACTGTAGGAAAGCTTGCGGAGTTTGGCACGGAAGTCACTGGCTTGTAAATGATTTAGAACATGATCTAAAAACTTCTTGTGATGTTTCCCTTCAGGAACATTCTCTTTCCCACTGACTTCTCGACCAATGCCCGGGCGGCGTTGAAGTATGCGGCCGCGTTTGCACGCCATGGCGGCGGACGCGTGGTTCTGTTCAACGTTCAGGAAACGAAGGCGAACGCGAATGCCGAAGTTAAGTTTGCCGATTTACGTTCAGACCCGCTATTGAAAGGCGTTGTTATCGATCATTTGATGGTGGAGGGTGAACCGGCCCGTGAGATTGCACAGGGCGCCGTCGATCATGAAATCGATTTGATAACCGTGGTCATGCGCGATCGTAATCGTTTGTATCGCGCTTTTGGTAGTTCAATTGCTGAAGAGATCGTCGCTGAGGCGCCGTGCGCGGTGCTCGCTGTTCGCCCGCCACAGAGAGATTTCGTAACGCAACAGGATATTCAACTCAATCGCATACTGCTCGCGACAAACTTCCGCCCGTCGTCAGTGGCAGCAACTCTGCTAGCCACTCAGATCGCTAATCAATTAGGCGCTGAGCTTCATGCGCTGTACGTGATCGGGGATTACTTCGAACAGATCTCGGTGATGTTTCCGGAAGGTGGTCTGGCAGCGTTAGGGCGACTGCGTAGTTATGTGCAGGAGCGAATGGGCCAACTCCCGCGGGCTGATACCACGCACATCGCCGAGGGACGTCCCTATCAGGAGATCGTCAAACTCGCCGATAAGTTGGAAACGGATTTGATCGTGATCGGAACCGCCGTGCACGGATCGTTGTTTGGCGGTAATCAGGTGCTGGGTTCTGAGATTGAAAGAGTGATTAGAAACGCTCCGTGTCCGGTGCTGTGCGTTCCGGCAGCTCGCGTAGTCACCCCACTACCAGCCCTGGTTACACAAGCAGTTTAGCCACAGATTTTACGGATTAAAAACCGGATTTTTTCTGATCTGTTTTGATCTGTTTTTAAGATCCGTGTTATCCGTGTTACTTCTTAGCCACAGGCCTGCCTTCCTGTTTCCACAACTGGAAGCCACCAAGCAGTGCGGCTGTGTTTTTAAATCCTTTTGTCTTGAGAGCGACCACCGAACCGGCGGACGTATGTTCGTTGGCTCAAGAACAATACGTAACGATCATTTTGTCGCGCGGGAGATCGTTTACGTGGTTCAGGATTTCGCTCGCCGGAATGAGACGCGAACCGGGAATGTGACCCTGATCAAACGAATCCTGGTTTCGCACGTCGACAACTACCGCCTCACCGGCTTTTATCAACTCGTCCAACTCGGCTGTAGTTATCCGTCGCGCGCCATCGGCGTGCACTGTTTCGGGTTCAAGAACCACCTTCTTAGTGCTGGTGTTGGCGGAATTATCGGCGGCGTTGCACGCGGCAACAACCAGTGCGACGCCGAGTATCATCACGGAACAAATAGATTTAAGACGCATAAAAACCTCCAAAACGGGCTCTAATGTGTTATGCACCGGGAGATTTGTCAATATGGTATAGTCTCGCTTCCCAACAGGAGCCTTGATGATGGAACAGTCGGACCCGATTCAGTGGGCCAAGGTAATTGACCATACACGCTGTATCGGCTGTCATGCCTGCACCACCGCCTGTAAGTCGGAAAATCTCGTTCCCCTCTCAGTTACGCGCACTTACGTCAAACACGTCGACATCGGTGTGTTTCCACAGGCGCGCCGCGCGCACCAGGTCACACGCTGCAATCAATGCGCTCATGCTCCGTGTGTCGCCGCTTGTCCCACGGCGGCGATGTTCAAACGCACCGATGGGATCGTCGATTTCGACAAGTCGATCTGCATCGGCTGTAAGGCGTGCATGGCTGCCTGCCCGTACGACGCAATTTTCATCAATCCTGAGGATCATTCGGCCGAGAAATGTAACTTCTGCGCGCATCGTATCGACATGCAGCTCGAACCGGCGTGCGTAGTTGTTTGTCCAACTCAGGCGATTCTCGTCGGCGACATGAACGATACGAACTCGTACGTCGCGCAGATCATCAATCGCGACACCGTTGCAGTGAGACGACCTGAGAAGGAGACGTTGCCGAAACTCTTTTACAAAGGCGCACACCAGGCGACACTCGATCCGCTCGCCGCCAAACGTCCCGAGGGCGGTCTCTTCATGTGGAGCGAACAACAGGAGGGCGCGGGCTTCGTAACTTCCGGCAATCCAAATTTCAACAACTCATCCGCGGCAGCGTTGCTGTCGTACGACGTCGCTCATACGATTCCGTGGGACTGGCGGGTCAGTCTCTACACCTGGACCAAAGGCATCGCGACCGGAGTTTACCTGGTTGCGTGTTTGTTGATGTTCATCACTGGACTTGAGTTTATTCCCTCGAGCGACGCGGTCTGGTTATGGGCAACTCCAATCTTGTCGGGAGCTTTTTTGGGGATCACCGGTCTGTTACTGATTTGGGATCTCGAACACCCCGAGCGCTTTCATCTGATCTTTACCCGGCCGCAATGGCGCAGTTGGCTCGTTAAAGGCGCATTCATCATCGCGGGCTACACGCTGGTGCTCGCCTTGCACTTCATCGCTAGTTTGGCCGGGTCTATCTCGATGCAAGCGTGGTTAATGATCCCCGGAATTCCTTTGGCGGTGATGACCGCGGTTTACACTGCTTATCTTTTTGCACAGGCCAAGGCGCGAGACATGTGGCAAAACCCGCTGCTGCCGCCGCATCTGCTTTGTCAGTCGTTGCTGTTAGGTTCAGCGATTCTTTTGCCGGTAACTGTCTTCCTTCGTGGCGCGTGGACGGCTGATGGCGTGATTGACACGGTTCGTCTCGAAGTGTGGTGGCTGATGTTGCTGCTCGGCGTCACCAGCATTATTCATCTGTTGATGGTGTGGGGTGAGGTTTCGCTAACACATCCGACCGCACATGCGCGTTTGGCTATCTGGGAAATGGTAAAAGGTCGCTACAAGAATGATTTTTGGACGGGAACAGCGTTGTCGCTGCTTGGCGGTTTGTTGCCGCTGCTTGCACTTTTCTTCCCGGCATATCTGTCATTGGGCATCGCCGGCGCGCCATTAGCTTTAATCGGCCTGATGCTCTTCGAAAACGCTTACGTGCAAGCCGGCCAAGCCGTCCCGCTTGCTTAAGACAACTGTAGGGGCGGCCCTCCGTGGCCGCCCTGGTCTGGAACTAATAACCAACGGAAAGAGCTGCGCGAGTGATGCTTTCTTCTGGAAATCAAGATCATCGCACGCTAGGGCAGCCACGGAGGGCCGCCCCTACAAAACATGACTGACACCTTTTATCCTGGTCCAAGTAGAAGCCATCTCGCCGCGTTTCCACCCAAGGAACGCTGGGACGACTGGACCGAACTCGATTCGCGCGCGTGGCCGCAACGCAAAGAGCGTCACTACTCACTCGTTCCCACCACCTGCTTCAACTGCGAATCAGCGTGCGGTCTGCTCGCCTACATCGATAAAGTCACCGGCGAAGTACAGAAGTTTGAAGGCAACCCGGAGCATCCCGGTTCGCGTGGACGCAACTGCGCCAAAGGACCAGCCACACTCAACCAGGTAACCGATCCCGATCGTATTCTTTATCCGCTCAAACGCGCCGGAAAACGCGGCGAAGGAAAATGGCAACGCACCACGTGGGATGAAGCACTCGACACTATCGCTTCACGCATCCGCAACGCGATCGTTGAGAACCGTCGCCAGGAGATCATGTATCACGTGGGCCGGCCCGGTGAAGATGGTTTTACCGAACGCATTCTGGCAGCGTGGGGAATTGACGGTCACAACTCGCACACGAACATCTGCTCATCAGGGAGCCGTGAAGGTTATCAACTTTGGATGGGCCTCGATCGCCCCAGTCCGGATCACGCAAACGCGAAAGTTATTCTACTAATCAGCGCGCATCTCGAGTCGGGTCACTATTTCAATCCACACGCACAACGCGTGATTGACGGCAAAGCGAACGGCGCCAAGTTGATCGTCTTTGATACTCGTCTTTCAAACACTGCGACACACGCCGACTACTGGGTTTCGCCATATCCGGGTTCAGAAGCCGCGATCCTGCTCGCGATTGCGAATTACCTGATCCAAAACAAACTCTACAATCGTGAATTTGTGGAGCGCTGGTGGAACTGGCAGGAGTTTCTCGAGGCCGAAGACTCGGGCACGGATTTTACGGATTTTGAAGAACGATTAAGACAGATCTACAGCGAGTACTCGTTTGCGTTTGCGGCGGCGGAGTCGGGTGTTGATGCGCGCGTTATTGAAGAGATTGCAAAGCTGGTTGCAACGGCGGGCACGCAGTTTTCAACGCACAACTGGCGCAGCGTCGCGTCCGGTGTAAGTGGCGGTTGGGCCGTGGCGCGCGCCCTTTTCATGTTGAACGCACTGCTCGGCGCCATTGCCACTGAAGGCGGTGTTTATCCTAACGCGTGGAACAAATTTGTGCCGCGGCCCATCTACACGCCGCCGCATCCGAACATGTGGAACGAGACCACCTGGCCGCGCGAGTATCCGTTATCGATGAACGAAATGTCGTTCTTGCTGCCGCATTTTTTGAAAGACGGTCGCGCAAAACTCGACGTTTACTTCACACGCGTTTACAACCCGGTATGGACCAACCCGGATGGTTTCTCGTGGATTGAAATGTTAACCGATCCGGATCTGGTTGGTTGTTACGTCGCGCTCACTCCAACCTGGAACGAAACGTCTTATTACGCCGATTACGTGTTGCCAATGGGCGTCGGTTCAGAACGCCACGATCTGCATTCGTATGAAACACACGATTCGCAGTGGCTCGGTTTCCGCCAGCCGGTGATGAAAGCCTTGCGCCAGCGCGAGGGTAAAACGGTGAACGACACGCGCGATGTGAATCCCGGCGAAGTGTGGGAAGAAAATGAATTCTGGCTCGAGTTAACCTGGCGCATCGATCCTGACGGCAGTCTTGGCATTCGACAGTACGCCGAGTCGAAAAAAGAACCGGGCACGCGTCTCGGCATCGATGAATATTACGAATGGATCTTTAACAACTCAGTTCCCGGTTTACCGGAACGTGCGGCGGCGGAAAATTTAACCCCACTCGAATTCATGCGACGTTACGGCGCTTTCGAAGTGAAGGAAAAGATCGGTCGAATTTACGAAGAAACTGTCCCGGCTGAAGAGTTGGAAGATCTTAACGAAGATAAATACAGCCGCGTTTTCACTCGCAAAGCAAAACCTGCTGGTCCAAATATTGTTCCACTGCCATTGCCTGACGGCGACGAAGCTGGACGCCGATTGGTGGGTGTCAATGTCGGTGGTCAAATCAAACGAGGATTCCCTACACCGAGCGGCAAGCTCGAGTTTTTCTCGTCAACAATGGCCAACTGGGGTTGGCCCGAGTTGTCAGTTCCTGTTTATTTCAAGAGTCACGTTCACCCTGACAACCTCGAAGCAGGTCAGACGATCCTGATCTCAACGTTCCGCCTGGCGGTCCAGATTCACACGCGTAGCGCGAATGCGAAATGGCTCGACGAGATCGCGCACACGAACCCGCTTTGGATTCATACCAGTCATGCCGCAAAGATCGGCGTGCGCACCGGCGATCTCGTGCGCGTTGAAACTGAGATTGGCTACTACGTTGTCGCGGCATGGGTGACGGAAGGAATCAAGCCGGGCATCGTCGCGTGTAGCCATCACATGGGCCGCTGGAAATTGACCGACGAAGGCCAGCGACAAATGATGGCCACCGTGAAGCTGGACCATAACGGCAGCGAGTGGAAGTTGATGCGTGAAAAAGGAATTGAGCCGTATAAGTCAGACGACGCGGATACTTTGCGTATTTGGTGGAAGGATGCGGGCGTTCATCAGAACATGACTTTTCCGGTGCATCCGGATCCGATCTCGGGAATGCACTGCTGGCATCAGGCCGTTCGTGTTCGTGCCGCCGACCCGGGCGATAAACCCGGCGATATCTATGTCGATACGCAAAAATCGCGTGAGGTCTACAAAAAATGGCTTGCGATGACGCGACCCGCGGACAAGTTTTCACCCGACGGCACGCGCCGTCCGTACTGGATGCTTCGTCCATTGAAACCAGCGCGTGAGTTTTATAGATTAGCCACGGATTAAACGGATAAACGCGGATCTGATCCTGGTAAAGCATTTTCTGATCGGTGTTCATCCGCGTTCATCTGTGGCTAAAAAAGGTATGTACTTCAAACAGTTCTATCTCGCCTGCCTGGCCCATGCATCGTACCTGATTGGTTCGGATGGCGAAGCTGTGGTTGTGGATCCGCAACGTGATGTTGATGAGTATCTCGCTGATGCGGAGGCGCACGGATTACAGATCAAATATGTGATCGAAACGCACCTGCATGCTGATTTCGTCAGCGGACACCAGGAGATCGCGGCGCGCACCGGGGCTCAGATCATTTTCGGAGAGAAAGCCGGCGCTGAGTTCGAGCATCGCGCCGTACGTGACGGCGAAGAAATTCGGATGGGCCAGGTCGTCCTCCGTTTTATTGAAACGCCAGGTCATACTCCCGAAGGCATCTGCGTCCTCGTAACCGACGCTGAAACACCGGAACAACCTCCAAAACTTCTAACCGGCGACACACTCTTCATCGGCGACGTTGGTCGTCCCGATCTCGCAGGCGGCAAAGGCTACACGCCGCGAATGATGGCCGAGATGATGTTCGACAGTCTGCACGGGAAGCTCATGAAGCTTCCTGATGAGGTTGAAGTCTATCCGGCGCATGGCGCAGGATCGATGTGCGGCAAAAACATGTCGAAGGAAACATCTTCAACCATCGGCGAACAACGCCAGTTTAATTACGCGCTGCGCCCGATGAGTAAAGAAGAGTTTGTGACGATGATGATCGCGGATCTGCCCGAAGCTCCGAGTTACTTTCCGAAAGACGCGGAGATCAACCGCGCCGGAGCCCGTGAACTTTCCGAACTACAACCGCCGCAACCTTTGACGCCGCAGGAAGTGGTCGAACTTCACGATCAGGGTTACGTACTACTTGACGTGCGCGCAGCAGCGGATTTTGGCGCGGCTCACGTGCCGGGTTCGATGAACATCGGACTTGGCGGACAGTTTGCGATATGGGCGGGCAGCCTGATTCCGTTGACTGCTGCGATTGCGTTGATTGCCGACACCGGAGCTCAGGTGGATGAAGCGGTTGTGCGTCTCGCACGCGTCGGCATCGAGAATGTTAAAGGGTATTTGAACGGCGGTATTCAGAGTTGGCGCGACGCCGGATTTTCGGTTGAGGTGATTCCGCAAGTGAGTGTCGCGGAATTGAAAGAACAGATGGCAAACAGTGAACTGCAAATAGTTGATGTCCGCCGGCCGGGAGAGTACGTCAACGGCCACGTACCAAGCGCCATGAATGCACCGCTGGCAAGTTTGGAAAAGAGCCTTGGACCATTGCCGTTGGAGAAAGACAAGGTGACTGCGGTGATTTGCGCGGGCGGATATCGATCGAGTGCTGCGGCGAGCTTGTTGCAGCAAAAGGGCTTCTCAAATCTCATCAACGTTTCCGGCGGCACCGGTGCGTGGGTCAACGCCGGCTATCCAGTCGAACCATAAACTTTTACAGGAGTAACAAGATTTTCATGATTTACAGGATGCCATCTTGTTAATCCTGAGAAATCCTGTAATCCTGTCGAAAATCCTGTAAAACTTTATGAAACTGCTTATCGCAATCGGCATCGTTATCGTCGCCACCATTCATGGCTTTGGCGCCGCGTGGCTCGCGATCTGGATGCTTTTCCATCCTTACCAGTCAGTTAAACTTTTTGGCATCACCATCTGGCCGCAGGGAATGATTCCCCGGCACCGCGAAAAACTGGCCCAGTCGATCGGCAACGCCGTCGGCAACGAGCTCGTCTCGCAACAAACTGTATTCGACGCGCTCTTTGAAACCAGTTTCTTTCAACGCAAAGTTGAAGACTTCGTTGGGAGTTACACCAACGAAATACTCGCGCGCGTGTATCCGTCGTTCATCGATGCGCTTCCGGCGCATGTTCGCGCACCAATTCTCGATACGATTTCGTCACTTCAATATCGACTCGCGGAATACATCGCCGAGATGTTGCGGAGCGAGGAGACTGCGAATGCCGTTCGAAACTTTGTCGACAAACAGATCGATGAGTTACTCGCAAATCGTCTCGGCGACGTCGTGAGTGACAAATCACTCGATCAGGTGCTGGAATTCGTCCAGCAACAACTACAACGACTCCTCACCACTGAAGGCTTCGAAGGGAAAGTTCACGAGTTTGTTTCGGGTCGCCTCGATGATCTCGCGCGTAGCGGCGCCACGCTTTCGGAAACGTTTACACCTGAAACGATCGCCTTCATCAAGGATCGCATCGATCAACAAGTGCCGCCGATCGTTCATCACCTCGCGGATATCGCAACCAGTCAAAGCACCAGCAAACGAATTGGCGGTTTGATAAAACTCGAGGTCGATCAGTATTACGAACAGCTTTCGCTGCTTAAAAAGATCTTTATTTCGCGTGAACGAATTCACCGTGAAGTCGATGAACTCGTCAACAAGACTTTGCCGAAACGCGTCGAAGAATATTTGCGTGGAGCGGCATTCGAGCAGGAAGCCCAGGCGTTTTTGAATACCACGATCGACAAAGTGATGGCGCGTCCGTTGAACGAGTTGATTGGCCAGTTTGATCTTGCTCGATTCGAGGATCTGAAGTCGCAGATCGGCAACCGACTGATCGAGCTGTTGCGCAGTGAGGCGCTCTCGGCATCAGTTTCAGTGCAAGTGAATGACGCATTTGACCGGTTGCGTCCCCAAACAATCGGCGCGCTGATGCAGGAACTAGATCCAAACTCTACCGCGCGCGCTAAAGAATTGTTGACTAACGGCTTGCTGGGTCTGCTTTCACGCGACGATACGGCTCGCACGATCAACGCCATCCTGAGCACGCAGATCGAACGGTTATTGATCTCGCCAATCGGCCGGCTTGGCGATCACGTTTCGCAGAATGCGATGGAGCGTGCCAGCTCTGCACTCGTCGAGCGCATCACGTTCGCTGCCCGTGAACGACTGCCGGTAACCATTGCCGAGTTTGACGTCGGCGGGCTGGTGCGCAAGAAAGTGTCAGACTATCCGCTGGAAAAACTTGAAGAACTCGTGCTTTCGGTCGCACAGCAACATCTCAAGACAATCGAACTGTTCGGCGCCATTATCGGCTTCCTGATTGGAGTCGCACAAGCTATCTATTTCTGGTTTACTTACGCTCCGGGAAGATAATCCACCGATTACACAGAAAGCCTTATCGCTGTAATCTGATGTCTTATCTGTGTAATCTGTGGATTTGGAACGAATTCGGCCCAAAACCCGTAATTCGTTTCTGTCTGCGAAATCCGCGGCCCAAACAATCGGAGGATCCAGCATGTATTGCGCAAACTGCGGAGCCACGCTCGCCCAGGAAGTCAGCTACTGCAACCGCTGCGGCAAGAACCTGCGCGAACGGTCTGACAACAAAGCGGCGATGGTCACCGCTTTTGTGACGGCGATGACGACAGTCGGAATGGCTGGATTAGGCATCATGCTTTTCGGCATGCTGATACTGCGCAGAAAGGCAAACCTTGACCAGAGCCTGATTGGGTTCTTCATGTTATTTTCGTTTCTGATCATCGGAATGGTCGAGGTCATGCTCTTCAGAAGCCTCTCAAAATTGACCAGCTCGAACGATAAAAAGAATCCGGTTTCATTGCCGCATACCACTCAACAGGATCTGCGTCTGCCACCGGGAATGCCGCTCGGTGAACCGGTTCCCAGTGTCACTGAAAACACCACTCGCACGCTTGAATATGCGCGGCGCGAACAATAGCTTCGAGGAGAAACACCAATGAAAAAGCTCGCCTGGTTATTCTTACTGGTGCCGCTTCTGGTCTCGGGATGTCATCACCGGATGCGTGAGCCTGACATCAAGGGCTCAGGTAAACGCGCGGTGGTAAAGCGTGAAATCACACCGTTTACCGGGATTGTTACGGAAGGGGCCTTTGCGATTGAAGTGACCTGCCAGAAAGATCTGAGTCTCGAGATCGAAGGTGACGAGAACATTCTCAGCCTCGTGAAGACTGAAGTTGGAAACAATGTTCTCCGTCTCACTAACTCGGGTAACTACTCGGTAAGTGAGCCGGTCAGGATCAGGATCACGGTGCCGAACCTTGAGAGTCTTTCCGTTTCCGGAGCGGGCGACATCGATATCAAAGGCATGAACAACGAAAAGTTTGAGATCGATGCTGACGGAGCGCCTAAGATTCACGTGGCGGGCAACACCAAGGTGGTTGATATCAAGAGTAACGGCGCCGGCCAGATCGACACGCATAGTCTCCGCGCATTACGCGGGTTGGTTGAAAGTAACGGCGTTTCAAAAATCCAGGTCGACGTGGCGGACCAGTTAGACGTGACCGTTTCCGGGCCTTCGTCCGTCACTTACCAGGGCGATCCAAAGGTGAACAAGACGATTAATGGCCCCGGCTCCGTCGAACGCCGCGGCGGCGAAGGCGCGTGATTAGGCCAATTCGTGGAGAAGATGTTTCACGCGGCGGCGCGGCGGCGCAACGAAAGATATAAAAATGAGATTACTCTCTAGTATTTCGTTGCGTCGCCGCGCCGCCGTGTGAGAAAACATCTTTAAGCATGCTAACCTGCTCTTTTTGGTTGACATAACGCTCACGACTGAATAACTATTTGCCATCATCGAAAGGAGCTTAGTTCCCTAATGACCTACGTAGTTGTTGAATTATGCGTCGATTGCAAGTACACCGACTGCGCAGCTGTTTGTCCTGTTGAAGCATTTCATGAGTTAACTGATCGTCTTTACATCAATGCCGATACCTGTATTGATTGCGATGCCTGCGTGCCCGAATGTCCCGTCGAAGCCATTTTTGCCGATACTAACGTCCCTGAAAACTACGCTCATTGGACCCAGATAAACATCGACGAAGCTCCGCAGTATCCAATCATCAGCCAGAAGATTCCCGCCCTGCATGGCCCGACTTGCACCGGCCCAGAAGAGTGAGGGCGCAACGTTGTAGTTGACAATTTTCCCGCAAGCCGCGAAAGCGCAAAGACAGGGCAACGAAAGCTAGAGATTCCAGAATCTACGGTCTTTGCGCCTTTTGCGGGAGAAATGTCTTTTGTAGGAAGTAACACCATTGATTCCAGTTTCACTCCTCATCCCCATCTTTGGCACAACTGTCTTCGGTCAACCCCGACGACGTAAACCTGTTCCAGTATCAAAACTCCCAACGTCTGAACCCAGAGAATTACTATGAAGCGTTTGATCATCCCCCTCGCAGTTAGCCTGTGCCTGCTCGTCGCAATCTCCCAACCAGCCACGGTGCTCGCGAAAGATTCGTGGGTCAGCGTGCGCACGAAAAACTTTTTCCTCATCGGCAACGGCGGTGAAAAAGACGTCAAGCGGGTCGGGCTCAAATTGGAGCAGTTTCGGGAAGTGTTTACGCAACTGTTTCCAAACATAAAATTCAACACACCGGTACCGACCTCGGTCGTCGTTTTTAAGAGCCACAGCTCGTATAACCCGTTCAAACCCGGGCCAAACGTTGCCGGACACTTTCAGTCAGGACCTGACGTCAACTACATCGCTCTAACGACAGAAGCGGGAGCTCAGGACGCTTATTCCATAATCTTCCACGAATACACACACCTGCTTGTCAACAACACTTTCGACAATGCACCCGTGTGGTTCAACGAAGGTTTGGCGGAGTATTACAGCAGTTTCACCATCAGCGACGATCAAAAGATCGTGTTGGGAAATCCGATACCCAATCACGTGTTTCTGCTTCGCGAAAGCAAGATGCTGCCGCTGCGAACGCTCTTTGAGGTCGATCACAAATCGCCGCACTACAACGAAACTCAGAAGAAAGGCATCTTCTACGCCCAATCGTGGGCATTGATGCACTACCTGATCATCGGCAAACAGGGCCGGGTCGAGCAGTTGGGAAAGTTTCTTGATCGGCTGAAAGCGAATGTTCCCTTGGAGCAGGCGTTTCAACAGGCGTTTGAAGTGACCTTCGACGTGATGGAGAAAGATCTTCGCAACTACATCAAGAACGATCGTTACAACATTATTCGCGCAAGCTTAAAAACGAAGATCGAACTGGATACCAACATCCAGGCCTTACCGTTGACGGAAGCCGAGAGCCAGGCGTATCTCGGCGACCTATTACTGCACAGCAGTCGCAAAGAGTCGTACACCTATCTCGAAAAGGCGTTGAAACTCGATCCGAACCTCGCGATGGCTCATGCGGCAATGGGCATGGCGTATTTTCGCGAAGGTAAGATCAACGAAGCTCACGCGAGTTTGGAACGCGCGGTAAGTGGCAACTCGCAAAACTACCTGGCTCACTACTACTACGCGCTCACGCTGAGCCGTGCCTCCGAAGATGGACCTGTCGTTAAGAGTTTTCCCCCGAGCTCGCGGCAAAGATTAAAGAGCACCTGCAGAAATCCATCGCGCTGCGACCTGATTATCCCGAGTCGCACCATTTGCTGGCGTTCGTTAGCCTCGTATCGGGCAAGGACATGGACGAGGCGATCGCCGCGATGAAACGCCTCCTGGCAGAGTCGCCGGGCCGGCACGATTTCACCTACACGCTCGCCCAACTTTACATGCGAAAAGGCGATTACAAACTCGCCGGACAAACGCTGGAACAGGTCGTCAAATCAAATGCTGAAGAAGATGTTCGCAAGAGCGCTGAACAAAATCTCAAGCAGATTCGAAACTTTGAAGCGGCCACGGCCCAGTATGAAGAGGCAAAACGGAAAGCACTCGCAGCCGGCGGAGCCCAGCCGGTGATCGTCACTTCTACCGACGACAAGCTTGACGCGCCAACCGATCCTTCTCACTACCTGCGCGAAGCGCTCAGGACACCCGCATCAGGTGAGACGCAGTTGCAAGCGTCGCTCGTCAGAATTGATTGTGACGCCAAAGGAATTGTTTTTGTGGTCCAAAGCCCGGCCGGCCTGCTGCGTCTCAGAGCCACATCTTTCGACGACATCGAACTCACAACCTACGATCCAAAGGTCAACGGCCAGATCACTTGTGGACCACTTAAGACCAACACCGTGGTGGTGGTCTGTTACCTCCCAAACGCCGACAAGAAATTGAAGGTGGATGGTATTCTGAAATCGATTGAGTTTGTCCCTGCGGATTTCAAACTCAAGCCCACGCAATAAACTTTCCCGTTCAGGAGACCCCCATGGATTACAACTTCGACCAAATCAAGCATGATGAACTAAAGCAAAGCTACAAATCAGGTGCTAACTGGTTTTACTGGATTGCCGGTTTGACCATCATTACCTCACTAATCACCCTCGGCGGCGGCGGAATCAGGTTCCTGTTCGGTCTGGGTATTACCCAGCTCTTCGATGGAATCGGCCACGTGCTTGCCGAGCAAGTCGGCAGCGCGGCCAAAGTGGTTGCGCTCGTTTTGGATCTCCTGGTTACGGGAGTTTTTGTCGGCCTTGGCGTGCTTGCCAATAAGAGACTTCTTTGGGCATACCTCCTCGGCATGGTGCTTTTCCTTTTGGACGGCGTCTTGTCGCTGGTATTGACCGACTGGATCAGCCTCATCGCGCACGCGGTGGTTCTCTTCTTCCTCTTCCGTGGCTTCCAGGCCGGACGCGAACTCGAGAGCCTCGAAAAGAACATGGCCGCTCAACAAGCCGCCGCCCAACCCGCGATATAAATCCAGCCACGGATCACACGGATAAAAGACAGATTTAATCCGAATTTTTATCCGTGTTATCTGTGGCTAAAAACTTCTTGACTTCAGCAGGCTGGCCCCATTAAGTTGGGTTTGTCTTGCTTCCTCTCTCACTGCCCTAATCTCAAATCATCAACTATGGCTATTCGCATCTTTGCCGCCATAACTCTGGCAATTTTGGGCGTTGCGTTGTTTCCGCCGCCAGGGGCGCAGCTCGCTAATGCGCCGGTTTTGCTGACCAAGACAAGCTCCAATCGCGCGGTAGCGGTTGAATCCACGAGTTTGATGGCGGAGCCCTTTGCGCCTAACGCGCGCGTGCCGTTCGGGCAGGACAATCGCACTCGCGTGATGATCTTCGCCACCAACGTGTCGTTGCTGGCCGGTGAGACGGCTGCGAGCGTGACAGCGACCGCTGAAGACGTAAACCGAATTCAATATCCGCTCACAGTCGAGTATGTGGGAACTGTTCCCAATCTCTCCGGTGTCACATCTCTGATCGTCCGTTTGCACGATCAACTGGGCGACACGGGCGACGTGCTGGTGGGAATCACATTTCGCGGCCAGAGCAGCAACCGAGTTCGCATTGGTATTGGACACGTCGGTGGTGGTCCACCTGACGATGTACCCGTTCCACAACCGACTCCCGAACTCGGATCCGGTGCGAGTCTTCGCGGCAAGCAAATCTTTCCCTTCGACAACCCCTGGAACCAGGACATCTCCAACAGCCCGGTCGATCCCAACTCGAACAATCTCATCGCCGGCATGGGTCTGAACGCCAATCTGCATCCTGACTTCGGCACGGTCTGGAATGGCGCGCCAAATGGAATTCCCTACATCGTCGTATCCGGGACTCAAACAAAAGTTCCGATCAACTTCACCGCGTTTGGTTCGCAAAGCGATCCTGGTCCATACCCGGTGCCTGCAAATGCGCCGGTTGAAGGTGGACCAAACGGCACGGGCGATCGTCACGTGCTGGTTATCGATCGCGACAACTGGAAACTCTACGAACTCTATCGCGCGTTTCCGATAAACAACGGCGCCAGTTGGAATGGCGACTCGGGTGCCGTATTCGATCTCAACTCAAACGCGTTGCGACCCGCCGGCTGGACTTCAGCAGACGCGGCCGGATTGCCGATCTTCCCCGGACTCGTTCGTTACGACGAGGTGTTTGAACAACAAGAGATCAAACACGCGATCCGTTTCACCGCGCAGATCACGCGCCGTGCTTACGTTCACCCGGCTCGTCACTGGGCCAGCACCAACACGAGCGTCGATCGCCCGCCGATGGGAATGCGTGTACGTTTGAAAGCCTCAGTTGATATTTCCGGTTACTCGCCGAGGATGCAGGTGATTCTGCGCGCGCTCAAGAAATACGGCATGATCCTCGCCGACAACGGCTCGAACTGGTTCATCAGCGGCGCTCCCGATCCGCGTTGGAACGACAGCGAACTCAACACCCTCAAGCAGATCAAAGGTTCCAACTTCGAAGTGGTAAAGATGGAAAACATCGTCACTCCTTAAGGCATTGCCGATTGCCAATTGCCGATTTCCGAGTTGTCGGAGAGGATGAGAAAAATTGGCAATCGGCAATTGGCAATCCGCCACTGGCTTACCTTCCGTATATTGATCGAGTTCTACAAATTAGTTCCTACAAGGAAGGTATTACCCGTGAAAAGATTATTCGTCATGGTGCTGCTGGCCGTGGCATCAATTACATTCGGAAGCCAACAGGCTCGGGCTCAAATGGACGACAATCCGATGGTGGGCGGCGCGGCGATGTTCAAGGCAAAAGACATCGTTGACAACGCCGTTAACTCAGCGGACCACACGACCCTCGTTGCCGCCGTCAAAGCGGCCGGGCTCGTGGAAACACTCAAAAGCAAAGGACCATTCACAGTGTTTGCGCCTGTGAATTCAGCGTTCGACAAACTGCCGGCGGGTACCGTCGACACGTTGTTGAAACCGGAGAACAAGGGGATGCTCACTAACATTCTGACGTATCACGTTGTGTCAGGACGTTTTGACTCGAACGCACTCGCAAAGAAGATCAAGGCGGGCAATGGCAAAGCATGGTTGAAGGCCGTAAATGGCGGAACGTTAACCGCGTGGATGGATGGCAACGCGATCATTTTGGCGGATGAAAAAGGTGGACAGTCGCGCGTTACGATCGCGAACGTGTATCAATCAAATGGCGTGATACACGTAGTAGATAGCGTCTTACTTCCCAAGTAAAACCTAGCCCCGGATTACACAGAAAAAGCGGATCAGAATGTAAAAGTAAATTCTGATCCGCTTTAATCTGCTTTTTATCCGTGTAATCCGTGGCTTATCTTTGCTGACCCTCGCTCACCGTACTCCGCTTCGTGCCGTTCAACTGCTTCATCAACTCTTCAACCGCAGCTTCGAGTTGACGATCGCGTCCGGCGAGTGTGTCTTCCGGTTTGTTATCGACGAGCATGTCAGGCTGCACACCGTAGTTTTCCATGTTCGTTCGTTTTTGATCCGCCAGAAACACACCCACACCCGGCGTGCGTACGGTTGAGCCATCAATCAAACTGTAGCTGCCCGTACCGATAACCGCGCCCATGGTCGGCGTGCCGACAACCTTGCCGAGCCCGAGCGCGCGGAAGCCCGCCGGAAACATCTCGGCGTTTGAAGCCGAACGCCAGTTTTGCAACACGATCTTTGGTCCAAAGAATCCGGCAAACGGGCGGGTCGTTGCTTCAGTGCCGCGCGGTTGCCAGACTTGATACTGACGTTGGACCAATATCGCGAGCAACTCCTGTTCGATGTTGCCGCCGCCATTCCAACGCTGATCGATAACCATCGCTTCCTTATTGCGATACTCGCGAAGTTCTTTTTCAAACCGTCGCAACGATGGTTGGTTCATCGCCTGAATGTGCAGGTAGCCGATGCGTCCGCCGGAAAGTTCATCCACTTTCTTCCGACGCTCCTTCACCCAGCGCTCGTAACGCAATTGGCTATACGCGCCGCCTGAAATCGCTTCGATGCGACTGGACCAGGCACCCGCCTCAGCCGGTGTCGAGTTGAACGTGACCGTAACCTTGCGATTCAAACGCGTGTTCAAAAGCTGCCAGTATTCATCACCGGCCTTGACCGGCTTGCCATCGATCGCGAGCAGGTAATCACCCACTTTCACGCGTACCCAGTCTTTATCCGCTGGGCCATCTTCGTAGACGTAAGTGACGCGATAACGTCCGGCAGCTTTGTCAGGCTCGAGTTCGACTCCGAGATGTGAAGTTGAAACACCGCCGCCGCGTGGTGGTGGCGCTGCGCCCGTGTGTGACGCGTTCAACTCACCAATCATCTCGTTCAGAATGTTGAGCAACTCCTGGCGGTCGCCAACGAAATCAACTAACGGGCGATACTTGGCGCGCATCGCATCCCAATTCATGCCGTGCATGTTTGGATCGTAGAAACGATACTTCATCGTGCGCCAGCCATCATCAAACATCTCGGCCCATTCGGCTGGACGATCGACGCGCACGCGAACCGTAAAGTTGATTCGTCGCCGCGCCCCACCGCCTGCACCCGCACCAGCGCCCGCTCCGGCACCTGCTCCGGCTCCCGCGCCAGCACCGGCTCCTGCACCTGCCCCACCGCCGAGTGGCACTGAATAAATGCCATCACGTTCACTGAAGAAGAGCGTGCGACCATCGCGCGAGATCACGAGGTCAGAAATGCCGCCGCCAAAACCGCCGCCTCCACCTGGACCATCACCACCTTCAGTCGGCGGCTGTCCGGCAGTGATGCGGGTTAAGCGACGGCCGTCATCCTGAATCGAATACAAGACCGGAATGTTGGCCGGCCCGGCTGGTTCACTGGTGACAAAAGCAATCGTGCGACTGTCAGGCGCAACCACGTAACTCTGAACCGGGAACGGCATGCGCGTGATCTGGCGCGTGCGACGCTTCAGTCCAGCCCAATCGACTTTGATCTCGCGTGGCGGACGATTCGCTGGTGGGCGACGTCCCGCCGGCGGTGCGCCTTCAGCGCCATCTGCCGGAGGTGCGGGCGGCGTTTCCGCTTCGCGTTCCTCTGGATCGTCCGGATCTTTCTCCTGTTTTTCCAACCACACTGAATAAAGCTGAACCGAGTTTGGCTGGTTGCCGCCGCCTAACTCCATGCGTTGGAAGTAAAGCTTTCTGCCGTCTGGTCCAAATCTCGGGTTGCCTTCGTTGCTGGAATCGAAAGTTACTTTGTGTGGTTCTTTGTCGTCGCCGGAAGCCGCGACCATAAAGATGTCGGAAGTGCGCGATGAGTCGGGCTTCGAGTACGCAATCCACTTCCCATCAGGCGACCAAACCGGCGAACTGAAACCGCCGTATCGCGACGTGTCGAGAATCGTCACCTGCTTCGTGGCGACGACGAGTTTGCGAAGTTTGTCATCAGAAGCGGAAAACGCGATCTCTTTGGAATCGGGTGACCAGTTGTAACCCTGTTTCAAAGCATCGATGTCCGTCAGTTGCAGTGGTTGAGCCGAACCATCAACCGGAACGACAAACAATTCTTCACGTCCACTCTGATCGGAAACATACGACATCCACTTGCCGTCAGGTGAATAGCTAACGTTGCGATCGCGCGCGGAGCCGTCAGTTACCTGCTTGAGATCGCCTTCTTCAACCGGCGCGGTAAAAATCTCGCCGTGAATTGAGAAAGCGATTCGTCGTGAATTCGGCGCGAGATCGTAATCGTCAGCCTGTGAACTGAACGACTGCGTTTCCGCCAGGTTCTCCTGCGTTTCCGCGTCGATATTCAAACTGACCTGCGTTGCGCGTTTTGTGTTGACGTCAAGTTTCCAGATACCGAAGTCGTGCTCGAAAACGATCACGCGACCGTCAGCACTAATCGCGGGCCAGCGCACGTCGCCGGCTTTGAACGTCGTCACGCGATCCGCTTTGCCGCCGTTTTCGGAGACGCGCCAGATGTTCGTGAGACCGTTGCCTTCGCGATCGCTCACGAAGTAGATGAAACCGTCGCGACCCCACATGGGCCATGAATCGGCGCCATCGAAGTCGGTAATCTGCGTAAACTTTTTCGCGGCCACATCCATGATCATGATGTCGCTCTGATATGAGCCACGATAGAACTTGCGCCAGTAGACCTGCGACTTCTGGTTGTAGGCGAGCTTCTGTCCATCCGGTGAATAAGAAGCCTGCACGCCCATGTCGGTGCCGGCTTTCCATGGCATTCCGCCATCGACGCTGACGAGGTAAAGCTGTGGCATGAAGTCTTCACCACGATTCGCACTGAAGATCACTGACTTTGAATCAGCCGACCATCCGAGCACGGTGTCGTCGCCTGAGTGTGTGGTTAGCTGTTTGGCGTTACCACCTCCAGCCGGAATCAGGTAGACGTCGAGATTGCCATTACGCTCACTTGAGAAGGCAATCCATTTCCCGTCTGGAGAGAATCGACCGTAAACATCGCGCGCGCGATTCACGGTTAGGCGTTGGACGTTCTGGCCATTTTCATCAGCGGTCCAGATATCGCCGAGATAGCTGAAGACGACTCGACCGTTGTGATAATGGGGATAGCGCACTAGCCGCGCTTCGCGACCAAATGCCGAAGTAGTGACGAAAAGAAACAAGGCTGCGGCGAAGAGAGTGGTTGTCTTTTTCATGGCTCCTGACCTGCGTCTAAATGGGATGGATTCGTACCTGGAATGCGGTTGGGGGATTATAGCACTGCGAATTTCGAAATTAGTAATCTAATGTGGCATCATTGGCGCGTGATTACTTGCCGAAAAATGGGCGCGGCCGACGTGCACGATGCCTTTCACATGTTGAGCGATTTTCTGAGCGAGGACGAACACTACCTCGCCAGCAGTCAGGCGTATGGCGATCTTGGGTTGAAAGGACTAAACGACGCACTCGATCTCTTCCTGGAACGACCGGAACTCGGTTTCGTCTGGATGGCTTCCGATGAGAATGGGGTGGCTGGAATCTGCGTCGTTTGTTACGCGATCTCGACGTCGATGGGTGCGGTCGTGGCGAAGCTCGACGATGTTTCGGTCAAACCCGATCGACGTGGCAGCGGTATCGGCTCCGAAATGTTGAACCAGCTAAAAGAGCAACTCCGAAAAGAAGCTGTTACGCGAATCGACGTCGCAGTACACCTGCAAAACCCCGAAGCCCGTCGCTTCTACGAAAAAATCGGCTTCGTCGCTCTCAACGAAGAGCGCCTCTCTTGTTTGATCTAAATACTAGCCACGGATGACACGGATTTAAATCCGGATTTATCAGTGTGATCCGTGGCTAAGATCTACTTGAGATTAGCGATCTCTTCGAAATACTTCGCGAACGCCACCATTCCACCTGACGCCTGTTGCCAGTCGAAGTTTTCGTTAGGCGCGTGGTAGCCGTGCTCCGGTAACGAGAGACCGAGGAAAAGCACCGGGCACTTCAACACCTTCTCAATACTCGTCATCGCGCCAATCGTGCCGCCGTCGCGGACAAATACCGCATCACGTCCAAACGCAAATTTGATTGCCCGTTTCAGAGCCGGAGGCAATTCGCCTTCGAGCACGGTGCGAAACGCCGGCGCCGCCGATTCAAAATGAATCTGCACGTCCGGATTCCGTTCCTTCACCGCCGCGGTAATCAGTTTCTTGATCTTTTGCGGATCCTGAACGGGCACCAACCGGCACGAAGCCTTCACTTCCGCTCGTGGCGGAACAATCGATTTCAAACCCGTTCCCTGATATCCACCGACAACGCCGTGAATCTCGAGTGTCGGCATTCCCCAGATGCGTTTCATCACTTCAAGCGGATCTTCCGAACGCATTTTCTTCAAGTGATGCGCCTTCTTGAACGCTTTGCTGTTGAAACCACAGTTTGACCAGTCTTGCAGTTCTTTCTTCGAGGGCGGGATGACGTCGTCGTAAAAACCTTTGATTTTGACTTTTCCGGTACGTACGTCGTAAAGGTCACAAACAAGCTGCATCAACTCGGCAATCGGATTGCGCGACGCTCCCCCGGTTTCGCCGGAGTGTGTATCGACCGTGCCGGTTTCCAAGGTCAGGATGAAACCCAGCAGGCCACGGAGTCCGGCTGAACTTGCCGGACGATTGCGCGACACCCAAACCGTGTCAGACACAACCACTGAATCAGTCTGCAGATTCGGCGCCGCCTTGGTAATAATCTTCTCGAAGTTGGGCGATCCGATCTCCTCTTCAAACTCCCAGAGAAAACGGATGTTTACCGGCACATCGGCTTCAATCGCAGCGCGGGCGCCAAACAAGGCGCTGAGCGCCGGGCCTTTGTCGTCAGTCGTGCCGCGGCCGTAGTAAGTGTCGCCTTTTTTGGTGAAAACAAATGGCTCGGTGTCCCATGGCTCCGTTTCCTTGGAAGCCGGTTGGACGTCGATGTGGTTGTAAACGGTGACAGTCGGTCGGTTTTTGTCGTTACCAAAAACTCCATGAATAACGGGGTTTCCCTTGTCAGCGCGGTAAATTTCGGCTTTTCCGCCGTATTTTTCAATAGTTTCAACGGTTAGCTCGACGCCCTTGCGAATATCGTCAGCATGATTCGGATCGACGGAGACAGTTGGAGTTTCGACAAAACGCTGCAGCAGCGCTTCAAACTCA
This sequence comes from uncultured Acidobacteriota bacterium, assembly GCA_963708055.1. GTDB lineage: Bacteria > Acidobacteriota > Blastocatellia > Pyrinomonadales > Pyrinomonadaceae > PSRF01. Next base: position 3,525,001 of record OY970193.1, on the reverse strand, counting down.
TCACGGTGCGAGTTGGCAAAAGACAAAAGACTATCCCGTTTTAATGGCATTCAAAATCCTCCGTCGAAATGTATTGAGAGCTTGGAAAGCCATAATATATTTGCGATTGCCAATTGCCAATTGCCGATTACGGCTTTCATAGATTTACAGCGATCCGTGAGAGGAATAACCAAATTGGCAATCGACAATTGGCATTTGGCAATCCAATCGCCGGCTCGCGGCATCTACATGCCTACGGCGATTTTGGATAAAACTTCGCCGTTTGCCCTGCGTACATTCAAAAGCATCCGCGCTTCGTGTTATTCTGGCGGTCCCCGTGTTTCCGACCGGAGCCCGGCGGCCTGACAAATCAGTAATAGCGATGTAAGGTTTTAGGAGGGTTGCGTGAGAAAAAGGTCTTTTGCCCCGGGAATAGTGCTCCTCGTTGCCGCCCTGGCAGTTCCTGCGTTAATAATTGCCCAACAAAACAGATCCGCTCGGCGAGCCACCGGCAACGATCGGCCGGCACCTGCTGGAGGGTCCAGTAAAATGAATGCCGGCGCACCGGCCATTAAGACCGATCTGGCCGAGGCACTGTCGGTAATCCAGTCAAATCACATTGACGGCCGTAAACTCGACTACAACAACGTCTTTAAGTCGTCGATTACGGGGATGCTGAGCGTTCTCGATCCGCACTCCACCTACATGGATCCGAGTGAGTTTGCCGCGTTCAAAACTGAACAGCGGTCGGAATACTTCGGAATCGGAGCCACGATCGAAGATCTTCGTGAGGGCAACGACGTAAACACCTTTATTCGCGCAACTTTTCCGGAATCACCCGCATGGCGCGCCGGCCTTCGCTTCGGCGACCGCATAACCGCCGTCGATGGAAACTCGATGAAGGGCAAAACTTACCCGGAAGTGCGGAAGTTTTTGCTCGGTCCTCGTGGCACAACCGTCAAGGTCACAGTTGAGAATCCGTTAACCAAAGAAGCGAAGACTGTAAACATCATTCGCGACGCCGTGTCGCTGCCATCGATCGCCCAGGCCTACATGCTTCGCAACGGCGTTGGCTACGTGGCGATGACCGGCGGTTTCAATCTCACGACTTTTGATGAATTTGAGGAAGCGCTCAAGTTCCTGCACGGCAAAGGCATGAACATGCTGGTGCTGGATCTGCGCGGAAATCGCGGCGGGCTCCTGATTCAGGCTGTCAAAGTCGCGGATACGTTCCTTCAGTACGGCCAGATGATCGTTTCTCAGAAGGGTCGAGTGCGTAACAGTTCTCATCCTTACGCCGCGATGAATCAAAATCCTGATGACGTTGCCGTAGTGGTGCTCGTAAACGGTGAAACGGCTTCGGCCGCCGAAATCGTTGCCGGCGCGCTTCAGGATCACGATCGAGCGTTGATTCTTGGTGAAACGACCTTTGGCAAGGGACTCGTTCAGTTTCCGTTCCAGTTAGACTACGACGCCGCATTGTTGCTGACGATTGCGAAGTACTACACCCCGTCAGGCCGTTTGATTCAGCGTGATTATTCGAGCGGTGGTTACAACTACTATTTCCCAGGTGGTCTTGCCGGCGACCGTAATAGTCAGCCGGCTCCGCAGACCGGACCGGAAACTCATACGGACACCGGGCGTGCGGTTTATGGCGGCGGTGGCATCTCGCCGGACGAGGTCGTTAAGCCGGGCATGATCACCCTTGCCGAACGTCACCTGCGCGATGTGTTGTTTGCGTTCTCATTAGAACTGACCACCGGAAGAGTGGCCGGGTATGAATCGTACAAGATTCAGCGCGCGATCGAATTCGATCACGAGTTGGCCACTGAAGACTATCCCGTCACCGATGCGCTCTTCAAAGAACTGAAGAAGTTTGCCGCGAACAAACCGATGTTCAAGGTCACACCGGACCAGCTCGACAAGTCGCGCGGCTTCGCCGAAAGACAGTTGCGCTACAACGTGCTGTCAGCGGCTTATGGTTATCGAATCGCGACGCAGGTATTCAACGACGCCGACCCGCAAATCACACGCGCGGTTGACGCCATGCCTCGCGCTCGTGAGTTGGCGCAAGCGGCAAGCAAAGCACGCGCCCGCGGATAGAAACTTAGCCACGGATTACACAGATAAACGCTGATCAGAAATAGCATGAAGAACTTTCTGATCGGCGTTTATCCGTGTAATCTGTGGCTAAGTTTTTCATGCGTATCCTCGTAATCATTAATAACCGCGCTGCCAAAGCGCGCCGCTTCTGGCCCAACATCCGCAAGCAGCTCGACAACGCTCGGATCGAGTATCAAGTCCACGAAACGAAAGCGCCTGGCGATGCGACGCTGCAAACGCGCGCAGCCCTTCGCGACGGTGTTGATTCCATTGTTGTGGTTGGTGGCGACGGGACACTCAGCGAAGTCGCGGAAGGCTTTTTTGAGTTGAACGACGATCTCGACGTTCTTCCCACACCCGTCAATCCTGACGCGACACTAGCCATTATCCCAGCCGGCACCGGCAACGACTTCGCCCGCGGCTTATACGGCAAGCGCACGCCATTGGAAGAATGTATTGACACCGTAATCGCGCATTCTCGTGGAGCAGGCACAGCCGGCGCGCGCGCGATGGACGTCTTTTACGGACGTTGCAATAACTTTGAAAAGCCATTCATCTGTTTCAATGCTTCAACCATGGGTATCGGTGGTGAAACGGCCGGACGCGTGGCGGCGCAGGGACGATTCATGCGCAGCTTTTCGGGCGAGTTTCGTTTTGTTTACGCGGCGGTGGGAGCGCTCGCGTCATGGCGTGAACGACGCGTGAGAGTAACGGTTGACGGGCGCACCGTGGCTGATGGACCAATGAATCTGGTAGCTGTCGCTAATGGACTTTACGCCGGAGGCGGCATGATGCTTTCGCCTGAAGCGCGCATCGACGATGGCAGATTGGATGTGATTACGGCTTCTGGTTTGTCGCGCGCGAATGTTGTAACCGAACTTTCGCGAGTGCACACAGGCGGTCACGTCAACAATCCCAAGGTCACGATCACCCAGGGCCAGATCGCGCGGATCGAGACGTTTCTGCTTCAGGATGCGATGCCTTTGGAAGCGGACGGAAACGTGCGAGGAGTAACGCCCGTGCAGTTTCAGGTGTTGCCGGGCGCGTTAAAATTCATTTCGAGAGCTTGAATTTTTTCCAGGCGACGAAGGTGACGTTCTTCGCCTGTGAACCGTGCCGTTACAAAAGCGCGCACGATGTCGAGCGCCAGTTCCACACCTACCACACGCGCACCCAAACAAAGCACGTTGCAGTCGTCGTGTTCACGCGACTGGTGCGCGGAATAAGTGTCGCCGCAGAGCGCCGCGCGAATTCCGCGTAGTTTGTTGGCCGCAACCGCAGCGCCAACACCACTCCCGCAAATCAGAATTGCGATTTCCGCCGTGCCGCTCTGCACGGCTTCGCCGACCTGTTTCGCGTAGTCAGGATAATCGTCAGCGACGGAAGCGTCGTGAGAGCCAAAATCGATCACGTCATGCCCCGCGCGTCTGAGCTCATCAATCACTGTGATGTTGAGCGGCACACCGGCATGATCCGCGGCGACAGCAATTCGCATGAATAAAACCCTTAGACAAGATCTAATCACAGCAGCGCCCGGGCGCGCTCCAATACGTTATCAACATTAAATCCCAGATTCTTCAGCGCCACATTCCCCGGCGCCGACGCCCCGAATCGATCAAGACAAACAACATCTCCCGCTGCTCCAACATATCGATCCCAACCCTGCCGCACACCAGCCTCAACCGCCAATCGCGCGGTTACAGCCGGCGGCAACACCTCGTCGCGATATTCCTGCGCTTGTTCCTCAAACAACTCCACACAAGGCATTGAGACAACCCGCGTCGGAACACCTTCGGCCTGCAATTTTTCTCGCGCCTCGAGCACGAGTGAAACTTCCGAGCCCGTTCCAATCAAAATCAACTTCGGAGTGCCACCCTCAGCTTCTGCGAGCACATAACCACCATGTCGCAGTCCTTCAGCCTTGGCAAATTTGTTCCGATCGATCACCGGCACTTTTTGACGCGTCAACGCGAGGGCGGTCGGTGCGGTTCGTCGCAGAATCGCGATGCGCCACGCTTCGCTGACTTCCGCGGAATCGGCCGGACGAATCACAAACAGATGCGGAATCGCACGCAAGGCCGCGAGATGTTCGATGGGTTGATGTGTTGGTCCATCTTCTCCGAGGCCAACCGAATCGTGCGTGAAAACATAAATCACCTGCACTTCAGAGAGCGCCGCCAGGCGGATGGAAGGCCGCATGTAATCGGAGAACGTCATGAACGTTCCGCCATAGGGAATCAATCCGCCGTTGAGCGAGATGCCGGTCAACGTCGCACCCATTGCATGTTCACGAACACCGAAATGCAGGATGCGTCCATCGTGAGCGTTGGCGGCAAAACTATGACTCTCCTTGATGTCCGTATTATTCGAAACACCCAGATCGGCAGAACCGCCGATCAACATCGGCAGAACCGGCGCCAGCGCATTTATCACTTCGCCACTGGCAACACGCGTGGCTACCGACTTCGCGTCTTCAAACTTCGGCAGATGGTCTTCCCAACCGGCTGGTAATTCTCCACTCATCGTCGCGCGCCAGCTTTCGCCTTCTTCCGGATGAGTTTCAACGTATTTTTCGACAAGCGCTCGCCAATCGGCTTCGAGTTGCTCGCCGTGCGCGAGCGCCGTGCGATAGTGTGCGAGGGCTTCGTCAGGAATGTAGAACTGTTTGTCTTCGGGCCAGCCGAGATGGCGTTTGGTTTCGCGCACGGCGTCTTCGCCCGGCGCGTCGCTGTGCGCTTTGCGCGTGCCCTGTGTCGGCATGCCGAAGCCGATGATCGTCTTAACTGAGATCAGGCTTGGCTTGTCTTTCACTGACTGGGCCTCGCGGATCGCATTCTCGATCTCTTCAAGATCGTTGCCGTCAGTAACGGTCAGCGTGTGCCAACCTAATGACTCAAAACGCTTCGGCACGTCTTCGCTAAACGCGAGACTGGTGAAGCCTTCGATCGTTACCTGGTTGTCGTCGTAAAGATAGATCAGGTTACCGAGCTTCAGATGCCCCGCGAGCGAGGCGGCTTCAGCAGCAACACCTTCCATCAGATCGCCGTCGGAGACGATCGCGTAAACGTAATGATCGATCAGGTTGAAGTCTTCTTTGTTGAACTTCGCGGCGAGGTGCGCAGCGCCCAGGGCCATACCGACGCCGTTTGCGAATCCCTGACCAAGCGGGCCAGTGGTGATCTCGACGCCGGGCGTGAGTCCGTATTCCGGATGGCCCGGTGTTTTTGAACCCCACTGCCGGAAATTCTTCAGTTCATCGAGCGAAAGATCGTAACCCGTTAGGTGAAGCAACGAGTAGATCAACATCGAACCATGACCGGCGGACAGTAAGAATCGATCTCGATTCTCCCACTTCGGATTGCTCGGGTTGTGTCGCAGGAACCGTGTCCAGAGAACGTAAGCCATCGGCGCCGCGCCGAGCGGCAACCCGGGATGGCCGGATTCGGCTTTTTGGACAGCATCGAGCGTCAACGCACGAATGGTGTTGATGCACAGTTGATCGAGTTCAGGTGTGGTGTTTTCCTTCTGCACGGGCGCGCTCATGAGTTAGGTTTCCTGTTGGTTTGATGTTCGTCTTCTCTGTGCAACCTCTGTGCCTCTGTGGTTAAAGGAATGTGCGATACGACAACCACAGAGACACAGAGCACACAAAGATTGCACAGAGATGATTTAACTGCCGTAAACACGTTCGTACAACTGCTCCTGTCGCTCGAGTCCTTCCTGATAGCGCGCGTGGCGCGTCATGTCAGGCTCGAACACCTGGGTTACGGCGAATGAATCTTTCTCAATGCTTCCTATTTTGCCCACCGCTTCGAGCGCAAGCAAGGCAGCCCCGCGACTTGACGCTTCCGCCGTGCCACCGAGCATCAGCGGCCGGCCCAAAACGTCGGCAATAATCTGTAACCACACGGGCGAAGATCGTAGTGCATTACCCGACGCGGCAATCATCGCTTCAGGCGCTACACGATCCAATCCACGCGCGATCAACGCGAACCGGTAAGCGATTGCTTCGAGCACCGCACGTGCAATGTCGGCCGGTCGCGTGTGCTGTTGCAGTCCAAAAATTCCGCCGCGCGCTTCAGCTAACCAACCGGTGCTTCGTTCACCCGACCAGAAAGGCAACACAGTCAATCCATGCGCATCGGGTTCGAGTTCCGCGATCTCTTTTTGCAACGCTTCTCGATCGTCGTCGAAGTGGAGCACCTCATTCAACCACTGGACCAGGCCGCCGCCATCCGACAATGCGCCTCCGATAACGACGCGCCGCTGACAGGCTCGATAATTCCACAGTCCCGGCGCGAGTTGCGCGGTCGGCTCACCCGCAAACACAACGCGCATCGCGCCTGACGTACCCACCATCAAAGCGATCTTGTCTTTCGTACTACAGCCGGCGCCGATATTGTTCGCTGCGCCATCGCCAACAATCGTCACCAGTCGCGCATCCGCGAGTGCCGGCCAGCGCGCAGAAAATTGCTCTGTGAGTCGCGCGTTTGTTTGTTTGATCTCCGGTAGCGTATCGGCGGAGATACCTAAGACAGCAACAAAATCCCGATCCCAATCACATTCTCGCTGATTGAAGATTCCAGTCGCTGACGCCATCGAGATTGACGTTGCCGTTTCGTCAAACAGACGCAGGCAAAGGTATTCTGCAAATCCAAGCCAGCGGTGCGTTTTTTGAAATCTTTGCGGCTGCTCGTGTCTGAGCCATTGCAATTTCGCGGGCCAGTAACTCGGATGGAAACGGCAGCCCGTGCGCGCGTGAATTTCAGCTTCATTGAACTCCGCGCGCAAAGAATTGGCGAAATGAGCGGCGCGAGTGTCGGCCCAGGTCAACAGCGAGGTTGATGGTCGGCCGTTTGAATCGACACCGATCAAACTGTGCCAGAACGCGGAAATGGCGATGAACTCAATCGCCGCCGTGGGGTGAAAGTCATGGGTCAGCAATTCATCGATCGCTCTTATAACTTCATCGACTAGTTGATCCGGATCTAGTTCACCAAAGTCAGGACCAGTAGCGCCGCGACGAACGCGCACCTGCGCGCCCGGGACTTCGCTGCCGCTCTCGTCAAACAGAGCAGCGCGCACTCCTGACGTCCCAACGTCGATGCTCAGTAGAAGCGATGTCATTTAGCGACAGAGTACATTGCCGATTGCCGATTGCCAATTGCCGATTTTTTCGACACTCCAGAAACTAAAATTGGCAATTGGAAATCGGCAATCGGCAATGTACTCTGTGGCTTACGATTCCCGATGCATTTCAAATCCCCAGCGCGTCTTCTGATACTTGCCGGCGTGGTGCATGTCGTATTGACCACCACAGTTTTCCTCATTGGTCACTTTCGCGTTTTCCCTGACACCTTCGATCCCAATGGCATTGGTCTAACGTTCTCGATCGACGGCAAGAGTTATCAGGCCATTTCAGATGATTTGGTCACTGCGTGGCAAAGCGGCGGCGCCGGCGCATGGATGCAGGCAAAAGCTCCTTTTCATAGCCGTCTTCATTCAATCTCTTTCGCGACCTTTGGAAAGCTGCTGGGCCATAACATTCTTGGCGCGGAACCCCTGAATCTCTTCTGCTACCTCGGAATTCTGAGTTGTATTTACTTGCTTGGCCGCGAGGTCTTTAACGCACAGGCAGGTTTGATCGCGGCGGCGATCGTCGGTGTGTGGCCGTCGTTTCTGCTTCACTCGACGCAACTGATTCGCGATCCGATGGCGATCCTGTGCCTGCTTAGTTTGATCCGTCTGTTTGTGCTGCTGCTGAACCGGAGGTTTAGCTGGCGAGCAGGCGTTGGCATTGGAGCGGGTGGCGCGCTGCTGGTGACGCTGTTCTGGTTATTGCGCGGAAACATGTGGATCGTCGCGATCGTTGCGCTGATGATCACAATCGGAATGCTCTTCTATCACATGATCCACGAGAAACAGATCTTCACCGGAAACGCGATTGCGATGCTGGCGATAACAGTGGCGGTGCTTCTCGTGCCGGCACGTTTGGAAAGCACTTCGTTGCCGGGAGTGAGGCCGCCGGTGACGCCGTTTACGATCCCTTCAGCTTCGCAACCCGCGCCGAGTGAAGGTATTTGGACCAACACTCGCCGCCAACTCGCCGGACGGCGCGCCGGTTTTCGATCGTATACATCGTTCGCTTCGAATATCGATAGCGATGTGCAGTTTACGAGTTGGGGCGACATTGTGAGGTTTGTTCCGCGCGCGTTTGTGATTGGTTTCTTCGCGCCATTTCCGAAGATGTGGGTGCAAACGGGAAGCACAGGACTCGCCCCTCGTCTCTTGAGCGGGCTGGAGACGCTGGCGATGTACGGAATCTACCTCGCCGCCGGGTTTTGCGCGTGGCGCGAGCGGCGAAATCTAAAGATGTGGTTGCTATTGCTGGTAGCGACGTTTGGGATGATAGCGCTGGGATTGGTGGTTGTGAATGCGGGCGCGCTTTTCCGGATTCGGTATGTGTTCTGGATGATGATGATCGTCGTTGCCGCGCAGGGCTTGAAATTGGTTTTCTCACGCGGCGGCGCAACGGCGCAACGCGATCTTTAAGGCGTTCGTTGCGCTTAACGCTGCGCCGTTGCGCCGCCGCGTGAGTACGCTTTTCACTTAACCGTCTTTTTCACGAACGCGACAAAATCTCGCACATCTTCTTCAGTCGTATCAAACGACGCCATAAATCGCACTTCCGAGATCGCTTCATCCCAAACGTAGAAGAAATATTTCTTCTGTAACACCGGTATGTACTGCTTCGGCACAATTGCAAACACGCCGTTAGTGTCAATGGGTTGCGTCAGCTTTATCTGCGGTACTTTTTCCAGTTCGCTACCCAGCATTTGCGCCATACGATTCGCATGATCCGCTCCGCGACGCCACACATCACCTGACAGCAGCGCCTCAAACTGCGCCGATATGAATCGCATCTTTGACGGCAGATGCATTCCCTGCTTGCGAATGTATTTGAAGTCGGCAGCCATCTTCGGATCAAAAAAGATCACTGCCTCACCGTACATCATTCCATTCTTCGTGCCGCCAAACGAAAGCACATCCACGCCCACGTCAGCCGTGATCTCTTTGAATTTCGCATTAAGACTAACCGCCGCATTCGCGAGCCGCGCGCCATCTACGTGCAGCAGCATGCCGTTGTCGTGCGCGAAATCCGCCAGCGCACGCAACTCTTTCTTTGTGTAAACGGTCCCCATCTCCGTGGCCTGCGAGATCGAAACCACGCCGGGCTGAACGTGATGTTGCACCCCAATGCCGTGCATAAAAGGCTTGATATGTTCGACGCGAAGTTTCCCATCGGGTGTATTCACGGTGAGTAACTTGCACCCGGTAAATTTCTCAGGCGCTCCACACTCGTCCACGTGCACGTGCGAACTGTCAACGCAAATGATCGCGTGATGCGACTTGGTGATCGCCTTCAAGCCCAGCACATTCGCGCCGGTGCCGCCAAAAACAAAATAGACGGCTATGTTTTTCCCGAAGTGCTTTTGAAACAACTTCGTAGCGCGCGCGGTGATGGGATCGTCTCCGTACGCGATCACATGACCGTCGTTGGCAGTTTTGATGGCTTCAATAACTTCCGGATGCACACCGGCGTTATTGTCACTGGCGAAAGCTCGTTTTGGCATAGATGTTTGGGCCACGGATTACACTGATCTGAATTTTTATCCGTTTAAATCCGCGTTAATCCGTGGCGAAAGTCCTTCATGATTTCACGCGCCGCATTTGCACCCGGCAGTCCGGTTAAACCACCGCCAGGATGTGTGCCCGCGCCGCAGAGATAGAGACGTTTGAGCGGAGTGCGATACTGGGCCCAGCCGATCATCGGGCGAAAAGTAAAGAACTGATCGATTGTCTGTTCGCCGTGATGAATGTGCCCGTGGTTGAGACCGTACTCGCGTTCGAGATCAACCGGCGTGATCACCTGGCCCGCAACCATCAAATCGCGGAAACCCGGCGCATACTCCTCCAACTTACGGATTACCACGTCAGCAAACTCTTCGCTGCGACTGGTCCAATCACCCTGTCTCAGTTTGTACGGAGCGTACTGCACGTGAACCGACATTACATGTTTGCCTGCCGGCGCCAACGACGGATCCTGAACCGAAGGAATCGTGATATCGAAATACGGATCGGGCGAAAACTCTCCATACTTTGAAGCGTCGAAGGCACGTTCGAGATAATCGATCTCCGGACCGATATGAATGCGGCCCGAAAGTTTCACTGTCGCATCGTCAATACCGCGAAACGCCGGCAAAGCAGAAAGCGCGAAGTTGATCTTGGCCACCACACCCGGAGTACGGTAGTTGCGCATCTTCAACAAGAAGCCGGGCTCGAGATCGATCGGATCGACGAGATTCAGGAACGTCGTGCGCGGATCTGCGTTTGAAACAACTACGCGCGATGCGATCTCTTCGCCACCTTCAAGCACGATCTTTGGTTTGTCACCGTAAGCGCCACTGATCTGCATCACCTTCGCCGAAGTGCGAATCTCTACACCCACAGCTTTCGCAGCGCCGGCCAAAGCTTCGGACAACTGGCCCATGCCACCTTTCGCAAACGTCGCCGAACCAAGCGCACTGCCATCATGCGCCGCTTGCCACAACAAACCTAAACTCGTTCCCGCCGACCATGGACCAGCAAATGCCCCATGAATGCCACGTGCAGCGACCGTGGCGCGCAACAACTCAGTTTCAAACCACTCACTGACGAGATCGGCAACGGCCATCGGAGCCCAGCGCAATAACCGATACTCGTCTTTTTTGCCCAGCCCGCGAAACGCGAGCCCGATCTTTCCCAATTGCCAGAGGTCACCGGCGCTCGGTTCGTCGATCGATGGCGGCGTCATCGACAGCAACGGCGCCAGCACGCGGCCAATGCGCGCGAAGCTATCAACAAACTCCGGATAACTCTTCGCATCGCTGCTCGAAAACTTTTCAATCTCCGCTACCGTGCGCCCGACGTCGTTGTAAATACAAAGCGAACGTCCATCGGGCGAAAGCGCAAGCACACGTGCTTCCGGAGTTACCAACTCCAGTCCGTGGCGCGACAAGTGCAGATCGGAAACAATCTGCGAAGCCACTGGCCCAGCAGCATGGTCCAAAGTCGAGCAGCGAAACCCGGGATGCAATTCCTCCGTCACCGCACCCCCACCAACAACCTCACGCCGCTCGAGCACAAGCGTCTTTAACCCGCTCTTCGCGAGATAAGCCGCCGCCACCAGCCCATTGTGACCCGCACCAATAATCGTAACGTCGTAAGTCATTCAGTTATATTTAGCCACGGATAAAACGGATAACACGGATTCTAATTTTCAGTTCAGATCTGTGGTTATCTGTGTAATCCGTGGCTAAAGATCTTTCAGAAGTTGGAATGCAGCATTCCGTCCCGGCGCGCCCATGATGCCGCCACCGGGATGCGTGGCTGATCCGCACATGTAGAGATTCTTAATTGGCGTACGGTATTGCGCCCAGCCCGGCGCCGGTCGCAAGAAGAAAAGCTGTTCGAGCGTCAGCTCACCCTGGAAGATATTTCCTTCAGACAATCCAAACTCGCGTTCGAGATCGAGCGGCGTCACCACCTGTCGATCGCGAATCAACTCGCGAATGTTAGGCGCATGTTCGGCGATCGTATCAACCACCGCGTCGCCAAATTCTTCGCGCTTGTCGTCCCAACTTCCTTCTTTAAGGTTGTATGGCGCGTACTGCACAAAGCACGACATCACGTGTTTGCCCGGCGGCGCCACTGACGGATCCGTCAAACTCGGAATCACCATATCGATGTACGGCCGGCGCGAAAAACGCCCGTACTTCGCTTCGTCGTACGCGCGCTCCATGTAATCAACACTCGGCGAAATCGAAATCGCGCCACGCAGATGCGCGCCTGGTCCAGGCAACGCCTTGAAATCCGGCAACCCGTCAAGCGCGAGATTCACCTTGCCAGACGACCCGCGATACTTGTAACGCTTGAGATCCACACAAAAATCATCCGGCAGGTGTTCCTCACCCACCATCTTCATAAACGTCAAACGCGGATCGACACTCGACGAAACAACGTCTGCGTGAATCTCGTCGCCGTTTTCCATCACCACGCCGGTCGCGCGTCCATTTCGCAGCAGAATCTTCGCGATCGGAGCTTCCAGGCGAATCTCAACCCCCGCTTCTCTTGCCGCATCAGCGATCGCGTTTGAAATCGCGCCCGTTCCGCCACGCGCAAAGCCCCACGACCGAAACGCGCCATCGATCTCGCCCATGTAATGATGCAGCAGTACGTACGCGGTTCCCGGCGAACGCACGCCGAGAAATGTGCCGATGATTCCCGAAGCCGACATCGTCGCCTTGAGCACGTCAGTCTCGAACCATTGATCGAGAAAGTCGACGGCGCTCATCGTCATCAACTGCACCTGGTTGTATTTATCGTCGTCTGAAAGTTTTTGAAAACGACGGCCCAGGAATGCCAGGTTCTTCCATCCTTTAGGATCGAGCGTCGTGGGGTCGGGCGGCGTCATGCTCATGATCGGCTTCACAAAGTGGGCCATCTCGATCATGGCTTTGCCGTATTCATCGTAGGCTTCGGCATCAAGACGCGAGTGACGCGCGATCTCGCGGCGCGTGCGCGCGTGATCGTTGGCACGCCAGAGATAATCGCCGTTTGGCATCGGCGTGAAGGTGCCGTCGAGCGGTAGGATCTCGAGACCGTGTCGCGGGAGATCGAGTTCGCGAATGATCTCCGGCCGCAGCAGAGACACAACGTATGAGCAGACGGAAAACTTAAACCCCTTGAAGACTTCTTCGGTCACCGCGGCGCCGCCGAGTACGTGACGGCGCTCGAGCACGAGCACTTTTTTTCCGGCCCGCGCGAGGTAAGCGGCGTTTACCAGACCATTATGCCCGCCACCAATGACAACCACATCGTATCTGTTATTCATACGTTTTTATTAGTCACAGATGAACACTGATTTAAATCTGACTTTTCTGATCTGTTTTATCTGTTGTTGAAATCCGTGTTATCTGTGGCTGTCTTGCTGCAAGCGCGTTAGCATACTTATAATCGCTCGCCCTGACAAACACGGACAGTACGCACTCAAAATGCCTATCGGAACAGCTTTTCACGAACGCACGCTTCCGCTTTGCGAAAGTCTTAACTATCGCGAGTGGTCTGGTTACTACGCGGTCAGTTCGTACGAACCGCATCACGAACACGAGTACAACGCGATTCGCAATGCCGCTGCGTTGATCGATATCTCGCCGCTCTACAAGTACCGGTTGACGGGCAAAGACGCGACGCGCCTCGTCGACCGCATCATCACGCGCGATATGCGAAAAGTGACGGTGGGCCAGGTGGTCTATACGCCCTGGTGTGATGAACACGGCCAGGTGATCGACGATGGTACGGTATCGCGTCTCGAAGAGAATACTTATCGCTGGACTGCCGCCGATCCGAGTCTGCGCTGGTTCACTCAGAACGCCGCGGGCATGGACGTCGAGATTGAGGACATTTCCGAAAGTCTCTCGGCGCTCGCGTTACAAGGTCCAACTTCAGGACGACTGCTCAAGAGCCTCGTGCAGGATGCCGACATCGCTAACCTGAAATACTTTCGCGTTACTACAGGCCGTATTGCCGGCGTGCCGGTGGAGATTTCGCGCACGGGTTACACCGGCGATCTGGGTTACGAAATCTGGATTTCATCCGATAAGGCGATCAAAGTTTGGGATGCTCTAATGGAAGCCGGCCGCGCGTTTGATATCCATCCCGCGGGAATGCTCGCGCTTGACGTAGCTCGCGTCGAAGCCGGTTTGTTGCTGATTGAAGTCGATTTCAACAGCAGCAAGAAAGCCCTCGTAGACGAACAGCGATACTCGCCGTATGAAATGGGGCTGGGTCGTTTGGTGAATCTCGATAAGAATCGTTTTGTCGGCCAGCAGGCTTTGATTGCAGAACAGAAGCGTGGACATGCACGCGAGATTGTGGGGCTCGAGATTGATTGGCCGCAGGTCGAGAGTATTTATGAGAAGGTCGGGCTGCCGCCTGCGGTTTCGGCTATGGCCTCGCGTGTGGCGGTGCCGGTGTTCAAGGAAGGCATGCAGGTCGGAAAAGCGACCACTACGACCTGGTCACCAATACTGAAAAGCATGATCGCGCTTGCCACTGTTCGCCGTGAGTACACGCGACCGGGAACCCGTTTGCAATTCGAGATCACCGTCGAAGCCGTCAGGCATCACGTGCGGGCCACCGTGGTAAACACTCCGTTCTTCAATCCGAAACGCAAAACAGCCACCCCGGTTGCATGAACGATCAACTGAAGGAGATCATCAACCAGTACGATCCGGCTCTCGAGCTCGATCTGGCGTCGACAATCCCTTCCTCGTGGTACACAGACAAAGACTTTTACGATCTCGAACTCAAGTCGGTCTTCTCTGAAACCTGGCAACTCGCCGCACGCATCGATCAGTTAACTGAGCCCGGCAGCTACGTCACCACCGACATTGCGGGCGAGCCGATCGTGATCGTGCGCGGAAACGATAGCGAATTGCGCGGGTTCTTCAATGTTTGCCGTCATCACGCGGCCGCAGTGATGACCGAACCGGCAGGCAAAGCCGCGCAACTGCGCTGTCCTTATCACGGTTGGACCTACTCGCTCGAAGGAGAATTAAAAGGCACTCCGGATTTTTCCGGTGTCTGCAATTTCGAGCGGGCTAATAATGGACTGATTTCGGTTGAGATCGCCGAATGGGAAAACTGGGTGTTTGTCAGATTAGTCCAGGCGTCGGCGCTGTCGTTGCCGGATTACCTCGGTGCAGATCTTGTGAATCAACTGAGTGGTCTGAAGTTGGACCAGCTTCACTGGTTCGAACGGCGCCATTATCACTTTGATTGCAACTGGAAAGTGTTTGTCGATAACTATCTCGATGGTGGTTATCACGTGCCGTACCTGCACAAGGGCCTCGATAGCGTGCTCGATTACAGCAACTACATGATCGAAAACGGCGCGCATCACTGTTTGCAGTGGAGCCCGATCGTCAGTGATGGCGCGGAGGCGCAAACGGGCGCGGTGCGCAAAGGCGAACGCGCGTTGTATTACTGGATTTATCCAAACTTCATGATCAACTGGTACGACGGCGTGATGGATACGAACCTTGTCGTGCCGCGTGGTGTGGACCAGACCGAGGTGATCTTTGATTTTTACTTTCCGGATGTGATGAGTGAAGAGGCGCGCGCGCGTAATCGCGCGAGTGTTGAAGTTGGGCAACGGATTCAGGATGAGGATGTTGCTATCTGCAAGTCAGTTCAGCGTGGCTTGAATTCGCGCGCGTACGATAGTGGGCGGCTTTCCGTTAGACGCGAAGCCGGCGAACACCTGTTTCATCGACTGCTGTATAGGGATGTGAGTTCAGCTTCAACAAGATGAACAAGATTTTCAGGATTTACAAGATATCTTGTTAATCCTGTTCAATGGTCCGTATCAACATGAAAACTCAAGGCCATCTACTGCGCGTGCTCGGGGTTGGCTTTGGGCTCGCCGTTATCATCGGCAACACGATCGGCGCCGGCATTTTTCGCGCGCCCGGCACGATTGCCGAACAACTCCCGGCTCCCGTTCCTTTTTTGCTTATCTGGCTTGCCGGAGGTGTTTACGCCCTCCTCGGCGCGATCTCTTTGGCCGAACTCGGCACGATGATTCCGCGCTCGGGCGGGCAGTACGTATTCTCGCGTTATGCGCTCGGTGAGTATGCAGGCTTCATCGTCGGCTGGAGCGATTGGATTTCGTCCTGCGGTTCCACCGCGGCGGTCTCACTACTGATTGGCACATTTGCCGGTGCTCTGTTTCCCCAGTTGAACGACAAAGGGGCGTGGGTTGCAGTCGTGGTAGCGATTGTCTTTGCGTTGTTGCAGTGGCGTGGAATCGTTTGGGGCAGCAACGTGCAAAACACGACCAGCCTTCTGAAAGCGATCGCCTTCCTCGCCTTGATCGTCGCCGCGTTCATGTTGGGAGGCAACGGCGCATTATCAACCAACGCGGCGCCGTCTGCTCCTGCCGTCATCACGATGGCAGCCATCGTTGCCTCACTCCAGGCCGCGATTTACACCTACGACGGCTGGAGCGGCGTGATCTACTTTTCCGAAGAAGTTCAACAACCCGCACGCGATATTCCGCGAGCATTGTTCGGCGGCGTGCTTTTGATAACGGCGATCTATTTACTGGTTAACGTGGCGCTGCTTTATGTGTTGCCGATGGCGACAATCGCAGGCAAAGAGTTTGCGGCGGGCGAGGCTGCGAGCGTGATTTTTGGGACTTACGGCGACACAATCTTTCGCTGCCTGACGATCGTTTCAATGTTGAGTGGAATCAACGCGCTCCACTTGATGGCCACGCGCGTGATCTTCGCGATGAGTCGAGATAGCCTATTCACGCAAAAGGCGGCGGTGGTTAACGAAGGCGGCACGCCGACTGTGTCGCTGTTACTGAGTACGGTCGTGGCGTTGTTGTTCATCGTGTTTGGTGAGAAGTTTGAAACTGTCATCACGGTGCTCGCATTCTTCTTCGTCGTTAATTACATCCTCTCGTTTGTTTCGCTCTTCGTTTTGCGTTTGCGCGAGCCTGATAAACCTCGGCCATACCGGGCCTGGGGTTATCCTGTTACACCTGCACTCGCGTTGATTGGATCGGTGTTGTTCCTGGCGGGCGCAATCCGAGCTGATACGCGAAACAGCATTTACGCTCTGGTGCTGCTGGCAGTGAGTTATCCCGTGTTTCGCTTGATGAAACGATTCAATTAATCTGCCGGCAACCTTCGTCGTCAACATCCAACGTTCTAACATCCGACTGAATATTGCGAGATTGAAAACAGCCCGCGACACGCGCGGCGATCTCTTTTTCGTTATCGTCAACTAACGCGACGATGCTTGGACCAGCGCCGCTAAGGGCGATACCGAGCAGTCCGGGCATTCGCGGCAACGCGAGGGCTTCGGCGAGTCCCGGCACGAGTGATTCGCGTTGCGGCTGGTGCAGGCGATCCTGCATCGCTTCCCAAAGCCAGTCGTAACGTTGTTGGGCCACGGCGGCTACAAACAGCGCGGTTCTCTGCAGATTGTGAACAGCGTCGAGGCGAGTGACCGTTCGCGGGAGCGCCGCGCGTGCGACGTGTGTCGGTAGTTGCGAGTGAGGTGAAACTACGACGACGCGAATCTGCTTCGGCCATGAAAACTTTGCTGAAAGAACTGACTTGTCATCGCACATTGTGTTTGCGACAAAGCCGCCGTTGAGGGAAGCAGCGACGTTGTCAGGGTGACCTTCGAATTCAGTGGCGTAGTTGAGAATTGTTTGGCCGGGGATTTCTTTGCCGGTGATGATGCCGGCGAGCTTGATGCCGGCAACGATTGCGGCGGCGCTGCTGCCTAAACCGCTGGCGAGGGGTATTTCGTTGTGAACCAGTAGATCGACGGGCGGTAACGAGACGTCTTCGCGGCGTGCGGCGAACGACATCGCGCGGTAGATCAGGTTAACGGCGTTGCGTGGCAGGGATTCGTTTTCTTTGGCGCCCGTGGTTGTGACGCGACATGGTTCCGAGGCGCCAGGCATCGTGGTCGCGCGCACCGTGAGATAAAGCTTCAGCGCGAGGCCGAAACAATCAAACCCCGCACCGAGATTTGATGTCGATGCCGGTACCCGAACTGAAAATGAATCTTTCATCGTTGAATGAATCCTTCATCATTGTATGAATCTTTCATCATTGTAGGGGCGGCCCTCCGTGGCCGCCCTTGTCTTGAACTAAGGATCGTCTCACCTGGAGCGATACGATTGGGGCGTCCTTCCGTGGCTCTCTTATCGCGAGACAAAGAAATTCGTACGCTAGGGCGGCCACGGAGGGCCGCCCCTACAGTAACTCGCGAATTGCCTGTGCGGAGGCGGAGACTCGGATTGGTGTGTTTCTAAAATTACCCGCGAGCGGCGCGCCGTCGGGCGCTGTTAACTTCTGCGAGTGGTACTTCATCGCGTAATCCGTGTCTTTCAACACATGCCCCGTCAACACGGCGACGACTGTTTCATCGTCTTTAATCACATCATCCGAGACGAGCTTACGAATTCCGGCCACCGTGGTTGCTGAGGCGGGCTCGCATCCAATCCCATCACGCCCAATCATCGCCTTCGCATCGGCGATTTCCTGTTCGGTCACTGTAATAACGCTGCCACCGGTTTCGTGCACCGCGCGCCAGGCTTTCTGCCACGACACGGGCGCGCCAATCTTGATCGCCGTCGCCAGCGTTTGCGGATCTTCTTCGTTCACAAAATGTTCGTGATCGGTATCTGAATAAAACCTCGCAAACGGCGCCGCACCTTCAGCCTGAATCACACTGATCCTCGGTTGCCGATCGATCAAACCCATTCGCAACAACTCCCGAAACCCTTTCCCAAACGCCGAACTGTTCCCGAGATTTCCTCCCGGCAACACAAGGTGATCCGGAACGCGCCATTCAAGTTGCTCCGCAAGTTCGAAAGCAACTGTCTTCTGTCCTTCAATGCGAAAAGGATTGATCGAATTAACGAGATACACCGACGGATCTTCAGCAAGCTCGCGAATCACGTTCATGCAAGCATCGAAGTTTCCATCAACTTCAAACACGCGCGCGCCATAATCCAATGCCTGGGCCAACTTTGCCCCACTCACCTGACCGCCCGGCACAATGATCGCGCACAGCAGATCCGCGCGCGCCGCATACGCCGCCAAACTCGCCGCCGTGTTTCCCGTACTCGCGCACACCACGAGCTTCGCGCCGAGATGGCGCGCCTGCGTGACAGCCGCCGTCATGCCGGTATCTTTGAAAGAGCCGGTTGGATTAGCGCCCTGGTGTTTGAGTTTTAATTGAGGCAGACGACAGTAGCCGGCAGATCTCGGCGCGTCGTAAAGTGGCGTGTTTCCTTCACCAAGTGAAACAATCTCGACGTCTTCATCAAACGGCAACAACTCGCGAAAACGCCAAACACCACTGCGATCCTGAACCGCAAAAGACGAACGCCGCTTTAACCAGATCTCGCGAAGCGAAGCGGTATCGATCGAGCTCTCATCGCGTTGCTCAACATCAAGCAACCCACCACAGCGCGAACACACGTAAAGCCGATCATCGAGTTGAAACTCAGTCTGACACGCAGGTGAAATACAGCGCTGGAAAAATTTAGCCACAGATGAAACGCAGATTAACACAGATCAGAATTTGTAATTCTGATCCGTGTTTATCTGTACTCCAATCTGTGTAATCTGTGGACTAGAAGCTGAAGCGAATCTGCGCGTCGATGCGACGGTTGTAGGCAGCGTTACCACCACCGAAACCACCGAAGCCGCCTGCCGTCGAGGTCGACTGTCCAAACAGACTCGAGCCGAGGTTACCGACCGGATTGTTGAAGTTCACGTGGTTAAAAATGTTATTGAAGTTCAGCGAGAACGTCAGGTTGTAACGACCGCCGCCGCCACCCGGTCCGCCGAAGCCACCACCGCCTGGTCCACCAAAGCCGCCGCGTCCGCCGCCACCGCCGCCCGGTCCGCCGCCACCTGGAGCACGACCAGCCATACCGCCGGGCATTCCACCGCCGCGCTGCTGTCCCTGACCTTGTCCCTGCCCATCCTGACGGTTATTCGCATTCGCGCTGCCGCCTTCGGATCCAAAACTCCACGTTTTGCTGACACGCAAGTTGGCGGTAACTGATCCTGGTCCTTCACCAAAGTTACGTGGAATCATTACATCATTCGGACCAAAGAATCGTTTGAAGTTGCCGTATGGTGAGCATGTGAAATTGTCCTCGTCGCTGCAATCAACTCCCACCGGCGCCAATGCCGGTCGTTCGGTATTGATCGTATCGCCGTTGAGGTCCTGGCCAAGCGTGATATTGAAGGGCCGGCCCGATTGGATAATCACAAACGGATTAAGACTGATTCCCCATGGTGCGCGGAAGTTTCCGGTCATCACGAAACGATGCCTGATGTCGCCTGATGCGCGTCCATAGTCCGCGCTCAAGTTGTACGGATCGCTAGGCAAACTTCCCGACCCGTCGGCATCGCTGTTCGCTTTCGCAAACACGTAGTACGCATTCATCGTTGCATTGCGATGGAAGCGACTGTTGATGTTGACGATAAACTGGTTCTGGTTATAACGACCGCTCGACTCGTATTCGTAGATGTTGCAAAGAGTCGAAGGATTGATGTCGGGCGGAATGAAATCGGCGCAGTTCAACGGTCGCACGCCACTCGTGGGTATCCCCGGAATATACGTTCCCGGTAGCGGGGTGTTCAGAGGCCGTGTTCGCAACACATGCAGCGTGCGGATGTTGATGTAGCTGGTTGCGATCGTCAGGTTATGGGGCAACTGGCGCTCAACGCTAAACACTGACTGCAGCGTGTAAGGCGCCTGAAGACCGTCGTTAAGACGATAAACCGAACCCGGAACCGAGAAGGCTATAAGCTGGTCGAAAGTGGGAATCAACGGAAAGAAATTCGGATCCTGCACTGTGAATCGCTGTTGATTGACACCGTTGAGACGTTGCGCCTGCATCGTTAGACTCTCGCTGACGCGCTCGTAGAAAACACCGTAGCCACCACGAATAACGGTCTTCGATTGTTGTCCACCCGGTGACCAGGCAAAACCGAGACGTGGGCCAAAGTTAAAATTGCTGTCGATATTTTTCTGGTTCTCGTAACGCAAACCAAGACTGAGCGTAAAGTTTGGACGGAGTTTCCAATCGTCCTGAATGAAACCACCGACGTCCCACTGGTTCACCTTGGTTTCCGGATTGCCTGTGGACAAACTAAACTGGGTCGCGCCGCCGCCGAGAAGTCGAATCTGCGCGCCGCTCAATCCCTGCGCCAGGAAAACCTGCGTGCGACGGTAACGCTCAATACTGTCGATAGGTTCCGTGCCTGACGTCGCCTGATCGTTGTCATCCAAAACTGGACCACGCACGCCGCCGAAGAAGGTATAAGTGCCACCGAAGTTTTGGGGGGAGAACTGAGTGATGTAAAGCGAGCGCATGCGCGCTCCGATCTTGAAAGAGTGATTGCCCTTGGCGAACGACGTGTTGTTCGTCAGTTCCCATTCTTTCTCGTCCGTGTGCGACTGACCCACCTGTGAACCACCGCCGGTGAAGGCATCCTGAACGTCGATGGTGGCAAGTGAATTGTCGGCGTTCTGCGCGTTGCTCGACCATTCATACTGGAAACGAGTTTCGTTGACGATCGTTTTATTGATAATGGCCGTTTCCGTAAGCTGAAAGCTCTGATCAGTATTCGAGGTATCGTAAGCACGTGACGGCAAAGAGTATCCACCGACCCCGGTTATGCGACTGTTCTTCGCATAGTTGTAACGAAAGATCAGCGTGTGGTTCTGGTTGATCTGAAAATCAACTCGAGGACTAAACGAAGTGCGTCGTCCGGGAATGGGAACGGTTTCCGCAAAACCAATGATATTGTTGTTTGCATCAAGCATCTCGCCGACGACCAGTGTTTCGTCGTCAGTATCGCGCTTATCAAAATCGACGAAGAATGAAGCTTTACCGCGCTTGATTGGACCACCAAAGTTGCCGCCGTATTGACGCGTTTGCAGTGGCGGTCGCTTTGGATTCTTCGAGAATGGATTGCGCGCGTTTAAGGCGTCGTCATTGAAGTTGAATGAAGCCTGCCCGCGATAACGATCGGTACCGGGACGAGTCAAAATTTCGATACGACCAAAACCGAGACGATCATATTCAGCGGAAAACGGATTTGAGTTGATGCGAATCTCGCGAATCGAAGCACGCGGCGGCAAACGGCCGCCGGTAAATCCATCTACAAATATCTGGCCGCCGTTTGGACCAGCCGAAGGACCGGCCAGAGCCTGAAGCGCGGCTGCGAGATCATCCGGGTCGTCCGGCAGCGATTCGATGTCGTCACCCTTCAACACCACCGCGCCGGCGTTGTTTTCCGGCTCCACGCTTAACTCACGATTGTCGGCGGCAATAGTTACTTTCTGTTCTTCGATCGCGACTTTCAGAGTGAGATCAAACTGGGCCGCTTTGCCTGCGGTTATTTCAACGTCAGGCGTTTCTGTCATTGCGAAACCGGCGTTGATGGCGCGCACCGTGTATTTGCCGGGAGCCAGGCCGTTAATCACGTACGTGCCGCCCTCATTGGTAACCGCCGACTTCTCGACGCCCTTGCCGTCAATCGCCGTAACGCTGGCGCCGACAATTGCGCCGCCCAATTCATCCAGCACCTGCCCACGCAACGAGCCGTTACGCTGCTGCCCAAACACAAGCCCTGTGAAACTTGCGCAAAGGGCAATTACCAACACGATTTTCTTCATTCCGAAGCTCCTTCGACGACTTTGCTTTCCGGCGTGGGATATGGTGCGTTACGCCCGACTTGGCCGCGAATTGTATCGAAAGTAGTCGTAAAGAGTCTGTCAATGGATTGTAAAGTTTTGTCAGTTATATGGACTTTCTGATTGACACTTCTTTACGCACGAAAATGGGCGATTCATGTAGGATTTCTCTGTGCAACCTCTGCGTCCTCTGTGCCTCTATGGTTAATTAGTTGCGCGAGTCAGTTAACCACAGAGGCACAGCGGACGCAGAGGTTGCACAGAGAAATCCGAAGAAGAACATGGCGTTTTTCTGGCGAACTTGCCTTAGGTCGCGCTTATGTCTTGTAATCTGGCTGAGCAACCAATGGAACGCGTACTGGTAATTGACGACGATGTCGGCCTTTGCGAGTTGGTAGGAGAATACCTGCAACCCGAGGGCTATACCGTTGAAGCAATTCACAACGGCGAACGCGGCATCGATCGCGCGCTTTCAGAAGAACATGATCTGGTTGTGCTCGACGTGATGCTGCCGGGCACGAATGGATTCGATGTGCTGCGACGTATTCGGGCTCGTTCACGTATTCCGGTATTGATGTTAACCGCCCGAGGCGACGATGTTGATCGTATCGTCGGACTCGAAATCGGCGCCGACGATTATCTACCCAAACCCTTTAACCCCCGTGAGCTGGTAGCTCGAATTCGTGCCGTTTTGCGGCGCGCCCAGCCCGTTGAGTCAACTACTTCAGCGCGTGAAACCATTCGTGTCGGCGACATTGAAATGGATAGCAACACGCGTAATGTCCGCCGCTCGGGGGAAGTAGTTGAACTCACCGGAGTCGAATACGATCTGCTCGAAATACTGCTGCGCAATGCCGGGCAGATTGTGAAACGCGAAGATCTGGTGAAGGAAGTTTTAGGACGAGAACTATCCCCATTTGATCGCAGCATCGATATGCACGTCAGTAACCTGCGCAAGAAGTTGGGCCATCAGTTGAATGGCCTGGAAAGAATCAAGACGATTCGGGGCGTGGGTTACATCTATGGCGCTGCCACTGAGAAATCCGAATGAAGATCTCCTTTCGCAGTCTCTATCTAAAAATCTTCATCTGGTTCTGGCTGGCGATGATCATCATCAACGTCGTGCTGTTTGCGGCGTTTGCGCTCACGCGCCCCACACCCACGCGGCGCTCGTGGCGTGATCTGACCCAGGTTGGACCAAACGCTCAGAAAGCCGCCGAGATTTACGAACAATCCGGACCAGCCGCTTTGACGGCGGCGCTCCAGGCAACCGAAAAATCAACCGGAGTCAGCGCTACTTTCTTTGACGAAAGCGGCAAAGAACTTTCCGGTCGCACTGTTCCCCCCAATGCCGCCGAACTTATCGCGAGAGCCACCGAGAGCCGGGAAATCGAATTCAATTTCGCTGGACCAGGCACCCTCGTAGCGCGACCCCTTGCCAGTGCGAAGGGTCAACGCTACATGTACGTGGCGCATATCCCCCGCCCACCGTTTCAGCCAATCAGCCAGGCTCTGGGATTGCGACTGCTGGTGGTACTCGTGATCGGCGGCATCTTTTGTTACTGGCTGGCACGTTACCTGACCACGCCGCTCTTGAATTTGCGCACCACCACAAACGAACTCGCGGAAGGCAATCTCGCGGCTCGTGTTCCGACCAAACTCGCTAAGCGCCGTGATGAAGTGGGCCAACTCGGCCGCGACTTCAACACGATGGCGGAACGTTTGGAGTCGATGGTGAAAGCGCAGCAACGTTTACTTGGCGACATCTCGCATGAGTTGCGCTCGCCGCTCGCTCGACTTGGTGTTGCGCTTGGATTAGCGCGACAGCGATCCGGTGCGGAGGCAGGCGGCGCGCTCGATCGAATCGAACGCGAGTCAGACAATCTCAACGAGATGATCAGCCAGTTGTTGACCTTGACGCGTTTGGAGAGTGGCACAGATAGTCGTAAGCGCACGGATGTTGACCTGGCGGCGCTGGTCAAGGACGTTGCGGACGATGCGGATTTCGAGGCGCGCAGCATCAATCGTGAAGTGAAGGTTGTTTCCAGTGACGACTGTTCGATCCAGGGGATTGAGGAACTGTTGCGCAGCGCGGTTGAGAATGTCGTGCGCAATGCGGTGCGTTATACGCCTGAAGGAACGGCGGTTGAAGTGGCGCTGCGAACGCAGAATGGCGGGAGTGATAACTTCGCGGTGATTAGCGTAAGAGATCGTGGCAACGGCGTTCCGGAAGAGTCGCTCGAGAAGATCTTTCGTCCGTTCTATCGCACCGAAGATGCGCGTGACCGGCAGAGCGGTGGCGGCACCGGCCTTGGCCTCGCGATTACCGAGCGCGCCGTGCGGATGCATGGCGGATCGGTGCAGGCGATGAACGCTGCTGGAGGCGGGCTGTCAGTGGAGATGCGGTTGAATTTGAGTTTGGCGTAAGGCCTTTGTTCATCTTGTCTCTTGTCTTTTACGCTTGCGGCGCGCCAGGTGCATTTCGACAAACCTCACCACCAGTATCCATATCAACGCTGCCACAAATCCCGCAATGACATCCGTCGTGTGATGCACGCCCAGATAGATCCGCGAAAAACCGATCGATAGAAACATCACTGTCGATACGGTCCAGATGATCGCGCGTGTACGTTTTGATTTGATCCGCGCCGTCAGGATTGCCGCGAGGGCGCCGAAGAAGACGGCACTGGTCAGCGAGTGTCCACTCGGAAAGCTATAACTCTCGGGCGTTGAGAGGTTGAAAAATGGCACCGGCCGCTCGCGCTTGAAGGTGAGTTTCAGCGTGATATTCAACAACGCGCCGCCAATCATCGTGATCGCGAAGAGTTTTGCTTCGTGATGCCACTTCTGCATCGCAAACCGCACGATCACAAAGATTGTCGCGGCCGTTAAAGCAATCGTGGATCCGATGAAAGAGAACCCACGCATGATGGTTGTCATTACTGGTGACGCGAGTTGATGAACGGCAGCTCGGGTGGCCTCATCGAATTGCCGCGAATCGCCTTCGAGCACTTCGTCGGTGAGCCAGCCGAAGAAAATGAGCGCGCCAATCGCCGTTGCCAGACCAAGCAACAGCGAGAGACTGAGAAACTCAAATGAGCGTTTTTCGTTGTCGGGAGTCGCGGGCATTCTTGCTTCTCGATGGGTGTGGCATTATAGCTTGCCTGGTATGAACAAACACTCAAAATTCTTCCTGATTTTGGGCCTCGTGCTCGTCATCGTCAGCCTTCGATCAACGACCGCGCAACAGTCCGCGGATCAATGGCGGCTCGTTTGGTCTGACGAGTTTGATTACACCGGTTTGCCTGACGCGAAGAAGTGGGGTTACGACGTTGGTGGTCATGGTTGGGGCAACAAAGAGTTGCAGTTCTATACCGACAAACGGAAAGAGAATGCGCGCGTCGAGAATGGACATTTGGTGATTGAAGCGCGGAAAGAAAAGTGGGAAAACCGTCAATACACTTCGGCGCGACTCATCAGCAAGAACAAAGGCGACTGGATGTATGGACGCGTGGAAGTCAGCGCCAAACTACCATCAGGCCGCGGCACCTGGCCGGCCATTTGGATGTTACCCACCAAATGGGAATACGGAAGCTGGCCCGGCAGCGGTGAGATCGACATCATGGAACACGTCGGGTCAGATCCTGACATGGTCCATGCGTCGGTGCATACCAAGTCATACAACCACACGATCAATACTCACAAAACCGCGAAGACCAAAGTTGATAATGCGCGGAGTGATTTTAATGTTTACGCAATCGAATGGACACCGGAAGAAGTCCGCGCCTTCATCAACAAACAACCCTACTTCACTTTCAAAAACGAACGCCTCGGCAATCCCTCGGCTGACTTCAAACAGTGGCCCTTTGACAAAGCCTTTCACCTGCTTATGAACATTGCAGTCGGCGGAAACTGGGGCGGCACCAAGGGCGTCGACGACTCCATCTGGCCCCAACGCATGGAAATCGACTACGTCCGCGTTTACCAAAGGTAGGCCAAAAAAAGGCACAAGAATCACATAAACCAAGCCATTACTGTTTGTGCTTTTTGTGCCTCTTTGTGTGTATTATCCCGTGCATGAAACCCCTACTATCGCTTTTCGTTCTCTGCGTGTGTCTTTGTCCGGCACTTGCGCAATCACAAACTTCCGATGACTACAACGCGATCTTCAAACCGCTGAAATGGCGATCGATTGGGCCGTTTCGGGGTGGGCGGTCGGTGGCTGGAACGGGTGTGGTCGGCGATCCGAAGACGTATTACATGGGAACCACCGGTGGGGGGCTTTGGAAGACCGACGACATGGGGCTCAGTTGGCGCAATATCTCCGACGGTTATTTCAAGACCGGATCGGTTGGCGCGATTGCGGTTGCCGAGAGCGATGCGAACGTGGTTTACGTCGGTATGGGTGAGCATGCGGTGCGCGGGGTGATGACGCACCATGGCGACGGCGTTTACAAATCCACTGACGCCGGCAAAACGTGGAAGAAGATCGGGCTCGATTCCTCACAACACATCTCGCGCATCATCGTCGATCCAAAAAATCCAAACATCGTATTCGTCGCTGCTCAAGGCGCACTCTACAGTCGATCTAAAGAGAGAGGTATTTACAAATCCATTGATGGCGGGGCGACCTGGAAATCGGTCTTGTACGTTGACGACAAGACCGGCGCCGCGGAACTGTCGATGGACATGACCAACACGCGAATTCTTTACGCGGCGATGTGGGAACACGGCCGGTTACCGTGGAAAGTGATCAGCGGCGGTCCCGGCAGCGGTCTCTACAAATCGACCGACAGCGGCGAAACGTGGCAGAAGTTGAAAGAAGGTTTGCCCGAAGAGTTAGGCAAGATGTCGATCGCGGTCAGCCGTTCCAATCCTGAAAAAGTTTACGCCCTGATCGAAGGTGATTCGAATAAAGAGGCCGGTGGACTGTTTGTTTCCGATGATGGCGGCAAAAAATGGAGTCGCATCACCAACGATCACCGGCTCGTGCAGCGGGCGTGGTACTACATCGAGTTGTTCATCGATCCGAAGAACGAAAATGTCATTTATGTGCTGAGTGCAACGGCATATCGTTCAAACGACGCCGGTAAAACATGGGAAAGTTTGTCAGGCACGCACGGCGACTTCCACGATCTTTGGATCAATCCCAACGATCCAAACAACTTCGTCATCGCCAACGACGGCGGCGCCGCCATTACTTTCAACGGCGGCAAGATCTGGAGCGTGCAGAGCAACATGCCGACGGCGCAGTTTTATCGCATCAACGTCGACAACCAGTTTCCGTATCGCATTTATGCGGGACAGCAGGACAACACGTCTGTCTCGATTGCCAGCCGCGAGTTAGGCAGCGGCGGAATCGGGACGGCGAGTTGGATGGCCTCCGCAGGCGGCGAAAGCGCTTTTCTCGCGTTTGATCCTAACGACGTGAAGTATGTGCTCGGCGGTAGTTACCAGGGAACGATCGAGGTGCTCGATGTTAAAGCCAAGGCCGGCACAAACATCATGGCCGCGCCGATTCAATACCTCGGCATGGATGCGAAAGATCTGAAATACCGGTTTAACTGGAACGCGCCGATCATCTGGAGCAAACACGAGCCCGTTACTTACTATCACGGCGCTCAATACGTGCTCAAAACCACTGACCTCGGTCGCACGTGGAAAGAAATCTCGCCTGATCTGACTCGCAACGAAAAAGAGAAGCAGGGCAAGGGTGGTGGTCCACTCACAAATGAAGCGGTGGGCGCGGAGAATTACGGCACGCTCGCCTACATTGTTGAGTCGCCGCATGAAAAAGGCGTGCTTTGGACCGGCAGCGACGATGGACTTGTTTATGTGACACGCGACGGCGGCGCGAACTGGAAAAACGTAACGCCGCGTGGTCTTCAGGAATGCTTGATCAACGCGATCGAGGTTTCGCCGCACGACAAAGCAACCGCTTACATTGCGACTACTCGCTACAAATTTAACGACCACGCGCCTGGTCTTTATAAAACTACGGATTACGGAAACTCGTGGACGAAGATCTCTGATGGATTGCCGGCGAATGCGTTTACACGGGTCGTGCGCGAGGATGACGTGCGCCGTGATCTTCTGTTTGCGGGCACCGAACTCGGGTTGTTCCTGTCATGGAACGGCGGCAGAAACTGGTCGCCGTTTCAACTAAATCTGCCGATCACGCCGTTAACCGATCTGCGCGTTCATAAAGGTAACCTGATCGCCGCCACCTCAGGCAGATCCTTCTGGATCCTCGACGATCTCAACGTGTTGCGCCAGTACAAGAAAGACGCGCCCGCGTTTGCGATTTACCAACCTGACAATACGCTACTGGTGAATGGCGGTAGCGAGTTGGACGGAACTGATGACGACTTTACCGGCAGCAACCCGTTTCGCGGCGTAAATCCGGCAACTGGGGTCGTTTTGTACTACCAACTGCCGGAATTGAAGAAGACTGACGAAATCACACTCGAGATCAAAGATGCCGCGGGAACGACGGTCCGGAGTTTTACTTCGAAAGCGGATGAGAAGTTTTTGAGGTATGAAGCCGGTCCGAGGCCCGATCCGGTGTTGACCAAAACCAAAGGCTTGAACCGTTTTGTGTGGGACACGCGTTACCAAACGATGATCGGCGTGCCGTATGTTCGGATTGAAGGTGGTTTCGCGGGGCACAAAGCCCCGCCGGGTCGATACACGTTAACGCTGAAAATGCCGGGACAAACAGCGTCAAGCACCGTGGAGATCGTCGCGAATCCACTCTATCCAATCGACGCTTCGACGTATTCGGATTACCACCAGACGATGCTTGGGATGGAAACCGAATTAACTACCATGCACCGTATGATCAACAGTTTGTTTGAGAAGCAGAAGCAGTTGGAATCGCTGTTGGGCCAGTTGCCGGCGGGTGAAAAATTCGCGGCGCTGAAGAAGGATGGCGACGCGTTGTTGCAGAAGATGAAGGCCTGGGATGAAGACATGGTGCAGCGAAAATCCAAGGCCTACGACGACGTGGAAAATTATCCGAATAAATTTACGGCGAATTACCTGTTTCTGATTAATCAAACGGAAAGTGATATTCCCCGTGTAAACCAACCCTCCCGCGATCGCATGAACGAATTGAACGCGCAGTGGGTGGGGTTAAAAGCCCGCGGCAACGCGATCCTCAATCAGGATATTCCAGCGTTTAATAAACGGCTGTGGGACGCCGGTCTCGGCGCAATTTGGAAAGATAACTAGGCGTCAAAAATCCTCTGCGGCCCTCTGCGTATCTCCGCGATCTCTGCGTTAAGGAGCAACTTTCGACGCAGAGGTCGCCGAGTTACGCAGAGGGTCGCAGAGGATTGCTGAAAATAAATGCTAATCACGTCTGACAAAATTTTGAAAAAAATCATAGATAATGTCAGCGCTCGTCTGTGGCTAAAATTCTGTTGACTTGATCGTTGAATAGGAATAGAGTCTGCGCCACGCAAAAACGCAATTCCCCCATTGTTCTGTGACTGCCGTTCGTGTGCTTGCTCCTATACGCTGTGTTGGTCCTCTTTAACCTGCACCGCTCTATCCCGGGGTTTCGAGATCATCACGGATCTCAAATTAATCTAATGACCCGACAGCTTCGGTCTAAATGTGTTCGTTGAACTGTCGGCTTAAAACAATCTGATTTTTACTCGTGGGCGTGGTCCCCTTGTGAGCGTCCCTCGCAGAAAGTTCTCCTCCAGTGTCTGGGCTAAGGTTTCGACTCTTCGGGAAATTTACAGCGCATCAAGATGCCCACTTAGTGCAGGGTCTTGAGGCCAGCAAAGATCAGGAGCTCCTTAGTTACCTGTTGCTCCATCGCGATCGCCCTCATTCACGAGAGGCGTTGGCCGCCTTGCTCTGGGGCGACACTTCAACCGAAAAATCAAAGAAATACCTGCGCCAGGCGCTCTGGCATCTTCATGCTGCGCTCAACGCCAAACACGAAAACTGCTCCGATGTGCTGATCGTCGAGCATGATTGGCTGTCGCTGAATCCACACACCAATTTATGGACCGATGTGGCCGATTTCGAGCGCGCCTTTGCTTCCGCTGAAGGGACTCCGGGTCGCCAGCTTGAGGCAGAAACCGCCCAGGCGATGAAAGATGCCGTGGCGCTTTATCACGACGATCTATTACTCGGCTCGTACCAGGACTGGATTCTCTTCGAACGCGAGCGTCTGCAAAATATGTACCTGATGATGCTCGATAAGTTGATCGGGTATCTTCAATTTCACGGCGAGTGGGAAGTGGCCCAGGGTTATGCCACGATAATTTTGCGATTCGATCCGGCACGAGAACGCACGCATCGGCAGCTAATGTATCTCTATTCACTGGCCGGCGATCGCACGTCGGCGTTGCGACAGTTTGAGCGTTGTTCGCTGGCTCTTAAACAGGAGCTGGGCGTTAGACCAGAAAGAAAAACTGTCGAACTTTACGAACGAATTAAAGCCGATCAGATGAACCACACCGCCAGTGCCGATAACTTTCCCTCACTATCCAAAAACTCTCCTCCACCTGACATCCTCAAACGCCTGAAACAACTTCAAGCCATCGTGACCGGCGTCCAACGCCGCATTCAACGCGACATCAAAGCCGTTGAAGGCACCCTCCACTCCGAAAAAGAATAGCCACAGATTTACACGGATGATTTTACGGATGATCACGGATCAATCCGATTTCTATCCGTTTGATCTGTGGCCTGGTTTTTCTCACGGCAAGGACGCTGCAGAGACGCCCTGAAGACGTTCCGCCGTCGCCGCCTTTGTTATAAGCCCGCGCACAGTCACAGATGAGTTAACAAAATTGATCGGTCTCGTCCAGCCAATGGACTTAACAGAGTCCAAAGTTCATTCGTTTATCGTCAAGCTTTGGCTTGAGGGCGAGACCAATGAGCTTGTTTGGCACGGCCACATCACACACGTACCTAGCGGGGCTCGTCGCTATTTCAAACAACTCAGCGACATCACCGACTTCGTCGCCGAATACATCGATCGCAGTGATGAAGCTCAACCCGATCTCAAATCACGGATGAAGGGTTGGCTCAGGAAACGCCGCGACTGAAAGCCATCTGGGAGGAAGATGGGAAAGTTTCAGGCAATTGCTGCAACGGGACAGGCCATGCTCGGCCTGCTTTCCGATGCCTGCCCGCGAGATGAGTTTCCGAATGCGCAGTTTGAGCTCTACCAGTTGAGCAACTTTGCGCAGTCGCCGATGGATGAAGGAGTGTCCTTGTATCTTTATCGGATCGCGCCAAACACATCGCGCCGCAATCTGCCGCCGACCGTCGGGCCTGACGGACGTCGCTTTCGTCCACCGATTCCAATCGATCTCTACTACGTAGCTTCCGCCTGGGCACAAACGGCGGTGCGGCAACAACGCATCCTTGGTTGGGCCATTCGCACATTTCAGGATGTGCCTATCCTGCCCACCGGATTACTCAATAACTATGGGCCTGAACCCGAAATATTCAACCCCGGTGAAACCGTAGAAATCGTGCTCGATTCACTCACGCTGCAAGACTGGAACAATCTCTGGAGCACTACCAAAAGCAGTCCGCCGTTATCCGTCGGTTACATCGCGCGCATGCTGGCGATCGAATCGTCGATGCTGTTGAACGAGTATGCCGAAGTGCAAACGCGCGAGTTTGGAGTAGGAAAAGTTTAATGGCTGGTCCATTTATCACTCTCGATCGCTTGACCATGGTGGCGCCGCTCGGGCTGCGCTTTCACGACAGCAGTTCGGGCGCTCTCGTTGGCGATGGACTCAGTGTGTGGGCTTATCCAACCGGTAAACCGAGCACAAAACGAGAGGCGATTGGAAATCGGAAAGGCGTTTACGTTCTGCATCACGGTTACGGGCTTCGTGAAAGAGAACACGGTGATGGAACCGCTGCTTACTGGCAAAACCCGGTTCCGCCAAACAAAGATTTTGTGATTGAAGTCACGGATCAGCAGCGACGCTTTCAACCATTTCAGTTCACTGCGAGCCTGCCGTTTGAAGGCATTTTTAGATTTGATTCCGCACTCGAGTCGCCGCTGGGAGCGCGAACAACGGTGCCGCTGTTTTCATCACCGGTCCGCAGCGTGCCTTCCGGCATGGCAGCAATCAGGGCCGACTTGTGGGACACGTCGCTCGATGCTCCGGCAGCATGGGCCATGTTGGAAGCTTTCACCGGCAGTAAGTTTCTCGGACGCGGAATCGCGGACGATCAGGGCCGAATCGCGTTGATCTTTCCTTTTCCGACGCCGATCTCGTTTGCGCCGGCGTCGCCTCCGGGCTCGCCGCCAGGATCTCCGCCGGTGGCTACGAGCCCGCCATTAACGGAACAAGTATGGCCGCTGGAGCTGCGCGCTTTCTACACACCCGAGCGCCCGCTTTCATCGCCGCCTGATTTTCTTGGAGACGCAGGCGTGGCACTGCCTGACTTGCGATTCACGCTTTCGCAGCCCCCGGCAACGATGTGGGCTGATGCAGAACAAACGGAAATTTTGCAGGAAACTAACTTGCGATTCGGTCGCGAGCTGATCTTGAAATCCAGACCATCACTGACGTCTCCGCCTACGCAAACGCGGGATTCGGTGTTGTTCATTACCCCGGCGGTTTAAACCGCCATAAGGAGGAGTTATGCCTGAATACCTTGCTCCGGGAGTTTACGTCGAGGAGACATCGTTTCGGTCAAAGTCGATCGAAGGAGTTAGTACGACCACGACGGGTTTCATCGGCCCGGCTCGTTACGGACCGCTCGATCTAGAACCCGAGATCATTACCAGTTTGGGAGAATTCGAGCGCACCTACGGTGACCGGCAAAAGCTGAACTTCTCGGATGCAGCCGGCATGGATAACTACCTGTGGCACGCCGTGCGAGCGTTCTTCGAAGAAGGCGGCAAACGTTGTTACATCGCGCGCGTGTTCAATGCCGGTGACGACGATGGTCGCGCCAGTGGTACGTTGCCTAACGGCGGCGGAGCCAACGCCGTAACGATTAGCGCACGTTTTCCTGGCGAAGCCGGAAATATGCGCGTTCGTTTCGATCTGTTAGTGGGCCAAAACATTCTCGGCACTGATGAGAATGACGAGGCTCGCGTGGCCGGGCTACTGAACGGCGACGTTGTTTGGATGGGAGATATCTCCAGCCCGATCAGCAGTCCACTCGGTGGCGGTCAGTTCTATCGCGCCTCTTTCGATCAGGAAACTCAGATCTGGCGCTTCAATTCATCCGGAAGCCCCGGCGAAGAGTTGGAACTCAGCCAGCTTAATCCCGATGGCGGCGACGTAATTCGTGTCGTTACAGTCAGCGTGACTGTGATTCCGAATGACCCGTCGACCTTCCCTGAAACGTGGGCCGCGCTACCAGTTGAACCCGGCCACTTACAGGCCGGCATGCCTGATTCGCTTTCAGCGAAGTTTGCGCAAACCCCGAACAACCTTGCCGAAGCCCGAACCCTGCCGATCGTTATTGAACTCGGAAGCGGTGTAACCAACGGAGTCGACGTACTGACAGCGTTGTTTGGTTTCGATCCGGTGAGCTTCGCAACTCCTGACGAACCATTGTTTGTAGAAGTGTCGTTGACAGGCGGCAACGACGGCGCGCGTCCAACCGCTAGTGAATACGAAGGCACCGAGGAACCAAAGACCGGTCTCAGGATCTTTGAAGACCTGGAGGACATCTCGATCGTGGCAGCGCCTGGATCGACGTTTGGTTATGAAGGAGCCTATCGCGCTGATGCCAACACGATTATCAACCTGCTCATCAGTCATGCACGACGGATGCGTTATCGCATCGCGGTGCTCGACAGTGGCGCGGGGCAAAGCATCTCACAGGTGCGAGCAATGCGCGCGCGTTTCGACTCAACTTACGCCGCGATGTACTACCCGTGGGTGCGCGTGCTCGATCCGGTTACGCGCAAAGAGATCAACCTGCCGCCGAGTGGATTCGTCTCGGGCATTTACGCGCGCAACGACATCAATCGCGCAGTTTACAAAGCTCCGGCGAACGAGGTCGTAAATCTCGCGCTTGGTTTTGAGAAGCTGCTCAACAAGTCGCAACAGGACGTGCTCAATCCGGAAGGCATCAACTGTTTCCGTTTCTTTGAAGGACGCGGTTTCAGGCTTTGGGGTGCGCGGACGATCAGTTCGGATCCGGAGTGGAAATACGTAAACCTGCGGCGCTACTTCGCCTACCTCGAACATTCGATCGACAAGGGAACGCAGTGGGCCGTCTTCGAGCCTAACGGCGAGGCGCTCTGGGGCAACGTGCGGCGCACGATCGAAGATTTCATGTTCAACGAGTGGCAGATGGGTGCGCTGTTGGGAGATAAGCCTGAGAAGGCGTACTTCGTGAAATGCGATCGTTCAACGATGACGCAGAACGATCTCGATAACGGGCGGCTCGTTTGTCTCGTCGGGCTGGCGCCGTTGCGCCCGGCAGAATTCGTGATCATCCGCATCGGTCAATGGACCGCCGACCGGAAGGTCTAGCGACTTGAGATCTTCTTTGCGTCCTTTGCGTTCTTTGCGTCTTTGCGTGAGAAAACTGACTCCAAGCATTAGTCATCCACGCCAAGACGCAAAGACGCAAAGGATCGCAAAGGAACTGATTAGATAAGGAGGACCTTATGGCAGTACTACGCGATCGCCCTTACGTTCAATTCAATTTCCTGGTCGACCTCGGCACCGGCAACACCGAAGGACCGGAAGCGGGCTTTCAGGAGCTGAGCAACATCGGTATGGAAGTCACGGTCTCTGAATACCGCAACGGCAACTCGAAAGAGAACAGCGTGCGCAAGATCACCGGCCTGAACAAAGCCACCGACGTCACGCTCAAACGCGGCGTGATCGGCTCGCTCAATCTCTACCAATGGCTCAACGACATCCGCAACGGTAACCAGAATGCCGAACGCACGGTGACGATCTCGCTGCAAAACGAAGATCACACCGCGGTCGTCCAAACCTGGAAACTGCTGCGTGCGCGCATCATCAAGCACATCAGTGGTCCATTCAACGCCAAGGGAACTGACGTCGCGATGGAAGAGCTCACGCTTGCCTACGAGCGTTTGGAAATGGAGTAGGTTTACATGAGTGCGCGCGCGCCAAGAAGATTGCCCGGGTTTCGCTTCGAAACTCAGGCGCCACCATTGCCCGAGGTCCTGCCTCGCATGGACATCGCTGTGTTTGTTGGGTTCGCTGCTTCCGGACCCTTGCAAACGCCGGTGGCGATTGAGTCAGAGCCGCAGTTCGCAGCAATCTTCGGAGAGGACGCGCCACTCGCGTGGGATGTTGAACGAGGCGAACAGGTTCACGCGCATCTTGGACCAGCCGTGCGTTCTTTCTTTCGCAACGGCGGCCAACGTTGTTGGATCATTCGCGTCGCACGGCAAACACCGCGCGGCACGTCGCCTTTGAATCGCGCTCGTTACAACCACTTTCCTGTTCCTTATCTCGCCCGCGCGGAGTTTAACGCCAACGGGCAAATGAGTGGGGTGACGCCGGCGTTCGCGCGTGGTCGTGCAGAGGGCAGTTGGTCTGATGCGATCCGCGTTTCTTCGGCGCTGCTGACGCGACCGATCCAGGTCAACGGGAGTTTGCAAAGCGATGGACCGGATCTCGTGATCCAGGTCACGCGTGATCCGGCCAACGTGCTTGCGCCCGGCGACATGCTTCGCTTGAACTACAAGAACGATGGCGTTTCGGCGTTGCTCGCGTTACGAAGCGTCACGTCACTTCAACCGAGCCCGCCGGCCAGTCCAATTTCACAACTGAATGCGAATCGCTTCGTGTGGTTGCAGTCGCTGGAAAAAGATCCACTTGCACCGGCGGTTAACACACCAGCGACCGTGGCGGTGTTCACACGTGAAGCGATCACGTCACCGCCGAGTTTTGAAGAGAGC
Source organism: uncultured Acidobacteriota bacterium (assembly GCA_963708055.1). Taxonomy (GTDB): domain Bacteria; phylum Acidobacteriota; class Blastocatellia; order Pyrinomonadales; family Pyrinomonadaceae; genus PSRF01. Next base: position 3,488,670 of record OY970193.1, on the reverse strand, counting down.
ATCAATGGGTTTGAAATCGTATACAGCGCGGTGCTCAGTCCGGACCAGGCAACGCTGCTCGTCAACGACAAGCTCACGGTCAACCTTCTCAACTGCCCGCTCGCCGATGCGCCTCCGCCCGGATCGATTGTGCGTGTCGATCAAGGCAGCAATCACTGGTGGATGACGGTGGATAGTCTCGACTTCACCAGTGGCGATGCCGGTGTGCCGGTCTTGTTGGGCAGCGCTTTTCGTGTCATCGACGCGCCTAATCCACTACCCGCAACTGTTCCAACTGCCGAACTGCTCACTTTTGAGATCTGGGTGCGCGAAGCTGAAGAGTATTCGATCAGTTTGAGCGATCTCGGTTTTGCTCCTGACCACGAGCGCTACTGGGCGAAGTTGCCGACTGATTCAGAAGTCTATCGTGAGTCAGACGATATCGATGCTGAGAATCCGGCCACGATACTTTGGAACCAGGTCGGCGATCTGTTTCGCTTTCCGCTCGCCGGAATCCGCGCTAACGACGAGATTTACTTTCCGTTGTTCATGGCCGGGCTAGCCGAGAATTATCTTGGACCAGTGAAGCTGAGCGGCTCGGAGCGAGAACGCGACGGGCTCGCGGAGTTTGATGCGGCGCTGTTTCTCGATCGCGATCTGTTGGAAATCGGCGCCGGCACACTCGCGTCCGCGGCTGAGTTTCTCCAGTATCTATCGCCGCGCCCGCGCCGTTTGACCGGGATACACGCCGCGTTTCCGCTTGAAGAAGCGACGATCATCGCCGTGCCGGATGCCGTTCACTCCGGTTGGGTGAAAGACGCGCGCGAAGCACTGCGCGAACCGGAGCCGTCGCCTCCGCCACTTCGTCCTGAATGGTGGCATTTCCTTGACTGCAACGCGCCGCCGGCAAAGAAGCCTTCGCTCAGCACGTGCGAACCCGCACCGCCCGATCCATCGCCGATCAAAGCGGTGCACGTTCCCGAGTGGGGCAACTTTCTCAACTGCAGCATTCAGATCATCGAGCCGCCGCAACTGTTTGCGTTTCCGCAAATCAGCACGGATGGAAACGTAACGTTGCGCTGGGAATTGTCGCCGCCGCTCGAAGCCGAATACGTGCTTGAAGAGTCGTCGCAACCGGACTTTTCTGATGCAGTGTCAATCCACACCGGCGACGAAACCAATCACACACTCTACGGTCTTCGCACCGGCGATTATTACTACCGCGTGCGCGCCATCATCGGCGCCGACACCAGCGACTGGTCCAACGGCGTGGCCGTAAGAGTCGAAGACGATTCACGCTGGATCGTCGATAAAAAACGATACGTGCCTGACGTGCTGTTGGCCGTGCAGCGTTCGCTGCTGCGGATGTGTGCGGCGCGTGGGGATCTGTTTGGCGTTTTGTCGCTACCCGAGCATTACCGCGAAGACAAAGCAATCGAACACGTCGGTCTGCTGCGTGCGACTCCGAATGTGGTTCCGCCAACGCAGGATGTGTCGGCATTGGGTTTTGGTGAAGTTCACGCTTTCAGCTATGGCGCCGTCTATCACCCGTGGCTGATCGGACGCGAAAGTCAGGGCGATGCCGTCATTTCGATGCCGCCATGCGGTGCGATGAGTGGATCGATCGCCGAAAGTGCTTTAACTCGAGGCGCTTGGATCGCTCCCGCCAACAGACCACTGCGCGGTGTAGTTGCACTCAAACCAACGTTGTTACCCGAACGACGGCTCGCGCTTCAGGATGCGCTGATCAACGTGGTCCGGCAGGAACCGCGCGGCTTTCTCGTGCTCGATGCCGACACGCTGAGCCCCGATGAAGATCTGCGCGAGATCAGCGTGCGCCGGCTCTTGATTCTGCTGCGTCGCACGGCTTTGAAACTCGGCGTGACATACGTGTTTGAGCCAAACAGCGCTGCCTTTCGTCGCTCGGTGGATCGCGGTTTCACCGAAATGCTCGATGGGATGTTTGAACGTGGCGCGTTTGCCGGTAACACACCGGCGACGTCGTACCAGGTGGTCACTGACGGTTCGTTGAACACGCCGCAGAGCGTCGATCTTGGACGCTTCATTATCGAATTGCGCGTGGCGCCGTCGCTGCCGATGCGTTTCCTGACGATTCGCCTGGTCCAAACCAGCGATCGCACGCAGGCGTTGGAGGTGAAATAGCCGATGGCCAATCCTGCCGATGAACAAGTCAATTATCCGTTCACCAATTTCAACTTCGCGGTTGAAATCAAGGTCGAGGGTGTGGCCCAGCAGGTTGTTGACGCTGCGTTTTCTGAATGCGATGGGCTCGAGATGACGATGGAAGTGAAGACGATCCGCGAAGGTGGCAACAACGGCAAACAGATTCGTCTGACCGGACCGATGGCTTTCGGACAAGTGACGATGAAACGCGGCATGACAAAAAACTTCGAGCTCTGGGATTGGTTCAATCTGATGTTGACGAATGAATCGCTGCGCGCGGATGCGGAAGTTGTGATCTTCGCGTCTGACGGAGAAACAGAACGAGCTCGATTCCTGTTGTCTCGCTGCGTGCCGATGAAATTGAAGTCGCCGGCTCTGAATGCCAAAGACGGCGCGGTCGCTATTGAAGAGTTTCAACTCGCTTACGAAACGTTGACGTTGAAGAAACCGCAGGGCTGAGGACGCGATCATGGCAGGCTCACAGAATCTCGCAAAAGCTGAACTTCGCGAACTCGATGCCGAGTTCAAGGATCCGATCAACGACGACAAGAAGTGCACGGTCCAGTTCAATCCTGAGTCGTTGAAGGTGAGTTTTGCGAATCAGGTCGCGACGCCTTCAGGCGCCGGAGATCAACAGGGAACACCGACGCGACAGTTTGTTGGCGCTGGTACGACGAAGCTGAGTTTGCAGTTGTGGTTCGACGTCACGGCGGAGATGCCGCCGGGTGAGAAAAAGGAAACGGACGTGAGGAAGTTGACGGCGAAAGTCGCTTACTTCATCACGCCGAAACCCGAAGGCGACAAGTTTGTGCCACCGGCGGTGCGGTTCATCTGGGGATCGTTTCAGTTCGACGGAATCATGGAAGGGATGGAGGAGTCGCTCGAATTTTTCTCCAGTGACGGGCGGCCGTTGCGAGCGAGCGTGACGATCAACCTGTCGCAGCAAAAGATTACGGAGTTTACGTTTCGGCCGACGGCTGGACCAGCCAACACGCAGGCGCCTGGAACAAGACCGTTAACGCCGGCGCCGGCGGGGGGCTCGGTGCAAAGCGTCGCCGATAGTCAGGGCAAAGGTGACAACTGGCAGTCGATCGCGTCTGCGAACAACATCGAGAATCCGCGGTTGCTCCAGCCAGGACAGTTGCTCGACATGAATGCGGGTGCGGGCGTGACGTTCGGTGGATCGTTCCAGGTTGGCGCGTCAGTGTCGGGCGGCGCGTCGCTGGATGCCGGGATTTCCGGCGGAGCGCAGGCAGGGATATCCGGAGGAGTACAGATTTGAAAGAATATTTGCCACGCAAAGACGCAAAGGCGCAAAGAGGAAATAAGAACTCGTGGACTTACTTTGCGTCTTTGCGCCTTTGCGTGGGAAATCATCCTCGAATTCAGGAGCTTGAGAGATGGCTGTAGTGATTAACGAAGTTGACGTCGTTCCCGCGGAACGAAAAACCGAGAAGGTCGTCGAAACAAAATCCGGCGGCGAACAATCAACACCCTCGGAGCACGACATTAACCGCCTCGTCGAACAACAGACCAGCCGCTGCGAACGCGTTTGGGCCCATTAAAACGATATGGCTGAGACCACTGGAATCAAAGAAGCTCGCCCCACGGTCGTTGTCGACAACGAAGTCAACGGTCCGCTTGGCGGCGGTCTGCTCAGTCTCGTGATTGTCGAGAACACCAATGGTCTTTATCGCTGTGAAGCAAGATTCGGAAACTGGGGCGAGAAAAACAGCACCACCGATTTTCTCTACTTCGATCGCCGCGTGCTCGAATTCGGCAAAGACTTCGAGATCAAACTCGGCCCCGATTCGATCTTCAAAGGCAAGATCATGGGACTGGAAGCAATCTTCCCCGAAGGTCAATCACCCGAGATCAACGTACTCGCCGAGGATCGCTTCCAGGATCTGCGCATGACTCGTCGCACTCGCACCTTCAACGACGTTAGCGACGCCGATGTAATCCGGCAGATCGCCACCGATCACGGCCTGACTCCTGAGATCGATCTGTCTGGTCCAACTTACAAAGTGCTCGCGCAGGTAAACCAAAGCGACCTCGCGTTCATTCGCGATCGCGCCAGATCGATCGATGCTGAAGTTTGGATGATTGGCAACACGCTGCACGCCAAGGCGCATACCGGCCGCAACGGCGATCAATTACAGATGACCTACGGCAACCAGTTGCGCGAGTTCACGGTGCTTGCCGATCTCGCGATGCAACGCACCAGCGTGGCCGTGAACGGATGGAATATCGCGAACAAATCCGCGATGCAGTTTGAAGCTACTGACTCCGTGATTAGCAGTGAGCTGAATGGCGACACCAGCGGTGTCAGCATTCTGCAGTCAGCCCTGGGCCAACGAAAAGAAGCGCTCGCTCATACCGTGCCGCTCAACGATCAGGAAGCGCAGTTTGAGGCCGAAGCTTTTTTCAAGATGAGTGCGCGTCGCTTTGTCGTCGGGCGCGGTGTTGCGGAAACAAACAAGTCGTTGCGCGCCGGTTCGCAACTCGATCTGCAAGGTCTTGGACCACTGTTCAACGGCAAGCATTACGTCGCCGAAGTGAAACACATCTTCGACGGCACGAAGGGGTTGCGAAGTGAGTTTCGCTCCGAACGCGTCGGGATTGGAAGTTAACAGATGCCGGATAAACCATCACTGGAAATGATTTTCGACGTGCGAATGCCGAGCGGCCTCGGCGGTCGCTGGTACGGTGCGTTTCCGGCGCTCGTCACCGACAACATCGATCCCGACGGACAGGGACGCGTGAAAGTCGCATTGCCGTGGGCGCCCGACACGGGCGGCGCTCGCTACGAAGCGTGGGCGCGGCTCGCCACGCTCATGGGCGGCAACAATCGCGGCAGTTGGTTCATTCCTGATGTTGACGACGAGGTGTTGATTGTTTTTGAAGGCGGCGATCCGCGACGACCGTATGTGATTGGCAGTCTTTGGAACGGGCGCGACACGCCACCGGAGTCGATGGACGGCGCCGGCAAGAACTACAAGAAAGTTTTGCGTTCACGCAACGGCGTGAAGATCACGCTCGACGATAACGACGGCCGCGAACAATTGATACTGGAAACTCCGGGCGGTCAGAAGATGACGCTCAAAGATGGACCAGGCGCGGTTGAGATCGTCGACAGCAACGGCAACTCGATCAAGATGGAAACGAGCGGCATCACGATCACGGCGGCTGCCAAGTTGACTGTCAACGCGCCGCAAGTCGCCGTATCGGCAGCAATGGTCACCGTTGATGCGGCGATGTCGAAGTTTAGTGGCGTGATTCAGTGCGACACGCTGATCAGCAGCACAGTGGTGAGCGCAACGTACACGCCGGGTGCGGGAAACATTTGGTGAAGCGAGATGGCTAAGGAACAAGTGCAATGGACGTCTCCGTCGCCACTCTGGCCCATAGCGGCCGGAGCCACCGACATCGCTCTGCGCCGCAACGCGCTGCGCAAGCCGGTGCTGCTGCGCTTTGCCGCCGACACGTTCATGGACGACTTCTTCAAGCTGCTTGAAACCGATCCCAGCCGGTTGCATCAGTTTGTGGCGATTCCGGAAACGTGGCGTGGTCCAACACCCGATCCGGCGCCGGCGAAACCGGCACCGCTTTTTGCTCGCGAACTGAGTCGACTTGGTCTCGCCGCCGCGAAGAAAAAAGGACTCGTACCGGCGCCGAGCGGCAAAGGTGTTTCGTCATTGTTGACAATCAATACGGCGATTCAACCGAAGAAGCTCAAGCTCTACCAGCCTGCGCATCAACGTTATTACCTAGTTGGCGCGGCGCTGGTTTGCGGTCGTGCGGGTTTGCCGGATCGCGCGATCAATACCGGAAAACAGGAAACCGCGACGTATGTGCTGCGGCGCATGTTTCCGCCTGGTCCATTGAACATCAACACGCCGTTGCCGGCGTTTGATCCGGCGACGTGGGAAGAGTACGCGTTTTTATCAACTCCGACAGGAAATCGTTGGCAACGTATTCCGCGTGCCGATCAGTTGAATGGCGGAGTGTTGATTGACGGTGAAGATCAGTTGCCGCTTTTTGGCATGAACTTCTCGGAAGACGACGGCCGCAATCGACGTTTGTTGGCAGGCCTGGTTCCGGTTGGCAAACGCGAAGCGTACATGGGCGCGGCAATGCAGAAACAGACCGGCGATCCGGATCCGGTGGTTGAACCGCAACCGATTTCCGATCCGCGCATGATCCTCTTCTGGTCGCAGGTAACCGAGCCGTGGAAGAAGCTGCTCGAACTGGCCGACAACGGCAAGCTAATGAACAAGGGAGCAAAGTTACCTGAGGATCCCCTTGCGCTGCCACCGCTACCGGCCGATCTCAGCCCGGAAAACACGGCTTCGACTGCTCAACTTATGCGCGAGCAGATCCAGACCGGTTCGTGGTACATCCTGCTCGATTTTGCCAACCTGCTGATCGAGCAAACGCCGCGCGTTTGGCGTTTATTGAACGGCCAGGCGCCTCTGGCAGGCGAGCCCGCGTTCAATGCTGCTGAGAACGCGTTAGCCAATGCGATTACCGCCACCACCTTCACGCTCAATGGATTACAGCAGACGGCATTTCTGGCCGGCACTGCGTACATCGCATCGCAGATCAAAACAACCCTCAAAGCTGCGTTGTTGGCAGTGAAGAGTGGTTCAATCGAAAACAACCTGGAAACAGTAAAGACTTCGTTCAATCGCAAACGGCCTTCACTCGATCCGCTGTGGCCCAACTTCCTATTCCCGCTAGCGGATCCGTTAATTGCTGGTCCATTGCCGAATTTGCCGATCAACGTGGTGGCGGGCGAGTCCGATCTGGCCCAACACCGGAAGAAGCTTGACGCGCTGGCTGAAAAAATCCAGGCCGCACTACCGGCAGCGCCCGTTGCTGACGTGCCCAACAATCCACTCGTCTCGCAGCAACCGATGGACATGCGTGAAGGCTGGTTTGTGATTCGCTGCGTGTTCTCGCGGCCGAATTGTGGACCAATCGATCCGCCGCTGCTGAGTGAGCCAACCGCGCCGTTTCAAATGGCCGGGTACTTTGATCCGGATGCACCGGCGCGCCCGATCCGGATCGCGTTGCCGTTGGATACATCGCCGGCCGGGCTGCGGAAGTTTGATAAGAACACCGCGTTCATGATCTCCGACATGCTCTGCGGTCAGATAGATCGAGTGAAAGGACTGAGCCTTGGGGATCTGGTTCTGTCGGTGTTGCCGTGGCCGTTTCACAAGGATCTTTCGGTTCCGGATGGTGGACCATGCAAGAGCGACTCGGGGATCGAAGTTGGAATGATCTGTTCGCTCTCGATCCCGATCATCACAATCTGCGCGCTGCTCTTGCTGATGATCATTGTGTTTTTGCTCGACATCATTTTCCGGTGGATACCGTTTTTCTTGTTCTGTTTCCCGATACCTAAGTTGAAAGCGAAAGCATGATGAATAAAGCTGGCCACGCAAAGACGCAAAGGCGCAAAGCAAACGCAAAGAAGAAAGGATTTAACTTTGCGTCTTTGCGTCTTTGCGTGGATGGTTTTTGAGAGAACTTTATGAACGCAGGACAAATATTTGGACGAGGAATGAGTTTTCCACCGCGTGTGGGACCGGATGGTCGCGTTGCGTGGTCGGAGGGTGAAACGAATGTGCGCGAGTCGATTCGGGTGATCCTGATGACCGAACAACCGGAACGTCTCCGCAATCCGAAATTCGGCGGCAGCCTTGGTCGCTTCTTGTTCGAGCCAAACACTGTCAGCACGCGCCGTTCGATCCAGGACCGTATCCAGCGAGAGCTGGCCCAGTGGGAACCACGCATTCGCATCGAATCAGTCAACGTCGATCCCGACCCCGCAGATCCGCAGGCTGCGATCGCGACTATCACTTACAAGCTCGTGGCGACACAGGCACTCGAGCGCATCACCGTCGGCGTGAGTTTGAGGGGATAACAAAGGAACGCAACCATGCCTCTACAAATTCCATCCATTGACGATCGTCGTTACCAGGATTTGCTGAACGAAGCTCTCGCGCGTATTCCCGTTCACAATCCGGAGTGGACGAATTTCAACAAGAGCGATCCGGGCGTCACGCTGTTAGAGCTCTTTGCGTTTCTCACTGAGAACCTGCTCTATCGCTCCAACCAGATTCCTGAGCGCAACCGGCGAAAGTTTTTGCAGCTCTTAGGTGTGCCGCTGCAACCGGCATCGTCAGCGCAAGGTTTCGCGACTTTCGTCAACGATCGTGGACCACTTCAGACGATCACACTCAACAGCGGTCTTGAAGTACGCGCCGGTCAGATACCTTTCCGCACCGATCACGGGCTTGATGTGCTCCCGCTCGAAACACAGGTCTATTACAAACAAAGAGTATTCCCAGACGCAGAAGTAACTGACTATTACAAACTGCTTTACGCGTCGTATCAGGGCCAACCGCCAAACGATGCGGAGATTCAGCTTTATCAAACTGTTCCGATCGAAGGGCGTGAAGGCAAAGAAGTAGCAATCGGACAGGACGCCACCGATCGCTCGGCGTGGATTGCCTTGATGGTTCGCCCCGGCGAGGAAGAGCGAATCGATGAAGTGCGCGAGGTGATCGCCGGCAAGACGATCAGTCTCGGTATTGTTCCGGCTCTCGACGAAGCCACGCGGGTATTGGCGCCGGGCGGTGCAGCAAATCCTGAAGGCGAACCGCTGCTTCAGTACCTGATTCCGATTGTCAGACCGGATGGTCTATTGCCAACTGATCCAACTCAGCGGGTGCCGCAGTACAGACCGTTGGTCGCCAGTCCGCGCGGTAACGTTCTCGAAACACCCGGCGTGGTCGAGATTACGCTGCCTTCCGCTGCTGAACTGCAACTATGGTCCAACCTCGATCCTCTCGAACAGGGCGTCGGAGATTTTCCACCGTCACTCGAAGACAGTCGTTTGAGTGATCGTGTGATCACCTGGCTGCGCGTACAAGCGTCGCCGGGGGTGGGAGCGCGGCTGCTTTGGATCGGCATCAACACTGTTTCGATCTCGCAAAAAGCCCACGTCACCAACGAGTTGTTGCCGGACGGCAACGGCGCGCCGGATCAGTTAGTGGTCCTTTCACGCAAACCGGTGATTCCGAAATCCGTTCGGCTAACCGTCAGTCCACCTGCCGGCGAGACTCAACTGTGGCAGGAGATTGATGACCTGCTCACCGCGGGTCCTGAAGTCCAGGTTCCTGATCCACGACAACCGCCCGGTTCCGCGCCAGTGCCAAGTTTGCCGGCGGAAGTTTACGTGGTCGATCCGGAATCGGGCCAGATCAAATTCGGCGATGGCTTGCGCGGGAAACGTCCGCCTGCGGCGGCGAAGTTGCGCGCGACGTACGACTACGGCGTTGGTTCGGCCGGTAACGTCGCTGCCGGATCGATCAACTCGAGTCCGGCTTTACCTGCCGGCATCAAGGTTACGAATCCGGTTCGCACCTGGGGCGGCACCGAAGCCGAGACCGTGGTTGAAGGCGAGAAGCAGATCGCGCGTTATCTCCAGCATCGCGATCGACTCGTGAGCGCTTCTGATTTTGAAACGATCACAAAGCGAACACCGGGCGTTGATATCGGCCGCGTCGATGTGTTGCCGGCGTTCAGTCCCGAGCTGGTGCCAAACGAAGTCGGCGACGCGCCGGGCGCGGTGACGTTGATGGTCATTCCACGCAACGACCCGAAGCAGCCCGACGCGCCCGTAGCCGACTCGATCTTTTTGAACACCATCTGTCGTTATCTCGATCCGCGACGATTAGTTACCACTGAGCTTCATCTGCGTGGTCCAGTTTACAAACCAATCTGGATTTCGGCCGGTATCAACGTTGTCGCCGGGGTTGCGACTGCCGAAGTGCGTGAAGCAGTTAAACGAGCGTTACTCGACTTTCTCGCACCCGTGTCGAGGGCAACCGGACTCACTGACAGCCTGACTTCGCTTACCACGCCGACCTTCGCTTCGACACAAAAAGGCTGGCCATTGTCGAAAGCTGTCACTGCTCGCGAGCTGCTTGCTGTAGCCAGTCGGGTTCCGGGTGTGTTGCTGGTGAACGACGTGCTGCTCGCCGAAGACACCAAGCCGGCGGGTGACCAGATCCCGATGAACGGACTCGAATTGCCGCGTGTGATGGGAATCAGCATCAGCATCGGCGATCCGATGGACCTCGATCAACTGCGCGGACAAGCACCGCCAGTCACCACCACTGGACCAAGGATTGTTCCGGTTCCAGTAATTCCCGAGGAGTGTTAGCGCGAAATGGATGCCAACGGCAGTCGATTTCATCTTCTCTTAGGTCGCGACGACTGGGGCCAGTGCACAGTTGAAACGGCTTCGGGGACGAAGACGCTGAAAAAACTCTGGGAGCTGTTGCCTTCGGAGCCAGGTGCGGGCCTCGTCTGGAACGAAGAGCGCAACGAGCTGACACTCGAACCGCGTTTGTTCAAATTCACTGCCGCTCCGAAAGATACTTTTCCACTGCTCGAGAATCGACGCGGCGCGGGTCGCGATCGTTTTGGCAACTGGTACTGGATCGATGAAACGTCGCAGAAGATTCGGGTGCGATCGGTGGGGTCTGGTCAGGTCACTGATTTCTGGCCGTTGGCGCAGAATTGTCTGTGCCCGAAACCAGCAGCTCGCGGTGACTTTGAACCGCTTGTTGATGAACAACCGCCTGCTCCGCTGAAGTTCGCCGGCCTCGCGATCACTGAAGATCATTATCTTGTCATTGGCGTGACTGAACCCGCGGGACTTTTGATCTTCGACTTGCACACCGGCAGCGAGCCGCGCCAGTTTCTGTGGCCCGAGAGCGTTGACTTCGAGCCGTTTGACATGGCGCCGCGACCGGGCGGCGGCGTCTACATTCTTGATCGTTCAAATCACAGTTACTGGGCGCTCGATCGACACTTCAACGTGATCGGTCCCGAAGAGAATGGCGAGACGGTGCTCGAGGAAGCTCGCACTGACGACTTCCAGCCGGTCGACGAGAGCGAAGTACGCGGCACGAAGCAGCACGTGTTTCCGCGAAACTTCTTCCTGCTTCAATCACCATTGAATCTCAATGATCCGATCGCGATCGAAGCTTTGCCGGACGGCACGGTGCTGATTCTCGACTTCGATGCAACTCAGCGGTTCTCAGCAATCTATCGCTATCGCCGGGGCCAACAACTGGAAGACGAGATCTCGACCGAGGCGATTCTCACACTGATCGAGCCGTCGCAACAGGAAGATTTCACCCTCGTTGGTTACGACATGGCTTTCGTGCCGCAACACGATGAAAACGGCCAAACCGTGTCAGACCGCCTTTACGTTGTAGCTGCGGATGGCAATCAGAGTTACGCATTCCGGCTGTGTTTGCGCGATGAAGAAGTTGAACTGCAACCGATAGCTGAGTACTTGCCGATGCGGTTGTTTGGCGGGAAGGCACTTGCGGGGACACCGACCGGCGCTTACTACGACTTTGCTGAAGACTGGATCCCGCTGATTCAGCAACGCCGCCCGCGTTACGTGCCGGAAGCAACTCTGGAAACTCCACTCAAGACCGCGCTCGATAAACCGTACTTCGACGCCGGTGAGCCTGATTGCGTTTGGCATCGCATCATGCTCGACGCACACATTCCGCCCGAGACGACGATCGAGATCTGGAGTCGTGCTTCAAACGAAGAGGCAGAATTGCCGTTGTTGGCATGGCAACGCGAACCGACGCCTTATCTGCGTGGCACCGGTTCTGAAATTCCCTTCCTCCGCAACGCCGCGCAAGCAACCACTTGCGTCGGAACGCAGAGTCAGAAGATCGGCGTAGGCACGTGGGAGTTGTTGTTTCAGCGTGCGCGAGGACGTTTTCTACAACTGCGCATCCGTTTGAAAGGCGACGGGCGCAGTACGCCGCGACTTCGTGCGTTGCGTGCTTACTATCCGCGCTTCTCTTATCTGTCGAATTATCTTCCCGGCGTTTATCGCGAAGATCAGCAGTCGGCGTCGTTTCTCGATCGTTTTCTTTCGAACGTTGAAGGTCTGTACACGTCGCTTGAAGACAAGATCGCCGCGGCGCAAGTGTTGTTTGACGTGCGGAGCGCACCCAGCGATGTGCTCGAGTGGCTCGCCGGTTGGTTTGGAGTGGCGCTGGATCCGAGTTGGGATGAAGCACGGCGGCGCATGTTCATCTCACACGCGATGGACTTCTTTCAGTATCGCGGCACGATCCGCGGTTTAACGATGGCGCTGCATCTCGCGCTGGACGAATGTGCCGACGAAGGCATCTTCAGCCAGTGCAGCAAGAGAAAACGGATCGAACAGATTCGGATCGTCGAGCGCTATCGCACGCGAACGTTGCCGGGTGTGATCTTCGGAGATCCGAGTGAAGCGACTGGTTTGCGCACGGTAACTGTCGGCACGTTATGGCGACCGGAGCAGGGACGCGCGAATCTGAATCAACGTTATCTCGATGTTGCCGGCGCGCCGGCGGGCGCTTCCGCCGCGCTGGTCCAATATCCGCTGATACCTCCTGCCAACGCGCAGGAAAATGAAACCTGGACGCAGTTTTCGACGACGACGCTGGGATTTGTTCCTACGTCAGCGGCGGCGGAACGCGCGGCCTGGCAGGCATTTTTACAGAGCCGCTACTTCAACATTCAAGAGTTGAATACCGCTCACTTAGCCGGCTACACCGCGTTCAACGAAGTCCTGCTGCCGCGAGACGTCTCATCTGTCGCGAAAGCTCAAACAGACTGGAACGACTTCGTGGTTGGACCAGGCGTGACGCGTCATCAGTGGCAAGACTTTCTCGCGCGGCGCTACCGGCGTATCAAATCGCTCAACACGCTTTACGGCACATCGTGGTCTGGTTTCGAATCTGTTCCCCTTCCGGATGAATTGCCGCTTGACGGCGCCGCACTCGCGGATTGGTTTCAGTTTGAAAGCGTCGTGTTGAGCATGCAACGCACTGCGCATCGTTTTACGGTGCTGCTGCCCGTGCCGTTGTCGCTCGTGTTTAGTCCTGAGGAACACCAAAGGCGTCTGGAACTTTCGCGTCGCATAGTCGATCTCGAAAAGCCGGCGCACACAGTTTTTGACGTGAAGTTTTACTGGGCCATGTTTCGCGTTGGCGAAGCACGACTCGCGCTCGACACCGTGTTGGCCCAGGGTAGTCGGGCGCCGCAACTGCTGCCCGAGTTGGTGGTAGGCCAGGGTTTCGTCGGCGAGAGTTATCTCGGGCCGCCGGTTCCTGAAAATGCATGTGATCGCGTGATCCTCGGTCGCGATCCACTTGAAAACTCTTAGTTCGGCTTTGCAAAAGCCGGCAAAGGCTGCTTCTCTGTGCAACCTTTGTGTGCTCTGTGTCTCTGTGGTGAATGAATTTGCAGCAAAGTTAACCCCAGAGACAGAACACACAGAGGTTGCACAGAGAAATCAAGATGACTCCTAGTTAAGGAGAATATGGATATGAGTTGTTTCTCTTCGCACACAAATAGCATGACAGTGGCTGATCCGAACCCGGCCAAACATGTGAACTTTAACGTCGGCATGGTGCTCGGCGTTGACGATTTCACGCAGGAGTTTGCGTATCTCTCCGGGCGCGACCAGTGGATGGCGCGCGACCTGATTGGCTACGGAACGGTGCGCGGCTTGAACGTGCGCATTGAAGTCGATGCCACACGTGGTCCACGCGTGGTGGTGGAGCCGGGCGTAGCGCTGAGTCCGCGTGGACAGTTGATCTGTGTGCCGGCGGCGCAATGCGCCTATCTCAGAAACTGGGTTGCCGATCACGCTGAGGATGTCTCGGCGAATGTCGGGTCGCCGCCGGATTCCGATCTGCCGTTGTACGTGGTGCTTTGTTATCGCAATTGTCCGACCGATAACGTGCCGATCGCCGGTGAACCGTGTCGCAGTGAAGACAAACTCATGGCGCCATCGCGTTTGACTGACGATTTCTCCCTCGAGTTGCGACTTGAAAAACCGAATCAACGCGAAGAGGACGCGGTCCGCGATTTTGTGGCGTGGTTAAAGCAGGTCGTAGTGAGTGACACCGAAGCGTCAACACCGATCGATCAATTTCTTCAGGCCATTCGCGATGCAGCGGCGGTTTGGTTGAGCTCACCGCTGTCGTCGCCGCCGGAAGATTTCATGTTTGGTTCGCCGCCGGCTGCGTTGGTGATCAATGTGGCGGATGCGAGTGAATACTTCCGCGCCGCGTTTCGCGTTTGGGTAACGGAACTGCGGCCGCTTTGGATCGCTCGCTGGCATGGTTGTGCCGCGATCCATATCGAGGGCGACGAACCTCAAGATGAAGCTTGTGTGTTGCTGGCTGAGTTGACAGTGCCGTTACTGCCGCTCTCGCCCGGCACGTTTGACATTCCGAACGAAGAGATTCCGGTGAACCAAAACGAGCGGCCGTTCCTGGTCCACCTGCGCTTGTTGCAGGAGTGGATGCTCGCCGGTCCGGCTGCCGCGGCAGGCGTGGAAGCGCAGTTGGCGCCACCGGCACCACCGGCAAATCCCAATCTCAACATCGCCAATATCGTTGGCCCGGTAAGTACGGAGTTGACCACCGAGCAGTGTGTCATTTGTAACACTACAGCGGGCGGCATACGGCTCGGGTTACCACTCGCAAGTGCGAATAACGGTCGCGTGATGATCTTCAAACGCATCACGACGGGTTCGCAGGTGCAGATCATCGCCGGCACAGGCGATCAGGTTGAGGGACAACCATCGATTCTGCTGACGGCGCAAAACCGGTTCGTGCAGTCTCGTTGCGAATGGTCCGCTCAACACCTGGCACATTATCGCGATCAATCCACCATAAGCATTTCTTCGGTGTGCTTTTTGTGCCTTCTTGTGGCCACAACGAGGCACAAAAAGCACAAAGGTTTTCAGATTAAGACAAGACGCCTTGGAGGCTACGGGTATGGATTCACAGATCAGTTTGCAACAGCCGATACTCGACGGCGGTATTCGTTCGATTAACTTCTTCAACGGCCGCCTGCTCAGCGCACGCGATCTGACGCGCGAGCAGTCCGCCAACCGCGAAGCCGACCGTCGCCTGGGCCAGTCCATCGGCGAAGGTATTTCGTACGGACTCGAAGTTTCAAAGTCGCCCACATCGACGCAGGAATCTCCGGTAGTCACCATCGAACCCGGTCTCGCGATCAACCGCGTCGGGCAAACGTTGATGCTGTCCGGCAAAACTGACGTCGCGCTCGTGCGTCGCGCTACACCGGGCTCCGGCAACACCAATCCTTTCGGCGAGTGCGCGCCGTTACAATCCGGCACCTACGTTGCCGGCGCTGGTGTTTATCTGTTGACCCTCGCTCCGGCCCAGGGCACGGAAGGTCGCGCCGTTACACACAGCCTCGAAAACGCAACTGCCGCCTGTAACACTGACACCACTGTAACCGCCGTGCAGTTTCGTTTGGTCCAACTCGATCAGCAAATCACCGCCACGGAGTTGTTGGACCAGAACCACCTGCGAAATGTGATTGCCTACAAGTGTTTCGGCGTTGATGCCACAAACAAATTCGCCGCCGATCCATTCAACATCAGTCTCGAATCGTATGGATTGCTCGACGCACTGCGACCAACCTGGCTGACGGAATGCGAAGTGCCGCTCGCGATTCTTTACTGGACACTCGTTGACGGCATCAAGTTTATCGATCTGTGGTCGGTGCGTCGTCGTCTCGGCCGTCGCCTGGCAGACAAAGCATGGTCCTTTCTGACTTCGGAGCGCACGACTCGTGAAGGCGAAGCGATGTATCTCCAGTTTCAGAGTCAACTGAAAGATCTGATCACTTCCGGTGTGACGTTGTCGCAAGTGAAAGCGAAGGATCACTTCCGACACTTGCCTGCCGCGGGCTTCCTGCCCATCGGCGGCGCCGGCGGGTTCGACTACACGACTTTTTTCAACGACATAACTTTCCGGCAACCGATCTTTATCGAGGGCGCGCAGCTTCGTCCGCTCTTTCAAGAGTCGTTTGAATATCCGGCAATTGATACGAACAGCGAGCTGGTCGTCTGGCTCTACATCGTGCGCGAAAACGCGCAGGCGTCGGTGGGAGCGGGAATCGTTTCGCAAAGTTATCTCGTGTTTGCAAGCGGCCACACGCCCTATCGCGGCGAGGCACGTTACGACGTTCATCATTGGAATTTCGGCAATTTTTCCTAGAAGGAGTATCGAGATGGCCCAACTACTAAATCACGCTCAACCTGGTGATGTAATCACGGCTGAGGACTGGAATTTGGTCCTGGACGCGATAAACGAACTGTTACAAACCGGGCAAACAACCGGGATCAAGATCGCCGCGTCGTTGCCGGCCGGCACTACCCTCGATCCGATTCGCATTGGTTTGCTGACGCAGATCACCGGTCAGAATTTTGGCTTTGCGATCGGTCAATCGAAAGTGACTTTTGAACAACTCGGCAATCTGATAACAGTTAATCGCTCCGACATGTTGGCGGGCTCGTCTGACGAACGACTGGTGTTTCTGATGCCCACGATTCCAGGGATCGCGTCGGAGGGCGTGACGTCAACCATGCGCGTCAATAATGGTCTCGCGACTGACACGAAGAGCGTGATCGTGCGGCCGGTAGTGATCGACTTGCAGGGCGACATGTTTGTGACGTTCCGCGGTGATGCGCCGCCGAATCCGAATCCCAATCCAATCGTCGCGGGCCAACCGGTTACGCTTGCTTATCGTTTTCAATCGGCCATCAATCAAGCAGCGAGTTTCGATCTGGCTGCGGATATCACGGCGGCTTCAGTGGCGATTCCCGCAGGTTTGACTGAGTCGATCGAGTTTCGCGATGGAGCGAATGTGATTTCAAACAAACGGGTCGAGATGGGCCGTAGCGAAACGCGAAATCTCACGGTGCGAATTCCGCAGGTTCCCGCGACTTTCAACGGTCAGAGGTTTACGTTGCGAGTAAGAGCAACGGCAGGCGGCCTCGTCGGCACGGATCAACGCGAGTTTCCGGTCGGCACTCCGGTAGTGGAAACGGATCCGACGATCGAAATTCAGCAAACAACGCATACCGTTTTCGACCTGACTTCCGGAAATCAGGATAATCTGCCGGCAAACGGGCGGTTGGAGAATGGTTCGGCGGTGATGCTGCGGGCAAACAAGATCATGCACATTCCGTTCAACGTGCAGCTCAAGCAACCGTCGGCTCAGTACACCGTCACTTTGACGCCGAAAGCAGGAACAACCGGCTGGCTACTCCAGCTCATCGGCACACCTGCAAACATCACCACACCCGCGGGCACAGATCCGCCGCGTCTGTTTACGTTTGGTGTAAACCCCGCGGCCGGTGCGGTGGCGAGCGGCGGTTTCACGTTCCGGATCAAACGAACCGGCGTCCCAACCGAGTGGTCCAAAGACTTCACGGTTCAGTTGTTATCGTAATTGTTTTTTGACAGTTATCGCTTTTCTTCTCTGTGCAACCTTTGTGTGCTCTGTGTCTCTGTGGTTGTTGTATCTGACGTCTTCTTAACCACAGAGGCACAGAGAACACAAAGGTTGCACAGAGAAAATTTGACGTCCGCGAAGGCGCGACTCACCACAAAGGAGAATCATCATGGCAACATCTATTCCGAATGCATCCGGCGTACCCGGCATCAGCGGCCCACCAAACTGGTTGGGTGGCGCGGGTTCTGACGTCCGGCTGGACGATGTGCGCTGGCGCGGTGCCATTAAACGATCGTTCGGGAGTGGCGCTTCCGGCGGCGATTTCTTCCGCGCTACCCAGGCGATGGAAGGTGCAGACCAGTTTGTCTATCTCACTTTCCGCGCCGGTTTCGCGCAAGAACTCGACACCGCTCACGATTTCGTTTGGCTCGGTTTCATGAAGAGCGGCGGCACAACCGCAATCGTGCTCAAACTTCAGGTACACCCTGCTGGTTTTGATCCGAAAGGTCCACCATCAGCAAATCCACCTGCCAACGTGCAGAGCATACAAGTGTATTCGCTGTCCGCCGGAGTCTGGAGCCTCGAGGGTGTTAACCCTTCATGGATCAACACCAACACCCGTTACTGGCTCCAGAGTGCTACTGACATTCCGGCCGATCCAAACAGTCGCTGGGCAGTGCAGATCAAAATCAAAGCCAAAAGCGCCGGCTCGCTACTCGACAACGATGGCGTAAACATCGGTACGGGTTTCCAGATGTGGTATCTGATGCGCGGGTCGGTCGGCGGCAACCCGACGATTCTCGCCGAGTATCGCATCGACGGTAACGCCACCACGCCGCTCAATTTGAATAGCAACGTTTTCCCGGAACCGCCGGGTAGATGGGATCTCTTCAATCTCACCGCCGGCGCAGCGACCTCAGGAGGCGTGGCTCTTTACTGGAACGACGTGCTCGTTTCAAACGCCGCTTACGGCGAAGGCACGACTATCGACAACGGACAACCCAACACCTTCATCGCCCGGCCGCGAAATTACTCCAGCGCGACCGTACCTGCCGCAAACATCAACGCTACTTTTCGTATTGCGAATTGGGGCTCAGTTGGAGGAGATCCGAATCAAATCGACTTCTCCGATTCTGAGTGGGCGTATGTTCCGGGTAACAGCGAGGTAGTTCCGGTCCAGGGCGCTATCGACATTCCCAACATCGTCGCACCGGCTAACCCGCCGGCTAACAGTCCGATTGCACTCGCCGTTCCTAACATGACGTTACCGGCCGGCAAGAGCAAACACCAATGTGTGCTCTGCACGCTCGGCGGCGCCAACGTCAATTTCCTTAACGACGCGATCTACCGAAACATGAATTACGACTCCGCGTCGACCTTGACGCGCGAAGCAACGATTAGCTGCCACGCCTTGTCAGGTCCGCGTGATGTTTATCTCGCCGTTGAAAAAGTGAACCTGGCGAAAACTCTGCCACCGGGAACAGACGAAGGAAAATTCATGGAGGCCAGTTTTAAGCGAGCCATGGAGAAGGGCGGTGAGCTTGCCGAGAAACTGAAGAAAGCCCAGGGAATGCTCAGCGACATCGGCGATCCTTCAGTTGAACGTCTCGAAGGAATTCTGCGGGCGCTCGTCTCGGCGTTACTGTCCGTTAACGACAGTGGCTCCGAACAACTCGATCAACTCGCCAATTTCGCTCGGCCCTGGTTACTCGAAGTGGCGCCGCTCGAGCAGGCGTCGAAGCGTTTGGCCAAAGTGTTTGACCGGCTCGCTGAGTGGCTTGAAGCATCGGCTCAGAACAGCGAAGCGGCGCTCGGTGCTTTGAGTAACGAGTTGAACGTCTGGCTTTCAAACCTCGGTAACGATCCCTCCACGTTGCACACCGGACCGCAGGTGCTGCTGGCGTTGAGCGATTACAACATTCAAGTTTTCGGCGGCAAAGATTTTTCAAACGCACTTCAGAACCTGGGACGTTGGTTGCAATCAAATCGATCGCCAACCGACTTGCCGGCAGTTGTCAGAGAACTGATTGCTGCGTTGCGACCGTTCTCCAATGGCAACGAAAAACTCAAAGGCCCCGTGGCCGTGTTCTCTCGCGATGTGGCGCGATGGCTGTCAGGCTCGTCGCGGCTCGAAGTGCTCGTCAACGTTTTGGCCGAGGTTGGATTGACCGAGGAAGAGTTGGACCAACTGTTCCCGACTTATCGCATCCACGCTTATCACGACACGGGTTTCAAACAAGTTGTCGGCGACGGTACTGAGCGACCGGTACTGCGCGCACAGTCGTCGTTTGGACTCTACGTCTATCACGAGGGTGGTGTGGAAGGTTGGGAAACTGCCATCCAGGGTGCGACGAAAATCGCAGAGAACTTGTATTTGATCTCAGTCCCTGACAAAGGCGAGACGAAAGTCAAAGTGGTCGTGCAGGCCGTGGAAAAAGGCGATCAGCGTCCACCCGAAGAGCCGATTCGTCCGAAGGAATATCCGCGACCCGGCCAGGACAAAGACACCGAGATGGACAGGAAGGGTTGCTTGTACGCCCTGATGAAGTTGTTTGGTTTCAAATAAGAAGGCGCCCACATGCTTGGGACTCCTAACGACTCAACCATTCTGAGGCTGCGGGTCAAGGGCAGCGATCTTGACCCGCTCGCCTTGCGTGGTCGTATGGAGAACCTTCTCAACGATCTTTCTTTACAACCTCGGCTACCGGCTTCAGCCACGCTTTTTATTCGCCGGCTGAGCGATCCGTTGCCGGGGGCACTTAACCTCGACACGTCATATCCGCAACCGCCACAAGCCTGGCGACACGCGTTCAATCAAAGATTCGATGAGTTGGTTTCGACTGCGGCCCGGCCCGCGCTTGGACCAGTCGCGGATAGTGTCGAGTCAGTTGTTTTTTACGACTATGCGGAATTGTTAGCGAGCCTCAGTGCCGATTGGTGCCGGGGTTTAGTGACTTCGCGCTGGTGGTGGCAGAGCCTGATCAAGCGTGGCGATGTTTTGCAGATCATCAAGCAGCTCTGGCGCGAAAAGCTCGAGTATGTGCCCGCGGCGCTCGAGCGTCTGGTCACGAGAAATGCGGCGATCGAGTTTATCAGTAGTTTTAGTGAAGCGGAGACGCAGGAGCTGGTGCGCCGCGTGGTTCGCACGTTCGGATTGCACGCGCTGCGCGAAGTAGTTGAGCCACAGATTACACGGATCCTAAAACTGGATTTGCCGCGGGGGGTTAGTGAAGTTCGAGAAGTTGTTTTGGCGCGGGCGGTGATGCCGTGGCGCCATGTGGTTCCTGAGAGCGACACACCGCAGCTTCGACCAGTTCAGCAGCTCTTCGTCGGCGTTGCGTTAATGGTCCAACGCGCCCCCGCGCGTGTGCGGACGGTGAGTTTCGCGCACGAAGTTGAGCAATGGATCGCGACCGTTATCGAAGCGTCACCCGTAGACGAAACAATCATCTCTGAATCAATTCAACCCACTTCATCCGAAACACGCTTGGCGCCCGAATCCCCGGCGCCGATCCGTGAAAATCCAATTGAGGCGCCATCCGAAACATTCACAACCGTCTCGCCTAACACAAAATCCGTATCATCCGCGGCCCCAGTTTTAGAATTTGAAGAACCCGATCCGGAGCTCACACCGGTCACAACCGAAATACACATGATCGAAGAGCCGTCTCCCGTTTTACAGAACGAACCGGTAACAGTTGAGCCCCTAACCCCCGAAACCTTTATACCGCCAACCGAAACACTCGATGCTCTGACGATCGAAACGCAACTAGGCGGTCTCTTCTATCTAATCAATCTCGGGATCTTTCTCGAGATCTATAGCGACTTCACGAATCCCGTCGAACGCACAGAGTTGAACATCTGGGATTTTGTCGCGCTCGTTGGGGCAGAGATCTTAGATGAACAGGAGCGGGATGATCCTATCTGGATGTTGCTGGCCGACCTCGCACGTCCAGCTTCACAAGATTTACAGGATGAACAGGATTTACAAGATATCGATCATGTAAATCTTGTTAATCCTGTAAATCTTGTGAAACCTGACTGGCTTGCCGAGATGTTGCCGTTTATCCGCACACGTCTGCGCCAGGCACTCGGCGTCGATGATCAAGCGGATCTCAGCGCGATTCTGCTCCGGCATCACGCAAAGGTAACCGCCACCGCAACACACATCGACGTCTATTTCGCACTGTCAGAACACCCGATTGAAATACGCCTCTCAGGCCTTGACCGCGATCCGGGCTGGGTACCCGCCGCGGGTAGATTTATCGGTTTTCACTATGACTAAGAAGAAGACGCGCAAAAACCTGTTCGATGGTTTGCAACCGACGCCGGCCGAGCATTTCAAGCTTTACTTTTATGGCGCTGTGCTCAGCTTGTTTCACCACGTGGTCCAGGTTTACGGCTCGAGTGAAGCGGCGTTCAAAGAGTTTCCGTTTCTCATCGGATACAACAACGAACTCGCCGATGGCGGTCTCGCCGGCGTGCATTCGAGCGAGGCGGTCGCGTGGTGGCACGATTCACTTCAAACCTGGGAAGACAAAGCGACCGGGCATCTGCCTTTGCGTGCGCTGCGCAAGTCGGCCGACTTGGACCACTCGGCGATCATCCTGCTGACGACGATCGGATTGATTGAAGAAGATCTGCGTTTCGGGCTCGTCTTTGAAACGATGCAGGGCTCACCGGGCCAGCATCGCGCGACGCCGAGTTTGCTCAACACGTGGGGTCGCGATGAAGCACACTGGCGCGACTCGCGATCGAATCTGCGACAGATGCGCGAACTCGGGCTCGTACGGGTTGTTAATCCCGAGTCTCCACGACTCGAGTGGGCGCTCGAAGTGCCAAGTGCGTTGTGGGATGCATTGCGTGGTGAACAGAATGATCTGCCTGGTCCAGGTATGCGTTATCGCTCGCTGCAGCAACTGGCAACGATGGACGATCTGATCCTGCCGGATGAAATTCACGAAAAAGTTCGAGCCATACCGGAGCTGTTTGTTTCGCGCGAAGCACAAACACTTATCATCCGCGGCGCGTATCGAAATGGCCGGCGCACGATCTTCAGCGCGATCGCGCGTGAACTCAATCTCGGTCTGCTCGAGATCAAAGGCGTCACCGGTCCAAACGACGAACGTTTTCGCATCGCTGGACCATTGGCTACCGCGCTCAATGCATTTCCGGTAATCGTTTTGGATCTGGAGCCTCGGGAAACTGTTGAAATACCTCGGCTTTTGGCGTGCGAAATGCCCGGCGGCATCGTGCTCGGCAAGCAAGGCGGCGTCAGTGGTGAAGGAGCCGAACGCGCGATTGCGCTCAATCTTGATATGCCTCATGCCGGGCTGCGCAAGCAACATTGGCAGCGTACGTGTCGCGAAACCAGGCTGCGTGATCCGGAAGCACTTAGCGAACGTTTTCGTCTGACTTCGGGAAACATACATCGGGTTGCTCAGCTCGCCGAATCGTATGCGGCACTCGCCAAACGCAGCGAGATCACACTGGTGGATGCACAGCGCGCGACGCGTTCGCTGAACCGGCAAGTTCTCGACGCGCTCGCGATCCGTTTGCCGGTTTCAGGTGACTGGACGCAATTAGCTGTCGGTAGCGACACGCGACGTGAGTTGGAAAATCTCGTCAGTCGTTGCCGGCATCGTGAGCGTTTGCAAGCGCAAGTTGGCTCGCAGGCCAGCGCCGGCGTGCGGGCTCTGTTTAGTGGTCCAAGTGGTACCGGCAAAACTCTCGCTGCACGCTTGCTGGCTTCGACGTTGCAAATGGACGTTTACCGTCTCGATCTTTCGAGCGTGGTAAACAAGTACATCGGCGAAACCGAACGCAATTTGAATCTCGTGCTCTCCCGCGCCGAAGAACTCGACGTGATCCTGCTGCTTGACGAAGGCGACTCGCTACTCACGCAACGCACGGGTGTTCAAAGTTCAAACGACAGGTATGCAAACTTAGAGACAAACTTTCTGCTGCAACGTCTGGAATCGTTTGAAGGAATTCTGCTCGTTACGACAAACGCGAGTGAAAGGATCGATAGCGCGTTTCAACGTCGCATGGACGTGGTGATTTCGTTCTCGCCACCCACGCCGCCGGAACGCTGGGCCATCTGGCAGCTTCATCTGCCGCCGGATCACGCGATTGATTATTCGTTGTTGGAAGAAGTCGCGGGACGCTGCGTGCTTTCCGGAGGTCAGATCAAGAACGCCGCGCTGCACGCGTCATTACTCGCGCTTGAGGATGGCGGGATCGTCACCTCGTCGATGATTGGCGCCGCAATCGAACGCGAGTATCGGAAGTCTGGCGGCGTTTGCCCATTGCGGCGCAATTAAAGGGGAAGGAGATTTCCCACGCAAAGACGCAAAGACGCAAAGAAAATCATGAAAACGCGGCAGCGCTTTGCGTCTTTGTGTCTCTGCGTGGGAAAGACTCCTTAACTAAAGGACGGTTACATCTATCTCGGCAAACATTCGCACACCTAAACCGACTCCCGCACCGGCGCCGCCGCCGCGGCCGGCTCCCGCGCGTACGCCGGCACCGCCAACGCCTGCGGCCGCTCCGCCACCTGTGCGTTTGTCCGGTGGTCTGGTAAAGGTCCTCGGAAAGAATTTATATCGCATGCACGACGGCCGACTCGTCGAACTGCCTGACGACATCACCGCCGAACAAGCCGCCAAACTCGAAGCTGATGCACTCGCCGCGCAAAAACAACTCGGCAAAGGACCAGAACCCCAACCAGTTCCCGACGTAAAGAAACTCGACAAAAAAGAAGATCGCAAGACCCAACTCAAACCGCCCCAAAAGAAAAAACCCGGCAAAGGCAAACGCAAAGGCGTGTCAGGCGCAGCCGCCGCGGGTGCGTTGCTGAAAGCCGTCGGCAGTCGCAAAGTCGCTCAATACCTCGCCTCCAAAGCCGCCCCGGTTATGGGCAAAGGCTTCAACCGGCTCCAGACACTGCGCACCAACCAGCAGAAACACGACAGCGCTGATGAAAAACGCGCGCAGTCGGAACAAGCGGTTTTGATTCCGGATAGCGAAGGTCAGTCGAAGAGCAACAATAGCCAGGTCGGTGTCGTCAACGATCGCCCGGTGCCCAAAGTCGACGAGAATGTCGGCAAACAAACACTCCAGCAAACGCTGAAAGCGAACGTTCCGCAAACGATCGAAGACGTCGACAACTTCAAACGCGACAAGAAAGCGCAGCACACCGGCGCCGAAGTGATGAAAGTGGTCCAGACTGACAAGAGTGCGGTCGTTTTCACTTTCCAGGACATGCGCACCACGCCGCCGCCGGCGCCGCGCGAGTTTGAACCCGAACCATTACCGCCAACCGAAGTCGCGCCGAACACTGCCGCGATGAGTCTCGGTAAAGACGGCATCGCGCCACTGCAAAAAGAACATACCGACGTTTCCAAGTACACGAACGAAGCCGACGCCAAACTGAAAGAGGAAGGTGTAACTCAGGAACAGCTCGACATGGTCGATAGCGGCGATCTCGCTGTCGCCAACAAGGAAAAGAAAGGAATGGAGACTGCGGCGAAAACTGAACCAATCGCCATGCAGAAATTCGCCCAGGAAGAAAACAAAAAAGTCGAGACAGACCTCAAGCAGGAAGAAACAAAGCGACGCGGTGAGATGAGTTCGCGGCGCAAAGCGAATCTGGGCGCCACCGGTCAGAAACAGAAAAACGCCAAGACCACGCTCGAGAAGAAACGTGAAGAAGTGGCTGCCAAGATCAACGGCATGTACACGACCGCACAGGACAAAGTAAAGACAAAGCTCGCCGACCTCGAAACGAACTCGATGAAACGTTTCGACGACGGCAATGCGGCGGCTACAAAAGATTTTGAAGATAACGTCAACAGCGATCTCAAAGCCTACAAAAAAGATCGTTACTCCGGCATGTTCGGCTGGGCCAGAAAAGCGAAAGACTGGGTTCTCGGCATGGATGAGTTGCCGGGCGTGAAAAGGATCTTCGACACCAATCGCGAAAGATTCGTCACCACCATCAACAAGCTCGTCGACGACATTTCCGCCGACAACAAGAAAGTAATTCAGGAATGCAAAGACGAACTGCAAAATGCGCGCACGCAGATCCAGGATTTCGTCAGCAAACTTGGACCAGCGCTGATCGACATCGGCAAGAAGGCCGCCGGCGAGATGACCGAGAAGCTCGACCAGATGGACTCGTTCATCGCGAAGAAAGAAGAGGAACTACAAGAGAAGCTCAAAGACAAGCAGACCGCGGCCATCAAAGCGATCGACGAAAAGATCGAGAAGATGAAAGAGGCGATGGCCGGCGCGCTCGCCAAACTCGGCAAGTTGCTTTTGTGGGCCGCGAAGAAATTCTTTACCTGGGCGCTCGGAAAGTTTGGATTCGCGTTAGGGACGATCGAAAGCATCATCGACAAAGGCGTCAAAGTGCTGAAGGCGATCTTCACGCAGCCAATCAGGTTCGTGAAGAACCTGATGAGCGCCGCCATGACCGGCTTCAAAAACTTCGGCAAAAACTTCCTCAAACATCTCAAGGATGCGTTGTTCGATTGGCTCACCGGATCTCTCGAAGGCATTAACCTGCCGCAAACGTGGGACTTCAAAGGGATCCTCAGCGTTTGCCTCCAGATGATCGGTATCTCTTACGTCAACATTCGCCGCCACATGGTGACGGTGATGACTGAGCCGGTAGTCGCGGGTCTCGAAAAGTCTTTCACCCTCGTGAAAACACTCATGACTGAAGGTCCCATGGCCGCGTGGGAGCAGTTGAAAGAGATGGCCGGCGAGTTGCGCGACGGGTTTCTGAAGGCCGTCAAAGACTTCATCCTGCAGAAGATCGTCGAGCAGGCGATCATTTGGATCGGCGCGATCTTCATTCCCGGCGCCGGCATTATCAAAGCGATCATCGGTATCTACGACGCGATTGTCTTTTTCATTCAGCGTGCCAAACAGATCATGCAGATGATCAGCAACTTCCTGGGTTCAATCTCCGATATCGCCGCGGGCAACATCAGCGCCGCCGCTGAAGCGATGGAGAAGGGTCTCGCGCGTGGTTTGTCGCTCGTGATTGGTTTTCTGGCCGCGTTACTGAAATTGGGTGGTGTCACTGCCAAGATTCGCGATTTTATCCAGGGCATTAAAACCAAGGTCGATGCGGTATTGTTGAAGGTGGCCCAGTGGATTGCCACTAAAGCAAAAGCCCTGATCAGCAAAGGCGTCGGTGCGGTCAAGAGTGGAGCGGCTGTGGTTAAGGACAAAGTAGTGGCGATGGTCCAATGGTGGAAGCGTCGCAAGAAGTTTACTGGTAAAGATGGCAAGCCTCACTCGTTGGTGTTCCGTGGAGAAGGTCGTAACGCGCGGCTTTGGGTGGAAAGCGATCCGACGCCGTTTGAAACGTTTATCAAGGGCGTTGCGGTTACTGCGGGTCCAAAAAAGGAAGCACAAGATCGAGCGATTATCACTGCGCAGCAGATGGACGCTTTCCGCAATCGCGCCTCCGCTACGGACGGAACGATGTCGGATGCCGATACAGCGAGCTTCCAATTGCTCTGGGACAAACTTGCAACCGACGTCGCAATTTTATTTGGTGGCGGACCTTCGTCGACACCGAAATATGGTCCACCCAATAGTCCTTCGGGCTGGGGTTCGGGAATGCTGATGCTCAATCTTGCGAGCCTCGGTGGCGGCTCTGGGCCAACTGTTGGTAATCGTGTGTTTGACGATCTCAACCTGCGGCGCCACGGCAATGTCGCTTCACCCAGCACTGCGAGCTATTACATTCTCGGCCACCTCTTAAATGAGAAGCTCGGTGGCCCGGGAAATACGTGGAGCAATCTCACGCCCTTGTCGCGCAGTGGCAATGCGCAACACGAAACACAGGTGGAGCATTACGTAAAAACGGAAGTTGAAAGTTCGAAGATCGTTCGTTACGAGGTGCAGGCACGTTATGGTCGCGGAACAGCCGGACTGCTCGGTCAGATCCCGGCGGGGACTACAGATCCCGCACTGCTGAACAAGCGAAAAGTGCTGCTGGCGGAACAATTCGTGCCCGGCACCTTGCTGTGTCGCGCATACACGATCAACCCGGCTACCAATAAACAACAACCGGGCGGGTTGAATCTCACCAAGGAAGTTTTGAATAAGGTTGAGGACACTTCGCTTGATGATTACGTGGTGCCGGGCCAGGCAGTACAACGATTGAAGAAGATCGCAATCAACGATTCGATCAAGCTGGCGAGCAGTTCGCAGAAACACAAAGACGCGTTGTTGCTGTTGCCCGGCATTGGACCAACCCGCCTCGACCAGTTGGTCAATGGTGGCAAGGCATGGGGTTCGTGGCGCCAGGTTTGGGAAAACGTCAACGGCGTCACGGAAGATATTACAAACGAATGGCGCAAAGGTTTGGACGGCGGCGTGAGCGTCGTGCTCAACGGCTCGTCCGAATGGGAGTGATCCAAGCATCGTTGTAGGGGCGGCCCTCCGTGGCCGCCCTGGTCTGGAACTAAGGATCGTAAAGGAAGGCGCCGATGAAATCACGCCTTCAACGGGAAACAAAGAAATTCCTGCGCTAGGGCGGCCACGGAGGGCCGCCCCTACAGCCGCGTTTAAAGGTTTATTGCGATGTCGGCACCGGCGACACAAACGGCGAATAAGGCGGCGGTTGAAAACCGCGTCGTGCTCCCCCCTGCTCGCACGCTGGCACAGAAAACCCGCACGGACCGCACTCGCTTCGTCAACGAGATCGTACCGTCGGTAACAAACACCCTCGCAAATCGCAGCCTCACCATCAACGGACACTCCGCCGTCGAGCCGCTCATCCAATTTGTTCAACCTGACGCGCTCGCCAACATCGCACCGCCGAGCATTACGCTCGGCCGTAGCCCGGAACAGGTGTTGAATGGGCATAAGATCAAAAACTTCACTTCAACGAGTCTCGCCAGCGGCGCGCCTTTACCCGTTGCGGTAAAGAATCCACTCACGCACAGCTTCTCGATCGATCTCACACCAATACGCGTCCACACGGATGAGGGTGCGCAACTTACCGTCAGACGTTTAAACACGCGCGCCTTTGCTTACGGTAACCACATCTTTCTCGGACCTGGCGAGTCGCCATCCGATCTGCGCCTGATGGCCCACGAAGTCGCTCACGTGGTCCAACAAACTCACGGCGCAGTGTTGCAGCACTTCACCACCACTCACGGTGACGCACTCGAGCACGAAGCAGAACAAGCCTCAGCCGCCGCGACGCGCGGACACCGTTTCACCGTGCAACATCGCACCGCGCCACGACCGCAGGGACTCTTCGGTATCAGTTTGCCCAATCCGCTCGATTGGCTCGCAAACCGCGTAGACAGCATTCCCGGTTTTCGCATGCTGACGATCATCATCGGCATGAATCCGGTGAACGGCGCGCGCGTGGAACGAAGCGCCGCAAACATCCTGCGCGCAATGATCGAGTTCATCCCCGGTGGCGAACTGATCACACAAGCGCTCGACAACTACGGCATCTTTGATCGCGTCGGCAGTTTCGTCGAGGAACAGATCGAATCGTTGGGAATGGCCGGCAGTGCGATCCGAGACGCTGTCAGCGAATTTATCGATTCACTTAGCCCGGCCGACATACTGAACCTCGGCGGCGTTTGGGATCGCGCCGTTCGCATCTTCTCAACTCCGATCGATCGCATCATCAGTTTTGGCGCCGGTCTCGTCACCGGCATTATCGAGATCATTAAAGACGTAATCCTGCGTCCTCTCGCTGAACTGGCAAGCCAAACCCGCGGTTGGGATCTGTTAATCGCAGTGCTGGGCCGCAATCCAATCACCGGCGATCCGGTTGAGCGCAACGCGGAAAACCTGATCGGCGGCTTCATGAGATTGATCGGTCAGGAAGAAGTGTGGACCAACCTGCAGCGATCACGGGCGGTGTCGCGTGCGTGGACATGGTTCCAAACGGCACTCAGCGGTGTTCTCAGTTTTGTAACTCAAATTCCAACGCTATTCATGTCGGCGCTGCGGTCACTCGAGCTGATGGATATCGTTCTGTTGCCGCGCGCGTTTGTGAAAGTCGGCGATGTCTTCGGCGGATTCGTCGGTCAGTTTATTTCGTGGGCCGGCCAGCAGGTAATGAGCCTGCTCGAGATCATTTTTGAAGTACTGGCGCCGACGGTAATGCCTTACATCCGGCGAGCGGGCGGCGCGCTACAAACAATCTTTCGCGATCCGATCGTCTTTATCGGACACCTGGTCCGCGCTGGTATTCGGGGCTTCCAGCGGTTTGGCGCAAACTTCCTGACTCACCTGCGCACGTCGCTGATCGGCTGGCTTACCGGCTCGCTGGGTGGGGCAAACATTTACATTCCGCAGGCCTTCACCTTCCGCGAGATCGTTAAGTTCATACTCAGCGTACTCGGACTGACCTGGCAAAACATTCGCACGAAGCTGGTGCGCGTAATGGGTGAAACTGCCGTTCGCGTGCTGGAAACAGGTTTTGAGCTCGTGGTCACGTTGGTCACCCAAGGTCCAGCGGCAGCCTGGCAACAGATCCAGGAAGGGATCTCGAACCTGCGCGAAATGGTCATGGAACAGATCATGACCTTCGTTCGCGATCGAATTGTGCAAGCTGCCATCACGCGTCTCGTCACCAGCCTTAATCCAGCGGGCGCCTTCATTCAAGCGGTGATCGCGATCTACAACACGGTCATGTTCTTCATTGAACGACTGCGCCAGATCTCGCAGGTGGCGATGTCGTTCATCGATTCGATCGCTGCAATCGCGAGCGGCAACATTGACGCTGCCGCGGCTCGCGTCGAACAAACGATGGCCGGGTTACTGACACTCGTGATCAGTTTCCTCGCCCGCCTGGTTGGACTCGGTCGCGTTAGTGATGCCGTAGTGAGAATCGTCAATCGCATTCGTGCCCCCATCGATCGCGCGCTGGACCGCGTAGTGGCGTGGATTGTGCAAATGGCTCGACGCGTCGGCAGCATGATCAGAGGACAAGACGCTCGTACGCCGGCTGAGAAGCAAAGGGATCTCGACAGAGCAGTACGAGAACTGACTCCGCAAATTCAAACCCGCTTACAGCGTGGAGTTATGCGTCCTGTTCTGCTGGCACGAATGGCTGTGTGGAGACGCCAATATCGTCTCACAACGTTGGGTATTGAGGGTGGTCGCGTTCGAGCCAGCATCAACCCGACGGCCGATATGTTCAGTGTCGAAGAAACCAATATCGGAACGCTGCTTGAACCGATTCTCGCCGCAGCCGAAGCGCAATACTTGCAGGAAAGGACCGGGCCCGCCTCGGCCTCAGCCCCACGCATGGCCCAGGCGCGCGCAGATATTCAGGCTGGACAGCCTATTAGTCAGCGGATGAATCCGGACGAACTGATCCAGGTCCAACGCGAACTCGTGAGCGGCGCATTGCAACCGGCTCCGCTCGGAGTTAATCAGGCTGGAAATCCGTCGACCGAGTTGACGTCCGTCGCGGTCCAGGGAGTGCGCTCGCAACTACGCGATCGCGGCAGCTTTGTAGAAGGTGAATTTCAAAGCGGACAAGGAATATTTGTACCTGAAGCGGGACGGTATCACCCCACCCAGGAATACTACAATGAAGAGCCTTCGGGCCGGCCCATCGCCGTCAATCGCCAAATGGGTATTGCTGTCACAGCACCAACACCACAATTGGCCCGGCAGGTTGAGGCAAATACTTTCCTCCGCGACGTCGTGGAACCAGGTCGCATTCCAACTGTGATGGCAGGGAACCGTGTCTCCACGGCTTTAGTTCGCACTGGTCTGGCTTCAGAGCAGGAAATGACTACCGGTCGTATGGCGGGAGCAACTACGCATAATTCTGCAGCCGCGGGGATGCGTGATTTCTACGGTCGCGCTCCCGTGAGTGCCAGTGGAACTCCCATCCCGGCTGCCGAACTTGATGATGCGACTACTGTACGCCGCGGCAGTCTCGGCGTGATTTTCCTACGCTTGCGTGACGCCCTCAATCAAACGGGTCGCGGCGCACTGCGTCAGGCGGGTGGACAACCACTGCAACGGCTGGCCACCTCATTTAGAAGCTGGCTCCAGGCGGCTCTGCCTCCGCCCAATACGCCGCCGAGACCGCAAGCTGAGATCGATCGCCTGGCCGCCACGTTAAGACAACGTCTGGTGGATTTTATGACGGCACAAACACAAGGGGATCAGTAGTAAGTGCATACGATTTTGATTCGATGGGCGCGCACCAGAGAGGAGTTGGTTCGGAAGATTGGTCGCACCGCGATTCGTATCGGCAGACAGGCAGTTGCAACCACCATGTATCAGGGGAGCACGCAGCACGCGCCCGGCACGACGGTACATGCTTGGACCATTGGTGGTGGTTGGATAGCAGAAGTCAGGCTGACTTTTGACGAACCCGCGGCCGCAACCTACCTGAGCGTTCAATCGGTTGAAGCCGAAAAGGAACGCGAAGTTACTGAACGCTTCGCTGAACGACTCGAAGCAGTATCAGTCGCTGAAGCGTTGGAGGATGTCAAACAAACCGGTGGTCGTGATTCTCAGGCATATCTGCGACTCGCGCTCGCATGTGGTGGTGAGTATGACAAGGCGGTCAAAGAAGTGATCGCGGAATCACTCGGGAGTCAGCAACAAAGCCGCAGACGCGGGGCCGCTCAGGCAATTGGAATACTTCTGTGGCCTGAGTTTCAGAATGACGTCGCAGAGGCTTTGAAGTTTGAGACAGATGAGGCAAATCGTGCGCTGCTGACGGTCGCACATCGTCAATGGGCCAGTTAGAAAATGTCGGCTACGGTTTCACGCACAGTTCCCAAACCGAAGGCTCCGGCCGAGAACCGGACTGTGCTTCCGCCTGCGCGCAGGCTGGCGGATAGTGGAAGAGATCGTGGTACGACATTCACGCGTCGTGGTGGTCCACCGGCACGTGGTGGCGTGGAGGAGCGTTTTGCACTGGGTCGTACTCGCGTGGTTCAGGAGCAAGCAGTAACAACGACGCTGAGTGATGCGGAAAAATTTCCACGCCAGGACGCAAAGACGCAGAGTAACGCTGATGTCCTGATGATTCGTGAGAATCCGGCAACGGATCTGAGTCTCACGGTTACTAAAAATGCGGATGCAGTAATTCAGTTTGTTCAGCCGCCTGACTCGCTCGACATCGCGCCTCCCACGATCACGCTGGGCAAACCCGCCGATCAAGTCATACGCGATAGCCGGCTAAAGAAACTCGAATCGACAACCATCACCAGCACGGGAGCGCCGCTTCCGGTCGCAATTAAACATCCGCTCACGCATAGCTTCTCGATCGACCTCACGCCGATTCGTGTTCACACCGACGCGCGCGCGCAACACACAGCCAGGAGTTTCAACACTCGAGCGTTTGCTTACGGTCATCACATCTTTCTTGGCGCCGGTGAGTCGCCGGGCGATTTGCGATTGATGGCCCACGAAGTTGCGCACGTGGTCCAACAAAGCGGTGGGGCGGTGTTGCAACACTTCACCACCAGTAACGACGACGTTTATGAACGTGAAGCCGAGCAGGCTTCAGCCGCAGCGGTGCGTGGCGAGAAGTTTACGGTGCGCGAGCGCACGAAGAAGCGACCTCAGGGAGTGCTCGGCATCGATATCAGTTTCCCGGATATCAGCATTCCCGATCCACTCGATTGGCTAGCGGGCAAGGCTAACTCTATCCCGGCCTTCCCAATGTTGACGGTCATCCTCGGCATGAATCCCATCAACATGAGCCCGGTCGATCGCAATGCTGCCAACATCCTGCGCGGAATAATCTCCTTCATCCCGGGTGGCGACTTGATCACGCAGGCCATGGACAACCACGGCATCATCGACAAGATCGCCAACTACGCCGAAGAGCAAATCAACGCGCTCGGACTCACCGGTTCGATGATCAAGTCGGCGGTAACTGAGTTTATTTCAACTCTGGATCTGCCGAAGGACCTGATTCATCCAGGCGCCACCTGGAATCGCGCTGAAAAAATCTTCACCGCGCCGATCGAACAGATCAAGAGCACTGCCAAAAACATGGTTTCGGGGATGGTGGAGATCATCAAGGATGCCATCCTCAAACCCATCGCGAAGCAAGCCGAAGGCACCGAAGGCTACAACCTGCTGAAGGGCGTGCTGGGCAAAGATCCAATCACCGATGAGAACGTCGATCGCAGTGCCGACAACCTGCTTGGACCACTGCTGAAGATGATTGGCTTGGGCGATGTTTGGCAGAAGATGGAAGAGGCGAACGCGATTGACCGTTGCTGGCAGTGGTTCCAAACCACAATCTCGCAACTCATCGGCTTCGTCAGTCAGATCCCGACGCTGTTTCTCACCGCGTTTAAGTCGCTCACGCTCACAGACATCATCCTGGTCCCACGCGCGTTCGCGAAACTCGCTTCTGTGTTTGGAAGTTTCATGGGCGACTTCATCAGCTGGGGCTTCGACGCGATGTTCAAGCTGCTCGAGATCGTCTTCGACGTGGTGAGCCCCGGCGCGCTTGAGCACGTCAAGAAAACCGGCGCGGCGATGAAGAGTATCTTCCAGGATCCGCTGCCGTTCGTCGGCAATCTCGTGAAGGCAGCCAAGCTCGGTTTCCAAAACTTCGCCGGCAACTTCCTAAATCACTTGAAGAAAGGCCTGATCGAGTGGCTCACTGGCTCGCTGCAAGGCGTTTACATTCCCAAAGCGCTAACGCTGATTGAATTCGGCAAGCTCGCACTGAGCGTACTAGGCCTTTCCTGGGCACAAATACGCGGCAAGTTGGTGAAGGCACTTGGACCAAACGGCGAGTACATCATGCAGGGCCTCGAGGCCGCCTTCGACGTCGT
The DNA here is from genome assembly GCA_963708055.1 of uncultured Acidobacteriota bacterium. GTDB lineage: Bacteria > Acidobacteriota > Blastocatellia > Pyrinomonadales > Pyrinomonadaceae > PSRF01. Next base: position 3,454,297 of record OY970193.1, on the reverse strand, counting down.
GCAGGCTTTAGTCAACGGTGGACCAGCCGCGGCCTGGAACGTTCTCAAAGACAAGCTCACCGGACTCAAGGATCAAATCGTCAGCGGCATCACCTCGATGGTGGTTGAAGCCGTGGTGACCAAAGCCATACCAAAGTTGATCGCGATGTTCATTCCGGGCGCCGGCTTTATCTCAGCGATCATCTCGATCTACGACACCGTTATGGTGTTCGTTGAAAAGATCTCCAAGATCATTGAGGTCGTCAACGCCTTCATCAATTCGATCGTCGCGATCGCTCAGGGCAACATCGGCGCCGCCGCCGGCAAGGTCGAAAATATTCTGTCCGGGCTGCTATCTCTCGCCATCAGTTTCCTCGCCGGCTTTGCCGGTCTGGGCAAGGTTTCCAGCAAAGTAATGGGCGTGGTGAATAAGGTTCGGGGAACCGTTGATAAAGCGCTCGACGCGGCGATCGCTTTCATCATCGGTAAAGCGAAGAAATTGTTTGCGGCGTTGTTTGGCAAGAAGAAACCCGGCAAGCCCGACACTCGATCGGCTGCAGACCTGCAAAAAGATCTCGATAAAGCTGCCGCTGAGGCCGATGCTCTCCTGGCTAACGAATCTAACTATCCGGAAGACGTAGTCAAAAAACTGCCCGGTATCAAGACGAAGTACCGGTTAAACGAGCTGAAGCTGACGACCGACGCCAAGACCGAAGAAGATGAGACTGACCACATCGAAGGAGAAGTAAATCCCAAGACGAAGACCAACAAGCGCAAGAAGCCGGCCAAGGATGGCAACACTAAGATCAAGATCGGTCGCAGCACCTTCAAGGTCACGACCAAATGGACTCTGGCTGAAGACTTTCCGGAGCAACACCGGAAGACGGTACGTGGTAAAAATCCACCCCGACTGAAGAAAAATCTTGATCGGCGGCACGTAGTCTCGTCGCAAAAGATGGCCGAACACTACATGTCGGTTCTTAACGGCACCAAATGGAGCGGGGCACAAAAGATACTTGTCGGTAAGGGCGAGACTGTCAATGATCCGCTCAGCAACAAGAAGATTCAAACGGTAACTCAGGCCCGTCACAAGACATTCTTTAACGACGTTGAGAATCTCTTCCTCGGCGATGCCTCAATCAATCGTTCGATTGGAAAAGAGAAAGATATTCCCGACGACTGGACCGACCAGGAGTGGAAGAAGCACTTGAGATACATCAAGAGCACTTATGCTCTCGACGGTAGTTTCACACCATAAGCAACGTACAAAGGGAGACATGAAAATGGCAGAAGCAGATCAGGCTCGCAAAAATGGTTTGAAGGCGCTCAAGAACGTTAAGAAAGTTCTAAAAATGGTCGGGTGGGACCCGGAAGAAACTGAAGAAGAGGGTGTGTTGCGCGTCGATTTCAGTGAAGACAACATTCCGATCGCTGACGCGCTGGCGGATGTGCGGATCGACTACGAACGTTTTCTTTACTACCTGAATTTTCGAGAGAAGGCGCCGGTCAGGCATCGACCGGAAACGATGGAGTTTGTCACGCGCGTCAATTACGACCTCGTGATTGGAAACTTCGAACTCAATCTCGACAATGGTTTTGTGCGTTTCAAGTCGAGTGTCGATTTCACCGGCTTCGAACTCGAGCCGCCAATGATTCGCGACGCCATCAAGAGCGCGATGGATGCAGTTGAGGATTATGCCGACGCAATCGTCGCGGTGATGAAGGGCAAGAAGAAAGCGAAAAAGGCGCTCGAAGACGCCGAGAGCGGAGAGTGATGTAGGACCGTTTCACATGATTTACACGATTAACAAGATTTACAAGATAAATCCTGTTAATCCTGAAACATCTTGTAAATCATGTGAATTCGCCCCGAAAAAAATAGACCGCATAGAGGGATCAAACATGTACCTCGATTCATTAAAACTATTGCAAATGCAGGTCGGTTATGGCGACCTCGGGATGTACGGAAATCTGGGCTATGAAAACCAGAAAGTCACCGTGCGGAAGCAACATTATCAACACGCGTTCAGCACGCATCCGCCGGCGCGCCTGCGTTTTCACGTCGATCGTCGCTTTGCGAGTTTTACTTGCCAGGTGGCGTTGAACGACGACGTGCCCGCCGGTAAATCGCACGCCGATTTTTCGATCATCGTTGACGGCCGCGAAGTAGCAAACGAACCTTACGTGCAAGCCGGCGAACCGCCACGGCCGCTCATCGCAAACATCAGTGGCGCCGAGTATCTCGAACTCGTAGTGCGCACCAGTCGTTGGGAACACGCGCACGCCGTATGGCTCGATCCGCAGGTCGACGAATCACCGGCGCCGGTTACACATCTCTTCGACAGTTTAAGTCGCGCCGAGATGGTGGTGCCCGAACATTTGCCGCGCGCCGAGAAGTGCATTGCCACAGTAGTCTCGCCGGGTTTTGAACACCTGCTCGACGACATGCTCGGCTCTCTCTACGCCAACGGCGGTTGCCACGATGCGCTCGTTGCGGTCTTCGTGCTCAACGGAAACGATCAGTGTGAACGCGTAATTCAGAAATACAAAGCGACCGCAATTCGTTGCCAGTCGCGCGCGGGATTGAATCCGATGAGCAAGGCGGTGATGTACTCGACCGCACGCGTAATCGATGCAAAGTATTACCTGTGTCTCGATGCCGACATGGTTGTGCTCGGCGATCTGCGCCCGATCTTTGCCACGCTCGACGCGTGTCCGGAAGGACGAATACTGGTTTGTCGTGAAGGCAACAGTCAATTCGCTAATCACCTCGGTCACGCCGTGGGAGCGATCTACGGTGGTGGCCAGGCTGATCTGAAGCAACTCGGTGTCACACCCGAAGAGCAGGCGTATTCGTTAGTGGTCAACGATGGATTGTTTGCCGGTGACCAGCAGGCGTTGAGAGCGCTGGATGGCGCAATTCGCGCGATGCCGCAGGCTTGTGCGTGGGCTGATGGTCATAGTCACGTGAAGTGGCGCAACCAGTTTATTTTTAATCTCGCGCTCGCGCGTTTGCAATGTGGCGTTGAACTCGATCCGACTTACAACGTGCAACTGCACGTGCAGAACGTTGATTTCTTCGAGCAAGGTTCGCGAATGCGAGCAAGCTGGCGCGGACGCGAACCGCGTGTGCTGCACTTTAGTGGTGGCGCGAAACGCAAGTATCCGCAGTGGCAGGGACGCTTCTCGTCTGTTCCGGATCCTTTGGCCGGCACGACAAACAGTGACAGTTACGCGGTCTTTCTTGAAGCGTTGCGCGCATGGGTTGGTCGTCACGGTGTGAAATCACTGGCGTGGTCATTCTATGGTCTAACGAGTGGTGACAACGCGGTGGTTAAAGATCCGTCGATGTTACCGCTGCTGGCAAACTTACATTATTTGATTCGCAGTAATGGTTGTGTGCGTGTGCTGGAAACGGGCACTGCGCGTGGAATCTCCGCTGCGTGTATAGCTTCGGCCGTCGCTCATCGCGAGGGTGGACGGATCGTCACGATCGATCCCTTCTCGCATCCCGGGCGCGAGGAGCTTTGGGCCATGTTGCCGGAGAGTTTCCAGGCATGCATCGAACAGCGAAACGTTGACTCGATCGCGGGCATGCAGGAGGCGGTCGATGCTGGTGAAGTTTACGAAGCGGTTTTGTTGGATTCACTGCATGAAGTTGAACACGTGTGGGCCGAGTTTCAAGTTGCCGTGAAACTGGTCTGTCCGAATGGTTTGATCCTGATTCACGATGCCACTTATACGGGAGGAACAGTACCGCTGGCTTTAGATCGGATCGAAGCAGCGGGATACAACGTGGTCCGTCTCTGGGCGGCCCAGGGCGGAAGTCCGGAAGACGATCGGCTTGGACTTGCGGTAATTGAGAACCGGCGCCGAACCTAAAGCCTGTTTTTTCACGCGGCGACGCAGCGGCGCAACGTGGTGCCTGAAGATCGCTGCGTCGTTGCGCGCCGCGTGAGAAAACTTCTATTCGAGATTAGTTATGGCGAGCTACATGGAAGATTCACTGCACCTGACGTTGAGCGAGCTAATTCCGCTCATGCAGGACCGCATCATGAATCATTCAACTTATTTCGGTGTGCAAACGTGGAAGTCGCCACTCGATTTCTGGATCTATCAGGAACTGCTTTTCGAACTGAAGCCGGATGTGATTGTGGAAATCGGAAATCATGCGGGCGGCAGTACGCTCGCATTGGCCCACCTCTGTGATTCACTCAACCGCGGTCGCATCATTGCACTCGACCTTTCGCATACGGCGGTTGGCGCTACAGTTAAATCCCACCCGCGAATCACGCTCATCGAAGGCGACGCCTGCGCGAATTTCGATCGCGTCAACCAGTTAATCAAACCTGACGAGCAGGTGTTGATGATCGAAGACAGCTCTCACACACTCGAAAACACGCTCGCGGTGCTCGAAACGTTTTCGCCACTGATAAAACCGGGAGGCTACTTCATCGTCGAAGATGGAATTTGTCATCACGGGCTCAATGGCGGCCCGGCGCCTGGTCCATACGAAGCGATCGAAGCCTTCATTGTTCAAAACAACTCGTTTGAGATCGATCGAAGTCGTGAAGCATTTTTGCTGACGTGGAATCCCAAGGGCTATTTGCGCAAGGTGGGGAAATCATGAAGAAGATCACTGTGGGCATTTATGTGGATGGCGAGTTCGAGCGTTTGCGCTGGAGTCTTAAGAGTCTTGAGGCTAACACGACGCAGCCACTCGAACTGTTGCTGTTGCTCGACGGCGTTGCGCTAGATCAAACCGCGCTTCGCTCGTTGCCCGGGTGGAATCATCTACAGGTCTCAGGAACTTCCGAACCGCGCGGCACAGCAGCGTGTTTCAATCGCCTCGCAACGTCAAGTGACGCTGACGTGCTTGTGCTGCTTGAAGCCGGAGCGCGAGTCGCGCCGGGTTGGCTCGAGCATTTGCTCAATGCGCTTGATTCCGATCCGCGTAATGGACTGGCTGGTCCATCGACTAACGTTTCATGGAACGAGCAGGGCGCCTTTCCGCGCTGCAGCAGCGACATTGCGCAGATCGCGGCAACCGCAAACGAGGCGACGAAGCGTTTCGGGAACGAGGCGCGCACTCTCGAACCGCTCTACAGCCTGGCTGATTTCTGTTACGTCGTGCGACGCGAAGTGATCGAAGCAATCGGCGCCGCCGATGAAAGCTATTCACTTGGGCCATGTTGGGAGATGGACTACAACATTCGCGCCGCGCGTGCCGGTTGGCGCGGTGTGTGGGCGCGCGCCGCGTTTGTTCATCGCGCCCCGTTCACCACACGGCGGAGAGTTGAAGAAGGCCGCCGCTTCCAGACCAACAAGAAACTCTATCAGGATAAATTTTGTGGCGGGCGGTTACGGGGGCAGAAGACCGATTACCGCGAACACTGTCGTGGCGATGCTTGCCCAAACTTTGCGCCCGCACAACTGATCGAATTGAAGCGCGCATTATCGTCACCGGTGCCAACGGCGGTCGCCGCGCCTGTTGTTACAGAGTCGATCACAGTCTCAGAACCACTCGTGACGTGCATCATGCCAACGCACAACCGGCGTGGTTTTGTGCCGCAGGCGATTCGGTGTTTCCTGCGTCAGGATTATCCAAACCTCGAGCTGCTAGTGGTCGACGATGGCACCGAACCGATCAACGACATCGTGCCGGCGAGTGATCGTATTCGTTATGTCCGTTTTAATCAGAAACTGACGATCGGCGCAAAACGAAATCTTGCGTGTGAAAAAGCGCAAGGCGAGTTTATCGTGCACTGGGACGACGACGACTGGTATCCATCGTGGCGCGTGCGTGAGCAGGTGAATGCGTTGCGTGATCGTAGCGCCGATCTATGTGGCAGCAGTCGGGTTTATTATTTCGATCCCGTGCGCGGCAACTCGTGGGAGTATCGCTATCCCAGTGCGAAAGGGCCATGGGTGGCTGGAAACACGCTCGCCTATCGCAAAAGTCTCTGGAGTAAGAATAAGTTTCCCGATATTCAGGTTGGCGAAGACTCGCGCTTTGTGTGGTCCAGCAAAGGACGAGCGATCGCGGATCTCGCCGATCCTTCACTGTGCGTAGGGACCGTTCACACTGATAACACCAGTCGAAAGAATGTCAATGCGGTTTACTGGCACTCACAGCCGCGCGCGACGATTGACGCGCTGCTCGGCGACGAGATCTATTTTTATCGAACGGCGCTCGGAGAGGCGCGTGACGAATGGCCGCTCGTGTCGTGCATCATGCCGACGTATGAACGGCGTCGGTATATACCGCAGGCAGTGCAATCGTTTCTGCAACAGGATTATCCGAACCGTGAGTTGATCATTGTCGACGATGGCAAGGACGGCATCGGCGACCTGGTCGAGAATCTGCCGAATGTGCGCTACTTTCACGTGGCGCGTACGTCGATCGGCGCAAAACGAAATCTTGCGTGTAAACACGCGGCCGGCGAGATCATCGCGCACTGGGATGACGACGATTGGTATTCGCCGGATCGACTGCGTTACCAGGTGTTGCCGATCATCACGGAAAAGGTTGACTTGACGGGACTCGAGAATGCGTACGTGCTTGAGTTACCGCGCGGTGAGTTTTGGACCACCGAGGCCGCGCTGCATCAGCGACTGTTCGTCGGAAATGTTCATGGCGGGACGCTCGTATTTCGTAAGGAGCTGTGGGTTAAGGGTTTGCGTTATCCGGAGATTAACCTCGCGGAGGATGCGTGGCTATTGATGCGCGCGACGCGACAGGGTAAGCGATTGCGGCGACTCGCGAATCCCGGGGTGTTTGTTTACGTGAGGCATGGGCGGAATGCGTGGCGTCAGTTTACACCGGGGAGCTTTATCGATCCGAAGGGCTGGCAAAAGATCTCGACGCCGTTGCACTTTCCGGCTGCGGTGCTCGATTTTTTTAAGAACGCCAGTGCTGGACGGTAGCTTGAACAAGATTTACAAGATAAACAGGATGAACAAGATAAATTCGCAATCAAGTAAATCTGTTCATTGAGTAAATCTTGTAAATCCTGTTACATCTTGTTCATCTTGTGTCTAACTCGTTCTCCGCCGCTATAAACCCAAAGCTGGCCCACTGACTCCCCGCCGTCACCTGCCGAAACATCTTCAGCGCCTCGTCACGCCGGCCGTTGTAAAGAAACCAGTTCCCTAACCCATATCCAAGCGTCGCGTTGCTCAACGACTTCGCATTACTGATCTCATCCCAAAGTTTCTTCGCATCGAGCTGGCCTTTATAAACCTGGATCAGTTTGTAGTAATCAGCATTCTCGATGAGTTCGAGATTGTCTTTGATCTGCCGTAGCGCGGTCTTCGCTTCCTTTTCACGTCCCAAACGTCGCAACGTCATGTAGAGCCAGTGGGTTGTTGCCACCAGCATGTCGGGATTGTTCGAAACTTTTTCCGCTTCTCGATACGCTTTCAGCGCGCGTTGAAAATCACCTTTCAGATAGTAGGCCAGCCCGAGGTGATACCAGATATTTGATTGCAACGTGCTGGTGGGAATGTTGCGCGCGTTGGGCAGACCATCCGGTTCGATTTCCTCTGGCCGACCTTTAATGAGTTTCGCCGCTTGTTCGAAGTCAGCAACCGCGGCATCAAGACAACGCAACGTGATGAAACGATGTCCACGATGACGATAGAGCCGCGCATCGCGAGGAAACTGTTTGATACCGTCGGTGTAGATCCTGATCGAATCTTTGTAACGTCCGAGATATGCAGTGCGTCTGCCCACCCAGATAATGTTTTCAGCGGAACTTTCTTTTTCGTGAGCCGCGCGCGCCTCGCTGAGTTTCTTTTCAAACTCACTTTGCGTCTCCGCGGAAAGCGCCGGCCCAACTTCGCGGGCCGCTTCCAAACAGTTCGTCTGCGCATTTATCGTAACGGCGCTGATGATACAAAGCAGAACCAGCGAAAGTGTTTTCATTAGGTTTAAGCTAGAATGTGACGCTGCTAAAACAATCATGACAATCATTGGAACTGTAGAAAGTTTGTGGCGCTATCCGGTTAAGAGTATGGCCGGCGAGGAAGTGCCTGAAGCCTTTATGGGCTTCGCGGGCATTTATGGTGACCGGTGTTACGCCTTCAAAAACTCCGCCGCTCGCAAAGGCTTTCCTTATTTAGCTGCTACCGCGCAGGAGCAGATGCTTCTGTATCGCCCGCGGTTCCGCTTCCCGGAACAAGCATCGATACCACCTAATTTAACCGAAGCGGAGAGTATCTCACCCGGAGTTAACCCGGCAAACGGTGATGAGCAGGATATGGATCTAGATATCGTTACACCTTCGGGTGAAGTTGTTTCAGTTGACGATCCGTCGCTCTTAAAAATCCTCGTCGAAGGTCTGAGCGGAACCAATCAATTGAAGCTGGTGAGATCGAACCGGGCTTTGACTGACTGCCGCCCAGTTTCATTGATAAGCCTGCAAACTGTTACGCAGCTCGAATCGGAATTGAACCTGCCGTTGGATAAACGCCGCTTTCGCGCGAACGTCTATCTCAATTCATCTGGTGGATTTGCTGAAGATGAGTTTGTTGGTCAACAACTGCGTATTGGTCCAAAGGCGACGGTGATGGTCCTCGAACGCGATCCACGCTGCAAGATGATCTCACTCGATCCTGAAACCGGTGAACACAATCCTGAAGTTTTAAAGAAGGTGGCGCAGGCCCACGATACCTACGCCGGTGTTTACTGTGCGGTGCTGGTTGAAGGTCTGTTGAAGAAGGGCGATCCAATCGAACTACTGCCTTAATTAATACCGATAACCATCAGTGCGGCATCGTCGCGAAAGGTGTTGCCGCAGAATTGTCCGACGGCGTCGAAAATGATTTCTTTCAGATCTTCCGCGCTTTCGTGTCGATAGTCGCGCAATAACTCCTCCAACTGTTGCTCGCCAAACTGCTCGCCGCTTTGGTCCACCGCTTCTGTTAGACCATCTGTGTAGAGCAACAATCGATCACCTTCATGTAGTTGAATCTGTTCCTGCGCGAAAAGTATGTTTGGAAAGGCGCCAAGGACGCTTCCGCCTGCTTCGAGTCGAATACACTCGCCACTGCGACGGATAAGGAGCGATGGGTTGTGCCCCGCATTTGTGAACACCAGCGTGCGATCGGCAATATTCACAACTGCATAAAAAGCCGTGACAAACTTGTGCAGCGGAATGTTTGCGTAGAGCAGATCGTTGAGACGCGTGCTCACGTCCGCGGGCGAAAGATGTTCGGCAGCCAAAGACTTCAGCGCCGCCTGAAAATTCGACATCAATAACGCGGCCGGTAAGCCCTTTCCGACCACATCCGCCACACACAACGCGGCATGTTCGTCGTCGATGTTGAATGCAGCGATGTAATCGCCGCCTACCGTTGCGGCCGGTTGCCATTTGGCAGCGACGTGAAGTCCGGGGATCTCCGTCGTCGTGTTTGCGAGTAAGTTTTCCTGAAGTTCGCGCGCTTCGTTCAACTCGCGTTTGAATTGCTCTTCCGTTTTTCGCGTGGCCTCCACCCGATGCTGCACGGTTCTGCGCGCGCGTGCATGCCTGACTTGTTTATGCAGCGTTTGCAGCAGACGGGAGTTATCCCATGGTTTCTGCACAAAATCACGAACGCCGTATCGCATGGCTTCGACGGCCAGATCGACGGTGGCCCAACCCGTCATGACAACTATTGGAAGTGATGGATCGAGTGCGTGAATTCTTGAAATCAGATCGATGCCTTCGCGGCCGCTGGTGGTGTCGCGCGCGTAGTTGAGATCCATCAGGACCACGTCGAACTGCGACCGTTCGATGGCCTCGAGTAGAGTGGCCGGTGAGGAGACCATTTCCAGTTCGTGACCATCTTTCGCGAGCAAGAGTCGCAAGGCCATGAGGATGTCAGCATCGTCATCGGCGACGAGCGTGCGGGGGCGCTGCTGGTTGTGAATTGGGGGAACGGGTGTGGAGGTAGTGTGCAGGGATATCACGGGAATTCACCACTGGTTTGAAATTTAATCAGTTTCAGTACGAAATTTCGTACTGTTTGCGAGAGCAACGCGCTGCGGATAATGCAGCCGTCGTGCCGTTATAGTTTGCGAGTTAAAACGAGGAAAGCGTGGCCTGGAAGGGGAGTTTTGATTTCAGAAGTGAGACTGCACGATCCCATTTTCGTGCGACGGCGGCTTATCGGGCCCGAAGCCGAGAAGCCGCCGCCCACGATCCTTTTATTCTTTGTTGCGCTTCCGTTTCCTCAGATACAGACCTGCCAGACCACTGCCTAACAGGATCATGCTCATTGGTTCCGGAACCGATGCGGTTTCGATTGTGAAAACGACACCGTTGTTCCAGAAGTGACAGTCAGGATCAAATCCGAAAGCGATGTTGTTCCCTGCACTGATGTAAGCGGCGAGCGCGGCTAACTGCGCTGCGTTGAACGTATAGGTATAGTCCTGCGCAACGTAGGTACCGGGGCCCGTGAAATAGGCGCTTGCGCCCTGGCCCACCATGTTGAAGCCACGTGAAAAAAGAAACGTGTTGTTACTACCGCCCGGCCCCAGTGTGTTGGAGCCGAGAAAATAGTCGTTGATGTTGGTAACAGGCTCGCCGGCCGCATCGACGACGCTTGCGATTTGGTTGTTGCCATTAAAGCCGGCATTGGCGCTGTTGAGCAGGTGAACAAACAGCATGTTTGGGTTTGTATCCCAATTTGCAATGCCTCGGAAAGTGATCCTCGCGCTGGTAATGGTCTTTCCTGCGAGGCTCGGGATGTTGTTTATTTGCCAGGTGTAGGCACGATGGTGGTCCAAATCAAACTGATTTGTGCCTCCCTGGTAGTCGGTTTCATGAAGGTTGTCAGTTGCGCCGTTGGTATTGGCAGCGGTAGTTGGCGTAGTAAACGTAATGACATCAGCTAGAGCTGAGGCCGGAAACGCCAACAGGGCAAGCGCTGCCGTTGCTAAAAGCAGTTTTCTCACAGCAAATCTCCTAGGTTCTGAGAGGGTTTTTAGTTACTAAACCAGGGAGCCGCACCGTCCCTTATGAAATGAAACTGAAGCTCGGCGGCTGGAAGGTCATACCGCGGTCATGATTGAAACGTTAGACCGATGAGCTATGTGTGTTCGTTGCTTTGCAGCAACTGTTGGGCCAACCTCCTCAAGGCCCTAAATCAAGGAAATATCTAATAGGAGCCGTTTCGAATTTCTTATTTTCAGACAAATCCTGTCCGAGATCTGGACGCCGTTATTTCCGCAAAAGCAAGATATGACGAACTTGCGGGTCCATGGCCTTTGCACAAAAACTAACCACGAAAGAAAGATCTGCCACGCAAAGGCGCAAAGACGCAAAAGCAGTATCGCGTTTCTAAAGGCCTTCTTCTTTGCGTCTTTGCGTCTTTGCGTGGGAAATTCTTACTCTAGCGATCCGAGACAGGATGTAACGACTTTTTGTGCATGGCCGCGTCCATGTATAATGCGTTCCCTAGCTCGCCCAAATTCATCGGGTTAAATCCTAAAACATATTGTCGACCACAACTTACAATCGCTCGCAAACGATTGCAGGCTCGTCCACCATCCCGGGTCCGCGTGGAAATCGCTTCTTCGGATCGCTGGTCAATGAGAGTCGCCGCGAACCGTTGAGCTTCATGCTGCGTCTCGCGCACACCTATGGCGACGTGTGTAGTTTTCGCGTTGGCCTCGAACACGTCTTCTTTGTAAATCATCCTGACTACGTGCGCGACATTCTGGTCAACCATTATGACAACTTCCTCAAAGGCAGAGGAAAGCAACGTTCGCGGCGGTTCCTCGGTGAAGGCGTACTGTTGAGCGAAGGAGACAAGCATCGCAGCCAGCGACGCCTCGCACAGCCGGCCTTCCATCGCAATCGCATTGCGACGTATGCCGGCGTGATGGGTGAACACTGCGAACGGATGTATTCACAGTGGCACGATGGTCAGGTGTTGGACATCTGGCCGTACATGGTGCGACTGACGCTCGGCATCGTCGGCAAAACTCTGTTCGACTCTGATGTCGAAGCGGAGAGTGACCGAGTTGGACAAGCGATGAGCGCGGCGGTGTCGCGCTATCGAGCGTACAAGTTGCCAATGGCAAAACTGCTCGAACGCATGCCGCTGCCGAGCATGATCCAGTTTCACAAAGGCAAAGAACGTCTGCGGCGCGTGGTGCTCGATCTAATCGATGAACGTCGAAGCAGCGGAAGAGATCACGGCGATCTGCTTTCGATGCTCCTGCTTGTGGAAGATGAAGAAAACGATCAACGACGAATGACGCCCGAAGAAATCTGGGATGAAGCGTTGACGTTTTTTATCGCCGGGTACGACACCATCGCAACCGCAATGATGTGGACCTGGTATCTACTGTCTCAGCACAGTCACGTGGAAGCTCGACTCCACGCAGAAGTTGATGAAGTGCTAGCCGCAGGTGGTCCAGCTACGCTCGACGATTTGCCTCGACTGAGTTACACCGAGAAGGTGCTGTCAGAGTCGATGCGGCTTTATCCGCCGACGTGGCGTTTGGTCAGAAGAGCAATTCGCGATTTTCCAATCGGCGATAAGGTTATTCCGGCAGGAGCGCTCGTCGTAGTTTGCCAGTACGCAATGCACCGGAACCCGCGCTACTTTCCGGATCCGGAAACGTTCGATCCCGAGCGTTTTACTGCTGAGGCCAAATCCGCGCGACCGCGCTTCTCATACTTTCCTTTCGGAGGTGGACCACGCCATTGTATGGGCGAGCCGTTTGCCATGCTGGAAGGAGTTATTTTGCTGGCGTCGATTGCGCGTCGCTGGCGTTTGCATCACGCGGCGGGTCACCGTGTTGAAGTGCGCGCGGAACATCTGCTGCGTGCAAAAGACGGCATGGTGATGCGACTGGAAAAACGTTAACTCTGCCGGCGTCGAGCGCTCAAACCGCGTGCAACAGCTCGCGCAAGTTTGCCGATACCCGGCGCTCGTTTTAACCGATCTGCCAGCCGAAATGTAGTTGAATTTAAGAAGGCTGCACGCTGTTGCGAATAACCCAGTGAAAGGTTGCGCAAGTGTGCGGCAGCAGCGCGTCCCTCACTTTCGCGGTCCGGCGGATTAGACGCATACTCTGAGATTACTTCCTCGTAGAGCCTGAGCAATTCGTTAACAGCATGTTCGGAGCCCGCGCCGGCGCGCACTCGCCGCGAAACTTCCGCAGCGTCGTCGGGATTGTATTCAGCGAGGACCTTCTCGATAGCGAGACCAAACTCATCCGGCGGAAGTTGGGGAGTCATCGAGCGGATACCAAATCCATCAGCGCGCAACGGATCAAGATTGTGTGTGGTCACCATTGGTCCCAGGCGACGCCACCAGTAAACGACAACCGCAGTACCAACTGCCGCGGCTTCAAGAGCCGCGCGTCCCTTCGCGAAAACGACGTCGTAGTCGCGCAGTGTCTCTTGCGGTCGGACGCAAATGTTGCCGACGCCTGCACCGTAAACGTCCAAGGTCACGCCGTGTCGAGCGCATGCTTCGCGCGCCGCTTTCAAGTGTTCGTTGTCTTTTGTGTGATTGCACAACACTGCGGCACGACGCGGGCGCGCCGGCAGCGGCGAACGCGGCACGAACTGATCCAGATCAACAAACTGACAAATGACATAAACCAGCTCTTCCGGAATTCCACATTCCCACACGAGTTTGTCATGGCACTGATCGTCAACAGCAACGTAGCGCAGGATTCGCGGAAAGCGCGGCGGGTAGTCGTCGGGAAAGTACCAGTCGTGACAAAAGTAAAGCGCGGGGGTGTTTTCAAAATGCAGCAGCGCCGTGAGGGTTTCGTTAACGTGCTGGCCGTGGATGATGTCAGGCGGCGTGGAGAGTTGCGAGAGATCGTCGATTACGGGAATGGTTTCATTCCGTATCTCCGCCGCCAGCGGCCCGAGCCGCGGACTGTAAAGCACCGGACTGTGCCCCGCCTTTAGTAGCCCGCGCGCAACATCCCTCAGGAACAATTCAGTCCCCGTCCACCCCTCAATTCGCACATTTGTGATCAGTATTCGCAACCGGTACAGATTAACCCACAAAAAGGTACAAGACGCAGAAACGATTCTGACTCTATGCTCATAAATATTATAAGCATCGTGTACTTTCTCGTGACCAGGCTAAAAATAAAACACTGCGATTTCTTGCCGCCTTGACGGACTGTCGGTAAAATGCAGCGCGCTCTTTCTCATTGATATCCGCAACACTCACTTTCGAAGGTTTCGAATAAAACCTCAAAAGCACGCGGTCCCTTACACTCGCATCGCCCGCTTTCGTTGCGGTCATTTTCATTTTTGAAAGAAAGGTTTGTGGGTCCCAGCTTCATCCTGTCCTGGGTTCCACACACAGTAGTCTTCAGAGTTGGTCCTGACGCAACTCTGGGCTGGCATTCTGCCGCCAGCCTCAGGAGCCTCCTTGACCCGGAGTACGCTCATGGACGTATGGTTCAGTTTCCAGGGGCAGCAACCTCAGGCTGCCATCCTCGACTCGTTGAGTAACGAGGGGGTGCAACACCACCCTGCCCGTCCACAGTCTACGTCCGGAGCCGGGATCGTTTTTTTTGACGAAATCACACCGGCGCTTCTCGATCTGCTCCGCGAAACAACTGGTTGTGGATTGGAGCGAGTGCTGGGTATTTCGCTTTCACCCGCCAGCCTTAAGCCGGCTGCCAGTTGGTCGCTGCTGGCTGCGGGCGCTTCGGATGTCTTTGCCTGGAATCAGTCTGTGAATTCGGCTCGCCAGGTCGCCGCGAGGTTCGCGCGCTGGGAAAAGATCGACGAAATTGTACGTTCGTCTTTAGTCAAGGGTCATCTTGCCGGCCAAAGCGCTCCCTGGATTCGTGCCTTGAGACGAATCGTTGATGTGGCTCGATTCACTGACTCTTCGGTGCTTATTACTGGAGAGAGTGGCACCGGCAAGGAGCTGTTCGCGCAGTTAATTCACACGCTCGATCAACGCCCCAATAAGGGCAAGCTGGTGGTTCTGGATTGCACGACGATTGTGCCGGAACTTTCAGGCAGCGAGTTTTTCGGTCACGAACGCGGCGCGTTTACCGGCGCCGTCACCGCGCGCGAGGGAGCTTTCGCCCTGGCCGATAAAGGCACACTCTTTCTGGACGAGGTCGGAGAGTTACCGCTCAATCTGCAAGCCGAACTGCTGCGCGTCGTTCAGGAGCGAACTTACAAACGGGTTGGGGGCAATACCTGGCATAAGACTGATTTTCGCCTCGTGTGCGCGACCAACCGAAATCTGTTGGACGAACAATCGCAGGGTCGGTTTCGCCGGGATTTCTATTACCGGATTGCCAGTTGGACTTGTCATTTGCCCTCACTCGATGAGCGGAGCGGCGACATCGCGGTGCTGGCCAGGCATTTCATCAACCAACTTTGTCCGCAAGATCCTCCGGAGCTCGACGAGGCCGTGCGCCAGTACCTGATGGCGCGACAGTATCCGGGCAACGTGCGCGATCTGAAACAACTGGTCACGCGCATGGTCCAGCATCATGTTGGACCAGGACCACTCACCGTCGGTGATGTACCCGACGACGAACGACCACACGCTGACGATCAACTCAATTGGCCTGCAGGTCTGGAAGGCGCCATTCGCACCGCGGTGGCGTCGGGCACGAGTCTCAAAGAAATCGAGCGCACCACTGGCGAGTTGGCGGAGCGAATTGTGATCGAAGAAGAGAATGGCAACTTGCAGCGCGCGGCCGCCAGACTTGGCGTTACTGATCGAGCGTTACAACTGCGCCGCGCCGCGCGCCGGCCGCGCTAGAGAAATGGATTTCCCTGTGCAACCCTTTGCGATCCACAGATTACACAGATGTTGATCTGTGTAATCTGTGGATCAAAAGGTTGCACAGAGAAGAAAGTTAACTAGGTCACGAGCCACGGATCGCCTCGGTCGCCATGGCCGGCGAGAGCGGCGGCATTCCAGTCGTTATGCGATCTATGAACTCGTGCTTGTCTGCGAGTCCCGACACGCGCGATCAGTCGCAGAAAATTTCCACCCAGCACGAGGGCTTCGTCAGCAGGTGACAAATTCAGAACTTTCACTTTTGCTAACTCGACTCCCGGATGCAGCCATGGTCCATCGCTGCCGAACAGAATCTTTTTTGCTCCCGCCCTTTGCACCGCCTGTTCGAGCAGATCAAAACGGCGCACGCCCGAAGTGTCGGCGAAAACGTTGGGATGTCGAACCAGGTGATCGATCAGCGCCAGTTGCGCGCGCCAATCATCCCCAAAACTCCCCAGATGAGGGATGATGAACGACACGTCGGGGTATTCTTCGGCCAGCAACTCTATCACTGAGACTTCGCCAACCACGTCATAGATCACCGGCAGAGAAAACGCCCGCGCGCTTTCACAAACTTCGCGTGTGATCGGCGAATCGTGACGATGTACCTTGATGCCGACAAAGCCGTAGCGCCTGACTGCTTCCTCGATCATCGCCCGCACTCGCCCGCGATCGCGTCCGGCATTGATAAAGGCAAAGCCATAGAAACGATCCGGCCGGCTCTGCACGATGCGCGCGACTTCACGATTGGCGACGCTGTAATCGGAATGAAAAGCGGCAAACAGCACTGAGCGATTGATACCCGCCCGCGCGGCGCGCAGCAGATATTTTCGCAACGGCGCATCTGTGTCCCATGGACCAGTCAACCCGTCACCTTTCCCAGCATGGCAATGGCAATCAATAATCATGACAGTACACTTTCATCCGGCGCTCATCGCGCTCGATCGGTTTAGATAGTTGGGGATCTGCATTGGGTTCCAGGATCGTCGCGCGGCGACCTCGGAAAGAAACCAGATACTGGTTGCGATACCCTTGTGGAAGTTCGGCAAGTGGAATTTTTCGTCAGGAGCGTGCATTCGATCGTCGGGCAAGCCAAAGCCCATCATCACTATGGGCAGCCCGAGAATATCTTGAAAGGAACTCACCGCCGGAATAGTTCCGCCTGACCGCTTGAAGACCGGCGCGGCCCCGAAACCTTTTTGATAAGCGACGGCGGCCGCTTCTACAAACGTATTACTGCGGCTGACCACGACGGAATTAACGCCCAGGTCAATTCGCATCGTCGCCCGCAACGTTGGTGGCGTGATTCTCGCAAAGTGCTTTTGTAGCAGGGCTGCGATTTCCTGTGGGGTTTGATCGGGAACCAACCTGACGGCGAGCTTGGCGGTGGCCTTGGCTGGAATCACGGCCTTGGGACCAATTCCCTGGTAACCGCCGCTGAGGCCGTTGATCGTCAACGCCGGACGCAGCGTGGTTCTTTCGTAGAGCGTATAGCCTTGCTCGCCCCACCCAATGCGCGAGCGGGCCTCGCGGAGTATCTGCTGATCAGTTGGGCCGGTACGAGCCATGCCGGCATGCTCACCTTTGGACCAGTGGCGCACTTTGTCGTAAAAGCCCGGGATCGCAATTCGACCCGTCCTTGCATCGTGCAGGCTCGAGATGATTTCGCAAAGTCCCTGAAGCGGATTGTGCACCGCTCCGCCGAATGTGCCGGCGTGCAGGTCAGTTTGCGGGCCGGTCACCTCCAATTCGAACGCGAGGGCGCCGCGTAACGCATAGGTAAGCGCCGGACGATCGGGAGCCAGGATCGACATGTCTGAAACCACTGCCACATCCGCGCTCAGTTCCCGGCTGTTTTGCGTCAGGAACCGGCTCAGGTTTCGGCTGCCGATCTCTTCTTCGCCTTCGAATAGGCATTTAACATTGACCGGCAATTTGCCGGTAGTCTTAAGCCATGATTCCAGGCTCTTGAGGTGTGCGAAGAGTTGGCCCTTGTCGTCCGAGGCGCCTCGACCGTATAGATCTTCCCCGTGTTGCGTGGGAACGAATGGCGGCGAACGCCACGACTCAGACAAACTCGCCGGTTGCACATCGTAATGACCATAGATCAAAACGGTCGGGAGATTTGGAGCGTGCAGCCACTCAGCATAGACCAGCGGATGTCCCTTAGTCGGAATAACCTCGACGCGCTTTAGCCCGATCCGGCGCAAGTGGGCTGCTAGCCACGCCGCGCATTTGCGCAGGTCGCCGGCGTGTTTCGGCTGAGCACTGATGGACGGGAAGCGAATGAAATCCTTCAGTTCCGAAACGAAGCGGCTGCTGTTTGCCTGAGCATAAGCAAGTGGCTGTTTGTTTTCCATTTTCCAACGGTTACGGCCTCACCGGCGAATAGCTCATGTTGAAGAAGCCACGGACTGGTGTTCGGGTCGGCGAGGCACTTCCGGCTCCGACCACATGAAACACCTGCGCCTCGCTGCCAACGATCTTCACCTCAATACGAATATCGTCTCGCCGCGGATGGTTTGGATCGTAGATGGAGTACACAAAATCATTTGGTGCTCGCTGGGTCAGACAGTAAGCCAGCACCTGGTGATTGTTAGTCAGCGAGCCGGAGCGGTTTACCAGCACCAGGCCGAGAACGGCAAACTTACTGCGCCGCATGAGCGGATTGATGACGGCAACTTCGAGCGCCGACTTGTGTGCGACACTGCCGCGTCCCGTATCCGGCAATCCCATCCAGTCCCAGAATTTCAATACCGGCAGTGCAAAGCCAGGGCTCAGAATTCCCGTGCCGGGGATCCCGAAGGTTCCCAGCAGCAAGCTGAGGTCAACGTTAATATTTAATGAGTCGAGCTGGCGCCCAAGTAGTTTGTTGTAAAGACTGCTTCCGGTGGGCGGGACTGACGAGGTACCGGGGATTGCCAGTCCATTGCTGAAGTAATCAGCCGCTAGAAAAGACATTCCTCCGCAAAGCCCATAGCTGCCTGAGCCGACCGGAATCCCGAGATAATTTAGCGGGTCAGTGATCGCCGAGGGCAGGGTGAAAAAATTCGTAAACTTAAACCCGTGTCGCGACGGCAGAAAGTTGCACTTTCCGGCCGGTGGAGGCTGTGGCGTTGTTCGTGGCGGCGGCGGCGCCACTGCTTTTGTCAGAAATATTTCTACCCGCCGGCTCAATTCACGGGTGGCTTTCAGTTGACGCTCGCCGCAGGATGTCAGCGTAAACTTTATCTTCGCGACCACACTTGGACCAAGGGTGAGGCACAGTTCTCGAGCAACCGTTTCCGCTCGCCGGCGAGCCAGGTCGAAGTTGTAGTTGTCGTTACCGGTGGGATCCGTATGTCCGGCAATCAACACGGTATGAACCGGCTGGGAGGTACTTTGACTCGACGTTATTTGGCGCGCGACGTTATTGATCTGCGGCGTATGACGAGGACGATTCAAACTGGCACTGTCATGCCCAAAGTTATCCAGCACCTCAATTGGCGGCGGACCGGGATTGGGACAGTCGACGTAGATATTCGGTGCGCAAGTCGCCGCCGTGGCGGAACTACCCGAGGCGCCCGGCGCTGGACCAGCGCCGGCGGCGATCAGTGCGGCCTCAGTTTTTGATCCAACGATGCCGTCGGCAACCAGTCCGCGTTGCGTTTGAAAACTACGAATTGCGCTGCGAGTTTTTACACCGGCGTCGCCGTCAACTACCAGTTGTAATCCCAGAATCCGATTCAGTGCCTGCTGCACCCAGCGAACGTACGGAGAACTATCCCGGTTGACTTCACCTTCTCCCACTTCAGACTCGTAGGCGCTGAACTCCAGTTCCGGCTGCCGTTTAGCCTGGCCCCATTTGCGCCATAGATCGGGAATCGGATTGCCGCTGCCGGTTTTGAAACCCGGCCCGCCGTCGGTCAGACCGAGATTGTCGATGGCCCATTGGCCCACGTGGTACCAGATGTCCGGACCCGGATCATTTTCGCGTGTGCCGCTCGACTGGCGATGGGCCAGAATCTCTCGCAGTCCCATAACGCGCTTCAGGTACCGCACCAGGTAACGGCCAGACTCAATCTGAGCCGGGGTCACCTGGTTTTTGCCGTTTTCAGCTCCGTGCCACCACCGGCCTCGAGTATCAGGAAAGTTGCCCGCAAACTCGACGGCAACACTGCCGGGGTTAAAACCGTTGGAGGCGCCGGTCAATGACAGGATCGGGTGCAACTGAAGAATCCGTCCGTCCGGAAGGATCGCAAAATGGGGAGCCATCTTGAGAAAGCGCGTCAGTGGATCCCGGACCTTGAAACAGCAGGCCATCTGATGCAGCACCAGGGCCCAAACCTTTTTCGGATCGCGCGTGCTGAAACGCCGACTCTTGTCTGCCTTCGAGGTCAGATCGATGATGCGCGGGTCGCCTTCCTGGATCGCGGGCTTCGGGGCTGAACCGACAATATCGAGCGGCGGCATATTTATGGTGCGGTTGGTCTCACCTTCTCCAAACTCGCCGGCAAGTTCATGGTTGAATCGGTCACCACTCGCGTAGTCGCGAGCAGGCACAACTACAAGGCGGTTGCCATTGCGATACCAGCGACCAAATGGTCCAGTCGAGTGGCCGCATGAAGGAACGGGCGTTGTTTCGGGAATAAGTGCGCTTCTCATATTTCTACTCCTCCGCCGTGCTCGCCTTACAGACGAGCGAAATCGCTGCTGTTGAGTGCGTGAGCCATGAAAAAATTAACGTACCAAGCATGCGCGTCCTGAGAGAAAGGAACCGCGCAACCAAAATTTCTCGTACCGCAGCCTGTTGCTTTTCTCAGGAGCGAACTGGGCACAAAGACGACCGATCCCTTAGCGGAGTTTGTTTCTCGCGCCTGACCTGCGGGAGCACTCTTATAGATTCGGACACGCTCTTGTCCTTTTCCGGTCTCAATCATGGATTTGTAGACTTGATACTTACTCAAACGGCTGTCGTACACTCGCAGAATTGAGTTAATGGAGTTGGCCTGCCAGTTGCGAACGGCTTCGGGACTGTCGCCCGCGACGTCAAAGAAATAAACCTCCTTGACGTTGTTACTCAGGAAGTTTGTTCCGGCAGCGTCTCCGGCGTTGGCGAGCACTATGCTGACCCATTGGCCTCCCCGGCTGAAGCCTGATAAAGCAACTCTACCGATCCTCACATTACTTGCTGATGAACCAGGCGGCAGCACCCGCGCTTTCACCAGTACAGCAACTTCCTGCAACCATTTGGCCAGCGTGGCGGCCGTAAGTTTGCTGAACATTTCATTGTCAGGCGCGATCGGCGCGACATAAACACAGTCACGCTGGACCATGTCATGTTGGAAGTGCGCCCACGTCCGCCACATTACTTGAAAGTAGCCTTTGGTAATGTAAGGTTGACTCTGTTTTCCGTTAGCTTCGGTTTCGATTCCCAACGGATAGCTGACATTCGTGCCCGTAGGCTGCGCGTGCAACGCAACGTGAAAATCGATGACTCTCTCGGCCTTTTTCTGGTCCAGGTTATCAGGGATCCAAACCATAAATAGTCCAGGCGGATTAGCGGCAGCGTCTGTGGTATTAGCTGAGAAGACGACAAGTGTTCCTCTAAGCTTCTTTGGTATTGCCACACGTGCGATGCGAAATCGGTCAATGCCGCAGGCGTTCTCATCGTTGCTCAATACCGGAATCAGTGGCAGGGCTGCTCCGCCCGCGTCGTCGCAGAAGGCATGATGTGTTTCGGGCGCGGCAAGTGCCTTGCCGTCCTGACCGCCTGAATCAACGTATTTGGTTTTATCAGCAGTAATGTCGCTCAGTCGAAGTGCCGGCCGCGGTGGCACTATCTGACCGAGAATTGGTGGAATGATGTTGGCGATACAAGTAAAAGCAGGAACTTGTTCCGCTTCAATCGGCCCGGGTCTCCGAACCGGACACAAGCGGGGCTTGCTGCGTCGCATCCGGCGAAGACTGGACCACACTTTGAGAAGCGCAGCATCGAGTCGTGCGGGCTTCGCGGCAAATCGTTTTTCACCCTTGAGCAAACCACAGTCAGGATCGAGTTCACGGCGGAAGACAATCAATGGCTGACCAGCCAGCGGATTGGCGGGATCGAGTAGGACCATCGCATCTTCGCCCGGCGGGATCACCGTCCACCAGGATTTCCCCAACTTCTGGGCACGCTGTGCTGCCTTTTGCCAGTTGACACAGGATATTCCGCCCAGACGTCTTTTCTTGACGTCGTTGAGCAAACCCACGGCGGCAGCGTTAGTGCGAGGATTTTTGGAGAGACGGACCAGCGAGTGTTGAGCAGGTATGCTAATCCGGTTATCAATCACATCTTTGGTTGTGTAGGTAAGGACTCGCGAGCGGGAAACTCGTGGCGCCTTCCAACGTGAAAACACACTCGTCTCGCGATTCAGCGGTTCGGCGACGCCGGGGCTCACGACAATCGTACCGTTCCCGCGAAACCAGCGACCCGATTCACCGAGAAACTCACTTCCTGAGTTTTCTGAAAAGGAATATTCGTTCATCGCCTTTTAGCTCACTCGGCGTTGAGGTCATGGCGCCGAGCGGTTATTTCCGTCTCGGCGCCACTCTCAACTCGCTCTGGAGTTAAATCATCACTCTACGATCAACGGCGCGATCCATTTGCTGGTGGGTTGTATTCCCAATGCCATGGTTCGTTGGCGTAAGGATAGAACCCGAACCTCGCTGCGTTTCTGACTAACCACTGGTAAGCCGGCAGTGTTCGCAACTGAGCGACGCGATCACTTGAATTCTGCCCGCCGAGATAAAAGTCGATCGCGCGGCCGGTTTGGTGAGCGCTGCCTCCTGGCGGAGCCACCCATCTGCGTGCTGCCTGGGGTGAGCCATATCGCTGTAGTGCTTGTTGCCAAAGTTGCGCCTGCCGGGCCGGATCGCGAAATCCGGAAGTCGGTCGCAACAGTGGCTCGCGTATGCCGTCGGCGCGCGCGGCTGTAATCAGTGCTTCCAAAGCAGCGGCGGCCAAACGGTGTAACGGAACATGATTTCGCCCGACACCACGAACCTGGGCCACCTGTGACGGATGAGGCGCGCGCCTATCTGCAATGCGTCCTCCGCCCGGATTCTCAACCGGCGTCGGCGTGAAAGCCCCACCGAACTCGAAGAAGAACTCAGAAGCCGGGGCGTCTCCATCAGGTTGAGCGTCACCTTCCGGGGCTGCCGGAGCATCGCCGCCCGGAGCAGCAGCAGCGCTGTCACCTCCGCTTGGCTCGGCTGGTGGTTCGACCGCCGGCTCTGGCTGCGCTTCGGGTGGCATCAAACTCGGATCAAAGACCGCGGTTGGCGCCGCGATTATCGGCGGTGCCACTAACGGAGGCGGTGGCGCAAGGGGAGCTCCGGAATCAGGCGGCGGCCCTTCAACTGGAGGAGGCAACGGTAGCAGTCCCGGCCAAATTGGATACGGAACTCCTGGTCGATACGGATACCGACCCCGCCACATGCCATAGCGATACCCCGCCGGATACCGGTAACGACCACGCCAGGCGCTGGGAGCAACACCGCCGCGAAACAGAGGACGACCTCCCCAGCCGGGACGAAATCCCGGGCGATATCGGCCTGCCCAAACACCAGGACGAACTAACGGGCGTAACGGGTGCCGACCACGCCAAACTCCTGCACGAATTCCCGGACGAAATGCATGACGGCCCATGATCCGCGGACGAATTCCCGATCGAAACCCAACCCGAGGACGGCCCATAGGACCAAACCGTCTCACGAGGGGCCGGCGAAAAGCGACACTTCGAAAAGCGGAGCGAGGAGCAAACCTGCCGGGCACTACGCGGCCGCGGAATTCGGATTCGCCGGCGTCGTCATCTGATTCCGGAGGCTCAGGTGGCTCTGGGAATGCTCCACCACCAAAACCTCCGCTACCAAAATTTGGATTCGCAAAAATGCGTCGCCGCCGGCGTCTAAAAAATCTGGGACGCATACCAGATCTGATGCGACGCCTTCGGCGGCGTCTCCACATTTCGCCTGCACTTTCAGACTCACCGGCAAACGGTTGTTCATTGGCAGTTTCGGATTCATATTCCTGGTACATCGATCTCCTCCATTTCTGACTGCGGCTAAGGTCAGTCAACGCTCGCATGACAAATGCGGGCTGGTCAGTGATACCGGGTCAGCAGCGTTCCGCGTAAGGCAGACAACGCTGGCTTGTCCCGACGCTTGTTCGGATTCGCCTCAGCCCTTTCTGCCGGGATTGAGCGCCCGCCGCCGCGGGGTGGGAAGAGCGCCAAAGCTCACGCCTCCGGCAGGAAGCCCAGGCGGTGTTCCACCCTGCATGCCCTGCGCGGCCAGCCGTTCTGCCAGCAGTGAAGACGGCTGCGCGTAACGAGCCGGCGCCGCTCTGTTGTCAACGATGTCTTCTGAGAGATCGACGCCACAGGCTGACAAATAAGCGTGGATGTAGCCCTGGATCTCGGGTCTCCAGTAACGCGCCCACGTCTTGGCATTAGCTTGATCGTTAATCTCGTTCCAGTTGCCATAGCGGATTGAAAGCAGGATCTGCTCTCCGTAGACGCCCAGGTTTCGGAAGTGCTGTACCGAAACGTCGGTCCAACCCTGCAACTTCTTCATCGAGTCGACCTGGCCCATCCATCGTTCGGTGTAGGGAACCATCGCCCGTCCGCGAAGGAACTCGCGCATCTCCGGTCTGCCCAGCATCCATTGCATCATTAGCATCTCGGCGCGCGAGGTCCACGGCAGATCGCCAAACTGGTTATGCGCTCCTTCCGCCAGCAACAGGTGCACTTCCCGCAACGAACTCAACAGAGAGAAGCCATCGGCAATGACCGTGGTGTCGGCATCAGCGCGATAGAAGGCGGCGGTGCGATGAAGCAGGTTGTGGAAGGCCTCGATGAATTTGGATCGGCTGTCAGCGGAGCGCAGCTCGGGCACGGCGCGGCCGACCATCTTCAAGCCGTAGTGATGATCGTATTCATAGGCTCGGCGAGGCACCGTGAGCCGGTTGTATTCGTCCTGGATATAACCCCAGAGCAGGTTGTTCAAAGGTCTTAGTGGATCAATTTCCAGATTCGCCAGCGGATCCTGTTCCTGTGGTCCACGCCGGTTTTGGAAGCGCATGCAGATCGCGTTCATGGTCTGTACGAGCATTCCTTCTTCGTGCCAGTAGGACCAGATCAACTCCTGCAGGCTGGGCGAAGAGAACCGGTGGCGCATCACACCCAAACCGTATGGCAGCTCCTCATCCGTTCGACAATCAATGTCAACCAACGCCCGCACGATTCGTCTCAGGTAAGGAAGTCCGAAGGCAGAACCACTGGTTCCCGTCAAAGTCTGCCGCAGGTAACGCTCCAGCCGGTTGTTGAGTTGCCTGACTGTGAGCCGGTCGCCGGTTCGCGATTCCTCTCCTTCGAGAAAATCGCGCGTATGCACCTGACCAGTTATTGGATCGCGGTGCCGGATGGCAACGCCGGTCTCGAGCAGCAGGAAAGCCTGAGTGGCCAGCTTGAGCAAGTTGTAAGCGTCGACGCCGTAAATGCTCGGGGCGCTTTCCAGGTCCGCCAGCCTTTCCTTGATCGATGGCGCTCCCATGTCTTCAACTGCCTTGATGGGCCTGATTCGCCTTTCGTAAACCTCGTCATCGTCGTGATGAGCCCTCTCAGATTCGCCGACTTCCTCGGCGAGACTGACCTCGGTCTGGCTCTCGCTGAGTACGAGATTGATGAAATCTTCGTATCTGTCAGACCGAATGGCATCGGTGCGATTGCGAATTGCGGCCCAGAGCGCGGCGTCTTCAGTCGTCACGTTCTCTGAGCGCGACAACGACGCATCGACGCGAAATCGAGGACCACCAGGACCGCCGGTCCCGCCAATATCACCAAGATCGCCGAGGTCGTCATGCCGATCATGATGACCCCTGTCCCTACCTTCGTGGGCTCTTTGCGACTTGGGGTCTACCGGCTCGCTGAATTTTTCAGGGAGATCCCCTTCACCCGGTCTTTTCTTGTCTGCCATGTTGCCTCCTTTAATTTGTGTCGAACAATAATGACGGTGCCGTAGAACGAACCAGCGCCGGC
Organism: uncultured Acidobacteriota bacterium; assembly: GCA_963708055.1. Taxonomy (GTDB): domain Bacteria; phylum Acidobacteriota; class Blastocatellia; order Pyrinomonadales; family Pyrinomonadaceae; genus PSRF01. The sequence goes on along the minus strand of OY970193.1, from coordinate 3,428,477 downwards.
TTGGCGCAATAGACTGCCGTGTCCAGCGTGTCGCGTAACGCCCAGTAGTTCAGCATCTGAGAGAACGTGCGGCCCTCAGCTTCAGGACTGAGCACCCCCTCCGCCCGAGCCTGGCCGATTACCGCAAAGACCATGCTTGGCGAAGCCTCATACATCAGCGAGGGCTGAGCTCGCCACGCTTGAAACAACTCTTTCAGCCGGTCGGGTTGCCGCTCATCGGTGTGCAGGGCTTCCATCAACGAAGCGCCGCGCAACGACTTGGGCCGGTGATGCGCAATCAGCGTCGCCAAACTGGGCATTGTCTTTTCGAGCACACTGATCAGCGCGAGCTTCTCGTTGTCGAGACCAGCCGGTGGGTAAAAGGAGAGCCAGATGTTCTCCATCCTGTCCCACTGTGAATGAGGAAAAAGTGCCCGCCCCATCGCGCAACTTAGCCTGACGCGAATCCATGGCATCGGATGTGGATCATCCGGCTGCGACCGAAAGACGAAGTACCGCGGCAAGGAAACGACTCCCATCAAACCGGAAGTCGAGGTCAGGCCTACCCGCGCAACTGACCAGAAGTCGGCAAGGATTTCTGAGATACAGCGATCCCAGTAGATCCATGCCTTCCCTTCCTCGCCACCGGTGCGTTGTAGCCCCCGCAACACCGGACGAATCGATGGGATCAGATCAAGCAGGGCCGCGGCCTGATGCCCAACTTCGTGAATCAGCGACGACGCGATGCCGCTGCCGATCATTCGCTCGCGCGGCATGTGCACGATCGACACCGGAGTTTCGCCGCCCCCTGGCAAACGCGTCCGTGCTCTCCGAATAGCCGCGCCATGCCCGCGATCCAAAAAACAAATCAACCCTGGCGCGGTGTAATAGTTACCGCGCAGCGCCAACGCATCCGCGGCGACGATGTCGAGACCAGCTAACCAAACTCCGGTCTCCTGCTCACTGCGTTGGGTGAGCGCCGCCGAAAATATGTCGAGGTGCGATAACGTAACGTTGAAGCGCATGCGCAACATGCTGAACCGGCGCTGCGCAATTTCCGGAGGAGCCGTTTGCCCCGCTGGACTTCGCAACCAGCGGAGAAACCTCGTCACCATCCGATGGACCTTGCGCCGTCCGCTGATCAAATAGCGATCGATGGAGCTAAGCACGGCCGGCGGCAACGCGGCCGCCGGCGGCATGGTTTGCTGCAGAGCTAACGGCTTCACTCGCCGTAAGCGAACGAGCAACGCGCGCGCTTCCTGATCGACCAACATCAGAGCTGGGCCAACGGTTGCGGATGTTGCTCGGAATGATCTGGTGCGTTGGACAAACATGGTTCAGATCCCAACCAGGACGATGCTGCGACCGCGGCGAAACCAACGTCCGCTTCTATTGCGTGAGCAACGGCGACAGCCACCGCCGTATTGAGCAGTAGCTTGAGCAGCAGCTTGCGCGGAGCCTGCCGACGGGTCGATGTTTCGGAGTAATCCTGGCGCGTACTGTTGCGCGGCAGAGGTTAGGGCGGTCTGTGCGATCTGCGCGGGCGGCGCAGATTGATCTGCCTGAGCGGCGTTACTCGCCGCCGCGGCTCCGAGGCGAACTATTTGACGGGCGACCTCAAACTCCCTGTCCTCGTTGCTCAGACCTTCAAGCTCGAGACCAAACATGCTTCCGGCCGCCGAAGCCAGCTTGCCGCCAATCATTCCGCCGACGCCGGGCAGAATCATGTTGCCGAGCGCACTGCCCGCAAACGGCAATGCCTTTTTGGCGACGCCCTTTAACGCTCCACCGAGCTGCTTGCCCACGCCGGACTTGAAAAACCCTCCGACTCCTTTTATGAGCTTGCCCAGGAACTGTTCCAACTCGGCTTCGTTCGAGACATTCAGCAGCTCCGACGCCAACTCCATCTCCTGAGCTTCGCTGAGTGGACTTTCGTGACCGAATTCGCCGAAGCTTTCTGACTCCCCTGCATACTCACCAGCGTATTCGCCGGCATACTCGCCAGCGTATTCACCGGGCATTTCGCCGGCGTACTCACCGGCATACTCACCTGCGTATTCACCGGGCATTTCACCCGCGTACTCACCGGCATATTCGCCGGCATATTCACCGGGCAGTTCGCCGGCGTACTCACCGGCAAATTCGCCTTCATACTCGCCGGGAATTTCCCCGGCATACTCACCGGCGTATTCGCCGGCATACTCGCCGTACCTCGAACCCAGATTGGTATTGCCAATGTTATGCATAGAGTCCTCCTAGTAGATTCTGTGGACGAAGATCCCCTGATTCCGTTCCACCTCGTGGTGCACGACTCATGCCAGCGTAAGTTGTTGTGTTTTAGTAGAGGATCGCGAAGAAGATTTCGCGTGCGTGTGATTACGAGTGGAATTGGCGAAACAAACTTCGCCTTCGTGAGGAGATGGAGATTGAGCGGTTAGTTACCGCGCGATCTTGATCGTCCAGGCGTATTTACCGCGTGCCTGCTTCCGAACTGCGTCGGGAATATCTATCAAAACTTTTTTTCCGATACGTTCCCAAGCGAGCGGAGTGCTAGTGCCTAGAAGTTGAAGCTGCGATCCGGTTTTAGGAGTAAACCCGGTGAGCCATACTTTGGCGGGCGGTTCGGTTTCGTCCTCATCTGCAAGATAAATTGCATAGACGGTGCCGTCGCTCAGCGACGTAAAAGAGATCTTTCCGTCCTTGTAAGGCGAAATTGGCCGCGTGTTGTAGATCGCCTCGCCGTTGATCTTCATCCAGGCTCCAATTTCGCGCATTCGATCATAAGCGTCAGGCGCGAGTTCGCCGGTTGGGCTTGGGCCAACATTCAACAAAAAGTTTCCGCCCTTAGCGACGATGTCGACAAGTAGGTGGATCAACTGGCGTGGAGGTTTGTAAGTATCATTGGGAACATATGACCACGACGTCGCCATGGTCATGCAAGTTTCCCACGGATACGACAGCGGTTTGTTCGGTACTTGCTGTTCAGGCGTCCGGTAATTTTCATAGGGTCCGTGAACATCGCGATCGACAATTATGATTCCCGGCTGATTTTTTCGCGCCATCGTCGCGATGCGTGGCATATCGATATCCTGCTGCCATGGAACGCGACCGCTGCCAACCGTTGCATCAAATGGTTCTTTTCGTACTTTCACCCAACCGCCGTCGAGCCAGAGTATGTCGACCTGACCATACTCAGTCGTCAACTCGTTGATCTGGTTGTAAGTAAAATCTCTGAAACGCTGCCAACGTTCCGGATACTTTCGCGTGTCGTAGTTGTTGTTGCGATCGGGCGTGGCCCACTCCGGTGCCCAGTAATCGTCACTGTGCCAGTCGGGCTTTGAAAAGTAAGCTCCGATCGACATTCCTTCCCCTCGAAACGCGTTAAATATTTCTTTAGTTATGTTTGCCCTTGGATTTGCGTGAAACGGCACTTCGGAGGCGGTGATTTTATAGTCGGTATATTTAGTGTCGAACATGGAAAATCCGTCGTGATGTTTGGTGGTGAAGACGACGTATCTCATGCCGGCATCTTTCGCGGCCCTGGCCCACCTCGCCGGATCGAAATTGATCGGATTGAAACTCTTCGGGAGCTCTTCGTACTTCTTTACGTAATCAACATAACTAATGCCCTTTGGGCGGCGACACCAATCTACGTCTTCAGAACAGATCGACCACGACTCTACGATTCCCCATTGACTATACGGACCCCAATGCATCAAAAGGCCAAACTTCATGTTCTGCCAGTGGTTGAGTTTTCTGAGGACGAGCGGATCCCTTTCCGGAACGTAGGCTGCTTCCTGGGCCAACAGTGCTTTCGAATTCGAGACCAGTAGCACGCTAACAATTAGTAAGGTTACGAACTTTATACTCTTGCACACTCGGCTTTGCACAAAGTCTCTCCAGCAGGTAATTGAGGGCTTTTCTAATATCACCTTCCACTCAAGTTTTCAAAGGCCCACTTGATCATATCGAATCCTAAAGTGACGCCGACAATGGCGGATCGGGAAGGCAGCAAGAGACCCTTCGCCGACCTCGTCTTTGAAGCGCCGCGACGGGTTAGGAGAAGCGATGGCACAAAATGAAAAGTATTCGAACTGAGTGCGGGAACTTGTTGCGAGTATTGGTGGAGCCGAGGGGGATCGAACCCCTGACCTCATGACTGCCAGTCATGCGCTCTCCCAGCTGAGCTACGGCCCCAATGCGTGAATCGGCTGGTCGTAAGTGACTGATGCAGACTAGCCCAGCGTTTTGCGTTGAGTCAAGCAACGGCGCTCCACTGCTCACGGCATTTAATGCTGCAGACCCAAAATCGTAGTCACTCATCATACCGCCGCTGGAATAGCTTCGCTGCTCTAGGATAACTAGATCTCCTAATTTCTTTGCCAGACCTTGACAAGAGATGATGAGTATTTAAAGATCTGGCCTTCCAATGCAGTCTCATTCTATTCACGTCTCTATGCATTCGGAAATCAAGTCTAAAGTGTTAAGTCACCGGTGAATTAACCTGACTTGTGTGGCTTCGCTAAGTCCTCAAGTCTCTGCATGACCTTCAAAGCGATTCCGTCAATAAGTGTATCTGCCGAGTTGAGGCGCTGAAATGAATCGGACAGAACATCCAACAGAATTAAGTCCTGGCACCATCCTCCATGACAACTATGAAATAGGGGAGACGGTGAAATCCGGTGGCATGGGACGGATTTATAAAGCAAAGCAAATTCACTTCGAAAAAGTGTACGCAATAAAGCAGACCTTCTTTGCTGAGCCCTCACAACGACAATGGTTTTTGAATGAGGCCATAACCCTCCGTAGCTTGAATCATGAGCGCCTTCCCAAAGTTGTTGACTATTTCTGTCTCGGTAATAACTGCTACCTGATAATGGAGTTTATTGAGGGTCGCGACTTGATGGACATTTTGGACGAAGAGGGCACGATTCATCCAGGCAGTCTTATTCCCTGGGCCATTCAGCTACTAAAAATTCTGAGTTATTTGCATTCTAAAGAATCAAGTCGCCAGCCTGTAATTCATCGCGATATCAAGCCGCAAAATATTAAACTGGATGCCGAGGGTAACATTTTCTTGCTCGATTTCGGACTGGCAAAAAGCGGTACCCAGACCCTCGTTCCTGGAGCAGGAACACCAGCTTATTCATCGCCTGAGCAAATGCGTTGTCTTGGTACCGACATCCGCAGCGATCTCTTTTCTCTGGGAGCAGCGCTATATCACCTGAGCACAGGGGAGGTACCGAAAAATGCTTACGAGCGGCAATCAGCAATACAACAAAAGCAGCCTGATCCTATAAAACGCGTCGACAGTTTGAGACCTGAAATTACCCCCGGACTAGCAACCATAATCGAGAAGGCAATGGCCCTGGAACCGTCAGATCGCTTTAACTCAGCGACTGATATGTTAAATGCCATTCAAGGGGAAACCGCTGAGGCATATGTCCAACACGGCGCGCGTTATGTTGAGCAAGGTGAATACGATGGGGCACTAGAGGCCTTATGCCGAGCTATCCTTCTATACGACAAGGTTGCTGATGTCTACTCTTGGCGCGCTCGGGCTTACGCTGCAAAGGGACAAACTGATTTAGCGATTGTTGATTTTGGCAAAGAGTTGGAGCAGAATCCGGGCCATTTTGGCGCTTATTTGCATCGAGGAAACCTATATTTCGAGCAAGGCAACTTTGGACTGGCAATAGCTGATTTCAATACTGCCCTCGAGTTGGATCCAACGAATGCCGATTTGTACTTCCGACGGGGCATGGCTTACAGGGGCATCGGAAATGCCGAAAGAGCGGTCTTGGAGTTTCGGCGCGCGCTTGAGCTTTCGTCAGTGGACTCTGACATACATAGGGAAAGTAGTAAGGAACTACAAAGCCTTAAACCCACGACCCAAATAGACAAATCGAGACCGGACAGTGGGTCGTCTGAGGCGCATTCCAAACACAAAAATTCACTGTCAATAGGTGCTATCCAACTCTTGGTATGGAGCGTGAACGGTATTGTTATTTGGATTATTCTCTCGCTGACCCTGTTCACGCCACAGTCGGTCGAGACCGCTAGATTACATAAAGTTTTCGCGGCAGGTGTGGTTCTTGTAACCGTGGTTGCTATTCTATGGAGCCTTGCAAAGCCTAAAGTCCTGTTGGGGTTAGCGATCATCATGCAACTGACTGGGGTCATTTTGTTGACCAGTCAATGGATCTTTAGTGCAAACCGAGCATCGGAAATTGCAGAGTCGGAATACCAATCCACGCAATTGGCTCTACAATTAAGACAAGAGGCCGATCGACTAAACGATGGATTAGTTACTGACGAAGCCCGGCGCTCAGGCAAAGTAGTATGGCAAGTAGGGGTCGTTCAGAATCGAACTACTCAAGCAATAACGTACTACGTTTTCAACGAGGATAAGACCTGGCAACAAAGAACGCTACAGCCAAATCAATCAGAACTTCTTTGGAAGAAAGATATCGCCATAACTATAAAGTTCAACTCCGGAACGCAAGAAAAACAATACAATTTGGACGCGAGCCCTGTCGTTGATCGAGAGCCTGATGATCCGGCCAAATCCAAAGCGCCGGTTAACTACTTTTTGAACACCAGCGAAGGTCAAGTCGAGTTGTATAGTACCAGACCCGGCAGGAAACTATAGTTCGTCATTTTCTGAACCTTTCACCTCTGTTGAGTGTGGCTTTCACCTGGATTTCAGCTTGCGTGGGTTGCTCCCAGATTCCATATTGAACCTGCGTCATTGACAGTTTCTTCAAAGCCGGCCAGCTCGAACCTGGATGGCGTTGGAGCGCCAACACCACCCGGTCCTCCCGGCAAAGCTTCATTTACACCGTGATTTGGTTTCTAAGAGCCATTTCGGAACCAGCTCCCTGACCGGAGGTATTTCTGATGATGTGGAAGAAGACTCGAATGCTGACGGATTCTGCTGCACGTGCTACCTGAGTGTTTGCTCTCCTTGCCCTTAGGTTTCGGTCCATTGCGAGGCGTTGGTCCAACCGCGGCGCAATCGTTGAACACCGGATTTGATTATCGTCATTCGATTTCGCGATCTCCGGAGAACTGAAAGATGACTGCCAACCTACTGCGACACGAAAAATCCTCTGCACTCGATACCCAGAAACGCGGCGGCGTAGAGGCTGGTTGAACAACAGTCCAGACCATCGCGGCCGACGTAGGTGCCGGGACGGCAGGCGCCGTCGAGGAGACGTCGCCAGCGGCCGCCGCCACCATTACGGAGTTTTTCGTACGCGCAGTCGTTACTCCGCTGCATGGCCGGATTGTTTTTGTGTTTTTGATTGAAGGCCGCTTCGCCCATGCTCTTGCACTCGTCGTAGATCACGTCATCCGCAGCCTTTCGCCTCGCCGCGGCTGCCATCATGGTCTTGCACTTTTCATGCTCGGGGGTGGCGATGCAGTTGATTTGGCGCTGGAGGCGGTTGATGGCGGGTTGGGCGCCGCGGCATTCGCGCGAAAAGGCAGTGGGTAAGTTTGGTTTCGAACAATTCTCTTCGTAAAACGCCGGAGTGAAATCAAACCGGCCGAACTCCGGACCCGCACCACGATAAGTTGCGAGCATGCAACTCGAGTCGTTCGCTGAAAAGCATATCTTGCACTCCTGACCCACCACGCATTTTCGCGGCGCCGAGCGTGTGCTCGCCGGATCAAACGCGTTCCTCGTGCCGTTGTGACGCGGATGAAAGACGACGTGAGCGTCACAGTTATTCGGGCAGGATTTGCCGTCGTCGTAGAGCGTCGCGATGATGTTGGTCGCTTGCGGAGCGGCGGTAAAACCGGAAGTCACCGCCAACAGCAGGCACATCAGTAGCATTACAGAGGCGCAAATGTATCTCATATTATCAATGACAAATCGGTCAGCTTTGTTTCCCAAACGATTGCTTTGCGGCGGAAGGTGATTTAAACATAGACAGTCAAAATCCGAAACCTCATAAAGGGAGAAACAATGCCAGTTCCATTAAATGCAGTCGTTGACATCTCACATCACAACGGGAATATCAATCTGCAGCAAGCACAGGGCGACGGGATAATCGGGGTCATTCATAAAGCCACGCAGGGAGAAACGGTCGTTGACCCGATGTACGTCACTAATCGCGGCAACGCTCAGGCGGCCGGGCTATTGTGGGGCGCTTATCATTTCGGGACCGGTGACGATGGCGCGTCGCAGGCGGAGCATTTTCTTCAGACTGTTGGCGCGTTTGAGAATACGTTGCTGGTGCTCGACTTCGAACAGAATCCAGGCGGTTCAAGTATGTCGCTGCAACAGGCGCGGGATTTTGTGACGCACGTGAACCAGGTAACGGGACGTTTTCCAGGATTGTATTCGGGGTCGTATATAAAGGAGCTGCTCGGGAGCAATAAGGATTCGGTGCTTGCGCAATGCTGGTTTTGGCTGGCGCAATACGGATCGAATGCGGTAGTGCCGGCGAATTGGCCCACATGGACCATGTGGCAGTACACGGATGGAGCGGTTGGTCCGCAGCCGCATTCGGTAGCGGGGATTGGGAACTGCGATCGAGATAAGTTTAACGGGTCGGAAGATCAGTTGCGGGTGTTGTGGTCCGGTACGCCGACCAGTTAAAGATTTTCTCTCGCAGCGATGCAGCGACGCAACGTTATGACCTCCGGAGCTAGCAGTTTTAACGTTGTGCCGCCGCGCCGCTGCGAGAGACATCTACTTAAAGAAACTCTCTAAGCGCAGTAGCCGTGGCGTCGGGCTGTTCTTCGGCGACGAAGTGACCGCAGTCGAAACCTATGGCTCGGAAGTCAGTCGCCCACGACTGCCAAACTTCCAGCGGCGAGGAATTCTTCACCGTTAGATAAAGCCGCGAGTACAAAAGCAGTGTAGGACATTCGATCTTCTTACCCGCAGCACGATCGGCGCGGTCGTGTTCGACGTCGATCGTTGCGCCCGCACGATAGTCTTCGCACGATGCTTCAACCACACCCTGGCGCTGAAAACTCTTCGCATACTCCGCGACCGCAGCCGGATCAAGCGCATCACGCTTCGCCGCCCAGCGATTGACTACATACTGCATAAACAACTGCGGATTCTGATTAATTAACATTTCAGGCAGGGGCGCCGGTTGCGCCAGGAGCAGCCAATGAAACGTCTTTAGCGCCGCCTCAGCATCCATTCGATCCCAAATCTTGAGCGTCGGAATGATATCGAGCAATGCTAACTTAAAGATCCGCTGCGGATGGTCCAACGCCATCCGGTAAGCGACGCGACCGCCGCGGTCATGTCCGGCCACGTGAAAGCGATCAAACCCGAGTTGGGCCATCACTTCAACCGCATCATTCGCCATCGCGCGTTTTGAGTAATTTACGTGCGCCTGATCGGGCGGTGGTCCTTTGCTTTCTCCGTAACCACGCAGATCCGGGATGACGAGAGAAAAATCCTTCGCCAAAAGCGGCGCCACGAGGTGCCACATGAAGTGGTTTTGTGGATAACCGTGCAGCAGTAGCAGCGGTGGTCCAACGCCGCCGGTTAACGTGAAGATCTCGGCGTCGCTCGTTCTAAGGTGACGTTGCTCGAATCCTTCAAACATGAATCTGTGTAATCTGTGGATCAGCGGCGACGGCGAGCGACGGCGAAGAGGGCAAGAGCAGAGCCGCCGACAAACATCAAAGCCCCGCCAATCACGCGCGCCTGATCCGGAAGCTGGCGGATGCCGCTTTCAGTAATGAGGACGGTTGATTTCGGTTCGATGTAGAGTGCGCGGTAAGTGATTACGCCACCGGCAGTAGCTATTAAAATGCCGAGGATGAGGAGGAGAGTTTTCACGATACACTCGTGATCTATTTTCCTTTGAACACCGGCTTGCGTTTCTCGAGAAACGCGCTCACGCCTTCGTTCTTATCTTCCGTTGAAAAACAGAGCGCAAACAAATCCACTTCGCGACGCAAACCTTCGTCGAGATTTGATCGCGACGCCAGTTTCACTGCTTCTTTCGCGAGTTGCAAGGCGATCGGACTCTTATCGGCGATACGATTCGCAATCTCCATCGTCTTGGCTTCAAGCTGATCGGGAGGCACTACATGATTTACAAGACCGATATTGAAGGCCGTGGTTGCGTCGATGATCTCGCCGGTGAGGATCATCTCCATCGCCTTTCCTTCACCAACCAACCGCGTAAGACGTTGCGTACCACCGCCACCAGGAATTATCCCGAGATTGATTTCAGGTTGACCAAACCGAGAACTCGCACTCGCAACACGAATGTCGCACGCCAATGCCAACTCGCAACCACCTCCCAGGCAAAATCCATTGATCATCGCAATCACTGGTTTAGGAAAAGTATCGATCGCCGTGAACAACGAGCGGCCCATCATCACGTCTCGCTGTGTAATCGAAGTGCGACCGGCAAACTCGCCAATGTCAGCCCCTGCGATGAACGCTTTTTCACCTGCTCCCGTGAATACGACAACTCCAACCGAATCGTCGACGCGCAGTTGCTCCAACAACAAGGCGCCTTCCTCGCGTGTTTTGATGTTGAGAGCGTTTAGCTTTTCTTGACGATTGATAGTGATGATGGCAACGCGATCGCGTTTTTCGAGCAGTAAAGTCTCGTAAGTTTCCGGCATCGACAAACTCCAGTGTCTCTCGCTGATTATTATTACTCGGAGGGAGGGCCTTCAGGATCTGAGGTTACCGGTTGCTCGTCGGCAACCCACGACACAAACAGCCGCAGCCAATTCTCGGCTGGTTCGGCTATCTGAACACCAACTCGCGCCGTACCATAAATCGCGGGCGCAACACGCACCACCGAAGCAGTCGCTTCTATCGGCGTGCCGTCCGGGCGGTGCGCGCGGATGTACAACCGCTCGCCGCGAGTAACCTTCTGGTTCAAATGAAAGAGCGCGCCCGAAGTCGAAATATCGTCAGTTTCCGTCGGTTCACTCCAGGCAGCACCATCTTCGGTGCGACCCGAAATCACCACCGGGAGTCGCAACGACATCCGTAAAGCAAACCGTCTCTCTTCGTTGTTATAAGGCGTACTCATCATTCAGCAACAAGTGGCCGGCGCGATCAGGAAGATTGTGCGCTTCGCGCGTCTCCCTGGCTCCAGTCGTAGAAGCCCTGGCCTGATTTCTTTCCTAACTTTCCTTCACTCACCATGCGACGCAAAACTTCAGGTGGCTTGAACGCTTCCGAACCCAGTTCACGATAAAGATACTCGGCGATATTCAGTCGCACATCCAAACCAACCAGATCCGTTAACTTCAATGGGCCCATCGGGTGGTTGTAGCCCAGTTCCATGGCCGTGTCGATATCCTGGGGGCTGGCCACGCCTTGTTCAACCATTCGCATCGCTTCGAGACCGAGCACCACTCCCAACCGGCTTGAAGCGAAACCGGGAACGTCTTTCACAACGATCGGCTCTTTGCGCATTTTACGGCCGACGTCAGTAACAGTCTGTACTGTGTCAGCCCCGGTCTTTTCCCCAACCACAATCTCAACCAGTCGCATGATGTGCACCGGGTTAAAAAAGTGCATACCAATAACGGCTTCGGGGCGTTTCGAAGAACTGGCTATCTCGGTAATCGAGAGCGACGAAGTATTGCTAGCGAAAATGAAAGGGTGGTCGGATGCGAGTTCAAGTTGCCGGAGTACATCTTTTTTGAGATCCAGTTTTTCCGGCGCGGCCTCAATGACCAGATCTGCTGCGGCACACTCGTTCAGGTTCGTGGTTCCGTGAATGTGCTGCAAAGCGCTATCGCGATCGTCTTCAGTCAACTTGCCGAGCTTAAGTCCTTTGGCAAGGTTACGTTCGATCGCCGCAACTCCTCGCGCCAGTGATTCGCGATCGACGTCGTTGAGTATGACTTTAAAGCCCGCTGCCGCGGCAACCTGGGCAATGCCATGGCCCATGGTGCCGGCGCCGATCACGGCAATCGTTGCAATAGTTTGCGAACCGCTTCCTGGGCTGCTCATCTCGCGGAGAACCGTGGCTCAAATGCCTCGTTAACACCAGAAGCCACTCGGTTCGACTACCCCAATATCCGTAGTTATACTATACGCTCAACCGAAAAGGCTATACTCCTGTGCTTACACCGATTCTCGACGCCAATTGCATACCCCTGGATATTGCGGAAGGAACAAACCTCAACTAATGGCTAACGAAACGATTAAAAGAGATGTTGTCATCATTGGATCGGGCCCGGCTGGTCTGACTGCGGCGATTTACTCCGCGCGCGCCAGCCTAAAGCCGTTGCTGATCGATGCCCCAGCCAATGCTCAGAAACAGACGGTGCCCGGCGGACAACTGATGATCACCACCGAAGTCGAAAATTACCCCGGTTTTTCGCACGGAATCCAGGGTCCCGACCTGATGGTGGAGTTTCGCAAACAGGCTGAACGCTTCGGAACGGAGTTTCTCGAAGCGTGGATTACCGAAGTCGATCTCTCCGAACGGCCTTTTCAGATTTACACCGAATCGCAGACGATCTCGGCGGAAACCTTAATCATCGCTTCAGGAGCTTCGGCGAAGTGGTTAGGTATTCCCGGTGAAGCGAAAGTGCCGGACGGTTTTGGCGGTAACGGAGTTTCCGCGTGTGCCACTTGCGACGGGCCTTTGCCGGCTTTTCGAAACAGGACGTTGGTGGTAGTTGGCGGCGGCGACACGGCGATGGAAGAAGCTACTTTCCTCACGCGTTACGCCGCGAAAGTTTACGTGGTTCACCGTCGTGACAAGTTGCGCGCGTCGAAGATCATGCAGGAGAAGGCATTTCGCAACGAGAAGATTGAGTTTATCTGGAACTCAGCGGTTGACGAGATTTTAGGAACGCAGGAAGACGGCGTTACCGCGGTTCGTTTGCGAAATTTGCACACCGGTGCCGAACGTGAGTTTCCGTGTGCGGGCGTGTTTGTAGCGATTGGTCATAAGCCCAACACCGAGTTGTTTAAGGGACAGTTGGAGATGGACGACGTTGGTTATTTGAAGACTTCAGGTCACTCGACAGCGACTAACATTCCCGGCGTGTTCGCGTGTGGCGACGTGCAGGACTCAGTTTACCGGCAAGCGATCACCGCGGCGGGCACGGGCTGTATGTCAGCAATTGACGCCGAGCGTTACCTGGATCACCTGCCGGTAGCGATGCCGTCGGGCGAAGAGATCACGATCGAAGGCGAGCACGTCACGGCCGACCACCAGGCGATCATCACACCTGATGGCCACTTAATTCCCAACACCACGACGGTCGAAGAATAAAGAAGTTTCTCTCGCGGCGGCGCAACGTGCTTTATGTAGCGTCGCTGCGTCGCCGCGAGAGAAAACTTCTCTTACAACAATACGATTGAGTCGTCTTTTTCGCGTCGCGGAGTGACTGGGCGAGCGGGGATCTCGATGGGGTTTTCGTTGTAAGGACAAGGTTCGCAATACGCGCCGACGCGCTTCAAACGATCCTCACATTCATTGCAGTTCAACGCGAGACCGAGTTGCCGTAGAGATTCGAGCAGCGGCAACAGCAACATTCCCCGTTCAGTTAACGCGTACTCGATGTGCGGCGGATTGCCGCCGTAATCAGTTCGCTCAACCAAACGATCGTTTTCCATGTCGCGCAGGCGTCCGACGAGGGTGCGACTGCTGATCGGATACAAACTGTTCAGGAGTTCCATGGTCCGCTTTGGACCAGACAGCAATTCCCTTACGACCAGCATCGTCCACTTATCACCCAGCATTTGTAATGCTCCAGTGATTGGACAGCCATCGAGTTCGCGACGTTTCATCGTAAGACTATGGTCTTAAGTTGATGTTGTAGGTTTTGATTTTGGAGTTAAGCGTCGTCGCATTCATTCCGAGCAATCGCGCCGCGCGTGACTGGTGCCCGCCGGTTTGTTCCAGCGCCCGCCGAATCAGATCGATTTCAAACCGGCGTACCTCTTCGTAGAAGTTGATGCCACGACCGATGTCGCCTACCGCGGCATTGCTCGCGCCATCGTGATGGCTCGACACAACCGATTTCGGGTCGCTGATCTCGGCCCGCAAACATTCCCTGGTGATCTCGTCGCCGGGGGCAATCACCACTGCTCGTTCGATCGTGTTTTCGAGCTCGCGGACGTTGCCGGGCCAGGAATATGATTCGAGCATTGCGAGTACTTCCGGAGCAAATTGCTCCGTCACAGTGCGCCCGTTTTCTTCGTTGTACTTTTGAATGAAGTGTTGGGCCAACGGCAGAATGTCTTCCGATCGATCGCGCAAAGGCGGCAACTCGATTGGCACTACCGCAAGCCGGTAGTAAAGATCTTCGCGGAAACTTCCCTGCCGCACCGCTTCTTTCAAATCGATATTGGTCGCGGCGATGATGCGCACGTCAACGCGTCGTGGCGAGGTGTCGCCGAGCGGCGTGAACTCGCGCTCCTGAATCACGCGCAACAAACGTACTTGCGTTTCCGGTGGAATGTCGCCGATCTCATCGAGAAAAATAGAGCCGCCGTCGGCAACTTCAAACAAACCCTTCTTCGCCGCCACCGCACCGGTAAAGGCGCCTCGTGTGTGGCCAAACAATTCCGACTCGAGTAACTCCGAAGGGATGTTGGAACTGTTTACTGTTACGAAAGGTCGACCTGCACGCTGACTCGCTTCGTGAATTGCTTTTGCGATCAACTCTTTACCGGTTCCACTCTCGCCAGTTATCAAAACCGTGGAACGCGCCGGCGCTACTTGTTCAACGAGGCGAAAGACCTCCTGCATGACGTCGGAACGTCCAATGATCTCGCCGCGATCAACTGCCTTACTCATCGCGCGGCGCAGCGTTCGTCGCTCTTCTTCTTTGCGACGCCGCTTAATGCCCGCCGCGATGGTCGCGGTGATCTGTTCGTTTTGAAACGGTTTCCGGATGCAACCAAAAGCGCCGCGTTCCCAGGCGGCAATCGCCGTGTCGAAAGTAGCGTAAGCCGTGATCATCAGGATCACAGCTTCACCATCCATTTTCAAAAATTCTTCAAGCGCGCGGAGTCCGCCGATACCGGGCATGGAAACATCGAGCAGCACGACGTCGAATGCGCGACGGCCGTAAGCTTCGAGTCCTTCTTCACCGGTCTTGGCGAGATCAACTCGATAACCTTCCGCGGTGAGAAGTGTTTCGAGCACTTCGCGCATGATCTCCTCGTCGTCAACGACAAGCACAGATCCTTTTCGAGAATTACGCTTTTCAGGTTTCATCACGAGAGGCTAAGTGTAACGCAATCCATCCACAGATTACACAGATGAATCATGAACATTTGAAACTAAGACCTGGCACAGTGTACGAGGATAGCCTAGCTATAACAGGCAATCTGTTGAATCAATCTGTGTAATCTGCGGATTAGTCACCGACGGCCTGGAGGCGAGCGCGAACGCGTGCGGTCGGCAAAGTGATGCGGAAGGTTGTGCCTTGACCGGGCGTGCTTTCGACACTGATTCGTCCGGTATGCTCCTGCACAATTCCATACGAAACCGCGAGACCAAGCCCGGTGCCCTGGCCAACACCTTTGGTGGTGTAGAACGGATCGTAAATCTTAGCGACGTTCTCGGGATCGATGCCGATGCCGGTGTCGCAAATTTCAGCTACCAGTGAGCCATCATCAGCCGTGCTGGTGGCAACTGTAATTCGTCCACCATCGGGAATGGCATCACGCGCGTTGAGAATCAGATTAGTAAACACTTGTTGGAGCTTGCCGGCGTTGCCGTAAGCTTCCGGTGCATCCTGGGCGTAACTGCGCACGATCTCGATCTGGCTCCGACGCAGTTGTGGCTCGAGTAGTTGCAGCGTGTCGTCGAGCACGCGAGCGACATCGATCTCAGCAAATTCAGTAGCGCTGCCGGTGCGTGAAAAGTTGAGCAGGTTGTTGACGATGTTGGTCGCTCGTTCTGCCTGCGTTCGCACTTTTTGAAGCAATGCGTGCTTGGGATCGTTCTCGTTCAACATACCCAGCAGCATCTGCGTGTACGATGAAACGCCGGTCAGCGGCGTGTTCACTTCATGCGCAACACCGGCGGCCAACAGACCAATCGACGATAGCTTCTCGCGTTGCTGCAACTGCTCTTCGAGCGTGATTCGCGCGGTTACATCTTCCAGCACCACCAGGGCACCGGTTTGACCCTGCGCGTCCTGCAACGGAGCGAGTGCGATATTCAATACGAGCGCGCGATTTGCACGCGTGGCGGTGTGGAGTTTGTAGATGTTGCGAATCTCTCGGAGACTCCAACCGTCTTTACCTAAAACCTGCTTGAGCGTGTCGGCGAAGTCTTCCGAGAAGAGGTCTTCCACGAAGTGACCAACCGCCGCATCGCGACGAAGATCCAGGATGTGTTCGAGCGCGGAATTTAAGCGCGTCACGCGTCCTTCCAAATCGACCGCGAGCAGGCCAACGTTGATCGATTCGATGATCGATTCGTTGAACTCCTTCAACAGCTTCAACTCCGAAGCGCGTTCCTGTTGATCTTTGTAAAGCAGACTATTCTCAATCGCGACGGCGACGTACCCGGAAACAGTGCGGAGTATCTGAACATCTTCAGACGACAGCAGACCTCCGTCGTTCGAACGTCCCAACCCGATCACGGCCACCATTCGTCCACGAACAACGCACGGAACGTAGTAGTGCAGCGACCGCCGTACCGAACCAGATCCATTTGACTCGGCACTGAGATCGAGATCGTCGGCGCGAACCACACCTGACTCAGCCGATCGCACGCGTATCATTTCGCGGAAGTCGCCCGGAACGGCAATCGGCGCCGGCAAACCTGCCGAACGCGCGACCACATAACCTGACTTCGCCGAACGCGATTCGATCAAGATCGCAATGCGCTCAACGTTCATCACTTCCTGCAACCGGCTTACAAGCGAATCGAGCAATGGATCGAGCGCCGTCGTCGCCGAAAGCGTGCGGCCGAAATCCATCAGGCTGTTGCGCATGTCGTAACGCTCGCCATAGAACACGCGATCGACTTGTTCCTGAAGGAAATTCTTCACGGGCGCCGCGACCATCACGATCGCCGCCATCGCAAGCACGGCGACCACCACGCGCAATGTAATCTCGCCGGAAGTAACTCCATGATCCGATCCGAAGGCATACAAACCGCCGTAATAAACCGCCACGCCGATGAGCAACGAGATCGCAAGCGTCGTCAACGCATAAACAAAAACACGTCGCACAACCAGTTCGACGTCCATCAAGCGATAACGCAAAACGGAATAGCCAAACGCAAACGGGATCAGCGCCAGCGGCAGAATCGCGACGTCAGTCAACCAGCGATCGGTGGGCGCGCCAAACAGATAAACCACCGCGTAGAGCAGAATGAATGGAGTGATGGCGAGCACAGTGCCCCACGCCACCCACTTCACTTGCTGCCGCACCACGGTGCTCTTGGCTTTTACAAGCGTTCGTACCAGCAAGACGGCGCTGGCAACGAGCGCGATGCCGAGATGAAAAATGTTGAGCCAGTAAAACAGTCCGACCAGTTGTTCGGTAACCGGGATGCTGTGAAAACCCGAGATCCCTTTTGCCATCTCATCGCGCAGGTAAACCACTGCTGACAACGCGAGCAGCAGAAAAGCCGGCACATATAAAACAACCGCGCGCCAACGACGTGTCGCGAAGAGCTGTTGCCGCGACGGATAGAGCGCACAGAAATGCAGAAACAACGGCGGGAACAAGATCAGCGCCGCGTTGTCGAGAAACGCGATTCCGAGATCAAGATCTCGATAACTGCCAACCGGCGTAAAGAAGAGAAACACGAAAGCCGCGAGGCAAAAAGTCGCAAAATGAAGAACGAACGGTGCGCGTCCTCCCTGTTTGAACAGCACAAAGAAACCGACAAACAGGTAGACCAGTCCGATCAAGTTGATATAGAGAACCCGCGGCGTCCAACGATGAACAGCGCCAAGATGATCAAGATCGGCGTAATAAGCCCCAGCGTCGGGTGAGTACGACGGCCGCGTCATCAGGTAATGCAATTGTCCCCCGACGCGTGCTTGTTCGAGGTAAATCTGCACATCACGCGAAGAAGTGATCTCGTCGGGCCGTGCATTAGGATCGATAGTGATGCCGATTAAACGGTCGCCGGGCAGCAACCACGCTCGATCAGCAGCGGAACCTTTTTCGACGCTCCTGGCAATAATTCCGTTATTAGTATCAACCCACTCGACACCATCCCAGGGCGGCGTTTCGTTCCGTGCGCGCTGGCGAAAGTTGAGGAGGCCCGCGCTGATCAATAGCGCTGCACCAATTAGCAGAAACCAGGTCTTGGTTGTAATTATCGAGCCCTTCACTGCTTCCTCAACAATGCCCTCTAATACTATGCAAGGGCAGATCGGATCGTTTCAAGCAAGGTATGTTCCCTCACCGGAATTTTAGTAATTAGCGCGGATTTTCCGATTGATCCGCGTTAATCCCTGAAAAACTGTGGGCCAAAATCTGTGAGTCAATTACATCCGATGGAGATCTATCCAACTTTTCGGAATTTCCGAGAATTTGGAAGACCTCGTTTGTAGGCGAAGGGAGCAGAACTGCGTGATGAGTGGGAATTTAGCGGTCTGCTCAACTTCGTCTCGCGTCTCTAAAATCTGACCGAGATTCCGCCACGAACAGACCGTCGAGTGTTTCCGATAAAGGTCAGGACTTCTCCGTTTTCACTGCTCGCTTGTGCGTCTAACAGGTTGCGTGCGTCAAGAATCGCTTCGGCCCGCACCGGCAGTCCAAAACTCGGCAACTCCTGAGTGACCTGGATACTTAACGAAGGATCGTAAACACCCAGTCGGCCGGCAAAAGGATCGATGGCGAACACGGTTGCTTCAGGAGAGAATCGCAACACGGTGCGCACCTGCGTACCGGTGCGGAAGACGCCGGCAAACTGCAACGCTCCGCTTTGGAACATTCCGCTTTCGAAAAGTTCAGCAGGGTTTGAAAAACCGCTCGCGGAAAGTTGTTGGCCACGCCCAAAAGCGTAACCGGCTGATGCGCTCCAAACTCGATTCAGGCGCCGCGTATAAACCACGCGAATACCGCGCGACGATCCTTGTTGGTTCGCCACATTGATAAATGTTTCGCCGGCTCGGCCTGAAAACGCGCTCCCCGATCCACTCAACAAACCGACGCCACGTCCGGCGGTGGTATCGAGAAAAGCGGTGGCTTCAACGTTGGAACTGTTATCGAGAACTCTTTCAACTCCAAACTCCAACCGGTGACTGCGTTCGAGAATGGCTTCGCCGTCGATGAAAGCAACCGGACGCACTGCGTCGTTGCGGAAAACAATCTGCTCGTTTTCAAACGTTGCCACACTCTGGAGACCATCTTCATCGCCGCCCGGAGCAAACGCAGCTTTCACACGCGTGCGTGCGTTGGCGTCGTATTGAATTCCGAACCGCGGTGTTAGTGCGTGAGCACCACCTGCGCCGATGAAACGCGAATAGTCGAGTCCCATGACGATCACAATGCCGTCGCGCACAATCCACTCATCGATAGCGCGCAAAGACATTTGACCGTAAAGATCCGCTTGATCAGTTAGCCTGTTGGTCCAAACCGGCGTGGCGAAACGAGCGCCCGCCGCGGTCAGTCCCACACGATGGCGATCGTTAACGCGAAAACGCGTAGAGGCTTCAAAACGCTGCGGCGCATCGCCGATTCCGGTTTGTCCGGAAAAGATCAATTCAATGTGATCGGAAACTGGTGTAGATACGGCAAAGTTTAGCCCGGCGTAAGAGGAGCCATACGCATTGCTTGCGAAGTAGTGCTCAATCACGCCATGAATTTTTGATCTCGAATCGGAAGGTGTTTCGGCGGGAGTTTCCGCAGCGGTCTCCATTGGAGCAGCTTCGGCAACTTCTTCAGTGACAGCCTTGATGGTGGAGTCGTCGCCTTCCTGAACCTGGAAAACCGATCGCTTCATGTGTGTGGATCGCAGTGTCCACTTTACGTCGTCGCGATCGCGGCGTTGCTCGGGTAGGGTTTTGCCATAACCCACCGGTTCGAGATTGAACTTGTAAACCAGTTCCTGCTGGGCTTTGACGTCAACGGCGGTGAAAGCTACTTCACTGAAGCCGGTCGCGATGGCTTTGATTCCATAACGTCCGGGAAGAACCTTCGCAATGAAGTTGCCGTTGCGATCAGTCCTCGCTTCCTTAACCTGCTTCATGCCCTCGCGAACTAACGACACCAGCGCGCCGGCCAGTGGGTTTCCTCTATGATCGCGAACAGTTCCTGAAATGGTAGCGAGTGACTTGTTCGAGCCTGCAGCGAGCGCATCACTGGAGATAAACGACACCAGCGCGAGCAGCGACAAACTTAAACGAAATGCTTTTCTCATGCGAAAAGACCTCCGCAACCAAAATCCCTTTGGAAGTGGACAGGCGAACTGGTTCAGGCGAGGAGACTTATTTACCGGAACCGACACAGGCCTCACATTGTCCGCCAGCCCATAAATCACTGTCAAGTAATTCGGCCCCTAAAACACCGAGATATTTCAGGGTCTGGGCGCTCATTGCCGCCGGTTTTGGGCCGTGCTAGGATTCTTCTCCCCTTTTCAAGCCGCGGTGCAAAAACGCCCCAGTTAGGGTTCCAAACAATGATAGACGACGTTCAAACTACTAAACTCCCTAATGGGATCGCTGTCCTGACGGAACATATGCCGGGGCTCAGGTCGGTCACGGCCGGAATCTGGGTTCGCCGTGGTTCGCGCCACGAAACCGCCGAATTAAACGGAATCTGTCACTTTATCGAACACGCAGTCTTTAAAGGCACGCAAGTCCGAACTGCGAGAGATATAGCCGTTGAAACTGATCGGCTGGGCGGCAATCTTGATGCTTACACGACTCATGAGATGACGGGTTTTACCATTAAGGTTGCGGATACGGCGCTTCCCCAGGCCATAGATTTACTGGCGGATCTTGTCGCACACCCGCGTTTTGACCAGGAAGACCTCGAACGCGAACAAAAAGTGATCCTCGAAGAGATGAAGATGGTCGAGGATACGCCTGACGAACTATTGGGCGAGCTTTTCAACGCCGCTTACTTCCCCAATCATCCGCTTGGGCGTCCAATCGAAGGCACTCGCGAAACGGTTTCGAGTTTTGATCACAAGATTACCGTCGGCTATCACGCGCGGGAGTTTTCCTACAGCAATTTTGTCGTGGCGGCGGCTGGAAACATCAATCATGACCGGTTACTCGAACTGATCGGCACGGCGTTCGGTGGTTGTGAAAGTGGAGCCGGTGTGCGGCCACAGGCAGTTGAAGCGAGTAAACCACGAGCTGCGGCTCCGATTCTGATCGAACAGAAAAGCGAACTCGAACAGGCTCATCTGGTGATCGCCACCCCCTGGCCACATGCGGTCAGCGAAGATCGTTATGCGGCGAGCCTCCTCGCGTCGGTCATGGGCGGCGGCACTTCGAGCCGGCTCTGGCAGAAGATTCGCGAGGAGCGCGGTTTGGCTTACGCGGTCGGCGCGGCAGGTAGTGCCTTTTCAGATGTTGGTGTTTTCAATATCTACGCCGGCACATCGCCTGAATATCTCGATCAGGTTTTTGACGTTTCGCTTCACGAGTTGCGAGAAGTGGTGCGCAATTGTGTTAGCGACGAAGAGCTGCGAATCGCACAAGATCAGGCGATTTCGTCGATCCTTCTGGGGCTGGAATCGTCAAGCGCACGTGCCGGCACGCTGGCGCGTCAGGAGATTATTCACGGCCGGCGCATTTCACCTGACGAAGTGATCGAGAAGATCCGCAACACGACCGTTGAGGAATTGCAGGAAGTTGCGCGCACGTACTTCAAATCCGAATCACTCGCCCTCGGCGTACTCGGAAATCTCAACGGCTTCAAAGTCGATCGATCACGTTTAGCGATCTAACTCAACTCAAATAATTATCTCTGCGTACCTCTGCGAACTCCGCGTCGGAAACGCGCTCATAAACGCAGAGCACGCAGAGATACGCCGAGGGGCGCAGAGATAATTACAAACACGCTAAGCGTCTGATATAGTGGTCACACTTTCATACGTGGTTCTATCTTGTGTTTTTTGTGCCTCTGTGTGGCCTAAATGAAATTTACTGTTCTTGGCAGTGGCTCGACCGGTAATGCAGTCCTGATCGTTGCCGGCAACACACGCGTCCTTGTGGATGCCGGTATGAGTGCAAAAGAGATCGCGCGTCGCCTCGCGATGGTCGGCGAAGACGCACAACGTCTCGACGCTGTTCTCGTAACTCACGAACACGGCGATCATGCCGGCGGACTTCGCGTTCTGCTTGGCTCTGTCGATTGTCCTGTTTACATCTCCGCCCACACACTTGACGCTTACCTCAGCGAACGAGCCAATCTCACCAATGAGGAACCACGCCGGCGCGCCAAGGCATTGCGCGATCGCGTGGAACAGATCGAATCAAGCAAAGACTTCCGCATTGGCGAGATAGATTTTCATCCCTTCACTATTCCACACGACGCGGTGGATAACTTCGGTTTCACCGCCACTCATCACGGCGTGAAGATCGCCACCGTCATGGATTTTGGCTATATCACCACGCTCGTGACGGAACGTTTGCGCGGATGCGCCGCCATCGTCATCGAGTCGAATCACAGTCGCGACATGCTCAAGGCGTGCGACAACTACCCCTGGGAACTGAAGCAGCGAATCCTTTCGCGTCTTGGCCATCTTTCAAACGAAGATCTGGCTGACTGGATTCGACGTGGCTTTGACGGTTGTGCGAAATACCTTGTGCTCGCTCATCTCTCACAACGAGCGAACAATCCATACCTTGCCAAAATCAACGCCGAAGTCGCGTTGCAGGAACGTGCGCCATTGTTTGCCGGTTACACGCAAGTCAGTCTCTCCTATCCCAAGGAGCCAACGCCCTGGATCGAAGTATGATCAGAGTTTCACAGCGGCCGATCCGCACCTGTGGTTACCTTTTCCTGTTTCTAATCGTCGTTCTATCTTCGGTGCCCGCGTGCCGGCGAGAACCGGAGCGCACGCGTGTTCCCACCGAAGTTGAAGAAGTTGTCACAACGATTGGCGACCACATCGCCCTGGAGCGCTACGAACAGATTTATAACGACTCCGCCGATCTCTGGAAAAAAGAGGTGACGCTCGAGCAGTCAAATGAAGTGTTCAAAACCCTGCGCACGAAGCTCGGGAAAGTCGAATCACGCTCGCTGCATTCCGCAACGGAGCAGCAGAATTCAGGAGGCGCGCTAAAGGGACATGTCTTTATTTTGAGTTATGAGACGCGTTTCGAACGTGGCGAAGCGATGGAGACTTTTACCTTAATAGAAGAAAATGGCCGCTGGTTATTAGCTCGTTACCTAGTAAACTCCACGGCACTTAAATAAATGATCGAACGTTACACCTTGCCCGAAATGGGCGCGCTCTGGTCAGAGCAAAACAAGTTTCAGAAATGGTTGGACGTGGAAATCGCCGTCTGCGAAGTGCACGCAGAAATGGGCACGATACCGAATGAGGCGCTCGAACAGATCAAGTCGCGGGCGCAGTTTTCGGTGCAGCGTATCAATGAGATCGAAAAGACGACCAACCATGATGTGATCGCGTTTACGACCAACCTCGCGGAGTCGATCGGCGAGGCGAGCCGGTTTGTTCATTACGGCCTGACGTCTTCTGATGTTGTCGACACCGCCAACGCCCTGCTGTTGCGCGACTCAGCCGATATTCTGCTGAAGAAAGTCGATACATTAATTGAGACGTTGAAGCGTCGCGCACTCGAGTTCAAAACCACTCCCCAAGTTGGACGAACACACGGCATTCACGCTGAGCCGACTTCCTTCGGATTAACTTTTGCGCTCTGGTTCGACGAGATGCGTCGCAATCGCGAACGACTGTCACGCGCACGCGAGGCAGTTGCGGTGGGAAAGATCAGTGGTGCAGTCGGAGCCTTCGCGCATCTCGATCCGGCGGTTGAAGAGAGTGTTTGCGCGCGCCTGGGATTGAAGGCGGCTCCTGTTTCCACGCAGGTAATCCAGCGCGATATCTACGCTGAATACTTAACCACGCTCGCGATCATCGCTTCGTCGCTGGAGAAATTCGCGCTGAACGTGCGTCACTGGCAACGAACTGAAGTACGCGAAGCACAGGAGCGTTTTACCAAAGGTCAAAAGGGTTCGAGTGCGATGCCGCACAAGCGTAATCCAATCATTTCGGAACGGATCTGCGGGATTGCGCGCGTGATTCGGGCCAACAGCGTGGTTGGACTCGAGAATGTCGCTTTGTGGCACGAGCGCGATATTTCACACTCGTCGGCGGAGCGCGTAGTGCTGCCCGATTCGAGCACGGCTCTCGACTACATCCTGCAAAAAGCGATTGGACTGATTGATGGGTTAGTGGTGTATCCCGAGCGAATGTTGGAAAACCTGCGCGCCACGAAAGGTTTGATCTTCAGCGGACAGTTGTTGCTGGCGTTGACGAACGCGGGACTATCGCGAGAGACGGCTTACGATTTTGTACAACGAAATGCGATGAGAGTTTGGGATGAGGATCGAGATTTTCAGGAACTTGTAAAGGCCGATGACGAGATCAAATCGCAGTTGTCAGTTGAAGAAATCGATCGCATCTTTTCGCTGGAACACTATCTGCGAAACATCGACACAATTTATAAACGCCTGGATATACAGTAGGGGCGGCCCTCCGTGGCCGCCCTAGCGTTCGAATTTCTTTGTCGCGCGAGACGAGAGCCGCGGAAGAGCGCCTCTATCGTTTCGCTCTAGGTGATACGATTTTGAGTTCAAGACAAGGGCGGCCACGGAGGGCCGCCCCTACAAAATTGCGGAAGTACCACCCAAGGGTTACTTGGCGGAAAACTTCTCGGCTAAGTTTCCGATGATCGGCAGTTTGAAGTACTGGCTCTGGAAGGCCTTGATCAGGCACATGACGACCGCTATCAGCATGCCGATGCCAAATACGGCCCAGATCAGCATGCTCACCACGGAAACCAACATGCCGACTACGTCGCCGATCATGCCGGCGACTATTAATACGATAATCTGGGCGACCCAGAGCACAAAGAAAAGAATGATACCCACAATATTGAGCAGTAGCGACTGCATCGCGTGAAAACGGACCAGGCGACTATCTTTTTCGATCAGGAAAAAAATCAGGCCCGAAAGCCAGCCAAAAATGTACGCCAGCAACGCGGCAACATTCTCGTCAAGGCCGGTACTGGATTTGGTGGTTTGAACGGGCGGCGGGTTTTGCATTATAAGTTTCTCCTGTAAGAAAGGGTTTGATCCGGGCGCGATAGGTCTACGAGCCGGAGATATTAGTCCAACAACTGCTTTTTAAGCAATGCTTTGTTGATCTTAGCGCAATAGGTAGCAGATGAAAGCCAAAGTTTACGTAAACTTAAAATCCGGAGTGCTCGACCCTCAGGGCAAAGCTATTCAACATTCCGTAGAACTGCTCGGATTTTCGGGGATCTCGGACGTGCGCCAGGGAAAATACTTCGAGATTTCGCTCGACGGCAGCCTGGATCCGCAAAGCGCTCGCGAAGCGGTTGAGAAAATGGCGCGCGAGGTGCTGTCGAATCCCATCATCGAAGACTTCCGTGTGGAGATTGAAGCGTGAAATTCGGAGTTATTGTTTTTCCCGGATCAAATTGCGACCACGATGCCTATCACGTGATCTCAAAACACGTGGGTCAACCGGTGGATTTCATCTGGCACCGGGAAACTGACCTTTCGACCTACGACGCTGTTATTCTTCCCGGTGGTTTTTCTTACGGCGACTACCTGCGCGCGGGAGCCCTGGCGCGTTTTTCACCGGTGATGAACTCGGTGAAGAAGTTTGCGGAGAGTGGCAGGTTTGTCCTCGGGATTTGCAACGGCTTTCAGATTCTCTGTGAAGCCGGTCTCTTGCCGGGAGCGTTGATTCGCAATCGCGATTTGCACTTCATTTGCGAACACATCCATGTGCGGGTTGAAACCGCTGACAGTCCGTTTACTAACGAATTAAGTACCGGCACGGTCCTGCGAATCCCGATCGCACACGCGGAAGGTAATTACATCTGCGACGACGGTACGCTCGCAGAACTCCAACGCGAAGATCGGATCGTCTTTCGTTACTGCGACAAGGATGGTTCAATTACCGATGCCGCAAATCCAAACGGTTCTCGCGATAACATCGCCGGCATCTGTAACCGCGAACGCAATGTCGTCGGTTTGATGCCGCATCCGGAACGTGCTTGTGAAGACTTGCTTGGCTCGAGTGACGGTCGAGATATTTTCCGCTCACTGGCAGCCACAGTAGCCGCCGCAGTTTGAACATTTACCACTTCAAGTTATGAAACGAATACTACCCTTCATCATCATTCTCGTTGTTCTCGGCGCAGCTCTAAGTAGTGTGTGGTATCTGACTCGACCGGTACCCGTTTCTCCACCGCCAACTCCAGCGGCGCCGCAATCTCCGGGTTCGCCGGCCGGGCCTACGCAACCAGCCGCAGTGACCACTGGTATTCCGGGTGCAAATCCGGCACACACGAAGGGACCTGCGAATGCGCCCTTAAAATTGGAAGAGTTTGGTGATTTTGAATGCCCGCCTTGCGGCGCGTTTCATCCGGTTCTCGAGCAGATGGAACAGGAATTTGGCGACAAGCTTCAGGTAACTTTTCGACAGTTTCCACTCACTCAGTTGCACCAGCACGCCGTCGCCGCAGCTTCAGCAACTGAGGCTGCCGGGATTCAAAACAAGTTCTGGGATATGCACAAGCTAATTTTCGAACATCAGAAGGAATGGAAAGGACAGTTCGATGTGCGACCGATCTTTGAAGGCTACGCCAAACAGATCGGGCTCGATGTGGAACGTTATAAACGGGATTTCGGCGGCGACCTGGTGGCGCAGCGGATTTTCCAGGACGGAAAACGTGGACATTCCATGGGTGTAAAAGGCACCCCAACTATTTTCCTCAATGGCCGTGACGTGCCATTTGAAACTGCAATTTCACCTGACAAGCTGCGCGCTCTGCTTCAGAACGAATTGCGAAATGTGCCACAGTGATGAGTATGGCAACCGGCAATCGGTCATCGGCAATCACGAAGCTTTACGCCGTTGCTGCCATACTTTCTATTCTCGGACTCGCCGACGCGCTTTACCTCACGATTGAGCACGTCACCGGACAGAGCGTTCGCTGCACGATCATTTCCGGCTGCTCCGAAGTGTTGAGTAGTTCTTATGCCGAAGTGTCCGGCGTTCCTCTCGCGATGATCGGCGCCGCCGCCTACTTTTCCGTTTTTAGTCTCGCCATACTCGCCGCTTTTGGCTATCGCATCGCCGGAACGCTGCTGAAACTCCTCGTGGTCATGATGTTTCTTGTAAGTTTGTGGTTGATCTACTTGCAGGCATTCGTGATCCGCCAATTCTGTCAGTACTGTTTGTTATCGGCAGGGATCACAACGGCCCTGGCGATAACGATGTTCGTTATCCACCGATTACACAGAACCGAGAAATCTGTGTAAGCTGTGGTCGAGGAAAAGAGATGAGTCAACAGCAACATACGGTCGCCGATATTTTTCGCCGGGCGCAGGCAATGCGAAAAGACCAACCCGATTGGTCGTACAAACAGATTCAGCAGCAGTTGGTTAAAGATTTTTCGGGTGGACCGTTTCCGCCGTTGCACAATCTCACGATTCCCGAGCAGGATGCGCGCGCGCCTGAGGAAGATTGGACCGCGGGACTCCCGATCGTCAGGCGTGGAATTCAATTCCAGGATTGGAACGAAGTTGTTGCCGGAGTCTTACTGAGCCTCGAACAAACGGAAAACTACGAACGCGCGCGCGGCGCGGAAGGCAGTCATGATGATTGGCACGACCGAAGCGTCGGGATCAGTGATGCCGTCGCGAAGGGCGTGGGCAAGTGGATGCCGGACGAGTTGATCGCGCTCGCAGAACGTAAGGTTAAGAAATAGAGCTTGGTGCTTTGGACTTTGTACTTAGCATTTCAAAGCCGAATACAAAGCACTAAGCACAAAAGAACTTGGTGCTTTGGACTTTGTACTTAGCATTTCGAAGCCGAATACAAAGAACTAATTACAAAGCACTAAGCACAAAAGAACTTGGGTGCTTTGGACTTTGTACTTAGCATTTCGAAGCCGAATACAAAGAACTAAGTACAAAGCACTAAGCACAAAAGAACATGAGTTTTCTCGACAATCTATTCCAGGATCCAAAGTATCAGAATACCGATCCGAGGAAACCCGAAGCGATCGATGATCCGGAGATCATCATCAGTCCTGACACGCGTCGCGAAAAACGCATGCCGCCGGGCCAATCTCGAACGAAGAAGTGGCCGGTGCTCGACGCTCACGGTACTCCCGAAATCGATCTTGCAAACTGGGAGTTTGAAATCGAAGGTCTGGTGGAGAATCCACTGAAGTGGTCGTTGGATGAGTTCATGCAACTGCCTGCAGTGCGCGTCTATTCCGACTTTCATTGCGTGACGCGCTGGTCGCGCCTCGACAACGTTTGGAGCGGTGTTTCAACGCGAGAGATCGCGCGACTCGCAGGTGTAAAACCCGAAGCGAAGTTTGTCCTGGCACTCGCTTACGACTACGGTTGGACCACGAACGTTCCGATCGAATACTTCCTCAACGACGATTCGCTTTTCGCATGGGCCCACGATGGGCATCCCATTCCACCTGAACATGGTGGTCCAGTCCGTTTGATCATCCCGCAACTTTACGCCTGGAAGTCGGCCAAGTGGGTAAAAGGCGTGCGCTTTCTCGAACACGATCAAGCCGGCTTCTGGGAAGAAGGCGGCTATCACATGCGCGGCGTACCCTGGGGTCCGGGCGACGGCGAACGGTTCCGCTGGTCGTAGAACGATGTCAGAACGACCTGCACCAACACCTAAAGACGCGGCCGCAGTAATTCTCGTCAGGCACGACACCGATCCCTCAAATCCGGAAGTGTTCTGGGTAAAACGCAGCGACAAGCTCGCGTTTCTCGCCGGCTTTCACGCTTTTCCCGGAGGACAGATCGACGCCACTGACGCTGACGTTGAAGTCAGAAACGCGCCCAATCCTGAAACCGCGGCGATGATCAGCGGCGCCGCACGCGAACTCTTCGAAGAACTGGGCGTGCTCGTTGTTCGCGGCGGTGAAGCCCTTACCAAAGGCCAGAGAGTTTCAATACTCGACGATCTCGAGTCGGGACGAATGTCGTGGCCCGCGTTATTGCAGCACTACGAGCTACACCTCGACGCTGACGATTTTACGTATGTCGGACGCTGGGTTACGCCACCCTTCAACGCGCGGCGTTTCGATACGTGGTTCTTTCTCGCTAAGTGTCCACCGCGACAGGAACCGAATGTCATCGCGGGAGAACTGGCGAGCGGTGAGTGGCTAACGGCTCGAGATGCTTACGATCGCTGGTTACAAGATCAGGTTGTTGCAGTTCCGCCGACGTTGCACGCTTTGAGGACTCTGGGTGCGGGCATCTCTCCTGATCTCGTTGAGCGTTTCTTATCGATTCCTCATGCGCACGGCGAGATTGCGCGACGAATCACGTTTCGACCCAACTACATTTGCTTTCCGGTTCGCACGCCGACGAGACCACCGGCAACGCATACCTGCTGTTACATCGTTCACAACACGAAGGAGATGCTGGTGTTTGATCCCGGCTCGCCTTACGAGGATGAGCAACAGGCACTGGCTGCTTGTCTTGACGACATGATCGCCGAAGGCCGGCAAGTGCGTGAAATAATTTTGACTCACCTGCATCCCGATCACGTCGGTGGCGTAAATGCGCTCAAGGCTCATCTCGGCGGTAACGTTCCGGTGGCGGCACACGCCCAAACCGCTGAGGCGCTACACGACGTGGCTGTCGATCGTTTTATTCAAGACAACGAATTGATCACACTGGCGGGCGAACCCGAGATCACTTTGCGCGCGATGCACACTCCGGGTCACGCCCTGGGCCATCTCTGTTTTCACGACGACGCACGCGGCGTGCTGATCACCGGCGACAACATCGTCGGCGTCGGCTCGGTGCTGATCGATCCGCCGCAGGGAAACATGCGCGTCTATCTACAGTCGCTCGAACGAATGCGCTCGTTGCCGAATCTTAAGGTGCTGCTTGGCGGACATGGACCAGCGGTCGCGACGCCGTATCAGAAGATCGATGAATACATTTCACATCGACTCGAGCGCGAACAAAACATCCTGGCGGCCGTGCAATCCGGCGCCACCACCCCCAAAGATATCGTCGCCACGGTTTACACCGACGTCTCCCCCAAAGCACATGCCATGGCCGAGCGCGCCGTCCTGGCCCACCTTGAAAAACTGCGTGATGAAGGGTTGATAAGATTCGACGGCGAGAAGGCTGTTTCATAAAGATTTACAAGATGAAACAGGATTTACAAGAGAGATTACAGATTGATAGAAACCAGGTAAATCTTGTTCATCCTGTTTCATCTTGTAAATCTTTATGAAACGCCCCTCCCGCCTCAACAGATCACCGCTTTTTGTGCTTACCACTCGCTGCGGTTAGAATCTCTTCCCGACCCAAACATATATGGATTACCCAAGAACCCTTCGCGAGCTCCGGGCGGCCAGGTATCAAACCCTCTCGGTCAAAGACGAACTGCGTCTCAATCTCATAAAGAAACTGCGTTCCGGCGAGAAACTGTTTCCCGGCATCGTCGGCTATCAGGACACCGTTATTCCGCAACTCATCAACGCCATTCTGTCGCGGCATAACGTCATCCTGCTCGGCCTTCGCGGGCAAGCGAAGAGCCGCATAATTCGCCTGCTGACAGATCTGCTCGACGAGCGCATTCCGATCATCGCCGGCTCTGAAGTAAACGACGATCCTTATCGCCCCATCTCGGCTTATGGACGCGAAATGCTGGCGCAGCACGGCGACCTGGCGCCGCTCGCCTGGATTGGTCGCGACGCGCGCTTCGTCGAAAAACTCGCGACGCCCGATGTCACCGTTGCCGACATCATCGGCGACGTCGATCCGATCAAGGCAGCCAAAGGCGGACACTTGCTGAGCGATGAGTTGACGATTCACTACGGCCTGCTGCCGCGCGCCAATCGCGGCATCTTCGCGATCAACGAACTGCCAGATCTCGCCGGCAAGATTCAAGTTGCGCTCTTCAACATCATGCAGGAAGGCGACGTGCAGATTAAGGGTTACCCAGTGCGTCTGCCGCTCGACGTGATGCTGATGTTTTCAGCAAATCCGGAAGACTACACCGCGCGCGGCAAGATCATCACGCCGCTGAAAGATCGCATCGGCGCCGAGATCATGACGCACTACCAGAAAGAACTGCCCGCGGCGATGGAAATTACGCGGCAGGAAGCCTGGACCGATCGGTTTGGTAGCGGTGAACATCTGTTAGTTCCGGAGTTTATTCGTGAAGTCATCGAACAGATCGCTTTCGAGGCGCGTGATGATAATCACGTCGACAAACATTCCGGCGTTTCACAACGAATGCCGATCACGGTGATGGAGTCGGTTGTTTCAAATGCAGAACGCCGGGCGCTGCTGACCGGCGACGAGGTGATCGTGCCCCGCATCGCCGACATCTACGCCGCGATCCCCTCGATGACCGGCAAAATGGAACTGGAATACGAAGGCGAACAACTCGGCGCTGATCGCATTGCGCGCGATCTAATCAAACGTGCGGCCGGTGAGATTTTCGAGGGCTACTTTGTCGGTATCGATTTCTCAAAGACGATTCATTGGTTTGATGAAGGAAACAAATTGCTGCTGGCCGACACAGCCGCAGCTTCAGAATGTGTCAACCTGATCGAGGCTGTTCCTGAGCTGCTTGAAACAGCCATGATCCCGTTTGATTTTCAGCGTTCCGATTCAGCCCGACTCGTCTCGGCGTGCGAACTGGTTCTCGAAGGCCTGTATGCGGAAAACAAGATCAGTCGTAACGAAGAAGGTGGCTACGCAGCCGTAACCAAGGCCAAAAAAGATCGCCGTGGGATGATCTATGACGATCTGACTGAAACCGGCAAATATAGCTGATCCACAGATTACACAGATTTCTATATAAATACGAAGGGATAGAAATCTGTGCAATCTGTGCAATCTGTGCAATCTGTGCAATCTGTGGACAATGAAATATCGTTATTCAAAGTTCCAGGGTTTTGACGTCTCTTCCATCAATTTGGGTGAGTTGATGGATAGCATGTCTGACGCGTTACTTGATTCCGGCTACGACGACGATTACTACTGGACGCGCCAACGCAAAGACACTGACACCTCACTCGACGCACTCCGTCGCGCGTTGCTACAGGCGCTGATGGACCAGGGCCTGGTAAACGAACAACAGATCCGCGAAATGCTGGCGCAGAACGAGGGGAAGTTTCGCGGTTCACTGCTCGAAGAGTTGTTAAACCAACTGATCGAACGTCTCGTCGAAGAAGGTTATCTAACGCTGCACGAAGAACAACCGCAGCCGGGCCAACACCAGCAGGGGTTCCCGGGTCCCGGCGAAGCATCTGAACCACTGCCGCGTGATGTTCGCTTTGAAGTAACAGAAAAAGGACTGGATTTTCTCGGCTACAAAACGCTGCGCAATCTGCTCGGCAGTTTCGGCAAGAGTGCCTCCGGACGACACGATACCGTTTATCTTTCCACTGGAGTTGAAGCCGCGGCCGCGAGTAAGCGCTACGAATTTGGCGACACCATCAATCTCGACGTCAACACCACCCTGCTCTCCGCCATTCAACGCGAAGGATTGCAGGTACCGCTAAATCTCGAGTACAGCGATCTGTACGTTCATCAGTGCGACTATCAATCGTCATGCGCCACGGTGGTCATGCTCGACTGTTCGCATTCGATGATTCTGTATGGCGAGGATCGATTCACGCCGGCGAAAAAAGTAGCCCTCGCAATGTCGCATTTGATCCGCACGCAGTATCCCGGCGACTCGCTGAAAGTGGTTTTGTTTCATGATGCCGCGGAAGAACTGCCGCTTGCCAAATTAGCAACCACGCAAGTCGGTCCATATCACACCAACACGGCTGAAGGTTTGCGGCTCGCGCGACGTTTGCTGCAAGCGCAACGGAAAGAGATGAAACAGATCGTGATGGTGACTGACGGCAAACCTACGGCTTGTTTCGTACAGACTTCTCCAAACACGAGCAATAAAAAAGGTAAGCAAACGGATTCAACGCGTCGCCTTTATAAGAACTCGATGGGTGGCGATCCTTTGGTGATGACTGAGACTTTCAAAGAAGTTCAGGCCTGCCGCAAAGCCGGTATAATGATCAACACATTCATGCTGGCCAGTGATTACTACCTGGTAGATTTTGTGAAACAAATGAGTGCCATGACGAATGGCAAAGCCTATTTCGCCAATCCCAGCAATCTTTCGCAATTTGTACTGATAGATTTTCTCCGCCGCCGAACTCGACGGGTCAAGTAGTGGGCTCGCGGTTTCAGCTCCATTAAGACCGCGGCAAGCAATCTCATTCCATGGACGACTTGAATCGATCACCGGGACGAGCCAATCCGTTTTCGCGCGGCAACCGCGTCCTTTTGCCTTATTTGATTCTGCTGCTCGGCTTTTGCTTTACCCTGCTCGTTTATCACTACTTCTCCAAACTCACACAGGAACAGGATCGACTCACCTTTGATCGTTCCGTGCAACAGATACAGGACCAGGTCAAACTGCGCATCGAAACGTCGATCACTCTGTTGCGTGCCGGCACCGGTCTTTTTGCCGCCAGCGACACCGTCAATGGCGCCGAATTCGACCGTTTCGTCCAGCAGATTCAGTTGGAAAAAAACTATCCTGGTGTTCAGGGAATCGGTTACTCGCGTCGCTTTCCAGCCGAAGAAAAGGCGAACGTCATCGCCCAAATGAAACGTGAGGGCGTGACTGATTTTAAAGTTTGGCCCGACGCCCAGAGCCGTAGTGAACACAACGCGATCGTCTATTTGCAGCCGGCCACGCCGCGCAATAGAGACGCGCTTGGATTCGACATGAGTACGGAGGAAGTACGACGCGCGGCCATGGACGCGGCCCGCGATTCAGGACAGCCGCGGGCTTCAGGGCGCGTGCAACTGGTCCAGGAACGCAATATTCCCGAGGCGGAAAAGCAGGCTGGTTTTTTGATCTACGTTCCGGTTTATCGTAAAGGTGTGTCGCTTACCAATGAGTCTGAACGACGCGAGGCACTGCTCGGTTTTGTTTACAGCCCTTATCGGGTTGGTGATTTTTTGGCACCGGTAACGCGGGAAAAAACCCACGATGTATCTTTCCAGGTTTATGACGGGACCGAGATCAAACCGACTTCGTTATTTGCCAGCAGTAACGAAATTTCAAGCGAGCCGCTGTATTCGGACACACTAATACAGGATGTTGCCGGTCGCACGTGGACGGTGCGCTACACCAGCAGTCCTTCCTTCGAACACCGTTCCAGCAGATCTCTGCTCAAGTACACGCTGATCATCGGCGGCTTACTCAGTTTGCTGTTTTTCGCGGTGACGCGCGCCGAGTCGCGTGCTCGCACACGGGCAGAAACTGCCGCTGAAGAAGTTAAGAAATCTGAAGCCACAACCCGCAGCACGCTCAAGGAACGCGAACGCGTTCAGGAGGCACTGCGCGAATCGGCCGAGGCGCTGCGTGATGCCAACCAACGCGCACTGCTCGAATACGAACGGCTGCTCGAAAGAATCAAAGCCCTCGCCCAGGCGCTCGGAACCGCTCGAGAGCTAAACGCGATCTTTCGCGCGTTGCGTCAGTTTACCAACGTCTCTGTACCGTGTAATGGGTTCTTTGTTTCGCTTTACGATTCGATTCGTGACGTTCGAACTGCTTGTTACGGCTGGGCCGATGGTGAGGAGCTCGAAGTTTCGGAGTTGCCGCCGATGCCGGTTACGGCCACCGGTGCGAACAGCCGTGCCGTGCGTACCGGCGAAGTGATCATCACCAACGATTACATGCGGGCCACGCAAGCTAATCCGGGAATCATCGTCGGGCCTGACAACGGTTTACGACCTGACTCGTCAATGGCGGTTCCGATGGCAGTCATGGGTCGCATCATCGGCACGATTGAAGTTCAGAGTTACGAGAAGAATGTTTACCGAGCGGAACACGTTACGGCAATGAGCATGGCGGCCAATCTTACCGCTGTAGCGATCGAGAATGTCCGGCTGCTCAAACTCGAACGCACCGCACGCGAAGCCGCGGAAGAATCAAACCGGCTCAAGGATGAATTTCTCGCCACCGTTTCACACGAGTTGCGCACTCCGTTGACTGCCATACTCGGGTGGTCCAGGTTGCTTGAAGGCGGCACGCTCGACGACTCAGTAACACAGCAGGCAGTGGAAACAATCTGGCGTAACGCCAAGGCGCAGGCACAAATCGTCGACGACATCCTCGACGTGTCGCGCATTATCACCGGCAATCTGTATCTCGATCTGCATCCACTCGAAGTGGTGCCTGTGGTCGAGAATGCAATCAACGTGGTGCGGCCGACGGCTGACGCCAAGGGCATCAAGATCGAAACGTATTTCGATACGACGCCGGCGATGATTTCCGGTGACGCAAACAGATTGCAGCAGGTAGTTTGGAACCTGCTTTCGAACGGCGTGAAATTCACGAACAGCGGCGGGCGCGTTTGCGTAAAAGTTTCACAGCTTAGCGACGTGGTGGAAGTGAGCGTGTCAGATACCGGCCAGGGGATAAGCAGAGAATTTTTGCCGTACGTGTTTGATCGCTTCCGCCAGGCTGACAGCACGACCACCCGCCAGCATGGCGGACTCGGGCTCGGGCTCGCCATTGCGCGACATCTGGTGGAAATACACGGCGGAACAATCAAGGGTGAGAGTCGCGGAGAAGGTCGCGGAGCCACCTTTACAATCCAACTTCCACTCGTCGAAACGCCCACTGGTAAGGCTGAATTTACCGATCCTAATCAACACAAACTGGCCCGTTCACCGCAACTCCTATCGGGTTTGCACGTCCTGCTGGTTGACGACGATTCAGACACTCTCACACTCATGGCAACAGCTTTGACACGACGACAGGCTAATGTTACGGCAGTGTCTTCGGCCGGTGAGGCAATCCAGGCGATCAACCGGAAACGCCCGGACGTGCTGGTGTCAGACATTGCAATGCCGGATGAAGACGGTTACGGTTTAATTGAAAAGATTCGCCTGCTTGAGAATGGCGCGGTGGACAAGATTCCGGCGGTGGCCATCACGGCGTATGCAAAGGATGAAGATCGCGAACGCGCGCTGTCGGCCGGTTTTCAGATTTATCTGGCCAAACCGGTGGAGTTGACCGAACTGATTTCGGTGGTTGCGCGCGCCGCGAAACGTGATTTTTAACCTACATGACAAACATTCGCATTGACGATATTCAGATGGCCTACACCGATGAGGGTGAAGGACGTCCGATCGTGCTGATTCATGGCTATCCTTTTAATCGTTCGCTCTGGACGGAACAGATCGCGGCGCTGAGTAGCTCATATCGCGTCGTCGCTCCGGATCTGCGCGGCTTTGGCGAAAGCGACGCATCCGCTGGAACCGTAACGATGAATCGCATGGCCCAGGATGTGGCGTTGCTGATGGACCATCTGGGAATTCCGCGTGCCACAATCGGTGGGCTTTCGATGGGTGGCTACGTGGTGCTCGCGTTCTATAAACAGTTTGCGTCGCGGGTCCGCGCCTTGATTCTTGCCGACACTCGTCCTCAGGCTGACACTGAAGAAGGAAAACAAGGTCGCGCGCAACAAGCTGAGAAAGCTCTAGCTGAAGGCATGGGCGGAATTGCTGACGCGATGTTGCCGAAACTTCTCACACCCGAAACTGTCAGTAAACATCCTGACATGGTGAAACGCGTTCGCGACATGATGTTAAAAACCAAAGCTGAAGGCGCCGCGGCGGCGCTGCACGGCATGGCCGCACGCGACGATTCAACTGCGCTGCTTGCTAAGATCACTGTGCCGGCTTTGATTTTGGTTGGCGCAGAGGACGCGATCACGCCACTTGCTGACAGCCAAAAGATGAGCCAGGCCATACCCGGTTCGCGGCTGGTAGTGATTGAAAACGCCGGACACGTTTCCAACCTCGAACGTACCGAACAATTCAACGACGCCGTGCTGGATTTTCTGCGCGAAACTTCAAACTAACGGTGGCAGCTCACAAGAAATTCGCGATCGAAGAACGCGTGCGCTGGGGCGATGTCGACGCCGCGCGCATTATTTTTTACGGCGCTTACATCCACTTCTTTGAGTATGCCGAGACCGAGCTGTTTCGCGAGGTCGGCTTGCATTATGGAACGATGTTTGACGAGTTGAAGATCTGGCTGCCGCGCGTTCACCTGGAGTGTGATTTTCATAGTGCTGCCAGGTTGGACGACTTGCTCGAGGTGAGTGTGTATGTCGGTCGCTTTGGTACGAAGTCGATGCGATTGAATTTTGAAGTACGGCGTGGTGAAGAGTTGATCGCGACTGCGCACTTTGTGCTGGCCGCAGTTAATCAGGATACGTTTGAAACCGTTGTGATTCCGCAGGAGTTGCGAGAGAAACTTGCGCCGTATTGCGCCACCGAAGAATAAAAGATGAGTCTTGTTCCTAATCACGCCGGCTTTGAAGGCCTCGATGAAAAGTCGATCGATCGCGATCCGATTAAGCAGTTTCAACTTTGGTTCGACGATGCGATAGCGGCGAAACTGCCGTTGCCTGAAGCGATGACGCTCGCTACAGCGACGCCTGAAGGCAGGCCTTCCGCGCGCATGGTCCTGCTCAAGCAGGTGGACCATGACGGGTTCGTTTTCTTTACTAATTACAACAGTTCAAAAGCGGCTCAGTTGGATGCAAATCCGTATGCGGCGCTCGTCTTTTACTGGTCGCAACTCGATCGCCAGGTACGGGTTGAAGGAAGTGTCACTAAAACCTCGGCGCAGGAATCGCGTGAGTACTTTATTACCCGGCCGCGTGAGAGTCAGATTGGTGCGTGGGCGTCGGAGCAAAGCCAGGCGATCTCAGGACGTGATGTTCTCGAGCAACGCGCTCGGGAGTTGGAAGAGATGTACCGCGATCGCGAGGTTGATCGCCCGGAGCATTGGGGCGGTTATCGATTGAAGCCCGAGCGGATAGAGTTCTGGAAGAGTCGGATCGGAAGATTGCACGATCGGATTGTTTACAAGCGTGATGGAGACGGGTGGATCATCAATCGTCTGGCGCCGTAGAGATGTAACTGTAGGGGCGGCCCTCCGTGGCCGCCCTAGCGTTCGATGTTCTTAATTCCCGTTGAAGGTATTGTTCGAAAGCCCGCTTCCGGCGACGATTATTAGTTCCAGACTAGGGCGGCCACGGAGGGCCGCCCCTACAATTTTAATGCGCTCCTGACGAGTTTCCTCTTTAGATCCACGTAGCCTTGCTCGCCGGCGACAAGCTCTCCCAACACCCGCCGCACGCCGCGATGACCACGCGCGAAGTCGATCATTCTTTCCGTAAATGGCGCGCCCCAGAAATTGCCGTAAAAGCGGCGTCGCATCTGTGCCGCGCGTCGCAGTTCCGCGCCGAAATCTTCACGCCAGTTTTCCTCGTACGAACGCGGCTCTCCGCGCAGGTACGCAGCAGCGAATAACTCCGCCGATCGCAACGCATAATAGATGCCCTCACCTGTGACTGGATCGGCGAATCCCGCAGCATCACCAAGCAGCGCCCAGCTTTCGCCTGAAACCTTGCGCGTGTCCCACGTCGTCGCCGCCAAGCCGGGGATCCGTGCCGCATAGCGCTCGGCCGTAGCACGCAAGTGATCCTCAATCCGCGCGCGTTCCGGTGTGCCGGGTTGTGTTTCCCAGAACTTAACTTTCGCTCCTTCACATTGCAGGTAATAGGCGATCATGAATCGCCAAAGGAGCTGGTCCAATG
This sequence comes from uncultured Acidobacteriota bacterium, assembly GCA_963708055.1. GTDB lineage: Bacteria > Acidobacteriota > Blastocatellia > Pyrinomonadales > Pyrinomonadaceae > PSRF01. The sequence goes on along the minus strand of OY970193.1, from coordinate 3,389,648 downwards.
GTTCGTGTTCGAAAGTATCCTGCGTCGTGGCGATACCAAACGAGATGTGATCCGGACGTGGAAACGACCATGCATAACCGACCCAACCGGGCAGAAACGCGACGACCGTGGGCGCGACGTTATTTGCCGGGAGCGGCGCGCGATATCCAAAAGCCACTTCCATGTCGGAGGGCGGCAATGGACCAGCGAGCATCTTCGCGACACCGCTATTCGCACCGTCTGCACCAATCAAAAATTTGCTGGACCACTCGGATCCGTTATCACTTGTCACTAACCACTGCGATTCCGTTTGCTTTGTTTTTCTTGCAGAGATCTTCGTCGCAATGATGTGCGCACCCGCCGCACGCGCTTGCTCGCGAAGGTAACAGTCAAAAGCAATGCGCGAATAGATTGCGAATGGTTCGTCGAGTCTGAGATGGAGTCGTTTACTTGAAGGTGAGTACAGATCGAGTTCAGTGACGGTGCGCCCGACCGCGTTCAGGAGTTGTGGCCATGCTTTCAAAGCCTTTGCCGTTACGCCGCCACCGCAGGCTTTCGGTTCGCCTTCAGGACGACCGTCGAAGAGCGCGACATTCGCGCCGCCCTTGGCGAGTAGTTCGGCCGCGAACGAACCCGCCGGGCCCGCGCCGATAATCATCACGTCGTATTGGTTTGAAGCCATCTTCAGCGCTAGAATACCAGTCGTTCCCTCCAAACCGCGAAAGACGCCAGATGACTCACCAGAGTAACTTGGTTTTTTCAGGCATTGCTCCGCATCCACCTATCATGGTGCCCGAAGTTGGCCGGGAAGCGATCGCGGAAGTCGCCGCTTCCATTGAGGCGATGGCCGAACTCACGAAGCGCGTCATCGAGAGTGGCGCCGAAACGGTGATTGTGATCTCGCCGCACGCGGCACTCGAGGCCGATGCGTTTGTCGCTTACGACGGCCCGGAAGTTATGGGCGACTTCACCTACTTCAACGCGCCTGACACTCTTTTCAGTGCGCCGGTCGACGTCGAGTTGCTCGCAGCGATCAGGTCGGCAGCAACTCACGAAGTGAGAAGTTTGGGCGAGAACGTTCTCGATCACGGTTCGGCGGTCCCGCTGTATTTCCTTTTGCGAAACGGATGGCAAGGGAAAGTAGTAATGCTCGGCTACAGCTATCTCTCAAATGATGATCACCTGCGTTTTGGAACTTCTATTACGAAGGCTGTTGATGCGGTGGGTCGGCGCGTGGCTTTCATCGCGAGCGGCGACTTAAGTCATCGACTCAAACCCAACGCGCCGGCCGGCTACAACCCTGACGCTCATATTTTTGACGATCAGGTGATCGATGCAATTCGATCAAACTCTCCGCAAAAGATCTCCGCAATCGAGCCGAGTGTGCGAAAGGTCGCCGGTGAGTGTGGCTATCGTTCGATGCTGGTTGCGATTGGAGCCGGCTCAGCGTTACCGGTTTCGTGCGACGTGTTGAGCTACGAAGCGCCGTTTGGCGTTGGTTACCTGGTGGCCCAACTCGTGAATCAAAATGGAAGTATCTCGCTGCCGGGGTTAGCGCGTGAAGCAGTGGAGACTTTTGTGCGCTCCGGAGAAGTTCCAGCGGCGTCAAAAACCACAACGCCGCTTCTCCAATCGCGGGCTCCATGCTTCGTCTCACTCAAAACACTCGACGGTGAATTGCGTGGTTGCATCGGCACCATTGAACCGGCGAAAAATAGTCTAGCTGACGAAATAATCGCCAACGCGATCAGCGCCGCTACCCGCGATCCACGTTTTGATCCGGTTACGGTAGACGAGCTCGCAAACTTGCGCTATTCAGTCGACGTGCTTCACCCACCGGAAGAAGCGGTGATGAACGATTTGGATCCACACGTTTTCGGAGTAATTGTCGAGGATGAAAGTGGAACGCAAAGAGGGTTGTTGCTGCCCGATATTCCTGGTGTCGACAACGCTAAACAACAAGTCGGGATCGCTGCGCGCAAAGCAGGAATTGCTTCGGACGCAGCGATCAAGTTATGGCGATTTAAGGTTGAGAGATTTCGGGAGGAATAAATCTTGTTAATCCTGTTCATCCTGCAAATCCTGTTAACAAGATTTACAAGATTGGCAGGATGAACAAGATGATCAGACGTCGAGGTTACGTACGTCGAGCGCGTTGTCCTCGATGAACTTCCGTCGCGGCTCGACGGCATCGCCCATCAGCACGGTGAAGATCTCGTCCGTTTCCACGGCGTCGTCGATCCGCACTTCAAGGAGGGTGCGCTTCTCCGGATTCATCGTTGTTTCCCAGAGCTGCTCCGGGTTCATCTCGCCCAGTCCTTTGTAGCGCTGGATCGTCAGATCCTTCTTGGCCGCCGCTAATACCTTCTCGAGCAGCGCCTCGCGCGTCGGCACCTCTTCACTCAAGCCGTTCTCGCCGGAAACAAAGGGTGCCGCGAGATCGTCTTCCAGGGACTTGAAAAGCTCAACCGCCGTTTGAAACTCCACGAAGCTCGCAAGGTTCCAATCGATCACGAGATTCACACCAGTAGCTGAAACCGTCTCGATTTCCCACAGCCCGTGCTCTTCATCCGTGGTCAACTCTGTTTTGTAACCCGCTTTGTTCAAAGCTCCTTCGATCTTGGCCATCAGATCGCCATCCTGAAAGACCTTGCGAAGCGTTTGCCCTTCTTTTCGAAGCACGCCCTTACGCCCGCTCAACGACTCAAGCAGAATGTTAAGCAACTGCGGGTCGCCGCCCAAGCGTCTCGTCGCTCGCTCACAGTAACGTTTAAAATCAACCATCTTTTCGAGAGATTTTGCCAATTCACGGCCCTCGATCGGCTGCTCAGCTCCGGCGGACTTAACACTCATGTCACCCGTAGCCTGCCGCATCAGGTACCGGATCATCGAACCCTCGTCTTTGATGTACTCTTCTTTCTTACCTCGTTTTACCTTAAACAACGGCGGCTGCGCGATGAATACGTAACCTGACTCGACGAGTGCCGGCATCTGCCGGTAGAAGAAGGTCAACAAGAGGGTACGAATGTGCGAACCGTCTACGTCGGCGTCCGTCATCAGAATGATCTTGTGATAACGAAGCTTGGAGAGATCGAAGTCGTCCTTGCCGATGCCGGTGCCAAGAGCCGTGATTAGCGACTTGATTTCGCTATGCCCAAGCATCTTGTCGAAACGGGCTTTCTCGACGTTCAAAATCTTGCCCTTGAGCGGCAGGATGGCCTGGTTCTTTCGATCGCGACCTTGTTTAGCCGAGCCTCCGGCTGAATCTCCCTCGACGATGTAGATCTCAGACAGTGCCGGGTCGCGTTCCTGGCAGTCGGCTAACTTTCCGGGCAGCATGCTGGAACCCAGAGCGCCCTTGCGCACGATTTCCCGCGCCTTGCGAGCTGCTTCGCGCGCCCGAGCTGCGTCGAGAGCTTTACCAACAATCTTTCTCGCCACGGGCGGATTCTGTTCGAAGAATTCCGTCAGCCGATCGTTAAGAAACGACTCGACCGCGCCTTTGACGTCAGAATTGAGCTTGCCCTTTGTTTGACCTTCAAACTGCGGCTGCGGCAGCTTCACGGAGATAACTGCCACCAAACCTTCGCGCACGTCGTCTCCGGTGAGCGAACTTTTGAAGTTCTTAGCCAGCCCTGACGACTGAGCGTAGGCATTAATCGTTCTCGTGAATGCCGAACGAAAACCCGAAAGGTGTGTGCCGCCGTCTACCGTGTTGATGTTGTTGGCAAAAGAGTAGACCTTCTCGTCGTAGCCATCGTTGTACTGAATCGCGACCTCGAGCGAAAGATTCTCAGTCTCTTTCTCGAAATAGATCGCCTTGTCGTGCAACGTCGACTTGTTCTTATTCAGATGTTTGACAAACTCCGCGATGCCGCCTTTGTAATAGAACTCGTGCGAACGTTCCGGATCTTCGCGCTCATCCTTGATCGTGATGCGGATGCCTTTGTTGAGAAACGCTTTTTCGCGCAGCCGTTCGGAAAGCTTGTCGAAGCTAAAAACTGTTTCGGTAAAGATCTGCGTGTCAGGCTTGAAGGTGACTTTCGTACCGCGCTTACGAGTCTTTCCGGTTTGACTCAACGGCGCGACCGGAATGCCGCGCGCGTATTCCTGTTCGTAAGTTTTACCATCGCGCCAGATCTCGAGGTGCAGCTTCTCGGAAAGAAAGTTGACGCACGAAACACCCACGCCGTGCAGTCCGCCCGAAACCTTGTAAGCGTTTGAGTCAAACTTGCCGCCGGCGTGAAGCTTGGTCATCACGACTTCGGCCGCGGATCTCTTTTCCTTTTTGATTTCGTCAACCGGAATGCCGCGACCGTTGTCGATGACGGTGATTGAATTGTCCAGATGGATGGTTACTTCAACGGTGTCGCAATAACCTGCTAATGCTTCGTCGATTGAATTATCAACAACTTCATAAACGATATGATGCAGACCAATCTCGCCAGTCGATCCTATGTACATCGCCGGACGCTTTCGCACCGCGTCGCGGCCTTCCAAAATTGTGATCGATGATGAATCGTAAGCCATACTTTTCTTCTGTGTTGCTTTAGTTTCTGGTGTTGCCAATAGTCGCTCCTATACACTCGTCAGCCACTTCCACCGCCGGTTGCAAGTAAAGTTTCGACGTTACTACTACGCACTTTTCCCTCTTCGATTTCGTACACGTTGGCCCGGGAAAAGAAATCCTGGACATGACTCCGCTTTGAGGTTGTGATGAAGGTTTGTGTGCGATTTTCAAGGTATTCAAGAAGGTGTCTTATCCTTCCCTCATCCAGTTCGGCATCGACATCGTCAATGATGAAAACCGGATGGTCATTCGAGCTCGAATTATACAACGAAATTGCCGCTAAGTCTAATAATAACAATGCGCTACGTTGCTGCCCGGAGCTGCCGTAAACCCTTATTTCACGGCCGTCCAAATGAATCTCCAGATCGTCTCGATGCGGGCCAATCAACGAGTGACCAGCCGCCACTTCCGCTGCCATGCGCAACGCAATTCTGGAACGCAATAACGACTCGTAATCACTCAGGTCGCCTTTGCTCTCGAGCGACGAAACATAACGCGTGGTAATTTCGCGACGTTCGAATAACTGCCGCTCCAGTGTGGCATTCAAACCGGCTACATACTCCTCGCGCGCCTGGTGAATTAAAACGCCCAAACGGATCAACTGCTCATTCCATGGCGCGAGCAGATCTTCAACCTTATCCGGACCGAGATCGTTTTCGCTTGCGAGTTGCAAGACTCGATTCTTTTGTTTAAGGACTTTGCCGTAATCGGCGATCGTTCTGAGATACGCAGGCTTGAGCGACGAAATGCCGCGATCAAGAAATCGCCGGCGAGCTTCGGGCATGCCCCGCACTACATCCAAGTCGGCCGCTGTGAATGAGAAGACTTGTAGTTGAGTTAGATAGCGCGCCAGTGTTTCTCGTTTTAAGTTGACGAGAATCGTCTTGGAGTTTTCGTGCAGGTTGACTTGTAAATCTCGTTCCAGATCCGCGCCGGTGGTAACGCGTCCTCTTACTATTGCCAACTGCTCACCGAATTTGACTGCTTCCTGCAGCCGTTGCGTGCGAAACGATTTAGTTCGGGCGAGCAGATAGATCGCTTCCAGCCAATTCGTTTTGCCGTGGCCGTTATTTCCGTAAATGATATTGAGCCGCGGTCCCCACTCGATTCTTCCGCTCAGGTTACGAAAGTTAGTCGCTTCAATTGCAGCGAGTAGCATCACGAGAGTCTAACACGCGCAATGATTCGTAATGAGGTTTTCTCATGCGGCGCCGCAACGGCGCAGCGCTAAGACCTTTGGCAACCGGAGGTCCTGCCGCAACGCCGTTGCGTGAGAAAATATTATTCACCAGATCGGATTGATTGGAGGGACATCAACTGCAATCTTCATACGGCTAATTCGTTCCACTGGAACGCGGTCCAAACCGTAGCCGTACCAGATTGTTTGTAGATCCGGACTGACAGCTCGCACTACGCGAAATGGTCCTCTTTGCACGTCGGCAGAAGTAACATCAATCAATGCCACGCGCACATCCGCATCTTTCAATGCTGATACACAATGCTCTAATGAATCTGGTCCATCACTTTTCAGGTCGCGTAAACGAATAGACGATTGATCATTACGAAGTCGATCGAAAGCAGAGGCTCGTTCTTTCGGAAAGTAATACGCCGCATGATCCAGCATCTCTTTCACTGCTCGAGGATCTTCGGGCGTCGACAAGATCTGTAGACGCATCATGCGCCGCAGGTATGGACCAGTTTGTCCAAGCTCCAGTATGGCCTGACGAAGAGCTGCGTGAGGATCGAGATCCGAACCGAGCCCAAAGGTTACTCCTGGATACTCTTTACCATCTCCAAATGCGAGACAAAGAACCGTGGTACCGATCGCGCTCGTCGGCAATGCATAGATCTCGATACTTGCACCTAAGGCCTCAATTCCTTCCAGCACTTCACGCAGCAATGGATCAACGGAATCATCAACCTCGAGCCGTTGACCAGAACGTCCCGTAAGCCAGGCCGCCATGAAAGCGTCTCGTTCCACGAGTTCCATGATTGCTCGTTTCGATGCGTCGTCTGCGCCGTTTCCAGCCGCAAGGCCGTTTGACGTTCCCTTGCAAATGAATTGTTCCTGCCGTACTTCGAGTGACAAGAAGACGCTAATTGCCGGTACCCAAACCGGCTCATCGCTGTCGGCCCAAACTCCGCGCACCCATGGATGAGGAATATCCTCATCAAACCTCACGCAGGGAAAGTCTGTGCGCTGGTATTGTTCGTCTCGATACAAACCGAACCGGCGCGGATCGAGGTAATCGCCGTCGAGTTCGTTGATACGTTTCCAATTAAATCTTTCCGGATCAGGCAGCGACGCCGAGTACCTCTCGATCGCTTCGCCGACAGCCGAGAGAACAGCGCCGGAAATAGTTAAACCTTTGCCCCAACCGAGTGGTAAGCGCCGTATCGAACCATCGTTTTCCATGATGTGAGGTGGAGCCGCGGTCGCAATGATCGGCACCTGTGATTGCAACTCATCGGGAGGTTCGATGAAAAGATTACTAATAACGCCGGTGCGTTGATCGATCCAGCCATCGAGCGCTCCTAAGATCATTTCCGGTGGATCGTCGGGGGAGAATCTTGGTGCTTCGTGGGTTAATGCAGGAAAGGCTGCGGCGCCTCCGCACACGGAACATTGAGGAAGAGGAATAAACTGGTGTAGTGATTCGTCGAGAGAGTCAACGTCAACGGCGAGCACATGGTCCAACAGCCACGTAGCACCAGCGAGAATTGCCAGCATCTCTCGTATCAGCAGCGGCGCGATCTTTTCCGAAAGTTGTTGGAGAGGGATTGGTGAAGATTGACTGGTCGTGGCATCGGCTGAAGCAAGCGCCGCAGTCATCCGTCCAAACGCACAACGACCACAGCCCGCGCGTCCGCTGAGCGTTAGTGGTCCGATCAACGCTACATCGCTCCGAAGCTCGACACACAACGACGGAATATCCGCGTCGTGCGCCCATTTCGTGAACGACTGCAATCCGTGGTCGTCACACTCCGCGCAAACGCCTATAACGAGATCGGATTTCTGAGTGGGAAAGGCTTTATGGGGGAAGAACAGGACTTTGTTGTCAAAAGCCTCTCTTAAAGCCAGACCCACCGCACTTTCTGGCTTGACACCAACTATGTGGATAATTTGTGGGCCTTGATACGACATTGGTCGGGACAACATGCGACCGTTGGCCCACTATTCTACCCGCGCTTGGCGACCTGTGCAGCCGCGTCCTGCATCGCCTTGGCGGCGCTCTGGACGGACTTGGTTTGAGCGGCCAGGTGGTCTACCTGGGCATTGATGAGTCTGATTTCCACTGGCGTGGTGATTCCTCTAAGTCTCTCCCAGAAACGTTGCCGGTCGTCGGCGCTTCCGCCAAGAAGTTTGAAAAGTCCTTCAACGTTTAGCTGGAGAGCTTTAATCTTTTTTGGATCTGGTGGCATTTAGGTCCTCCGTTAGATCGAACTAGGATTGTAGAGATTTTCGCGGGGCGAAGTATCTGTTAAGGATTGGGCCTTGTCAATAGAGTTTTATTGTAGAAGGCGAGATTAATACCACTTCGGCAAGCAAGGAGCTTTACGGTAAACGAATGGTAGCTGTAATCCGGTGAATCTTGGTCATGCCGCTTAAACCTCTAACCCGGGCCTTTTATAAAACCTCTTTATCTGCCCCGCCTTCGTACAAAACCCGGCACGCTTCAGCGTAATCATTGTAGGAGGGAAGCTCTTTGACAATTGTCTTAATGACTTTGCGACGTCGTGCAAGCGCACCACGATTTGGATCTAACATTGCACTTAGTGCTTCATTATCAGCTTTCCGCCCTTCATACTCCGCTAACAAGCGCCGCGTCAGTTCTACAACATTTCGGTGGATGGGCTGCTCACTATCATACGGCGGAGTGATCGCAAACGGCAGCGAGTGAACGTGGCGTTTGCCAAAGGCACCTTCGGGCTGAAAAGTCGAGATCTTCTCATTAATAACATCACTGTTAAATAAACCGGTCAGATAAATAGCTTGCTCTTCAGTTGCTACCCTGGCCCAGTTCAGTGTCTGATCGATAATCAGCTTATCGAGATTATAGAAATCGATCGCCGCGTACGCTGAACAAACGAACGCTCCACTTGTACCCGTAAAGACGAGATATCCGCCTGGTCCAATAACCTGTTGGACCAATTTATTACGTGTGTTGAGCAAGTCCCACAGATCTTGCACCGCGGCGGTGTCATTAATTGCGCGGGACATTTCTCGGAAAGCGGAAAGCGCAGCAGACCCTTTCGCCGCTATTGAAGCCGAATCCAACATCTCCCAGGTAGCGGTGGAATCCTTTCGTATCGGAAGCAAGGCTTTGAGTGGTGGAGCTATGTCGAAGGGAGTTAGTAAGTTTGAAATCAAAACATCGAACAGAAGATCATCCGGCAGTACTCGCGCTGTCAGCCGAAAGGACTCGTACTTCTTCGCATCCTGAATCGCGAAGGCCAAGGGGCTCGAGGTGATGTCGATGGGCCGTATCTGCCACTGTGCTTTCCCACCCACGGCCGGCGCAGGAGCGGTTTCGTGAAAAAACAAAGTTCGCGGCATGATATCGGCACCTTGTCGAAAATTCGCAGGGCGTTTCCGTTCCGTGGCTACCGCACCGACATTCTTTTCACTCCACGCGGTCCTTTTCCCCTGACTACTACGATAGAAGGTTGTCGGAGTCAGGCCGGTCCTCTCCGCCAGCGCCCCCGGGATTGGGTTGGGTTCATTTCGTCGCGCTTTCTGCCTTTTGCCAAAAAGAACTATCGCCTCGTTTTTGAAAGTGCCTTTTTCGATTCGCCAAATCTCTTCAAGCGCAAAACTCACCGCCCTGGTTGCTGCCAGGTAGGCAGCTTTTCTGAACGGATTCTGATGCGCGCCATTTAGTACTGAGTCTGGCGTTATGCAGCCTATGGCTGCATCATCTTTCAGATAGCGATCGACTGCGTGCAGCATAAAGATAGTTGCTAACTCGACGTGCAGGAATGACGGCCCTTCGGGCTTAATGCCGAAAAGTTCGGCTCTTCTCTTCAGGACCGCACTATAAGGGTTGTCGGCGATTTTACTGAGTGCCAGCCAGGGTGGATTTGAAACCAAACCATTGAATTGCCCAGCAACAAGTCCCGGACGATAACTATTTCGCAGCAGAAATATCCAGATGCCGTTCCGTCCACTCAGATTCAGGCGATTCACTTCAATCGTTAATTCCCGCAGGAACCGTCTGGCTGCGTCATGTTGCTCCTTTTCGATGGTTAATGAAGATGCCGCTAACGCGCTACTGAGAGCTTCATCCAGTAAATAATCCTCCAACTGCACCTTTTTCTGACCGGACGCCAGAGCGACGTTATAGGCGAAGTCCAGCAGCGCATCGAATGTTCCTTGAAACTCTGCGGCGATCAAAAATCCCGGCAACCGCAGATCTCTTCTATCTATTCGAAGTTTGTAAAACGCCTGCCCTTGTTCGTCTTCGATCTGCTGCGAGAGTGGCGTTATCGCAAACAGCGAATCCGCGTGATAAATCGGAATCGTGATCGGATATGTGCCATACGGGTGCAGCCAGTCACCAGCCGCCAGCACCCAGGCTACCTTGGATAGCAGCACGGGCAATGGATCGATGTCGAATCCTGTAATAGCCTGTGTCAGCAATTGTAGTTTAGTTTCACGATCATCTGCGGGACGAGTTTCATCCAATCGTTTCTTAGCCAAATGCACCGCTTCGACAATCATGGCCCCCGAGCCGCAGCTCATGTCGATCAACTGAAGGTCCTCACCCTCCGGCAAATTTGAGACTACGTGCTCGACAATCATCCGGGACAGCCACTTAGGCGTACACTCCTGGCCCAATAACAACCTTTGCGAACGCTTGGCGAGTTGCTCCATCATTTCTCCAAACAAATCTTCTGAAGGAAGCAACGAGAAGCCATATGCTCGAAGGTCAGCCTGCATTTCCCTGGCGATAGGCAATAGCTCTTCTAAAGACACACCTTCGTTGAGCCAACCGAAGTAGTCATATTCCACGAGATTGAGAAGGCCCCGGTTCTTAAAGTATTCGCCTTGCAAAATCGATCGCAGTTCAGCGTCGCTACTGAGCAGCGCGCGTCGATTAATCACATTTGCGATCACCAGCTTTGCCAGTGTGACGATGTAAAGTTCATCGGCATATTCGTCCTCGTCGAAAGCCGCAGTTGCTGATTGATTTCTAACGTAGTTGACGAAGAGACCCCACAAATCTGCAATTAACGCTGAGTATTCAGAACGGCTGACAATCGCGCTGCTAACAACAGTTCTAAGACCATCGATATGCTTAGCGCAAAATTTGCTTTCGAAGCCAAGATCTTTCGCTATTGAAATTGCGGTCAGTGGACGTGATCCGATTCGTCCCAGATATCGAATCAAGAAACTGATGAGTTTTAACGCCGCGACTTTATCAGCGGAACTCAGATCAATCAGCGGCTCAATTTGTTCGAGCTCGATATCATCTCTTCCGTAAAGCCCTGGCGACTGAGTGCGCACCACGCGAACGCGGTACGCTCCCCAGCGCACCGTATCAGACAAAACTCCGGCGATTAAATCTGGATCATGTCCTCTATTCAAAAGCGCGGCGCAGTAGTCTTTCACCTGGCCTAATCCTGTTTCGAATTTGCCCTGGATTCTTAAATTAGACTCGTATTCTATTGCCGTGAGATCGACAAGATTGTCGACGAAACCAGTATGTGAAGTTCCGCCCCTCGCGAATTTGACCGCCGTTTCGCTTCCTTCGATGTGTCGCTCCAGCCAACTCGGACTGTCTGGAAAAATCTGACGGAGGTAGGAGGAAAGGCTGTGTCGTATTACGCTCTCAACGTTGCCTTCCGCAATCAGCTTGAGGCTCGCCTTAATACACTCTATGGCAGCCTTAATCTGTTGCTCTGAAGGATTCATTTATTATTACGCGCGTCAAGCCTGAAGGCTTTGAGTTGATGGAGTGCTGCGAGTGCTGAATCAGCCTTTTGTTTTCCGAAGATTGCTCGGGTGATGAGGGCATCAATCTCCGTGAGAATTCGCGCCGCATCAAGTTTTACCACCAGTTGTTCGCCCAAGGTGGTTAGTAAGGACCAGTCATCGGCGGATAACTCAGGAACCGGTAAATGTCGAATGTGAGCCGCCTCAAGTTTTAATGCGCCACCTCCAAGAACAGTTGCACTCAATTCCATGGCCGCAATGGTCCAACTACTTTCAAGGAATGCCAGTAACGCATGCGGCGTAATCGTAGCTGTTTCATTAAGCCACAAAGTGGAAAAATTTGCGTCGACCACGGCTCGTGCCGAGGCGTTCAGCACCGACCTCGGATGACGATAATTGACGCGCGGTATGAGCAGATCAGGAAGATGTCGCCGGGCAAGCTTTGGAAGCATGTACCAGAAGCGTGTCTTTCCTGAATTGTCGCCGTTCGTACTGTTAGTACGTACCGCTGACATTTCGGGAATGAACTTTGGCTCAGTCGGCGAACCAACATTCGTGCCGGCCGCGGTGCTCACCAGTTGCGCAAGAGCAGGCGGCATAACATTTGGACAGTGACTATTTTCAAAGAGTCGGCCAGCGCCTTCAAGTTTCGGCAGATCGTCAGGATGAATAAACTGATCGAGCACCAGTACCCGGCCTTTGAGATCTTCGGGAGAAACGACATACGCTCCAGAGAGTTCCGACTGTTTCCTTAGAACTACTTGAAGCACCGTTATAGGTACCCATAAAGGCTCCAGACCAAACGCCGCACCAGGTGCTATCAGGTGTTCGTCTGCGTTTTCGGCGAGAACCTCACAATAGAAGAAGTCGTTGGCTCCTGTACGCAGACCTTGTCCCACAGAAACATTCAAAGCCTCGAGCGTGATGAAACGGCCCGCCGGGGTCGGCAGCAGATCAAGCAAAGCTTGCGGAATACGCGGTTGGAAATTGCCCACTTTGGTCCGAACGGCGGAATTGGGCAGCTTGTCCTCACACTCCAAAAACCACTTTTGATTGCCACATCTCTGCAGCACATCATTGAGTTTGTGCGTCAGCGAGCGGCGGGAGATCGATACGCCATCGTACACGCTCACATCATCATGGAATCGCGATCGCTCCAGATGATCAGCGAAAGCTTTTTCAGGATGTTGCGCGTGCGGGAACAGTCCACCGACCTCACTGCTTGGAGTTCTCGCGGAAACTGGCAGCGAGACGTCAAGATAAAACTGACCATCGCAGGTTGCTCTGATATCTGAACTGCACCCAATTCGCTCAGCGACAACCAGGGAAGTCTTCACTTGAGCTTCTTCAAACCAGACGCGGTGCGTATCCTCGACAACATAGAGGATCCGGAAAAACTTCAGCAATAAATAATGAACGATGTACGCGTACTCTCTGCTCAGCCAGTGGTGTGGCACTATCACCGCTAAACGACCACCAACCTGTGTAAGCATGGCACATAGGATCCATGATGGCACCGCCAAGTCTGACAGGCCGGAATATCCTTCTATGAGTGAGGAAAAGATGTGGCGATCCCGATCAGTCAGGCCCGGAAGATTGTCACAGATCTGCAACAGTCCGTTGCGAACGGTTCTTGATCGCGACGCGCTTTGGTCGTCAGGAGCATCCGGCGCTTTGCCCACAAGCGTTTGATAACGAACGTACGGTGGATTGGTCGCCACCAGATCAAAACTGAATCTAGAGAGTTGAGCGATCGTTGCCCAGTTGAAAGCATCTCCTTTAATCAGCTCGATCGAGTCTGTGAGGGCACTAAAACGCTTGCACCCAAAATCGTATGTGCTCTGATCAATTTCTATCCCAGCCAGGTAAGCGTGAGGGGCTATGGCATTAACTTCGGCCAACATGTCGCCGCTTCCGGACATCGGATCAATAGCTGAACTGAGCCGAGATCCTTCGGCAATCGCAACAAGCAGGCGGGCCAATCGAGGTCCGGTAAAATACTGGCCCAGATGCTTACGTCGTCTTGCCTCAAGGTCAGAAGACTCCGCGCGGTTTCGTCCTTCATTGTTGACCGTAATATTCATCGAGCTTCAAGCAGGAGCCGAGCTCTTGAATAGAAGCCCGCCGCATCCATCGGCACGGGGAGTCCATTCTCAAGATAACGCGCAACAAATCGCGAATACAGGCGTTCGGGCGTTCGTTCCTTCTGATCCTGTGCCGTGGTAGCGAAAGTCAGAAGTTCTGCCATCACATCGTTGGGCTCAAGCTCAGATGACCGGCCTCGTGTATCACGGTTTTTTGAAAGCAGTAACAGGGGATCGCCTTTTACACTCACAGAAGACGTTACCTGTTTAAAGCTACCCTGCAGTTTATCGAGTACACCAGAGAGCTCAACCTGAAATCCCGCGGCCTTATAGGCCCGCTGCAACGCTGTCCACACTTCCGCTTTGGCAGAATGAAAAACGATAGTCGCTCTGCCGTCGTCCTTCAGTGTCCTCGCCATTTCCCGGAAAACAGCTTCCATCAATCTACTATAGTCGGAGACGGTCTTTTTTTGCGCCGGGCTGACTATGATCTCGTGTTTTTTCTCTGTGGTCTTACCCAGCCACACTTCGTTGAAGAAGGTCAACTCAGAATAGGGAATGAAATCTCCGAATGGTGGGTCGGAAAAAATATACGAGACTGAGTGATCCGGAAGATCTAACTTGGAACTGTCACCACATACCACGCGAACCGTGCTGGTGCTACCGGCCACTTCGGCAAACGCTTGCGCGATCGTTTTTGCTTTACGTCGCAAGCCAGCGAAAAGATTCTTTTCTACCGGCAAGCCACTGATGTAAAGCACGCCGGACTGAGCTCCCGTAAGAACGAAATCTTTCTCACTCTGTTTAACCACTACCCGTGTCATTAGGGTCGCGTGGGTTGCGTTGTAGCTCAAGGCGAGAAGCCTTAAGGCGTCGCGCAGATCTGGCCGGGCCGTTTCTGTCTGCTCCCATATCGTAGCCATCGCCAGCAGATTTCTGGGCGTGTAGAAGTGATGAAGATGTGTGATGCCCTTGTGGTATCCCGAACGGTATAGATCTCCCCAGGGAATCTCTGCGATCGGAACACAAGGGGGTATAGGAGTTTCGCTTGCTTGCCGAAGGATTGCCTCGTCCTCTGCGGTCGCAGGACGCGACCACTTTCTACCTTGGGACTCACCGTAGATACGCTTCAGCACTCGCTTCTTTCTCTCAGCGATGCGACCGGTCAACGGATCCTGAAAGGTTTCAAACACTCGCTCGATCTCATCCATGCTCACCGCATAGCCACAGGCCGGACACTTAAAATTCTGAGCGATTGCCGCAGGGGCGAGAGTGACGGCCGCGTCCCAGAAACTCGTTTCACCCCCACATTTGCTGCAAGCGAGCACATCGCTCCAGATCGCATGTCGGATCCAGCCTTCGTTGCCTTCGTCATCAATGGCCGCGTAAAGCGACGGCAATTTTCTTTCGCAGGCAGAGATCATCGTTTCAGCCGCTTTAAGGAATTCGGACGGTGAGGGTGGAGAGCACATTGTTGTAGCGACAAATGAACCAAGTACACTCAACTCATAGATCACCGCATTCCTTGGCCCCACTTGACGGGTACCTGAAGTTTCGCAGCGAGTTCTTTCATTTTTTCGCTGGGCTTCGCTGCCAGCAGGGCAGCCAATCCGGTCGTTCCTGATCCTCCAAAGCAATCCAGAATCGTGTCGCCCGGCTGACTATGAGAGGCAATAAATACAGCTATAGATTCAGGTGAGATCTTGGTGGGGTATGAGAAGGCAGAGTAGAGCGCTCCGGTTCGAGATGCCGGCAATGGGGTCGCGTAAAGAGCAGCAGGTGCTTCTGTTCCTTTTGGCGTGTTTCCAAAATCAAGATCGTTATGGATTTCGAATAGTGAAGGCGCCGCTAACCTTTTTGTTGGCATCGTTCCGCTTCCTTGTGGTATAAGAATAGCGGGCCGTCTGACGTCGCCTTCGTGTTCCTAGCACTTGAGCGGATCGACAGCTTCAAAAAAGGTTGGCAATTATTCCGGCCGTGAATTGAACAGTGACCTATCTTCGAGAAGATTGTTACTGCTGAATTCGCGGCCTTTTCCTGTTGGGCCATTGTAGACGATCTGGATCTATCAAAGAAGAAGATTTTTCCTCTGCTCACTCACCTCCAGCGATCGGATTGGCGTGGGAAATATTCCTGCTGAATATCGCCGTGAACCCTCGTATTCGAATCTCTTAGTAACCGACACTGGTAACCAAAATCTGAAGTCGTGAAGAGCTCGTCGATTATTCCGGGACTTCGTTACTGTACTCGAGAGTGGGAAAAATTTTTAATCACTGAGGCGTCGGTTCTGGGCGTGTTGGTACCAAAGCACACACTCGAGCCCAAGTAGGAAATAAAGAACGAGCCTCCATTGGTTCAATTGAATGAATAGGCCCATGTTGGGACTGGGTTTCAAGTTCTCAAACAAGTGGGCGCTGCCCACAAAGGCCAACAAGAAAGTTCCTATCAAGATCCCTACGAGCCACGATGTTTTAAGGTAAACGGCTCCGGCTCGAGTCGCCATCAGTCGGATGCGGTCGCGGAATTTCCACTGTGCGCGCCAATCGAGTATTCCGCTTTCAACCGCCACAATGTAATGACTCGGAACAACCATGAACAGAACCGCTATGGGCAACACACAATATATATTTTTGAAGAAAGCGGCCTGCGCTGGGTAGGTCTGGAATGAGGCCTGAGTTATCGCGCTATTGGGTAGAAAGAGTCCAGAGACAAAGTAAAGCACAACCGCCGCACTCACAAAGACTGACACTGACAACAGCAAGCCAACCCCGGAGCCGACAGACGTTCGCTTCAAACCGATGTCGAGTCCAACGACCGACGTGATCAGGATCCATAAAAATACAAAAGGAGCGAGTGTCAAGGCTCGGCTTCCGTAGGTCTCATACTGATATGCAGTCTCCAGTACGAATGCGACTGAATAATAGAGCGCGTACAAAACACAAGCGCCCAACAGATGCTGAAAATGCTTTTTAAAGGGAGAGTAATCAGGTTCTCGTTCCCAATTAACTCCGGTGTTCGTATCCTCCGTGCCGTCGACCGTTTCGACGGCGGCATCTTCAACGACTAATTCCTCACGATATCGGCTCTCAGCGGTGTCTGAGTCGCTGCTGAGCGGAATACACTCCGCTACAACTTCACTTTTTAACGTCACAGGAGCAATGAAGCGATAACCCTGCTTGGAGACGGTTGTTATATACACAGGGTTGGTAGCGCTATCGCCGAGGGCCTTCCTCACCAACCTGATGTTGTAGGCAATGTTTCCCTCTTCAACTGTCGTGTCTGGCCAAACCAGCTCGAGCAGATCTTCCTTCTTCATCAAAGATCCGTGGTTGTCCAAAAGCACTAGCAGAAGGTCAAACGCTTTCGACGGCAAAGATATGGGCACATCCCCCCTGGCTAACAGGCGCTCCCTGGTATTTAAAACAAAGTTTCCAAACTCGTACACCTTGCTCGCTTCATTGGGCTTTTCAAACATAAAACCTCACAAATAAAAACCTAATCATTTCCACAAGATTCATTTGGTCATCGCGGAGCAATATCGCCGCCGTCGGGATGGGCTGAGAGATTTTCATCTTAGCTGAATAAGTTGAGTTGCGTAAGCGCGGTTACAGGAGAGTCCGACCTGGCCTTTGCTCTTCACTTCGCAACTCCCGGCGTTGCGCAAATAGATCGGACAGAGGGAAGACATGCACAAAGCAAATTTGAAAAGAATCATGAGTAACTGTGTGAGGATCGGCTTGGCACTGATAGCGACTGTGCTGCTGTCGGTACTTGGTCTCTCGGCCACTGCGGGTGCCTACGTCAGTGAACCCGGGTCAGGGGTTTCGCCGCGAGCGGTGAGTCTGGATCCCACCGGGATGGCCAAGCCGATTGCGGATCTTCGTGATTACAACGGTACGTATTACGGAGCTTCCGGCACCGGCACTCGAGGTTATGAAGGCGGCACTCTTTATCGTGACAACCAAGATAACGGGGTAACCGCAGGTTGTAACGGGGAAGGTTGTGGACGGCACCCCGGCGTCGACATTCCCGTGCCGAGTGGAACGCCTGCTTACGCGTCCCGCGGTGGAACGGTCAGGATTTCACGATGTGGTACTGATGGGTGGGGCGGTTTGATCGTAATTCAATCCTCTAATCCGTGGAACCCGTCTGAAAACATTTACTTTATCTACGCACATCTGAAGGCGCGAAATTACATCGCCGGTCAGACCGTGCTTACAGGTCAGTCGATTGGCCTCAGTGGCGGCGGCTCAGGTGACGTTTGTCGTGGCAATTCAACTGGCTCTCACTTGCACTTCCAAATCGATAAAGAAGACGGAAACCCAGAACCTTATTTCCCTTCATCAGGTTTGCACCAGCGCGATACAAACTTCCAGGTGACAGCCAAGACCTACAACCCGATTGTCTTTGTAACGGGAGGCTACCGATGGAGTTTCAACAAAGCCAACGAACGGGAATTATGGGATCTGACTAACTTGCAGAATTGGGGAGTTTCAAACGACGCTTTATGGGTCGATGGCTTCGGCGACACTTACATTAGCAGAGGAACTGATACCAACTGCGGCCAGGCGCGTCCCTGCAGCAGTCGAATCGCGGCCGAGGCTAACCTGTATCCGAAGGTCTATTTGGACCTGTACAACGTCTGCTTCAATAACCCTGGAAAGATATACTTCACCACTTCTACCTCACCCAATTGGGACGAACAGAAGACGGTGTCATACTTCCCAAACAGTCAGGGTCCTTACCAGGCTCATATCTTCATGAATCAGAACCCGTTGTGGAAAGACATCATTACCGGGTTGCGAATTGATCCGGCAGTGAACTGCTCGAGCGGTAATGATCCGACCTATTACGGAGAGATTACAGTTGAGCGATAGAACAGAAGATCGACTTCGATCTTCATGTCCTTAACGCGAGAGCCCTAACGAATATGCTTTTTCGTTAGGGCTCTTCGCTTCTATTGATATTTCAAGAAGCAGTTCATCAAACAGCACAACGGGATTTACAAGATGACGTCCTTTCAATCATATCCGCATCGGCATGACGACGTACTTGTATTCAAAATCGCCATTCTCGGCCGGGTGCAGTTCAGCCTGGGAGTTGCCGTCTTTGAATTCGAAGGCGACCTTTGCGTCGCCAATTACGTTTAGAAATTCCTGCAGGTATTGGGCGTTGAAGCCAATGTCGGTGACGTCGCCGTTGTAGTCGGTTTGAATCGTTTCGTTTGCTTCACCCTCTTCAGCATTCTGCGAACTGATCACGAGTTGATTCGGCTCGAGGTGAAAACGAATTGCGTGCGATCTCTCATCAGCCATCAAGGCCACGCGTCGAATCGCCAGGTTCAACAAACTACTATTAAACTCAACCGACTTATCGTTGTTCTTCGGCATGACCATTTCATAGTTGGGAAACTGCCCGTAGAGCATGCGCGAAATCAACAGTCGTGATCCAACCTGAAAGTAGATGTGATTCTCATCCATTCCCAAACTGATCTCATCGTCGAAGCCGGCAGTTAGCTTAGTTAACTCAGCCAACGTCTTTCGCGGAATCAGCGTGTCGATAGTTTCTTTCGCACCGTTTCGCTTGAGGTCTTTCTTTTCCACGTATGCCAGTCGATGACCGTCAGTGGTAACCATGCGCGCGCCCGCTTCGTCTAAAACAAACTTCGCGCCTGAAAGCGTGTAACGTGATTCTTCCTGGGTGATGGCAAAGATAGTGCGATCGATGAACGTCTTGATCACGCCGGCGGGAAGTTTTGTTGGCGCTGATTTGAACGAAGGAACTTCGGGAAATGCATCTCGCGCCACGCCCACCATTTTGAAGCGCGCACGATCGCACTTCACGGTTACATACTCGTTGTCTTCCTTCTTGAAAACAACGGGGGCATCGGGGAGCAAGCGCGCGATTTCAAAAAGTTTTCTAGCCTGCACACAAATCGATCCCGGCGTGGTGATCTCGTCAGCATCCATGTCACAACGAATGGTTACGTCGAGGTCGGTACCGGTGATGCGAATCGTATTCTCACCAACTGATTCGATGAGTATGTTTGAGAGTACGGGTATCGTGTTCTTCTTCTCGACGACACCTTGTACGAAGCCGAGTTCTTTTTGCAGGTTCTGCTTACTCACAACGAATTGCATTGCCATTCACTCCTTCAAACAATCCACAAACCGCCCGCGCTATTCTTCTACTCCAAGAATCAAAACCTAATATTTATTTCTAGTAGTAGTAGTAGGTGCCTGTGAATATGTGAATAACTACTTAAGCCTACTAATTCAAACTACTTACGACGTTAGAGATGCTGTGGAAACCTGTTCAAAGTTTCCTTTGCACTTTCGGAAAATTTTCGAAGACGTGAACATTAACACATTTCCACAAAACGTTCTCAGTGGACTGTGCAAAAGTAGGCGGAAAGCTCTCCCTGGAGTGCGATGCCCTGGCACCGCTTTGGTTAAAAGTTAATACCAAAGCGCCAACTTGTTGGCGCACTCCAAGAAGGCGCCCTTCCATTAGATTATTTCTGTAATGACTCTGAGAGTTCACTGATGAGTCGTTGCAAAGTTTCATCGGTCGTTACCAGCGCCTCAATCTTCTCCACTGAATGCATCACCGTGGTGTGATGTTTTCCGCCGAACGCACGACCGATCTCCGGATAACTATGCTTGGTGAGGTGCTTACAAAGATACATTGCCACCTGGCGAGGATGTGAGATCTGCCTGGCGTTGTTCTTGGAAAGCAACTCTTCGTTGGTCAGTTTGTAGGTCGACGCTACTAACTTCTGTATCTGCTGAATCGTAACTACGCCTGATTCTTCTTCTTTGGCGATGTTTCTGATCGCATCCTGAGCGAGACTCTTCGAAATCGGCTCGCCGCGAAGTGAAGCGATTGCGATCAAGCGAACTAATGAGCCTTCAAGTTCACGAATATTACTTTTCACTCGGCCCGCAATGAAAATCGCAACGTCGTCAGGAATCGTCACGCCCATCTGATCGCCTTTTCGTTTTACGATCGCGATCTTCGTTTCCAAATCCGGCGGTTCGATGTCAGCAATCAATCCCCACTCAAAACGAGAGTGCAGGCGTTCCTCTAATGTGGGGATCTCGCGAGGCGGACAATCGGAGCTGATTACAATCTGTTTTTGTTGATCGTAAAGAGCATTAAAAGTATGGAAAAACTCTTCCTGAGTTCGTTCCTTGCCGGCCATGAATTGCACGTCGTCAATCAACAGCACATCGACCGAACGATACTTCTCACGAAAACTCTGCGTTTTGTCGTAACGGATCGCGTTAATCAGATCGTTCATGAAACGCTCTGAAGAGATGTAGCAAAGTTTAAGATGTTGATTGCGGGATTTGATCGCGTGACCACACGCATGCATTAAGTGAGTTTTACCCAGCCCCACACCACCGTAGAGATAAAGTGGATTGTACGTACGTCCTGGCGCCTCAGCGACCGCAAGCGAAGCTGCGTGGGCAAACTGGTTACAAGAGCCCACAACGAAACTTTCGTACGTGTATTTAGAACTGAGCGAGATTTCCGATGACGACGAAGCCGTAACTTCTGTTACGGTTGCAGGCTGGGTTGAAACGGCCGGCGCCGCTTGTATTGCGGACTGAGAAGCAACGGCCGCCACTGACAGATTCTCAGGAACCCACTCGGGAACCTTCCCGACAACCCAACCCACTGAGTACCCGGACAAACGGAGTTCATTGAGCGACTCGGCGAGCGCCTTGCCGTAATTACTCACTACCCAGTCTTTGACAACCTGATTTGGCGCACGCAGATGGATTACGTGTTGCGCATTATCAACTCGTTCAAATTGGATTGGGCTAAACCAGGTATCGAGGGTTTGTTGATTTAGTCGACCTTTTAGTGAGTGAAGAATCCTGCCCCAAACATTCGTCTCTATAGTTGCGCTCATTGAACCATCACAGGGAAGGCGTCAATTTGACTAAAGGTCGCGTAGTGGAACCGTACGCCTTGCTTAGGCGGTCCCGGCGCAGAACTCTAACCCATTCCTATCCCGTTATTCCTTATTCGAAGTATCCAAAAGTCGGCCGCCGAAGAGTTTTCCACAACGTTTTCCACAGCAAGTGGAAAAAACTCCCGGTGTTAAAGTGTTGCATTTAAAGTCTTTATATATCAATTGTTTACGGGTCGGTGACTTCCGGAGCGTGCGGAGACTAACATAGAAGTTTCCGATTGATCAAGGGAACGAGGCGAATAAAACAACTCCCTATGATCGCCCTTTGTTGGGATCTGAATTCTGGACCTGAAAAGTAATATTCCCATACACATCATTGTTGAACGCAGCAGAGCCTGATCATGGGTTACACGGATCGGTGTTAATCAAAAAAGGTTTTAAGTCGGTGCAGATCCGTGGCCCGGTTTCTTGACATAAACACAGGCCCGCCGTTAGTCTCTAGGTTTTCGTTTATAAGGAGATTTCATTTCTATGTCGAAGCGCACTTTTCAACCCAATAACAGACGACGCGCAAAGACACACGGCTTCAGGGCTCGCATGGCTACCAAGAACGGTCGCCTGGTGTTGAAGCGACGTCGCGCCAAAGGTCGAAAGCGACTGACGCCTGCCCACTACTAAAACGCTGTTTCGGTTGATGCATGCGGAAGTATTTGCGGGATACTGCAGAATTCCAGCACGTCTACCGGAACGGCAAGCGTTATGAAGGCGTATTCATTTCCGCGTTTGTTATTGAAAATCAGGAATTGAGCCACCGCCTGGGCGTCACGGCTTCAAAGAAGGCCCTCGGCAACGCGGTGCAACGCAATCGCGGGAAGCGTTTATTGCGCGAAGCATTCCGCACCAATGAGACGCTGTTTCGTGAGCTCGGAAAAAATTACGACTGGGTTTTGAATGCAAAAAGGGCGCTACTGAATCAGAAACTCGAGGCGCCGCTCCAGGAGTTGAAGGGAATCATCGAGAAGGTTGGAAGGTTTGAAACGCGCGATTCGGTTAAATAAGCGCTAGCTGTGAAGAGCGTTCTGATCTCATTACTCCGGTTTTATAAGTTGGCGATTTCACCGCTTCTACCCCCTTCGTGCAGATTCATCCCCACCTGTTCGGAATATGCTGTTGACGCAATCTCCCGCTATGGTGCTCTGCGCGGAAGCGGGATGGCTATTCGTCGATTGCTCCGCTGTCATCCGTTCCATCCGGGAGGATACGATCCGGTTAAGTGAACGGTGATCTAATCGCGCCAGTTGATACCTCTATTACGAGATGCAACAAAAACGACTTCTACTTGCATTAGCGATCTCCTCCGCAATTCTGTTCTTGTGGAGTTATTTCTCCCCCGTTCCGCCGCCACCTAATCCGCAAACGGCTGCGACACCGTCGCCGGCGGCCAGCCCGTCAGCAAGTCAGGCAGCGAGCTCCAGTACTCCGACAACTCCGGCCGCGCCTGCGCCTGTTCCGAATCTGAATGCCGCTGCAAGACGCACGATTACGATCAAAACTCCGCTTTACGAGGCGAAGTTCGACACGCTTGGTGCGGAGCCGGTTAGTTGGATAATCAAGAAGAACAAGATCACCAATTCACCGATCTACTCGGTTGCGGGACCAAAGAGCGCCGCGGTGCCGCTCGAACTGATCTCGCCTGAAGGCTTGAAGCGAGAGCCTCGCATGGTGCCTCTGCAATTGCAGACGGGCGATGCGGCTTTGGACACAGCAGTCAATTCTTCGACTTACCGAGTTGAAGGAATCGATCAAACGAGCGGCGACGTTGAAGTAAGTCTCGGCGAAAACGAGAAGAAAGAGCTGACGTTTGTTTTTGAAGACGCTAATCGCGTTCAAGTGCGAAAGAAGATCGTCTTCGATGCGGAAAGCTATGAGACGGATCTGTCGCTGTTAGTGAAGCGCGGCGACGAAACGATACCGCAAGTCAAAATCGCGATTGGTCCAAGTATCGGCGACCAGGGAATTGCGCACCATACGTTTTATTCAGTCGCTCCGGAAGCCGTCGCTTACGTCAATAACACAACCGAGCGTCATCCTTCGGTAGGGATTAACGGCAACAGCAGTAGTCCGGACAAGTTAGTATTGAATGGACCAGTCGATTGGGCCGGCGTTGCGGATACCTATTTTGCGATGGTGGCTGTGCCGGGCCGAAAGACTGAAGGCCTCGAATATCGAACGATCGCTTACGAGCACAAGCCAAATGGCGGAAGCGCGGAAAAGAGAATTCTAGTCACAGCTTTCGTGCCCGTTCCTGCCGACGGGTCACGCACGGTGATCTACGCTGGTCCAAAGGATCACGATCTACTCACCAACGGCAGCAGCGATGTCGCCGGTATGGTCCAGCGGCCGATCGATCTCGAAGCCCTGATCGACTATGGTTTTCTCGGTTGGCTCTCGCGGCCGCTTGCTGTTCCGATTCTGCGAGCCATTACTTATCTCTTCAAAGTTACCGGCAGTTATGGCGTCGCCATCATTCTCTTCACGATCGTCATCTACTCGCTTTTCTTCCCGCTGAAGTGGCGCTCTTCCAAGGCAATGAAGAAGGCGCAGAAGATGGCGCCGAAGATGAAGGAGTTGCAAGAGAAGATGAAGGGGATGAAGCAGACCGATCCCCGGATGAAAGAGCTTCAGATGGAGCAGTTTCGGCTGATGAAGGAAGGCAATCCGCTGGGCGGTTGCTTGCCGTTGCTGATCCAGATGCCGTTTCTGTTTGCTCTCTATCGCGCCATCACGATCTCTTTGGATTTTCGTCAGGCGACGTTTCTTTGGATACCGGATCTCTCGGCCGCCGAGCCTTATCTGATTCATATCTTGCCGATCCTGATGACGGGCACGATGGTGGTGTTGCAGTTGGTCACGCCGGTGCCTTCCGCCGATCCTCTGCAGAAGAAGATGATGACGTTCGCGATGCCGGTCTTCATGCTCTATATATTGTGGAGCGCGCCGTCGGGTTTAGTTTTGTACTGGCTCGTTGGTAATATCGTCGGGTTCACTCAGCAGTTTTTGATTAACCGTTGGACCAAGGACGAGGAGGTTCCGGCGCCGCCGCCGGCGAAGGGAACTGCGGGACGGAAGAAAAAAGAGAAAGTAAACGCGCCGGACAGGTTAGTTGAGGGATCAAACGGATGACTGAGGTTTCGCAACAAGCAGCATCGTTTCTCGAGCAGGTCTTCGATATGACCGGCTTGCAATTGCGTGTTGAAGTTAAGCAGGCAGTTTCGGGCGATGTCCTCGACATTGAAGGCGACGACGCTGAACTCCTTCAGGCACAAACCGGAGAGTTGCTCGAAGCGCTGCAGCATTTGCTGAACCAGGTTTATGGCCGAAGCCTAACCGGCGGGTCGCGCCTTGTTTGCGACGTGAATGGCTTTCGCGCCACTCGCGAGGCTGAACTCCAGGCGATGGCAAACCTGGCCGCCAGCCGCGTGCGACAAACCGGAACGCCGTTCACGTTTGAACCGATGAGTGCAAATGAACGACGGATTATTCACCTGACCCTGGCTGAGAGCGAGGATCTCTTCACTGAGTCGATCGGCGAAGGATCTGATCGCAAGTTGAAAATTGGTTTGAAGAGTTCTACCCGCAAGAGTTAATAATCGCCTTCCCGCCGTATCAATAAGTTTCCGCCTTCACGATGAATACAATCGTCGCATTATCCACACCCAGGGGACGCGGAGCTCTCGCTGTCATTCGTCTTAGTGGCGCCCACGCGATTTCGATTGCTCAGCGCATGAGTGCGCACGATCCGTTTGAGCCAAGACAGGCGACGCTCGTTTCTTTGCGTGGTCCAGGTAACAACGAGATCCTGGACCAGGTCCTGGTCACCTGCTTCTTTGCACCTAACTCTCTCACTGGAGAGGACGTGGTGGAGATCAGTTGTCATGGATCGCCGGCGATCGTGCGCAGCATCATCGATGCGACGCTCGCGCTGGGCGCGACACTCGCCGGTCCCGGTGAATTTACGCTACGCGCTTTGTCGAACGGAAAAATAAACCTGGCCCAGGCGGAAGCGATTAGAGATCTTATCGCCGCACAAACGGAAGCGGCAGTGAAGCAGGCCTCGCGGCAATTGAACGGCGAGCTATCGCATGCGCTTGGACCATTCAAGGAAAAACTGCTTGAAGTGATCGTGTTGCTGGAGTCGGCACTCGAGTTTGTTGAGGACGACCTTCCCGCTCCGCGTGTTGAAGCGATTGACGACACGCTCGCCAGCGTGATTGCCGGTATCGAAAAATTAGCGCGAAGTTATAGCGCCGGTCGCCTGCTCCAGGAAGGAATCCGGGTTGTTATCACCGGGTGCCCTAATGTGGGTAAGTCAAGTCTTTTCAATAGTTTAGTTGAGCGTGAGCGAGCCATCGTCACGGACATTCCGGGAACTACGCGCGACACTCTCACGGAAGCAATTGATCTCAACGGTATACCCGTAATACTCACTGACACTGCCGGCTTGCGCGAAACTACCGATGGCATTGAGACGCTGGGAATTGAACGAACGCGTCGAGCCATGGGCGATTCAGATCTTGTGCTCGTCGTACTTGATGGAAGCGCTGAACTTGGACCATCCGATCGCGAGTTGTTGGACCAAACAGAACAGACGCGTCGTCTGGTGGTGATGAATAAAAGCGACTTGCCAGGCTTTGGATCTCGATCTGAGTTGCAACCGATTAATGTCTCGGCGCGCACCGGCGAGGGGCTCGATGCGCTGCGCGCGGCGATTCTCGCCGGCGTAAAGCAGAATGGAGTTGAAGACGAAGGTTTGTTAATAACAAACGCGCGGCATTATGATTTGCTGTGCAACACTCGCCGGGAACTCGAATTCGCCCAGCTTGCATTGCGAGAGCGTCACACTGAGGAATTGATTCTGGTGCCGTTGCACAATGCGTTGAAGTTTCTGGGCCAGATCACCGGCGAGACGACGACTGAGGATATTCTGTCGGAGATATTCGCCACGTTTTGTATTGGGAAGTAAATTATGTCGTTCGATGAGGTCTTCAATGTAATCGTGATCGGCGCCGGCCATGCCGGTTGTGAGGCGGCGTCTGCCGCGGCGCGACTTGGGGCTGAGACGGGATTGATCACATTGAATCTCGACCTTGTGGGACAGATGTCGTGCAACCCTGCGATTGGCGGAATCGCCAAAGGCCACCTGGTGCGTGAGATTGATGCGCTTGGTGGAATCATGGGCCGCGTCATTGATCGCACCGGAATTCAGTTTCGATTGTTGAACCGTTCGCGAGGCCCAGCAGTCCAATCCCCGAGGGCGCAGGCTGATCGAATGCGTTATCGCGCCGAAATGCGGCGCACGCTTGAAGCGACAGCGAATCTTCACCTGCGACAAGGCAAAGTCGTCGACTTCCTGCTTTACCATGGAAAACTGGCGGGCGTGGTCTTGGAAGATGGACGAACGTTTGGGGCCGACGCGGTTGTTGTTGCCACCGGTACTTTTCTAAATGGCCTGATCCATACCGGACGGAGAACCTACTCCGGTGGACGAGCAGGTGAGCCGGCGGCAATTGAATTGTCAGATGCGCTGAAGCGGTTAGGCTTTCCTGTTGGCAGGTTAAAAACCGGAACGCCTCCACGGCTTGATGGCAGGACGATTGATTGGAACGTCTTTGAACCGCAGCCGGGAGATGAGATACCGGTGCCGTTCTCGTTCGCCACGGACAGTCTCGAGCAGGAACAGATCAAGTGCTATATCGGCTACACAACTGAGGCGGTTCATGATGCGATTCGTCAGAATATCGCCGAGTCGCCGCTCTATTCCGGGAAGATCAAAGGAGTTGGACCGCGCTATTGCCCGTCAATCGAAGACAAGGTTGTTAAGTTTTCCGACAAGTCGCGCCATCAGCTCTTCCTCGAGCCCGAAGGACACGATACGAACGAAGTCTATCTAAACGGTTTTTCGACGTCGCTTCCGGCTGAGTTGCAGCAAGATCTGGTTCGGATGATTCCGGGAATGGAAGAGGCGCGGGTTATTCGGCCGGGATATGCGATCGAATACGACTTTGTCGATCCCAGGGAATTAGGGCCGGATCTACAGACGATGCGAGTGCCCGGACTTTTTCATGCCGGGCAGATCAACGGAACGACGGGTTACGAAGAGGCGGCGTGCCAGGGGTTGCTGGCAGGGATTAACGCCGCGCTTTATACGCAGGGGCGCGATCCGTTTCGTTTGCGACGCGATGAGTCATATATCGGGGTTCTGGTCGAAGATCTCATCAAGCAAGGCGTTGACGAGCCTTATCGCATTTTTACGTCGCGTGCTGAATATCGGCTGGTGCTGCGTTATGACAACGCTGATGAGCGATTGGAGCGGTACGGCAGAGATCTGGGGCTGGTAGGAGATTCGGATTGGGAGCGATTTAACTCACGACAGGCGCGTTTGGCGAAGCTCAGGAGCGCGTTGGACACTGTGCGTTTGCGACGGGCCGACGCGCAGCACGCTGCGGTTTCGGCGTTAATTGGAA
Organism: uncultured Acidobacteriota bacterium; assembly: GCA_963708055.1. Lineage (GTDB taxonomy): Bacteria > Acidobacteriota > Blastocatellia > Pyrinomonadales > Pyrinomonadaceae > PSRF01. The sequence continues at coordinate 3,361,630 of OY970193.1, read as the reverse complement.
ACGATCTGGGCGACTCGATTACTTTGGCGCAGTTGGCTAAACGTCCTAAGGTCACAGCGGACTTAATAATGTCGTTGTTGCCTGCTGAGCTAAAACCCGTACTTGAGGCCGATCTCAACTCAGTTTTGGCCGACTCGCTCTATGCGGGCTATCTCGACACGCAAAAGGCAGCAATCGCGAAGCTGTATCAGCACGACGCGCTCAAGATCCCGCGACACACGCCTTTTAACAGTATCGCGGGTCTCTCGAACGAGATTGTCGAACGGCTCGATCGCGCCCGGCCAATGACTTTTGGCGAAGCCCGAAAACTCCCCGGCCTTACACCCGGCGCCCTTTCCACTCTCCTCGCCTATCTATCAGCTCAACAGAAATCATTTTAGGGCCGTCTCTCTCTCCCTTCGATCAACGCTTCATGTGACGCGGCTTTGCCTCAAAAGTCATCTTGAAGGCCACAAGGCACACAAAGCACAAAATGAATTCTTAGCGGCGGAGGTAATCCTTAATGTTTTAATCATTTGCGCTTTTTGTGCTGTTTTGTGGCTTACTCTCTGTCATTGAAAGGACTTTTGAGGCAAAGCCATGTGGCGCCGACGATGATGCCGAACACGGATGTTTCACGTGAAACATTAGTTCACGGCCCGAATATGACGTTTCACGTGAAACCTTCCGGATAAAAACGCGGTTATGTAGCCCGCGTGCGGCTTGGTGTGTTAGGTTTAGCGCCATGGCTAAGTCGATAGCCGTCGCAAACCAAAAAGGCGGGGTGGGGAAGACCACCACCGCCGTAAATCTATCCGCCGTTATCGCCTCGCTGGGTCATCGCGTTCTGCTCGTGGATGCCGATCCGCAGGGAAATGCGACCTCCGGCATTGGCATACAGCGTGGCAGCTTTCGTCGCGGGCTTTATCACAGTCTTGTTCTCGACCAGCCGCTCTCCGCTGTTGCCCTAAAGACGGCGATCCCGACGCTCGAAGTCGTTCCTTCTAATAAGGATCTTGCCGGCGCTGAAATTGAGCTGGTCGAGGTGCCGCAGCGAGAGTTCCGGCTAAAGAGCGCCCTCGCGGTGGTCGAAGCGAATTACGATTACATAATTATTGACTGCCCGCCGTCGCTTGGGCTGCTGACACTCAACGCCTTAACTGCCGCCAAGTCGCTTCTGGTTCCGATTCAATGTGAGTACTACGCGCTCGAAGGCGTTACCGAGCTCTTCGACACGCTCGCACGGATCCGGCGAATCCATAATCCGGGCCTGATGATCGAGGGTTTGTTGCTCACGATGTATGACGAGCGCACCAACTTGTCGGCAGCGGTTGCAGCGGATTTGCGCGACTTCTACGGTTTGCAGGTCTTTCAGACGGTGATTCCGCGCAACGTCAGGCTCGCCGAGGCGCCAAGTTATGGAAAGCCGATTATCAGCTATGACGCCCATTCCAAGGGGGCCGAGGCTTATACTCAATTAGCCAGGGAGATTATTCATGAATCGAAAAGCGCTGGGTCGGGGGCTGGGAGCGCTACTGTCCTCTGACAGCACGATTGACCTCGGAACCGAGCAGTCAGAAGTTGATATCGAATCCATTGTGCCCGGACCGATGCAGCCGCGGACGCGCTTCGAGGAATCAAGCCTCGAAAGTTTGGCGGAGTCGATTCGCGCCCACGGCATTGTTCAGCCTCTCCTGGTCCGGAAGCGTGGCGATGGTTATGAGTTGATCGCCGGCGAGCGACGCTGGCGTGCGGCTAAACTGGCCGGCATTTCTCGGGTTCCGGTGGTGGTTAAAGAGGTTCCGGACGAGAGCCTGCTCGAGATTGCACTGATTGAGAATATTCAACGCGAGAACCTCAACCCGATTGAGGAAGCACAGGCTTACAAGAAATTATTGGAAGCGGTGGGGTTGACCCAGGATGCGCTCGCATCGCGCGTCGGCCGCGACCGCTCGTATATCACGAACTATCTGCGCCTGCTTCGTCTACCCGATGATCTGCAACAGCTCGTGATTGAGGGACGTCTTTCGACCGGTCATGCGCGAACTTTGCTGTCGTTGGAGCAGACCGACATGCAACGTCGCATGGCCAGACAGATCATTGACGGAGGTTTGTCGGTCCGGGCGACGGAGCAGTTAGTTCACAAGGCCACGGACGGGAAGACAGCCAAGCGACCGGCGCCCCGGCAAACGGATCCGAACATCACCACGGCTGAGACAAAGCTGAGGCGCGCACTTGGCACGCAAGTCAAAATTCTTCAGGCGGCTGACGGTAAAGGAAAAGTTGAGATAAGTTTCTTTAACACCCAGGACTTGGACCGAATTTACAATTTACTAACGAATCCCTCCCGAATGTAAAAGATACAAGGGACATGCGTGAATCCGAGGTTAAAGTCGCCTCAAAGACTCGGCGGTAAATGTAATGTACGTTAAGTTAAACCGCAGAGGCGTAGACGCGGAGTTAACGCAGAGATATTAAGGGCACTATTCAACACCCTCGTCGGTTGATTCTGCTTTTTCACCATGTTAGACTCGCGCGCTTTTCGGCAGCCACAAATTTGCCTATATAGATAAAGGAATCGGATGTTTCTCGCAGAGGCCTCAATTCAGTTGGTTCCTGACGGTACGTTACTGCTCCACCTCGTGATGGTGGCGGTGATGGTCTTTATTCTGAATCGCACTTTACTGAAGCCGATCAACCATATCCTCAGTGAACGCGAAAAGCAGATTGCCGGCCGCGTAAGAGAAGCGCAGGCTTTGGCTACTGAGACGGAAGAGAAACTAAAGAAATATAACGAGACTTTGCACGAAGCGCGCATCGATGGTTACAAGCTGCTCGAGAAGGAACGTGCTGCGGGGCTAAAAGAGAAGGAAGAAAAACTTCGATCGTATCGCGAACAGGTATCGCGAGAAGTTGCTGCTCAGGTTGACGACACACGCCGGCAACAACAGTCGGTCAAGGGAGAACTCGAAGCGCAGGCAGCGACAATCGGCGGCATAATAAGTTCTCAAATACTACGCCGGCCCGGTCGATAACCCGGCCCGCAAACTCATAGAAATCACATGTTCTTACTAGCGTCTTCTGGAGAATGGCTGGAGTACTTAAACTATCCAGGGCTTGAAGCCTGGAAGTTCATAAATCTCACCATCTTCGCGGGTGGGGCGATCTTTATACTGCGTAAGAAAATCAACGAGGCGCTGATCGCGCGTGGCCTCGTGATCAAGCAGGAGATCGCCGCGGCTCAGACTGAACGCGAACAAGCGCTGGCAAAACTGGCCGATGCTCACAATCGCTTGGAAGGCGTGAGTGATGCCGTTCGGATGGTTCACGATCAGGCTCAGCAGGAAGCAGAGTTAGAACGGCGACGTTTGGCTGATTCCACGACTGTTGAAATGGATAAGCTCAAACAACAAGCGCAACGTGAAATGGAAACGGCCGACAAGCTCGCGCGCAAGGAGCTCCGGCATTTTCTGGCGCAGCGAAGTGTCGAGCTGGCGCGTGAATCAGTACTCAGTCAAATGAGACCCGAGGACGATACGGCGTTGATTCAGGAAAACATTGGTGACCTGAGGAGGACCACGGTTTGAGTTTGCAAACGGTTGCCCGCCGCTATGCTACAGCCCTCGCCGATGTAGCCATTGAAAGACGCGAAGAAAGAGAAGTCCAAAGCGAGTTGGACCAGTGGGCTGCGATGATCGAGTCGAATCCGCAGTTGAAAGAGGTCTTCGCTAACCCAACCATTATTTATGATCACAAGCGCAAAGTGCTCGAGGAATTGATTGCGCGTAGTCGCGTCAAAGAAACAACGGGCAGTTTCCTTCGCGTCCTTTTGAGAAACCAGCGCCTCTCGCAGTTGCGAGAAGTCGCAGCGCGTTACGGTCTCGTGCTTGATGAGCGCGGTGGTATGGTCGCAGCGACTGTAACCACGGCCAGGCCGATACCAGAGGACTTGAAAAAAACGCTGCACGACGCGCTTACCACTGCAACTGGGCGCACGGTGCGTTTGAGCTTTGCTACTGATGAGACAATCATCGGCGGTATGGTCGCACGCATCGGTTCAACCGTATTCGATGGCTCAGTGCAGAGCCATCTCGAGCGATTGGCCGCGGGTCTGGCTGGTCGTTAAATTCGTTAAGTTGTTAAGTAGTGTTTAGAGGGAATCATGGAACCAATTAGAGCCAGCGAAATCAACGAGATTATTCGCAAGCAGATTGAAAACTTCGAGACCGGCGTTACGGTCAGTGAAGTGGGAACTGTTATCAAGATCGGCGACGGTATTGCCGAGATTCACGGCCTGGAAAAGGTGATGGCCGGCGAACTGCTCGAGTTTCCAAATGACGTGCGTGGTCTGGCGCTGAATCTTGAAGAAGACAAAGTCGGCGCGGTGTTGTTTGGTGATTTTCAAACCATTCGCGAAGGCGATCTCGTGAAGCGCACCGGCCGCATTATGCAGGTGCCGGTAGGCGATGCGCTGATTGGACGCGTGGTCGATTGTCTCGGAAATCCGATCGACGATCGTGGCCCAATCCTTACTGACGAGTTCTATGCGGTAGAACGAATTGCGCCCGGCGTGGTTGATCGCCAGCCGGTGAAAGAGCCACTGCAAACCGGTCTCAAGGCGATCGACGCGATGGTGCCGATCGGTCGTGGACAGCGCGAGTTGATCATCGGCGATCGTCAAACTGGAAAGACCGCGGTTGCCATTGACGCAATCATCAATCAAAAAGGCAAAGACGTAATCTGTATCTATGTGGCGATTGGTCAGAAGGCCTCGACGGTGGCCCAGGTGGTGAGGACGCTGCAGGACTTCGGCGCGATGGATTACACAATCGTGATCAAAGCGACGGCTTCTGACCCGGCCGCGATGCAGTTCCTGGCGCCGTATTCAGGAGCGGCGATGGGCGAATACTTCCGCGACAACGGACGCCACGCTCTTACGATTTACGACGATCTTTCCAAGCAAGCAGCAGCGTATCGCGAAATCTCGTTGCTGTTGCGACGCCCACCGGGCCGCGAAGCGTATCCGGGCGACGTGTTCTACCTGCACTCTCGTTTGCTGGAACGAGCCGCAAAGCTTTCCGAGGCAAAGGGTGGTGGTTCACTCACCAGTTTGCCGATCATCGAAACGCAGGCCGGCGATATTTCGGCATACATTCCGACGAACGTGATCTCGATCACTGACGGACAGATCTTCCTTGAAGCCGACCTTTTCAATAGCGGTTTCCGTCCGGCCATCAACGTCGGTAACAGCGTCTCGCGCGTAGGTGGTTCGGCGCAGATCAAAGCGATGAAGCAAGTTGCCGGCACGCTGCGTTTGGACCTGGCGCAGTTCCGCGAGTTGCAGGCGTTCGCGCAATTCGGTTCTGACCTCGACAAAGCGACGCAGGCTCAGCTCGCGCGCGGTCGACGACTGACGGAAATATTGAAGCAACCGCAGTATCAGCCGATGGACGTTGAGAAACAGGTCCTCGTTATCTGGGCCGCGACCAACGGCTACACCGACGACATCGCGATCGAAGATATTCGCCGGTTCGAAACCGAACTGCACAGCTTTGTTCAGAACTCGCATCCGGGTCTGCTCGCTGACATCTCCGAACAGAAATCTTTGACCAACGACATCAAAGCCGGATTAAAACAGGTGCTCGAAGACTTCAAAGTTGAATGGTCCAAGCCGTCGACGTCGGCCAGTCTTACTCCGGCGAAAGAGACGTCGAGCGCCGCAGCGCCAACAGCTTAACGACATAACGCAATGCCTAATCTTCTCGACATCCGCCGGCGCATTAAGTCGGTAAAGAACACGCAGCAGATCACCAAAGCCATGAAGATGGTTTCTGCCGCGAAACTAAAACGTGCGCAGGATCGCGTGGTTACGGCGCGTCCGTTTGCAAACAAGATGGCGGAAGTTTTAGGCGAGCTTGCCAAGCGCACGGATGAAAATTTTCATCATCCACTGCTCGACATGCGCGGCGATCAGCGTTACCTGCTGGTCCTAATCACGGCTGACAAAGGTCTGTGTGGCGCTTTCAATACCAATCTCACCAAAGCAGCTCAAACGTTCATGAGAGAAAACTCTGACAAGACGATTGAGCTGATGGCGATTGGCAGGAAAGGTCGCGACTTCTTCCGCAACCGTCACGCAACTATTGCGAGTGAATATATTGGTCTCACCGGCAAAGGCCGAGTCGAGCTTTCGGAAGCGCTCGAAGTCGCACGCGCGATCGTCAAGCTATACACTGACGACACCGGCATCGATAAAGTGTTTCTGCTTTACAATGAGTTTAAGTCGGTGCTTTCACAGCGAGTGGTTCTGGAACAATTGCTTCCCGTTTCGCGCGATAAAGAAGAAGAGCCCGAGACGAAGTCGCAACAGCCCGTTAACCTCGTTGACTACATCTACGAACAACCACCTGAAGAAATGTTTGGCCGGCTGCTGCCGCAGTTGATCGAAACGAAGATCTTTCGCGCCTTGCTTGAGTCAATTGCGTCCGAACAGGGCGCGCGTATGACTGCGATGGATTCTGCGTCGAAGAATGCGAGTGAGCTGATCGACAGTTTGACGCTGAACATGAACCGCATTCGCCAGGCAGCAATCACCAACGAGATCATCGAAGTTGTTTCGGGCGCCGCGGCGCTCTAAGCGAACATCTCTGTGGCCAGACTTCCCAGGTTTGCTACTCACTACCTGCCGCTGATCGTCTGGCTCGCTTTTATTTCTTACGCTTCGTCGGGCAGTTTTTCTGCCGGCAACACCTCGCGCATAATCGGACCACTCGTTCTGTGGCTTTTCCCCAATACCAGCCCGGAAACCCTCGTCACGATTCACTCCATCACGCGAAAACTTGCGCATTTCACCGAGTATGCGATTCTCGGTTTGCTGGCGGCGCGTGCCTTCAGTACTTCAGCACGATCGGCAATCAAACAGCGCTGGTTTCTGATCTCTGCAACCTTGGTGGTCGTCTATGCGTTAATTGACGAGTATCACCAGAGTTTCGTGCCTAGTCGCACGGGAACAATCTGGGACAGTTTCATTGACATGGCCGGGGGGATAACGGCGTTGCTGTTTTTTCGTTTCCGCAAAAGGACAAAGGAGCAAGAATAAGGAGCGTAATGCTTCCTTTGCTTCTTTACGCCTTTGCGGGAGATAATCTTTCTGTTTGCATCCTGTTCCGAATGAGGTTTTCAAAAAGATGGGAATACTTGATCGACTTAGCCCGAGTTCACAGTTTATTGAGGTAATCGAGTGGCTCGACTCCTCGTCTAACACACTCATGTATCGCTTTCCCGTGAAAGATCAGGAGATCAAGAACGGGGCGCAGCTAATTGTTCGCGAATCACAAGCCGCGGTCTTTGTGCATGAGGGTCAGATTGCCGATCAGTTTCCGCCAGGCCGTTACACGATCGACGGTGGTAACACGCCGATTCTTTCGAAACTGGGCGCCTGGAAGTACGGCTTCAACTCACCGTTCAAAGCTGAGGTTTACTTTGTAAACACGAAGCAGTTCACCGATCTGAAGTGGGGCACTCCCAACCCGGTGATGATGCGCGACTCTGACTTTGGCATGGTTCGCTTGCGGGCTTTCGGAATCTACTCGATTCGCGTTGTGGATCCGCAGGCGTTCATCAAAGAGATCGCCGGCACCAATGCACACTTCGTAACGGAAGACATTGAAGGTCAACTGAAGCGAACGCTGGTGAGCGGTTTCAGCGATGCGCTTGGCGAGTCGAAAATCGCGGCGCTCGACCTTGCTTCCAACTACGACGAGCTATCCAAGTTTACGCGTGTAAAACTAAACGACGAGTTCAAGACATTCGGACTCGAGTTGACGAAGTTTGTTATCGAGAATGTTTCGTTGCCACCCGAAGTGGAAGCGGCGATGGACAAGCGAACTTCGATGGGTGTGATTGGCGATGTGGGCCGTTATGCTCAATTCCAGGCTGCTGACGCGATGCGCGATGCAGCGCAGAATCCATCGGGCGGTGCAGGCACGGGTGTTGGTTTGGGCGCCGGGTTTGCGATGGGTAATGCGATGGCAGGTGCGATGAGCGATGCGATGAAGCAGTCGTCGGGAACCGGCGCCGCGCAAGGTGGTGCAGCAGCGGCAGCGGGGATGGCTTGTGCGAAGTGTGGTCATCGCAACGCGCCTGGCGCGAAGTTCTGTGTGGAGTGTGGTGAGAAACAGGGATCGGCCACTTGCGCTAACTGCAAGGCGGAACTAGCTCCGGGCGCCAAATTCTGTAACGAGTGCGGCCAGAAGATATAACTTCCGAATAACGCCTTCGGCGTTAAATTGAAGAGTTGACTCTGCGGTTCTCTGCGTACCTCGCCGATCTCTGCGTTTAAACCACTACTATCACGCAGAGATCGCCGAGGTACGCAGAGAGCCGCAGAGAAGAACCGCAAGTAAGACACCACCGAACGTTCAGGTAGTGCCCTAATTCAATTTCTTCTCTGTGCAACCTCTGTGTCTCTGTGGTTGTTGTGTCGCACATTCCTATAACCACAGAGACACAGAGAACACAGAGGTTGCACAGAGAAATCCAAAGTAAGACACTACCAACGTTCAGATTCATTCGCGAAAATTCTTGGCCCTTGCTATTCTTTTCTCCTCCCTAGCCCCCGAATTCAGTCATGAGGTTATAGCTCGCATGTTTCGAGCGCTAATGCGTCTACGCCGGGTTGTCATCACCGGAATGGGGTGTGTCACGCCGCTGGGCATCGGTCGCGAAGCCTTTTGGAGTGGATTGATAAGCGGCAAGAGTGGCATTCGCAGAATCGAAACTTTTGATCCTTCCAGTTTCCCCGTTCAGATCGCTGGTGAAGTTCCTTCATTCGATTGGCAAGCGCAACTGAGTCCGAAAGATCGCAAGCATGTGGCGCGCACGGTTCCGCTTGCGCTCGCAGCCGCACGCGAAGCTTTGGAAGACGCACGAATCTCTCCGGACGATCTATCGTTGGACCAACGTCGCGCCTTCGGAGTGCAGCTCGGCACCGGCGGTGGCGGTCTCGCATTCACAGAACAGCAATACGAATACTGGTACGTTGGTCCAACTAACAAAGCGAGCGTGTATACGATTCCCTCGTCGACACATGGCGGCTTGTCGAGTGAGTTGTCGATGGCTTTTGGTCTGCGTGGTTTGTCGCACATTGTCTCAACGGGTTGCACGAGTTCAACCGATGCGATGTCGTATGCGGCACAGCACATCGCTCTCGGCCGGCAGGATGTAATGCTGACCGGCGGTGTCGATGCGCCGATCGCTCCCGGTATTCTGGCGGCTTTCAATCTAATGACCGTGTTGACAACGGATTGGAACAACGAACCGCACCGCGCCTCGCGACCCTTCTCACGCAATCGCTCCGGAATGGTTTTGGGTGAAGGTTCCTGGATTTACGTTTTTGAAGAACTGCAACACGCGCTCAATCGCGGCGCCCCGATCTATGCGGAGATCGCTGGCTATGGCGCCACTTGCGATGCCTATCATCGCGTGCGTTTGGCTGAAGACGGCGACGAGCCGGCGCGTGCAATGCGTTTGGCGCTCGCGGATGCGGGTTGCGAAGCGAAAGACATCGACTATGTAAACCTGCACGGTACGTCGACCTTGCTCAACGATCGCATCGAGACTAACGCGCTCAAACTCGCATTTGACGGTCACGCTGCGCGCATTCCCATGTCAGCGACGAAGTCGCAAGTGGGCCATCCGCAAGGCGCCAGTGGCGCGGCCGGTTTAGGAGCAGCACTTTGCGCGATGCATACAAACAAGATCCCGCCAACCATCAATCTCGATGAGCCTGACCCTGATTGTGATCTCGATTACGTTCCCAACGAAGCCCGCGAAGCAAGCGTGAAAACCGCTCTCTGCAACTGTATCGGCTTCGGGTCCAAAAACAGTGCGCTGGTGATCCGTAAACAGATCGATAATTAGTGGCCCAACATGTTTGAGAAATTCAAGCAACGAAGCTACCGGCTCGAACACATCGACACGGGCAATTACACCGCCGAAGAATACGAAGGTTGTATTGTCGAACTGCAACTGGTTAATCGCTGGATGGGCGATGCGCACAGTTTGAAGCGCTCGCTGTTGCGAGAAGTTGACGAACAGTCGTTGCGTGAATTTTCCGTGCTGGATGTAGGGGCGGGATCGGGTGAGCTCCTGCGGGTCGCGGCCACGTGGTCCAAACAGACCGGACGCCGGATGCGCGCAGTTGGCCTCGAGTTAAATGAGCGTTCGGCGGAGTCGATTAATGAAGAGTCAGAAAAGTTTGACGAGATCAGCGCGGTGCGTGGCGATGCATTATCGCTGCCGTTTTCCGACGCGGAGTTTGATTATGTGATTTGTTCGTTGTTTACGCATCACTTCACTGACGAGCGGGTGGTCCAGGTTCTGCGGGAGATGAGTCGGGTTGCGAGGCGGCGAATATTTGTTATCGATCTGCATCGTCATCCGATCGCGTATTTGCTTTACACGACGTTGGGAAAATTGGTGTTGCACAATCGCCTGCTGCGGCATGATGGCGCGCTGTCGATTCTGCGGAGTTTTAAGGCAGACGAGTTGCGCGCGCTGGGCGAACGCGCGGGGTTGCGGGATGTTTTGGTGGAACGACGGTTTCCGTTCCGCCTCGTGTTGAGCGCCGCCGCGCGGGCAAATATTCGCTTGCCGGAAGTCCGTTCGACAAAGGCGGCATAAGGTATTTCCTTGGAGTGCGGTGCCTTGGCACCGCTTAGCCTTCGAAGGGCGCCATTAATACCAAAGCGGTGCCAAGGCACCGCACTCCAAGGCGACGCCTTGTTGGTGACTAAATGAACTACTTCGACGTAATCATCGCGGGCGGTGGACCAGCAGGCACGAGTGCCGCGATACACCTTGCGCGCAACGATATGCGCGTACTTCTCGTCGAACAGAAAAAATTCCCACGCCCAAAATTGTGCGGTGAATTTATTTCACCGGAATGCCGGCGTCACTTCGAAAACCTCGGCGTAGTCGACGCGATGACGGGCTTCGCCCCGGCGGCTCTCAACGAAACGGTTTTTTACTCCGCGAACGGACATCACGTCACTATCCCGAGCAACTGGTTTGGAGGTCCTGCTGCGTTAGGTTTAAGCCGTGCGGTGATGGACCACGTACTGCTGCAAAGAGCAGCAGCCTGCGGCGTTACTGTTTTACAAAACGCCACCATCACCGAACCAATACGCGACGGTCGCACTGTTCGCGGTGTCAAACTCAAAGTCAACGGTCACGAACAGCAGTACAATGCACCATTAACAATCGACGCCACCGGTCGCGCACGAATTCTCACGCGAAAACTGAACACACACGAACCAACCGCCAAATCAAAATTAATTGCGTTCAAAGTACACTTGCGCAACACGCGCGTTTCACCCAACGCGTGCGAGATCTATTTCTATCCTGACGGCTACGGCGGCTTAAGCACCGTTGAAAAAGGCATCAGCAATCTCTGCTTCATCGTCTCGGCGGAACAAGTGAAGCATCATCATTCAGACCCCGACCTGGTGATGCGCAACGTCGTAATGAAAAATCAGCGCGCCGCTTACGCACTAGCTGAGGCGCAACCTGAATCAGAATGGCTGAGTGCATCGTGGGAACGGTTCGGTCGTCAGCAGCCATGCCCGGCCAACGGTTTACTTTCAATCGGCGACGCAGCGGCGTTCATTGATCCGTTCACCGGCAGCGGGATGCTGATAGCATTTGAGACTGGTGAACTCGTGGCAGACGTAATTGTTCGCTATCGCCACATATTGGCCTCGGCTGAAACGACCGCCACGCTTGGTGCGACTTACAACCTTGAATATGCCCGAAAGTTTGATTCCCGCCTGCGGATTTCCGGGTGGTTGAGGCATTTGGCTTTCAAGCCCCGTCTTGCCGGACTTGCCGTTGCTATTTGTGGTTCCAGTAAACAACTCCGAAATCGAATTGCACGCGCCACGCGCGCGCCTCGCGGCAAGGCGCGGGAACGCCAAACTGTATGAATATCTGTCAGTTAAACTGCTTGCCACCTTGACTCTTTTAGAGTAAAAAGGCTGAGCCAGTGCTGGTCTCTCTGTCTGCGTTGCTGTCCCAGAGCAATATGACAACGGCAAAACTCCCACGCGCCGTCAGCAAAGTCGGAGACGATTCTCCGAATCACGTCCACTGGCAAGCGAAGGAACAAACATTTTTAGTGACCGCGCGAACTCCAGAGCCGCGAAAAACCATAAGGAGAAACGACGATGTTGGTATCGTTAAAGTCCCGGCTTATCGGACCATTCCAAATCCCCTGTTTGTTGATGGTCCTTTTCCTTTGTGCCCAAGTCGCCTTTGGTCAGGCACAGTCAAACGCTGCCGACCTGCAGGGCACCGTTAGAGATTCCCAAGGTGCCGTTGTGGGTAACGCATCTGTCACCGTTCGTAACGCGGCTACAAACTTCTCCCGCAATGTAACCACCAACGAAGAAGGTTTCTATCGCATCATCAACATCCCACCCGGCGATTACGAAGTCACGGTTGAAGCTGCGAATTTCAAAAAGGCAGTATTGCCGAAGGTTACAGTCACGGTTGGACAAGCGGCAGAACTAAACGTCGATCTGCAACTGGGCGAGCTCTCTGAAATCGTTACGATTTCCGATGCGACTTCCGAAATCGTCGAGACCTCAAAGACCGCGGTTGCCACCACTATCGATCAGCAGCGCATCAACAATCTTCCGATCAACGAAAGAAACTTCATCTCGTTTGCGCTGATCACCTCGACTGTCGGTCGTGACAACGGCCGGCCAATTGGACCAGCACCTACTACGGGATTGAATTTTGGCGGACAGCGGGGACGTTCAAACCTGGTCCAGGTTGACGGCGCCGACAACACTGACAACTCGGTTAACGCTTCGCGTTCCACCGTTAGTCAGGAAGCGGTGCAGGAATTTCAGGTAGTCACCAATTCGTTTGCCGCTGAGTTTGGACGTTCCGCGGGCGGCGTGGTGAACGTGGTCACCAAGTCAGGCACAAAAGACTTTCACGGCAACATCTTTGGTTTTCTCCGTCACCGGAGTTTTCAGGCGCGCAACGCTTTTGCGCCTATCGAGGATCCGCCGTTCACCCGAACGCAGTACGGATTTACCCTGGGTGGACCACTCGATCCACAACGCACGTTCTTCTTCTTTGCCTTTGAACAACGACGCCGTAACGAGTCAGGATTTTTTACCAGCAACGTGACTGGAAACCTGACTGCTTCAGCAACCATACCCGTTATTGCCGGGCTTAATCCGATTGCGCGTACGTTCACTAACCTTACACCAGACCAGGCTGCTCGAATCAATACGTTGGTGGCATCCGGTAATCCAAACAATATATGCGCCGCGCGCGCTTATGCATTTCTGGCATCGAGTGGCGGTACTACTGGTTTGACCGGCAGCAATCCGTTGACATCTCCAAACGACGGCAGTGGATGTCCGGCGGTGAGTCCGATCCTGCCGGGTACCATTGGACCACGCTTCCTGCTTTCGGGCGCGCCGGTTCCGAGTGGCACAACTAACGCTCTCGGTCAGTTCATCGCGTTTCGACCGTTGAATAACTTGCAACGAGTTTTCCCGGTTACCGATCGCACGACCTATAACTCATTTCGTTTGGACCACCTGATTACCGCCGAGCATCAGTTCAGTTTCCGTTTTGGTTACAACCCGAGCGAGATTAGCGGTATTCAGGTTGAGTCGCAGAACCAGTCGCTGGGCCAGAATGATTTCTCGCGCACCGGTATTCAAACGCTGAAAGACTACTCGGCCGTCACCACGCTCACGTCAACGCTTTCAAGCAAGGTCGTCAACGAAGCCCGCTTCAACTTTGGCCTGCGCCGCGCCACTTTCAAATCACAGAACGGCGATGCGGTCGCGTTTAATATTTCCGGCACGGCGTTCATCGGCCGCGAGTTGTTCTCGCCGGTGGGGCGTACCGAAAGCCGTTATGAATTCACTGACAACATCAACGTCGTGGTCGGAAATCATAACTTCAAGTTTGGCGGCGATTTCGCTACCATTCGTATTCCGGAAGCCATCTTTGAACTGAACTTTGCCGGTCTCTTCAATTTTGGCGGACTGTCGGCTTCGACGCTGAATCCCGCGTTTTTGGGACTTCCTGATTTCACCCCAGTGCAGCAATATGGACTCGGTTTCCCGGCCAATTTCATTCAAGGATTCGGAAATCCGGTCAGCAGCATCGGTAATAAACCGATGGCCTTCTTCGCGCAGGACTCGTGGAAAATACGTAAAAACCTGACACTCAATTACGGAGTCCGTTACGACTACGAACTGACGGAGCAAATTCCCACACTGCCGCTTCGCGATCCCCTCTCGGGAATTACGTTGACTGCCGATCAGGTGCTAGCGGCACAGGATGCGATGGGGATACAGCAGGGCTTTCCACGGGATAAGAACAACTGGGCGCCGCGTCTGGCGGTGGCTTGGGATCCCTGGGGCAATGGTAAGACTTCGATCCGGGGAGCGATCGGAATCTTTTACGATCACCCACTGCTGGCGATTTCGTTCAACTCAGACATTGCTGACGCAGTGCAACAGCAACAGGGCATCCTGACTCCAGGACTTCCGACGCAGACAGCTTTGCTCAACGCCGTTCAGGTTTTCCACGGCACAGTTTGTCCTCCGGGTGGACCAATCACACCGATTTGTGGAGCGGGCGTAGTGACGCCGGGTGTCGCTGTCGGTGCGCAATACCAGTTTGGCCGGCAACGATTTAACGATCAAACGTTCCCTGGATTTGGTCCAGTGCTCCCCTTCACATTGCACGTGCAGAAGGATTTCGAGTACGCGTACGCCAATCAAGCCAACTTCACGATTGAACGTGAATTGGCTAAGGACATGACGATCACCGGCAGTTATATTTTCGTCGGCGCGCATCATTTGCCGCATCCGCTCGACATCAACGCGCCGCGAACGGATCTACAGATTCAGAATTTTGCGCGTTGGTCGGGTCGTAATCCGCTGAGCACTACTGAAGCAATTGCGTTCTCGATACCGAGTCAAAACACCGCTGCAATCCCGCTGTTCCCGTGTCCTGGTGGCGTACCGCTTCAGTGCTTCAATCAAGTGACACCGGCCGGTGTTCCAATTCCTTATGGGACGCAAGGACAAACATTCGCGCTCATCGTTCCCGGCATGATCGCCGCTCCACTCAGTAATCTGGGTAACAGGATTGTTAACGCTGGTATCGCTAATTTCTTCCGTCCCAGCGCACCAAACTATTTCCTGGCCCAGGCGCTCTCCGGTGGACTTGTAACTCCGAATGTGTTGAATGGAGCACTGGCGGGTTCACTGAGAACTCCGGGAACCATCTCGCCTTTCGGTTCGATCAACGCGCAAACGTCGGATGGCAATTCGACCTACAACGCGCTGAACATCGATGTGAAAAGGCGGTTCTCAAACAACTTCCAGTTCCTCGCGTCGTACACCTGGTCACACTCGATCGACGATTCATCTGACCTGCAAACACTCTTGTTGCCGCAGGACAATCGAAACTTCGGCGCCGAGCGAGCTGACTCGTTGTTTGATCAACGTCATCGCTTCGTGTTCAGCGGCCTGATCGCGTCGCCGAGTAGCTGGGCCAGCGGCGGTGGATTCCATCGCGCGTTGTCTAATTTCACGATCGCACCGATTTTCGAAATCTCGTCTGGTCGCCCGTTTAATATCCTGAGCAATCAGGACACGAACAACGATCAATCGAACCAGACAGACCGTCCGACGGTGCTTGCCGACGGAACCCTGTGCGTTCCGGGTGCGGTGATACCGAATACCACTACCCTCTGTACCCCGCTTATTACAAATGGGGTCTTTACCAGCGGCAGTCTCGCGCGCAACTTTGGTTTGACGCACCGTTACGTGTCGTTGGATATGCGCCTTTCGAAACTCGTGCCGCTTGGCGAGAAGCTCCGGTTGGAATTGATTGCGGAAGGCTTCAATCTCTTTAACCGCTTTAACGAGGCTGCTGCGTCGCCGTTTGTCGACGATGTCCGCCTTTTCAACCAGCGCGCCGGCAACGGGCGTTACTTCAGCCGCCCCACCGCCGCCTTCGACTCGCGGCAATTCCAGTTTGGGTTGAAACTCAACTTCTAAGAGAAATTAGCCACGGATTAACACGGATAACACAGATCAGGAATTCTGATCTGTGTTTATCCGTGAAAATCTATGGCCAGCACAACCGAAACCCGCCTGAGCGCATCCGAAGGATTTGGTCAGTAATCCTGTGTTCTGAGCTTTCAAACCCAATCCTCTCCCGATACAATCTTGCGCATCATGTGTAGACCTACGCTTGTTCAACGACTTATTTCCCTCGGTGCGATTGTTCTGCTGACGGTTGCGGCGATTCAGGCGCAAACAACCCGCCCCAGACGCACGAACAAGCAGACCACCCCGCAAACTACTAAAACTACCGGCAACGAGCCCTTGTTGCGACCTGAGCCGGTGCCGTCTCCAACCGCCCGGCGAAGCAGTTCGAACGATTCGTTGCTCGATGTGCAGCCCGTCCGACCGGTAGCCAACACCGTGGCCCCAGCCGATACGAAGCAGGCATATCTGCTGCTGGAGCAGAAACAATTTGCGGCAGCGGCGAAAGCGGCGAAGGATCTTGCAGCCGCGCATCCGAACGATGCGGAAGCCTGGAAGATCGCTGGATTTGCAGAGCTGAACCTGAAGCAATATGCGGAGGCGGCGAAGGATCTCGAAAAGGCTGTCGAACTGCAGCGGCTGGCTAAGCAGGAAGATCCACCCACAGAAAGCGCGCTCGGTCAGGCGTACGTTCTTTCAGAGCGTTACCAGGAAGCGTTGCCGCTGTTGACGACGGCAACGAACCGCGGCGGGCAGCCGGATGCGCTGATGATCTACTACCGCGGTGTCTCTGAGTACAAGACCGGTAAGGTTGGAGAGGCTGAGAAGAGTTTCAACGAGGTAGTTAAGCTCAATCCCAAGGATTCGTTGTCGCTCTTTTACCTCGCGCAGATCGCGCTTGGTAAAAACGATATCGACGGCGCTATCTCAACTCTAAACCGCGCCACCGTCAACGATGCGCGGATGACGGGTGCCTGGACGCTACTGACGTCAGTGTATCTGCGTCGAGCCGCAACCAGTTCTGATCCAGCCAAGGCGGAAGCCGATTATCTGAGCGCAGTGCGTGCCGGCGAGGGGTTGATTAAACTGAGAACCGATGCGGAAGCCGTCACACTTTTTGGTCAGGCTTTGATCGGATCAAAACAGTATGCGCGCGCCGCGGGAGTACTCGAACGAGCCACAACTTCACCGGATGCGACTGGCGTCACGTTTTATCTGTTAGGTGTGGCGCATTCGCGTGCGACAAACTTTCCGAAGGCGATTGCGGCGCTCGAGGCAGCCACGAAAAAATCTCCCGACGACGTGAATGTGTATCGTGAGCTTGGGTACGCGTTTGAAGTGACAAAGCAGTACGCCAAAGCACTCGCGGTATATCAGAAAGGCTCGGCTTTAGCACCGGGGGATGCTGACTTCAAGGAATCGATCGAACGCGTGAAGCCGTTTGCGAAGTAGGCCACGAAAAGGCACAAACAGCACAATGAGCGTTTTAGATCAAAGACCGTTGATACCGTGAGATCAGAGAGCTTCGTGGCAGCTTTGTTTTCGATTTCAGATCGCGATTGACGAAATCGGCAATCGGCAATTGGCAATTGGCAATTACAATGAGTGGCTTGGCTGGAACAGCTCGAGCTTTTGCGACTTACTCCCTCGTTCCTTACCTCGGCATCGTCTTTTGCCCCGGTGCGGTGGTGGTGGGAACAATTGGTTTGGTTAGATCTTATCGGTCGCCGCAGGCGGGCGACACAACTCGCGGCGTTTGTTACGCAAGCACCATCATCGGTCTGGTTGTGCTGGCAGTTCAGTTGTTGCTTTGGTGGGTTCTCTACCGGGCGCCAACCTGGGCAAATCAACTGTAATTAAGTTATCGGCAACAAGGAGAATTTGTATGAAGATTATTTCCGCGCTGCTCCTGCTTGGGGCGTTGCTCACGGGTGCCTATGCACAGCGCCCTCGCTCCATGGATCCCCAGCCGGACGCAAAGGCTCCGGCGGCAAAACCAGCACCAAAATCGATGAAGGCTAAGTACGAAGGCGGAGTTTTTGGTTACAACAAGACGATGGAAGGCACGTTGACGTTTGACGACGGCAACAATCGTCTGCTGTTCAAAGACAAGAAGCCGCCCAAGGAGATTTCGATACCGTACGACGCCGTCACTTCAGCGTTTGCTGATACGCAAAAGCGTCGTCCGGCAGCCGCGACTGTCGCCAGCGCCATACCTTCGATCTACTCGTTGCCGGCGCGCTTTATCAAAACCAAAGTGCGTTACCTGACACTGCAATACAGCGATCCTGATTCGAAGGTCACCGGCATAACCAGTTTCAGACTCGAGAACAAAGAACTTCTTGAATCCGTATTGGCCGCCCTCGCTGAAAAATCAGGCTTGACGCTCCGTGGCGACGTGTACGTGAAAAAGCGTGATGACGCGTCGAGCAAAGCGACACCTAAATAAACTTAAGAATTCAGCCACAGATAAACGCGGATTAAATACAGATTGATTCTGATCTGTTTTTAATCCGCGTTTTTCAATTTGTGTTTATCTGCGGGTCAATGTTGCCGTGAGTGACCGGCAAAGATTGAGATTATGAGCCGCGTCAACCAGTGCACCATCTGATTTCCGCAGCGCAGTGACAAACTGCTCTTCCGCCTCTTTGAACGACCCCAAGCGCGTCAGCATCACGCCGAGATTGTTATGGCTGGCGGGCACGTGCGCGCCATCACGCGATGCTGCTTCGCGAAACAGTGCTGCGGCTCTGGCAGATTCTCCAGCCTGCGCTTCCAGTAATGCGAGCCGGTAGATTGCTGGTCCAAACTGTCGTTGCGACGCTTTAATTGACTGCTCGTAGGCAGCGCGTGCGGCGGCGGGATTCCCCTGATCTTCGAGCGCTACACCAAGCGAATAAGAGGCTCGTGGATAGTTTCCGTTTCTTAACTCGATAGCCTTTTCGTAAAAGCGAATGGCCTCGCCCGTTTGCCACAATTCGTAATAGCAAACACCGATGTTGTAGATCGCGCGAGCGTAAAGCTCGCCGGCGTTTTCGGTGATTTTGCTGTATTCGGTGATCGCGAGCGCGTGCTTTTCCTGGACCACCAAAGCATCACCGCGTTTGATTGCCGCCTGTGGATCTATTGTTTGTGCGTTAACGATTACAACCAGTGAGGCAAGAATGATTGTTGAGAAGAAAAAGTTTCCGAGTTTCAAAATGCACCTCCGTCGATAGTTCAATGTTGGGTGCAGTTTTGATCAGAGTTGGCCCAGCGGTCTTTCCCGTTATTGCTGGTATTGACTGTTCTTGCTGAAAAGTTTCTTAGACAGGATTAACAAGATTCATCATGTAAATCCTGCAAATCTTGTACTAGGCTTGTCGCGCTAAACGGTACGCATTGGGCGTGGTGCCGGTGAGACGCCGAAAGAGCCGCGTGAAATGGCTTTGATGACTGAATCCCGATCGCAAGCCGATTTCTATCAGCGGCAGATCATTTTTAACGAGTAGCGCCTTCGCGCGCTCGACACGAAACTTGATCACGTATTGATGTGGCGTGGTCCCAGTGCTGCGCTTAAACTCACGCGCGAAATGAAAACTACTCATCCCGGCCACCTGGGCCAACTCCGCCAGTTTCAAGTCGCGGTTGTAATTATCGGCGATAAACTCAGTTACCTGACGCAGTCGGGTTCCTGACAAACCTCCAGTAAAAACCACCGATTTCGTACTGGGAACGGAGTAGTATCTCAACAGATGCACCGCCAGCACGTTTGCCAGCGACTCAGCGTAAAGCCGGCCGCTCAGTCCTTCTGAATCAAGTTCACCCAGTAGCGCGATCCCGATGCTGTTAATAACTTTGTCAGACCGGGTATATCTTTCAGCAATCTCGAAACTCTCCGAAAGCTCCGCGTCGGCAGCAGCTTTCGCGATCACTGAAGGATCGAGATAAAGCGCGAGATGTTCGGAATCGTGTTCGAGTGCGGCCTGGTGCTCGAGTCCGGAGGGCAACACGCAAACGTTTCCGCGACTCTGCGTACCACGCACGCCGATGCCACTCGACGTAATCAATTCACCCTTACAACCGTCGGTCAACGAAAGCAAAACCACATGTTCGCGGTGACTGTGCGCGGGTAGTTCACCCGGACGAAGGTGGCAGTGTTCCAACTTCAGTCCATCCCAGGCCGCTTTTCGTTTGCGCACGACGGCCGCTGCCGGATTGTTGTTGGCGTCATTCATATTGGTGATCTCAGGCTCGGGCGCGTCGCGATTTTGACGATAGCAGCAACGGCGCGCCGATGTCGGTCGCATATCGGTTGAGGCGATCGCGAATCGCTTCGCGGGCTCGCTTAAACGCGCGGCTGTCGCCGTAAAGTTGGAAGGCCCAGTTTGCGCCCAGTTCGAGCGAATTGAATTCAAAAGCGAGTTGAGTCGCGTCGATGTCTTTGTTGATGTGACCCGCGTTTTGCGCCTCGAGGATGGAGTTCTTGAGGGTTCCGAGCCACTCCTTCATGATTTCGGCAATGCGATCGCGAACCGGGCCAGGCCGGCTATCAAACTCAGCGGCCACAGCGGCAAAAAAGCAACCGCCACGAAACACTCCGCTCTGCACGTAACTGAGCCACGTGTCGCAAAGATTCCAGAGGCGCGGCAGTCCCTGAGTTGCTTCAAAAGCCGGCATGATTACTTCACGAATGAAGATCTCGCGCGCCGTTTCGACAGTGGCAACCTGGAGATCCTCTTTTGAGCCAAAGTGGGCAAAGAGGCCGCTTTTACTCATCGAAAGTTCCTGTGCCAGATGGCCGATGGTTAGGCCTTCGAGACCCTCGGCGGAAGCGATATGGACCGCCGCTTCGAGAATTGCTTTGCGTGTCCGCTCGCCCTGCGCTTTTCTGCCCTTTGACTCCGGTTGCGACACAGTGGCGGAAAGTATATAGCACGAACGTTCGTTTTACTAGATCGATTTCTACCGAGCGCCTCCCTGGAGTGCGGTACCTTGGTACCGCTTTGGTATGATCGGGTTCGTTTTGGCCAAAGCGGTGCCAAGGCACCGCACTCCACGGAGATGACCGCTCGGGAATGAATAAAGATAAAGAGGTGAAGCCGAGCGCCTCCCTGGAGTGCGGTACCTTGGTACCGCTTTGGTATGATCGGGTTCGTTTTGACCAAAGCGGTGCCAAGGCACCGCACTCCAAGGAGATGACCGCTCGGGAATGAATAAAGATAAAGAGGCGAAGCCGAATGCCTCCGTGGAGTGCGGTACCTTGGTACCGCTTTGGTATGATCGGGTTCGTTTTTGACCAAAGCGGTGCCAAGGCACCGCACTCCAAGGAGATGACCGCTCGGGAATGAATAAAGATAAAGAGGCGAAGCCGACGAAGCGGCAGGTTGCGTCGGGCGAGAAGCAGGTGGCGCGCGTCAGGAAGTTTTGTCTCGCGTTACCCGAGTCATGGGAGAAACTGTCGCATGGTGAGCCGACGTTCTTTGTGAAGAAGAAAGTGTTTGCGATGTGTTCGATCAACCATCACAACGATGGTCATGTCGCCGTTACGATACCGGCAGCGATCGGTGTTCAGGCGGCGTTAATCGAATCCGATCCAAAGAAGTTTTATAGACCACCTTACGTGGGTCCAGCGGGTTGGGTGGGCATCGAGTTACCGCGAGTCAGCGATAAAGAACTTGCCGCACATCTCCTCGAAGCATGGAAATTGATCGCGCCCCCAAAGCTTCATGCGGCCCTCGATCAAGAGTCTTGAGACACGCCGTTCCAAACCATTCGATGAAACAGTTGGTCCATTGCTTCGGGTGTTTCGCGCATACCGCGATCAAGCCACCAGGTCAGCAACGACAACAACGCGCCGGCATGCGTGAACGCGATCGCCGGTAGCTCATTTGCAGGAATCGACTTCCCGCGAGGCGACTCTGCCAACCGGCGCTCGATGCCACGCGCGAAATGCCCGCGGGCCAATTCCATGTTTTCCTGAAACTTACCCGACTTAACTAACGCCTTGTAGAAAGGCTGCGCGTCATTGAGATGTGAAAAGAACTCCCGCACCGGAAACACCCGCTCGGATTTATCGCCGTGCGCCGACAGCGCCATCGAGAGAGCCTCAAAAAACTCTTCTGCATCGCTCATCAACAGGTCGTCTTTATCGCTGTAATGCGAATAGAAAGTTGAACGGCTGATATGCGCGCGATCCAACACATCCTGAACGGTAATCGACTCAAACGGCTTCTCCTGCATTAGCTCGATGAGCGCATCACCCAGCGCGTCGCGCGTTCTTCGCACGCGAGCATCAGTCTTTTTCTTCGACGCTGCAAGAGGAAGGTGATCGTTGTTGGACATTCAATACCTCTTTGTTCGATAAGCCATCATACCGCTGGACAGAACGATTGCGATCTGAGAAATACACTCTGCGTTCTCGGCGGCCGCAGCGTGTTGTTAGTCTAACGCAGGGAACGCTGAGGGCCGCAAAGGCCGCAGAGAAGGAGTTCAATGATCTCTCTAAATCAGGTAACTAAAACCTACGAAACGCCGGCGGGGAAGTTTTCCGCGTTGAAAGAAATCGATCTCGAGATTCAGCAGGGCGAGTTTGTCGGGATTGTCGGAAAGTCAGGCAGCGGTAAGTCGACACTTCTGAACATGGTCGCCGGCATCGATCGCCCGTCAGCCGGATCGGTATCAGTGGCGGGCACGGCCATCCAAAGCCTTTCGGAGAACCAGTTAGCCACCTGGCGTGGTCGAAACGTGGGCTTTGTCTTCCAGTTCTTTCAGCTCCTGCCAACGCTTACTGCCGCCGAAAACGTCATGCTGCCAATGGACTTCTCGAAAACGATTCCGCTTCGAGATCGTCGCAAACGCGCCGTTGCGTTGCTCGACCGCGTCGCGGTTGCGAACCATGCGGATAAACTCCCGGCAACACTCTCAGGCGGCGAGCAGCAACGCGTTGCAATCGCCCGGGCACTTGCAAACGACCCATCACTCGTCCTCGCAGACGAACCAACCGGCAATCTCGATTCGGTTACCGCAGCCGCTATTCTCGACCTGTTTCGCGACATGGCGAATCGAGGCACAACGGTTGTCATTGCCACTCACGAAGCCGACATCGCACGTGTGATCGATCGCCGGATCGAGATTTCAGACGGAGCCATTCTTCACCGATGAACACCCTGGGCCGAAAAGCAATTCGCGACTTTTGGCAGGAACGCGCGCGCACCGCACTCGTAGTGCTAGCAATCGCACTCGGTATCGCTGCGTTTGCGGCGGTTCTTTCCTCCTACGCAATACTGACTCGTGAACTCGATCGCGGTTATCTCGAAACCAATCCGGCTTCGGCTGTGTTTCGGGTTGATTCAGTCGACGACGACACGGTCAAAGCCATCCTGCAAAACCCGGAGGTAAGCGACGCCGAACCACGTCGATCCATCGGCGGGCAACTTAAAGCCGGGCCAGTGCAATGGCGCAATCTGATCCTTTTCGTGGTCCATGATTACGGCAACATCCGGGTCAGCAAACTCGTGCCGGAGCGCGGCGCCTGGCCGCCGGCTACAGGCGAGATCCTGATCGAGCGCGACGCTTTTCAAGTCGCGAAAGCGAAGCTTGGCGACGCCGTTACAGTTAAGACTGCAAATGGCGTCGAACAGCCCTTGGTGGTCAGCGGCAGCGTGCACGACGTGGGCCAGGCGCAGGCGCGCATGGAAAACATCGTCTATGGCTACATCAATCTAGCGACGCTGGTCCAACTCGGCGAAGAGCCACGTTTCGATCAACTGAGTATCCTGGTCGCGCAAAACCGGTTTGACGAAGCGCACATCCGGCGCGTCGCCGGCGATGTTGAAACGTTGATCAAGAGTCGCGGACACCAGGTGCGAAGTGTCGATATACCGGCGCCCGGCAAGCATCCGCATTCGGATCTGACCGGAATTCTGCTGCTGGCGATGTCGAGCTTTGGATTGTTTGTGGTGCTGCTCAGCGGGATTCTCGTCGTAAATCTTTTGACTGCGATGATGGCGTCGCAAGTGCGGCAGATTGGAGTGATGAAAGCAATTGGCGGAACACGCTGGCAGGTAGCGCGCATCTATTTCGGCCAGGCGCTTTTTCTTGGAATTGCGGCGGTGATTGTGGCCGCGCCGCTGGGAATTCTTGGGAGCCGGGCGTTGTGCGACTACATGGCGATGTTCCTGAACTTCGACATAAATAGCTACGCGGTACCCTGGTGGGTTTACGTGCTGGTCGCCGTCGTTGGTATTGCTGCGCCTTTGCTGGCGGCAGCATATCCGGTGTGGCGCGGGACCGCGACACCGGTGAGAGTTGCGCTCTCCGATTTTGGAATGTCGCAGACAAACTTCGGCGCCAGCGTCATTGATCGTGTGCTGACACGAATCGGCGGCACGTTTAGTTTAGTCGCGCTCGCGATTCGTAATAGTTTTCGGCGTCGCGCGCGATTAGTGTTGACGTTGTTGACGCTGGCTGCCGGCGGATCGTTTTTCCTGTCGGCATTGAATGTGCGAGCGTCGTTGGTCAACACGCTGGATCGAATGTTTGCAGTACGCAAGTTTGATCTGATGGTTTCACTAGCCAACCCGTTTGAGATTGCGAAAGTTGAAAAAGCAATCAGCAACACGCCTGGAATAACTAAGTACGAAGGTTGGTTTACTACCGGCGCATCATTGGTCCAACTCGGCACAACTGATCAGCAGTCAAACACCGGAGGTTTACATAGCGCCGGTCATGAGGATGACCACAGTTTCAACGTGATCGCTTTGCCGGCTGACTCACAACTGCAGGATTTTGAGATCGTCGAAGGACGTAAGCTGACACCGGGCGACACGGATGCCGTTGTTATCAACGACACCCTTGCGCGCAGAGAACCGACTTTGCGTGTCGGCGAAACAATGAGGGTGCGTATTGGCCCGGCTGAAACAACGTGGCGCGTGGTTGGCCGCGCGCGCGAGGCCTACTCGCCGTCGATTGCTTACATACCGTTGAGTTTTATTCAGCAACGACATCCGGGAATGACGAATAACCTGCGACTCTCACTGGCTAAGACTGATCCGGATTCGATCGCGATAGTGAAGACTGATCTGGACCGAAGTCTCGAAGCGCAGGGAGTGCGCGCACGCAGTAGCACCAGCAAGTCTGAGACTCGTTTCGGCTTCGATCAGCACATGGTGATGATTTACGTGTTTTTGATCGTGATGTCGGCGATTGTTGGCGGTGTGGGAGGGTTGGGGTTGATGACCACCATGAGTCTCAACGTGTTAGAGCGCCGTCGCGAAATGGGAGTAATGCGAGCGCTCGGTGCGACACCGCGGATCGTTTGGTTGATGATTGTGGCTGAAGGAGTTGTGATTGGTCTCCTGAGTTGGACCATCGCGGCGCTGCTGGCGTGGCCGGTCAGTAAAGCACTCGGAAACTTCCTGGTGCGGATGATGTTTCGCGGTGGCATGGATTTCACTTTCGAGCCACTCGGGTTATTGATCTGGATCGTTGTCTCGATTGTCTTGAGTGCGGTTGCGAGTTTTCTGCCGGCGTGGAAAGCCTCCAGACTCACCGTTCGCGAATCTTTGGCGTATGAATAAACCACGGATCACATGGATTAAAAAACAGATCTGTATTTAAAAATCCGTCTGATCCGTGTTACTGGGTTCGATGCAGGATGTAATCCGCGACGCGTCGCAGCACGTCGGTGGGTCGATCTAGCTGGTCCAGCGCTTCATACGCATCCCGATGAGCATTCTCGGCGGCCGCTTTAGTTTCTTCCATTCCATGTAGAGCCGGATACGTTGCCTTATTTGATCGTGCATCCTTACCCGGCGTTTTTCCGAGAGCCTCGGCGGTTGCGGTCACGTCGAGATAGTCGTCAGTGATCTGGAACAACAAGCCGAGGTGTGCACCGTAACTCGTTATCGCCGCGAGTTCAGTTTCACTAGCACCACCGATGATAGCGCCGCTGCGTGCCGCAGCCACGATCAGCGCCCCGGTTTTAAGCCGGTGAATCTCTTCCAACTCCGCACCATTAACCTGCCGCGTCTCGGCTTCCATGTCGAGCGCCTGTCCGGCCACCATACCTTCCGGTGTCGCCGCCGCGCGCGCCAGCTCTGAGATCAGCCGGATGCGAACGCTCGCGTCTAAATGCTCATCTTCAGCGATTGCGCTGAACGCGAGTGTTTGCAGCGCATCACCGGCAAGAATCGCCGTGGCTTCATCGAAACGAACGTGACAGGTCGGCCTGCCGCGTCGCAAATCATCATCATCCATCGCCGGCAGGTCGTCGTGTATGAGCGAATAGGTATGGACCATCTCAAACGCGCACGCCGTTCGAACTAAAGCGTCAACGGTGGCACTGAATGCCTGGCCCGTGGCCAACAGCAGCGCCGGCCGGAAACGTTTCCCACCGGCAAATACGCTCCAGCGTATCGCCTGATGAATTTTCGCCGGCTCGGTTCCAGTCGACGGTAGCAGTTCGTTCAGTTGGAGTTCGACGAGGGCGCGACTGCTGGCCAGCAAACTTTCGAGCTCCCGCATGTTCGATCCAAAAACGTTGGAAGGCATCGTCATTCGTCGCCCGCCACCGTTTCACCTGCCGGTTCTTTGAAGGCGGCGGCAACGGGCCGTCCCTGGTTGTCGCGCAAAAGGATCTCGATGCGTCGCTCAGCCTGGCTGAGTCGTTCCTGACAGTCGCGTGAAAGTCGGATGCCTTGCTCGAATAATTCAAGACTTTTTTCGAGCGGCAAGTCGCCGTCTTCCAACTGTCTCACGATCTGTTCGAGCGCTTCGAGAGAAGCTTCAAACGTCCGGCCCTGTGCTTCACCATTGTTCATTTACTCGGCTTCGACTCCTATCTGCGTGTCCTATCTACGTCGCCGCGGACGATTTCGCGGCTGCTTGAGTAGCGGGTTGTTAGCGTCGATATTTCCAATCGCCGGCAACTCTTTCATCACACTATCTACGATGAGTTGGACCACCATGTCGTCTTTGAAATCGACGAGCTGCCATTGTTCACCGTTTTTTTGCATCGAGAATTCCGTGGCGCGATCAAGTATGTTCGCTTTGACGTGTGCCGTGTTGCCTTCCGTTTTCACATCGGTAAACTTCGGCAGCAGGATCATAAGGGGGATAAAACCCTGTGGTTCAATGCTTGATGCCAACATTGACAACTCCTCCAATGCCTCATTGCGAATGGTTTGCTTCATTTGCGGTAACAACGTTGGCATCAAGGCGTCGATCCGTTGTTGAATTGAACTATTCAACGCGAGACCGTACCGCGCGGCAGCTTTCTGGCTGACGTTCGTCGCAAGGTGTTTAGCTAGTTCGTCGTCGTTGATGAGTTTTTGCAACTCCGGCATGTCTTTCTTTTGGGCTGCGTGGACCAGCGAAACGAGCGCGTACTCAGGCGTGGATTGATAGTTTCGCCACCAGAAATAACCCGCCCCAACTACGCCAACTACGGCCAGTAAAATCAAGAGCGCCAGAATCGCCAGCACCTTCGGCCAGCGCCGGCGCTTGCCACTCGACTGGCGTCGCGCCACTTCACTCGGCGAGTTGTCGACATTGATTACAATGCGTCTGCGCATCAGTTTCTAATCCGCGTTATTCCGTGGCTTCAATACTTTCGACTCGCGTCTTCAATCTTCCTTTAGCCAATCGCACATTCACTTCATCACCCTGGGCCACAGACGATGCATCGCGAACGAGTTTGCCTGACGCATCCTGAGCGATTGCATAACCTCGTTGCAATACTCCAAGCGGTGATAAAGCGTCAAGCGACGCCGCCGCCAGCGCGAGCCGTTCTCGGCCATCCTGGAGTTTGGAGTCGATTGATCCATCGCATGCTTTGATCGCCGAGTCGAGACGAGCGCGCGCTTTTGTAAGCCGTGATTTCACTTCATCAAAAGCGTGCGACAACGCCTGTTCCTGAACCCTGGTGCGCAGGTTGACGATCTGAAACCGCGTTAACCGCACTAGTTGACGACCCATGTTATCCAGCGCCGAGCAGATCTGATCTTCGCGCGCGGCAACGATCTCGGCTGCTGCCGAGGGCGTCGCGGCACGAACATCCGCGGCGAAATCAGCAATCGTAAAATCTGTTTCATGGCCCACCGCGGAGATTACCGGAATCGCTGATTTCCGAATTGCGCGCGCGACTTCTTCCTGATTAAACGCCCAGAGATCTTCAGTCGATCCGCCACCACGTCCGACGATCAGCACATCAACGAGGTCGTCCTGGCGACCCTCGCTCAGCGCGCGTTCGTGATAGAGATTGATAAATTTGATGGCCCGTGCGATATCCGGACCGGCCGCTTCGCCCTGAACTTTAGCCGGCGAGAACAAGATGTGAACGGTGCGCGTGCGACGCGAGATCACATTCAGAATGTCGCGTATGGCGGCTCCGGTCGGCGAGGTAACAATGCCAACGCGACGCGGAAAAACCGGCAACGGACGTTTTAATTCTCGAGCAAACAAGCCTTCTTTCTGCAAACGATCGCGGAGTTGCTCGAACGCAATCCGGAGTGCTCCGGCGCCGACCGGATCGAGCGCGTCGATCACCAACTCATACTCGCCACGCGGCGCGTAAACAGACAGTTTGCCGCGTGCTCGCACCTTCAATCCGTTCGCGGGACGAAAACGAATACGCGTGTTGGTCGAGCGAAAACACTTGGCGCGTAGCTGTGCGTTTTCGTCCTTGAGCGTGAAGTACCAGTGGC
Source organism: uncultured Acidobacteriota bacterium (assembly GCA_963708055.1). Taxonomy (GTDB): domain Bacteria; phylum Acidobacteriota; class Blastocatellia; order Pyrinomonadales; family Pyrinomonadaceae; genus PSRF01. The sequence continues at coordinate 3,332,868 of OY970193.1, read as the reverse complement.
CCGACGAATGGTCTTTGAAGTTTGAGATTTCGCCTTCGACCCAAACAGCGTTGAAGCGTGATTCGAGTGCCGTTCTGATCGAGTTGGTTAACTGAGAGACGGTTAGCGGGCGGCGCTCGGTTTCATCAAACAACGCCTGGAAAAGGGGTTGGTTCATTTAGACAATTTAACCTGATGAGCGTCTCCCTGGAGTGCGGTGCCTTGGCACCGCTTTGGCCAAGATTATGCCTTTGAACAAGGAGGCGCCCAATCTTAAGGTGTATTCAATTCCACTACGGGACTCAGCCGAATCGAAGCGCCGTCGCGATTGGTTCGCACCCGCACACGAGGTGAACCGGACACCGAATTGGATGCGTAAGTAATCGTATAAGCCGAACGCAGTTGGGCCACCACGTCGTCGTAGGCTTTTTGTAGATCTTCGAGACGGCGAATCGGATAGTAAATTCCACCGGAAGCGGCAGCGAGCTTGCGTCCTTCTTCATCTGCGCGCGTGGTCAGCGTGAGGAAACGCGTGCGCAACGGATCGATCGTGACTTCCGGTCGTGGCACGCTCGACTCCGGTATCAAACCCGAAGGCACGTACAACGGGTAAACCAGCGCACCTGATTCGAGCAACGCTTCGAGAATTGCCGGAAACGGCAGAAAAGATTTGTTGTCGTCGCCGTCTGACATCACGACAATCGCTGTACGCTCGCCTCGCAAACGCCTGATTGGCTCAGTCAAAACGTATCCGAGGGAGTCGTAAAGCGCAGTGCCGCCACCGGCGTCGATCTCGTCCAACTTCCGCGAGAGCAGCGCGCGATCGGTCGTGAAATCCGAAATCACCTGAATGTCATCACGAAAACTGATGATTGAGATTCGATCCTGCGGGCTCGTCGTGCGTAAAAAGTCGCGCGCGGCTTTGCGGATAAAATCCATTCGCTCCTGGATGCTTCCCGATACGTCGAGCAGCAACACCAGATTGAATGGTTCATTTGCCGGTGAAACGTTGGTGACGCGGCGTTCTTCGCCGTTTTCCCAAACCGTGAAGTCTGATTCACGCATGCCACCGATTGCGCGGCCGTTGCGATCCGTGACGCTGGCATTGAAACGCATCAACTGTGGCGCAACGGAACTCACGATCCGACCCGGCGGCCGGCGTTGGACGAGGGAAGGTTCTTTCTCCATCGGTGGCAGTGTTTTCGCGTAGTCGCCAAACATCTTCGGCGAAACTTTGCGGATCGCTTCCACCAGTTGACTGTCACCGCTGCGAACAATCGCGCGCGCGGCTTCGGTCAGCGGACGTTCTCGCAGATCGGCCGGCGCCCGCTCGGGATCGATATTTAAAAGCACCACGCCACGCTGGGTGCGAAAGTCGAGCGCCACGAGCTCTTCTTTCGGTGCGTCTTTTTCGCCGAGCCTGCCGGATAACTTGTAAACGCCGCCTGCCTTTTCCTTGATCTCGGGCAGTTCGACGTCGCTCATGTAACGCGGTTTGCTGGCTTCCCAAACGAAGTTGAATTTTAGCGATTCGAGGGGAACGTCGGCGTGAATAGTTCCGGTATCAGTCTTAACTACCGCGTTTTCAACGCTGCCAATCACATCAACAGCGCCGGCTTGTCCTTCGACTTCAACCCTGGAGCGCGTTGGAATTGTGACGACCAGGTCGATGCGGTTCTTGTCACCGCGCGGGCGCACGTCGATTTTGAAGTTAGTGCCTTTGTTTTCCACCGTGACGTCAGTTGGTTCGATTGGCAGCCCGGCGGATCTGGCTTCGACAGTTACCTTTTTCTGCTGTTCTGCAGACGCGATTACACTGACACGCCCATCCATATTCTTGACCACGAGTGAGACCTTTTCGGGTGCCTCGTGTTCCGATTTGAATCCCTGGGCGAAAACTGCGGGGCACAACCCTATCAGCAGTAATACAAGCTGGGCGAGGTGTTTGAACGACATTGCCGACCGATCTTGCCCACCCGAGCCCCGCCGGTCAAGCGACGCAGACCGTTGATAGGCTCCTTGGAGTGCGGTGCCTTGGCATCGCTTTGGTCAAAGGAGACGCTTTTCAATTAGATCACGCCTTTGGGACAAAGCGGCGTCAAGCCGCCGCACTCCAAGGAGGCGCTCAAGTGAAAGCGTCAACTTAGTCACAAATACTTCAATACTTGGCTCGGTCCGTGTGCATCCGGGGCTGATCGGCTATCATGTCCCGGCTGTGTCAAGGTCGGAACCCACCAGGGACTCACGCCTGTTTATCCACCACCTCGCCAAGCGGGATCCGCTTGCGGGATTCGCAGAAGATGTGCGCAAAGGCCTGTCAGCTCAGCCCAAACGTTTCCTGCCGAAGTATTTTTACGACGAACTCGGCTCACAACTTTTCGAAGCCATTTGTCTGCTGCCTGAATACTATTTAACGCGCGCTGAGAACGATATCCTGGCGAAGTATGCCGACGAGATCGTCGCTTCGGTTAACGGGCAGATAACTCTGCTCGAAATGGGAAGCGGCAGTGCGTCAAAGACACGGTTGGTTATCGAAGCACTGTTGCGACGCCAGTCGGAACTCCTGTTTATGCCGGTCGACATCTCAGCGACGGCACTCGAAAGCAGTTCGCGAATCCTGCTTCAATCGTACCCGCAACTGACGATCGAAGCTTACGCGGCAGACTACTTCGCCGGCCTGACGGAATTAGGCAAAAAACCGCGAGCCCGCACGCTCGCGCTCTTTCTCGGTTCAAACATCAGCAACTTTGATCTTGATGAGGCGCTTCGTTTTCTGCGCGCGCTTCGGAGCGTGCTGAACAAAGGCGACGCTCTTCTGCTCGGCGCTGATTTGAAGAAGGATCCGGCAATTCTCGAGGCTGCTTACAACGATGCGCTTGGCGTGACGTCGGCTTTCAACTTAAACGTGCTGACTCGTATCAATCGCGAGTTGAACGCGACGTTTGACTTGCGCGCCTTCCGTCATCATGCGTTTTACAACGAAGCCATGGGACGCATCGAAATCTACATCGAAAGCCTCGCCGATCAACGTGTGCTTATCGAGAAGCTTGATCTCGAAATTGAGTTTGCGGCTGGAGAGTTGATCCACACTGAAAACTCATACAAGTACGACACGGAAGGCATTAGCAAACTAGCGGCCGACACCGGCTTCGCACTCTCACACACGTGGCTCGACTCGCAGGAACGTTTCAGCAGTAATCTATTGCTCGCCACCTGACCCGCAGGAGCTTGCACAGAACATCATGTTAATCCTGATAATCTTGTAAATCCTGTAATAATGCGCCTCGCGCCTGGACCCGAAACACCTGCTTTACAGGATTTACAAGATTTATCAGGATTAACATGATTGCTGGTGCAAAGCCGATGGCTCTCGTAGAGTTTCACAACGTCAGCTACTCGATTCCTTCTGGGAATATACTCAGTGACCTCAATCTAACGGTTGAACGAGGCGAAATACTCGTTCTGTTAGGCGAATCGGGCTGCGGCAAAACCACCACGCTCAAACTCGTCAATCGTCTCTTAATACCTTCAAAAGGCGAGGTGCTGGTTGAAGGCAAGGCCACTACCGCATGGGATCCGATCGCGCTGCGGCGTCGTATCGGTTACGTGATCCAGGAAGGTGGTTTGTTTCCACATTTCACGATCGAGCGGAATGTTGGATTGGTGCCATCGTTGTCAGGTTGGGAGCCGGAGCGCACAAAAACGCGTGTTCACGAGCTGTTGAATCTCGTCGGGCTGGAGCCGGGGCGTTTTGCGGAACGTCATCCGCGCGAACTGTCCGGCGGTCAACGCCAGCGTGTAGGCGTGGCGCGCGCGCTTGCCGCCGACCCCCCGCTACTCTTACTCGACGAACCATTTGGTGCTCTCGATCCGTTGACTCGCGCGGGCTTACAGCGTGAATTCGCGGCTCTCGCGTCGCGTTTGAACAAGACCGCGATTCTCGTCACTCACGACGTGCGCGAGGCCCTGGTGCTGGCGCGGCGCATCGGCCTGATGCACAAAGGCAAGCTGCTGTTACTGGAAACACCAGAACGCTTCCTCGCTTCCGATGATCCGCAAGCGCGCGCTTACATCGATACCCTCAGCGTGAACGGAGGGGACCGGTGAGCTTCTGGAAATTTCTTCAGCTTAACTGGTCAGAGTTGCTGTTGCTGGTCCAACAGCACGTTGTGCTCGTGTTCATAGCGATCCTGATAGCCGTGATCATCGGCGTGCCTACCGGAATCCTTTTAACGCGCTACCGTGCTTGGCGTACTCCAGTGCTGGGCATCGCGAACGTGATGCAAACAATTCCGAGTCTCGCGTTGTTTGGATTTCTGATTCCGCTGCCGTTCATTGGCGGCATTGGCGCGCGGACGGCGCTCGTGGCCCTCGTCCTGTATTCGCTGTTGCCGATTATTAGAAACACGGTAACTGGAATACTCGGTGTGGAACCAACGGTCAGGGAAGCTGCGGTGGCGATGGGTATGACGGACGGCCAGGTGTTACGACAGGTCGAGCTCCCGTTAGCGATGGGTGTGATCGTGACGGGTATTCGAGTGGCCACGGTGATCGCTGTCGGTGTGACGACGATTGCGGCAGCGGTTGGCGCCGGCGGTTTGGGTGTTTACATCTTTCGCGGTTTGAGACAGTACGACAACAATCTGCTGCTCGCCGGAGCGGTGTCGGCGGCATTGCTGGCGCTGGCTGCCGATTTTGTTCTCGGCCTGATCGAACGGCAGTTCAGTTTTGAAGCAAAACGGGGATCTACATCACGACGGATCGCCGTGATCGGTATTGTGCTGGTTTTGTTTGCCGGTCTGTTCGCAGTCTGGCGCGGGCGTGAGGTTTCTTCAACGGGCGATCAGCCTCGCATTGCAGTTGGCTCGAAAGATTTCACCGAGTCGGCATTGCTGGCTGAAATTCTGGCGCAGATGCTTGAGGCGCGAGGTGTTTCGGTGGAGCGCCGTTACGAGTTGGGCGGGAATCTACCGCACGACGCAATGGTAAGCGGCACAATTGACGTTTATCCTGAATACACCGGAACTTCGTTCACCGCGATACTTCATCACGCCCCGATCAGCGATCCGCGCGCGGTGTATGAACAGGTGAAAGCGGAGTATGCGACAAACTTCAATGTTGCCGTCAGCCCATCGCTCGGTTTTGAAAACACGTTTGCGATTTTGATTCGCGGTGAAGACGCACGACGACTCAACTTGAAGACAATCTCCGACGCCGTGCCGCAAGCTACGCGCTGGCGGGCCGGTTTTGGTCAGGACTTCGTGCCGCGGGCCGACGGATACCCAGGTTTGTCTAAAGCCTATGGATTGAAGTTTGCAGAAGTGCGCGAAATGGATTTGTCGCTGACCTACATCGCGCTTTCGTCAAAACAGGTGGATCTGATCGCCGGTAACTCAACGGAAGGCCGTATCGCGACGCTCGATCTCTTTCAACTGGCAGACGATCGCCGTTACTTTCCACCATACGAAGCTGTGTACCTCGCACGACAAGACTCTCTTGCCAAAGCGCCTGCACTACAGGAAGTTTTGACGAAGCTCGCGAACGCGATCTCGACGGAAGAAATGCGCCGGCTCAATTACGAGATTGATGGGAACAAGCGCGATTTAAAGGAAGTCGTGAAAGAGTGGTTGGCGAAGCGAGGTTTGTGATCCACAGATTACACAGATTGTAGTCCATGTAATCTGTGGAGATATTCAGTTGTCGGGCGCCAGACGCTGGGCCGCCTTGGCTTTTTCAGGATCTATGCGCTCCCTCCACCTCCAGTGTTTGTTGGAGGATCGCCTTTGTCGCCGCCTCCATTCAACGCTTCGTAGTCTTCATTTTCGTTGCCACCACCGCCGGTGTTGGTTGGCGGATCTGATGGTTGAGGATCATTTGTTTCGTCTGACATAAGTCTGATCTCCTTGCGTGATTGGGAGTTGAGCCAGGTGGATCAACTGTTATTGATAAAAAACCTGAATATCAGGCCGTGCAGCGTATAATTTGAAGGCTTCTGAACCCCATTGTTGTTCCAGTTTGGAGCGCGCGCCCTCGGCATTACTCTTCTGTTCCTGGGCTTTGCTGTTATCACCTAAATCCCGGCTGGCGCGCGATGCGATGGCCCAGGCGCGCCATTCGGATTCTAATTGACCACCACGTGCGAATCTTTCCTGTGCCTGACTGGCTAAGGCTAAGGCCGATTTGGCGTCTTTACCTTTCAATGCCACTTCGGCACATGCAAGCAGCGTGCGTGAATGCAAACCATAATCGCCCGCGGTTGAGGTGGCTTCAATTGATTTGTCACAGAGCTTTCGAGCCTCAGCCTGCCCGCCGTTGACGGCCTTGGCGAGGGCCAAAACATATTGGGCTTGAACGGTCGTGTTTGATTTGGGACCGCCCGCCTTGATCGCCTCATTGCTGGATGAAACAGCCTGGATCAGGTCTCCCTGGCTGAGGCTCATCTCGGCCCGGTTGAGATAGAGATCGGGCATCAATCCGTCGAAAGCTTCTTTTGAGTTGAAGAGTTCTTCCAGCAACTGCCTGGCTTCTCCATAACGACCAAGTCGCGCGAGGATGTGAGCACGGTTCTCCTTGCAGAACGCGACGAGGAATGGATTCATGGAGCCGTACAGATCCATCGCTTTGCCGTAGTGATCTAAAGCACCTGGAAGTTGCTCCTGGTCAAACAATAGCGCTCCTAGTTCGACGTGAGTATCGGCAACTGCTGCCTGGCTTTGACTCTGACTTGCCAGTTCGAGCTTCTGGTTTAAAGCCTGCTGTGCAGCCTGATAGTTGCCTTGGCGGCGATATGCTCGGCCGATGTGAGTGAGACAAAGAAATGCCAGTCGCGGATAGTTTTCCTGCTGGAAAAACTCAAGGGCCTGTTGGGCCATCCGCAGGCCATCGTCGATGCGCAAGGTTTGAATGTAGAGACCGGCCAGGTTCGTCTGACCCATTGTTTCACGCAAACGGCCTTTGTTCGCGCGTGCAAACTGAATCGCCTGGTTGAAGTAGGTCTCGGCTTTGTCGTAATCGCCTTTCGCAGAGAAAGCGTTGCCGAGTTCCAGCAAGCCGCTCGCCGTCAGGTTCTCCAATTGTTTCTGTTGTGCAAAGCCAGCTGCTTGTTGCGCGTAACTCTCAGCGTCGGCAAACAAACCCTGTTTGGAGGCGAGGTAACTAAGATCGATTAGCGCGATGATCTGTTGTGCTTCGTTGCCCATCGCACGCGAGGCGTCGAGCGAGGTTTGAAACAGGTTCTTAGCCTTGTCGTACTGGCCATTATTTCTGAACAGAATTCCGCGTTGCCGCGAAACTTCATTCAATCCTTCATTGTTACTCGCGGCGCGATACAGTCGCTCGGCATCGTCAAACATCTTCATCGTATTGCCGACGTCGCCTTTACGGTTATAGACGATTCCCGCCCGTAGATAAGCGGTAGCGTACTGGCCTTGGTTCAATTTGATCGCGTGCAGGTGGTTTTCCAGTGCCTCCGCGGTTTTGCCATCGTTCTCGTAGGCGTAACCTAAATCGACATACACAGAACTGTCGTCGGGCGATAATCTTGCGATCTCGGTGTAAGCCGTGACCGCGTCTTTAAATTTTCTGGTGACTGTGGCTCGGATCGCGTCCAGGTAAAGCGCGTCGCGGGGTGACAACGATGCCGAGGCGGCATCGATCGCCAGCAATTCATCTTTGGCGCGGCCGGTGTAATCCAGTTCTGTCCATGCCTGGGCCAAACGCGCGTGAGCTAACGCATAACCGTTGTCAATTTCGATTGCCTGGGTGAGGGCTTTGCTGGCCTGGTAGTAAGCGCCGTTACGCAGATTATCCGTGCCCTGCTCGTACCAATGCAGCGCCGCGGGCGAAGGTTTGTAGTAGCTGCGCGGCCAGAAGTAGTAGATGGCCCAGATTGCGACTCCGATAAAAATGAAGGCCGGAACCACTGACGCGAGCGAGAAGCGTTGGCGGCGTAACTGCATCGTGAGCGTTGCAAAGGCAGTTGTGCCACCTTTGAACCCTGCGGTCGCTTTATTCGAACGGCTTGCCACCGGAACACCGTTCTCACTCAACGAAGCCGCCGCGGCCTGCAGATCCTTCAACAACTCACCGGCCGTTTGATAACGAGCGTCGACCTTCTTTTCCAGCGCCTTTAGGGTGATGCGATCCAGCGATGGCGGTACCGCCGAGTTGATTTTCGATGGCGGCGGCGGAGTGACGTGGATAATCTGCGCCCCGATCTCGAGGACGCTACCTCCCGAAAAGGCCGACTGCCCGGTCAGGCATTCGTAAAGCAGTGCGCCGAGCGCGAAGAGATCGCTGCGGCCGTCAACATCTTTGCCCGTCGCTTGTTCCGGGGAGAGGTAAAGCGGTGTTCCCACGATTACGTCGCTACGCGTTTTGGTTGAATAGATAGTGCGCGCGTCGAGGTCGACGTCACTTGCGGGTGGATCAGTCAGGTGTTTGACGAGGCCAAAGTCGAGCACTTTTACCTGCCCGCGTTCGTTCACGAGCACGTTCGACGGTTTGATATCGCGGTGGACGATGCCCTGATGGTGCGCTTCGCCCAGGGCCTCAGCAATTGACGATACGAGCTCAACCGACCGCCGGAGCGTCAGACCTTCGTCAAGAAGATCGCTGAGCGATTTCCCTTTGACGTACTCCATGACGATGAATGGCTGCCCGCTGTCGTTCTCGCCGTAGTCATGGACCATCGCGATGTTTGGGTGGCTCAGGGCCGAAACGGCGCGTGCCTCGCGAATGAAGCGGGCACGGTAATGCCGGTCGGTGGAAGTGAGGAACTTAATCGCCACGCGCCTCGCCAGGTGCAGGTCCTCGGCGAGATACACGGCGCCCATTCCGCCTTCGCCCAATTTTTCCAAAATTCGATAATGGGAAACTGTCTGACCGATCATGCTCGCGTGGAGTCCATTGGAAAGCGAGTAAGAGACGTGCTCAGCTGGGAGCGAGCGCTACACTGCGGGCATTGTGCGACAAGGAGCGCACAAATTCAAGAACTTTACTTAGAAGAGTAGTGTCCTGATGTAGATTTCTCTGTGCGACCCTTGTGCTCTCTGTGTCTCTGTGGTTGTCGTATCGAGCATTCCTATAACCACAGAGACACAGAGAACACAAAGGTCGTACAGAGAAGAAATTAGACTAGCGCACCCGCAAAGAGCTATTAGGAGAGGACGGTCTCGCGGATCTTTTTCTCCTGAGCTTTGCGAAACTCGTGCAGCTTCTTCCGTAGCGCCGGGCGGCTGTTTGCCAGAATCGCGACCGCAAATAGAGCCGCATTTACAGCGCCGGCTTTTCCGATCGCAAGCGTACCGACCGGAATACCGGCCGGCATTTGCACTGTGGCTAAAAGGGAATCCAGCCCATTAAGGGCATCACTCCGCATGGGCACTCCCAACACTGGAAGGGTAGTGTGCGCAGCCATGACACCGGCCAGATGCGCCGCGCCGCCAGCCGCTGCAATGACGACTTCCAACCCGCGCGACTCCGCCGTGGAGCTAAACTCAGCCGCCAAACCCGGTGAACGGTGTGCTGAGATCACGCGGCACTCGTGGTTGATGTCGAATTGGCTAAGCATCTCGTCGGCATAGCGCATCGTGTCCCAGTCAGACTGGCTGCCCATGATAACCGCCACCAGGGGAGCATTCGATGCGGCAATGCGGAGACTCGACGTTGTTCCTGCAGACTTTGTTTTCTTTTGACTTTTGCTTGTTTTAGTAGCCATTTGTTCCCTTATTCTCCCTGATCCAACGAGAAGCCTCGCTCACCATCAAACGTGTAGAGTCCCTCAGTCTTGATAAAGTCGTAGCCGGATTCGGCAATTCGCCCCAGCAACGACACCACCTGCCCGTGCACTACTTTTCCGCCATCAGTTTCCGGCAGGAAGCGACAGCGCCAGTGGTCAGAACAAAAAGTTTCCTTGTGACCATTCGGCCAGACTTTCACGCCGCGGTTGCTGATCATCGTTAACTTGACGCCTTCTCCGTTAACTTTACTCAGCGAGTCGCCGAGATCGTTGGGCGATCCGCTCGTCCAATCGAGGAACACATCCACGCCCACCAGCTCTTTGTGAGGCGCCTTTCTGTCGCTGGTCGCAGTCAACACCGAATCGTCGCCTTTCGAGTATTTCCTGGCTTTCAGGATCTGGGGCGTTTGGCCCAGCCGCTCAACGACAGCCTCGGCAAACTCCTTCGTTCCTACCTTCTCTTTACTCACTTTCTCGTCGTAGATGTCGTAAGTATGAATTCCATCCTCGATGGCTCGCAGCCAGGCATTGTGCACGCGTTCGGCGTGTTCAATCAGGCCGACATGGACCAGCATCATCACGGCTCCAAGCAACAGTCCCGAGGGGTTGGCGAGATTCTGACCGGCGCGACGCGGAGCAGAGCCATGAATCGCTTCAAACATCGAAACGTGCTCGCCAATGTTCGCAGAACCGGCCAGACCGACCGATCCGGCAATCTGCGCCGCCACGTCGGAAAGCACGTCGCCATAAAGATTCGGCATAACCACGACGTCGAACGCTTCCGGCGTATCGGCGAGTTTTGCCGCCCCGATATCGACGATCCAGTGCTCGTTTTCAAGGTCGCTGTATTCCGCGGCGATCTCGTCAAAAATCTTGTGAAACAGACCATCGGTCAGCTTCATGATGTTGTCTTTGGTGAAACAGGTGACTTTTTTACGGTTGTTCCGGCGGGCATACTCGAACGCGTAACGAATAATCTTTTCTGAGCCCGGTCGGGAGATTAATTTCAAACACTGAACCACTTGGTTCGTCTGGCGATGCTCGATACCGGCGTACAGGTCCTCTTCGTTTTCACGAACCACCACCACGTCCATAACGGGGTGCTTGGTTTCGATAAACGGGTGGTACGAAACGCAAGGCCGGACGTTGGCGTACAGGCCGAGAACTTTACGAACCGTGACATTCAAACTCTTGTAGCCGCCGCCCTGCGGGGTGGTGATGGGAGCCTTCAGGAAGACTTTGGTGCGTCGTAACGAATCCCACGAACTCGGCTCGATACCAGAAGAATTTCCGGCCAAATAGACTTTTTCGCCGATATCTATGGTCTCAATCTCGAGTGGCGCTTCGGCAGCTTCCAGGATCCGAAGCGTGGCCGCCATGATTTCCGGCCCGATGCCGTCGCCATTGGCCACAGTAATAGGGATACGTTTCGACATTTTCCAAACCTTTCATAGTGAATTCTTTGAACGCCACAATTTACACATATCAGGCGTTTTTGGCTAATCTGTGGAATCTGTGAAGTAAACGTCAAAATTGTCCTTGACGCGTTTCCAAGGGCTCCTGCATACTTTTCCTTACCAGTTACCTGCTCTCCGCGCATCAATGGTGATTGCGCCTGTCCGTGATCGTAACGCGACGAGGTTCGGCTGAATAGAGAGTGAGGCAGTTGTCAACCAGTTAGAAGCCGCTCTCGAGATATATTTAGAGCATCGGGTTCGTCGCAGCTCGCCGAAAGTATCGGTAGTCCCCCCCGAACTGGATCAGCGAATTCCAGCAGGCCCGCGCTTCCCTTCACTTTAAGGATTGTTAGAATGGCTACAAAACTCTACGTCGGAAATCTCTCTTTTCGAACAACTAGCGAGGAACTGCGCGATGCATTCGCGTCAGTCGGGACAGTGGAATCAGCTTCGGTGATTGAGGATCGAGAAACCGGACGATCACGCGGCTTTGCTTTTGTGGAAATGGCAACTCCAGAAGAGGCAGCAGCAGCTATCGAGGCTTTCAATGGCAAGGACTTTGGCGGACGCAATTTGACCGTCAATGAAGCCAAGCCGAGAACTGACCGTGCGGGCGGAGGTGGCGGCCGCGGTGGTTATGGTGGTGGACGTGGTGGCGGTCGTGGTGGTTACGGCGGCGGCGGCGGTGGCGGCGGCCGTGATCGTGACAACGATCGTTACGAGCGCGAACCACGCTGGTAATCCACAGACTAGTCCACAGATTACACAGATTAATAAACAGATAAGGCGCTGGGAATATCTCAGCGCCTTATCTCTTTTCTTTTATGATTTCTAATCGGTGTAATCTGTGGATTACTTTCTGGCCTCGGGCGTCAACTTCAAAGATAACTTCTCACTACCACGCTTCACTTCAATCACGTATTCCTGACCGGCTTTCATTTCACCCAACGCGTACGTGTAGTCGTAAACGTTCTTCACGTCGCGAGTGCCGATTTTGACGATCCGGTCGCCGGCCTTCAATCCGGCCTTCGCCGCAGGTGAATCGTCGCGCACGCCGTCAATCAGTAAACCATCCGAGCTGTCAGCGTAGTTTGGAATAGTGCCAAGGTAAACGCGGAAGCCGCCGGTGCGCGGTGCCGCATCGCTTTTGGCGGTCGTGTACGTGAGGCGTTTTTCGGCGCCATCAACGTCTCTGACGATGCGCGCCACGAGTTTCAGAATGCGTGCTTCGTCGTTGTAGTTGATCTTTTCGAAAGTGTCGGAAGGTTTGTGATAGTCGTTATGAGTCCCAGTCCAGAAGAAAAGCACCGGAACCTGTTTGCCATAGAAAGATGAGTGGTCACTCGGACCAAAGCCGTCTTCATTCAGCGTCAACTCAAACGCGCCGCGTGGATTGACGGTCATCACGGGAGTACCGTTCGATGAAACGACGATCGGCATTCCATGCGCAGCCTGGCCGCTAGCGCTCACTTGCATTGACTGAGACGAATTTGCCTGCGTGACGATATCGCGCCACTCTTTCGCGGTGCCCACTCCGCCAATCACGAGTTTGCGATCCTTCATGCGACCGATCATGTCCATGTTGATCATCGCGACTGTGTTGGCAAGCGGAACCACCGGGTGATTTACGTAATAATTCGAACCCAACAGACCTTCTTCTTCACCACTAAAGGCAATAAAGATAACGGTGCGTTTGAGTCGCGGACGTTGCTCGGTGAAGACGCGCGCTAACTCGATCAAACCTGCTGTCCCGGAAGCGTTGTCGTCAGCGCCGTGATGTATATCGCCGGAACGAGGCGCGAGACTGCCGCTACCTTCGCCACCACGACCGAGATGATCGTAGTGAGCGCCGATCACGATGTGCTCGTTTTTCAGAACCGGATCCGAACCTTCCAGGATCCCGATAACGTTGACGGCCGGAGCTGCGTTGCGCACGACGTCAGTTGAAAGCGCGAGCTCTCCGGTTAGGAGTTTGTTAGTGCCGGGAGTTTTTGTTTTGGTTGATTGTTCGAGCTGAGCAACAGAGGTGTCCGAAAGAGACAGTATTTTGTTCAGGCCCGGGCGCGAGATCACGACTACGGGAATTCCCGCTTCACCGGCGGTGTTGTCATACAGAAGTTTGGTCAGCCGATCGTTTGTGAAGATTTCGTCGCGTGCGACAACCACTAACGCTTTGGCGCCGGCGTTGCGAGCTGCGATTGCTTTCCAACGCACGCCTTCGAATCTCATGAACTGGCCGTGCGGATTGTCGCCGTCGGGCGTGCCTTGCAATGCGATCGCGATCTTGCCGGCGGCGTTTAGTCCGGCGTAGTCGTCGTAGTTCAACTCGGAAGAAGTGATTCCATATCCGGCGAAGACGATACCGCCCGTAACTTTTGCGTTCTCCGAGAATGCGAGTGGCAGCCAATCGACATTCGGTTGGAGCGATCCTTCGGTGGTGTTGGGGCGGCCAAACGAGAGTATATTACCGGTGCCGAGTTTGACGCCGGCGACATAAGGGAACGACTGGAGATAACGCGCCATTACCTGGCTGCCGCGACGTGAATTAGCCCTGCCGATGCCGGGAACTAAACCAACGCGAGCAAATTCACCGGCGATGTAACGAGCAGCATCACTGGCGCCGGCGGTACCGGTGCGACGGCCTTCGAGGGCGTCAGAGGCAAGATAGCTGACGTGTTGCTGAAGTTTCGCGGCGGATGGATCGAGCTCGGCTTGTTGAGCAAACGTCGGGAGACTCGCAAGCAGAAGAGCCCCAAAGACAAGCGAAAATCTTCTAAGTTTCATAAAGCGTTTCCTTTTTTCTCTCGCGGCGACGCGGCGGCGCCACGGTCCCGCCGCGCCGTTGCGTCGCTGCGAGAGAAGTCTTTACTCCACCCAATCAGCTATAAACACATTCGTCTCGCCTTGCGCCTTCGCATTACGGTTTGACGCAAACACCAGCTTCTTCCCATCCGGTGAAAACATCGGAAAACCATCAAACGTCTCGTTGAAAGTGATTCGTTCCAATCCCGTCCCATCAACGTTGATCTTATAAAGATCGAAATTGCGTTGACCCGGATCGTCCATGTTGGAAGAGAAAATTACCCGCTTGCCGTCAGGGAAAAAGTATGGCCCAAAGTTGGCCTTGCCATTATTCGTCACCTGGCGCTTATTCGATCCATCGGCCTTCATCACCCAGATCTCGAGCACCGAAGGTCGAATCAAATTCTGCTTCAACAGAGCGAGGTAATCCGCTTTTTGTGCTTCAGTTTTCGGATGGTGGGCGCGATAGACGATCTGCTTGCCGTCGTACGACCAGAATGGACCACCATCGTAGCCGATTTCGTTCGTCAGCCGCCGCACGTTCTTTCCATCGGCGCCCATCGTGTAGATGTCGAGGTCGCCATCGCGCATCGATGTGAAGACCAGTTTCTTGCCGTCGAGCGTAACGGTTGTTTCCGCGTCGTAGCCCGGCGTGTTGGTCAGTTGTTTCAGACCGGAACCGTCAGGGTTGGCGGTAAAGATGTCGAAAGTGGGATAGACGGCCCAAACGTAGCCGCGCGAGAAATCAGGTTTTGCCGGACACTGCTTGTCGCCCAGATGCGTGGACGAGTAAACGACCTTTTTATTGCCGGGATAGAAGTACGAACAGGTCGTGCGTCCCTCGCCGTTGGAGATCATCTTCACATTCGAGCCGTCGACATTCATCGTGTAAATCTGATCGCAGCCACGATCGTCGCGCGTTGATTGAAAGATGAGCTGTTTGCCGTCGGATGAGAAATAGGCTTCCGCATTTTCACCGCCGAAGGTCAACTGCTTGATGTTGCGCAGGTGCTTTTCATCCGGCAGTAGCAGTGAATCCTGAGATTCAGACAGCGTGAGTTGCGCAGTTGCGGTAACCAGCAATGCGAGAGTGATAATTGAAACGAGAATCCTCATAATTTTCTAAAAAGCCTGGACGCCTCCCGCCACCAGATCAGTTTTGTCAGCCTGCTGCGAACGCTTGCGGCGCACGATAAACAAAATCAACGCCGTGATGCCGATAACCAAACTGATCAACTGTGAAGTTGAGAGGCCCGTCAAACTAGTCAAACCAAAAACATCGCCGCGCGGGTCGTCGCGCACAAACTCGATACTGAAACGAATGACTGAATAGAGCAGAGCGTACACAAGAATCACCTGGCCGCTGAAACGCTTGCGTTTGTGAAGCCAGAGCAGAAACAAAAACACCAGCAGCATGGCGAATGATTCGTAAAGCTGCGTGGGATGGAGATGAATGCCGGTCGGCACGCCAGTGATTTCGTGACCGCGCTCGGTGAATTCCACGCCCCACGGAAGTGTGGTCGGCTTGCCCCAGCAACAGCCGGCCGCGAAACAACCCTGGCGTCCAAAAAAATTACCAAGCGCAATCCCGGGCGCGCAAACGTCAGCCGTTTTCCACCACGGCAAGTGATAACGTTTCATCAGGAAGAAGCCGGCAACCACAGCGCCGAGCAGTCCTCCATAGAAAACGCCGCCCGAACGCAGGAAATCCAGCGACACCAACTGCATCGGGTTCTGGCGATATTCAGGCTCGGTAAAGAGCATCAGAATCTTCGAGCCGATGAGCGACGCGAGCAGCATCCACAAACTGAGATCGTAGATTTTTTCGCTCGGCAGTCCATCGCGCCGGGCCAGCTTTACCGTGACCATGATCGCGCACAGAAACGCGAGCGCCAGAAACACACCATAGGTGTTGATGGGGAAACTGCCGATATGAAAGATTTCCGGGTACATCAGGCTTTGTCTGCGTTCATCTGCGCAGATCGGTGGCTAAAAACAAGATCGAAAGCCAAGAGTAATGCTCCGATAGTAATACTTGCATCGGCGATGTTGAAAGTGGGCCAATGGTAATCGCCGGCGTGCAGCACGATGAAGTCGATCACATAACCCAGGCGGGCGCGGTCCGTCAGGTTTCCCATAATGCCGGCGAGCAGTAACGCACAAGCACCGAGAATGCGATCGTCGTTTCGCGGCGTACGCATAAAATAATAAAAAACAGCGATGGCCGCGAGCACTGCCAGGACGACGAAGAACCAGCGACCAAACGATCCACCTTCCTGCAGTTGGCCAAAAGCGATTCCCGGATTCTCAGTGTAAATAAACTGAAAGAACCCGGGGATCACAACGCGCTCGTCACCAAAACGCAGCGCCTTAACGGCCCACGCTTTCGTCGCCTGATCCGCGAGGTAGATTCCAAACGCGGCCAACAGGTATCCAGCACGCCAACCGAAACGCGCGCGAAGTCCGTTTGTTTTATCAATGCCGGTATCCACGAGTATTTGGCCACGTATTTAACAGATTTGCTACCTATGTTAATCCGTGGTTCCTTCCTCAATTTCCTGCAACGCCGCCACGCAACGCTCGCAAACTGTACGAAACGTTTCCGACTCGCCGACGCGCGTCGAATAGTTCCAGCAGCGCTCGCACTTCCCGCCTTCCGCAACCGACACTGTGATGGAAACGGTATCGGTGCCTGCGGCGTTCACTAATTCAATCTGCGAAACGATAAACAGGTATCGCAGATCGCTTTGATGCTTCTGTAATAATTCCAGCGCACTGCCGGACGCCTGCAAAGTTACCTTCGCCTCGAGCGAGCTTCCGATCTGCTTTGCCACACGCGCTTCTTCGAGCGCTCGCAACACGTCGTCACGAATCGCAAACAGGCGCTCCCCATCAGCCAGTAACGCATCGTGACTCTCGTCCGTTACCTTCGGAAACAATGCGAGATGGATCGAGGCCTCACTTCGCTCAGGAAGATTTTCCCAAATCTCGTCAGCGGTAAACACGAGCAGCGGCCCAAGCATCCGCGCGAGCGCGTCGCCGATCGCGAGTAGTGCAGTTTGTGCTGAACGTCGCGCTTTGTTTCGCGGCGCGAACGTGTAAAGTCGATCCTTGATGATGTCGAAATAACGCGCCGAGAGCGTTACCGTCGCGAAGTTGTACAAAGCGTGATAGACGTTATGAAACTCAAACGCTTCATAAGCCGTCATCACTCTTTTGACCACGCGGTTTAGCTCCGCGAGCGCCCAGCGATCGATCTCCTCCAGCTCGTCGAACGGCACCGCATCGCGGGCCGGCTCGAATCCATGAAGGTTACCAAGCGCGAACCGCGCAGTGTTGCGCAACTTCCGATACCCATCAGTAACGCGTTGCAGGATCTCGTCAGACGCACGCATGTCGTCGAAATAGTTTGACGACGCACACCACAAGCGAAGGATCTCCGCGCCCGACTGCTTGATCACTTTATTCGGATCGACTGCATTGCCCAGCGACTTGTGCATCGCACGTCCCTGCGCATCGAGTGTCCAGCCATGAGTGATCACGGTTTTGTACGGCGCGCGATTGTGAGCGGCGATACCGATCATCAACGACGAATTAAACCAGCCGCGAAACTGATCGCCGCCCTCGATATAAACATCGGCCGGCCAGCGCAACTCTTCGCGGTTCTCCAGCACTGCGATCGAGGAAGTGCCGCTATCGAACCACACGTCGAGAATGTCAGTTTCCTTGGTCCATTCGGCAGAACCGCATTTACACTTGAACCCTTCGGGTAACAGTTCCTGCGCACTGCGAGCGTGCCACGCATCACCCGACTCACGTTCGAAGATGTCGGCAACGTGATCGATCACTGCCGGCTCCGCCACGGCTTCCGTGCACGAGGCGCAATAGAAAACCGGAATGTTCACGCCCCAAACGCGTTGCCGCGAGACGCACCAGTCAGGTCGTCCCTTCAGCATGTTGCGCATGCGATCGACGCCCCACGCGGGAACCCAGTTGACACGCTCGATTTCGGCGAGCGCGCCCGCACGGATTGAAACGGCGGGGTTTTCCGGCAGATTGTCGGTGAAATTTGAGCGATCGCGACCGTCTTCGTCTTTCTCAACCAGGTCGATGTGTGCCTGGTCCATCGAAATGAACCACTGCGGCGTGGCGCGAAAGATCACGGGATTCTTGCAACGCCAGCAGTGCGGATAGCGGTGATCGTACTTTTCACTGAACAGCAGAATTCCTCGTTCACGCATGAATTCCACGATCGGATCGTTTGCGTCAAACACTCTCTGACCGGCGAAGTGTTCGACTTCAGGCGTGAACCGCCCGGCGTTATCGACCGGACAATAGATCTCGAGTCCGTAACGTTTGCCGATTACGAAGTCGTCGTGACCGTGACCCGGCGCTGTGTGTACACAACCGGTTCCGGCTTTTCCGTCGCCGGATTTCTTTTGTGCTTCGCTGACGTCGAGTTCGGTTTCCGCGTCGGCTTCACCGCCGAGCGTGACGTGGTCGCCGACCATTAACAGCGACGTACGATCGAGCCAGGCATGACGGCATTCGAGCCGGTCGAGCTTCGAACCCGGAAAACGCGCAATCACATTCGGAGTGCCAAGATCACACTTCGCCGCGACTGCTTCAACCAGTTCGCTGGCAACGATGTAAACCTCATCACCATGTTCAAATGCCGAGTATTCGTAATCAGGATGGACCGCGATGCCGAGGTTAGCCGGCAGCGTCCAGGGCGTGGTGGTCCAGATCACGACGAACACTTTGCGGCCTGCGAGCGCCGGATCGATCAACGCCGGATCGCTCTGCAGCGGAAACTTCACATAGACCGATGGGCTGGTGTGCTGATGATATTCAACCTCCGCTTCCGCCAGCGCGGTTTGATCCTTAAGACACCAGTAAACCGGTCGCGCGCCTTTATAGACGTACCCACGCTCGACGAAGCGTCCGAACATTCGTGCCGTTTCGGCTTCGTAATGATTCGACATCGTGAGATACGGATTGTCCCACTCGCCGAGAATGCCGAGTCGTTTGAAGTCGCGTGTCTGGTTCTTGAGCGCGTTTTGCGCATGCTCGCGACAGATGCGACGAAAAGTTTCGAGACTTAACTCGCTCCTTTTCTTGCCTTTACTCTCAAGCGATTTTTCGACGTGGGTTTCGATTGGCAGACCGTGGCAATCGTAACCGGGAACATACGGCGCGTCGTAGCCCATCATCGTGCGCGATTTGACGATGAAGTCTTTGAGGATCTTGTTCATCGCCGTGCCGATATGAATATCGGCGTTGGCGTACGGTGGACCATCGTGAAGAATAAACTTCTCGCGGCCCTCGCCCGCCTGGCGGATCAGGCGATAAAGATCGAGCTGATCCCATTTTTCCAGGCGCGCTGGTTCGCCCTGCGTCAGATTGGCTTTTTGCGCGAAACCAGTCTTTGGCAGGTTGACGGTTTTCTTGAGGTCTAAAGGCGTTTCAGTAGACATAGGCGTAAGTGGTAGATACTAACAAAGGAATTGCCGATTTCCGATTGGCGATTGGCGATTTCAACCCCTTCGCTGCCCAAATTGGCAATTGGCAGTCGGAAATTGGCAATAATGAAAAACCCGGACCATCTACGGATGTGATGGCCCGGGCTTCTAAACAGCTTGCAGTTTATCTTCAGCCGATGAACATCTCATCCTCTGCGTAAGTTTGATTAATGGGCTTCGGCATGGGCGCTACGAGTACCTCGAGGCCGCGGCGGAAGCCCGCCATAATCGCGGCTATTTCACGGGCCGGCTCGATCACCTTCGACTGCACAAAATCAGTGGTCTGCGTGACCTGTTTCTGCGTGCGATCGATCGTGCGGCTCACCAGCTCGACTTTATCCCGCGCCTCCACTGCCGTTTCACTTACGAGCGTTCGAAGTTCGGCGACTTCACTCTTAACTATCGCCAGCGACTCGGAAACGTGCTGCGTGGCTGTTGAGAGATGGCTCGAAACCGCCGTGAACTGCTCGGCGATTAGTTTGCCTTGCACGGCGATCAGTTTACCTTGCTCGCTCATTGCCGTGACGCGTTCGAGCAGTGGCTCCATCTTTTCTTCCATCCGGTTCACTGTTTTCACAGCCCGGCTGACAAAAACAGCTATCGCGATCATCGAAATCGCGATCAGGATGAACGACGCAGCAATAATCACCATGATCCAGAACATGGGATCGTTTGTGCTCATTTGCAGGAGAAGGGCTGTCATCGGGTTATTGCCGATTGTCAATTGCCGATTGCCAAATGCCAATTGCGTAGTACCGAAGGTTCTTTAAATTGGCAATCGGCAATCGGAAATTGGAAATCAATTCGTTGACTCTCCACCGTAGTTCGGTGACGCGTCAATACGGCCCGACATTTCGGTTTTTCGTTTTTCGTCCTGGTAAGCTTTCTTTCCGGCGTCGATTGCCGCGGTCAATGTTCCCGTCTGACGCGAAGCGGCTTCACGAGCCGTGTGGGCTACTTCACCTACTTTTTCGGCAGCCTGGGAATAAAGCTCCTGTGCGCGGCCGCGCGTCGCTTCGTAATATTCCCCGGCACGATCTCCCAATTGCTGAGCCGCTTCACGAGACCGGTCGATACCTTTTTTGGTTGCATCCGCGATGTCGCCGCGCAATTCGTGTCCCGATTTAGGCGCAAAAAGCAGCGCGAGGATCGCGCCGATCCCGCCACCGATAAGCAAATAAGTTAGTCTGGTTGAGATGTTGTCGCCGCTATCTCTCCGATAATCGTCTCCCATTTTCTGGGTCCTTTCTTTGAAAGCGAAGTCCAATTACTCCGCTGGTTTACTAAATATTACAAGGGGTGGACTATAACATTGCCAATTGCCGATCTCCAATCCACAGATTACACAGATTAATTAAATAGAATCTGTGTAATCTGTGGATTGGAAATTATTTCTGCCCGTTGTACTGCTCGAGTTTCCGGTACAGCGTCTTGCGGCCGATGCCGAGGGCGCGGGCGGCGTGGGATTTGTCGCCTTCGGTGTAGTCGAGGGTGGCTTCGATGGCCTGGCGTTCGATCTCTTCCATCGACGAGGGGACGGTGATCTCGAAAGTGGTGGTGCGGCCTTCGCTGGCGGCCTTGGCGCGTTCGACCTTGATCCGGTCGCGTTCCTGAAGCGCGATCTTGCTGATCGCGTCGGGCAAATCTTCGAGCTCAATGCCTCGACCCGACGCGATGATCACGGCACGTTCGATCGCGTTTTCCAGCTCACGCACATTGCCGAGCCATTCGTAGGTAATCAGGGCCTGCAAAGCATCTTTAGATATCCCTGAAATAAAACGCCCGGTCTTCTGTTTGTAGTGTTCGAGGAAGTGGATTACGAGCGGGTGAATGTCCTCAGGCCGCTCGCGGAGAGGTGGTAACCTAATCGGAAACACTGACAGACGGTAGAAAAGATCCTGTCTGAAAGTCCCCAATTCAACCGCGCGTTTTAAGTCGACATTCGACGCCGCAACCACACGCACATCGGTCTTGATCACTTCATTGCCGCCGACGCGAGTCAGTTCTCCATCCTGCAACACGCGCAACAGTCTCACTTGTGCTGACAAGCTCATCTCGCCGACTTCATCGAGAAACAACGTCCCGTCATTTGCTTCTTCAAAACGCCCGCGACGCAACGCGCGCGCATCGGTAAACGCGCCCTTCTCATGACCAAACAACTCTGACTCGAGCAGCGTTTCCGGAATCGCGCCACAGTTCAACTTCACGTACGGTTTATCTTCGCGACCGGAGTTGAAGTGGATCAAGTTAGCCAGCAGTTCTTTACCGGTGCCGGATTCACCTTCGATTAAAACGGTGGTTTGAGTATCAGCCACACTCAATGCGAGCTCGATCGCGCGACGTATCGCCGGTGTTTGACCAATGATTCGTTCTTCGCCGTAGCGCTCATGCAGCACGCTGCGCAGGTGCATGATCTCCGCCGACAGTTGATCACGCTCGAGCGCCGTTCCGATCTGATCGGCGATGCCTTCAACAAGGGCTACTTCGTGATCCTCAAATCCTACCCGTTCCTGGCTCCAGACCAGACCCAACAGTCCAAAAGTCTGAGAGCCCACTCTCACAGGTGCAACCAGCGCGGCACGACCGCCAAGCACGGCATTGAAGGCGAGTCGCGTTGGAAACGGCAGATCGGTTTCTAGTAAACGCAGCGTCTTCCCCTGGGCCAGGACCTCGGTCATTGCGGGGAAAGCCGTTAAATCAAGTGATTTCCCGTACGAGTCAACCAGGCCCTGAACGGAATCGATCGCAGCGTCGGGAGCGGCCTTGAACGCCGCCAGGCTGATTCGGCTGCCCGACGGATCGAGCACGCCCAACCCCGAATAGTCGGCTCCAAGAAGCGCAACCGCACGTTCGAGGACGAGTGACGACACCTCGCCAAAATCCGAACGCGCGTTCAACGCATTTGCGATCGACAGCAGTGCTCGTTTGGTTTCTGCTTCGCGTTCCTTGTCGGTGTAGAGTCGTGTGTATTGATAGCCGATCGCGATCTGCCCCGCGATCGATTGTAAAAATGAGACTTCATCGTTGAGCCACTCGCGCGGTGTGCGCGTGGTGTGCAGACCTACCAGACCGAGGAGATCCTCGCCAAGCCGGATCGGCACGACGAGCAACGACCGGGTTCCAAGACTGGCGGCCAGATAGCGCACTTTCTGATTAAGATCTCCGGCGCCGATGTCGTTGAGTCGAATAGGCTTACGCAGATCGACGTGCTCCGCCAATTGTTTTAAGTCGAGGGGAATGACGGTGCCCAAACTCGACGGGACGTCGTTTGACGCGCGCCATTCGTGACTGATTCGCAGTTCGCTGGCGGATTTCAACTGGATCACGTCGCAACGATCGACGTTCATCATCCGGCCTAATTCAGAAACGATGACGGTCAGAAACCGGTCGAGGTTGATGGCGTGAGGCAGAGTCAGCGCGAGGCGATTGATAATCCCCTCCCGTGCCTCGGCCATTTTGATCTTGCGTTCCAGAGAAAGAGATTGAGCGCTGTTAGACATCTTCTGGCGAAAGCATAGACGAACCGCGCAGCAAGTTGCAAAGCAGTCCACCGATTACACTGATTCAATCCATAGATTAGACCAGCGGCCTGATCTGTGTAATCTGGGGACGGAATCTGTATAATCAGCCCATGCCGATTTACGAGTACGAGTGCAGAAAATGCGGCGCGCACGTCGAGGCGTTCCAGAAAGTGAACGACAAACCGCTAACCAAGTGCCGCAAGTGCGGCGGAAGGCTCGACAAGAAGATCTCCGCGCCCGCGATTCAGTTCAAAGGTACAGGCTGGTACGTTACAGATTACGGCGGAAAGACAACTAAAAGCGAGAAGTCAGAATCCGAGTCGGTAAGCGATTCGAAATCCGACAAGTCCGACAAGTCAGAAAAGAAAAGTAAAGAGAGCTCCCCTGCAAAGAAGACTTCCGACAAGCCTTCACCCTCTAAGACTTCAAGCGGCGATTAGCCGTTCCTGGGGTTCTAAACATGCGTTTGCAAACGCCTTCAGCACCGCACGCTCACGAGCTTCGCGTTAAACTCCTGTCCGCACTGCTCGTCGTCGGACTGCTGTCCATCTCAATTGTGGGCCAGTCAGGATATAAGCCAAACGCCAATGCGTCAGGCGGTGTGATGGTTGGCGTGGTCGCACGCCGCGAAGACAGCAAGACCAATCCCATTACCAGCAAAGAAGTGTCGGTTTACGACAACGGCGTCGAACAATCGATTCGCAACTTCACTCCGGATCCGTCACCCGCACGTATCGTGTTGCTGGTTGATAACTCGTTGAGCATTCGGGCCGACGTCGAAAAGCTGGAGCAGGCGGCACGCGAATTTGCTTACGAAATTTTCGAGGGTGACAAGCTGCTGATCGTGGGCTATGACGAGCAGGCTGAGATCGTTTCCGATTGGACTGACGACGCCAAGTCGATTGAATCGTCGCTAAAACTGTTTCGCAAAAAAGGCCAGCCGCATCTGTTTGACGCGATTCGTGCCGTGGTCGAAGAGGCGATGCGGCCGGTGCAGAATACGAAACGAATCATCGTCGTGATCAGCGATGGTTTGGATCGCGGCAGCAAGGCGACATTCGAACAAACGCTCGCGGAGCTGCAGCAAGAGAACATCATGGTCTATGCGGTGCAGGCGATCGATCGAACTCGCGGCGCCATTCGACGCGACGTACCCAAGCCAAAAGTTGTGATCGACAAACTGGCCGAAGGCACCGGCGGACAGATCTTCTCAATTGACGAACCGGCAATAGCTGCGAAGGCGATCTGCGATGAGTTGCGAAAGAATCGATACGTGCTGTCGTACGTTCCTTCGAGTGCGCCATTCGGCCAGGCGCGCAGCTTGTTGGTGCTGGGAAATCAGGGAATAACCGTCAGGGCTAAATCGATGCAACAGCCGAATTAATCCGTGTGATCCGTGGCTAACCTCTTCTCGAATAAAAATAAAACAACCCGCTCATAATCAACACGATCAGCACTTCCATAAAAATAAAGAAGCTCGGAACAAACGTACCATCGTCAAGAAATGAATTGGAATAGGCGACGTAGGTTCCCATCAAGAGCCCGCCGATAATCCAGATCAACTGACGTTTCCTGTCCCACACTTACTTTTCTTTCAATATACCCGACAACCAGTGCATCACGTTCAGCGCGTATTGCTTGTTGTCGTAACCCGGCACGTTCATTCCCATCGGATGCTGGTCGGCGCCGGCCACCTGAGCTGAGAGCATCGCTGCTTCACCCTGGACCACCACACGTCCCTTTCCCACTTTCAACGCGATAGTTTGACTTCGTCCGGCGGCTGACACGGAAGTTTCTTTGGCGTACGACGGTGAATCCGTGGCTGATTCGGCGAGATTAAGAATGCCGGCGCTGCCTTCCGGTCCTTTTAACGATTGCCCGGTGAAACTCCGCAGGATCTTAATGCGCTCGTTTTCGTTGCGGCCTTCGGTGATCGGATGATTGGCGAGGAGCTTATTCTCACGAGAGAAGATCAACTGTGAAGGACTGCCGGTCACGGCGTTTTCCGGATCGAATGTATAACCCTTGCTCATATCTACTCCGAACCGGGTCGAAAGCGCGGCGGCAGCGCCGCCAAACGGCGCATGATCCGCAATCAACAGCAGCGAGCCACCACTCTTGACCCATTCATACACCGCTTCGATCTCGTCGTCGTTGAATGCTGACTGGTCAGCGCCTTCCTCATCGTCTTCATCGGCGCCAAGGGCGTTGGAAATGATCAGGATCTTGAAACCGCTGAGGCGGGTTTTACTAAACGACTGCCGGTTGCGGACCACGCGGTAGCCGTCATTGAACAAGAGATCGACGAACGGTTTATAACGCCCTTCGACGGTGTGAAAGTTGTGATGCGCCTCATCAAACATCACTCGCGGCCCCTCTTTTTTGTAAGCGGGACTGGTGACTGACGTATCAAACTCCAGATCCGGTTGCTGCTGGGCAAACCCGATCGAAGTCAACGATAACAGGACGCAAATAACGATTAAGAGTTTCATAGAAAAACTGGCGCCACAGATAACACGGATTGAAATCCGGATTTTTATCCGTTAGATCCGTGGCTTAATTTCGATAGTCGTTCGGCGGCGCGATGGAGCGTCTCGTCTTTCTTACAAAAACAGAATCGCACTTGCTGCGAGCCATCGGCGGGATTGCTGTAGAAGCTGGAACCCGGAACGCAGGCCACACCGATCTCCCGTATTAAGTGCCGCGTAAACTCAACGTCGTTCGCAAAGCCGAAGCGAGAAATGTCGGTCATGATGTAGTAAGCGCCGTCAGGAACAAACGTTCCGAATCCGGTTTGTTCCAACACCGGCAACAACTGATCGCGGCGCGCCTGATAGTCCGTTTGCAAGTGGTCGTAATACTCCTGTGGCAACGACAACGCATAAGCGCCGGCCGCTTGCAGAGGCGCTGCGGCGCCTACCGTCAGGAAGTCGTGGACCTTGCGAATACCACTCGTGATCTCGGGTGGAGCGATGCAGTAACCCACCCGCCAGCCGGTGACGGAGTAAGTTTTCGACATCGAGTTGACCACGACGGTTCGTTCGCGCATGCCGTCGAGTTGGACCATCGAGATATGTTTGATCTCAGCGCCTTCACGCGGATACAGGATGTGTTCGTAAATCTCATCCGTGAAGCAAAGCGCGTCAAACTCCTGGCACAGCCCGGCGATGAACTCCATCTCGTCGCGAGTGAAAACTTTTCCGGTCGGATTATTCGGATTACAAACGATGATGGCGCGTGTCTTTTGACTGAAAGCGGCTCGTAACTCGTCGCGATCGAAATTCCAGTCCGGCGCACGCAACGACACGTAAACCGGACGAGCGTCGGAAAGGATCGCGTCGGGCGCATAGTTTTCGTAGAACGGTTCGAAAACGATCACTTCGTCGCCGGGATCGACGGTCGCCATCATTGCGGCAATCATGCCTTCGGTCGAACCGCAGGTGACGGTGATCTCCGTCTCCGGATCGATCTGGATGCCGAGGTACGAATGAGTTTTGGCGGCAATCGCATCGCGAAAATCCTTCGAGCCCCAGGTGATCGCGTATTGATTTATGTCCTGCTCGATTGCTTCCATCGCGCGGCGCTTGATGTCGGCCGGCGCCGAAAAATCCGGAAAGCCTTGCGAGAGATTAACCGCTCCATACTTCATAGCCTCGCGAGTCATTTCTCGAATTACTGATTCGGTGAACGAACTCGCTTTGCGCGACACGTGGCGACGCTTGGAGATTATTGGTGTAGTCATAGCCTTAAGACGAGGGCACAACGGTACCAAATTTTGCCACGGATGAACACAGACCACCGGATTGGACGTCTCCCTGGAGTGCGGTGCCTTGGCACCGCCTTGGCCAAAGCAGGTCACACCTTTGAACAAAGCGGCAACAAGTTGCCGCACTCCAAGGCGGCGCCCAATTTGAACACGGATCTTAAGGAATGATCTGTTCGCCGGCGGCTTCGCGTTTTAGTTGTTCGAGGATGGACTTGATTGCGGCGGCATAGCTGCCGTTAGGAGCTAATTGGAGATACTTTTCGTACGCGGCTACAGCTTCCTTGGGCTTCTCGGCTTTTTCATAGGCCGCGCCCATCATTTGATAAATGACGGGTTCACTATCTGAGAGCTGGCCGAGGGCCTTCTTGTATTCAACAATCGCTTCGGCAAACTGGCCCTTGTCTTCGAGGGTGCGCGCGATGCCGACGTACGCTTCCGGCTGAACGCCGCCGCCTTCCCTGATCGCTCGGCGAAACGATCGAATTGCATCATCTGAGAAAGCCTCTTCACGAAACACCCGGCCTTCTACCGCGGATGCTTCGGAGTAAGCTGGTTTAGTTCGACGTGCGGCCGCGATCTCTGCGTGTGCGCCTTTGAAATCGTTGAGGTCCATCAACACCCGAGCAAGTCCGATGTGCGCTGCTGGAAACGCATCTCGCAGTTTGAGCGCTTCGCGATAAACGTCGGCGGCTTTTTGCAAGGCCTCATCACCGCGCGCCTTTTCGCGAGCGGTTTCGGCTTCCTGAAACAGAAGTTCGGCCTGATCCGTTGTGCGGACGAGCTTTATCGCAAGCGCGCGTCTTCCGGGAGCAAGCTGCGTGGTTGACTCTTTAAAGCCCTGCGCACGAATGCGAACGGCGTGTCGCCCGGCAGAGACCTTCGCGATCGAGAGTTTGCCGGTTGCGTCAGTGGTCCCACGCCTGATCTCGTCGATCCAGACGATTGCGTTTGGTTCCGTGGTTATGGTGAGAGCCGTTTGCGCGTGAACCGCAGGCGGTACGAGGACAAACAGTAAGACAAACAATGAGACGTGAAATGCTGATCTCATATCCGTATAAAATCCGCGGGTTGATCGGTCTGATCCGTGGCTATTCTTCGCCGCCACTACTTACGCGCCGTTTGCGCACATTCGGATCGGTATTCGTGACCGCGCGCGATCCGACTTCCGAACGGAAGTTTCCCTTATCATCGTACAAGCGGAGATATTGTAAACGGTTTCTGACCACACCCTGCACGTAACCGCGCGTCTCTTTAAAAGGAACTGCTTCGGCCCATTCATCCATCTCGAGTGGTAACGAAGCACGCCATTGGACTGCCCGCCCTGGACCAGCGTTGTACGCCGCGGCTACATACTCAATCCGGCCAAACTTATCGATCTGATCTTTTAGATATGCAGTGCCCAATTGAATATTCAATCGCGGCTCGTAAAGCGATTCAGCCGTGATCTCGCGGCTCACGCCATACTTCCGCGCTGTCAAACGCGCAGTCGGCACCAGCACCTGCATCAAGCCGAAAGCATTCGCGCCTGAGCGCGCGCGCGTTGTAAAGATCGTCTCCTGACGAATCAATCCGGCAACCTGGTATGGATCGAGATTCCGGGCCTTTGATTCCTGGACGATGATGTCCCAGTGAGCGAGTGGATAAAATACATCCCACTGCTCGCGTGTCATCTCTTCCGGCTTCATTTGCGAGTAATCCGGAAAACTCCGCCGGAGTGTGTTTAGCGCCCGCACGTTGTCGTCGTTGGAACGATAGATCTGCGCGATTGCGAGGTTTACTTTGGGACTGTCGCCGGTTTTCTCGGCAACTGTCGTCAACTCTTTCATGGCCCACTCGTCGAGCCCGACATTCGACAACTGATCGGCTTTACTGATTCGCGTGTCTTCTTCGGCCCCGGCAGTTTCTTCTGCGACTGTGACCGTCTTTAGATTCGCAACCGCACGAGCAACGATTGAATCTGCGGGAAACGTTTTGGCTTGCGTGTTCCGGCTGATTGACTCAAAACGCTGCTTGGCGAGATAGCCGTACCAGTTGGCGTCGTAACGTTCGAGCATTGCTTCGTACAGCGCTCGCGCTTCGGCCATCTTTCCGGCTCGTTCCGAGTCGCGTGCGGCCCAATAGCCTGCTCGTCCGCGATTGTCGGTGTTCTTGTCGGCGTAGTAGGCGAGATGCTCGGTCAGCATTCGCGACGATTCGGAATAATTCTTTGCCTGGTGTGATTCCCACGCCAAGTCAAATTGCGCCTGGGCCACTTCGATTGAATTTGAGAATCCATTCACGGCCGCACGTCTGAAGTATGAAGCGTCGGCCGAATTGTTTCCGTCCGCTGCTATCTGGGCCACTGCAACGAATGCTCTTGGAGTGAAGTTGCTGTTTGGAAAACTTCGGCGCATTTCCTCCGCTGTCGCTCGTGCCTGTTCCCACTGTTTGGCGCGCGCGTAAGTTTGCGCGAGATAGAACATCGCTTCCGCTTTCGTTTCGCCCGCGGAAGAAGGAATGGCGCTCAACGCTGAAACTGCATCGGGCGTGCGTCGCAAGTTGTAAGCAGCAATGCCACGACGCAGTTGGTTCTCGTTGGTGGCGGTTGCGGGAAACTTGGCGAACGCGTCCGCATAAGCAGTCAGTGCGTCAGCAAACTTTTTCGCATTGTACAAACGGTCGGCACGCGTCATTGCTTCTTCGGTTGATGCCGGGGAAGTAGTTGAACCAAGTCTGACGATGGCGGTGGCGGCTTCCGCACTTTCGGCTGACTCAGGAGCGTAGAAATAGAGGCGACGGTAAGCCGCGAGTGCGCGCGTTTGATCGGAAGATTGCTCGTGCGCTTTCGCAGTGACAAGTAAAGCCCGAGCATCGTCTGCTGCTGCGAGGTCTTTCAGCGCTAACGGCACGGCCTCGGCACTGGTCTTCATCAGGAATTCCGCTGCTTGCAACGCGGCGTCGCGAGCACGTAACGAAGTGGGATAAGTCTGGCTTAATTCCTGGTAAACCGCGCGGGCCTCCGCGTGTTTTCCCACCTGCGCGAGCGCGGCGGCGCGCATTGAAAGGGCGTAATCGGCAATCGCGGTTTGTTGGGCGAAGAGTTTACTGTCGAGCAGTGACGCTGCCCCCGCGTTATCTCCAGCTTTGATTTTGATTCGCGCGCGCAGCAGTCGTGCGAGCGCGGCGGTTTTCGTGCCTGGAAACTGATTCTCAATCCCGGCGACGACGTCTTCGGACGGCAGCACATCGTTGCGCGTCATGCTGCGCAAGCTTTCGAGCGCTTTTTGTGCTGCGGGAGTTTGCGGCCGGCTTCTCGCCTTCAACAGGAATGGGACCGAGCAGACCGCAACCAGCGCAACCCCAACGAAGATCAGAAGTAAGCGATGTTTAGCCACTTTCGTAAAGATGCTCATAGATCCTCGTGCAGTTGGTCAGAATACGCCGAAGGCGTCGACTAATCTTAGCCCCGGGGCTGAAATTAGCCAACGCCTTCGGCGTAACTCGATTTTGCGCCGTTCTGAACTAAGCGTTCACCGTGGCGCCGGGATAGTTCGAGCCGAGCTTGGAAGCGTCACCCTCGGCCAGGGTATTAACTAATTCGCCGTGGAAATAATCGTATCGTGACGCTACTTCCGACTTCACGCGTTTGTCATACATCTCGCGCGAGCGATCGATGTATTCACGCAAACGATCGTACAAGTCGTGTTCAACACGACCTTCGGCGACTTTCTGTTCGTTGTATAACTTGATTTCTGAAATCAGTAACCGCGCGAAACGACGCGCATCGTTGTGCAGGCGTCGCTCTTCTTCGCCCTGAACTTCTACCGGCAACTCTGCATCCTGTCCATAACGACGACGCGGCGGAGGCGCCGGCGCGGTTTCAACGGGATCAGCGGTCCATGCCGGAGGCTCTTCTGCCACTGGCTGCGGTTCGAACGCGGATGACGAATCTTCAAAAACACCGGCAGGTTCACTGGCGGCTTCCGGTTCGATAAACGAAGCCGGTTCCGGCGCTACAGGCTCAGGTTCATACGATCGAATCGTATCTGAGAACGACGTCTCAGGTTCGCTGACAGCCGGTTCGGCGTATTCACTCGCAGGCTCGTAAGACGGCTCAGGTTCTGGTTCGGCAACCGGTGCGGGTGCTTCTTCAACGGCCTTCTTCGGAGCGGCGGCGGCACGCGCGGCTGATAAAAGTTCGACCGCCATGCCTGACACGGTCACCAGTGTTTCCAAAGCTTCAAGATTGATTGATTCGGAATCAAGCGCGGCCGAGTCAGCATAAAGAACCGCAACCGCTCGCCCGCGAACCTTCAATGGAATCGCGACAACGCGTTGCGCCGGTTCTTCGCCGAGCCGGTTCGACAAAAGATGATCTTCAGAGTGTGAACCCGGTCCACCACTCCAGGTCGCCAGTCCTTTCGCAACACTTCCGACGACGGTATCGGCATGCACCGAAAACGAAATCTGCTGGATCGCCTCGTCGCCGACCGTTCCTTCAAAACCACGACCACGCCAACCCGTAGCCTGTTCGCCTTTGATCACGAAAAAGGCAACTCGCGGAGCAAATGACGAGGCCCGATTCACGAGGGTTTTCAGAATCTCAGCCTGCGACTTCTGTTCGTTGATCTCGCCGATGGCCGATTTCACGATGGCCATGTCGCTCGAGGCCTTCGCCTTTGACGACTCGGAAGCTGCCAGTTCCACACCGCGCTCGTGAGCGGCGTGGATGTGTTCCGTGATGGAAGCGATCAGGCTGCCTTCCATCTGCACATCCGACTGACGGTCAAGAAAAGTCGAAAGCGACTCGTTGACCAGACTTTGCAGAGTGGATATTTCCTGTTTTACAGCACTCAGGCGCCCTTCGAGATGACTTTCAATCTCACGCCTCAAACTATCTTCAAGGTGTCCGGTGACCACAGCTCGATCCTCCGTCGTGGTTTGTTGACGAACCTCAAGGTCTTCAGGTAGGGATTTCTAACCCAAGGTTATTGTTAGCAATGGAGACTCTCGCAGGGGCAGCAAGAACTCTGGAAGTGATTATGAACGGCTGGTATTCAGCTAGTCAAGAAATCGTTTTTCGGCTGACCGGCAGCTGAAGAGAGTTGATTCTTTTCGCCAATCCGCCTCGTCTGGTAATCTAACGGATTGGACGGATTGCCGTCTACTAATATTATGCGGCCCATTATTCTCATCGCCGAGGACTACGACGATAACCGCGAGCTGCTGCGACTGCTGCTGGCGAGCGCAAATTACGACGTTCGCGAGGCAAGAAACGGGAAGGAATGTCTGGATCTGGCGCGTGCCAACCCTCCGGATCTGATTATGGTCGACCTCTCGATGCCGGAATTGGACGGCTGGGAGGTGTTCAAAGCCCTCAAAGCCAGCTCTCAAACAGCTCACATTCCGTGCGTCGCCGTTACCGCACATACCGACCGCGATCGAACGAAAGCACTGCAATCCGGGTTTAGTGACTTCGTCGGTAAGCCGTTTAAGACGGAGGAATTACTGCTGACAGTCGCGCGTATCGTAGAGAGTATCAGGTCACAGATGGCACGAGTCGAAACGGATTAGTTTTTAACAACCACCCCGCTCTTCATTACGAACCTGACTTTTCGCAACGCCTCGATATTCTTCGTTGGATCACCTTCAACCGCAATCACATCAGCCCACAAGCCGGTTTTTACAGTTCCGATTTTGTCTTCCATGTGCAGCACGCGGGCGTTGACAGAGGTTGCCGAACGCAAGGCGTCGACTACCGGCATTCCAAACTTAACCATGGTTTCCAGTTCGCGCGCGTTGTCGCCGTGCGCAAACACGCCGACGTCACTTCCGTTGGCGATCGTCACACCGGCTGCGAGTGCCGCGCGAAATGCCGTGCGCTTTCGTTCGATGTTTGCGCCGGAGGCAATCGCGAGCGTTGGACAAAGAGCAACGCCACGCTCTTTCATCAAGCGAAACACTTCGGGCGTGCCGCCGTCGCCGTGCTCGATGGTTTCCACCCCAGCGAGAGTTGCGCGGCGCATGCCTTCGGCGGTGGTTGCGTGGGCGCACACCGGGATGTTGGCACTTTTGGCGGTTTCAACCACGAGCTTGAGTTCGTCGAGGGAGAACGTTGGCGCTGCGCCTGATCTGCCCCAGCGATAGTCGGCGTAGATCTTGATCCAATCAGCGCCGCGCCCAATTTGATCGCGCACGACACGCGTCAGGCTATCGACACCATCAGCTTCTTCAGCGCCCTGCGGCACGGTCCATTCCGAGGCGTAACCCTTTGGTCCATAACTGCCGGTGGCCACGATCGCGCGCGTCGTGACGATCATGCGTGGCCCGGGAATGATGCCTTGTTCAACTGCCTGCTTGAGACCGACGTCGGCGTAACCGGCGCCTTCCGTTCCGAGATCTCGGATGGTAGTGAAACCAGCTTGCAGCGTGTTGCGAAGATGGTTTGTTGCTCGAGCGACGCGCAGGCTTAACGATTCCTTCGCTACCTGATCGTTCCAAACGGTTTCGGAGTAAGGATGCAGCAGCACATGCGAGTGAGCTTCTATCAGGCCCGGCATGAGGGTAAGACCCGGAAGGTCGATCACCTTCGCGCCTGAAGGAGTAGTGACACTGCTTGCTGGTCCAACAGTCTCGATCTTCTCACCACGAACGAGCACCACCCAGTTGTCGTGAAGTTGCGCCGACTGACCGTCAAAAACGTGGGCTGGTTTGAGCAGGTAGATTGTCTGAGCGGGTTGTGTTTGTTGCGCTTGAGGAAAAACGATCGCTAGACACAATAAGCATAGGAGAACGAGGCGCATACATTGTTCCTCTGTTAAAAGGGTTGGACAGGATTAACAAGATTTTCAGGATTCACAGGATAAATCTTGTACCTCCTGTCTAATCTTGTTAATCCTGTCTAAAAGACAGCCGCCCATCAATCACTTCTCGGAGATCACAACATGCTCAAACGTGGGCGGCAGTGGGTGAAGCGTACTGCGCGAGAATCCCGCATTCGCAAACATTTGTTCCAACTCAGAAAACGTATAAGCATCACCTGAAGGCGTGGTCGTCAACATCATCATGCTAAAGCCTGCGGCATCCGGCGGCGTTACGCGATCGTCGTTAGGCACAAACTCCAACGTCACTGCGCGCCCACCGTCCGCGAGCGCTCCGCGCACTTTACGCGCCAACGCCTCACACGTCGGTGGATCGAAGTGATGCAGGAAGTTGGTTAACAAAACCAGGTCATAGCCAGTACCAAAATCGACATCGAAAGCACTACCTTCGATAGTCTGATACCGGTCAGCAACGCCAGCCCTCTCCGCATTCTCTTTAGCCACTGCAACCACGGCTTTCCAATCAAGCGCAGTGATTTCAGCTTGCGGATTGTTGATAGCGAATGCGATCCCGAACATTCCATGACCGGCGGCGATATCAAGGACCCGGAGTTTTCGATCAGCAGTCGGGTCAACAAGCTTCGCCATTAACTGCGAGGGCAACGCCATCATGGGCACCATCGCGCGTGCAAACTTCACCCACACGGGATTGTCCGGTCCGATGGTTCCGTCGTCCGGCATTGCCGTGCCGCCCTTGCGCACGGCTTCGGCCATGTACTTCGCGCCGTCAACCAACATCGGTGAACAGAGAAACTCGGTCGCACCACCCAGATAAGCTGGTGAACGCTTGTCGAGAAACACTGACGAATCGAGCGTCAGCGCGTATTGATTGTCTTGCTTGGTGAGCATCTCCATGATCGTGAGGTAGTCGCAGAGAATGCGCATTCCTTTTTCCGACGTCTGGCATCGCTTGGCGATATCTGTCGCGGTCGTATTGCCTTCACCGATCGCGGTGAACACTTCGAGCTCAATCGCGGCCTTCAACGCTTCCGTGCGTTGATGCGCATTGATTGTCTGAAAGAATAATTGTGGTGATGGTTGCTGGACTGCGGAACTAGACATTAAATATCCTCTTTTAATCCCTGTAATCTGTGAAATCTGTGGGACCAATCCTACCGAATCGGCTCGCGCAAAACCATCTCGGCCACAGTTGCTGCCATACTCGCTGCTTCCGGATGACTGCGGCGCAATCCGGCGATCTGTAGTAGAGCTTCACCCGTGCGTGAAAACATCCGAAACAGGTCTCCTTCTTCGGCGCGAGTTTCGCGAACGACATCTGACCACTCCGCACCGCCGGCCCAGCGAACCGCGGCGCCCGCGGCCGAAAAGTTCAACTCAGGCGCCGGCTCAAGACCATTTTTCCACTCTTCGGTAGAAACTTTGAAACCAATATCTTCAAAACGCGCCAGCGACGTGCGAATGTCGTCGTCGAGTTCGAGTTCGCCGTAGTCGCGATCTTCATCGGCAGTGAGTGCGGCCATGATGCCCGCGAGTTGTTTTGGTTCGAGGGCATTGAAGAGTTGATTCTCGAGCGCTTCGCCAACCAGCAACGGTCGATCGATATGCAGATCAGCGAGCCACCGCCCGCGTTCTGTAACTTTTTCCGCCGCGTAATCGAGATAGCCAAACGTCGCCAGGACTTTCGCGCGTTGGTCAAACGGCAGCCACACTTCTTCACGCAACGCTTCGATCCGGCGTGAAGCTCGTTCCAGATCTTCAGCGGTGCTGTGTAGCTGCCAGACAACTTCAGTGCAGCGGGCTTTGTCGGCGGTCGACGGCAAAAGATTATCGATTGCATCATCAACAATCTTCAGCGCTTCGGTTTCTTCCGCATCGGCGTCGCGCAAACGTGGTTCTGCGAGCGTGAGCTCCGGCCCGCGTTTGCGAATCTCGTCGAAAGCCTGTTCCACCGTTTCTTCATTCAAGCGATAAATCGGAGCATAAACACGACCGATGCGCTCTTGCGGAAAGCTGGCGGGACGTCCGTCTTCACGAAAACCCCGGATGTTGCCATCTCGTTTCTCCGTGACGATCACCAATCGCCTTCCGGAGCGACCGACACCAACAATGCGTCCTGGTCGAACTACCTCGTTGAGCCAACGATAAAAAACTTCCGCGCGCGTTTGCGGTTTAGCTTCCTGCAGGCGCGCGCGGATGCCCAGGAGACGCTCCAGTCCAAGCACGGTAGAAAACGAGATATCGCAACCCGCTTCCTGTAACGTGCTTTTGATCTTCTCCTCACTTTCGCTGCGGCTTCTTTCAAGCTGCGTTCGGCGAGCGGCGAAGTCGCGATAAGCAAAACTGCGTTCGGCAATTTCACGCACCGAACCAAAACTTCCATACGCATCGAGCAGGTTCAGCAGAGTTGTGTAAGTGGCGCGAAACTGGCTGACGAGCGAATCGGCGGGAGCTTGCAGGAGTTGTGCAATGCGTTGCGGGTCCTGATGCAGACCGGGCGCGGCGATAACAAACCCGACGTTGTCACGACCGCGACGACCGGCACGTCCAGTCATCTGTTGTAATTCTGACGCTGTCAACGCGCGCCAACCGCTGCCGGTTCTTGCATCCGCACCTGTCAGCACAACGCTGCGAGCCGGAAAATCGACACCGGCAGCGACAGTTGCGGTAGCGAAGATCGCATCGAGCAATCCAGCGCTCATCAATTTTTCAATCACGAGTTTCCAGGCCGGAATGTGACCGGCATGATGCGACGCCACACCACCGCGAATGATCGTGTCCCAGTGACGATGCCCGCGTACTTCCGGATGTTGTTCGACAAATGCGCGCATGAAATCACGACGGGCCTCGCGCCGGCTCTCATTCGAATCGCGGCGGGTAAGCGCAGCTTCCGAGGCAGCCTGATCACAGCGACGACGCGTCGGCAGAAAAACGATCGCGGGCAATAAGTTGTAACCTTCGAGGGCCGCCAAAAGAGTTCCCGACGGCATTTCCGGCATTCGCAATTTCATAAGGAAAATAAACTAACCAGAGATCAAATCCGTTTTCATCTGCGTTTCTCCGCGGCCAAAATCATCTGTGCGATTTCATGGTTCAACTTTCCGTCCTCGTTCAACAACGGCAGAAGACGCTTGTCGGGCAGCAGCATTGCCGAACGCAAAGGCACAGGACGTTTTCCTGGTCCAGTGATTACTCCGCAACGCACGCCGCGAACTTCCTCCAGCCAGATAGCAACTTCATGCGCGTTGCCAACCGTTGCCGACAGCAGCAACAAACGAATTCGCGGTGGCGTCAGGATGATTGCCTCTTCCCAAACGTGGCCGCGATCTTCGTCAGCAAGATAATGAGCCTCATCAAGCACGACCAGCTCCGCATCGACTTCACTGCCGCCACGCAACGAGTCGAAAAGCTGATTGCGATAAATTTCCGTCGTGCCGACGATCAAAGGCGCGTCAGCGTTCTCTTTTCTGTCGCCGGTCAGAATGCCGACTCGCTCGGCGCCAAACTCATCGATGAACTCCTGGTACTTGGAATTTGTTAGTGCCTTCAGCGGCGAGGTGTACCAGGCACGACGGCCGCTTTCCAGCAGCCGCCGAATCTCCTCGCGCGCAATCCACGTTTTGCCGCTGCCGGTCGGCGCCGTGACCAACACGTCTTCATATTCGAGGGCCGCCAGGGCTTCGAGTTGAAACGGGTCCGGTTGGAAAGGTTTTGCCCGGGGGGTGCCGATTCCGTCGAGCAGTTTTTTTAGTTCTCGCGACTGTGGAACAACCCGCGACGGTTGTTCGTTAGCCCGATAGTCTGTCTTACGGGAAGGTTTTTCGGGTCCAGGGCGGCTACGAGATCGCTGTTTGTCCCGGTTTTTGTGGTTATTTCGACGCACGGAGTTCATTTTAACTTTGCTGTTGTGGCCTGCGAAGTGCTAACGCAAACCCAGAGAGTTACAATGGCGTCTAACCGTTAGGTCCAGAATCGCAGGATGGCGGAGTTATTCAAGAGGTTTGAGGTTAATCGTGAGCCTCGATGGCAGGTGTTAATACGGCTCATCGGTGGTTCACTCGTCCTGCATTTAGCCTGTCTTTGGATCGTTGTCTACGTCCCAGCCGTCCGCGACACAGTAAACATCGCTGCACTAATAGCCAGCACTCGGTTTGTAGACAAACCGTACGAAGCGACCCAAATCGCTGACGATGTGCAGATGATTCAGTTGGAGAAGTTTCGTTATCCCGAGGGTTATTTTGCAACTGCAGGCCAGGTCGATGGTGTGCTTGCGACCCCGGCCAACCCATATCCTGAGTTTGCGCCAAAGATAATCTCCCAAGCTGGTTCCGAGCCCAAGGTCGATCCGGAAGCGTCGCCTTCGCCGAGCCCTGCTGCCTCTCCGGTTGTCAGTCCGGCGGCTACAAGTTCGCCTGCTGGAGCAGTTGCCCAGGCGAGTCCATCGCCATCGGCCTCGCCGCTCAGTGTCGAAGAAGCACAGAAACAACTCGAGAAAACCGCCCAGCAGAATAATTTGCCGCTGCCCGATGAGAAGGAAATCAACAAACAGGTACTCAAGGATTTCGCAAAGTATGCGAATGATATGAAGAACCAGGGCAAGCTCGATTTAAACAAACCGTTCGAAGTGGTTATCGAAGCGGAATTGGATGAGAAAGGGAAACTGAAGAACCCTCGTTTTACCAAGAAAGATGGTGACGAAAATCTTGTTGAACTGTTTGGTAAATTAGTAGCGGCGTTGAACGACAGCGGTTTCCTGATCTATCTCCAGCCAATCAGTAAAGACACGCCTGGCGCGAAGGTGAAGATCACCGTGAAACAAGGCGAGCTGGAAGTTCTGGCATCGGTTGAGTCGGAGGTGTCCTCGCCCGAACGTGCGGAGACGCTCGCGAAAGTTTTGAATACAGCGCTGTTCCTCGGGGCCGGCTCGCGGGCTGGAAAAGATGAAGAAGTGTTGATGAAAAACACGAGCGCGGCGCCAGACGGCAAGCGAGTGGTGGTTAACTTCTCCATGCCGCGTCAGAGCGTCGTAGACATGATCAAGAAGCAACTCGAACCCGGCGTGTAAATTTAATCTTGTGAACCTTGTTCATCCTGTAAATCCTGTTAACAAGATTTACAAGATTGGCAGGATTAACAAGATTTTTGCTTTACCGGCCTTTGCGCGTTTTCGTGAAACCTTGTTTAATTACCAGTTATCTCTTGGAGCCTTTTATTAACTATGAGTTTCGATAAATTTTTGACGAAGGTTTTTGGCAGCAGCAATCAGCGGTTTCTGAAGTCGATTCAGCCGCTGGTTGAAAAGATCAACTCACTCGAGCCCTCAGTGCAGGCGCTATCTGACGATGAGTTGCGAGCGCGTACCGCGGCTTTCAAAGAACGCCTCCAGAAGGCAGTGGCCGGCATCACTGACAAAGAGGAACGCAAGCGACGCGAGCGCGAGGAGTTGGACGATATCCTGCCCGAGGCTTTCGCAATAGTTCGAGAAGCCAGCGTGCGAAGCACCGGCATGCGTCACTTCGACGTGCAGTTAATCGGCGGCATCGTTCTCCATCAAGGCAAGATCGCCGAGATGCGCACCGGTGAAGGAAAGACCCTCGTCGCCACTCTGCCAGCTTATTTAAATGCACTTACCGGCCGCGGCGGAGTTCACGTCATCACCGTTAACGACTATCTCGCTTCGCGCGACGCCGAATGGATGGGCCAGATTCATCGCTTTCTCGGCCTGGAAGTCGGTTGTATCCAGAACGACATGGACGACTTCGAACGCCAAACCGCCTACGCCGCCGACATCACGTACGGCACGAACAACGAGTTTGGCTTCGACTACCTGCGCGACAACATGAAGTTTGACCTCGCGACCTGCGTGCAGCGTGGCCACTACTTCGCAATCGTCGACGAGGTTGATTCGATCCTGATCGACGAAGCGCGAACGCCGTTGATCATTTCCGGACCGTCTGACGAAGCAACCGACAAATACAAAAACGCCGACGCCATCATTCCGCACCTCAAAAAAGGTGAGGACGTGGATGGTAAGAAAACCGGCGACTACGTGGTCGATGAAAAAGCGCACACGGCCGTGCTCACCGAAGATGGTGTGGACAAAGCAGAGCGGCTGTTGGGAGTCGGCAATCTTTACGATCCGTCAAACATGGAGTTGTTGCACTGCGTCGAACAAGCCTTGAAAGCGCACACGCTTTACAAGCTCGATCATCAGTATGTGATCCAGGATGGTGAGGTGATCATCGTCGACGACTTTACCGGTCGTTTGATGAAAGGTCGTCGCTGGTCCGACGGTCTGCACCAGGCGGTGGAAGCCAAAGAAGGTGTTGTGATCGAAAAAGAGAATCAAACACTCGCCACCATCACACTTCAGAATTACTTCCGCCTTTACGAAAAACTGTCAGGCATGACCGGTACTGCTGAAACCGAAGCCGCCGAGTTTGCCTCAACGTACAAGCTCGACGTCATCGTTATTCCAACGCACATGCCGATGGTTCGTACCGACTTCTCAGACGTGATCTATCGCACGTTGCCGGAGAAATGGGACGCGGTGATCGAAGAGATCAAGGAATGTCACGAGAAGGGCCAGCCGACCCTCGTTGGTACGGTTTCGGTTGAAAACTCGGAGTTGATCGCGCGCCGGCTCGTCAAAGAGAAAGTGCCGCACAACGTGCTGAACGCCAAATATCACGAACGCGAAGCCGAAATCGTGGCCCAGGCCGGTCGCAAAGGCATGGTAACGATCGCGACCAACATGGCCGGCCGCGGTACAGACATTTTGCTCGGCGGCAATCCCGATTTCATGGCGCGCGAGTTTTTGAAAAAAGACGAGGTCGATCCTGACGAGGCAACGGAAGATCAGTGGCGCGTCGCTTTTGCGCAAGCAAAACAGATTGTCGAAGACGAACATAACGAAGTGGTGTCGATTGGTGGATTGCACATCATCGGCACTGAACGCCACGAATCGCGCCGCATCGATAATCAGCTTCGCGGTCGCGCCGGTCGTCAGGGCGACCCCGGATCGTCGCGGTTCTTCCTGTCGCTCGAAGACGATCTGATGCGCATCTTCGCCGGCGACAAGGTCAAGGCGCTGATGCAACGTCTCGGTATGGAGAAGGGTGTTGCGATTGAGTCGAAGATGGTTTCGAAGCGAATCGCGGCAGCGCAGAAGTCGGTTGAAGGTCGAAACTTCGAAGCGCGCAAACACCTGCTCGAGTACGACGACGTAATGAACAAGCAGCGCGAGACGATCTATGGTCTCCGCCGTCAACTGATGGAGGAACCCGATCAGCGCGATTACCTCATGGGTGATCCGCCGAGTTCCGGTGTTGCTTACGATCTCTTATCAGATCTTACGACGCAGTATCTCAATCCCGAGGTCTCGCCGGATGCCTGGGACGTCGAAAACTATCGGATCCAGATCAAGACGATTTACGATCTCGATCCTGATCATGAAAACATCGACATTCCAAACATGACCTCGCCGGAAGTGGCCGACGCAATCTGGGAACGCCTGAAGGTCAAGTACGAGCACAAGGAAGCACAGATTGGAGCGGAAGCGATGCGCACCTATGAGCGCATCATCATGCTCAACATCATCGATGCGCAGTGGAAGGACCACCTGTTGTCACTGGACCACCTGAAACAGGGCATCGGACTGGTTGGTTACGGGCAAAAGGATCCGCTCGTCGAGTACAAAAAACAGAGTTTTGATTTATTCCAGGAGATGCTCGATCGCATCGATACCGCGACCATCCGCTCGCTATTCAACCTCCAGGTAGTTTCAGAACAGGACCCGGAGAGTTTGCAGCAGCGACGTGCAGCACGACGACCCGCGCAGTTGAGATTCACTGGACCAAATCAGGGTGCCGCTCCGGCCGGCGAGGATGAAGGCAAAGTGAAGACGGTTGTGAGAGACCAGCCAAAGGTCGGGCGCAACGAGCCCTGCCCCTGTGGTTCGGGGAAGAAGTATAAGAAGTGTCACGGCGTTAATGCGTAGCACTCGACGTCTGCACAGTCTCTATGGCTTAACCTTATTTCTCTCGCCGCGACGCAACCGCGCAACGGATAGCTCAACCAACATCGTTGCGCCGCTGCGCCGCCGCGAGAGAAAACCTTTTATACCTTTGACTTCTGAGATCACATCCACCAATCCCGTCGTTCAAGCCATTATCGGTGGTAGTGCTCCGCAACCTGCTCGCCTCGCAGCCGCGCGTGGGATGTTGCCGCTGCCTCAGAATGATCTGCTCGAAGTGCTTGTCGCGCTCACCACCAGCGACGATACCCAGATCGCAGCCGCTGCAACGGAGACACTAAAAGCTGAGGCTCCGGAAGATCTCCTGATCGCTGCTTCCGCACAGGATACAGCGCCAAATGTTCTGGCTTATCTCGCAACCCAGCCGAGCCTCACGGCGGAACTTTACGAAGCAACAATTCTCAACACCCGCACGCCCGATGAAGCCCTCGCGAAGTTCGCGGCGCTCACGCAAAACGCATCGCTTTTAGAATTGATCACGATCAATCAACAACGATTGGTCCGCAGCCCTGCGATTATCGATGCGATTCTGAGTAATCCGTCTTGCAGTGGTGAAGCGGAACGACGCGCACGCGAAACACGCAAAGAGTTTTTCGAGAAAGAACGAGGTGCGCGCCAGATCGCCGACGAGTTGCGCGCACGTGGACAAAACGCCGCGGCCGAGTTTTTTGAAACAGCGGAATTGAGTACGGCCGCCGGTGAAATGAGTCTCGACGATGCGTGGATTATCGCGCAACACATCGAGGTCTCCGACGACGATCTCGACGATGCGTGGCTGCCTGCCGAGCGTTATGAAGAGCTGATTTCAGAGACTGCTGCCGATGCTCAAGCAAATATCCAACGTGTTATTGAGAGCGAACGGCTCGAGTCAGGAGAAATCAACGCCGAACGCGTTTCGCTGATTCGTCGCATCATGTTCATGAACACGAAAGATCGCATGAAACTCGCGATGAAAGGTGATCGTGAAGCGCGCAGCATCCTGATCCGCGACTCGAACAAGGTGGTTTGTTCAGCGGTGGTGAATAACCCGCGAATTACGGAACAGGAAATTGAGAACATCGCCGCGATGCGGACAATTGCTGACGAAGTGTTGCGCCTGATTGCGCTCAACCGCAGTTGGGCGCGGTCATATCCGATAATCCACAACCTCGCGAGAAATCCACGCACACCTATCCCAACGGTACTTAATATCCTGCCGCGTATCCGGACCAAGGATCTGCAAAATCTTACGCAGAATCGAAACGTTTCGGAGGCGGTGAGACGCCAGGCTTATCGGCTGCAGCAAGCCCGTTCAGGCGAATAACTCTGGGTAATCCTCGCAGGAATTTCACGATTAGAGGACTGAGCGGTGAGGTTTTTAACGATTCTCGCTCAATCTGTCACAAGAATTTTACGAAAACGTCAAAATTGTCCTTGACAGGTCACGCTTCCTTCGTATAATTTC
Source organism: uncultured Acidobacteriota bacterium (assembly GCA_963708055.1). Lineage (GTDB taxonomy): Bacteria > Acidobacteriota > Blastocatellia > Pyrinomonadales > Pyrinomonadaceae > PSRF01. The sequence continues at coordinate 3,289,785 of OY970193.1, read as the reverse complement.
ACACACATCGAAATACAAGAGTTGTTGGATCGCTCTTGAGGCTGTTTTAAGGCCTGAACCGGATGGGTGCGCAGTTCTTTTTATCTTAGCTATTTTCTATACCCGCACACGCGCCGCCGGTCGAATCGTCGAGTAATTGGACGGTTCTCATGCTTAGCACAGCCACCCTGTTTTACCCCGAACCTACCCTTTACGCTTTGGCCCCGTTCAGTTCATTTGAACTGAACGGGGCGCCCCCTTTTAAAGCTCTTATTAAGATTTAGTTTGCTGACTTTGCCATGACTTCAGCGCGTTTGGTTTCTTCAGCCGGCGGGATATTAAGAGTCTTCTGCCCGCTCATGCGTGCAAAAAGCTCTTCGTACTGGTCGACCACGCGCTCCCAATCGTAGTGAGTTTGAATACGTTGCTGGGCTCGATTCCGGTAAGCCTGGACCAGTGAACCATCACGGAGCACTCGTTGTAATTTCTCCGCGAGATCAAACTCGTCGATGTAAGGAACACCCGCCTCGCCCACAACTTCCATATTTTCCGGCGTTGCGAGTGTTAGCACACAGTTTCCATAACCCATGGCTTCGAGGAGTGCCGGATGTGTGCCGCCCACCTCGGTGGCATGAACGTAGCAATATGCATTCTGCTGCAAGGCCCGATAATCCTGACCAAAAACAAATCCGGTGAAGATGATTCGCTTATCTCCGCGAGCACTCGCCTTCAAGCTGTTGATGTACTGCTCGGCGTAAGGAGCGTCGCCCACAATCAGCAGACGATACGCTGTTCGCACCTTCTTAAACGCTTCGATAACGAGATGGGCGTTATTCTCAGGCTCCAATCTGGAGACGTATAAAACGTATCGATTCGGCTCGACTCGCCATTTGTGCACCGCTTCGCGATCGGGCCGGCGCTCGACTTCGCTGCCGTAAGCAATCATTGTCGATGGTGTGTTATGACGCGCGAGATAATAGTCCTGAATCACCTGAGCGTCAGTGACCATCTCATTCGGAATTAAGGTCGAAAGCTTCTCCGCAAACCGGTAATAACGACGGGCGAGCCAACCCCATTTCTTCCGTTTATGCTCGAGCCCATCGACGTTGATCGCTACGGGTGTGCCGGTTAGCCGAAGGATTGGACTAAACGGAGCGTTCGCACAATTACAAATCAAAGCGGCATCGTAGCGTCCAGCAACTGCGTGAATCGCGGAAAGAAAAGTATGAACGACCGTGTCGAAGTACTTATGTCTGATGGTTGGCAGAACTTTGAGTTTGACGCCGTGATATTCCAACTGCCGAGGCGAGACGTAATGGGCGCGGCAATAGACGGTAACATCGTGCCCGCGTGCCACCAGGCGGGTTGAGAGATGTTCTGCGAAGGTTTCAAAGCCGCCGTAGCTGGCTGGAATTCCGCGTGTTCCCAGAATTGCGATTCGCATAAAACTTTAAGACGCTTGAGCGGCCTATAAGGCCGAATCTACCCGTGCGACTTCTTTGTAAACTGCCAATGTTTGTCGCGCAGTTTCTCGCCAGTTGAAAGCCCGGGCTCTTTCCTGTCCTTTTAAGCTCAACTCCCTCCGCAGGCTCGGGTTGTTTATTACCTGCTTTATTCCGCCGGCAATCGCGTCCACATCGAATGGATCTACGGCTAGAGCTGCATCGCCGACTACTTCCGGTAAGCTTGTTCTGTTACCAACGATCACTGGAGCGCCGCATTTCATTGCTTCCAGTGGCGGCAAGCCAAATCCCTCGAAAAATGACGGATAAATAAAGCATGTTGCTCCGGAATACAGGGCGGGAAGATCTGTTTCCGGAACGTAACCCGTCAGGATCACCGCATCTTTAACGCCCGTCTCGTCGAGAGTCCTGAAAGTTTCATCGTAAAGCCAGGCGGGCTTGCCCACCAGCACGAGTTTGGGCAGCTTATCTTTTGATCCATCTCCTCGCAACAAAGCATAAGCCTTGATGAGCCTTGCGAGATTTTTGCGAGGTTGGATAGAACCAACCGTCAAAATGTAATCGCCGTTTATCCCGTAATTGTGTCGCACTCGTTGCAGTTCCCTTGTGTCCGTGACCGGGGCGAAATGCTCCGCTGCGGCGAGCGGGATGGCTTTGATTCGTTTCTCATCTATGCCGTAGGTTTCTACGATGTCGCGGCGAGTGTGCTCGGAGAGCGAAAGAATTCGGGCCGCTCGCCGGGCGGAATGGCGCACTGTGAGTCGCAATTGTGTGCGACTGCGACGATTGAAGGTCTGCGGTAAGTGTTCAAAAGATAGATCGTGAATACTGACAACTACCGGACACGGGCAAAATGGCGGCGCGGTGAATTGAACGTGCAGCACATCAACGGGGTGTTTGCGCAGTTCAGCACTGAGTGTCAGTGGAATTCTAATTAACGGCGTGTGAGGAAGAGTTGAGCGAACCTTGAAGTTGGACCAGCGATTACTGAAGCGATCGCGTGCTTCGTTGGTGGTAACAAAGATCGTGTAATCGTTAACGCTGTCGATCTGCGCCAGCGCTTCTATCAAATTAACGGCGTAACTTTCGTTGCCCCCGAGTTTCGTTCCCACCGAATGAGCATCAATCGCGATTCGCAAGCTTTGCCTCAATCGTCTTCAAGCACAAAAAAGCACAAGAAGCACAAAGAGCAATTGCGTTTCTTGTGCCTTAATTCGGCTGGTTATTTCTTGGCGGCCGCCTGATCGTCGGTACGACCACGCGTATCGCGCTCGCGAATACGTGCAGCCTTGCCGCGCAATCCGCGCAGGTAGTAGAGCTTGGCTCTACGGACTCTACCGCGCTTGACCAGGTCGATGTGGTCAATGATGGTGGCATGCAACGGGAAGATTCTTTCCACGCCGACGCCGAAGCTCGTTTTGCGAACGGTAATCGTTTCGCGTGCGCCACCGTGTTTACGCGCAATCACAACACCTTCAAAAGCCTGCAAGCGTTCTTTCGTCTCGGATTCTTTAATCCGGACGTGCACACGGACCGTATCGCCTGGCTGAAATTCGGGAATATTATTCCGCAGTTGAGTTTCTTCAATCTTATCTAATCGATTCATTTCTCGATGCTCCTTAAAAATCCGCTTTATTCTTTCAGCAAGTCAGGACGCTTACGCCTTGTTTTTGCGATTGCAGCTTCCTTGCGCCAACGCTCGATCTCCGCGTGATGACCGCTTAACAATACTTCCGGCACTTTCATGCTCTTGAACTCGGGCGGCCGCGTGTATTGCGGGTGGTCCAACAAACCCTCTGAAAATGATTCAAACACCGCCGAGGTTTCACTTCCCAACGCGCCGGGTAACAATCTCACCACGGCATCGACTACAACTGTTGCTGCCGGCTCACCGCCCGAGAGCACATAATCGCCAATCGAGATCTCATCGGTAATGAGCGCTTCGGCGACTCTCTCGTCAACGCCTTCGTAACGCCCGCACAACAGGACGACGTGCGCGGCATTTTCGGCGAGGTCTTTGGCCAACGACTGCGAGAAAACCTCACCCTGGGCTGAGAGCAGCACTACTCGCGTGCGAGCGGGAACGTCTTCTCTTCGCGAAGCTCCGGTTAATGCCTCGACTGCGGTAAAGATTGGTTCGGGCTTCAAGATCATTCCGTCGCCGCCGCCGAATGGCCGATCGTCAACGATGTGATGTTTATCCGTGGTCCACTGCCGCAGATCGTGAGCCTTTACGTCAACCAGTCCCGCATTGCGGGCGCGCCGCAAAATTCCACAATCGATCACCTCGCGAAAAAACTCGGGAAAGATCGTGATGATATCGAAGCGCAACATCGCATTGTGATTGGGCGCTTTGTAATTCAAGCGCCGCTCAAAGATCTATAAATCCAAAAGTCCTTCCGGCGGATCGACTACGATCGTCTTCGCCTCGGTATCGACTTTGACAACGATCGATTCGGCTAACGGTATCAATCGTTCTGAACCATCTTCGCCGGCGACGACGAGAATCTCTGGGCCGCCTGTTTTGAGCACTGCTTTGACGACTCCTAGAATCTTGTCGTCAGTTTTAACCGTGCAACCTTCCAGTTCCCAGTCGTAATAATGATCTTCCGGCAGCGAAACGCGTTCAGCTTCGGGAACTGCGAAATTAAATCCAACCAACTTTTTGGCTGCATCGACGTCGTCGTAACCAGCCAGTTTTAAGACGACTCGATCGTTTTGAAACCAGTAATCTTCGAGTCGTTTTGTGGTTCGTTCGCCATCTGGCGAAACGAGCACGAGTTCTTCAACGTCTTCAAACCGCTCGGGAAAATCCGTCAAAAGCTCGGCGACGACCTCGCCTTTAAGACCGCGTGCTCTGACCGCTCGAGCGATAACAACCAGTTCACCCGGGCCGGCGTCGTCCATCTGGTTCACTCAACGATTTCCAGCAGGTAACGCCGATTATTCCTGGCCCCGGCAACACGAGCGAGCGAGCGCAGGGCGCGAATCGTCTTGCCCTGTTTACCGATGATCTTGCCGACGTCGTTTGGTGCCACACGCACTTCCAGCAGCGTGGCTCCGTTGCGTTGTTCGACTTCGCGGATATCTACTGACTCGCTATCGTCGACCAGCGCCTTGACGATCATCTCAATCGCATCTCGCATGGTTAAAAAGCGCTTTACGCCTGTGCTTCAGCGGTTGCCTTTTCGGCTTTGTGGCTGGCTTTGATCAAGCGATTGACCGTGTCAGTGGGTTGCGCACCTTTTTCGAGCCAGTAATTGACGCGCGTAAGGTTGAGCTTGATCTCCGCCGGATTTCGCGTCGGGTTGTAGGTGCCGAGATTTTCGAGATAAGCGCCGTCGCGTTTTGACTGCTTCTCTTTAACAACCACCCGGTATGACGGGCTTTTCTTCGCCCCGGTGCGCATTAACTTAATAGCTAACAATTCGATCCTCCTTCAAGCCACAGATTATCTGCGTAATCTGTGAACTACCTTCGTCTCTTCTTTTTCTTCTTCTTCAGTTTCTTTCGTGATGGTCCACCCGGTAATCCAGGTAATCCCGGTAACCCACCCGGCAACGACGGCATTTCGCCTTCATCTCCGGCAAATCCGGCCATGTCAGGCATGCCTGTCATCTTTCTCAACATCTTGCTTTTCAATCCACCGCCGCCAAACAATCCCGAACTCGACAGTTGGCGCATCATCTGTCGCATCTCAACGTACTGCTTGATGAGTTGATTAACCTGCGCGACTGACGTTCCCGATCCGCGAGCGATGCGACGCCGGCGATTTGCGTTCAGGATGCGATGATCGTTGCGCTCTTCCCAGGTCATCGAATCGATGATGGCTTCGGTTCGCTTCAACTCCTTCTCCATCAGTTTCGACTGTTCATCGTCTAACTGCGGCATGCCGATGCCACCGAGAAGTTGATCCGGCAGCAGCTTCATGATTTTTGAGAAAGAGCCGAGTTTCTTGACCTGGCGCAACTGCGAACGAAAGTCGTCTAACGTGAATTCGTTCTTTTGTAACTTTTTGAGCTGCTCTTCCGCTTCCTGCTGATCGACCTTGGCCTGAACTTCTTCAATCAGCGATAAAACGTCGCCCATGCCTAGAATTCGCTGGGCCACGCGATCGGGATAAAACGGCTCGAGCGCGTCGTAACGTTCGCCAACGCCGACAAACTTCACTGGCTGTCCGATTACCTGTTTGATCGAGAGCGCGGCGCCGCCCCGAGCATCGCCATCCATCTTCGTAAGGATCACACCCGTGATACCAATGCGACGATGAAATTCTTCGGCGGAACGCACCGCATCCTGTCCGGTCATCGCATCAGCCACAAACAGGATCTCAACCGGGCGTGTTTCCTGTTTGATACTGACGAGCTCTTCCATTAACTCATCATCGATGTGCAGACGTCCGGCAGTGTCGATCAGGAGCGTATCGAAGCCTGTTTGCTGCGCATGTTTCTGCGCCTCACGCACCAGGGTTAAGGGATCGTTGCTTTGTGGATATTCAAAGATCTGCTGGCCAGTCGCTTTCGCGATGACCTTCAACTGTTCGCGCGCGGCGGGCCGGTAAACGTCAACTGAAAGCAAAAGCGGCTTTCGATCCTGATTCGTTGCCAGCCAGCGGGCGATTTTTCCAGTGGAAGTGGTTTTACCTGAGCCTTGCAGGCCGACCACCATCACCGTATTTGGAGTCTGCTTGGTAAAGACGAGCCGGGACGATTGTCCACCGAGCAACTCGACCAGTTCGTCAAAAACAATCTTTACGACCTGCTCGGATGGCTTGAGTTCCTGCCAAACCTGCTGTCCTTCGGCTTTTTGTTGAACCGAACTGATAAAGTCTTTGGCGACTTTATAGTTTACGTCGGCTTCCAACAGCGCCAGACGGATCTCTCGCAGCGCAGCGTCAACGTGCTCTTTTGTCAGCACGCCCTCGCCCCGCAAGTTCTTTAGCGTGCGTTTTAATTTATCCGAGAGCGACTCAAACATATAACCCTAGGGCACGTTCCGCGCTGCGGACGGAAACGGAAATGATAGCGGCCGACATATAGGGTGTCAAGGCGGGGAAACGGCTAAATTGCTGTGTTTTGATAACTTAATTTGAGATGGGGGGCCGCAAACGGCGACAAGTTATAGCGCATGTGAATTTACCTACTATGTACGGAAGAAAACTGTACGACGCCGTTGGTATGTGTTAAATTCACCACGAACAACACGTTTGCGCGGCAAAACTGTAAACGGGTAGATAGTTTTGACGGTTTTCCCTCCCATAAAACAGCTAAATGAAAAGTCCTCTCGATTGATCTTTTATAGGTACTAAATGGATAAACGTGTGGGTCACGGTCTTCCTGGTCGTGATCAGCAAAAGCCCCTTGATGAGCGAGGTGTGGTTGACCTTGCGGACGCTCGAGTGAGAATTCGCTCGCGAGCGAAGCCTACTCACGAGTCGCTGACTCGCGAGCTGGATGAGGTTCGCTCACTTCTGGACCAGGGTCTCTCGACGGAGGCCAAAGATCGTCTCGCGTTGCTTATTTCAAACGCTCGTCATGATGCTTCAATACTCGCACTCGCGCGATGCGCGCTTTCTACGGCGCTCGAACAACAGGGTCACTATCGCGATTCGCTGGCTGCCGTTTCGATGTATGAAGCACCCGAATCACGCACGAAGCTCAACGATCAAACAATAAGTTATCTTCGCGTTCAAATCGGTCTTGCGTACAACTACAACGGCGATCATCCCAAAGCGATCGCGATGTTGCAGGCCACTTTGCGCGATGCTGAGAACAGCTCCCTCAACCTGGGCCATATTTACGCCGCGCTTTCACGAACCTATAGAAGCATCAGCGAGTATCCGATTGCGCGCGACTATGCTCAACGTGCGCTCGAGAGTTTTCGCCAGAATGGCGATTGGCGCGGTCTGGCTGAATCTTATTTCGGCGTCGGCGTGGCTGATATTCACGAAGGGAATTACGAAGGCGGTCTCGAAAACCTCGAACAAGCACTCAAGTTGATCGGCGATCGACCCGCCGCGTATGTGCTCGGCAGAACTTACGCCAACATGGCCGGCGCCTGCTGGTTTCTGAAACGCCCGCAGGAAGGCATCGATTATTTAAAAGAGGCGATTACCTATTACGAGCGCACCGATCACAAGACCAATGCGGCTGACGGTTACAACAATCTCGGCATCAATCTAATTTTGATCGGCCAGTGGGACCGCGCACAGGAAGCGCTCGAGCGCGCGTTTTCGCTCGCTACGGAGGTTGATGAACGTGGCGCTAAAGTGCCGATGATCCTCGATTCGCTCGGTGAACTGCACATGCTTCGCGGCGACTTGGACCAGGCAAAAGATTATCTAACCAGGGCCGTCGCGCTCGCCACTGAGAATGGAAACAAGTGGTACGCCGCGCAGGCGTTGCGAACTCTAGGGCGTTGTAATCTCGCGATTTCCGATCCCACGAGCGCGCTCGAAAAAGCCAGGGAAGCACTCACGCTGGCCGAAATTATCGGCGATCGCCAGGCCATTTGCGAATCGCGATTGATCGCTGCCGAGTCGTATTTGTTAACTAGTGATCTCGATGATTGTGCGCGCGAACTTCAGTACGTGAGTGCTGAAACAACCGACTCTTCCACCGATCTCAATTTCACCGGCGAGGCTCATCGTCTCAACGGCATGCTCAACATGGCTCGCGGCGACGCAGCCGCGGCCGCACAGCATTTCGGCAGTAGCGTTTCGATCTTCGACATGCTTGGCGATCGTTATCGCGCGGCGCGGGCACATCTGGAGTTGGGCCGCGCGTATTCCTTGATTCGTCCCGAACGCGCCGGCGAACATCTGAGTCGCGCGTTAAATACATTTCGTGACCTCGGTGCGCGCCTTGATCTTTCACGCGCGGAAGAAGAGCTGCGCGATCTCGCTCGCACCACTCCGGAACGCAACGAAGGAACCTCGGCATTAACACAACTGCTAACCCTGCGTTTGGCTGAAGCCGTTGCTTCACGTGAACTTTTACTTCGCGAACTCGCAGCCGTGATGCGCCAGGAAACCGGCGCCCTGCGCGTGATTATCACCGAACATGGTGAACGCGGTGAGCCGAGAGTGGTTGTCGCCATGGGTTGCACCGCGGCTGAAAGTCAAAAGATCGCCCTCGATCTCGAACCGATTGAGGAAGCAGTGTCGCGCGATCGTTATAGCCGCAAGCACGATGCTGAAGTAATCCTGTTGAAATCTTCCAACGCTCCGGGCGCAAAGATGTATCTCGCGCCGCGCAATCGCGCGACCTTGCCCAAGGGAGTTGCACTCGAGCCGTTGTTACGTGTGGTTGAGCTCGGCATGGACGTTTGCGCCTTGCGAGCAGGGGCTCAGAAGAGCGGCACACACGAGAATGCCGACGAACTGACCGGCACCAGCCTGATGCCTGGCTTTATTCATTCCAGCCCGGCGATGACGCAACTCGTTGAAGAGGTCCATAAGATTCGCTCGTCAGATGTAACAGTTCTGGTCACCGGCGAGTCGGGCACGGGCAAGGAGCTCGTGGCGCGCGCGATACATGCCATCTCTTCGCGACGCGCGAAAGTGTTTGTTCCTTTTAACTGCACGGCCGTGCCGAAGGAGTTGTCGGAAGGTTACCTGTTTGGTTACCGGCGTGGTGCGTTTACCGGAGCAGTCAACGATTCGCCGGGCGTGATTCGCACCGCTGCGGGCGGCACGCTTTTCCTCGACGAAGTTGGTGATCTACCGCTCGATGTGCAGCCGAAACTGTTGCGCTTTTTGCAGGAAGGCGAGATTCAACCGCTTGGCGAACAACGTCCGAGCAAGGTTGACGTGCGCATCATTGCCGCGACGAATACCGACCTGGAAGACATGGTGGCCCAGGGCCGTTTCCGTGAAGATTTGTATTACCGCCTCAACGTGATTCGCCTGCGCGTGCCGCCGCTGCGTGAACGTCGTTCGGAGATCCCGACGATCGTCAATTATTACGTGAATCACTATTCGGCGAAGTTTGGCCGGAAAGACATTCAGATCACGCCGCAGGCGATCGATCTGTTGATGGTGAGTGATTGGCCCGGAAACGTGCGGCAGCTTTGCAATGAGATCCAGCGCACGGTGGCTCGCGCTGAAGATGGCGCGGTGATTACTCCGGAACAGCTTTCGCCCGAATTGAAGCGAACCTCGTCACCCACTACGCCATCGGCTACAGCTTCGTTCGCTTCGATGCCGGCGCCGAATGTCCACAGTGCGGGTGGTACGCTCGCGGATGCGCTTGCGGAAGTTGAGCGCCGCATGATCTCCGACGCGTTGCGCCGCCACAACGGCAACATCTCACGCGCCGCACGCGAACTTGGTTTAACTCGTCGTGGTCTTTATCTCAAGCTCGAACGTCACGACCTCAGCGCCAGCGCCTAGGCGAGGGCCAGCTTCCGTTGCGCAATCTCATGCGCGATGTTCGAGATCCGATCGATATCAAAAGGTTTGGCGACGATCCAGTCGGCTTTGACATCGTTCTTCGTCTGTATGCTGATGGCATCCGCCCAGCCACTGATGATGGCGATGGGCAAGGTTTGCGAGTGCTTTCGGATTTCGCTGACCAGTTCCCAGCCGCTCATCTCTTTCATGCCGATATCGGTAAACACCGCGTCAAACTTGCCGGCGTATTGATCGTAGAGCGCGAGGGCGATCTCACCGCTTTCGGCCGGAACCACTTCGCAGCCTTCTGATTCGAGGGCTTCAATCAAAACTTCGCGCACGTGCGTTTCGTCGTCAACCACTAACACGCGCACCTTATTTTCGGCAGCGGAGATCGTGGTTTGTTCAGTGCCGTTGGCGGTGGGTTCGGTTGTGGCGGTCACAACCTTCGGTAGCGAAATCTTGAAGGTGGTGCCGCGGCCTGGCTCGCTGTCTACTTCGATTGAGCCTTCGTGACGGCGAATGATACCGAAGCTGACGGCGAGGCCCATACCGGTGCCCGCCTTGCCTTTTGTGGTGAAGAATGGATCGAAGAGGCGTTGCTTCACTTCGGGTGACATGCCGGTGCCGGTGTCAGTGATATAGACCACCACACGATCGCGATTTTCCTGGGCGGCGACGCGTACTTCTCCGCCGGAAGGCATGGCGTCAACGGCGTTAAAGATCATGTTGACGAGCACTTCGCGTAGCTCGACCGGGTCGCCTTTAACGAAGGCCTTGCAGTCGGCGTGAAGGGCGAAGCGAATCGAGGCAAATTCCGAACGCGCTTCCCAGCGCGAACGCGTCATCTCGCAAGCGTCCTTGAGGAGTTCGGCGACGGCTACGGTTTCGAATTCGCGGCTTGGGCGCTGTCGTGCGAAGTCCTGGATGCGGCGGATAATGTGGGCACCGTCTTCGGCGCTCTTGATGATCAGCTCGAGACCGGCTTCGATCTTGGCCGGATCGTTGCTGTTTCTGAGAATTAGTTGCGCGCGACCCAGGATCCCCGTAAGGGTGTTATTGACATTGTGCGCGACACCAAACGACAGCTCGCCAAGCGCCGCCATCTTCTGCGCGTGAATATCCTGCTCTCGCTGTGCCTCGTGGCGCTCGTGTGCCTCGGCGATGATATCAAGACACTTGCGCAACCGTTCGCGCGTGGCCTGCTGCTGTGAATTAGCTAATAATTGATTAGCCTGCGCCCCAATCTCCCGCCGCTCATCGTCGGGCAGTTGATCGCACATCTCCTCGATCAGTATCAACAACGCCTTGCCCGCAGCCTCATAATCCCCGCAGCGTTCCGCTACACGTTGTGCTCTTTCGAGGTTCGGCTTAGCCTCATGTTTTCGTCCAAGCCGAAAAAGCACGATTCCGCGAGTCGTTAGCGCTTCAGCAAGTACAGCTTCCTCTCCGCTGTGTTCCAGGGTTTCCACTGAGAGGTTAATTGCGTTCTCCGCTGATTCATATCTTTCTGAGGCGAGGTACAATTGGGCTAAAGTTTCGTCAACTTGTGCTCGCCTAACAGTATCGTGAAGGATTTCAAAAAGGCGACGAGCACGATCTAAGTGACCACATGCTTCATCGAACCGTCTCAAGGACGACAGCAACAAGCCGAGGTTGTTCTCAACGATTGCGGTGAATCGATGATTTCCAACTCGCTTGAAGTGGTCCAGTGCTCGACGATAATGTTTAGAGGCGTGTTCGAAATACCGCCCTTGGTTTTCTGCAAGTCCCAAATCCTTGAAAGTATTGGCAAACTCCAAGTGCAAACGGCCTTTCGGCCAATCTCCTGAACATTCAAGAAGTGGAGTAGCCATCTCTAAAAGATCTAAAGATTCATGTAGTCTTCCTGCAAGCCTTACCACGACCGCCAGTCTGATGAGACCCACGCTTTTGAGTTCCGGGTCTTCATCGTTTAGACACTTGAGCGCCGTCCGCAAGGTAATCTCGGCGAGATCAAAAGCCCCTTGATGATGATAACCCCAAGCTAATTCAATTCGTCCTTCGACGGCTCGTTTCGATTGCCCTATTTGCTCGAAGATAGCGATAGATCCACTCAGTAGCGCTTCGGCCGGTTTCCTGCCACCGGGAATCTTTTGTGAACTTGCAACCCAACCGCTTAATGTGCCCGCTACGAGTAAGAGTTCACCGAATGCCAGATCGGTCAAATCGTGGTGGGCGGGCCATTGCCCAAGTGTCCACCACGGCTCAAGCGCTGCGCATCCTGCGTCATAATCCCCAGTTTCGAGTTTTTCTCGCGCTATTGCGCAACAGGCAAGAGCCTGCTCACTTTGGTTCAATAACGAACTGGAAATCTGTTTGATGAGTGAAGTATTCACGACGGTCCAGGGTTTAGCTTGGATTATCCTTCAAGTGACTAGGTCGTATGCAGTGGTACTTAAGTATACAGTTCCAAGGTGTATCGCAAACTATTGTGTTTAATACAGTTATCAAGTCGTCGAGCTTTGCGTAGGCTAAGATGTCTAGAGCGTAATCAAATCTCCCTAAACCGGCGCATCACTGAGAGCGCTCTTCTAAGTCCCTGTAAAATAAGATGTTACTAGCGGACGATATTCAGTTGGCGGTTTGGCACAAGGCTTGAAATAGATAAAGCCGAACGCGATTGAAAATACGGAATGGAATTCAGCTTCGCAAAGTTCTCTCCGTACCCTAGAAACTCTTTATTACCAGGAGAATGAAAATGAACGTACTCAAGCACATCACCATTGCCGCAGTTCTTACAGTATCGGTAGCTCAAGTTTCTTTTGCGCGAACAGGAACGATCGTTGGCGGTCGTACGGGAACGATTGTTGGCGGCCGTACCGGAACGATTGTTGGTGGTCGTACGGGAACGATCGTTGGCGGCCGTACCGGAACGATTGTTGGTGGCCGCACAGGAACGATTGTTGGTGGCAACACCAGTGAGGGAATCATTCCGACTCAAAGCAATCAACGTTTCCGTTCTACCACGCACGATGAAATGTTTTTTAACCTCCTTTTCTGGCTGAACAACTTTGTTTGGTAAGGCTTTCGATTTGACCGCCTTTGAAGGAACTATCGGTCACAACGCGCCGTTGGTTTGTCAAAATCGGTCAAACTGCATAGAAGTCGGGGGTTAAGCGGCTCCCACTTAACCTTGCAGCAACGAGTATGCCGCGAAAGGAGCGAAGTAGTGAAAAACGGATTTATAGGTCTCGAACAGGATGCATTGCCAAATAGACGGGCCAGCGTCAATCTTATGAAAGGGTTTATATTTCCGGGTGATTAAAGCTTGAACTCAGGCCCGTTAGGCAATGTGCTGGTAGGATCTTTCCACTTCATGACTCAATGTTCTTAGACTTGCAAGTTTCTGCACGATTACGTAATCGCTTTTGCCGAGTATTAGTTTTTAAGTTTCCAAGTTGAACTGTCTCCGGATGCTCGAGGCGTTCCCCTAATTCCTCTAACATGATGATCAGCGCAAGGCCCGCTCCTTCATCCTCGTTGCATCGTTCGCAAGTTCGGTAAGCAGCTCAAGACCCGTTAGAGCATCTTGAACCTCTCAAGCCCGCCAACAAATGATCGTTTAGTTGTTAATGCTTCAGCCAGAATCGCCTCTCTATCCGCGCCTTGAAATATGCTTATAGCCTGGTCAATGACGTCTTTCGCACGTGAGTATTGTTTCTATTTAGAGTCGTGCCAAAGTCTCGTTTGATTGCGCTCCCCTGAGGCTGTTTGACAGGGCATGGAATGATTTGTGGCCACGAATAAGGTAGCCCTCCGACTCATAATATTTTTGGTTTAACTTCAGTAGTCCCATGTTTCAGCTCCGCCACATATCGGTGGTGGCCCACCGCGGTGCATTGATGTAATGCCCGCAAATAAACATCCCTGGACAATTCGGCTTGTGGCTCATTTTCTTCCGAAAGCGCTAGATCCTTGTACGTGGAAGCAAGCTCAAGATAACAGCGAGCGGTTAACCATGGTCCGCATATTTCAGCTACCTCAGTGGCTTGGATTAATATGCGTAGAGCGTCTTTGGGGTAACCAGCTTGGCGTTCGAGAGCACCCAATCTCATCAGAATGAATGCTCGAAGATCGCGATTCCGGTTTTCGTCCGGCAACTCTTCCAGCACTCGGATTAGAGTGGTGCGGGCTATGTCAAACATCCCTTGGCGCTGGTAACAAGATGCTAATGCAATTCGACCTTCGACTACCCCTCGATTCAGGCTCATCTGTTCATAGAGGGCCACAGAACCATTCAATAATTCTTCAGCATGTATTTGCCCTCTTCTGAGGTGAACGGTGCACGCCAGGAATCCCGCTAAGTCCCCGGTTGTTAACAGAAGATCGGCCCGCGTATATTGGTCCAGTCCGGTTAGCTTAGGTCTGTCTCCGACTGTCCACCAAGGCTGAAGAATCCTGCGGCCCGCTTCATAATTGCCGATGTGAATTTGCTCCCGAACGATTGCACACAAAACCTGTACCTGCTCACTAGGTGTTAATTCCAGCGACGCAATCTGCCCCGGAATCCCTTCAGGTAGCTCCGCACGAGTAGGCTGAAGTTGAGGCTGAGTTGATTGACCGGATGAAACTAGCGACTCTTTATAAAGTTGCTTGCACGTCCAGTAAGCAAAGAACCATTGGTGTGCAGCGGGATATTCGATCCTCACATCAACTGCACGGTGGAGTTCGCGTTCTGCTGCTTTCCAGTCCCATTCGAAACGAAGTTTTACGCGTTCGGAAATGTCCGTTTCGGAGGCCTCACTCATCTGATCCTCTGGAGGCAGGTAATTGGTGGTTAATCTGAGGTAACAATCTGTAATTGCAACGTAGGCTAATACATATTTTGGGTCGATTTCGATGGCTCTGCGAAAGTGTAGGATCGCGGTTTCGATTCCAGCCCTGGTAAATTTGCTCCAATGCTGTCTACCTTCTAAATAGGCCTGGTAGGCTTCGGCGTTCTCCGTATACCGTGCTGTGCTCTTTCTTTCGGCTTCGTTCGATAATTTGAGAGTTAAGGAGGCCAGTAGTTTTTTTGTGATCTCCTCCTTTGTTTGACGCGGATCTTTCGCGTCGGAATCGACAACTTCACCCCATAACTGCCATCCAGTCCCCACGTCAACCAACTCCGCAGCGATGCTCAGGCCGGAAGGTTGGGAGTTAATATTTCCGACAAGAACGGCGTTCACGCCAAGTTGTCGACCGACTTCTCGCGGATCTGCATCCTTTGATTTGTACCGAGATAACGCGCTCTTCGACATCACCCGCAACTTCGGAACGCGAGATAAGCCATTGATGAGATTATCTGTGAGGCCTTCGGCTAGATGCTCCAGGTCGAGAGCGTCGGTTCGATTCACAAGCGGTAAAACTGCGATGACATTACTGGCGTCAGCGATGACAGGTTGAAAATAGCTTGTGCCAGGGTTAACGACTTTTACATTACCCACAAACCGGTATCCGCGCTTGGCGACCGTCTCGATGTACCTCGGCTCGCTGCGATCGTCGCCAAGGGCTTTGCGCAGCGTGAAGATGTTCTGCGAAAGATTGGACTCTTCCACGAACGTTTCGGGCCAGAGTTCCTTCAACAACTGATCCTTTTCCAGCAACTGCCCAGCATTCACGACCAGTTTGATCAGTATTTCGGTGGCCTTGGGCGTCAGCGAAATAGTGTCGCCATTTGAAGAAAGCACACGTCTGGACAAGTCGAGCCGGTACGGCCCAAATGCGTAGCATTCGTTATGAGGTGTCATAGTATTTGATGATTGGGAGGATTCGAACGCGACTATTGTACTTCAATTTCTCACTTGGACCGCGGCTCATTCGTTTTAATTATCAAGCTTTTTCTAAAATTTCCTTTGAGAACTTTTTGAGAACGCTTTGAGGATTTTCTGAGTGCCGAATCGGTATAGTGCGCCCGTCGTCAAACGCCGCTGCTGTTCACGAGCTGCAAAATTTGAAGTAGCTTTGAGAGCGGCAGATCGCGAGCTTCGCCGCGTGAGCGTTGAATCCGGACCAGTTGGTATAAGGGGGCAAGATCAACTGGAGGACAGGTGGGTGTCCGGCGCCGGATTTGGGATCCTCACCCCAACGACTTCCCTGATCCTTGCGCCTCACGGTTGCTTCGCCCAGCAAGGCAGCCTGAGGTGCAAGGCAGTGGAGTAACCCTTTACCTGCTGATTTTTGTCGATTGGCTTTCACTGTTATCCTCTTGCCTGTGGAAGCCGTCAGTAACAGCTCAAGTCTGAAAGATCGTGTTCGTGCGTTCTGGCAGGAGAATCCGTGTGGGACGAAGTTTGCCGATGCCCCGCCGGGGTCGCGCCGCTTTTATGAACTCGTTGAAGAACACCGATATAAAAAGGAGTGGCACATTCCCGCGGCGGCGAGTTTCGATAAAACTAACAACCTGAAAGTCCTCGAGGTGGGTTGTGGTCTTGGAACTGATGGGGCTCAATTTGCCAAAGTCGGCGCGGACTATACCGGGATCGATCTCACTGATGCCGCGATCGAATTAGCTCGACGTCGGTTCGAATTATTTCAACTACCCGGCGACTTCCGTGTGGCTGATGCCGAGCGTCTCGACTTTCCCGACAACTCTTTCGATATCGTTTACTCGCATGGTGTGCTGCATCACACGCCTGACACGCCCGGCGCCATCCGCGAAGTTCATCGCGTGCTGCGTCCCGGTGGCAAGGCCGTTGTCATGCTCTACCATCGCGACTCCTACAACTATCGCGTCAACATCTCTATGCTGCGACGCGCCGGTGCGCACCTCCTGAGATGGAATGCAGGCGTGAAGCTGGTCCACCTTTTAACCGGCGAACCGGAAGAGAGTTTGCACCAACATGCGCGCCAATTAAAAAACCAATCTCAATATTTAAACTCCGAAGAGTTTCTCAGTCGTAACACTGACGGTGCCGGGAACCCGCTTGCCCGCGTCTACTCGCGCAACGAAGCACGCGAACTCTTTAAAGACTTTGCACGCGTCGAACTGCGCACCTACTTCCTCAACAAACGCTGGCTGCCGCTCTTAGGTCCAATCCTGCCACGCTCGCTCGAATCGCAAATGGCCGCGCGATGGGGCTGGCACTTGTGGATCTATGCTACAAAAGAGCGATGAAAAACTTTCTCGTAACGGGCGGCGCGGGGTTTATCGGATCGCATCTGGTTGACCGGTTACTCACTACCGGCGCCGAACACGTTACCGTCGTCGACGATTTCAACGACTTCTACGATCCCAGTGTTAAGCGCGACAATATTCGCGAACATCTAAAGGATTCACGTTACAGTATCGCAACCGTCGATATTCGCGATCGCGCCGCAGTCGAGCCGGTGTTCGCTTCCAACAAGTTTGATTGCGTGGTCCATCTTGCTGCCCGCGCGGGTGTGCGTCCCTCGCTTTCAGAACCACAGCTCTATACCGAAACAAACATCAACGGCACCGTAAACCTGCTCGAACTCGCGCGCGAGCACAATGTCAATCAGTTTGTCTTTGGATCTTCTTCGTCGGTCTACGGCATTAACGCCAAGGTGCCTTTCAGCGAAGACGATCCGATTCGCCGGCCGATCTCACCCTACGCGGCAACCAAAGGAGCGGGCGAACTGCTTTGTCACACTTACTCGCATCTCTATGGCCTGCGCTGCGTGTGCCTGCGCTTCTTTACCGTTTATGGACCACGACAACGGCCCGATCTCGCAATTCACAAGTTTGCGAAGTTGATTACAGCGGGCAAGCCGATCCCCGTTTTCGGCGATGGCACCACGCGCCGTGATTACACCTACGTCGACGACATCATCGATGGTGTTGTGGCCGCCATTCATTACGATCAAAGCGATTATGAAGTCTTTAATCTCGGTGAATCGCGCACGGTGGAACTCCGGGAACTGATCTCGCTGCTGGAAAAGGAACTCGATACACACGCGATCATCGATCGCCAACCGCCGCAACCAGGCGACGTGCCCCAAACCTACGCCGACATTTCCAAGGCGCGGGCGTTACTGCATTACGACCCGCAAACACAGATCGAAGAAGGGCTGCGCCGATTTGTCGAGTGGTTCAGGGCAAAGTAACGATCTCGCGTGGATTACTTTTTGCGCCAAGCCGTTTACAATGCCTCGGTGCGCCCTGGCACGCGGGCGCGTGATTGCTGCCGACACAATTCATGAAGATTCTCGAACCACAGGAACATTTAAACGACGACGCAAGTTTAACGACTGACACTCCTGACATTTCAGTCTTTCTACCGGTCTACAACGAAGAACCCAACCTGCTGCCGTTGCACGCAAAGCTCGACGAGGCGCTCAAAGCGCTCGGCCGTTCGGCGGAGATTGTTTACGTTGATGACGGTTCGAGCGACGCAAGTTTGCGGATACTGCGCGAGATCGCTGCGCTCGATCCGCGTGTGCGCGTCGTCGCCCTGCGGCGAAATTACGGTCAAACCGCGGCGATGTCAGCCGGTATCGATGCCGCCAGCGGCAAAGTGCTGATCCCGATGGACGCCGATCTGCAAAATGATCCGGCCGACATCGTGCGTCTGTTAGAAAAACTCGACGAGGGTTACGACGTAGTTTCAGGCTGGCGCAAAAACCGGAAAGACAAGATGGTCACGCGCAAGATTCCATCGATGCTCGCGAACCGTTTAATCTCGTGGATTGGCGGTGTGCCGCTGCATGATTACGGCTGTTCGCTGAAAGCGTATCGACGTGAATCTTTGGAAGACGTGCGGCTCTACGGCGAGATGCATCGCTTCATTCCGATCTACGCCGCCTGGGCCGGCGCGCGCGTTACCGAAATTCCGGTGGACCATCACGCGCGCACGATGGGCAAATCGAAGTACGGTCTCTCACGCACGATCAAAGTCGTCTTCGATCTGATGACGATCAAGTTTATGGCTTCGTATCAAACGAAACCGATCTACGTCTTTGGAACGTTTGGCATGCTGGCGTTTGTGGTCTCACTTTTGAGCGGACTCTACGCCGTTTTTCTAAAGATCATTCACAAGGCCGACTTCGTGCAAACGCCTTTGCCGATCCTCAGCATCGTGATGTTTGCTGTCGGCATCCAGTTTTTGTTGATGGGCCTGCTCGCCGAAATGCTCGTCCGCACCTATCACGAATCACAGGCCAAAGCTATCTACGCGGTGCGCGAACGCCTCGGCTTCAAAAATCAGAAGTCGTCCACTCGCCCTTAGCGAATCATCATGTGCGGGATTACTGGTTGGGCCAATCTCGATTCTCACACGCCGCCATTTGAAGGCGCGCGGGAGTTGCTGCATGCGATGTGTGAGCGGATGGTCCATCGTGGGCCTGATTCGGAGGGACTGTTTGTTGCCGGCGGCGTAGCGCTCGGAATGCGACGGCTCGCGATCATCGATCTGGTTACAGGTGAACAGCCGGCGTTTAATGAAGACAAGAGCGTGGCCGTAA
Source organism: uncultured Acidobacteriota bacterium (assembly GCA_963708055.1). Taxonomy (GTDB): domain Bacteria; phylum Acidobacteriota; class Blastocatellia; order Pyrinomonadales; family Pyrinomonadaceae; genus PSRF01. The sequence continues at coordinate 3,270,507 of OY970193.1, read as the reverse complement.
TTCTCAACGGCGAGATCTATAACTATCGCGAAGTGCGCGCTGATCTCGAAAAGCGCGGACATGCGTTTCGCAGCGCTTCGGATACGGAAGTGTTGCCGCATCTCTATGAAGAGTACGGCGACGGCATGATCGAGAAGCTCAACGGCATGTTTGCCTTTGCCCTTTGGGACAGCCGGCGGAGACGTTTGCTGATTGCGCGCGATCGTTTCGGCGAGAAGCCACTTTACTGGGGCGTTTTTGATAACACCCTCCTGTTTGCTTCAGAGCCGAAGGTGCTGCTGGCCCACCCGGCGGTCAAACCATCACTCAATCTTCAGGCGTTACGACAGTATCTTTCTTTCGACTACGTGCCCGCGCCGCTCTCGATCTACGAGGGCATCAACAAACTTCCGGCTGCGCACAAGCTCACGCTTGAAGAAGGTCGCGTTGAAGTCGAAAGATACTGGAAGCTGAGTTACAAGACCGTTGAGCCGGTGCCAAGTGAAGACGAGGCGGCGGAACACTTGCGCGAGCTGTTGGCTGATGCTGTTCGCATGCGACTCGTTTCTGATGTTCCGCTCGGTGTGTTGTTATCAGGTGGCGTTGATTCGTCGAGTATCGCGGCCCTCGCAGTTGCAGCGTCTCACGAAGCAGTCAAAACATTTTCGATCTCGTTTGCCGAGGCTTCGTTTGACGAATCCGCGTACGCGCGCGGCGTCGCGAAATTTCTAGGCACCGATCATCACGAAGAACGTTTGAGCGCGAATCTGGCGGCGAACCTTGTTGGTGAGATCGGCTCGTGGATGGACGAGCCGTTTAGCGATCCGTCACTTGTGCCAACGTATCTCCTATCGCGTTTCACTCGAAAACATGTGACCGTTGCGCTGGGTGGTGATGGTGGCGATGAACTGTTTGCGGGTTATCAGATGTATGCCGGTTTGCGCTGGGCAGAGTTATACAAACGCGTACCGTCGTCGTTGCGCTCGGCGATAGTTGAACCGTTAGTGAGACTGCTGCCGGTGCAGACGAAGAACCTTTCGTTTGATTACAAGGCGTTACGTTTTGTGACGGGTGCAAAGTACGACGCCGTTGCACGACATCACGTGTGGTTTGGATCGTTTACGCCTGAAGAACAAACAGAACTGTTGTCACGAGACGCGCTCGACGCCAGCGACGGTGACATCTATGCACACGCGCGCGAGATTGCAGCCGAGTGCGACAGCGACGATCCGGTCACGCGCATGCAGAGTGTTGACACGCGGCTTTACCTCGCGGAAGACATTCTGACGAAAGTCGATCGGGCCAGCATGGCGGTGTCGCTTGAAGTACGTGCGCCGTTTCTCGATCCGCGCGTTGCGGAGTTTGCGGCGTCACTACCGTGCAACTACAAATTGCGTGGTCACCGGACGAAGTACATTCTCAAAAAAGCGGTGAACAGCATGTTGCCGCCTTTTGTAACGCGCCGCGGCAAGAAAGGATTCGGAGTGCCGGTGGCAGAGTGGTTGAAAGAGAAACTCAGGCCACTGGCGCGCGATCTGCTGTCGCCGGAACGTGTTCGACGCGCGGGTGTCTTCAATGCCGAGTACATCGAACGTTTGCAAAACGAGCATGAGCGCGGCGTCGCGAATCATCGCAAGTTGCTCTGGACGTTATTGATGTTTGAACTCTGGCACGAGAGTTTTGTGGAAACACCGCGACGCATCGAGACTTCTGTCAGTAGTAGTCCACAGATTACAGATTGATTTGTTTCAAACTGCATACGACGAACTCTTCCAATGGTGCCGGGAGCATGATTTTGCCGGGCACGATCCTTTCGACGCGCTGAACAGTCGTTTGTTTCAGGCGACACCGCTGGCCCAATCACGCAACGCTCGATTTATCTGGACGCAACTCGTTAAGCGTTCGCCTGCCGATCTGCGTGCGGTGGCACGTGTGCCTGCCGAGCGCAACGCGAAGGGCATTGCGTTATTTGCACTCGCGCAGATTTCAAACTATCGACGGCTCAGGACGCAGGAAGCTGCGGGCACGGTGCGTGAGTTTATCTCCGGTTTGCTGGCGATGAAGCTCAATGGATACAGCGGCGCGGCGTGGGGTTATAACTTCGATTGGCAAAGCCGGAATTTCTTTGCGCCGCGAGGTTCGGCGACGATCGTGCCGACGGCGTTTGCGGCTAGGGCGCTGATTGAAGTCAGACAAGATTTGCAGGATTTACAAGATGAGTGTTTGAGTACCGCGCGGAGTGTTTGTGAGTTTATTTTGACGGATCTGCCGAGGCCGGTCGATAACGAGCGGGAAGTTTGTTTTAGTTATGCGCCGGAGACTGACACGCGTATTTTCAATGCGAGCCTGTTGGCAGCGGAAGTGCTCGCATGTGTTGGGAAGTTGACAGGCGAGACCAAACTTATCGAAACAGCGGAACGCGCGGCGCGATATGTTGTCAACAACCAGCGCGCGGATGGTTCATGGTTTTACGGCACCGATTCAAAGCAAGCGTGGATCGACAATTTTCACACCGCTTACGTGCTGTTTTCACTCAAGCGAATAATCGACGTCTTGCCAGTCACAGGAGAATTTCAACCGGCGCTCGAACGCGGTTACCACTTCTGGAAAAACAACTTCTTCCTTGCGGAGGGGTGGCCGAAATACTACGATCACAACCCTTATCCGGTGGATACGCACGCCGCAGCCAGTGCAATTGTCACATTTCTCGAATGTCGCGAGCTTGACGACGACGCAGCGAGACTGGCCCAGAAGGTTGCGACGTGGACGATTCGAAACCTGCGCGACCAGGGCGGTTTCTTTTATTATCAGCGACGACGTTTCTATACGGTGCGCAAACCGTACATGCGCTGGACCCAGGCCTGGATGCTTTATGCGCTGGCGCGTTTGCTCGAGCACGCAAAACACTGATGCCAATTTCTGCAGATGTAACACTCGCTCCTGACGTGCGGATCTTTCAACCCGATCTCGTCAACCTTTATGGCTGCTCGATCGGTGCGGAAACGAAGATCGGCGCGTTTGTCGAGATTCAGAAAAACGCGCACATCGGTGCGCGTTGCAAGATCTCTTCGCATAGTTTTGTTTGCGAAGGCGTCGTGATTGAAGACGAATGCTTCATCGGCCACGGCGTAATGTTTACTAACGATATTTATCCGCGCGCGGTTAACGACGACGGTTCGCAACAGACCGAAGCTGACTGGCAAGTGGTGAAGACCACGATCAAACGACGCGCAAGCATCGGCAGTAATGCAACGATCATCGCCGGCGTGACGGTCGGTGAAGGAGCGTTGATTGGCGCTGGAGCGGTGGTTACTAAAGACGTGCCCGATTTCGCGATCGTAGCCGGGGTGCCGGCGCGAGTGATTGGAGACGTGCGTAAAAAAAGATGATCAGAATTGGTGTAATCGGCTACGGCTACTGGGGACCGAATCTGGTGCGCAATTTTATGTCAGCGCCCGGTTCGGCTGTGACGCGCGTTTGTGATCTGCGTGAAGAACGTCTGTCGTCGTTAGGCAAACTCTATCCGGGACTGAAGACCGGCAGAGATTGTGCTGAATTGATCAACGATCCGGAGATCGATGCCATCGTCATTGCTACTCCGGTGTCGTCACATTTTGAACTCGCCATGGCGGCGTTGAAAGCCGGCAAGCATGTGCTCGTCGAAAAGCCGCTCGCCGCCAGATCCGATCACGCACGCCAACTGGTTGACGAAGCCGCCGCGCGTAAACTCGTGCTGCTGGTGGACCACACCTTTGTTTACACCGACGCGATACGCAAGATTCGCGATCTGATCACTTCCGGCCAGCTCGGTGAGATCTATTACTACGATGCAGTGCGCGTTAACCTCGGGCTGTTTCAACACGACGTCAACGTGATCTGGGATCTGGCAATTCACGATCTGTCGATCATGGACTTTGTGCTTCCCGATAAACCGGTTGCAGTTTCAGCAACGGGCATCAGTCACGTCCCTGGACAACCTGAGAACGTCGCTTACATCACGCTCTTCTTTCCCAGCGCACAGATTGCGCACGTGCATGTTAACTGGCTCACTCCGGTCAAGGTTCGTCACACACTGATTGGTGGCAGTGAGAAGATGATTCTCTATGACGATCTCGAACCGAGCGAGAAGCTGAAGGTTTACGACAAAGGCATCAGCGTCGCACCTGGACCAGAAGACGTTTACAAGATGCTGGTAAGTTATCGTCTCGGCGACATGTGGGCGCCACAGCTCGACAATACCGAAGCGCTGCAGACCGAAGCGCGTCACTTCATCGATTGCATTGAGACAAACAAACAACCGGAGACTGATGGCTTAGCAGGACTGCGAATGGTGAACATGATCGAAGCCGCCGAGACGTCGTTGCGCGATCGCGGTAAACTGGTCGAGATCCAATGGTGACTGCCACATGCGCGTCTGGATCGATCTTGCAAATTCTCCTCACGTACCTTTTTTCAAAGCTTTAGCCACGCGATTTGTTGATCAAGGTCACGAGCTGGAGATCACTGCGCGCGATTTTGCTGAAACAGTGCCACTTGCGCAGGCCGCGGGTTTCGATGCTCAGGTGATCGGCGATCATGCGGGCCGTGATGTGTCAAAGAAGGCCGGGAGTTTGATGAGTCGTGCGTGGGCGCTGGCCGGTTGGGCGCGGAGACGCAACTTCGATCTCGCTGTCAGTCATAATTCATATTCGCAGATCCTTGCGGCGCGCGCGTTGCGCATTAAGACGATCACGATGATGGACTATGAGTATCAACCGGCGAATCATCTGGCGTTCCGGCTTGCTTCGCGCGTCATTGTGCCGGCGAGTTTTCCGTCGACGCGTTTGCGAAGTTACGGCGCGCGCGTGGGCCGGGTTCGTCGTTATCATGGGACCAAGGAAGATGTTTACCTGGCAGACTTTCAACCGGAGGGTTCGTTTGACGCGCAGTTGTGTGAGCTTGGTGTCAAACCGGATAATACGCTCGTCCTGATGCGGCCACCGGCGCATGACGCGCTTTATCATCGTTTTCAGAATACGTTGTTTGACGATGCGCTCGCGATGCTGACGTCGCAAGAGAATGTTTGCGTGATACTGTTGCCGCGCAATGAGGCGCAGCGTGCTGCGTATACAGGACGAGCGATCATTCCTGCGGCGCCGCTTGATGGAGCACAGTTGATAGCGGCCAGTGATCTCGTGATCAGTGCTGGGGGAACGATCAATCGTGAAGCAGCGGCGTTGGGCGTACCGGCGGCGAGTATTTATGCGGGCCGTTGGGCGGCCGTAGATGAAGGGCTGTTGAAGGAAGGCCGGTTGCAGCGGATTTCGAGTGTGGATGATTTGCGGAAGTTGAGGATTGAAAAGAAGCAGGGTGTGAATCCGCGACGGTCTCGTGAAGTTATCGATGAGGTTGTAAGGTTAATATTTGAGTGAGGATGGTTCTCTCGCAACGGCGCAGCGGGTGTGAAAGATTCTTCGTTGCGTCGCCGCGAGAGAAATTGAACTTTGGTCCGAGCAGAACGAAATAGAGAACGAACGATCGACGCCAGCGTCGTACGTGTGCCGGCGAAGGCGCCGCGCTGGATCGTGCCGGCTGTTAAAGTCACACTCGTTGTTGCCGACGCGTCGCTCGCGGCGATTAGTTTCATGCTCGCTTTTTATTTACGCGAAGGAATTTCAGTGTTTGCGGGAGCTGGTTGGACCTGGAGCGAACGGTTTGCGCCATACGGGGCATTATTGGGTTTTGTCGTTGGCATTCGGCTATTGAGTTTTCGTTATTGCGACCTTTATCGCGTTCGTGGCGAGTTTTCTTTTGTCGACGACGGTATTCGCGTTTTTAAAGCGACGGCAATTGGATCGCTGTTGATTATAGCGGTGGCGTTTTTGTATCGCGGTGGTTTCGAGTTTCGCGCGTTCTCGTACGCGCGCAGTGTTTTTGTCGCCGATCTTATTTTTGTGCTGGTGAGCGTTGGTGCGCTGCGACTCTTTATGCGCGCTGTGCAGACGGCGGCACGTGAACGACAGATCAATTTGATTCCGACACTCGTGGTGGGACGTGGCCAGGAAGCTTCGCTCTTCATTCGCGAGATGCGCGAGCGACCCTCACTCGGTTATCGCGTAATCGGCGTTGTCGATACCACCGTTGTCGATGGAAACCCTAATTATGAAGACGTGCCGGTGATTGGAACGTTGGATTCGTTACCGGAATTGATTCGCGACTCGGGTGCAAACGAAGTGATCATTGCCGACGCTGAGGTGAGCGCCGAGACGCTGTTTGAAGTGATGATGCGTTGTGGCCGCAGACGCGGTGTCGAGTTTCGAATTGCGCCCAGTCTTTTCAATTGCCTGCCGCGTAAGACGGAGATCGATCAGATTGGCGTGTTGCCGATGATCCGTTTGTTTCGCGAGCCGCTTTCGAATAGCGCGCGCATTTTGAAACGTACTTTTGATCTGATCTCTTCGGCGCTTGCGACTACGCTGTTGTTTCCACTCTGGCTGATTATTGCTCTCCTGATCAAACTCGATTCAAAAGGCCCGGTGCTGTATTCGCAGGAACGCGTGGGGATGGACGGACGGCTGTTTCTTCTCTACAAATTTCGGACGATGAAGGCGAACTCCGATTCAGAAGTTCATCGTGAGTATCAAAAGGCTTTTATTGCCGGGCGGGCTGAAGCAAATCTCGGGAATGAAGGAAAGCCGACTTACAAATTACTTGCGGATCCGCGTATCACCCGTGTGGGAAAGTTTTTGCGGCGCACGAGTCTTGATGAGGTGCCGCAACTTTTCAACGTGCTTTTGGGCGACATGAGTTTGGTTGGACCACGGCCGCCGATTCCGTACGAAGTCGAAGCGTATGAGCTCTGGCATCGCAAACGTCTCGACATGAAACCCGGTTTGACGGGACTCTGGCAGGTGTCTGGTCGAAACCGTTTGCCGTTTGAGGAGATGGTGCGATTGGATCTGTTCTATATCGAAAACTGGTCGTTGTTGCTCGATTTGAAGATCATCCTCCGGACAGTATTTGTGATGTTGGGCCGCGAAGGTTTTTGAGGAAGGCCTGTAGGGGCGGCCCTCCGTGGCCGCCCTAGCGCACGAACTTCTTTGCCTCCCGTCACGAGAGTCACGGAAGAGCGCCTCTATCGTTTCGCTCCAGGTGAGACGAGTTTGAGTTCCAGACTAGGGCGGCCACGGAGGGCCGCCCCTACAGTCGCTTATGGAACCAAGCCGGCGAGGGCGATTTCCAGCAGCAGGATTTTTTTGATTCCGCGATAGAGTGGTTCGATTTCGCAGTTCTCCGTTAAAGCATGTGCGTCGCTGCAGGGACCGGCGCCGGTCGAGATCGAGCTGATGCCTTGCAGCAGTGCGGCGCTCGAGTTGTTTGAACCGGCGTTTCCGATTGGTGGATCAAACCCCATCGCGCGATGCACCGCCTCGGCCATCTTCACCAGATTCGATTCACGATTACCCGGCAACACGGCGGCCGGCGATGTTGAGATGATGTCGGTTTTGACTTTCATCCCGACGCGCGTTGCTTCCTCTTCGAGAATCGTGGCGATCTGCTTCTCGAGATCGGCAATCACATCGTTGCTCGTCGAACGCAGATCAACCGAAAACCACGCATCGTTGGCCTTCGCATTAACCACTTCCGAGCCGCCCAGCATTCCGATATTCAAGTTAGACGACGGGCTGGTCGGAACTTTCAATTCGTAAATTCGTGCAATAGCTCGTGCCATTGGCAAGGTCGCGGAATAAGGCGGCGTCCGCGAACGAGTATGCCCGCCTGGTCCAATGAAATGATGCCGGTACCAGTTGATGCCGATGCCGGCGTACGTAAAACCTTCGTAACCGCCGTCGAGCGCAATATAGTAATCAACCTTGCCTTTGTTTTCTTTTGTATAGTGTTTCGCGCCCGTCATGTTTGCCTCTTCGTCGGTGGTGAAGAGAAACACGAGGTCGCCTTTAGTCTTGATTTGCGCAGCATCGAGCGCGCGAATAGTTGCAAGTAGAGCTTCGATATTGCGGGTATCGTCACCAACGCCGGGCGCATAGACGCGCCCATTCCGAACGGTGGCTTTGATCTTCAAGCCAGGTTGGAAAACTGTGTCGAGGTGTGCATCGAAAACAGTGACTGGACCACCGCCGGTGCCTCTGCGAGTAGCGATAATATTGCCCACTGCGTCATAACGAATTTCGAGCTTGTGCTTACGCAACAAGCTCTCGATATATTTAGCACGTTCCTGTTCCTGTTTTGACGGCGCGTTGATTTCGGTGATGGCAATCCACTCGCGCAGTATATTGTCGCGATCTTTATCGATATGATCGAAGGCCGCTTTTACGCGTGGGTCTTCCTGGATTGTCTTTACTTGATCGGCGTGCGATGGTGATTGCGCGAAGGTAGCCGGCGACAGGGTTAACACAACCGACAAGATGAACAAGATAGAGCGCATGAAGTTTCCTGAGCGATGGATTAGTAGACCACGGCCATTCTAATATGCCACCTATGCAGATTTCGACCTGGCTTGAACGAGCTATCGTTGGCTGCCTTTTTCTCATCGCCATATTTGCACCACATTCAATCGCCGTGACCCAGGGAGCATGGTTGCTCGGCGTCGTTTTATGGGCAGCCCGACTGGCGATCTATCCACGACCTCGCTTCTCGCGTTCACCCGTTGACTACGCGTTGCTCGGCTTCTTCGTGATTAGCGGGATCTCGACGATCTTTTCTTACAGCCCGATCGTCTCGATCGGAAAAATGCGCGCGGCGAGTCTGTTTACGATCGTCTATCTGGTGGCCCAGAACATTCCGTCGTTGCGAGTGGTGCGCTTGCTGGCGGTTTCATTGATCGCGTCGTGCATGGTCAATGTTTTCTTGTCGGCCGGGCAATTAGCGATTGGCAAAGGCGTGAAGGTGCAGGGCGTGTCGGCCGAAAGCCCGCTGAGCAAAGCGCTTTTTCGCACACGAACAGTGATGCAGCCAACACCGATCGTTAACGGCGACACAATCTGGGAAGTTGATGGACAACGGATCGACAGTCCGCAATCGCTTGCGTCGGCGCTCGCTTCGGGAAGCAGTCCGGCGAAGGTCAGGATTTACCGTGTTGAATGGATGCCCGAATTGGAAGTGTCCCGCGGGCAATTGCTGACAGGCACGAATGCATTGGACCAGTTAGGCATCGCCGGTTGGTCACGCGGACGTGATTGGCGTGCGACCGGATTTTTCGGCCACTGGGTTACTTATGCTGAAGTGTTGCAACTGATTGCTTCGCTTGCACTTGGATTGTTTCTGGCGTTGAAAGAAAAGCGAAGCTTGACTGGCATCTTGTTGCTGGTCGCGGTTGCCGGTCTTGGATTTGCTCTGGGCCTGACGGTGACTCGCGCTTCGTGGATCGGATTTGCAGTTTCCGCCCTCGCGATGTTGTTGCTAACGTCCTCGCGACGCACGATCCTGATCGTCGGTGCTTGTGCGATCCCACTCGTGATCGCCAGCGTGGTCTTGTTACAACAAAGACGCAGTATCGGATTTTTTGATAAGCAGGATCAGTCGACGAGTTGGCGCGAAATGGTTTGGCGAGAAGGAGTCGAGCTGCTCGTGAGTAAGCCGCGTCACCTGGTGTTTGGCGTCGGGCTCGATTCCATCAAAGGTCACTGGCGCGAGTGGGGATTGTTTGATAACGGCCGCCAACCGATCGGGCACATGCATTCAAACATACTGCAAATCGCGTTGGAGCGCGGTCTGCCGGCGCTGATTGTTTGGCTGATCCTGATCGGCGTTTATATGCGAATGCTGTGGCGCATTATTCGTCGCGAAGTTGAGGGGGGCTTTAATCGGGGCCTCGCCGTCGGGGCCTTAGGTGGCGCGCTGGGGTTCTTTACCAGCGGGTTGGTCCATTACAACTGGGGCGACTCGGAAGTAATCACCGTGTTTTACTTCATCCTCGGATTGTGTTTGGTAGTTGAAAGGACCAATCAACAGGGTGGCGATTCAACGGTCCGGGCTTGATGGATGTTGGTAACGTTCGATCTCTTCGCCGTCGTACGATCCAGTGTGGGAGCAACTGGAACATTCAACCACGTACGTGGCCTTAATGATTGCCTGGCCGCGTGACAGATCGGGGAAAAGAATCTCTTTCTCTTTGCATTGCTCGCAAGTGAAACGGAGATACCATTGGCCGGGGGTAAGGGTTCGCATTCTTGGGTCCTCGATTTCGAAATCCGACTTAACGGGCGGGAGGAATGGGGCGAATAGTGTTGCTCTTATAAAGCGAGAGGCGAGCGGGCGTCAAGAGTTTTGCCACGGGTCACACGGATTAATTCGCAGTCGATAAATGGCCCATAAATCCATGTGACCCGTGAACTATTTTTTGGCGACTCCTACTATTTTCTGGATCAGCTTTGGATCGTCCGGCAACAGTCCTGACTTCGGCAGTCGCGGGGTAAGCGTTACCCAGTTTCGGTCCATCGCAAACACGCGGCGAAACAGCGGAAGCGATTCGTCCACACGGCCCATGTTGACCAGCGCAACTGCGTGCCAGTAGATCATCTCCGCGTTATTCGGAACCAGCTTTTCGGCCGCAGAATATTCCCGCAGCGCGCCTTCATTATCTTTCTTCTCAACTGCGAGATCGCCGGCGTTCATGTGGTTGTACGCGCGTTGTAACCGGACCAGGCGACGCAGGTCGGCTAGTGGTTGTGGACTATCGTCAACTCGCAGATCGAAGGTGCGATCTTTCCACGCCTGGCCGGTAGGTTTTCCTGTCACGACGATCAGGGCCGCTGACTGGCGTCCACGAATATCTCCGCCTGCCGCCTGGGCCGCGTCAAGCGCGGCCAACATGCGTTCTGCGAGATCGCCCTTGGTGCTTTCAAACGCGCGCGCCATCGCGGGCCAAACTTTGTCGTTCAACATCAGGTTGGCTTGCACGGAAAAGTTGTTACCAACGATGTGGCCCGCTGCCTGAATATCGTTCTTACCGGTGAACGCATCGACGTGTCCTTGCGCATCGATCATCCCCACTTGCCTGACTTCTCTCGCTTCATCCTTCGCCAGCAGTTCCTTCAGTGTTTCAGGCGCGCTCTTGCCGGCGCGCATCGAGTCGAGGCCATTCTTTCCGTAACTCGGATCAACGAACGACTGCGTTGCCACAGCGCCGACACCCGCTTCGGCCCAAGCGACGATTGGACCAACCGAAAACCAGTGCGACTGCACTGCAACACCAAGCTCACCCGTGGCTGGATCGCGCGCCACGATCGAATAGGTATGCACGGGACGCAACGGCGCCGCTGGTTTATCCAACGCTTGTCCGAAAACGTTTGGCAAAACGACAGCAAGTAAGAGTATTGCGATAACAGTTACGCGCATATCTCAACTCCTAATTTGTTAGCACAAAAGCACAATAGGACGAATCTGCTCTTGACGTTTCTCTTGTGCTTTTGGTGCCGCTTTGCGGCTCTCATCACGAGACAAACGGATAGTACGGAGTGTTGCGAAAGATCCAAAACGAAACCACGATCACGAACAATGCATAAATGAACGAAGCCGGTAACGAATTCTGTTTTGGTATGCCGCCACGCATCACCACGATGCTGTAACGCAGCAGGGCATACAACAGAAAGGGAATCGCGATCAGAAAAAGCGGGTTCAGCATAAAGGCTGCGACAAAGTGACCATGAAGAATTTGATGCGCCGCGCGAGTCGAACCACAACCGGGACAAGTGAAGCCGGTTAAGAAGCGAAACATGCAGATCGGGAAGAATCCCGTTCTGCCGGGCTCAAACACAAACAAGTATGTAGCTCCGGCAATCAGCAACGACCAGAGCGCGATGACAGAAGTGCGCCGGTAGATCAGCTCAGTGGCCATGAAATGATTATGCTGCGCGGGTTGGTTGATGAAAAGTGAGGTCTGTTTACCTGATGGTTTGATCTCTGCGGCCCTCTGTGCATCTTTGCGATCTCTGCGCTAAGAACAACCATTAACCTGGAGAGGCTTTGCCTCAAAAGTCATGTTGAAGGCCACAAAGAGGCACACAAAGCACAAATGAATTCTTAGCAGTAGAGGTAATCCTTAAGGTTTTAATCATTTGCGCTTTTTGTGCTGTTTTGTGGCCTACTCTCTGTCTTTGAAAGCGGACTTTTGAGGCAAACCCACCTGGAGATCACAGAGATACGCAGAGGGCCGCAGAGAAATATTAGAACCAACCCTTCTTATTCTGAACGTAAGTTCTTACAAACTCTTCGTCTGACTTGGTCAGATAAATAATGCCTTCGATGATCGAGATGATACTGGTTGCGCCACACGTCACGATACCGAGAATAAGTTGGATGATTCCCTCATTGGTGTATCCCAGTACAAACTTATGTACACCGAGCCAGCCAACCAGAATCGCACAAATGCCGGCAGGAATTTTCTTGTCGGCGCCCATCGATTTCCAGTCAGTCATCACACCGGGAGGATAAACCGACTCTAACGGTTGATAACCACCGATCGGCGATTGATATCCGGAACCTGGGGGCGCTTGATAGGCTGTGCTCGCAGGTGCGAGCGCCGCCTGACAGGTCGTACAGAACTGCGCCGTTTCGTCGTTAATGGCGCCGCATTTTGTGCAGTATCTGCTCATGTTGTTTGACTTCTCCAACGGCGACTCCGGCACCGGGCTTAACTCTCAACCCGGTACCTGAATCGATTGGCAAGATTCAATTGTGTTCTGGTAGCTGAGAGACGAGTTAGTAGTTACTGCTGCTTCCCGCCAAACCCATGCCCACACCCATAATTACTACGAACAACACGTAGCAAATGATTCCGGCGAGTCCCAGGCCGATTGAGATAAATGCAAACATCTTTGCTTTTTTCGCCGCATCCTGCGCACCCGCAGTGTCACCGGCAGCAACCTTACCGTTTACCTGAGCAGCGAAGATCACCGCGACGATACCGCCGGGTAAGCAGCAAAAGAGGGAAATGATCGCCGGTACCAGGTAATTTGGAACGCTGGCAGGCGCGCCCGAACTGGGCGGGGGAGTCCATTCTTGAGACATTCAGTTTCTCCTGAAAACTAGTATTGAAAGATTCCTGCGATAGATAAGAACAGGCCAAGCTTTTGAACTACGACGCGTATCCGGCTGGTCCTCCACCCGCATTAAAAGGCGGCGGTGGTGGTGGCGCGGCTTTACGCTTTTCGAAGATTGGAACACCAATAAGTCCGCCAATGATTGCGAATACAAAGAGCAGAGCCGCTCCAATCATCGATTGAAAAATGAGTGGCGCGAGCGCGTCGCCGCTGGCCTCAAAATTCTTGCGTAGTAATTCGGCCTGCGACGGATCTACATTTCTCATGAGATCGACGATTATGTTTCGCATTACCGGACCCATGGCCAGAGCAATGGGAATTCCCAGAATCAGTGAGATCAGTCCGCCCACCACGCCTGCAATCGCTCCGAGGACAGCTCCGTCGCCGGCACTTGCCGGAGTCGGCGACTGTTTCACGTAAAGCATTGTGGCCAACATGCCGCCCAGAATTGCCCAAAGACAACAACACAGGTTAACCGCGCTTACAAACGGAATAACGGAGAGTACTCCTAAGAGTACGCCACCAATCAGGGCAGGCTTAAGTTTATTATTCATCGAACTTGTACTCGTCCACTAGTGAAAGTTGGAACAGCTCAAGTTAGAGCGTTTGGATTGTCAGGGGTGGCACGATGCGCCCTGAATAACTAACAAAGAGGGCGGGGAATGTCAATAAAATTAGCCAGATAAACACAGATGAACACCTATCAGATTCCGTTTTCTGATCGGTGTCCTTCCGTGTTCATCTGCGGCTTAGACTCGCTTATTTCGTGACTTCGATACGATCCCCGGGCTGGAGTTTGGGATCCTGCACCGAGCCGGCTTTGATTTGTTTAAGGTTGTAAAGATTTGTCACCAGGCGACCGTCGTTACCTTCACGCGAAATCTCAATCTTGTCGTCCTGTTTTGCTGTGCCTCCAGCGGCCAGAATCGCCTGAAGGAGGGTGATTCCGGGCTGAAACACTTTCTGCCCGGGATTATTGATCCGGCCGCCAATGTAGTAGTACTGCTCGGGACGGTTAGTGATTGTGATCACGTCGCCGGATTGGACATTTAGACTGAGAGTCGCCGGGTCGCTCAGATCGTGCGGGCGACCGGGCGTGCCGTTACGAAGAATCACCACGCGCCCGCCGTCATTTCTCAACAGCGATTCGGCTAACACGACATAAAGCGGAACTCTCTCGCGTCGTAGGAAACGTGTGCCGGGATGAACGACCAACCCGGTGACGGTCACCGAGTGGCTGAGATACTGTCGCACTCCCACCGAAACTTTTGCGTTCACATCAACGGCTCGTCGTTTGAGCTCGGCTGCGATAACGTCCTGGATCTCTTCAGCAGTGAGACCGGAAACCGGTACGGTACCGCCCGCGATTGGAAGATCGATAACGCCGCCACCGACGACTGTGAACAGGGTAGATCGATCGTTCGAAGAATTCAGCAAACGAATATCGAGTACGTCGCCGACGTCTACACGATAGATATCGGTCAACGCCCGTTCGGGCGCGGGGGCCTTCGACGAGTCGTTGACGGAAGCCTTGATAGGGGCGACGCCGGCAGTTTCCTGGGCCGAAACGGAAATGAACGACGCAAAGACGAGCGAAGCAAAAAGCGCGATTAATGTTGGTTTTTTCATAAGCAGGGGCAGTTGCTTGAATTTGTAGTTACTCGGAATGGTTTCAAAAAGCGGCGTAAACGTAGCGGACACTCACATACCTCCGCAGACCATGAGAAATATCCAATCAACATTGTTTTCCTGAATTCGCCGGAGATTTTTTGACCCTCAACCCGAATCCACCCTCTGCGCTCGGTGTCGATTCGTGAGAATCTGTGGCAGAGTATTAAGCGATGTACGAGTTTGCAGTCACACCAGCAGTTACAAACATTCGCCGGCGCGGCGTCGAGATTTGCGACGTGATGCCCGAAAGCCTCGGCGCCGAAATGGACCTCGAAAGCGGCGACCGGATCATAAAGGTCAACGGCCGCGTGGTCCGCGACTATCTCGATTTTCGTTTTCAGACAGCCGGTGAAACCGATCTGGTCCTCGAGGTGCGCAAGAAGAATGGCGAGGATTGGGAAGTTGAACTTCAGCGTGCCGAGGGTGAAGACTTCGGATTGTCGTTCGAGCAGATCGTTCCACGCCAGTGCGCTAATGAATGCATCTTCTGTTTTTGTAATGGCAACCCTGCTGATGCGCGTCCTTCGTTGTTCATAAAAGACGAAGACATTCGTCTCTCTTTTCTGTATGGCAACTACACCACGATGACGTCCATCACCGAAGATGAGATGCGTCGCATCGTGGAGCAGGGACTATCGCCGCAATACGTTTCCGTTCATGCCACGGATCTCGACGTGCGCGCTTACCTGCTAGGCGTTGATAAAGAGCGTGCCGACATTTCCGAGAAGCTGGCGCGCTTGCTTGATGCCGGTATCGAAGTGCATGCGCAGGTTGTGTTGTGCCCGGGGATCAACGACAAAGAAATATTGCGAAAGACGATCTTCGATCTCGCCGCTGAGTATCCGCGCATCACGAGTGTAGCGATCGTGCCGCTTGGTCTAACTCGCTACAACACCGACGCCCGGCTCACGCGAGTGACACCCGAATTTTGTCGCGAGGTGATCGCTCAAGTAAACGAGATTCAGAAAGAGCTTCACACCAAGCTGGGTACAAACTTCGCGCTGTTGGGAGATGAGATTTACTTGCGTGCGGGAAAAAATATTCCCGGCCGATCACACTACGGCGACTATCCGCAGATCGAAGACGGCGTCGGCATGGTCCGATCTTTTACAAATGAGTTTGCGAGCCTCATGCGACGGCTCGAACGTGATGGTTGGACCAGCAGCAACGCGACCGCCGGCACTATCTTCACCGGCGCTCTCTTCGCGCCAGTGCTCCGTAAAATGATCGACAAGATGAACGATCGATTTGGAACGCGACTGAAAGTTGAGCCGCTCGAGAATAGTTACTTCGGTGGCGATGTTTCGGTTGCCGGTTTGTTGACGGGCCAGGATCTTTTGAGTGCGCGCGATCGAGTTGCGGGCGAGTTTGTTTGCATACCGCGACAGATGTTAAAGAGTGACGATGAAATAATGCTCGACGGCATGAACATCGCGGAGGTATCGCGCGCGTTGGGCCAACCGGTACACGCCGTCAACTTGCAGGAGTTAACCACACTGCTGCTCAGCAAAAACTGATTCATGATCGATCGCGCTACAACTACACCACCACCGAAAAAAATTCTTGATGTGGGTTGTGGTCAGAATAAGTTTCCCGGAGCGATTGGTATCGATGCTAATCGCATGAGTCACGCAGATGTGATTCACGATCTCGGAATCTTTCCTTATCCGTTTGCCGATGACGAGTTTGAAGAGATCATTTGTCGTCATGTGATCGAGCACGTTCCTGATGTGCTTGGTTTCGTTAACGAGTTGCATCGCATCACGAAACCGGGCGGCAAACTAAAGATCGTCACGCCTCATTATTCCAATCCTGATTGGGCCACTGATCCAACTCATCGCAATCACTTCAACAGTTATTCTTTGAATTGTTTTGTTCCTTCGCGCACGCCGTTTCCGTTTTACACGACGTCAGAATTGAAGCCGTTAAAGACGCATGTGAGTTTGGCAAATCTCTGGCGCGCGCTAGGCCTTGAATTCGTGGTCAATCTCGATCAGCGCTGGCCGTCCCTCCGCTTTACGCGAAAATTCTGGGAGTTCTATCTGTCTACGTTGCTTCGGGGAAAAGAGCTGACTTTTGAGTTCGAAGTGTTAAAAAGTTCAAGAATTTGAATGGAAATCCAGAAAACAAAAATCGTACACCCCACCCCGCTCTAACGACTTCGAAAAATCGTACCCTTTTTCATTCTTCTCGTATTGGCGCGGGATTTGCTTCAGAGTGCCCTGCACCAGCCCGTTCCTTCTTCGTGCGGGCAGTCAGTTCCTATCTTACCTGTAGAGAAGCTTGTTCGGTCCGTTAAAAGAAAACAGGTCGGTTCTTAACAGAGATGTTTGATCCAGTCCTTCTTTCTCTTGCAGTTCGACCAAAATTTGAAGAGGTTTTAGATAGTCAACGGGCGAGGTGGAAATAATCCTTTCTGAGGAGGAAAGATGAGAAAGTTTACGAGCTTTTTGATAGTTGGTTTGGCTCTCTTCATGGGCCAGATCGCTACTCACGCCCAGCAAACCGCCGGCTCGATATCGGGAACCGTTTCCGATGCATCCGGCGCGCTTGTCCCCGGCGCAAACGTCACCGTCAAAGGTGAAGCCGGACAGGAGTATTCGGCTACCACCAATAAAGATGGTGTTTTTTCAATTCCCGGCGTTGCCGCCGGAACCCCGACCTATACGGTGACGGTAACGGCCCCAGGTTTCAAAACCTCGGTGGTCACAAAAGTCAAAGTCGACGTCGCTACTCCGGCGACTGTTAACTTTGTCCTCGAAGCTGGAAAGATCGAGGAGACGGTTCTGATCAGCGCTGGCGCTGAAGTGTTGCAGACTGAAACTGCAACCGTCGGAACCACGATTACTGGACGTCAGATTCTGGAGACGCCAATCCAGTCACGCGATGCTCTCGATCTCGTGACCACGCTTCCAGGTACTGCAACTGTTGGTACGGTGCGAACTTCATCTATCAACGGTCTCCCAAAGAGTGCGTTAACAATTCAGATCGACGGTGTTGACGTACAAGACAACTTCTTAAAATCCTCTGATGGATTTTTCACCTTCATTCGTCCGCGTATCGATGCGATCGATGAAGTTACTGTTTCGACTGCCACGCCGGGCGCTGAGAGCTCGGGTGATGGTGCTGTTGGTATCCGATTCGCGACTCGTCGTGGAACCGATGAATATCACGGCAGTGGTTTCTGGCAGCATCGTGACGAAGGTTTAAATACGGCTAACTTCCAAAACAATTACTTGAATGTTCCCAAAGCCAAGCTTCGCCTTAATCAGTTCGGCGGCAGCTTGGGTGGTCCATTGCCGTTCTTGAGATTTGGTGAAGGCGGCCGATGGTGGGATTCCGGTAAAGGCAAGTCGTACTTCTTCTTCAACTACGAGAGATTCCACCTGAATGAGAATTCGCCTAATCGTCAACGCGTTGTGTTGACGGGCCCAGCCCAAACGGGAATCTTCCGTTATGGCTCGAATGGCGCCAACTCAGTCAACCTTCTCAACATTGCTGGCGCAGCAGGACTGCCCAACACGATCGATCCGACCGTGGCGGGTGTGTTCAGTGCCATCAATTCGGCGACTGCTATTAGAGGCACCTTCGGCACCCTCGGTGCGGACGGTACTTTCTTCAGACAGCAGTTCAACTTTGCCAACTCGGGTGAACAGCGACGGCGCTTCCTCGTGATCCGCGGTGATGCGAATGTCACCAAGGACCATGCGGTTGAAGTGATCTTCAACGATCAGCCGTTCCGCTCTAACGTCGACTTCCTGAACAACGTTGACCCGGCGTTTCCGGATCTTGCTAATGCCGGTACGCAGCAATCAGATCGTCGTTCGTTGTCAGTGGGTCTGAGATCGAGTTTTGGCAGCAGCGTAGTCAACCAGTTCCGCTATGCACAGTTGGCAGGTTGGTTAGGCGGCTCGTCGAATTTCGACCTCGTTGGTGGAAGACAATTCTTCGACCAGCTCATGAACAGCTTCAGTTTGACCCTGGGTTCCGGGTTGACCAATCCGGCGATCCGAAATGCCTTCAGTACACGTTCGTCGCCGACGCGTGATTTCAGTAACACGCTGACCTGGGTGAAGGGTAACCACACCCTGGGCTTCGGCGGACAGCTCAAGACAATCGAGACCATTTCTGACTCGGTTGGTTTGTTCTTCCCGACCGTTACGTTCGGCGTAGTCGCAACTGACAATGCGGTTCTTAACGCATTCACCCCGACAACTCTGCCGGGTGCGAATGCTACCGAAATCGCAAATGCTCAGGCGGTTTATGCAACCTTGACGGGACGCATCTCGGCTACTAACGCCAATGCCGTTCTGGGTGCCGATGGTCAGTATGCAGTAAATGGACCACGTCACTTCGAGATCAAGGAAAATACCAACGGTCTATTCGCACAGGACTCGTGGCGCATTCGCCAGAATCTGACCCTTTCTTATGGTCTGAGATGGCAGCCGCAAACCGGTGCGAAAATGATGACGCAGAATTTCGCGCTTCTCAGCAGTCCAGAGATGGTGTTTGACGTTTCTGGTAACGGCAACCTGTTTTCGCCCGGAACCCTGACTGGCACCATTCCGACTGTTCGTGGAAACGCCCTCGGTGAAAAGGCTTTTCAGGATGATATGAATAACTTCGCGCCAAGCGTGGGTTTTGTTTGGAGTCCAAGCTTTGACTCAGGTTTTGGCAGAACGTTGTTCGGTGAGAATGGCAAGAGCGTATTCCGCGGCGGCTTCTCTCGCGCGTTTATTCGTGAGGGTACGTTGATCGTTGAGAACAGTGTGGGCCAGAATCCGGGCGGCCAGTTTTCACTCGCCCGAGGCACCGCAACTTCAAACCTGACGGTTGGAACACTCTTCCGAACGCCTGGCAATCCCAACCTGACTCCGCCGGCATTCAACGCCACTCCGGTCTTCCCGAGAGCGCTGACGTCGGCTGACGCTGCCCTTGGTTTCTCTCCGGATTTCCGTTCGGGATACGTTGATTCGTGGAGCTTTGGTTATCAACGCGAAATCGGACG
This sequence comes from uncultured Acidobacteriota bacterium, assembly GCA_963708055.1. Lineage (GTDB taxonomy): Bacteria > Acidobacteriota > Blastocatellia > Pyrinomonadales > Pyrinomonadaceae > PSRF01. The sequence continues at coordinate 3,250,809 of OY970193.1, read as the reverse complement.
TAACACCGTAATCGAACTTCGCTATGTTGGAAATCGCGGTAAAGACATGCAGGTGCAGTATCTGCTTAACGAAGTCAACGCGATTGAAAATGGCTTTGGTGCCGAGTTTGGTCTCGCGCAGCAAAACCTCATTGCGAACATCACCGCTGGTCGCGGTGCGAACTTCCGTTACTTCGGTGCAGGTACCGGAACCTCGCCATTGCCGATCCTCGTTTCCTACCTGACCGGTACGAACGCGAATCCGGCTTTGACCGCGAGCTATGCGGGTGCGCTGTACGCAAACACCACCCTAGTCAACTTGATGTCGCCTGCTAACCCCAATGTTCTGGGCTTGGCAACGACTGTCGAGAACAACTTCAGAGCAGTCGGCACCACCCCGGGAGCATTCGTACCGGGCGGCCGACCGGTGAACTTCTTCAATAACTGCCCGACCACGCTCGGTTTCTGCTTCCAGTTCGACAATAGCGAAAAGAGCTGGTTCGACGCAGGCGTGATTGAAGTTCGTCGCAGAATGTCGAATGGCTTGCGCTTCCAGGCGAGCTATCAGTACGGCAAAGCGTTCACCAACGCGTTTGCATCAGCCAACACCACGTTCTTCGGTCTCGGTGCTGGCGACCAGAGCAACGCCGCGAACAACTCGCTGCGTAATCGTTTGTTGGATAAATCACCTGCCCAGGTTGACCTCCGCCATGCGTTCAAGTTTGACGCCACGTGGGATCTCCCGTTCGGTAAAGGACGGAAGTTCCTGTCGTCGTCACACTGGCTGGCCGATACCCTTCTGGGTGGATGGACACTCACGCCGACCATGCGTTGGCAGAGTGGTTCTCCAGTATTGTTGGAGAACGTTCAACTCGTCGGTATGACTGCTGAAGAGCTGCAGGATGAGATCGGTGTGTACTTCAACACAGCGATTCCAAACCTGGCTGGTACAGCATCACCAGTTGCAAACGTAACCTGGCTACCGGCTGACATCATTGCCAACACCATTCGCGCGTTTACGACCACTGGTCTGACGACTTCTGGCTACACTGCCACGAATCTTCCGCCATCAGGTCGCTTTATCGCTCCGGCTGGATTTGCCAATTGTCAACAACGCGCTCAGGGACAGTGCGGATACCGCAAACTCGTTCTCTTCGGACCAAACTTCTTCAAGATTGATTCGTCGATCGGCAAGAAGTTCGCTATCGGTGAGAAACGCAGTGTTGAGTTCCGTATGACCATGTTCGACGTTCTGAATCACACCAATTGGCGTCTGGGCGGTTGGGGTGGCAACGTGAACAACATCAATGCGTTCACGGGCACCTTCGGTCAGATGCTTAATGGTTGGGCGTACCAGGATCCGAACGGATCGAACGATCCGGGCGGTCGTATTACTGACTTCCTGATTCGCATCAACTTCTAACCGTTTGGTTAGTTTTCAAAAAAGGCGTTGCCAAGAAATTGGCAGCGCCTTTTTGCTGGCTTTTCAGACCAGACGGATATATTCTTGGGACCCCAAATATCCCATTTCGAGCCTGACGGGTTAGCGTTTTTGTGGCTGATGTTTTTAACTCCGCCGATCGAGAGGAGAGCGTGTCATGTTCTCAACCAACAGAACTTCAATGGGCCGACTTCTTTTTTTGACCTTTGCCTTCATCTATTCCGCGGCCCTTGTAAGTGCTCAGATTCCGGGTGGCGTGACAGAAAGTAACAACCTCCGTCACGGTGGCAATAACTATATCGTCGGCACCGTTTACAGTCCGGACGGATTTCCAATTACGACCCGGATGAGACTCCGGCTCAGTTCACCAACCCTCGGTGAAGTCATCGCAACCACTGACGATCGCGGAAAATTTGTGTTCAGCGGTGTGGGCTCCGGAACCTTCTTTATCGTCATTGATAGTGAGAAAGAGTATCAGCCCGTAAATTATTCGCTAGATATCGTCAGGGAACGCGCTCCCATACCAGAGACCTATACAGTCATCATTCGGTTGCGCGAGGCCGATCCTGCTAAAGCCCCGACTGCCAGGGCTTCGGTTGTGAATGCGGCCAATGCCGGCGTGCCCAAGAAGGCACTCGAGTTTTATGACAACGCGTCGAAACTCGCGCGGGAGAAGGACTACAAGGGAGCGATCAAGGAACTCAAGCTGGCAGTTGCCGAGTATTCCAATTACGCAAGCGCTCTCACCTTAATCGGGATCCTTCACCTCCGTCTAAATGAGAACCAGGAAGCTGATGACGCACTGAAAGCAGCTCTCAAGGTTGATCCGGAGGGTTACGAGCCATTGCTCAATCGATCGATCGCACTGTTCCGTCTATCGAAATTCAAAGACTCCGAAAAGTTCTTGCGTCAGACCTTAAAAGTAAAACCAGATTCTTCGGGTGCCCAGTACTACCTCGGTCGCACACTCATAAAACTGAATAAGAACGACGAAGCCGAAAAGGCGTTTCTCACTTGTGTGAAAGCGAGTCCGGGTGAGTTTAAAGAAGCGCATCGTTTCCTGGCGGCTATCTATCTGGATCGTAAGGCATACGATCGCGTAGCTCAGGAATTGGAAACGTATCTGACCCTGGTCCCAACCGCTTCTGATGCGGACCACCTGCGGAAGGTGCTCGATCAGCTGAAGAGCTCGACCAGGAATTAATGATTTCTCGCGCAGCGGCAACGGCACCGCGGTAGCTGCGCGAGAAAACTACCTCTCAAACCTTCGAAAAAACACCTACCTGCGTTCAATTATTTGAATAGAAATCCAGAAACTTGTAAGCTGTGCACCGCCAGCCCTTCTGAAATGTGAACATGTAGCCCGATTCTTCGTTGGCTCAGTAATTGCCTAGAAGCCGGACACACATAAGCCCATTTCAGTTTTTTTGAGCGGGCCTCCAATTCTTATCAGTCACAGTAAGTTGTCCTCATTTTCAGGGTGCCGGGCGAGCCTTGCGTGCCTTGCATCGGGCTAAAACCATTCTTGGAGGATTACGTGATGAGAAACGGTCTTCAGAAGTACCTGCTAGTACTCCTGACCGTTGGTCTATACGCGCTCCCCGCGTTAGGACAAGGCGCCTCGACAGGTTCACTGTCGGGGACCGTAACTGACCCGAAGGGTGCCGTGGTAGCCGGTGCTACCGTCACCGTGAAAAACACTGGGACCAATCAGGAGTTTTCCACAGAGACCAACAGTAATGGAGCTTACAGCGTTCCAACCTTGTCGTCCGGTGTGTACACGGCCACGATAGTTGCCAAAGGCTTCAAGCAAGCGGCTGTCACCGAGATTAAGATAGACGTCGGAAAGGCCTCGACGATTAACGTCGAGCTTGAAATCGGATCGGCAACCGAAACGGTTACCGTTGTGGGCGGTGGTGAGTTGCTGCAAACGCAATCAGCCACAGTCGGCACTACGTTAACCGGTCGACAGATCAGCGACTTGCCAACGGCTTCTCGCGATGCTCTCGACCTCGTTCTGGCAATGCCAGGAACAGCCACCCCAGGACGCCCCCGCACTTCATCCGTCAACGGATTGCCCAAGGGCGCTCTCAACATCACACTCGACGGAATCAACGTGCAAGACAACCTCCTCAAATCGAGCGACGGTTTCTTCACCTACATCAGACCACGAACCGACGCTATTGGAGAGGTCACCGTTTCCACATCAACTCCCGGAGCCGAGAGTTCCGCGGAAGGCGCTGTGCAAATCAAGTTTGTGACCCAGAGTGGTTCGAACCAATATCACGGTGGTCTTTACTGGTATCACCGTAACCCCGCACTAAATGCAAACTACTGGTTCAACAATCGAGATCTTGCACCCGACTTCGTGACGGGCAAGGCCCCGCAACAGCGCATTCTTCTGAATCAGCCCGGCGGCAAGATCGGTGGTCCAATTACGATCCCCGGCTTGTTCAACGGTAAAGATAAAGCGTTCTTCTTCGTTAACTACGAAGAGTATCGTTTGCCTGAAAAGAGCTCACCGCGCACTCGCACCGTACTGAGTCCGCAAGCTCAAACCGGCATTCATCGTTTTACGACGACCAGTGCGGCTTATGCAGGAGCTCCTCCGGCAAACGTAACCTGCGTTCCGACGCCGCCGAACTTTACCTGTTCGGTCAACGTCTTCACGTTGGCAGCCAACGCCGGTTTGATCAACACAGCCGACCCGACCATCAGCGGCTTGCTCGCAGAGATGCGAAGCTCGTTGTCCGGCGTGAATGCGATCTTCCTGCAAACGTCGAATCCGAACCTGCAGCAGGCGACTTTCTTCAATCCGGGTGGCCAGACTCGCAAGTTCCCAACGGTTCGTTTCGACTTCACCATTGCAAAGAACCATCACGTCGAGAATATTTGGAACTATCAGCAGTTCCGTTCTCAGGTCGACTTTCTTAACAGCGTTGACCCCGCGTTTCCAGGCTTCCCGAATTTTGGTAGCCAGGACTCGAACCGTTTTTCAAACTCCACTGCCTGGCGTTGGACCATCTCGCAAAACCTCGTCAACGAAGCTCGCTTCGGTTTGACTGGTGGAAGCTCGTTGTTCTTCCCACAGGTGAACTCGGGACAGTTTGAAAACCAGGGCGGTGTATCGCTGGGAATCGGTGGTCCAGGTATCTCGACCGCAACCGTTACGACTGCTCCTTCACGTCGCAACTCGCCGGTTAAGCAGTTCACTGACACGCTCAATTGGATCAAGGGTAATCACTCGCTCCAATTCGGCACCTCGGTTACGAGAGTGAACTACTGGGCACAGAACTCCACGGTCGTACCGACAGTTGGTTTCGGTATCAGCGGTACGCTCGCGGGCGATGCGACGGCGTTCGGCGCGTTCTCGTCACTTCAGGACACTGTGAGTCAGCAGGCTGCAGCCGCGTCGCTTTATGCGACGCTCGCAGGTCGTATCAACGCGGTTACGGCGAACATCCGTCTCAACGAAGAGACCGGTAAGTATGAATACCTAGGTTCTCTGATCACCCGCGCGCAGTTGACTGAATATGGTTTCTTCGCGCAGGACACCTGGCGCTTCCGTCCCAACATCACGTTGACGGGCGGCCTGCGTTGGGAAGTTCAGGGACCGTTCCAGCCGTTGAACGACAGTCTTTCAAGGCTTGAGTCGTTCGATCAGATTTACGGTGAGTCGGGTCTCGGCAATCTCTTTAAGCCGGGCACGTTGACGGGCACTCCCACGAGATTCGTGCAGTTCTCGCAAGGTGAAAAAACCTTCGACACCAACTACGGAAACCTGGCGCCGAGCGTAGGCATCACCTGGAGTCCTAACACCGGCACGGATGGTTTCTGGCATCGGATGTTCGGCAACTCAGGACAGACCGTATTCCGCGGTGGTTTCTCGGTCGCATACATCCGCGAAGGAACGGGTGCTTTTACGAGTCTCTTCAACTCGAACCCCGGCGGAACTTTGACGGCTAATCAAAGCACGGCTGGAACACCATTCCCGCTTACCTTTGGAAATCTGTTCCGTAACGGATTGCCGGCACGTCCTGCCAACCTGGCAACGGTACCGACATATCCGAGTGTTGGTGGCATCACCGATCCGGCTAACACCTTCCTGCCGGATATGAAGACCGGACACGTCAACTCGTGGACGTTCAGCGTTCAGCGCGAAATCACCTCCAACATGGTGGTGGAAGTTCGTTACGTTGGAAACCGCGGTAAGGATCTCTGGCGTCAATACAATCTCAACGAGACGAATCTGTATGAAAACGGCTTCCTCAATGAGATCCAATTGGCTCAGAGAAACCTGCTGGCAAACATTGCAGCGGGCCGTGGCATTCAGTTCCGTTATCAGGGACCGAACACCGGCACTTTCCCGCTGCCTAACCTGCTCGGTTACCTGACCGGAAAGAGCCCGGCAACCGCCAGCAACTGCGCTACCATTGCCTTGTGCAACGGGCTCTACAGCGGCACGCTCTGGGCCAACACAGCGTTCACCACGCCACTCAACCCATTGAACGGCAGTGCGCTTGGTTTCGCCGGTGTTATCGCTGGAACAACCAATGAGGCTACCTTCAATCCAAACCGGATTGCAGCCGGTATCCCGTACAACTTCTTCGTTGTGAACCCGGGCAAACGCGGCGGCGCGTTCCTGTTCACCAACGAGGGATACAGCACTTACGATGGTCTAACGATCGAGTTCCGGCGCCGCTTCGCCAAAGGTTTGTTGGTGCAATCGAGCTACACCTTCTCGAAAGCGCTTTCAAACATGTACGCGAGCAACTCGGATCTCTTCGATCAGCCGGCTACACTCCGGCCCGAGTTGGACAATCGTCGCGGTGTAACGCCGTTCGACATTACCCAGGCCTTCAAGACCAACTTCATTTATGAACTGCCGGTGGGACGTGGACAACAGTTCCTTAGCGGTGCGAATGGTTGGGTTGACAGACTTCTGGGTGGCTGGGGCTTCAACGGCAACATTCGTGTCCAGAGTGGTTCACCCTTCTCATTGGGTAACGTACAACTGGTCGGAATGACTGCCAAAGAACTTCAGGAAAAAGTCGGTGTTTATCGTGGCGAAGCCGATGCTGATGGAGTCGTACGCGGTAACATTTGGGCGTTGCCTTTTGCGATTCGTCAGAACACGTTCAGAGCTTTCAACACCGCATTTGGTGGCGGCACAACTGGTCCAATCTACAATCAGGGTGCGCCTACAGGTGCCTACATCGCACCGGCGGGCCTGAACTGCTTGCAGGGATTTGCGGGCGAGTGTGGCTTCAATAACCTCGTTCTCAAAGGACCATCGTTCTTCCGTTCCGACCTGAGCATTGTTAAGAAGATCAGGTTCTCGGAAAACACCAACCTCGAGCTGCGCGGTGAGATGTTGAATGCCTTTAACAACATCAACTTCCTCATCGGTTCGGCGTCGAACGATATCAACACCCTCGGCGGATTCGGAACGGCGACATTCGCTCGCTACACGGCCGCTTATCAGGACATTTCGACCACCAACGATCCAGGTGGCCGTTTGGTCCAATTGGTAGTCCGCTTCAACTTCTAATTTGATGGAGTTGTAGTGGGCGTTACATTGAGGAGAGCGGGATTCCTGCTCTCCTCAATTGTTCTTTATTCCAGCAGGGCATGGCTGGGCGAAGTTAGCTTCAACAAGATTTACAAGATGAAACAAGATTTACAAGATAAGACTAGATTACCTGCTAGTACTTTCTTCATCCTGGAAATCTTGTTTCATCTTGTAAATCTTGTTGAAGCCAATCTTACGCATTCATGACTCATCCGCTTTAATCAATATTCCTGGAGGTTTCAAAAAGAAAATGAGGAGAGTACTCTTTTGCAGCTTTGTGCTTGCGCTTTGCGTCGGTTCTGCTTTAGGTCAGAAATCCAAGTCGTGGACTGAACTCACGGAAAAAGAAGCTGCAAAGATTCTGAACGATTCACCCTGGGGGCAAACTCAAACAGAAGGAACTTCCGATTCACCACCCTCCGGCGGCGCCATCACTTCTGTGGCCGCTTCAAATAGAGCTTCAGAGCGTGTGCTTTCATCCAATGATGCAAATCGCGGGGAGACGGGCCAGCCCAAGGTCGATAGAACCGTCAGGTATCGAACACGATTTCTTTCCGCCAAACCGGTTCGCGGCGCATTTGCGCGCATGCTCATATTGCAGAAACCGGAAGTGGATGACACTCTCTCCACTCAGTTGCAGGGCTTTGTCGATCGCGACTTCGGCGACTACGTGGTGATCGCGTTAACCGCGGAGGCAGCCGATCCGAAATTGGTTGGTCCAACGATGCAGTTGCTCGTAGATGCCACGCCGGAAGTGCTGAAAGAAAAGGTTTATCTCGAACGCAAAGACGGTAAGCGATTGGTGCTCACTGATTATCGTCCTCCTGGTCCGGATGGCATGGGCGCCAAATTCGTCTTTATGCGAAAGCTTGAAGGCAATCCGTTTCTGACTCCCGAAAGTGACAACGTTCGTTTCGTCGCTCAATTCAGTGAAAAGGTAAAACTAAACATCCGGTACAAAGTGTCGGAAATGATGTACGACGGAAAACTGGAGTACTAAGTTGAAAATACTATCCCCCATTATTCTGGTGATCGTGCTCACCGGATTTTTCGCCGCCCCACAGGAAAAAGAACTATGGCCCAAATGGGACAAGAGCAAAGTTAACAAGATGTTGAACTCTTCTCCGTGGGCCCAAACACAAACTGATACTGACACGTCGGAGATGACCTATTCGCCGACTGCAAATGCCGGTACGTCTGCAATCGGTGGCGGCGGTCGATCGGTCCAGGGAAATCGTGCCGATCAAGGCGCCAGCAATCAGGCTATGGCTGTCAATTACCACGTGCGTTTTCTTTCTGCGAAACCGATCCGGCAAGCGTTCGCGCGCATGATCGAAATTCAGGAGAAGGAAAGCAAAGCCGTGCGCGAACAACTTGGACCATTCGTCGCGCGCGACTTTAGCGACTTCATCGTGGTGACAGTCACCTTTGACGCTTCGGATAATCGCTTCTCCGGTCCGGCTCTCCAGGCTTTTTCAAGTGCAACAGTAGGGACGCTCAAGAACCAGGCTTATCTCGAGCGCAATGATGGCAAACGCCTGTTCGTCGTTGATTACAAACCGCCCATCAATGATGGACTTGGTGCGAAGTTTATTTTCCCGCGCCAGGTTGACGGTCAACCTTTTCTGACTGACTCGGGAGATGTTAGATTCTTTGCGCAAGTTGGCGAGAAGATCACTATCACCACGAAATACAAGCTTCAGGACATGATTTATGAGGGCAAGTTGGAGTATTAACATCGAAGGATGAGTCTCCCCAGGTTCTCATCACGACTGAAAGGCCCAGCGATGATTAAGAAACTCCCGCTGCTTTTTTTGCTTCTGGCCGTGATTTCGGCAAGTTCGGTGATCGGGCAGAAACAGCAGAAATCATGGAAGGAATGGTCAAAGAAAGACGCGGAAAAAATCCTGAACAGTTCACCGTGGGGGCAGCGCCAGGTCGACACCGATCTTTCCGAGATGTTCTTTCAGCCGACCACCGATGCGCGCACGTCCGGCGGGCGAGCTCCCAACGCTAACTCACGGCTCGAACAGGGAGCTACCAATCAAGCGACCAGTATTACGTACGGCATCCGGTTCTTCTCAGCGCGCCCGGTTCGCCAGGCGTTCGTTCGCATGATTCAGTTGCAAAAGAAGGATCTCACCCCTGACGTGATCGCGCGCATGAACAGTTTTGCGGAAGTTCCTTCGGACGATGCGATCATAATTACCGTGACGGTGGAAGGCACTGACAAGCGATCGCTTGGTAAAGCGATGCAGATCGTGAGCAGTGCCGCTACCGGAACTCTAAAAAACACCACCTACCTCGAACGCAACGACGGCAAACGCGTCTTTTTGCAGCAGTATGTGCCGCCTGGTCCTGACGGATTCGGAGCGCGTTTTATCTTTCCCCGGATAGTGGATGAACGTCCGTTTCTTAACCCTACCTTTCACGATGTCCGCTTTGTTTCTGAGTTTGGCACCGCTATCAAACTCAACGTAGTTTTCAAAGTAAGCGACATGAAGCTCGACGGTAAGCTCGAATACTGAGACGCCCGACTCAGCCCGTTATGAACGCGGATCAACCTTGATTCGATAAATTTCGCGCACAACGTGTGTTCATATAACCGTAAACCTTCAGAATTATGGATTGTTCTCCAAGTTTTTGGTGGACCCTTAGGCGATAACCCCGGAATTATTGGGCTTTCTGATCCCTCTTTCAGGCATGTAGCTTGCTGCACCTCTTAACGAAACCCCGCTAGGAAGTAATAAAGACTTTAGTCTCATTTATTTTTTTAAGTACGCGTAAGCTGCTTTAGTAAAGCAAGCACAGGAAGCATCCGTTTCCTGTGTTGGTAGTTTTCTCATTCAGGCCGCTTTCATAACACCACAATCGGTCCGTAGTTCTAACTTCTTTGAGTGAGCCCATTCTCTAGGAGGAGACAATGAGAAAGTTTACCAGGATGCTGATCGTCGGCTTGGCAGTACTAACTGTTCAAGTCGTTGTTCAGGGTCAAACAACCGGATCCCTATCCGGAACGGTTGCTGACCCCCAAAAAGCGGTGGTGTCGGGCGCAACGGTCAAGTTGCTAAGCAACATTGCAGCCGCCGAGCGTACCGCCGTAACCGACAGTAACGGAGCCTTCGACTTCCAGGCATTGCTGCCAGGGACGTATACGGTTTCTGTTGAGGCTACCGGTTTCAAGAAATACGTAGCGCGTGAAGTCATCATCTCGCTCAATCTGACGACGCAAGTAAACGTTGCGTTGGAAGTAGGATTGGCTGGTGAGATAGTCACGGTTACAACTGCGCAGGAAGTACTCAACACCGCCAGCCCGTCTCTAACCAACGTAATTAATACCAGACAGGTCGTTGACCTTCCGCTGCCAACGCGCAATCCGTTGGATCTGGCAGGTCTTCAAGCTGGTATTGCGGTTACTGGAGACAACGTGCGCGGTTCATCCATTGCCGGTCTGCGTCAAACTGCTACCAACGTTACGCAGGACGGCATCAACGCAATGGATAACTTCGTAAAGACGAGTTCTCTATTTGCGATTAGTACTCCCTCTTTGAATTCCACTGCCGAGTTCAGCATCACCACAGGAACCGTCGGTTCGGAACAGGGACGCGGCGTCGGACAAGTAACGCTCGTGACCAAGTCAGGAACCAACGAGTTTCATGGCGGTCTCTTCTACATGAATCGTAACGATGCGTTGCAGGCGAATACCTTCTTCAACAACGCAAACGCAACCCCGCGTCCACGACAAAACCAGCACTTCTTTGGTTTTGATATCGGTGGCCCGATCTACTTCCCAAGAGTGGGTGAAGGTGGACCAGCGATCTGGAGTGGCAAAGAAAAAGCGACCTTCTTCTTCGCGTATGAAGGCTTCCGCGATAAGTTGTCCGTCACTCGAAATCGAACTGTGTTGACCCCCGAAGCTCGTCAGGGAATTTTCCGTTACAACAGAATTTGTGGAAATCCGCCCGCAAATGGCTGTACGACCGGTGTAACAACCGTGAACCTGTTGGCGATTGGAAACCAAAACGCTTTGAATCCAATCACGATGGCTCACATCAACGCCATGCCGGCACACAACAACACTGACGTCGGCGATGGCTTTAACATGGCCGGATTTCGCTACAACGTCAGCGGCGTCAGCAACAACGATAAGTACGTTGGGCGCTATGACCACCAGTTAGTTGAGAACACACGCCTCGGCTCACACAAGTTTGAGTTTGTGCTCAACTACTTCAAGAACATCCTCTCGCCCGATACCTTCAATAATCTCGAGGCGCCATTCCCCGGTTTGGCCAACTCTTTCCAGGGTGGTCCGCGTTGGTTGGTTACGGGCGCAGTGGTTTCAAACTTTGGCTCCAACGTTACCAACGTATTTCGCGTTGGCAAGCAATGGGCGCCAGTGGGATTTATTCTCGAGAACGAGCCTACCGAAGCGTTCATCGATTTCCAGGGCATCACCGATCCATGGGCAGGTGACAACTTCCAGTCGCAGGGTCGCGACACGCAGGTATGGCAAATCAGCGACAACGTCTCCTGGTCGCGGGGCAATCATCTGTTCCGCATGGGTGGCGACTACCAGCAGATATTTGCCGACACCTTCAACGATTTAGGATTGAATCCGAGAATCGTTTTAGGTACGCCCGCACACAACCCCGGTGGCATCAACGATTCGAGTTTTCCATTCTCGAATGCCACTATTAGAACCAATGCTCGCAATGTGTTTGCGAACATTGTCGGCAACTTGTCGAGCGCTTCGAGGACGTTGAACGTTACCAGCCCTGATTCCGGATTTGTTGCCGGTGCGACCAGGGCGAGATTGTTCAAGCAAAGAGACCTCGCGTTGTACGTTCAGGATCAGTGGCGTTACCGCTCGAACCTGACGCTCAACTTTGGTGTCCGCTGGGACTACATGGGTGTTCCGACAATCCCGAATGGTCTCGCAATCCAGTTGACGAACCATGAAGATGTTTTCGGTGTTTCCGGGTTCGGAAATCTGTTCCGGCCGACTGCCGCGGCTGGAGCGGCGCCGGCGGTAGGCACGCTGGATTTCGTAAGCGGCGATACGGGCAAGGGTCTTTACAATAACGACTGGAACAACTTTGCTCCGTTCTTTGGATTTGCCTATTCGCCTGACTTCAACAGTGGGATCGGCAAGTTTATCTTTGGTGGACCCGGTAAGAGTTCGCTACGCGGTGGTTTCTCGATCAGTTATCTGCGCGATGGTTTTACGGTGATTAGCAATGCCTTGGGTACGGGCACAACCAACCCCGGCTTGATTTCCACTCCCGCCAACACGACTCCGACAGGAGTTTTGACCGGCGCAGGCGTGGCGCTTCCGTCGCCGACTTTCACGATGCCGATTACCGACAGAACCAACAACGTAGCTAATCCTAACAACTCTATTTGGGCCATTGATCCCAATCTCAAAACTCCGTACGCGCAGCAATGGTCGTTTGGTTTTGAGCGCGAGATCGCCAGGGACACTGCCCTCGAGATCCGCTACTCAGCTAATCATGCGGTGAAGCTGTATCGCGCGGTTGATTTCAACGAAATCAACATTTTCGAGAATGGTTTCCTGGGAGAGTTTCTCAGTGCTCAACGGAATCTCGCTCTCTTTACGGCGGCGAATCCGCTGTGTGGCCAGGCTAACCAGGTTGCATGCAGCTTTGCCAACAAGGGCTTGCCTGGACAGGTGAATCTGCTTTGGATGTCGAGATTCTTCACTGGTGCGTCGCTTGCGAACAGCTTTGAAAACACGACGTTCATCAGCAACCTCAACACCAATAACGTTGGCACGATGGCGGCCACGTTGGCCTTCAGCAACACTTACAGGGCCGCACGTGAGAATCCAGCCAACCTGATTCCTTCCAACTACTTTGTCGCAAATCCAAATGCGAGTTCATCACGACTGCTAAGCAACGACTCGATGTCGAATTATCACTCGTTGCAGATCGAGGTTAGAAAGCGGTTCGCGGGTGGTCTGAGTTTTCAGGCGGATTACACGTTCAGTAAAGCTCTTACTGACGCTCCGGATGCTCAGGGCAACAACCAGAGCACGCTGGAAAACTTCCGCACTCTCCGTGATAAGACACTCGACTACCGGCGGTCAAACGACGATCAGACCCATAGATTCGTGGTCAATGGTCTTTACGATCTGCCGATTGGCCGAGGCCGCCGCTATGTGGATACGTCTAACTCGATCGTGAATCACGTGATTGGTGGTTGGTCAGTTGGCGGTATTGGCGTTTATTCAACCAGACCACCGTTCTTCATCACCGCCGGTCGAAATACCTTCAACAACTTCAATGCCGGCGCGGACGCGAATAACCTTCCAGCACAGCTCGTAGGTATGTCGTTCGAAGAATTCAGGAGTAACGTTGGTGTCTTCCGAACGCCTGGCGGTGTGTTCTGGTTCAATCCCGCGTTGCTGGATATCACATTCGCTCCGAATGGTCGCGTACAGAATTCAACCCTTAAACCAGGATTGTTGGGCGCGCCTGCACCTGGAACCTTCGGCAACTTCCCGCTGAACAGCATTAACAGTGGGAAATACTTCAATCTCGACTCGAGCGTTATCAAGCGCTTCCCAATCGGTGAGCGTACCAGTTTCGAGATCAAGACGACGTTCATCAACATTTTGAACAATGCAAACTTCTCTTATGGCAACGTCGCGTTTGATGCAACCAACTTTGGTCGCATCACCGCCACGTCGGGTAGCCAAAGAGTCATTCACTTCCAGGGGAGTTTCAAGTTCTAAGATCCTGAAGTCATGAGGTTTCTTGTGACTTGTTGAGAGGTAAACTTAACCAAGTGAGGCGCTGCTGGTTTAGACTGGCAGCGCCTCATTTAGATTAGGGTCGTGCAAAGGAGAACGGACGTGCAAATTCCCTCAACTCTCAATTTGCCAGGACTGGTGTTGACGCTTCTGCTATCGCTGAGCTTTGCAGGGCCCCTCTCCGCTCAAACCTCGACGATCTCCGATAGCGAGAGTCAAACGGGTTTGGGTGGTTTGAATTCAATCATCGGAACGGTCTTCAGCCCCTCCGGTAGACCCCTGGAGCGGCGTGTGCGGATTCGCCTTTCGACCATGACTCGTGGCGATCGCGTCTTTACCACAAACGAGCACGGCAACTTTGCTTTTCGTGGTCTTGTTACCGGGAGCTATACAGTAACTATCGAAAAAGAAGCAGAATACAAACCGTTTACGACCTCCGTCGATATCCGTCAATTCAGAGGTGGCCCACCGCAAATATTTACGCTCAATATTCGATTGGAGTTTAAGGACCGCGTTGAGATCAAACCTGCGGTCGTTGATGCCGAACTATTAAAAGTTCCGAAGAAAGCTTTGGCCCATTTTGAACTGGCCGCCGAGCACTCCAGGAAAGGCGATCGTTCAGCGGCGATTGAAGAGTTGAAACTCGCGATCGCAGAACACCCAACGTTTATACAAGCCTTCAACGACCTGGGTGTTCAATATCTTAAATCGAATCGCTTGGAGGAAGCGGACGCGTCCTTCCAGAGTGCTTTAAAAATTGATGCGAACTCATTTCCTGCTCTGATCAATCGCGGTATTGCGAATGTAATGATGAAGCGATATGGCGAAGCGGTGCCGATTCTGCGTCAGGCGTTGAAGCAGGAAGAGAAGTCGGCGGTTGGACACTACTTTCTTGGCCAGGCGCTGGCAAACCTGGGTCTATTTGTTGATGCAGAAAAAGAACTGCTCGCTTCGCTGGAACTCGGCAAAACGGAAATGAAAGAGGCCCACAGGATACTGGCCATCATCTATAGCTCACGCGGGAATAAAACACAGGCGGCGGCGGAATTGGAGGCTTATCTCAAAGTGGCGGCTGACGCGCCTGACGCCGAGAAACTCCGCGAGATGATCCGCAAACTAAAAGAGCCCCAATGATTGTGGCCAGAACTTAGCCACAGATCTACACGGATGAATACGGATTAAATCTGTCTTTATCCGTGTAAATCCGTGGCTAAATCTTTTTAGCACTCGTATACTGACGTATCGATGGCCACGCTCTCACCATCTCATCTCTCGCTTGCGCCACTCGGCGCCGGAGACCTGATCGATCGCGCTGTTAGGCTGTATCGCCGGCATCTTTTTGTCTTGATCCGAATTGCGGCGCCTCCCGTGATCATCGTCGCCGCCGGCTGGATGATGCTTTCGCTCAGCGTGCAGAAACTCTTCCTCACGTCCGTCACTCGCGACCTCTTTTTTTACATCCCGATGCTAATCATCGCCCTCGTCGTGATGTTGATCGGATACCTCTTAATTCTCGTGGTTATGGGTGGTGCGACACGCACGCTCGTGGCCCATCTGCTGCGCAACGATCCGGTTACTGCGAGTGCAACTTACACCGCGGTAAAAGCGAGATTCGGGGCACTGCTACTCGCGTCGTTTATAGTGCTGGTATGGATCCTTACGTCATTCAGCGTCTCGGCCATGGGCGGACAAACCGTCGCCGGTCTCATCATGTTTATCGCGGCGCTGTTTATGGCGATCTTGCCGGTCTGGTTTGCCGTGATCATCGGCGTGATTGGAGCGATACTGGCTGCCGGTTTATCAACGTGGCTCTTTTTCCTGATGGTGGGGCGAGTGGCTTATGTTCATCAGGTGATGCTGGTTGAAGGCAAAGGCGTTTTTGACGCGGTAGGTCGAAGCTTTTCACTCGCGCAAGGCAACGTTCGCCGCCTGATGGCAATGACGTTGTTTACTACTTTCGCGACGTTATCGGCGATGGCTATTCTGGTTTTTCTCATCGGGTTGATCGGCAATCTAAGCGGAATCAATCTGAGAAACTCGGCCGAATGGCCCGCGTGGTACGCGATTGCTTACAGCATACTTGGACCATTGAGTTCAATACTGCTGACACCGGTTTGGATGTTGGGACTTTCACTGCTTTATGTCGACGAACGCGTGAGGCACGAAGGTTATGACCTTGAATTGATGGCAGCGCGCCAACTCGGAGAAGTTCCCGATATCAACGTGCAATCGCCGTTCGGAACCGCGCTCCACTCGATGGAAAAGCGACCGCCACCGCTGCCGAGCCGGCAGGTCGTGTAATTAACCGATGTCTTTGCTATCAACAAAACGAATGCGTGGCAGTTTGGCTATGATGATGTTGCTGGCCATTCTTCTCATCTGTCCCGCTAACGTTGCCGCTATCCCGCTGACCGATTATCACCGAAATTTGCAGCGCGCGATCCAGTCGTTGGAGACTCTTGAAGAAACGGATGAAGACGACGAGGATTATAAGACCAAGCTGTCGCAAGTAAGTCAGGAAGTTCGTGATGGTCTGCCGGCCAAACAGTCAGTTGAAACGCAAGGCGAAACGGTCAACGTTGACAACACGTGGTTGCACAAGTCGCTTGATGAAATGAACAACGCCTCTGACTGGGTACCAAAGCTTTCGACCCTCCTCGAAACGCTTCGTGCGCTCGAAAACCGCATCGCTGAACGCCAGCAACCGGGCGGGCTGGTTGAAAACAAGCAGGATGCAAAAAATAGACTGGAAAGCATTCTCGCTCGACCGGAGTACACAACCGGCCCGCGTGGTCCGAATGCCTTAACTCGCCTGATGCAGGACATCGCGAAGTGGCTGCAACAGTTTTTGCCGCAGCCTCGTTCAATCAATCCAGGCCGGCTCGACTTGATTAGCGTGATAGTGCGAGTGCTGGTTTTGGCGCTTGCCGCGCTCGTGATCGGCTTCGTACTCAAAACGCTGCTCGTTTGGTTTTGGGGACGTAAACAAAAGATTAAAAAACCGAAGAAACAAGAAGCCCGTGTGGTTCTCGGAGAACGACTTGAACCCGACGCCACCGCTACGGATTTACTTGCGGATGCTGAAACTCTGGCTCGACAGGGCGACCTGCGTGCGGCGATTCGCAAAGCCTACATTGCTTTGCTGGTCGAGCTTGGTGATCGTAAGTTGATCAGCCTGGCCCATCACAAAACCAATCGCGACTATTTAAATTCGCTGCGGAACGTTCCACCGATACATACGAGAATGAAAGGACTCACGGATAGTTTCGAACGTCATTGGTACGGTTTCGCCAACGTCACGGCAACTGACTGGCAGGATTTTCGAGCGGGTTATATTGAGACTTTGCAGGGCTGAGATAGCACTTCTCTCGCAGCGGCGCAACGAAATACTAAGGGTTATCGGTTTTCTTACGCAGTGCCGTTGCGCCGCTGCGAGAGAAAACCTTCTTCATAAACTGATTGAACAATGCGACAGCGACTCTCCATCATCCTGACTCTCGTTGTAATTGTCGGCGTGCTCGTTCTTCTCAATTCGATTACGCACGTCCAAAAGGATGACACGCATGATTATGAGTTTTTCCCCAACCGCTCGTCGTATCACGCTGGACCAACCGGACTACGCGCACTTTTCGACTACTTAAGCGAGTCGGGTCAGAAGGTAATTCGCTGGCGAGAAACGCCGCACAAGTTGTTAGGCGATTCCGGCAAGCTGGTAGATACGTTTGTGGTGGTGGGCCAGGTCAAGATCCCTTTCACCGATGAAGAACAGGATTCTTTGAGTGAATGGATCTCGCAGGGCGGACGTTTCGTCCTCGTGGACCGTGATTTTGACATGGATGATCCGGGGTATTGGAAGTTTAAAAGAAAGCGTTTGATTTTCCCAGCATTGATACAAACCCCGGTGATTCCGCTCAGATGACCGATACGGTCACGGCCCTGAAACCAGTGCAGCCGACGGTTCTCACAACCGAAGTCGAATCAGTGCTGCCGTCTCGTTTTGCCACCCGTTTGTTGATCGAGACGCCCGTTTCATCCGAGACGACGGAAACTGACGACGATGACGCGGTTCTGAAGCCAGTTCTGCGTTCTGCTCCCGTGGTCCATATTGCCGACGAGAACGGCGCATTGCTGATTGACTACGCGTATGGAGAAGGCCGGATTGTAATCCTCACCGATCCTTACCTCGTTTCAAACAACGGCATCAAGCTGAATGACAATCTGCGACTCGCGCTCAATGCCCTGACTGCGCGCGGCGGGCTCGTCGCTTTCGATGAATATCATCAGGGGCGTGGTGTCACGGGAAATGCCCTTGCCACTTATTTCGCCGGAACACCGGTCATGCCACTCGTGGCGCAGATCGGTCTGTTGATCTTGTTAGTACTCTGGTCCAACGCCCGGCGCTTCGGA
This sequence comes from uncultured Acidobacteriota bacterium, assembly GCA_963708055.1. Classification (GTDB taxonomy): domain Bacteria; phylum Acidobacteriota; class Blastocatellia; order Pyrinomonadales; family Pyrinomonadaceae; genus PSRF01. The sequence continues at coordinate 3,232,638 of OY970193.1, read as the reverse complement.
CGCCCGCTGCCACTGACTACGGTCGATCGACGTTCAACTTTGGAGTACGTTGCTTCGATGGCGGAATTGCAGGAACGTTCACGTGCCTTTGATCTCGCTATCGAAAACATTTACACGCGCACGCGCCGCGTGCTCGCGCGGCTTGCGGGTTTGGATTACAACAGCCCACGGACGGAAATCGCGGAACGCATTGCACTGCGTTCATCGGTTGATCGCCAAAAATTGGAAACGTTGATGCGTCAGTGTGAAGACGCCATTAACGGCGCACCGATCACGTGGCGACAATCAATCGATCTGGTTCGCCGGTTGCGCGAGATTGAGAAAGAGCTTGGTTTGCGCATGCGTTCACGAGACGCGCGCCAGGCAGCGGAAAAGATTTGACCGCAAGCCTGGTTCTTTGTACTTTGACCTGTTCTTAAAATGCACCACACAAAGGCAATTAAATGCCCGAGACTGTAGCCTCCACTGTCACACACATTCAAACTGAACTGCGGAAGGTAATCGTCGGACAAGACGATGCGATCGAGCAAATTCTGATCGCTTTGCTGGCCGAAGGACATGCGCTCGTCGAAGGCGTGCCCGGCACGGCAAAGACCCTCACCGTCAAAACGCTTTCACGAATCATTAACGCCAGTTTCAGTCGTATTCAGTTCACGCCTGACCTGATGCCTTCTGATATCACTGGCACCAACGTCTTTAATATCTCCACCTCAACTTTTAACCTGCGCCGTGGTCCAATATTTACCGACATCCTGCTCGCCGATGAAATCAACCGCACGCCGCCAAAAACGCAAGCGGCGCTGCTCGAGGCGATGGAGGAACGGCAGGTAACTATCGACGGCGACGCATTTCGATTGCCGTCGATCTTCACCGTACTGGCTACTGAGAATCCAATCGAATACGAAGGAACGTATCCGCTGCCTGAAGCTCAGCTCGATCGCTTTCAATTGAAGATCCTGCTCGGTTATCCCAACGAAGATGACGAGCGTGAAGTAGTCGCGCGCTGGAATGCGGGGTTCAATTCGAAGCGTCTTGAAGATGTAGACATCAAGCCACTTCCGGATCCGGAGGCGATTCTGCATTGTCGCGCGGAAGTCGCGCGCGCCCAGATGGAGCCAGGTGTGCAGCATTACGCAGTCGATCTTGTCCGCCGCACGCGAAATCATCCATTTATTCATTACGGCGCGAGTCCACGAGCGTCAGTTGCACTGTTGCTTTGTTCTAAAGCCCTGGCGGCGATTCGTGGACGTCAATTTGTGACTCCTGACGACGTGCGCGACGTTGCGCTTCCGGTGCTTCGTCATCGTTTAACTTTGCGCGCCGAGGCCGAGCTGGATGGCGTAACACCTGATTCTGTAATTTCCGACATTCTGAAATTGTCCCAAGTTCCCAGGTGATCCACGGATTACACAGATGAGAATTCGAATTCCGCAACCTTCATTTGTGGCGCAAACCTGATGCGGTTCGTATTTACACGACTCTTCTACCTGCTCGCCGCGTTTGCCCTCATTCCGTTGCTTTTGTCGGGCGCATACCCGTGGTTGCGTTGGGTTGCGCTCGGCTACAACGTTCTGCTTCTCGGCGCGGCTTTCGCAGAGTCGAGATTCTGCCGGCTCCCGAAAGGACTGGTGATCTCGCGCGAGTTTGTTGGGCGCTTTGCGATGGGCGCCGAAACAGAGGTTCGCATTCACATTCAAAACGCGTCCAATCGATCGGTTTCATTGTTGTTGAAAGACGAATATCCACCGCAGATGGCGCTGAACGGTCTGCGTGAAGCTCGCGCTGACGTTGATGCGCAAAGCACGGCTACGCTGATTTATGGTGTCAAACCGCCCAAACGTGGGCGCTTCGAGTTTGGCCAAACTGCTTTGCGATTTCGCTCCCGGTTCAGATTGATCTGGTGCCAGATGAACGTGACTGAGCCGGCCACGGTCAAGGTTTATCCCAACATGCGTCGCGCTCGCGAAGCGGAACTGAAAGCACTCGGCGCGCGTTCAGTCGTGTCGTCTCATCGCAAGACGTCGTGGCGTGGCGAAGGCCGCGAGTTTGAATCGCTACGCGATTACGTGCGTGGCGATGAGTTGCGTCACATCTCCTGGAGCGCTACGGCGCGACGTGGAAAACTCACCACTCGCCAGTATCAAATCGAGCGCGATCAAACGGTACTTATCGCACTCGATGCCGGGCGCTTAATGACCGCGCGAATCGAAAACGAAACCAAGCTTGATTCGGCCGTGCACGCGACGCTGGCCCTGCTTTCGGCGGCCAATCGCGCCGGCGACAACGCTGGGCTGGTTGTTTTTGGACGCGGGATTAAGAGTTATCTTCCGCCCGGGCGCGGTCGCGACCACCTCGAATCCGCACTGGAAGCGTTGTACGCAGTAGAGCCGGAGATGATCGAACCGTCTTATCCGCACGCGTTTGAATTTATCTCCGCAAACAGTAAACGGCGATCGCTGGTGGTGGTGTTGACGGATCTGGTTGATGAAGAGGGCTCGAAGGAGTTGTTGTCGTCATTGCACCTCCTGCGACCGCGGCACTTACCCCTCGTGGTTACGATTGCGGATCGAGATCTGAAAGCGGTGGTCCAACAAACGCCGTCATCGGTGAAAGAGTTGTTTACGCAATCCGTCTCTGAAGAGATCATTTATCATCGCGAGGCGGCATTGCGAATGGTTGAGTCGATCGGGGGACTGGCGCTTGACGTGACGGCTGCGGCCCTCGCGCCGGCGTTGTTGGAAACTTATCTGCGGGTGAAAGAACGCGGTTTGTTGTGAAGAGGATTTCTCACGCGGCGACGCGGCGTCGCAACGGCGACTCGCAGTTTCATAGCTCCGTTGTTCCGCGTGAAACTGTTTAAGAATTCACTCAACTTCGGCCGCGTCGTGGCCCACGAAGAGCAGATACGAATAGAGTGCTATCCCAGTCACGGCGCCGATACTGTATTTGATTCTCGGGTCTATCGGCATCGGCGAAACAAAACCTTCAATCGTTCCGGCCAGCACCAACAAAAGCGCCACGCCTATCATCAGACGCACAGCTTCCATACCGCGAATCTTCAATGCATCGGCGCGAGTTAGATCCCCAGGCATAATCATCGCACTGCCGATCAGCAACCCGGCGCCGCCAGCGATAAAAATGCATGAGAGTTCAACCACGCCGTGCGCAACCATGAAAGTAACCAGGTCGTTACCAAACCCCGCCCGGTAAGTAAGAGCCAGCACGGAAGCGATCATGGCGCCGTTGTAAGCCATGTAGAAAAGCGTGCCGATTCCAAACGTTGCGCCAAACGCGAAAGTGTATATCGTGACCATGATATTGTTGGTCATGATAAAACTGGCCCCGAGCTGGTTGCCCTCGTTCAGACGTTCCCACCATGGCGTGCGCGTTTCGATGTTGATTTCGCGCCAGCCCTGATCGACGCCCACCACTTCAGAGAAATCCGGATCGTAGTAAGTGCCTACAAATCCGATCACCGAGAAAAGTGCGAAGACAAAAAAGGCGAGGAATGTATAGCGCCAGGTGCGGCGAAAGGTTCGTGGCAGTTCACGCGTAAAGAACAGGCGAATTCGTTTGCCACCCTGCGCATCGGCTCGATAGATGCGTCCGTGGGCACGAATGACGAGACTGTTGAGATAGTTGACCAGCCGCGGATCGCGCGACTCGGCGCGCGCAATCGCAAGGTCAGAAGCAGTGCGACGGTAAATGCGTCCCAGTTCGCGAACTTCCTCGCGATTCAAACGCCGGAGCGACGAAGTGTCGAGCAGCTTGAGCAGCTCCTCGAGCCGTTGCCAGGCGTTTTTGCGGTTGTTGATGAATCGATCTATCGGCACCGTAGAAGAAGATACAAAATTAGCGAAGTTACCGGAAGTTTTTTTCGTAATCCGGCAAATACTGTCTAAGATAGGCCCGTGCAATCAAGTCTGGTCGAATGTATTCCGAACTTTAGCGAAGGGCGCAGCCTCGAAAGGGTTCGCGCGATCGCGGCCGCGATCGCTGACACTAAATCGACCTGTATTCTCGATACACACATCGATCCGGATCACAATCGCTCAGTCATCACGTTTGTCGCACCGCCCGAAACGGTAGTTGCCGCGGCTGTCAACGCCGTCAAAAGAGCCTCAGAACTAATCGATATGCGCACGCACCGGGGCGAGCACCCGAGGCTTGGCGCTACGGATGTTTTACCGTTTGTTCCTGTTCGTGGCGTGACGATGGATGATTGTGTGCAACTGGCCCATGAAGCAGGAACAGTTATCGCGAGTGAGCTTTCGATACCGGTCTACTTTTACGAACGGGCGGCGCTACGACCCGAGCGCGTAAATCTGGAAGACGTGCGCCGTGGCGCTCTTGAACTGCTGCGCGAGCAGATCACAACCAATCCCGAGCGCGCGCCGGATCGAGGAGTGGCAATGGTGCACGAATCCGCCGGCGCGGTTGCGGTGGGCGCGCGCGATTTTCTGATTGCGTTCAACGTTATTCTGCGCAGCACTGACATAACGGTAGCGCGTCAGATTGCGCGCAGCATTCGCGCACGCAACGGCGGTTTACCGTTCATCAAAGCATTGGGTTTTCAGTTGCACACGCGTAGCCTGGTCCAGGTATCGATGAATCTGGTCAACTATAAAGTGACGGGAATGACGGCTGCTTACAATGCCGTGCAACGCGAAGCCGAACGTTTAGATGTGATGATTGAAAGCGCAGAAATAGTCGGGCTCGTTCCGCAAGACGCACTTGATCGCGACGCCGGCTATTTCAACAAACTCGAAAACTTCTCCGATGCGAAGATCCTCGAACACCAGATCGATCAGTGCTCATCCGTGTAATTGTTTATCCGTGTCATCCGTGGCTCAAGATCCAACCTCAATGATTGCGTCGCGGAGTCTTTGATGTTTCTGCAACAACCTGAGATAAAGCAATTCCTCGGCACTGAGCTTCGCTTCAACGATGCGCTTGAGTTGCTGCTTTTCTTCCTGACTCCAGCGATCGAGATCGGGAATCATTGAAAACACCAGCTCCAGATCGTTGCCGGCGTGTACTCGCTGCGCCTTGAATCCGATCTTGCGAATCTGAAAACGATCCCAATCACCTTCGCTATTCAACTCAAAGATCATCGAACTCTCCGCCAGCTTGCGAAGTGTCGCTGCCGAGGTCCGATATCCTTTACGTTTACTGATCTTTTCTTCTTCTTTGAGCGTGAGTTGCAACGTCTCGTTGCGCATGGGCCGAAAACCGAGTTTGCGATAAAACCAGAACGCTCCCGACTCAATGCCTTCTTCGTTTTTGTAACCGATTTGATATGGGTCAAGTGAAAAGGCCGTGACACCCGCGAAGTGATGCATGACATTCAGTAAACGCGCGTACAGCCACGCCGTTTCGCCGTCGCGAAAGGTGTAATAAAGATTGAAGCCGGTCTCCATCCGCTCAAACAACGAAAGTCCTTCGAAGTAACCAATCGCCACGCCATTCTTGTAAATCATTACCGAATGATATGTGCGCAGTGGCAGGCGTTTTTCGGCGGGCAGGCCCATCAGAAAGAGTTCCACACCGCGGCCCAGCTCCGCACGATACACATGACCCGGATCACCATGCGTGAAGCCGTAGAGTTCCCGGTAGCGAGTGGTGGAGGCTTCGCGCGCCATTTCGATGGCTCGCGCACCATCGCGCGAAGATAACTTGCGCAACTCCGGCGAAGGTTGGGCTAGTTGTTCTCTCAGATTGATCTCGCGTCGTTGAATCAGCGGGCCGCGATGATAGAAAAAGTTGTTGTTGGCGACTCGCATGCCCGTGCGAGTGGCGGCAAAGTCCGGTGTCCAGCGAACGTAGAGGTGTTGCGAATCGTAGAGTTGAGCCCGGTCTTCATCCGTTTTTTCGACCTTGTTCACGCGCTCGATCAGCCACGAAAGTTCGGAACTATGTTCGCGTGCGGCTGTTAACCATTCGCGATAAGGAACGTTGGCTTCGACAAAAGCGTCTTCTTCCAGCAGCGGCATGAGTCGCGGCCATGCTTCGGCCAGATTGTTCTCATCCTCGAACCAGTCCCAGTAAATCTCCGCTGTATTTGGGTAGCGTTGGACCAGCCACCGGACGATGTAGAAGCTGAACGTATCGATAACACTGGTTCCGGCGATCCCGGAAACTGCGGGATGCTGGAGTTCGGCCAGATCGATTTCCAGATCTGCCAGCCGCGACACTCGGCCGGCAAAAGCTCGCAGTTCCTTTTCAACCGCGCGAACGATCGCGGCATTTTGCGGATACGCCCGCACAAACAGAAGCAACTCGTGGTAGCGGAAAAGCGAGTCGGTATCGTTGAAGTGTTTGCGCGATAGTTGGTCCAGTAATTGCGCCAGACGTTTACCGCCGGCTGGAGTGAAGTCAGTTTTCAGCTCATTGAGTTCGTCGAGAAGAGTTGTGGGGTTCTCGCGCGGCACAGTTTATTACGCTCGTCGGATAAACTTCGCGGCGATCCAGCCTAATAAAACGAGGATAGAGAGGATGATCCAGTTGTAACGATCGCCGTACGTGACGCCGGGAAAGTGATTGCTGATCATGATAAACACTACCGGCACAGCCATGAAGGTGTTCTGTTTCGATCGCAACTTCGCCTGGGCCGAGTGTCGTTCGTCAGGTTTGCGCCCTTCGTTGAGCGCCGCAATCATTCGCTTTTGTGCGGGCAGGATGTGCATCCACACGTTTGCTGCCATGATCGTGCCGAAGATAGCGCCGAGGTGGATGTATGCGGCGCGTGCGCTGAACACGTTTGTGAGACCAAAAGCCACCGCCACGATCAGTATGTAAGCAATCGCGGCAAACAGTTTTTCGTTTCGACCCAAAGGCGACGCCATCATGACGTCGTAAACAATGCCGCAGGCGAGTATCACTCCGATCCCGATTGCTACCGCTTTTACGACGCTGAGCTCGCGCACGTCCGGATCGATCAACGCCCCGCCACCGAGATAAAAGATCAGGACCAGAAGGGCAAAGCCGCTCAGCCACGTGATGCCGGCTTCCCAGCGAAACCAGTGCAGCGTTCGCAACGCGAGATCGGGTACCTTGCGGCGTTCGACGACATAAAAGCCGCCACTATGGACCATCCAAACTTGTGGTGTAACGCCGGTTGCTGCTGCGGCTTTTTCTTCTTCCGTCAAACGCGCGTCGAGCCACGTGAAGTAGTAAGTAGTGCCTACCCACATGATGCCGGCAAACACATGAATCCAGCGGAACAGCAGGTTAAGCCATTCACTGAGCGTTGCGTCAAGGATGATCATAGGTTGAGATTGACTGGAGGTCTCCTTGGAGTGCGGCAACTTGTTGCCGCTTTGTCCAAAGGCGTGATCTACTTGAAAGCATCTCCTTTGACCAAAGCGGTGCCAAGGCACCGCACTCTAGGGAGTTGTCCAGTTTGGAAAAACTAACTTCCACGATAAGTCGAATAGCCGTAAGGACTAATCAATAGTGGAACATGATAATGCTGAGACCCGTCGTCGACATTAAAAACGACCGTCACCTGAGGATAAAAGCAGCCAACACTTAACGACGAGAAGTATGGTTCAGTGTCAAACACCAGCCGGTAAGTGCCGTTTGACACTTGGCGATCAACCAGAAAGAACGGTTTCACGCGCCCATCGGTGTCGGTCCAGGCATGACTCAACTCAGTCCAGCTCTCGTCAGTGTTTTGCATTTCCAGGCTGACGGCTACACCACTGGCAGGCGTTCCTCTGGACGTGTCGAGTATGTGGGTCGAAATGGTGCTCATTGTCGGGGCTCAGTTTATCAAAGAACTGGCCCCGAATTACGAAGAAGTGATTAATTTCTTCAGCCTTAACTCGGTAATTTTGCTTTGTTCGCGGGCGGCGATTGGCAACTCAGTCGCTGCGTCGTGCTGCAGTCGTTCCTTTAAAGCGGCCAGCATCTCGTGAGGAGTTTTGCCCGTGGCACAGATGATAAAAATGAAGCTGAATTTTTGTTCGTAAACTTGATTGAGAGTGGCGAGTGAGGTGGTCGTTTCCGTCGAAGCATCATTCATTCCGGCTTGTTCCTGACCGGACCACTGTTGCGATCGCGCGGAAACCGTTTCGGCGGCTTTCTTTTCCCCAATCTTTGGATGACTGCGAAAGGCTTCGAGCCAATCGTTTTGTTCGAGTGACCACCAAACGCTTTCGGCTTGTTCGATCAAAGCTTCGAGCGACGCATACGGCCGGCCGCTCACCATTGCGTCGACCCATTGCCGTGAGCCACAGCATTGGATCAACTCTTTCTCTGCGTCCGCGGCAGTCAGCGAGTTTAGCCATGTGACGTCGTGTGACATGCTAATCGACTAACGTTCCGTAGACGCGTAAACGACTCACGCCACCGTCGGGAAAAATGCTGAAGCGCAGGTGTGAAGCGACACCCGTGTCGAGCAATTCCTGATCGAAAAAATGACGAGTATGAGCTTGTAGTTTTGTGCGAGCTAGAACGGTGGACCACGGAGCGGATAAATCCGTGAGAGCCTCAACCGGCGCGTCCGGCAAATTGCAGGCTTCCAGCAAACAACTTTCAGGGAAGTTGCCTTTGAAGTGTGCGGTGTCAACTTCGACGCGATGAATTTGACCGGGGCGGCCGAGCTTGATGATGGTCCAATCATGGCCTGGCCCACGCCGTCGTTTTGTTTCCCAGCCATCGCTCATATTTGCAGCGCGCCCGGGCATGATCAAGTTGTGCCGGTGACCGAAGAACATGTCGCTGCAAGTGAGTACGAGGGCGCCGTTTTCCGCCGCGGCCAAATCGATCTGGCCGGTTCGCTTGAGTTGATCCCAGTCAGGAACAGCTTCGCCGTAAACACGTAAACGAGCTACGCCCCCATCAGGGAAGATACGGAAGCGAAGGTGCGTGATTCGCTCGTCGTAGTTAATCGGGAATGGGTTCTGGCTATCGCCCTTCAGCGCCATTTGCGGCAATAGCGGCACCCACTGCACTTCATCGCTCGTCAATTCTTCTTCAGTGGGCAAGCCGTTAAAGACCGCGCCATCGAGTGAGCAGTGTTCCGGATAATTGCCGCGGAAGAAACTCGTATCGACCACGACGCCGCGAATGATTCCCGACAGCCCGAGACGAATGATGCACCAGTCGAAACCGGGCGTGCGCCGCCGTCGACTTTCCCACCCATCCATCCACTTGCCCCGATCGGTATATTTACCCTCAATAAAAACCGGCGCACTCGCCTTGAGTAAATTTTCCTTGGGCGCAAAGAAGTCGTCATTGGCATAAAGCACCGCGCCACCCAGCCGCTCCGCCGCCAGATCGATTAGTTCAGTAAAGTCCATAGTTAGCCACAAAGAAGCACAAGAATCACAAAATAAAAAACCAGTTAATTATGACTTAAAACTGTGAGAGTTCAATTAAGGATGAACTTCCTTATCTCCAGTCGTGAAGCGCCAAAGTTGATTAACAAACCGTGCTCGATGCGCGACGCGCGTAGATAGCCTAATAATTGGGCGATGTGCTCATCGACTAATGCGCGAACACTCTTGATTTCGCAAATCAACCGAGAATCGACTAACAAATCTGTCTTCAGCGTTCCCAGGAGTGTTCCGTCTTCATCAAAAACAGCGACTGCCTGTTGCTGTTCAACCTTGATACCGAGCTTCCGTAGCCGATTTGCCAGAGCGGTCTCGTAAATATTTTCCCGGTGTCCGTTTCGCAGATATTTGTGAATCGCAAAACTCGTTTCTCGAATTACGTCGCAGAGTTTAAAGATGTCACCGTTGTGAGGATCGGTTTGCATTGTTATGCCTTTCTTTATGTGAGGTTCTGTGTTTTTGTGCTTATTGTGATTTTAATAGCATGTTCCCTAAGGGCATGTCCATGAAATGGCCCAGATCGTATATTTTTCGTCCGCGTAGAAAAGTCTGTTGGACCACGCCGTTCAGTTGTTCACCGTGATAGGGGGTGATTTTGTGGCGGTGCTGGAGGGTGTCGGCGGTTACGGTGAATTGTTGGTTGGGGTTCCAGATGACGAGGTCGGCGTCAGAGCCGACCGAAATCGAGCCTTTGTGTGATTGAAATGAGACCTGTTCAGCCGGGTTAGCGCAGAGCCAGCGCGTTAGATCCGATAACGAGAAACCACGTCGTTGGGCTTCGGTCCAAACTACCGGCAATCTCAGTTGCAGCGATGCGATCCCTCCCCAGGCCTCCATGAAGTCGCCAAGCTCGCGTAACTTCATCTCTCCCGGGCACGGCGAGTGATCTGACACGATGAAATCGATCGTGCCATCTCTCAAACCATTCCAAAGCTCTTCTCGATTTTGCTCCTCGCGAATCGGTGGACAACATTTGAATTGCGTTGCTCCCGCAGGAATTTTCTCCGCGGCAAAGTGTAAGTAGTGCGGACACGTCTCCGCCGTGATCTTGACGCCGTTTGCCTGCGCCTCGCGCAATAACGGTATTGCTTCTGCAGATGAAAGATGAACGATGTGCACTCGCGTATCGAATTCCCGGCTCAAGCGAATCATCATCTCAACCGCTTTATTCTCGGCGACGCGCGGGCGTGATGCGAGAAAGTGCTGATAGTCATCCGGTTGAGTGGCTCCGGTTGTAATCGTTTCCGGAAGCTCAGCATGCACGATCAACAAAGCGCCCAGTCGAGTAAGCTCCGGCATCGCCTCGCGCAGATCGGCTTCAATTACATGCTCAAATTCATCGACACCCGATGGGACCAGAAAACACTTAAATCCAACCACGCCGGCCGCAAACATCGGCGCTAGTTCACCAGTATTTCCCGGAACTACACCGCCCCAAAATCCGACATCGACAAAGCAATCGTCTTTTGCTGTCTCTAATTTGGTGTTGAAGCCCGCGAGGGTAGTCGTCGGTGGAACGGAGTTGAGTGGCATATCGACCACAGTGGTTACACCGCCGGCAGCGGCGGCGAGTGTGGCCGTACGAAACCCCTCCCATTCGGTCCGGCCCGGTGAGTTGATGTGCACATGCGTGTCAACAAGACCCGGCATCACCACCGCGCCGTCGTCGGCATCAATCACCTCACAACCCGGCCCAACATCGTCGTAATCGCCCACAAAAACAATTCGCTCCTCGCGGATATGTACCGAACGAGGAGCAATTGTTTCAGGCAGGACGACCTGCTGCCCACGGATGATCAGTTCCGGAGAACTCATGTGAAAGTTGGCGGCGGTGGCGGCAGGTTCGAGTAGTCTTCATTGCCGGCCGACAACCCAAACACTTGCTCATAAGCTATGGCTATCGCGGCATATCCGATCGGCATCACGAGATAAATACCCACGATACAAAGCAACATACCGCCGAGGCCGATCAGCCCGGTAAGTATCATTAGTCCCAGCAAGCGCCAGAAGTTGGCCATCGCTGCTCTAAAACTTAACTTCACCGCATCGAAGCCCGCTAGTTTGCGGTCGACGATGAGCGGGTAAGAGAAAGTGAATCCGACCGACAGCAGCACTATCACGATGATTATCACGAACCAAACGACGAAGAATAATCCCATGACGCCCAAAGCCGCACCCGGGTTGGGATCGCCACCAGAACCTTGAGCCGCTACCGAAGTAACAATCATGCTGACGTAGAAAAAGATATAGGCGGGAACAACGATCACCATGATCGGCACCATGTATAGCAAGCTGGCGATTACGCTCGCTCCAAAGTAATCAAAACCTTTGAACAGCGTTGCAAATTCGACTTGCTCGCCGCGTCGCTTCTTGAAGAACGCGAGGTGTAGACCACACATCATTGGTCCAAGCAGAATGCCCAGCGGCACAGCCTGACCAATCATGAGACCAACCAGTGTCATTCCGACAAACAGCCAAAACTGATCCTTAATGCTTGCATATCCGTCCTTGATACATTGGACAGGGTCTACAGCGTTTCGCTTGAAGGGGATTTCAGGTGTCATTGTTTTTTCCAATCAATTCACAAACTCTGGAGTTTGTGTTTAGGGTTGAGGCCGCATAATTTGTGGGCCCTGGCGTCGAATCGATCTGGGACCAGGATCCACGCGTGTCAGTGGCGCCTGACTTGTTGAAAGAACGGTTGAGTAATTGCCTCCATACGGAGAATGAAAACGCAGCGAACTGAAAGGGACAAAAGTGTACGACGTTTGGCCGGGTTGTTGAAACCAGAAACCCGTATTTCTAAATCGAAACCGGCGCACCCGATTCAAATAGCTCGACATGGAAACTAAAGCCCGCCCATTGTACAACTCCCCTTCGCCTCGATGTTCGCTCCAGAAATCAAAATTATCCGCGTGTTTGTTGCAGTCGGAAACGGTATTCGCGGAGATTCTATTGCAAGATCCCACGGATCGTTCGTTGAAGATCACTTTGCCATCTCTAACCGTAATGGCATCGGTTTGCGCGTCGATCCGATAATTGCCGTCGTCAGCAATGGTGACAGTAGTCTTCTGCCCGCCAATGACGAGCCGTGGAAGGTGTTTTTTATCAAACCGCGCCACGTCGAGAATAGCTGAGCCGCGCAACACTTTAATTGAAACGGCATCAGTTGACAGTTGTTCCAGCAGAATTTCACTGGCCTCGGCGATGCGGAGGTGCATGTCAGGAAAGATCACCAGTTCGGCGAAACTGGTTGTGCCGGTGCGCACTTTGTTTCCATCTTCGAGTTTCGACGTGGCGGTTAACTCCTGCCACGACTCAGTTCCACGAGCAAACTCCACTCCTGTTTCTACGAAACTGACTGTGCCGGGTTTAGCTGAAATTACAAGGCCACGTTTATTCGGATCGTCGTCTGCCGGGACATCGAGCGACGGTCTCACGTTTTCCTTTCGCTTCGTATTCCACGGCGATTCCTTCTTCAATTTTTTGTTTGCCTGGACGACACTACGTGCCCGTTCGCGTCCCCACGCGTCGAAACTGTCTTCGATTTTCGAATCGATGTCGCTAATCGTTACCTGACCACCAGCGGCAACTCCGCGTCGCTTTTCTTTCACTCGCCGGCCATCAATCAGAGCCTCGCCATCACGCGCGATCAATTCGGTTCGTTCGGCAGAGGCGTTTATTCTGAAAATTCCCGGACGGGTTATGAATACCTGTCCCTTCGGAGTTATCACTCTGATCAGTTCATTGCCCTGGTCTGGAGAATAAAAAAAGCTGTCCGGAATGTCGCGAGCGAGTATCTCGACGCTGATTGAGCCATGCGTAAGCTTTAGCTTCATGCGGTCGTGCTGGTCGCTGATGATCTGGAATTCAGTGTCGCCGGCAACGCGCATGTAATTTCCGGGTTGCAGTAACAGTTCGGAAAAACTATTCGAACTACTCCTGATAATGTCGCCGTCCTCGAATTTCAACCCCGGCTCGACATTAAACTTTCCGTCCTTGCGCTGATACACCACGTTGCCCTTTACCGCGTTGGTCCTGATGCCGCGCATGAAGCCCTCAAGACTCTCGTCTGGTTGTTGCGCGCCGGCAGTGGCAGCGGCCAACGCGGCGCAAAGCGCGAGGGCCAGTAGTTTCGTCCAACGGCAAATTACAAGCACGTTGTATTGCATGAGGGTCAGTTAAGTTTGTAACGTCAGTAAGAAGTCGGTAAGCAGGTTTTTACTGACCTGCAAACGGTAGTTCGCTGTCGAGCGAATGTCGTCAATGGGAGAGATCTCTTGCACCAGGCTACGACACGCGGCCTCGATGGTTTCAGGACCGGATTGCCTGCCCCGCACAGTATCTTCAGTTTGTATGCAACGGACAAATATCGGAGCAACACTTCCAAGAACGATTCGAGTGTCGTTGATCTCGCCTTGTTCGACTCGTGCGGTCGCAGCAAAACAGACTTTCGAGATTGCCTGCGCTTTACGCGTGCCGACCTTGCGATAGTAATGGATTGCTCCGCGAGTATTACGCGGCAATCGAATTCGCGCCAGTAGTTCGTCGGCGCGAATGTGCATCTGTTTATAACCCGTGTGAAATCCGTGATACGAAAGCCGGCGAGATCCCGCGGCAGATACGAGTTCAATTTCCGCGTCGTAGGCCAGCAAGGCAGGAGGTGAATCGGCTGCGGGTGAAGCGTTGATAATGTTGCCACCGAGTGTGCCGCGATTCTGAATCGCCAGGCCGCCGGTTTCACTCGCAGCCTGGCACAACATTGGAAACTCGGCTTGCAGAAGCGGGTGCGCCTGGACTTCAGCGTAGGTTGTAAGCGCGCCGAGCGTGATGTGCGTGTCAGAAACTTCAACGCCGCGTAGTTCTTTCAAACCCCAGATGTTGACGTAATTGCGATGGTTGAGTTTGCCGGCTTCCAGCAGGACCATCAGGTCGGTGCCGCCCGCAAACGGCTTCCACACTCCCGGTTCGCTTTTGAGCAGCGACAGCGCATCCGCAAGCGAGGCGGGTGTAGTTAGCTGGTAACTTGGAACGTAGGCTCTCACTTCTGATAAGCACGCACGACTGATTCGAAGATCTTCATGTAGCCGGTGCAGCGGCAAAGATTTCCCGCGAGACCGTTGCGTATTTCGTTCTCTGTCGGCGCTGGGTTTCGTTTGAGCAGATCGACTGCAGCGAGCACCATTCCCGGAGTGCAAATGCCACATTGTGCCCCGCCATGATCGATAAACGCCTGCTGAACCGGGTGCAGTTGATCCTCATGCGCGACGCCTTCAATGGTCGTAATCTCAGATCCATCAGCCTGAGCCGCAGGCACGAGACAACTGTTCACGATGCGACCATCAATGATCACGGTGCACGCCCCACACTCGCCCTCGCCACAACCTTCCTTCGTGCCGGTCAAGTGCAATTGCTCTCGCAAAACATCCAGCAGCCGCGCCATCGGAAACACGTCGAGCGTGTGCGTCGTACCGTTGACCTTTAGCTTTACTGCTTTCGTCGCCATGTTTAGGAAGTTAAGTCAAATTTTGGGTCTAGCGTGCGGAGCGACTTGCCTGATGCTGTGCCAAGAATACCATGTACGCGATGTTGGATTGGAGCAATTGCTCGGAAGTTGAGCGCATCGACGATAAAGTTAGCGGAGCTTGGGTTTTCAGAGGAACGCGTGTTCCGATCAGGGCACTTTTGAAAACCTGGAGTCTGGCGCAACCGTCGACCAATTTCTCACGTGGTTCCCAGGCGTCACATCCGAGCAGGTTAAGGCGGCCTCAGTTACGCCGAACAACATCTGGCGAAAGTTTAAAACGACAGTTTTCTCACTTCCAATACAATTCTGAAACTCAAAAACCTTCTTAGCCTGCGAAGCAGGCGTAAGCATAAAGCCTGGGGCGCAAGCCCCAGGATCGCATTCATCACCAAATTTTTTGGAGCCCATGAAGCGGGCGACCGCCTGAACGAGTACACGCTGTCGCCCGTTTCACGGGCTCGAACGCTTTCTTTAATTGATATTCCTGGGGCTTGCGCCCCAGGCTTTATGCTGGCGCCTGCTTCGCAGGCTGAAGACCTTTCTGGCGCCTGCTTCGCAGGCTGAAGACCTTTCTGGCGCCTGCTTCGCAGGCTGAAAACCTTTCTGGCGCTGTTAAGTGCCCCACCGTGTGCGGAGCAAACCCGGTAAGTATCTGTAGTCAGCGTGAAATAACCGCTTCCATCAATTGCTCGGGCATCAGCGGGATGCGGGTGAAGCTGATGCCGGTGGCGTTTTCGATGGCGTTCAAGATTGCCGGGGCGGCGCCGTCCATGGGTAATTCGCCGATGCCTTTGGCTCCGCCGGGTCCGTAAGCGTACGGGTTTTCTTCAAAAAACACACGAATTGGCGGGATGTCGGCGGGCGTCGGAATAATGTAATTCGTCATTTGATTGTTCGCCATGCGCCCGTCTTTCCACACCACGTTTTCAAACAACGTGAAGCCGATTGCCTGGGCCACACCGCCTTCGATCTGCCCCGCTGCCAGCACCGGATTGAGTACACGCCCGACTTCCTGCAACGCAACAAAATCTTCCACGCGAGCCTCGTACGTCAGCTCGTCAAAAGAAACTGCCGCCACGTAAACCGCCCAGGCGTACGCGCCATAAGCATCGCCTTGATATTTTTCATCGTCCCAAAAAACGTTTGGCGGTGGTTGATAAGTAGCCGAAGTTTTTAGCGAACCAAATTTCGCGATGTACTCAGCGCACGCTTTTCTGAAATCAGCCTCAGCATATTGCTGCGGCAACAAACCACTGCCGATGAGCGTTTGCTTCAAACCCAGCACTGCGGACTCAACCAGTTTGCCGACAACCATCGAAGTACGCGACGCCACGGTTGGACCACTGTTCGGCACGTGGCCAGTATCCGGTTGAACAATCTCGATCGTGTCGAAGTCGACACCGAGAGCTTCGGATGCTATCTGCGAAAAGATGGTGTTGGTGCCTTGTCCGATCTCCGTACTGGCGGCAAGTATTTTGACTTTTCCTTCGCTAGTTGCTTCAGCAGAGACAACCGACTGTAGATAAACTTCCCCGGAGCCGGTGAAGCCCGCACCGTGCATGAACGTGGCGAAGCCGATGCCGCGCTTCTTCGAAAACCGCCCGTTGCCGGCGTTATTTTCGCGCGCAAATTGTTCGCTCTTGGAGTGGTAGTCGCTTAGCTGCAGCGCGCGCGAAAGCAGTTGGTCCATATCGACGCGCTCGCGGATTAACTGGCTGGTCGCAGTTGTTTCGCCTTCATGAATAAAGTTGCGACGCCGAAACTCCTCAGCCGTCAAACCAACTGCCCGCGCAACTTTATCCATGTGTCGTTCGAGCGCGAAGATACTTTGCGGCGCGCCAAATCCTCGGAACGCGCCTTGTGGTGGAACATTGGTCGCGACCGCGCGACTGTGAACCCTGACGTTAGGACAAACATATGGACCAGCGGCGTGGATCGTGCCGCGCGAAAGCACTACCGGCGAAAGCGTGCAGTAGGCGCCGCCGTCGATTACGAAATCGATCTCCATGGCGACGAGTTTTCCGTCTTTGGTGACAGCCGTTTTGTGCCGCGTGCGTGAGGGATGTCGCTTCGTGGTGGCGACCATGTCTTCGGCGCGATCGTAAATAATCTTGACCGGTTTGCCTGACTTCCACGCGAGTAACGCTGCATGTCCGGCAATCAGTGAAGGATATTCTTCCTTGCCGCCGAACCCACCGCCGGTTTCGGTTTGAATGATGCGAATCTTTTCCTCCGGAAGTCCAAACAACTTCACGAGGGCTTTGTGGACATAGTAAGGACATTGCATTGAGCCCCAGACAGTCACGCCTTCGCCAGGATTCGCGATCGCAATTGCGCCGTTGTTCTCAATGTAGAGTTGTTCCTGCGCGCCGGTTTCGTATTCGCCTTCGACGATTAAGTCAGCGCCGGCCCAGGCGTCGCCGACGTTTCCTTTATCGACCAGAAACTTTTTGAAGACGTTGTCTTCGCCCCAAATGATCTCTTTCTTAGCGAGGGAATCTTCGAGAGTGAAGATGGCCGGTTGCTCTTCGATCTCAATGCGCACATTTCGTCGTGCTTCTTCGACGAGATGCTTATCTTTGTGAGCGATGAGCAGGATCGGTTCTTCCGGGTGATTCACAAAACCATCGGCCAGGTAAGGCTGATCGTTCAGGATCAGCGCGACGTGATTTGCGCCCGGAACGTCTTTCGCCGTGATGACGGTGAACTCGTTCCAGGGGATGTCGCCTTCAAATGAGATGTTGGTGATCTTGCCGCGTGCGACGGGGCTGCGCACAGTCGCGCCGTAAAGCATGTCAGGAAACGACAGATCGTCGACGTACAAGGCCTGGCCGGTAACTTTCTTGCGGCCTTCCTTGCGTGGGAATGATTTGCCGATTTGATGATCTGACATCGTGCGCGCTTTATGGATAAAGATTTACAAGATGAAACAAGATTAACAGGGTTTATCTCGGATATCTTGAAACTTCCTGTAAATCTTGTCTAAGGTTTGGTTATCACTAACGGGTTAGCCTCGAGTTCGCGGCGGTAGAACACTCGTGGCCGTTGCACGGTGCGCGTTTCGCCTTCGATAAACGAGATCTCTATTCCGAGGCCACGACCCTGGCTCATCTTATCTTCCTGCATCTGCGGCACACGCTCGGTTGCGAAGTTGAGCCATTCACGTGCGATCACTATACCGTCTTTGGGTGCTGTGTCGGCAATGGAAGTTTTCAACCCTTCTTCGACGAGCGCGTAGGTTAGGTAACCATGACCAAGCTGTGCCGCTTCGAGAGCGGCCTGGAAACTTTGCGCTGCGGTCAGGATGTACATGCCTTTCTCATAAGCGAGTTGGGCCAAACCTTTTGAGTTCATTGGACCACGACGTTTCTCCTCGGCTTCAAGTGCCTGACCCGAGTTGCAGGCGTCGATGATCAACAACAAGTGTCCAACATCAATATCTTCAACCGCGGCTTCCAGTTCGACATCCGAAATACTGTGCGAGAGCATACTACTCAGACCCTGCTCGGTCAGCTTCGTGCGATCGCCCGTGTAGCCAAGGTCATGTGGTATCAGATAAAAACGCTGTGCTTGTGCGGTGCCATGACCGGCGAAATAGATCACAACCGTGTCTTCCGGTTCAGCGCGTTTCAAGTTGTCCAACGGACCCGCTTTCAAGCTAGGTGGACCAGCCACTCCGGCGAGACGCTTAATGGCCGCAAGAATATTCGCTTTAGTTGCTTCCTGATCGAGCAACTGGACGATCTCGATAAGTTCAAAGCTAGCGATCTGAGTCTGCCTTCGTCGCATCTCGTCGGCGAAACTCCGCGCGTCGGCAGTCGCATACTTCAGGTTGTATTGCGTATTCGCATACTCATTGACCCCGACCGCGATAATGTATGCCGTGCCTTTGCGTTTGAGAGTGTCGGCGCCGTTGAATACGAGTGGCGCATCCTTGCTTTTGACGTTATCGCGATTGAAGCCGTACGCAACCAGTCGATTTGGACCAGCCGTAACGGTGATCTCTTCTTCAAGGGAAACAGTTGACTGACCTTTCAACACATCGCCGTGCCACACTTTCACGAGTGAGCCATTGCGAAAGAGACGCACGTCGTGTGCGCCCGTGCCTTGCGGATTGTCTTTGTCGGCTGGCGCATCAGTGACGTCGATCTTTACTTTAATCGTCCGTGTCGCAACCGCGCCTTCCGGCGCCGGGCCGACGAGCGATAACTTCACTATCGGTTGCCGTCGATCTTTCTTCGACACGTCCTGAGCCACTCGCGGCCGTTTGCCGGCAAAAATATCGGCAAGCAAACCGGGGTAATAAAACTCATTGAAGAACCATTCGATCGGAGCGACGTTGAACGTCTCCTGGTTATAGCGCCACAGAATCTGATTCCACGAAACCGGTGTTCCGTCAAAGAGTCCTTGCGGTGTGACTACCATCCACTCGGCGCCATCGTCGAGCGAAATCATCGTCAACAAATGTTCGCCCGTTTTTGTATCCCAAAGAATCGTGCCGCCATCGTCGCTTGCGGAAGCGAGCAACCGGCCATCAGGACTGAAATCGATCGACTCGATCGCCGCTGTATGTCCGGTCAACGTGCGCAACTCGCCGCGCGTAGCGACATCCCAAAGCTTGATGGTGTTGTCAGTGCTTGCCGAGGCGAGCATTTTTCCGTCGCGACTAAAAGCAACCTGGCTAACTCCGCGTCCGTGTCCCTTGATCGCGCCAAGCTGGCGTCCACTCGCGACATCCCAAAACTGAACCTGGCCCACTGCTTCGACCTTGAAATCCTTCATGATGTCGGCCGGATCGGGAGTTTTGGCGCCCTTCTTTGGACGTTGATTCATCGCGCCACTGATCATCGCGTTGAAGTCGATATTTGACTTTGACTCGACGCCGCCCGTTGCCAGAATACTTCCGTCACCACTGAAACTTGCCGACGTCACCGGTTGGCCCATGGTGCCGGCCGAGATCGTGCCGAGCGCGCTGGTCATCATGTTGGTGATGTATGACATGTCAGGCATAGTGGGCATCTGGCCCGGTCGACCTGGTGTGATCGTTGGTATGACTCCGACGAGCGGCGCTGGGGTGAAATCGCGCAACTTGCTGCCCGACTGCACATCCCAAAGCGAAATATGGCCTGAACCGCCGATGGTGGTGATGAGTTTACTGTCAGGTGTGAAGGCCGCTTCAACCGGTATCTCGGTCGGTTTCAACGTACGCAGTTCACGTCCGGTCTTGACATCCCAAATTGTAACCTTGCTACCGGTCATGAAAGACGCCGGCGACGTGGCGTTTTGATTCTCGATGATGCCATGGAGAACCGCGACCATTGAGCTGTCGTTGCTAAAACGAATTCTTTGAATCATGCCCGTCTCGCCTGACGGCGTGAGCGTGTGCAAGACGCGTCCCGACGGACTCTCGACGACCGTGAGCAAAATGGAATTTAGTTTTCTGACTACTAAAACTTTGCCGTCCGGACTGGCAACACCATACGTTCGTTCGCTCGTGTCAGGAGCGATTCGAAAACCACGACCGGTGCGCAGATCCCAACGTGTACGTCCACCGGAGACGAGTTCAGCACCATTCGCACTGAACGCCACGTTGTATGCCATGTTGGTGCGGCCGTTCAGATTGGAAAGCCGCTTGCCGGTTTCAGTTTCCCAAACAATCGTGTCAGTGTCGTACCCCCCGGTCGCAATTCGTTTTCCGTCTTCACTAAAGCTGACGACAGCATTCGCCTGAGCAAAAGCGCCGGAGTTGGGAACTTTCACAGCCGGCAACTCGCGCATCGTCGTGAGATCCCAGAGTTTGATCGTGTAGTTATCTGACAAAGCCAGTAGCCGGCCGTCGCGACTAAACTTCACTGGCGGGAAATCATTGTTCGTTGGTCCAAGTTCATGATCTTTCTTGCTGGTCAGGTTCCAGAGTTTGAAACGGTTTTTGTGAACTCCAGCGGCGAGCAACTGTCCGTCCGGATTAACGGCGATCTGAACGGCGGTCATTTGATCGCCGGGAAGTTTTGTACGTTTGGCTTCCTTACCGCTGGCAAGATCGATCGTTCTAATTTCCGGATCGACGTCTTCAGTTATGAAAAAGAGTTGAGTGCCATCAGCAGAGATAGTGGCGCCGCCGTCAGAGCCGTTAATAGCACTTGCGCCTCGCATGCCGGTTTCAAATGAGCGCAGTTCGCGTCCGGTTGAAAGATCCCAAACTCGCCCGGCGTCGCTGATTATTACGAGGCGATTGTCGGCGGCGAAGCCGATGAACGAGACGCCGAGCGCTGACATGATTGAACCCTGCGACTGGCCACCGAGCCGGTGTAATTCGCGTCCGCTCATTACGTCCCAGACGGTTACTATATCGCCCGAGGATGCGGCTACGAGTTTATTGTCACGGCTAAATGCGACTGCGGGTGCAAACGCCGGTGTAACCGTTCCGCTGCTCGAGAGTTCGCGAAGTTTGCGGTTCGTTGCCGTTTCCCAAAGCTTGATCGTATTGCTCCGGACAGTCGCCGTGGCAAGCAGTCGACCGTCAGGACTAAAGACCATTCGAGTGGCGCCGTAAAAATTGTTGTAGCCGGTTTGGAGAACTAGCTCGGGTTTGGCTTCACGTGAACGCGGATCGGATGCGGAGCTGCTGGTGGAACCGCTACTTTGAATTCCAAGGCCACGCTTATCTTTATCTGCGGGAGTGGGCGACGGCGATTGGGCAAATGCCGTGGTTGCGATAAAAAGCAAAACCACCGTATGGAAGCCTCTCCCTGGAGTGCGGCGACTTGTCGCCGCTTTGGTATTAGTCAGAATGTTCATAATTTTGACCAAAGCGCCACCAAGATGGCGCACTCCAAGGAGGCTCTCACTGGAGTCAAGTTTAATTCTCATAAAAGCTTCTTACTAATTCAGTGTGTTCCAACAACAAGAGCCCGATCGCGATTAGCGCCAGCACGTACATTGCCGAGTGAATCTCTTTGCGACGACCGACCAGAAGATAAAGACCAACGTGCGAAATGAAGCCCCAGAGTATCCCCTGGGTTATCGAGAAGGTTAGGGGGATGAGGATTATAGTCAAAAACGCCGGCAAACCCTCTTCAATTTTTCGAAATTCAATCTGGTCGACACTCTTGAACATTGCGGCGCCAACGAGCAGTAAAACCGGGGCAGTTGCGTAAATCGGCACCATTCCGGCAAGCGGTGCAATAAAGAAACACGGCAGAAAACAGAGCGCAGTGAACACGGAAGTCATCCCGGTGCGCCCGCCGCTGTTGATTCCGGCGATGCTCTCGACGTACGCGGTCCCGGAGGAAGTGCCTGCCAAACCGGCTCCAAACGTCGCAAACGAATCGACGATCAAGCCTTGTTTCAGATTACGCGGATTGCCTTTCTCGTCGAGCATATCCGATGCGTGTGCGACGCCGACAAAGGTCGAGAGCGAATCAAAGAGGTCAGTGAAGAGGATGCCGATAATCGCGGGCAAGAGTGAAAGTTTTAGCGCGCCGATGAGGTCGAGTTTTAAAAAGACGGTTTGAAAATCGGGAGCGCTGAAGAAACTAGCTGGCGTTTTGATTTGTCCTGCTGCCCACGCGACCAGCGTTACTACAAAAATGCCGGCGAGAAAGGCGAGGGAACTTTTGCGAATTATCAACACGACCGTAACGATGAAACCGGCGATAGCCAGGAGTGTAGGTGTGCCGAGTGTTCCGAGTTTTACAAACGTGACGGGATCTGAGGTGATCAGCCCGGCGTTTTTGAGTCCGATAAATGTCAGCAGGACGCCGATGCCGGCGGCCGTTCCGATTCTCAAATTTGACGGAATCGCGGTCGCGATCGTTTCGCGAATGGGAGTTAGGGAAATGATGAGAAAGAGAACGCCGGCCCAGAAAACGATCCCGAGCGCCGTTTGCCACCAGACCCCTTGCGTGAGGATGATCGTGAAAGTGAAGAACGCGTTGATGCCCATGCCCGGCGCCACCGCGAAAGGGAGTTTCGCGTAGAGGCCCATCATGAGCGTCATGGTGAAACAAATCAGGACCGTGGCAGTTAAAACACCACTGAATGCCATGCCGGTGCCGGGCGTCGACAGAATCGTAGGGTTCACCACGATTATGTAAGCCATTGTGAAGAAGGTAGTGACGCCGGCGATCGCTTCGGTGCGAAGATTCATCGGGGGACAGGGCTTACAAAAGACAGGATTTACAAGATTTACAGGACCGACAGGATACCAGAACTCATCCTGTTAATCCTGCAAATCCTGTAAATCTTTATCTAATATAACCGTTCAAATTAGGCCGTCTTAAAGCAACAAACCCGAACCCCATCTATGCGGGCTTCGGGTTGTTGCTTCAGACCTGCCAGGAGTTCCCCAACTTCTGCAGGTTGATTTGTGGATGTCTATTCGGCCGTGATCACTACCACGTTCTTGTCTTTACGAGCGGCGATCATGGCGTTTCTCTCTGCCCGTTCGCGTTTGGACCAGACCGCAGCCAGGCTGGTTGATTCGCCTGCCAACTTCGCTTCCGCGAAAAAGTAGCGATCGTTGTAACGATGAAACACGAGCTTCGCATTATCGACGAGGTTTCCGATGACGCCGTTCGTCAGGATCATCGCGCTCGATCGACCGTTGATACTTCGCACCTGAAGCACCTTTCGATCCGACGTTGGATTCAGGACTGTGATCGCATATTTACCGGCGGGTAGAGTTTTGTCGCCGACGTTAAAAGTGAAAGGGATGTTAGCGACCACTCGTTGCGCGCCGGCGGTTTGCGCCTGGACGGCGGCGCTGAAAACGACGACAAAAACTAAGCTTGCCAAGGGGATGCTGAAATATCTCTTCATGATGAACCTCCGTGATTTCCAGTAGCAATTTTTCTCTCCACTTACTCACGCGGCGGTCTGCGACGGATTCCCTCACGAAGCGGAAATATTTGTTGTAAACTCTCCTGCGAAAACTTCGCCACACTCCCATGCACTCATCTGAAGGCATAACGCAGCTCCTGGTTGAATGGGGCCAGGGTGATCAGGCGGCACTCGAAAAACTGATGCCGCTGGTCTACAGCGAACTGCGAAGGCTGGCCAGTAATTACCTGCGGCGAGAACGCGCCGAACACACCCTGCAACCGACCGCCCTCGTAAATGAGGCTTATCTCAAGCTGATCGATCAGCGAAATGCAAAATGGCAGAATCGCGCCCATTTTTTCGGGATTTCTGCTCAGTTGATGCGGCGCATCCTCGTAGACCACGCGCGCCAGTACCAGGCTCAAAAACGCGGTGGTTCGGAAAAACAGCGAATTTCAATCACCAACGTCGAAAACCTCGCGAAAGAATCAGAACTCGATTTACTCGCCTTAAATGAAGCCCTGGATGAACTGACGAAGATGGATCAGCAACAGGGTCGCATCGTGGAAATGAAGTTTTTCGGCGGGCTGTCGATTGAAGAAATTGCCGAAGTGCTTGGAATCGGGCACGCAACCGTCGAACGCGACTGGAAGCTGGCCCGCGCCTGGCTGCGGCGTCAGTTGGAGTGAGGGAGACGTGGAGATTTCTGCGCGTCTGTATTAGAGGGATTTTCCAATTGCCGATTGCCAATTGCCGAATTTGACTCTATCGGTACACAGAAATCGGCAATCGGCAATTGGTAATGAGTTATGAGCCCAGAGCGTTGGCAACAGGTTAAAGAGATCTTCAACTCGGCGATTGCCTACCGGCCTGAGGAGCGTGGTCTTTTTCTTTCGCAAGCCTGTGCCGGCGACGAGGAGTTGCGAAGTGAAGTTGAGTCGCTCATCTCTTCACACGAACAGAGCGGCAGCTTTATCGATGAACCTGCATTTCAGGCTGCTGCCTCGTTGCTGGCAGGTGAACGAGTTGAACTCGAACCCGGCCAGACCATCGGCTCTTACGAAGTGATCTCGTTTATCAGTCGCGGTGGCATGGGTGAGGTTTACCTTGCGGAAGACAAGCGACTCGGTCGCAACGTCGCTCTGAAATTGCTGCCTACTTCGTTTACGACTGACGATGATCGGCTCCGCCGTTTCGAGCAGGAAGCGCGCGCCGCTTCCGCACTCAATCATCCCAACATCATCACCATCTACGAGGTGCACCACTCCGAAGGCGCGCACATCATTGCCACTGAATTCGTCGAAGGCGAAACGCTGCGACAGCGTTTGAATCGATCTGGTCTAACACTGGCGGAAACTCTCAATATCGTGATCCAGATCGCCGACGCACTCTCGGCCGCGCACAAAGCCGGAATCGTCCACCGCGATATCAAACCGGAAAACATCATGCTGCGGCCTGACGGGTACGTGAAAGTGCTCGACTTCGGTCTCGCAAAACTAAGCGAGGAAGCCTCGCCATTGGTCGCCGCGGAAGCCCCGACACTTCAGGTGCGGACAGGCTCCGGCATCGTGATCGGTACCGTCGGTTACATGTCGCCGGAGCAGGCGCGCGGATTAAGTGTCGATCTTCGTTCGGATATTTTTAGTTTGGGCGCAGTGATCTACGAGATGCTCGCGCGCCGCAAGCCGTTTGAAGGCGAGACGCCAAGCGACACCCTCGCGTCGATACTCAAGACTGAACCGCCATCGCTTTCACGCGTCGCGCCGGGAGTACCTTCGGAATTGGTCCGCATCGTCAATAAGGCTTTGCGCAAGGATCGTGAAGAACGCTACCAGGTCGTTAAAGATCTATGGCTCGATCTAAAAGCACTCCGGCAGGAACTCGAGTTTCAGGACAAGCTGGATCGCTCGTTCGCTAATGAAGGCGACGGGACCACGATCATCCTTCCCGGTGAACCCACCGCAACCATATCGGGACCGAGAAAAACAACTTCTGGCAGCGCGATCAGTAATATCAGCGAATCGATCAGTTTCGAGATCAAGCGCCACAAGGTTGGAGCCGCGATCGGCTTACTTATCATTTTGTTGATCGTCGGCGCCGGGAGCTTTGGGATTTATCGGTGGTTGAATCGCAAGCCGCCCGTGGCCCGTTTCTCAGAGTTCACGCTCACACGACTGACAGATTCAGGAAATGCGATCGATGCGACCATTTCACCTGACGGTAAATATATTGTTTACGTCTTGAGCGATCGCAGCCGGCAGGGTCTTTACATTCGCCAAACCAGTACTGCGAACGATAAAGAGATTATTGCGCCCGCGCCGGTCGGGTATTTTGGGATCACGTTTTCGCCGGACGGCAGCGAGCTTTACTACGTGCTCAAAACCAACCTGGATGCGGGCGTGCTTTATCGCATTCCGGTTCTGGGTGGTATTCCGATCAAGGTACTGGATCGACTCGATGGTCCAATCAGTTTTTCACCTGATGGAAAACAGTTTGTATTGATTCGCGGTAACTATCCAAAACCAGGCGAGAGCGCGCTGGTGATTGTGAATACCGATGGTAGCGGCGAACGAGATCTGGTTGTCAAAAAAGCTCCGGAACGCCTGACACCGATATTTTTCACCGGTCCCTCATGGTCGCCGGACGGCAAGACCGTTGCCGCGACCGTTCAAACAGTTGGTAGACGTAGTAAAGTCATCGGTTTCTCGGTAGGCGATGGAAGTGAGAAAGACCTTTCGCCCGAGTGGCAATTTGCTGGTCGCGTGCAGTGGCTCCCTGATATGAGCGGTGTATTGGTGGCTGCCGGAGAGAGTCCCGCTTCGGCGATGCTCTGGTTAGTTTCCTATCCCGGGGGAAACGTCAGGCGTGTAACAAATGATCTGAATTCTTACCGCTCGATCGCGTTGGCTCAGGACGGCAAAATGTTGGCGACAGTTCAAACGCAAGCCCTCGTGAATCTTTGGGTCGTGCCTGAAATCGACGCGCGGAAGGCGATCAGGTTACCTACCGGAAACGTCACCAACTTCTTCACCTCCGCGGGAAGTAATGTTTCCTGGACCCCGGATGGAAGAATCGTTTACGTCTCAAAATGAAATTGGTCGTTCGGGCATTTGGATTACCGATCGAGACGGCAACAATCGCAAACAGTTGACGATTGGCAACAATGTCAGTTTTTCCCCGGTGGTCTCTGCCGATGGGCGCCACCTGGTTTATGGAATGTTGCAGGAGGGCAGAAGGAATCTGTGGCGCATTAATCTCGAAGGGGGTGATCCAGTGAAACTGACTTCGGGTTTAGCCGATTCGTTTCCTGCGATTTCGCCAGACAGCCGCTGGATTATCTTCGTCGCTTACGAAGGATCGAAGCCGACGCTCTGGAAAATGTCGATCGATGGCGGCACTCCCGTGCGGATCAGCGATCATGTAGTGACAGTCGCCGGCATATCGCCTGACGGGAAGTCCATTGCGTATACCTACCCGGAATCGCCGGATCCCTTTGCTCCGCCAAACCGCGTGGCAGTGATGCCATTTGAAGGTGGTCCAGCGACGCATACGTTTGAGATGACTCCGAGCGGGGCGGTTTCAACGATCATCCAATGGTCGTTTGACGGCAAATCACTTCTATACACCATCAACGCAAACAACGTGAGTAACATTTGGAGACAACCACTTGAAGGTGGTAAACCAATCCAGGTAACCGATTTCAAAGAGTTGCTGATCACGGGCTTTTCGTGGACACGCGATGGCAAAGATTTAACGTGTACGCGCGGAACGTTACTGCGTGATGCAGTGCTGATCAGCGATGTGAAGTGAGTTTGGAGGCGACGATGGATCTGCGTGTTTTGCTGACAACATTTGGGATCATTTTTCTGGCGGAGATGGGCGATAAAACGCAGCTCGCGGCGATGACGATGGCGGCCGATTCGAAGAAGCCGTGGGCTGTGTTTTTGGGCGCGAGTCTTGCCCTCGTCGCCGTGTCTGCGCTGGGTGTTTTAGTGGGAAGTGTGATTGGCGATTACGTGCCGCTGATTTGGATCAAGAGAGTGGCGGCGATGGCGTTTATCGCGATTGGCGTGTTGATGTTGTTAGGAAAGTTTTGAGGTTTGGGATTGGTATTTGGTACTTGGTACTTTGTTCTTTGTTCCTGATTGTTAAATACAAAGCACAAAGCACCAAGCACAAAGCACCAGGCACAAAGCACAAAGTACAAAGCACAAAGCACAGACGAATGCCCCAGACTCCCCACATCGAACGTCACTTCACCTCGAGCGAAGTCGTTCGCGACGTTGTCATCGGAATGGCTGATGGTTTGACGGTGCCGTTTGCGCTTGCGGCCGGGTTGAGCGGAGCCATCGATCACAGCAACATCATCGTCACTGCCGGGCTCGCCGAAATCGCTGCCGGATCGATCGCGATGGGACTGGGTGGCTACATGGCCGCCAAAAGCGATGCCGAGCATTATGCGAAGGAACGCGAACGCGAGAAACGCGAAGTCGTAGAGATTCCTGCCGAAGAAATGCGAGAAGTCGCGGAAGTTTTTCAGGCTTACGGTCTCAGCGAAGAGGAAATATGGCCCATCGTGCAGGCATTGAAACGCCAGCCGAAAGCGTGGGTCGATTTCATGATGCGTTTCGAACTCGGGCTCGAGAAGCCGCAACCAGGTCGCGCCTTGTCCAGCGCGTTGACGATTGCCGGTGCGTATGTCGCCGGTGGTCTAATCCCGCTTTCGCCGTATTTCTTTTCGCACACAACCGCGACTGCGTTGTTGTATTCCATCGCCTTGACGCTGGCGGCGTTGTTGATTTTTGGTTTTGTGAAGGGGCGATTTACTGGGACGCGTCCGTTGCGGAGCGCGTTGCAGACCGCACTGATCGGCAGCGCGGCGGCCGGCGCCGCTTTCGGGATTGCGAAATTGATCGGCGGTTAATCTTGTTAATCCTGTGAATCTTGTAAATCCTGTTAACAAGATTTATATGATTTACAAGATACGTTATCACTTGCGCGCCAGCACGACCGGTGCATTCTCAGCAGTGCGGATGCTCTCAAAAAACTTTCTGACCATCTCGTAATCAGTCGCCGGAATTGTCATTGCCTGCTGCTGCAACTGCCGTTTGAAAACGAGTTCGTTGTCTTTCACTTCGTAACTCGTCACGTACGAACCAAACGAAGTTTGCAACTTCACCGGATCCGGCAGTTCATCAACCACAAATCCCGTCGGTAATTGCACCCTCACGGTTTCGCTATACGCATTGGCGTGTAACACCACCGGATGTTTGCGCGTTGGGGCTGTCAGCGAAAGCGCTTCACGCCTTGCCACTACCACCGGCTTAAAGACCAGCAACCGTTCCTGCATTAGCTGTCCGTAACTGTTTGCCGAGAATTCAATGTCGAGATGGAAGCGTCCATCGGCGCTGCTGTCAGACGGTTCCATTTTGCTCATCCGCGCCGCGGTTATGCCCGCGGTCAACCACGCTTCAATTGTGGTTGTGTAAGCTGTTTTCGACATGCGACGAAATTCCGAGCGAAGACCGGCCGCGGTTTGTCCGTTTGCCCGTTCCTGGATCTGTCCGGCAATGCCTCCATTCGGTTCTAAACGCAGAGTCGCGGTGCGCTCTAGTTGATTCATTTCCGGCGGCGTCACCGGCATTCTGACGAGTTCTGTTTCAGACTTAGAATCAATCAACGCGAGGCTGCCCTGCAGATGAAACGGCAGATCGCCGATAGGTGTTTGTTCGTCGGTCGGATCAAAAATCAAGAGCCGTCCCAACGTCGGATGTTGAATAACTGTGCTGACCTGCGTTTGCTCACTGACTTTCACCGCGATGATGCAGTGGTTGAACTGCTGCGGTGAAGGCCACGCCGCGCGAACATAATTCGGATCGCCTGAATAGATGCTCACCGGAATCGCAATGATCCCTACAACCTTGAGCATGGCGCGCATCAGGTTGGCTTTATCTTTGCAGTCGCCATAGGCCTTGGCGAAGACTTCATTCGAAGCATGTGGGCGATAACCGCCGCCGCGTCCCAGTCCGGTTTGAATCGAAATGTACTGGATGTTTTGAACGTATTGAGCGATCGCGCGAATCTTCTCGTATTCGGTTTTTGCGTTCGCGGTTAACTCGTTTGTCTTGCGGATGATCGCGTCGTCGATGATCACCTGCGGATCTTCCAGTTCACTCATCCAGGCAGCGACGTCCGTCCAGTTTGCGAAGGTTTTGATCGACAACTGCGACGAATTAGGCGGTGGGTAATAGCTGACGGCCAAACGCGGAACGAGATGACTGAGACTCGGGCTTAGTGGTTCTTTCGCGATTGCCGGCAGATTCGAAAGCTCCCACGAGTAGCTTGTTCCGCTGGTTCTCGGCTCGATCTTCGGATGATTAAAAGTGACCGCCTCGGCGCGCCAGCCTTCGGGAAGCGTGAGGTTGTAACGGGAGCTGATTACCGGCAGCGACTCCTGAAAGGCCCAGTCAGCCTGACTAAACACTGAGCGATCTTCGAGTGTATAGCTGTAGGCAAAAACAGCTCCGGCATCGGCATCGTCGCTGGCGGAGATTTTTCTAACGCGATATTCGTTGTAAACGTCGTTGAGATTGGCGGCGATATCAACTGTTTCGTCTTTGCCGTAGCGTTTTGTCTCGGTTCCCGGCCGGATCAGCCACGCCCGAAACTCTTTAACCTTACTGACATCCGGAACGTATCCCACTTCCCCAATCGCATAACTACGCCCCTCACGACGCAGAATTCGCACGACATAGTTGCGAACTTCGTTGATGCGTCCTTCCGAATTAATCGTGGTCAGCGATTC
Source organism: uncultured Acidobacteriota bacterium (assembly GCA_963708055.1). Classification (GTDB taxonomy): domain Bacteria; phylum Acidobacteriota; class Blastocatellia; order Pyrinomonadales; family Pyrinomonadaceae; genus PSRF01. Next base: position 3,202,145 of record OY970193.1, on the reverse strand, counting down.
ATCGAGGAGCACTACGGCCGGGACTTCTTTATCGTAACTGGGAACTTTCAGTGCGGCCGCAGTTTGCACCCATTGAGGAGTTTCGTCGGCGAGTGCAGGCGCCGCCAGGAGGAGCAAGGCGAGGATCGCGAAAATTCTTGGTTTCATCGTATAATTCTCAAGCTTCATTATCCCAGCAATCAAACCAACAGTAGCCGGCACCGGGAGGGAAAACGCAATGGTTACCAAATTACAACGCTCGAATTCGATGGACCGGATTGCAGAGCTGCTTGGACCAAACGCTTCTGAATTACTAAATCATTCATCACAAACGATTTCGAAGGACGATCTGCAACTTCCGGGACCTGACTTTGTCGACCGCGTTTGGGGTATTTCCGATCGATCGCCGGCAGTGCTCCGGTCATTGCAGTCACTTTTTGATCACGGCCGGTTGGCAGGTACCGGCTATGTTTCGATTCTTCCAGTGGATCAGGGAATTGAACATTCTGCGGGCGCCTCGTTTGCGCCAAATCCGAAGTACTTCGATCCGGAAAACATCGTGAAGCTTGCCATTGAGGGCGGCTGCAATGCCGTTGCTTCAACCTTCGGCGTGCTCGGTGCAGTTGGCAGAAAGTATGCACACAAGATTCCGTTCATCGTCAAGATCAATCACAACGAATTGCTGACCTTGCCCAACAAGTTTGACCAGGTGATGTTTGGGACAGTTAAGGAAGCACACAATCTTGGGGCGGTTGCCATTGGCGCTACCATATATTTTGGTTCGGATGAATCGACGCGGCAGATAACGGAAATCAGCGAGGCGTTTGCCCAGGCGCATGAGCTCGGCATGGCATGCATTCTCTGGTGTTACCTGCGCAATCCGAAGTTCAAAACGTCCGAAGGCGATATGCACGCCGCAGCGGATCTCACCAGCCAGGCAAACCATCTCGGCGTGACGATTCAGGCTGACATCATCAAACAGAAGCTGCCGGAGCGAAATGGTGGCTACAAATCGGTGGAAGCTGCGTTGGGTGGTTCGTATGGAAAAACGAGCAAGATTGTTTACGAGAAGCTCAGCAGCGAGAATCCGATTGATTTGGTCAGATATCAGGTGGCGAATTGTTATATGGGTCGCGCCGGCCTGATCAATTCCGGCGGCGAGTCGAAGGGCGCGAGCGACATGGCCGAAGCAGTTCGCACGGCGGTGATTAACAAGCGCGGCGGCGGCATGGGCCTGATCTCGGGCCGCAAAGCCTTCCAGCGTCCCATGAGCGAAGGTGTTGAACTCCTGAACGCCATCCAGGATGTGTATCTAGCTGACGAGATCACAGTGGCATAGCAGGCCAATTTCCAACTGCCAATTGCCAATTGCCGATTTCGGTTGCCGAAGGTCTTAAATTGGCAATCGGCAGTCGGAAATTGGCAATTTGCGTTGGGCAGATTTTCTTCAGTTAACTCAAATCCATTTCCCGGCGGGGCGCGTATATTCACCGCTTGCAACCCAAACGAGCACAAGTAGAGGATGTTGAACTGCTGAAAGCGATTGCCGCCCGGGATGAGGCGGCACTCGCCCAGCTCTACGACCGTTATCGCGTCATCCTCTTTGGGCTGCTGATGCGTATATTGAATAACCGCGAGGAAGCGGAAGACGTCCTTCAGGAAGTTTTCCTCCAGGTTTGGCGGAAAGCAGAGGATTTTGACGAGAGCCGGGGACGCCCATTTACGTGGTTGGTTACCCTCGGGCGCAGTCGCGGTATCGATCGTTTGCGGTCATTAGCGTCCCGAGAGCGCGTCGCCGAGGCCGGCGCCCGAGATGTAGTGGAAGAAATCTCCGATGCCGCCGAAGACGCGTTTAAGTCGGAACAACGCGGACTCGTCAATAATGCGCTCGCTCAACTCCCCGACGAGCAGAAGCGAACCTTGATGCTCGCCTATTTCGACGGTCTGACTCAATCAGAAATTGCGACGCGGTTGGAAGCGCCACTGGGGACGGTTAAGACTCGTATGCGCACCGGTCTGATGAACTTGCGCGAACTGTTGGCTGGTAAGGGTGAGAGTTTTGGGTTTTAAGTGACAGGAATGGTTCACGAAGCTTACAAGGAGATGATTCCGGCGCGGGCGCTGTCGGCGCTCGACGCGGCGGAAGAACGCGCGTTGGACGAACATCTCGAAAACTGTGACGAATGCCGTCAGGAGTTGGAGGAGTGGCAAGCGACTGCCGCGACACTGGCCGTAGTGGCCGATCCCGCCGAGCCTTCGCCAATTGTTCGTGAGCGAATCCTGAGTGAAGTTCGAAGAGAGAACCTGGCCGCGGATGAGGTCCCATTCCGATCTACTTCGCGAAATGTCTGGCGATCGTTTGGTTCGTTAGGCGCGATGGCGGCGGTCGTCGTCTTTAGCGTGTTGATTGTCGGACTGATTGTTCTCTGGCGCGAGAATAACTTTATTAAAACTGAGCTTGCAAAAGCGGAGGAGTTTCAACAACTCGTAACCACGCCGGGCGCGAAAGTAACAGAACTAAAAGGCGTGGAGCTTGGCGCGGGAGCAACAGCCAAGATTGCGTATGACACGAGTGGTCACGCCATGTTAGTGGCAAGCAAACTTCCGCATGTGCCGCAAGGGAAGGCTTACCAGTTGTGGTTCATTGTTGGAAAGAACCCGCCGATGCCCGGAAAGACCTTCGCACCGGACAATAGCGGTAGCGGCGTGTTGAAAGATCAGATGCCCACCGAAGCGCTCGACTCCGCCATCTTCGCAATTACGCTCGAACCCGTAACCGGATCGAGCGCGCCCACCAGTCCGGTCTATCTGGTTTCTTCCGCAGTCAACTAATTCTGCAAAAGCTGGTAAAATCCGCACATGCACAAGGGGAAGAACGAGCCACCACCTATCGATAACGCTGTGTCCGATTCTACCGGCCAGTATGATCTGCGTTTTGTTCTATGGCGCCAGTTCTGTGCGCAGCACGAGATTCCTGTCGACACTTTGCCGAGCCAGTTGGAAAACGAGCAAAAAGAGTTGTGGGAAGCGATGAAGGCGAAACGGTTGAAATCCTAGGATAAAGATTTACCAGATGTTTCAAGATGAGTCATCCTGTTAATCTTGTATCATCTTGTAAATCTTTATCTAAACATATCTACCTATTAGAAACGGGTTCGTTGATCGTTCCTCACCGATTGTCGTCAGTGGTCCATGTCCTGAATAAACCTCAACGTCGTCATCAAGCGTCAGCAACTTATTCTTGATCGAGCTCAGTAGTTGCTCGGTTGAGCCGCCCGGCAGATCTGTTCGACCAATCGATCCCGCAAACAGCACGTCGCCGACAAATACTTTTCGTTCATTCGCTTCGTAAAGTACGACGTGGCCGGGTGTGTGGCCCGGGCAGTGAAGCACTTCAAACTCGAGCTTACCGACAGCATACTTCTCATTATCATTCCAATAATGATCGACTGGTGGCGGCTCTTCGAAAGCAAATCCAAGTGCTGCCCATTGCGCGCGCGGAATACCAATCCACGCCGGCTGTTCGGGAAGGGTGCGATACATAAACTCATCTTCCTGATGCAGGCTAATCTTTGCTTCCGGTTTGAGCTTCTTCAAAGCCGCCACACCGCCAACGTGATCGAGATGCGCATGCGTCAGCGCTATCGCTTGCAGCGTGAGACCGTGACGCTCCAGCGTCTCCACGATTCGTTCAGCTTCATCTCCCGGATCGACGCAGATGGCTAAACGAGTTTCCTCGCAAGCGAGAATACGAGTGTGTTGCTGGAACGCGGTGACGGTAAGTTGTTCGATGATCATGGTTTTTGCTTTGTGTTTTGTGCTTTGTACTTTGTTCTTTGTATTCGTGCGTCTAAGCAATTAGCATATTTGCAGAACAAAGAACAAAGAACAAAGAACAAAGAACAAAGAACAAAGAACAAAGAACAAAGAACAAAGAACAAAGAACAAAGAACAAAGAACAAAGAACAAAGAACCAGCAATGCCTATCACTGCTCAATCCGCACCACTCGCCGCGGTCCTCGATTCAATGACCGTCGAAGGTGCGCCGGAATTAACCGAACATCTCGACGCGGGCGCGCTCAAATGTTACGCCTGCGGTCATCGTTGTCTGATCAAGGAAGGGAAACGCGGGATCTGTAAGGTTCGCTTCAACGAGGGCGGGCACCTGCGTGTCCCGGCAAACTACGTTGCGGCGTTGGCCTGCGATCCGACTGAGAAGAAGCCTTTTTTCCATGTTTTGCCGGGTTCAGATACGTTGACCTTTGGCATGTTGGGTTGCGATCTCCACTGCGCTTATTGCCAGAACTGGCTCACGTCGCAAGCGCTGCGTGACGATTCCGCCGGCACGAATCCAACTATCGTTTCCGCGGATCGCCTCGTCACGATGGCTAAAGCTTATGGCGCCGCGATGGTGGGCAGCAGTTATAACGAACCGCTGATCACCGCCGAATGGGCGGTTGACGTTTTTCGCAAGGCGCAACCCGCGGGTTTCAGAACGGCCTTCATCTCAAACGGCAATGCCACGCCCCAGGTGTTGGATTACCTGCGACCGTGGACCGATTGTTACAAGATCGATCTGAAGTCGATGAGTGATAAAAACTATCGTCAACTCGGCGGCGTGGTTGACAACATTCTCGAGACAATCAAGCTGGTCCATGAACGCGATTTCTGGGAAGAGATCGTGACCCTCGTTATTCCGGGTTTCAACGACTCCGAAGCCGAGCTTCGTCACGCGGCTGAGTTTATCGCCTCGGTCTCACCGGATATCCCCTGGCATGTCACTGCATTTCACCAGGATTACCGGATGACTGAAAATTCAAACACGACGGCGGCGCAATTGATACGAGCTTGTGAGATCGGTCGTGAAGCGGGATTGAATTACATCTACGCCGGAAATCTGCCTGGGAAAGTCGGGCGATGGGAGAATACGTATTGTCCGTCGTGTGATGAGTTGCTGGTTGAACGATTTGGTTATTTGATCCGGCAGGTAAACGTCACTAAAGAAGGTCGTTGCCCACAATGCGCAACGACCATTCCCGGAATTTGGAGTTGAAACGCTTACGGCGGCTTTGCCTCAAAAAGTCATCTTGAAGGTCACAAAGAGGCACACAAAGCACAAATGAATTCTTAGCAGTAGAGGTAATCTAAGGTTTTAATCATTTGCGCTTTTTTGTGGCCTACTCTCTGTCTTTGAAAGCGGACTTTTGAGGCAAACTCGCTTAAGGCGTTTTCGTTGCTGATGGATACGCTGGCGGTGCCGGTGGAACTGATGCTGCGGGACTCGCCGCCGCTGCTGCCGCCGCCGCTGCTTGCGGATCGATCTTTGTAGTTTGCGAAGCAACTACAAACCACTTGCCGTCGCGCCGGTTGTAGACGTTCAGAAAACGATATTCACCGGTGATGTCGATCGCAGTTTTTTGACCTGGTATTTTGATCTTCGCATTCTTGAGTATGCTGCGTCCGAACATGTAAGCCGTGTCGGCGTTTAAGACCGTCACTTTCGGATCCAACATCTCAAACGAATCCGCCGTGATGGCGCCGCTCTCGATCGTGCGCACTTCCTCTGCTTTGTTTCCCACGGTACCGTCGGGATAAACGATCACCGCTTCGTCAGCAACAAACCGTTTCACTGCCTCGACGCTGTGAGTTTGAGCAGAGTTGGCCCACTCGCGTTCAAGTTTAATCAGTTCCGCTTCGATGGCGGCCGGATCAAATGTTTCCCTGGCCGGACTTGGACTGGCAGCAGCAAGATTTCGATTTGTGTCAGCGGCAGGCTGGCAGCCAATCAGAGTAAGAACAACAGACGTCAGCACGAGCGCGAGCGCGCATTTCTTCATTGGTTGAAACTCCTTCGCACGATGGTCAAACAGGACGACGGAAAAGCGATCTGCTTCTACGACAAATGCTGGTTATCAGTCAACTCGAAGCGGGAGGTAGCTTCATAAGATTTACAAGATAAGACCGGGTTACGGATAAATCTTGTTCATTTTGTAAAATCTTGTAAATCTTTATGAAGCTCACCCTCACTCCTGGCGCGTTGCCCAAACATTGACATCCACATTTCTTAGGATTATTGTTCGCCGCATATTCCTGCCTGGTTGGTTGTTGAACACGTCTATTGTGGAAAGGAGTAACCATGACTCACCTTTTGAGATCCTCCAACTTCTGGTTACTACGCCGAGCTTTGCTGGCAGTAATCAGTTTAACGCTTGCCGACGTGGCGTTGGCCCAAACCGCTAGAAAAATTCCTGCTACCGGTGATGACGCGCCGGTCTTCAACGACTATCGTGGTGTAAAACTCGGCTGGATCGCCGATGAAGTCCGCAAGAAACTCGGTAATCCGGCTAACAAAGCCGACGATCAGGATTTCTACATGTTTGGGGAGAACGAAAGAGCCCAGGTGTATTACGATAAGGATCGCCAGGTTACCGCCATCTCAATCGACTTTATGAATGGCGCTACTGGAGCGTTCACTCCGGAACAAGTTTTGGGCTCCGGCATCGAAGCAAAATCGGATGGCTCGATGACGAAACTGGTTAGGTATCCGAAAGCTGGTTGTTGGGTATCGTATAGCCGCACCGCCGGCGAGAAACCAATGATCAGCGTGACGATTCAGAAAATGCCTCAGTGATCCAGGGTCAGGACATCAAGGACAGGGCTCTTTTTGAGGGATTCAACAAGGTTGGAATTGTTGGCGCCGAGTCGCTCGTTGATGAGGGACGACGGTTAGAGGAGTGGCTTACGCGTGGCCATCACGGCGAAATGCGCTGGATGGCCCGCGATGTCCACAAACGCATTCGTCCGCAAGAAATCTTCCCGCAAGCACGCTCGGTTGTAGTGGGCGCACTCAACTACTTTACCCCTCATCAACATCATGAGAATCCATCCACCGGAAAAGTTTCGCGCTATGCGTGGGGCGACGATTACCACGACGTAGTGAAAGAGAAACTCAGGTCACTTCTCTCGTGGATCCGTGAGCAGGAACCGCAAGCTGAAGGAAAAATCTGCGTTGATATTCAGCCGATGATGGACAAAGCCTGGGCGGTGCGCGCGGGGCTTGGCTGGCTTGGCAAACACTCGAATGTGATCACTCAGGAACATGGTTCGTGGGTCTTCATTGGAGAGTTGCTGCTCAATCTCGAGCTTGAGCCTGACACCGAACGGGTTGAGGATCACTGCGGCACGTGCACGCTTTGTATCGATGCGTGTCCGACAGGAGCGATTCCCGAACCTTATGTGGTTGATTCAAACAAGTGCATCTCGTACGCGACAATTGAGCTGCGCTCGCCTGAACTGCCTGATGAAATTCAGAATAATCTTTCCGGTTGGTTGTACGGCTGCGATATTTGTCAGGACGTTTGCCCGTGGAATCGTTTCGAGGAGCCGACGAATGAACCGAGGTTTGCGCCGAGGGAAGGAAATGTTAACGCCGATCTCGATGAGATTCTCAAACTAACGCCCGAAACTTATGCCACACGTTTTCGCGGCAGTGCGATGAAACGGACCAAGTTAGCCGGCCTCCAGCGTAACGCCCGCTCATTAAACGCTTTGGGACAAGATTTACAAGACAAGCAGGATTAACAAGAGGACCAGCGATTGGTGCGTGGCAAGTAAGACGATCGACCTTTGCGTCTCAGCCGGAGAAACTCTTACAGTGTGGCGATGCCACACCAACCACGTAACCCCTCCTTCGCGGAAGAGATTCAGCAGAGTTTTGCTAAGCAAACCATCATGGGCTTGATCGGGGCTGAGTTAGGCCGGATTGACCCAGGAATTGTGGAGATTATCCTCCCGTATCGCGCCGATCTGGCCCAGCAGCACGGCTATGTCCATGCCGGCATCGTGGCCACCATTGCCGACTCTGCTTGCGGTTACGCAGCCTACAGCTTGATGCCGCCAAACTCTGAGGTTCTGAGCGTTGAGTTCAAAGTCAATCTGCTGCGTCCGGCTAAGGGTGAAAAGTTTTTAGCATCTGCGGAAGTCGTTAAGTCAGGAAAAACTCTCACGGTAGTTCGCGCCGACGTATTTGGCTTGGACCATGAAAACAATCGTGAACTCATAGCGACGATGCAAGGCACGATGATATGTTTGTCGTAAAGCAATGTGTCTGATTCACTCCATCGGCGGCGCTTTTACGCAACGGCCTGAAGATCTGAACCTCAAGCTGAGCGCAAAGTCAGGCGATCTGGTCAAACGCGCCTTCGAAGATATTGATCCCCAGCAGTTAGTCGATCATCACGTGCACATTGCCGGTCTCGGCGTGGGCGGCACGAAGGCTTTCGTCAATCGAAAGATGCTGACTTGGCGACATCCGTTTCATCGTTTGAAGTTGAAGGTCTACATGAGTTCGGCCGGCGTGGCGGATGAAAACAATGCTGATCCACAGGCGGCGGCGCGGCTCGCGAGCCTCGTGAAAAATATTAGTGGTCACGGAAAGCATCGTCTGCTTGCGTTCGACAAAAACTATGGCCGGGATGGAACGATCAATCTCGAAAAGACCGAGTTTTATGTGCCGAATGAATATGTTTTCAGTTTGGCTGAGCGGTATCCGGATTTGTTCATTCCGAATATTTCGGTGAATCCGTATCGACCGGATGCGATTTCGGAACTCGAAAAGTGGGCACGTCGTGGCGCAAGAATTGTGAAGTGGTTGCCAAACGCGATGGGGATAGATCCCTCGGATTCGAAGTGTGATCCGTTTTACCAGAAGATGAAAGAGCTCGATCTCATTCTGCTCAGTCATGGCGGTGAGGAGAAGGCAGTGGAAGCCGAAGAGGACCAAAAGTTGGGCAATCCACTGTTACTGCGCCGGCCGTTGGACCATGGCGTTAAAGTGATCGTGGCGCATTGTGCGGGGCTCGGCACCAATGAGGATCTCGATAGCCCGGATCGACGGCAGACGGACAACTTCGATCTGTTTCTGCGTTTAATGGACGACAAGCGTCACGAAGGTTTGGTGTTTGGTGAGTTGTCGGCGATGACGCAATTCAATCGTTCTGGAAAACCGTTGCAGACGATACTGGCGCGAGAAGATCTGCATGAGCGGATCGTTAACGGCAGTGATTATCCTCTGCCGGCGGTGAATTTATTGATCCGCACTCGGCCCCTCGTGAAACAAGGCTACATAACAAGCTCCGAAGCCGAATCGTTGAAAGAGATTTACGATTACAACCCGTTACTGTTTGATTTCGTTCTGAAACGAACGCTGAAGCGTCCGGGTACTTCGAAAACACTTCCCGCTTCCATCTTCATGACAAACCCAGCCCTCGGCGCCTAACCTGTGGGTAGTGCCTATTTTGGATTTCTCTGTGCAACCTCTGTGTCTCTGTGGTTGTTGTGTCGCACATTCCTATAACCACAGAGACACAGAGAACACAGAGGTTGCACAGAGAAGAAATTGAATTAGGGAACACCAACTGGTGGCCCTGCTTTCCACCCTGAATTGCAGCGGGTATGATTACAGCAATGCCAACGTCTCTGAACAACGAAATGGAGGTTTTACGCGATTCTTACGGGCGCCCGATTCGCGATCTGCGTGTGTCGCTAACGGATCGCTGTAACTTTCGTTGTTTCTACTGTCTGCCGCATGGCGAACCACCGATCGCTCCGAAAGAGCAGATGCTCTCGTACGAAGAGATCGATTACGTTTGCGAGATTTTCGTGGCGCTTGGAATTGAGAAGCTTCGGCTTACTGGTGGTGAGCCGATGTTGCGTCGCGACATCGAGACGATCATTAAAAAGCTAAGCCGGTTGAAGAGTGCTGGGCTGCGCGATCTCGCGCTCACAACCAACGGTTATTACCTGCCCGAACGCGCGCAGGGTTTGAAAGATGCGGGCCTCGATCGTGTCACGATCAGTCTCGATAGTTTGAAGCGCGATATTTTCAAACGCATGACCGGCGTTGACGTGTTAGACAAAGTGCTTGCCGGAATCGCTGCGGCCAAGGCAGCGAAGCTCGATCCGATCAAGATCAACGCCGTAATTGTTCGCGGGCATAACGAAGACGAAGTGGCGGATTTCGCTGCGTTCGCGCGTGAATACGATGTGAAGATGCGTTACATCGAATTTATGCCCCTTGATTCCGGACACGAGTGGTCGCGCGAAGATGTTGTTTCCGGGAAAGAGATTCGCGAACGCATCAATGAGCGTTTTCCGCTCGTTCGAGTTGACGCGGCGAGAGGTTCCGATACGTCTGCGCGATATGGATTTGCTGATGGTGCGCCGGGTGAGATTGGCATCATTGCTCCGGTTACGGAGCCGTTCTGCGGCGCTTGTTCCAGAATACGATTGACGTCAGATGGTCAGATTCGCACCTGTTTGTTTTCGACTGTCGAACATTCGTTGCGTGATGTAGTTCGCAGCGGCGCTTCGCGCGATGAGATCGTCGAGTACATTCATTCAGTGATCCAGAAAAAAGAACCACGCCACTTCATCAACGATCCCGGTTTCGTCACTCCCTCACGAACGATGAGCTTTATCGGCGGTTAGCAGATACGGCTACTCGCTCTTGAGCATGGCTGGGCGAACGGTTAGAATAGCCTCACAAAGTTAGAAATTCTCACAGGAAACCATATGAGCACCAAAGTCGAAGCCACAATTGAAGATCTCTACAAGGTCGAAGGCAAGGCGGAGCTCGTCAACGGAGAAATAATCCTCATGTCTCCAACAGGCAGTTCGCCCGGTTACGCGGGCGACGAAATTTTTTCCTCACTACGCGAGTACAGCAGGCGACTGAAGGTAGGACGGGCTGTCGGCGATAACAAAGCTTTTGTTGTGAACCTTTCCCATCGTAAGTCTTTCAGTCCTGATGTTGCGTTTTACGTCGGCTCGGATTCAGGCATGAAGTTTTACAATGGCGCGCCAGTGTTAGCCGTTGAGGTTCGAAGTGAGAACGATTACGGTCCGAAAGCGGAGCGTCAAATGGCGGCGAAACGTGCTGATTACTTTGCTGCCGGTACCAAGGTGGTTTGGGACGTTGACCTGCTCAGCGATGATGTGGTGCGAGTTTATCGCTCGACCGATCCAGAAAGACCCACGACGTATCATCGAGGCGAAGTTGCCGAAGCGGAACCGGCCGTGCCTGGTTGGACGATGGCTGTGAATGATCTTTTCGAGGAAACCGGCACTCTTTCTTGAGCCTTAAATAGGAATCCAATTACAATGACCTCACAAGTTTGAAAACACTCACAGGTATCTATGAGCACCAAAGCCGAAGCCACAATTGAAGATCTCTACAACGTCGAGGGCAAGGCGGAGCTCGTCAACGGAGAAATAATCCTCATGTCTCCAACAGGTCGTCGCCCTAACTACGCAGCCGGCGAAATTTTTTCCTCACTACGCGACTACAGCAAGCGCCGGAAATACGGCTGTGCTTTTACCGACAACGCAGCTTTTGTTGTGAATCTGCCGCATCGCAAATCCTTCAGTCCAGATACGGGGCTTTATGTCGGGCCAGACTCTGGGATGAAGTTCTTCGAGGGGGCGCCGGTGTTTGCCGTTGAGGTGCGCAGCGAAGGCGATTACGGGCCGAAGGCAGAACGTCAGATGAGGGCGAAACGCGCCGATTACTTTGCTGCCGGTACCAAGGTGGTTTGGGACGTGGACCTGCTCAGTGATGATGTGGTGCGAGTTTATCGCTCGACCGATCCAGAAAGACCCACGACGTATCACCGAGGCGAAGTTGCCGAAGCGGAACCGGCAGTGCCTGGTTGGACGATGGCTGTGAATGATCTTTTCGAGGACACCGTCACTCCTTCTTGAGCCTTCAATAGGAATCCAATTACAATGACCTCACAAGTTTGAAAACACTCACAGGCACCTATGAGCACCAAAGCCGAAGCCACAATTGAAGATCTCTACAACGTCGAGGGCAAGGCGGAGCTCGTCAACGGAGAAATTGTTGAAATGTCACTTACGGGAGGCTTACCTCACTATGCTGCCCGCCAGATAACCATATCTTTAGCGGCTTATGAGAGGAACATAAAGAACGGAATCGCTATTGCCGACAACGCTGCGTTTATAGTTAATCTGCCGCATCGCCGATCGTTCTGTCCTGATGCCGGATTTTACATTGGTGAAATCACAATGAAGTTTTTCCAAGGCGCGCCAGTGTTTGCCGTTGAGGTGCGCAGCGAAGGCGATTACGGGCCGAAGGCAGAACGTCAGATGAGGGCGAAACGCGCCGATTACTTTGCTGCCGGTACCAAGGTCGTTTGGGACGTGGACCTGCTTAGTGATGATGTGGTGCGAGTTTATCGATCGACCGATCCAGAAACACCCACGACGTATCACCGAGGCGAAGTTGCTGATGCAGAACCCGCGCTACCGGACTGGACAATGCCCGTCGACGATCTCTTTCCGGTTCAATACGACAATTCTGTTAAATAGATTGCAGCAACAAGCCCCGGCCATTCCAACGTCCAATATGAACACCTTCCTGGCCGGGTCGCTGATTACAATGTCAAATTTCTAACGCCCGCGATTGCGTCGTGATGAATTGCCTCGCGGTCTGGTTCTCGCCGGTGTCTGGGTAGTTGTACGCGTCGGTGTCGCCGGTTGTGCGCTCGGTTCCTCAGGTGGTTTCGGCGGCATATCACCCTTCGCGAATCGCGGTAATAGTTCGTCGCGCATAGCCAGTTGATAAACCGCCCATGCAACTATCATCGCGTCCTTTTTTACATCGTCTACGAGAATACGTTCATAGGTGTCGAGATTTGTGTGCCATGTGTGCGTGCCGTACTCAATCGGATCCTGGCCCATACCGATACCCGGCAATCCAGCCTGACTGAACGAGGTATTGTCAGAACCGCCGAGCCTGCGGCTTCGACTTGGAGTTGCGCCAACTACACCATCGGCTTTGAACGGTTCGAGAATTTCGCGCAGGATCTTAGCCGTTTCTGGTGGTCCAAACACCGAGGCGCCGCGAACACGCCCGGTGCCGGAATCGATGTTGAAATAACCGCCAAACTTTTCGTAACCCGGTTTTTGTTCTTCAAACGAGCCGAAGTGTTCCTTGACGTAAGCGATCGAACCAAGCAGTCCCTGTTCTTCACCGCTCCACAATGCGACGCGAATCGTGCGACGTGGTTTAACTCCAAGCGTCTTTAGAATGCGTGCCGCTTCCATCATGATCGTGCATCCGATGGCGTTGTCAGTTGCACCGGTGGCGGCATGCCACGAGTCGAGGTGGCCGCCGAGCATGATCACTTCGTCGGCCTTATCGCTGCCGCGAATCTCACCGATAGTGTTGTACGAAGTCGCGCCTTCAGGATAAACGCGGTTCACGATGTTGAACTCCAGCACCACGTCGGTGCCGTCGGCGAGAATGCGAGTGATGCGACCGTAATCTTCGTTACTCATCACCACCGTCGGTATCACTTTGTTGACGTCAAACGTACTGTTATTGAAAGCACGAATTTGTCGAAACTCACGACCAGCATCGTTGACTCTCACCAGTGCGCCATTGCTCTTGAGAAAAGCATCGAGCTGATCGAACATCTGGCCTCTCGAAAGCGGACGCGGCGCGTTTGGCGCTGGTGTAGGTGTAGGCGACGCCGCTGGACCGGCGAAAGGGCGCGCGTTTGGACCATAACGGCGCTCGGCTTCCTCATCGCTGTTTCGCTTTGCCGGTGGATTCAGATTGACGGTGGGTGTTGCAGCATTGCCAACCAACACAATCTTGCCGCGCACTCTGGATTTGTAGTTATTCAGAAAAATATTGAACTGTTCCTGTGTCGGGACTTGCGGCATGATCATCTGGATCGCTTTTGCCTGAACAGTGCCTTTCGTGCTGGGAGTCCAAGCCAAAACTTCACAAACGAGTGGATCCTTCACCGGCGAAATAAGATGCGCAGTCAGGCGTTCGTTTAGCCAACCGGGATGCTTGAAGTCCCACGGTTCGAGATGGGCATTTTCAAGACCCCAGGCGGTCATCTGTTTTACGGCCCATTCCGCTGCTGCTTTGTGATTGGGCGAGCCAGTCAGGCGGGGACCATAAACGTCCGTAAACATGTGCATCGTCTTCATGATCTGCGAACGTTCCATCGCTTCCTTGCGAATGCGGCTCAGCATATCGCCGCTGCCATTCTGAGCGGCAACCGGAAGCGAGAGCAGCGAGAAGACCAGTGATAGGGCGACAACTCGACGTTTCAGCATGTTGTATCTCCGGGAGATCGATTGGGTTGGATTACCAGCGCTTGAGATTATAGACTACATTCATACCGATCGGAGAATCTCGTCTATGAGTGCTGGAATCAAAATAACCGCAACCGAAACTACCGAAAACAGTTCATTACCAAACTCGCGCCGCATTTACGTTAGCGGGCAACTTCCGGATGTGCGCGTGCCGTTTCGCGAGATTGCGCAGAATTCTTCGCGCAACTTCGATGGCACACTCGCGCCGAATCCGCCCGTTCGTGTTTACGATACGAGCGGACCGTGGGGTGATCCCGATCTCAGCTGTGACGTCCGCGAAGGGCTGCCGCAACTGCGACGAGACTGGATCGTTAAACGTGACGACGTCGAGGAGTATTTAGGGCGAGAAGCGAAACCGATCGACGATGGCTATCTGACTTTCGATGCCGCGAATCGAGCGCGCATTAAAGATGTCGGCAAGCTCGAAGATTTTCCCACGATTCGGCGCGCGGTGCTTCGCGCCAAACCCGGCGCATGTGTAACGCAGCTTTACTATGCGCGCCGCGGCATTATCACCCCGGAGATGGAGTTCATCGCAATTCGCGAAAACCTCGGACGCGAAGCTGCCTGGGATAGTGGCGATGCGCCGCGTGATTCGTTGTTGCATCAACATCGTGGACAGTCTTTTGGCGCTGCGATCCCGCAGTTTGTGACGCCGGAGTTTGTGCGCTCTGAAGTGGCGCGAGGGCGCGCGATCATTCCGGCCAACATCAATCATCCTGAAGCCGAGCCGATGATCATTGGGCGCAACTTCCTCGTGAAGATCAACGCCAACATCGGAAACTCAGCCGTCGCGTCGTCAATCGAAGAGGAAGTCGACAAGATGTGCTGGTCCATTCGCTGTGGTTCTGACACGGTGATGGATCTGTCGACAGGTAAAAACATTCACGCCACGCGGGAGTGGATCATTCGCAACTCCCCTGTACCGATCGGCACTGTGCCGATTTACCAGGCGCTGGAAAAAGTTGGCGGTAAAGCAGAAGAACTAACGTGGGAGATCTTTCGCGATACGTTGATCGAACAGGCTGAGCAGGGTGTTGATTACTTCACGATTCACGCAGGAGTCCGACTGCCTTACATCCCGATGACGGCGCGTCGAACGACAGGAATCGTGAGTCGTGGCGGATCGATCATGGCGAAGTGGTGTTTGGCTCATCACGAAGAGAGTTTTCTTTACACACACTTCAGCGAGATTTGCGAAATCATGGCTGCGTACGATGTCTCGTTTTCGCTGGGTGATGGTCTGCGCCCGGGCTCAATTGCCGATGCGAACGACGAAGCACAGTTTGCGGAGCTGGAAACGCTGGGTGAGTTGACGAAGATTGCCTGGGAACAAGATTGCCAGGTGATGATCGAAGGACCGGGTCATGTGCCGATGCATTTGATCAAAGAAAACATGGACAAGCAGCTCGAGACGTGTCATGAGGCGCCGTTCTACACGCTTGGACCACTCACTACCGATATCGCGCCCGGTTACGATCACATCACGTCGGCGATTGGCGCGGCGATGATTGGATGGTTTGGCACGGCGATGCTCTGTTACGTAACACCAAAAGAGCATCTTGGATTGCCGAACAAGAAAGATGTGAAAGACGGCGTGATCGCGTACAAACTCGCGGCCCACGCGGCAGACCTCGCCAAGGGACACCCGGGCGCTCAATATCGAGATAATGCGTTGTCGAAAGCGCGTTTCGAGTTTCGGTGGGAAGATCAGTTCAACCTGTCGCTCGATCCGGAAGTGGCGCGCGATTATCACGATGAAACACTGCCGCAGGAAGGCGCGAAGCTCGCGCATTTCTGTTCGATGTGCGGCCCGCATTTCTGTTCGATGAAGATCACGCAGGATGTGCGCGAGTATGCAGCGCAGAAACAGGTTGATGAATCGAAAGTATTGACGGTTGGTTTAAATGAAAAAGCCGAGGAGTTTAGAGCCTCCGGCGGGGAGATTTATCAAAGTAATGAGGCTTCAAAGAGTTGAGTCAGAGATGCTGAGGCTGGTTGGCTACGACGCCCAGGCGCGGGTGTTGGAGGTGGTTTTCAACACGGGCGATCAGTATCGATATATTGATGTACCGGTGGATGTGTATGAGGGATTGATGAGTGCTGAGTCGATCGGGAAGTACATGCACCAACACATCATCGATCACTATGAATACGAGCGGATCTGTTAGATAAAGATTTACAGGATTTTACAAGATGAACAGGATATCTTGTAAATCTTGTCTAATCTTGTAAATCTTTATCAACCTTTACCTCACGAAGGGAGAACAATGGATATAGATAACCTCACTCACAGAGTCATTGGCAGTGCCTACAAAGTACATAACATCTTAGGATTTGGCTTTCTGGAAAAAGTATACGAAAACGCTCTTGACTTTGAACTGAAAAGGCGAGGTCTTAATGTTCAGAAACAAGTTAAATTGCCAGTGTGGTATGAAGGTCAACGCGTCGGCGTTTATTTTCCTGATTTATGGATCGAAGCCCAGTTGATTGTAGAGATCAAAGCCGCGATTACCTTAGCCCCTGAGCATGAGATGCAGCTCGTTCACTATCTTGCCGCTACTGGCATTGAGCATGGCTTACTTATAAACTTCGGCACAACTGTTCAAATCAAACGTAAATTTCGTGATTATAAACCGAGGAGTGTGTTATGAAGACTTTTCTGGTTTGCTCTTTCTTGTTTTTACTTTCTCAACCAGTTGCCGCACAAAAGCGTATCGCCACGGGGACGGTGCCGCCGCCACAGTTCACCGATCCGCAACGCAAACAGAAACTCGCCGCCGCCATCCCCGAGATCGAAAAACTTTTCAACAGCTGGATGGAGCGACTGCAACCGCCGGGTGCTGTATTGGGTTTGATCGTTGATGGAGAACTGGTGTGGGTGAAAGCGGCCGGCGTTCGTCAAAAGTCGCCGGATGCACCGGTCACGCCCGATACCGTTTTCCGTATCGCATCAATGACCAAGAGTTTCACGGCGATGGCGATACTAAAGCTTCGCGACGACGGCAAGCTTTCACTTGACGATCCAGCGTCGAAATACGTCCCCGAACTCGCCAATCTTCCCTATCCCACCACCGATTCGCAGACTATTACGATCCGTGATCTGCTGACGCACTCCGAAGGTTTTCCAGAAGATAATCCGTGGGGTGATCGGCAATTGGCCCAAACCGACGCCACCATGCGCAACTGGTTGCGCTCCGGAATTCCTTTTTCAACTTCACCCGGCACCGCTTTCGAATATTCAAACTACGGCTTCGCGCTGCTCGGTCAGATCGTTCAGAAAGCCTCGGGTCGCCCTTACGCAGATTACGTCCGCGACAATGTGCTACGACCGCTGGGCATGAACGCGACGACATTTGAAATGACCGCGGTGCCAAAAGAGCACATCGCGCTCGGCTATCGTCGCGAAGACAACACGTGGAAGCCCGAACCGATACTAGCGCACGGTTCTTTCGGCGCAATGGGCGGACTATGGACCAACGCACACGATCTCGCTCGCTACGTGGCATTTTTGATGTCGGCGTTTCCGCCACGCGATGAAGCTGAACGTGGTCCAATCAAGAGAAGCAGTGCTCGTGAGATGCAACAGGGTTGGCGGTCTTCTCCAGCCGGCGCGTTTCGTCCGCTCGTTGACGGGCCACTACAAATCGGTGTCTCCGCTTATGGTTATGGACTCGGAGTTTCGCAGGATTGTCGCTATGGCCACGTAGTGGGACATGGTGGCGGGCTTCCCGGTTATGGTTCGTTGATGCGCTGGCTTCCGGAATATGGCGTCGGCCTGATCGGCTTGAGCAACCAGACGTACCAGGGATTTAACGGCATCTTCAACGACATGGCGGCAGCTTTGCATCGCACAGGTGCATTGCAGCCGCGCACGATGCAGCCATCTCAAGCATTGTTAACAGCGCAAGCTGATGTTTCGCAATTGATCATCAAGTGGGACGAGAGCCTCGCTAATCGAATCGCCGCCGACAACCTGTTTCTTGACGTTCCTGCTGATGTGCGCTCGAAGCGTTGGAAAGATCTGGCCCCGCAGCATGGCGCTTGCCGTCTCGCAAATTCCATCAAACCTGAAAACGCTCTGCGTGGTGAATGGCGCATGATGTGCGATCGCGGATGGCTCGACGTCTTTATTACGCTCGCGCCGACGATGCCGCCGAAAGTCCAACTCATCAACATCAATCCGGTAATGCCGCCTGATGCGGAGATGACTAAAACAGCGGAGACGATTGGAAAACTTCTGGTCGCCTGGGATGCGAAGGTTGTGGAAGCGCTGGCTGCTCCCGCCCTTGATGTTGAACGTATGCGACGTCAGTTTGCGGCCGCGGCTGCGTGGGGCGCCTGCACCGTAGGTGAACCGTTGAGTGGAAACGGCACTCGCAACAGCGCCATTCGCCTCAACTGCGCCAATGGACCACTCGCTGCGCGGATCGCATTGGATGCGACTACACGGAAGTTAACGAGTTTGGATTTAATCCCACTACGTGAACAACGCTGCGTACCGTAAACACAGATTACACAGATTTTTTCTCGGATTAACACTGACATTTACGGGGCTAAAGCCGTCAATCCGTCTAAAATCCGTGTCACCCGAGGCCGGCTTTGCGTTGCATTTCTTTGATCGTTTCGGGAATGAACGACGTGATCTGATGGGTTTCTTCACGACCGTCAGCATAACTCTGAAACAGACTGAACTCAGGTAGCGAAAGACACGACAGCGGAGACTGGTGGTTGTAGCCGGTATCGAGGCCAACAGCGCTGTGAGAGATGTAAATTCCGTGACGGCCCAGGCGTCCGCGCAACGGCAGTAGCGGCGTCGGCGTGTGCCCGAAAACACACGGCTTGCCGCGATAGTTTTTGTAAAACTCCATATCGCGCAACCACAACAACGACATCGGTGAACTCTCGGTCGGATGCTTGCCCTCATCGAGTCCGGCATGCACGTAAATCGCAAATTCGTCCTCATGATAAAAAGGCAACTCTTCCATAAAGGCGAGGTGTTCTGCGGGAAAAACACGTTCGAATTCGCGGCGCATCTCGTCGAAATCTTTCTCACTGTCAACTCTGACAGCACGTCCCGTGTACTGTTCAAACGTTCTTTCGCCGCCGACGATTGGAGTGAGCCAGAGATTGCTGTGCCCGTCCAGGAAATCCATCAACATCTGTTCATGATTCCCGCGCAGGCAAATAACTCGTTCGGGATTTTCGCGGCACATTCCGACAATGTGTTCAACGCAGCCGGGCGCATCGGCGCCGCGGTCGATCAAGTCGCCCAGGAAAACGAGCGTGTCTGTTTCCGGATCGCGCGGCAGCATGTCGAGCAGGTTGAGGAGCTGCGCGCACCGTCCATGGATATCACCAACAACAAAGGTTCTCATGCAGACTGTTCCCCGGATTGCTCCCGTTGGTTCTTGATGCCATTCATCAACTCGATGAAACGTGGATCCTCGTGCATGTCGGCCCAGTTCTGATCCGACTCAAACCACTTATAGTTTTCATTTCCAAGCGAAATCGCTGTTTCTAACCAACGTAACGCTTCAACCTGGCGACCCTGCAAAAGGTACGCCGAAGCCAGCCAGTAAGAGATATCGTAATCAGCTTCCGCAACCTGTCTGACTTTCGGTGTTAGTTGTTCGTTTGCTTTTGTGTGCTGGCCCTGGGCGCTCATGCAGATCGCGAGGATAGGTCGTACGCCGTCCATCTGCGGATGACGTTGCAGCACCTGCTGCATGATCTTGACTGCTTCTTCGACCTCGCCTTTGTAATAGAGAACCCGCGCTGTGAACACTCTGATCAACGGATGTTCAGGTTCGAGAGCCGCGCCTTGATCGAGTTCGCGAAAGGCCTCCGGATACTCGCGTTGATACATAAAAATTCGCGCGCGATTGTAACTGGCCAACACGCGCTCGCCGGGATTCAGGCGAACCATCCGATCAAAACTCCGCAAAGCCTTTTCATAATCTCCGTCGAGACGCGCCACCACCCCACGCACGAAATGCACTCCCGGATCGTTTGGATACTCGTCGCGCAACAGATCCACCGCGGTTCGCGCTTTCTGTTTTTGCCCACCGGTGAGATAGATAAACACCATGTGCATCCGCGCTTCGAGCAGGCGCGGATCGAGTGTCAACGCTTTTCGAAAAGCGTTCTTCGCCTTTTCGTGATCACCGGCCTGGCCCAGTCCTTTCAACACGCGATTGACGTAACAACTGCCAAGCGCCGAGTAAGCCAGGGCGAAGTTTGGATCGATCTCAATCGCGCGCCGGAAGTGTTCAATCGACGAATCGAGATGTTCGCGTTCGATAGTGTGATAGATAAACGAAGCGAGGCAATCGCGACCGCGCAGGTATTCTTCTGAAGCCGCGGCGTCGGCGGTTGTTTTCCGGGCCAGTTCAACCTTCTCATCCGGACTCAACTCGAGCCGCAATCCTTCAACGATGCGGTGCACGATTGTGTCCTGAACGCCAATGATGTCGCTCGCGTCCGCGTCGATTCGTTCGCTCCAGAGAATCTCGCTGGTGCGCACGTCGAGCAGTTGCGCAGTCACGCGAAGCCGATCACCGGCGCGGAGGAAGGTGGCGGTGAGAATCGCGTCAACACTGAGTTCGCGTCCCGCTTCGGCTGGTTCCACAGTTTTATTCTGGTATTTAACGATTACTGAGGAAGGCCGCACGACGAGCGATCGCACACGCGCCAGTTCCGTGATCACAGCATCGGCGAGCGAGAACTGATAGAAATCGATCTCCCGATCGTTACCGACGTTCTTAAACGGGAGAATCGCGACACTCTTGCGATCGCGATCGCCCAAACTCGTTAAGGGGTTAGGCTGTGGATCACCGCTACGCCCACCTGACCTGGAGCCTGAAGGGCTCTCGGGATTCTTACTGCCTGTTAACCAACGAAGTGCGCGCGCCACGGGACTCGCTTGTTTGAGATGTTTTGGCGCGACCGGCGTCACTGCTTCGTCAATCCCAGGCAGTGATTCCGATCCCAATTCGCGACTGATCAAACGAAGGTCATCAGCGAAATGCGAGATCTTCTGATAACGATTGCGCGGATCCTTTGCGAGTGCTTTATCGAGCACCTCTTGCAACTTTGCCGGCACGCGCCCCGGTCTCATTTTTGACAACGGCGCCGGCTCATCATTCAAAACCGCATGACGTACTTCGATCGCAGTTTGACCTTGAAACGGCCAGGTTCCGGTCAACATTTCATAAAGCAAAACGCCGGTTGAAAAAATATCAGCGCGTGAATCGACGCGATCCCCGCGGGCTTGCTCCGGTGCCGCGTAAGTGGCGGTGCCGTAAGGAATGCCAATTTCCGTTATCTCCGTGTGGTGAATGCCGGAAGTGCGTGCCGCCTCTTCGTCGAGAAGTTTTGCGAGGCCAAAATCGAGGACTTTGACCTGTCCGCTCGGGGTCACCATTACATTGCCGGCTTTAATGTCGCGATGAATGATGCCGCGAGCGTGCGCTGCGCCGAGCGCGTCGGCCGTCTGCAATGTAATCGAAAGCGCGCTTTCAAGTGACAAGGGTCGACCATTAACGAGCTGTCTCACATTTCGCCCTTCGATGTACTGCATGGCGATAAAGTGAATACCGTTGATCTCGTTGAGGTCAAAGATGGTGCAGATGTTTGGATGATCGAGCGCGGACGCGAGCCGGGCTTCGCGTTCAAAACGCTTCAGATTTGCTTCGCGGGAGGTTAATTCAGCAGGAAGAACTTTGATGACAAGCGTGCGGCCGAGTTTTGAATCGATGGCCTTATAGACCGTGCCCTGTCCGCCCTCGCCGAGCTTCTCGAGAATCTTGTAATTCCCTAAGGTCGATCCAATCATCTTGCTTCAGCCGCGTGCTTGCTCTGCGGTTCTCTGCGTAACTCTGCGATCTCTCTGCGGTTTAACACGACCCTTCAACGCAGAGATCGCAAGGATCCGCAGAGGGCTCGCTGAGAAAATGTCTCACGCGAAGCGCAAAGGCGCAAAGCCGCAAAGAGAAATGTAGCAGTTTCTTTGCGTCTTTGCGCCTTCGGGTGAAAACAAATCAGGATCAGGCGCGATCCACTACTCGGTAATTCCCATTTGCCACAGCATAAACGCGTAATCAAAGGCCGTTTCACGTAGCGCGTCGTAGCGGCCGGAGGCGCCGCCGTGGCCCGCTCCGAAGTTGACCTTCAAGAGCAGCGGATTGTGATCGGTCTTCATGGCGCGCAGTTTGGCCACGAGCTTCGCACCTTCCCAATACGGCACCTGACTATCGTTTACTGACACTTTAACGAGCATCGCCGGATAATCTTTTTTCGCGATGTTGTCGTAAGGTGAATAGGTCTTCATATACTCGAACGCGGGCTTATCGTTCGGGTTTCCCCACTCGATGTATTCGCTCGTGGTCAGCGGCAAACTCGCATCGAGCATCGTGTTCAGAACGTCGACAAATGGAACCTGCGAAACGACTGCTTTGAAAAGATCCGGTCGCAAGTTTGCAACGGCGCCGACCAAAAGTCCTCCAGCGCTGCCGCCCTGAATCACGAGCCGATCTTTCGACGTGTATTTCTTATTGATCAACGCTTCAGCACAGGCGATGAAATCGGTGAACGTATTCATCTTTTTCATCATCCGGCCTTCCTGCCGCCATTCCTCGCCCAGTTCGCCGCCGCCGCGAATGTGGGCAATCACGAAGATCACGCCGCGATCGAGCATGCTCAACCGGCTTGAAGAGAAAGTCGGAGGAATCGACGCGCCGTACGAACCGTATCCATAAAGCAACAAGGGCGCACTGCCGTCGAGTTTCGTACCGTTGCGATAGACCATCGACATGGGAATCTTCGTACCGTCTGAGGCGGTAGCGAAGACGCGCTCGGCTTTGTAGTTCGTGCGATCGAATCCGCCGGGCACTTCCGTTTGCTTCAACAAGGTCGACTTGCCGGTGTTCATGTCGTAGTCAAAAGTTGAATTCGGTGTGACGAGGGAGTTGTAGCTGTATCGCACCACGTTTGTATTGAACTCACGATTGATCGAGAGGCCGGCGGCATAAACCGGCTCGGGAAACTTGATGCGCTGGCGTTTGTTGGTTTTGAGATCGAGGATCTCGAGTTGTTGCAGACCGTTTTCCCATTCCGACAGCACCGCATGATCGGCGAAGAGGCTGATATCGTCGATCTTCACGGCCAGGTTGTGCGGCACAAACTCTTTCCAGTTTTTCTCTGATGGATCGTTGAGCGGTGCAGTAACGACACGGAAGTTCTTCGCGCCTTTATTGGTCCGGATGTAGAAGACGTTATTGCGAAAATCAACGTCGTACTCGTGTTCCGGCTGACGCGGAAGAACCACTTTCAGCGTTCCGTTCGGCTCGTCAGCTCGCAGGTAACGCGCCTCAGTGGAGGTTTTGCTGTACGACTGAAGACCGATCATGGCCTTGTCGCGTGAACGTCCAACACCGATATCAAACAGTTCGTCTTTCTCGTCGAAGAGTAGATCGGTTTTGTCGGTTCCCAATACATGACGGTAAAACTTGTCGCTGCGTTTCGTCACAGCATCTTCAGTGACGTAGAAAATGGTTTTGTTGTCGTTGGCCCAGACCATGCTGGTCACGCGCTCGATCTTCTCGGGGAAGATTTGACCCGTGCGCAGATCTTTGACCTGCAACGTGTATTGGCGATAACCGGTATTGTCGGTGCTGTAAGCGAGCAGGTTGCCGTCGTCGCTGGGCGAGAACGCGCCGATGCTCATGAACTTCTGGCCCTTGGCCAGTTCATTCTGATCGATCACAATCTCTTCGGCTGCTTCGAGGGTGCCTTTTTTGCGACAGAAGATTGGATACTGTTTTCCTTCCTCGGTGCGCGTGTAATAGAAATAATTTCCATAACGATAAGGCACCTGCATGTCAGTCTGTTTAATATGACTGAGCATTTCGTTGTAGAGCTTTTCGCGCAGTGGGCCCAGGTGTTTGGTCGCTGTTTCGGCAAATGCATCTTCAGCTTGAAGGTGCGTCATTACCGCGGGGTTTGTTTTTTCGCGCAGCCAGAAGTAATCGTCAACCAGCGTTACGCCGTGAATGTTTGTTGTCTTTGCTTTTTTCTCTGCCATTGGTGGTTGAGGCGCGCCCGCTCCTCCATTTGACTGTGCTATGACTTCGTTACCGATTGGGAGAACACATAGAACAACGAGCAGCAGCAGAAAAAGCAAACGGGATTGGTTTTGCATGCAGCACCTTCCTCATAAAAGAACACACTTATTAAAGGGAGACCAGTTACTTTCCTTAACAGCCGGCGCACGGCCGGCTAATCATGAACAGTTCAACCACGGGGTGGATTTCCCCAGCCTGAACCCAGATATTTACCATCCTCGACGATGCATGGCACCGTGGGATCGCCATCTGAGTACGAGAACATTTCGGCTCGCCGCGCTTTGTCGTTTTGTGCGTCGTAGTCGATAAAAGAAATGCCTTTGGAATTATAGTAGTCGCGAGCCTGTTGGCAGTACGGACAACCCGGCTTTGTGTAGATAACTAAGGCCAATCGATTCACCCCCCGCATTGTTACAGAAGGGCGAGACCGCAGAAGTGCTCGCCCGGTTAATGTACAAATTTGAGCAGGGAGCGATTATACTGCCGCTGCCTATGAGTGAACAAAGCGCAGGGAGCGGCCGCCACGACGACGGGGCCGCCGATCTGCTCGATCCTTACGAGAAGCTTATCCGCCTCGAAATAATGGGTAAACAAGTCAGCGTGCCGGAGAAGAATCGTCTGTTGCGCTGCTTTCAGTATCTTTCTATCAACACGATCTCTTACGGCGATTTTTGCTGGAATGGTGAATGTACGAATTGCCAGATCTGGTATCACCTGAAAGGGCAGAACGAGCAGCACGACCGGCCCGCGCTTTCGTGTCGTTTGGAATGTGAAGAGGGAATGGTAATTACGAGGTTAAGCCGTTTTATCGAACTCGACGGGATTACGAAGTAGGGGCGGCCCTCCGTGGCCGCCCTAGTCTGGAACTCAGGATCGTTACACCTAGAGTCCCACGATAGAGGCGTCATTCCGCAGCTCTCGTACCGCGAGACAAAGAAGTTCGTACGCTAGGGCGGCCACGGAGGGCCGCCCCTACAAATCAGTATCTCCGAGCGCGTCGCAGATCGCGACGAAATTCACGTACATCCTGGCGCCGTTCACGTCTATCTACTCGCAACTCGTGACGGCTATCGAGAAGTCCGGAACGTAACGCACGTCGATCCCACCGTATTTCTCTCGTATCACGACGGATCTCACGACGATCGTGCCGCAATTCCCGGCGCTCTTCCCGACTGATCCTTCGCTCCTGTGCATTCGCCACAACGCCCGAAGCGCAGATCATAACCACCAGTAACAATAACCCACTTAATGCTCGACTCATCTGAATACCTCCCAACTACAAGTTGAGATGTTAGACGCGCTGCTTTTGCAAAGGGTCGAACTTTTTTGGATTAGTATTTCGGTACGCTCGGATCAACCTCATCCGACCACGCCAGTATCCCGCCTTTGAGATTCACCAGCTTTCCCGTAAACCCGGAACGCTGAAGTGCATCGATCGCGCGTGCGCTGCGGCCACCCATTTTGCAGTGCACCACCGTTTCGCGATTCGGATCGATCTCATCCATTCGCTGTAACACCTGGCCCAGCGGTATATGAGTTGAACCTGGAATCTGGTTATACGCGTATTCATTGTCTTCACGTACATCCACAATCTGTATGTCGTCACCTTTATCGAGACGCTGTTTGAGTTCAGTTGGAGTAATCTCTTCCATACAAGTCTTTCCTTTTAGATTTAATTGCAGCGGCTTTGAGCCCGAACACACATTAAACTACACTTTCTCAAAAATCTCCTGTACGCATGAAAGGTCCAATCATGAGATTTGAGTTTTATTCGGCAGCCCTCGATAACGTCCCCAAACTGTCGGTTGATGGCACGGTAGATAACAGTATTCACTTCTCACACTGGCAGGGAAATGAGACGCCGGCCGAAGTAAAGGCCGACACTTCCACCGAGATCGCACTCAATCTCGTTGCCTCACCGAATCGAGCCGCTTTAACGCAGGGAATCGAACTGGTAACTAACAATCACTTCGATACTGATGGAACGCTCTCAGTTTGGACCGTACTTGCAGGCGAACGCGCGCTGGCGCATCACGACTTGTTAATTGCCGCCGCTGAAGCTGGAGATTTCTCTGAGTATTCCAGCGATGATGGCGTGCGTGTGAGTATCGCGATTCAGGGTTCGGATCAGGCGAGTCCGAATAACGACGATGGCTCACCGTTGGCCCGGCTGATCGCGGGGGAAGAAGTCGACGACGACGCTCGTGCGTACGATCTTGTTTTGCCGAAGGTGGAGGATCTGTTAACTAAGATCAATGATTACGAATCGCTCTGGCGCGATGGTTGGGAAAAGGTGGTTGCGGCTATCGAGAGTTTTGAGCGCGGCAAATCCAGTGTCACTGAGTTGGAAAAGATTTCATTGATAACTCTCGCGCCCGAGTTATTCGATGGAACGGGTTTTAGTCCAACAAAACACGCCGCTCCGTACACTGCCATTTCGAAGTATGCGAGGGGTGAGATTTTTGTCATCGCGATTCCAGCCAGTTCAGGATGGTTTTATCGGATCGATTATCCTTACTACTCCTGGGCTGAGACGGTGGTACGGCCACGCATTGAGCGACGAGATCTGAGTGGTGCGCTGCAATTGCTCAACAGCAAAGAGAGCAAGGGCGAAGGACTTTGGCAAACCGACGATGGTGAAATGACTTCGGCAGTGAAGTTTCTCGACAATGCAAAAACGCTGACGGCATCGCGTCTTGACCCAAACGAAGTTGCTGAAGTGGTACAGCGATCCTTTGTCGCTGCGATGGCCGTTTGAACAGATGCATGACGTAATCATCATTGGCGCTGGACCAGCCGGTTTGTCAGCCGCGTTTTGGTGCGATGAGTTGGGACTCGACACACTCGTGTTGGAACAGACCGAACAAGTTGGCGGCCAGCTTCATCGCGTTTACAACCCGGTTGAGAATTATCTCGGCTTAAAAACTCGCGATGGCCAAGAACTGCTCGACCTGTTTTCAGCGGATATTGGCGATGCGGATTTTGATCTTTGGACACAAACGAACGTCACTGCCGTTGATCTAAAAGCGAAGCGTATCTCGTTGGCCAGTGGTGAGACTCTGCAATCGATCACCCTCGTGATTGCGACCGGTGTGCGACCAAGGCAATTGGGAGTACCGGGTGAGAAAGAGTTTGCAGGACGGGGGATGATAGAATCCGCCGCCCGCGATCGAGAACTCTTTGCCGGCAAAGATGTTTGCGTGGTTGGTGGCGGTGATGCTGCAGTTGAGAATGCGCTGCTTCTGGCTGAGGTTTGTCCCACCGTGACGCTGGTCCATCGACGCAAAAAGTTACGCGCGCGACGCGAGTTTGTTGAGAAACTCCAGTCAAACCACTGCATCACCGTTTTCACTGAATCCGTTCTGACGCGTATCATCGGCGAAGATGAAGTGGTGGGAGTTGAGATTCGCCGAAAAGAAGGACTGAAACCGTTTCAAATGGCTGTTGGCGGCGTGCTCATACGCATTGGCGTGGAACCAAATTCGGAATTGTTCAAAGACCAACTCGAAACGGACGAACACGGATACCTGGCGGTGAATAGTCAACAGGAGACGGGAGTGCCGATGGTCTTTGCCATAGGCGATATCGCCAATCCGATCGCGCCGACAATCAGCAGCGCCACCGGCGCGGGCGCCACCGCAGCGAAAGTGATTGCTGCACGTTTGAATGCACGCTGATGAATGCCGAACCCGCTTATCTCGATGCGCACATTGCGGCATACCCGATCGAATACATTGCCGGCATCGATCTCTACAACGCGGGCGAGTTCCACGCGGCACACGACGCGTGGGAAGAACGCTGGATGGGTGAAGTTGGACCAAAGGAGAAACTGTTTCTTCAGGCAATGATCCAGAGTGCGGTGGCGTTTCATCATCTGGACATTGGTCGTCCTGGCGCCGCCCGGCAGATGTATCTGCGAGCTAAAGAGAAGTTTGCGCGGTTGGGAACGAACGTTTTCATGTCGTTGGATCTCGACGATTATCAATCGCAACTCGATACGGCGTTGTCGTGGCTTTTGAGTGTGAGTGATCCGCGAGAGTTAGAGCGACCGCTGATTATGGCGCCCACGATTAGGTTGCTGGCCACTATCGATGAGTACGATTGACAAAGATTTACAAGATTAACAAGATGAACAGGGATGCATCCTGAGCATCACGAACAGGATTTATCTTGATCATCTTGTTTTATCTTGTAAATCTTTATCCAGCTGGTCTTACCCAATGAACTTTTCACGACTCATCTTATTAGCCGCATGGTTTGGCGCAGCGCTCTTTTTCGCCGCAGTCGTCGCCCCGGCGTCATTCGGCGTGCTGAGATCCTTTGGTCTCGCAAACACTAACGAGATCGCCGGCGCAATCGTGACGCGATCGCTTTCCGTCGTCAATATCGCGGGTTTTCTGATCTCGATAATCTTGCTGCTAACGTTGTTTCTGCGCCGCAGTTCAGGCAGCCGCCTCAGTTTCATCATCGAATGCATTTGTCTCGCGCTGATTGCACTCGCCACTGGCATTGGCCACTGGGTTATTGCCGCTCGGATGCGGGCCTTGCGCGCGGCCATGGTGCTGCCAATTGATCAGATTGCTATCGACGATGCGCGGCGAATCGCTTTCAACAGCTTGCATGGATATTCGGTGAAAGCGCTCAGCCTTGCTATGATTGCCGCTCTTGTCGCAATGGTCGTGATGGGCCGCAGCGTGCGTAACTAATCTCAGAATGGATGAAGCCGGTGGATATTATTGACGACATCGAAGGTTGGCGAAGGCGGTTTGAAGGTTGGCGACCGAGCGCCGGAAACGCGCAAACTATTGAACTTAATTCTGACTATCCCTTTGTAAAGAACCGGCGCGCGCCCTTCACGCCTGCACGACGCGCCCTGCCAATGCTGAATCTGGCGTTGATCTCGTCAGCCGGAGCCTACATCGACGGCACCTCCGCATTCGATACAAATTCTGCAAACGGCGATCTGAGTTTTAAAGAAATCCCGATCGAGGTTGAAGCCTCCGATCTGCGATTTGCGGCTCGCGGCTACGATTCAACTGCCGTGCAAAGCGACGCGAACGCGCAACTACCTGTAGAACGACTGCTCGAATTTGAAAAGAACGGAATCATTGGCCAGTTGAATCCGGTGTTCTGGAGTTTCTGCGGTTTCATTCCGGACGCTAGCGGTGTGGTTAACGAACTTATTCCGAAGCTCATCGAGCGCGTGCGACGTTATGAAGTGCAGGCAGCGTTGCTGGTTCCCGCTTCAACTTTGTGTCATCAGTCTGTGGGTCTCGTCGCTCGTGCGCTGGAGCTTGCCGGCGTTCCTACGATGATGCTGGCAGTTGCGAAAGAAGTGGTTGAATGGGTACGTCCTCCGCGAGTTGCTTTATATGATGGCCAACCGGGAACCGTAGGGGGCATGCCGAATTTTCCTGAACATCAACGGCGAATTTTGGATGAAGCCTTGCGATTGATTGAGCCGATGGACCAGGCGGGAATTAGAAAACTAGCGGTAACGCTGGAAACCGCCGTGGAGCAATCGCGCGGCGAGCGGTAGCCAAACTTACAATTTAATGTCTCTCAAAAAGCGCCTCGGACTCTGCGTTGTCCTCATCGTTCTGGTTCTCCTGGGTTACCTGCTACTGGCGCCGGTTCCGATTAGTCCGGGTGCCTGGACGCCTCCCGTATCACCTGGATTAGCCGGACAGTACGAACAAAACACACGTCTCTCACCGGTGCAGCGACTCTCGGTTGGCGAAGGACACAAGCCAGAGGACGTCGCCGTCGATGCCGATGGAAAGATCTATGCGGGGTTTGAAGACGGGCGGATCATGGTCCTGCAACCGGACGGCACGCAGCCACGCCTGTTCTCTGATACACAGGGACGCCCGCTTGGTCTAATTTTCGATCGCGCTGGAAATTTGATCGTGACCGATGCGGCCAGGGGATTGTTGTCAGTGAATCGTGAAGGTCACGTTTCGGTGCTCGCAGTCGAAGCCGATGGAGCGACGTTTGGATGTCTTAACGACGTGGATGTGGCAGACGATGGAATCATCTATTTCACTGAGGCGTCGCACAAGTTTCCGATGTTCAACTTTACGGCCGACCTGCTCGAGCACCAGCCAAACGGCAGGTTGATGGCGTTTGATCCGCAGACGCAGAAACCACGAACGTTATTGCGGGGTCTTTATTTCGCCAATGGAGTTGCGGTGAGTCCGGATCAGTCGTTTCTGCTCGTGGCTGAAACTGGGAAGTATCGTATTCGTCGTGTTTGGCTAAAAGGTCCTAAGGCTGGTCAGGATGAGATTATTATCGAAAACCTCCCCGGTTTTCCTGACGGGATCTCTTCCAATCATCGCGACAAGTTCTGGCTGGCGTTAGTCACGCCGCGCCAGCCCCTTTTCGACCGTCTGCTCCCGCATCCCTTCCTGCGGAAGATCGTGATGCGTCTGCCCAAGTTTCTCCAACCAGCACCACAGCGTTACTCGTTTGTGCTCGGTTTAGACGCGGACGGCCGCGTCGTCGAAAACCTCCAAAACGGCTCCCCCGACTGTTACGGCCAGATTGCCAACGTCATTGAACACAACAACACCCTCTACTTCGGCAGCATCGGCGAAAACACAGTGGGCCGCTTCCCGTTGAAATAACGAACCCGCAAAAATTACGTTAGGCTTTGCACAAAAACTAAATACGAAAAAGATCTGCCACGCAAAGACGCAAAGCGCTATCGTTTCTAAGGGCTTCTTCTTTGCGCCTTTGTGTCTTTGCGTGGGGAAATTACTCACGCTAGCGACCCGAGACAGGATGTAACCACTTTTGTGCAAAGCAATTAACGTTGTTAAGGTTGAGTACCCATGTTCCACTGTATATCTCTGTACCACGAGGATTTGTGACACATCCGTGAAAATCCTCAGCGATTTTGTTTTTCGTAGATCCGCGGATATTTGGTATCCATTGGGCAGTTTTCCCCACTTTTGTCGCCATCTCCAACTAAGTCCCGCAAATAAAGGGGTTCAGGGATTTCCTGAGTGCCGCATATTTACGGCACGACGCTTGTAACTAGAACAAGCGTTGGAACGGTTGGGTAGACCACCTCCAACAGCGGCAAACCCTCTCTCTTTTTGGAGCAGAAAAAAACGACAATGATCAACTTGTTATCCGCAGCGACATCAGTGCCTCAAAATGTTTTCAAGACGACCGAGCTCGTGGGAAGTCTGATGCACAAGCTCTCACCAGAGCTTATTAACACCATCAGTGCTCTCGGCGTCGACCAGCGGTACTCAACTCTTAACAATTATCCAGACTTTCTTTGCGGCAAACCAAAGCAGCCCACCAGTTCCACCACGGAACTCGGCGTGGCAGCTACCAAGCGCTGCATCCACGAATGGGGAGGTGATCCAAATCGGATTGGTCTACTCGTCGCGGCAACTAATACTCCTGACCAGATGTTGCCGTGTCTCGCATCCGAAATCATGGGGAAGACGCACGGACTACTCTCAAGGTCCCTGCGCACTGTTAGTATGCAAGCACAGGGTTGTTCTGTTTTACTCAAGTCAATCGAAGTAGCCCAGTGGTACCTGGCTGCGAATCCCGGCAAGCTCGCAATTGTAGTAATGGCAGAGTCTCACACTCCATACGTTGCTCCGCTGCTCCGGGATGAGTATTCCGGTTACCGCGAAATCATTCGCCTGAAGAAGGAGCGGAGACTTGATCCCGATCAATTTGAACAACAAAGGTTGGATACCACCTTCGTAATCCAATCTATGCTTTTCGGGGACGGCGCGGTGGCCCTGCTGGTGGGCAATGAAGAAGGAAAACCCGCGTTCGGCCCCATCTCCCACCTGACCAACGACCAGCCAAATGATATGAACCTGCTCACGATGGTCAGCAACAGCTCACACCCCTTTCTTAAAGGAAGGCCGCAATACTTCATGCAGCCGAGCGTTCCGAATCGTGGTGCTCATTATGCCGTCACCACGGTAAAGAATGTTCTGCAACATCCGGATTCGCCAGTGTCGGATTTAACTGAGGTCGACGATTGTTTGATTCACACCGGCAGCAAGAAAATTCTTGATGGCGTTTGTTCTCAGCTCGCTCTGGAACCGGAGTCAGCAAAAGTGCATAGCTCCTATAAAGTTTTGGAACGCTATGGCAATCTCTCTAGTGCTTCAACCGGTTTTATGTTGGCTGAGAAAAACGAATGGTCCGGGCCGACGATGGTGGTAGGTTTTGGAGTAGGATTTACTGCCAGCGCCGGAATCATGAACTTCAACTAAACAACTTTTAGCCACCGATTACACGGATAAACGCGGATCAGAACTGAAACAACTACATTCTGATCTGTGTTATCCGTGTAGATCTGTGGCTAAAACTATCTCGCTAGTGAGTGCGTTGAGGGTGGAGCCCACCTGGGTGAAGTCAAATGGCTTTCCGATGATTGCGTCTACCAGATCTTCCTCGCCTGCTGGTGGAGTTGTGGTTGGTCCATAGCCGGTTACCAGCACGATCCGCAGGTGTGGCCAGTCTTTGCGGATCAGTCGTGCTGTTTCCCAGCCGTCCATTTCGGGCATCGCGAGATCGGTAAACACAAAATCGAAATCACCCGCGCGCAGCTTCTGCACGGCTTCCTGTCCGCTGCCTGCTAACTCAACTCTGTGATTGACCGCGACGAGCATCTCAGCCAGTGTTTCTCTAACAGGTGCCTCATCGTCAATCACTAAAATTTTCAAACTCGGCGTTTCATGCAGTACAGCATCAGTGTCATCGGATGAACTCTCAGCCGTAATGGCCGGCAAATCGATCGTAAAGTTGGTGCCGCTGCCGGGCTCTGAAATAACACTGATCGATCCTGCATGGCGTTCGATGATGCTGTAACTGACTGACAATCCGAGACCGGTACCGTGTGCCCCTTTGGTCGAGAAGAACGGTTCAAAGATCTTCTGCCTGACATCTTCCGGCATGCCCATGCCGTTGTCGCTGAAATGCAGTTGGAGTCGGCCATTTTGCGCGTGGCAAGTAATCAACAGCCGCCCACCACGCGGCATCGCATCAACCGCGTTGACGATCATGTTGACAAAAACTTCCCGCAGTTCCGACGCACTTCCATAAGTGTAACGTTCAGGCTCGGTATTGAGTTTTACGTCGTACTCAAGTCCACGAATTCGAGCCTCGTTTTGCCAGCGAGTTCTGGTTATTTCGATCGCATCATTGAGCAAACTGCCGACGTCCACAAGTTCAAACTCCTTAACCTGCGACTTGCGGGCAAAGGTTTGAATGCGACGCACGGTGGCTGCGGCATCTTCGGCCGCGGTTTGAATGATGTCCAGGTTACGCACCAGTGCGGGCTCTGCAATCTGGCGTCGCAGAAGTTGGGCGCGGCCGAGAATGGCGGCGAGAGAGTTGTTGAAATCGTGCGCCACGCCCGATGCGAGTTGGCCCAGTGCACGTAATTTATCAGCCCGAGCCGCGCGTTCACGTTCTTCCTTTTGCTCGGTAATGTCGCGAGCAATGCCGAGTACGCCGGTTGTGCGACCTTCAACGACGAGCGGTGAATTGTCGACCCGCGCATAGCGCAGTTGTCCGTCATGCGCGAAGTAGCGCATCTCGTACGTTTGCGGTGCGCCTTGCAACGCCGCGTCGAGTTTTTCTCTAACCAGCTCGCGATCGGCTTCGTAGACCATGCTCAGCAATGGACGGCCGATAAAGTTGCTGCGTTGATAACCGAGGCCTTTCAACGTGGCCGTGTTGCACCACTTGAAGTTTCCGCCAGTATCAACCGCATAGATCGACTCGCGCGCGCTCTCGAGAATGTTTGTCAACAGCGACTGGTGTTCGCGCGCGACTGCCTGAACCTTACGCAGATCGGAAAGATCGCGCGCGGTTGCCACCACTGCGATTGCCTGATCATGTTCATCGAGCACCGGTTCAACCGAAACCAGTAACGGGCGATTAAGTCGCTCCGGAGTAATTTCGATCGTGACACTGCGACCGGTCTCAAGTGCTTTTTCAACCACGCAGGTCTCGTCTTCTTCGCTGGTGCGCAGTATGTCGCAACACTGTCGGCCGAGCAGTAAGCGTGGATGCACGGCTTCCATCGCCGCTCCGGCACGATTTACACGCTTCAATTCCCCTGCTCGATCGAAAATGAAAATACCGTCTGACATCGCGTCGAAAGTGGTTTCCCATTCCGTCTTGCCACGCGCCACCATCTCGAATAGTTCAGCTTGTGCAATGCCGATGGCCAGACGTTCGGCCAGGGCTTCAACCAGAGCGAGTTCGTTTTCGGTCCAGAGACGTTTGCGATCAGTCTGATGAATAAACAGAATGCCGCGAAACTGTCCCTTGACGATCAACGGATAGTTGATTGCCGAGCATATCTCGAGACGTTGAGCCTGGGCGCGAATGTAATCGCTAAG
This sequence comes from uncultured Acidobacteriota bacterium, assembly GCA_963708055.1. GTDB lineage: Bacteria > Acidobacteriota > Blastocatellia > Pyrinomonadales > Pyrinomonadaceae > PSRF01. Next base: position 3,167,452 of record OY970193.1, on the reverse strand, counting down.
CGCGGTCGAGGCGTCGTCGTAGTTGATGGCATCGTCGATGATGAGCGGCTGCAGTAAACCTGAAAGTCGACGCGCAATCGGATCGTTGTAATCGACGTCGTGTTTGATACTTCTGACGCCGGGCGACAGATACTCGTGTTCGAGCGGCGCGCTGACGCCTTCGCTATCCAGCAGGAACAGGTGAACGCGCGAAGCGGAGAGGGTGCGCCCGAGCTCGACCGTCGCCGTGCTGAGGACCTCCGGCAAACTCAGCGAAGCGCGAATCGCCATCGTCAAACGATTCACGAGCGACTCACGAATCGAAGTTGATTCTGCTCGTTGATATAGCTGCGCTTGCCTGATCGCGATTCCGGTTTGATCGGCAACCGCCTTGGCGAGCGCGATGTCGGCCTCGGACCACTGCCTGATTTGCCCGGTGGTTGATAACGCGAAAGCCGCGGGTACATCGTCGCCAACTCGAATCGCGACGTACATGATCGACTTCACATTAGCCTTGGACAGGATGTTCTGATAGAGATCTTTGATCCGCGGATCGTTCGCAGCGTCATCAAAAGACAAAACGCCTGTCTGGTCCAACGCAGAGATCAGAGTTTGCAGATGCGACAGGGCAAAATCAGAAGCCGCCGGCTCAACACCCGCATTGTGATATTCGGCAACGTTAAGCGCGCACTTCGCGCGGTCGTCGCGCATAAACAGCGAACAACGATCGACCGTGAGATATGATCCCAACTCTTTAACGGCTGTTTGATAGATCTCACGACTGTCCAACGAACACCGAATTGCTTGCGAAATGCGATGTGTCATCGCTTCGCGCTGCGCCTGCTGGGCCAGGAATGCCTGATTCTCGCGCAACACTTCTTCCGAATGTTTGCGCTCTGTTAAATCACGCGCGATTCCCTGCACCCCAATCGGCTTTCCGTCGCTAAAGATCAGCCGTGTACTGACTTCAAGACGAACCCGGCGTCCATGCTTCGAGATGATGTCGATCTCGTAAACGGTCGAGACTTTCTCATTCGCCTTATGAGCAATCATCTCGCGGGCGAGATTCAAATACTCCGGCGCGATCACGTCGGCGACGTTTATCAATATCGCTTCTTCACGCGTGTAACCGGTGATGCGTTCGCCACTGCGATTGAGAGAGGTAAAGTTGCCCTGGAGATCGTGCGTGTAGATGATGTCGTTGGCGTTTTCGAAAAGTTCGCGATAGCGTTCTTCACTTTCCCGAATCGAGACTTCCGCCCGGCGAGTTTCGGTGATGTCGGTAGCCACTCCGATAACACCCAGCACGTTGTCGTGTTCGTCGGTGAGCGGCGAATAACGAACATCGAAGACCATGGCGCTAATAGTGATCGCTGCGGTAAACGACTCGCCTTTCAGCGCTCGCCTGATGTTCTCTCCAACCTCCGGGGTGTCGGCATACACTTCGAACACTGATTGGCCCACAAGCTGACCCGGCACGAGTGAAAGACTCTTTAACCCCTCACCTTCACACAAGGTAAAGATGCCGTTGCGATCGGTTGCGAAAAGAATGAGTGCAGCACTCGCCACCACTGTGCGCAAACGCTTTTCGGCTTTTCGCAGAGCGTCGCGCGCCTGTTTTTTCTCGGTAACATCTCTGAAAACCGAAAGCACGGCTGCCTTGCCGTCCGAAGTGAAAGGCAAGCCGATAACTTCGACATCGATCTCCGCGCCATCCAACCGCAAACACTTCTGCTCCACCAGAGTGCTGGGTTTTTGGTATCGATCGATGTAGTCGTTCAGTTCGGTAACGTGTTCGCGGAATTGAGGGTGAACCACTTCCAGAATCGAACGTCCAATGAGTTCCTCGGCAGATGCAGCGCCCCAGAGGTTTACTGCGGCCGGATTGACGTAGAGAAACTTGCCATCGTGATGCACCACGATCGCGTCAGGAGAAAGCTCAACCAGCCGGCGATAACGTTCTTCGCTTTCTTTCAACGCCTCTTCAGCATTTTTTTGATCGGTGATATCGCGAACCACGCCACGCACTCCAATCGGTTCGCCGTGGCGATCGCGTTCGACCGTGATCATTCCTTCCAAACATCTCGTAATGCCGCGGGCATCGCGGATGCGATAAGTCGATCGCAGCGGTTGATTGCCGGTATGTAATCTGGTTTGAGCTATGTCGCGTGCAGCCGACTCAGGATCGACTGCATCGCTCAAGTGCCGGCCGATCAAGTCCTGAACTGAACGGCCGTAAAAGCGAGCACCGGCATCGTTGATGCTGGTGAAGTAGCCATCCATGTCGCGCGTGTAGATGATATCGGCAGCTTGTTCGACGATCTCGCGATAATGTTTCTCAATCCGGTGCCGTTCTACGAGCCGCGCTACCTTCACCAGTAGTTCTTCGTTTCGAAACGGAAGATCGATGTAGTCGTCAGCGCCTGCGTGCAGACCTTCAATGCCGGCCGAATCCGAAGAAATCAGACCGCTGATCAGGAGCACGGGAACGTAAGCCGTGCGCGGATCTTCTTTCAACCGCCGGCAGAGTTCCAGACCGCCGACCACAGGCATCACCACGTCGCTAACCACGACGTCGGGGGCGAATGAGTAGGCCAGATCGATGGCTTCGGCGCCGTCGACGGCAGTGGCGATTTCGTAACCCTCTAAAACGAGGAGGTCCACCAAAAGATCCAGGATCTTGCGGTCGTCATCAACGATCAGGATTCTGCCCCGGTCTGAGGTACTAGTGTTCATTCAGTCTGTTTCCGGCGTTTTTTTGAGAAAAAAACCTCGGGAGGACGACTTTGGAGTTTGGTGCGGGAGTTCTTAAAACAACCAGTTCGGTCAAACTGGCTGCGCCAGTATAACAGGTTTAACGGAAGTTAGCCACGGATTACACGGATTAACACCTAACGGCGAAAATCAGTGTAAATCCCCGGCAAATTATTGATCCTGCGAGCGTTTGCGGGTGGCCGGCTCGGCGGAATTGGACTTCGCGAAATAGCCGGTGCGGAAATTCAACTTGAGGTTTTGCTGTTTCAAGTCAGGATTGACGACCTGAATGTCGATTTTCCGGTATGAGCCATCGCGTGACTTGTTGGTGGGCGAATAGGCTATCAGATACTGCTCGCGGAGGTCGCGCTGGATCTGCGCGAATGCATCGTTAAGATCTCGTTCATGCTTCGGAAAATAGGCCCGGCCACCCGTTCTCTCAGCGATTTTCCGCAGTTCGCCTTCGTTGACGTTAAAGGTGTAGCGGTCGCCAATGCCGATGGCGTAGATGAGCGCATCAGCTTTTTGTGCGCGCTCGATAGCTTCATGCATCTTCAGCCGGCTGCTTGTATCCTGACCGTCAGTCAACAGGATGATTGCACGGCGGGTGTGCTCCGCCGATGCGCTAATCAGCTCTTCAGAAGTGGCCCATACTGCATCCCAGATGGCAGTTGAGCCCGCCAGACTCTGGTTCGTTCCGGAAATCGGCGGAGTACCGTTAACTACAACACCGCCACCAACGTAACCTGAGGGTGGAATGAACTCTACGCGGTCGATCGCACGTCTGACGCGGTCGACATTTCCACTGAATCCTTGTTCTAACGTCGTTTCACCGGTGAACGAAACCACGGCCGCTTCGTCTTTGTTCGGACGCAAAATATTCTCCAGAAACAGGCGCGCCGCGGCTTTCAAGTCAGGCAGCACATACTGTTCTGAAATACTCGTGTCGATCAAAAATGCGAGCGAGAGCGGCAGATCGATGTTGCGCTGAAACGTGAAAATCTCCTGCGGCTGCCCGTCTTCGAAGATCCGAATATCTTCCATTTTCAGATCGCCGACGAAACGTTTGTGTTTGTCGGCAGCCGTGAAAAAGATATTGGTGAGATTAGTCTCGACTTTGATTACTTCGTCAGAATCCTGCGGGACCTCTTCGCGTCGAGGAGTTGGCGATGGTGATGCAACCGGGTATGCGCCAACTGTGTTCACCTGGCTGCTTGCAGAAAAACTACCAGACGATAGTCCTGCACACAACATTACAAAAACCAGGGAGAACAACAGTATTGGACGACGATATTCGCGGTATTGCATCTTCTACTTCCAAACTCCTTATTTCGCTACGCTGTCGGCGATCGCCTTGTAACCACGCTTGGTTCTGACTTTTAAATCGCCGCTCCGCTCCGACAATTTCACATCGATCTTTCTGAAAGTTCCATCGTAACTCTTATTGGTCGGGTTATACGTGACGAGATACTGTGCGCGCAGTTCTTTCGAGATTCTTGTAAATGAGCGCTCGAGCGACAACATGTCGCCGGTAAAGAACGCCGCGCCGCCAGTTTCTTCCGCCAGTGTCAGAAGATCTTTATCTTTCTTATCGGCAACTTGTCCTGCTTCCACGCCCGGCACTGTCGCAAGAAAACCAGCCTTGGTCGAGATGGCGAAGATGGTTGTTTCAGTTCGTTGAGCGATGTCGATCGCGTCGCGTATGTTTGCGCGGCTGTAAGTGTCTTCACCGTCAGTCACGACCAGTAAAACGCGACGACCGGGAACCGACCGCATCTTTTCATCACAGAATTGCCAGATGGCGTCGAAGAGCGCGGTATGTGTGCCCATCTTCTTGACGCTGTAGACAGCCTTGTCGAGCAGGTCGAGTTTGTCAGTGAAGTCCTGAAGCAGGTTAACTTCGTTGTCGAAAGTTCCGAACAACACGCGATCCCTGCGTGGTTTCACGACTGTCTGAATGAAGTTCATCGCCGACTCCTGCTGAAACTTCAGCTTACCGGCGGTGGAGGGCGAAGTATCCATCAACACCGCTATATAGAGTGGCGTGGATTGCGCGCTATCGTCAGAGAACGTCTCTATCGTTTGCGCAATTTTGTCTTCCAGAATCGTGAAGTCTTCTTTCGTCAGGCCGGGGACAAACTGACCTTTCTTGTCAGTAACGGTGATTGGCAGGCGCACGCGCCGAATCTCAATTCGTTCCGTGCCTTGCGGATCATCCACCGGGGGCGTGGGCGAAGCCTTTGGTCTCTGGGCGGCAACAGAAATCGCCGCGGTCGCGAAAATCACACCGACCGACAAATATTTGAATAAAAATGATGTTAGACGCACTGGCATGCTATTGGATTATAGTTCGAGAGCTGACCGCAGTCTGCTGGGTACCGGCGATTCGATGCGTTCGATCCCGAACCTGTTGCCCTTTCTCGGAAATGCCCGGCAAGTATAAGTCGTACAGGGCGTATAAGATAGTGATCTAAAGCAAATCCAAAGCAGACGACTCTATAAAGACGCCAATCTTTCAGAGTGTTACAATGCGCGGGAACGTTAACGGTCCAACTTAGTCCTTAGTCGCGCAAGCAATCAGCTTAATGCCCGACCGCCCGAACAACTCCGATTCCGCAGCCACCAATTCACTGCCCGAGTTCATCGCCCATTATCGCATCTTACGTAGGCTGGGCAAGGGTGGCATGGGCGAGGTGTTTCTCGCCGAAGACACTAAACAGCATGGACGCAAGGTAGCGCTCAAGGTTCTCCCCGCCGACCTCACGAAATCTGAGAGCCGCTTACGTCGCTTCAAACAGGAAGCACGCGCCGTCCTGGCGCTCAATCATCCGAATATAATGACGGTCTTCGAGATCGGTGAATCAGCCGATAGCTACTACATCGCCACCGAATATATCGATGGTGAAACGCTGCGCCATTGTCTCTGGAGTGGTCCATTGAAGCTTGATGAAGCGATCGGCATCGGCATCCAGATCGCGATGGCACTCGAAGCAGCGCACACCGCCGGCATAGTTCACCGCGACATAAAACCTGAAAACGTCATGCTGCGGCAGGACAAGTTTGTTCGTGATCGCTTTGTCAAAGTGCTCGACTTTGGTCTCGCAAAGTTAACCGATCGCGACAATTCGGTTAGTGATCCTGAGGCCGTAACTATACCTATAACCGAAACCAGCCCCGGCACGATCATGGGAACCAGCGGTTATATGTCGCCCGAACAAGCACTCGGCGACAACATCGACGAACGCACAGATGTTTTCAGTCTCGGAGTACTGCTTTACGAAATGGTGGCCGGAGAGCCGCCGTTTAAAGGTAAAACTGACAGTCACACGCGAGTTTCCATCATCGATCACGAACCGGTGCCGCTGGTCCAACACGTGGAAGAAGTGCCGCGGCAGTTCGAACGCATTGTTACTAAGGCGCTGGCTAAAGATCGACACAAACGTTATCAAACCATCACGGATTTAAAACTAGATCTCGAACAACTCCGCGACGAGTTGCATACGTTTGAAACGCAGGAGTCGACGCGACAGTCAGCGCGCGCTACCCAGGCTGACTTACTCGCTTCAACGCCAACCGCAGTGCGATCGCAGGCTGATACGGTGACGGATCCGGGGATCGCTGCCGCGCATGCTGCGACGAAAGCAAAGTCACGACAAAAGCGTTTGCTTGCTTACGGGCTCAGTGGTTTGGTCGTGATCCTGCTTGTTGTTGTTGGCGTGGTGTTTTTTGTTTCATCCCGGCGGAGCATCAACTCTGTTGCGATCCTGCCGTTTGTAAACGACAGCAAAGATCCGAATACCGAATATCTCTCTGACGGTCTTACCGAAAGCATCATCAACAGTCTTTCACAGCTTCCCAATCTCAAAGTGATGTCGCGTAATGCGGCCTTTCGTTTCAAAGGTTCGAATCAAGATCCGGTCGAGGCTGGACGAACGCTGAATGTCGGCGCGGTTTTAACCGGACGACTAGTCAAGCTCGACGACCGGCTCGTGATCAAAACCGAACTGATCAAAGTCGAAGACGGATCGCAACTTTGGGGGGCGGAGTACAACAGCAGTCTGGCTGATCTTTTTTCGGTGCAGGATGAAGTATCAAGAAAGATCTCGCAGAGTTTGCGACTGCGATTGTCGGGTGAAGACGAAGAGAAACTGGCGCGACGTTACACCAAAGATGCTGAAGCGTATCAGCTTTATCTCAAAGGCCGTTACTTCTGGAACCGCCGCAACGAAGAAGGTTTTCGCAACGGAATCGATTACTTCAAACGTGCCGAGGAAAAGGATCCAACGTTCGCGCTCGCGTTTTCCGGTCTGGCTGATTCGTATGCGTTGTTGTGCGACATCGGTGTGGTGAGACCGGCGGATGAAATGCCAAAAGCGAAGGCGGCCGCGCAAAAGGCGGTCGATGCGGATCCGACACTCGCGGAAGCTTACACGTCGCGGGCGTTTGTGCGTTTGGCTTACGACTGGAATTGGCTTGGGGCGCAGAGCGATTTTCAGCAGGCGCTGAAGTTGAATCCCAAATATCCGACCGCGCATCAGTGGTACGCTTCGTACCTGATGCAGATGGGGAAGTTTTCGTTAGCAAAGGCTGAAATTGAGGAAGCACAAAAACTCGATCCGCTATCGCCGATCATCAGCGCCAACGCCGGGCTCTATTCCTATTACGAACACAATTACGACGACGCAATCGCGAAATACAAGGTGACGCTGCAAAGCGATCCGGATTTCTGGGTGGCACGGCACTACCTGGCGCTGGCTTACGTGCAAAAGGGAATGCATAACGAGGCGATTGCGGAGTTACGCAAACTGATTAAAGTGCCGGCGGATGGTCCAATACCCGATCAGGTCGTGGATACGGAGACGGAGGCGGCTGCGTCGCTAGGGTTTGCGTATGGAATGGCAGGGAAACAGGCCGAGGCGCAAGCGATTCTGAAACAATTGGAAAGGCTTTCAGGGCGGCGGTATGTCACTGGGTTGTACTTTGCGATTGTCTACGCGGGATTGAAAGATAACGATAAAGCGATCGAGTATTTGAACAAGGCATTTGAATCGCGGCACCCGGGGTTGGTGCTGATCAGGATCGATCCTATGTTTGATGGACTGCGTGGTGATGAGCGGTTCAAGGCGTTGACGAAGCGCTTCGAGCCAATACCGTAAGAAGAAGATTCTCTCGCGGCGGCACAGCGACGCAGCGGAAGCTTCAAAGTTTATTCATATCGCCGCGGCTTTCGTTGCGCCGTTGCGCCGCCGCGAGAGAAAGCCCTTTCTCAGCTCTCCAAACTTTCCAACAATTCGGTCAAGCCTTCCGGCAATGGACTCTCGAAGAGCACTCGTTCCTGCGTTACTGGATGCGTGAACGCCAGTTTCTCCGCATGCAGAAACTGCCGCTTGAGCCCACGAATGCGCGCGCGTAGTTGCGGATCCCGAATCGTGTTGTCGCGTCCACCACCGTACGTCTCGTCTCCCACGACCGGATGCTTGATCCACGCCAAGTGCACGCGAATCTGATGTGTCCTACCGGTTTTGAGTTCCACCTTAAGTAATGTGAATCGCTCGTAAGATCTTTTCACGCGATAGATCGTTAACGAGTTACGACCACCACGCACCACCGCCATCCGCGTGCGGTTCGATGGATCACGCGCAAGTGGTTGATCGATCTTTCCACTGTCATTTAATACTCGCCCATGGACCAACCCCACATATGATTTGAATACCGTTCGATCCCGAAATTGATCCGAGAGATTTTCGAGCGCCGCCTCCGTTTTCGCCACCACCAGCAAACCTGATGTATCGCGATCCAATCGATGTACCAGTCCCGGTCGCAAACCAATACGATCGGGAAGTTGTTGAAAATGGTACGCGAGTGCATTCGCAAGTGTGCCTGACGGCGTGCCCGATGCCGGATGGACCACGAGCCCGGCTGGTTTATTGACTACCACCAGCGTCTCGTCTTCGTAGACGATCTCGATCGGAATGTTTTCAGGAGAAAATTGATCCGCGACAGGCACGACCAGTTCGACTTCAACTTCATCCTGATCGCGCAGTTTGTAAGAAGCTTTCGACGACTTGCCGTTTACCAGTACGTCTTCATTCTCGATGAGACGTTGCAGGCGCGCCCGGCTCCATCCTTCGATCTGTGAGGCGAGATATGCGTCAAGACGTACACTGGCATCCTCGGGTGCAATTTTAAAATTAAGAATATTCATCAGATTACGCAGATTATACGAGGTATCTGTGTAATCTGTGGATCAACCATTGCCGCGCTCGAAATCTTTCATGAACGACACCAGTGCTTCAACGCCTGCGCGCGGAAACGCGTTGTAAATCGAAGCGCGAATGCCGCCGACGGATCGGTGTCCCTTCAAACCATCAAGTCCCTGCTTAGTCGCCTCGCTGACAAATTTCTTGTCTAACTCTTCCGATGGCAAACGAAAGGTGATGTTCATCGTCGAACGGCAATCGACGTCCGCGTGCCCGCGATAAAAATCGGTGGCGTCAATTGCGTCGTACAGCAAACGCGCCTTGTCTTCATTCAGTTTTTCCATTCCGTCAATGCCACCCTGCTCTTGAAGCCACTTGCAAACCAGACCCATGATGTAAATGCCCCAGGTGTTTGGCGTGTTGTAGAGCGACTTATTCTCGACGTGGACGCGATAGTCGAGCATGGTGGCAAGGTTATCGGGAATTTGCTGTAATAAGTCGTCGCGCAGGATCACGAGCGTGACGCCGCTCGGCCCCATGTTTTTTTGTGCTCCGGCGTAAATCAGAGCGTATTTCTCAACATCGATCGGGTGCGAGAGAATGTCGGACGAAGCGTCCGACACGAGCGCTACCTCACCAACATTCGGATCACGTTTCCACTGCACGCCTTCGATCGTTTCATTGCTGGTGATGTGGACGTAAGCAGCGTGCGGACTCAAACTCATCTCGTCGCGCGAAGGGCAGCGAGTAAAGCCGCCGTCAGCCATCGTGGCGGCAACGTTTACACCGCCGACTTTTTTCGCTTCCTTGAGCGCTTTCTTGCCCCAGCTTCCGGTGATCACGTAATCGGCACTGCCATCCGCGGGCAGGAAGTTCATGGGGATCATGGAAAACTGCAAACTCGCGCCGCCCTGCAGGAACAGAATGTGATAGTTGTTTGGAATTTTTAAGAGGTCGCGCAGGTCCGCTTCGGTGCGAGCGATGATTTCGTCAAACGTTTTCGAGCGGTGACTGATTTCCATGATCGACATGCCAACACCCGGCAGGCTGACCATGTCGCGCTTAGCTTCTTCGAGAACAGGCACCGGCAGGACCGCCGGTCCCGCGCTGAAGTTAAAAATTCGTTCCGTCATCATTGTCTCCGTCTAATAATTAGCCTTCAAAACGCGAGCGTAACCCTTTACCTGCAATCTTAGTCACCGTCGAACGAGGGAAGAAGCGTTCGGCCTGGATCGTGAACCAGTTGGTCCAACCGGAAATCACTGTGCTCTTTTCGCGAGCGAGCGCGCGCAGAGCTGTTTCAACTACCTCTTCCGGAGTTTGAATTGTGCGCATCGGGGGTCGATCCATTTTCGATGCCTCGAAAAAGTTTGTTTCAGTCACGCCGGGGCACAGTGCCATCACACGAATGCCGTGCAACCGGTTTTCATCCCAAAGTGCTTCTGAAAAAGAAAGTACGAATGCTTTTGTGGCGGCATAAGTCGCCATGTACGGAACACCCTGGAAACCGGCGGTTGAAGCGACGTTGATGATCGTGCCGCCTTTACGTTCGCGCATTGGGATCAGAAAACGATGGGTTAAATCAACCAGCGCGGTGATGTTCAGTTGAATTATTTCGAGTTCGGTCTGGAGATCGAGTTTTACAAAGTCACCCATCGACCCGAAGCCGGCGTTGTTGATGAGCGTGTTGATCTCGAGATCCCGTTTTTTAGTTTCTTCAAACAACTGCGCACCGGCGTCAGGTTGTTGCAGATCAATGGACACATACTGCGCGCGAATGCCTGACAACCGGCCAAGTTCGCTACAAAGCGCGGCCAGCTTGTCTTCAGAACGCGCGACCAGCAGCACGTTTCTGCCACGCGCAGCGAGTTTACGCGCGAAAGCGGCGCCGATGCCGGACGATGCTCCAGTGATGAGGGTTGTATTCACTTCAACTCAAGCAAATCCAGCTCGATGATATCCGGATTGTTTGCTTCCAACTTCTTGAGGGTCTCTTTGGTTGGCGCGTTATCAAGATTGATGCGAGCCACGGCTGCCGCCGCGCCGTCAAAAACGATGTTCTCCATCTCCTGCACATTGATCTGCTCCGCTTTGATCGCGTCGAGCACACCGGCAAGCACGCCGGGTCGATCGAGATGTCGCACCACGAGACGATGAGTCGCTGGTGTTAGACGGGCCAGGTTTACAACGTTCGGTACTTTGCCCGTCTCCTTGAATTCTTTCACGATGCGGACGGTTTCGGCGGCGATTGCTTCCTGTGCCTGGTCGGTAGAAGCGCCTACGTGATGCGTGCCGTAAAGTCCTTCCTCTTTCACGATCTCATCCTGAAACTCGGCGGTGCCACTCGTCGGTTCAACCGCGTACACGTCGAGGCCGGCGCGAATACCACGATTTCGCATCGCTGCGACGAGTGCGGGCTGATCGACAACTTCGCCGCGCGCGGTGTTGATGAAGTAAGCGCCCTCATGCATGGCGTTGAAGAAATCCGCGTCGAGCAGGTTTTTTGTTTCTGAGTTTAAGGCCAGGTGAACGCTCACGATGTCAGATGATGTCGCCACGTCTTTGGGTGATGACTTCAATTCGACGCCCAACTGCGCCGCGCGTTCGGTTGTTAAACTTCTGCTCCACGCCACCACCGGCATGCCAAACGATCGCGCGCGTGGAATCATTTCCTGACCGATTTTGCCGACGCCGATCAAACCCAACGTGCGACCAAAAAGTCCGCGGGCCTTGGAAAACTCTTTCTTGTTCCATTGACCCTGTCGAAGCGCGATGACGTTATCGGCTATGCGACGATCGAGTGCGAGGATCAATGCAAAGGCGAGTTCGGCAACCGCGATCGAATTCTTCCCAGGGCAATTCGAAACGTAAATGCCGCGCTTTGAAGCCGCGGAAACGTCGATCGTGTTGTATCCGGCGCCGGCGCGCACGACCAGCTTTACTGGTCCAGCGTCGAGCATCGGTTCGGTTACCTTTGTTCCGCGAACCACAATCACATCGGGCGCCGCGCTGCGAATTGCTTCGACGAGTGCGTCGTCCTTTAGATCCGGTTGATATGAGATCTCGCAACCGATTTGCTGCAAGCCATCGCGGCCTGATTGTTCGAATTTGTCTGCTACTAAAACGCGCATAATCTAGTAGTTCGTGCTTGGTGCTTTGTACTTGGTAAGACAAAGAACCAAGTTCAAAGCATTAAGTTCAAATTGTATGAATCAATAATCCATCCCGTAGTTTTGGCTCAAACCATGTCGACTTCGGCGGCATGATCTCGTTTGCGTCGGATACCATTAACAACTCTTCAACCGTTGTCGGAAACATTGAAAACGCCACCGCCGCTTTGCCTTCGTCAACCAGACGCTCCAATTCCTTCGTTCCACGCAGTCCGCCGATAAAGTCGATTCGCTTGTCAGTACGAACGTCTTTGATGCCGAGAATCGGATCCAGTAGTCGATCCTGAAGAATACTTACATCGAGGCTGGAGACAGTGCCGGCCGGCAAAGTTGCTTCCGGAGATTGCTGTAGTCCGTACCACTTGCCGCCAAGGTACATACTCCAGTGTCCACGTTTCGCGGGAGACGGATTCGCGTTTTCACTGATCGTGAACTGTGATCGTATCTCGTCCAAAAATTCTTCCGGCGATTGACCATTGAGATCCTTGACCGTGCGGTTGTAGGCCAGGATCTGAACCTGCGAATCTGGAAAAATCACTGTCAGAAAATAGTTGTAGTCTTCTTTGCCGGTGTGCGCGAAGCTTTGCTGTTTCAACTCGGCGCGCGCGCGGCTGGCGCTGGCAGCCCGGTGATGACCATCCGCGATGTAGAGCAGCGGCACTGCTGCAAAACTTTTAACCAGCGACTCGCTGTCAGTGATTCGCCAGATCGTGTGACGCACGCCGTCAGGTGCGGTTAGATCGTAGAGCGGCTCGCCGGCAGTTCCGGCGGTTACCTGTTCATCGATCTCGGCGTGTCCTCGGTACGTGAGAAACACAGGCCCGGTTTGTGCCTTCAGCATGAGCATGTGGCGCGTGCGATCGTCCTCTTTGTCGCGGCGCGTGCGCTCATGTTTGCGAATGGTGCTGTTGTCGTATTCGTCGATCGAGCAGACGGCGACGATACCGGTCTGTTCATGGTCGCCCATGATCAGCCGGTACAGATAAAGACTCGGCTGGTCCTCTTTTTCCAGCGGGCAGGTGGCGGTCAACTTCTCAAAATTATCGACGGCCTTTCGATAAACAACGTCGCTATGAATATCAGTGTCGGGAGGTAAATCGATTTCAGGACGTGAAACGTGCAGGAAACTGAGAGGATTTCCGTCAGCGAGGGCGCGCGCCTCTTCCGTGTTAACAACATCGTAGGGCACGCTGGCCACTTGCTCCGCGCGATCAGCCTGCGGACGCAATGCACGAAAGGGACGAATTACCGCCACAGATCCTCCTCGAAGTGGAAGCACCACTCACAAACGGCATGAATTAAAAAGGCTATTGATGAGTTAAGACTAGCCGTTTGAGTGTGAAAACTCAAACCCGCTACGTTAGAATCGAGCGGCCAATGATGAGCAGGATCACCAAAACCGGGCGATTGATTTTTAGTGCCGCGCGGAAGACTCTCAACCGGCCTGCGGAGGCGTGGTTGATGTTGCGCATGGCCTGGTGGGTTACCGTGCTTTCGATTGTGGCGCGTTGTTATTCATTGCCACGAGCGCTGCAAATTGTGGCCGGAAATCAGAAGAATAAAAGTTCGGATGTGGCCACTCAGGAGGATCTCGCCCGCGCGATCGATTTGCTGCTCTCCGCTGATGTCTTTGTGTTCAAACCGATCTGCTGGAAGCGCGCTGCTGTTTTGCATCGATACTTGATGCGCAACGGAACTTCAACGCGAATTATCTTTGGGGTGCGGAATGAGGCCGGCGGTAAGGTCGACGGACATGCGTGGCTCGAAGCCGATGGACGGCCCATTCTTGAAACCAAGCCACCCGAATACGTTGTGACTTACAGCTTTCCTTGAGTTTTGCCACAGATTTTCGCTGATTTGATATGCGTTTATCCGGCGAAAATCTGTGGCTAAAACTGTCTTTACGGCAGCGCTTCGATATTCAGGAAAAACCTGAAATTTCCTGTCTGCTGAACACCTAATAAGAACCGAATGTTCAACGACGCACCAGGAGCGAGCGGTGTGCCCAACGTGATCGTGTTTGCCGACTGAGTCGAGTTGAATCCGCCACCGTTTGGCTGCGACGGCGGTTGCTCGAGTGTGCTTCCTTCAACCGTGATGCTGCACGGAGCCGGTGACGGGGAACACGTGCCCGCATCGGCGACACCGGAAACAACCACAGACGTCGAAGTCCGGCTGCGCAGATCCGCAAAACCACTCGGCGCCGGGAACGTGGTTATGTCGATAATCCGGAAACGCAGTCGCGTTACCGGAGATCCGGTGTTGTTAACCACGCGTCGCCGGAAATCGAGCGTGCCAAAGGTTGAATTATTCGCAGGATCCGAAGTGAGATCGCGAACTCGATTAGGTGCCAAAGCAGCGCTCTGCGTCGAGTCGAGTAACAACGAACTGATCGTCGCATTTCTGTCGATCGGCGAGGCGAGATTTTCTGGTCCAGGACCACCGAGACGTTGACCCGCTCCCGCTGAAGTTCCATTGGTATCCACAAACACGAAGTCAGCCGAGTTATTGTCAGAGTCCTTTGGCAAGCCGCCGCTGCCGGCGAAGCAGCCGATGGCCGAACCGAAGACCGGCGTATTACCGGGGCAGTAACTACGATGGAACGAGTAGTCGATTGAGAACGGTGTTAGCGCAGCGTAACCAGTGCCTTCCTTGTAAAGCGTATTTGCTTCGGAAGTTGATCCAACTGCGTCGATGCGATTCGCAAGCGTGAAATTCGCCGGCGTTGCGGTGGCAAACAGAGCGATTCCGGCATTATCCGGAATGTCGGTCGTGTAAGTTACATCGCCGGTGGCATTACCCGAAAGCGAATATGCGACGCTGTTAGTGCCGAGATAATGTCCACGGGCCGGAATCACCGTGCCGGTTGGAATCGTGAAACGTGCTGTTCCATCCGAAGCGACGAGTGAATATCCGCCTGAGCCATCGGCCGGCGCTACTGTGATTGGTGAACTGGTTGGATTGTAAATTTCGACAAACTCGTCGTTCGCGCCGCTTGGACCACGCAGACGGAATTCACTAATCAAAAGATCTCCTGCGCCTGCCGGTCCGGTGATCTTGGCCCACCACGTACCCCAGCGCGAATCGTTGGTGCCCTGTCCGGTGGTGCCGACGCGGAGCATCGCATACTCCTGAAGCGTCCACATATCGCGATCGTTAACCGGATCGACCACGGTGTGACTGTAATCACCCCAGCGATTGCGCGTGCCGCTGAAAGTCTTCTGATAATAGTCTTCACCCTCTTTGTAGATCACCGGTGTTTGCATTGTGCCGGCCAGATCGCCTGCGCTGCGGAACGTGTAGGCGGAGTCGACATAATCGTCTGATTCAAACTCCGAAAACCCAAACATCATGTCGCCGTTTTTATTAACCGAGAGACTCGCAAAAGCATAATGCTTACCGCCGTTGGTGAGCGTTGCAGTTGCATCCTCGACGCGCCCGCCATCGTTGAAAGTACCGTCGTTGTTCAATACGGTCCATTGTGCTATGAAGCGCGAGTTGAGCGTAAGTCCACCCGTAGGCAAGGCGATAGTTTGCGGGTAGTAAATCTTTCCATTGCGGAAGACCACATTCGAACGAATAAACGCGTCGCCAGTTTCGATTCTGCGAATCGATGCCGGACAGGTTTGCGTTGGTTGTCCTACGCCGGGAATGCACTGTTGCGGCAGGTTATCTCCGCCGGGTTGTGTCCAGCCGCCGCCGGGCCGAGTTCTGTTAGCCGGATCGACGTTGAACGTTGGCGCAGCCGGAGTGCCGGTAAGACGGTGAAGCCTGTACGTTGCACCCGCACTGCCGATGTGCGTCGGGATGTACATGGTTTCTTCCGTTGCGGAGAAAGTGGTAGCCGGGTGCATGCAGAAGCCGCCGATCGCGGCCGTGGCGCCACTGAAAAGCGATGCCGTGGCAGTGCCGGAGGTTCGGACTGTCGGGTAATCAACCACGAGCGCACGTCCATCGGTGAAAGCGAGCGTGTTGATGGTAAACGTGTTCCACGCTACCACCAGCCAATTCTTGTTGAAGCCGAGCATGGGGAAGTCGGCCCAGGCACCGGCTGCGTTACAACCCGGGGAACCCGGAGCACAGCCGACGATGAACCGGAACAACGTGAAGGTGCCTTGCGGATCGGACGTGTTCGAGACGCCAATCAGTACTGACGAATTCGCGGTCTGCGCGTTCGAAGTGGCCGCGACGATCCAGCGGTTGTTGTATGGATCGTACTGAACGCGCGGATCGAAGACGCCGGCGGCTCCCGTTGAAGACCAAAATGAAGTAAGTCCGACCAGGCTCAAGACGCTTCCCGTCGCTTTGTCCTGAATCACCAGGTTGTTATTCAGGAACGTCATTATCTTGTCGGTGCCGACGGCGCCCATGGTGTCAGGCGGAATGGTGAACGATCCACTGGGTCCGCCGCCAATAGCTTCGTCAATCGCACCCTGGAAGTTTTGTGACGGCGAAGGCGCCAAAGCAGTTGGGACATCGACCTGTGGACCAGCCGTCAGCGATTGAGAGACGGAGGCCGGGTTTTCCGGAGTTGTGACCTCAGTGATCGATCCTGGGGCGGGCACGGTTCGCAGTGTCGGTGGTTCGACGACCGGCTTATTCGACTTCTTGTTGTTTGAAGATGATGCCGACGTCGAGCTGAGTGCGCGGACGTTAACCACCGATATGGTCGGCTGAATTCGTTGTGATTTGAGCTGGGTTGTGTCGCCCGGGTCTTGCGCAGTTTGAGTGGTGTCACCCGATTGCTTCTTCTGCGCGTTTACGTTTATTGGTCCGCTTACAAAAATAGTCTGGGCCAAAAACGCTGCACAGACGGTGATGAAGCCGGCTTGTTTCAGAGTGTGTTTGAGTCTCGGCAAACTCAGCGCTCGCATTTTTTATGTCTCCGGTGTTGAGTAGTAAGAGCTTACTGCGCCCTATGTTCCCGCTGGATAGTGGTGAAGCCGCACGTTCACCGAACGCTCACAGGTTATTGCTTTGTTCAGAGGAGGCTTTGCCGGGGGTCGCAAAAAACCGTTGTTATAAATTTTCGGACTGACCTTTGGTAAACGAGGAGCCCTATGATACTAGGCGAGTTCGTAGTACAGCAAGCTCTTTTCTTAAACACAGATTAAGCCGAAAAATCTGTGTAATCTGTGGATCTAGAATCTGTGTAATCTGTGGATTAGTTTGCGAAAGGGGAACTGGCGCCGGAGCCTTTCGTGCACTTGCCGGTTTGCAGATTGATGGCGCCGAGAATCAGGGGTCTTTGCTTTTCGCCGCTTTCCTCTTCCTCACTCTCAACTACGTCGGTTCCAGCAGCCTCGGCTTTTCGCTTCTCGCGCTCTTCGCGTTCGCGCTCCCGTTCCTTTTCGCTTTTGCTCTTGGTTTCGGTGCGGGTCCGGGCGAAAGCGACAAGGAGAAGTTCGGCTCGACCATCGATCGGCCCGTATTCCACCGCCGGATTATCGAAATTGCCAATGCAGGTTTTCATCAGCCGCAAGGCCCGGGCGCGTGAGATTGTGCGCTGGATTTCGGTGGTCTGACCAAGTGTCTTTTCTATGCTATGTGTATTTACACGCACCGTTCCGGACGCGGAAGAACCTATTGCATCGTTCAAAACCGCCTGATGCTGATCGACGGTAAATTGCCACATCACCCGTCGATCGGCGGGTTTGTCGATGACCTGGAGGAGTTTGAAATGAGCGCCAAAGTAAGGTTCGGAAATTCCAGTACGGAGAATTGCCTGTTTTGAACTGTCAACCAGCGCTTGTTCAGACGCGGTAAGTTTGCGGTCACCGGCTTGCCCGGCAACGGTAGCAACGAGCGTGATTAGAAGAACAATGCTGAATAGGATTTTATGATTCATGGCTTTTGGGTTTGGTTCTCGGTGCGTGATGTTCTAAAGGGCACAAAGTACAAAGAACCGCGCACAAAGTACAACTCAAACAAAAAGGGAGAGGTGAAAACCTCTCCCCTTCTCGTTCTGCTGTTTCGCTCGTTTACGGCAGAGCCTCGACGTTTAAGAAAAACTTAAAGCTTCCTGTTTGCTGAATGCCCAGCAGGAAACGCACATCGAGTGATGCGCCATTAGCCAATGGAGTCGCCAGCGTTACGGTGCCTGACGACATCGACGAATTGAAACCACCGCCGTTTGGTTGTGACGGAGGTTGCTCAAGCGTCGTTCCCTGAACTGTGACGTTGCTGGTGCCGCTGCCGCAAGGCGGGCGGTCGACTGTTACCACAACTGCTGTTGATGTTCGTGGTCGCAAGTCGGCAATGCCACTGGGCGCCGGGAAGGTCGTGAGATCGATTACGCGCCAGCGTAGTCGGGTCACGTTTCCACCGGTGTTGTTAGTGACTGTTCTGCGAATATCCAGGGTGCCGAAAGTCGAGTTGTTAGCTGGATCCGAAGTGAAATCGCGAACGCGATTCGGCGGTGAAGCTGGTGCGACGCAAGTGTCGAGCAGGTCCACGGTGAATGATGCGTTACGCTGAATCGGTGAACTCAGATTCTCCGGTCCCGGAGCGCCAAGACGTTGGCCCGCGCCTGCCGACGTGCCGTTGGTATCAACGAAGATGAAGTCGGCGGCGTTGTTGTTGGTGTCTTTTGGAGTGCTGATGGTGCACGCACCAAAAGTGGTGATCGAACCTGATTTACCGCAGTTGTCGCGATAAAACGAGTAGTCGATCGAGAACGGCGTCAACGCGGGGTAACCAGTTCCTTCTTTGTAAAGCGTGTTTGCTTCAGAAGTTGAACCGACCGCGTCGAGCCGGTTTGCGAGCGTAAAGTCGGCCGCAACACTTGTATTGAAAATTGCGATACCAGCGTTGTCGGGAATATCAGTCGTATACGTTGCGTCACCAGTGGCGGTAGTTCCATTACCAGCAGGATACGAAGCGAGGCTGTAGCCAACGCTGTTCACACAAAGGTAATGACCACGGTTGGGAATCACGGTACCGTTTGGAATAACGCAACGTGCGACCCCGTTTGAGGCCGCTACGCCATAACCGGTTCCACCGCCTGCGACCGTGTGGTCGGCGCCGCTATTGTTGTAGAGCTCGATAAATTCGTCATTCGCGCCATTTGGACCACGAACGCGAAATTCAGAAATGATTAGTTGTCCTGCGGCTACCTGGGAAAGACCAAGCACCATAACTACCAGGCCAGCGAAGACAAACGAAAGCCGAAAAGACTTAGACATGCCTGTATTCTCCTTTAAGGTGGGCCCACGATGTTCAGTGTGGCTCAAAAACGTACCATGCTTTTTTGAAAGCAGTCAATGAAATTCACAGTAAAGACATTCGCGATTTCTGCCAAAAATTGTCACAAATTCGCCATATTTGGCAGGGTTTCTTGCTATCGGGGGTCCGCATTGTTTGGGCGATGGCTCGATGTAAGGGGGGCAATGTCCGAGTTAAAGGTGTGCAAAACTACCACGCGTTTTTTTGTTCGTCAACGATAGTTTTACCGCCGTTCATTCGCGACTTAAATCTGCGATCCCAATCGACAAAAATCAGGTACATCACAAGTTGATGCGGAAAGAAAATGTTCATCAGAAACAAGGTCGAGAAGTGAAAGACGACGCCAAACCCAAGGATCCACCAGCGCATGCGCCGCCAAAAGACCGCGAGTGGAAACATCAGTTCCCAGATCAGCACCAGGGCCACCGCAAAAGGCAGATAGCCCTTCACTTGTGGCAGCCAGAAAGCCAGCTTGAAGTGTGTGTCGTGCAAATTGTCGAGTGAGTGAAAGATTGCCAACGCGGGCAGATTATCGACACTCAGATACTTGAACCCCGCGACGCGCAGTTTGATAAGCGCCGAACTAACGTAAACCCATGCCATCATCAGTTGCATCAACAGGATCGGGTACGCATACGCAAACGGCGGTCGCGTTTTCCTGGTTTTTGCGAGCCGGCTATCAAGCGAAAACGCGTCGCCGCACGGAGTAAACGCCAACACCACCACGAAATAGACGACGATCATTTCGTCGTGATTGAAGTGTCCAAAACTCCGCAACAGGCCCTGATAAAAAACGACCAGTATCAGTGAGATTTTGGTTGAGACGACGGTTGCGAGTCCGAGAGTGCTCAATAACAGCGACAACACCAGCAGCGTTTTGAGAATTAGGATTCCGGATGGAGTTTGCAGTTGATCATAAAAACCCCATGGCAGGAACTTCATCGCGCCCGTTGGACGGATTAAGGTTGGAGGCAGTGAGCCGAGAGCCGAGAACGAAGTGAAGAGAATGGAAATGAGGAAGGTGCCATGCACGATCGCGCGAATGACACCGAGCGCAAACGGGCTCGCGGGAATTACGCGATTGTGAAACGAAGTCATTTAGTTGTTATGGATCGGTGCCTCCCTGGAGTGCGGTACCTTGGCACCGGTTTGGTAAAAGTGGCGCCAATAAACAACCTCTTCACTTTGACCAAAGCGCCACCAGGGTGGCGCACTCCAAGGCGTTGTTAACACTGACCGCGAGTCATAATTCCTTGCGCCACGATTCTATAAACTGGTCGTAATCAGAATAGCGACCGCTTTCCCAGCGATACAGATCGAGCCGAATAGCCTTGAGTCGCTTTGGCGAGGATTCGGGCTGTTGTTGGTTGTAAAGCTGACCCCAAACCTGCAGCAGATCCGGAATGCGTGTACCCGGCGGTAGCTTCTCCAGACCACCTAAGCGATTTAGTAGTTCCTGGTTTTGCGGATGAATTGAATTCAGTTTGAACGCCTGATTGTCAATCGTGGCGTTCACCATGGTCCAGGTTCGACTGTAGAGCGCGTTAGTAAGTTCAATCGGCGCGATCTCGATAGTCTCGCCCGAGACAGTTTCACCACGCAGGATACAGAAGTTGCGACCACGCTCGAGATCGCCACCTGCCATCATCACATTCCAGGCAGCTATGGGATAAAGATTGCGGACGTAGCGGAAGGCCCACAGCAGTGGGAGAAAGATCGCTATTGTGAGTACGGCATATTTGACGAGCAGACGTCGCTCGCCGCGCTCACTTCGCGCCCACCAACTTGTAACTTTGGAAATTATCGACAATTCGCTGCACGCTTAGGGTGGCCTGGCCGGACGTGACCTCGTAACTGGAGGTGATATCAGCAACGATCTCGCCCATCGTTTTGCCCTTTTCGAGACCCTTCCAAACAATCATCGCGGTCTCGTTTAGTTGATAATATTTTTTGGTGTTCAGGTCGACGAGAATTCCCTCGCCACCGTCGAAATCGGTGACTACTACATGCTTGCCTGGTATTAAATTATTTGAACTCATGCTGGTTACCGGTTTATTAAGAGCCTTCCTGTCCTAAACGTTTTTGCTCCAGCAGTCGATATGGCTCGATGGCCCAGGCCGCGGCTGCTTGACGCACGAGGTCGGAAGCGAGTTTTTGTTTCGCATCCGTGTCGGCGACAAACGCGCGTTTGCCGGAAGCTTCCTTGGAATAAATCGCACTGCCTCGCTCGATGATATTCAACTCCTCAACCGAAGGTCTGACATTAAAAAAGTTCAAGATGCTGGATATCGCTGTTACGGATAGGTCTTTGTAATTAAGCAACATGCCGTTACTGTTCGCAAGATCGCAGGCAGTTGAAAAAAAACTTCCGATCGATCGGGCGCACAATTCCGCGAGGCTCATTTCGGCGACTGCCTCAGGTGACGTGCCGATAATCGAGGCCAGCACGCGGCGGTCAGGATCGACGAGCCAGGGCGGAACCTCGGTCAAGTTTGAAACGATTGTTTCCACCGGATCGCGATAAAGAAAGATCCACGGCACGTTGGGCCAGATACGCCTGATGCGATGCACCTGCGCGAAACTACAACAGGCAAACTTGATGAAGAGATGTTGTTCAGATCCTGTTCGGCGTTGGCCCAGCGCGTGAACCACGCCGCGCAGAAAAACCGAGTACAGGGATTCCTTAACGCTACCTGCCGGCGCGTCGGTAATAAATCGCGCGAGTAGTTTGTCGATTGCGTTTGCTTCGGAAAGAACAATCGATCCGGTGATGGCGCGGCAGGCGTTGGAGACGAGAGTTGATCCGCAGCGTGACGAGTGAAAAATAAAACCGGTTGGGGCCACGCTGTCCAACTCTTTTTCGAGTTGTAACAGTGCATCAAATTCCGTGAAGACTTCGGCGCGATTTGGATCACTTGCTTTCGCTTTTTCAACGCTCTGTTCAAAGAACGGCTCCGCTAGTTCAACGCCGGTCATGTTTAACCACGACAGACCAGGTCGTCCATCGACAACCACCGCATCAACCGGCAACCACCCTCTCAAATCAGTTATCTGATCCGCGCTCATATTTAACGCCACGGAATCTTTCCGAAGCTTTGCAAGCAAAACAGGCATGGCGATCCGGTATACGCATCAGGCGTCGAACCTTGCGCGCGGAGCCCCGCGAGAGCATCTTTTCTCTTTTGCAATTGCTCGGCAGCTAAACTTGTGAGCTTCGTGTAGGCGGTTGCGAACGATTCCACATTTAGATCAGCCACCACATCGGTTTCCTCGGCGGCGCCGCGAAATCCTGAAAGATTGCAACACAAAGAGAGGCGGCCGCGATAATCGATGTTCAGGCTTGTGCCTGCGAGTGGCGCACACGGCGGGCGAGTGTCGTCGATGTTGTAGTAACCAACGTCGATCCCGATCTTCATTTTGAAGATGCGCGCGAGGATCGCGATCTCCTGTTCAACTGAACGTTGTTCTTCGAGATTCAGCGCGGAGTCGTCTTCGAGATCTTTTGAAGTTGGCATTACGTGCACAAAATGAAGCGATGCGGCGCCCATTCTGGCGGCGAAGATCGCGATCTGCTCGAGTTTCTCGACCAGATCACGACGAACAACAATCTTCATGCTAAACGGCAACTGCGATATGTAACAACGAGCAAAGGCTTTAACCAATCGATCAAACGAGCCTTTGCCGCGCCAGCGATCGTGATCCTCACGAGTAACACCATCGAGACTGAACGCAACGTGCGAAACTGCCGCGCGGTTGGACTGTATCGCGGGCCAGGCACGTTCGAAGTGCCAGCCGTTGGTGACAAAGCTTACTCGCATGCCGGCGTTGCCGATTGCTTCGATTGTTTCAGCAAATTTTGGGTGCAGCGTAGGTTCGCCACCGGTGAAGCTGATCTGTGTGATGTTGGCTGCCGTGCGGGCTTCGTCGATTATTCTGCGCAGTAGCGGGAGTGAGAAAAATTCCGCGTGTGTGCTGTAGAGATTCTCGTCAGAACGGAAACAGTAACTGCAATGCAGATTGCAGATGTTAGCCAGCTCAACGCTCAGACGTCGTGGTCCGTAATCGCCGTTGAAGGAAGTCTCTGTTTCCATCGTTGCTTGAATTGCGAGCGGCTGTAGGGGCGGCCCTCCGTGGCCGCCCTGGCGCACGAATTTCTTTGTTTCCGTTGAAGGCGTCCTTCTATTGGCGCCTCCGTCTACGATCCTTAGTTCCAGACTAGGGCGGCCACGGAGGGCCGCCCCTACAACGGCCATTACAATTTCTGAAGAAAGTTTGCCGCGTGGTTTGGCTCGAGTAAATCGCGACCGGCTTTGAGATCAAACGCCGGCGCCTGTCGTGCAAGCGTCGAGAGCACTGACAGGTTAGCACCAGCAACCGCAACGTCGTAAGTCGCCCACGGGCAAGCGCGCAATAGCCGCGTCATCGTTTCAGCCTGGGTCAACTTGCGGATCTCTGAGCGCGTTTCACCACTAACGCTCGTAAAAATCAATTTTCCCGCAACCGCGTGCGATTCTCGCTTCGAGCTCAACACCTCGTCAGGTTCGAAACAGTGTTTGAATGGTGCGCCATCGCCCGTGCGGATCGCGAAAAAACTCCGAAACCCGCGAACCTCCACCTTCCCATCAACCAACCCAAGTAACAACTCGTCGTCGGAAAGATACGACCATCCTGACTGTGCCAGTTGCAAGGCAAGAGTCGACTTTCCACTGCCTGAAGTTCCAACGATCAAAACCGCCTGCCCGCTTGCCGGATCAATTACGCCCGCACTGTGAAGATCAAATAGCCCAAAACGCCGCAGTGCTGCACAAACAGCAAATGAAGCGACTCGAGCGAGCAACGGATCGCGTGCGCCGCGCAATTCCGAAATAGAGACATCGACCGTGACCGGACTGTCGTGTCGCAGATGTACAACCGCATCGCCCAACGCCAGATAGAAATCGGCGCCATCGGTATAACACCGTCCACCTTCAGCAACTTCAAAGTGATTCAGACTAGGAGGAATTTGTCGCGGCTCAGTGGCCCGAATGAAGTTAATGCGAATGTCGGGAGACTTGTCAGGAAAGGGGACCGGACTGAGTAACCATCCGGAAAAAAGATCTACGATCAGATTGCGTAGTTCAGGATCGTGACTATCGGCAAATAACAACCGACCGGCGACCGAGTAAAAATCCTGGGACGCCGGCCGGTCAGAGACCTGAAATACTTCCATCTACCGCAACTTCTTAATGCTTAGTTGGTCGCGCCGCTGGTAGCTGACTGGAAAAACGTAGTCGCTTCAAGAACATCAACCGGAACGGAGATTGTCGGTTCGACAAACGCCTTTTTAATTTCGCTGCACTCCCCGCTCACACCATTCCCGTTGTGTAAACCAGCGATTTCTTCGTTGATAATCTCGTTATGCTTAGCCAAGATGTAGCCGCCTCCTCGAGTCAAGTGTTGATAACTATATTGTCTTGAACGATTCATGGCAACATAAAAGTGGGCCAAGCGTCGATTCAAGTCTTTTCATTGCAAGTCACGGGTTCTGTTGGACCGTTTTTGGTGGCCCAAGCAAAACCAACCGCAAAGCTCTCTTTTCGGCTCGTGTTAAATCGGCGCGAAGATACAGCCGAATATAGGGGGACAGTTGCCGAACTACATCCTCTAGTGGGAGTTTTGAGATTTCCGCATCAACCATTGCGACAGTCTCATTCTGAATATCAACCGGGATACCAAGTTCCTCGCCAATCTTCAAAAGTACTATCGACAGTGGTTGTTGTTTTGCCTTTACAGACAAAAGATTATTTTGCAGGGCGATGCGAAGCGGATTTTCCTCTTGTCGCTTTCGCTCTTCCTCATTCGCAGGTTCAAGCCCGTCCTCGGTGTTGCCTTCAATCAACATCGATTGGTTTGCCCCTGTGACAACCGCCGTCACCGGCGGTTCGCCCTGGTTCGTATCATACAAGAAAATGCCCAATGGTTTCGGGGGAATTAGCCCACCACTATCGATCTCGTAATCCACATACACTGTCGGCGACAGCAACTGCATCGCCGGCTCCAGTGTCAGTTCACTGAACTCGATAGTAAGTAACTCATTCTGGCGTTCTTTTCCGAGAAATACCGGGATCTTTAATCGTTTTGCGAGGTCCTGAGCCACTTCCGACATTTTTGCTTTATCAGCTTTTAAGGAAATGTTCAGGATCGGGCGAGTCTTTACCTTCAGTTCATACGGAAGCTTGGCGCCAGGTTTAGCATCTCCCGGTTTAGCCGTTTTTGGAGACTGTTGTTTAGTGTCGCTTTGCGGGCTCGCAGGCCGCTGCGCAAAAGATGTTGTGTACGCCAGGAGACCGACCAAAACAGTCGAAACGATCCCCGTCGCATAGTGAAAGAAAACTGTGCGTTTCACGCCTTACGTTCCTTGTCCTTTTGCGTTATGAGCGGTACTGCTGGGCGACTGACCGCGCCTTTCGTTCTCGGAAAACTACCATGTGGGGAAAAATCCGTCAAATTTTAGAACGAAACATGCCGCGACCGAGCAGTCTCAAAGGTCGCGTCAGGTAGTAGCCGAATCTTAAATTAGAGGGTAATGAACGCGATTCGAGATCGCCGTCCGTAGGCCGCAACATGTAAAGGAGATACCGCGCACGGGCAGCGAGTGTCTTGCGCACGCCGATGTTGTATTTGAAGATCTCGCGCGACGTTGCGGGCACGTGAGTCGTGCCGTTGAAGAGGTTTTGAATCACCCCTGCTGCAAGCGATGATAAGCGTGGATCGGCATCACAGCGCTTTTTGACTTCGTCAGGCAACTGGGTCGCAAGCAGTTGCTCGGCCAGATATGGACCAAGCAAAAACATGCGTTCATTATCAGCGCCCGAAGCTCGATCGAGAAGGATGGACCATGAGAAATGGTGACGCGAAATCAGTTCCGCAATATCGCAAATCCACGATAGCCGCTCCCAGAGATGTCGCGAGCCGTGAACACATAATGAGAAGAGCAGGTCGTCAACCGAAAGTGATTTAACCGCAGTGCCGTTCAGGTCCAACGTGATCAGGTTTTCCCAGAGTTGTTCGGCCGAGACGGTTGACGCAAAGAGGTGCGGCGCTACTTCCCAGTGGAGTTCAAGGATCAAGCGATGATTGTCACGGGAGAATTGCAGGTTGTGCTGTGTTTTTAACAGGAGTTCCTGCTGGTCCAACGAAAGTGATTTGGTCGGACTGTAGCCTTCGCGCAGAAGAATCTCGCGGGCTTTCAGGACGTCAGTTTTCTTGACGATCACATCCAGATCAACGAAACGCCGCAAAGCGAGATTTCCGTAAGCAAACTTCGCGAGGACAGGGCCTTTGTAGGGAATCGCCTCGATGCCGGAATCGGCGAAGAGTGTAATGAGCCGGCAGAGCTCGGCTGTCAGCAAAGTGTTGCGCGCGAGGTTTTCGAAATATTGTTGTTTGAGGAACTGAAGATTTTCTGAGGGTACGAGATCGGAGGCGTGTCGCTCGAGTTGCATATAAAGCAACGGCACAACCGAGTGTCGTCGGGCGATCAGGAATAGATAATTCCAATCAATCTCCGTCGCCGCCAACTCACGGAGTCGCTCCGCCACGCGCGGCGCCGCCTCCGTGCGCGCGCAACACAACAACAACTCATCCTCATCTCTCGAATGCGCCACCATAAGCCACAAAATCAGCTAAGCCACATGAAGCACACAAAGCACATAAACATAAAACCAGTCAAAACATAAATCAGTTAAAAGTCTGAATAAACCAACTTGACGTAACCGATAATTAAATTTGCCGATAAAACGAGTTCGATTGAGGAACGAGCGCCGCCCAAATTATCAATAACAATTTTTGTGTTTTGTGTGCCTCTTTGTGGCCGACTACTCGTTGACTTTTAAGACGGCGAGGAATGCTTCCTGGGGGATTTCGACGCGGCCCACTTTCTTCATTCGCTTCTTGCCTTCTTTTTGCTTCTCAAGCAGCTTCCGCTTTCGCGTGATGTCGCCGCCATAGCATTTGGCGATCACGTTTTTGCCGAGCGCCTTCACCGTTTCGCGCGCAATCACCTTGTTCCCAATCGCCGCCTGAATCGGAACTTCAAACAGTTGCCGCGGAATCAACTGCTTCATCTTTTCCGCAAGCGCGCGCCCCTTCGGCTGCGCCGTGCTGCGATGCAGGATCAACGACAACGCATCAACCGGCTCACCCGCAACCAGCACGTCGAGCTTGACGAGATCGCTTTCCCAGTAACCGGCGAGGTTGTAATCCAGCGAGGCATAACCGCGCGACACCGATTTCAATCGATCATAAAAATCGAGCACGATCTCGTTCAGCGGCAATTCATAAGTCAACATCACGCGATTCGACGTGATGTACTCAAACCCTTTTTGCATGCCGCGCTTCTCTTCAAGCAACGGAAGTATGCCGCCGAGATGTTCATCAGGCGTCAGTATCACCGCGCGAATCACCGGCTCTTCAATCTTTGTAATTCGACCCGGATCAGGCATCTTCGCCGGCGAGTCGATCTCTACTACTACACCATCGGTGGTCGTGACGACGTAGCGCACTCCCGGCGCCGTAGTGATCAGATCAAGATTAAACTCTCGTTCTAATCGTTCCTGCACGATCTCCATGTGCAGCAAACCGAGAAAGCCGCAACGAAAACCAAAGCCCAGCGCCGTTGACGATTCAGGTTCGTAGAAAAACGACGCATCGTTCAAACGCAACTTGTCGAGCGCATCGCGCAACTCTTCGTATTGCACCGTATCGATGGGATATAAGCCGGCGAACACCATCGGCTTGATTTCCTGGTAACCGGGAAACGGTTCCTTTGTCGGCCGCGCAGCTTCGGTAACGGTGTCGCCGATTTGCACATCGGCCACAGCTTTGATCGATGCAGTCAGAAAACCCACTTCGCCGACGCTGAGTTCGCCAATCGGAGTTGGTGTTGGGCGGTTAACGCCGAGGGTTTCTACCTGATAATCGCGACCGACGTTGAAAAAGCGAATCTTCATTCCCGGCTTAATCGTGCCGTTGATTACGCGAAACAACACAATCACGCCGCGATAGGAGTCGTACCACGAGTCGAATATCAGCGCCATCAACGGCGCGGTCGGATCGCCTTTTGGTGGCGGAATGTCGCGCACTATCGCTTCCAGAACATCGGCTACGCCCTCGCCCGTTTTGGCGCTCGTAAGAATCGCGTTGTGCGTTTCCAGCCCAATGAAGTGTTCGATCTGTTCGAGAGCTTTTTCCGGTTCGGCGCCGGGCAAGTCGATCTTGTTAATAACCGGAATCAGTTCGAGATTGTTTTCGATAGCGAGATAGGTGTTCGCGAGTGTTTGTGCTTCCACACCCTGCGACGCGTCAACGATGAGTAGCGCGCCTTCACACGCCGAAAGCGAGCGCGAGACTTCGTACGAAAAATCGACGTGCCCGGGCGTGTCGATCAGGTTCAGGACATACATCTGACCGTCGCGTGCTTTGTAATCGAGCCTGACGGCGTGAGCCTTGATCGTAATGCCGCGTTCGCGCTCGAGGTCCATGTTGTCGAGCACCTGATTCTCCATCTCACGTTCAGACAGAGCTCCGGTGAGCTCGAGCAGGCGGTCGGCGAGGGTCGACTTACCATGGTCGATGTGAGCGATGATTGAGAAGTTGCGAATGCGAGCGGGATCCATTTTGGTTCTTAGAACTTGAGCTTAAATCCTGGTACTTCGTATTTTGAGGGTTCAGGAACAAAATACCAAGTACCAAGCTCCAGGAACCAAAATCTTAGTTCATGTTGTCATTAACGTAGGCACGAGCCTTCTCGGGTGTGTTTAGCGACCTTATGAAATCGGTGTTCCGGATGGCCCATTCGATGTGCTCAGTCAGAAACTCCTGATATTTACTGCCCGGGCTGTAATCTGAGTCCATGATCCCGATCTTGACGGAGACGCGTCTGACCAGTTCGGCATCGCCGGTCATGCCGGCCGCCTGATAGAGCTTGTGCTGGTCGTCTTCAGACGTTGACGAGTCGGAAGTAGACGAAGACGAGTTGTCGTTATCGTTATCATTACCATTGCGGTTGGTGAAGTCCGAATTTTCATTCGTGTTTGAATTACGATTCGTGCTGACGTTGGAATTGTAATCGCGATAACTTCCCGAACGCCCCATGAAGTAATAGAGCAAACCGCCGGCGATAGCTAACACAATCAGCCCCAGGCATCCTGCTCCGCCACAACCAAGCGCGATTTTCTGATTTCGATTCATTATTTTGCCTCTTCGTCCACAGATTACACAGAATCCACAGATTACAGAAAATAAACTATCCGGGTAATCCGGGGATGATCATAGATCAAATTCATTTATTAGCCGGTGCAGGTAGGATCTGCTGATGCCCAGTTTCTTCGCCGCCGCGACTTTATTGCCTTCAGACTGAAGGGCGCTGATGATCATTTTTCGTTTAACGGCTTCAACTGCACCTTCGAGAGTACTTTCGTCGCCCGGCGACGTTCCCGGCAACACTCGTAGCATTTTTTCCGGCACAAACTCCAGTCCCAGCGTCGCCGAACTACTCAACACGACGAGACGCTCGATCAGATTTTCGAGTTCACGCACGTTACCGGGCCAGTTGTAATCGAGCAAGACCTCAACCAATGCCGGTTCCAGTTCGGGTGTCGGTTGACTATATTTTTGTGCCGACTTGGCTGCGAAATGCGCCGCGAGAATTGGAATATCGTCGGGACGTTCGCGCAACGGCGGCAGGATCAACGGCACCACGTTGAGCCGGAAAAAGAGATCCTGCCGGAAACGACCTTGCGTAACTTCTTTTTCCAGATCTCGATTCGTCGCCGCGATCAAACGGATGTCAACGGTTAACGTCTTAGTTCCGCCGACACGTTCAAACTCACGTTCCTGCAACACGCGAAGCAGTTTTACCTGCACGGCCGCACTCAGGTCGCCGATTTCGTCAAGAAACAGCGTGCCGCCGTCGGCGAGTTCGAAACGTCCTTTATGCATTTGCGTCGCCGAAGTGAATGAACCTTTCTCATGACCAAACAATTCCGACTCAATCAGTGCCTCGGGCAGCGCCGCACAGCTTACGGCGACGAATGCTTTATTGGCTCGCGGACTCTCCTGATGGACCGCACGGGCCAGCATCTCTTTGCCGGTTCCGTTCTCACCACTCAACAAAACCGTGGCACTGGTGGCTGCCACCGATCGCGCCTGCTTCAGCACACGCTCCAAAACCCGGCTCGATCCCATCAGGTGCGCAAATCCGGGAGGGCGCGAAAGCTCCTCGCGCAAGCGACGATTCTCAATTTCCAACTGCCGCATGCGTGCGGCCTGGTTGACGATATGTAACAACTCGGCCGGATCGAGTGGCTTTTCAAAGAAACCGTAAGCGCCACGTTTCACTGCTTCTAAAGCCGCCCGTTTGGAATTGCTGCCCGTGATTACCACGACCTGGAGCGGCGGATCCTGGCCGCGCGCCACGTCGATCAGCGCTAAACCTTCGTTAATGTCGTCAGTGTTTGGAGGTAAGTGAAGATCGCTCACCACGACTTCGATTTGTTCGTCGTTGATTAGCGCGCAGGCCTCATCTCGACTAGCGGCTTGCAGAACTTTGTAATCAGAAGTGAGAGCCCAGTAGAGACCACTGCGCACCGTGTCGTCGTCATCAACTACCAGAACTGTACCTTTAGGCTGTACTTGATTGCTCATCTCTCGCAACTGGCCCTATTACAAATCGTATGTGTTTACACACTTCTGCCTTGCACTTAATTTCCTGGGCAATACTGCAGAGGAACGGGCGTAACGGGTATGCATTGCTGAGGGGCACTGCCGCGCCCGTTCGTTAGTTACGCCTGTCGTTTGGAATCGATGGTAGCACGACGCGAAATGTCGTTCCAGCGCCTTCGACGGAGTCGACTTTGATTGTGCCGCCGCCGGCATGAATAACTTCGCGACAAGTGTACAGTCCGAGGCCGATTCCAGTTTTCTTGGTGGTGGAGAATGGACGAAACAATCGTGTTTCGATAAACGACTTACTCATGCCGCGTCCGGTATCGCCAACTGAGAAGGTCGGCAAACCGTCTTCGGTGTGTCCGGCTTCAATCGTGAGCGTGCCGCCGTCACTCATGGCTTCCAGTGCATTGAGCACAAGATTATCCAAAACTTCTTCAACGCGCGCGGAGTCGGCGAGCGCATAAAGACTCGGTGGCAGCCTGGTAACGATCGAATGTTTGCCGCGTTGTGGTTCGGCCGTCATCGTGACTACTCGTTGGATAATCGGCACGAGATCTATCTTCGTGGGCCGTTTATGTTCGCCGCTCAGACTGGTCAACGGTCTGGCGAGGCGCGCCACTAATGCCTTGAGTTTTTCAGTAGCGCTGGTGAGCCCTTTCAAAGCGTCCGAGCGAAACTGAGGATTGTCGAAGTGCCGTTCCATGTTGGCGACTGTCAGCGAAAGACCCTCAATCGCGTTCTTCAAATCGTGCGTGAGCATCGCTGAAAGACGAATGAACGACTCAAACTGGCGCGACTCTTCTTCGCGCGCAATCTGCGCGCGCAAACGTTCCGTAACTACGTTGATATTGTCAGCGAGTCCGCGAGCATCGTCACTCGATTGCAAAATGATGCGACGGTGCAACTCGCCTTTTGCGATCGCCGACACATCCTCGGCCACACGCTCGATTCCTTTCGAGCGTTTTTGCACGTGACGGTCGAGCACAAAAGCGGCCATGAGCGACGCGAGCAGTGCCAGCACGAGGCCGGTGATCCCTCGCGCATGAGCACCGGGCAGCGACTCAGAACGATTGCGCGCCACGGCCACCGCAACATTCAAACGCGGTAACGGCGCATACGCTGCCAGATAGCTGGCGCCTGACGATCCGCGAAACTCATCGACGCTACTCGCGTTGGTGATCATGGCTGAGGCGATGGCGTTGAACTCCGGTAGTGCTTCGTTTACCGGGCGAAGTTTGAGTGAATGATCCGGGTGATAAATGATCCTTCCGCCGTGGTCCACAACGATGGCCAGCGATTGCTGGTTGGATTTCGTTTGTAATCCTCGCAGCGCATTTGCAAACACTAATTCAAGGTCGATGATTCCGTTGACCGCGCCGATAATACGGGTAACTCGTTCATCGTGGATGGGAGCGGAATGCTCCATCTTCGCGGGTGTGTTGCCCGGTTTTTCAAGTGAAACTGTTCCCTGCTGAGCCCAAACGCGCTGATCCGGTGGCGGCGGCGAATCAGGCATTCCGAGATCGCCACTGAAGATCCATCCAAAAGGCTCCGAGCGGGTCCACACCGGCTTTCGCTCATCATCAAACAGGGTGACGCTCGTGAATGTGTTGTTAGGTTCGGGAAGAGTGTTCAGGATCGCGTATGGGCTTTCCGGCAAGATCTGAGAGACATCGATATGTGTCTCCGTCACCAGCCGTCGCGCGCCGGGCGCAGTCGCCAGCTTCAGGATCGAGTTCTGATTCTCGTCGAGCAGTTCAGTTACGGCACGGTTAAAGCTATTCAGATCATGCTGAACCACAGCGCCGATCGCGGTATCAACGCTCTTCATGCCGTTCCAATAGTTAAGTCCCGCGAGCAGCAGGAGAGGGATGGCGCAGAGGATTAAATAGGTGAGAAACGGTTTGCGGCGCATTTTTGTTATTGCCGATTGCCGATTTCCAATTGCCAATTTTTAAGGGGGCCTTTCGCGATGCGAGAAATCGGCAACCGGCAATTGGCAATCGGCATTAAATTGGTCTTCTTCCGAACTCGTGCAAGAGCGGCGCGAGTGTTTTGATAATTAGATCGTGTGAAACGCCGTTGCTCGCTACCAGCCCGTTGCGGTTTTGAACGTCAGGAACGTTGTAATTAAGAGGATAACCGAAAAGATCACTTATACGCCCGCCGGCTTCGGTCAGGATAATTTGCGGCGCGCAGGTGTCCCATTGTTTAGTGCGGGGCGAGAGATGAATGTAAACGTCGCACTGCTGCTCAACCAACAACCCGATCTTGATCCCCACTGAGCCGCGTTGCACTTCTTCCCTAAACCCGAGTTGGCCCACCACTTTGTTCATCCGCGGACTGCGGTGCGAACGACTGGCGGCGAGTCGCATAGACGTGAGTTTATCGATCTGGGAAACCGCCGCCTTTTCGGGTTCGAATTGCGGGCGCTCGATCCACGTTCCACCACCGCGAATTGCGCGATAAAGAACGCCGGTCAACGGTTGATAGACCACGCCGGCAACGCATTCGCCATTTTCCGCGAGCCCAATTTGAACGGCGAAATCGCCGTTGCCATCGATAAAACCATTCGTGCCGTCGAGCGGATCCACCATCCACACGCGAGATTTTTCGAGGCGGCGCGTGGTGTCAATTGATTCTTCGGCGAGAATCCCGTCGTCTGGAAATTCGCGTTTCAAACCGGTGACGATCAGATCGTTGGCAATCGTGTCGGCCTGCGTCACTGGTTCTACATCGTCGTCGTAATTCTTTTGTTTGATATTGAGCGGACCTTCGTAGTGCTCGAGAATGGCGGCGCCCGCGGTGCGCGCCAGTTCGCAGGCGACGCGTAGTTCGCGTTCGTACAGTTGATGGTTAGGTAACATCTTTTCCAAAACAATTCTCACGCGGCGGCGCGGCGGCACAACGCGTTGCGGTTACGCTGCGCCGTTGCGCCGCTGCGTGAGATCTTCTCCCACGTCGCGGATCACTGCCACAGTCTCGTCAATATCGTTTTTCGTCGTCCGGAAATTCGTGATACACGCGCGCAACGCGAAACGTCCATTCACAGTCGCATTCGATAAATACGCGCGCCCGCTTTTCTGCACGTGCTCCATAACGCGTTCATTAAGTTCGTCCAACTCGGCGTCACTCAAACCGCCACTCGGAACATATCGAAAACAACAGATGCTCAGTTCCACCGGCGCCAGCAACTCAAAATCATCAGCCGCTGAAACTGTTTCACCGAAGTACTCGGCCAGCGCGATGTCTTCGCTAATTGCTTTCGCAATGCGACGACTGCCGTAGTATTGCAGCGTCAACCACACCTTCAACGCACGAAAGCGCCGCGAAAGCTCGATACCATAATCCCAAAACGCAAAAGCCTCTTCGTCAGTGTAGCCATGCGTCTTGATGTAATCGGCATCTTCCGTGCTGAATGCCGCACGTGCCGCCGAGTCATCACGAAACAACAAACAACCCGCATCAACCGGAACATAAAGCCACTTGTGCGGATCGAGCGAAACGGAATCGGCGCGTTCCAGCCCGGCAAAAAGCTCCGTTTTACGTTCGTCCAAAATACCGGGAGCGCCATAAGCGCCATCGACGTGAAACCAGAGATCAAATTCCTTCGCGATGGCTGCGATCTCAACCAGCGGATCGATCGCGCCGGTGTTTACCGTTCCGGCGTTTCCGACCACACAAAAAGGTCTTAGGCCTTCACCCCTGTCCGACTCGATCTTTTGACGCAGCAAGTCAACACGCAGGCGCAGGCGCTCGTCGCACGGAATCACACGCACTTGATCGCGTCCAATTCCGAGGATGTCGGCGGCTTTTGGAATCGACATGTGAACTTCTTCGGATGCGTAAACGGTCAACGGTGGACCAGCGTTCCACAATCCCTGACGCGCGGTTGGCGATTTACGACGACTCGCAATCAGCAACGCGATCAGGTTGGCCATCGAGCCGCCGCTGGTTAACAGTCCACTGGCGTTGCGATCGTAACTAATCAACGAACCAAGCCAGCGCACGATTAACCGCTCAAGTTCAGTACCCGCCGGACCGGAACGCCAGCAGGTGATATTTGCATTGAGTGCGGAGGCAATCAGATCGGCGTAGGCGCCAATCGGTGTTGATGGCGAAGCGACGTAGCCGAAAAATCGCGGATGACCGTTATGCCGGCTGAGATCCATGATCGTGCGACACTCGTCGAGTAATTGTTCGAGCGGCACGCCATCAGTTGAGAGTTCAATGTCGATCGCGGCAGTCGTTTTACCGGCATGATTTTCAGCCCGTACCGGACGCTCCGAAATCGTCGCCAGGTATTCGAAAACGAGCTTTGCAGTCTGCGACGAGATCTCCTGAAGCTCTGCTTCAGCGATATCGAGAGACGACTGCGTTCGAAGTGGCATTTGTGCTTGGTGCTTTGATCTTTGTGCTTTGTTTGAGTGCCTACAGTACCAAGTACAAAGCACCAAGTACAAAGATCAAAGCACCAGGCACATCCCCGTGTTACCATTCGCCGTCATGTCAACCAACTGCTCCACTCCACAGGGCACTGCCCGTTATCGCGAACGCTTTGCCGCTCGCGCTGCGAGAGAACTTTTCCGCGAACAACAGGGGCTCGTGCTCTCCTCAATCGGCATCGGTACCTATTTAGGCGACGCAGATGAAGCTACCGACGTGAGCTACGCAAACTCGGTTGTGCGCGCCGTTCAGCTTGGCGTCAACGTCATCGACAGCGCTGCCAACTATCGGTTTCAACGTAGCGAACGTTCCATCGGTACCGCGTTGAATGAACTCACAAGCAGTCACGGCGTCGCGCGCGACGAATTAGTGATCTGCACCAAAGGTGGCTATCTGCCGTTCGACGGCGAGCCGCCGCGAAATCCGCGCGAATACGTAAACGAGACTTTCGTGAAGCCGGGCATTGCTTCGTTTGAGGACATTGTCGGCGGCAGTCATTGCATGACACCCGCGTATCTGCAGAGTCAACTCGACCAGTCGCTGAGAAATATGGGGTTGGAATGTGTTGACGTTTATTACATTCATAATCCGGAATCGCAGTTAGGGTACGTCTCGGAGTCGGAGTTTTATGAGCGGCTGAAACTTGCGTTTGAACGTCTCGAAGCGAATCGCCAGGCGGGCAAGCTGAAGTTTTATGGAGTTGCGAGCTGGAATGGTTTTCGAGTCGCGCATGATTCTGGTAAACATCATTCGCTCGTGCGCATGATCGAGATCGCGCGTGAGCTTGGCGGTGAACAACACGGGTTTCGTTTTATTCAACTGCCATTCAATCTGTCGATGCGTGAGGCACACAGGCTGGATAATGAAACGCTCGATGGCCAGGTCATGACGGTTGTTGACGCTGCGGAGCGATTGGGTGTTACGGTCGTAGCAAGTGCGTCGATGTTGCAGGGTCGCCATGAACCTGAAGCTGCGATTTACTTTGTTGGATCAACGGCGGGAGTTACAACTGCGCTGATCGGAATGAGCAAGGTCGAGCACGTCGAAGAGAATCTGAGTTTTTAGCCACGGATTTCACGGATTTTAGTTACGGATTTTCACCGATCTGATCAGCGTTAATCGGATTTATTGATCCGTAAGATCCGTGGCAAATGACATGACTGAAGAGCGCTACAAATCGTTTTCAGAGTTTTGGCCGTTTTACGTTGCGGAACACAGCAAGCCGGCGACGCGTTTGCTCCATCTGATCGGAACGACGGCGGGTTTGTCGTTGCTGGTCTATCTGATTGCGACCGGACGATGGTGGTTGTTCTTTCTCGGCTTTATCCCCGGCTACGGTTGCGCCTGGCTGGCCCACTTTCTGATCGAGAAAAACAAACCGGCGACCTTCAAATACCCGCTCTGGTCGTTCATGGGCGATTACAAGATGATCGCGTTGATGCTCACCGGACGAATGGATGAGGAGGTCAGGAAATCCAGTATTTTTAATGCGCGGCAACATCCCCATTCCTGAAATTCCCTACGGCGAAGACCTGTGGCTCATGGTGCTCGTCACTTCCGTCCGCGAGCGCCGCACGCAGCAAGGACGTCTCTTCTGCGACGCGTCCGCGCGCAACGCCACGGGTTCGATCGCTCTCAAGATCTGGGGAGAAGTTCTCGAAACTCAAAAAGAGATCAAACCCGGTCTCTGGGGAGTTACCGGGAAACTCGAAACTTTTCAGGA
This sequence comes from uncultured Acidobacteriota bacterium, assembly GCA_963708055.1. Classification (GTDB taxonomy): domain Bacteria; phylum Acidobacteriota; class Blastocatellia; order Pyrinomonadales; family Pyrinomonadaceae; genus PSRF01. Next base: position 3,130,247 of record OY970193.1, on the reverse strand, counting down.
TAAATCGCAGTTTGTCGTCGCCGAATATCGTCCGATCACACTCGAGCAGTATCGCGAACACCAGCAGTCCGATCCGCAACTTCCGCGCGCCTACACATTCGACATCGAAACATTAACCCTCCCGGACTTTCGCGAACGCGTCGGCGCGCAACTGGAACGATCAATGCGACTCGGCAACATGCGTCTCGAGCAACAGCAGCGTTATCTCGAAGACATTGCCGCGGAAGAAGAGCGTTGCTATGCGCTCGGGTCGTTGAACGCCACTTCCGGTCGAGTGTTGTCGATCGCGCTGCATGTTGGTCCGGTTCCTGGTTTGGAGTTTCCCGATCTCGGACCGTCTGTAAGCGAGCACGTGTTCGGCATCGACCGGGACGGATTCGAAGAGCCGGAAAAGAAAGCGCTGCAAGGTTTTTTAGATTTCATGAAGGATTTCGATCCGGATTGCGATGAACTCGTCGGGCACAACATCATCGGGTTTGACCTGCCGTTTATCTTTCAGCGGTGTTTGACGCACTCACTCAAGGCGCGGCCGTTTGTGAACCTCGGTGATTACAACGTGCGCGGCGTGTTTGACACAATGCATCGCTGGTGGCTCGGCGCCAAGCGTCAAGTCAGTCTCGACGACATCGCGTGGGCGCTCGGCATCGAATCAAGCAAGACCGCGGAAGTCGAAGGCAGCAAGGTGTTTGATCTTTACCAGGCCGGCAAACTCGATCTCATCCGCGAATACAATCTCAACGACGTCCGCGTCACCCGCCAGGTCTACGAACGCATGGTCGCCGGCTTCGGACGGTAAACCACAAAAAGGCACAAAAAGCACAAACAATAGATTTGAGCTGAGATCACTAGAGAACCAGATTTAGTGACCGGCTCAGCTTTAAAGCACATATCTTGTGTTTTTTGTGCTTTTTTGTGGCTGCTGAATGCTAGAATGCCGCCCATGGAGATAGTCTTCCCCGTGTCGATGTTAGCGGTCGGGCTGGCAATCGGCACTTTATCCCTCTGGTTCATCACCAGGACAAAACTGAAATACGAATTCGACCGTGGTCGTGCGTCCGGCGAAAGTGAACGCGCTACGCTGACTGAGCGTCTCGCCGGCAAAGAACATCAACTACACGAACTCCGCGAAGCTCTCGATCGCGAAAGCGAGCAGAGTCACCACGCCCGAACCGAGAATGCCCGCACACTCGCCAGTCTTTCAGCTCTCGAAACCCGTCTCGAAGAAGAACGCAAAGCCGCTGGAGAGAAACTCGCGATCCTGAACAACGCCGAAAGCAAGCTCGCCGACGCGTTCAAAGCGCTTTCCGCCGATGCACTGCGAAGCAACAACCAGTCGTTTCTCGATCTCGCCAAACAGAATCTCGAAGCGTTTCAGCAAACCGCCAAAAGCGAACTCGAACGCCGCCAGAGCGCGATCGGCGATCTGATCAAGCCGCTCAAAGAGTCGCTGGAGAAAGTCGACGACAAGATTGGCGAACTGGAAAAGAATCGCGTCGGCGCCTACACCGAGTTGCGGGAGCAGGTCAAAACTCTCATGGTGTCGCAATCTCAGCTTCAGTCTGAAACCAACAATCTGGTGAAGGCATTGCGCGTCCCTCACATTCGCGGTCGCTGGGGTGAGATTCAGTTACGACGTGTGGTTGAACTGGCCGGCATGCTCCAGTATTGCGATTTCACGGAACAAGAGACAGTTGCGACTGAAGAGAGTCGCATTCGCCCGGACATGATTGTGAGGTTGCCGGGCAATCGCACGATCGTGGTCGACTCGAAAGTCCCCTTCGACGCGTTTTATGAATCGATCTCAACCACCGACGAAGAAGTGCGCGCGAGCCGGTTGAAAGATCACGCGCGACTGGTTAGAACACACATCACGAACCTCAGCCGCAAGTCGTACTGGGAAACAGTGCAACCCACGCCCGAGTTTGTGTTGTTGTTTCTGCCGGGCGAAACGTTTTACAGCGCCGCGCTCGAAAACGATCCGAAGTTGATTGAAGACGGTGTTAGCCAGGGAGTGATCATCGCGACACCGACGACGCTGATTGCGCTTTTGAAAGCAGTGTCGTATGGCTGGCGCCAGGAGCAGATGGCCGACAATGCGCAGGAAGTAAGTGATCTCGCGAAGACGCTTTACGATCGGCTGCGCGTGTTTACCAATCACTTCGACGACATCGGCCGCAACCTCGATCGCGCACTCGAAGCCTACAACAGAGGCGTGCGTTCACTTGAATCACGCGTGCTCGTAACCGCGCGGCGCTTCAAAGAACGCGGCGCAATTGCCGGCGAAGAGATCGAACTACTTGAGCCCATCGACAAGGCTGCCCGACCGCTGACCCAGGACGACGGCGGACTGTTCCCCGAAGAAGACATGCCGCTGCTGAAAGCCCATAGCGCCAAAAGCGGCAAGAGATAGAAAATTGCCCATTGCCAATTGCCGATCTTAGGACGGCGTGTTAATACCGAAATTGGCAATCGGAAATCGGCAATTGGCAATGGTTGGATGTATTTGTTGTGAATGAGATCTGGTTAGGCCCGCTTCTCAACGACAACCGAGCGCTACTCATCGAGCGCTGCGCTAAATTCATAGCCAACAACCAGAGCGACGCCTTTATCTATCTCGCGGCGTCGTATCCGCTGCTCGAAAGCGTTACTCAAGAACTGCTCGACGGCGAGCGTAGTCGTGGAGTTTGGGGTGAGCTGCCGGTCTATCTTTTTCGTGGTTTAGTACGCCGAGTGCTGTATTCCGCGACGGATGAAAATGGCCACGGACTGCCGCCACGCATTCCGATCGATCGTGACGAGTTGCCGTTAAAGCGCAGTTTGGTTTCACAACTGCTGCAACAACTGCTCGCCACCAATCAATTAAAAGCCTTTGCGCCACTCGCCACGCGCGAAGGTTGCGTCAACAGCGTGTCCACCTTGTTGGGTGAGATTCAACGCGCCGCGCGAACTCCCGCCGAACTCGCCGACATTCTCGCCGCGCGCGCGCGCGATATCGAAAAAGGCACGCGCGAGTCGCGCGGTGTTACGCAACTCGATTTCGATCGAGAAGTTTCACTTATCTATTCAAAGTACACCGAGCTTCTGAATCAAAGTTTGTTCACGGAAGAAGACTCGGAGCAGTTGCGCGCGCTCTGGGTCTTGCGCGGCATGATTGACGATCACTTCGTGCGCCTGCCGTGGCTCGCCAATGTCCAGTTGTTAATCATCGACGGATTTTTCGACTTCACTCCGGTACAGGGTGAGATCCTCCGCCAGCTAATTCCGCTGTTGCCGCAAACGATCGTCAATCTCAATCACGACGACAGCAATCCCGAGATCTTCGCACCGTTTCAGGAGACTATCGGACAACTCGAAGGCATTGCGAAGTTTGAGACGGTGTACAACATGGATTTCTCACGCCGCGACGCAACGCCGCAACGTTCCGATCTTTCGCTGCGCCGCGACGCCGCCGCGAACTCTGCTCTGGGGCGATTGCCTGAAAATCTGTTCAATCCGTTGACCTCGTCGGATGAGGTGTCAGACGAGAAAGTGGACGACATTCGCTATCTCGAATGCGGCGATCGCGACACGGAAATTCGCACCATCGCACGTGAAGTGAAGCGTTTGGTGCTGGTTGAGAATTACGACCTCGCCGAGATCGCGCTCGTGGTTCGACAACGTGCTTCGTATGGTCCAACGATCTCGCGGGTGATGCTTGAAGAGTCGTTGCCATGCAATCTCGAACTGCGGATCGAGGCTGGAGACGTTCCCGCAAATCGCGCGGCGCTGAAACTTATTTCACTCCTCGAAGGTTTGTCCGAAGAAGCTCAGACCACTCGCATCGCCGAAGTCGCCGACCTCGTCAAGTCGGAATATTTCCGGCTCAGCGACGCAGAAACGTTGACGCTTTCGCAGCGTTTTGACGAACAACATCTCGATCTGTTGCGCGCCGATCTGCCGTCGATAACACCTGAAACGATTGTGCGTTTGAAGAATCGTTATCGCATCGGCTTCTGGGATGCTGATTCGCTCGAAAATGCGTTTGCGTATGTCGGCAGTGATTTGACCGTTAACGCGTGGTTAGCACGCGCGCACAAACTGTTTACCGATCTGCCCGGCGCCACGGCGACAAAAGAACTCCTCAACATCGATGCCGGCGCACACGATCGCGACACTGACATCGCCGACAACGTCGAAAACGCCGAGACCGCAAAACTCGAGGAGAAAGTTGAAAAGAAGCGACGCCCCTCGCGCGATGTTCACCCCGCCGCGTTGGCGTGGACCGCGCTTGTAGTCCGGCGTTTTGCCGAACTGCTGCACGCGGTGCCCCGTGAAGGCAAACCAACCGCGTTGCGTGCGGAGTTGATGCGGTTACTCGAGCGTCTCGGTTTTCGCGAACAGATTGCCGAACCCGCAAAGAAGTCGACCGACGAAAAACAACTGCCGCAAGTGATGCTCAACTTCAACGCTCTCGAAGCGTTGCGACGCGCTTTTATCGCAGCCATCAAGAGCATTGAACTCGGCGGAAACAATTCCGCGGAGACGCGCTTGTCGATCTTTCTGCAGGAAGTGCGCCGCTCACTTACTTCGCAGTCGCAAATCTTCGGCGCGCCGGATCGCAATGGTCTGCGTGTGTTGGAAGCAACTGACGTTCGTGGCCGGCGATTTCGAGCGATTTTTGTTGCGGGATTGATTGAAGGTGGTTTTCCGCTGAGTGCGTCGCGCGACTGGATCTATCCGCATGAAGAACGCGATCGGCTCAAAGAATACGGCCTCACACTCGAAGACATTTCGCCCAACACGTTACTGAAAGAAGAACACTACTTCTACCAGGTTGCATGTCGTGCCACCGAGCGTTTGTATCTCACGCGACCGTTGATGCTGGGCGACGATTCGGAAACTGTCGCGTCGTACTACATCGACGAATTGCGCCGTGCCGTTGCACCGCTGCGTGTCGAAACAGAAATCATTCGCCGCGATTACGAAGGCAAGAACCTCGACGACGCCTCGACTACCACCGAAATGAAGGTTGGCCTCGTGCGGCAGCAGGAACGCCACCTTCATCGCGGTGCGAAAGGCAGTTTGCTGCCGCAATCGCGTATCACGCGTTTGCTGACGCTCGCCCGTAACGATGGTTTTGTCAGTGAAGGCGCGTTGCGTCGCATCGAGATCGAACGTGAGCGCGCGGGGGCCTATTTTGGTCGCTACGATGGTGAGATTACCGATCCCGATCTGCTGCACCTGTTGAAACTAAAATTCGGGTCCGACTTTACTCACAGTGCGAGCGGTCTGAGCGTTTACGGCAACTGTCCTTATCGGTTCTTTGCGCAAAGAGTTTTGCGACTGGAGCCGCGCGGTGAAGCGGCGCTCGACCTGCAGGCCATCGACGCGGGAAAACTGCTGCACGATATTTTGCGACGCTTCTTTGAACGTCATCGTCGCGAGCCGTTACACACGGCCGATCGTAAAAAACTGCAGAAGGAACTCGCCGCGATCGCCGATTCCGTGTTTGACGAACACGAGCGCGTGGTGCCGCCACTCAACAGGCAGATCTGGAAGATCGATCGCGAGATTCGCAAGATCCTGTTGGACCAGGTGCTGTTGTACGAATTGCAGCTTCAGGAAGATGCCGAGTCGCAGCAAGTGCTTCCGTCGTATTTTGAAGTTGCGTTCGGCGGTATGAGATCGGCAGCCAAAGATCCCGATTCAACCGAAGCGCCACTCGAACTCACGCGACAAACATTTGTGGGCGAAGAGACGATCAAGATCAGCGGCCAGATCGATCGTGTTGACGTCGCGCGCGATAACACGCTTGTCGCCTACGACTACAAGTTATCAACCGGATCGAGTCGCGGCGACATTGTGTCCGGACGAAGCCTGCAGCTTCCGATTTATCTGGAAGCACTCGAGAAACTAATCCTGCCTGATCAACCGATTGCCGGAGGCGGATACTACATAATTCGAGGCGGTCAGGAGCGTCGGAACAAAGGTTTGTATCGCGCGAGTCAGTTGGATTACCTGAATCTGCGCGCAAAAAATTCCATTTTCACTGACGAAGAGTGGCAGCGCATTCGCACCCAGGTGATCGCACGCGTCTGGGAGTTTCTGGAAGGAATGCGAGGAGGACGATTCATCGTCGATCCTTCCGAGCGTTTGAAGACCTGTCGTTTTTGTGATTACGCGGCCGTCTGTCGCTACGATCGCGATCGGATTGAGAGGAAAAAGAAGGCCACGGATCAGACGGATTAAATCCGGATTTAACTCCGTGTAATCCGTGGCAAAAGTTTTATGGAAACGCGAGTGCTTTTACCGGAACAAGCGGCGGCCGCGTACGAGATTGAAAGCCATGTCTCGGTAACGGCTGGGCCGGGGTCTGGAAAGACGACGGTCCTGGTCGAGCGCTATCTCCACATTCTTCGCGAACACAATCTCTCGATCGATCAAATCGTAGCAATCACGTTTACGAATCGTGCCGCCAACGAGATGCACGAGCGGCTGCGTGGCGAACTCAATCAGATGCTGCGCATCGCCAACGAAGAAGAACGGCGCCGCTGGTTAAACTACAAACGCACGCTCGACGGCGCTGTAATCACAACGATTCACGGCTTTTGCGCGCGACTGTTGCGCGAGTTTCCGATCGAAGCGCGCGTCGATCCGCAGTTTCTATTGCTCGACGAACATCGCGCGGCGATGATGCTCGAGTTGATTGTCGAGGAAGTTCTTTCTGAATTCATCAGCAACGGTCACGTTGAGATTTCGCGACTGACGCTTGGCGTCGGGCGCAGCCGGCTGGCAGCGGCGTTGGCCCAACTCTACCGCGAAGCTCGCGGCAAGGGTTTGAGTCTCGAAGATCTCACCGTCGCAACCGCAAGCGTTCACGCCACTGAAGAAGATCACGCGCGCGCACTCGAAGCGCTCGACGAAGCGATGGCGGAGTTTCTCGGCGTACGTCGCACAACGATCGCCTCAAAGAAAAATCAAGGGGAAGTGCTTGCAGCCTGGACTGAAGCCGAGCGGTTGTTAAAAACGATTCCGTCGCACGAAACACTCGCTGACTTTTGTCGTCTCGTAGAAGAGTTTCGCGGACCGCGACCGCAGGCACGTGCCGCTGTTGCCGACCATGTAAGAACGCTCGACACGCTCATTTGGGGCAGAGATCTCCAGGGTCGTGTACCGCAGGTGTGTCTCGATCTGTTTGCGCGCCAGTATGCGTTGGAAATGATCAACCTGCTGTCGCGAGTGGACCAGCGACTCAACGAAGAGAAACAAAAACTCTCAGCGCTCGACTTTGACGATCTCGAATTACGAACGCTCACGCTTTTGGAGCGCCCTGAAGTGATCGCGCGAACTTCGGAACGCTATCGCTTTTTCCTGGTTGACGAATTTCAGGACACGAACGCCGTGCAACGTGTTTTGCTCGAACGTCTTGCGCTCGCGAAAGGCCGGCGACCGGCGAATCTATTTATCGTCGGCGATCGCAAGCAGTCGATCTATGGCTTCCGCGGCGCCGATGTTGACGTGTTTCGCGAGATGACGTCGATCCTGCGTGAAGCGGGCGGTGTTGAGCGACCGTTACAGTTAAATTTCCGCAGCCAGCCGCCGCTGATTGCCTTCTTCAACTACCTGTTCGAGCGACTGTTTCAGGTGCCGTTGGACGTGCCGGCCAGTGAATACAAGAACCTGGACCAGCTAGGCTACGTCAAGCACGAGAAGAGCGACCCGAAACGCGAGCTGCGCGATTCAGGTCCACTCGTCGAGTTACTAATCACCACCAAGCCTTCGCTCCAGGACGATCCGCGCGCCGAACAGGATTCGCGTGCGCTCGATGCGCAACAACTTGCGCGGCGCATCCTTGCCCTCACGCAAGGGCCGGCAAAGCACAAGTATGGCGACATCGCTTTGCTGTTTCGCGCGATGACGATGGTGCCGATTTATGAATCGGTATTTCGTCGCGCCAACATTCCTTATCAAACTGTTCTGGGTCGTGGTTTCTACGAGCGTGAAGAGATCACCGACCTGATTCAACTGCTGCGATTTCTCGACAACAAGACTGACGAGATCGCCCTGGCGGCTGTGCTTCGCTCGCCGCTGTGCGGGATCTCCGACAACACGCTGTTGGCTTTGCGTTGCGCGCCGACGCTGGATGAGGTTGATAAGGTCAATCCGCAGCGCGCGTTTTCAGCCACTCGTCCGCTTTACGCCGGCTTGCGTCATCATGATGAGATTGCGTTCATCAGCGCCGAAGAGCATGAACTGCTCGAGCGCGCGTCGCGAGTTATTGGTGAGCTGGTCGATCGCCGGCATCACTATCCGATACAGGAGCTGTTGCGGTTTGCAGTTGAAGAAACAGAGTACCTGACCGTGGTCGCGGCCAATTTCGATGGCGCCCAGCGGCTCGCGAATGTCGAACGATTGTTTACGCTTGCGGCTCGGTTTGAAAGTTCCGGAACGCATTTAATTCGTGATTTTGTCCGGTACGTGAAGGAGTTTGAAGCGATTGGCAGTCGCGAGAGTGAAGGGCAGATCGATCAGGCCGCCGACGCGGTGCGGTTGATGACGATTCACCAGGCGAAGGGTCTGGAGTTTCCGGTTGTGATCATTCCCGATCTGCAACGACTTTCGCGCGTTGCCACTGATAACTGGTTCTTGCTTGACCGGCATCAGGGACTGACGTTGAAAGTGCCGGATGGGCGCGGCAGTCTCGTCGCGGGTTGCACCTTCAGTAGTTTCGAACAGCGACACGCGTGGCGCGAGCAGTTTGAGAGTATGCGGTTGTTGTATGTCGCTGCTTCGCGCGCGGAAGATCGATTGATCTTCTCAGGCGTGACGGAAGAGATCGCGACGTTAGGTTCGAAGAACGACTCGTGGCTGAAGTGGATCTGGCAAGCACTCGAATTGCACGATCGACAGGCGAGCGACGTGGTCCAACTGGACGACGACGTTGAGTTGCAGTTGACCGTCAATCTTGCTGAATCAGCGGAAGAGTTTGACTCAGAACCTGAACCACCTCCGCAAACGAGCATGTACTCGGCCGACTCTCTGAACGAGGCGTTTCCGCTTGTCAAAACGCTTGGTCCGCAGAGTGGCAACGCGATTCACCGGTTTAGTGTCACGCAGTTGATCAACTACCAGCGCTGCCCGCGCCAGTATTATTTCGATCGCGTTTTACAGTTGCCCGCGGCGGATCAGATGGCGGTTTGGAACAACGCTGAAGCACCTGAGCCTCCGTCAAATTTGACTGCGACTTTAAAGGGTTCGGTGATTCATCGTTTTTGTGAACGCTACACACCGGAGCAGGATCCTGAAGAGTGTTTGCGCGCGAGCTTCCACGAAGTGTTGCGTCTGCGACAGGCACAGTTGTCCGATCGCTTCGTCGAGATCGATCACGAAGCGGCGATCAGGGTGATGATGCCCCTCGCGCGAAATTATCTCGCGAGTGATGTTTACAAGCGTGTTGAAGCGGTGCCAAAGATTGCGGAACATTTTTCGGCGCGTCCGGCAGGTGAAGATGGACTGTGGAGTGAGCTGAGTTTTCGTTTGCGTCGTCGTTTGGGAGTGCTCAACGGGATCATCGATAAGCTCCTGATCACGAGTTCAGCGACAGAGATCGAAATCATCGATTTCAAAACCAACCGCATTCTGTATGAAAAGAATGAGGCGTCACTCACGGCACCAACGCCGCCACGCATGCGCGCGCCGAAGGCCGGTCAGTTCGCGTTTGATTTTGAAGCCGCTCCACCACCCAAACCCGTGAATCGTCATCCGTCGCTCGCAGAAGCACTCAAGACCGCGGCTGAGGATTATCAACTGCAAATGCAATCGTACGCGCTCGCTGTTCGCGAACTACTGCCTTCGCTTTCCGGCGCGAAGATTCGCGTGACGCTGCATTTTCTCGATCCGAATGTCGAGGTTCATCTCGCCGACGATCTGCTCGCGCCCGCGCGTTGTGAGCAAGCCGTTGACGAAGGTATGCAGCGCACGATCTTCTCTTCCGATCCGTCGAACTTTCCCGTCAAGACCGCGCCTCATTGCCGCATGTGCAACTTCCTGAGCGTGTGCAACGCAGGCAAAGAGTGGGTGCGTGAAAACTGGTCCACGGATTTCACAGATTAAAAGCGATTATTCAGATTGGATAAATTCTTGTCTGCCTTCGCTTAATCTGTGTAATCTGTGGATCATGGCGACAATCAAATCTTTCGATGGCGGCGAGTTTGATGGCTACCTGGCGCTGCCCGCGAGCGGGTATGGACCAGGGATCGTAGTGATCCAGGAGATCTTTGGTATCAACAAAACCATGCGTGACGTTGCTGACTGGTACGCGGCGCATGGGTTTGTCGCAGTCTGTCCGGATCTGTTCTGGCGAATGGAACGCGGAGTAGAACTCACTGATACAGGCGACGACTGGAATAAGGCCATCGAGTTTTATCAACGAATCGACGAAGCCAAGGCCGCTGAAGACGTTGCTGCCGCGGTGGATTTTCTCCGGCACGATACGGCGTGTAGCGGACGCGTTGGTGCGGTTGGTTTTTGTATGGGCGGCAAGCTCGCGTATCTGTTGTCAGCGCGATTCAAACCCGATTGCGCGGTGGGATATTACGGCGTCGCTATCGAACAGAGTTTGAACGAAGCGGAAAACCTGAGTGGTCCATTGCTTCTGCACATTGCCGGGAAGGACAAGTTTTGCCCGCCAGAGGCGCAGGCGCAAATTCATGCGACACTTGATGGAAATCCGCTAGTGACGATTCACGACTATCCGGAAGATGATCACGCGTTCGGGCGGATCGGCGGCGATCATTATTCGCCCGCCTCCGCTGAACTTGCGAATCTTCGCACGCTCGAGTTTTTTGTGAGTTACCTTGCGGGCGCAGGTCTCGCGTCGGCACAGCAAACGCTCTCCTCGCGCTGGGACGATCACGTTAAATATGAATTTGCCACGCGCAACACTGACGACACGCTCGAAACAATGGTAGTTGATTCTTACGTGAATCACGTGCCGGTGTTGACTGGCGGCGTGGGCCATGAAGAGTTGCGCGAATTCTATTCAAAACGTTTTATTCCGCAGATGCCGGCTGATACGGCGATGACGCCGGTGTCGCGAACGATCGGTATCGATCGAGTTGTGGATGAGATGGTTTTCGAATTTACGCACACGAGCAAGATGGATTGGATGTTGCCGGGCGTCGAGCCCACCGGCAAACATGTAAAAGTTGCCCTCGTAGTGATCGTTCACTTTCGCAACGGTAAGCTCGCCCACGAACATATTTATTGGGACCAGGCATCAGTGTTGGCCCAACTCGGTTTGATCGACGCGTCGCTATTGCCGGTGGCCGGAGTTGAGAGTGCGGAGAAGGTGTTAAATCCAAGCTTGCCCTCAAATGAGTTAATGAATCGATAGACAGGATTAACAAGATGACTCAGGATGGACAAGATAAAATCATGAAAAATCTTGTGAATCCTGTAAAGCCGACCGATCGCTTAAAACGCGATCTGGGCACGCTCGAATCGTACGCCGCGCTCATCGGCATCCTAATCGGCGCGGGGATCTTTCAGGTCACGAGCCAGGCCTGGGCGCTGAGTGGTCCAAGCGTGATTCTCGGTTATCTGGTCCTGACGCCCGCGATCCTCGCGACTTCAATTCCTTACGCCGCTTACTTATCAACACCACTCGGACGTGAACCCGGCGGCGAATACCTGCACATCTCGCGCACACTCGGCGGTTATCGACTGGCGTACGTCGGTGCGTGGCTAAAGATCATTTCCTACATCGGCGCGGGCGCGTATCTCGCCAATGCAATGGCCGGATATTTGATCGCTCTCAGCGGCAATCGCATCGATGAACAACGATATCGCCTACCGTTAGCACTCACTGCGCTAGTAGTTTTTTACTTGATTCACGTCATCGGCATTCGTTGGTTCGGACGGTTTCAGGTAGCGTTCTCGGCCTTGAAATGTTTGGCGTTGCTGGTGCTGATTGTGCCCGGTCTGTTTGTGATCGATTTTTCAAACTACACACCATTCTTCACTCACGGCGCGAGTGGTTTCGGGGCGAGTTTGCTGCCGTTATTTTTTGCCTATGCGGGTTTTGAATCGCTGGCGCAAACGGCCGGTGAAGTTAAAGACAGCACACGTCGGTTGCCACGCATTCTACTGATCGGAATCACGATCACGGCGCTGATCTACGTTTTCACTTCAATCGTTTCGTTTGGTGTCTTACCAGGAACAAGCTTGCAAGCGAGCAATGCGCCGATGGCTGAAGTGGCGTCGAGTTACTTGCCTGCGGGCGCAGCGATTTTTGTGACGATTGGAGCGATTGCGGCGATCATGACGGCCCTCAACGGCACGATCTTCGTTCCGTCGCGACTCGCAATCATGTTTGTTGAAGACGGCCTGGCGCCACGCTGGCTGGGTTTTATCAACCAGGCGACTGCGACTCCGATTCGAGGTTTGACGTTGACGTTAATCTGTTGCGCGGTGTTGCTGATTAGCGGCCAGCTCGCGCTCGCGCTGAATGTTGCAGTGTTTGCCCTCGTGGTGCTTTACTTTATTCACAGTTTAGTATTTTTGTTCCTCCCTCGACTGAATCCGGCGCTTGCGAGTCAGATTACGGTTGGCCTGCCGCGCAATGTGCAGCGGGGCGCAGCCATAGTCTCGGTGTTGTCGATGGGGATGATGATCCTGATTCAGTTGCGTCAGGACGCAATAGCGTTGAGTTCGCAAACGCTCAGTCAACGAATCGATAGTCAGTCGTTGACGAGTATTGAATTGATTGTGGCCTGGGGTGTTGTCGGCGCGGGGTTGTATCAACTTGCTCGCCTGCAACGCGCCAGTCAGGCCGCGAAAGCTGGTATCGATGGAGATTGAAGGCAAACGAGTATTGGTCACGGGAGCAAGTCGCGGACTCGGCCGCGCACTCGTGACCGCGCTTGTCAGTGATGGCGCGCAGGAAGTATTTGCGGGTGTGCGCAAGCCTGAAGATCTTGAAGCGCTGAAACTGGCGCGCGTTACACCCGTGCAGTTGGATGTAACAAGCGACGCGAATGTGGAAGCATTAACCCAGCTTGGCCCGATCGATATTTTGATCAACAACGCGGGTGTCGCCGGATTTGGTAATCCATTGACAATGGACTTTGCGGCGATTCAGGAAGAGATAGCCGTCAACTATTTTGGCGTGTTGCGTGTTACGCGCGCCGTTGCCCCCGCGATGATCGCGAAGCACGACGGCATGATCGTCAACGTCGCAACTGCATTTGCGAAGATCAACTTACCGATAGTAGGCACTTACTGCGCGACGAAAGCGGCGTTGTTGTCATTGGGCCAGGCGTTGAGAGCGTATCTCGCAGAGCACGGCGTGAGAGTGATCACGGTGATGCCGACGACGATCGATACCGACATGAGCAAGGGCGCCGATGTTCCAAAGATGACGAAAGAGTTTGTCGCCGCCGAGATCCTCGCGGCAATCCGCGAAGAGCGACACGATCCGCCGATTGGTGATGAAGCAAAGGGCGTGTTTGACCAGTTATCGAACGACGCCCATGGGTTAGAAAAAGTTTTACAAGATTTCAGGATGTAACAAGATTTACAAGATTATCCTGTTAATCATGTAAATCCTGTCTAAATATGATCGTAGATCGCAAGCGCAACGAGTTTCCCACGCTGGCCTCGGGCATTCATCTGCTGAGCCACAGCCTTGGCCCCGTGCCGCGCGCGGCGCGTGAGTCGATGGCGGCGTACATTGACGCGTGGGAACATCACACCAGCGAAGACGCATGGGCCACGAGTTGGTGGGAACTCTCGCGACGCGTTGGCGATCGCATTGCTCGCATCCTTGGCGGCGCTGCCGGTTCGGTTCAGATTCAACCAAACGCTTCCATCGCCATCGCGACCGCCGCTTCGTGCTTCGATTTCAAAACCGGCCGCCACAAGATCATCACCACCGAGCTCGACTTTCCTTCGATGGAATACTTCTGGGACGGACAGAGACAGATTGGCGCCCACATCGAAGTGATCCCGACAATGGATGGCGTATCCGTACCGTTGGAAAGAATCCTCGACGCCATCGATAATCAAACCGCGCTCGTGGCGATCTCGCACACTTCGTATCGCAGTTCGTTTCGTGTTGACGTACCGGCGATTGTCGAGCGCGCGCACGAGCACGGCGCGCTCGTGCTTTTGGATGTTTACCAGTCAGCAGGGGTTTTGCAGTTGCAGGCGGCTGAGTGGAACGTCGATTTCCTGATCGGCGGCACGATCAAGTGGCTTTGTGGTGGTCCATCCTGCGGATATTTATACGTTCGACCTGACTTGCAACGAGACCTGCGCCCGCGATTGACCGGCTGGGTCGCGCACGATTCGCCTTTCGACTTTGCCCATGCGCCGATGCGTTACGCGCGATCTGTCAGGCGTTTTGCGCAGGGCACGCCGAGTATTCCGGCGCTCTATTCCGCGATTCCGGGTCTGGAGATTATCGAGGCGGTCGGAGTTGCGGAAATCGCCGCTGAATCACAACGCCGAACCCAGTCGATAATCGACTTCGCTGCTTCGCGTGGTTGGACCATCAACACGCCGCGTGATAAGAATCAACGTGGTGGTTCGGTCATGATTGGTGTTAACGATGCCCCGGCCGTTGCCGAATCGCTGGCCGAACGAAAAGTGTTCGTGGATTGGCGTCCCGGAGCCGGGCTTCGCCTGTCGCCGCATTTTTTCAACACCGACGAAGAGATCGACGAAGCTTTGCAGGTTCTCGCAGGATTGATTGATGAGTAACGGTATCGCGATCAACTCACCGGCGCCCGACTTTACGCTCAAGGATGGCAACGGCGCCGACTGGCGCCTCGCCGATCATCGCGGCAAAGTTGTAGTGCTGTTGTTTTATCCGGGCGACGAAACGCCGGTTTGCACACGACAGATGTGTTCGTTACGCGATCGGTGGGACGATTATCTCGCGACGGGCGCGGAAGTGGTCGGCATTTCTTCCGACTCGGTTGAGTCGCATCAGAAGTTCGCGGCCCATCACGATCTGCCGTTGCCATTGTTGTCGGATGCTGACGGTGCTGTTTCGAGATTGTATGGCGCGCGATCATTGATTCCCGGACGCGTGGCGCGTGCGGTTTTCGTAATCGACGCGAAAGGAATTCTGCGTTTCAAAGATGTACGTCCCATCGGCTTATTCAAGCCGAAAGACGATGCTAATATTGCGGCAATTCGCGCAGCCCAGAAAGATCAAGGAGGCATTCATGGCTGACTCAATCAAATGCACACACTGCGGCGAGAAGCATCCGAAACTCGCTTTTGCGCCTTTCCCCAATGAGCTCGGACAGCGAATCGCGGCCGAGATCTGCCAGCAGTGCTGGAGTTTGTGGCTACAAAAGCAAACCCAGATCATCAATCACTACGGCTTGGATCTCACCAGTCCCGACGCTCAGAACTTTCTTTTCGATAACATCAAAGGCTATCTGTTCGATGACGCACCGAAGGTTGCAGAAATCGACACAACAAAAGAAGGATCTGTTAAATGGTAGACCACTAAATCCCCTTTCTCACCTGAGTCTTCGGATCATCGTTTGCTCTTATCTGCACTAGACGTATGTTTTCAAAACTAAGTTTGGTTTGTTCAGTTTAAGGAGGATTCGCAACGATGAGACGCAGAATCAAGGGGATATTAGTATTGCTGGGGCTGTTGGTATTGGTAGCTGGTTGCGACCACGCTGCTAATGAGAATCGAACGGCAAACGCCAACGCAAATGCCAATCTAAACGCTAACATACCCGCAACATCCACGCCGGTAACCACCACTAACGACAATCGCAGAGCTCCAACACGCGAAGACTATGAACGTGAAAAGGAGCGATACTCGCGCGAAGCCAAAGAGTCGGGCCGAACAGTTGGCACAGGCGTCAACGACGGTTGGCTCTGGGTGAAGACGCGCTTCGATCTCGCCGCAGCCGACGACCTGCGCGACTCGACGATCAATGTTGATGTTGACAAAGCAGTTGTAACTCTATCGGGCACGGTGGCAAGCGCTGCGCAAAAGACTCGTGCCGAAACGGTAGCGAAAGGCGTTGAAGGCGTGACCAGCGTGAAGAACACGTTGAAAGTCCAGGCCGGCAATGCGAACGCAAACGCGAACGCCGGAAAAGCCAACACCAACAAATAAACCGTCAACGGATCTTCGCGGATGACTACGATTTGAATTCGTAGTCAATCCGTGAAAATCCATGGTCTGCACTTCCCTCCCGCGCCACACTTAAGCTAATCTTCAGCTCTCTTTCCTTAGACGTTTTTTGCTACAAACCAGAATAATGGGGATTTGGTCGCCTATGCCAAAAGTCCGCTTGTCTCTTCTTGTCGCCGCGCTGTTGTTTTTCACAAGTGTGGTGGTCAACGCCCAACGCAGCGCCGTAGATACATACGCCATCACCAATGCCCGCATCGTCACAGTCTCCGGACCAATCGTCGATCGCGGCACGGTAGTGGTTCGGAATGGATTGATCGCCGCGGCCGGTGCAAACGTTAATGCGCCGCCCGACGCGCGCGTGATCGACGGCACTGGATTGACTGTTTATCCGGGCCTAATCGATTCCTTCACCAACCTGGCGCTTCCTGAAGCAGCCGCTTCGCCGGCACCCGGTGGCGGAGGCGGTGGTGGCGGTTTTCTTGTCCTGACACAACCGCGCCCGGCTGCTGGTCCAAACTCAACCCAACCCGCCGGGTTGCAACCGGAGGTGATGGTTGAAGACGTGATTCGTCCCGGCGGCAATGAGATTGAAGCGTCGCGCAACATCGGGATCACGACTGCGTTGACGATGCCGCGCTCGGGGATCTGGATGGGCCAGTCGGCGCTGATCAATCTTTCCGGTGAAACTCCGCAGCAGATGATCGTTCGTTCGCCCGTGGCGATGCACGTTGGTTTCACGCCACTGCGAACCGGAACTTATCCCGGATCGCTCATGGGCGTCATCTCAACGCTGCGCCAGATGATGTACGACGCGCAACGCTATCGCGAGTCGCTTCAGGTTTACGATCGCGCGCCGCGCGGCACGCGACGGCCGGAAACTGATCGCTCACTCGCGGCGCTGATTCCTGTTATCGACGGTCGTATGCCGGTCGTGATGCTGGCGAACACCGAACGCGAGATCAGTCGCGCGCTGGATCTGGCCGCTGAGTTCAAACTCAAGTTGATCATTGCGGGCGGACGCGAAGCTGATCGGATTGCCGATCGACTGGCGAAACAGAATGTTCCGGTGTTGCTTTCGCTCAACCTGCCGCGACGAACGACAGCCGCGATGCCGGAAGCCGATCCGGAATCGTTGCGCGTTCTGCGTGAACGCGTCGAGGCGCAACAAACGGCGGGCAAATTAGCGAAGGCGGGTGTTCGTTTCGCGTTTCAGTCAGGCTCGTTGCAAAACATGGCAGACCTGATGGTCAACGCCGGACGGACGATTGAGAATGGGCTTCAGGCGGCGGATGCTGTGCGTGCATTTACGATTTGGCCGGCTGAAATCCTCGGCGTTCAGAATCAACTGGGATCGATCGAAGTCGGGAAGATCGCAAATCTGACTGTGACGCGTGGCGACCTGTTTGATCGCAACGGCCGGGTGGCGCATGTGTTTATTGATGGACGCCCGGTTGATCTCAGACCGGCGCCCGGCGGTGGTGGTGGTCCAGGCCGGACAAGTCTAAGTGGGACGTGGAACGTCAGTCTCAATTTGGGCCAGGGCGACCGCACGATCACGTTGAACTTGCAGCAGGAAGGTGAGCGTTTGACCGGATCGATCTCCGGATCGCTCGGCGCCGGTGAGATTGCGAACGCGTCAGCGTCGAATACCGGTGAGGTGCGTTTCACGGTACCGGTGAATGTCGAAGGACAAACAAAGGAAGCGACGTTTACCGGCACACTTGCTAACAATCAGATTCGAGGCAACGTCGCGGTCGTCGGCTCAGCGCCGGGAACGTTTACTGCGACACGCGCAGGTCAGCAGCCAAATTAATATTTCTCACGCGGCGGCGCCACGGCGCTGCGCTTTCCGTTGCGCCGCTGCGTCGCCGCGTGAGTAATTTTCTCAACGGAGAAAAACATGAAACGAAAACTCCTGTTTATCGCCATCGTAACCACGTTGTCAGTCGGCGTTGTGAGCGCACAGCGACAAGCGTCGCCTGAAACGCTCATCCGCAACGCCACAGTGATCACCGTCACGCGCGGCACGCTGCAGAACACCGACGTGCTCTTGCGTAACGGCAAGATCGCCGGCGTCGATAAGAACCTGAATGCTTCCGGAAACGCCCGCATCATCGATGGCACCGGCAAGTATGTGATGCCCGGTATCATCGACGCCCATTCACACTCGATGCTCGACACGATTAACGAAGGCACGTTGGCCGTCACCTCGATGGTGCGTACCGAAGACGTGTTGAACCCAACCGACATCGATCTCTATCGCGCGTTGGCCGGCGGCGTCACCACCTTGAACCTGTTGCATGGTTCAGCGAATCCGATTGGCGGATTGAATTCGGTGGTGAAGGTCAAATACGGGCGTCCGGCGAATGAGTTTCTGTTTCCGGGTGCGATGCCCGGGATCAAGTTCGCGCTGGGCGAGAATGTGAAGCGGTCGAGTCAGCCAAACCAGCCGGGCGTTACGCGTCGTTATCCCAACACGCGCATGGGTGTGGAGGAAGTGATTCGCGATGCGTTTACGCGCGCGCGTGATTACAAGCGAAGCTGGGATGAATATCGCGACGCTGTGAAGAAAGACAAGAACCTGATCCCGCCGCGCCGAGATCTCCAACTCGAACCGTTGGTGGAGATTCTCGAAGGCAAACGTTACGTTCACGCCCACTGCTACATCACCAGCGAAATCCTGATGCTGATCAGTTTGGCTGACGAGTTTGGTTTTAAGATCAAAACGTTCCAGCACGTGCTCGAGGGTTACAAAGTCGCGAAGGAGATTGCGGCTCACGGCGCGGGCGCTTCAATCTTCGCCGATTCGTGGGGTTACAAGATCGAAGCTTACGACGCTATTCCCTACAACGCCGCGATCATGACGCGTGCGGGTGTGGTGGTGTCGATGAATTCAGACTCCGATGAACGTGCGCGCCGGTTGAATATCGAAGCCGCAAAAGCGATGCACTGGGGTGATTTGACGGAAGAGCAGGCGCTGAAACTCGTCACTCTCAATCCGGCGATTCAACTCGGCATTCAGAGTCGCGTCGGTTCGATCGAAGTCGGAAAAGATGCCGACATCGCGATTTGGAATGCACATCCGTTCAGTGTTTACGCGCGCGTCGATACAACGTTTGTCGATGGCGATATTTATTTCGATCGCGAAAAGGATCTCTCGCGCAGAGCGGAACTGGCAAAGGAGCGCGCAACGTTGGAACAAGCCGAACCAAACCGGCCGCGCACTCAGGGTCAATCGCCACAAACACCGCGTCGCCGTCCGAGCAGACATGAAGGCGACGATCTGGAGTTCGAGAAACCGTAAGCGCCTTAAAAATATTTCTCTCGCGGCGGCGCAACGGCGCAACGAGAAGAGATGGAAACAGGTATCCGTGGCGCCGCTGCGCCGTTGCGTGGGAAAACTGGAGACAAACATGAGGATCATACTTGCAATCTTAATTTGCGCCGGCTCCGTGGTGGCCCAACAGATCGGCAACCCCACCACACAGCAAGGCGTTACGCCGCCACGCGGTATTTTCGTGATTCGCAACGCGCGGATTGTCACGGTTAGTGGTGCCGACATCGAAAACGGCACTGTCGTAATCCGCAACGGCAAGATCGAAGCAGTCGGTGCGAACGTCAGTGTTCCGGCCGGTGCTCAATCAATCGATGGCAAAGGCCTCTCCGTTTACCCCGGCATGATCGACGCCGGCACAAACATGGGTCTCGTTGAAGTTCCGCAAGGCGCAAACGGCACGGTCGATCTATCCGAAGTCGGCGATCTAAATCCCAACGCGAAAGCGATCATCGCCGTTAACCCGCACAGCGCACACATCGCCGTGACGCGCGTCGAAGGCATCACCAACACTCTAACTGCTCCAACCGGCGGTTTGATTTCCGGTCAGGCTGCTTTGATCAACTTGCTTGGCACCGCGCCGAAAGAGATGGCGGTAGTGCCGCAGTTTGCACTCGTCATCAATTACCCACGCATCGGTGGTGGCGGCGGTGGTTTTGGTGGTTTTCAACCACCGGTAAATCTTTCGGACACGTTGACCGCAAACGAGCGCCAGGTGGAACAGATTCGCAAGATGCTGCGCGATGCGGAGGCTTACGGTCGTTCGCAGGATGCCTACGCAAAAGACAAATCGTTGCCGCGCCCGGATCGCAACGTCGTGCTGGAATCGCTCGTCTCCTATGTTCGTGGAGAACAGCCGGTAATTTTCCGTGCCGACCGCGAAGCCGAAATTCGCGGCGCGATCCGTTTCGCCGAAGAGATGAAACTGAAACCGATCATTCTCGGCGGTAACGATGCCTGGAAAGTCGCGACTCTATTAAAGGAGAAGAATGTTCCCGTGATTCTGACGGGTGTGTTTACCCTCCCGATTCGCGAAGACGATGCTTACGACTCGCTTTACGAAAACCCATTGAAACTTCAGCAGGCCGGCGTGCGTTTCTGCATTTCCACTGGCGACAGCGGGCCCGAAGTGCGAAATCTGGCGCAGTACGCTGGAATGGCGGCCTCCTTTGGATTATCGAAGGCTGATGCGCTAAAGGCCGTCACCCTTTATCCGGCGCAGATAATGAACGTCTCCGACCGTTTAGGCTCGATCGAGGCTGGAAAAATGGCAAATCTCGTTGTTACCGACGGCGATTTGTTAGAAATTCGTACTCGCATACGATATTTGTTTATAGATGGCCGTCCGGTGGTGTTATCCAGTAGGCACACAGAACTGAACGACGCCTTCAAAAACCGGTAGGTCATTGCCGATTGCCAATTGCCGATTGCCAATTGGGATTGTTGAAACTCGAAACTCTGGGGTTTCAATCGGCAACTGGCAATCGGCAATCGGCAATTTAAAGGAGGTTTTCCCCTTGTATAAGAAGTATTTACTCGCCCTCGCAGGCATTTTTGTCTTTTCAACCTCGGCATTTTCACAAACAAAACTTCTGCGGTTTCCCGATATTCGGGGCGATCGTGTGGTCTTCACTTACGCCGGCGACCTTTGGACAGCGCCTTCAAGCGGTGGTTCCGCAGCGCGTTTGACCTCGCATCCGGGCGTGGAAGTGTTTGGGAAATTCTCCCCTGACGGGAAATGGATTGCCTTCACCGGCCAATACGACGGTGACGAACAGATCTATGTGGTTCCGACGTCCGGCGGCGAACCGCGGCAACTAACTTTCTATCCGGCACGTGGACCGCTCGCCCCGCGTTGGGGCTGGGACAACCAGGTATTTGGTTGGACCAAAGACAGCAAGCGAATCATCTTCCGCTCGCTGCGCGACTCGTGGTCGCTGCCGATCGCGAAGTTGTTTACAGTTTCGATTGATGGTGGTGCAGCCACGGCTTTCCCAATGCCGACCGCCGGCTCGGGAGATTTGTCGCCGACCAACGATGAGATCGTTTACTCGCCGCAGTCGCGCGACTTCCGTTCCGAGAAACGATACGGCGGTGGCCAGGCGAACCAGCTCTACATCTTCAATCTGAAGAGCAGTTCCGCTAAACGGATTACCGAAGGCCCGCGTGCCACGCGCGATGCGATGTGGATGGGCGACACGATCTTCTTCAACTCAGATCGCGACGGGCATTTCAATCTTTACGCGTACACCGTCTCGAACGGACGAACTACGCAGGTCACAAGCAACCGCCCGTGGGACGTTCGCTGGCCCAGTTCAGATAACGAAAACCAGATCGTTTACGAATTAAACGGCGAGCTCCAGGTGCTCGATGCCAGAACGAAAAAGAGCACGGCTATTTCGATCAATGTTCCCGACGAAGGTAATGCACGCCGTGCGAGTCGTGTGTCGGCGGCTAACTTGATCCAAACGTTTGGCTTGAGCCCGAAGGGTGAACGCGTACTGTTTGCCGCGCGTGGCGATATCTTCAGTGCTCCGATCGAAAAAGGACCAACTCGCAACTTAACTGATTCTTCCACCGCGCAGGACAAATGGCCGAGCTGGTCGCCTGACGGTTCGCAGATCGCGTTCATCTCTGACAAGAGTGGCGAAGAGGAGCTTTACCTGATTCCGCAGGATGGTTCCAAACCGGCCGAGCAGATCACGAACGGCGGTAAATCCATGCGTTATACGCCGGAGTGGGCGCCGGATGGAAAACGGATTGCGTTCAGTGACAAAGACGGAAAGCTCTACGTGCTCACCGTGGCCGATCGCAAGCTGGTTGAGATCGCGGATGCATATCGTGGTCAGATTCGTGATTACATCTGGTCGCCGCGTGGAAACTTCCTGGCCTTCACGATGCCGAATCAGAATCAGTTTGGATCAGTGTTTGTTTGGAGCGCGGCCGATAACCAGGTCAGACGCGTAACTGACGAATCCTTCAATTCCTACAATCCGGCCTGGGATCCGCAGGGCAACTATCTCTACTTCTTGAGTGATCGTGAATTCGCTCCGCAGCTTTCCGGAATCGAATTTAACTTCGCTACGAATCGTCCGACGTACATCTACGCGATGTCGTTGCGTAAAGACGTGAAGCATCCATTCCCACCCGAGAGCGATGAAGTAACGGTGTCGAAAACGGATGATGCACCGAAACCCGCAGCTCCTCCGCCGGGAGACAAGCCGGCTGAAACACCGGCCGCGCCGGCGGCGGCTGCTGCTGCCGAAGCGAAGCCAGATGCGGCTCCGAAGCCACCCGCAACGATGACGATCGATTTCGATAATATTTCGCATCGCGTCGCGCGTGTTCCGCTCGGTGCCGATAACTATTTCGGACTTTCAACTAAGACTGGTCATTTGCTTTACGTGGTTGGCGGTGCTGGTTACTACGGACGCCAGGGCGATCGCAATCCCTCGTTGCGTATCTACTCGATCAAAGATCGTAAGGAAACAACTTTGGTCGACGATATGCGCGGCTACACGATCTCTGACGACGGCAGCAAGGTGCTGGTTGCGCAGGGACCAGGTTACAACCTTTACGATGCCACGCCGCTGGGCGAAAGATCTCGCAAAGCGGTATCGACCGGCGGACTCTATGTCGATCGCGTGCCGGCCGAAGAGTTTACGCAGATTTTCAATGAGGTGTGGCGCCGGTATCGTGATTGGTTCTACGTAGAAAACATGCACGGTTACGACTGGGTCGCGCTGCGCGAACAGTACAAGCCGTTGTTGAAATACGTGGCCCATCGCTCGGATCTCAACTACGTGATCAGCGAGATGATCGCCGAGTTGACCGTGCAGCACGCGTACATCGATGGCGGTGATTTTCAAACTCCGCCGCGGCCGCGTTACGGTTTGCCCGGTGCGCGTTTCGAGTTTGACCAGCAGGCGGGTCGTTATCGCATCGCCAAGATCTTCGATGGCGATAACTCCGAAGACATCTATCGCTCGCCGTTAACGGAAGTTGGCGTTAATGCCAGTGTTGGTGATTACGTGATGGCGATCGACGGCGAAGAGTTGAAAGCGAACGACGATCCTTATCGCATGTTGCGAAACAAGGCGGACAATCCGGTTCAGCTTACGCTCAATAAAACTCCATCAATGCAGGGCGCGCGGACAGTTTCGTATCGCCCGATCACTGATGAACAAAACCTGATCTACATGGATTGGGTTGAGCACAACCGCGAGAAAGTCGCCAAGGCGACGAATGGACGCGTTGGTTATCTGCACGTTCCTGACATGGGCGCGAATGGTATCCGCGAGTTCATCAAGTGGTACTACCCGCAACTGAAGAAGGAAGGGTTGATCGTCGACGTGCGTGCGAATGGCGGTGGTAACGTTTCGCGCATGCTGATCGAGCGTTTGCGACGCAAGGTGCTGGCGCTCAATTATTCACGCACCAACGACGACGCCAACACTTATCCGGATGGTGTATTCGTCGGACCGATGGTGGCAATGCTCGACGAAAACTCTGCCTCTGATGGCGACATATTCCCGGCGATGTTCCGTGAAGCCGGACTTGGACCATTGATTGGCAAGCGTTCGTGGGGCGGTGTAGTGGGTATCACCAACCGCGGTCAACTGATCGATGGTGGCGTGGTGAACGTGCCTGAGTTTGGTATGACGAACAAGGCCGGGGAGTGGATCATCGAAGGTTACGGCGTGGATCCGGATATCGAAGTTGATAACGATCCGCAGTCAGTAATTGCCGGAAAAGATCCACAACTGGAACGGGCAATTACCGAGGTGATGGCGAAGTTGAAGAGCCCGGTGAAACTCCCGGCGAAACCAACTGGTCCAATCAAGACGATCAACAATCGTCAAACTTCGAAAGCCACTGAACAAGGCAACCAGTAGTTTGTGTTTCAGAACAACAGGATTTGCAGGATGAGGATCCTGCAAATCCTGTTTCATTTTGTAAATCCTGTCTAAATTAAATCCGCAAACAGTTCGTCCACAGAAACCTCATACCCTTCAAGCACCCGCGATTTTGCATGCTGACCGCTTGAGTATTTAATAGCTTTCCAAACCAGAATCTCGTTGACCTTTCCTGCATAACGCACTTCGATCGTGTTACTGAATGGATCGATTAGCCATAACTCCCGAACACCGAGAGCCAGGTAAGTGTCAGCCTTCGTGGTCCGATCGTAAACGCTAGTGCTGCGAGACAGATATTCGAAGACAATGTCGGCGGACGTGCGTTTCTCACCCATCTTTTGTTGCAGTTCTCTCGATACGAACATCATGTCAGGCTCTAGGTATGTTGAGCCTTCTGCGCGGATGTAAATCGGCTCTTGCGGATGGAATACATAACCGTCGATATTGTTGGTTAACACAAATCCAACCAAAGATTTGTTCATACGTGAATCGACATACCCGTGAGGCGGGTTTGGCGGCGGAACCATAAAAAGAAATCCTCCGATGAGTTCATAGTGCGCCCGATCACCGGGTTCGGGCAGTGCCCAAAACTCCTCGAGAGTGTAGCGGCGCATGAGTGGTGAGAAATTGACCTCGATAGTGGTTTCAGTTTCCAGAGCTTGCATCGCGGCCTCCTATTGATGTGATGGTAGCATGGTGTTTCTACTCCTTAATAATCAACTTGTCCGGCGACAGCATCGCTTTGGCGCCTTTGTGTTGCCAATAAGCTTTTTAGTGGATTCTGGTTTTACAGAGCCCCATAAGCTGGCTTTTTGTTCAGTGTTGGATCATCTGTAGTGAACTGGTTTTCCAGGAATGGATTGGTTGTCACACTCAGGGGCACACTGTAATCGCGATTCCAACGACCATGGGATCGGTATTGCAAGCTGTAGCTTATTGAGAATCCGAAGTGTTCATGGTGAGAATGTGACAGGTGAAAGGCCCGCACCTTTCGTCCAGGCAGGGCCATTTGAGGGGGAAGATGCCTTCTTGAGTTTCGTACACGAAGCTCGCTCTAGAATTGACCAGGGTTCCGGGGCTTACCCGATCCCAGATCGTGACGCTTTACTCAAATTGTCTTTCCGATGCATGGGTAAACCCAGTACAGTTCTCGGAATCGCAATGGTGCAAAGATGGATCTTGGGGTGTCACAGTGCCGGTCAACGCACTGCCAGAGGACGACCGGCGCCTGGTGATACGAATCTACCGGACCGAAGGTTAAACTCTCCCCTCATTAAAACCCTGGCACATTAGCAGTGCCGAGGCAAGTCTTTCGCCAACGTCGTAAAACCTTCCACTTCGTAGCTATTTACGTTGAGATTCCCGCAGGTTTCGTGGGTGGTCGCTGGCTGGCAAACGAAAACTCCAAAATGAGGCCCTCAATGGGTTTTCTGCGTTGATACTCTGAACTCATCGAAAACCTCAGGCGGGATTTCAAAATTTACAACGCAAACTACGTCATCTTCGCCAGCATTTTGGACACCGGGATCTTCAAACAATTGCTGATCGTTTAGGAAAAATTGAAAATGTGTCGGTGCAGGCATGACAGGATCTCGCATCAGTTCGCCGGCAGCACGAAGGGACTTTTCAAACATCTCCTGTCCTACGTCATCAGGTCGCATAGGCACAAGCAGTTCTCGACTGCAATGGGGGCATTGCATTTTTGCATTGCCCCCTGATTGCTTTGCTCGAATTAGATCGGTAGTGGCAGCAAGGTAAGCACAAGCTTCACAGGCGTGGAGACGCTTAACAAGCTGTTTGAATCTTCGTCTCTGGCGTCGTTTCTGCTTGCTCATTTTGTTCGCAAAAATTATGCGTAAAACCGAAAGGCCGGTTGGACCGGCCTCTCAAGTTTGACGAAGCTTTACGCTTTAGAGGTTACCGTCCTCACCCCGGCAACCATTTCGTCGATTAACGACATTGTAATCAGGATTTGTCGATGGTCAAGTTTTGAAGATCATTCATGGTGATCAAGCTGCTCGATGTCACTAATAAACCTGAAGTGCCCTAATTTCGATTCTTGCCTTCGCTTCCATCTTGTAGTTCGCGGGGCCAGTATTGGCGCGGAGCAATCGCCATATCGTCTTCCAGTCCTGGCACATTGGGCATGTATAAAAGGCAGATCCGAAATGGGTAGCGCCTTCCCCACTCATCCTCGTAGTGCCCCTCAGTATAGTGAAGGAACGAGCGCTTACCGTCTGTCACGTCGGCGATTTCTTTAATGCTCATTGGAGACGCGCCATAGGTACTGGCCTGCATACCAGCATTCACGGCCAGGCTCGGAAATCTATCAGGCTCTCCCAGCGTGCCGAGTTCCAGCGGTCGTTGATCTTGTGCCGCACGCATGATCTGCACGCCGCTTAGGCCAATATTACGAGCGGGAAGATTGCCTCGGTTAAGAAGGTAAAGTCGAACCATAGCAGACTTGCCCGGACGGAATATAACCTTTGCTTGCTCCAGTGAGAGTTCAGGGCGCCCATTCATCTTCCGATCTTTACGTTCCCTCGGCCAGTACTTCTCAGGGCAAATCCGCATTGCGGTAGGGCTTAGGGGCGCGTACATAAAACAAAAATCGATGGGATAGGTCGCTCCGCTCTCGTCTTCGTAGTCACCTTCCGCGTAGTGGAAAAACAAGAGCTCTCCTCGTTGAAGATCCTTGATGCGGTCTATGCTCAATGGCTCGGAGGACCTGGAGACGATGCTCTTTTCCTCACCCGGACCTATGTCAGGCCGGGTATCGACGGGAAGTGATTGATATTCGAGCGGGCCACTAAATGAACTGCTTGCGAAGAAATGGTTACCTCCACCGAGTCTGATATTTCGCGCCGTTGCATTGCCTCTGTTTTTAATACCCAACACCACCGTCTCAGGCTGTCCTGCATCGAGAGGCGTCATTCTTGCACCGCTGACATAAAGCTCGGGCCGCTGTTGTATCTTCTCTGCTTCACCATCCCAGAAATGCTTCTTCGCCATTAAACTCAACATTACGAGGATCGCAGCCAGTAGACTCACTACTGACAGGATCATTCCGCCGTTGCTTTTGTTACTGGCGAAGAAAAAGAAAGCACTAATGGAAGCGCCAATCCATACCCAGGTAACCACCTGATAAACGGAATCGAACAAGAACGCGATGATTTTTCGCCACATCTAGTAATACTGTTCCGTGGAGATGTCGGTTTCTGTTAAAGGACCCATAGTGGACTGGGATCAGTTTTAATGGAGCTCGTCGGTCTTTAAGCATTCTCAAAAATGAACTTCCGCAACTCGATCACGGTCTCACACACCACGTCAGGCTTCGAGGCGATCAGTGCTTCCCGATCGAGCGCTCCCCAGAGTGCGCCAACGGAGAAAACGCCGGCGCTTCTGGCAGCCGCCGTGTCGATTGGATCGTCGCCAACTGAAATTGCATGTTGCGGCTGAATCTTGAGTAACTTCAGTCCCTGCAGGAGCGGATCCGGATCAGGTTTGTGGCGACTGGTATCGTGATAACAAACCGTCTTGTTGCCTTTCCAATCGAAGTGCTTCAGCACTCTGGAACAGTATGATTGAGGACTCGAAGTAACCACGCAGACGCCAATATCATTCTCGCTGAGTTCCACTAATAGCTCAGAGACTCCATCGTAGGGCGTGAATCTCGGAATCATTTCGTAGACTGCCGGCCACCGGCGATTCTTCCGCACAGCTGCCGCGATTTGCGAATCAACGAGGGTGAGGTCCAGGTCTATCAGCACGCCTTGAATTTGCATTTATTTCCAGCCCAGAAACAAATCCATTTGTTCCGGAGTGAGTTTCGGTCTGTCCTGAGATTCGATGATGAGTTCCTGCTTCGCCACCTCCTGGGGAAGCAGCAGTGCAATGAACGCGTCGAGATCTTCTTTCTTTTCCAGAGGGAAGGCACCTGACTCCTTAATGAGTTTTTGGTTTCCCCGCGCCTTTTCGGCCGCCGCGAATTTTGGTGGATGGACCAAACATGCCAGGCGTCGCTGTTGCTTTACGGCAAAACCGGCGGTGTGCATGGTGCCACCTTCTACGTCAGTTTCAACTATGATTACTCCCAGGCTCAGTGCACTCTGCAGCCGATCTCTTTCGACAAAGTAGCTGGGCCGCGGCTTGGTGCCTGGTGCGTATTCGCTAACAAGTGCGCCACCACCGTCGACGATAGTGTTCGCCAGTGCTCGGTTTTTGGCGGGGTACACATAATCCACTCCATGAGCGAGCACCGCAACGGTGATTCCGCGCGATTGGAGACAGCCCTCATGTGCGGCGGTGTCGCAGCCCAACGCCAGACCGCTTACCACCACGAAACCCTTGGCGCCCAGATTTGCTCCTAATCGCTCAGCAGCGGCGGCGCCGAAGCTGGTGGGATTGCGAGTTCCCACAACGGCGAGCGCTGGGTGAGCGAGTGCATTCAGTTCTCCTTTGACGTACATCACAACCGGAGGATCAGGTATGGAGTGAAGCTGTGACGGGAATCGGGAATCATCAGAACCGATTATCTTTACGCCCTGACTCTCGGCTACTTCAATCAGACGCATTGCTTCTGAACAGCCTCTTTCAAAGTCAAGAATGCTTGGAACCGAGGCTGTACTGGATGATCGTGTTTCGAGAAGGAGGTCGCGCAGATCCCGCGGTAGACAAAGATCCAACGTCGCATTTTTCGCGAGTATCTGTTGGACGGATCTACGCCCGACACCCGGCGTATTCAGCAATGCAAGTATTGACTGCGAATCCATGATCTCTGTTCATCCCGCAGCCTGGCGGCTGGCAATTTCGCTCCAGTCGCTTAACGGCTATGGGTCGTGCGTCCCAATGCCATGCATTTTACTCGCGTCGCGCCTGCCTCGAGCAATAGCTGCTGGCAAGCGACCAGGGAATTTCCCGAGGTAGTGACATCATCGAGTAACAAAACCTCGCGCCCCTCAATGATATCTGCATGATCAACCCTGATTGAACTCAAATTGCGCGCTACGCTGCGAGTTCCACCGGTGGCCTGTTTGGGGATCTTCTTGAACCGGACCAGGCACGCGGTGGCATCTATTCTATTTTGTCTTGCGAGTGCCTGCGCTAATTGGTGAATTCCGGAGATGCTGGCTGCAGGGTCATGTGAGGGTACAACGGCTATGGCGATATTTGGTGAGAGCAAAGGATTGAGATCTTGAAAGAACCGTCGTAAAGCCAGGGTCTTTTTTCGTTGTTTCCAGGGTTGCGGATCGGAATCACTATCGTGTCGATACTTGATGGCCAGCAACCTCTTGCTGAAGTCATCTTCCTTGAATTGCCGATCAGTTACCGGATAGTACTTGCCCAGGGTGGAGAGGCTGTCGGAATCATCGATGGCGGGATCGAGGAATATCATTAGTCAGATCGGCAAATCGTAACCAACGATGGAACGCAAAGCCAGTGTCGTGCATTCTTGGAGTATTAGCGTCGGCAGACTTACAAAGATTTGAGCTCTGTCTGAGCCGTCACCAGATTCCAGGTTCCGGTTTGACCTCATGCGGCTGAACTGACGGCTGTCTCTATCTTTCTCCGGCAACAGTTACTGAACGGTCTCTTGCTTCCGCAAATGCAAGCAGCAGTCGGCGGAGTCGTCGCAAGCAAAATCTTCAATGTGAGTTGCTGTCTTTCACGCATCAGTCTCTGCAGTGTTATCGCGTCAGCTCCTCTAATTGCGATCTGGCCTGATGTAACCGGATACTTGCGCTTAATTGCCAGTTCTTCGCCCTCAAGCTCGATAAATCGTTGCACTTCCGGTTTATTCGAGAGTGGAATCTGCTTTGAAGGCATCCGCGCCATCGGGTCGTCAAAGTCAAACTGCAACCTGTTATCAGGTAAGAAGAGCAGAGAAGACTCTCCATACTTGGACGGAGAAACACAAAAAAGCTCATTTCCGGACTGCACGATTGCGTGCCCAATGCACTCCATCAGCACATGATCCCAAACAGCAATATCCCAGCCCAAAACCATCGAGCCCGGATGCTCGAGCAGATATCGCCGAACGTTGAAGAGGCATTTGTTAACAGTCGCATCACTCGCAGGTCGCCGGCGAACGAAGCACGGTTGGCTACCAGGCACAAACCGCTTACAGGCATCGAAGATGTCGGGCGTCAGCCCTTTGGGAGTTCTCGTAAGAGTAAATTTCATTAGCGGTCAGTCACTTCGGCGTGGCCAAGTGTTGCAGAATATCGTCAAAGCTTAATCATCACTCGCGGTCAGGATCCCTATAGCGATTCCATGACCAGCGGCTATCTGATTCAGCCTCTTCAGCGTCGTACTCGTCTTCGCCAGAAACGTACTGGTCAATATCTTTGTCGATCCATAACAGCGTCAACACCGAATTGTATGCCGGCATCGCAATCGAATCCTCTTTGATCATCTTGCTGGAATCAATCCTTGCAGCTTCCAGCCAGGCGGTCGCCTCAACACTTTGCATTCCTGACGGCAAAGCTTCGCCGCGGAAATAATCCGCAGCATAGGTGGCGGACTTCAGCTCCTCACGCGGGGTAATGAAGTAACCAAAATCGTTTGTTTTCCGGTGATACTTGATTCTGCCGTCTTTACTGACGACCAGGCAGCAACGGTGCGGAGAGAACTGGAGATAACGCACACACGCTGCGGTGAGTGTCACCTGGAAACGATTCGCGATTTCGGCGATGGCTTTGAGGGCCGGCTTGGCTGATCGGCAAAGTGGCCCAAACAAAGCGGCAGGCATCAATAGTGCGGCCGCAAATGCGTTGGCTTCGAGTTCCTCCGGGCTGTTTGTATAAAAACCGATTAGCTCTCTATCCGAACAGAGCGCAAGCTGAGAACCATCGTGCAAAAGCAGGTGCCCCAACTCGTGGGCGATCGCAAACCGCTTTCTTCCTGATTCCGGAATCGCATCGTTAACTCTAATAAAGCTCAAGCGGGGTGAACGTGACAGGCGTGCTTCAGCTCCTGACAGGCCGCCATAGACCACCAGTGCTTTCTGAGTCATGGCGATCGCTTCGACGTCGAGATCATCAACGTCACTAATTGCAAGCTGGGAGATTAGCTGGTCGGCGCATTTTTCCGCTGCTCTCTCGCGAATGGGATCGAAAGCCATTTTCACTCGTCGCTCGACTCGAGGTCATTCAACATGGCGATTTCAACCAGCATTGAACGGATGTCCTCTTCCGAGGCTTCTTCAAACTTTCGAAACGCTACACCATAATTCGTCGCGAGCGACGCCGGTAATTGTTCTATCGCGTCATTCAATCTGCTCAACAACTGCTGACGTGACCACCCGGTGGTTTCGGAAGTTACCTTTAGCCTCATCGTTTCCAGCAACGCGTCGCGAATGGCGTGCGCGTGCGTTTTCCAGCCAGTGCGTGAGTTCTTCTTAAGTTCAGAGACCCGTTGCATCATCCGGGCAACGAATTTATCCGGATCGACGCCGGCCTCCCTGAGAGCTTCGCGTCTTTCGTCTCGGGTCCACTCAGCTCGCGCACTCGAATCTGTGATCCAGCCAAATAACTCATCCGTTTCGGAATCGCTTGTGCCCATTGCTTTTACCCTCCAGCAGTTGATGGATCTATTCGTTCGCGATCTGGGCTCGAACTTTTTCCAACTTGCGGTCCAAACGCTTAGTTGCGTTGTACATCTCCTGTATAGATATGCCGACGGCTTTGGCTATTTCGGCGGATTTATCGTGACCGTCCATTTTCGCTTCCAGGACCTTGAGCAGCAGCGGATCGTCGGCGCATTCATCTATGAGTAAGTCCAGCGCGCGATCTTCCAAGCGTGTACGTTCTTTCTCCAGCATAACTGTTTCTGGGGAGTGACGCGCCGGTACCAGCCAGTCAGTGGTGGGATCGCGTTGCGACGAACCACTTTCCCAGGCTGGCGCATCGGCAGAATCCGGTTCTGGCGTTACTGTCAAGAGAGTATTGTCTTTGCTCTCAGCGAGCTGGTTTAGAAGACTATCGATGACCCCCATCAAATACCGCTTGATATCGGGGTGCTGCTTGGGATCCCATTCCCGATCCCCTGAAAACAGCTTTTCGAGCGCCTTCGAAACGATCGAATCCACGGTTTCTCCGCGTGGTAACTCGATCGGGTTTTTCGTTCGCCAGCGCAATCTGCGACTGACACTTACTGCATACCATCCTAAATCCAGAATGATTTCTTGCCATTCTTCATCTGAGATTTCAGATATGGCGTTGAGGGTCTCCATATTCATTCATCGATACTCCACACCCCATAACTAATGCCGACAAGGAGCAAGTTTTTGCCGCAAGAATCCAGTCACCGGCGTCTCTGACTCTCACTGCTCATGCCTGGCGGCGCCCGCCCTTTCGCACAGCAACCGTAAATCACAGGAAACACTTTATTTCGCCGGGTGATGGCGAAAATTACGACCTGCACGGCATAGCTCTGTAGAGGCAGGATATGCCACCTGTGCGCACGCACGGCTTGGCCACTTCGCCTTGTGCGCAAAGAAACGCTACAGCAACCGAGCTGTGGTTCACAAGAACAGCAACCAATGTAGATACGGCGCGCTTATGACGCACCGGCAAAGGAGGATTTAACCAATGAGCAAACCTGAAGAACATGGGGCACCGACAATCACCATCACCGTTTTTTCGCCGAAGGAGTCTGAAGGGAAGGCATTTACCTTTCCAAAAACCAAAAAAGTTGGAGAGGCGGCTACTGAAGCGGCGCTTGCATTTGGCTATGCAGCCGGTTCGACAGTGTCCTTCCAAAATGCCGACAAGAAGGTATTGGACCGGGACAAGCCACTCGTGGCGGAGCAGGTCAAAGATGGCGACTCCCTGGATATTGTTGACGTCGGTGCCGGAGTATAAACAGTGGTTCCCAAACGAGTAACTCAAATCCTTGTGGAGAGCGAGGCGGGGATCGTCGACAGTTGGGCAAAGCGGAACGGCTGGACAGTGAACATCGACCTCGATCGGTTGGAAATCGCTGCCGAAGTACCGCATCCAAAAGACAACGACCCGCTTTTCCTGCACGGGGATTTAAGCGGTTACCGGGCGATTCCGCCGGCGTGGCGCTTTGTTGATGAGAGCGGAATTGTGACAAAGGCGGCATTTCCGGCGGCAGGACCGGTGAATGGCAAATCATCGATTTTCCACGGCAACGTCGTCATCTGCGCACCGTTCAATCGACTGGCTTACAAAGTTGTCGGTGGTCCTCACGAGGACTGGGGTGAGTGGACGGGCTGGTTCGTTGTCACTGGCGACTTCGCAAAAGCTTATACGCTGACTGAGATGTTATCGATCATCAATGTTCATTTACAGTTTAGTCCAGGCAGAATGCAATGAGTGTACTTCGCACAAAACCACTGCAACTCTTGCCAGCCACAGGTTTGCTGGTGGTGAATGAAACTGTCATCAGGCATACCCAGGAAGCGCTGCGAGCGTTTGGAGACGGGGACGGAGAACGGCATGAAGGACTTGTTTTCTGGGCCGGAAAAAACATCGGCACCAGCAGTTACGTTCTCGCCGCTATTGTGCCGGAATGTGAGCATGAACCGTTTCGGGTAGTAGCGAGTGCATCACAAATGGGAGACGCGGCGCGAGCAGCAAGGAAATTAGGACTCGGGCTAATCAGTCAGATACACAGCCATCCTGACTTAGATACGCGGCACTCGGACGGCGACGACGTGCTGGTGTTTATGCCTTATGAAGGGATGTTCTCGTTAGTGGTTGGGAACTACGGCGACGGTTCTTTTGATCCAAACGAAGGCGTAGGCTTACACCAGTATCAAAACGGAGAGTGGGTTCAAGTGGAAAACGCTGCCGAGGTTTTCAAGATTGTTCCGAGTTTGATCGAGGTTGACGATGATTAGTCGCGACGAATTCTATAATCAGCGCGATCGCTCAACGCGCCATCTCGGTGTCGTTGAAGATGTGGTCGAGCGGCCCGTTGGCATAATTGTCAGCTCGATCGCCGCCGATTCGCGTGCTGGGCAGATAGCGGCCGTTGCTCTCGTCAACATGATTGCTCGGGTCCACCGCAAGATTCGACTTGCGATTCCACCGGCTCCATTGATCGCTAATCCACAGCACGGTGGAACGACCTTGGCCGAGGCTCTTCAGAACACCATTCTGGCAATCGATCCGTTCAACGAAGTTTCGGTTGTACAAAGTATCGACGCGATGCCTGCCATAAGTATCGGCACTCACAGAACCGCCGGCCTCTGGCAAATAGCTGCGCACGGAGCACGAGCGATTTTGAAGAACGACAGCTCAGAATTTCCCGCCGCTGATGGTTCTGTGCTTGGCGCTGGATTGGCGGCTTGTTTGGGAGCGGCGGCACTCTTCAGGCAGGCCCACGGACTTGGCGTAAGTGCTCATGTGGTTTCCGCCTGGAATTTCTCTGAGGGAGCTGAGGCTGTTGTCGGCCCGCTGGAAATCGGACCGTTAGACGTGGGAGATGTATTAATTGTCGGAGCGGGAGCTGTCTGTTCCGCGTTGAGCTACTGGTTACGTGTGCTGGGCACATCAGGGAAGTGGGATGTTGTCGATAAGGATCATGTGACATTAGATAACACAAGCAGGGGCTTGGGTATGTTTGCTGGCGACGCTGGCTGGAATGACAGCCCGCCAGCTCGAAAAGTTGACCTGATAGCCCGCGACATAGGAGCCACGCCTCATTTTGCCTGGTACGACGAGTGGATCAAGGAGCATGACGAGGCGCATCCCGATCTCGTGTTGCCTCTGGCAAATGAGCGTGCTGTTCGTCATCTGATAGCCTGCCGGTATGACCCGATTGTTCTGCATGCCACTACTTCTCAGTCATGGCAGGCTCAATTTCATCGACATATAAGTGGTATCGACGATTGCATCACCTGCCGAATGCGTGACCTGAAGGGAGGCACTTTAGATTGCAGTACCGGTGCAGTTCCTGATGCTGATGGACAGAGTCGTGATGCTGCACTCCCGTTTTTATCAGCGGCTGCGGGATTGTTGTTAACCTCAAGTCTTTATCGGCTCGCAGCAGGAGATCTGACCGCTGGTGCGCTGAATCACTTTTGTCTGGACTTAAGCTTAGGACACCGCTTGGTCCAGTCCAGTGTCTGGAATTGTAAGGACACGTGTATTAATCGCGTGTCCGCACTTGCATTGCGTCGGATAGCGGAAGGAACCCGCTGGTCCAACGTTCTTTCGTTTAGCAACTCGAGTTGAAAGCTCAACGTAAAATAGATTTAGAAAAAAGAGAGGACGAGAATCAATGACAACCAAAGGCATTCATACAGTATATGATTCACAACGGAATCGATGGATAAACAAGCAGGAGAAGAGTTCGCGGCCCTTGTCTTTACATCTCACCAAAGACAACGCCGTTACGAAGGGAAGGAGAATCGCTAAGAAAAGGAAGGCGGAGCACATTATTCATTATCAGGCTGGACCAATCCAAAAGCGCAACAGCTACGGGAATGACCCTTTCCCACCCAAAGGCTAACTCCCGCTAGCTTAAGGGATTGAAGCGTTGCAAACATCGGGACCGTCCCTCAACACGGAATCCAATGCGTATTCCATTGATATACCGAAGGCTGTTACTCCCCAGCTACCAACACATCATCATCCTCAGACCTGCGGTACGCCTCGGCCGTCTTCGCGGCTGAATAAGCACGAAGAAGTCGGGGGGAGCAGTGTCCCCTTGCCACGGTCAGGTGTGAAGGAGCATGTCGGAAGCAGGCACAGGACAGGGAAGCCAGGCTGCCTTGAAATTGCAATCCAAGGCTGCCACAAATGGGACATTCGCACCACCAGTGAGATTCATCATCTGCGCCGTCAGGGGAAAATACGATACAACTCCCGGTATACCATGAATCATCTGCCGGCTCAGGAATGTCACCAAAACAGATGTAAACGTTCCGCTGTACGTGCGCAGCCAAGCGACGAGCTTTCTCTTTTTCTTCCTTGGTGGGGTACGGTCCCTTTACTTCGAACCAACAGTTCTGTTTAGGCAACCAGAAGTCAGGTTGATAGAACAGGCCACCTAATCGAAGTACTGTTCCTCATACTCAAATTCAATGTCCATTGAGCGAAAGAACATGGCCCAACGTGCTTCAGTTTGGCTGCGGTAGAGAACCCCCTCAAACCAAGTTCGGCGTGCTTCGTTTATCCTGTCTCTGTCGAGCTTCATTATGCGGAGGAGAGCCAATCAGAGCGCCTGAACCGTTGTTGTTTGGGAGAACTACAGTCTCCTCCTACGCCGATCGCGGTCCCAGCGCGCGGGCACATCTCTAGTAGAGACGGCAATAAATGACTATAATATTAATAGCTCGCTGATGCCTTATCTTGCGAGTGGGTTCCAGACGGTTTCGACCCGAGTGGAACGACCTCACAAATTGAAAGTTGGTTCCTCACTGTATGGTTACAATTGACCTCACCGTACCTCGTGCGTTCAAGTCTCTTAAATTCTTACTGACCGCTCTTGAGTTATATGCGTCGTTCAAGCCATCACCGGTTGCATCTGTGGCGGTAATCGTCCTCACGATTGTAATTGCTGGCTTGGAAACGCGCTCAAAAGATTAAGCGCTAACACTTAGCAACAGAGGAGAAGATCCGCCTCATGCCCGCCATCGATTCTGATGGCGGGCGAGAAACCGGAGGTATGTCCATTTCTTACTGGACGGAGTCTGGCGAAGGGACCGACCAGTGCCACTACTTCGGGAAAGCCTCTTCCACCGTCAGCAGTTAAGGGTGATATCGAAACGATGGTCGATGCCATCAAAATAGGTCAGGTCGCAGCAGATAACAGTTGCCAGCTCGGCTCGACATGTCTTAGTTGGATGAGCCAATTAACAAATTGTCTACATAAAGTCTGTCACAAGGAGCCAATGGCAGTTGCTGTAACTCGTCAGGTGTGCCCCAGTACAGTGCGATGTGCTCACGACAGACTGGCTCTCCTTTGATATTCACTCTGGTGAAGTTAATAACGTACACGGAATCAGGATCAGGGAGCGACAGCAGTTGGGCACCTACATCTTCAACCTGCACACCCAGTTCTTCATTCAGTTCGCGCCGCGCGGCATCAGCCAGCGACTCACCCGGCAGACATTTCCCTCCTGGGAACTCCCATAACCCTCCGTAGCGTTTATGGTGCGGACGTTGGCACACCAACATACGCTCTCCGCGAAAGATTACGGCCGCGACGACGGGAATTGAGCGCAACTACTTAACCTCCTTTAGCGTGATACCAGTAGCACAACTCCTCTTTCCCTGAGTGGCGTTTGTAGTATGATAGGGCGACATTCTATTCTGCAGCTGATGGTTTAGCGGTCCTCGCAGGCAGACAGCCGTGATCACATCGCACCTCCGTTGCACCGCTCGCGACTACCTAGGGGCTCTTTCGTCTTCCGCCACAGCGCGAGCGGCGAAATTCACGAGGACAGTCAATTTGGATCTTGCCTTCAACTCCGAGCACCTTCGTACCATGTGCGAAAAGTATGCCGTGGCAAAACGAGAACTGGGTGAAGAAACCGCTGCTGCTCTTATAGGACGGCTGGCAGACCTGTGCGTCGCGGCTTCTATCTATGAACTGCCTGCCGGGCGGCCCCGCGTCGTACCTGATGCGAGCAAGCCCACGGTCATTCTCGATCTCCCGCAAGGCTATCAGCTGAGCATCTGTGCCAATCACCCCAAGAGCCCGGTGACTGAAAATGGTGAGCTGGACTGGACACGGGTCAGCCGCATCAAAATACTAGGAATAGAGCGAACGCCATGATGAAGAGCAACTTTCAACCGGACTGGGCATCACCACCTGGTGACACGATCGCCGACATTCTACGTGAGCGCAACCTTTCTCCGGAACAGTTTGCCGCCGAACTGCAACGCACGCCCGAGGAGGTGAACAACCTCTTGCACGGGCAGGCGGCCATTACCTTGGAGATGGCCAGACGATTAGAGCAGACGCTGGGCGCCACGTTGCAGTTTTGGATGGCCCGCGATTATCAATACCACCAGGACCTGGCGCGGCATGAGCAGTTGGCAAAACGATGGCTGTCAGACCTCCCGGTCCAGGACATGATTAGTTTTGGCTGGCTGCCACCGCAGCCCATTCCGAATCTTGCTTCCTGCCTGAAGTTCTTCGATGTGCCAAGCGTAGCCGCGTGGAATGAACGGTATGCCGAGTTGCAGCAGGTGATGTCTTTCAGGACCTCGCCTGCCTTTCGCTCAAAGCCGCCAGCAGTCGCTGCCTGGCTCCGGCAAGGTGAAGTAGAAGCGAACGGGATTGATTGTAAAGACTGGGATGCAGCCATTTTTAAGCAGTCGCTGTCAGAAATCCGCAGGTTGACTCGAGAAAAAGAGCCTAGCCGGTTTCTTCCTGCCCTGAAGCGCCTCTGCGCAGAATGTGGTGTGGCGGTAGTGGCGCTGCGCTCTCCTAATGGCTGTAGAGCTAGTGGTGCGACCAGATTTCTCTCGCCAACCAAAGCAATTCTAATGTTGAGCTTTCGTCACCTGTCTGACGATCACGTCTGGTTTACGTTCTTTCACGAAGCTGGTCACCTGCTACTCCATGGGAAGAAGCGTTTCTTCTTAGAGGCGGATGAAGTAACCACCACGAGCGAGGAAAAGGAAGCAGATGTTTTTGCAGCTTCCACTCTAATACCACCCGAATTTCAGGACGAGCTGCTCAATCTTAGGCCTATCCATAAAACAGTCATACGATTCGCGATGCGTGTCGGCATCTCACCCGGGATCGTGGTGGGCCAACTGCAGCACCTTCGTCACATCAAATACAATCAACTAAACCAGCTGAAAAGACGCTACGACTGGGAGAGTTAACTAGCCGCGGAACCTGATCAACTTTTTCGGACTCTTGTGCCAGTTGCATAGCGCATCCTCCATCACCTGCATTCCCACGTTCAGGTCAGAATCGAGTTCACCAACGAGCTCTTCCAACTCGGCGGCCGTCCGTATTCTCTTGCCACCGAATAGCAATTGGGCCCCGCTTTTTGGACCAGTCGCCTCCTGCATGTAGGTACGTGCAGCCTCAATTGGCGCGAGGCTAAGTTTTCCCAACATGGTGAGGTAATCAAATCGCGCCATACGGCCAAAACGAGTGACCACAGCCATCGAGCGATAGAGATCGTCAAAGGCCTGCTTAGGATCGCCGCCGGCGCGGTGAACCGCCTCTGCTATCAGCTGCTGATGTGTTCGCGGTGGTGCTACCCAGTCTACGTATGTCTCTACTACAGCGCCGGTACTAGAGAGACTTTCATATTTTCTGTGGTTGCCGAAACCGCCCGGTGGAGTCTGTCTTTTCAAAAAGGTCTGTTGTCTGGCGAGCCACCGGCTGAATGCGGCCGGATTGGCAGACACACTGGCCCAGTCCCAGAGCCCGTTCCCACCGACACAACCATAGACCTCGCGCGCATACCTCCATCCGCCGCGCGGGTTTTTCCCGAAATGCACAAAGAGGAATACCAGCCAGAACGCCTCCTCGATCTCGCCGGCTCGCTGCTTCAGGATTGCGGCTTTCAGCGGATCGAAGAGTTCACTGCCGGGATCCATCCGTAAATCGCTCAAGGGTCGCTCACGAACTACCGCAACGTACCGCACCCGATGGACGCTTTCGAGCAACTGCTCAAGAAATATTTCCCGTGCAGCCGCACTTCGAATCCCGGGAAGTGAATGCTTCCGTTCAGCGAATGATTGCAGAGCGGCATCCAACCTCTCACCCAGTTGTCGATCCCGTGGTCTCACATCATTCTTTCTTTCCGGCGGTGGTAACCCAATCGCGTATAGATCTCATTACCTCTTTGGTCACGCCAAAGCTGCTCTGGAGATTATGATTAAAACCGAGAACCGTAACACTTCTGCCAAAGGAAAATCCTGACAGCGTATCTATCTCTCCGGAGTAGGCAATTCCTTTAACGTGATCCGATGAGGTCCTGCATAGATTCCACGCAGCGATCTCCTGAGAATCCAGACGAACGCCCGCCAGCTCCTGAAATCCTTCGACCACCGATCGGCCGTTGAGGACCAGCAGGCGCACTCGAGACTGGCGCAACAACAGGCCGAGCGTGTCGCCCGCCCCAGCCAGCAGTGTTGACCTCTGACGATGAGCAAGCTCGGTCCATTTTCGAGCGGTGGCATAGGGAATGAGATCCAAATGGCACGCGGTGCTGGAAGTGCGGTAATAAGAAGCACCAGCGTCAGCAATTATGTAGTCGAGTCTTTGAAACCATGCGTTATACGGATTGCGAAAAAAGTAGCGCCGGCACGACTCCATGATCGATTCCATATGAGTCGCGTCCGTTTCGGACCAGGACGAAAGGCCAAGGGAGTTTAGTGTGGGAAACCGTCGCGCCGCTCCGTCCAGCTCGTTGCCGGCTGCATCCACAAACTCCCTATTGCTCGGGTTGATGCCCAGGGTGGCGATCTTTGAGGTCGCCAAATCGCCAAACGCCGGTACCGGACAGCCCCAGGGGAGCACATCTTCAGCCAGCGCGCCGCGGTCAAGCCGATCGATCAGAGTAGTCAAAGTAGTAAGCATCGGTTTCGGATTCGTTTCCTTTTCAGTGGATCAGTTATATTTGGCTATTTTCATATCAATAAACGTGCGAAAGTACTCGGCTGCCATTGCCGCACGCAATTCTTTGATTCTGCTTACATCCATATCTCGATCGGCCCGGAAGACAAGTAACAGACGTATGAGATCTTCCCAATATGGATCGAGGTGAGCAGCTTGCGACTCAGCAAACGGCTTACCGGTTCGAATCTGCTCCTCCGCCTCGAGCAGTGTCTTGATTGGAGGCCAGGGATCACCTTCGGGCATTGGCGGCATAAAAAGTGTAGTCGGCTGAAATCCCTCATCAAGAAACTGCTGCGCCGCTTTACTATAGTTATCATAGAGATGAAGGCTCCCGACAAAGTGCTTGTAATTACCGAGTTGCGCGGAGATTTGGCGCGCGACAATCTCCTGCACCATGGTGAAACAAAAGATGTCGTGCGGCAGCCCGAAGTACGCATCGTTG
Organism: uncultured Acidobacteriota bacterium; assembly: GCA_963708055.1. Classification (GTDB taxonomy): domain Bacteria; phylum Acidobacteriota; class Blastocatellia; order Pyrinomonadales; family Pyrinomonadaceae; genus PSRF01. The sequence goes on along the minus strand of OY970193.1, from coordinate 3,088,833 downwards.
GATCTCATGAACACAAACATGTTGAGCTTGTTGTCGCGTAATAAGAACTGCAGCGTACAGGTGCAGGGGACCTCTTCGTGCTTGACGTCAATGTCAGCAGCCTCGAATAACTGCACGGCGGCCCGGCGGGTATTTGGTCTTTCTTTCAAGCGGCGAGTGACGTTGGCTATCTGATTGATTCCGTTCCAGGCGAACAATCGTGGTCCATACGCTCCCGGAATTTCTCCATCCTCAGCGGCCTCTCTGTATTTTGGTATGTAATATTCGATGAAGTCCAACTGCTTGCTCTTTGCCAGGTACCAGCACAGTTCTCCCAGTGGGCTGAAGAGTTTTCCGCGGGTCTCGGTGCGGCTGAGGCGTGCTAAGGGATTGGTCAGCTCGAGCAGGGTGCCGGTTACTTCAGTACACCCGCCCTTGCCTGTCTCGATTCGCTTCCCTGAGGACTGAATCAATTCAATGACCTTGCGCATGAGGTCGTCTACTGTTTCTTTCGAGATGTGAGCCTCCATCGTCCTCTCGTATTTGCGCGTACATTCAGGCTGATAGATCTGACAGAGATCTTAGCACGTTAAGTTTACTTCTTTTGTAAGAAGAGTAATTTGGTAGGCCAAACAAAATGGGCCGGGAACTCCCACAGTCCCGACCCGAAAGGCCACGTGTCCTCACCCCACGCGACCGCTGCATCCACCTGGGAGGTGGATGCACCTTTATTATAACTAAGAGGCAGCCCACCCGATCGTGCTCCCACCCCAAGCGCGAGTACGTGTGCATGTCTTCGGCGCTGCCCTGACCGCTTTGACCCTCGAACAATCGGGGGACGGTCACAGTTCGAGGCGGTGGTTCAGCGCTCTCGGGATCTTTAAGGTGAGAGGATTTCGTTTGCTGAGGTTAATTTCGAGTCAGGTCGTGATTCCGTTGTAAGGAGCATGGCGCTAGCGACTGCGGTCAGGAATTTGGTGCGCCACAATGGCTGCTCAAGTTTATTACCCAGCAGTCTGGTCTGAATGTAGTCGTGCGCTACAAACGGGGTTATCTGACTGAAGTTAATAGATTCAACGGTCGCGCGATCGCTGGTCGAAAACTCATTACCGTTCAGCACTGTGTAGGTTTTGATTCTCAGCGGTCGCGGTTTTGTGAGCACAGAGCGCACTGGTGTTTCTTCCGCCTTTAATTGATTGATTATTTTGAGTGCAGTTCCCAGCGTCTCAAAACCACGTATCGTATCGAGCCTGCCGAATTGTTGAGCGATGTTCAGAAGTAAGGTGGCCTTATCGGGTGTCGTTTCTGCTTTCGCAGTTATTTCGGACGCTTCTGAAAGCAACTCCAGCGCAAGGCCCGTGTCGCGCTTGGAGACGGTTCTATTGGCTAATTCAATCAAGACTTTCGCCTGCAGCTCGGGACGATCGAATTTTCGCGCAGTCTTTCTGGCTTCATCGTAGGAGCCGTCTCGCATCAGTTTCTGCACCAGCGCGAGATAGATATCGTTTTCGGCCTCGCGGCGCACTTCAGGAGCATCAATCAATGCGGCCACCTGGAGGGCCCGCTCGCTATCTTCTCTGATTAGAGCGTGGGCCACACTGTTCAAGAGCGAATCCCGCACCTCAGGATCCTTTTCTTTTTTCGCCCGCTCGATCTGCTCGTCGATGTCATAGGTATTTCGATTGGCGATCGTGATCTGTTGTTGCTGGCTGGCTTGGAGGAGTGTGGTGCGCTGCATTTGAGCCGCGGTCAATCCCGAGGCGAGTTCGCGCAGTTGTCCCTGCAGCTCCGGCAATCTATCCGGCGCGTATCTGGAAACGATTGGCAGGCCGCGCACCTGGACCAGGCTGTAAAACATCCCGCTTGCGTCTGGCAAACCCGCGCCTTCGCTGCCGCGCGCCTGGCGCCACGCCGCATCGACAAAGTAATTGGCCAGCAACTGCGCGTCGGCAACGGTGGCGTCCGGGTGAAGAGTCCCGCTTGAACTGAAGAGGTAATTAACTATCGAGATCATAGCGCTGTCATAGACGAAGTCATTGCGACGCAGGGTCAGCAGCGCTGCGCGGAATAGCCTGTCAGCCAGAGTTTTATTGGCATTGCTCATCGTAAACAACAAGCGTCCGAAATCAGGCGGTATGTGCGTACCGGATAAGGAATGCAGGCCCAGTTGGAGTGCCTGCTCGGGATTGGTCGCCGCCAACTCCAATGCTATCTGCAGCAAAAGCTCTGAGTGAACGTTGTTGGGTCTGGAGGAGGCTGGAGTTGATGCTTTTTCTTCCTGAAGGCGCTTCAATAAAGCTTCCGCATGGCTGCGATCGTGAGTGCCGATACGAGTCAGGACTTGTCTAATGCTGGAGGCCTGCCGCGCCATGTACGCAGCGCGCGCGGTCTCGTCCAGCTCGGCCGGAGCCGGCCGGCTCGCGGCTTCAAAGGACCAACGAAAAACATCTCTGGCAAACGCTTCATCAAACCGCCACAGGACATCAGCTATCTGCGCTTGCAGTGTAGCGGCAGTTAGTTTGTCGGATTCACTTTTGAGGTTCCGGGCTAACGTCTTCAGCAGCTCGAGTGCATCCTGTTGATTGACCGAGAGTCCATTCAGGTCAGCAGCATTCTTAACTTTACCTTGCTTCAACTGCGCTGCGGCCATTGGCGAGATTAATAATGACGCAATCAACACTGAAAGGAATTTCTGGAGGAAGCAATTTAGCTTCATAGTTCGGCACCTTCTTTCGCGAGCATCTAACGAGCTGGTTATTTGCTAGTGAGGCTGAAAGAATTCAGCTAATTGTTCAGAACCACCGCTCTTGTCATACTGGCGAACCCCATCCCAGCGGCGGAGTACCTGACCATTTCCATTGAACAGAATGTACTGGGGAACGAAACCGACTTTTAACTGTGGTCCAACTTTGTGCGTCGGATCGAAGAGTACGGAAAGCTGCTGCAGGTTATAGGCGGTCACGAACCCTTCGACCTCGGCTCGTTCATCGCTTACATCGATCAGATAAAAGCTCGCGTTACTTCTGGCAGCTTCTTGGTGGAGTGCCTGCCATAGCTCGGCATCGCGCGTGCACCCTGGACAGCGAGTGCTGATAAAGACGCAGAGTAGGCGCTCCTTTCCATGATTGCCGAGACTCACGGCGTCGCCGGCAAGGGTGGTGAGCTGTGGTAAAGCAACCACTTCTCCTACAGTCAGTCCACTCACACCGTCGAGGGTATCCTGCCGGCTCGTGGTCTTAACTGCATTCGGCGTGGGATCGACAGCCTTCCAACGGTGAATTGCAACGTAGGTGGCGCCGGAAGCCACAGAGAAAGCGGCAACGGTCAGCGCTATTCGAAGTAACAGTTTCATTGGTCCCGCCCAGAAACCAACAGGCGACGCGCCACGCGCCACGTCAACGCGTCGCCCTGTTTTGCCCGCCTCCGCTTATTGCATTTCCATTTCGCAGGAGCCGGTGTAGAAACAGTCCACGTCGGTTGGTCGATCGTTCGCGTCGTAGTAAATCGTGCAGCCGGCGTAGCCGAGCTCGCACCCGTTTTTCAGGTACCTATCAGCGCAGTACCCCTGGCAGGCAGCATTTGCTGTTGGCGTCGCCATGACTACGGCAGTGAGTGCGACTCCTGCGAGGCATGAGAGTAAGAGTTGTTTGAGCATAATTTGTTCACCTCCGGTGAGAAATCTGGTCTATGTGGAACTCCCTTCGCAGCCAGGTAATGGCGTGAAGAAAGCGCGAAGTAATGAATGATGAAATCATTCCGTTCATAATGAGGCCACTCAGAGCATCGGATATTCGTCGAGTCGAAAAGGAGTTCTGTTTCGCAAGAGATACAGCCGGCCGTTACTGACTGCGAGGCGATGAAAGTTGTTTTCCAGGAGCGCTCTTTTCAGCACGCGCCCGTCCCCGCCAACGACCACCAACTTCTGTGAGCCTTCGGTAAGTGCCGGCACTTTGTTCTTTCCGGATAACAACAGGAATAAGCGCCCGCGCGCATCCGCGGCCATGTCCAAAACCAGAATCTGGTATCGCGCTCGAACAACGGTAGAGCTACCCTGCTGCCGCACTGAGACGTTTGGGGGATCAATGGGAATCTCTGATTCAGGCTTGAATTCGCTTATTAGACTACCGTTGCGCGCATAACGCCGGATCAAAGGTGGATAGTTGAAACTGAAATAGAAGCCGCCCGAAGTATCGGGCGCGATGCGGCCATCACTTAATTCGCTATTGGTTGTTTCGTCTTTATAATCGAGTCTCTTCCCAAAACCTCGCAACAGCTTGCCGTCTGGTCCATACAGTTCAAACAGGTGTTCCCCGGCGCCGTTCAATACGATAAGTTCGCCCGCCGTGTTGGTAGCTATTCGCAGGGGCATGTTGCGAGAAAGGATCTGTGTCTGCGCCTGGCACGTTGGTGTGAGCTTGACGATCTTCGAGTGGAGCACACTCAACACCCACACATTACCGTGGCGATCGATACTGATGTCCGCGGGTGCCGACAGGGCATCCGATCCGCACATTCGGTTAAGCCCGCCATCTTTGTTGTTCACGGTGAAGAGCGTCGAAAGGTCGGTATCGAGCAGATACGCTTTCCCGGTGGGTGTTACGAATAATCTCTCCGGAAAAGAGATCCGTGCTTCAGTACCGAGGAGCTGCGCGCGAGAGCGGAGGCTCGTTTCCCGGCGGGTCTGTCCATTAGCAAGCTGCCCGACACCAGGTACTATCACCCACGCACAGGTGAGTACGCTACCAAGGAGCAAAGCCTTGCCGCCCTTTAATAGAAAGTGGCTACCGAGCGTGATCATAGGTCTGCGCTAACTCGTTAGATCTTTCGATACGACCCCAACTCAAAGCGTTCTGCGGCCACCGTACCCCGTTGGACCATGCGTAAGTTCCTTTGCTCGGCGCTTGTGAGGCACGGAAAAGCAATTGAGCGTTGAAGTTCGAGAATGGGGACGTAAGGATGCAACCATCGCCATGACAATCTTCGACCAACTGCGGAGCGGCGGTGGCGCAGCCTGATAAAGTCAGAAAATTACTGGGCAAGCACTCTGGGCGAGTTCCGTGAGGAGGGTTGGAATGTTATTGAGGAGGTCCCGGGGGTGTCAAGATTTTTATTGTGTTTCTTCTGTTGCAAGCTCAATCATTCATGCGGTTTTGCGGCATTTTTCCACAGCCTTCAAAATCTTTTGATAAACTTTTTGATTTGTTGAGACTTTGCTGCTCACAAATGATGTAGCTAAGTGTCATTGCTGGGATGAAGACCGGTAGGCCGGTCATACCGGCCTTCAGCTTCACTCCTTGGTATTGCGTCTGTTATCTAGTCCCTCCAAGCACTGCTAAGCCGTGACCTTCGTGGGAAGCTCCGAGCTCTCTAGACGCAGAGGAGCCGACCCAGCATCGGCCCTCCTGTTCCTCACCCCAACGGATACCTTGATGTTAGATCACTGTAAGTCTGGAAATCCTCAATGAACTATTAAAAATAAATCAAAAGAAGATTAGAGATCCTGTTGCATGCTGGTTTGTAGGATGATATAAGCCGCATCGCTCTCAACCGCTAATCCCACACCCCGCAGGAGATCCTCCATGAAGACACTAAGGTTGATGTTGGCCGGTGCATTGCTTTTGTTCGCGACTGCGGTGCACGCTCAGGTTCGAGTGCATTACATAAACGTAGGGCAGGCAGACTCTATTCTTTTGGAATTTAGAACCGCCGCAATTCTTATAGATGCTGGCGGGGAAACAGTGGCTTCTCCAAACCAACACCGCGACCGCGATCACTTGATTGATTATCTGAACAGATTCTTTGCAAATCGCGCCGCCCCAAATTCCAGCCTCCCCGATCTTAATCGAACCCTCTTGGCCGTGATAAAGCGATTATCAGAAAGGATGACTATATGGAGTTTGAACCAAAAGATATTGCTGAGGGCATAGGGTTGGGTCTCAAGCGGGCGAGGACGAAGTTGCCACACCGAGTGTTACACCGCGACGCCTATGATTCAAAGGCTATAGGTTGACCTCCTCCCGGAAAACCCGGCCAAAATAAAATAGAGAAAAGCGGGCAATTATGACAGGATGGGAGCCCTGACGATTGCCATGAAAAAATCCAAGTTCACCGAGTCGCAGATCGTGTTTGCGTTGCAGCAGGCGGAGAGCGGAGTCACCGTTGCCGAAGTCTGCCGCAAGTTGGGGATCAGTGAAGCCACGTTCTACAGCTGGAAGAAGAAGTACGGCGGCCTGAATCCGGTTGAGCTGCGTCGGTTGCGGCAACTGGAAGAAGAGAACGCGCAGTTGAAACGGATCGTGGCAGACCTGACGCTGGACAAACAGATGCTGCAGGATGTGCTTAAAAAAAAGCTTTGAAGACCCGCCAACGCCGGCAGTTGGCAACTATGTTGCTGGCGGAGTATCGGGTCTCGGAGCGGCGCGCTTGTGCAACCGTATTTTTACACCGCTCGGTCTATCGTTACCTGGACCAACCACGCGACGATCGCGCGGTGCGGCAGCGGATGAAAGAGATCGCCGAGACGCGGGTGCGTTACGGCTTTGAGCGCATTCACATCCTGCTGCGACGCGAAGGCTGGCGCGACAATCACAAACGCACTTACCGCATTTACAAGGAAGAAGGGCTGAATTTAAGAAGCAAGCGACCGCGGCGCAACAAGACCGCGGCGCATCGTCAGCAGCGACCGCTGCTGACTGGACCACACCAGTGCTGGAGCATGGATTTCGTCAGTGATCAGCTGTTTGATGGCCGCCGCTTCAGGGCCTTAACTTTAGTCGATAATTATAGTCGCGAATGTCTGGAGATCGAGGTGGGCCAGAACCTGAAAGGCATCGACGTGGTGGCGGTGATGGATCGCATGAAAGCTTTGCGCGGTGTGGTGCCGCAACGAATCCAGTGCGATAACGGGAGCGAATTCATCTCTAAGGCTTTAGACAAGTGGGCCTATGACAACCAGGTGACGCTCGACTTCTCGCGACCCGGAAAACCAACGGATAATCCATTCATCGAATCATTCAACGGCAGCTTTCGTGATGAGTGCCTGAACGTCAACTGGTTCCTCTCGCTCGAGGATGCAAAAGAAAAAATCCAGTTGTTTAAGGAAGAGTATAATGGCTTCAGACCACATAGTTCCTTATCCGGTCTGACGCCGAACGAGGTGGTCCAACAGCACTCTAATGGTCCAATTTTTTCTATTTTAGGCCGGTAGCGAAATTGGGAGGAGCTCAGGCTCATGTCTCCATCGATGCCAAACGGAACTAAATGGTAGATTCGTAGTGCTGTTTGCTGAGTTAGCAACGCTCGCCATGGTGGCCCGTTCGGAATATGAGGAACCGGCGCTTATGGATTCCGAGTTGGACGAATTTCTCGAGCATTCGATCTCCTTCTTCAACAGTTTCACTCATAGAGTTAAGGACGAGGAAGACGTATCGGAGGGTAGTGAACCCGATTCGAACATTACTACCTCACGAAGTTCCAGTCGGGGACATGAGCGCCGCGAACCCAGTGAAATCATCACTTAAATTTTTACTTCAAGTGCATGATTTTTCAGTAAGGGAGTGCAAGGTGCAAACTTCTAAGGCAGAAACTTACGATACTCGTCAGCGTCAATACACTCGCCGAGGCGACATGATCATTTGGGTCGGCGCGGGCCTTGTCGCATTAATTGGTCTTGCAAACACAGGCACGTTCAATACAGCCCCCGGACTGTTAAAGGCCCTCGAGGTGACTGCCATCGTCATAGGAGGAACATTCCTGGGGTTTGCTCGGGTTAAATTCGAATGGCAGGCCACCTTAATCAAACGTGGTATAGAAGATAAGAAGTTCAATGGAACTGACCAGATTCCTGAAGACATGAAATGGCCAGAGGATGCCGAGGACTGTTTTACGTCCGGCCTTTTCTGCATTCTGGCCGCGGGACTAATTATGCTTGTGTGCTTCTGGTGGCAAGTGTCATGGAGGCACTGATAGACAAAAAGTTAAGGTCTGCGACGCGTAGCTTATCGGCCGCTTTCCTTCTCAAGTTTAAAACGAGGGTGAGTAGGGTATGTCCTCGCAACCAGAGCGCAAGGGTGGGATTGATCCCGCCGCTTTAGCCACCGCTTCTCTCGCGGCAGCGATCTCAGTCGTAGCCCCACCTGGTCCATATGCCCCGGGTAGCATGATCATTGGCGCTACAATACTTCTTTTCATCTTTGCATACGACAAGGACCCAGACCGAAGTCGGTCGCAACATCTCGCGTTTAGCGCTGTCTGCGCACTGATTACTCTATTGGTTCTGGGCTATCCATTAGAGCTAATCTCCGAGGGCATTGCCTCCCTCTTGTCATTAATCGGACTCAATGTAAAACAGCCAAGTTTCATAACTCGTGTGTTTGTTTGGCTTCAGGAGTCAGATCCTAATGATGATATTAAACACTCTCGGATTCCGCCTGTAGCTGTTGTTGCCCTCTGGCTTTTGATCTTGATTGCCTACAATCGCAGGTATTTCGTATTGAGGCGTAAACTTTCTAAATATGACGAAGAGCGCGCGGCTGCAAGTAATAAATATCCTGAAACTTAGACGCTGAAAGGCCGACATTAAATCAGCCCTTAGCCCCATCAACAGACCATACGTTAATCGTGCCGCATCGACAATTAGAGAAATCTCACAACTTCTCAAATGTATGTATTAGATTGTAATGAACTGCAATCGTGGGTCATTACACTAAGGGTCTAAGAAAATCATCAAGCATAAAGTCTGACCGGACGCTTCCGTTTCTCACGTTCTTAAACGCTTTAGAACATAGTGAGGCGAATCGCAAATCATTTCGAGTACAGCGGTTAACGACAGCCGCGCAAGTCAGGGGGTCAGGGTAACTACGCCCCGAGGCAGGTTCTCGCGAAAACTGCTGTGTACCGGAATTGAACAATCTATTATTGACCCGTTGGACCATCAAGGCTGATAGTGACGGCCCACTCCATGGCTAACAGTTAGGTGTACGGTTCAGTCGAAGCGTCACAAGCAGACCTCATTTGAAAACTGGAGCATTTCATGGTCAAAGGCAAGGGCAGAATTGAAACCTCTTCTGATGCATCCGTGCGATTGGAGCTTGCCAAGGCATGGGCCACCCAATACCCGGCAGATGCGGAACTATTGATCCTGGCGGGTACCAGTATAGCGGCAAATGCTTTTCACCTTGGATTACTTGATTCGCACAAGGCATCGTTTGGAACTAAACGCCTTACCATTGCAGCGCTGGTTTCTCAATTAGCTCGTCGAAGACTTGCCGAAGCAGGCAGGGCCACGGCCAGTGGCCTCAGCTTTACAGCCGTCGTTGCGCGTATAATCCACTTACTTAAAACCGAAGGCAGAATCGACTACTTACTTCCGGTTGCTGCCAAACCTGGTTTCCCACGTGCATTAACCAAAACGCTCAACGAACTGCGAATGAATGACATTGAGCTGCAGGCCCTTCCTCACCTTGGCGAAGGCGGGAAGGATCTGGCTGTCATAGCGCAAGCTGTTGATGACGAGCTGAGTTCCAGGAAGCTTGCTGATCGCGCGGTCATCTACCAGGAGGCGATTGCCTCGCTCAAAGTTGACGCGAATGCAGGTCTCGCTGGTCTCCCATTACTCTTGCTAGATCTGCCAATTCAAAATGTGCTCGAGGCAAGGCTGATTGGTGAGCTAGCGCGTCATTCACCCGACGTACTCGCAGTCCTGCCTGTAGGTGACAACAAGACTGCGTCATCCCTGGAAGAAATTCTCGATTGCCAAAGGAGCATCGTTAGGCCAAAAGGTCCGACAACTTCACTCAGTATGGCTAAGGAGCACTTGTTCCAGGACACCAGTCCCGCGCCCTCAACTCTCGATGAAAGCATGGTGTTGAGTTCGTGGCCGGGTGAATCCCGTGAGTGTGTGGAGATTGTCAGAAGTATACAGCAGGAAGCAGAGCACAACGTGCCGTTTGATCATATGGCCGTCTTTCTCAACGCTTCATCGACCTATAGACCTCACCTTGAAGAAGCATTTGGCCGGGCGGAGATTCCAGTATTTTTCGCTGAGGGAGCAACATCGCTCGATCCCTCCGGTCGAGCAATGATGGCATTGCTGTACTGTGCCGCCGAAGGAATATCCGCGAGTCGTTTTGCCGAATATCTTTCTCTTGGTCAGACTCCACTTCCGGGCAAAGCAGATCCTCATGCGTGGGCGCCCCCACAGGATGAGCTACTGAGGAACGGTGGCGATGAAAGGCTGGTCGAAGATCCAATTGCTGAAAGGCAGCCACGGGTAGATTTACCCTGCGAGCCAGACTTTGAGAAGGAGGTTCTGCACGCCCCTTGGAAGTGGGAATCGCTCCTTGTTGATGCTGCTGTCATTGGCGGCAAACAGCGCTGGCAACGTCGTCTTACAGGACTCGAAAACGAATTGCGATTGCGGCTGAACGCCATTGACAAAGAAGAGCAGTGGCGGGCAGCCGCAATTCAGAGACAGTTGAAGGATTTGGCGCAACTGAAGGCCTTTGTGCTGCCGCTGGTCGAACTAATGGCCAGCTTCCCGGAAACGGCCACCTGGGGCGAATGGCTGATAAAACTCAGGCAGTTGGCGATCAGATCTCTACGCCACCCGAAAGGAGTACTTTCCACCTTGTCCGAACTGGAAGCGATGGATCCGGTTGGGCCAGTGGATCTCCAGGAAGTGCAGCTGGTGCTCGGCCCCAGTTTGCGGGAATTAGTTATTCCACCGGGTAGTCGACGACACGGTGCAGTGTTTGTCGGACCAGTGACTGCAGCTCGCGGGCTCTCTTTCGAAATTGTATTCATCCCAGGATTGGCCGAAAGAGTGTTCCCCGGAAAGATTGTTGAGGATTCGATTCTTAGCGACAGTTACCGCAGTCAATTGTCAGGGTCGCTTCCGACTCGACATGAACGACTGGAAGAGGAACGACTCGGCCTACGACTTGCTGTTGGATCTGCCAACAAACGAGTCTACTTGTCATATCCCCGCGTAGATAACCAGCAGGCGCGACGTCGTGTCGCATCATTCTATGCGCTGGAAGTGCTTAGGGCAGCCGAAGGTTCTCTCCCTGGATTTGATGAACTGGCCGCTCGAGCCGAAGGGTTAGGCCATGCGCGCCTGGGATGGCCGGCACCTGCGCATCCCGAACTGGCGATCGATGAGGCTGAATATGATCTGGCGCTGCTCGGAGATTTGGTTAATGCTAGTCAGGCGGATCAGCTTGGCAGCATCAATTACCTTCTAACCGTCAATCCTCATCTGACAAGAGCGCTTCGTTCGCGCAGCAGAAAATGGCTGCGTCGATGGACCGTAAACGACGGACTCGTGGATCCGGGTGAGCTGGGATTAGAGGCACTCAGCCAACACCAGTATCCCCGACGTTCGTTTTCGGCGACCGCTCTTCAATTATATGCCTGCTGTCCTTACAAGTTCTTCTTAAGCGCGTTACTCCATCTTGAGCCCCGCGATTCGCTGGCAGCCATTGACGTTATCGATCCGCTTACGCGCGGCGCGTTATTTCACGAAATGCAGTTTGCGGTGCTCACTCGGATGAAGGACGAAGGACTGCTTCCTCCCAAAAGAGAAACACTGCCCAGCGTATTCGTCCTTGTTAATGCAACTGTTAGTCGCATTGCCAGCTTTCACGAAGATCGACTCGCGCCTGCAATCCCGAGAGTGTGGCAGGACGGTATCGATTCGATAAGACTAGACCTCCAGGAATGGCTGAGACGTCTTGCAGAATCGGACGACGGTTCTGTTCCAGAAAGATTCGAGCTAACTTTCGGATTGGGAACTGCGCACTCTGATGGAGATCTGCAGAGTGCTGCTCCAATTCTTATTGGAGATCTTCAACTACAAGGTTCAATAGACCTGGTGGACCGCCTCGGAAACGGGCAACTACGCATCACTGATCATAAAACAGGCAAGGTGCTGGCAAGAAAAGATCTCATTGTGGGCGGGGGACACTTTCTGCAGCCCTTACTTTACTCATTAGCTTGTCAACAGTTGCTGAAAACGGCAGTTGTTACCGGTCGGTTGTATTACTGCACTGCAAACGGCGGCTATGAAGAGCGAAGTGTTTCCGTTAACGATACGAATATCGAGAGTTTAAGAAACGTCATTACAGCGATCGGGAAAGCACTCTCCGAAGGATTTTTTCCGGCTGCTCCGGAGAAGGATGCCTGTGATTGGTGTGACTTCAGGGTTGTATGTGGTGGTTTGGAGGAGAAGCGGACAGCGCGGAAGCCGGCTGATCGTCTTATTCAACTGAACAGAATACGAGGTCTCCCGTGAGCAATACATTGACGCTATTAGTCGACCAACCTGCCAGGGACGCTATTCGCAATGATCTCGACACCACCCTCATAGTTGAGGCTGCGGCGGGAACTGGCAAAACCACGGAACTGGTCGAACGAATCATTGCCGGTATTACGTCGGGTCGGATGAGGTTGGCGAGTATTTTGGCCCTGACCTTTACCGATACTGCCGCGGGAGAGCTAAAGCTTCGACTGCGAACCGCGATAGAAAAAGAGCGACAAAAAACCACTCATTCGGATCAGGTAATGCTGCTCCTCCTTCAAGCTCTCGGGGAACTCGAAGAGGCAAGAATCGGCACCATCCATTCGTTCTGCACGGACGTCCTGCGCGAAAGACCAATCGAAGCGGGGATCGATCCATTGTTTCAGGTGGCACCTGACGATGTGGCGCGGCCGCTGTTCAACATGGCTTTTGATCGCTGGTTTGAAAAACAAATAAACAACCCTGGTGAAGCACTCAGGCGCATCCTGCGCAGGCCGGTCAGGGCCCTGAGGGGCACAACGAACCTCTCTGGCAGATCCGGCGAAGTTGGACCACGGAAAATACTGCGTAACGCCGCATGGAAACTCGCCAGAGAGCGAGACTTTGATAGCCCATGGCGCAAGTTTGAAAACTTCGATCGCGACGCGCGAATAGATTCTCTCATTGCTGAAATGAAAGAACTGGGTAGTTGGGCTGACCGAGGGAATCCTCGGTGGCAACTGACGAACTCACTCCTTCATGTGAAGCACTTTGTTAGTGAGGTAACGAGAATGGAGCGGGTTACTAATCGAGACTACGACGCTATTGAAGGACGGTTGTTTGAGTTCCTTCATAGTTGGAAATCGAAGAATTACGTCGCATATTTCGGAGATGACGGTTTTCCGAAAGAGGAATTGATCAAACGCCGCGATGGCCTGGTAACTAACATTGCGGATTTCATTCGTGATGCCGGCGCCCAACTTGCCCCACTGCTACGGGATGAATTGTGGCCCACCATCAGCGAATATGAACATCGCAAAGAGCGCGCCGGCTATCTTGATTTTGTGGATCTGCTTATTCGGGTTCGCGATCTGGTTCGCGATAACGAGAGCATTCGAGACGATCTCCAGCGTCGTATCACCCATATATTCGTCGACGAGTTTCAAGATACCGATCCATTGCAGGTCGAAATCCTGATGCTCTTGGCAACCGAAGACCTCAGGGAAACAGACTGGCGTCAGGCGACGGTTACACCCGGCAAGTTGTTCATCGTCGGTGATCCAAAGCAATCGATCTTTCGTTTTCGTCGAGCTGATATAAAGCTTTACGAAGAGGTCAAACAACGCGTCCTTACCTGCGGCGGCAAGCTGGTCGAGTTAAGCGTGAGTTTCAGGTCGCGACCAGAAATCCAGACTGCCATTAACGCGGCCTTCTCTTCTGTTATGAGCGGGGAATCGCCAACTCAAGCTCGCTATGTGCCGATGGCGCCGTTCAGATCAGAGTTCAATACGCAACCTGCTTTGATCGCGCTGCCGGTTCCACAGCCCTATACAGACTATGGCAATCGCAGCCGAATCACCGACAAACAAATTAATTCGTCGCAACCCCTCGCCGTGGCCGCGTTTATATACTGGTTATTAACTAAGAGTGGCTGGACTGTGACAGAGCGAGGCCCTGGCAAGGAGCAGGTACCACTGGAAGCGCGACACATCTGCATCCTCTTTAAGCGTTTCCGCGGGTTCGCCAGCGACGTGACCTGGCCTTATGTGTCAGCGCTGGAGGATCGAGGCTTGCCGCACCTACTGATTGGGGGCAGCGCCTTTCACACGCGAGAGGAAATTGAAGCGATCCGCACTGCACTGACTGCGATCGAGTGGCCCAATGACGAGTTAGCTGTCTTTGCGACTTTGCGGGGGCCATTCTTCGCACTGAACGACTCTCAGCTACTAAGCTACAAGAGCATTCATTCCAGTTTTAATCCCTATCGCGAGGCAGCAGCGGATCTGCCGGCCAGCGTTAAGGAAGTTGCTGATGCGTTATCTATCTTGCGTGAGTTGCACCGAATGCGAAACTATCAGCCCCTGGCTGCAACAATAGGGCGGCTATTGTCGCTCACACGCGCCCACGCCGGGATTGCAACATGGCCCACTGGAGAACAGGCGATGGCCAACCTCATGCGTCTGTCGGAGATGGCCCGTCGGGCGGAACGAAATGGCGTTATCTCCTTCCGTGCTTTTGTCGACTGGCTTGAGGACCAGGCTGACAACGGAGAGGCTGGCGACGCTCCGATTCTGGAAGAAGGTATGGATGGCGTGAGGATCATGACCATTCACAAAGCAAAGGGCCTTGAGTTTCCCGTTGTTATCCTGCCGGATCTAACAGCCAAGCACACCCGGCCAGCGCTGCGTTGGAGCAGTCAGCGCGACAGGTTGTGTGCGATGGAATTGGCCGGATGTGTTCCTGTTGAAGTTCCTGAACATGCTGATGAGGAAACTACTCTGGAGCGGGAAGAAGCTACCAGACTTCTTTATGTCGCCGCCACGCGAGCCAGAGATCTTCTCGCTGTCTGCGCCATCGGAGATGAGCCATACGATGGCTGGCTTTCCACGTTGACCCCTGTTCTTTACCCCGCAGTTGAAACCAGTTTCGAGCCGATTACAACACAACCCACCGGCTGCCCGGAGTTTGGTGCCGACAATGTGTTCGAACGACCTTCAAATTGCTTTCGCAGTCCGGGCTCTGTTTCGCCGGGCTTACATGTGCCTCGGGCTGGCGAACATCAGGTCGTTTGGTGGGACCCTTCAGTGTTGGAGCTTACTGTTCAACCCGCTTCAGGTTCACGATTAACGAGCTTGTTAACAAAAGATGTTGACGGAACTCGAGCCAGGGAAGGCATGCAAAGGCACGAAGCATGGCAAGAGCAAAGAACAAAGGTTCGAGAAGTATCCAGCAGGCCGTCTTGGTCTGTTGTAACTGCGGGTGGCAGTCACTCCATCTCACCATCCTTGACGACTGATCAAACAACAGACGCTGGGAAGACCTGGTCCAAATTGCCGGATCTCATCATTGAATCAGTCCAAGATATCACCAAGAGACCATTTGGGCCCCGCTTTGGCACGCTGGTTCACGCCGTATTGTCTATTGTTCCTCTCGATGCGGATCCGCCAGCCGTGGAAGCGACGACTTCGGTTCAAGGGCGCATCTTGGGAGCCAATACGGATGAGGTTACGGCCGCGGCCAAAGCTGTTTTAGGAGCGCTCGCACATCCACGATTGAAGGCGGCGGCTCGGGCTGGCAAAAAGTGTCGCCGGGAAGTTCCCGTTACAGCTCAACTGGGGAGGGGAGTAGTAGTTGAAGGCGTCGTAGATCTTGCGTATGAAGAAAACGACTCATGGATCGTTGTTGATTATAAGACCGACGTCGAATTGAGAGGTCGGATAGAAGCATATCAAACTCAGGTACAGCTCTACGCCGTGGCGATCTCCTTGGCCACCGGAAGAAATACGAGACCGGTGCTATTACGAGTGTGAGAAGCCATTGGGACGATTTGAAGACGGATGGTGAGAAGGGCACTATTTACCGCCATTCTATCGAGCCTAATTTAGCAGTTACGATCTCCGTCTTTTTATGACGAGATCGACTAGGAGGTCCATTACCTGAAGATCTTATTTTCAGGTTTCGCTTTTGCTGGATTCTGAAGAATACTTTCCCTAATCGCTTCTCCGCATAGTTATGAGGTCGGAAGTCTCCGCTCAAAGCTAAAGTTATCCACCTGATAACGTACTCAGTTTCTTCCGCTTTCATGGGGGAAAGAAATCGTGGACCAGGCCTTAACAATTCATTCCGCGCTAAGATGGCTGCTAGTTGAGGAATGTCAAAAAGAAATGATGAAGCCAAAGCTCAAGCGTTATTAGAACGAACGGAATAATTTGAGTCAAAACCACGCGCCTAACGAGTTAAGAATTCGTGTGGCGCGGAGTGGTGATTGAAGCTTCGCTACACGCAAAGGAGCCCCACAATTCGGTGTTGCACTAAGCCGGGTTAGGAGTAATTTGGAGTTCGAATAGACCACTGAGAAGAGCGAGCGGTAACTAGCACTTGCGGCCGACGGCGCGGGTGTCATTCTCTGAAAGACCTAGGAACGAGCACGCCGAGACTGAAGCGCGACGTTAGACTACGATCACTACAAAGGGTGGAATAATAATGAAGGAATCTGAACCCGACCTTCCTAAAGAGGAGCTACCTTTAGGTCTTATGCAATTACCCAACAATACGTTCGAACATGATCTCGCGGTTTCAAACAAATACCAGTCCTTCTCAACCGAATTACTTCGGCTATCTTTGCTAGGAATTGCCGCTATAGGTTTTCTCGTCGCAAATATCCTAGCGAAAGATGTACCTCATTCAAATAGTTATCTCAAATATTTTTTGTCCGCATCTTTAGCTTGTCTTGGATTATCTGCGGGGTGTGCGTTGCTCACGGCTATGCTTCAGCCGATGCCATCGCATACCAACTAGGGGCACTTAGGCGGGAACTGCGTCGCTCAAAAGATAAAGATGATGTCAATAGAGCCAAAGAAGAAAAGAAGAAGATGTGGAAAAGCTTTCGTCGAGAGATTGGATTAACTATTGCTTCAGGAATATTTCTATGGCTTGGAGCAGTTGCGCTAGCCATCTCTTTTATAGGTATGCTATGAATTCACCTCGCAGTCTAACGAATTAACAACTCATTCAACCCGACGCCTCGATATCGTCTCTTTCGGTCGTTGTCTGCTGCGATAATGTTGAAGGCTGCCTCGCTTGGCGCGGGTTAATTCATGCCTTAGGCGCTACAGGAGGGTAGCCATAATGTCAGACGTGAAATGGGGCGAGACAGTCGAAGCCGCAGATCGCCGAGACCAGTTGAGGCTTGTCTACGATTACATCAAATTTCATATCGGCCTGTACCTTGGTACGCCAGCCGCCCTCGCGGTTATTGCGGATGCGCTAGGCGTCAAGCAGTCTGGATACTTCATCGCGGGGCTGCTTGCTGCGATCGCCATCTACATTGTTGCAGGGATCAACGCAGGTCTGTTCATGTCTCGCCAAATCAATGACCCTTGGCAAGCAGATTACCTGTCGAAGTTCGAGGCAGAAGCGTTCTCGCCGCGCCGCAGGTTCATGCATCACTCTTTGTATTGGTTCGGGCTGGCAGCGTTGATGATTGGCCTTATAGCAGCGGTATTGAAGTCGCGTAACTTCATATAGTTGGCCCACGGAGGCAGCGTGTGGTTCAGGAAACGTAGTTAACCGCACGCCACCCGACTGTGAGTTAGCATCTCTCTCATCGTGAGCTTGCTGGAATCGAGGTTGAACACCATCTACCGCGAGCAGGAACAGCAACAAGCGCGAGTAGGTGGAAGGCGCAGTTGCTTCGATGTCTGCCACCGAGCGGCTGCCAGGCCGAAGCAAAAACGTCGACCCATGCCGATGTCACATCCCTGAAGTTCATCGACTTTTTGGAGAACTCGATGCTGGCCAATAATCGCGGGGTCTTAGTCGTGGGAGACGCGCGTACTACCTCCACCTCAGATGTACCCGCGGCAATTGAGTTGGCACGCCTTTGTTCTGATGTTCTGACAAATTATTACACTGATCAATCAGGTCATCACTTAATGGGGTACATAGGGCTTGATTCTAACGTGCCGAAGAGGGAAGTGGCATGGCATTACCAAGGGTTGAAAGGGCGACCTCGTGGGCTGCGCAACGCATGGGCATTCCTGTACTTGTAACGGATATCCCCTTCAACTGGCCTAGCAAAGCGAAATACTACCGAATGGACAATACGGGCAACTTGACCTGATCTATTGAATGCAGATCCTCAGTCTCACTGTGAAGCACCATCGCATCTCATCTCTTCAGCTCTGGCGATTTACGATTGCACAGACACTTAGTTTGTGGGAGGTTTAGTATGAGCTGGCTTGACGTCGATCACAAAGAAGATCCGAGGGAGGCTAAACGCTCGCGGGCGAAGAAGAAAGAGTCGACTTTTGTAGCAAAGGTGGACGATATGATTACGAGCAATCTGGAAGAGCTGGCCACCAGAGGTTTCGGGCCGGGTAATTACGTCATCGAGAGGAAAAGTTGGGAGAATTATTTTGATCATGATTTTCACATCTGGTCTGCCAAAAGAGTAAAAGGGTCCCCCGTGGGCAGCGAATACTCTGTCTGCGTCTCTTTCGACGACGAGGGGAACCCTTTACGATTCGGGTGTCGTCGCGACGGCCCGGAGTATTTCATAAATACCAAGGGTAACTGGATAGCAATAGTGCTGGACCGGATAGCTGGGCCGCATCCCGAGCGAGAGATTGCCGCGTCAGAATTCAACCAGGAATCGCTGAGGAGAATGCTGCGTTGGCACTACAGGGTGGGGCCGTGAAGAGATCTCTTGCGAAATTGCATTTGAGCCGAAAGAACCACTCTAATGGGTTGTCCAACTGGTGGACGATTCTCACACTCACTTCAAAACTTCTGTCTCCACAAGCGTAAGGATTTTCGTAAACTCCGGTGATATTTAGATCGTCAGCGGAAGCATTGATGCTGAACGATACCAGAAACACTAGCGTGAGAAGGCTGAACTTAGTTTTCATAAACAGATCCATTCGTTTCGTGAGGAGTGAACGAGAGCAAGAAGTAGCAGAGGTTGCATGTGAGATGAGAACTTATCAGCAGCGGCTTGGAAACTGAACCACCTTACATCTAATAATGGTCAGCTATCGTTGCACAGAGATTACTTGCCGACAGGGCCGCTTTATTCCACGAAGCGATAATTGGTCTGAGATAACGGTGTGGGCGCCGTTCCTCGCGATATGACGTCAGCCTGTTTTGTATTAGAAGGAAAGCGGTCAGCAGTAGGTACCACTCACCGCTTTCACTTCAAATCGACATTGCGATTAATAGCAAATCGGACTGATGTTATCCCGTAACATCACATCGTTGGCCATACGACGACTGTTCACTTCTTCGTGAAGACATCTTGATTAGTAAGGATGTGATCCCACACAAAATCTGAGTTCGGCCTCACGAGAAACCAATTCGCTGTTAGCGTGGTTACACTGTTGACAGTTCTCACGTAACCTGCCCAGGTTGTAATGCTGCCGATTGGACCCCACCGAACGCTAAACGAGATCACTATAACATTGTCCTTGCCCGCTGGAGCCGCGGAGTTCACCCACCCGATCAAGGACCAGTCAGTCGAGCCCCCACCTGAAGGCGATTTGTAGGTTCCGGTGATCTGCCCTGTGCTTGGATCGACAGCGGTAATAGTCAGTGTCGAGCCCAACAGGTTAGTCCACATGCCCACCAAGCTGGCGTACGGGTTCGTTTGGGGAGTTTTGCGGCTCTTAGAACGCCCCTTAGCTGAGGGTGCAAGCCGTGAGGTTTCTCGCTGGTCCTTTATTTGAACCGTCGAGCTTTTACCTGAATTCAATTGAAACGAGAGAGCCTCTCCCGTTACGACCAAGAGGAATACCACAGCCACGAGCAAGGAAGTTTTTTTCATGATCTCTCCTCTAAGGACGGCAAAACCGTCTGTCTGGACGTTTGAACTTTCCCCTTGAAATGGAAAGCTTGGATATAACCCGGCCGAACTCTTGATAATTCTGAAAATTTATGGAGTTAAGGACTTTCAGCCTAGCAGTGAGTTCCCCTGGGTGAAGATTAACAGTTAATTGTTTACGATTGTTGAGACAGCACTGGTTTGGCTTTGAGGCCAGCGCCACTTGCGCACTACTGTTTCAATCTGATCTAAAGACCAATGGACTTCGCTATCGCTTATTACGTATGGCGGCATGAAGTATAGCACGTTCCCCAACGGCCGCAGCAGTAACCCGCGCTTTAAGAACTCACGTCCAAGTTCCATTCCTGCGTGATCTAGATATCCGCCGGCCACACGAGTTTTTTTATCTTGCACCAGTTCGATGATCCCGACTCCACCAATGACCCTCACGTCACCGACATTGGGAAATACTTTCATTGGCTCTAATCTTGCCCGCAAAAGTCGCTCCAATTGCTGCACCTGATCCAGCCGGCGCTCGCTATGGAACAAATCCAGGCTCGCTACGGCCACAGCACAACCGAGCGGATTGGCTGTGTAAGAGTGACCATGGAAAAATGCCTTGCTTCTATCATCACTTAAAAATGCCTGATATATCTCTTCCGTTGTAGCTGTCACGGCTAGAGGTAGATAGCCAGCCGTAAGAGCTTTTGAAAGACACATAATATCTGGCGTCACTCCTGCATGCTCGCTCGCGAACATTCGTCCCGTCCGACCAAATCCAGTAAGGACCTCATCGGCAATCATGAGCGTATTGTAGCGATTACATAGTTCTCTAACACCGGAGAGAAACTCAGCGGGCCAAACTACCATACCGCCGGCGCCTTGTAACATAGGCTCAACGAGAACCGCAGCAACGGACTCGCCTTCTTGGCGCAGCGATCGATCTAATTCATCAAGACAATCAATGTGGCACAGGTCACGTTGAAGGCCGAGTGGGCAACGGTAACAGTATGGAGCGGCTACCCGCGTCACTCGAAAGAGTAGCGGTTGAAAAAATTGAGTGAAGACAGAATCTTCACTCACGGACATCGCGCCAACGGTATCGCCGTGATAGGAATAGTGAAGAGTGATAAAGGTTCGACGGTTATTTTGACCGAGGTTACGCCAGTACTGATATGCCATCTTCAGTGCCGCTTCGACTGCCGTTGACCCGTTGTCAGAGTAAAAAATGCGCGAAAGCCCGGTCGGCAGCAATTCGATCAATCGTTCTGCCAATTCCACGGCCTTTGGATGAGTACATCCCGCAAAGATCACATGTTCCAACTGACGTGCCTGATCAGCCAAAGCTTCGTTCAATTTTGGATGGCTATGGCCATGAACATTCACCCACCAAGAAGAAATTCCATCCAGAATGCGAGTTCCATCTTCCAAATAAAGATATACGCCCTCGCCGCGCGTGATCGGAAGTGGTGCGGGTGCGGTCTGCATTTGAGTGTAAGGATGCCAAAGTGACCGCTTGTCCCTTGCGAGTAAAGTTAAATTGTGAAGCATCATCGGATCTTGCTCAGTTCGGTTAGTCATTGAATAACTCCTCCAGCAGACTATCCGGATCGAGTTCAGCTTGTGCCCAGCGTTTTAGGGTTGCCGAGGTGAGCGATTCAAAATGTGGCATCTCACCCAGCACTGCGACCTCACCATAATGTTCTATGGCCTTGCGATTGTTGTGATCAGCCAAACCGACCATCACAACACCCGCAGTTTGTAATCCACGACTCCGAATACTATTTAGAGTGAGTAGAGTGTGATTGATCGTTCCCAAACCTGAACGGGCGGCAATGATCACTGGCAAGGCCAGTTGTTCCATCAAGTCAATTACCAGATCGATCTCGTTGAGTGGCACCATGACGCCACCGGCGCCTTCAATTACCCAGCCTCTGTCCACAGAACTCTGACGAACAAATCGAAGTAGATCCCGGACTTCTATGTGTTCTCCTTCAAGTTGGGCCGCCAGGTGGGGCGAAAGAGGTCTTGGTAATCTAACACCAACGTTAAGAATTTCTTCATCCAAGCAAGCGCCTAGTTTACGAACTGTAGCGGTGTCATCGTCTTGTTCTATACCTGTCTGCACTGGTTTCCAGTAACGCAATCTTGTTGCGTTACGATACCTATGCATGCATGCGGCCGCGACGATTGTCTTGCCGACATTAGTATCCGTTCCGGTTACGAAAATACCTCGCATCTTTGGGCCTCTTCGTTCAAGACAACTTTAAGTGCTGAGGCAAAAGCGCGCAGTACGGTTTCATCAAGACTTGAATTGACTGTGATGCGTAAACGCGCCGATCCATTTGGAACTGTCGGAGGACGTATGGCTCGCACATCAAAGCCTTGCTTACGTAATGATTCCGCGACGGTAACCACCCGCACATTGTCACCTATTATCAGGGGCAGAATCTGCGAGTGACCGAGTGGAATCGTTACTCCGCGGTCCGTAATTATTTGACGTAGCCGCGCGGCATTCTCGAGCACTTTGAGACGCCGCTCAGGCTCTGTCGCTACCAAAGTTAAAGCAGCATCAATCGCGGCAGCGAGGGCGGGAGGCGGAGCTGTTGAAAAGATGAATGAACGTGCCTTCTGGATCAAGTAATCTATTGCCGAACCTTGTCCCGCAACAAAGGCACCCGCTACTCCAAGAGCTTTGCCAGCCGAGTTGATGGAGAGAAAAACCTCTTCACTTATTCCAGTTGCTTCAATTAGGCCACTGCCGCTCATGCCATAGATACCGACCGCATGTGCTTCGTCAACAATGAGGGCAGTTCCTGTCTCTTTACACAGAGAAGCATATGCAACTAGTGGTGCTTGATCCCCGTCCATACTAAAGAGTGATTCGGTAACCAGGAATCGCTGGCCCGTTCCGTGATCTTCGTAAAGTAGATCGCGCAGCCGGTCTACATCACAATGGGGAAAAATCACGCACCGCGCTTTGCTGAGCCGTATCCCATCGATCAAACTTGCATGGTTAAGCCGATCAGAAAAAACGAGATCTTCAGGTTCAAGAAACGTTGTAAGCACCGCCTGATTTGCCAGGTAACCACTACTGAAGTAGAGCGACTGGTCTGTTCCTTTGAAAGCGGCGAAGCGTTGCTCAATTGTAGTGAAGCTGTTGCTATCTCCTCGCATCAAACGAGACCCAGTCGCACCGCAGCCTTCTCGTCCAACCGCCTCAATCATACGTTCCTTCAGAAAAGGGTGATGGGCCAAATCAAGATAATCATTAGACGCGAAGTCAATGCCTGCGGCGGGAAGCAATCGTCGGCGCAGTCCTGCTATCTCCAACTCAGTGAGCCGGTCTCGTAATCTTTGTTCTAATTCATCAGGAGGCAAACTCAGCATCCTCGTTAGCGGCCACTGAGCTGGTTAGTGGCCCAGAGCTCAATCGCAGCCCTAGTCTTGCGAGCAGATTATGATCCTGGGTGTCTTCGGGGTTGGGAGTCGTGAGTAATATTTCTCCGAGGAAGATCGAATTTGCACCTGCTAGGAAACACAGTGCTTGTGCTTCCTCTGAGAGTGAAACACGCCCCGCACTTAGACGCAAAATTGATGTAGGCATAATAATTCGTGCGGTCGCGATCATCCGTACCAGTTCCGTGGAATCGATGGGAGTATTTGCAGCAAGCGGTGTCCCGGCGACCCTTACCAGTAGGTTTATCGGCACACTCTCAGGGTGCGGACGAAGCGCAGCTAATTGCGAAAGTAATTGGTACCGATCACTGCGACCTTCACCGAGTCCAATTATCCCTCCGCAACAAACCGTGATACCGGCATGCCGAACATGTGCGAGGGTCTGCAATCGGTCTTCGTAGGTGCGAGTAGTAATAATCTGCTCGTAGAACTCCGGCGAAGTATCCAGATTGTGGTTGTATGCGGTCAGTCCCGCTTTAGCTAATGCGTCCGCTTGCTCTTGAGTTAGCATACCTAGAGTGCAACAAGCTTCCATTCCAATCGCCCGTACTTGTCGCACCATCTCAAGTACGTTTTCGAACTCAGCTCCTTGTGGTGCCTCACGCCACGCGGCTCCGAGACAAAACCGCGTGGCCCCACGTTCCTGTGCACGCTCGGCCGCTGATACGACATCGTCTATTTTCATCAGCTCGGTACGTAGCAAGCCCGTCTTGTAGTGAGCTGATTGTGGGCAGTACGCACAATCCTCGGGGCAGCCGCCGGTCTTGATGCTTAGTAAGGCGCAACCTTGAATCTCGATCGGAGAATGATGTGAGCGGTGGAGCTCCTGAGCGCGAAAAACCAAATCAGGTAAAGGTGAGGTATAGATTGACTCGATCTCATCTGCTGTCCAGTCATGGCGCAGTTTCGGCATATCAGTCATTGATTTCGATTACGAGTCTCCTTTTCGGCGTTCTGGCATCTTATCACACACCTCCCCACGGTTCTTTCTTGACTGAACCCGGTCTTAACCCTAGACCCCTAGACCTATTAAAAAAAGAGCCTCGAATGAGACAGGGCGTTGCCTCTTCTTGAGCGCGTCACACTCAAGACTAATTGCACCACTCTAGCCAAATGTTATGGCTTTTGAGTGGAGGCAATAGGTTGAATGTAATCAAGCGCGTCACTCTCTTTCCGCTAACTCTTTGAGCGGCTGATGCCAGCGTGCATTGTTTTCGCGGGTAATATCGAGGGCAAATTCAAGTCATCATCAATAAGAACGTTGACCCAAACATGAGCTACGGCCGAGTACCTCAGTAATACCTTGGAAGGCGGTTCTCGCACTCCCCGTTCATAGGCTGAAATCTCGGAGCGTGTAAATTCATTCTCCAACTCCAATCGCCGCAACATTTCATTCTGGGATAGGCCAAGGGTCTCCCGGATGATCCGCATCTTCTTGCCCAGGAACCGTGGGCGGGCTCGCTTACCCTTTCCCATCAGGCCCCATCTCCTGGCAGGGAGAAGAGCGTAGCGATCTTGCGCTTAGGAACAATTGTTCCTAAGATGGTGCTTCTGATTAAAGCCGTGGTGATCCGAAGTCCTCGTTCACCAGCGGCGCTCATCATTCAGATGTGCTGGCCGCTTCTCTCATAGGCTTGAAGCTCAGATTTTCAAGTAACGAGCGGAAAATATCAGACAAGCCCCCAGCTGACAATCAAATAGGGTTCAATACTCATGGGGTCAGCAGTGCAGACTAACACCAAGTGCAGATCAGGGGACGTGGCCTTCCGCCCTCTTAGAGCTGTGTTGGGGTCGACTCAAAACAGTTCGAAGGTGGTCCTATTAATATTTCTCTGTCTCAGTATTGCTGCCTGCGCTGGTCTCTCGAATCCGAAACCAACAGATGAGGAAATTAAACAAGCAATTATGGCGAAGGGAGCCTGGAACCCGCTGGTAGGCCGTATTGAGCTTGAGACAGTTGAGATCGACACCAGAGGTTATTTCAACGCAGAAAAGAAATACTGGCCAGTGAAGGCAAAGGTAACTACGAAGAAAACGCGACAGACAGCCGTTTTGGATTTTCAAATTTTCAAGGACGATTATGGCAAATGGTCAGCTCGTCCTGCCGAGCGACAGTGAGGTGTCTATGGGCCATCGTAATATCCGACTGGTTACTGCCTGCTGTTTATTATTGACAGCGTTTTACGTGTTAGCGGCACAAACAGGTGGTCGAGCGCCGCAAACGCCAAAGGTTCCCGGACCGCAGAAGACCGCTGGACCAGATGATAACTGGTGGGCTGCGCAACGAAACATTGAAGCTGCCATCGCTCAACTGGAAAAGTATTTGCGAGAGTCGCCAAACTCGAGACATGCACCTGCCGCTCGGCAACAACTGGCTGCTCTTCGCAGCCTCTCCATCACGCAGTCGCAACCTGAATTGGTACCCATGCGAGCACTCGCCCTTCCGGACGTGCCACTCTGGAGAGTCAGTGGCATTGAGCAACTCTCTGATCGAACCCGAGTAATGATTGAGGTCAAATGCGGCCGCAATGATGGTGGGGATTGTAATCTGCGTCCGTTCGACAGGTTTCCGCTGGTGTTGCTCGATAGTGATGGCGATCTCTATCCGATGCTTGAGACGCGTGCGTTACCCAGTGATCTTCGTTTTGCTCGAGATGGCCAGATACTTTTCTCGTCTGGTCGCACGCTAAACATAACGGTTGACTTCGCACCATTGAGAGTTGCGGCAACAGGTGGGCAGATTCAGTATCGTGATGCTAATGAAGCCCAGCCAGCAAGATTTTCCTTAGTACGAAAGCCATAACTCCGCCAACACGTCTCACTGATTTCTGCTGGAAAGTGAGTGAGCGGCAGTGGTGTTCCTGGCGTTGTAGTTAAGGCAGGGTTTTTTGGAAGAACGCCCCGAACGCGTTCCCGAAAGCAAAACGACCTGGAGTAGGCGAATGGTTCACGGCCTTGCCTCTCCAGGTCAATTTCATTTCAACCCGCTTGGCGGCGGGGCGGGCATTCTGTACTTAACGAAGGCTCGGGCTTGAAGTATCGCATACCTGTCCTGTTGGCTCAAGCAAAACATAGGGAGATTTCACATGTTTGAGTGCGATCACTTTGCAGAAGAAAAGCTCAAGGGCAAGAGGCTGTATCATGCCGATGCCCCTGAACGACAAATACGTACAGCTTTAGAGATGGACACGGAGGAGCTTATCTCGTGGAGCAGAGCTCCAATCACAAGTTTAGGAACCTTAACGGAAGAGGCGCTCATCTTCCTCATCCTCCATTTCCGTGCTGGCGGCAACGCTCTGCTGGTCGAGCAACTGGCCGCGGGATTGGACCAAAAGATGAAGACGCGAGTTTCTGATTACTACGCCAGGGTTTTGGGTGCGCAGGCCAGCCGCGAACTGAGTGCGAATGTAGCGTCTCTGGCGTGGATCATTATGCTTGAAGCGCCGGCCGGCCGCGGAATCTGGTCACAACTCTGCTTTCGCCGCTTCGTCCACAATTTAGCGCGTGACGTGCTGCGTGCAATTCGACACGCTGAGGCGGTCTCGCTCGATGCGAATGACAGATTCGGTTTTGCGCCTGAGATAAGAAGTCCGAGTCTGTCTCCGGAAGACGCTGTTTATTTAAGAGAGGCGCTTTCGCTATTGAAACCACATGAGCGTCTTGCGTTCGTTCTACAGCACGGATTTCGAGAACCTCAGCGTACCATTGCATTGAGCCTTGGTCGTTCAGATCGATCTGTTCGCACCTGGCTGAGACAGGCTGAGCGCCGGCTGCACGCTGGTACTTAGTTTAGGAGCTTCGTTGATTGAGCGCTAAATCCGGTTATATTCCGCAGGAGTTTTCTGCTCTTTATTCGAAGTAAAAAAAATTACATTTTTGAGTCATAATGTAAAAAATCTTGCCCTGATTCTTACCAGATAATCCTTCGACCTCATCCTCAGTTCTCGATAGCTAATAGAAACCACCTAGCCTTCCGCTTTCTTCACTTGTCGACGCTTTAAATCTGGAGTCTTGAACGAAAGCACTATTCGCAGCTCCGAGCATTCTAGTCACTACCTGACTTGTTCCGGCGTATGCACTGGTGCCATGGATATCGCCAGTTAACTAAAGCCAACGGTGGTTTTGGTTGAAAAAATATTGTTGACGGCTATCGGTGTACTTCATACGGTCGTTTTCAGTGTTGTTTTGCAGCACCAAAAGGAACGATGAACACACTCGACGGCCATAAACGCGATGTGAGAGCGCAGTTTCACAACTGTGTGAGCGGCTCGCAGAGAGCGATCGCCCCAAGCTCGATGCTGAAACCGAATCGGCTGCGTTTTCGGTTGATAGATTGTCCCGCGATTAGCGAAAAAAATATTGTTGACGGCTATTGGTGTACTTCATACGTTCATTTTCAGCGTTGTTTTTGCAACGCTAAAAGGGGAACTGTGAACACACTCCACAGCCACAAGCGCAACCTGGGAGAGCAGACTCGAGACCGGATGAACGGCTCGCAAAGAACGGGCGCGATATGGCGGATCCTGAGGAGACAGGACAGGATGCGAACCTTGAGGACCTGTGGTCTCAGCTCGATCCCGACACACAACAAACGGTCATCAATCTCTTCGTACACGTCTGTTACCGTTTCTTGGCCTACCGAACTGCTTCAGCCGCCGACCATGACAAACGCGCTATCGACGTAGAGCCCGAGTCTTTGGAGTAATCGATCGCAGGGAAAGTAGACGACATGTCGTTTCAGAATGAAAGAGCAAAGATTCAGCGGCGGCATATTGAAAAACTGGCTTTCATCTACGTGCGTCAGTCAACGGCGCAGAGTGTCAAAAAACACGTTGTCAGCGGACAACGTCAAGCGGATATCCAACTGCTGGCTCATGAACTGGGTTGGCAGAAAGAAAATATCATCGTGGTCACCGCAGATACCGGCACCTCTGGTGCCTCAACGCAGGGCAGGTTGGGATACCTGGATATGCTCTGCGAGATTACAGAAGGCCGGGTGGGCGCTGTTTTTAGCCTGGAGTCAACTCGCTTAGGTCGCGATTCCGCAGACTGGCATCACCTTATAAAGATCTGCCACCTGACCGAGACTCTGATCATCGACCCTGATGGCGTCTACGACGCCAGTGACAGTAACGACACCACCCTGATGAAGTTCAAAGCACTTATGGGTGAGATGGAATTACGGTTAATTACAAATCGGATGAAAGGCGCCCGGATGGAGTTAGCGAAGAAAGGCGAGCTGCGGTTCATTCTGCCCACCGGATTTGTTTACTCACAAGAAGGCACGATCATTTTGGATCCCAATCCCTCCGTTCAAAAGGCAGTACGTTTGGTTTTTGAAGTCTTTGAAACGACGAAGACGGCGAGAGGAGTAGCCCTTTATTTTGCCAAAAATAATTTGCTGTTCCCAAACTACATGCGCAGTCAACATGGGAAATGTGAGTGGGTAAAGTTGATGCCGAGGCGCGTGAATCAAATTTTGCATAATCCTATTTATGCAGGTACGTACGCCTATGGACGACGCCCAACGAAACGAAAGCCTGTAATCACAGCGGGCGAATCTCAAGTAAAAACTGTTAAGACCAAAGCAGCGCGTGATGAATGGCAGTTTGTTAAGCATAACGCTCATCCAGGGTATATATCGTGGGCCGATTTCCTCAGAATTGAAGAACAATTGCGACAAAATCGAACCGTTTTTCAGGCGCGGGGAGCATCGCGCGCCGGTTCTGCGCTCTTGCAGGGCCTGGCGCTGTGTGGCAAATGCGGTCGCAAAATGTCAGTTGGTTATACCGGCACAAACCTGTATTACCGCTGTTCCTATGAAGCAAGAATATGGGGCCAACCCAACTGCCAGCATGTCAATGGCAGCAGAATCGATAGGGCCGTCGAGGAAGTTTTCCTCAAAGCAATTGAGCCAGTTCAACTGAATTTGACAATTGAGGCAGTTGAGCGACTACACCTCCAACGACACGCGCTCGAGCGTCAGCGCAATCTTCAGATTGAACACGCTAAAGCAGCCGTTACGCATGCACGGCAGCGACTCCTACACGTCGACTACAACAACCAGTACGCCTTCGATTGCGCCCAGACCGAATTAAAGAAAAAAGAAGAAGAAGTGATTCGCTTGAAACGACAGCAGGATGAGTCGGTCAATGCTGTGCTGAAAATATCGCCCACAGAACGTGACGACATTAATGCATTACTAAAGAACGTGCCGCTCTTATGGAGCGCTGATAGTACTTCAATGGTTATCAAAAAGAATCTTCTGCGATGTCTGATTAGCGATGTGACCATCACCAAACTTGGACCGCACGCCGATGTCAGAGTTCGTTGGCGAACTCAGGCTTGTACGAAACTCCAGGTGCGATTGCCGCTCATGACCGATTACGGTCACGTCGATCCCGAGATTATTAAACTGATTGAAACACTGATTCCCAATCACAGCGATCGCGAGGTCGCGAAAGCGCTGAATGAGGCGGGCTTCCGAAATATGGACGGGGGAGATTTTGACAAGGATTCCATTTACGGCTTTCGGAAGAGGTATAAGCTTTTACCTAAAAAACGGGGTTTTTATGGTCCTGCCGACTCGGCGATCATTGAACTCATCGAAACACTCGTTGCCAATTACAGCGATCGCGAAATCGCAAGAATTCTAAATCAAGCGGGCTTCCGAAATATGAACGGGGAAGATTTTGCCAGGAGTTCCATTTATTACTTTCGCAAGCGCTATAAGATTGTAGGTAGAAAACGGGACGTCACTGTGGCGCCAACTTCAACCTCGCCTGACACTCCTGCTCAAAATCTAAGCATTGCTGTGGTTGCAAGTTGACGGTGAGAGAGTTGCATTATGGGATACAGACGTGGATATGCATCGCACAATGCTACAGGCGCAACGGCGTCGTTAGATCACGTCACCATTACCCATCCACACCACCCTTTTACCGGAAAGGGCCTTAAGTTCCTGGGTCTTCATGGATCTTCCGTAAAACTTAAAGGACCAGA
The DNA here is from genome assembly GCA_963708055.1 of uncultured Acidobacteriota bacterium. Taxonomy (GTDB): domain Bacteria; phylum Acidobacteriota; class Blastocatellia; order Pyrinomonadales; family Pyrinomonadaceae; genus PSRF01. The sequence continues at coordinate 3,058,579 of OY970193.1, read as the reverse complement.
CGGCCGAACTCTCCGCATACCTATCGACTGGACCGACTTTGAAAAGTCGGAAACCGAAACTGTTCAAACTGAAATCACCCATTTATTAAGTATCGAGGGTCTACGGGAGCTGGTGAGATTTTTCAATGCACGTGAGCGACAGTGCGAACTAAACGTTCCCCGCTCCTCCAATAGGAAGACGTTCTCACTTTAAAAGGTCTGATAGGACGAACAGGTGAATGCCAAAACCACTTTTACAAACCAGTAACGAGCATCTCGAGGGGTTTGCCGGCGGCGCAGATGACGTTTTCGCCAGCCCATCAGAGCAGCTGGGCTTCGAAGTGGGAGACCTTGTACGTCGACTTTTCTGCTTGCTGGTGGTGCCTACTCCAGCAAAGCCAACCCGCTTACTGAGCGCCCAGGAGGTTGCCGACCTCTTGAATACGAATGCCCAGGTTGTTTACCGCCTGGCAAGGAATCAGGAATTGCCGTCAGTCAATCTTGGAGAACGCATCCTGCGCTTCTCCGAGGATTCGGTACATGAATTCATCAAGCGTGGCGGAGTGAAACGGGCTGCGTGAGCTTCAGAGCCTCTCGTCCGCTCCATTCGCGTTTGATTTTCGACAAGAAGGGAAAACCAGGATGGCGCAAATTATTAGCCGTGGTCAGGATAAACACCTGGTACGAATCTTCCTCAATCGCGACTCGCAAGGGAAACGTCACTACTTAAACAGAACCATCACTGGAACAAAGAAGGATGCGCAACGCTGGGCTCGAGAACATGAACTTAAGCGTGACCAGAACCGGGGCGAGAATCCGGACACGTGGACCAGCATGATGACGATGACCGTCAGCGATTTTTTGGATAAATGGCTGGAGGCTTGGCGACACACTACTCGGGAGAATACGTACTCTTCTTATGAAAACCTGATGAGACTGTATGTGCGGCCCATCCTTGGCAATCATCTTCTGATGCAACTCCGGCCTCATCATGTCGAAAGTTTGTATCGGGAACTGAAAGCAAGAGGGTTGTCAGGAAGAACGATCAGACATGTTCACGCGCGCTTGTGTACCGCGATGAATTGGGGGCTCACGATCGAGCTTATAACGAAAAGTCCGATGCGCTCAGTCAGAGGACCAAGAATCGAAAAGAAGGAAATGCACTACTTCACGCCGGAGGAAGCGAAACGTTTTTTGGCGGCGACGGAACAGAATTCCTGGGGACTTCTCTTGAAGTTTGCTTTGGCTACAGGTTTGAGACCGGAGGAGTATCTGGGATTGCAATGGGGCGCTCTTGATTTAGGCGATCCAAATCGAGGAGTCGCCCACGTTCGGAAAGTGGTGATCGAACTTGTAAAAGGCGGCGGTTGGCGGTGGGATGATCCTAAATCACGCAATGGTGTGCGAAGCGTGTATTTCCCCGGAGCACTGGTTTACGAGTTCAAACGGCACCGCACCAAGCAGAATGAAATGCGATTAAAATTTGGCGTTACGTATCACGATAATGACTTGGTGTTCGCCACCGGTCTGGGCAACCCGATCGGCCGGAGGTTTCTCACCTTTTACCACTTTAAACCGACGCTCCGCAGGGCGGGATTATCAGAAACGATGCGCCTTTACGATCTCCGGCACTCTTATGTCACTCTGAGCTTGTTGAGCGGCGTTCCACCAAAGGTCGTCAGTGAACAAGCCGGCCATGCCAGAGTTTCATTTACTTTAGACACTTATGCACACGTTCTTCCGGAAGAGCGAGAGGGAGCGAGTGATAAACTCGACCGGTTCCTAGCGTTCGGAACAGCTCCACAATAACAATACCTCAACCTTGTGAATCATGACATTGTGAACTTACACAAACAGGACACCGAGCATCTCCTTCATCCTGGATGACTACACTCACACTTTTGCCTGAAGAACGCGATTTGTGGTGACAAGCTTGACAGTCTTCCTCATGTTTACCGCTACGCGCGTTTGAACTTGAGTGAAAACGCTAAGCCTACAATGGCACTCTGCAAGACCATGACAGCTTATGGAAATTATAGTCAACAACCAGCTCAGATTATTTGACATGCTTCAAGAACTTTTGTAAGAATCATCTCGTTTTTCCAGCAGTCTTCAGTTCCTGTAATAGCCTTTGTAGCTTCTTCACCCACGTCCTCTATCGCACCGGGGAAGCACAAAGCAACATCAACTTTGAGACAAATCACGAGGACGTCACATCGAAGGGAACTAGCCCAATTTCACTCTGAAGGGAAGTTCTCTCAATGCTTGAAGGTTTAATACCTGCGCTTGGGATCTTCAGCAATGAAAGTAATCGTCCGGGACGATGACATAAGTTACTTCACCCCGCCGGAGTTGCTTGAGCAGTTGTACGACGTACTCTGGAGTGAAGGGCTACCGGTGTGTCTCTCAGTTATACCAAACCATTACGATTCAGTCATGGTTGCATATCGTTCTTCGACGCCGCAACCAGATGAGAACACCCCGTCTTATGAATTTGGAAGAGGACTTTCACATCCCGTTTGGAAGAACTCTCGGCTTACGAACTTCCTGGGAAATTTAGCCAGCAGCGGTTGTATCGAAGCATGCGTGCATGGCTTCGAACACCGTTATAGTGAATTCAACGTTGATGCTTGTCGAGCGCGAGAATTACTAACTTCTGCATTGGACATTTTTACCACAGCGTTTCCTCAAATACAGGTGAAAACGTTTGTGCCTCCTTATGAGAACCTTTCTCGATCAGCGTTCGAGTCGTTGATCGAATTTCAACTAAATGTGGCGACTGAGTTGAATACTGCTCGAGATCTGAAGGTAGCAGAGCTCGGGTACCACGAGGATGGAATTTTTGAAAGCGATGGCGACTGTCTTGTCTTTGCTTGCGCGAACTACCTGTTTGACCCTCTTAAGAGCGACATCGAGGTCGAGCAGGCGCTTGAGAAAACATTGCGACGACTTCCCGATCTATTGATCATTGCAAATCATTATTGGGATTTTTTTGATGGCTTTCTGAAACCAAAAACTCATCGGATCCAGCTTTGGTCGAGTTTTGTTAAAAATCTGATCAATAGAGATGCGATATTTACAACCTTTCGTCAGGAGGCACTACAATTCCGCCACTTCTGTCGGTGATCATTCCATCTTATAACAAAGCTACGGAGCTATCTATTTCACTGCCACTTTTGAGGGCTCAAAACCTCAGTGCATCAGACTGGCAGCTGATCATCGTAGATGATGGTTCTACCGATGGAACATGCGAGGTCGTTAAGCAACATGCTAATAGTCAGGATCTCACTTTAGTCAGTCTTGATCCGACCAAACGACGTGCCGCGCGCGCGAGGAATGTTGGCGCTGAGTGTGCCACTGCACCATATATCCTCTTTCTCGATCCCGACATACTGCCTGGACCAGGGCTAATGGAAGCACATCTCAGCCAGCTTAAAGGGCAAAATGATCTAGTGTCACTCGGATACATGTATGCCGTCGGACTTGGTCAGGATGTGTTTCGTAGCAGGTATGGAACTGAGTGGGATTTCACTAATATCGAAGCCCTGCTGCAGCGCGCGCGTCAGTTACCTGGCCTTTCCGATGTTCGTTGGGATTGGGTTGAAACCCCAGAACTCTTTTCAAGTCTAACCTGTCCATGGGCGGGAGGCTGGACTGGAAACATTGCCTTTTCACGACGGGCGTTCTTTGACGTGGGTGGTTTCGACGAATCGTTTGTGGATCGTGGGATGGAAGATATTGACCTCTCATATAGGTTGCATCGAGCCGGCTTCACCTTCGAGCTAAGCGAGACAGCGGTTGGATTCCACTACCCGCATCCCAAGGATCATAGTCGCACAGGAGAGGCTGATGCGAGGAACAGTTTTACACTGCTGAAGAAGTATCCAAACGCTGAACTTGAACTGCTAAGAGTTGTCTCATGTACACAACTCAACCGAGTTCTCCCATTAATTCGGGAACTATTGCCCGTGCGTTTGCCGAATGCGGTTCTTGATGTGGGGCCAATCTTTTCTGCCTTGGGAGCCACTGAGGTCAGAGCGTGTGTTGCCGGCACGTATCCCAACGCCATGTTCGGAATACCGAAAGGCGTAAACACCGCGATGCTCAAGTTCACCGCTTTGGCGGAATCGGCGAACGGTGATAAGAACAGCATGCCGCTGATTGGCGTCGCCACACCATTCGAGGCTGGGACATTTGATTTGGCGATTATCGTCGATTCATGGGCGTTTCTGCCCTTTCCTCTCGCGGCCATTCAGATGGAGGAGTTGGGCCGGATATCCTCTACAGTGGTTGTCTGTTCAACCAGTGGTGATAACTTGTCGGCACGCTTGAGAGAGTGTGACACCGAGTTCATAGTTACACCACTGATCGAGTATAGTACCCTCAGAACCTTCACGGTCAAAATCCGAAGTCCTCCCCGCCGTCATCAAGAGCTGTTTCTTGATGAAATCCCTCCCTCAGTTGAGGACCAGGGAACAATTCGTGTCTGGAAGGTCTCCACATGAGGACGTCTAACACGGTTGCTGTGGTAATTCCGTACTACCGCCATGAGCAGTTCATTGCTGAAACGCTCGAGAGTGTCTCGCGGCAAACTCGGCCAGTGGATAAGGTAATAGTAGTGGATGATGGGTCTCCAGTTCCGCTCCGCCTCTCTCAGAGCAAACTGAACATTCAAATCTTTCAACAGCCACACAGTGGTTTGGCATCTGCGCGAAACCGCGCCTTTGAGATCGCAGATACAGAGTACGTCATTCCGTTGGATTCGGATGATCTGCTCTGCGAAGATTTTGTAGAGCTCACGCTTTCAATGGCGCAGAAAACTAAGGCACCGATCGTATACAGCGATATCGAAACATTCGGCGCGGAGGCGGCGGTCTATCGGCACCCTGAATATGATTACGGGCGACTGTGTCGCGGTAATTATATTGTGGCTACATCATTAATTCGAGCCAGTACATTTCAGGCCGTACGATGTAGAAACGGTCATGGATATGATCAAGTAATTAGCGACCTCGGTGGATATGAGGATCATTTGTTCTATTTGGAGGCAGGAGCCGTTGGGATGCACGCAGTACATATCCCGCGAGTGCTTTTTCGATACCGGCGAAGGGAAGGTTCAATGCTTCAACACGCGCGAGCCCGTTTTCCAGCTATACGGCAATATATGCGGCAAAAGATGATGTCTTTATATGCAATCGATATTGGAGAGTTAACCCAGCCAGGAGAACCGTAATGCTGGATTCACCGTTACGACGGGAAAACCAAATTCTCAATCGACAGGAATACGCCTCACGCCAAGTGCAACTCAAGAGTTGGCCGCGGATGCTGTTCGTCGAACTGACGCAAAAATGTAACGCTGCATGCTGGATGTGTAGGCCTCCCGGTGGGAATGCCGGAATGCCAGAGATGGAATTTGATAAATTTCGGGAAATAGCTGATCAAGCGTTTCCTCGAGCCGAGGTTATTGACCTCCGAGGCTGGGGTGAAAGCCTGATTTATCCTCATTTCTCGAAGGCATTAGATTACACAGCTTCGTTCGGAGCGACGCTAAAGATATATACGAACTTGAGCGTTTCCCGCCGGTTGTGTGAAATGCTTATCGAGTACGACGTGACGACTGCAGTGTCGTTTGACGCAGCAGAGAAGCATCTGTTCGAGCGTCTGCGGGCTGGATGCCGCTTCGAACTGGTCAAAGAAAATCTGGCGTTTTTAGCGTCTGCAGCCGCGTCAAAAGGACGTAGAGAACTGGTGTATCTTTCGGTCACGGTACAGGGAGAGAATCTCTACGATATACCCAACATCGTCGCCTTAGCTGGTGAGCTGGGCATTCCTGAAGTAAAACTCTTTCCTCTCATTTGCGATGTGGCAGAACCTGCACACTTGAGTCACCACTTGCCAGAACTAATCGAAGTGCTCGACCAAGCGCTGGAGATAGCCAATGGTTTAGGGGTGCGCTTGTCTTGCGGGGCAGGTCTTGATGAGTCGTTAACAATTCCCACAAAGGCTTTGACGCAGCCCTGTCTTCATCCTTGGGCTTACTGCTATGTCGATCCGTTGGGTCAACTAGGATTCTGTGATCATTTGATTGGACAAAAAGCCTTCATCCTGGCCGATGCATCCTCCAATTTCCACGACGCTTGGAACAGTAAGGGCTTTCAACGTCTTCGTGAGCAACACGCGTGTGGACCAAGTGCCATTGGTGACGAATACTATCCTTGTCACTGGTGCTACGGTCGGAGGTATACCGATCTGGAACATTGGATTGAACCCACATTCGCGTGCCGGAAAGTATCATCTGATAGTAACCCAAAACTTTACGAAATTAACCGTGGCGAGAGACGGGATCTTCCATTTGTATCAGGTCTCAAGAGATGAGTTATAAATCTGACATTGCAGTATCACTTGTCATACCCTTTTACCGTGGCAAATCACTATTGGCTAATACCCTCGCGTCTATTGCTCGGCAGGACTTTCCTCACCAATCGCTTGAGGTAGTTTTAGCGCACGACGGCAGTGATGAAGACGTCAGTCAAATCGCGAAAGCGCTGCTGGGCGATATCTCGTTACGTCAGGCATGGATCTCGCGACGCGGATACCGCCTATCAACAGCGCGAAATGCAGGAATAAGATGCGCAAGCGGTCATACTATAATCTTAATTGATTTTGACACTGTTGTGGGTGACACGTTCGTATCAACTCATATACGTCATCAGCAGTCGTCCAGTAACTGCATCACATTTGGTCTTCGCCGATTCGTCGACTTATCCAATGCAGATTCGGGTCTCATACGCGAAGGGCTAATAGACCTGACTTCTTTGCCGGAGATAGCAAGTATTTCAAACAGGTTGAGGCCCGTAGACAAACGGATTGCGGAGGTCCTGCTACTGCCACATCATCCGTTTCCGTGCAATCTGTGCCACGGGTGCAATTTGGCTTTTCGCCGACGATTAGCGATTGAGGTGGGACTGTTTGACGAAGCCTTTAACGGCCACAGTAACTATGAGGACATTGAATTTGCATATCGAATGTGGAAAGCGGGGGCGCAGATTGTATACGTTGCTGATGCGACCGTCTATCATCAAGAAAATAATATTGTAGACTATGAGAGCAGACGTCGAGGCATGCTTGCGAATCTACCGAAACTGTACGATCGTGTTCCGGGTCTCCGCGACTTCAGGGAAAAGTTTGAGGAACGTTCGAGATGGCAACCGCTGCAAAGCTGACAGTACTCTGCGTGGCCCAAAATTGTGCGCAATATGCAGAGGTGTTTCTCCGGAGTGCAACTGCATATGGATTCCGGGACGCGCAATTCTGTAAGCTCGTATTCTTTGTCGGTGAGTCTACTGATGGCACCGAAGCGGTATGTGATAAATTCACGGCTTCCATTCCAATACCCACTACTGTGATTTACGCCACTGATCTTCCGAAGAAGGAGCGCCAGCGCGTAGCCCATCTACAAAAAAGGAATGAGGGTCATTTCAACGAAGGCATGTGGGACTTTCTGATTCACCACCGGAAGATTGACACTACCTATTATGCCGGGATTCACGTCGACGTGGAGTTTCAGGCTCCCGGCCTATGGAATTTCCTTCTCAACAGGCTTGGCCAGTCTACGGTGCTTGGAATCTTTGATCCCGGTGAATTGATTCCGGCCTCCAATCACATGATTCTCTCCATGCCAAGGTTTTTCCCACTCATTGTAATGGCGAACACAAAACGTGCGGAGGCATTGGGTGTACGTTGGAGCCGAGGGACTCTGGCTCGCAGGCGCTCACACCTACACGAAGACAACGGGGCCGTTGCTTTGCAGCGCGCTCTTGGCTCCAAGATCTCATTGGTTCGAGAGGACGAATTGTCGCCATATTTGAGGCATTTTGGTTATCTCTGGACTCAGACATTTGATTCACCGCTTCATCGGGTTGATGGGGTGAACAGCCGAGAGGCACTCGTCACAACTTTGGCTGCACTCAGAACATAGAACGATCGCGCATCGACAGTAGCCAGATTACAGATCATTTATCGCGACATGCCACTCCGCTTCACAGGAGAATTCCAATGCATCGCTGGATTACAAACGTTGCCGAGGTTGAGATTGAAATAACTTCGTATTGCAACCTTGCGTGTTTCAATTGCAACCGGTCGATTAGACAAGCACCCACCGATGAGTGTATGTCCGTGTCCCAGATAGAGAAGTTTGTCTCAGAATCACTAGCTCTGGGGTGGGAGTGGAAGCAAATAACGCTAATCGGCGGTGAGCCCACTTTGCATAAACAATTCTGGAAGATCTTGGCGGTTTTGGAACGGTACAAATCTGCCTACCCCAAGTGCGTTATAGAGGTTTCTACGAACGGGTATGGCGATCGTGTGCGACGTGTTTTGGCAGAACTGCCTGATTGGGTACAGGTTGATAATTCCCGGAAAACCTCTAATGAGCAAAACTTCGATAGCTACAACATAGCTCCTGTTGATCTGCCAGAGATGAAGAATGCCGATTTCTCAAGGGGCTGCTGGATTACCAGTCAATGTGGAATAGGACTGACGGGAAATGGCTATTATCCTTGCGGTCCTGGTGCGAGTGTGGATAGGGTGTTCGGATTTGACATTGGTCTCCAACAACTCTCGGATATACGTCCGGAGGCACTGATTCACCAGCTCTCTGTCTTGTGCCGCAATTGCGGACATTTCAAGGCTAACTATGGGGCAGATTCGGTACAAGAAGAGGCGATAAGCCCAACCTGGAAACGGGCGTACGCTGCTTACAAGGAAAACAAACCGAAACTCACTAAATACTAAGGTTGTATGAGTCTAGCAGGATCACCAAAATAGGCTTGAGAACACTCCGCGGTTTTGGACCACCCGCAAATGTATGAACTACCAGATGTGACCTTTCTTATTGCCGTTCGAATCGAATCATCTGATCGTTTGCGTAACCTTCAGTTGAATACGGAGTATCTGTTACAACATCTTCATACGCGGATTCTAATCGGCGAAGAAGGCCCACCATACCATATAACTAACGAAGGTGTATTCAAGAGCCAATGGACAGCGGTGGTCCGCTTACCAGCGTCACATCCGCATCTTTTTTGGAGGACCCGTGCAGTGAATCGACTTATTCAGGCTTCGTCAACCCCATATGCAGCAAGCCTCGATGCAGATGTACTGTTTTTTCCTTCGCAATACGCCGAAGCGTACAGACTTCTCATCACCGATTTGGCCGATGCTGTCTATCCGTTTGATAGTCCGACCAAACGAATCTCGCGTTCCTTTCATGCGCGTTTGGCAAAGAGTCGGGATCTCACCCCATTTCTATCGTTGCCCGACTCAAATAGTCAGGTAGCAACTGGTGGTTGCCTTTTTTTTAACGTTGCACGGTTTAGCCACTACGGGCTTGAGAATGAACACATTATTGGCTGGGGACCGGAAGATAACGAGCGTGACGTCCGGTTAAGGCACCTTGGAGCGAAGCTTCGCCGGATATCTGGGCCGCTCTTTCACCTCGAACATCGACGAAGCAGAAGCAGCCGTACCAAGCACGAGCTGACGGAGGGTAACGAAAAAGAATGCGCTCGAATTGCGTCGATTCTGCCCGGAGATCTTACAGCCGAGATACCAACTTGGCCTTGGATAAGCAAGCGGTTTAAGTGAATTCGGTCCGCTCAGAGAGGGACATCGTTGGACCGAACTGGTCCAGGCGATTGAGGAGATATGCTACATATTCTTCAGTGAATAGGATCCCAGCACCTGTTGCTCCAATATGAGTTCCAACATACTCATTATCCCACTGACAAACGACGGCCCAGCTTCCGTTCGGTTGCGCCACCGAATACCGACTGTTCAACCATTCTTCGAAAGCTAGTGGATATTGGCCCAGTGTAACATGATCTTGAAACGCGGCTAGCAGATCGCCATAACGATATAGGGTATAGCGGTCAGAAATAAAATTGGTTCGGTGGAGTATTGCGACTGGAGGTAATCCAAAAGATTCGGCGTCAAACGTCTCAAGCAGATTTACATTGTGGTCGGTCATCTGCATCGAGACGATACGAGGCTCGATTTTCATCGCTTGTATCCAGCTGTGCAGCCAACCTGAACCACGGCCAGTAAAACGAATGAGGGCGTCGTCGGTAAAGTGTAGTACCCACGTCGCCGGCGCAACAAAGAGACATGCTCTAAGGACCTGAAGATAGTTCGCAATGAATGGGTTATTTGTCTGTGCCGCGATCTGATATTCGGTCAAGTCCCCACTTCCAAGAATTAGGTTGTCGATTTGCTGACCGTCTAATAATGACAGAAGGTAATCGCGCGTCGCAGATTCTGAATTATCATCATAAATGGTGTGGGTCACACTTAGCAGACTTCCCGATGCGGTCGCCGCGAGAATTCGAGGAATGCTATGTCTAATGAGTGAAAGACGATTATGTGTATTTATGACAACATGGACACGGTCTCGCGAGGTTTGATGCATTTTAGTGAGGCGCAAGGATGCGACGGATCTTGTCAATGTACAAAAGATTTGGGAAGAACCTAAGGATAGATGGCATCCAGTGAATGCCGCCGATTGCATGAAGGATGATTAATGGTTCGCTATCCCCGCTTGGTGAACGCAGCATTAGGCATTCTTGATCCTCACGAATGTGCCATTGCCCCCCAGTTGCGTCTTCCTGTGTTCGAAATGAATAATTCCATACAGGCGAGAGCAAAAGATGTTTTGGTCTGGTTCTAATAAGTGCGGCTTGCAGTGGCAGTTGGCTATCACATGTATTAATGGTCGGTGCCGTTTGCAATTTTGTTAGCAACCGAAGCCATTCCGAACCCCAGGCGCCAGCACGTCCACACAGCACGCCGGCATTGAAATATGGCACATCCACGGCATTTGGGTAGTCGATTTCTAGGAGTTCAGAAACTAACTGGAATGCTGACATCTCGTTAACGGAATCAGGCCAACCTAGGAAAAATCGAAGAGGCTCGATACCTGGAATATATGGTTCGGTAACAGCCGCGAAGTCAGCACCCTTTGTTTCCACTAGGTCGAAGATTGGAGAGAGATTTCCGTAGACAAGGGTATCGGCATCCAGACAGAGCGTCGTGTCATATGGGGACGAGCCAGCATACAAACTCGCCCGCAAGATGCGATGGCGGCGGTTGGGCTCAGAACCAAGCGGTATTCCATTGAATGTATCGTCGACGCGAACTATCTGAGTGTTGCCACAGTCAAAACCTAAATTAAGATCCTGAAACGTGTAGATGGTAACCGGCAACGGCGCATGCTCTGACAATTGGCGGAGCGTGTATAGGGAAAATCTGAGTAGATCATGAAAAACGTCATCTACGATATACACGATTCCTCGAGTACTCATCTCTTTTCTATCTCCGGAACTAATCTCACAGAAGGAATGCCCTAACAACGACTTGAGGCTGAAGCAAATTCATTGTAGTCATTGTTTATGCTTTGAACAATGGTGGACCAGCAGAAAGCATCAATTTGCCACGATTATGGAATTGACCTGAGGGCACCAAAAGCATCGACAAGTTGCCCTTGTTTCATTATTCCATTTAGTGGGTGAGTGCTGTAGCATCTTCCGTATGTTGGTCTACTTGTGTCTGCCATAATGTCCAGCGCAAACGAATAATCTGCGACCCGTTGGCGTGAGTTTTAACGACATGGTTCGTTACGACGAAAGTTGGTTCTTAGAAGCAGGGTTCTCACTGCATGAATAACCACCCTCATAAAACCGCCTATGCTTCTCGAGGAGGGGACAAACTTGTAGCGGCTCTCGATAAGTGCGGGGTGTCTGTGGAGGGCTTAACCGCGGCTGATTTTGGATCGTCAACCGGAGGATTCGTGGACGTGCTGCTTCAGCGCGGCGCATCGCGCGTATATGCGGTGGAGATCGGGGCTGGATTGCTGGATTGGCGTCTTCGAAATGATTCACGCGTAACTGTAATGGAACGAACGGACGCCAGAACTGCAAAACTGCCCGAGCTTGTAGATTTGATTACGGCGGATATTGGATTCACACGACAGGGTGATTTTATTCCCAATGCCTTGACAATGATCAAACCGGAAGGTCTGATTATTTCTCTAATCAAACCGCAATATGAGGTATCCGGCCGCGAGTTGGTTCGTGGACGTTTGACACCGGATCTCGCAGATCAGCTCGTTGAGCGAGTTGTAGATCAAACGCGTCATCTCGGGGCTAAAGTGATTGAGGTTTTTCCATCGGCCGTGAAGGGCAAGGACGCTAAAGTTCAAGAGTTCTTTATGGTAGTTCGCCCATCTTAATTCACGAGTTAGATTCGATCGGAAGGCCGAGAGGCACAAGCGATAATCTTGACCGATACCTTGATTTTAATAAGGTGCTGCTTTCACCAAAACGAGGAACCGCTATGTGGTTTGAAGTTAAAGCGGACAGATTCGTGGACAGTATTAAGATGTGCGCAGCTACTCGACCCGGAAGCGAAAGGTCTCAACCGGAGACCGTTCGGCCTCACCAGATTTAAAGCCCCATACAGAAACAAGATACGTGCCAGATTCAAGAGTTTCAGTTGATATCGTAAGCCTGATCGCTCTAGGTTTGAGTCCCACATGAGCATGCTGGTTCTCAAATACTCTTCGCGAAGAAGGCACTCCTTCCTTTTCTACCTCTACTTGATATGTAGAAAACCTGGTTGCCCCGACTCTAAGGATCAACGGAACCGCGGCATGACGGGGCACTGTGATCACCGTCGCCGGAAGACCCCCACGACCTTCGGATGGTTCGGGAACATAATCGCGGACTAAAGCCATTGCCTCCTGAGAGGGTCTTCTATTCGGTGTACCTTCTCCGCCTTGTCGTTCCCTCGGGGGAGTTGGCTTAACTTCGGGAGTACCAGGAGTTGATCTCACGGTTGCCAATTGCTGGTCGAGGTCCCGTATCTGTCGCTCTTTCGTTTCCAGCTCCCTTTTATGATTTTGTTCTTCGATGATCTGCTGCTGGTTCAATCTGATAACTTCATTTCTTTGTTTCCATGCCAACCAACTGAGACCCCCAATGGCAATCAAAACAACAGCAACAGTTGCGGCGGCCACTTTTGTCGGAATCCATACTCCGCGTTTATCTCGAGTTGGGACGCTTTGGGACCCTCGATCGACGCTGGCAGCAATACTGTCATTCACGGGTACTGCCTGTTCTGCCCATGTATCGCCGTACTCGATCAAAGTTTTCGCAAACAAAAATCTTTCCTCGCGTTCGCTCGACCCACCCAAATAGTTTTTCTCAAATAGAGTTTTGTCGGTCTCACTAAGTCGATTATTCAAATAGTCATACGTAAGTTGATCCTCGATGGATGTGAACCGAAAAAACGTGTCATCATCAGCAAATGACTCTTCGACTTGGGTCCGTTCCGCTGCGGAGGCCGTCCCAAGGAGATACCGAATCAGCAACTCGTCGTTTGTTACGTCTTCAGTGGACATGCAATTACAAAACTAAAGAAAGTCTCAAAACGAAAAACTAGTAATCAAACTTTTTCAGGCATCTCCGGACATGTGTGGTTAATTTGAATTTGATTATTGATGCCTTGTTCTTCAAAGTTTGAGGATGCATGCTAAGTTGCTCCGCACACTCAATGGTGGATAATCCTGAGTTCATGCAATTATGGTACTTCAAAAATAACTCTCGTTCCGATGTGGGGAGTTTGTCCAGCGCCTCCTTTAAACAGTCTCGCCGCAGCTTTTCCCGTTCTTGTTCTATCAGGGAGTGTAATTGCTCTGCGCGTTGAACTCCCTCGACGTCAAGCCCTTGCCGTTCGCGATTACTTTCCCGTCGCCTTTTTCGCTCAACGTTGGCGGCAATTCCTGGCGCGATGCGCAAGGCCTTACCAAGAATGTCAGGATCTCCGATGTCCGAAATTTCCCGACAAACCCTCATAATTACCAGGTTCGCGAGGTCGTGGGCATCATCATAGCCCCAGTGCGCCGGGATAAACCGGCAGGTTGTAGTGAATGAAAGAGTCATACGTTAAAGGTCTAGCCAACCATGACGGCCCCGAGTCATGCGTCGCGTGTGGTGACGCACGAGGCGAAGCGTTGACAGGGGTACGTGCAGGCTGGGTATTGAGCCGCGAAAATGGATCAGTTTGGGATGCCGACCCTGTTGAGGTAAGGGGAAGGCCACAACCAGCGTACCGCTCTGGCAAGGAACGCTGGTATCCCGCGCGGTCGGAGACCCCAAGCATGCACGGAAGCAACTTGCGCGAGAACCGGGAGATCCTGCGTTCACCCCAGCCGGCACGCTGGGGACGCATCGAGAAGTCTAAGGACGTACGGCGATGATGAACGGACGCAGGAAGTCGGACAGACCCGTAGTAGCGACGAAGCCCGCGAACAAAGCCGAACCATCGGTGACGGAGCGAGTGGAGCGAAGGGGTCTGGCCAAAGGGAAACCGCTGGGGCAAAACACGAACCGGGCACTGGACCGGACTGTCGTGCAAAGTGCGCTCTCGCGGATACGGCAAGCGGCCGTGAAAGATAAGCGGGTGAAGTTCACCGGCCTCATGCACCACATCTACAACTTGAGCACCTTGCGCGAGGCCTATTACGGGCTGAAGCGCGATGCGGCTCCGGGAGTGGACGGTGAAACGTGGCGACAGTACGGAGAGAACTTGGAGAGCAATCTCGAAGAGCTTTCCGCGCGGCTGCGGCGTGGGGCTTATCGAGCCAAGCCAGTGCGTAGAGTATTCATAGCCAAGGCTGACGGGCGGCAACGACCGCTGGGAGTCACGACGTTGGAAGATAAGCTTGTCCAACGCGCGACGGTCGAAGTGTTGAATGGCATCTACGAAGCTGACTTTCTCGGTTTCTCGTATGGCTACCGGCCGGGCAAGAGTCCGCACAATGCGCTCGATGCCCTGTACACGGCGTTGCAGACGAGAAAGGTGGAATGGGTGCTGGACGGCGATATCAGCTCGTTCTTCGATGGTTTGGACCATGAATGGCTGATTAAGTTCATCGAGCACCGAGTAGCTGACCAGCGCGTGGTGCGGCTCATACGCAAGTGGCTGAACGCGGGCGTGCTGGAGCAAGGACAGTGGTCGTGCAGTGAAGAAGGAACGCCACAAGGCGGCAGTGCCTCGCCTCTGCTGGCCAACATCTATCTGCACTACGTGTTCGACCTCTGGGTGCAGCACTGGCGCAAGACAAAAGCCAAGGGCGAGGTAATAGTCGTCCGCTGGGCTGATGACTTCGTGGTGGGCTTTCAGCACCAGTTGGACGCCGAGCGGTTTCATCGCGAACTGGCAGAACGCTTCGCCAAGTTCAAACTGAAACTGCATCCCGAGAAAACGCGCGTAATCGAGTTCGGCTTTCACGCAGCGAACAATCGAAAGCGGCGCGGACAAGGGAAGCCCGAGACATTCAACTTCCTTGGCTTCACGCACATCTGTAGCAAGAAGCGAAGCAACGGGATGTTCACGGTGCTGCGGCGAACGATGAGTAAGAGGAAACGCGCTAAGCTCAAAGCTGTCAAAACGGAACTGCGCAAACGAATGCATCAGCCCATAGCGGAAGTTGGCAAGTGGCTGAGGTCGGTGGTCGAGGGGCACAATCGTTATTACGGTGTGCCTTCCAACCTGCCGTCGCTGGGTTCGTTTCGTTTCTATGTGGGTCGTTACTGGTACCGCACGCTGCGGCGTCGCAGCCAGAAGACGCGGCTCACGTGGGCGCGAATGTGCCGTTTGTTTGACCGCTGGCTGCCATGGCCCAAGCTGCATCACTCTTATCCTTTGCGTCGCCCTGGCGTCATCACCTAAGGCAGGAGCCGGATGCGTTAGTAGCGCTCGTCCGGATCTGTGGAGGGGGTGGCCAGTAATGGTCATCCCTACTCCGACCCCTTCAAATATTCGCTTGAGCCTTTCATAGAGCAATACCCATCGTGTTTCAGCGTTTGCTGGATCTGGGTCAGCCGTTCGTAAGATTTCAGATACAGGATCCTTGAAATCATCGTGTGATCGTTTACCTCTGCGAAATCGACGTAACCAGGTCATAAACCTTGTCAAATGTCTTAACGACGGCGACGGAGAGTAGATACGGGTTGGCTTTTCCAATCTCCATAGGTCTGAAAAGCCGCCCATATCTGCGGCGGTTCCCCATCATTAAACATACGGCGTTGAGCTTCCCGCAAGGCCGGTGAAGGTTCACGGTGTGTGGTCCACATCTGACGATAAAACTCCTTCATCAGCCGCGCTGTTCGTGCGTCGTTCACAACCCAGAGACTAGCGATGACTCGCGAGGCACCGGCCCTCATAAACGCTCGAGTCAAGCTCATCAGTCCCTCCCCCTTCACCTCTTTACCCAAAGCGCTCTCACAGGCACTCAGCACCACCAGATCGGCGTTGAGATCCAGTCGATTTACGTGAAACGGAGTCAGGAAATTATCAAGAAGCGGATCGTTATTACGATCAAAAATAGATAACAGTAGACCGGAAGTTTCAGGATGTTGATCATCAAATACACCGTGAGCACCATAATGAAGAATC
This sequence comes from uncultured Acidobacteriota bacterium, assembly GCA_963708055.1. Lineage (GTDB taxonomy): Bacteria > Acidobacteriota > Blastocatellia > Pyrinomonadales > Pyrinomonadaceae > PSRF01. The sequence goes on along the minus strand of OY970193.1, from coordinate 3,042,088 downwards.
CCGAAAAGGGTTAGATCGGACGAGGTTGCGTTCTGTAGGTTCGCGTCATATTGAGTGAGAAATCGAGCGCCGCTGTTAGGAAGTAACTTTTTTTGAAGCTTTTCGATTTCAGAAACCTCGTAACCCAGGAAGCGTAGGTAGATGTTTGGCGTCCCGAGCAGTGCTGCGGCTCTAGCAATTGTTGGATCGTCTGGACCAACCGGAGGATTAGTCTGATAAACGGGATCACCTATCAGGGCAATCGATTGTGGTGCCGGCTTTCGGCTAACTGAGATCTCGTTCAGGATGGCTGAAACAGCCGCGGATGGGCTGATAATGATCTCATGGCTGATGAGAAGCGGCTCCCACTTCCTGGTTCGATTGTTTAAATTCGTAAGCGCGTTGAAGGGAACATAGTGAAGGATACCATCCGCAACGATTACGAGCCGTTTCTTGGCAAGTCGGCCAGATAATTGACCAATGAGCATTTGGCTCAACTCCGTAGCGGACTCTTCAAAACTTGCCGACCTAAGTTGCTCTCCCGGCCGTACGTCTCCGTTTCTTTGTCCTCTGGGGTCTGAAATAGGAAAGTGTTTCAAGAAGGAACGAGCTGCAGTTTCAATATGCTTGCGTCCCGGTAACTGAAAGCCTTCGGTCTTTTCATGAGAAGTCAACCAGACGTAACTTCGCTCGTCGCCGAGTAGGAACTGAAGCATCAGCGTATTGGGATCCAACGAAGTGTTCATTTGCGAAGCACTGACTAGTTTCGGTCGCACTAACCGATACTCAGGAGTGTTGTCGATCTGATCGCGGAGCTGTTGCCATCTCGTACGAACTTGAATCGCTTCTCTCTCTGCCTCGACCAACTCCTCAGGTTTATGCGGAGAAATCGAGAGGAGCCTATGGCGCCCCTCAGCTTGATTCCATTGGTCCAACAATTCTCGTTCCTGCTTCAACAAATCTGCGGGAAGCGCCCGAGGTGAGTCCGGCTGCCGCACCATTAACGAATCAAGTAGACTGCGTGCGTGAATCGCATCACTAAGAGTTAGCGCCTCCTCCAAATCGCCTGGCTTATGGGTGGTTCGGTATTTCTGCATCAGTAGGTCAATGCGTAATGAGTAGACCTGCACAAACGACGCAAAGAAGGGCGCTCGCAATTCGGCTCCGGGAACGTTTTTCCTAAGCTCCTCCAACAGAGAAATGGCGTCCATAACCATTGGCTCTGCCTTTTCGATATTACCCGCGGACGCTTCTGCGCGTGCCCAAAGCGTCAGAGTTTCTATTCTTCCCTGCCGGTTACCACCTCTCAACTCCAATGCTTTCGCAAACTTTTCGCGAGCCAGCGTAAGATTGCCACGTTTGCTATATACGCTGCCGAGGCTGCTTAGGGAATACGCTAGACCATACGGTTCGTTTTTCTGCAGTTGCTCGGCTTGGAGTAAGTACTGTAATGCAGTGTCAAATTTTTCCTGGTCAAATGCGATGTGGCCAAGGTTATAAAGCGCATTAGCCTGACCTCGATCGTCGTTTAGGGAAGCCCATAACTTGAGGGCGTCCTCGGTGTATTTCCGCCCCTCCGTTTCCTTTCCATCGAGTATGAAGCTGAATCCTAGATAGAGATATTCATACGCTGCCGCGCTTGCATCACGAACTTGATCTCTGTTCAAAGCTAAGGCTTGGTTTACCAGTTCTCGTCCGACCTCATGCTCACCAAGACCGATGTAGTGTCGGCCCAAACTGTGAAGTGTATACATCCTTCCTTCTGCATTTTCTTGTGGAAACAACGCGTATGCTTCGCTCAGTTCAGTGAACGCTCTCGACCGTTCACCTAAAGCGCCAAGGACGACACCCAGGTTGTACTTTGCTCTTGCTTTTACAGAATTGCTCGTGCCCTGTACCTTCAGAGCCTTTCCTTCATATTGAGCGGCCGCTTGCTCAAACATTCCCAAATCGAAATAGTCTTGGCCGATTTTGGTGAGAATGACCGCTTCGCGGTCCGGAAGAGAAGCTTCGTGATAAAGCTGAGCGGCACGCTGATGAAGATCAACTCCTTTTAGGAAGTCGCGATTGGCCCAATAGAAATCTCCCACCATATTTAGAGCTGAAGCTCTAGTTTTCAATTCAAAGGAATTAAACTCAGTAGTAAAACCCCGAGCCTCGCTGTCTCGGCCCAACGACTCAGAGCATTCTTTAGCCAAAAACAAAGCATATGCTTCCCACTCTGAGCTGTTATTTGCGCGAGCTAACTGCCGTAGCGCTGAAAACTGATTTGTGCTCTCTTGATAATCCTTCGTCGCACACCTCAGCCAACCAAATTGCACATGAATATTGGGTTTGATTTGGTTGATCTCTGCCAGCACGGCGCGACCTCGTTGTTCGCTCACGCGTAACCGCTTAGCAGCTCTTTCCAACTGATCAAGCGCCTGGTGGTACATTTCCGAGGCTTGCGCGGCATCAGCGTTTGCACTTGCCAAGCCGGATAGAAGCCACCCTTTGAGAAAATCTCGCTCCGCGATCACAAAATCCGAATCCTGATCGATACTTGGGCGCCATTCTGTGATCTTGATTTGGTAATCTGGCTGGATAGCTCGTTCATCGATTGAAGACACTACCACTACGTAATCCGCTTCCCCCTCGGTGACTTGAGAAAGCCGCTCCTCACGTGCCTGACCGGTAGGGGTATCGATCTCCTCGGTAAGTGGGATCCGGGTAGTTCGGTCAATGAGTTGAACGACCACGTCTATGCCCTTTTGAGCCACTTCAATGTGCATGTAGTGGCGTGCTGGAAGATGAACAGCCCAGCAATGTTTTTGACCGGAAGTAATTTGAGCAGGGTAGGCCCGACCTGGTTCCAGGGGTTTTAGTTCACCAGTACACAGAACATTAAAGTCAACCGGTGACTGATGCGGTCCAGGTGTAGCCGAAGGATCTTGTCCAACAACACGTATTGCCCACGGACCAAAGATCAGAAAAGCCAGCAGACCGATTAGTGTGTGTATGACATTCGGTTTAAGAGAAATTAGCTTGATTGTCGTGAGAAGCTGCATAACATCCACCAAAATGAGGGTCAGAGGAAAAGCCCGTGTCTAGAACTACACGAACTCGAGCATTAACCAAGAGTCTCGAAACGGCTTCTTTATAATTGGCCCATCGGAACCATTAGTTTCTATTAAAACACACCCCCTTTATCCGCGTCGCCCCGAGCGTTGGTCCTACTGCTTGGCTGCATTCTTGTGAGAATACACGCTGGTGCGTCAAGAACCATCGACGCCATGCACTGACTCCTTTATTATTTCGTAACGTAGACTTGCTTCTGGAGATAATGTGGAAAGATGTGACATCAATTCCTCTGCTGCTGCTATAAGGTCGGGAGGACCGAAAGGCGGCAGCGCATCCAGCACAAAGTAGGCGCTGGTCGTATTGATCTGGACAAGAGTTCGAGAACACTGTCGCCAATTCCAACGCCGTACTGTCACTCCCTCAGCGTCCTTCCATATAACCTCTCCCGGAGACGGAAACGTCGTTTCTTCATGACCTGCGCCACCAATGACAAACGGCTCAGTGCTTGTCGCTGTCGTCAGCTGCAGATCGCTTGCTAGTTTGTCCCAATCTTCACCGCCGACCGGCATAACGTGAGCGAGGCTGATGCTGTTATAAGTATCGACGAGGCGGTTAATTTCAGGTAATGCACCTCCCTGACATACGCGGCGCATCAGTGTTTCTACTCCACAAAAGTGGCGCTTCGGTTTTGCCCCAAATGTCTTGAACGCTTGCCGCCACGCCTGTATATGAGGATGGTTATCGAGTAACGCTTGGGTCCCCAGATCACGTGTTCGAGTCTCGGTTGCTCGGAGTAGCGCAGTCGTATACGAATTACTCGGACCATTTATGAGACCGTCAGCATAAATGATCAGTGCAACATAGCCTGGGTACAATCGATGAATTAAAGGATCAATCTGCAATTTAAAGTGCATACTCTATTCCTCCTTAGGTGGTGCACGCTACTTTTGAGTAGTGCGCACCACCTCCTGACGTTTTAACAGTTAGGTTTCAGCTACCGCAGCTCGGCGAAATAGCCTCGACACGGTTCAACAACATAATTACGGAAAATCTCTTCGATTTCCGGTGAAGGAGTTATCGCGCTGTACAGCCTTGCTAAACCTTGAGTATGCGCAAGACTCAATTCATTGCGGGTTAGTCGCAGCGCTTCCGTTCTGTGCAATTCTGTTGCTCGCATAAGACCGCGCGGAGTTGGATCAGTAAAGGACAACTGATTTCCTCGTATGCATAACGACCCGCTCTTCATTAGCCTGTCAAGTGTCAGCACAACTACGGCAACGTCGTAATCCCGATCGACGCCACCTCCACGATGGGCATCCAATCCGAAGCGTGTGGTCATGTTGCTTGCGTGAATCCGGTAGGCGTGATCCGGCGATAAAACCTGACAGGCAAGTTCGAAGTCCACACCATCAGCGCGCCATTCTTCGACTCCCTGCAGCCAATAATTTGACAGCAGGTTTTGGTTTAATTTGTAATCCAATCCCAGTCCTGCAGCGTGCCCGCCATCATGGAGTTGGTACTCTTCCGCCTGCAGGGCTATACCGAGCGAGCGCTCTCGCACAGGGTCCAGCAATAAGTCGGCGGAGCGTCGATCGAAAATAGTTTCGATGCAGCGAAAGCCTGCGGATTCCCAACGCCGCCACTGTTCGGTCATATTGTTGATTGCAGGGCCGACCCGGTCGCTGGATTTCATCCACTCCCAGGCACTAGGAACAATGAAAGCCTCTCCGCATTCTCCGTGGAGATTGCCCCAGGCCTGGGTAACTTCCACTGGCAGTAGATGTGGAACCGCTTGGCGCAAGGGACCGACAAGTTCTTCAATGTGATGGTTAAGGACGGGAAGGTCTGGCGGGGAAAGCGTTCGACCCACGATTCCCGAGAGGCGTTGGTCCGCTTGCGCCTCGCGAAGGACGGTGTATGGGCCGGCCAGAACGAAATGCCCGTCAGGGCCAATGAATTTCATTTCACAAAATGGAGTTTGCAGCTCACTATAGTCACCCGATAACAAACTCTCGATTGTTTGCTTGATCCACGGCTGTGGGTATTTTGATTGCCGTGACAATATTAAGAGCGCGCCCAAAATCTCATCCCGGGTGCCGAATCTTTGCGTCGTACGGTCACCTTCGTCAGATCGCGCTTCATCCTCCTTACGTTGTGTCATTTGTACCTCCGAATAGCTTCGTCTCGAACTCAATTGCTCGTGAGACGCGAGAGTTTCCCCTCTGACTATGGAAGGTCAGCTTCTTTCCTCCGGTACCGAAAAAAATGTGGATCCGCCCTAAGTTGGAAGGAGTAGTTGTTACAACAACAAAGAAGTGCGTTTCGGGGACGGAGTGGATGCGCCGTTTCCGAGTTAGCTAGAGGAGGTTTGGGCTGTTCTCACGGCTGGCACACTATAGGCACACAAGCCTATTTTGACATTGAGCTATGTAGTTGAGCCGAAGGGAATTATTCTTACGATCTCTCTGTGTTGCCAGCAACGCACTGGTCCATTTACGCGTCGTGAACAGGGCGTCCCTTTCTTGGTTTTAGCGCCGCACCGGTAGTTATCTTCGATTGTTGGAGGCGGCTGAATCGCGTGGTCCGTTTGGCCGGGCGCGCTTGCGGGTCGGTGAATCACCAGCGGCGGCGATTCGCGGCGGCAACTCCGGCCGATCAGCGCTCCACACACCACCAACCCAACACTGAAAACAATCCGCTGTATCCAATGATTTTTACGAAACCGCGGAACGCACTTGTCGCAAAAACGCCGATTGGTCCAGACGCGCCAGCGCAGGCGCACGATCGCCTCGCCGCATTCAGTGCAAAAATTTGGACGATAATCCGTGAGGATCGACAAGTTTGTGAGGTTCCTTCCCGTTGATTTGCCCGCATTATAGGGCATTAAACGGCAATTGCGACGTCCGGGCGGTGCGCGAAGCAACCGATTTGCCCTGGCGGGCGTCCGAAATCAGCGCGTTTGAAAAAGTACGCGCTGGCGGGCATACTTTGCAGGCCAAATTTTCACATGCTGTTCAAGAAACGCGCGTTCCAAATCCTCTTAACCACACTCCTGACGGTTTTAACCGTCGCCCCGATCTATGCCCAGGACGACGACGTTATTCGCACCGAAACGACGCTGGTGCAGTTGAATATCGGCGTTGTGGATAAGCAGGGCCGCGCCATCACCTCGCTGACGAAAAACGATTTTGCTATTTACGAAGACGGCGTCAAACAATCGATCCAGCACTTCGAACCAGTCAACGCCCCGTTCAGCCTCGTGCTAATGCTCGACATGTCAGGCTCGACGGTCCATTTCCGTCAGCAGTTGAAACTCGCGAGCCAGCGTTTTCTCGACGCCCTGGCGCCTGATGATCGCGTTTCGGTGATTCAGTTTAATAAAAACGTTAAGTCGTTGGTTGGTTTCACCACCGATCGCGAGAAGACGGCGTATGCGATCGAAGTCGCTAACGGAGTCGGTGACACGTACTTTTATCAGGCACTGAAATACGCGTTGCGGGAGTTGAACAAGGAAGGTCAGCGGCGCAAAGCGATCGTTGTGTTAACCGATGGCCTCGACACTGCTCTGCGAAATACGGATCGCTCGACGTTAACGAAAGCACAAACCAACGAAGAAGCACTCGCCACGATTCAGCCACATGCCAGCGCCGAACTGACTTCGGTGTTGACCTCTGCCGATCGAATGGGCGTGACGATTTTTCCGCTCGCCTTGCCGAGCGGCGATCCGGGCAAGCTGCCGATACAAACGCCAAACATCGTGGGGATTTATGCAGCGGCTCGCGCGCGTTTACAGTCGCTCGCCGATCGTACCGGCGGTCGCTTAAACGAGATCAATCATTTGCAATACATGGCCCAACTTTACCGGGAAGTTGCAGCGAATTTGCGCACGCTTTACACCGTTGCTTATCAACCTCCGCAGGGTGCTAATCGCCCTCGCGGCAAATGGCATGAAATCAAAGTGGAAGTGGCCAACGCCGAGCTGACGGCGCGGACCAAGCCGGGTTATTTCGCGCGCTAAGCCCTCGCAACTGCGTTTTACTTCTTGGGCTGCATTATTTACTATTAGGCCCTTCGCACCCGTAGCTCAGTTGGATAGAGTACCTGACTACGAATCAGGGGGTCGCATGTTCGAATCATGCCGGGTGCACCAATGGTTTCAATAAGTTAGGGCGTCCGCTTTCGGGCGCCCTTTTCTAATTTGTGTGCCTACATTGTGCCGTTGCTCGACGGAGCGACAGGAGCCACATCAGCCGTAAAGCATTCGCTGAATTTGCGTGGTCCCCTCGTCTTGCATGGTTGGTAAAACGTGAGAGTAAGTGTCGAGCGTTAAAACGATGCTGGCATGACCCCACGTGTTCACTGACGATCTTAGGGTGGATACCGGTTTGCAGTAACAGTGTTGCATACGAATGGCGCAGGCAGTACAAGTGTTTGTTCGCGGAATCGGAATGGATTGATTCAGAGTCTTAATTGGGAAGCGCGCCCGTGAGCCAGGGGGAATCCTCCACCGCGACTTCCTCATTTTAGCTTGAGCGCGAGGATGAACAAGCCGGAGGTAATAAATATTAGGCCCGCGCAAAAGTTGAGCCAGCGGACTAGCCGAGTCCGACTGAGCAACCAGCAGGATAGGCATGACGCGAAGACTCCCATCATTGAAAAGCCAAAAGCCGTAAGCAACGCGAGCCACACGCCATAGACCAGCACCTGGGCTGTCACCATTCCCCGCGCTGGGATTGTGAATAGTGGTATGAATGCCAGGACAAACAGTCCGGGCTTTGGGTTGAGAGCCGCAGACAGAAAGCCGGTAACGAAGATTTCGTTTTTAGGTTGGCGGGTAATGGGCGTGAAGGCAATGAGGCTGCGACTACGCAGCACTTTCACGCCTAACAAAAACAAATAGCCGGCACCGAGGAGCTTAACGACCCAGAAGGCCAACGGCGAGGCACTTATTAGCATGGTGAGGCCGAACGTTGCCATGATGACATGGAACAAAATACCTGCCCCGGAGGACAGCCCGGAGATACACGCAGCCACACGCCCCTGACTCAAACCTCGTGCAACCGCCAGAAGATTGTCGGGTCCTGGGGACACGATCAGCAATAGCGAGGCGATCGTAAAAGCCAAAAAATTTTCGACTGGAAACATCCGTGCTTGCTCACCCCACTTTTGAAGGCCCCTGTTATTTTGTCTCAACGCTTTGGTCTCAATACTTGCAGTACTTAGTCGTGCGGCACTACTTAGTCGCGGGCTGCAATTGCCGGCAAAACTGGCCGATGTTGTGCGCCAGGTCTGGCGCACCATCAAGTGCTTCGATACGCGCAACGAGCGCGGAGCCCACTACCGCAGCATCGGCGTAATGCCATGTGTCTGCGACTTGCTCGGCGGTGGAAATGCCGAAGCCGACAGCTACTGGCAAATCAGTAAACCGTCGCGTGCGTTCCACCAGAATCTCAGCGGTGTCTGAGATGTCGACTCGCGCACCGGTGACTCCGGTTCTCGACACTGCATAAACGAATCCGCTGGAGTATTGCGAAACCAACTGGAGTCGCTGATCCGACGATGTTGGAGCAACCAGAAAAATCGTGTCCAGACCGACGTTCCTTAAAGCAGGCACGAAGTCGACAGCCTCTTCCGGAGCCAGATCGGTGACGAGCACACCGTCCACTCCGCAGCGTCGCGCGCTCACAGCGAGGCGGCGCAATCCGAACTGAAACAAGGGGTTGAAATAACTAAAAAGAACGACCGGCACATCCCCCATATGCGGCTGCGCCTGAGCTACAACTTCCAGCACGGCGTCGATTCCGAATCGATTACGAAGAGCTCTTTCCGACGCTCGTTGAATCGTAGGACCATCGGCTACCGGGTCGGTGAACGGAACGCCGAGTTCAATGACCGTTGCGCCAGCGGCGGCTAATTCCACGAGTAGCGCGCCAGTAGTTTCAAGATCAGGATCTCCCGCGGTGATGAACGGAATAAACCCCTTCCGATTTTCGGATCGTAGACGGGCAAATGCTGTGTTGATTCGAGTCAAGACGTCCTCCCAAGGTAAGGCGAATCCTCAACGGTAAAGCGCGTCGCGCTCCGCCTGCGCAGAAACATTGTTAACGTCTTTGTCGCCTCTGCCGGAGAGGTTAATTACCATGATCGTGTCCTTGCTCAGCGTTGCGGCCAGCGGCATCGCGTAGGCAACGGCGTGCGACGATTCCAGCGCGGGGATAATTCCTTCCAGCCGAGACAGTAGATGAAACGCCTCGAGTGCTTGCTCATCGGTCGCCGAAACATATTCAACTCGTCCGACGTCGTGCAGGAATGCATGCTCGGGCCCGATAGTCGGGTAATCCAAACCCGCCGATATGGAATGGGTAGGAGCTATCTGTCCGTACTCATCCTGAAGCACATAGCTCATCGTGCCCTGCAGCACTCCCGGCCGCCCTCCGCCATTAGTATTAAAGCGTGTCGCGTGCTCGCCGAGGCCGCGGCCTAGTCCGCCTGCTTCGACGCCAACCATGCGAACTTCGTCAGCAAGGAAGGGGTGGAATAATCCGATCGAATTCGAACCACCACCCACGCAGGCGACCAGCACATCGGGAAGCCGCCCCTCGCACCTGAGTATTTGCCTGTGGGCTTCCCGTCCAATCACGCTTTGAAAATCGCGCACCATCAAAGGATAAGGATGAGGTCCCAGGGCGCTTCCCAGCAGGTAGTAAGTAGTTTCAATATTAGTAACCCAGTCTCGCAAGGCTTCATTTATGCTGTCTTTCAAAGTTCGCGAGCCGGCCTTCACCTCCCTGACTTCAGCTCCGAGCAGCTTCATGCGAAAGACATTCAGTTCCTGACGGCGCATATCTTCGGAACCCATGTAGACGACGCACTCGAGTCCGAATTGAGCACAAACGGTGGCCGTCGCTACGCCATGCTGCCCAGCGCCGGTCTCCGCTACTATTCGCCGCTTACCCATTCGTTGAGCGATCAAAGCTTGCCCGATCGTGTTATTGATTTTGTGAGCTCCGGTGTGCAAGAGGTCTTCGCGTTTGAGATAGATTTTCGCCCCACCGCAGTATTCGGTTAAGCGGTGCGCGGGAAAAAGTGGTGTAGGACGACCCGCAAAATCCGCCAAGCAGGCTTCATATGTTTCTTTGAAAGTTGCGTCCGTCTTGGCTGAAGCGTAAGCGTCTTTCAGTTCCACCAGGGGAGACATGAGTGTCTCCGGCACGAATTGCCCTCCGTACGAGCCCCAATGTCCGCGGCTATCCGGTTCTGTAACGGTCCTCATCGGCAATCCTCCGAATCAAAGCTGAACCTCCGCGGGTTATTGCTTTGATTATTGGTGTCGTAAAACTGCTTCACTTTCCCAATGTCTCCGGTCCCAAATGCAGCGGACGACTCATGATTGAGTCTTCTCCAGACCGAGCAAACCCATCAACTTGGCGCCCGGATCGGCAGCCGTTAGCAGCGCTTCTCCGACAAGGATGGCGTCGAAACCTAACTCTTCAAGCCACGTCACATCGCCCCGCGATGAGATCCCGCTTTCGCTGACTTTGATGACGTCGTCAGGAATTAGCTTTGAAAGCCGATCCGAGCGCTTCAAGTCGACCTCGAATGTGCGGAGGTCGCGGTTATTTATTCCCAGAGCTTGCGCTCCGGCGGCCAATGCCACTGTGACCTCCTTTTCATGAAAAGTTTCAACCAGTGCTACCATGCCCAATTCATTCGTCAAATCGATCAGATCGCGAAGCTTATCGTCTCCCACAGCGCGGGCGATCAGGAGCACAGCGTCAGCCGCGCACGCGCGCGCTTCGTAGATTTGTTGCGGAGCCACCACGAACTCCTTGTAGAGAATGGGTAGATGAATTCGTGAGTCAGTCGCGATTCGTTCAACAAGCTCCGGCCCGCCACCGAAGAATTCACGGTCAGCAAGTACACTGAGCGCAGACGCTCCACTGCTCTGGTATTGGAGCGCCAGAGAGGTCGCATCCGCCGCCTGTTTGAAGACTCCTCGTGAAGGAGACTTCGGCTTGATTTCCGCGATAGCGGACATGGTCCCCTCGCGCAATCCTGCCAAAAAGTCGCGTGGGGGACGGGCTTGGGCGATTCGTTGCTGATGCAAGCTTTTCGAGCCGGGCCGTAACGCGACTTCCTGGTGTTTGAATGCGACGATTTCATCTAAGAGCATCATGCTTTTCAAGTTCCTTTAGTTCTTGATCACCCAAGCTAGTGAATCGTTCCGTCTCACCACGTTTCCACTGTGTAGTCGCGACTCAACAACTCGATTGCTCGTCCGAGGGCGTCTAACACTTCGTAGGTAGCCACTCCCGGCACCTGGCACCCAAGTAGCCAGACCGAAGTCGTGTTGGAAGTAATTTTTTGCGCCTCCGCATCACGGTGACAGAACTGCGACAAAACCTTTTCGTCATCTCGAAGGACTACCCATCCCGGCTCGAGGCTGATGACGTCATTGCCGCCAAGCGGATGAAACGACTCGCCGCCTTTCGTGAGGTCAATCGCAATTTCCCCTTTCACTTGGCTGGCGTCGAACACGCCCAACGGCACCATGCTCTCGACGGCAGCAAGGTTCACCGCGTCAACTATGGGATGGATTACAGGGACCTTGGTGAGCACTTCATCGCGAAGAAATCGCTGCACCAGTCCTTGCACGGACGGCGGGTTACGGCTGGGGTCAAGGCCCATCTGAGTGTAGAAAGCACGGTAAGCCTGGACGTGTGGATTTCGCTCGACCTCTTTGCGGCTCTTTCCCTTCCAAACCAGATGTAACCGCTCCCAATCCGCCCAGGTTTCGGTCGCTGATTTTGGCGTCACTTTAAGTGACAGTCGAGTTCCGAGTACGCTGACGCCGCTTAAACGCGAGCTTGCCAACGACCCTATGGCTACTTCTTTGTAAGCGATTGTGTCATACATGTTATTTCTCCTTTGGTGGTTCGGTTCTGAAGATTATTTGTTCTTCCAGGTGGATATTCGCGTCATCTGCGGTGAGAACTTTTTCAGTCTTGATCAGTATGTTGTAGTGATTCGGGTAGTGACACTCATCGAATCCGAGGACATGTCCCAACACTTTGTCTTGATGAACCACTTCGTCTCCCATCTCGACAACTCCAGCGCGGGTGATTTCCACAAAACCGAGAAAACCGACGTAGTTAATTCGATCACCCGGCGTTGAGTCGTGCTGATCTGTGGTCACTAATTCGTGAATCTCTCCTGCTCTAAGGCAGCGAGTTTCATGCGCGGCTAGCTCCATGCCTCGGTCGGTTCGTTTGTGCTGTAACAGCTTCACTACTACGCCCTCGACGGGCCGTTTGCTGATATGGCTCATTGCGCCGCCTCATTGGCATATGCTTCTTCAACCAAGCGCACAGCATCGCAACCGTGAATGGAGTTCGATCGACCGGCAGCAGCATGTTTGATGAAGTCACGCAGGACGCCCTCGTATTCATGCCACAGCGATCCCTTGAACTCCGGAAATCCTGAGAGGAAGTCGACGTGTATTGTTTGACCCTTCTTTAGCATCACGTCGATTTGTTTCTTCTCTCCATGTTCGTAGTGCCAATCGAGGAAGACCTGCACGGGAATTCCCTCGGCACTTACCAAACTCAAGCTGGCCTCGACCTCCACGCCCCCCTGGCGCACCGTCCGCGTTTCTTTGATAGTCAATGGACTCAAGAAAGTACGGAGCGAGTCGAAGGCATTCGGACCGTTGTCGGCAATGCATCCTCCTCCACATCGCTGTGGGTCGAAATACCAACTATCGGGGCCTGCGTGCTCTTCAATAAGCTCCAAATAATCAACTGAGACTGAGGCGATCTCTGCAGGATTTGATAGTTGGCCCAGCCGCTGGCACAAGTTGCGGTTGTATCGGCGATGGAAGGCGGTGAACAAACTGCGCTGCATTTCTTTGGCGAGATTCGAGAGTGCGAGGGCCTCTGCGAGAGAGTTGGTTAGCGGCTTTTCACAACACACGTGTTTGCCTGCACTAAGAGCGGCGCTGGCAATTGGGAAATGCTGATCATTGGGTGCATTTATGAGCACAGCATCCACTTCACCAGATTCAAGCATTGCACGGTAATCCGTAAACTCAAGCACCCCGATGCGTCTGAAGGGTGCGAGCCGCGCCGGATTTTTATCGCAGATTGCCGTCAACTGCGCGTCTTTGACCACGTCGAGTGCCGCCCGATAAAATGGGCCAATTACCCCGAGACCGATCATTCCTATACGCATTAACACCTCTCCTTTTCGCAGCAGCTCGAAACTGTTGACGTTTCTTCCCAGAGAACAACTTCCGGAAACTTCAATCCGACCTCGGCGGCGAACTCTGAAAGGCTGTCGATGTCGGAAGCGTGAATTCTTACGGTCTCGCCCCTTTGCTGCCTACTGGTCTGAGCTTCCGGATAGCCAGGATAGACAACTGGAGCGCAGCCAGAACGAGGGGGACAGTCGAGCAGCGCCCCGAGCATCCTGTCCATGGCTTCACGGAATTCGCTGACCGGACGAAACCTAATAATGTCGATGGCTATGAATAAGTGTCCGATGTTCTCCCGTTCTGAAGGCGCGGATTCAAGCACATTTTGCGCTGGTCCAACATCCGCGCCTGGCAGCAAGCCCGCCAGTACATCCACCGCCAATCCGAGTCCATAACCTTTGTACCCGCCTGAACTGCCGTCACCTCCCAACAACTGCAGATGAGCTTGTCCGTCAAAAAAATTAGCGGGTTCGGTCACGTTCCTGCCGCTGTCGTCCACCAGCCATCCCGGCGGGCATGGTTCGCCTCGTTGCCGCAACAGTCTCAGCTTTCCCGTCGCCGCAACTGTAGTGCTCATATCGAGCGAAAACGGCGGTAAGTTTTCAGTGGGTGCGGCTATGCTGAGGGGATTGGTGCCCAGCATCTTCAATTTGCCGTCCGGGGGTCGAGCGATCGTTTGGCTGCCGAGATTTGAGAACGCAATCCCAATCATGTCAGCGGCGAGTGCTCGGAGACTGTAAAAGCTGGCGCTGCCGAAATGCGTGCTATTGCGAACGGCCACAACCGCGGCCCCTTTAAGGCGCGCCTTTTCAATAGCCAGGTCCATTGCCTGAGTGGCAACAACCAAGCCGAGGCCCTGGTGTCCATCGAGAAGAGCAGTCGCGTCGTCTTCGATAACGATGCTGGGGGTGGCAGTCGGATCAATCCGTCCGCACCTGATCTTGTCGACATAAATCCGAGTCAAATTGCCAACGCCGTGTGAGCTGATGCCGCGCTGGTCAGCAAACACAAGCACGTTCGCGGCAGCGCGGCTTGCTGTCTCGCTCACGCCGAGCGCTTGAAAGGAACTCGCTACAAAAGCTCGCAGACTTTCAATATTTACTGACCCGTACATCCATTGCCTCCTTTGCGCGTCAAGCGTTGACCACGGCCCACTGCGCCGCGAACTCCCTTACAACCGCCGCTATGGTTGCAGCGTAAGACTCAAGCTCAGCCACCGCGATGAACTCGCCTTCAGCGTGAGCGCGATTCGCCGTCAGCTCACCGGGTCCAAACACAATCGCATAGCGTCCCTCGCCCTGTGCCCAAATGGCATCGCAAGTAAAAGCAGCATCCGCGCGATCCGGCGGGCATCGGGTTAATCCAGCTCTATTAAGCAAACGCTCCATCTCTAGATCGCGGTTCTGAAGTGTAGGTAATCCCCGTTTGGTCCACGTGAGTCGAGTGATTCGCGACGCGTTGGCGGCCGATCGAGAGAAGAGCGAAGTCGATGAAAATTGCCGTTCAAAGTCCGCAATTGCCTCGTCAAACGCCTCTCGGACCCGGCTCTCAATTGCCTGCGCCGTTTCTAAATCGGAGTAAGCGAAGTTGAGCCAAAGCGTGCCGGAACCGTAGACCCGGTTATGACTATTGCCAGTGTTCAATCCGCCGATGCACATGCGCCGCCCACTCTCTTCAAAGAACTCGGAGAGCGTCCGGGCCATCTTCTGACAGATGAATGCGAGCATCACCGACGCGTTATCGCCATCGGCCGGCGCGTCATCCGTTGAACCTTTGCCGCTGATTTCGATCCGTGCGGTCATGGTGCTGGTGGCTGAATCGAAATACACGCCGCCGCTCGGCTCGGCAAAAACGTTCAGCCGGCCAACGTAGCCGCTCTCAATGAGTATCTTGGTTCCGTACACACCCATGGAGCCGCCCTCTTCGCCTGCTACGCAGTGAACCAGCACTTGCGTGTCGCGAAAAGTTTCGGGCGCTTCCTTCATCAGGTAGGCGATGCCGGCCAACGCAGCGAGTCCCGGGCCTTTCGCATCAATAGCGCCTCTGGCGACAAACCGACCGTCGACGAGGGAGGGCTCCCAAACTCCCGCGACCGTATCAATGTGAAAGTTGAAAACGAGCGTGTTCGCAAATGGCTGCGGCTTACCGGCGCGTAACACCATGCTTGGTTGAGATTCGGTGAATTCCTTGCCCAGGCTGGCAGCGACTTCCTTTACGGTGAGCGGAACGTAGCGATTATCGAAGGCTGACTCCGGCGGTGCTTCGAAATACGCGATCGCAAGTCCACACTCCTGCGCCTGCGCAGCGATCAGCTCAAGAGCCTCGCGGATTTTCGACGCGTGGCCAGTCTCCATCGGGCTTTGCGTGTCGAGCTTAAGTAAACTCAACAGCAGTTCTTGCCAGCGCTGATTGAAGATTTGCGCGGTCATGCGAAATTCCTCATAGGACTAACAAACTGTTCAAGCAAAGTTCGGAATGATTCGCCGTAGGACATGTAGACGCTACGCCGTGTCGATTCGTCGCGGGCTGCACCTAAGTGGGGCACATACGCGCAGTGCGGTTCAATCGAGAAAACGCCTTGATACCCCCACCGGAAAAGAGCGTCGAGACAAAGTGCGACTTGGGCCTGACCCGCCCCGGGAGCCGTGTACTCAATCTCGCCGCCCGGCAGTCTCACCGCATCCTTGATATGGACGTGTTGCACCCACTTCGCTACGGCATGCACAAACGACAGTGAACTCTGTCCGTACGCGATCGGGTTTCCAGTGTCGAAGAGCAAACCCAAATGTGGACTATCAATCTGCTGAAGCATCTCGAGCGACTGTTCAGGTCCCTGCGAGGCCCAGCCCTGGCAGTTTTCGTGGAGCAGGACGACATCGGCGGCCCGCGCCATTTCCACCAAAGCTGCAATTCGTTCAAGCGCCTGGTCGCGCCAGACAGCAGCTGGAAGACCATCATTGGCGAAGGACATGATTCTTATGAAGCGAGTGTGAAACAGGTGCGCACACTCGATGGCTCTTTGCAGTTCGTCAGTATCCAGATTGAAAGGAGTGGCTACAGTTCGAGCCCAGCCACCGATTCCGCTATCAATAGCAACGACCTGCAGACCGTTGAGGCGCAAAGCCGACTTGATACGGTTCAACTCGTCACGTGTCATGTCGACAACTCGAGCGCCGTCAACTGTACGGAGCTCGATTAGTTCCCACCCCAATTGTCGATGGGCCTCAATCTGAGCTTCGAGTGACGAGCCGGCTTCGTCGGCAATGCCGCACAAATTCTTGACCAAGTTACTTCCCATAGAACCCCAGCACTTTCTCGATTACAAAATCAACTTCCTGGTTGGTGAGTTCCGGATAAAAAGGGAGTGCCAACGTGCGTGCCGCGAGCCATTCGGCAACGGGAAAATCACCTGCGTGATAGCCGAGGCTCGCAAATGCTGGATGCAGGTGCAGCGGGGTCGGGTGAAAAGGCTGCGTTCCGATGCCGGCATCGGCAAGATGCTTTCGCAAAGATTGGCGAGCCTCTACTCGCACGACGTACGCATGATGTCCGTGGTCGGTGCGCGCGCCGGAGATGATCGCCAAATCCTCACTGGCATTGTCGAAGGCGCGATCGTAGTAGCGCGCGATCTCTGCGCGCCGTTCGAGCTGGGCTGCGAATGATTGAAACTTCATCAGTAAGTAGGCAGCTGAGATCTCATCCATCCTGCTGTTCCAGCCAATCTCTTCGTAGACAAATCGTTTACCCGCAACCTGGCCGTGATTGCGCAAGCGTCGGCAGCGCTCGGCAAGCTCGTCGTCATCGGTGACTAACATCCCGGCATCGCCGATGCCTCCGAGCGGCTTGCTCGGAAAGAACGAGAAGACAGCAGCGTCGCCCCACCGGCCCGCCGGCACTCCATCAATCTGTGCGCCTAGCGCTACGGCGCTGTCTTCGAGCACCTTGAGACCACAAGATCTTGCGAACTCCGTGATGGCTCTCATATCGGCGAGTGCTCGGCCTAGATGCATTGGCAGGATTGCCAGCGTCTTCCTGGTAACGCAGGCTTCGAGCTGATCGGGATTCATCACACCGCTATCGGTGTCGACATCGACAAAAACTGGAGTGCCGCCCAGGTGCAAAATGGAGCTCACCGGAGAAGGAAATCCAAACGCCGGTACAATCACTTCTTGTGTCAATCCCACGCCCATGACCTGTAAGGTGAGCATGATGCCGCCGGTAGCGCTTGCAGTCGCCACTGCATTCGAGACGCCGATCTCTTTGCCAATCGCGTCTTCTAATGCGAGCACATTTTTCTTGAGGATAAAGTCACCGGTCACCGCCGCTCCCGCCAATGTGTCTGCGACAAATGCGCGGTGGTAACCGAAAGAGCGTCGGAAATTGAGATACGGAACTTTCATTGTGCACCGTAGAATTCGCAGATAGCGTCGCAAACGACGTTGACCTGCTCGTCTTCCAGATCCGGATAAAATGGTAAAGCCAGTATTCGCGAACAGACTTCTTCGGCTACGGGGAAGTCACCGCGGCGGTGTCCCCAAGCTGCGAATGCTGGTTGCAGGTGCAGGGGCAGCGGGTAGTAAGTTTCGGTAAGAATTCCCCGTTTGGCGAGAAACTCCGCAAGCTGATCGCGTCGCACGCACTGAATCGTGTAGACATACCAGACACTTTTAAAAGGATACGAACGAGGCGCAACTTTCGGGATGACGACAAAATTTGGCAGCTCCGCCAATCGCCGGCTGTAAAGATCTGCAAGCCCTGCTCGGCGCTCTATCTCATGATCCAAAGCTTCAATACGCGACAACAGGATTGCTGCCTGCACGCTATCCAAGCGACTACTATGACCGGGCCGCAGCACAAGCTGCGATTCATCAGGTCGCCGCCCGTGATCCCGTAATTCCATGCACGCTGCCGCCACCTCGTCGTCGTTGGTAATAACTATTCCGCCGTCTCCGAAGCAGCCCAGCGTCTTAGTCGGAAAAAAAGAAATTACGCCCGCTCGACCGGCCAGACCGGTATGGCGGTCGCTACACCACATGCCCGCGGATTCTGCGCTGTCTTCAATTACGGTCAGTCCGTGCGCTTGCGCGATCTCGAGCAACTCAGGCATGCGCGCGGGTTGATGAAAGAGGTGGACCACCATTAAGGCGCGAGTATTTGGAGTGATAGACTTCCGCACGCTCTCCAAGTCGAGGCTATAAGTCTCGCGATCAATGTCTGCAAAGACTGGCCGCGCGCCGGCGTGAATAACACTCGAAGCCGAGCTTACGAACGTCATCGCCGGGCAGATGACGTCGGAGCCGCGCTCAATTTCGCATGCGCTCATCGCGATCGTCAGGCCATCGCTAGCGTTGCCGACGGCGATCGCATGGCGCGCACCGGTGTATTGCTTGATGGCTTCCTCCAATTCCCGGACGAGTCCACCGTTGACGAAGTCACAGTCATCAAAAAGCCGGGCGATGTAGTGAGTCAGACGATCGCTTTGTCTTTGGTAACTTCCCTCAACACTAAAGAATGGCACGGCCATCGCCTGTCTCCCTTCACCTCACTTGTGTGTCAAGCTCGATACCGCACAGTCGCTTGGCTTCCGAGATAAGAATTGCGGTGCGAACGGCTAGTTCGAATGTTGAGATTGGCTGTGAGTCGATTCCCAAAAAGTAGTTGTAGGATTGGCGGAAAAGAGAGGTTAGTGGGTCATCGGAAAAAGTTTCTTCCCCACTTAAGCGACCGGAACTTGAGAACTGCCGGAGGTATTGCTTGCCATTCTCACCGGTAGTGGGATACCACCCGACGCATCGCCAACCATCTTCAAAAAATAGTTCGATCCGGCGCTCTCGAGTAGGACAATCCAAGTCAGATCGTAAATTAACGTCCGTAAAACCATGGCTGAGTAACATGGTCGCGCCGCCCATGAAACTGATCGCGCCATCCTCTGTCACCATTGGTTTACAACTGGCATCGTGCAGGATTGCCGGCTCGCCGGCGAGATAAAGAGCGAGAGACAACATATGCGGTGTTTCAATCTCAAAAGCAGTATCGTGTCCGGAGGCTTCATGGAATCCACCGCGCGACTTTGTTTGAAACATTGCCAGATGTGAAAGTCTTCCGTGTACTTTCGAGTCAATTAGCTTCTTCAATCGGCGCGTGAGCGGCACGCCGAGCCATGGAAAGTTCACTACTACTTTGAGTTGTGCATCTCTTACGATCGCACAAAGCTTGTCGAGATCAGCCTTGCATGTAACCAGCGGCTTTTCGAGAATGAAAAACTTGAAACCGAGGCTGGCGGCGACACCAACGACCTCAACGCGATCGGCCTGGCCCGTCGTTCCATGGATCACCGTTGTGTTGGGATCAAAATCAATCTCTGCCAGACTCGAAAAACGAGGAAGTTCCGTCGGACTCTTTACCAATGGATCGCGTTCCACGATGCCGATCCGACCAGAAGCTATCCCCGGATAAGCTGAAGTCAGCTTGCGCAGGCAGGGTTCATGGAGGTCACGTGAAGCATGCCCTCGCCCGATGATAAGGCTGTTGAGAGGGACAATCTTTTTTTCTTCAGCGGTTGAAATCGCAGCCTGCATTGTAAGGTCAAGCAGCGGTTCAACGGCTTGCTCAAAGATTTCCTTGGCATTGAACCCGATGATCAGGAAGCCGTCGCGGGCACAAGTCATTCCCGGAATCAAATAAGCGCCTTCGCTCAATTCCTCGGCGTAAAGCGGACTTTGATAGAGGTTTTTAATTAAGCCTGTCTCGTGATCAAAAACGCGTGGTCGGCCGATGAGTTCGAGATACTCGGCAATGGCTTCGGCGAATTTGGGTTTCAAGCGCTCTCGCCCATTTGAAGGCCAAACATACGGAAATACTTTGCGGAATGCTTTGAGGATTTTGATGTTCTGTGTGTGACCGAGAACAATATCCACCTCAAGAGCAGCCAGGCGTAGGAACTCTTTGCCAAGACCCAACCGCGCATATTGCTTTTCTACTATTAGTCCGTTTGCGTAGATCAACTTCGTTGGGGGTGAGGTTTTCGCGAAGGAGATTGAGGTCGGATGAAGCAGGCTACCGAAGGCGGCCAAGTCGCCATTGGGGGCTGTGAAATCGATGATGCTCGCGCTGGTGCCGAGCTTTGCAAGGATTTCAGGAAACTTGGGAAGGAAGCCCTGACTCTTCGCAGAACGTTCGAGAGCCTGCGCTTCTCGAGTCGCCTCGGCAAGCGTCATTTTAGATGGGGTCCAGCACCGTGCTTTGAACCCACTGTTTGAATCCATCGTGATTTCAATTGACATTTTGAATCACCAACAGAAATCCAGTATCGGTACGAGAATTTCGAGTGGCTTCAGGAGGGGGACTTGCTCCGTTAGCAATGGTCCAAGCCAGGGTCGAAGTTAATGGATTTTCGTTTAAAGATTCAATTCGATGTATTTTGTTCCTGAGGACGGTTAAAGACCCTCAATGACAAAAATGGCGGTTAAGAGCGTTGAGGTCGCCTTGTGAGTTTCTAACCGAAGTTGAGAAAGATTCAAACGGTATGCTGCGACAACATAAACCACGCGGTTGTTTCAAAGCAAGGTAAATTTTTAGGAGTTATGCTTGCTTAGATTAAGTTGTTGTTCTCGGTACCAGCCTTCATCCGATTGGTCACCCGGACTAAAAACCTTGAACCCCTGATAACGACGGCCCAGACCGACTAACCACTCGTCAAATTGCGTTCGGCTGGTTTTCCACCACGCTTCCTCTTCGGGCATTGGACCAGGGAAACGAAGCATCGCTTGAATGTCTTTGAAGTAGCAGCGATTGATAAGTTCTTTTTGCATTTTTTCAACGTGCCCATGTCTTATGAAATGGAACTTTTCTAATTGATTGGGTCGAGCCCAGAATTTATCCCATTGTGCTGCCGGGCTGCCACGCTCCGGTATTTGGTCGGCTCCGCTGTAGCGAACTTCGAAAGAGGATTTGGCCTTCTCATCTTTTAAAGCGCCGGATCGCTGGCCCTTTACAATGAACATGAACTTACCTTCAAAAAAACGGAGAATTTTTTTGCCCTCAGCCTGGTAACGAAAGCAATCTGGAGCAGCGGAGAGCCGAACGGTTTTCACCTCATTTCTTAAGACCCTGTAATTCAAACCTCTATCCGTGAGATCGATAGAGTTCCCTGGGTCGAGCGTGAGAACTTTGTCCTTCATCAGGCTGTAAATACCATCGATGGCGCTTCTCTCGTCCCAGTACCATCGATAACCCCCTGCCACAACTTCAAGCCAAAGTTTGTACTCTGCTTCATCGTCACGCCTGTCTTTCGGCACCTGCTCCCGCCAGAGTTGGCGCAGTCCATAGAGCGCTCGCCTACGTATCAGGATTCGATAAAGAGCCGGGTTCGGAAGACTTTGCGGGATGACTACTTGCGTTTGGTTTGCGAGCGGGTCGGCATAAACAGACTTCTTACCAGTAGCGTCAACCAAATCTCTGGCGTAGTTGCTTGCGGGAGTGAGCACCTGGCGCATCGCCATGGCGGCGCATTGTCCGATATTGATGGCAAGAGCACTGCGACCTTCAGTGTTCGCTCGTAGCTCATTGACATACGATTGAAGAATGTTCTCGCCCTCTGTATTCAAGAAGCTGGTCCAATCGGATTTAGGAAAGAAGAACGGCTCCAGATGCTCGTACAGGAACTCTCTGTACGCGTCATCTTTGGTTAGCTTCGGAATTATGTTGTCCCTGATCTCTTTCCATTTACGAAACTCACTTTCCGCTAGCTTCGCTTGGTGGGAAATGAGCTTGAGCCGATTTCTGTTGCCGTTTTCTCGTTTCTCAAGAATTTTGTCATAAATGTAAAGGAGTGATTGAGAGTAGTTATGGTCCTCTCCGGGCCACCACTGAGATCCGTGCGCCGTCGGATCGATCAAGACGACGTCCTGCTCGCGGAGGTTACGATTCAGGTAATCGAAGAACTCTTCCTCATCAGTCTCGTGGCGTGGATTCAAGAGCAAATGCGGGTTCGTTCTTACATAGACTTCCTGTTTTCGTATCCTGGCCTGCAGCTGCTCACAGTCTTTTTGCTGATTCGGATCGAGTCCCAACAGCACAGCAGTGATGGGCGGAAAACGAAAATGAGGATCTGAATCAAATAATCGCTCCGCAATCTTTTCGAGAGGGTCTAAATAATAATCAACCATGTCCTTGTAAGCATCTTCGATAATCCAGATTTTGAAGTCGGGGACACTGTTCATTGAGGCTGAACTCCTTTATTAAACGTGAGAGTAGATCTAAAGATCCCGCTGTCGTCCGGATCCAACCCGCTTGAGAACCGAACACCTATGACTTTGGCAACGTTGGTAATGTGGTCGAGACCGTGACGCCCCTTTTGATCGACTGGATAGGTGGGGTCGCGATCACTCTCGATGCCTATGGTTAACAGGCCATCCTCGTCGTCAGAAAGATAGAACTTGACTTGACTCTTGGCGTGCTTGCAGAGATTAACGCTGATTTCCCAGAGCAGGAGCGACGCGGCGGAGTTAGAGATGCCAAGTCTGACTTCTTTGAATTTCAAGTATTCTTGAGATCCGGTGATTGCATCGAGTCCTTTCTTCAAGTTTTGAGTATTCTGATCCTTGACACTGCCAAGGTCACCACCCAACTTCACGCCCGTCGCCGTCACCGCCTGATAAATTGCCAAGCGAATTTCGCACAGCAGAGCAAACAGTTGCCTGACCGAAATTGGCGGTCCACTCTTAATGTCGGAATATTTTCCATTAAAGTAAGCAACTTCGTTTTCAAGCACCTCAATCAGCAGTGTTATCTCGCCGGTCAATTCACCCTTGCTCTTCGATAGACAGGCTCTCAGCATGAGCAGCAGATACACAAACTCATGTCCGATCTCACGCTGTTTCCCCTCAAGCTCTTGCTGATTGGTGCTGAGTGCTGAATCGCACGCTGTGGTGAACCGGTGAATTAACTCGGTTGCGTGCTGAAAATTGTGCGGTGACGGCACCAGTACCAGTAGACTGATCTCGGGCTCACTCTGCAGGTTGATTCGAAACAGACAAGCGTCGCTCAGATCGTGCCGTTTGGGTTGTTTAGTCAAAAACTCCTCGAGATAATCCCGAGCTAAAGTTGATTTGATTTGTCGCAACACAGAACCGATTTCCTCGCTGATGTTCTTAATGTACTTCCAGCGCTCGGTCTCACCCACTTCCCAGTCGACGTGTGCCTTGGCCAATTCGGCGTCAATTGCGATGAGCTCCTGGTCATTGGCCAGTTTCGTAAAATAATCATCGGTATCGGTCAAATAGTAATAAGCGAGTTGACGGAAGTGTTGTAATGCCTTCTCCCACAGGGCGAATCCCGAAGTTCCAGCCAGTCGAGCGGCGGACAAATCCTGCTTCAACTCCCTGACCAGGTTGTTGCAGATGATGTTGCGAAACCGAATTGCCCCGTTGTCTATAAGCCTCTGGAGCTCAGGGCCCCCACCGCTGTCCAGCAAGCTGGCGTGTACGCCGCAAATGCCGAAACGAATGTTTCCCTCAGCAATCGGACTGTAGTACATCTCGTCCGACACAGCACTGTGTTCCCAGGCGAGCAGTAAATGTGGGTACTTCTCGAAAGAGCGAGCGCGCGGGTCCGCAAGCCAATCTTTAACGATTTCGGGATAGCCCAGCGTCATCACGTGGTAGCCGGGTGTGAGGTACAGCGGGTAGGTAGACTCTTGGATACGTTTATAGAATTCCTTTGCAACCACGTTGTGGTCTTTGCTGACCTCAAAAACTTCTCTTAACTCCTTTTCGCACTGCTTCACATAATCGCCTGCCATGTCCATCGCTTCAAATGGGGCGAGTGTCCGTGAGAAAAGGTTTTTCATCAATTCGCGTAGCTGTGTGAAGCCACCTTTCCGCAGCCAATTTGCTGGTTGCGAAAGGCTTGCTGGTTGCGAAAGGCTTGATCGTAAAGCTTCATAGTTAAGGTCGGTAAGGTAATAGCGCAGGTGTCCCACAAGGAAGGGATCCAACTCACGGAAGGCGATCAGGAAATTGTATCCCTCTTTGGCATCGGTGCCGGGAGGAAGCTTCCAATTCGGTAGGCCTCTGCGTTCGGCAAGCGCCGCTATTTCAAGATGCAATAGATCGACAGCACGATGAAGCTCGCTCGGTTCACGACTGGTTATCAGCCTTGAAGGTTTGTTTCCCTCCCGAGCCTTCAAAAACTCACCGTACTTCCTCGGAATTTCGTTATACAAAATCTTGATCATCAACAACAGTTGACTCATCAACTCCTCTGGCATTTCGCCTTTTTGCGCAAGAAACTTTCGCGGCAGACCCCCGAAGCCGATAACAATCGTCCCCATCTTGAACGACGACTTCGTTGCCGTGTCATCCAACGGGAAGGTAATCCTGATCAACGCCTGAATTTCCAGCAGCAGTTTCGGCAGTTTGTCTTGCAACTTCTCGATAAGGAGGTGGGGCTCATCTGGAAGACCCAGATAAAACGCCCCGCGATTCTCGCTATGCATGAAGCCGGGCCCACCCCACTCGAACCGCTTAGTCGGGTATGACGGCCGCTTTACTACATCCAACAAAAGCATGGAGCGATGGTACTTATTAAAAAAGGCATTCAAGCTGTCCACTAACATCTGATGAATAGACTGTTCCTGTTGCTCCCTTTGAGTTTGGGCCACACGCTGAGGCTCGAACATGGTCGCAAATTTCTTCTCCTCCTGTTTCCAGTGGGTCTCGAACTTCTGTCCAGCTTCTAAAATCCAATCCTCGGCGTAAATGAGTGGAATCTTGAGTTTCAGTGGTGGCTGGCCGCGCATCTCGGAAGGAATCTGGAGTGGGACAACGTGCATGTCACGGAACATGTTGAGCAGAAAGTCCGTGTCACTGAAGTTCCGGCCCTGTGCATGCAGAGCATGCAGGCGCTGATAACTGCGCTCAAGATTAGAGCGGATGTAAATGCCTAGAGAGTGTGGGACCTCCCAGTCTTGATCCATCCGTTCTACGTCTCCACGGCCTCTTTTGGTTGCTTGCTTTTTCGTTTGAGCAGATTCACGGCATCGGGTTGGTTCAACCCGATGAACGTCCGCTTATAGAGGGCTTGTATGGCTTTCATAAAACTGTCTTCGATGTCATGCTTATCAATCCCCAGCAGTGATCGTTGCAGTTCCAAAACATCATCCTCGCTACAGTGGGCCTGCTGGGCGATTTCCTCGCGCATGCGCTTGCCTGAATGCTTGCCGAGAATCAAATCAGAAGAGGAACCAAACCAATCGGGGTCAAGGAATTGAAACGTTCGGTTCTCGTTAAGCATTGCCTTTTGGTGGATGCCGCTCTCATGGAGAAAAACCTTTGAGCCAATGACCGGTGCGTGGGGATGGATGGCAGTCAGAAAGATTTTCTGAACAAAATTGGTGAGCTCATTCAACCTCTGGAAATCTATAGAAGCCTCGCGCTTCAGTTTCGTTCTGAGCAACACAGCCACCTGTTCCAGACTTGCGTTGCCCGCGCGTTCCCCAAAGCCACAGCTCGTAACATGGACGCAATCTACTTTCGGATCGGCCGATAGGGCCGCCAGACTGTTGGCAGTAGCTAGACCTAAATCGTTATGGGCATGAAAAGCAAGCCTGCAGGACATGCCCTGCAATCGATCTTTGATGACGCGGATCAGTTGCTCGGTCTCGGAAGGGATAAGTTGACCGCGAGTGTCCGCGATAGTTATGCAGTCGATCGAGATGCCCAGTAGTTTAACCTCGTCGAGCAAAGACTGAATGACATGCAAGTCACCCTGACTAGCATCTTCCAAACCAATATTGATCGCCAGGCCTTTCTCATGAGCCTGAGTGATACTCTCCAGCAGTTGCACTGAAAGTTCGTGGATGGTGCCACCGAATATTGCCGCCAGGTGGCTTTCCGAACATGGAACAATGAAGAGGACCTCATGAGCGCCCACGGCAACTACCTTGTCGATACTCTCCCGTCTAGTAAGCGCCATCGCCACCAGGCGAGATTTTTTCGCGGCCAGCGCCGCTGACTTGCAGGCAGCAAAGTCAAAAGGATTATGCGGAAAGCCTATCTCCAGGTACCGCACGCCGGCTGCTTCCGCGAGTTCTACATAGGAGGCTTTTTCTTCGGGAGATATTACAACGCCCGGGGCCTGCTCGCCGTCCCGAAGGGTACTATCCATTAGCACATCCGCCGGCGGCCAAAGAGTTGAATTAGTTTGGATCATTGTTGCCTACTTTCACTATAAAGAGAGACTTGTGAGTAGGGCGCAACCTCTATCGATAAGATCGTCTGTGACGGCAAAACAGAACCGGAGTAGGCCGGTCTTTTCGCGATTGTTGAAGAATTCGTTTCCCGGTATCGATCCGATGCCAACGCGGTCGATGAGTCCCTGCATTGCCTGGATGTCATCAGGATAACCAAGTTGAGTGTAATCTGCGAGTACATAATAGGCTCCGGCAGGTACATCTGGAATTAAGCCCGCAACGGTGAGGGCCTCGCAAAGTCTGTCGCGGCGTCGCACAAACGGTTTGCGAATATCGTTGAAAAACTCATCTCCAAGTCGGAGGGCGTCCGCCACCGCATGTTGAAGCGGAGCAGGCGCGCACACGTAGGTTTCATCCGACTTAACGCCTAGTACCCCCATTATCGGCGGCGGTCCCACCACCCACCCGACGCGCCAGCCCGTGACGAAAAGCGTCTTGCTAGCCGACGATAGCGTGAGCGTTTGGTCGAACATACCCGGCAGCGAAGCTAGCGAAATGTGTTTGACGCCTGTTCCAAGGATGTACTCATAAACCTCATCGACGACCGCAATAACGCCGTTGCTTTGACAAATCTGGCCAATTACTTCCAACTCTTCGTAAGTGAACACTTTCCCGCACGGATTATTCGGATTTGCGAAAACCAAAAGTTTGGTCTTTTCGGAAATGGTTGAACGAAGTTCGTCCGGGTCAAAGCTCCAGTGAGGGGGCCTGAGGGGGACGAAGCGGGGAATGGCGCCTCTCTCTTTTACTAGTCTTACGTGATACTGGTAAATCGGCTCAAAAAGGATAACCTCATCCGCTTCCTCAAGGAAACATTTACAAACACATTCGAGGCCTCCCGTGGCGCCTCCCGTCACCAATACATTTTCTGGGCCAACATGGAGTTTGTTGTAGCTTCGACAGCGCTCGGCAATAGCTTCTCTCAATGAGGGGATACCATCAAAAAGTGTGTAGCTATTGTAGCCGTCGTCGAGGGCTCTGTGAGCAGCCTCAAGAACTTTCGGGTGAGGTGGCAAGTCGCATGTTCCCTGACCCAGGTTGATACCCCGCACGGCTTCAATCCGCTGTGTCACGGCACGGATGTTCGACTGGCGTATACCACGATTCCGGCGGGCCAGTTGCGCAATCATGTCTGTCATTATTCTGAGCCTCCTAAAAGATTATAATTTCATCACATTGAGCGCCGGCGCGGGAAACTAAATTATCGATGTCTTGGCATGACAATCTATGACAAAAGACGGACGTAGCCTTTGGTCATTATTGTCATGGTGCCCACATCGCTTTTCGAGCTTAGTGAACCCACTGTGACTCCTTTGCTTTCAATTGAACTGTGTGTTATTTACGCGACAGGGGCTAACCAGTTTCCGATACTGGTTTTTTGATTTATACAAGATGTCTCAGGAATAAGGACTCTTCATCAGAATAGAAAGCCCAACCCAATCCGGCCCGCACTGGACCAAAGACCATTAAGAGTGTTGAGAACAACAGATGTAGCAAACGCGAGAGTTTTAGTAGGGCCACATGCCAGGAGAGGGCTTGTTGTCTGTAATCATCAACTCGAATCCACCATTTTCCGAAACGACCTTGAATCTTTCCTTCTTCTGTCTCATAAGATAGCGATGCGTAGATGAGAAGTAGGCTGCTGCTAAATAGAGAAACGCGCAGGATCAAGAAAAAGAAGATGTTAAGACTACGAATCAAGGGGTCGCATGTTCGAATCATGCCGGGTGCACCACCTTCTCTTG
The DNA here is from genome assembly GCA_963708055.1 of uncultured Acidobacteriota bacterium. Classification (GTDB taxonomy): domain Bacteria; phylum Acidobacteriota; class Blastocatellia; order Pyrinomonadales; family Pyrinomonadaceae; genus PSRF01. The sequence continues at coordinate 3,013,800 of OY970193.1, read as the reverse complement.
AATACCTCAACGCTGATTTGCTCCTTGGAGAAACCATGTTCCGACAATTGATTACCCTGACGTTAATACTGACGTTGCCCCTGATCAGTTTTGCCACACCGGTCTCGAAAGATCTCGAATACAGCGCACCCGCGCATAAAGTCTTGGGTGGACCTGATGACGATGGTGACCTCGAGATATCCGTGAAGGTGACCGTCCGTAACACGACCGGCAAAGCCCAGGAGGCGAAAGTAGTCGTGAGAGCTGTGGACAGCGAGGGTTATGAAGTGTTCGACGTCCAGTTGACCGGAAAAGTCGCTGCCAACGAGACGAAAGTATTGACTGATACGCAGTACATCAACGAGAAGCTATACAAGACGATTGTGAAGTGGGAAATTGAAGATTAGACGCTGCACTCCGATCGCTCGTGAATCCATGTGTCGAAGGTTGCTAACGATTTGTCTGCTGTTGTTTGCGGGGATTAATGCGGCCGGCCAATCGCTGCGACCCGATCTCGAAAAGGTTAGCAAAGCTGTAGAGAGATACCTCGAAACAAACAAACCGAATTGGCATCACCTGGCTGACACTGAGCCGGCGCGGTTAGAAGATTTTCCGGATGAGTACTGCTACTTTGCTTCCGAGTGGAAATCCAACACGGGAGAAACGATTATTCTTCTGTCGAAAGCTCATTAAATTTTGGAGCCACCGAGTCGTTTGGAGAGGTTCTTCATGAAGCAGAATATGATCAGACCATGGGAGGACGTTCAAGCTCATTTTTCCGAGCTTGTGAAAACAGGTTTGCCTTGTCACTCATTGCTTAAACTGATTGAAGAGATTCGCCAGTCTCAGTATTCCGAAGGTCTGTTCGCCTGGACGTCAATGCACAACCTTTGTATCAGTCAGGCGCCGGTGGTGCTTTATCCGCACGATTCGCCCTACTTACGAATCTCAAGTCTCGAAAGCGATCGTTTGGAATTTCGATACCTCGACACGGCTATCGAGCAGAGGCAGTGGCATCGAGTTGTCGAAGGCGCAGATGGATTTGCCCGGCTCAAAAGTTTCCTGACGCAACTACACTGGTTTTGATCCGCTCGTTTAGAGTTTCTTAAACTTAAGCTCCTGCCCGTTGCTGTTAAGTTGGGATCGACGGGCAGCCACGGAGTGCCGCCCCTACAACGATGCAACGACTACACCTTCTTGTGCTGGTATTACTGCTGGGCGGAGTTGCCACACTGTACGCGCAGGGGGATGCGAACCTCACGCGTTTAACTGAGGCGGTAAGCGCAATAAATCAGGGTGAGTTGAGTAAAGCGGAGAGCTTGCTGAATGAGGTTCTGGCTACCTCGCGCAATGATGCGGATGCGTTGAATCTGTTGGGTGTGGTTCGTGCGAAACAGGCACGCACGGCGGAGGCCGAGAGATTGTTCCGTCGTGCAATCGTTAGCTCGCCTTCGCACATCAGTGCGCATATCAACCTGGGCGAACTCTTCCTCACCTTGAACCGGCCGGCACAGGCCCTGCAAGTTTTGCTTCAAGCCCACAAACTCGCGCCCGATCGACCTGACGTAAATCTGAACCTGGCGACGTTGTATGCCGGCAAAGGAAATTATCAACTGGCGCTCGATCACCTGGCGGTAGCAAATCAAAAAAATCCAAACTCGTTTCAAACTCTTTACACTCTCGGCGTGATCAGCGCTACGCAAAAGCAGTATGACAAAGCCGAAGAATATCTTTCGGCGGCCTTAGCGTTGAAGCCTGATGATGTTCCGACTTTGCGGGCACTCGCGAGAGCCGCGCGCTTCGCCGGCAAGTTGGAAAAGTCACTTTCGCATCTGGTCCATGCGCGTCGTTTGGCGCCGAAAGATCCGGGTGTGCTTTACGATTTTGGCGCCACCACTCTCGAGATGGATCTGTTCCTTGACGCGCTTCCGGTGTTTCAGCAGTTGCACCGCGAATATCCGCGCGAGCCTGCTTATCTTTACGCGTTAGCGGCGGCCCACTGGCGAAAAGGTGAAACGGTTGAGACCACGAAGCTGATGAACATTTACGTCGCTCGCCAACCGCGTGATGCGGCTGGGTTCTATTTGTTGGGCGCAGCGTTACTGCGACAGGATTCTTTTGCGGAGGCGCGTACGGCGCTGGAGCGAAGTTTGAGTCTTAAACAGGAGCCGGAAACAGAATATCTGCTTGGCTTGTCGCTCGAAAAATTGGGCAATCGCGCGCGCGCGATCGAACTCTTTCGAAATGTAATCCGCCAACGACCCAATCACGCTGCGGCATTCTCCGCGCTCGGTTCCGCGTATCGTGAAGCCGGCAACTATACCGAAGCCCGTGCGGCGCTCGAACGCGCAGTTTCACTCGATGCAAACGATTTGCGCGCTAATTATCAACTCGGATTGGTCTATGCCAAACTCGGCGACAACGAAGCCGCGAAGCGAATGTTTGCGCGCGCCGACGATCTGCGCGGGCAGCAACGCAATCAGGAAAGCGTTGTTTTGAAGTTGATCGATCCGCCACAAAACTAGACAATGATGGGCCACTGTGACCAGAAAACTCACCCCCAAAATCACGATGGACGAAGAACCATCAACCACTGAACGACGCTCGCAGTTCATTCTGCAGCAACTCCTGCGAGCCGAAAAAATCTCGGTCGCCAGTTTAGCCAAACGGCTGAAAGTTTCCCCGGCCACGATTCGTCGTGACCTCGCCGATCTCGAACAGCGCGGCTTGTTGCGTCGCAGTCACGGAGGCGCGGTGCCGATCCAGCCGTTGCTCTATGAGCCGTTTCGGCATAAGTCGTCGTTTCACGAACAGGAGCGACAACAAGGCGCAGAGAAACGGCGCATCGGTTTGCTCGCGGCGGAACTAGTGAGCGACGGCGATATTCTGGCGATCGGCGCCGGCACAACGGCGACCCAGGTGGCGCGCAGCGTTTGTTTGCATAAAGGCATCACCGTGCTCACCAACGCTGTAAACGTAGCGATGGAACTCAGCCAGCGCGACGATCTGAAGGTGTTTGTCACCGGCGGTTTTCTGAGCGGCGACTGGTTTGCGCTGGTGGGCGCGGCGGCGATTCAAAATGCGAGCGAGATGTTTGTCGATAAGGTTTTCATCGGCGTTGATGGGATTCACATCGAGCGGGGGTTAACGACAAACTATCCGGAGCAGGCAGCGATTCATCGCGCGATGATGCGCCAGGCGCAGCAGCGAATTGTGGTGGCCGACAGCCGAAAGATCGGAAAGACGGGCGCCGCGTTGATCTGGCCCACCGAAGAGATCGACGTGCTGATTACTGATGAAGGCGCGTCGGACGAGGTGATAGCGCCGTTTATCGAAAAGGGCATCGACGTTCGTCGAGCTTAAGGGATTTCCTTTGCGCCTTTGCGCGTTTGCGTCTTTGCGTGGGAAAGTCTCTGAGACGCTCGATACGAAACATTTTTCTGCCACGCAAAGACGCAAAGCCTCGGTTTCATTAAGTCAGAGATTTACTTGACGGTGGGCCAACCGGCCGCATCCCAGGCAATTGTGTTTATTCTCAATGTGGAAGCGCCGCGGGCGTTGGCGTCGTAGGCGTGGTACACGAGTTTCTCGCCTTCTTTATCCTGCAAAATCGCGCAATGTCCCGGGCCTCGCCAGCGTTCGTTGCCGGTGATGACGAGTGTTCCTCCGTCCTGCATCAGGTCTTTACCATCACGATCAAGATATGGTCCAGTCACCTGTTTCGCGCGACCCACGCGAATGTTGTAGGTGCTTTGAACGCCACGACAACAGAAATCAAACGACACAAAGAGATAGTAATAGTCACCGCGTCGAATGATCGCCGGTGCTTCGATCGCGCCCGGTAATTCTGCGCTGCGACGCCGTTCCGCGAGTGAGTAGAGCTTTGTATCGGCGTTCGAAAGCTTGCCGGTTGCAGCCTCGATCTTTCGCATCTTGATCCCGCTCCAGAAACTGCCGAACGAGAGCCACGGCTCGCCCTTCTCGTCGATGATGATATTCGGATCGATTGCATTCCAGTCGTCGGTCTTGAATGAGCTGATGACCTGCCCCTTATCTTCCCAACGATATTTATCGCTGGTTGGATCGAGTGTTTGGTTAGTTGTGAGCCCGATACTCGAGCGGTTACTGCCAAACGTCAAAGCCGAGTAGTAGAGATGGTATTTGCCGTTGAAGTAAGAGATGTCAGGCGCCCAGATGCCACGCAGTCCGGGTACGTCGGCGACGGCCCATGCCGGCAGGTGCGCGAAGACGTCGCCGCACAAGCGCCATACAACGAGATCCTTTGAACACCTGACGGCGATGCCTGCACGGGTGGAGAAGAGATAGTAGGTATCGCCTTCCTTGATAACTGTCGGATCGTGGACCTGACGGACGTCGCCCTGAAGTTCCTGCGCCGTGATCGGTTGCCTGGCTCCATGCAGGGTTAGCAGAACCAAAAGAGAGAGAAGCATTTTCATAAGGAATTCAGGCGTCTCCTTGGAGTGCGGTGCCTTGGCACCGCTTTGGCCAAGAGTGGCTCCTCGCCGTGAATGACAACCTACCATCCGACACCTTTTTTTGACCAAAGCGCCACCAAGGTGGCGCACTCCAAGGTGACGCTTAGGCCATTCGTATCAATAGCCTCAACATAGAATTTTCTTGACTCGTGCTCATTTGTGGTGTAAACGAACAATTCTGTGTCTGCATTCTAGGTCATTTAAGCATCATTGGTAAGCGAATTTCCCCGATTTCACCATGGATACCGGTGAATACGGTGGTGTAGCCCCATTTCCGCGCGTATCTAAAAGCTGTTTTTACCGTTTTGGAGGTCGCATGAAAACCCGTCTGCTGAGTATTCCTGCCGTGCTGGTTCTGTTGCTGTGGTTGGTTTCACCTGTAGCCGCGCAAAGTGATCGCGGCTCGATCACCGGAAAGGTGAAGGACCCAACGGGCGCGGTCGTTCCCAAGGCAAAGGTGGTCGCAACCAACGTTGCTACGGGCGAAGCTCGCGAAGGTGTCACCAATGATGAAGGCAGTTATACGCTCCCTCAGTTGCAAGCGGCCGTCTACAATCTCAGGGCTGAAGCTGCTGGATTCAAGACCGCATCGGTTGAAGGTATCAAGGTGGCAGTGCAGATCAGTCACACCGTCGACATAACTTTGCAGGTCGGACAGATCAGCGACACGGTAACTATCTCGTCGCAGGATGTGCCGGTGACGCAGACGGACACGCCGGTACAGCAACTCAATGTCAGCGAGAAGCAGATTCGCGAATTGCCGTTGCAGATCGGCGGTGAGACTGCCGGGCGTTCGCCCCTCGCGTTCATCTTTCTTGACAGCAGTATCGTTTCCGGCGGTTCGGTTGACGATCAAAACGCAGCCGCGCGAGCCAGTGGCACACTCGGCAACAACTTCAGAATCAACGGCGGCCAGGGTCTTGGCACGGAAATCCTGATCGACGGCGCCGGAACAAAACGCGCCGAAAACGGAACGTTCTTCACGGAAGTGGCTCCCGGACCAAACGCATTTCAGGAGTTTACGGTGAGCACGGCGCAGTTCTCGGCAGAGTATGGGAATTCATCGGGCGGCGTCGTCAACTTTACAATCAAAACGGGCGGCAATGATTTTCACGGCGAAGCTTATGAGTTTCTGCGCAACGAAGCATTGAACGCCAATATCGACTTCAATCGCTTGAACGGCGGCTTGCCGTGTCCGGCAAACGATCTCGACTGTCAGATTAAACGCCCGCTCGATCGCCAGCACGACTACGGCTTCTCAATCGGTGGTCCAATTTACTTCCCGCACTTCGGCGAGGGTGGCCCAATACTGAAGAGCCTGAAGAACCGCGCGTTTTTCTTCTTCAACTACGGTCACTACCAGTTGGACCAAACTGAAACAGTGAACGTCGGCGTGCCGACTGTGAGAATGCGTTCGGGCGACTTCGGTGAACTACTCACTGATCCTTATGTGCTTCAGTTCTTTGGCGGCCCGGTGCAGATCTTCGACAACACCGTGCCATGTTGTAATCGACCGGCGATTCCCGGTAATCGCCTGGATCTTTATCTCAACGCGCAGGGTCGCTCGATAATCGATCCGGTCGGCTTCAATATCATCAACACCTTGTTTCCGCTGCCGACCACTTCCGGCGTGTTTCGTAACTACACCGCCCAAAGCGGTCGACCAACAACCACCAATTACTACGCGTCGAAGATCACCGTTACGCTCTCCGATAAGCAGCAACTCAACTTCAGTTCAACTTATCGCAGCCAGACGAAGATCCAGGGCGCATTTCCGCGTTTTCCCGAACCATGGGTTGGTCAGGGCTCATTCCGGCAGGTGTTTCACACGCAATATTACCGGTTGCAACACGACTACACGTTCAGTCCGAGTGTGCTCAACCACTTCAATGCCGGTTTCACGCGTTCGTTTGTGCAGAACCGAAACTTTACGCGTGGGATAAGCCCGACAACCGTCGGCTTGCCTGCGAATGCCACGCAGAATCTCGCGTTGCCGCTCATCGGTTTTCCGCTTGTCGGCGATCCGGTAACGTCTCCTGACCCGCGTGCTTACCAGCCAGGCGGTTCGACGTTCTTTGACAACCAGGACGGCGACAACGCAGTTCAGATCAGCGACTTTGTGACGTTTATCAAAGGCCGCCACACGATCAAGGCCGGCGGCGAAGCTCGCTGGCAGCAGTTGAACGATTCCAATCACTTCGATCTCGGCGGCAACTTCAACTTCATCAGCAACCAAACTGGAAATGGCAACGGGTTCAACCAGGGTTGGCCCATCGCGAGTTTGATTACCGGCGCTCCGGAGTTTTCTTTTGCCACCGTGCAGTCGATCGATCCGGGTTTCCGTTTCTTCGAACCGACGGTCTTTGTCCAGGACGATATCAAGGTCACGCAAAAGCTGACCTTGAATGTTGGTGTTCGCTACGACATTCCGTATCCGCGAACCGAGCACCTCGATAAGTATCGTGGTTTCGATCGTTTGGTTCCGAACCCGGCTGTCGGCGGGCGTCTCGGCGCCCTGGTTGGACCACCCGGAACAAACTTTGGTCCAACTTCACCGTATCGCGGATTGATCAAGCCTGACTATTCCAACTTCGCGCCGCGGTTTGGGTTTGCTTACAGCATCGACAACAAGACAGTGGTACGCGGCGGTTATGGTCTCTATTACGCTCCGCTGCTTTATAACGATTTTGGTCGCGGCGGGCAGGCGGGTTTTTCGGTCCAGGGTGGCGCGAATATCAACTTTGGTTTCGACGCATTTCTAAGGCTAAGCACCTATCCGGCGCTGCCTGCACCCGATCCGTCCAGCCAGTTTATTGGCGCCGACGTTGAGGGTTTCGATCGAAACTTCAAGATCGGGCGCACTGCGCAATACAGTCTCGATTTGCAACGCGAACTGCCGGCGCAATTTGTCGCTTCAGTTTCCTACGTTGGCAGCAAGGGGACGCGACTACGATCAAATTTCAGTCCTCCCAATGCGCTGCCGTTCGAAGCGCTGAGGTTGGGCCAGGCTTTCCTGCAAACGCCGTTGACTGATGCGCTAGCGAATCCGAATCTGGTTGCGTTTGCGCAAAGTGTTGGCGTGAGGTTGCCGGCGTCGAATGCGGCTGTGTTCCCGGGCTTTAACGGAAACGTGGCGCAGGCCCTGAGACCGTTCCCGCAATATGGTCGCATCACCGAACACATGGAAAGCGAGGGCCAGAGTTTCTACAACGCGATGAAACTCAATCTGCAGAAACGCTTTTCACAAGGCATGCAGATGGGAGTTTCGTATACCTGGGCCAAGTTGTTGACGGACGCCGCGGAGGATCTGTTTGGAAACACACCGATTGGCGGCGTGATTCAAAATCCGCATGACCGGCGTTCGTTGCGAAGTCCGTCGTCAAACGTGGTCCCTCATTCCCTGGTGATTAATTTCCTTGGCGAACTGCCGTTTGGCAACGGTAAGCGTTACCTGAATCGCAGTGGCTTCGTGGATCGAGTGGTGGGTGGATGGCAAGTGTCCGCGGTGACGCGTTATCGCACTGGTCCAATGCTCGTACCTTTCATAGCCGGAGGTGCACGAGACTTTCTCGACCTGGTTGGCTTCACTGGAAACTTGCGACCCAATGTCACCGGGCAGCCGTTCTATTCCAGCAATGAAGCTGGTGGCATCAATTACCTGTATCTGAATCCGGCTGCGTTTTCCAGGCCGGCGGAGTTTGGTGCGGCGCCTCCTTTCCTGAATGGGAATACCGTGAATCCGGCGTACGCGGCCTACTATTCCGATCCATCGCGCTTCTTTGGCAATGCTTCGCCGACTTATTCAACTTTACGTGGGCAGGCGTTCTTCGCGGAAGATTTCAACATACTGAAGAAGACAAAACTTTCCGAGACCACAACGCTCGAGTTTCGCGTCGACTTCTTTAATGCCTTCAACCGCGGGCGCTTTACGTTGCCAAATTTGGATCTTAACAATCAGGCTATTTTCGGTATTTCAAGTCGCGCCAACGATCCGGAACAACCGCGCCGTATCCAACTCGGTGCGAGGTTTATCTTCTGACATTTGAAAATTATTTCCGGATCTCTAAGCTTTACTCGGCATGAGGGTCGCGACGGCACAACCTGTCCGTTATTACCTGCTTCTCGCAACCGTTGTCCTCAGCATAACGGTTGCGGGGAGTACGGGTTCAGTGTGCGCCGCTCAGACTCAAGCCTTTCGCAGTCAAACGGGTGAAGTTGCTCGTTTGATTAGTGACGGGGTCGCCGCACTCGAACGCGACGATTCCGCTTCGGCGGCGAAGTTTTTTCAGCAAGCGCTGTTGCTGGATCCAAAAAGCGCTGCTGCGCATACCTATCTCGGCGTGATCGCCGATCGCGGCGACGATCTTGCCGCAGCTCAACGTCACTTCGAGGCGGCGGCATCGATCGAACCGTCGTCGCCGTCAGCGCGAAATAATCTCGGCGCAGTTTTACTCAAACGTGGCCAATCAAAGCAGGCAGCCGAACAGTTTGAGGCTTCGTTGCGATTCGCTAAGAATCAGCCGAGCGCTCTCGTAAACCTCGCGCAGATACGTTTCGCCGGCGGCGATTTTCGTTCTGCTCGTCAGCTCTTTGAACAGGCTTATGTGCTGGCACCGGATGCGGAGATCGCGAGCGCGCTGGTTGTGATCACTCTGCGACTTTCCGATAAGGTAGCGGCGGCGAAGTATTACCAGGATTACGGCGAGCGCAGCCGGCAGGTTGCGTTGAGTGTGAACGCACGTAGCGATCTTGGTGCGGCGTTGTACGAATCAGGCATGCTGACGGAAGCCGAGACTGAGTTATCGGCGGCGTTGAAGATTCAACCGATGAACCGCGATGCGGTGCTGCGTCTGGCGCGTGTTTACCTCGCACGCAAGGAACTGCCCGCGGCTGGAAAAACGCTCGAGTCAGCAGTCGCCCGCGGCATGGAGGAAGCCGCGGTTTACTCAATGCTCGCGACTGTTTATGAGCAAAGTGGTCACATCGAAAACGCGATTCCCGCGATGCGACTCGCGATTGAGCGTGCTCCACAGTCGGAGAATTATCGATTCCAGTACGGGCTGCTGTTGGTTAACGCGATGGCGCCCAAAGCTGCCGTGATTCGACTTACGGAAGCACTCGATCTTTATCCGACCTCGCCGCGCTTATGGCTCGGTCTTGGCATTGCGCATTTCAAAGCGGGCAGTAATGCCGAAGCAGTGAAAGCGATCACTCATTCGTTGAAACTCGATCCGAATTACGCGCCCGCGTATGCGTATCTGGGAATGACCAACGTTGAAGTGGGCAACTACAAGGAAGCGATTAGTGCTTACGAACGCGCGCTGGCGGTCAACCAAAAGCTCGGCGTTGTTAATTACCTGCTCGCTGAAGCGATGCAAGCCGCGGGTGGAGCGAGCAACGAACAGATCGAGAGTAATTTGAAACGAGCGGTAGAGCTCGAGCCGTCGTTTGCGGCGGGCCGTTTGGCGTTAGGGAAGTTTTACTTTCGCACGGGGCGATTAGCCCAGGCCCAGAGCGAGCTGGAACAAGTTGTGAAGATCAATCCGGAGTTGGCCGGCGCCTATTATCAACTCGGTCTGGTTTATACGCGGCTCAAACGGAACACCGAAGCTCAGGAAACGATGGCCACCTTCAAACGCCTGAACGAAGCTCGCCGCACTCAGGAACGTGAAGACGTACGCGAGATCGTCCGCCGCCTCGCCGACGTCGTGTTTTGACAAACAATATGTCGAGCTTGGATCTAAATTCTTATATGCGCCCTTTTGGCTTGTTGGTGGCTATGCTCTGTTTCGGGGTTGTGGCCGTAGCGCAGCAACCGCCGGTCGAGGAGTGGCGCGACGACTTTGAGGGCGAAAAACTCGACGACACAAAGTGGGAGCCGTTCACTTTTGAAGGCGGCAGCGGTGGAAAGATTGAAGTAAAGAATCAGCAATTGCGCATGCGCGGCGCCGGCGACTCGCGTTCCGGCATACGCAGCAAACGGTCATTTCATGGCGATCGATTTTTCGTGGAAGGCGCAATCGCTAAAGTCGGCACACGCGCGCCACGTCCGGGTGAAGCATCCTTTCCGGCCGGCTTTGCAATCGTCACAGTGCTTTTCGACGGCACCTCAGTCAATCGACTGGAGTGGTTGCTACGAAGTGATGGCATTCTCGAAGCGTGGCAAAGCATTGAAGGTCGTATAACGCGTCTCGATAAGGGCAATCTCGCAACCAAAGAAAAAGCCCCGCAACTCGGAATCGCGCGTCGCGGAGAAAAGGTTTACTTCATGCTCAACCGCGAAGTCGGGCTCGAGACTACGCTCCGGGGTCTTCCAATGGATTTCAAAGTAATGGTTTACGGTTTTGGCTCTTCTGAAAACAACTGGGAATCAGTAGCGGTCCAAACGTTGAAACAGTAGGGGCGGCCCTCCGTGGCCGCCCTAGCGTACGAATTTCTTAATTTCGCGATAGGAGAATTTCCAAAAGAGCGCCCTTATCGGAGGTCTTTAGGAATGACGAATTTGAGTTCAAGACAAGGGCGGCCACGGAGGGCCGCCCCTACAAGGTTAAAACAATTCGTGAAAGGTGATCACAGTTGAAGAGACGTGAGTTCCTGCGCGGCGCGGCCGCGATCGGTGCTGGGCTTGCAGTGGCGAGAGCCGGCGGGTTGACCTACTCGCAAGCTGCTGATTCGCGTGTTGAGATCTTGTTAGGCGAAGAGATCGGCACGATCAGCCCACTGATCTACGGTCATTTTGCCGAGCACCTGGGTGGTGTGGTCTATGACGGCATCTGGGTCGGCGAGAATTCGAAAGTCCCGAACCAGGGAGGTATTCGTACCGCTCTCGTCGATGCGTTAAAACGCATCAAGGCTCCGGTGATCCGTTGGCCGGGTGGCTGTTTTGCCGACAGTTACGACTGGCGCGACGGCATTGGACCACGTAACAAGCGTCCAAAACGAACCAACTTCTGGTCTGACGCTCCCGAGTGGCCCAAGAACGCTCCTGATGGACCATGGAAATTTGAAACCAATCACTTTGGCACGAATGAATTTCTCCGCTTTTGCCAGTTGTCAGGTGCGGAAGCCTACCTCGCAGCAAACGTGCGCGGCATGACCGCGCAGGAGTTCTGGGAGTGGATTGAATACTGCAACTCTCCTGCGGGTTCGACAACCGGAGCAGCACAACGCGCGAGCGGCGAGTTGCCAAATCGCGATCCGTTCAAAGTGCGTTTCTGGGGCGTTGGCAATGAATCGTGGGGTTGCGGCGGAAACTTCACACCGGAAGAATACGCCGCGGAATACCGTCGCTTCACGGCAGCTTATCCGCGTTACGGTGTCGATCCCAGCTTCATCGCTTCGGGAGCCAACGTCGACGATTACAACTGGACACGTGGCTTCTTCTCCAAAACAGCGGAGAAAAACCGTGGACTCTTCGGCCGGATCTATGGCTGGGGTTTACATCACTACGCGTGGAACCTCGGCTTCGGCAAAAACAATGATTGGTTCACTGCCAAAGGCGACGCGCTGAAGTTCAACGACGCCGAGCATTACGAATTGCTTCGTGAAGCTGATCGCATGGAGTCGCTCATTACTCAGCATTGGACCATCATGGGCGAGTACGACCGTCAGCATCGCGTTAAACTGGTGGTTGATGAGTGGGGCGCGTGGTATAAACCAGGTTCGGAAGTTGCTCCTTCGCACTTGTTGGGCCAACAGTCAACCATGCGTGATGCGCTCCTGGCGGGGCTCACGATGGATACTTTCAATCGCCACGCCGATAAAGTGGTGATGGCGAATGTGGCCCAACTAATCAACTGTTTGCACTCGCTGTTTCTGGCCCACGAAGACAAGTTTATCGTCACGCCGACTTTCCACGTGTTTGAAATGTTTGTGCCGCACATGAATGGGCGCGCGGTGCGAGCAGTCTTCAGTGCGCCGGAAGTGAAATACACGCGTGTCGACAAACCGGCGGAGTTCTGGGGACTTTCGGGTTCGGCGTCGGTTAACGGTAAACAGGTGACGTTGACAGTAACGAATCCGCATCTCACCGAAGCACGTGAAGCGGAGGTTGTGGTGCGTGGCGCGAGTGCCGCAAATGCTCAGGCGCAGGTGTTGTCGGAAACTGACATTCACGCGCACAACTCGTTTACAAGTCCAAATGCAGTGCGGCCACGATCGGAGCAGGTGAAGTTGAACGGCGGCGTGATCTCATATCGTTTCGCGCCCGCGTCCGTAACACGTTTGCAGATTAATTTGGCGTAGCCTATGTACTGGGAAGAGCGCTGGCATCCACTACGTGAGGAATGGGTAATTATCGCAGCCCACCGGCAGAACCGGCCGTGGAGCGGCGAGACCATCGAACACAACGAAGACCCGTTACCTGAATACGTGTCGGATTGCTACCTGTGTCCCGGTAACCTGCGCGTGAATGGCGCGCGCAACGACAACTACACCAGCACCTTCGTTTTTGAAAACGATCATCCGTGCGTGGGTTATGAAGCCCCGCAAACACTCCAGCCCGCGCCGGGGATTTATCGCAATCAACCGGCGCAAGGCATCGCGCGCGTAGTTTGCTACAGCCCAAACCATAGTTTGGCACTGGCTGAGTTGGAACCTTGCGCGATTCAAAATCTCCTTGGCGTGTGGCAGGATCAGTATCGCGAGTTGAGCACGAGGAAAGAGATCAATCATGTGCTGATCTTTGAGAACAAGGGTGAAGCAGTTGGCGTTTCCAATCCGCATCCCCATTGCCAGATCTACGCAACCAATTTCGTTTTTAAAACTATCGAGACTGAAGCGCGCGCCAGCCGGCGTCATCTTGAAGAAACGGGGCGCGTGCTGTTTCAGGATGTGATTCGCGCGGAGAAAGAAGACGGCCGGCGCATCATCTGCGAAAACGAGTCAGCGATTGCATTTATTCCTTACTTTGCGAGGTATGCGTACGAGGTTTTTGTCGCGCCGAAAGCGACGCATGCGAGCCTTGCGACGCTCGCGCAGGATGAGCTTCGCGACTTCGCGGCGTTGCTGAAACAAGTGCTCGTGAAGTTCGACAATCTGTGGCAGATGCCGTTTCCGTATGTGATGCCGCTGCATCAGGCGCCGACGGATGGCGGCGATTACGGGAGTTTTCATTTCCACATTGAATTTCATCCCCCGTTGCGTCGTCCCAATTTGCTTAAATATCTGGCCGGACCGGAAATCGGCGGCGGCAACTTCCTCTCGGACACCGCACCCGAAGAGAAAGCCGCCGAACTCCGCGAGCAAGCGGATCAGCATTACAAGCACGTTCTGCAGGAACAGGTGTGACGGTCTGAGACAGTTTTTAGGAGCACGTGTGACAGTTTGGCCGTTACTATTACAAGGATTTTTATTCGCAACTCGTACGCTGTCGATCACGATATGTCGGAACCGGCGCTGAGCCCGCGAAGCGGGCGGAAGCATAAAGCCTGGGGCGCAAGCCCCAGGTAGGCGAATTTAATCTAGCGTTAGGAGCCCGCGGAGCGGGCGACAGCGGTATCGGCCCTTGCGCGCTGCCGCCCATTTCACGGGCTCAAATCGGTTGGCGTCGATCGATCCTGGGGCTTGCGCCCCAGGCTTTATGCTTACACCTGCTTCGCAGGTTAAAGCCTTTGCTGGCAGGTTAAGCCTTTCCTGTTTGATGGAATAGTCTGTGCAAACTGCTGCTAATCGCGATGTGAGACAACTGCTCGAACCATTACGCCGGATTCATGAACGAGTTCGCGATGCGGTGGTGGCGGAGTGTGAACAGGCGCAGTTGGACCAACTGGCGCAGGTAGCTGACGACGAAGCCAGCGGCGATACGATCTATGCCGTCGATCGCGTCAGCGAAGATCTGCTGGTCAAATTGTTTGCCGACGAACTCGCGCCAATCGCCCCTCTTATCTTGATCGCCGAAGGCATCGCGGAAGGCGAGTTGGTTCTACCACATGGCGCAACGCCCAATGACGCCGTGTGGCGTGTGATCGTTGATCCAATCGATGGTACACGCGAGTTGATGTACCAGAAACGAAGTGCCTGGGTGCTAACCGGCGTCGCTCCAAATCGCGGACCCGACACAAACTTGCAGGACATCGATCTGGCCGTACAGACAGAGATACCGCTCGTGAAGCAACATCTCTGCGACTCGCTTTGGGCAGTTCGCGGTGAAGGCGCGCAAGCCGAACGCTTCAATCGCCTGACTGGCGAGCGCAGTGCTTTGTCGTTATCGCCTTCAAAAGCGAAATCGATCCGCCACGGCTTTGCGATGATTGTGCGCTTCTTTCCGGGCGCGCGCGACGAACTTGCGGCAATCGACGAAGCGATCGTCCAGGGCGCACTCGGGCCGGTTCAACCCGGCAAGGCGCATTGTTTCGAGGATCAGTATCTCTCTTCGGGTGGTCAACTGTACGAGTTGATGATGGGACACGATCGTTTTGTTGCTGACCTGCGTCCTTTGGTAGAGCCGTTACTGAATCGTCGTGGATTGGCGTTAGGAATTTGTTGTCATCCCTATGACGTGTGCACCGAACTGATTGCACGCGAGGCCGGCGTGATTGTCACTGACGTAGCCGGTGGTCCATTGCGGTCGCTGCTCAGAGTCGAACCTGATGTGGCATGGGCTGGTTATGCCAACGACGCGATTCGCCGTGAGATCGAACCTTTGTTACGGAGAGTTTTGGAAGAACGTGGTCTCAGTTAACAACGTCATGCCTGGGAAGCAAGGTTATGAGATCGTTCGTGGCGAAGGTCATGGCGATCGTGGCCTGCTCGACGTTTCGGAGTTTATCGAAACGTTGAATGGACTCGATGAGCATTCCGAACTCAGAAACTTCTTTGACGGAGATTCATCGCTCACGATTGCGCGTGCACCAGGCCGGCTGGACGTGATGGGCGGAATTGCCGATTACTCCGGCTCTCTCGTGCTCGAGTTGCCGATCCAGGAAGCGACTTTCGCGGCGCTACAAAAAGACGACGCGCCACGATTAACCGTCATCAGCTTGTTGGAAAACCAAACGCGCGTGCGCGAGTTCGAAATGCCGCTGGCTGATCTGGAGCATGATGGTCAGCCAATCTCTTACGACGAAGCTCGCCGGTATTTCAAAAGCAATCCGACGCGCCAATGGGCTGCGTATGTCGCGGGAGTGTTTCTGGTCCTGATGCGCGAGCGTGCAGCGCGTTTCGACAAGGGAGCGCGACTACTCATTTCGTCACGTGTTCCGGAAGGCAAGGGTGTTAGCTCCTCCGCGGCGCTCGAAGTAGCAACCATGAGCGCAGTTAGTGCGGCGTTCGATATCGAAGTTGGACCAAGAGATCTCGCTTTGCTTTGCCAGCGTGTGGAGAACCTTGTTGTCGGCGCACCGTGCGGAGTCATGGACCAGATGACAAGCGCCTGTGGTGAAGCAAATCAATTGCTCGCACTGGTTTGCCAACCGGCGGAACTGCTCGGGGCTATTCGTTTACCAGAACAGTTGGCAGTTTGGGGGCTTGATTCAGGAACGCGCCATTCGATTGGCGCCGGTGATTATGGTTCTGTACGCGCCGGCGCGTTCATGGGCTATCGGATGATTGCCGGGATTGTGGGGTTTCCGACCGAGCCAATGGGTAAGCAGGTTCGTGTCACTGATCCGCGCTGGAATGGTTACCTGGCCAATCTCGACGTGGCTGAGTTTGAGGAAAAGTTTGCTCCAAAACTGCCGGAGATGTTAGCGGGAGAAGAGTTTCTCAGCCGGTATCACGGCACGACTGATCCGGTGACCAGCATCGATCCGGAGCGCACGTATGCGGTGTATGCACCAACAGCACACGCTGTGTACGAGAATCATCGCGTGCAACGCTTTGCTGATCTATTGCGCGGCCAGTTATTCGCAGAAGAGAAACTTGAGTTGGGTGAATTGATGTACGCATCACACGCGAGCTATTCAGCGTGTGGTCTGGGATCGAAGGGAACCGATCTGCTGGTTGAGTTGGTCAAAACAAAAGGAGCCGAGCAGGGACTCTTCGGCGCGAAGATCACGGGTGGCGGCAGTGGCGGCACAGTTGCTGTGCTGGGCAATGCAGATGCGGAAAACGCGGTGATTGACGTAGCGCGAACATACGCAGGGCTGACCGGTCATCAACCCTACATCTTTCGCGGCTCTTCGCCCGGCAGCGCGGCGTTCGGGCACCTGGTGGTGAAGAGAGGCTGAGATAATTCTCACGCGGCGACGCGGCGGCACGGCGGAAAACGCAACGAGATACATACTGTCGCAGCGCCGCCGCGTGAGAAAACCTCATTCGAATTTGTTAACAAGGGGGCAGGAACGTTTCAAATGGCGATTCTGATCACAGGCGGGGCCGGTTATATCGGCAGTGTTACTACCGAGTTGCTGCGCGCTCGCGGCGAGCGTGTGGTTGTGTTGGATAATCTTTCGCGTGGTTATCGCGACGCGGTGGCGCCCGAGGTGGCGTTTTATCAAGGCGACGTCGGCGATCCTGAACTGGTCAAGC
The DNA here is from genome assembly GCA_963708055.1 of uncultured Acidobacteriota bacterium. Taxonomy (GTDB): domain Bacteria; phylum Acidobacteriota; class Blastocatellia; order Pyrinomonadales; family Pyrinomonadaceae; genus PSRF01. The sequence continues at coordinate 2,996,857 of OY970193.1, read as the reverse complement.
GTGTAGTCAGTGAAAACCAGATCGACGCATGCGTTCACTTCGCGGCTTTCGCTTACGTAGGCGAGTCTGTTACACACCCGGCGCTTTATTATCAAAATAACGTCGAACAAGGCATTCGATTATTGACCGCGCTGGTCGAGGCAGGCGTGCGTAACGTTGTGTTTTCTTCAACCTGCGCCACGTACGGCGAACCGCAACGCATCCCGATCGACGAAACACACCCGCAAATGCCGGCCAACCCGTACGGATGGTCCAAGCTCTTCGTCGAGCGCATCATGGCCGACTACGATCGCGGTTATCAGCTCCGGTTTGTGGCCCTGCGTTATTTCAACGCCGCCGGAGCCAGCCCGGAACGCGGTGAGCGACACGTTCCCGAAACACACCTGATTCCACTTGTGTTGGACGCAGCTCACGGCAGCCTCGAACAGGTTGCTGTTTTCGGCAACGACTATCCAACGCCCGACGGCACCTGCGTGCGCGATTACATTCACGTGCTCGATCTCGCCGAAGCCCACGCGCTTTCACTTGATTACCTGCGCGCCGGCAATCCTTCGACCGCGATCAATCTCGGCAACGGTCAGGGATATTCAGTGCTGGAAGTGATCAATGCGGCACGCGAAGTGACCGGCCGCGAGATCAACATCGACATCCAGGGACGCCGCGCCGGCGATCCGTCGCATCTGGTGGCGGATTCTTCAAAAGCGCGAACAGTGCTTGGCTGGCAGCCGCAGCACCCGGATCTTTCCGCGATTATCAGTTCTGCATGGCAGTGGCATAACTCCACTGCCAAAGTTATGAGAGGGGTTTAGATGACAAAGGGGAATTACACACCACGCCCGGAACACAAATTTACTTTTGGACTATGGACCGTCGGCAATCGCGGGCGCGATCCATTTGGCGACGCCGTTCGACCTACGCTGACGCCCGTCGAGGCAGTGCGAATGCTGGGCGAGATTGGCGCGTACGGCGTCAACTTTCATGACAATGATCTTGTGCCGATCGATGCCACGCCACAACAGCGGGATCAGATCGTGAAGGAGTTTCGCCGCGCCTGTGAAGAGAATGGAATCGTGGTTCCAATGGCCACGGTCAATCTCTTTTATGATCCGGTTTTTCGCGACGGCGCGTTTACCGCTAACCAGAAATCAGTTCGTGATTACGCCTTGCAGAAAACGATGCGTGCGATGGATTTGGGTGTGGAATGCGGCGCGAAGACCTTCGTCTTGTGGGGCGGCCGCGAGGGTGTTGAAACAGATGGCTGCCGGCGTGCCGACGAAGCAGTTAAACGCCTGCGCTACGCGCTCAACTACCTGTGCGAGTATTCCCTCGACCAAAAATACGACTACAAGATTGCGCTCGAGGCCAAGCCCAACGAACCACGCGCCGACATCTACATGCCGACTACCGGCGCATATCTCGCACTCATCGCCACGTTGGACCATCCGGAGATGGTGGGCGTAAATCCGGAAGTCGCCCATGAGCACATGGCCGGGCTGAACATGACGCACGCCGTGGCCCAGGCCTGGGAAGCGGGCAAGCTTTTCCATATCGATCTCAACGATCAGGTACCGGGTCGTTACGACCAGGATCTGCGATTTGGATCCGCTAATCCTAAGGCGGCGTTCTGGCTGGTGAAGTTTCTGGAAGACGTCGGTTACTCCGGGCCACGACACTTCGATGCGCATGCGTATCGCTCGGAGGACTACGACGGCGTTAAAGACTTCGCTCGCGGTTGCATGCGCACGTACCTGGTTCTGAAAGCCAAAGGCGAGCAGTGGAACAGCGATCCGGAAATCAAAGCGTTGCTCGCGGAGATTGCCGAGACGAGTGGCGGCAGTGGTGGTGGTCCAAAGTTTACATCGCAACATGCAAGTGAGTTGCTGGGGGCCAATTTCGATCGCGTTGGTTTGGCTTCGCGAGGTTTGAAATACGAGCGACTCGATCAGTTGACGATGGATATCCTGCTTGGCGTCAGATGACGCGAACGATTTCACGCGGCAGCGCAGCGGCGCAATGAACGGCACAAAGAGAAATTGTCGACGGCCAGCAACAACGTTGCGCCGTTGCGCCGCCGCGTGAGTGATTCTTCTAAAACCTTAGTAACAGGATTTCATCTTGTTAATCATGTAACTATTTACCGAACGCATGAGGCTATTCACAAACATCTCGGTTATTTGTCTGCAACTGCTGCTCGTTGCCGTAATCAACGCGCAACCCGTTCCCGATCGCATTCGCCCGGAGGCTCAGGAATTTCGTCTCGAAGACGTCCGCCTGCTTGATGGTCCATTCAAACATGCGATGCAGCGCGATGCCGAGTATCTGCTTCGTCTTGAAGCGGATCGCTTGTTGAGTTTATTCAGAAAGGAAGCCGCACTCACTCCGAAGTCTCAACCTTACGGCGGTTGGGAGTCGATGACGATTGCCGGTCACTCACTCGGTCATTATCTCTCCGCGTGTGCCTTGATGTTTGCATCAACCGGCGACGCTCGTTTACGCGAACGCGTAAACTACATCGTGGCCGAACTCGAAGCCGTGCAACGCGCCAATGGCAACGGTTACGTCGCCGCCATCCCGAACGGCAAAAAGATTTTCGCGGAAGTTGCGGCCGGCAATATTCGCGTGCAGCCGTTTGATCTAAACGGCGGCTGGGTTCCCTGGTACACGCTGCACAAACTCTTTGCCGGATTGCTCGACGTCCATCGATACTTCCAGAACCCGAAAGCGTTAGCGATTGCTGTAAAACTCGCCGACTTTTCCGACGCCACCGTTTCAAAACTGACGGAGGAACAGTTTCAGCACATGCTCGGTTGCGAGCATGGCGGCATGAACGAAGTGTTGGCCGAACTTTACGCTCGCACAGGCAACCAGCAATACCTCGCTCTCTCTCGCCGTTTTCATCACAAAGCCGTACTCGAACCACTTGCGCGTCGCGAAGACCGTTTGCAGGGATTGCACGCAAACACGCAGATTCCAAAGTTGATTGGTCTGGCTCGCCGTTACGAACTCACCGGTGACATTGCCGATAAAACAGCCGCCGAGTTTTTCTGGGAACGCGTGGTCCACCATCACTCATACGTGATTGGCGCCAACAGTGATCACGAGCGTTTTGGACCGCCTGACAAGCTCAGCAACCGGCTGAGTGCCAACAGCGCCGAAACATGTAACACCTACAACATGCTGAAGTTGACGCGCCATCTGTTTGCGTGGCAGCCGTCGGCTGAATACGGCGACTATTACGAGCGCGCGCTCTACAACCACATCCTCGCATCGCAGAATCCCGACGACGGCATGGTTTGTTACTACGTGCCGATGAAGGCAGGTTCACGGAAAGTCTATTCGAAGCCGTTTGACGATTTCTGGTGTTGTGTCGGTACTGGCATGGAGAATCATGCGAAGTATGGTGAGTCGATCTACTTTCATAACAACGATGCGTTGTGGGTGAATCTCTTCATTCCTTCGGAACTCAACTGGCGTGCAAAGGGCGTGGTGTTGAGACAGGAAACGAGCTATCCCGAGTCAGATAAAGTCAGTTTCACAGTGAAAGCGAGACGGCCGTTGAGTTTCGCGTTGCGTTTGCGTTATCCGTCCTGGGCCACTCGCGGCGTGTCTGTCGCAGTCAATGGCAAAACTGAAACCACGAATACGAAGCCCGGCAGCTTTATCGAGATTCGACGCGTTTGGAAAACAGGCGACCGCGTTGAATTGACGTTGCCGATGTCGCTCCGGTTCGAGGCGATGCCTGACAATCCGCAGCGTGTGGCGATCGCTTATGGTCCAACCGTGCTGGCTGGAGAAACAGGGGAACCTGATGCCAATGGAATTTATCTTTTGCCTGCGTTCGTTGCGGACGAAGCGAAACTCACTGAATGGATCACTCCGGTAGCGGGATCGCCCTTAACGTTTCGCACCGGCAATGTTGGCCGGCCCGGCGACGTTACGCTTTATCCGTTCTATCGCATGCATAACAAACCGTATGCAGTTTACTGGGACGTGATGAGTGATCGGCAGTGGAGCGAGCGGAAGACGAAATACGAAGCTGATCTGGAGTATCAGCGCAAGCTCGATGCTGTGACCCTCGCGTTGATCAAGCCGGGCGACACGTCGATCGAACGCGAGTACAACCTCAAAGGCGAGCGCATGGAGACCGGCGAACACTCCGGTCGCAAGTGGCGACATGCGCGTGATGGTGGGTGGATCTCGTTTGAGTTGAAGGTTCGTGGCGACAAACGTGTGGCGCTGGTTTGTTCTTACTGGGGCAGTGAAACCGGGCCACGCACGTTCGACATCCTGATCGACGACGTGAAGATCGCGACGCAGTCACTGCAGAACGATAAGCCGGGTGAGTTTTTCGACGTCACTTACGCGATTCCCGAAGAGCTCACACGCAGCAAGAGCAAGATCACAGTCCGATTCCAGGCTCATCCGAAGAATACCGCCGGTGGGTTTTATGGCGTGAGGGTTATTAGCCGCTGAGAGAGCTTTGTTTGAGAGACCAGCTTCATAAAGATTAACAAGATGAAACAAGATTTACAGGATAAATCTGGGCCGGATAAATCTGGACGGGATTTATCTTGTTCATCCTGAAAATCTTGTAAATCATTATGAAACTAACGCCTCGCTCAAGTTAGTCAAAGCAAAGAAAGGGTTCTTTCGATGTCATCGTTGCGAAGAGTTATGTTGCTTCTGCTCGCGCTGTGCCTTTGCGCGATATCGGTAGTAGCGCAGGGCAAGTGGACGGAAGAGAAGGCGCGTGAGTGGTATGCGCGGCAGCCCTGGCTGGTCGGTAGTAACTACAATCCGGCCAGTGCGATCAATCAACTGGAGATGTGGCAGGCTGATTCCTTCGATCCGAAGCGCATCGATCTGGAGCTTGGTTGGGCCGAAGGTCTCGGCATGAACACGATGCGCGTTTACCTTCACGATCTGCTATGGCAACAGGATCCCGAAGGCTTCAAACGCCGGCTCGATCAGTTTTTGACGATTTGTGCCCGGCACAAGATTCGACCAATCTTCGTGCTCTTCGATGCGGTTTGGGATCCCGATCCGCAACTCGGTAAACAGCGCGCGCCGAAACCCGGTGTGCACAATTCAGGCTGGATGCAAAGTCCGAGTCGCACCGCGTTGCAAAATCCGGCGGAGTATCCGCGATTGCAAGCTTACGTCAAAGGTGTGGTCGGTGCGTTTGCGCGCGATCAGCGTGTGCTCGCGTGGGACATCTGGAACGAGCCTGATAACGAAAACCACGGCAGTTACAACGATCGCGAACCGAAGAACAAAGTCGAGCTCGTGCTCGCCCTCTTGCCGCAGGCATTTGCGTGGGCTCGCGAAGCAGGCGCCGAACAACCGTTGACGACGGGTGTTTGGAAAGGCGATTGGTCCACGCCGGAAAAGATGACGCCGATGGATCGTTTGCAGATCGATCTATCCGACGTCATCACATTTCACAACTACGATTCACCGACTGAGTTGGAAAAACGGATCAATTGGCTCAAGCGTTACAACCGCCCGCTGATCTGCACCGAATACATGGCGCGTGGCAATGGAAGTTTTTTTATCGGCGGGTTGTTGGTGGGCAAGGTGCACAACGTCGGGATGATCAACTGGGGATTGGTCCAGGGCAAGTCGCAAACGCATCTTCCGTGGGATTCGTGGCAGCGACCGTACGTGGATCGTGAGCCATCCGTTTGGTTTCACGAAGTCTTTCGCACCGATGGCCGGCCGTATATTCCGGAAGAAGTCGAATTCATCAAACGCATGACGCGAAAGTAGGGGCGGCCCTCCGTGGCCGCCCTAGCGTACGAACTTCTTTGTCTCCCGATAAGAGAGCCACGGAAGGTGGCCCTATCGTATCGCTCCAGGTGAATCGATCCTTAGTTCAAGACTAGGGCGGCCACGGAGGGCCGCCCCTACAACGCCGCTATGATTATGAAAAACTTTCGAAGAACCGCTAGCTTGCTTCTAATCTGTGCGCTGGTAAGTACCCAGGTTGTCTTCGCGCAGACGCGCACGATCACGGTCCAGGTTGATAAACCGGGCGCGCAGGTTCCCAAAACGCTCTTTGGTCTCTTCTTTGAAGACATCAACTTCGGTGCTGATGGCGGACTCTACCCCGAACGAATCAAGAACCGATCATTCGAGTTCCCAAATCCGATGATGGGTTGGAAGCAGGTGAGCCGCAACGACACCAAGGGCCGGCTCGAGGTATACGACCAAACGACAAAGAAGAGTGCGCCCAACTCGCACTATCTGCGCATCAAAACACCCGCCGGCGGTTTCGGTATCACAAACGAAGGATTTCGCGGGATCGGTGTCGCGAAGGATGCTGAATTCACATTTTCCATCCTTGCGCGTCAGCTCGATGGCGCACCGCTGAAGCTCCAAATTGAGATCGAAGCCGGCAATCGTTCCCTCGGCCAGGCGCAACTCACCGGTTTTACGAAGCAGTGGAAAACCTACACCACTACATTGCGACCAACAGACACGAGCAACAAAGCGCAACTGAAACTGTTGGTTGAAGGTGCAGGCACTCTCGACATCGATCTTGTTTCTCTATTTCCAAAAGACACTTTTCAGAATCGCCCCAACGGTCTGCGCAACGATCTGGTGACTCTACTGAAAGACATGAAACCTGGTTTCCTGCGATTTCCCGGCGGTTGCATCGTTGAAGGGCGTTATCTCGAACAGCGTTATCAATGGAAAACAACGATCGGCGATCTCGCCGAACGCCAACTGATCGTCAATCGCTGGAACACGGAATTCAATTGGCGTCCGACGCCTGACTACTTTCAATCTTTCGGACTCGGCTACTACGAATATTTTCTTTTGAGCGAAGACATCGGTGCGGAGCCACTGCCAATCATGAATTGCGGGATGGCTTGCCAATTCAATTCCAGCGAACTCGCGCCACTCGAAGATCTCGATCACTTTATTCAAGACACTATCGATTTGATCGAGTTTGCAAACGCTCCCGCTAACACGCCGTGGGGTCGAAAGCGCGCGCAGATGGGCCATCCGAAGCCTTTCAATCTGAAGATGATCGGAGTCGGTAACGAACAGTGGGGCCCGCAATATGTCGAACGCTATGAAGCATTTGCAAAAGTTCTCAAACGGAAGTATCCGAACATCGCGCTGGTTTCGAGTGCTGGTCCATCACCCGATGGCGAGCGGTTCGATTTTCTCTGGCAGAAGATGCGCGAGTTGAAGGCCGATTTGATTGACGAGCACTACTACATGGCTCCGAAGTGGTTCCGCGACAACGCCGGGCGTTACGACAATTATCCGCGCACTGGTCCAAAGGTGTTTGCGGGTGAATATGCGGCGCAGAGTGTGGGCGTTGCGAGTCCTGACAATCGCAACACGTGGGAAGCGGCTTTATCGGAGGCGGCTTTCATCACCGGTCTCGAACGCAATGCCGATGTGGTAACGATGTCGTCGTATGCGCCGTTGTTTGGTCACGTGGATGCGTGGCAGTGGACGCCAAACATGATCTGGTTCGACAACCTGCGTTCGTACGGCACGCCTAATTACTACGTGCAGAAAATGTTCAGCGTGAATCAGGGCACGAAGCTGTTGCCGGTGCTGCTCGACGGATCCGTGAAGAATGGTCAGAACGATCTCTACGTAACCGCGGCGGTGGATGAACGAACGAGAGAGGTGATCATAAAAGTCGTCAACACGGCGGCGGCGGCAAAAGAAGTTCGAATAAATTTTTCGGGTGCGGCCGGTTCCGGCAAGCCCGGTAAAGTGTTTGTGTTGGGGAGCGCGGATCTCAAAGCGGAAAATAGTTTGGATGGGCCAACGAAGATCTCGCCGATCGAAAAGCCCTTGCAAATAGCGAGCGATGAGTTTGCTTACACGCTAACGCCGCAATCGATGTCAGTGTTTCGCATTCCAGTACGATAAGTTGTAACTCATGAAACGAGGTTTTCTCCCGCAGCGACGCAGCGGCGCCACGGATGTCCTGGAGAACCGCCGCGCCGTTGCGCCGCCGCGTGAGAAAATTCTTTTAACCCTCACGTTCTTCGCTATAGCTATTTGTCCGCAGTTCCCTCACGTTGCATTTGCCCAATCACCCGAACGAGCCACGATATCGATCGATGCTCGCAAGGTCGAAAACCGGATCAGCCCGCTTCTCTATGGCCAGTTTCTTGAGTTCATGTATGAAGGGATCAAGTATGGTCTGCATGCCGAGTTGATTCGTAATCGCGGCTTCGAAGAAGCGCCGAATAACATCGGGCTCTCGCGTTACTGGGAACGCTATCCCGACGATCGCAACGACGATTATGCGTTGAACTTTGTCTGGGACCATTCGTTGCGGGTTGAGGCCGGCGACGGTGTGATTCCACGTCACGGCGTTTTTCAATCGCGCATTCCCGTTCGTGCTGGTCTTGAATATCGCGGGTATTTCTGGGTGCAGTCATCCGATTACAACGGCGCAGTCACGGTGGCACTCGAATCCGATGTTGATGAAGGCCGGGTTTACGCGTCTGCTGACATCAAGATAACCAAGGGCGACAAGCGCCAGTATCAGTTCACCTTGAAGCCATCGCAGAGTGATCCACTCGCTCGTTTTGCGATCTTGTTTCCCGGAAAAGGTCGGCTACAGATCGATGACGTATCGCTGATGCCCGCTGACGCTGCTCCGGGTGCTGTTCGACGTGACGTCTACGAAAAGATCAAACAACTCAAACCGGCATTTATTCGCTGGCCCGGCGGCAATGTGGCCCAGGATTATCGTTGGCAGTGGGGCGTTGGACCACGCGATGCGCGTGTGACGTGGACCAACCTTTCGTGGAAAAACGAACCGGAGCCGAGCGATTTCGGCACGGATGAGTTTGTTGCGTTCTCTCGTGCCGTAGGCGCTGAGCCGTCGATCACGGTGAATGTGGAAGGCCGTGGCGCCACAGTCGAAGAGGCTGCGGCATGGGTGGAATATTGCAACGGACCAGCGACCTCAAAATACGGCGCGATGCGTGCCGCAAACGGTTATCCAGCGCCATTCGGCGTGAAGTTTTGGGAAATCGGAAACGAGATTTGGGGCGACTGGGTGCGTGGCCACTCTGATGCCGAGACTTATGCGCGCAATCTCAATCGTTATGCAAAAGCAATGCGTGCGGTCGATCCGTCGATCAAGTTGATCGCAGTCGGCGATAACAACATGGAGTGGAATCGCACTGTTGTGCGTGCGGCTGCGCAAAGCATCGACTATCTCGCGATTCATCACTATTACGGCCGGCGCGAGGCTGCGGGCGATCCTTTAAATCTGATGGCTCGCCCGTTGTTTCTTGAACGCTTTTATCGTGAAGTCGATCAAATGTTGCGCGAGCTCGCGCCTGACGGTCACATCAAACTAGCGATCAACGAGTGGGGCTTGGATCTTCCGATGCCGCGTCAGTACTCAATCGAATCGGCGTTGTATGGGGCGCGTTTAATGAACGTCTTCGAGCGTTCTGGCGCGCTGGTGGAAATGAGTGCGGTATCAGATCTGGTTAATGGATGGCCAGGTGGGATCATTCAGGCGCGGCGGCACGATTTGTTTGTTACGCCCCTCTACCTCGTCAATCAGCTTTACAACGAACATCGCGGCGACGAGCGATTAGCGACGAGCGTCACTGGTCCAACTTTCGACACGACAAAAGAAGGTAAAAACGTTCCTTATCTCGATGTGACCGCGAGCCGCACCGCCGATGGAAAGAAGATCATCATCAAAGCAGTGAATACCAACCCGGCGAGTGCGCTAACTACAACGATCAACTTGCAGGGCGTGAATCCGGGCACACGCGCTGAAGTGAAGACGATCACTGCGTCATTAATTACTCAAACAACGACGGTATCGGCTGGTCGCACCTTTAACGTGATGCTCCCGAAACATTCAGTCACAGTGATCACACTAAAAAACCAGCCACGGATGACACGGATTTAAAAACCAGATCGAGGTTTAAAATCCGTCTGATCCGTGGCCTAATTCTTTTCGGTTATACGCAGGTATTGATCAACGGCCGGATTTGGAATCGTTTGTGTTCGACCACTGGGCCAGCGAACTTCAACCGCACGCACGCGACGTGCACTGCCGAGGCCAACTATGATGCGGGGATCTTGTGCCGAAAGGTAACTGCCGGCGGTATTCGCGTCAAAGATCTGTTTCTTACCATCAAGGTCGATAACAGCAACGCGGGCTCCAATGCCCATTCGGTTTGACTTTGTTCCGTTGAGCGAGATTCCCAACCAGTGATTGCGCGTACCCACATTGCGAAGTATCAACGGAGCATCGTCCAACACTGCGACGACGGCGTCGATCTGGCCATCGTTGTTCAGATCGCCGAATGCTGCGCCACGCGCCGCGAGTGGGATTTTGAACGGCTGACCCGCAGTGGCGGAAACATTTACAAAGCCTTTACCGGTGTTGCGCATCAGCAGCAGCGGTTGTTTGTATTTCAGGTAGCTTGTGGTTTTTTCGATCGTGTCGAGCACGTGACTCTGGGCCACGAATAGATCGCGCCAACCGTCGTTATCAACATCGACGAAGCGCGTACCCCAGCCGGAGTTGAGCAAAGTGATCTGGCCGACCGCGGTAGTGTTGGTGGCGTAAGTAAAATTGAGTTCGCTGTGGTTGCGATACAAAGCGTACTTTTCGTTGGAAAGCGTGGTGATGAAGACGTCCGTGTGGCCGTCGTTATCATAATCGGCGCAGTCGATGCCCATGCCGGCAAATGTGCGACCGTCTTCGTCAAAAGCTGCGCCCGACATCACTGCGATGTCTTCAAACGATCCGTTGCCTTTGTTTCTGTACAGCGATTGGCGCACACTGTCGTTTGCCACAAAGACATCGGTGAATCCATCGTTATCGAAGTCAGCAAAGGCGACGCCAAGACCTTTGCCGGAAGCATCCGCGACGCCTGAAGTCGCCGTTACGTCTTCGAAAGTCCCGTCGGCGCGTTGATGAAGCAGCAGATTTGACGCGCCTTTGAAGTTATCAGGATGACAATACGCGCGCAGGCTTGCGGTTGGACCACCGCAAAACATGGAACCGCTTTCAAAGTCCCAATCCATGTAACGAACGATGAATAGATCAAGCCGCCCGTCGCGGTCGTAATCAAACCAGCCCGCGCTGGTGGACCATCCGGCATCATTCGCCGGCAACTTGTTCGTAGCGTTACTAAAAGTGCCGTCGCCGTTGTTGCGATACAAAGTGTTCTTGCGATAGCCGGTAACGAAGAGATCGCAATGGCCGTCGTTGTCGTAGTCGGCAGTGGCGACGCCCATGCTGTAGCCCGTGCCTTTAACTCCGGCGCGTTCAGTGACGTCAACAAACGTTCCATCAGGTTTTTGTTGGTACAGGCGATTCCAGTATTTCGATTGGCTTTTATCAGGTTGATCGTTCTTCGACATCGGATCTTTCAACGCAGCGCCATTGGTGAAAAATAGATCCATGCGCTGATCGTTGTCGTAGTCGAAGATAGCTACGCCCGCGCCCATTGTTTCGAGCAGATACTTGAGCGAAGTCTTTGCCGCGACATGTTTGAAGTCAATACTTGACTGCACTGCCGTGAAGGTTGTTGGTGATGGACCTTGTGGTCCAGGTGGCGGCGGAGTCTTTGGCAGATCGGCAGTTGAATAAGAACGACCGGTACGTTCCGGAGATGGCGACGGTGTTTGTTGCGCCAGAGCGCCGGCATTTAGATAAAGGAGAAGAAGCGTGAATGAAACAACGATGCGGTACATTCTGCCGGCAATTAAGCCACAAAAAAGCGTAAAAAGCACAAGCACTTTAATGCGAGGGCTGGTTGGTTTCGTGTTTCTTTTATCGTTGTCGTTGTTGGGTTTAGGCGGGAATGTTTTGGCCCAGACAAGCTACAGTTTGCGGTCGCCGGATCAGAGAATTGAAGTCAGAGTTCGCGCTGGTGATCGTTTGAATTACGACGTGCTGCTGAACCGCACACTGCTACTCGAAAACAGCACGCTGTCGCTCAACGTCAATCGCACGAACCTCGGCCGCCAGCCGCGAGTCAAAACGCACACACCGCGCGCGGTGAATCAAGTGATCACTTCTCCAGTACCACAGAAATCTTCTCTCATTCGCGAGAATTACAACGAACTGCGACTGGAGATGGAGGGAAACTATGCGGTGGTGTTTCGCGCGTTCAACGAAGGCGTCGCTTATCGCTTTGAAACCAGCCTTGCTGCAAGTGAAGCACGAGTGTTTGGCGAAGACGTGAGTCTGAAGTTTTCCGGTGATTTCAATGTTTATTATCCGAAAGAAGATGGATTCTTCTCGCATAACGAGCGAGAGTTTCTCTATCTGCCACTCAAGAACATTCCCGCGTCGAGTTTGGCGAGTCTGCCCGCGGTAGTAGTGACCAACAACGGCGTGAAGATCGCTGTTGGTGAGTCGGATGTCGAAAACTATCCCGGGCTCTGGTTGCGTGGGACCGGCAAGAATGAACTCGAGGCTACATTTCCGCCGTATCCGCTCAAAGAAGAGCTGACCAAAAACAGCGATCGCGATCTGCGCGTCACGCAGTCTGCCGATTACATTGCAGTGACAAACGGCACGCGCACGTTTCCGTGGCGCATTCTCGCGATTGCCGAAAACGATGCTGACCTGATCACCAACCAGATGGTCTATCTCCTGGCAAAACCTTCGCAGGTGCAGGACACCTCGTGGATCAAACCAGGGAAAGTGGCGTGGGATTGGTATAACGCAAACAAACTTTATGGCGTGAATTTTAAGTCGGGCATCAACACGCAAACCTACAAACACTACATCGATTTTGCTTCGCGTTACGGTATCGAGTACGTGATTCTCGACGAAGGTTGGTACAAGTTAGGCAACCTGCTTCAGGTTGTGCCGGAGATTGATATCGAAGAGTTGGTTGCTTACGGTCAACGTAAAAACGTCGGCATCATTCTGTGGATGATCTGGAAAACGCTGGACGATCAATTCATTCCAGTGATGGACCAGGCACAGAAGTGGAAAGTAAAAGGGCTCAAAATCGATTTCATGCAACGCGACGATCAGCCGGTGATGGATTTCTATCACAAGGTTTGTCGCGAAGCTGCGCGGCGGCACTTGCTGGTAGATTTTCACGGCGCGATTCGTCCGGCCGTGATGACGCGTACCTGGCCCAATCTCGTTAACGTTGAAGGCGTACGTGGTTTGGAGCAGAGCAAGTGGAGTAAGTTGGCAAATCCGGAGCACAACGTAACGTTGCCGTTCACGCGCATGTTTCTGGGCCCAATGGATTACACACCCGGCGCGATGGTTAACAGTGGCCCGGAGAGAAATTTTGCGGCCGTGTTCGAGCGCCCGATGAGCATGGGCACACGCGCCCAACAACTCGCGATGTATGTTGTGTATGAAGCGCCGTTGCAGATGCTGGCTGATTCACCATCGCATTATTTGCGTGAACCGGAGGCGATGGAGTTTTTGAAAGTGGTTCCTACGGTTTGGGACGACACGCGAGTGCTGCAGGCAAAGATTGGCGACTACGTTGCGATAGCTCGTCGCCGCGGGCGCGATTGGTACGTCGGCGCCATGACCGATTGGACTGCGCGAACGATGGACCTCGACTTTTCATTCCTGCCGCCCGGAAACTTTCAGATGTTGATGTATGAGGATGGACCAAACGCCGACAGCGTCGGCATCGACTACAAGTCAACAACGAGAACAGTCAACCGGAACACAAAGCTGACGATCAAAATGGCGCCCGGCGGCGGCTGGGCCGCCCGCATCTATCGAACCAGATAACTCTGCGCTTAATTCGAAAGCAGCGCGGCGGAAAAGACGACCACCGCTAGTATCGCGAAGGCTCCGACGATCGCGCGACCCCAATGTTTGTGTTTGGCAGGCGACGTATTTTGATCGCGCATGGTTTGTTCATTTAACCAGGCCATCTGCGTAAAGGTCTGCATTTCGTCGAGACGCGAATGAACGGGAACGTGGAAGCGGTTGTGAAAGGGGTTGCGATAAGGATCGTGGATCAGTTTCGCTTTCATGATGTTACTCCTCGCCGATTGTCGCTGAGGGGATCAGCGCTATTGCGAGCGTAACGGGCAAAGCTCGTGCCGGATAAGGTTGCCTACGTACGTCAGCGATTTTCCTTGGAAAAAGCCAAAGTCGGGGAGACTCGATGCCCATTTCGTCCAAGCCATACACGAAGTGGGGCGGTGCTCGCACCGTAATTCAGTTGACCTCGCGCCCAGAGAATTCAACCTGGTTGAGATCAGTGCAGAATCTTTAGCTTCGCTTGTGTAATGCACAAATTGCAGCAGCGTTGCGAGATTTGACACCACGTGTGATTCACATTAACGTATCGCCGTCCTCAAACCCGACCAGCGAATCTCCCAGCTCAGATAAGAGTCAACAGTGCCTTTATTCCCCCGTGCGCCTCTCGATAGAGGTTGGCTTCAGCTCGTAGTCTCTTAGCTCGCTCATCATTTCAAAGGAGATCTATCTCATGAAGCGAAGTCTGCATCGCTCTCTGGCGATCACTGTTATCGTCTTACCCCTTCTGTTTGCGGGCGGATCTGCCGCCTTGTCGCAACGTAACAACAAAGAATTGCCCATGAAGGAAATGCTGTCTTTGCCCGGCAGGCTCGTAAGCGAAGCAAAAGCTTCCCGGCCCACCAATGAACTCAAGTTAACCGGTTATCGCGTTGAAGAAGTGCGATTGCCGCGCAATCAAACAGTTGAACTCCGTGGCCAGCAAGTAAATGTGGATAAGGCCTGGCGCGTCACGGTGCACGGTGGTCCATTCGCAGTGCGCGCGATGCCCGCTGTGATCTGGATCGACGATGAGATCGTCGGCATTGGTATTGAAAACGACACCCTCTCGCAGGTCACTGCCGTAACGTTCGACAGCGCCTTGATTCACGAAGGCGGCGTGGTGTCAGTGTCGTACGGTGAAGACAAAGCAACACGGGTGAAGATTCCGCAACGTCTCCAATTGAAGCGTGAAGGAGGAAACCAATGAGACTCAAATACATTCTCGCTTCGATCACTTTCGTACTTCTACTCAGCGACGTCACATTCGCTCAAGTACCCGATCCGGGCACGCCCGGTCCGCTTGCCGTTACGCGTGAGGAGTACAACTTTGGCGACACGGCGTTTATACCATCCAGCTTTCCTGGACCAGTTGAGTTGCGCGCTTCGATTCACTCTCCGACCAATCTGGCTGGTGGTCCATTTCCGGTAATACTATTTTTGCACGGACGCCATGCCACATGTTTCAAAGGCGGCTCCGCGCTGTTGCAGTGGCCCTGCACAACCAACGGCAGTGCGACGATTCCGAGTTTCCAGGGATACGACTATGTCGGCGAAGTTCTCGCCAGTCAGGGTTACATTGTTGTGTCGGTGAGTGCGAATGGCGTCAACGCAGTCGACAATCTCGTGTTTGACCTCGGCGCTTTGGCGCGCGCGGAGTTACTTCAGAAACATCTCGACATTCTGAATGGCTTTAACACCACCGGCGGCGCACCGTTCGGCACAAAGTTTGTCGGCAAGTTGGATCTCACGCGCGTTGGAACGATGGGCCATTCGCGCGGCGGCGAGGGCGTGGTGAGGCATCAAGTGCTCAACAATTCGCTAGGCGCGCCTTACGGAATCAAGGCCGTATTTCCACTTGCGCCTACCGATTTCAACCGCTTTGTAGTCAACAATGCTGCACTCAACGTGCTGTTGCCTTACTGCGATGGCGACGTGGCGGATCTGCAAGGCGTGCACTTTCACGACGACGCGCGTTACAACGTGCCTGGCGATCCTTCGCCAAAACATTACGAGCTTGTGATGGGCGCAAATCACAACTTCTACAACACGATCTGGTCGCCTGATTCGAGTTCATTTCCGGGCGCGTTAAACGATTGGATCACGTTTGTGCCGAATGGTCAAAATGATTCGCATTGTGGCAAAAAGAAAAACAACCAGCGTTTGACTGAAGCACAGCAACGCGGCACTGGCCTGGCATACATGACGGCGTTCTTCCGTGCTTACGTCGGTGGTGAGAGTCAATTCATTCCGATTCTCACTGGCGATGCGCCACCGCCGCCTTCAGCTCAAACAAACAATCTGTTTGTGTCGTATCACGCGCCCGATCTACCGGGAGTGCGTTTGGATGTAAACAGATTATTGGACGACACTAATCTCACCACAAACACCCTTGGCGGGAGCGTGATTCAAACTTTGCTGACGCCATACGAGTTGTGCGGTGGACCAGCACCACAGCCTCAGCACTGTCTGCCGGATCAACCGAGTGTTCGACAGCCGCACACTACTCCGAGTGCGCGTTCGCCGTTGCGTGGTCTGAGTCAACTCAAAACGGGTTGGAACAACTTCACCGGAAATTACCGTAACAACGTGCCTCCGGCGCTGGGAAATGTTTCGGGATTTCAGGCGGTGCAGTTTCGTGTAAGTGTGAGCTTTGCAGATCCGCGTAATCTCACCGGCCTCGCGCAGGATTTTCGCGTGGTGTTAACCGATGCATCAGGTAGTTCGGCATCAGTGCGCGTGAGTGATGTTTCGTCGGCGTTGTATTTCCCGCCGGGTGACATTGTGCCGAAGATAGTTTTGAATACGGTGCGCGTGCCGTTGAGTGCTTTCAGTGGTGTGAATCTCAACGCGGTGCGATCGGTGCAGCTCAATTTCAATGAGCGACTGCAGGGTGCCGTGTTGATTTCTGATGTGGCGTTTGCGTCAGCGCCGCCGCAGTAATTGCCTCGAGCCCGCGAAGCGGGCGGAAGCATAAAGCCTGGGGCGCAAGCCCCAGGAAAGCTATTCAAGTAATATTTTCGGAGCCCGTGAAGCGGGTGATAGCGCGAAGATCGCTAATGCTGTCGCCCACTCCGCGGGCTCTTTTCTTTCTTTGTATTGTTACCCTGGGGCTTGCGCCCCAGGCTTTATGCTGTCACCTGCTTCGCAGGTTGAACTCAGCACGTCGATCATCCGCCAATAACTGTGATTGTGTTCTGGCCCACGTCAATAGATGATGACGATGCAGTGCGCGAACGCGGTCTTGTCCGGTAGTAGCGAAACACGATTACAGGTGATCTTCATTATCCTGTAAATCCTGTAATTTCGTAGGTGGCATTTCACGAATTTGAATCGTCTATAGGAATTTGACTCGCAGAATCATTAGCATCGTTCACTGCTCAAAAGATAACTCCCTCACTGCTGTACTCTTAACTACCTCGCTGCGAAATACTCTCACCTTGGAATAGTCGTTGCTTCTAAACATTCACGACCCCAACCGTCTACAAAGTTTTGCACGCTAGTCCAAAACTTCATCCGCGCTCCCCGGGCCGTCACCATTTTCACAATCAATAACGACAGGCCGCCAGTCGTCTCAGAAGGGAGAATGCTTATGAACAAAGCAACCAGACTATTAACGCTAACCACAGCATTGCTCATCGCGCTTTGCTGTCCGGCGTTAGCACAAACTTCCGGAGCAATTTCGGGGGAGGTCAAGGATGAAAAAGAAGCAGTGATCAGCGGCGCGACGGTGCTGCTGCGCAACATCCGCACCAATGAAACTCGAACCGCTCAAACTAACGCCGATGGTCGCTATCACTTTGCGAGTATACCGGTCGGCGATTACGAGCTTACGGTCGAGAGTTCCGGCTTCGCCAAACATCAGCAATCAGGAATCACGCTCGCTCTAAATCAAAGCGCCGTGGTCGACGTCATGATGAAACCGGGCGCGGTCCAGGAAGTTGTGAACATCGTTGAGAACGCGTCGATGTTGAATACGTCGACACCGGAAGTCGGAACGCGCTTCGATGAGAAGCGCTTATCTGAGTTGCCGCTGGCCACTACGCGCAGCGTTTACAACATTGCGTTGTCGGCCCCCGGCGTAAGTCAGTTGAATGCAGGACAAAGTGCCTTCGCCGGAGGAACAAACTTCTCCTCAAACGGCGGGCGCACCCGTTCCAACAATTTCATGATCGACGGTCAGGACAACAACAACTTCGGCGTCGCCGGCTCGACGATCCCGTTGAACAACCCTGACGCGATCCAGGAAGTGCGATTGGTGACTAACCAATTCAGCGCCGAGTATGGACGCAACTCCAGCGCGGTCTTTAACGCGATCATGCGGAGTGGCGCGAATCAATATCACGGTTCGGGTTTTTGGTTTCACAACGACAACGCACTCAACGCCTGCAGCAACGTGCAAAAAGCGGGCGCGAACGGATTCTGCAATCCAAACGCGAGCGATCCGTCCCGTCGTAAGGCACCGTTTCGAGTTGAAAACCAGTTGGGCGGAACGATCGGTGGCCCACTCCACCTGCCGAGTTTTGGCGAAGGTGGTCCAACATATATCAGCGGCAAAGACCGCACGTTCTTTTTCTTCGCGTTGCAACGATGGTGGGATCGACAGCTCGGCATAGGCCAGGCTTTGAATGGCGCGCCGACAGCCGCCGGCAAGGAAATCATTCGCGCTGCCGCGGGTGACTTGCCGCAGGTTCGTGCGTTACTCGACTTTCTGCCGGCTGCTGCGACTCCGTTGAACCAAACGGTGAGTTTTGTTCGCAACGGGCAAACGTTCGTCGTGCCGGTCGGTTCGCTGACAGGCTCACAGTCGTCAACTTACGACGATTGGCAGACTTCGATTCGTATCGATCACCGGTTTGGCGACAAACACAGTTTGAATGGTCGTTATCTTTACCAGGATGCAGGCGCGCTCGGCAGTATTCCGGGTGTAGCAGCTTCGCAAATAACGCCGCCAGGCTTCTCCTCGATCGTGCCCGCACGAACGCAGGGCGTGAATCTGCAATTCACGAGCGTGCTTTCGCCGAAGTGGATCAATGAAGTTCGCGGCGCGTTTCTGCGCAGCGCTTCTTCAACCATCGCTCTCGATCCGAGTTCGGAACTGATTCCATCGATCGAAGTGGTTGAACTCGGATTGCGTGGATTTAATGCTGGTCCAACTCGCACCGCGATTGGTCTGGGCGTCAACCTGCCGCAGAACCAGGTGCGAAACACGTTCCAGCTTCAGGACAACATCTCGTACGCAACCGGCACTCATGCGTGGAAGTTTGGCGTCGACGTTCGTCGCAACCAGCTTCACCAACTTTTCAAACCCACTACGCGCGGACTGCTCGAATACGCTTCGCTCGATTTTCTGGTGAAGGATCTCGCGACACGCGCAAACATCAACAAGGATCTACCGGGTACCGCACAGGTGCTCCATAACGACTGGCACGACTTCTTTTTCTACGGCCAGGATGAATGGAAGATCAGGCCAAACTTTACCCTGACGCTCGGAGTGCGTTACGAAAACGCAGGCCAGCCGATTGCCGATCTGGTTGACTTCAATCAACCGGTGCTGGCCGCGGCCAATAACGATCCGCGTTTCGCTTTGCAGCCCATTCCGAGTCGCGACAACAACAACTTCCAGCCGCGTCTTGGTTTCAACTGGAACCCGCAAACACGCAGTGATGGAATGCTCGGCTTGTTTACCGGCGGAGACAAGCTGGTGCTGCGTGGCGGTTACACACGCACGCACGATTACGCGTACACCAACATCCTGCTCAACATCTGGAGCTCGTTCCCGTTCGTCGCGGCGGTTTCATCGTTCCCGACGATCGCAGCTACTAACCTCCAGGGGCAAACTGTAAACGTGATCGCGAATGGGTTTTCAGCGCTTCAGAATCCGCCGTTCAATCCCAACACTGTGAACCGGACCATCGTGGACGAAAACTTCCACATGCCCGTTTACGATTCGCTTAGTCTTGAAGTGCAACGCGAATTCACGCGCGATCTCGTGTTGCGTGTTGGTTATGTTGGCACCAGGGGCACAGGTCTTTTTGAATCGGTTGACGCGAACCCAACGCTGATCGGCTGCACAGTGGCAACCGCGGCGAACAATTTCTGTCGCTCGATTCCAAACCAGGGCCCCACTCGTTTACGCACAAACTCCGGCATGTCCATCTATCACTCGCTGCAAACCAGTTTGGAGAAGCGTTTGAGTCGTGGTTTCAGTGCCGGTCTGCACTATACCTACAGCACGTTCATCGACACGATGTCGGAAATTTTCAACGTCTCGTCGGGTGAAATTGCGGTGGCGCAGGACTCGTACAATCGACGCGCGGATCGTTCGCGTTCGAGTTTCGATCGCCCGCATCGCATCGCGGGTAACTTTGTTTACGAGTTGCCGTATTTCCGAGATCAGAAAGGCATGACCGGTTTGGTGCTCGGCGGTTGGCAGCTCAACTCGCAGTTCTCGCTTCAGAGTGGTTCGCCGTTTACCCCGTTGAATGGTTCGGATCCGGCGATTGCACTCGCGAGCATCTCGTCGCTGGTCGGGAATGCGATCAGACCAAACCTGAACACGACGCTCGATCTCTCGTCGATGAGTGTTGAAGAAATACTCGCGGCCGGCGGTCGTTCATTATTCCGCACCATCACCACGGCGCAGCGCGTTGGCAATTCAGGCCGAAACATACTGCGCTCCGACGGAATCAATAACATTGATTTCGGTATCCTGAAGAACACGCGGATCGGTGAAAACCATCGCTTGCAACTCCGCGCTGACTTCTTCAACTTCACTAACTCTCGAGATTTCGGTATTCCCGACTCGACTGTTACTTCTGCAAACTTCCTGAACCAGTGGGGCACTGACGGCGGCAATCGTCGCATTATCGTCGGCGTGCGCTACGTTTTCTAGTAGTCAGCCACGGATCTTCGCGGATGAACACGGATTAAATCCGTGCTTTGTCCGTGAAGATCCGTGTTAAAGTTTCGAGCCATCATGAAGGTGATGCCCATCATTTTGTCAGTTTTGCTGGCAACATGGTTGGTTTGTGCACAAGATTCCGGCAATGTCGAAGTGCTCAAGTCGAGTTGGAGCAAGGTTCGCATCGGTTGGGAACGCGATCCGTTTAGTGGTCCACTGGAAAATTTCGACGAGATGCGTTCGCGCACGAGAAACGAGCGACGCGTTGCGACCGGCGGCGGTGAGCGTGCCAAGCGCGATGCAAAAGCTGACGAAGCAAATCTCGCTCGACAACGTCAGCAGAAACCGTCGCATTACTATTTCATCTACAAGAGTAAATTCAAAAACAATCACACTTCCGCGATTACTCAAATCGATTGGGATCACGTCTTTCTCGAGCGCGACACCGAGAACGAACTTGGCCGCCAGGAATTCACCAGCGAAGAACAAATCGCACCAGGCAAAACAAAAGAGCTGACCATCACGATCACCTCACCACCTGCGCGCACCGTAAGCGTCACTTCACTAAACCTGGAAGAGCGCGATCGCTTTACAGAGAAGGTCGTATTGGTGCGTGTGAAATATGCCGACGGCAGCATTTGGCAAGCTCCGTAAACCTCTGAACAAATGCACTACAGCGAAGTTAAACCTCAATCTCCGCTCGATCGTTTTGTAGAGTGTTTCTGGACGCTTGAAAGTGAAGTGCCGATAAGCAACCCGGAGCGAATTCTTCCGGATGGTTGTGTAGAGTTGATTCTCAACTTTGGCGCCGAGTTTTCTCAGCATTCTGGCGCCGATTGCAAGTTACAACCGAGAAACTTCCTCGTGGGCCAGATGACTGGTCCAATTCTGATCTCGCCAACGGGTTCTGTGCGACTGCTTGGTATTCGTTTTCATCCGGGCGGCACGTTGCCGTTTGTGCGAATGCCGTTGCACGAGATCACGGATCAGGTTGTGGAATTGGGAAGCCTCTCGAGCAAACTCGAGCGTGGCTTGTTGCAGGTAACTTCCGCATCGGAGTCGTTAGCGGAAAAGATTGCGGCGGTAGAAAAGTTCCTTACTGGTTGGCTAATGAGTTGTGAATACGACTCGTGGCCAATGACGATCGCTGCACGGATCGTTGACAGTGGCGGACTTGTGTCAGTGGACCAACTGGCGTATGAGGCCGGCATAAGTAGTCGTCAACTTGAACGACGGTTTTTGCGTGAGGTGGGATTGGGGCCAAAGATGCTGGGCCGCATCATTCGTTTCCAGCAGGTTTTTCGGGCCGTGGAACAAGACAGTGCGGCGTGGGCGGAAATCGCGATTGCGTGCGGATACTACGACCAGGCGCATCTGATTCGTGATTTCAATCAGTTTGCAGAGCAAACGCCCGCGGTGCTGTTCTCGAAGCCAAGCGTCCTGACCGAGTCGTTTACGAGAAAAGGCCGGAAGTCGGATTTTTACAATACGGGTTCTATGAACGTGAGATAGATTTCTCTCGCGGCGGCGCAACGGCGCAGCGTTCCTCTCGTTGCGCCGCCGCGTCGCTGCGTGAGAAATCTTTCTTTGATCACAGGAGACTTAATGCTTAAGACAGTCGTATTCGCAATTATTCTATTTAGTAACTTTTCACCACAAACTCCCACGCTCTCCGATATCTCCTGGATCTCCGGCGACTGGAAAACAGCGCCGGGTGGTCGAGCGCAGATCGAAGAACACTGGACGCAACCGGGCGGCGCCACGATGATGGGTGTGAGTCGCACGGTCGCCGGTGAGAAGACGGTGGAGTTTGAATACCTGCGCATCGAACAACGCGCAGACGGAATCTATTACGTAGCTCATCCAAAAGCCCGCTGCCCGGGCACTGACTTCAAACTAACACGCGCCTCCGCCACCGAAGCCGTCTTCGAAAACCCGCAGCACGACTTTCCCAAACGCATCATCTACCGCAAATCCGCCGAGGATTCATTGACTGCGAGCATTGATGGCGGTGAAGGAACGAAGGCCATGTCATTCGCCTTCAAGCGCATGAAGTAACACAGATAAGACGGATAAGAAAATCCGTCATCAATCCGTGTAATCCGTGGCTAAACGCCGAGGATTGCTTTCGCGATTGTGAAGTAAATAATTAATCCGGTGGCGTCGACGAGGGTGGTGATCAAGGGGGCTGAGAGCACGGCGGGATCGACGCCAAAGCGTTGCGCGGCGATCGGAATCAACGCACCGACTGTGGTGGACCACACGCAGATCGCAAACATCGTTACTGACACGGTGAGTGCAAGTTTAACCGGCGCCTGCCAGATCAATGCCTGTCCAAACGCGATCGGCGCGACCATCAAACCCACCAGCATACCCGTCGTGGCTTCACGCAGTGCGACGCGCCACGCATGACGCACACCAACTTCGCCCAGCGCGAGACTGCGAATGACGGTCATCACGGTCTGAGCTCCGGCGTTGCCGCCAGTGCCGATCAATAACGGAATAAAGAACGCCAGCGCCACTACGGCTGCCAGTTCGTTTTCAAAACGATGCAACACCGCGCTGGTGAGCGTGCCGGCCACAAACAGCAACAACAACCATCCGATGCGTTTCCGCACCACGCGGGAGATCGGATTATCAAAGTAAGGCTTGTCCATCGCGCCAGGTTCGACGGCCGCCATCCGCAGCAGGTCTTCGGTTTGCTCTTCAATAAGAACGTCGATCACGTCGTCAACCGTTACAAAACCGACGACGCTGCCATCTGACTCAACCACCGGCACCGCGAGCAAGTTGTACTTTCCAATCTTTTGCGCCACCAGTTCCTGATCATCGAGGACGTTTACAGTTACCGGTTTACGACGGCTGACTTTCAATAGGGGACGATCGAGTTCCGCCATCACCAGATCGCGTAACGACACGGCGCCCAGCAGTCGATCCGTTTCCGGGTCCATGATGTAGCACGCGTAAATCGATTCCTTCTCACGTGCGACTGAGCGGATGTGCCGGAGTGCGTCGCCGACGGTCATCGAAGGATCGAGACGCACAAACTCCGTCGTCATGATTCCGCCGGCGGTGTGGTCGGGATACTGAAGCAGGTCCTCTAATTCAGTGCGGACTTCAGGACTGAACTTCGGCATCAGGCGATGCCGCTCGTGAAGACCCATCTTCTGAATGACGTCAGTGCGTTCGTCGGCCGAGAGACCTTCGAGAATCGCCGCCACGCGCGCCGGCTCGAGTTTCTCGAGAATTGCGGCGCGGCGTCGCATCGTGGGCTGATCGCAAAGCTCGATACAACGCTGCAACGGCAGCATCGAAACGATAATGGCGGCGTCGGCGAGATTTAGTTGATTGAGTAATTCCGCGAGATCTTCAGGCGGGAGGTCGACGACTTCTGACCCGATGCCGACAAAGCTCTCATCCAGACGAGTCTGAATGCGTTCCAGTAGCTGCTGCAGATCTTTGGGGGTCGGCATACACGAATTCCACGGATTAGTCTGAAGATTTACACAGATAAATCCGTGTAATCTGTGGCTAAGATTTTGTTATTAGGCCTGAGCGCTGATCGTTTCTTCGGAATTGGGATTCAGCGACGCCTGAGCGGCCGCGAGTCGTGCTACCGGAACGCGGAATGGCGAACAGCTCACGTAGTCCAGTCCGATCTCATTACAAAATGCGATCGACTGCGGATCGCCACCGTGTTCACCGCAAATTCCCACCTTCAGATCCGGTTTCTCGCTGCGGCCACGTTCGGTGCCCATTCTCACAAGCTGGCCCACGCCGTCGCGATCGAGCACTTGGAACGGATCGTCTTTGATGATCTTGCGATCGACGTAGTTGGGAAGAAATCGACTCGAATCGTCACGACTCAAACCAAAAGTAGTTTGCGTAAGATCGTTGGTTCCGAATGAGAAAAACTGTGCGTGTCGCGCAATGCGATCGGCCATCAGCGCCGCGCGTGGCAATTCGATCATGGTGCCGACCATGTAGTCGATGGTCATGCCGTGTTCGCCCATTACCTGGCGCGCGACTTCGTGAATTAGTTCCGCTTGTTGTCGCAATTCCTCACTCAGCGAAACGAGTGGCACCATGATCTCGAGTTCGACTTTCTTGCGCTCGCCCTGAACCTGGCAAGCAGCTTCGAAGATCGCGCGACACTGCATTCGAGTCACTTCAGGAAACAGCAAGCCGAGGCGACAACCACGGAAGCCGAGCATCGGATTCGCTTCACGAATACGATTCACCTGGCGCAACAACGCTCGCTTGTGATCGATCTCATCGAGCACGTGGTCCATATCGACGAGAGTGCCCACGGCCTTCAACTTCATTTTCAACTCTGATAACTCGTTGCCCAATTCTTCCGCATTCGGCAAAAACTCGTGCAGAGGCGGATCGAGCAGGCGGATGGTGACAGGCAGTCCGGCCATCTCGCGAAAGATGCCGATAAAATCACCACGCTGTAGCGGCAGCAACTTCTCCAGTGCCTTTTCACGAGCGCCGACGCCCTCAGAAAGAATCATTTCACGCATTGCCGCGAGGCGTTGATCGCCGAAGAACATGTGCTCCGTGCGACACAGGCCAATTCCTTCCGCGCCAAACTGTCGCGCTGTCTTGGCGTCGAGTGGCGTATCAGCATTCGCTCGCACACGGAGCTTGCGAAAACTGTCGGCCCACGTCATGAGCTTGTAAAAGTCGCTTCCGAGTTGCGGCTGAATCGTCGGCACTTTGCCGAGGAATACACGTCCCGTAGAACCGTCAACAGTGATCCATTCACCTTTCGGAACAACGGTGGTGTCTACGGTGAACTGTTGTTGTCCATAATCAATATTCAGTGCGTTGGCGCCGCTGACGCAGGTTTTACCCATACCGCGCGCGACCACCGCCGCGTGACTCGTCATGCCGCCACGCGCGGTGACGATCGCCTGCGCCGCCACCATGCCGTGAAAATCGTCAGGACTCGTTTCCTGACGCACTAGCACGACTTGTTTGCCTTCGCGGGCCAACTCTTCCGCTTCATCCGGACTGAAAACCACTTGGCCTTGTGCGGCGCCTGGACTCGCGGGCAGACCGGTTGCGAGCACAGTCGCATTGGTCTTCGGATCCACAGTCGGGTGCAGCAATTGGTCCAGTTGTTCGGGCGAAACGCGTTTCACGGCAGTCGCTTTGTCGATCAGTTTTTCGTAAACCATCTCGACGGCGATACGAACCGCCGCCGCGCCACTGCGTTTTCCAGTGCGTGTTTGCAACATCCAGAGCTTGCCGCGTTCGATGGTGAACTCGCAGTCCTGCATGTCGCCGTAGTGTTTTTCAAGCAGGTCGGTGATGGAGTGAAATTGCTCGTACGCTTCCGGTAACTCTTTTTTCAGTTGCGTGATCGGATTGGGAGTGCGAATACCGGCAACCACGTCTTCACCCTGCGCATTCAACAGGTACTCGCCGTAAAGTTCTTTCTTGCCGGTGGACGGATTTCGCGTGAATGCCACGCCGGTGCCACTGCCCGCGCCCATGTTGCCGAAGACCATCGCCTGCACGTTGACTGCGGTGCCCAGCGAATCGGGAATGCGATTGATGCGTCGATAATCGATGGCACGCCGGCCCATCCAGGAATTGAACACGGCGGCGATAGCGACGCGAAGTTGTTCGTAAGGATCTTCCGGAATCGCAGACTGCTCAGTCAGGATGATCTGCTTCTCAGCCGCGATGATCTCGCGCAAGTGATCGGGTTTGAGATCGGTGTCGCGCCCACCTTGCGTCTGTTTCTTAAAACGATCGAGCACGCGTTCAAACTTCTCATGGGCCACACCCATCACGATCTCGCCAAACAGCCCCGCAAACCGTCGATAAGCATCGAGTGCGAAACGCAGATCGCCGGTCTGTTCGGCGAGTCCGGTTACAGTCTCTTCGTTCAGGCCGAGGTTGAGCACCGTGTCCATCATGCCCGGCATTGAAAACGCCGCGCCTGAACGCACCGACACCAGCAACGGATTTTTGGCGTCGCCGAACTTCTTGCCGACTTTCTCTTCGATCTTTTTTAGACCTTCTTTGACCTGTTCCCACATGCCTTCGGGAAAATTCTTGTCGTTGTCGAAGAAGGCATTGCAGGCTTCGGTGGTCACGACGAGACCGGGCGGCACGGGCAAGCCCGCGCGCGTCATTTCACACAATCCAGCGCCTTTTCCGCCCAGCAGCGATTTGTCGTCACCGGCGCCTTCGTCAAACAGATAGACCCATTTATGTGTCGTGGGCTCAGTAGTTTCCGGGGTTTCTTCAGTTACAGTGCTCATTCAGACAAACTCTCTTGGTGGTTTGGGTGTGTTGACCAGAACTGCGAACGTAGTTCCGACCTTGCAAATTAACTTATTTCGGGATGTTAGGGAAGCGGAGGCTAAATTTTAAGCCACAGATTTACGCGGATAAACACAGATCTGAGTTTTTATCAGAGGCACTTTTTGTGACTTTTGTGATTTTTAGCGACTAAACTTCCTCGCGCTATGGCCAAAATTGATTTGAATGTGAACGGGAAGAAGGTGCGTGTTGACGTCGATTCGCAAACGCCGCTGCTCTATGTTTTGCGCGATCATCTGAATTTGACGGGAACAAAATATGGCTGCGGCGAAGCGAAATGTGGCGCGTGCAGTGTGCTCGTCGAAGGACAGGTGATGCGTTCGTGTGTTACACCGGTCACGCGTGTCAGCGGTAAGCAGGTGACCACGATCGAAGGGATGGAGAAAGACGGTAAGTTACATCCATTGCAGGAAGCCTTTCTTCAAGCCGACGCCTTGCAGTGTGGTTATTGCACTTCGGGAATGATCATCGCCGCCGCGAGTCTGCTGAAGAAGAATCCGAAACCCACACGCGCAGAGATCGTCAAACACATGGATGCGAACGTTTGTCGTTGCGGCACGTACGCGCGCATTGTGAACGCAGTCGAGATTGCCTCCGGCACGACGAAGGAGGTGAAGAAGTGAGCGAACTCGATCTCGACGTTGAACTGGAGCGATACGAACTCTTCGCCGACCCCACCTATAACTTTGGCTTCAACCGCCGACAGTTTCTGAAAGCATTCAGCGGTGGCATCGCACTTATCGTGCCGATGTCGAACCTCGTTGCGCGAACGTTGCAACAGGACCAGGATGAATCGGGCGGTCGCGGCCGGGGCAATCAGCGCGTGCCAAACGACATCGGTGCGTGGATCCACATCGATGAAAAAGGAATGGTTTCAGTCTTCACCGGCAAAGTCGAACTGGGCCAGAACATTCGCACATCGTTGACGCAGGCAGTTGCTGAAGAAATGCATGTACCCATAGCGGTGGTGCGGGTGGTGATGGCTGATACCGATCTGACGCCATTCGACGCGGGCACTTTCGGCAGCCGAACGACGCCAACGATGGCGCCACAGTTACGCAAAGCTGCCGCTGCTGCACGTGAGACGTTGATCGCGCTCGCGGCGGAACAATGGCAAGTCGAGCCGAGCACCGTGAAGATCGTCAACGCGCGCTTCGTCAATCACGACGCCTCGAAATCTCTCACGCTCGCGGAAGTCGCCAAAGGACAGAAACTCGTCAAACAGATTCCTGCTGATGTTGCCATCACGCCCGTCAGTAATTGGACCATCGCCGGAACTTCGGTTCCCAAGGTTGATGGTCGTGATTTCGTTACTGGTAAACATCAATACACAACCGATATCAAGCGTGAGGGAATGTTGATCGGGCGTGTGGTGAGACCGTCGGCGCTGGATTCGTCGTTACTGTCGAGTGATACCAAAGGCGCGGAAGCAATTGCAGGTGTGAAGGTGATTCGCGATGGTGATTTCATTGGCGTGGTCGCGCCTGATCTGCAAACTGCGATGCGCGCAGAGAAAGCCGTTGCGGTCCATTGGAAAGCACCGGGACAACCCGGCAACGCTGAACTGTTTGATCATCTGAAGCAGACCGCGACGCCCGCTCGCGGAGGTCGTACGGTTGGCTCGATCGTGGATGGCATGAAGTCGGCCGACAAACAGCTCTCTGAAACTTACACGATTGCTTATATCGCGCACGCGCCACTCGAGCCGCGCGCCGCGGTTGCAGAGTGGAACGCCGACAAACTCACAGTTTGGACCGGCACGCAGAGACCATTCGGTGTCAGGTCGGAATTGGCGGAAGCGTTTCATATTCCGGAAGAGAAAGTGCGCGTGATCGTGCCTGATACAGGTTCCGGATATGGCGGTAAACATACGGGTGAATGCGCGATTGAAGCAGCGCGACTTGCGCGTGGCAGTGGGAAGCCGGTGCGACTGGTTTGGACGCGTGAAGAAGAGTTTCAGTGGGCCTACTTTCGCCCGGCCGGGGTGATTGAAATCAAATCGGGTGTGAAGAACGACGGCACGGTGACCTCCTGGGAGTTTCACAATTACAACTCGGGTGCTTCAGGCATTCAAGTGAAGTACGATTTTCCCAATCAGAGCATTCAGTTTCACAACAGCAAGTCGCCGCTGCGGCAGGGTTCGTATCGTGGGTTGGCGGCAGCCGCGAATCATTTCGCGCGCGAAGTGCACATGGATGAGTTGGCCCAGATGGTCAAGCTGGATCCGGTGGAGTTTCGTTTGAAGAACATCAAGGACGCGCGTTTGAAGGCGGTGTTGGAAGCCGCGGCAACTACGTTTGGCTGGGACCGGAAGAAGAGTGAAGGGCGTGGACGTGGTATAGCGTGCGGTTTCGAGAAAGGGAGTTATATCGCTACGGCTGCGGAGATTTCGACTGATCCGAAGACCGGGCGCGTGAAGCTCGAGCGAGTGGTTACTAGTTTTGAGTGTGGCGCGATCGTGAACAAAGTGCATTTGCACAATCAGGTTGAAGGCGCGGTGGTGCAGGCGATTGGTGGGGCGCTGTTTGAGAATATCCAGTTTAAGAACGGGCAGATACTGAATGGTAAGTTTTCAAGCTATCGCCTGCCGCGATTCAGTGATATGCCGGTGATTGAGATCGTGTTGCTCGATCGGAAAGATTTGCCGTCGGCGGGGGCGGGTGAAACGCCGATTGTCGGGCTCGCGCCGGCGGTCGGTAATGCGATGTTTGATGCGACGGGGAAGAGAGTTCGATCTATGCCGTTGACGCCGTGATGCGTGCGGGTTAGCTGGATAAAGATGAACAAGATTTACAAGATGAACAGGATAGGTCAAATTCTACAAGACGCTTCGGGATGTGATCTTTCGAGGATGTGATGTTTCGAGGATGTGATGTTTCGAGGATGTGATGTTCGGGGATGTGATGTTTCAGGGATGTAAGGCCCATCCTGTTTATCTTGTAAAATCTTGTAAATCATTATCCAGCTAACTCTACGAACGCTTGCGCTATAGCCGTCGTCAAAGCCCCGGTTGCCGAATATCTTCTAAAATCAAAGGTCGTCACCGGCGCCACCCCCAAGCTTGCCGACGTCAAAAATATCTCATCCGCTTCCGTGAGATCGGTCATCTCGTAAACACCTTCAAGCAGCGGTATGAAATGTTTATTGGCGATCTCGATCACACACTCGCGCGTGATCCCGGCGAGAGCGCCAGTGCTCAACGACGGCGTATGAAGCGTACCGTTTTTGGCCCAAAAGAGATTGGCGGTCGTCGCCGAAACAATCTCCCCGCGTTCATTCAAAACCACCGCCTCATCGAAATCTCTACTTTGCGCTTCTTCCCACGAAAGTACGTGCTCGAGGTAGTTCAAACTCTTGACGCCGGTCAGCGGCGATGAAGTGTTGCTTCGGTACGGAGAGACAGCCAGCGACAAACCTTGCTGCGAAATCTTCTGCATGTCGCCGGTCATGATCAGCAGATCCGTCTTTTTCGTTCCCGGAACTCTCGTCTTCCACAGATCACGTCCATGACGCGCCAGGAGTATTACTCGCGCCCGACCATCCTTAACCTGGTTGACGGCCATCAACCGTTGCAAAGCTTCGCCGACATTCTTTTCATTACAACCGGTGTGATCGATGTTGAGTCGTTGGGCGTGATTGGTGAGTCGTTGCCAGTGTTTGGACCAGAGAAACGGTTGTGAGTTGTAGATAGCGATCGTGGTGAAGACGCCGCGACCGTAGAGCATGGCGGATGAGACCGGCGCGACGCGCGCTTTCGTCGCCTCAACCATGGATTTGTTGAGGTAGATAACCGGATGCATTGATGCAAAGATTAAGTGCTTACAACTTCAGCTTGAAGTTTGCCTGAAAGCGCGCCCCGCCACGCTGTTTCCAGAGCAGCAACATCCGACGAAACAACTTCACTTCCGTTTACATCAATCGTTAGATGCGTTCCGCCAACTCTTCCCAGGATCGTGAATGGAGCATTGTGATTGGCGGCGAGTTC
This sequence comes from uncultured Acidobacteriota bacterium, assembly GCA_963708055.1. Taxonomy (GTDB): domain Bacteria; phylum Acidobacteriota; class Blastocatellia; order Pyrinomonadales; family Pyrinomonadaceae; genus PSRF01. Next base: position 2,965,864 of record OY970193.1, on the reverse strand, counting down.
CTTTACCGCATCGGTGTCAGTGGCGTTGAAGCTGATGATGATCCGAGAGGGCGATTCGCTAAACAACACCGCGGTTGGACCAAGCTCGCCTGCGAGCTTTACGTCAGCGCCAATCGCTTCACGCGCGAGCGTGGAGAAACACGATTCAGCGAGCGCCACCGCGAGTCCCCCGTCACTGCAATCGTGAGCCGAAAGCAGCAGCCCGGCATCAGCCGCGGCCAGGCAGGTCTTCTGCACGGCCAGTTCGCGATCGAAGTTGAGTTCGGGAACTTTCCCGGCGGCGGCAATCTCAGCCGTTGTCACACCCGCGACAGTGACCGCGTATTCGCTCATCGCTAGATCGTCCTGCGTGATGCCAAGCAGCGCGATCACGTCGCCTGCCTTCTTAAAGCCAGGCGAAATCGCGCGCTTTACGTCGTCGATCAGTCCGACGAGTCCGATTACCGGCGTCGGCAGTATCCCACGACCTTCTGTCTCGTTGTAAAAAGAGACGTTGCCGGAAACTACGGGCGTCTCGAACACGCGACAAGCTTCGGCCATGCCGTCGATAACTTCGGAGAACGACCACATCACTTCCGGGCGTTCAGGCGAGGCGAAGTTGAGGCAGTTGGTAATGGCGAGCGGACGCGCTCCGACACACACCACGTTACGTGCAGCTTCAGCGACGATCAGTTTGGCGCCTTCGCGAGGATTTGCCGCGCAGTAACGGCCATTGCCGTCGAGCGTCATGGCGAGTGCCCGGCGTGTTTCTTTGATCCGAACCATTGCGGCGTCAGCTCCGGGAAGAATCGCGGTGTTGGTTCGCACCATGTGATCGTATTGGCGATAGACCCACTGCTTCGAAGCGATATTGCCGGTGGAGAGAATTTTAAGTAGATCCGAGCCGAGATCATCGCTTTCGAGCTTAGTGCTCTGCGCCTGGTTCTTGGCGACCGGCGCGGTCATCGGGCGCTCGTAGCGTGGCGCTTCATCGGTCAGCGCTTCCACCGGAATGTCAGCGACCAGTTCGCCATCATGCACCACCTGCATGCGACCCGTGTCGCGCACGCGTCCGATCACAACTGCATCCAGATCCCACTTGCGAAAGATGTCAACCACTTCACGCTCGCGGCCGGAGTGAGCCACGATCAACATGCGCTCCTGCGACTCTGACAGCAGCATCTCGTAGGCCGTCATGTTCTGTTCGCGTTGCGGGACCAGCGTGAGGTCTAACTCGATACCTGTACCGGCACGCGCTGCCATCTCGCACGACGACGAAGTTAACCCCGCTGCGCCCATGTCCTGAATGCCGGCCACCGCACCGCTACGCATTGCCTCAAGACACGCTTCCAGTAACAACTTTTCGAGGAACGGATCGCCAACCTGGACCGTCGGACGTTTTTCCAAAGCTTCTTCGTCAAACTCAGCCGAAGCCATCGTCGCGCCGTGAATTCCGTCGCGACCGGTTTTCGCGCCAACGTAAAGTACCGGATTGCCGATGCCGGTGGCTTTGCCGAAAAAGATCTGATCGTGTCGAACGAGGCCGAGCGCAAACGCATTCACCAACGGGTTGAACGCGTAAGCGTCGTCGAAGGCGACTTCGCCACCAACAGTAGCCACACCAAAAGCGTTCCCGTAGTGAGCGATACCCGCAACCACTCCGGCGAGCAATGATCGATTCCGGCGACCATGTTGAGAATTATCGAGTGAACCAAAGCGAAGGCTATTCATCGAAGCAACCGGCCGCGCGCCCATCGTAAAGATGTCGCGCAGGATGCCACCCACGCCTGTCGCCGCACCCTGGAACGGTTCGATGAACGAAGGATGATTGTGCGATTCGATCTTGAATGCGGCACACCAGCCGTCGCCGACGTCTACGACACCCGCGTTTTCTCCGGGTGGAACGATCACGCGTTCTCCCGTGGTGGGCAGACGTTTGAGATGAATGCGCGAAGATTTGTACGAGCAGTGCTCAGACCACATGACCGAAAAAATTCCGAGTTCGGCAAAACTCGGTTCGCGGCCAAGCAGTTCCTTTATTCGCTCGAATTCTTGCTGTGTGAGGTTGTGGGCGGCGATAACTTCGGGAGTAATCATTGGCAAGTTTGAACTTTGTACTTAGTACTTTGATCTTTGACATTCAAAGCACCAAGTACAAAGTACCAAGCACTTTTATTTTGCATCACCTTTCTTAACAACCTTCTCGATCGCCTCGCGCAACTTCAAGGGATCGACGCGTCCGATGTGCCGGTAAACCATCTCGCCCTTTTCGTTGTAAAGAAAAGTTGCGGGGAGATCGCCTTGCCACCGGCGATCAACCAAATCGATGGCAGGCTCAGGATCCGAGACGTCCAGCAGGTAAGCCGGCATTTTTGCCTTCATCAAATCGAGAAACTTTGGCACCTCGTTTTTGATTTCACTGACGTCGTCAAGTGAGACGGTGACAAACTCGAGCGATCGCGGGCGATAGTCGCGATCTATTTTGACGAGATCCGGAAACTCATCGCGACACGGATCGCAGAAAGTGGCCCAGAAGTTTACGAGCAGTGGATGCTCGCGTTGTTGTGTCAGTAAAGTTTTGAGCTTATCGGTGTCGATCGCTGCAACGACCGCGATCGGCTTGCGCGCGTGTTTCGCGGCGCTGCCCTTACGTTTTTGGGCGGGCGCCGCGAAACTCACAAGCAAAATGCAGAGTACGACAAAAATTATCGCTTTCGAATAACGCATGCTTAGGCTCGTTTAATGCTGCAACCAAAAGCCTTTGCTTCAGTTTTCTCGATTGGCTTATCGGCCAGTGACAAATCTAAAGCATTACGGAGATCACTGGTTTCAACCTGCGCCGCGTTGCGGGCGTTGTCGATGCGGCCGTGATAAAGGAGCTTGTTGCTGTTGTCGAGGAAGTAAGCTTCCGGCGTTACAGTTGCGCCCAGTTTGTCGGCAATCTTGTTACCGGCATCTTTCAGAATCGGGAACGAGAGTTTGTTTTCGCCCGCGTGGGTTTTAACGGACGCTGCATCTTCCGCGACGTTGGAGTTGATACCGATCACCGCGATGCCCTTCGCTTTGTAATCCTGGGCCAGCTTTTCCATACGCTCGTTGTAAGCGTTGGAGACCGGACACTGGACCGAAACAAACAGCAGCACCGTGCCATTTTTTCCGGCTAATGATTTCAGTGAATGATTCTTATTGTCAGCGTCGGGGAGGGTAAAATCTTCAATCGTGGAGCCAATCGCGGGCGGCGCGGGAACCTCGCTCGCAGCGCCGGCACCCACAGCAAAAACGGCGCCTGCAATAACAAATAGCGACGCCAACAGGATCGACAGATTTCTCGTCTTCATCTACAAAATCTCCTTTAACGCAACCAGGTATTGGATTCACAGATTACACAGATAAATCCGAGAAAGCAATTTGAGTAAATGCCTTTATTCTGTGTAATCTGTGCACTCTGTGGACACCGCTGCCGAAACAATTGAACAGGCGCTTCCGGTCCCGGTCCGGATGGATGCCGATGAGGCTTACACGGGCCGCGGCGTTACGATCGCCTTCCTTGATTCGGGTTTTTACTCCCACCAGGATCTGACCGAACCGGTCAACCGCATCGTCGCTTATCACAGTATTTTCGAGACCAAAGACGACCCTTCGTCCCTTGAAACTACCGATGTTTTAAGCTGGCACGGAATGATGACCTCGGTCGTCGCGGCGGGCAACGGCCATCTGTCGGACGGGTTTTATCGCAGCATTGCGCCGGAATCGAAAGTCGTACTCGTAAAGATCGGAAAGACCGGACGGATTCCTGAAAGCAACATCGAAACCGGTTTGCGCTGGGTGTTTGGCAACAAAGACAAGTACGGCATTCGTATCGTCAATATTTCGGCCGGCGGTGATTACGAACAGTCGTATCTCAATAATTCGCTCTGCCAACTGGTTGAAGAGGTGGTGAAGAGCGGGGTAGTTGTGGTTTGCGCGGTCGGAAATGCCGGACTTGCTCCCGGTCATCCGGTGCTGCCACCGGCGAGTGCGCCTTCGTCGATCGCGGTTGGAGGTTTAGACGATCAGAACTCGCTCGATCGCGCTCGACGCGGGATGTATCGTTCGTCGTATGGACCCACGATCGACGGGTTGCAGAAGCCTGAAGTGATTGCGCCGGGAATCTGGGTGGCTGGTCCGATTCTGCCGCATACACCGACAGCAGACTCGGCCCGGCTCTACGATCAATTGGATAACGCCGCCGATGAAGAACTGCGCAACATTATCGTGGCTCACAAAGGCGTAGATAAAGATCTCGATGAAGCGCGCGAACTTTCCGTGTCGTTATTGCGGCAGTTGATCACGATGAAACTGCGCGAGGGAAATGTGATCAACCAGTACTACAAGTTCGTCGACGGCACCTCCTTCGCAGCGCCAATTGTCTCGTCAATTGTGGCTTGCATGCTCGAAGCAAATCCGAAGCTGACGCCACAACAGGTAAAACGCATCCTGATAGAAACGGCGGAACGAGTTGACGGTGTTGAAGTCGAACGGCAAGGCTGGGGGGTAGTCGTACCGCGCAGGGCTGTTGAGATGGCGTTGCGTTGCCGTGGTTGATGTGCAACAATTCGCGGCACCAAAAAACAACCGCACGAAGAATGGAGAGTGTTTGAGTTTGTATGTCTGAGAATGAAACCGCAATAGCTGAGGGCGCGGGAGCAGAAGCTGAAACCTCCGAGACCGCGCCGGCAGCCAGCAACGAAGAGATTACTTATCACGCAGTGGAAAAAGATGGTGTGGTCACGGCCATCTGGGAAATGCAGGGTCGCAAGCATCTACGCACAATCGATCCACGCTCACGCCAGGGACAAGACATCCTTCGTCTTTACACCACCGAGCATCACGACGAGGCCGGCGAAGCCGCTGCTACTTAAAGAAGTAATCAGCCACGGATTTAACGGATAAACACAGATCAGGAAAACAGAAAAGGAGTTTTCTGATCCGTGTTTATCCGTTAAATCCGTGGCTTAAACCAAGTTTCGTGGTTCGCCCCTCACAAAAGCTTCCAGATTAACAATCAACTGATCGGCGAGTGTTTGCATTGCCTGACGGCTGGCCCATGCATTGTGTGGAGTCACGAGTAGGTTTGGCAGATCGACGTCGAGCAATGGATTTCCTTCGCGTGGCGGTTCGTTGCGTAAGACGTCGATGCCGGCGCCGGCGAGCCTTCCATTTTGTAACGCGTCAAGTAGTGCGTGATCGTCAATCAACCCGCCGCGCGCGGTGTTGATCAGAATCGCGTGGGGTTTCATTTGCTGTAGTTCCTCGGCGCCGATCAGGTTTTTGGTTTCTTCCGTCAGCGGGCAATGCAACGAGATCACGTCGCTGCGACGGAGCACGTCGTGGAACGAAACGCGATCCGTGCGGACGGTTGCGGCGTTTTTGCGTTCAGCGACGAGCACGTCCATTCCAATCGCACCTCCGAGCTGGGCCATTGAGCGGCCGAGCGTGCCGAAGCCGATAATTCCCAGAGTGCTTCCCTTAAGATCTCCGATCGGGTGATCCAGCAAACAGAACTTCCGTGCTTCGTGCCAGCGACCGGCATTCACGTCGGCACGATAGGCAATGAGATTGCGGCGCAAGGCCAGCATCAGCATGAGTGCGTGCTCAGGCAGCGAGTTGACGGCGTAACCGCGCGTGTTGCAGACAGCGATGTTATGGCTGCGACAGTAATCCAGATCGACGTTATCAACTCCGGTGGCGGCGACCGCGATCAGTTGCAGTTTTGGCAACTGCGACAGCGATTCGGCGCGCAGGGCGAGCTTGTTGCAGATCGCGATGGTCGCGTCGCCGAGGCGATCGACGATCTGGTCAGGTGTTGTTTCATCAAAGTCCACCCACTCGTGTTCGAAGGCGGGTTTGGGAAATGAAACGTTGAAAGTGTTTCGTTCGAGAAAGACGATGGTTTGCTTCATCGGTTAATGATCCGCAGGAGAACCTTCCCTACAAGAGAATGGATCAGATCCATTTATTTGAACTACTGAGCGCCGTATTTGCTAATAATGCCTCGTATTTGTCAATAAATAACGACCTTCTGAGTGGAATATCTGTTGCTTTGCGGTCCTACCGTAACACCTCGCAGTTTGTTTAGACGGATTTCCCCCCGGATTCCGTCGGTCACTCCAACTAGAGCCGCTACAACCAAAGGAGACGAACCATGAAGGCACTGAGACTCCTGCCTCTTCTGTTAGCAGTATTGCTAAGTTCCTCAGTCGTCGTGTGGGGCCAAACTACCGGAACAATTGCCGGCACGGTCACCGACGAAAAAGCAGCCGTCATCGCCAATGCATCAGTAACTGCGCGAAACGTGGAAAGAAATATCTCGCGCACCTTGCAGACCGGCAGTGACGGAAACTATCGCTTTGAAAACCTGCCGGTTGGTCCTTATGAAATTACGGTCGAAGCCACAGGCTTTTCGAAGTATGTTCAAACGGGCATTACGCTGATCTTGAATCAAAATGCCGTAGTGGACGTTTCGATGAAGACCGGTGGTGTGCAGGAGGTCGTCAACGTAACGGAGAACGCGGCAATCATCAACACCAGCAACGCCGAAGTTTCGACCCAGTTTGACTCGCGACGATTGTCGGAGCTGCCGTTAGGCCCGACTCGCAACGTGCTGGCCGTGGCGCTTTCCGCACCCGGCGTCAGTCAATTGGGATCGGGACAAACGGGTTTCGCCTCCGGCATCAGCTACTCTTCAAACGGCGGTCGCGTTCGTTCAAACAACTTCATGGTCGATGGGCAGGACAACAACGAACCCGGCGTCGCCGGCGCTGCCCAGCCATTGAACAACCCTGATCTGATCCAGGAAGTCCGCCTGATCACGAATCAGTTTCTTGCCGAATACGGCCGCAACTCGAGTTCCGTATTCAACGCGATTACGAAGGCAGGAACAAACAACTATCACGGATCACTCTTCTGGTTTCACAACAGCAACGCGCTGAATGCGTGCAGCAATACCGACAAGAGCGCGGGCTTCTGCAACGCTAACTCAACCAACCCTTCGCGCCGCCATGCGCCGTTTCGAATCGAGAATCAGATTGGCGGAACGTTTGGTGGTCCATTGCACCTGCCGCGGTTCGGCGAAGGTGGCCCCGCCATTATCAACGGCACGAATCGCACCTTCTTTTTTGGTTCGTACCAGCGATGGAGCGATCGACAGCTAGGATCAGGCTTCACGCTAAACGGTGCGCCAACCGCCGCAGGGCGCGCGATCCTGCAATCCGCAGCCGGGAACCGGCCGCAAGTTGCCGCGTTGTTAAAGCACCTGCCGGCCGCGCAGACGCCGATCAATCAAACGGCGACGTTCACTGCCAACGGACAGAGCTTTCAAGTGCCATTGGGTTCATTCACCGGCTCAACGGCATTCTTCTTTGATAACCATCAGGCGTCGTTTCGCGTCGATCACAACTTCAACAGCAATCACATTCTGACTGCGCGTTACCTGTTCAGTGACTCCGATACCGGTGGCACGGGCCAGGTGACCCCGCCGGGATTGACCACCTCGAACGTGGCGCGACAACAAACCTTGTCACTCTCTCATGTCGGTACTTTTTCACCGACTTTGGTGAATGAGGTGAGAATCGGTTACCAACGTTTTGCGACTGTGACCAGCGCCTCGGATCCGGTGTCGGAGGAGATTCCCTCATTAGAAATCTCCGAACTCGGCCTTACCGGCTTTAACGCCGCAAACAATCGCACTGCGATTGGGCTGGCAGTGAACCTGCCTCAATTTCGCACCAACAATATTTACCAGTTTCAGGACAATCTCGCCTGGAGCAGAGGTAATCACGCGATCAAGCTGGGCACCAACATCATCGAGAACCGGATTCAGAGCTTCTTCTTTCCAACCATTCGCGGTCTGCTGCGATATGCAACCCTCGATGCGTTTGTGAACGATTTTGCTCAAGCGGCAAATATCAACAAGCCGTTACCGGGTGGTGAAGCGATCAACAATTACAATTGGTTTGACGTTCACCTCTACGGGCAGGACGAGTGGAAGATCAGGCCAAACTTTTCGCTCACTTATGGTTTGAGATATGAGCGACCGGGCGAGGCCACGCTGAGTTTGCTGCCGGCGAATGAAAGAATTATCGCAGCGGCGGGCGGCGATCCACGCTTTGCAATGCAGCCGGTGCCGAAGATTGATAAGAATAACTTTCAACCTCGGGTTGGCTTCAACTGGAATCCGCGCACGGATCCTGACGGCATTTTCGGTTTTATTACCGGGGGGGACAAGCTTGTGTTCCGTGGCGGTTATGCCTTAACTCACGATTACACGTTCATCAATATCGCGCTCAACGTAGCTAGCTCGTTCCCGTTTGTGGCGGCAGTAAGTTTGCCAACGGATGTTACCTTCGCAGGCGCGGCTTCGGTTTCCAACGCTTTCACTCGTTTGCCAAACGTTTCGAACGCAGGCGTGAATCCGAGCACCTTCACCAGAACCATTGTCGGCGAAGATTTTCGTTCGCCTTACTATCAAAGCTTCAGTTTTGAAGCTCAACGCGAGTTGGGCACCAACGTGGTCGTTCGACTTGGTTACGTTGGATCGAAAGGCACCGCTTTGTTCCAGACGCTGGATGGCAATCCGCGGCGGTTGAATGTGCCGGCCAACTGCGTTTCTTCGGCGACGGATAGTTGCCGTGTAAATCCTCTGGGCCAGGTGATTCGCCTGCGGGCCAATGCGGCGTCGTCAATCTATCACTCGCTACAGGCGAGTATGGAAAAACGGTTGAGTCGCGGTGTTAGTGCGGGCGTGCATTACACCTATAGTTCGTTTATCGACACTGCTTCTGAGATCTTCAATCCTTCGGGTGGTGAAGTTGCTGTGTCGCAAGACTCGTTTAATCGAAATGCCGACCGTGGACGATCAACCTACGATCGGCCGCACCGGCTTACCGGAAACTATGTTTTTGAATTGCCGTGGTTCCAAAGCCAAACGGGATTCAAGGGACGGTTGCTCGGTGGTTGGCAGATCAATGGATTTTTCACGTTCCAGAGTGGAGCGCCGTTTACGGTGTTGAATGGTTCCGATCCGGCTGGAGCTCTTGCCGGAATCAACACTTTGGTTGGTGACGCTATTCGACCGAACGTTTATACAAACCTCGACGTCTCGAGCATGAACGTGACGCAGCTATTCGCGGCGGATCAGTCACTGCGCGCTCAGGCAATTGCGCAGGCGCAACAGATCTTCAATTCAATTCCGAATGCTAATCGAGTCGCAGGTCCACTACCTGGTCCAGCTTTGCCCAATACTCTCTTCACCGTTTCACGAGGAAGGATTGTGCAAAACAGCAATGGCACGTTTAGTTTGGTCGTGGATTTCCTGGGATTGCCAAGTGGTCGCGTTGGCAGTGCCGGGCGAAACATTCTGCGTGCCGATGGAATTAACAACATCGACATCGGGATCTTCAAGAACACGCGAATTGGTGAAAATCAGCGACTGCAATTCCGCGCTGAATTCAATAACGCCACCAATACACGTGATTTTGGTATCCCCGAGGGACGCGCTAACTCGTCTAACTTCCTAAATCAGTGGGGCACGAACGGCGGCAACCGTCGCATCGTGCTGGGGGTGAGATACATCTTTTAGACGGTTTAGTTTAGCCACAGATAAACGCGGATGGACGCGGATCAGAAAAGAGTTTTGTTTTCTGATCCGTGTTTATCTGTTAAATCCGTGGCTTAAAGTGGTTTTTCGGTGCGATAATGAGCTACCGCTTAATTTGAAAAGGAGCGCGAGTGATGAAAGTCGTAATCGTGATGCTTGCTTTCGTGTTTTTGGTTGAAGCTGCTCACGCGCAATCGGTTAACGCTCCTGAAGTTGAACTGGTGAAGTTTAGTTGGAGCAAGGAACGTTTGAACTGGGAGGGAAATCCTTTCGGTGGTCCAAACGAGAATTTTCATCAGATGCAGTTTCGCGCGCGATCTGAAAAGCGTGTTTCTGACGCCAAACGCAGCAACTCGGCAGAAATCGGAAAATTCGAGAAAGAAGCGAAAGCCGATGCTGTAATAGTTGAGACCGCGAACAAGAATTCATCCCCACCGCGTTACTACTTTTTGTATCGAGCTTCGATGAAAAACGTCAGCACGAAAGTTATCAAGGAGATCGACTGGGATTACGTCTTCACTGATGCGGCTACCGGTGAGGAATTGGATCGACGCCAATTCACGAGTGTACAAACCATTGGACCAAACAAGCAGAAAGAGTTGACGTTTATGCTGCAAACGCCGCCGACCCGGCGCATCAGTGTTCATTCACTCGACAAGAAGGAAAGAGTTGGGATTAACGAGAGTGTGGTGATTGTGCGAGTCCAATACGCTGATGGATCGGTTTGGGAACAGAAGTGACAATCAGACGCGCATCACCCGACGACGCCACGACGCTGACTACGATTGCTCTGAATGCGAAGCGTCACTGGGGTTATCCTGAACATTGGATCAAGCATTGGGAGTCGGACCTCACCATCTCATCCGATTTCATTCGCGATAATCACGTTTATGTTGCCGAGGAGGATGGCCGGATACAGGGCTTCTACGCGTTGTGCGTCGTAGCTGATCAGGCCGAGCTGGAGCACATGTGGGTCACACCGGAGCGTATCGGCACGGGCGTCGGCAAAGAGCTGTTTCTCGATGCTATGGAACGCGCTGCGAGTCTCAATGTCATTTCGGTTGAGCTTTCTGCCGATCCAAACGCGGCCGGTTTTTACAGGCACATGGGAGCGACGCAGATTGGCGAGATCGATGCGCCAATCGAAGGTCAACCTCGAAAAATACCCCGCCTCAAGATCGAACCGTAGCTTACCTCGAAGGAAATCCTTTCACGCAAAGACGCAAAGGTAGCAAAGACGCAAATAAAACCTGGAAACGCGGCAGCGCTTTGCGTCTTTGCTTCCTTTGCGTCTTTGCGTGAGAAAACCAAAGGCCCAAAGTCACATAAGAGATATCTTTAACTTTGGGCCTTGCAGGTTGCTATGGCCGGTCGGGTTTTCCGCGCGGTCCTTCGGGGGCCGGGCGTGATTCGCTGCGTGGTGATTCACTCCGCGGCGGATCCGACCGTGGCGGTGGATCGTTACGCGGCGGTGGATCATTACGCGGTGGTGGATCGTTGCGTGGTGGCGGATCCGGTCGCGACGGCTGCGAGCGTGGCTCGGAACGTGGTTCAGATCGTGGTGCCTCCGAACGCCGTTCCGATCGTGGTTCTGAACGCGGTTCCGGAATTCGCTGCGGACGCGGATCGTCCGGACTCGTTCGCGGTTCAAAGCGCGGCTGCGAGCGTGGTTGCTCCACCGGTCGTGATTCGGGTCGAGGCTGCGGTTGCGACTCGCGTGGAGTCTCCGGTCTCGCTACCGGCGCCGGTTGATTGTTGATCGGTTCCGGAGCGCTCGGCGGCGCAGCGTTTGGCGGCGTATTGTCGCCCGATTCGCGATCGCGCCGGCGTCGTTCACCTTCCTCGCGCCGTTCGTTACGACCAGGCCGTTCACCCGATCGCGGTTGATCCGTCGTCTCCGGCGTGTCCGAACGCCCTTCACGATTACGACGCGAGCCAGGTTCCGGACGAGCAACTGCACCACTCGGTCTATTTTCGTTTTCCGACGTAGGTGTAGGTGTTGCTGCGCCAGTCTGCACCGGTCGAACCGGATTATCGGATCTCGGCTCGCGTCCGCGGAAAACGCGCGAGCGTCGCAAGTCGTCATCCAACGCCACGCCCGGAGCACGCTGGGTAGCGCCAGTTGGACGATCCGACACTCGCACTACCGGTGGCCGCCGGCGATTACCTGAGTCGCCATCATCACGTCGCGGCTGATTCGGATTCGTGCCCGCCTGTCCCCCACGCAGTGGAAAGTCTCCACGCTGCGGATCCGCCTCAATTATCCTTCGTCCAGCAACTTCACCGGCCGGAACACCAGGACGGTTAGGATCGCCAATATCCCTTCGCGGCATTCGCGAAACGCCTCGCCATCCAGGGTGCCCGTCAGGATATCGCCGGCCACCTCGATCGCCACCACCTTCACCATAACCGGGTCGATCGTGCCGGCCGTTGCGATCACGACGCCCATCCCGGCCATAACGACCATCACGATCGTGACGGTAATTACGCGAATGCGGATCTCGTTGGTAATACCCCAACGGATACCAGCAGTAGTCGTTGCCAAAATTGGTGTCGAACACAAACGCCACGAGCGCCGGTCGCCACCAACTGCGCTTCTTATAAAACTGACTGCGCGGGACCCACACCCAATAACCGTTGTGAAAGACCCAACGACCATAGTGATAAGGCGCCCATCCCCACGGCTCGTAACCAACCCAGGTCCAACCATACGGAGGCAGCCAGGTCCAGTTACCGTATCGATAAGGAGCCCAGTCGCTGAAAGTGCTTAGAGATGTGGGATGCGGCCGCCAAACCCAGCCGTATTCGTCGGACTTGCTCCAATCGCCATAGGCGTCAAGATCTTCGCCACCCCAAACGTCTTCGTCGTAGTACTTGATGTCGTGTTTGAGTCGAGTAGCGAGATAGCGTTCGCGTTCACTAACCCAATCGTCAATGGAATCGTGCGTCGCTGCGGCAAATTCCCAGTCACCGGCGGTTTCGCCGGTCACGACAAGTTCGGCTGAACGGCCATCGCGCAGGGTAAATCCGGAAGTGTCGGAATAAATTCGAGCATTTCCGCCTTCGCGAACCGTCAGGCGAACGCGGCCGTTGCGCGGTGCGTCGATGCGATAAAGTCCTTCTTTCTCGGCGGCCAGGGTGGTTTTAGGCGCGTCGATTTCGAAGTATCCTTTTTTTCGTTCAAACTTTGTCAGTCGAACTAAGACTGTTCCCTCGACCGCGCTGATCGCGATGCCTTCATCACGCAACGTGACGATACGCAGCACCGAGTTAGCGGGAAGACGAACGAAATTGCGTGAGTCGATCTGAATTTCAAGACGGCCATCGTTGCCGGTATTAACCGTATCGCCTTCAACCAGCGGATAATTCAACCGGGCGGTTTCCCAGTCCTGATTTCCGTTGCGTTTGAGGTTAACTTCGCCATCCATCATGCTGATGCGGGCGACTCTGGCTTTGACGTCGTAATCGTCGGGCTCGGCGTCATCATCTTCGGCACGCGCTACGAATGTTAAGGAGAAGAAAGTGAGTAGAAACAAAAGCAGTAGGCTGGTTTTTCGTCGGGAGACTCGCATTGTTATGCTCCTTATTGATCTGGAAGTGCGGGAGGCATCGAAAGCGAGCAAAACGTATGCCCGCGAGATGCCTTTAAAGGACCATTGAAACGAATTGAGAATTCTCAAAGCGGATTTTGCGTTAGCGCGCCGAGTGTTTTCAGCTTGAGAAAACTCAAATTTGCATCTGGGCCGAACTCTGATCATTGGTTGTGAAGCAAACAAAGTGAGTCTTGCCTGAGACAGTGCAAGCTCAACACGAAATGGTGCGAGCTGATTTTGAATTGTCGTTTGATGTGGTCGTTATCGGCATCGGTATCAACGGCGCCGGGATCGCTCGCGACGCCGCCATGCGTGGTTTGAAAGTTTTGTTGATCGACAAGAGCGACCTTGCCAGTGGCACTACCAGCGCCTCGACGCGCCTGATCCATGGAGGCTTGCGATACCTCGAACATTTCGAGTTTGGGCTGGTGCGCGAATCCCTGCAGGAACGCGAAATCCTGATGCACATCGCGCCGCACCTGGTCAGGCGTCTGCCAATTACCATCCCGATTTACACCCACAGCAAACGAGGACCGCTTACGATCCGCGCCGGAATGATCGCTTATGACCTGCTGTCGTGGACCAAGTCGTTGCCGCGGCATCAAATGCTCTCTCGTGCTGAGACTTTGAGACAGTTGCCGGGTTTGAATTCACAGGATTTACTGGGTGCGGCTTTCTATTTTGACGCGCAGATTGAGTTTGCGGAGCGGCTCGTGGTGGAAAACGTGCTGGCGGCACAGCAGTGCGGCGCACAAGTGTTGACTTACACACCAGTCACAAAGCTGGTCACGCGAAATGACGAGGTTTCCACTGTCGAATTTGTAACTGGTGATGGCGCGACTCATTCTGTTTCCGCGAGCGTAGTCATTAATGCCGCGGGCCGATGGATTGATTACCTGCTCAAGGATGCGGCTATCGAGAGTCGTCGGTTGATTGGCGGCACAAAAGGCAGCCACATCGTGATGCCACCGTTTCCGGGTGCTCCGGCAAGCGCAATCTATCTCGAAGCTCGCAGCGATCAACGCCCGTTCTTCATTATTCCGTGGGACGGTAATTACCTGATTGGTACCACTGACGTTCGTTTCGAAGAGAACCCGGATGAGGTCTGCAGCGAACTCTGGGAAATCGACTATCTCCTCGCCGAAACTAATTTTGCCTTCCCCGACGCTCAGCTTCGGCGAGATCACATCCTTTTCAGTTACTCCGGCGTTCGGCCGCTACCGGCGAGCGGGGAAAAAGAAGCACAGAGCATTACGCGACGTCACTTCATTCGTGAACACCCAAGGTTCAGCAACCTGCTGTCGATCGTGGGCGGCAAACTCACCACTTATCGGAGTCTCGCGGAGGAGTGCGTTGATCTGATCTTTCAAAAACTCAAGCGGACCTCACCGCGTTGTGAGACGGCCACGACGCTTCTGCCAGGTGCAGTTAACTTTGAATCGTTTGCAGCGGACTTTATGAAATCGGACGTGTTTACCCCGGCAATTCGCGAACGGCTGTTACGAGTCTACGGTTCGCGCGCCGGTGAAGTAGCTCAACTCCATCACGATCCGTTCACCGCCCAAGTCATCTTCGCCTTCAAGCATGAATCAGCAAAGAATCTAGCCGATTGCCTGCGTCGTGCAATGCTCTTTAGCCACAGATAAAACGGATAAAAATCCGGATTTAATCCGTGTCATCCGTGGCTAAGTTTTTCATCCGGTTCATGGAGTCGCGAGCGAAGCGCTTCTGCAACCTACGCACTAGTGGTTGACTTAATTTGACAAGTGGGTGTTGCGGGTGGGAAAAGGCGAGGATGTCGTACCAGACCGAATCGTCAGGTAACCACTCAACTAAGAATCGTTCCTCACCACACTCAACGTGATAAGGGAGCGTGCCGTAAGCGAACCCAAAGCGCCGCGGTTCGTCGATCACATAAACAATCCGCGACACATTCAACGACCAGGTTCCGAAAGCGCGCGCTTTCACTGCGACTTCTGCGCCAACCTCGATCTTCACGCCCGGCGGAACGGCCGTTACCCAACCGAGATCAAATTGCCGCCAGTTTTTCAAAGCTTCGACCGCGGATTTGAACATCGCTTCGCCGCTCCCGAGTTGAACGCGATTACGATCAACCGTATAGCTCAGCGGCGGTGTTGTGTTCGTTGCGCCAACTTCCCTGTACGTAAACTGTAAACCTTGCTGACTCGCGATAGCCTTAACCACGTCCTGTTCCGTTGGTTCGGTCAGAGAGAACATTAATCCTCTTTCGCGGCTTTGCTGCGAGCGCGCGGGTGAAACCGATCATAAGCTGCGCGCAGATGCATGTCGGTAATGTGGGTATAGATCTGAGTGGTTGAGATGTCGCTATGGCCCAGCAGTGCCTGAACTGAACGTGAGTCGGCGCCGTGTTGCAGCAGGTGCGTGGCAAAACTATGTCGCAGTGTGTGTGGTGAAACGTCTTTGATCCCGGCCTTCACGGCGTGTTGCCTGATCATGGACCATGCAAACTGGCGGGTAAATGGCCGGCCGCGATGAAGAAAAACATTCGGATAAGATGACTTTCCAAAACCGGCTTTCACCGCCGTGTATTGCTGGAGCCAATGAATCGCACTCTTGCCGAGCGGCACGCGGCGCTCCTTGTTGCCTTTACCATGACACTTGAGGAGTCCCGCAAGCAGATCGATATCGGCATGTTTCAAGTTAACCATCTCAGAGACTCGTAGACCGGTTGCGTACATTACTTCCAGCACTGCGCGATCGCGAATGCCGACTTCGGTTGAGATATCGGGCACGGCAAATAAGCGATTAATTTCGTCTTCAGTGAGAAACTTCGGGAGGTAACTGAAACGCTGTGGTGTGTCGAGATCTTCCGCCGGCTGCGTTTTGATGTGCCCATCTAGCATTAGAAACTTGAAGAAGCCACGAGTTGCGCTGACAGCTCGCGCAACCGACGTCGGCGCGAGTCCTTCACGTGAACAACTCGCGATCCACTGCCGCAGATCCGCGCGCGTGAGGTCAGCAGCCTGTTTGCCGTTCTTGTTGGCCCAGGTTTGAAGTCGATCGAGATCGCGTCGATAGCCTTCGAGCGTGTGTAATGCCAGGCCCTTTTCGACCTGAAGATAGGTCAGGAATTCTTTGACAAAATCTCTATCCACAGATTACGCAGATTACCATCAAATCTTTGTAATCTGTGGACTATTCGTAGCGGAGACATTCGATCGGATCGAGGCGAGAGGCTTTGCGTGCGGGCCATACGCCAAAGATCAGTCCGACACTGATCGACACGGTGAGACCCGTAACCACGGCCCAGGTTGGTATCGCTGCGGGCAGGCTGGGAATTATTAACATTAGCAACTGGCTGAGGCCGACTGCCAGAAGTACACCAAGCACACCGCCGAGGAACGTCAGCATCATGGCTTCGAACAAAAACTGCCGCACTATATCGCGGCGGCGCGCGCCAATCGCTTTGCGAACGCCAATCTCCCTGGTTCGTTCAGTGACGCTCACCAGCATGATATTCATCACGCCGATGCCGCCAACGAGCAGACCCAGGCTCGAAATCGCGATCGCAACCAATCCGATCATGGCCGTGATGCTGTCAAACTGTTCGATAAACTTGTCGGCGGTTTTGATATCAAAATTATTCGGATCGCCGAACTTCACCTGGCGGCGACGACGCAGGATCTCTTCCGATTGGGTTAGTGCCTCATTGATTTGTCCTGTGCGGGCACGAATGACCATCAGCAGGTAACCCTTGGCCGGTGCGACCTTCTGGGCCGTACGAAACGGAATGTAGACTGCGTTGTCTTCATCGTTCTCGCCGAAAAACCCGGCTTTTCGTTTCTCAAGTACGCCCACTACTTCGAAGTTGTAACCACCCATTCGCACTTTAGTGCCGGCAATCTGGTTGTACCCGGGAAAGAGTGCTTCGGCCGCATTCACGCCGATGACCATAACGTTCGCGCGCTGCTGATCGTCTAACTCGGTGATGAAGCGCCCTTCTTTGAGCGCGATGTTTGTGATGCTGTCGTAGTTTGGAGAAACTCCCTGTGTGTTTCCCCAACGATAATTGCGACCCTGGTAAGTAACATTGTCGTCAAACGGGCCACCGCCATAACCCACATTCGGCGCGACGTGAGCAACGTCTTCAACGGCAGTTGCCTGTGCTTTGATTGTTTCAACGTCGGCCACGGTGAGTGGCTTTCTGGTTCGTTCGGAACGATCTCCGTCGGTGAATCCAGTAGAAAGATGGAACGCGTAGATATTGTTGGTTCCATACTCTTCGATCATCGCCACAATGTTTTGACGCAGACCGGTCAGTAACGAAGCGATGCAGATCGCACACATGATCCCGATAACAATACCCAACACCGTCAGAAAACTGCGAAACTTGTGACTACGCACGCTATCGATAGCCATGCCCAGGGTCTCGCGCAAAATACCTTTTCGCAGTTTCAGTTCCATTGAAGCTCGCCGTTTTGTATCTCTGTGCAACCTCTGTGGTCTCTGTGTCTCTGTGGTTGTTGTCCCTCACATTCCTATAACCACAGAGACACAGAGACCACAGAGAAGTCATCGTTAAGTCGCGTGGGTTAAAGCCATGATCGGATCCAGGCGCGCCGCCTTAAACGCCGGGTAGATTCCGGCGATCATGCCGATGATCGTCGATACACCGAGCGCCAGAATTATGTAACCGATGGTTATCGTCATCGTGACTGACGCCAGGACCGTGATCAAAGTCGTGATACCCCAGGCAATCAACAATCCGATCACGCCACCGAGCGCGCACAAAATTCCTGATTCGATCAGGAATTGCATCAGAATCTGTCGCCGCGTAGCGCCCACGGCTTTTCGAAGTCCGACTTCAAAAGTTCTTTCAGTGACACTCACCAGCATGATGTTCATCACGACAATCCCGCCGACTACCAACGTGACCAAAGTAATCGGAATCACCACACTCGCGATCGCGCCGGTAAACTCGTCGATCTGATTGTTTATCTCCTCGACGTTTATCACCCCGAAATCGTCTTCTTCGTTACCATTGAGCCGGCGTTTGATACGCATCGCGACACGCGCGTCTTCGATGGATCCCTGAAAGCTTTCGCGCGTCCGGGTCTTGCCGTGAATCTGAAGTCCATTGCGGCCGAAGATTTGTAGATGTGTGGTGACGGGAATGTAAATCTGGCGGTCAAACGAATCACCGAAGAATGATCCACGCTTTTCTTCAACGCCGATAATACGCATCGGTAGGCCGCGAACCTTGAGCGACTTTCCGATTGGGTCCTGATGCGGGAAAAATTTGTCTCTGATATCAGAGCCGATAACCGTAACCATCGCCGAGCGCTGCACTTCGTCCTCGGAAATAAAGCGACCGAGCTCGATGGTCTTGTCCTCGATATCGACCATGTTGGCCGTGTGACCAAAGACCTGAGCGCCGGGAAACTCAATGCCATCCTGTTTGAGGTCGGCTCCAGCGCCGACGCCCGCGCCAACTTCTGAACAGGAAGGACAGTGGTCGCGAACCCATTCGTACTCGTCCCAGTTGATCCGCTTGTTGCGCCGATTTCGCCTTTCAAACTCCTCGTCGTCCATGTGGCCGGCGAAAGCCATGCGCGCAATCATGAAGTGATTGCTCCCCAGCACTTTGGCGATCTTATCGACCACGTAAGTGTTGAGCCCGCTGATCGATGCCCCGACGGTGACCACCGACGCCACCCCGATGATGATCCCAATAAGCGTCAGAAAGGCCCGCAGTTTATGGGCAAAGATCGATTGCAGGGCGATCTTCAGCGCATCGGAGTAGAAGGACAGGAAGGCTCTCATAAGTTGAATCGGCGGGGTATACGCCGCCAAAAGCCGCGAAGTTCAAAAAATAGGACCTCTCCCTGGAGTGCGGTGCCTTGGCACCGCTTTGGTCAAAGTGACGTTTCCCGGGAAAGAGCTAAAGTGATGACCAAAACGCCAACAAGTTGGCGCACTCCAGGGAGAGGTCCGTTCACACGAATAAGACGTTGCGGCGCGGAGTTGTATTAACAGTCGGTTTTAACTGACTTCAGGTGCAGGCTCGTTTACTTTTGGCCTGAGCGAGAACTTGTCAGTCCAGCGTATGCGGCCGGTGATCTGCATCACCACAAACAGCGTCAATACCGAGCCGATGGTGATTGCCAGTCCCGTGAATCCCTTAAGGAAAAACGCGTAGGAGAACATCACGAGGTAGATAAACTGGGCGAGGGCGGCTTCGCGGCTCGCGAATCCAATACCGACCACGAGACGCAGATAACTCACCACCAGAAAAACCGACACCGCCGACGAGATCGCAAAGGCGGCGTGGATCGACACGTGATCGACCAGATAAGCCAGCAACAGGTGGAAGGAAAAGAACGCGGCAGCGAGGAAAAAATAGTTCATCGGGTGAAGATCGATGCCGCGCATCGTCGTGATGATTAGCATGAGGAAGAAAAAGAAGAAAAGTGATACTGGGGCAAAAAAGCTTATTCGTCCGGCGAGTGGTCCCGGTTGCAATTTCTCCGGCATGGCCATCGCTATTTGGTAACCTGACAACAAACTCGTATAGGACCAGTTGAGATTCCAGCCATTGCCTGTTTCCGTCTTTTCAGACGGTGAAAGGGTGTTGTCAGGAAAATCAATGTCCTTGAAGTTTGTTCTCATGCGCAGGTCAAAATTCTTGACCTGCGCCACTGCGGCACTCCCAAAACTGTAACGCCATTCGTTTAGTCCCTGTGAGCCATAGCTGATTGCAAGCTGGGCAGTCTTGCCACCGGCAACTTTGAACGCCGCCATCGCTGCGTTTTCGTGGTTGGTCATGGGGACGGTTTGGCCATCTACGGTGAAAACCAGGTTGTCGTAGATCGCCTGAGTTGTGGGAAATTGGAGTCGGAAACTAACCGCTTGTTCTTTATCGCTTGGATTACGAAAACCGTAGACACCGGAGAAGGCAACTTTGTAAGTGCTGTACCACAGCAGACCTTTCTGCCGGTGTTGTAAATCGAGATCGACGTCGATCTTGCTGCTCTCCAATGGCAGTTCAGTTTCGACTACTTCGGAGATCGTCTTCACCACCTTCTTGCCGTTCTCGAGCGTTTCCTGTTGCTTCTTTACTTCAGTCATAAAGGAAGCGCGCGGTGGAGCCTGATTTTGTGCGGTGCCCCAGGTTGATTGAACTCGATTTGAAGAGATCAAACCGGAATCGTAAGTCCTGGAAAAGATGGTTCCGCCGAGGATGGCCCAGGCGATGGAGGTGCAGATGAAAATGAAAACGATCGCGATGATTCTTTTGGTCATTGGTCTCACTCCTTGAGCATTGATGCTGACACAGGTTCAAGGATTGTCACTGCATGAACGAGGAGCAGCAATGTGGTGAGCCACAGAAACTGTCTGTGCGACCTACGTGTTGTTGCGCATCTGCTTGATCAACGATTCCATGTGGCTCAAATAGTTTTCGAGCGCACTGCGACCAGCAGCAGTAAGTTTGTACTCAGTTTTGGGCAGCCGCCCTTCGAAAAATTTCGAGCAGGAGATGTAGCCTGCTTCTTCGAGTTTGCGGGCATGAACACTGAGATTACCGTCAGTGGTATTCATCAGGTGCTTGAGATCGCTGAACGTCAGCGCCTCATTTGCTGCCAGCGCACTGATGATGCCCAAACGCAGACGCTCGTGAATTAGACGGTCGAGATTTGGCGCAGCGCTTTTCTGTTTCGCGCCGGCCACACGAGTGTTCACGTCTGGATCTTGTTTTCGTTCCTGTTTTGCTGTCGACTGCTTAGCCACCGTATTTCCTCACAATAATCGCGCCAAATAACACATGAAGCCCACCGAAACCGACTGCCATAAAATAGTTCATCCATTCATGCGGGCTGAAAAGTGCGAGTGCGCCCAGAGCCATAAAACAGAGTCCCATGGCGGGTACCGCTCGAACTGAGAACATGCCGCCGGTAATCACGCCGGTTCCGTAAAGCAACAGCCACATCCCGGGGATTGAAAAGTACGCTCCCGTACGCGCGAGCACGAGGGTCAATAGGCCACCGGCAATCACCGAGGGCGCAAGACTGAATAAAGCCTTGCGCCCTGACCCGGAGAATAGCGGCATGTGTGTGGCGCGGGCTTTGCGGTCCATGGACCAACCGGCAATGAGCAACGAAATAAACCCTTCGGCGAGCCAGACGTAAACCCACAACTTGAAACTGGGTTGACGTGCAGCAATGGCACTAGCGACGAGTGCAGTAGCGCCGATAGCCATCTCACCCCGACCGGAGATCCCGGTGAAGGGCGTGGCGCGTTCCATGGTTTCGCGAATATAGCGAAGGTTGTCCATGGCCCGGTCGTGGAGGGCCGGCATCGGTTTCATGAACTGGATGTTAAGCTCCGGCAGGATATTCTGTCAAGTACTTTACGAAGCAAAGAGCCGCCACGGATTACACGGATTTCACTGATAAAAACTTTCTTTTATCCGTGTTATCCGTTTAATCCGTGGCTAAATAGTTGTTAAGTAGCAAGTGCCTGGGAAACTAGTTCGGCTTGCTCTTTCTGATGGATGCTGTAGGAACCGGTGGCCGGGCTCGCTGAGGCTGTGCGTCCAATGTATTTGGGCCGCTCATTTTCCGGCAGCACACTCTTCGAGTCGATCCTGAACAAACGTCCAGCCACCCATGTTTTGCGGTTCTTCCTGGGCCCAAACAAGCTGCTTCGCGTTTGGATATTTAGCGAGCGTGTCTTTTAGACTTTGCGCCGGGAAAGGATAAAGCTGTTCCAAACGAACGATCGCCACCTTGCGCTCATCACTCTTATTTCGCGCCTCAACCAGATCGTAGTAAACCTTGCCGCTGCAAAGGACCACTTTCGTAACCGCATCGCGATCGTTTATCGCCGCGTCGTCAATTAATGGTTGAAAACCTCCCGACGCCAGGTCGTCTAAGGTTGACGAAGCTGCCGGCAAACGCAGCAGGCTCTTCGGCGTCATGACGATGAGCGGGCGTTCCATGCCCGGTCGCACTTGTCGTCGCAGCAGATGGAAATACTGCGCCGGAGTCGTCGGATAACAAACTTGCAAATTATTCTCGGCGCATAGTTGCAGGTAACGCTCAAGACGCGCGCTCGAGTGTTCTGGTCCCTGTCCCTCGTAACCGTGCGGTAACAGCATCACTAGTCGCGAAGTTTGTTTCCACTTGTCTTCAGAAGCAGCGATGTACTGGTCAATGATCGTCTGCGCGCCGTTTCCAAAATCACCAAACTGCGCCTCCCACAAGACCAGTGCTTTCTGCGCGACAACGGTATAACCATACTCAAAACCCAGCACGCCTTCCTCCGATAGCGAACTGTCGTAAACATCAAAACGCGCGTCAGGATTTGTTTCGCAACGAAGCTCTGCGAGCGGCGCCCATGTTTGGCCGGTGCGTGTGTCATACAGAACGGCGTGACGCTGGCTGAACGTGCCGCGTCCGGAATCCTGTCCACTTAAACGAACACGATTGCCATCGAGCACGAGCGAACCGAAAGCGACTGCTTCAGCAAACGCCCAATCGAGTGGCGCGCTGCCGTCGCCCATCTTTGCTCGTCGCGCGAGTTGGCCCACCATCTTGGGATTAACGTTGAAACCTTCCGGTACCACCGCGATCTTGTGAGCGATATTCTTGATCGTTTCACTCGTTACTCCGGTCGGAATCACCTCGGAACCGTCCATCTCTTCGACGCGCGGATGTGCCTGTGCCGGTTCTTCGGCAACCTTGCGCTTGGCGTTTGTCAACGCTGCTTCATAACGACGAACACGTTCGGCGATCAGGTTGTTAACCTCTTCCTCGGTAACCACGCCTTCCTTGATCAAACGCTTCGCGTAGACCGTGCGCACGCCCGGATGTGCCTTCACCCGCGCGTACATGAGCGGTTGGGTGTAGCTTGGTTCGTCGGTTTCGTTGTGCCCCAGCCGGCGAAACCCAATCACATCGAGCACCACGTCTTTGTTGAAGTCCTGCCGGTAAGCGAGCGCGATTTGCAACACACGATAAGCGGCTTCGGGATCGTCGCCATTGATGTGAAAGATAGGCAACTGCGTCATGCGAGCGACGTCAGTTGAGTAGATCGTCGAACGACCTGCTTCCGGTGAAGTTGTAAATCCAATCTGGTTATTGATGATGATGTGAATCGTGCCGCCGGTGCGATAGCCTTTCAGGCCGGCGAGATTCAGTGTTTCCATCACGATACCCTGGCCTGCAAACGCCGCATCGCCATGTAACAACACCGGCAGAGCCAGATCGATAACCTGTTCGCGGGTGGCTCCGCGCTGGCCCATCATCTCATCCTGAACTGCGCGAATCATTCCTTCGACCACCGGATCCACGGCTTCGAGGTGACTCGGATTCGGCGACAGCGATAAGCCTACCTTGCGGCCGTCGCTGAGCACCCGTTCGCCGGTAGCGCCCTGGTGATACTTCACGTCGCCTTCATCCGCGGGAAATTCCGGATGGACCGATCCTTCAAACGCCGCGAAGATTCGTTCACATAGATTCCCGATCACATTAGCCAGCACATTGAGACGGCCACGATGGGCCATGCCAAACGTGATGTGCTCAACGCCGCGAGCAGCGGCGCCATCGATCAACTGATCGAGCACTGGAATAACTGTTTCGCAGCCTTCCAGTGAAAACCGTTTCTGGCCCAGGTATTTCGTGTGCAGAAAACGTTCAAATTGCTCCGCCGAGATCAGTTTCCACAGCAGTCGTTTTTTGACTTCAACCGAGATGGGTTGCGGTTCAACAAACTGTTGCCGGATCTGTTCGCGGATCCACTGCTTTTCTTCTTTACTTTGAATGTGGCGGTATTCAATGCCAACTTTGCCGCAGTAAGCGCGCTGAAGGATGTCGAGAATATCGCGCAGCGTCGCGCTTTCTCGATTGGCAAGACCGTCAGTGATGAAAACTCGATCGAGATCCCAGATTGTGAGTCCGTAAGTTTCGATATCGAGTTCCGGGTGATAAAGCAACGGCAGCGCGTGCAATGGATCCGTGTCGGCGATCAAGTGACCGCGTACACGATAGGCATTGATCAACTCGATGACGCGAGCTTCTTTAAGCGTTTGCTCGCGCACGTGATCGCCGGGAAGAAAGAAAGGATTGCGATCGAGGTTCCAGCCAAACGGCGCGTGCGGAATCCCGAGATTAAAGAAGATCTCTTTGTAGAAATCGTGTTTGCCAATCAGAAACTCGTGCACCCGCGCGAGAAACGCTCCCGACTCTGCGCCCTGGATAATTCGATGATCGTAAGTGCTCGTGATCGAGATCGCTTTGCTGATGCCGAGTTGAGAATGCGCTTCAGGCGCCATCGCCTGATATTCGGCCGGGTATTCAATTGCGCCGGTGGCGATAATCGCTGCCTGGCCTTCCATCAATCGCGGCACGGAAGCCACCGTGCCGAGAGTTCCCGGGTTCGTTAGTGACAGGGTGGTTCCCTGAAAATCCGGGATTTGCAGTTTACCGTCACGCGCGCGTTTGATTACGTCGTCGTAAGCAGTCAGAAACTCGGCAAAACTGAGATGGTTTGCGTTCTTGATATTGGGGACTAAAAGGGTCCGCGTGCCGTCTTTCTTAGTTAGATCTACCGCGACACCGAGATTTACATTCGCGCGTTTCAATCGCACCGGAGTGCCGTCAGACTCCGCAAAACCATCGTTGAGCTGTGGAAACGCATCGAGCGCACGCAGCACGGCCCATGCGATCAGGTGTGTGTACGATGCTTTGCCGCGATTGTTTTCGGCGAGATGCTGGTTGATGATGCGGCGGTTTTCGTCCAACAACTTTACCGGTATACGGCGTTCCGAAGTGGCTGTCGGCACGGAGAGACTGGTCTCCATGTTTTCGACGATTTTTAATGCGGCGCCGCGAATCGGAATGACTTCAGTGCCTGGTTGCGTAACGGGCTCAGGTGTGGGAGCAGGGGCCGGCGCGCTGACTTGTTTTGTCGCGGCGCCCGAGTCGCCGTCAGTTGCGGCGATAACTGCTGTTTTAGCCCCGTTTCCGACCAATTCGGTGAAATAGGAGCGCCAGGAATCGTCCACTAATTCGGGGTTACTTCGAAACCGTTCGAGCAATCCTTCAACGTACGTAGCATTCGCGCCGAATTCCTCGGCAATAACCTGGGATAAGTCGGGTTTGTTTTGCTGACTCAATATTGTTACCTCGGTAAGGAAAGACTAACACTGACAAATTTTCTCAGCAAAGCCAGTCCACAGATTACACAGATTAAATGGAAAAAGGCCGTATTAGAAAAACATGTTTTAGAAACAATCTGTGTAATCTGTGGACTGTAATCTGTGGACTACCTGGCGATGAGGAATAAGAATTCCCGGTTTGATTCTTCGGCCTCGCGCACCCATTCATGCGTCCAGCGCATGCCGCCCATTACGTTTCGTTTGTAATCGACTTCGACGACCTCGATCAGTTTTCCGGCACTGTTAATCACATCGTTTAGCTCCGCGGCCGTTGCTCGGCCACCGGAACTGTACGAAAGAATAATGTGCTTTGCTTTTGTCTCGCGCAGTAATCGTTCGATTGCTTCGACGACGATGAAGCGGCCGGAATCGTTTCGTCTGAACTCCTCAAACACCGAGGCGCTCAACGCGTCGCTGGTGTCCGCACGACGATTCGCTTTGCCGAATAGCGCGGGGTTATCGAAGAGACAGATCGTGGTCCAGAGGTGATAGTAGGCTGCGTAGCGGACGCGTGAGGGCGGCATCTTGTCGTTGCTGGAACCGTACGGCGGATCGTAATAAGCGAGGTCGGCGTCGATTGAGGAAACGATATCGAAGATGTTGCTTTGATGGACTTCGTGATTGCTTGTTTTGGGAGTGAGTTTCGGAACGCTCAGTTTCATTTCGCGAAACGAGCGCGGCGACCAGTCGCTGAGGTAAGAAGCATAGTGGCCGATAGTGCTGTCGACTTCGTCCATTGCGTGAATGAGGCTTGTGAGCGCAACGGCTTTCTCGTGTCGTTCTAACTTTAAGTGTTCGATCTCTTCACGAATCGCATCGAGCTTGAGAGTGTTGTGTCGTTGCCATGGTTTTTTCCGGCCATCGCCGTTGTTTGGATCGCCGCCGTAGTGTTCCGTGAACCAGCCGTGTTTACCGGTTAGGGTGTTTAGGTGGTCGATCAAGGGTTGATAATGTTCGCGTGAGAAGGGACTAAGCAGGTAACACTCGGCGAATACCTTGGACCAGACAGCGATATCGTTAGCGATGACACGATAACCGGATTGGGCCAGGGCTTGCGAGACTCGCGTGGTGCCGGAGAAGCCGTCGAAGACTGTTTGAGGGTTTACTGATTGGGCGAGTTGGAGAATGTGAGGGAGCAGTTTCAGTTTCGAGCCGGCGTACTTGATGCCTTCGGTTGCAGGAGTGGATGGGATCATTACTAATCGGTTTTCTCACGCAGCGGCGCGGCGGCGCAACGGAAGAGTTTATGCAGTCGCTGCGCCGTTGCGCCGCTGCGTGGGGAATCTTCTCGAAATTCTTCCCTGCTGATGGTATCGTAACGCCTCGTTAGCTCCCGCATAAACACAATGGAACAAGTAAACACACCACCAACCAGAATCAGGACAATTGTAGTTTTTTCGATGTTGTTCGCCGTGCTCGGCGCGGTCGTCGTTTTTGCTTATTTCACGACCTTTTCGCGACCGGTGACCACTATCATTCTCGTGCGACACGCCGAAAAGAAGATCGAACCAAATAACCCGGATCCGGATCTGGCGCCGGCCGGCGCCGAACGCGCCACCGAGATCGCGCGCATGTTTGGCGATGCAGGCATCAACACGATCTATGCCACGCAGTACAAACGCACCCAGCAAACCGTCAAACCACTCTCGGATCGAATCGGCGTGCCGGTGACTCAACTCGATGCGAGTCAGAACGACGAACTCGTAAAGCGAATTCAGACCACGCATCGCGGTCAGACGGTTTTTATCGCCGGTCATAACAACACGATTCCCGCAACCGTGTCTGCACTCAGCGGTGAAAACTACCCGACAATTCCTGAGAGTGAATACGACAACCTCTACATCGTTACTGTTTATCGCTTTGGCAAAGCAAAAGTCGTGAAGCTGAAATATGGCGGCGCGAGCACACAGGGCGTGGGAACCGGAACGATGGTGCCGATGGGTAAGTGAAGCCATGAACAACGACAAGAGCCGGAAAACTCGAAAGCGGAAAGCGAATGTCGATCGCCGCACATTTGTAAAGCTGCTTCCCGCGCTTGGCGCCGCGGGGTTGACCGCGACGAAATTGCCGATTGAGACGTTGGCGCAAACACCGACGCCCACGCCTGTTCCGTCGCCTAGTCCTTCGCCAACGCCCGCGCCGCGCATCACCAAAGAGATGTTGCAGCAGGCCGAGAAGCTGATTGGCATCGAACTAACCGATGCCCAGGAAGCCATGGCTCTTGGCGGCGTCAATCGCAATCTCGATTCGTACGAAACGATCAGGAAGATTGACATTCCGCTCGATACTGAACCGGCGTTTGCTTTTCATCCGGCGCGCGCGCGAAAAGAACTGTATGTGCCGAAAGCGAAGTTTCGTTTAGGCAAGGTCGAGGCGGCACCATTCAAGACAATTGAAGACCTGGCGTTTGCTACTGTCCCTCAACTCGCGGAACTGCTGCGCACGCGTCGCATCTCTTCAACCGAGCTCACCAAAATGTATCTCGCGCGGTTGAAGAAGTATGGTCCAAAACTGCTTTGTGTCGTCACGCTCACGGAAGAGCTCGCGCTCAAGCAGGCAGCCGCTGCCGACGCGGAGATAAAACGCGGCAAGTATCGTGGTCCATTGCACGGAATTCCATGGGGCGCAAAAGATTTGTTTGCCACCAAAGGGATCAAGACCACGTGGGGCGCCGAGCCCTATCGCGATCAGGTGATCGATTACGACTCCACCGTTGTCGAACGACTCAACGATGCAGGCGCGGTGCTGGTTGCCAAGTTGTCGATGGGCGCGCTCGCGCAGGGTGCACGCTGGTTTGCCGGCGTGACCAGAAATCCATGGGTACCTGACGAGGCACAACAGGGATCGAGCGGTTCATCAGCAGGGCCGGCAGCGGCTACCGCAGGCGGACTGGTGGGATTCTCAATCGGCACTGAAACGCTTGGTTCGATTGTTTCGCCTTCATCGCGATGCGGTGTTACCGGTTTGCGTCCGACGTACGGCCGGGTGAGTCGTTACGGCGCGATGGGGTTGAGTTGGACCATGGACAAGATTGGCCCGATGTGTCGAGGCGTCGAAGATTGTGCGGCGGCGCTGCACGCGATTTATGGTCCTGACGGCAAGGACATTACCGTGGGAGATGCGCCATTCAATTGGTCGGCGGACACGAATATCAGTTCCTTGCGCATCGGCTATCTGAAGACCGAGTTTGATGGACCAGCGACGCCGCCGCAGAACGAACAACAGCGGACACAAGCCGAACAGCGACGAGCGATTTACAAAACGGCTCTCGAAGTGCTCGAGAAGGCTGGCGCTAAACTGACGCCAATCGAAATGCCGAAGATTCCGGCCGGATCTTTACGGTTTATTCTGACTGCCGAGGCTGCGGCAGCGTTTGATGACATTACTCGCGACGGGCGTGTCAACCAGTTGTCAGGTCAGCAACCGGGGGATTGGCCCAACTCATTCCGGACCTCGCGTTTTATTCCGGCGGTTGAATACATCCGAGCGCAACGCGCGCGCACGATGTTGATGCTGGAAATGGAAAAGCTGATGTCGCAGTGGGACGTGTTTGTCAGCCCCGCGCCTGGAAGTGCGAGTTTGCTGGTGACAAACCTGACCGGGCATCCGGCGGTGGTGTTGCCGTGTGGGTTTGTAAACAACTTGCCGGTGGCGATCATGTTCACTGGAGGAGTTTACGACGAGGTGGCGCCGTTGCGTGTGGCGCTCGCGTTTGAGCGCGCGACGCAGTGGCACACGATGCATCCGAAGATGGATTTTGCAACGAGTTAAGTGAGTGCTGGAAAAGATTTCTCACGCAGCGTCGCGGCGGCACAGCGAAGACTTCTAAAAACCTTGGAAGGCATTGCGCCGCCGCGCCGCTGCGTGAGAAAACTCTTTTACGACTTTCGCGGTAATCTGATCTCAAAGGTGGCGCCTTGACCCGGTTGGCTGATCACGTTAACCGAGCCAACTGCAGATTCGATTTCCGCGCGCACTGCATCGAGTCCCACTCCACGACCGGAAATATCCGTTACCTGGCTTGCAGTCGAAAATCCCGGGTCGAAAATCAGATCAACATTTTCGGAATCAATGCCGCGTCCGTCGTCTGAGACGCTGATGTTTGTGTGAGTTTCGTGTGTTTTGGCTTCGATGACGATTCGTCCGCGGGAAGGTTTGCCACGTTTGGTTCGCTCTTCAGGTTGTTCGATGCCGTGATCCACAGCGTTACGAACCAGATGAAGCAAAGGATTGGCGATAGCCTTGCACAATTCAGGATCGATCGAGAGATCTGCGCCAATTACCTCAAAGTCCACTTCCTTCCCAAGCACAACCGCGACCGATTGCCCCGCGTGTACAGCTCGTTTTAAGACATGGTTGAGCGTCGTAGACTGATGGCGCAGTTCGGTGATGGTGACACCGGGAGTGTTGAGTTGCAGCTCATTCGTTGCGGTTGCATAAAGAATTCTGAAGTTGACACCGTCATGATCAAACTGCGGTGCTACTGAGATCACCTCACCCATGCTCGTCAGTCGGGCTTTCAATTCCTGAAATTTCTGATCGAAGTCTGCCACGTCAAAACTCGTCTGAATCAGAAACAACTGCGCGCCTTCTTTGATCGATTGCGCGAGGGCGTGCTTTTCTTCAGCTTTGAGCGAATTCAATATTTCCGCTGGAATCAGATCGGTGGGAAGGTTCTGTGCCAGGTCGGTCAACCTTTGCAGCGTTTGCTCGTTGAGTGAGGCGCTCCCGGTGCGCAGCGAATGGAGCAGGTTCTCGACCTCATTTGCCACCCGGCTGAGATCGTTTAGACCGTCAGCGGCGGCGGCGGCTTTCAAACTGTGAACACGGCGAAAGAGTGTGTCGAGTAGTTGGCGTGTTTCGGGGCCTGTAACGGGATGAGCGCGCAGATCGTCGATTGCGGTGGTTATCTGTTGAAGCTGGTCTTCGAGCGCTGACAAGTTGAGCTACTCATCGTCATCGGCGGTTTTGGTTTCCGGCTCGTTTTCTTCCGCCTCTGGCTGAACATTTTGTTGTGGTTGTTGTTCGTCGAGGTCGCGCTTTATGGCGTCGAGAATGCCGTTGATAAATTGGGTAGCTTCGTAAGTCGAGAAGCGGCGCGCGATTTCGAGTGCTTCATTGATGGCTACGGTGCGCGGTGTGGGTTCGTAAAGAAATTCGTAGACGGCGAGACGCAGGATGTTGCGATCGACAACCGCCATGCGTGAGATGCGCCAGTGTTCGGCGCGTGAGCGGATGCGTTCGTCGAGTAACTCGAGATTGGAAAGCGTTCGTGATGCGAGGCGAGTGGCGAACTCACGGGCCGTCACATCGAGATCGGCTTCCCCGAGCTCAGCCCAGTAGCTTCGGACCACCTGGTCCGCAGGCATTTCGGCAACGTCAGCCGCAAAGAGCATTTGCAAGGCACATTCACGTGCCTTACGTCGCGAACCCATAAAGAATTACCAAAACCTGTTGAGCCACTAAGGAAGCACAAAAATCACAAAAATTAGAAAATATCTTTTGTGCTGTTTGTGCCTTTTGGCGGCATCACTCGAATGCTTCCTTGTAAAGATTTACTAATTCAACCGCCGTCATGGCGGCTTCAAAACCCTTGTTACCCAGTTTCACACCCGCACGGTCAATCGCCTGATCGACGGTGTCGGCTGTAACGATTCCAAATACTACGGGCAATCCAGTGCTCAAACCAGCATGTGAAATGCCATGCGCTACTTCAGCAGCAATGTAATCAAAATGCGGCGTTTGTCCTCGAATGATTGTTCCAAGACAAATCACTGCATCAAACTTCCGCGACTGCGCCAGTCGTAACGACAGCAACGGAATCTCAAACGCACCCGGCACGCGATAGACGTTAACGTTACTTTCCTTGGCGCCGAGTCGCTTAAGACTATCGAGCGCGCCCTCCAGCAACCGGGCCGAAATCAATTCATTCCAGCGACTGGCGACGATAGCGAAGCGAAATGCCTCAGCATTCAGACGACCTTCATACACCGTTGGCTGCAACCGCTTCGACTCCGCGAGCTGAATAGTTACTACGTTTTGCAGTATAGGAGATGCTTCGAGACGCATCAAGTTGATGAATTCTGCTGCTTTTGATTCAACTCAAGTGCCTGCAGACGAATGTTGATATCACTAAAGTTGCCCGTGAAGCGGCTGCCAGGATCTCGCCGTTCGATTTCGGTAATTTATCTGTGAGGTCTTCACTCATTTGCCTGCTCCCTTCTGAGAGTGACTCTAACACGGCAAAGGGATTTAGGAAATACTCCAAAATGGCTATCTTTTGTCGAAAATGGCTATTTTTGAGGCGAGAGGACTGGAGTTCAAGACTAGGGCGGCCACGGAGGGCCGCCCCTACGATCGGCCTAAACTAAATTCATTGGGGTGGGGTTTTTCGGGTCTTTGGTGTAGTCGTAGAAGCCGCGGCCGGATTTGCGACCATATAATCCCGCCAGCACCATGCGTTTCAATAGTGGTGGAGGAGCGAAACGCTTCTCGCGGAATTCGTTGAACATGATCTCCGCGATGTAATACGTCGTGTCGAGTCCTACAAAGTCTCCGAGTGTGAACGGTCCCATCGGATAACCACAACCGAGCTTCATCGCGTTATCAATATCGACAATCGAACCGACACCTTCTTCCAACGCACGAATCGAGTCGAGCATGTATGGGACGAGCAGACGATTCACGATGAAACCAGTCTTATCACCGGCGCGCACCGGCACTTTGCCGAGTTTCTTCCCAAACTCGACACCCTGTTCGTAAACATCATCGTCCGTCAGAATCGTCTTCACCACTTCAACCAGCTTCATCAGCGGCACCGGATTGAAAAAGTGCATGCCGATGAACCGGCGCTGGCGTTCGGCCGAGGTGGACGTCATCATCTCCGTGATCGAAAGTGACGACGTATTCGACGCAAAGATTGTTTCGGGTTTGCAAAGCTGGTCCAACTGTTGATAGGTGCTGCGTTTCTCGTCGAGATTCTCAATGATGGCCTCGATGATGATGTCGCAGTCGGCCAGATCTTCGAACTTAGTTGTCCCCGATAAACGACCGCGAATTTCTGTTTGCTGATCGGAAGTGATGGTTCCCTTTTCGGCAAACTTCGCAAGCGATTTCTCAATGCCGCCGAAACCTCTGGCGATGAGATTGTCTGACATTTCTCTTACAACCGTCTCAAATCCGGCAGTTGCCGCAACCTGCGCGATGCCTGCGCCCATGAGTCCGCATCCTAAAACTCCAACTTTCCTGATTTCCATTTCTCTCTCCTAAACAGTTTTATCTGGATCTATTTAAGGTGGCGCTGTGTATGTGATGGCAGCGCGCTTTAACCATTCCTCATAATCTTTTTGCCATTGCTTGTATTCTTCGACGATCTTTGGATCCACTGGTCGCGGCGTAGCCGGCGACGGCTGCGGCGATGGACTAGCCGCGGGAGCAGGTACAAGTTTTGTGATGATATTCCCCAGCCGGACTCTCAAGTCTTCCGCTTGCTGGTCCGGCACCGGCGCTTGTATCGCTTGTTGTGTGACGGCTTCGAGATCGGGTACCTCGTTATTATGAATCAGTGCTGAAGCTCTTTCCTGAAGCTGATTCATGGCGTTGATGTAATTCAGAAAGATCGCTGCCGCAGGATTGTTAATTATCGTTCTTGGGAGCGGCGTTCGGTTGAAGTTTCTTACTATCATGTAGCCGCTCACGACGATGAGGGCCAACGCCAGGACTTGAAAAACGCGCCAGGCCGTCGCGATGCTCGCTCGTGCTCCCGGCCGGCGGAAGTCGACGAACAACGCCAGCGCGGCGCCTGCAAACAGCCCGCTCAAATGCGCCGAGTTGCCGATAAAACTGCGCCCCACAAAGCCAATAAACAGATTTATAAAGATGATTGGCAGCAGCCCGGTGCCAAATACACGCTTGAATCCTTCGGGAAGCTCATGTCGAAACTTGATACCAAATACGAAGAGCACACCCACGAGACCAAACAGCGCGCCCGAGGCGCCTGCTGATGGTCCATCGATCGCGCGAAAAATAAAAGTGCCTAAAGCACCCTGGGCCAGCGACGGGCGAAGTGTCAGGTAAGTACCCACGCAACCCGCAATACCACTGACCACATAAAACACGACGAACTTGGCGGAACCGTAGAGCTTCTCAACGAATGGGCCAAGTATCAATAAACTGAACATATTCATCA
Organism: uncultured Acidobacteriota bacterium; assembly: GCA_963708055.1. Classification (GTDB taxonomy): domain Bacteria; phylum Acidobacteriota; class Blastocatellia; order Pyrinomonadales; family Pyrinomonadaceae; genus PSRF01. The sequence continues at coordinate 2,932,268 of OY970193.1, read as the reverse complement.
GCAGGTGCAGCACGTCGATGTGCACAAACATCGGCGTGATAAATCGCCACCACTGATTGTTCGGGGCATTGATCAGGTAATTGAGTTTCGCGCCATAAGCGACCAGCACCGCATCGGGAAAGCCCTGTTGCAGCACGCGAAACGTTTGCCCGCTTGATTCCCACATCAGCAGAAATACAAACAGGTTTAGAATGAGAAACGCGATCGTGAATTTGTAGGGTCGATTGAGAACGGCACGCGCGAATCGGATCGTCTCTTTGTCAGGCCGGTGTTGTGCCGTATCCGTGGTGGTCGGGACAGCGCCGCTGAGGGCGCCGCACACCGCGCACTCAGTCGCGCCGGCGCCGACAATGGCCCCGCAATTACGGCACATGGTCGGCCGGCCGGGGTTAGTTGGGTTGGATTGACTTTCGGACAACAGGCAGAAGACTAACAAGCGTGATGCTTCGCGCGCAAAGCAATCCACAGATTACACAGAACCGGCGTAATCTGTGGATCGGTTTTGACAGCACTTGCAGAGACAAAAACTCAGCCCATCTTCTCGAGCAAGCTCACCAGATCGTCGGCGTGTTCCTCTTCCATTGCGAGGATGCCTTCCAACATTCGCCTTGACGTCGGATCGTCATTGCCGAGGTACGTAATCATTTCGCGATAACTGTCGATCGCGATGCGTTCGGCAACCAGATCCTCTCGGATCATCTCGGTAAGCGTATTTCCCTCGACATATTCTGCATGACTGCGCGTCAGGAGTCCGTCGGGATTGAAATTAGGCTCGCCTTTTAACTGAACGATCCGTTGTGCGATCTGATCGGCATGTCCCTGCTCTTCGTTGGCGTGCTGTAAAAATTCGGACGCCACGCCCTCAGCATTGATTCCCGCGGCCATAAAATAGTGACGTCTGTACCTCAGGACACAAACGATCTCCGTCGCCAGAGCTTCATTCAACAGCTTGATCACAGTTTCGCGGTCGGCGCTATAACCCTGGGTAACCGCCCCGTCCTCGATGTGTTGTCGCGCGCGTTCGCGCAAAGTCTTGATATCAGTGAGAAATGGTTTATCAGCCACGAGCCTCACTCCTCTTATCCTTGAATTTAGGGGAACAGGGATCTTAACCGATCATTAGACGGATTACCACGCAGGTCAAAAAATGGTAGTGCCCTAATTCAATTTCTTCTCTGTGCAACCTCTGCGTTCTCTGTGTCTCTGTGGTTATAGGAATGTGCGACACAACAACCACAGAGACACAGGGAACAAAGAGCCTGCACAGAGAAATCCAAAATAGGGCACTACCCAAAATCCGTTCTTCATCCGTGTTAATCCGTGGTTAACTGGCCTTTCAGTTTGATGTCTGTCGGAGCACTCGAATCGCTCGTCACCTCAACCGGCACATTCCACACCAGCGTTCTGATACGGCAAGTGCCGGTGTTGTCTTCGCGACAGTAGAACAACGTGACCTGCGCTCGTAGCGTCGCTGATCCAGCGGCGGTGGTGTTTATCGGAATGCGAAGCGGCAGTTTCAAATCTTTGCTCGCCCGCGCGGCGTTCTTTTCTTCGATCGCGACATTCGTACCTTCGACCGACACTTTGTAACGCTGGGGCGCTAGTGGATTCAGGTGATAACCAGACGGCAGCTCCACGTCGATCTGAAGCGAACCGCCACTACTGTTCAGACGAAGCTTCTGCCCAGCGACTTTGATCTCCTCCGCATTTGGACCAGCAGCGCTTTCGAGCGCTTGCATGTTTTTTGCCGGCGGCTGAAGTCCGCTGATACGCAGCGTGGTTGCTCGCTTAGTTTTAAGATCGATCACACGCACGGCATGATTGTTGGTATCGGCGACGTAAAGGTTCCCGTTCGCCAATGTCAACCCACCCGGTTCGTAAAACGACGGCGCGGTTCCATCGGCTTGCCCGGGTTTACCGGTACCGGCGAACGTCGTGACCTTCTCCTGTTTCGGATCGAGTTCCTTGATCTTGTGATTGTAAGTATCGGCGATCAAGATTTTGTCGCCGTAAGTTACGAGTCCGAGCGGATGTTGCAAGCGAACATCGTCGCCTTCTCCATCAACATCGCCAAACTCGAACAGATCGCCGCCGACAAGCGTCTTCACCGAACCGCCTGCGAGATCGATACCGCGAATGATGTTCGACTCGCTATCGGCAACGTAGAGTCGCTTACCGTCGTTCGCGAGTCCCGACGGTTGTGCGAAACCGGATTCGCGCAACGTTCCATCAAGCCGTGCTTCACGACCTGAACCTGCATAAGTCGAGACTTCATTTTTATCCAGATCCAACTGCCAGATTTGATGTGGACCAGCCATCGCGATGTAGAGTTTGCGACCGATCAGTTGTAGATCCCATGGCGAACTCAACGCCACCGTGCGCGCTGGTCCAGTTTTAAAATACTCACGCGTTTGCTGTCCCGTGCCGGCGATGGTTTCGACTTTCCTCGCTGCCAGATCGACACGGCGAATCAGGTGATTCTCAGTATCGGCCACATAAAGACTGTCACCGGCGAGCGCCAAACCCTGCGGACGATAAAAACTGGCCTTGTCGAATGCGCCATCAGCAGCGCCGGTGTCGCCGGTCCCGATAGTTTCGACCAGTGTGCCGTCGAGTTTGGTAACTACGATTCGGTTGTGATTTGAGTCAGCAATGAAAAGCCGATCGGTTTTTGCATCGGCAAGAATCTTGCCGGGAAACGCGAGCGGCAAGTCGCCGACTTTCGCGCGTTCCAGCACCAGTTTTAACGGTTCTTCGTTGAGTTCACCGCGGCTGCGAAAGTCCTGGATCGTTTTCGAAATCGCTTCATCGATGACGTCGTAATTACCCTCGCCGGAAACACCGCCGATAACATAACCGGCCGGATCAATCAGCACTTGCGTGGGCCAGGCGCGCACGCCGTAGCTTTGCCAAACTGCGTATTCCGAATCGTTATAAACCGGATGCTCAATCTCATAACGCAGGATGATGCGCCTGATGTTTTCCGTCTCTTTTTCGTTTTGAAATTTAGCGGAGTGCACGCCAATTACGACCAGTTGATTAGGATACTTGGCTTCGAGTTTCTTCAGATCCGGGATGATATGAATGCAGTTGATGCAGCCGTAGGTCCAGAAATCGAGCAGGACGATTTTGCCCTTCAAACCGGCAATTGACAGTGGTTTGTCGGTATTCAGCCAACCGCGCCCGCCGGTGATCTCCGGTGCGCGAACTTTTGGTCGTTCCTGTGCAGACATATAGATACCTTGCGTTAACAAAATCAGAAATACCAGGGCCACGGATTTTACGGATTTCATACGGATTTAAGCCTGATTATCAAGTGCGCTCTTTCAACTGAAGATTTGATGCTCATTGTATACCATCCACAGATTACACAGATGATTCGCGGATAAATCTGCGAATCTGTGGATGAGATTTGTCAGTCACTTGTCGTCGTTGTACCCTTTACCCCTCGTGAACACCGAAGGATTCACAACGCTCGAATATCAGCACCTGCGGGAGCTGATCAAACGCAACGCGCAAACCGAAATGGGGCAACGGCGCGTCGATGCGCTTTCGCCTTTTACTAATGTCGCGGAACTGCGTCGCGAGCTTACGGCGCTTGCCGAATGTGTGACGCTGCGGGCACGTGGCGCGAAATGGTATTTCAGCGGTTTGAGTGATCCGGCTGAGACGCTTGGGCGTTTGCGCGTGGAAGGCGCAAGCCTGGATCCGATTGCCATCCTGCAGACGGCGAAACTTTGCGACCAGGCCATGTCGGCGCGAGCCGCCATTCTCGCTGAACGCGATAACGCTCCGGTGTTATGGCAACTGGTCCAGGATTTACCACGCGAGCTGAATACGCTTGCGGCGAGAGTTACGATGAAGATTTTGCCGAGCGGCGAACTCGACGATCGCGCGAGCCCGGAACTCGCCAACATTCGTCACGAGATCAATGCGCTGCGCTCTCGAATCACGCGCTCGCTTGAGGGATTGATGCGTCGTTCGTCCGAGGCGATCCAGGACGAACTCGTAACTATTCGCAACGATCGTTTTGTGATTCCGGTGAAGACGGATCATCGTGGACGGATTCACGGCGTCGCGCACGGCTACTCATCTTCCGGCGCTACTGCTTTCGTCGAACCGCTTGAAACCATCGACGCAAACAACGAGTTGCAAGGTTTGCATGAGAGTGAAGCTCGCGAGATCGCTCGCATTCTTTCATCTCTGTCATCCGAACTACGAGCGCAACTTCCCGCGATCGAGATGGCCGCCGCCGCCGTTGCGGAACTCGATTTCATTAACGCGCGCGCTGTTTTTCATCAAACATTTAACTGCGTGATTCCGGAAATCGAGGACGAGCAATCACACGCGAGCGGTAACCTGGAACTAAAAAACGCCCGGCATCCTTTGCTCGAGGAAAATTTGCGGGCGACCGGTGGCGCGGTTGTGCCGGTTTCTTTTGCGCTCGACGACGCAAAGAATGCGATGGTGATTTCGGGCGCGAATGCCGGCGGCAAGACAGTTGTTTTGAAGACGACCGGACTGCTGGCGTTGATGGCTCTTTCAGGTATTTCGGTGCCGGCGGAGTTTGCGCGAATTCCGTTTTATGCCTCAGTGCTGGCGGATATAGGCGATCATCAGTCGCTCGCCGCAAATCTCTCGACGTTTACATCCCACGTCGCGAATATCGCGAGAATGATCGAAATCTGCGAAGCCCCGGCGCTCGTTTTGCTTGACGAAGTTGGGACCGGAACGGATCCCGAGGAAGGATCGGCGCTCGGGGTTGCGGTAGTGGACCACTTTCGCAGAGTTTGCGGCGCACACGTGATCGCGACCACGCATTACAGTGGTCTCAAGATGTACGCCGGTAATGAAGCAGGCGTCATTAACGCGAGTGTTGAGTTTGACGAAAAGACGCTGCGTCCGACCTACCGGTTACTGGTTGGCGTTGCCGGCGCTTCATCCGGGCTGGAAATCGCACGACGTTTCGGTGTTCCGGTGCCGATCGTGGATACGGCGAGAAGCGCGGTGGCCGAGTCGTCATTACAAGCGTCGGAGTATTTGCGAAAGATCAAACGCGAAGCTGAAGAAGCTGAGGCGTTGCGCGTCGCACTTGATGAGGAACGCCAGGCGGTCGCAGAAAAATTTGCTTCGCTTGATAAAGAAGCAGCGAAACAGGAACGCGAAAGGCAGGCGGCATTCGATCAAACAGTGCGGCGCACTGTGGCTGAAATGGACCAGCGCGCGCGTGAATTGGTAGCGAAGATCGAGGATCGCAGCGAGCGAATCAGACTCGAGCGTGAAGCTCAGCGTCAAATCTCGGAGATGAAGCGGGTTGCACAACGTGGCGTGCGCATTGTTCGTGAGAGTCAAATAGTTGAACCGGAACCGGTCGTGCCGGCGTCTAACCAGGACGAAGTTCCGGAGTACATCACGCTTGCGCCGCGTGAGCTTGTCGTCGGCGACAAGGTTAAGCTTCGTTCGTTCGGCTCGGTAGGCATTGTGGACCAGATCAAAGACGGCGTAGCGGAAGTGCGTGTGAAGTCGTTGAGGTTTCGAGAAAAGCTTGAAAATCTCGAACTGGTCCAAGCCGCCGCCCCGAAACCACAAGCCGGTAAATTAGAGAAGTTAAAACGGTCAGCCGAAACGGAGACGCATTCGGTTGTGGCCGAAGACGCGCAGTCAGAGTTGAACGTCATCGGGCAAACTACCGACGAAGCAGTTGATGCGGTCGATAAATTCCTGGACGAGGCTTCGCTGGCGAGTTTGAGTAAGGTGAGAATTATTCACGGGCACGGCACCGGCGCTTTGCGTCGCGCGATTGGTGCGTTATTAGACGGCCATCCTCACGTCTCCCGTTTTTTACCCGCGCCCCCCGATCAGGGCGGCGCTGGTGCAACGTTGGTTGAGTTGAGACAATAGCCAGCCACAGATTTTCACGGATTAATTACAGATTTCATCCGTGTATATCCGTGGCTAAGTTTTTAATAGAAATGCGTTACCCCCAGACATTCATCGACGATCTCAAACGACAGGCAGACATCGTCCGGGTCATCCGCGATTATGTGGAGCTGAAGAAAAAAGGCGCCAACTGGATGGCGTGCTGCCCGTTTCATAAAGAGAAAACTCCATCCTTTTCCGTTAGTCCCGCGAAAGAGATCTTCTACTGTTTTGGATGTCACAAAGGCGGTTCGGTTTTCAATTTTGTTATGGAAATCGAACGCGTTGCCTTTCCTGAAGCAATCAAAATCGTCGCCGACAAAGTCGGTATGCCGTTGCCGAAGATGGTGGACGACGGCCGCTTCGAAGCCCGGCGCCAGGAATCCGACCTCGTTATCCAGCTCAACTCATGGGCCATGGAGTTTTGGCAACAGCAGCTCCAATCAAGCAACGAAGGTCGCATTGCTCGTGATTATTTGAAAGAGCGACAGATCAGCGAAGAGACGCAAACTACTTTTCGTATCGGTTATGCGCCAGATAGTTGGGAAGCACTTTCAACGTACCTGCGACACAAAGGCGCCACTCAGGAGCATATTGATCGGAGTGGACTGGTTGCAAAAAAAGAAGAGACCAACCGTTCTTACGATCGCTTTCGTGGACGCTTGATGGTTCCGGTGTTTGACGCGCAGGGAAAACCCATCGCATTTGGTGGACGCACGCTCAAGGGTGAAGACGCAAAATACATCAACTCACCCGAGACCCCGGCGTATGTGAAGGGACGAAATCTTTTTGGTTTGAATCTCACTCGTGATGAGATCCGGCGCCAGGGTTTCGCCATTTTAGTGGAAGGATTTCTCGATCTGATCGTTCCGTATCAGTTCGGAGTGCGCAACGTCGTGGCAAGTTTAGGAACAGCGTTAACTGCCGATCAGGTGAAGCTGTTAAGCCGGTTTGCGCGCAAAGTTGTAGTCAACTATGATGGCGATCGCGCCGGCGTCCAAGCAGCAAAAAAGGCGATCGAAATTCTCCTCGCCGAAGATCTTGAAGTTAAGGTGCTGGTGCTCCCCGACAACGCGGATCCAGACGAATACATCCGGAAGTTTGGCGTAACGGAATATCAACGACAAAGGGCGCAGGCACAACCACACATACAATTCGTAATCGAGAGCGCTTTACGCGACCGTAATCTTCACCGGCCCGCGGAAAAGGCTGAAGCTGTCGAAGAAGTTCTTCCCTACATTCGGGCAGTCAACAGCCGCATTCAAAAGCGCGAGTATTTTGATATGGCGATGGATGCGCTCGGGATCGATCGAGAAAATGTCAACACATCGACCTGGCGACGCGAGTTATGGCAGGTGGTCCGCGACAACCGGAACCTGCGCTCGACCGCAGTTCAGGTGTTGAACAGACGAAGCGAAGCTACTGCCGCAGAACAACGTTTGCTTGGACTGCTTTTTGCAGATGCGAATTTACGACGAGCTGTTCTGCAAATCATGCGCGTGGAAGACTACGAGGATCTGGCGACGGCGCCGCTCTTTAAGGCTTTATTCGAACTGGATCACGAGGGCGCGGAAATTACCTTTGACAATCTGAGCAGCAAGATCGAAGGCGATGAGTTTGCCGCCAAAATGCTCCCGATGGTCCTGATCGATTCGTCGCTACATGGTTCAAACGAACATTACGTTGCTGAAGAATGTGTTTCCACGTTTCGGCTGATGAAAGTCGAACAACGGATTGAAGAATTGCGAAGGGAGTTAGTCATAGCTGAACGGGAACAGGACGTTGATCGACTTTCCCAGCTTTCGGCTGAACAGATTCAACTTTCCTCGCAACGCCAGGCGATGCTTCACCCCCCGAGTGAAGCGGCCTCGCGTGTCAGGTAATATTCGGAGTAATAACCGTGAGTAGAATGGAAGACAAGGATCGCGATGACGTAATGGAGCGACTGCTCGAACTGGGCGGCGACAAGAAATACCTTACGTTTGACGATCTCAACCGCGAATTGCCAGACAATGTCGTTTCTCCCGACGACATTGAAGACGTGCTGCAAAAACTCGAAGGGTCGAACATTCCGGTCGCCGATTCTGATGAAAGACTGCTCGAGCAAGCAGCGACGACGGTGGCCGACGCAGATGAAGAAGATCTCGATGAAGATGTCGAGCTCGACCTTTCCGCCGGCGCTCTTGAAAAAACAAACGACCCGGTTCGGCTATACCTGCGCGAGATGGGCGTTGTTCCGTTGCTGACTCGCGAAGGCGAAGTTGCGATTGCGAAACGCATCGAACGGGGCCAGTTGAAAACGCATAAGGCCATCGCTCGTTCGCCAATTGCGGTTCGTGAGGTTTTGAAGATTGGTGAAGATCTCGAGAACGGCCGGATCAATATTCGCGACACTGTAACCTTTTCCGAACAGGCCGAGTTCACCGGCGATGAAGACAAGGCTGAAGAATACCGATCATGGACCATCGAAGGTATTCAGAACATCAGTAAACACTGCAAGAGCGGTCTGAAGGAGTTTGAAAAATTAAGAGCCGAACAGAAGGAGGCGCGCGGCAAGAAGGGCAAGAAGTTAACTCGATTGCAGCGACGAGTGGGGCGACTTCGTCTCGAAATCGCGCAGGAGATCGGCCGGCTCAATTTAACGGAACGCGCGCGACAGCGTTTGATCAACTCGATTCGCTCCGCGCAGAAGTCGGTGCGCGACGCAGAGCGCGAGATTGATAGCTCAAACGAGAAGCTGAATCGCAAGCGTCATAAACCGGAAGAAGAGCGGGATCTTAAACGCCGGATCTTGACGGCGCGAAAACGGTTGTTACAGATCGAACTCGACAATTTTGTCAGCCCTATCGAGATAAAAAGATGCCTGCAAGCGATCGTGATTGGCGAACAGCAGACCGGCCAGGCCAAACGCGAACTGGTCGAAGCCAACCTGCGTCTCGTGGTGTCGATCGCAAAGAAATACACAAATCGAGGTTTGCAATTCCTGGATCTGATTCAGGAAGGCAACATCGGTTTGATGAAAGCGGTGGATAAGTTTGAATGGCGGCGTGGTTACAAGTTTTCGACTTACGCCACGTGGTGGATCCGGCAGGCGATTACACGCGCGATTGCCGATCAGGCGCGCACGATTCGGATCCCGGTGCACATGATCGAAACGATCAACAAACTGATTCGCACGTCGCGATCGTTGGTCCAGGAACTGGGTCGTGAGCCGACGAGTGAAGAGATCGCGCGGAAGATGGATATACCGGTTTCGAAAGTGCGCAAGGTTTTGAAGATCGCGCAGGAACCGATCTCGCTGGAGACCCCGATCGGCGAAGAAGAAGATTCGCACCTCGGCGATTTCATCGAAGACAAGTCGATTCTGAATCCGGCGGATGCAGTGGTGGCTTCGAATCTTCGCGAGATTACCGATGAAGTGTTGGCGACCTTAACCCCACGCGAGGAAAAGGTGATCAAGATGAGGTTCGGGCTCGGTTCAACCGGGTCAGAGCACACGCTCGAAGAAGTCGGGCAACACTTCGCCGTAACCCGGGAACGTATTCGTCAAATCGAAGCGAAAGCATTGCGAAAACTGCGCCACCCTTCACGCTCAAGAAAACTAAAAGCCTTCCTCGACGGCGGCGCGCCACGATAAGTAATTAGCCATAGATGATACGGATTTAAAAACGGATTTGCTTATTCATCCGTTCTAAATCCGTATTATCTGTGGGTAGGCTTTATTTGAAGGACAAGAAGGCGGTGCTTTTAACCGTGTGGTCGAATTCGTAGTTGTAAGTGTAGCCGGGAAACTCGATGGGCAGAACGAACTGAACTCTTACTTCGACACGATTTCCGCGATTCGCCTGCGTGTAGAGCGCGTTGTCGGGAATCTGATACTCCGGTGCATTCTTCTTGAGTTGTTCCGTTGCCCACGTAGGAGGATAACCCTGCGTTGCCGCGACGTTGGCGTAGTGCTGCATCAAATCCTTGAACGTATTTGCGTGAAACGCTACAGGAATGTAGAGGTAGCCAGCATAGGCAGCCGACCCTATGATTGCCATCACGATTATGAATTTGAGGCTCGCACTGCCTCGTTCACCTGATCTTCGCATTCGTGGAAACTCTCTTTCTGCCTTCCTGTGCCCGTAGTCCAGCTCGTAGCGAAAGACGCAAGGATTTCGCACTGATAAGCCTGCCTGGAACGATCTTCGGCCTGCCTATCCCTTCGAGCAACACCCAATTGATCTCACCACCCACGCTCTTTTTGTCGTGCTTGAGCGCGTGGATGATCTGGTTTGTATCGAGTTGGTCTGCGCGCGGAAGTGGTCCACACAAGTTGACTGCGGCGCGCAGTGATTCAAGTTCTCCTGGGTCGAGCAGACCCAGGTTTCGCGAAAGTTCTCCGGCAACTAACATTCCATAACCCACTGCTTCGCCATGTCGAAAGTAACGATAGTTCGTAATGGTTTCGAGGGCGTGAGCGGTTGTGTGTCCAAAGTTGAGCACGCGACGCGACTGAATATCCGTGCGTGCAGTTGATTCGCGTTCATCACCGGCAACGATTGACGCTTTGAAAGCACATTGGGCGGCAATCAGTTCGGCAAATTCGGGAGACAGCAAAAAATCTCGATTTCCAGCCTGTTTTTCGAGATTTTGGACCGTCATATCAAAAAGCGATCGATCGGAGATCAATGCTTGTTTCACCATCTCGCAAAACCCGGAAACAAGTTCACGAGACGGCAATGAGCGGAGTGTTTCAGTGTCAATAAATATTGACGAGGGTTGATGAAAAGCGCCCACGAGGTTTTTCCCCGTGGGTAAATTGATTCCGGTTTTGCCGCCCACCGACGAGTCGATTTGCGAGAGAAGGGTGGTTGGTACCTGTGCCAGTGGCAAACCGCGGAGGTAAATCGCCGCACTGAACCCGGCCAAATCACCAACAACGCCACCGCCGAGGGCCATTACCAGATCGTCGCGCTCAAAGCGATTCTCACTGAGAAACATGACCGCTTTTTCAAGACTGCGAAACGACTTATGTCGCTCTCCTTCGGGCATCAACCATTCGAGGGTTTTAAAACCGGCAGTTTTCAAAGACCGCTTAACATCACGCCCATAAAGGTCAAACACTCGCGGATTAGAGATGATTCCAACTCGACGTGGAGCTTTCAGCGGGATTAATTGTCCGAGGTTGCGTCTGAGGCCGCTGCCGATGTTGATTTCACTTCTGCGAGCAGTTTGATTTAGGGAGATTTCCAGCCGGTGCATATGAAGGCTGGATTTTAGCACGGCTGGTAAAAGCGAATGGGCGCGACATACGTGGGAGTGCGTCGCGCCCATCCATATTCGTGGTTACTGTCCTCACCCCAGCAACCACTTGAGACGGAGGATCCACCAACCGTCTCTCTTGCCCCACAATATACATCGCAACGTCTGTGCCGTGCAAGATCCTTTTTGTTTTGGTGAAATAAGTCGCTGAAAGTCAGTTCTAAAGGCTAAATCGTCGATTTTTAGGTCTCGAAGTGACTTTTCACTGTGTAGATTTTTCCAGGGGTATCGTGTAGAAATTTCATTAACCTTGCCCGATCTCATGTTCGATAGCGCGGGCTATTTTTTGTGCGTAAGTCTCGATTTGAGTTTGGTTTTCCCCTTCGATCATGACCCGCGCCAGTCGCTCAGTCCCTGAATAGCGGAGCAGCAAGCGACCGTTTTGCGAAAGTAGTTCCTCAACTTCCGTAACCGCGGCCATAACCGAACCAAGCTCGGCAAACGGTACTTTCTCCCGAACCCTGACATTCACCAGAATCTGCGGATATTGCTTGAACCCGCCCACGATCTCCGACAGGGTTTTGCGCGACTCGCGCAGCGCCCGTAACAGGCAAAGCGTCGTGATCATTCCGTCGCCGGCCAAACTGAGTTCGGGAAGGATTATGTGACCTGACTGTTCACCTCCGAGACTCGCGCCGTGTTGCAACAATTCCTCGAGCACGTACTTGTCTCCGACATCGGTGCGGACAAGTTTTATCGACACTGACCGTAAGGCGATTTCAAGACCGATATTGCTCATCACGGTTGCGACGACGACGTTGTCTTTCAGGTTTCCATGAGCCTGGAGATGTGTGGCCAGAGCCCATAACGTGGCGTCGCCGTCAACGAACTTGCCGTGGTTGTCGACGAAGAGCGCGCGATCGGCGTCGCCATCAAAAGCGACTCCCATATCCGCGTTTTCGTCAGTAACTCTTTTCTGAAGCGAATCGATGTGAAGCGAGCCGCAGTCGCGATTTATGTTGCGACCATCCGGAGCGGCATTGATCGCGATCACTTTAGCGCCGAGTTGTTCGAACAAAATCGGAGCCAGTGCCGAGCTGGCGCCGTTGGCACAATCGATAACGACTCTTAGACCATCAAGCCGCAGATCTTTGCCGATTACATTCGCAAGATACGACAAGTATTCCTGTCGCAAACTCTGCTGAAGTTCAGGCGAAGCGGTTTGCGAAGAGACAACCGGCTGAGCAGCAGGGCTCGTGTTTGCGTAGATGTCGGTTTCGATCATGCGTTCCACCGAATCGTCCATCTTCTTTCCGGTGGGTGCGAAGATCTTGATGCCGTTGTCCTGATAAGGATTGTGCGACGCGCTAATCACGACTCCCGCGGAGGCTCGATGTTTACGAGCTAAAAAAGCGACTCCGGGTGTAGTAATCACGCCTGCCGAAAGACACTTCGCGCCGGCCTTGGTTGCGCCGGCAATCAGGGCCTGTTCGATGGTTTCGCCTGATTCGCGAGTGTCGCGGCCGATGATGATCTCGGGCGTCTCGGTTGACTCGGCGAGATGTGAGGCGAGAGAAAAACCGATCGCACTTACAGTTGCTGGATCAAGGGGAAACTGTCCCGCTTCACCTCGAATACCGTCCGTCCCAAAAAGAGCTTTCATGAATTAAGAAATAGCCACAGATCCGTGGCTTACCTAACTGGTATAAATCTGGCAGTTTGAACAGATTTGAGAGTTACTTTTCCTTTTAACGCATCCGGCACCTCGAGCCGTGGTTCGAGGTTGTCTCCTTCTAAAACAATCTTGATCTGGTCAGCCTTCAACGACTCCAGCACACTCGCGCCACCCAACAAGGTCACTGCGGTAGTGGCTGGTTGGACGCTCGCGCCCTGGGCGGTTTGGACCATTACGCCATTAAGAGTTTTCTCGATGCGGCGTTCGCCGATCTCAACTGATACGCTCACGACTGGTTCCAGTAGATCGACTTTTGGATCAGAAACATCGAGTCCCACGTTAGGCGCATTAAAACTTCCCCGGTGGCCCGCCAGAAAAATACTTTCAGTCGACACGCGCTGCAGGGCATTTACACGGCTCACCGGACCACGCACGGTGACGCTGCCTTTGTTTGGATAAAGTGAATAGACTTCAAATCCGTCGGCAGGCTTGCCTTCAAGTCTTGGTTCGACGGCAACTTGCCGATCAACTATTTCTTCCAGCCGGATCGGGATCGCACTTGGTTGAAAACCATCGACCTTGATTCCCTGGGGCAGTGTTATCAGTGCCTTGTCAGCCAGGCGCAAAATTCGTTCACCGGTGCGCTGGTCGCTGAGGTCAACAGTCGCAACCAGGTCGAGTGAAGTCAGGTCATCGAGTTTGTTTCGGCTGCCGGTGAGCATCACATCGACAGTACGCGGTGGATCGTTACTGATTTCAAGCGACTGCGGCCTGATGAAATTCAGTTGCACATTAACGTGCGCGGTCACCGGTTGATTCTGCCCAGTCACCATCAACCACAACACGATTGCGATGGCGAGCGACAGCAGTTTGAGATTCCAGTCTTCGATGAAGATCCGGCGCAGCAATTGCTCGGCGCGATTAGGCGCCGCTTCCGGCTCGGATGTTGCGACTTCGTCGATGTCCTGGAAAGGCATACGATTTAGATTGAAGCGATTTCTTTAGCTTCGTTTTCAGTTTCAGCGTGCTTCGCAGCTTTGGTTTTCTTTGGACCGGCTTCCAATGCTTCGACGATTGCGTTGCGAAGTTTTGTGGCATCAAGACCACGCTTGATTTCGCCACGCTGGACAAACGAGATCAGGCCGGTTTCTTCTGAAACAACTACCGCCACCGCGTCGGTATCTTCAGTCACGCCAATCGCGGCGCGATGACGTGTTCCAAGATCTCGCGAGAGTCGCGGATTCAAGGTCAACGGAAGAAAGCACGAAGCGGCTGCGATTCGATGTCGTCGTACCACCACTGCGCCATCGTGTAGCGGGCTGGCAGTGTTGAAAATACTGACGAGCAAGTCGTAGCTCAGTTCCGCGTCGAGCTGGACGCCGCCGTCGGTGACGTTTTTCAATCCAACATTTCGTTCAATCACAATCAGCGCGCCGGTTTTTGTTGAGGCGAGGGTCGTTGCGGCCAGAATAACTTCATCATAAACGCCTTCGCCAAACTGTCCGCGATGGCGCGAGAAAGGCACACGGAAACGATTTCCAAACGTAATCAGAGCCTGGCGAATTTCGGATTGAAACAGGACGATAATCGCGATTCCGATGTAGAGCAGTCCATTACTAAGGACAAACTCGAGAGTCGCTAGATCCTGTTTGACGGAAAGCCAGTAGAGAAAAACGAGGGCGGCGATTCCGGCGGCCATGGGGGCGGCGCGGGTGCCCCGGAGGAGTTTCAAAACACCGTACACAAGCAGAAAGACGAAGATGATGTCCGCGACGTTACGCGGCTCAATCATTCGTCTTAAGTACTCGGTGTATGGCAGTAGTAACATGTCAACTGTTCAAAACTGTAAGCCCGCAGTTCTCGGCGTAGCGACAGCAACTTGTTTTCTCCGGAGGACATAAACAAACCGATTTACAGATTACACAGATTGGGTAGATTCTGTAAAACAATCTCTGTAATTTGTGGTGTCGTATTTAAAATAATCACCTTTGCGGCCTCTGCGTAATCTCTGCGCTCTCTGCGGCGAAACGAGCTTCTGTAACACAGAGATCGCGGAGATTACGCAGAGGACCGCAGAGAGAATTCAATAAGACAGCACCCGGTGATTTGTGGTGATTAGGGACGTTTTTTGCGTTTGATTTTACCGGTCTGAAGAAAACCCACCAATTCGCCGCCTTTTCCCACCACCGCAACCGACCCGATGCCGTTTCGTTTCATCAATTCCTGGGCGTAATCGAGCGTGGCGTTGGGTTCGACAAAGAAACGCGGGGCGATCGGGCGCATGATGTCGCGTGCGCGCGTGAGGTGCCATCGTTCGCGCGGCAACGTCTTCAAATCTTCGAGCGACAACATGCCGTGCAGCCGGCGATCCTGAGCGACCGGAAACGCAACCTGCCGGTGCAACGGCAGGACCGTATCGATCAAATGACTGATGAGCACATCCGGTTCGATCGCGAAAGGCGCCGCCATTGCCTCGCTGACGACATTTCGAACTCTTCCACGTACCTGCTTCACCACACTGTAAGCTGCGTCAAACAAAAACAAGCCGACCAGCACGGACCAGAAACCCATGAAGTACGACCGAAAAGCCGGAGCGATCGCCATGTAAACGCCGAAGATGATGAGAATTGCGGCGATCAACATGCCGCAGATTCCCGCCAAGCGAGTTGCTTCTTTGATGTCGCCAGTGCGATGCCAGAGCAATGCGCGCAACACGCGTCCACCATCGAGCGGGTAACCGGGAAAGAGATTAAAGATCGCGAGCAGCAGGTTGCCGGCACAAAGTAGTAACAGTACGCCGCCGATGATCGGATAACCGGCCATCATCGCGGGCAGCATCAGTACAAAGCTGATCGCAGCGAATAAAAAACTCGCGGCTGGACCAGCGACCGCAATGCGAAATTCCGCCCGCGCACTCTGCGGTTCATTGCGCAGTCGCGCCAGTCCGCCAAACGGGTGCAGCACGATCTCCTCGATCTCAATTCCCTCCGCACGGCCCATCAGCGCGTGCGAGAGTTCGTGACCAAGCACGGAAAGAAACAGACCAATCGTTGTAATGATCGCGAGTCCCCATGCTGCCGCCACTCCAACGGGCAATAGTTGGTACGAGCCGACCCACATGCCACCACGACTGAGATTCATCGCGATGAGCCAAACGCTCAGGAAGAAGACGACAAACCAGCGATAGTCGAAACGCACCGGAATGCCGAAGATGTGCGCTACCGTGATTTGACGTTTGTAAAAATCGGCGAAACTCATTCGTGGAACATCTTAACTTTCAAAAGCAGTAGCTTCGGTGTCGATTAACGGGTGAGGTTCGGTTCGGGAGACACGGCGGAGCAGCAGGGGTTCTTCGTATAGTTGGGACAGCCCACGCACGATGGCAAGCCGGGGATCGTCAGCCACAGTTACAGCAAGGTTAAGCTCTTTAGCCAGATAACTCGACAATCCTTCCATGGCTGCGCCGCCGCCGGTAAGAATTAGACCACGTTCAAAAATATCGCCGGCAACTTCGGGCGCGAGATCGGACAGCAGGAATTGTACTGTTTGAGCAATCCGGCGAATGATCGGCACGGTGATCGTGTAGACCTCGCCCGCTGTGATATCCACCGCGGCTGGACTGCCGGTTTGCACGTCGCGACCGCGCACGTTGATGCTCTTCTCGGGATCGGCCGGTTCGATAGCCGAGCTGAGTTCAAGCTTCAAACGTTCGGCTGTTTGCACTCCGATCGTTAATCCGCGATGACGTCGCAAGCGATCCATGATTGCGAGGTCGATATCCGAACTGCCCGTACGTTCCGCGCGCGAGGCGATGATCGAGCCACTGATAATCGCTGCGACGTTTGTTGTACCGCCGCCGATATCGACCACGGCTGCCGCATATTCGGCATTGATCGGGACGCCGGCGCCGATCGCGGCTGCCTGTCCTTCTTCGATCATGTACACGCGACTGATGCGTGCTTCTTCAGCGGCGCTCAGTAATGCGCGTTGTTCAACCTGGGTAACTTCGGAGAGCACACTCATGATCGCGCGCCGGCTGAAATGAGAAAAGCCGCTGCGCGCTTCTCTGACGAAGTGGTCCAACATCGTGCGCGTTCGTTCGAAGTCAGCTACAACGCCGTCAACGAGCGGGGCAATCACGGACACATCGCGTGCTTCGCGGCCCTGCATTTTATGCGCTTCGTTGCCGACGGCAATCACTTCGCCGGTGACCTTATTAATAGCCACCACGGAAGGTTCATCGACGACAATGCCCCGGCCACGCACGGCGATAATCGTGCTGGCGGAACCCATGTCAATTGCCATCGAGTCGGAGACGAGGTTCTTGAGGGCGTTGAGACCGAGGAGAGTTTTTGTTCTACCTATGAACGACATAACTTATTGCCGATTGCCGATTTTCAATTGCCAATTACCGACTTGTTTGGCCATTTGAACCAAAATCAAATTGGCAATCGGCAGTTGGCAATTCTTAAAAAGATCCGCTTGCTCGTTGCCAATCAACCTCCCAGAGATTCACAGGTTGTTGGCGATTCTTAACCGTGATCGGTTCGCGTGGTTTCAATTTGTAGCGACTGTGCGCTGCTCGCGCAGTCGCGTCGCTAATCAGAATCTCGCCGCCGCGAGCGTTTGACTCGAGCCGTGACGACGTATTAACAGTGTCGCCGATGGCAGTATATTCCGAACGCCGTTCCGAACCGATATAACCGATAATTGCTTCGCCCGTGTGAAGGCCCATTCCGACGCCGATCTCAGGAAGCCCCTCATCACGAAGATCACGATTGATTCCCATCAGGCGCCGTTGCATCGCAACCGCCGCGTTCAAGGCATTAGATGCGTCATCCGGGGTGGCGGTGGGTGCGCCGAAGAGGGCCATCAAACCGTCGCCCAGATATTTATCGAGCGTTCCGCCGTGGGCGAAGATAATGTCGGTCATGGCGGAAAAATATCGATTGAGCAAACTGACGATCTTTTCCGGCGGCGCATGTTCGGAGATGCGTGTAAACCCACGGATATCGGCAAACAGAATCGTGATGGTCTGACTAACCCCGCCGAGTTTGAACGAATCGGGATTCTCCAGCATCTGCTTCACGACATACTCGGGCAAAAACCGGCTATAGTTTGCGCGTGCCACTTCTTCACGCGCGAGTCGTTCGTGTGCGCGTGCATTTTCGACCGCGATCGCGGTTTGCGCGGCCACAGCGCTGATCAGTTCGAGATCGTCGGGTTTGAAAGCCGCGAATGGATCAAGGCGATCGGCGTACAGGGCGCCGTGCACGCGTGTTTCCGCAACCAGCGGCGCGCAAATTGTTGAGCGAACGCCCTGCGAAACAATCGAATCCACCCCCGCAAACTGTTCGTCAGAAGCAGCGTCCTGCGACAGGAGTGCTACCCGGTCTTTCATGACCTTGCGTGTAATGGTCCGGCCGATTGAAAGTTTGCGCGCATGCGCTTCAAGTTTGTTATCGCGCGCGCGCATTGCGATCGGCGTCAGGGTTGGCTCTTCGCCGCCGTCGTTTTCGACCAGCAGTGCCACCACGCGATCCGCCGGAGTTGAACGAAAAATAACATCGGTCGCTTTTTCAAAGATCGCGTTGAGATCAAAAACAGAACCCAGCGTCTGACTCATTTCATAAAGCGCGCTGAGAATGTTTGCTTTGCGTTGAAGCGACTCGAGGACCTTGTCGCGCTGCGGAGAAGCTGCGACTTCGTCCTTGGAGCGAAGCACGGTCGACATCACGTCGTTCGCGGAGATCAGCAACTGCGTATGACCGAGCGGCTTGTCGTCGTAACGAACGTCGGTGGTCCGTTCTTCCGCGGGTTGTTCGAAACGCAGCGTGCTCGCACCAATCGTGATGCGATCGCCGTTCTTTAACTGATGTTCGAAATGCGGCTCGCCGTTAATGAAGACTTTATTTGCGCTGCGACGGAGTTGGCCGTTGATTACGGCACCATCGATGATCGTGAAAACACCATTGTCCGATTGGTTGACGTGAGCGTGATAACGCGACGCGCGAGGATCATCAAGGACCACCGTATTATCGGGAGCGCGGCCAATCGTGCAAGCAACCTGCGGCGCAAAGCTGAATAGCCACTGGCGGCCGCTTGCGTCGGTGATTTTCAGATGAGCCATCGCGGCCGATCCTAACAGTTGAAGCTAATAACAGTCTATACAAGTATCTCCACAGATTACACAGATTATTTATTGGAATCTGTGGATACACTCTTCCCCGGCAACAGTTCTTCCGCTATGATCCGCCCGCGCGCCTCAACACCCCTGAAGGAGTAAACCTCGATGAGTTTCTCCGTTCGTTATCTACTTGCTTCGTTGTTCACTCTACTGAGTATCCCTGCGCTTGTGTGTGCTCAAGCCGACGCCAAACAGGCCGGTAAGCCCGCGGGTGGTTCTGTCTCAGGTCGAATAACAATCAAAGAACGAGGCGCGGCCGGCGTGATGGTTACATTACGCAAAAACCAGGGTGCGTTTCCGTATGAACAGGTCAATCGGGCCACGACCGATCACGATGGTTTTTATCGCATTGCGAATGTAGCGCCGGGAAGTTATGACGTCATGCCGGTAACCCCTGTGTTTGTAGCTGACGCGAAAGATACAAAAAACAAGGCAATTGTGGTTGGTGAAGATGAGAACGTTGAAGACATCAACTTCTCCCTCGTTCGTGGCGGTGTGATCACCGGCCGGGTAACTGATGCCGACGGACGTCCGGTAATTCAGCAAGTCGTAAGCATCTTTCCGGCGGATGCTTTTAATCAGAGAACGCCACCACGCCCGGTCTATAACGCGTCAGCGATCCAAACTGACGACCGTGGAGTCTATCGTTTCTTTGGACTGTCGCCGGGCCGTTACAAAGTCGCAGCCGGGCGAAGCGACGACGTATTTACTACGGGCATGTCGCTGATGCGCTCACCTTACAAACAAGTATTTCATCCGGATGTTGCCGAGCAGGAAAAAGCGACGGTGATTGAAGTTAGTGAAGGAAGTGAAGCCACGAACGTTGACATCGCGTTGGGCCGCCTGCTGCAAACTTTTGCCGCGAGTGGACGAGTGGTAGATGAAAAAGGAATGCCGGTGCCGAACATTCGCTTCGGGCTTCAGCGGCGCATGGGCCAGCGGGTGGAACATGTGAATGCGCTGCCGAGTTCGAATACCCAGGGCGAGTTTGTAGTCGAAGGACTCATTCCAGGCACATACGCTGTCTACGTGATTCCAGGGGACAACATGGGATTGCTGGTGCAGCCGATGACTTTTGAGGTCGTCGATTCGGACGTCGAGGACGTAATCGTCAAACTCTCGAAAGGAGCTAGTTTTAGTGGCGTTGTAGTAGTGGAAACGGAAAACAAGAACCTGCCGTTTAAGTTATCGGATCTGCAGATAAGAGGGTTTGTGGCGCTGCAAGGAGGCATGGTCACGCCATCAGCGGCGTCGCCGATCGGTCCGGATGGAAGTTTTCGGCTCAGTGCTTTGAACTCCGGTACGATTAATGTCAGCCTCAGCTCCATTAACAGCCCGTTTCCTCCAAAAGGACTCAGCGTCATTAGAATTGAGCGTGACGGAGTTTCATCGGCGCGCGGCGTAGAATTGAGAGATGGGGAAGACGTAACCGGCGTTCGCGTGGTTCTTTCTTATGGGACCGCGACATTGCGCGGGATTGTGAAAACAGAGAATGGTTCGCTTTCGCCGGATTTCAGAATCCATCTCAGAGTATCAAAGCCCGGTGAGCCGATGCTTCGTCCGCCAACGGCTGATGCCCGGGGACACTTTTTATTAGAGGGCATACCGGCAGGTACTTACGAGGTGACAGCTATGATAGTTGACCCCGCTCCTACGGAAACGGTTGGTTCCCCTCGCGCATCTCCACCCTACGTCAAACGCGAAGTTACACTTTCAGATAATTCAACTACCGTCGTAACGCTCATTATTGACCTGAGTGCCAAGCCGAAACCGTGAGTTGATGAGGAAACGCTGCTCAATATTGATCTTGATCGTAGCTCTCTGGACCGCGGCTTTGGCCCAGGAGTCATCATCGAGGCAAACGAGTACGGACCAACCTGCGAAGGGCGCTATCGACGGCCGCGTGGTGAACGAGAGCGGACAGGCGCTCTCAGGAATTACGATACAAGTAGTTGCTATTAACAGACTTGCGGGCTTGCGTTTTGCCACTACCGATATGAACGGAAACTTTCGTGTGGGTAATCTCGAATCGAGTCTTTACTCCGTCACGCCGTTTGCGCCTGCATACACGTTGCCTTCCGATCCCGAAGCGCGAGCCCACTACCGGATCGGTGATTCAATCAACTTCCAAATGATTCGGGGCGGCGTTATTACGGGCACAGTCTCGAGTTCTCAGGGTGAGCCGCTGGTTGGCGTTCGTGTGCGAGTCACGATGGTTCGCGATCAAAAAGGTGAGCGTCCGAAAGCGCAGTTTAGTTTTCGCGAACAAACTACCGACGATCGCGGCGTTTATAGAATCTACGGACTGGCGCTCGGAACATACGTGGTGAGTGCCGGGGGACAGGGAAGTTCGCCGTCATTCAATCAGTACGAATCGGATGTGCCGACGTATGCTCCTTCATCAACACGTGATACCGCCGCGGAAGTGTTGGTGCATAGTGGTGAAGAGGCCACTGCTGATATTCGTTATCGCGGCGAGGCCGGTCGCACAGTCAGCGGGAAAGCAATCGTCAGCGGATCTGCGGGTGCTTCCGTAACGATAACGCCAGCAGGCACCACGATGGCCTTGATGAATACATTTCAAACGCCGGAAGGCCGTGGCTTTGTATTTAATGGTCTGAGTGATGGCGATTATGATCTGGTGGCCATGGAAATGACGTCTGGCGCATCATCGGTAAGACCGATTATGGCACTGTCAGAGCCAAAGAGGATTACTGTGAACGGCGCCGACGTGACCGGAATCGAGCTTATGCCAAAGTTGCTCGGAACTGTGAGTGGACGAGTAACCTTTGAAACGTTGAAACTTCCTGACTGCCAGGGAAAGCGGCCGCCTTTGGTTGAGGAAATGCTCGTTCATCTACAGCGTTCCGAGAAAGAATTAGAGAAAGAATCGAATACCTATCAGCCATTATTTAACGCTTCCATTTCACCTGATGCGAAGGGGAATTTTGTGGTGCGCAACCTGCGCTCGGGAAAATATAAATTAGGCACGACGTTCTATGCGCGGTACTGGTATTTGAAGTCGATCACAAGCGGAGGCGCAAAAGCTCCGAGGTTTGATGCTGCGGCAAACTGGACGTTGGTCAGGTCGGGTGAGCAATTGTCAAACTTAGTGATCACGCTTGCGGAAGGCGCCGCGTCAATTCGCGGAACAGTGCCGGTTGCTGAAGGCGCGTCATTACCGGCGGGAACAACCGTTCACCTGATTCCGGGCGAACCAACCAAAGCTGACGACGTGTTGCGTTATTTCGTCACTAATGTCGCGGTTGATGGAACATTTGCTTTCAACAATGTCGCGCCAGGAAAGTATCTGGCACTCCTGCAAACAAACGCCGACGCCCAGACCACCACCCAATCAAAGCTTCGCGAACCCGACGCCGCTGCGGCGCGAACTAAACTTCGTCGCACCGCCGAAACAAAGAAGACTGAGATCGAGCTAAAGCCCTGCCAGAACTTCGCTGACTACCAACTAAAGCAGTAAATCAGTCACGGATCTGCGCTGATCTGTGGCTAACTTCCGCAGGGCTCCCGAAACCTTGACCAGCCGCAAGAGAGCTTGCTAGACTCCAACTACTTACCAAATAGGGCTTCGACGCAATCAGCGTCCTCGGAAATTCCCCAAAGACCCGCGCGTGCGGCGCAGTCTGATATTTTCAAATTCGATGGAGGTGCATGGTGGGCTTCAAAGTCGGCCAGAAAGTCGTTTACCCGAATCATGGAATCGGGACCATCGAGCAAATAGAACAGAAGCAAATTGGCGCAACGCTCCTACCTTTCTATACGCTTCGTCTTGCTGCTAATAACTCAGTGGTCTTAGTTCCCGTATCAAATGCTTCAGAAGTTGGCCTTCGCTCCCCAATCTCATCGGGTGAGTGTGAAATGCTTTTCAAAGCGCTAGCAGATGATTTTTCCTCCCCCGCAAACGATTGGAAGGATCGCTTCAAAGAATTCTCAGAAAAAATGCGCACCGGCGACATCTTCGAGGTGGCCGACGTGCTCAAACATCTGACTTATCTGAGCAATATCAAGCCACTTTCGTTTCGCGAACAAAGGATGCTCGAACGCTCCCGTTATCTTGTAATTTCGGAGTTGGCAGCAGTGTGTCGCCAGCCCGAGTGCAATATCGAACCCCGCGTCGATCAGGCACTCGCCCGTGCCCATACCAAGCACGACAAGCAGCCAGTCCGCGCCCGCGCAGCCGGTGCGACAGTGGGACACTAAAACCAATTTAGCCACGGATTACCCAGGTGACGCAGATCAGAAAATGATCCGTGTTGTCCCGTTACATCTGTGGCTAAATCCGCCTGCGGCCCCGCTCCGTGCTATCATTTCCGCCTCACACCGATAATGGACGAACTTCCCAGTATCTGCCTGAGTTTCTTGTTCGCCGAAGGCGACGCGGCTGCGTCTTATTCCACCGGCTCCACCGTCCTAAAACTACTCCTGGTATTGGTGCTCGTGGCCGCCAACGGTTTCTTTGTCGCGGCGGAGTTTGCATTCGTCGGAGTGCGTTCATCGCGCATCGAGACGCTGGCAACCCAGGGAAGTCGCTCGGCAAAGCGGCTGATGGAGTTACTTCGAAATCTGAATTCCTATCTTTCTGCGTGCCAACTGGGAATCACGCTTGCCTCACTGGGTCTGGGATGGATAGGTGAGCCGGCAGTCGCGCGCTTGCTCGATGGACCACTGTCCGGCTGGTCAGAAGCCGCCCGACATACCATTGCCTTCATAGTCGCCTTCGTAATTATCACCGCCCTGCACATCGTCTTGGGTGAACAGGCGCCGAAGCTGATGGGGCTCGCGCGGGCCGAGAGAGTGGCGTTGGCGGTTGCCTTGCCGATGCAGATCTTCTATCGCCTCGCGAGTTGGCCGATACGAGCGTTGGATTGGGCCAGCGCCCGCACCGTTCAACTCGTCGGCATTCAGGCCACCGCGGAACATGCTTCGACCTACACGGAAGACGAGCTGCGTCGCCTGGTCGACATCTCGCGCGAGAGTGGACATCTGCGAGCGGAAGAACGTCGACTGATCCATAAGGTGTTTGAGTTTTCTGACACGCTCGTGCGAGAGGCAATGGTGCCGCGCACGGAGATGGCTGCGATTCCCAATACCTGTGATCTCGAACAGATCACAAAAGCGTTCGACCAGCATCGTTATTCGCGGTTGCCGGTGTATCGCGAGTCGTTTGACGACGTCTGCGGTTTTATTCACAGCAAAGACGTGATGCCGTATCTGCTGCACCCGGAAAAATTCAAGCTGGAAGATGTGCTGCAATCGCCGATGTACGTGGTCGACACCGCGCGTCTCGAACACGTTCTGCGCCAGATGCAAAAAGCAAAGAGCCATTTTGGTTTTGTCGTAGACGAACACGGCGGACTCGAAGGCATCATCACGCTTGAAGATCTGCTCGAAGAGATCGTAGGCGAGATTTCTGACGAGCATGACGAAGAAGTAAACGAACAGATCACACCGATTGATAAGAGCAATTATGTGTTGGCTGGAGGACTCGCAGTTCGCGATCTCAACCGCAGGCTCAAACTTTCAGTTCCGGAGTCCGAGTCGTATACAACGGTGGGCGGATTTCTGATGACTGAAGCGGGCCACCTGCTGAAGCCTGGTGAAGTGGTGCAGCATGACGGATTGACGTTTCGAATTGAACGAGTGGAGAAACGTCGTGTGATGCGCGTTAAACTCGAGATATTACAAACTGATGGAGAAGGGGAAACTGAGAATGAGCTGGATCGAGCACGTTCTGGCACGGGAGATACTGGACTCGCGGGGTAATCCGACAGTCGAAGCGGAAGTGGTGTTGGCCGATGGTGAAATAGGACGTGCCGCAGTTCCGTCAGGCGCTTCAACCGGTGAAAACGAAGCCGTCGAACTTCGCGATGGCGACAAAAAGCGATATGGCGGCAAGGGCGTGTTAAAGGCCGTCAAAAACGTAAATGAAATAATTGCCCCGGCGCTCCAGGGTTTCGATGCACTCGATCAAGCCGAAGTCGATCGCGCCCTGATCGATCTAGACGGCACTCCAAACAAATCCAAGCTCGGCGCGAATGCGTTGCTGGCCGTCTCAATGGCCACGGCACGAGCAGCCGCTGCGCAGCTTGAACTTCCGCTGTACAGATATCTTGGTGGTCCAAACGCGCGCACGTTGCCGGTGCCGATGATGAACATCGTCAACGGTGGCGCACACGCAGACAATAATGTCGACTTTCAGGAGTTCATGGTGGTGCCGTGTGGTGTCGATAGTTTCAGTGAAGCGTTGCGGGTTGGCGCAGAAGTTTTCCATCAACTAAAAGCGGTGTTGAAGAGTAAGGGTTACGCCACCAGCGTCGGTGATGAGGGCGGATTCGCACCAAACCTGAGATCAAACGAAGAAGCGGTGGAAACGATTCTCGAGTCGATCGTGAAAGCCGGTTACGCAGCGGGTAAAGACTGTTTGTTGGCGCTCGATCCGGCCGCCAGCGAGTTTTTCGATGGTAAGAAATACGTCTTCAAAAAGAGTGACAAGAGGAAACTGAGCAGCGAGGAGATGGTCGCTTACTGGAAGAGCTGGTGCGAGCAGTATCCGATTATTTCCATCGAAGACGGAATGTCAGAAAGCGATTGGAACGGATGGAAACTGCTGACTGATGAGATCGGCGAGAAGGTCCAACTGGTGGGAGACGATCTTTTTGTTACCAACACTGCGTTCCTGCAAAAAGGAATTGACCTCGGTGTCGCTAACTCGATTCTGATCAAGGTCAATCAGATCGGCACGTTGACGGAAACTCTGGATTGCATCGAGTTGGCCCAGCGCAACCGGCGCACGACGATCATCTCGCACCGTTCGGGTGAAACTGAAGATCCGTTTATCGCTGATCTCGCCGTCGCCACGAATGCGGGACAGATCAAAACCGGCTCGCTATCGCGCACGGATCGGACCGCAAAATACAATCAACTGCTGCGCATCGAACAGGATCTACGCGGCGCCGCGCGTTATCCCGGGCGCAAGGCTTTTCATCAAGCGCTACCAAAGAGCACAAAAAGCACAAAGGCAGCAGCTCAGCGGAAGAGTTGAATCCGGCAGGGTAAATCCATCTAAAATCCGTATGATCCGTGGCTAAATATGTCTAAAAAGCGAGGGCCGCTGGCCCTGATAATTATTGATGGTTGGGGATACTCAGTTGCGCGTGAAGGCAACGCAATTGCGCTGGCTGCCACTCCTTTCTACGACGAGCTCTCGGAAAAATATCCCAGCACGTTACTCGAAGCTCATGGTTCGCGGGTGGGCCTGCCTGCGGGCGTGATGGGAAACTCTGAAGTCGGACATCTCAACATCGGATCGGGTCGCGTAATTCGCATGGACGTGTCGCTGGTGGACCATGAAATTGAGACAGGAGCGTTTTATAGCAACCAGGTGTTGAGCGCAGCGATGGAGAGTGCGAAGGCCCACGGCAAAGCTCTTCATCTGATGGGACTCAGTTCCGATGGTCAGGTGCATTCGTCGCTGACGCATCTCTACGCGCTATTGAGGCTCGCGAAAGAGCACGGTCTCGAACAGGTTTTTGTTCACTGCTTTCTTGACGGGCGCGATACGCCACCATCTTCCGGGGCTCATTACATTGCAGCCTTGCAAAGAAAACTGCTCGAGATTGGTTGCGGCGAAATTGCTACCGTCATCGGTCGTTATTATGCGATGGACCGCGACAAGCGTTGGGAGCGAACACAGCGTGCCTACGATTTGTTGACGAAAGCCATCGGCGAACGCGCAACAGATCCGGTTGCGGCTATTAAGGAGTCGTACACACGCGGAGTGACTGATGAATTTGTCGAACCGATTGCAATCGTGCGAAAGGATGGCGCGCCTGTAGCGACAATAAAAGATGGCGACTCGGTTATCTTTTTTAACTTCAGACCGGATCGAGCCCGGCAGTTAACGCGAGCTTTGACGATTTCGGAATTCAAAGAGTTTGAGATCGCGGATCGACCGCGGGTCCAGTTTGTTTGTTTCACGCTCTACGACCAAACGTTCAACCTGCCCATCGCATTTCCCCCGCGAGCGCATCGCAAAGTGCTGGCGGAAGTGTGGAGCAATCAGCACGTGCGTAATTATCGCATGGCTGAAACTGAGAAATACGCGCACGTCACCTACTTCTTCAACGGCGGCGTTGAGCAGGAATACACTTGCGAACAGCGTTTGCTCGTTCCTTCGCCGAAGATCGCGACGTACGATCTCCAACCCGAAATGTCGGCGTTTAAAGTGACTGATAAAGTCCTGCGCGCGATCGATGAAGGCGAAACAGACGTCTTTGTTATTAACTTCGCAAATCCCGACATGGTGGGCCACACAGGCAAATTGGATAAGACGATCGAGGCCTGCCAGTATGTTGATTCGTGTCTCGGCTGGATCACGAAGCGGATTCGTGAAGCACGCGGCACCACGCTGATCACAGCGGATCACGGAAACGCGGAACAGATGATCGATCCCACCACCGGCGGTCCACACACAGCGCACACCACGAATCCGGTGCCCTTTCATTTGATCGATGAAGGGAGTATTGGCGTAAAACTCCGCGGTGGCGGCGCGCTTGAAGATGTAGCGCCGACGATGCTGGGATTGTTAGGAGTCGAACAGCCTGTTGAGATGACCGGGAAGGATCTGAGAGAGGTTTAGCTACGGATCACACCGATCCGTGGCTCAAAAAATGAGTTTCGATCCGCGCAACATCCTCGTCATCGATTTTGGTCAACTCGGCGATGTAGTAATGAGCCTGCCGGCCTTGCGGGCGATCCGTGGGCGATTCCCCAACGCAAAAATAACCGTCGCTGTCGGTAAGCCCGGCAAAGAACTACTCAATCTCTCCGGTTACGCAAACGAGATCATCGAAGTAGACCGCGTGGCCCTGCGCGATGGTCCAACGCTGATTTCGATCGGACGCATTGTCAAACTGGTCAAGGAGGTGCGGCAGCGCAAGTTTGACTTTGTTATCGATCTGCACAGCTTCTACGAAACGAACATCATGGGGTTTCTCTCCGGCGCTCCTCACCGGCTCTACGCCAGTCGCGAGAATCGTTCGCTCGACTTTCTCGGCAACTTCAATCCGCGGCCAGGTCGAGAAATAACCGCGCATCATCTCGTCGATCGGTACCTCGACATGCTCAAGCCCATCGGAGTTGAGAATGCACCGCGAATTCCGCTGCTCAAGACGGGGGCTGACGACGATTCTGCAATTGAGAAAATGTTGCAGAAGGAGAAGGCACAGTCGAAAGAACTGCTGGTCGGGATGTTTCCCGGCGCCGGTCATGCAGGAAGGCTTTGGCCAACTGAGAGATTTGTCCAGGTGGCGGATCACCTGATCCGAAACGACCGGGTAAAGGTCATCGTTTTCGCCGGTCCTGAGGAACGAGGCCTCGTGCCTCAAATGCGAACAGTCTTTCCCAGCGGTGTAATCTTCTTCGACCGCCTGACGATTCCCCAACTCGCGGCGGCTCAGGCACGGTTAAGCCTGTTCATTTCGAACGACACTGGCCCGGCGCATCTTGCGGCGGCCGTCGGTACGCCCGTTTTAGTCATTATGGACCGGCCCGATCCTCATAGTTACACGCCGGTGGGTGAGCAGACACGCCTCATCTTCGGTGCCGGAGTCGCCAATATTACGGTCGACGAAGTGTACGAAGCCGCCCACGAAATGCTCTCCACGAACCGCACTGACATGCTCAGCCGCGGATTGCACGGATAAAAATCCCGATCTTATGCGGGCGATCTGTGGCAATTTTAGTCAGCAGCCCTCGCCCAAGTTGTAAAACAA
This sequence comes from uncultured Acidobacteriota bacterium, assembly GCA_963708055.1. Lineage (GTDB taxonomy): Bacteria > Acidobacteriota > Blastocatellia > Pyrinomonadales > Pyrinomonadaceae > PSRF01. The sequence continues at coordinate 2,903,446 of OY970193.1, read as the reverse complement.
GAGATATCTCTAGACAAACACAGTTTAACTTCGCTAGTATGGCTAGGGCCGTTGGGTGTCCCTGACGGAAGTACAGGATTGACCTGCCCGCCTCACGATAAATCTTTCCAAATTTGGCCTGCCTCAGCGAATTATGGAGAAAACAATGTCTAGAATGTCTACCCGATTATGCTTAGTAACGCTTAGCTTGATGGTCGCGAGCACTGCGGCAAGTGCTCAGTCAAACCTGACGGCCAAAGCCGGAACCGCCCCAGCCGTAAGTTCAGCAGTTGAAACTGACAGATCTCGCGATGGCTTGATCGGTCCAGTCAGACGCGTGCGAACGGAAGTCGCCAAAGTCCTGACCGCCGACGGTAAACAGGCGGAGGGCAAGCACGTGCTGGTGGAAGTTGTTGCCTACGACATCAAAGGCAACAAGGTCGAAAACCAGTATTTCCCGATTGCGGGCGCGACCCTGACCGGCAAGGAAGTTTACAAGTACGACGAAAAGGGCAACATCAGTGAGATGACCATGCTCAACCCTGACGGCACATTGTTGAGCAAGGAGAACTACAAGTACGAGTTCGACTTCCTCGGCAACTGGAACAAGATGACTACGTCGGTTGCGGTGGTGGATGGCCGTGGCGTGACGTTTGAACCAACGGAAGTAACCTATCGCAACATCATGTATTACCTCGACGAGAACATGGTGAAGATGGTTTCGCCCGGTGCCGCAAACACTCCCCAACCCGTAGCGCCTGTAGCAACAACTCCTGTAACTTCAGTTCCTGCCGGCAACAAAGCGGCCAACGATCCGAAGGCCAATAACACGGCTGCGAACAACAAGCGCGACAACAAGAAGATTCCGAATGCTCCCGATCTACCGTCCGCTTCGACTTCAGCCGCCAAACTCGGTACTGCTCCGACTGATGTGAAGGTGCAAGCTGTGAGCACGAATCAACAGGTCCCGGTTATTAATCTTGAATCCGAACCGCCGCCGAGCCCTGGTCCAAAACCGATTCTCAAGCCGGTGTCGGGTGGTGTTCTCAACGGCACTGCTCTCCAACTGCCGCCGCCAAATTACCCTGAAGCAGCCAAGCGCATGAGAACGCAGGGCGTGGTTACCGTTGAGGTGATCCTCGACGAAACAGGCAAAGTAGTTGCGGCAAATGCGACGAGTGGTCCAGCGATTTTGCGCGATCCGGCTGTACAGGCGGCGCTCAAAGCCAGATTCTCCCCCACGAAACTTTCCGGTCAACCGGTAAAGGTTTCCGGCGTTATCAACTACAAGTTTGCGCTGGTTCCCTAAGCCTACCTTGGTGACGCGCCGAGTTCCTTCGGCGCGTCATTCGCTTCCTCTTTTCCAACCTATTTGTTTCTCCTAGAAGGGACCCGTTCTCATGGCATTAACTGGACACCTCAGCGATCTTTCACTTTCTGAGTTAATCGAGTTTTTCTGTAATCAGCGAAAGAGCGGCCGGCTCAAAGTCTTGTATCCGCAAGGCGCGGGCTTCTTTTATTTGCAGGCCGGTTCGGTGGTAGATGCGCGCATCGGCGTGCTGCATGGCATTGACGCGGTTTACTACGCTTTGACACTTCCCAACGCCGAGTTTGAATTCAGTGTTGACGTCGAAGCCAGTAGCCGCACTATCAATCAACCATGGACGCAAGTGGTATTGGAAGGATTACGACGCCTGGATGAGAGCATCGCACCGGGTGTAGCATTTCCGCCGGACTACGTTCACGAAGCTGATGAACTGATACCTCCACCAGTTAAAGTTGAAGAGACTGCTGAGAAAGAAAAATCATTTGCCCCTGACTTTCTAAAATTTGGGACCGAATCCGGAAGAAGTCGCAAGCCTTTCATCGTGGCTGCGATTGCAATCGCGATTTTGGGAAGTGTGGCTGCGATCGGCGTGCCGGCTGGTTGGTACGGTGGTAAAAAGGCCGCCGCTGCCGCAACTGAAAATGTAGCTCCCGCTCCTGCTCCGGCCACTACCCAGGCCGAAGCTCCAGCCACTCCACAACCATCAACCACTGAAGCTGACACTGCTGCTGAAGACGCCGCGGCACTCGCGAGACGCCAACAACGCGAAAAGGAACGCAAGGCGCGCGAAGCGAAGAACGCGGAGAACGCCGCGACGGTTACAGCGCCACCGGCTGCTGAAGCTGTGAAGCCCGGCGCGAAGCGAGTTGTGGTTACTGTGACGTATGACGAATCAGGACGTGTGACTCAGGCTTCCGGCGGTGATGCGAACGCATTGAGAATTGCACGCCAGAAACGTTTCCCGGCAGGTAAGGCTGGAACAGCCACAGTCTCGATCCCGATCAATTAAAGATTTAGGCACAGATAAACGCGGATGATTACAGATCGATCTGTGATCATCCGCGTTTTATTTTTCCGTGTTATCCGTGGCTAATTCCCACCATTCCGAGAACCACCAGCAGCCCGCGCTTTAAACCCAGATCGCGATCGCGTGGGTCGTACCATTCGTCGAGAGTGTGAGAGCTGCCGGAGTTGCCGCCGGCGCCAAGTGTGATTGCAGGAATGCCGAGTGAAATCGGCAGGTTCGAATCGGTTGAAGATTGATCGAGTCGCGGTTGCACTCCAAGCAGCCGCGTAGCTTCGATAGCCATTTCGACAAGAGCTGAATCAGCGGCTGTTTCGCCGGTTGGTCGTTCACCGATCAAGTCGAGCTTAAGTTTCAGGAGTGCATCGCCGCGGCGGTGGCCGTTTTCTTCATCCGCAGCCTCTCTCATTGCGCGCCGGAAAAAAGCATCAAGCCGTTGTAACTCGGATGCCGCCGCCGATCGCAGATCCACTTCCATCGATGCTTGTGCAGGAATCGAATTCACGCTGGTGCCGCCTTCGATGCGGCCCACATTGAATGTTGTTCGCGGTTCTCTCGGCGCGGGATAGGCAGCGAGGCGCGCGATGCCGCGACCGATCGCGTGCACCGGATTTGGTAAACCGAAATCACCCCACGAATGTCCGCCTGGTCCGGTGAATTCAACACGATAACGACGCGATCCCAGAGCTCGATTGGTAATGCGATCCACGCCTGGTCCATCAAAACTCAAAAATGCATCAACCTGCGAAGCCCAACGTCCTTTCGTAAAGAGATAACGCACACCGCGCAGATTTCCCTCACCCTCTTCTCCAACCGTGCCGACAAACAGAATAGATCCGGCCACTGATATTTGCTCGCGCTTGATCGCCTGGGCCAACGCGATCAGGGCCACCAGCCCGCAACCGTCGTCGGCGATTCCAGGAGCAAACAATTTCTGATCGCGTTTAGTGACGGTGAAATCAGTGCCTTTGGCAAACACCGTATCGAGATGCGCACTCACAACCAGCAACGGCGTTTGCGAAGCTCCTCGCAGCATGCCGATGCAGTTGCCTTCTTCGTCGATCTCCACTTCAGTCAAATCAAGTTCGACAAACTTGCGGCGGAGATACTCGGCGCGTTCGTGTTCGTTAAAAGGCGTGGCCGGGATCGAGCAGATGCGAATCTGTTCTTCCGTGATTTCGCCGGCGTTTCTTTCGAACGAGAGGAGTGCGCGCGCGACCTCGGCAGACGACATCAAATGCGTGAGGGATTTACGCAGATCAACGCGGAATGTATCCGCGTTAATCTGGGCGGCTCGGTGGCTCATAACAAACTCATAATCTCGCTCTCTTCGAGCACCCCGGAGGCGGATTTGGCGTGTTGGTAGATACGATTAACACGAGTTTCGCTCGGTTCGAGGCCACGCTTTTCCAGCCAGTAGATGACATTCGATTTGCCGCTCATTGGACCAATCTCGATTATTTGTTCCAAACCAAACTCACCCGCAGGAACTCCCGAGTAAACAATATCGGCTAATCGGTGGTCGCCTTTTCGATAACTCTTGATCACGGCGGCGGCATGCACACCGGTCGCAGTGCGAAACGCGTCGCGTCCAAACACCGGATAGTTCAACGGCACAGTCCAACTGCAGGCACGCGCCGCGGTTTGGCAATACTCACCTAACCGCGAGAGATCGTTATTGATCCAACCCATCAGTTTTAAATTCACCAGTAACTGGTCCAACGGCGTATTACCGACGCGTTCTCCAATTCCCAGGGCTGAGCCATGAACCTGATCCGCGCCACCCTGAATTGCAGCCAGCGTGTTGATCACACCCAATCCGCGATCCTGGTGACCATGCCAGTCGAGGCGGATGTTGCCGCCTTGTTCCTCGATGATGTCTTTCACGAATCGCACTACTGCGCGAGCGCCATCGGGTGTGGAGTGTCCCACGGTATCGCAAACGCAAACTGCTTTTGCCCCGCAGCGAATCGCGGTCGTGTAGAGCGCTCGAATTATTTCTGGTTGGGCGCGTGTGGTGTCTTCCGTAACGTACATGACCGGCAGTCCCTGGCCGACCGCGAAGGTGACGGCATCTTCGGTCATCTCTAACAACTGTTTCAAAGTCCAGTCTTCGGCAAAGAATCGCACTGAAGAGGAACCAATGAACGTGCACGCTTCGATTGGAATTCCGGCGCGTTGTGAGATCTCAACGATTGGAATAATGTCGTTGCGATGGGTACGCGCGGCACAGTTAGGTCTGATCTTCAGTTTTTTATCCGCGATCTCGCGAGCTAATCGCTCCACGCCTGCGGCGTGAGTACCGCCGGCTCCAGGCAGTCCGATATCCGCGGTATCGAGCCCGAGTGCTTCCATCAGGTGAAGCAGTTCGAGTTTCTGTTCGACCGGAGGCTCGCTGACGGACGGTGATTGCAGACCGTCGCGTAAAGTTTCGTCGTCGATACCAATGTGACGATTAGGTGGCGTGAGAGACGCATCAACCGTATTCCAATCGTAAACCAGCTCCTCAATTGTCACTCGATGACACCTCCGGAAAAATCATACTCAGCCCGTAGTATAAGCCAACAGATGAACGCAGATTAAACGCAGATAGCTTATACTGCTCCCAGCCTTTCCTTTCCGCTGCTAAGGGAGATCGTGAGCCATAAACGTCGCATCGCTTGAGTCCTTATTGGGCTGGCTTGATCCTGACCCCGAGATAGCCGGCCAAAAGTACGAGGTAATCCGCGCGGGCCTGATCCGGATTTTTGTTTCTAAAGGCTTTAGCGACGCTGAGGACCTCGCCGATATCACTATCGATCGCGTCATAAAGAAGTTGCCGGAGATTCGCGAAACGTACGTTGGCGACCCCGCCCGATACTTCCATGGCGTGGCGCGTAATGTTATCCGCGAAACTAATCGACGGAAAGAAGTTGCGACTGACGTCCTGCCGGTTTCTAAAATCCAGGAAGAATCGCATAGTGACGCATACGACTGCCTGATGAAGTGTCTTAAATTCCTACAGGTGGAAAAGCGTGATTTGATTGTTGACTACTATGTTTATGACGGCCGCGAGAAAATCGCGCACCACCGCCAAATGGCAACTGAACTGGGAATTTCCGAAGGAGCCTTGCGTGGGAGAGCCCATCACCTGCGCGTAAACCTCGAAAAATGCATAGAAGAATGTCTTGAGAGAATGAGGTCAAACGAAAACAACACTCCGAATCATAAGGTGTAGGGGCGGATTGACGGGGGTAAACGCAATCATCAATCAAACAGAAAAAAGTGAAATAAAAGACTATCTACTCGGCCGGCTCGGTGAACAGGACGAGGAGCGGGTAGAGGTTCGACTCCTCACTGATCAGGCATTTGGCGAGGAGCTGGATATCGCCGTTAACGAGCTTACAGATCAATATGTTACCGGTGAAGTCCAGGGGTCGGAACGAGCGGAGATGGAGCGTTACTTTTTTGCGGCCCCGGAGCGCCGGCAGAAGTTGCGAGTGGCTGAGGCGTTAAAACAACGCCAACAACTTCACCCTAAAAAGCACTGGCAGCCTATCCAACTACTGAAAATAGCGGCCTCCATTCTCATTGTCGCGGGTTTGAATTACGGAGCTTGGCAAATGTTCAAGAGCGGCCCATCCGGTTCGGAAATGGATCAGGGCCTGGCGGCGTTGCAGAATGCCTATCAGACCCAGCGGCCATTCGAGGCTCGCATCTCCGGTTTGCCGCATGGGGAATATTCGTCAACGCGTGGGAGTGAAAAGGATGGTTCGCAGGCGGAGTTGCGGCGCGCTGAGTTGTATCTCGATCAAGCCGCAGAGGACAAGCCGGGACCGGAAGTGCAACATGCACTCGGCAAGGTTTATTTAGCGCAGGGAAATGTCGACGCCGCTATCAAACAATTCGAAGAAGTGCTCAAAGCTCAGCCCCATAACGCCCAGATTTATAACGACCTTGGCGTCGCCTGGATGCAAAAGGGCGACCTTAACCGCAGTCTTGAAAGTTTAAATAAGGCACTGGAGCTCGATAACAACTCCCTCGAAGCGCTATTCAACCGTGCGCTGTGTTATGAAAGACTCTCGCGAACAGAGGAAGCCAAAGCGGATTGGCGCGAATATCTCAAACGAGATCCTTCTTCACCGTGGGCAAAAGACGCACGCCAGAAATTGTAAGCCATCAATCCCTGATTAAGTTAAATCATCTCTGCGGTCCTCTGCGGTCCTCTGCGGTCCTCTGCGTCAAAGTGATGCTTTAATCGCAGAGATCGCTGAGGTACGCAGAGGGCCGCAGAGATAACTCTCAATTGGTAGTGGACCTCTCAATTTAATACATCCCCTACTTTTCTGATTGGTGTTAATCTGCGAGAATCCGTGGCTTAATATCTGAATGCCAGTTAAAACAATTGCGCTCGGCTCAGATAGAGCTGCAAAGATAATGGCGGTTCGCGCGAGCATCGCGCGTGTTGCCGCTGTCGATCCGGAATGGGCGAACGCCAACGTAGTCGCCCGGCGCGTTGATTCCAATGTTCCGGCGATGCCGTTAACTGACTGGCAGTTGATGCAAGGCGCCCAGGAAAGAGCCTTCGCTGTCCGTGAATCACTTCATAGCCGTCGCCTCGCCGCCGACATTTACGTCGGACTCGAGGGTGGTTTTCACTCCATTTCGATAGCCGGCGAGTGGCATACGTTTCTGCGTGGTTGGGCGTACGCAACCGATGGCGAGCGCGGGGCTTTTGGCGCGGCGCCGTCGATTTCAGTGCCGCCGGAGATCGTCAAGAAAGTGGTCGAAGGCCGGCGCGAGCTGGGCCTTGTGATCGACCAAGTAACCGGAGCGCGAGATATTCGCAGTAAGCAGGGTGCCTGGGGTGTGCTGTCGCGTGATCTGGTCACACGTTCCATGAGTTTCGAACTGGCGCTGATCGCTGCGTTTGCGCCGTTTTACAATCCGAAGTTTTACCCCCAATCTAAAATTGACAACAACGAGAATGGATGAATTAGTCGCACAAGTTAACCATGAAGAACCACCGCCACAATCGCGCCGGAGTGCCGGTTGGGTGGAAGTAATCGCAGGCTCGATGTTTTCGGGTAAGTCGGAAGAATTAATCCGACGCCTGCGACGCGCAAAGATCGCGAGACAAAAAGTGCAGGTGTTCAAACCCGAGATCGACTCGAGATTTTCCGAGAGCCAGATAGTTTCCCACTCCGAAATGCGTCACGACTCTGCAAACAGTCGTTCCGCGTCGGAAGTGCTGGAGAAAGTAGATCCGGATACGGAGGTGGTTGGCATCGATGAGGGTCAGTTTTTTGATAACGATCTAGTTGCGGTAGCTAATAAACTCGCGAGCCGCGGAGTAAGAGTAATAATTGCCGGGTTGGATCAGGATTACACCGGCAAGCCCTGGGAGCCGATGCCGCAACTGCTCGCCATCGCCGAGTACATCACCAAGACCCACGCGATCTGCATGAAGTGTGGTCAGCCTGCCAACTACTCGCAACGAACTTTTGAATCAGAAGAACGCGTGGCCGTGGGCGCCTCAGATAAGTACGAAGCCCGTTGTCGCGGATGCTTTGTGCCTCATGCCGACGCCCCAACCGTGCACGACTAAGAGTTAGCCGCAGATGAATGCAAATAAATGCAGATCGGAAACAATAAAATTTCTGATCTGTGTTCATCTGCGTTAATCTGTGCCTAAGTTCCAATTCCCAACGACGCCCGAAACGTTTTCCTGCGTATTTGCCATAACCATTGATCCTTCGCGGTTGTAGCTCCACCAAAACAGAGAGCTTCCCTGCGGAGGAATCTCTAAAGGGCCGCTATGAAAATCCGCCACACTTCCCGACGTAAGTGGTTTGCTTCACTGCTCGCTTCACCAAGCGGCCTGGTGCTGGTGGTTCTTACTGTTGTTGTTGTGGTTTTGGTGATAGCCGGTTGGCGCCGTGGCTTGTTCACTCCCGAGAAGTCACAGGTAACCACCGGACTCGAGGCTCTGGCGAGAGCTTATCGATACCGGCCGCTCGAGGCACGCATCTCGGGTTTCCGGTATACGCCTTGGAATTCTCGCCGCGGAGGTGCGAATGATTTCGATCAGGTTGCACGCGCTCAGGCCGAGAAATCACTCCTCGCAGCAGACGCGGAAAATTCAACCACGGCAACGCGCCAGGCTCTGGGCCAATTCCACTTAATGTCGGGAAGTTCCTTCCAGGCGATCATTCATTTCGAAGAGGCGCTCAAACAAGCTCCAAACAACTCTTCCTTGCGTAACGACTACGGCGTCGCGCTGCTTGAAATGAGCAAGACGCCGCCGGCGAACGGTGAAAGTGACAACACGCTGCACTATCTCGCTCGTAGTTTGGAACAGTTTGACGCCGCGCTGAGTGTTAATGCCAGGAACGTTGAGGCCCTGCACAATCGCGCCCTCGTGCTCGAGCTCCTGAAACTGCCGCAACAGCGAAACAAGGCATGGCAAAACTACCTGTCGGTTGAATCGGATCCTGCCTGGGCGGCGGAAGCGAGGACCAAGCTCGACTCGTTCTCGCAGACTGATTCGCAACTCCTGACTCAGCCGGAGTCGCTTGCGCGTTTCCTTTCGGCAGCGCTCGCGGAGGACGAAGAACTCACCTGGCACGAACTGACCCGCAACAAGGAGATGATCACCGAACGGTATCTCCCGCAGGCCGTGGCCAGTTCTTTCCTGACCGCCACTGCGAGTGGAGATCAAACGGGCGCTCAGAATCTCCTGGTTGCCCTGCGTTTTGCCGGAAAGCTCGAACTAGCCAAAGCTCACGATCCATTTGTTTCGGAAATGGCGAATTTTTACGCCAACGTTTCTAACGAGAAACTGCAGACTCTGGAAAAGGCTTATTCACTGCTGAAGAGCGGTTACGCGGCCGGCCTCAACGGAGTGTACGACCCGAAGACTTTTGAATCAGCGCAAGAGTTGTTTGGGCGCGCGGGTGATATTTGGAATGCGAAGATTTGTGACTACTGGATTGCTTATAGCCTCAGTCAAAAACTTCGGTTCGAAGACAGTTCAAAGTTGCTCAAGTCGCTGGCCGATTATTCGAAGTCAAAGAAATATCACTGGCTTGATGGTCAGGCTACCTGTTGGCTGGCCAACAACGACACAGAAATTGAGGGGTACTCAAAATCAATCAAGACTTACGAGCAGGCTCTTTCCACGGCCACCGCCATTGACGACGTCTACAACCAACAAAAGATCCTTTCGCAGCTCGGTAACGTCTACACACGCTTGAATCAACCCGAACTGGCACTGCAATACAACTGGCGCGCGTTGCAACTCGTGGATCCCCACTCAAACAGCGTGCGACAAACCTGGCGGATCTATCTCTACATCGCGCGCGCCCTGATCTCGCTCAACTTGCTCGAGGCCGCTACTCAGTTTGAAGAAGAGATGCTGGGGTTAGCGCTGAACGTAATTAAGGATCCGGCCGTCACTCATTATTCATATCTGTATCTGAGCCAGATCGAGGGTGGTAAGAAAAACTTTCTGGCCGCGTTTCAATTCGCTGACGAGAGTCGGAAGTTTGCCGAAGCAGTATCCGACTCCGAGAACCGGTACAAACTTCGCACCGGCGCTTTATTGCAGTTGGCCCAACTGCAGCGCCAGTCAGGTTTGATCCAGGATGCGTTGAACATTTACACGCAGGTAATTGATAACTCCACTGACATGAAGTGGCCGCTGCCCAGGCTCGATGCTTTTAAAGGCCGGTTGCTCTGTTACGCGGCACTCAAAGATACCGGCTCTCTCGACGCGGAAATTCCCAAAGTAATAGAAGAGTTTGAAACTTACCGCCATCGGATAACTGAGGATAAGGATCGCATCACGTTCTTTGCATTGCAGCAAAGTGTCTACGACCTTGCGATCAATCACGCTGTCGGAAAAAACGATTACGCGCGCGCCTTGCAGTACTCGGAACAGTCGCGAGCCAGATCGCTCCTGCAGATGCTCAAGAGCCAGGCTCCGACGGCCGTGCAAATACCAACACAAGCAATTCTAAATACCACAGAGATTCAGCAGCGTCTCCCCGACGATTTGCAGGTTCTGCAGTATGCAGTGCTTGACGACAAGCTAGTGATTTGGCTGATCACGCGCGACTCAGTTATCTCTCGCACCAGCGACATCGGCGCCAACAATCTGCGTGCATTAGTGAGGCAGTATGTCGACATTATTTCCGCTGGTCCGGGTCAGGCAGAAAAACTGCGTCCTATCTCGCAGCAACTCTACGACACGTTAATAAAACCATTCGGCCAGGAACTCGATCCGCGCAAAGTGCTGTGCGTTGTTCCCGACAAGACTCTGAGCTACTTGCCCTTTGCAGCGCTTATCTCATCGGCAACGCAGAAGTATTTGGTCGACGAGTTTGTGTTGCTCACGGCGCCCAGTTTGAACGTGCTTTTGTATTACACGTTGAACCAGAGAAATTATTCGGGCCAAACCACGGAATCGTTGCTGGTGATCGGCAATCCATTGTTCGACCGCAAAGAGTATCCGAAGCTTGACGATCTGCCGGCCGCTGCCAGGGAAGCCAGTGGTATCGCAGTCATGTATCCAGGTTCACTTCCGCTCATTGGACCAGCAGCCGTCAAACCCGTTATCGAGAAACGCCTGCCAACCGCGGACGTCATTCATTTCGCGGGCCATTACGAGACGAACCAGGCTCAACCGTTATTGTCGAGATTGGTGCTTGCCAAACAGAAGAGCTCAAGCAACACGGATTTGACGCTGCGCGAGCTGATGAACTTGCCTCCACTGCGAGCAAAGCTGGTCGTGTTGTCAGCTTGTGAGACCAGTGGAAAAGACTACTTCAACGGTGAAGGACTGGTTGGAATCGCTCGCACGTTTCTCGAACTGGGAGTTCCTCTGGTAGTTGCCAGCCAGTGGTCCGTGGAATCTGAATCCACCGCAAAACTGATGTTGAAGTTTCATGAGTACAGGAAATCCGGTCAGTCGAGCATTCGTGCGCTGCACAGCGCACAGCGTTCGCTGCTCACCGATAAAAATGGAGCATTTCAAGATCCTTACTACTGGGCGGCATTCACGCCGCTCGGCGGTTACGTCAATTTTTAACTCTTGACCCAGAAAGGATAACGACGATGAGTACACCTCGTCCCCCTCAACCCCTCAATCATCGCGCCGCCACAGTGAGGGTTTCTGTGACCGGCCTTGCTCTCAGTTGCTACAACCCAACTACCCGCAATTGGGAGGTCGGGCTGCTGAATCATCCGGATCATCATTTGAAAATCTTAGTTAACAGATTCTCGCCGGGAAACGGACCCGGAACACCGACTACGCATGAAATCGGTCCCGATCATAAGATCGTTATCACCGCTGACCGGCCGATCCGGCAAGCTCAACCGCTCTTCATGCAGGATAGCGGTTTGATTAACCGGCAGAATCCTGGCGCGTACGATCCTGAGGATCTGCGTTGGATTGTGGACTTTGAAAGAGAATTCAACCAGGGAAATCGAATAAATCTGCCGACGCTGGAACGGATGACGAGGTTATATGTCCAGGAACCGCGTCTCTATGCCGATGCCGATGATAAGAGACACGAACTGACGTTGATCAATCTTGAGAGTGGGTCGGAAGTTCTTTTTGGAACACTCGCAGAAACCTGCAAAGCCGACATCGCCTGTCAACCATCAGGCAGCGTGACGCTACGTGTTGAAGGGGAGCGTGGATTTTCGATCCACTTACCGCATATTCCGGGAAAGACGCATGTCATCCGAATTGAAAATGAATGTGCGGACGCTATTGCTCCACTTGGTACACCTCCGGCAGACCCCGTACCGACGGATTTCAGCCTGTATTTTCCGCTTCTCAATCTGGCCGCTGGAACGTTCGATGTCATGGGACCAGAGGGCAGGTTGGGAACGGACGCAGTATGTAATCCCGGCTTTCTAGGCGTGCGAACCGATTTACTCACGCCGTAGCCAGTCACGGCTTTATTACAGAGATTGATTGCTGCTTCGTTGTGCCTCATTCAACAACTACGAAGCGAGGCGATGTGGCTGGGGGCCACCAGTCCCCAGGTTTCGAGATTGGAGAATATTATGACTTGGAAACTTGAAATTCGAAATCAAGATATCAAGCTCCATCCGGTAGCTGATGTCATCGCTGTTCATTCCACACAGGAATCAGCCAAACCAAGTGAACTAGCGACACTAAGTCAATCAACAAGAGAGAATGAATCAGAGCAACCCAATGATTTAGTGAGATTCATTGAACGGTTGTTCGGTAAACCGTATGACAAACCAAAGCAGGATAAGCAGGATAAGAAGCGAAAGCTGATGGAGCGAAGCGCGATAGACCAACGCCTCTTCGAACGAGGAGGTTGGAATTTCATTCCAGCCACTCGCGATCTCAGGAAAGCCGCGGCTTCGAGAAAACCCCTGGCCAACGGAGACATCGCGCGAGAGGTTTTTCGCACGGATAAGGGCAGCCTGCTGGTAACCACCGATCTGGTTACGTTGCAACTGGCGCGCGAGATGTCAGAGATGGAAGCACGATCCATCATGAAAAGGGATCGTCTTGAAGACATTCGTCGCCTTAGTTTCGGACGAAACCTATTCGAAGTGAAAGTTCCCTCAGGCAAGTCTCTGCCGGACGAGATTGAGAGATTACAGAAAACCAACAACTATCGTTGGGTTGAGCCGACTCTGGTGCAGACCATCAAACCTAAAGAGGCAGCCGCATTGGCTCCTGCTGATGTAGAGTTTTCAAAGCAGTGGCAACACGATAATACCGGGTTTGATGATGATGGATTTCCAGTCGGAACTGCCGGCGAGGATCTCGATTCGTTGCGGGCCTGGGAACTTTCCGAGGGTTCAGGGGTGCGAATCGCCGTAATCGATGCCGGCATGCAGATCGATCATCCGGACCTCGCCCCGGGTATTACGGGTGGAGGCTATTTTCTTACCAGTCCAACCGGCAGGTGGGAGTTTTTTTCTTTAGCTGAACATGCCGCCACTTTCCCAGTAACGAATCATGGCACTTTTTGTCTTGGACTAGCCGGCGCCAGATCTAATGGGACCGGTCAAAAGGATCAGAGCGGCTTAGGCATCGCGCCGAAATCAAGCTTGATTCCCATCGCATGTCCAAGTAACTCGCTGACTACGCAAACAACCCTGGCTGCCGCCATTCACTTTGCGGTGGAACCATCTGAGTACGATCGGAGAGCAACACCCAGGCAAAGAGCGGATGTGATCTCGTGCAGCCTTGATACCGATAACCCGCTGATGAGCGTTTTAGCTGAGGCCATTTATTTTGCCAACACACAGGGGCGAAGGAGATATGGTCGAGCTCTCGGCGTACCAATCTTCTGGGCGGTAAATAACCTGCAAACTCCTCTGTCAGAGGATCCGGTTTGTGGTCTTCCTGAGGTGATGGCGATAGGCAAGTACAACCGCAGCGGAGGCTGGGGCGGTGGGGCGATTGGTCCAAATTTGGCATTCCTGGCGCCCGGCGTTGACGTTTTCAGTACGACAATCGGTAGCGACAACATGTTTGGCACCGGGACCAGCTATGCCACGCCTTTAGCAGCGGGCGTGGCGGCGTTGGTCATTCGCCGGTTTCCAAGGATGACTGCGGCGGAGGTATGCGAAAAAATGATTGCGAGTTGTGAGCCCATGGGCGGAACTGCTTTGGTGAACGGAGCTGTTCCTCATGACGGCCGGTACGGCTACGGCAAGCTCAATGCATTTAAAGCCGTCAGTGAATAAACGTTTGCTCCCCCAACTGTTACGTCAATTTTTAACTCTCTTGGCCCAGAAAGGATAACGACGATGAGTATGAATCCTGACACTACACCCCTCAACAATAATTGGAAGTCCCTCGATCACGGAAAAGCGGCCGTTAAGGTTAGCGTAACCGGCCTGGCACTTAGTTGTTTTAATCCGCAGACTCACGAGTGGGAGGTCAATTTGATTCATGACCCACAGCACACGTTAACTATTTTCGTTAAGAGATTCTTACCGAACGTTGGTAAGTACTCTGAGTCAACGCTCGAACTTGGCCCAGGCAACAAGATTTCCATCAGCGCCAGCCGGGCGATTCGGCACACTCAATCACTTTTCAAGGTAGGTGACGGATTTGATCGCAAAAACCCCGCCGCCAATCACGAAGAGGATCTACGCTGGATTGTCGATTTCGAAAGGGAATTCAACAAGAATGAACGCGTCAAACTGTCGCGGCCAAGCAACGTCACCGAGTTATACGTCTCCGATCCGGTTCTTTATGCCGATGCCGCGCGTAAGAGCGGCAACATGATGTTGGTCAATCTGGAGAACCGCAAGGCAAAGGAGGAACCATTTGGAGCGTTGGGTGAAGCTTGTAATGCGGACATTCAGTGTGTGGCGGGAGGCAGCGTCACGCTGCGTGTGGACGGACCGGAAGAGTTCTTGTTAGTTCTTCCCTTTATTCCCGGTAAACCACATGAGATCACATTCAGAAACGAATGTTTACCGTCGTCGCTACCGATAGAGTCTTTGGAGGTGGGTGACCGCGAGCCAGGAGAAGCTGAACCTACACCGGTAACAGATTTCAGTCTCTATTTCCCGCTTCTGAATTTGCCCAAGCGCGATGTCAAGAAAAAAGAGGATCCCAATGAGGCGGGCAGGGCCGGGGCTGACGCCGTTTGCAATCCCAGCTTTCTAAGCGTGACCACCAGTTTGGGATCGGGCTGATTGGGTTCAGTTCGATAGATAGGATTTCTCTCGCGGCGACGCAGCGGCGCAACATTCAGATCTTCGTTGCGCCGCCGCGCCGTGGCGAGAGAAACTATTTTAAAGCTCACTCCAACGATTCGCGCCTCACTTCCGGTGAATCGGGCAACGAACGCCCGATGGTTTTCGTCTGACAGGTGCAAGAAGTCTTCAACTTTTCGTTCCTCAAGAACCAAGGGGTTTTAATCGTTAGCAATTGATCCCGTCTCCCCGTGGTCCATGTAGCGGTCTCCCTGTAATCCATCTTCAGGAGTACGACAATGAAGCCAAAGCACCCAATCACCATCACGTTTTTCTCTCTCTTAATCGCTCTCTCCGCCGGACTTTTCGTCATAGCGCTTGCACAAAGCACCTCAACCAGTTCCCAAGACGTCCCCGCACAGTCAGACTATCGTCTCTCTGGTCCATACACGCATAAAAACCTGACGGTGTTTCTCGTGCATGGAAAAGACACGACCAAAAAGACCTTTCTCACTCTTCAGGAAGCATTGGCGCAAAAGAAAGTACGCGTTTATGAGACCAAAGACGTGAATGAACTCGCCATCAGAAATCTTTCGAACCAGGATATCTATGTTCAATCGGGCGACATCGTCCGCGGTGGCGAACAGGATCGGATGATCTCAATGGATTTCATCGTACCTCCAAGATCAGGACGCATGCCGATTGCGGCGTTTTGTGTCGAGTCAGGCCGTTGGAACAAGCGAGGGAGCGAGGAAGCTGCCTCGTTCGGCAGCTCTGAAAACGCTGTCGTATCGAAAGAGATTAAACTCGCGGCGAAACGCGAAAATTCACAACAGGCCGTTTGGACGAACGTCAACCTGGCGCAGGAAAAACTTGCCGCAAACGTCGGCGGCAGTGTTAGAAGCCGCGCTTCGGAATCGAGTTTAGAGTTGTCGGTTGAGGATTCGAAAGTTAAGGGCACGACAGCCGCTTACCTCAACACTCTTTCCGGTGCACTTCGAAATAAGAGCGATGTGATCGGATATGTTTTTGCGATTAACGGTCATGTAAACAGCGCTGATATTTACGCGTCGCACGCGTTGTTTGTGAAACTCTGGCCGAAGTTGTTGAAAGCGAGCGCGGTGGAAGCAATTGCCGAGTTGAACCGAACTGCCGCGCCAACACCGGTAACGAGCGAGACGATCGAGACATTCCTGGCTGATTCAGAGAAGCCGAAACCGGCGTCAAAGGACGTGACCTCGCGCGTGAAAGTTGTCACACGCGAAGACGACAAGAACATTTTCTTTGAAACTCAGGATCGGCACCAGAAGGATGGCTGGGTTCATCGAAACTACATTCGCAAGCAGTAGGATTACTAATTTGAAGGCGGGCAAAATACTGGCGAGCGACTTCCAGCAGTCGCTCGCCATCTCTTATGAGGACATGCATTTGTAGCATGCTGGGGTGAGGAAACTCGGGGTCGCGCGCGTGGGGTATCATTGTTTGCGACACTCAATGGTAATGACTTTGAAGTGCCAAACATTTCAGAATATTTTTGCTGGGTAAGTTAGTGAGGACTTACTCGATAATACGGAATAAATAACTGTCGATAAACTCGTCGGCACCTGAATCCAGCACGCCGCTCAACCTCACTTGATAGTCTCCCGGACTCAGCATTTCACCAGGCACAGTAAAAGGCACCACAATTTGCTTGCCTTTTGTTTCCAGCGTGAGTTCGTCAGATACCTTGAGGGATTTGTTGGCGCGAATCAGTTCGGACTTGTAGTTGCGAAACGTGGGATTGGCGAGTTCCAGCTCGAGCTTCACCTGATAACCCTTCGGTGCCCCGTTGGCGGGTGATGTCGCGGTTTGCGGGGAACCTGTTGAGCCCGGCTTGAGCGTAACCGTTAAGTGCGGCGGGATTGTGTGTAAGGAAGCCTGGTCGGCTGATTTCTTCATGGCGAACCAACCAACCCAGACGATTCCAAGCAGCGCCACGAGCATGGCCGAAAACACCATGACTGGTCTGCTGGTGAACGAAAAAGAACTAAGCGGCGCGGGAGCTGTGCTTACAGATGTGAAAGGCTTCGGTTGCAGAGTCGACGAATGGGAGTTTACGTAGTTCTGCAGCATCGATCCGAAGCGCAGTTTCTTTTGCCTGTCGGCAGTGATTAAGAAATGTTTCTCAAACTGGTCAGTTTCGATTTTGGATAAGTCACCGGCTAAAAACTGATCGATTAATTCCTCTTCAGCTATTAAAAGTTCTTCGTAAATCTGCGGTTCAGACAAAATTCCTTCTTCTAACTGCGTTCTTTGATCCTCTTCCAAAGTGCCTAACAGGTAAGCTCTCATGGCTTGGCTATCAAGATGCGGGTTCAAATTGACCTCGTGGCTCTCTGATCTTAATGACTAAAAACGTTCGGATATTTCATCAGGTAAACCTTATTAAATCGAATTCTCGACGCATTTTTCCACACACTCCTGCAAACTCAAACGGATGCGATAGGCCCGGATGCGCAAGGCGTTGGGCGCAATCCCCAGTTTCTCGGCCAAAATTCTACGTTGTTCGATCTTTGCACGCCCTTCGGCGCCGTAATATTGCAGCAGTAACTCGCGATTCTCATCGCTGAGACCGTCAATACAACTTTCCAGGCAGCGATATTCCAACTCAACTCGTTTGGAATCGTCGGTTTGGACGGGAGGAACTTGAGGCAGTTTTCGTCTCAGAAATTCCAGGTAGACTTTATTTGCGACACCGAAGAAGTAACGGGATCGATCACCCTCAAACTCCTTTCCGATCTCATTGAGTTTGCTGGTAACGCGGTTGATGGTTTCGTCGGCCAGATCTTCGGGTTCAGCGCAGCCGCGACCGGTAAAGATTTTGATCAGCCGGCGCCGAATCTCCTCGTACTTGACGCCGGCCCGTTCGCGATCCGAATCAAGCCAGTCAAGCAAAGCATCGAAAGCTTCCTGTGACAGAACCCAGTTTTTGTTCATCCAGATTGTACTAATTGACTCGGGGAAGCGTTCTGAGCCCAACTCAAAACGCCGAAAGGATCGTAAGGACATTACTAGTAAACTCGCAGACAGTTAGCTGATTCGTGGAGGGAAGTCAACACCCAATATAACTAACAGGTGTTTTTTCAGAGATTAGCGGCACTCTGCCGCAGCCTGGTTGTAGGGGCGGCCCTCCGTGGCCGCCCTTGTCCGGAACTCAAAATCGTCTCACCTGGAGCGATACGATAAGAGCGTCTTTCCGTGGCTTTCTTATCGGGAGATAAAGAAGTTCGTACGCTAGGGCGGCCACGGAGGGCCGCCCCTACAGTTGGGATTTCGAGGTCAAAAACAGTTGGGATTTCGGGGTTAAAAATTAATGTGTGATCTTGGTTGAATAGAGGATGCCGTACATCGCGTCCTTATGCCGGTCGAAATCCTTGCCCAGCGTTGCGAGCATTAGGTTGACCATCTGAACCTGTCCGAGATATTTGCGATAGGCTATCCAGTGCAGACGTCGATGATCATCGGGCTTCTCCGGGTTTGCCTCGCGAAATTGCACGCCTGTCAGCCCATCGATTTCGACCCATTTCACTTCATCAACCTCGCCGTTCTTGGCTCTGGTCTCGGCGCTCTCGTAGTACGCTTGAATGCTCGCGTCAATCGGGAATTCCTCACCCATGGGTGAAATGCTGACAATCAGATTCGCCGCCGCACCTCCACCACTCGGCGAGCTCCACATAAACGACTTCGACTCATTTTCGTGTTCGGTCCAGGTTCCAGGAACCGTCCACGACATACCCTGCCGCTCCCATTTTGCGTCTTTTCCGCCGGCAATTGCCGCGGATTGCGCCGCTGTCGGCTGGCCCTTTTCCACCGACCGGTTACTGGCAGTGCCTCCGGATCCGGATGGACCAGAAGTTGAACTGCTCTTTTTGAATCGCTCGGAAAGGTTACAAAGGGAAAGGGCGAAGCCCAGCAGCAGCAGGACCAGTATGTGTTTCATGGGCAGTTTTCTAGTCCAAAAGTAAACTCAAGTCAACAGTTTATGAGGAAGAGTTACAGATGAACGGCGGATAAATACAGATCTGTCTTCATCCGCGTTCATCTGTGGCCCAATCTCGTGCTATCCTATCTGCCTTCCCTCCTTAATCACCCCCTTTTAATAACGTCGCGCGCGAGCGCGAATTTCGGAGAATGCCAATATGAAAAACACCGACGTTAGACCGCCGGTCTTTGTGCTTGTGTTAACTGTTTCAATCGTCGCTATTGCAATCAGTGGCTGTTCGCGTGGTGAAGTGGTCAATGCCAACGTAAATACCAATACCAACGTCAACGTTAACGCCAACGCGACCGGTGCGAATATCAACTCCAGTACGGCTCCGTCAACGTTCGCCACGAAGGAACCGGATACATACCGCGCGACTATCGTCTTTACTGCGGAAACGGAAGGCGGAGATAAAGCCATCGGTATCCCAACGCTGTCAGCCGAAGTTGCCAGGAGCGGTGCCGACCGGCGACTTTCGTTCAAGTTACCGGACGGTTCAGATCTGATCTATCTGGAAAAAGCTGGTGTGCAATACGGAATCGCGCCGGCGCGGAAACAGTATGCTGAATTGACACCGGCGGCCACGGGCTTTCAACTTCATCGCTTGATGACACCCGGACAACTCGTGTCGTATCTCGATCGACTGAAGGGCATCGAATTCGTCGGCGAAGAACCACTCGCCGGACGCACCGCGTTGAAGTATCGTTACGCCCGCACGGCACAGACGCAGACGAGCGCGGGTGAAGTCAAAACCGAATCGTTTATTTTCGTCGATAAGGATACGGGGCTGCCTCTGCGCGCGGAACTTTTTGGCGAAGCCAGTGGTAATGTACAGGGAGTCAAAGGCGCCTCGATAGTGGCTGAAATGCGCGACATCCAGACGACTGTCGATCCGTCGCTTTTCGAAATACCGGCAGGCATGAACAAGGTTCCGGAGGCACAGGTGCGAGCGCAGGTGAATGCAGTGACAAATACAGTTCTGGCCGTGCTTCGAACATTGATGTCGAACATGAACACGACACCGCCACCGGCTGCATCACCGACTTTGTCGCCGGCGACGAGTCCAAGTCCAAGTCCAAGATAGTGAAGGTAAACAGATGAGATACGTTGTCATTCTTCTCGTAGGAATTTTGCTTGGCGGTGGCGCTGCGGTCTTTTTCCTCGGCGCGCCGCCGGCGAAATCGGCTCCGGGTCTGGCTGTGCAGGCGCCGGATCAGGGAGGAAATCCACCGGGCACGGTAGTTATTGCTCTGGAGCAGAGTTTTGTTGATGCCGTGCTCGCGACGACGTTCAACGGTCTTGGCACACCGACATTTCAACTGGGCCAATCCTTCAACGGCGACGAACGGATTGCGCAGGCGCTGTTTCAGGGTGGTTGTCAGAATTCGATCACGTTGTTACCTGAAGTTGGTGGGGTAAAAACGGGCGTGCAATTTCGCAACGGGAAAGTTTTCGCCCCCATGGCGTTTACGGGCAGTTACAACGTCGCGGGCTGCATGCAGTTCAAGGGATGGGCGCAAACGAGTATCAAGTTATCGTTTGATCAGGAGAAGCAGACGGTTTATGGCTACGTGGATGTTGAGGGCGTAAATCTTGAAGGCGTGAATCCGATCGCGAACAACTTCGTCACCGTGTTTGTTCAGGGCGCGATCAACCAGAAGGTAAACCCGCTCGTGTTGATTAGTGAGCCACAACTCTCGTTGTTGATTCCCGTCAAAGCCAGCAATGGTGCGGTCAAAGCTCGCGCGAAGGATGTGCGCGCCGAGATTCTCGATGGCTCATTGAAACTCTATTTGACTTACGAATTCAGTGGCGTGAAAGGTGAAGGAACTTAGCCACGGATTACACGGATCTTTAACTGATTGATTCGTGAATCCGTAACAAATCCGGGTTAATCCGTGGCTGGTTTTCCGGCCAACAATCGTTGTCGCTCGAAGTGGCCCGCAATTTCTTCCGCAGTTTTACGTCCGACGAAGGGCGTTAATTCCGAAACTCCTGCCCGCGAGATCCTTTGTATCGATCCGAAGTGACGCAAGAGTCTGCCTTTGCGTTTGTCTCCAACACCTGGAATCGCTGTCAGTTCGGAAGTAAAGTCGCGCAACTCGCGTCGCTTGCGATGATACGTGACGGCAAAGCGGTGCGTTTCGTCGCGCACCATCTGGAGCAGCCGCAGGATTAACGAATGTGAGTCGAGGTAGATTGGCTCGTCTTCTCTGCCTTTCATCAGCAGATACGCGACTTCGTTATGTCGCTGCGGAGGCTTGACGATTCCGACCATTGGAATCGCTTCAAGCCCGAGTTCGCTCGTCGCGCTCGCCGCTGCGTTTAGCTGAGCTTTACCGCCGTCGATCATGATCAGATCAGGCAGCGGCTTGCCTTCTTCAAGCAAACGTCGATATCGCCGTGTCACTACTTCGTGCATCGACGCGACGTCGTTTGCACCCTCAACACTCCTGATCCGGAATTTGCGATACTCCGAACGATTCATCTTGCCGTTATCGCAAACGACCATCCCGGCGACGTTCTCCGCGCCCTGGATATGCGAGATATCAAACGACTCAATGCGCGCCGGAAAATGCGGCAGTTCGAGCGTTTCCTGCAATTCTTCAAGCACGCGTTTCATGTCGGGCTTGAGAATGCGAAACCGTTGTTCGAAGGCGAGCTTCGCGTTTTTGTCTACGAGGTCGATCATGTCGCGCTTCTCGCCACGTTGCGGATCGTAGATCTTTACGCGCCGGCCCTTTCGCGTGCTGAGTGCTTTTTCGAGTAACTCGCGATCGCTGAAATCAACGGGCACGTAGATCTCACGCGGCACGTAGTCTGACGCGTAGTACTGCGAGAGCACGTCGCTCAAAAACTCAGCCGGGTCAAAAGCGTCTTCCGATAAGTCTTCCCAGAAAAATTCGCGGCGCCCAACGATGTTTCCTTCGCGCATTGTGAAGAGTTGCAGCGCGAGTCGTGAGCCTTCACGGTAGTAACCAAAGATGTCGATATCGCTTTCGGAAGTGGTCGCCATCTTCTGCTGTTCCGAAAGCCTGATGACAGTCTTGCGCAGATCGCGATACTTTGCCGCGAGCTCGTAGTGCATCGTTTCTGATGCTTCAAACATGCGCGACTCGAGCGCATCCGCTAGCTCTTTGTTGCGACCTTCGAGCAGCAGCCGGACGTCGCGTACCGCCTCCTGATATTGTTCGGGAGTGCACAGTCCCTTGACGCATGGGCCAAGGCAGCGTTTGATGTGATACTCGAGACACGGTCGCGGTGCTTTGCCATTGATTTCAATGTCGCAGGTGCGTAATTGAAAGGTGCGGTTGATTAAATCGATCGTGCGGCGCGCCAGACTGGCCGGCAGGAATGGTCCAAAATAGAGGGCGCCATCACGTTGAACGCGCCGCGTGATAACCACTTTCGGAAACGGTTCGTTGATGGTGAGTTTCAGGTGCGGGTACGACTTATCGTCCTGAAGTTTTATGTTGTAACGCGGTTTGTGTTGTTTGACGAGCGAGGCTTCGAGAATTAATGCTTCAACTTCGTTGTCGGTGACGATGAACTCGAGATCGGCAATCTGGCCGACGAGCGCATCGGTTTTTCGATCGAACGGGCGGGCGCGAAAATACGAACGAACGCGGCTGCGCAGGTTCTTCGCCTTGCCGATGTAGATCACCCTTCCCGCCGTGTCTTTGTGCAAATAGACGCCGGGCGAGGTCGGAATTTCTTTAAGTTTCTCTTCTATATTCACCTTTGCTTGGATGCTATTCTAGCTGAGGCAAATGCAATTTCCACTTACGGCTCCCACTAACAAACCATTTGACGCCGTTGGTTTTGGTCTCAACGCGGTCGATCACCTGATCGTAGTGCCTGAATATCCGGCCTTCGATACCAAGATGCGACTGCTCGATCACAAGCAGTCAGCGGGTGGGCAAACCGCGAGCGCCATGGTGGCTTTGCGCCGGCTGGGATTGAAAACGGCTTACGCCGGCCGCTTTGGATCGGATCCGGAAGGTCTCTTCGGATTTCAAACCTTGAAAGACGACGATGTAAACGTCGATTTTGCCGAGGTTGTTGCAGGCGCGAGAAATCAGATCGCGTTTATCACGATCGATGCGCGCAGTGGTGAACGTACGATTGTCTGGGATCGCGATGATCGTCTGGCCTATCAACGCGACGAAGCGCCGGTTGAGTTTGGAAAATTAGGAAAAGTATTACACCTCGATGCGCACGATCCGCCGGCGTGTGTTGAAGTCGCAAAAGCGGCACGCTTAACCGGCACGATCGTCTCTGCCGACATCGACAATGTTTACAAAGGACTACCCGAACTGCTTCCGTTTATCGATTTCATGATCGGTTCGAAGGAGTTTCCACGTCGTGTTACAGGTGTCAGCGATCCACGCGCGGCGCTCGTTGAGTTAAAAGCGCGTTATGGTTGTTTGCTGGTAGGCATGACGATTGGCGCGGCCGGCGCGGTGATCTATCATGAGGGAAATTTTATTGAGTCAGCGGCATTTGATATTCACGATAGTTGTCGCGACACAACCGGTGCGGGCGATGCGTTTCACGCCGGTTTTTTGTATGGCTTTCTTACCGGCGAAGATATTGAAACCAGCTTAAAACTCGGCAACGCCGTCGCTGCCATTAAATGCACCGCGCTGGGCGCGCGCACCGCGCTGCCGACGAAGCAGGAACTCGACGAGTTTTTGAGATCTTAATCGCCAACTGTAGGGGCGGCCCCTCCGTGGCCGCCCTAATGTGGAACTAAGCGTCTCAGAATTTGAATTCAGAGATCTTGAGTTCATGGCTAGGGCGTCCACAGAGGGCTGCCCCTACAGTTGCATCATTCTGATCCGTTATAATCCGTCGAAAATTCGTGGCCTAAACCTCCGAGGGAAAAATGAAACTCAGTTTATTAGTAGCCAGTCTACTTCTCTTAACTCTGTTCGAGCCTTTGACGCAGCGTGCTCAATCGTCTGCTGACATCGTATTCAGAAACGGCAACGTCTACACCGCCAACGACAAGTCCGCGAAAGCGCAGGCAATCGCAGTAAAAGCTGACAAGATTGTTTTTGTCGGCACCAACGACGGCGCACAGAAGTTCGTTGGCACAAACACGCGAGTCGTGGATCTTAAAGGCAACACCGTGCTGCCGGGTTTTACTGATTCGCACCAGCATCTTTCTGGTGTTGGTTTTCGCGAGATGACACTGAATCTCGAAGGCACCACCAGCCTCGACGATCTGCTCGCAAAGTTGAAAGCACGAGTTGACCAGACAAAACCAGGCGCATGGATCACCGGTCGCGGATGGATCGAGACACACTGGCAACCGCCCGTTTTCCCAACGCGCTGGGACCTCGATAAGGTTTCCCCAAACAATCCCGTAATTCTCGGACGCGCTGACGGTCATGGCTCAGTCTCAAACAGCGCAGCACTAAAGATTGCCGGTGTCGACAAAAACACTGCGACTCCTTTCGGCGGCGAGATTTCAAAAGACAAACAGAGTGGCGAGCCAAACGGCATGTTGCTCGACGCCGCGCAGGGATTGGTGCGACGTCACGTGCCGGCTACAACGGCGGAAGAAGCCGAGCGCGCAGTTATCCTCGGAGCGAAGCGAAACATCGAGCTCGGATGGACGCAAGTCCAGGATGCCGGCGGCAGTTACGACGAAGTACAGATCTTCAAAAAACTCTACGCCGCCGGAACACTCAAGCTGCGCATCTACAAGGCGGTGCATGGTCCAGGACCAAGCGCCACGCGTTTGCTCAACGAAGGCGCGACGATCGGCGCGTATGGGAATCGTTTTACGTTCCGCACGATTAAAGTCGTTTCCGATGGTGCACTCGGTTCTCGCGGCGCCGCGTTGCTTGGTCCATATTCCGACGCGCACGATACGTCAGGGTTTTTGACGGTTAAAGCGGAAGAGTTGCGACCGTTGTTGGCGGACGCTTTGCGCAAAGGCATCCAAGTCGAAACTCATGCGATTGGAGATCGCGCGAATCGTTTCATCCTTGATGAATATGAAGCTGCGTTCAAAGCCGTTCCTGAAGCGCAGCGAAAAGTTGCGGATCCACGTTGGCGTGTTGAGCACGCGCAGATCGTGAATCCGGCCGACATTCCGCGCTTCGCGAAACTCGGTATCATCCCGTCAATGCAGCCATCACATGCGATTGGCGATCTGTTCTTCGCGCCGAGTCGTGTTGGTATCGATCGTCTGAAAGGTTCTTACGCGTGGGAGAGTTTTATTAAGTCGGGTGTGGTTGTGCCTGGTGGGTCGGATGCGCCGGTTGAACGTGGTGAACCGATGATCGAGTTTTACGCGGCCGTGGCGCGCAAGGATCAGAAAGGGTTTTCTGGCGATGGCTGGCATCCGGAAGAAGCCGTCACGCGCGAACAGGCCCTCAAGATGTTCACCATCTGGCCGGCGTATGCGGCGTTTGAAGAAAAATTGCGGGGGACGATTGAGGTTGGGAAACTGGCGGATTTAACGATTCTTTCTGCGGACATCATGACGATTCCAGCGGCGGAGATTTTGAAGACACGCTGTGTGATGACGGTGATCAACGGCGAGATCGTGCATGATGCCGACCGCGCTCCGTCGCAAAACTAAGTTGTTTGAGTGGAGGTAACGCTATGAGATCTCGTCGAGATTTTCTGTCCCTGGCCGGCAAGAGTCTTGGTCTGGCAACAATCTCCACACCCGCGATCGGCGCGCTCCTAAAAGAAGTCGAAGCCGCCACTCGCAGTGTCGCCCATCTGACGCCCGAACAGGTCGCAATGGACGAGGACTACTGGTCCGTCATTCAAAACTCGTTCACGGTTACACGCGGCATCGTGAATCTCAACAACGGTGGCGTATCACCAAGCCCGCGCATCGTTACCGAAGCCCTCGTTCGCTATATCTGGCAACAGGAAGACGCGACGGCTTACACGATGTGGCAACTACTCGAGCCACAATCGGAAACAATTCGCACCGGCCTGGCTGAGATGTTTGGGTGTGATCGCGAAGAGATCGCAATCACGCGCAACGCTTCGGAGTCGCTCGAGATCCTGCTCATGGGCATGGATTTCAAACCCGGCGACGAGATTCTTACCACTACACAAGACTACCCGCGCATGCTAACCACGCTTCGCCAGCGTGAACGCCGCGAAGGTCTGGTGCTCAAAATGGTGAAGATCCCGATCCCGCCAAAGAACCTCAATGAGATTACAGCCGCCTTCGAAAAGGGAATCACGAGTCGAACAAAACTGATCCTCGTTTCACATCAGGTAAACATCACCGGCCAGATCACGCCGGTGAAAGCGGTTTGCGAAATGGCGCGCGCGCGTGGCATCGAGACGATCGTTGACGGCGCGCATTCGTATGCGCAGTTTGACTTCAAACAGAAAGATCTCGGCTGCGATTACTTCGGCACGAGCTTGCACAAGTGGCTCTACGCTCCCAAGGGCAGCGGATTGCTTTACGTGAAGCGCGACAAGATTGAGAAGTTGTGGCCATTGATGGCGGCGGAGTCGAAGCAGGCGAACGACATCCGCAAGTTTGAAGAGATCGGCACGCACTCCGCGGCGCCGCGGCTCGCGATCGGCGAGGCTCTGCTGTTTCACCACGGCATGGGAGGCAAACGCAAGGAAGCGCGACTCAGGTACCTGTCGCGCTACTGGATGAACCATTTAAAAGACATACCAAAGGTTAGTTTCAATACTTCATTCGATCCGAATCAATCGTGCGCGATTGCGAATGTGAATATTGAAGGCGTCGATCCCACGGCTATCGGCAGTTATCTCTTCAGTAAGCATCGCGTATTCACGACGCCGATCGTTCACGAGGAGTTCAAGGGCATCCGCATCACGCCCAATGTTTACACGACTCTCTACGAACTCGATCGCTTCTGTAACCTGATGGAATCCATCGCCCGCAAAGGGCTGCCCACGTAAAATGGGACGCTCCTTGGAGTGCGGTGCCTTGGCACCGCTTTGCCAAAGCGCCACCAAGGTGGCGCACTCCAGGGAGGCACCCGGTTCGTGTTAGAATGCGTGCGGAGGCTAAATGCAAGTCCTACTGGCTGACGAATACGGGTTCTGTTTTGGCGTGGAACGCGCCGTGGAAATGGTGGAAGAGGTGGTTGAAGAGGGCGTGCGCCCGATTCGGTCGCTTGGCCCACTAATTCACAATGCCCAGGAAATGGAGCGTCTCGGCGCGCGTGGTGTTTCCACGATCGACTCACCTGGCGAAGCCGACGCCGACACAATCGCCATAATTCGGGCCCACGGAGTTACGCCCCAAGTTCAGCGCGAACTTGAAGAACGCGCCGCGAAAGTCATCGATGCCACGTGTCCGTTTGTGACGCGAGTTCAGCACTTGGCGGAACGAGCCGCTCGCCAGGGACGCGATGTCGTCGTCGCCGGTAATCCGGATCATCCGGAAATGATCGGCGTGGTTGGTTACGCGCCGAATAATACTTACGTCGTGCGCGATGCCGGTGAAGTGAAGTCGCTGCCGAAGTTGCGCGCACCGCTGGTTGTATCGCAAACCACGATCAAGTTACAGACGTTTCTGGAAGTCGCCGATGCTGTTCGGGAGAACGCGGATACCGAGCCACAGGTAGTCAATACGATCTGTTCCGCCACTCGCGATCGCCAGGATGCCGCGCGTGCACTCGCCGGACAAGTTGACGCTTTCTACGTGATTGGCGGGCGCCATTCGTCAAACAGCGTTAAGTTGTTAGCGGTTTGCCAGGAACAGTGTGCGAAGAGCTTTTTGATTGAGACTCCAGCCGAGATAAATCCAGGCGATTTGCAGGGCGTGAAGAAAGTTGGCGTGACCGCCGGCGCTTCAACTCCAAACTGGTTGATTGATCAAGTGGTGGAACGCTTGCGTCAACTCGGCGCCTAACTACATCTCGTCGGCCTGTTCAAGTGCGTTAACGATCTGACGGGCCTCTTCCGAACCATATTCAACAACTTGCCTGCGTAACGCTGCGCGAGCAGTGTCAGAATCCACCGGATCGTTTAGCAAAGTAGCCAGCACGGAAATCGGGCAACGAGCGAGTGCTTCATTCGCGAGTTCACGGACAACAATATCTTCTGCGCGGGCGAGTTCGCAGATCTCGCTGGGCGGAAAGCGTGATGTTAAGGCATCGGCGAGTGTGTCAATGCGTCGATAGTCTTTTTGCAGTTGCGCACGTTTGACGAGTTGGGTGAAGACCTCGGCTGATTCCGTCTTTTCCAGCAGCACGGCAGCGCAGGTGTCGGCGATCGATTTCAGTTTGACGTTTTTCTCGGCGTCGAGTGTGTTGGTCTTTTCCGCGGCGCGATCGTCAAGCGCGGCAAGAAAGCGGCTGAGTTCGAGATCGGCGCGGGCGTCGTAGTGAAAGTTTCGCGCGGTGGGTGTCCCGGTCGAGGAAGCTTGTAAGGCTCGTTCGACGAGGCCGCGTGTGGCGGGCCTTAATTCAGACCACACCGTGGCAATTCGGCCACCAAAATCATCAATAACGAGAGGGGACGTCATTTGAACGGCGTACTATACGTCAACATGATAAAAATGAGAAATTTCACCACGGATTTACACGGAAAATGACTGATTGCTCTCTGGTTAGAAAGATCTGTGTTTATCCGTGTCAAAGAAAGATCTGGGTCTATCCGTGGCTAATCTCCTACATTATGATCCTTAATCTCGGCGATGGTCGGGAAGGGTATCTTTATAATCTGCCCGTTTGCGCACAGCATTTTTACGCTGGGAGTGGTTAAAGCCTGGGTGGTCTTCATGCTTTTTACTGTACCGCGCACTCGCTTGCCGTCGGTTGTTATGATTTCCACGTTGTCTTTGCCGTAAAGCGGCTGTAGCGCCGCGAGTGCCTTGGTTATTTCCACCGTGAACTTCCTCCCTGAGGTCGTATTTACATCTCGACAAGATTTAGAGTCAAATATTGCCCTTTAGTTGGCCGGAAGTCTATCGCACGGGAGCAATGCAACCGGGAAAGATTATTTGGCGTATAGAAACCTGGCCGTGTATTCTTCGGTTTAACTTCCTAACCAAGGTGAGCTTATGTCGCAGGATTCAGAAACTTTAATATTGTCCACAACGGCAAACCACACGACTTGTTCTAACTGTCACTCGGTGATGCCGGCGGAACTTCGTTTTTGCCGAAATTGCGGCTTCCGGCTCACTACCGGGACGGGGGACTACACAGGCGCTCAATATGCCGACCTGAGTGCCGGAACGGCATCTGCTCCGGCAAAGAAGAAACGGCGGATGAGTGGTATGTCGTGGATCTTTGTTGGTCTGCTCGTGTTTTTCGTGGGAGCGGCGGCGTTCACCGCGCTCATTGCTCCGAAGCACAGTATGAGACAGATTGCCGCCCCGCCCCCGGTCGTCAAGTCGTTCGTTGGTGTTAACGGATTCAACGACAGCGATCAGGGCGTGACTTTTGAATCCGTCAGTGTGCCGGGTGGACCGGCTGATAAAGCAGGACTGGTTGGCGGCGATGTGATCGTGAAGGTTAATGGCCAGCAGATTCGCGATGAAGATCACATTGACGAGATAATGTCGCAAACGCAAGTAGGGCAGACGATCGAAATCGAATACCTGAGAGATGGTGAAAAGAAGACTGCCCAACTCACTACCATCTCGCAGGATGAGAATCGTCGCTTGAGTCGAGAGTTTGAACGACGCCCCGAAGGGCGCGCGCAATTCGGTTACGAAGATGGTGATGCCGATCGCGTCCAGGTTCCGGGAACGAATATCTACGGCGTGAAATTGGGAACAATTTTGCGCAGCCGGCCAGCCGATATTGCCGGTGTCAAGGACAACGATATCGTCACTGAATTTGATGGCATTCCGATTCGCACGAGCGAAGAATTTCTGATGCGCGTCCGCCGCTCGCTACCGTACACCACCGTGAAACTCGTAGTGATGCGAGGCGAAGGTGAGGGGCAGCCATTTCAGAAAGTTGAAATCCCCGTCAAGATGGGTAAGCAGTAACACGGATGAACACGGATGAATAACGGATTTAAGAAATAGATCCGCCTTTATCCGTATCATCTGGGGCTGATTTTCCTACGTAGTCTCTCACTCGCGCCTCCATCTCTTGTTTCACATCGGCGCGTTCATCTTCAGTTTCATCCGCTTCAAACGTCTCGAACAGCGCGTATTGAGTTTGCGCTAACAGTCTTAACTCCCACGCTTCGCGGTTGTTGTGTGAGGGACGTGCAAACCACAACGCGTCAAACTCCGCTTCTTTGACGGGCACTTTGCTGAGGATATCTGCTTCCTGTGTTTGCAGTTCTGCGAGGGAGGCGGGCTGCATGATCGCGCTGCGCAGTTCCCAGCCGTGCTTGCGGTAGGTTGCTACCAACTCCATAAACAAATCAGCAATTTTCATAGTGAATGCTTATGGCGAGGAGCCTAGCATAGTTCGGCGCCGGTTGACCGTCATATTCTGCCGCCACTATCATCGTCTGCGCTTTTGGAGGTTCCTCTGAGTTCGAGTCAAGTAAGTCGTCTATTGACAAGTTTGATTTTGCTTGCGGTCTGTCGAGCGGGTGCGAGCGCGGGGACGGTAGCACCGGACAAGCTGCCAACATTGCCAATGAGTTCAAACGCCATTCGAGAATCGAAAGACGACAAAGAGCCCACTCCTTTTTACGAAGCGCTTGCGAAGGCCCTCAAAAAGCGCAAAACAAAGATCGAGAGTATTTGTCCTCCAGCGGATCCTGTTTCTCGCCGCATCCTCGAAGAGTATGGCGCTATCTTTGTTGCCGACAAGAAAGTGTTGCCTCCACCGGTTTGCATCTTCACCACTGAAGAACAGGTGACCAAGTTTCAGGACGACGCCGGCGCCGGCGTGGAAGTTTTCGGTTTTGACGAGATTGAACTACAACCCGAGGCGCTCAAGAAACTGAACAAAGCACGCGAAGAGGCGAAGAAGGAAGGCCTCGACATCACGCCCCGCGACGGTGCTGAGGCGGCGCGACGGAATTACGAAGACAGTGTGCGATTGTGGAATTCACGTTTTCAGCCGGCGCTCGATTACTGGCTCGCGCAGGGCCGTTTGACGCAGGAACAAGTCAATCGCTTGCGCAGTTTGCCGTTGTCACAGCAAGTGGCGGAGGTTCTGGAACTCGAAAAAACGGGGATTTACTTCAGTAAGGATCTTTCAAAGTCGATCCTGTATTCGATCGCCGCGCCCGGCACTTCGCAACATATCGCGATGCTGGCGTTTGATGTAAACGAGTTTGAAAATCCGCGTGTGCGCGAGATCCTGGCCAGGCATGGTTGGTTTCAAACCGTCCTCAGTGATTTGCCCCACTTCACTTTCCTAGGCCTGAAAGAGAAAGACTTGCCGAAACACGGGCTTCGCAGTGTTGAGATCAACGGGCAGGTGTTTTGGATTCCAAATGTTCCGGGCGTACACCCCGGATTGGATAAGTAAACTGAGCCACGGATTTCACGGATAACACAGATAAAATATCCGTGTTTATCTGTGAAAATCCGTGGCTCAAAATGTCTCGGAAGTGCTACACTACCGTCTCTTTCCCCTAACCACGTACCACAATTGAAAGACGAGGCGACCTTTTAACCCGAGGAAGGTCAGATATGGATGTCCCCCAATTTATCGCCGGCAGATTCAGAATAGAACGTGAAATCGGGACCGGGGGCATGGGTGCTGTTTACCTTGCCACTCATCTGGACCTTGAACGTCCGGTTGCGGTCAAGATCATCAAGCGGGAATTTGCAGGCGATGCAGACGTTTCGGATCGGTTCCTGCGCGAAGCAAGAACGATGGCCAAGTTGCGCCATCCGAACGCCGCGATGATCTTCGACGCGGGAACCCTGCCTGACGGTCGTCATTTCATTGTGATGGAATTTGTCGAGGGCGAAACGCTCTCGCAGGCCCTTGCGCGCGAAAAGCGTTTTTCGTTTACCCAGTCAGTAAACATTGCCACGCAGATCTGCGACGTTCTCGAAGAAGCCCACCGCCTCGGAATCATCCATCGCGATTTAAAACCCTCAAACATCCTGTTAGGCAAACGCGGCGTTTGTGTACTCGACTTTGGTGTCGCGAAAGTACTTGCCTCGTCGCCCGATTCAACTTTTACACATGCAAGCACTGGTTCCGGTCAACTGATCGGAACGCCGCGTTACATGTCGCCCGAACAATGTTTGGGTCAGCGAGTGGGCGCGCGAAGCGATCTCTACAGTCTGGGAGTTCTGCTTTATGAAATGCTTGCCGGGCGTCCGCCGTTTATCGATCCCCTGCAATCAGCACTTTTGGTGAAACAGGCAACTGCGGCCGCGCCGCCTTTGCCGCGACTAAGGCAGGATGTGCCGCACTTACTCGCCCTCACAGTTCACAGTTTGCTTGCGAAACGTCCAGAAGATCGACCGCGCACGGCGGCGACGGCGAAGAGTCTTTTGGAGCGCAGTTTGGCCCGGCAGGATATAACGCTGCCTGACATGGAGCCGTTGTCGGCGATGGTTGCGGCCGCTGATGCCGGACGCAGTTTGTTGTTTCGAATCGGCTTGCCATTGTTTCTGGTAACGACTTTCAGTGCGTTGCTGGCCTGGGGATATACCGGTCAAAGCGCATCCGAGCGAATACCTAAAGCGGCCCTGCCCCTCGCGGCTTCGCAAGTGCAAATGACTCCTGCTTCGTGGCGTAGCGACAACGCTCCAGCCGGCGGAGTAACCAAACCACGCGAGCATCCGAAGCCGGTGGAACAACTCTCACTCGATCAAGCTCGCAAGATTGCGGCCCGGTTTGTTCGTGGCTCGGTGGGCGAACTGGAGATAGTTGATAGTGACGGAGGAACGGCAATCGTCGCGGTTAATAATCAGCGAAAAGCCGGCACCAGCAGCTTCGTGCTGCTTCAGAAGCGCGACGGCAAGTTTCGCGTAAGCGCGCAGGGACGTCTCGACGTCGAGGGTTTCAGTCACGCGAACTGGAGTGCCGAATTGGTTGACGCCGACGAAGATGGATATCCGGAGTTGTTATTTAGTGGTAGAGATTCGGCCGAGAGCCGAAACCTCCGCCGTTTTATTCTGTTCGTTCCAAACGAAAAACGCACCTACTCGATGCAGATGACCGGTGAAGCTACCCCTCGCGGCACACCGCGAATTCAGTGGTTATCAAATGCGGCCGGGGCTGACGCGGCTGCTTATCGAACTGCCCTCCGACAAAAAGCTCGCACGCTGGTGGCGAAGAAATAGATGAACAAGATTTGACCAGATGTACAGGATTTATCCTGTTAATCGTGTAAATCTTCAAAATCTTGTCTTTATTGATTTCTTTCGTGAGCCATCCTGTACAATTTTTTCCTGGCAAGATAACCTTTTCCCCACGACCAACATCAATTCCCAGCATATGGAGTTATCAGTGAAACGAAGTTTGCTTGTCTGTCTTCTTCTATCAACCCTGCTATTGCCGTCGACAACCTCGGCTGAGATTGTGCGGCAGCAGAAAAGTGCGCCGAAGCCTACGGCCCAAACGCCGGCGCCCGCTCCGGCACGTTTGCCGGAAGCAAAGCTGATCAGCCACGTGCTGCCGAATGGTTTGGAAGTGATCATCCTTGAAGATCACTCAGTTCCACTCGTCACGATCGAGTTGGCCGTGAAAAACGGCTCATACACCGAACCCCCCGAGTTGAACGGTCTTTCGCATTTGTACGAACACATGTTCTTCAAACAGAACCGTGCCATCGCAAATGCAGAAGACTACCTGCGCACGATTGGGTCGATGGGTATTGCTTACAACGGCACGACGCGCGAGGAAGTGGTTGATTACTATTTCACCACTACCAGCCAGAACCTTCGCACGGCGATGCAGTTTATGAAGGACGCCACTCGTTACCCGCTTTTTGACGAGCGCGAGTTTGTGCGCGAGAAGCAGGTCGTGATCGGCGAAATCGATCGCAACGAATCGAATCCGTTCTTCTACTTGAGCAAAGAGATGAATAGCCGGCTCTTTTTCAAATACACGAGCCGCAAAAACCCGCTGGGGAGTCGTGAAACCGTTGGCGGTGCGACAACGGAGATGATGCGCTTGATTCAGCAGCGTTATTACGTGCCGAACAATTCGGCCCTCGTATTAACCGGCGACGTAAATCCTGCGGAAGTGATGAAGCTCGCCCAGGAGTTTTATGGCGACTGGCCAAAACGCGAAAAAGATCCGTTTGTTGAGTTTCCACTCGTCGAACATCCGCCGTTGCCGAAGAGCGAAGGGGCGGTGATTCAGCAACCCGTTCAGAATGTCATCATCAACATCAGTTGGCATGGACCATCAATCGGCAAAGACAACCCGTCGACTTACGCCGCCGACGTTTTTTCGTTCATCCTGCGGCAGCCCAATTCACGGTTCCAAAGAAATCTCGTCGATACTGGTTTAGTGGCCGGCGTTGACCTCGGTTATTACACGCAACGCAACGTGGGACCGATCTCGCTCGTTGCGCAAACTACTCCCGACAAAGCGCGCGCCGCGATCAAAGCAATGTATGAAGAAGTAGCTCACTTCAACGACAAAGACTATTACACTGACGAACAGCTCGAGAGCGCGAAAGCATTGCTTGAAGCTGACGATCTTTATTCACGCGAGAAGTTGAGCGACTACACACATACGCTCAGCTTCTGGTGGGCTTCCACCGGGCTCGAATATTTCCGCGGTTATTTGCCGCGACTGCGAGCTACGTCGCGCGCCGAGATCAGCCGCTATATCACCACCTACATACAAGGCAAGCCCCACATCGGCCTCGCTTTGATGTCGAGTGAGGCACAGGCGAAGATCAAGATCACACCGGAAGAGTTGATGGGACAGTAAAACGCCCCGGGCTAAAATGAGAAAATAATTACGAGTCAATCTATGAACTGTTTAGAACAAAAATCGGGTCTGCCACGAGCGTTTCGCTGGACGATTAACGCAGCGCTGCTGTTGGCAATTTTATTCACCGGCATCGATTCTTTCCAGGCGCAGGAAACACGCCCTCAAGCACAACAAACCGCTCAAAGCGTAGTCGCCAAACAGGCATCTCTGGTGAGCGAGTTTGAAGTCAACGGTCTGAAAGTTTTGCTCAAGCGTCGCGAAGGAAGTTTGACTGTCGCTGCCGGACTTTTTATCCGTGGCGGCGCGTCGAATATAAACGCACAAAACGCCGGTATCGAAACGTTGATGCTCAGTGTTGCGACCGAGGCCACCACCAACTTTCCACGCGCGCGTATGCGCACTGAAACTTCGCGCATGGGAACGGTGATCGGAAGCAGTTCAAACAACGATTATTCGGTTCTATCTCTGGCGACCACGCGCATGCACTTCGATCGTTCGTGGGAGATCTTTTCTGACGTTGTGCTGAGACCTTCATTCACGAAGGAAGATGTGGCGCTCGTACAGGAGCGACAGGTCGTCTCGCTCAGCGATGACACTGACAATCCTGACGTGTACCTGCAAAAGTTACAGGAGAAGGTGGCCTACGCCGGTCATCCGTATCTGAACAGTACCAGCGGCACACCGGAGACCGTGGCCAAGCTGACGCCGGAAGATTTACGTCTGTACCACAAGAAATTGATGGAGACGTCGCGGTTGTTACTGGTGATCGTCGGCGATTTGAATCCTGCTGACGTTAAGCAACTCGTGACCGCAAGCTTCGGCAAGTTACCGCGCGGCACTTACAAGGTTGAAACGGTGCCGGCGCTGGCGTTTGATAAGTCGTCAGTTGAAATAACACCGCGTGAGTTGCCGACGAATTACGTTCAGGGACTGTTTTCAGCACCATCGCTGACGTCGCCGGATATTTATGCGATGCGAATTGCGAGTTCGATGCTGCGAGATCGGGTGTTTGAAGAGGTGCGTGTGAAGCGGAATCTTTCGTACGCGCCGGACGCGTTTCTACGCACACAAGCCGCGAATGTGGGCGGTCTTTATGTGACGGCCGTAGATGCGAACCAATCGATTCGCGTGATGCTCGCTGAGATTAACCGGTTGCAGAATGAGCCGGTCAGTTCCGACGATATTCACGGTGTGATTGCGCAGTATTTAACGACGTATTATCTCGGGCAGGAAACAAATGCCGCGCAGGCGGGTGAGTTGGCGCAGTATGAGTTGATTGGTGGCGGCTGGCGCAATTCGATTGATTTTCTCGAGCGACTGCAGGCGGTGACGCCGGCTGACATTCAGCGCGTTTCGCAGAAGTACATGCGGAATATTCGGTTTGTAGTGTTGGGCAATCCGCAGAGTGTCGACCGGGTCGTGTTTACAGGCCAAGCCGGATGATTGTAGGGGCGGCCCTCCGTGGCCGCCCTAGCGCACGAACTTCTTTGTTCCCGTTGAGAGCGGCTTGATCCTTAGTTCCAGACTAGGGCGGCCACGGAGGGCCGCCCCTACTGTTACATCGTTTCGCTCAGGTATTTCTCGTAGAGTTTGGGATCGAGGCGCTGGAGGATGCGTGCCTGGGTGGCGGCCATGCTGGGGTTGCCGCTTTCGGAGTAAGCGAGCGCGAGGTTGTAGAAGGTTTCCGCCCAATCGGGACGTAGCCGTGCCGCTTCGGTATACGAGTCAATTGCTTCACGCAAACGACCGGAGTAGTAGTAAGCATCACCAAGCTTGTTATGAATCTCAGCATCGGTGGGCTTGAGCTGCAAAGCCTGCTGGTAAGCGCGAATCGCTTCCTGAGTCTTCCCCTGCTTCACTTTGCAATAACCGACCTGAACCCACGCTTCCGCGCGCTTCGGATTCTTGTTTGCGGCATTCTCAAAATACCCGACTGCGTTGTCGTAGTTACCCAGCCAGAGTGAATCCAACCCCGAACGATACAACGACTCCGCGACGTCGCCTTTGCCCTTTGCGGCAAGCTCTGACAACGGCTTCATTTTTCCAGCCGTCAGTTGTGCGACTCTCGCTGCCGCAATCGCGAGATTAATGTTCTGACCGTTTGTGACTTTGATCGTCACCACGCCCAGCACCTGACCTTTCAAATTGAAAACCGGGCTGCCGCTATTGCCGTGGGAGATCGGCGCAGTTATCTGAATAATCCGATAGCTGTTTGGGACTTCGCGCACTGCCGACACAATTCCATCGCTCACAGAGCCCTCGAGCTTGAGCGGATTTCCGATTACAAAGATCGGTTCACCTTCGTCAGGAAGCTCGCTGGCTAGTTCGGTGCTGCGCACGCGATCCTGACTCGTATCCACGCTCAGCAACGCGAGGTCGCCTTCTTCATCAACCGCCAGCACGCCGCCAATCGGAAACACCTTGCCTTTGCCGTCGAGAGTTTTGATCTCGCCGCGCACCGCGCCACGAATAACGTGAAGATTTGTCACCACCTGTCCGGGCTTGAGAAAGAAACCGCTACCGGTCATCAACGCTTCGCCACTCGCGTCGTAAGTCGCAATGGCGACCACGGCAGGCTTAACGCGTTTGACGAGCGCAGGGAGACTTTCTTGTGCTTGAACCGCGAAAGCGGCAACGAGGAGGACTAATAAAGCAGGGAAGAGACGAGGCAAACTCTTAATCATGTCGTTAACACCCAGACAATAACGGAGACTTTAGCGCGTGAAGGGGTTCACGGCAGGGGATCTTCGTTGCGATTGAAAGATGGGCGGCTCGTTTAGAGCCTGTCGGGAGTTCTGAAGCTGCCGGGTGCAAACTTCAGGCGCGACATATTAACGCAAGATGGTGTTGGAGTGGTAGTTTTTTGTGAAGGATTTGACACAGAAAAAAGTTCATCCACGGATTACGCAGATGCGGCTGCGTAAATCCGTGGATGAATCGGTTACGGAAAAGCCCGTTTTACTACGGAACAATGGTGATTGTTCCCACCATCGGGCCTACCGGCATGTCGCCTTCGGCGCCTTCCATGGTCACTACCAGACCGAAGTCAGGCAGTAACACTTCCGACTTAATTTCCGCCTCGTTGCGGCCTTTTGCATTCACTACCTGGCCGAGTTTGGTGAACTTATTATCAGCAGTAACCGCCCAGAGAATGAATTTCTGACCCGCCGGTGCTTCCTTCAGGTCGTGGAAACGCATCTTGACCTCAGTCGGTCCGTCTTTCCGCGGCGTGATGAAAACGTTCGCGCGCGCGCCCGTTAGTGCTCCACTGAAATCGACCTTGATTTTTGTGTCGTCGCCTTTTTTATATGCCGGGATATTAAGCAACGGCGCCGAATAGGTTGTCTTCGTCTCGACGGTCGGAACCACTATCGTGGTGTTACCGCTCGGCGTCGTGACAACAGCACCTGGATTTGAGGTCACAATGGTTGTTGCGGTGGGTGTTCCTATTGCCGCAACGGTTTCACCTTGTGCACTCGTCAATGGAATGACGGTAAAGCCTTCAGGCACTGCACTTCGAAACAGCACTTTGGTTTCCGGATTGTACGCAGTCAACGCCGGTTCAGGCGCTGCCACGAGCATGAAACGTGAAAGTGGCGTGGTGGCCGCTAAGGTCCCGACGCCGTTTGAAATAGCGACTGGTCCGAGAGCCGTAACAACTCCTTTATCATCAACTGCATAAAGCGTCATGGCGGTCAGATCTGCCGGAACATCAGTTAGGTTCAATTTGATCCTGGTGCCATCGTCATCACGAAGAATAGTAGCCACGCCCTTCGCGCTAGCGACGCCGACCGGGGTTAAATTAACGATCACTTCTTTCTTTGCGGGATACTCAATTATTGTGTAAGTGCCATCCGGGTTTTGCACCGTCTTGGTAACTGTTGTCTGTGCGAGAGCGGTTGCGGCGATTGCGAGAGTAAGAATCACAGCCCCCAAAACGCTCAAAACGTGCTTGCTCATCAGCTAACCTCCTTGTGGTTTAACTAATCGCGATTAATTTTGTCGGGGGAACCGATGTCGGGGAGACGCTCAGAGGCGTGCTTATATTGGGGGATTTCGCAAGATTTGTGCCAACTAAAGAGGCAGGAAAACCGAGGATTTTGGGCAGAAACGTTCGGAATAGAACCATACACCGCTGTACGGATCATCCACAGATTACGCAGATTTATCTTCGTAATCCGTGGATGTGGTTGATATCTGTGTAATCTGTGGACGGCTAATATTTCTTTAGATCCGAGATCGCTTTCGCTACATCCGCAACCTGGGGAAGGATCTCGTCTTCGAGTTGTGGTGCGTATGCAACAAATGTGTCGAGGGCACAAACGCGTTTCACCGGAGCATCGAGGTATTCGAATAGCTCGTCGGTGATGCGCGCGGCGATCTCGGCAGCGTAACCGAATGAGAGTGAATCTTCGTGTGCAACGATCACGCGGTTGGTCTTTTTCACCGTCTCGGCGATTGCGTCCCAATCAAACGGCATCAGGCTGCGCAGGTCGATAATCTCGACACTGATTCCTTCCTGCTCCATCTGTTTTGCCGCGACCAGCGAGCGTTGCACGAGCGCGCCGTAGGTAATGATCGAAATGTCGGTGCCTTCGCGAACCTTCTTCGCTTTGCCAAACGGAATCAGGAACTCATTGATTGGATATGGCGACTTGTTGTACGCCTGCCGGTAAAGATGTTTGTGTTCGAGAAAAAGCACCGGGTCGTCACTGCGGATCGCAGTGCGCAACAGACCATTCGCATCGAGCGCGTTTGAAGGATAGATCACGCGTAAGCCGGGAATCTGAGTGAACGTCGATACTCCTGATTGCGAGTGATAAACCGCGCCGCCTTTGAGATAACCGCCGATAGGCACACGGATCACCATCGGTGCTTTCCATTCATTTCCCGAGCGCCAGCGAAGCAGCGCCAGTTCATTTCTAATCTGGTGCATCGCGGGCCAGATGTAGTCGAAGAACTGAATCTCGACCACCGGCTTGAATCCGCGAGTTGCTAGACCAATCGCTCGTCCGACGATGTTTGCTTCCGCAAGCGGCGAATTGAAAACACGAGCGCTGCCATACTTGCGTTGTAGATTTGCAGTGACTTTGAAAACGCCGCCTTTGCCTTTTACCGCTGCGAGATACTGGTCACGCGAACAATCGGCGACGTCTTCGCCAAACACAACGATCCGCGGATCGCGGGCCATCTCCGTTTCCAAACAACGATTGATCAAATCGACCATCGTGCCGGTGTTTTCCGTAAGTTGCACGCCGGCTTCGGTATCAAACTCTTTCGCGCACGGATCGACGTCGGGCGAGAAAACGTACTTAGTCGCCGTTTCCGGAGCGGGCTGCGCACTTGCAAGCGCGATGTCGGCAGCTTCGTTCACAGACGCGTCGACTTCGTCTTTGATCCGTTGCAGTTCGGCCTGATTGATAACGCCTTCATCGATCAACAGCGATCCAAAACGCTTGACCGGATCGCGTTCGGCATCGCTCGCACGTTCTTCGTCAGGCCGGTAAAGCTTTTCGTCGTCTGAAAGCGAATGCGAGTAAGGACGAATGACTTTCGCGTGGACCAACGCCGGGCCTTTTCGTTCGCGGCAGTAAGCGACCGCCTTGCGCATCACTTCCAGTGATTCAATCGGATCGGTGCCGTCGCATCTTTGCAGGTAAAGCGAAGGAAAATTTTCGACCAATCGCGAGACATCGCCGCCCGCGGTTTGTACTTCAACCGGAACGCTGATCGCGTAACCGTTATCCTCCAAAAGAAACAACACCGGCAGTTTTAGATTGCTGGCAGTGTTGAGTGCTTCCCAGAACTCGCCTTCGCTGCTCGTGCCATCGCCGAGCGAAACGTAAGTCACTTCGTCTTTCTGGAAATTCCCGATCCGGTTTTTGAGTTCGGGAACAAGTTCATAGCGATAACTCGCTTCGGCACAGCCCACGGCCTGTAACAACTGCGTTCCCGTCGGCGACGACTGCGAAACGATATTCAGTTTTGTGTGCCCCCAGTGAGAAGGCATCTGGCGGCCATGCGAATTCGGATCGGCTTCGGCGCCGACCGCGGATAACAACATTTCGAGCGCTGTCATGCCCAACTGCAAACAAAGGGCACGATCGCGATAGTAGGGATAAAACCAGTCGTAACCGGCTTTGAGCGCCACTCCGGCGGCTACAAGGATTGCTTCATGGCCCGCACCACTGATCTGAAAGAAGATCCGGTTTTGACCCTTGAGTTGAATCTCCTTGTCGTCGATGCGTCGTGACAGGTACATCGTGCGATACATCTCGATCAAGAGTTTGTGATCGGGTAATTCTGTATCTTTTTTAGGGGCTGGTTTACTTGCCGGAACTGGTTTCGGCACTGACCGCAGCGGGGTTTCTTCTGCTGGTTCGGGTATCACCGGCACTGAAGTAGGACCGGGCGACATTCCCATCTCAGCTTCTTGTTCCGGCGTGGTGGTAGTTGTATCTGAATCAGACTTCCGAACCAGTTTCAATACTTTGGTGTCGTTCATACGTTTGGCGCTCGCTGCTTATTTTCCGATGATTAACTTGGCGATCGTCTGGAGTTGCATATTCGACGTGCCCTCATAGATTGCGCCAATCTTGGAGTCGCGCCAGTATTTTTCGACCGGATAATCCTTCACGTAACCATAACCGCCGTACAACTCGATCGCCTTTGAACTCACCCGCTCCGCGACGCGCGACGAATAGAGTTTTGCCATCGCGGCTTCTTTCACGAAGTTGATTCCGGCGTCTTTCATGCGCGCTGAGTTGTAAACGAGCAAACGAGCAGCTTCCAACTCCGTGGCCATCTCGGCGAGTTGAAACTGCACGCCCTGAAACTGGTTGATCGACTTCCCAAACTGTTGGCGTTCGGCCGTGTAAGCAAGCGCGCTTTCCAG
This sequence comes from uncultured Acidobacteriota bacterium, assembly GCA_963708055.1. Lineage (GTDB taxonomy): Bacteria > Acidobacteriota > Blastocatellia > Pyrinomonadales > Pyrinomonadaceae > PSRF01. The sequence goes on along the minus strand of OY970193.1, from coordinate 2,861,710 downwards.
TGCTCCGGTAGCGATGCCGATCATCTGGGCGCCGATTCCGATGCGGCCTTCATTCAGTGTTTCGATCGAAATCTTGTATCCCTTGCCCGATTCGCCGAGCACGTTCTCCTTCGGCACGACGCAGTCTTCAAGAATCAACTCGACTGTAGACGAAGCGCGGATGCCGAGTTTGTTTTCCTTCTTCCCAATCGAAAAACCGGGAAAGCTTTTTTCTACGATAAAGGCGGTGATACCTCTGTAACCCGCTTCAGGATTCGCGTTGGCGAACAAGACGAAGATGTCGGCTTCGATTCCGTTTGTGATCCACAGCTTGCGACCATTAAGTACGTAGTGATCGTCTTTCTCAACCGCGCGGGTTTGCATGGCGAATGCGTCGGAGCCCGAGCTGGGCTCACTCAACGCATAAGCGCCGACGGTGTCGGCTGCGAGTCGGGTGAGATATTTCTTTTTCTGATCGGGCGTGCCCCAGCGGATGAAAGCGTTGTTGACGAGGGTGTTTTGCACGTCGACAAAAACACCGACTGACGCATCGACCCGCGACAACTCTTCGACAGCCAGAATCGCGGTAAAGAAGTTTGCACCCGCGCCGCCGTATTCCTCGGGAGTTTCGATACCCATCAAGCCGAGGTCGAAACACTGCTTGATGATGGCCGGATCCAGTTTCGCCGCTTCATCCATGTGCTCGACGCGCGGGCGCAATTCGCCTTCCGCGAATTCACGCACGCTGGCGCGAAACATTGTCTCGTCTTCGGAAAGTGTAGTGAGTGGAATGGCTGAAGTATGCGATGTAGCTGGTTGGGATTGACTCATGGTTTTTGATGCTCGTTTGCCGGTGTAGAAATGGAACGTGCCATCATAAACCAAGGGATAAAGGCGGACAAAACGGTGCCACGGATAAACACTTATGAAGACGGATTTATCTGTGTCATCCGTGGCTTGGCTTTATTTGCGAGGTATGGTGGTTGCAAAACAAAAGACGCCGTGTGGTACCGTACCTTGATGCCGGAGGATGTGCTCATTCAGAAACAAAGCGGAAGCAGGAGATTTGCTCCACTTGGCATTATCTTCGGACTTCTGGGCATCGGGTTGTTTGCCTACTTTGTCAGCCGCGCCGGCGTGGGCGAGATCGTCTCAAGAATTCAACAGCTTGGCGCTGGTTTTCTCCTCATACTTGCGATTTCGAGTCTTCGTTATGTGGTTCGAGCGCTCGCCTGGACGCGCTGCATCGAGCCAGGTTATCGCTTGCCGTTTCGCAATGCTTTCGCGGCTCGCATCATGGGCGACGCTCTCGGCAATATCATTCCGTTTGTTAGTGTGGCGGTAAGTGAACCGTCAAAAGCGGTCTTTGTTAAGGATCGCGTGCCGTTGATGGTTGGTCTTTCGGGACTGGCGATTGAAAACATCTTTTACGCCCTCACGGTGACGGTCTTTATCTTCACCGGCACCGCGACGTTACTGCTGAGCTTCTCACTTCCAAAACCTTTGCGTTACGCGAGTTTTGGAGCACTGATTGTTACCGTGCTCATTTTGCCGCTTGCGTATTTGGTTATTAGAAGACAATCGAGGTTTCTCAGCGGTGCGTTGGGATTTTTAGCGAACCGCGGATTGGCGACGAAGTTAATCGCGCGAGCGAAGCCGCGTGCGGAGTCGCTGGAGGAACGTATCTACGGTTTTTACGCCAACAGCCGGCGCAGCTTTATTTCGATATTCGCGCTGGACATGGGCTTTCATGCGGCGGGTGTGTTGGAAGTGTTCGTTACGCTTTCGTTTATCAGTCCCGTGCCGCCGACACTCGCGCAGGCGTTTATTCTCGAATCGGTAAATCGCATCATCAACGTTGTATTCAAGTTTATTCCGTTGCGTGCAGGTGTGGATGAAGGTGGAACTGGTCAGGTGTCGCGAGTTCTCGGTTTTGCTGGAGGGATCGGTGAAACACTCGCGATCGTGAGGAAAGGGCGCGACATCTTCTGGAGTGCGATAGGGTTGATCTTGATCTGGAAAAGAGGCCACGGATTGACACGGATGATCACGGGTCAGAACAATCAAACAGAAGTGCTTAACCCGTGACAATCCGTGGCTTTAATCATACGCGAGGGCATTAACCGGATCGAGGTTTGAAGCGCGCCACGCCGGGTATAACGCACCAAGAATTCCGCCCAGCACCCCAATCGCCGCTGCAACCAAAGCCCACGTCCAACTGTATTCGAACACGAGCCCGTAGGCTTGGTGGATTAGATACCCCGCGATCATCGAAATCAGAAAGCCCGCAATCAGACCAATAATGCTGATCAGGATCGCTTCTTTTTCAATGATTCCGACGATATAGCCACGCGAAGCACCCATCGCTTTCAGGATTCCGATCTCGCGTGTCCGTTCGGTGATTGTGGTGTACATCGCCAGCATAACCACGAGCGAGCTCACCACCGCCGCCAGACCAACCAGCACGCGCAAGAACACGCCGAGATATGGAATGCTCTTCTCAAAACTCGTAAACACGTCGCGCGTCGGCTGAATAATATTGCCGGGGACTTCCTGATCGATGCGTTGGGCCACTTCCTGGAGTTGATCCGGATTGCGGAGTTTTACAAAGATGAACGTGCACCTGTCAGGCGATTCAAGCGCCTGTTGCATGGCCGCGAGCGACATCTTCACACGCGCTCCCGACTCCGGCGAGTAAATGCCGGTGATGCGATATTCCGTTGTGCCGAAGGGCTTGAGCACGTCGCCAACACGAGAGTTGGTGTTTCGCGCCTTGGTTTCATCAATGACCACTTCGTCGAGGCCTTGCGGACCTCGTCCCGCTACCATGTTGATCCCGTTCATGCTCGCATACGCATCCCAATCAACGCCGTCAATTTGTTCGAGGCCGATTCCCTTACTGCCCTGAAAGAAGTAACGGATAACCGGCAACGCCTCTTCGACGCCCTCAATAGCTTTTAATCGCGTTGCATATTGCGTCTCGAGATTGGCTGTACTGGCGGTTAGTTGCAGGGCGCCTGGGCGCATAAAGATCAATTCGGCGCGGACGTTGGTCGCGCGACGCTGTAAATCGTTTGACATGCCGCGCGCGAGGCCGGTGAAAAGCATGATCAGAATGACGCCGAGCGCCACGCCGGCAACACTTACGAGCGTGCGAATCGGTCGTTGGCGAATGTTTGAAGTGACGAGATTATCCATGTCGTATTGGTGATGATTAATCTATCCGATCGCAATCAATTGAACAAACTGCATGCCACGCCGTTATTGGAGAGACTGGACTGGATATCTTGTAAATCCTGCTGAATCTTGTTAATCCTGTCTCTAATTGAGAGACGTTCCTATGAAGCATCGAAGATTTTCACCTTTCGTCTACTCCCTCTCAGCGCTCGTCATTATGCTCGGCCTCGTTTTGGTCGGGCGCAGCTTTGCGCCGGAGCGAGTGCACATCACGATTCTCGGCACAACCGATTTACACGGCAACATCAACCCCCTCGACTATTACACAAACAAATCCGACAACCGCGGTATTGCCAAGGTCGCCACGCTCATCAAGCGGGTTCGCAAAGAGCAACCGAACGTGTTGCTGGTCGATTCCGGCGATACGATTCAGGGTTCGCCACTCGAATCGTTTCATGGACGCAAGAATAATCAGCCACCTGACCCGATGATGCTCGTGATGAGTTCGTTGAATTACGACGCGATGGCGGTCGGCAATCACGAATACAACTTCGGTTTGAAAGTTCTCGAAAAGGCACGCAGCGAAGCGAATTTTCCCTGGCTGTCGGCAAATACCTACGATAAAGCGACCCAGAAGCCGCATTACAAACCGTACGTCGTCAAGGAAGTTGCAGGTGTAAAGATCGGAATACTTGGTCTGACAACGCCGGGAGTTCCGGTTTGGGACAATCCGCCCAACTACGCCGGTTTGGAGTTTCACCCGCCCACTGATGAAGCACGAAAGTGGGTGCCGATCCTGCGCGAACAGGAGAAGGTGGATGTAGTAGTGATTGCGATGCACATGGGTCTTGGCGAAGACCTGCGCACGGGCGAGGTGAGTCCGGGACAAGTGCCGCACGAGAATGAAGCCATCTCGATTGCAAAGGAAGTTCCCGGTGTGGACGTGATCTTCATGGGCCACACGCATCGCGAAGTGCCTTCGCTTTACCTCAACGGGGTGTTGCTGACGCAGGCCAATCACTGGGGCCGGCATCTCGCGCGCGCCGATCTATACCTGCAGAAAAGCGGAACCGGCTGGCGTGTATATGCCAAATCAGCACGGACCATAGCCTCTGATGATCGTGTGGAACCGGATCCGGAAATCGTCAAACTTGCCGAGCCTTACGATCGAGAGACGCAAGGTTGGTTGTCGCGAGTGATCGGCGACTCAGCCGAGGAGTTAACCGCAACCGAAGCGCGTTTTCGCGATACTGCCATTCTCGATCTGATTCAGAAGGTCCAACTGGAAGCCGGCAAGGCCGATGTGTCGATGGTCGCGAGTTTCAACTCTGAGGCGCGCATCGCCAAGGGTCCCGTGAGTGTGCGCGACATCGCCGGTCTTTACGTTTATGAAAACACCCTCGTAGTGCTCGAAGTGACCGGCAAGCAGCTTAAAGACGCCCTCGAGCATTCAGCGAAATACTTCAGGCCTTACGAAGCAGGCAAATCGCCCCGTGATCTGATCGACTCGAAAATTCCGGCCTACAACTTCGATATAGCCGAAGGCGTCACCTACGACCTCGATATCTCGAAACCGATTGGACAGCGGATTCAGAACCTTCGCTTTCGTGGTCAGCCGCTGGCGCCGTCGAAGAAACTCCGCCTCGCGACCAACAATTATCGTGTAAATGGTGGTGGCGGCTACACGATGTACAAGGATGCGACGGTGGTTTATCGATCGAGTGAAGAAATCCGCGAGTTGATTATCGACTGGCTGGAGAAAAACAAGACGGTTCCGATTAAGCCCAACAATAACTGGCGCATCCTCCCGTAAACACACAAAGCGGCTAGAGGTGAGATCGAAAGCGCCGCTTTGGTTGCGTGGGGAGGAACGTGAAGTCAAATTGGGTTTGGCCTGCGTTGGTGATGCGCGCGTGAATTGGAGGCTCCACGCGCGTTATCACCCAGTCACACTTGAGGAAGTGTTTGCTTCAATTCTAGGCATTGACTACATACCCTGCTTGTTCCCTGCTTGTTTCCTCTTAACGCGTAATAGACCGAAAAACTCCCTCAAGAAATTTTTTCTGGTTTTCTGAAAGTCGGTTTGCCTTTGCGTCTTTGCGTCTTGGCGTGGCAAATACTTCCTGGGATTTCTTTCCACGCAGAGGCGCAAAGACGCAAAGGTACGCTAAGTGGCGCCCGTGCCACGTCACTAGAATCCCCATCATTTCGTTGACATTTCCCTGAACGCTAAATATGCTGCGCGTGATCCGAACCGCCGAAAGGTGGGAATCCGACGATCCTCATTCTCGGTCACAAAAATGAATTACTCCGTCAACTCACAACTTATGAACTGATCTGCCGGAGAGAATCAGCGCATGGTGACATCGTCCTCTGAAGGCATCACGCAACTGCTCGAAAGGTTCACCGCGGGTGACATCGGCGCCCTCGAGCGACTGACCCCGCTCGTTTACGACGAGTTGCACCGGCTGGCCGCGACCTATTTACGCCGGGAACGCCGCCACCAACACACCCTGCAACCCACTGCCCTGATCAACGAGCTTTACCTGAAGATTTTCGAGCAACAGCGAACCCAGTGGCGCAATCGCGCGCAGTTTTTTGGCGTCGCCGCGCAGTTGATGCGACGCATCCTCGTCGATCACGCGCGAGCTCACTATTCCTCCAAACGCGGCGGCGATCGCCTTTGTGTCTCGCTGAGACAAATTGCCGCTTTTGGAACGCAGCCGGATGCCGATCTCCTTTCACTCCACGACGTTCTCAATCGTTTGGAGGAACTCGATCCAGTGCAGGCTCGTCTCGTCGAGTTGCGGTTTTTTGGTGGCCTGACGATTAAAGAAACTGCGGAAGTTATGGACATTTCTCACTCCACGGTTGAACGGGAATGGAAAACGGCGAAAGCGTTTCTAAAAAGTGAACTTACAAAAACCCACAATTCTTTCTGAGGGATTTAGAACTTACTTTTCGCGTTAGGTAGTATTCAAAAGGACCTACAAGGACGTCGCCTCCGAGCGAAAATGATCACTCATGAGAGCTGGAAAAGAATAAAAGAGATATTTCAATCTGCTCAGGAGCTTTCACCAGCGGAGCGCCCAGAATTTCTCGATCGAGCTTGCGGAAACGATAAATCGCTTCGCGAGGAGGTAGAGGCTTTACTCACAGCCGATGCCAGCAACGATGATTTTCTAAGTGTTCCAGCCTATGAGTTTGCCGCGGAGATCATCGCCGGTGAAGAGACTGAGTTTTCCGCCGGTCAAAAAGTGGGCCGTTATACCATTCTGTGCCCGTTGGGCGCCGGGGGAATGGGGCAAATCTATCTCGCCGAAGATTCACAGCTCAGCCGCAGGATCGCGCTCAAGTTAATCTCACCACAATTCGCAAACGATAGTCGTCGCGTGGAGCGTTTTGAGCAGGAAGCACGGGCAGCATCGGCCCTGAATCATCCGAACATTTGCGTAATTCATGACCTGGGAAAAACCGAGCATGGCCGGAATTTTATCGCCATGGAATACATCCAGGGCGTAACGCTGCGCGATAAGGTGTTGCGTGGACCACTCACCGTGCGTCAAGCCCTGAACCTCGCGCTCCAGGTTGCCGACGCGCTTTCCGCCACGCATGCTACGCACATCGTCCATCGCGATATCAAGCCCGAAAACATCATGGTCAGGCCCGACGGTTATGTGAAGGTGCTTGATTTTGGTCTCGCGAAACTGACTGAGGTGTTCCCGCAAGGTGACGGCGCGCCGGCCAACGTGCACAGCGAGATGGGTATGCTGATGGGCACGGTTAAATACATGTCGCCTGAACAGTTGCGCGATACACGTGTCGACGAACGGACTGACATCTGGAGCTTAGGGGTTGTCCTTTACGAGATGCTGACGGGGGTAACGCCGTTTGAAGCGAAAAGTTCAAACGATACCGTTGCCGCGATCCTCAATTCCCAACCCCCTCCGCTGAAATTCCCCCGGAATGTTCCCAGAGAACTGCAGGACGCGATAGCCAGAGCACTCCACAAGGATCGTGAACGCCGGTATCAAACCGTCGCGAAGCTTGCCACTGACCTGAAACTACTGCGCAGCAAGCTGCTCAAGCATTCGAACAGCGCGCTCGACCTTTATCCGGTCCAGGGCGACGAGCAACTGACACGCCAGATCGAACGACACGGAATATTCGCGCGTCTCAAGACGCAGGCTATCTCAACTACTGACTTTCTTCTGACCGGGGTTCGGTCACATAAAAAAGCCGCCGTCTTCACGGGGGCGACGAGTGTCTTAGTTTTTCTTTTATTTTTACCAACCGGAACTCGCTTGATCAGGAGTTTGATCAACCCACCCAGCCAACAAACCATGACTTATGTGACGAACGCTGGAACTTCGGTGTTCGCCGCGATCTCTCCCGACGGTAGGTGGATAGTCCACACCGAAGAAAGAGGGGAAAATCAGCGACTAATATTAATTAATACCGCCACGTCAACTCCTTCCGAAATCACGGCTGCCACGAATGTTCGCTACGCTGGAATCACTTTTTCGCAGGACGGAAACTGGCTTTATTTCACTCGATTTGAGAACGGCAACGGCAGTGCCTACCGATTAGCGGTGCCCGGTGGGGTTCCGCCTATGAAGATCAAGGACAACGTCGACAGCCCGATCAGCCTGTCACCGCAGGAGGATCGTTTTGCTTTTGTCCGCCTCGATCAGGGTGAAACTGTTTATTCACTGATTGTTTCAACTATTGATGGAGTGGAACAAGTCCTCGGAACTCGAAGAGGTGGTGACACCTTCTCTGTTTATGGTTTGCAGTGGTCGCCTGACGGTACGGTCGTTGTTTGTCCCGTAGGCTCCTGGAGCGATACTTACACCGTAAAGTTGATGGCGGTTGACGTTGGAACTCAAAGCGCCCGGATAATCGGTGATCACTCGTGGCACGGAATCCTCGAAATTGCCTGGCAGGATATGAGTGGCTTCATCGTGAGTGGCAAAGATCAGGGGAGCGACCCTTTCCGGTTGTGGCGGATTACATATCCGGATGGGGAACGTAAACAGCTAACTAGAGATCTGGCGGAGTACCGCGGCGTAAGCCTGTTCGGGCAGGATATTGTAACGGTTCGCACTGAGTGGTCGTGGGATCTGGTTGTTATAGATCGAGAGACTAGCTTTCCGCGTTCGAGGACTATTGCCTCCGCCGTTGGTTTGACTTACGGCTTGGCATGGGCCGGCAACCAGAGGCTGCTATTTTCGGGGATGGCCGAGGACCGCCTGAATATCTGGCGTATTGATGCAGATGGAACTAACCAGGTAAAGCTTCCAGGTCAGTTAAATGACAACTACTCACCAGTAAGTTCAGCAGACGGGCGATTTGTGGTTTTCTCATCTAACCGAACAGGCAAGTTCAATATCTGGCGCATGAACACGGAAGATGGGAGTGATCTCAAACAGCTTACCTTCACGAACGGCAACTTCTACCCGCACGTCTCTTCGGACAATAAATGGGTGATCTACGATAATCAACAAAAAGGACAGCTGAGTATTTGGAAGGCCCCGCTTGAAGGCGGCGATGCCATAAAGATAATTGACCGGTACCGGATGCCCGTTTTTTCACCCGATAACGAGTTGATCGCGGCGAGATATGATTCCGAGTCGGGAACCAACGATGCCGCGATCTTCCTCGCGAGCGGCGGCGAGCCAATTGAACGATTTGGGATTCCGAGGTTCGATTGGCAGCGCGTGGACTGGCTTTCGCAAAACACCCTTACCTATGTAGATAAATCCGACGGTTATCCAAACATCTGGAGCTACGAACGCTACTGGGGAGTCCGGAAACAACTAACGCATTTCACTCGCAATCACATCTTTGCTTACCGCTGGTCGCCAGACAAGTCTCAACTCGCTGTCCAGCTTGGAAATAAAACCAGCAACGTCGTGAGAATTAAGAACGGCTGGTAAGTGTTGTAGAGGCGACTACGAAGTGCCGCCTCTACGATAATGGTTACCTGGGCGTCGCTTAATTCGGAAATGGTGGCGGTGGTGGCGGTGGTGGTGGTTCGCAACCAGGGGGCTTGATTTCTGCGACCTTTTCACTTTGCTTTGAGGCCTCATCTAAAAGTCTGTCCAGCTGGCTGAAATCCATGCGCTTCAATGGACCAGTCGCTGATGGTGCTGCGGCTGCCATCTTCAGCGTCTGAACAACTTCCTTCAAAATCCCAATCAGCTTCGTGTCAACGTCACAAAGTTCGAAGTTAATTCTTCTCTGACCACCATTAATCTGCTCTTGAGTGTAGGGCATAAAATTCTCCTGGTTGGCTGTGCCTGGGTGAGAGTTCTTTTGATTCAGAACCGCACTCAAACGATGCCGCAGTGTGAAGTGCGATTCTTACGTTTCTGATCAAAAGGCAATGGACCACTCGCTTTTTATCTACCGGGCAAGAAGGCCGACAGAGTTGAACCCAACATCAACTCAACCGGCCTACCAGCGAGCCGTCCGCTTTTTGCATATAACGCGAAAACCGTTCCTATATTCCCTCACCGTTCAGTTCAAAATCCGAAACGGCTTCTCAACTGAATATGGCATCTTGTGTAAAAAGATTACGCAGAGATAGTATTCAGCGACATGCCTCCTCGTCTCGCAGCAGTTTCGGGCAAACTCAAAGGAGCAATCTTCGCAATCCACGAAGAAGCGCTGGTCATTGGTCGCGAGACTGCCGCCGGTCTCTGCATCGCCGACTCTTCTGTTTCGCGCCGTCACTCAAAAATAGAAAAGAACGAAACCGGGTTTGTAATTACGGATCTCGAAAGCCTGAACGGCACGTTCGTCAACGACGTTCCGATCAAGACTCGTGTACTCCAACATGGCGACCGCGTGCGCATCGGCGATTCGCAGTTTCTCTTTCTCGTTCACGAAGGCGAGGTGGCTTCGAAGTCAAGTGAGGTCACACTTGACGAAGCTCATGTTGTAAGTGGACCAACCGTGCAGATCCGTTTCGACGACGCGATGTACCAGATGAGTCGCGATCTGAGCGCGTTGATGAAGGTCAGTACGACGATCAACTCGATTCGCGGTTTAGACAATCTGCTGGAGCGTTTGCTCGAACTGCTGTTCGAAGTTGTGCCCGCTCAACGTGGCGCGATTTTGCTTACGACCGAAGGTTCGTTTGAAGTCAGCCTGACCTTCGGACTCGATCGCGTTCGCGGCAAGGACCAGGCAGTGAAAGTGAGCCGGACGATTGTGCAGCAGGTCTTGCGAGACGGCGTTGCTTTGCTGGCCAGCGACGCAGCGGCCGAAACGGGACTGGCCACCGACAGTTTGATTGCCGCGCGTACACATTCCGTGATGTGCGTGCCGCTGATCATGTTCGAACGCAAACTCGGCGTGTTGTATCTCGACAGCAGCGCAGAACACGATCAGTTCAATCGCGATCACCTGCAACTCGTTACCGCGATCGCCGGTATTGCCGCCGTCGCGATTGAAAATGCGCGGCAGTTTGAATGGCTGGAAACTGAGAATGAGCGTTTGCTGGCTGATGTAAACATCGAGCACAACATGATCGGCGAAGGCGCTGCCATGCAACGCATTTATCACTTCATTTCAAAGGTTGCGCCCACGGCGGCGACGGTTTTGATCGGCGGTGAAAGCGGCACCGGCAAGGAACTGGCGGCGCGCGCAATTCATCGCAACAGCAAACGCGCTCAGAAGCCGTTTATGGCGGTAAATTGCGCCGCGCTCAATGAGGCGTTGCTGGAAAGCGAACTGTTTGGTCATGAAAAAGGCTCATTTACCGGGGCCTTTGCGCAAAAAAAGGGACGACTCGAGATCGCCGATGGCGGCACCGTGTTTCTGGATGAGATTGGTGAACTGACGCCGCCGCTGCAGGTAAAACTGCTTCGCGTTTTGCAGGAGAGAGAGTTTGAACGGGTTGGCGGCACGGTCACGATCGCGGTCGACCTGCGCGTGATCGCCGCCACCAACAAGAACCTTGAAGAAGCGATCGAGGTCGGACAGTTTCGACAGGATCTTTATTATCGTCTAAACGTGGTTTCCCTCGAGATGCCGCCGCTGCGCGATCGACGTGAAGACGTGATGCTGCTGGCAAATCACTTTGCCGATAAAATCAGCTCGAGATGTAATCGCAAGTTGAAAGGGTTCTCGGCTGAAGCGCGCACTTGTTTGATGGCCTACGATTGGCCCGGCAACGTTCGCGAACTCGAGAACACGATCGAACGCGCCGTAGTACTCGGCGCCACCGACTGGATCCTGCCGGAAGATCTTCCCGAAGCATTGCTGGAAGCGAAAGTGAGTGCTGATGGTCCAACCACGACCTATCATCAGGCAGTGGTCCAAAACAAGAAGCAGATCATCTTGAAGGCGATCGACGAAGCGCAGCACAACCATACCGAAGCCGCGCGATTGCTTGGGATCCATCCGAGTTATCTGCAACGTTTGATCAGGAATCTGAATCTGGCCACGGATCTTCGCAAATGAGATTTAAGGATCCGGTGGTCGCAGGTCGCGAACTTGCCGGTCTTCTGACTGCATTCAGAAATGCACGAGATACTATCGTCCTTGGGATTGCGAGCGGCGGCGTTCCGGTGGCTTCGGTACTCGCGCACGAGCTTCAACTACCGTGGGATCTGTTATTCATTCGCCGGCTAACAGCTCCGTTTGGACCGCAGCAGGTTTTGTGTGCAACCAATGTTGGCGGTACGCTCGTCGTCGACGATGAGCTCTTACCGCTTCCGGAGCATCCCGTTACGGGAATGGATTTTTCCGTCGCCGCTGGTATTAAAGAACTGGTGGAACGGGAACGATTCTGCCGCGAGGGCCGAGAGCCGATAGATCTTGGCAGTAAGAAAGTCGTCGTTGCGGATAATGGAATTCACACCGGCTCAACCGTCCTAATTGCGATCCGCGCGTTGCGCAAATTGAGCGCGCGCAGAATTGTCCTCGCGGCTCCGGTTGCAGATCCGGCAAGTCGTGATGTAATTGAAGCAGCCGCCTCCGAGGTTGTGTGTTTAGCGTGGCCGGAGAAGTTTGGTCACGCTGGTCTATGGTACGAGGAGTTTGTCAGACCAACCGACGAACAGATTTTGAATTTATACCGGGAGACGATTAATAGTTGATGCAGAATGAAGCAGAATACGCCAAACACTTGAATACTAATTTTCGCGTGCTGGTTGAGGCGCCGAGGCCAATCGATTTGAAGCTGGTGGCGGTGACGCCTCGAGCAGTTGAGCCGCATGAAGAAGCCGGAATGGAGAGATTCTCGGCCGTGTTCACCGGCCCACTCGATATCTTTCTACCCCAGCAGACTTACCAGCTCTCACACCCGGAGATGGGTGAGTTTGAAGTCTTTTTGGCGTCGATCGGCCAGGAAGCCGAAGGATTCAGATACGAAGCCGTTTACAACTATTACAAAGCGGATTGACCAACGTTCACGATTGAGGCGGTTGCCATTCCATGTGCTTGTAGCCGCCTAGATCTTCAATTGTCGTGAACCCAAGCCGTTCATAAAAACGATACGCGTTGTCGTTCAGCATAAAGACCATGTGCCGGAGCGGCTTGTTCGCAAGCTTGGCCTCATCAATCAGTTGCGCCAGTAACTGAGTGCCGACACCGCGATTCTGAAACTCAGTCAGCAACGCAATATCAAGCAGCCGGATCTGCCTATCGTCGGTTCCTACCCAGATTCGTCCGGCAGGCACGCCGTCAACCAGAATCAAGTCATAACGCGCCTCGGGATAACGGGCTTCGTATTCCTGTTTCTGCATGGCGTACTGCCAGCGGATAAAAGCGTCTTTCTGGTTGTCGTCCCAATCTACCTGGGCGAGTTCTTCGGCACGCGTACTAGCGTAAACGCCGATCAAAAACTCCTGATCGGCGTCTGTAATGGGACGTAGTGATACGTTGCTGCTATTGGACATGATTGAAAACGGCCTCGTAGAAAAGTTCGTTATTCTCGGTCTTGCGAAGTGGCAAGAATAGATCAAACTTCCCGAGTCGTGGATGACTAATTGTGTGGATCGATGTGAACGGCGGAACTTCTCCAGGCGCCTTGAAGTTTAACGTAAAGCTTCTTGCAGTGTATTTGCACTTCTTATGCCAAGAAAATCAGACCAGCTATTCATTTATTCGTATTGACCCAATCAAGACGTGCATTTAGGCGAAAAAATGGTTGCATGAAATTGCGGGAAGGGGGCGTTTTGGGCTTGTGTTTCGGACCATCCCAGTTTAGAATCCCCCCGCTTCAATTCAAGTTCTCCAGATCTCCACAAGCAGGAAGCACCCTCCCGACCTTCTCAAACCAGTAGAGAGTTCGGGATCAACTTCAGAACGGATTACCTGAAACACCGTTAATTCCATTTAATGCTAAGCGATTTTTAAATTTCCTTTAGGAGGAGACATGTCGGAACCGTTCCTTAGCGAAATCAAGATCGTATCGTTTAACTTCCCCCCCAAGGGATGGGCCCTTTGCAATGGGCAATTGCTGCCCATAAATCAAAATCAGGCTTTGTTCGCGTTGCTCGGGACCGTTTACGGTGGCAACGGACAAACCAACTTCGCCCTGCCGAACCTCCGCGGACAGGCGCCGATTCACATGGGTAATGGTCATACACTCGGAGAGACAGCCGGCAGCCCGGCAGTGACGGTCAACATCCAGCAACTCCCAACTCACAACCACATGCTCTCTGTCTCCCCGACTAACGCCGATACTCCAGTCCCTACCAACGCCTTTTTTGGCGGAGCCAATAATGCTTACACGCCGGTAGCGAACCTGACGACTCTGGCTCCCAGCACTGTCTCGAATGTCGGCGGCAGTCAACCGCATAACAACATGATGCCGTACCTGGTGCTTAACTTCATTATCGCGCTCCAGGGCATCTTCCCGTCGCAAAACTAAAAGGAGGACGAAATGCCAGAACCCTACGTAGGTGAAATCAGAATGTTCGCAGGCAACTTCGCCCCCAACGGCTGGATGTTTTGCGAAGGACAGACGCTCCCGATCTCCGAGAACGAAGTGCTTTTCCAATTAATTGGGACCACTTATGGTGGAGACGGTGAAGAGACGTTCAATCTCCCGAATCTCGCCAGTCGCGTGCCCATTCACATGGGCACTGGTCCAAGCGGTACTACCTATCAGATCGGTGAAATGGCGGGTACCGAGCAGGAGACGCTGACTACTCAGCAGATTCCAAACCACAATCATCCGTTCTTAGCCAGTCTGAACCCGGCCACAATTAACACTCCAGTGGGTAACTTGCTGGGTGAGCAGGGGACGATCAATCTGTTTCTGGTGGACGCTCCGAACACTCCCATGAATGCGCAGAGCGCTCAACCAGCCGGCGGCAGTCAGCCCCATGAGAACTGTCAGCCGTTCCTTTGTATCAACTTCATCATCTCGCTTTTTGGAAGATTCCCCAGCCAAACCTAAAGGAGAAGAAAATGTCCGATCAATTTGTAGCCGAAATCCGAATCTTTCCTTTTAACTTTCCCCCGAGGGGCTGGGCCTTTTGCGATGGACAGTTAATGCCGATCTCCCAAAATACGGCGCTGTTTTCATTGCTTGGAACTACCTACGGCGGTGATGGTAAGTCAACTTTTGCGTTGCCCGATATGCAGGGTAACGTCCCAATGCAGCCGGGCCAGGGACAAGGGCTCAGCCTTCGCGACCTGGGTGAAATGAGCGGCGTTGAGAGTGTTACGCTGCTCCAATCAGAGATGCCGTTTCACACCCACAACATTATGTGCTCGACAGAAGACGGCGAGTTCAAGCCGGCTGCCAACAACCGTATTATGGGCCGCTCGATCAACGCATTTCTTTACCAGTCAAGCAATGCCGGCTTACAGCTCATGACCCCGCAGCAGTTGGGTTTGGCTGGCGGTGGCTTGCCGCATAACAATATGCAACCGTACCTGACGCTCAATTTCTGCATTGCGCTTCAGGGAATCTTCCCGCAAAGGCCATAACCTTCTGTAAAAGGCTTGGCGTTGCATCTTTTTAGTAATGGATGTAGTAACGGACCCAGAAAATTCGGCTCGTAATTGAGCCAACTTGCGCTAGAATGGCGGTTCCATCCGACCGCCATCTAGCGCGAACGCTAGTTTGGTCGTAGAACTCCTTATAGAGGTCAGTAAGAGCCAAGAGTTCCTTGCATTTCACCAATTATCTCGGTCACTCAATCGTTGACACTGTCTGGAGCTGGAATTGACCATCCGCTCCGGAACAGGGCAAAGCCGAAGCAGGAGAAATTATGAAAACCCGAATCTCGCTGTTTGTGTGTAGGCGCAATCTTAATGAATTTATCGCCTGCCTGCTCTCATTTTCACTATTCATGGTGCCCTTTATTCCGATGGCGTCCGCAATGAGCCGGTCAGAAAGCCATGGTTCATCGCTCCGCCGGAACAAGTCGTCGCAGTCACAAATCGCGAAGGTCAACCCCGGCGTAAACGCTCCGGTAGCAGCTCCGGCTCCCGCGCCCTTCGATCCGGTCATCTCGGCGACTAAGGTAGACGCTATTCTGAGCGACGACGGCGACGGAAAGGCCGATCCCGGCACGACCGAGAAGATCGAGTACACCGTAACAATTTCCAATACGGGGACGACGGACGCGACGAACGTCCAATTCACCGATACCATTGACCCGCACACCACCCTGGTTGGCGGGTCAATTACTACCCAGCCAATCGCAGTGAACGATAGCTACAGCGCACTTGGTAACGTGCGTATCACAGTTCCCGACGGCGCGAGCGACCTGCTGGGTAACGATTGCGATCCGAATCCGGCTGGCGGCCCCTGCACAAACGCCGGCCTGACGATCACAACCCTCGCAGGTGATAACACTGCGCCTTTTGCCGGGACCAGCGCCCAGGGGGGCCAGGTTACTGCGACACTCGGTGACGGCAATTTTCAATACAACCCGGCTCCAGGTTTTGAAGGTTCGGATAGCTTCACCTACACCGTGACCGATGCAACCGGAAAAACCGATACAGCCACGGTGAGCATTACAGTCAGCGGCATGATCTGGTTCGTCAACGCCGCGGCCGGAAGCGGTGGCGACGGGCGACTGACGACTCCTTTCAACTGCTTAGTAGGCGCAGGTTGTTTTAGTCCGGTGGCGGCTGATGATCCGGGCGACAACATTTTCATGTTCAGCGGCACCTACAATGACAATGCCGCGCTCGTGCTGCTCAACAACCAGAAACTTATCGGCGCGGCGGCTACGGCGCCCCTGGCAACCATTGCCGGCGTAACAGTTCCGACATTTAGCGACGCGTTACCGGGGACAGGCGGGGCCAGTCCGGTAATTACGTCAACCGCATCGGGTATCCAACTCGCCAGCGGTAACTTGCTGCGAGGCTTTACGGTTGGCAATACTTCCCCCTCCGCGGGCAATTACGACATCACCAACACAACCACTGCGACAGTAGGCACACTCAACATTTCGGAAGTTATTCTGAATGGTACTGGCGGCCTATTCCGTGCAGACGGGGGTGGTACTTTGAATGTGGCGTTTGCCAGTGCCACTACCACCAGCGCAGGTACCCACGGTTTCCATCTCGTCAATACGACGGGATCGGTTGCTGTCGGTTCGGGTGGCGCCATCAGCGGCGTGGGCGGCTCGGACGTCCTGATCAACGGCGGCACGGTCGCATTTAGTTTAGGCAGTACCATCACCCACGCGGCTAATTCGTCAACGGTGGATATTACCGGTCATACCACCGGCGGCGTCATCTTCAGCGGAACCATAAACTCCACCAGTGGAACAGGACTTCAGTTCAGCAACGCTGACAGCACCTACAACTTCAACGGCGTGGTAACACTTAACGGCGGCGACGCCGGCGTCGACATTCTCGGCGGCTCAGGTGGTACGTTCACGTTTGTCTCGGGATCCGCGATCACGAGTCCTTCAGGCACGGCGTTCAACGTTGGCGGCGCCAGCAGCCCGTCGGTCACTTACAGTGGCTCCATCACTCAGAACACCTCCGGTCAACGCGTCGTCAATATCGACGGCACTACCAGCAATACCATCACCTTCAATACAGGGACGATCACCGGCGGTGCAGTCAGCACCGGCATCAATATTAACAACGCCAACGGTAACGTTACCTTCTCAAACGGAATGACGATGGGTACCAGTGGTGCGCGCATGACCAACCAGGCGATCACAATCGCCGGCGGTACCGGCACTTACGGTCTTGGCGTGATCAGCGTGTTCACAAACAACGCTCAGGGTCTGGTCGCCACTAATGCTGACGGCACGATCAACGCAACGGGAGTTGTGGACGCGACGAACACGGGCGCGGCCGCTAACCTCGCAGCGATCCGCATCGATGGCCCAGGCGGGCTAACGACTCTCGGACTCAGCTTTACGAACGTGTCTGCCAGCGCCACCGCCTTTGGCATCCAGCTCGTGGACACTAATGGAAACTTCACCGTTACCGGCTCTGCGACCGGCACCGATCGGTGCGGCGGCTTGGTCACCGTCAATGCAGTGGGTACGCCTGCTTCGTTTACCGCACCGGTTATCGCCGAGTGCAATGGCGGTACCATTCAGAACATCACGACCAGCGGTGTCCAGGCCACTAACGCCACCAACATCTCGCTGTCGCGAATTAACTTTTCGAACGCCAACACGGCGGACGGCGGAGTAGCCGGAGGCACCTGCGACCTCGGCGTCGTTTCGACCTGTAACGGAGCCATCGATCTCTCGAACGTTTCGGGTGTCACGCTGTCGCGAATCAACATCAATGGCGCTGAAGAGCAAGGCATTGTCGGATCCAGCGTAACCGGATTCAGCCTGACAAATTCAAACGTTCAGAACGCGGGTGACGAAGCGGCTGAGAACGGTGCGTACTTCATCAACCTTTTCGGCACCGTCACGGTTACCGGTTCACGGTTCACCGGCTCGTCCTTCAACAACTTCGGTGTTCTGAACGACACCGCGGGAACCCCGTTGAACATGACCGTCACCGGCAGCATCTTTTCCAGTAACTCGGCGATTGGTGGCGACGGGCTCGTGGTAGATACCCGCATTGGCACCAACACAAACATGCGCGTGACCACCAGCACCTTCACTGCTAATAAAGATGATCACTTCAACTTTGTCAGCAGCAGCAATGCGGTTGCGAACGTTACGTTCGACGACAACACGCTCACCGGCGGTCATGCCAGCCCCACCGGTCAGGGCATCGCCATACGTGTCGGCGGTCCATTTTCCGGCACGCTCAGGTTTGACATTGAGGGCAACTCCGTCAACGGCGCTATTCCGACGGCAATCAACACGGGCCTCGGCAGCAGCGAGCCGGCCGGAACCATGCACGGCTTCATCCGCAATAACATCGTCGGTACCAGCGGCGTGAACAATTCGGGTTCGGCGCAAGGTTCGTGCATCCTCGCAGAGGCGAACGGCCTTGGTTCGGGTGGTGTGCATGCCGCTCCAGCGGGCACCTTCACGGTGTCGGTCACGGGCAACACTCTCCGACAGTGCTTCGATAAGGGAATCGATCTTCTCGCAGTCCGCGATGGCGACAACAACATGAACGCCACCGTATCAGGCAATAACGTCAACGAACTTGATGATGCTGCCAGCCGCCAGGCAATCCGGCTCGAGACCGGCTCGTCACTCCTCGACGAAACCGGCACGGTTTGCGCGGACATCCTGAACAACACGCTGAACGCCGCTATTACCGAAGAGATGAGCGTGCGCGCGCGCAGCATTGCCACACTCCGTTTCCCCGGCTACACGGGCGGCACCGGAGACACAACCGCTCTTCAGAATTATCTGCAGGCGCGAAATCCCGCGGGCGGCACTGCTGTTGCCAGCGTCTTAGCCCCCGCAACCTTTAACAATACGGTCCCGGCAGGAAGCGCTTGCGCTCAGCCGACCACGCCAACCCTGCCTTCGTTGCCTTTAACGAGTTCAGTTAATCCGACCACGTTCACTGACTCAGTCAAGTCACCTGAACCACATCGGACCGTGGCGATTAAAACTGGCCTGGAGTCAACCATGAAGTTTGACCAGGTCCGCAGCGTGACAACTGTGCCAACCGCCAAGACCGTCGCGCAGAAATCACAGGCGGTTTCCGAAGTCAGAACGAGCGGAGAGAAAGCAAAAACCAGATCACACCACGCGAGGTTGACACCGCGTGCATTGGCTGCACCGATGATGGCCGGCGAGACCATAGGTCCAATCGTGATTGGAACACTACGCCCAGGCGACAGTGTGGTTATCACCTTCCAGGTGACAGTAAACAATCCGCCGAATCTGACTGGCGTACCTCCAGCGGTTCCGCAAGTCGAAAATCAGGGCTCAATCAGCTACGCCGAAAGCGTAACGGCGGTATTGACAGACGATCCGGCAATCGGTGGTGGACCAAATAAGACAGCCACACCGGTTGATTTGTTCGACACGTCGACGGCACTGGTTTCGAATCTGAATCCATCCAATTTCGGTGACATGGTGACGTTCACGGCCACAGTGACCGAAACGCCGGTGCAAGCTTCGGCGGATCCGGCCGGCACGGTCGACTTCATCGACACGTCAAACGCTAACGCGGTGGTTTGTAACGATGTGCCACTCACCGGTGGCACTGCGCAATGTCAGACTTCGACATTGACCGCAGGTACGCACAACATCCGCGCTGATTACTCAGGTGATGGCAACTTCGATCCGTCACAGAGCAACATCGTGGCCCAGGTTGTTAATGCCTGTACGCCGAATCCGATTGTTACCACTACGGCTGACGCCGGCGCCGGCTCGCTCCGCGAAGCAATCGCTAACGTCTGCACGGGCACCACGATCACGTTCAACATCGCGGGCGCTGGACCACACACGATTACCTTGACCACAGGCGAACTGCAGGTGGCCAAGAACGTGACCATCAACAACAACAGTGGTGAAAGCATCACGGTTAGCGGTGGTGGCACGAGTCGAGTGTTCAACATCAACACCGGCTTCACGGCCGCGATTATCGGCCTGACCATCAGCGGCGGCAGCGCCTCGAATGGCGCCGGTGTGCTCAACAATGGAACACTGACGATCGTCAACTCGACGTTGACCGGCAACACCGCCACATCCGATGGCGGCGGCGTTGGCAACTCAGCTTCCGCAACCGCGCTAACACTCATCAACACGACCGTCAGCGGCAACAACGCGAACGGTTTTGGTGGCGGCGTGGATGTGCTGGGTGGAACGGCGACGATCATCAACAGCACCATCACCAACAACCACGGCAACAATGACGACACCGCTGGTGGTGGCGCAGGTGGTCTCCGCAATCAAGGCGGAACGGTCACGCTGCACAACACCATCGTGGCGGGCAACTTCGCGGGCAGTGGCACCGGCACGCGCAACGACATCGAAGGCGCGCTGCAAGCCACGAGCTCCAACAACTTGATCGGTGACGGCTCCAACATGACGGGCATCACCAACGGCGTTAACGGCAATCAGGTTGGTACTTCGGGATCGCCAATCGATCCGTTGCTCGGATCGCTGGCAAACAATGGCGGTACGACCCAAACGCACGCGTTGTTAGCGACGAGTCCGGCAGTCGAGGCAGGCAGCAATGCCGCTCTGCCAGTCGACACGTTTGACCTTGACGGCGACGCCAACGTGGCTGAAACGCTACCAGTCGATCAGCGTGGCACGGGCTTCCCGCGCAACGCCGACTCGCAAGATGCCAACACCACGCAAACGGTCGATATCGGCGCGTTTGAGTTGCATCCTTCTATCGAAAACATTCCCAACCAGACGACGGCTGAAGATACGCCGAAGCTGGTCACCTTCAACCTCGGCGACGACACTGGCGCGCTAATCGCTTCCGTCACTGCTACGTCGTCTAACACCGCTCTCGTCACCAGCGATGGTGCGCACCTGTCGTTCACCGGCAGTGGCGGTTCACGCACGTTGACGATTACGCCGAATACCAACGCCAACAGTCTGGCTGACGGCGGTACGACGACGATCACCGTGACTGTGACGGCCACCAACGGTCGCACTGCGGTTGACACGTTTGATTTGACCGTGACAGAGGTCAACGATCCTCCAGTCGCAGTTGACGATGTGTTGACGGCTGTCAACGAAGACTCCGGCACCCGCATTATTCCGTTTACCGATTTAACCGGTAACGATAGTGCTGGTCCGGCTAACGAAAGTACCCAGACGCTCACCGTTACCAACGTCAGCAACCCAGTTGGCGGTACGGTGATTATCAACGGTACCAACGTCGAATTTACGCTGACGGCTGGATTCTCCGGCACCGCCAGCTTCGACTACACAGTCACTGACAACGGCACGACCAACGGTGCACCAGATCCTAAGTCTGATACCGGATCGGTCAGCTTCGCAGTTAACGGCGTCAACGATCCACCGTCCTTCACGAAGGGACCGGATCAAACCGTTAACGAAGATGCGGGTCCGCAGACAGTGCCGAACTGGGCCACCGACATCTCGGCTGGACCAGGTGAGACACAAGTGCTGACGTTCAACGTGTCAGTCACCGGCACCACCGGTAACCTCGCGTTCTCGAGTGCTCCGGCAATCAACGCGACGACCGGTACGCTGACTTACACCACCGCAGCAGACACGAACGGCACGGCTAACATCAGCGTGACGTTGAGTGACGACGGCAGCAACACGCCGCCTAACTCCAACACGTCTGCCGCACAAACGTTCACGATTACAGTGAACGCGGTTAACGACGCTCCGACATTCCAGTTGGGCGCCAATCCTTCAGTTGCTGAAGATGCCGGTCCGCAGACCATCCCTGGATTTGCATTTAACTTCCAGCCTGGTCCAGTGACGGCAACAGACGAAGCAGGCCAGACGTTGGTGGGTTACACCCTGACGGCAACCGGCACAACGGGAGGTCTGACATTCAGCGCAGCACCTGCCCTCAGTAATGCCGGCACGCTGACGTTCACTGCGGATAGCAACTCTTCGGGTACTGCGACGTTCGACGCCGTGGCGACCGACAGTGGTTCGGGAACTCCGCCAAACGTGAACCAGAGTGCGCCTATCTCATTCACCATCACGGTGAATGGAGCTAACGACGGACCGGTTAACACGGTGCCTGGTCCACAGTCGACGAACCAGAACACGCCGCTGACATTCTCGAGCGGTAACGGCAACCAGATCTCGGTTGCGGATCCGGATGCTGGTGCAAACACCATCCAGGTGACGCTGACAGCCACCAACGGTACGCTGACACTCAGCGGCACCTCAGGCTTGAGCTTCAGCTTCACCGATGCCAACGGCACCGGCGCCGGTGACGGCACAGCCGACGCGACGATGACGTTCCGCGGCACGATCGCTAATATCAACACCGCCCTCAATGGCATGACCTTCACGCCAAACCTGGGCTTTAGCGGCGCTGCCAGCTTGACGATCACGACGAACGATCTGGGCAACACCGGTACGGGTGGACCTCTCACCGACACTGACACTGTCAACATTCAGGTTTCGAACAACATCAGCATCCAGGATGCTCAGGTTGCGGAACCTCCGTCAGGATCAGTCAACATGATCTTCACGGTCACGTTGAGCGCGCCGGCACCGGCTGGTGGCGTATCGGTGAACTTCACCACGCAGGCTCAACTGCCGGCCATCACCCATGCGACTGCTGGTCAGGACTACACCACCACTTCAGGCACGGTTAACTTCGCCGTTGGCGAACAAGTCAAGACGATTAACGTGCCGGTGTTGGCAGATAACGCCAACGCTGAAGTGAACGAGACGTTCCTCGTGGTCCTGTCGAGCCCGGTTAACGGAACCATCGCAGACGGAACGGCTACAGGTACGATACTCGCGGCGAATCAGCCAGGTACGATCGTCATCAGCGAGTTGAGAACCAGTGGACCGGGTGGAGCAGGAGACGACTTTGTTGAGGTTTACAACAACACTAACTCGCCTCATACCGTCAACGGAACCAACGGTGGCTATGGCCTCTTCAAGATGGGCGCGACGTGTAGCGATACACCAGTTCTCATCGGGGTCATACCCAACGGTACGGTAATCCCGGCACGCGGACACTACCTGTTTGTCGGATCCGCTTACAGCCTCGGTAATTACGGCGGAACCGGCGCGGCAGCTGGTGATTCAACGATGTCGTCGGATATCGAAAGCGACCGCAACGTCGCAATCTTCGCCACCGGATCGGTAACGACCATCTCCAGTGCAAATCGTCTGGATTCGGTTGGATTCGGTAGCAACACGGGCGGTGTTTGTGACCTGTTCCGTGAAGGCGCGACGCTGACACCGCTGAGCGGCAGTGTGCTGGAGTACAGCTACTTCCGTGATGAGTGCGGCAAGAGCGGTAATCCGGCGCAGTTTGGTCCATGTCCGACTAATGGTTTCATTGCGGACACGGGCGTCAACGACAACGACTTCATCTTCGTGGATACAGCAGGCGAGCCAACAGCTGCTGGTCAGCTCCTGGGAGCTCCAGGTCCACAGAACCTGGGCAGCGCACGGCTGAATCTCAATGTCGCCGCACTGTTGCTTGATTCGACGATCGGTAACCCGGCGCCACCAAATCGCGTACGCGACACCACGACGGTCACGAACGGTGCAAACGGAACGCTGTCGGTAAGACGTCGCTTCGTTAACAACACCGGCGCGCCGGTAACCAGGCTGAAGTTCCGAATCGTTGATTTCACATCACTGGGTACGTCAGGTATTGCGGACCTGAGAGTGTTGAGCTCGGGTACCGAAGTGGTCACCGGCATTCAGGATTCGGCGACATGTCAAGCGTCGAATGGATCGCCGACCACGCCTTGTACCGTAACCGTTCTTGGCACTACTCTGGAGACTCCGCCGAATCAACTGGAGGGTGGCTCGCTCAACAGCACGTTGAGTGCGGGAACGATCACGCTGGGTACGCCATTGGCGCCAGGAGCAAGCATCAACTTGCGGCTCTTACTGGGAGTCCAGCACCCCGGCTCGTTCAAGTTCTTCTTCAACGTCGAAGCCCTGCCGTAAGGCTCGGGTTTCAACCTAAACAAAATGAGGTCACCGGAGAAATTCGGTGACCTCAATTTTTTAGCCACAGATGGACACAGCACAAAAAGCGCAAATGATTAAAACCTTAAGGATTACCTCTACTGCTAAGAATTCATTTGTGCTTTGTGTGCCTCTTTGTGGCCTTCAAGATGACTTTTGAGGCAAAGCCAACGCGGATCAGAACCGGCATTCTGATCCGCGCTCATCTGCGTTATCTGTGGCTTAACCTTTAACTGAGAGAGGTTCGGGTTCGGGTTGACGGCCGCGACCGGAGTCCATCGCGCCCTTGGAGATTGGTGGTGGGTTCGCAACTAAAACTTCCAACGCTGCGTCCAGCACTTCCGCAATTCCCGACACAAACACGAGCTGCAATTCTTTTCTGACGTCTTCGGGAATGTCGTCAACGTCGGCTTCGTTTCGACTCGGCAAAATCACACGCCTGATGCCGGCTCGATGCGCCGCCAATACCTTTTCCTTCACGCCGCCAATCGGAAAGACGAGTCCTGACAAAGTAATCTCGCCGGTCATCGCTGTATCAGGTCGAACGCGTCGTCCGGTATATAACGACGCAAGCGCTGACGTGATCGTCACTCCCGCACTTGGTCCGTCCTTCGGAATCGCCCCGGCGGGAACGTGCAGGTGCACGCCAAACTCTTTGAAGATCGACTCGTCGATACCAAACTCGGCCGCGTGCGACCACAAATACGACTGCGCCGCACGGGCCGACTCCTGCATCACTTCGCCAAGCTGTCCCGTGATCGTTAACCCACGACCACCCGGCAACAGCGTCGCTTCAATAAACAGAACCTCGCCGCCCATCTCCGTCCAGGCCATTCCGGTTGCCACACCGGCTGGTAGCTCTTTGCGCGCCTGTTCCGGATAGAACTGCGGTGGTCCCAGATACTCACGAAGCTCGGCGGCGGTTACCGTAACTGTTTCAGCCTCTGCCTGTGCGATTTTCAACGCCACTTTACGAGCAATGCTGCCGATGCTTCTTTCCATCTGGCGAACGCCGGCTTCGCGAGTGTACCGCGCTGCAATCAGCTCAATCGCATCGTCCTTGATGTTGAGTTGCGCGCCGTTCAATCCGTTTTCGGAAGTCTGTCGCGGAACCAGATAACGTCGCGCGATTTCGAGTTTCTCTCGATCGCTGTAGCCCGCGAGACGAATAATCTCCATGCGATCGCGCAGCGGCGCCGGAATCGGACCGAGCTGGTTTGCCGTAGCGATGAAGAAGATCTTCGAGAGATCAAACGGCAGATCGAGATAGTGATCGCGGAAAGAGTTGTTTTGTTGCGGATCGAGGATCTCGAGCAGCGCCGCAGCCGGATCGCCGCGATAGTCGTTGCCAAGCTTATCGATCTCGTCAAGCATCAGCACCGGATTGTTAACTCCGGCGCGTCGAATCGATTGAATAATACGGCCCGGCATCGCACCGATGTAGGTACGACGGTGCCCGCGCAACTCAGCTTCATCACGCACACCGCCAAGCGACATTCTTTCAAACTGCCGTCCCAGCGAACGCGCAATCGATCTTCCCAGCGAAGTCTTGCCTACTCCCGGCGGGCCAACAAACAACAGAATCGGGCTCTTCGTGTCAGGCCGCAATTTGATGACCGCGAGAAACTCGAGAATCCGTTCCTTGACGTCCTCGAGACCGTAATGATCTTCATCGAGAATGCGTCGAGCTTCAGCCAGATCGAGTTTATCTTCCGACGACTTGAGCCACGGCAATTCCAGGATGAATTCAAGGTAGGTGCGAATGACGTGATAATCAGGCGCGGCCGGCGGCAATCGTTGCAGCCGTTTCAACTCGCGATCTGCTTCGGCGCGGACTTCATCGGGAAGTTCGGCTTTTTCGAGGCGTTCGCGCAATAGCTCAGTTTCCGCCGCTTCACCAGTTTCGTCTTCTCCCAGCTCTTTCTGAATCGCGCGCATCTGCTGGCGCAAAATGTACTCGCGCTGGCTCTTGTCCATCTCCACCTGCGCTTCCGACGCGATCTTGGCCCGCAGTTGAAGGATATCGACTTCGCGAGCGAGATTGGTGTGAGCGAGACTGACAAGCTCGTCGGTCGTATTCGCTTCGAGCATCTTCTGCTCTTCCTCAACACCAAGGCTGAGAATAGAAGCGAGAAAATACGACAGCCGGATTGCTTCAACCGAACCAAGCACCGCCAGGCGAACTTCCGGAGGCACATTTGGCAGTAACGACAGTGCTTCCGTGATCATCTGCTGGAGATTGCGTTTGGTGGCTTCAACCTGATCGTTATCGATGATGCGTGGCTCGGGCAGTATTTCAACCATCGCACGCAAATGCGGATCTTCCTGTTTCCACTGCGTGACCCGAACACGTTCGGTTCCCTGGACGATGATGCGCATTCCGTCATCGGTTCGCTCCATGCGCTTGATCATGGTCAGGGTGCCGACTTCATAAAGATCGCCAGACTTCGCGTCAGTATCGTCGGATCGATCCGGCCTGACGGTGATGCACGCGAGCAGTTTTTCCGGAGTTGAAAGCGCCGCTTCAACCGCCGCCAGCGAACGCGGGCGACCGACGCCGAGTGGCACCACGGTTTCCGGGAAGAGCGTCAGATTTTGCAGAGCGAGGACCGCGACTTCAAAAGGTTCTCCCTTACTCTGAGCTGAGAATCTCAACTCGTCGCCGGTCGGGGTTTCCACGCTGGTCGGAGTTTCGGGGGCTGCCGGGGCATTTTCAGAAGTTTCAGCCATGATTAATCCTGTTCCCTACGCACGTCGATGATCAAAAAGCCATCGCTGTAATCCCGTCTGATCGACGCTCCTTCGATCGGCGCCGGAAACTGGATCGATTTTTCAAAACGGCTGTAGGTGATTTCCATCTGCTGGTAAACGAAGCCTTCGCGTACGTGCGTGTCGCGGCGACAACCGCGGATACTCAAAGTCGAATCGTGTATTTCGATCTCCAACTCATCTGAACAGATGCCCGCCAGGTCTACTTTCACGATCCAGCCATCAGACGATTGATAGACGTCGGCAGCCGGATTCCACAACCGGCCGGACGGTACCACTCGCCGTCCCGCACGGATCAGCGAGAACTCATCAGTGTTTCGCATAGCGTCGAGAATAGTTGAAATTTAAAAGTTTCGCCACGGATCCCTCGGATGACACCGATCAATCAGCGTTATCCGGGAAATCCGTGGCGAGAAAATCCTACCCGAAGATCCGGTTCCAAAACGACGAGCCTTTGGAAATGTCCTCCAGCGCGTCAGAAAGTTCGCGGTCCTGCCGGGTTTCGATCGCGACGTCGGCCATCGAGATCATTCCCACGAGGTAACCGTTATCATTACATACCGGAATACGCCGTACCTGTTTGTCTCCCATTTTCCGAATCACTTCGACCACACGATCGTTTGGTTTAGCGGTGTGAATATCAACTGACATGATGTCTTCCGCACGAACGCTCGCACAATCTTTGTTATCGGCAACAGCACGCACCACGATATCGCGGTCAGTCATTAAGCCAATTAGTTTGCCACGTGTGTAATTGCGACCTTCATATTTTCGTTCCGCGGTGGCCTCGGTTCGGCCGTTTCCCTGCACGTCATAATCAACCACCGGAATCACGCCAGTATCTTCCTGCTTCATCATCAAGGCGATTTCCGGAAGCGTGGTGTCGCGAGTGGCTACTGCGAGATCTCGAGTCATGATGTCGCGGCAACGCAGCCGTGAACGTTCAGACGCGTAGTAATCTCTGTCTCTGTCGCGCGTGGCTCCCGACGAGAGGTCTCCGCGTATGTCATACAGTGAACTTTGCCGCCAATCGTCACGATAACGGTCACCGCCGCGATTGTCGGCGTAACGCGGTTCGTCGTAGTTGTACTCGGCGCGTTCGCCAAAGCGGTTGCGGCCAAAGTCAGGCCGTCGTTCACTCTCAAATGGACGACGATCGCGGTACGGTTCGTCATGAGCGCCAAAGTCTTCGCGTCTAGGGCGCTCTTCGCGCGGATAATACCTCTCGTCTTCCAGGTCGTTTCTATATCTGGCCATTACATCCCTCCTTACCAGGAACCTCAACTTTGGGGGCATAGAGGGGATCCACAGATTACACAGATTATCCGTGTAATCCGTGGACTAAATTTCAACCTCTGCGATCAGCTGCACGCGAGAACTAATATCAAGCGCTCCGACTTCGATTGGGGTAGCAACTGAATCGCGTTTCACTGCAAACGCTTCCGCCTGATAGACCGGCACTGGCGGGCGTTGCAGAAATCCTTCTTCCTGAACTTCAACGATCCGCACGACGCGTCCACCGAGCGCGTTTGCAATCACCTTTGCATTGCTGACCGCCTCTTGCGTGGCTTCGCTCAACGCTCGCTCACGTGCCTGACGATCCTGGCGCAACGTAAACGAAACGCCCGAAATATCATTCGATCCGGCTTGCGAGGCGGAGTCGATGATAACTGCAACTTTGCTCAGATCGCTGGTGGTTACAGTGACGCTGTTGCGTGCTTCATATCCGCTGATCGTCGGTGGTTGACCTTCTTTATAGACCCGTTGTGGTTGCACGCTGTAACCGCTCGTCTTGATCTCCGCACCTGCCCCCGCGGCGGCTTTCAATGCGCGGATGACGGCATCGGTTTTCGTTGCGTTTTCCTGTTGCGCGTCGATCGCGCGGCGACCTTGCGTGACCACCGAAATCGTCAGGTTCGCCGTATCCGGTTGCGCCTGGATGAGCGAATCGCCGACCACCATCACGCGAGTCACTCGCCTCGAATCGTCACGCCCCGGTGTCGCAACTGCCTGATCGACAGGTTTCATTGACTTCGCTTCAAATGGAGTGCCCTCCATGAAGGTCGTCATTACTTCTTTTGTTTCGCCAACTGATTCGACGTTGGTTGCCTCTTTAAACCAGGCGTTACTCTGAAAATCTTTTGCATTAAGAATCAGGTATTTGGTGTCGCCGGCGACGACCAGCCAGCCGCCCGCCTCGACGGTCTTTTGCAGTTTCCCGCGGATGGTGATGTCTTTAGCGTGCAGGATGGTGGCTGTTCCTAAAATGAGTGTCAGAACGCCAGCGGTAAGTAATAGTCGTTTCATAATCTCTCCTCTTCTGGTCCTAGAATCTCACAGCCGAGGGAGAGTTGAAACCGGCGGCGAGAATAGAGAACGAGTGAAATACTAAAACTTGCCGGCAACCTTTGATTGTGGTTCTGCAAAACGTGTTTTGTTACCATCCATTCAATGCAATCATTCGATACTTATGTTGTAGGCACAATAAACGCTTTGCGCCCCGGCGCCTGCATTACCTTTGAGCTGCCCGATGGTAACGAGCTAGCTGTCTACAACGTTGATGGCGAATTCTATGCCATCGATAATTACTGCCCGCACAAGGGTGCGCCGCTGTCCGAAGGCACACTTTGCGGACACATCGTCGAATGTGGTTGGCATGGATGGCAGTTTGATGTGCGTAACGGGGAATGCCTGACGGTGCGGGATCGGATTCGGACGTATCGAGTGGTCGTGGAGGGCGAGTTAATAAAGTTGGTTATTTAGTGGTTTGTGCTTAGTACTTAGTACTTAGTACTTTGTTTTTTAACTAAGGTACAAAGCACTAAGTACAAAGCACAAAGCACAAAGCACTAACTTAACCATCGTTGCCGATCGCCTCAACCGGGCAACACAACACCGCTTCTTCACAAAGCGCTTTTTCTTCCTCAGACGCGGGTTGCTTGAAGACGAACGAATAGTTGTTTTCGTCGCAACGCATGAAGTTATCGGGCGCGGTGTCGCGGCAGACGTCGCAGTCGATGCACGACGAATCCACATAATAAGAACCGTAGACGTTCTCTTTTACTTTGTCGTTTTTATCCGGCACGCTGCAATCGAATCAGGGATGCGTCATCTCTTCGGGAATCACCATCTGGTCAAACTGCTCACCCGTTAAATAACCCAGTTCAATGGCTGATTCACGTAAGCTGATCTGCTTTTTGTGAGCATTCTTGGCAACCTGGGCGGCTTTGTCATAACCGATATGGGGATTCAAAGCGGTTACGAGCATCAGGGAGTGTTTCAAATGCTTATCGATCTGTTCACGGTTGATCTGAATGCCTTCGATGCAAAACTCTACAAAACTTCCAATCGCATCGTGCAGCAAGCGCACCGAGTGAAGGAAGTTGTGAATCATCACCGGCTTATAAACGTTCAACTCAAAATTTCCCTGCGAACCGCCAAAGCTGGTTGCGAGATCGTTTCCAAACACCTGCACGGCGACCATCGTGATTGCTTCGCTCTGCGTCGGGTTCACTTTGCCGGGCATGATCGATGAGCCGGGCTCGTTTTCCGGCAGGATCAACTCGCCGAGTCCGGAACGTGGTCCGGAAGCAAGCCAACGCACGTCGTTCGCGATTTTCATTAGCGAAGCCGCCAGAGTTTTCACCGCGCCGCTGGCGAAAACGAGTTCGTCGTGAGCTGAGAGTGCGGCAAACTTGTTGGCATGGGATGTGAACGGCAAGCCGGTTAGTTCCGCGATCTGCGTTGCCGCGCGTTCGCCAAATTCCGGATGCGAGTTAAGACCCGTGCCGACTGCCGTTCCGCCGATAGCGAGATCGAGCAGTCCGGGCAACACCGCTTTCAAACGATCGACATCGCGATTGACGAGACTTGCCCAGCCACCCATTTCCTGATCGACAGTCAGCGGCGTGGCGTCCTGAAGATGCGTTCTACCGATCTTTACCACGCCCGCGAATTCGTTGGCCTTTGCGGCGATTGCGTCGTGCAGTTCCTGAACACGCGGAATGAGTTTGTTCAACTGTTCGGCGGCCGCAATGTACATCGCCGTCGGAAACGTGTCGTTTGACGACTGCGACATGTTCACGTCGTCGTTCGGATGGATCGGCTGCTTGCTTCCCATGACGCCACCCGCGATTTCGATCGCGCGGTTCGAGATCACTTCGTTGGCGTTCATGTTGGTTTGCGTGCCGCTGCCCGTTTGCCAAACGCGGAGTGGGAAGTGATCGTCGAGGCGTCCGGCGATCACTTCATCGCACGCCTGCACGATCAACTCCATTTTCTCGTGCGACAGTTTGCCGAGGTCTTCGTTGACGAGCGCGGCGGCCTTCTTAAGAATGCCGAGCGCGCGAATCATCTCGCGCGGCATACGGTCGTCGCCAATATTGAAGTGATGGAGCGATCGTTGGGTCTGCGCCCCCCAGTAACGATCAGAGGCCACCTCAATTGCACCCATCGAGTCAGTTTCAGTTCTGGTTTTCGCGGAATGTTCAGCGGAGTGTTGAGCCATCGTCAGTGTGATCTTCGCGCAGGATGCTGCGATTGGCAAGTGCGTGAGACGCCCGGTAGTGGCTTAAATTGAAGAGTTGACTCTGCGGTCTCTGCGTGCGTACAGAGTTGGGTGGCCTCTTCTAACTGACCTTGTTGTCTGGCTAGCGAGCCCAGAGCGCTTAAGGAGTTTGCAATGCCACTTTGGTTGCCCAATCGTTTCTCAATTTCCAGACTATCCAAATGGCTTTGCCTCAAAAGTCATCTTGAAGGCCACAAGAGGCACACAAAGCACAAAATGAATTCTTCGCGGCGGAGGTAATCCTTAATGTTTTAATCATTTGCGCTTTTTGTGCTGTTTTGTGGCTTACTCTCTGTCATTGAAAAAGGACTTTTGAGGCAAAGCCGCATTGAGGTCTGAAACGTTTACCTGTGAATTATTGCGGGCGAAATTAGCAAAACGAGTGATGAACCTTTGTCGAATAGCTGCGCTCCGGTGATCAGAACCCAAGCGAGCTTTGGCCAAATCGCGGGTCAATCCTTCCACGGTTAAACGTGTGGAATCCTCGGTACTTCGAATAAGCCACAAAGCCGCTAATTGTTTGGTTGCTTCTTTAAACTTCTTATTTTTTTCGTCGAGGCCGGCGACTTCAGCTAGAGCTGAACGCGAAGCGCTAGGAACAAACAACGACAAAGCCAGAAGAGTTGCACGCCCGCCATTATTCAGTTGCGGGAGATTAAAGGAACGATCGAACACTCGATGATCGGCGTCACCTTCACCTTGCGCCAGTTCATCCAACACTTCGAACGTCTCGCCCGCAAAACAACCCCGCCTAGCCATCAATAAATTAGCCACGGATAAAACGGATTAACACCGACATTTTTTATCAGTGTAATCCGTGAAATCCGTGGCTAAACGTTTTTAGTGACCTATCGCGTCGCCGACGTCTTCGATTGCTTCGCCGACTTTCCGTCGAGCTTTGCCGAAGCCTTCTTCCACTTTGCCTCCGGCGTGATCTGCCTGACCCTCAGCTTCCAGGTCTTTGTCGTCGATGGCCCTGCCAATAGTTTCTTTTGCTTTGCCTTTTACTTGATCCAGTTTGCCTTCAACTTCATCTCTATTCGGTAAACCCATATTACCCTCCTATTTGTTCGTTTATTCCGTGCGAACGTGCTCGCCCCCGAGTTCAGTAAGCAGATCTTCAAGTCGATCGACTTCTTCATCAGTACGTGCCTCCACACCGATCAAAATTCCGCCACCTTTAATTCCCGACTCGTAGACTTTGGCGCGATATTCGGGAATACCCGCACCGATCAAGGCGCCAATCAATCCACCCGTTGCTCCGCCTGCGCCGGCCCCGGCAAGTGCGGCCGCTATTGGACCAGCAATCACCAGGTTAATGCCGGGCAAAAAGAGCGTAGTTCCTACAGCCGCAATCGCTGCGAGCACCGCGCCTACCGCGCCACCAACTGCGCTGCCGATTCCAAGCCCATCCGCCGCATGACTGCGTGTTTGCAGTGCGAACTCTTTTGATCTCGTCGCGTCAGACATCAACACGCTGATGTCGTCGCGTGAGAACCCACGCTTCAGGATCGCGTCAACGGCCGACTCGGCTGCTATCTTGCTCTTAAAAAGTCCTGTTACTAATTTTGCCTTGGCTGCCATACAATCCTCCCCAACAAGCAGTTCTATCGCGGTTCAGAATGGCAACAGGCATGCCAACACAGATTTCATAGATTTCCTTGAGTTTTGAGATTTGACCGCTGAGATGCTGTTTGACTTTCGTACGGACGCGGAACGCCAGATTGAACATACTGCAAATTAGTTCAGCTTCGTCTTTCGGCGGCGGTGAGCGTTATCTTGCTGATCTCACGAATGCTCTCGTTGCAAAAGGACACGAGCTTTACGTTGCCGTGCGTCCTCATTCGCCGCTGCCGCGCCATTTGCATTTGCCTGCGGAACGACTACTGACATTGCCGCTACGAAATGCGCTTGACGTGCAGAGCGCTTACGCGTTGGACAAGTTTGTGCGGCGACGTCATATCAATGTTGTTCATGCACACATGGCGCGCGACTACTCGCTCGCTTCGTATGCCGCGCGCCGGAATCGCCTGACGAAATTCATCGCAACGCGCCACGTCTTGTTTGCGTTGAATCGACTTCACCGGCACACGCTTGCACGTGCTGACAAGGTGATCGCAGTGTCGTCAGCAGTGGCGAAGGTATTACGCGCGGCTCGAATTCTTAATGAGAATCAGATTGCCGTTATTCCCAACGGCATCGACGTCGATCGATTCAGTAACGCCGGCAACGATTTCGATCGCGCTCAGTTTTTACGAGGCATGGGGTTGCCGGCAGATTGTTTGCTCGTAGGCAGCATCGGTGAACTAAGAACGCTGAAACGACATGACGACTTCATCCGCGCCGCGGCTTTAATTGTTGAAAAGTGTCCCGAAGCGCAGTTTGTGCTTGCCGGTCTTGATTCGTCTCCTGCGGGAGAGGTGCGGAAGCAATTGGACCAACTCGTGGTCCAACTCGGTCTGAAGGATCGGTTTCATTTTGTTGGCTGGCTGGACGATGCGGAAAAGCTGCTGTGTGCGATGGATGTATTCGTCTCAGCGTCAGAAACAGAGTCGTTCGGATTAGCGATTGTCGAGGCCATGGCGGCTGGAACCGCTGTGGTCGCGACCGCAACCGAGGGCGCGCAGGAAGTGCTTGAGGATCAGAAGACCGGATTGTTGGTGCCGATCGGGAGTGTAGATAGGATTGCTGACGCAGTGATGTGGTTCTTAACTAATTCGGACAAACGTCATCAACTCAGTGCAAACGCACAAGAGGCAGCGAAGAACAGATTCAGTTTGACCCGAATGGTTGATGAAATCGAACGAACTTATTTAGCCACAGATGAACACGGATAAATCCGGATTTTAATCCGCGTTTATCTGTGTATCGATTTTGGCTGCGAGGATGAAGTCGCTTTCGGTCAACCCGTCGATCTTATGCGTCCAGATCGAAATCTCGGCGTTTCCCCAGCCAAAGCAGATGTCCGGATGATGTCCCTGCTCTTCCGCCAGTTCACCAACACGATTCACAAACGCCAGCGACTCGCGAAAATCTGAAAAACGATAACTCTTCTTCAGATGATGATTGTTTACTACTTCCCAGCCGTTGAGTTCCGGCAGCAGTCTTGCAATTTCCTCACTCTCGAGTGGCGGCACGCCGCCCTGGCAAGGTATGCAGTCTTTGAGTGATAGTCCAGCCATAGAATCACCAACCTTTAATTATGAAGCGACGCTGTCCAGCGCCTTTTTAAGTATTGCGATTTGTCCGGCGTGATAAAGATCGTGTTGCACGCCGCCGTGTAGCGTCACGTAAACACTCGAGAATGGTATCTCCGGATGTTTGATGATTGGCTCATTCAAACGCGACTCATCAACTTTAGCAATCGCGTCGAGCAGTTCGCGATGAGTGTCGATCAAGAGCTGTTTTGTTTTCTCCCAGGCGGCTTCGCTGCCGTCGTTGATCCGCTGCCAATCTTCTTCGTCAGTGAGTTGTGCGGTATCGCCGTTGAGGCGTCGCATACAGGCACGTTCCCAGGCAGCGATGTGCAAGGTTAACTCCCAGATCGAGTGAGCAGCGGGAATCGGATGCGCGGCGGCTTGCAGTGCTGTTACGCCTTCGAGCAACGCGAGCACGGATGGTCCATGCCACGCTTCGCCTTCGAATGCGCGACGGTATTGATCCTGGATCCGTTCCACTTCGCTAGTGGCTCGTTGTTCCTGCGGCGTCATCGATAATTCCTCCGGTACGTCTGATTCTACAATTTCGTTCGGTTGCGTGATAGGCTACGTCCGTCTAATTCAAATCTCAACTGTGCCAAACGAAAACAAACTTAAGCAGGTGGCGATTTACTGCGATGGCTCGAGTCTTGGAAACGGGCGGGAAGTCAGCCGCGCCGCCGCGTGCGCCTTGTTGGGCTATAAGGGACTTTGGCGCGCGGTGGGCGAGTATTTGGGAACAGCGACTAATCAGCAGGCTGAAATCGCGGCCGCGGCGGTTGGTTTGGAGTCGCTGAAGCAGCCGTGCGAAGTCAGTATCTTTACTGATTCACGATATGTGGTCGAAACGATGAATGGGCGGTTTCGACGAAAGACAAATCTGCCATGGTGGCAGCGATTGGACCGCGCTGCGTCATCTCACAAGGTTCGCTGGGAATGGACGCGCGGACACGCCGGACATGTGCTTCAGGAAGCGGCCGACAATGCCGCCCGACGAATCGCCGCCGCCGGTACGGTAGACACAGAAATACTGAGAGAAGCAGAGGAAAAAGTCGGGGTCACGGAGGCCTGATCCACCGATTACATAGCTAATCCACAGATTACCCAGATAAATCTCTGTACTAATCTGCGAAATCTGTGGATCCGCTTTGCGAGAGAGATCGTCTGCCCATATAATTTCGCCTCCCCTTTTTGCCCAAAAATGCTTAAAGCCAAAATCCTGTTCGTAATCTATCTCCTCGCGGCTCCATTGCTTTACGCCCAGGATCCAATGCGGGGCTGGCAGTGGCAAAACCCTCTGCCGCAGGGTAATTCCATCAATTCGATCAGGTTTTCTGCCGACAAGAAACGAGGTTGGGCGATCGGCTCCAATGGAGTCGTGCTGGCCACTGACAACGGCGGCTTTGAATGGGAAGAGCAGCCGACTCCTGCGACAACAACGCTTTACGGTATTTACGTTAAAGATCGATCACGGGTGGTGGTTACAGGCGCACGCGGTGTGGTGCTGACGACCAACAATGCCGGCGGCAAATGGGTGCAACGTCCCAGTGGTGTGCGCGCTCACCTGTTTGCCGTAACGTTTGCGCCGAAGAGCCCAATGCACGGTTGGGCCGTCGGCACGTTTGGCGCAATCATCGCGACGACTGACGGCGGCAAGACGTGGACACCGCAGGAGAGCCAAACCACAGCGCACCTCTTTTCAGTAACTTTCGCTGACGCTAAAAACGGCATCGCGGCAGGTTTGCACGGCACGCTCGTCGTGACCCACAACGGCGGAGCCGACTGGAAAGCAGCAAAGAAATTAACGGACTTCCCGCTCACTGGTGTGACGTTTACTGCCGAGAAGAAAGCAACAGCAGTCGGCTATCGCGGCACGATCCTGCAAACAGTTGATGGCGGCACATCGTGGACCGTCAAAGAGAGCCTGATCACCACCGATCTACTTTCAGTTTTCTTTTCCGACGAAACGCATGGCTGGGCCGCCGGTGACAGTGGAGTTGTATTGACAACCGGCGACGGCGGCAACATCTGGTTACCCGTAAACATTCGCACTGGACCACGGCTTTCAACTGTGTACTTCTCAGATGAGTCGCTTGGCTGGGCCGCAGGCGCCGACGGACTGGTAGTGCGAACTGACGACGGCGGATTGTCGTGGCAGCGTTTGACTGATGGCGGTCGCGATAACCTGGCCAACATCTTTTTTATCGATAACTCACGCGGTTGGGCGGTAGGCGAGCGCGGCCGGATCCTCTACACGAATAATGGCGGTAAGAGTTGGACCATACGACCGACAGGAGTCACCACCGGGTTGAATGCCGTCGCTTTCGTCACCGAAAAGACGGGCTGGGCAGTTGGTGATAAGGGTGTAATCCTGCAGTCGATAAATGGCGGTGTTAGCTGGTCAAAAATCACTGCACCGGCAACGGAAGATCTTTATGGGGTTTCATTTGTTTCGGCGGAACAAGGTTGGGTAGTCGGCGCGCGCGGCGCAGTTTGGCATACCAAGGATGGCGGTCTTACGTGGCAGTTTCAGCAAACAAACACGCTGAGCTGGCTCGAAGACGTTAAGTTTGTCGATTCGCTTCACGGCGTTGCGGTGGGCTCCAACGGAACGATCCTGCGTACCGAAGATGGTGGCGGAAACTGGCGTCGCGTCGATCGCAATTTGAAAGAGTGGTTGTATGCGGTTGCTTTCGCGGATTCACTACGCGGCTATGTGGTGGGATCAAAAGGCGTGATCCTGCGCACCGACGATGGCGGCGATACGTGGAAAGATCTCGAGAGTGGCGCGAATGGAAATCTGTTTGGTGTCGCACTGGCCAACCGCAATGACGTGCTCGTGGTCGGCGAACAGGGAAACATCCTTCACAGCCGAGATGCAGGGCAGACGTGGGAAGTTCAGCCCACGATTACAAGTACGTCGCTCTTTTCGATCGCTTATCGAGGTGGCACTAATATCTGGGTGGCTGGACGAGGTGGTGCGATTCTGCGTCGCATCGATCCGATCGCGACGGTTAGTTTGCCGGTTACGAAGTTGCCGCCGATGTTAAAAGGTGGAGCCGCGAAGTTGGATGGGGAAGCAGTCGATCTCGAGGATATCCCTAAAGCCGTCCCGCCGAAAAAACCTGTCCGACCGTAGCCACGGATTTCACGGATGAAACGGATCAGAATTATTTCTATTAGTTCTGATCCGTGAAATCCGTGGCTAAAATTTGCTCAAACGCGTACCGGATGTTCTTTCGCGTAGGAGTAAGCGCAGTAGGCGGCGACGATATGGAAGACCCAGCCTAGCAGGCCGCCAGTCCAACCCCAACCCATAAGCGCCGCAAGCAACCACAAAACCCCGGCCAGGACGCGGCCGTTATAGAACTGGCCAAGCCCGGGAACAATCAAACTCAAAACACCTGCTAAAACTGGATTGCGCATCGTATCAAGCTACCTCCACAGTGGAACCTCATACGACACGAGGGTAGGATTTGTTCGTTGAGACTAGCGGTCGCTATCCACGCGGCGCACATCAACTATTTCACCGCGAAACGTCTTGAGCATTTGCTGGACGACGGGATTGCCTTCGGCCATTTCGCGCAGTCGCTGCTTTTCGATTCGCGCTTCATTCTCACGACTCAGTGGTTCGCCTTCAGCCGCAGCCGTGGGATCTTTAACGACGATTCGCACGCCCATTTCTTTGCCGGTGACTTCAAGACAGGCATCACGGACAAATTTATTGTTGTCGGGCCGCGAGAGCGTTTCGCGAAAATGACGCGTCTCCGGAGCAAACTCAACGCACAGCTCGTCGTTTTCAAACACGATTGACTGTGCCGATTCGAGCGCCGTGACCAGCAACATCTTTCGTTGGGTTTCTAAAACTGCTTTGAGACGATCTACAGTTGAAAGTTCAGCCGCAGGCGCGGTCGTTTCGAGCTTCGCCTCAGGCGGAGGCGCTTCGAGAGCCGGAGAAACGGCCGTGGCCGTGAATGAAGATCCGGCAGGCCGTGAACCTGAAGTCGGAATCTTTCCGGGTGTGTTTGCGCTTCCTCCGGAGCCGGACGGCGTTCGGGTTGTCGATGGTTCGCCGCCGAGCCCATTTTCGAGCGCCGCGAGACGTTGCATCAGTTCACCGATGCTCTCCACGCCACGCAGTTCCATCAGTTTTACGATTCCGATTTCCAACTGGTAACGAGGTTGAGTGGCCGCGCGCAGTTTTGTTTCAGTCTCAGCCAGCGAATGAAAGAAGCGCACCAGATCCGATTCCGAAAAAAGTTCGGCCTGGCGCTTTAGTTCCTGTGGCTCACACACCGCCGACTCCAGCAACTCTTCGTTTCCTGAAACCTTCGTCACCAGCAGATCGCGGAAGTGGGCCAACAGATCCCGGCAGAAATTTCGCAGATCGTGCCCGCGCATCACGATCTCATCGACAGCGGCAATCGCTTCCGCCGGTTTGTTAGCGGCAATACTGTCGATAATTCGTTTGAGAATGTCGGCGCCGGCGACACCAAGCGCCATTTCAACGTCTTCTTTGGTGATCTTTTCCCCAGCGAAACTGATCACCTGGTCCAGTGCCGATTGAGCATCGCGCATCGAGCCTTCGCCGGTGCGCGCAATTTCGCGCAATGCTTCGTCAGGAACTGAGATCCCTTCGGCCTTGGCGATCAGCTTGAGACGTTCAACGATCTTCGCGGTGGCGATCGTTCTGAATTCAAACTGCTGGCAGCGCGACAAAATCGTT
The DNA here is from genome assembly GCA_963708055.1 of uncultured Acidobacteriota bacterium. Lineage (GTDB taxonomy): Bacteria > Acidobacteriota > Blastocatellia > Pyrinomonadales > Pyrinomonadaceae > PSRF01. The sequence goes on along the minus strand of OY970193.1, from coordinate 2,822,308 downwards.
TCGGGAACCTTGTGACGTTCCGTCGTGGCCATAATAAAGACCACGCGTGGTGGCGGTTCCTCCAACGTCTTCAACAGCGCGTTGAAAGCGGCGCCTGAAAGCATGTGAACTTCGTCGATGATGAAAACTTTGTAACGGTCGCGCGCCGGAGCGATACCTACACTCGCGATAATCGCTTCGCGCACGTTATCGACGCCGGTGTTTGATGCGGCGTCGATCTCCTGCACGTCGATTGATCGACTCTCAGTAACTTCCCGACACGACGGGCACTGATCCGGATCATCAGAACGGCAAGGTGTTGGTGTTGGTTCCTTGGCTTTGTGGCAGTTGAGGGCTTTTGCGAGCAGCCTAGCGCTGGTGGTTTTACCAACTCCACGCGCTCCCGAAAAGAGATACGCGTGATGCAGTCGCTGATGCTCGATCGCATTACGGAGCGTGCGCGTTATTGGTTCCTGGCCTGTAACTTCGTCAAAGGTCTGCGGACGCCACTTCCGAGCGATTACTTGATAGGCCATAGGATCGGATTTATGTGAGACGCGCTGTTAATTGAACTGGCCAGACCCCGGACTTGCCCGCAACACACGCTGCCTAAGCTACCGTTGCTCCGTTCCCGGCCTGGCGGGGTTCGCCAAGCTAGCGTTGTGCGGAGCCCGGGATCTGATAAAAGATTGTCAACACCTCAAAAGTCATCTTGAAGGCCACAAAGAGGCACACAAAGCACAAATGAATTCTTAGCAGTAGAGGTAATCCTTAAGGTTTTAATCATTTGCGCTTTTTGTGCTGTTTTGTGGCCTACTCTGCTAAATCTCTGTCTTGCGATGCGCGAACATCCGCAGCAAAGCATTGATGCCGAGATGCAGCAACGCGTACGCGATTATCGCCACAACGATCGGAAGCAGCAAGGTGTGCCCGCCGTCTGCTCGCGGGCTCGCCACGATTCCGCGAAACGGTTCATAAAACGGGTTGCTCACCGCAACCACAAACCGGACAAAACCTGCTCCACTTCGTGCGGCAAGTAACCCCAGCAGGAATCGCATCGCAAGCAGTGCGTAGATCACATAAAAGATGTAATCAACTACCTGCGAAATTCGCGCCAGTCCTCTTGAACGCTCGACTTCGCGCTCGGTTTCAACGACCTCGTTTACTGCCTTCGATCGAAACTCACCAGCGACCTGATCGATTCGTTGCGCCTCGCCTGGAGTTTCCCTGACGGCTGCGCGTTCACCGATTTCCGCTTGAACTTCGCCTTCGACCTGGTTTTTTACCGATTCGTGCTGTGCCGCACGCCGTGCTTCGTCGATTGCTAACTTATCATCGCTCATCCGATCCCCCGAAATAAAACGAAATTAGATTACGGGGGGCGTCGGGGACGTTAAGGGTTCTGGCGGAGAGGGTGGGATTCGAACCCACGGAACGGTTTCCCGTTCACAGCATTTCCAGTGCTGCCAGTTCAACCACTCCTGCACCTCTCCTGGGCAATCGGAAGTGGCAAAAATATGGCGGAGAGGGTGGGATTCGAACCCACGGTGGGCGTTAACCCACTCCGGTTTTCGAGACCGGTGCACTAATCCACTATGCGACCTCTCCGCGTCTCTATTCGACTCTTTTACGCCGGAAAAACTCTTGCATCAAGGCGCGGCATTCAGTCTCCAGCACGCCTGCGCTGATTTGAATCCGGTGGTTCAGGAAGTCAGTATCGCAGATGCGAAAGCGACTCGTCACTGCGCCTGCTCGTTCATCTGCCGCGCCGTAGATCAAACGCCTCACTCGCGCCTGTATCAAAGCTCCTGCACACATCGCACACGGTTCAATCGTTGAATAAACGTCCACGCCCGTGAGCCGGTAATTTCCGAGCTTGCGGGCGGTTTCGCGAAGGGCAACGATTTCAGCGTGGGCTGTGGGATCGCAGTCGGTACGCGTGCGGTTTCCGCTAACGGCGACAAGCTGGTTATCGCTGACGATGCAGGTGCCGATTGGCACTTCGCCGTTTGCCTGAGCTTCACGAGCGGCGGCCAACGCGTGACGCATCCATTGCTCGTCGATCATCATTAGCGATTTACTTCCTTCAAACAACGAACGGCCACTATAGGGCGCGCGTGGAAAACGTGTCAAGGAAAGGCCGATTGCGCTGGTCGTCTCCCTGGAGTGCGGTGCCTTGGCACCCGCTTTAGGTCAAAGTGGCGCGCTTCGGAGAGCACGCCCTTGAACAAAGCGCCAACCAGTTGGCGCACTCCAGGGCGGGCGCTCAAATCGACAATCGGAAATTGGCAATCGGCAATTACGTGTCCCCATGCTATTATCGCCATCTGAGTTCCGCGCCCCGATCTGGCCGGCGCGCTCTACCCGATTCAATTCCGATGTCCACCGAAGCAAGTCAAAGAGGTAGTGGTCCACTAACGTCAGACAGAATCACCGGCAGGCTGCGACCGCCAGCGCCGGGTGAGTCTGCGCCTGAGGTGCCTACGCAAACGCCGGCAAGCTTGATGCGGCGTATGACACCTTCTGAATTCAATACCGCGATGATCCACTTCTATCGCGGCGAAGTGCAACGCTCAAACACCTGGCGCAATCGACTTGATACCACCACCAACTGGGCCGTCATCACTGCCGGCGCAACGTTGTCATTCGTTTTTAGTTCGCCTACCAATCCGCATTTCGTAATCCCGATCAACTCGATCCTCGTCGCGATCTTTTTGCTGATGGAAGCGCGTCGTTATCGTTATTACGAGATCTGGTCGAGTCGCGTAAGAATTCTCGAAACCGGTTACTTCGCTCACCTGTTAGTGCCTGAGACGAGGCCGGCCGACGAATCATGGGCCGAACATCTCGCAGCCGATCTAATCACGCCACACTTTACGATCACTGAATGGGAAGCGGTGGGCCGGCGCTTGCGCCGCAACTATCTCTGGATCTTTGCGCTCCTGGCGTTGAGCTGGAATCTGAAAGTGTATCTATCGCCGTTGCCGGCGCGCGACTTCAACGTCTTTATCGAGCGCGCGACAGTCGGGATCGTGCCAGGTTGGATGGTCTTCGTGATCGGGATCGTATTCAACGCCGCTGTTTTTATTTTTGCGATCGGCACCGTTCGCTTGCGCGAAGCGACTGGCGAGGTGTTGCCGAAACACGAGTTTTCACCACTACAACCATTTAAGCGAATGACGAGTTGGACAGCCGCCACGACCAGGCGCACCACCGTACGCGCAAAACGCGCGCGCCAGCGGGTGCGAAGTCGCGACACCACCGGCGAATACAAGAAGATCGATGTTTCGGAGACGCCAGACAAGCGAGCCAGCGTCAGTTAGTATTGCCGATTTCCAATTGCCAATTGCCGATTTGCTTTTGTCATTATATTGCTGAAAGCTTAAAGGTCGTTCTACGTCTGCGTTTCAATTGGCGATCGGCAGTTGGAAATCGGCAATAAATTTCTATGTTAGAGCTTAACGGTCAACTACTCACTCTTCAGCAAATTACAGATGTTGCCTACGCCCGAGAGCATGTTGTTCTCGCCGACGAGGCACGCGCACGCGTTGAGCGTGCTCGCCAGGTGGTCCAGAACATCGTGGCCGAAGGCCGAACTGTTTACGGTGTAAATACAGGTTTCGGCAAGTTGTCAGACGTGAGTATCGATCAGGCTGACTTGGCCCAGTTGCAACTCAATCTCGTTCGCAGTCATTCGTGTGGTTTGGGTGACCCGCTCTCGATCCCTGAAGCGCGGGTGATGTTGTTGCTGCGTGCGAACGTGCTGGCTGCGGGGTTCAGTGGCGCTCGACCTTTGGTGATCGACACGCTCGTCGCGATGCTCGAAAAAGGTGTTACTCCGGTCATTCCCGAAAAAGGAAGCGTTGGCGCCAGCGGCGATCTCGCCCCACTCGCACACCTCGCGCTCGCGGCGATTGGCGAAGGCGAAGCGTTTTATAAAGGAGAACGCCTGCCGTCGGCTACCGCACTCGATCGCGCGCAGATCGCGCCGCTGCAACTCGAAGTTAAAGAAGGTCTCGCCCTCCTCAACGGTACTCAAGCAATGGGTGCGGTTGGTTCACTCGCGTTACAACGCGCGGAACATCTTGTTCGTCTAGCTGACGTTGCCGGCGCTATGACGCTGGAGGCGTTGAAAGGCACCCCAGTCGCTTTCGACGAACGTATTCATGCCGCACGACCGCATCCCGCGCAGGTCGCGGTTGCCGAGCATCTGCGCGAGTTGTTACGGGAGAGCGAGATTCGGCAGTCGCATCTCGATAACGATCCACGCGTTCAGGATGCTTACAGTTTGCGTTGTATGCCGCAGGTTCATGGTGCAATTCGAACGGCGCTCGATCATGCGCGCCAGGTGGTGGAGATTGAGAGTGGCAGTGCCACGGATAATCCGTTGGTCTTTGCAGAAACAGGCGAAGTGTTGTCAGGTGGAAATTTTCACGGCGCGCCACTCGCAATCGTTTTTGACTATGCCGCAATTGCTTTGACAGACTTGATGAGTATCACGGAGCGACGTATTGACCGGCTGGTGAATCCGGATGCGAACGAGGGTTTGCCGCCGTTTCTGACTACGCAGCCCGGTATTTCGTCCGGGTTTATGATGCTGCAGGTTACGGCGGTTGCGCTTTTGAATGAAGCGAAAGTGTTGGCCCACCCGGCCAGCATCGACAATGTTCCGACTGACGGCGGTAAAGAAGATCATGTGTCGATGGGAATGACGTCGGCGACGAAGTTTCGCAGTATTGTGAAGCTGGCGGAGTTGGCGACGTCGATCGAGTTATTGGCCGGAGCGCAGGCGCTCGAGTATCATGCGCCGCTCGCGCCGGGACGCGGAGTGAAACAGGCGTATGAGATCGTGCGTCGATTGGTCGCGCCGTTGCAGGAGGATCGTACGATGTCGCGTGATATTGAGAAAGTCACGGAGGCGATCGTGCGTGGTGATTTTCAGGCGCTATTAGCGTAAACAATTTTCGCGACGCAAAGACGCAAAGAAACCGGAATATCTTTGCGTCTTCCTTTGCGTCTTTGCGTGGCAATTCTTTTTTACGGAGGACTTAGTATGGCAAACGGAATGGACGATCGGAGAAAAGGACTCGAGGAAGAGTACTTTCATCGCAAGAACCAGGAAGCTATCGAAAAGCTGCGCGAGAAGATGAAGGTGGCCGAGGAAGCCAAAGCCGCCGGTCTCTCTTCAATGAAATGCCCGCGCTGTGATGGCACTCTGCACGAAAGCCAGTTCGAGGGTGTATCGATTGATACGTGCGACAAGTGCGCCGGCGTGTGGCTCGATTCCGGCGAACTGCAACAGTTAACCCAGAAAGAAACTGGTGGGTTTTTTGGCCGGCTTTGGGGTTCGAAAGAATAGTTTCGATGAGTCAGCACCGAGTGATCCACGCTCCGCGCGGAGCACAATTAAGTTGCAAAGGCTGGCATCAGGAAGCGGCGCTTCGTTGCCTGATGAACAATCTCGATCCCGACGTCGCCGAGCGTCCTGACGATCTGATCGTCTATGGCGGCGCCGGCAAAGCCGCGCGCAACTGGGCTAGTTTCGATGCCATCGTGCGCGAATTGCGCGAACTGGAAAACGACGAAACCCTCTTGGTCCAATCAGGCAAGCCCGTTGCTGTTTTTCGCACGCACGAACATGCGCCGCGAGTTTTGATCGCGAATTCGAACCTCGTCGGGGCCTGGGCCAACTGGGAAAAGTTTCATGAACTCGAACGCCGCGGCCTGATGATGTACGGGCAGATGACTGCCGGTAGTTGGATCTACATCGGTACGCAGGGCATCGTGCAAGGCACGTTTGAAACGTTTGCCGCGATGGCTGACCGGCAGTTTGGCGGCGACCTTTCAGGGAAACTCGTCGTCTCGGGCGGCATGGGTGGCATGGGCGGCGCGCAGCCACTCGCGGCGACATTAAATGGCGCCGTGTTTCTTGGGATCGACGTCGATCCAAGCCGCATCGAACGCCGCGTTCGCACCGGTTACTGCGATCGCATCGCATTAACGCTGGACGAGGCGCTCGACATTTGTGAAGACGCGCGCGATCAAAAACGCGCGATCTCCGTTGGTCTGGTTGGCAACTGCGCGGAGGTCTTGCCGGAACTGTTTCGACGCGGCGTCAAGGTTGATGCTGTTACCGATCAAACCAGCGCACACGATCCGTTGAATGGTTACGTGCCCGCTGGAGTTTCACTTGATGAAGCCGCCGAGCTGCGTGCGACTGACCCGAAGGCGTATGTGACGAGGTCGATGGAGTCGATGGCGCGGCACGTTGAAGCGATGCTCGCGTTAAAGCGCGCGGGCGCGGTTGCTTTTGATTACGGCAACAATATTCGTAAACAAGCTCTGGATGCCGGCTGTGCGGACGCGTTTGAGATTCCGGGATTTGTTCCGGAGTACATCCGACCGCTGTTTTGTGAAGGCAAAGGACCGTTTCGATGGGTCGCGTTGTCAGGAGAGGCCGAGGATATTCGCAAGACTGACGATCTCGCGCTCGAAATGTTTCCTGAGGATCGCACGTTGAATCGATGGCTGCGCCTGGCGCGCGAGCGGGTTCACTTCCAGGGTTTGCCGGCGCGAATTTGTTGGCTCGGTTACGGCGAACGCGCGGAGATGGGTGAAGCGATTAACGACCTCGTGAAGCGTGGCGATCTGAAAGCGCCGATCGCGATTGGCAGAGATCACCTCGACACCGGTTCGGTGGCCTCGCCGTTTCGCGAAACGGAAGGGATGAAGGATGGCTCTGACGCAGTTGCCGATTGGCCCATCCTGAACGCTTTGCTGAACACCGCAAGTGGCGCCAGTTGGGTTTCGTTTCATCATGGCGGTGGCGTGGGAATTGGATACTCGTTGCACGCGGGCCAGGTGTCGGTGGCTGATGGAACTGACGAAGCGGCGAAGCGGTTGAATCGTGTGTTGACGAACGATCCGGGGCTCGGCGTGGCACGGCATGTGGATGCCGGATACGAGGAAGCAGAAGAAACAGCGCGTGCGAAAGAAATTAATATTCCGCTGTTGGCAGACTAGTTAGATAAAGATTTACAAGATTTTCATGATTAACAGGATTATCTTGTAAATCCTGTAAATCTTGTATCTAACGTTTCTATGTTGACCAGGACCGCACCGTTAAAAGCGCTACTCCTAATCTTCGGCTTAATTATCTGCGCCGATGCTCGCGTTGAGACAGTTCGTTTTCAAAGCAAGCTGGTGAACGCGACGCTTCCTTACAACGTCATTCTTCCAACCGACTACGACGCGGCGCGAACTACACGCTATCCGGTGCTTTATCTGCTTCATGGTTTGACCGGGCATTATCCTGACTGGCTTTCACGCACAAATGTTGCTGACTACGCCGCGGAGTATCGCCTGATTGTGGTGATGCCTGAAGGTAACGACAGTTGGTATGCAGACAGTCCGACAATCCCGACTGATAAATACGAGAGTTACATCATCCGTGAACTCATTCCTGACGTGCAGCAACGCTATCGCACGATTGAAGCGCGTTATGGACGCGCGGTCGCCGGGCTCTCGATGGGTGGGTACGGCGCGATCAAGTTTGGTTTGAAATCGCCTGCCACTTTTGTCTTTGCCGGTTCGACGAGTGGCGCTTTTGGCGTAACGCGTTATACCGAACAGGATGGCAAATTGCTTTGGGAAACTTCAGTGCGCGCGTTTGGACCAGGCGGCAGCGAATCACGCAAAGCCAATGATCTCGTTGAGCTCATCGAAAAGCTTTCACCGTCTCAGATTTCCGCGTTGCCTTATTTTTACTTCGATTGCGGCACTGAGGATTCGCAGCGGAATTTTTTGCCTAATCGTAATTTGTCGACTCTGATGTATGAAAAGAAGATTCCGCACGAGTACCGGGAATTGCCGGGTGATCACTCGTGGGGATTCTGGGACAATCAGGTTCAGGAGATTTTGCGGATCGCGTCGCAGAAACTGCGAGTGCCTCGGAAGAAGAAATAGATGCTTAACTTTGCAATCAATCTCGCGCGTGATGCGGGCCACCTGCTGGTCCAACGTCTCGGCACCGCGAAAGTCTCCAACAAAGGCGATATCGATCTGGTCACCGAAGCGGATATTGCCGCCGAGAATCTGATCGTCGAAAGAATTCGGTCTTACTATCCGCAGCACGGAATTCTCGCGGAAGAGTCAGGTGAAATGGTGCTGGTCGGTAAGCGAAGCGAGTGGAAGTGGATCATCGATCCGCTTGATGGCACCACCAACTACGCGCATGGCTATCCGTGTTTCGGCGTGTCGATCGCTTTGGAACGTGAAGGACAACTCGAAATCGGGGTGGTTTACGATCCGATGCGTGACGAGATGTTTGCGGCTGAACGCGGGCAAGGCGCCACGCTTAACGACCGGCGCATTCGCGTATCTTCCGTTGAAGAGTTAAATAAGGCGATGGTGTGCACTGGTTTTCCTTACAACGTCCGCGAGCGCGAGGACTTCGCACGCGAGTTTGCAAATTTCACGATGGCGGCGCAGGCAGTCAGGCGCGACGGTTCAGCGGCGTTGGATTTGGCATACGTGGCATGTGGGCGTTTTGATGGTTTTTGGGAAGACGGCCTGCACTCCTGGGACATGGCGGCCGGCGCGCTCCTGATCACTGAAGCCCGCGGAAGAATCACAAACTACCAAGACCAGCCGGTTGATATCTACAAAGAACAAGTCCTCGCAACCAACGGCCTGATCCACGAAGCAATGATGCGGGTGTTGGGCTAAAAAGGATTCCTCACGCGGCGGCGCAACGAACTCATCGGTATTCTTACGTTGCGCCGTTGCGCCGCCGCGTGAGAAATCCTCTCAAAGCGCCGAGGCGATTACTTGCGCCAGATGTTCGCTTTCGCGGCGGGCGCGGGCGCGGGTTTCTTCGTTGGGACCTGGATCGGCGTGGATGAGCGGATGATAGATGACTACCACTTTTCCGAGACGCGGGAAGCGCCAGCCCCTGGGCCATACTCGATTACCGCCCTTGATCGTCACCGGCAAGATCGGCACCTGAGCTTCCATCGCTAATCGCACGGCACCGGCTTTAAATCGATCGAGCGAACCAGTCTCCGTGCTGCGTGCGCCTTCGGGAAAAATCACCACCGCCCCACCGTCACGCAACCATTGCAACGAGCGCCTGATCGCCGCCGGATCGCTGCCTTCCAAAGCTAGTGGCCACGCTCCCAGCAATCGCAATCCCGTCCCCACGATGGGCCAACGAAACGCCGCGCTCCACGCGAGATAACGAGTCGGTCGTTTGATAGGAACTGAAAGCCAGAACGGATCGATGTAGGTTTGATGGTTCGCGGCGATAATCAGCCCGCCGTTCGGCGGCACATTCTCGAGCCCGGAAAACTCGATCTTCCACAACACACGACTCGCCACTCCGACCATGGGCCTGATTATGTCCAGTATCCATTGCGGCATCGAGTTGACCTCCGATGCGCGCGGGTCCTCTCGTTTTGCCGGTTCTGTGCCGTTGCTACTCAAGTGTTCAATCTCGCAATCCGTTTATCTTACAACGGCCATTCCTTATCTATGAACTCGACGTGAATTCTGGGAATACCATCGCTGCCGGTGCTGCGAGAACGAATGGCGGCATGTCGAGTGATGCCATACTGTTCGCTGCTCAGGCGGATAAAACGTCCTTGCGGGATCTGTAGGGTGGTAAAAAGCGTGGCGCCTTTGGTACTGATGTCTTCAGTCACCGTTTGCTCGCTTTCGATGACTTTCCCCTCGACATCCACTATCTCCAACCGCATATCGACTGCGATGTTGTGCCGAGTATGAGTGCGTTGATCTGATGAAGGGAGTGGAGTGAGTATTGTGTCAGCGGTGGCAAGAGCCTGAAAAGCGGTGGTGGAAATGTCATACCGTTTCCAGGGCTCGGTTTCATAGCTCGCCGGTGCTCGTTTGCCGATAAACGCGACGCCGACGTCGAACACCGTCCGATTTTCAACAATCGACGCTTTGAGATATCGCACAATGGCCCAGATCCGGTACTGCGTCTCGAGGTGATCAAACACTCTTAACTGTCGCGGCATCGGGATCGTCATGAACAACAAACGACCTTTTTCAGTGGGCCGTTTGAGTGGAAAACCTGCGCCAAACGGCGTCACATTCGTCAACCGCGTCATCTCGGTCCATTCGAAATCGGGCGTCTCACGACCCTGAACTCGCACCGGTAGCGCCAGGGCCAAACGCTCACGAATTCGTTTCCAATTTCGTTCTTCACTCATGGGATTTCAGAGACTAATGGCGCGGTACTAAAACGGTCGGGAACAGCGACACGAAGCTATTGATTTTATTGGAGTTTTGCCACTTTTAGGGTTTGCCAAAAACGCTAAAAAAGACTAAAATACGGGCTACTTTGATCGTGATGCTTCACCCGTTTTTCGTCCCTGAAAAAGCGCCAAACTCAAGCTCGGTATCTCTTGAAACAGGGGCCAGACTGCGTGGCGGATTGTACTGGAAAGGTTAGTAGATGGAAACAACTTCTGAACGCAATCATATAAACATCGAAGACGAGATGCGCCGGTCGTATCTCGACTACGCAATGTCGGTCATCATCGGCCGCGCACTGCCGGATATTCGCGATGGGCTGAAGCCGGTGCACCGGCGCGTGTTGTGGGCCATGCATGAGCTCGGCAACACGTACAACAAGGCATACAAGAAGAGCGCGCGTATCGTCGGCGACGTCATCGGTAAGTATCACCCGCACGGTGATATGCCCGTCTACGACACGATTGTGCGTTTGGCCCAGGACTTTTCCATGCGCTATCCGTTAATCGATGGCCAGGGAAACTTCGGCTCGGTTGACGGAGACGCGGCCGCGGCAATGCGCTATACCGAAGTGCGCATGGCGCGTTTGGCGAATGAAATTCTTGCCGACCTTGAAAAAGAAACAGTCACGTTTCAACCAAACTACGACGAGTCGTTGAACGAACCGACGGTATTACCGGCGCGTGTTCCGAACCTGCTCATCAACGGATCTGACGGTATTGCCGTCGGCATGGCAACCAAGATTCCGCCGCACAACCTCACCGAGGTCGTCGACGCAACTCTGACCCTGCTGAAGAATCCGGAAAGCACGGTGCAGGATCTTACGAAGATCGTCACTGGTCCTGATTTCCCCACTGGTGGATTTATCTATGGTCGCGAGGAAATCAGAAAGTCGTATGAAGAAGGCCGCGGCGTCTTGCAGTTGCGCGCGCGTGCCGGCATCGATCGAATAGGTCGTGGCGCACAGGAACGCGATGCCATCGTCATCACGGAAATTCCGTTTCAGGTTAACAAATCCCGTTTGCTGGAACGCATCGCGGAGCTGATCAACGAGAAGAAGATCGACGGCATTTCCGATCTGCGTGACGAGTCAGACCGCACCGGCATGCGTATCGTGGTTGAGTTAAAACGCGATGCAGTGCCGCAAGTGGTGTTGAACAAACTCTACAAGTTGACGCCGATGCAATCGTCGTTTGGGGTTATCAACCTCGCAATCGTCAATGGCCAACCACGGGTGTTGAATCTGAAGCAGATGCTCGAGGCGTTTATCGAGTTTCGCCGTGAGGTGGTGCGCAAGCGAACTGAATATGAGCTTCGCAAGGCAAAGGCACGCGCGCACATTCTCGAAGGTCTCACGAAAGCCATCGACGCGCTCGATTACATCATCACCTTGATTCGCAATTCACGTTCAGTCGATGAAGCGCGACAGTGGTTGATGGGCAAGTTGCAGACGACGAGTGAGGTTAAAACCTGGAAAGGTGTTCCGTCCGACGTCCAACTAAAAACTTATCTGACTAAATTGCAGAAGACGATGGAGACTCTCGGTTTTTCCGAGATCCAGGCCCAGGCAATCCTCGATCTGCAACTGCGTCGCATCTCAGCGCTCGAACGTCAAAAGATCACGGACGAATACGAACAGATAATCAAGCTCATCGCCGAGTTGGAAGAGATTCTCGGCAATGAGAGATCGCTGCGGCGTGTGATTGCGAAAGAACTGGAAGAAGTTAAGAAGGATTTCGGTGATGGACGCCGTACGGAGATTGTTGACGAAGGTGTTGAGCTTTCCATCGAAGATCTCATCGCCGATGAAGACGTGGCAATCACTGTCACCAACAGCGGCTACATCAAACGGACTCCAATTACTACCTACTCGCGACAGGGGCGCGGCGGTAAGGGCCGCTTCGGCGCGGCGGCGAAGAATGGTGATTTTGTCGAGCATCTCTTCATCGCTTCAACACACGCTTATCTGATGATCTTTACCGATGATGGCATGGTCTATAAGTTGAAAGTGCATGAAGTCCCTGATGCTGCTGCTTCGGCGCGTGGCAAGGCAGTGGTGAATCTCATCAACATTCCTACCGATCGACGCCTCGCGGGCGTGGTCCCGGTGCGTGAATTTGCCGAAGGACGCCACGTGGTTATGGTTACGCGTAAGGGTGTGATCAAGAAAACTTCGCTGGCTGACTTCCAGAACATTCGCACTAACGGCATCATCGCAATCAACGTGGATGAAGGCGATCAGTTGCTCGACGTTGTGTTGACGGACGGCACTAAGCGAATCTTCATCGCGACCCATAACGGTCTTGCCATTCGCTTTGACGAGAAGAATGTGCGACCGATGGGACGCGCCACGCGTGGAGTGCGCGGTATCGACTTGCGCCAGGACGACTTCGTTGTGTCCGTTTGCCCGGTCTCGGCTGAGGACAAGGAAAGGATGTTATCGGTTTCTGAACAGGGTTACGGCAAACAGACTCCGATTACAACTTATCGCTTGCAGTCGCGTGGCGGTAAAGGCGTTATCAACATGAAGACGACTGATAAGACCGGCAAGGTAGTAGCGGTATTTCCGGTCGAGGATGAGTCGGAGATTATGATCATCACGCAACAGGGCAAGTTGATCAGGATTGAAGCCGGCCACATTCGTAAAACCGGGCGCAGTGCACAAGGTGTGCGTTTGATCAAGACTGACGCGGGCGACAAGGTTACGAGCGCATCACTCGTTCAAGCCGCCGCGGAAGAAGAAACCGAAGAGTCACCAGCGTAGTTCTTTTAGCCACGGATTTCACGAGTAAACGCTGATCAGAAATTGAATAAATGATTACTGATCAGTGTTTATCCGGGTAATCCGTGGCGGTTTCAACCCAGGCCTCACCGCCTTCGTAAATTTCCTTTTTCCAGATTGGTACAGTGCGTTTGAGTTCTTTGATGGCCCATTCGCAGGCTTCAAAGGCTGCCCGGCGGTGTGGTGCGCTGACGGCGATCACGACGCTGGTTTCGCCAATCTCAATGCGGCCGGTGCGATGCACGATCCCGATGTGTGCAATCTCGAATTGCTTGTGAGCTTCAGCTCCGAGACGTTGCATCTCGGTCAACGCCATTGCTTCGTACGATTCGTAAACCAGGTAAAGCGTTCGTTTGCCCTTGGTCCATTCACGCGCGTAACCGTCGAGCGTGACAGTGGCGCCGCATTCGGGTAGCACTACTCGTCGTGCCACCGAGCCCACATCGATTGTCTCAGTTGTTAACTCAAAAAAATCGAGTGGACAGCGATAGTCGCAACTGCCTCCACTTACTGGTGGAAAAACTGCTAACTCGTCGTTCTCGTTCAGAACCGTATCGCGTGTAGCGTATTCCTGGTTCACGGCAAACAGAAGCGAGCGCCCAAAGCGTTCGAGATCGGAAAACCTTGTTACGAGTTTTTGAAAAGCGCTTGCTACGGTTGCAGGTGTGTCGAGTGAAAGGTCGAGTTGAGTGGCCGACACCGCATCGCGCGCTGCGCCAAAAAACAACACCCGAACACTCACTTGCGCCGGCGACTGGTTATTCAAGTTCGATTCTTCGGCCACCATGTCCATTGCCCTTGGCGAGTTCGTGTATGCGCGCGCGTTCTTCGTAACCCTTTACCGCGATGCTGAGCATCGCACGCAGTCGCTCGAGACGTTCCGAAGTTGAGCGAAGCTCGAGCAGTTCCTGTTTGACTTCGGCATCGATCTCCATGGCGGCTGCAACCAGAAACGACAAACGCTGCGGTTCGGTGTTGGAGATGTCCGGCAGGATCGCTCGTTCATCGTTGATGATTCTCACTGCCTGCGCGATCCGAGTAAATGTTTCCGCTACCTCTTTGGCCGGAGCGGCGAGAAATTCCTCGTCTTCTTCTTCGTCTTCAAAATAACTCACCTGCACCACGAGGTAAGGATCACCACGTTCGATGTACGACTCGATACGAAAGCGGATCACACCGAGCGTGAGAATGTTTGAACGGCCATCCGGCAGCGATTGAGTTTCGCTAACTTCAGCAACGCAGCCGATGTGTCCAGCCGGTGGGATTTCATGGTCTGAATTGGACGAATCGAAGTAAGCGAGACCAAAAAGATTCCTCGCGTGCGGAATGTCCAGAAGCATTTGCCGGTAACGCGGTTCGAAGACATGCAACGGCAAAGGTACGCCCGGAAACAGGACCACCGGCAAGGGAAACAAGGGGAGTTCGTTTACCCCCAGCACTTTTTCACTGGCTTCACTCATTGTTTGACGTGGGATTATGGCAGAGAGGCGAGCAGAAGTCAGTTGCGCGCGATAAAATTCGGCCCCCGCGTTCGTGTTGGGCAACGGCAGCGGGGGCCATCGAGCACACCGTGCGGCGAAGAGGGTTTCGTCTACGGTGTTTTGACGGACGTCAAAGGGAGTGACGCCCGGATCCTAGAGAATGTGTGCAAACAATTCGAGCTTGTGTAGCGGCGACATCCGGCAAATGCTGGCGAGCATGTGCTGAAGCTCGAATGGTTTCTCAAAAAATTCGTCAGCGCCTTTCGCGAAGCAAGCGCGGCGCACGTCTGTTTCGGTGTTGGAACTCATGATCAGGACCTTTGCGTTTGCCAAGTGGCCTTTGATGAATTCCAGCAGTCGCAAACCACTGGCGGGCGAGTCTTTTTCCGGAGGCATTTGCAAGTCCAATATCGAAATATCGGGTTTGTAAAAGGTCGCCCGCCGAATGGCTGTCTGCATGTCGTTAGCCGTTATCACGTCGTACTCATCACACAGCGTCCAGTAGAGCTGTTGCGTGATTGCCGAATCGTCATCAACTATTAAAATCCTGGGCTTCATTCCGTTCCTCGCTTTCGTCTATGTGCAAGGGTCGTACCACTTGGTCCATAAAGGTACGAGAGCAGAAAACAAAGCGGTTTGCGGGTTTTGCAGGGAATGTTGCGTGTCCACGGATGTGAACAGTGAGGGGTGAAGCGTCCTCATTCGTAGACAGTCCGGCTAATTGCCGATTGCCAATTTCCAATTGCCGGTTGCGAATCTCGCCTGCCATCAAATAGGCAATAGGCAATTGGAAATCGGCACTGGATCTATTGTGGTGGTTTGATTGGCTTTGGTGGCGGAGGTGGTTCTTCGTCTTCTTCGCCGACTTCGTCAATAACCTTCAGCTCAGCACCGAATTTCTGATAACTCCGGAAGCGAATGTCGTTGCGACTCTGAAGCACAAACTTCGGGTTGACCGTGGTCATCAGGATCTCGGAGTGTGTCGGCAAGAGGTATTTCCGCTCGTTAATGGAAACCCAGTCGTAGTCGATCAAGCTGCTCGCGGCGGTGATTGGAAAATCCGTCGGGATCTCAGTTGCAACCTGTTCGAAACGCAGCACGCGATCCAGTTCGCGATCGATCCAGAGCCGGCCACGCGAACCAACCACGGCGCGGGCGCCGGTGTCAGCGAGGCTCAGCGTCAGTTGCGAATAGTCTTTCTTGATCGTGTATTCGTAAACCACCGTTCGCCGGGATTGAATCGTGTCCGTATCGACTACGCGAAATTCTGTTTTTGACTCCGGCTTGAAAACATCCGCGAGAGCCGAGATATATTCCACGCCGCTCGACGAAGCGCCTTTGGGTGCGTACTTGCTGTAGTCGCGACTCACTTGCACATCGGGACCCGCCGGCATTCCATTCACAGTCAGAATCCGGTATTCCTCGCCGACGTTTGCGCGATAACCGACGGCGAGCGTCAGGTTATCCTGCGGGATCCAATTGGCCGTGTGGCCGTACGCGACCGAACGTTTGATGATCTGCTTCACCAGAAAATCGGGCATCGCGTTGGCGGCCGCGAGTGTGACATTTCGCGTGCGCTGGAGCAGTTCGTTGGCTTCAGCTTCGGCTGGAAGTGCGGAGGCGGTTGGATTTACTCGGCGCCGATCAGCTTCTTCGAGGGTGCGTCGCAGGAGCGCGTCGTTTCCACTTTTGGTGGCGACGAGCGAGCGCATACCGTCAGTCAGCGCGAAACCGATGCCACGCGTACGGATTTGCTCGACGAGTTCATCGCGCGTCTCCGGGCTGCGCGGAAGTTGGTAGAGCAGCTTTACGAACTCCTGATTCGTGAGTGGTTTCTCCTGCGCCAGGGCAGGGGCAAACGAAAACAACGAGACCGCGAGCAGAAATACAAATGAAAGCTTATTGATGGGGTGCATGTCTGATTTCGGATGGATTCTAGAGGCTGGCGGTTGCTTTTTAAAGGCGCAAAGAGGATTTCCCACGCGGCGGCGCAACGGTGCAACGTCTTCCGCCGCGACGCTGCGCCGCCGCGTGGGAAATTTTATCGGGTGCCACAAAGCTCCTGAATCGCTTCCCTCAATACCTCTGCGCACCGCTCCAGCTCCACGATGGGCACGAATTCACCTGTCCGGTGCGCCTCGCGGATGTCGCCGGGGCCAATCACCACGGGTTCAGCGCCTAATAACTTCATCTGCGCTGCTTCCGTCCCAAACGCCACCGTCCCGGATTCGTTCCCCGTAGCCTTTTCGAGTAGTTTGACTAGCGGCGAATCCGGCGATGTCTCAAACCCCGTGTCTTGCCGGTTTGCATCAACTTCGCACTCAAAATTGGGATCCGCGAGCTTCTCTTCGTCAATCGTCGCCTTAAACAGTTTGAGCAAATGTTCAGACGACTGGCTCGGTATCGGACGCCATTCGAGTGTGAACCGGCACTCACCCGCCAGCACATTCTTCGCCGATCCACCGTGAATCAATCCGATATTCAACGTCGTGAACGACGGATCGAACGCATCGTGTTTCTCACTCTGAAGTTGTCCTGCGAGCGACTCGAGTCGATTTATCAACCGGGCCGCGCGAAACACCGCTGACGCACCCAATGCCGGATACGCACTATGCGCCTCGCGTCCTTTAACGATCACTTCGGCAAGCGAATATCCCTTGCCGGCGCGAATTGGTTTTAGCGACGTGGGTTCACCAACAATGCTGTAACGCACGCGCAAAGGCTTCGCCTCGGCCAAATGTTTCGCGCCTCGCAAACCGATCTCTTCATCCGCGGTGAAGATCAACGCCAATGGTTTATTCGGCGTTGCATTTTCCAGCGCGGTGAGTGCGGCTGCGATGAAACCTTTCGTGTCGCATGAACCACGTCCGTAAAGTTTTCCGTCGCGTTCAGTAAGGTTGGTTGCTTCGCTCCAGTTGGGATCGTAAGGGACAGTATCGGTGTGGCCCACGAGTGCGAGTTCAACTTCGGTTACATCAGCAGTTAACGCAATCAAATTGATTTTCTCGACCCCGTGATCGTCGAGATATGGAAAACGCCGTGTGATCAAATTCATTTGCTGACAACGACGTTCGAGATACTCGATGATCTCAGCATTCGATCGCGATGAAACCGAATCGATCCTCACCAACTCCGCCAGTGTTTCTTTTATCTGTGTCATCCGTTTAATCCGCGGCTAAATGACTTAACGATCTGTTCCTGATCTTGGTGTCGTCCATTTTCGATAATCTGCCGGCCAGCCACAATCACATCGCGCACTGCCGATCGTGAGAGCGAGAAGACCATCGTTGCCGGCAGATCGTCACCTGTCGATCCGGCGATTGACGGATCATCAAGATCCACCGTGAAGAAATCAGCAGGCGCGCCGGGCTCCAATCGTCCACCGCCGGCGAGGCCAATGCTCGCGGCTCCATTCACGGTCGCGCAATCAAACAGCCGTCGGGCTAATGCTGACGTGCCCTCATCGTCTGCCGGAGCGAGCACATTGCGAGCTGTCTTTTGCAGCCGGAGGTGATACTCGAGTTCGCGCGCATCTTCGAGTAGATCGATCTGAATCTGGCTGTCGCTTCCAAGCGAAATGGACACAGCGGCTTCGAAATAATTATCGACCGGAATCACGCCGTCGCCGAGATTTCGCTCCGTGGTCGGGCACGCGCAAACGTTAGCGCCACTGCGTGCCATTCCGGCGATTGCTTTGGGTGTGACGTGAATAGCATGGACCGCGGTGAATCGCGGGCTGAGCAAGCCCTCGGTATCAAGCAACGCGACTGGTGAGCGACCGTATTCGGCGATACACGCGCTGACTTCCGCCGGTTGTTCGGCGACGTGCATGTGGACCGGGAGCGCGTGTTCATTCGCAAAGCTGATTATTGGTTTTAAGTAATCAAGTGGAACCGCGCGAACGCTATGCGGCGCAATCCCCACCCACGACATGTCATCACCCAAATCAATGAGTTGTGCAAGATGCTTGAGATAGGTGTCAGGGGAGTTTTCAATAAAACGTATTTGCAGCGGGTTGGCTTCGGTTTCAAAACCGGCGCGGGCGTAAGCTACGCGAAGCAGTGCGATGCGAATGCCTACGTCGCGCGCGGCGCGCATTACTTCCCGCGCCAGTAGGTTTGGGTCGGAATAAACTGATCCATCGAGTGCGTGATGGATGTAGTGAAACTCGCCGACAGCCGTAATTCCCGTTAACGCCATTTCGAGAAACGCCATGCGTGAGGCGGCGTAGATTTCTTCTGGTCCAAGGCGGTTGGCAGCCGTGTACATCTGCTCGCGCCACGTCCAAAAGCTGTCGGATGTGTGTTGTGAACGATGCTCGGTGCGCCCGCGGATCACACGTTGGAAAGCGTGCGAGTGTGCGTTGATGAGACCGGGAAGCAGTGCGCGATTCTTTAAGCGGATCGCGTCGGTAGCTTGGCTGGCGTCGATGATCGAAACAATCTGGCCGTCATCGCACACGAGGGCGCGATCAGATTGGAAATGGCCGTCAATATAGATTAAATCGGGGAGCCACTGTTTCATGATCTAGATGGATAAAGATTTACAAGATTTTCAGGATTAGCAGGATAAATCATGACGAATCGCAGCGCGACGCTTTGTTTCATCTTGTAAATCCTTATCTAAGGTTTGACAGCCAATACTTCACGCGCGGCAGTTCGATCACCGGTGCAACTAATCCGGCGCGGCGCGTCGAGATACGTTAGCTTGAACCCGTGATGTTCATACAACTCGATAATCCGCGGCGTCGCTTGGTTTGAAATCACCACCGGCCCACGATGCGCCGCGAGCAGCTTCGCCGTGCGCACCTGGTCATTCCACGAGAAGCCGCCGGCGCTGTACGTGGTGAACTCTACATCATACGGCGGATCCGCGTAGACGAAATCTTCCGCTTCCAACTCGAGCGCCTCAATATCTTTGTTACTAAACTCCCATTGTCCAAACATGCTCGCGTAATCGGAAAAACCCTTCACATAGTTGATCGCTTTGTAAGTGCCGAAGGGCACGTTGAAATCGCCGCTTTTATTAAAACGGCAGAGACCGTTGTAACAAGTGCGGTTGAGATAGTAGAACAACTGCGCCCCTTCTTTTGTGTAAGCCTTTCCTTTTTTTATCAGCCGGTTGAATCGTTCACGATGCCGGTAAAACAGCTCCACGTCATTCGCGACCCGCACGCTGATGCGCAGGCCGTCCTGTATCTGTCGATAAAAATTTATGAGGTGCGGGTTGACGTCGTTTAGTAATGCCTGTTTTGGTTGCAGTCCCAGGACCACTGCGAGGCCGCCGCAGAATGGTTCGACATAACGGCGATGTTTATTTGTTTCCCAGATGGATTGCAGATGTGGAACCAGCCAACGTTTGCCGCCGGCCCACTTCAAGGGAGGCTTAAGCATTACGCTCCCCTGCGGTCGTGCGCCGGAGTTTTCGCCAGAGCGCAGAGGTGTAGATCTTTGAAAGACGCAGTGGACGATACGCGTAATAAAGCGAATGCAGCGACGGCGGCAGCGCGAGCGCCTGCCAGTCGGGGAAGGTGGGAACGAAGATCGCGCGCAACGCGGAGATCAGTGCATCGCGTTTGCGGTCCATGACGCGCAGGTTGTAGAGGTTGGATTCAGTCGAGTCAGCGATGCTAAGTGAGACGAAGAGTTGTGCTCGAATTTGCGTCGCGAGGTTTTGCATTGCTGACTCAGGATCGATAGCACTGAGCACGTGCGCGGGTATCGGAACGTCAGAGCACTGCTCGACGAGTCGCAGGCTGAGGGCCAGCATGCGAGTGGCGTGGGCCATCGCGGCGCGATCGAGCAGTATGGCCCAATCGATCGACGGCAGTGCACGCAACGACTCGGCGAACGATGAGATCCATTCCAACCTTCGCCAGAGATGTTTCGCGCCGTGCATCGCCTGGTAAAGCACCAAATCTTCAGCATCGAAGCTTGTCACTTGCGTTCCGGCGAGAGACACGGATTGTAGCCGCGACATCACATCCGCGGCTTTGAGGTTGAAGACGAAACTGCGCGGCGCCAGGTCCCAGTGCAGATCGACCACCGTAAACCACTCGTCTGACATGAACTGGATCTCGCAATGGTTCTTCAGGTGCGAACTCAACTGCGCCGGCGTCAAACGCGGAGTCATTTCATAGTCGAGTGATTCGAGCGCCTTCCGCGCGCGCTCAAAATCCTCGCGATTGATCAGCACGTCAATATCACCGGCGCGTCGCAGCGAGATCTCGCCGTAGGCGAGCTGCGCGAGCAGTGGTCCTTTAAATAGCGCCACGGGAATTGAGTTTTCCTGGAAGAGTTTGTAGAGACGCAGTTGTTTGCTGATCAGGTAGAAGACGCTCTGTGAATTTGCGACCGACTCGCGTTTCAGGAGGGAGAGAAAGTCGGTGGGTATAAGATCGCTCGACGTGGCGGCGAGGTGTTTATGCAGCACCGGGAGGAGCCGGTGAAACTGAGCGATGGCGACGAGGTAATCCCAATCGAGCTCCTGTCGCAGAAGGCTGCGCAGCTCCGCACGTCGCTCAGCATCGATCTCGCGACGCGCAACCAGCAGTATCAGCTTTTCTTCCGCTCTATGCATTTGTTCAAGAGTTTGGCGGCACTCTGTAGGGGCGGCCCTCCGTGGCCGCCCTTGTCTGGAACTCAAAATCGTAACGCCTAAAGACTTCCGATAGGGGCGACTATGAATGGGCTCTCTATCGGGAGACAAAGAACTTCGAACGCTAGGGCGGCCACGGAGGGCCGCCCCTACAGTCGCCGGTGGCAAACAGTCGCCCGTGGCAAACAGTCGCGCGTTGCAAACAGTCGCGCGTGGCAAACAGTCGCCCGTGGAAAACAGTCGCGCGTTGCAAACAGTCGCGCGTTGCAAACAGTCGCGCGTTGCAAACAGTCGCCCGTTGCAAACAGTCGCCCGTTGCAAACAGTCGCGCGTTGCAAACAGTCGCCCGTGGCAAACAGTCGCGCGTGGCAAACAGTCGCCCGTGGCAAACAGTCGCCCGTTGCAAACAGTCGCCCGTTGCAAACAGTCGCGCGTTGCAAACAGTCGCCGGTGGCAAACAGTCGCCGGTGGCAAACAGTCGCCGGTGGCAAACAGTCGCGCGTGGCAAACAGTCGCGCGTGGCAAACAGTCGCGCGTGGCAAACAGTCGCGCGTGGCAAACAGTCGCGCGTGGCAAACAGTCGCGCGTGGCAAACAGTCGCGCGTGGCAAACAGTCGCCCGTGGCAAACAGTCGCCGGTGGCAAACAGTCGCGCGTTGAAAACAGTAGCGCGTTGCAAACAGTCGCGCGTTGCAAACAGTCGCCCGTGGCAAACAGTCGCGCGTGGCAAACAGTCGCGCGTGGCAAACAGTCGCCCGTGGCAAACAGTGCACGTTGAAAACAGTGCCCGTTGCAAACAGTGCACGTTGCAAACAGTGCGCGTTGAAAACAGTGCGCGTTGAATTATCAACTGTATTCGTCAGATATTTCCGCCACGAGATCCAATGCCTCGTGGTGGTTGCGAAATTGTTCTGAAAAGTGCTGCATCAATTCCGCGGCGATCTGTTCATTCGAATTCTTACCATCCATTCGCGAGAGCACAAACTTCGCGAGCGTGCCTTTCTCATTTGGCTCCGGCACATACGTGTCCGCGCGTTTGCGGAGTTGTGCAGTCGACAACGGCGCGCCCAGCAGCGTCGATTGCTTGAAGCTGTCGATCGTCTTGCCTTGTGACGAGATCGTCGTATTCCAGTTCCAGGTGTAATCGTCACCTATCAGTTGTGCTTGTAAACGGACGTTGATTTGATCACCGGCCGCCACGTCGATAGGCTGCTGGAAAGGATAAAAAGCGTTGCCGTAAATCAACTCACTGCCCGGCGCATTCGAAAAACCAACACCGTCGATCAGTTCTGCGTCAAACCACGCTATCAAGCCATGCGCGGTTCCACCGCGAGCCACGTTGAAAGAAATCTCTTCACTAACATTAATCTCTTCCACTCGACGGTAATCAAGCTCATGCCAGCAGACAGGTTCGGTCAACAGATCTTCCGGCTGCACCCGAAACTTACTCCAGTGATTAACCGTAAGATTGCGCCCGGATCGCAACACGACGTCCTCGTACGCCTGTTCCCACGGCTTCACGAGTTCGTCGTACTTCGCCGGTGTCTCAACAATCGCCGCCCAAAGCCGATCGCGATTTGGAATCAAGCAGCCATGCGGCGCGAGCAATCGCGTCCGCGCATCGATGATTGAAGGCAAATGCTGTTGAAACCACGGCAACACACCACGCAAATCGGAAACGATAACGTCTGCGGGTTCGGGTAAATTCACTTTGGTTGAAAGGCCTTGAATAAACTCGATGCGATCCGTCAACCCATATTCCCAGGCAGCATTGCGCCCAATCTGAATCGTGTTGTCTGGTTCGATCGCAAACACGCGCCGCGCGCCGAGTCGACACGCAACGAGGGCAAACAATCCCGGCCCACTACCGAGATCGACCACAACGGAACCAGGTTTGATCGCCCGGCGCAGAGCCGTGAGATAGGCCTCGATGCGTGGACCATCCGCCAGCATCTTGCCGTACGCTGGAACGCTATACATGTGAAGCCTGTGTGGCTGCGAAGTCTTTAAGAATGGTTTCGCACAACTGATCGATTCGGGCCGGATCTGAGTGAGGCGTAATTTGTTTGATTGGAACTGAACTGACGATGCGTTGCAACACTGCAAACTCTCGTGCTCGCATCTGCTTGTTCATCAGATAAGTCGCGTAGGTGTTGGCGATCAATGACATCAGTCGCTGGGCGGGTACGACGTCATGCACAACGGGAGCGTCCGCATCGTCAGTTCGCTCGGCCAGCACATAGATCGCAGCAAGCGGAAGCGGAGCGGATTGGAACTTGTAATTTTCGCGAGTCAGATCGAGGTAACACTTGTCCCAGGTTGGCGTGAGTTTTGGCAACGTGGCATCGATTCCATAGAGTGCTTCAACCGACGACGGCCATAACCTGATCGATGGATACGCTGGCTGTACGAGAAATTCGGAATCGTGGTCACGCAGTGTCACCACATCTTCCGCCATTATGTGATAACCCTTCTCGGCGAAGGCGGCAGCAGTAGTTGACTTGCCTGACCCGGCTGGTCCAACAATCGCGACTGCACGATCCTCAACCGCAACGGCGCACGCGTGCAACGAAATAAAACCTCGCAACAGCAAAACAAAGCCCATCACCGGGCCTAGCAGGTACGTCGCACTGTCCTCCAACGTCAAAGTCTCTGACGGCCAGGTGACCCAGATTCGAGTGCCTTCCTGATCGATCCAGAACTGCGTGCCGTCTGCGTATTCGAGGTGATAGTTGCCGGCTAAACACCAGACAGTCAGCCGCGGTCGTCCTCCTGGTCCAGGTTCAGGATTGCGATACCACAACTCTCGCTCGACCCCGTCTTCATAAAACCACGTGGGCAGATCGCCAAAGTGAACCTGAATGTCTGCCGGCTCACACGGCTGCTCCGACAACAAGAGACCTGGCACGGATTGGTTTAGATGGACCTGTAGACCGTAAATAGCGGAGTAATATGACACGAGTTGGAATTGGCCCAGCGAGATTGTGACGCAGCAGAATTCTCAGCCAGTTTTGTCCTTACCAGACCCACCATCGTTCTTGCCTACCACGCCGCCCACGGCCTTTGTGATTTCGCGAATATTGCCGTAATGCACGAGCTTCGGTTCAGCGTAGGGCTTTCTGGAAGGTTTGTTGTTATCTGTTTCAATCGACGGGCGATCAGATGTCATTCGTATGCTCCATTGAATGGGAGTAAGTCAGCCACTGGTTAAGACTGAACGGTCTTAAGTTGACCCACAACTTATTGCTGTCAACCTCCTCGGTTACCTTCGGAATCGACTTGCGATCAACGTAAGACAAAATCTCTGGGACTGGTCGAAACCCATCGACCTCTCGGAACTTGGTGCTATGTCTCAACTGCAGGCCGGGATCACCTCCAAGAGGCGTCTTTGGCCGCAGCCGAACGGTGTCGGGCAAGATTCCATTCATGGCCTCGCGCAATATGGTTTTGTCGAGCAGCCACGGAATGATTGGTAACGCCAGAAGATAGTCTACCATGCGCACGTCAATCAAGGGATGACGAACTTCCAACGGTAGCCTTGATACACCCGCATCGTAACGCGAAAAAAGAGAATCCCAACTCGGCGAGACGAACGCGCGAAAAACTCGTGGCCGGGTGGGATGCGCCGGCGCCTGTTCGGCATGTGCTTGTTGCCAGCGATCAGCCAAATTTAACCGGCGGGAGAACTCTTCATTGAGCCATGAGGGATATGGAGATCTGTTCCAGTGTGGATTTTTCCAATGGCGCCAGCGTGTCCTGATTCCGACAGGCGGAAGACTGCGCGTGAAATAAATGTAATGTGCGAGGTCGGCAAACAACTTCGGGATCGCACCGCTTTTTAGAGATGCAGCGAAAGAATGTTTTGGAGTTTCCTCAAGCAGTGTGTCGCCGTCCCAGCCGGTCAATGCCACGCGGTATTTGGCGGCGATTCGCATTAGTAATTCATCCGAGACCACAAAAATGGGCTCAACGTCAAAAGGTTCGGGTGCCACTCCCATTGTCCGCGTGTTTGTCTGTTCATTGATTTCGGCGGCGGGCAGAAACTCGATTGGGATTTTCAGCGCTTCAGCAACGAGGGTTGCGTACTTGCGTTCATCGTCAGTAAACACCTGATCGTAAACAACACAATAAGCGCTCAGGTTGACGCCTGTTTTCGCAGCCGTGGCTGCGACGGCGGGTGAATCCAGGCCGCCACTCATTGCGATCCCTGCGCCGGATGTTCTCAGACGATCGTTAACAGTCTGGCGGAGTAGATCAAGAAAGCCGTCGATGATGTCTTCGCGTTTTCTTGTACGAGTTGTTGTAGTAGATGGGGTCCAGTATTGCTGGATACGAAGTTTTCCGTCACCGAGTGTGAGTGTGTGTGCGCGAGGTAACTTTTGGATATCGGCAAAGGTGGTTGTGTTTGGTTCCTGATTGAGACCAAACAGCAGAAAGTCGCCGATGGCGATCTCGTTCAGCTTGTTTGATACGTGTGGGTGCCGGCGCAGGCAGTTGAGTGTATTGCTGACAACAAACGAACGGTTGTTTTGGCTGTAATAGAGTTGCCGCACGCCGAGATGATCGCGGGCGCAGAAAAGCGTTTGCCGGCGGCTGTCCCAGATGACGAAAGCGAAATCACCGAGAAGATGTTTGACGCATTCTTCACCCCACGTTTCATACGCGTGAAGAATCAATTCCGCGTCGGTGGGAGTGGTGGATAATCCGAGTTTTTTAACCAACTCATGACGCGCATCGATGCGGGCATCGGCAGTGAGCCAAACTTCGCCGTCGAGAGTTATTGGCTGCGTTTGTGTTTCGCCGCCGGTACGGAGCAGCGTGTGGCCGAGACCAACGTTTCCGTTGATCTGAATTTGCGTCGCGTCTGGTCCACGAAACGACAGGTAATCTGTCAGGCGTGAGAGAAGATCGCGATCGATTGGTGCGCCATCGATATTAACGACGCCTACAATCCCACTCATTGGGCGTTGTTGGAAGATGCCTGATTGATTTGCACCAAACCCTGGGCTACCAAATTCTCAACCAGTTTCAGCAGATCCCGACGCAGGATGTCAGCGTCAACATCGTATTCCTTGATTAGCAGATTGTGCGCAGCTTCGATCGATTCTGAAGTGGTGAGAACTGTCAGAAACCGCGTGCCGACGTCGTCGAGACCGAAGTATCGTTCGCTCTCGAGATTAAGAATTACCGACTCGTCCTGGAGCTGCGAGATCAGTACGCCATCCGGTACCGTCACGCGATCCGACAATGAAATTGTCATGGCCGCGCATTCTAACACGCAGAACTTGCGTGCGAGCGCATTTCCGGGCAATCTGTCGCTTCACGCCAGTCGACAATCTAAGGAGCCATGCGCATGCGAGCATTAACCAAGCTTCTTGCCGTTTTACTCGCAAGTTCTTTGGTCGTTTCGGCACAATCAACGCAAACGGATCTCAGCAAACAGCCGACACTTTACGTCGTTGCGTATTCGCATCTCGACACGCAATGGCGTTGGGAGTATCCGCGCGTCATCAACGATTACATTCCCAAGACGCTGCACGATAATTTCGCACTCCTCGACAAGTATCCGAATTACGTCTTCAACTTCAGCGGCGCGAATCGCTATCGGATGATGAAGGAATACTGGCCCGCGGATTACGCGCGCTTGAAACAATATGTCGCTGCCGGTCGCTGGTTTCCGGCGGGCTCGTCAGTCGAAGAAGGCGACGTCAACGTTCCCTCAGCGGAGTCGATCTTCCGTCAAATACTTTACGGCAATCGATTTTTTCAACGTGAGTTTGGCAAGACGAGCGCCGAGTATATGTTGCCCGACTGTTTTGGTTTTCCGGCTTCACTGCCCAGCATTCTGGCCCACTCAGGCTTGAAAGGTTTCTCAACGCAAAAACTCACCTGGAACTCCGCCGCGGCTGTCGGCGGCAGAGGGTCAATTCAGGAAACGCCGCGCGGCATTCCTTTTAACGTCGGTTACTGGCAGGGGACGGATGGACGCGGAATCATCGCGGCACTCAATCCCGGCAGTTACGGTGGCCAGGTAAGGGAAGACATCAGCAAGAGTCCGGTTATCAGGGATCCGAATGCGCGCAACAATCCGGTCGATTGGCCGCAGCGCGTCGATCGCAACGGCAGAACCGGGGGCATTTTTACTGACTATCATTACTACGGCACCGGCGATACGGGTGGCGCGCCGCACGAAGATTCGGTGCGCATCATGGAAGCAATCGTCAGTAGAAACGCTCGGTTGATGGAACCGCCCGTGACGACGGTTGGAGATGGACCACTGAACGTTGTTGCCGCCACTGCTGAACAGATGTTTCTCAATATTCGCCCGGATCAGATCGGCCGGTTGCCCCGTTATGAAGGCGATCTGTTGCTGACCGATCACTCCGCCGGCTCACTCACTTCACAGAGTTATCAAAAACGCTGGAATCGTCACAATGAATTGCTTGCCGATGCGGCTGAGAAGGCGTCGATTGGCGCGGCGTGGTTGGGTACTCGCGCGTATCCACAAGAGCGACTCAACAATGCCTGGACTCTCGCGATGGGTGGCCAGTTTCACGACATCCTGCCCGGCACCTCCACGCCTAAAGCGTTTGAATTCTCATGGAACGATGATGTGATTGCGTTGAATCAGTTTGCGAATGTGCTCACGAGTGCGACTGAAGGAATCGCTGCTGGTCTAAACACGCAAACAACCGGTCAGGCGTTTGTGGTCTATAACCCGCTGAACATCGATCGCGAAGACGTGGTGGAAGCGAGTGTGTCGTTTCCGGGTGGACCAGTGAAGGCGATTCGGGTTGTTGGTCCTGATGACCGCGAAGTGCCGGCGCAGGTAGTCGGCGAGAAAGATGGTGCGACGAAACTTTTGTTTCTGGCCAAAGTGCCATCGGTAGGATACGCGGTCTACGACGTTCAACCACGCGCATCCGCCAACGCGGCTTCAGTTTTGAAAGTTAAAGAAACCGGTCTCGAGAACCATCGCTATCGCATCACGATGAACTTCAATGGCGATGTGGGAAGCATTTTCGATAAACAACTCAACCGCGAACTGCTCACCAAGCCCATCACGCTCGCGATTAAAGACGACACCCCCGCGCAGTGGCCCGCCTGGAACATGGATTGGGACGATCAGCAGCGCCCGCCGCGTGCTTATGTCGGCGGCAGGGTTGAATTGCGGGTGATTGAAGATGGACCAGCGCGCGTGGCGCTTGAAGTTTCGCGAAAGACTGAAGGCTCGCAGTACCGGCAAACCATACGTTTATCCGCGGGCGACGCCGGTAATCGAGTTGAGATTGGCAACGTGATTGAGTGGCGCACGCTTGCTTCAAACCTAAAAGCGACGTTTTCGCTCGCGGCGGCAAATCCGAAGGCGACATACAACTGGGATATCGGTACGATCCAGCGTGGAAACAACGACGAGCGAAAGTTTGAAGTGCCATCGCACCAGTGGTTCGACTTAACGGATCGGAGCGGAACATTCGGTGTAACTATTCTTTCCGATTCCAAATACGCGTCTGACAAACCTGACGACAGCACTCTGCGGCTTACGCTATTGCGAACTCCCGGTATTGGTCCACGGGCTGGCTACGTGGATCAGGCATCGCAGGACTGGGGACGTCACGAGTTTGTTTACGGCCTTGCGGCGCACAATGGCGACTGGCGCCGGGCGCAAACTGACTGGCAGGCCCAACGACTCAATCAACCATTGATCGCATTTGAGAGTTCAAAGCATCCGGGACAACTGGGAAAGAGCTTTTCAATATTGCGAGTCAACAACAGTCGCGTTCGCGTGCTCGCACTCAAGAAGGCGGAAGACAGTGACGAAGTGATCGTGAGAATTGTTGAACTTGACGGTCGTGAAGCGCGTAACGTGCGGATTGCTTTTCCCGGACGAGTAACTGCCGCGCGTGAAGTGAATGGCCAGGAGTTGCCGGTTGGAAGTGCCACGATCGATAAGGGTGAGTTGGTAACAAGCCTGGGACGCTTTCAGCCGCGTACATTCGCGATCAAGCCGGCATCGTCGTCATTGAATCTCGGTCCGAGGGGCTCTCGAAACATTCCACTCCCGTATGATCTTGCAGGTGCTAATCGTGATGGTGAACGCATGAAGGGCGGTTTCGATGGTGAAGGATATGCGTTGCCGGGTGAAATGTTACCGGAGGTCTTGTATTACGACGACATCGTCTTTGATCTAGGCCCGGCCGATAAAGCAAACGCGTTAATACCTCGCGGTCAGCAGCTACCGATTCCAGCAGGTGTACAAAGGCTTTACCTGCTTGCCGCATCCGCCGGCGACGATCAGAAGGTCGCTTTTCGAATCGACAACATGCCGTTTGACATGACCATTCAGAGTTGGACCGGGTTTATTGGTCAATGGGACAACCGCGAATGGCAGGCGACGGAGACCGTTTTGCAACCGCGGACGCCACCGGCAGACATGCCTCCTGACATCGCTGCGTTGTTACGTCGATCGAGAACCAGACTTGATCAATATGGCGCGATGACCGGCATCACTCCCGGCTTTATCAAACGCGCCCCGTTGGCATGGTTCGCATCACACCGGCACACGCCCGCAGGCACAAACGAGGCGTACGCGTATTCATATCTCTTTGCGCACCGAATCGATCTACCGCCAAACGCAAAGACGCTCGTGTTGCCGAATAACGACCGGGTACGAATCATGGCAATCACCGTTTCAAACGAACGAACCAGCGTGAAGCCCGCGCGCCCGCTGTACGACACGCTAGCGCGATAGGTTTGGATTTCTCTGTGCAACCTATGTGTCTCTGTGTCTCTGTGGTAATAGGAATGTACGAAGCAACCACCACAGAGACACAGAGAACACAGAGGTTGCACAGAGAAGAATTGAATAAATGATCAGGTTATCCAACATCCATAAATCGTTTGGTCCAACAGTCGCGTTGGATGGCGTCGATCTTGAATTGCGCGAGGGTGAGGTGCATGCAGTGATCGGCGAGAACGGCGCCGGTAAGAGTACGTTGATGAACATCATGGCCGGTTCGCTGCGGCCTGATCAGGGAACGATGGAGATCAACGGCAAGCCTTATTCGCCATCAAATCCGCTGGACGCACGTTTAAATGGCATTGCCCTCATTCACCAGGAGTTGTCTCTGTGCCCGCACCTAAGCGTGGCGGAGAATGTGCTCATGGGGATTGAATCATCGCGGCTTGGATGGCTCGATCGCGACCACCTCGTGACTCGCACAAATGAAGTTCTGAAGACGTTTCATCATGCGGATATTGGCGCTGAGAAACGCGTCGGCGATCTTTCGGTTGCGGCACGACAGATCGTCGAAATCTCTCGCGCAATCGCGGCGCGGGCGCGCA
Organism: uncultured Acidobacteriota bacterium; assembly: GCA_963708055.1. GTDB lineage: Bacteria > Acidobacteriota > Blastocatellia > Pyrinomonadales > Pyrinomonadaceae > PSRF01. The sequence goes on along the minus strand of OY970193.1, from coordinate 2,791,850 downwards.
TCATTCTCATGGATGAGCCGACGAGCAGTTTGCAACGTGAAGACGTGGGCCACCTGTTCACGTTGATCCGCAAATTGAGCTCTGAGGGAATCTCGGTGATCTACATCAGCCACTTTCTCGAAGAAGTGCGCCAGATTTCCGACCGGTTTACGGTGTTGCGTGACGGCCGCAGCGTTGCCACCGGAAATATCCCGGAGGTCAACGATGATGAGTTGATTGCAAAAATGGTCGGTCGTGCACAGCAGACACTCTTTCCGGTTCGTTCGCCGGCAACCGAAACACGCGAAACAATTCTCAACGTGCGTAAGCTCGCGTCACCGCCGTTGCTAAAAGATGCAACGTTCGAATTGCGACGCGGTGAAATCCTCGGCATTGCCGGTTTGATGGGATCCGGCCGAACTCCACTGCTGCGAACGATCTTTGGTCTCGATCGTGTGGAAAGCGGATCGATTGAAGTTAACCGGAAGAGTCTTCCGAGTGGACGGAACACGCCCGCCATGCGTCTCGTCGAAGGTCTTGGATATTTGAGTGAAGATCGTAAAGGCGACGGCTTAACCTTAAATCAATCGATTGCAGACAATGTAACAGTCACGAAGTTTGACTCGTGCTCGCGTTGGGGTTGGCTCGATCTGGGCGCACAACGACGACAAGCGGAGAAGCTCGTAAACGCATTAAAGATCAAAGCTCGCGGCGCGCAGCAGACTGTCGGCTCGCTCTCGGGTGGCAATCAGCAAAAAGTGATCGTAGCGCGGTTGCTGCATCAGGACGCGGATATTCTTTTACTTGATGAACCCACACGCGGAATCGATATCGGCAGCAAAGCGCAGGTCTACGAAACGATCGCGGCCTGTGCGGCGCAGAACAAGGCGGTGTTGATGGTCAGTTCTTATTTGCCTGAACTGTTTGGCATGTGTGATCGACTGGCGGTGATGAGCCGTGGCCGGTTGTCGGAAGTGAAAGACATTTCGGAGTGGACGCCGGAGACGGTGTTGCAGGCGGCAATCGGAACCACGGATCTACACGGAAAATGACCGAGCGTACTTTTCGAGCACCGGGGCGCGTTAATCTCATCGGTGAACATACTGATTACAACGACGGCTTTGTGATGCCGGCCGCGCTTGATTTCTCCACGTGGGTCAAGGTCTCGCCACTCGAGCAACGTAAGCTGCAAATCTTTTCAGAAAATTTCAACGAAGAAGTCGAGATCGATCTCGACGATCAAAACCTCACCGCGCGAGGACATTGGAGTGATTATTCGATCGGCGTTGCAGTGGTGCTGGCGCGAGCGGGTTATCGTTTGCGAGGCGCGCGGTTGCAGGTTCGAGGCGAAGTGCCAATCGGATCCGGGTTGAGTTCTTCGGCGGCGATTGAAGTTGCGACGGCGTGTGCCTTAGTTGCAAATTCCGATTTGCAGATCGATAAACGCGAGCTCGCGCTTCTTTGCCAGCGTGCGGAGAATGAGTTTGTCGGCGCGCGTGTCGGCATCATGGACCAGTTTGTTTCGCTTTTTGGCCACGCGCAGCAGGCGTTATTGCTTGATTGCCGTTCACTTGAATTTAGGTTATTGCCGTTGCCCGACAACGTTCGTTTGCTAATTTGCAACACGATGGTGAAGCACGAGCTGGCATCGAGCGCGTACAATGAGCGCCGTGCGCAGTGCGAAGCGGGCGTGAAACATCTCGCGCGGTTTTATCCGAATATCACGGCGCTGCGGGATGTGACAATCGAGCAGCTCGATCAGCATCGCGAGGGGATGTCGGATGTGGTCTATCGACGGTGCAGGCATGTTATCGGCGAAAATGTGCGGGTGTTGGCGGCGGCTGATGCGCTTGAGAGCGGCGATTTGCGACGTTTTGGGGAGTTGATGGGCGCTTCGCATCGCAGTTTGCGTGATGATTATGAGGTAAGTTGTCGTGAGCTTGATTTGATGGTCGAACTCGCGCAGAGGATTGCAGGGGTTTACGGCGCGCGTATGACGGGTGGCGGGTTTGGAGGTTGCACCGTTAACCTCGTAGCGACTGAAGATGCTCAACGCTTTCAGCAACAAATCGCGGCGGAGTATGAAAGTGCGACCGGGTTGCGACCGGAGATTTATTCCTGTGTTGCGGCCAATGGGGCAGAGGAAGTTAGATAAAGATTTACAAGATTTTACAAGATGAACAGGAATGCTTTGTGATTGGCGCGCATGATAATTCAACGCACGATTGATAAATCAACGCGCGATTAACGAAACATCCAGTTCATCTTGTAAAATCTTGTAAATCTTTATCCAGCTAGCGTAACGAAATCATGAAGCTAATCATCCTGGCGGCGGGCTACGCCACGCGCCTTTATCCACTAACCCTGAACCAACCCAAGCCATTGCTGCCCGTTGCCGGCAAGCCAATGCTGGAACACGTGCTCGACAACATCGCCACCATCAAAGCGATCGATCACGCCTACATCGTCACGAATGAAAAGTTTGCGGATCACTTTGAGAAGTGGGCGGCGGGCTATCATCGCCCCGAGTTGCATTTTGGTTTCACTACCGTCAACGATCACAGCACCGACGACACCAACAAACTCGGCGCCATCGGCGACATGCATCTCGTGCTGACACAACAGCAGATTGACGACGACATCATCGTCGTTGGCGGCGACAATCTGTTCAGCAACGACCTGGCGGCGTTTGGTGACTATTGCCAACAGGTCAATGCACCCGTGACGGGTGTTTACGATGTCGGCGATCTTGAGCAGATCAAGAAGTACAACTCGATCGAGATCGACGAAAACAATCGCATCAGATATTTTGAAGAGAAACCCCAGGTCCCCAAAAGCACGCTGACGGGTATCGCACTTTATTATTATCCGAAGTCGGTGTTGCCGTTGATCTACCAGTACATCGCCGACGGCAACAACCCGGACCAGCCCGGCCGGTTGGTCCAGTGGCTTTATCCGCGCGTGCCGTTCTATATTTGGAAAGTGCCGGGGCTTTGGTTTGATGTCGGCTCGATCGAAACGCTCGAGGAAGCGAATCGCGTTTTTAAATAAGCCTGTAAATCTTGTAAAACCATGTCAACTAATTGTGACGATAACTAAAACACACTTTGGCACGATGCCCGATGGCGTCGACGTTTCTCTTTACACTCTCACCGGCAAGCATGGTTTTGAAGTTTCGATCACGAACTACGGTGGCGCCGTCGTTACGCTTAAAACCCCGGATCGAAACGGCGACTTTGGCGACATCGTCCTCGGCTACGAAAAGCTCGACGATTACGTCAGCAATCCACGTTACTTCGGCGCTCTAATCGGCCGCCACGCCAATCGCATCGCCAACGGAAGATTCTCCCTCAACGGACGCGAGCACCAGCTCGAACAAAACAACGGCGCGAATCATCTGCACGGCGGCCCGCGGGGTTTTGACAAACGCGTTTGGAATGCGACTGAAGAAGCCACTGACAACGCCGCGATCCTGCATCTCTCGTATTTCAGCCAGGACGGTGAAGCGGAATATCCGGGGAATCTGAGTGTCGCCGTCGATTACAGGCTGATCGAAAACGAATTGCACATCGATTACCGCGCGACCACCGATCAGGACACGATCGTCAATCTCACCAACCATTCTTACTTCAATCTCAAGGGTGAGGGCACGATCCTGGACCACGTGCTAACGCTAAACGCAAACAGTTTTACGCCGGTTAGCAAAGATTTGATTCCGACAGGCGAGATCAGGCCGGTGGAAGGTTCGCCGATGAACTTCACGAGTGCGCAACTGATCGGTTCGCGTATCGGCGAAGCGTATGACCAACTGGGTTTCACCGGCGGCTACGATCACAACTACGTACTGAACCAGCACGAAGGTGAGATGCAGACGGCAGTATCTCTGTACGAGCAGACCACGGGCCGCGTGCTCGAGTTGTTAACGACGCAGCCAGGCATTCAGTTTTATTCAGGGAATTTTCTGGATGGAAGTTTAGTAGGGAAAAATGACATCGCTTACGTGAAGTATGCGGGCCTCTGCTTGGAGCCGCAGCACTTTCCTGACGCGCCAAATCATGCGAACTTCCCGTCGACGGTGCTTCGACCGGGTGATGAGTATAATCAGAAAACTATACTTCGTTTCAGCGCCAAATCGTGAAAGCTACCGCCACATTTTTGTTCCTGGTATTGCTGCTCTTCGTTGACGCTCGCGTCACGCACGAGCACAACTCAAACAGCGTCGCAAAGCGCGATTTCAAGTTCAAAAATATCGCCTCGCCAATGAGCGACGATGCGGCGACAAATGCAAAGATGACGTTGATTGATGGCGATCTGGACGCGGGCGCTGCGCCGCTCGCCGCACTTGTTGACGGGCGCCTCCCGCGCGATGAAGACGAACCCGGCGCGAATGTTTTCTTTCGGGCGGGAAGTTCAGGTGGACGCTTCCGCATGGACCTGGGCACCGCGATCGACATCCATCAGGTCAACTCGTATTCATGGCACCCAAACTCGCGTGGTCCACAGTTGTATAAGCTCTACGCCGCTGATGGATCTGAATCAAACCTCAACCTCGATCCGAAGCGCGGAGTTGATCCGGCGACGTCGGGCTGGAAGTTCATCGCACTCGTCAACACGCTTCCCGATCGCGGTGAAGATGGCGGCCAGTACGCCGCCAGCGTCACTGCTTCGAGCGGCAGCTTAGGCAAATATCGTTATCTGTTGTTTGATTGTTACGTGACGGAGCTTTACGACAACTGGGGCAATACCTTTTACAGCGAAATCGACGTAATCCGTAAGTAGCCACGAAAAAGCACAAATTCAATTAGAAAGAAAATCCGTGTTTATATAAATCCGTTTTTAATCCGTGTTATCCGTGGCTTAATTCATACTCGCGAATCGCGTCTTCATGACGCAACGTGAGACCGATATCATCCAAACCCTCCAACAAGCAGTAACGCTGAAACTCACCGACGACGAACAAGATCGATAGCCCGTGGGAGTCTTCGACTGTCTGTCGTTCGAGATCCACCGTTAGTTCATAGCCTTCCTGTTGCTGAGATCGAGTCATGATCTCGCGTACTTGTTCCGGCGTCAGCGTTATCGGGAGCATGCCGTTTTTGAAACAGTTGTTGGCGAAGATATCGGCAAACGATGGCGCGATGATCACGCGAAAACCAAACTCGCCGAGCGCCCACGGGGCATGCTCGCGCGACGACCCGCAACCGAAGTTTTTATCAGCTACAAGAACCGAGGCGCCGTTATAGCGCGGTTCGTTAAGGACAAAGGATGGATTCGGTTGGCCGTCGGGCAAATAACGCCAGTCGTAGAAGAGAAACTCGCCGAAGCCGGTGCGTTCGATGCGTTTGAGAAACTGCTTCGGGATGATCTGATCCGTATCGACGTTCGCGCGATCGAGTGGCGCAACAAGCCCGGTGTGTTTCGTGAATTGTTTCATTGCTGTCTTACAAGATTTACAAGATGACCAGGATTGACAGGATTTATCTTGTGAATCTTGTTAATCCTGTCTATTTAAACTGCCACTCGCGTACGTCAGTGAAGTGTCCTTTGATCGCTGCCGCCGCCGCCATCATCGGACTTACAAGATGGGTGCGCCCCCCGCGCCCCTGACGTCCTTCGAAATTTCTATTACTCGTCGACGCGCAACGCTCGCCTGGTTGCAGGATGTCGGCGTTCATCCCTAAACACATCGAACAACCCGCTTCGCGCCACTCAAATCCTGCTTCATTAAAGATCCGATCCAGACCTTCACTTTCCGCAGCTTTCTTGACGTCTTGCGAGCCGGGAACGACCATCGCGCTCACCGACGAATTAACCCGATAACCTTTAACGACTCGCGCCGCGGCGCGGAGATCTTCAATGCGAGCATTGGTGCACGAACCGATAAACGCGCGATCGATCGCGATGTCCTGAATGTTTGTGCGCGGCTTGAGCGCCATGTATTCGAGTGCGCGCTCCGCCGCCTGTCGATCGGCCGGGTTCTTTACCTCCGCCGGATCGGGAACAAAACTCGTTACCGGCGCCACCATTCCGGGGCTCGTGCCCCAGGTTACAAACGGTTCCAGACTCGCAGCGTCGATTTCCACGGTGCGACCAAACTCAGCGTCGTCGTCGCTCCGCAGCGTTCTCCAGTAGCTCACCGCTTTTTCCCATGCCTCACCTGTGGGAGCAAACCTGCGACCTTTGAGATAGGCAAACGTCGTTTCATCAGGAGCAATCATGCCCGCACGCGCGCCGGCTTCGATGCTCATGTTGCACAACGTCATGCGGCCTTCCATCGAAAGCGCGCGCACCGCCTCGCCTGCATACTCGATCGTGTATCCCGTAGCTCCATCCGTCCCGATCTTCCCGATGATTCCGAGCGCCAGATCTTTTGCCGTAACGCCTGCCTGAAGATCGCCGTGCGTTTGTACTTTCATCGTCAGCGGTTTGTTCTGCGGCAAACACTGCGTCGCCATCACGTGCTCGACTTCACTCGTGCCGATGCCAAACGCGAGCGCGCCAAACGCACCGTGAGTGCTCGTGTGACTGTCGCCACAGACGATCGTCATGCCCGGCCGCGTCAGGCCAAGCTCAGGACCGATAACGTGAACGATGCCTTGTTCCGGCGAATGTATATCAAATAGTTGAACTCCAAACTCCTGGCAGTTGCGACGCAGAGTTTCAACCTGATTTGCAGCAGTAGGATCGGCGATTGGGAGACTGCGATCGGTGGTTGGTACGTTGTGATCGACAGTGCCGAAAGTGAGATCCGGGCGACGTAGTTTTCGCCCGGCCTGGCGTAAACCTTCAAATGCCTGCGGCGACGTCACCTCGTGAATGAGGTGTAGATCGATGTATAGGAGTGTCGGCTCGCCACGCGCTTCACGAACAACGTGCGCTTGCCAGAGCTTGTGGAATAGAGTTGGCATAGGTCTTTGTGCTTTGTACTTAGTTCTTAGTTCTTTGTACTTAGTTCTTTGTACTTGGATCCTGGATTCTACAAAGTACTAAGCACAAAGTACTAAGCACAAAACACAAAGCACAAAGTTCAAAGCCCAAAGCCCAAAGCACTAAACCGCGTGATACGCGTGTCGCATATCCGCGATCTCCGCAACTGCCTGGCAGACCAGTTCGCCAAACTCGCTGGTGGTCACGACGTAACCGTTCGTTCCCTGAGCGATGTCAGGCGTGCGGTAGCGCGCTTCGAGTACGTGCTCGATCGCGAGTTCAATGTCTTTCGCATCCTGCTCCAGGCCAAATGAATAACGCAACATCATCGCGATGGAAGCAATCGCGCCGCAGGGATTTGCACTGCCCTGGCCCGCGATGTCGGGAGCTGAACCGTGCACTGGCTCATAAAGTCCAATGTCGCCGCCGATGGTTGCGGAGGCGAGCATACCCAACGAGCCGGTGATGACCGCAGCTTCGTCGGAAAGAATATCGCCAAACAGATTTTCTGTTAGCAACACGTCGAAGCGGCGCGGGTTCGTGATCAAATGCATCGCGCAGGCATCAACGTAGAGATGTTCGAGCGTAACGTCAGGATAGTTCTGCGACACGCGAATAACCGTCTGGCGCCAGAGTTGCGACGTCTCGAGCACATTCGCTTTGTCGACGGAAGTCACTTTGCCGCGGCGCTTGCGGGCAGCTTCAAATGCAACTTTGGCGATGCGCTCGATTTCTTTGACCGAATAGCGCATCGTGTTTGTGGCGACCGCCATGCCGTTACTCGTATCGATACCGCGGGGTTCACCGAAATATAGACCGCCGAGCAACTCGCGGACGATGAGAATGTCAGTCCCGCGAGCAATCTCCGTGCGCACTGGCGAACATTCTGCAATTGACGAATACGAGATCGCCGGGCGCAGGTTTGCATAACCGCCAAGCGCGCTTCGCAAAAGCAACAACCCGGCTTCAGGTCGCTGATTTGGCGGCACGCGATCGTATTCCGGCGAGCCTACCGCACCGAGCAACACTGCGTCCGATGCGAGACACGCATCGAGCGTAATTCGCGGCAACGGCGAACCGTGTTTCTTGATCGCCGCACCGCCAATCGCGTGTTCCGCGAATTCAAAACGATATCCGTGAATGGCTGCGATTGTTTGCAGCACGCGAACTGCTTCGGCGGTTACCTCTGGTCCAATTCCATCGCCGGGAAGAATAGTGATCTTAACTCGCATAATTACTAAAGAATGAGTTTTGTTCTTTTTGTTTTGTACTTTGTTTATCGCTGACTTCACTAACAAAGTACTAAGTTCAAAGTACTAAGTTCAAAGTTTAAGCTGCTGCACCAATAGTTGTGCTGAGCAGCGAAATCAAATCCTGATCGTAGATGCGCTTCTTGCGATCCGCGAGATTAGTAAAGTTGCGATAAGCCGCATCGAGTTCGGCCGGTGTGACCTGATACCCAAGCTCCATGTAACGCAGCGACAACGCGTGCCGCCCGGAATGTTTGCCGAGCACCAACGAATTGGCCATTACGCCGACTGACTCAGGAGTCATAATCTCATAACAAAGCGGATTATTGATCACGCCGTGCTGGTGAATGCCGGCTTCATGCGCAAACGCATTGCGCCCGACGATTGCTTTGTTTGGTTGAACCTCAAAGCCCACGATGCTCGAAAGCATTTGGCTCGCCGGGTAGAGTTCAGCGGTCTTGATATTGTTTGCAAACGGCAGACGATCCGCTCGCACGTGCAACGCCATCACGATCTCTTCAAGTGAAGCATTGCCTGCCCGTTCACCAATACCGTTGATCGTGCACTCAACCTGTCGTGCTCCCGCTTCGATGGCCGCCAAACTGTTCGCGACTGCGAGCCCGAGATCGTTGTGACAGTGAACACTGATGATCACGTCTCTGTCTCTGACTACGCGTTCGCGCACTTGTTGGACCAGGTGCATGTATTCAAGCGGCGTCGTGTATCCGACGGTGTCAGGCACGTTGAGCACTGACGCGCCGGCGTCAACAGCCGTATCTAAAACTTCACACAGATAGTCGATATCACTGCGCGTTGCGTCTTCGGCTGAAAACTCCACATCTTCGGCGAAGTCGCGAGCCTGGCTCACGGCGGCGCGCGTCATCTCGATGACTTCGCTGCGGGTCTTTTTTAGTTTGTGTTCGAGATGGATATCAGAAGTGGCGCAGAAGGTATGAATTCGCGGGTGGACGGCGTGCTTCAACGCCTCGGCAGCCCGCGCGACATCCTGCTCGGCGGTGCGACAGAGCGCCGCCACCTTCACTTTCCGGCATTGCGCGGCAACAGCTCTGACAGCCGCGAAGTCGCCTTCAGAGGCGATTGGGAAACCGGCTTCGATCACGTCAACGCCGAGGTCCTGTAGCTTGTTGGCCATCCGGACCTTCTCGGTCAAATTCATGGAACAGCCGGGCGACTGTTCGCCGTCACGTAAAGTGGTGTCGAAGATGATGACTCTGTCTTGTGACATGGGAGATCCTCCTGCAGGCAAATGAGGATGCTACGGAGGGATGGGCTAAGAGTCAAAGCTATAATCTTTATAGGAAGATAAGCGAGATTTATTAACCACGGATGTCACGGATAAACACAGATCAGAATTGTGCTGATCGGTGTTAATCCGTGTAATCCATGGCTTTATTTGGCCGGGACTTCGGCGATGCGACGGGCGTATGCTTCAAACTGGCCGGTGTAATAAAGTCGCGTTAAGTCTTTTTCCAGCGGAGTGTTACGGACTCGAGCGCGAATTTCCCGGAAGATCTTCTCCTTCAGCCAGTAACCGTGGTCGTAACGTTCACTAATAGCCGAAGCAAAAGAAAGTTTATCGATCTCGGGTGTCGTCAGCCCGCGTTTCCAGGCCGCGCGATAAATCATCAGCGCTTCTTGAAAAGATTGGTTGGCAGCGCGACCAAACAGGGAGTTAAGACCTTTCCAGCCTTCTTTGTGCGTGTCGATTAATGTGACTACATCCGGATGAGGATTGCTCGCCGTGCGGTAGTCGAGCAACGACACGCGCAGATCGATCGTGCGATCGCCGTCATAGTCATATTCGATCGTGTCCAGGAATCCGTTGTTATCCGTGTCGGTATACTTCACCACCTCTTCCACTCGCGGCGCCATTGGCTTTGGCGAAGGTGTTTTCCAGCCGCCGTGAAACTCCGCGTTCTTGTCCACGGTCCAGGCGCCCCATTCAGCACCGGCGAGATGGAGTTTGCGATCAAACACGCCGATGTAGAGTTTCCCGCCGCCGGAGTTGTCTTCGTCAAACTCACCGCGATCACCTAGCGAATCTGCCTGCGGATGACCTGAGATACCCGGTCGTTCACCTTCCGCAACCATCGACGTTTCCGCGTAGTTGCTGCGACGCCAGCGCTTCGTGGAATAGAGATCGATCTCTTTTGGACCACCAAAGCCGTGCATCGGGTAATACATCTCCACGCGTTCCCAGCGATGATCGTCATCGTCTTCGTCGAAGACGAAATACATCCCTGCCCAACGAGCCGTGAAGAAAGCGTCGTAACTCTTCTCGTGCGGCATGTAGATCAACTCGTCGATCTCGCGCCAGTTGTTCCACTGAAAGCAGGCATTGAACTTTGGATTGCCTTTGAGCGCCGGATACTTGTGAACGTACGAGCGATACGGAATGCCTGGTCCACCGGAGCCGCGTAGGGAAAAATCGTAGTCAGTCTCGTTGCCCTTGGTCGAATCGTTATCGACGTCGAAGGTCGCGAAAGCTTCTTTTAGCACGCCGCTAAGATTTGTTTTGTCTTTGTCGAGCGCCGGCACGGGATCGAGCCAGCGAATTGCCATCTCGCTGGCGCCGTCGTTATCAAAGTCAAAGAAAGCAAAGGGGTTTTCCCAGTTAAGACGAGGATCGGGCAGCGATTGTGGCGGGCGGTGAATCTTCAGAAAAACGGAATCGCCGTTGTAGTCAGGGAGCCAGTTCGTCAGGCCCGTGTAACCCCAATTGTCGTTGCCGAAGTCGAAGCGTTCCCAATCCACCCAACCGAGCACGCCGTCTTTTTCGACGTCGATGAACGCCATCCAGTGCGACTCGCCGGGATTGAAGTTTCCGTTGGACCACTCCCGCCCCTGCGTTGCAAACACTTGCAAATCGGCACGTCCATCACGATCGTTATCTACCCACTTGATATTGATATCGAGCGCGCTGTCGTAAATTCCGTCGCCGTTTTTATCGATCTGCATGACGTCGGCGACCTGATCGCCGCGTGTGTCGGTGGGCAGCATGTCGCCGTTCTCATCAAGCCAACGCACGCGCTTTCCATTCCACCAGCGTTCGAGAATGTCAGGCTTGCCGTCGTGATTGATGTCGAGACGCACGATCTCGTCAGACGGCGCGGTTGATTTAAGTGCTGTCTTCCGCAGATCCGGAATGCCGTTTTGCGGCAGAGATAAGATCAACGTAGCGAATGCAACGAAGAGGGTCATAAGTTTTTAGCCACAGATTTACGCGGATAAACGCGGATCAGAATTAAAAAGAAATTTCTGATCCGCGATCATCTGTGTTTATCTGTGGCAAGTTTTTCTTGTTAGAGAGCGAAACTACCGTAGAACGCACTATTCTCACCCGAACGCGACCATGGTTCGCTGATGGCACTGCCCGAGTAGAGCGCCTTGGATGTGTAGCCGACTTTCCTGTTTTCCAGGCCGACGAGTGGTTTGTACCAGACCAGGTTCGGCATCTTGCAGCACAAATCGTTTGGCATGGCTTCGACGTTGATGGCGGCTTCGTTAGTGGCAACTGCGAACGTTCGGCCATTCCGCGCGAAAGTAATCGGTGCAGTTTTTACTGCAACGATGTTGCCCAACGACGCGGCGTATTTTTCTTTGAGCGCATTAATCATCGCCAGCGCCTGCGCGCGTGAGGCTTGCGAGTCGATGATGATTTCTGATTGGCGTGCGGCGTTGCTATCGCTGAGATTCTCATCGGCGCTGATGATCGCCATTACGCGCACACCGCTTAGATCCACACCCTGCCATTTTCCGGAGGTAACATTCCACGCCATGAGCGCATCGCGCCCGGTGGTAATCACTTCGCCGTTGTAATGACACGCGCCGGCGAAGACACTCGCGGTGCGCACTTCCACATAATCTCCACGAACACCTACGTTTTCAGCCTGAGAACTGAAAACGAGCGCACTCACGGCGACGATCATGATCGCGATGACAAACAATACTTTTCGCATTCCCTAATACCCCCGAATATAGATTACAACCGATTATAAGCCTTTGATGGCAGATTGGTAGCAAGCGCGGCCTGGGCCGCAGCGATCGGGCTCAACTCGGGCGTTGTCAGGGCCGATCACTTCCTGTGTTTCGCAGCACCAGACGTGATTGGCCGCATCGAGATAATCTTCGGCACTGCTCGCGAGTCGATCGAGCATGTAGTATTTCTTCGAACGAAGCGATCCGCAGTAGGGTGATTGCAAGGGTTCAATTGATTCGTTCGCCATGACAGTCTCCTAAACACTTCCCGCTTTGGCCAACGCGCGTCGCACGAGCGTTTGGGTAAGTGGAACCTTGTAGGCATTCTTTTCGAGTGGTTTCGCGTCGGCGAGGGCGATCTTCGCTGCTTCGGCGAGCACCGCGGGATTCAAACTCTTGCCGGCCAGGAATCTTTCTGCCGCAGGCACGCGCCATGGCACCGGCGCTACCCCTCCCAAAACGATGCGCGCTTCCTTCACAGTGCGATTGTCTGCCAGTTGGACAGCGACGGCCGCTGACGCCATTGCAAAATCAAGCGACTCGCGTTCTTTGAATTTCAAGTAAGTGGAACGAGCGGCGACAGCCGAAGCAGGAACGAAGATCTCGGTAATGATGTCGTCGTTCTGCAACACGTTCTCACGTCGAATATTTCCCTCGGACGGCAACGTGAAAAACTTGTTGAGCGGAATAACGCGTTTGCCTTTGGCGCCCACCACAGTTACCGATGCGCCAAGCGCGAGCAGCATCGGCGCGAGATCCGAAGGATGCACGATGTACGATGGACCACCGCCGAAGATTGCGTTGTACTTGTTTTCGCCGCTGGCGGCATAACACTCGGAGCCGCCTTTTTTCAGGCAGATGACCTCTTCAAGACGAAAGTACCAGCAGCGCGGTCGCTGGCAAAGATTTCCGCCGACCGTGCCGAGGTTGCGGATTTGCGGCGTGGCAATTGAATGCGCAGCTTCCGCGAGACCGGGAAAACTCTTGCGCACGCCTTCGTGTTCTTCCAACTCAGTGAGCGTGACGAGCGCGCCAATGGTGAGCCCGCGAGTATTGATTGTGATGTTGTTGAGACCGCGGATATTTTTGAGATTGACGAGACGCACCGGTCGCGACGTGTAATCTTTCATCGTCGTCAGCAGATCCTGACCGCCCGCAATCGGTCGCGGCGCCTCGTCGATATCAGCCGGCGTCTCTGTCTTGAGCAGCTTCACTGCCTCATTGACTGTTCCCGGATTGGACCACTCAAAAGCCTTCATATTCTTTTCCTCGAGAAGAATTAGCCACGGATTACGGATAACACAGATAAGAATAAATCCGTTTACATCCGTGTTATCTGTGGCTTAGTACATTAGCCTTCGACAATCCCATCAGAATTTTGTCAGGTGTGATCGGCAACTCACGCACGCGCACGCCGGTCGCATTAAAAACTGCGTTTGCGAGTGCGCCGACCGCCGGAATAACGCAGCCTTCCGCGATACCGATCACGGCTTCGCGTTTGTCGTCGTCATCGATCAGCGGCACCATTTCCGGCATTTCAAGTGAGCCCGGCAATTTGTAATCGCCGAAACCCGGATTTAGCTGCATGCCGAGCTGCGCATCCATCACGCGCCCTTCCCACAACGTCATTCCGAGTGACTGAATCATGCCGCCATTGATCTGGCTCTCAAACAAAAGCCGGTTGAGCGGCAGCCCGCCGTCCTGAATATGGACCATCTTGATCGGTCTGACGTGACCAGTCTCCACATCCACTTCAACTTCAGCAAAACAAACTCCGTGAACACCGCGCGACTGTAATTCGGTGCGCCAAACTCCATGCGAAGTGACGCCCGCGGCAGGCAACGCCGCGACAGCCTGTTGCCACGACAACGTTTGGCCGTTAGCCGAAACTTTGCCATCCGCAAAAACCACGTCTTCAGGTTTCGGATTACCCAGCAGCGGCGCAACTCGTTCGGCCATCAAGATGCGCGCCTTGTACGCCGCATCTTTTACCGAAGGAGACAACGACGGCGCCGTGGTTGAACCGCCGGAAGGATTCGCCGAACCGAGTTTTGAGTTGCCGATTCGTTCTCGAATGTCGCTAATGTTGAGTCCAAGTTCTTCAGCGACGATCGCTCGCGTGTAAGTTCGCGTTCCCGTGCCGAGATCCTGTGTGCCGACCGCAACCAGCACTGACCCGTCGCGCGAGATCGTGACATCCACTTTGCATTGATCGTTGCCGGCGCCGCCCCAGGCTCCGACGGCACAACCCATACCGCGTTTTAATGGACCAGCGTTTCCACCGGCCACCGGATTTCTTCTGGACCAGCCGATCTCGCGTGCGCAGCGATCGAGTTGCCGGTGATAAACCTCGTCGCGCAGGTTCTTTTTGCGAAACGCCACCGGGTCCATCTTGATCTTGTAAGCGAGTTCATCGACCAGTGTTTCAACCGCGAAGGACGCTTGCGGAAAGCCGGGCGCGCGCATCGCCACCGAAGAATCTTCATTCGTGTGCAGCGCATAGATCTCGCGATACGTATCACCCATGCGGTAGATGAACGGTTGACCCGCCTGCGAACCCTGCCCGATGCCGCCGAGACGGTACTGTCGCGCCTGCAGAGCGACGATCGTCCCGTCGTTCTTCACGCCGGCTTTGAGTTTTTGCCACGAGCCGGAACGATTGCCCGCCATCACAAACTCGTCGTAACGCGTAAACATCAACTTCACCGGCGCTTTGGTCTGTTTTGAAAGCCGGCAGGCCAACATGCCTTCGAGACCGAGACCAAACTTCGAACCAAAACCGCCGCCCATGTTTTCGACCGTGGTTGTTACTGCGCTAATCGGCAGTCCTAATTCCTTCGCCGCGTCTTCATGAATCGTGAAGGTCCCTTGTGTCGACGCGTAGATCGTGGCTGAGTCGCCACCGCGATAATCGACCACCATACCGTGTGTTTCCAAACATGCATGATGAATACGCGGCGTGATGTATTCACCTTCGACAACCGCATCCGCCGTGGCCAAAGCCGCTTCGGCTTTCTGCGGATCGCCGTTCTTGTTTTTTTCCTGAAGATTGTTTTCTTCGGCGACTACTTTGGGCGCGTCGGGACGAATGGCGAGGTGCGCATGGACCACGTGCGGCAAAACTTCATAGGTCACTTTGATCGCGCGCAGTGCGTCGCCTGCGATCTCGGGCGTTGTTGCAGCGACTGCCGCGACGGGCGCGCCCGCAAAACGAAGTTCAGAAAGCGGAGCCGGAATGATTGCTTTAACCCCGGGAATCTTCGCGGCCGCTTCAGTATCGATCTTAGTTATGCGCGCATGTCCGTGCGGGCAGCGCAAAACCCGAGCGTAAAGCATGCCCGGTAGCCGTTGATCGTAGGTGTAAAGCGCAACGCCGGTTGCTTTGAGTGGACCATCAACGCGCGTGATGCGTTGGTTGAGCAACCGGTGTTTATCGTTTGGTCCCCAGCCTGGTCCAGAATCAGCGTCGACTTCGATCTCGACCATCTGCTCGATGCCGTTGACCACGCGCGGAACGCGGACCTTCTTTTTGGGCTTGGGCGTTGGTTGTGCTTGTGCCTGTTGCATGAAGTTTTCCCTTTAAACTTTGGCAGCCTTGGCGGCGGCAAGCGCGGCCTCAAAAACTCGCGGATAGGTGCCGCAGCGGCAGAAGTTTCCCTTGCACGCCTCGCGAACTTCCGCCAGCGACGGGTCTGGATTTTTCTTCAGATACGCTGAGATCGTGGTGACAAAACCGGGCGTGCAGAAACCACACATCAACGCATCTTGCTCGACAAACGCTGCTTGCACCGCATTCGGTTTTTCAGGTGTTCCGAGACCTTCAACAGTCGTGATCTTCCTGCTCGTGGCATCCAACGCGAGGACGAGGCAGGAGTAAACGGGTTTGCCGTCAAGCAACACGGTACAGGCGCCACACGTTCCTACATCACAAACGAGCTTGGGACCGGTTACCGCGGGTTCGAGATGATTGCGCAACGCGTTGAGCAAGGTGGTGCGCGGCTCAACCTGGGCGCTTTGTTTTTTCCCGTTGACTTCGAGGGTGAGATTGATCGCGCCCGAAACTGTTTTCGGAGTTCCTGATCTCTCCTGTGCTTCCGCTTCAACCCACAAATGATCGGCAATCGCAGCGCCCGCACCGGCGATACCGACGCCCTTAAGAAATTTGCGTCTGCCTGGGTCGTGAATTTGGTCGTCACGATCATCACGAGACTTGCTCATCGCTTCTCTCCCGCGCTTTGTCAGTTATTCGAATTTGAATTCGGTGAACATAAATTAGCATCAAAGCCGCTTCACGCAAAGACAAGCCACAGATGAACACGGATCAAATTTCAGATCTGCGCGGATCCGAATTAAGATCCGTGTTCATCTGTGGCTAAATGTTGCACAGAGAAGTATGTTGCACAGAGAAGTTCAACCTAGTACAAACGCTTAAGGATGAATCCCAATACGCTCCGCGACAAACTTTTCGGCGTCATCGCATTTCCGGTGACGCCGTTCAAGGATGATTTGTCGCTCGATCTTTCCGGGTTGCATGAGAATCTCACGAGCTTGCTGGAGCACCCGATCTCGGCGATCGTAGCAGCCGGTGGCACCGGCGAGTTGTATTCGCTAACAACGGCTGAATATGTGCGCGTAATCGAATTGACGACGCATGCTATCGAAGATCGTGTGCCGGTTATCGCCGGTGTTGGTTTTGGGCAACGACTCGCCATTGAGATGGCCCAGGCGGCGGAGAAGGCCGGCGCCGATGGCATCCTCGTCTTCCCGCCTTACTATCAACACGCCGACGATGAAGGACTCTTTGAGTATTACCGTTCGATCGGTAAAGCGACGCGCCTCGGAATGTTGATCTACAGCCGTGATTGGGCACACTTCACGCCGGCGATGGTTGAGCGACTGACGGAGATTCCCACACTCGTCGGTTGGAAAGATGGCCAGGGAGACCTTCGCCGTTTGCAAACGATCATGAACAGTGTTGGCGAGCGTCTCAAATGGATTGGCGGCGCCGGCGATGATCTCGTCGCTGCTTACTACAGCATTGGCATCCGTGCATTCACTTCCAGCATTGCGACCGTTGCGCCGCGCTTATCGTTGAAGCTTCACGAACTCGGCGAGGCTGGTGATAACGAGGCGCTGGCTGAGCTGCTCGAGCGTTGTGTGATACCGCTTTATGCGTTGCGTTCGCGTCGCAAGGGTTATGAAGTTTCAGTCATGAAGACGATGATGGACATGGTGGGGCTGAGTGGTGGCCCAGTGCGCCCTCCGCTTGTGAGCGTCAGCGCTGAGGAAGAGGGCGAACTACGCGCGATCCTCGCCACGTGGGAAAAGTTTTTATAGACAGGATTAACAGGATTAACAAGATATCCTGTAAATCCTGTTAATCTTGTAAATCCTGTTTCAATGATCGATGCACATCAACACTTCTGGCAGGTAGGTCGTTTTGCCTATCCCTGGATGACTTCGGATCTCGGTGTGCTGTATCGCGACTATCTCCCACCCGATCTCGAACCGATTCTAAAGAGCAACCAGATCACGAACACAGTCGTGGTTCAGGCGAGCAATAGCGTCGCCGAGTCGCATTGGTTGCTGGAACTCGCTGATGCTAATGATTTCATTGCCGGTGTGGTTGGCTGGGTTGATCTAACAAGCAGTGATATCAACTCGCAGCTAGACGAAGTATGCGCGCACCCGAAGTTCAAAGGCGTCCGCCATCTCGTGGAGAGTGAACCGCAGGACGACTGGCTCGCGCAGCCCGCTGTCATCTCAGGTTTGCAGCAACTTGCGGCACGCGGTCTCTCATACGACCTGCTGGTCCATACGCGTCACTTGAAACACCTAATACACGTCGCGGAGAGTTGCCCGAATCTTCGCCTCGTCATCGATCACCTCGCGAAACCCCCAATCGCGCGTAACGAGCTCGAAGAATGGTCCGAAGCTCTCCAACCCCTGGCACAATTCCCAAATATTCACTGCAAAATGTCAGGCCTGGTTACGGAAGCAAACTGGACTTCATGGCAAACTAGTGACCTGCGACCATTTGTCGCTCACGCGCTCGAGTTATTCGGCGCTGACCGCATGATGTTTGGCAGCGATTATCCCGTGTGTTTGCTGGCATCATCTTACGATCGCGTGCTCGGCGCATTTCAGGAAATTCTCAAAGATCTCAACTATGCGGATCGCGATAAGATATTCGCCAAAAACGCCGCGAGGTTTTATCGTTTAACTGATGCCTGAAACTTATTTCATCACTGGAGCCCAGGGGTGTATCGGATCATGGATCGTGAAAACGCTCGTAGAGCGGGGCGACCATGCGGTTGTTTTTGATCGCAGCGATGATTCACGACGTCTGAGCGCGATCATGGACGACGATGAGCTCGCGAAGATTAGTTTCATCACCGGCGACATCACCGAGGGGGCGTCGGTCGTCTCAGCGCTCGATGAGTCTGGAGCCGAACGTGTGATTCATCTCGCAGGTTTGCAGGTGCCAACGTGCAAAGCAGACCCGGTTGGCGGCGCTCTCGTGAATGTCGTTGGCACGCTGAACGTTTTCGAAGCGGCACGAACGCTTGGGATTAAGCGCGTTGTTTATGCCAGCTCGGCGGCGGTTTACGGAATGAACGACGATGATGTGGCCCTGGATGAGAGTGCACTCTGCGAACCGTCCACACATTACGGTGTTTTCAAACGTGCGAATGAAGGCAACGCGCGAGTCTATTTCTTAGACCACGGTGTCAACAGC
Organism: uncultured Acidobacteriota bacterium; assembly: GCA_963708055.1. Taxonomy (GTDB): domain Bacteria; phylum Acidobacteriota; class Blastocatellia; order Pyrinomonadales; family Pyrinomonadaceae; genus PSRF01. Next base: position 2,772,956 of record OY970193.1, on the reverse strand, counting down.
GTTGGATTGAGACCTCTGACAGTGTACGGTGTAAATCGCGACACCGGCCTGACCAGCGATCCGACGAAAGCGATGAAGTCCGCTGTGCTCGGACGTCCTTTCCACATTCGCTTTGGCGGCGCCACCGATTTTCAATACGTTGCCGACACCGCTGCTGCGTTTATTTCATCGGCGGATCACGCACCTGACGGCGCGCACGTTTTTAACCTGCACGGTGAAACGGTCACGGTCGAACGCATCGCGCAATTCATAAACTCGCAGGCAAATGACGAGTTGATCACTTTCGGTGGTCCACCCATTCCTATCGCCGCCGCCATCGACGACACGGCGATTAGAAAAGTCATCAACGATCTTCCTTCAACATCGCTCGAAGTGGGCGTGAAAGAAACAATGGATAGGTTTTCGGCGCTTCGTGATGCGGGTCGCCTTGATGCGAGTGAACTAACGGTATGAGCTCAGTGTCTGTTATGGACCAGCACCAGTTGCCTTTGACGCCGAACCAGACGATGAAGGCCAGCGTCTTGTGCGACGTGCGCCGGTTGGAAGTGCGCGACATTCCGCGACCGGTTATCTCGCCGTATGAAGTGTTGATACGCGTGGCGGCTGTTGGTCTTTGTGGCACCGATCTTCATATCTTCGCGGGTCATGCGAACTACAACACCAACGAGTATGGTCAACCGCTACCGCTCGCATTGCAGCCGCAGATTCTCGGGCATGAAATCACGGGTGTTATCGAGCAGGTTGGAAAGGCGGTAACTGACCTGCAGGCGGGCGATCGAGTGGTAGTGGACCAGGGATTGAATTGCGTCAGCCGGCGCCGGGAGATTCTGTGTGATTATTGCCGCAGCGGGAACAGTCATCAATGCGAGTTCTATCGCGAGCATGGAATTACCGGATTGCCGGGCGGACTGGCTGAGTTTATTGCCGTTCCGGCGGTGAATGCGGTAAAGATTACTGCGCCGCTTGATCCCGCTGTCGTCGCACTGGTTGAACCGTTGGGTTGCATCATTCATTCGTCGGATGCGGCAAGCCGAGCGAATGGGCGTTACGCCGTCAGGTCTGACAGCGCCGAGAGTCGCGTGCGGAGCGTGTTAATATGCGGCGCCGGTCCCGCGGGTTTGCTGTTCACGCAGTATCTGAGAAATGTACTTGGTTACGAAGGGTTCTTGTTTGTCAGCGATCCGAACGCGGGCAAACGACAACTCGCGAAAAGTTTCGGTGCTGATGAAGTAATCGACCCGGTGAAGTCCGATGTGGTGGAAGTGGTCCATGAGCATACGGGTGGCAAAGGTGTTGAGTACTTGATTGAGGCGTCAGGCTCGGGCGAGGTTTTTCGTTCGATGCCGGGGTTGATTTGCAAGCAGGCGACGGTGCTTTTGTATGGACACGGACACACGGGCGCAGATGTGAGTGTTTTGAGCAGCATATTCTTCAAGGAGCCCGCGCTGGTTAGTTCTGTGGGAGCTTCGGGCGGATTTGAAGCCGACGGCCGCCCTTCAGTGTATACACGTGCGCTAAGTTTGATCGAACAAAACCGGATCGACATCGCGCCGCTGATCACGCATAGATATACATCATTCGCCGGCGTCGAGAACGCGCTGTCTCGCGACATTCACACTGACGACTACATCAAAGGCGTCGTTCTATTGTGATAATTGTCAACGCATGACTGTAGGGGCGGCCCTCCGTGGCCGCCCTGGCGCACGAACTTCTTTGTCTCCCATGAGAGAGCGATGGAAGGACGCCCCTATCGTATGGCTCCAGGTGAAACGATTTTGAGTTCCAGACAAGGGCGGCCACGGAGGGCCGCCCCTACAGTCCGTTCATATGCGCTTAAATAAATGAAGGTTTCCTTATTCGTCACCTGTCTCGTCGATCAAATGTGGACGAGTGTCGGCGTGAGCAGCGTCAAGGTCTTGCGGCGCGCCGGTTGTGACGTCGAATTCGATCAGCGACAAACTTGCTGCGCGCAACCCGCTTACAACACCGGCTACCTCAACGAAGCACGACAGGTTGCACAGCGATTCATCAGCATTTTCGAAGAGAGCAAAGCCGAAGCGATCGTCAGCCCCTCCGGTTCCTGCACGGCGATGGTCCGTCATTACCCGCAACTGTTTGCGGGCGATCCCGAATGGCTGCCACGCGCGCAGGCAATCGCCGCGAAGACACACGAACTAAGCTCTTTCCTGATTCGAGTACTCAAAGTTGAAGACGTCGGCGCAACGTGGAATGGTCGCGTAACCTGGCACGATGCCTGTCACGGCTTGCGCGATCTCAATCTGAAGACGGAACCGCGAACCTTGATTCGCAACGTGCGCGGCGCCGAATTTGTTGAGCTCGAACACGCCGATGCGTGTTGCGGTTTCGGCGGGACGTTTTCAGTAAAGTATCCCGAAATCTCGGTGGCGATCCTGGACCAGAAGATCGAGGCGATTGAGCGCTCCGGTGTGCAAGCGGTCGTTTCCGGAGATGCGAGTTGCCTCATGCAGATCGGCGGGCGGCTTTCGCGCAAAGGATCAAAGGTGCAGGTAATGCATTTGGCTGAGTTGCTGAGCCACGGATAAAAACGGCTCTAAGACGGATTGATGAATTATCCAACGAGTGAAACGTTTGGAGAGAATGCGAAGGCTGCTCTCGCAGATGCGCACCTGCGTGGCGCGTTGAAAAACGCTACCTCGCTTTTTGGTGAACGTCGCAAAGCCGCGGCTGCGAGTTTGCCCAACTGGGAAGCTCTGCGCAGCCAGGCACGCGCGATCAAAGACGAAGTTCTATCGCAACTCGATAAGTATCTCGACGAGTTTGTGCGCAACGCGGAGAGTCGCGGCGCGAAGATTCACTGGGCGCGCGATGCCGCCGAAGCAAACGCCATCATCTGCGGTTTAGCTGGGGAACGAAATGCGCGCACGGTCGTCAAAAGCAAGAGCATGACGACCGAAGAAACTCACTTGAACCAGGCACTCGAAGCCGCGGGAATGCAGGTGGTCGAAACCGATCTCGGCGAGTACATCATTCAACTTGCCAAAGAGCCGCCATCGCACATCATCGCGCCTGCAATTCATAAAACGAAAGGTCAGATAGCCGAGCTCTTCACCGCTGAATTGGGAATGCCGCCAACTGACGACGTGGACCAACTGACCGGCACTGCGCGCGCCACGCTGCGCGATCGTTTTGCGACTGCCGACGTTGGCATCAGCGGCGTTAATTTTGCGATTGCTGAAACCGGGACGATCGTGATCGTCGAGAATGAAGGCAACATCCGACTGACCTCGAGTCTGCCGCGATTGCACATCGCCGTGATGGGAATCGAGAAAGTTATCCCACGTTTTGCGGATCTCGATGTGTTTCTAAAACTTCTGCCACGTTCGGGCACCGGGCAGCGGCTCACGACTTACCAGTCGTTCATTACCGGAACCAAACGCAAGCCAACTGACGAGGGGCCTGAAGAGCTGCATGTGGTGTTGCTCGATAATGGCCGTTCGCGAATGCTCGCCCATCCGGTGACGCGCCAATCGCTGGCCTGCATTCGTTGTGGTGCATGTTTGAATGCCTGTCCGGTTTATCAACAGGTGGGCGGGCACGCTTACGGATCGGTGTATCCCGGGCCGATCGGCGCGGTGATCACGCCGCAGTTGATGGGAATTCAGAAAGCGGCACAACTTCCGTATGCGTCGAGTTTGTGTGGCGCTTGTCGTGAAGTTTGCCCGGTTAAGATCGATATACCGCGGTTGTTACTGCATTTGCGTGGCGAGATTGCTCCGCGCCAGGGGAAGTTTAGTGAGCGAATGGCGTTCAAGATCTGGGCAAAGGTGATGATGAGCCCGGCATTGTACAAACTCGGAGCGACGGCCGGGCGACTGGTCCAGAAAGTCTTTCCGGTGGCGAAGGCATGGACCAACGGGCGCGATCTGAGGCCGATTGAGAAGAAGAGTTTTCACGAGTTGTGGTCCAATGAGTAGCGACGCACGCGCAGCCATTTTAGAATCGATTCGTTCGCATCTCGCAGCCAGTGCGACTTACGACCAGCAGGAGCGCGCGCTTGATCACGATCATCCTGTAAATCCTGTAAATCTTGTTAATCCTGTTCCCCTGTCTGAATCAACTCACAGCACAACGCTGCTGGAGTCGTTCAAACAAAACCTCGAAGCCGTTAACGGTCACTGTCTAATCGTCAATGACCAAACCGAAATCCCACGAGCCTTAACGCAAATCATCACCGCGCTGCAATCAACCAAACTCCGCGCGCAACACATCGCGATTTCAGACAATCCGGAGATCGAGCGCTTAATCCACCAGACGGATCTCGAGATTGAAGAACTCAGCGTTACGCCTGACGCGCACGACATTTTCCGCTTCGACGTCGGCATCTCGAGCGCCCAGGCAGCAATTGCCGAAACGGGCACTCTCGTTCTCGACAGCACTCGCGAACTCCACCGGCTCGTATCTCTCGTTCCACCGGTACACATCGCGATCATCAACGCGTCGCAGATCTGCGCTACCCTCGCCGACGCGTTGGCACTAATCCGCAAAGATAAAGAAATCAGCCCAGCCGTGACCTTTATCACTGGTCCATCACGCACGGCAGACATCGAATTGACGCTGGCGATCGGGGTTCATGGCCCACAGGAGTTGTACGTAATTATCAACGGATCAAATAGATGAACATCATTTCTTTCTCAACTGAAGAGAGCAACTGGCAGCGGCCGCGCATGGGTATGATTTTGAATGTCGATAATCACGACACCGGCTACCGGCTGGATTGTGAAAAACTGTTTACTAAATCTGAACAACCGGCAGATCCATTAGCGTGGTTTGACATGGACGATACCTGGTTTCAAACCGCACGCTCGACACACGACCGGCTCGTACGCGATCGCGAGGCATTTGCGGAAGCACGCGACAACGGATGGCTGGTCCAAAGTCAGGATGCTTACTGGCACGCGCCGGTCCCACGGCCCGGCAAGATCATCTGCATCGGATTGAACTACAGAGATCACGCGGCTGAGAGCAACATGCCGATTCCCGAAAAGCCGATGGTGTTTTCCAAGTTCTCAACCTGTGTGATCGCGCCCGGAGAGCCGGTGGTGTTGCCGTCGTCGAGTCAACAGGTCGACTACGAAGCGGAACTGGCCGTGGTAATTGGCCGGCGAGCCAAAAACGTGAGTGCCGATCGGGCTTACGATTACGTGCTGGGCTACACCGCTTTTAACGACGTCAGTGCGCGCGACTTTCAGTTTGCGGATGGGCAATGGCAGCGCGGAAAATCGTGTGACACGTTTGGGCCGATGGGCCAAACGATCGTTACGACTGATATGGTTCCCGATCCGCACAAGCTATCGATCAAGCTGGTGCTCAATGGGCAGACGATGCAGGATTCGAACACGGATCAGTTAATTTTTGGGGTTCCAGCGTTGATCGAATTTCTGACGGAGTGGATGACACTTGAGCCCGGTGATGTGATTGCAACGGGCACGCCGCCGGGCGTCGGCTTCGCGCGCAAGCCTCCGGTGTTTCTCAAGCCCGGGGATCAAATGGAAGTGCTGATCGACGTGGTTGGCGGTATGGGAAATCCGGTAGTTAGTGAATCCGAGCAGTAAGTTTCACGCGGCGGCGCAACGGCGCTGCTTTACGCTGCGTCGCTGCGCCGCCGCGAGAGAAAATCTTAACAGGAAAAATTTATGCGCAAACTTATTCTCTTGCTCCTCCTCTCGATCTCTGCGGTCGGGTTGCTGAACTGCACAAACGCAAACAACCCAACCGCGAAAAAGAAACTAACCATCGCCGTCATCCCTAAAGGCACCACGCACGAATTCTGGAAGAGCATCCACGCCGGCAGCATCAAAGCCGCCAACGAACTAACCGCGCAGGGCACCGAAGTTGAAGTGATCTGGAAAGGCCCTTTGCGCGAAGACGATCGCGAACAACAGATTCAGGTGGTTGAAGGATTTGCCGCGCAGAGCGTCAGCGGAATCGTGTTGGCGCCGCTCGACAATCGCGCCCTTGTTCGTCCCGTTGCCGATGCGCAACGCGCCGGTGTGCCCACGGTGATCATCGACTCCGGTTTGGAATCGGATCAGTTTGTAAGTTTTGTGGCCACCGATAATCGCAAGGGCGGTTCGCTCGCCGCGGATCGCATGGGCCAACTTCTCAATGGCAAAGGCAAAGTGCTGTTATTGCGGTACGCCGAAGGCTCCGCCAGCACCACCGAACGCGAAGAAGGTTTCATTTCGCAACTCAAACAGAAGTTTCCCGAGATCGAGTTGATATCGACGAATCAGTATGCCGGCGCGACGCGCGACACCGCCAAGCGCGCTTCGGAGAATTTGCTGAACCAGTTTGGCGATGAAATCCAGGGCATCTTTACACCCAACGAATCGTCCACCGCGGGCATGTTGCTCGCGCTTCAGGACATCGGCAAAGCCGGTAAGGTTTCGTTTGTTGGTTTTGATTCAAGCCAGTCGTTTATCGACGCGCTCAACGCCAATCAGTTGCACGGCATCGTGGTTCAAAATCCTTTCAACATGGGCTACCTGGGCGTGCGCACGATGGTCGATAGCCTGCTCGGAAAAACGGTCGAGAAAAAGATCGACACCGGCGTGATGCTGGTTACAAAAGAAAACATGGAATCACCGGAAGTGAAGACCTTGCTCCATCCACCACTAGATCAGTATTTAAAATGAGCCACGGATTACACGGATCTTAAAAACAGATCCGTTCTTAATCCGTGTAATCTGTGGCAAAAAAAATTCTGATGAGCCTTGTACAAAACTGGCTGAATCGACTTGGACCACTGCTTGGTCTGCTGTTGGTGATTGCTGTCTTTTCGGTGTTGATGGATACACCTTCACGTTTCCTCTCGCCAAACAATCTGCGCATCGTACTTTCGCAAACTGTAATCGTCGCCATCGGCGCGATCGGAATGACGCTGATCATCATCAGCGGCGGGATCGATCTCGCAGTGGGATCGACGATCGCTTTAACCGGTGTTGTAACCGCCCTCGCGATTAACGCCGGTCTGCCACCTTCAGTCGCTTTGTTGTTCGGAATTCTCGTCGGCGGATTTGTCGGGGTGGTGAATGGCGTGGTGATCACTCGACTGAAAGTGGTGCCGTTTATTGCCACGCTCGGAATGCTCGGTGTGGCACGCGGCGTAGCAAAGTGGCTGGCCAATCAGCAAACAGTAAACATGCCCGGCACGTGGTTGAATGAGTTGCTGGTGATGTTCCCCAATCCGGCATGGTTACTCGTTGCGCCTGGAGTGTGGATCGCGATCGTACTCGCGATTTGCGCCGCGGTGGTTTTGCGTAACACAGTCTTCGGCCGTCGTGTTTTTGCGCTCGGCTCGAATGAAGCTGCGGCACGCGCGTGTGGCATTCACACCGATCGATTGAAGATTTGGATTTATGGGTTAGCAGGTTTGCTTTTCGGACTGGCGGGCGTGATGCAGATGTCGCGCTTGCGCCAGGGTGATCCGACAGTTGCAGCCGGGTCTGAGTTAGACATCATCGCTGCCGTGGTGATTGGTGGCGGCAGTTTGAATGGCGGTGAGGGAACGATCCTCGGCTCGATGATCGGGGCGTTGATCATGGCGTTCCTGCGCAACGGTTGTCAGCAGGTCGGTTGGCCCAACTACATTCAGGAAATCATCATCGGCGCAATCATCGTCGTCGCGGTTGCACTTGATCGCTGGCGCCATCAGCGTGCACAAAAAGCGTAGCCACGGATTACACGGATTTCGATCCGAATTTTATCCGGTTTTTTAAGATCCGTGAGATCCGTGGCAAAAAATGCTTGACAGCCTTCGCCGTCTGAGAGTATATGTTCCGCGTTTGGACAAATTTAGTTCGGCCTATTAATCCATAAAAATTCCAGCTAGTCGTGTGTCTGTAAGTAGTTGTAGCTATTAAGTCTTAACAAAGAACAATTTCACGATGAGAAAGATAAACCCACACGATTTTACGGTTGCGCGGCGTGGCACCAGCCGCGAGATTAATCGCCAAATCGCCCTGAATCTTATTCGCGCTCATCAACCAATCTCCCGCGCAGACCTGGCTCGGCTCATGAACGTCCGGCGAGGGGTGGCGAGTTTGCTCGTTAGTGAACTGCTCACCGAGTCGCTGATCTTCGAAGGCGCCCTTGGTGAAGCGGTGGGTCGTGGACGTCGCCCGACGTTTCTGTTTATCGATTCGCGCCAGCGTTGCGTAGTCGGTGTCGATATCCGGGCCTCGCGCACTTACATCATCGTTACCGATTTAGTGGGCCGGCAGCTTGGCGTCGTCAATAGTTTTCAAACCAACCGCGACGTGGAAGTGCTGATCCCGGAGCTCGCCCGTCGCATTAAACAGATACTCACCGACAAAGAGATCGGAGCGTGCGAAGGGGTTGGCGTGGCAGTGCCCGGTATGGTCGATCCCACAATAGGCCGCGTGGTCCATGCGCCAACGCTGGGGTGGCGTGACATTAACCTGCGCGATTCACTTACCGCTGCTCTTGGGTTTCCGGTTCAGATTGAAAACTCCGGTAAAGCTTGCGCCCTCGCTCAACTATGGGCCACTCGCAGCGACGTAATCGCCTCCGGCAACTCGGTGTTTGTCAGTGTGTCAGACGGTGTTGGTGTCGGTATCGTGGTAAATGGCGAGGTGCTGCGAGGACGCCACAACACGGCCGGCGAGTTTGGTCATGTGCCACTGAGTATCGATGGACCACGTTGTTCCTGCGGCGCGACCGGTTGCTGGGAAGCTTACGTTTCGAACCTGGCAACGTTATCGCGTTATTTTGGCTACGACCTGTCAGAGCCACGACCACGCGACGCGGAAACTGCGAATTTTACCGTCGAAGATCTGGTTGCTCGCGCTCGTGCCGGTGATGCAAAAGCACTTGCCGCACTCAACTCCACTGCTCGTTATCTCGGGCTTGGACTTGCGTCGCTGGTCAACGCTCTCGACCCGGCGCGCATTTACATCGGTGGCGAAATCACTACTGCCTGGAGTTTGATCGAACCAATCGTGCGCAGCGCTCTGCGCGAAAGAACCTTAACCGAATTTGGCGGCACCACTGAGATTCACGTTGTGCCTGCCGAAGATCATCCGCGCCTGCGCGGCGCTGTGGCACTCGTCGCAGCGCCTGCTTTCGCCGCCCCCATGGTGGCCTAAAAACAACTGACGTAAATCCGTTTGGCGAAGCCCGGTAAACCCTGTGGCTGAAACCTATTGATCTATAACTTTCTCTGGAGGTGTCAGATCGATGCGAGGCACAAAAGAAACCCGACTACTTCTGTGGTCACTTCAGCTTTGCACTGTGATGTTGCTCGCCATCGTCGCTTGTCAAAGCGCAACAGCTCAAACTGTCGTGGGCCGCATTTCGGGCACGATACAGGATTCGAATGGGGCCAGCGTTCCCAACGCATCGGTCAAAGTCACCAACAAGGCAAACAACCTCGAGCGCACCGTCACGAGTGACAATGACGGCTTCTACACCGTCACCAACTTGCCCGTCGGTATTTACACGATCGAGGCGGAGCAAAAGGGTTACAAGAAGGTGCTTGTTTCCGGACAAAGCGTGACGGCTGATGCGCGACTCACCGTCGATCTGAAGCTCGAAGTTGGTGAAGTTTCGGAAACAGTGGAGATAGTTGGCGCTACTGGTGAAACTGTTAATACAACCTCCGGCGAAGTCGCGCGCGTGGTCGATCAACAGCAGGTGCAGAACCTTGCGCTGAACGGCCGCAACTATATTCAACTGCTTTCACTCGTGCCCGGTGTCGCCTTGCTCAACGACGATCAGCTCGAATTGACCACGAGCCTGGCGACTAACAACCAGTCGATCAACGGCAACCGCGGCCAAACAAATAATGTCACGATTGACGGGGGCTTCAATCTTCAGTCGGGTAGTAATGCGAGCCAGATCAATAACCTCGGCATCGACTACATTCAGGAAGTCAAAATTCAGACTTCGAACTTCTCAGCCGAATACGGACGCAACTCCGGCGCGCAGGTGAGTTTAGTCACCCGTAGCGGCGGCAACGATTTTCATGGCAGCGCGTTTGAGTTTTTGAGAAACGACAAACTCGATGCCCGTTCGTTCTTTGCGCCCGTGCGGCCAACGTTGCGCTTCAACAACTTTGGTTACAGCCTCGGTGGTCCAATCATCAAGGACAAACTCTTCTTCTTCGGCGGGCAGGAGTGGAAATACATCCGCCGCCTGTCGAGCGCGCAACGACGCACGGTGCCGACTTTATCCGAACTAAACGGCGACTTTTCATTCCGTCTGCGTGGTCCTGACGGCATCGTCGGCACGGCTGACGACGGTGTGCTGCGCGATCCAAACAACGCTGCCAACACCTGTGTCGCTCCGGTAATTACAAACGGCAACGTCACCACACAAGCTGTTCGCACCGGATGTTTTGGCGGCACCAACGTTGCGCTGCGAAACATCATTCCGACAAACCGGATCACAACTGACGGTCGGGCGATCGCCAACGTGTTTCGCACCTCGATTGGTCTCGGAACGGCATTTACAAATCTTCCGATCGGAAACAACGTAACGTTCCAACAGCCCAACCCGCTCGACTATCGTGAAGATATTTTGCGTATCGACTATCGCATCAACTCGAAGCAAACGTTGTATGGTCGATATATTCACGACAAGAACGCTTTGATCGATCCGTTCGGCACATTTATCACCACGCAGTTGCCGACGATTCCCAGCAACCGTTTGCGTCCGGGCACATCGGTCCAGGTTTCGCACACATGGCTGGTGACGCCCAACTTCATCAACGAGGCAAAGACCACCACCGCCGTGGTGGCGCAACGAATTCCGCCCGAGGGCGAATTATGGAAGCGCGAAACCTACGGCTTCCAATACCAGCAACTGTTTACCGGCGGCGGCCGATTTGAGAATTCGATTCCCGATACGACGATCACGGGTTTTGCGAGTTTCTTTGGCGCTGCTCGTTCGTTGCTATCGCCCACAACCGACATCAACGTGAGCGATACGATCACATGGGTGCGCGGCAACCACACGTTGAAGACCGGTGTGAGTGTTACACGCAATCGCATCGATCAAAACGCGCGCACCGTTTACGCCGGGCAAGTTGATTTCAACACCGGCGGCAACACGCGTACTACAAACCAGGCGTTTGCGGATGCGTTACTCGGAAACTTCCGCACCTATAGCGAACAAGCGCTCGATCCGATGGGCTTCTTCCGCTTCACTCAAACCGAGGCCTTCGTGGCTGATAGTTGGAGAGTGAATCGTAAGCTCAGTCTTGAGCTCGGCATGCGTTACCAGTATGGCCAGCCGATCTACACGCAGGCCAACAATCTCGCGAACTTCGATCCGTCTCGTTACGATCCGGCGCAGGCAGTTACGATTCTCGCGAATGGAAATATCGACCCGACGAAAGGCGGGAATCGCTTCAACGGACTCGTCCGCGCCGGTAATGGCGTGTCTTCTGAAGAACTCGGACGCGTGCCCGGCGGCGACAGCGCAACTGTGATAGCCGTTCCCACCGGAGCGCCGCGTGGTCTATACGAAGGGCGTCACTACATCATGCCGCGGGTTGGTTTTGCATATTCGCCGTTTGACGATAACAAGACGGCAATTCGCGGTGGTTTTGGCATGTACTACGACCGTATCGAAGGCAACTTGATCTTTCCGTCGCTGAGCAACCCGCCGTATGCCACCAGCGCGCAGTTCCAGAATGCGAACCTGAGCAACATCGCCGGCGGATCGACCACGGCGGCGCCGTTTGCGCAGATCAATGCCGTGAATCCCGAGCTCGACACGCCTTACACGATGAGCTACAGCCTTAGTTTGCAACGCGAGTTGCCGTACGGAATTTTCGGCGAGGCTGCTTACGTCGCGAACCTGGGTCGCCATCTCATTCGGCAGCCGGACATCAATCAGCCGACGTTTGAACAACTGCGGGCCAATATCCCGCCGGGACCAAACGTCAACGTTAATGCCTTGCGGCCTTTCAAAGGCTACACAGCGATCAGAATGCGTCTCAGTGATTCAACTTCGAATTATCACGGCATGCAGCTTTACGCCGCGAAACGCAAAGGCGATCTATTGATGACCACGTCGTACACATGGTCCAAGGTGCTGACGGATGCGAGCGGGTTCAACGATAATCCTGAAGATCCGTTCAACCGCGACTTCAACTATGGACCAGCAACATTCGATCGCCGTCACGTCTTTGCGTTGACGTACACCTACGCGGTGAAAATGTTCAGCCGTACTCGTGGGTTTGCGAAGGCGGTCCTCGATGGTTATGAAGTGAGTGGAATCACTCGTTTGCAGTCTGGGCCCTACTTGACTGCTACCGCGACCGGTAACTCCGTTTTCGGCAACCGGCGTGCGGATTGTTTGGGCGGTGATCAGCTTTTCCCGAACGGCGAACGTGGTCCAAACAACTGGGCGCGTCGTGATGCGTTTGCAGCGGCGCCTGATGCGCGTCGCGGTACTTGCGGCGTCGGTACGATTGAAGGGCCGGGCGCGCAGTCATGGGATTTCTCGCTGCGACGCCGGTTTGCTTTGACGGAGAAGTTTAAGCTTCAGTTCCAGGCTGATATCTTTAACGCGTTCAATCGCACCAATTTCCGCGACCTCGAGAGTAATTTGAGTAGCGCGGCGTTTGGGACGATTTCGACGTCAGGCCCGCCGAGGAATATTCAGTTTGGATTGAAGTTAACGTTTTAGCCACGGGTTAACACGGATGACACAGATCAGAAAAATAAAATCCGTTTTTATCCGTGTTATCTGCGTTTCCTTGTTGGTTGGAGTCCAGGCGCGCGCCAATACGGTTACGACCGCGAGTTTTCGTGACGAGGTGAATACGTTCCTCGGCCGGGAACTCGCGGCGCACCTGGGCGCGATCAAATCGCTCGATCCACCACCCGATCGAGTTCTCGGGGTGCCAACTACGGGAGAGTTTTCGTGGGGCACGTTTATGCGTTCGCTCGCTGCTTACGCTGAGACGACCGGGAATCGCGAACTTGCAGGGCGCGATCTGGCGAAGTGGGTGGGCCAGATCGGATTGATCGAATCACGCGCCGGGAGCAAAGCGTTTTCCCAACTCTATGCGGCTTTGGCGTTGCGTCACTTTGGTCGCGACTTGAAGACCAATCCGCTTTGGCAGTCACTTTCGCCGGAGGAACAGAAGGCGTGGCGGTCATTGCTGAATCCGGAGCGCTTTTACGATCCGAAAACGAATCGCGTAATCAATCTGCCGGACAACTATCTCGGCGTAGCGGCGCGGATTGCGAGTATCGGTTACGAACTCGGCATCTCAAACGATCGGGCGTTTCTCGATAAGCTTCTCGATCGGGCGGCGATTCAGTTTACGGAAGGAAATCTCTACGCCGACGATTCGCCACCGACCGGGCGTTACGATCGCTACTCAAACGAGTATGCGCGTTACATCTGGGAGGCGGCGGAGATTTCCGGTCGCAAGGATCTGCTCGAGCAGGTTCGCCCGTCGTTGAAAGTGCAGATGCGTTTGTGGTGGGACATCGTTTCCGAAGATGGTTATGGTTACAACTGGGGGCGCAGTCAGGGCGTGGTCAGTTATCTCGACACGCCCGAGATCGTAGGATTTTTGGCGTCGCATCCTGAATTTCGCCCGGCGCCACTCGCGGAGATCGCGGCCTTGTACTACCAGGCGTGGAATTATCTCCAGCACGATTACCGCAGCGATGCGCATCTGTTGAACATTTTCGGATTTGGGCGCGGCAATTACGCGTACATCTCACGCGAACGTGAGTGGCAACAGACCACCGGATTTTTTGGCAAACTGGCGAATTCGCACACGCCGATCATGAACGCACTTGCGAAAGAAGGCGTCATGACTTTTCCGGTGACGCCGAGGCTCGCGCCGGTTGCGCGTTTTGAGTTCTTTCATAAATCGCCGCAACGATCGGCAGGTGTTTGGGTAGTGCGCCAGGGAACGCTGCGGTTCGCGCTCCCGATCACGACTGGTCCAAGACCGGGAATGTCTGACTATCTGCCGGCGCCTTATGGTTTACCGGGATTTGCGGCTCCTGTAGAACAGATTTATCCATCGTTAACGCCTTACGTGGAACTTGCGGATGGCCGAACGGTCGTCGCAACGGATGGCGCTGATGAGATTGAGCCTGCCGCTGATGGTCGCAAATTGCGTGTTCGTTGGACCAAGTGGGCCATCGTCGGTAAGCCTTCGGGGAAAGTGGAAGACGTTGGACTAACGAGCGAAGTCGTTTGGCGAATTGAAAACGGTTCGCTGACGCGTGAGGAAACATTGAGTTCAAGTCAGCCGGTTAAGATTAAGCGCTGGCGGCTGGCAGTGCCGACGACACACGATCAAGTCGAAACGGAAATGATCAAAGACGCGCGCGTCGATCGTTTTAAATCGGCGAAGGGGAGTTTGAGTGTGCAACTTTCTGAGGCAAACTTTCCGGTGCAGACGTCGGTGATGGCGACCGGTAATACTGCCTTGGGGCGCGGCGTTCACGGTGCGATACCGCTGCACCTGGTGTTCGAGGCGCGTGACATTACGGTGACCAGCAGCGCCCTAAAATATAAGCTGGCGTTAACGCCAAAGTAGTTTCATAAAGATTTACAAGATTTAACAAGATGAAAAAGATATCTTGTAAATCTTGTTTCATCCTGTAAATCTTTATGAAACAGACCGCATAGATCAGGACGTTCAAAGGGAGTTTGGCATTATGGCCCAGGAAGTTAGACAAAACCCGATCACACCGGAAACTTGTTTCGTGCCGAAGACGCACGAAGGAAAGGGACGCCGCACGTCCGTCGCGCCTGGCGCAACGGCTTCGCGCTACCTTCACTACGGTCGCATCACCCTTGATGCGAATGACGCAGCGGAAAAGTTCAACAGCGGTGAGCACGAAGTCGGGTTGATATGTCTGAACGGCAAAGCAACGGTGCATGCCGAAGGCGAAACGTTTTCACTCGATCGCTACGACGCGATTTACGTTCCGCGTGATTCAGAGATCGAAGTTGAGCCTGATGGTCCAACCGGATGCGATCTGGCTGAAGTCTCGGCGCCGGTAGCCAACCGCTACCCGCTGAAGTTTGTCTCTTACAAGGACGTGCGCCAGAACCCAAAACTCCACCTGATTGCCGGTAAACCGCCGGCCGAGCGCGACTTGAACGTGCTTATCGGCGCGAACGTCGAAGCCGGACGCATTATGGCCGGAGTAACTTTTTCGACGCCCGGCAACTGGACCTCGTGGCCGCCGCACGAACATTCAAAGCTACTCGAAGAGGCATATCTCTTTATCGACATGCCTGCGCCTTCGTTTGGCGTGCAGTTTGTTTATACCGATCCGCAGAAGCCTGAGTTGGTCCAGGTCGTGCGCGAAGGCGATTGCGTGTTGATGCCGCAGGGTTATCACCCGAACGTAGCTGCGCCGGGCGGCCAGATAAATTTCCTGTGGATGATGGCCGCGATTAAAGAGGGCGAAGATCGTCTTTACGGCGTGGTAAATGTGCAGCCCGAATACGCGGCGGGTGGCTCGGGATTGGAAGCTGTGAGCGACAAAAAGTAGGGGATTGAAATGTCAAACACCTCGTCTGGTGACAACAAAAACGGAAACGGTAACGGAAACGGAAATGGTCATAACCTGGCCCGGCATTTGAACTGGTCCAACATCCCGGTGGAACAGACGACCGAAGGCATCGAGCGGCAGATGCTGGTCGGCGATCGCATGATGATTTGCCGTTTTCGTTTTCAACCTTTTCTGGTAACTCCCGAGCACGATCATCCACACGAACAGATGACCATCGTCGAACAAGGACGGGTGCGGTTTTTCATTGAAGGCAAGGAACGGATCGCCGCCGCGGGCGACGTCTTGCACTTCCCCTCGCACTGCTGGCACGGCGCTACGATGATGGATGAAGAAGTGGTTTTGATCGACATCTTCTCTCCCCTGCGCGAAGACTTTCTTGGCTGATCCGCGGATTACACAGATGTCTTTTGGCAGTCTGTGTAGTCTGTGCAATCTGTGTAATCTGTGGACCAATTCAAACTACACGACCGGGTTGCGTTAGTAACCGGAGCGTCAACCGGTTTGGGCGCCGCTATAGCAGTCTCTCTTGCCGAGGCGGGTGCGCACGTCGTTTGTCATGGCAACACGCGCTCGCCTGAAGCGACTTGCGAACGTATCAGGAGCACTGGTGGCGAAGCCCATGGCATTACCGGCGACCTGGCCCACCCCGAAACGCCGTCAAAACTGATCGCTGAAGCCGTCAAACAATTCGGCCGCATCGATATTCTCATCAACAACGCCGGCACAATTCGCCGCGCCCCGGCGGTCGATTACTCCGAAGAAGACTGGGCCACGGTAATTGAAGTAAATCTCTCGAGCGTCTTTAGGCTTTCGCAACTGGCTGGGAAACAGATGATCGAAAACGGTCGCGGCGGCAAGATCGTCAATATCGCATCGCTGCTGTCGTTTCAAGGCGGCATTACGGTGCCCGCTTACGCGGCGTCGAAAGGCGGTGTGGCCCAACTCACCAAAGCGCTCGCCAACGAGTGGGCCAAACACGGGATCAACGTAAACGCGATCGCTCCGGGGTATATGCGCACTGACAACACAGCGGCGCTGCAGGCGGACGAAGCGCGTAATCGCCAGATCCTCGAGCGCATTCCCGCGGGTCGCTGGGGTGAACCTGAAGATCTTGCGGGGGCAGCAGTCTTTCTTTCTTCAAGCGCGAGCGATTACATCAACGGTCACATCCTCGTGGTCGATGGAGGCTGGATGGGCAGATGAATAGCCACGGATTCTTTTAGGAGAACTCGATGAACGAAGTTGTTAAGGCAACGCCGGCTTCCAAAGCGCAAGGCGCGAGTGGTGGACACTACCGCTGGGTTATCTGCGCGTTGCTGTTCTTCGCTGCCACCATCAACTACATCGATCGCCAGGTAATCGGAATTCTCAAACCCACGCTGCAAGGCGAAATCGGTTGGACCGAAGTCGATTACAGTTGGATCGTATTCTCGTTTCAGGCCGCGTATGCGATTGGACTGCTCGGCGTGGGCGGGCTAATCGATCGCATCGGAACGCGCAAGGGTTTCTCACTCGCGATAATTTTCTGGAGTCTGGCCGCGATGGCCCACGCGCTCGCGCGGACAGCGTTTGGATTTGGGGTTGCGCGTTTCTTTCTTGGACTCGGCGAAGCGGGAAATTTTCCCGCGGCGATCAAAACCGTGGCCGAGTGGTTTCCCAAAAAAGAGCGAGCTCTCGCGACTGGGATTTTCAATTCCGGGACCAACATCGGCGCACTCGTAACGCCGTTGGTCGTGCCCTGGATTACGCTGGCGTGGGGTTGGCGCGCCGCGTTTATCGTCACCGGCGCGATTGGTTTTATCTGGCTGGTCGCGTGGTGGGCGCTTTACCGACGCCCGGAAGAGCATCCGTCACTGTCGAAATCCGAACTGGAATACATCCAGAGCGATCCTCCCGATCCGATCGTTAAAGTGCCGTGGGCGCGCTTGTTGCCGCACCGCCAGACGTGGGCTTTCGCGATAGGAAAGTTTATGACCGATCCGATCTGGTGGGTCTATCTTTTCTGGCTGCCTGACTTTCTACACAAACGACATGGACTCAGTCTGAAAGAGTTCGGTCTGCCGTTAGTAATCGTTTATCTTTTGGCCGACATCGGTAGTATCGGCGGTGGTTTGCTTTCGTCCGGTTTAATTAAGCGAGGTTGGACCATCAACGCAAGTCGGAAGTTAGCGATGCTGATCTGCGCCGTGGCCGTGATTCCGATCGGCTTTGCTGCGCATGTGTCGAACTTGTGGGTAGCAGTTGTGTTGATTGGCATCGCGGCTGCCGCGCACCAGGGTTGGTCCTGCAATCTTTTCACGACGACGTCAGACATGTTCCCACGACGCGCGGTTGGATCAGTTGTTGGCATTGGCGGCATGGCGGGCGCGGTCGGCGGCATGATGATCGCGCGTTTGGTTGGTGAGATCCTTGAGCGAACCGGCAGTTACGTTCCGATCTTCTTCATCGCCGCCTCGGCCTATCTTGTAGCGTTACTTATCTTCCACCTATTGTCACCAAAGCTTGAGCCAGCTAATCTGTAGGCCACCAAGAGGCACAAGCAACACAAAAGATCTTTATTTAAAAACTTTTGAGCTTTCTGTGCCTTTTTTGACTAACTTCTATGAGCATAGTGGCTAAACCGAAAACTGATTGTCGTTGGGATATTGTGAGTCTGGGCGAGGTGATGTTGCGACTCGATCCCGGCGAAGGACGCGTTGCGACCACCCGTAGCTTCCAGGTTTGGGAAGGTGGTGGCGAGTACAACGTCGCGCGCGGGTTGAAGCGCTGTTTTGGCCTGGATGCGGCTGTCGTGACTGCGCTTGCTGACAACGCGGTCGGGCGCCTGGTCCAGGATCTGATTTACCAGGGCGGTGTGGACCAGTCGCACTTGAAATGGGTGAAGTTTGACGGCGTTGGACGCACGGTGCGCAATGGTCTTAACTTCACCGAGCGTGGATTCGGTGTTCGTGCGGCTGCGGGATGTTCCGATCGCGGTCATACCGCTGTTTCACAACTAAAACCCGGCGATATCGATTGGGAAAAAATATTTGGCGCGGAGGGCGCGCGCTGGTTTCACACCGGCGGCATCTTTTGCGCACTCTCCGAAACTACTCCCGCCGTCGCACGCGAAGCGATGGAAGTGGCGCGCAAATACGGGACGATCATTTCTTACGATCTCAACTATCGCGAATCACTGTGGAAGTCGATTGGCGGACAGGCTAAAGCAGTGACCGTGAATCGCGAACTCGCTCCGCTCGTCGATGTAATGATCGGAAACGAAGAGGATTTTACTGCTGCGCTCGGCTTTGAAGTTGAAGGCCAGGACGAGCATCATTCAAAACTCGATATCCGCAACTTTCAGCGCATGATCGAGCGCGCGTGCGCGGAGTTTCCAAACTTCAAAGTCGTGGCAACGACGTTGCGAAATGCGAAGACGGCGACGATCAACGATTGGGGCGCAGTATGTTACGCGGGTGGCGAACTCTATCAGGCGCCAATTCGTGAGAACCTCGAGATCATGGATCGTGTTGGCGGTGGTGATTCGTTTGCGTCGGGATTGATCTACGGATTTCTTACTGAGCGTGGATCACAGTGGGCCGTCGAATGTGGCGCCGCGCATGGTGCGCTCGCGATGACGACGCCGGGTGATACTACGATGGCGACCCTGGCTGAAGTCGAACGCGTGATGAAAGGCGGCACGGCGCGGGTGGCAAGATAGACAGATATGAACAAAGCAGAAGTTATTAAACAGATCAGGGATACCGGAGTGATTCCGGTTGTGCGCGCGACGTCGGCCGACGAAGCGATGCGTGCGATTGATGCCATTCGCGAAGGCGGTATCTCGGTGCTCGAGATCACGATGACGGTGCCGGGAGCGATTGCAGTGATCGAGGAAGTTTCCAAACGCTATGGCAATGAAGCGTTGGTTGGCGCCGGAACGGTACTCGATCCTGAGATTGCTGAGGCGTGTGTTTCGAGTGGAGCACAGTTTATCGTGAGTCCGGCGCTTAACGTGGAAACGATTGCATGTTGCCGGCGTTTGGGCGTGGCCATAATGCCGGGAGCGTTGACGCCGACGGAGGTGGTCCAGGCGTGGAATGCGGGTGCGGATTTCGTGAAGGTGTTTCCGGCTGGGGCTGTTGGTGGAGCGAGTTATCTCAAAGCCCTGAAGGCGCCGTTACCGCAGATCGAACTCGTGCCGACCGGTGGCGTGTCGTTAAAAACTGCCGCGGATTTTATTCGGGCTGGGGCGGCGGCGTTGGGTGTTGGTGCCGATTTGGTCGATATCAAAGCGATTCGTGAGGGGCAGGGGGCGTTGATTACGGAGCGTGCGAAACAGTTCCTGCAAATCGTTCGTGAAGCGCGTGAGTCGTAGAGCGCCGCTTCATAAAGATTAACCAGATGACAGGGTTAACAAGATAATCCTGTAAATCGTGTGAAAGGTTTTTCGTGGCAACTGAGCTAATCACATCGTTTGTTATCGGTGAAAGCTCAGTTGCCGGACTCGATCACGCAACTCTCACGGGCATCGTGCATCAGGCGCTCGATGTGGTCCAACCCGGCGAGCGGGTCCTGGCAATCATTCCCGACAAAACTCGCGACGATAATACCGATCAGCTTTTCCCAGCCGCGTTCGATTTTCTCCACCAGCGCGGTGTTGCATCTTTCGATGCACTCGTGGCGCAGGGCACTCACCCTCCCATGTCGCATGCTCAAAAACTCTCCAAGATTGGCTGCGCAAATTTCACGGGCCAATTATTCGATCATCGCTGGGACGATCCGGATGAACTAATCACTCTCGGTGAGTTGAGTTCAGATACAGTTCGCGAACTCACCAATGGTTTGATCGAACAGGCCGTGCCCGTAAGCGTCAATAAACTACTCGCACCGGGTATTTACGACACTGTGCTCATCTTTGGCGCTACTGTGCCGCATGAAGTTGCCGGGTTCGCTGGTGGCGCAAAGTATTTCTTTCCGGGTGTTGCCGGGCCGGAGTTGACGCATACCACTCACTGGCTCGGCGCTCTGGCGGGTATCGAAAACATCATCGGCCAGGTCGAAACGCCCACGCGTCGCTTGATTGAAGCGGCGGCGGATCTGATTTCAGCACGCATCATTTCCCTGAATACAGTCGTCTCCAGAATCAACGGCCAACTGTTTACCTATGCGCTATTTGCCGGAGACGTTCGCGGGGCATTTCGGCGCGCAGCCGAAATGAGCCGGCAAGTTCACATTCGTTACACGGGCCGAACGTACGCACGTGTGATCGCGCTACTCGATCCGCACTACGATGAACTCTGGGTTGGCGGAAAAGCGAGTTACAAACTCGGCGCGATCGTCGAAGAAGGCGGCGAGCTGATCATTTATGCGCCGCACCTGACCAAACTCTCCGAAACGCACGGCGCTCTCATCGAGAAATATGGTTACGCACCGCTCGAGACCGTGCGAGATATGCTCGGGGCTTCACAGGAACTCCGCGAGAACCTCTGCATCGCGGCGCACCTGGCCCATGTTGCTTATGCGGGAAGATTGGATGATGAAGGACGAGTAGTACCGCGTTACCGGATCACGATGGCGACGGGTATTGATGAAGAAACGTGCCGGCGCGTGAATCTTGGGTATTTGGATTACCGCTTGCTCGATTATGAAGCCCTGCGATCGGATCCCGATACACTCATAGTTTCCGACGCAGGGCGAGACCTCTACCAGTCCACAGATTACACAGATTAAGCAGCTACGTATTGATTAATTTCCGTGTAAACCTGTGGCTCAAGATTGCAGTTCGCGATGAACTGGTCCAACTGTCGGCCGCCGAGTGGCGTTGAGAACAAGTAACCCTGGCCGTTCTCGCACTCCAACTTACGCAACAGCTTCAACTGATCTTCCGTCTCGACTCCCTCTGCAACCACATCCATGCCGAGGTTTTGCGCAAGGGCCACGATCGTGCGGACGATGGCAAGGTTCTCCTCGTTCTCCATCATCTGCGTCACGAACGAGCGATCGATCTTCAGAGTGTCGATCGGGAAACGCTGCAAGTAACTCAAACTCGAATATCCCGTGCCAAAATCATCGATGCTCAACTGCACGCCGAGATCTCGCAATGCCGTCAGCAGCCCAACCGCGGCGTCGATGTTGTCACTGAATACTGACTCGGTGATTTCAAGTTTCAAACAACGCGGAGGTAGTTGGAAGTGGCTTAGCAGGTCGGCGATGTTTTCAACCAAACCTGGTTGATTAAACTGTTTCACTGAGAGGTTGACGCTCACGAATAACGGCGGCGCCGCGGGGTATGTTTGCTGCCACGCGCGTGCCTGGCGGCAGGCAGATTCCAGCACGGTTTGTCCGATCGTCAGAATCTGGCCCGTTTCTTCAGCAACCGGAATGAATTCTTTCGGCAGCACAAGACCAAACTCAGGATGTTGCCAACGGACGAGGGCTTCAAAACCAATCAGGGTGCGCTTTTCCAACGACACGATCGGTTGATAATCGACGAACAGTTCGTCGCGTTCACACGCGTGTCGCAGATCGGTTTCCATCTTCAACCGGCTCATCAATACGCCGTGCATGGAGCGTCCAAAGATTTCGTACCGTGCTTTGCCGCGCGCCTTTGCTTCGTGCATCGCGGTTTCCGCATCGCGCAGCAGGTCTGAAACCTGGTCGCCCTGATCTGACGCGACGGCAATGCCGATACTCAGCGTGGTATAAACTTCCTGGCCCATCAGGTTGAACGAGATTGCCAGCGCCTGTTGAATCCGTGTCGCAACTGACGAAGCTTCTTCTTCACCGGAAACATCGTCGAGCAACACCGCGAACTCATCGCCGCCTACACGAGCCAGCACATCGCCCTGACGCATGCAGGTTTTAACTCGTTGCGCGATCTGTAACAGCAACTGGTCAGCACTGTTACTTCCCAAACTATCGTTGACCAGCTTGAAGCGATCCACATCGAGCAGCAACACCGCACAACGCTGTTCCTTGTTTGTTTGCTTACGAGCCACCCGATGCTTGAGCAGATCGTAAAATCGTGCGCGATTGGGTAATCCAGTCAACGTATCCTGGGTTAATTTTTCTTCCGCCAGTTTGCGATCGCTGATGTCCTGGACCTGGAAAAACAGTCGTTTCGATCCGGTTTCCGAGTCTTTCAAAAGCGAAACGTGCCACTGCACCCACACCGTGTGACCCTGCTCGTGAATGTAGCGCTTCTCCTGCTCGTGACTCTGGATGTAACCCTCGATCACGCGCTGGATCTGCGACTGCACCAGAAAAAGATCTTCGTGGTGAGTGAGTAGCTGGAAAGTGGTGGCGCGCAGTTCCTGTTCAGAGTAGCCCAGCAACTTGCAGAGCGACTCGTTGACTTGCAGCCAACTGCCGTCAATTGAAACCATCGCCATTCCGATGGTTGCATTGTCGAAAGTGCCCTGACTTGGACCATAGGCTTTTGGACCAGTGGAAAGCGCGAAGGGAATTGAATTCGCGGCAAAGTGCGACTCGGAAGGCGCGTCAACACGATCGTCGGCATATCCGAGCTGGCGATTCTGATTACGCTCCGTTGCGCGGCGACGTTTCATGCGCTTCTGTTCGTACATTGCCTGGTCGGCTTGTTCGAGCAGCTCTTCGAAACAGGTCATGCGTTCCGGTTCGAGCGTCGCGACACCGATACTGAAAGCCAGTTTATGGCCGCGAGTTTCGGTGGCGTTATAAGCCTTGAGATTGTCGTTGAGACGGCTGATTGCGTCTTCTTTGCTGGCGTTCAGATCGGTGACCAGCACGGTAAACTCGTCGCCACCGAGACGCGCAATGATGTCGGAACTGCGGAAGCTGCGATTCAGAATTGCGGCCGTGTTGATGAGTGCGTTGTCGCCTTCGTTGTGTCCAAACTCGTCGTTGATTCTCTTCATGCCATCGAGATCGATGAAGAGCAGCAACAGTTTCTCTCTTTGCCGGCGCGCGAAATCGAAGTAAGGCGCAGCCTGTTTGAGTAAACCACGACGGTTAAATAGTGCAGTCAGATCATCTTTGAGCGAGCTGTTGCGCAGCGTTTCTTCCAGCTTCTTGCGTTCGGTGATGTCGCGCACGACATGGACCAGACCACCGCCGTCAACACTCGAGATCGAGATCTCCAATGGGAAAGTGCCGCCGCTGAGTTTTAGTCCCATGGCTTCGCCGCGCCACGAACCATCGCGCCAAACGGCGGGCATGATCTCTTCCTTGATACGAAGCAGTTCTTCCTGGAAGTAAAACATCTCCCAGCTTGCGCCGATCAGTCGTTCGGGATCTGTATAGCCGAAAGTTTTCGCGTACGCGTCGTTCAAATAAATGCAAACGCCGCCGTGATCGATGATGGCCATGCCGTCCATGGAAGCTTTCATGGCGGCGGCTTGTTGGGCGAGAGAGCCGGCGGCGCGTTTACGCTCGGTGATGTCGCGAGCGACGACCGAAGTGCCGGTGATGGTCTTGCCATCCATGATGGGGCTGATAGTCAGAGAGACGTCGATGGGAGTTCGACCTTTTTTGAGATGGACCATCTCGTGCTGCGTCACGTTTTCTCCGCGCGTGACTTTCTCAAACAGTGACGATGCTTCCTGAGTTCTTCGGTGATCGACAAGCATCGAGAGTGGCGCGCCGAGTGCTTCTTTAGAGGTGTAACCGTAGATGCCACGGGCGCCGCGGTTCCAACTCATGATGATGCCGTCAGTGGTTACGCCGATGATGGCATCGCGCGAAACGTCAACGACGCCCTTCAGGCTGGAGAGTTCCTGGTTCACTCCGGTGAGCTGATTGCGCGTGCCTTTCCAATTTCTCCACACGACTGCGCTCGCGAATACTTGGACAACAAGAAGAGCGACGACAGATGAAGTGAAATAAGAGCCAACGAGTTCGGGCTTAATGAAAAAGAGTCCGAGTGCAGTCGGAATGACGAACAGAGGGAGGGGCCAAAGTAGCTGGCTGACGCGGGAGATGAATGACTGCTTATGCAACATGAGTTGCGAACTGACCAGGGGAAACTGCGGTCGTAACCTTTCAGCGGGTGCGCAAATCGCAGGGTAGGTGGATGACTGGGATTTACCACTCGCGGATTTTCAAAGTGGGGCGGGGCAGCCCTCACCCTCATTAGCCAATCGCGTGCCAGTGTGTAAATTGAAGAAATCGGGAGATGCGGCGGTGTTCAGTCGTTCAGGTTAACTGATTCGAACGCATTCTGACGGCTAGAGCGGTTAATTTGATGTAGTAGGGCGGCCCTCCGTGGCCGCCCTAGTGTGGAACTCAAAATCGTAACGCCTAAGACGTTCGATAGTGGCGCACGAAGAGCGCCCGCGTGTGGAGCTTAGATCCTTAGTTCAAGACAAGGGCGGCCACGGAGGGCCGCCCCTACAGTCAACTTACGGCTTCGGTGCGGATTCGAGACAGAAGCCGATGTCATAGACCAGCGCGAAGCCATGGCCGGCGCTGTTCACGTTTGTGCGATCACCGGCTACCAAGCGAATAACGTATCCGCAAGGATCCATCTTCGAGGTATCCAGCGTCCAGGTTCCGAGCTCCCCGTTCGTGGATACAACCGGGAATGAGCGTGACGACGGAACCGGACTCGCCCCGTTGGCTGGCCCATCCGGAATCACATCCAACGAAAGCGAACGGAAGTGCTGGTTCGGTGACGACGTTCCCGGATCATGTACTTCGTAGGTTCCCGAAATGATCGTGCCTACCGGGAACTTACCGCACGCATTCGCCGGCAGCGGGTTACCATTGAGAGTGGCTGCCGTAATTCTCAGCGGCGGATTGGCTTCGATCTGAGCCTGAGTTGCACCTGGCCCAGCCGGTCCTGAAGGCTCCGTGTTGTCGATACGTACACGCACCGTCTGAATGCCCGGGAAGACGAATGGTCCGGAAGGATCCTTCGCGGTAATTCGAATTCTCCAGAGACCTTCCATCGCCGAATTGGTAAACCAACTCCCTAGTTTGTCGACCACGAGAAAGCGCTGGTTCGGACCTTTGATATCTTCCAGGTATTGGTACCAGCCTGGTCCTAATCCGTCGCCGTCATCGGTTGGAGTGAGCGTAGCATCGCAAACAAACTCACCCGGACTGCATTGCTGTGGTACCCCGGCGAGCCATTCCGTTACCTTCACCTTGATCGGATTGGTCAGTGGTTGCCAACTGTTGAAAGGCGCTGGTCCAAAGACTTCAATTTTGTACTTGAACGGTGCAACTCCGCCGTTAAAGCTGTCAGGCGGATCTCCGATTCGTCCGGTGATCGTAACCACGCCGCCAAACGGACTTTCTGAGACTGCGAAGCCTCCGATCTGGGCTGGGCCGGTTGCGAGTCCGGTGAGTTGGTTGATGTCGTCCGTTGCGATATCGCCGACGGTCTCGATCAGTGGAATGTGTCCTTCGAGTTTGCCGGGATGGAGTTGCACGCGACACTCTTCGCGGTTTCCCCACGTCGGAACAAAATTCGGATTTCCCGGCGGTGGCGGCGCCTCCCACGAGAGAATCGCGCGCAAGCGAACTACTCGTGGACCAGACTGGCACGGTATGCGGAATTTCGACAGATCCTTCTTGAGAAAGACTCCGTACTGAACTCCTTCTCTGGGGATGGTCTGGAGGTCATGGACATTCATAGTCGAGGTTCCCATGTACTGGAATCCACCGCCATCGCCGAAGTCGATCCAGAAAGCGACGTATTCGGTCGAACCGTTGCCACACAGCCTGCCGCTAAAGCCCGATGACTTTTTGACGGTGAATACCGCTTCGAGCAGATCCTGCTCCGGATACAATCCTACGCAACGCAGTTCCTCAAAGCTGGTATTGCCATCGCCGTTAAATACTCCCTTCACCAGATCGTCAAGTTCGTTAATCGACACACCCAGATCGACGAGCGCGGACTGTTCCGCAAGTGCGAACGAGTGCGGATCTGAAAGTGATGCCAGTTGTTGGACCTCTTGAAATGCGAAGCGGTGCACCGGAACGTCGAGACCTTTGTAGAGAGCCCGCTTTTGGACCAGGTTCAACGGTTGCACTTCAGCGGCATTCAGCTTGATCTGTGGATCCAACTCTTTGATAACTGGTCCAATTGGATCCGGGAGCTTGATCTTGATCTTATCGAGTTCAGTGACAATATCCTGCCAGCGAATGAACCTGAACGGATGGATCTGAACCTGCACGTTCACGACGTTGCCCCACACCGGTTGATAGTCGGGAGTGTTAGGTGGTGGGGCGACGTTCCACTGCAGTATCGCTCGAACTTTCACAATGTTTTCAAATGCGCAGAACTTCTTGAAAGCACTGAAGTCCTGTTTCACCGCGTAGCAGATAGGCTTGTCGCCGGGAATGTCATGCACTGCGACGCTCGTCACACCAACATCGTGCCAAACGTTGTTGTCGTGGATGTCGACGTAGAAGCGAACATATTCGCGTGTGCCGCTACTACAGATCTCGCCGCCATAACCAGAGGTTTTCTTAATCTGAAGCACAGCTTCGAGTCGATCATAAGGTGGATTAAGACCGACGCACATTAGTTCTTCGTAGGTCTTGTTGGTCTGTAGGACCGTTATGGCCTTAAAAGGACTTCTTTTGAGATTGCCGAAGTGATTGGGATTCGCAAGGATTAAACGTCGGAAGTTTGTGCGTTCAAACTCGACGGTAGCAATTTTCGTCTGATCATTAGGTTTCAATTCATTTTCGTTTTGCACCAGAATTCTCCTTTTCGCCGGGAGGCGGGGTTGTAGGGTTAGTCAATTTGGGGTTGAGGAAAGTCCTGTCGACGGGCTGGTCATCACACAACGTGGGTCGGAGCGCGTAAAGGGAAGTAGAACAGGCTAAAGGAGCGAGTTTTGCGAGAACGCGAGGCTCACGGTTGAATCATGTTTGGACGCGACTGGACATTCACAGTCTGGCATTTACCTTTCTGGTAGTAATGACAGAAAGGCGAGCAAACGTTTTTGTGAGTGAATGGATTTTTTAAGGTGCTATGTCTTAGGAAGCTTGGTGCCGGAGGTCGGACTCGAACCGACATGTCCTTGACGGACGCCAGATTTTGAGTCTGGTGCGTATACCAATTTCGCCACTCCGGCTTCGAAGGATGCACATGATAAGACGCCTTGAGAAGTAGTGCAACTTTGAATCCCCTGAGGGCGGCCCAGCACTTAAGAAACGAGCCCGCGGAGCGGGCGGCAGAATAGAGCCTGGGGCGTAAGCCCCAGGATCAGTTTGACCCCAAAAACATGACCGAGCCCGCGATAGCGGGCGACAGACTGCACACGGAACCGCTGTCGCCCGTTTCACGGGCTCGATCATTCATTTGTGGTGCAATGATCCTGGGGCTTGCGCCCCAGGCTCTATTCTTCCACCCGCTTCGCGGGTTCGGTTCTCGACACCTTTGCTTTTAATCAGTCGTCGAAATAATCCAATGTTCATGCGTCGAATAATCCAATGTTCATGCGTCGAATAATCCAATGTTCATGCGTCGAATAATCCAATGTTCATGTGCGTCCAGTAGACAGAACCGATTAGCGGGGGCCGTTCAGGGATTCCAAGTTTTTTAATCACTCGTTGGGACAAATTCTGCGTTCTTTTGCCACACGGCGTAGCTTAAAGCCCCGCACCTCAATTATTTACCACCCGTGTAAAAACATGTTTGCCACGGAATGGGCAAACGGGCTAGAATGCCTGAGCCAGGTTTTGGCGGGGCCTTACCCAGCCCCTTACCCTCGACCTCACGACGCGGGTTGAGCTCTACTAATTTTCTGCCGCCATCCTGCCTTTCCAGGAGAGACCAAATGCCGACAACTGTGTCGCCCCGAATTCTGATAGTAGATGATGAAGTTGAAATAACCGAGATCCTGGCCGATCTGCTCAGCGAAGAATACAACTGCCGGCGAGCAGCCTCGGCTGAGGAAGCATTGACACTCCTTCGCGATGGCGAGTTTCAGCTCGTGATCAGCGACATCACCATGCCCGGCATGAGTGGACTCGACATGATCCCGCATGTGAAGGAGCTTTCGCCCGACACGGTGGTCGTCATGATCAGCGGCATGCAAACCGTCGAAAGCGCGATCGGCGCGTTACGTCTCGGTGCTTTCGACTACCTGATGAAACCTTTTGATCTGCGCACGGTGGAAGCGGTCGTCAAACGCGCGCTCGAGCATCACGATCTGGTGGTCGCAAAGCAGCGTTATGAGAATCACCTCGAAGAGTTGGTCGAACAGAGAACGGTCGAACTCGACAAAGCGTTAAACTCTCTCGAAGGCGCTTATCGTTCGACACTCAAAGCCCTGACGGCGGCGCTTGAAACCAGAGACTCGGAAACTCACGGACATTCCGAACGCGTAGTCAGTTACAGTTTGCGTCTCGGTCGCGAATACGGATTGAATAGTGCAGAGATGAAGTCGTTGGAGTTTGGTGCGCTTCTGCACGACATCGGCAAGATTGGTGTTCCCGATTCCATCCTGCGCAAGCCCGCGAAATTGACTGAGGAAGAATGGGTGCGCATGCGCGAACATCCAGTGCACGGTCAACAGATTTTGCGAGGCATCGAGTTTCTTCAGGGCGCCGCACGCGTGGTGGCGCAACATCACGAACAATGGGACGGCACGGGTTATCCACTGGGATTACGCAGCGACGACATCGATATTTGCGCGCGGATTTTTTCGGTGGCCGATGCGTTTGACGCAATCACGAGCGACCGTGTTTATCGACGTGGTAAGTCGTACGAAGCAGCGGCGCAGGAATTAGACGATTGGGCCGGGCGGCAATTCGATCCGAAAGTTGTTGAAGCGTTTCACAGAGTTCCAAAAGAGGATTGGGAAGAATTGCATCGGCAGTCGTTGTTGCCCAAGCCGGATCAGTTTGATGTGCGACAAGTGATGCCAATGATGGACCAGTCGATGGAAGCGGTAGTCAGTTAGTCCACAGATTACACAGATAGATCCGCAATCTATGGATAAATCGGTGTAATCTGTGGATTAGTTTTGGGCCGTGGGAACAACGTACCCGCGTCGCGCCTGGAGATTCAGACCGGGACGCCGTGAAGCGACTTCGATGCGACGATATTCGCCGGGTTGGGCTTCGGCAAGTGGACGTTTCGGGCGGTAGGTGACAACGTACTCAGCGCTGATCGCGCGTGCTACATCGTTTGCCTGGGCCAACATCTCCTGGCTATTTACCGGCAGCATAATTTTCCCGCCAGTTTCTTCAGCCACATTCTTCAAAGCCTGTTCGCTTTTCTTCACTTCGTTCTCGTAGGCTTTTCGTTTTCGACTCATCGCCGGATCGAACCGGATGCCGATGCCGAAGGATGGCGAACGTGTGGTTCCCGGTGGCATCGTGGGATCTGTAGCCGTAATCGGATCTGAACTCGGTGGACGTGGACCAGTCGCAACCGAAGGTCTGCTCGTGTCGCGCTTCTGTCTGACAAATTCCGTGTAACTGATAATGTGCACGGTCGCGCGTGCGGCAACGAGCTTGCGAATAGCCGCAGCGCGATCAACTTTACCGCCCGGCGTATCAACTCCATCAGTGATCATCACCACGTGTCGACTGCCTTCGGGTCGATCCTTCAGTTGCAAACCGGCGCTATCCATAGCTTCCGAGATCCGGGACCGTTTGGTCGAAAGCAGTTTGTTCTTCAACGTCTTCAACACCGCCGTTTTATCGGTGGTCCATGGTTGCAGGAGTTCAGTGGTATTGCCTGAAACCATCACAGCGACCGACGAACCATTCTGAAGCTGGGTCACCAATTGTGAAGCGACCTGTCGCGTCAGGCTGGTGCTCTTCGAGATTCCTCCCATGCCACTCGATTCGGCGCCCGTGTCGAGCAAAAACAGCACGTTGGCCGGCAGATGGCGGACGCTCCGAAGTTGTTGAATCACGCCGTCTTCAAGGACGAGTATGTCGTCGAGGATGAGTGTCGGATCGTAATGCCCGTAAGAGTCGAGCGCGATGACTGGTAATCGGACTTCTTCGGTAAAAACCCTAACTGGATCGTCTTTCTCGGGTGTGGGGGAGGGCGATGGCTGAGGGTTTGACGGCTGCTGACTGGAGATCTGGGTGGCGGCCAGTAAGAAAAACGCCGCTATGAACAGAAGCCCAGTTGTGCGTTTCAGTAAAGACATTTTCGGGAAATCGGTCGTTTGATGCGACACAGAAGCTTGCGTTGCCTTGGAAGGGTTTTCTCACGCGGCCACGCAACGGCGCAAACGGACATATAGACTAGTCGCCGCCGCGTGAGAAAATCCTACCCGTCTTTACGCGCCTGAGCCTGCACCGCCGTGATCGCAACCGCGTCCACGATATCGCTGGCCGTGCAACCTCGCGAGAGATCGTTTGCCGGTTTGTCCAACCCTTGCAAAATCGGTCCGATCGCAGTCGCGCCGGCGAGTCGCTCAGTTAACTTGTACGCGATGTTCCCTGATTGCAGATCCGGAAAGATCAACACGTTTGCGCGACCCGCAACCGACGATCCCGGTGCTTTCGATTGTGCCACCGCCGGAATCAACGCTGCATCAGCCTGGAGTTCGCCATCGATCTGCAACTCCGGCGCACGCGCCTTCACCGTTCGCACAGCCTCCACAACTTTGTCCACCAAACGATGTTTGGCGCTGCCTTTTGTCGAAAACGACAACAACGCCACGCGCGGTTCTGTGCCCAGTAAAGCTTTGCACGAATCCGCCGCCGCCAATGCGATCTCCGCCAGTTCGACTGCACTCGGTTCAATTACCACACCACAATCAGCGTAGATCATCGCGCCATCGTGCCCGAATTCACTATTGCGCAACGCCATCAAAAAGAAACTCGACACCAATTTGAATCCGGCTTTCACGCCGATGCAATGCAATGCCGCACGCACGGTATGACTGGTGGTGTTTGTAGCACCCGCAACCGAACCATCCGCGAGCCCGGATCGGACCATGAGATTGCCGTAATACAAAGGATCGGAGACGAGCGTGCGAGCTTCGTCAGCCATCAGGCCCTTCGCCTTTCGCAGATCGTGAAAGAGCGAAACCATCTTTTCGAAATCATTTGCACGGCGATGATTGATGATCGAAACGCCACCGAGATCGAGACGATTGTCGCTCGCGATCGAACGAATCTTTTCATCGTCGCCGAGCACGGTGATGCGCGCGATGCGCCGGCCGGTGGCTTCAGCCGCGGCGACGACGGTGCGTGGATCATTTCCTTCAGGCAGAACGATGTGTTGCGGCCTTGACGCGGCGCGCTGGCGAATGCGGTCGAGGATGTCCATGGGCGTTTATGTTGCCACAGATTACACGGATCAGCCCAGACCTGTATAATCCTCCGCATGTCAGATTTGAACCTGCGAAGCCGGATGACGAATCTGTTGCTCGTTATCCCCAATCTGTTATTGCTTTGTGCGCGCCTGATGGGCGATTCGCGCGTTCCGGCGAAGGAGAGATTGCTGGTCGCAGGCGCGATTCTCTACGCCTTTGTCCCGTTGGATTTTATTCCGGATATGTTGCCGTTCGTCGGGCAGGTCGACGACGCTTATCTGATCGCGTTAACTCTTTTGCGTTTGATGACGGTGACTGACCCGCGCATTGTGCGCGAGTATTGGCGTGGTGGCGGCGATGTAGTTGAACTGGTGGGAGCGACAGCGCTACTTGCCGGACGGTTGTTACCCGCACGAATTCGCCGCGTACTTACGTCAAAAGTTGAAGCGCCTCAACATCCAAAGGGACAGATCGACAGCATGGCCGTGCCGATACTCGTCGAGCGACCGGTCGTGGAAAACAATCCCGCTCAGTCAAACTAAGCCGCGAGCGTCGTCCAATCGATCACACCTTCAACAGCGTTTGCGAGATTACCCACCAGTCCCGCATTAGTTGTCTTCAAAGCCCAGTATCTGACCTTTTCGGATAAATCGTCCAAACTCGTTTCATCTAAAGCCACGAGCGCCGAACTCAACGACTTCGAGTGTGTAATTACAAACCACTCGTGTGCGAGACGAAAGTCGTGCTTTAACGCGATTAACCGGATGTTGGGATGGCGCGGTGGTTTCCAATCGTCTTCGCCAAACAAGTAAACGGTCTCGGAAACATCGGCAATGCGCATGTAGCGATCGATGATTGGCTGCAGGGCCGAGAGTTTTTCAACCCCGGCATAAACTCTTCCGGAACGATTGGTACGCAACAAAATGGCGTTCTCAATCATCAGGCAGCCGTATTCAACTGAAGCGGTGGTGGTGTGACAGATGAAGCTTTCGCGTTCGACAAAATCTCGCCGGGCAAGACTCGCGATCTCACCGATATTCTCGATGTTCTGAACGCCGGAGAACTTAAGAGCCTGTTCGAAAATCGAAAAGTCCTTCACTTGGGGGCCTCCCTGTTACAGGAAGATTTTTACCCAAGTTAATCTGCGATAGCGTTACGAAGTTTTCGTTAAAGTGTGTGGGCCACGGATTTCACGGATCGAAGGCACGGGTTAATACGGATTTGATCTGTGCTGATCTGTCTTAAAGCTCCGTGTGATCCGTGGCAAATTACTTGAGCGCAGTGAGAATCTTCTCGTGAATTCCGCCAAAGCCGCCGTTTGACATGATTGCCACCACGTCGCCGGAGCGGAGTTCGGGAATGATGTGGGTAACGATTTGATCGGCGTCGGGGAGGGCAAAGGCGGGTTTTCCTTGTTGCAAAATCGCATCAATTAAGGCGCGGGTATCAAGCGCGCGTCCCTTTTCTGTGACCTTCTGGCTGTCAAACACGGCGGCAATGACCACGTAATCAGCGGCCGCAAAAGCACCGGCGTAATCTTCCTGGAAGACAGCCAGCCGCGAGGACCACGAACGTGGCTCGAAAATGGCGACGAGCCGCCGGTGCTGATAACGCGCGCGCAGGGCGCGGAGCGTTTCCCGGACGGCTGTCGGATGGTGAGCAAAATCGTCGATTACAAGAATGCCGCGTTCCTCGCCACGAATCTCCGCCCGTCGCTTCACATTCTTAAAACTCGCGAGGGCGCCGCGGATTTGGTCCTGGCTGAGCCCCCATGCGTCAGCAGCGACAATCACCGCCAGACAGTTGAGCAAATTGAATTCGCCCAGCAGCGGCGTTTGAAACTCGCCACAAAACTGGTTGTCACAAAAAACTTCAAAGCGTGAAAGACCAGCGGTGAAATCAGCATTGCGAACCTGCCAACGCGCGCTGTTGTCAGTTCCAAACGTCTCGACGCGTGTAAACAACCTTTCGCCAAACGACTCCACCACTTTCCTGACGTTTGGACTGTCCCAACCCGCGATCAATCGCCCGTTTTCCGGCACCAGATTCATGAAACGACGAAACGCGAGTTTCACCGCATCGAGATCGGTGTAGATATCTGCGTGATCGAATTCGATGTTGTTGACGATCGCGAGTTCCGGCAGGTAGTGCATAAACTTCGGACCTTTATCGAAGTATGCAGTGTCGTATTCGTCAGCTTCGATGATGAAATAGTCGCTGTCAGTAACACGAAAACTGCTGCCGAAATTTTGGGCCACGCCGCCGATCAGAAAAGTCGGATTCAGTCCGCCCTGGTCCATCACCCACGAAGCGATGCTGGTCGTCGTGGTTTTGCCGTGTGTGCCGGCAACCGCGAGTGAATGACGCCCGCGAATAAACTCTTCTTTAACGACTTCAGCCTGCGAACGATAAAGCAGCTTTCGCTTGAGGGTTTCTTCAACTTCCGGATTACCGCGCGGAATCGCATTTCCGATCACGACGCAATCGGGTTGCGGCGTGAGATTTTCACGTTTGTATCCATGCGAAACGTTGATGCCGAGATTCTCGAGCATCGTCGACATCGGCGGGTACACGTTCAGATCCGAGCCGGTAACGTGATGGCCGCGCGCCTGGAGCATTCCCGCGAGCGAGGCCATGGCTGTGCCGCAAATGCCGATTAGGTGGAAATGCATAGACACGGATTATACGGATTTATATAAAGCAGATTTACACGGATTTTTTATGAAATCGTTGTTTTAACGGTTTCGTAGTCCTTGGGAATACCACCGGATCTGACGAGATCCAATGAGTAAGCGTTGAGTTTAATTTTCAAACGCAGGTACTCAATCATCGATTCTGGGATGCGACCGTTTTCAGTGAGCGGAATGCCGCGCGGGAGGATCTCACTCGCGGAAATGTCGTCGCCGAGGCCTTCGATGCGTTCCTGCCAGAGCGTCAAATAGCCATCCAGCTCACGCAGGTTTGGCAAGTACCAGAAATACGGTGCCCGAGAAAGCAGCACGCCCCACATGCTGTACGACGAGATCGAGCAGATGAGCGCATCCGCAGTCGCCAGGCTCAAAAGATCGCTGATTACTGAATTAGGCTGTCCGAAGTTTGTGATCGGATTGAACTCCGAAACAAAGTCTTTCAACTCATCCGCGGAGCCGTCCGTCAACAGCAGAAACGAGACGTCATCGCCAAGCGCAGCTTTCAACTGGCGGCAAATGTTTACATACCATGCGAGCGGCACGCGTGTGTTCCAGAGACCCTGATACTCCGCCGCATTCGCGACCGGCAGAAAATCGCCCATGCGAATGTGCAAACCGACGACGAGACGTTTGTCGGCGATCTGGCGATCGAGTTGATACAGATTGCTGGTGAGATGACGCGTGCGATAGAGCTGCGAAAACACGAAGTGTCGTGCTTTGCGAACTGAATACCAGTTGCCCCACAAACCTTCCGTCAACAACGCGTACGAGCTTTTGTTAGCGAGTCCTTTTTTGTCGGCATAGACGCGGATCGCGCGCGCAAAATCCTTTTCACCGGTAGCGTTGTACTCTTCTTCAGTGAAGATGTAACAGGGAAGAATTTTTTTCAGGATCGCGTAGTAGATCCAGTCGAAACGCGAGGTGCCGAAGTATTCGTAATACTGCCGGTCGTTCAATCCCAACGCCGGCGGTAAAAATTTGATTTGCAATTCTTCGCTGGCAATAAACGCCTTGGCCCAGGGAATTAACTCGTTGCCGAGTCCCTGATGCCGGCGTCCGATCCACATTGGGAAGCAAACCTTCATACGGGATTAAGTGTTGGGGTGGATGCGAATGACGTCGAATTCGACGCTGAAGTTCCAGCCGGGCTTGCGTTCGGCAACCAGCGTTTCCAGTTCCTGAATTGATGGATAGTCGTTCTCGCCAGTGAAACAGCGGGCGTCGTCGATCAGAATCACATGGTTCGCGATCGGGTGTGAAAAGATGAAGTTCAGTTCATTCTTGATTGGGGTTTCCAGTGATCCCTTGGCCGTGATGCCGCCGGAGTAATGACCGTCGAGCCAGAAGAGGCAGGGCTCGTTAATATGGGCGAGGTAGTTGCCGAGTAACTTACCACTGTCTCCTTGAACGATCTCAATGTTTGCGTCCGCGCCGAATCTTTCACGTGCTTGCTCGGCGAGTTTTTGGTCCAACTCGAAAGATAAAATCTTCGCGAAGGATTTCTTCATGGCATGGACCATGTCGCCAAGATAGGTGCCCGTTTCGATGAGGATGTGGGTGTTGAAAGTCTTGGCGTAATCTTTGATCAGTTCTTCTTTGACGATATGCGGCGGTGGTGATGGGCGGCCCTGCTTTTCCCACGCGCGGCGCGCTTCGAGATCGCGGCGAAATTTGATCGCGTCTTCGGGGATGGCTTTTTTGATCGCTTGTTTTAGTGATTGCAACATACAAAACCCTGGAACAAGATTTACAAGATGAACAGGATTTACAGGATTATCTTGTTTATCCTGTGAATCTTGTTCATCCTGTTAAGGCTTACGTTCGGACAAACAATGCATCAGCTTGGAGCGGCGCGCCATCAATCGGGCTCAAAAGTTGATAGAGATTTCCCATAAACTTGAAACCCTTATCACTCAGCAACTCGAAAATTTTATCGAACAACGGCTGCCCCTCATACAACTCACGAAAGCTGACTTCGATGATAATCGCTTTCGCCTTGCCAATCGTTTCCGGGCCGCCGGCGATAACCTTATCCTCAAATCCCTGCACATCGATCTTGATCGCGATCTCCGGCTTTAACTCAAAACCCTTGAGCACATCGTCCAGTCTTTTTACTTCAACCGTCTCGGTGGTGTGGCCGGCCGAGAGGGGAAACGCTTCCTTGTGAAGCTCGGCCATCGGTAGCAACGACGAACTCTGCGCATAGGAACTGCGATGAATCTCAACCGTTTCATTGCGCTCACCGAGAGCGTAGTTGAACGCCTTAAACCCGTCGCCATTCGGCATCTGCTGTTGCAAACGCGCGAACTCTTCTCGCAACGGTTCAAAACAAAACAACGCTGCGTTCGGCAGTATCGTCTTGATCATTCGCGCAAACTCACCCGTGTGCGCGCCCACGTCGATCACGGTCCGGATGTCGAGCGACGCGACATACGCGTATTCACCCAATGAGTAGCGCGGGTTATACCGCACCAGATCGAGGCCCACGAGGTTGAGAGGCCTCTTCACGATTGTTCTTAAAATAGGCAGCATTACTTAAGAGCGTTTAGCCCATTCCAGGAACGAATTCACGTCGGGCTGCGCCAAATGCGGTTGGGCCTGGCGCAAGTGATCTTCACTCCAATTCCACCACTGAATTTCCAGCAGTTGCCGCACGACTTCTTCCGGAAAGCGATAACGGATTACTCGCGCGGGCACACCGCCCATGATCGCGTAATCAGGAACATCAGCCACCACCACGGCACCGGCCGCGATCAGTGCTCCATCACCAATTTTCACTCCGTCCCGCACGAAAACGCGCGCGCCGATCCAAACGTCGTTACCAATCGTCGTTTGCAGTTGCTCATCATAACGGCTCGTCTCGGTAAATGAAATTCCACACTGCTTTCGGGTGGAATAAAACACCGGGCTCGTCGTGACAAAGTTTGTGGGATGCTCGCCGTAGCCGCAGATAAAGCTCGGGCCAATCGATGTGAAACGCCCGATCGCGAGACCTCCCAACGACGAGTTTTCGTTGACATAACTGTAGGCGCCTAGCTGCGTTTTACTAATCGAGCAATGCTGGTAGATCGCCGTGTGATTTGCTAACTCCGAATCAAAGATCGCACAGCCGTCCTTAACCATAACGCCTTTGCCAAACTGTGACTTTTGAATATAACAATCGCGGCCAATCTCAACGCCGTCGCCATCAAAACGTGACTCAATCACCCGCGTGCCCAAACCGATTTTCGCGTTCGCATAGTTGCGCTTGTTCTGCGCGAGAAAGATCAGGTTTTTCAGATCACGTAGCATCTCGTGTGCGTGAAACCAGCTTCAAAAAGATTTACAAGATGAAACAAGATTTACAAGACATCCAGTTCATCTTGTTAAATCTTGTAAATCTTTATCCAACTACATCTTCATACCGGGCGCGTTCGAAGACATCAAGAAACCCGCCGTGCGTCACGTTGATAATCTTTATTCCATGCTTCTGAGCGATTCTTTGGTGCATCTCGTAAACACGCCAGATCGTCGTCATCGCCAGCATCAACGATTTGTAATCCCAGCCGCCAACATTACCCTGCGGCTGATTTTTGACTTCTTCTTTGCTGTAGAAGTTGATAGGTACGCCGCCATGCGATAGCCAGTTGTGGTCCAGGCCCATCAAATAGATCGTCGAGCAGCCCATGAACATCGCCGCCATGATTCCGAGCTGTACAACCGTCTGCACACCCGGCGTCACAGTCGTGAAATCAGGCAACTCGTCCCACTCATCTTCCATCCCGCTACACAAGCCAACATAGTAGGTTCGATCCTGCGGTAGCGCCCCCGTGGTGTCGAGAAACTGGCTCGCATAATGCGGTACAAAAAACGGAGCGGAGGGGATTGTTTTGACGATGTCGCGAATTGACTCGATCGGCTCGCGACCATCGAAGTAAGCCGGATCGCTCAGGCAATAATATTTAGGCTGCCAGGATTCGCTGATGATCGGATGGTGGTGAAAATAGTTGGCGACAAAAGTGATCTCGTTAGCGAGGGGCGACAAATCCTGTTCTTTCAGCGATGGACCATTGCCGATTATGAAACAGCGACGACCCTGGTGACAGTTACGAAATACTTCATTACGGCGTAGCAGTGGTCCATACTGTCGCAGGATCGATTGCGCCGTCAGGTTGTAGTCCAACTGTTTGGACCAGCCATCCGTGCGCCACCCTACGCGCCGCAGAAGATAAAGCGCACCTCGCTTGACCGTTCCGGGCAGGCCGTCGCGTTCCCACGATGTGCTGATGCGCTGACCGATGCTCACCGTGTTCCACGTCCCGGCTCACAAACTGCGTCGATCACTTCCTGTAATTGTTCCGGTGTTATTCCGACTGAACTGGGCAAACTCAACGCGCGGCGATTGATGTCGTCGGCGATTTCACCACCCACAGCCTGCGCGCCGCGAAGTGCTTCGGAGCGATGCAGCGGTTGCCACAACGGGCGCGCTTGAATGCCGCGGCGAGCAAGTCTCTTCATGAGCGCGCGACTATCTTCGCCATACTCTTCTTCATCGACGAGGATCGTGTTGAGCCAAAAGATGCTTTGCGCCCAACTCGCCTGCGACATCATTGTCACACCCGGCAGATCGGCAAACGCCTCGCGATATGTTGACGCGATGCTGCGTTTGATCTCGACGAACTCCGGCAGGTGCTCCATCTGCGCACAACCCATCGCAGCCTGTACGTTGCTCAAGCGGTAATTAAACCCGGTCTCCTTGTGAACATATTCGATCGCATCGTCCTTTGCCTGAGTCGAAAGGTACTTTGCTTTGGCTGCGAGCGCGGGATCGTTGGTAACAATCATGCCGCCGCCACCGGTGGTAATAATCTTATTGCCGTTGAAACTAAAACAGCCCGCGTGGCCCAGATTGCCGACTTTGCGACCGCGATACTCCGCACCGAGACTCTCGGTCGCATCTTCAACAATCGCCAGTTGATACTTGTTTGCGACTTCCAGAATCGGATCGATATCTACCGGATGCCCGAGAATGTGTACCGGCATGATCGCGCTAACACGCCGGCCAGTGAACTTGTTGACCAGCTTCCCATCGGCCCATTGACATTGCTGCTCGAGGAAGTCGATCACTCGCGCGGCATCCATCTGCCAGTAAACCGGTTCGGCATCGATCAAAACGGGCCACGCATTCGCATAGCGAATCGAATTCGCCGGCGCAATGAACGTCAAATCTGAAACAAGTACTTCGTCATCCGGCTTGACGCCCGCCGCGAGCAATGCGATGTGCAGTGCCGCCGTGCCGGTGGACATCGCCACGCCATGGGCAGCGCCGACAAAACCGGCAACTGTGGTTTCGAGTTGATCGACGAATGGTCCAACTGACGATACCCAGCCGGTGTCGAGACATTCTTTGACGTAGCGCCACTCGTTCCCGCGCAGCTCAGGCACGCATAACGGAATGCTGCCTGCGGCTACCGCGGCGCCGGGCTCATACGACATAGATTCCTGTTCGATATCGGTCACTATTTTCACGTATCCATTCAATGGTCGCCGTCAATCCCTCTTCGAGAGAGAATTGCGGCTGCCAACCGAGAATTGTTTGTCCTTTGCGACTGTCGGCGCAGAGCCGATCGACTTCGCTGTTTTCCGGCCGCACGCGCACGCCTTCGAGGGCGATCGGAATATCGCGATTCATCTGTTTGAGAATCAACGCCGCCAGATCTCCGATCGAGATCTCGCGACCGGTGCCGAGGTTGATCACTTCACCCACCGCGTTGGGAGTTTCCGCGGCTTTGACGAAGCCGCTAACGGTGTCGGCGACGAAGTTGAGATCGCGAGTTGGTTCCAGATTACCGAGACGAATCGCTGAGCCTTCGAGCGCCTGCGTGATGATCGTTGGAATCACTGCGCGAGCCGACTGTCGTGGTCCAAAAGTATTGAACGGCCGCACTGTTACGACCGGCAATCCGAACGACAGGTGAAACGACTCGGCCATTTTGTCAGCGCCGATCTTGCTGGCGGAATAGGGCGACTGGCCCTGTAGCGGATGATTCTCGTCAATCGGAACGGTGCGAGCGGTGCCGTAGACTTCGCTGGTTGATGTATGGACCACGAGCGAAGTTCCCATGCGTTGCGCGCCCTGCAAAACGTTGAGCGTGCCTTCGACGTTAGTGCGCACGTACGAAAGTGGTGCCTGGTACGAGTAGGGAATCGCAATCAACGCCGCAAGATGGAAAACGATGTCCGCGCCGGTGAGCGCATGGGCCACCGTGTCCTGATCGCGAATGTCGCCAAGTACGACTTCGACGTCGTTCTTCAGCGGCGACTGGTCCAACCAGCCCCATGAGCCGGTTGAGCTGTAACGCACAAACGCGCGCGTCTTCGCACCCAGTTCGACTAAACGCTCAGTAAGATGGCTGCCGATAAATCCCCCGGCGCCGGTTACCAGAACTTTCTTATCGTTCCAATTCATATAAAAAAGAGTTTTTCTCTCACAGCGTCGCAACGGCGCGGCGTTTGTCGTTACGCCGGCGCGCCGCCGCGAGAGAAATCAATTTACAAGTCGATTCTCACGATCTTCCACGGCATCAAGAGGGCGCCGGAGATCTGTAAACGCTCTCCGGATTGCAACTGCGCGGTGTAGGTTCCCATGCGATCCGGATTCGCGGGTCGCGGCAGATCGATTCCAATCTGAAAATCGAAACCGACAACGTCCCTGGCCCCGCGACTCAAACAAAACTCTCGGAAGATCGGAAAACTGTAGACGTTGTAAAACGCATTATAGTCGTCGCGGCCAGTGTCAGTGACGTGCTCGCGCACACGCGTTTCGAAGTCGATCCGCCCGTCGTAAAAAAGCGAACTGACAAAAACCGCCCGGCGCGTGACTGCCATCAACTGCTCGACCGGTTTTTCATATCCCGGAAGCCACGAGAGCGTTTGTTTGCACGTTGCCAGATCAAACGACTTCTCACCAAATTGTTCCGCGAGTGCGTAAATATCGCCCTGGTGGAAGTGGACGTTGGCATCCTCAGGAAACAGTTTACGTGCTTCGTCGATCAGGAATTCGGCTTTGTCGACACCGGTGAAAATAACCTCGGAGTTGAGCTGCGCCAGGAAGTAGATCAAGTCGCCCATGCCGCAGCACGCGTCGAGCACTGAGATGTCACTTTCCTTGAGATATGGACCAATCAACTCTTCAAAGAACTTCACCTGCTCGGGCTTAGTTTGCAAATAAGCCCGCATCGTGTGGAGCGCGTGCTCGCGCTCTTTCTCGTGACGAAACTCGTAAAGACTCATCTGTAGCCACAAAAAGCAGCACAAATCTGACAGAAAGAAACCCTGGTGCTTCTTTGAGGCAACCTCCTAATATCTTCCGGCCGCGATATCCGCTTTTGCCTGGTCGTATTGATCGACTTTGCCGATGTCGAGCCAGTATTCGCGAATCGGAAAACTGACGACTGTGCGTCCATCGCTGACGAGCCGCTCGATCAGATCGGGAATGTCGTACGGTTGACCATTCGGAATCAGTTGCAGCACTTGCGGATTCAGCAGATAAATTCCGGCGTTGATGAACTGCCGCACCACCGGCTTTTCAGAAATCCCTCTTACCATCACGCCATCCGTATCAATCACGCCGTAAGGCACGCGAAACTCATACTGCCGCACACAAACTGTCAAATCAGCTTTGTGTTCGCGATGGAAACTCAGTAACGCGCGAAAGTCGACCCGGGTGAGAATATCGCCATTCATCACGAGGAGCGGTTCGTTGACGTCTTCAATCAGGCTGAGCGCGCCGGCAGTCCCGAGCGGCTGATCCTCTTTGACGTAGCGAATCTCAACTCCAAACTCCTCACCGTTTTTGAAGTGTTCGGCAATTACTTCGCCTTTGTAATGCGTCGCGAGATTAACGTGACGGATGCCGGCTTGTTTGAGTTGTTCAACGATCAACTGGAGCAAAGGTTTATTACCGACCGGCAACATCGGCTTTGGCACTTCTTCCGTCAACGGACGCAATCGGCTGCCATATCCACCGGCCATCACAACCGCGCGCAACGGCAACTCATACTCTTTAACCAGTTCACTCAAAAAAGCGACATCAGCAACGCAGTCATCTTCATCGACGAGCGGAATGTGCCTGACACTTTTCTCAGCCATCAGGTGCAACAGCGTCGTGTCGTCAGAGCCGAGCGGTGCCGTAATCGCTCCGGCAAAGGCAGGCTCGCGTTGTCGCAAAAGTTCACCGATCGGAAGTTCGAGATCCATACCGGCGAGAATCGCGCGCCGTATGTCTCCATCGGTAACAGTACCGATTAAACGCCCTCGCTCATCGAGTACGAGAGCAATCCCCTTGGCCGACTGGTCAATACACTCCATCACCTGCCTCACCGAGGCATCAGGAGTAACCGATACTTGCTTTAATTCATCCATTAAAATCCGTCTTAATCCGCGCCAAAAATTTTCGCTGGAACTCCAATCACCGTGGTCCATGCAGGCACATCTTTGACGACCACTGCGCCTGCACCGACAAGCGCGCCTTCGCCAACACGAATACCTTGCCGGATCATCGCACCAAGCCCAATGTGACTGCCCGCGCCGATTTCAACTGCACCGGCCAGCCGCGCGCCGGTTGCGATGTGCGAGTGATCTCCAATCATGCAATCATGCTCGACGATCGCGCCGGTGTTGATGATCACGTTGCTGCCGATCGACGCATCGGCATTAACAATTGCTCCGGCCATGATCGTTGGTCCAACACCGATGTTGGCTGACTCAGCGATCACCGCTGTTGGGTGTATCGCCCGCACGATCAAAAAACCAAAGCCTGAAACTTTCTCGTAGAGTTGGCGTCGCAACCTTGTGTCGCCAATTGTGCCGAGCCCGATAAATGCGTGATTGACCCCGCGTTGCTTCAGTTGGGCCATCAGGTCATCGTCGCCCAACACTTCAACTCCCAGCACGCGCGTGCCACGCAACTCCGGCTTTCGTTCCAACAATCCAACTACTTCATACTCCCGCATCGCGCGCAGGATCTCGATCACGACCTTCCCGTGACCACCTGCGCCGAAGCCGACCACCGGGATCATCTAGCTCACCTCGCGCACGAGCATAAAAGCCTCGGCAAACTGAACGCCGATGGTTGCGCCACGGTACCGTGCCAGCGCGCGCAAACTGTCGAGCGAGCGCGGCAGCAGCGAATCCTGTAACTCCGATTCGTACAACGCCATGATCTCGAGCTTCTTTTCCAGAAACTCGCTGACATCCGTAAACACATTCGGCACAAAAGCGCGCGCCGGATTCATCGGCGCAGCATCCGTTGACGAAAGCACTTCGTAACTCAAAACTTTCTTAACGCCGTGCCGGTTGTTGTAGAAAGGCTTCAACACTGACATCGTCGCTTCGAACAACACGCGATGATCCGAATGCACGTCGCCCCAGTGGTTCAGATAAACCCAATCCGGTTTGGCCTCAGCGATCGCATCGCGAATAGGAACGATGAGCTGATCGAGTGGAATCGTGTCGAGCCTGATGGTCGGAAAATTGAGCCTGAAAATCTGCTCAAAACGATACGCATCCGCGACCCGGTCGATCTCCTTATCTTTGCGCTCGATGAGTTCGGCGGACCATTGCGGTTCGTGGCCGCGCGTGGCTACGAGCCACGACAAACTATCGCCGTTTTGCTTGTGTTTTA
Source organism: uncultured Acidobacteriota bacterium (assembly GCA_963708055.1). GTDB lineage: Bacteria > Acidobacteriota > Blastocatellia > Pyrinomonadales > Pyrinomonadaceae > PSRF01. The sequence continues at coordinate 2,728,825 of OY970193.1, read as the reverse complement.
GAAGAGAGCCTCCGCATCCCAGGGTTTCGTCGTCGGGATGGGGTGCTATGACAAGTATTCTCATCGAGAAATCAGAGCGATTCAGCGGCGAAAACCCACCGAGAATATTTCCGTTGGAAGTCAGGACCGAGCTTATTCTCAGTGATTTCACTGTAGAGGATTCGAAAAAGACCGTCAAATAGCTCTTCAGTCTCAGCGCGCGAGAAAAAGTGCTGGACCAGCCCTTGTTCGTAACCGTCGCTTACCACAAACGTATTCAAACCAGCCTGCTCGCCCACGCCATATTCAAAATCCTCGGTTGAGCGCAGATCGCAGTAAAAGAGGCCATTAGGCCGCAAAACTCGGTGAACTTCTGAGACGGCCTTTTGCGCAGTTTCCATGGGAACGTGATCGAGCACGCCATGCGACACGACCACATCAAAGCTGCGGTCAGCGAACGGCAGTTCGCGAATATCGCCGACGCGGAAATCGACTTCCAGACCTTCGCGATTTGCCCAGTCACTGGCCCAGGCCACCGCCTGATCGGAAACGTCGATACCGGCGGCTTTGAAACCCTGGCGCGCAAAATACATCGCGTGACGGCCGTTGCCGCAACCGAGATCGAGCATGCTTTCGGCAGCGCGTTTGACGTCAAACTTGTCGTGCGTAAGTTGTTTCTGAACCAAACGCGAGCAGAAGCGAATGATATCCTCGTTCGGATACCACATCGTCATGAAGTTCTTGCTGTATACCTGATCCCAGTTTGATGACATTGATTTTATTTTTTGCCACAGATGAACGCGGATTACGCGGATCAGATTTTTTCTTGTTCTGATCTGTGTTCATCCGCGTTCATCTGTGGCTAGTAACTTAGATCCTTATTCAAAAGTCTTACGTCGATTGGAGTGGTTGCCAACAACTGCGCCACGCGCTCGCCAGTGTGCCCGTCACCAAACGGATTCTCACAAGCGCCGATCAATCTCTTCGTAGCTTCGTCTTCCATGATCGCCTTTACCTGGCTGACGATACTTCCGCGATTAGCGTCGACAAAGAACACGTTGCTTTCGTGATGTCGTTCCGATTGGCGTCTGCCGATATTAACTACCGGCAACTTCAAGAATGGCGCTTCGAGCAATCCGAGACTCGAGTTCCCGAGCAGCACTGTCGCACCTCGCAACAGATTCACAAACTCGCGATCCGGAATATTTCGAAATACGTGAACACGCGGATCCGAGCGATGCTCTTCAATCACTTCGATGATCTGATTACTTCCGGGATCGGAATTCGGATAACTCACAAACAACTGCAATCCGAGTTCGAGAGCCGCCGCCATCGTTTCGCGCATCTGCGGCCCGGCAGCGGCAATCTCAGAAGTTAACGGGTGTTGCACGACGACTGCGTACTTGTCGCTAATTTGGTCGACACCAAGCGCGTGTGCCAGATCCGTCGTCGACAACTCTTCCGCCGCTCGAATGCGATCGATACCTGCATGTCCGACGTTGTGAACGCGCCACTCTTGTTCACCGGCCTTGATCAAACGCTCGCGGGCCTGCTCGTGCGTCGTCAGCATCAGATGCGACAAACGCGATACTGCGTGACGCAACATGTCATCGGCATTTCCAACCACGCGATCGCCGGCGGCGTAGTGTGCTGTCGCAATGTTCATGTACGTGCCGCAAAGTGCAAGAGTGATCGACTCTTCACGATCCGCGGGCACGAGCAACCAGTCAGGTCGCAATTCGTCAACTACGTGAGTGAGCACCTGCAACTGCGAAGCGGCGCCCTTTAGCCTCGCAGCATCACGATCCGAATAGATCAAACTCTCAATACGCGCGGCGATCGGAAAGCCGTCAGCTTCGATCTGTTTGACTGTGTAACCGTGTAATGGCGACAGATGAGCGCCAGTGACGATCAGGCTGAGTTCGAGTTCAGGGTGATCGGCGATCGCTCGCAGGATCGATCGCTGCAGGAAATATTCGGAACGGATGGCAGTGATGCCGAGGACGCGTCGTTTGCTCATTCGCTTGCGAGCGCCTCCCAACTGCCTGCCGCAGCGATCATTTCCGCAGCTTTGTCAGGATGATTCAACAACAAATCAAGGGTCGAGAGATCGGGGGCAAAGTCGCCATGCGGCTGTTCGTAAGAAAATGACTGCCAGCGTTGCACGTGGACTTCACAACCGATGCGTTTGAAATCTTCTGCCTGCAGGTAAGCGAGTGCGCCGGTGCCGGTTAGATATTGATCGGCCGCAAGTGTTTCGCAGATCGAAGCGACGAGCTCTGAAGCGCGTCCGTGTGTTTCGGGAATTTCAGAAGCCTTGACCCGCTTGTTGTTAAGCCGCAACTTTTCGATCATCCATTCTGTTGACGCAATCGCGACTTTATCGAGCGTTTGATATTCGCGGTGCAGCAGGTTGTGTAACTCGTCTTTCCAACGTTGAAAACCGGGCGTCCGCGCATAATTCGCTTGCAGCGTCTTCCAGTGTTTGACCGTGATTTTCGGATCGGAGATTCGGGTTTCGCGAATGCTCGGCCCGAGTTCCTGCTTCACCGCTACCGTGAGCCACTGCGGCCCTTGCGCCGTCTTGATTTGATTACGATTTTGAACGCCGTTTTTACTGAACTGCACCGTATCAAGGTACACGAATATATCAGCAGACATTACTTTGTGCACATAAGGCGGCCAGGGAAAATATTGCGGTTGGTGAATGGCGATCTTCACTAAATTTGGTGCGTCGGCTGGGCAAGCGCGCTGACGTGTGTGAGCAATCGTTGCGCGACGAATTCCGCGTCCTGATCGCGCATGCGAGCGTGGACCGGAAGGCAGATATGACGCGCCAGCAGACTCTCTGAACGCGGCAACATGCCGGGCCGCGTGTTCATGGTAGTTTGAAAAACAGGTTGCAGGTGCAGCGGTGGATCGTAGGCCCAGTCGATCGTGATCTTGTCGGCGGCAAGACGATCGCGAAGTTCAGCGCGATCGATCTGCACGGTCGGCATCGCGACATAACGCCAGTAACTCGGCGCGCTGCCGTCTTCCGCGAGCAACGGTACGAAGATTTCACTGCCCAACAAGATTTCATCGTAAATCGCAGCCACGCGCCGGCGAACCGCCAGAAACTCCGGCAACGAACGAAGCTGGCTCAAGCCCATCGCGGCCGCGATTTCCGTAAAACGATTGTTTCGACCAGGCAGGATATAACGCTCTTCGCGATGGTCCAGGTCGCGCCCGCGCAATTGCAGGCTGCGCACTGTTCTGGCGATGTCTTCACGAGCGGTGACCAGCATTCCGCCTTCGCCGGTGGTCATGACTTTGGTCGGATAAAACGAGAAACAGCCGGCGTCGCCGATGCTGCCGGCTCGTTTTCCGTGTAACTCGGCTCCGGGCGCGTGAGCTGCGTCTTCGATCACGAAGCGGCCTGACTCGCGCATCTTTTGTACAAACTCCGGAAGTTGCGGCGAGATAAAACCGCCGAAATGGACCACGATCGCGCCGCGTGTTTTTTCCGTGATGCGAGACCACGCGTCCTCGAAATCCATCGAAAAATTTGCGGCTGAGATTTCCGTGAAAACAGGTGTGGCGCCCACGAGTGAAACGACCATGCCGGTGGCGATGAAAGTTTGCACCGGCACCAGCACTTCGTCGCCTGGTCCAACCCCAAAAGCCCGCAGCGCTGCTTCCATCGACGACGTGCAACTCGGAAACGCAACGCCGTATGGCTGGCCGCAGTAAGCTGCAAACTCGTTTTCAAACTGCGCCACGCGCGGACCCATGGCGAGAATGCCGTTGAGTATCTGGCTCAGTTCGCCCGATAACCATTGCTGCTCTTCCGGTGGAAAATAAGGAAAAGCAGTAGCTAGCGGGTGTTCCGGATCATGTTCGTAATTCGTTTGCATAGACCTTCATCGATTCAGCCAGCGACATCGGCGCGAATGAAATCTGTTGTTGCGCGGCGGAAATGTCGGCATAGAGATCAAACTGCGAGGCAGCCCGATCGACGGGAATGATATCGCTTTTGCTGTCGAGCGCGTTAACCAGCGCGCGCGCATATTCGATCGTCTTGATCGACACGCCGCAGCCGAGGTTCATAATCGAAAACATTTCCGCCGGCGGTTTCGCGATACAGTTGTCGATCGCGGTTACGACGTCGTCGACGTGAAGCGCATCGCGAATCAGTTCACCGCGTGAGAACAATTCGATTGGTTCGTCGCGAAGTGCAGTGCGCGCGAGGCCGTCGATGAAACTGTCAGCCTGGCCGGCGCCGTAAAGACTCGGCAGACGCAACACCATGATGCGCGAGTAGCGTTGAAACGTTTCGAGCAGTTGTTCGCCCCAGCGTTTGGTGGCCGCGTACGGCAAAGTGCCGCCGGCCGGGCTGTTTTCAGGAACCGGAATCAGCGACGGACGCCCATAGACGCTGAGCGTCGAGGTGTAAATGATCAGCCGCGGTGGTTGAATGGTTAAGCCTTCGATCAGGTTTGAAGTTGCGTGAACATTCGCATCGACGAAGGAGGCGAGGTCGCCAGCTCCGGGTTGTTTCGAAGCAGCGTGGACAACGACGTCGGGTGTGCCGGCTTCGGCGGCCAGCGCCGTGACAACTTTTGGGGATTTAATGTCGACGAGGTTGATCGAAACGGAGCGACTGGCAGCGGGGCAGTCGCGCCTGGCGATGCCGGTAACGTGAGCTTGTTTCGCGACAAAATGGCGAGCCAGTCTCGTGCCGAGAAAACCGCTACAGCCCGTGATCCAGATCTTCAAAGCGCTTGTCCCCTAAAAAGGATTTCTCACACAGCGGCGCAACGGCGCAACGGAATTTCCTGCCTTATCGCTGCGCCGTTGCGCCGCTGCGTGAGAAATCCTTATTCAAATACTTCCTCACTCAGAACCGTTCCTGCCGCGACATCACGCACCGTCTTGCGACCCAACAAACCGTTCAGCATCGCGGGCGAGAGACCGGTGCCGGGGCGTCGCATCATCACCATATCACGTCGCAGCGTCGCGCCGGCCGGAATGTCACGCGCAGCCACGAGGCTGCGACGCGCGACCTTCGCGGTTTCAATTTCACTCGCCGTCGGAACCTTGCGCCCGCTTCCGAGCGCGCTTTCAATGCGTCGAATCGATTGGACGAGCTGTCGCAGTTCGCCTGGTTCGAGCGACGCGCGATGATCGGGACCAGGCAGCGCGCGGTCGAGCGTAAAGTGTTTTTCGATCACGCATGCTCCCAACGCTACCGCCGCCAGCGCGACGTCGATCCCTTCCGTGTGATCGGAAAAACCGACGGGTAGATCAAAAGCCGCGCGCATTGTTTGCATCGCGCGCAGGTTCACTTCGTCAGGCGCAGCGGGATAGTTTGAAACACAGTGCAGCATTATCGCGTTCTCACAACCAGCCGAATTCAAGACGCTGATTGCTTCAATCACCTCCGATAACTCCGACATGCCGGTGGAAAGAATGACGGGCTTTCCTTTAAGCGCCACGTATTCGAGCAGTGGCGAATTAGTCAGATCACCTGAACTGATTTTGAACGCCGGCACGCCCAGTTCGTCGAGAAGATCCACAGCTTGTTCGTCAAACGGCGTGGAAAGAAACATTATGCCGCGCTCGTGGCAGTACGACTGAAGTTCCTTATGCGCATCCGCGGAGAGTTCGAGCCGGCGCAACATTTCCAGTTGTGATTCGGCGGCGCCGGTAGTTTGCAGTTGATACTCGGCTTTTGGCGCATCAGGCATGGCGAGATGATCGGCCTGGAACGTTTGAAACTTGACCGCATCAGCACCTGCGGCGACAGCCACGTCGATCAACTCACGCGCCAGCTTTAGATCGCCATTGTGATTAACGCCCGCTTCGGCGATCACAAAAACGGGTTGCTGTGGTCCAACTAACTTGTTGCCGATTTGAACCTGTTGCATAAAAATCCAGCCACGGATAACACGGATTATACAGACATGTTTTTCTGATCTGTGTAATCCGTGTTAATCCGTGGCTATTCCCCCTATGAAAGGCGGTAGAAGCCTGCGTGTGCTACCGGGCCTTTTAAGAGTTTCTCAACTTCGTTCTGTTCGTGCGCTTTTGCGATCACGCCAAAAGCCTCGTCGACTGCCGCGGCATAACGCGCGACGTCTGATTCCTGGTGTGCATAAGCGGCGTAGAATGCGCCGGTGGTCAGGAAGCCCGCCTCGAGCATGATTTGCGTGAACAGCGTGCGCATCGCGAGTCCGTTGGGATAATCAAACGAGAAGTGCGCGAGTGGGGGAATGCCTGTCACTGAAACAGCCAGGCCAAACTTTGTCGCCGAGTCGCGCCACGACTGTTGCACCAGCTTCCCAACCTTGATCAAGTGCTCCGACATATTCAACTCGCGATGTTTGCGAATCGTTGCCAGTGCTGCGACTGGTCCAATGCGTTCCGTCCAGAAGGTGCTGCTGATAAAACTTCCTTGCGCTGCCTGCATGACGTCGCCGGTGCCGACTATCGCCGCCATCGGATAACCGTTCGCCATCGCCTTGGCAAACACGGCGATGTGCGGCGACACCCCATAGACCAGGTGAACGCCACCGGTGTTGAGACGCCAGCCTGACGTTACTTCGTCGAAGATGAGCACGGCGCCGATCTCTTCAGCGATCTCTTTGATTCGTTCGAGAAAGCCAGCCTCGGGATCGAAGTTTCTGACCGGCTCGACGACAATCGCCGCAAACTCTTCGCGCGTGTCGCCGAGTATGTGTTCGAGTTCTTCGATCTGATTGAAGTGAAACGGGCGTGCGGTGCCGCTTAGTTGTCGCGGTACGCCGCTTGGCTCGAGGCCGGTCAACAAATGTCCACCGAGTGCGTCACTTTCAAAAAGATTCGCGGCGAGATACCAATCGTGCCAGCCGTGATAACCACAGAAGGCCACGCGATCGCGGCCGGTCCGCGCGCGCGCGATGCGCACGGCGACCGAAAGCGCTTCGCCGCCAGCGCGTGTGTAACGAACCATGTCGGCCCAGGGATGCAACTCGCAAAGCAGATCGGCGAGCTCAACTTCCTCGGGGCAGTTGAGTGTTGTCATGGAGCCGGCGTCGATGGCGCCTTTCACGGCCGCGTCGACGTCGTCGTCAGCGTAACCGATGACACAAGCGCCGATGCCCATGTAACTCATGTCGGTGTACTGGCGGCCGTCGAGATCCCAAACCTCCGCGCCCTTTGCGCGCGAGTAGTAGCTGGGCCATTGATCGGGTAGAAACAATTCCGGGCGTTTCGAGAGCAGGTTTGTGCCCCCGGGAATACGAGTGCGTGCGCGGCGATATAAATTCTGGCCTGTTTGTGTCATGTGTGCGGTTTGATGGGATAAAGATTTACAAGATTAACAGGATTACCCGATTTCCAGGTTCTATAGGAACTCAGGATTTATCTTGTTCATCTTGTAAAATCTTGTAAATCTTTACCCAATGGTCTTAACGCCAATAAGAAAGATCCACGTAGCCTTTATCAACTAAAAACTCCGCCCAATGAAAATCAATCGGCTCGTCGATCTCCACGGAATGATATCGATCCATGACGTAGCCGTACGTGTTATCACGATCGGCGTAGACCGAATGATGCTCCTTGAATAGTTCCCATTTGAACAAGTAGAGCGCGGCGTTCATCGTGTACTCGGGTTTTGTATCCTGGCGGCGCAGGTGTCGACTCTGCATCTGATCGATGATCGACGTCATGCGTCCACGCTCGTCGAGTTCACCGACAAAAACCGAGTTCACTTCCATTTCGCGCATGCCGATCACTGCGTTCGCATCGCGCTCGATCATCATTTCCACGGCGTTGTCGAAGTCGATCGAGCGAGCAAACGGCGCCGATGGTTCGAGCAACATGATCGCATCGTAGCGTTCACTCGTGTTCTGCTCGATCCAATCCATCGCGTGACGAATCACGTCGGCGCTTGAAGCCGTGTCAGTGGCGAGTTCAGCCGGGCGCGTGAAGGGAACCTCAGCGCCATAACTCTGAGCGTCGGCTTGGATCGCCGCGTCGTCGCTGCTGATTATGAGTCGGGTGCAGTATTTCGATCGTTTGGCCGAGATCGCTTTAAACCCGATAAGCGAGATGCCGCCGATTTGTTTCAGGTTCTTACCTGGCACACCTTTGGATCCGCCGCGCGCGGTGATGAGAAAGAGCGTGTTCATTGGGTATTCACCGGCTTTGCCTCAAAAGTCTGTTGAAGGCCACAAAGAGGCACAAAGCACAAATGAATTCTTAGCAGTAGAGGTAATCCTTAAGGTTTTAATCATTTGCGCTTTTGGTGCTGTTTTGTGGCCTACTCTCTGTCTTTGAAAGCGGACTTTTGAGGCAAACCCGTATTCACCACGCGGTGAAGCCTCCATCAAGCATCAGGTTGTGCCCGGTGACGTAGTTGGAAAGATCGCTGGCGAGATACGCCACCGCGCCTTTGATGTCTTCTTCAGTCGCCATGCGAGCCGCGGGTGTACGCGCGCGATAGCGTTCGTGAAACGATTCCGGATAGCCGCGCCAAACGCCGCCGGGCGAAATGGCATTCACGCGCACCTGCGGCGCCAGCAAGGTCGCGAGATAACGCATCAACTGCAATAGCCCGCCCTTCGAGGCACCATACGCGGCCGGGTTCGCCATCGCCGTGCCTTCGTAAAGACCGAAATCCGGCCCGACCGATCCATAGATCGACGAAATGAAGATGACGGAGCCGTGGCCCGATTCGATCAGCGCCGTTCGTGATTCTTTAACGAGCACGAAAGCTGCGGTCAGATTAACCGACAAGGCTTTTTCCCAGGCGGCAACGCTTTGTTGTTCAAACGGTACGGCCCAGCCTTCCATCTTCGTGTCGCCGCCATACGCGGCGCTGTGCACGATGACGTCGATGCGGCCACACTGGTCCAACACTCTTTGCGGAATGCCGCTCACCGTCACCGAGTCAGAAAGATCAACGGCAATCGGATGCGCTTCAATCGAAAAGGCGCTTTTGAGTTTTTCAGCGACCTCTTCGCAACGTTGTTGATTGATATCGACCACGACGATGTTCGCGCCCAACTCCGCGAGCGTCTCCGCCATCGTCGAGCCGAGATGACCGGCGCCGCCCGTGATCAGCGCCACGCGGCCCTTCATGTCCATCAATTCTTTTAGCAGACGCATGCAGTAAAAATTTCTTCAACACAAAGACGCAAAGAATACTATTAACGACGCGACCGGGCTTTGCGTCTTTGCGTGTTTGCGTGGAAAGTTCTTCCTTCGTGACAAAGCTTTAATCGACCGGATGGTCGCGATAAGCTTCATACTTTGCTTTCAATTCCTGATCGCAGCCAGCCGCTCGCATGTAATCAATCACCGCACCAAAATAATCTCCGAACGCAGGTGACAGATGGGCGGCCATTGGTCGTACGAAGCGATTGATCGCTTCCATGTAATCATCTCTGACAGCGCCATCAAACAATTGAAACGCGAGCAGGTTATCCAGTTTATCGACACACTTGATCAAAGCGAGATCGTCGCCAAATTCGAGAATGCGTTGATAAAACTTCGCGAGGTACGCATCATCAAACTGCCGCGCGCGATTGACGGTTGTCAAACGAATGCCGCCGGCCACTCGTTCACTAAAACCTTGTTCAAATAGATCAGCCTCTGTCAGTCCACTGACTTCAAAAACATTGTGCAGCAATCCCATCGAGACGATCTCCACCGACGGTTGTTCGAGTAATTGCAATGCGATGGTGGCGACGCGCAGCGGGTGACTGAAGTAAGCGCGCATCGATGGATGCGCCGCATTCGTCGATTCAAGCGACTTCGCAAACTCTAATGTTTTCTTGACTTGCGCAACTTCACGCGCCGACAAGCGCCCGTCGCAAACATCCAGCAGCTTCGCCTCCGAAACTTCCGGCGTTTGCATCATGCTCAACACTTTTTCCGCCGCTTCAACCTCAACCGGCTGCAAACAAAAGTTGATCGAGTTGGATGTGGTATTCACTAAAAGATACTCTTCGATGCCCCGCCATCGACCGCGATTGCGGCGCCGTTGACGAAACTCGCTTCCGGCGAAACGAGAAACAGTATGGTTTGCGCAAACTCGTCGGGGGTGGAGAGATGGCGCACGGGAATGGTCTTTTCGATTCGCGTGATGGCGTCCTGAAGCGACTCGCCGGTGTTTTCAACACTGCGTTCGAGTAATGAATTCAGGCGATCGGTTAAGACGCCGCCGGTGAGAATGGTATTCACCGTAATTCCGAATGGTCCAACTTCCTGCGCGAGGGTTTTGGTGAAGGCAGCCACACCGGCGCGCGTAACATTCGAAAGCGCCATGCCCGCCGCCGGCTCTCGCGCGGCAGTGGAAGTAAGATTGACGATGCGGCCCCAACCCTTCTCCTTCATGCCGGGAACGATTAACCGCGACAATCTGATCACGCTTAATAGGTTTCCGTTCAGCGCGCCGAGCCACTGTTCTTCGCTCAACGCGAGGGCTTCACCCGGCGGTGGTCCACCGCTGTTGTTGACAAGGATGTCGATACTTCCGAAACGCTCTTGCGCGCGATTCGCGAGTTGATTCAGAAATTCCGGATCCGCGATATCGCCCGCGATCGCGAGCACGCGTTCGCCGTTGTTCAACTGCTGCTCCGCCGCGCGCAGATTGTCTTCACTACGCGAGCAGAAAAGTAGGTTGGCGCCGGCTTCAAGCAACGCTTTGCCGGCGGCGAAACCGATTCCTTTACTCCCGGCGGTGACGAGTGCCGATTTGCCTTTGAGATCGATGATCATTCTGGTTTGTGAAAAAAGTACTATAGCTGATCCGCGGTCATCCGTGTAAATCCGTGGCTCTGATAACGATTTCTCTGTGCAACCTTTGTGTCCTCTGTGTCTCTGTGGTTGTTGTTCCTTTTCCGCTTTTATAACCACAGAGGCACAGAGGACACAAAGGTTACACAGGGAAGAGTCAAGCTTGATTTTAAGAAAAAATGACCTCAGCCTCGTAAAGACTTAGGATCTGTTTCTCGAGATCGTATGCGAAACGATCGTCGCCGTGGTTGAGCGCGGCGTCGAGAATCAGGTGAATCAGCCGAAGGATGCGGGCGCGTGCACCGAGTCCGAGGCCATCCCCAGTGAAATCGTCTTCGGGAAAACACTTTTGCCAGCCTCTGAGCCAGGTTTGCACGGCGGCGCGCTCTTTCAGCTCACGCTCGCGAAATTCATTATCAACCATGGCTTCGCGAATCAGTTTGTAAGCCGCAAAGCCCAGTCCGGCTATCACGGGATACGGCTTTAAATGTTCGAGATCGACGATGCATGCCACCTGATCGTCTTTCATCAATAAATTCAACGGATGAAAGTCGAGGTGCAGGGGCCGTGAGCGACCGTTCAGTAATTGATGCTCCGACTCGACCTGTTGCAGGTTGTGAATGATTGTGTCCTGATGTTTGGTGCACAGATTGGCCAGCGACGGATGCGACCTCGCGCGAGCCAGTAGTGCTTCCAGATCGGCCGGGAGCACCGCGACCTCTTCGCTGCTTGTGGACAACTGCTCGGCAGCTCGGGTGAGTTCGGCAAAGGCTTCCGCGGCGGCCTTTAATTGATTGCTGTGACCCGAGAAATAGTCGCCCTCCTGAAACTCATAAAGCACCCAACACCGCGCTGCATCCAAACAAACGAGTTCCTGATCGCGAGCGCGAATGATTCGCGGCACCTTTTGGCCCAGTTGGTCCAACGCAGCCGTAAGCTCGGCCTCGTCACGCATCTTCTCAAAAGAGTTCTGATCGCGTGATTTCAGAAAAAACTTTCGTGCGGGTGATTCGATCTTGAGGTTCTGAGCGGAAACATTCGCGCCGACAAAAGTCGAAACCGCGATCTCTAACGCTAACCCATAATGTCGTTCGAGCAGTGAGGCGACGTGGGTAACGATCGTTTCGTCATTAAGAGGTGCAAATTCGGGGCGGCGCCTGGATAGATTGTTCGGCTCGAACAGTTTCATAAAAGCAGACCACGGATCTCACGGATAAAATTCGATTTTCAATCCGTGTAGATCTGTGTATCCCAATCCAGCACCGGCTGGAGGACGCCCGGACGCGTGATGCCGTTGAGCGAACCGGGGGTGCCCGTGTCTACAATTCGAAAGATGAGCGCCTCGACATAGTCGTAAATCACGCCGCTCATCGAATTCGCGAGCGCGACCTTCACCGTGTAGCGCCCGATATTCAACCACTTTGCCGGGATCGTCACTTGCGACTTGTAGGTTCCGGGCGTTCGCATCGCCAGCAGCTCTGAATGCGCATCGATGTCAGCCGAAGTGAAAGCACAGGTGCCATCGACCGTGTAGACCATGATGCCTAAGCTCGTACCTGAAACCGGTTGATTGGTTTCGTAAACAAACTCGATCAACAAATTCTCGTCGTACCCGATCTCGCTTCTGATTTCTCCATCGGGGCTCTTTAGCGCTACTCGCAGCAGATTGATCGCTTTCTCGGGCTTGCTTGGTTGGGTGTACTCCGGTCGTTCGACCAGCCCGCTGGTCATGTAAGTTTGGACCACCTCCGGGGTTGGACCAGAGGCGATAAGTCGCCCGCCTTCAAGCAGAAGGCAGCGATTACAAAGCCGGCTGATGGCGCCGATATTGTGACTGACAAACAGCACCGTCCGGCCCCCAGTCGAAACGTCCTGCATCTTGTTCAAACACTTCTGTTGAAACGCGTAGTCGCCCACGGCCAGCACTTCGTCAACCACGAGGATCTCAGGTTGTAAATGTGCCGCGACTGCAAACGCCAAACGCACGTACATGCCGCTGCTGTATCTTTTGACCGGAGTATCGAGAAACTTTTCGACCTCAGAAAAGGCGACGATCTCGTCAAACTTGACCTCGATCTCTTTGCGCGTCATGCCGAGGATCGAGCCGTTGAGAAAAATATTCTCACGACCGGTGAGTTCAGGATGAAAGCCGGTGCCGACTTCGAGCAAACTCGCGACTCGTCCAAACAACTCAACTCGACCGACAGTCGGTTCAGTAATGCGCGACAGGATTTTTAGTAACGTTGATTTTCCGGCGCCGTTGCGGCCGATGATGCCGACGATCTCACCGGGCCTGATCTCAAAGTCGACGTCCTTGAGCGCCCAGATCGAGCGAGAGCTGCCGTTTTTTGCCAACGCCCCGATCGGTTTGCGGGCGAGGTCCATGATCGTCTCGCGCAGGGTTGAGTAAGCAGCCTTCGGGCCACCGAGGTAATACTGCTTTCCCAGCCCCTGAACTCTGATGATGGGTTCCATGAACTACTAGATAATATCCGCGAAGCTGCGTTCCACTCGGCCAAAAGAGTAGATCGCATAAAACAAAACGACGATGGTCAAGCCGGAAGCAATTCCGAGGGTGGGCCAATCAAACGGAAGTCCGAACAATGCGGCACGATAGCCTTCGATAATTCCGGACATCGGATTCAACAACAGCAGCCAACGCCATTTTTGCGGAATCGCATTCGAAGGAAGAATCACTGACGATACAAACAGCCACAACTGGATCAGAAATGGGAGTGCAAATCGCACATCGCGATATTTCACGTTCAAAGCTGAGAACCACGTTCCCACACCAAGGCTAAACAACGCAGTCAATAAAACCAGCACGGGTAGAAAGAGAATCTGTATCGTGGGAGCGATCCGGTAATAGGCCATCAACACACAGAGCAACCCGAACGAGAGCAGAAAATCAACCAGGCCGGCCAGCATCGCGGCAGTCGGCACGATCAAACGCGGAAAGTAAACCTTCGTGATGAGATTGGCGCTACCGACCAGGCTGTTACCACTGGATGAAATCGCGTTGGAAAAAAACGTCCACGGAACCAGACCGGCAAGTGCAAACACCGGGTAAGGCATTCCCTGCGAATCCACGCCTGCGATTCGGCCAAAGAAGATCGTAAAGATGATCATCATGAACAGCGGTTGCAGGATGGCCCACGCAGCGCCCAGCGCCGTTTGCTTGTAGCGCACTTTGACGTCGCGCCAGGTTAGAAAGAAGAGCAACTCACGGTAGGCCCAGATGTCTTTGAAGTTTAGAAGAGACCACCGGTTTGTCGGTTGAATAACGACAAGCGGCTCGGCTGGCAGTCGAACAGTTTCCATACAGGGGTACAAGGTTTACAGGATTACGACCGGATAAACAAGAGACGATCCTGTCTTAACGCTTCCTCAGCACCACGACGTCCTGGTGTGCGTTCATGCTTTGTGGCAGGTGTTTTAAGACCTCGAAATACTTACCGAAGTTTTCAAAAACGTAATCGCGCGAATGGTACGTATTCTGGTACCAGGCGGGGAAAAGGCCTTCCTCATATGAACGTTCGAAGAAGAAGCCCTGGCCATTCTTGGCGCCATTAACAGTCAGCACCAGGATCGCGCCGGGCTTGGATATGCGTAGCAACTCTTCGAGCCAGCGAAATTGGTAGTCTTCGTCGAGGTGCGTGAACACCGAGATCACGTAGATGCAGTCGAAAGTATCCGGCGCATAATCGATCGGAGGCGTTTCGCTGCTGAGCTTGAAGTTTGCGAAGCTGAGGTTGCGTTTGCACCATGCAATCGCGTTTGTGTCGATGTCAATCCCGTCAAACTGTGCATTCGGGGCGAACGTTTTCATGTGGATCAAGGTACGCCCGCAACCGCAACCGAAGTCGAGGATGCGCTCGAATGAGTTCAACTCGCGTCCTACTTGTTGCAGCGCCGCCTGGATATCGTTCGCACAGGTTTTGCCAATCGTGACAAACTCTTCGGCATCGGGAGATCCGCCGACGCGATAACGGAGTTCAGCGGGCGGCAAGTGGTCCCATTTGCCATTCGCCCGATCCTTCATATCGGCATGTCGAAACATCAACCACCGATAGACAGGTTTATTTCGCTGCACCACCCGCAGAAGCGGGAAGCGAATACCCTCCGGTATCGAGCGCCACATATTGACTAACAAACTCACTGAAATCTCCTAAATTCAAATCTTGTACATCTTGTTTAATCTTGTAAATCTTTATGAAGCCAAGTTTCGCCATGAAGGCGTGCATCGCATTTCATAAAGATTTACAAGATTATCAGGATTAACAAGATGTTTATGGAAACGTGTATTCGCCGCGATAGAACGCGCGCAGGTTTTCGCGAAAGCGTTCGACGCTGTAAAGATCGTTCAGCACGTCCCACGCCTGGCGCCAGCAACGTTTGTAGGCGACCGGTTCGTCGAGACGTTGCAGGTCCGTCGTGATGCGTTCCATCAACACGTCCCACGACGGATAAACGGTCTCCAACTCCGCAAACGCAGGCGTGAAAAATCGTTCGTTATAAACCGCAAACGATACGCCACCACAAAACACCGGATCCGAAAAATAACTATCGAGCCCTTCGCCAAATGTCAGCGACCACTTCGCACGGCTCGCCACTTCCAGGTACTGCTCGAACGTAAGATTCTGAATCACCTGAATCTTCAACGACGGAAACGCCTTACCAATCTGCTCAATCACCTTTTCTTTCAAAGGATGCTTATCATGACCCACCATCAACAGCGGTTGCTTGTCTTCGTAACGCGAGATTGTATATCGCTCCGGTCCGTTACAGCATGAAAGCCGGTGCAACGAAACACCCAGCGACTCGCGTGTTTCTGCATTGCTGTAAGCCTCGTGCGCCGTGGTGCCGGTCACTTTACCGAAGCGCGTCAAACGATTCACATCCTGAGTCCGCATCAGATCGATGTGCTGGACCAGGACGTTCAAGTGCAACTCTTTAACTTTTCTTAACTGCGACTCGTGCGCCGCGAGCCACTCGGCAAATTGATTAACTGCATACTCAGGAATATGAATCAACAGGTAATCGAGCTCGTTACAACGATTCAGCAGCGCTTCGAGATCGAGCAGGTAAGTTTGGTTCTTGAACCACGTGTACTTCAACAACGGCGGCTCACCGGGGATCGTGCAGATCGCCACTTTGGCTCCGTGCAACTCGCTCACCGCCTGCGACTCACGATACGTCCACGCAATCGACAACGTACCACCCGATGGACCATCAAAACCCGGTGTCAAAAAAACTATCAACCGCCTGGTCCGCAAAGCTACGGCCTGAGTGATCACGCTGCGCGTCACTTGCCGTCTCACATTATGTTTGATTACACCCAGCTTGTTTAGAAAAGACATCAGGCAGGTTGTCTCTCTTCCAACCGTTTGCGAACCTCAGTCGCATTGTCCAACACGGTGCCGATAATCGTGCAAACGCCGCGAATGATATCCGGAGTAATTGCCTGACCGGTTGGCAACGTCAGCACACGGCTCGCTACAAACTCCGTCTCCGTTAATGATGAGCCCGCCTCCGGATAAAGCGACTTGTAAGGCTCCATTTTGTGGCATCCCGGATAAAAATAACGACGCGCGAGGACGTTCTCAGCGTGCAGGATCTGCATCAACTCGTCTCGCGTGATCCCGGCCTTCGAGTCGTCGATCTCCAACACGACGTACTGATAATTCGATCGCTCGTTGTCATCGTACGGCAGAAAACTGATTCCTGCGAACCCGGCCAGTTGGTCCCGGTACTGCTGGTGATGGCGGCGATTGATGGCGATGAACTCGTCCATACTGTCGAGATTGGTTAACCCCATCGCCGCTGCAACTTCGTTCATCTTTCCGTTGAGCCCGATCGATTCGGTCCGGTCATAACTGGTAAACCCGAAGTTGCGCATCAGACGCAGTTTTTCCGCCAGCGCGTCGTTATTAGTGACCACGGCGCCGCCTTCGAGGGAGTTTAGAAATTTCGTCGCGTGAAAACTAAAGACTTCAGCATCGCCGAAGTTACCCACCATCTTTCCTTTGTATGAACAGCCAAAGGCGTGCGCTGAATCAAACAGCAGTTTCAGTTCGTGTCGCTTTGCGATCTCGGTGAGACCCGCGACGTCGCAGGGTTTGCCCCAGAGATGAACGCCGATAATTCCGCTTGTACGCGGCGTGATCAGTTGCTCGACTTTCTCGGGATCGAGCGAATGAGTGTGGCGATTGATGTCGCAAAATACGGGCGTGATTGCCTGCCATTGCAAGACGTTGGCGGTGGCGACAAACGTAAACGACGGGACGATCACTTCGCCGGTGAATTCGAGTGCGCGGATCGCGATCTCGAGACCGACGGTGGCGTTGCACATCGCAACGCAGTGTTTGACGTTGATTGTTTCCGCGATGCGCTTTTCGAACTCGGTGACGTAGGCGCCGCCGTTGGTGAGCCAGCGACGATCGAGAATGTCGTTTACGTGGGCGGTGAACTTCTCGCGGTTGCCGATGTTGGGTTGACCGACGTGCAGGACGGTTTTGAAGGCCGGCGTTCCGCCGAAGATTGCGAGATCGCTGACCGTTGCTGTTGACATAAAGATGCGAGAGGTTAGCTGGATAAAGATTTACAAGATTAAACAGGATTTACAAGATAATCCTGTAAATCCTGAAAATCTTGTTAATCCTGTGAAGCCGACCATCAGCCTTCGACGCGTTCTGTGGTCCAGTGCAACGCGGGCAGCACCACGCCCGGTTCGCGACCGTACGCACTCACCCCGCGTGACTGTAAATCGAGTATCTCAAACGACACGTTACTCTCGTGCTGGTAGATCACGGAAGTGCCGTCGCGCACTACGAATATCACAAACCGGTGCCTGCCTGTATTCATCAACTCCGCCGGCACATGACACACACACCGAAACAGTCCCGCGTCCGAGTAAGCGTCAGTGCCCGCCACGGCATAACCGTTACCGGTCGTAAAAGCGATGATGTCCTGCTCGGTGTACAAGTGTAAAGCGAGCTGAAGCCGCGCGCCCGGCACGAGGTTCCAGTATTCAATCTCGATCACGAACGGCGTTTTGGTGGTTAGCGCGTCGGAACCAGTCTCGGCTTCGGGTCGCACCAGCACGCGGTGCAGGCGCACGACCTCATTGCCCGGCGCCGTTTCCACGTTGTCCCAAACTTCCTCGAGCTGGCGCGCCATTCCCGATGTCAGATAGTCCGCGACGACCGCATGCGCTGGCCCTTCGCTGACAACCTGGCCCTGGTCCAACCAGATCGCTCGCTGGCACAAACTCTGCACGGCGATCATGTTGTGACTAACAAACAACACCGTACGACCCTGCGTGGCGACGTTGCTCATCTTCCCTAAACACTTCTTTTGAAACTGAGCGTCGCCAACCGCCAACACTTCGTCGATGATCAATATCTCCGGTTCCAGATGTGAGGCAACGGCGAAAGCCAAACGCATGTACATACCGCTGGAGTAACGCTTCACTGGTGTATCAAGAAACTTTTCCAGCTCCGCAAACTCGACGATCCGATCAAACTTGCGATCGATCTCCGCGCGCTTCATTCCGAGCACCGCGCCGTTGAGATAAATGTTTTCGCGCCCGGTCAGTTCAGGATGAAAGCCGGTGCCGACTTCGAGCAGGCTGGCCACGCGCCCAAACAGTTCAACCCGGCCTGCTGTTGGTTGAATGATCCGCGACAGGACTTTCAGGAGCGTTGATTTGCCGGCGCCGTTGCGACCAACGATGCCCAGCACCTCGCCCGGAGCGACTTCAAAATTCAAATCCCGCAGCGCCCAGATCGAGTTGGGTTTGCCATTGCCGTTCTGTCCACGCAAACGCTTGAAAGGTGAACGAACTACTTCGACTAACGATTCGCGCAGCGTGTCGTACGCACTCTCGCGCGAACCCAGCCGATACTGTTTGCTCAACCCTTCAACTCGAACGATCGGTTTCATCGCGGCTTATAACACGTACAAATGTAATAAAAGTGGTACACCTGATGTACGTTAATGTCGCTAAGGCTGGCAGGTATCAATTCCACCGGACAGCGATGGATCACGTTGTGGCTCGATAATACTTTCCGGAAATAAAGTCTTTCAATAAACGTCGCCTGCTCGTAAAGCTGCTCGTCGAGAAACAGAACGAGTGCGCGCGGCCTGGCGACGCGAGCCATTTCCTCGAGCGCTAGCTGCGGATCGGTGAATCCATTGAGCGCACCGTAGTTCAAAACGATGTCAAATGTTTCATTCGCAAAAGGCAATCGTGTGGCGTCGCCCAACACCAACTCAACAGGCACGTCTCTTTCCGCCATCAACTGTTGACCTTGCAACAACATCGTTTCAGAAAGATCAAGACCGGTGTAGTCGGCGTTGAGCTTCATCCAGCCGTGGCGATAAAGGGAGTTGCACGTGCCGGTGGAGATGTCGAGCAGTTGCAGTCGTTCGCCTCTGCTTGAAAGCTCTTGCAGTACGTCACCGTGAACGTCAGGAAAACTCTTCGACGGTTTGAAGCGATTGAGCAGTAGCGATAGTTTTACCGGTATCGCCAGCACCAGTAGATAAAACAAGTACGGATGTTTGGAGAAGAAGAAAGCGATTGCGAGGAGGAGTAATCCCGAGATGATCTGCGTGATCGAGCCCGGTTCATTAACAAGGAGTGAGCTCAGAAAATATCCGGCGAGCAACACCAGGAAGAGAACCAGCAGAAAGTAGATCAACCACTCCTTCCACGACATTCGTACCGGTCGTGCCGGCAGCGACAGAAACGGCATGACGTTCTGGTAGTAAGTACCGAGAAAACCGTTATAAAACTTGTCGCGCAGTTCCTTATCTTTGTTGCCCAGTTTGCTTTCCACATAAAGCCGCGGAATGCCGTTCACGGTCGTGTATTCCGTCTTACAATTCGCACACTTCCAGACATTATCTTGAATGCGCAACTCACTGCGCCCGCAGTTTGGACATTGATATTTGGAAAGGTTCACGATCGCGTTTCGCGCTCAGGTGTGATCGAGCACGGCGTAACCAATGCCGGTTTTCCCGAAACCATTGCCGTTATAAAAGAGATAAGTGCGGTCCTCGTACTCAAAGACGTAACAGTATTCCATCATTTCCGAATCCCAGCCACTTGCTGACCGCTCGATGCCGGCCTCAGCGTCGCGTCTGGACCACGTGAGTCCGTCCAGCGATTCGGCGTACCCGAGGCGGTAACTCTGCGACGGGTCGGTGCGGTAGCCATGAACGCCGCGATAGGAATAGAGCATTTTGTAACTATTCGCCTGTTTGAAGACGCACGGACGGCCAATCGCGCCGGTCATCTCGTCGTAATCGATGCAAATGCGGTTGGTCTTTTGCCACGAAATGCCGTCGGACGATTCGGCGTATTTGACGTGGTAGCGTGGTTCAAATTCTTGCCATTCGGTACACGAGACGTACCACATACGCCAGCGACCGTCTTCAACCATTACGCATGGCGCAGTGTTGAAAAATGGTTCGTCGAACGAACGATCGAGAATTGGTCCTTCCGAGATCTTATGAAAGTTTTGACCGCCGTCGTCGCTGATCGCCAGACCAATAGCGAGGTGATATGGCACGCTGACTTTTACGTTCCAGCCGATGTAGTAAAGATATTTTTTGTTTTCGTGGTTGACGATCCATGACGGCATGATGCCGCTGTCGTCAAACGTGCCTGGGCGTCCGAGTGGAAGTATGGGCTGGTTGTGGATGTAGAGAACTTTTTCCGGCTCACGCGCGTCAACTTCGATGAAAGATACCTGCGACTGACCATTCTTATCGCGCGTGCCAAGATAGATTCTTAAAACACCTGGACGCGCCTCCTCCACCACCGGCACCGAAGCGTGTGACACCATCCAGTCGAAGTTATTGTCAGGCGCAAAAATAACGCCCTTCTTGATCCAATTCATATTTAGTTAGCCACGGATAAAACGGATAACACGGATTAAAAATACAGGTTTTATCAGCGAAAATCCGTGAAATCCGTGGCTAAAAATCCAGGTCAGTGCTTGGTGTGTCGCCTTTTTTCGCAGGGTTGCCTTTGTAAACACCCCAGGGTTCGGTGTCTCGGGTTACCGCGGCGGCCATCGCGATGAACGAACCTTCAGCA
Organism: uncultured Acidobacteriota bacterium; assembly: GCA_963708055.1. Classification (GTDB taxonomy): domain Bacteria; phylum Acidobacteriota; class Blastocatellia; order Pyrinomonadales; family Pyrinomonadaceae; genus PSRF01. The sequence goes on along the minus strand of OY970193.1, from coordinate 2,707,974 downwards.
ATGTGAATCCCATCGCGGATGGTTGCATTGACTCCAAAAAACGCAAATGGTTCGACGGTACAATGACCCGACAGCACGACGTGCGACGTGAACGACACATGGTCCTTGATGACGCTGTGATGACCGATGTGATTGCCGCTCCACAGCACCACGTTGTTGCCGATTGATGTGAACGGCTGAATCGTGTTGTCTTCGAGGATGAAACAGTTGTCGCCGATCTGAACGCCGGGAAATACAGTCGCCTTCGAACTCACGTAGCTGATCAGTTCATAACCCTTTTCTTTGATCTGGTGATAAACGCTCTCGCGAAGCCGGTTCATCCGGCTCGGCGACATCGGCGCGAAAAACTTGTGCTCCGCTGGCGGATAACTGCTCTCGATATTCTCAAACGCAACCACCGGCAGACCTTCAAACGTTCCACCGTCCGGCAGGTATTGTTCGTTAACACTGAACGCAACGACTTCGTGCTCGCTGTCGTGTTGCAAATAGAACTTCGCTAACTGCGCAAAGTCCTGAACGCCAAAAATGATCACTTTCGCCATTGCTCAGTTGCTCTCGCGGTAAACGTAGGTGGTGTATTCGTAAAGACCGTAATCGTTGCGAAACACGAAATGCCTCGACAGCTCTGTTCTCAAAAACTCCGCCGCGGTATCAAACGGAAGATGAAAAAGATCTTCGCGTTCCCAATCAACATGCTTGCTCATCACGTTGAAAGCGACCCCGACGCGAGCGTGCGCAAACACGCGCGCGATCAGTTGCTTGAAGTAAGCCAGCATCTCGTCAAAAGACAGTTCGCGTTTTTCCGTGAACACGCCGTTCAGCACGATGTAATCAAACTGGGGCAACGAAGCCTCGTCGTCGAGCAGGTCAAGACAAAAGAATTGATTGTTTGGAAACTTACTTTCACACAGGCGTACAAACTTCTCTGACAAATCGAGTCCTGAATAATCAATCTTCAAATCCTGGCGGAGAATGTATTCATAAAGATGCGCGGCGCCACAGCCGAAGTCGAGCAAGCTAACGTTATCCTCACGCGCATCTGGCCTGATCACATCGAGCATTACCCGGTGACGTTTATCTACGTCTTCAGCCTTGGGCCAATCGACGCCGAGATGTGAATCGCCGTGTCGATCGAGGCACGCCTCGTAATGCGAAATGATCCGGCGATACTTTTTCTCCATCAACTAAACTCGCCTTTACGATAAGCCGGAAAATAATCAGACGCGCCGACGCCTCGCGCGTTCATTGCTTCGTCGTATTTCCGGCGGTCAAAAATTCTGCCGCAGAAATATGCCGGACGTGTGCCGGTGGCCCAGCCTCGTTTGAAACGTGTCAGGCCGTCGGTTTGGTTTGCGAGTCCTGCTCCTGCGCCGAGATTGAGCCACTTCAGGCCTTGGTTTTTGAAATGCTCCAGCACGTAACGGAAGATCGCAAAAGAGGCTTCAAGCTCATATCCCAGGTCGCTGTAGGCGCCGAGATGGTAATAGGCAACGTCGCGATCCGTGTACCACAAAGTGATGCCCACCGTTTCGTCGTTCTGCGTCGCACGAAACATCGAGATGCCGGGGACAGCCAACTGCGACTTGAATGATGCCGCTGAAAACGCGGTTAAGCCTTGAATACTGTGACGAGTGGTCAAGTTAGCATAGAGGTTGATCCAGTCGTCAACGAAGCGCATCGGGTCGGCACAGAGTTCAACGTTGAGAAGTTCTTGTGCGCGCTGAGCTTTACGGCGGTGTTGTGGGTTGATGAATGAGTCTGGAGGTTGGGTGAGATCGGTGATCAGATGATCTTTAAAAGGAACCACAACATCAGGGAAGCATTTTCGGAGTAGTGCTTCGTTATGATCGCCAAATGGATCTGCGACGAGGGCTACACTCACCAGTTCGCCGCGAAGATCATCAAGATCCTGATCGAGTGTTGACCAATCGTCACAGGCAAACAGCGGATAGCATCCCATCGCATCGCGATACGAAGTTCCGGGAATTGCCCGCTCCAACAACCACCCACCACTGCGAGACAAAAACCGCGGCGCTCCAAACTCCGAAAGTGAGGCTGCGTAGCCACGATGAGAATATCCATTACCCATTAGCCACAAAGAAGCACAAAAAATGAATTGCTGAAATGAGAGGCGAATGATTGAAGGCAACCAAAAACTGTGACCAACTCTTGAGTGTGAGCGACCCGGTTGGCACGGACGCCGCGCGAGGAAAGTAATTTATTTTGACCCGCTACTATCATTTGTGCTTCTTGTGCTTTTTCGCGGCCTAAAGTTTGGTGGCTTCGAAGGTGCCGACTTCCGATCGGAATTTGAAGGCGCTCTCTTCCTGGTCCACGCTGGTTACGAAGACCATGGTTCCAGTGATCGTACTCGGCGAAGTGAAGCGGCCTTTGAACATCATTGTCCCAATTTCGCGGCAGCAGTCGCCGATCGGCAACTCGGTTTCGCCTGAAAAACTGACGCGGTTGTTTGTCAGTTGCGACCAGACGCCCGGCGCCGGCATGGCTACCGCTTTGTCATCTGGTCCAGTGTCGAGTAACTGAAAAGCGCCGTCGCCGTTTTCCTTCGCTTCAAAAACCACATTCTTTTCGTGTCCGGTCATCTTGAACTTCACACGCCAGCGTCCACTAAACTTCCCCGCCGGCGTTTGCACGAAAACCAACGAGGCAACAAGAAGTGCTAACAACAATTTCATAACTCGTCCTCGGGAGAAGCGTCTAAACGCGAAAAAGGCGGCTAGCCGTTTATCCGACTAGCCGCCTCATCTTAGGCCATCTTTCCCAAAAGGAAAGTATTAGGCACCCGGTCCGACAGACAAGCAGCCGCCGCAACCGTCAGTACCGTTACCCAGGATCGAGTTGTTACCGAAGGTGTTAACCACACCATTGGTGCTGATCAACACGCCATTGCCCGTGTTGCGATCGATCTGGTTGGAGTTGAGGGTTACACCCGAGGTTCCGACGTTACCAGCGTTACCGGCTCTGACGCCGCTGCCGCCGTTCATCGAAATCTGGCTGTCCCAAATGAACACGTTCACGAGCGCTGCACCAGCCGCATCCGCAAACACGCCGTTGGTGGCGTTGTTGGAGAACACGCAGTTGCGAGCCGTGACTCTCGAACCAGAGCGCGCGTGCAGGCCGTTGCCGTTGCCTATCAGCGAGACGTGTTCAAGCGTGACGTTTACGTTACCGCCGGAGCTGGTCGTGTTTATTCCGGCGAGTGTGTTGTCCCTGATGACAGTATTCCTGACGTTCAAGTTGACGCCCGTAGGATCGTTAACTGTGATGCCATTGCCGGTATTGAACCGGAAGATGACGCAGTCTTCGACGTTTACGGTCTTCGCCGACAGAACGTTTATGCCGCTTATACCGTTACAGAACCCGTTGATGGAGATACCTCTGATGGTAACTACGTCGGTAGCCGCGGCGTTGATGATGATCCCGTTCACGAGGGAGGCGAGGATCGAGGCAAACGTGCCGGTGCCATCGAGCGTGATCGACTTGGTGATTGTTACTGCACCGAAACCACCTGGATCGAGAGCATCAATCTCACCGCAGGCCGCGGTCTTGGAGATGGCGCCAGCCCATGTTTTGCAGGGGGCTGTGCGGCTACAGGGGTTGACGTCGTCGCCAACACCGGATACCCATGTACGGGAGGCTTGGGCCTGGGCGATCGAGACTGTAGCAAACATGAAGATCGCGATTGCCAAAACCTTGATCGTGAACCGAAACTTACTCATTTTTAGTCTCCTTTAGTTGTAGGTCGAGGGGGCCCGTCAGTAGAACAAGGGTTTGGTCCGTTCACTGTTACGTCGGATTTCCCCGCAGTTGAAAAAATGTATCTGGTCATTGAAAGCGTTAATTAGTTGACCATTCCTAATGAATCCTAGTTTGGCGGCGTCGAGAGATGATTGACGCCGCCAAACTCGATTGCTCACCTATTTGAACTTGAACTTCGCTGTGTGAACCGTGCCGTCGCGTAACGTGACCGTAAGTAGACGGCAAGTGTTCTTCCAGGATTTCTCCGTCTTCCAGACGTATTTGTACTGATTGGAACCCGCATCGTATGTAAGCCCGCTGCTACCAGGGGTTTCAATTTCTTCGACCTCCGAGATCGGATCGTTGGTGTTGCAGTTGATTTGCACCGAACTCGGCGAACCTGCCGCGAAAATGTTCATTCCCTGATTACCACCCAGGCTGAACTTAATTGGTATTGACTGGCCGGAGTTCACCTGGTTAACCGTGGGCAGATTGTCAATCGGTGAAAAGAAACCAGTGAAGTTGTAAGGCAAGACCTGAACGGTCCTGACTTCGGTGTCACTGTGCCCTGACGGATCACTCACCGTATAAGTTAACGCGTAAAAACCAACGGTATTGGTATCAACGCTTCCGGTGACAACGATTGACGACGTCAAATTGCCCGCACAGCCATCGGACGCGGTCGCCCCTGGATCAGTGAAGGTCGTGCCGAATCCAACCTGCATCGGGTTGGCGCCGTTGAGCGTAATTACCGGCGCAACGGTGTCATCCACGGTCACTACTCTGGTCACTTCCGAAGTAAAGCCATTGGCTGTGGCCGAATAGGTAATCGTGTAGATTCCGGGTGCATTTGGATTTGCGGCTCCGGTTGTAGTTACCGTCACCGGGCTGCCGCAGACTGAAGCGGTCGCGCCGGGATCGGTAAAGGCAGTGCCACACTCGAGGGTGATTTGATCGTCACCGTTGAGCGTGATGGTAGGTGGAACGTTGGACGTACCCGGCTGGTCCACTTCGTCTTCAGGGAACGTGCCAACCACGACGGTTCTAGTTGCCGTGGATTGGTTGGTCCCATCCGTCGCTGTGTAAGTGATCGTGTAAGTACCGGCGATGGCTGGATTGACCGAAGTCGCTCCGCCTGGACCGGAAATCGTGGTCGTAACCGGTTTTGCACCAGCACACGAGTCAAACGCCGAGACGCCTGGGTCAACAAACGGCGAGCAGGAACCTTGTTGAATTCTGTATGGGTTCGCACCGTCGACGGTAATCGCAGGTCCTTCAGTGTCAGTGACATTGAGGGTGCGAGTGGTCGAAACGGAGTTTGCTCCTTCGGTTGCCGTGTAAGTGGCGGTATAGGTGCCAACAGCCGGAGCCTCATCATTAAAGCCGCCGGTGTAGCTCACCGTCACCTCAATAGGCTGTCCGGTGCCATCGATGGCTGTTGCTCCGGGATCGCCAAAGCGCTGACCGCATTCGAGCGTTAACGTGTTTGCGCCATTGAGCGAAATGGAGAGCGCGCCGGGATTGTCAACCGTCACCTGGAAACTGGTGGCGGCGCCTGTTTGCGCCGTACAAATTACCGTGGTGCTACCCACCGGGAAGAACGAACCGGAAACCGGATTACAACTGATTGCCGGAATCACTTCGCCACCTTCGCCGGTCGTTGTTGTTCCGCAATCTCCAGTTCCGGTTGGCGTTGTGTAAGTCACGACTGCGCCGGCCTGGCCCGCGTCTGCACTCACCGTAATATTTTCCTGAGTGGAGAGCTGGCACGGAGTGTTAACGATGTCGACGGTTGCGGTCGAAGTGTTGTTGTCGCTGTTCGGGTTAACCGGATCGTTGGTGCTGCTGGTAACGGTGGCCGTATTGGAGATCACGGTTCCGTTGGGCACGGTGCCGATCTGGTAGGTAGCGAAAAAGAATGCTGTTTCGCCACGTCCGAGGCTGGTGATTGTGCAACTTGTTGAACCGGTTTCGCCTACGTTAGGACTGGTGCAGGTGAACACTGGTCCAGCCAGTTGATCGAACGATTGGAAAGTAGTGTTGACCGGAACGTCATCCGAAAGCACCACCGCACCGGCGGCGCTCGGTCCATTATTGGTTACCTGGATCGAGAAGATTGCCTGGCCACCGGACGACGCACTCTCCGAAATTGCGGATTTTGATACTGAAAGATCGGCGGTTGGGTTAGCTTCGTCAATAACTGTGAACGACGTTACTGCGTGAACGGCGCCGCCGATCGGCTCGAAAATAATCACGCGCCAGTCGCCCAGACTCGAAGCCGGCGTCAGCGTAAAAGTGGCGCTGCCGTTTGCCGTGGTAATCGGACTGTTTTGCACCGAGACGAAGCGCGCGTTGGACCAGATCACTCTCCAGCCCGGACTCGCATTCGTGAATTTCGCGCAAACAGTCAGGTCAGTGTCCTGCACATTGAAGACGGTTTTAGGATCGGTGCAGTTGCCGGCAAAGGTCTCAACAGTTACTGGACCAGCCTGCGGCATCATGTTTATGAAGTTGAAACTGCGTGCTACGACACTTTCGTGCGAGGATGAGGTCGAGTTATCAAGCTTATGTGTAATTAGACTTCTATTAACAGGCGTTGTGGGAGACGAGGCCGATCCGATGAAGAGTGGAAGAGCCATTAACGCCGCGACGACCATGAAAACCGCGAAAATCAAAAAACGCGGCCGATTGTTAAAGGAACTGGAATTCGAGGGCGAAGCATTGATCATTCTGGGTTATCTCCTTGGAGGACGATTCGAGATTTCTCACGCGAAGAGACCCGGGCCCTTATGCCCGACGACAGGAAGAACTTATTGCTGGAAATTGTCTGCGAAAATTACTAGCAGCGGCTTTAGGCCTGAAAAGTGGCCAGATACTACGACCAGCGTTTAGCAGTCAGTAGTTAGCATGAAACTTTGCATGGAATGGACCGTGCAACAGCGGTCCACTAGCCTCAGAGCGAGGAGGTCACGCGACCTAGTCTCTAATAAGCGCGGGATGTAATAGTCCATTTTTATCGGAAGGTCAAATTGCAATTCGATGACATTTTTGTTTCAACGGCGAACCGGCCACGGATTAACACTGAAATAAACGGATTAATCCGGTGTACATGTGGGCAATCCGTAGCTAATAATGGTTGCAATATGAAGACATTCTTCGTGACGGGCGGTGCTGGGTTCATTGGGTCGTGTTTTGTGCGACTGCTGCTTGAAGAGGACCGTAACTGCCGAATTGTAAACTTCGACGCGCTCACTTACGCCGGGAATCCGGATAACCTCGAGGGCCTCGATTCCAGCCGCCACCGATTTGTTTGCGCGAGCATCACCGATCGCGATGCGGTGTTCGCCAACCTGGACCAGAATGCTGACGTCGTCGTCAATTTCGCTGCTGAGTCACATGTGGATCGAAGCATTGCTTCGGCGGATGAGTTTCTCCGAACTAACATCATGGGCACACAGGTTTTGCTCGATGCTGCGCGGGCTCGTGGCGTGAAGCGATTTCTTCAGGTGTCGACCGACGAAGTGATGGGAAGTTTGCCGGAAAACGACGGAAGTTTCTTTACCGAAGATTCGCCGTTTGCACCCAACAGTCCCTACGCCGCATCCAAAGCTGCCGCCGAGCATTTGGTGCGTGCTGCGCAACACACTTTTGGTCTCGATGCCGTCATCACGCGTTGCGGCAACAACTATGGCCCACGACAGTTTCCGGAAAAGTTTCTGCCGCTCGCGCTGGCTAATGCGCTTGGCGACACAGCAATCCCGGTTTACGGCGATGGTCAGAACGTGCGCGATTGGATCTACGTTGAAGATCATTGCCACGCGATTCTCACTGCGATCGAGAAAGGACGTGCCGGGGCGGTTTACAACATCGGCGCTCGTAACGAACGCCGCAATATCGACGTGGTTGAATCACTGCTCGACGCGGTGGGGAAACCGCGCAGCCTGATCACGTTTGTCAAAGACCGGCTCGGGCACGATCGGCGTTATGCGATCGATCCGTCGCTGACTGAGTCGGAGTTGGGATGGCGACCGCGCGAGACGTGGTCCAGCGGACTCGGTAAAACGATTGCCTGGTATCGCGAGAATCCTCAGTGGATTGAAAAAGTCAGAAATGGTGCTTACCGGGATTACTACAAAGCACAATATGGAACTGAGGTTGGGGCAAGTTGAAGATTCTGATTACCGGAGCAAAAGGGTTAGTCGGACGCGCGCTCGTCGAACACTGTTTAGCCAATGGTGATGAAGTCGTCGCTTACGACCATCAGGCGTTGGATATTGCTGACGCTGATGCCGTTGCGCGTGCGATGGTAGACCATCGCCCTGAGGCAGTGATTAATTGTGCGGCCTGGACTGACGTCGATGGTTGTGAAAGCAATCGGGAGAAGGCGCGCCACGTGAATGCTCGCGGTCCGGAGAACCTGGCGCGATCGGCGCGTGAGGTTGGCGGCTTCCTGATTACGATCTCAACGGATTATGTTTTTGACGGCGAGAAAGAAGATTTTTACACGCAAGAAGATCGGGCGCGACCGATCAGCGTGTATGGCGAGTCGAAGTTTGAAGGTGAGCAGCAAGCGCAGGCGGCTGACGCGCGGACGATTGTGGTCCGCACCGGATATATCTTTGGCGCGGGCGGAAAAAATTTCCTGAGCAACGTGGTTGCGCGTGCGAAGCGTGGCGAACGGTTAAAGGCGATTGGTGATTACTGGGGAACTCCGACGTACGGCCGCGACCTGGCTGCCCGGCTGCGTGAACTCGCCGTGCTGGACCAACCGGGGACTTACCATGTGGTGAACTCAGGTGACGGTGCTAGTTTCGAGACGTTTTCGCGCGAGGCTTTGCGGTTGGCGGGTCTTAACGCAGACATGATCGAGGTTGTTGAGGGCGACAGTTTGAACAGACCGGCACCGCGTCCCAGAAATTCGCGCCTCAAATGTCTGCGATCGGAGGCCTTAGGATTGGCGCCATTGCCCTCGTGGCAGGAAAGTTTGGCGAAATTCGTCCAGAATCATTAATGTGCTTTGTGCCTCTTGGGGCCACAAAGAGGCACAAAAGGCACAGAATCAGGCCGTTTGGGGTTGCCTCAAAACGAGTCTCTGTTATTATTCTCCCTCTGTCGGATTGTGAATTAGTTATCTGTATTTTCGAAAACCGGAACATAAATGATGTCGCAAGATAATCGCCTGATGCCCATGCCTGGGGTCGACCGCAGTCTCGACCGCCCACTCACCGATGTTAACCAGGTCAGGTCATATGGTCCTGCCGCCACGGAACCCAGCCAGCTTCGTGATTACCTGTTTGTGGTGCTGAAGCGGAAGTGGCTAATTCTCAGTCTTTGCCTGGTCGTCACGTCGCTGGTCGCGATTCAGATGTTCCGCCAGCCGTCGGTCTTCGAAGCTGAAACTACCATCCGCATCGAGCAACGCGCTCCAAACCTTCTGCAGACGAAAGACTTTGTGCTCAATGCTCAACCGGACGCGAATTTCTGGGGCACGCAGATAAAGCTGCTACAGAGTCCGGCGCTGGCACGTCAGGTCGCGCTGAGTTTGGACCTCAAACACAATCCGAAGTTTTTTGGCGCCGGCGCTCAGGGTGGAATATTCACCGCTCTCCGGCGAATGGTTTCCGGCGAGAAAAAACCGCCCGCAGTCGCAACGGCTGCTCCTGGTGGTCTCAATGTCGTTTCCCAGGCGCAATTGAAAGACGAACCACTGAGCCCGGAAGAGTTGGCAGCTCTCGAACCTTACGAAGACGCGATCATCGGATCGGAAAAGGTAGAGGGAATCGTCGGCACCAATCTTTTCAACATCAAGTATCGCCATACCGATCCTGAGATCGCTCAGAAGGTCGCCAACGCGCTGGCCGAAGTATTTCAAGCCAACAACGTCGAACGCACTACGCAAAACTCAACGCGCGCCGAAGACCTGCTGGCTCGCTCGATTGCCGAGTACCAGGAAAAGATCCGGCACGACACGGAAGCGTTATTCAACTATGCGCGCGCGACCGGCGTGCAACCGACAAACGACAGCAAGCTCGACGTTGAAGGACAACGTTTAGCGGATTTGAGTAAACAAGCGCTCGACGCGCAAAACGATCGCGAGAATGCTCAGGCGATCTACGAGAGCGCTAAAAACACCACCGACCGTTTTTCAATCCCGGAAGTGGTTAAGTCAGAACGCATCATCACTATTCAGGGCAGGCTTGCCGAGTTGAGAGAGAAGCTTGCCACTTTGAAAATCAAGTACACGGACGAATGGCCAGAGGTAAAGCAAACGAAAGCCGCCATTGACCGGCTCGAGGCCGAAATGAACAAGGCCGCGGACGAAGCCGTGAACATGCTGCGTTCGAAATACGAATCCGCCAGAGCTCACGAAACCAACATTACTCAGAGTTACAACCGGCAGCGCGGCATCACGGATCAGCAGACCCGCGATCGAATTGAGATGGCGGTTTACTCGCAACGTCTCGAGGCAAACAAACAGTATTTGAATGTGTTGCTGCAGAAGAAGCGCGACCTCGAAATCGCGCAGGGCGATAAAGGCAGCGAAGTAAGAATCGAAAACCTCAGTCGTTTGCCGAGAGCTCCAGTTGGCCCAGCGCGTTTGCGCAACGTGATGATCGCGCTCGCGCTCTCACTCGTCGCGGGAATCGGTTTAGCATTTTTGCTCCACTTCCTCGACGACACAGTGAAGTCTCTGGACGATGTCGATCGTTATATTCACCTGCCGGCTTTGGCGATGATCCCGGCCAGTCGAGGCGGGGCTGTAAGTCTGAAAGGATTGCCGCGGCCCAATACTGCACCTTCAGAGAGTACGGCGCTGGCGATGATCGACGATGTGCGATCGCCAATCGCCGAAGCCTATCGCCACTTGAGAACGTCGTTGTTGCTGTCGTCAGCAGGACAGCCTCCAAAGACTATTCTCGTGACCTCGAGCCAGCCTTCTGAAGGTAAAACTACGACTGCGATCAACACGGCCTTCATGCTGGCGCAGACCGGCGCTGAAGTTTTGATTATCGATTGCGACTTACGACGGCCGCGCCTGCACGCCCAGTTTGAGGTCGGCAATTCCAAAGGTCTGACGACCTGGCTGTCAGGCGAAAAGAATCTCGATAACCTGCTTCAGGTTTGTACCAAGACGCCGAATCTCAAGATTCTGACTTCAGGACCGGTACCGCCGAATCCGGCAGAGTTACTTGGTTCCGAGGAGATGCGACGACTGCTCTCGCTTTTGGGTGAGCGGTTTGCTCATATCATTATCGATTCGCCGCCGGCGATCTCATTCACTGACGCTTCGATCCTGTCGACGATGGTCGACGGCGTCATGTTAGTGGTCCATGGCGGCAGAAGCTCGCGCGCAGTGGTGCGCCGGGCCAAACAACAGCTGCTCGATGTGGGCGCGCACATCTTTGGTGTGGTGCTCAATAACGTGAAGCTCGAAACGCAAGATTATTATTACTCTGGTTACTACAGTAATTATTACTCGACTGACGTTGATAACCAGAATGCTTCTGCGGGTGAGACCGCCTGATTTTTCTCCTGCCCTATCCACAGATTACCCAGACCCCAAGCTGAGTAATCTGTGGACGGCTTCGACTTCCTTTATCTTATGAATGTTCCCTTGCTTGATCTTCAGGCGCAGTATGTCTCGCTGAAAGACGACTTGCACCAGGCAGTAGACCGTGTGATGAGTTCGCAGCGCTTTGTGCTCGGCGATGAAGTCCGCGGACTCGAACAGTTAATCGCTGATTATTGTCAGACGGAGCACGCCGTTGGTTGTGCATCGGGTTCTGACGCTTTGTTGCTGGCTCTGATGGCGCTCGACGTAAAAGCCGACGACGAAGTGATAACGACGCCGTTTTCGTTCTTTGCAACCGCTGCCTGTATTGCTCGGCTCGGCGCGCGACCGGTGTTTGTCGATATCGATCCGCGCACTTACAACATCGATCCTTCGGGAGTTGTTGAGGCGATCACGGAGCGAACGAAAGCGATCATGCCGGTTCATCTTTACGGCCAATGTGCCCCGATGAGCGGTTTGCTTGAAATTGGCCGCTGGCACGGCGTTCGAATTATTGAAGATTCGGCGCAGGCAATCGGCGCCACCGATAACGGACGTCCTGCCGGGTCAATGGGGTTCGCCGGTTGTTTTAGTTTCTATCCGACAAAGAATCTCGGTGGTGCCGGCGATGGCGGAATCGTCACTACCAACAACGACGAAGTTGCCGCCCGTCTGCGTCGCTTGCGCGCACATGGCGGTTCGACGGAATATCAGCACGAGGAAGTCGGCATTAATAGCCGGCTGGACGAACTGCAAGCCGCCGTGTTGCGAGTAAAGTTTCCCAGTTTGGATGGATGGTCAGAAGAACGTGCCCGGAAAGCTGAAGTTTATACTCAACTGCTCGAGAGTGCTGATTTGACATTTCCTCTGGTGACGCCACATGTCAGAGACGACGGGCGCCACATTTTTCATCAGTACGTGATTCGTGTTCCCGGAAATCGAGATGCCCTCATGGACCACCTGAAATCCTGCAATGTCGGAAGCAAGGTCTATTACCCGATTCCGCTGCATCTGCAGGAATGCTTCTCTTATCTTGGTCATAAACCAGGAGACTTCCCCGAAGCGGAAGCAGCCGCGAATGAAACCGTGGCGCTGCCGGCTTATCCTGAGTTGACCATGGAGCAGCAGGTTTACGTGGTGGAGTCGATAAAGAGTTTCCGGCCCAGCAACTGAATGCCACCAAAGCTCAGCATTATCACTCCTTCATTTAACCAGGGACGTTTCCTGGAGGAGACGATTCTGTCAGTGTTGAATCAGGGGTATGAGTCGCTCGAGTACATCGTGATCGACGGCGGCAGCACTGATGAAAGTGTTTCGATAATTCGCCGTTACGAGAGCAATTTCGCTTACTGGGTCAGTGAAAAAGATCGCGGCCAGGTGCACGCGATCAACAAAGGGCTTGAAAAAGCAACGGGTGAATACTTCGCCTTTATCAACAGCGACGACGTTTATCTTCCCGGTGCATTCAATGCGGTCATGAATCACTTTGCCGACAAGCCCGAATGCAAATGGGTTTGCGGCGACACGCTCATGTTTGGCGACGGCCACGAGACGAGAATGATTCACGCCACGGTGCCGCGTTCGGCGGCGCATTGTTTGTCGTGGGCCTATCGGGCTCCGCAACCGGGTCACTTCTGGAAAACGGAACTGGTTCGCTCCGGTTTTCAGGAACGCTGGAATTACGATTTTGATCACGACATGTACGTGCGATTGTTACTTGCCGGACACAGGTGTGAATACATCCCGTTGCCGATGGCTGCTTATCGTTTGCATGAAGTTAGTAAGACGATTGCTGAAGGTCATCGCCAGCTCGAGGAGTTTGATCGGATCGCCGAGTTTTACGAACCGCAACTGCAGGGCGTCGATCAACGCTGGTGCAAAGCGACAAGGTTTCTGCGACTTTCGTACGCCGCGAGCGAGGCCGGGCGTAAATCGGAAGCTGCAAGTTGGTTAATGAAAGCGTTTGCGACGCATCCGGAGGGGCTTTTGAATAGGCCCTTTTGGGGCTGTTTGAGGCGTCTTACGGTTAGTGGCAATGGATAAAGATTGACAAGATTGTGCAGGATTACCAAGATAAATCTGTAAATCTTGTAGAATCTTGTTTATCTTTATCCCATCTTTACTGGAGAAAATTCATTAATGTCGGACAAGACAAAAGTACTGGTAACCGGGGCGGGTGGTTTTATCGGTCATCACCTGACGAAGTATCTCGTAGAGCGCGGCTATTTCGTGCGCGGCGTTGACATCAAGGAGCCGGAATACGAGCCCACTGCGGCCGATGAGTTTTTACAGCTGGATCTCTCCAAAGCTGACAACTGTCTCGAAGCTACAGCAGGTATGGACCAGGTGTACGGTCTGGCCGCGAACATGGGTGGCATCGGTTTTATCGAAACAAACAAAGCCGTCATTGTGCGCGACAACACGCTGATCAACCTGAACAGCATCGAGGCCGCGCGCGCTAATGGAGTGAAACGCTATCTGTATACGTCGAGTGCCTGCATCTATCCGGGTTACAAACAGAAAGAAACTGACGTCACGCCTTTGCGAGAGCAGGATGCTTATCCGGCTGATGCCGAAGACGGTTACGGCTGGGAAAAACTCTACATGGAAAGAGTTTGCCGCCATTACACCGAAGACTTTGGATTAGATACACGCGTCGTCAGGTTTCACAACATCTTCGGACCGCTGGGAACGTACGATGGCGGACGTGAGAAGTCGCCGGCGGCGATTTGTCGCAAAGTTGCGCAGGCTGCAAGTGGCGATTCGATCGAAGTTTGGGGCGATGGCGAACAAACTCGCTCTTACTGCTACATCGACGATTGTGTTGAAGGCATCTATCGCCTGATGCAGAGCGAACATCGCGATCCAATCAACCTCGGCCAGGATCGCATGATCTCGATCAACGAGCTGGTCGATATTGTTTCGAAGATCGCGGGCAAGCAGATCGGTAAGCAATATGATTTGACGAAACCGCAAGGCGTCCGTGGTCGCAACAGCGACAACACTCAATTGCGGGAAGTATTGCAGTGGGAACCGACCGTCTCTCTGGAGGACGGACTGGAGATTACTTATCACTGGATCGCTGGTGAGCTCGAAAAGCAGAATGCGCCGTTAAACGCGCTCGCTACCAGTTGATTTCGCCGTCGCGGAAGTTTTTTAGCCGCAGATTTTCACGGATGAAAACGGATTACCGTTCTTATCCGCGAAGATCCGCGGCTTAAACTTTAATCTGCGTAATCTGTGGACTGTAATCTGTGGATATGAAAGTCAGCGTCGTTGTCCCCGTAAGAGACGAGGAGAAGTCGATTCGCGAACTGCTTGACAGCTTGCTGTCGCAAACGCGACCACCCGACGAGATCGTGATCACCGACGGTGGTTCGGTCGATGCAACGCCGCAGATTGTCGAGGAATACATTCGCAAAGGAGCGCCGGTGCGTCTCATTCGCGCCGGCGCGGCATTGCCCGGACGCGGGCGCAACCTTGGCGCGGCGCAGGCGAGTTTTGAGTGGCTGGCTTTTACTGACGCGGGTATTCGTCTTGCGAATGACTGGCTCGAAGCTTTGGTCACGCGGGCCGAGCAGGACGATTCAATCTCAGTTGTTTATGGTTCGTGGCAGCCATTAACAAACACTTTCTTCAAACAGTGTGCGGCGATCGCCTACGTGCCGCCGCCCACGCTGCATGACGGAATACTCACCCGCCCGCGTTTCATTGCTTCCACTTTGTTGCGCCGCGAGGCATGGCAAGCCGTCAACGGATTTCCAGAAGAGTTGCGCTCGGCTGAAGATCTGCTCTTCATGGATCGAGTTGAGAATGCCGGCTATCGGTATGTTTTTGAACCGCGCGCGCAGGTGACCTGGGATCTCCGGCCAACACTCTGGTCCACCTTCAAAAGATTTGTGGTTTATTCGCGAAACAATATTCGCGCCGGGCTGTTTCGCCAGTGGCAGGCGACGATCCTGATGCGCTATGGCGTGCTTGCGGTGTTGTTCCTCGCGGCTTTGATTATCGACCCATTTTGGATCTGGCCGGTGTTGGCCTTGTGGCTCCTGATGCTGTCAGCGCGGGCGGCGGTTTCGATCAAACGAAATCGAGATTGTTATCCTGCCTCTTTTTTGCAGAACGTTGCGCGCGGGGCGATGGTAATGTCGTTGTTGGCGGTGCTGGATGCGGCGGCAATTATCGGAAGCATTCAGTGGCTGGCGCTGGATTCTTTTCGCTGGAGTAAAAAGACTCCGGTGGAGGCCGGCAATGGCGCTTGAGGGCCGTCGGGTTTTATTCATCTCCTACAACGGAATGCTTGATCCGCTCGGCCAGAGTCAGGTGCTTCCGTACCTGCGTGAACTGGCGACTCGCGGCGTGCGCTTTACGCTCCTGAGTTTTGAACGTCCTAAAGCGTTCACGCCGGAAGGAATTCGGGAGTGCGAGCAGTTACGCGAACGACTCAGGCCTGAAGGGATTGATTGGCACTGGCTGCGCTATCATCAGCGACCGTCGATACCGGCAACGATCTACGACGTGATTGCCGGTTATCGCAAAGCTGCTTCATTGGTAAAACGTGGCCGGATTGAGATGGTTCACGCGCGCAGTCATATCCCCGCGACCATTGCACTTGGGTTGAAGCGGCGTCTTGGGACGAAGATGCTCTTTGATTTGCGCGGGTTGATGGCCGAAGAATATGTTGACGCGGAACACTGGCGCGAAGGCAGTTTGCCTTATCGTCTGACGAAGGCGGCGGAACGACGTATTCTGGCTGCTACGGATGGTATCGTAACGTTGACTGAGCGAATCTGGCCGATCATCAGGGAATGGCCCGGCTTGCGCGGTCGCGCAGTGCACCACGAAGTGATTCCGTGTTGCGTCGATCTTTCTTTGTTTAAGTTTGACGCCGCGGAGCGCGCGCGCCGGCGCAATGAACTGGGATTAGGCGAGCGCTTTACGATGGTCTACAGTGGCTCGCTTGATGGCTGGTACCTGACGGAGAAGATGGCCGATTTTTTCGCCGCTTTCCTGAAGCACAATCGCGACGCTCACTTGCTGTGGCTCACGACCGGCAGTCACGACCGGGTGCGGGAGTTGATGAGCAACCGCAACGTCGCGGACAAAAATTTCAGTGTGCGTGCAGTTGCATCTGCCGACGTTCCTTCGTACCTTGCTGCGGCAGATATTGGACTGGCGTTTATCAAGCGCTGTATGTCGAAGATTGCGTCGTCGCCGACCAAAAATGGTGAGTATCTCGCCTGTGGTTTGCCGTTGGTGTTAAATGCCGGCGTTGGCGATTCTGATGCGCTGATCCACGACTGGCAAGCGGGCGTGCTCATTGAAGATTTCGGCGACGACGACTACGCGCGCGCGAGTCGCGAGATTGAATCGATCGTGAGCAACGAGAAAGTAAAAGATGAAGCGCGTGCTGTGGCGGAGAAGTTATTCGATCTGAAGCGGATCGGTGGTGAACGATACGCGTCGCTTTACGAGAGGGTATTGGGACAGGATTAACGAGATTTACATGATGAACAAGATATCCTGTTAATCATGTAAATCTTGTTAATCGTGTTAAGCATGTCTGACGACTTAACAAAGTTACTGGAAACTTTGCGCTGTCCGCGATGTCGCGGAGAGCTTCTGCCTGCCGACGATTTAAAGTGCGCGCACTGCGATATCTCTTACCCCATCACTGGCGGCATTCCACGGCTCTTACTGCCTACAATGCGCGACGCCCTGAACGGCGCCAGCCAGGCATCTCAAAACGACGAGCGGCAAGCTGAAACAGCGCAGAGTTTTGGTTACGAATGGCATCGCTTTCCCGAGATGTACGACGAGTGGGAGAAGCAGTTTCTCGAGTACATGCGACCACACGCCGCCGACTTCTTTCCGGGAAAGAAAATCCTCGATGCCGGTTGTGGAAACGGCCGCTTCGCATATTACGCAGCCAAATACGGCGCTGAGGTGTGGGCCATCGATCTGGGCTCGGCCGTCGAGGTGGCGCGGCGCAACACCGAATCCCGCAACGTCCACGTGGTCCAGGCCGATCTGCACAATCCGCCGTTCGCTCTGGAAAGCTTCGACTTTATCTATTCAATCGGCGTCTTACATCATTTGCCCAATCCCGAAGGGGCGTTTCAAAACCTGCTACGGTTCTTGAAACCGGGCGGCTTGGTCCAGATTTATCTTTACTGGAAACCGGAGCAACGGCCAATCAAGGCGGCGATGTTATCGGGCATTTCGGCGGCTCGCAAATTAACTACGCGACTGCCCCACGGTGCTGTTTACGCGCTTGCGTATCCGACCGCCGCGGTGGTCTTCACGTTGTTTGTGTGGCCGTACCGGGTTTTGAAAAAGGTGCCGGGCTTGAGTCAGGTTGCTGAAGAGATTCCGATGAAGCAGTACGCGCATTTGCCGTTTAGAGTTTGTGTTAACGATCAACTCGATCGGTTATCGGCTCCTATTGAGAATCGTTACACGCGCGCTGATGTTTTGAATTGGTTAGCTCGTGCGTCTTTGGAAGTGATCAATGTTGGAGAAAATTTTGGCTGGATCGCCACCGGACGGAAGGCCGGATAACCAGCCACGGATGATACGGATCACACGGATTCAAAAAACTGATTAATAAAAAAAGAAGATCCGTGTAATCCGTGGCTAAAAACCTTTTTGTATACTGACTTTTACCGAATAACGATAAGCTTATGCATGTTCTTGCCTTGATGCCCGCGCTCTACGATACGTCGCCAGGCCAGCGCTATCGCCTCGAACAGTGGGAGCCACTGTTGCGCGAACGTGGTGTTGAGATCACGTATGCGCCTTTCGAGGATGAAGAATTACACGCGCTTTTATACAAGCGCGGCATGATGGGCAAGAAACTCCAGCTTGTCACTCGCGGCTTAAACCGCCGATTATCCCTCGTTCGTAAAGCCAAAGAGTACGATCTGGTTTACATCCTGCGCGAAGCTGCATTGCTCGGTCCCCCGATTTTCGAAAAGTTGATCCATCAACGTCGTGTGCCGATTGTTTTCGATTTTGACGATGCAATCTTCGTCTCGTATCGCAGCCCTTCGAATGGCTATCTGAGTTACCTGAAGTTTGCTTCAAAAACAAAAACTATTTGCCGGCTTGCGTCGCACGTGATGGTGGGAAATCCCTACCTTGCAGAATACGCGCGGCAGGTGAACGATCGCGTCACCGTGATCCCGACGACCATCGATACGGAAAAGTACCTGGTCCCGCCGCGCAGGGAAAACAGTGGTCCACCGGTAATTGGCTGGACCGGAAGTTACAGCACGGTACAACATCTCGATACCTTGCGGGGCGCGCTAAAGAAACTTGCCGAGAAGGAAAAGTTTCGTCTGCGTGTGATTGGAACTCCGTCGTACGAATGCGCGCCGGTTGAGGTGGAAGCGATGCCCTGGCGTGCCGATACGGAACTCGAAGATTTAGGAGCGATCGATATCGGCGTCATGCCTTTGCCCGACGATCGCTGGAGCAAAGGCAAGTGTGGCTTGAAAGCGTTGCAGTTTATGGCGCTCGGAATTCCCACTGTCTGTTCGCCCGTTGGCGTTAATACTGACATCATCCAGGACGATCAGAATGGCTTCATTGCCGGCACGGAAGACGAGTGGGTTGAGAAGCTCAGCCGTTTGTTACGCTCGCACGAATTGCGGCAACGACTGGGCCACGCAGGGCGTGTTACCGTGGAACAGAAGTACTCAGCCATAACCCAAACCCCCAGAGTTTATGAAATCTTCAAATCAGTAATCCACGATGTGAAAGAGCCGGTGGATGCTTTAACCCGCGAAGCGGGTGTCAGCATAAAGCCTGGGGCGTGAACTCCAGGTGTTTGAAAAAAGTTTTCTCTGCGGCCCTCTGCGAATCTCGGCGATCTCTGCGTCAAGGTGATGAGTTTAATCGCAGAGATCGCCGAGATACGCAGAGAACCGCAGAGAAGAGCAAGACGCTATCGAAATAGGGAGTCAATTTGGAAAAAGCTAATGTGCTCGTAACTGGAGGAGCCGGTTTTATTGGTTCACACCTCGTGGATGCGCTTGTGAATCAAGGGCATCGTGTGCGCGTGCTCGACGCGCTTGTGCCGCAGGTACATGGTGACAATGCCGCGCCGGTTTATCTGAACACGCACGCGGAATTTGTCCACGGCGACGTTTGCGATCGCGGAGTGGTCGATCGCGCCCTGGAAGGCATCGACGTCGTGTTTCATGAAGCGGCGGAAGTCGGCGTGGGCCAGTCGATGTACGAGATAGAACGATACGTGCGGGCCAACGATCTTGGCACGGCGGTGGTGCTCGAAGCGATCCTCGCGCGGCGCCCGCAGATAAAGAAGATCGTAGTTGCGTCGTCGATGTCGATCTATGGCGAAGGCGCCTACCAGTGCGAGACTTGTGGGCTTGTCGCGCCTCAGCTTCGCCCGGTCGAGCAGTTGTTGAAACGGCAGTGGGAAGTTGAATGCCCGAAGTGCGCTAAGCAACTGGCGCCCGCGCCGACGAGTGAAGAGAAGCCGTTGTTTCCGACTTCGGTTTATGCAGTTACAAAACAGGATCAGGAACAGTTTGTTCTTGCGGTTGGCCGTTCGTATGGAATTCCGGCAGTCGCCTTGCGATACTTCAACGTTTACGGAACCAGGCAGGCGCTTTCGAATCCGTACACCGGAGTGTGTGCGATCTTTTCGTCGCGTTTGCTGAACCACAACCGGCCGATCATATTTGAAGACGGCGAACAATCGCGCGACTTCGTGCACGTTAGTGATATCGTGCGCGCGAATTTGTTAGCGCTTGAAACGAATAAGGCGGATTACCAGGCGATCAATGTCGGCACTGGCGTCGCGACGTCGATCCGAACGGTGAGTCGTTTGCTGGCTGAAGGGTTAGGACTCGATCTCGAGCCGGAGATTGTCGCGAAATACCGTGAAGGTGATATCCGGCATTGTGTAGCGGATATTTCGAAGGCTAAGTCATTACTTGGTTACGAACCGCAGGTTTCGTTGGAGCGCGGTATCCCGGAGTTGTTGTCGTGGGTGCGCGCCCAAGCCGCGAAGGACAAGGTCGAGAGTGCAACGGCAGAGCTTGAGAGCCGGCAGCTCGTTCGTTAACAAGATTAACAGGATGACCATGATTAACAGGATTATCTTGTACATCATGTAAATCCTGTAAATCCTGTCTATTCTTAAATATGAACAAATCAAGCAAGTCGCGTTTGCTGATGCTGGCCGTGTGCGCGATCTTGCCGTCGTTTCTAAAGCGCCCCCTTTATCGACTCTTCTTCGGATATAAAATCGGCAAACGAGTTCGAATCGGCATTACTCTGCTTGACGCTCGCGAATGTAGTATCGACGACGATGTAACGATCGGGCATTTCAATGTCGTCATCCGCGTGCAGAAGTTAGTGATCAAAGATCACGTACGCATCGGTCATCTGAACATTATTCGCGGCGGCGACGAAGTCAATATCGGTCGTTACTGCGAAATCATGCGGATGAACGAGATCAACTCGATACCAGATCCGGAAGTGGTTAATGAGATCGATCCGGTATTTCTCCTCGGCGATGGCAGCATCGTAACTACCGGACATAAAATTGACTTCACGGATCGCGTAGAAATCGGCCGGCGCGTGATCCTTGGGGGACGAAACTCGTCTCTCTGGACACACAATCGCCAGCGCACGATGCCGATAACCATCGGTTCACTTGTCTACATCGGCTCGGAGATTCGCATGGCTCCGGGCAGCGGGATACCGGCCAGATCAATCGTCGGAATAGGCTCGGTGATTACCGCGCAACTGGCAGAAGAGGGTAAACTAATCGCCGGCGTCCCAGCCCGGACGATCAAAGAATTAAGCTCTGAGGACCAGTTTCTCATTGAACGAAAGACGCGCCCGGATCTCCCGGACGACGTCTAAAGCAATTGTGTTATGAACATACTGATTATTGTTGTCACGCTGATGATCTGTGGCGGCGCGATTTTTTTGCGGCCGGATCACGCTCCCGGTGCGTTGGCACTTTGTGCGTTGGTCTCGATTCCAACGGTGATGGTTCTGGCGCGCACGCCTGAGCATCGAACTTTTCTGTTGCGCCTGTTTTTTCTGGGTCTTGGAGTCCGGATCATTCTCGCCATGGCGATCTTTGTCGGCGGCATGGAAGAGTTCTTCGGCGGCGACGCAAACACGTACGACATTTTTGGTCAATCGCTCGTCCAGGCCTGGCATGGCAACGTCTATCACGCCGGCAAGTACGCGAGTTTTGTGCAGTCAGGAGCGAGCGCGTGGGGAATGCTTTATCTCGTCGCCGCTGTTTACGAAGTTATCGGCCGTAACATGCTGGCGGTTCAGTTGATCAATGCTTCCGTTGGCGCAACCACGGCGATCGTGGTTTTCAACGTCGCTCAATCGCTTTTCAGCAATACACGCGTTTCGAAGTTGGCGGCGATTCTCGTGGCTTTCTTCCCGTCGCTGATTTTGTGGTCGTCGCAGGCTTTGAAAGACGGGCTGATTATTTTCGCGCTCGCGCTTTGTATTCTCGCCACCTTGCGGCTGATGGAAAAGATCACACCCCAATGGGTTCTGGTCTTAACCGGATGTTTGCTCGCGTTGCTTAGTTTGCGTTTTTACATCTTCTACATGATGGCTGCGGCAGTAGCCGGCAGTTTCATCCTTGGCATGAAGACGTTGAGCGCTCAGGGTTTTATGCAGCGGTTTGTTGCCGTAGCAGCGATTGGACTGACGTTTACGTGGTTTGGGGTGTTGCAGTTTGCCGGGACCCAGTTTGACCGATATGCAAACTTGCAGATGCTTCAGATAAGCCGCCAGGACCAGGCCGCGGCCGGATCCGGCTTTGGTAAAGATGTTGACGTGACGACCACGGAGGGCGCGCTAAGCGTAGTTCCGCTGGGATTGGTCTATCTGTTGTTTGCTCCATTCCCGTGGCAGTTTGCGTCGTTGCGGCAGAGCATTACGTTACCGGAGATGGTTATCTGGTGGATGATCTTTCCCTTGCTGGTGCTGGGGTTATGGTATTCGTTGAAACATCGGTTAAGGCAGGTGTCGCCGATCATCATCTTCACCAGCATGTTGACCCTCGCGTATTCACTGTTTCAGGGAAACGTCGGCACCGCGTATCGGCAGCGTTCGCAGTTGCTGGTGTTCTACTTTATTTTCGTGGCGGTGGGCGCGGTTATTCTGAAAGAGCGCGCTGAGGATAAGCGCCGCCAGCAGGTACTGGCGAAGAAGGAACTCGCTGAGCTGCAGGCCGCCCGCGTAATCGCGCGACGCAAAGCTGCGGTGGGCTCTCCTGGATAAAGATTTACAAGATTTTCATGATTAACAGGATGAAGACGATGCTTCTGGATGCTTACGAGACTTCTTGGATGCTTACGAGGCTTCTTGGATGATTTATCTTGTTAATCATGAAAATCTTGTAAATCTTTATCCAGCTTACCTCACGAATCCACGCTCTCGCAGATACTCAACAACCACTCGCGCATTATCTTCCGCTGAATTAGCGACGGTATCGAGTACCAACTCAGGCTGCACTGGCGCCTCGTACGGATCATCAATCCCGGTAAAGTTTTTGATCTCTCCGCGGCGCGCTTTCTGATACATCCCTTTGACATCACGTCGTTCGCACTCTTCGATCGGCGTATCAACAAACACTTCGATAAATCGTTCTCCACCGACCGCATTTCTCACGTCATTACGCGTGGCGCGATACGGGCTCACCGCCGCGCAGAGCACCGTACCTTGATGCTTTACGATCTCCGACGCTACAAAACCGATGCGGCGAATGTTCGTATCGCGATCGTCTTTACTAAATCCAAGCCCGCGCGA
This sequence comes from uncultured Acidobacteriota bacterium, assembly GCA_963708055.1. Classification (GTDB taxonomy): domain Bacteria; phylum Acidobacteriota; class Blastocatellia; order Pyrinomonadales; family Pyrinomonadaceae; genus PSRF01. The sequence goes on along the minus strand of OY970193.1, from coordinate 2,684,840 downwards.
AAGATGATTACGAACGACATCGCCGTCGAGCAACGTAACCTGTCGCCCAAACTCCTGTAGCAACACAGTCAATATTTCCGCGGTCGTTGATTTCCCCGACGCGCTCAGTCCCGTAAACCAGATACAGAAGCCCTGTTTATGACGCGGCGGATGCGTGGAAGCAATAGCGTCACTCACCTCCGGACGCGCAAACCACGCCGGTAATTGCGGGCCACCATCGCGATACCATTCTCGTACCTGTGTGCCTGACAGTTGTGCGGTTACCGCATCAGCGCCGAGTTTTCGCACATCTTCGTAACGCTGCTCCTCAGGCAGATAAACAAACTCTCCAAACGATAAAACTCTTAGGCCCGCCTCTGCCGCGAAACTCTCGACCAACTCCTGCGCGGCGTAGGGCGGATAAAACGGTTTCCCGGTTGAGTCGTTGCCGGGGCTCGCATGATCGCGCCCGATAATCATGTGATTCGCGCCGTAGTTGCGCCTGATTAGCGCATGCCACAGAGCCTCGCGCGGTCCCGCCATTCGCATCGCGAGCGGCAGCAGTGAAAGCAGGATGCGTTCAGGATCGTAATAGTTCTCCGCGAGAGCCTTATAACTGCGGACACGAGTGAAGTGATCGATATCGCCCGGCTTCGTCATCCCAACAACTGGGTGCAGCAACAGCACGCCATTTACGTCGGCGATCGCGCGTTTGGTTAACTCCTCGTGCGCGCGGTGCAACGGATTTCTTGTTTGAAACGCGACAACATTTTCGAAGCTGCCGGTTTGGAAGTGACGGCGCGTTTCTAAAGGCGACAAACGCAACTCGCGAAAGTCGAAATGCGCGGGCAGGCGAAGCACCTTGAGCGGTCCGGAAATATTCCGTTTGCCCCAGCGATGCATTTCCGCGACGAGCGAGTGGCGCTCATCGTTAGTACCGAAAACCTCGCGAGCAGTCGTAGCAAGATCCCACTCATAGATCTCCGCGATCGTCATGATCGCCAGGATGTCGTTACGTGAATCGACGAGCGCGACATCGGTATCCAGCTTGATCGACTCATCGTTGGCCACCGGCAGTGGGATCGGAATCGGAAATAATTGGCCATTAGCCAACCGCATCTCGGCTACCGAACGCTCATAGTCAGCAGCGCTCATGAACCGGTCGAGCGGGCTAAATCCGCCGATAGCGAGCAGTTCGAGGTCGCAGATCGCGCGCTCCGAAAGTCGTACCGCCGGCAGTGTTTTGGCGTATTCGAGAGTTTCCGGAAGGTTTTCCGCGGCGACCATCAGGTCGATCAGCGTCCCTCCGCACGGTGAAATAAGTTTGATTGGTGTAGTTAAGATTTCAGACACAGGTTTTGTACTTTGTCCCTTGTGCTTTGTACTTTGTACTTTGAATATAGCAAATCCACAGATTACACAGAATCGGGGCAATCTGTGGACCGAATCTGTGTAATCTGTGGACCGTTTTGGACAGCCTATGATGGTTTGGCTAATATACGAGACCAATGTGTGGAATCGTAGGAATCGTTCGGAACGACGGGAAACCGGTTGACGAACAACTGCTGGCGCGGATGAACGAAGCAATTCGTCATCGCGGACCCGACGAGGACGGCTTCTACGTCAACGGTTCCGTGGGTTTGGCGATGCGCCGTTTGGCCATCATCGACCTCAAAAGCGGCCAACAACCCATTCACAATCGCGACCGCAGCGCGTGGATCGTCTTCAACGGCGAGATTTACAACTACCTCGAGCTACGCGAAAAACTCGAAAAACTCGGGCACACCTTCTACACCAACAGCGACACGGAAGCCATCGTTCACGCTTACGATCAGTTTGGCGTTGACTGTCCCAACCACCTGCGCGGGATGTTTGCCTTTGCGATTTGGGACACAAGAACTCAGGAGCTATTCCTCGCGCGTGACCGCGTCGGTAAAAAACCGCTGTTGTATGCGGAAGTCAACGGCTCGCTTGTTTTCGGATCGGAATTCAGCGCGCTGCTGCTTCATCCCGACGTCAGCCGCGATATCAACCCGGAAGCACTCGATTATTACCTCTCGTTCATGTGCATCCCCGCGCCTTTGACGGCCTACCGGACGATTCACAAGCTCGAACCCGGTCACTGGTTGCGCTGGCGTCGCGGTAATGTCGAAGTACAGCGTTACTGGCAGCCCGACTTCACCAAAAAGCTCGACATCAGTGAAGAAGAAGCGGGTGAACGCACAGTTGAGATTCTCCGCGATGCGGTGCGCGTGCGGTTAATGTCGGAAGTACCGCTCGGTGCATTTCTTTCAGGCGGCATCGATTCGAGTGCGGTCGTCGCTCTGATGAGCCAGGAATCGAGCGAGCGCGTCAAAACATTTTCCATCGGTTTTGAGGAACAGGATTTCAGCGAGCTGCATCACGCGCGGCGAGTTGCGGAGCACGTTGGCGCTGACCATCACGAGTTTATCGTTCGACCTGACGCGGTCGAAGTGTTGCCGACGCTGGTCGATCATTACGGTGAACCTTACGCCGACTCGTCAGCCGTGCCCACTTACTACGTCGCCAAAGAAACTCGCAAGCACGTGACCGTGGCGCTCAACGGCGATGGTGGTGATGAATCGTTTGCCGGTTACGAACGTTACATCGCGATGGGTTTGACCGAGAAGTATCGCAAAGTTCCGTCGTTCATTCGTGAGTCGCTGATCCGCGAAGCTGTGAATCTGATTCCGACTGACGTCACTAAGAAGAGCAAGATCAAATCGGCGCAACGTCTGCTCGCGGTTGTCGCCCGACCTAAGGCCGGTCGTTACATGCACTGGATGAGCACCTTCAATGATGAGACGAAGGAGCCGCTTTATTCCGATGCGTTTCGCGAACAAACTGCCGGCGCGAATGCAACCGCGGTGTTGGAAACGTGGTTCAAGCGCGCGAATGGCATTGGTATCGTCGACACCTTGTTGTTGACGGATCAGATGACTTATTTGCCGAACGATCTGCTGGTGAAAGTCGATATTGCAACGATGGCGGTGTCACTGGAAGCACGATCGCCTTTCCTGGACCATCACGTGATTGAGTTTGCGGCAAGTTTGCCGCAAAACCTGAAGCTCCGACGACTGACAGGCAAATATATTTTGAAGAAAGTGCTGCGCAAGTTGTTGCCGAGCGAGAATCTCGATCGACGGAAGATGGGGTTTGGAGTGCCGATTGGGCATTGGTTCCGCGGCAAGATGCAGCCGTTTTTGCGTGAAGTCGTGCTTTCGGAGAAGGCATTGCGGCGCGGTCTGTTCAAACCTGAAGCCGTCAAACAGTTAGTGGAACTGCACACACGCGCCGAGCGCGATTACTCGCATCAGCTCTGGACTTTGTTGATGCTCGAGTTGTGGTTTAACCGATTTATCGACTAAATCATTTAGACAGGATTAACAAGATTTACAGGATTCATCTTGTAAATCCTGAAAATCTCGTTAATCCTGTCTAACTATTTTTACTGAATGAGCGTTCCCGAAAAAGCTGAAGAATTTGCCGGGCAGCACATCCTGGCGATGGATCCGCGTGCGGAAAAGACGCAGCGTGCATGTTCCGCTTGTGGCTCCAGCGATGCGCAAGTGCTGGGTGTCAAGAATGACTTGGAGGTAGTTTGTTGCCGGAAGTGCGCTTCCGTTTATACGCCTTACTCGCCGTGGTATTCGAGTGAGTTCTACTATCAAACTTATTATCCCGAAGCGAGTTTATCGCCGCCGTCGTTTGTGCAGACGCGTCTTGAAGAAATCACTGCGGGATTTGCGGCACACCGGCAAACTAATCGACTGCTCGATATTGGTTGTGGCGCAGGCAACTTGATGCAGGCGGCTCAAAAGAATGGTTGGACGGCGTATGGTCTCGATGTTGCCGGAAGCGCCGTCAAGCACGTGCGTTCGCTGGGCTTTGAAGTGTTTAAAGGTGAACTTCGCGACGCGCGTTTTCCTGCGCAGCACTTCGACGTGATCACCGCGGCTGAAATTCTCGAACACTTGAGCGACCCGCGTGTGCTGGTAGAAGAAGTGGCGCGAATACTTCGCCCGGGTGGCTTGTTTTGGACCACCACGCCCAACGCACGTGGTCTTTCAGCGCGCGTGTTGGGTTTGAAGTGGCGTTGCATTTGGCCCCCGGAGCATCTCCAGCTATTCTCCCCCGGTGGTCTCAAGAGTTTGCTGCGCGAGGTCGGCTTTAGTCACATCCGCGTACAAACCACGGGCGGCAATCCGGTGGAGCTCGTCCACGCTCTGGGTCGCAAGAAAGACGCGCCAAAAACCGTGGACCAGCACTTCGATCGCGTGACAACTGCATATCAGTTGAACCAGTCGATGATGAAGAATCGCTCACGAAGAATTTTGAAGGACATCGCAAACGGCGCATTAAATCTCAGCGGCCTGGGTGACACTTTAAAATATTCGCCGTGCGCTAGATCCACAGATTACACAGATTCATTCTGTCAGTGAGACAAATGAATCTGTGTAATCTGTGGACCAGGAGGAAAAATTGAAGGGTGTTGTGCTAGCTGGTGGCTTAGGGACGAGGTTGCGTCCGCTCACCTCAGTTACAAATAAACATTTGTTGCCGGTTTACAACCAGCCGATGATCTATTACCCGATTCAAACGCTCGTGAATGCGGGTATCACGGACATCATGGTGGTTACCGGCGGCAGTTCCGCCGGCGAATTTCTCCGACTGCTGGGCAACGGCAAGGCGTTTGGTCTAAAGCACCTGAACTACGCTTACCAGGAAGGCGAAGGCGGAATCGCCGATGCGCTTTCACTCGTCGAACACTTTGCCTCCGGTGGTCCAATGTGCGTCGTTCTCGGCGACAACATCATCGAGGGAAACATTCGCGCGGCTGTTGATGCTTACCGGCTGCAGGGTGGCGGCGCGAAGATCATTCTGAAAAAAGTGCCGGACCCGCAGCGCTTCGGCGTGCCCCGACTCGAGGGCAACCGCGTTGTTTCTATCGACGAAAAACCGGCGAAGCCACAGTCAGACTACGCCGTGATTGGTGTTTACATGTACGACGAAGCGGTTTACGACATTATTCGTTTGCTCAAACCTTCCGGCCGTGGCGAACTCGAAATCACTGACGTGAACAATGCTTACATCGAGCGCGATGCGATGACGTGGGAAGAGCTCGAAGGATGGTGGACTGACGCGGGAACTTTCGAGAGTTTGTTGCATGCGTCAAACCTCGTCGCCGAAACCGGAGCGAATAAGTTGTATTTCAAAGCGGAAGAGGTAGCTGCAAATGCCCGACAGCTTTAGAGACGGCGAGATCGCGGGGGTAGTAGTTCGCAAGCTGGGAAAATTTCTGGACTCCCGCGGTTGGTTGACCGAACTCTTTCGTAGCGATGAACTAACCGCAGAGTTCTTTCCGGCGATGGCTTATATCTCGTCGACAAATCCCGGCGTTACTCGTGGACCTCACGAACACTGGGACCAGGCCGATTTCTTTTGCTTCCTCGGTCCTTCCAACTTCAAACTTCGACTCTGGGATAATCGCAAAGATTCTGAGACGTTTCGTTGCATGACCACGTTAGTGGTGGGCGAAGACAATCCGGCATCGGTGTTGATACCTGCCGGCGTGGTTCATGCGTATCAAAACGTCGGCGAGAACGATGGCATCGTCATCAATTGCCCCAACCGGCTCTACCGTGGCCGTGAACGGAAAGAGGAAGTTGATGAGATCCGCCACGAGGATGATCGGGAAACAATTTATCGCATGAAGGATTAAGCTATCTTGTTAATCCTGTTAACAAGATTTTCATGATTAACAAGATTTACAAGATGTCGGCAGAATCACACCCAAAAGTAATTCGCATTATCGCGCGGCTCAACGTCGGTGGGCCGGCGAAGCACGTGGTGTGGCTGACCGCGGGACTGCAGGACTACTGCGACACGTTGCTGGTTACGGGTAAGGTTCCTGAAGGCGAGGAAGACATGAGCTACTTCGCGAGCGAAACCGGAGTGACGCCACTCTACATTCCGGAGATGAGCCGCGAGATTTCGGCGAATGACGTAGTCACGGTCTGGAAACTGTTTCGCCTGTTTTTACGCGAACAGCCCGACATCATTCACACGCACACAGCGAAGGCAGGCACCGTCGGACGCACCGCCGGTTTTCTGTATCGTTGGTTAACGCCGGGCACCTTCATCGGCAGACCGCGGCGCTGCAAGTTTGTTCACACGTATCACGGTCACGTTTTTCACAGTTATTACAGCCGTGGGCGAACGCGCATGTTTCTCGCGATTGAGAAACTATTGGCGAAGCTGGTTACCGATCGTTTGATAGTTATCAGCAAACAACAACGCCGTGAGATTGGCGAAGAGTTTCGAGTGGGACGCAAAGACCAGTTCCGCGTGATTCCACTTGGTTTGGATCTGGGTCTGTTTGCCGAACACAGCTCGCGACGCGCAAAGTTTCGTCACGAACTCTGCATTCCTGACGACGCACTTCTGATCGGCATCGTTGGTCGTTTGACCGAGATCAAGAACCATCAGATGTTTCTGAACGTCGTGGCACGCTTGAAGGAGATCGATCCGGCATGTCGCCGCCAGGGCGCCGTTCGTTTTATTGTGATCGGCGATGGCGGCTTGCGCGAAAGTCTGGAAGCACAAAAACAAGCGCTCGGACTGGATAAAGATGTAATCTTCGTCGGCAGCAGACAGGATCCGGAGTACTTTTATCCGGCCCTCGACGTGGTTGCGCTCACTTCTTTGAACGAAGGCACGCCGCTGACGCTGATCGAAGCGATGGCAAATGCGCGGCCGGTGGTGGCGACGAGCGTTGGTGGGGTGGTGGATCTTCTGGGCGACGTCGTGGAAGATGGTCCCTATCGGGTTTGCCGCCGCGGGCTCGCCGTGCCTGCCGGCAATGAAGAGGCGTTTGTGACTGCGCTCAGTCGCATTATTCGCGATCGATCGTTGCGACAGGAGTTGGGTGAACGAGGCCTGGAGTTTGTCGAAGTAAACTATTCCAAAGAACGGCTGTTTGAAGATATCAAGGGTTTATATAACGAACTTAGCCACAAGCAGGCACAAAGGACACAAACTCTTCCAATACCTCATTTGTGATTCTTGTGCTTTTTGAAGGCAACTAATTAAGGAGCAAAGTTGAGAGTACTCATTACAGGCGGGGCGGGTTTTATTGGATCCCATTTAAGCGACGCGTATATCAAGCGCGGCGACGAAGTCTACGTGATTGATGATCTTTCCACCGGCACGATCGAGAATATTCATCATCTCAAGGGCCATCCGCGTTTTCATTACACGATCGACACGGTTCACAACCATCCGGTCACCGCGGAACTGATCGATCAATGCGATGTGATCTTTCATCTGGCCGCCGCGGTTGGCGTAAAGCTGATTGTCGAAAGCCCGGTGCGAACGATCGAAACGAATGTACGCGGCACGGAGGTGGTGCTGTCGCTTGCCAACAAGAAGAAGAAGAAGGTTTTGATTGCTTCCACTTCTGAAGTCTACGGACTCAGCAGCGACGTGCCTTTTCGCGAGGACGGCAATCTCGTGATGGGCGCGACCACCAAGGGTCGCTGGAGTTATGCGTGCTCAAAAGCCATCGATGAGTTTTTAGCGCTTGCCTACTGGCGTGAAAAGAAGCTGCCGACGATTGTGGTTCGCCTCTTCAATACCGTTGGCCCAAGACAAACAGGTCAATACGGCATGGTGATTCCGACGTTTGTGAAACAGGCGTTGGCCGGACGCCCGATCACCGTTTATGGCAACGGACATCAGAGCCGGTGTTTTGGTTATGTGGGTGATGTGGTGGGAGCACTCGTGAAGCTGATGGATCACGAGGATGCGGTCGGCCAGGTCTTCAACATCGGTTCCAACGTCGAAATCTCCATTCTCGAACTGGCGGAACGAGTAAAACAGATCACGCAGTCAAATTCCGAAATCGTGTTTGTGCCGTACGACCAGGCCTACGAGGAAGGATTTGAAGACATGCCGCGGCGCGTGCCGGATATCACGAAGATCAGTGAGTTTGTTGGTTTTCGTCCGGAGATGAGCCTCGATGGAATTCTCGAGAGTGTTGTCGACTTTCAAATCGGGCGTCGCCGCGCCGCCGGCGAATGACCCCATTGCCAAGTGCCAAGTGCTAATTGCCGATTGCGTTACGACACACCCAACCGCAATATTTGATTGCCATTGCTCAAGCGAAATTCTTATGAGCCCGCAAATCGGCAATTGGCAATCGGCAGTTAGCAATCTACAATGCCTCCACTCCTATGCCCTTTAGCCCGCGTACGCTGCTGGCGGTTGCCGCATCATTTTGTTTAGCGCTGATTCTGACGCCTCTCGTGCGGATGCTCGCGCGTCGGTTCGGTTTTGTGGCCGTCCCCAAAACCGATCGCTGGCACAAGAAACCGACCGCGATGCTGGGCGGCGTTGCTATCTGGCTGTCGGTTGTTCTCACCTCGCTCGTCTTCTCGCTACAGATCACGTACGGAAAAGAGATTCTTCTCGCGAGCACTTTTCTGTTTCTTATCGGCCTCGTCGATGACCTGATTCATATCAAGCCCTACCAGAAACTGATCGGACAGATTCTTGGTTCGGCGTTCGTCGTCTACTACGGACTGACTTTGCCATGGACGGGCTCGGTGCTCTTGAACATGGCACTGGCGATCTTCTGGTTGATCGGCATCACCAACGCGATCAACCTGCTCGACAACATGGACGGGCTCGCCTCCGGCATTGCGATCATCGCCGCCGGATTTCTGGCGTTGAGTTTTGTGACCACCGGCCAGTACACGGAAGCGCTAATACTTCTGATCTTCGCGGGTGGCTTGCTTGGATTTCTTATTTACAACTCCAACCCCGCATCGATCTTCATGGGCGATTGCGGGTCGATGTTTGTCGGGTTTTTCCTCGCCAGTTCGGCGCTGATCAATCTCAGTGGTGGCCGTTCGCGAAGCCTCTTGCCGGTGCTGGCAGTCCCGATTCTGATTCTCTTCATTCCCATCTTCGACACTACTTTCGTCACTGTGCTGCGCAAATTTTCAGGTCGTGCTGCGTCGCAGGGTGGGCGTGATCATACGTCGCACCGGCTGGTCGCACTCGGCATGTCCGAACGCAATGCGGTGTTGATGCTTTATGCACTGGCAGCGCTTTCCGGTTTGCTCGCGATCCTCGTGCAGCGTGCTCGTTTAGACGTGAGTCTCGCGGCGATCGCGGGATTCACGATCGTGCTGACACTCGTCGGCGTTTATCTCGCCGGCGTCAAGGTTTACGACCAAAACGAAACGGACATGGCGCTTCGCGACAAGCCGCTGTACGCGTTTCTGGTCGATTTTTCCTACAAGCGCCGCATCTTTGAAGTGTTGCTTGATGTGGTGCTGATCATTCTTTCTTACTGGACTTCGTACGCGATCAACTTTCCGGCAACCAGTCCCGCCTGGCAGTTGTTTATTCGCACTTTGCCGGTGCTTGTTTTCGTAAAAATGTCGGTATTTCTGGTGATGGGCGTCTATCGAGGACTCTGGCGCTACACCGGCATGAGCGACTTGATCATGTTTGCCAAGGCGGTGGTGCTGAGCTCGGTGGCGAGTTTGATACTGCTGCTCTTTGCATTTCGATTCGCAGGGTTCTCACGCAAGGTTTTTGTGATCGATGCGGTGCTGATGTTTCTATTTTTGGCGGGAAGCCGGCTCGCGTTTAGATTTTTCCGGCAACTGCTGCCGGTCGCTGGGTCGCATGATGGGCGGCGAGTGTTGATTTACGGCGCCGGCGATGCGGGTGAGTTGTTGTTGCGTGAGTTGCGAAACAATCGGGAGCTTCAGCTCGCGCCGGTTGGGTTTCTCGATGACGATCCGGCGAAGACGGGTAAAGTGATTCACGGTTTGCGTGTGTTTGGCGGTAACGGCGACCTGGGATCGGTTTGCGCTCAACACGAGATCGACGAGGTCGTGATTTCAAGTATGAAGATGAGCGAGGAGCGCATTCAGGAAGTGTTGCGCACCTGTAGCGAGAAACAGATCGCAGTAAAGCGCATGCGGATTACGATGGAGGATTTGACGTCCGAGTGATGGTTTCTCTGCGGCCCTCTGCGATCTCTGCGTTGCATAGATCGTTTTAGCGCAGAGATCGCAGAGAGCCGCAGAGAAAAGTCAAAAGTAAACGAATGCCTCAGGAAGTAATCCAACTAAACGTCCGCAAGCTGCCGATCAGGATCCTTCTGATTATTGTTTTGCTCGTGGCGGGAATCTGGTCGTACTTCGCCTTGCGTTGGTACATCGGAAACATGCTCGCCGAGTATTTCAATCCCACCCAGAGCAATTTCGATGTAGCAAAAACCGCGACTTCCTTGGCGCCGAAAGATCCGCTGACTCACTGGCGTCTCGCACAAGTTTCACAGAAGGCATTGCCGCTCGATCAACAGGGACCAGCCATCGCCGAATATGAAATGGCGGTGAGCCTTTCGCCTTACGATTATCGCTTTTGGATGACGCTGGGAACCGCGCAGGAACAGGCCGGCAATCCAGCAAAAGCAGAAGCAGCGTTGCGCCGCGCCGTCACACTTGCTCCGGCCTATTCATATCCTCACTGGTATCTCGGCAATCTGCTGCTGCGAAATGGTCGTTACGACGAGGCTTTCAACGAGTTGCGCCTGGCGTCACAGGCCGATCCGGAATTGCAGTCGCAACTGTTCAATCTCACCTGGCAAATCTACAGCAGCGATCCGCAAGCGATGAAGACTGCGGTTGGTGACGACGCTTCGATACGCGGAAAGTTTGCGCAATACCTGATCGGTCAGAAGCGTTACGAAGATGGCCTACGACTTTGGAATGGCTTGAGCGCCGACGAGAAAAAAGCAAACAAAGAAACCGGCGAAGCAATCATGATCGCCCTGAAAAACGATCTTCGCTTCAACGATACAGTAGTCGTTTGGAATGAACTCATGAACGAGAAGTTCCGTGTTGAAGTGGGCCAGATTTTTGACGGCAGTTTTGAAGAACCGGTTAGTTACACAGCGGATACGTTATTTGGCTGGCAGGTAAAAAATGTAGCGCACATGCAGGTCGGCATCGATCCTGACCACAGCCACAGTGGATCGCGCAGCCTGCGTTTGCTGTTCCAGGTGCGTACGAATCTCGACACAATCAACGTGTCCCAACTCGTACCGGTGCAGCCAAACACTGAATACGACTTTGAATTTTACGTAGCGACAGAAAAGCTCGAGACCGGCAGCGCGCCCGAAATTCAGATCATTGATGCCAGTACCGGCACCGCAATCTTTAGTTCACCGCAAGCGCCCGGCGGCACCAACCATTGGAATCGCATTAATTTCTCTTTCAAGAGTGGAGATAAGACGGAAGCCTTAACGCTCAAGATTGCGCGCGTCTCGTGCGCCTCAGAGGAAAACCCGGTGTGCCCGATTTTTGGTTCGGTTTGGTATGACGACTTCACTCTCAAACGCAGAAACTAGTGTGGTCGTTGCGGACAGTCCCGAGCCGCCCGCGCAACGGACTGTTTCGCAACGCGTTTATCGCATTCGCCACTCACTCGCGAGCCGTTTTGCGTTTCTCGTGATCTGCACGGCGATCGTGCTCTCCGCACTTGCTTACGGAACCGTTCATTACTGGGCCTTGGGACTCTTCAACCTCGGCGGTTTGACGCTGATGGTGCTGTGGGTGGCTGATGGATGGCGTTTGGCAAACCTGCGGGTTAGTCGAAATCTGTTGCAATTGCCGTTACTCGGCGCGCTCGCGCTCGGTTTGATTCAACTGTTGCCGTTGCGCGGGATCAGTTCCGGTGGCACTACGGCGATTGACCTCGCCAACACACTCTCGCTCGATCCCCATTCAACCAGGCTGGTGCTGGTCCAACTGGCAACGTTACTGATCTACTTTTCGGCCACGCTGGTCTTTGTTGACACCCCGAATCGTTTACGCGTGATGGTGCGAACGATCATGGTGTTTGGTTTTCTGTTGGCGATCTTCGGTTTGACGCAGTCGTTCACCAGTCCCACGAAGGTTTACTGGTTTCGCGAACTCAACCAGAGCACCGCGTTTGGTCCGTTTATCAATCGACACCACTTCGCCGGTTACATGGAACTCACGATCGCGTTACCGCTGGGACTGCTCTTTGCCGGTGCGGTCGATAAAGAGAAGCGAATCATCTATCTCTTTGTGGCTGGAATCATGGGTGTTGCACTCGTGTTTACGAGTTCGCGCGGAGGCATTATCAGTCTCGTAGCAGAGATCGTGTTCATGGTTGTGGTTACGGCCATCTGGCGCAGACCGAGCGAGAGACGACGAGTAAAGACGGATGGTCGTTTCAAACGCTTTGCGGGACGAATCGGCATGACTTCCGCATTGTTGGTGGGCCTATTCCTGGGCGTTGTGCTGCTTGGTGGTGAGTTCTCGATTTATCGTTTCATTGACACGGTGAACACCGATGATCCAACGACCGGCCGCGCACACTTCTGGAGTGTGACGCTGGACATCATCAAGGCGCATCCGTGGATCGGAACCGGGCTTGGCGCCTTCGGTGTGGTTTACACGCGTTACGATACGCGTAACGGTCTGTATCGACTCGAACAGGCTCACAACGATTATCTACAGATATTCTCTGACGCCGGGATTGTGGGTGCGCTTCTGGCGTTGAGCTTCGTCGTGTTGTTGTTTTACAAGGCACTTTCACGAGCTCGCTCACGCGATGATTTCAGACGCGGCGTTGCGCTGGCGGCGCTGAGCGGATGTTTTGGCGTGTTGGTGCACAGTTTCTTCGACTTTACGTTGCACACAACTTCGAATGCGCTGTTGTTTCTGGTGCTTGCTGCTCTTGCCACGATCGACAATCGCGTGGAAGACGCGCCAGTTGAGAGGCGGCGACGACGTCGAAAGAGTGAAAGTTAGCCACGGATTTCACGGATCAGCACGGATAAGATCCTTTCTGATCGGTGTTCATCTGTGAAAATCCGTGGCAAAAACCTATAATCCACTACAAAAAAGGAGAGCGCGTGGCCTCGGCGACTTCTGCCAAAATCGAACCAGGATCTAAAGAAGCTTCTTCCGTACCGGGTTTAATCCTTGCTGCTGTTCTGCGTCACAACAAGCAAGATGCTTTGAGCCATCGTTCGGAAGGCAAGTGGTTCAACATCACGGCCGCAACTTTCGTCGAACGGGTTAAGAACGTTGCGCTCGGTTTAGCGTGTTTGGGGATTCGTCCTGGCGACAGAATCGCGCTGCTTTCCGAGAATCGACCGGAGTGGTCGATCACTGATCTGGCTATTTTGAGTCTCGGCGCGATTAACGTTCCGATCTACACCACGCAGGCACTCGAACAGGTCGACTTCATTCTCTCCGACTCCGGCGCGCGCGCAATCTTCATTTCCAATCGCCGGCTCTACAAACACCTAAAGCCGGTGCTGGCCAACCGTCCACTTGAACACCTGGTTTTCTTCGAGCCTGACGTTGCCGAAGACGTCGAACACGGCATCTCGCTGACACAGTTGGAAGAAAAGGGAAACGCGCTGGCCCAGGAACGACCGGGCGCTTTTGACGCTCATCTGCAAGCTGTCAGACCGGAAGATCTTGCCACGATCATTTACACGTCAGGCACCACGGGCGAGCCGAAGGGCGTGATGCTCACGCACCACAACTTCATCTCCAACGTGCTCTCGATCGGTCATGGACTGCCGATTGGTCCCAGTGACGTGGCGTTGTCAGTGCTTCCGCTCTCACACATCTTTGAGCGTGATGGTTTCTACGTGTTCTGTTATTGCGGGGTGTCGGTTTACTACGCGGCTTCATTCGATCAGGTGGGTGAAAACCTTCGTGAAGTTGCGCCGACTGTAATGACTGCGGTGCCGCGATTGTTTGAAAAGGTCTACCACCGCATCATCAAAAAAGGAATGTCGGCGAAGGGTTACCGGCGCACGATCTTCATGCGCTCGCTGGAAGTTGGTCAGAAGTACGGCGAACTCAAGGACAAAGGAAAGTTTATCTCGCCGCAGTTGCGACTGAAGCACAAACTCGCCGATAAGCTCGTGTTTTCAAAGTGGCGCGAAGGTGTTGGCGGGCGTTTGCGATATTTCGTTTCGGGCGGCGCGCCGCTTTCACCGGCCCTCTCGTATTCATATCTCGCCGCGGGAATACCGATCTTACAAGGTTATGGCGCGACGGAAACGTGCATCGTCTGCGCTAATCGACCGGGCAATAACCACGTCGGATCGGTGGGCATACCTTTCGAAGGAATCGAAATCAAGATCGCTGAAGACGGCGAGATTCTGATTCGCGGGGACAACGTGATGCGAGGTTATTACGGGCAGCCCGAGGCGACCGCGGCGGTGCTCAAAGATGGCTGGTTCTACACCGGCGACGTTGGTCGTTTGGATAAGAAAGGCCACCTCTACATCACCGACCGAAAGAAAGATCTGTTTAAGCTCTCCAATGGAAAATATGTAGCGCCGCAGTTAATCGAGAGTTTACTGAAGGAGAGCGAGTTTGTGAGCCAGGTGGTGGTGGTCGGCGCCGGCCGAAAGCAACCGGTGGCGTTGATCGTTCCTGACTGGGAGAATTTGAGCGGCGCACTGCATGAAGCGGGCGAGAAAGCACCCAAAGATCACGTTGAGCTGAGTAAGTTTCCGGCGGCGATCAAGATGGTGCAGCAGGACATAATCCGGTTGACGTCACCGCTGGCCGATTACGAACGGATCAGGCGCGTCGCATTGTTGCCGGATGAATTCACTATCGACGGCGGCGAACTCACACCCACCCTGAAGGTAAAGCGTAAAGTGATTGACGAGCGTTTCGGGGATTTGATCGAAGAACTTTATTCCTAGCCACGGATTAGACGGATGAACACGGATTTTCTTTTTCTGATTTATCCGTGTTTGTCCGTGTGAATCCGTGGCTTAAAAGTATTGATTCCGCGAGGATTCGCAGATTGACGGGCATCTCGGGTGTCTTCGATATCGGGTTTGCAACGAAGTGATGGCGCGTGAGGAGCGGCAACTCGGCGTTACAGAAATCGCACGACGCGAGGTGCTCTTCAACGATAACAGTGGTTTCCGCCGGTAGGCCCTGCACACAGAAAGAGAGCAGTGTGGCAGAGGCTGGGCACGCAGCGGTTTTGCGGAACGGCATAGTCGTTTTTGAGGTCTTCATTCCGTCCATCCTGAGGTTCAACGTAACAAAATGCACAATTCCCCCCTCCTTCCAGACCTTTTCCCCGTTTTTTCTCAATTATTTGCAAGTTTTTAATGCGTGTAAAAAGTTGTTGCTCCTTCTTTAAAATGTTGTTACCATGACGCTCGTCAGTCAGGGGTGGCCAGACTCACTGACTCTTCTCCGAAAGCACCAAAACCGCTATCCCGCGGTAAAAAAATCGGGCAAAAACGTAGAACTTTAACAGCTTGTGTCGGCTGGTACTTGTTGTTTTCTATGCCGAAATAACGGATGCAATCCCAACCTACCCCGGACTCACGGTTAAAACCTGCCATTCTCAGTAAACGAACTCCCAAGGGCCAACACGGACAATCCTGTGAAATCCATAAGTCAAGATCCTGAAAAAACAGCGGACCTCGTGCCGACCGATAAGCGGACGGCGCGCCGCAACGAGCGGCAAGGAAAGACCGCGAAGTGGGTCGATAGTCTTCGGTCTTCTGACGTCAATCGTCTTTGGACTGACCTGCACCGCATAGTCTCGCATCACCCGCTGGTCAGAGCCTCGCGCAGCGCGGGCTTGTTGGTTGAAGAAGGCGCCGGCGCCGCGTATACCGACCTCACGCAAGAGCTGTTTGTACAACTTCTAAGCAAGAACCGTTTCGAACACTACCTCGAGACGGAGATGACTGACTATGAGATCGAGTGTGAGATTAGCCAGATTGAATTGACGAATTTGTTGACGGCGGAACTGCGAAAGCGTCACCCGGAAAGTTATCGCCTGGCGCGGCGCATTTCGACGTTGATCCAGTCGAGCCCGAATTTTCGAAGGTTTGATACTAGTGGAATGGATGACGAGCCGCATCGTCGACTCGCCGATCGTGTTTATGGTTTGAGCGAATGGATTGACAATAAATCACGCCGGGGTTCGCATGAGGTTGAGCAGCGCGTTCAGATTATTGCGGTCCGCCAGCGTGACACGCGCATGGTTGGTTGTACGGGCGATTCGCAGATCGTGATCAGCAACGCTGATTTGGAAGATTTGATTGTTTCGGTGCTGGATGCGGTGGATTCACCCGTGGATGTGCGCACCTTGCGCAGCCTGGTGATGTCGCGCTTGCCGGTGATGGATATCTATCTCGTTCCGCTCGATGGTGACGACAGCGACAACGAGAATGGCAACGCATATGAGCCGGTCGACCGTCGTGAGAATCCTGAAGAAGGGCTAATGCGTCGCGAGTCAGAAAGGGAAGCAGCGAATTTTGTCGAGCAGTTTTTGGTGAGTTTGAACGAGGCGGTGCGAGGCAAAATTAAGCAATATAACCGCATTATCGGCGTGCTCTGGTACTGCTATTTGAGCCCGGACCATTCGACACAATTGGAAGTGGCGGCGGCATTAGGTGTTTCCGATTCATTAGTATCCGACTATCGCCGTCGAATCGAGCAGGAATTGCGAGCGCTCGCGTTTACCGAGGTTGAAGAGGCGAAGCAGTTTGAGCTGGCACTGCGAAAACGTGTTCGCGCAATGATGCTCGAGTTGGAAGAAAAGCAGGTAGCTGTTTAGGTTCGGCGAGCCTTACCACAGCAACCGCAACGAGGTCGTAGGATAGGGGCTGTCGCGCGTCTGCGCCACAGCTTCTTTTGCTTTTTACTAACAAGCCTTAAGATTCGTTGGTGGTGAAACTGCCAATATGCCTTTAAAACCGGACCTGCCAGATTACGAACCTTTGACGAACCCCGCAGGTAAGTCGAAACCTCGGGCCGGCGAAGACTTTTCCGGACGTAACCTGGACGTGGAGGGCTGGGCGGGTTTACCCGTAAATGCAGTGACCTCGCCGGCATTTGAAATTCCTGCAACTCCCAGCCAGCCTAAGCCGGCATCGCAACCAATCCGGTTAAAATTAATCAAAAACGGTCATTTTCTGAGCTATATTGGCCTTTTCCTGTTTACCGCGGTTCTTTACTTCCGGCCGTACGAACTGTTTCCAGCGCTTTCATCCTTCGACAAACTTGCCTTTGCGCTCGCTATCGCGACGCTGATCATCTTTTTCCCGGCGCAGGTTGTTGCTGAAGGAAACCTGACGTTTCGGCCGCGCGAAGTGAATCTGGTTTTACTGTTATGTATCTGCGGTTTGTTCTCGATCATTCCGGCGATCAGTCCCTCTGAGGCCTGGACGGAATTCAACGATGTGTTCATCAAGGCGGTGCTGATGTTCATCGTCATCGTGAACGTGCTGCGAACCCAGAGACGCTTGCGGTGGCTGATCTACCTCGCGTTTTCCGTAACAATTTTGTTGAGCTACAACGCATTAAAGGATTACAGCGCCGGTAATTTTCTCGTGGAAGGTGACCGGATCAAGGGGTTGTTGGGTGGCATGTTTGGCAATCCCAATGATCTCGCGTTGCATTTTGTAACGATAGCCCCTCTTGCGGTGGGACTGATGTTTGCTTCGAAGCGACTCATCGGCAAGCTGATTTTTGCATCGGTTGCGTCGCTGATTGTGATGGCGAATGTTGTGACTTTCTCGCGCGGCGGATTTTTGGGATTGCTCGCCACGGCGTTGGTGCTGACCTGGAAACTCGGTCGCGAACATCGCGTTAAGGTCGGAATTATTGCGCCAATCTGTTTTGCGGCTTTCATTGCCCTGGCGCCGGGCAATTATGGAGATCGTTTGCTGTCAATCTTTGTGCGAGACCTGGATCCGATGGGTACTGCGAACACGAGACAGGAAATTCTTAACCGTTCGATCGTCGTCTCGATTCGTAATCCGATCACGGGCATCGGAATGGGAAACTTTCATACTGTGTCATTGCAGGAAACGGTTACCCATAATGCATTCACACAGGTTTCAGCAGAGATGGGAACCGCGGCGCTGATTATTTATCTGATGTTTTTGACGGCACCGATTAAGAGGTTGCGGCGAATTGAAAGAGACGCATCTGATCCGAAATTCAGGTTCTACAAATATCTTGCGATCGGACTGCAGGCAAGTTTGGTCGGATATATGGTGAGTGCGTTCTTCGCCTCGGTAGCGTACCAATGGTACGCATACTATCTGGTAGGTTATTCGGTTGCGCTTTGGCGAATGTTTGATACGGAAGTAGCTTCGCAACCATGAATGTAGGGGCGGCCCACCGTGGCCGTCCTGGTCTGGGACTCAAAATCGTCTCACCTGGAGCCATTCGATAGGGGCGTTCTTCGATGGCTCTCGTATCGGGTGACAAAGAAATTCGTACGCCAGGGTGGCCACGGAGGGCCGTCCCTACAGTCGATATGACAGCAAGAGTCAGTGTCATAATTCCAGCGTATAACGCCGCCAAGTTTATCGGCGCGGCGCTCGACTCTGTTTTCGCGCAAAGCTATCCGCACTACAAGGTGGTAGTTGTTAACGACGGCTCTCCTGACACGTCTGAACTCGAGCAAGTGCTCAAGCCCTACGCCGGAAAAATTGAGTACCTAACCCAGGAAAATCGCGGGCTGAGCGGCGCGAGAAATACAGGAATTCGAGCGGCTCATGAAGAATTCGTCGCCTTGCTCGATGCTGATGACCTTTGGGAGCCAAACTATCTTGAACGTCAGTTCGCGGAAATTGAGCGTCGCCCGGAGTTGGATATCGTTTATGGCAACGCCCGGATCTTTGGCGACAGCATCGACGACGGTAAAAAGTTTATGGACTTGTGTCCTTCGGATGGTCCGGTGACTTTTGAGAGTTTGGTCACGCAGCGATGCAACGTGATGGTTTCAGTGTTGGCCCGTCGTGAGACGTTGCTTGCGGCGGGTTTGTTTGATGAGCAGTTGCGCAGCGTTGAAGACTTTGATCTCTGGCTGCGCGTGCTCAAGCAGGGCGGAAAGATCGGTTATCACCGCGACGTTCTGACACGCTACCGCCGTCACGCCGCCAGTCTTTCGGCAGATCCGGTCTGGATGTGTCAGCATGTTTTGAAAGTTCTGGATAAAGCTGCCGGCACATTGTCGCTCGATGCTTCAGAAAAGGATCTGCTCGCGAGGGAGCGGGCACGATTTCACGCGATGCTGTTGCTTCAGGAGGGCAAGCGCGCATTCTTCAAGGGGGAACAAGACATTGCAGTCAACAAACTTACCGAGGCAAACCGCGTTTTCAAGAGCCGGAAGATATCCGCCACTTTATGGTTTCTTCGTCGCATACCGCGCGTATTACTTTTCGCCTACGATTTACGTGACAAGCTCATTTTAAGAGCGAGCACTAAACATTGATCTCTAGTAAACCCCTCGTGTCGAAACAGCAAATCCGTATTGGTCACGTGCTTCCCTGGCCCAGCGTCGGCGGCGTTGAGCTCGGCACGCTTACCATTGCCAATACGATGAAGGGACACGGAGTGGAGTCGATCGCATTTTGTTTGCAGGGCTCAACTCTCGTCAGCGATCTATTTACAAAACAAGGTATTGAAACTGATTATTACCAACCGTCTGAACACAGCTACCGGCATCCCAAAAACTACCTGACGGCTTCGCTTGCTCTTGCGAGAAGTTTCAAGAAACACAAAGTTGACCTCGTGCATTGTGGCGACTTACTCGCCGCTTATTATTCCGGGCTCGCCGCCAAGTTCGCGGGCGTGCCGGTTTTGTGTCACATCAGGTGCAGCTATCCGGAAGTCTCACGCCGGGATCAAAGCTTTCTGCGTCTAGTCAACAAGTTCGTCTTTGTTTCAAACGATGCCTGGCGCACCTTTGCTTATCGCGTCAAGGAGTCGCGAGGAAGAGTTGTCTACGAAGGCATTGACATACCCGCCCTGGTCCAACAAGCCGGAGACGTTTCGAGCGTTCGCGGCGAATTCAGGATCGCACCTGACACAGTTGTGATTGGAATGGCAGCCCGTGTCGCGCCGGCGAAGGATTACGAAACGTTGGTGGACGCCGCGGCGATCGTGATTGCGCAACACCCGAACGTCAAATTTTTGATAGTTGGAGATCATTCGCAGGTCCGGGAATACCGCGAGCACTACGAAAAGGTGAAGGAACTGCTAACCGCAAAAGGTGTCGCTGACTCTTTTATCTTCACCGATCACCGCCACGATGTGCAGCGGTTGATAGCGGCGATGGACATCTTTCTGCTGAGCACCCGTACCGAAGGATTGCCGTTGGTAATTCTCGAAGCCATGGCCCACGCGAAGCCCGTTGCGGCAACCCGTGTCGGCGGGGTTCCGGAAGTGGTCCAACACGGCGTGACTGGGTTGCTCCACGAGCCAAAGGATGCGCGGCAGCAGGCAGACGACTTGCTGTGTTTATTGAACGACAGCACTTTGAGAAAGCAAATGGGCGACGCAGGTCGCGAACGAGTAAGAACAGAGTTCAGCAAAGAACGCTTTGCCGCCGAATTAAGCGAATTGTACTATGAAATGTTGGGGTTGACGCTCAGCGCCGGTGCCGGCGCCGCAGCCAGTTTCGAGAGCTCCGGAGTGATTGGTAACGAATGTCGGTAGCCACTGCAAAACGTCGCATCAAGGTCATCAAAGCGCCATCATTTTCTCCGCTGGAGTTGCTCGGCGCGTTCGGCGTGCTCTGGCACTATCGCGATCTGCTTTACACCTTGAGTGTGCATCGCATCAAGGTGCGGTACAAGCAATCGGTGCTCGGTATCCTGTGGGCAGTGTTGCAGCCACTGTCGTTGATGCTGATCTACACCCTGGTTTTCGGAATTATCGGAAACGTTCCAACGGGCGGCACGCCGTATCCGATTGTGGCGTTCTCCGGTTTGCTGATCTGGAGTTTTTTCTCGACCGCCATTACTAACTCCACGAATGGTCTCGTGAGTCATTCGCACCTGGTGACGAAAGTCTATTTCCCGCGCGAGATCCTGCCTTTGACCTACGTGATCGCAGCGCTCTTCGATTTTGTGATTGCCTCGTTTGTGCTTGCGGGTCTGATGATCTATTACGGGATTTCAACCACGCTGAATATCGTTTACGTGCTTCCGATACTTGCGATTCTTACCTGCTTCGTCGCTTCAGTGTCGCTGATATTTTCGGCGTTGCAGGTTCGCTTCAGAGACGTTGGTGTGGCAATGCCGTTGTTGCTTCAGCTCTGGATGTTTGCGACCCCGGTGGTTTATCCGCTCAGTGCGATCCCGCAGCGATTCCTTTGGTTTTATACGCTGAACCCGATGGTGGGTGTTGTGGAAAACTTCCGTGAGGTGTTGCTCCACGGCGCCACTCCAAACTTCGACACGCTGGCAGTTTCGGCATTAGTTTCACTTCTCCTGTTGCCCGTGTCGTACATTTATTTCAAACACGTCGAAGCGACTCTGGCGGATGTGGTTTAAGAGGAATCAGACTCTATGACATTGTTTCATGTAGCAGCCGGGAAATTAACGCCTTCGGCGTTATAGTCGGGATTGATTTGTCGCAACGCCTGAACTGACTTCTATGATCGATCTGAAATTTGACCACGTCTCAAAGCGATACCGGATCCGTCAGCCAGACGATTCCGAGACTCAGAATTCTGTCATGCGCAAGTTGAGAGCATTGCGCGGGCGAAAGACTGATTTCTGGGCAGTGCGCGACGTGAGTTTTGCAGTTCAGCGTGGCGAAGCTTTGGGAATTATCGGTCACAACGGTGCGGGAAAAAGCACGATTCTAAAGTTGTTGTCTAACATCACCACTCCCACTTCGGGCGAGATTACGATCAACGGGAGGCTCGCCGCTCTCATCGAAGTCGGCTCTGGTTTTCATCCGGAACTGAGTGGACGTGAAAACATTTATCTCAACGGCTCCATTCTGGGAATGACCCGCCGGGAGATCACGCAAAAGCTCGACGACATCATTGAGTTTGCCGGCGTGCGGGAATTCATTGACACACCGGTGAAACGATATTCGTCGGGCATGTACGTCCGCCTCGGTTTTTCGATCGCCGCGCACCTGGATCCGGACATTCTTTTACTCGACGAAGTGCTGGCGGTTGGCGACGCCGCGTTTCAGGCAAAGTGCCTGCAACGTATCAAGGAATTGGAAAAACGCGGCACCACGATCGTGTTCATTTCGCACGATCTGGGAGCAGTGGAACGCTTATGCGATCGAGTGCTTTTGATGAAGCGTGGTCAGGTGGTGAAGAGTGGACCAGCGGCGGAGATTGTCGCTGCGTACCAGAGCGATGCGACGCTATCGAGTGAATCGGTCGAGGTCCATAAAAAAGGCGAAACAAACGAGATCGAGATTCAAACGCTTTCGTTTTGTGATTCGCAGGGCGCGCGACGTCCGGTTTTCAATACCGGTGAACCCTTGCGCGCGCAGATCTCTTTCAAAGCCCACGAGCCGGTGCAGGACGTGGTGTTCTGGCTGCTCTTTTTCACTGCGGACGGGCAGATCCATTGTGAGCTGACGACGGAGTTGAGTAACGAAGATCTGTCAGTCAAACCGGGAACTGGAACTGTGGAGTTTCGCACTGAGCAATTGGGATTGATGCCGGGAATCTATTTCACATCGGTGCACGTAAAGAGGCGCAATGCACGTGACGTGATCAACTACCAGTACAAGTCAACGATGCTTCGCGTGGATACGGACGTCAGCCTGCAGGGAAATTTTTATCTGCCTCATAGCTGGTCCGTCTCTCAGGTCGAAGACGCGGATCGGGAGTTTGAGAGTGTAGTGCCGTGAATGAGATTCAAGTTTCGGAAAAGGTAGCGGATATTTCGTGTTTGGTCTGCACTTACAACCGCTGCGATGATCTGCGCGAGCTTTTGGAAACAGCCCTGGCACAGGAAACAGGCGGTGAGTTTAACTACGAAGTTATCGTCGTCGACAACAATTCAACAGACAAAACGCGAGATACCGTTAAGAATTTCATCGATGCTGGGCACCGGAATTTGCACTATTTGTTTGAACCCAGGCAGGGGAAATCCTATGCATTGAACACCGCTCTCGATGCCGCCAAAGGATGGGCTTACGTAATAACCGACGACGACTTCATTCTCCCTTCAAACTGGCTGCGAAATATCTATCAAGCCTTTCGCTCTCACCCCGAAGCCGCAGTGATAAGTGGGAAAGTATTGCCTCGCTGGCAGGCCCCGGCCCCCAGTTGGTTGACTAAAGATCACTGGTCGGCAATTGCGATGGCTGATTACGGGGAAGAGCCGTTTTATGCCGACGAAGATAAACCGATTTGCCTGCTCGCGGGAGCATTTCGAAAGGCGGCGGTGCAGGAGGTGGGTGGCTATCATCCGGAATTAGGAGTGTCGCCCGATCAGATTGGTGGAATAGAGGATCTCGATATTCTGCAGCGTTTATGGAGGGCAGGCTACAAGGCGCTTTATCAACCGCACATCGCTTTCGAGCACAAGGTGGGAGCGAGCCGGCTCACGAAGCAATATCATCGTCGCTGGCATCGCGGACATGGAAGGTTTTACGCAGCGCTGCGTGATGAGCGGATTGAGGGCTCGATTGCGCATTTATTAGGAGTTCCGGGGCATCTGTACCGGCAAGCGGTCCGAGACGGACTGGGTTGGTTGAAAGCCACGGTTTGGCGGCAGGGAGCTCAGGCTTTTCAGCATGAAACAAGACTTTGTTTCTTCGCCGGGTTTTTTAGCAAGAGGCGGGAAGGTTAGGTGGAGCCTACTTGACTTTCTCTGTGCAACCTCTGGGTCTCTGTGGTTGCCGGATCGTACATAACATCAACCACAGAGGCACAGAGAACACAAAGGTTGCACAGAGAAATCCAATACGAGTCATGTGTGGGATTGCAGGATTAGTAACAGTTGACGGCCGCGCGGGTTTTGAACCGGAGCGCGTCGAGCAGATGATCGAGACGCTGAAGCGTCGTGGTCCCGATGCCGGAGGTTTCGAGTCGTGGTCCAACGCCGTGCTTGGCCACCGGCGCCTCTCGATCTTCGATCTCAGTGATGCCGGCCGGCAACCAATGCTCTCGCCTGATAGATCCGTAGGCATTGTCTTCAACGGAGCGATCTACAATTTTCGAGATCTGCGTGGTGAACTGGAGCAGTTGGGTTTCCAGTTCAAAAGTGATACTGACACCGAAGTTCTGGTTCATGGGTATCGTGCCTGGGGCATCGACAATCTGGTGACCAGGCTACGCGGCATGTTTGCGTTGGGACTTTGGGACAACGATAAACAGACACTGTTTCTGGTTCGTGACCGTTTAGGTGTTAAGCCACTGATCTACTCCGCCGGCGAGAATAGGATTGCCTTCGCGTCAACCGTCAGAGCGCTGAGAGCGGGCGACTTCGTTCAACAAGTTGACGAACAGGCGGTGCTTGAATATCTCGAGTTTGGTTTTGTGACGGACGAGCGGACGATCTTCGAGAACGCGTCCAAGGTGCCGGCCGCGAGTATCGTCGAATGGTCGCGAGGCAAAATATCGATCCGCAGTTACTGGTCACCCCCTCAAGCTGCTGAATCCACGAGCCTGTCGTGGGATGAAGTAATCGAGAAAACCGAAAATCTCTTTTTGCGAGCAGTTGAAAAACGATTATTTGCCGATGTTCCGGTTGGAGCGTTGCTTAGTGGTGGAATTGACTCGAGTTTGGTCTGCTGGGCCATAACTCAACTCGGCGCCGGCGTTGCCGCCTACACTGTCGGCACGCCCGGTGATGTTGCTGACGAAACGGCCCCGGCTACTGAAACAGCAAAGCAGCTTGGGATTGCGCATAAAGTATTGAGCTTTTCGCCGCACGCAGACGAGGACGCGCTCGACGAGATGATCTCAGCTTACGGCGAACCTTTCGCGTGCGCTTCGGCACTCGGCATGTTGCGAGTTTCGCGCGCGGTCGCTTCCGAAGCGAAGGTTCTTTTAACCGGCGACGGTGGCGACGACGTGTTTCTTGGTTATCCGGAGCACAAGCATTTCTGGATGGCGCAGAAGCTGGCACGTGGTCTGCCGGGTGTGGCGAGTCGCTTGACGAGTGCCGCGTTGCCGTTTGTGCCACGAGTTGGACCACTGCGTCGGGCTGGTTCTTTCTTCGACTACGCCAGTGGTGGTCTGGCCGCAGTGACGTCGATTCATGATGGCCTGCCATTTTACGAACGTGCGGGGATTCTTGGTGAAAGATTGACAGACCGGCAGTTGCCGCAGCGCGAATGGACCAGGGCGGTAGCCTCGGCGCGAAATCTATTGCCGGAGTTTTTGATTTACGATCGGCAAACTCGTTTTGTAGGCGAGTATCTAACGAAGGTTGACGGCGCTACGATGTATCACTCGCTCGAGGCTCGTTCGCCGTTTTTGGATCAGGAGTTGTGGGAGTTTGCGGCGGCGCTGCCGTTCGAGATGCGCCTGCGTGGCGGAAGTTTGAAAGCGATTCTGCGTGAACTTGCGCGACGCAAACTTGGGGCGCGCGTGGCTGATGCGCCCAAGCGAGGTTTTACGATCCCGGTACAACGCTGGGTAGCGGCGCATTGGCTGCCACAGTTTGAGTCGTTGATGGATGATTCGGTCCTGGCCGCGGAAGGATGGATTCGACCGGCGGCAGTCAGGCAAGCGCTGCAAAGCGCGCAGCGTAAGCAATGGGCGGCGAATCAGCTTTGGTATATTTTTGTGCTTGAAAGGTGGATGCGGAAGGAGCGCAGCGCGCCGCGGGTAGCGATGGGGGTTGAAAGCGGTGCACTTGTTTCATAAAGATTTACAAGATTTTCAAGATGAACAAGATTCACGATGGACAAGCTTCACGATGGACAAGCTTCACGATGGACAAGCTTCAGGATGGATAAGCTTCAGGATGGACAAGCTTCAGGATGGACAAGCTTCAGGATGGATAAGCTTCAGGATGGATAAGCTTCAGGATGGATAAGCTTCACGATGGGCCGGGATTTATCTTGTTCATCTTGAAAATCTTGTAAATCTTTATAAAGGGGCGTCTCGCGCTGTCAGACATCCACGAGATTTTGGTGGTTAATCATTGAATGTTCTTCATCTCATCGGCAGCTTCGATTGTGGCGGCTCTGAAACCCAGGCAGTTCAACTGGCGAAGCTGCAACAGGCGCGCGGAACAACTGTGCACATTGCCTGTTTCGATCGTCGCGGACCTTTGCTCAAAGACGCAGAGGAATTAGTTTCCGGCGATCTCCCACACTTCCCACTGCGCGGTTTTGCTCATCCGCATACGGGTATTCAACTACTCCGCTTCGTCCGCCTCTTGCGCGATCGTCGCATCGATGTGCTTCATACCCACGATTTCTACACCAACGTCTTCGGTCTTTTTGGAGGCGCGCTCGCTGGTGTTCCGGCCCGTGTCGGATCCCGGCGCGAGACGTTTGGCTTTCGCTCAGCGGCTCAAAAACGCGTGGAACGTTGGGCTTACAGCTTCGCACACGCCATCGTTTGCAACTCCATCGCAGTTCAACGTCAACTGGTTCTAGAGGGCGTTCCGGAGCGCAAAACCGCGGTTGTTTACAACGGTCTCGATCTGCAGCGCGTTACACCATCCGGCCTCAAACGAGCCCACGCAATAGCTCAACTTGGCCTGCCTGCCGGCGCGAATCAGAGGTTTGTGACACTCGTCGCGAACATGCGTCACCCGGTTAAAGATCAGCCCACATTTCTCCGAGCTGCGGCTCGCGTCGCCGAGGTCGTTCCGGAAGCGCGCTTTGTTTTGGCCGGCGAAGGGGAACTGAAAAACGAGATTTTCGAGCTCGCAACCTCCCTCGGTCTCAAAAATAAAGCGCTTTTTCCTGGACGCTGCGACCGTATTGCAGATTTACTACACTTGTCGGACGTGTGCGTTCTAAGCTCACGTGCCGAAGGTTTCTCGAATTCGATTCTGGAATACATGGCAGCAGCGAAACCCGTGGTCGCTACAAACGTGGGAGGCGCTGCCGAGGCGATTCAGGAAGGCGTTACCGGGTTTCTCGTACCTGCGGAAGACGACGCATTGATGGGACAAAGAATCACTTCGCTTTTGCAGGATGCGGCGCTGGCTCGTGCGATGGGTGAAAAAGGGAAGCAGGTAGTTATCGATCAGTTTTCGTGCGAAACGCAGCGGCAACGTTGCGAGGATCTATATCAAAGAATTCTGGTGAAGAAGAAAACAGCTCCCGAACGTGAGGATACAAATACGCATTTACAGGTGGAGAAACTTCCCAAGTAGAGACATATGGAGTCAACCAGTTCACCGTCCAGAGTTATCCGCATTCTGATAGCCGCGCCGTCGCTCGACATTCTTGGCGGGCAATCGCGCCAGGCAGTGCGTCTACGCGAAGGGCTCAGCACGGAGCCGTCGCTCAAAGTTGATTTTCTGGCGCATAACCCGCGCTTACCAGGTGCGCTGCGATGGCTGCAGAGCATCAAGTATGTCCGTACCCTGGCAACTACTTTGTACTACTGGCTTCAGTTGCTGTGGCTGACGCCGCGCTACGACATCATTCATACGTTTTCAGCGTCGTACTATTCGTACTTACTCTGCGCCGCGCCCGTAATTCTGGTGGCGAAGTTGTTTGGGAAGAAATCGATTCTCAACTATCGCAGCGGTGAGGCTGACGATCATCTGCGAAATTGGAAGTTGACGGCGATTCCGATCATGCGTCTGGCTGACGCGATCGTCGTGCCCTCGGGTTACCTGGTGGAGGTGTTTGCCAGGTTTGGCTTGCAGGCGCACGCGATCTACAACCTCGTTGAGCTCGATCGTTTTGAATTTCGCGAACGACAACCGATTCGTCCGGTTTTCCTGACGAGTCGTTTGCTCGAGCCGCTGTACAACGTTGAGTGTGTGCTTAGAGCGTTTGGATTGATTCAGGAAAAATATCCTGAGGCTACTTTAACAGTTGCCGCTGACGGTTGGATGAAGCCGCAGCTTCAGGAACTGGCGCGTGAGTTGAAGTTGAAGGCTGAGTTCATCGGTCGAGTTCCTTTCGATCAAATGCCGGCGATGTACGATTCAGCCGACGTCTATTTGACGGCCACCAACCTCGATAACATGCCGGCTTCTATTACTGAATGTATGGCGGCCGGTCTTCCGGTAGTGACTACTGATGCGGGTGGTATTCCCTACATCGTCACGCATGAAGAGACGTGTTTGATGGTGGCGAAGAATGACCACGTCGCAATGGCTGCTTCGGCGATACGCCTATTGGAGAATAATGATTTGGCGCTCACACTGACGCGCGAAGCGCGTAAAGCGTCGGCAAAGTTTACCTGGAAGTCAGTGCGGCAGGAGTGGATTCGCTTCTATCACGATTTGCTGAAACCGAATGCAAAGATGCACACTGCGGATGTCATCTCTGCCCGCGTGCCGTCTGCCGAACGAGATCGTTAGTTTGCTGCTTCAAACGCCCACCTTGTATAGCTCGCCATGCAACTGTCGCGACTGAAAAATATCAGCCTGGATGAACTGCGCGTACGTGGTGCGCAGAAATGGTCATCCTTTTCAGAACGTCGCGGCTGGTCGGCGTTGGCCCGATTGCCAACTGACGAAGAGATGCTTCGTTTGTTTGAGCCGAAACTCAATTCCGCGGCTGAAGCGCGTGCCAGTGTTCGCAGGCAAATCAAACAGAAATTTTTTCAGGCTTTTGCGGATGCGCAGGTAACTCTCAGGGAGTTTCGACGCACGTGGCCCAACGCCGAAAGAGAGATTGTCGAGCGAGCTGATCGCATCAGTGCAGGCCGTTTTGATCTGCTTGGATTCAAGAACCTTTATTTTGGCGATCCGATCGACTGGCATTTGGAGCCAATCGCGCAGAAACGTGCGCCGCTGGTCCATTGGAGTCAGATCAACTTTCTCGAGACGGGGCTGGTTGGCGACAAGAAGATCACTTGGGAACTCAATCGGCACCAGTATTTTGTGACCCTCGGCCAGGCCTACTGGTTGACGGGCGACGAACGTTACGCGCAAACGTTTGTTAGACATATCGAATCTTGGATCGCTGCCAATCCACCGAAGTTGGGAATCAATTGGGCGAGTAGCCTGGAAGTTTCATTTCGTGCGATTTCGTGGCTTTGGGGGTTGGCCTACTTTGCTGACTCACCTTCAGTTAGTGACAAGTTTTTTGTCGACGTGTTGAAGTTTTTGTATCTCTCGGGCCTGCACATTGAAAATTATCTTTCCACTTACTTCGCGCCCAACACCCATCTGAGTGGTGAGGCTTTGGGACTTTTCTATTTAGGGACGGTGCTTCGAGATCTAAGCATTTCGGCACGCTGGCGGGACACGGGAAACCGTATTCTGGTTTCATGTTTGTCTTCGCAGCTAAGAGCCGATGGTGTTTATTTCGAACAGTCGAGTTATTACCATCGCTATACCACCGACTTCTATCTTCACTTTTGGATCCTTTCGCAGCTTAACGACCAGACGCCGCCCGCCGAAGAGAAGCTTCGTCAACTAGTCGATCATCTTTTATATATAACGCGTCCTGACGGCACGTCGCCGTTGTTTGGTGACGACGATGGTGGTCGTCTCGTCATGCTTGAACGGCGTGCTCCAAACGATTTTCGCGCCGCGCTTTCGACTGCTTCGGTGCTTTTAGGTGGTGGCGACTACAAGTATGTGGCGGCGGAGTTGGCCCAGGAAACCCTCTGGTTACTGGGACCAGAGGCGCGAGAACAGTTTGACTCCATACCTGCCCAACAGCCCGCTCAAACTTCAGTTGCGTTCAGCGATGGCGGCTACTACGTGATGCGGGATGGCTGGGAGCCGGAGTCGAACTATCTCTTATTCGATTGTGGACCACATGGCGCGTTGATTGGAGCTCATAGCCACGCGGATTGTTTGAGTTTTGAACTGGCCGCTAACGGCCGGTCGATGCTGCAGGATCCGGGTACGTACACCTATACCGGCTCGAGCGCGCTGCGTGATCTGTTTCGCGGATCGAGTTCGCACAATACGCTGACGATTGATAACGAACCCCAGTCAGTGCCTGATGGTCCATTTACGTGGCTTACTGTTGCGAATGGCGTTACTGATGCGTGGCTCAGTCAAAAGCGGTTTGATTTTGTTTCCGGCCGTCATGATGGTTACCAGCGTTTGCCGGATCCGGCAACTCATGTGCGCAGCATCCTCTTTTTGAAACGCGATTACTGGATCGTCAGAGACGAGGTGCACTCCAGCGGTAATCACGAGCTCAATCTCTGGTTTCATTTTGCTCCCACGACTCAGCCTGAGATTGCTGAATCGAAATTCATTACGGAGACCGGGCTCGACATCGTCTCGTTTGCGCCAGAAGGCGGCTGGAAAACGGAAAATGGTTGGGTTTCAGAGTGTTACGGTCAGAAGGGACCGGCGCCGGTGTGTACCTATGCAACCCAGTCGAATGGCGTGGCCGAGATCATTACTTTCCTGCTGCCGAACAGCACCAGCCGTTATCGCGTGCGCGAAATCGAAGCCAAAGGCGGCCGTGCGTTTGCGGTCAGTCACGGCGACTTTACGGATGTTATTATGATTCGGGCCGGGGAAGTGGTTGAAATAGACGGTCTTACTTCGAATTTTGAATGGACGTGGACGCGATTTTCCAACGCTGACATGGAACAGCCGGCGGAAGCCGTTTTGTTGAACGGAAACAATCTCCATTCAGAAGGCGAAACGATGTTTGGGTTTGAAGATTTGCAAAAGTTCGTCACTGCAACGCGGCAGGGAAACAAGTATCAGCTCGAGCACAACTGATGTGTGGAATTAACGGCATAGCTTTTTCAAAACGTTCGGGTCGCCTCGTTGAGGAGCGCCGGCTTACAGCCATGCGCGACGTGCTGCGTCATCGCGGACCGGACGATGCCGGAAACTTCATCGATGGCAAGGTGGGATTGGGCCATCGCCGGCTCTCGATTGTCGATGTTGGCGGTGGACACCAGCCAATGACAAACGAAGACAACACCCTGCACATTATCTATAACGGTGAGATCTACAATCACGCCGATTATCGCGAGCCGCTCGAGGCCCAGGGCCACGTCTACCGCACTCACTGCGACACGGAAACCATTCTGCACCTGTATGAAGAACATGGCCGCGATTGCGTGCAATACCTGCGCGGCATGTTTGCCTTCGCGATCTGGGATCAACGCAAACAGGAATTATTCATCGCTCGCGACCGGCTGGGCGTCAAACCGCTTTACTATTTTCACGCGCCTGATGGTTCGCTCTACTTCGCTTCGGAAATCAAGGCTCTCTTTGCTGCCGGCGCGCTGAAACCGGAACTCAACTACGCAGCGCTTCCCGACTACCTGGCCAACCACGCCACCTCAGGTGAAGCGACACTTTTTGCCGGTGTCAAACGATTGTTGCCGGGTCACACGATGCTCTGGCGCGATGGCGTGATCGATATCGCGCGTTATTGGGACGTGAGTTTTCAGCGAGATGAAATCGAGCTTCCGCAACGCGACTATATTCAACAGTGGAAAGAACTGTTCACGCATTCAGTGCGCTTGCGTTTGATGGCCGACGTGCCGTTGGGAATGTTTCTTTCCGGTGGTATCGATTCTTCAGCCATCGCCGCGATGATGAGCGGGATGGTCGATGAACCGATCAAGACGTTTTCCGTCGCCTTTAAAGAACGTGAAGCAAACGAGCTCGAGTATGCAAGGTTAGTAGCCAACGCTTTTAAGACAGATCACCACGAAGTGGTGGTCGATCCGGCAGAATTTTTCGAGCATCTGCCGCGATTGATTTGGCACGAAGACGAGCCACTGGCCCATCCGTCGAGCGTGGCGCTCTATTTCGTTTCACAGCTTGCCTCGCAGCATGTAAAAGTCGTCCTGACCGGCGAAGGTAGTGACGAAATGCTCGGCGGGTATGAGCGTTATTACAAGACGATCCTCAACCTGTCGCTTGGCGGCGCGTATCACAAAATGCCCGCAGAGCCGGTGCGCAAGGCAGTGAAGTGGAGTATCGAACGGCTGTCGGTTTCATCGAAAGCACGGCAAAAACTGCGACGCACGTTTCTTTATTTACCCGCAGACATCGAAACGCTTTACTTCGACAACTTCGCGGTTTTCACCCGTGCCATGCAGCCGGAGTTGCTGACGGAGGAAGCGCGAGAACAAATCGGCGCCCTCGATCCATATCGAGAGATGAACCGGTACTTCATAGATACCGATGCCGAGTCGTTGCTGGATCGAATGCTCTATGCTGATACAAAAACCTACCTGCACGAACTGTTGATGAAGCAGGATCAGATGAGTATGGCGGCCTCGCTGGAAAGTCGCGTACCGTTTCTGGATCACAAGCTCGTCGAGTTTACGGCGCAGTTACCCGACAACCTGAAATTGCGGCGCGGTTGGACCACCAAATACATCCTTCGCGAAAGTATGAAAAACATTCTTCCGGAAGCGATTCTTAAACGCAGCAAGATGGGTTTCCCCGTGCCCGTTGGAAGATGGTTCCGAAATGAGTTTCGCCACATCATTGACGAATACGTTCTTGGCGAACGGGCATTGGCCCGCGGCATTTTCTCACCTCTTTACGTGGAGCAGCTCGTCAACGAGCATGTGGCCGGCGTGAACCATTCAGAACGGCTCTGGAGTCTGGTCAATTTTGAGATGTGGCAACGCCAGTTCATCGACGGTGAACAGAAACAGGAGCAGGTTGAGTTTCCGGAAGCAGTTGCTGTCAGTTGATTTGCGTGCGAATACTTTGGCTCAAAACAGAACTGCTCCACCCGATCGATAAAGGCGGTCGCATTCGCACGTATCACATGCTGCGAGAGTTGCGACGTAATCACGAGATCACCTATCTCACCCTCGACGATGGCAACGCCGCACCTGACGCCCGCGAGCGTGCGGACGAATATTGCCAGCAGTTGATTACTATTCCCCATCACACACGCGCGAAATTCAGCGCCGGATTCTATCTCGATCTCACACGCAACCTTGCTACCCGCTTGCCCTACTTCATCATGAAATACGAGTCGGCGGAAATGCGGCGGCAAATCGAGAATGTAGTTCGTAGCGGCGAGGTCGACGTGGTTGTTTGTGATTTTCTAATGCCGGCGATCAACCTGCCGAATCGTGTTCCTTGTGCGACGGTGCTCTTTCAACACAACGTCGAGGCCATGATCTGGAAGCGGCACTTCGAAGTGCAACGAAATCCTTTGAAGAAGGCTTTTCTGCACGGGCAGTGGCGCAAGGCTTTCGCTTTTGAGCGTGAAATGTGCCGGCAGTTTGACAAGGTGGTCGCCGTCTCAGTGGAAGATCGTGAGATCATGCGCGCCGACTACGGTGTGGATAATGTCACTGAAGTGCCGACGGGAGTCGACCTGGAATTTTTCCGGCCGGATCCGTCAGTCACTCGCGAGCCTCGTCATTTGGTCTTTACCGGTTCCCTTGACTGGCTTCCGAATGATGACGCTATGCGTTACTTCGTCAACGAAGTCCTGCCGCTCGTTCGCCAAAAAATTCCGGATATTAAGCTCACGGTCGTTGGTCGCAATCCATATTCAGGGCTCGTCGAATTAAGTAAAACCGATCCTTTCATCGAGGTCACAGGCCGAGTTGAAGACGTACGGCCCTACATGGATCGCGCCTCCGTTTATATCGTACCGATCAGAGTGGGCAGTGGGACGAGATTGAAGATCTACGAAGCGATGGCGATGGAGCTGCCGATAGTATCGACGACGATTGGAGCTGAAGGATTGAATCTTGTTGACGGAAGAGAGTTGTTGATTGCCGATACTCCGAGCGACTTTGCGGCCGGGATACTGAAGCTGCTTATGGATGACGAGCAGGCGAAGGCGTTGGGGCGGCGTGCGAGTGAGTTGGTGCGAGCGAAGTTTGGTTGGAGCAATGCGGCGGGGAAGTTTGCGGAAATTTGCGAGGCGGTGGTTAAAGAAGAGATGTTGCAAAGCGTGAGTTGAGAGGTTGATTCAACAAGATTTTCAAGATGAAACAAGATTAACAAGATATCCTGTGAATCCTGCAAATCTTGTTAAAGGTTTTCATTTGAGTAGGTCGATCAAAAACATCGAGGTCGTCACGGATGCGGTCGCGTCGCCATTCGTGTCGATCGTTATTCCCTGCCTGAACGAAGAACGTTTTATCGGCAAGGTGCTGGAGAGTTTATCTACTCAGTACGCTCACTTCGAAATTATCATTGTTGATGGGCTTTCAACCGACAAAACACGTGACGTCATTGCGCGTTTCAGCGCACAGCATCCCAGCGTACCGGTGCGAGTGATCGACAATCCTGACAGAGATATTCCAAGAGCTTTGAACCTGGGTATCCACGCGGCTACGGGTGAGATCATCGTTCGTATGGACGCGCATTCGATTCCATCATCAGGCTATGTCGCCCGCTGCGTGAAGCTCTTGACGGACGGCGAGGCGGCGGTCGTGGGTATGCCGTGGAAAATCTGCGCCGGTGGCGAAACGCGTATGGCTCGCGCGATCGCACTCGCAGTTGCGCATCCATTCGGTATCGGGGATGCACAATATCGTCTGAACGTATCGACCGCGAAGTTTGTAGATACAGTTCCGTTCGGTGCGTTCAAAAAATCTCTTTGGGAACGTCTCGGCGGTTTCAATGAAAAACTGCTGGCAAACGAGGATTACGACTTCAACTACAGAGTTCGCAAGGAGGGCGGCCTGGTTCTGCTCGACGCCGCGGAGCATTGCAACTACGTGGCTCGCGCGACTCTTGCCGATCTCGCAAAGCAATACCGGCGCTATGGAAGCTGGAAAGCGCAGATGGTAAAGCTGCAACCGGCGTCGCTTCGCTGGCGTCACCTCGTTGCTCCGGCGTTCGTAGTCGGGTTAGTTCTGACGGGCCTCGCCGCACTCGTCTGGTTGCCGTCGCTCTGGTTGTTTTTACTCATCGCAGGTTCGTATTCACTCCTGGCAATTCTATTTTCTCTTCAACTCGCGCTTCGAAGCGGTGAGCTCGCGCTCGTCTTTCTGTTGCCATTGATCTTTCTTAGTATTCACCTTTCCTGGGGCGCCAGTTTTATTGCAGGTTTATTTACACGCCGGCTCGCATAGGAACACTGAATATGAACTGGCGTTGGAAAGCTCGCATACAAAACACCGTTGCCGCATTACCCCGGTCCAACGATCTCTATTTCTGGTTACAGCGAAGTGTCGGCAGCTTGCGACCCGGGCGTCATAGTCCACTGGAGTGGTTTACAGCCGCGGCGCAAATGGCGACCTGGATCGAAGAAGCTGGCCGGACTGTCAACGGAAATACTTTTCTCGAGGTGGGCACTGGCCGGACCATCGATCTACCGCTTGGCCTTTGGTTGTGCGGTGCGGAACAGGTCATCACAGTCGATCTAAACCCATATTTGTCTGACGTTCTAGTGCAGGAGTCACTGGGGTTCATCAGGACACACGAGCGGGAGAGTCTCGAAGCGCTCGGCGCGCATGGAACCACAATTGAGACTCAGGATCGTCTTCGCCAACTCGTCAATTTCAAAGGTGATCTTAATGCATTGTTGCGGTTGGCAAACATTGTCTACAAATCTCCGGCAGACGCGACGAAACTTGATCTTCCCGATGGAAGTATCGACTTCCACGTTTCATACGCAGTGCTGGAACATATGCCCCGCGAGATTATTGAAGCCACTTTGAATGAAGCGCGCAGACTTATGCGACCTGAAGGACTGCTCGTGCACGTGATCGATCCGTCAGACCATTTTTCGCATGACGATGATTCAATCACGGCGATCAATTTTCTACAGTTCAGCGATCAAGAGTGGCGGCGACTGGCAGGAAATCGCTTCATGTATCACAATCGACTTCGTGCGCATGAATTCGTGCAACTTTTTGAGCAGACTGGTTTGAACATCTTACTTAACCAGCAGGTCACTGATGATCGTTCGCTCAATGTGTTGCAACAGGGGTTTCGCCTTGACCCCCAATTCCAAAAGATCAACGTGGAACAATTGGCCGTGCGAAACATCACTTTAGTTGCCGAAGTCGCAGGCCTGAACATTGGAACATTCGATGGCTCTAAACATTAGCATCTTCGGATTGGGATACGTCGGGTCGGTGTCGGCAGCGTGTTTCGCCGGGGCCGGGCATTCGGTGATCGGTGTAGACGTAAACCCGACAAAAGTTGAGATCATTAATTCGGGCAAGAGCCCGATTGTCGAAGAGGGACTGGAACCATTGATCGCGCAGTCGGTCGGCGGCAAATCTCTGCGAGCGTCCACTGATGGCTTGCAGGCAGTTATCGATACGGATGTTTCTCTTGTTTGTGTCGGCACTCCGAGCAATCCGAATGGGAGCCTGGACCTGCGCCACGTGCAACGAGTTTCGGAGCAGATTGGCGCCGGTATCAAAGCGAAGGATGCGAGGCATATCGTTGCAGTCAGGAGCACGATGCTCCCGGGCACCATCGCTAACACAATTATCCCGGCGTTGGAGCAGGAATCAGGAAAAAAGGCCGGTTTAGACTTTTCTGTTTGTATCAACCCTGAGTTTTTACGCGAGGGTTCTTCTTTGAAAGACTTCTATTCTCCGCCATTTACGCTGATTGGGGCCGATGATGAGTTAACGGCGAATACGATCAGGCAGCTCTACGAGAATGTAAATGCGCCCGTTTTTGTCACTTCGGTCAGAAGCGCCGAGATGATCAAATACGCCTGCAATTGTTTCCACGCGCTGAAAGTCAGTTTTGCCAATGAGCTGGGAAACATCTGCAAGTCGCTCGGCATTGATAGTCACGAAGTGATGAATGTTTTTTGTGAGGACAAGAAACTGAATCTTTCGCCCTACTACCTGAAGCCAGGCTTTGCCTTTGGCGGCTCATGTCTTCCCAAGGATCTTCGGGCGATCAAATACAAAGCCAAAGAGCTGGACGTTGAAACACCCGTGCTCGCGGCGATTCTGTCGAGCAACACTTTGCAGATCGAGCGCGCGATCGACATGGTAGTGCGAACGGGGAAGAAACGAATAGGTGTGTTAGGGTTCAGTTTCAAGGCCGGCACCGACGATTTGCGCGAATCGCCAATGGTCACAATGATCGAATCGCTGCTCGGCAAGGGCTACAAACTGTCGATTTACGATCGCGATGTGTCGTTAGCGAAGTTGTTTGGAGCGAATAAGGAGTACATCGAGCGGGAGATTCCACACATTTCAGAGTTGATGCGTACTAGTGTTGCGGAGGTGGTGGAAGCGTCAGACGTGATCGTGATCGGTAATAAGGCCGAAGAGTTTCGCGAGATTGAAAAGACGTTGAAACCGGATCAGATCGTTATCGATCTCGTCCGGTTATTCGAACAAGGCACCGCGACCGGAACCTACGATGGTATTTGTTGGTGAGGTTCTTCTCTGTGCAACCTTTGTGGGCTCTGTGGTTAATAGGAATGCGCGATACAACAACCACAGAGACACAGAGCCCACAAAGGTTGCACAGAGAAAGCGGATTAGATAGGTAGAGGTAAACAAGATGTTTCGTTCATTAACAGTAAAAGCCGCGAAGCTGACTCCAGCATTCGTCAAGAAGATGGTCCATCAGAATCGGATGCTGGATAGTCTTTCGCGTAAGGCATTTCAGAACGCACTGGCTGCGGATGGTGACGTCGTCGAGATTCAATCGGGTCCGATGACCGGCCTCAAACTGGCCGTGAGCGAGCACATCAGTCACGCTCACGTTAGCGGCAGTTACGAAATCGCCACCCAGAGCGCGATAGATTCAATTCTCAAACCGAACTTCGTTTGCTACGACCTCGGAGCGAGCATCGGATACCTGTCGTTGTTGATGGCCTCCAGAACTAAGCAGGTATTTGCCTTTGAGCCGGCGCCTCATGCCCAGGCTGAAATTCGCAAGCACCTCGCTGCCAATAATCTGACAAACGTCGAGATTGTTCCCAGCCCGGTGAGCGATTGTGAACGCACAGTTGAGTTTTCACTTACTGATAACGCGTATGGTTCACGTATCACCACCACCGCCACTGAATGGCCCAGCTTGAAACTTCAAACCCTTACGCTCGACGACTTCGTGTCGAATCACCCTTTCCCTGACTTCCTGAAGATGGACGTCGAAGGTGAAGAAGGCCGTGTATTTGAAGGCGCGCGATCGATTCTCAAAGAACGCCGGACGAGCTTCTGTTGCGAGCTTCATTCGCGAGAAGCGGCCTTGCATGTGGAGACAATTCTTCACGAATACGGCTACAAGATCGAAACCCTCGAGCGCCAACCGTTTGTAGTCGGCGAGCACATCACGGCCGGTGAAGTACAGGTGATCGCTACGCCGCTTGGTTGAGACGAATAGATGAAACAAGTACTGCGAAAAGGGTTGAAAGAGATCGTTGTTGACGAAGTGCCGGATCCGGTGGTGACTCCTAACCATGTGATCATCCGTCCTTCCTGTTCTTTGATCAGTAGTGGTACTGAAACCGCGAGTATTCATACCGAGAGTCTGTTTACTGAAGTCAGCGAGAATCCTTCCCATCTGAAAAAGATCTGGAATGCATTTCGAATCTATGGTCCAACGCGGACCGCGGCCGAAGTAAAGGCGAAGTTTGACGAATATGCGGTGCTTGGTTACTCGGGAGCGGGCATAGTTGTTGATCTCCATCCAACTGTCAGTAACCTGCAGATTGGCGATCGCGTGAGTTACGGTGGTGAGGGAACTGGCCATGGTGAAGCAATCATGACCGGCCAGCACCTGGTGGCTAAGGTTCCTGATGTCGTGACGCTCGAAGCCGCGAGTTTTACTACCCTCGGCAGCATCGCCTTAAACGCAGTGAGGACGGCGGAAATCGGCCTGGGCGACACGGTCGTGGTGATTGGCCTGGGATTGGTCGGACAACTAATCCAGCAATTGGTTCGCAGCCAGGGCGGCACCGTTATCGGCGTCGATCTGAAAGCGGAACGCGTGGACCTGGCGCGACAGTTAGGCGCAGATTATGCGGTGCTTGGCGGCGCCGGCGCCGAGGCGGAAATAAGTTCTTTGACACAAGGGCTCGGCGCGGATTGCGTGATTATTGCCGCCGCCGCGGCATCATCCGCGCCGTGTGCGCAGGCGTTGCGATTCTGCCGCGACCGGGGACGAATCGTGGTCGTTGGCGCGGTTGAGCTGGCGTTTGATTGGAATGAGATGTACCTGAAGGAGATTCAGCTCTTCATGTCGCGAGCCTACGGGCCCGGCAGCTACGATCCGAAGTACGAAAAACAAGGGCACGACTATCCGATCTCTTATGTTCGTTGGACAGAGAACAGAAACATGCAGGCGTTTCTGAATCTGTTAGCTTCGGGCAAGGTTCAGGTTGAACCGTTGATCAGTCATCGCTTTCAACTGGACGACGCCGCTAACGCATATCAAACGATCCTCGATCCGGCAACCAATAGTCTCGCAGTTGTTCTGCGTTATCCCGAGAGTGACGTCCAGACTGAGTTTCAGGCACGGACCAAAATTTCTGTCGTTTCACCCAAGGCTCATGCAGGCGATCTGCGGGTAGGATTGATTGGTGCGGGAAACCTTGCGCGCTGGGCCCACTTGCCTAATTTGAAAAGCGCCGCCGGCGTTTCGCTCAAAGCGATTTGTTCGACTAACGGTGCGCGAGGCAAAAGTTACGCACGGCGTTTTGGAGTAAGCTATTGCTCAACTGATTACAACGATCTCCTCCAGGATCCGGAGATCGATTTGATGGTGATTTTAACTCGCAATCAACATCATGCTTCGCAAGCGTTGGCGGCAATCAGAGCCGGTAAGCACGTGTTTGTTGAGAAACCGATGGCGCTCACGGTTGATGAGTGTCGTACTCTCAACGAGGCAGTCGCTGAAACCGGCAAACAGTTAACCGTCGGGTTTAATCGTCGCTTCGCCCCGTTTTATCTCGAGCAGAAACGACAACTCTCACGCCGTTCGACGCCTGCCGTGCTGAATTGCCGCGTAAATTCTCCGGGAATCTCAGGTTCTTACTGGATGGCTGATCCAAAAATCGGTGGCGCGATTCTCGGTGAGGCGTGTCACTTTGTCGATCTGATGTACTGGTTGTTACAGTCAGAACCAGTCAGCGTCTCGGCATATTGTCTACCGACCGGCTCAGATGATCCGGTTGGAGAAAACAATATGACGGCGAGTTTTTTGTTTGCTGACGGATCGGTCGGGAACCTGACCTATAGCACGATCGGGAGTTCCAGTTCCGCCGGCGAACGTCTCGAGGCGTTTGCGCCGGGCATCGGCGTAGCGACGGAAGACTTCAAACGTTTAACGATTTCGGGGAGCACGCGCAAAACGCGCAGTCGAATCTGGCCGGAAAAGGGTTACGCGGAACAGATGAAGGAGTTTATTCAGGATATTCGAACTTCCCGCACGCCTGAAGTAACTGTACGTGATGGCGCGCGCGCGACCCTGGCTTGTCTGAAGATGCTCGAGTCGGCAAAAAACCGTGTACCTTGTGAGATCGATCTGAATAGTGCGCTGGATTAATGTTTTCTGATTGCGATGATACTTCGGGTTGTACTCACCGGTTTACTGCTCGTGCAGTCGTTGACTGCATGCGCCACGCCAGTCAGGCATGCTGCGATCCCGGCAATTCCAGACGGTGTTCAATTTCCTTCAGCCGAAGTGGAATTTATCGCCGGTCCACAACTCAAGTCGTCGAGTTCGCTGAATCCCTTCCCGTGGTTTGATCAGAACGCAGTTTCGCGAGGTTCGCAATTAGGCGCTGAATTTCCGGCCAATCCTCCCTACCGGCAGCTCACGGGAACGATATCTTTAACTCACGGCCAGCCATCGGTTGTTGGTAGTGGAACGCGCTTCACAACTGAACTTCCGCAGCCCGTCAATCAATTCAATTTTTTTGTTCGTGACACTCAGGGAGGTGTGCAGACTTATTACATTGCCTCCATCGCTGACGACACCCATCTGACGTTGACGCAAGTGTGGCAACCGGCGACGCAAACAGGCCGATCGGTTTTTACCGCCACCGGCGACGAGTTTAACGAATATCTCAATCTCAACTACTACGATCAGGGATTGATCCAGTACATCAATTATTACCGCACCGGCGATGAGCGATTCCTCACCCACGCGCGCAAGATCGCTGACTCCTGGTGGCGCATGCCGTTCATCGGCGAAGGCCGTACTACGGTTGACAACTCGCTCGCGCCACGACATGCAAGTCTTTCGGGATTGATGCTGCGGGCCCTGGATGGACGCCCGGAGATGTGGCCCTGGCTCGCTAACTACACGCGCGCGATGTTTGATCTCTGGGTGGGCCAACGCGTGAAGTATCCCGCGCTTTATTACGGTGCCCGCGAGGGCGGTTACATGCTTCTCTATGCCGCGACGCTAGCGAAGGTCCACCCGCAAAAAGAGGTTAGGGCTGAATTCGAGAAGAAGGCGCTGGATGCGGCAGTGAACTGGTACGCGCGTGTTCAATTTCCTGATGGCACATGGCGTTGGGGCGATGATGCCTGGCAAGGCGATGCGTCGCAACCGTTTCATGTCGGCTTGTTGCTGGAAGGAATGATCGCCGTTCATCGTTTGACTAATGACGAGCGTGTAAAAACAAGCATCCGGAAAGGCACTGAAGCTTTATATAAAACCAGCTATAACGAACGCGGTTGGCGCGCGATGTATTATCAGGTGTTTGGATCATACAAGGACGGAACTCGTTGCGATAAAGGTTGTGGCGCGGCGTCGAATCGCTTTCCTCCGCCGGATATCAATCAGATTGCCGAAGCTCGTCAGTTGAACGCGACGTGTATTCATGCCTTTGGTTATTCCTATGCAATAACTGGCGATGAAAAGTTTAGACTGTGGGGCGATGAGATCTTCGATGCTACGTTTGGGGGAAAGGACAAGTATCGAGGGCTCGCGTTTTCGCGCGCCAAGGAATATGACGAGTCGTATCGGTCTGCCGGGAAATATCTGGCGTGGCGACTCACACATGGCCAGCCGAGCAGCAACACGACTGCGCCGCCGGTGAATACTGTTGTTCAGGCAGGTCTTTTCGCCGATGCGCTTGCAGAAGCGACGACGCTTTCTTCGGGTAGCAGTTTGACGGAATCACAACTTCAGTTGCTGCTGCAAAAGGTTGAGGACGCCGGAAAAATTTTCAATGGGAAACAGGATCGATATTTCAATCCGACTCAGGTCGCTGAAGATGTCAGATCGGCGATCAGCCATCTACAGAATGCATTGACTCTGCTGCGAACGCAGGGAGAAAAGAGCGACGATGCCCGGCTGCGTGTAGGTTGGGCCGCCGCGCGTTTGAAACGTGCCGATGTGGCCCGGCAAAGACCGCAGCAGTAGTGCGTCACCTTGGAGTGCGGTGCCTTGGCACCGCTTTAGTCTTAGATCACGCAACGTTGGAGATTTGGTGGCGGTGGAAATTGGCGTCTTGACGCTGCAATGGTTCCATGACGCAAGTTCGAATGACCAAAGCGGTGCCAAGGCACCGCACTCCAAGGTGGCGCATATCTCCAAGGTGGCGCTTATCTCCCAGGCGGCGCTTATACCGCTGGATCGCGTTGATAATTGCGGCGTTGTTGTTGTGGGAATTGTTGGCGTGGGGCGCAGCCAGTTTTCTGGTCACTCGATCAGATCCGGAGTCGGCGGATGCGTTGGTTTTATTGAGTGGGGCTCCCAACTATCTCGAGCGCGCAGAATATGCGGCGGAGCTATGGCGCGCGCGCCGCGCGCCGCGAATCCTGTTAACGAACGACGGCACGCGTGGTCCATGGTCCGAGGCCGAACAACGCAATCCGTTTTTCTTTGAGAAGTCGACCACGGAACTGCGACGCCACGGAGTTTCAGTTGAAAGTATTTATGTTTTGCCTCAGGTAGTGGTTAGTACTTATCAGGAGGCTGAAGCAGTCAGAACGTACGCGGAAGCGCATGGCATTCGATCACTACTCGTAGTCACGTCCGCTTATCATTCAAGACGTGCTTCGTGGACGTATCAACGAGTTTTCCGCGACAGCAAGATTCGGGTTGACGTAACAGCGACCCAATCGATCGGCAATGCGACATGGTGGTTGAGCGCCTCAGGCTGGCAAACTGTGCCGGTGGAATATATAAAACTGATCTACTACCGGATTCACTATCGTTAATATGGAACTGACGCAACAACAATTAGAAGTTCAGCGCGGCGAGAGATTTGAATTCGGGAAGAATTGGACCAAGTTTCTGTCGCTGCTGAACGACCAGCGGATCGCTGAAGCTGAATCTTCCCTGCGTGACATGCTCGAGTGTGAAGATCTCAACGGAAAAACATTCCTCGACATCGGTTCAGGCAGCGGGTTATTCAGTTTGGCGGCGCGCAGGCTCGGCGCGCGTGTGCATTCATTTGATTACGATCCACATTCAGTAGCTTGTACGACAGAGTTGCGTCGCCGATTTTACCCTGAAGATTCAAACTGGCGCGTCGAGAGTGGTTCGGCGCTCGATGTTGAATATATTCGGAGCCTGGGCCAGTTTGATATCGTTTACTCGTGGGGCGTTCTCCATCACACCGGTCAGATGTGGCAGGCCCTCGATAATGCTTCGATACCGGTTGTACCCGGGGGAAAACTTTTTGTCGCGATCTACAATGATACCGGCAGCCAAACGTCGCGTTGGAAATGGATCAAGAAGACGTACAACGATCTGCCCGGTTTATTGCAACCACCTTTTGCCCTGCTTGCTATGGCTCCCGAAGAGATCAAAAACGCGCTTCGCAGTGCTGCGACTTTCCGCTTTGGTGATTATGTAAGGAGCTGGACGCAGTACAACCACAACCGCGGTATGAACAAGTGGCGCGACATTGTGGATTGGGTTGGTGGTTATCCTTATGAAGCTGCCAAGGCGGATGTGATCTTCGATTTCTATCGCAAACGTGGATTCTCGTTAAGGCGATTGAAATGTCTCGGTGGACTGGGTTGCAACGAGTTCGTTTTTACGAAAGACTAATCGCGCTTTGCGAGGAGATTCGCGGCGGGTGGACGGGTTTCGCCAAAAGGAAACAGGCCATCATCGCTGATGACGTAAAGTGAGTATCCCTGCCCGCGCAAAAACTCAGCAGCCGCGCCATCAGCTATCCCGAGTTTCCTGCTGGCGCTATTCAACTCTTCAAAAACGATCGCGCGCGGTGCGTCTGGTCCACTAAACAGTTTTTCTCCACCGCGAAATACAAGCAACTCAGCGCCTTCCACGTCTACTTTTAGCACCTGCGGTTTTGGGATTTCGCCTTGCGCGATCAGTGAGTCGATCGACCGCGCCGGAACGGCCAGC
The DNA here is from genome assembly GCA_963708055.1 of uncultured Acidobacteriota bacterium. Taxonomy (GTDB): domain Bacteria; phylum Acidobacteriota; class Blastocatellia; order Pyrinomonadales; family Pyrinomonadaceae; genus PSRF01. Next base: position 2,640,667 of record OY970193.1, on the reverse strand, counting down.
GTTTTAGTCGGTTGTCCGGTCCAGTTCGCGAGACTGCCAAGCATGTGGTCCCATTCCGAAACGTGGAACTCCACGGTGCCATCATTCTCGGAAAGACAGATTTCCTGGAGTGTCACGTTGGGAAGGTGCGAGATGGTCCGGCGCAAGTTTGGCAGGAGTGCTCGGTTCGGTTCAAACGCCACCACCTGGCGAGCGAGTTTTGAGAAAGTTAAACTGTGGAGACCAAGGTTCGCTCCGACGTCGAAGACGGTGTCGTCAGGTTTCACAATGTTGCGGAACACTTCCGTCAACGCTCTTTCGTGTGGCACTTCCGGAAGCGGAGCTGCGCTGTAGAGTGACATTGCATGCTCGTCCAATTGCGACAAATCCACGTACAGAGGTGTGAAGTTTTCGATCTGAACCGGGACTGAGGTCATGTCACGCGCCATCAGGCGGGCGAGACGATAGAAACCGCGCACCCGTTCGTTGAGGCGATGCTTGATTATTGCTTTTAGGAGGGTAGCCCGCACGCCTGATTAATCCTGGTGGGGTTGTCTTTCTCGTTCCAAACGACGCGCCTCGCGTTTATCAAGCACTGCATTTAGGTACAGCGCTATTGCAAGACTTCCTCCGAGGAAAAGAACGATAAGAATCGTGAACATGGTGGGCTAGTCGAGTTCTTGGTTGTCCTTGAGAGTTCGGCGTCGGTGCCTCAAACCCGCAACGCCACCCAGACCGGTGAGCAATAGTAAAACGCTGAGAGGCTCGGGAACTGCGACGGCAAACTGCGTACGCGTTCCGGCGCCGGGAATCGAGTTTATCGTGACACCGCCTCCTCCAGTGAACGTCACCGTGAATATCGGTGTGTTGCCGAAGAACAGGTCTTCCATAGTCGCATACGCCGAAATCTGGCCCGTCAAAAGCGAGTTGTTAAAGCTGAGAGACCCGGAAAATATCGACGAGGACAAACCGTTAAATTCTGCGATTCCGTTACCGGCGGTCACCGTATTCATGACTATGGTGGTGGTCGCTCCGGGGGGAATTTCACCTGAGTAGTTCAGTGAGAAGCTGGGGCCACCGATATTAACGGTGCCTAAACCGGCGGCGGTTGTTGCCGTCCCGTGGGTCAAGACGAGTGGATCGGCATTGGCCGCCCGAGCGGAAATACCAAGCACTAACAGGGCAAGTATTGGCAATATGGTGAGTTGTTTCATGTGTTCCCCGGATAAACCCCTGCTCATAGCCGCCCAGTCTGCAACCATCCTATACCCAAACGCGGCGCAAGACACCAAGTTAATCTGAAAAAACGCCGAATTGTAATGAATTTCCTACAACGAAGTCGGGTTTGAGCCAAGCGAAGGGGCTTTGCAGAAAAAGTCGGTTGGCCGAATCTAGCCGCGATTGAAATCTTGTGAATCATGTGAATCTTGTAAATTCTGTAGAAATGCTCTTCGCAAACACCGCTTCACATGATTAACAGGATTAACAGGATTTTTGTGCAAGGCTAAGCGAAGGCTTGTTCGCATTACGCCGGTAATGGGATTGGTTTTCAGGGGCTGAGTAAAGCCTGGGGCGCAAGTCCCAGGATCGCCAATTTCGGTGTTTTTGTGGCCTAATGCCTGTTATGTCGTCCCTCAAGGAGCGAGTTTTTATTTTTCTCGACACTATGCCGCAGCGGCAGGGTAGCGGGGCGAGCCTCCGTTTTTATTCAAATATCAAAGCCTACCTGAGCCTCGGCTTCGACGTTGAAGTGATTCAAATCGCAAACTCGGACGATGGATCACAACCGAGCCCGGATCTATCCCCAGTGGTTTGGAAGCGCGTTTTTGAACCAATGCCTCCGCCTTCTCTAACAGGTCGTTTGCTTTTTCGAGCCGGCGTGCCGGCGCAAGCATCGGTCGCTTATTACTTTCCCAAACACTTCGTCGTGTTAAAGGAAGTGAAAGACCGGCTCAGAGCGTTTCCGAAGGCGTTGTTTCATCTTGAGGGAGAGTCGATGGCAAATGTCATCCCCTGGCTCCCCAAGTCGGCCAGGTGCATTTGGAGTCTGCACGATCTGCCCTCAACCGTTGCTGCCGCGACCATCAAAATACGGTGTGAGGCTGAAAATCGACAACCTACGGTTCCGGAACAGCGAGAACTGAAATTTGCTGAACGTGCGGAACGCTTCATCGCACAGCGCGCTCCGGCCATTTTTTGTATTGCTCAGCACGATTGCGACCGGCTTCGTGAAGCGTGGAAATGCTCGCAAACTGAATACCTGCCAATGAGCATTCCCGGCGACGGAGCAGATCGCCCACAAAGCTGGCTGCAAAATGGACAACTGCGCATGTTGCATCTGGGTCGCGTGAGTCACTTACCCAGCTATCGTTCGCTTGAATTCCTGCTCGGGGAAGTTTTCCCATTGTTACCGGCACAAACGCTGAGTCGAGTATCACTGGAAGTTGTAGGAACTCTGGAACGCGAAGATGAACGCGCCAAGCGGATCTTGGGCCTTGCGGAGCGTTACAACAACGTCACTTTTCATGGTTTTGTTGACGATGTTGTGCCGCTCTACCAGTCGTACGATCTCCAGGTAGTTGGTTCGACGGACGCTTCGGGTCTCCGTACCCGGACTATCGAATCGTTTGCCTACGGTTTACCGGTGCTCAGCACCAGCATTGGCGCCAAGGGAATCGCTGGTCTTACCCCGAGAGAGTTACTCATTGAAGACACCCCAGCCGGATTTGCAAAACAACTCGCGCACTTACTGAATTCGCCGACAACCCTTAGTTCCATTTCGGGCCAGTCGCGAGAATTTTACAGAACGAATCAGTCGAGCCCGGTGGTCGCCGAACGCCTGAAGACTTACTTGCTCAAATACTTCCAGTTTCCAGCCGGCAGTGAGTGACCCGCGGACCAATGCCCAGGCCAAAAACCCGTTGACAATCATCGTTTTCCCATGTTTAACTGCGTTTGGATTGTTGTCCTGTAGTTTGAGACAACAATGTTCTTTTCAGATAGCAAAACGATTGCAACCGATAAAGGCAAACCTGTTGTGAGGCAGGGACGCAAAGCCATGATTCTTCAGTACTTAACGGAAGAACGTCAGGCCGCCGAAGGCGATCGGAGACCGCGAGAGCCGACGCGAGTATGTCCGAAATGTAATTTGCCTCGGGCACCATTACGCGTTACTCTGCAGCGGTGGTCCTTCCCCCAAAAGTCCACACTACAGTTCTACCTGAAATTGGGGGCGTCGGATTTGCATTCGCACTCCTTCCCCTTCAATTCATCATCGACAGTCCCGGCCTGAAAAGTCGCAGCGTGTGATTTCCGCATTAATCGCTGTGGCTACCACTTGACAGTAACAGCAGTTTTACCGCTTGAAACGCTTTCGCGTCTCGATGATGGAGGCGTCTGCGCCTAAGTACGTTCGCGGCAGTACCACGTCGTCTACCGCAGATGACGTTTCAATCTTGACCCAACAATACGGAATCACTGGAAGCGCCCACCAGTGCTCACCCGATAAATGGCACTCCCATAGCGATGTGGGTTCGCAAAGCCAGGAGTCTCTCCGGAGATCGTCCGGCTACCGAAAGAGAGCATGATGAAAATCGTTTACTTTGCTGGGTGTTTGAAATCCAGACTAATTTCGGTCGCACTACTTAGTTTCTTATTCTTACAAACATTACCTTTAACTAAAGTTGCTTATGCGCAAACTGCTAGTGATCTGGTTTCATATCCGTCATCGGAAGTTGAATTCATTATCGGACCTCAAGTTAGATCGGGTAGTTCCCTGGCAGCGATTTGGTACGACCAGAATGCGATCACTAGAGGTTTACAGTTAGCCAATGAATTTCCTGTAAATCCGCCGATGCGGCCACTGTCGGGAACCCTCTCGCTGACACAAGGTCAGAGAAACGTTGTCGGTACCGGAACACGCTTTCTTTCAGAATTGCCTGCGCCTGCTAATCAATACAACTTTTTCGTTCGTGATAATCAGGGTGCTTTGCAAACCTACTATCTCTCTTCAGTCAGTGACGATACACATCTAACTCTGAGTCAGAACTGGCAACCTGCCAGCCAGTCCGGCCGGTTGGCTTATACGGCTACCGGAGACGAATTCAACAACTACCTGAATCTGAACTATTACGATCAGGCGCTGGTTCATTACACAAACTACTACCGCACCGGTGATGTCCGCTTCCGTGATGCCGCGCGAAAGATCGCGGATTCATGGTGGAAGGCGCCGTTTATCGATGAAGGGCGTGCGCCGGTCGACAACATCATTGCTCCGCGTCACGTCAGTCTCAGTGGCTTGATGCTGCGAGCGCTCGATGGGCGGCCGGAAATGTGGCCCTGGATCGTTACCTACACGCGCGTGATGTTTGATATCTGGATCGGACAGCGCATGACGTATCCGGGTCTCTATTTCGGATCCCGCGAAGGTGGTTACATGCTGTTGTTTGCGGCGACCCTTGGGAAGGTGCATCCCGAGGCCGCAGTCAGACAGGAGTTCACCAACAAGTCGTTGGACGCCGCGGTAAATCTGTATGCGCGGTTGCAGTATGCCGACGGATCGTGGCGCTGGGGCGACCCCGCCTGGATCGGCGATGCGACGCAGCCGTTCCACGTCGGCATTTTGCTCGAAGGAATGATCGCCGTACATCGTCTAACCAACGACATTAGAGTCAAGGCTTCGATCGTCAAGGGTACGGAAGCGCTGTATCTCCAGGGCTATAACCCGAATGGCTGGCGCGCGATGTATTACCAGGTTCATGGTTCGTGGTCTGACGGAACGGTCTGCTCCCCAGGATGTGGTACGGCGGCCAATCCGTTTCCGCCTTTGGACCTCGGCCAGATAGCAGAAGCCCGGCAGTTAAATGGCACCACCATTCATGCCTTTGGTTACGCTTATCATTTGACTGGCGACGTTCGTTTCAAGCAGTGGGGCGATGAGATTTTTGACGCCACTTTTAGCGGTCTCGATGGTTCTCGTGCGTTGGCATGGTTCCGGGCCAAGGAATACGACGAAAACTATCGCGCAGCCGGAAGGCATTTAGTTTGGCGGATGGGTGGTAGTAGTGGTTCACCTTCGCCGACGCCCACTCCTTCGCCAACTCCTACTCCGTCACCGACTCCGACGCCGGCTCCTACTCCCGTTGGTGAATTCGCCTGGGTAGATGATTCAGTTCCGACAGCCGCGTCGACGATCGGCGATGGTGAGACATGGAGCTGGGTTAGCTCGAGTCCAAATCCGGTTTCAGGCGTGGTCAGTCATCAATCGGGTCTCGTATCAGGAACACACCAGCACTACTTTGTCGGCGCGTCGGCAACCATGCCGATCAGCTCGGGTGAGTATTTGTTTGCGTATGTCTATCTCGATCCGGCGCACATGCCGAGCGAAATCATGTTGCAGTGGTACGACGGAAGTTGGGACCACCGCGCGTATTGGGGTTCAAACAATATTTCGATGGGAACCAATGGGACCAACAGCCGTCGTTTCATGGGAGCGTTGCCGGCTGCGGGTCAATGGGTTCGACTTGAAGTGCCGGCCAGTCAGGTAGGCTTGGAAGGCAGGACCATCAACGGTATGGCGTTCACGCTGTTCAACGGACGCGCCACGTGGGATCGTGCGGGTAAGTCATCACAGTCGAATCCGAACCCGACTCCAACGCCAACTCCGACGCCGACTCCGTTTCCTCCTACTCCAACACCAACACCAACTCCGTTTCCTCCGACGCCAACACCAACACCGACTCCGACACCGACGCCAACACCGACACCGACGCCGACGCCGACGCCAACTCCGACCCCAACACCAACTCCGACCCCAACGCCAACACCGACACCGACACCAACACCGACGCCAACTCCGCCTCCTTCACTTACCGTGAGGATCACGAGTCCGTCGAACAACACCACGGTTGCGTTCGGTTCAAACGTGACGTTAAGCGCGACAGCGTCGACTAATCACGCCGTCGTGACCAGCGTCGCATTCAAAGCCGGCTCACAGTTGCTCGGCACCGTAACCACGTCCCCATACAACTTTGTTTGGAACAATCCGGCGGTTGCTAATTACACGGTCACTGCGGTTGCCAGAGATAGCAAGGGTGAGGTGATTACTTCGAGTCCGATCACCGTGAAAGTCAGCAAGGCGCTGAAGGGGGTTCGCAGCGGTAAATCAAGCGCTTCGAGCATTGAGAATTCACTTGAAAACTCCAGTCCGGCCACGTTCCCTGATGGGTCGCAAAGCACGAATCAAATGGAAGCATTGGTGGCATCGCTCGAAGAAGTCTATGCCGACTTCCTAAACGAGAAGAGCATGTTTGGTTCAACTTCAGAAATCGAGAAGTATTTGTTCTCGGCGCTTTACCTGGCGAAAGCGAGCTGGGGTTTGTCAAAACAGCAGACACCGAAGTCAGGTGTAGTCGATCGCATGGATAAGATCGATTCTTATTTATCCTTCTGCGAGGAATTGATGGTCAATGCCACAATTTCTCAGCAGACTTTGAACGCGGCGGGTAGAGCGAAAGCGCGAACTGATATTGCGATTAGTCAGCCGGAAGTGCTTCCGCTTAGTAATCAGGGGCTCAACTTATTCCAGAACGGTACGGCTGCGATCGCGGCGCCGGCATCGAACCCGTTGACAACGGTTACCGAATTTGGACCAGCGAACGGCGCGTACGAGCTCGGCGGTGTAAGTGCGATGGTTGGTGGCCAGTCAGTGCCATTGCTTTCCGTCTCGCCGACTGAAGTCACGTTTATTGTTCCCAGTTCGTTACAGGGTGGTCTTGCTGACGTGGTGGTAACAACTCGCGATGGTTACATCCTGCACACGACCGCGGGTGTGAATGGTCTCAATCCGACGATCCTTGTTCAGCAAGGTGAAACGAATCCGTCGGGTGCGATCTTCAGCGCGACGGAGTTTCGTCGCGGTATCTTTTCGGCGTTCTCGACGCAGTGGTTTGGATTTGATAATCACACGCGGGTATCGATTCTCGCGGCCGGTCTCAGCACAGGACTCGTTAATTCCAACGCCGGCAACGACGTTTGGCTGAGCAATGGCAGGATTCTCGAGAACTATGCAGAGTCAGTCACGGTTGAAGCGCGCACGAGTGATGGTCGCGTGTTCGCGTTGCCGGTTGAGTTTGCCGGCGCGCATACATCGCTGCGCGGGCTCGATCAGTTGACCGTTCGCCTAACACCGGAACTCGCCGGTGCAGGCAACGTTCAGATCACGGTGGTTGCGGGTGATCGCAGGAGCAATACCTCGACGATTACGATCAACTAATTCGCTGACCTTTTGATGGTCCAACTAGAGGGTGACTCAGAGATGGGTCACCCTTTTTTGTACAAGATTTACAGGATGCACAAGATGAACAAGATTAGATTAGTTATCTTGTTAGTCCTGCAAATCTTGTTCATCTGGTACCAAAAAACTCTTCACATATCGCCACAATCTTGGGTAGAATCCCCCGCACAAATCATGAAAAAAACGTCTCTAACCCAATGCGTAGTTGTGCTCATCGCTGCCAGTTGGTGTCTATCGATTCAGGCGCAGACGGCGGCTCACTGGCCGCAATGGCGTGGTCCATTTTTCAACGGCATGGCGCGTGGTGACGCGCCGACCGTCTGGAACGACACCACCAATATCAAATGGAAAACGGAGGTCCCCGGCCGAGGTTTTTCGATGCCGGTAGTCTGGGGTAACCGGCTCTTCCTGACGACGGCTGTTCCGATCGGAACACCTCCACCAGCGCCAGCACCCACCGAAGGTCAACGGCGTGGACCAGGCGGCGGCGCCGGGCCGATGGTCGAGCATCGTTTCGACGTGCTCGCGCTCGATCGCAGCACGGGCAAGATTGTCTGGCAAAAAACAGCCCGCGCCATCACGCCGCATGAAGGCTATCACCGCGCGTACGGCAGTTTTGCTTCCAATTCGCCTGCGACTGACGGCAAGTACGTCTACGCTTCCTTCGGTTCGCGTGGAATCTATTGCTACGACTTCAACGGCAAGTTGATCTGGGAAAAAGATCTCGGCGTGCAGATGAAGATGCGCAACTCGTTTGGCGAGGGCTCGGCGCCGCTGCTTCACGGCGATCGTTTGTTTCTGGTTTTCGATCAGGAAGCGGGATCGTTCATCGTTGCTCTCGACAAGCGCAACGGTAAAGAACTTTGGCGTGCGACGCGTGATGAGCCGAGTTCGTGGAGCACCCCGCTGGCTATCGATCACAATGGGCGCACGGAGATCGTGGTAAGCGCGACCAATAGAGTTCGCAGTTACGATGCCGCGACGGGCAAGGTTGTTTGGGAGTCAGCCGGGCTCGGTTCGAACGCGATTCCAGTTCCGGTTTCTCAAAACGGAATGGTTTATGTGATGAGTGGTCATCGCGATCCGAAGTTGATGGCCATCAAACTCGGAAAACAAGGTGACTTGACTGGCTCCGACGCGATCGCCTGGAGTCACACGCGCGGCGTTCCTTACACCGCTTCACCAGTGTTGTATGAAAACAAATTGTATGTAGTGACTGACAACGGAATGGTCAGCGCGTTCAACGCCACTACCGGTGAGCCGTACTATGCACAAACGCGTCTGCCCAAAGCCGCTAACCTCAAAGCATCGATGGTTGGCGCAAACGGGAAGTTATATCTCGCAACAGAGGATGGTGATGTAGTGGTAATGAAGATGGGGGAGAAGTTCGAAATCATCGCCACGAACCATCTCACGGACCAGGTCTTCATCTCGACGCCCGTGATCGCAGGCGGCGAATTGTTCCTGCGCGGGAAGACCACGTTGTTTTGTATCAGCGAGAAGAAGTAACGAGGTAGAAAAAACTTTCCACGCAAAGACGCCAAGACGCAAAGAAGACGCAAAGGAGGAAGTTTTAATCTTTGCGTCTTTGCGTCTTTGCGTGGAAAGTTTTCTTTAGGTTAGGAAACCGGCCCCCATTAAACATTTCTAAGCAGTGGCTAAACTGGTCGTCGGGTGATTGTCACCCGGCCCGATCTGAGATAAGCTTCTGGCGCGTTAACTAACTTACGGGTGAGAAGATTTTAGGTCACCTAACGGATTTCGTCGGAAAACTTGCCCTTTTCTTACGAAAATCCAACAAGGAATACGGAATGAGTGTCCCGGCCACCAAGAAACTGTGGCAAGGTTTTGCCATCAGTTTCGCTATCGCTTTTGCCTACGCCACTGTCCTGGCGAAGCTCTTTCACGACTGGTGGAATGATGAAAATTATTCCCACGGTCTCCTAATCCCCTTCATAATCGGCTATATCATTTGGTCACAACGGGAAAAGCTGTCCCGGGTGGCGACGCAATCATCTGTACTTTTGGGTGGAGCCGCGGTCGTTTTTGGACTGTTTGCTCTCTGGGCCGGCGTGGCCGGCGCTGAACTCTACACGCAGCGACTCTCGCTGATGGTCCTGCTGGCGGGAATTGTTGTTTACTTCTGGGGCTTCACGCTTTTACGGTTTTTGCTGGTTCCGTTCACACTGCTGTTTCTGGCCTTGCCGATCCCGGCGATAGTCTTCAACAAAATCGCTTTTCCCCTGCAATTATTCGCTTCCAGGTGTGCCGTGTGGTCGATGAGCATGCTGGGCATCCCGGTTTTACGGCAGGGAAATATCATTGAACTCAAACCACTGAATTCCATCGACACCAAAAAGCTCGAGGTTGTTGAAGCGTGCAGCGGCATTCGCTCGCTGATGACGCTCATGACGCTGGCGGTGGTTTTTGCCTATTTCAGCCACACGCCGCCGGAAGATAATCAGGGTCCGAAAACACGTTTTGGGTTCCTCCGGAGTTACTGGTTCTGGCGTTCAACCATCATCGTCGCTTCTGCCGTCCCCATTGCCATTTTGACCAATGCATTCAGAGTGAGCGGTACGGGGGTGCTGGCGCACTATTACGGAACAGAAGTCGCTGATGGGTTTTTCCACTCTTTTTCGGGGTGGGCCATATATATCGTGGCTTTTATCCTTTTGTTTGGCATTGGCATGATACTTGATCGCTTTAAGCCGGCTTCGGCAGAGGGCGAGAAAGCCGAAAGGAAATCACCCGAACCTGATCCTGCTGTTTCCATCAGGTCAGCCGTTTCGGCCGAAGGCTCAGAGCTATGAAATCTTCAATGCGTTTCGGCATTCTGCTGATCTTGATTCTGTTTGCCGGTGTGCTGATAAACGCCTGGTCTTATCTGGGCGAAGCACACGTCGAGCGCAAGGAATTGAAAGACTTTCCCCAGACGATCGGTACGTGGCAAAGAACTGGAAAGGATCAGATCCTGGACGACGAAACGCTCAAGGTTTTGCGAGCCAGCGATTATTTGTTGCGCGATTTCCGCAAACCCGAAGGAACGGTGGCCAACCTGTACGTCGGTTACTACGCCTCGCAACGGTCAGGTGCTTCGTATCACAGTCCGCTGAATTGTTTGCCAGGTTCGGGTTGGATGTTGAGTGAGCCCGGCAAAGCCACGATCGCATTGCCTGACGGTTCGAGTTTTATCGCCAACAAATATGTGATTCAAAACGGCGAGTACCGCAGTTTGATGATCTACTGGTACCAGGGTCGCGGCCGCAACGTGGCCAGCGAATACTGGGGCAAGGTTTATACGGTTTTTGATAGCGTTCGCCTGCGGAGATCTGACGGCGCGATGGTTCGCGTTACAGTTCCCGTCGGGAATTCGATTCCGGATGCTGAAAAGGTAGCCACCGAGTTTGCTTCGCTGGCTTCCACAGTGATGCCGGAGTTTGTACCGTAACGGACAGTAAGTTTTTAGTCCGGATTTATAGGATATAAGGGCGGATTGATCTTTTTTGAACATTGTCTCGGGTTTTAAGGAATTTCCGGCATTTGCCCGCCGGCATCCCGCAAACTCGAAACAACAAAATCTGCTGCCTAACTTTAAAGGCAGTATTGACGGAGCGAATTAAATGAAAAGCGAGTGCCGCGGTCTAGTTTATCGTGTAATCTTCTTCTGTCTTCTTTTGGCGACGGTCATTCCTCTCGCCGGCTGCTCTAATCCCGAAAAAGCAAAAGCTCAACACGTAACGCAGGGCAATGCCTACCTGAAAGACAGTAAGTATCAGGAAGCTGTGCTCGAGTTTCGCAACGCAATCCAGATTGACGATAAGCTCGCCGACGCTCACTGGGGGCTGGCTCGCGCTTTCGAAGGTCTCGAGCGTTTTCCCGAAATGCTCGACGAGCTGCGGAAAACGGTTCAGTTGGACCAGAACAATCTCGAGGCTCGCGTCAAGCTGGGTAACTACTATCTCGTCGGCAGCAGAGGCCGGACCGACATCATCAGCGAAACGGAAAAACTCGCTAAAGAAGTTCTGGCCAAAGATCCGAACCACATTGAAGGCCACATTTTGATGGGCAGTGTGCTGTTCGCCCAGGATCAGAAAGACAAGGCTTTCGAGGAACTCAACCACGCCGTTTCGTTGGATCCAAACAGAATCGAGTCGTATCTGAGTTTGGCCCGCTTTCACATGGTTAACAGAGAACCAGAGAAATCCGAGGCGCTGTTCAAGAAAGCGATTTCCGTCAACGCCAATTCGCCCTTGGCCCACACTGAGTACGGCAAGTTTTTAACGCAAACCGGTCGCTCCACTGAGGCTGAAGCCGAATTGCGTAAGGGCGTTGAAGTTGGCCCAACCGATAAAAACTCGCATTTTGTGCTTGCCAGTTATTACCTCGTAAACCGCCAGTTTGATAAAGCCGAGCAAGCGTATAAAGCGCTCGCCGGACTTGAACCCAACAAACCTGAGAGCCAGGCAGTGCTCGCCGATTTTTACGCCGCGGTAAACCGCATAGACGATGCCGTCCGCATCTACCAGGACATCCTTTCCAAGACTCCCGATTACGTGCAGGGCCGTTATCGTTTGGGTGAAATCCTTTTGACGAAGGGCGACACTCAGGGCGCCGGCACGCAGATCGAAGAAGCACTCAAGAAGGATGGCCGCGACCGACAGGCGCTGATGCTGCGTGCACGTCTGCGCGCCACTCAGCCTAATGGTCTAAAGAGCGCAATCGAAGATTTAACCGAGGTGTTGCGACAAGAGCCGAATTCGCGGGCCGGTTTGTATTTCATGGCCCAGTTTAATTTCAGCCTGGGCCAGGTCGATCAGGCGCGGGCTTTCGCTGCCGATCTGGAAAAGAACTATCCCGATTATCTGCCGGCCAAGTTGATGCAAACGCAACTGGCGCTGGGCGGCGGCGATCAGAAGGCCGCCATCTCGATGGCCACCGACTTACTGGCGCGTTTGGACAAAGCTGCTCCTGACCGCGATAACTCAGCTCAGTTGCTGCGTGAGCTTCGCGAAAAGACCTATCTCTCGCGCGGCACCGCCCAACTGCAACAGCAAAACAACTCCGCTGCCCGTCAGGATTTCGAAGCCGCTAGAGACGTCGCTCCCAACGATGCGGTTGTTCACATCAGTTTGGCCCTGGTTTCGCTGGCCGAGAACAAACCACAGGATGCGGTCGCGCATTTCGAAACAGCACTACAACATGATGCCACTAACTTCGATGCGCTAAACGGCCTGCTGACGCTTTACTCGCGCACCAGGGAGATCGACAAGGCGCACGTACGTCTCGATCAGGCGCTCGCTTCGTTTCCCAACGTTGCGTCACTGCACTATCTGAAAGCGCAGGCTTATGGCTTCCAGGCTAATGCACCGGCTGTCGAAGCGGAGTTGAACAAAGCGCTTGAGCTCGACCCGAATTTCCTGCCTGCATACTCGTCACTCGGAAGTTTGTACATCAACTCGCGACAGGAAGATCGCGCTATTGCCGAGTACAAGAAGATCATTGCGCTTCGTCCTGACAATGCTACGCCCTACACGTTGATCGGAATGCTTGAAGATCAACGCAAGAACTACGACGTGGCAATTGAGAACTACCGCAAAGCGCTCGAGAAAGATCCAAACGCGATCATCGCCGCAAATAATCTGGCCTGGCTTTTTGCCGTAACCGGAAAAGGCAATCTCGACGAGGCGATGCGATTGGCCCAGGGCGTGGTGCAAAAGAACCCGAATACGGCAGGGTTCATCGATACGCTGGGATGGGTTTATTACAAGAAGGGTCTTTATGGTGCGGCGGTCGAGCAACTGCGAAAGGCCGTAGCGCTTAACGAGAAAGATGCCCGCGCGGCGAACAACACGCCAAGCGCCAACTATCGCTACCATCTGGGCATGGCTTTGATTGGAACGGGTGCGAAAGTCGAAGCGCGTCGCGAACTTGAAGCCGCGACTCGCCTCGCCGAGAAGGCGCCGTTTTCAGAGTTGGAAGAAGTGAAGAAAGCATTAGCTTCTTTGTGAGAGATAGCACTCGCGAGAACCCGACTAAGAAGTCGACTGACGAAATAGGAGCAAGGTTATGAGCGCTGAATTCAGACAACGAAGACCGAGTGAATACCTGGAGATTTTGCGCCGTCGAAAGTGGTTGCTGATTCTTCCGGTGATTGCCATCACCACGGCAGTGGGATACGTGGTCTATCGTCTCCCGAGTGTTTACGAGTCAAGCACGCTCATCGTGGTGAAGGCATCAAACCTGCCCGCTGGAGTGATACCAACAGTCACTGAAGACAGCTTGACCCGCCAGTTGAGCAGCATCTCGCAGGTGGTTACCAGTCGCAGTTCACTCGAACCGCTCGTGGAAAAGTACGAGTTGTACAAAACAGAACGACTTCGTGGCGAGGCGATGGAGAATATTTTTGAAAAGCTGCGTGGCGACATTACCGTAAAGGTCAATACCAGCAGCAACATCACCAACGGCTTCAATATCTATTTCCGTTATCGCGATCCGGCAATCACGCAAGCTGTCACAGCCGAACTGGCCACTAAGTACATCAATGTCCAGGCCAACGAGAACCTGAACGCCAGGATCTCCGGCAAAGCGTTCATTGATAATCAGGTGGACCAGGCAAAAGAAGCGCTGTCCGAGGTCGACAAGCGACGCGTCGAGTTTATGAGCCAGAACGTTGGCAAACTTCCCAGCGAAGCCACCGGGCTTTTTAATCAACTCGCCGGGTTACGCGAGGAGCAGAAAGCTCTCATCGGCGAAGTAGGCCGGCTTCAGGATCGCCGCACGTCGATTGCCAATCAGATGGTGTTGCTGAAAGAAAATCGCGCGCAACAGATCGACGAGATCTCGGAAAATTTACCGGATCCCAAAACCACCCAGGCATGGTCGACGCTCGTTTCGCGCAAGGCACAGCTCGAAGGTGACTACACGCGCATCACCCAGGAGTTAAAACCGAAGCACCCGGATGTGATGGCGAAGAAAAAAGAGATCGAGCAGGTCCAGGTCGAGATGGACAGCATGATCGCCGAGTGGAAAGGCAAGATCGAAGAAAAACGCAAAAAGATGACCGGCCGAACGGATGTTGGCGCCGGCGCGATGGAGAACGACCTGCGCTTTGTTGATAACGAGATCAAGCGACAGCAAAAATTGCTCGCGGATAATGAGAAGCAGATTGGATCAATCGTCGACCGCATCAATAACGTTCCCGGCGTGGAAGTCGCTCTCGGTGCGATTGAGCGTGAATATCAAACACAGAAAACGACTCTCGATCAGCTTCTCGAACAACAACAGCGGCTGAACTTAGGCAAGGAAGCCGCGAGCCAACAACAGGGAGAGGGAATCCAGGTTATCGACGCCGCTTACCTCCCTTCGGACCCGGTTGCTCCGAAGCGCTTGTTCCTTTCCGGCATTGGCCTGGTCGCCGGTCTTGGTTTTGGACTGCTGCTCGTGGCCCTGTTTGAAGGACCACGGCTACTCACTATTCAGAACACAGAAGATGCTCGTCACTACACCGGCCTGCCAGTGTTGCTGGCAGTACCGGAACTGTTAACCCCCCAGGAAGCACGCGCAATACCGCGCCGGCGACGATTGTTACTTGCCGCCGGAATGGTTATCGCGATTGTGAGTATCCCAGTGCTCGCACTGGCACTTAAGTTCACGCATGTTTTCGAAATCCTGGGTCGTTCGTAGACGGTCGTCGTTGTACTGGAGGTTCAAGAGTGTACGCAGAATTTTACGGTCTCAAAGAGTTACCCTTCGCGCTGACTCCCGACCCGCGCTTCATTTACTTCACTCCGTCGCACACGGAGGTGATGGCCAATCTGCACTATGGCATTGAAAGCGGCAAGGGACTCGTAGTGGTAACCGGCGAAGTGGGCACCGGCAAGACGACCATCCTGCGCTGGATGATGGAGCGCCTCGATCGCACCGTGCTTGTTGCTTACATTTTTAATCCGCGCTTATCAGTGCCGGAGTTTTACCAGCACGTTGCGACGTTGTTGGACGTTCAGAAGTGGGAAACAAAATCCGAGTTGTTACTGGAACTGGGACGGGCGCTCGAGTCGCGTCATTCGCGTGGTTTGCGCACCGTGTTGATTGTTGACGAAGCGCAGGGATTGTCGCCGCACGTGCTCGAAGAGATTCGTTTGCTGTCGAATTTCGAATCAAACACGGCGAAGCAGTTACAGATCGTTTTGACAGGGCAGCCGGAGTTGCGCGAAGTGCTCAACAACCCGGATCTGCGCCAGTTGAAACAACGCATCGCGCTGCGTTGCGTTATCAAGCCGCTGCCGAATGTTGAAGAAACTGATCGCTACATCACTTCGCGTTTGCTGGTGGCTGGCGCAGAGCGCACGGACGTTTTCTCACCTGAAGCCGTCGATTACATCTTCCGTTGTTCGGACGGCATTCCGAGAAACATAAATAATCTTTGTGACAACGCACTGCTGGCGGGTTATGCCGCGGGCGACACCACGATCGGCCGCTCGATTATCGAAGACGTGGCCGACACTTTCGACATGCTGCCTCGCTCCGATCGCGGGCGCGGGCAGGCTGGAGAAGAACGCGAAGCTCCCGCAAGAATTTTTACGTCCGCAGGCCGCGCCGAACTGTGGAACGCGGGAAAGACCAGCGGAGATACGGATTAGAGCTTTGTACTTAGAGCTTTGTGCTTTGTTTTTTGTAATAGCCCAAGTACCAAGTACCAAGTACCAAGAACAAAGCACAAAGCACAAAGCCCCAACTTGAGGTGAATCATGGGACGAGTTTTTGATGCAATGAGACGACATAGCAGCTCCGATAAGAGTGAAGCTGCGAAGTCAACAGGAAATTCAGAGCACCGTAGCGACAGCCCGCGCGTTTCCGGGCTGCCTTCCGCGGAACAGGTTGAGGAGCAGTTGTTAGCCGGCTCCTCGATCATGTCAGTTCCCGGCAAGCCGGTGCGAAGTTCAGCGTCCACTGCGCACACTGCGGATGTACCCGGCGGGTCGGCACTCCCCGGCGGAATTGCTTCGCGTGATGCTGGGGCAACTTTGGACGCTGCCGGAGCGACGCGCGCCGGAGGATTCGTCACTTTTGACGTTTCTCCGTCGCGCGTCGAGCCTCATCTCATTGCGGTGAGCCAGCCACGCTCTGCTTACACAGAACAGTTTCGAGCTTTGCGTACGAAGATCCTCGAAGCGGGCGAGCGCATGCAAATGCGCGCGATTGTCGTCACCAGCGCCGGCATTGCCGAAGGCAAGACACTAACGGCGCTCAATCTCGCGTGGTTGCTGGCGCAAACCGAAGGCGTGCGCGCTCTCGTTATCGATAGCGACCTGCGACGGCCCTGCGCCACTGACTATCTCGGCATCGATACTCAAGTAGGATTGTCGGAAGTTCTCGGCGGCCAGATCAGTCTCGAAGACGCGATCGTTCGTCTTGAACCAGCCGGTTTGCATCTCCTGCCCGGCGGCAGACCGCGCGACGACGTTGCCGAATTACTTTCCGGACCGAGTTATGCACGCATTCTCAACGACGTCCGCCGCATGTTCGACTACATCATCATCGATGCTCCGCCGCTCGGAATCTTTACCGACGCAAACGTTTTGATGTCTCGCGCCGATGGTGGAATCCTGGTTGTTCGGGCCGGCAAAACGCGTTACTCGACTGTCGACAAACTGCTGGAGCAGATGCCGAAAGACCGTCTGTTGGGCGTGGTCCTGAATCGGACCGCGGAACAGCCGGATTCGGCTTCTCACTATTACCAGTATCGTTATTACGACCGCGAGCGAAGAACGACTGGAATGCACCCGGTACCAACGGCTGAGAGAATTGAAGAGGAGGCAGCGATCGTCAATTGAGAGTCTTGCGTCTCAACGGACGAACGATTCTGTTGATCCTCGCCGAGGCGGCGTTGGTCTACGGCGCGATCATCTGCGCCGTGTACCTGCGCGTCGGATTTGAAGGCGCGCCATTCGAGCTGATCGAAAGAAACGGATACCTGAAGGCTGCGGTGGCAGGTTTCTTCTGCCTCGCCGCTTTTTATCTCTTCGATCTTTACGATTTTCTGGTGATGCACGACCGGCGCGAGCTGGTCCTGCGCTTGATCCAGGCTCTTGGCCTCGCCTGGATCGCGCTCGCTTTCTCGTTCTACACCTTTCCTTCGTTGATGCTTGGTCGCGGTATCGCATTGATTGCGTTGCCATTAGCGCTCGGCTTGATGGTGGGTTGGCGCGTCACCATTCACTGGTTCCTGGGCCATCCGGATTTTGGCGAGCGCATTCTGATTGTAGGTTCCGGCGATCTCGCGGTAGAGGTAGCACGCGAGGTTTTGAATCGAAAGGATGCCGGTTATCGCATCGTCGGTTTCGTCGGCACTGACGCCGAGTTACTGGGCAAGAGTTTGATCAATCCGCGCGTGATCGGAATGACCGAGGAGCTCGACACGATCGTCAAGCGCGAGAATATCGATCGCATCGTGGTAGCAATGGGCGAGCGTCGTGGACAACTGCCGACAAATAAATTGCTGCAATTGAGTTTGGCTGGTCAGGTCGACATCGAAGAAGGCGCAGCATTCTACGAACGCATAACGGGCCGCGTTTCGCTGAACATGCTTCGCCCGTCGTGGCTGATCTTTACGGGTCGCGGCCGACAGGCAAAAGTGGCGGAACTCTCGCGCGTTGCCGTTCACTGGCTGGTGGCGCTTGCAGGTGCGCTTCTTTCGTTACCCATCGTGGTGTTGACGGCGATCGCGATCAAGCTCGAGTCACGTGGCCCGGTGTTTTACAAACAGGAACGTGTTGGGAAAAACGGGCGCCCGTTCGTACTGGCGAAGTTTCGCTCGATGCGCGTCGATGCGGAAAAGGCCGGTCCGGTATGGGCCAGCAAGGGCGATACGCGCACCACGCGCGTTGGTCGCGTCATTCGCAAGATTCGCGTTGACGAGATCCCGCAGTTCTGGAACATCCTGAAAGGTGAAATGAGTTTCGTTGGTCCAAGACCGGAGCGCCCTCACTTTGTGGCCCAACTGGCCGAGGAGATCCCTTTCTACGAACAACGGCATCTAATAGCACCCGGCTTAACCGGTTGGGCGCAGATCAAGTATCCGTACGGAGCGTCGATTGAGGATGCGCGGCAAAAGCTCCAGTACGATCTTTTCTACATTAAGAACCAGGGGTTGATTCTTGATGCAATCATTCTGTTTGAGACGATCAAGATCATTCTGTTTGGGCGCGGAGCCCAGTGATTGTTGTTTGGAGGTAGAGATGAGAAATAACAGACGAATAGCGCCGGCGCTCGTAATTCTGATCGCATTGTCGCTCAGTGTCGCCGCTCAGACTCAGGACGACACGCAAAAGGCACGGCCGCGGACTGCCGCAACCGGTCAGGAGAAGGACAAGAAAGATCAGAAAACGCCCGTTAAGACCGATCGGCTCGAGCCTGACGACAAGTCGCGCACGCCTTCCGATGTTTCGGAAGAGATGCAGGCGAACCGCACTGAACAGATCTCCGAGGAAGAAGCAGCCATCAGGCCTTACTACAACAACTTCTTCCAATCGTATCGCCTGGGCCCGGAAGACATCATCTCGGTTGAGGTTTTCAATCAGGATCGCTACACGCGCAAAAACATCATCGTGCCTCCGAGTGGTCGTATCTCACTCTCACTGATTCCCGGCGGCGTTTTCGTCAACGGCAAGACCGTGGAAGAAGTAGCGGATGTGGTCAGGAAGCATTACGACGAATACATCATCGATCCACAGGTGACGGTTTCGCTCGACAAAGCGTCGTCGTATCGCTACAGCGTGATTGGCGACGTGGGCCAACCCGGCATTCGACTGATGAGTCATCGCATGACGGTGACTGAAGCGATAGCGGAAGCGGGTGGCGTTTTGAACACCGGCAACAAGAGCAAGATCGTCGTGCTCCGCCGGCAGCCGACGGGCGTGCTCGCGCAAATTCCGGTGAACCTATCGGCGATTTACAAAGGCAAAGCTCCCGATAGCGTTTATCTCGTCCCCGGCGATCAGATTGTTGTACCCGGAAACAAGCTCAAGACGTTGCAAACTATTATGAGCCTCACACCCATCGCGGGCTTTGCTCGTATCTTCGGTCTCCCAGTGCCGTAAATTGTTCTCCACCTGGAAGGGCGGCGCGAAATGCCGCCCTTACACTTCATGCTCAAAGCTCCCGCAACATTATTAATCCTTCTCCTGTTTGCTTTCACGGCATTCGCGCAAACCGGCACGTGGGCGCGTCAGCGTGCAGGCACGATGGCGTGGCTGCATGCCGTTTACTTTCTCGATCAGAATCGCGGCTGGGCCGTCGGCAGTAAAGGTACGCTGCTCAACACTCTCGATGGCGGCAACACCTGGGCGCAACGTATCGGAGCGACTCCGGATATTGTGCGCGACATTTTCTTCATCGATGCTCGTAACGCCTGGATGGTGTGTGAGGTCAATGCTTACGAACTGAAGACCAAAGAGCAGCCGCGCGCTTACCTGATGAAGACCACCAATGGTGGCGAGAGTTGGAAGCGGGTTGAGATCAAAGGACTGGACGTCGAGACGCTTCTGGTTCGCACTGTATTTAGCAGTAACCGGCGTGGTTGGGTCTTCGGTGAAGCTGGTTTGATTTATACGACGCACGACGCCGGCGATAGTTGGGTACCGTTGCGTTCGCCGACGCGCCATCTGTTACTCGGGGGAATTTTTGTCGATGACTTTCGCGGTTGGATCGTTGGCGCCGGCACCACGATCATTCAAACCTCAGATGGTGGCGAGAGCTGGTATCAATCAAGCCTGGCGCCGGTTGGAAAGCCGGTGCGGTTCACCGCGGCTTCGTTTATCGACAATCGCAAAGGGTGGGCGGTTGGTAGTGGCGGCAGCGTGTATCGAACAGTTAATGGCGGCCGTACCTGGGAGCCGCAGAATTCAACCGTCGAAGTGGATCTGTTTGATGTGAAGTTTGTCGATGCGCTGGAAGGTTGGGCGGTCGGTGCGGAAGGCACGATCATCCACACGAGTAATGGTGGCGAAACCTGGACCACTGAACGCAGCGCTACGCAGCATCCACTCGAACGCGTTTTCTTTTCGGATCGAAATCATGGGTGGGCGGTAGGTTTTGGTGGAACAGTGGTCGCGTACCGGCGCAATGAGGCGTCGGTATCCAGATAGGAGTTCTCACGCAGCGGCGCAACGGTTAACGTTGTGCCCCCGCGTCGCCGCGTGAATAAAATTATCCCGATGCGAAATCTCATTCTCTCTCTAATCTTAGTTTCAAGTCTCTGCGCCGCGGAGACTCTTGCTCAAACAGAATCACGCGTTCGCACCGTCGCGGTCCAGCAAGAGAACACTCCAGATCCCATCGCCACCCTGCGCGATCAGATCAAGACGGCGCCCGATGCTCCTGAACGACACCGGTTGCAATTTCAACTCGCCGAGCTCCTGATGACTTCCGGGCAACGTGCGGAAGCCCTCGCTGAGTTAAACGCGATTGCAAACTCAACCTCCTTCGATCCGGTTGGTCTTTACAACGTCGGAAACTTCTTTGCGCGCCTCGGGGATGCTGAGGCCTCGATCGCCGCTTATCGCAAGGCAATCGATCAGCGTAATGGCCGTTACTCACGTGCCTTTAACAATCTCGGCGTAGTGCTGCTTCGTGCCGGCAAATGGGATGAAGCCCAGGATGCTTTACTCGAAGCGTTGAAGCTCGAGAGTTTTCGTTACGCTGAAGCGAGTTATAACCTTGGCCGTGTTTACTCCGCTCGTGGTCAGAATGATCTGGCAGCACGCGAATGGCGGCGTGCGCTCGCCGTCGATCCCAAACACGATGCCGCAGCGATGTCGCTGGTACGTGTCAGGAGTGAAGAAAAGATCGAGGTCGCGCCGCAATCGGCGAAGGCTTCTCCTTCAACCCGAGCGGTTGCACGTGCCGGTTCTAAAACACTCACCCTTGATCCGATGAGCTTCGATTTCCTGCAGCGTGGTCGCAGCGCCGCTGAACGCGGCAAGACAGAGGAAGCAGTAGATAACTTCAAGCGCTTGCTGGCGCGTGAGGATGGATACTTCGCTCCGGTGAATTTCGAGTTGAGTTTAGCGTTCCTGCGTTTGAAGCGTTATGACGAAGCACTGACGAATCTATTGGAAGTTTCAAGACGCGACGGCGCTCGTTATCCGATCACTTACTATCACCTGGCGCGATTGTATGAGTTGAAGGGTGAACTGAAACTCGCGGAAGAATCATTTGCACAAGCAGTAACGAACTTCGCTCCCGGCAACGCGCAATTCCTACTCGACCTGAGTCGCGTACGCGAAAAGCAAGGCAACTTCCGCGGCTCCCTCGAGGCCACGGAACGTTACATCCAATTGATGCAGGACCAGGGCCAAAAACCCAACTGGTCCGACTCCCGCATCGCCGAGCTCCGCACCAAAGTCGCACAGCAGAACTAGCCACAAAGAGACGCACAAAACTGATTGAAGAAGTACTGGCGAACATCCGCGCGTTAAAGGAGAATATTTAGCCACAGATAGACGCGGATAAACGCGGATCAGAAATTTTTTCAAAGAAATTTTTTTCTGATCTGTGTATATCCGCGTTCATCTGTGGCTAAATCACTCTTTGGGTCGCAGGTGAGGGAAGAGGATTACGTCGCGAATGGTCGACTTGTTGGTTAATAGCATTACGAGGCGATCAATGCCGATGCCGATGCCGGCCGCAGGTGGCATGCCGTACGACAGGGCTCGGATGTAGTCTTCGTCCATCAGCATCGCTTCCTCGTCGCCACGTTCGCGCTGCTTCACCTGGTCGCGGAAACGTTCGTACTGTTCGGCCGGATCGTTCAGCTCAGAAAACCCGTTTGCGATCTCCATGCCGGCGATATAAAGCTCAAAGCGTTCAGCCACATGCGGATTCGCCGGTGAAGCTTTCGAGAGCGGCGAAATCGGTTTCGGAAAATCAGTGATGAACGTGGGTTGGACCAACCCGCTTTCAACATGTTCCTCAAATAGATGGACCACATTTTCGTTTGTGATTTGATCCGGTGAAACGGAACCGGCGAGGCTTGCCTCCATCCCGACACGTCGAAACACCGAACCAAAATCGATCTCCCGGTCGCCAAACTTCGCATGCGTGTGACCCAACACCGTGAAAGCGACGGTGCGCAACAGATGTTCACAAAAATCCATCATCTCGTTCACGTCGGCATAGGCCCAGTAAAACTCCAGCATCGTGAACTCGGGATTGTGACGCGATGAAATGCCTTCGTTGCGAAAGTTGCGATTGAGTTCGTAGACCTTCTCGAAACCACCCACCAGCAAACGCTTCAGGTACAGCTCAGGCGCAATACGCGCGAAGAGATCGATGTCGAGCGCGTTGTGGTGAGTAACAAACGGGCGCGCCGCGGCGCCGGTCGCCAGCGGCGTCAGCATCGGTGTTTCAACTTCGACGTAGCCGTTTTCTTCAAGCAACCGGCGCAACTCGCGCACTGTCGCCGCCCGTCGCTCAAACACTTCCCGCGAAGTTAATGAATCATCCTTCTCGATCTTCAAACTGCCCGCAATCAGATCCGCGTAACGCTGGCGCTGGCGAATCTCCGGATCGTGAATACCGTGCATCTTGTCAGGCAGCGGTAACAGTGCTTTCGACAGAAACTGAAGTTTCTGCACGTGTACCGAGAGCTCCCCGGTTTTAGTTACGAACAGGTAACCCTCGACGCCGATGAAGTCGCCGTGGTCCAACAACTGAAACAAGGCCCACCCATCAACGTCGCCACCGTCGGCGCTGTTGTGCACCCCGGTGATGTCAGCTTTGCGAAGGTAGATCTGCAACCGGGAACTGCCATCTGAAAGATGAACAAACGCGGCTTTACCCATCACACGCGGCGGCGAAGCAATGCGTCCCGCGAGACGAACCACAAACGGGTTCAATTGCTGGTTAGCCTGTTCCAGCGCTTCGGGTGCGGGCTTCTCTTCGGGAGATGAGGGCGGTTCAAAACTACGAAACTTCCCGACGATCGCGCTGATCGTATCTTCTTTCTGCGGATCAACAATCCGGGTACGCTCGAACCGGTTTGGATAGACGTTTCCGACCAGCGCGCGCAGAGCTTCGAGATGCTCGCGCCGCGCGATCGTTTGATCATTGTCTTCGATAAACGGTATCGACATAAAGGGCCGATTATACAGATATTGCCCAAATCCTGTAATCTTTGACTGATGATCGAAAAGATTCTGACCCCGGATCAAATGCTCGGGGAGCGTAAACGTCTGCGCGCTGCCGGCAAACGGCTCGTTTTTACGAACGGAGTTTTTGATCTCCTGCACGTCGGACACGTTCGTTACCTGACTGCGGCTCGCGCTCTTGGCGATGCGCTCGTGGTGGCGATCAACAGCGATCGATCAGTGCGAGAATTAAAAGGTCCGGATCGTCCGGTGTTCAATCAAGCCGAACGTGCAGAAATACTCGCAGCATTGCGATGCGTCGATTACGTGACGATCTTTGACGACATCTCGCCACGCCGCCTGATCACGGAGCTTTTGCCTGACGTGCTGGTGAAGGGCGGCGACTACGCACTCGATCAGATACATGGTCGTGAAGAAGTTGAGGCCGCCGGAGGCAACGTTGTGGCGTTACCGTTTGTCGAAGGTGCTTCGA
Source organism: uncultured Acidobacteriota bacterium (assembly GCA_963708055.1). Taxonomy (GTDB): domain Bacteria; phylum Acidobacteriota; class Blastocatellia; order Pyrinomonadales; family Pyrinomonadaceae; genus PSRF01. The sequence continues at coordinate 2,616,771 of OY970193.1, read as the reverse complement.
CTACCGAGTTGATAAAGAAAATCAGCCACGGATAACACGGATTAAATCCGGATTTTATCCGTGAAATCCGTGGCCAAAACATGCGACAGATTACAGAAACGCCCGCATATCAGAAATTACTCGCAGAGTTGCGGGCGAATGCACGTGTGATTTCGGTTAGTGGTTTGGTGGTCGGCTCGGCACGAGCGCTCGCGGTGGCTGCGCTGCAACGCGAAACGGGCAAGATCTTCGCTATCGTCGCAGAGTCAACCCGCGATCTCGAAATATGGGAACGTAATCTGCAATTCTGGCATGCGGCTCTGTCAGGTAAAGAGAACGCCGGCGACGATATTCTCATTTTGCCGGCATCCGAAAGCGATCCTTACGCCGGCACTTCACCACACGCGCAAACCCTGGAACGCCGCGCGCTCGCACTCTGGAGTTTGCAGCAACGCAAGTCGAGTTTTGTTCTCCTGACTGCTCGTGCGCTCGCGCGAAAGACCGTCAGTCCCGCTGCGATTGCGAAGATCGGCGTTGTGTTGCGACGCGACGAGGAGCACTCGCCGGAAGAGTTGGTCGAGAAACTGATGGCCACCGGTTACATGCGCGAAGATCCGGTTGGTGCGGTAGGCGAGTTTTCGATGCGTGGCGGCATCGTTGACGTTTGGCCGCCCGGACGAGAGGCGCCGGTGCGGCTCGAGTTTTTCGGCGACACGGTTGATTCGGTGCGTGAGTTTGATCCGGAGAATCAACTTTCGATTGCGCAACTGCAAGCTGTCGAAGTGCCGCCCATGCACGAACTCGCAGTGAATGCAGTCGATTTTCAACTCTGGAGTGAAGCCGCGCATGAACGCTGGAGCGATCAGCGATACGCGCGTTCCTTGCGCGATCGCACTGCGTTTGCTGAAGAAGGAGAAGCGTTTGCCGGTTGGGAATGGTTGATTCCGATTATTAAAGACTGCTCGTCGAATGTTTTCGATCATCTTGGCGACGCGGTGTTGATTGTCGATGAGCCTGGCGGAATCGAGTCGTATTTGAGTGAGTTTTATGAACGTCTCTCGGAGCGTTTTCGAGAGATCGACGAGGCTGACGACATTGCCCTCACTCCGGAAGAACTGTTTCTTACCGCTGAAGAGTTGCGCCGGATTGTTGAGACGCGTCAGCGAGTGGAGTTGCGCACGCTTGGCCGCAGCGCCGCGGAAACCGATCTTGAACTGTCGTTAGAAGCTGAAGCGCCTCGAGTGCAACTCGGACGCTCGCGTGGCACACGTCAACCGGTCTTTCTTTTCCCCGTTGTCGAGAGCGCGCTCGAAGTCGAATGGCCGGCGCAATCAACTCTCCGTTATCACGGTCGCATTGCTGATCTGGCGGCCGAAGTCACGCGTAACCTCGATGAAGGAAAGACGACGATCTTCGTCATGCCGAGTCTCGGCGTGGCGGAACGTATCGTCGAAATTCTCAACGAATACCAGATCGAAACTCGTCTGGCATTTACTTCGGAGACCGCCGACGGCGGAGGTTTTCGACGAGTGATGGTGACGGTCGGTCGTCTCAGCAGTGGATTTGAATTACCGCAAGCCGGCTTGATCGTCCATGTTGAAGCCGACGTTTTTGACGAAACAACTGATGCGGTTGAACGACGGCCCGCCGGTGCGGAGCGATTTCAGAAAACCGAGAAGCGCAAACGCAAGTCGAAAGCAGCCGCGTTTCTTTCTGACTTCCGCGATCTCAAAGCCAATGACTACGTGGTCCACATCGATCACGGCGTGGCGCGGTTTGGCGGTTTGCAAACGCTCGATCTTGGACCACGCACCGGCGAGTTCATGCTGCTGTTTTATGCCGACGAGGCCAAGCTCTACGTTCCTGTCGAGCGGCTTGATCTGGTCCAGCGTTATTCGAGCGCGGAAGGCCACCAACCGCAACTCGATCGACTCGGCGGTCTTGGCTGGCAAAAGACCAAGGCCAAAGCCAAGCGAGCCATGCGCGACATGGCCGACGAACTGCTGCGTCTCTACGCCGAGCGAAAGATGGTGGGCGGTTATGCGTTTGCGGCCGACACGCCGTGGCAACAGGAGTTTGAGGATGGCTTTCCGTTTGTGCTGACTCCGGACCAGGAGACCGCGATCGAAGACGTAAAGAAAGACATGGAAGAGCCCGTGCCGATGGACCGTTTGCTCTGCGGCGATGTTGGTTACGGAAAAACAGAAGTCGCGATGCGCGCGGCGTTCAAGTCGGTAATGGAAGGCAAGCAGGCAGTGATACTGACGCCGACTACCGTGCTCGCATATCAACATTACGACACGTTTCGCAATCGCTTTGCGCCGTTTCCAGTCAAGGTTGAATTGCTCTCGCGATTTCGTTCGACAAAAGAGCAGAAGGAAGTGGCGAAAAAAGTTGAGACTGGAGAAGTCGACGTCGTCATCGGTACGCATCGCCTGCTTTCAAAAGACGTGCGTTTTAAAGATCTTGGTCTGGTGGTGGTCGATGAAGAACAACGATTTGGTGTCTCTCATAAGGAACGTCTCAAACACCTGAAGAAGCGCGTTGATGTGTTGACGCTTTCGGCAACGCCGATCCCGCGCACGTTGAATATGTCGCTGAGCGGGATGCGCGACATGTCGTTGATCGAAACTCCGCCGCGCGATCGACTTGCCATCCAGACCCAGGTGGTGCAGTTCTCCGATAGCGTGGTCAAATCGGCGATTGATCTGGAATTGTCACGCGGCGGCCAGATCTTTTTTATTCACAATCGGGTTGAGACGATCGAGACGGTTGCGGCCCTCATTCGCCGCCTGGTTCCGCAGGCCCGGCTGGCGGTCGGACATGGGCAAATGAATGAGAAGGAGATGGAGCGAGTAATGCTCGACTTCATCGACTACAAGTACGACGTTTTGGTTGCAACCACTATTATCGAGAACGGGATAGACATCCCCCGCGCAAACACCATCATCATAAATCGCGCCGATCACTACGGTCTTTCTCAGCTTTATCAATTACGCGGGCGTGTAGGGCGTTCGAGCCGCAGGGCTTACGCTTACCTGTTGATACCCAGCGAACAGGAGCTTTCACCCATCGCCCGGCGACGTTTAGCAGCCATTCGCGAGTTTTCTGATTTGGGAGCCGGTTTCCGTATTGCGGCTCTCGACCTCGAATTGCGCGGCGCCGGGAATATGCTTGGAGGCGAGCAATCTGGTCACATGGAGGCTTTGGGCTTCGATCTTTACACACAAATGCTCGAGCGCACGGTTGCCGAATTGCAGGGTGAAGAAGTCGAAGACGAAGTTAGTGTGACACTGAATCTCGGCGTCGATGTGGCCATTCCCGACGATTACGTGACTGACATGGGTCAGCGACTGAGAACGTATAAACGCGTTTCTTCAGCCCGTGACGAGGCCGCGCTGGCAAGCATTCGAACTGAAACGGAAGATCGCTACGGGCGTGTCCCAGCGTCGGTTGAGCGGCTTTTTTCTTATGCCCGATTGCGTCGTTTATCGGAAGCATTGGGAATTGTTTCGATCGACAAGACGCCGGATGGCGCGGCGATCAAATTCAGCGAAAAGGCGCGGATTTCTCCCGATAAACTGGGCGAATTCATCACTTCCAACAAGGGAGCTGTATTCACGCCCAACGGTGTTTTACGGCTGGTTTTAACGGAAGATGAGCAGGACGACGTACTTGAAGTAGCTCGCGACGTGTTGCTCCGGCTTCGGGCAAGCGATTAGAATTCGCCCGGTGGTGCCCTAGACTTCTTCTCTGTGCCACCTTTGTGTTCTCTGTGTCTCTGTGGTTGTTATATCGCGCATTGCTTTAACCACAGAGACACAGAGAACACAGAGGTGGCACAGAGAAATCCCCGAAAGAGCACTACAAGTTTGGATGGGTCTTCATATAAGGAGTGTCTTTGTGAAATTTAAATACCTCGCAGCCTTTGCTGCACTAATGATTCTTAGCTTCACCGCCACCAGCGCGTTTGCGCAGGAAGGCGAGACGACGGTGGTTGACGAAGTGATCGCGCAGATCAACGACGACGTGATCACCTTGTCGATGTTGAAGCGCGAAACTAAAGAGCGCATTGAAGCTTTGAAGCAGAGCGGCAAAACCGAGCAACAAGCGATCGAAGAGGTGTCGAAACGCCAGGCTGAGCTGATTGCCACGCTGATCAATGAGAAGCTCTTATTGCAGAAAGGCAAAGAGCTTGATATGGCCAGCGACATTGAAGCCGAAGTCAATCGTCGCATGTTGCAGATTGCGCAGGAGCAAGGCATCACTACGATTCAGAAGCTCCATGAGGCAATGCAACAAAGCGGGATCAACCCCGAAGATATACGCCGTACGATGCGCGCCGAGATGATGAAGCAGGCCGTGTTGCAGCAGGAAGTGGACCGCCGCGTGTATCTTGGTTTTTCCGGCGATGCCGTTAAGAAATACTATGAGTCGCACCCTGACAAGTTTCGCAAACCGGAAAGCGTCAAGCTTTCTGAGATCTACCTATTGGTCACGGGTAAAGATGAGGCGGCAGTAAAGACCAGAGCCAATGAACTAATCGCACAGATTCGCGCGGGTGCGGATTTCGCAGCCTTGGCTGCTGCCAACTCCGAACGCGAGAAGAATGGCGAGCGCACTGCTCCGAAAGATAAAGGCTACGTTGGCGAATTTGATACTCCCAACTTGCGCGACGATCTTACGGCTGCGCTAAAGGACGTGAAGGTCGGCGGAGTAACGGAGCCGATGCGCACGAATGAAGGATTTCAAATCCTGCGGGTTGACGGCCGGACACCCGCGGGCGCCACACCAACTTTCAACGACAATCGTGTTCGTGAAGCGATGTTGATGGAAGTCCAGGCAAAAGAACGCGAATTGTATTTGCAAAACCTGCGTAACGAAGCGTTCATTAAAGTGACGGAAACTTACCGGGCCGGCATTGAACCGCTGCTGAAGATCACCGCCCCGGTCGCAGCCAAGGGCGACGATAAAGATAAGAAATCCAAGAAGCCGTAGTTATCAGCCACAGGTGAGCACGGATGATACGGATACTATTTTTCCTAATCTGTGTGATCTGTGTTCACTCGTGGCCGACCCGCCTTGTGTCACCGGTAGAAAATCCACGCATCGTCGTCTACAAAAAAGACCGCAAGCTCGAGTTCTATTCCGATAAGACTTTGTTGCGCACTTATCGAGTTGGCCTCGGATTCAGCCCGGTAGCCGATAAAGTGCGCGAAGGCGATGGCGCCACTCCCGAAGGCGATTTCTATATTTTTGTTAAGAACAACAAGAGCGCTTACTACTTGTCGCTGGGCGTAAGCTATCCGAATCCCGAAGATGCTGAACGTGGTTTGCACGACGGCCTGATCACGAAAGCGCAGTACAACCAGATTGTCGAAGCCCATCGCAAGAAGACTGCTCCGCCGCAGTACACGAAGCTCGGTGGTTTGATCTACATTCACGGCAACGGCGCGCGAAGTGATTGGACATGGGGTTGCGTCGCGTTGGAGAATGAGGACATGAAGGAGTTGTTCGACGCTGTTTCCGTGGGAACGCCTGTAACTATTAAACCGTGATGCCGGAGATCAAGCCCTTTAAGATTCGTGACATTGAGATCAATCCGCCCCTAGTGCTTTCACCGATGGCGGGCGTGACTGACGTCTCTTTTCGGCGCTTATTGAAGCGGCGTGGCGGTGTTGGTCTATCGGTCTCCGAATTCATTTCCGTTGAGGGACTCACGAGAAACAATCCGAAGTCGAAACGGCAGATGCGTTTCTATGAAGACGAGCGACCATTCGCCGTGCAGATTTTCGGCGGCCAAACGGAACGCATGTGCATGGCGGCGGAAATGGCCCAGGAAGTGGGCGCCGATATTCTCGACGTGAATTGTGGTTGTCCGGCGCCAAAAGTGGTCAAGCACGGTGGCGGATCGGGACTGCTGAAGGATCACAATCGTCTCGCGGATATTCTGAAGGCGATCAGGAAAGTGATCACGATTCCGCTTACCGTCAAAATCCGCGCCGGCTTTTACGATCACACGATCAATGCCGTTGATACTGCGAAACTCGCGGAAGATTGCGGCGTCGAGCACATTGCTTTGCACGGACGGACCAAGGAACAGGGCTATCGTGGTCTCGCAAACTGGGATCTGGTAAAGCAGGTGAAGGAAGCAGTGAAGGTGCCGGTGTCGGGCAGCGGTGACGTCACGACGATCGAAGGCGCTTTTGCAAAATTCCGCGAGACTGGTTGTGATGGCGTGTTGATTGGACGCGGCGCGATGGCCAATCCGTGGATCTTCCGGCAGATCGAAGACGCCATGCATGGTCGTCCAGTCTTCGAGCCGACGCTAGCTGACAAACGCGCGATTCTTCACGAGTACTTCGACATGCTGCGTGAAGACATGCCGGAAACGCCGGCGATCAATCGTATGAAACAGTTGGCGGGACAGTTCACGCGCGGTTTGCAGGGAGGCGCGTTATTTCGAACCTCCATTTATCACTCGCATACGGTTGACGAGGTGTTGGATCGAATCGAAGAGTACTTCGAAGCGATCGAATCAGGCCGTCCTTACTACGGCGAAGCGGGCGCTCCCATCGAAGAAGCGCCCGAGCTCGATTCCTGTGAAGCCGCGACAGTTTAGCCACGGAAGAAGATTGAAGCGATCATCAACGAGTAACGCCCGGTTCAAAGGGTTAGTTAGATAAAGATGGACAAGATTTTTCAAGATAAACAAGATTTCTAGCCTGATGCGGAACAGTCTTGTAATCGGGAACAGTCTTGTTTATCTTGAAAAATCTTGTTCATCTTTATCCAATGTCTCTCACATGCCTGAACTACCCGAAGTATTACACGGATAACCCTGATCGGTGTTATTTGCGTTTATCTGCGGCTAATTTCTTTCCACTCCCATCATCGAGATTCACGGGTGCCGGATAGCCTTTCTGCGCTACGGCGGACCCGAGATCAATCACCACCTCGTTTTGAAGCTTAGCCGGTTTTTTCGTCTTCGCATTCTTCTTGGCGGGAGAAGCGTCAGGTGACGGCGTTGGTATCGCAGTCGGGTTTGTCGACATTGCATTCAACGCGTTAGTGATCTCTGCGCGTTGCGGCTCGGAAAGATCTTCAAACTTGAGACCATGCGCCTCGAGCACCTGGCGCAGATTTTCTTCAGTATTAGTGTCCTGCGCGTAGACGTCTTTGTAGATGTATAACTTGCCGTCTTCTACGACGATGGTCTCGTAGCGCAGTTCCACCGGCACAGTCTCATTGAGCTTCACCGTTTTGGTTTTCTCTTTGTCTTCGAGATACGACGTGATCGACTGGTTCGAGATGTCCTCGTTGTTTGCCGCCTTGGCCAACAACAACGCGAAGTCTTTCACCTGTGCATTCGTTAGACCAACGCAACCATGTGAAGCAAACTTTCCGATCTTCGCGGGCGACTTTCCGCCATGAATTAACGACGGCAAGCCAATGGGGATCTTGATTGGACCAAGTGGGTTGTCTTTGTCGCCGGCGGCAACAGTCTCACCCGGCGTCACATTTTTCATCTTCGCTACCCACGGTGAATCAGGTGGTGTCCAGGTTGGATTGAAGATGATCGATTGTGCTTTGCGTAAACCAAGCGGAAGCGGAAACTCGGGATAACCGATGCCAATCTTGTACGACTTCACGAGCGCGCCATCCTGGAAAAGATCCATTCGAAACGCAGGGATGTTAACCACCACGCGCGTGTCTGTGGGCACTGCGTTTGGTCCTTTCAACATCTCCGTCGCTTTGCCGTTTCCGGCTGTCGCTGTATCGCCCTTGGACCAGTATTCGTTTGCCAAAGAGGCCAACTCATTCGCTTTTTGTTCGCCGAGAATCGTGCGTAGTTGTTCGGCGGCGCGTGTGCGAGCGTCGGTGGCGTTGCCGTCTACTTCCTCGGCATTCACTTCACGCAGACGATCGATCTCGGCTGATGAAGCACGCTTTAGTTTTTCGATCTGATCTTCGGAGAGTTTTAGAGTTTGCCTCAGTTGGGCCACAAACTGATCGTCGGTTAACAACGCATCCAGCAACGGTAACGTTACCTGCACCGAAGTCTTTTCGGTCGACGCAACCGGCGTTGTCTTCGGCGCCGGAGTGGCCGTAGTGACGGCAGTGTTGGAATTGTTTGGAGGCGCCGTACAACTTGTGAATAAGCAGATTATGAAAACCAGAATCATGAGCCGTCGCAGTGACATTATTGAACTCCTTACAGTGTGTTTAATGAGTTAAATGAGCAATGGGCGTTCCAGCGGCAGGCCACTGTTTACGCGGTTTTTCTGCATTGTTTGCGAACGAAGTGGGCGTTAACGCGATCGGTTCTGTAGCAGCGGATAGGGATTGATATTGGTGCCTTCCCAGTAGCGTTTCGGGTCGGAAACTGCGGCGATTGAGAAGTGGAGATGGTAGTTGCCGGGGCCGGCGTTACCGGTATCGCCGACATAAGCGATCACTTCGCTCTGTCGAACAACAGCGCCTTCAGTGAGACCGGCGGCGTAGTTTGAAAGATGAGCGTAGTAAAAGATCAACTCCTGATCGGCACTGAGCTGGTAGATGGTGATACCGCCGCGTTCGCTTTGAAATAGTTTGACGATCTTGCCGTCGGCGGCCGCAAGCACCGGTGTTTGAGCTGCTGCGATGATATCGATCGCGTCGTGCGTTCGTCCTTCAGATCGGGCATCAGTGAAGGTATCGAGCAGTTGTTCGGGGCGGACGCCGGCGACTGGAATGATCAGGTGCAATTGGCCCACAAAACTAGCGGGCTCTGTTGGAGTCGGGAATTCGGTTGGGGGTAATGGTGTTCCAATCGCGACGGGCTTATTTGGTGGGAGAGTGATCGCGGGCAACAGGGGTGTTGTTCGGTAAACACTCGCCAGTACCACAAGCGAAATGATCACCAGAAACAACAAAACCAGCAGAATACGGAGCCTCGCGGTCTTCATGGACCACTATGAAGACAACTGGCGTTCCAAACGCAGGAAGAATTTCCACGCAAAGACGCGAAGGAAGACGCAAAGACGCAAAGAAACAACCAAAATGGCAGTTTGATCTTCTTTGCGTCTTTGCGTCTTCCTTCGCGTCTTTGCGTGGTGGATTTATCTTTCAATACCCAGTGGCAAGAGTGGCTGAGGTGTCGTGCCCTCGAAAAACCAACTCGCGCCGACTCGCAAACGATGATGCCAGGTCGGCAAACGAGCGGTGTACAACGCGAAACGCGCTTGTCGCGCGAGGGCGCCACCAAACGCCTTGCCCTGGGTGAGCACGGCAGCTCGTTCCGTTCCGAGGCTCAATGCTTCTCCCAACTCTTCGAAATGCTTCGTGTGCATTTCGTTTCCAACGAGATATTCCTTGATGTTGCGGCCGGCAAGATTCGCTTGTTGCAGCGCCAGTTGCGCAGTGCCCGCAAGCGTTGGAGTCGCATCGGGGAAAAAAGCAATGTCGCCCAATGCAAACACGTTTACATGTTGCGGTAACTGCAAAGTCGGATTGACTACCAGCAAACCACGCTTGCTCTTTTCCACGTCGAGTTGTTCGATCACCGGGCTCATCTTGACGCCGCCGGTCCAAACCACGCCGGCTGTTTTGATCGTTTCGCGTTGGCCCTGGTGTTCAAACGTCAGTTCGTCTTTCGTCAGTTTCACCACTCGCGTCTCGGTATGTACTTCAACGCCTGACTGGCGCAGGGCGTCTTTGACGATTTCGCGAATCTCATTGCCCATGCCGGGGACCACTCGGTCGCCCATTTCGATTACCAATACGCGCGGCTCCCCAGGGAGCCCGCGACGCTTAAAGGCATCGTGTAGCAGATCCGCCATCTTGGTCGAGAGTTCGCAGCCACTTGCTCCCGCGCCGACCACTGCGAAGGTCAACGAACCAGGCCCATTCGATGGCTCCCTGTCAGGAGGGATACGATCAAGGGCCGAGACCATGATCTGTCGCAGAGTGTCTGCGTGAGCAAGTTTGCGGAAGGGAAGTGAAAACTCCTCTGCGCCTTCCACGCCCGCGTAGTTGGTGATACCGCCGAGGGCGAGCACGAGAACGTCGTAGTTCAACTTGTCGTGCTGTGCGAGCGAAACGGACTGGTTGTGGACGTCAATTCCGGTCACCGTATCGTGGACGACGCGGACGTTGTCTTCTAGCAGTTCGTTGTATCTTGGCGCGATATGCCATGCTTCCACTTCGCCGCTCAGATACTCATAAAGCATCGGCGTGAAGATGAAGTGATCGTCGGCGCTGACCATGGTGACGTCAGCCGCACCAGCCAGTTCGAGCGCCGTAAAAATCCCCCCGAAGCCGCCTCCGAGGATCACAATTTTCGCTTTAGACATTTGTGCGGATATTACCACACCGAAGTGGAGCCCAAGCGGTACAACTCTTCTACTGTAAAGGGGCCAAAAAAGGATTTTTCGCAGGGCGGCGCAACGGCGCGCGGCGATTATTTCGTTGCGCCGTTGTGTCGCCGCGTGAGAGATCCTGATTCATTATCTGCCTTTTTGCGGCCATTTTCGGTCGCATTTGTGCCTTTGGGCGGGTCATGTTACATTGAGTTTGCTTTTTAAGTTTAGCGGTTGCCGCTTTTAGCGGAGTTTTACTGCAGTCTGGGAGGACCATTTAAGCAAGTGGCGTTAGCAAAACAAACCAAGGAGCAGATAGTTTCTGACTTCCGTACCCATGAGTCCGATACGGGTTCACCGCAAGTTCAGGTAGCACTTCTGAGTAAGAGAATTAACGAGCTTACCGAGCATTTCAAGACCCACAAAAAAGACAATCACTCGCGACGCGGCCTGCTGAAAATGGTCTCGCAACGTCGTAGTTTATTGGATTACCTAAAGCGCACTGATATCGAACGCTACCACGAGGTAGTTAATCGTCTGGGTCTGCGCCGGTAATTATTGAGAGAGAGCTTCGAATCTCCTTTGAGTTAAGCCCGCGTCTATCGAAGAGCTTGTTGCAGGTGCCGAACGTGACGGCGATTGACTGCAATCAAGCAGACGTGTACGGCCCAATAGCTTCAAGCGTAAAGGCGGCATGAGCTTCACGGTTCAAGAGGCTCGTGCCGCCTTTTTTATTGCTACTTAGCCTTACCCCGCTTCACGTTGGCGGTCCCAAATCAGCAAGATCGCTTGCTCCAAACAGCGATGGCACCCAACTCGTGTTGGCGCAGCCCGCGACCTGATCATTGGTCAGGTGTAACGTGTGAAGGAGAACAGAATGTCAGATAAGAAATACCTCAAAGAATCAATCAAACTAGGCGACAAGGACTTGACCGTTGAAACGGGCCGAGTTGCCAAACAGGCCGACGGCTCGGTGGTGATCCGTTACGGGGATACGATGCTGCTGGTGGCAGCGGTCAGCGCTCCCATACCTCGCGAAGGCGTCGACTTTTTCCCGCTCACGGTCGAGTATCGTGAAGCCAACTATGCTGCCGGTCGTATTCCCGGTAACTATTTCCGGCGTGAGGGCCGTCCCAATGAAAAGGAAGTCCTTACCAGCCGTCTAATCGATCGTCCCTGTCGCCCGCTCTTTGCCGAAGGTTTTCGAAATGAAACTCAGGTTATTGCGAGTGTAATTTCAGCCGACCCTGACAATAATCCCGATGTTATTGCGATCACCGGCGCATCCTGCGCCCTTTATTTATCAGATATTCCGTTTCTGAATCCCATTGCGGGCGTGCGTATCGGGTTGATCGAAGGACGCTACATAGTTAATCCGACTTACGACGAAGTACGCGAGTCGCGTTTGAATTTGATTGTTGCCGGAACTGAAGAAGCGATCGTGATGGTCGAAGCCGGCGCCAACGAAGTTTCAGAAGAGATCATGGTCGAGGCTTTGATGTTGGCCCACAAGGAGATCAACCGGCTCTGCCGCTGGCAGAAGGAGCTCTACAAAGCCCTCGGCGTTCAAAAACGTGAAGTCGCAGCGGTGGACGTCGACGCGGATATGCAGCGCGACATGGCTGAAAATTACAGCGAACGTCTGCGAGCCGCACTCGACACTGCCACCCAGGAAAAACGGGCCAGTTATGCAGCCGTCGACGCGTTGAAAAAGGAAGTTGTCGATTCGTATCCCGAGGATCAGCCCGAACAACGAGCGATGGCGAAAATGCTCTTTGATCAACTCAAAGAGATGGTTTTTCGCGACGATATTCTCAACAAACGCCGGCGTCCGGATGGTCGAAGATTCTCCGAAATCCGTCCCATTACTTCCGAGGTTGGCTGGTTGCCGCGCGTGCACGGCTCAGCGCTTTTCACTCGTGGCGAGACGCAGGCAATGGTTTCAACCACGCTGGGGACTAAGGAAGACGAGCAGTTCATCGACGATCTCGAGAAGGGCGAAGTCAAACGCCGCTTCCTGTTGCACTACAACTTCCCACAATACTCAGTTGGTGAAGTTGGTCGCTTTGGATCACAAAGCCGTCGCGAGATTGGGCACGGCGCATTGGCCCGTCGCGCGCTCGAAACCGTTTTGCCCGACGACGCAGACTTTCCCTACACGGTCCGTGTAGTTTCCGAGATCACTGAATCAAACGGTTCGTCGTCAATGGCGACTGTTTGTGGCGGCACGCTCTCGATGATGGATGCCGGTGTGCCTTTGAAAGCTCCGGTGGCCGGCGTAGCAATGGGCCTGGTGATGGAAGGAAACAAGTACGCGATCCTGACTGACATTGCCGGCGCCGAAGATCACTATGGCGATATGGATTTCAAAGTTGCCGGTACGCGAAACGGAATTACCGCGTTGCAAATGGACATCAAGATCGCCGGCATCAATGCGCAGATCATGGCCGAAGCGCTGGAACAGGCAAAGAAGGGACGTTTGTATATTCTCGGCGCGATGGAGAAGACTCTCACCGAACCGCGTGAAGAGATTTCCGCCTTTGCCCCACGCATCATTCAGATCAAGATTAATCCCGACAAGATTCGCGACGTCATTGGACCAGGCGGCAAAGTTATTCGCTCACTCGTTGAGGAGACAGGCGCCAAGATTGACGTGGCTGACGACGGCACGATCTCGATCGCAACTGCGAGTGGCGAGGCTGCTGATGCTGCCGTGAATCGCATTCGTGGTCTGACGGCTGAAGCTGAGGTGGGTGCGACCTACCTTGGAACAGTTAACCGGATCGTCGACTTCGGTGCGTTCGTTGAGATCTTCCCGGGCACTGATGGATTGCTGCACATCTCGGAGATTGCGGATCGACGCGTGAAGGATGTGCGCGACGAGTTGAAAGAAGGCCAGCAGATTCTCGTGAAGTGCATCGGTCGCGAAGGTAACAAGATCAAGCTCTCACGTAAGGCAGTGCTGCGTGAGGAAAACAAGAAAGCCGAAGCCGCAAGCCAGAGCGACGGCGGCGGCGAGATGTAAAAGAATTTCTCTCGCAACGGCGCGGCGCCGCCACGGAAAATCACAGGTCTTCCGTTGTGTCGCCGCGCCGCCGCGTGATAAATCTTCCTTCCAAAAATATATTCGTCCAATTTTCAGACCGTATTCCAAATTCCAGACACGTTACTTTGTTTATCCCCTCAAAACTCCCATTTTGCGAACATTTCTGCACGGTCCTCGATTTGCAGTGATTCTGCTACCCTTGTGCCTTGAAATCGGCGAGCGGCTACGTCAGGGTCCGTTGCCTTAGTCTTCGAGATACTCGCCCAACCCCGAAAACTCCAGCTACCTAACGTTCTATCGCTGGAGTTTCATTGGTATTAGCAGTGTCATTGAATTGTATTAAGACAACTCGACTGAGGTGGTGATTGGCGACTGTTATTGCTGGTCAGTTCACTGAATCAATGAACGTAAACTTTGCCCAGTTCTCCCGTAAGAGCCTCCCGCACGGCAAGCGACACTTTCGTGTTCTCGCAGCCGCGCTTACTCTCGTATTTTTGTCTGCGGTGCCCGCCCTTGCTGAACCTGTACGAATCAATCAGGTGATCCAAACGCTCAGCACGTCTCCCCGAGGTCCTGAGCTCAAGCTGGATACGCTGGTGACCCAGGATCCGGGAAAAGGTTCGACGCAACAGAGCGGGACAAAAACCGATGGCGCGCAAGGGCCAAGTCAGCCAAAGAGCGATACGGTTATTAACGGTGTTACCGTCACTCAGGGCCAACAGATCGGCGTCGAGATTATTGAGGACGGCGAAGTGGAAGGCACCATCTGCGATTGCGGTGAGATCTGGATCGCAGGCGGCGGCATTCCGAAGTGGCCGTTCCTTTTTCTCGGAGCTGTACCGCTGGTCTTTATCAACGACTGTGACGATTGCGACCGGACTGAAGTAGAACCAACTCCGACTCCGACGCCCACTCCAACTCCAGCTCCGAGCCCGAGTCCACCAACTCCTCAGGTGCCAGAGCCGGCATCACTGCTCTTGTTTGGTAGCGGCTTGGCGGCGTTTGGAGCAGGTTTGCGGCGACGTCATTCACGGGCCAAACTCGTGAAGCAGAATAAGGCAGAGGAGGAAGAATAAAAGTGATGACGCGTAAATTCATCCTCAGTATTAAGTTTGCCTTTGCAGTTCTGCTTGGCTTGACGTTCTTAATGGTTCAACCAGCAAACGTCTCGGCGAAACCAAAGAAAGCCAAAAACGGCATCATCAAAATTTTGAGCAATCCGGGCGGACTGTTACTAACGATCGATGGTAAGCCGCGCGGCGAAACGCTCACCGAATATCGTTCAATAGATCTCGAAGCGGGCGTGCACAACGTGCAGGTCAGATTGCCCAATGGCCAATTGTGGATCCGTGAAATCGATTTGCCTGCCGGGCGTGTGAAGTGCGTAGTGGTGAATTACAGGGCATTGACGCCGCTGCCGAAGTCGCCTTGCCCGTTCCCGTTGAATTTGTCAGCGCCACAACAAGTCAATGAGGGTGAGATCATTACCTTCACGGCTGATGTGGCTTACAGTGGCTCAGCTCCTTTGAAGTACTCATGGAAAGTCAGCCCGGCGAGTGCGCGCATCATCAGCGGTTTAGGCACCGCGACCTTGAATGTTGACTCGACCGGATTGGGCGATCAACGAATTATCGCCACCCTGACTGCCGACGATGGATCATCTGATCCGGCTTGTGCCCAAACTGTCCAGGCAGTTTCGGTTATCAAGAAGGTGGTGAAGCTGACCTACAAATCACGTATCTTTGACGAATGTGAGTCTTGCACCTTCGACGATCAAAAAGCGCGTCTCGATAATCTCGGCGTAGCGTTGCAAAACGAACCAGGCAGTCGCGCTCACATCATCGTATACGGTGGCCGGATGAGCCCGATCGGGCAGGTCGAGAAATTGATGACTCGCGCGCGCGACTATCTCATCAATGATCGTCGCATCGATGGTTCTCGCTTCGTAATGGTCAATGGTGGTTTCCGCGAAACAGATACCGTCGAACTCTGGCTCGTTCCGAGTGGCGCTGAGCCGCCAAGACCCACGCCGACAGTTCAGGCTGGTGAGGTGAAATCAGGCAAGCCTGCTCGCAAGCGACGTTAAGCCTTAATAAACGCGGATGAATACGGATCGATCTGTATTCATCCGTGTTATTCTGTCTACCGAACCCTTCCCCACTTTTAAGCCCCCTCGTTTTATCTTCGTCAATTGATAAGGAGAACCTTCATGGCCGAAGAAGGTGGAGGCAGTGGTGGTGTCGGAGTGGTTGCCATCGTGGCGATCTTTGTAATCGTCATACTCGTAGGGTTGTACATGTTTAGAGGACGAATATTTGGCGGCGGCGGAAAGCAGAATATCGACGTCAACATCCAAACACCCAGCAAGTAATCGATAGACACAAGAAGCACAAAAGGCGCAAAGAGCAAAAATACTCTTTGTGCTTTTTGTGCCTTTTTATGGCTTAATGTACCGGTGCCAGCACCAAACATCGACACCATCGTTTCTCTCGCCAAACGGCGAGGTTTTGTGTTTCCGTCATCCGAAGTTTACGGCGGCCTCGGCAGCGCCTGGGACTATGGTCCACTCGGCGTAGAACTCTGCAACAACGTCAAGCAGTCGTGGTGGCGTTGGCTCGTGTACGAACGCGACGACATCGAGGGCATTGACTCCTCGATCATTCTCAACCGGCTGGTCTGGCAGTATTCAGGTCACGAAGGCACGTTTCACGATCCGTTGGTTGATTGCCGCGAATGCAAAACCCGCATGCGAGCCGACAAGCTCGAAGGGTATCTTCCTGAGGGCAGCGGAGGGATCCGTCCCGACGATTTCGACGCCAACGCACGACTTCGCGACGGCCTGGTTAAGTGTGCTAACTGCGGTTCGACTAACCTGACCGACGAACGCCACTTCAACATGATGTTTCGCACCACGCTGGGTGCTGCTGCACTGGAAGACGATCCGACGGCGTTGGCATACCTGCGGCCGGAAACGGCGCAGGGGATCTTCATCAATTTCCTCAATGTGCAAACCACAATGCGACGCAAACTTCCCTTTGGGATTGCGCAGGTGGGAAAGTCGTTTCGTAACGAGATCACCCCGGGCAACTTTATTCTTCGCACGCGCGAGTTTGAGCAAATGGAGATGGAGTATTTCGTCAAACCCGATGCGGAGCATTTGAAGTTAGTTGACGAGTGGGTTGAGCTTTATCTCGAATGGTTCAAGGGACTTGGGATCGATACCTCCAATCTGAAACTCCACGAAGTGCCGCTGAAGGAGCTGGCCCATTACTCGAAGCGAACGGTAGATATCATGTATCGCTATTTCCCCGAACGAGCGGAAGAGGAAAAGCAATGGGAAGAGTTAATGGGAATTGCATATCGCACTGATTTCGACTTGCGATCGCATTCGAGTAAAGCAACTGATGCGGAGGGCAATCGCGCTAATCCGGATTCGACTGAAGATCTGTCGTACTTTGATGAAGCGACAAAGCAACGTTTCTATCCGCACGTGATTGAACCGGCGGCGGGCGTGAACAGAACGGTGTTGGCTGTTTTGATGGATTCATACTCCGAACGGACCAACGACAAGGGCGAGACCCGCGTGATCTTGAAACTCAATCCTCAGCTTGCGCCAATCAAGGCTGCGATCCTGCCGCTCGCTAAAAACAAGCCGGAAATCGTCGGCATGGCAAAAGCAATCAAGCGTTCGCTGCAACCGGTTTTGCGAGCTGTTTACGATGATACCGGCGGCATCGGAAAGCTTTACGCGCGCCAGGATGAAATCGGTACTCCGTTTTGTGTCACGGTCGATCACCAGTCGCTTGAAGATGAAGCAGTCACGGTGCGCGATCGCGATACCTGGGAGCAGGAAAGAATCAAAGTTTCCGATCTGGCGGAGCACTTACAGAAACGCCTGAAGCCATATCCGATTCCCACGCCGGATTCGGTGTGAGTTTTTATGCCGGTAGTAAAGAAACGTAATCAACAAACTGAAACACGACTCCTGTTGGAGTCGGAGGATCCGGTTGAACTGCCGCCGGCCGAAATTGACGATCGCGCCGTGCTGGTCCAGTTTGATAAGTTCAAACCGTACACTCCCGAGTTGTTGGAAACTTTGCGTGCGGGCACGGTAGCCGAACCGGTACCCGTTATGATCGATGGGTCAACGTTTGCGATTCATGGACCAACACGAACCTTCTGGGTGAAGCTTTGGCACGCAGCCGGTAGCGACATGACGCGAATCGATCGCGCACAGGTGATCAGTTGTTTACCGTCTACACGAGGCGTGCAGATCGTGGTTGAATCGCCAGAGGACGACGACGAGGAAGAGGAAGAGTAGGGAGATTTCCACGCCAAGGCGCAAAGACGCAAAGAAGAACTTGCTGAGTTATCTTTGCGTCTTCTCTGCGCCTTTGCTGCTTTGCGTGGACAACTTTTTGCGATGACCCAATTGCCCGAAAAAGTTATCGCGATGGCCCAGGCGATTCACGACGCCGGCGGGCGAGCGTTGCTGGTGGGTGGTTGTGTGCGCGATACGTTGATGGGCACGCGACCCAAAGATTGGGACCTCGAAGTTTATGACCTCGAGGCGGCGCGGCTGCGTGAGTTGCTGGACCAGTTTGGCCCGGTCAATGTCGTCGGTGAAGCTTTCACCGTTTACAAACTCGGACAGCACCTCGACGTCTCCATTCCACGGCGTGAACGTAAGTCAGGACGGGGACATAAAGGTTTCGTAATTGAAGGTGATCCGTCGATGACTTTAGCGGAGGCTACCCGACGTCGCGACTTCACCATCAATGCGATTCTTCAGGATCCGCTGACCTCTGAGTTGATCGATCCTTTCGATGGCCGTCGCGACATCGAGCAGCGCATATTGCGTGCAATTTTACCCGCCACGTTTATTGAGGATAGTTTGCGGGTGCTGCGTGCCGCTCAGTTTGCTGCGCGCTTCGAGTTTGAGATTGAGGCAGACACAGTTGCCCTTTGCCAAACAATAGATTTGAGCGATCTGCCTGCCGAGCGCGTTTGGGGAGAGTTGGAGAAGCTCCTGATCCGCGCCACACATCCTTCAGTTGGACTCGATTGGTTGCGCAAGTTAGGAGCAGTGGAAAAACTGTTTCCGGAAATTCAGCGTCTGATTGGAGTACCGCAGGATCCGGAATGGCATCCGGAGGGCGACGTTTTTGTGCACACAGAGCTGGTGATCGATCGGGCGCATGAGTTGATTGCCGATCTGCCGTATCCGCGGCAGGTTACGGTGATGCTGGCGGCTCTGGCGCATGATTTCGGCAAACCCGCGACCACTGAGTTTATCGAGGGTCGATGGCGTTCACGCGGACATGAGGAAGCGGGAGTGCCGCCGACCGAGAGTTTTCTGAACCGGGTCAACGTGCACACCATTGAAGGTTACAACGTTCGGGCGCAGGTGATTGCCCTCGTGCGAGAGCATTTGAAACCCGGGGAGTTCTACAAAAAAAGGGATGAGGTAGGTGAGGGAGCGTTTCGACGGCTCGCGCGTCGTTGTGAACCGGATCTTTTGTACCGGGTGGCGAAAGCTGATTCGCTCGGGCGCAATGCTCCGTGGGTGCCAAAGGAAAAGTGGTACGGCGCTGAAGCGCAGGACTGGTTTATCGCGCGGTCGAGAGAATTGGAAGTGGAGCAACGTCCACCCGACCCGTTGCTGCTGGGCCGGCATTTGATCGAACTTGGCGTCGAGCCTGGACCAGCAATGGGAGAGATTGCGCGCGCTGTTTATGAAATGCAGTTGGACGGGCGTGTGCGTAATCTTGACGAAGCGATTGCGGAAGCTCAGAAAATAATTAGCCACGGATAACACGGATTTTACTGATTAGAATAAATCTGTTTTTAGATCCCTGTTTTATCCGTGCAATCCGTGGCTAAACTTCGGTTGTTGCTGGGTGACGCAGTGGATCGTGCCCATGCCCCAAACGAGTGGTTCGCAGTTGATCGGGACCACGCGGCGACTGGGAAACAATTTCTGAAGTGTATCAACTGCGCGCAGGTCGTTTGCGTGACCGAAGACCGGAGCCAACACGACATTGTTGGCGATGTAGAAGTTGGCGTAGCTGGCCGGTAGACGTTCAAGATCGCGAGTTCCGGTGCTGTTGCCACCGACAACACCCGGCATCGGCAAGGTAACGATATCGAAGGACCTGCCGTTAACGTCAGTCATCGCATGGAGACGGGCCAGATTGTCCTGGAGTAGTTCGTAGTTAGCATCTTCAGGATCATCTTCGACGGCACACACAATAGTGTTGGGAGCAACAAAACGCGCGATGTCATCGATATGGCCATCAGTGTCGTCGCCGACGATTCCCTCGCCGAGCCACAAGACTTTTTGCACTCCCAGATAATCTTTCAGATGTTGTTCGATCTCCGCGCGCGACAACTCGGGATTGCGGTTGGGATTCAACAAACATTGCTCGGTAGTCAAAACGCAACCGGTGCCATCGACTTCGATCGAACCTCCCTCCATTACGATTCCCGGTGAAAATCTTTTCAGGTTGAGAAACGGTTCCAACCGTTGCGGCACAGTATCGTCCTGCTTCAGCACTTCATATTTGTTGCCCCAGGCGTTGAACGTCCAGTCGTTGAAAGCGCCGGCGCCGTTTGGACCAAGCAGGAAATTAGGACCATAGTCGCGGATCCATGAATCGACCGTTTGGAGCCGGTGGAAACGAATCCGGGAGGCAATGCTTGCATCGCAACGACCGCGAATCATGCGCTCGGTTTCTTCGTCGTCAACCAGCAGGTCCACGATTTCATATGGCGTAAGTGCCGCGATCATCTCGAGATAGATCTCCTCGACTTGTGACACGCGGTCGGGCCACGTTTCCGGATCCTTGGGCCACGTTAACCAGGTTGAATGGTGCGGATGCCACTCAGCCGGCATGCGGAAGCCGAGCGCCGCTGGAGTTTGAAGGACGGGTTCAGCCATCGAGTGTTTCAGCGCGTAGTGCTTTCAAGCGAAAGTATCTGTAGATCCCGACAAAGCTGATCAAAACCCAGAATACTTCCATCAACAAAGCAGACAGATTGAAGTCGTAAACAAGTGAAACTACGATCAGGCTTGCGCCGATCGCGTTGAGGAGCGAATACGCCAGACCATCACTCCTAATTTTATTCAACTGCAACATCAGGTAAGTGATCATCAGTACTACCACGCCGATGTTGCCGATAAAATCCAGCGGACCGTAACTCATAGTGCGCCACCAAATCTTAGACGCAGCCCGTCGTAGGCATCGATCCGGCGATCGCGCAGGAAGGGCCAGTTTTGTCGCGTTTCTTCGATCTTGGAAAGATCACACTCCACCACCAGAACTTCTTCCTTGTCTGCCGAAGCTTTGGCAATAATTCGTCCGAAAGGATCGGCGACAAACGATTGGCCCCAGAACGTAAGCGGTCCTTCACTACCGACGCGATTGACCACGACCACGTAGATGCCATTCGCGATGGCATGACCACGTTGAATCGTTTCCCAGGCCGAGTGCTGGGCTTCATTCATCTCCTGTTCTTCATCAGGAAGCCATCCAATAGCAGTCGGATAAAAAAGAAAATTTGCTCCACCGAGTGCCGTTAGTCGCGCAGCTTCTGGAAACCACTGGTCCCAGCAGACGAGAGTGCCGATCTTGCCGTGGGCGGTGTCGTGAGTTTGAAAGCCGAGATCACCTGGGGTGAAGTAAAACTTTTCGTAGTAAAGCGGATCGTCCGGGATATGCATCTTGCGATACTTGCCGGCGATCTCTCCCGAGGCATCGATCATGACGGCGGTGTTGTGATATACGCCGGCGGCTCTTTTTTCGAAGAGCGAAGCAATGATTACGATCTTGTGTTTCCGGGCCACTTTGCTGAGTGCTTCTGTCGACGGGCCGGGAATGGTCTCCGCGAGTTTGAAGAGCTGTATGTCTTCGGTTTGGCAGAAGTACTGGGAGCGAAAGAGTTCCTGCAGGCAAACGATCTGCGCGCCGCGTTTGGCTGCGTCTTTAATTCCGGCAATTGCCTTTTTGAGATTGGTCTCGGGTTCCGGCGCACAACTCATTTGAACCAAGCCGATGGTGGTGACGTCGCCCGCTCGCTTTTTCTTTGGCATGTTGCGAAGTATAGCCACAAAAAGGCACAAAATGCACAAACCAGCGAACCAATCAAATCTGTCTTGTTTGAGAGGCGCCCAGGAGGATAGTGATACCTCGTCTTTTGTGCTTTTTTGTAGGCTTGAGTAAGATGTCCGGTCATTTTTAGCACCCTACTGGAAAGAATAACGAAATGATTGAGTTTGAATTGACCGAAGATCACAAGGCGCTGGTGCAAACCGTTCGCGAGTTTGCTCAAAAAGAGGTTGCGCCGCACATAAAGGAATGGGATGAAAAGCAGCATTTTGAGCCTTCTGTGTTGAAGAAGATGGCAGCGCTGAATTTACTGGGCGTGTGTATCCCGGAGGAATATGGTGGCGCCGGGTTCGACTACATTTCCCTCGGCCTCGTTTGCGAGGAATTGGAAGCGGTCGATACTTTCATGCGCGTGGTGATGTCAGTCCATACCGGTCTGAATTCCCTGACGCTTTACACCTGGGGCACTGAAGAGCAGAAGCAGAAGTACCTCGTGCCGCAGGCAAAGGGCGAGAAGCTTGCGACTTATGGTTTAACCGAACCTGGCGCGGGTTCTGACGTGGTGGGCGCGCGTTCAACGGCCCGGCGCGAGGGTAATGAGTGGATTTTGAACGGCGAGAAGATGTGGATCAGTTTGGCCGATGTTGCCGACAACTTTCTCTTTTTCTGTTGGACCGATGAAGAGAAGAAACGCAAACGCGATCACAGCGGCATGTCGTGTTTTATTGTCGAGCGCAGCATGAAAGGTTTTTCTTCCGGTACGATTCACGGCAAGCTTGGCATTCGCGCCGGAAACACCGGCTATTTTTCGTTGCAGGATGTACGTGTACCGCACGAGAACATGGTTGGCGAAGAGGGTGAGGGTTTCAAGATTGCGATGTTTGCACTCGAGCAGGGTCGCTACACCGTTGCTTCCGGAGCCACCGGCGTAATTCGCGCATCCCGTGATGCTTCGGTGGCTTATGCGAACACGCGCGAGACGTTCGGAACGAAGATCGGCAATCACCAACTCGTAAAGCAGAAGATTGCCGAGATGGAAGCCGATTACCAGATGAGCCATCTGCTCTGGCTACAAGCCGGCTGGCTGAAGAACGAGGGCAAACCCAACGCCAAAGCGACCAGTTTGGCTAAGTGGCAAGCCACCACGCGCAGCGAAAAGGCCGCCTCAATGGCAATCGAGGTTCACGGCGCAAACGGTTATGCAAACGACTATCCGGTTGAGCGCTATCTGCGTAACTGCAAAGCCGCGATCATCTATGAAGGAACGCGCGATATTCACACCCTGATGCAGGCAGACTGGGCGCTTGGACTTAAAAAAGAGAAGCCCGCGCGTAGAACTTTGCCGACCTGGAAAAAGTAGTCCACAGATTACACAGATTACACGGATGAATTGAATCATCTGTGTAATCTGTGGACTGTAATATGTGGACTGTAATATGTGGACTGTAATATGTGGACAGTTTCTTTACTGCATCAGGAACACGTCCCACGCCCAGCGTCCGACTTTAGCTCGCGGAGCGTCTCTCACTTTTGCGCGGTATTTGAATTCATTGCCGTGTTCATCAACGCGTCGTGAATTCTTGAAGTCCAACTCAAGCACAACCAAATCCAGAGCCGCCAGCGTGTGCATCTCCGCTGGCTCGGATATGCCGTTGTGATTCTTGTCCTGCCACAGGCGCAAACGATCAAAGACCGCGTCGCGAGCATCAATCACGCCATCACCATTGCCACCGTTAGCAGGTTTGTCAAACTCGGCAAGTGCCAGGAATCCATTCTTGATAATCGCAGCCGGTTGCGGTGTGAAGTCGCCAAACAATTCCGCGCCGTTGTCGATTTTCCCATTGCCATTGCGGTCAAGGACCAGCCAGGCATCGTCGGTCCCGGCGCCGGTCCAACTCAAACGCTCTCTCGTCCCGTCGCCATTGAGATCAAACTCGACACCATCCTGCGGACTCGTCAACGTGATGCCGTTACCGGCAATATCGATAACCACGGGTGATCCGGCACAACCACTACAACCGGAACAGGTGCACGTAAACGGGTCAAAGTCGCCGTTAAATCTCATACACCGGCTGGCGAAAGCGACATTGCAACTGGTTGGAGGGATACTGCCACTACCAAGACAACATTGCCCCGATCCGTTTGGAGTGGTTCCCGTCGGACAGGAGCCATTAGGATTTCGTGGCCCACATACACCGCCGTTCGTGCCGAGATTGCAGGTGAAGTGCTCCGCATTGGCGGCTCGCCATAAATTTCCGCCCGCTACGGTCGCTGACGCCGACGCGCCCCGAATCTCCACTCCAACAGTCGCGCTCACGCCACAGTTTGTTCCCACCAAACACGACGAAAAAGCGACCCCTGTTGCCGCAGCGCAGGCGATGGTGGTTCCCAGCGCGCCGGAGCGGCTCTCCGTTTTTTGATCTTTCGTACCTACATGAGCAAAAAACGGAAATATCTGGTTGAGTGTGCCGCTGTCAGAAGCAGAAAAATTCGTGATGGCAATTGAGCAGCGCTGCTGATTATTTTGACTCACAGAGCACTGACCAACGTATTCAGCTGTGCCAATATGCTTGCCTGAAGCATGTTCGGCGTCGTCATCGGCGAACCACGACGATAAAGGGGTAGATTCAAAAGCGGTCTCGGTTCCGCCGCCACCGTCGCTGATCAGCGGATCATAGTCTTCCCGGGTGATAAGAGACGTGATTCCACTTCTGTCACCGGGTGACGAGACCTCACTAGTCGGAGTTGTCTGATTGGCTGAGCTCCTGGCTTCGAACGGCGGTCGCTTTTCCTGCCAGACACTTCCTATTCCATTCGCAATTGCATCCCAGAATTCAGGCACTCCGACTCCTGACGAATCAGATGGTTCATGAAATAAGGCGACGGCACGGTAGGTGCGCGATCTTCCATTCAAACTCACCACCACCTGATACGACACATAGCTCCTGATGTCGAAATACCGAGCAGCTTCGAAATGAAAGACATCCGCGACGGTCCAGAGCGGGTCAAACACGGATGCATATTGACCAGGCTCCCAGTCAGCCGCAAAGGTGGCTTCCTGTGGTCCACCGTCCATCGAATGCCCGCCGCGCGTCAGCGAGACGACGTCGCCTGTCGGGAGGGTAACCAGTTCCGCATAACGGCGGTATCGGATCTCTTCAATTGACCCGGCGCGAAAGTCACTGAGTTCAAACTTCAGATTTGCAGAGGAACGAAGCGGCCTGCGCGACAATTCGTTGCGAAAAATTTGAGCAGCGGTGTTGTAGTGCTCGAGTTTCTTGTAAGTCTCGCGCACGATCTTTTCGGGAGTTGCGCCGGGCCGACTTAACGCGCACACGAGATCGGTAGCGAGCGTGGAGAAAAGAAGCACGGCAAGTGCACAATAAGCAGTCTTTTTCATGTGAGGATCCTCCTAATTACTAATTAAGTCCGGTCTTGTTTTGAATCGGGCGCTGGCTGAGCTCGCGCTCGATGATTTGCTGAAAATCTGAAAAGCTGAGAGCCCCTTTGATCAGCTTTCCGTTGACAATAAAGCTTGGCGTACTCTCGATCTTGTAACGCCGGCCAGCTTCGAGGTCTTTGATCACCGCGGCCCGCGACGTTTCCGACGTGAGGCAGCCGCGAAACTTCTCCAACCCCAGACCGAGATCGGAAGCGATTTGTTCAAACAGCGGTGGGGAGAGTTTTGGTGCGGCAAAGAGCGCATCGTGATACTGCCAGAACCGATCCTGTTCGGCTGCACAATATGCGGCACGCGCGGCCGGCAGTGAGTTTCGGTGACCTTCGAGCGGCAGGTGTTTAAAGACCAGTCGAACGTCGTTGCCGTACTGGTCAATGATCTGCTTCAGCGTGCTTTGGACCTGATTACAAAACGGGCACTCGAAGTCTGAGAATTCCACGATAGTCACCACTGGATTCGCCGAGCCTCGCACTGGCGACGCACCATCGTCCAACTCGGTTACAAACGGTGGTGGCGCCAGATTCAGAGTGATGGTCCACTTCTTTCGCAACGCCTCGAGACCGGCGCGGTAATGCTTCATCCGTGCCTGGTTCTCCAGATCGAGACGTAAACGCTCGCGCGCCTCATCCGGACTCATCGCGGCGAAGAACGACGCATTCTGTTTGTAAACTTCTTCGACCTGCGCCCGCGTTACATCAAGGTTGCCGAGCGTGAGTTGATGCCGCAACTCGTCCACCGTAATGCCCTTTGCCGCAGCCTCAATGGCAAGCACTTTCGCTGTAATAAGGTTCTCGAGCGCAGCTTTGCGGATTGCGTAGAGCTGTTGCTGTAAGGGATTGATTGTGGCTGCTACCGAGTCGTCCACTTGCTGAAGCGTGATCTCAACCTTATCGACTCTGGCCAGCACCGTATCCGAAGCCTGGCCCAACGCCGGCACATTCAGTAGCAACAACAAGAGAGACCATGCCGGTAGCAATATTCCACGTGAGGATTGGAAGAACATTTTTCAAACTCCATTTTTAGTTATTCGCGTGGGGTGAAGCGCAAATCTATGCTTAAGGGGGCGAGTAGTCAATGGCTGTTTTTTGTCAAAAACGGCTAAATTTTGCCAAAATGGCTAGGTCTTCTGCTTCCGCTTACGCGAACGTGCTTTGCGAGTGAGCGACTTGCGATAGGACGTCGGTGTGGCCCCATAGAGCTTGCGAAAGTCGCGCACAAAGTGGGCATTTGACGTTAATCCCACCTGCTTCAAGATCTGTTTGATACTTAGAAAAGTAGTGCGCAACAACTTCTCGGCGCGTCGCACGCGAAGTTCCTTCAGATACTGGGCCGGGCTGGCGCCTGTTTCTTCTTTAAAAAGATGGCGAAAGCGCGAGGGCGATAGATTCACGAGGTCGCCGAGTGCAGACGTTTCCCACGCCGCTGCCGGACGCGCTTTTAGTTTGGAAGTGACGAGTTCGATTCTTCGATCCATAGTGTGAGGCCTTGAAACGAAGTGCGCGTGAGAGTACTCGTTAGAGCCGCGTTTGTCTACCGGAAAGTTGAGAAGAGATCTCACGCAGCGCACAGCGGCGCGACGGAAATCCGCAGCGTTTACGCTGTGCCGTTGTGCCGCCGCGTGAGAAATCGGCCTTAGATTTTCCAGAGCTTACGGAAGTTACAAATTTGCAGGGTGCTCTGCTAGTATGATCGCGCATTTTGGCCTGATTACTTTCCTTATCCAGGAGAAACAAATGGGTGACGACCTCAGAACAGAGCGCGAGCTGTCGCTGGATTTCTTGCGCGTGACCGAAGCCGCGGCTATCGCGGCCGCTCGAACAATGGGTCAGGGCGACCGAAAATTTTCCGATCATGTGGCCGTCGAGGCGATGCGGGAAGTGATGGACACCGTGCCCATGCGCGGGCGCGTGGTGATCGGTGAAGGTGAACGTGACGAAGCGCCGATGCTGTATATCGGCGAGGAAGTCGGAGGCGGCTTTGGTGTCGGCGAAGAGATTGCCGAATCGTGCCCCGAGGTGGATATTGCTGTCGATCCACTTGAAGGCACAAACCTGTGCGCCCTGGGAGCGAATAATGCGATTGCCGTGCTCGCCGCCGCCGAGCGTGGCGGTTTGCTCAACGCCCCCGACATCTACATGGACAAGATCGTGGTTGGACCATCATCCCGCGGTGTCGTGGATATCGATGCTCCGGTGAAAGACAACCTGAAGCAAATTGCTCGACGGTTAGGACGCGATATCGAGGATCTCACAGTCATAGTCCTGGATCGTTCGCGTCACAAGAAACTGATCAACGACGTAAGAGCTACCGGCGCGCGTATTCGTTTGATTTCAGACGGCGATCTCTCCGCCGGTATTTCAGCGGCTGTGGCCGGCACCAACATTCACGCGTTGCTGGGAATTGGTGGCGCGCCGGAAGGTGTAATCACGGCGGCGGCGATGAAGTGTTTGAACGGTGAGATCCAGGCGAGGCTTGTTTTTGACCCTGAGCGGCTTGGGGTTGATAAAGACAAAGTCCCGTCGAAAGATGAGGTGCTTGATCGGCTGGCGTCGATGGGGATTAGGGATCCGAACAAGATTTACGACACGGACGATCTTGCGCCCGGCAAGAAGATCATTTTCGCGGCAACCGGCGTGACTGATGGAGCGTTGTTAAAAGGCGTGAGATTTTTTGGATCAGGTAAACGCACCCATTCGGTGGTGATGACAACCGAGTCGCGGCACATCCGGTTTGTGGATACGCTGCACATCGAGGGTGGACCAGACACCGTGATCCGCTTCTAACGAAAGTAATCCTGTAAATCCTGTGAATCTTGTAAATCCTGTGCAAATCATTAGACAGGATTACAAGATTTCACAGGATTTATTCTGAACATGCGAGAGTATTCACCGCAAGTGGTGCCAACGCGAAGACCGCTGATCTACTGGTTGGTTAGTGCGCTGGTAGTGATGTTCTTAGTGTCGCTGATCCTCGTTGCACCGCTAGCGGCGGATGCCGGTCACGACGACCTCGCGCACGGCATCTACGGCGCTTTTGGCATGCTCTGTCATCAGCTACCGGACCGTTCCTATTTTATTAGCGGACACAAATTTGCCGTGTGCTCGCGCTGCACGGGTATCTACGCCGGATTTGCCATCATGCTGTTGCTTTACCCGTTGTTTCGTTCGCTCAGAAACACCTTTTTCCCACCACGAATCTATTTGCTATTGGCTGCGATACCGCTGGTCATCGATTTTGCCCTGACTTTTTTTGGCGTTTGGGAAAACACGCATACCTCCCGGCTTCTGACTGGCGCGCTAATAGGGAGCGTCGCGGTTTTTTACGTCATGCCCGGCATAATTGACGTCAGTTTACGGGCGATACGGGCACAAATCGCCGCCTCGGCCCCGGTGACATTTACCCTCGCATCTCCCGAACGGATCGCTTCCGCTCCCAGCGATTACAGCGCCCCCGACCGTCGCATCTAGCCAAACGTCCCTCGTGGCCTCGCAATAATGGCCCCTGTACGTTAAAATCTGGCGCTTTTGGATCTACTGTAATTCATGATTTTTCAATCACCAGCACCAACCCCCTGGCCAAGTCCGATAGGGCCACCGCCACAAGCACTTTTTGAGCGCTACTTCCACGACGGCGTCTACAAAACCTGGGGAAACATCAGCCCGCTTTACGTTCTCGACACCTTTGACTGGGTGATCCTGATCGTCTATTTCGCGATCCTTGGAACACTCGCGATCTACGGCGGCTATCGTATCAAGCAGGTCATCGACTTCTGGCGCTATCGCAAGTTTGTGCCGCAGCCGCTCGCGAGGTTCAGTGAAGATGAGCTACCGCGAATCACGGTCCAACTGCCGTTGTTCAATGAACTGTACGTTGTTGATCGTCTGCTGAAAGCCGTTACCGCAATCGATTACCCGCGCGAAAAGTTGGAAATTCAGGTGCTCGACGATTCGACTGACGAGACCGTGAAAGTCGCGGCGGAGGTTGTTGAGAAGTATGCGGCGGAAGGTTTTGATATCACCTATATCCATCGAACCGATCGCACTGGTTTCAAAGCGGGCGCGCTTGAAAACGGTAACAAGTCGGCAAAGGGCGATCTGTTTGCGATCTTCGATGCGGATTTCGTTCCCAAGCCTGATTTCCTGCGGAAACTCGTCGACTACTTCACCGATCCGATGGTTGGTTGTGCACAGATGCGCTGGTCGCACATCAATGGAAAGTACAACCTATTAACACGTCTTCAGACGATCATGCTCGACGGTCATTTCGTCGTTGAACAAACGACACGTAATCGCACCGGCGGGTTTTTCAACTTCAACGGCACTGCGGGAATCTGGCGTCGCCAGGCGATCGAATTGAGCGGCGGCTGGCAGCACGACACGTTGACTGAAGACACCGATCTGAGCTTTCGCGCGCAGTTAATGGGCTGGAAATTTGTTTACCTGCTCGACGAGGAAGCGCCGGCTGAGATTCCGGTTGAGATTAACGCCTTCAAAGCGCAACAACGGCGTTGGGCCAAAGGCGTCATGCAGGTAGGCCTGAAACTGTATCCACGTATCTGGCTCGCCCCGCTGCCGTTGCGAGTCAAACTCGAAATGTTCTTCAGATTGACGGGAAACATCAGTTACCCGTTGATGATCATTGCCAGTTTTTTGCAGTTTCCGTTGTTGCTGGTTCGTTATAACCAGCCGTTTTATCACTTGATGGTTGTGGACCTGCCGCTGTTGTTCTTCTCGTCCATTTCGGTGGTGATGTTTTATGGATCCGCTGTTTGGTACCTCGACGAGAAACGCGCGCCGCGTCTGTTGCATTTGCCGCTCGTGATGGGCCTGGGTATCGGACTTGCGTTTTCAAACGCGCGGGCGGTATTGGAAGCGTTGCTCGGGGTGAAATCCGAGTTTGTGCGCACGCCCAAATACAAGGTTGAAGAAGCTACCGATGCGACGTGGAAAGGAAAGAAGTACAAGCGCAAACGTGGGCTTCTGCCGTTGCTCGAGCTCGGTTTCGCTGTTTACTTCCTGCTCGCGATTGCATACTCGGCTCGGTTGCACATGTGGGGCACGATACCGTTTCTGCTGCTGTTTTTCTTTGGGTTTGGGTATATGGGCGTGATGAGTATGCTGCAAACGGCGAGCGGAAAACGTTTATCGGCGTTGTGGCGCCCGGTGAAGACGTAGCGCGCCCGGTTCCGAGGTAATTTTAGATAAAGATGTACAAGATTTACAGGATGAACAAGATATCCTGTTAATCATGAAAATCTTGTTAATCTTTATCTAGCCTATCGCTCGAGTGCAGCGCGATCCCACTTCGCTAAATTAGCACCAGCCTCATACGTACTCTGCAAAAATTCCATCAACGCAGTCTCAGGCTCTGCCGCCGTCCGCACATCGTCATACAGCATCAGATACTCACTCATCTCATTACTATAAAACGCCTGATCGGGCCGGATCTTCGCTTCACTCAGACCGTCGGGGGCGGGTGCGGTGTAGGAATAGAACGCGGGTTTACCAAGCGGGCCATGCCCGGGCCACCAGCCGTGACTGATAACTTCATGTGAATACGCTTCACGCGTGATCGGGTCGGCATCAGCCCGTGGTGGCGCCGGTTTGCCGGAGAATCGCGTCACTGCGAGATCGAAGCTGCCCCAGAAGAAGTGCACCGGACTGCATTTGCCGATAAAGCGCGAACGAAACTCCTGCATTACCTTTTCTGACGATCGCAGCACCTGCCAGAACTTTTCCACATACTCACGATCGTATGACGCATGTTGCTCGTCTTTATCGAAAGCAATCGGATCGGGTATCTCAACCGGCATCTTCCAGATCTTAACCTCTATTCCGAGCAGGCTCAGCGCGGCCATTGTCTCCTGGTAGAAGGTCGCGACCGACTTCGGCGCGAGCGGGACCCGCGAGGAGCTTCCATCGCTGCACGTAATCACCAGGTTGTGCTCGATGAAGTCAAACTCCATCTCGAAATATCGTTCACCGTAAGGCATCGCAGTAGTGGTTAACCCGCGAGCCGAAACGTAGAGCGGCACATTCCACCAGTGATTGACGAGTGGTGTTTGGACGAGGCGAACTTTCCCGACTATCTGCGTCCACATGTGTAAAGTGGCGCAGGTGTCTTTCCATGCTTCGAGTGGTAGTGATGGCCATTCAGACATAACCCACAGATTACACGCATGATACTGATCAGGCAAAATCGTGCTGCGCTTGACAGTCAATGGAGGCGCGCCTATAGTTTTTGAACACGTAATGATGATGAAGGCCTGCGCATGTTGTATCTATTGTCAGTGGTGCCATTGCACCGCGACCGAGATGCCGTTTGCAGGCAGGACTAGCGGATAAGCTAACCACCAGCAGATTTGACGGCGAAACCGGTCGCACTTCTCGGAAGTTGCGACCGGTTTCCCTTTGGTGCCCTTTATGATTTCGGATGTCCTTGATGGTTGCCTTGGTGTTGAGCCGGGTACGGTCGAAGCCCGTATTGGTAACACTCCATTGCTGCGCTTGCGATTACTGAATGCAGACCTAAGCGAAGGCGTTCAGGTGTGGGCGAAAGCAGAATACCTGAACCCGAGTGGGTCAGTTAAAGATCGCGCGGCGCTATCGATGATCCTCGAAGGTGAGCGTAGCGGTAAGTTGCGACCCGGCATTACGATTCTCGACGCCACCAGCGGAAACACGGGCATCGCTTACGCCATGATTGGCGCGTCGCGTGGTTACAACGTCAAGGTTTGTTTGCCTAAAAACGCGAGCGTGGGTCGCAAACGCATCCTGCGAAGTTATGGGGTTGAGATCGTCGAAACCGATCCGATGCTTTCCACTGACGGCGCACAACTAATCGCGCGCGAGATCTTTGCCGGTGAGCCGGAAAAGTATTTTTATCCCGATCAATACAACAACGACGCTAACTGGCTGGCCCATTACGACATCACTGCCAACGAAATTTGGGAACAGACCGCGGGTCACGTCACTCATTTCGTCACCGGACTCGGAACCACGGGGACCTTTGTCGGAGTGACGCGACGTTTGCGCGAATTGAATCCACAGCTCAGCGCGATTGCAGTGCAACCGGAATCGCCGTTACATGGTTTGGAAGGATTGAAACACATGGCGACGGCGATCAGGCCGGGAATCTATGATGAGTTGCTGGTGACGGAGACGCTGGAAGTTCCTACCGAAGATGCGTTATTAATGACAGCTAAATTAGCACGTGAAGAAGGATTGCTGGTCGGCCCGAGTTCGGGCGCCAATGTTTTTGCGGCCTGGCGCGTAGCGGTTTCGTTGCGCGAGCCGGCGGTGGTGGTGACGGTGCTCTGCGACGGTGGCGAGCGGTACCTGGGTGAGTGAGGGGTTTTGTATTTGTGCTTTGTGCTTAGTATTTTGTACTTGGTACTTTGTACTTTGTCCTTTGCACTATCTAACAAAGCACCAAGCACCAAGCACCAAGCACCAAGCACCAAGTACAAAGCACCAAGTACCAAGTACAAAGGACAAAGCACCAAGCACCAAGAACTTATGACTAACCACCACATCACAACCAAACTCGTGCACGGTGGTGAACGAACAGGTGTTCCGGAAGGTCAACCCGTTTCGACTCCGATCTACGCATCGGCCACGTTCACGTACGAATCGATGCAGGAGATCGATCAAGTCTTCGCGGGCGAGAAGCAGGGCTTCATCTACACGCGTTACGGTAATCCCACGACTGCTGCACTCGAAGAAGCTGTGCGTGCGGTTGAAGAAGGTGCCATCGCTTGCGCCTACGCGACGGGGATGGCGGCAGTCCATGCAGCGCTAATTGCCTGCGATTTAAAAGCGGGTTCAGTTGTACTCGCATCGCAGGACCTGTACGGCGCCACCACGAGTTTGCTGAACACGATCCTGTCGAATTTCGGCGTGAAGACGGTTCATGTTGACTTCGCCGATCTGAACGCGGTGCGCGACAAGGCCCGCGAGATCCGGCCGCAGGTGCTGATTGCCGAAACGATCTCCAATCCGTTGCTCAAGGTTTGTGATATCGAGGCTTGTGTTGAGATCGCGCGCGAGAACAGCGCGCGTTTGATTATCGATAACACGTTTGCGTCACCCTATCTCTGCCAGCCTTTGAAACTCGGCGCTGACATCGTTGTGCATAGCGCGACGAAGTATCTGGGCGGTCATGCCGACACGATGGGCGGGCTGGTAATCTCGCGCGACGAGATGGACGGCCCCGCGCTAGTGAGTGTGATGAAGCTGGTTGGTGGTGTGTTGGGCGTTTGGGACGCGCACGAGATTTTACGCGGTTTGAAGACGCTGGCAGTGCGGATGGATCGACAGTGTGAAAATGCTCGCCGCCTCGCACAACATCTCAGCGGACACGAGAAAGTCGCTCGCGTTCACTTTCCGGAATTTGCCACCGATGGCCGAGCCGCAAGGTTATTGCGCGCGCCGTATGCCGGAGCGCTCGTATCGATCGAGCTGCATGACAACACGCGTGAAGCTGCTTTTCGTTTTATGGACGCGTTGCAGTTGTGTTTGCGTTCGACGAGTTTGGGCGACGTATTCACGAGCGTGCTTCATCCGGCGACGGCGTCGCATCGAGATATAACTCCAAAACGCAGACAGGAACTCGGGATTGTAGAGAGCCTGGTGCGAATTTCTGTCGGGATTGAAAGCGGCGACGATATCATTGCCGACATTGAGCAGGCGTTATCGGTCGTTTGATGATCACTATTTCAGAAGAACAACTCACTGAGATTCGCGAGCACGGCATACGAGATTATCCGTACGAGTGCTGCGGTCTATTGCTGGGACGTTATGAAACGGAGAGCAAAGTCGTTACCGAAACTTATCCGATCTCGAATGCGCGTGAAGAGAGTGCGAAGCGAAACCGGTTTCGGATTGAGCCGCCGGAGTTGATGCGTGGTGAACGATACGCGCGCGAACACGACTTGGAGGTAGTGGGGATTTATCATTCGCATCCCGATTCACCGGCAGTGCCCTCGCAGTACGATCTGGAGCACGCCTGGCCAACATATTCGTACATAATCGTGTCAACCAGTCCGGGGCAGGCCACTGATCTTTTTTCGTGGGAACAGGAGCCGGATCGTTCACGGTTCAATTCAGAGGAAATAAGAATATTAGCCACGGATTTTCACGGATGAACACAGATCAGTGTTTATCCGTGAAATCCGTGGCTTGAAAGTCCGAGGTTAATCATGGCAGTCACAATTTCAATACCGGCGCCGTTAAGACAGTTTGCGAGTGGACAATCGCAGATCGTTGTTGAGGCAAACACAGCGGGCGAGGCGCTCGATCTGCTTACTTCAACTCACACGGCGTTACGGCGGCATCTTTTCAACGATCAGAATGTGCTGCGCAACTTCGTCAACGTATATCTCAACGACGAAGACATCCGTCACGCATCAGGTCCCAACACGCCGGTAAAAGACGGCGACACGTTGATGATCGTTCCGTCAATTGCGGGTGGTGCGGTGATCGAATCGGAAGTGGGCCAAACGCTGCCGGAGCTGTCAAACGAAGAGATCCTGCGTTACAGCCGCCACCTGATCATGCCCGAAGTGGGAATGCAGGGACAGCGACGCTTGAAAGCCGCGAGTGTGTTGATGATTGGCACGGGTGGTTTGGGAGCGCCGGTTGGAATGTATCTGGCCGCGGCTGGGGTGGGCCGCATCGGCATCGTCGATTTCGACGTGGTTGAAGAATCAAACCTGCAGCGACAGATTATTCACGGCACAAAAGATCTTGGTCGGCGCAAGATCGAATCCGCGCGCGATCGCCTGCGTGATATCAATCCTCATATCGAGATCGAGACGCACGAGTCGCGTTTGACGAGTCAAAACGCAATGCGGCTCTTTCGCAATTACGACATCATCGTTGATGGCACTGACAACTTTCCCACTCGCTACCTGGTGAACGACGCGTGTGTGTTGAGTGGCAAGCCAAACATTTACGGATCGATCTTCAGGTTTGAAGGTCAGGCGAGTGTCTTCTGGGCAGAGAAGGGAGCGTGTTATCGCTGTTTATATCCGGAACCTCCGCCGCCGGGACTCGTGCCTTCGTGCGCTGAAGGCGGTGTGCTGGGTGTTTTGCCGGGAATTGTGGGCGCAATCCAGGCAAACGAAACGATCAAGATTATTCTCGGAGCTGAAGGTCTGCTGATCAATCGTTTGCTGTTGTTTGATGCCTGGCCCATGAAGTTCCGTGAGTTTAAGCTCCGGAAAGATCCGAAGTGTCCCATTTGCGGAGAGCAGGCGACAATCAAAGAGTTGATCGACTACGAGGAGTTTTGCGGTATAGCGGCGCATCAAACGCCGCAGCCTGACTCAAAACTCGAAGAGATCTCGGCGACCGAATTGAATGCGCGTCGTTTGCGCGGCGATCGCATTCAGATCGTCGACGTTCGCGAGCCACACGAATTCGAGATCGCGCGGATACCGGGAACGAAGTTGATTCCGTTAGGCCATGTGGTGAGTCGAATGAACGAGATCGATCCCGAGGTTGACACGATCGTTCACTGCAAGGGTGGCGTGCGCAGTGCGAAGGCGATTGAGGCGTTAAAACGTGCCGGCTATTCAGGCCGGTTGATCAATCTCAAGGGCGGGATCGCAGCGTGGTCAGACGACGTCGACCCACGGGTAGCGAAATATTAGCCACGGATTTTACGGATAAAAAGGCGGATTGGATCTTAATTGATTCAATCCGCCTTTATCCGTGGCTAACTATGGTTGACGATCTTCTTCTGAAGCCCGGTACTTCTCTTTCTCTTTCTCACGCTGCAAGAAAGGAATTCCTTTCTCCATCCACTCAGGCGCGGGTGCGCCCTTCAGGAAGTGATCGAAAAATTCCTGCAAACGTCGTGTGTAGTCTTTCTGATTAATTCGCTTACGCAGGCCGTGCTTCTCGCCGTTGTAATTAAACATGTAGGCTTCTTTGCCTAAACGTCGCAGGGCGAGGAAGTATTCGATTCCCTGGTACCATGGCACCGCATCGTCTTCATCGTTGTGAATCATCAACAACGGAGTTTCAACTCGATCCGCGCGAAAGATCGGCGAGTTGTCGAGAAAACGCAGCGGATAATCCCACAAGCTGCCGCCGATTCGCGACTGCGATCGTTCATACTGAAACTGTCGCGGCAAGCCGGTGCCCCAGCGAATACCGCTGTACGCGCTCGTCATGTTTGCCACCAACGCGCCCGGCGCCGCGGCTTTGAAACGATTCGTTTGCGTCACCATGTAGGCGATTTGATAACCGCCCCAACTGTGACCCTGAATGCCGATCGCATTCTCGTTAACGTAACCTTTATCGACCACCGCCTGAATTCCCGGCAGCACGCATTTCATCGCGCTGTGGCCCGGATAACCAATCGTGTAAACGATGTCAGGCATGTAGACGAGATAGCCGTTGCTGACGTAGTACGTCGGATTAATCGACGTGCCTGGTCCAGGATTGCGGAAACCGTGCAAGCCCTGCGACAAGCGCTCGTAGATGTAGACGATCATCGGGTACTTCTTCTTCGGATCGAAGTTGTCCGGTTTCAGAAGCAGACCTTTTAACGGCACCCCGTCGATATTCTTGAAACTCACCAGTTCGCCCGTACCCCAGTTGTAGGCGGCACGTTGAGCGTCGCCGTTGCTGACGCGTTTCAATTCCTTAAAACTGCTGTTGCCGACCCAGATATCCGGGAACTGATCGAAACGCGACGCGGTCATGATCAACACATCCGCGTCTTTAGCTTTAGTTGGATTGCCGAAATCCTTCGAAGCCATCAACAGCTTTTGCGGCGCCGCAGTGCTGTTGACTTTATCGCGATAGAAACCGGCGTCGCGTGTTTCCTGATTTTCCGCCGAAAGCAGCATTGGTTTGTCAGGATCGATCCAACGCTCGCGCGGATCGAGACGGATGTAGCGAAGCGTGGTTAGTTCTTTTCGGCCCACACCGTCAGTCAGGTTTTTCGCACTACTACCGTCCGGCGCTACCTGCCAGATGTCGTAGCGGTCATAAATCAGAACGTCGGCATCGTCTTTGGTCCAACCAGCCAGACCGTAAGAGCCCGGCGTTGAGGGCGTGTCGTTCTCTTCGTTGTAGAAACGTGAAGAGATGCTCTTGGTCAGATTTGCAGTGCTGCCATCGGCAACTGAGTACGAGTGCCAATCCTTGCCGTCGAAATAAATTGCGTACTTCGCGTTTGGCGAAAGCGAGACGTTGCCGCGCTGTTTGGCTAAGATTGGTTTGCGCGATCCGTCTGAAGTTTTGATGAGATAGTAGTCAGTGAAACCGGGATCGTAATCCGAGATAGATCGATATTTACGATTGTCGGATCCGATCGCGTAGCTGCCGTCGTTTGACGGCGAGAGGTTTTCCATCGAATCGTCGGCAAGCTGCACGAATTTCTTCGTTTCGAGTTCGTAGACGGCGCGATACGAGCGGTTGCGATCCTGTTCGGCGCGCACCTTTTGAATCGTTTGGACGTAGTCGTCTTTCCAGTGCCACAGATCGACCAGCACCTTTTCATCCGCCGGGATTTCGTCGTCAGCATTTTTCTCGGGCTCGGGCGGAGGCGCGGTGCCGAGGAAGAGACGGCTGCCGTCGAGAGAGAAACTCAGATTCGCGCGTTCGCTGAGTACGAATTCTTTGCGGAAGCCGGAGGAGTTAATGGAGACGATTTCGGTGGCTTGCGGATCCTTGCGATTCCAGTGGTAAACACGAAACTTCGGCTGCTTTGCCGCGGCGTCTTCTTTGTCGCTGATGAAGGCGATTTGTGTGTTTTCCTCGTCCCACGTCAGGCGTTGGTATTTGCCTTTTCCGCCGAGCAATGTGACTGGATCGGCGTCGCTATCGGTCGCGACCGCGTAGATGCCGTTGTTCTCTTCTTTCCGCGCTGAGGTCGTGAAGACGAGTGTTTTCGCGTCTTTACTGACGGTGAAATCGAGCACATCAGAGAACTTGCGTTCGGTAGTTGTGGTTGTGTTACGCAGGACGAGTTCGGTTCCGTATTCCTTTCGTCTTCCAGGCCGACCGGCGGCCGGACGCGGAGCGGTTGGCGCCGGTGTGGCCGCGGCAGCCGGTGTTTCTGTCGAAGGTGTTGACTCTGTTTTTGGTGGTCCAGCCGGTTTCTCTTCAACTTTTGCTTCCAGCAAGTACGCGATGACACCTCCGGCGTCTTCCGGGACGCGGAAAGTCTTCACTCGTTCAATCTTTGTTACGGTGCCATTCGAAAGATCCATGATGCCGAGACCGTTCTTCGGCATATCCTCGGGGCGTTTCTTTTCTTTCTTCGCTTTGTTCAGTTCGGCTTTGGTTGGCTCAGTGCCAAAGACCAAAAAGCGGTTGTCTGCGGTAAAAACAGGTCTCAGCAAGCGGCCCTGCTCGGCCTGAAACTCGGCTACGTTAGTTCCGGGATCGTCCGGTGGTGGCACCGGCGGTCGATAACCACGCGGCGCGCGCCAATCAACGCCGGTCGCGATATTACGCACGACAATCTCACCGTCGCCGTCCTGCGGTACATATGCGTACGCGACAAATTTTCCGTCACGCGAAATTTGCTGCGCCGATACCGAGCGCCACGAATCATAGTCCTGATGAGTTAATGAACGTTTGCCGGATGTAGTCGCCTGTTGGGCAAGCAACATCGTCGCGCTTAACGCGACTGTGCAAAGCAGTGCGACACTTCGCTGAAGAACGGTCGGACGGCCGAAGCGTTTCATGGGGAATCACCTCACAATTGTCAGAGTGCACTTTTCGAAAGACGAGGCTGTTAGTCTCAATCTTGTCAGGAAGGATTGTCAAGGCCCGCATCCACAGATTACACAGATTAATCTGCGTAATCTGTGGACGGGTAAAACGAGGCAGTCTTTAGAAGAACGCCGAGTACAGCAGGCGGTTCGGTGAACCGGTACCTGGATTGGTAATCACGTTCGTCGTCGCATTGTTGACGAGCGCGTTACGAATCGTGGTTGGCGACGCACCTGGATTTGCCTGTTTGTATTGCGCGGCCACGCCGGCGACGTGCGGTGAAGCCATCGAGGTTCCACTCAACGTTGCCGTAGCCGTGTTAGACGAGAACCAGGCTGACAGGATGCCGGAGCCCGGTGCAAAGATATCCACGCAGGTTCCGAAGTTGGAGAATGACGATCGCGCATCGGTCGTTGTGGTTGAGCCGACCGTGATCGCATTCGCTGCGCGAGCCGGTGACGAGTTGCAAGCGTTGGCATTGCTGTTTCCAGCGGCGACTGCGATTGAAACTCCCGCATTGTGGAGATTGTTAACCGCAGTATCGAGAGCGCTGGAGATGCCGCCGCCAAGACTCATGTTGGCCACTGCCGGTGCCTGGTGGTTCAAACGAACCCAATCAACACCTGCAATCACGCCCGAATTCGAACCGGAACCCGAGCAATTGAGCACGCGCACAGCGCGCAGTTGCACACTCTTAGCCACGCCGTAGGTCGAACCGCCGATGGTGCCGGCTACGTGAGTGCCGTGTCCGTTGCAGTCCTGACCATTGCCGCCAAACGCGTCAAACGAAGCAGCCGCACGTCCACCGAATTGAGTGTGGGCGGTGCGAATGCCGGTGTCGATCACGTAAGCACGGACGCCGGAGCCAGTGAAGTTGTAATTGTAGGTCGCATTCAGCGGCCGGTTTCTCTGATCGATGCGATCGAGACCCCAGGGCGGATTGGTTTGGGTGATGTCCGCCGTAACAATTCCGTCTTCTTCAACGTATGCGACGCGGAAGTCGTTGCTCAGTGCTTCAGCTTCAGCTTCGGTCATTTCCACCGCGAAGCCGTTGATAGCGTTCTGATAAACGTGTTTGAGTTTGCCACGGTGAGTTTCGGCCATCTCCGAAGCAACGTATGGAGCGATCGAGAAGAGGCCTTTTTCGCCGACGATGTCGTCATTGAGGACGACGATGTAGTGGTTCTCGATCTTATTTGCGTTCTTGCGCAGCTTGTCTTTTTTACCCTGGGTTTTGCCAGGGAATGAAAACAGCAAAGCGGCGCCAAGGCCGACAAAAAGAAGTAACGCGCAAACTTTCCTCATACTTTTCTCCTCCAGATAGTAGGGTTGGTGGGGGTGATTGAGCCGCCCGCAACGGCGCGAAAACGAGCGGGATACAGACAACAGCGCGGATTTCATAAGTGCGGAACGCATAGATATAGCTGTTACCCTCGGAATCGAAAGCGCGTGAACCTGGTACTACGATCCGTCCTCGTTCCTGCGAATTGGCCGGGACCGCATACCAGAACCTGGTTGGGAGATAACTAACTTTTTCTACTTTTAGGAGTACTGTCTGGGACGGAGGGGCGCAGTATGGCATCGATCTTTTCTAAACGCAAGAGACGATTTGCCAAATGATTAACAAGATTTCAGGATTTACAAGTTAAGCCCAGATCCTGTAAATCTTGTGCATCCTGTAAATCTAGTTCCAAACACATCTTGTAGAATCGAGTCACGTTAGGATGAGTACGCATCTCCCTTCACGCAAAACTGTGCTGATGCTGGCGCTGTTGGTTTTCGGATTAAGCGTTCCGCTTCGCGCTCAAAATGGACCAAGTGTTGAACTGCAAATCAGCAGGTGGATTGCGCTTGACGCTCCTCCCGGATGGGAAACTGTCGCAACGGACACCATCATGCAGGTGATGCCCGATTGGAAGCGCGATGCGCTGGGTAACCTGATGTGGCGGAAGGGCAGTGGGAGTCCTCGTCGGGTAGTTGCTTGTGCGCTGGATCGTCCCGGATTCGCAGTCACTGAAATCACTGACGATGGCTATTTGCGTATTCGTGAAGTGGGCGGTGGAAGGCTTCATCCACTCTGGGTGCAGTTTCATGAAGGACAGCGGATAAAAGTGATAACTCGAGGCGGGTGGGTTCCGGGTGTTGCCATAGTTAAGAGTACGCACCTGCAACGTGGCCGGGTAGCCAATACGCCTCTTACGACACTCGATGATTTGTGGGTTGATGTAGGTGCGGCTTCGCCGGCCGAGGTGCAACGTCTCGGTATCGAGATGCTCAATCCGGTAGTGCGCGATTCAGGGATGTGGTACTGGCGCGATTTTGTTTCTGGTCCAATGGCGGGGGTGCGCGTCGGGTGTGCGGCCGTAGCCAGTGCCGCACGCGGGCGGGTACAAACAGGCGAAACGATCTTCATGCTTACAACCTTGCGCAGCTTTGGTCACGATGGTTTAGAGGCTGCGTTGAGAGGTCTTGGGCGCGTTGATGAAATCACTTTGCTGGACCAATCGGGCGAGAATGCAAGCGGCACGGATGGAGTTCTGACGAGGAAAGTTGAAAAGCCTTCCTATCTCCCGGAATCGACCGGTTTGAGTTCAATCACCATTCTTTCTCCGCGCGTTCGCTTTGCTGGTTCACTGGTTGAGAGTGTTCAGAGTAATGACGCGGCGAAGTTACTCGCTGCAGTCCAAAAAGCCGCCGCTGTTGAGCCGGTCAAATTCCCACAGGAGCCATGGGTTTACTTACCGCCTCTGGCCGAACGACCGCGCCAGGATGCTTTCTCCGGAACGGCGAACTTGCTGAAATCGCTGGCTGATATTCCTTCTGTTTCCGGACACGAGCGTGAAGTTCGCGAAGCGATCATGGCTGAATTGCCGGGATGGGCGAAGCCGTTGACGCGCACCGATAACGAAGGGAATTTGATTCTCGAAGTTGGACCAGATCGCGATCCGGTGATGTTCATTGCGCATCTGGATGAAGTCGGGTTTGAAGTGACGAACATCGCGCCGGATGGAATGGTGTCGTTGCGC
The DNA here is from genome assembly GCA_963708055.1 of uncultured Acidobacteriota bacterium. Lineage (GTDB taxonomy): Bacteria > Acidobacteriota > Blastocatellia > Pyrinomonadales > Pyrinomonadaceae > PSRF01. The sequence continues at coordinate 2,575,076 of OY970193.1, read as the reverse complement.
ACGCGTGGCGGGCTTTTCCCGTCGCTGTGGGAAGGACAACCGGCGCTGTTGCATCTCGAACGTCCGGGAGCACATCCGTTACGAGGTGTTTTTGTGCCCAGGGATACAGCCACCAATAAACAACCGGAAGCTTTGACTGCGTGGTTCTTTATGGACGCCGCGGCACTAAAACAACAGGGCGTCACCACCGGGTTATCGGTGACGGCGTTCAAGTCAGCGACGCGATTAGGCAGCACCCGATTTACGGCGCGTGCGCTTGATGATCGCGCCGGTTCGACCGCGCTCGTGCTGGCAGCGCGCCGAATTCAACCGGGCAATCTCAAACGCAAAGTTATATTTGCGTGGTCCGTGCGCGAAGAGACCGGGCTGGAAGGAGCGATGGCGATGGCCCGGCATTATGGTGCGACAGTCAAGCGCGTTTATAGCATTGATACCTTCGTATCGTCAGATTCGCCACTGGAAACAACGCGTTTCGCGCATGCGCCGCTCGGTCGAGGGGCTGTGATTCGCGGGCTGGATAATTCTTCGGTTGCGCCGCCCGCCGAGCTCGATCGAATCTTGAACATTGCGCGTGTCCAGGCAATTCCGTTACAGGTCGGCGCGACGAATGGTGGGACTGATGGTTCAGATTTTGTTCGTTACGGGGTATTGCACGTTGGGTTGTCGTGGCCGGGTCGATACAGTCACTCGCCGGTTGAGGTGCTTGACTTGCGAGATCTGCAGGCGCTGGAAAAGCTCGTTCACGCGATCGCGACCGCACCGTGAGTCCAGTTCAACAAGATTTACAGGATTCACAAGATGCACAAGATTTTTATCCTGTTTATTCTGTAAAGCTTGTTAATCCTGTATCCAACAGAGGTAACGCTATGCGATCTGTAAGCATTCTTTGCTTACTTCTATTCTTATCCGTGCACGTCAATGCGCAGACGGATCGCACGCGTTACGTCAATCCCTTCGTCGGCACCGGTGGCCACGGTCATACATTCCCGGGCGCGATCGTGCCGTATGGCATGGTCCAACTGAGTCCTGACACCAGGCTCACCGGCTGGGATGGCTGTTCCGGATATCACTATTCCGATTCGATAATTTACGGCTTCAGTCACACGCACTTGAGCGGCACAGGCATTTCTGACTACGGCGACATCCTGCTGATGCCGACAGTCGGTGAAGCTTTTCTCAATGCGCTGCGCGATGGCCAGCCCGAGAAAGGCTATGCCTCGCGTTTCACTCATCAAAACGAAACGGCGACACCGGGTTACTATTCAGTCAAACTCGACGACGACAATATTTTCGTTGAGTTAACGACCACAGCTCGCGTGGGTATGCATCGTTACACCTTCCCGAAGACCGACGCAGCAAACATCATCATCGACCTCGCGCACCGCGATAAAGTAATCGACTCCGGATTTCGCGTAACGAGTGCAACGCGCGCGGTCGGTTGGCGCCGATCGCAGGCATGGGCCAGAGACCAGATTGTTTACTTCGCACTCGAGTTTTCCCAGCCGTTTATGTCTTACGAGCTGCCCGTTGAAAATCTAAAGGGCTATTTTCGCTTCGATACGCGAAGTGGAAATCCCGTGATGGTGAAGGTCGGCATATCCGCGGTAGATATCGACGGTGCGTTGAAGAACCTGACCACTGAAATAAATCACTGGGATTTCGAGAAAGTACGTTCCGATGCAAAAGCCGTCTGGAATCAAGAGCTTAACAAGATCGAGGTAACGGGCGGCACGCAAGCGCAGTTAACAAACTTCTATACCAGCCTCTATCACGTGATGACGGCGCCGAATCTTTTCATGGACGTCGACGGTCGTTATCTGGGCAGAGATTTCAAAACACACACAGCCACTGATTTTTCAAACTACACGGTCTTTTCGCTTTGGGACACCTTTCGCGCTGCGCATCCGCTTTACACCATCATCGATCAAAAACGCACGCGCGACTTCATCAAGACATTCCTGGTCCAATACGACCAGGGTGGCCGGTTACCGGTTTGGGAGCTCGCTGCCAACGAAACTGACACCATGATCGGTTATCACGCCGTGTCGGTAATTGCTGACGCCGCCATAAAGGGCCTGGATGGATTCGATCTACAGAAAGCTTTTGCGGCAATGAAGCATAGCGCCGAGTTGAAACATCACGGGCTCGACGCCTACATCGATAAAGGCTTCATCGCGATGGAAGACGATCGCGAGTCGGTTTCAAAAGTGCTCGAGTATGCCTACGACGACTGGTGCATCGCGCAAGTCGCGCGACTCCTGAACAAAAAAGACGATTACGAGCGTTACAGCGCTCGCGCCCAGGCTTATAAGAATGTTTTTGATCGCGCGACTGGCTTTATGCGGCCGCGACGTAACGGAAACTGGATCGAGCCTTTTGACCCGCGTGAAGTTACGTTTGCTTTTACTGAAGCAAACTCGTGGCAATACACTTTTTTCGCGCCTCAGGACATCAGCGGGCTTATAGCTTTGATGGGCGGGCGCGCGAAGTTTGCAAACCAGCTTGACCAGCTATTCGCGGCGGACAGCCGGACCACCGGTCGCCACCAGGTCGACATCACCGGATTGATCGGACAATACGCGCACGGTAACGAGCCCAGTCATCACATGGCCTATCTTTACAACTACGTGGGCCAACCGTGGAAAACGCAGTCGCGCGTGCGGCAGATCATGGACCAGTTCTACAAACCTGATCCTGACGGTTTGATTGGCAATGAAGACTGCGGACAGATGTCTGCGTGGTACGTGTTGAGTGCGGCAGGATTTTATCCGGTGACGCCGGGCTCCACCGTTTATGCGATTGGGTCGCCGTTGTTTCCGGAGATGCGATTCAATCTGGAGAATGGAAAATCGTTTGTTGTTCGCGCCGGCGACGTATCGAGTCGCAACGTTTACATCCAGTCAGCAACGCTGAACGGCAAGCCTTATAACAAGTCGTTCATATTGCATGACGATCTGATGGCCGGGGGCGAGTTGGTTTTCCGTTTGGGCCCACAGCCGAACTTGCGTTGGGGCACTGGTTCGGGAAATGAACCAGTATCGCGCATCGAGGTTGCGGAGATTGTGCCGGTGCCGGTTATTAAAGCCGCCGGACAAACATTTCGCGATCGACTCGAGATCAATCTGGTGGCGTTAGACGCTCAACCAGTCGGGCTGTATTACACGACTGATGGGTCAGAACCGGATTCGCGATCTCGGAAATTCAGCCGGCCGTTTTCGATCACGGCTGATGCTACTGTTAAAGCGTTGGCGATTGCGGCTGATGGGCGACGCAGTCGTGTGGTCAGCGCAAAGTACCAACGCATTCCGCATGATTGGACCATCTCGTTGTGGTCCAGTTACAGCTCGCAATACACCGGTGGCGGCGACTTTGCGCTGATCGATGGAATTCGAGGCGTGAAAAACTGGAGTGGTGGTGGTTGGCAGGGTTATCAGGGTAAGGATTTTGTGGCTGTGGTGGATTTGCGACAGGTGCAAAAGGTATCGAAAGTTACCGCTGGTTTTCTGCAGGATGCGGGCTCGTGGATCTGGATGCCGAGTCGTGTGGAGGTTGAGGTGTCGGTTGATGGAAAGACGTTTGGACCAGCGAGTTCAACCGTTAACGACGTTTCGGAAAAGCAGAACGGCGTGGTGTTGAAAGATTTTGTCGTCGCGATTCCAGCGACGGAAGCGCGTTACGTGCGTATTCGGGCGGTTAACTTCGGGAAGATTCCCTCTTGGCATCCTGGGAGCGGTGGGGATGCGTGGATTTTCGTGGATGAGATCGCGGTGCATTAATTCCCAGGGGAAAATCTCCCACGCAAAGGCGCAGCGCTGCCGCGTATCTAAAGTCTTTCTTTGCGTTTTTGCGTCTTTGCGTGGGAAATATCCTTTGCTTTTAAGCAGCTTCGTTCACGCCCAACTTACCACTCCAGCGTAAACTCATACTCCGACGCACCGCCGCGCGAATCCCTGATTCGGACGATCGCGGTGAAATCGTTTTCACGCGAAGGTTGTTGTTCGATAACTACATCTCCGCGTCCTCTCTTTGCCGTCAATCGCACGGTGACGCGTCGATTGGGTAATGAATTGGAAAAGTTTGGCTGCCCATCGTAATACGGCGTGCCGCCGATTGTTTCAACGTCGGCTGAGCCGCCGCGAATTTTGATTCGTACGTCGTCGTCAACGCGACCGCGCCACGACATGCGCCCACTGCGGCCCGTGTCGGGGTTCTGGGGGCCACCATCGGAGGTATCGGAAGAAACTTCGCGCGCGATGTCTGAAATCAAACGTTGAATATTGAACCAGGAGTTTCGTTGCAGGTTGTTTCGTTCTACGGAACGCGCGAGCAGTGAAAGCACGTCGAACGCATCTCGTAGTTCCTGGTTGCGGCGCCGATCCGCCACCATGCGATAGAAGATCTGTGACGATGCGGCGAACTGTTGCGTGAGCATGACGGCCTCGATATCGTTGCGGTTGTTCCGGAACGAGCCTGTGTAACTGCGATAATTCGCGTCAGCGAACTCACCGGCTTCACGCGAGAGGCGTCCGGCCAGATCGGTTAATCGGTTGTTGTTGTTGCCTTGTCCAAATTGGCTAAACGCCGGGCTGGCAAACAGCAGAATTGCGGCGACGACGAAAAGGCTTTTGGTGCGCATAAATCCTCCTGAAGTTTCATTCTCCCCGAACTCGCTAACGATAATTCCTTCGCAATGGGCAAAGTGTCAAGCCGCAATATTTCGGACACCGCCTTGGAGTGCGGTGCCTTGGCACCGCTTTGGTATAAGAACACGAAACTATGGTTTAGTAATCGTCATCAATTCGCAGTTTTTCAGTTTTGAAACTGTAAATGGTTTTGACCGCTGCTGGAGATGCAGTTCGTTCGCCGGTTACGATATAGACAGAATCAGAGCCGAGGCGATGAATTGGTGCGTGAGGCCAATCTTTGTGAGTCATGAGGTGGGGAAGATCTAACTGCTGAAAGTTGGAAAGTCAAGGTGCAGATGGGAATGTGAACCTGGAGACTTTCGGTGAGTCGAATGGCCGTATTTTTGACCAAAGCGGTGCCAAGGCACCGCACTCCAAGGTGGTGTCCAATTGGTGAGAGCTTGGTGGTGCGATAACGGCGCGGTGCCCACGTTTTGGTATAATCCGGCATCAAAGAATCGTTGGGATGGCCCCAACAAGGAGTAAAAAGAATGAGTTGGAACCAAACTTCGTATGTTTCGGCTGATGTTCGAGATGTTCGAGTTACTTCGTTTTTAAGCAAAGTTTACGGATGGATGTTTCTGGGGTTGCTACTGACGGCCGGAACGGCCGTGGTGGTTGCATCCTCTCCCGCGTTAATCGAGACCCTGATTCTGAATCGAATTCTTTTCTGGATCCTGGTACTGGCACAGCTTGGGCTGGTTTTTTATCTTTCGGTACGCGTAGACAAAATTGCGCCGGCTACGGCGGCGGGACTATTCCTGCTTTATTCAGCCATGGTCGGTGTTACTTCGTCGGTCATCTTCCTGATCTACACCGGCGCATCGATTGTTTCAGCCTTCGTGATTGCAGGCGGCATGTTTGGCGCAATGGCCGTGTTTGGGACGCTGACGAAGCGCAGTTTGGCAGGCGTGGGTCAGTTCATGATTATGGGATTGATTGGTTTAGTGATCGCCTCGATCGTGAACATCTTCCTGCTCAATAGCATGGTCAGCTTTGTGATCTCAATCGTGGGCGTGATCGTGTTCACCGGTTTAACTGCCTGGGATGCACAACGACTGAAGCAAATGGCGGTGTCGCTGCCTGACGGACGCGTCGGCTCGTACGCCGTTGTCGGAGCGCTGACGCTCTATCTCGACTTCATTAACCTCTTCTTCATGATCCTGCGACTGCTGGGTGGCCGCAGAGATTAGTCATTGCCGATTGCCAAATGCCAATTGCCGATTCGACTCCCGGGTGGGTGAACAAATCGGCAATTGGAAATCGGCAATGAATTTAGCTCTTTGCGAAGCCGCGCTTCTTCATCAAAGCATCGATCTTCGGATCGCGTCCGCGGAACCCACGATATCCTTCAGCCGGATCAATCGTATTGCCAACTGAGAAGACATACTTGTGCAGTCGCTCTGCAACTGCACGATCGTAGGGACCTTTGCCTTCCACAAACGCTCCAAAAGCATCCGCGGTAAGAACGTCGGACCACAGGTAACTGTAGTAACCCGCCGAATACGAATCGCTCGAAAAGATGTGGAGAAAATGAGGCGTGCGATGACGCATCACGATCTCGTTTGGCATCCCGAGTTGCGCCAGGGTTTCCTTCTCAAAAGCATCCGCATCGATCTTGCGAGCGCCCGCGAGGTGCAACTTCATATCAACCAACGCCGCCGATAGATACTCAACCGTCGCAAATCCCTGGTTAAAGGTCGCCGATCGATTGAGCTTGTCTACCAGTTCCTGCGGAATTGGTTTGTTAGTTTGATAGTGAAGCGCGAACTTCTGAAGCACTTCCGGAGTTGACAGCCAGTGCTCCAAAAGCTGTGAAGGAAATTCGACGTAGTCACGCGCGACTGCCGTTCCCGCCACCGAAGGATAAGTGACGTTTGAATTCAAGCCATGCAGAGCATGTCCAAATTCGTGGAACATGGTCGTTGCATCGTCCCATGAGATCAGCACCGGCTCACCGGGTTTGCCCTTCACGAAGTTGGAATTGTTGGAAACGATGGTGGTGATATTGCCGTTGACTCGTTCCTGCGCGCGATACGCATTCATCCACGCTCCGGAGCGTTTGCCGGCGCGCGCGTAAGGATCGAAATACCAGAGCCCGATGTGTTTCTTTGAAGTCTTGTCGGTGACTTCCCAAACGCGAATGTCCGGATGGGCCACGGGAACGTTGGTTACGGGTGTAAAGTTGAAGTTGAAAAGTTCGCCTGCGACCCAGAAGATACCTTCGCGCAGTTTTTCGAGTTGCAGGTAAGGTTTGACCTCATTCTGGTCCAGATCGTATTTGGCCTTGCGCACTTTCTCCATGTAGTAGCGATAGTCCCAGGGCTCGATCTTGATCTTGGCGCCTTCCTTGTCGGCGAGTGCCTGCATGTCAGTGACTTCTTCGCGAACGCGCGCGACCGACGGTTTCCACACGGCTTCCATCAGTTCCATCGCTTTTTCCGGCGTCTTGGCCATCGAGTTTTCCAAACGCCAGTGAGCGTGAGTGGGGAAGCCGAGGAGTTTTGCGCGTTCAGCGCGTAGCTGCAGGATCTCGGTGATGATGGCGTTGTTGTCGCGTTCGCCGCCGTTATCGCCGCGGTTAACAAACATGCGCCACGCCTTTTCACGCAAATCACGGCGATCGGAGTAAGTCAGAAACGGATCGACGGAGGAGCGCGTGTTCATGATCACCCACGTGCCAGGCTGCTTCTTCGATTCGGCTGCCGCAGCGGCTGCGTCGCGCAGGGATTGCGGCAAACCCGCGAGTTCGTCATCACTCTTCAAAACGATGAACTGCTCTGTCTCTTCGGCGAGCACGTTCTGGCTGAACTTCGTGTAAAGACCGGCGAGTTGTTGGTTGATTTGCGAGAGACGCGTTTTTGCGCCGGCATCGAGACGCGCGCCGGAACGAACGAAGTTTGTGTAATAAAGCCAGGTAACGCGCTGTTGTTCGGGACTCAACTTCGCTTTAGCCGGTGAATTGTAAACAGCCTCAACGCGCTTGAAGAGTGGTTCGTTTTGCGAGATCTGATCCTGAAAAGCGGCGAGACGCGGCGCCATTTCTCGCTGAACCGTCTGATACTCGGCAGAGCTCATTGTGGCTCCCCAAACTCCATAAAGAGTTCCGACGCGGCCCAGCGTGTTGCCCGCACGTTCAAGCGCGAGAATCGTGTTGTCGAAATCAGGAGGCGCCGGATCGTTGGCGATCTTTTGAATCTCGGCGAGTTGCTCGGCCATTGCGGCTTCGAGCGCCGGTTTGAAGAGCGGGATTTGTACTTTGTCAAACGGGGGGATTCCGCCGTATGGCCCTTCCCATTTAGCAACCAGCGGATTGCTATCAGTATTTGATTCCATAGCGCTGGAATTATTGTTGGTGTTGACAATCATCGTGACAATTATGGCGCAGGCAGCGAAGAGCACAAGAGTGCGTGTGATCAGGTCGCGCATAGGTTTCGACGTCCAATCTTTTTAGATTCGAGAGAGTGCTCGGTAGTATAGCTGCAAAGAGGCGCAAAAAGCACTTAAAGATGCTGTCCAGTTAACGAGGTTTCTTTGCGTTCTTTGTTTGCGCCTTTGCGCCTTTGCGTGGGAAAGATTTTCACGCAAAGGCGCAAAGTTAAGACCCGTAAGGGCAATGACGACAACCGCTGCCACAGCAGTAGCCACGACGCTGAAGATAACTCGCGGTGAAGACCATTGCGCCGCCTTCGGTGTAGTAGTCTCGTTCTTCGGTCAGAGTTCCCTTGAGTAAAGAAGTATCGACCGGCTGATAGAAGCGCGAGAGTTCAGGAGAGTTGAAGAGTTCGGGATGAATTAGTTGCGCCAACAACTCTGCGCCTTCGACTACGCGTGGACCAGGTCGCGCGAAGAATGAGTTTGCATCGACTCCAAAAACGCGCCCGTTTCGCACGGCGGGCAGATCAAAAAACGGTGAATTGTTGTTGTAACCGAAGACCTTCCACACCTGTTTCATTGTCTGTTCCAGGTTGAAGCCGCACGGCATGATTACCAGAACTTCCGGCGCCCAGGCGACCACTTCATCCCAGGAAATTCTGACTGATTCGCCGCGCTCGCGTCCGAGTTCATCGACGCCACCGGCGATCTTCACCAGCTCCGGAACCCAATGACCGCTCGCATAAATCGGATCCAACCACTCCATACAGAACACGCGTGGTCGTGGCAGGCCCTCAGTTTTTGCGGCAAGGGCTTCGATTCGTTTCTGACAGTCGGTCACTAAAGCTTCGGCTTCGGTCGTACGGCCGGTTGCTGCACCAAGCTCGCGGACGTTGTCGAAATATTTCATTTAGTGACTGCGGTGTGAGCCACAGGATCTCGGGAGCTTTGGCCAGTGCTTTTAGCACTTGTGAAACTTCGTTTCCCGAAGGCGCGCAAACCTGACAGAGGTTTTGGGTGAGAATCAAATCGGGAGCAAGTTCGCGCAGCAGTTGTTCATCAATCTCATAGAGACTTAGACCATCGCGAATTCGTTCGGCGACTGCTCGATCGATCTCGCTTTGACTCATCTTTTCGAGAGGTAGCACGGCACGCACTACAACAGGCTTGCTCTTGATCGCCGGCGGGTAATCGCATTCGTGCGTGATACCGACGATGGAATCAGCGAGCCCTAGCGCGCATGCCATTTCAGTGGCGGAGGGAAGAAACGAAACTATGCGAGTCACAAAACGAGTTTACCACCCACGAAGAAAACCTAACCACGGATAACACGGATTTAGATCAGATTAATACTGAGTTAAATCCGTGTTTTGAATCAGTGTTTATCTGTGGCTATGGTTCGCCGTCGCCCTTCTTGCCCTTCTTCTTCGCAGGCTCGGCTTCGCGTGGTCGAGTGGCGGGTGGCGGTGGCGATTCGACTTTTGGAGTTGCCACTTCAGGTTTTGGTTGCGGATTCGGTTGGTCATCGTCCGTCTTCGGTGGCGGTGGCATCGTCACCTGTTCCAGTTTTGGTTCAGTGGTGCCGGCCGGCAAAGCATTCTCGTCTTCGGTTTCCTCGGCTGAGGCCGCCAACTCGGCTCGTTCCGCAGCCAGCTCTCTTTGGCGTTGACGGAAGAGTTCGCGCATGTCTTCAGGCATGTTCGGAGCTTTCGGAAATTCTTCCTTCGGCTTGTCTTTCAGGTATGCCTTCATGAAGTCAACGAACATGGGCAGCGCGCCCTTGCCGCCGGTCATGTCGTTGCCGAGCGATTTCTTTTTGCCGGGATAGCCCATCCAAACGCCCGTGACGTACGTCGGCGTATAACCGATGAACCAAACGTCGGTATGGTCGTTAACCGTGCCGGTCTTTCCAGCGACTGGAATCGGAAGCGAACTGGCGGCCGTTGCGGTACCACCGGTAACTACGCCACGCATCATCGAGACCATCGTCAAGGCTACATACTCGTTCATCACCTTGTGCGTGGTTCTTTCCCACTCTTCGAGAGCTGCGCCATCGCGATCGAGAACTTTGCGAATCAGATGTGGCTCGACGCGAATGCCTTTGTTTGGAAACGCCGAATAAGCCGAGACCATCTGATCGAGCGGCACTTCCGTGGCGCCAAGAGCTGAAGGCAGATAAGGCGACATCGGCACTTTGATACCAAAACGACGGACCATCTGTGACCCGGTTTGAATACCGACGGTTTGCAGCAAGTGCACCGCTGGAATGTTCATCGACTTCGCGAGTGCGACCTTCATTGGCAGATCTGCGCCACCCAACGAACCGTCGTAATTGTGTGGCTTCCAATCGCCGATAGTGATCGGAGCGCCGCTTACGGGAGTTTCCGGCGTCATGCCCCATTCGACGGCGGCAGTGTAAACAAATGGTTTGAAACACGAACCAGTTTGGCGATAGGCTTGAGTAGCGTTGTTGAACTTGTTGGTGTAGAAGTCGTAGCCGCCGACCATGGTGACGATTTCACCGGTCTTCGCATTCAACGTCATCATCGCACCCTGGACCGCCGGTACTTGCGACAGTTCGACTTTCAAACGTCTATTCTTTTCATCTACTTCCTGGATCTCAAATTCCGCCAGTTGACCGGGTTTGAATTCGTCTTTTGGTTGTCGTTTTCCCCAACCCATTTCCGCGGCTGTCAGGGTGGCAGTGAAATTGCCGAAACGCACGGCGGCTTCGTTGCGCGCGCGATCGACTTTCATGATCAGGCCCATCAAGTGGCGACCAGTTTCGTAATCGCTGCCGTACCAGTCCGGATGCTTGTAGTTGGTGAGTTCCTGCTGGGTTACCGGCCCCTCGCCATTGTTGACAGTGGTCGGAATCAGCGTGTAGCTCGAACGCCAACCACTGTGCGTGCGGTCATACGCTCGCAGACCTGCGCGCACCACTTCGTAAGCCTTTGTTTGAGCCTCTACGTTAATCGTCGTGTAAACCGCCAGACCACCCTGCGCGACGCGCGTCGTGTATTTATCTTCGAGTTCCTGGCGAATGTATTCAACGGGATAATCAAATGGCGACGACTTGCGTTGCGATTGGTAGTAAGCCGTGTCAGCCAGTTGGATTGGTTTGGCTTTAGCGGCGTCGACTTCTGCCTGGCTCGCGAAACCATTTTTAGCCATGAGATCGAGTACGAGATCTCGACGTTCTTTGGCTTTGGCCGGGTTGGACGTCGGCGAATAATCACTGGGAGCTTTGGGAATGCCGGCGAGCAAAGCCGCTTCGCCGAGCGTTAGATCCTTCGCTGGTTTGCCAAAGTACGTTTCAGAACCGGCTTCCATGCCATACGCGTTGGCGCCCAGAAACATGTGATTGGTGTACAACTCCATGATCTGGTTTTTCGTGTAGTAGCGTTCGATCTGCAGAGCGAGGATCCACTCGTTAACCTTGCGCGTGTAGGTCTGTTCTTTTGAAAGAAAAAGGTTCTTTGTAAGTTGTTGTGTGAGAGTTGAACCACCTTCGATTCTGTCAGTTGTGAGGTTCTTCCACGCCGCCCCCATGATGCGGATCGGGTCGATGCCGATATGGTCGTAGAACCGCACATCTTCAACCGCGAGAATCGCATTCTTCAACACCTGCGGTATCTCTTCATACTTGAGTGGAATTCTTTTTTCGAGAGCAAACTCGCCAATAACTGTTTGGCCATCGTCGGCATAGACTCGCGTCACCACGCTGGGACGATAAGTTGCGAGGGCGGCAACTTCATTGGCCGCGCGCGAATAGTTGAGCTCGTAAGCGGCGATGATGCCTGTCAGGCCCCCGGCGGCGAGCGATAAAAGTAAAACAGTTGGTAACCAAAGCCGTGCTAACAGGTGTCTACGTTGTTCAGGAGGTGTGTTAATGATCGCGGTTGGCGAGTATTTAGTGCGGTTTGATGCCATAAAGTTAGATTTCTCCCAAAACAAATTGCCCGATTAGATGGGGAGAGGGCAACGTGGCTAGCCACAGAAGCCGCAAAAATTATAGCTAAAACGGTGCCAATCCTGTTAATCGTGGGTCGTTTTTGGTGGTTCGATGATGGTTCGTTATAATACTCAGGCTTCGCAAAACGGGGGCGACAGGCTTCGACAGGAACCTGAACGTACGTCGCGATGCATGCCGGGCTACCTTATGCAGCTCGTTAAAAAGCGTAGGGAAACACAATTGCCAATAACAATGAATTGGCTCTCGCTGCCTAATTAGCACCGAGCGTCTCACCGCAAGTTGCTCATGCGCGCGGAAGGAGATGTCACTCAGTTGAGCTGGCCCACTGTTTCGGTCCGTGACAGTGGGCGAGAACAAAGTCGGGCTAGCTCGTGTCGAGGTCTTGTCGCTTCACTGACTCGACATCGAGCGAATTTTTGTCAGGTTCGCCTGGCAAGGAAGAGAAGCGACTAAGCATGTAGAGTCCTTCGGCGTTGGTTTTTGGATCCGAGTTCAACTCTCGGCGCCTCCACCATTTTCAAGATTGCGGGAGCCCTCACTCCCGTCGAACGGCCCAGAGACAGGTTATGAGCACAACAACTCAAACTCACTTAATGACTGCGGAAGAATTAGGAAAGCTAGACGACTGGTTCTATCGTTATGAACTCATCAAAGGAGAACTCCTCACAATGTCTCCAGCAGGTGCAAAACACGGGAAGGTGACCATGAACCTCGCCATACGTCTTGGCATGCATGTGAACGCAAACAACCTTGGTGTCCTGTTCTCTGCAGATACAGGTTTTAAACTTGAAAGCAATCCTGATACGGTGCTCGCTCCTGACATATCTTTTATTTCGCGTGATCGAGTGGGAACTATTTCTGATGGATTTCACCCAGGGGCGCCCGATCTGGCTGTGGAGGTGATTTCGCCTAACGACCCAAGGCCCCAAGTCGCGCGAAAAACATCCCTCTGGCTTGAGCTCGGCGCAAAATCTGTTTGGAACGTTCATCCTCGAAAGCGAACCGTGGAAGTAATTCGAGCTGACGGTGTCAAAGAACTTCTGAACGAAACCGACGAACTCGTCGACGATACTGTTCCCGGCTTCCGCGTAAAAGTCTCAGAGATCTTCGAATAGGCCGCTATCACTTGGATCGCAATCTTCCCATCGGCATCTTCGACAGCGGCGTTGGTGGTCTAACAGTCTATCGAGCCCTCCACGAACGTCTTCCAAACGAACGCTTCGTCTATCTAGGCGACACCGCGCGCGTCCCTTACGGCACCAAATCACTCGCAACCGTCGAACGTTATGCAGTTGAGAACGCCCGATTTCTCGCGGCACGCGGTATTAAACTACTCGTGGTCGCCTGCAACACTGCCTCAGCACTCGCACTTCCGGCAATACGAGCCGCGATCAGTGTTCCAGTGATGGGTGTAATTGAGCCCGGTTCGCGTGCCGCAGTCGAAATTGCGGGTGGTGCGAGCATCGGCGTTATTGCGACTGAAGCCACAGTGCAAAGTCACGCATACGCCAAAGCGATTGCCGCGATGGGCGCAACTGGTAAGGTCATTGAACGCGCTTGTCCGCTTTTTGTCTCGCTTGCGGAAGAAGGTTGGGCCGACTCAGACGTCGCGCGTGTAGTTGCCCGTGATTATTTATCTGAATTCAGACAAGCGAACTTGAGTGCTCTGGTACTGGGATGCACTCATTATCCGATCCTTCGAGAAGTTATTAGTGAAACCGTCGGCCGCGAAGTCAAACTAATCGATTCCGGCGAAGCGACCGCCGCTGACGTCGAATCACTTTTGGAGAGTTCTGATCTGACTCACGAAGAGACTCCCGGTCTTTACCAGGAGCGGCAACTCTGTGATGATCTTGACCACTTTTATGTGACCGATGCGGCCGAAAGATTTGCTAAAGTAGCGGAGCGATTTTTAGGGTCTGCTCCATCTATTCTTGAAGCTGTAGAGATTTGGGGACACGATGAGCTTCGTACGCACTGACGGACGCGCTCCAGATGAGTTGCGTCCGGCACGAATCACGCCCGGTTATCTGCCGTATGCAGAAGGTTCGGTGCTGATTGAAATGGGAAACACGCGCGTCGTATGCGCCGCGTCACTGGAAGATCGCGTCCCGCCGTTTCTAAGAAATTCAGGACAGGGATGGCTGACTGCGGAATATGCGATGTTGCCACGCGCAACTCAGTCGCGCACAGCACGCGAGCTAGGACGCGGTGGTCCTTCAGGCCGGACTCACGAGATTCAACGGTTGATCGGTCGCAGCCTCCGCGCAGTTGCCGATATGAAAGCGCTCGCTGAACGTACGATCACGATCGACTGCGACGTGCTACAGGCTGACGGGGGCACGCGCACCGCTGCTATAACTGGCGCGTACGTTGCTCTCGCTCTGGCCAGCAAACATCTCGTCAAAAGCGGAAAAATTACGCGTTCAATAATGAACGATCAGGTTGCGGCAGTGAGCGTAGGCATCGTCAGCAGTACCCCGCTGCTAGATCTGAAGTACGACGAAGACTCGAAGGCGGAAGTCGACATGAACATCGTTTGTACTGGTGACGGGAGATTTATCGAGCTTCAGGGAACAGCGGAACGTGAGCCATTCAGCCGGCAGCAAATGGACGAGATGTTGGCGCTGGGTGTCAAAGGGATCGAAGAACTGATAGAAATGCAAAAGCAAGTTATTTCGCAGGACTCGTAGTAGCCCGCTGGTTTTGAGCAACGACCAGCCTCTTGACGGGCATCTGAGAAAGCTGCAAGTTCCGGGAGGATTAATGCGACGAATTCTAGCTTTTACCCTCGTTTTATTAGCGTTTATGGCGCCAGTCGCGTTGGCGCAACAGCTCTATACGCACGATAAAGTTGATTACAGTTTCGAACTACCCTCAGCCAACTGGAAAGTGATTATCGAGCCCGATCCGGCTAACGACCATCCCGAATTTGTTTATGGTGATCGACTCGACGGTTACCTGACCATTCGCAGAGAGATTGTTGACGCCGGCACTACTGCCGGCGAACTCGCAAAACGTGATGCGGATCTCAGACTGCGATTTTTGCCCGGCTTTGTAGAAGGCAAGCAGGAACCTTTCAATGGTCGCCTCGACGGTGTCACAATGTCTTACGAATTCGTGAGAACCGGCAAACCGATGCTGGGTCGCACTTATTACTTGCAGGTCGATAACCGCACAATCTACGCGTTGCGCTTCACCGGTCTGCGCGACAAGTTGGCCCGGATACGCAATCAAACCGATCTGATGGCCCGCACGTTCAAAATCAAGTAATCCACAGATTACAAATCATGAAGCTGGCCCATGGACTGGCAATCAGACCTTCGCCGATACACGGCAGAGGCTGCTTTGCCACGACTCATTTTAAAAAGAGACACAAGATCGCGGAATACACCGGTGAGAAGATCTCTAACGCCGAAGCACGGCGCAGAGCTCACCGGCGAATGCTCAGAATTTGCGAAGTCAACAATCGCTGGAGTCTCGACGGCAGCCGCGGCGGAAACGGTACTCACTACATCAACCACTCATGCGTGCCAAACGCCTTCATGCAGATTCTCTACGATCACATTCTCTTCATCGCTTTGCGCGACATTAATCCCGGCGAAGAGATCACGATCGACTACGAACAAACGCTCCACTCCGACGATAAGCGCTGCATCTGCGGCGCCGAAGGCTGTCGCGGCACAATCAACCGGATCTGAATCCGCGCAAATCGGCTTCGAATCCGTTTAATCCGTGGCTCACAACCTAGGCAGCGTAAAGCTGAACTTAGATCCGCGTCCTTCTTCCGAATCGAGATCTACTCGACCGCCGTGTTGTTCAACCACTTCACGGACAAACGATAATCCCAAGCCTGTCGATTCTTCGTCTTTCTCCTGGCCTTCACGGACCACGCGGTAAAACTTATCCCAGACACGTTCTTTTGATTCAGCGGGAATTCCGAATCCGCGATCCTCAACGCAAACGCGAACCGCTTCCGCCTCCAGCGCTGTGGAAACAGTGACCGTCGTTCGCTCCGGACTATATTTGATCGCGTTGTTCAAGAGATTCTTCACCGCTTGTGTAATCAGGCTCTTGTCAGCGGCCACTGGAGGAATGCGATGCGCTGGTTGCTCGATGAGGCGAATGCGTTTCTTCTTCGCCAACGGTTGAAGTGACATGATCGTGTCGCGCACCACTTCATCCAGTCGCAGGGGAATCTTCAACACCTCCTGCTTGTCTTTCCGTTGTAACTGAGTGACCGAGAGAAATGTATTGATCATCCGCGACATGCGCTGCGATTCGTTGGCAATGATCGAAACAAACTCGCGGGCCTGCGTTGGGATTGTTTCATCTACGGTTAATAACTCAGCGAAACCATTGATGCTGGTTAACGGAGTGCGCAGCTCGTGCGACATCAGCGAGATCATGTCGCTCTTCAGCTTCTCGTATTCTTTAGTGGCCGTTAGATCTTTAACATGCAGGGCGAGTCCAATCGGCTCATTAGTTTGATGCCGTCGCAATAGCGATATGCGGAGGTTGAGGATCTGGTTGCGCGCTTCGAAGTTGAGTTCTCCCTCATACTCAACACCGCTTTGCAGCACTCGTCGTACGGCAATTTCGGGTTCGTCAAAAATGTCAGTGCGAAATTGCTTCAACAAGTCGAAGAGATCGAGGCTCGCGACTTGTTCCTGAGACAAGCCCGCGAAAGTCAGCAGTGCTGGGTTGACGAGCGCCAGCATGCCGTCGAGATAAGCGATCGCTACTCCGTCTTCGATGTGGGCGAGAGTGCTGGCTTCACAGCGTTGCTCAACCGTCACGGCTTTCAACACGTTGAGGGCATCGAGCTTCCGTTTGCTTCCGCTTTGTGAAAAATAACTAAGAGCTTCTGTCCGAGCCGCGTTCTGCGAGAAACTTTCACGTTCCAGGTTACGCGCAAACTGAGAGCCCACCGCTTCCAGCAACGGCGTGTCGTCTGCGGAGAATTCCGAAGCCAGCCGAATCAGCAACACACCTGCAACTTCGTTTTCGTGCAGCAACGGCACGGCAACTGTTGATGAATTCTGTCCCGGTGTAGTTTGGTCTACCAGCTTGCGAGTTTTCACCGCGTGTTGACAGAGCTTGATGCCCTCTCGCCACACTGAGTTTCGCCGTGGATCTTGCGCGTTTGGTGCGGCGCCCTTGAAGCGCGCGACCGCCTGCATCCATTGCTGATCGTCGCAACGAAAAACGACAGCTTCGCTCAGCGGCAGGACTGTGTTCAGCAGTTTGAGACCACTCATTAGTCGAGCACTAGAGTCGATTGCCGAGTCGCTGCCGTTGGTAGCTGAAGAACGAAAGAGGGAGTGAGTTAGCTGACGATCGAGTGACCAGAGTCGATGTATCTGAATCAGCGCCAGCGCAAGACTGCCGCTGAAGAGTAACGGAAGCGGAAGCAGATCAACCTCAACAAACTCGAAGCCGACAAAGCCGGCGATGACGACCAGCGCAGCGCTAATCAAAATCCAGCGCCACGAACGTCGCAAACCGAAACGATTCACCGTGAGGCTTACGCCAAGTCCGTAGAGAACCAGGCAGACGGCTGCGGTCGTAGGTTCAAGGCTGGTGAGATTGTCGGGTGGATCGACCGGGAAAAGTGTCTCGAGGTTGGGTAGAACGCCGAGGCGAAGGCAGGCATAGCCGGAAAGCCCGGCAAAGACACCGATAGCCGAGGCAGAGACATAAGAGATGAGAGTCTTTAAGCGAATCAAGTCGGTGAGTGGGAGCCTGTAGGGCGAACGGCTGGAGGGGTTTCAAATTACGAGCTTTTATCGCAAAAGCCGGGGCTGATTATACAATGACAAGCATTGTTAAATCTATAGAATTTTGAGCGAGTTAACGACTGCTGGGATTTGATCCACAAACACGGTGCGGAGGTCTAGCAGCACTTTCCCGTCTGCGATGCGCGCAATGATGGGAGGATCTGATGCGCGAAGCTCGTGTTCGATCTGTTGAGCTGACTTGTCCGGGTGACTGATTGCGATGAGTGTAGTCGGGAAAGTTGAGGTTGGACCAGCACCACCACCGAGCGCTGATTCACCAACTAACAGTTCAATCTCAAGCTGTGTTGCACCAGCGTCCTCAACCACCGTGCGTGCCCGTTGGGCCAACTCTTCAGCAGTTAGCGATAACATTTCGACCACCGGCACTTGTTCGTGGGCCAGATCCTGCTGATGTGAAAGCAATGTGGCTTCGAGTGCTGCAAGCCGAATCTTGTCGCTGCGCAACGCGCGATAGAGCGGATGCTTCCGCAAGCGCGAAACGATCGATTGTTTGCCGACAATCAATCCCGCCTGGACCGATCCCAGCAGTTTGTCGCCACTAAAGGAAACAACGTCAACGCCGCTCTCGATAATGTCTCGCACCACGGGTTCATCAACAACACCATACTTTCCGAGGTCGCTGAGTTGACCTGAACCGGCGTCTTCAAACAACGGTAGGCCGGCTTCATGGGCCAGTTTCACTAACTCGGAAACTTCAGGCGTGCCGGCAAATCCAACGATGCGATAGTTTGACGGATGCACGCGCATGATCAATCGTGTGTTTTCATTGAGCGCGCGCTGAAAATCCTGCAGGTGAGTGCGATTGGTGGTTCCCACTTCCACCATGCGAGTTCCGGAACTGGCCATCACATCCGGCACGCGAAAGTCGCCGCCGATCTCAACCAGCTCTCCGCGGGAGACGACTGTTTCTCCATCGTGAGCGAGTACGGTGAGGATCAACAGCGCAGCGGCGGCACAGTTGTTTACTACCAGCGCATCTTCAGCGCCAGTCAAATCTTTTAAGAGCGACTCTACTCTTGCGGCACGCCCGCCACGTCCGCCGCTTTCGAGGTCGTATTCAACCGAACAATAACGAGCGGCCGCGTCAATCGCCGCGCGTGCCGGCTGCGAAAGTGGCGCGCGTCCAAGATTCGTGTGGAGCACGACGCCGGTCGCGTTTATTACTGCCTTCGTACCTGTTTGTACCTCGCGCCGCGCGCTCGCTTCCATACGCTTCACGGCCTCAACCAGGAGCGAGTCACCATTGCCGGTAAAAGATGCCGGATCATCGCGAACCAGCAAACGGATCTCTGCGGTAACAGCGCGTGCGATATTCGTCAAACGTCGAATTCCAACCACATTGCGCAGCTCGCGACCGGCCTCAGTTCTCAATAACTGATCGACTGACGGCACATCACGTAAGCTGATAGCCTCATTTTTCTCGGGTTCCGACATGATTTCGCCCGTGAGGCTAACACAATCCGGTTCATCCTGATAAATCCTGCTGATCCTGTCTATTGACACACTCGTTTCCGACCACCTAGACTGAGAGGGCGTCAACATCAACGACGCAAAACCCGCCCAAAACTTTCCCTCGCCCAGGAGACGCAATTTAGTGGGACTACGCGACAATAAACTTCTTAGATCAAAACTGCAGATTCAGGCCAAAAACAAGTTTGGCTCGGGCGAGAATCAACCCACGCCGGATGAGCAACTGACGCGTTTGGAAGACGACATCCGCCGCTTGCGGATAGAGTTTGACATCTTCTTCAACGGCGCCGCCAAGCGTCCGCCTTACGACACCAAAGGTCGAGTTGAAACACTTCTTAAACGACTCGGCGACGATCGCACCCTGACATACGCTCAACGCTATCGATACAACTCGCTGGCCGCCCGTTACAATGCTTTTCGAGATCTCTGGCGTCGCACGATGCAGGGACGCGAAGAAGGGCGCGATCCGGTTCTCGCCGCGCGCGCCAACATCAAGCGGGAACCGGAATCGAACGAACTGGAGCCGGCCTCTTTTGTTTGTATTGATCCACACCGCGAAGTAGAAGTCGTCAAAGAAATCTATAATTCATTGATTGAAGCAAAGCGACGTTGCGGCGAGGCGACCGACGATCTGTCGTTTCCGAAATTTCATCGTTTGCTGGCGTCAAAAGCTGATGGAATCAAGGAACAGCGCGGGTGTGATCGGGTGCGTTTTTCAGTGACGGTTGAAAATGGCCACGTGAGTTTTAAGGCGCGAGCGGAATAGGGAAGACAGCAAATCAGTGAAAAAGAAAAGGCGACCATCGGTCGCCTTTCTTCTTGTGAGCTTACCGGACCCGTGACCGGAAGCAAGTCAGTGGCTTTGCGGAAGCAAGCCGGGGAGACACTACGTCTTCGTGACTTTTTCAGCCTGAGGTCCCTTGGGGCCCTGGGTAACCTCGAACTCAACTTCCTGACCCTCTTCGAGAGTCTTGAAGCCATCGCCCTGGATAGCGCTATAGTGAACGAAGATGTCCGAAGAGCCTGGCTGCTCGATAAAACCGTAGCCCTTCGAATTGTTAAACCACTTGACCTTACCGGTTATTCTAGACATAACAACGAATCCTCCTAACGATTCGGTAGAACGGACGCAAAAACGCAAAGCTTTTACGCCAACTGGTTAATGCTTGTGAGCCGGGTCACACCTTGAAGCGGTGCTCAACGGAAACACACAACCAACAAAAAATGCATGTTGAAAAGCGCGGGGAGCGCTAATTCAGCATGCACAGACTTACGGGGGCAAAACTAACGAAACTCATTTACGTAATGCTTGGTGGAATCGGGAAATGCTGGGCTCTGACTTGCCGTCCCTGCATTGAAACGACGGCGCATACTAAGCCAAGTATCACAAATCTGTCAAGCAAGAAAAGTTTTATCTTTCCCTGCTAAGTTAAAGCTATACTTCAGGTTAGCCAGCCTACCCTGTTTAACATCAACTCAATTGGACGCCGAAACCGCTGCCGCTTTGTTGCTCAATAAGAGATACGGAAGCGGGTTTACCGGCTGATCGTTGATACGAACCTCGTAATGGACGTGCGGTCCCGTGGAACGCCCGGTCGAGCCCACTCTTCCCAGTAATTGTGCCCTCGAAACCGTCTGGTTGAGTTGAACATCGATGTGCGACAGATGGCCGTAACGGGTGGTCAGTCCATCGCCATGGTCTACCACCACCAGTTGTCCATA
The DNA here is from genome assembly GCA_963708055.1 of uncultured Acidobacteriota bacterium. GTDB lineage: Bacteria > Acidobacteriota > Blastocatellia > Pyrinomonadales > Pyrinomonadaceae > PSRF01. The sequence goes on along the minus strand of OY970193.1, from coordinate 2,554,047 downwards.
ACCATTTTGCCAGCCTACAAACGACACACGGCCACTGGCGCCCGCAATCACCGGGGCTCCCCATGGGGCTTCGATATCCTGGCCGGAATGAAACTCATAGCCTGACCCGCCAAAGGGATTTCGACGACCCCCAAATCCGCCTTCCAGCTTGCCTTCGACCGGCCACACTGTTGGCGTGTAGCCGCGCTGACGCAGAATCGCCTCATGAGCGCGCATATCCTCTTCCAAACGGCTCATTTTGGCTGCGAGAGTTGCCAAGCCGACATCGTCCAACGGAATCGCTGGACCGCCAGTACCGGGCACACTACCGGGCTCTTCGACGACGCCTGACTTCTCAGCCAGTTTGCGAGACGTGTCTTCAACCTTTTCCACGCGGTTATTCAGCTTCTCCAGTTCGAGTCGCTGACTTTCATTTTCCGCACGCAGGCGCTGGTTTTCGATTTCAGTACGCAGGTGAGCCGCTTGTTGGGTCAAACCATAAAGCCCATAAAAAAGTCCCACCGCCAGCAGCAGCAGGATCGCGCAGAAAATAGTAACTGACCGCTTTTCGACTCTGATTCTCTGGACACGCGCGCGAGAACGGGAAGTATGGGCGATAATAAAGGCGTAGAATCTGTCTTCTCTAACCATAATCATTCGGCTCCTGTTGCTACGCAGAAAAGACGGAGGCGCAACAACCGAAAGGCACAACGTCGCCTCGTCAAAGGCGCGCATTGCGCGAAACGGGGAAAGTTGTCGGTTTTTCCTACTTGATGAATTGCAGCGGTTTGGATTGAAACCTCAAGGCCCCTCCGAGGTGAAATCCATCCGGCCGGTTCTGCAAGGCCCTGACCCTATCACAGGCCAGCAAATTGTTGCAACTTGGGGTGTGAAATATAAGGGAGGTGTAGGGAAAAGATAATTGAGTGGTAACAGGGTAATTACCCTGTTACCGCTCGCTAAACTAAATCTCAGATTTACGTCTGCAGCGCTCGCGCCAGATGGCCAGTCCAATCATTACGAGGACGGCGACGAAAACGACAACAATCGCGACCTTCAAGGCTGTCAGCACGAAGCCGACCAGCAGTATGAGTTGTTTGAGCAGGGCAACAATCACGAGGATCAGCGCGACGATCGCGCCGAGTCCGCCAAATGCTTTAAGAACACCACAACACATAATTTCAACTCCGGTTTAAGAAATATCGATTAGGACCTACGTTCAAACGGTAACGGCGCTACATCGCGACGTGGAAACTGAGTTGTCTCGCCGGATCTCATACCGGTTGCATCAACCGGCTTGGTACCGGCCACCACTGACGGCGGTGGGCGTCGCGAATCAAAACGAACGATCCGATCAGATGCTTTACCTCGTCGAATGTAATCGAACAACATGTACGCGCCAAGTGCTACGAGTGCTACGGGAAGTAACTCCTTTATCGGCAACGTCACCCGCAGCAACGTATGCAACAGGAATAGTGTGCCGATAATGATCAGGGTAGTTCCCCAAGCAAATGGATTACCGTAAAGGCGGCGCGCAATCACATCATCTTCCGCGTCAGGGCTCAGACCGGCTCTCATCAACTGAGCCGTTCGGCAGGCATCGACTGCCGAAAAGAGCCAGGTTCCGATTACTCCCAGAATAAAGAAGTGCATTCCCTGCGTAACTACTGCCATCTGGAAGAAACTCGCGAAGATAGCGAAATGCACAATCGCTTTTGACGTTTGTCCGTTATAAGCCGCGCCAAGACCGGGGACAAACGAAAGTAACGTAGCTACAAATGGTGAACTCTTGCGTCTCAGAATCTGCGTTGGACTTGCATTCGACTGGTGTCGTAGCAACTCGACGCCGGCCACGATGCAGTCCTGACAGAAAGGAAATCCCCGCACACGATGATCGCAGGCCGGACACAACCAGCGCGCACACTGATTGCACTGAACCACCGCCGGATTCTTAGCATGGTAGCCACAGTACATCATGTTCTTAAAACCCTCACTGATTGTTCTGGCCCTTACCGTCCTCTTTCTGGTTGGACGATTCTTTCTGCTGATCCGATCCCTGACTCGGTGCCGGAGCCGGGGTTTGCTCACCGCTGATAATCTGTCGCGGATAGTCGGCAATCGATCTCGATTGGCCGCCGGTTCGTTCCGCTAACTGAAGACCGGCATCGTAAACACCACTTATCGAGCCATCCACCGATACTGTATTTGCCAGCACGAGTATTGCGACCAGCAACATCGTGGCGACTGTCGTTAATTGTGGCGTGATAAGCGGGTCTAACCACAAACGGAAACGGGATGCGATGCGTGATCCCCATGGAGCTTTGAATTCATGTGGTGTGATTGTCCCGATCGTAGCTTGAAGGATTCTTTCGTTAAGACCTTGCGGTAGCGGTCGCTCTTCGGAAATGTACGTGTAGCAGGCACCGATTGCTCTTACCACCTCACCCGGCAGTTCCGTGCACTGGTCACAAAGTGCTGCATGGCGTTCCCAGCGGTGATAGAGATGGGCCGGCAGAAAACCGTCGAGATAGTCAGTTAGACACTCTTCAAACTCTTCACAAACCATGGCCGTTTCCGGCACTGTTCTTTGCAGAATGCGAGCTTCAAGTTCTCTTGAAGGCGCAGGTACAGCAGCGACTCGACAGGTTTCGATCGTGCTGCGCACCGCCGACAGAGTTTCATGGCACACAGGGCACTTCATCGCGTGCTCGCCCATGAGCCGGCTGGTTTCAGGACCGACGACGCCCTCAATGTAATCGGTCAAAAGGTTTTCGAAATCCACACAAAGCATCTTATTTATTCGCTTCCCGCCGCTTTTGTTAATGGCTCATTCCCATTGCCTGCCAGCATCCGGTATGAGCTCTGATTTATGCCTCACCCATTGCAACAACTTTCATACGTCGCAGAATCTTCGCTAATTCAATGCGTCCCCGGTTGATTCGCGACTTCACAGTTCCCTCAGGAATCTTCAAAAGATCAACAATCTCCTGGTAACTCAACTCTTCAATGTCTCTCAATATCACGCAGGTTCGTAAATCCGGTGATAACTTGTCGATACCAGCCTGAACCTGGGCGCCGAGTTCGCGGCGCTCCATTTCTTTTTGTACCGAGTTTGACCGAGTGTGCAGGTGATAACTGTGGTCGGCGAGGTCGTCAGCGAGGTTGTCGTGTGGTGTGCGTTGGCGTTTCCGGTAATCGTCGATAATAAGATTACGCGCCAGTCTCATCAGCCAGTTCTGTAAATCACCCTGCTTGGGGTCGTACTGATCCAAAGAACGGTAAACCCTAACGAAAACTTCCTGAGTCAAATCTTCCGCCGCGTCAGCCCGTGAAGTAAAGCGATAGGCGAGGTTGTAGATGCGGCGGGAATAGTTCTGCACAATCTCTTCCCAAGCCGCGCCGTCGCCCGCGCGACACCTGCGAACCAATTCGGCTCCTTCACTAACTGCCAAAGCCTTAACAGCTCCCACCGTCTCTTCTCCAGGTACCTGTAGGTCGGAAATCGTCAAAGGCGGCCAAACCCTTGTCAGGAGCGGATTACGAAAGGTACCAAAGTAAAGTTCAGGCAAAGTTTGCCACAAAAGGGGCACAAAGGCACAGATGTTTTCTGCGGGATGAGGATCATATTTTCTACTGGAACTGATCGCCTCCCTGGAGTGCGGTGCCTTGGCACCGCTTTGGTCTTAAGAGGCGAACCGAACTAGATTTTGGCCAAAGCGGTGCCAAGGCACCGCACTCCAAGGCGGCCTTTCTTGCTCGAACCGCTGACATGTAGTAGCCTTTCCGACCGGCCCAACATGTTGTGGTTTTGCTCTGGCCTGTCTCAAATGTCTAAAGCGCACAGCTACCGAAAATACATTGAATTTGGCGTTCTGTGCCTGCTGGCCACCGCTATTTTTTGGTGGTTCGGACGTAATCTCGACTGGGTCGAGGTGCGAAAAACCGTCGCTAATGCCGATCCCTGGCTGCTCGCTGCCGCTGTTGTAATCATTAGTGTTGCCTATTCTTTCCGGGCTTTTCGGTGGGGAGCGTTATTGAAACCATTGAGTGCCGCCGGTTTTGCGGACCTGTTCGCCGCTACCACCATCGGTTTTAGCGCTGTTTTTCTAATAGGCCGAGCGGGGGAGTTTGTCCGGCCCGTAGCCCTGTCCATGCGTGATCCGCGCGTCAGACCAAGCGCTTCGCTGGTCACGATTCTCGTGGAGAGGATTTACGACATGACCGCGATCGCGCTCATGTTTGCCGTAAACCTGATCTGGTTTGTCCCTCCTCCCTCGCTCGAAGTTTCTTTTGACCGGGTGAGATTTGTAGGTTGGGGACTTTTCATCGCGACTTTGCTCGGCATCGGTTTTCTGGCCTGGTTCAGAACGAAATCGCCGTGGGTGCTCGGAATCCTCGAGCGTTTGTTTGCGCGCTTGCGGTTTATCCCGCGGCGGCTTTCCAAACTGGTCTTACGAATCTTTGAGCAACTCGCTCAGGCGCTGCGAGTGCTTGTGAACCTGACGGAACTGCTGGAAACGATTAGCTGGACAGCCGCGCTCTGGTTGGGAATCGCAACCGCCAATCTGCTTGTCTTAAGAGCGTTTCATCTGGACGTTGGTGTTCCAGAGACAATCTTCGTCCTCGGTTGGTCGCTGGTGGGTTCGCTGGTGCCCACGCCGGGCGGCGCCGCTGGAGCGTTTCATGCAGCTACCGCCGCAGGGTTGTTTTTTCTTGGAGTGCAAAAGGAGACGGCGGCCGCCCTTTCGATTGTTTTGCACCTGGTCGATTTTGGACCAGCATTATTGTTCGGTCTGTTTTACGTGATTCGGGGCGATCTGAGCTGGGCCAGGTTGCGTGCAATGATGTCGCCCGAACAGGCCACTTAACGAAGCCACGTTCCATCAATTCCCGGAGAGGCTAACCAAATATGAAATGTCCATTCTGCGGGTATCTCGAAGACAAAGTAGTCGACTCGCGTGAGTCACGTGAAGGCGATGCGATCCGTCGCCGAAGAGAGTGTCTCAGATGCGAGCGAAGGTTCACGTCGTACGAGCGAATCGATGAAATACCTTACATGGTTGTCAAAAAGGATGGCCGGCGAGAGACTTTTGATCGCAATAAGGTGATGGCCGGCTTGTTGCGAGCCTGCGAAAAACGACCAGTGCCTTCAAGCAAACTTGACAACATCGTCAACGCGATCGAGAAGTATGTTCAGGAATCCTCCGAACGCGAACGCCCGACCAGCAAGATCGGAGAAATGATTATGCGACGCTTGAAAGAACTCGATAAAGTCGCATATGTTCGGTTTGCTTCAGTCTATTTAGAGTTTGAAGATGTTTCGGAATTTATGACCGAGCTGAAGCATCTGGTGCGAACCAGAACCGGCGGGACTGCAGGTAAGAAGTAGTTTTACGAACCGGGGTAATGGCAATGATCAAACCCATTCGCGCGACCGGATTGGAACGGCTTGAGGTGCAGCGACTTCGAGATCGTGTGGGACGCCTCTACGCTGCCCTGCAGGAAGCAACCGAAGCTGAAAACCCGCTCGCTTCCGGCGCCTGGGCACCGCCCGTCGATCTTTGCGAAACGGAAAAGGGAATCTGTATCCGCGTCGAACTGCCCGGAGTCGCCGCCGAACAAATAAAGATCGGAATCAGTAATACCAAACTCAGGATCTGGGGAGAAAAGAAGCGACGGCCCAATCGCCGCCGAATTATTTCTTACCTCTGTTCGGAACGGAGTTTTGGCAAGTTTACTCGCATCGTGCCGTTGCGCTGGACCTTCAGTATCCGCGAGGCCTCCGCCCAGCTTAGCAACGGTGTACTGCATATTTATCTTCCAAAGATTGAGGATCGAAGGGGAGAGGAGGTCCTGATCGCGGTTAAGGACGCGAACGGGGATTAATTGCCAATTTTCGATTCCCAGTTGCCAATTTGCTTGAACCACTACCAGCAATCGGCAATCGGCAATCGGCATTTGGAAATCCCGAAGGGGTGACGTCATGGCAATCGTCAAAGAACCAGAGTTTAGCGAAGCAATCGAATCGGCTGCCGCTGATACCGATCAACAACTGCAAATTCCAAATGAACTGCCGGTGTTGCCCCTGCGCGACATCGTTATCTACCCGTTCATGATCGTGCCGCTTTTCGTTTCACGCGAGAAGTCGATCAGAGCCGTGGACGAAGCACTTGCGGAAAACCGCATGATCCTGCTTGCCTCCCAAAGGGATTTAGATAAAGAAGAACCGACTGCGGAGGATCTTTATAAAGTAGGAACTGCCGCCGTCATCATGCGCATGCTCAAATTGCCTGACGGTCGCATCCGAATCCTGGTCCAGGGCCTGGCGCGCGCGCAAATCGAAACAGTCGACGCTACCGGCGAGTATCTGCGCTCACGCGTGAGTGTGATGCAGGAGGTGCTTTCACCCGAACGCTCGTTGGAAGTCGAGGCACTGGTGCGCAATGTTCGTGCGTCAATGGAGAAAGCCATCAACCTCGGAAAGAATATTTCTCCGGAAGTGATGGCAATCATCGCTAACCTCGACGACGCTGGACGTCTCGCGGATTTGTCGGCTTCAAATCTCGAGTTGAAAGTGGAAGACGCCCAATCGGTATTAGACATTGCCGATACAACCACACGACTGCGTCGCGTAAATGATCTGCTGAACAAAGAGATCGAAGTACTAACGGTCCAACAGGAGATCAATACGCAGGCCCGTGCCGATATCGATCGTTCACAAAGAGAGTTTTACCTACGTCAACAACTCAAGGCCATTCAGAGTGAGCTCGGCGAGGGCAACGAGTTGGCCGAAGAGATCGCGCAGTTTCGTGAAAAGATCGAAGCCTCAAAGATGCCGAAAACGGCCGAAGACGAAGCGTTGCGTCAACTTAAGAAACTCGAACGCATGCATCCGGACGCGGCTGAAACGGCGACTCTGCGAAACTGGATGGAGATCATGACCGATCTGCCATGGTCGAGATCGTCGGTCGACAATCTGGATCTGCAAAAGGCAGAAAAAGTGCTCAACGAAGATCACTATGGTCTGGAGAAAGTTAAGGATCGAATCCTCGAAGCGCTCGCTGTTCGCAAGTTGAAGGAGAAACCGAAAGGCCCAATCCTTTGCCTCGTTGGTCCTCCGGGAGTTGGTAAAACCTCGCTCGGACGTTCAATCGCGCGCGCTCTCGATCGAAAATTTGTGCGACTTTCGCTGGGCGGCGTTCATGATGAAGCTGAGATCCGTGGACATCGCCGCACTTACGTCGGCGCCATGCCCGGAAGAATTATCCAGGCCGTGCAGCAGGCCGGCACCAACAATCCGCTGATCATGCTGGATGAGATTGATAAGGTCGGCGCCGACTTCCGCGGTGATCCGTCGTCAGCCTTGTTGGAAGTGCTCGATCCGGAGCAGAACAATGCGTTTCGCGATAACTATCTCGGCGTCACGTTTGATCTCTCCAACGTGATCTTCATGACCACTGCAAACGTGCTCGACACGATTCAGCCTGCATTGCGCGACCGCATGGAAGTGATCCGGCTCGCGGGTTATACCGAAGAGGAGAAACGCGAGATCGCGATCCGTCACCTGATCCCGAAGCAACTGGAAGAAACCGGAGTCACTGCCAAAGATCTGCACGTTTCCAAAACTGCGCTGATTACAATCATTCAGCAATACACTCAGGAAGCCGGGCTACGCCAACTGGAGCGGGAAATCTCGCGGATCTGCCGTAAGGTTGCGCGCAGGATCGCTGAAGGACACAAGGGAAGCATTCGCGTTTCGCTGAAAAACGTGCACGAGTTTCTCGGTGCGCCAAAGATCATTCCTGAGGAAGCCTTGAAGAAGGACCAGATCGGAGTGGCTACCGGACTGGCATGGACCGCGGTTGGCGGCGATGTCCTTTTTATTGAAGCCTTGCGAATGAAGGGCAAAGGCAATCTTGTCTTAACGGGCCAACTCGGCGACGTGATGCGTGAGTCGGCACAGGCCGCGTATTCCTATGCGAAGTCGCGCGCCAAAGAGCTTGATATTCCTGAAGAAGATTTCAACAACTACGATCTGCACATCCACATCCCCGAAGGCGCGATTCCGAAAGATGGTCCATCGGCAGGAATCACCCTCGCGACTGCAATGGTCTCTGCCTTATCGGCACGTCCGGTTCGAAAAGACGTGGCGATGACGGGCGAGATCACTTTGCGCGGTAACGTGCTTCCGATTGGTGGCGTTAAAGAGAAGGTGTTAGCCGCCCGTCGTGCGCGTGTTACAACGATCCTTCTGCCGCAGCAGAACCGGCGCGATCTGGACGAGGTTCCAAAGGAGCCTTTTAAGGATATCCGGTTTGTATTTGTGGAAAATATGCGACAGGTGTTTCGTGAAGCGCTTGGTGAAAAGGTGGTTCCGCCGGCGAGTCCGGCGCCGAAACCCCAACGACTGCCGCAAGCCGCCAATGCCCGAACTGCCGTGTAGTTTATAGATTACACGGATTGGCCGGACTGGTCAGAGACCCCCTGGTTGTGTACTCTTTGAAACCTGTGGATGGTTTTTTTAGTACAACCATCGCCGGAATTCTTGAATCGTAAATGTCGGTCGCAATTTAGACTGCCGCCAAATAATCGCAAGTGCCAAGGAGTTTTTGATGAGTAAAACACGACGCAGCTATCTCTCCGTTTTCTTTGCGGCGATCGCACTCGTTCTAAGTTCACAAATAATTGCAGTTAGCCAGGAAGTCCAAAAAGCACAGTCAAACCACGCCAACTTTGAGTCGAAGCACGCCAACGTTACGATCAAAAACTTTGGCCAGATGGATGAGCGGTTTTTCCGCGGTGCTCAGCCAAAGGAAGGCGATTATAAACAGTTAGCAGACCTTGGTATTAAGACAGTGATTGACCTTCGCCACGACCCGAAAGCGTATGAAAAAACGAACGTGGAAGCGCTCGGAATGACGTATGTGAACATTCCGATGAGCGACAAGGATTATCCGCCGGCTGAGAAAATTGATGAGTTTCTGAAGCTCGTTGCGAATCCTGAAACAGGTAAATTCTACGTGCATTGTGCCGGTGGCCGGCATCGCACGGGCGTGATGGGCGCCGTTTATCGCTTCAATAACTACAACTGGAACTACGATCAGGTTTACGCCGAGATGAAGAAATACGACTTCTACACACGCTGGGGTCACGGCGACATGAAGAAGTTTGTTAAGGACTACGCCGTAACTTTCGAGACCAAAACGCCGGTAGTTACAGAAAGCATCAACAAGTAACTAGCCACAGATTACACAGATCAGAGCTACGGAAAAACGCGGATTATTCTTAATTGATAATCCGCGTTTTTCTGTTTTATTATCCGTTTAATCCGTGGCTAATTGATTTACTGATACAGGTACGAGTAGCTCTTCTTCTGATCCCACTCAATTCCCTGCACATTCTGTCCATCGATAGCGAGAATGTCAGCGCTGATCTCGTCGGTGCTGATCGTCGGGCTCACATCCACCGAATAGACAATGCTGCCCGGTGATTCTTCAGTCGCCTCTCGATCAACAGCTCGCAATTCCTTATCAAAACCGTGCGTCTTGAACACGTCGCGCAGCGCTTTCTGGGTTGAGACGACGTCCTTCGTTATCACCTTCAGTTCCATCGAGCGAAAGACCTGTTCGGGCTCGCGCCACTCCAACAGCCAAAGTACAATCAACGAGAACAAGGTTAAGACCAGCGCCAGATCCCAGCGACCGAATCCTGAAGCAAGTCCCAGCGCCAAACTGATCAGTAACACCGTGATCTCTTTCGGATCGCGTATGTTGGTACGAAAACGGACCAGGGAAACGGCTGCGAAAATCCCAAACGCACGGGCCGCATTGTCGCCGACGATAATCATCAAGGCCGCCGCAACGATGGCCAGCAGTATCTGCGTCTGCGCAACATAAGGATTGCGTTTCAGCGCAAGTATTCGTTTGCGGGGGCGATAGGCGAGTGCGGCTCCCAGTAAAGCCGCCAGCAGCAGTCGTAATGAAAGTCTGCCCATCGTTTCGGCCCATGTGCCTTCGTTCACGTTTGGTTCGGCGTGATGCGTGCCGAACATGTGATCGATGAAAGTCTCAGCTCCTTGAGTTTGAGGCGCCGGTGATGTGCGCGGTTCCGGAGTTCCTAAAACTGCGTTTGGTGATGGACCAGTTCTGACTGTTTCGGGAGTGACGCGCCTGCCACCCGCGAGGTAATAAACAACAAAGGCACTCAGCGCCAGGACCGCTGCGAAAACAACTACGAGGGTTAATATTTCCTTCCGTTTTTGGTTGGGCATAGATTTATCGGTTTCTGCCAATCTGCACGTTGGGCCGCAAACTAAGCAACTCGTTGGTTCGGGCTCGCACGACACTCGCAAGCATGTTGATTTGATCCGGCCGGTAGTTGGCTGCGCGAAATGCATCGCGAAGCTGCCGGTCGCTCAACTGTGAAAGCCAACTTGCGGTCCATTGCACATCGTCTACGGTGATGTCTTTCATCACTCCACGATTCTTGCCACCGAAGTGCAGCACGACGCGATCGCCTTTCACCTTCTCGAAGAACTTCGACTTCGCATAATTCGACGGATTGTTACGGCTGCGAGTTAAGCGCCAAAAGATTGGAGTGGTACTCGCATGTCCAAACGTCGCGCCCAAATCACTGATGATGTAGCGAAGCTCCTCGCCGTTACCGCCTCGGAGTTGAATGATCTCGTTATTGGAATCTTTCATGTCCCAGTTGTTGATGAGCGCCATCAGGATCTTCAACCCCTGAAACTCCTGTGTTCCGTTGAATGGGTTTTGCTTCCACTTCCATTCGCCGGCTCGCTTCCAGTTTTCCGGGCGCGCTTCAAAGCGGACGTTGGTAAAAGTTCCTCTTCCGGGGATCGTGACGCGCGGCACGAGATAATTGACTTCCGTGTAATAACCCATCCCCCACAACAGTCTGATCGCTGAAGTTTCGGATTGGGCTTCTTTACCCAGCTTGGCGACCCACTCGCGTCCTGCAGCATCGCGAACCACATACTTCTTCGAATAGCCGCCCTTTTCCTCTTTAACAAATGTGATGCGACGCAGATCCGGGCGCATGGCCGTTCCGCCTGGTCCAAGGTAAAGATCGCGCGAGGCGATGTCGTCAGGACGTTGCCAGAGAACTGGAGTGCCAGTGAGCGGTGCTTTCTTTTTCTTCGGTTTGGCGAGACCGGTTTCGAGCGAAGTGAGGATTAGTATCAATGCGCAGACAGTTATAGCCCGCAGCTTCCATGTTTTATTCATTGCAAACTCCGCAGATAGGATCTAACCGCGGGGGGCACAAACAGGGGAGCATTGCGGGGAACTTCTAAACTGCTTATTCGACGCCGGATCGATTCATAAAATAATTTTGACTATTGAATGAATCCGTTCCTCCGTCAATGGAAACATATCGGCCGTCAGCATGAAGCTCTCGTGACTTCGTGTTGTCGCTGAGATATGCGTCGAGCAACACGTCGCGCAGGTAGCGCTTCGACTGCGGATCAGTGACCGGCGTCACCACTTCAATGCGGTGTTTCAGATTTCTCGACATCCAATCGGCACTGCCGATGAACACTTCATCGTCACCGCCATTTGAGAACCAAAAGACGCGACTATGTTCCAGAAAACGCCCGACGACGCTTCGCACACGGATGTTTTCCGACAAGCCAGGTATTCCCGGACGCAACATGCAGATTCCTCGAACAATTAGATCCACCTGCACGCCGGCTCGAGAGACTTCATACAGTTTTTCGATAATCTGAAGATCGGCCAGACGATTAAACTTCGCGACGATATGAGCCGGTCTGCCTGCTCGTTGATGTTCGATCTCGCGATCAAACAGCTCGTTCAATTTTTCGCGCAAACCGACTGGGGCCACCATTAACTTGCGGTAGTCCTTCTGTTCAGAGAAGCCGGTCAGATAGTTGAAAAGCTCGGTAGCATCACGACCGATTGCATCGTTCACCGTAAACAATCCCAGGTCGGTATAGGTGCATGATGTGGTCGGGTTGTAGTTGCCCGAAGCAATGTGGACATAGCGTTTGAGCGAGTCGCCTTCGCGTCGGACCACGAGAGTAAGTTTGCCGTGTGTCTTGAGTCCCAGAATTCCGTAGACCACATGCACACCGGCCTCATCGAGTTTACGCGCCCATTCAATGTTGTGCTCTTCATCGAATCGTGCTTTTAGCTCGATAAGAGTCGTTACCTGTTTCCCCTGTTCGCTCGCCCGGATCAGTGCCGGCGGAATGGGCGAATCGGGACCAGTACGATAAAGACAGATCTTGATAGCAACTACGTCCGGATCTTCCACCGCCTGATTGATAAATCCCGTGACGCAATCGTAGGAGTCGTATGGATGATGAAGCAGTCGATCGCGTTCGCGAATCGCGTCAAAGATGTTGTCGTGTTCGTCATACCAGGCCGGCATCGAAGCCGTGAATTGAGCGTCTTTCAGATCCGGACGGTCGCAATCGTAAAGCTTTGTCAGATCCTGGATGTGCAGTGGACCATCGAATACGTAAACGTCATCGCCATCCAGATCGAGTGAAGTAGTCAGATAATCGATCATCTCCGCAGGCATGTCCGGAGACACTTCAAGACGCACGGGCGCGCCAAACCTTCTCAGTCGTAACTCTTTTTGGATCAAACTGAGTAAGTCTTCCGCTTCTTCTTCTCGAATTTCGATGTCAGCATCGCGTGTGACGCGGAAACGATGACATGGTCCAGGTTTCATTCCCGGAAACAGTGACTCAATGTTGGCCTCGATAATTTCCTCCAGCAGCACAAATCGCGCTCCTGATGAGCCGATCGGGACCAGGCGCGGAATTACCGACGGCACCTTGATACGAACAAAGCGCGAGTCTTCTCGTTTTCTCCGTCCAATAAACTTCACATCGCCCGGAGCATGGACCATTAGTCCAATGTTTACACTCAATGGAGAGATGTATGGAAAAGGATGACTCGGATCCACTGCCAGCGGCGTCAGGACCGGAAAAACCTTTTCGATGAAATACTCTTTGAGGTTCTCTTTTTCATGACGCGATAGTGAGTCGTATGAAATCAGCGAGACACCAGTGTCACTCAGTTGCGGCAGAATATCGTCGCGCAAACAGCGAGCCTGGTCTCCGATAAGAACGAGAACCCGTTCCCGGCATTTTGCGAGCTGTTCGCTCGGCGTCATGCCATCGGCTGAAATGACATTAGCATCGTCAAGCTCCTCTTTTAGACCCGAAACGCGGATCATGAAAAACTCATCGAGGTTCGACGAGAAGATCGATAAGAATTTAAGACGCTCAAGTAGCGGATTGCGCTCGTCAAGCGCTTCTTCCAACACTCTTGCGTGAAATTCAAGCAGGCTGAGCTCGCGATTTAAGAAGACCTGCGACTTTGTTAGGGTCGCGCCGGTCTCGGCCGCAGCCTTGGGGAATTCATGAATTCTGGTCTGAACTACAGTTGACATAATTTTGAACTCGTCTATCGATAATCTGAGAGAACTACAACGCGCACTTGGCGTCGCTTATAAAGACTTCTCGATTCTCACTCAGGGAGAGCATGCCCAACAGACAGCTTGGCAAGCGTCGTTCCAACGGGAGTACGAGGTGGTTAATGCGGTAAGAGTTGCTCTTTTTGAGGTTTGGCTATTTTATTGCGAAACAAATTCGAATTTGCGTGTACGGAAACGGTACTTTTTTAGCGGGCCCAAACATTCGTTTTGTTTTTGCAACCGCAACCACCTTGAGGGCGTTAACCATTCCAGCGCACAACCCGCGACCAGCGAGGGGCATCATTAACGTTACTTTTTGGTGGAAAAAATTACTGTTTAAGACTGTGTTTCAACCGTGGGGTTAGTTTGACACCCCCAAAAACCGTGTGTTAGATTTCGGTGTGATTTTTGGCTCCTTTCAGCGAGTCCAGCAGTATCCAATCCAAGGGAGCCATTAGATACCGCACATTAGAGGAGAAGACGATTTTGATTTCAACGAGCTTTCCTCGTCTGAAGGCCTGTGTGGCTTTACTAATGGCGCTCGCCGCGTCGGCGGCAACTGCTGTGGCCCAAATCCCAGTAGCTTCTTCAGCACGTACAATCCAAACAGAAGTCGAGCAGTCTGAAGGACGCATTTCGCAGATCATGACGCGCGCGGAAGATCACTTCCGCAAAGGCAAGCTCAATCTCGAAGACAGCAAACGCGAACAGGCTCGCGAAGAGTTTGATAAAGCAATCGATTCGATTTTGGAATCAGGCTTTGATGTTAGGGCTAATCAGCGTCTTCAAACTTACTACCTCGAATTAGTCGAGCGCATCTATCGCGAGGAAGTTCCACTTCAGCAACCAAGTTCTGCTCCAGTTACGACACAACTCGTTGCTCAAAACACGCAGACACAGGATCCGAAGACTCAGTCTCCGGCGCCTGTTGGTTTCCGCGATCAGAAGTTTGAACCTTCACCGCTCGATGAATTGAGCAAGCTGGTTCTGACTGAGGCTGAGCAGACCGTTACAAATGCAGATCTACTTGCTTTGGAGGCTGCACAGAAGAACGTCAACTTTACGTTCACGCTTAATCCACTCGTTCAGCAATACATCAATTTCTACCAGTCGCGCGGCAGATCGACGATGGAGAATGGACTCCGTCGCTCCGGCCAGTTCATGAAACTTGCCCGCAAGATTTATGCTGAAGAGGGTGTGCCTCTCGACATCACGTGGCTGGGTCAGGTTGAAAGTGCCTGGAAGGTGAGAGCCGTTTCATGGGCGGCAGCTTCCGGTTTGTGGCAATTCATTCCCGGCACCGGTCGCCGCTACCAACTGCGTCAAACCGCATACATTGATGAGCGCAATAGTCTGGAACAAGCCACACGCGCTTCAGCCCGTTATCTGAAGGATCTTGCGAGACGCTACAACGGAAACTGGGAACTGGCGATGGCCGCCTACAACACTGGCGAAGGCAACATCGACCGCGCCATTTCACGTGCCGGCACCGCTAACTTCTGGATGATATATCCGTACATCGCTCAGGAAACACGCAACTACGTGCCGAATATCCTGGCCGTGATTTTGATTGCGAAGAATCCCGAGAAGTACGGATTTAAAGGAATCAAACCCGACGCACCACTGTCGTACGACGTGGTCCAGGTTCCGACCGCAACCAGTTTGCAGTTAGTCGCGGATGCAACCGATACGAGCGTTGATTACATTCGTGGTCTGAACCCTGAGTTGAAACGCGATATCACACCGCGTGGCGATATTTATAACGTTCGCATTCCGGCCGGGCGCGCGAAACAGTTTGCTTCTTTGCTGCAGAGAATTCCTCCTGACAGACGCGAAACTGCCAGGCTGATTTCAGTGGCGCCGGGTGAAGACTGGCAGAGTATTTCGAATCGTACCGGTCTTAATGCCGGTCAATTACAGTCATGGAACAGTGGCGTTGATCTGAAGTCGACCACGAAGCTTATCGCACCAAGCGGTGGCGTTAAGCTCACCAAATGGGTAAGAACATCAACTGCTACCGAGCAAGCCGCGGCGCCGTCGGGTCTGAACAAGGTTCGAGCCCGCAAAGGCGACACGATTGCCAGTATCGCCGCAGCTCGCAATCTCAACGCGAATGATGTTGCTCGGTTGAATGGTATTCCGGTCGACTCAGAACTAAAGGCCGGTCAGGAAGTTAAGATTCCGTCGTCAGCGACTGCACCCTCGCGGCGTCGCTAATTATTAAAGTTTAGTTAGTTAACCGCAAAGACGCGCGATTTCGCAGCGTCTTTGCGGTAATCCATTCTCAAGTTAGGAGCTACCTCACATGCTCTTTCGCACACTCTCCGCGGCCGTCTACGGCATAGACGCCAATCTCGTCGACATCGAAGTCAACTTAACCCCGCATCGCAGCGAAACGGATCAGGGTCCGCCGCCGGTTACGATTGTTGGATTACCTGATGCGGCAGTGCGCGAGTCGCGTGAACGCATCCGTGCCGCGATTCAGAACAGCGGTCACTTTTTCCCTTTTCACAAAACCACGATCAATCTCGCTCCGGCTGATGTTCGAAAAGAAGGGGCGAGTTTCGACCTGCCGATCGCGTTGGGCATTCTCGGCGCAAACGGTGAACTCGCGGAAGCTCACAACCTGATCGACGTACTGGGCGTGGGCGAGCTTTCGCTCGATGGTCGCGTGCGCCCGATCAAAGGTGCGTTGCCGATCGCGATGCTGGCGCGCGAAGGCTTGATTCGTCATCTGATCTTGCCGGAAGAAAATGCGCAGGAGGCGGCTGTAGTTTCGGGCGTAAATGTTTATCCCGTTTCAGATCTGCGAAGCGCCATTAAGCTAATCGCAGCTTTGCGTTCGTCAGAACCGCCCGCACCGATGAAAGTTGACGTCACAGAAATTTTGCGGCAGACGGGACATTACAGTGTTGACTTTAGAGAAGTGCGTGGCCAGATGTCGGCAAAGCGAGCGTTGGAGATCGCGATTGCCGGCGCACACAATATTCTGCTCATTGGACCACCTGGCTCGGGCAAGACCATGCTCGCGAAACGCTTGCCCACGATCATGCCGCCACTCGAGTTTGAGGCGGCGTTGGAGTTAACGAAAATTCATTCGGTGGCGGGATTGACCGGCCGTTCGGGTCTGGTGACGGAACGTCCGTATCGTTCACCACATCACACGATCAGTGATGCAGGATTGATTGGCGGTGGAACGGTGCCTCGCCCCGGTGAGGTTTCGTTGGCCCATCAGGGGGTGTTGTTCCTTGACGAGTTGCCGGAGTTTGATCGTTCAGTGCTGGAAGTGCTGCGACAGCCGTTGGAGGATCAGCAGGTGACGATAAGCCGCGCTGCGATGTCGTTGACCTTTCCCGCTTCGTTCGTACTCGCGGCGGCGATGAACCCTTGTCCCTGCGGCTTCTGGAATGACCCGACTCGCGAGTGTCGCTGCTCGGCTACGCAAATCCAGCGTTATGTCGGTCGCATCTCTGGACCACTATTGGACCGCATCGATATTCACATTGACGTGCCGGCAGTGAAGTTTCGAGAATTGCGCGGGGAGATGGCGCCGGAAACTGATAGCTCTGCGATGATTCGCCAACGGGTTCTAAACGCTCGTGAGCGGCAGCATCGACGTTTTGCAAATGAGAAGATCTTCTCGAATGCGGCCATGACGCCGCGCATGATCCGTGTTTACTGCCAGATCGATTCGCAAGGCGAGAAGATGCTCGAAACCGCCATGCGGCGTCTGGGCCTATCAGCCCGCGCCTACGACCGTATCTTGAAAGTGAGTAGGACCATCGCCGACCTCGAGGGCGCCGATAACATCAACTCGAACCACGTCTCGGAAGCGGTGGGTTATCGTTCCCTGGACCGGACCTACTGGACGTAAAAAAATAGTTTCGGCTTAAAATCGGTCGATAAAAACAACCACAGATTACACAGATTTGATCTGTGTAATCTGTGGTTTGCCTTTTTTGCTTACTGCGTCGTGACAGACGTGTCGTCGATCACGAACGAAGTTTGCAATGACGAATCCTCCGTGCCAAGGAAGTAGATTCGAACTGTTTGTCCTCTGAAGGCAGTTAAATCAAACGTCCTCAATACGTATCCCGTCGTCTCGTTAAGATTCGAGAAGGTGCCGAGTGTTGCCAGCACGGTGTTGCTCGTGTTGCGCACCTGTACCTGCAGCCTGTCGAAGGCGGTGGTGGTGGTTGTTTCCGATGAGTTGATCTTGAGCCAGAAACTCAACGTCACGCTGTTGGCGCTGGCCGGAATCGTAATCGTTTGGAAGAGCGAGTCGGTGTGCGTGGTGCCATAACCGTCAAGCCATGCGTACCACGAACCCGTGCGCGGCGTTTGTCCGGTTGAGGTCGTGATCACGCCTGCGGTTGCGGTCCAGTTAGCTGCACCTGACTCGAAGCCTCGGTTCAGCAGGAGTTCGGCTCCTGGAACTGGCGTCGGCGTTGGAGTCGGCGTAGGCGTCGGGGTCGGCGTTGGGCCGCCGCCACCGGTCAACAACGAGAAGAGCAGCCGGTTCGGTGATCCAGTACCCGGATTTGTCACCTTGTTCGGGGTTGAGTTGTCGATGATCGCCGCCGTGACGGTTGCGGGTGATGCTGTTGGATTCGTTTCCAAAAACAGCGCTGCCACGCCGGCCACGTGCGGTGACGCCATCGACGTTCCGGAAATCGTGTTGGTCGCAGTGTCGCTGGTTCTCCATGCCGACGTGATGCTGCTGCCGGGCGCGAAGATATCGACGCAGGTGCCGAAGTTTGAGAACGATGAACGCGCATCGGTCGTCGTAGTTGAACCGACCGTGATCGCACTTGGCGCACGAGCAGGCGAGACGTTACACGCATTCTGGTTTTCGTTTCCGGCGGCGACCACAAAAGTCACGCCATCGTTGACTGCATTTGCCACCGCGGCGTCGAGCGCCGACGAAGCGCCGCCACCCAAGCTCATGTTGGCTACTGCCGGTTGTCCGGCCGTGTGATTCGAAGTCACGAAATCAACGCCGGCAATCACTCCCGCGTTCGTTCCGTTACCACTCGAATCGAGTACGCGAACAGCGACGAGCGTTACGTTCTTGGCTACGCCAAACGTGGAACCGCCCACTGTGCCGGCGACGTGCGTTCCGTGACCATTGCCATCATTCGTTCCAAGGCCGTCATTGATAGCGGTGAAACCTGACACAACGCGCCCGCCAAACTGCGTGTGCGTCGCGCGAATTCCAGTGTCGACGATGTAGGCTCGCACGCCGGTACCGGTGGAGTTGAATTCATAGGTTGTGTTGAGCGGAAGATTGCGTTGATCGATGCGATCCAATCCCCAGGTGGCGTTGGTTTGGGTTGCATCAAGACTGACCACGCCATCTTCTTCGACAAAGGCAACTCGCGGATCGTCTGCCAATCGCAAGGCCTTCTGTTCGGACATACGCACGGAAAAACCTTTGATAGCGCGATTGTAAGTATGGCCGTTGTTGCGATCGCCGTCGAAGTCGCGAGTCAGTCGGTGAGCTTCACCGTCGACGTCGTTCACGTCGTCTTTGAGCACTACGATGTACTGATTGGCAATTTTCTTTTCGGCGCGCAGGCGACGGAATTTGGGGCCGTTACCGTTGCCATTACCGTTCTGGCCCTCGACACCTGTAATGACCATGACGGCTACCGAAATAGCCACGAAAGCAAACACTGCAAGCGTTCTCTTCATACATTCCTCCAGTGAGACAAATAGGGTTGTAAGTTGGGAGCGTCCGCCACTGAGCAATCGAGAAAGTCCAGTGAAAATCGCGGACTGGAGCTCTCGACGAACTTTCGCCGTTTATTACCTTTGATCTGGGGTGAACTGAGTCAACTGGGAGGTACAGTGTCGGGAGGTATTCTGTTTCCGGGCGCGCAGATGATAGAGCTACGACCGACTAAAAGCAACTCAAAATTCAGGGTCTCGCTTATCCTGCCAATCCTGTTAATCTAGTAAATCGTGTTTACAAGATTTACCGAATTCAATCAGATCTACAGAGGGAAAATTCAGTGTTGAAAATACAATTCGGGTTCAGCATTTTACTGGTGCTGATGGTCAGTATGTTCCCACAAGCCGGAGTAAAGAAACCTCGTGAGTTGGCTGACTACAAGCCTCGTACACTGAAAGCACTTGCCGAAAACGAAACCAAGGGTGAGCAGATCAACCAGGACCTGATCATTCATGGAGATTTAAGTCCATCACGGGTGACGGTCGTCTACCGCGGAAACGCGAGACCGCTGAATGCGAAAACCAAAGCAGCGATCTCCTCGTGGGCCAATCGATTCGCAGGTAATCCCGAGTCGTACACCGCCGTTTACGAAAAGGAAATGCTTTTCACGGAAGGAGAAACTGAGTACTGGATTGCCGTCCGAAAGGATTTAATCACCGACTTGGAGGCGAAGCTCAAAAGCAACGACAAACTCGACCTGCTTTTGATCAAACTCGGACACGTACGCGCAGGTGATAATTGGACACCAGTTCTTTTAGCAGAACGATTTGTCGAAAATTGAAATCGTCTTCGTGCGGCTGGAAGTGATCCTGATTTCCAGACTACGGCGGCCACGGAGGACCGCCCCGACAGCCACCAATGCAGGCGGCTACTTGTCAGCACCGCACCTCGCACCGTATTCTGCAACTCAGCCGTTCGAAAGCGTTGATTCGGCTGGGAAAATCACTATTTTAAGGTCGGGTAAGGCAACGACGCGCGCGAAGCGCCGCATCACAGCCGCGTTGAGGGTACTGGACCTTTCGTCCCGCTTCCCCACGCGGGCTATTCCAAGGAAACAGTGCTGCTCCCTTGAGAACTTGCGGAAGCGTGAAAAGCGTGCCAAACAAGCCGGAAGTTGTGAAATTTCTTCCGAGTTTGCCCGAATGAACGTGCCACGTGACCGCAGCCGAAACCGAGAAACCGCAAAATACAGATTATGAGCTGGCGCAGAAAGCCGCCGATGGCAACATGGGAGCTTTCGAAGAGCTTTACCAGCGCCATAATCGCCGCGTCTACTCGCTTTGCTTGCGGATGACCGGAAATGTGTCGGAGGCTGAAGATCTCGCACAGGAGGTCTTCATACAGCTCTTTAGAAAAATTGGTAGTTTCCGGGGTGAATCTGCTTTTACTACCTGGCTCCACCGGCTGACCGTCAATCAGGTGCTGATGCACTTCCGCAAGCGCGGAGTGCGCATGGAACAGACCACCGAAGATGGCGAAACGCCGATACAGATAGTAAAAGGTACAGAAAACCCGAATTCCATGCCCGTAGTTGACCGGATAGCGCTCGATAAAGCTATTGCTCAACTGCCGCCCGGTTATCGGACGGTATTTACGCTTCACGACATCGAAGGGCATGAACATGAGGAAATTGCCAGAATGCTGGGGTGTTCGGTAGGAACGTCGAAGTCGCAGCTACACAAAGCCCGAATGAAATTGCGCGGACTTTTGAGGCAACAGAAATCCGGCGAATAGCCTCGAAAGAAACAGCCAGCGAGTAAGTTTGTCGAAATGACGGGCTACAAACGCAGTCTTCCCTTGATTGATGACAACCGGAACCAGGTTCTGTCAAAGACAGTTTTGATTCGGATTGTGTGCAGAATGAGACAGAACGAAGGTGGTAAGCAATGAACTGCGAAATATGTCAGGAGCTCATCCACGATCTAATCGACGGATCGATTAGCCAGCGAGATGAGCTCACTCTCAATACGCATCTCAAAGAGTGTTTGGATTGCGAAAGCGTGCGTCGGGATTTGTCCTCGATCCTCGCTTTCAGCCGCCAGCAACGTGGCGTGTATGAAGCGCCGCCGAATGAACGAGCATTGTGGCTTCGCATCCGCAATACTATCGAGGCGGAAAATCCTACTCGCGCTAAAGTCGATGTAGAACCGCGCCGGTCATTCTTTGGTCGATTGATGGGTCGGAGTTGGGAGCTTTCGTTACCGCAGTTGGCGGCCTCAACGGTTGCGATCGTTTTGCTGGTGTCACTCGCAACCGTGGTTGGTTTGCGTAGATGGGGTGGTTACAGCGTGCCTTCGGCTCTGCCGGAAGCAGAAGCTTCGAATCTGAGCGAGCGTTTCAGCCACCGCCGCCACCTGATTGAAATTTGGAACCAGCGCGTGGAGCAAAACAAAGGTCGATGGACTGCTGACATGCGAGACGATTTTCAAAGGTCTCTCTCAGAAATCGATAAGCAAGTCGCTGACTCGCTCAACGATCTGAAGAGCAATCCGCACGACGAAGTGTCTGAACAGATGATCAATTTACTGTTGGATCAGAAACTTTCGTTGCTGAAAGAGTTTGCCGATTTGTAATACCGTTTATTTGTCCCCGAGAAGTTGTTTTGATTAATAGCCCCACACTAATGAAAACCAGAGTTCTGACCCGGCGTCCGTCAGTTCGCGCCGGCTTTCTTGCGGTTGGCGTGGTTCTCGGACTGGTGTCGCTGTCGTCAGCGGCGCTGGCCCAGCAACAGCTTTCGCGGCGTTACCCTGCCGGCAAGAAAGTTAAAATCGAGTTGAAGAATATTTCCGGCACGATCGTGGTCGAATCGTGGAAGAAAGACGAGATTCGTCTCACTGCTACGATCGAATCGAAAGGCGCTCACGTTGTTCCCAAGCAGTACGATCAGGGCTTGATAGTCGACGTGATGAGCGATAACCGCGGTAAGAGCGACATCGGCGATATCAACTTTAAACTACAGGTTCCAATTGATTCGTCAGTCAATTTGGAAACACGTCGCGGCAATATCAGCGTTACGAATATTCGTGGTGAATCGGTTCGCGCCCATGTTTCAACCGAAGGCGATATCGAGTTGACTAATATCACGGCGTCGCAGGTGATTGCCCAGAACGTGATTGGCAACATCTTTTTTGACGGCGAGTTTTCCGTGGGTGGCAACTACGAATTCAAGTCTAACAAGGGCGACATTACGATTCGCATTCCGGGCAACTCTGCGTTTCGCCTCGAGGCTGCATCACCGGCTCGTAAAATCGCACTGAACTCATTCTGGAACAACAATTTTAAGACGCAGGACGGACGCAAGTACGTCGGCGATGTTGGTGACGGCCGCTCGTCGGTTTCGATCATCAACTTCAGCGGTCAGATTACGTTTCTGCGAAGGTAAGCTTCGCAGTTGCAATGGCAAGTAAATTAGGGACGTTGCATTGAGGCAACGTCCTTTTTTGTTTTCCCACGCCGCAAACGAGGCTACTATGAGCGCGATGAAAATCAGCATCCTTCTTCTGTTTTTGGTATTCACTACAGCCGATTCAGTTTTTGCGCAAAAGAATGCGGCGCTCGATATCCAACTCCTGACGCGCACGTCAACGCGCAAGGAAACGCGGCGTTTCTCTTATGGCGGCACCGTCACCTTGATCGCCGCGCCGCGAGGTGCGGTGACTATCGAAGGATGGTCGCGCAACGAAGTTGAATTAACAGCGGAGATAGAACTCAAAGCTCCGACGGAAACTGACCTGGACGAACTGGCGAAAGTTAATACATTTGTTTTCGACGAAGATCTGAATCACATCAGTGTGCTTACCACCGGCACTCACGATCGCGCTTACATGAAACGAGCGGCAAAAAACTTTCCCAAGAAGCTGCTCAACCTGCCATGGAAGATCGATTACCGTTTGCGCGTTCCGATCAACACCGACCTCGAAATTAATGCCGGGCATGGTCCAGTGCAGCTTTCAGGGGTCGAAGGTGCGCAGCGGGTGAGTGCTACTGAAAGTGACACTTCGCTCACATTAAGTGGTGGCGCAGTTACAGCCACTGTCACCGCCGGATCGATCACGCTGACGATCCCGACGCGTAGCTGGCGTGGCCGTGGTGCTGACATTCGTATTGCGTCCGGAACAGTGAATCTCGATCTGCAGCCCGGGTTCAGCGGCGATATAGATGCCGACATTCTGCGTACCGGCAAAATCGTTAACAGTTTCGAAGGTCTGCAGGCGCGTGAGAAACCTGGCATCACCGAACGCACGTTACGCGGACGCGCCGGAGCGGGTGGAGCGTTTTTCAAGTTCACCGTTGGTGATGGGACGCTGAATATCCGCAAGGCCGCGCCTTAATTTTCACGAGCATAAGCCACGGATAACGCGGATAGATAAAATCAGATCAGCGCTGATCCAAAAAAAATTCGTGTTATCTGTGGCTTATTTTGCGAAAATGTAGCGACAGAGGCACAAGCATCAGAATGAGCATCAAATCAGATAAATGGATTCGCCGGATGGCTGAAGAGCACGGCATGATCGAGCCGTACGAACCCGGCCAGGTGAAAGTAGTTGATGGCAAACGGATCGTCTCTTACGGGACTTCGAGCTACGGTTACGACATTCGTTGTGCCGATGAATTCAAACTCTTCACCAATATCAACAGCACCATTGTCGATCCGAAAGAGTTTGACGAAAAAAACTTTGTTGATATCAAAGGCGACTCGGTCATCATTCCGCCGAATAGTTTTGCGTTAGCGCGCACAGTCGAATACTTCCGCATCCCTCGCAACATACTCACGATCTGTCTCGGTAAAAGCACCTATGCACGTTGCGGGATTCTGGTAAACGTCACCCCTTTCGAGCCCGAGTGGGAAGGCTACGTTACGCTCGAGTTTTCAAACACCACACCGTTACCCGCGAAGATTTACGCCAACGAAGGAGTCGCGCAGGTGGTCTTCTTCGAGTCCGACGAAGTTTGCGAAACCTCGTACAAAGATCGTGGCGGCAAATACCAGGGCCAACGCGGCGTAACGCTGCCAAAGATGTGATGCCTGATAATCTCCGCTTTAAACAACTTGATTCACGCGCGGTGCTGCCGAAACGAGGGAGCACTCTTGCGGCCGGCCTTGATATTTGTTCGATTGAAGACCTGAGCATTGGTCCAAGACAACGAGGAATGGCGCGGACCGGCCTGGCAGTGGCCATACCACCCGGATTTTATGGACGGATTGCGCCGCGATCGGGGTTGGCGGCCAAAAACGGATTGGACGTGTTAGCCGGAGTGATCGATTCGGACTATCGCGGTGAGATCTGTTGTTTGCTTTATAACACTGGCGACGAAACACTCAACTTACCGGCGGGCAGTAAGATTTGCCAGTTGATCATCGAACAGATTATTACGCCGGAAGCTCAGTGGGCTGTCGATCTCGATGAAACTGCGCGCGGCGCCGGTGGATTTGGATCGACAGGTTGAGTTAACTCTGTTAAATAAATACACGCAGGGGCGGCACTCGGTGGCCGCCCATTTTCGTCAAAGGCGAAGGATTAAAAAAGTGAAGTATCCAAATAAATGCCTCGCAGTCTTGCTCGGGATTCTGCTCGTCACGTCGACCGTTTGGTCGCAGACACCGGCAACTGCGCCGGCGCGACCGCTGTCGGCTGTCGAACAGAAACTTGTCGAAGCAATCAGCATTGAGAGTATTAAAGAAACTGTAAACACCCTCTCCGCTGCCGACATGCAGGGACGCGGCACGGCGCAACCAGGCGGCGATAAAGCCGCGGCTTATCTCGCCGATCGTTTCGCAAAACTCGGACTCAAACCGCTCGGCGACAAGAACTCTTATCTCCAGCCGGTCAAATTCAAAGAACTACAGTTTGTACCGCCGCCTGTATTCACAGTCGGCGATCAGAGTCTCAAATTCGGTTCGGAGTTTTACGTGTCACCGCCGATCAGTGGCGACGAAAACATCAGCTCCAAAATTTATTTTGTCGGTTACGGAATCTCGATTCCTATGCTCAAACGCGACGATCTTGCCGGACTCGATGTCAAAGGAAAGATTGTAGTGATCCGCGATGGTCCACCGCCGGGGATCAGCAAAGAACAGTGGAAAAAAGCAATGGCCCAGGTGAACGTGTGGCGTGGCTTAATAGCGCGGGGCGTTGGAGCGATTGTAACGGTGGGCGGCGACACGGAATCACTCACCTTCGCCGAAATCGCCGACTATTTATCACGACGCCAACTCGAGCCCGAGGGCGAAGAGGACCTGCCAGAATTTCTGCCGCCATTCATCAGTATCAGCGAGGCCGCTGCGGCAAAACTGTTTTCTGCGGCGGGAGTTACCAGCACGGAAGCTTTTGAAAAAGCGAAGAGCACCGACTTCACGCCAATCGATCTGAAACAGGACGCGACGATTACGGTCAAACTCAAGAAGGCCAAAGGCATTGGCAATAACGTCGTCGGACTGCTTGAAGGTTCCGATCCAAAACTGAGGTCGGAAGCGATGGTCTATTCGGCGCACTACGATGCTTACGGAATTTCCGCTGACAATCGTATCTATCACGGCGCGGCAGATAACGCACTCGGAGTTGCGGAAATGCTTGCGATTGCTGAAGTGATGTCGAAAGCCGAGACGAAGCCGCGACGCTCGATAATATTCATTGCTGTGACGGGCGAGGAGTATGGCGGCCACGGAACAGATCACTGGGTGAAGAATCCAACCTGGAAGATCAAGCAAGTCGCTGCCGATCTCAATCTCGACGGCATGGGGACGGAAGTTTATGGACCAGTGAAAGTGTTGGTGGGTTATGGTGCGGAACACTCTTCACTCGGAACGCTATTGAATGAAGTGGCGGCGGCGACCGGGCTCAAAGTGATTCCGGATCCGATGCCCGAAGAGAAATCGTTCTATCGGTCTGATCATTATTACTTTGTGAAACGTGGTATTCCGGGAATGATGATCCTGGGTGCTCCCGATGGGCCTAAAGAGGCGTGGATGGAGCGCCTGAAGAAATGGGAGAAGACGGATTATCACCAACCGACCGATATCGTTCGTCCGGATTGGGACTGGACCGGACCACGTACGATGGCGAGCTTGATGTTGGTGATGGGGCTGCGTGTTGCTAACGATGAGGCGATGCCGGCGTGGACGCCGTCGTCTGTATTCAATCGCGAGCGCGGCACGGATAAACCTCCGCCGCCTGAGCCGTAAAATAAGTTTCACGCAGCGGCGCGGCGGCACTACGGGACGAGTTCCTCGTGGCGACGCCGCGCCGCCGCGTGAGAAATGTTTTTTAGTTTCTGACCATCCCAAAACGTTCATACCCACTCAAACACCTACTCTTTTCCTCCATCCCCTTCCAACCACCACGGCGCTTGCATACCACCGTAGTAAGCACCCAAATCAGTGCGTTTTTATCGAGTTTTGTTTGAAGGTAAGTCACCGGTACGTATCATTTTCAGCCTTTCCCCACGACCGGGGTTCCCCGCAAACACCCGCCCAAGCCGAAGATCGCGCGCTTGGCACAAAGTTTGACATGCAGGCCCATGGTCTGGAGGAGGAGAAGAGATGAGGACAATTAGAAAAACATTTTTCACCGCGTTCCTGGTGGCAATGGTAACAGTTGGCTTAGCCACTACGGGCACGGCGCAGGTTGTTACCAGCAACGCAAATATTCAAAATGTCGTGCGACGCATTCTTACTCGCACTGACTCTCTACAGCGTTCAGTTCAGAATGCCGCTGATCGAAACAACTATCCCGTAAACAACATCGATCGGTTAATCCTTGACTTCGAAAGCGCGGCCAATCAACTCGACCGGCGTCTTACTTCGCGACGCGCAACTTCATCAGACGCACAACTGCTGCTGGATCGCGCGTTTCAGATCGACAACTTCTTTCAAAGTAACCGGCTCGGCGCTGGTTCGCGACGTGATTGGCAGGCGCTGCGCGCTGACATCGATCTGGTAGCGAGCTTTTACAGTCTCGATTCGCGGTGGGGTCAAGGTGGCGGCGTTATTGGTGGCGACAACGGCGGCTACAACATGAGCGATCTGCAAATGCGACAGTTAATCGATCGCCTCAATGTTCGCTCAGCCACTTTTAGCCGGAACCTGCGTCAGGATCTGACGCGCGGCAGCAACGACCGATATTCAACCGACGAAGTTCGCAGTCAGCTAAGCTCGTTCGAAACTGCGCTGGTCCAACTTCGCAATCGCGTTAATAGCCGGCAGTCGACGACGTCAGATGCGCGCACCGTGCTCGAACGGGCGGCGTTTCTGAACAGCTACATTGCCGATCGCCAGTTGTCGTATCAAACGGAAAATAACTGGAACAGTCTGCGAACTGACCTGGACCAGTTAGCCAATGCTTTCAGCATTGCGTGGAACTGGTCAAACTCGCCCGGATATCCCGGTGGTGGTGGCGGCATCAACGCCGGCCTGACGGGAACGTTCCGGCTCAACTCGGGCCGCGGAGATGACGTACGTAGCGCAGTCGATAATGCGACGAGAAATCTGTCGCTGGCCGAACGACAGCGAGTTTACGATTCGTTGCTGCGTCGATTCGATCCGCCGCAGATGCTGGCAATCGATCGTCGTGGAACCTCGGTGACCATTGCTTCGACAAGGGCTCCGCAGATTAATTTTACTGCTGACGGACGCGAGCAGGTGGAAACCACTAATGGCGGTCGCAGTGTTCGTGTGCGTGCCACACTTTCAGGCGACAGTTTAACGATTGCCCGGACGGGTGAACGTGCGAACGACTTTACCGTCACTTTCGATCCGTCGAACGATGGAAGAGAGATGCTGGTAACGCGAACGCTCTACAGCGATCGGATAACGCAACCGATAACGGTCAGAACTTACTATGATCGGACTTCTGACGTTGCTCAGTTGAATATTTACGATACGAACCGCGAAGGTTCGGGTGCTGGTGATACTGGTGATGTAGCGGGCAGTTTTGTGATTCCAAGCGGAACGCAACTCGTGGCCGTTCTCAATAGCGACCTGTCAACGCAGACCGCTCGCGAAGGCGAACGTTTCACGCTCACGGTTCGTTCCCCAGGTCAGTACGACGGGGCAACGATTGAGGGATACGTCTCTTCGATCAATCGTGGTGGTCGTATCACTGGTCGTTCCGAAATGACGCTCGACTTCGACACGATTCGGATGCGTGACGGCCGGAGCTATCGCTTCGCCGGTATTATGGAGACCGTCCGCACGCCTAGTGGCGAGGTGGTTCGAGTTGATAACGAAGGCGCGGTGCGTGACAGCGATCAAACCAAGACGACCGTCACTCGAACCGCGATCGGTAGTGCGGTGGGCGCTATCATCGGTGCCATCGCAGGCGGTGGAAAAGGCGCGGCGATTGGTGCTGTGATTGGCGCAGGCGCGGGTGCAGGTTCGGTATACGTTCAGGGTCGCAACGATCTTGATCTGACTGCCGGAACTGAAGTCACCCTGAGGGCCACTGGTCCAAGAGGGTAACGCGGATTTGCACGGATGGGGAACGGATTTAATCCGTGTTTCAATTCGTTCAAAATCTATGGTTAAAGCACGAGAGGCACATTCATTTGTGCCTCTTTTGTTTTTGTGGGCTAATTGATCGTGATCGAGGCTGGTTGTGGGAGGCGCTCGATGGTGAGTGTTAGTTGTTGGATCGATCTCACCGGAAGCTTATCGGGAGTTTGAAAGAAGAGAAAACCCTGCCGGCGTGCATCGGACGACGACAAAGGCGTCTTGAGATCCACGGCATAAGCGGCCATCTCTTTTTCAAACTGTTTGCGTGAGTTTGGATTGTAAGCGATGAACCCGTTGGCCTTCATAATTCTCGAGACGGCGCTTTTGGCTGACAACAGTTTCCATTCTTTGTTTTGATTATCACGCAAACGAAAACGCGCGCGTTTCAACTCGATCGGCACGCCACTCTGAAAGTCTAAATCCACACGCAGCGGTAATACTCCGCTGAGCTGCAGGTTTGCCTCGAAAAGTTCCTGGGTCTCTTCGTCTGTAAGCAGTGGCGCTACCCGAATGGTTACTCCACCGGCGTCTGCACTGCGCGTGTTCGACGGCATCGCGGGCAACTCAGTTACAGGTTTCACCTTGAACAGCGAACCAGTGCATGAGGTGCTGAGCAGCGCGAGTAGAAGCAGGAAAACTACCGGTCGGGTCATGGGAGCAATTTAGCACATGATTGGGTTTTTGTACGTGGTGCTTAGTGCTTTGCAAATCCAGTTCAAAGCGCCAAGCACCAAGGACAAAGCTCTATGTTACTATCTGCCAAATCATGATTAGACCGTTCCGTGGGATTCACCCGCAGATTCACCCGACCGCGTATGTCGATCCCAGTGCTCAGGTTATCGGAGATGTACACCTCGGAGAAGAAGCTTCGATCTGGTGTAACTGCACCGTACGCGGCGATATTCACTACATTCGCATCGGCGACCGCGCGAACGTGCAGGACAACTCGGTAATTCACGTTCGCAATGGAACGCATCCGGTGATCCTCGAACAGGAGGTGACGGTGGGCCATAGCGTCACGCTGCACGGATGTTATGTGGAGCGTGGGTGCTTGATCGGGATCGGGTCGATCCTGCTTGACGATGTGCGGATTGGCGCAAACTCGCTGGTAGCAGCGGGGTCGCTGGTTAGTCCGGGAACGGTGATTCCACCCGGATCTCTGGTGATGGGGTTTCCAGCACGAGTGAAGAGAGAGTTAACAGACCACGAGATAGCGGGGTTGGAAGTGTTTTGGAAGAATTATGTTGAGTACACTCACGAGTACCGGACAGAGATGAGTTAAAAGAAAAATTTTCTCTCGCGGCGGCGCAACGGCGCCTTCGGTTTCATTTGCGATTTACCGTTGCGTCGCTGCGTGAGAAAAATGAAAAGGATCACTTAATGAAACGTTTGCTTATGCTCGTCGCGTTTATGCTTAGCGTAGGCGCGCCTGTTTTAGCGCAGGACGACAACGCCTTCAGCCTCCAGCGAGGCGACAACGAATGGGGATTCTGGGCGGGTGGATCACCAAAGGCCACCACGATCTTCGGCGGACTTCGAGATGATGAAGCTGAAGATCGAAAGTTCTTTATCGCTGGACTTCGTTACGGACGCACGCTGGCCGCCAACAACAGTCTTGCATTGCAGTACACGTTGGACGTGATTCCTGTCGCCGTCGCGACCGGAACGATCGTCAGCCGGACCACCTCGCCCACGGGTGTCCAGACTTTTCAACGCGAGACCGCGTTTGGCGCCGGGTTCACTCCGTTGGGACTGCAACTCGATATGGCGAACGGCTCAAAGGTTCACCCATTTGTTCACGTCAACGGTGGTTTTCTGCTTTTCAATAAGTCAGTGCCGATTGAGGATGCCGGCAGATTTGCGTGGGTGGGCGAAGCCGGTGGTGGTGTTCGCATCTTTACTTCCGAGCGTCGCGCAGTGAATCTCGGTGTCAAATTTCATCACATCTCAAATGGTGATCGAGCAGGTTCCAACCGCGGTCTGAACCAGTTTGTAATCTACGCCGGGTTTTCCGTTTTCAAGTAATGCCTTCAGCCAGGACTCAACCAGCGCGCGGCATGCGCGACTTTTTGCCCGAAGACGTTCGCAAACGCGAATACGTCATCGGTGTGATCAAAGACGTGTATGAGCGTTACGGTTTTGAACCCTTGGAAACTCCGGCCGCTGAAAACATCGAGACGTTGATGGGCAAGTATGGTGAAGAAGGTAACCAGCTCATCTTCAAGATCCTGAAGCGTGGCGTTCATGAAAGCACCGGCGAAGCGGATCTCGCGCTGCGGTACGACTTGACTGTGCCGCTGGCGCGCGTGGTTGCGGAGTATCGCGATAAGCTGCCGAAATTTTTCAAGCGCTATCAAATTCAACCGGTCTGGCGCGCCGATCGACCGGCGCGTGGGAGATATCGAGAGTTTTATCAATGCGACGTTGACGTGTTGGGGTCGCGTTCGATGACGGTTGAAGCTGAGATCTGCACGGCTGCGAGTGAAGTATTAACTAAACTCGGCTTTACGGATTTTTGCGTCCGACTCAATCATCGCAAGGCACTGACGGGAATTCTTGGCGTTGCCGGCGTCGCCCTTGATAAGCACGACGCGGCGCTCATCGCGTTGGACAAGTTGGATAAGATCGGGAGTGAAGGCGTAAAGAAAGAGTTTGCCGCACGCGGTATTGACGAAGTTGTTGGCAATCGTCTGCTGGCGTTCTTTGCCGATCTGACGTCACTCGAAGAAGCGGCGGAGATTGCGGCCGCAGATCACCCGCGGGAAGCGGTCAATAAGGCAGTGCTGGGCCGCATCGTGGAATTTGTGCGAGACAATGAGCTCGGCGCGCAGGGCGTGGCGGAGTTGCAGTCGATCATGGATTTTGCGAAGGCGATGGGCATTTCTGAGCGGTTGAAGATCGATCCGACTCTCGCTCGTGGACTTTCCTACTACACCGGCGCGATCATGGAGATCAATGTTAAGGATTTGGCGGGAAGTCTGGGCGGTGGCGGACGTTACGATAATCTCGTGGGCATGTTTCTGGGCCAGGACATTCCCGCGTGTGGGTTCTCGCTGGGACTTGAGCGCATCCTCGTGGTGATGAGTGAACGGCAGATGTTTCCGGAGCGCGTCGGGACTTCTCCAGCCGATGTGATGGTGGCGATTTGGAACGAAGAGACGATTGCTGACTCGCTCAAGTTGGCCCAGGATTTACGTGGGGCGGGGTTGCGAGTCGATCTTTATCCTGAGGCGGATAAACTTGGGAAGCAGTTTAAGTATGCGTCGTCGTTGGGTGTGCCGTTTGTGGCCGTGCTTGGAGATGAAGAACGAGCGCAGGGGCAGGTCGGGGTTAAGAATTTGCAGACAGGCGAGCAGCGCGCGGTGACGTATGCGGAGGCGGCAGAATTCATAAAAGGATTTCTCACGCAGCGGCGCAGCGGCGCGGCGTAAAGGCGTACTGGGAAATCCTTCTTCCGCTGCGTCGTAGCGCCGCCGCGAGAGTAATCTTAATTATGTCGAGCGACACCATCGTTCAAAACTACCACCACGACGCGCTCGGGGCTTTGCGCGCTTATAAGAAGCTCGCGGAGAAAGCGCTCGCGCAGTTGAAGGACGAAGAATTTTTTGTCACGCTCGACAACGAGTCAAACAGCGTCGCCGTGGTCATGAAACACATGGCCGGCAACATGCTCTCGCGCTGGACCGACTTCCTGACGTCTGATGGCGAGAAACCCAATCGCAATCGCGACATGGAATTTGTGATTGAAGCGCAGACTACGAAAGACGACGTGATCGCTTACTGGGAGCGTGGCTGGAAATGCGTTCTCGACGCTGTGGAACCACTGGCCCCGGATGACTTCACAAAGACTGTCACGATTCGTGGTGAAGAGCACACGGTAGTCGAAGCGTTGAACCGTCAGTTGATGCATTATGCGTATCACATCGGTCAGATCGTTTATCTCGCGAAGCACTTTCGCGCCACGGATTGGAACTCGCTGAGTATCCCGCGCAATCGTTCCGCGGAGTTCAATGCGTTTCTGAATGCACAACCCGGCGATGCTGATCGCGAAAAACAGTTTGATACAGTTGCGGACTTTGCGCGCAACGCTGAGAACAAATGAACGCCAGTTTTCACCACGTCAACGTCACGGTTCCGCAGTCGCTCGAAGAAGCGGCGAAGCACTTTTACGGCGACGTCATGGGACTGGAAGAAGTGCCTAAGCCGGAATCATCACGTGGGCGCGGCGGCGCGTGGTATCAGCTTGGTCCAATGCAACTGCATCTCTCCGTCGAAGGACCGCTGGGCGAGAATTGCGTCAGCAAGCGACACGTTTGTTACACAGTTGCCAGTCTGGCTGAGGCTGCGGAACGTTTTCGCAACGCGGGCGTGGAGATTGTGCCTGACGACCTGCCAACGCCCGGTTGGTCGCGCTTCTACGTTCGCGATCCGGGCGGAAATCGTTTAGAAATTGCACAGGCAGTTGTTTGAGCTTTGTTCTTTGTACTTTGAACTTTGCAAGGAATACGAGAACAAAGCAAAATTACAAAGCACTAAGCACCAAGTACAAAAATGCTGGATAACCTCGGAAATCTGGAACGCACACATTCCTGCGGAGACGTCCGCCTTACTGACATCGGCAAAGAAGTTGTCTTGATGGGCTGGGTGGCAAAGCGACGTGACTTTGGCGAGCTCACCTTCATCGATCTTCGCGATCGTGCCGGTATCACCCAGGTTGTTTTCAATGCCGAGACAGCGGCTGACGCCCATGCGCAGGCGAAAGATCTGCGTGGCGAATACGTGATTGCAGTTACCGGTACGGTTGTCGCCCGTTCCGAAAACACGCGTAACGCGAAGCTGGCAACCGGCGATGTTGAAGTTCAGGCGCACAAACTGTTGACGCTTAACGACGCGCGCACGCCGCCGTTTCAACTCGATGCGGGACCAGATGCGCTGGCGAGTGAAGACCTGCGTTTGAAGTATCGTTACCTCGATCTGCGCCGGCCGCAGCTACAGGCGAACATGAATCTTCGTCATCGTGTGACCAATGAAATCCGCCGCTACATGACGGAGCAGGGCTTTACGGAAATCGAAACTCCGATCCTGATCAAATCGACGCCCGAAGGCGCGCGCGACTACATCGTTCCTTCACGCATCTTTCCGGGAAAATTCTTTGCGCTTCCGCAGTCACCACAACTCTTCAAGCAGTTGTGCATGATCGGAGGCATGGATAAGTATTTTCAAATTGCACACTGTTTCCGTGACGAAGATCTGCGCGCCGATCGCCAACCTGAGTTCACACAACTCGACGTCGAGATGAGCTTCGCGACTCTGAATCAGGTTTACAGTTTGATCGAAGGGTTGTTTGCTTCGGTTTTCAAACTAATCAACGTCGAGCTGCCGGTGCCATTTCCTCGTTTTACGTTTGCGGAAGTGATGCGACGATTTGGTTCGGATAAACCCGACTTGCGCATCTCCGGAGTAGAACTGCAAGACCTTGCGCCGGCAGTGGAAGGAACCGAGTTTCCGCCCTTCGCATCGGCGTTGAGTGCCGGTGGTCAAGTCAAGGGATTAGTAGTTCCGGGTGGGGCCAATCTTTCGCGCAAGGTGCTCGACGATTTGCAGGAGTTCGTCAAGCGTTACGGCGCGGCTGTGCTTGCATGGATCAAACTCGGCGATGAGGTTTCATCGTCATTGTTGAAAGCGCTCGGCCCTGAAGTGGTAACGCGGATCGCGGATCTTGCTGGAGCGAACAAAGGCGATGCTGTTTTGCTCGTTTCCGGAAAACCGAAGATTGTCGCTGCGAGTTTAGGCGCCTTGCGGAATGAAGTTGCGAAACGAGAAAACCTGATTCCCGCTAATGTCTACGCGCCGCTCTGGGTGACTGACTTCCCGATGTTTGAATTTCACGAAGAAGACGGCCGTTATTACTCGATGCATCATCCATTTACTTCGCCTGTTGACGAAGATCTGGAACTGCTGCAACGCGCGGTCGAAGGCGGTGAAACGAATCTGCTGGCTGACATTCGCACCAAGGCTTACGATCCGGTGATCAATGGTGTCGAGATGGCGAGCGGATCGATTCGTATTCATCGTCGTGACGTTCAGCGTTTGGTTTTCAAGGCTTTGGGAATGAGCACGGAAGAAGCCCGCGAGCGATTCGGATTCTTTCTCGATGCGCTTGAATATGGCACACCACCTCACGGTGGTATCGCGCCGGGAATCGATCGGTTGATGATGGTATTGGCCGGCACTGATAACATGCGCGATGTAATTGCATTTCCGAAAACTGCTTCCGCGGCCGATCTAATGATTGACGCCCCGGGCGCAGTCGATCCGAAACAGTTACAAGAGCTACACCTGCGAGTTGTCGAAGACTGAAGATACTGCTGCTACAACTTCGTCGTGAACATGTGGACGAGATGATCGCCCACGCACGTGAAGTGGCGCCTGCGGAGTGTTGTGGGTTGATTGGTGGAGTAGCGGAGCACAAAGCAGTCACCATCTACCCACTGCGAAATGTCACGGCGAAACCGGAGTTAGGCTACGAAGCAGCGCCTGAAGATTTGTTCGCGGCACAAAGGCGGATGCGCGAGCGCGGCGAAGGTTTGCTGGCGATTTATCATTCCCATCCTCGAGCCGCAGATCCCAACCCGTCCGAAACTGACGTGCGCCAGGCCTATTATCCTTCCGCAAAATATCTGATCATTGGTCTGGGTGGAGTTGAGGCTGTGATTAAGGCTTTCTCGATTTCCGAGCGAGACCACGGCTGGCATCAGGTTGAGTATGAGATCGCAGACTAGTAAGATTAAACGGAGCAAGAGCGTCTTCTCTGTGCAACCTCTGGGTTCTCTGTGTCTCTGTGGTAATCGGAATTGCCAGCTCATACAACCACAGAGACACAGAGAACCCAGAGGTTGCACAGAGAAATCTTTGTTTTGCGACTGCTGATGGAGAAGAAGACTAAATACGACACGAATCCGCTTGATCCGGATGTTGAACGGAATGCGGACGAAGCGTGGGGCGAGGGTGGCACAACGCAGCAAGTGAGCGGTGGAGCTACTCGGCAAGTCGGCAGCTCCGGCGAGGAAGCGCGGCGCAATGTTTATTCTGAGGCGCCCACGCGTCACTTTGATAATCCGCCTCTCGAAACTCCTTATCCATCGGTGTTTGTGCCACCTACGTATGCTCCGCCTCCCGTTCAGTATCAATCGCGGCAGAACGTTTATCAGCCTCCGGCCAGTGCGGTTTCCAGTTCGCGGCCGGTTGCCGGTATAGGGATACCGGAAAAGTGGGCTTTGATGTTGGCATATACGCCCAGTTATATAGGCCTCGTGATATCGCTGATCGAGTTGTTTCTGGTGCCGCGGAGTGAAACAAAGGTTCGCTTTCATGCGTCGCAGTCGTTAGCCCTGCAAATCGCTTTTATGATGGGGCAAACTCTGTTTGGATTGATCAGTACTTTTACCGGCAGTTCTCTGGGCGGCAAGCTATTTTCGCTGGGAGCTTTTATCTTTCTGATTATTTCGATGATTCGAGTTTGGAAAGGCGAGCCGCATCGATTAGCCCCGCTTGCCGAACCGGCTCAATGGTTTAACGATCACATCGAGCCTCGCAAAAAGGGGTAGCCCGCCAATCTGGCATTTTCATTGCATTAGTCAACGCCGGGATCGGTAACTCGTCAAATATGCGATATTCAAGGCGTGAAACCGGTCTTTCGCAGCTCTAGCTGCGTTTCGTTTTGGTGCATGACTCCCGAAATGGAATGAAAAGGGATTGCCAATGGCCGATTTCCAATTGCCAATTAAATGTTGAACCGGAGCTTCATAATGGCAATCAGCATTTGGCAATTGAAAATCGGAAATGACGTGCTGGAGGTAATATGAATATTAAAAAACGGACCGTTATTGCGTGGTTAACGCTGGTTGCCATCTGCGTGATGCCGCTGTCGGCGATGGCGCAGACGCAGATAAAGCTTCATAGCAACAAATACAGTATTCAAGACGACGTTAAGCTGGGACGCCAGGCGGCTCAGGAGGCTGAGAGCCAGTTTCCCCTCCTGCGCGATCAGGCGGTGCAAAGCTACGTCGAGGGCGTAGGACGCCGGCTCGTCAACAATATTCCATCTCAATTTCAGCATCCTGAA
This sequence comes from uncultured Acidobacteriota bacterium, assembly GCA_963708055.1. Taxonomy (GTDB): domain Bacteria; phylum Acidobacteriota; class Blastocatellia; order Pyrinomonadales; family Pyrinomonadaceae; genus PSRF01. The sequence goes on along the minus strand of OY970193.1, from coordinate 2,517,249 downwards.
TTTCAGTACTACTTCAAAGTTGTGAACGCGCGCGACATCAATGCCTTCGCACTTCCGGGTGGTCCAATGTATGTAAACCGCGGAATGATTGAGGCAGCGCGCACTGAAGGCGAAATGGCGGGCGTGATGGCCCATGAGATCAGCCACGTGGCTTTGCGACATGGAACTGCGCAGGCGAGTAAAGGTCAGAAGTATGGCTTGCTGGCCGGAATTGCCGGAATTGCCGGCACCATTTTTGGTGGTCCGGCGGTGGGCCAATTGGCCCAGGCGCCGTTTGCAGTCTACCTGTTGAAGTTTAGCCGTGAGTATGAAACCGAGGCCGACATTCTCGGAGCGCAGATCATGGCCGGCGCCGGTTACGATCCGCGTGATCTCGCAAACATGTTTCGCACGATCGAACAGCAGGGCGGCGGTGGCGGTGGCTTTTTGAGCGACCACCCGAGTCCGAGCGATCGTTATGCGCGTATCAATCGGGAAGCGCAGTATCTGCGGGTTGATTCAGCGGGTCGCGATTCGCGCGACTTTGCCCGCGTCCAGGAACGACTCCGCGGTTTCCAGCGCGCTCCCACGATGGCGGAGATTCAGCGCAGCGGGCAGCGTTATCCCACTGGTGAACAGACTAGCGGTAACTATCCAAACAATCCGCCGAGCGGACGTGTTTCGTATCCGTCTAGTCGTTACCAGAGCTACAACATTTTTAATGGCGTGCAGGTAAATGTGCCCAGCAACTGGCGCCAGGTGAACGATTCAAATTCGGTGTGGTTCGTGCCGGATGGCGCTGCCGGCCAGTACAACGGCCAGGCGGTTTATACGCATGGTGCGAGCTTTGGGGTGGCGCAGTCGAGCAATCGCAATTTGCAACGCGCGACGCAGGAATTGATTAATGGTCTTGCGCAGAGCAATCGCAACTTGCGTTTGAGTGGTGGTAGTCAAAACACCACGATGTCAGGACGAAACGCAATTTTCTCGACGCTCAGTAACGTCAACGAAGCTACTGGCCGTCCGGAGACTGTGCGACTGATCACGACTCAACTACGCAACGGCCAATTGTTTTACATGGTTGCCGTCGCACCGCAGAGCGAACGCAATTTCGAGAGTGCGTTTGAGACGATCCTGCGATCAGTGCGGATCAACGATTAACACAAAACCAATCCACAGATTACACAGATCAATCTGTGTAATCTGTGGATGTCTTCTTCGCTTCCTGCCACAACTCTTCCAGTTCTTCAATTGACGTTTGATCGAATGCCTGCCCGCGTTTGTGAAGCGCGTTTTCGATGTACTCGAATCGCTTCCGAAATTTGCGGTTGGTTAACTTCAACGCGGCCTCGGGTTCAACGTGCATATGTCGAGCGATGTTGGTTGCCGCAAACAATAGATCGCCGATCTCTTCGCGCACACGTGCATGACGCGCTTCGTCCTTGATCGCTTCGTGGTCCTTGATGGCAACCCGTAGTTCTTCAATCTCTTCCTGTAGCTTGTCGAAAATATCGTCGACTGACTTCCAGTCGAAACCAACTCGTGCTGCTTTAGTCGACAACTGATGTGCTTCCATGAGCGCCGGCGCTTTTGACGAGACGCCGGTGAGCAGCGAACTGTTTGTGTCCTCGCTTTTTCCGGCTGCGCGTCGCTCCTCGGCTTTCATGGTTTCCCAGTTGAGCAACACGGTCGCGGAGTCGTCTGCAGTCACATCACCGAAGACATGTGGATGGCGCCGAACCATTTTGTCGTGAATGGCCGTCGTGACATCGGCAATCGTGAATTCACCGCGTTCTTTCGCGACTTGCGCATAGAAAACTATCTGAAACAACAGGTCGCCCAGTTCATCTCGCAATTCCGCGGGCCGGCCTTCCCGTGCTTCTTCCACTGCTTCAAATGCTTCGTACGCTTCCTCGAGCAACATCGGCGCGAGCGTGGCGTAGGTTTGTTCACGATCCCAGGGGCAGCCGTTTGGCGAGCGCAGGCGCTCCATAAGAGCTATTAAATCGGTAAATGTGGCAGGCATGCGCTTAGTCTAAATTGCTGAACTGATAACCACAAAGGTTACCTAGGTACTTAGTGCTTTGTTCTTTGTACTTTGAATTTGGCGAATGCAGGGACAAAGAACTAAGAACTAAGCACCAGGATCAAACTTCTACCCATTTTCGCGGCCTTTGGTCTTTGTGGTTTAATAAAGCCATGAACGAGGAGCAACCCACTTTCAAAGTTACGGACCGGCGATTGTTTAATGCGGACGGAAGCCCGCGCGATCTGCCTCCCGAAGAGAAACCCGAAGTTAAAGCGCCCGAAGTTAAGGCCGAAGCACCGCAGGAAGCGGCCGAAGTACCGGCGCCGGAAACTACAGAAACAACCAGCGCGGAGACTGAAGCGCCGCCTGCTGCCGAAGCCTCACCGGAAACGGACGAGGAGGAGTTTAGCGAATCCGATCTTGCAGATGCCCGCGACCCGGCGAGCTTCGTGAGTTTTGTGATGTCGATCGCTTCAAACGCCGCTTCAGCACTGGGCATGATGGAACATCCGGTAACGCACCAGCGCGAAGTTGACATCGAACTGGGGAAACACTGGATCGACGTGCTCGGCATGTTGCAGAAAAAGACCCAGGGAAATCTGACGCCGCAGGAACGACGCATGATCGAAGGTCTGCTTGCCGATCTGAGAATGCAATACGTTTCCCTCGCTAACTCGCCGCAGCAGGCGCGCAGATTTACGGGCAGCGATATCACTGGCGGAAGGTGAGCGCCGCGCACGATGAAGCTCACGTTTTTAGGTACTGGAACTTCCACCGGTGTGCCGTCTATCGGTTGCGAATGTGAGACCTGCGTTTCAGACGATCCTCGCGACAAACGTCTGAGAGTTTCAATCATCATCGAACAGGCAGGGCACACGGTGCTCGTGGATACGTCTGCCGATTTTCGACAGCAGGCATTGCGCTTCGGGCTGAAACATCTCGACGCCGTTCTTATCACGCACTGTCACGCGGATCACATTTTTGGTTTGGATGACATCAGGCCGTTGAACTTTCGTTTCGGCGCGCTCGGTGTTTACGCAAACGAACGTGCCTGGGTGGATATCAAGCGGATCTTCAAATACATCTTCGAGCCTTCACATTTCGGTGGCGGTCTGCCGGAAGTGATACCAAATGTTGTTAGCCCGGGTGCGAGTTTCTGTTTAGGAAGTGAATTACAGATCACGCCGTTGGAAGTAATTCATGGGCGACTACCGGTGATGGCTTATCGCTTTAACGATTTTGCGTATCTGACGGATCTCAGTGAGATTCCACCGGCGACAGTCGACGGGCTTCAGGGTTTGGACGTGTTGGTGTTGGACTGTTTGCGCTTTAGAGAGCATCCGACGCACCTGTGGGTTGATAAAGCGCTCGGCTACGTCGAACTGTTAAAGCCGCGGCGCACGTTCTTCACGCATATCGCGCACGACATTAAACACGCACGCGATTCGGCCCGCCTGCCGGCCGGGGTTGAGTTCGCGTATGACGGGTTAGTCGTCCAATGATTTTCAATTTCCGATTGCCGATTTAGTTTTTGACTTACGCAAGCGATCAATCGGCAATCGCCAATCGGAAATTGGCAATGTAAACAATGCGTCTCTTTCACGGAACAGATAATGCGGGGATCCAACGACCGACGGTGCTGACGTTGGGCGTGTTTGATGGTCTGCATCTGGGCCATCAATTGATTATGCGCACCGTGGTTGAACGCGCGCGCGCCGTGGGAGCCGTTCCGACTGTAATCACGTTTGATCCGCATCCACGCGCGGTGCTGCACCCGGAATCCGCTCCGCCGTTGTTGCAAACTTTCGATCAAAAGATCGAAGGCTTGGGAGTGCTCGGAATTGAACAGACAATCGTGGTCCGATTCACTGAAGAATTTTCTTCGATCCGTGCTGCCGATTTTCTCAGCGATGTAGTTGTTGATCGCTTGCACGCGAAAGAGGTCTATCTCGGCACCGGCTTCGCGTTTGGTCACAACCGCGAGGGAAACATCGAATTGCTCAAACGCATGGGCTCCCAACTCGGTTTCGTTGCTGGAGAAGCGCCTGAGGTAAAGCTCCGCGGCGCCCGAGTAAGTTCGAGCAGAATCCGGCAGTTGCTCGCGGCCGGACGCGTGAATCTTGCGCGCCGCATGTTGGGCCGTCCCTACGGTGTTGAAGGGAGGGTTGAACGAGGCTCTGAACGGGGCCATAAACTGGGTTTTCCGACGGCCAACCTCCACCCACACAACCGCGTCATACCCCGGAATGGCGTTTACGTCACCGGCACGTTGGTTGATGGTCAATGGCGGCGTAGCGTAACAAATATAGGGCTGAGACCGACGTTTGCGGACGCCACGGAACCTTCGGTTGAGACCTTCGTAATGAACTGGGGCGGCGACCTTTACGGCGATGTTGTGCGTGTGCGCTTTCTGTATCGTTTGCGTGATGAAAAGAAGTTTAGCTCGGTCGAGCAGTTAACGACGCAGATCGCGAGAGACGTTGAACGGGCCAACAGTTATTTCGACCGCACGGGCACGAAGCACATGCTGGCAGTTATTTAGACATTCATAATGAGTTCAAATCAAGCATTAGTTAAAAGAACACAACGAGACGGAAACGGCCTGGCGGTCAGTCCACCGGTTCCAACGCGGCAGGCTGCGCCAGTGCGGCCGTTGTCGGAGGAGTTAGTCGACGAAATTCTCAAGGGAAGAGACTTGCGTGGTTGGTTGCATGCAGCGCGAGTCGCACGCGTGCTCGGACTATTTTCGTTTTACCTGTTTCTGGATACTTACGACGTTCGAGCGGATTTTAATAATCGTGCTGTAGAGCGGATGCGAGAGCAGGCGCGCGGGAAAGGCCGGCGCGAACGGTTCAAAGCGTGGCTGACGGCCCAACTCTACGAGGCTTTTGATCGCGTCGTGCGCATGTTGCGCCACCTGGTGTTTCGTGGCGCTGATGGTTCGGCAGAAAAACAGGCGCGACTGAAGAAACAAGCAGTTTGGCTGCGAGAGTCGTTGATCGAGCTTGGCCCAACCTTTATCAAGATTGGTCAGGCGCTCGGTACTCGGGCTGACTTGTTGCCGTTGGAATACGTAACGGAACTGGCGACACTACAAGACCAGGTGCCGTCGTTTTCTACCGCGGAAGCGTTTGCGATCATCGAGTCGGAACTCGGACGCCCTGTTCGCGAGGCTTACACGGAAATCGATAGCGAACCGATTGCCGCCGCGTCGCTGGGCCAGGTTTATCGTGCTCGTCTTGCGAGTGGCGAAGAAGTCGCCGTCAAAGTGCAGCGTCCGAATCTCGAGTCGACCATTGCGTTTGACGTGGCAATTCTGTTTCGCCTGGTAAAACTCACCAATCGTTTCTTCCCGAAGGCAAATGAGAATGCCGATTGGGAAGGCATGTTGCGCGAGTTTCACGCCACCATCTTTGACGAGATTGATTACGTCAAGGAAGGTCGTAACGCCGACAGGTTTCGTTATAACTTCCGCACCTGGCGCGCGATTCGAGTGCCTAAAATCTACTGGTCACACACCAACACGCGTGTGCTCACGCTCGATTTCATTCGCGGCACGAAGGTGGTTGATCTCGAGGGCCTGAAAGCGCATCGCATCTCGCCGGTCAAAGTTAATCGTTTGCTGATTCGAACCTATCTCAAGCAATTGCTTGAAGACGGTTTTTTCCACGCCGATCCGCATCCCGGCAATCTGCTCGTGATGGACAGTGGTCATCTTGCGTTCTTTGATTTCGGAATGGTCGGACGGATCACTCCAACATTGCAGTCGCAGATGATTGACGCGTTTTTCCATGTGGTCGGACGTGATGTGCGTGGGTTGGGCCAGGACATTATCAATCTCAACTTCCTGAAGCCCGGCGTTGATCCGGAAACCGTGCGGCCGGTGGTTGAAAGTCTCTTCACCCATTATCTGAATCTCAAGCTCGGTGAAGTGAACTTCAAGGAGTTGACTTACGACCTCGCCGAAGTGATCTACGAGTATCCGTTCCGGCTGCCGTCAAACTTCACGTACATCATGCGTGCTTTGATGACCCTCGAAGGTATCGGTGTAGTGACCGATCCAGGGTTTAGTTTCTTTGAGACGGCGAAGCCATTTGCGAGGGAGTTCATGCTCAGGCGTGAAGGTCGGGTGTTCCGGCAATTGATCTTCGACAAGTTGACGGGACGTGAGAATGGTAACAGCCGGATTGCGTGGTCGAGAGTTTGGAAACTCACGAAGATGGCCGCGAAGATGTATCTCGACAACAAAATTTAGCCACGGATAACACGGATCAAGAAATCGATTAATCCGTGAAATCCGTGGCTGATTTACTTTTCTAACTAACCTCACCGCTCCATTTGGATAATACGCGATACAGCTTCGCCGACTGCGCCTTCATGTTTGTCTACGGCGTTGGGGTCACCTTGTTTCTGTACCTGGGCCGAGAGTACTAGGCTCACACTAGCCACGAAGATGAACAGCGCAATCAAACCGATTGATTGTTTCACTGGGTACCCTCCTTGTTGATGTGAAAAACTGAAGATCAGAGAAGTTCGGCGTGAGACGATATGAGAGATTCACCAAGAAGCGGTTGAGAAGTTCTGTCTTTTCTGTGCCGGCCGCCGATATTGTTTGTGGCGGCCGCTCGGTATCGTTTTGGGGCGGCCCGGTGTCGGTTGTAGGGGCGGCCCTCCGTGGCCGCCCTAGCGTTCGCATTTCTTTGTCTCCCGATAGAGAGCCACTAAAGAGCGCCCTTATCGTAGGTCTTTAGGAGTTACGATTTTGAGTTCCAGACTAGGGCGGCCACGGAGGGCCGCCCCTACAGTCCGTCGTGATTTATTTATTTACCGTGTACTTACTTTTTCTCCGTTGGTGGGCATGTTTAGCCGGTCACGGAAGAGGTTGAGCAGGAGCAGGGAGCCGATCCCGCCGCCAGCTTCCGAGCCATTGCCACCAGTCGCCAAAACATCCGGTGTAATGCGGACGCCTTTCTCGCCGATAACCTTCAACGTCTCCACCAGTGCTACGCCCTGGGTTCCCAGCGCATTGACCTGTTCGCGATACGCGACGCCCTGAGCCTCACCCATAAGCCGCACTTTCTCGGCTTCGGCGCGGCCCGTTTGCTGAATGTAATGCGCCTCGCCCTCGCCTTCGGCTTTGCGTTGTTCGGCACGTTTGCTGGCGATCTCCACACCGACAGTCGCGGCCACGAGATCCTTCTGATTGTCGGCATGCGATTTCGTCTTCTCGAGTTGAATGCGTTTCTCCTCCGCCTCACGCTGAGCGTTGTACATATTCTGCCGTTGCTCGGCGAGAATTTTCTCGGTCTGAGTTTTCATCAACTCTTCCGGCAGATGAATGTGACAGATGAGCACGTTCACTACGTCAACGTGATACTTGAGCAAGTGCGCCCGCACACGCGCTTCCGCACGTTCCTGCTCCTCGTGCCGGTTTTGCAGGTACGCCATCGCCGACGATTCCGACGCCTGGTTACGGAAGATCGAGTCGATGAGGGGATGCATCACGTTTTGGATCAAACGTTCGATGCCGCCAATCTTAGCGACCATGAACGGCGCATCTTCCGGTTTCACACGAAAGACCACACGTACTTCCAACTGCATCGTGAAACCGTCTTTGGAAATCACTTCGAACGGATTGAACGTGTTGGCTACTTCACCCGCGGTCCATTCCACTGTTTGGTTAGTAGTCGGAATCACGATCGGGGTAATCGCAAGAGTGTTGACGTAGTAACGTCCTGGTCCAACTACGGCTTCCTGAATACCACGATACCCTTCAGGCACGACGTACGCTTCGTGTGCGCCTTCATCGAGTCGTCGATCAGCCGGGTCGCCGGTCATGAGGTCGGCCTTGATCTGTTCGACTGTGCGAGTGTCGTCAATCACGTCAAGACGATTGACTGAATCCTCGACCTGCTCCGCCTGCTCGCGTTCCATTCGTTCGCGAACTTTTGCAGCCATCTCGCGTCTGACGTCTTCCGAAGGATCTTTACCAACGTTCGACACGACCACCGCGACTTCACCCGGCTTAATCTCTTTCGCTGTTTCCGGAATGACTTTGAACAGGAAGGGATTGATGTAATAGGTGCCGGGCAGCAGGATGTCTTTCTGTGGACCACGTCGGCCGCCTTTGCCGATGAACTCATGTCCATCCTGGAAATTGTCGTGACCCGAAACAGACGCGGCCACGTAATCACGCGGATCGAGCGGAGCACCATCGAGTGCTTCAACCAGCCCGATCTGATTTTCATTAATCACGGTCGCGTCAAACAAGCGAATGTTGAAAAGCCCTGGTTTGGCTTCGTTGGAGGCGTCGATTGAACCTGACTGCGTCAGGATGCGGTAAACACCCGGCGTCAGAATGTCGACTTGCGGTCCTTTTTGTCCGCCCGAAGCGATGTACTGTTCGGCGTCCTGGAAGTTGCGATGGTCTGCAATCGCTTTTCCTAACAGCCGGCCGGGATCGAGTGGACCACCATCCGCCGCGGTGATTACGCCAACCTTGCCCTGAGGCACCAGTGTCGTTTTCGCGATTGAAACGCGGAAGAGGTACGGATGTATGGGCCAAAGACCCGGAGGCAACGTGCGGAGCTGAATACCTTTCACGCCGCCCTGTTTAATAAACGCGATCGGATCCTGGAAGTTGTTGTGCGCATTTTGCGCGCGGTCGGGTGCAAAGATCCTTCCGGCAGGCATCGGTTCGCCGTCAACGGCGTCAATTACGCCAAGCTCGTCAGCGCCCACTTCAATCAGCGGCACTTTTCTTACTACCCGTTCAAAAGGAAACTTGATGAGGTGCAAGCCGGGCTTTAACACATCGGCTTGAATGCCAACTTCTCCTTCGGTGGCTACCACTCTTCCCGGCGGCATTTTCCGGCCGAGGTATCGTCGTTCTTTGATCGCGATTTCACGTGCGCCGACATTGACGAAAATGCGGTTCACGATTACGAGGAAGAAGATCAGAAGAACAAATGCTCCAATGAGCACAGGTAACACAGTAGTGATATCAAGATTTGACATTGCTTTATCTCTTTCAGTTCAACTGGAGGCAGTTGATGGTTAGGTTGGGTTGTTTGTGGACTCAATTTCACGGTTTGCTTCTGCGAGCGTTTGCTTCAGAACAAAGCCTGCTCCTGAAGTTCGAGTGTGCGATGACAAAACCCAGTACTCGCTGTGAATTAACGCCTGCAGCTCGCTTGCTGAAATGTCTGACAAACTGCGGTCGCGCCATGACATCAGGATCAGTTCAACTGCCCGGCCATAGTTTTTCGCATCGTCCGCGACGGCGGCGACATGCAACAGTTTGGCTGCGGTGTTTCTATTCGGCGAGGTTTGCCATGCACGAATTGCTTCGATGGCGTTTTGAAAAGTCTCAGCGTCTACCTGGCTGGAATTGTCTGCGGTTGCAGGGCCGAGTTCGTTTACGCGGAGTTCATTTAGGCGGATGTCAGTTAAGAAACTCGGTGGGTTTGGTGGCGGTAACCAGTTGCCACGATCCGGTGTATTTGGAGGTTTCTGCCAGAAGTAGACGGCAACGGAAAGTAAAATTAAGCCGAGAACCGAAATAAAGAGAAGGGTGACCATCGCGGTCTGGCAAGACTATTGAAAGCTGTTCGTGCCTTGCCAAGTGATCAAGTTATACGCCTCTCCGTATGAAAAGTTCAAGCCACAGATTACACGGATTAGGGAACGGATCAGCGCTGATCTGCTTTTCAAATCCGTGTTATCTGTGGCTTGGGCTTAAAGCGTTGAAGAGTAATGGGTAAGTGGCGATTGACTGGGCTCGATACTGAGGACGAAAGCCGAACAGAATTACTCGTCCTTTGCCCATCGTGACTTCAACCAGGGCCGCTTTGCCTTTGACCAGATTGCCGCCCAGTAACCAGCCGGAGAGCAGTGGATCTTTGTCGGCAGGGTACGACGCCACGATCTTTACGTTCGACGCCGGCACCGATGCGTTTGCGTCATTGCTTACTTCAAACACCGGCGAATCTTCAGCCCAGGCAATCGTTTCTTTGGGCATTCCCTTTGTCAGCGGGTGTGACGTGTCGAGCTCGATTCGCAGGATCGATCCGGGCACATAAAAATCGGTGCGCGGAAGTCCAGCGACAACATTGCGAACCGGCAACTTGAATTGTTCGATCGCGAAGTTGGAAGCACGATTCAGGAAGATGAGCGTGCCGCCAGTCTCAACAAAGTCGCGGAGGTGCCTTACTCCTTCAGCTCCAAGACCGCCGGTTAGCTCAGGCGGCATTGCACCAGTTCGATAACCCTCAAGTAACGTGCGTGCAGATTGATCGGGAATCAGGAGCGTATAGTACTTTCCAGTTACACCGCGCGAGGGTTTATAGACCGTGATGCCGGCGCGAAGTTCCTTATCACCGAGTATGCCAAACGGGATTTTTTTCGAATCAAGTATCCACCTGGTCCAACCTTCATCGTAAGCAGGTACTGACGAACGATAGATCGCAAACAGATCCCGGCGCGGTATGGTCCTGCAAATCTCTGGCTGCTCGACAAGTTCCTCCGCCGTTCCGGGTGTGTGTCTGAAAGGAGTTTTAACCGGATGCACCGTGATGCCCATCAACAACGGTAACGTATGCGCCGTCACGTCGTACGGCGCGATTGGATGACCCGCGGCGTCTCTCAGATTCGGATAACGTTGCACCTCGAGCAAGGTCTTGGCAAAGACGCCGTAAGGTTGGTCCATGCGAACCAGTTTTGTTCCGGCTGGAAGCGCCTTTGCGCCAAGTTTGAAGTTGGTTCCGACTTTGGGGCTGATCAGTTCCACGCCGCCACTTTTGAGGATGTTGAGCAGCGCTTCGCAGTCGTTTCCGGGTTCGATCAAATAACCAAACAATTCTCCAGCCCGACGGGGTCGCACCGCTTCTTTCCCGATCCCGTAGAACCTTTGCAACCATTGCTCGCGATTCGTCGCTGCATGGTCCAATAACAGGAATGCAGCCGTAGTCATGTATTTCGTAATGTCGTTTAAGCGCCACTCACCGCCCTGCCAAACCGGACCAAACTTCGGCGACTCTTTTTGCGGATCATAACCTTCGCGCGAGCGGAGTTCGTCAAACTTCAATGTCGTTGGCGACGCGATTTTGGCTGACGCTGTTTCGGAAAGCATGCGCACGCCGCCGTGATAGTGAGAATAGGCACGCGCGGGAGTCCAGGCGTCATAAGTTGAATTAGTGGTAATCCCCTGGAAGCCTTTGCTGCGCATTTCCGCGGCCATCCAGTTACCGAGTTCAGTGAAGCCCTGCACGATCGCGCGCGGCACATTCGGTTCAACCGGCGCCATGTACGGCGGTAAGAACAGGCGCGAACCAAAAGCACCTTGTTGATGAATGTCGTGGACTATGTGTGGGTGCCAGAAGTTGTGAATCCGGTCGACTGTGAGCTGCGTTTCGACCTGGGTAAACGCGTACCAGTCGCGATTGTTATCGTGGCCGGTGTATTTGTGATAAAGCTCGGGCGGATCGGTTCCTTCGAAAGGCGTGCCGAGTGTTTTGTCACACCAGTTTTTAACTATGTCGACGCCGTCGGGATTGAGTGACGGGACGAGCAGGATGATCGTGTTGTCGAGAATCTTTTGAATCTCAGGTTCGGTTGACGAAGCCAAACGGTGAGCGATCAACGTGCTGGATAAATAGGAGCCGACTTCGGTCGAATGAATTCCGCATGTGATCAGAACGATCGTCTTCCCCGATCGGATCAAGTTTGCTGCTTTACGATCCCGCGAGGCGAGTGGGCCGAGTTTTCGAGGATCGGCAAGCTGATCCTGAATCTGTTTGAACTCTTCGAGGCGCGCGAGATTTGCCGGGCTGCTGATCGTAGCCATTACAAACGGCTTGTCCATCGACGTTTGGCCAAGCGTTTCAAAGATCAGGCGATCGCTGGCGCCGTCGAGCCGTTGGAAGTAGTCGATTATCTGATTCCAGGATGCGAGTTTGCGATCCTCGCCCGGAACGAAGCCAAGAACTTCCGCGGGTGTGGGAATCTTTGTTTGAGCCGCAATGGATTTTGCAGACAGAAACGCAATCAGCAACAAAAGCATCAAAGGAACGGTTCGGTTGCGCATGGGTCTCCGCAGTTTACCCGAAAAACTAGCGAGGCGGTTGCGTAAATAATCAGAAGCCACAGGTAAACGCCGGATAAAAAGACGGGTTAATCGCTATCATCAGTGTTAATCTGCGGCTGAAATCACGCTTGCCGAGCGCGGGCGGCCCGTGTAAAGTAACGGCGTTTTCTAACCCCTGCGCTCTCCCCGTTTTAGCAAACTAGTTGGAGGTCAAACCGGATGTCCAGTGAAAGCATCCCTGCAAACGAGTACCCAGACCGTGTCGGATTTAAGCCCGATAATCCTTACCTGGCGACTTTCCGTCCTTACATTCCGGCGGGTGTCAAGCTGCGTGAGCTGACGGTTTTACCGCTAATCGTGGGTACAGCGCTGGGTATCGTTTTTGGCGCCTCGTCGCTTTATCTCGTTCTCAAAGTTGGTCTAACTGTGAGCGCGTCGATCCCGGTTGCAGTGATCTCCATCACTCTTTTCCGTGTGTTATCAAAACTGGGTTTGCGCGACGCCACGATTCTTGAAAACAACATCGTTCAGACAGCCGGTTCGGCCGGAGAGTCGATAGCCTTCGGCCTTGGCGTGACGATGCCGGCGATCCTGATCCTCGGATTTGATCTTGAACTTTCTCGCGTGATGCTGGTGGCGGTATTGGGAGGACTGCTCGGCATCCTGATGATGATTCCGCTGCGACGAGCACTGCTTGTCGCTCAGCACGGCTACCTGAAATATCCGGAGGGAACAGCCTGCGCTGAAGTGTTGAAGGCCGGAGCCTCTGAAGAATCACGCGCCGCAGCTCGTGAAGGCGCTGCCGACACTTCAGTGGTGGATCAGGCTGCGACGGGAGGCAAGACAATCATCGGTGGTTTCGGTATCGGCTTCCTTTACTACGGCATCGCCCAAGTGTTTAAGACCTGGAAAGAGTATCCAGGCAAGACATTCGGTCCGCCCTTCGAAGGTGGTTCAGTAGCGGTCGAAAATAATCCCGCGCTGTTGGGCGTCGGTTACATCATTGGACCACGCATCGCTTCGATCATGGTCGGCGGCGGCGTGCTCGCATATCTGGTGTTGATACCCGCAATCAAGTATTTCGGCGGCGGTTGGATGACACCACTCGCCCCTGAAACAACTCACCTGATCAAAGACATGTCCGTCAGCCAGATTCAAAAGGGTTACATCCTTTACATCGGCGCGGGCGCGGTGGCAGCGGGTGGCATTATCAGTTTGTTCCGATCGCTTCCTGTGATTTGGAGCGGGTTGAAAGGCGGCCTCGCCGACTTGCGCCGATCGGGCACGGGCTCAAACGAGAATGCACCGCGAACCGATCAGGATCTCTCAATGAAGTTTGTGCTTGGCGGAATCATCGCTTTGATGCTCGTGATCATGATCGTTCCGCAACTCAACCTTCGCTTCAACATCCTCGGCGCCATTCTCATCATTGCTTTTGGTTTTCTGTTTGTGACGGTTTCATCGCGACTGACGGGTGAGGTTGGATCTTCGTCAAACCCGATTTCGGGAATGACGGTCGCGACACTGCTGCTGACCTGCCTGGTATTCCTGGTCATTGGTTGGACCGCGCCACCGTACTTCGTGACGGCGCTGTCGATCGGCGGCATCGTTTGTATCGCAGCCTCGAATGGCGGAACCACGTCACAGGATCTGAAGACCGGATTTCTCGTAGGCGCAACGCCCAAGTATCAACAGATTGCGATTCTGGTTGGCGCTCTCGTTTCAGCCATCGCACTTGGTCCAATCCTCCTGGCGATGAATCAATCGGGCAGTGTTTACGTCCCGGTTGCCCAGACCAAAGACTTCAGCTTCCCGGCCGATTATCGCTTTACTCCTGATAAGTTTGTGATGAGTGGCGACCAGCCGAAGAAGGAACAGTTGCAGGGTGGTCAGGCAAGCCTCGATACCAACTTCTATAACGTGGTACACAAGACCGGCACCGAATATGGACCAGCAGGACGTTACTTTGTTAACGACCAGGGCGTGCCGGTGTATCTTGCCGATCCGGGTATCAACGGCGTCTACGACAAAGTGCCTGGCAGTAATCAGACGGTTGCCAAGTTTACTGCGCCCAAAGCGACGCTGATGTCTTACATCATCAAGGGCATCCTGAGTCGAGAATTACCGTGGGGACTGGTGCTGCTCGGAGTGATGATCACGGTGGTGCTTGAATTGAGTGGTGTGCCATCGCTGGCGTTTGCGGTGGGTGTTTACTTGCCGATTTCGACCTCGGCGCCGATATTTATCGGCGGTGTGGTGCGTTGGCTCGTGGACAAGTACCTGCGCAAGAAACCAGAGAATCAGAATATGAATGAAGAGCAGATGGCCGCCGAGACCGACAAGAGTCCTGGTGTGCTGCTCGCTTCCGGTTATATTGCGGGAGCAACCCTAGCAGGCGTTATCTTCGCCTTCCTCAATTTGGATGAGGGGATTGTGACTAAACTGAAAGGCCTCGAGGAGTGGGCGGCGCATCATAACCCGTTCTTCGAAGGACCTAATTCAGACGTGCTCGGAATGCTGCCGTTCCTCGCGTTGACGATTTTGCTCTACCTGGTGGGACGCGAGTTGGTGTTGAAACCGGGCGCCGTCGAACGCAAGTGATTGTAGGGGCGGCCCTCCGTGGCCGCCCTTGCGTACGAACTTCTTTGTCTCCCGATAAGAGAGGCATGGAGGAGTGCCCGTATCATTTCGTTTTAGGTGAGACGATTTTGAGTTCCAGACTAGGGCGGCCACGGAGGGCCGCCCCTACAGTTATAATGTAGCGCCTGCAATAAATTATGAGTATTCGAGTTGTTACACTGCTACTGATCGCGCTCTTCATTGGACCATCCGTCGCCTTCTCACAAACACCGCGGACGCCAACCGAGACGGTGCGTGAGTTTTATCGCATGATGCGCGAGAAGAAGTATCGTGAGGCGTTTGCCCTATCGATCTACCGCCCGGCAATCGATGGTCTTTCAACGCAGGAATTCGACGAACTCAAACCTGATTTTGATCGCATGGCCGTTGCCGTCAGTGAAAGGATTCCCGTAAAGGTCGAATTAACGGGCGAGCAGGTCAGCGGCGACGCCGCCACAGTCTTCGTAAAGGTTATTGACCCTGAAGGTAAGGAGAAGATCGAACCGGCTTCACTGATTAAGGTCGACAACAGTTGGATCGTTGGCGATAGGGAAAACCTGGAACTCGTTAAAAAAGCAGGAAAGAAGTTCTTCTTTGAAGCCCGTATCAATGCTCATCACAGCGACGTTCAGGACCTGCTTACGCGCATCTCACTGGCGCAGGTGGTCTATAGCCAGGGTCATAACGGGCAGTTTGGCAGTATGGCCGAACTTATCAGCGGCGGCCTTATTCCTAAAGATATCGAAGGAATTGAGTCGACCGGCTATAAATTTCAGGTGGTCCGAGCTACCGATGGCAAGTCGTGGTATGCGACCGCGGAACCGGCCCTATACGGACGCTCAGGCCGACTTTCGTTCTATCTCGACGCTTCCGGCGTCCGCAGCGGCGACAATGGCGGCAAGCCGCTGATGCTCAAGAATTAAACTATTGCACCAGCCCAAGCAGGTTTTTTAGAATAACTTTGCGACTGCCCCCAATCGCTTCCCGATAGTGCCCTCCTCAATTTGGCCCGAGAATTCGTAGCGGCTTCGGAAGAATGTCGGAATTGCCCCGCAGAATGGTGTCGCGCCTGCGCCGTTTCATTGGCAATCGGCGGTCAGGTAAACGTGTGGATGCTCAACTTAGCTTCACTTTGAACCTGTCGGATCCGCGAGCAAGTTCAAACGGTTACCGCCGGCTGCCGTCACTTGACGGGCATACACTGGACGTTAGCGTGACCGGGATCGCGTTAGTGGTCCCGGCGATTCGCGTTGGTGAGCATTATCTGGCCGGAGCCGATCGCAAGTTGTTTCTGAAGCTCGATCTTCCCGGCGGACCGGTTGACATGAAAGTCTCCCCGGTACGATACGAGACTCTGGACGACGGTGGATACGTTATCGGGGCTCGAATTGTGGAGATGAGCGACACGGACAGGGCCAGTTTCGAGAAGTATGTTTTAGCCACAGATAAACGCGGATGAATCCGGATTTACTCCGTGTTAATCCGTGGCGAAAACCAATCTCCCGAATGCATCAGGCACATGGAAGTTAGGTTCCGGAGTACCGGTGGGACGCCACGCGAGGTAACGTTCAGGTGCTTCTGGTCCAACGCAGCGAAAGAGGTTGATACGCCATAATGTTCCTGACGACGGTCGTGGAATAACGTCACTCCACGGAATTCTCATTCCTACGAACAACTGTCCTTCAGTGAGTTTCGCCGCGGTCGTAAAACCGGAAGCGAAATCCCAATCAGTCTCTCTTCCGGTCGGTTTCACTACTATTCCAAGATCGATCCACTCACCCGTCGGTGCTGCTTCAAATTCAAAATACCGCCAGGGCTGCTCCGGATCGGGCGCGATAAAAATCTCGCACACGTCGCGATCCCAAAGACCGAGCGTTTTTCTGTCAGTCACCGGATCTTCAGAAGCTATTAACGGCTCCTGCTGGGTACCGAGGAAGCGCACGTGCAGAGCGTCATTCGTCCAGCAGATGCTGGCTTCTGCATGACGCGACGTCATAGCCGGTTCGCCGGACCAGTAATGCTCGATCTTAACCGGCGAACACTGTTGCCAGATTTCATTATCGAAATCGCTTACTTCAACCGGTTGACTCGCGTGGCAGGCAACAATATCCATACGTGTTTAGGAATTCTTCAAACCACTCAAACAGTCATCAAGCAAGCGTTCGGGATCGTCATTTGTGAAAACCCGTGCCGCAGTGCGTTTGCCAAATCGCTGTAACAGGTATTCCGACTCGTCAGCGACGCCGCCGGAACCAGTCAAACATCCGATGATCTTGCCTTCATCGTGTGCAATCGTGAATTCGTTTAGCGAGCCCATCGCACCTGCGATAAACAGCACGATGTCGCACGATCTCACCAGCACGACATTACGGCCCTTCAACCCGAATCCCGTGTAAACAAGCGCATCGCACGCATCAAGCGGCAGCTTGTACATCTCAACGTGCTCGCGTTCGTTGCTGCCCGGCGAGATGCCGATATGAAAACTGCCGGCCTCGTGCGCTGTCTTCCCGACGACGTAAACAATACCCGTGGTGCCGCCCGTTAAAAGAATGACTTCCTGCGCTGCAATGGCGCGCGCGAGGAGTTCAGCTTTTTCCACCAGCGTGTTTCCTGTCTCCAGCCGAGCGCTGTCAGAGGCGGCCGATCCCATTACGCCAACTTTTATCCGTTTGTCAGTCATTGCTTAAAGATTGATGCACCACCGGTTGTTCGTGCCTGACCGGAGGTTGCGCGAGATCTTCGTCGCGGTCCCACCATCGTTGCGTTAAGAACCAGGCCACACCCGGAAGCAGAAAAAAGATTCCGATGCCGACTGTAACGATGCGAGGGGAGATATTAAACCTGTCCAATAGTTCGCCGGTCACGTAGTTAGATGCTGCCATAGTCAAAGTCAACAGCGCCATCTCCGCGGCAAACACGCGCCCGCGAAAACTATCGACTACCGTTCGCTGCAGAATTACAGTGGAAAACACCCACAGAATACTGCCTCCGCAATGCGCGATTCCCAACACGACGAGGGCAAAAACGAAACTCGTCGCGCTGCCAAACAAAATATAAAAAACGCCGCCGATTATGAACGCTATTCCGATCGATGCCTGAAGGCGCTTATTGGCTTCCCCGGAAATACGTCGCGCCACGATCGGTCCCACGGCCGTTCCGATTCCACGTGCGGCAAAGAGAACCCCGATGCCGCCCGCAGCATCCTTGCCGACCGGAAAGATGCGTTCGCCAAACACTGCCAGCAATGTGAGTATGCCGCCGCCGATACCCCACGCCGGTTTTACCAGCAAAGCTGCCAGTACTCGCGGACGATCCTTCACATAACGGATTCCCTCGATCGTCTCACTTATTCCCAGTAGCCGCCCGAGGGAAACTTTTTGTTTCTCGCGCTTCTCTCGTTTGGGAACCCGAATGCTGGCGATCAGTGCCGCGGATAAAAGATAAGTTGCCGCATCGAGGATGAAAGCAACATCAGTCCCAAACAGTCCGGTGATGAACCCACCAATCGCGGCGCCGAGCGTCAACATGACCGACCACGTCACCGACGAGATCGCATTGGCGGCAACCAACTCGCGATCCTCAACCACAGAGGGGATCGCAGCAGTTTTCGCCGGTTCAAAAAAAGTTGACAGGCCTAACTGAAACACCGTGAGCACGTAGATTATCCAAAGCTGATCAGCCCTCCGCACAAATAAAAACCCGAGCACGACAAAAGCGCGCAGGATGTCAGACACGATCATGATGTGACGCCGGCTGAATCGATCGGCGATCACACCTGAAATCGGCCCGAAGAAAAAACTCGGAATAAAACGCGCAACCAGCAACAATCCGACGTCGCGGCCGGAGCCAGTGAGTTTGAGAATGATGGTGTACACTGCGATGGTATTGAACCAATCGCCAAGCTGACTCACCACCTGTCCCAACCACAGTTGCCTGAAGCTACGATTTCGACGCAGTAGATCGATATAACCGACTGGTGTCGGCAGTTTTTCCATAATCGGTCTTTATCCGTGTAATCCGTGGCTCAGTTTATCAGCTTGACTGAACTTCTCAATCTGACCTGTCAAAATGGAATAACTTCAGCGCCGTTATCGATATTTCGAAGAATTTTTTGCGGCACGATAGTTGTGAATAGGACGGCGCGGCTTGGAAGCTTCTGCTTCGCGGGCTCTCCGCACGGGGTCCGTAGCCGCAAAGTTCTATGACAGTAACGAGTCGTGAAACATCTCACCCCGCACGGCAGCCCCTTCAACAAGGGCTGCCTCTTGCCCAAATCGCCGGAGACAAAGCTGAGTTGCTCCCAGCTTTGTCTCCGGCAGCTTCGTTGCGCCTTGCGGTAATGCATTGGTGGCACACGAACCATTTGTGGGTGGCGTGGGCGTTGCTCGTCGTACCGTTGATGCTTGAATGGATCTACGGCACGTTTCTTTTGCCCTATCTCATACTCACCCCAATCTCAATTCTTGCCACTTACCTGATCTATCGCAGTGCGCGCATTCGTCTGCAAGCGAAGACCAACGAGATCGAATCGTTGAGTAAATTGCACCTGGCGACTGCCGAAGCTCTCGCCACCGCAATCGACGCTAAAGATCAAACAACTCATTGTCATGTCAGACGCGTGCAGATTTATGCCGCGGGCATGGGTGAGGTATTTGGTTTGGGTCATGACGAAATCGCCGCGCTAAAAGCAGGCGCATTGCTGCACGACGTGGGGAAACTCGCAGTGCCGCCCCACATCCTAAATAAACCCGGTCCCCTGACTCACGCCGAGTTTGAGAAGATGAAGATCCACACGGTTGTAGGCGCCCAAATGCTCAGTCGGGTGGATTTTCCTTATCCGGTGATTCCGATAATCCGGCATCACCACGAACAATGGGATGGTCGTGGTTATCCTGACCGGCTCCGTGGCGAACAGATTCCGATAACCGCTCGCATCATCTCCGTGGTCGATTGCTTTGATTCGATTCGTGAAGATCGTCCATTCCGTCGCAGCATGACTTTCGACGAAGCGACCGCGTTACTGCGTCGTGGTTCCGGGATACATTTCGATCCGGTGGTGGTCGAACAGTTCATCAAGCACTTGCCACGGTTTGAGGCGGAAATCGCCCGACTGGGACTGCAGCCGCAACCGGGAAATTATTCAACCGACCCACCGCTCCAACTCAGTGATGTTGACTTGAGTCAAACGCGCGAGCGCGGCTCTTACATCGCCTATGACCAGATTAAGAAAGCCCATCGTGAGGTCTATGCGTTGTATGAGATTGCGCGGACGTTTGGCACGTCGCTCAACGTTGAGCACACACTCGAGATTCTGGTTGACAAGGTGGGCCACGTGGTCCCGTTTGACACGTGCGTGGTCTACTTCTACGACGAGTACAAAGGATTTGCGACGGCTCGTCACGTGGCCGGCAAGAACGCCCAGAAGTTGGCAGGGCGATCGATCGCGTTGGGAGAGGGTGTAACTGGATTTGCACTCTCGAATCGGAGTGCGGTCAACCAGCTTCATCCCAGTCTCGACTTTACCGACATCAATCCCGAAGCGGGTATCAAGTATCGCTCGATGGCGGCGTTGCCGTTGTTCAAGGACGACGTCCTGTTGGGCGCGTTGTCCGTTTATTCAAATGAACTCGAGCAGTATAGCGACGACCACATGCGACTGCTCGAGACTGTTACCCGCCTTGCTTCGGACGCTTTGGCAAATGCGATGCAGCACGCTGAAGCCGAGTCGAATGCCTTGACCGATCAGCTAACCGGTTTACCAAACGCGCGCTACCTTGCGCTTCGTTTCGAAGAAGACGCCGCACGCGCGCGTCGCACCGATCGTCCATTCCAGATCCTGATGCTCGACCTGGATGAGTTCAAGAATGTGAACGACACGTATGGTCACAAGGTAGGCGACAAGATGCTGCGCGAAGTGGCCCACCTTATCGAAGGCCAGTTGCGCGAGTACGATTTTCTCGCCCGTTACGGCGGCGACGAGTTCGTGGCACTGGTTCAGGAAGTGGTCGGCGCGCAGGTCGAGGACCTTTGCATGCGCATCGAAAATGCCGTGTCAAAATTCTCGCTTGCCGTCGGCAAGAATCGCTCTGCGCGAGTTGGAATCAGCATCGGTACGGCAACCTTTGGTGTTCACGGTGAGACCCTGGACCAGCTCGTGGTCGCCGCCGATAACGAAATGTACCGGATAAAATCCACTCACCGTCTCGTACGCGAGGTTCCCGATACCGACCTTCAGTTGAATACAGAATCCAGCCACGGATTACACGGATCACACTGATAAAGAATAAGTTTTCATGCGAATAAGTTCTTATCAGTGAAATCCGTGTAATCCGTGGCTAAAAACCTAAGAAATTCTTGACATCTTCTGCTCTCATCGCTTTCAATCGCTTTGAGGCGTGTCTTCACGACGTGCCCTGCTGAAAGCATGGTAGCTCCCGCCGAAAATCACAGCGCAACACTTTTAATAGTTGACGACGACGCGGTATCCCGTGACCGGCTCCGTGAAATCTTCGAGACGGCTCAATATCGTGTTGTGACTGTACCCGAAGCCTCCGCAGCGCTGCGCGTGCTGAAAGGCGTTCGTTGCGACCTCGTGGCTCTCGATCTCGAGATGCCGGGCGTCGATGGCCTTGCTCTGTGCAAACTGCTTCGAGCCCAACCAACTACCAGTAAATTACCGATCATCGCGCTTTCTGAAAGTGACGACGAAGCTCGCAAGGTTCAGGCTTTCACTGCCGGCGCCGACGACTACATCACCAAACCCTCAACGCCGGGTGAGTTGTTGTCGCGAGTCAGCCTCCACGTCCGCACCTCGCAACGCGAATGGGCGTTGATTGGCAGTAATCGCGAACTCAGGTTTCTGTCGGATCTCGGACGAGGTTTGCTGCGAGCACTCGAGCCGGAACAACTCGTTCGACGTGTTGCGGGAGCGACCTACGAAACGATCGAAGTGTCACTATGCGCGGCTTATGTCACTGTCGGACGCGACAAACATGCGATCTGCGTTTTTGACCGGGAAGGCACTGCCGACGATCCAACGTTGCTCAACACGGAAGCCTTGCACGAATGGCTGCGATCAGCGGAGTCGGTTAACGCTCAACTGCTGACCGATAAGAAGTCGTTTCTGCTGCGCGATGACGTTCACGCGGCTGAGTATGTAACTCCGGTGCGTTTTGCCGGGCGTTCGAAGGGTGCGTTGATTGTAGCTTTCGATCGACGTGAAGATTGTGGCGAAACGGAGAGACGCCTCGTTGAAGCGGCGGCGCAACAGACTTCACTCGCCGCGCATATCTGTTCGCTTTATCAAGCCGCGCGTGACACGTCAGTCAGCCTCGCTCGTGAAGTTGAAAAGCGAACCGCGGAAACCGAGGCGCAAAAACGGCTAATCGAGGCGATTGTCGATAGTCTGCCGCTTTCGCTGTATGCCATCGATCGTGATTATCGCGTGGTGGCGTGGAATCGCAATCGCGAACTCGGCGAACTCGGTATCCCGCGTGGATCAGTGCTCGGTAAGAACGTTTTCGATGTCCTGACTCGCCAACCACGCGACATGCTGGAGCAGGAGTTTGCTCGCGTGTTTGAAAGCGGTGAGATCGAACGCATAGATCAGGAGACGCCATCGCCAAGAGGTGATATTCGTCATTGGGTCATTAGCAAGATCCCGATGTGGGCTGACAACACGGGCCAGGTCAGTCATGTGATCACGGTCGGCGAAGAAGTTACCGATCGTGTGGAAGCTAATCGGGCGATTGCGCGCGCGGAGAAGCTGGCGGCCGTGGGTCGCCTGGCTGCCGGGGTGGTCCATGAGATCAACAATCCCCTCGCGACTATTTCGGCATGTGCGGAATCGCTGGAAGCGCGCGTGAATGATGGTGAGTTTGCCGGGGCGCCGGGGCTCGAAGATCTGCGCGAGTATCTTGGTCTAATCCGCAGTGAGGCTTTTCGCTGTAAAAGCATCACGATGGGCCTTTTGGACTTCAGCCGCTCGCGTATTTCGGACCACGTGACGATCAATCTCGGTGACGTAATTCAATCGGCGGTTCGGCTGCTTACACACCAGAAACGAAGAGCTCTGATCGACTTTAGAGTCGAAATTGCTCAGGATTTACAGCCAGTTTCAGGTGATCCGGGGCAGTTACAACAAGCCGTTATCGCGCTCGCCACCAATGCGCTTGACGCGATGGGTGAGAGCGGAGTGTTGACGATGGTGGGTCGGAACGAGGACGGTAAGGTGGTGGTTGAGGTGAGCGATACCGGTGTCGGAATTCCAGCGGAAAACCTACCCAAAATCTTCGAACCATTCTTTACCACCAAAGAAATAGGCCGAGGAACCGGTCTCGGCCTGGCCGTATGTTATGGTATCTTAACCGAGCATGGCGGCACTCTTGACGTGCAGTCGACCGTGGGAGCAGGCACCACTTTCACGATTACCCTTTCCGCAGTCAAGTTAAGCGAGGAACCGACAATTTGAGTGAGCAGCAACAGCAGGCACGAATTCTGATCGCAGAAGACGAAGCCAACCTTCGTCTCGTTTTGCAAAAGGAATTGGAAAGGCTGGGCTATCGTGTGCAAGCAGCGCCCGATGGAGAGGCTGCACTGCGCCGGCTTGAGGAAAGCAATGTCGACGTGTTGCTGTGTGATATCAACATGCCGCGCATCGATGGCATGGAGTTGTTGCGTCGCGTTCACCAACGGCCCAATCCTCCGGAAGTGATTATGTTGACGGGCCAGGCCACGGTGGAAACGGCCGTGGAAGCGATGAAGCTCGGGGCCTACGATTACCTCACGAAGCCATACAGCATTACCGAACTCGACGTGCGCGTGAAGCAGGCCGCAGACAAACGCCGCCTGCGCGTGGATAACGTGCGCTTGCGCGAGCAGCTCGCGCGACAGTCGGCGTTGCCGGAAATCGTTTCCGTATCCGAACAAATGAAGGAAGCGATACGGCTCATCGAGCGCGTGGCGCCTTCAGAAGCGTCCGTTTTGATCACTGGTGAATCGGGAACAGGAAAAGAGCTGGTGGCCCATGCAATTCACCGGCTTTCAAATCGTGCCGATGCTTCGTTTGTTGATTTGAACTGCGCGGCTTTTCAGGAGTCGCTGCTCGAGTCGGAACTTTTTGGTTATGAAGCCGGAGCGTTCTCGGGCGCGAAGGGTCGCAAACTCGGTTTGATTGAACTTGCCGACGGCGGCACCTTGTTTCTCGATGAAGTGACCGAACTTCCGGCGCAGTTACAAGCAAAACTTCTACGCGCGATTGAGACACGAACGTTTTTCAGAGTTGGTGGCGTGCGCAAGGTTGAAGTAAACGTGCGAATCGTTGCCGCGACTAACCGCAATCTCGACACTGTGGTCAACGACGGCGTCTTCCGGTCCGATCTGCTTTATCGTATCAATGGTTTTCAAATCAGTTTGCCACCGTTGCGAGAGCGACCCGAAGACATTGACCCACTGGCGCGTCACCTGCTCAGAGTGGTTGCGGGAACGAGTCCACCGGAATTGACGGAAGAAGCTTTTACGGCGCTGCGTTTGTACGCCTGGCCAGGAAATGTAAGACAGTTGAAGAACTGCCTGGAGCGCGCGGTGATTCTTTCGAACAACGGGCGGATCACCCTTTCAGAACTTCCGCCTGAAGTGACGCGACCTGCGGTTGCTGCACCGGCAATGGTGAATGTTGCACCCACCGTCAATGGCGTCGATGCGCCGGCTCCCGTTGTCGCAGCTCCCTCAACACCCGGTTCGCTTCGTGAGGTCGAACGACAACAGATTCTCGCCGCCCTGGAAAAGACCGGCTGGCACCGGGGCAAGACCGCCGAGATCCTCGGCATCTCTCCTTCCACCCTCTATCGTCGTCTTCGGGATTACGATCTTGAACGCAGAAGA
This sequence comes from uncultured Acidobacteriota bacterium, assembly GCA_963708055.1. GTDB lineage: Bacteria > Acidobacteriota > Blastocatellia > Pyrinomonadales > Pyrinomonadaceae > PSRF01. The sequence continues at coordinate 2,492,656 of OY970193.1, read as the reverse complement.
TAAGCCACGGATTTCACGGATGAACACGGATAACTTTTTTGTTTTATCCGTGTGATCTGTGTTTATCCGTGGCTAGTTTTTTAGTTGCTTGCGATCGATCTTGCCGCGATCGTTCTTGGGGAGGGAATCGACGAACTCGACCCAACGTGGATATTTGTAGAGTGCGATGTGGTCTTTGACGAATTGTTTGATCTCTTCAGCAAGCTGTTGATCTGCCGCAAATCCTTCACGCACAACGACGAATGCCTTCGGCTTTACCAGCCCATCGGCTTCATGGCCCACCACTGCACATTCCAGCACAGCTTCATGTTGCAATAAACAATTCTCAATTTCTGCCGGCGCGACAAACACGCCTGAAACTTTCAGCATGTCGTCAGTGCGACCGTGATACCAGTAATAACCATTCTCATCTACGTGAAACTGGTCACCCGTCGTACACCAATCGCCGGCAAAAGTTTCCTTCGACTTCTCGTGTGCGTTCCAGTAACAAAGCGACGCTGAGTCGCCTTTGATTTTCAGAGTCCCCATCTCGCCGGTGGCTACTTCCTGCCCGCCGGCATCGACAATCTTTGCTTCGTAACCCTCGACGATCCGGCCCAGGCTACCGGGTTTGACGTCGCCGGGACGGTTAGTGATGTAGATATGAAACATCTCGGCTGAACCGATACCGTCGCAGATGTCCGCTCCGTATGCATTCATCCAGCGCTCGTAAAGCTCCTTGGGCAGAGCCTCGCCCGCTGAATAACAGAATCGAAGGCTCGCGAGATCCTCTGCTTTGGCGCCGGGAACGTTCAACATGGAATTGATCATCGTCGGCACTGTTGTGAGGATCGTCGGTTTATAACGCTTGATGACTTCAAACATTTTCTCGGCCGTTGAACGCTCTGCAAAGAGTGCCGTTGCTCCTCCGACTGCAAATGGAAAGAGCAGGTTTGTGCCGGTGGCGTAGCCGAAGAACAGTTTGGGAACGGAGACTGTGAGATCGTCTGCGTTAACGCCCATCGTTGCTTTCGCAAATACTTCCGTATTGAACGGCAGATCGTGTTGCAGATGGACCGCGCCTTTCGGATGGCCGGTTGAACCTGAAGTGAACAACCAGATGGCGATGTCGTCGCGACGAGTATCGGCGGCGGTGCATTCGTCGGGCGCCGCGTTCACTACTTTGCCGAAGTTGGCCCATTTCACTTTGTCGCTTTTTGGAAGCTCAGCGTTATCACCTACAACGTAGACTCCCCGCAGGTAGCGCGCGCCTGCGGCCGCTTCCGCAAACGTCGACAACAGTGATTCGTGAACAATCGCGACTTTGGCCCGTGTGTAATCGAGGTAGTATTCGTAATCCGCCACCGGCAGCAACGGATTGACCATCGTGATCACCGCGCCAATCCGGGCTGCTCCAAACCATGTCCAGACAAACTCCGGGCAGTCAGGCAAAACCAGCAGGACGCGATCTTCAAAGCCTGCACCTAAATCACGCAACGCATTGCCGGATTTGTTTGAGAGGCGTGCAACTTCGCCGTAGGTCCACTTTTGATCTTCGAAGTAGAGACAAACCTTGTTCTCCCGGCCTTCCTCCAGATTGCGATAGAGGAAGTAGTCGGCCATGTTGAACCGTTCCGGAAAGGAGGGATGCAAGTTTGTGGTCCTGTTTGATTTCTCTGTGCAATCTTGGTGTTCTCTGTGTCTCTGTGGTTAACAAAGACGATGAACTAACTAACCACAGAGACACAGAGATTGCACAGAGAAGAATTAAATCTATTCACATCTTCGGGGGCTGCGACTGGAAGATACCTTCCAAAAACTTTGACAGTGCCGTTTCGTCTTCTTCGCTACTCGAATTGAACTTCAACGCAAAACCGATATCAGAAGCTTGATCAACCACCTCGGCCCAGAAGTGGACCGTTAACATTTCGGTCAATTGAATCTCGAGCCAAACCAGCTCTTTGATTTCGACCTTGCCGCCCGTCAGCACGAAACAGCCAGTTCGGCTGAGATCGGTAACGGTGGCAGTCTCGCGCGAGAGCACCCCTTCCCAGCGAGCTGGGAGTTTCACCCGCACACGTGGCGCCGCTCTTCTATCTCTCTCCATTACGCTTCTCTATCAGTGTGCAAACGGGCAGCCACCTGCACCGTGTGATGTGTCGAGATAAGTGCGTGCTTCCCAAAGTTCGGGAAAGAACTTTTTGTCGAGCGTCGTCTTCAGATAACCGATGCCTTCCGAACCGCCCGTGCCGCGTTTCGCGCCAACCATTCGCTCCACCATCTTTATATGATGTGAGCGCCACAGCGAAAAGTATTCATCGTGCTCGAGCAATGCTTCTGCGAGTTGAAATTCCTCGTAGCGGTCTTCGAAGTGAGTCACAACTTCAAGTACGGCTCGCGTGCGTTCTTCATAAGCTTTCTTCTGTTGCCCGGCATCCGCATCGGCTTCGTTGAGTGGCGCCGTTAGACCACGTCGTTGCAGCACACGATAAAAGCTTTCGGCAAGCGACGGCTGATTCATGCGCGCCTGTAGACGTTCGTAGGCAAACGCGTCAGTCGAGAATTGACGAAGAATGTGGTTGTCTTTTAACCCGGAAGAGAACTCAATTTCGCGAAACTGCATCGACTGAAAACCACTCGCGGGATTGAGTCGATCGCGAAACTCGAGAAAACTGATTGGCGTCATGCTCTCGAGAATATGAATCTGGTTCACCAGCAGCTTCTCGATTTCGACCACGCGTTTCACCGCGCGTGTGGCAGCCGGCACGCGATCTTCTTCGAGTAGCTGAATTGCCGCATCGAGTTCGTGCAGGATCTGTTTGAACCACAATTCATAAGCCTGATGCACAGTTATGAACAGGAGTTCATCGTGATGAGCCGGATCAGACAAGCAGTCCTGAAGATTAATTAAATCCTGAACGCGAAGATATTTGTTGTAAGAGAGAGGCGCATTGTCGCCGTAGTTGTCGGGCATCAGAACGCTGCCCCCGCCGCTTCATGTTCTCGAAAACTCTCGCTCTCGCCAATTTTCTTCATCTCTTTGATTACGAGTTCCAGTTCATCGTCGGTAGTGTAGAAGTGTGGCGAGATGCGAATGCCTGCGCCTGGCCGGTAGTCGATAATAAACTCACGCCGGATCAACTCCTTCGCGAGAGCCGCTGCATACTCATGAGCGATCGTGATTGTGCCTGCGCGGCGTTTTACGTCTTTGGGACTCGTAACTGTAAAGCCGGCCTCTTCCGCAAGCGAGATCAAATACTCAGTTTGTCGCATGCTTTTCTCGCGGATTTTATCGACTCCAATCTCGTTGATGATGCGATAACCGGATTGTGCCGCGTACATTGCCGGAATCGCCGGCGAGCCGTGGAGAAAACGAGTGATGTCAGGCGCATAGCGCATCGAAGTTTCAAAAGCGAAAGGCGATTCGTGGGCCATCCAGCCGGTTGTTTTTGGCTCGAGTTGTTTTTGCAGATCGGGTCTGACGTAAAGATAGCCCGCGCCTGGTCCACCACAAAGCCATTTCACCGAACCACCGGTGGCAAAATCGGCGTTAAGCTCTTTCACGCTGAAGGGTACGGTGCCGGCCGATTGATAAGTATCGAGCACGACCATCGCGCCCACTTCATGCGCCCTGTCAATGATTGCCTTTGCGTCCTGGAGAAAAGCGCTCTTAAAGAGTACGTGAGAAAAAGGAACGAGCAGAGTGGTTTCATCGATCGCGGCAAGCAGTCGTTCGAGTGGAATTGTGATGCCGTCGTCGGACTTCACCGTCTCAATTTGGATGCTGCCATCGCGTGCGTGCGCTTCGTAGACGTACATCACCGAGGGAAAGTTAAGTTCCGAATAGACGATCTTGTTGCGCTCCGGCATGGGTTTCAAACACGAAAGCACCAGCGATTGGCAAATCGAAACATTTTGGTGCATCACGACTGTGCCCGGATCGGCGCCGATGATGCGCGCGACTTCGTCGCCGACTGTGACCGGCATGTCCCACCATCCTTCAGCCCAGGCGCGAACGCCGCGAGTCGCCCACGTTTCGGCATACTCGTGAAGCCGGTCAAAGGTGGCTTTCGGCATGGCCCCCAAACTGTGGGAAATCAGGTAAACAGTTTTATCGAGAATGGGAAATTCGCTGCGCCACTTCAGTAGATCGTCTGACAAGTAAAAAGGCCTCCCTGCTGTAGCGTAATGTACCAGATTACGCATATCCGTGTAATCCGTGTAATCTGTGGAACAGTTCTCGACTGAAACGCGAATATGTGGAAATTTGCGAATCCAATTAAACACCCGATACTCGAGACGCGCTGGCCCACCGCAGCCGAGGCTGTGCGCTCGCAATTGTTCAGCCCCGTGGCCATCGGCAAACGTGAAGCGCGCAGCCGGACGTGGGTTCCGGCGATGGTTCCGTGGCGCGCCACTGACGACGGTTTTGTCACGCAACAGAACCTCGACTGGTACGCTCGTTTTGCTCAAGGACGCCCGGGCGTTCTCGTAGTCGAAGCGACTGGCGTTCGTGATATTCCCAGTGGCCCTTTGCTGCGCATTGGCAACGATCGTTTCATCCCGGGACTGCGAAAACTGGTCGAGGTAGTGCATGAAGCCAGTGAGGGCGAGACACTTCTTTTTATTCAAATCATCGATTTTCTCTCTGTCAAACGCCGGCCCGAGAAGTCGAAATACTTTCAACGCTTCTTAAAAATTGATGACTATCATCGTGATGCGTTAGCGGGAATTTCCAGCCAGACGTCATGGCGGAAGGCTTCCGACGAAACGGTGCGAGCGTTCTTGGAGAATGCCGACGATGCAGTTGTGGATGAAGTTCTCCGTCCGCGCGAACTGGAAGCATTGCGCTTCGGCTATCGCGAGCGCGTTAACGATACTGACCTGGAACATGTTCGTGATCTGCCAAACGAACTGCCGTCGATATTTGCTGCTGCTGCTGCTCGCGCACGCGAGGCTGGATTTGATGGAGTTGAACTCCACTATGCCCACGCTTACACGATGGCCGGATTTCTGAGCGCGCAAAATGATCGCGCCGATGGTTACGGCGGCTCGCGAGAAAATCGAGTGCGCTTGCCGCTGGAGGTTTATCGCTCGGTGCGAAATCGTGTTGGCGAAGAATACCTCGTTGGCGTGCGGTTCCTGGCCGATGAGGTAATCGAGGGCGGCAGTCGTGTTGACGATGCGATCTATTACGCGAAAGAGTTTGCCGCGGCTGGCTTTGATTTTCTGTCGCTTTCCAAGGGCGGGAAGTTCGAGGATGCGCAACAGCCGAAAGTGGGCCAGGCGGTTTATCCTTACACCGGCCAGAGCGGATACGAATGCATGCCGACCGTGCTGTCGGATACGGCTGGTCCATTTGGACGTAGCGTCCCGCTCGTGGCAGCAATCAAAAAGGCAGTGAACGAAGCTGGTTTTAAGACGCCGATCGTGGCGGCTGGAGGTATCTCCACGTTTGATCAAGCTGAAGAGATTTTGCGGTTGGGCCAGGCGGATATCGTCGGTATGGCCAGGCAAGCTCTAGCCGATCCGGATTGGTTTATGAAAGTGAAACTCGGTCGCGGTGAGGAGGTCAGGCGTTGCAATTATACGAATTACTGCGAAGCGCTGGACCAGGCACACCGGCCGGTGACGTGTAAGTTATGGGATCGTGTGGATCTCGATGAGCCGGGAATTGCGACGGTCGATGGCGGGCGTCGCCGCCTCGAACCGCCGCCATGGAGAAACACGGATTGACGCGGATTTTTAAGCGGATCTGGTTTTTTAATCCGTGTGATCCGTGGCTGATTCATACTGTCGAATAAAGTCCGGAGCGCGTCGTTTGAGATCGTCGTAAGTTACGCGTCCGCTGCGGGTCATCAGCACGTAAGCGAGTTCCATCGGGGTGAGATGCATGTATTGGCCGGCGTTTTCGAACCAGCGCATACTTTCGAAAGCCGCTGCCTGGTAGTCCTCGATTATTGGTCGCCGTGTTTTAGTGAAGTGAGTTAGTGCGTCGGAAACACTTGCTGTTTGCTGAAAAGATTCGGCGAGCGCGATGGCGTCTTCCAGCGCGAGTTTGGTGCCGGAACCGATCGAAAAGTGGGCCGTATGCAATGCGTCGCCGACCAACACGACGTTTTCAAAGAACCAGTTGCGATTTTTTACGAGCAGAAAGTTGATCCACTTCGAATTATTCGAAAGTAGTTTGTGCCCGCCGAGATCCGCTGCGAATACCTCGCCCAGGTAGTTAAGCGTGTCGTCGCTGTTCATCTGTTCAAAGCCTGCGCGATCCCAGGTTTGCGGATCGCACTCGACGATGAAGGTGCTGGTTGTCTTACTAAATTTGTACGAATGCGCCGCAAACGCACCGGCTTTGTTTTCGCGAAAAGTGAGTGTGAGTCCGTGAAAGAGCTGGTTCGTGCCGTACCAGATATAGCGATTGGAACGAAGGCTGAGGTCAGGCTCAAACTGGTTTTCGTAACGCAGTCGAACCGAACTGTTTACGCCATCAGCACCGAGCAAAAGGTCGCAGTCGTTTCGAAGTGAATCGATGTCGTTAATCTCACTGTGAAAGTTAACTTCCACACCCAACTCTTCAGCACGCCGTTGCAGAATCTTCAAAAGCTGAAGGCGAGAGATACCCGAAAAGCTGTTGCCATGAATCGAGATCTTCTCGCTTCCATGAACCACGTCGACGTTGTCCCACGCTTCGAACTGTTTCGTTATCTCGCCGTGTGACACTTCATCGGCGGCCCGCAGGTTCGCCAGCGTCTTACCGGAGAAGACCACGCCCCACCCAAACGTATCGTCTGGTCCATTCCGCTCATAAATCCTGATCTGGTGCCCGCGATCGGCCAGTTTCATCAAAATCGCAAAATACAACCCGGCCGGCCCACCACCAATAATGTTGATCTTCATACCGTCAATCTTCTCGTGCTTCGCCCAATGCTTTTTGCAGTAGATCCGTCAAACTCAGTCTACCGAGGTAGCACGCGGGCTATGAACCGGTTCCGGATCTCGAGGTCATCAGCTTGCGGAAACCGATGTTTTAGATCAGTGAGGACCATCTGTCGCGTGGTGTTAGTAAGCTCCAATGCGAGGCGAAGCCGTTTTTCAGGAGAAGGCTTTCGCATTAGGTCATACTGCTTGCGTTGAGCTTCAGGTGTTGTATCACGCGAAAGCGGTTTCATCGGTACTCCTTCAGAAGCTGGCCGGCGATCACCAATTTCTGGATTTCGGAGGTGCCTTCGTAGATGCGGAGGGCGCGGACGTCTCGGTAGAGGCGTTCGACGACTGTGCCGCTTACCAAACCGGCGCCGCCATGAATCTGTACTGCGCTGTCGATGACTCGGCCGGCGGCCTCGGTGGCGAAGAGTTTGGCTTCGCTGGCTTCGCGAGTCACTCGGGCGTCGGTGGTGTCGCGCGCGTAAGCGGCGCGATAGACGAGCAGTCGCGCTGCATCGAGTTCCGTGATCATGTCGGCCAACTTTGCCTGGACCAGTTGATGCTCGGCGATCAACTTTCCAAACTGTTGCCGGCCGGAGGCGTAACGCACTGCCTGGTCCAATGCGCGACGCGCCATGCCGCACGCCGCTGCGCCAACACTGGCGCGAAACGTGTCGAGGGTTTCCATTGCGAGTCGAAAACCGTCACCTTCGTTTCCAACCATGTCTTCAGCAGGGACGCGACATTCGTTGAACGCGATCTCGCCAATCGGATGAGGCGCCATCAACGCCGTGCGCTCCACTACGCGAAAGCCCGGCATTTTGGAACTGACAACAAAAGCAGAGATTATTGAACGCCCGTCTTCACGTGCTCCGGTTTTAGCAAAAACCGTGTAGAAATCGGCTATTCCGGCATTTGAAATAAACCGTTTGCGGCCGTCGATAACGTAGCTTTCACCGTCACGTCGTGCGGTAGTTTGGATTGCCGCCACATCGGACCCGGCATTTGGTTCCGTTAACGCGAAAGCGGCGATTGCTTTGCCGTTCGCGGCGCGTGAAAGCCAGAAGTCGCGAACGTGATCGGGCGCGGCTTGGGCAATAGCGAAGGTGCCGAGTCCCTGCATGACGAAAGCGAGATCGGCAAGTGATGAAGAATACGAAAGCTCTTCACGAATCAAACAGAGCGAACGAATATCAAGTTTCGACTCGGCGACGGCGTAATTCAGAATTCCTGCACGCGCTAAAAGACCTACGAAGTCTTTGGCAAGTGATTCAACGTCTTCTTCGTCATGTGCGCGTGGCTCGATCTCCTGCGCCACAAACTGCGACACACGCTGTGCGAGATCGCGATGCTCATCAGTGAAGAAGGGAAGTTGGGAGATTAGTTGGTCCATCGGTATTTAGCCACGGATTAACACGGATCACACAGATAAAGAATAAATCTTAATCAGTGAAATCCGTGTAATCCGTGGCTGAGACTCTCACTCAAATTTGGCTTCACGTTTTGCGACGAAGGCTTCGTAAGCTTCACGATAATCCGGATGCTGCATGCAGATGGCCTGGGCCTGGGCTTCGCACTCCAGTGCGTTTTGCAGGTTCATATCCAGTTCACGATTGAGCATCTCTTTTGTTTTGCCCAGCGCAAACGCAGGTCCGCGTGCCAAGCGTTGGGCGAACTCTTTTGTGGCTGTCGTTAACTCACCCGAAGGAACAACGCGATTGTATAACCCGATTCGTTCGGCTTCCGTTGCGCTCACGAAATCTCCCGTGTAAAGCATCTCAGTTGCCTTAGCCAATCCCACGACACGTGGCAGAAGATAAGAGGCCGCCATGTCTGTTCCGGCCAAACCTACCTTCACAAACAGGAACGCAATCTTTGCCGCTTCACTCGCGATGCGAATGTCTGAAGCGAGGGCGATGCACGCGCCCGCGCCCGCGGTTGTGCCGTTCAAACTGGCAATCACGGGTTTCGGCAGCAGCCGGATGTTTTGGATCAACTCGCAGGTCATCCGCGTGAACTCGAGCAGACCTTCCATGTTTCTGCTAAACAGTTCGCCGATGATGTCGTGCACGTCGCCACCGGAACAGAAGGCTCTGCCTGATCCAGTGATTACCACCACGCGCACGCTATCTTCGTCTCGCAACGTCGCGAAGAGATCGGTTAACTCTCGGTAGACTTCAAACGTGAGTGCATTGAGGCGATCGGGCCGGTTGAGTGTGATCGTGGCTACGCCTTGTTCGTCCTGTTCATAGAGAAAAGATACCGGTTGTTTCATGCTGGTAGCACCGCAATCCCTTCGATTTCGACTTTAGCGCGGTCGTCCAGCAGTCCCGCGACCTGGACCAGGACCATCGCAGGGAAGTGTTTGTCCATGTGCTTGCGGTATCTCTCGCCGACTTCTTTAGTGCGTTCGCGGTATTCGATCTTATCGGTTACATAGATTACCAATCGCGCGATGGTATCGGCCCCACCTCCGGCATCCCGCGCAACGGTAATCACGTTAGCGAGTGCCTGATCGAATTGTTCGACAAAGTCGTCGCTCACGATAGCCTGGTTTTGATCCCACGCGATTTGTCCGGCGATAAAAAGTAAACGCCCGCCGTCTGCGATTAGACCATTGGCGTAACCGCGTGGCGAGCCGAGCGATTCAGGGTTGATCAATGTGAATGTCATGCCTGGTTTTAGCCACAGATAAACACGGATTATTACACGGATCAAAGACTATATATTCAGTCAAGATCCGTGTAAATCCGTGGCTAGTATTTCTTCGTTAGTTTGCTAGAGAAGCTTATCCAGCCGCGAGGCAAGTTGAGTGGCGAGATTTCCGTTGGGATCGAGACCCCCGATTGGACCACCCGACATGTTTCCCTCTTTGTCGAGAATCACAATCGACGGCAGTTGGTCCACGCCAAACTTCTTCGACACGCCACCGTCAAGATCGCGCAGCACCGTGACTTTCAAACCGTACTTTTGCGAGAACGCCTGCAGTTGTTCATCGCTGGCAAAGTTCTTCGACTTTGGATCATTCGACTCCGTGCTGACCCAGTAAACCACGACGCCGCGGCTGCTGTATTCGTCGGCCAGTTTCCTCACGCCCTGAAGTTGAGTCTTGGACAGCGGCAACCACGACGCGCCAAAAGCCAGCACCACCACTTCGCCACGCAGACTATTTGACGACACTGTCTGACCGTCGGTAGAGCGCAGTGAGAAGTCAACCCGTTGGCTGGCCGGATTCTGCGCTGCCACGACGCAGGTTCCCAGTAGTGTCAGCACGCCCGCCAGCAGTCGTTTTCGACTATTTCGAACCATCTTTCTCCTTCGCCGAATGTGTCTAGTTACATCCGGCATAGTGCATTAGATGAATGCAGCCAGAGTTTCGTTGGTCTAATTTCCCAGAGGGTCAGGCGCCGGTTTGCCCGTCACTTCCTCGTGTAGGGCCTGGTAATCATCCCACGTATCCATGTCGCGAGCAACGAAAGGCGAGTCGACCGGAAGACGTTTAACCTCCTCGCGGTGGCGTGCAAATAGTGCTTTAAGACCACCAGTTGAAGCCAACTCCAACAATTCGGGCTTGAAGCCGAGATCGACCAGCACCGGGTGGCCACCGCGTTCCTGCCAGGTGGGTATTATCAAACGAGCGCCTGCACGCCAGCTTGCGATGATCTCTGTGACAACTGCTGCCGGAACGGCCGGATGGTCGGCGAGTGCGATCAACGTGGCGCTCGAGGTATTGGAGAGTTCACGAATACCAGCCGCAACTGATGCGCCCATTTCGCTGTCGGGATCGGGATTGATGGCGAATTTGACCCCGGTTAGTTTTTGCCGCACGTCTTCGGCTCGGTGACCCAACACGACTACGATCGTTTCCACGCCACCTTCGCGAAGGTAGTCGATACAGCATTCGATGACGGTCTTATCGCCGAAGGGAAGCAGTGGTTTGAAGGCGCCCATGCGGCTGGAGCGGCCGGCTGCGAGGATAATCGCTGAACAAGATTTCACCGGATTAGCAGTTAAGTCTGAAGATCACGCAGTGCGCGCAAGGTGTATTGTCGCGCCATCTGCTTGCGCCACTGGTAGACGAAGTCAGTATTGTCGAGGGGACGAGCTTTTACGTAAGCGGCTTCGGCGGCGGCTTGGATCTGCTCTTCCGCAAGCGGCTTTCCGATCAACGCAGTCGCAGCTTCTTTGATTTCGACTGGAGACGGGGCGATCCCGCCAAGCACGATTCGAGCATCTTTGACGGCGCCGTTATCGGTTGAGATCCACGTTGCGACACCCAGGACTGGGAAATCAAACGCGCCGCGTCGTCGCAGTTTCTGATACGAGGCGCGCCAGCCGTTCAACGGCGGCAATTGAATCTCCACCAGAAGTTCATCCGGCCGCTTGTGCAGGTAATCGATACCATCGTCGTTATACAAACCTGCAGCGTCGATCAAACGTTCGCCAAGAGTTGAGACGAAAAGTAATTTCGCGCCGATAGCAACCATCACCGGAACGAGATCTGACGACTGAACCGCCCAACACTTCGAACTACCCGGTGCTACCCAGCAAATGTCGCCATCTTTCTTGAGACAGAAGTTTATGCCTTTACGCCATTCGTAATTCTGATCGTAATAATTGCAACGAGTGTCGAGCAGTAAGTTACCGCCGATGGTGCCCATGTTTCGAAGTATCGGCGTCGAGATGGTGCGTGCAGCTTTGGCGACGACAGGATAGTCGCGATTGATGATCGGGTGTTCGCAGATGTCGGTGAGCGTGACTGACGCGCCGATACGCAAACCACCATTGCCGTCGCCCGTGATTTGGTTGAGTTGCGCGAGACGCATCACGGAGATCACAGACTTCGGCGTTTGTTGCCGGCGCTTCATGTTCGGATAAAGATCGGTACCCCCAGCGACAAACTGACCCGCTGGTCCAACGTCGCCCATGATCTTCACCGCCTCCGCGATCGTTTGCGGAGTGTAGTATTCAAATTTCGGTAAGCGCATCATGATGGAGGCTACGCTCGTTTCCTTGCTTTAGCCTTTAACTCAGGATGACGCGCAAGGAAGCCTCCGCGTTTCATCTTGTAGCGGCCTGGTTTAAGAGTAAGTTCCTCATCAACACCAGCGGCCAAATCTTTTTGGTAGTCTTCTTCTGAGACCTCTATCGTTACGTTTTCGCCATCGTCCTCGACAACCGAAAAGACGAAGGGTCTATTGCACCATCCATCGCTCATAAAGTTCAAGCTCCGCTCCAGTTGCCTTCCGCGCCGAAATTAGTCGAAATGTCTCTTCTTCACGTTCAGTGTATGCAACTTGTAACAAACGCCGGCTGGAGAATCCGACTATAGTGAATCGGCTCTCATCAATTGAGTGTAAGTCATCGTAACGTTCAATGGCATTTGGATCAAAGAAAACCTCCAATGCTTCATTGAAGCTGACACCATGCTTAAGAAAATTTGCCAACGCTTTATTAGCGTCCCATTCGAATCTCATAGTGAGGATTGAGTCGAACGTTGATTAAAATTTAGTAACTAAACTAAGAATGCACCGCGACGTGCGGCATCTCCGTTCCGTCGCCCCCTTCTGAAGGCGTCAGGACTCGCAACGGCTCGGGCCACGCTACCGGCGGCACAGAGTCTGGACCATAACGAGCAGTGCGTCCGCGCGCTTTATCCTTCAATGCGCGTAACACTTTTTCCGGAGTGATCGGGACTTCATCAATTCGTACTCCGACCGCGTTGTAGACCGCATTCGCCACAGCGGGTGGAACAGGCAACAGTGGGCCTTGTCCGACTTCTTTCGCGCCGTACGGGCCATTCGGATCCGGGTCTTCAATCAGATAGGTCTTCACATCGCACATTTCCATCGTGGTCGGGCTCTTGTACTCCAACATTGACGGAAACTTGTGCACGACGTTGCGATTATCGCGATAGACCATCTCTTCCATTAGCGCTTCGCCGAGACCCATGTAAACACTGCCTTCAACCTGGCCCATCACCAGCATCGGGTTGATCGAGCGACCGATATCGTGCGCGATCCAAACGCGTTCAACGACTACGATTCCCGTATCAGGATTCACATCTACTTCCGCAACTGCAGCCGAGTAGCTGTACGCGGGCGATGGTCCAACTCCCGAACCCTTAAATTTTCCAGGCGAACGCGGCGGTGAATATGAGCCGACAGTGCCAATCGTTCCAAACTTCGATTCTGCCAACACAATCGCTTCCGCAAACGAAACGCCCACTTCCGGATTCTCAACGTCAAATACGCGACGTTCGGCGAGCGACAGATTCTCAATCGGCACGCCGAGCTTTTCCGCCACGGCCATGACCAAAAGCTCCCGCGCTCGTTCGGCCGCCTGGATCGCCGCGTTGCCGGTCATCAACGTGACGCGGCTGGAGTAACTGCCAAGATCCACTGGAGTCAGATCCGTGTCGGCAGTAATCACACGAATATCAAACGGATCGATTCCCAGAACTTCGGCGACGATGTAGGCAAGTATTGAATCCGACCCCTGCCCGATATCGGTCGAACCGCACATCACGCAAACGCCACCCTGTCGATCGAGACGAAGTTGCACACCTGACTGCGGCATGTTGTTCCAGTAAATCGGCAAACCGGCGCCGCAAATATACGAGCTGCACGCGAAGCCAATCCCTTTGCCATAAGGCAGCTTGCGATTGTTTTGATCCCAGGAAAAACGCTCCTGCCAACGCGAACCTGCCGCCACCTTGTCGATACACATTCCCAATCCCATGCTGCCGACGCGCAGGTAGTTAGCGGTGACAGTATTCGGAGCAACGAGATGTTTGCGACGAATCTCGACCGGATCGAGTTGCAGTTGTTCGGCGATCTTGTCGAGTTGAACTTCCAATCCGTAACGAGGTTGCGGCGTGCCATGCCCGCGTTTTGGACCACACGGCGGCTTGTTGGTAAACACGCGCATGCCCTGAAACTTGTAACGCGGAACGTCATACGTCACCGTTTGCAGCGCGCCGGTGTAGAACGTACTTGCGACGCCGTAACTCCCGTAAGCTCCACCATCGAGATACGACTGAAAATGCATCGCGGTAATCGCGCCGTCGTTTTTCACTCCTGTTTTGATCTTCATCAACACCGGATGACGACCACGATGGCAGTAGAAAACTTCCTCACGCGTCAACGTCACTTTCACCGGACGCCCGGTAAGCATGGCGAGTTTGCAAACCACAACTTCGTGGTTGAAAGGATCGCTTTTACCTCCGAAACCACCGCCATTGGGCGTGGCGATCACACGAATATGGCTCGCCCGCAGACCAAGCACTTTGGCGAGGGCGCGATGAACGTAGTGCGGCGTTTGCGTTGAACTCCAGAGCGTTATCTTTCCGTCAGAATCGAAGTGAGCAACGGCAGCGTGTTGCTCCATCGGCAGGTGGGTGTTGCCTTCGTAGAAGAAAACGTCCTCGCGCACCAGATCGGCTTCAGCAAAACCTTCGTCGAGATTGCCAAACTCGAGCGAGACTTTCTTGTGGATGTTGCCGCTTTCGCCGTAGTCGTGAATGCGCGGTTCTTCGATTAATGCTGCTTCCTCGATGGTTGAAATCGTATTGAGTGGTTCGTATTCGACTTCGATCAGGTTCATCGCGTCGAATGCAACGTCTTCATCGATAGCCGCAACCGCCGCGACCGGATCACCGATAAAGCGGACTTTGTCGACGCAGAGAGCGTGCTCGTCCTGACTAACAGGAAGGATGCCGTAGGGGATCGGAAAGTCTTTTCCGGTCACTACCGCAAAAACGCCCGGCAGCGCAAGCGCCTTTGAAACGTCGATGTTTTTGATCAATGCGTGCGGTAGATGCGAACGCAGCAGCTTGCAGAACAACATTCGCGGTAACACGATGTCGTCCGCAAACTTTGTTTGCCCCACACACTTCGCGCGCGCGTCGACCTTGCGAAACGGCTTGCCGACAACGTTGAGATTCTTATCCACAGATTTCACAGATTACTCTAAGCCGTAAATACTTTCTTTCGGAAGTTCCATTTCTTCGCCGCGCATGCGTGCAGCGGCGAGTTCAACGGCCTCGTAGATTTTAATATATCCGGTGCAGCGACAGAGGTTTCCCGACAGCGCTTCCTGAATCTCCGCTCGCGAAGGATTCGGCAATTTCTGCAACAACTCTTCGGCTACGAGCAAAAAACCGGGTGAACAATAACCACACTGCGCTGCGCCAAGATCCGCAAACGTTTGTTGCAGCGGGTGAAGCTCGGCCCCATTAGCCATTCCTTCAATAGTCTTTACTTCTCGGTCCTCGGCATCGAGACCGAGCATCAGACACGAAAGAATTGAACGGCCGTCAACGAGCACCGCGCAGGTGCCACACTCGCCTAGCTCGCAGCCGTGTTTGGTGCCCGTGAGATTCAGATCCTCACGCAAAACCTCCAACAGCGTCTTGTGCGGTGCGAAGGCGACCTCAGTATGTTCGCCATTGAGTGTGAAATGAATGTGCTTCTTACTGTGGAGCGGCAACGTCTTTCTTCTTTACCTTATTCAAAATCGTATTATCGATGAGTCGCGTCTTGCCGACATAAGCTGCGAGGGCGATGAGGGTCGGTCGATCGTCAACTCGGTCTAGTTTCTCCAGTGTATCCGCGTCGGCAATAGTCACGTAGTCAAGACGCGCGCGGGGTTCTGATTCCACGGTGGAACGAATTAAGTCGATTAGCCGGCTCGCATTTCGTTCTCCGTCTTTAAATGCACTCTTCGCCTGGACCAGTGCTTTGTGAAGAATGCTCGCCGATTTTTGTTCGTCGGGAGTCAGATACAGATTGCGCGACGAGATCGCGAGGCCCGAGTCTTCTCTCACGATCGGCAGGATAACGATTTCAGTATCAAAAGCGAGATCCTTAACCAAACGACGAATCACCAGTGCCTGTTGTGCGTCCTTTTGTCCAAAGAAAGCAAAGTCAGGCCGAACGGTATTGAGCAAAATCGTTACCACGGTCGCGACACCGCGGAAGTGGCCCGGGCGCGACGCGCCTTCGAGTTGTTCCGAGAGGCCTTCAACAGTCACATACGTCGAAAAACCTTTGGCATAAATCTCCTCGACCGGAGGCGCGAAGATATAGTCAACGTTGTAATCGGTGAGCAGCGCCGTGTCCTTCGTTAGATCACGCGGGTAACGTTCAAAATCTTCGCCTGGTCCAAACTGCGCCGGATTAACAAACACCGACACAACTACAACATCACACATTCGTCTGGCTTCGCGAACCAGACTCAAATGCCCTTCGTGGAGAGCACCCATCGTCGGAACGAGGCCCACAGTACGGTCCTGTTCACGACGGATCTTGCGCGCGACGGAACTCATGCGCTGACGGCGATTGATGATCTCCATAATTTGAGGTTGGGATTTACGACTTCTCGGCTTTTGAGTCTCTCGATGGGATTTCGATATCCATTTGCTCGGCAGTTTCGGCGGGCAGTGCGTACGACTCTGCTTCCGATGGATAGGTGCCATTTCTTACATCGTCGGCGTATCTGGTGACGGCATCCGTCATCACCTCGCGCAGGTTTGCGTATGGTCTAACGAAGCGAGCCTGTTTGCCAAAAGATAGACCAAGCATGTCGTGCAGGACCAACACCTGAATATCGCAATGAACACCGGCGCCGATGCCGATCGTGGGAATACTGATGCTTTCCGTGATCATCTTCGCAATTTCGCGAGGCACGACCTCAAGCACGACCGCGAAAGCTCCCGCATCTTCCATAGCCTTCGCATCATCGATCAACTGTTGCGCTGCTTTTGTCGTTTTACCCTGCACGCGATAAGCGCCGAGTTGGTTGATCGATTGCGGTGTCAGGCCGATATGGCCCATCACGCTGATCTCTTCGTCAACCAGTCGTTTGACGAGTTGTACGCGTTTATGTCCGCCTTCGAGTTTGATTGCTTCCGCGCCGCCTTCCTTTACGAGGCGCAATGCGTTTCTGACGGCATCGTCGTCGCCGGTGTGAAATGTTCCGTAAGGCATGTCGGCGACAAGTAATGCGCGTTGCACAGCGCGTCGCACGGCCTTTAAGTGAATCAAAATTTCGTCGAGAGTTACCGGAACAGTATTGCCATAGCCGAGCACGACGTTTCCCAGGCTATCGCCGACGAGGATGATGTCGATTCCCGCTTCGTCAACTATTCGCGCCGTGGGGTAATCGTACGCGGTCAAACAAACCAGACGTTCGCCACGTTGTTTACTGGATCGCAAAGACGGTGCGCTGACCTTTTCAGGCCTTTCAGGTTTCAGATAAGGCATTTCAGCTCTCTTTACACCACGATTCGTGGACAATTGACTTGCCAGTTAAACGAGGAATATGGAAGTTTTGCGGGCGTGGTAACAAGTGGCGGGCATTATAGTATCCACGGATTACACAGATCAATCTGAGGCCCTCCGTTCGGGCGACTCCTGGGAGTGCGCCACCCTGGTGGCTTTGTTCAAAGTGGGGATCTGAAGAGCAGACCAGAGCGGTACCAAGGTATCGCCCTCCAAGGCGGCTCTATTTTGGCGTCCAGCGAATTACCGCAGATTGATCTTTAACTTCGGCCAAAAGTTGGCTGAGTGGTTTGTGAAGCACTGGGTGAATCAGGTTTGGGACCAGTTCGACGAGCGGCACCAGGACGAATCGACGCGCAGCCAAACGGGGATGCGGTAGGGTCAGAAACGGTGTATCCGAGCGATGATTTTTAAAGATGAGCAGATCGAGATCCATCGTTCGTGGCCCCATCGGTACGTCGCGAGTGCGTCCCAACGCATATTCGATCCGCAGCAGACGCGCCATCGTCTGGTCTGGTTGAGGCAGGGTGGAGCCACGAAGTTCGGCGACGAGGTTGAGAAACGGTGGTTGAGCCTCGTATCCAACCGGCTCGGTTTCGTAAATGCTGGAGAGTCGAATAACATCCAATCCGGCGTCGAACATGCCACGCACCGCGAGCAGCAGATAACCGGCGCGATCGCCGAGATTGGAACCGAGTCCGACGTAAGCGTTCTGAATTGTCATTGAACTTGGTGCTTAGTGCTTTGTTGTTTGTACCCGGTACTCTTTAGAAGGCCTGATTACAAAGTACAAAGCACAAAAAAACTAAGTACACATTCATCAATGTCCCAACTTCTCACCTTAATCTGGCTTAAGTGGCGGCTGTTGCGCAACTCGCTTCGCTCCTCGAAGGCCGTCATGAATCGAGTGGCCTCGATCCTCGGAACGCTGCTCGCGCTCGTGCTGGCCCTCATCGTAGCACTGGTCCTTGGGTTCCTGGCCTATTTGCTGACGCGGCCGGAAGGTCTTGGCAGTGCTATTCAACGGAACGCTGCGAGAGAGCTTCCAGAGAATGCTTCAGCGGAGTTCATCATCTTCTCGATCTTTGGACTCATATATTTGATGTGGGCCACCGTGCCGTTGAGTATCGGCGGCGGCAAACAATTTGATGCCGGCAAACTGCTGATGTACCCGATCACGTTGCGCAAGCTGTTCGCCGTCGACTTCATCAGTGAGTTTGCCACTTTGCATTCGGTTTTTCTTGTCCCTGCTGTACTCGCGATATGCGTGGGTGCAGGACTTGGTTCCGGATTTTTGATAACAGCACTGATCGCGGCGATACCGGCGGTGCTCTTCGGGGTGGCGTTGTCGAAATGGTTATCGACGACAATCGGATCGGTGGTCCGTCGGAAGCGCGCACGTGGCGAAACGATCGTCGCGCTGCTGGGCGCGGTGGTTGGCCTGGGTGCGGCCGCGGCGGGACAAGTGGCGCCAATGCTTTTCAAGTACGCCGAATCGTTTCGTTATTTTCGCTGGACACCTCCAGGAGCAGCAACCTTTCTTATAACGACCAGCGCCGCCACCGATCCGCTCGCTTACGCACTTGCATTCGTGACGCTGAGCGTTTACTCAGTCGGGTTGATCGTAGCCACGTATTGGATCGCGCGTCGTGCCGCTCTTGGCTTGGAACGAAAGCAACGCCAGAAGCTATCGACTGCGAACGAAAGCGACGCCGCTTACACAGGTTGGTACTTGCCATTCTTCCCAACCGATCTCTCAGCCATCGTGGAAAAGGAATTCCGCTACGTAACACGCAATGCGCAAGTACGTATGATGGCGCTGATGCCTTTACTTGTGATCATCATCCGCCTGGTTAATTCAAACCGATTTGGCAGTGCTAAGCCGGACCTGGCAGAAGGTTTTCTCACGTACGGTTCCGGTTTGTTGCTGATCGGAGGAATGCTTTACGTGTTTCTCATTCTTGCCGGACTGTCGTGCAATCTGTTTGCTTTCGAAGCAGGCGGAATGCGTACGCTCATTCTGTCGCCAGTCGATCGACGAAAGTTTCTCCTGGGAAAGAATGTTGTGCTGAACTTCGTGGCCGCTGTTTTCGCCACTGCGTTACTCCTCCTCAACGCGATCATCTTTCGCGATATCACGCCTGGCAATCTGCTATTTCTCGTTTGGACGTTCATCATCTTTGCTGCCCTCAACTCTACGATTGGCAACTGGCTGTCAATTCGTTTTCCCAAGCACATGAACTACGGAAAACGGCTGAACGTGTCAGGCATTGCCGGACTGCTTCTGATCCCGATGGTTGCGGTACTGGCGACGCCGCCGCTCGTCGCTACCCTCGTTGGTTACTTAACCCACAGTTTAGTCAACGAATATCTCGTGCTCACGCTTTTTGCGGTGCTGTCAGTAGGAATCTATTTGATCGCGATCAACTATCACGGGAAACTCCTCGCACGGCGCGAGATCGAGATTCTCGACGCGGTGCGCGAGCCGGTGGACGAGTAAACCATCCACAGATTACACAGATAACTCTTCTGAGGTGGGGCAGCTTGCAGTCGCAGGTATAAGTTTTAGCGCAAGCCATGTTTATATGCTCTGTGTAATCTGTGGATGGTTTTTGCTACACTACCAACTCGGTACTTTGAATCTTTAATCCAGTGATGCTTCGCGGCGTCCGGGCGGGTTTAGAGCCCCGTCAATACACAAATGGCTCGCAGAAGATTTCGCAGCAATCAGCGACACGAACCGACCACGGAGCGTTCCTTCCAGGAATACATCCTCTCCACTCCCGCACCGCAAACGTCGAGAACCGAACTGCTTCGACTCATTCGAGGCGGCGAAGACACTTATCTCGAACTCAAAGTAAAACTTTCAAACACTGAAAAGATTGCGCAGGGAATCGTGGCGCTCGCCAACACCGGCGGCGGTGTGATTGTGTTTGGCGTTAACGATCAACTGCGTGTCGAAGGTGTTGACGATCCGGAACGAGTGCAGGAAGACCTGGTGCGGATTTGTCGTGAGGAGGTCCAGCCCCCGATCGTGCCATACATCGATCGCATCGCGCTCGACAACGGCCGGCGCATAGTCGCGCTTGATATTGAAAGTAAGCGGCGTCCATATCGAACTCGTGACGGTCGTTTTTACCTGCGCATCGGGGCAGAGAAGCGCGAAGCTTCACGTGAAGAGATCTCAACGCTGCTCGATGAAGCCAGGCCGCTGCGTTACGAAGACGTACCGGCGCTCGGTTCTACGATCGCTGATATCGACGAGGCTCACCTCTGGAGTTATCTACGCGAGTTTGAAGGCGGCGCATTTGAAGAAGCAACGGTGAGTGGCTACCCAACTGCCGACGTGCTCGAGCGCGATCTGCTGCTCGCGACAAACGATGGGCAGGAAGTAGTGCCAACAGTTGCGGGTTTGCTTTTGTTTGGTCGAGACGATCGCGTTACAGAGCTGCTGCCACGTGCGGCGGTAACTGCCACGAGATTCTCCGGCGATTCGCTTCAGTCACCGATCGTCGAACGCATCAAGTTAGCCGGCAACTTAATTTCTGTTTACGAAGCACTGCTGCGGTTCACTCGTCGTTATTGCGATCTCGCTGACGTGCGACCCAAAAGCCTTGCTCAAACTGAAGATGAGTCGCCGGTGCCTGCCCGTTCGAGTTACCACTCTGGGGTGGTGACGGAAGCGATCACCAACCTGCTCGCGCATCGAGATCTGGCGTTGCGTGATTTGCCGAGTCGCCTGAATGTTTTTGATCACTCGCTGGAGTTTGTGAATTCGCGGCGCAGTGCTGGTTTTTCGCCGGTGGCGCAGAAGGCTATTCGTTACGGTATTCCGGAGCGATTGAATCCACGTTTGTCAGCGGTGCTGACGAGTGCCGCTTATGGTCTAAAACCAACTTTACTGGGATTGCCGGCGTTATTGCGTGAGGCGAAGCGTTTCTCGGGACGAAAAGCTGAGATCGTTTCGTTTAACGATGAATTTCGATTGAGGATTTACGGAAGTTTTTAGCCATAGATTAACGCGGATAAAAACGGATTTTATCCGAATTTATCCGCGCAATTTTACTCGTATGATCTGTGGCTAATTATCTTTCGGCGGTTTAGGCGAGTTGTAGAACTGACGCGCCTGAATAACATATTCCTTATCGTCGTATGTTCCGTCGCCGTCGATATCAACGCTGACCCGCAGCTTGTGTTGTTTGCCGTCGCGTACATCGCCAGGATTGAAGGCGAGACTGTACTGGCTGCGTAGCAGAGCATTGATACTGCCCAGCACCTTCGGCAACTCTCCTTCAAACGTCACCGGGAAGAACGCGCCACCCGTTTCTTTCGCAAACGTCGACAACGTGTTGTCAGCCTGCAACCAGGTCATGCGGCCCGGCATTCCTAACATACTGTCAGTAGCCGGTAGTTGATCGCCGTACATCTTCTTAAACATGTTGGCCGTGCCGATGATGTAAACCGGTACGCCCGCGTTCTGAAGCACCTTGCGAGCATCGCCGTAGTTGATCTTACTAAACGTATCGATACCGGAGGCGATGAGCAGCACTGCGCGGCGTCGTCCCTGAACTGAGGCCAGACCAGCGTAGTCAGCTTTTTCTGACTTCGATTCTTCCAACACCACCGAATCACCACGTCCACCGACGAGCACAAACTTCAGCGCGTCAAACAGATTCGTTTCGCGAAACGCCGGCGTGTTTCTTAACAATAGCGAAACTACCGCGTTTAGCCGGCTCGGATCGTTGGTGAAGTCCGTCAACGGCGTCGGGCGAATATCAAATGCGACCACGGAAACATAATCGTCAGGCGGCTTGATGAACTGCGAAATAAACATCGCCGTAGGACGAATTACTTCGTAAGTGCCGGGCTCGTAACCTCGATTGCCATAAAGCCCAAACATCTCGGACCACTTGCTGTACTCAAGCACCATCGCGAGAGTGATGGGCGCTTCAGGAGTGGAGAAGTTTGTAATCGTTTGCTGTGTGCCATCGGCGAAGATGGCGAAATTTGGTTTCTTTAGATTTGCAACGATCTGACCGCTCTTTTTGTGATAGACCACCACATCGATGTTGACGATCTGCGTCGAGATGCTGACCTTCTCAATGTCCTGAGGTTTAGTTGGTTCAATATCTTTTGGCAGCGGCTCCTGGCTTGGATCGCCGGGTTTGGTCTCCCCGGGGCGCTTATTCTTCTTCTCGTTTGAGGTCGGCGGCTGCCGTCGCGACTGCGACCATCCTGGGTGCACATTTGCGGCCAGCAGCAACAGCGAAAGCGCTGTGGCAAAAAGTGGATATGTTCGTTTAAATCTCATAATTCTCCCGACTCCGAGGACAATAAGCGAGGAAGGTTGGCGCCTGCGCCCAGGCAGGCTTCCAGTTTAGCTATCCGTCTCCGCAGTATTCGTCAGTTCTGATGCCGGGGCGTTGATGAGAGTTTACCACTAACGCCCGCTGGCTTCGGCCTCGATTACGATATCGTAGCTGCCGGTATTATCCGTCAAATCGCCTTCATTTACACCCAGGAACAGCACTCCATCACGCTGGGCGACGAATTCCCGGCGAGGTCCGATCAGGATGAAATCGTCGTTATCGTCCCCGATTACGGCGATCAGCGCACCGGTAGCCTCGGTCCGCATCAGCTTGTCGTTATCGTTAATACTTGTCAGACCGCCCGGCGTCGAGAAACGTCCTTTGCCGAGCGAAACGCGACCTGAAGCACTGATTCGCAGCCGTTGTCCCTTACGGACCACGAGGCCGCTGTTTGTCCAGCCGTTATTTGCGTTATCTGCCTTGACGCCGACTTTGATGGTAAAGAAAGTCGGAGTCGGGGCTGAAACCGTCGGCGGATTATTGTTGCGATCGCCGATTGGGTTGTCAGGTGGGGGATTGGAAGGCCGGTTCACCGGGACGTTGTTTCGTGCGCTCCCATCGTCCGTGGGAATGCTGTTACTGCCGGGGGTCGAATCAAATTCAATTGACTCAACGTCTTCGACGTAGACAGTAGTTTGCCCGCGTCTGCCTCTTGCGTTTCCACCAATCAAAATTGTGAATTGCTGGTCCTTAAAACCGATGACCTGCCCGCGAATCACGCTTCCGTCCTTGAGACGAATGGTGTCGGCGAGCAGTGGGGTGGAGATCGACACGAGCAGCAAAATGGAGAGCAGAAGTTGAAATGTTTTCTTCATAATACTTCTCCCTTCGGGGGCATTTCGTTGACGAGGTTTAACAAGACTCGAATGCTTTTGCAAGCGGGAGAGAGCAGGATGAGCCGGGTCTCGGATGCCCGATTGTAACGAAAAGGTTGCGACTAAATCATTAACCACGGATCCGTGTAATCCGTGGCTCAGGTTTTAGTGGCGACTGCGTAAACTACGTTGGATTCAATCTCGCCAAGACTGCTTGATCGCAACGGCGAGATCACAACCGCGAATCATTCATTCTTTCGTATTCCTGCACTCATCAAAAATTTTTTATTTAGCGAGCAACCATTTACCAAAATTCAGCTGCTTGTAAATTATCCGAATTTCTCAACCGCGCTCTCTACTCGAGTATAGAAATTTCAAAACGCTGAAGACTTCTCTCACTTGGGCACAGCCTTTGCACTTTCGATGTTCGTCTCACTCGTTGTTGTTTCGACGAGAAATACGAAGCTTGAAAGTGATCCGAAAAAGCAGATCGCCGGCTTTCAATCGAGACTTAACTAACGACCGCAAGTTCAATCATTGAAGTTACGCGGCAACGTTTTCATCGGATGGCTAATGCCATCAACCCCGTTTTATGGAGCTCGCGTCCATAAAACAAAACAGACATACGGAGATTTACAATTATGACGAAACTAAGATCGTCACTGATTGTTAGCTTGTTCTTACTCCTGTTGCCAGTCGTTTGTTTCTCCCAAACAACATCTTCGACCTCAGCAGTCACGGGCACCGTCACAGATGCCCAGGGCGCAGTGATCGCAGGTGCGAGTGTCACACTCGTCGACGCAAAGACATCACAGGAAAAAACGACCACGACTAACGATCAGGGCGTTTATTTGTTTGCACAACTTCAGCCGGGGCAGGGATACAGTCTTAAGTTCTCTTCTACCGGATTTGAGACCTTGGAACTCAAGGGAATCGCGTTGGGTGTCGGAAGCACCGAAACCCATAACGCGCAACTCAAAGTGGGCCAGGTGTCTACCAGCGTTGTGGTGACGGCCGAAGCCGGAGCCACGTTGAATACTACCGATGCCAGTATCGGAAATGTCATTGAGGAACGTCGTTTAAAAGACCTTCCCATTCAAATTCGAAGTTCGCCGGCAGCGCTTATCGGCCTGCAGCCGGGCGTTGTCGGTAATAACGTCGGCACTGGCGCTACGAATCGAGTTGGCTCGGTAACTGGCGCGCGTGCGGATCAGGGCAACATCACGGTTGACGGAATCGATGCAAACGATCAGGCCACCGGCCAGGCGTTTGCCACCACCGGTAATGCTCCGATCGATGCTATTCAGGAATTTCGCACAGTTACGGCGAATCCAGGCGCTTCAGAAGGTCGCAGCAGTGGCGGTCAGATTGCACTTGTTACCAAGAGCGGCTCGAACGAGTTTCATGGCTCGCTCCGTGAGTTCAATCGCACCGCAGCGACCACTGCCAACGCCTTTTTCAACAATGTGAACGGCATTGAAAGACCACAGCTCACCCGCAACCAGTTTGGCGGCAGCATCGGCGGTCCTATTTACTTGCCGAAGTTTGGTGAAGGCGGTGGTTCGATCTTTAACGGTAAGGACAGGCTGTTTTTCTTTTTCGACTACGAAGGACGGCGCGATGCGCAGGGAATCAGCTACAGTCGTATCGTGCCGCTCGATCACTTTCGCAATGGTGGTCTCGCATTCGTAAATAACAATCCGGGTTGCAATGCGAATTCACGTCTTGCCACTAGTCCGCAGTGCATCACGATCTTGACGCCGCAACAAGTGGCCGCTATCGATCCGCTTCACCTCGGCGTTAATCAACCGCTTTTGAATCTCGTTAACCAGCGCTATCCGCTGCCTAACGATTTCACTCTCGGCAATGGCGTGAACACAGCAGGTTTTCGTTTCAACGCGCCTTCACACCGTGCCGACAACAACTACACCGCGCGCGTTGATTGGAATATCTCCAACGTGCAACGTTTGTATGTTCGTACAAGCAAGATAAGCGCTTCCCAAACGGACACCGTTAACTCGGTAGCCGCACAGTTCCCGGGTGATCCGGAAACGGCTCTGATTGTTACGGGCGACTATGCCGTCGCTGTCGGTCACAACTGGACGCTTACTCCAAACCTGGTGAACTCAGCAACCGCCGGTATCACAAAATCGGTTTTGGGTTTTCCAAATCTCTTCCACCCGTCGTTGCCGCAGTCGTACGGCTTCACTCCACTGTCGGCGCCCTTTGCTGACTTCCGGACTCAAGCTCGCGACGTTCCGGTTTGGACCTATCGCGACGACGTGACCTGGAATCGTGAAAATCACAGCTTCTCGTTTGGTGGTTCATTCAAGACCATCAATCAGCAAACCAACTCGACGAGCGACTACAATTTCCCGACTGTAGGACTCGGCGGTAACTTCTCTTCGAGTCTCGGAACGAGTGCCGCTGCGAATGCGCTTCGTCCGGGTACCCTGCTGGCCAACACTACAGCACGTAACAGCTACGACTCCGCGTTGGCGTTCCTGTTGGGCACGATTCCATCGGTAACCACCAGGTTTAATTACGACAACACCGGCAGCGCGCTTCCGCTGGCTACAGGCAGGAATCGCGATTGGCGTTACGTCGAATACGAGTTTTATGCTCAGGATAACTGGAAGATTCGCAACGACCTCAGCTTGACGTTGGGTGTTCGTTGGCACATCTATCCTGCGCCATACGAAACACATGGTATTCAGTCGATCCAGGACGTCGATTTCGAAACGCTGTTCAATCAGCGCGTCGTCAATGGCGCTCAAGGAATCGCCAGCGCAAGTTCCGAGCCGTTTCTCGTTTACAACCTCGGCGGCAAAGGAAACAACGCGCGGCCGTTCTACGATACGGAATACAATAACTTTGGACCACGGGTGGCGTTTTCATGGAACCCCTCCGCGAGGAGTGGTCTGTTAGGCAAACTGTTCGGTGACCGCAAGACCGTCATTCGCGGCGGCGGCACGGTAACTTATGACCGTCCGGGTGGTGGAATTACATTCCTTCAGGATCAAAACACCTACATCTTTGATACGGTCGTCTCTAACAACTTCCAGGCTACCAACGGAGCGCTTGCGCTTCAGAACTTCCCGCGTTTCCAAAGCATCAACGCGGTGCCCGTTACGAACGTTGCTCCGACAGTAACAGTGCCGTTTACACCAAATGTAACGAACGGTGTTGGACGTGGCAGCGGTCTCGGACTCACCAACTATGCAGTGGATCCTAACTTCAAGGTACCCTACTCGATCCAGTACTCGTTCGGTTTTCAACGTGAATTACCAGGCAACTACATTTTCGAAGCTTCGTATGTGGGCCGCCAGGCGCGACAACTGTTCGTGCTGGCTGATGCTGCGCAGATCGTCGACTTCAAAGATCAGGCGTCGGGTCAGTTCATGATCGGTGCGATGAACCAGTTGCAGAGCCAGATCGACGCTGGTGGGGCGATCACGCCAATCGCATGGTTTGAAAACCAGATGAACTCCAACTCGCTCGCTACTTTCGGCGTTCCTTGTGCCGGTCTTGGACTGGGCGCAAGCTGCACCGAGCTGGTGGCGAATTTCACGGGCTTCGAAGTTTCAATCGGCGATACCGCTGATACCGTGCAACTGCTTCGGGCGAATGGTCTGCTTGGTCCAAATGTTGGACTCAGCTCGCAATTCGCAACGAATGCTTATGTAACCAACAAAGGCTCGTCAAGCTATGACGGCATGTTGTTGAGTTTGCGGAAACGGTTCTCGAAGGGTTTTCAGTTTGACGTGAACTACACGTGGTCTCACTCGATTGATAACCAGTCAACCGTTACAAACACCGTGACGTCGGGTGGTCTCCTTTGCGATGCCACGAACCTTCGCGCGTGCCGCGGTAACTCAGATTTCGACATTCGTCATCTGGTTAACGTCAATGGTGTTTGGGAGTTGCCAATCGGTCGTGGCCGCGCACTAGCGGGTAACGCGCCTGGCTGGCTGAACACGATTGTCGGTGGTTGGGAAGTTACCGGAATTTTTACCGCTCGGAGCGGCTTGCCCTTCCATTTGGCTACGGTCTCGTGGCCGAAGACGTTCATCTTCGATGGCGGCAACGGTGTTCCCGTCGTGCTGACCGGAGATCTGAACGCGCTGCGGGCAGGGATTCACGACACGCCTGATGGCATCCAGTTCTTTGCGGATCCGCAGGCGGCGTTGGCGGCGGTGAGATATCCGCGTCACGGTGAAATCGGTAACCGCAACATCATTCGATCACAGCCGTACTGGAACGTCGATTCGGCGGTCCTGAAGAACTTCAAACTGCCGTGGTCGGAAACTCAGCGATTACAACTTCGCTGGGAAGCTTACAATCTGTTTAACCACAATGTGTTTGCACCGCCGTCAACGAACGGTGACCCGAATATCAACGCGCTCAATATCGGCGCATCGAATTTCGGAATCATTACCGCCGTTCAGAGCACCGCACGTGTGATGCAGTTTGGCTTGCGTTGGGACTTCTAAGTTCAACATCACTCTTTAACGAGTTAAGGGCTCCCGACAGGGAGCCCTTTTTGTTAGCGGCTGAAAAAAGATTTCTCACGCAGCGACGCAACGGCGCAGCGTTTTCGTGGCACCGTTGCGCCGCCGCGTGAGAAATCTTTAGTTCGCCGCATCCGAATCTATGGACTGAAGTTGGTTCGTGAGCGAGAATAGGTAGCCATCATGAAACGCCAAATCTTCATACTGTTGTTGGGGCTTGCAACAGTCGTAATGAGTCAGAGCGGATACACGCTCTGGGGCGATGTGAAGATCGACGATAGCAAAGCGCAAAAGCCAGGTCCTTCGAGCGTGACTGTGGTCTTGTACGATCAAACAACCAAGATCGTGGGCCGGCAAACAATCGGAAGCCGCGGGCGTTATCGATTCACAAGTTTACGTGGTGGAGAGTACGACCTCGCGATCGAGGCGAACGGCAACGAGATTACGCGGCAGCGTCTGACGATAACCGGCAACACTACTTCTGATATTCGCCAGGACTTCGAGTTTGAATGGAAAGAAAAACCCGCGGCACGCACAAGCACGCCGGGCGTCGTTTCGGCCGCCGATGTTTATGAGCGTCCAGCAGCGACTAAATCCTTGTTTGACAAAGCCCACGCGGCAGTTGAGAAGAATGAGTTTGCGAAGTCGATTAAGTTGCTGACGCAGATTGTCGAACTAGACAAGAATGATTTTCAGGTCTGGACACTTCTGGGCACGCTTCATCTTTCGCAGAAAGAGTATGAGGACGCTGAAAAGGCTTATCTGACGGCAATCGAGCTTCGGCCCACTTACGCTCTTCCGTTAACTAATCTCGGCAAGCTGCGGATGAACCAAAAGAAGTTCGAAGAAGCGGTCGATCCATTGACACGTGCGGTCGAATTGCAGCCGCGCTCGGCTGATGCGAATTTGTTTTTGGGTGAGGCTTACCTGAAGTTGAGAAAAGGTTCGAAAGCGATTCCATATTTGAACGAGGCTGCGAAGCTCGGGAAGATCGAAGCGCATCTCGATCTGGGTTGGCTCTATAACGCCGCGGGGCTGAAAGAAAAGGCTGTAGTTGAGTACGAAGAGGTTCTGCGGAAACAACCCAACTACTCGGATCGACAGCGGTTGGAGCAGTACATCAGCGAAAACAAGAAACCGTAACCGTCGTAAGCGAAAGAATTTATTTCACGCAAAGACGCAAAGTTTAGCAAAGGCGCAAAGGAAGATCTGTGAAACGCGGCAGCGCTTTGCGTCTTTGCAATCTTTGCGTCTTTGCGTGAAATTTCTTCCTTCCCCCATCACAAACCCCAGAGTCTAATCGTCCCGTCATCGCCTCCGCTAACGAGCGCGCGATCGTCAGCCATAAAACAGATCGCATTCACCCCAAAGCATTCACCGATTGTCTTCGATCGCCGCGTCTGCAAATCCCAAACCCGCAGCTTCCCATCGAGCGAATAAGCCGCCAGCCGATCAGCGGAGATCGCGATCCGGCACACGCATGCACAGTTCTCCCCGAGAATGCGTGCTTCACCTGTTTGAATATTCCACAAGCGAATCGTCTCGTCCCAACTTCCCGACGCCAGATGTTTGCCGTCAGCAAGAAACCCAACTGATGTAATCTGCCGGGTCGAGTGTCCAAGCACACGCGCTGTCCCAGTCTCGACATCCCAAATTCTGATGGCTGAATTTGTAAGATCACTGTCAGCCGCTGCGATTTGACTGCCATCGGGTGAGAACGAGATCGAACCCGGACCTTTCCACGCGCCTCGCAACACCCGCATCTGCCCGTTTTGCAGATTCCAAAGTTGTATCTCACAACGAGCATCGGCACTGGCGGACGCGAGGCTCTTCCCACCGGGCGAGAAGATCAGGTTCGGTGTTTGTTTTCCGCCCTGGCCCAATAATACCGTCTCCCGCGATTGCAGATCTGTCAGTTGAATCGCTGCCTCGTGTTCTCCACTGGCGGAAGCTACCATCACACCGTTAGGAGAAAACGCCAAAGCCCTCACTGGTCCATCATGTCTGCCAAGTTCCGTCACTGTTTCCGAGCGAAGCTGCCACAGGTACATCGCGCCATCATCGCCACCCGAAACAATTGTGTCGGTTAACGGCGACACCGCAATCGCCCGCACGGATTTGCCGCATTGACCGATGACTCCAAACGCGAGCGGCGGATCCACCAGTTCACTATTAGTCGCAACTGGAGATGGAATTTCAGTAGTCGATTCCGGATCGGCGTGAGAAAGCGCGCGAATCGCAAGACGCCACGATTCAACTGCCCACACGGCTTCGCTTTCACTTATCGACTGGCCTTTTAGTAATCGCTTGATCAGCAGATTTTGCAACAGAGCCTGGTCGAGACCTTCCTGCGAAACCAGCAGGTCGCTGGCGATCCGTTCTTTGACGGCCAACACGAGGAGCACAATCTCTTCTTTGAAAGCGCCGCAGTAATCTTTGAGGAGGTTTTCGCAGAGCTTCGGATCGGTGAGCGAAGCGGTTCCGTGTTTGATCAGGATCTCGCCGAGCGTTTGCGGCACAGTATCGTCGTCGAGACGCTTCAAGGCCAGATCTCACCCTCCGCGTGGCCGAAGTTGATTCTCGTACCCTGGGCCAAAGTCACGCTGCGGCCCGGTGACACGTCTTTGACTTCACCTTTGTGATTCGTGGCGGACCACGTTTGCGCGGAAAGGTTTTTCAATCCCCAGATCTCCTGAGTGGGATGTTTCGTGACCGCCGCCACCGGCGCGGTGAAATCATATCGCTTTTCTTCATCGACGTGATGAGCAAACAAGAGCGAATCATGATTCAGCATGATCAGGGTTTTGCCGATGCGAACGCGTGGTGGTGGATGCAGTTGCCGGCGGCAGGACCAGCAATGCGACTTTGCTTCGTTTTCCACGTCGAAAAAATTCTCGGCGTTGCAGTGAGTGCAATAAATGATCGAGTCGCGCAAACGCACCATCGCAGCGCGCCAATTGCTTTCACGCACGCGCCCGTGCTGCGGGTCAGTTATACCTTCGGTGAAAGCCTTAGTGAACAGGTCACGCAGAAAACGTGGATAGACGGCCCAGAACGCGGGCGCATTACGTTGATACTGCGGATCGGGTGCGTTCGAGTCGTCAACCGGATCGAAGATGAAAAGCGGTTCAGTTCCGTAAAGCTTTTTCATCGCCGGCAGGTCGAGACATTTGATCGCCAGCTCCTTTTTCCCTTCCAGCGGGTGATGCATCACGAACATGTAGAACAACAAGACCGCGAGCGAGAACAAGTCAGTTTGCGTGCTCGGGGCTGCGTCGCCTCTAACGATTTCCGGAGCCATGAAGCGGGGCGTGCCGTAAACGGAGCTGCGCGATCTATCGTCGACGGCGACGTTATCGTTATCGCAAATCAGAATCTCGCCGGTGTCAGGATCGAAAAAAGCATTGCCGAAGGAGATATCGCGATAGCACAAGCCTTTGGTGTGAAGCTGAAGATAACTGTGTGAAAGTTCGAGACCGGCCGTGGCGAGGGCGCGAAAACCAGGCTCGATGCGACGTTTCATCAGATCGACGAGACTCTTGAAGCGACGTTCTCGCAACGGCATAACGTAGCCGAAGCCGCTTATCGCAGACGATTCGGCCAGTTCGATGGGCCATAAAAACCGATCGCTCGGCGAACCCATTCTGATCAGTGTTTCGAGTGCTTTTTGCTGTTCAGGTGTGGCTGCGTTTGGGTAGTACCATTTGAGCGCGACCGCTTTGCCGTTGAGATTGGCCTGATAAACTTCTCCCTGCCCGCCGCTGCCGAGACAGTTTTCGACAGTGCAGTTGCTTTTAGTTGATGCAGTGCGAACCTTCTGGCCGGCTTTAAGGATTTGATCCATTGAAAGAAGTTTTCTCACGCGGCGACGCAACGCCGCAACGAAAACAAAGCCCTTTTGAAATTCGCGTTGCGCCGTTGCGTCGCCGCGTGAGAAAACCTCGTCAAGGTTAGTACTTGCCCCAAGCTCTTAAATCTCACGATTTAAATAGGATTCCCAGCGTCACATCATCGCCACTACCGGCACGCGTTGAATCAGCTAACCATTCCTCGAGATTGTCTTTGACCGTATCAATACCGTTTTCACGAATCATCTTCAAAATATCAGACCCGACTTTAAAGAAACCCGACTCATCACGAAACGAATTTGGATAACCATCGGTCGACAGCAATATCAACGCCGGGTGCGAATGTGTGAGCGGCTGGAAGTTCACCCGAAAATCGCGCCACGCCTCTGGAGCGCAAAGCGAAGTAGTTTCGTTTCCAAAGAGCCGATCGTCTTTGGTTAATGGTCGCGTTACTTCACCTTTGTCGCTGACGGTCAGAATCTCGCCATCGCCAAGTTGCAGATACGAAACGAAACGCTCCGTAACAGCCACCACCAGCAACGTCGCACCATACGCAACCAGACACTTCTCGTTACGCACATCATCCGCGGGGGTTAAACCGAGCGCATTGAGTTCAGCTTGAGTGAGCGGCTCAGTTTGCAGATGCTCAGTAACAACTTCCATCCACTTACGCACGAGCGCGCGTGGCAGCCACTCGTGCACCGAGTCTTTTATTAACGACAGCGTTTCGAGGCTGGTTTGATTAACGAGAAACTCATTAACTAACTGTGTCGCAGTTTCAACCGCGATGGTCGCCCCAGTGTGACTGCGCGAATAACGCGCACTGCCGTGACCATCAGCCACTGCCAACACAAGCGACGCTCCTTCACCAGAGGAGGGAAGCCAGTTGATCGCATCCTGATTCGGCAAACCGTTGCGTTCGTGCACGGCACCGCGCACACTTTGACCGACGACTTGCCAGGTTCGCGTGTGAGGATCAGGCTCCATGATCGTTTTCACGCCAGAGATGTCGAGCAGGCAGGTTTACCAAACATCATCCGCATCGCCTGCTCCTGTGTCGGGAATGATCGGAATCGGCACGTTGAGACCGGGTGAAAGATCCGGCCCCTGGCTCGCAGGCGAGGATGCAGACTTGAGTACCGCGGTTGATACCCAGCGAATGTATTTGGTCAGTGCTTCAGGATTGTTGGCCAAAAGTGGTCTAAGTTCCGGGTTGGCGATGAAGCGCTTTAGCACTTCCTGATCGGCGTCTTCGCCGATCGCGATCGCAATGCGCACCGCCTTGCGTCCCCACGGTTCATTCATCAGGGCTTGCAGGCCCGCGCTGAAATCGTCAGTTGGCTGGCCGTCGGAAATAAGGACGAGCACCGGCGGCAACGCGCGGTCAGTCATTGGCGGAATCTTGAGCTGATCGGCGACGATCGTGAGTGCTCGACCCATGGAGGTGACACCGCCGGCAGAAAGATCTTCCCAACGAAAGTCAGCGATATCGGTCGGCTGTGAAATGTGCCACTGGGCGCCGTCAGAAAACTTGACCGCGCGCACGAGTACCTGCGCGTTCGGGTTTTCATCGGCGACGTCCTGCATCGAAGGAATCGCTTCTTTGATCGCGGTGTTGAGCGATTGAATCTTGCCGTCAACCGCCATCGAACCGGAACAATCGGCAATCCAGATGAAGTGCAGCGGTCGCGTCGCCAACTCACCGCCAGGTCGCATACTCATTTAAGATTCAGTCCTCCTGAAAACTGAAACTGTGGTTTGACGACCATCATCCCTTTCGTTTGTGCTCGCCTTTGATTACCTGTTGATAAGAGAAAAACTGGTCCATGGGAAGGTTCGCCTGCTCGGCGTCGCCGGCGTCAGGCTGGTAGTGACCGGAGCCGTTGGACCACCATTGCAGAGTGCCGTTGTTGAAAAAGATCTCACCGGCATACATCACCTGCCTGCCTTCGGCGATCGAAGGATGCCGGTAACGATTGTGCAGCAGCATCTCACCCTCGCGGGTGCGAACGAAGTTGTATTGCTGATTGGGAACGTTCACGCTGTGACTGTGTTTTCGCTGGAGTCGATACTGCCCGGCAAAACTATTCAGGCGAAAAATGTGGCTGGTCTCAACCTGTTCGATCGCACCGGGGTGCAGGTTAGGATAGAACTTCATCGCCTGGACCACGCGAGCGCCGAACGGCTGCGAAGGTTTTAGCTGTAAGTTTGGTGCAGTACGAACAGCAGGGACTAGCACGCGCCGGTTTTGCGTGATCACGGTTGGCGCCTTTGATTGTAGAACTTTGGGCAGTTGCGGCCGGTAGACCTGCGGCGCCGCCGCTTTCGCGATCGACTGAACTCGAGGCGCGACCAGCCGGGCCGCAGGTCGATTATCGATCTTCGGAGCGTGACGAACTTGTGGCAGCGGCTTCTTTGAAATCACGTTGGCAACGGCGGCCATGGAGGGCCGTTTTAATTGCGCAGCAACCGTTAACGGACCACCACGGGGCGCAACCAGCGCCGGTCTGTGGCCCATCTTCTCCAGTGGTTTTAATAGACTAACGCTCGCCTTGCGTTGAGGTGTCATACGCTGGTTAGAGTTTTCGCTCCATCATCGGACTGCCGTTACTGCTTTTCCCTACGTTCTTAAATCCCTGTCGGCGATACATCGCGACCAGCGCCTGCGGCGAGATACCGTTATCCGAGGCGCGCGCTTCCAGACTGGCGGCTTTGAAACCCTGGCGACGCGCCGCAGAAACCGCCGCTTCAATCAGTTTGGCGGCTACACCGCGGCGACGATGCTGCTGCTCGACCTGTAAGTTTGAGATGAACGCCTTGCCCGCCGCATGTCGAGAAATCTCGATCGAGCCGGCAACCTGTGGTGTGCCGCCGATGGTTGCTCGAATTTGCTGGCTGCGATCGGACGTGTAAACGGGCGGTTGCACCAGATAGTTAGCCGGTCGGGTGTTCACTGCACGTGGTTGCGCCGCCGGTGGACCAGGCATCGTTCGCGCGCGGAGTTGACCTGGCGCGGCCGGTTGGTTTCGCACTCCCACACCCGGCATTCCGGGGCGTTGGACTACACCGCCGGGCTTCACTTGCACACCTCTTAGTGTTTGCAATTGCCTTCGCATGATGTGTGAGCTTTCTTTCTTGGCATCACTGTCATAGCGGCCTTAATTCCCATGCGATCCGCTTCAGCTTCGAGAGCGTGGTCCTGCACTACTGCAACGCCGCCGCCAAATGGATTTTTGACGCGCCCGGCTTTTTGTTGCACCACGTGCCACAACTCGTGTCCAAGAAGTTTCTGGCCTTGAAGTGTATGGGGATTGTACTGGCCGGGGGCAAAGTGAATGTTGGAGCCCCACGTGTAAGCAATCGCTCCGAGCGCTGATGCGTCGTGCCCGATGTGAACGCGCACGTCTGAAAAGTCAGTTCCGAAAGCAGTTTCCATCTTCGTGCGTACTTCGGTCGGCAGCGGCAGGCCGCCACTCTTCGGACGCAACGGCACTTTGAAAGCTTCTACTCCCGGCCCGCTCTTTCGCTGGATCGACTGCGATCCTTTTCCGGCTCCGGTAACCTGCACGAAGTTGCCGGTCTTGTTTGGACCAGCCGATTGCGAGCCACGCGTTTGTTTCGTGGCCCAAACATTAAGACGTGCCTGAAGCGCCTGACTACCGCCGACGACATTGGCTTGCACAACTCCATGGGCTGGACCAGTCATGACGCGAGTATGACCGGCAGCCGGTGAGTTGAGCAGCTTGGCCTGTAAAACTTTCGGCACGGCGTTAGTGTTAGGTTTATCGCTCATGACGAATCTCCTCAGGTTAAATGGCGTCTCTCAGCCGTTTATACCATCCATTAAAGATTGTGAGGTCCTCTAGAGTCGCTGAGTTTGCTTTATCTCCGGATCCTCCCGAACAGTGCCCACGGATTCCGTTGCCATAGTATTCAACAAAAGACTCCATAACGGCCAGGTAAGTATTGGGGTAGTGTTTCAAGACCTGCTTGGCCTTGTCCTTACTATAGCAGCATAGATTCTCCCACGTTTTTGCCCCTTTGGATACTGTTGGCGTCTTCTTTTTCTTCTTTCTGGCCTGAATGGTGCTGAGTGTGCGAGGAAACACGGCCGGCGACCACGGCTGAGTCGCTGGTCCTAAACGCGGTGTGCTCACTGGAGCCGGGTTAGAGCGTCCGGTGCTCATCTTCGCAACACCCGTAATCCTTTCAGACGACAAGTTTGGCGCTGGTGGATTTGTTAAAGCCGACTTTCGCTGAAGAACTTTAGGTACCGGTTGTGGGCGATAAACCGGAGGTGCACTACGAGGATTTGATGAGTTTTTGGGCATCGCGTTCTCCTGTTAACTAAAGCGACCCGGCGGGTCGAACGACGGCTTTGATCTGCTCGTGCTTGGTGAAGTTGGCGGCTGCATTTGCCGCCTGTTGCCGGTCAGCGTAAACACCGATTCGCACCGCGTACCACTGTCGTGCTTCAGCGTCGCGTCCGGCGAAGAAAGTCGGAGCGTAACCCTTTTGCTCCATCTGATGCAGCAGACGGCTGGCTTCTTTCTCATCGAGAAAGACACCAACCTGAACAGTAACATATTGAATTTCGGCTGTGTCGGCTTTCTCCCCCTCACCCGCGGCGCCATCCGCCGTTGATTCAATCACGCGTACATCAGTCGCGATTGGCGGCAGGGAAGCAGCGGCCGTTCCAGGAATTCGACCAGCCGCGGCGGCGGCATCCGGCTGCGGTGCCGGCCCGGTTCCTTCCTGCGGTACAGTCAATTCGGGCTTTGCGCCTTTGGGCGTTTTCGCACCGGGAGCCGGCGCTTCTTCATTCAAGACCGGTTCTGTCGGAAGCCCCGCACGTTCGTCCTCAGACGGAGTCGCAGCACCGGCACGCGATTCGACCATGGGCCACTGGCGGCCGACGATCCAGCCTGAAAAAAACAGCAGGGCGCCTATTAAAAACGATCCGACGATCAACGAAATCAACGACAACTTGTCTAACGCAAATTGGTACCGCATTTGTTAATAGACTTTCTCAGGGAATCATTACTGTGCTCTGACCCGGGTTTGTGATTTGAATTACTCCGGCGTACGCGCACATCAGTTTCGAGCTGTTGTTGAGCGCCGGCATGTTGGCAATCAGAACTGTGGGCGAGCCCGGAGCCCACGGCGCAGGGATCACCGGTATGCACGGCATCGGCGTCAACACTCCCAACGCCGCCGCAGTCGCAGACGCAACCGTCGGATTCGCCAGCGACGAGCACATGCCAAACGGCATGATGTTCACGAGTGGCTTGTTGTCCATGATGTTGGCATCGGGTGTGACGGTGAGTGTCTTATTCGCCGGCAACACCACGAGCGAACTCGGCGCAGCACCAAAGCTGCACTGCAACATCGCTCCCATGCATACTTGAAAACCCATTTTCGTATCTTCTTTTTAGCCACAGATTTCACGGATAAATCCGGATAAAATCCGTGTAATCCGTGGCTCAATTAATCTTCACGAGCGAACCCTTGATCGTTGTGACACCGCTGCTTTCAACCGTTGCCGACGCCTGGCCTTTATTTGTGAGCGCCGCCTGCGCTTCATTGGTCAGCGACATTCCCGCCTTGATGGTCACTGAGCCAGTGACGTCGATGGTCAAATTACCGGTGACTTTTAATTCATAGTTGCCGCTCACTGTTTGAGTAAAGTTGGCTTTGTTGGTGTGAGTCTCGTTGCCTGTAATGGTCAGGTCGCGAGTGCCTTTTACTGAGTACGTTTCGTTACCGGTGTCGACTTTGAAGGTGCGATTGCCCTTCGAGACCACGTACGTGTCATTACCTTCCTGGATCGTGGTCGAGCGGTCTTGCTTGATCGTGTTGGTTTCGTTGTGAAGCACGCTCTTCGTGCGATCGTTTTCCACGACGATGTTGTGATCCTTTTGCGCGTGGAGATAGACCTCTTCGGAGTCTTTCTTGTCTTCGAAGCGAAACTCGTTGAAACCGCCGCCACCTTTTGAAGAGTTACTTTTGATCGTGCTCTTCGTTTGTTCGTCAGGTAACGTGTAAGGGACCACCTGCTCGCTGTTATAAACAGCGCCGGTGATAAGCGGTCGATCGGGATCGCCTTCGAGATAACTGACAATCACTTCCTGACCGATGCGCGGCAGAAAAATGCCGCCCCACTGCTTACCGGCCCAACCGTAGTCAACGCGAATCCAGCACGAACTGTTTTCGTCGCTCTTGCCCAACTGGTCCCAGTGAAACTGAACTTTGACGCGGCCATATTTATCGGTCCAGATCTCTTCGCCTGATTTGCCGACGACGATTGCGGTTTGCGTTCCGGAGATGAGCGGCTTCGGCGTTGAACGTTGTGGGCGAAAAGGAATATCGACCGCAAACGCGCTGAATGAGTTGGTGTAATTTTCCTGAGTGGCCGCGTGCGACACGGATTCCAGCACGTACGTCTTATTGACGTCAGCTCGATAGTGATCTTTCAGATCGAACTTGTGACCGGCAACGAAAGCGCGCACAAAACCGTCGCCCCGAATAGTCTTTTGCCGTTGCTCGAGTTCATCGAGTCGAAGATTAGCCCGTTTCTCGCCGGCGTCGGTCTTCATGAAACCGCCCGGATACTCGTAGACGCGGAAAGTTGGCGAATCACTCTGCGATTCAACCTTCAGATCGGTTGCCGGAGTTTCGAAATTGTAATCATCATGCGCGTAAGCGCCGCTTACCACTTGTTCTTCGACGAGACATCGAGTGATCGCGTTATCCTGCGTGTGGTCTACCAGTGATTGCTTGAAGCGAACCGGGGATGATTCCAGCCCGGGGCAGGTTTGATGCGCGTCGGCGTCGTCGCCCAGGACGAGCGTGTGTTTGTCGGCACTGTGTTCGAAGAAGTAGAAGATGCCTTCTTCCTCCATCAGCCGCGACACGAAATTGAAAGCAGTTTCGTTGTACTGGACGCAATACTCGCGCGGGTCGTAAGTGCCCTTCAGATCGTTACGAAAATCGGTGAGACCAAAATCAGAGAAAATGGCTTCGAGAATGTCGGGCACGCTCTTGTTTTGAAAGATGCGGCAGTCGCTCGTCTTCGTCAGCAGCCAAAGCGAGGGATAGATCTCAGCGAAGTAGCGAGTGAGACGAAGGTTGGTTTCTTCCTGAACGAATCGCCCGACGATCCCGTTGATGTTGTGTTCGCCGCTACTCAAACTGAGTGTTACCGTCACCGCCTTTCCGACAATCGCCTGAAAATCGATCGCGTTATCTTCAGAAAGCATTTCCAGGGTGAACTGAAACAAACCCGAGATCCGTTCCTCACCACGGAACGAATGCAGCAAAAGCTTGTTTGGTCCCAACGGCGTTGAGAGCTTCAGTTTGAGATTGTCTTGAACGTAGGCAGTCATCGGTAGTATTGAGCCACGGATTAAGACGAAAGATTTTCACTGCTCAAATAAGCCTCGATCGTTCGTCGCAGGCTTGGACTTTTCACTTTAGCTGCTTCCAGATCTTCGCGCCTCAGAAGAGACACCTCACACTCGGTAAGCGCGAGGGCAGTTTCGCTGTACGGTTTGTTTCTGAGTAGCGCGCGTTCACCAAACGTTTCGCCGTCGCCCAGTACGCCGAGCACAGTTTCCTTGCCGTGTTCCTCACAACGCGATAACTGCACCTTGCCGCTCCGGATGATAAATAGCTCGTTGGAAGGATCGCCCTGCAACATCATCACGGTGTTTTTGGGAACGGTGCGCTCGACCAGCGACAGCAGCTCTGACTGTTTGCCGCGCGGCAGGCGATTGAGAATACGGCTCTTGATCGCCTCGCTCCCGGCGTGCAAAGCCTCGGGCGTGATCACGATGTATGGATTCTCCGGCGGCGGTTCTGGGCCATGTCCATTACCGTTGGCGCCAGATCCGAGCCGGCGTGATGGTCCAAGCCACGTGGTCCACGAAAGTGCGGGTTGCGTGCTCAATGCGACCACGGGAATCTCGTCAGCCTTCAATATCAGGCGAATGTTGAAGTCAAATTCATCCTTGACGTAGAAACGAATCAGATCGCAAAGCACGCCAAAGCGCCACTCGGAGGGAAGAAAGCTTTCAAAGTCTTCCAGCCCGAGTGGTCCAAGTTGAATCTCGATGCGGCCATGTTGATCCCAAACCTGCGTGCCCAACACGACCGTGTCGTGACCGAGACGATGGTTTTGACCCGAGTCGCCGATAGTGGTCCACTGATCGTCCTCGAGATCGCACCATTTGCCGAGAAACTGGTTAATCTGAATCGGAACCTGGAAATAATCAGAAAGTATTTGCCGGAGTCCGACTACGGAACGCGGCTCTTGCGCCAGGATGCCGGCGTAATAAAGCAACGCCCGGTCGCGCACGTGCATACGGCCCTGCAAGTTCGGGGTGCCAAGACCAATTAATGAATACAGATAACGCGCAACGTGATCGTCGCCGGGCGCGCCTGATACCAGACCAACGCGGTGATGCTTGCGAATGCGATAGAGC
Source organism: uncultured Acidobacteriota bacterium (assembly GCA_963708055.1). Taxonomy (GTDB): domain Bacteria; phylum Acidobacteriota; class Blastocatellia; order Pyrinomonadales; family Pyrinomonadaceae; genus PSRF01. Next base: position 2,452,441 of record OY970193.1, on the reverse strand, counting down.
AGCGACACCAGCCGGTGGTTGAAGATGTTCAGAAAATCCTGGAGAACTTCATCGCCGTGTGAAGCACGTTGCAGCACCAGCTCCGTGATCGGCATGTCGAGGGCGCCGAGTGAACCCGCGAGACCGAGAAAGTTCACGGTCATCTCGGTTGGCGCAGGAGAACGTTTGCTGGGATGCCGATCTTTCGGCAGTTCGTCGGCGCGTTTGACGTGCTCGATATCACTGGCAGGGAATTCGAGTTTTACGGCCGAGCGAAAGTAAACAATCTCTTTGGTGGGATCCGCGCCTTGCGCGGGCGGCAACAACTGTTCGCCTCTTTCACTGACACTCGTGTCCCCAGTGCTGTAAATGATCTCCAACAGGCGAACCGCCTGAAAGAAGTCGAACTGGTGACCTTCGGCGAAGAGCCAATCTTCAACGGTCGTCTTTTTTCCCCAGCCGTAATCTTTCACAGCAAAGTCATCATCAAGTTCAACTTGTTAATCATGTAAATCTTGTAAGAATGACTGTTGCGAAACATCTTGCTTCACAGGATTAACAAGATTTTCAAGCTTAACAAGATGTGCTTTCACAGCAGTATCGCTTCACCCGCCATGGGTTCCCATTTCTTCCAGGTCCCCTCGCGTTGCCTGCTCTTAATCACCAGTTGGGTGAACGAATTCACCGCGGCGTACGAAGCGAGAAACCGGTTGAGCACCGCGCCAAACAAAAAACCACCACTGCCTTCGTAAAACTCCTCATCCAGAACGAGGGTCACTTCCTGACCGCGACAAAAACCGCGCCATGGATCAGTGCCGACATGTCGCATCACTCTGCGGCAGGACATTTCCTTGATGCCGTCGATCAACTGATGATGCGACTCGGTGATGCAGTAGAGACGCAGAATTTCTTTCAACGCCGGCAAACTGTCTTTCTCTTCCGAAAGGGAGAGGTGGTTGAGCGACAGGTGCGAAATCAAGCGCCAGGCAGTGGCGCCGCGCAACGGCGGCGGCAACGGGCGCGTCGGTTTCCCGAGACACACGATAGGCCGCTCACGATTTAACGGCGCAAACTGTTCCATTTGAAAAACTGTTCCGACCGGAAGCTCTGACGGCAGCTCACGATTCGTGCACAACGTGTGAGCGTAAACAGTTTGCATCGCCGGCATGCTCGGGTTGAGGTCCAGATCAAGAAACGAAAGGAGCATCTCCGTGCCGGTTATTTCTCTTCGTTGTGACGCTACCCGACGCGAGTGCCAGAACGCCTTGTGATCTGAACTTTCGAGCCGATGGTTGTAAGAATAGAACGGTTCCAGGCGTTGCGTTGTATCGGCATCGTTTGAAGACGCCGATACGGAGAGTATCGAATGGATTTCGGTGGTTCGCTCGCGGCGTTTGTCGGGTACGAGCGGATACTCGAGACTGCGATGATCGAGACGAATCGGTTCAGTTGTTTTGGGAAACAGATTGATGATTGGCGTACAACCGAGACTGAACGTGTTTTCGTCAACAAACAGATTCTCTTTGGGACGTCGATTGAGTAACAACAGGACGTCGAAACTGTCGACGTCACCCAGCGGAATGAAATCACGCAGCGAGTTGGTCGTATCGCGTCGTTCGGGATTGCTTTGATCGAAGCAGAGATCGAAAAAGAGATACTGTTTGGGAAATGCAAAATACTCGAGCAACAACAAGTATCCCGGATGAACGTTCGGCGGGTGTGGCAAAACGTCGTCGTAAGTTTCAAAGCCCACCGGCTGGATTGAATCACGGCCGAGATAGAGAGGCGTGGTTGATTTCGGAAATTGAATGGCAACGTCGTGGACGTTGCAGAACAATAGCTCGTAGAGAGTTTTGACTGAGGTCGGATCGCCGTTCAGATAGAAACGCAGGCGATCGAGTTGCAGTTCGTTAAGCTTTCCGCCCGGCAAACACTCCACGCGCAAGCGCAACGCGGCGACGGCATTGCTGTCGGCATCGATGAAGTTCCAGCGTCGCGTGCTTTCCAATGACGCACCGGTTACTTTCAACGGCCAGAGCGTTACCGGATAACAAGTTCGAAAACGACAAACTACTCCCTCGGTGGCATCGGCAAAGATCGGTGTGTGACGATCAATCGTGAAGCCCGTCGTCAACTTTCCCTGATCGCGATCGATGTTGAACTGCGCGACCGCCATCGACGGAATGGGGTTGGTAAGTTGCGGGTGGAGAATATTCAGCAGCGCGCTGGTGATGTCGGGAAACTCGCTGTCGATCTCGTGTTGCAAACGACCGGTGAGGAATGCGAAGGCTTCGATCAACCGTTCGACGTGCGGATCGGCGCACTCGTCACGGCCCAACTCCAAACGCTTCGCGACCTTCGGGTAACGTTCTGCAAACACGCTTCCCATGCGGCGCAGGTAAGTCAGCTCCGACTTGTAATACTTCAGAAGTTCTTCGTGGCTATTGGCTATCATTCATCTCCACCGTTCCCAGCTTGCTGTTCAGTGTCAGTGGAAATGACACCGGTTCGTTGAAGACGCCCACTACCAAATCCGCACTGATGTAGAGTCGCAATGACGACTCGGAGGCGGGCTCGACTTCGACTCGGACCTGGCGCAAACGCGGCTCGAAAGCCGTGATCGTTTGCGCCACGACCGAACCGATCAACGCGTGATCGTCGGCACTGTGGGGAGAGAGCGAGGAGAAATCCGGAATGCCGTAATTAACGACCGACCGTTCCTCCTCGGAAAGTTGATGCAACGGAATGGAGCAGCGCGTATTAAGCAACCGCTCCAACTCGCGTCGCACCGATGCTTTTAATTGCTCGCGATTGAGAATGCGCAGCGGCCGCTCGCGTTCATCCACATCGGGAGGAACATCGACCAGCCGGTCGAAAAGCAACGCCTTTGCACCCTCAATCGGTTTAGGATCCGGCACAGTAAAGACCTAAGCGTTGGTGTTCTTAGCCAGGTCCCACTTGGTGTCGACGTGACCCTGCTCGGCACCCTCGGCCTTTTGGGTGTGGAAGTCCCAGGTGATGTGGTTGTAGTTCATGGTGATCGTTTCGACTGGTTTGTCGCCGCCACCACCGCCGATCGACACTGACGAAAGCACGACGTTCTTCAACGTGTACTTGATCAGCGGCAACACTGCGCCCTTGTCGTTACGAGCCACGACGACTTCCACGGTCGTGAAGTTGTCTCCCTTGCAGCAGGCTTCGTTCAATTTCGGCGAAGACTGATCGAGATACTTCGTCACGGTGAAGTCCTGGTGATTTGGCTTACCCGACGTTCGTTCCGTATTGCTTACGTCGCCGGTGATCTGCATCGCCACTCCATGACTAAACGACAGCAGCTCAATCTGTTTTTCGGCGTCTTTCATGGTGCTGGTTCCGGGAATATCCGGATTCATTTTCATCAACAGTACGTCCATATTTCCTCCGTTAAAGTCTGGTTAGAAGTTTTACGCGGCTGCCGGCGGTGGCAGTTCGGCAACGAGGCGAATCGAAGCCGTAAGCTCGTCAAGCTGGAAGTGCGGCCGCAGATAAACCACGGCTTTATAGACGCCGGGCTTGCCGGGAACGTCTTCCACGTCCACGCGAGCTTCTCGCAACGGATAACTGGCCTTCGAACTTTGCGATGCTCGGTCGTCGAGCAACACGTAATCAGCGATCCACTTATTCAAGTAGTCGGAGACGTTTTCCTTGGTCATGAAACTGCCGACCTTGTCGCGCATCATCGCCTTGATGTAATGCGCAAACCGGGAGGCGGCCATGACGTAAGGCAGTTGGCTCGACAAACGTGCGTTGGCAGTCGCTTGCGGATCGGAGTAGACCTTTGGTTTCTGGGCCGTCTGACCGCCGAAGAACGCCGCGTGATCGGTGTTCTTGCGATGGACAAGCGTGATGAAACCGAGATCGTTGAGTTCCTTCTCGCGTCGATCGGTGATCGTCACTTCCGTCGGGCACTTCAGGACGACGTCGCCTTCGTCAGTCTTGAAGTTAACAGCGGGAAGACCCTCGACCAGACCACCACCTTCAACACCGCGAATCGCTGCGGTCCACTTGTAGAGTGCGAAGGCGTTTGTGATGCGTTCTCCGAGAGCGTAAGCGGCGTTGCCCCAGCAGTAATCCTGAGCATTGCCGTTTACTTCTTCCTGATAGTCAACATCGTCGGCCGGAGCACGACCGGTAATGCGCTGTTTCTGATCCTCGCCGTTTTCATTCGGACGAACATCTCTGCCGTAAGGTGAGCGCAGCAGGAAGTGCGGCAAACAAAGCGACACGTAACGCGAGTCTTCACTGTCGCGGAACGAGCGCCAGGGCACCAGTTCCGTGCTTTCGAAGATCTTCGCGAGGTCGCGCGGATTGCCCAGATCCTCGAACGAGTCGAGGTCGAACATCTGCGGACTGGCCGCGGCGATAAACGGCGCGTGGGCCGCTGCCGCCACGTTCGACATCTTCTCCAGCCACTTGATGTCCTGCGGGCTGCGTCCAAACTCGTAGTCGCCGATGAGCAAACTGTAAGGACTGCCGCCAAACGTCCCGTACTCTTCTTCGTAGATCTTCTTGAACTGGACGCTCTGATCGAATTCAACCGCTCTCTCCAGATCCTTTTGCACTTCGTCTTTAGTCGCGTTGAGCAGACGAAGCTTCAACATGGTGGAGGTTTCAGTGCGGCTGACGAGATAGTGAAGTCCACGCCACGAGGCTTCCAAAGTACGGAAGGGCTTGCTGTGTACCACTTCGTTCAGGCCTTCGTTAACTTCCTGATCGAGTGCGGCAATGCGCTTGTTGATCGTGCCAATCAGATCGGAATCCGCTTGGACACTGATCTCACCCGCGTCGACCTGGGCAATCAGTTCGGAAACAGCATCAATCGCCTGTTTGGCCTGGGCCGGGTCGCGAACCAATTTGCTTTCGAGAGCTTCGTGAAGCGTCTGAAGTTTGCTCTGAAGTTCAGGATTCATCGTACTCATTTCTTCTTACCTCCTTCAGGCTTCTCCGGAGTTTCTTTCGGCTCTTCCACTGCTGCCGGGGTCTCAGCCGGCTTGGCTTCGCTTTGCGCGATCAGCGACTTCAGCTCATCGATCTTCGCTTTCATTTCTTTGCGCTTGGTCTCGTCCGTAAGTGCTTCAAGAAACTTCTGCTGGAGCTTGACGTTGCCGTCGAGCTTGGCGACGAGATCTGACAAACGCGTGCGTTTTTCGTACTGAGTATTGAGATCAAGCTGCTTCAGTACGCTGATCGGACTGAAATCGTCGAGGTTCTTGAACTCGAGAGTTTTTGAACCGCCGTTGAGCGCGACTTTTGGTCCAATCGACGTCATGATGTCGTTGAAGTTGTCGCGATCAATCTCGACAAATTTGCGTTCACGCATGGGGGCGCGATTTGGATCGTCTACGTTTCCCGAAAGGTCGGCCAGGATACCTGCGACGAAAGGAAGTTCCATCTTCACGAAGGAACCTCGGGTCTCTACATCGTAGGTTATCTGCACCCTTGGAGGACGTACCCGATCCAGTTTGTGTTGTGTGCTCTCTGGCATCGACTTCTCTCCTTATAGTTAGGGGGTTGAGGGTCAATAAAACTTATTATTTCTTAGCTTCGGCTGAGATTTCTCTGTGCCACCTCTGTGTCCTCTGTGTCTGCCGTGGTTTCACGGGTTTGCGAGACAATCACCACTGCAGACACAGAGTTCACAGAGGTTGCACAGAGAAAAGTTTTCAATCCTGTTGCCATCGCCTGTCAGTCAGCCATAGCAACCGGTCGATTTCGTTTAATTCGTTTTCGTTGCGGACAATCTGTTGCAATAGTTCGGGCAAACTCATGTTGCCCCACTCGACTGCCCGTTTTACGAGATAGGGCGTCGGACTATGAGGCTCCGTGAGCAGCAAATAGTCGGCGATTTCTGCCAGGCGCCGGTACGCATCGTTACGACTACGGATTGGACCACTGGACCACAATTCGATCTCGGCCTCGATTGGTTCCGGGTGTTCTGTTTCCATCTCGGTTTCTTCTTCTTCCTCGAAGCGCACGCTCAGGTCGTGAGAGATGAGCTGCTGAATCGCGTTGAGAGCCTGTTTGAACTGTCGCAGGCTGGGTGCGTCGTGGCCGCACTTGTGGTCCAACAACTCTTCAACCTGAGTACAGGCGTCGTTTGCGTTGTCGAGGTTGCGCATCAGTTCCAGATTGAACGAGCGATCCGTGTTCATCATGGCTGCTCGAAAAGTGGAGACCGTGGGATTAATTTTGGCTTGCTGCATCGCTCGCGGATCTTTAAGGGCGAGATTTTCGAAATGGCAGGCTCTTTCCCAATCGATGAAGGAGTAGCTTTCACCACCGTCGACGGGCTTTGTTAACGGGATTTGTTTGAGCTTGAGTGAAAGCTTTTGATCGATCCAATCGAAAGGCGCGAGCCGGCCTTCGAGATCGTCTTCTTCCAAACTGGGGTAGATGTGATCCCAGAACCGTTCGCAAAGTCCCGCGATCACGATCAAGCCTCTGGCCGCTCCAACAAAACCATCGAGATGAAGCCACGATTCGAGTAGCCAACCGGCAATCTGGAGATCTTTGGTTCGCGTTGTCAGAGCGTCAACGCAGATGATGGCAGTGGCGGTCCAGTCAGCGCGCTTTGGCGTTGTCTTGTAGATGCCCTGGCTCAGCGAAGTGTCGTCTTCCCGGCGTGCTTCGCGAATTCGATCGTAAGTGCCTTCGTAACGCAGCGACTCACCGGCCGGATTCTCGCCGGGAATCGGTTCGAGCAACACTTGCACCTCGATCTTTTTTGCAGATCCTACAGAGCTCATCAGTTCTCCTTGTTCTCGACAGCGAATAGGACCGGGACCGGCGGTGCTTTTCTGGGAAAACATGGAAGCAGCAACGGCTCTTGTTTGTTTGCAGTGACGAGCGAGATGCGCATGAACACCTGTGCGTCAGAACTCTTCAGCTCGGCGCGTTGTGACAGTTGCGCGGCTGGATCCGGATCCGTCCTGACGCTGAACTTGAGCGTGTAAGGATCGGCGTCGAAACTCTGATCGCACTCGGCCGGTGTGCCGACGCGTTTCAGCATCGGGCCGTGCTTCATGAGCAGGGTGAAGAGCGACCAGTTATCGGTGTATTCGAAGACGGCGATCCGGTCTTTTGCTTTGACGACTGCCGGGGTGGCTCCGGTAACCGGCACCACCGGCGAGTTGTTGGCCCAACGCAACGTCAATCGAATCGGATCGCCAAAGACCCAACGTCCTTCTAGATCGTCGCTCAGGTGAGAAAATTTCTTTTTACCAACGTCAAACTTCCAATCGATGATCTGATTGGCGCCGATCTCCTGTTCGGTGTTGACGCGAAACTGCAATCGCAGGTCGTAAATCGGCCCCTGTTTCTTTTCGAGGAACGGCGCGAAAAACTGGCGCACACGAGCCAATTGATCGAGAAACTCAGCGGCTTTTTGGGGTGCGGCGCCATAGTCAATGCTGCGTGCCAGCGCTTCGCGCGCGGCTTTTTCGTTGTTATCAAACAGACGGAAAAACTTCAGCATCTCCCACGGATCGAGGTCGGGATAATCGGGCCGCGTTGCGAAATCGGTGAATGGAAATCCACCGGAAAGACTCTTGTTGAACGCCTCTTCGATTTCGCGATAGTTGTTCAGGGCCGCGAGAGTGTCGTTGATGGCCCTGACGCGCGCGAGTTCAATACAACGTCGATAGAACTGACCGCGCAGTGAGTTTCGAATCCGCAGAAAATAATCACGCGATCCTTCACTCGGCAACCGGATAGAGGCGGAGCAACTATCGACGTTCACTTTATCCATCTCGGTGGCGATGAATGTTTCCAGCGTTGCGATTGGATTGCCGGGTTGTTTGTTCTCGAAGGCATCGAGGGCAGTGAGGATCTCGTTCCACTCAAAATTCACACCAGCCTGTATATGAATGTTTTCCGCCGCGGAAAATGTCAGCAGCGGCACTGCGAGATCGCGGGCGAGGAATGCAATGTTCTTTCGCTGTAACGTGAGGTAGGCATTCAAGTCGTCGACAGTCGCAAGATCGTACGCGACGTGCGCCACCGGCTGGCTGCCATTCCACCAGGAGAAGTCCGGATGCTTCATGGCGTAGAAATGCTGCGAGACAAACTCCCGATAAACACCTCGCAGCAAATAAGAGATCTGGGTTGATAGTGTCTGGCGAAGCTCGCCATCTATGCCAAGCTCGGTGGCAATCTGCAGGGCACGAACAAGAGTTGGTTGCGCTTCCTGAAGACCGCGGATTTCTGTGATCAAACTCGAGCGCAGCGCGGAGCCTTCGCTTGACGGCGCTATCGCGTGGTATTTACGCGCGTCGCGAAACAGTCTGCTAAGTCGGGTTTTTAGACGAGTTCGCGCCGCATGTTTGACTGAATTGTCGAGATATTCGGTCCGTTCGTAGGATCGAGTTTCCACGAAGTTTTCATATTGATTGTGCAGCGCGATTGCCCGGCGTAAGGGTTCCTGATCCCAAACGAGCACCCGTCTTACAAGATGTTGATAGCGACGTTGATCGGTTGCCGGGGCGTCGCGGATGTCTTCCGTGTCGCGACCCATGAATTCCTGCCGTCGCAGATCCTGTAACGCGTTCCTGAGTTCGCGTACGCCGGTCGAAACCGTCATTCCGTGGAAAGGTGAGTGAGGATCGAAAACGTACGTTGAGATCCACGTATATTCAGGCCGGCTGAGCAATGCTTCAGCCTGAGCAAGATCGGCGAGGTGTTCGTACTTTGCGCCCTGCCGGTCAAACGAGGCGGCGTACATGTCTTCGATCAATTCCCCAACGCGGTGCGCGCCCTCTTTGTAAAAACGCTGAGAGTCAATCGGTGTTCCTCGGGCCAGCATGATGGCGTGCCGGTAGAGATAGTTTTCTTTGTCGAAGTTGTCGGGAAGAGGAGAGTGGCCCAGGTAATTTACTACGTGACGCAGATCCGGCAGCGAGTTGACGTTGGAGATCAGTCGCCCGTAACGCTCGAGGTTCTCGCGGTATTCTGCCAACTCTTCCAGATACACATGCAATTCAAAGGACGAATCAAGTGGCGATCGCGAACTTGTTTCATCTACCTCGTCGTTTGTGGTCGAATCGTTTTGTTCCTCGTTAGTTAAACCTTCGGGAGCCTTTTCCGTGCCTAGTTCCGCATAGAGGAGAGTTTGTCCTCGTCGCTCGAGATCAATTCTGAGTGATTCGAAGATGACGTATTGAAACGCCGCGGCCATCGACGTTTCGAGACGATAATTGAAGTTGCTAAACCAGGAGCTGGGGACAAAGAGCGAAAAGAACGGATTGGCATTCATGTCGGCCATTCCGGTCAGCAGTCTCGTTTCGCCGCTGTGGAATTGTTGCTCCTGGAACGCGGCGCGAGCTTGCGCTGCGTCGCCGTTGGTGCCATTGCGTTGGTTGCGGACAGAGACAGCTTCCGCTTTTTGTAGATCGCTCCTGGTCTCGTTAAGGAAATGAAAGATTTGCCTTTCGCGCTGCGCCAAACTCGCGTAGCTGACTAACAGCCCGCCACCGCCAATGACGACGATAATTAACGACAACACCTGGGCCGCCAGGGTCATGCGATTACGCGAGAAGGCCACCCGGCTGATCGGCTGGGCCAGGTTTGCTTCGACGAAAACTTTCTCCTTGAACAGGTCGCGCAGGAAGGCCGGCTTTCGTTGGACCATAGCTGCGTTGGCAGCCGTTGTCTCCGGTTCAGGAAACAATGGATCGTTTGCCTGCACCATCGCTAATGCTTCGGGAAGTGTTTCCGCAGTGGCTTCGCCGCAGAAATAGAGACCGCGAAACAGGTACGAGGAGTGATAAGCGCTCTGTTTGAAGAGGGTGTCGAGATAGACCTGTAATGCTTTGCGCATTGACTGGAGCGCCGGCGGAAAGAGAAACTGATCGTCAACGTCTTCGATCTCGTCGCGTTCGGCGTAGATCTCGAACTGAAGTGCTGAAATACTCTTATGCAGGCTTTCGAATGCTTCGCTGACCAGCGTCGGCTCGTACGCGGTTTCCAGCGACGACGGGTTAGACCAGCCAAACATCTGGGAGTGCATTTTCTCCGGCAACTGGCGGCAAAAACTGCTGAAGCCGGTCAGCTCGTCACACTTGGTTACCAGCACATAAACCGGCAACTGCATACCGAGAATCTTTTGCGCCTGCCAGAGTTTTTTATAAAGACAATTGGCCTTGTGCTCGATCTCGAGGCGGCGTTCTCGTAACTCTTCGGCCGTACCGAAAAGATCGGTGCAGGGAATTGTGAGCACCAGGCCGTCGAGAGGACGTTGTGGCCGATGCTTCTGCAACAATCTCAACACCGTGTTCCAGCCGCGATGGTTGGCCGTTTTGTCAGGCCGCAGCAAAAAGTCGCCGGTGACGTCGACCACGACACCGTCGTCAAAGAAATACCAGTTGAGTTGTTGATTGCTGCTTTCTACGGCATCGCTGATCGCGACCTTCAGACCATTACTGTCGAGTAACGACGACTTGCCTGATTCGGCCTCTCCAGCCAGCAGGTACCACGGCGCGCGATAACGATAATCTCGGCCCGTAATATGACCCTTCAGTACTCGCAACGCGCGGCGAAATGATTGGCGGAGCTCGAGGTCTGAGGCGTATTGCAGAAAGTCGACCGGCGCCAGTTCCTTCTTATCAGCATCAGGCAGTGCGGGATCGCTGGTATATGCGATCCGGCGTGAGCGCCTGATTATCAGGAAGAGAAAGATTGCGATTCCCACCAGCAGCAGGAAGATCGCGATCAATATCAACAGAAGGTTTGATAGTGACATTCTTATTCGTTAGTTCGCCGGCGCCTTGGTTTGATCCAGGCGTTGCTTGATGTCGACAATCTCCGTGTTGACGCCTTCAATGCGTGAAGTCAGTCGCAGCCAAACGACATGTGACCCGACGAGGTAAGTCAAAAACACTACACCCAGCACAACCAGCCACACCCGGGGATTAGTAAGTTTTCTGCGTTTCTCTTTGCGCAGGTTTTGGACGTAACTCTGTGGAAACGCGACTTTCGTTTTGTCCAGTAGGTCGGGTGGATGGCGAAAAACAAAATCGAACAGATCCATGCGATAGCGGCGCAGCTTGCCGTGATCGTTAAGACCGTGATACTTGCCGCGAAAACCGAGTGACAGTGCCGAAAGGTAAACGGCCGCGAGGCTCTTCGTCGCCGGGTCGCGTTCGCGCAACAGCCGGTCCAGTTTTTCGAAGAACAATTCTCCGGCGACGTGCGATTGAAACAACGCCGTCTCGATCAGGTTTGAAGTCCACGCCCGTTTACCTTCCCAATCGAGATGAATGAAAACGTCGTCGGCAAACGCCGCCATCACGTATTGCGCTTCGAAATAGTTATCAGTGGGTTTTCCGGCGGCGCGCAGGATCTGCACCGCATTGCGGCGAAACAGTGCCAGCAGGTTTTGCCACACGAGCACGGCGAGCTTTGATTGTTCAGTGGTTGGTTCCTCGGCAGCGTCAACTGAGCCACGCACGGCGAGTGCAGTGATGTTTTCCGATCCGGATAAAGTTTGTAATGCTATCGGATTGATAAGTGGAACCTGTAAGGTTGTGCTGCCGTCGGGTCCGTGTCCATTGCCGTTACCGTTTCCATTACCACTCTCGCCGACTGGTACCTCTGGTACAGTGGCCTTCATGCCGCCACTTTCCTTGATCAGTCGCTTCAGGCGAATAACCTCGGTATAGAAATCATTAAACTGCGCGAGCAGAAAAGATTCGTTTGTCAGACCCGTTGTCATTAATGTTCCTTAACTTTGGGAGACGCTGACGCTCGACTGCTGGAGGCAGTCCAAAAAAAGCTGGGCTTGTTAGTTTTTGCTAACCCGGAATCTGGAAGATGCAGCGTTTGGCGCCGGCGCCGCTTGGATCCGCGCTAGTTGTCCATCACGTACAAGATGATCTCGCAGGGTCTGGGGCCCTCGCGATTCACGATTTGCAACAGTTTTTCCGGTTCGACAAAACTCTCGTCAACCATCAACGAGAAGAGTGCACTTCCCTTGGAAGTAACAATATCGCCGACTTGAACGGCGTGCTTTCGACCTGCTCCTCGAATGCGATTTGCCTTGAGCAGCTCAATTCTGCTTTGTGACCCAATCAAACAACTCTCGCCCCACCGGATGATTTCGTCGTCACTCATCCCGCGATCGCCACGCATTGCGATTGCGAGACGTTTCTTCATCCACGTGCCGTCAAATGGCAGCTCGTAAGCACCATCGTTATAGGCAAAAAGAAATGTCTTGTACGAGACGGGAACACCCTGGTCCATCGAGCGATCGATGAATTCGAAAACCTGATGAAAGGTCGCGTAAAGGTCGTTGTGGTTGTAGGGAGAGAATGTTGGCGGCACCATTTCGGTGCCCAGCGTTGCGATGTGACCAGCCAGGTTGCACGCCGCCATATAGACCAGGTAGGGATGCGTGCATCCGCTTTGGAGCACCGCTTCGAAGCCGGGCAGGCCGCCGACCAGACTTAACATCAGTGTCTTCACTCCGGCTTCATTGCCAAAGCGAAGAGTGGCTCTCGGTGTTTTCGCTTCATCGGCGAGATACATCGCGCGTTTGCGCACTCGCTGTGCAACGTCGGTGCACATGTCAGCCAAACGTTGCGCAGATATTGACGACGCGTTGAGGTCGATTGACTTGAGTGGAACAGTTAATAGCGGCGCAACGAACTTGTCGTCGAGCGTGAACGATGAGTCGCGATAAATGACGCGGCAGATGGGAAAACCTACGTGATCACTCGGAAGCTTGTCGCCGACGTGTAATGAAAGACGCGGCTTCAGCCGGTGAATCGATCGTGGTTTGCCCGCGGATATTTCGTCTCGAACCGTCTCGCCTTTGAATGATTCGTAACGTATTGAGTCGCCGTTTCCATTGCCGTTGTGCGACGCCGGTATGGCGACTTGGACGAGTGCGCCGCCGCCATAACTCATCTGTTCGGCGTACGGAGCCAGATCCAATTCGAGCACGTCGTCGCGGCCGGCGCTGTGCAGGCCGTGAACAACAACCACGCCGTCCGGCAAGACCGCTTCGAGTTCGAGCACGCGAAGTTTTCCTCCAGGAAGACTGATCGCGTGGTGTTTGAAGCGGCGAACTCCCCAACAAAAGGGAACTGTAATTAAGGTCCCGTATTGGACCAACGCCTCATGTCGCGCAGACAACTGCTGAAAGTGTTGCGGGGTCAGCAACAGACCTTCATGCCATTGAATCGCGTCAGGTATTTCGTAGGCATTCATAATAATAATTCCAATTGCCAATTAAACTATCGCTTCACGAGTGCACACGGTTTCGCCGGTTCCTTCAGCGACTGCACGCAAAGTTCTTCGTCACCAAGTGTGATCAAAATGCCTTTGCGCGGATCGATCTGCGCCCGGTGTGGACCTGCATTGAAGTAGTTGGCGAAAACGACTCCGCCGACGATCTCGAGCTTCACCGGTACGCGATCGAGTTTTACTTCCTGACCGGGCACCCACTCCCAACGCCCGGCCTCCAAATCGGTTTCCTTGGGATAGTCGAGCTTCACCTGATGGCGTTTTTCAAACCATTCGCTGGCCGACATTTTCACCAGCTCTTGCAGCAGTTTCTTGTCTGAAACCAGCACGAGGTCGACCGCAACCGGATTATTGTTGTTGGCTTTTGGGGAGACATGAACCTTAACGTCGAGCTTGCTCGCCCCGGATGCGCCCGGCACTGTGGAGCGCACCACTTTCGGCACTTTGGGCTTTGGGCAGGCTGTAAAAAGCAGCAGAAAGGCGAGTCCGCCGGTTAAAACAAGAAGAGACTTGCACCAGTTCCCTTTGCTCATGCGTCACAACTAAACGCTAAAGAAAACTAAAGAATCTGAAGGCGACTTTTGCGGTAGAGACACACGATCCCCAGCTTGGTATTACACACCAAGTTGGCTTTGGAAGAAGTGAACGCGGGACGAAATGTCTCTACTTTTTGATTACTGAGAATCAACACAGGTCTCCGTCAACATCAACGGAGTTGTAGAGGAGGCCGAGTCTACGCTCGCGGTTTACGTCTGTCAACATATTTTTGCAACGGTTCTTGCACGGAATTGCAATAGGATCGCAAAAATGAAATTGGCAGCAGATTTCCATGAGCAATAGAGGATTTCTCTTGCAGCCAAAGCCTCCAAGGAAAGGGCGCAACCTTTTGATGAACGTTGACCTCGTAGTACCGCATATAGTACCGTTCGTGCGCGGATGAAGAGTATTGAAGATGAAATAAACCGCTTAACACGGAGAAAGAAAAACTTACGTTTTGATGATTTGGTGCGCGTGTGTCAGGTAGTTTTTGGTAATGCAAGAATCACGGCTAGTCACCACATTTTTAAAACACCATGGCCGGGTGACCCGCGCATCAACCTTCAAAAGCAAGCAGGGCAAGCCAAGCCATATCAGGTGAAACAGGTTATTGCGGCGCTAAACAAGATGCTATCGATTGAGCAGGAAGAGGAGAGAAAGAAGCTGGAAGCTGAGCAAGGAAAAGAGATAGGAGAAAGTCGTCATGTCACAGAATAAAAGACCGGCGGCAGCAGCCTCAACGAAGCATGAAGCCAAGGATTATCAATATAGCGTTGGTTGGTCCGAAGAAGATCAGGCTTACATTGGAACGGTTGCAGAATTTCCCTCTTTGGCTGCTCATGGGGATTCATTTGAGGGCGCCCTCAAAGAAATTCTTACAGTGGTAACAGAGGTAGTTGCAGACTTAAGAGATTCCGGAGAACGTGTCCCCGAACCGTTTGGCAAAAGGGAGTACAGCGGCACTCTTAATGTGCGCATGCCTAAAGACCTTCATCGAAAGTTGACCATCGAGGCGGCGCGCCAACAGGTCTCACTAAATCAGTGGATCGTTTCAAAGCTGGCAGCTAATGAAATTTCGCGGTGAATTGGTGCACTCGACGGGTAGTAGGGCGATTTAGTACGCCTTCGGCGTACTTCAAACTGACTCACACCCATCGCACTATTGAAGAGCGGCAAGTAGTCCTTGCCGCTCTCGTATTTTAAGGCTACCAGAGGTCAGCTCTGCCTCAAGGGCGGCATCGGAATGGGAACGTTGTAGACATCGGCACCGATGCCCACGCCTCCCTCACAGGAATTGGGTGGCACCGTGCAGACTCGCCTCGTAGCCGGACATTCGGCGGCCCAGAACATGTACCCCAGCATTCCATTCGTCGTTCCGGCGCCGTTTGGCGCAACCGTCTGAACGTAGTTTCCAGTGGAGTTAATCAGCGAACTGCTGAAAGTGGTGCACTCAGGCGCTGCTCTTGAACCAGTGACGATATACAGCGCGCCCGTAAATTTAGCTGGAGCCAGCGGCAAGATCGGCGGCCCAAACTGCGGCTTGCCATCGACGTGCTCCTGCCAATTTCCCTGCGCATCCGCGGCGTTGTTCGGCTGGCGATTCGGCACCATTGCATTCGCATAGTCGAGCACCCGGTTGGTCGTGTTAAGCCAGTCAGCGGTGGCCTTGCGAGTTAACGGAATCAGGTAGCGATCGCCGGCGGCGAGGTCGATGGTTAGTCGTGCGGCGTGATTGATTCCCGAAGCGTCGTAAGGATGAACCGACCGGTACGCAGTGATGAACGCCTGTAAGCCGGTGAGATTCGGGTTCTGATTTTCTTCGTAATCGATTTCAATGCCAACGCCGAGACGTTGCGCTGCTTCGGCTGCGTTCAGACCAAGCTGACTGGGATTGGTAGCCAGCGCCTGGTTCCACGCGTCGGTGTAGGTAATTCCTCCGATGGACAACTGGACTCGGATGCCGCGGGTTTTGAAGTAATCGACCACGGCTTGAGTCATTCCGTTGGGGATCCCTTGCGTGGTACCGGCGTCGGTTGTTTTGTTCAACAATCGCAGGGGGTGAACGAAACTCAGGACGATGAGATTTACGGACGGCGTTCCGTCACCGCGGTTTATGAGCCAGCGATTTCGATTATCGAAATCGGTCATGTTGCGAACACTGGCCCAGGAACAAAACTCATTTCCGCAGTGCCAGGCTCCATAAATCGATATCCCGTTGGCCTGCATTGGAACGGCCTTCGGTGTTGGAGCGTAACCACCGAAGAGCGTCGCGACGATAAGAACACTCAGCACCAGGATTTTTCTTCGCATTCCAGTTCTCCTCCGTCGAAGATTCAGTTTTGAAACTGCAAGCGTGGGGGAAGAATTACCGTTAAATAAGACCGCATAAAACTGCGGCTCCCGGTTCTGGGTCCGCGACGTGATGGGATTCTTGCCGCGACTGGAAGCAAATCAAAGTGGATTCAGTCTACGAGAATTCATGCAGATTTCAAACCTCGATGAGATGTGAAATATTTTGTCGCCTAGAGTCACTACTGAACAGCGGTACAAATGATCGATTGAGAGAACTATCACGATTGTTCTTGACATTATGGGGCGTTGTATTAGAGTGAGCGACCGATTTCCCTAGCGTCCGCTCCAAAGTCTTAGGTTCTCTACAAAAATCCGCAAGATCGATAACCCTGACAATCCAGGAGTTTTGTGATGAGCGCAGTCAACCCCGACCAACCCAAAGTAGATACTGACGAGACCACCACGCCGCCCAAACCCAGAATCTGGACCGTCATGATCTACATGGCCGGCGATAACAATTTGAGTGAAGAGTGTGTGTATGCTCTCACCGAAGCAAAGGATTCGCTTTCAGATAGAACTGATGAACTAGCCGTTCTCGCCCAGTTTGATCCGAGCGGAGGGCGCACGGCCACCAGGCGATATCTACTGCGATCCAAAAACAAACCTCTCAATCAGGATGCGGAAATAACGGGTTGGAAGGCTCGTGAAACCGACACCGGTGAACCTCACAATCTGCTGGAGTTTATTCGTTGGGGCATCGCTCATTATCCGGCCAGGTATTACATGGTCGTGCTGGTAGGCCATGGCAGTGGGACCGATGACGACTTCTTATTGCAGGACGACAATCCTCCAAACGCTCTCAACATCCTTGAACTGAAATACGTTTTCGAGCAACTCGAAGCGGATGAACGAGTGATCAATATCTTGGGCATGGACACGTGTCTCATGAACATGGCGGAAGTCTGCTTTGAGTTGAACCGGACGAGCGTGGAACACCTGGTGGGATCTGAAGGCTTCTCTCCCAACACCGGATGGCCGTACAAGGAAATTCTTTCATTGTTAAGGCATCAAGTAGAAAACTATCCACACTTGGCGACACCGCCGTGGTTGGGAAATTTGATTGTCACGGAATACAAGAAGTTTTATGAGCCCTACATCAATGGCGGCATTTCAATCGATCAGTCGCTGCTCGAAGTAAAAAGAATCGACGAAGTCAAGAAGCGAATGTTTACGTTATGTGGAGCGCTGCTTGACGAACTGCCTTATGACCCAACCATTCCATTCGAGCATGCGAAAAATAATGCCCTCGTGCTGGCTCATTGGGACGCACAATCGTACAACGGCGAGGTGTTCGTTGACCTGCACGATTTTTGCGATCGATTGATTGTTAGATGGAGAGCGGTTGATCCGCACAGCAATATTATTCACTTGTGCGGAAGAGTTAACGAGGCCATCGAGCAGTTGGTTATAAAATGCTGTGTCGCCGGCGCCGCTTTTCAGTTTTCCTACGGTCTATCGATCTATTTCCCGTGGGCCACTCTGTCTGCAGGATACCGAAATCTGGCTTTTCCGAAGGAAACCCGGTGGCTGGATTTTCTCAAACGCTATCACAATCGGACCAGGCGACCGAGCCGCATATTCCGCGCAGATGATCCATTATCCGAGGAGATCCCGGCTCCGTTCAGGGCCGCTGTTCCGATAAACAAAGGACGGAATGGAAGAACTGAGAGCATGCGAAATCCACCCACCAATGAAGTTGTGGGTTGTGTTCCGCGGATTCTAAAAGACAACGGCGAACAGCCCCCGCCACCGGATGATTCAGCGTCAACTGCAAAGGCTCTTCAAGGAACATCGGAGTCTAAAAAGTCCGCAAAGAACCGAGGAAGTCGAGAGAAAAAGTAGTTTAAATTTCAACCGATCCAGCAGGCGTCAATGGTGTTATGAAAAGCGTTAAGCCCCGACTTCAGCACGCGGCTGCATCTCCCTGTAGCGCGTTGCCAAGACTATTCCTGGGTATAGTCTTGTTTGTCGCCGCTCCGTGCTTGGCACAGACCACCGGAAATAACTGGAAAGATCTGGTTACGGAAGCTGATGCTTTGAGCGCTCGCTGGACCGCCGCCTCGTGGCGCGAGGCTGTTCAAAAGTACCGTTCAGCGCTTGTCAAAATGCGACGTAGTGGATTGCGTCACGACGAAGCGCCGGTGCTTCGATCGTTGGGGCTGGTTTACATCGCACTTGGTGATCCGGAATCTGCGCGCTTACACCTCACCTCGTCACTCACTTTACTCAAAGAACTCAAAGCTGAAACCAACGAAGTGGTCGACGCTTTGAACCACGTAGCGAACGCCAATTTATTGCTCGGTAACAACGAGCTCGCGCGCAAGTACTGCAACGAAAGCCTGAGTTTGAGTCGCGCTGCCGGCTACACAAAGGGTGAAGGCTGGGCGCTCGAGTTAACGGGACAAATTGAATATGTTTCCGGAAACCTGGACCAATCGTTGGATTTCTACCACCAGTCGTTAACGGCGTTGCGAAAGGCTAACGATGAAGCGGGTTTGGCCCAGGCATTTCTGGATATCGGCTACTCCAATTCCGATCTCAGTGAAATCGAAAACGCTGTTCGATTTTTTGAACAGGCGTTGACGTCATGGCGCAACGTCAAGAATCCGCGTGGTGAAGCTTTGACTCTTACCGCTCTCGGTCATCTTCACTCAAAGCTCGGCGATAAGCAGCGCGCGTTTGACCTGTACTACAAATCGATCGACTTGCTCGAACCACTGGAAGACCGGATCGCAATGGCTTTCAACTTTGATGGCATTGGTTACATCCATGCCGGGTTGGGAGAATCAGCCAGTGCGCTCCAGCAATATACGAAAAGCTTTCAACTGTATAGCGAGGCAAAGTATTCGTTCGGTGAAGCCAGCATGTTATGCAAGATCGCTGAGATCTACATAGCCCTGGAAGAATATGGAAAAGCGTTGGTCCATCTTAAGCGAGCTTTAGCTCTTGGCCGGGCGGCAGGTGAACCGCGATTGCAAGCGACGCCGACAGCGTTGGAGGGTAAGGTACATGAGCGACAAAGCCAGCCCACTCTCGCGTTGGATGCATACCAGAAGGCCCTGATACTCAATCGAAAAGGTAACGACAAACGAGAAGAAGCCTACACCCTGAACAGCATCGGGCGAATTCAGGAAGCTCTTGGTCTTGAAAAAGAGGCTCTCAAAAATTACAGCCTGGCTCTTAAGTTAAACTGCGAAACACGCGATCGGTTCGGAGAGTCGGGAACTTTGTATCGCCTCGCAAAACTCCAACAGCACATGGGCCAGGTGAAGGATGCGAAATCCAGCGCCGAGCAATCGATCGCGCTCGTGGAATCACTGCGGGCAGGTGTAGCCAGCCATGACCTTCGTACGTCGTACGTCGCGTCTGTATATCAACTGTATGAACTGTACGTTGATATTTTGATGAGTCTTCACGCGGTGGAACCGCGTGGCGGGTTTGCCCAAGCCGCACTCGAAGCGAGTGAAGCGGGGCGCGTCAGAACACTGCTCGAAACCCTTGCCGAAACCAAGACTCAGATCCGTGTGGGCGTGGATCCCAAACTGCTCGAACGGGAACGGGCTTTACAACTTCGCCTCGAAGGTTTAGCGACGCAGTTAGTTACCGCAGCTTCTAAACGAGTTGAGCTCGAGGCTGAAATAGAGCGAGTGACGTCACAGTACCGCGACATCCAGGGCCAAATCCGCGCCGGCAGTCCACAATATGCAGCCCTCGTCCAACCGGTAACTTTGAAGGTCAAGCAGATCCAGGAATTGCTCGATCCCGGCACGGTGATGTTGGAGTATTCGCTCGGTGAAAAGCGCAGTTTCCTTTGGGTGCTCACACGCAACTCTGTATCGAGCTATGAACTTCCGGCGCAAGCAGTCATCGAGAAAGTTGCACAACAGCTTTACTCAGCGATCACTGCTCCTGAAGATCCGATGGGCAGAGGGTCGTCGAAAAGTTATGAAGCTGACGCACGCGCAATCAGTTCGATGCTGCTCGGGTCAGTAACTGAACTCAGTGAAGCAACGCGCTTGGTGATCGTTGCGGATGGAGTGCTGCAGTACATTCCGTTTAGCTCACTACCTAATCCGGCTTACTCCCAGACAGAAAATCTCGTTTCCCGTTTTGAAATCGTTCGGCTGCCATCAGCTTCCGTTCTGTCGATGCAACGCGCGCAATTTGCGCAACGCGAGCCACGTCCGAAATCAGTTGCCGTACTCGCGGATCCGGTTTTCGACCTGACGGATTCCAGAGTAACGGAGTTAAGGACCAGCCGGCGTTCACCGGCTATTGCAAAGTCGAATGGGCCAGCTTCCCGCAATGCCACGCGTTCACTGCGTGATACGGGTGTGATGGTTAATGGTCGCATTCAGCGGCTGATGTATTCGATGGAGGAAGCGAATGCTGTTTATGCAGCGTCTTCGTCGCCGGATTCGTTGAAGGCGATTGGATTTCAGGCTAGTCGCGCGACTGCCACCAGTCCGGAACTGTCGCAATACAGGATCATTCACATTGCGGCGCATGGAGTATTGAACAGCAAACATCCGGAGCTTTCCGGAATACTGCTTTCGTTGATTGATGAAAACGGCAAACCGGTCGAGGGTTTTCTTCAACTCCACGAGATTTACAATCTGAAGTTGCCTGCCGAACTGGTGGTGCTCAGTGCGTGTGAAACCGGAATTGGTAAACAGATCCGGGGCGAAGGTTTTATAGCGCTCACGCGAGGTTTCATGTATGCGGGTGCGGCACGAGTAGTCGCGAGTCTTTGGAAAGTTGACGACTCGGCAACCGCCGCCCTGATGGCCCATTTCTATCGTGAGATGTTCAAGAACGGACGCCGTCCTGCCGAGGCACTGAAAGAAGCGCAGATTGCAATCTCCAGGGAGAAACGCTGGCGCCACCCATATTACTGGGCCGGCTTCGTCATCCAGGGCGAGTGGCGTTAACGCCGAAGGCGTTCAAGCCGGATAATCGCTGGGTAGTGCCTTGTTATGGATTTCTCTGTGCAACCTCTGTGTTCTCTGTGCCTCTGTGGTTAATCTTTATGCACGAACTAACAACCACAGAGGCACAGAGAACACAGAGGTTGCACAGAGAAGAAGTTAATACGCATCACCAGGCGCTGGACTCGTTCGTCAACTCGCATATAATGCCCACTCAAGAAGACCGGTCTCTAATTGTCCCGACGGGAGTACCTCCACGGCTTGAGCTCGGCTGATCCCAACGCACATTTTCATTCGGAAGAAACTTCCCGCTCGAAAAACAAGTGGGCGATGACACCCGATGCCTTCGAGAAACTGCTGAATTCATTTTCCCCCGATCGCGAAGAAGCCGGCGCGCAATATGAAGTTATTCGCCGAAAACTCGTCCGGTTTTTTGAATGGCGAGCGGTCGGACTGGCAGACGAATACGCCGATGAAACTATCAACCGCGTCGCACGCCGAATTGCTGAAGGCCAGATCGTCGACAACCTGAAGGGTTACTTCTACGGTGTGGCGAGAATGGTTTGTAAGGAGGCGCTAAAGGAGCGCGAGCGCGATGCCGTTGCACTCGAAGAGGCGCCAACCAATCTGCATCAGGAACCGATTGTCGATCTCGAACCTGACACGCGTAGTTTGTGCCTCGATCGCTGTTTGGCTTCGTTGCCTGTCACCAACCAGACCCTAATTATCGAGTACTACCAGGAAGAGCGACGCGCCAAAATCGAGCTCCGTCAGCAACTCGCAAACAAGCTAAAAATCCCATTAAATGCGTTGAGAATTCGCGCCCACCGTATCAGAGTAGGTTTGGAAAAGTGTATAACGCAGTGTATGAGCACGCCCGTAGTGAAATAGAAATGGATAAGAAACACTCTATTTAGGAGAGGATTTTGGCAGATCCCCGCGGCAGGGATGAATTGGCAATGAAATATCTTTTGCGAACTCTTTCAGAGGATGAAAGGGAGCGTTTGGAAGAACGCTATTTCTCTGATGATGCAGTGCTGGAAGAGTTAGAAATTGCTGAAGACGAGTTGGTCGATCGTTATGTGCGCGGTGAACTGTCAGAAACCGACGCCGAACGATTCCAGCAGACAGTTGCCGTATCGCCGCGATTAGTAGAACGAGTCAAGTTTGCAAAATCATTTGCCGACAAACTTGCTTTGACCACAATTCCTGTCACGAGACCTGCGCATGATCCCGAACCGACACGGTGGCAGAGGTGGTTCGGTGAATCTCGGTGGCCGCAATTGGTTCCCGTTTTAGGTCTCCTGCTCGTGCTTGTGGGAGGCGCCGTTTTATTGGTTGGCTGGCTGCGGCTGAAAGAAGAATCCAGAAAACTCGGTGAGCAACAAGCCCAATTAGAACAACGTCAACGTGAGATCGAAAGACAGACTGCCGAACTCAAAGCTCAGGCCGACGAACTGGCAAAACGCGGATCACAACCCGCGCCAAACAATCCGGGAAATGAACCGCTCCCGCAACAGCCCGCGCCGCAAAATACATCGATATTGGCATCTCTGACGCTGTTCCCCGGTACCACCAGATCCTCGGGCCGCGCGAATACTCTGCGCGTTGAGCCAACCACAACGGAAGTTCAATTGACGTTGAACTTCAGCGATACTGACTACCCGTCGTACCGCGCGCTCATCAAAAAAGATAATGTCACCGAGGTTTTCTCGCGATCAGGTTTAGGTCCGCGTAAGACGAACCGCGGCGGCGTCATAAGTCTTCGCCTTCCTGTCAAACAGCTTCCGGCGGGCGATTACGTCATTAATCTCTTTGGCGGCGAGGCCAACGAACCCGTAGCTGATTATCAATTCCGCGTAGTGAAATAGCGTTTTTTACATCCAGGGACTTGCAACTTAAACGTAAATCAGACATCGTAGTAGCCGTTAATCCTTCTCTCGCGCATCGACGGTGATGCGCCGTGCGCAGCAAACTTCAGCGCCGGACGTTTGGATGGTTCGAGAGCAGGCTGGTTAAAATTCTGGAAGCCGCTCTCTTCAGAGCATTCGAACCTGGTTCTTCGAACGGCAACCGTTTCGCCGAAGCCAATCCGATTCGCAGCTTCTTTTCAACCCCAAACGGGAAAGGTATATCGAATGTCAACGAAACTTTATGTTGGAAATCTCTCTTTCCAAACGACCAGTGAAGAACTGCAGGAAATGTTTGCTCAGGCGGGCACCGTAAAATCAGCCAGCGTGGTCGAAGACCGCGAGACTGGACGTTCCCGTGGATTTGGGTTTGTCGAGATGGCCAGCGATGCGGAAGCTGCAGCAGCTATTGATCAGTTCAATGGCAAAGAGATTGGTGGTCGTGCGTTGAAAGTCAACGAAGCGAAACCACGCGAAAGCCGCGGCGGTGGCGGTGGTGGACGCGGATTTGGCGGTGGTGGAAATCGCGGTGGTGGCGGTTATCGTGGCGGCAATCACGGTGGCGGCGGCGGTGGCAATCGTCGCGAACCCCGCTGGTAATAGTTAGTTCCTTCATGGAGTCGACTTGCTATCCACAGATTACACAGATTCATTATAGAAATCTGTGTAATCTGTGGATCACTGCGCGAAATATCCCGGCCGCGCTCGCGTTACCAAATCTGTTCGGTTGTTGATCGAAATCTCAACCGCGCGCCAGCTATTATCGCGCGCCGGGTTTGTTGGTTTGTATCCCAGGCTGTACACCTTCCCCAGATCATTTATCACCTGCTCGTAAACCCCGTTGAGGTCTGATAGTTTGCGGGCGTGGTAATAAGAACCGCCGCTCTCCTGGGCGAGTAGTTGCAATGTACGGCGCCCATTCTCAAGCTCTTCCGACCATATATCCCTGGCCAGTTCGCTTTCGATATCGAGAAAAATCGGCACCACCAACGCATCGGTGCGCTGCACTTGTTCCACCAGGCTGGCAAAGGTGACCTTCGAAGCACGCGAGCTTCCGGTTCGCATCAAAGCGTTATCGACGCCATCGGTCATGAACACGACCGCGCGGCGGCGTTCCAGCGTCTTTGGTCCAATCACGTTGTCGAGGGTGAATTTCAAGGCGTCCCACACCAACGATCCGCCGCCGCCCTCCATGCTGGTGACATTCGCAGCCAGTTGCGCACGGTCCAGCGTCAACGGCGAGACGATGTTCTGCGTGTCAGAAAAGGTGACGATCGCTAACCGGTCGTCGGGTCGCGCCGCCTCAATAAATCGCAGCGTCGATTTTTTGATCAGATCGCGTTTGTCTTTAGTAGAGCCTGACAGGTCGATTAACAACACCAGATCAAACGGAACCGCAGTCGAGGCGAAGTACGTCACAGTTTGTTTCTCGCCGTTTTCCAGTACGTTGAAGTCGTCCTTTGTCAGCGAACCGACAAACGTCTTAAGCTTGTTGTTGAAAATGCTGACATTGAGACTCACCAGGTTTGTTTCTACCTTGATGACGTCGTCCGGATCGATCTCGTTCGAATCGAGTTGAGTCGAGTCGATTGCTTGGGAAATCGAATCACTCAGTTGCTTTGATAGTTCGCTGGGTGGCGGCTGGCGCGAATTGACCAGCGGTTTGCCGTAGGTTCGTTGAAGACTGTCGATATAGAAGTCCAACTTCGGCAGGCCATACTCTTGCCGTCGCGAATCAACTCCAGCCGGCTCCTCTATCGGATAAAGAACAAGAAAACCGCCCCGGCTAACGGCCTGTGTGCCGAACCACTGTTTCATTCCGGCGGTCACGCGCAGCCGGTCGTACAGACCTGCAAATTCCCGTTTCTGACCAGGATCCTTCTTGATCGCGGCAATGATCACCGGCAAGAGGTCACGTTGCATTTCGAATGGTCCATTCTTGAGGACGACAAATGCAGAGTAGACGCCTTCAGGTTCGACGAGCGCTGATGTGGGCCAACCGCGGGTTTTCAGTATTTTACAAAGCTTGTCAGTGTGACTTTCGTAGAGTTTGCGTAGCCTCTCTCTGTCTGACTTGTTGGTTTGATCCTTGTCGACTACTTGCAGCAGCATCTCGCGTTGCTTGGCGGCCAGTTTGAGCAACTCTTCTTTGAGTTTTAGATCGGGTTTGGCAGGCGTCGTGTCAACGCGCGCGAGTATTTGCTTTATTTCTTCCTGCGTGAGGCACGATTGTGCCTTCACCGTGCTAACGGTAAACAGGATTAACGCAAGCAAAACGAACTTCATGTCGCTTCGATCTCCGGTACTAACTTAACCGTTGCCTTCGAAAAAAGGGATCTGGAATGCGTCACTGTAGGGGCGGCACTCAGTGGCCGCCCTTGTCTTGAACTTAGCATCGTCTAACCTAAAGACGTACAACAGGTCGTATTTTCAAGACTCTTTGCCCGAGAAACAAAGAAGTTCGCACGCTAGGGCGGCCACGGAGTGCCGCCCCTACAATGGCACCACCCACTAAAATGGATCGTTCACCAACATTCGGTACGACTTAACAGAACTCTGCCTGCTGAGCACGCACGCCTGCCCTCCGGTCACAAAACCTTGTCGAAAAATCTCCGCGGCGCGTATAACTCGCGTCCCACGCGCATGGACCAGAGCGGTAAGTCAGGCTGTTCCTACTCTGAACAGTCTACGTGATCAACTGTCAATCTCAGCCCGGACCCGAGGACCATCATGAAACGAAGCATCATTTTCGCAGTCGTCTTACTCCTCCCCTTTATCGCACTGTTGCCGGTAACCAGAAGCGTGACCGGTCAGGAAGAACCTGCGCTCATCGAAAGCAAATTCTTTCGATCCGAAAACCCGATACCGAACCAGTATCTAGTGATGTTTCAGGATAGTGTTGTTCCAGAGGAGCAATCGGCAGCGGCGAGCGCGCTAGCGCAACAGTTTGGTGGACAAGTTCTGCAATCTCCGTACGAAGAAGGAGTAAACGGATTTTCGGTCTTGATGGCTGAAGCAAATGCGATTGCGCTGAGTGAAGATGCGCGCGTGCTGTTCGTGAAAGAAATTCCGGCTTCCGGTTTCGGTCATTCAACCGCGCGCGTGAACGTTGCCCTCGCGGCAAACGGTGGTCAGGCTTACGCTTCGTCTACCTTGAATAGCAATTTCCCGGTCAGTGCCATCATCAACGGTGATCGACGCGGCGCCGGTTGGGGATCAGGCACAGGTGGCTGGCACGACTCCAGTTGGAACAACTTTCCTGATTACCTCGAACTTCATTTCAACGGCGAAAAACGAATCAATCAGATCGATCTCTTCACGTTGCAAGACGCCATTAGTAATCCTGCTGAGCCGACTGCTGAGATGACTTTCACGGAATGGGGTGTCACCGCCTTCCGGCTCAATTATTGGGACACGGAAACCGGGCAATGGGTGACGCTCGCGGAAGTGACGGGCAACAGTAACGTTTGGCGCACGGTAAAATTCCCAACGGTTGTTACCGGAAAGCTCTCCATCATTATTCTCAACGGCGGACGTGGCTTTTCTCGTGTGGCTGAAATCGAGGCCTGGGAAGCACCTGCGTCAACCAATGTTGCCCTCGCGGAAAACGGCGGACAGGCATTCGCAACGTCTACGTTCAGCACCGCGTTTCCGGTTAGTGCGATCATCAATGGCGATCGAAGTGGCGCCGGCTGGGCCAACGGAACGGGTGGTTGGAACGACGCCACGCCTGGATTTTTCCCTGATACGCTCGAAGTGCATTTTGATGGTGAGAAGCGGATTAACGAAATCGACTTCTACACTCTACAAGACAACTACAACGAGTCAGTCGAGCCCAGTGCCGACATGACCTTTAACCAGTATGGTGTCACCAAGCTGAAGATCAGTTACTGGAATAGCACGACTGGAACGTGGGTTTTGTTGGCTGAGTACAAAGACAACAACCTCGTGTGGCGAAAACTGCAATTCCCAACTATCAAAACCGCCAAGCTGTCGATCGATATTCTTAAGAGCACCGACAATTATTCGCGTGTAGTGGAGATCGAGGCGTGGGAAGCGCCTCCGGCGGTGAATGTTGCTCTGGCGAACAACGGCGGCCAGGCGTTCGCGTCGTCAACCTTAAATGCGAATTATCCGGCAAGCGCTCTTATTAATGGAGAGCGTAATGGAAGTGGTTGGGGCGTAGTCACCGGTGGTTGGCACGATGCTACCTACAATAGTTTTCCGGATTACCTCGAGTTGCATTTCGACGGCGATAAGCTGGTTCATCAGGTCGACCTTTTCACGTTGCAAGACAACTTCAACAACCCCGTGGCGCCCACGCTAAATACAACGTTTGCGCAATACGGCGTGACCGCGTTTCGTCTCAACTACTGGAACAGCGCCACCGGCCAGTGGGAGATGTTGAAAGAGATCCAGGGGAACAATAAGGTTTGGCGCAGAGTGGAGTTTGATGAGGTTAAGACGTCGAAACTATCGATCATGATTCTTAACGGCGGCAACAGCTACTCGCGCGTCGTCGAAATCGAGGCCTGGGGGACAAAGGTAGATCCAGGTCCAGTGGTTGAAACCGAACCTTATGTAACGGAACACGCACCTGAAACTTCTTATGACTCTTACCAGTTCGCCGCTGCGGCCATTGGTAATCCTTCACCGAGCCCGACGGCAAACCTGAGGTTAGATTCTGAGAAGCGTTACTTTGTCTACGGTAACGACAATCAGATCATGGCTCTGATCGGCAATTCCGGTTCGTATCTTCCGCATGTAGCGCGGAATCGAACCAAGAACAACTACTACGATCCGGTATTCGAGAATTGTACCTACGATCCGATTCAGGATGCCGAGTTCAAATACAAAAAATGTATCGACCAAATCAAACAGTCCGGCCTGAATCACATGCAGATCTGGGTGATCATGAATCACAGCGTCGGCATGTTGTCCAAGGAAGGACCAAGCCCACGGGCCTCGCCGGAGGTTAACGGTAAGCCGTATACACACGAGCAGCCGTTTTTACGTAATGCCGACGACACCAAGTGGATATTGAATCTGAACGGCCAAGGCAGCTTCAACGACGAGTTCTTCGCTCGGATCAGAAGAGTAGTCGAGTATTCCCAGTCGAAAGGTGTGATTGTCGGCGTGGTGCTTTTTGATACTTGGTCCGGCGCCGTGAATGGTACAAACAAGTTGAGTCCCTGGTTCAAAAGTAACAACAACTCGAACAAGGAATTTAGCAGTCGCAAGTTCTTCACGCAGGCTGACAACGATTTTACCAATGTGAACGGGAATGTGCCGACGGCAACAAACGAAAATCACATTGACGTTGACCCCACCAACAGGGATCTGAGAAAACTCCAGATCAACCTAATGAAACGAATGGCGCTGGAGTTGAAAGACCTGGAGAACTTTTACTGGGTGCTTTCAAACGAACCTGACTTTCATGGTGATTCGTTGGGCCAACCGCTGATTACCTGGCTCAGGTATATGTCCAAGATATTGCGGCAATACGAACAGCAGATCTCGGGCACCGGGAAATATCATCTGATCGCGGCCAATGTGACTACGAATCCGGCCACCTTTGCGAACAAACCGGCGGACGCAATCACTAAGATGGCGAGGGAAGCTACCATCGACATCATCACGAGTCATTACATCCAGCTTACTAACAACGTACCCAATGTGGTTTCTGAGGATCGCTATGGCGCGATCAAGTTGATACGGACCTTCAATACTTACAATGGGACCACGGCAACAACAGACAACACCAAGTTGTGGGGATTCAGTGAGGACAAGCCGACCGGCGTCAGGAACTGGCACCCATGGAATTCAACCACCAACTTCAAACTTTGGGATGAAACATGGGCGGCAGCTGCGGTCCGAGTGGGGGCGTGGGAATTCCTGATGGCTGGTGGTGGGCTCTACGATTCTTTGAGTTACCGTTGGGGGAATCACCAGGTCGGCAATCCGGTTTTTGGTCCAAGTGCCGGCAACGAACCACAAGCGATCCTGGCGCGCAACCAGTTAGGTTACTTGTCCAGGTTTATGGAGACTCTGAAATTGTCGAAGATGAAGCGAATGATGCCCGGACAGGGCTGGATCAGCCCTGCTCCTCCACATCAAGACCGGAGTTACTGGTCGGCGATGTCAAGACCGAGAGAGGGATCAAACTTCGAACAGTTTCTCTTCTACTTCCATCGCAGCGAGCTGATTGGTCCAAGGTATCGGCCGCATTTCACAGACAACAGCACCACTACCGTGACTATCAACGTCACGAAAATGCCGAACGTCGGTTGTTATAAGGCCGAGTGGTACTACCCGAGTGGAGAAACGATTGGTACGGTTTCCGGCTTAGCCGGTGGAGCACTTGCAGTGGTGAAATCAGAGCCATTTTTCTCCAATGGATCAGCGACTTCAAGACCGCTAAGGTCCCCGGACTACAAACAGGACGTTCTGCTCAAGATTAGCTGGTGGAAGACCGGCCCCTGCTGAAGTAGTTATGGATTGTAGGGGCGGCACTCTGTGGCTGCCCCTACAATCTCACATGTGACCTTGCCGCCTCACTACGCCTTTGCACAAGAACTAAAATACGAAAAACGATCTGCCACGCAAAGGCGCAAAGACGCAAAGCGCTATCGCGTTTCTAAAGGCTTTCTTCTTTGCGGCTTTGCGTCTTTGCGTGGGAAAATTACTTACTCTAGCGATCCGAGACAGGATGTAACGACTTTTTGCAAAGCCCTTCACTACACGAAATAACCGGGCCGGGGTGTCAACGGAAGATCTTCCAAATCAAGACGATTGCTAATATATTTCAGACCGTACGGTATTGTCCGTCTTGAGAAACGGCGTTATCGTCCGCTCTATGAAAACAGTACTTATTACCGGTTGCTCTTCAGGTTATGGACTTGAGACCGCGCGTCTCTTCCACGCACAGGGCTGGAACGTGATTGCCACGATGCGAACGCCACGCGAAGATGTTCTACCCCGATCAGAACGACTCCGCGTGCTCTCGCTCGACGTGACGAAGCCCGAAAGTATTGCTGCCGCGATTGAAGCGAGTGGCCCAATTGATGTGCTCGTAAATAATGCGGGCATTGGAGTGGTCGGCGCCTTTGAAGCCACTCCGATGGCCACAACCCGCGCCGTGTTTGAGACAAACACATTCGGCGCAATGGCCATGACGCAGGCCGTGCTGCCTCAGTTTCGCACGCGAAGATCAGGCGTGATAGTGAATGTCACTTCGAGCACGACCCTCGCGCCGATGCCTTTGGCGGCCATGTACACTGCCAGCAAGATGGCGATCGAAGGCTTCACTGCATCACTCGCGCTTGAACTCGAGTTCTTCAACGTGCAAGTAAAATTAGTTGAGCCAGGCTACTGTCCCGACACGAGTTTTGCGAACAATGGAGTAGAACGAATGGAAGGGCTGATTCCCGAAGCGTATGCGCCATTCGCCGATCCAATCTTTGCTGCCTTTGCTAAACCGGAAGCCGTGACGACGAAGTCTGATGTCGCTGAGGCAGTGTACCGCGCCGCGACTGACACCTCCGGACAACTGCGATTCCCAGCGGGCGCTGATGCAGTGGCGCTGGCCCAAGCAAAGATCTGAGATGCACGCTCGATCAAATGAAGCTAAAGAAGAGCCCGAGACGTCGGATCCGCTCGCCGGCATAATTTCACTTCTTCGGCCGCAGACCGTGCTCTCAAAGATCGTGAGTGGAGCAGGGCAGTGGAGTATTCGCAAACCGCCGTATGAGGATCCAGCCTTCTGTCTGTTGCTCCATGGATCGTGTTTCATCGAGCTCGAGACGATAGGTTCGCTGCACCTCCAGGAAGGCGACTTTGTACTCTTTCCGGCAATGCCAGGTTTCACACTCGCCAGCGATCTCAACCTCAACTCAACATCAGTTGCACTCGATCCTTCGCGTGAGATTCATTATGGAAGCGAATCAGATCCGGTGACGATGCGCATGTTGGGCGGATACTTCCGCTTTGATCGTGCCAATGCGCAACTGCTTGTGAAACTCTTGCCGCCGGTGGTCCATGTGCGTCGTGAGGATCCAGGTGCAACTCGTCTGCGTCAAATAGTGGAGCTGATTGCTGAAGAAGCGAATGCGGACCGACCTGGCCGCGTTCTGATTTTGGAGCGCCTGGTCGAAGTATTGTTGGTGGAAGCGCTTCGCTTTCGCTCGGCGTCTGCGACCAGAGAAGAGCAGGGCTTGCTGGCTGGTCTTTCTGATCTGGCGTTGGCCCGCACACTTCGTGAAATCCACATTGACGTAGCGCGACGTTGGACCGTCGAACAACTCGCGCGTACCGCGGGAATGTCACGCGCAGTATTTGCGGAACGCTTCGCGCGCAAAATCGGAATGCCGCCGATGCAGTACCTGCTTGAATGGCGCGTCGCACATGCGAAAGACATTCTGCGTCGCGAACGTCCTTCGCTGGCTGAGGTCGCGGAGCGAGTTGGCTATCAATCCGCCAGCGCGTTTAGCACCGCATTCACGCGATTGACCGGCCACTCACCGAGCGAATTTGCGCGCCGGATCGATTGATTACAGCGCGCCTGCTACTGAAATATCTTTCTATTAGAAATAGCACGACCTGTACAACTGTGGCTGAGTCCATCACCGTGGTCACTTAACTCTCGCCACCATCCGAATTTTGCACTCCATCCCCTTGGCCTTGCGGGGGGATCAATGGAGGGACTACGACGACAGGAACAGCGGCTGCAGCCGCAGCGGGTTGAAGGTGCGCCATGACCTCTTCGAGTTTTTGTTGCGCTAGCTCGTTTCCTCTGGAAGCGGCCTTTCTAAGTGCCTCTAACGCACTCTTGTCGTTGTCCTTGGCCCACTTTGCGAATAGAAGAATATTCATTGACTCGCGATCGTAATCGTCGGAATCTTCTTTTTTCTCCTTACGTGAACTGGAACCGAAAACTGGCGCTGACGGAACTGCTGCAGGGTTTGATTTAGCCCATTTGAGTAGGGCGTCCTTGCATTTATTAATCTTTTCAAGCGTACCTCCCCGCATTCCGCTCCCCTCACCTCCCAAACTATGAGCTATTTTGCTTTTGGCCCACCCAGTGGCCCGGAGCGCCTTTAAAATTGCCTTACGCCTTGCTGCCGGAGCTCCGTATCCAGCCTGAATGAACGCCGTGTCTATCACTCCTGCGACGCCGTCCGTATATTGGTTAATCACGTTATCCCAATTATGTGCTGCCTCGTCGGATCCAGACGGCTGCCTACGAGCAGCAGCGCGTTGGATCACCAGCCCACCCCGAGAAGCAGACGGGTTTTTCACTTGCACGATCCAATCAGGTGAGATTGACTGGCGCGAAACTGCTGACTTGACGGGTTGCGCCAGCGACTGTGGTAATTCAGGTTTGGGCGTCAACGGCGCCGGCAAACGAGCCGGCCCACTGGTCCTGCGCTGTAACACTCGCGGCGTTGGCTGCGGTTGGTAAGGCGGAGGTGCTACAGGTAAGGCATTTGCGCGACGAGGCGCTTCCGGACGCTGGTTCGTTTGCTTCGTTTGTAAGACGCGGGGTAAAGGCAGTGGCTGGTATCGCGCTGGCGCGCCAGACAGTTTGCGAACGCCGGCGGCATTGGTTGAAATACGATTGGCCTGCTTTAACTGTATGGCTTTTGGTTGCGTCAATTTACTTTTCATGACAAAGCTCCGGGTTGATCCAATCGTTGGGCAGCGTCAAGTGATGCAGGTTTCGAGATGCTAATACACTGGGCGACGGGCAAGGAGACGTCTTACGCGAGAACAAGGTCAGTAAAATTAAAAGAGTGGAACCGAGACTGAGTCGTCTCCTGGCTTGCGGTGCGGGAAAACTTTGTTAGGTCCGCACTAATCCTGACGACACCGTACCAGGCCCGCGACTCTACGCCTCGCCTTCTAAGCTGTCAAGATATGCGGTTGAGCTACCGGTTGAGCTGCAAGTAACGAGCTAACCTGAGTACCAGAAATCCAA
The DNA here is from genome assembly GCA_963708055.1 of uncultured Acidobacteriota bacterium. GTDB lineage: Bacteria > Acidobacteriota > Blastocatellia > Pyrinomonadales > Pyrinomonadaceae > PSRF01. The sequence goes on along the minus strand of OY970193.1, from coordinate 2,419,481 downwards.
TAGGCATACAAAAACGGGCGGCCCAGTTCTTGAGCCGCCCGTAAGTGTTTGATTCTTTGTGGCTGGGAGGCAGGGACTCGAACCCCGATAGCCAGATCCAGAGTCTGGAGTCCTACCATTGGACGACCTCCCAGCAAAGGGATTCTGAATTTACGTATCGAGGGTGCGGTTGTCAAATGGCCACAATTTCAGGCAGTGCCCTAAAGAACTTCTTCTCTGTGCAACCTTTGTGTTCTCTGTGTCTCTGTGGTTGTTGTAACCCACATTCCCATTAACCACAGAGACACAGAACACAGAGGTCGCACAGAAAAATCAAAATAGGGCACCACCGAATTTCAAAAACGCTACACATTAACGCCGTCGACTTTGAACTTGCCGGCCGCCGCTAATTCCTGCGCCTCTTCCGGACGATACTCCCAGTGCCATGATTCCTTGTTGACTGTGCGGACGAAGCCGTGCTTTGGTCCATTTTGCTTTAACCACTCGTAGACGCGGTCGGAGCCGTCGAAGACGTTGTGACGCGTGTTGAGATCAAACGCCTGACCGTGCTGGTGGTTTGAGTGTCCCGCGAGTGCTGCCAGATTGCCTTGTCCGGATTCAAACAGCCGTCGCAGATCAGCCTGTCGCTGGAATGTGCGAAAGGCGCTGTTGATCGAGATCTGAATGTTGTCGGCATCAGCCGCGTCTTTCAACTTCAGATATGGATCGAGACTGTCGAGTGTGATCTGTTCCATCTCGCCGCCGAAGCCGACGATGTTCACGAGTAGTTTCGCGCCCAGGAACTCACCTCTGCGCCAGCACGCATTCGGTCCCTTCTTGTTGGTCCATTCATCCAAAAAATACAGATCGGAACAACCGTCTCTCAGGTTTGTGGCCTTGGTCCAGCCAAGCTCTTCGCCGATCTCCATCTGGTTTTGGGCGATTGTGATTTTGCTGACTTTGACAAACTGCCTATCGGCGGACGTTTCGGTAACGGCAACAAAGGATTTGAACGGAATGGTGGTCCCACGTGACGCAAAGTTGGGCGCGCCGTCGCGGAGCAACGCGTTCGCGTCGATACAAGTCATGTTGTTGCCGAGGGGCTCGAGGTCGAATCGAGCGGGCGCCAGACCGGCAGTTTCGTTTTTGAAGCCGCCTTCCAGATTCATCGTCGAGGTCCATCCAAAGTCCTGACTGCCGTCGGCAGCAACCGCAAACACAAACGTATGACGTCCGGAGTCAGTTTTGACGTCCGTAACCTTGATTTCAGTGCGTTGCTGAATCGTCTTTGAATCTCCGACGCGTTTCCCGGGCGGCAGTTCTTCGCCGGCCTTGTATTTCTGTTCCTTAAGTTGTGCGTCGCGAATGATGGCTTTGCTTGATTCCACTACAAATACTTTTCCCACGTAACTTCTAAAGTTCATAACTGAAACCTCCGGTGCGAGATCACGTAAAAGCCTCGTATTAATTATGACAGAGAAAGGTCAGGACGTTTGGCTGTAGCGCTAAAAAACTAAATGCTTGAACTCTGCTGCTCTCAGAGGCACAATGTGCTTGCTGTACTGCGGCAATGTGACGGCACACCTAACGAAAACATAAGACAATCGCTTTTTATCTTCAGTTTCCCGAAGACACTACGGAGAGTCGATGACTGAACACGAAGACCAGATTGCACAATATCGTCTGAAACTCGAGGAGACTGCCGAACTCGTTGCCCGCATTCGTCATGAGATTAACAATCCACTCACCGGTGTCCTGGGCCAGGCCCAGCTTTTGTTACGCGAAGAGTTGAGCGAGCGTTCGCGAAAACGAGTGCAGACGATCGAGGACCTCGCGTTACGATTGCGCGACATTGTGGCGCAGTTACGTGAGGTGCAAAGGCCGGGCGGCGACGGCGATAGTTGATCTCTGCGGCCCTCGGCGTATCTTTGCGATCTCCGCGTTAACACGGCGCTTTTTGACGCAGCGATCGCAGAGAGATACGCCGAGGGTCGCAGAGAAGACCTCCCAACCTGCAGGTTATCCAGCCAGACGTTTCAGTGATTCTTTCAACATCAACCGGCGGCTGCTGATGGTTGCCATGTGAAAGGGAACTACGCAGCCACACCGATCGCAATCCGCGTTGTCGCCCATCATGCATTTGCCTTTTTGCTCGCCGGTTGGTCCAAACGCAAAGGCCTTCAATCGAAACTCACAATTGTCAGTAACCTTTTTGGCTTTATCGGAACGCATCAACTCGAGTGTCGAATCGAGCATGTTGATGTAGCCCGGATATTTTTTCTTCAACGCCAGAATCTGATCGATCAAACGATCGCGTGTGGGCCAATCGAGCCAGAGCGCTTCATCGAGACCGGTAACAGGTGTAAAAAAGTCGAAGATAATCCCGCCACGCGCAATCGGCCCCCACTCTTTCAGTAAATCTTCCACACAGTCTTTGGTGATACTAGTCAACACGCATGAGATCTGTATGTTGAGCTCAGGGTGGTTGGTTACGTTCTGTTTGATCTTCTGATAGATACCCGGTGCGCGCATGCGCGCAAACGCTTCTTCAGTGCCGTCGATCGAAATGACCCACGTGCAGTTGGGCCAATCCGGCAATTCCATTGTTCCGTTCGTGACGATCGTGTTGTGTTTGAAGTATCCCCGGCCGGCGTCGATCAGTTGCTTGCGTACCATCGGCTCACCGCCAACCCAGGTGCACAGCATCATCGGATGACCGGCAGCCTTCATCGCGTCAAGCTTTTCCAGCCACTTCTCGATCGACAGCTCTTTTTCGTTATCGTGATCTTCGGCGAAGAAATAGCAGTGTTCACAACGCAGGTTGCAGCGGTTGGTGACGTCAATCGACCCGACCGCAAACTTCGGCAGCCCAAAGACGAAGAACTTGGTTATGTCGCGAAGCTTGCCGAGCTTTTTGCTGACGTTCATGAGTTCGAGAAACCAGTCATAACAAGATGTACAAGATTTTACAGGATTATCCTGTAAATCCTGAAACATCTTATTAATCTTTATCTATATGAGGGAAACGCAATTAGACTGAAACGGTTTCTTCGTCTTCGACGAGATAAGGACTTACCTTCGTTTGCGGCTCTTCGTTATCTTCCGCCAACACTGCCTGAATGATCGGGAGACTCAGGGAATGTTTGGTTGTCGTTAGCGGAACCGGCTTACCGGCGGCGTAAACTTTGTGACGCCCGTTCTCTTCGTACCACTCAGCGAGGTTGGCCGTCTTGTGCATGTTCTCGATGATTTGACGCCAGCCCACACCGGTGTTGTAAGCACAGAAGGAGATTTCACCTTCCTGCGTGCCGTAAGGAATAACGCACATCTCGGTGCGACGAAAATCGTAGTTGAAGAGATCCTGAAACCACATTCCCTCAACGCAGAGCACGCGCCAGATATCGCTGGCAGCGGCGGTCTTTTGCGCCATGCGATCGTTGCGATCGGAGTTGGAATTGGTTGACGACGGTTTGAACAGGTTGAGGATCTGCGAGATCGGGAAACCTTCCGGCGCGCTTTCGGCGTTGAAGTTGCGCATGATGGCCATGCCGAGCTGCGCATATGAAAGTTTACGGCCGCGTGCAGTGTCGGTGATCACGGCCACGTCTTTCATAAACTGTTCGTAGTTGAAGAACTCAAACAGCGATCTGAATTCACCAGTCTCTTTGTTTACAACCAGCAACGTAAAGATGCCGCAGTTGGGATGGCAGTTACACGACGACCAGCCCCACGGCGCATCAGCGCCCTGCAACATGTCCATCACACTGGTAAACGCGGAGTACGACGAAAGCGGGAACCAGTCGCGCAGCGGTTGAATGTGACCGCCGAGCTGGTCCTTCAGATCGTGAGTCATGCCGGCGAGCGTGTAGCGCCATTTCTTGCGCAACTCATCCGAGATGTCTTCGTCGCGTCCGGTAAACGAAACCGGCTGAAATGCGATCGTCTGAACTTTATCGATATTCTTCGCAGCAAACTCGACGATCTGGCCAATGCCATCGTTGTTGAGATTGTTGACGATCGTTACTACGAGTGTGACTTTGATACCGGCTTCAGCAAGATTTTCGATCGCGCGCAATTTCACGTCGAACAAATTTCCGACGCCGCGATGTTTGTTCTTCTCTTCACTAACGCCGTCAAACTGAAGATAGACGCCGTGTTGTCCCGCCGCTTTCGCCGCTTTACAGAATTCGAGATCCTCAGCGAAACGAATACCGTTCGTCGCCGCGAGAATGCGATAGAAGCCGATCTTCCTCGCATAAGCAACAGCGTCGAGATAGTAGGGCGAGAGTGTTGGCTCGCCGCCGGAGAAGAGAATGATTACCTGTCGTCGTGGTTTGAACGAGACTGCACGATCGAGGATCGCTTTAGTGTCTTCAAATGTCGGCTCGTGAACGTAACCAACCTGATTCGCATCCATGAAGCACGGATTGCACATCATGTTGCAGCGGTTGGTAAGGTCCACAGTCAAAACCGCGCCGCGGCCAAACTTGATATTCGAAGTGCCATGCCGGTGTACGTCTTTATCTTCGGCGGCACGAAAGTCACGACCAAAGAAGAGTGATTCGATGCGTTCCAGAAACGCCGGATCGGTCGACATCACATCTTCAAACTCCCCGTGCTTCGGGCAGTTTTTGCGCATCACGACCTGGCCGTTGTGTTCGACGATCTGAGCTTTGACTTCGCCGGGATGCTGGTGCATCAACGTCTCGAGCGAAACCTCGCCGGTGATCACGGCATTCCGAACTTCTTTCACGCAGGAAGGACAGAGACTATCCGTTTCGCGTGGGAACCCTAACGGCGGCGCAGAGCGCTCGTACGACTTGAGTAGTGGACCAGGGGCCCAGTTAGGACGAATTGATTCGCCCTCCGGAAGGCGTTGGTTAACAGACTGAAAGGCTTTCCAGGCGACATCCGATAGACCGGAAATCAGCCGGGAACCTTTCACTCCCGATAACTTACCCTTCTCAGATTCCCCGCGACGAAACTGGTCACTAAACAACGGCTTTGATCCCCCTGTCGATAAACCACTAAAACAGCCGAGCATGATAAACAGGATTTGCAGGATCCACAAGACGCGATTATGCTAAAACCCCGGTAAACCCTGTAAATCCAATCTAAATGCCTATACACCCAACGGCGATAATCGAGGATAACGTAGAAATTGGCCCGGATTGCGAGATTGGAGCCTATGCCGTCATTAAGCGGTTTACGCGGCTGGGGGCCAGAAATCGCATCTTTGAACATGCCGTGATTGGCGGTGAACCCCAGGATGTGAAGTTCAAACGCGAAACCAGTTACCTCGAGATCGGTGACGATAATCTGATTCGCGAGTTTTGCACTTTTCACCGGGCCAACGGCGAAGGGCAAACCACACGTATCGGCTCGCGTAACTTCTTCATGGTCGGCGTGCACGTGGCGCACAACTGCGTTATCGGCGACGACAATATCTTCGCCAACGAGGTCGCACTCGCCGGTCACATTCAGATCGAGGATCACGTTTTTCTTTCCAACAATGTCGGCGCGCACCAGTTTGTACGCATGGGGCGTTACGCGATGATTGGCGGAAAGTCGAAGATAGTGCAGGATGTGTTGCCGTTTTTTATTACTGACGGTAATCCGGCGCGCGTTCGTGGTCTAAATAGTGTTGGATTGCGGCGCGCGGGGTTTGATGAGAGCGCGCGACGTGCTTTAAAAGACGCCTATCGAAAACTTTTCAGATCCGACTTGCCGGTTGCAGAGGCTTTGCAACAACTGGAACAGATCGACAATGAACATGTCGGACACCTCGTGAATTTCATACAAGACTCGAAGCGCGGGTTTATCAGGACACGGATGAACGCGGATGAAGAATTCGATGACGGTCAATGAACTGGCGCAAATTGTGAATGGCCGAGTGGTCGGCGATGGCGACGTCGTCATCAAACGCATTGCCGATCTCGAAACTGCCGGCGAAGCCGAGATTGCTTACGTTGAGAATGAAAACTTTCTCGCGGCTGCGGCTGAGAGCAAGGCGTCGTGTTTGATCGTTACGGCGCTGTTTGCTGAAAGACTATCAGGTAGGGTCCTCATCGAAGTTACGCATCCGAAACTCGCGTTTTCATTGATTGGTGCGGCGCTTCATCCGCCGGTCCGGCGTGAACCCACGATGCATCCGACCGCGGTGGTGGCGGACAGTGCTGATGTTGCATTGAGTGCGTATGTTGGTCCAAATGTTTGTATTGGCGAGTTTGCACATGTTGGAAGGAACACGCGACTCGAAGCTGGTGTGGTTTTGGGGGCGAACGTCAGTGTGGGCGACGATTGTGTGTTGCATCCGAACGTTGTGTTGTACGACGGTGTTTCGATCGGGAGTCGCGTGATCCTGCATGCCGGTGTTTGTCTTGGCGCGGATGGATTCGGTTATGTGCGTCACGAACTCGGTTACCAGAAGTTTCCGCAGATCGGAACGGTCGTGATCGAAGACGACGTCGAGATTGGCGCGCACACGTGTGTTGATCGAGCCGCGCTCGGCCGCACGCGCATCGGGCGTGGAACCAAACTCGACAACATGGTCCATGTGGGCCACAACTGCGACATCGGCGAGCGTGTGGTGATCGCAGCGCAGACCGGAATCAGTGGCAGCGTGGTGATCGAAGACGACGCAGTGATCGGCGGGCAGGTCGGTTTTGGCGACCACACCCGAGTGCAGAAGGGTGCGATCATCGGATCGAAAGCGGGAATTCTACCGGGCAAGATCGTGCGACCCGGGGTTTGGTGGGGCATCCCGGTTCAACCGTTGGACCAGTACAAACGAATGAACGCCCACATTAATCGCCTGCCACAAATGCGTGAAGCTTTGAAGCGTTTAGAAGCGCAGATCAAAGAGTTGCAAAAGAAAGTATCCACAGATTACACAGAATAATCTGTTAACAAGATTTACAGGATAAACAGGATTTACAAGATATCCTGTCAATCTTGTAAATCTTGTTCATCCTGTAGAAAGTTGACGATCAGATCCGCGGCGCGCTGCGAGGCTCCGGGCGCGCCCAGCTTTTGGACCACCTCCCGCAAACTCTCACGCATTGCTCGATTAGTTGCAGGTTCGAGGAGTTTGTTTAATTCCTTAACGAGGTTCTCGCCTGTCAAATCATCCTGCATCAACTCCGTAGCGATCTCTTTTCCAGCGACGAGGTTCACCAGCCCGAAATGCGTTACCGTGATCAAACGCCCGAGCGTGTGCCAGTTGATCGACGACTCTTTGTAGACCACCACCATCGGCGTTTCCAGGAATGCGGCTTCGAGGGTTGCGGTGCCACTGGCAATAACCGCCGCATCCGACGCCGCGAGTGCCTCACGTGTCTGCTGGTGGACCAGCTTCACGTTTTGCTGCGTGAGGATCGCGCGCGTCTCCGTCTCGGTTCGGCTCGGCGCGATCACTACCACTGGTTGAACTTCAGGCCGCACACTTCCGAGTTGCCTGATCGCATCGAGCATCGGCGGAAGGATGCGTTGCAACTCCTTCAAACGACTGCCCGGTAAAAACGAAACGATCGGCCGCGCCGGATCGAGATCGTTTTGGCGGCAAAACTCTTCGCGACCAAAACGCGCTTTAACTTCACCTGCCAGCGGATGGCCCACGAATTCCACGTGCGTTACATCTCGAGATCTATACCAGTCGATTTCGAAAGGCAGGATCGACAACAGTAGATCGACGTCGCGCTTGATGTTGATAATGCGACGCGGCCGCCAGGCCCAGAGTTGCGGACTTATGTAATAGATCACTTTGAGCCCGCGGTGGTGCAGCGCTGATGCGAGGCGGAGATTGAACTCGGGCCAGTCAACCAGTACCACCGCATCCGGGCGGTTTTCAATCGCAGCCTTTTTTAGTTGACGAAAAGCGCGGAGGAATTTTGAGAACACGCGCCCGACTTCGACGATGCCCATGATCGCGAGTTCGTCAGAGTTGACGACGGTTGCAACACCCGCATCTCGCATCAGTGGGCCGGTAGCCCCAAAAAGTTCGAAATCACCGCGTTCACGCAGGGCTCTGACGAGTGCCGCCGCATGCGCATCTCCCGAAGGCTCACCGGCAACGATCATCAGTTTGTGTCGCTTGGGCACGGCGCGGATGATAACAAGTTTTTTGTTCTTGGTACTTTGTGCTTTTGTCGACGTAGCCCTGAAAAATGTAGAAAACAAAGTACAAAGAACAAACGACCAAGCACAAAAGTATGCATTCGTGCTAGCATCCACCCGCCGAACTCGCGTCATTTATGAATCGATACCTGCTGGCAACTTTAATCCTTGTCCTTGCCTGCCAGTTTGTATTTGCGCAGCAGACAAATCCGGTCGATCGCAAAGTGGCGAATCCGATGACGGATACGCCGAACGTTAATCCGCTACACACGGACGAACCGGTGCGACGCCCGCGTCCACAGGGCGGAGTGCAGGGCACCGCCACCGACGAGATAACCGTTATCTCAGCCCGGCAAAGCGGTGAAGGACCGGAAAACGCGCGCATCGTTCACTATGAAGGCAACGTTGACATTCGCATCGGCACGTATCGCCTGCAGGCCGACAAAGTCACGGTTTACGACGCGGAGAATCGGGTTGTAGCCGAAGGCAACGTCGTCTTTGACCAGGCGGAGCAGCAACGCATCACCGGCTCACGCGGTGAATGGAACTATCGCACTAAGACCGGTTACTTCGTCGACTCAACCGGCTATACAAACCAAACACAGGACGGCACACGTATCTATTTCACGGCTGATCGCGTGGAGAAGATCAGTCTCGACACCATCGTCGCTACCAACGTGCAGGTGACAGCTTGCGACGAAGACGTTCCGAAATGGAGCTTTCAAGCGAGTCGCACTCGCATCAAGACCGGTGACCGCGTGTACGTCTATTCACCAAAACTGAAGCTTAAAAACATTCCGGTGTTTTTTCTGCCGTACGCTTCGGTGTCGATCAAACCGCGCGATCGCGCTTCAGGATTTTTAACTCCGACTTTCGGAGGTTCGGGCGCTAAGGGCGCGCGCCTGTCGACTGCGTATTATCAAACCCTCGGTCGTTCAGCCGACTTCACGTTTCGCAATGACATTTACACGTCGCGCGGCCTGGGTTTTGGCGGCGACCTGCGCACACGCGCTAACTCGCGCTCGTATCTCAACGTCGGGTTTTACGCCGTCAAGGATCGCATCTTTGGTCCAAAAGCAGACGACGCGCATCCGGATCAAGGCGGTTCGAGTCTTTACGTCGACGGCGTGCACTATTTCAAAAACGGCTTCATCGCCGTGGCGGACGTAAACATTACTTCGAACCTCGCTTTTCGCCAGGTCTTTTCCGACAACATTCAACAGGCGATCTCGCCCGAAGAGACGTCACAGGTTTTCGTTAATAAGGATCACAACGAATACAGCTTCAACTTTCTCGCGCGCACGCAGGTGACGTCGCTCACAAACGCGCGAATTCGTATTCGCCAGTTGCCGAGTATCAGCATCGATAAGCGCCCGGGGATTCTGAGTTTCTTCGAAAAGCTGCCGTTGTACTTTTCGTTTTCCGGATCTGCCGATGGCGTGAGTCGCAAAGAGACGGTTGAAGATGCGGTGCAGTTTGTAAACGACGTTGGCGGCAATCCGATCATTTCGCCGTCGATCGTGCAGCGACTCGATCTTTATCCGCGTTTCGAGTTGCCGCTGCACTTTGCCGGCTGGTCTATGACCGCAACGGGCGCCGGGCGCGTAACGTTTTATTCAAACTCGATGGATCCCACGACGCGCGACGTGTTGAGCCGAAACATCACGCGCGCTTACGGTGAGTTTGAATTCGACGTGCGTCCGCCGGCGTTTGCCAAAGACTTCCGTCATGGTGACGGCAGCTTCTTCTTTCGTCATGTGATCGAGCCTTATGTGACCTATCGAAGGATTGACGGTATCAACAACTTCGATCGCATCATTCGTTTCGACTATCTCGACGCCATTGCCGACACCAACGAGATCGAGTTTGGGATCGCGAATCGTTTCTTTACTCGCCGTTCAACTGAAAACGTCAGCGACGTGAATGTGAATGAAAACGGTCGCGAGGAAAAGCCACTCTTAGCGAGCCAGCCGTATGAAGCTCTGACGATCACGCTGCGCGGCAAATACTTTTTTGATCCGTTCTTTGGCGGCGCGCTCATTACGAATCAGCGCAATCAGTTTGCTCCGATTAACACGCTATCTGGTTTTGTTTACGGTGGAATTCCGCGACGCTTTTCGCCGGTCAACCTTGACGCGCGATACCGGCCACGCCGCGATCTCTTCGTCGATTTCCGAACCGACCTTGACACGAATGGTGGCGGTTTGCGGTCGATGTCCACCACGTTTGGAATCTCGAAATCGTTAGTCCAAATCTTTCAGAGTTTTTATTACACGCGCGCGATTGGGTTGTCGCCTGACCTGGCACAGTTTGCGGATAACCGCGGGCTCGAGCCGGGAACGGTGCGCGGATCGCAGTGGAGCCCGTCAGTATTCCTGGGCGATCGCGAGCGGGGTTTTTTCGGCGGCGCGTCGTTTTTCTTTGATTTCCAGAAGCGACCCGGGCGCGGTGATAGTTCGCTGATCAGTTCGACAATGACACTGGGTCATAGTTGGGATTGTTGTGCCGTGGCGACGCAGTTTTCGAGTTTTAACGTAGGTTTGCGAAAAGAGAACCGGGTTGTGTTTAGTTTTCGGTTGAATGGGATTGGTAGTTTCGGGACCGAGCAGATTGGTCAACGCGCGCGGTAAACGCCAAAGGCGCCTCCTTGGAGTCCAAAGGCGCCTCCTTGGAGTGCGGTGCCTTGGCACCGCTTTTGTCAAAGTTGCGCGACTCCGGATTTTGACCAAAGCGCCAACAAGTTGGCGCACTCCAGGGAGGCGCTCAAACCTAGACGTATCGCGGCGGCAAAAGTTATCATACCCAACCGGTCGCCCCGGAACCCTCGTCAGGCATCCTCAAATTGATTTGAAGCACCTGACGTGCTTGCGTTTGTTTTAAACCACCTAAAGTTAGAGGCTTCTTTAAAATATGAAATTGCATTACGACGGCATCCGTTCGATGCTAGCCCTCGGCGTCGCGATGAGCGTGTTTTTGACCCCATTTGGCGTCAGCGCTGCATCGGCCTACGCATCTCGCCCGCAAACCAAGGCTTCTGCCGCAACTGTAACCCGACATAACCATTCTTCTTCCCATCAATCCGTCCGCGAGGATGTCGACAGCTTCATTGTCGAAATGATCGACGGCGTTGCTACTTGTCGCGCCGCCAGACCGGATGAGGTGGCGTCGACGTTGCCGAGAGCCGGAGATGCAGGTGTTCCAGTGGAACAACTTCTGCCCAACCTGGCAGGTTCGGGCGGCGATAATGCCGACAACGCGTTGACGATTAATCTGATCGCCCTGTCGCAATTGCAAGGTGATGCGAATGCGGCCGTAGTCACGGCTGCGATTCAGCGGGCCGCTGCGGTTTGGACCGCGCGAATCAAATCGCCGGTTACGATCACGCTAAATGTTGACTATGGCCCTAATTCTCCCGGAGGCGGAGTTTTTGGTCCCAGTACGCTGGGCTCAACCGGTTCCAATAGGGTACTAGTTGACTATCCGGGCGTGCGGACAAACCTTATTGCCGGAGCCTCAAGCCCTGCGGAAACAGCGCTATACAACTCGTTACCCACTTCATTTTTACCGACTGATGTCGGCAACGGCGCCGTGATTGCGGTTAACCGGTCGGCCGCGTATGCGATGGGGATTCCAATTAACAACCCCGCAGACACGCGCGTAGCTACCATCGGCTTCAATAAAACTTTCCCTTACGATTTTAATCCGGATGACGGCATTACTTTTAACCAGACTGACTTTGTGGCGGTTGCGATTCACGAAATCGGCCACGCTCTTGGGTTTACTTCAGGAGCCGGCAGCGATCCGTCAACAGCGATCCCTACGTTGTGGGATCTATTTCGTTTTCGACCAGGAACTACCACCGGTACATTTACCACCGCGCAGCGAGTGATGGCTGCCGGAGGTGAGCAGAATTACTTCACTGGCCAGACTTTTGATATCGTCAATGGCTCACCCACTACCGAACCCCAGTTATCGACTGGTGGTCCGTCCGGCAGCGCAGGTGATGGCAGACAGTCGAGTCACTGGAAAGACAATGCGCTGACAGGCAGATTTGTCGGGATTATGGATCCGACGATCGGCCCCGGAGTGCACGAGGAAGCCCACCCCAACGACTTTATGACGGCTGAGACGCTCGGCTGGAACCTTGTTAGCAGCGTCGCGCCACCTCCGGCTCCACCACCACCGCCTCCGCCGGCGAACGACAACTTCGCGGCAGCGCAGGTGGTCACCGGTTGTTCCGGCAGTGTCATCGGTGCGAACGTGGGAGCAAGCTCGGAAGGCGGTGAACCCAATCATTTAAGCAGTACCTCGGATCCTGAGGGGGGCGGCGCTAAATCGGTTTGGTATCGATGGCAGGCACCCAGCAATAGCGCCGTCGAAATTACCACTGCAGGCAGCAGATTCGACACGGTTTTGGGCGTTTATACCGGAAACTCGGTTAATGCTCTTAGCGTGGTCGGCCAGCACGACGATGTTGGCGGCCCTCAAGGCGCCGACAAAACCAGTCGCGTCGCCTTTAACGCCGTTGCCGGACAAACCTACAGAATTGCTGTGGATGGATACGCCAACAACACCGAAGGCGATTTTGGTCCGGTTACATTGAACTGGAACATGACTACCTGCGGTGCTGCAATTCAAGCTCAAACTTCGAGTCTCACCGTCAGTGAGTCGGACGGCACTATAAATGTGTTTGTGACCAGAACCGGCGATACTTCGACAGCGGTTACCATAAATTACGCTACCACCGACTCGTTCAACGCGAACTGTAATCAGAACACCGGAACTGCTTCGGCTAAGTGTGATTTCAACACCGCCGGAGGAACGCTCCGGTTTGCGGCAGGCGAAACGACCAAGCCGATCACGTTGTCGATCGTTAACGATGGGTACGTCGAAGGTAATGAAACCTTCGTTCTGACTTTGTCGAGCCCGACAGGTGCGATTTTGGGGTCGCCGGCAACGACCACAATCACCGTGCAAGACAACGACGGTGCGGCAACCAATCCATTTGACACCAACTCTTTCTTCGTGCGGCAACAGTATCTCGACTTCCTGCTGCGCGAGCCGGATTCGGGCGGTTTCACCGACTGGATGGGCGTGCTCACCAACTGTGCACCCAATCAGGGTGGACTCGGATCCGATCCCGCCTGCGATCGCGTGCACGTTTCGTCAGGATTCTTCCGTTCGACGGAGTTTGGCGAAAGAGGTTACTGGGCATATCGCTACTATCACGCAGCCTTGGGACGCCGGCCGCTCTTCGCCGAGTTTCTACCCGACATGCGGCGACTGAGCGTGCCGCAAGCCGAAGAGGAAATACAGCGCGCCGCTTTTATTTCCGACTTCATGCAGCGCGCCGAGTTTCAGACCATCTATACCGGGCTGACATCCGCCGCGAATGCGGCACAGTTCATCGCCAAGCTGGAAGAGAAAGCTGAGGTTACTCTGCCGGCGACGACGACGACTTTACCTGGACAGCCGCCGCAGTATGGTCGCAACGAGCTGATTCAGAAGATGGCGAGCGGTGAGTTTACCGCTGCACAAACACTACGCGCTTTTATCGAGCAAAAAGTGGTGTTTGACCGGTTCTTCTTCCGAGCGTTCGTAGCGATGCAATACTTCGGATACCTATTGAGAGATCCCGAAGACGCGGGCTACAACGATTGGGTTGATGTGCTGACAAACGGCCGCGGCAGCATTCCGCCGGGCGACTTCAGGCACCTGATCTTCGGGTTCGTTTGGTCAGTTGAGTATCGCCAACGCTTCGGACCATAAGCCACAGATCACACGGATTAACAGCACCGATTTACACAGATTAACCAAATTATTCTGTGTAATCGGTGTAATCTGTGGATGATGAAGATTGGGTTGGATGGGATTCCGCTGGCGGCGGCGAAGACCGGCATCGGGCATTACACACTCGAGCTTTCCCAGGCCCTCGCGAGGCTTGCTCCCACTGACGAGTTTCAACTGATCTCACCAGTCCCGTTTGTGTCCGCGGATGGTTTTGAATACCACCCCTTAAACCTGAAAAAAGTGGAGGCACCGAAGAGGCGCTTCTGGTGGTTCGTCGGTCTTCCGCTCTACATTCGCCGCCAGCATCTTTCGCTCTTCCACGGCACGAATTACGATGTGCCGTTCTGGAACGAGTGTCCCACCGTTGTCAGCATTCACGATTTATCGCTGCTGCTTCATTCCGAAACTCATCTGAATAGCCTCGTGCGCCGTGCACGCCGGCGGTTACCGATAATCGCGCGTGCAGCCACGAAGATCATTACCGCAACCGAGTTCATCAAACAGGAAGTGGTAACACACCTGAAGGTTGATCCCGCGAAGATCGCGGTGACACCTTACGCGCCGCGGCGGAACTTCAAGTGGATTCCGTTGGAGCAGACTGAACAAACACGCCTGCGGCTCGGAATCGAAAAGGAATTCATTCTGTTTGTGGGAACAATCGAACCGCGTAAGAACCTCATCACGCTGATGCGGGCTTTTGCTGAGATTCTGAAGAATACCGACTTGCGCCCTCAGCTCGTCGTTGCCGGTCAGAAAGGCTGGTTAGTTGAGGAAACGTTGAACTATGTCGGTCGCGAGAATCTCAGCGACCGGGTTGTTTTCACCGGTTACGTCAGCGATGCCGACCTGCGGGCACTTTACTCGTCCTGCACGGTTTGCGTGTACCCATCGTTGTACGAAGGGTTCGGTCTGCCGCCGTTGGAGGCGATGGCTTGTGGCGCCCCGGTAATCACCAGCGATATTCCGTGCCTGACAGAAACGACGGAAAAAGCAGCATCACTGGTACCGCCGCTCGACGTCGACAAAATGGCGCAGGCAATCGTGGAAATGCTTTGCAATGAGGAGAAACGCGCGCATTTCTCGCAACTCGGGTTGCGTCATGCGTCCCGGTTCACGTGGGAAAGAACTGCGCAGTTAACCCTCGATGTCTACAGGGAAGTTTTAGGTAGAAAGTAAAAGCCACGGATTACTCAGGATAAAATCCCTGTAATCCGTGGCTAAAAACTTGAATGACTTGAGTTAGAACTTCTCGCGATACTCGACCGACCAAACGAAGCCGAAGATCAAGTGTCTGAAGTCTCCCGGCGGGATGCTGCCGCGACCATTGGTCAGCACGTCGACCCAGTCGTTATAACCGGCATCTTCCGGATCGCGGTTCAGGTAGCCGAAATACTGCATTGCTACGAAAGCGCGGAAGAAGAACTTGTCAAACACTACCTTCTGCTCGATGAAGGCACGCAACGTTTGTCCAGCGGTGAACTCGCCGCTCGACATCTTCTGAATCAGCTCGCTGCGACCGAATTGCGGTGGCTGTCCCGGTTCAGTGGTTGTCGAAGCCGGCAGCGTAACGCCAGCCGTCTCTTCGAGTTTGGCGATAAACTGAGCCGCGTTGCCTGCATTCGTCAGGCCGTTGTAGATGGCCGTGAACGCTGGTCGTCCCATGAAATCGGCAATTAGCGCCGCCCGGTTGGCTTCCAATTCCGCCGGTGTTTGATTGCCGTTGAGCCGGCGAATGTCTGGCTTAAACTGTGCCAGCAACGGCCGGTTGCCGAGCACACCGTGGTAAAAGCGATAAACCCAGTAGCCACGTTCGCCAAATTCGGTGGAGCGGAAGAAGCCGGAAGATACGTGCACGCGATCGCAACCGGGATCGGATCCGAGTCCGCCTCGGTTTGGTCCGCAGTTATTCAGCACTGTATTCCAGTCGTTAAAACCGCCGGTGTCAGGCATACGACCAAGGAAGTCGACATACTGCTGGAAGACGAAATAGTCGTTGTCTTCGAAAGTCATCACCTGGTTTGTGCCCGGGCGCAAGCGCAACGGCTTAACTTTTATGTTTCCATAAAAGAGTTCGGATGGGAGATTTGGGTCCTCGGTTACGATGCGCAAAGTGGGCGGACTCTGGGCAAAGGAAACATTGGCAGCGATTACCAAGGTGAAAACTATCGCTAATAACTTCATTTCGGCTCCTTGAACTTTTGAATCAATTCGACGGTAAAATTGTGAGGGCGTGGGACTACTTTGGGGCAATCGACATTGCTTAGGATTCGCCTTCCTCCTAAGCGGGAACGATTATAGCCATCTATAGTGTAACTCGTCAATAAATTGGTCCTCAAAGCAGGCGGTTGAGAACGCCAAATATAAAACACCAGGCACTAAGATACAAAACAAAGAATGACTGGACGGCCTTCAATCTTCACTGCCCCTAAAAATCCTGCGGTTCGCTTTGTTTCACAATCCACCTTAAAAGGTTGGCTGTGGGCGCTCGGCATCGGAATTTTAGGCCTCTGGCAGTTTCATATTCCCCAATTCGCCTCCGGGTTCGACAAGTTTCCCGGCGACCGGGGGGATGCAAGGCTAGTTGCGTACCTCATGGAGCACTGGCACCAGGTTTTTCAGGGGACATCTCCCTGGCGCTCGCCTGAAATGTTCTATCCAGTGCAGGGAACCCTTGGTTATGCCGACCTGCTCCTTGGTTACGGAATCGTCCATTCGGTGTTTCGGACCCTCGGCTTTGGAATCTTCGAAGCGGCTGAAGCCACGATAATCCTGTTGAACTTTCTCACCTACGTCGTTTGCTTTGTGCTGCTGAACAAAGTTCTGCGCTTCAATCTGGCGGCCGCGATCTTCGGCGCGGCTTTCTTTGCATACAGCGGACCAAAGTTAATGCAGCTAGGACATACCCAGTTGCAGCCTATTCTGTTTCTGCCGCTGGCGATAATTCCTGTCGTGTTATTTGTCCAAAAGAACGAAAAACTTTCCCAGTTGAAAGCGTTTGGACTGATCGCATGGGCCGCGCTTTCACTCGTGCTACAGCTTTTGACGGGTTTCTATCCGGGTTGGTTCTTTTTTTTCTGGTCGGCTTTGTTTCTACTCGTGGCGCTCGTTTTCAGCGATACCAGAAAAATCATCGTGACGCAGGTTCTGAGGTTTTGGCCGGCATTCCTTGGAGCCGGGGCGGTTTTTATCGCCGGTCTGATTCCATTCGTAAAAGCTTACTGGCCGGTGCTGCAGTCTGTTGGTGGCCGCGAATACGAACAGGTTCATCGCCTGATCCCGGTGCCGCTTTCGTTTCTGCTGACAAGTACGCGCAACTATGTTTGGGGAGGTTTTTCGGCGGCGATTTTGGATCGAAGGCCGGAGATTGGCCCGGAGCTTCAAATCGGCTTTGGGCTGGTTGCGTCACTCACGTGGATTGCTTTGGTTGTGTTCGCTGTTTGGTGTGTTTGGAAATACCTGCGATCAAAACCACTGCTCTCGTCTGAACGTCAAACAAACCTGCTGTTCCTCGCCGCGTTAATAATTGCGACCAGCGTTGTTTTCTTATTAGGTCTTAGGTACTGGAACGGATTCAGTCCGTGGCAGTTTGTTTTTGCGTGGGTTCCTGGCGGGCAGGCCATCAGAGCGGTTGCACGTTATGCCTTGATCATGGCATTGCCGATGGCGATTGCTTTTGCCTGGTTGATTGATCAGTTGAGCCAGATGATCGGCCGTTCCAACCGAAGATACTGGTTCGTTCTTCTTTATGTGTTCATGGCTTTCGGGTTGGTGGAACAGTTTGGTCGCAAGCAGGGATTCAACGGATTCTCGATACAGAACGAGAACGTTTACCTCGCTCGCCTTGCTCAGGAACTGCCTGACAACTGCTCATCGTTTTATGTGACCGTTAAACCCACCGCGCTTCACAACATCTTCGAATACCAGATCGATGCAGCCCTCATTTCAGCGATCAAAGATGTGCCGACATTGAATGGATACAGTGGACAATTGCCACCTGCCTGGGATCTGTGGGACATGATGGGCGCGGGTTATGAAGACAACGTCAAACGCTGGATCACCGCGCGCCAGATCAACGGCAACGTTTGCAAATTGTTTTTGCGTGGAACGACCGCGAACCAGGATATCGCAGATTCAGAAGTTTTCATTCAACAACAGTATCTGGATTTACTCAGGCGCCTGCCTGATGGTCCAGGTTTGCAAAGCTGGCTGACGACTCTCAATACCTGCTCGCGACAAGGTGGTCGCGGAGCCGAAAAGAATTGCGATCGCGGATCGGTGTCGATGGCAATTATGCAGTCTGATGAATTCTCGCAACGAAGTTACTTCGTGCTGCGGTTCTATCTGGCTGTGCTTGGCCGGCTTCCTTTGCACAAGGAATTTCTCGCTGACCGCGAGTCGCTGGTGACCGCCGACGCGCCGGAGTTGAAGGCAAAGCAAGCCGTGCTGATTAATGAATTGATGCAACGACCAGAGTTTCGGGCAAGGTACGATTCACCTACCAACGCAGCATTCGTAGACACATTGCTAAATACTGCCGCAAACTCAACTGCGAATCGCGCCGAATTGTTGACCGCTTTGGACTCCGGGCAAAAGACGCGTGCCGAGTTGGTGCAGGTAGTCCTCGATGATCCCGAAACATTCAAAGCGTTTCGCGATCCGGCGTTTGTATTAATGCAGTTTTTTGGAAGCCTGAATCGCGATCCGGAGTCGTGGGAGTACAACGAGCGACTCAAAGACCTGAAAGCCAACGGCGATTATCATCAACTGGCCACCGAGTTTCTCTATTCCGAGGAGTACCGAAAACGCTTTGGCTATGTTAATTAGTATCTGAAATCGTGCTCAGATCGGTCGTTTAACTATTCATGTCTACTGAGGTCCATGAGTATCCGGCGTGTCTTTCGGTCGTGATACCGGTCTACAACGAAGAATCCTCGCTCGCGGAGATCGTTGGTAAGCTGCAACGCCTTCCGCATCTGCTGGAGATCATCATTGTCGACGACTGTTCAACGGATCGCAGCGCGGAAATAGCGCGTACTTTGGGTGAAGCCGATCCTCGCGTGCGTCTTGCGCAACAGAAAAAAAACGCAGGCAAAACGGCCGCGCTCAAAACCGGATTTGCACTCACTCGTGGCGAGATCGTGATCGTGCAGGATGCAGATCTCGAATACGACCCGGAAGAAATTCCACTCGTAATCAGGCCCATTCTTGATGGACATGCCGACGTGGTTTTCGGTTCGCGCTTTCTCGTCCGCAGAGCAACGCGCGTGCTTTATTTCTATCACTACGTCGCCAACAAGTTTCTGACCTTCACGTCGAATCTCTTAACCAACCTGAACATGACCGACATCGAAACCGGTTACAAAGCATTTCGCGGCGACATCATTCGCAATATGGTGATCACGTCGAGCGGCTTTGGTTTCGAGGTTGAAGCGACTGCGAAGGTAGCCATGCTCGGTTGTCCAATTTATGAAGTGCCGATCAGTTATTACGGCCGCACTTATCAGGAAGGAAAGAAGATCGGGATGAAAGACGGCTTGATGGCGTTGTGGCTGATCTTTCGTTTCAATCTCTTTTGCAGCTTGTCGGCGGCCTACCGCCAATTGCCCGAACGCCGTCTCGCCGGCGAGCCGCGCCAGATCGTCAACACCTCATCACCATCTGTGTAATCTGTAATCTGTGGATATGACTGAGAAGCACGGTTATGTCGGCAAGGATCTCGAAGCGATGTTGTTTGCCGTCAACTACCATCGCTGGATCCTATCGAACTTCGAACCGTATCTCGGGCGCAGGCTGGTGGAGGTGGGAGCGGGAACCGGATCGTTCTCGCAGTTGTTACTCGAGCGACAGCTCGAATCGTTGTCATTGGTAGAGCCGTCAACTGACATGTACCAGCAGCTCTGCCGCCGCATGGACCAGTTACGTCCCACCATCACCTTAAAAACTTACAACCAGATCTTCGAGCACGTCGCACCGCAAATCCGAACGGCTGAAAAGCCTGACTCGATTATTTACGTGAACGTCCTCGAACACATTGCTGACGACGTGGCCGAGTTGCGGCATATCAACGACGCACTCGAACCTCGCGGGCGGCTCTTTATCTTTGTGCCGGCGTTGCAATGGTTGCATGGAAGTTTCGATCGACAGATCAATCACTATCGACGTTATTCAAAGACTGAATTGCAGCAGAAGTGTCTTGGGGCGGGATTTAAAGTGATTATGTCGAGATATTTTGACTTTTTCGGTGTGCTGCCGTGGTGGGTCAAATATCGACTGTTACACTTGAACCGTTTGGACCCCGGCGCCGTGCGTTTCTACGATCAGCGCATCGTCCCTGTTGCACGCTCTGTTGAATCACGCCTCAATCCTCCTCTAGGTAAGAACGTTCTGCTAGTCGCAGAAAAGATTTAGCCACGGATAACACGGATACAAATCCGGATTTTATCGGTGTTTATCTGTGGCTACAGGATTCGACGGCGGCGAGCAGAGCGTTGCGGACGCGCTCGCGGGTGTAGCGTGAGAGGACGTATTCGCGGCCGAGGGCGCCCATTTCTTTGCAGCGATTTTCATTCGCCAGCATTTCATTGAGCCGGGCAGCAAAGCTTTCGTAATCGCGATAGATTCCACCCGCGCCACTCTCGTTTACATGATCCACCAAAACTTCGCTCACGCCGCTAGCGAGAACCGGCGAACCCTGGACCATCGCTTCGAGTGTCACAATGCTGAAACTCTCGTTCCCTGAAGGCATCATGAAAGCCTTCGCGCCAGCCATCAGCCGGCGCTTTTCATCATCGTCGACAAACCCGCGAAACTCCACATCGGGATGATCCGGCACGGGCATGTCGTCTTTTCCCGTTAACAGCAGTCGCAGCTCCGAGGGATGCTGTTTCTTGTACTCGATGAAATGATTGAACATATCGACGCAGCCCTTATTCGGATCGATGCGGCCGCAGTAGAGCAGGTAAGGAAACCCTGGTTGCACGGGATCGTAACTCGCAGTGTCGAGACTCATCGCTACCACCTGGCCCGGCAACTCGCCCCAGAGTTTTATGCCCACGCGTCGCTCGGCTTCAGTTAACCAAACAATCGAACGGGCCGGTGCGCCGCGTGTTTGAACGCCGAGAGGTAAGCGGTCTTTTCGTCGTGCAAGGTCGGCGCCATTAACGCCGTGTGTTTCGGAACTTCGAAAATGCCGAAATAGGTTGTAGGGTACAAATACGTCGTAAAGATAATTGCCTGGTACCTGGACCAGCTTTCCCGCAGATATTGCATCAACGACGCGGCATACGGACCTTGGGTGCGGATAAACTCTTCCTGCAGCGAAATACTCCACGGCAAGCGACGTGAATTCTTCGTGGCTCCACCGTTTCGCTGCGCGTAGATCTCATAATCCCGGAAGAGTTTGTGGAGCAGGACGCCCCAATACTCAGTGCGCCCGATCGTCACCGGAAAACGGTGAATGAAAACTCCCTCGCGTTCCTCGACACCCGCAGGCAGCGCGTTGGCCCAATCTTGAATGTCTACCGCCGTCGTCGTGAGTAGATCGACGTGATAAACATCTCTGAGTAACGTCGCGTAGTGCCACGCCAGCGACTCGGATCCGCCGACGATGCTCTCATGACAACGCTGTACGACAATGGCGACTTTATTCATAAAGATATTAGCCACGGATTTAACGGATAAAACTGATTAAGAAAAATCCGTGTTATCTGTGGCTTAAATATTCACTTGAGCAAGAGCGTTGCGGAATTGTTCTGCGATTCGTTCGTTACTGAACAACTCCTCGTACCGCCGCCGTCCCATCAGCGCTAAACCCGCACTGATCGATTCATCATTGTTCAAATAGTTAACCGATTCAGCCAACAAGTAAGGATTGCGTTCGTTCCAGACGAGTCCTGCTTTACCCACCGTGGACGGAATCGCGGAAGAGGCGCACGCAATTATAGGCACCTTCAACGCCATCGCTTCAATCAGCGGCACACAAAAACCTTCGTGCTCGCTCGTCAACATAAAAAAGTCTGCCGCAAGGTAATAAGCTTTCAGTTGTTCGTCTGAAACGCAGCCCGCGAAGATCACCGCGCCTTCAAGATCCAATCGGAAAGCCATCTGTCGTAACCATTGTGAGTAGCTCTGCAACTGCTCGGTTTCTTTCCCCACAATCAGCAGTCGCGCGTCCTGGTTGTATTCACGGCGATAGACGGCAAGCGTTTCGATCAATGCCGCGTGGCCTTTGTTTGGCGCCACTCGGCCCACCATCAAGATGTTGAGGTGATCGTTGACATAACTTTCCAACACCGCGGCATCCGGCGCGAGTCGTTCGAGTTTGTCGATCTGGTGAAACGGTGGCACCACGAAACCCTTCGCTTTGTCCACTCCCTCGAGCAGCAATTCAGACAAGTTGTACTCGGAATCAGCCAGATAAAGATCACAGTCGGCCGCCGCAATGGCTTTGATCTGGAGTCGACCCGCACGGCAAACATTTTCGTAGTCGACACTCAGGCCGGCGAAAAACTCCGGTGGCGTGATGTTGTGATACTTAACCGCCGTGCGACACTTGAGCTCGCGCAGCAGATGCAGACCGTAATCCCAGCCCATCGAGTAGTGATAGATCAACAGATCGTCCGCGTGCGCGAGGAACTCGGGGATCTTCGTGGCCGGCTGCACCTCAATGCCGCTGACATTGCTTTCATTTGCAAACAGACGCGCATCGTGGCCCTGCTGCTGGAGCGCTGCCTGCATGCCGTAGAGGTCGTTACTGATTGCGTCGGCGGTGGTGAGTAGCGGTGTTAGTAGTGCGATGCGGCGCAAGGTGGTTGTGGTTCTCCCTACTGCGCCTTACGCGCGATCACGGCAAAATCTCGTGGTCCAAATAACCACGTGTTGAGTTGTTCCGAGCCTTCCGAGTTGCCAATGAATGGACTATCGTCCACCGGATGGAGAAATTGCAGATCGACGTTCGTGAACCCTTTATTCTCAAGGAGAAACACGAGTGTCTGCGGATAGATCGGTTTGTAGTGCGTCGGATCAGCGTAGAAGTTACAGGCGCCGACGACGAGGTTCTCCGGGCTCGGTGTTTCGATCAACAGCCGTCCGCCTGGTTTCAGCGTGCGCCGCACTTCATCGAGTAGACGAATGAGGCGACCGACGTTGAAATGCTCAACGAGATGAAAGATTGAGATTACGTCGAGACTGTTATCCGGCTGTTGGCCCAGGTGGACCATCATCTCCGTGTTGATAATTTCCAGGCCCCTGGCGCGTGAACCTTCGGCGAGTGCTTCGTTTACTTCAATTCCGCGCGGGTGAAATCCCTCTTTAACTAACAACTCGAGCCAATCGCCACGGCCGCTGCCGAGGTCGAGAATATTACTGTCGCGATCGAGATCGTCGAGGTAAGGCAAATAGAACCGGAGACGCTCTTCAACCTCTTCAGTGCTGCCGCGAAACTTCTCTTCGAAAGCGGCGTAGAAGGTGTCCCACTCCTGGAGTTCGGTGATGGTCCGGTTCGTTTCATTGACGAGGTTTCGCGAGAGTGTTTGCACGTCGGTGGTGAGACTGTTAATCACCGCGTGTTGTTCGTTTACCTGCTGTTGCCACTCATTGCGAAGCTCGTCGCGCGTTTGCGAAATGGCTTGAGAAGTATGGTCCAGGCGATCCGAAAGCAACAACAGTCGTGCTTCAGCGTGCTGTAGTTTCTGCTGCTCAGCGAGCATGCGGGTCAGCACTGTCTGGTTCACTTTGGTTTCCAGCGCATTCAATTGCTGATGCACGTTTTGAAGATCGGTCGGCAGCGTCGTGAGCGACTGAAGCGACTGCAGGGTGGCGCCCTGGCGTTGCAAATCGTTGGTAACGATGTGCTGGGCGTCGTTGAAGTGATCGGCAAGCAGAAATTGTTGGGCGACGAGATAACCCTGAAACTGTCGCTGGTTGCGAATCATCGAAGGCAGCCGCACGAGCGCAATCAGAAGCTGAATTAGATAACCAATGATTGGTATGCGTTCGAGTTTGCGAATCGTCGCCGGTAGTTGCAGGCCGTCGATCGTAATGCCGGTGCGGTTTCCTTCGTCTGAGTAACGCAGGCTCGCGATGATGTCGATCTTATTGAAGGCGCCGCTTTGGAGTAGTTCGAGATTGTGACGAAAGCCCTTGCTGTCAGGCTCGCGTTTGAGAATGGCGAGGTAGGCGTTACGGATGAAGTCGCGATCCTGGTATTTCAGGAGTTCGTTGACGTGATATGACGTGGCGTTCGCGTTGGTGAACTCGGGAGAGAGACTGAGCCGCGGGTATGGTTGCGGCGACGAGACGGCGTGATTGGCCGGAAGAACGGCAAGCCGCAACGGTCGCTTGAGCGCCGCTTCGCGGATCGCGCTCATCAATTGGTCGACGTCAACTTCAGTAGGTAGAGCCGTCATAATGGTACGGTCCGCAGTAAACATTTCTCACGCGGCGGCGCAACGGCGCGGCGGAAAAACACGTTGCGCCGTTGCGTCGCCGCGTGAGAAATCCTTTTCACGTCGTTACCAAGCCCGGCGGTATTCTTTCGCCCGCTGAGATCCTTCGCGTCGCTGCGGAGCCGTCGAGATTCGCAACGCCTTCCATCGGAGTCGCGCTCAGGATTTGAAAGAATAAAGCGCCATCTAGCCAATCAAAACTGATTGCATCAACGCTGTGCGCCGCCACGGTGATTGAATAATTATCCGGCGCGAGCCAGCAGTTAAACGAAAAATTTGCTTCGATCAATTCGCCCGCCTGCACTGGTCCAATACCGGCGTGTTGAATGTCGGTGTTGGTCCCGTACAAATGAATCCCATGCCGGTTGCGAATTAAAAAACCAAAGACCGGCTCTTCGACCGGTTTGTGAAACAACACATACATCCGCAGAAACAACTGTTCACCCGTTTCCGCGAGCTCAATTCTTTGTCGCGCTGAGTTTAGTAACTCAACTTTAACGATTTCAGCGTCACCATTGCCATGCCGGAAAGTGTGCTTCGGTGGCGCAAGCTGCCCGAGCTCATCAATCGTTAGACTCTCATCACCGGCAGACTCCGGGGTAGCAGTTTCCGCGTAGGCTGTCTCGCGCGCCATGATCAGTTTTTGATAATGATTCAGCACATCAGTCGGCGCGCCGTCGGCCTCCAGGCGACCGGCGTTCAGAAGGATTGCACGGCTGCAAAGCGCGCGAATGGCGCCCGGATCGTGCGACACGAATAATATGGTCGTTCCGTTTGCCTGCATCTCCTTGATCCGTCGCGTGCAACGATGCTGGAAGACAGCGTCGCCCACGGCAAGTGCTTCGTCGATAATCAGAATTTGCGGTGCGACAGCAATGGCTGCGGCAAAAGCGAGCCGAATGTACATACCGCTCGAATACGTCTTCAGCGGCTGATACAGGAAATCTCCTATCTCGGCGAAGTTTGCGATCTCCGGAAGTAGTTCTTCAGTCTCGGATCTTGAAAGACCCATCAACGCCGCGTTCATGAAAATGTTTTCAATGCCGGTGAACTCGGGATTGAAGCCCGCGCCCAGCTCGAGCAGCGCGGCAACCCGCCCATCAAGCGAAACACTGCCGTGAGTCGGTTCGAGGGTTCCGGTGATGATTTGCAGTAGGGTTGACTTGCCCGAACCGTTTGGCCCAATGATGCCGGTGGTAGTGCCCGCTTCGATATCGAAGCTGACGTTGTTGAGCGCCCAGAACTCACGATGTGCTTTCCATCGCCCGCGTGTCAGTGTCTCTTTCAAACGGTCCGCAGGCCGATCATAGATGCGGTACTGTTTAGAAATAGATTCAACGCGGATCGCAGTGGGCATTTTTACAATCAGGCTCCCGCAAAAGCGCGACTAAGCATGTTGAGTTGACCGTTGCTTCGTTGCGCCGCTGCGTGAGGAGGTTCCCTCGGTCATCGTAGTCCCCTCGGAGAGCGCCGCCAGATCCGACGCCACCATCTCCTTCACCAGCTCATGAAACTTATAAGTTGGTTCCCAGCCGAGCGCCTCTTTCGCTTTCGTAGCGTCGCCGATCAGCAGATCGACTTCGGCCGGCCGGTAATATCGTTCGTCAACTTTCACAAACTCGCGGTAATCCAGATCTACTTCCGCGAACGCGATCTCGCAGAATTCACGCACACTGTGAGTGTGCCCGGTCGCAATCACAAAGTCGTCCGCTTCCGGTTGCTGAAGCATCGCATGCATGGCGCGAACGTAATCCGCAGCATGTCCCCAGTCGCGTTTGGCTTCGAGATTTCCGATTCGCAGCTCGGATGCCAGGCCGAGCTTGATACGCGCTACCGTGCTGGTTACCTTTCGAGTGACAAACTCAAAACCGCGTCTTGGGCTCTCGTGGTTAAAGAGAATTCCGCTCACGCAAAACAGGCCGTACGCCTCGCGGTAATTTCTGGTTAAGTGAAAACCGGCGACTTTGCTGATGCCGTAAGGGCTGCGAGGCTGAAATGTAGTGGTCTCCCTCTGCGGCACTTCATTGACATTTCCAAACATCTCGCTCGACCCAGCAAAGTAAAAACGACATTTGGGACGCAATTCGCGCAGCGCCGCGAGCACGTAATGCGTGCCGTTGATGTTCATGTTCATCGTCGAAAAGCCGTCGGCAAAGCTTTCCGCCACGAAACTCTGCGCCGCCAGGTGATAGCACTCGTCAAAATCGTGTTTACTGAAGACGTGGAAGATGCTGGCGTAGCTCTCAAGACTGGTGGAATGCAGAGTCACCCGGTCAAGAAGATGCGAAATACGGCTGAATCTTGATTCGGGGGCTTCGAGTGCCACGCGTCGCACGAGGCCGTGGACCTCATAGCCCAAGCTCAACAAATAATCGGCGAGATAGCTCCCATCCTGCCCGGTAATTCCGGTTATAAGTGCTTTCTTTGTCATCCATGTCCTCCCGTGTCCAATGGTTCCGTGGGTTTAAGGTCGCCGACAGGGACATTACCAAAATCAGTCCCTGCTTGCGAAGCGGAGGGGTTCTGCTTAAAATGAGCGTTCTTTAATCGTCGCCGGCAATAATACATTTCACCTGCGTACGACGCTTGCTCAGCTCCCCGAGGCATCTAATCTGTTCGTATCTGCGTCTTTGTTGCGGAGGAATTCGTGAAGCAAGGTTTCTGGTTCTTGTGCGCCATCATCGTGGCTGCGCTTATCGGTGGCTCGCTCGCCTCCGTTTCAGCCCAAACGTCGAGTCCCA
This sequence comes from uncultured Acidobacteriota bacterium, assembly GCA_963708055.1. Classification (GTDB taxonomy): domain Bacteria; phylum Acidobacteriota; class Blastocatellia; order Pyrinomonadales; family Pyrinomonadaceae; genus PSRF01. The sequence goes on along the minus strand of OY970193.1, from coordinate 2,392,411 downwards.
CACCGGATCCGTTTACGGCCCAACTGACTTCGTCGCCGACCGGCGGTTTTACGTCGATCATGAGCGACATCAGCGCCAACGGACGGTTCGTCGTGTTTACTTCCAGCGGCAACGTCGCCACGCAAAACCGAAATAACGCGGACGGCAATCGCGAAATCTTTTTGGCTGATTACGCGCAACGCCGCATTTTCCAGATAACAAACACCAAGAGCATTCCGAACCCGACTCCGACACCAAGTCCGACTCCGACGCCGAGCCCAACGCCGACACCGAGTCCGACGCCCACTCCGAGTCCTACGCCGAGTCCATCTCCGACGCCCGAAGATCGTTTCTCACTAAAAATCGAGATTGATAACCGGACGCCGATGATTTCGCTGCAGCCGGTTCTCTCGGCCGGCGTTCGCTCTTATGTGATTGTTTTCAGTTCCAACGCGCCGAATCCGAAAAACTTCGACGGAACTGAAGGAACCCTGGCGACTGACGCCAACACGGAGCTTTGGATCTTCAAGCTTCCACCATTACCGGATGTCGACTTAACCCTCGGTACTGACGTGGCGATGATCGACATTGCAAACTTAGGCACGTTTACTCAGGTTACGAACACCCCGGCAAGCCGGGCACCGTTACCGGGTTCTCCCGGTGTAGTACCGTTTTTCGCAGACGACAATCGCGATCCTGCAATTTCAGACGACGGCAAGATCGTAGCGTTTGTCTCAACGCGCAATCTCGTGGGTAATGGCAACGCCGACGCCAATCCGGAATTGTTCTTCTACAACGTCGACAGCGGCGCGATTACGCAGGGTACAACTACTACGGACGCCGTTCCCGGGCTTGGATTTATCTTTCAAACCAATCCCAATCTGAATTCTGACGGGTCGCGGGTTTCTTTCATGTCGACCGCCAACCTTGCCAGTACCAGCCCTAATAACGCCGATAACAACGCTGAGATATACATCGCCAACCTTAGTGGCGGCGTGATGAGCAACGTGTTTCAAGTCACGCGCACACTCAACGGGGTCGGTAACACGAATGTGCTGAGTCCGGGTCGGCGAATGAGTCGCAACGCGGGACTGATCGCTTTTGAAACTCGCGCCATCGATCCGAAGGGGAATACTGCGTCGTCTAACCTGGTTGCGGGTATGTTTGTTTACAACGTTGCCGCTGATACGTTCACTGAAGTCGGCACGAGACCGCAGGTTACGGATTTCATCCGCTTCCCAACGTTCACTGACTACAATTCTTCGCTCGAGCCGTCGACGCTGGTGTTTACGTCGTTCCTGAATTTCCGTCCCAACGGGACATTTCCGGATACAGAAGCGACTGTGCCCGAAGGGTTGAACCCCGACGGTTCCGCTGAGCTATACAGCACACCGCTTCCGATTGCGGCGGCAAACACATTCACTCGACTAACCAATGTCACGAGTTTTGCCAGTGTTGGTGGCATGCGAGCGATTGCCAGCGAAAGTCGTAAACGTATTGCTTTCTCGCTGGGTGGCGCTGAATTGGGAGGCGGCAATCTCGATTTCTCGACCGAGATTTATTACCTGCTTACGCCAGTAATCACAAATTCATCTTCGGCAACGCTTTCATTCTTTACGGGAGCGAGCCAGATGCCGGTTACGGCGCCAACGCCGACGCCGAGCCCGACTCCAAGTCCAACCCCGACGCCAAGCCCGGTTCCGGGAGCCCCGATTGGGCTGGCTCCGGGTGAGTTGAGTCTGGTGCGTTCGCCGGTTCCACTTGCGCCTTCGTTTGCCGAAACCACCGGTGACGTTTCAGAAGACAGTCGCGCTCCTGCTCTGCCTATCGAACTTAACGGCGTTTCACTTTCGGTGAACGGAGCTGCCGCCGGTCTCTACGCGGTTGGCGGCGCGGGCAATCAGATTAACTTCGTCATGCCGCTTGGTTTACCGCCGATAGTCGCGACGGTTGCGATCAACGTTCTGGATGCAGGCGCTAATACTGACACGCTACACCGCGGTTTGGTGCAGATAGTGCCGGGACAGCCTGATATCTTTTCGTCCACAGGCGGTGCGGGTGGAAGAGCCTTAGCTTTCAACGTGACTGATCCTTTCAATCGGACACCGGAGCCGTTCAGCGTTACGACCAACGGGACCGCGACAATTATTGAGTTGAACGTCACAGGTGTGCGCCTTGCCGCCCCCGGGGAAATAACCGTTACCGTCGGCACGACCGCCATCACCGGCGCCGCAATCTTGTCGGTACAGCCGAATCGAGATATGCCGGGGCTTGATACCATCAGATTCACGCTTCCGGCATCGCTTGCCGCTGCGGGAGACGTGCCGGTCCAGGTAACATTTGTACGAGGCGGACTGACAACCATTAGTCGTCCAGCCGACACAGCACCTCGAATAACGATCAACTAATTGCTCGGATAACAATCAATGAAATTGTCGGGGCGGCCCTCTGTGGCCGCCCTTGTCTTATCACCGAGCCCCATAGAATTCGGGTTATCACCAACAGCAATAATCGCCACCTCTTTTACCGTCCAGAGCGCCTTTTTTGCGGGATCTTCACCTTTAAACCGTGATACGATGCCTCGCGCTGGCGGCTCCCCGAATCCAATGTCCGCGCTTTACTAGTTCGACCTCGCCAAGGGAATTCAGATGCGGTATCCAGTCGCGATCATTGCGAGTGTGGCAATGTTTTTGACTCTCGGTTCCCGAGAGCGACTCGAGATCCGCGATTCGTTCGAGTTTGAACCATCCGCCCAAACAGTGCGCAGAATTAAGTGGCCAAAGAGAACCATCGAGGTCGCACTCTCGAACTCGCTGCTCTCACCCGGCCCAAATATCAAACCGGATAGCGATGTGGTCGGCGCTGCACGTCGTGCCCTTCAGCGTTGGTCCAGTCTCTCGAATATCAACTTCGTCGTTACGTGGTCAAAATCCGATTCGATCAGTCCGGCCGAGGCGGGTGATGGCGTCAGTTTGCTGACAATAGCCACCACGCCTGAAAACGAAGCGTTCAATTCTGAAACGACTACCGGGCGCACCCGCGTCTTCTTTGATCCTTCGACCGGCAATATTGCCGAAGCCGACATCAGCATCAATCCACGACCAAAAGCCGAAAATGGATCTGAGTTGCAGTTCTCAACTGACGGCACACCCGGCACGTACGATCTTGAAGCCACCTTCACGCACGAGATCGGCCATCTGCTCGGGTTGGACCACTCGGCGGTGCTTTCGTCAACGATGCAGAGTCGGCAAGCGTTCAATGGCACTTTTGGAATGCCGGCTTTGACCGAGCGCACTTTGAGTGAAGACGACCGGCAAAAGGTTCGTGACCTCTATGGTTCAAAAGTTCGACTGGGCCGTATCGAAGGCCGGCTCGTTGATAACCGCACTCAAAGCGTTCTCACACCGCTGAATGGTGTAAACGTTTGGGCGGAGAACGTCGCGAACGGGCGTGTGATTGCGAGTGCGGTGACCGCTGAAGACGGCAGCTACAGTTTGGAAGGTCTGGCTCCGGGACAGTATCGCGTGCTGGTTTCATCAACAGCCGATCCTGGTACGGCACAGAAGTTTCGAAGCTTTGAATTATCGAGTCAGGCGATGGTCAAGGCTGATGCACAAACGCCGCTCAACTCCAGCCTCGTTCCGGCACAAGCCTCTGCGCTCAATCCCAAAGTGATCGGATTGAACGCCGAACTTTCCACCGTCGCATTACCGGTTGTCGCTGGCAAACGCGTGAAGATTTATCTCGGTGGGGAAGGCGTCGATCAAGTTCCCGGCACGAGTATCTCCGTTAATTCACCGTACTTCGCAGTCGATCCGGCGACGTTGACGCGAGAACAGATGGGTGCGCCGTTTCCCGTTGTGAGTATCGAGTTGCAGGTGGCGCCCAATGCGCCCTTCGGTGATTACACGCTGCGTTTACAATCGAACTCAGGCGAAACTGCTTATGTGCCGGGCGCCATCACTATCGATCCGGGCGTGATCTCGGCCGTCGCCAATCCAATTGACGATCTTCGTTTCTTTGTCACCCAGCAACACGCTGACTTGTTTGGACGTGAAGCCGATCAGGCGACGGTGGATAAGCTCACCGCTCAACTCGCGGGTTGCGGAACCCGAGCCGATTGTTTGCGTGCCCGCCGAGTAGACATCTCCACGAACCTGCTGGTTGAAAATGAATTGCCCACCACGGGTCTGTTTCTTTACGGGTTGTATTCGACGGGACTCGGGCGTTTTCCGCAGCTCACAGAATTGGAAACTCATCGCGGGTCGATCTCGGGTCAGAAGCTTGAATTGGAAACTCTTCGTCTAAGCCTGGCGCAAGCGTTTGTTGAAAAACCTGAGTTCAAACGCAAATACCCGGCGACGATGAAGCCGGTTGAGTTTGTAGATTCACTGCTGACGACTCTCGCACAGGCCAATGGCGTTGATCTCTCATCTGAGCGAAGTTTATTGATCAGTTTGCTGGATGACGCGGCGAACGGTCGTGCCAACGTGCTTGCCCGGCTGGCGACCGATCAACGTGTGACTGATGCGAACTACAACAATGCTCTCGTGCTATTCCAGTATTTCACTCACCTGCGACGTAGTCCCGACGAAGCTGGTTACAATGCCTGGGTTAATACTCTCAAAGCCAAACCGCTGCGCGATGCCGATGCCGCCCGTTCGCTCGTTTGCAACTTCCTGAATTCGGCCGAATACCAGAACCGTTTCGGGATGGTCACCACCCACCATAATCGCGAATGTAATTAGCCACGAATTTCACGGATCTACACCAGATAAATTCAGTTCTTTAATCCGTGTCGATCCGTGTTAACCCGTGGCTAATGTTATATTGGCTGCGCTTGAAAAAGAGTCTACTCGCGTATCTCATCTGTCCATTGTGTGCAGGAACTCTCGATCTCTCGATCGGTAAAGTCGATGGAGAAGAGATCATAGAGGGCGATCTGCGTTGCAGTTCGTGCTCGACTTCGTTTCCGATCACTTCCGGAATTCCTCGCTTCGCAAATCTCGAACAAGTTGAAAGCGATAAACGTGCGACTGCCGAAGGTTTTGGTTGGCAGTGGCAGCACTTTACCCAGGAAGACGAACGCTACGCGGAACAGTTTTTGGGATGGATCGCGCCTGTAACACCCGACTTTTTTCAAGACAAGGTCGTGCTGGAGGGTGGTTGCGGCAAAGGGCGCCATACGCAACTCGCCGCTCGCTGGGGCGCGCGTGACGTAATTGGAATTGATCTCAGCGGCGCGGTTGAAACAGCGTACGCTGCCACTCGTTCACTTCCCAACGCGCACATTATCCAGGCTGATATCTATCGTCTGCCGTTGTCCCGAACTTTCGACTATGCGTTTTCTGTAGGTGTGTTGCATCACTTGCCGGATCCGCGTGGTGGTTTTCTGTCGCTGGCGTCAAAAGTAAAACCCGGTGGTCATATCTCAGCGTGGATTTACGGGGCCGAGAACAATGAGTGGATCACGCGTTTTGTAAATCCGGTGCGCGAGAAGATCACTTCGCGCATTGATCAGCGCGCATTACTGCATTTATCAAAAGTGCCTGCTGCGTGTGTCTACCTGGCGACTAAGCTTGTGTATGGACCACTAAACAAACGCGGTGCGGCGGTGACGAAATATCTTTTCTATAACGATTACCTGAATGCGATCTCGAGCTTTGGCTGGCGCGAACAGCACACGATCGTTTTCGATCATCTAGTGGCGCCGACCGCGTTCTACATTTCGCGTGATGATTTCGAAACCTGGTGGCGCGATATCAACGCGCGCGAGGTTGAAATCAGCTGGCATAACAGTAATAGTTGGCGTGGTCTGGGAATGATTGGGTGATACTTAACTATCCTGTTAATCGTGTAAATCTTGTAAATCCTGTTACAAGATTTGCAGGATTAACAAGATTTACAAGATGTTAACTACGACGCATCGCAACATCTGGCAACCGCTCTGGCAATTGCCGTCACGTGCCGATCTCGTCTTCTCGTTCGCAAAACGAGAATTGCTGGGTCGTTACAAAGGTTCGGCGCTTGGCATTGCGTGGGCCGTGCTGACGCCGGTGGTGATGATTGCGATCTTCACTTTTATCTTCGCCGGAATATTCGGCGCGCGTTTTGGCGTCAACGATTCTCATTGGGACTACGCGCTCTATCTCTTCTGCGGGCTGCTGCCGTGGTCGATGTTTCAGGAATCCATTCAGCAATCGGCAACCACTATCGTGGTCCATTCAAACCTCGTCAAGCGCGTCGTGTTTCCTCTTGAAGCATTACCCGCGGCGCAGGTGTTTGCGGCGCTGGGCAATCAACTGTTTGCCACCGTTGCTTTACTGATTGCGACGATCATCATTCGCCAGCAACTGAAATTCACCGCCCTCTGGTTGCCGGTTTTATTGATTCCACAACTACTGTTTGCGCTGGGCGCGTCGTGGCTGGTTGCGTCGCTCGGAGTCTTCCTGCGCGATATCACTCAGGGGATCACTCTCCTGTTGATGGCGTGGATGTATCTCACGCCGATCATCTACCCCGAAGCCATCGTGCCCGAACGTTTCCGTGGCTTTATCGATTACAATCCTTTCACGTCTCTCGTTCGCAGTTACCGGCGCATATTTCTCGATGGCGCCGCGCCCGATTGGACCGGACTGGCTTACTTTACAATCTTCGCGCTGTTGATTTTTATCGTCGGTTATTGGTGGTTTGCGCGAACCCGAAAGAGCTTCGCCGACGTGGTGTAATTGGATTTGCGTAGCCGTCTGGAGAGGGGTTAGCATGCCGCCATGTGTAGACTCTGGAAACGATCCATCATCGCTCTTACCTTCTTAGTCGCACTCGCTTCAATCGCTGTCGCTCAATCACATCCACCGATGGCGGCACAGAGGAGCGACGCCGAGAAGGAGCAACTCTACGCTCGTATCTCGGAAAACAAGAAAGTCCCGACCGCCGACCGCCAACGCCTCGCCTACGAAGACGCTAAGGATTATTTGAAGCGATACGGTCGCGATGTCGATCCACAATTAGCGGAAATCGAGCGGTTCGTGGCTGAGTATGAGCGGACCGTGGACAACTATGCATTGCACGAAGCTTATAGCGCGAAAGAATATTTGAGGGCGTTTGAGATTGGGCGGGCCAGACTTAAGAAAGCGCCGAATAACTTTTTCGTGCTGGCTACGTTGACTGAGGCCGGTTACGAGAACGCGCAGAAGGGCGATGCGAGTCTGAATAACGAAACCATTGGCTATGCGAAAAGTGCCCTCGTTATTGCTGACTCCGGTAAGTTGACTCGTCCGGAGCCATTTCCAAATGTTGTCGAAGCGCAAGGGTTTTTGAATTTTGCTCTGGGATCGCTTTTGCGTCCGCAGGCTCCGGTTGAGGCGGCGGCGGCTCTGAAGCAAGCGATCAAATCAGGGAGTAAGTATAAAGACGAACCAGTGACGTATAACCTGCTGGGCAGCGCAATTCTGAGAGGCGAATACGCGCAGCTCGCAGCAGAGTACAACCAGAAATTCGGGAACAAACCGCCCTCACCGGAACAGCAAGCCATGTGGGATCAGTTGGCAAAAGTCGGTGAACGCGTCATAGATGCTTACGCTCGCGCCGTGGCGCTCAGCACCCGTCCCGAACTCGCGGAAGCCAGAAGCAAGATGATGACGCAACTGACGACGCTGTATAAGAGTTTCCACAACAACTCCGACGCGGGTCTGAATGACCTGGTCACCAACGTGCTCTCAAAGCCACTGCCATAATCCCGAGGCGCTATAAAAAGGATTTCTCTCGCGGCGTCGCAGCGGCACAGCGTTTTCCGTTGCGCCGTCGCGCCGCCGCGAGAGAAATCTCTCTTAGCGCTTTTGCACCTGCTCTAATTTGTGCTTTTTGTGCTGTTTTGTGGCATGATCCTCGCCCCACAATGAAGGGTATAAGCATGAACAAAGCAAGATCGATCGCCATCCTTCTCTCCCTATTTTTTACGTCAACATCAATCGCCAGCGCTCAGGAGTGGGCGCAGTGGCGCGGACCCGCGCGCGATGGCTCGGTCGCGCCAAAGAGCGCTCCCGTCACATGGCCTGAAGCATTCAATCGTACCTGGCGCGTTGAGGTCGGCGAAGGATACTCGTCTCCCGTCGTATCCGGTGGACGAGTTTTTGTACACAGCCGTCGCGATCCCGAAGAGATAGTGGTTGGCATCAACCTCGCCGACGGCAAAGTTTTATGGCAGCAGAAATACCAGGCCACCTTCAAAAAGAATCAGTACGCGGTCGACATGGCCAAAGGGCCAAACTCAACGCCGCTCGTCGCCGGCAATCGTTTGTTTACTCTCGGCGTCACCGGAATTCTGAACGCCTGGGACACAGCCACCGGCAAACAGCTCTGGACCAAAGACTTCTCGAGCCTGATCGACACTTCCAAGATGTTTTGTGGGACGGCGGCATCGCCGCTGCTCGTTAATGGACGCCTCGTGGTCCAGATCGGCAGCGACATTCACGGTGGTCAGGTGCTGGCCCTAAATCCGGCCACCGGAGCAACGGAGTGGGAATGGCGTGGACTTGGACCAGGCTATGCTTCGCCAGTGATGATCGATCTGGGTGGTGCGTCTCAAATAGTGACGATGACGCAAGGTTCGATCGTCGCGCTTGATGGAAAGACAGGCAAGGAAGTGTGGTCGGTGCCTTTTCCCGATGAGTGGCATGAAAACATCACCACGCCGGTTTGGACCGGCACTCATCTCATCGTTTCCGGCACTCGCCAGGGCACTCACGCGTTCACCTTGAATCAAGCGGCGGGCAAATGGCAAGCGACCGAAGTTTGGAAGAATCCCGATATCGCGATGTACATGAGTTCTCCGGTTGTTGGCGACGGTCTGATCTACGGTCACTCGTCAAAGAAGAAGGGACAGTTTTTTGCGATCGACGCGAAAACCGGCGTGACACGTTGGACCACCGAGGGCCGCGAAGGCGAGCATGCTTCGTTGTTGCTTACAAAGCAACACGTCATTTTTCTGACTAATGGCGCGGATTTAATTGTCGCGAAACGTAATACGCCAAAGTTTGACGTCGAACGTCGCTATGATGTGGCTGAGGCGGCTACCTGGGCGATGCCGGTGTTGCTCGGATCAAATATACTGGTCCGCGACGCAACCGGATTAATGCTACTCGCAGGAAAGTAATCCACAGATTACGCAGATTTATATAAACCAAATTCGGTTTAAACTAACCAGGCTTCACTCACTGTTATTGGCTATTTCTCTGTGTAATCTGTGATATCTGCATAATCTGTGAAATCTGTGGATTCTACACTTCTGCTCAAACGAATGATCGACGCCAGCGTCGATGGCATCTTCGCGTTTGATAACGACTGCCGCCTGTTCGCCTGGAATCGCGCGATGCAACGCATCTCGGGATACGACGCTGACGACGTGCTCGGCAAACGTTTGGTGGAAGTGTTTCCTTTCCTGCAGGATCCCGATCACGAAGGTTGTTTTTCCGCGGCACTGAAGGGCGAAGAAACGATTTTCGTAACGCACCATTACGGTCCTTCCGAGACCGGTGTTTTTGAAAGTCATTACTCGCCGCTGCGTGACGAACAGAACAACGTTGCGGGCGGCATCGCAGTTATCACTGACATCACCGCTCGCAAGCAGGCTGAAGATGCCAGCAACGCTGCTTATCGACGATTGGAGTTTCACGTCGAGAGTTCGCCGCTCGCGGTGGTCGAATGGGATAGCGATTTTCGCGTCTCACGCTGGTCTGCGTCAGCCGAAAGACTATTCGGCTGGAAAGCGGAGGAAGTGATCGGCAAACACGTCAACGAGTGGCGCTTCGTCTTTGCCGACGACGTGGACGCCGTGGCCCTGGTCACCAACCGTCAGCGCGAAGGCGTGGAAGTGCAAGGCGTCTTGCGCAATCGCAACTATACCCGTGGTGGTTCAGTGCTGTTCTGCGAATGGTACAACTCGGTACTGCGCGATGATCGCGAACGGCTAATTTCAGTTTTATCTCTCGTGCTTGATGTGACCGCGCGACAAAGCGCGGAAGAGGAAAGAGCCGCCTCGTTGCTGCGCGAACGTGATGCTCGCCGTCACGCCGAAGAAGCCGATCGACTCAAAGATGAATTTCTCGCCACGCTCTCGCATGAATTGCGCACGCCGCTGACTTCAATTCTCGGATGGGCGTCAATGATTCGCAACGGTGAAGTCGAAGGCTCCAACGCCACCCGCGCGATTGAGACCATCGAGCGCAATGCCCGTTCACAAGCTCGTCTCATCGACGATCTGCTCGACGTATCGCGAATCATCACCGGCAATCTCCGGCTCGATCTGCATCCACTCAATCTCGCACCAATCGTCGAGGCCGCACTTGACGCCCTGCGACCGACAGCGGACGTTAAAGGCATCAAACTGCAAACACGATTTGAACCTGATGAGTGTCTGGTAAGAGGCGATCCCAACCGTTTGCGGCAAGTGATCTGGAACCTGTTATCGAATGCCATCAAGTTTACGCCCCGCGGCGGTAAGGTAAGCATTGATCTGAAATGTGTGGAATCGACTGCGCGTTTGAGTGTCAACGATACGGGCGATGGTATTTCACCGGAATTTTTGCCGTTTGTGTTCGACCGTTTTCGCCAGGCTGAAGGGTCAATCTCGAGGAAACAGGGTGGTTTGGGGTTAGGACTCGCGGTGGCGCGCCATCTCGTGGAGTTGCATGGCGGAACGATCAAGGCTGAAAGTGAAGGGCTTGCGAAAGGGGCGATGTTTAGCGTCGATCTGCCACTCGCGCAGGAGCGACGCGATCCGGAGCGCGCGGAGGAGCGGCGGCGTGAAGTTGAACGACGTCGTAGTCGCAGCGGCGTGGTGCGGCTGGATGGCGTGCATGTGCTGCTGGTGGAAGACGACGATGATTCGCGTAAACTACTGGGAACGATGCTCAAGCGTTATGGTGCGCGGGTGACGTCGACCAAGTCAGCCGCTGAAGCGCTCAGTGTTTTTGCTGACGAGATTCCTGATGTGCTGATCAGCGATATCGGCATGCCGGATCAGGATGGTTACGAATTGATACGAAAGCTGCGCGACTTGCCGCGTGAGAAAGGTGGCACTACGCCTGCCATCGCTCTCACTGGCTATGCTTCGCGAAAAGATCGGGAGCGCGCGCTTGGCGCTGGGTATCAGCAGCACATGGCGAAGCCGATCGAACAGGCGGATATGATCAATGCCATCGCCGCGCTCGTTGGGCGTGGCGATTAGTTTCATAAAGATGAACAAGATTTTTCAAGATAAACAGGATGTTTCGTGGTTGTAGGAAATCTTGTTTATCTTGAAAAATCTTGTTCATCTTTATCCATCAGTCCTGAGGTAATAAAAATGAAACGACGAATTCTAGTCATCCCCGTCCTTCTTCTCATCTTGCTGCCGGTGCTCGCGCAGCAATCGGATCCATCGCTCTTAACAGTCGATTCGCTTTTCACGTATCGCAGCCGGTTACTTGGACCAGTGCAATGGCAGAGCGACGGCAGTGGGTATCTCGCTCTCGAACCGTCGCCGGCAAAGAAAGACTTTGTTGATATCGTTCGTTACGACGTCAACACCGGCGATCGCACCGTGAAGGTCTCGGCTGAAAAACTCACGCCCGCGGGCGCCGGCGAGCCACTCGCCGTCGAAGAGTTTGCATTAACCACCGACGAACAAAAGCTTTTGATCTTCACCAATTCCGCACGCGTCTGGCGCAGCAATACCCGTGGCGACTATTGGGTCCTCGATCTCAAGAGCAACAACCTGCGCAAACTCGGCGGTTCTGACGCGAAGCCGTCGTCGTTGATGTTTGCCAAGTTTTCACCTGACGGACAGCGCGTCGGCTACGTGCGTGAAAACAACATCTACGTCGAGAACCTTTCGGGCGATGGAAAGATCTCGAAGCTCACCACCGATGGTTCGCCTTACCTCGTCAACGGCACTTTCGATTGGGTTTATGAAGAAGAGCTCTTTTGCCGCGATGGTTTTCGCTGGAGCCCCGACAGCAAACAGATTGCTTACTGGCAACTGAATTCCGAAGGCGTGAAGGAAATGTCGCTGGTCAACAACACCTCGGCGCTGTATCCCGTGATCACGAGTTTTCCTTACCCGAAAGCAGGGGAAACAAATTCCGCCGCTCGCGTCGGAGTGATAGGCGCAAATGGTGGTCCAACTCGCTGGATGGAAGTTCCCGGTGACGCACGAAACAACTACCTGCCGCGCATGGAATGGGCCGCAAACTCAACCGAGCTTGTAATTCAGCAACTCAATCGTCGCCAGGATACAAACACGGTAATGATCGGCGATGCGCGCACCGGCAAGGTTCGCCCGATACTGGCGGAAAAAGATGAAGCATGGGTTGATATCGCCTGGGGCGACATCGATTGGGACAAGACCGGACTCGCGCGTGGCGACGTCGAATGGATCGACGGTGGCAAGCGTTTTCTGTGGGCTAGTGAACGTGATGGTTGGCGACACATCTATTCCATCTCGCGCGACGGCGGCGATGTGAAAACGATCACGCCGGGCAATTACGATGTGATCAGCGTCGAGCGAGTCGATACTCAAAACGGCTTTATCTATTTTCTGGCTTCACCTGAAAACGCAACGCAGCGATATCTCTATCGCGTGCGCATTGACGGCACGGGCAAGGAAGAGAGAATCACCCCCGCGAATGTTTCCGGTGTGAACACTTACAACATCTCGCCGCGTGGCGACTTTGCGATTCATCTCAATTCGAGTTTCAACAAAGTTCCGGTCACTGAGGTAGTGCGCTTGCCGCAACACTCGGTGGCGCGAGTCTTAATCGACAACAAGCAGGTGCAGGATCGCCTGGCACAGTTGAAACAAACGCCTTCGGAGTTTTTCAAAGTCGACATCGGCGATGGGGTTCAGCTTGATGGCTGGATGATGAAGCCGCACGACTTCGATCCGCAGAAGCGTTATCCGGTGCTCTTCTATGTTTACGGCGAACCTTGGGGACAGACGGTGATGGATAGTTGGGGTGGCCGTAATCGCATGTGGCACGCGATGCTGGCCCAACAAGGTTACATCGTGATGAGCGTCGATAACCGTGGCACGCCCGCTCCTCGTGGTCGCGCGTGGCGCAAGATCATCTATCGCAAGATGGGAATTGTAAACTCCGGCGATCAGGCAGCGGCGGCGCGAGCGATTGCGAAGTGGCCATTTGTTGATGCTGCGCGCATCGGCATCTGGGGTTGGAGTGGCGGTGGTTCCTCAACTTTGAATGCGATGTTTCGGCATTCGGACGTGTACGCTACCGGACTTTCGGTGGCGCCCGTTCCGGATCTCCACTACTACGACACGATTTACCAGGAGCGCTACGGTGGGCTTCCAAAGGACCATCCGGAAGAGTGGAAACAAAGCTCGCCGATCACTTTTGCGGGACAGTTGAAGGGAAATCTTCTAATCGTTCATGGCACTGGTGACGACAACGTGCACTACCAGGGAACGGAGGCTTTGATCAACGCTCTGGTAGCCGGAAATAAGCAGTTTTCGATGTTTGCGTATCCAAATCGATCGCATGCGATCGCTGAAGGACCCGGAACGCAACGACATCTTATGGGACTGTTGACGCGTTATCTCAACGAGAAAATGCCCGCCGGTCCCGCAACGTCCGCGACGAGCTCCGCTCGATAGCTTGAACCTCCTTGGAGTGCGGTGCCTTGGCACCGCTTTCGCCAAAGTTGCGTCACTCGCCACTTTTGACCAAAGCGGCAACAAGTTGCCGCACTCCAGGGAGGTGACAAACAAAGTGATTGAAAACTGCTCCTCATCTCTGGTAGCCTACCTGTTCGGGTTGACGGCCAACCCGCTTGCCCAACTCACCTAATCAGTCATTTAAACTCCCATTTTACGCCCGTATTGTGAGCTGAGGATGTTCGAGTCTCTCGACAATAAGATCGATGCCGCCCTGCGACGACTGGTCGATACCAATCTCGTGGCGGTGCTGTTTACCGATCTGTCCGGAAATATCCTGAATGCCGACGATGGCTTTCTGAACCTGCTCGGCTATGCTCGCGAAAACCTGCCCGGCAATGTTCACGCGCTCACACCCCCGGAACATCATCGACTCGACGAAGAAGCGTTTGAAAAGCTGATGGCTTTTGGCGCCTGCGCCCCGTTTGAAAAGAATTTTTTGAAACAGGATGGTTCGCAGATTCCAGTGTTGTTTGGCGCGGCGATGCACGACGACGAGATCGCCTGTTTTGTCGTAGACCTTTCGCAAAACAAACAGACCCAGGAAAAGCTCAATCACCTTGCTTATCACGACGCTCTGACTGATCTGCCGAATCAGGTGTTGTTCAAGGATCGACTCAAGCAGGCGATTGCTCTCTCGCGTCGCAACGATCAGATGCAGGCAGTGTTACTGCTCAATCTCGATCGCTTCAAGACCATCAACGATTCGCTCGGTTACACCGCCGGTGATCGACTGCTGCAGTCAGTGGCTCAGCGTTTGACGAGTTGTGTTCGCGAAAGCGATACGGTGGCGCGTTTCGGTAGTGATGAGTTTGCCGTCTTGTTGACTCAAATACCTCGCGCTCAGGATGCCGCTAACGCTGCGCAGGCCATTAAGAGTGCGCTCGATCAGGCTTTTCTCTTCGAAGATCAGGAGATTTTTATATCGAGCAGTATCGGCATCAGTCTCTATCCTCATGATGGTCGTGATACGGCGGGATTGTTGAAAAATGCAGGCACGGCGCTCGATCGAGCGAAAGTGCAGGGTGGCAACAACTATCAGTTTTACACCGCCGGTGGAACTACGCGCGCGCTCAAGCAGCTAGTACTTGAAAGCAATATGCGTCCGGCTCTGGAACGAGAAGAGTTTGTGGTTCAGTATCAGCCGCAGGTTGATGTTCGTGGATTTCATCTGGTCGGCATGGAAGCGCTGATTCGTTGGCAGCACCCCAGTCTCGGTTTGCTCTACCCGAAGGAGTTTGTGACCTTCGCCGAAGAGAGTGGATTGATCATCGCGCTCGGCGATTGGGTGTTGCGCACGGCTTGTGCGCAAAACAAGAGGTGGCAGGATGCGGGCCTGGCGCCGATGCGCCTGTCAGTCAACTTTTCCGCCCGGCAATTTCAACAACCGACATTTATTGCGGACGTCGCGCATATTTTGCAGGACACAAATCTGGATCCGCGTTGGCTTGAACTGGAGTTAACTGAAAGTTCGATCATGAAGGATCCGGAGCGGGCGATCGAAAAACTGCACGAGTTGAAGTTGATGGGGATCAAAGTGGCAGTTGACGACTTCGGCACCGGTTATTCATCGCTCAACTACCTGAAACGATTTCCGATTGATACGTTGAAGATCGATAAGAGTTTTGTCTCCGATGTTTGCAAGGATCCGCACGACACTGCGATTGTGCGCGCGATCATTAATCTGGGCCATGCCCTCGATCTGACGGTGGTTGCGGAGGGTGTGGAAACAAAGGAACAGCTTCAGTATCTGAGCGCGCTTGAATGTGACGTAGTGCAGGGATTTCTGTTTAGCAAAGCGTTATCGGCGTCAGTGTTTGAGGAGTTGCTGGTGGAGCAGCGGCGCGTTAGTTCGAATCAGGATGTTTCACCGACTGTTCCGCTGCCAGCGGTGGAGACGCTCGTTCAGGCGGGTTGAGTCGATGTGGGCGGCTGCGGCCTGGTCCAACATCCAGATTAACTGGCCGTGAGTGGGTTTGACTGCCTGCGCCGGATATTTATCCTCGCCTTCGAGAACCTCGTGGACGATCTCTGCCTTATCTTTTCCGCTAACCAAAAAGAGAACTGAGGCGCCGTTGTTCAGTAATGGCAGCGTCATCGTGATGCGGTGTGTTTGGAGTTTTTCGATCCATGGCGCGGCGATTAGATGTGTGGTTTCGTTTAGTGCGTCGGTGCCGGGGAATAACGAGGCGGTGTGACCGTCTGTGCCGAGGCCAAGGAGGATCAGATCGAGTTGCGGCAAGCGGTTTGAGGTAACGTTGATGAGCGTTTGTTCGTATTCGGCTGCGGCAGCTTTAGCGTCTGGATTCTCGCTCGGTATTCGATGAATATTTTCAGACGGGACCGGTGCGTGAGCGAGCAGCGCCGCATGTGTCATGCGATAGTTGCTCTCGGGATCGTCAGGCGGAACGTGACGCTCGTCAGACCAGAAGAACTGAACCTTGGACCACGGAATTCGATCTCGAAATGGTTCGTTTGGATTGGCTAAAAATTGGTAGAGCAACTTCGGCGTCGACCCACCAGACAACGCCACCGTAAACACCCCGCTTTCTCCCACACACTCTCGACTCCGCGCGACAAAAACCTCCGCCGCCGCGCGTGCGAGTTCGTTGGGACTACTGAAAATCTTTAGCTCCAGCACAGGTTAATTGTTATGGGATTTCTCTGCGGTTCACTCTGCGTAACTCTGCGTTCCTCTGCGTTCTCTGCGTCTAAACGGCCCTTTAACGCAGAGATCGCAGAGTTACGCAGAGAGCCGCAGAGAATTCATAAAAGCGCTACGATTCGCAACGGGCCGCCGCTGCCGCTTTTGATTTTCATCGGCAGCGCGATTACGTTGAAACCCTTTGCCGGCAATTGATCGAGATTCGCGACGTTCTCAAACGCGGGGATGTTTTTCTCAAACAGAATTCGATGGCTTTCAAAGAGCGTCGATTGACCGTGATCGATGCTTGCCGTGTCTAACCCAATCGCCTTGATCGAGCGATTCTGCGTGATCCAACGCGCCGTCGCCGGATCCAATCCCGGGAAATGCAGTTTCGCAACCGCGTCTGCTCCACGTTCATCGGTCCCTAAATACTTCTTCCGATCCGGATAATGCTTCCCAAAGCCCGTCCGCAATAAAACGATCGTACCGGGCCGGATTCTGCCGTTGCGTCGCTCCCAGTTCTGAAAATCCGCCACGCTAACCTGGTAGTCGGGATTCGCCGCACACTGCGCAGACACGTCAATCACTATCGCCGACCCCATCAACTGCTGCAACGGTATTGCATCAACCGTGTTACGACCCTTCGCAAAGTGAACCGGTGAATCGAGATGTGTGCCACCGTGTTCAGCCGCCGAATAACGATACGCCGAGTAGAAGTAGCCTTTATCGGTCATCCCTTCGAAGTCGGTGTCGAGTTTGAACTGCTCCGCTGTGGGCCAATAGACAGTCGCAGCGTCAAACGCATAAGTAAGATCCACTACACGACCGGAAGGAAACGCGCCCGATTTCTGCGCCATAGCAGGGACTGCGAAAACCACGAACAACACAAGCAGTTGCAAACACTTCATGCCGAGTGCTCCTTAGGGTTAGGTTTCTGTTATCTTCAGGTAAACAACGATACATAAGCAAGGAGCCTTTTAATGCAAATCGGAATGATTGGACTGGGACGCATGGGCGCCAACATGGTGCGACGCCTGCTGCGTGGCGGTCACGAATGCATTGTCAACGATCGCAATCCTGAAGCAGTGACCGCACTCGAAGCGGAAGGCGCCGGCGGCGCCGCTTCGCTCAACGCTTTCATCACACTGCTCAAGCCGCCGCGAACGATCTGGTTGATGATCCCGGCAGCGATCGTCGATACCATGCTCGATCAGCTCCTTACAGTCGTTACTGCGGGCGACATCATCATCGATGGCGGCAATTCTTATTACATCGACGACATTCGCCGGGCGCGGGAATTGAAAGCGAAAGGCATTCATTACGTCGACGTCGGAACCAGCGGCGGTGTGTGGGGACTCGAACGTGGTTACTGCCAGATGATTGGCGGCGAAAAGGAAGTGGTGACTTATCTCGATCCGATCTTCAAGACGCTCGCTCCTGGTAGTGGTACTGTTTCACCGACGCTAGGCCGCCCGGTCGATGCCGGCACGGCGGCTGAAGGATACTTGCATTGTGGCCCGGCCGGCGCCGGTCATTTTGTGAAGATGGTCCATAACGGAATTGAGTATGGCTTGATGGCGGCATACGCCGAAGGACTCAATCTGCTGCACCATGCAAACGCCGGCAAGACTGAACGAACCGCTGATGCCGAAACGTCGCCACTGCGCGATCCGTCTCATTTTCACTACGATTTCAATATTGCCGACATCACCGAAGTTTGGCGCCGCGGAAGTGTGGTTGCGTCGTGGTTGCTGGATCTAACCGCGATCGCGTTGGCAGAAACACCGCAGTTAGAAGGCTTTTCCGGACGTGTTTCAGATTCGGGTGAGGGGCGTTGGACCGTCAACGCAGCGATCGAAGCCGGTGTGCCGGTGCCTGTGTTGAGTGCGGCGCTGTTTCAGCGTTTTAGTTCACGAGGCGAAGCGGATTACGCGAATAAGATTTTGTCGGCGATGCGGTTGCAGTTTGGTGGACATGTGGAGAGGAAGTGAAACCTTTCAACAGGATTGACAAGATTTTCAGGATTCACAGGATTATCTTGTTAATCATGCTCATCTTGTAAATCTTGTGAGAACTGTTTTTAGAGGTAGTTATGTCAGCAGTAATCGTTGAACCAAAACCAGGTCATTTAGAACAACCCGAACTCCCGCACGCTGAGCCATGCGTAGTGGTGATATTTGGCGCTACGGGCGATCTGACGAAACGTAAATTGATGCCTGCGTTGTGCCGGTTACTGGACCAGGGATGTTTGGAGAGCGTGCGTATTCTTGGTGTTGGTCGCAGTCCGATGAGTGACGACGACTTTCACACAATGGTGCGTGAGGCGTTGGTAAACGCAAAGAAGACCGAACATCTTGCCGATGAAAAGTGGGAAGAATTTTCCGAGCGTTTGCATTACATGGCCGGCGAGCTCGACGACGACCAAACCTATCGCCAGGTCGCCACGCGTCTGGAAGAACTTGCCGCTGAGGGCGCGAGTAAGAATCGTCTCTTCTATCTCGCCACACCGCCGTCGCTCTTCGCCACGATCGTAAAGCGTTTAGGCACGGCCGGGCTCGCAAACGAGGAAGATTTTTGGAGCCGTATCGTCATTGAAAAACCATTTGGACACGATCTCGAGTCGGCAAAAGCGCTGAATGTAACCATCAGTGAAGTGTTCAAAGAGAATCAGGTCTATCGCATCGACCACTACCTCGGCAAAAACACCGTGCAGAACATTCTCGTGTTTCGCTTTGGCAACTCGATGTTTGAACCGATCTGGAATCGCAACTACGTCGATTACGTCGAGATAACCGCGGCCGAAACGGGTGGCGTCGGCAGTCGGGCCGGTTATTACGAAGAGGCGGGTGCGTTACGCGATATGGTTGCGAATCATCTGCTCCAGTTGCTGACGCTTACGGCGATGGAACCGCCGGTCGCATTTGACGCCGATTCCGTGCGTGAAGAAAAAGTTCAGGTGTTGCGATCGATTCGACGCATGAAACCCGAGCAAGTAGCCGAGCGAACAGTGCGAGCGCAGTATGGACCAGGCGAGAGCGAAGGCGAAAAAGTTAAAGGATATAAAGAAGAGGAAGGGGTAAAAGCCGGCTCTACCACTGAAACCTACGCCGCTGTTGAATTCAACATTTCAAACTGGCGCTGGTCGAGCGTGCCTTTTTACGTTCGCACCGGCAAACATCTCGCGCGCAATCTGACCGAGGTTGCCGTGCACTTGAAACGCACGCCGCAGGCGCTATTTGCGCGTACGCCAGTTGAAGAGATCGAGCCAAACGTGATCGTGTTGCGCATTCAACCGAACGAAGGCATCACGGTTTCGTTTGGCGCCAAGAGTCCCGGCTTCGAGATGCGCACGAGCACCGTGCACATGGATTTTTGTTATCAAACTGCATTTGGCATCGAGTCGGCAGACGCCTACGAGATGTTGTTGTTGGACGTAATGCGCGGTGACGCAACGCTCTTTATTCGCAGCGACGAAGTTGAAGCACAGTGGCGTTTAATTACGCCCATCGAAGAGGCATGGGCGAGTCAGGGAGTGAAGGAACTACCCGAATATCCATCAGGAACCGATGGTCCAATCGAAGCCAACGAACTAACTGCGCGCAACCATCATCGCTGGCGGGGTCTGCTTGAGAGCGAAGCCGGCTGCGACCCGGATCACACGGATAAAAAGAACGATTGATCCGTATCAATCGGCTTTAAAATATCCGTTTCATCTGTGGCCCAAACTGGCAACGACAGCAGCCAGTTCGAAGCGATCGACAGGTTTTGCGAGATGAACTTGATAACCTGCGGAGAGTGCGCGCACGCGGTCTTCAGTGCGAGCGTAAGCGGTGAGTGCGAGTGCCGGCGTTTGCCCGCCTTTTTTCTTGGGTAGCGCGCGAATTTTCTTTATTAACCCGTAACCATCCTCAACCGGCATTCCAATATCTGCGATCAAAACATCCGGCCGCCAACTCTCGACTGACTCCAACCCTTCGCGTGACGACCCGACTGCAACCACTTGCGCGCCACATCGTTCGAGCATCATCGTCAAAAGGGTGCGCGCGTCGGTTTCGTCATCAACCACCAGCACTCGCAAACCTTTGAGTGACGAAGGTTGGCGCTCAGGTGATTCGACTGCAGTGACTGCGACTGGTTTCAGTTGTTCAGGCACCGGGTGCTCATTCGTGGCCATGGCCGGAAATCTGACAGTGAACCGCGCGCCTTGATCTTCGCCCGGGCTTTCGGCCCAGGCGGTGCCGCCATGTAATTCAACCAGATGTCGCACGATTGCAAGCCCGAGACCCAGGCCACCATAGTTTCTGGTAGTTGAACCATCGGCCTGGCGGAAACGATCGAAAACGTGCGGCAGAAAGTCAGACTTAATCCCGACTCCCGTGTCGCTCACGACGATCTCGACGTGAGAATTAATTCGCTGCAACGTAACCTGGACCAGCCCGCCCTTGCGCGTAAACTTCACGCCATTCGACAACAAGTTCCAAACTATCTGCTGCAAACGTTCGCCATCGCCGAACACTTCACCAACGTGCGGTTCGAGTAAAACCTGCAACCGAACACCTTTCGCTTCAGCCGTGGGCCGGATGCTCTCGGCGGCGGCTTCGATCACTGATTGAAGTTCGCAGGCGACAAATTCCAGCCGCAGCTTACCGGTGATGATCCGCGAGACTTCAAGCAGATCGTTGATTAGCTGGCATTGCGAGTTTGCATTACGAAAGATTGTTTCGAGGGCCTGGTGTCGCTTGTTTAGCTCCACTTCGTCGTGAAGTAACAAGTCGGCCCAACCCATGATGGCTGTTAACGGCGTGCGCAATTCGTGTGACAGTGTCGAAAGGAATTCATCCTTGACGCGATTCGCGGCTTCCGCTTCGAGGCGCGCTTCTTTTTCGCGCTTCAACGCTTGTCGCCGTTCGGTGGCATCGTGGGCCATACCGCGCACGATCGGTTTTTCAACGCCCTCGGTTCGCAGCGTGTTGTAGTACTCCCAAAGCCGCGTTTCGCCGGTTGCGGTCCGAACTTTCATCACGCCACGCGCTGATCCTTCAGTGATCACGGTCCGCAGATATTCGTCGAATTTCTCGCGATACTCAGGCAGCAGCCCATCGCGAATGTTGATTCCAACGAGAGAGTTCCGCGGATAACCAAGCACTCGCGACGCCCATGGATTTACTGACAGCACACGACCTTCGAGATCGTGAGTGCAGATCAGTTCGTGACTGTTGTCTACGAGGTCGCGATAGCGATCTTCGCTGATCCGCAGGGCCGTCTCTGCTTTTTTACGTTCGGTGACGTCATGGACCAGGACAAACTCGGCGGCTCGGCCGCCAAAGGTCAGGCGGCTGGAAGTGATTTCGACGTTGATGAAAGTCCCGTCTTTTTTCTGGTGTCGCCATTCTCCCGCGCTTTCCATTTCCGCAATGTCAGTCGCGAGATAGTTTTCGAGCAGCGCAATATCTTCGGCCGGCCGAATGTCTTTGATCGACATGTCGAGAAACTCGGCCCGCGAGTAACCATAGTGACGAACAGCCGCGTCGTTTACTGCCACAAAGCGAAGTGTGACGAGATCGTAAACCCACATCGGTTGCGGATTTGATTCGAACAACAGTCGATACTGCGCTTCCGACTTACGCAGCGCTTCTTCAATACGCGTGGCGACGGTTACGTCCAGCACGAGAGAAAGCACTGACACAAGCTTTCCGTGTTCGTTATAAAGCGCAGAGTTGTACCACTCGCAGTGAAGTATCGAACCGAGCTTCGTGTAGTTGCGATTGCGCGAGACGCCGTGACGCTCTTCGCCTTCGTTCTGCCGGCGCCCCACCTGGTTTACTACTTCAAAATCGTCAGGCACCACAAACTGCCAGTCGCTGAAACGCATGCCGAGAACTTCTTCAGCTTTCCAGCCAAACAATTTTTGCGCCGCCGGCGACCAGCGCAATACTTTGAATTCCTGATCCCATTCGATTACCGCGAGCGGCGTGTTTTCGACGTGGAAGGCCAAACGTTTGTGTTCATCCGGCGGGGCTGATTCAGCGAGTTTGCGATCGGTCACGTCGCGAATGATGGCGACACCGCCTACCACTTCGCCGTTTTCGTCATGACGTGGAGAGTAGTAACCGTCAAAAAATCCGCTGCGGCCTGATTGAGAGATTATGTAAGGGCGGTTATCGACAACGACGCTTCTACCGGCGAGGGCGTCGAAATAGTATTTGTCTTCGCCCGTCTCTTTGAGACAGGGGAAGAGTTCGAAAGCCTCTTTCCCGAGCACCTCATCACGTTTTACGCCCGAGATGCGCTCCATGGCCCGATTCCACGTGGTGTAGCGACACTCGCGGTCAAATGCGATGATGCCATCGACATTGGCTTCGAGCAGGCATTTAAGAAACAGGTCTTGCTCTTGGGGTTCGTAAGACATCGGTTTTAAGGATTCTTCTCTGACCTGGAAAGAGGAGAAAAGGTTAGCAAATTTTTTATCCCAGCGGTAGGATCGGCCACTCAGGCCGTTTTTATAATTCGTTTTAAATCCGTGTTTATCTGTGGCTGATCATGACTCTCTTTCAGCAGGCACCTCCGGCACTTGGTAATCAATACGAAGACGATCCGGTGTTGCGCTCGTATCTCACGCGTGTCTTTCAAGGCGAACTGCCCGGCGATGTTGCAGAGTCGCTGATGGAAATGGGACGTCTTGCCGGAGATGAACTCTATCAACTGCAACTGGCCGACCGGCTGAATGAGCCAAGGCTGGTCCAATGGGACGCGTGGGGAAATCGAATCGACAAGATCGAAGTATCCCCGCTGTGGCAGTTAGCTGAGCGTGTTGCCGCCGAGCACGGTGTGGTGGCCACGGCGTATGAACAGAAACTCGGGAACCTTTCGCGCGTGCATCAATGTGCGTTGGCTTACCTGTTTACGCCTTCGACTGACATCTACAGTTGTCCACTCGCGATGACCGATGGCGCGGCGCGCACGCTGCTTTTATCCGGAAATCAAGCGCTCATCGATCGCGCGGTTCCTCATTTGATCTCACGAGATCCAGAGTCGTTTTGGACGGCGGGCCAGTGGATGACTGAACTCACCGGCGGATCCGACGTGGGACTTTCAGAGACGATCGCGAAACAGGACGCGGATGGCTTTCGTCTCTACGGCCGCAAGTGGTTCACTTCTGCGATCAACTCTCAGATGGCACTCACACTCGCGCGTCCGGAAGGCAATCCTCCCGGCGGTCGTGGGCTTGCATTGTTTTACGTCGAGACCAGAGACGAGCACGGACGGCCGCGGAATATTCAAGTCAACCGGCTCAAAGACAAACTGGGCACACGGAAAGTGCCGACAGCGGAATTGACTCTCGACGGCACACCGGCGCAACTCGTGAAAGGTGGGAGTGACGGCGTTCGCAATATCGCGCCCCTCTTGAATATCACTCGCTTGTGGAATGGGATCAGCGCCGTGTCGTTGATGCGCCGCGGCGTGGCGCTCAGCACCGACTATGCAAGCAAGCGCGTCGCATTCGGTGCGCCTTTATCGGAAAAACCTCTGCATCGCGACACGCTCGCGACTTTGCACGCCGAAAGCGAAGCTGCGTTTCATTTCGCTTTCTACGTGGCTGAGCTAACCGGACAAAGCGAAACGGGCGAGATTTCTGATGACGATTCATTGCTGCTTCGTTTGTTGACGCCGGTGATGAAACTCACTACCGGTAAACAAGCGGTGAGTGTTGCGAGCGAAGTGCTCGAGATGTTTGGCGGTGCCGGCTATGTTGAAGATACCGGACTGCCGGTGTTGTTGCGCGACAGCCAGGTGTTGCCGATCTGGGAAGGTACGACGAATGTGCTCGCGCTCGATACGTTGCGGGCGTTGCAGAGCGGTGACGCTGATCCGAAACTCGGATTAATGCGATTCGCAACTGCCGTCGCGCAGTGTCTTCAGAGTGTTACTGACAATCGTCTCGCAGACGCTGCACGCGCAGCACGTTCAGCTATGGATCACGCAAGTAGTTGGTTAAGCGACGCGCAACGGGCAGGTCAACCGGCGCTTGAAGCAGGTGCACGTCGTTTTGCTCTAACCCTCGGGCGAACCATGGAGTTGGCGCTGTTATTGAGACATGCACAGTGGTCGTTGGACCATGAACACGACGGCCGCTCAACGACGGCCGCTCGCCGTTTCGCAACCTCGGGCGTTGACCTCATCGCCGATTACGATCTGCATTAGTTCGCTTGGCATATCAATTGACCTTAACTCCTTCGGAGGCAGTTTGCAGTCTGCCCAGTGTGTATTCTGCGGTATTGCGTCCCGATGATGGGCAATTTGCCGGAGTTTTTGGTCGTATGAAGATTTTGATTGCTGAAGACGAGCGGATCTCCTGCCGCCTTTTGGAGAGCACGTTGGCTGGATGGGGGTACGACGTTGTCGTAACCAATAACGGTCACGACGCATGGGCGGCATTACAAGAACCGGATGCACCGCGGCTCGCAATTCTCGACTGGATGATGCCCGGTATCGATGGAGTTGAGGTCTGTCGTCGTGTCAGACAAATTGAAACGTCGACACCGACGTATTTGATCCTGCTAACCGCAAAGGGAAGCAAAGCCAATATTGTTGAAGGCTTGAGTAATGGCGCAAACGATTACATTACCAAGCCGTTCGATCGCGAGGAGCTACACGCACGTGTGCAGGTTGGTGTTGCTGTAGTTGAACTACAACAGACGCTGGCAGAACGCGTGGCCGAGCTCGAAGCTGCGATGGCCCAAGTGAAGGTGCTTCAGGGAATTCTTCCGATCTGCTCTTACTGCAAGCACGTCCGCGACGATCATAATTACTGGCAAACAGTCGAGTCGTACGTCACCGAGCGTTCCGAAGCGAAATTCAGTCACAGCATCTGTCCCGATTGCTTCGAAGCCGTCGTCAAGCCGCAGATGGAGGAATTCCAAAGCCGTTTGAATTAGTGGTTTGGTTCTGAGCCCGCGAAGCGGACGACAGCATAAAGCCTGGGGCGCAAGCCCCAGGATATTGAATAATGAAAGCGTTCGAGCCCGTGAAACGGGCGACAGCCCGTTGGTAGATCGCGCTGTCGCCCGTTTCTGTCCCGATGTTTCGAAGCCGTCGTCAAGCCGCAGATGGAGGAATTCCAAAGCCGTTTGAATTAGTGGTTTGGTTCTGAGCCCGCGAAGCGGGCGACAGCATAAAGCCTGGGGCGCAAGCCCCAGGATATTGAATAAAGAAAAGCGTTCGAGCCCGCGGAGCGGGCGATAGCCCGTTGGTAGATCGCGCTGTCGCCCGCTCCGCGGGCTCGAATGTCTTTTTTTTTAGGTTACCTGGGGCTTGCGCCCCAGGCTTTATGCTTCCGCCCGCTTCGCGGGCTCGACTCTAAATTTGGACGGTATCCGAGGCTCGTCAATGCGGTCGCCCGCTTCGCGGGCTCGACCTCTAAATTTGGACGGTGTCCGAGGCTCGTCAATGCGGTCGCCCGCTCCGCGGGCTCGAATGTCTTTTTTTTTTAGGTTACCTGGGGCTTGCGCCCCAGGCTTTATGCTTCCGCCCGCTTCGCGGGCTCGACCTCTAAATTTGGAGGGTATCCGAGGCTCGTCAATGCGGTCGCCCGCTCCGCGGGCTCGACTCTAAATTTGGACGCTGTCCGAGGCTCGTCAATGCGGTCGCCCGCTCCGCGGGCTCGGCTCTAAATTTGGACGGTGTCCGAGGCTCGTCAATGCGGTCGCCCGCTTCGCGGGCTTTAAGATTTCAAGCCGCCTTGTGGCGGTTTTAGGCCGTTTGGCGGCTAAGCTTTGTGCTTTTTGTGCTTCTTTGTGTCTATACTCTCCGTCGCAGCATCCTGCAAACCTCCAGCTCGCGAAGGAAAGGACAAGTTATGAACCGTCAGAAGCGCTTCGTACTGCTCGTTTTGTCGCTAATCGTCGCCGCGTCTACTGCCGTGGCGCAGAAGAAATCGGCCGTCAAGGAGTACACCATCGAGCAGTTTATGAACACTGTTCGCATCGGCGGTAGCTCCTTCTCATCCGACGAAAAATCGATCCTCTTTCACAATAACAAGTCGGGCATCTTTAACGTTTACTCAGTTGCGGTCAGCGGAGGTGCGCCGGCTCAACTGACAAGCTCAACTAAAGAAAGCACCTACGCCGTCTCGTATTTCCCCAACGACGCGCGCTTTCTCTATTCCTACGATCGCGGTGGAAACGAGAACAACCACCTCTTCCTGCGCGAACTCGACGGCAGTGAACGCGACCTGACTCCTGGGGAAAAAGTTAAAGCAAACTTCCTCGGCTGGGCCCAGGACCGCAAGTC
This sequence comes from uncultured Acidobacteriota bacterium, assembly GCA_963708055.1. Lineage (GTDB taxonomy): Bacteria > Acidobacteriota > Blastocatellia > Pyrinomonadales > Pyrinomonadaceae > PSRF01. The sequence goes on along the minus strand of OY970193.1, from coordinate 2,365,784 downwards.
GTTCTTCTTCCAGACAAACGAACGTGATCCACGGTATTTCGATATCTTCGAAATGCCGATCGACACATTGAAGCCGTCGTTGATTTACAAAGACGAGGCAGGCTTGGCGCTAGGCGCGATCTCCGACGATAGGAAGTATTTTGCGTTTCAGAAGAGTGGCGGTTCGCAAGCTGACTCTGACATCTTCCTCTACAATGTCGCGTCCAAAGAGATGAAGAACATCACCGCTCACACCGGTGATATGGCCAACAGCGCGCAAACCTTCGACGTCAAGTCGAAGTATCTTTACTACCTGACTGATTCCGGCAGCGAGTTCAGATATGTGGCTCGCCACGATGTGTCGACCGGCAAAACTGAGGTCGTCGAAAAAGCTCCGTGGGACGTCGCCTACACATACTTCTCACGCAACGGGAAATATCGTGTGACGGCGATCAACGAAGACGCGCGCACGAAGATCAAGATCATCGACACTGCAACCGGCAAACTCGTAAGCCTGCCGCAACTACCCAACGCCGACATCACCGGGGTGAATATCTCGCCGAGCGAAAAGATGATGGCGTTTTATCTGAACGGCGATCGCAGCCCGAGCAATCTCTACGTTTACGACTTCCAGACTAAGAAAGCGACGAAGCTGTCAGACAGCTTGAATCCCGAGATTAGTCAGGCGGATCTCGTCGATTCCCAGGTGATTCGTTACAAGTCGTTTGACGGTATGGAGGTTCCTTCGATCCTCTACAAACCGAAGCAGGCGAGTGCGGCGAACAAAGCACCGGCACTCGTGCTGGTTCATGGTGGTCCAGGTGGACAAACGCGAGTTGGTTACAGCGCGGTGACACAATATCTCGTGAACCACGGTTATGTTGTGCTGGGTGTGAATAACCGCGGCTCGAGTGGCTATGGAAAAACTTTCTTCGCATCTGATGACGGCAAGCATGGTCGCGAACCGCTCTGGGATTGTGTTGAGGCGAAGAAATATCTTGCGTCGCTGGGCTACGTTGATGAAAAGAAGATCGGAATCATGGGCGGCTCGTACGGCGGCTACATGGTCCTGGCCGCGTTGGCCTTCAAACCCGAAGAGTTTGCGGTTGGCGTCGATCTGTTTGGCGTTTCAAACTGGGTGCGTACACTCCAGTCAATTCCGCCTTACTGGGAATCCATTCGCAAGTCGCTTTACAAAGAGATGGGCGATCCCAACAAGGATCTGGAAAACCTGCGCGCGATCTCGCCGCTGTTTCATGCCGACAAGATCGTGAAGCCGCTGATTGTGTTGCAGGGCGCCAACGATCCGCGTGTGATTAAACCGGAATCAGACGAGATCGTCGACAACATCAAGAAGCGAAACGGTGTGGTCGAGTATGTCTTGTTTGACAACGAGGGACACGGGTTTACAAAGAAGGCAAACGAGATCCGCGCTTATAAGGCGATTCTCGATTTCGTCGATCGTCACCTGAAGAACGGTGGCGCCGTGAGCCGTAACTAAAAGCATAGCCACCGATTACACAGATAAAAACACGGATTTAGGACTGAAACTAAATCCGTGTTTTTCCGTGTAAATCCGTGGCTCAATTCTGCGCCGCGATCTTGATGAACGCCTCGTTACTCACGATGCCTTTCACCGTCACTTTCACAAACAGATCACGCGGAGCGCCGATAACGGCATCAGGTAACCGGACGACCACTTGCACCACGTTCGGAAGTGCCGTCAGTGAGTTCATTGCCTCAACCGGCAGATCGTAAGTCCGACCTTCGGTATCACGCGCAGTTGCCGTCACGACCGCGGTGGTATCACCGATCCCCAATCCTGATCGCCAGACAAACAACGACACGCGCCGTCGCTGATCGACGCTGAAGTTGAACAGATTGGTGAGCGTGAATGGGTCGGCAGTCTGCGTCGTTAAATCGAGTGCGAGCGCGTGTTGTGTACCCTCTTCCGTGAGCAGCACCGGTGGTCCATCGTCGTTGCCGATCGTGAGGGTGGCGGTGTTTTGCGTTCCGAGAGAACCGCTGCCGCCGGCATTCGTCAGCGTTAGATTGATGATCTCGTCCGGCTCTTCGACGCTGTCGTTGCAAATCGTAATCGTAAACTGCCTGACGGTAACATCGCCGTGCGTCCAGGTGAATGTTCCTGAATTACCAATGTAATCCACACCCGAAGTGCAACTGGTTCCCGAAACCGCCGTCCCATTCGACGTTGCGTAGTCAACGGTCGCCGTGCCGGCGGTGCCGCCGAAACGATTTACGGTGATGGTTGCCGTGGTGCCGCTTTCATTAACACCGTAGGTCGCCGTGTTGAACGAGAGGAGACCTCCAGCTCGCACGAGTATGTTGATGGCTGAATCTGCGGTCCTGGCACCCCCGCCACCGGTATTCCCCTGATCGTCGCTGGTGATTTGCAGGGCCGCGTTGCCGGAAAATCCGGTGGTGGGCCTGAAACTCAATCCATTCAAACGCGCGTTAATCAGGCCAATTGATCCGGTGAACGACATGGTTACGTCGTCCGTTCCGTCACCGGTGACGAATGTAAGACCCGTGATTATGGGAAGTGTAATTGTTCCATCCGTCGCTGTTAGTGTGACGCGAATTGGATTGGCCCCGGCATCCGCATCGGTAATGGTAATGGAGTTGCTGTTTGCGGATGAGAAAACTACCGGCGTGTTTTGATTCGTCAGACCGAATGGAGGCACGTGGTTAAAAGGCGCATCATTCACCGAAGTTACTGTTATCGTGAAAGTCTGCGCGACGCTGGTATCCACACCGCCATTCGCCGTGCCGCCCGTGTCTTTAAGTACGATCGTGATATCGGCAGTTCCCGACACATTCGAGTTCAGCGCATACGTCAATAACCCGTTAATGAATACTGCCGGTTGTTGCGAGAACAATCCTGAATTCGTGTTGTTGGTTACCTGAAAGCTTAGTCCGTCAGACTCGTTCGGGCCCGGGCCGATGCCGGTGGCCCAATTGCTGACAAACTGGAATCCGGCATCCTCCTGGACAGTTTGGTTGCCGCCTTTATTGAATGTTGGAGCATCGTTAACAGGCGTGATGCTAATCGTAAAGCCCTGTTCTGTTGACGTGTCAACGCCTCCGTTTTCAGTCCCACCATTGTCTTTCATTGAGATCGTGACGATGGCATCGCCGAATGCGTTAGGCGCAGGCGTGTAGGTCAACACTCCGGTGCTGCTGACAGCCGGAGCCACTGAAAACAAACCCGCGTTACTGTTCACGGTGACACTGAACGTCACCGATTGGGCTTCTTCGAGTGGTCCAGGATTGATGTTGGTGACGAGGTTGACTGTTTGTGCCGGTGCGTCTTCCAGAACAGCAGGAGCACCGAGGATGAAGAATGACGGACGATCGTTAACCGGCGTGACTGTCAACGTGAACGTGTCGATCAACGTCCCACCGCCTGAGAGATTGACCGTGACAGTAATCGTTGCCAATCCCGATTGATTCGCTACTGGTGTGATTAACAAGTTTCTGGTCGCACCGGTCCCGCTTACGACGAGATTTGCATTCGGGGCAACCACTTGATTGTTTGAAGTCGCTGTCACGGATGTGACGGCCGGGCCGCTGTCGCCGAGAGCAAACGTTACATTGAGCGGCGTATCTTCATTAGTGGTTTTGTTCGGGATGTCTTCGAGAGTTTGATGATGCTCGAAGGCTCCGATATCAACCACGGCGAGCGAGTCAGGATCCGCTGAGTCTGCGATGCGTCCGGCTCCGCGCTGGTCAGTTAACAATGGATTGGTTGGATCGTTGGCGAGCGCGTTGCTGCCTGCATCGAGCGCCGGGCTGTTGCTGAGCAGCGCGTGAGTCATAGTTGGACCACCATTGTCAGCCAATGGAGCTAGCTGCGCATTTAGCGGTGAAGCAGTGGTGCCGAAATTATCGCCGACGCCGTTGAATGCGCTGACACCATCGGCGTTTCCGATCAGGTTATGGCCGAGCGAAACAAACGCCGCGGGGGTGAAAAGAGTGTTCTCCAGATCTTTATCGTTCGGTGAATCACCGTTGCCGGCGACGATCGTATTCGCCATCGTGATCGTGCTGCTAAAACCGCCGAGGCCATTGGCATGATCGTTCGGTGTGCTGTTTCCCGTGACTGTGCAATTGATTATAGTTGCAAAGCCGAAAGAGAACACGCCGCCGCCGATGCCGCCACCTCCTGCTCCGGTGTGATTGCCGCTAACAGTCGTGTTGATGAGCGTTAGCGCACCGAAGCTGCTGATACCGCCGCCCACGTTGTTGGAACCAAAAGAATTGTCCCCGGTTGAATTGCCGTTGATAAGACTGTTGTGAATCGTGAGGGTGGCGCCGTTGAAGATGCCGCCGCCCCTGCCGGCAGAGTGCTCGAGTGCGTCGCCCGTCTGATTATTTTTAACGATACTGTCCGTCAAACTCATCGTCCCGTTGAAGACATATATCGCTCCACCGTTACCGCTATCGCCGGTTGCGAGCGCGGTTCCAGTGCTGTTGTCAATGAGCGTTACTTTATTCAGGATTACGTTGGTCGGTTGAGCCGGAAAGAAATCACCGCCGGCCCAGATCGCTCCAGCATCGCCACTGTTGCCGCTATGGGGTTGGCCGCCTTGTCCGGTGCGGTTGCCGCTAATGACGACATTCGTCATCTTCAGCGTTCCCGGTGCGAAATAGATTCCGGCGCCGCGACCGCCTGAACCGCCAAACTGAAGACCTGTTCCGCCGTTTCCAGTGGTGTTGTTGCTGATGACGCAATCGGTCATCGTCAACGTACCCGAAGCCTGAATGCCGCCGCCGAATCCTCCAAAACCGCCGAAGTTGGGGCTTCCAATTCTCATCGACCCACCGTTGCCCGTTGTGTTTCCGGTGACGACGACGTCGCGGAGCGTAAGCGAACCGCCAGTTTGCAGGATGCCGCCGCCGCCGGGAGCAATGTCTTCAGTCGCCACGCTGGGCGTTCTGCCGTTCGTAATTGTCAGACCGGAAATGCTGACGGTGCCGCCGGTGCGGAAGATTCGATAATCACCACCGGTATCGCGGCGCACCGTCAACTGACCTGAACCCGGACCATTCATGACGATGTTGGTGGATAGAATTGGCAGCGTACCAGTGAGATTAATGGTACCGGTTACTCCAATGTTGATGGTGTCGTCGCCGGCAGTAAAATTAGCCTCTTCGATGGCCGCGCGTAACGTGCAGACGCCGTTGGCATCGGCGCAGGTGCCGTTTCCGTTCACGACATCGGGAGTGTCGAGCAGTGAATTGACCGTAAAAGTCGTCGCTGCTTGAGACGTTGGCAAGTGCCAGGCGATACCAGTGATGAAACCTAACAACAGGAGTGTTATTACTGCGCGAGCAGCAAAGGGCATGCGGCGGGGGAAGTAGTTCATATAAATTCCTTGGGAAAATCGTTAATTCAGTTGTGGGAAATATTCAGTGCTCTGGGCAAACAGGATTAGGCAAATTTTCGGCCGTCTGGGAAGGACGGAGCCGGATTCTACACCACAGATGATACGGATCAGAAATCGGATCAGCGCAGATCGGATTTAAAAATCAGTGTTTATCCGTGTCACGGTTTGAACGTGTAGGTGATGGTGCCTTCGGTTTCGCGGCCCCGGAGTTTCTCGGGCGAGAAAGTTGATTTCATGGCAGCTTCGGTTGAAGCGCCACGCATGAGCCAATCGCCGCCCGCTCCGCGCGCCCAGTAAACCTGCCCGTTTTTATCAACCATCACGCTCACTGTGACTGTGCCTGTGACCGGTTCGGGGCCTTTCACCGGACATTCGGCTTCAGGCAATGAGACGGCCTTTCCAACCAACTCTCCTCCGAGTTCCGGTGTTCCTTTTTGCAGAATGGCCTGCTGTTGCGCGGCGGCGCTTCGTTCGGCCTGCTGGTTGGATTTGTACAGGTAGGTGGCTATCAGCGATCCCGCGACGATCGATCCCGTAAGTGTGATGACCAACAGAATCCAGAATAGCGGCACACTCGATTTCGGCGTTTCAGAAACGATCGGTTCATCCGCATCCACAAGCGGAACGATGTGATGGGCGCAGTACGACACGAGTTCACCGTTGTAAACAGCATTACAACGCGGGCAGCGTTTGCGTTTGCCGCTTTGAGCTGGAGCAGCCGGTGGTGGCGTGAGAATTCTGGGCGCTGCCGCCACAGAGATCTTCGGCGTCACCGGCTCTGGCTCAGAGGTTTGTGCCGGTTCTTCGGCGGGCGGCTGTCTCGTCGTCACCGACATGATCGGCGACTGGTCTTCTTCTGCGGGCGATGGTTCAGGTGGAGTGTTTTTTCGTCGCGAAGCCTGCTCGTCTAACCGTTTCTTCAATCCCGATAACCAGCGACGACTCTTTTCATCATCACTGACAGTTTCTTTAGCTCCGTTGTCGTCAGCGGCACGAACTTCTTTGCGTTTCGGTTGCTGCGGCTCCTCGAGTGGAATCAGTATTCGTCTTGGCGGACTACTCGATATTGGACCATTGGTGAGAAGCGTGAGTGCTTCATTCAATCCACGTCGTTGCGCCCACTCGACCGCGTTGAGACCGAGGTTGTCGCGCAATTGCGGATCCGCGCCGGCTTTGAGCAGCAATCGTACAACGTGTGTGTGGCCGAAGATGACTGCGAGAATGAGAGGAGTTTGACCGCCGTTTGTGCTCTCGTTTACATCGGCGCCATTAGCCAGAAATGCCGAAACGGCGCTTTCGTCACCGGCAGTTACCGCCTGCGTCAATGAAACTGAAGCACTCACCGCACGATCCCTTCAACAACTTTCCAATGAAAAGGGGGCTCGTGCGTTATTCTACAGGATTAACCCGTAATTAATCCTGTCTTAAAAAGCCGGCGGAACAAAAGTCGTATTGAAACCCGGTACACCCGAAAACGTGGCTGCTGTCGGACGTGCGCCGGTGCGTACCCAGGTGTCGATCGCGCCAATCGCCGTCAGGATCTGTGGCCCACTGAAGTTGCAGTGACCAACGCCGGTTGTAAACGTCTGGAAAAGTAATTCCTCTTTGCCCGCGGCCGCATTCAATTCCGCATACGCCGACTCATTCGCAACCACCAGCAACGGATCGATGATCGTGTGCATGCTGAGAATCGGATTGCGGATCTTGCCGTTGAATTCGGTGTTGTTGCGCACGTAATTTCGCGCCGACTGTTTAGCTGTGATATTGCGCCGCGCGTTCATCTGGTCCAACCATGCGTCAACCACGGGCGTCGGCAATCCTATGCCGGCGAGATAAGCCTTCTCCGCGGCAGTGAGTTCGTAATTCTGATCGAGGTTCTGCACTATTGGACCACCGGCGCGTCGTTGTAGTTCGGCACGCGCTTCGGTAATGAAGAAGAAATCAGTCAACGCCCAACCGGGATAGAACGCCGGCGGTGGCGGTGGATTGAGACCGCGGCCCGGATTCTTCGCAACCAGTCGAATGAATTCAAACTTTGGAAAGTTGGCGATGTTGCTGAGTTCCGGAGCCAGCTTCGCAAGCACTTCCGTATCGAAATCGATATCGTTTCTAACTTCGCCGACGGTGCCCCACGATGCGGGCATTCCAAACACCACGTCGTAACCAAGCAGAATGGGAACGCCGCTGTCCCAGAGACGAGTGGCTCCGGCTCCGGCGCTGCACAAGCAAAGCGCGCCGTCGAAGATGCCGTTGAATTGTTCCATGCTCTTGTAACCGACGAACGTGCCGAGCGAAGCCGCGACGATGATCGTTCTTTGCGGTCGAGCCACATTTGCGCGGAAGAAGACGGCGAGGTTCTTGGTATCCTGAATAGCGTCGCCTACTGCCCAGCCATTGTCTTTATAAGCACTTCCCGCGAGCGCAAAACCCTGGGCAAGCAGCGGCGCTTCGAGCGCAGCGTTTGGCGCTACATCGGCATTGCGATTATCAATCTCACCGGGATGATCGGCCTTATCGCGATATCCGTGCGCGAAGATAAGCAGCGTTCCATTCCAAACTTCCGGCACCCTGATCCGGTACGGCGCGCCATGAAGCTCACCCGAGAGATCGAGCGGCGCCGCCTTCGTCGCCGGTGAACGATCGATCAGGGTTAAAGAAACTAACAGACCAAGAGTTAGAACGATCAGCAGTCTGGTGAGTCTCATCACAGCGTCTCCTTGAATTTCGGAATGGAAGGTGGACGGGAGACTATCACGGTACACTCGGAGCAGCAATATTTAGCCACAGATGAACGCGGATGAACGATCAGAAAAAGATCCGTGTTCACCCGCGTTATGTGTGGCTCTATCTTTAGTTCTTCATGTCGGCCACGGCTTTACGGAATTCGGCCATGGTGGTGGGGGTGCCGTGGACGGGGATGGTGGTTTCAACTGCCAGTTTCTTCGTGTCGATCCAGTTCAGAAAGTGCGCTGAGGTGTCGTTGGCGATTGGGTAGTCGCCGTTGCCGGGACGGTTGAGGAGGTCGCCCTGGAAGATCAATTTCTGTTCGGGGAAGTACGCGACCAGCATCCCTTCGGTGTGTGGCCCGGAACCGATGTCGAGGAGTTCGACCGTTACTGTTCCATCAGTCAGAACTCGTTTGCCGTTCTGAACTGCTTCGAACTTCGGTTCGCGCGGATTGCGCGTAAGCGCGTCGGGATCGACGCTGTAACGTATCGCACCAACTTTCTTAAAGAACGATTCTTCACCGGGCAGCACAATCAGCGTCGCGCCTTCGGCCATGTAGGTGCGAATGCCGCCGGCGTGATCGTCGTGGTGATGTGTGACCGCCACGTACTTGATCGGTTTGTTTGGAATCGTCTTCTTGATTTGCTCGATTGCCTGAAGCGAGACGCGATCGTTGCCCGGCGCTTCCATCACAAAGATGTGATCGCTGAAGTCAACAAAGAGAACGTTATAACCACCGGCACTCGTCGTGTAGATCTTTTCTGCGTGTTTCGTAACTGGTGTTGGAGCAGGGAAGGTAACGGCGCGCATTCCGTCCGGTACTTTGAAGATCTCCGGACGCAGTTCGGTGTTGAACGTCACTTCAGTTAAACCGAAGTCGTTAGTTATCTCTCCGTTGATCGCGTTCAATCGGCGCGCCGGAACAATGTAGTTGCCAACTTTTCGCTGCCCGTTGAAACGAGTTTCAAAAATCGAGTCACCGGCAAAACGATCCGTGCCCAACGTTTCGTATTTCGAAAGCAGACCAGTTTCCTGATCGATGTAAAGAGCAATGCGAGCATTCTCGCTGCCGACGTAGTCGATCACTTCGTGCGGGCGCTTGTCGTATTCAGTTTTGCCGAGATAGCGCAGACCGTTGGCTCTTTCAAGCACGTCCAAAAGAACGAGTTGTGGCAACCAGCGAATGTTGGCGCGGAACAAAGCGGGCGTGACGGCGTTCGGCGGACCCGAAGTCTTCCTGATCAGATCGAAGCCGGTTCTGTTTCCGCCATCGATGACGAAACCGTTGGTCCAATTGAACCCGCCGGGATAATGGCCCTTCTGCGTTTGCATCGCGCGCAGGTTTTTCAGGTCAATTACATACTCGCTGTTGTACGGAGTGCGGTCGAGATCACCGGGACGCCGGCTCTGATTTCGATGAATAGAATCACCGGAAACCTTTATCGAAACATTTGCAATCGAGGTGATTGCCTCGCGTCCGCCGTAGGCCGCGACTGAACGGTCAAGTACAGCCTTGGCTTTGGCAAACGAATCGAGGGTGAAACTTTGAGGGAACGCGGTAGTGACGGTGGCAAGCAGGGTGACGATGACGGCGAAGAACTTCCTCATGCTTTTCTCCTTAATGCGGTGGTGAATCGGTTAATTATGAAACACCGCGAGAAGGAGATTTGTGCCAGTCACGAAAAGGCACAAGCAGAACAAAACAGATAAAAAATTGATGTTGAGGATTGTTAACGTGTGACTATGGTCTTTACCTGGTTTCGCTTGAGCAAAGTGACCATCCCGTTGCGGCGGTACCAAACACCGTCTTTAGTCCGCCAAACCTCATCTGCTTCGACCTTTCCACCGCTCGTTAACATTATTACAGGCTTGCTGCCTTGACGCGCTGCGATGCCCGGGCCACTGGTTGAAACCGGATCAAGGGTTGAACGAGTGTGCGAGGTAGATACACCGTTTGGAGAAGATTTTGAAGCTGGAGTTGCTGAAGGTGACGGTGATGGCGAGACTGACGGAGACGGCGATGGCTCTGTGGGAACGGGCGTAGAAATGGGCGCGGTTACCGTTGGATTCTGGGGCACCGCTTCGACAACGGGCGATGGCCGGCTGGCAGCGTAGTAGTAGATCGCAAATACCAACACTCCAAGAATTAGACCAATGGCAGCAGCGATCGGCAGAGTTCGACGTTTCGGACGGCTGGTGACAGCAGCGATCGTTGCCTCGTCGATCACCTCGAGCGGCGTCTGATCGAAGTCACACTTCTCGTCCGAGTCAGGAAAGAGGAAGAGACATTGGGGGCAACGTTTCATCGGGGTGGTTTGTCGCCTTGAACAGGCGTTTGTCAGAACTTGAAGGGTTTTTTGAGTATGCGACCAGTCTTCTTCAGAATTGAGTTGACCTTGGAGTCTTCTTTCTTTGCGGTCGCCGGTTTCGCTGGTGCTTTCGTGGCGGTCCTGGTGACAGGCTTCTTGATGGGTGTCACTGCCGCGGGTTTCGGAGTTTCTTTCGGTTCTTCCGCTGCCGGAGCGGGTTGGACGGATTCGGCTGGTTGCGGCTCTGGAGTGGGATTCAAAACCGGAGCCGGATTAGCAACGCTACTAGCCGCAGCCGGTGCGACCACAGCCTGCTTGCGCTGGGTAGAAACGTAATAAACCAAGCCCAGAACGAGGGCCAAAATCAGTGACGCAAAGACCGGAACAGTGCGATTTCGTTTAGCGTCGGTCTTTGCAGGCAGCACGTGCAGGTTGGGCAGTGCTCGCGAGTCGAAAACGAGTAAAGCACCGTCCATGTCGCATAAACTCTGGTCGTCCTCGTAAATAAACTCACACTTGGGGCACCTTTTCATGCGGACGCTCCTGAAAGACTGGTAGCTAATGGGGCCTGCGGAACGGTGGAAGTCGGAGTGAGTGCTCTCCGCAGGGTTCCAGATTACACCCGAACGGGCTTGGAAAACAAGATTAAACCATGAACAAAGTTAAGATGGTTCAGATTTACAGGACATCCTGTTCATCTTGAAACACTTGTAAATCTTTATCTATAAATACTTCTCGCTCAGAACCTTCTGATGGTGAGCGACGTGTCCGGCGATAATGTATGCCAGCGCTCGCACCGTAACCGGGCTGTCACTGGCAATTCCTGTGCGGGACCACGCCTCGTCAGGCAGGTTGCGGAAAAACGAGATAGTCGCGAGCCGCACGTTGCGAAACTCCTCGACCAGTTGTGCCCATGAGGTGTCGTTTGCCCGGGCAAACTGCACTGCAATGTCCTGTTCGAAACTGGGCATGGCGTCCTGAAATCCGCGCGCGAACCAGAAGGCACGGCTGACAAAGAGCCGTTCGCCGTCGTTGATGTGATTTAACACCTGGCGGATAGTCCACTTGCCGGGTTCGTAAGCATGAAGGCTCTGTTCCTCACTGATCTGCTCAAGAAACGGAAGCATTTCCCCCATCTGCCGCTCAAACGCGGGGACGATTTCGTCGCTGTCGATTAGGTCAATGTATGTGAAATAGTACGAGGCTGCTTCGGTAGATTGTGGTCGTGTCATTTGGCTGGAAATCGTAGCAAACTTTTGCCAATTTCGTAACCAACCCTGCAGTGCCGGTGTCTATCTAATACTACGAATGATAGATGGGGTAAACCTTTGTATAACAAGGGGTAAAGTTATGAAAAGAACAAATAAATACACGCAAATTGTGATTCAAATTTTCGCGGTACTGTTGCTTGCGGTTGCGCCTTCGGTGGCGTTAGCGCAAAGCGAAGGTGAACCGCAGTTATCACGGAAGGTGCGAAAGGAACTGGTAACGCTTCCGTATTACGGAGTTTTTGACAATCTGGCTTATAGCATCAACGGTGATGTGGTCACGCTTTACGGCGATGTGGTTCGTGCCTCAACGCGTTCCGACGCCGCCGGCAGAGTGAAGAGACTCGCCGGGGTGACACGCGTGGTGAACAACATCAACGTGTTGCCGCTTTCGCGGTTTGACGACGACATCCGCCGGGCGACGTTCCGCTCGATCGCGAATATGGGTGGATTGCATCGTTACTTGAGAGGCACGAATCCGTCGTTGCACATCGTGGTGAACCGCGGGCACGTGTCGTTGGAAGGCGTAGTTTCCGGTAGTGGTGATCGGAATCTCGCGTATATCGCAGCCAATCGAGTGCCGGGTGTGTTCTCGGTGCGGAATAACATCCGCGTTGAAGGCGAGGAGCCAAGATAAATCGTTAGCCACGGATTTTGCGGATTAGTTGACGGATTATCAATGATTCAATCCGTACCAAGTTCGTGTAATCCGTGGCTGATTCCCATCAGAAACCAGAACAGCATCGCCACCTCGGCGTCGCCATAGTTGTAGTTGACCATGGAACTGGCGAGAAAACCTGTTAACGCCCCCAGTATCCCCAGCAAAATGCCGTACGAATGAGTATCGCTCAGGTCAGCCGCATTTCTTTCCGCGCGCGCAATAAACCACCAGAAAGCAATCATCAGCCAGAGCCAAATCGCCAGCATCGGCAATCCGCGATCAAACGCGAGTTGTAAAGGTGTTGAGTGAAGGTGAAGCATGTGTTCACCGGGAAAGCCCCACTCGTTCCAGTGCAACTGCATGGCGTCCATGCCGTGGCCGAAGACTGGATGGATCGGAATTCGTGACAAACCAACGCGCGCAACCTGCCCGCGCAGTGACGAACTCGGATCACCCAGAATCAACGCATTGCGATCGCGCGTTTGCCAAACCACCACCGCCGCAAAAGCCAGTACGCCAAACAGCGCAAAGGTAAAGACGACCTTGAGCCTCCCGCGTAGCGAGCGCCACGCGATCACAGTCGCGCCGATCACAAATGCGACGATCACCGTTCTCATTGCAGTGAAAACCAGGCCGGCCGTTATGAGCGCTGCGGCGGTGAGCGCGAGCCCGAAATACTTGTTTGCTCCGTGATTTCGGAGGTGAGCGAGCGCAAGGCCGAGTGCGAGCAGGGCGATCATTTGCATCACTTCCGCAAATGTCCCGTAGTGCCGTGTCCATCCGGAAGCGCGAAAGCGATGATTGCGGTCGGTTCCAGCGATTCCGGCTGCGGCTGGCTGAGTGAGCCTTAGGCGTCGCTCAACCTGTTCTCCCTGAGAGATGATTCCCACCGTTAACTCAGTGTTTGAAGGCGTTTCCGTCAAAACGCGATCCAGGTCTTCGGTTGAATAGACTCGCCGCCGGTTTAACTGCCAGATCGTATCGCCCGGTTGAATACCAACTCGAGTAAAAGGGCTGCCGGTCGTGATCGACTCAACCACCACCCCCCGCCCGCGCAAAAGATCGAAAGCACTGTAAAGCGCACCCGCCGATGCCGAGACAATCAGCAGCACGACGAGAGCGATTGCCGAGGCGCGCGTGATCGTGGCTCGGGCGAGGTAAAAGAGGAAAACACACCAGGATGCCTGCAGTTTTGCGATGCTGATGCGTGGCTCTTCGGAAAGCAGGGCGGAAACGATTGTCCAAAGCAATGAAAGACCGACGATGAAGTCAGCCTTCGAACGGCGCAGCCCACTCGAGCCGGTGGTGAGTGTTCTCAAGATCCATCCGATACCGGCGATCGCCACCCCAATGGCGCTCGCGGCGACCGAATGTGGGGCAAACAACACGTAAATGACGAGCCCCGTGAGGGCAATTAGCTGTCCGGCTTTCCCACGCGGACTTTGATCGTTTGTCAGCATCGTTATCTTGCAGAAATGCTTGCGTTGACACCCTTTATTTACGCATGTTAGCGTATCTCGCGGCTATTTGCCGGAGTTGGAGTGGAGTTCTGACAAGCTTACTTGAATGGCATTGTCCCGCTGCCCGCTGCTACGATTTGAGCCGCCGACGACCGTGGTAAGAAAACAAAATTTTTCCTGATGGCTTTCGATAAAGCTAAGGTCCTAAAAGCCGCTGAGAAATTCCTTTCCCAAGGGAAGATCAACGCAGCTATCAAGGAGTATCGCCAAATCGTCGAAAACGACGGTGACGATCTCACTACCTTGAATATGCTGGGCGATCTTTACGTGCGTTCAGGCAAGAAAGATGAGGCCGTCTCCTGTTTTGAACGCATCGCCGAACACTACGGCGTCCAGGAATTCAATCTCAAAGCCATCGCGATGTACAAGAAGATCGAGCGGCTGCGCGAGCGCGATCCGGTCATCGCTCTCAAACTCGCCGAACTCTATTCCAATCAGGGTCTGGTCCATGATGCACGCGCGCAGTATCTGGTCGTCGCCGATTCTTACACGCGAACCGGAGATAACAAGCGCGCCCTCGAGATCCTGCACAAGATCGCCGATCTCGATCCGAACAACACCGAGATTCGTCTAAAACTCGCCGACGGCTATCTCAAAGAGAACATGCGACGCGAGTCGGCCGCCGCATTTGTGCAGGCCGCGAACCGTTTTCACCACATTGGATCACACGATCAAGCGCTTGACGCTTACTCCAAAGCTCTGCAACTAGTGCGCGACGATCGCGACGCGCTTCGCGGTATGCTTGAAACGCACATCGCACGCGGCACTGCTGACGAAGCGGCTGAAGTGTTGGAGAAGGTTGTCGAGGCGCAGGAAGACGACAACGAACTGGTGTCGATGCTGGCGCGCGCTTACCTGGAAGCTGAAGATCCAAAAGGCGCCGAGCGAGCCACGTCGTTGCTGATGGCCCAGGATGCGGGAAACTATCCGCAATTTCTGCCGGTCACTCGTCTTTTTCTGAAGGCCGGCGAAGTAGACGATACGATTCGCATCCTTTCGACGATTATCGAGCGAATGCTCGCCGGTCGTGAAGAACGCGAGCTGCTGGAGATCGTCAATCAGGTTTTGGATCGCAATCCGGATCACGTGGCGGCGCTCAGAATGCTGGTGCGCATTCACTGGTGGCAACGCGACATGGATGCGTTGCGGTTATCACTTGAACGTCTCGCTGAATCCGCGGAATCGTCAGAGCTGGTTGACGAAGAGCGTTACGCACTCACGCAGCTAGTTCGGTTAGCGCCTGACGAGCAAAAGTATCTGGATCGACTAAACCTGCTCGGCGGTTTGCAGGAAGAAACGGTCGAAGACTTTGCTCCTCTGCCTGAGCCTGAAAGCGACGTGCCGCAGTTTGAAACGTTTGCCGTCGTCGAAGATCAGGACGAATTCGGCAGTGTCGCACCAGTTGCGGCAGAAGAGTTTGAGACTAACGCCGCTGCCGCTTCAACATTTGCAGATCCCACCGCATCGTTTGCCGATCTCAACGACGACGGGCCTTCGCCTTTTGCGACCACCGGAAACGAATTTCAGGAAGTCGATTTCAACATCGTCACGCCAGTTGATACGCCGGTTGCTACTGCTGAAGACGGTGAAGTTGAGGGCGTCAGGCTTGATAACATGATGCGACAGGAACTCGAGAGCGTCGATTTTTATATCGCTCAGGGTTACTCCGATATCGCGGTCGATACGCTCGAGATGCTCGAACGGCAGTTTGGTTCACATCCCGACATTATCGCGCGCCGTGAGAAGCTTTCTAATCGTGATCAACAACCGGCAGCCGCCGAAGTGTTTGAGTTTGGTGGCGCTGAAGAATTAACTCCAACCGCGCTTCCGGAAACGATAGCCGTCGAAGCGGAGACACCGTTCGCTTCATTTGCGGACATTGAAAACACTGTGAGTGTTCCGGCCCCGGCTGCGCCCACAGCCAAAGCGCCCGGCATTGATGCCGGTTTGGCGGAACTTTTTGAAGAGTTTCGCGCGGCGGAAGAGGGCGACGAGGTTCGCGAAGATTACGAGACCCATTACAATATGGGCACGGCTTACAAAGAGATGGACCTCAATGACGAGGCCATCCAGGAGTTTCAAACTTCGGTGAGTTTAGTAAAGCCGGGAGATGGAACGTCGCGCTTTCTGCAGTGTTGCAACATGCTGGGCCATTGTTTTATTCAAAAGGGAATGCCCGAAGCGGCAGTGCTCTGGTTCAAGAAGGGATTGCAGGCGCCGGGTCACAGCGAAGATGAGTATCAAGCGTTGCGCTATGAGTTGGCTTCAGCATACGAGCAGTTGGGCGACCTGAAGCAGGCGCGCGAGTTTTATACGGAAGTTTATGGCGTAGACGTTTCTTACCGCGAAGTGGCTGAGAAACTAAGCCAATTACGGAAGCAGGAATAGGAATCCACGGATTACACAGATTTCCTTTTCTGTGTAATCTGTGGATCTCGTTTTTATGTCAGCGAAGTTAAGCGTTATTTTCTACATCATCCTCTGCCTCGAAATCGGCATCTTTCTCACGGTTGCGCCCTGGTGGCCGCACGGAATGTGGGGAATCAGCGATTGGGGCAACAACTATTTTCTGTTGTATGCTGCGCGCAAGACGGGTATTCAGGGTTTGCAGGCTGTGATCGCTTCCGGTTGGGTGCGCGGCGCGGTGAGCGGCATCGGCCTTTTGAACCTCGGCATCGCGTTCTGGGAGATTTTCAACTTCAAGCGAACCGTCATTGCCTTGCAGAACGAAACGAACGCGCAAAAACGATCTTCCACCAATGCCGCTCCAGCTTCCACTCCCGATCATCTATCCGATAACGAGCGGCACGACGACAGCACAAACAACTCCTGACGATCCGCAATTCCTAAGCATCCTGCGATTGGTCCAGGCGTCCATCGACGCGGATATCCCTTTCTTCCAAATACGTGAAAAGGCGATTGACGAGCAGGTTCTTTATGAACTTACGACTCGTGCCGTGAAGCTTACGCGTGGCAGCAACACGCGCGTGCTGGTTAACGGCCGTTTTGACATTGCTCGTGATGCCGGCGCCGGTGGCGCGCATTTGAATGTGGGTACTTTTCTGGAGATCCTGCCTCAGATCCAAAACTCCGATTTTATAGTTGGCATCTCGGCGCATTCTGAAACCGAAGTGGAGGTGGCCGATGTCCTGGGCGCCGAATTTGCCGTGTTTGGTCCGGTCTTTGACACTGAATCGAAGCGTCAATATGGACCACCGCAGGGATTAACTAAACTGCGCTCGGTGGCGGGCGATTATGAGATACCGGTGCTGGCGATTGGCGGGATAACACTTGATAATGTTGCTGCCTGTTTTCAGGCCAAGGCGCGTGGCGTAGCTGCAATCCGTTTGCTCAACGATCCGGAGAAGTTACCGGAGATTGCTGCCGAGATTAGAAAAAGGTTTGCCGAGAAATGACCAGGCCAGTTGTACTTAGTATCGCCGGGCTCGATCCTTCCGGAGGGGCTGGCATCGTCGCCGACATCAAAACTATCGCTGCTTTCGGATGTTTCCCGGCGGCGGCACTGACGTCGATTACTTTTCAGAATACGACCGGAGTGTTTGGCGCCGAGCACCAGAGTGCCGCGAACTTGCGTTCACAAGTAATGCCCGTGGTTCAGGATCTGAAGGTTGTGGCGGCCAAGACAGGTATGTTGCCGACGGCTGAAATCGTCGCCGAGGTCGCGCGATTGTTCGCAGAAGAAGAACTGCCTGCGCCGGTGGTCGATCCGGTTGTCGTCGCCACGTCTGGCGACGTGTTAATTGACGACGAAGCTTTTGAAATTCTGAAAAGCAAATTGTTTCCCCTCGCTCGCGTTGTAACGCCGAATATTCCGGAGGCCGAAAAGCTGGTCGGATTCTCGATCAACGATGAAGCTGACATGCGTCGCGCAGCCGAAGCGATTCAACAACTCGGCGCGCGCGCTGTGTTAGTGAAGGGTGGACACCGGCGCGTCGATGCACAGGCGCTTGATGTTTTGTTAACTGAGAACGGGATTTTTACGGAACTTCGATCTGACTACATCGACGTTGGTGAGGTGCACGGTTCGGGTTGCACTCTCTCGGCCGCCATCGCCGCTTCACTCGGAAAGGGGCTGAACCTTGAAGACGCCGTTAGTGCCGCAAAAAAATACGTGACCGACGCGATCCGCAATGCGGTTCGCATCGGCCACGGTGCAGCTCCGATTTAATCTGCGTTATTCTGCGGCTGATTCTTCAATCGTCACTTTTTCCATCTTCACTTCTGAAACGGGACGATCGCCGTAGCCGGTTGGCGCGGTAGCGATCGCATTCACCACTTTCTGTCCGTCAATCACTTTTCCGAAGATCGTATAGCTCGGCGGCAACGGATAATCGACGTGCATGATGAAAAACTGTGATCCATTCGTGTTTGGACCAGCATTAGCCATGGCCACAGTGCCCGCTTTGTAGCCGCGCTGATACACCGCTGACTGAGGATCGATTTCGTCGTTGAAACGGCCACCCCACGCAGACTCGCCGCCGCTGCCGGTGCCGGTTGGATCGCCACCCTGAATCATGAAACCTTTGATGCAGCGGTGAAAAATGATGCCGTTGTAATAACCCCGTTCAGCGAGGGTAATAAAATTCTCGGTGGTCTTGGGTGCATCCGATTCCAATAACTCAACTCGAATTGTTCCCTTGTTTGTTTCAATTACTGCGATTCGATTTGCCATCTCTTCTCCTTACTGGTTGATTAATTCCGGCCGGTTCAAAATGAACTGTTCGATCGCCAGCGCTACACCGTCCTCACGATTGGAGGCTGTGGGATGAAGGCCCGCGATCTCACGCAAAGACAGCGGCGCGTTCGCCATTACAACGCCCGTGCCTGCGAAGAGCAGCATCTCGAGATCGTTGTAATTGTCTCCGATAGCCATAATCTCTTCGCGCGCTACTCCCAACTCAGCGGCTGCGGCGGCGACACCGGCGCCTTTAGAAGCTGCGGGATTGACGATATCCAGGAGGGTGAAGTCCTGTTCGAGGTACTTCGTCCCCAAAATCTTAACGGTTGGACCAAGCTTCTCTTGGAGTAACTCTTCCAAGTGGTCCATCTGTTTACAACCACCAGAAAACGCGAGGTGAATTGGTTCGTGGTCCAAATACGCTTCCAGTGATGCTACTTGCTGCACGGCCTCCGCGCCTTCTTCATCGCCGTGAAGGCGGCGTGCCCAGGCGACGTATTTTTGAGCCGCGGAATTCTCGCCGCGAATGTGATCGTAGACCAACTTTCCCAAACCTTCGTGATCGTCGCTCAAGAGCGCATCGGCGCCGGCTTCGCGACCCACTCGCAAAGCCTTGCGCGCGGCGTCAAGAGGCAGCGGCAGAACCGAAACGGTCTGCAACGTCGCGGCATGTTTGGTCAACGCTCCGTTATGCGAGATCAGCGGCACGTCAAGACCCAATTCCAGGGCTATCGGGCGTGAGTCGCGAAAACGACGTCCGGTGACGAGGGCCACATGCACGCCTTGTTCGCGCGCATGGTCCAGCGCGGTCCGGTTTCGTTCCGAAATCGCGCCCCGGGCGTCGAGCAGAGTCCCGTCCAGATCCAGCGCCAGCAGACTTATCGCCATAAGGAATCCAACAAATTAAAGTAACTGCGGTCAGAAGGCAAAGGCAGCCCATAAAAAGCCACAAAAAGTGAAAAAATTGCCACTAAATGAAACATTTGTGCTTTTTGTGCTTCAATGGGGCTAATCGCCTCATTCGCTGCTTCCTTTAAGTCTGTCCTGTGATATTATTCGCGCCCCCAACTTAGCCACAACTGAATCTTTGGAGGAAAAAGGGATGCGAAGACTAGGATTGTCTCTTGCAGCGATTGCCGTGATGTCTATTGGCACGGTGGTTTATGCAGATGGCTTTAAAAGAATTAACGAGTTCTTGACTGGTTATGAGGAGGTCCCGTCAGTCTCCACTACCGCCAGCGGCGAATTTTCCGCCCGAATCAAACGAGACGGCTCGCAAATCGATTGGGAGCTTGAGTATTCCAATCTCGAAGGCACCGTCCAGCAGGCTCACATCCACTTCGGGCAAAAGGGTGTAAATGGCGGCATCAGCGTGTTTCTCTGCACCAATCTCGGTAACGGTCCAACGGGAATTCAACCCTGTCCGACGCCACCAGCAAAGATATCCGGAACGATCGTCGCAGCGGATGTCAGTCCCAACATCCCTGCGACAGCAGCAGCAAGAACTCAGGGAATCAACACGGGCGAAATTGACGAGTTGATCCAGGCCATGCGTGCGGGTGCAACTTACGTCAACGTCCACAGCAACCTCTGGCCAGGGGGCGAAATTCGTAGTCAGATCGACGGCAACAACAGTCATAACCACTGAGACGTTCCCCAAGAACGCCTCCAACTTTCGAGTTTAGTGCTTACTTCGAGTGCAAGAGGTTTGCTGCACCACCTATCGCAAACCTCTTGCTCTTGCACAATCCCGCCCACCAATCTCATTTCATTTCCGCGTTACCTGTAATTCTCATTTCTGTCGCATACTGAAGGCTGTTCGCCCAAAATCAGCCTAAAATCCGAGGATCTGTCCAATGAATGTCACTCATCTCGAATGCGGTCTCTGCGGTCTGGAGCACGAGGCACAACGGTTGCACAACCTTTGCACTGCATGCGGCAAGCCTTTGTTGGTTCGCTACGATTTAGAGCGCGCCAAAATCACTTTGACAAAGGATTCGCTCGCGGCCAGACGTCCCGATCTCTGGCGTTATCGCGAGGTGCTGCCGGTGGAGAAAGACACAAATATAGTTTCGCTGGGTGAGGGTTGGACTCCGCTGTTGCATGCGGCCCGTTTGGGTAAGCGAGTCGGCATTAAAGAGCTTTACATCAAAGACGAATCGCAGAACCCGACCCAGAGCTTCAAAGCCCGCGGAATGACCGCAGCCGTTTCGATGGCGAAAGAATTAGGCGCCTCGAAACTCGCCGTTCCCTCGGCTGGAAACGCAGCGGGCGCCCTGGCGGCGTACGCCGCTCGTGCGGGACTCAAGTCGTTCATCTTTATGCCGCGCGATACGCCGCGGGCAAACGTGGTCGAGTGTGAGCAAACCGGCGCGAACGTGACATTGATGGACGGGCTGATAACTGACTGTGGCGCGGAAGTCGGAAGGCGAAAAGAAAAAGAAGGCTGGTTTGACGTTTCCACTTTGAAAGAACCTTATCGCGTTGAAGGTAAAAAGACGCTCGGTTACGAACTTGCAGAACAACTCAACTGGGAGTTGCCGGACGTGATCATTTATCCCACCGGGGGCGGAACGGGTTTGATTGGTATGTGGAAAGCGTTTGATGAAATGGAACGCATGGGTTGGATTGGAAGTAAACGACCAAGAATGGTGACGGTCCAAGCGGCTGGTTGTGCGCCAATCGTCAAGGCGTTCGAAGAAGGGAATCGGTTCGCGGATGAGTTTCCGAATGCTGCGACTACCGCTTCGGGATTGAGAGTGCCAAAAGCAATCGGCGACTTTTTAATCCTTGATGCTTTGCGTAATTCGGGTGGAACAGCGGTTTCGGTTACGGATGATGAATTGATAGCCGCAACCAGTGAGATCGGAGCGCTTGAAGGAGTCTTTTGCGCGCCGGAGGGCGCAGCGTGTTTGCCTGCGTTGCGACAGTTGCTTGATACAGGCGAGGTTGACCCGGGCGAACGTGTGATCCTGTTCAATACCGGTTCGGGTGTGAAGTACATGGAAAGTTTCGCCACGGATTAACGGGGATTATTAACAGATCGGGTTTCTAAATCCGTGTGATCCGTGGTCAGGTTTTGGAGGGTTGAATGAAGTTTGTTGGAGTTTTGGTTTTACTGTTGGGGTTTGCGATCGTCGCCAAGTCCCAACAGCCTTCTTCCCCATGGCTAACTGACACCGAACGCGCGCGATTTGAAGAACTGCGTCGCAGTGGTCTCGATGCGCTTTACAACATCGACTACGACAAAGCCCAACGCGATTTCAAGGAGATAGTTCAGCTTTATCCAAATCATCCGGGCGGCTATCAACTGCTGGCAGCACGCGTGTGGATCAAGACGCTTTATGAGTCGCGCCGCTTACAAGTTTCGCTTTACAGTTCAGAGTCGTTCTATTCAAGTGGCGACGATAAAGTTGATCCCAAGATCATCACTGAGTTTCGCAACCTCACTCGCGAAGCCAAACGCCTCGCCGAAGCAAAACTCAAACAGGAACCAAAGAACATCGAGGCTCTGGACTTTCTCGCCAACACCGAGGGTCTGAAAGCTTCGTTTGAAGAGGCAGTCGAACGACGGCACTTCGCTGCTTTGCGCGACGGCAACGACGCGGTCAATCATCATCGCGAAGTCTTAAAACTCGATCCGAAGTATATCGACGCGCAAATAACGATCGGGCTTTATGAATACGTCGTCGGTTCGTTGCCATTGGGCGTGAAAATTCTCGCGGGCGCGGCCGGTTATCGTGGGTCGAAGAAACGTGGTCTCGCGCTGCTCGAACAGGTGGCGAACGAAGGCAGATGGTCGCAGGATGATGCGAAGACAGTGCTCGTGCTGCTCTACACGCGTGAGAAGCGATTTGCTGATGTAGTTAAGCTGACTCGCGAGTTGAGTGCGAAGTATCCGCGCAACTACCTGCTGCGACTCGAGACTGCCGATGCGCTCGTTTCACTGGCAAACGTCAAACGAAAAGAGAAAGACCTTACCGGCGCCGTCCAGGCAGAAAAGGAAGCGTTTGCGACCTTCGACGAGGTCCTGCGCGATCGAAACGTGCGCGACACCGCGGCACGCGCGCTCGACTTAATCCATTTCAAATACGGTGAAGCATTGCTAATCGCCGGCTATCACGAGCGGGCCGCGAAAGAGTTTCTCGCAGCCACCAAAGCTGAGCGTGCGGAAGCCGGACTCGTAACGATGGCCCATCTTTTTGCGGCGCGTTCATACGATGTGGCCGGCAAGCGCGAAGAGGCGCTCACGCAATACAAGCAAGTGTTGGCGCGTCCGAACGTCTACGACGCACACGACGAAGCCAAGCGCGGACTTCGCCAGGCTTATAAAGCAGAGCAAGATTCAAAAACCGAAGAGGAACTATGAGCACTAATAACCAGCCAACACGTCCGCGACGTCTTTTGCTCTGCCTCGACGGAGTTCCGCACAAACTGATCGAAGTGGCGCGCAGTCGCGGGTTGTTTGACAGCTTTGGACCACCATCGCGTCTGCTCTCGCCATTTCCGACGATGACTAACGTCGCCTTGTCGGCCATGCTGGGCGCAACGCCGCCTGCCGGCTACGAGAGTTTGTACTTCGATCGAAAAGCAGGCGAACTACGGGGTGGAATCAAGAAATATCTCGGCCGTCGCACGCCTGACAAAATTCCGTCGTCTTACATGGACGATCTCGATTATCAGGAGCCTCTACCGTTCGAGTTTCTGATCTATGTTGCGCCGGACAGAGTTTGGCGCGCTGACATGCAGCGGTTTCGCGAACGCTTCAAAGCCGCTCCGCAATCACGCGACTATTTTGCTTTTCTTAAAGCCACGGATGGACTACTCCATAGTCAGGGCCCCGAACGACTTGGGATTGCGCTCGAATCGCTTGATCAGATCCTCAAGGAAATCCGGAGCTATTGCGGCAACGAGACTGAGATCGTGATGTTTTCAGATCACGGCATGAATCTCGAAGACAACCGTCGCGCGAACATCAAGTCGTCGTTGACGCATCAAGGTTTTCGAGTCGTCATTCCGGCATTTGGTCTCTGCAGTTACGTGGCCATTTATTGCCGCGACACGGATCAAATTCCAGAGGTGGCGCGCGCGAGTGTGGAAGTTGATGGCGTCGATTTTGCCGTCTACAAAGACGCATCGGCGGCAGTCATCGAAAGTGGACGAGGACAAGCGCGCATTGAATACCAGCCTTCAACCGACACTTACCAATACCTGAAGTTAAGCGGCGACCCACTTGGGCTTGGCTCTTTTGGCAGTGTGGCCACTGACGCCGTGTGGTTTGAGCGAACGGCAGGTCATCATTACCCAAATGCAGTCGCAAACATCTACAAGTCGCTTTTTACTCAACGTGTCGAACACACAGCCGACGTTCTTTTGAGTTTGAAGGATGGTTATTACTATGGCTGGACGCCGTTTGGACGGTTTGTTCGCCTGGCGGCCACCCACGGCAACGCGCTTCAGTCGAGCTCAAATGCTTTCGTAATGAGCACGCATCGCAATCTCCCGCCGTACGTGCGTGCTGACGATGCGAAATCACTTCTAACCGGCCACTGAATAACGCGGATTGATTTCCTATCAGTCTGAATCCGCGTTAATCTGTGGCCAATGTCTGAATCTCCGGCCGTAGAGACCTTTCAACTGGTCAAACAATTCGGTGACTTTGTCGCTGTCGATCAAATAAACCTCCGGGTTAACCGCGGCAGTTTTTTTGGATTTCTCGGTCCGAACGGCGCGGGTAAATCCACCACGATCAAAATGCTCACCGGTTTACTGGCGCCCACCAGCGGCACGTTGCAAGTGCTCAATCTGGATATCGCGACACAGCCGATGGACGTGAAACGACGCATCGGAGTTGTGCCCGAAGATCTCAATCTGTTTGAGCGGTTGACCGGGGCTGAGATGTTGTCGTTTACCGGGCGCATGTACGGACTGCGCGCCGATGAAATCGCACAACGTTCCAAAGAGCTGCTGGCGTTGATGGATCTCCAGGATGAACCGCGCAAGTTGATCATTGAATACTCGCATGGCATGAAGAAGAAGTTGTCTCTCGCGTGTGCGTTGATCCATCGCCCGGAAATTCTTTTTCTCGATGAGCCGTTCGAAGGCGTCGATGCAATTGCTTCGCGGACGTTGAAAGATTTGTTGTCACGACTGACAGCGCGCGGGTTGACGGTATTTCTCACTTCGCATGTGCTCGAGATCGTGGAACGGCTTTGCACTGACATTGCGATCATCGCAGAAGGCAGGTTGCTTGCTTCCGGATCGTTGAATGAGTTGCGACAGGGAATTAGTGTCGAAGGTGATGGTTCCGGGCCGGTCTCGCTTGAGGAATATTTCATTCACGTGGTGGGCGGCACGCGAGCATCGAGTGAAGAAGATGTGTTGCAGTGGTTAACGTGAGACGAGGATTTTAGCCACGGATTAACGCCGATCCGTGTCAATCCGATTTGCACTGATCTGCGTTCATCTGTCGCAAGTCTTCGGTACAAACCTCCTTCTTTCAATGGGTTAAGAAAAGTCTTGGCTTCACACGCAACCCTCAGCTACAATCAATCCCGGTGGGTCTTCTTACCCATCTTCAGTCCCAGATTTTAATCGCCCAGATCTTTCCTGTTTGGTTTTAGTCTCGAGTTAACTTCCAAGCACCCTATCAGCTCGTTCTCCCTAACGAGGTTCCTGGTTTATGGATTCGAATGTCGGCCTGGCTATTCAGTGTATCGGCGTCCTCCTGATCACGTTGCTCTCAGTCTTCATGCGCTCTTCAATCAAGAGTAAAGCTCTTGATTATTGGACTGCCGCGTGGGCTAGTTTGTCTTTTTCACTCCTGGCGCTGTTTATCGGCTTCAAGCTTGGTTCCGGGCAGAAAGTTTTTTACTCCGTTTACTTCTTCGGCGAATATGTTTTTGGTTTGTTGTTCATTGCGGGTTGCCGAAGCCAGATCAGCGATTTCAAACTGAATCGGAAACATTACTACTTCCTCGGCGCTGCGATCGTTGCCGCACTCCTGTTGCCGTACGCTTCTCGCGATTTCAACGATCTGTTCATGTTCCATGCGGCAGTGCTGTCGGCGCTGTTCGTCATTTCTTACTTCACACTTCGATCCAGCACCCACGCTGATAAATCGAGTCCTGGAATGCGTGTGATGTCAACGGCGTTGTTGTTGCTGGCCATAGGGTTCTTTCATTACGTACCGGTTTTCGCCGCGCGCAAGGGACTGTGGGGTGTTTCGGTTCCTTTAAGTTACCTGCAATACACCTCTATTTTCGATCTGGTTTTTGAAATCCTGCTCGGCTTTGGCACGGTGATGGTGTTGATGGAAGGCGTCCGCCGCGAAGTTGAGCTCGCGAACAAAAAACTGCTCGAAGCGCGAGACAAGCTTGAACTGTTGGTCCAGATGGATCCTTTGACGGAAGCTTTGAACCGTCACGCGTTTCATTCGTTGCTGCGACGGCCCGAGGTGGGCCAGGATTCAGTGACGTCGGGTAGTGTGGCGATCCTCGATATCGACAATCTGAAACCGATCAACGACACGTGGGGCCATACGGCAGGCGACAAAGCGATTCGCACGGTCGCGCGCGCGATGCGCTCACTGGTGCGCGCTGACGATATGCTGTTTCGTTGGGGCGGCGATGAGTTTTTGGTGCTGATGTTTAAGTTGCCGGAAGCGGAGGCCAGCCGGCGCATGGAAAAACTAAATCAGATTCTGAATGAAAACTGTGAGCGCTGGACCGGGATGCCATTTGTAGTAACGGTTTCTCATGGCGTCGCAGGGTTTGAGTCGTTAACTGATCTGGGGCAGGCGATTGAGAGTGCCGATAAAGAGATGTACGCGCAACGCAACCGCGTGCGGGGTGTGAATCGGGTGGTTGAAAAGGGATTGGGAGAGCCAGTATTTTGATAAGGTTTTCTCACGCGGCGGCGCAGCGGCACAACGTTTTTCGCTGCGCCGTTGCGCCGCTGCGTGAGAAAACTACTATGGGGCCTCTACGATCAGATCGCGTCCAAACGTGAAATTTGGTTTCTTCCGGCCCTTCATGTACTTCGCCGCCGTCTGTGACAACGACGTGATCAGGATCGGCAGCGCGATCGTCGCATCGCACGGAACATAAGCCGTATGCGCTCCGCGTGCGAGCTTGCCGTAGACCAGCCCTTCATCAAACGACACGGCATTCGATCTTCCACCCGGATGCGGAGCATCGGTCGAGATCTGGATCGCATACTTGTGCCCGTGATGATGTTCCTTTTGCAGGAACGATGAGAGAGTTGCCTGCTGAATAAAACTCTTCGTCGTTCCGCCTCCGAGATTGAGAATTCCGGAGACCCGCGCGTTCGTCATCACAGTGTTCATGTCGAGCACATCCTGAACCAGGTCAAACATGAAATTGTTCTTCTTCTCAAAACGCGCTCCGGCGATGCCCACGGCCAAACCACTATCTGCAATAGCCGGACAAAAGATCGGCACTCGCGCTTTGTAAGCCGAGGTCAGCACGCCGTCTTCCGAAGCAATTTCCGCGAGCTCTCGTCCCAGCAGATGCAAAAACTCACGAGGCGAAAATGCGCGCGTCTGGTCCAATTGGTTGGTAAAACCGCCGATCCATTCCTTGGCCTCGCGATACTCCTCATCACTGGCGAGCAGGTCCCACATGCGACTAATCTGCGCCGACTCCAGTTCGGCGTCAGTCATGCTGGGGTGGGCCTGAAAATGATAACGCCCAAGTGTTTCGTGCAGATCGTGGAAGAGTACCGAACCGGAAAGCACGAGCACGTCAACAAAACGATTCTTGATCACGTACGCGAGCAAGCGACGCATGCCCGCCGGAATAAGTGCTCCTGAGCCCGCGACCAAGATGGTCGTGTTATCGCCAAGCATGTCGAGCCAGATACGATGCGCTTCGGCTAGTTGGCGGCCTCCAAAGCCCGTTCCTTCCATCTTCTCGAGGAGTCCGGCCACGGATCGATCGCGGTCCACCTGGACCGGACGTGTGGGAGTGGTCAGATATTTCGATGCTTTCGGTTTTCGCTGAGTGACCATGCAGGTTTATCAACCTCGTGTTGTGATTGCCATTTGCCGATTTCCGATTGCCAATTTGATCGATGGCGATAAGGGTTAAAATTTTTCAATCGGCAATTAGCAATCGGCAATTGGAAATTTCAATAGTCTGTGCGTCGGCGTGAACGCGACTTCACGCCGTTCACTGCGAGATAGGTG
The DNA here is from genome assembly GCA_963708055.1 of uncultured Acidobacteriota bacterium. Taxonomy (GTDB): domain Bacteria; phylum Acidobacteriota; class Blastocatellia; order Pyrinomonadales; family Pyrinomonadaceae; genus PSRF01. The sequence continues at coordinate 2,338,002 of OY970193.1, read as the reverse complement.
TAAGCTTCGTAACGCGCTTCGTAGAATTGGGCCAGCTCTGCTCCATCAGCTTCGCTGAGTTCTCCATCCTTCACGCGTCGACTAATCAACCGTCGAAAACCATCATGCAGCAGACTGCGCTCATAGCGAGCACGTTCTGCGGCAGCGCCGACGGTCGTCCCCTTGATGACTTTCTTGATCAGGTAACCTTCTTCGTCGATATGTATGTGCGCTTCGTGCGGCGCGCCGAAAAGATTGTGATTATTACCCATCGCTTCCTGATACGCGCCCACGAGCAAAAACGCGAGGTAATAAGGCTCCTCTGGGTTAAGGGTATGGAGTTCGAGCACCTGCTTGACGTCGTGCAGGTCGACAAACTTATCGACGATGCCATCCGAATCACACGTGATGTCACAGAGCGTGGTGTATTCAGTCGGCGTTTTGTTCAGATGATGAATCGGAACAATTGGAAACAGTTGATCAAGCGCCCAATGATCAGGCACGGAGCGAAAGACCGAGAAGTTCGTCAGGTATTTGGCGCAAAGCAAACGTCGCAATTCGCCAAACTCTTCCGAGACGTATTTCGCCTGTTGTGCGTACTTGTCCGCGCGTTCGCACACGTCCCAGAACAGCACTTCACCTTTGGCGCGATCTTCAAGCGAGATCAATCCAAGATTGAAGAGCGTGAACAACTCTTCGCGATGTTCAAGCGCGTCGTGATAATACTCGCGGTAGTTTTTTACCGTGATCGATGCACGCAAATCGCCCAGTTCGATCACTACTTGCGGGTCGTCCTCATCGATCTCGATCGGCGTAATGTCTTCAACCACCGTTTCGATTTCGTCGAGCACGTTCGTTACCAGAATTGCGTGGTACGCAGCCAGAAAACGACCTGATTCCTGAATGATCGTCGGGTGCGGAACGTTTTCGTCGTCGCAGACCTGTTTGATCGTGTAGATCACATCATTCGCGAATTCCTGCGCGGTGTAGTTTGCCGAAGAGTCGAATGCCGTCCTCGAGCCGTCGTAGTCGACGGCCATACCGCCACCCACGTCGAGGAGTTCGATCGGAACCTTCATCTGAAAGACCTTTGCGTAAACGCGAGCGGCTTCCTTCATCGCATTCTTGATGCGTTTGATATCGGTGAGCTGCGAACCGATATGGAAGTGAAGGAGCTTCAGCATGTCCATGCGATCGGCTTCTTCCAAACGGCGGATCACTTCCAATAGCTCAGTGGTAGTCAAACCGAATTTGGCGGCCTCACCACCCGATTTTTCCCAGCGACCGGAGCCTTTCGAATAAAGCTTCACTCGCATGCCCAGCATCGGCAGGGCACCCTCGTGATGCTCCACGACATTAAGAACGTGATCGAGTTCGTTCAGTTTCTCGATTACGATCACGACCTTTTTGCCCACTTTGGCGCCGGCGAATGCCAGTTGGATGAACTCCTGATCTTTGAAACCGTTCAGGACGAGCAGGCTATCACTGGGCTGTTCGAGGGCCAGGGCGGCGTAGAGTTCGGCTTTTGAACCGGCTTCGAGTCCGAAGTCGTAGCGAGAGCCTTCACGCAGGTACTCTTCAACGACAGAGCGTTGTTGGTTTACCTTCATCGGGTAAACACACATGTGCGCGCCCTGGTATTCAAACTCGCGAATAGAACGGCTAAACGCGCGCTGAAGTTTTCTTACCTGCGCGGCGACGAGCTGCGGAAAACGCAGCAGAACGGGCGTGGTAATGCCTCGTTTGGCGAGGTCATCGATGATCTCTTTGAGGTCAGCCGAGCGAGGATCTCCCTCGACGGGGCGGACGATAAGATTTCCCTTCCGGTTTACATCAAAGTAGCCAGCGGCCCAGTTTTCGATTCCATAAGTTTCGAGCGTTTGCTCGATTGCCGTGGTCAATTGGCGGTCTCCTGCATTCGAAGTAAGACTTGAACGATATTAATCCCTTTAGCTGAAACGTAGATGTACATTTTTCCGAATCGAGTTGCGGAGTTGTGTTGGGTGGAACGCTTTAGTGGCGCAATGTAACAGAAAATGGCCATCCTGGTCTATAACTTTTTACTGCAAATTCCAACCACAGTTTACGGGGATTTTGATGGCAAATCTGTGTAATTCGTGGAATCAATCTGTGTAATCCTCCGTTCTACTCTTGACATGGTTAATCGCACGGTTATAATGACAGTTTTTTACGCGTAGCCCTTCAATGCCGCACGACTGTTTTCCTAGAGTCGTTAAGCACGCCAAAATACTTCGCACCAAAGACCACGCCGGGGCGAAGAGCACCCCTAACACTCCCTTAATCTTGCAGGAGATCAAATGAACCCAAAGACTGTCTTGAAATATGCTGAAGACCAGGGCGCCAAATTCGTATCCGTTCGCTTCACGGATTTGCCTGGTTCCTGGCAACATCTTACGTTCCCGATTGCTGAGCTTGGAGAAGACCAGTTTGAAGATGGATTCGGTTTTGACGCCTCTTCGATTCGCGGATGGGCTGCAATTCACGAGTCGGATATGTTGCTCGTGCCTGATGCGAACCGTTTCTGGATGGATCCGTTTGCCGAACAACCGACGCTCTGTTTGATCGGTAGCGCCGTCGATCCGATCACAAAAGAAGGTTACGCCTTCGATCCGCGTTCCGTAGCGCAACGCGCCGAGAGTTATCTCAAGTTTACCGGCCTCGCCGACACGGCATACTTCGGGCCGGAAGCCGAATTTTTTGTGTTTGACTCGGTCAAGTTTCATAACGAACCGCAGTCAGCCGGCTTTAGTCTCGACTCTGACGAAGCACACTGGAACAGCGGCCGCGATGCAAACGAGTTTGCCGGTTCAAATCTCGGCTATCGCATTCGTCCTAAAGAGGGTTATGTGCCGGTTGCGCCTATTGATTCACTGATCGACCTGCGCTCCGAAATCTCGCTTACTTTAGGCAAGTGCGGCGTGAGAGTTGAATGTCACCACCATGAAGTGGCTACCGCCGGACAGTGTGAGATCGATTTTCGCTACGCTCCATTATTGGGAACGGCCGACAGTCTTCAGATATTCAAATATGTAGTTCGCAATACTGCGCATCAGTTTGGCAAGACCGCGACCTTCATGCCGAAGCCACTTTATGGCGACAATGGTTCGGGAATGCATTGTCACCAATCGTTGTGGAAGAGTGAGAAACCACTTTTCGCGGGCGACGGTTATGCCGGACTCTCTGAAATAGCACGCTATTACATTGGTGGATTGTTGAAGCACGCGGCTGCAGTGGTAGCTTTCGCGGCGCCGACAACTAATAGCTACAAACGCCTGGTGCCGGGCTTCGAAGCGCCGGTGAACCTCGCGTACTCAGCGCGCAACCGTTCGGCGGCGATTCGTATTCCGATGTTTTCGTCGAATCCGAAACTGAAGCGTTTGGAGTTTCGTCCGCCCGATCCTTCGTGCAACGCGTATCTTGCGTTTTCGGCGATGCTGTTGGCCGGACTCGATGGCGTTCAGAACCGGATCGATCCCGGCGACCCGCTCGAGAAAGACATCTACGATCTTTCACCGGAAGAACTGAAAGATGTTCCGACTCTGCCGGGTTCGCTCGACGATTCATTGAAAGCTCTCGAAGCCGATCACGATTTCCTGTTGAAGGGCGACGTGTTTAGCCCGCAGTTGATCGAGCGCTGGATTACGTACAAACGCGACCGCGAGATTACACCGCTGCGCATGCGTCCGCATCCACTCGAGTTTTCGTTGTATTACGACATCTAGACCAGAAACTTAGCCACGGATGAACACAGATTGATTACCGATCAGTTAAGATCCGTGTCCATCCGTGGCTAAAACTGATACCAATATCGAATTCCTGCTTCGCGATCTTCCCGATCCGAATGGCGCACGTCTCTTCCTGGAACGGCTCGCCAAAGAGCAGCCGCGTGCGCATCAAACTATCCTTAAACAACCAGCATTAGCAGCCGACGTTCTGGCGCTCGCCGCGTGGAGCCCGCTGCTCGCGACTACACTAGAGCAAAATCCTGATTACTTCTCGTGGCTCGCTCGTGAACGTAGTGATCCGCGTGTCAGAACACTTGACGAGTTAAAAGAAGCCCTCGCGCGTTTTTCGCTCACCAACTCTTCTCTGAATCCGCAAGTCTTGCTCGCGCGTTTTCGACGCCGCGAGTTGCTGCGCACCTATCTGCACGACATTCGTCGTTCGCAGACAATGGTCGAAACGATGGAAGAGTTGTCGAATCTCGCGGATGCGATTCTCGATTACGCACTCAGTTTAGCCCGTCAGGATCTCGATAATCGTTACGGTTTGCCGCGTCGCGTGGATGAGCGCGGCCGCACAGCCACGGCCGAGTTCTGTGTAATCGCGCTCGGCAAGCTCGGTTCGATGGAACTCAACTACGCTTCGGATATCGATCTCGTCTTTCTTTATTCTGACGACGGCACAACCGCCGGAACCGGACAGCGCGGCGAAGTCAGTAACCGCGAATACTTCGTGAAGCTTTCGGAAACGATCGCCCGTTTGGTGGGCCAGTCAGGAGGCGAAGGCGCGGCTTATCGCGTGGATCTGCGTTTGCGCCCGCACGGACGCGACGGCGCACTGGCATGCTCGCTTCAGGAAGCAGAGCGTTATTACATGCAAACCGCGCAGGACTGGGAACGGCAGGCGCTGATCCGTTCACGCCCGGCAGTCGGATCTGGCGAGTTGTTTTCACGTTTCAAAGCCGCTGTAACTCCCGCTGTTTTTCGTCCTGATGTTTCAGTGGCGGGAGCGCTTGCGAGTGTTCGTTTAGCCAAGCAGAAGATCGATCGAAAGGTTGAGAAGAAGAGCGGCTTCAATGTGAAACTCGGACGCGGAGGAATTCGCGAGATTGAGTTTATCGCTCAGGCGCTGCAGTTGGCCCACGGTGGGCGTGACGATTGGCTTCGTGTGTCACACACTCTGGTGAGTCTTGGGAGGCTCGCGGATCGGGGTTTTATCACGCCGGCGGAAAGAAGCGATCTTTCCGATGCTTACTATTTCTTGCGCTATCTGGAACATCGTTTACAGATGGAGCATGGGTTGCAAACGCACACGGTTCCTGAAGCAGTGGAAACGCAGGCCCTCGTGGCGCGTCGTATGGGTTTCGTCGATCCAAATGATTTCGTTTCCGTGTTAAAGATGCACACCACGCACGTGCGCGCGACTTATGATCGACTCTTTTCTGAAGAACCGCAGCCGACGATTGATTCTACGGACACACCAACAGTCGAACTTAAACCTGCAGACAAGGATACGACCCTCGCGTTGGCATCGGCTCGAGTGCTGGCATCACATTTTGACGAACGTTGGATGGCGAATCCCAAAGGTTTGGCGAAACTGCTGCGCTCGCTTGCAGAGAAGTCTCTGAACTTACACCGAGCGTTGGTCCAGCTTGCGCGCATAACCGCGTCACTCGATAAAGCGGAGCGGCAAATAAGAATCTCCGAGACAAATCTGGAAACTCTGGTCCAACTCTGCGGTTCGTCAGATTCCTTCACCGAAATGATCGCCGCGAATCCTCAATTGATTACTTCGCTGGGTGCATCAGTCAGCGTGTCAATGCGACGTGACTATCGCGCCATTCTCCGGACAGCGATCGATGCCGAACGGAGTTTTCCGGCGGAACTGGCAGCGTTCCGCTTGCAGTGGTCCGAGTTGCTGGTTGAAATCGGAGCGCAGGATGTTGCGAACGAGCTTTCGATTTATGAGGCAAACCGGTTGCAGACTGACCTCGCGGTTGCAAGCATGAATGTGGCTTATCTGATCGCTCGCCGGGAAATGGCGCGGCGTTTCGGTTCTTTTAGTGGCGGACCACGCATCGCATTTTACGGTGTCGGGCGGCTGGGCACGGGCGGTGTCGATTACGGTTCGGACCTGGACATTCTGATCACCTACGACTCGCTTGTTCCGTCGCCCATCAAGACGTTGACGCAGGATGAGACGTATTCGCGACTGGTGGAGTTGATGATTGCAGCGCTCTCGAGTATCACCCGGGAGGGCTATCTCTATCGGGTAGACACACGTTTGCGGCCGCACGGCAAGAATGGACCCCTCGTCACGAGCGCCGATGGTTTTCTCGAATACTTGAAAGAGGAGAGTGCGCCGTGGGAATGGCTGGCTTACGCCAAGCTGCGTTGTGTGGGCGGCGATCAGGAACTGGGGAAGATGATCGAAACCCACGCACGTCACCGGATACATGCCATCGCCGCGCGACATGATCCACACGAGCTAATGGCCGTGACGCGTCACGTCAGAGAACGGCTTGAAAAAGAGAAAGGCGGTCGCGGTAGAAAGCCCGGAATTGATATCAAGTATGGACCAGGGGGGATGCTCGACGTTTACTTCGCGAGCCGGTTCCTGCAGTTGCGTGATGAAGTGATGGATGAAGGTGACGACCGCTCGACCGCGTTTACGCTTGAACGTTTGCGTGAAGAAGGATCGCTTACTGATGACGACTATTCGGTGTTGAGTAGTGGTTACAGTCTCTTGCGTTCAATCGATCACAACCTGCGACTGGTCATGGGCCGCTCGACGCGTTTACCCGATCCAAATCATCCCGCGGCGCTGGATATTGCTACGCGTGCCGGTTTTGGATCGGCGTCGGAGATGCAGGAGACTTTGGTTGATCAAATGCAAGCAATCCGAGCGAGCTACAATCGAATCCTAGTTTAGCCACGGATTAGACTGATAAAATCCGGATTTCATCCGCGTTGATCTGTGGCCAAATTTTCAAACCAGCAACGCGTACACCAGCGATGAGTGGAAATACGTTCATCCAGTGAGTACTCGGCCGACGCCGGTAATCGCTTAACGACCTCCCGCTCTTCGTCGCTCAATTCTTCCCATTGTTTAAGCCCCGCGTGGTCGCAGCGCGGGCAAGTGTTCTGATAATTCATGTTAAATAATTCTTACCCAATAAAGTTAGATATTTACTAAGTAAACAGTCCTCGTGTAACTTAGCAGTGGTGCGCCAGGGAAACCAAACTGTCGGCTGCGCGCATCAACATTTCGGAGAACGGTTAGCGGAGAACAAATGTTTCGAATCAAGGCCTCTTACGCGGATCAATTGGAATTGCGGACCACGGTGGAAAAAGCCCGCGAGTTTTTTGGCGAGCTTCGTAATTTCGCGGATTTAATGCCCGGAATCGAGGGCATTCGAAATGAAGCCGGCGGCATCATGCGTTGGATGGTGCGGGCCGAAGTACCTGTGATTGGCGCAGTTCGCGCCGCATTTACGGTTGAGAAAACCGAGGATTCTCCCGATCGTCTCGAGTGGTCGCCCGCCGCTTCGGAGATGAAGAACTATCTGCGGTATGCCGCTGCCTTTGAGGAGCGTGGACAGAAGGTGCTGATCCGGTTTGTCCAGCACGTTGAACTACGCCGCAAACATGCGATGGAGCTTCACCGGTTGGCGATTCTTGTCGGCGAAGGAAGAATCAGCGCCGAAATGCAAAAACGCGTCCGAGAAATGATCAGAACATTCCTCGAACGCGCTCGCGTCAAACTGGAAGAAGAGTCACTTGAACAAGAGGCAATGCTCGACTCCCCAGCATAATCCAATTTCAATCCGTCTTTATCCGTGGAGATCCGCGGCTAATCTTCTTTTCGTCTTCCGTAACTGATCAGATTCGCGAAAAATCTGTATCCGCCCGGAAGTCCCGCACGAAGCTGTCGATACCAAACATAACTCGTGTAGATGTAGTTGCCTTTGCCGTAAGGGGCAACTAAAAGCCCGCCTTTCAACGGCGTCTCGCCTTTGTCGTTAGTCGCCAGAATTGCTGTATATTTCTGGTCCCACTCGCGCGGAAAATAGAGCCCACGTTCCTGCACCCAGTTCGCAAAATCCTGTTGCGTGATCCGGTTGGGGAAATTCAACAACGGGTGTTTGGGTTGCAAAAATGTGATCGGCGCATCTTCTTCGGTCACGCGCTCATCGCCGACGATGATCGGGAAGGGGGCGAGTTGTGGTCTTTGTCGAGCCTCGTTTGGATTCCACTCGTTGGTCCGGTGATAGAAGATGAGCACGGTGCCACCGTCTTCAGCGAACTTCAGCAGCCGGTTGTTGACCGGAATCAGATCCTGATGCGCTTCATACCCGCGATTGTCGATGATGATCGTGTTGAAGCTCGAAAGATCCGACTTCGCTATCTCGTCGACGGTTAGCTTCTTTGAATCGACTCCCAATGCTGCCAGGGCGCGCTCCAACGTTTGATCGTAACTCGGGAGATACCCAACTTTGCGCCCGCTGACAACGATTGCATCGGCGTAGATAAGTGGAACATCCCTTTTCGCGATCGGATCTTTGGGAATCGGTTGGTCCGCTGTAATCGCGACATTCGAACCTTGAACCTGTCCGCTCAACGGCAATGCTGTACGCACAACCAGATTCGCTGTTTGACTCTCATTTGCCTTCAGCTTGAGCTCGCGGCCTGTTTCTAGACTTTGGCCTCTGACGCGTAGTAGACCCTGGAAGTCAGTGCCGAGATGGTTCTTCACCGTTATCCGAAAATCGAGTGGCTTCTGCGAAGTTGCCGGAGTGCTCACATAAGGCGATGGTTCGACCGACACGATTTCTACCGCCGGCGCCACCTCTTCACGGCTTTCGTTTCGCACCCAAAACGAAACACCTTCGATCGACAGTTCTGCTTCGACGTTCAGTTGTTCGCCGAACAGTCTGCCGTCGTAAAGATGGTCTGACGCGGGAACGCTGAGGCTGGCAGTCTTTGGCGTAGAGACCTTTACCTGCGCCGAAGTCTCGGTGCCGGGCAACATCTTGTCAGCGGCATCGAGTTTGACGTCTGTTCCAAGCCCGCGAAACTTCAGTTGTTTGATCTGAACTTCAGCGACGCCGTTATTCGATACAACCGCCGTCAGCGGAGCTGGATACCCCGGTACTAGAGCATCTCTTTCAGAGTTCAGCGCTACTGACGCTCCCGCGACGGCCGCGAGTGCCTGGTCCAACCGCTGCGACATCAGCGCCACTCGATGAGCATGTGGTTCGGGCACATCTTTGCCGCCGCTGAAAGCACCGCGCCGGCGTGTGTTGAGCAGCGCGACCAACACTTCGAGACGCCGATCGATAAACTCCGTAAGCGGTTTGCCTTCGATCGTTGGCGAAACGAATTTCGAGGCCACGTCTTCAGGTAAAGTTAGACCATCAACCGGTGTTTTGGCGTTGGCAGGAAGCGGAGCGGCGTTGGGCGCGGAGCGCACGAGGCTGTAACGAATCTGTCGTGCCCCACCCGCAGGAACGGTTTTGGGCCATGGTCCCTGCGTCGCATGTTTTTGCAAACCGGAGAGTGCTTGTTGCGCGAAAGTCACGCCACGGACGGGATCGTTTTCATTTGGATCCAGCGTGATCACTGGAGCTGCTGCGTCCGCCTGTCCGCGTGAACGAACAAAAAGTCGTTGCACCTGCCAGGCACTGGTTTGGCTGAGTTGTTCGGGAAACTGTTTTGGATCGGCAGCGGCCTCGAACGCCTGCAGCAACGTGCGGCCGGTTGCCTGATGATGACCGTGACCGCTCGTGGTGTCGTGATTTGTGATGATGACGTCCGGGCGCCGCAGTCGTATCTGCAACACCATGCGACGCAGAATTTCTTTTTCACCCCAGGCGCGAAATGTTTCTTCAGCAGACTTTGAAAAACCGAAATCACGAAAGCCGAGGAAGTGTGGTTCAGAACCCTGCACTTCCGAGGCGGCGATCGTTTCGCGAGCGCGAATGACGCCGAGCTCTTCGTAGAGTTCGGGACCGACGGCGTTCTGCCCGCCTTCGCCAAAAGTCGAGAAGAGCGAGACGGTGTGAATGCCGTGTTTGCGGCGAAGTATGGTCAGCGTGCTGCCGTCTTCGTCGTCGGGATGCGCGGCAACACACATCACAGTCCAGGGGCTGTTGAGATCCAGCAGCGCCTGGTACAGCGCTGCTTTGTTCTCCGGTGGCGCAACAGACTCGCTCTCCTCCGTTTGCGCGCGTGGCTGCTGGTAAACGAGAACCAGACAGAGCAGGAGGGAGAGGTAAATTCGTAAAGGTTTTTGAAAAAGCGCAAGTGCCATTAATCTTTCCTGTTTTTGCCACGCAAAGGCGCAAAGACGCAAAGTTAAAACCTCAATTTTCTTTGCGTTCCTTTGCGTCTTTGCGCCTTTGCGTGGAATTCTTCTTAGTGTTCCTATCCTCGCAAGCGCTCCAACCGTCCCGCCACGAACATACTGATCGAGATAATCACGATCAACACCACCCCGTAAGCCGCCGCGGCCCCAAGATTGAAATCCCGTAACTCTGATGCGATGGCGATTGAAATCGGTCTATTCGCCGGAACAAATACCAGCACAGAAGCAACATATTCGCCCAACGCGATTACAAATGCCAGCAGCGTCCCGGCCACCGCGCCCGGCCAAACCAGCGGCAACGTTACCCGCGTGAATCTTTGCCACGCCCGCGCCCCTAGCGACCCGGCAGCTTCCTCGAGTGACGGATCCAACTGTTCCATGCTGGCCTGAAGCGCGCGCACAACCAACGGCATGAATCGCAAAAAATAGACAACCGGCAGAATCCAGAATGTTCCAACCAGAACAAACGAACCTAAGAGCAGACTAGGTCCGCCGTATGCCTCAGCGATCGAAACCGCGACCACAGTTCCCGGCAGCGCCCACGGCAACAAAACCAGTAGCGACAAGACTCGTCGTTGCCCTTCGTCGATTAACTTTCGCCCGCTTCTGCGTCGCAGCAAAAACACAACGCAAAAACTCCAGACGAATGCCGCGACGGCCGCAATGGCAGACATCGAAAGACTATTGACGAAGACTTCAGCGGCGTACGTGTCTCCGAAGAGCCGTTGATAGTTTGCGAACGTGTAAGCAGCAGGAAGTGTTTGCGTGGTCCATGAGCCTTCCTGCGCGAAACTCACCAGAACCAACGTCGCCACCGGCAGGACGAGGACAAGCGCAAAAACTACCGCGAGGATTGTCGCCACTGCACGAGCGGCGCCGCTCGCGATGCTTACGCGACGTCGTGGCGCGCCCTTCATCGCCGCCGCCGCAAATTTTCGCGTGCCTTCGTAGCGTTGGAAGAAGATCAGTGCGCCAAGAGAAATCACGGCGAGGATCACAGTTTCGGTGATCGCCATAACAAAATCACCACGCTGGCGCGCAGTAAAGATCTCGAGTGTCAACACGCGTACATCGCCGCCGAACAATAGTGGCGCACTAAACGATGCCATCGAAGTCATGAATGTGAGCAGCGATGCGGCCAACAGTGACGGCGTCAGTTGCGGCAATAACACACGTCTCAGGACGATTAACTTCGAAGCTCCTAAACTGCGTGCCGCTTCAGCCAAACTCGCATCAATGCGCCGCAAGCCGGCTCCCGTTAGTACATAGAAAAACGGGTACATCGTGTAGGTGTGAAACAGCAGCAACGCAGGCCAGCCGCGCAATTGCCACGGTGGACTTTGCAGCCCGAGAAGATTCTGGATACCGTGGGCCAGAATTCCTGTTTCACCGCAAAGAAAAATAAAAGCAACGGTGCCGACGAGCGGAGGCAACACCAGCGGCAACGCGGCCAGCGCCGCGAAGATTCGCCGGCCCGGGAATGTAAAACGTTCAAAAAGAAAAGCGAGTGGCACACCGACGAGTGCACAAAACACTACTGTGCCCACCGATAATCCGAGACTACTGATGATCGCTTCGAGAACGATCTGCTGCGAGAGGATCTCCCGGTAATTCGCCAGCGTCCAACTTCCGTCTCGTTGAAACGAACTGACAACCACCGAAATGTTCGGGTAGATCACACCGTAGAGCAGTACCAACCCGGTGATTAAAAACAGGGCCACGGACTGCCACGGAAAATGACGGATTTTTTTCTGTTGATCCGGATTCATCCGTGTAATCCGCGGCTCAGTTTTTAAGTAGTGTTAAGCGATCCTGAGGGAGAACGACGCTGCATTGCTGGTCTATGCTTAAACCCTGCGCATCAAGTACGAGGGCTTCCAGCAGCAATCCGTTAGCATCAACACGCACGGTTGAGGTCGCACCTGCAAAGACTATCTCGCGGATACGTGCAGGCAGCGAATTCGCGGCGCCATTGCTGTTGCTGAGTTGTACATGTTCCGGGCGAATGGCGAGATACACCGGTTTGTTGAGTGGCGCCAGTTCCTCGTGTTTGACCGCCAAACGAAGCGTGTGCTCACCGTCGAGTGTTTTGAATTCACCTTCACTCGTCTTACTCGAGCTCAAACGCATCGCCTTGATCAGATTGTTGCGTCCGAGAAATCCGGCCACAGAGATTTCCGCCGGTTGCTCGTAGAGTTCGCGCGGACGCCCGGTCTGCATCAATTTGCCGCCGACCATGACGCTGATGCGATCGCAGAGTGCGAACGCTTCCTCCTGATCGTGCGTCACGTAAACCGCAGTCAGGCCGAGACGTGTGACGAGTTCGCGCAGTTCGCTGCGAGTCTCTTCGCGTAGCGACACGTCGAGATTCGAGAGTGGTTCGTCAAACAGTAACAAGGCTGGTTCGATGGCGATCGCGCGGGCGATGGCGACGCGTTGTTGTTGCCCGCCGGAGAGTTCGTCAACCGCCCGTTTGCCGTAGCCGGGCAGTTGGACCAGCTCGAGCGCGCTGGTAACGCGATCGTTCATCTCCGCTTTGGTCTTGTGACGCGCGCGCAGGCCGAAGGCGACATTCTCGAAGACGTTGAGATGCGGGAAGAGGGCGTAGTTTTGAAAAACCATGCCGAAGCCGCGGCGCTCGGGCGGCAGGTTGGTGATGTCGTTGTTTTGAAATTCGATTGAGCCGGCGTTGGGTTTTTCCAGGCCGGCGATCATGCGCAGTGTGGTGGTCTTGCCGCAGCCGGATGGTCCAAGCAAGCCGAAAAATTCGCCTTGATTGACGTCGAGCGAGACGTCGGCGACTGCGCGTGTTTGCCCGAAGGTTCGGGAGATATTTCGTAGTGAGAGAAGCGGCATATTAACGATTGCCAATTGCCGAGTGCCAATTACTCAAAACCGAAGATCTTCAAATCGGCAATCGGCAATCGGCAATGAAGAAAACTTCCTTTAATCCTGTCCCCGGATTTCCGTGTCCCAGTATCTTAACCAGTCGTTACCATTTTTACGCAAGAGCTCCCAGTCGAGCGGAAGCCGCGTGAACGGTTCGTTCATCCATCCCGGTAGCTGTGAGCGATCGAGATCGGTGCGTACCGGAATGCGGTAATACTTATGCGCGGCATGGGCCAGGTTCTCAGGCGTGGTCACAAACTCATAGAACCGCTTCGCTTCTTCAACATTTGGTCCACCGCGGATGATCGCGATGCCGTCGATGATCACGGGAGTGCCGCTCGCTGGTACCGTGTAGTTAACCGGAAAGTTTTTCTGTTCTTTGTAAAGACGAACGTCGGGCATGTCCCAGAGAGTGAGAAGGCCCTCGCGTCGCGCGAGCTTTTGCATCAGGAGCGTGCCGTCAGCGGTGTATTCGTGAACATTGGCGTCGAGCTTTCGGAGCCACTCGTAGCCTTTATCGGGCGTGCCGGTGTCTTTATAAAACCGCCAGATCATCGCGCCGAAGATTGCGCGCATCGTGTCGGAAGGATTGGGGTTGCGAATCAAAACCTTGTCGCGCCATTTTGGATCCAGAACGTCGTCCCAGTCGCGCGGCGCTTCAGCGGCAGAGACGGCTTCGGAGTTGTAAGCGATCACCTGGGGCGTTTCATAAGTGCCGTACCAGCGATCGTTTGCATCGCGTGACGATGCCGGAACCTTGTCGGCCCAACTCGGTTTGAACTCGAGCAGCAGGTTTTCGTCGGCCGCAGTTTGAAAAGTTGTGTGTGAAGCACCCCACCAGATATCGGCCTGCGGACGATTCTTTTCCACTCGCACGCGCTCGAGCACCTGGCGCGAACCCATGTCGAGAAACTGCACATCCGCATCGGGATACTGTTGCTTGTAACGGCCGACGAAATCCTTCAGCAGGTCCTGGCCGTGCGGTGTATAGATAAGCAGGCGGCTTCGGTTGCCGGCGCCGGGCCGGCAGGCAAGTAGCAATGCAATCGTGATCAAAAAGAAGGCAATCAAAAAGAGCTTGAGTCGCATCGAATGCATGCTATCACGGTTATTGTGAGGCTTGAACTCGGCAGAGATTTTATGGTTCTATCAAAACGATGACTACTGTGAAACGCAGAATCATTAGAGCGGGCGGTTGGGGAATAGCCAAACGTCTCATAAAACCCATTCCCATTGTCGGATCGATATTTGTTGTCGGGCTGGCGGGATACGAGATCAAGAAAAAGGGACTGCTCCCCGGCGCAGTTCACGTCGGCCTCGACCTGACTCCGATCGTCGGCACAGCTAAAGGCGTGCTCAAGATCTTCACGGGCGACCTCATCCCCGACAAATCCGAGAGAAGAAAACGAATTAAGCCACGGATGAACGCGGATTAATAATCCGATTTAAAATCTGTGTAATCTGTGGTTAAGAGGCGCTGATTGGCGGTCGTTCTAAGAACGGCTGCGTTTGTTCGTACGCGTGACTGAGTTTGAGCAGCGTTGGTTCGGACCAGTATGGCCCAAGCAGTTGAAATCCGATTGGCAAACGTTCGCTTGAAAGACCGCACGGAACGCTGATTCCAGGAATACCCGCCAGATTCGCCGTCACGGTGTAGATGTCGTTCAGGTACATCGCGAGCGGGTCATCAACTTTTTCTCCCAAAGCAAATGCAGGCGTCGGTGAGGTTGGGGTGATAATCGCGTCGCAGCGTTGAAACGCATTCAAAAAGTCGTTTTTGATCAACGTTCGCACTTGCTGGGCCTTGCGATAATACGCGTCGTAATAACCGGCCGACAGTACGTAGGTGCCGAGCATAATGCGTCGTTTAACTTCTGGTCCAAAACCTTCTTCACGAGTTTTGCGATACATCTGGCGCAACTCGGGCGTTTCTTCCGCGCGAAATCCGTAACGCACACCATCAAAACGCGCGAGGTTTGAGGAAGCCTCAGCCGTCGCGATCACGTAATAAACGGCAATCGCGTAACTCGCGGTGGGCAGTTCTATATCAACAATCTCAGCGCCTAATTCGCGATACACCTCGACGACACTTTCAACCGCGTTCTTTACTTCGTCATCGAGTCCTTTACCGAAGAGCGAGCGTGGGAAGCCAAGCCGGGCGTCTTTCAGATCGCCGGTCAATTCGGCGGTGTAAGCGGGCACCGAAACATCAGCGCTGGTCGCGTCGCGTGGATCGCGTCCGGCGATCACACCAAGCACGCGGGCCACGTCTTCAACTTCTCGCGCAAAGATACCGATCTGATCCAACGACGACGCGAACGCCACCAGGCCGTAACGCGAGTTGCGACCATAAGTCGGTTTCAACCCAATCACACCGCAAAGTGACGCAGGTTGGCGCACCGATCCGCCAGTATCGGAGCCAAGCGCAACGGGAACGATTCCCGCCGCCACAGCCGTCGCCGAACCACCTGACGACCCGCCGGAGACGCGTGTGGTGTCCCAGGGATTTCTCACTGGTCCAAATGCTGAGTTTTCATTCGACGAGCCCATCGCAAACTCGTCGCAGTTTGTTTTGCCGATAATCACGCCGCCGGCATTGACCAAACGTTCAATAACTGTCGCATTGTAAGGCGGGTGATACGCGCCCAAAATCTTCGACCCGCATGACGCCTGCATGCCCTTCACACAAATATTATCTTTGACGGCGATCGGAACCCCGGCCAGTGGACCACTGTGCCCGCCACTCTCAACTTCGGCGGCGCGCTGCAACGCTCCGTCCCGATCGATCTGAAGAAACGCATTCAGCGATTCGTTGAGCCTCTCCGCGGCCGTTATTGAAAACTCTACAGTTTGACGCGACATACTTATCGACCAGAACCATCCTGTAAATCTTTATCTAAAAATTATTTGCAAACGACGCCACCCACTGCTTCTGTTCAGGTGTATCAGGAACCGTACGACCCCGCGCGTTTTCTATATGCTGAAACGCGTCTTCTGCTGATTCTCCTGAGTTGGTGAGCAAACACGCGGCTACAAGAGAGGAACGACCGATGCCCTGGCGACAATGAATGCCAACAGAATTCCCGCAGCTTAGCTGTTCGTTTAGTTCGCTTACAAGTTTTTGAGTTAGCACTCTCGATGCCGGCACGTTGTAGTCGGTAATCGGAAAGCTAATGAACCTCAACCCATGTTGAGTGACAATCTTCGCTTCTTCCACCAGTCCCAGTTCTGAGGTTTCACCGGCGGTTAGAAGTGAAACCACAACATTGAGTCCAGCTTCTTTCCAGCCGTCCACCTCATCGCCCAGCCAATCTGAACCACGCGGTCGAGCCAAAATAGCGAGCTTACCCGGCCATGATCCTTCAATCCAGTAGACGTTCGGTTTCATTCGATCACATCAAGCCTTGCAATTACTTCACGTGGCAACTGGTCTACGTTGATGCCCCTTTCACGAAGAATTTCGATTCGATGGTGACCATCAAGAATAGTCCCATCGTTTCTAACTTTCAGTGAGCCGGGTTCACCAGGAGCCAAAGAGTTCAAAAGTTCGGTGGTTGTTAGTCTAGCATACAGGTTTAACTTGGCCCGATTCAGCAGACTTGTGTCATGTAGTGGCTGAAGTGGCGGTGTTTTCATTGTGAGGACGCCCTTTCATTTTTATTAGTAACCGTGAGTGAGCTTTACAAAACTTTCGGCACGCGGAAGTGGCCCGACGCCGCATCAGGGGCTTCCGCGAGAGCTGCTTTCTGGCCGAGGGAGCCGGCGATTTCGTCTGCGCGCGCGGAGTCGGTTTGGGCGCCTTCGGCGGTGAGGCCGCCAATTGCCGGTTCGATGTTCGTGGTGTCGAGTTCGTTTAGTTGTTCCACGTAGTTAATGATTTCGGAGATCTGTGGTCCAAGATGTTTCAACTCTTCTTCGGCCAGTTCGAGATGGGCCAGTTGCGCCACCTTTTCGACATCTGATTGGTCTATCGGCATTGATCTAACCCTTGCGTCTCAATGAGATTAATGCAGTTTTCAGAAAACTCTTTCGTAACGCTTTATCCTGGATGGCGCTGGCTGCCGACCATAGTTCCAAAGGCACTTCATTGTCCGGTATTTCTTCCTGCCGTTCAGATTGTTCCACACGCTTCTGTGTGAGCTTAGTATCAATGACAAATTCCAGCGTGCTCACCAGCGGCTGGCCGAGGATCGAATTGATCCGATAGAGCAGTTGTCCCCGCATTGAGGTCAACTGTTTTTGCCAGATCATATCGGCGACCGCAACCGTTAGTATCTTGTTCTCGAGTTTCAAGGGAATGGCGTGCTCTTTCAAACCATCGCCGGCGGCGTGCTTCCACGCTGCAATTGCGGCCGCCTCGGCAACTTCAGGTGAACTGCCGGCAGCACGCAGAACTTGCGGTAATGATTTGATCAATTGATTCATTGCTTGCGCTCATCGATTGAAACACGCAAACTCTGCCGCAGCAAGTTCACTGCAAATCATGACTCAAAACGCAAATCACTTACGCGAAAAACTAGTACTCGCATCAGGCAGCCCGCGACGCGCGGAGATACTCGAGCGCGCCGGATGGCCGCATGAAATCATCGTTGCCGGTATCGATGAAACTCTTTTTCCAGACGAGCCGGCGGCCGTCTACGTCCAACGACTGGCGCGCTCAAAAGCCGAAGCCGTGGCGGCGAAGTTGGACCACGGATTAGTGCTCGGCGCCGATACGACGGTGGTTGTTGACGATCAAATACTGGGCCAACCCACAGACGCAGCGGATGCGAAAAGAATGTTGAATTTACTGAACGCGAAATGGCATGACGTTCTCACTGGCGTCGCGGTCGTTAGAGTTGGAGGCAAATCGCGCGTTGCTTATGAAACCACGCGCGTGCGTTTTGCTGAGATGAGTGAGAAAGAGATCGACTGGTACATCGCGACAGGCGAGCCGTTTGGTAAAGCAGGAGCCTACGGCATACAGGGCCAAGCCTCACTCTTCATCGAAGAGATTCAGGGCGACTACTTCAATATCATGGGATTGCCGATCAGGTTGGTCTATCAACTAGCCACAGATTAACGCGAATTTTTTACGGATTAATCTGTGTAATCTGTGGTCAAGAGAGTACCGATCCGCCATCGATCGTGATCCCTTGTCCGTTGATTCCGCGTCCTTCATCGGAAGCGAGCAATAGTGCCATTGCCGCTACCTCTTCAGAAGTAACCAGCCGATTTTGCGGGCTCATTTTCTTCAACGTGTCGAGCGCTTCTTCGGCAGTCCGACCAGTGCGCGTGGTAATTTTTTCAATGCCGCGTGAGACCATGTCCGTATCGACATAACCGGGACAAATTGCGTTGACGGTGATGCCGGTAGCGGCGACTTCCAGCGCGACCGAACGCGTGAGTCCGAGCACCCCATGTTTTGACGCCGAATAAGCTGCGATGTACGGCGCGCCGGTTTTTGCAGCGATCGATGCGATGTTTATTACGCGACCCCAGCCATTCTTGAGCATCGCCGGCAGGGCTGCACGCGTGCAGTAGAAAGTCCCGGAAAGATTGATTGCCAGATGGCGGTGCCAGAGCTCGTCAGTGGTGTTTACTAACGTCGCACTCTCCGCGATGCCGGCGTTATTGACGAGAATATCCGCATCGCCAAGGCGTTCTCGCATATCGCTGAACATCTGAGAAACGCTATTCGGATCCGAGACGTCGCAAACGAGCGCTATCGCATCGTTGCCGATCTCCGATGCAACTTGTTCAACCTGTTCCGAGGTTCTCGCCGCGACTGCGATGCGCGCGCCTTCGCGTGCGAACGCGAGTGCGATGGCGCGGCCGATGCCTCGCCCACCGCCAGTGATAAGCGCTGTTTTTCCCTGCAACATATTAATGACCAGTGAACTTGGGTTCGCGTTTTTCCAGGAATGCGTGGACACCTTCGCGACCATCGTCAGATGCAAAACAACGCAACTGCGCTTCAGTCTCGTAACGCAGCATCTCTTCGAGTTCGGCGGACTGGCTCATGTAAACAGCGTGCTTTGCAGCCGCCAGCGCAATCGGTGGCGCGGCTCGTAGTCGTTCAGCTAGCTCGAGTGTTGCGCTTTCCAACTCCTCCGGTGCGACAACGCGATTTACGATTCCCAGTCGCTCAGCTTCCGCTGCGTCGATCGTCTCACCCAGGAAAAACATCTCACACGCTTTATTCGAAGTTACCAAACGCGGGAGAAAATAGGTGCCGCCCCAGTCAGGGTGAAGTCCGACTTTGGCAAACGATTGGCTGAACGTGGCGTTGTTTGCAGCAATACGAAGATCACATGCGAGAGCGAGATTGAAACCGGCGCCGGAAGCTGGACCATTGATCGAAGCAATTACCGGTTTTGTCATCTGCCGGATCGCAAGAATCACGCGCCGGCCCGCGCCGAGGATGCGCGAAAACTCTTCAGAGTCGTGACGTTGCATCAGGTCGGCCATAAACGCGATGTCGCCACCCGCACAGAACGCGCGACCGGCGCCAGTGATTATGACCACGCGAACACTGCGATCGCTTCCAGTGTGCTCGAGCGCCTCTGCGAGATCGCGTCGCATGTGACCGATGAACGAATTCAGTTTGTCGGGACGATTCAGAGTGATCGTCACGATGCCGTCAGCCTCAGCGACTTGAATGTGTTCGTACATTGGATTTTTGATCTTTGTGCTTAGTACTTTGTCCTTTGTGCTTGGTCAGATACAAAAACCAAGAACAAAGCACCAAGTACAAAGTTCTACTTTCCCTTGAATTCGGGTTTGCGCTTGTTAACGTAAGCATCCAACCCCTCTTTTGCATCTTCTGACTGGAAGAGTTGTTGCTGAAGTTCGCGTTCGAGCGCGAGGGCTGACTCAAACGAGATTTCCGAGCCGGTTTGCACGGCGCGTTTAATCCGGCCGACTGCGTGCGCCGCTTTGTTAGGGGTCGTGAACCGTCGCGCGTATTCGAGAATCATCTCATCGAAATGTTCGCGGTTCTCGGTGTCAAAAACCTGATTCAGAATACCTAACTCCAGGCCACGTTCGAAATCAAACAGTTCGCCCGTTGCCATCAATTCGATCGCTTTCGACTTGCCGACAATCCGAACCAGACGCTGTGTGCCACCGGTTCCCGGAAGCACGCCGAGCGAAACTTCGGGCAAACCTAACTTTCCCGCGCCTTTGCGAGCGATACGCATATCGGCTGCCATTGCCACTTCCAGACCGCCACCGACGCAATGTCCGTTGATTGCGGCGATCACGAGTTTCGGTGTCTGTTCCAAACGAGACAACGTTTCATTCGCGTGCAGACAAAAGAAGTATTTAAATGTCGGCGTTACATTCGCGAGCATTTGAATGTCAGCGCCGGCGCAGAAAAACTTCTCACCCTTGCCAGTGATCACGATCACCTGAACAGCTTCGTCCATGCGCGCATTGAGGATCGCGCGGTCGAGCTGTTGCATCATTTCATAGCTGTAAGTGTTGGCCGGCGGATCGTTGAGCGTGATGATGGCGATGCCGTCGCGTGTTTCGTAATCGAGTCGTGTTTTTGTGTCGTTCATTTTTTATCCAAGACGCCAAACACTGGGACTTTCGGAGCGCAATGCGGGTGCGCTGCCGGGGAGACCATGCGTCACACTGTTTGCCAGAAAGCCGTTGAGAAATAGTTTCAGAAGATTGTTGGCCAGTTCGGAAACTTTTAGTTTTCCCTGCGGATCGTACCAGTTGTAGATCCAGTTCATCATTCCGAAAAGTGCGTATGTCGCTACGGTCAGATCGATTGTCTCTTTGTTTCCCTGGCTGTTCTGAACCTCATGCAAAATTCTGCGCGCCAGTTTGGTGTACTTGTCTTTTCGAGATGACACATGAGTGTACAAGTCACCACGCAATGACTCCGCTTCATGCGAAAGCACTTTCATCTCGGACATGTTTGCGGCGAAGAATGAAAGGTGATTCTCGATAAAGATACCGAGTTTTGTGATGGGATCTTCGACGCCTTGTAATCGTTCCTCGAGACGTTCGAGCACACGTCCAAAGCAGTTGTCCTGGATTAGAAACAGCAGTTCTTCTTTCGACTTGCAGTAGTGATAAAGACCGGCAAGACTGACGTTCGTCGCACGCGAAATGTCGCGCATCGAAGTCGAGTGATAATTCTTCTCGGCAAAGATCCGCGCCGACGTGCGCAGGATAAATTCCAGTTTCTGATCGTATTTCGACATTGAGTTAGCCACGGATTTAATCAGGATAAAATCCGTGTTATCCGTGGTTACAGCCTCACGTATTCGAACTCGAACGGCTTACCTTTGATTCCCGCTGCCGGTGGCGCGATCCAGTTGGCGATTTTGCCGGGCTCGACAACCGGATGCATGAGACTGCGAACGTATTCGCGATCTTCCATCGTCGGCAGCCATTCAGACTTGCGACTCTCAAACTCTTCGCGGGAGATCAAATTGCCCTGCAGATCGAACGTGTGACCCGCGAATTCGCCGACGTGACGGTGGAAACGCGGATGCGGCAAATAGAGACGCTCATTCACGCCTTCCTCCCTGAGCACTTTGTTCCAGCGCGCCAGACCTTTTTCACAATCTTTCACATACTCACCGCGCAACACTTCGTTCAATGCATTTCGCAGCGGCACTTCGCGCGTTTTGAGTTGACCATCTTCAACGACCGTCATCGTGAAGTTCTGATCCTGGGCGAGGTGATCCGTGTACAGGTCCTTTTCCTTGTAACGACCTTTCAATCCCGCAGCAAAAAAGTCAGCAGAGTTAGAACTGATTTCACCGCCAAATAGATCGAGTGAGTAGCTGAACCAAAAGTTGATGTACTTCTGAATAATATCGAGCGGAATACCACCAAGCTCGCGCACGTCGCCTTCTTTCATCAGTTGCGCGGTGCGACGGCAAACGCGACCGAGTCCCGTGTCGCCCACAAACATGTGATGTGCCTCTTCCGTCAACATGAATTGACAGGTACGGGCGAGCGGTTCGAAGCCTGATTCCGCAAGGGCTGAGAGCTGATACTTGCCATCGCGATCAGTAAACATCGTGAAGGCAAAGAAGTTGAGCCAGTCGTCGCATGGTTGGTTAAAAGCTTCGAGAATACGCGGCTTGTCAGGATTACCACTGCGTCGTTCCAACAACTCATCGGCTTCGTCGCGACCGTCACGGCCGAAATAACCGTGCAGTAGATAGACCATGGCCCACAGGTGTCGGCCCTCTTCCACGTTTACCTGGAAGAGATTGCGCAGGTCGTAAAGAGAAGGACAGGTCTTGCCGAGCTGACGTTGTTGTTCGACCGATGCGGGTTCGGTGTCGCCCTGAGTGACAATGATGCGTCGCAAGGAATTGCGAAATTCACCTGGCACTTCCTGATAGGCTGGACGGCCGTAGTTGTCGCCAAAGCCGACCTTCGCATCCGGTTGCGCCGGTTCAAGAAAGATGCCCCAGCGATAGTCAGGCATCTTCACGTAATCAAAGTGGGCCCAGCCTTCAGAGCCGACATCAACCGCGGTACGCAGCCAAACATCTTTCTCCTGAAAACCTTCCGGTCCCATCTCGCGCCACCAGTCAAGATAGTTTGGCAGCCACTTCTCGAGCGCCCGCTGAAGCTTTTTGTCTTCCGACAAATTAACGTTGTTAGGAATGCGATCGTATAAATTCATCATTACCTCAAAATCAGATCAGCCATAAAAAAGCACAAGAAGCACATGGTTATTATTGAGTTGAGCGCGCCTGCATTGTGTGCTTTTGTGATCTACATTCGTTTGAAATCGAACTCGGCTTGCGTTGGTTTGCCATAGTTTGTCAACGCGCCTTTTTCGCCGACTGCATTAGGTCGTTGGAAGATCCAGTTTTGCCACGCAGTCAAGCGTCCGTAGATTTTTGTGTCCATTGTTTCCGGGCCGGCGAAACGAAGTGATGCTTCCATGCCGGTCAGGGCGTCGGGAGATAGCGACGTCCGCTCTTCGATCGCGACGCGAATCTCGTCTTTCCAGTCGAGACCGTCTGGTGCAAAAGTTATCAGGCCAATCTCTTCGGCTGCTTCCGTGTCGAAAGACTGCTGCCCGCCGAAAACCTCTTCGAGCTTCTCTGGTTCTGCCAAAAATCGCGACGCCATGCGCGTTAGACCATTGCTCATCGGAAACGCACCAGCGTTTAGTTCCGAAACCGCGAGTGAGGCTTCGCCGCTGTCTGAATCTTTGAGCATGTAACTGCGATCCGAGGCGAGCAGCAGTTCCAGAAGATTGCCGGCGAAACAACTGCCCGGTTCGACGATCGCGAAAAAGCTCTTGGCTGTCAGATCAAGGCGTCGTAACGTCCGAGCCATGTACAACAATATTTCTCGCACGAGCCAATGATCGTGATTTGCAGCTAATATCTGGTCCACTGCCAGAACTTCAGCCGCGTTGCCTTCGGTGCGCAGACACACGAGACCGATCAATGGTTCATTAACGCGCAGGTGCAAGATGGCATTGTCGAGTTCGCGATAGGCTTGCAACGGCCAATACGCATCGCCCCGTTTCTGGATTTCGTCACCGGTAGAGGGTTGTGGTTCTTCGGGCGCCTGAATCGTCAGATCGGCATAACGCTGATCGCGATTTAGTTTGAGCTTGACGTACTTGTAGTCGCGCGAGTTTGCGGTGCTTTGAAATTCTACAGGTGTTAATTTGATACCTTGCGGCGCTGACTCCTCGCTACCGGCAAGCTGCTTCACGTGTGCGTCGATCGATTCCTGAAACTTGCTGGTGGGGAAGTAACCGTCGATCAAGCCCCACTCCTTCGCGCGCTTTCCTTTAAACCTTCCGCGAGCGTGGAGAACACATCGGCGCGATCGCGTCGCACTTTTCGCTTATCAACCAGACGTGTCAGTCCACCTGTACCCGGCAAAACACCGAGCAACGGAACTTCCGGCAACGAAACCGTCGAGTTGCCGTCGTCAACGAGGAAAATCTGGTCGCAGGCAATGGCGAGTTCGTAACCTCCGCCTGAGGCCGTTCCATTCAGCGCGGCGACATAGCGACGCCCGGAATGTTTGGAATCATCTTCGATGGCGCAACGCGTCTCGTTCGTAAACTTGCAGAAGTTGACTTTGAACGCGTGCGACGAGCTGCCGAGCATGTAGATGTTCGCGCCCGCGCAGAAAATTCGGGGTTTCAAACTCGTGACCACAACTACGCGAACTTCCGGATGCTCGAAGCGGAGACGCTGGATGGCATCTGCGAGTTCGATATCAACCCCAAGGTCGTAGGAATTGAGTTTGAGTTTATAACCGTCGGCGAGCGTCTCGTCTTCCTGGACGTCCATCGAGAGCCGTGCGACCGCACCATCGACCTGGAGCTTCCAATGATGGTACTGGTCTGGCGAGGTTTGAAAGTTTATTACAGGATTTTCAGGATTTAACATGATTAACAATATTCTTCAGTTCGAACGTTCGTTCGGATGTTAGGCGAGACACCGTGCAGAGGTCAAATCCTCCTTGGAGTGGGTAGCGGCTTAAATTGAAGAGTTGACTCTGCGGCCCTCTGCGTACCTCGGCGATCTCTGCGTATAAACCACTACTCTCACGCAGAGATCGCCGAGGTACGCAGAGGGCCGCAGAGAAGAACCGCAAAGTAAGACACTACCTTGGAGTGCGGTGCCTTGGCACCGCTTTGGCCAAAGTGGCGCTCGGTTTCCGGGTTACTAATTAAAGACCAGGGCGGTGCCAAGGCACCACACTCCAGGGAGACGCCCTTGACAGTTTGGGGCGGTGGCGCGTAGCTTTTGGTGCTTCCGACAATCAGGCCTCAGCTTGGAGGCGAATCTGTTCTGGTGAACGGCGCGGTCTTCAAAACCGTCAGTGAGACCGTGAGAACGGGCTCAGGTAGGTTCGATTCCTACACGCCTCCGCCAGGCGGTGATGTCGGGTAAATTGTTCTTTTACAAGGAATTCCTCACATGATTAGAGACTGGGTTGAGCTGAATATGACACCCGGCATCGGACCTCGCGCCGCTGCCAAACTCCTCGAACGCTTTGGTTCTGCCGAGGCCGTCTACAGGGCGACACGAGCTGAACTGGAGCAGTTGCGACTGCCGCCTGAGGCCGTTGATACCATCATTGCCCGCGACCTGCTCCCTCGTGCCGAAGCAGAGATTAGCGCGGTCAAGCGACTTGACGGCGACATACTCTTGCTGGACGATGGAGTTTATCCCTCATCTTTGCGCGAGATTTACGACCCGCCTATTGTTTTATATGTAAAGGGAGCGTGGTCGGAAAGTTTGGATCGGCCATGTATCGGAGTTGTCGGGTCGCGACGGTGTTCGACCTACGGTCAGAACGCGGCCATCATGCTGGCTCGCGACCTCGCCCAGCGTGGCGTAACGGTGGTTTCGGGCTTTGCGCGGGGAATTGATGCCGCAGCCCACCGGGGCGTGCTGGAGGCGGGAGGCCGGACAGTAGCCGTTCTGGGAACGGGGATCGACGAGGTTTATCCTCGTGATCACAAGAAGTTAGCGGCGGAAATACTCGACAGTGGCGGCGCCCTGGTCAGCCAGTTTCCTTTGGGAACGCCACCGGTCTCGGAAAACTTTCCGTACCGCAACCGCATCATTAGCGGTCTGAGTCTCGGCGTGGTGGTTGTGGAAGCGGCCGAGAATTCGGGTTCTTTGATAACTGCGCGCCTCGCGATGGAACAGAATCGGGAAGTATTTGCGGTACCCGGAAACATTACTTCTCGAAATTCCTTCGGCACTAACTATTTAATAAAGGGCGCGGGGGCAAAGCTGGTACAGCATTGGCAAGACATCGCCGAGGAACTGCCGCAGCAAATCGCGGCGACGCTTTTGCCGCCTCCGGTTGGAGATGGAAAGAAAGAGCTGTCGGCACGGTTGACACTCGTGCCGGAAGGGCTGTCGCCGTCGGAGTTTTCGGTGTTTAAGTTATTGACTGCCGACTCGCCGGTTCATGTGGATTGGCTTTTTGACAAGAGCAAACTTCCGATTTCGGAGTTAACCGCGGCCTTGCTCTCTTTGGAAATTCGCGAGCTGGTGCGTGCGTTGCCGGGAAGATGTTTTGTGAAAAGGATCTAGGCATTGGCAATTGCCAATTTTCAATTGCCGATTTGAACCTTCGGCGAATTCGGGAAATTGGCAATCGGCAATTGGAAATAAATATAGATGGCTAAAAACCTCGTTATTGTTGAGTCGCCTGCGAAGGCGAAGACCATAAACAAATATTTGGGAAAGGACTATCTGGTTAAGGCCTCGATTGGTCATATCAAAGATCTGCCTTCGAAAGGTCTCGGCGTTGACGTCGATCACAACTTTGAACCTACTTACGAACTGATTCCCGATTCGAAAAAGCGAAACAACAAAAAGATCGTTGCGGAACTGAAGAAGGCTGCCAAAGAAGCTGACGCGATTTATCTCGCGGCTGACCCTGATCGTGAAGGTGAAGCGATCTGCCAGCATCTCGCGGAAGAGATCGTGCCGAAGCGTCCTGCCAAGCCTGCGTATCGCGTGATGTTCAACGAGATCACGAAGCGCGCGGTCAATGCGGCTTTCGACAATCCGCGACAGATTGACGAGAACCTTGTCGATGCACAACAGGCGCGTCGCGTGCTGGATCGTTTGGTCGGTTACAAAGTTTCGCCGTTGCTGTGCCGCACGATTGGCGGTCGTTTGAGCGCCGGGCGCGTGCAGTCCGTGGCGCTGAGAATGGTGGTCGAACGCGAACGCGAGATCGAGCAGTTCATTAAAACTGAATATTGGACCATCGGCGCGAATCTGAGTTCGAAGTTGCCGCCCGCGTTTGACTCGCGACTGTTCAGGGTTGGCGAGCAGACAGTTAAAACCAGTGGCTTCGATCAGGATCTCAAAAAGAACGAGATCCTTGTTAAAGATCAAGCGCAGGCTGACGAGATTGTTGCCGAAGCGCAACAACAAACATTCGTCGTCGGCGATGTCACGACCAAAGAGCGGAAACGCAATCCAGTCCCGCCGTTCATCACTTCAAAACTGCAACAGGAAGCATCGCGTAAGCTCGGCTTCGCCGTGAAGAAGACGATGATGCTGGCTCAAAAACTTTACGAAGGCGTTGAACTCGGCGACGAAGGTTCAGTCGGTCTGATCACCTACATGCGTACCGACTCGACGCGCGTTTCGGATACAGCGCTCGGTGAAGTGCGTGAGTATATCGACCGGCAATACGGCGCTAACTATTTGCCGGAAAAAGCCGTGCACTATCGCTCCAAGAAAGACGCGCAGGACGCGCACGAAGCGATTCGTCCATCGGAAATCGCCCGCACTCCGGATTCACTCGCGAATTATCTCAAGCCGGAAGAGTTGAAGCTCTATCGTTTGATCTGGCAGCGCTTTGTGGCGTCGCAGATGATGCCGGCGGTTTTTGATCAGACTACGATCGATATCGAAGCGGGAAGATTCATTTTCCGCGCTACCGGTTCGGTGCAGAAGTTCGACGGCTTCCTCAAAATTTATCAGGAAGGCCGCGACGAAAAGACTGAAGAAGACGACGAAGCAGAACGCAGCCTGCCGCTCGTCGAAAAAGGCGAAACGCTGAAGCTCAATTCGATCACGCCCGAGCAGCATTTCACCGAGCCTCCGCCGCGCTACACGGAAGCCACGCTCGTGAAAGCGCTTGAAGAGAAGGGAATTGGTCGACCGTCAACCTATGCGGCGATCATGTCGACGATTCAGGAACGTGAATACGTCGAAAAGCTACAGGGACGTTTTCATCCCACTGGTTTGGGGAAGACCGTCAACGATCTTCTGATCGAGGGTGGTTTCGACGATCTCTTCAACGAAACTTACACGGCGCGAATGGAAGAAGAGCTCGACGACATTGAGGAAGGGAAGATCGAGTGGACCAAGGCGCTGCGCGATTTCTACAACAAGTTTGAAGGCGACCTCAAACAGTTTCAGCTTTACATCAAAGACATCAAAGAGAAGAACGTTCCCACGGATGAAGTTTGTTTGAAGTGCAACACGCCGGGGATGGTCCAGAAGTGGGGACGCTTTGGTTCATATCTGAAGTGTCTCAATTGCGAAGCCACGCGTGATGCTGAACCGGCCGCCGGAGCGGATGGCGCCGGAAGTTCGGCGGAGCCCGCTGTTGCTGGTGAAGAAGCGTCGGAACCGGAAGTTTGTGAGTTGTGTGGGAAGCAGATGCAGATGAAGCGTGGACGGTTTGGTCCATTCCTTGGCTGCACCGGATATCCTGAGTGTCGCAACATCCGGAAGATTGGCAAAACCGGTGTGGCTGCGCCGGCGCCAGTGCCGCTGGATGAGAAGTGTCCGGTCGATGGCGCGCAACTCGTGAAGCGCTTTGGCCGGTTTGGCGAGTTTATCTCGTGTTCGAATTATCCGAAGTGCAAATACATCAAGCAGGAGACGGTTGGTGTTTCGTGTTCGCGTCCGGGATGCAAGGGCGAGATCGTGGTGAAGAAATCGAAACGCGGCAAGGCGTTTTACGGATGTTCGGAGTATCCGAACTGTAACATTGTTTATTGGGACAAGCCGGTGCTCGAAACCTGTCCGCAGTGTAATGCGACGTTTCTGTTGGAGAAGACCACGAAGAAGGATGGCACGTTCCGTTACTGTGCGAACGAGGACTGCGGGTATAAGTCAAACGAAACACCCGAACCGATCGTCAAGCCACCGGCAACCCGCCCGAGTCGATCGACTGCCAATTAAGATTTCTCACGCAGCGACGCAACGGCGCAACGTTAGGACTCCTGGTAACCGAAGGTCCTAACGTTGCGCCGTTGCGTCGCTGCGTGAGAAAACCTCACTCCCGCACTTGCAACCTTTCCCCCGCCGGATGCAGTATTAGCCAGACCACCTACTTTCTTCGAGGAGACCCATCATGATTCTACGGCGCTCTGCAGCCCTTCTGCTGCTACTGATCTTTATCGCGTCGCCGGTCACCCTGCTTGCCCAGCAGGCTCAAGCTCCGGCTCCCGACCCCAACGATCCGATTCAACGCATCAAGGATGAAGGCATGAATCGCTCGCAGGTAATGCAAACGCTGAGTTACCTGAGCGACGTTATTGGCCCACGCCTGACCAACTCTCCCGGTATGAAGCGCGCTAACGAGTGGACCCGCGATCAAATGACGAAGTGGGGACTGCAAAACGCGCATCTCGAAGCGTGGGGACCTTTCGGTCGCGGCTGGACTTTGAAACGATTCTCAGCCCAGGTGACCGAGCCGACCGCGATTCCGCTGATCGCCTATCCCAAAGCGTGGTCACCGGGATTTTCAGCTCCTTTGACCGCGGACGTTGTTTACTTCGACGCGACAACCGTGGCCGATCTGGAAAAGTTCAAGGGAAAGATCACCGGAAAGATCATCCTGATCGCGCCGATTCGCGAAGTGCAGGCTCGCTTCGAAGCGCCGGGAACACGTCTGAATGAGAAAGAATTGCTGACTTTGGCTGACGCGCCTGAGCCACGCCAGGGTGGCGGCCGGCCAAACTTCGGTCCGGGCAATCCGACTCAAAGAGCCGCCGCGGAGTTTTTCCAGGCCAGGTTGCGGTTCTTTCTGGCTGAAGGAGCCGGTTTGCTCGTCGAGCCAGGTCGCGGCGATGGCGGCACTCTCTTCGTGCAATCAGCCACCGTTCCGCAGCCACCGCGCGATCCAAATGCTACTGGACCAGCGCCGCGTGGCACTCCGGTTTACGATAAGAGCGCACCAAAAATTTCGCCGCAAGTGGTGATGGCGGTCGAGCATTACAATCGCATCGTGCGCATGGTCCAGGCCGGCGAACAGGTGAAAATGACCGTGGATCTGGCGGTCGAGTTTCAAGACAAGGATTTGATGGGTTACAACACCGTCGCAGAGATTCCCGGCACCGATCTGAAAGACGAAATCGTGATGCTCGGCGGTCACATGGACTCATGGCATTCCGGCACGGGCGCCACTGACAACGCCGCAGGTTGTGCGGTAACGATGGAAGCGGTGCGAATTATTCAGGCCCTCGGCCTCAAGCCACGTCGCACGATTCGCATTGCCTTGTGGAGTGGAGAAGAGCAGGGATTGCTCGGCTCGCGCGCGTACGTGGCCGAACATTTCGGCAGCATGCAAAATCCCGCGACATCCGCTGCTCCGGCAACCGGTGGACCGAATAATGCGATGGGTGGCGGAAGTGGAAACGGCAATGGCAACGCAACCCCTCAGGCTGGTCCAACCCTGGTCAAAAAAGCCGGATATGAAAACTTCAGCGCCTATTTCAATCTCGATAACGGCACCGGCAAGATCCGCGGAGTTTATCTGCAAGGCAACGAAGGTGTTCGGCCGATCTTCCGGCAATGGTTAGCGCCGTTCCGCAATCTCGGTGCAGCGACGCTGACAATTTCCAACACCGGTGGCACCGATCACCTCGCTTTTGATGGAGTTGGCTTGCCGGGATTTCAGTTTATTCAGGACGAGATTGAATACGACACGCGCACACATCACTCAAATCAGGATGTGTTTGATCGTATTCAAGCGGATGATATGAAACAGGCGGCGACAATCATGGCGGCGTTTGTTTATCAAACTGCGATGCGCGATCAGAAGTTGCCGCGCAAACCAGCGCCAGGATCGAGATAAGCTAAGAACCGTGTAATCCGTGGCTAAAACCTGGTTACGGATTACACGGACTAAAAACTGATTTACTGCTTTCCGCCCGCCATCACATAATCCTTAACATAGCGGCGCAGCTTGTCGATGTTGTCTTTGCGATAGGTTGCGAAATCCTGAGCGATGCCTTCGTCTGGCAGCGCGAGCAGGATGTACGGTTCGAGCAGTCCGTCTTTATTCAGTTTGACCAGGACTTGTAGCGATGGATCGAGATTTTTTGGATCGACCTTCTGGTTTTGGGCTGATTCAATCGCACCTTTCAGTGCCGCCACTTCTTCCTTCAAACTGTGACGATAGGTTTTTTCATTCGGATACTGCTTTGTAAACTCAGTTTTCCAACTCGCGCGAATAATCCCGTACATCATCCATGCTGCCGGAGCGCCCGACTTGTCGTCTTTCTTGAGCATGTCGGCATCGAGAGTGATGGTTGTGTCTTTTTCATTCTTGTGAGTCACGTTTGCGGGACGATCGACACGCGGATGAGCGAGAGCGATATGTGCTTTTTCTGCCCAGGCAATAAAACCGCCTCGCGCCAGACGGTTATATGGTTCGGCGATGAAGGCTTCGACGAACTTGTCTCCAGCTTCAGTGAGGCGGCCTTGCCTCATCAGTGAGTCGCCCCAGTAACGATACGCCGTTTCGCGATCCGGGTTGATTGCGGCAGCGCGTCCAAACCACTCACTCGCCTTAATCTGTTCGCCTGTTTTGTAGTAAACGTCGCCACTAAAGAGGGCAGCTTCGTAGAGTTTCGGATCGAGGAGTAACGCGCGCTGGTACATCTCGAGCGCCTTCGCCATGTTGCCACTGGCGAAAGCTCCTTCACCTTCGCGCATAGCTTCGTCTACTTCCTTTTTGGTTGAGAACGAAGCGTCGTCGCCGCCATCGGCCGGAACGTTTTCGATCATCGCCTTGAGAAGTTGACTGTCGGCGCCGAGTTTTTGCGCTTGCACGAGAATTTCCCGGCCACGCTGTCGCGCCTGCTTTCGAGCTGCCGGATCTTTCAGATAGACGTTCTGCGTCAACACCAGAAACCCAAAGACCTCAAGCACCTCTGGATCTTTTGGATTGGCAGCAGCGAGCTTTTCAAACACCGGCATCGCTTCTGAATATTTCGCGTCTTTGTAGAGTTGAAACGCGCGTTGGCGTTCGTCAGGAGGGTCCTGATTGGCAAAGACGGAAGCACACGACAGCAACGCGAAAAGAAATATTGCAGAGACTTTGAGGGACTCTCGGAGATTGAAGCTGGGCATCAAATCCCCCTTTCAAGTTTTGGCTTGTGGCGTCGGAGGAACGCGGAGAGTCTATCGCAAAAGACAGGATTTGAGCCACAGATAAACGCGGATGTACGCCGATCAGAATTTGTCTTTCTGATCGGTGTAATCCGGGTTCATCCGTGGCTATAAAATCTTCTTCAGGACGGGTTTCGTTCCATCGAAGGTTGATAGGTCGCGGCTGGTCTCTGTGACGCCGGTTCCTTTTGAGCGTTTGGCAGATGGTCACCGATGAAGTTTTTTAGCGAGGTGATCAAAGCCGGCAGCACCACTGTTTTCGCCGTGTTGGTTACTTCCTGCATCAGCGCGTCGCCGATGTTTCCAGCTTCGCTGCGTACACGCTCAAAAGCCGGAGTATTAGCAACCTTCTGAAAGAAGCCGGGACCTGAATCGTGAGTTCCGTTTCCTTGTGGGGAACGGATTGCGCCCTGATTCGCCGCCGTGTTCAGCATACCCTGCGAGGCGTAGTACCTCGATTCTTCTCCATAACGCTCGATTGCCGAGTCGTAATTGTCTCGATCACCTTTTGCATACGACGCGATGCAGTAGCCGGTGCAGAAGCCGACTCCCGCCGCGGCTGCACTCCAGGCAACCGGTCGTTTCTTAAACTGTTCGCGCCAATCAAGAGTGTCTTTAACTGCTTGTACCTGATTTGCCACAGTCTCTTTTATCTCCGTTACTGTATTTGAGATCGAATCGCGCGCTTCGCCCAAACGACGCTGGAGTTCCTCTTTGGAAGGCTCCTCACCCGTTAGGTCTTGCGCGCGAGCCAGTCCTAGAGTTCGTTCTTCAGCCATTGTTTATCCTTTCTCAATTCTGCAACCGTTCGCTCGGGTACCAGGTCCTGTTTCGCTAACCGGTTCTTCATTAGCAGCACGACTATTGCGCCAACCAGAACATAGAAACCACCCGTGACTACAAAGCCCAGAGCGTAGCTCGCTGGTTGGCTGAAGTTTGCCTGTGCGAACAGAGTCGATACGGCGAAAGCGATCGCCACATTTAGCAGCGCGAATCCAATGGTTGCGATCACTGCGCCAATGCCGATCATGGTGATGTTGCGAGCGTACGCGCTTGCCTCTTCTTTGATCTCAACTTTGAAGAGTGCGAGTTGAGAGTTGAAAAGCTGCATTACGTCATCGCCGAGACGACTGAATAGCGTCGGAAGGTTTTCAGTGTCATTGCGTGTGGCCAGTTCGTCAGTCCTGGTCAGACTTTGCTTTGGTGCCGCCATTTTGATTCACCCCTGTTCGGTAGTTTGGGCGCCGGTTAGCGCCGGCCCCGAATAATCAATCCAAGTATCAGACCGGCCGCTGCCGAGATCAGTAGCGCCTGGCCTGGTTTTTGTCGCGCGTAGTTTTTGGCATTCTCAGCGATCTCGCCGAGATCTGCGTTTTGCAACTCTTTGAATTTGTCGCCGACTACCGAAACTTTATCGCCGAGGTAGTCTTTCGCCTGTGTGGCAACCTCAGAGATCTTTTGACCGTAGTCCTGAGCAGTTTGGGATAGAGCGGTAGCGGCCCCTGCTCCACCTGATTTGCTGGCGCCGGTGGTTCCTTCGTTGATAGCTCCATTGTCTGGCATATCGAATACTCCTTATCAGATTCCGAATAAGATTTAGCTCGCGTGAATAGGTGCAAGCATTGTGCCGACATTGAGTGAGCAAAATGGCTGAATTTTTGGTCTCCCCTTGTTGCGAAAGGATACAAACCGGGAAGAGAAGAATAGGTTTCGTACAATATCCGAGTGATAAAAAGCGACAGGATTGAGTTGATACAAGACTAGTGACGAGCCGCAAAGCAGGTGACAGCATAGAGCCTCGGGCGCAAGCCCCCAGGAACTTCGCTTTCAAAGACAGAGAGTAGGCACAAAACAGCACAAACAGCGCAAATGATAAAAACCTTAAGGATTACCTCTACTGCTAAGAATTCATTTGTGCTTTGTGTGCCTCTTTGTGGCCTTCAAGATGACTTTTGAGGCAAAGCCTGCTGTCGCCCGCTCCGCGGGCCGGGTGCTTAATACTCTGCTTGACAGTTCTGTTTATGAGTGGTAAGTAAGTACTTACTTTGCGTCCTTGAGGATGCGAATGAAGAGAAAGGAAAGAGATTGAGCAAGCAGATGACTGTTGAGGGCGCGGTGAGTGGCGCCCGGATGGCCGGCGAAGAACGGCGCCTCCAAATCCTCGCTGTTGCCGTTACCCTTTTCTCACAAAAAGGGTTTCGCGGAACTACCACCAAAGAGATCGCGCAGGCTGCCGGAGTCTCGGAAGCAATGGTCTTCCGTCACTTCGCTACCAAGGAGGAACTCTACGCAGCCATCCTCGATCACAAAGCATGTAAAGGCGCTCGTTTCGATCCGATGGTGATGGCTGCGGATGCGATCGAGCGCAAAGACGATCGCGCCGTCTTTGAATCACTCGCCCTCGGTGCGTTGAATCATCACGAAAACGATCCCGAATTCCAGCGTCTGCTGTTGCACTCGGCGCTCGAAAAACACGAACTCGCGCAAATGTTCTTCGACGAGTTTGTGCGCCGTGTTTATGAATATCTCGGTGCCTACATTCGCGAACGTCAACGCGAAGGAGCGTTGCTCGAAATGGATCCGGCGATTGTGGTGCGCTGCTTTATCGGCATGGTGATGCATCACTCGCTCAACAACAATCTTTGGGACCCAAGCAGGCGCCTGCTGAACATTTCAAACGAAAGCGCTGCAACGTATTTCACTGACATTCTTTTGCATGGAATCACTTCGGCGACGGAAAAGAAACAGCAAGACGAATCAAGGAAAAGTTAAAGACAGATGCGATCTACAGGGAACTTGAAATTTGCAGCTTTGCTACTGCTGATCGTCGCAGCCGGTTTGTTTGCGGCAGCCTGTGGCGGCTCGAAAGCCAACGTCAGAAAAGAAGACACACCTGCAAATCAACCACTCGTGGTTGAAGGCGTTTCAACCGCCGCCGCTATCAAACGTGATTTGCCGCAATTCTTTGAAGCCACCGGCAGTCTCGCAGGCGATCAACAAACGGATGTGGCGCCACAGACTTCAGGCAAAGTCGTTGCAGTCGGCGTTGACATCGGTAGTGCAGTTAGACGCGGACAAATGCTCGTTCGTCTCGACGATGCCGAGTTGAAACTTCGCGTAGACCAGGCCGTGGCGCAAGTCGAGCAAACAAAGGCTTCGGTGCGACAGGCGGAAGAGAAGATTGGCATGCGACCGGGACAAGCTTTCAATCCCACTCGCGTGGCGGAAGTGGCCTCCGCAAAGGTTGCGCTTGATCTGGCGGAGACGAACCTGCGTCGTGCTGAGAAGCTAATCGAGTCGGGCGATGTTTCACGTTCTTTCTACGATGAGCAACGTGCCCGGCGCGATCAGTTGAAAGAGCAATACGACGTTCAGTTGGCCCAGGCGCGACAGAACTATGCGGCCGTTGAAGTCGCGCGCACTAATGTTGCGAATGCGGAGGCGCAGCTAGGCCTCGCTCGTAAGAATTTGTCGTATGCGGTTATCCCGGCGCCGATTGATGGTTTCGTGTCGGAGCGAACGGCGGATCTTGGTGAGTATGTTTCACCACAGCAAAAAGTGGTGACGATTGTGCGCACGAATCCGTTGCGCATTCGCATCGATATTCCCGAGCAGGCGATTCCCGAAGTGAAGGTGGGCCAATCAGTCTCGATCACGACCAGTGCGTGGCCGGATCAAAACTTCAGCGGGCGGGTGGCGCGTATTGCGCCGAGTGTTTCGGCAACGTCGCGTACGTTAACTGTCGAAGCTGAGATCCAGAACAGCAACGGTGCGTTGAAGCCGGGCCAGTTTGCCACGGTGAGGATTTTGCAGGAGCGCGCTGCACCGGCGGTGCTTGTTCCGGCGCGTGCGGTCGTCAGTGAAGCGGGAGTCAGTCGTGTATACGTGATCAAAAACGGTCACGCGGAGCAGCGTGTAGTCCAAACCGGCCAGACCGAAGGCGACTTAATCGAGATCAAATCAGGGGTGGCTGCGGATGAGCAGGTCGCCACAAGCAGCCTGGAACAATTGAGTGACGGGATAGCTGTGAAGCAATAGAGCTTTGAGCTTTGTACTTAGTGCTTTGATCGTAGTTCGACAAATACCAGGTACAAAGAACGAAGCACAAAGAACCAAATAAACAATGCAAAAGCTCGCTGAAATATGTGTTCGCCGTCCGGTTTTTGCGACGATGCTGATTCTCAGTCTCACTGTCGTCGGACTGTTCTCCTATAACTCGCTGGGCGTCGATCTCTTTCCCAAGATCGACTTGCCGACGATCACGGTAACGATTGTTAACCCCGGCGCATCGCCACAGGAAGTTGAGACTGAGATAACCGACCTCGTCGAAGGCGCAGTCAACACGATCTCCGGTATCGATGAATTACGTTCGACTTCGGTTGAAGGTGTGTCGCAAGTCTTTATCACGTTCATACTCGAGAAGAATCCTGACGTTGCCGCGCAGGAAGTGAGAAACAAGATCGATCTGATCGTCAACGATCTTCCCGTAACCGCCGAGCAACCGATCGTGCAGAAGCTCGATACTGACGCGGCTCCGGTGGTGCGTATCGCAGTCTCGGCGCCGCGAAGTTTACGTGAAGTGACTGACGTTGCCGACAAGAAGATCAAGCAACAGATCGAATCGATCAACGGCGTCGGCGACGTGCAGATCATCGGCGGTCGCCGGCGAGAGATCGAAATCTGGCTCGATCCGGACAAGATGCGCGCTTTCAACGTCACGGTGGCGCAAGTTGCCGACTCAGTAAAGGCGCAGAATCTGGAAGTGCCCGGCGGGCGCGTTGACGAAGGCGCACGCGAACTGACTGTGCGCACGATGGGCCGAATCATCGAACCAGCCGAATTCAACAATCTGGTAGTCGCCAATCGCGGCACTTACTCAGTCAAACTCAGCGACATCGGTTATGCCGAAGACGGCGCCGAGGAACCACGCACCGAAGCGCGCTTGAACGGTCAACCGGCCGTGACTTTGATCGTTTCGAAACAATCAGGTCAGAACACGGTTGCGATCGCCGATGCTGTCAAAGAGCGTCTAGTCGAGATTAGCAAAACGCTGCCGCCCGGTTTCAAGACGGAGGTCGTGGGTGATCAATCGATCTTCATCAAAGCCTCGATCGAATCGATTCGCACCCACTTGATCGAAGGCAGCATCCTCGCGGCCATCGTTGTCTTTGTATTTTTGTGGAGCTTCCGCTCGACCTTAATCGCCGGCCTGGCGATCCCGACGTCCCTGATTGCGACGTTCGGTCTCATGGCGGCGATGGGATTCACTCTGAATCAGATCACGATGCTCGCGTTGACCCTCATGGTCGGTATCGTGATCGACGACGCGATCGTCGTACTCGAAAATATTTTCCGTTTCGTCGAAGAGAAAGGTGTACCGCCGTTTCAGGCAGCGATCGAGGGTACGAAAGAGATTGGTCTGGCTGTTATGGCCACCACTCTTTCGCTGTTGGCGGTGTTCCTGCCGGTTGGCTTCATGGGTGGCATTGTCGGGCGCTTTATGTCGTCGTTCGGTCTGACTTCGTCGTTTGCGATCATGGTGTCGTTGCTGGTGTCGTTCACGCTCACGCCGATGCTGGCGGCGCGTTTGATCAAACGCAGTGATAACGACCGCGAGCGTTCGCCTGAGAAAAACACAGAACCGCGCGATCACGGTTCGAAAGAGTCGCGGTTCTATCGTCCCATCGACCGCCTGTACACAAAGATGTTGACGTGGTCCATGACCCACCGCTGGGTAATTGTGGGCGCATGTTTGATCGTGATCCTGAGCATCGTGCCGCTCTTCATGTTTGTGGGAAAGAACTTCCTGCCGGTTGACGATCAGGCGCAGTTTGAACTGAACGTGCGTGCCCCGGAAGGATTTTCACTGGCCGCGACATCGACACTGGCCGAACGCATCGCGGCCGACGTCCGCGGTCTTCCCGGCGTGATCGACACGCTTACGACGATTGGCGGCGGCCAGCAGGAGCTGGTCAACGTCGCGACCATCTACGTGAAGCTGGCGCCGATCGATGAGCGAGACATTTCACAAGAAAAGCTGATGGTGCGCACGCGCAATGAAATCCTGGGCAAGTATCTACAGTTTTATCCCGGTCAACTGCGCACGAGCGTGCAACAGGTTGCTGCAATCTCCGGCGGCGGATTTCGCAACGCCGATATTCAATACGTCCTGCGTGGTCCTGATCTCGACAAGTTGCAACAGTATTCGGACGCGATGCTCGCGAAGATGAAGACGATTCCGGATGTCGTCGATGCCGATTCGACCTTGATCAGCGGTAAACCGGAATTGCGGGTCGTTATCGATCGGGCTCGTGCCGCCGATCTCGGTGTGAGGGTCGGTGATATCGCCCAAGCGCTCAACTCGCTCGTGGCCGGTCAGAAAGTTTCGACGTTCAACGCCGGTACGGACCAGTACGACGTGCGTGTGCGCGCGATCGGAGAGTTTCGCACCAGCGCTGAGGGTTTGAAACGAATGATCGTGTCGTCAGCAAAGGTTGGTTGGGTGAGCCTCGACAACCTGGTGCGCGTTGAAGAAGGCACTGGACCAGCGGCAATTGATCGCTTGAATCGGCAGCGACAGGTGATGTTGCTCGGCAACGTCCGGCCCGGTGGTTCGCAGGCTGCAATCATTCAGCGGCTCGATGAAATGAAGAAAGAGATAAACATCGATCCGGCTTACACCACCGGACTGGCCGGACGATCGAAGGAACTCGGGCGCGCGGGTTACTATTTTGCGCTCGCCTTCATCCTTTCGTTTGTCTTCATGTACATGGTGCTGGCGGCGCAGTTTGAGTCGTTTATCCACCCGGTGACGATTCTGTTGACGCTGCCGCTCGCGATTCCGTTCGGCATTCTTTCGCTGTTAATGACGGGCCAAACAGTGAATATCTTTTCCGGACTGGGCCTGCTGCTGTTGTTTGGGGTGGTGAAAAAGAACGCGATCTTGCAGATCGACCACACCAATCAGTTGCGTGCTCGCGGTATGGAACGAATGGAAGCGATCATTCGCGCGAACCGCGATCGTTTGCGTCCGATCTTAATGACGACGATCGCGCTGGTCGCCGGCATGTTGCCGTTGACGATTTCGACTGGTCCAGGTTC
The DNA here is from genome assembly GCA_963708055.1 of uncultured Acidobacteriota bacterium. Classification (GTDB taxonomy): domain Bacteria; phylum Acidobacteriota; class Blastocatellia; order Pyrinomonadales; family Pyrinomonadaceae; genus PSRF01. Next base: position 2,299,033 of record OY970193.1, on the reverse strand, counting down.
AGGAACAAACCGATCGATCGGCGTCCTAGTGGTTGGCGGGCAAACGCTCTGTTTGTTGCTGACATTGCTGGCGGTGCCGGTTTTCTATTCGCTGTTTGATGACCTGGCTCGCAGTCGCGTTTGGGGCTACATCGGAAACAGCGTGAGTGGAATGTTTGGGCGTGCGCGTCGCCGAGTGGCGAGCGCTGCGGCCGGGTTGATTTCGAAGCAATAGTCCACAGATACACAGATTTGTTCTCGTAATCTGCGGATAAAGGAAGAACGATGTTTAAGAGGATTTTGGTTTTATCAATGGTTGCGCTGAGTGCGAGTTCGATTGCAACTGCGCAATCACCGGTGCAGCAGGTGCAAGTGCCGGCAGTCGCGCCGGATTATCGCGCGCCTCAAAAACCGCTGCCGGAAGTTAATCGCGTCGGAGTGGATCTGAATCGGCAACGGCCGTTATCAATCCGCGAAGCGTTGTCGATGGCGCTCGAGAACAATAAGGACATTGAAGTGGCTCGTGAAAATGTGCGGATTGCGGAGTTTGATCTGCTCGGCGCGCGTGGTGCTTACGATCCGCGTTTGTTTACACAGGCTTTTTACGAGCGCATCGAGAGTCCGATCTCGAGTTTCTTGAGTGGTGGTCAGAACGGTTCTACGATTCAAAGCGATTACACCGGTGCCGTGCGACTAGAAGGCCAGTCGCCAGTGCTCGGCGGCAATTATCGTTTGGATTTTTCGTCGGTCAGGTTAACCACCAACAACCAATTCAACGCACTCAATACGCAGTATCCGACGGCGGTGACACTGAGTTACACGCAACCACTGTTGCGCGGACTGAAGATCGATAACACCCGCCGCCAGATCGAGATCGCGCGTAAAAATCTTTCCTTGAGTGATGCGCAATTTCGCCAGCGCGCGATCGACACAATTACAAACGTGCAGCGAGCGTACTGGGATCTCGTGTTTGCGTTGCGCAGTCTACAGGTGCAGCGTGATGCCGTGACGGTGGCACGTAAACAACTCGATCACAACAGGCGTTTAGTCGATCAGGGTCAACTCGCGCCGATCGATATAGTCGCTGCTGAAGCACAGATTTCGACGTACGAACAACGCGTGTTTGCGGCGATTGAAGAAGTTTCGCGTTCTGAAAACAACTTGAAAAACCTGATTGCTCAGAATCAAAAAGCTGAACTCTGGAACGAGTCGATCGTGCCGACAGATCCGGTGGATCTGGTGGTGCCTCAGGTCTCTTTGGACGATGCTTTGAAGACGGCGATGGAAAACCGGCCGGAGTTGCAGCAGTCAAACGTGTTGAAGGAGATCAATCAGATCGATCAGCGTTACTTCAAGGATCAAACCAAGCCGGCAGTTGACCTGGTTGGAAGTTACGGTCTCAACGGATTAGCAGGCGCCTTTGGTGCTAATCGTGTGAATCCGTTCACCGCCTCGACCATCGAGGTGCGCGACCGTGTGAACGTGCTGTCAGAACAATTAGGTTTGGATCCGTTACCTGCACTACCGGTGCAAACGATCTCGCCTGACTTGCTCGGAGGCTTTGGGCAGTCAGTGGAAAATCTTCTCGGCAACCGGTTTACAAACTTCAAGCTTGGCGTGCAGATCAGTTTGCCGTTTCGTAATCGCACCGCCGAAGCGAATCTGGGTCGCTCACTCGTCGAAGGGGAGCGAATCGGAACGCAACGCGAGCAACTCGAGCAAACAATTCAGGTTGATGTTCGTAATGCGTTGCAGGCGATGAGAAGCGCTGAAGCTCGTTTGCGTGCATCGGCGTCGACGCGCGAAGCGAACGAACAACAGTTTGCCAGTGAGCAGCGAAAACTGGACGCCGGGCAATCGACCACTTTTCTCGTGTTGGAGCGACAGACGTCGTTAACTGAAGCGCAGGCGTTGGAGTTGAAGGCCCAGACGGATCTGAACAAGGCAATTGCGGATCTGCAACGAGCGACAGGCAATGCTTTGCGAGTGAACAGTATCGTGGTGCGAGTGCGCTAATCCGGTTTCCCCATATTGCTGCACCACATCACGCGGCGGTGAGTTTTCGGGGGCGAAGCTCACCGCCTAAACTTTGTCTGGTAGTAGTAATTAAAGGATTGCTTCAACGACTTTGAAGGCGACGACGAGACTGAATAGAGCCAGCACGCCGAAGAGCAGATACCACACCGGCAACTTGGTTCGACAAGCTGGACAGCGGGATCGCGTCGGGGTCACGACCCTTTCGCAGTTAGAACATTTCATCCAAATTCATTTTAGCCACAAGAAGCACAAATGTCAGCCACAGATTTTACGGATCAAAAACACGGATTTTCGTGCGTGATATCCGTTTTTATCAGCTTGGATGATCCGTTTAATCTGTAGGCCGCTTGACGTTGGTCCATAAGGGCCAATGATCGGAGATTTCGATTCCCCGATCGATTCCAAACGTGGCCGGTTCGAGTCCGCGTAGCCAAACCCAATCCAATCTGAATTCAATCGGCACTAGCAAAACTTTACGTCTGAAAGTTTTCTGCCCGCCGAATGGAGTTTTCATTCCGGCATCGGTGAATAGTTTTGCGACCTTACCGTGTTTGCCGGGCTCCCACGTATTGAAGTCGCCCATAATCACGGCCGGCATGTCGGCTGGATAACGAGCGAGATCAGTAAGCACGGCTTTGAACTGTTCCAGTTTCTTATCAAAACCGATTCTTGTTTCCGCGTGCGCGGAATATATGCGCCAGCGACGATTCTCAATCTCGACCGTGGCCCCGATTGCTACGCGTCGCCTGCGGTTTGGACCAGCATGCGGCAACACGATCCGTTCCACCTCTGACAACGGATAGACACTCAGGATCGCAACGCCCGTTTCCTCTTCGTCAGTCTCTTTCGGCGTCGGCGGCGCCGCCCACGCGTAATGCATTCCCAGTTCGTCGGCCATTATTTTCGCCGTGTTGTTGCGGCCGGTACGTTTTTTGTTTCGATCAACTTCCTGGAGCGCGAGGATTGAAGCGTTTCCAATCTCCGGATCTTCTTGTAGCAGTTTGATTATTTTCTTGAGATCGTCACCGCTGCGCCAACGGATGTTGTAGGAAATGATCTTGAGTTCACTCGACGCAGTTGGCTTGCGAATAGTTGCGGCCTTGCCGGATTCCAGCAACGTCACATCCGGACGCGGAATAAAGAGAAGTAAAAAGACCAAAAGCACATTCGACATTCTTAGATCTCCAACGTTAATCCATCTTTGGCTTCGATTGTTTCGCCGAGCTACCCCCACTTTACACCAAACAGAAACGGAGTAAACTCCGAACATGAGTGCGACTGAAACCCAGCTCGATGTGCTTGCAGTTTTTTCTCATCCCGACGATGCCGAGTTGTCGGTTGCAGGAACGCTTTTGAAGTTGAAAGCGCTTGGTTATCGCACCGGCGTTTGCGATTGGACGCGCGGTGAAATGGGGACGCGCGGCACTCCCGAGATTCGTGCCAAAGAAGCGGCCGACGCCGCGCGCGTCATGAAGCTCGACGTTCGTGTGAATCTCGATCAACCGGATGGCCACGTTTGGCCCACGGAAGTTGCTCGCACGGCGTTTGTGCGGGTGTTACGCGCGCACCGGCCGAAGGTTCTGATCACTACTCACGAAGACGATCCACATCCCGATCACGCGAATACTTCGATCATCGTCAGGCAGGCGGCGCGGCTGGCGAGTATGGGTCGATATGATGAAGAGACGGGTTTGGCGCCCGTGCCGATGCCCGCGATCATGCATTCGCTCTTCTCGCGACGCATCGTGCCGTCGTTTGTGGTTGATGTGTCGGAGTTTGTGGATGAAAAGATGAACGCGATCAAGGCGTATGGATCGCAGTTTTTCAATGCGGACTCAAAAGAGCCGGCGACGCGTATCAGCCAGCGCGGATTTCTTGATGAGATCGAGTTTCGGATGCGGTATTTCGGATCGCTGATTGGGGTTGACGCGGGCGAGCCGTTTTATGTGCGCGAGGCGCTGAATGTGGATGATCCGTTAGCGCTACTGACGCGCCCGATGAATATTTATTCGTGAGTACGCCAAAACATTTCTCACGCTGGGCGCAACGGCGCAACGAAGTCTTTTGGAAACGCGATAGCGCGCTGCGCCGCCGCGTGAGAAACCTCTTCTATTTTTTGGCGGTCGTTGATTTCTTCGGCTCCAGAATCGCACGCGCGATTGCGATCGTCGCGACTGCTCTTGGTCCTTCACCCTGGAATCCGCGCGCGAGTTCAACCGCGCGATCGTAATCCTGATCCGCCAGGTCGCGGAAAATCCCTTCAAGATCAAAATCGGGAACGTCGCTCGTGTGCACTGACGACTGGCCGCGGCTCTGAAACTTCATCACCATCTCGCCATCCTCGCCCGTAAACCCTTCGGCGGAGTTGGCTGCTTTTACGGCATCGAAAGTCGCATCCCAAACACGACCCGGTTCGATCACCTTCAGTGCATTTGCAACTGCCATCAATGCACGCGGAAGCCCCGGATCTGAGACATCCAGCCGGCGGGCTTCATTGCCTGCCTCATCGGCAAGTTCGAGTGCTCTCGTTTTATCAGTCTTGGCGAGAATCTTGGCCGCCTCCGTCAGCACCCATGCTTTCTGCAGATGAGTTAAATCGCCCTTATGGACCATCTCCAGTGCTTCGTCAGCTTGTTTCTTTCCTACAAAATGCATTGCCAGCGAAGAATCAACGTAAGCCCCGGCCTGTTTGCGTTCCTCGGAGTTTTCCACTTTGCTGATGTAATCGCGGGCCTTCATATCGCCTTTACCCGCAGCCAGCATCGCCAATTGGATGTACAGCGAATCGCGCTCGGCCGAGGTTTTCGCCCGATCGATTCGCTCCAACAACGACTGTTCCCGATCCGCGGCGGGTTTATCCGGCTTCACGCCTCTCGATAACCATTCATCATCGCGTCGCCGCGCGCTGTCAGAAACGACTGTGTTCAACGCATTCAGATGGCCGCGCAGTGATTCGACTATCGCAGGCGGAGCTGATTGTTCGAAGAATGGCATTAGCCGTTTGATAACCAGGTACTTTCCGTCCAGACCGGACGAACTTTGATCCGGTTGACCCGGTGCGGGAAGTGGTCGCATCAGAATCGCGCCGGCAGATTGATAGAAGGCGTTGAGCAATTGTGGTGTTACTTCAGCCGGCGTGATGGTGCTTGAACTTTGGGAAGTCGAAGCGCCGTTCCCGCTAAAGGTCACGTATAAACGAGGCGTAAAAATATATGAGGAAAGCAGGGAAACGGAATTAGCGTCTGCCTGCGGATTGTTTGCTGAACTGGCGAGCAGTGATGCGTAAGCTGCGTCTGCGGCAGTGGCATTCTTTGCGCGCAGTTCGACCAGGAAGTCGATAGTCTCTCGGGTGACTATCGTTATGGCTGGCCCTGCGAACTGTAAAGCGCGCTCAGGGTCGCCGTTGTGAAGTAGATCCTTTGCCAGTGCCAGGCGTTGACTCATTGCTTCGTCAAGTCGACCCGTATGGACACTCACCCCTGCCTCCGCCCTTTGTGCTTTCAGTTTTTCGAGAAACTCTTCCCCAAGCACCCGGTCGCGGCGCGCCGCCAGCTTCAATACATCGCGACGCACGTTTGGCGGCAGGCTGATCGCATAACCTCCACCGGTCCGCGTTTTTTGCTGGGCAATTTCTTCCTGGAGCTTGCGATCGCTTTCCTGATCGGCAACTTCAGCCGCTTCCCACGCTTTGCGAAACAACAGACGACCTTGCTCGGTATCCACCTGCCACAGTGCGTCGGCAATACGGGCGAGCGATCGAGCGCGTAGCGTTTGATCGTTGAAAGTACGAGCATCGCTGGAGAGCGACACGAGCAGCGCTCGCGCCCGTGCGCGGCGCTCTTTGATCACTTCCGCGTCGACTGGAGCCGCGGCGTTCTTCGCAGCAGTCTTGACCGGCTTTGCCTCATCCGTCTGCGCGTGCGCAAACGTTCCACACATCAGCAAACACAAAACCAGACTGCAGGTTTTCATACTTCCAATCTCTCCTATCTAGCTTGTTTTGATCCGTAAGATCCGTGGCTTAATTGGTTGCGCCTGTGGCTGCTTCACGTCGCTTCTCGAGTACAGAACGCGCAATCGCCAGGGTGGCTACGGCTCGAGGTGCTTCGCCCGTAAATGTCTTTGCCAGTTGGACGGCCCGAAGCAGGTCGATAGGCGCAAGATGCCTGAAAACCGCCAACAAGTCAAAATCTTCGGCGGAGCTGTTATTCATCACCACCATAAACTTGGTCTGCAGGCGTGACGAGATGCGGCTATCTTCACCGGTATAAGCATCAGCGCCGTTCGCTGCTTTTACCACTTCAGCCAAAGCCTCCCACGAACGAACGCGATCAATATCTCCAAAACCAACGGCGACGGCCGTCAAGGCTCGCGCGCGATCCGGATCGCTGCCGCTGATGCGACGGCTCTCAGCCAACGCCTGCTCGAGCATGTCGGTTGCGCGTGTTCGTTCTTCTGTAACGACCAGCTTCGCGGCGCTCGTGAGAGCCCACACTTTTTGAATACTTGTCAGTTCTCCGGTCTTAACAATTTTGACGATTTCCGTTGCGTCTTTTTTCTCGATCGCAGCTCGCACGAGTTGAAAGTCAGTGAAGCCACGCACGCTCTTCCGCAGTTCAGTGTTTTCGATCTTGTCGATCAGATCCTTGGCGCGCGGATCGCCATCTTCGGAGAGTGCGACCGCGTAGTCGGCGTAAATCGCATCTCTTTCTTCCGATTTCCTGGCGCCGTCCAGGCGCTCTTGCATCTCCTGCATCGGATCGCCATTCGCTTCGGGCTGAATTCCGACGTTTACCGCACGGTTTTCTCCGCGCTGCATGTCAGGCGGAACGTACGACGCAAGCGCAGTCATTTGCGTGCGTAAACCCGGCGCAAGATCCGCGGCATACTGTTCAAAGAGCGGCAAGATGCGTTTGATCATCAGAAACTTTCCGGCACGTCCGGCGGTGGTCCGATCCTGATCGGGCGCCGGCAGCGGTTGCATCAGGATCTGGAATGCGACTTTGAAAAAGTTGCTTCTGAGTGCGGGATCAATTTGCGGTGCTGGAGTTGGACCACGTTGCTGGGTTTGGTTCGCGCCGCCTTCCGAGTCAAACGTTACGTACAGAAAAGGCGTGAATAGATATGACGAGAGTCCGGAAACAGTATTGGCGTCAGCGTTTGGATCGCGAACTACGCGAGCCATCAGACCTGTGAATGCGGCATCGGCAAGCTGCGCATTCTTTTCGCGCAAGGCTGAGAGAAAGAAGATCGAATCCGGATGCACGGCATCGAGGGCTGGAGTGGCGAATTCGAGTGCACGTTGAACTTCGCCGTCCTCGACCAGTCGGCGCGCTAGTTGTAACCGCTGCGAGGTTCCAAGCCTATTGCCGGGATTGTTCTGGCGCTGGTCGTCGGCAGTTTCTTTGCGCTCTTTGTCCGTCGCTTCGTCCAGTGCTTTCAAGAACTCTTCGCCGAGTTTGCGATCGCGCTTGGCCACGAGCCGTAAGACTTCACTCCGCAGACTTGGTCCACCCTGGATAACGACGGGCTCGCCCTCAGTCGCGAGCCGCTTCATATCGGCGGCGCGTTTTTTGGCGGCTTCGGTATCGACGATGTCGGCAGCTTCCCAGGCGCGCCGGAAAAGCTCCCGGGCACGTTCCGGATCGCTATCCCAAAGCACATCCGCGGCGCGTGCCTGCACCCGCGCGCGTCGAGTTTGATCCTTAAAACTGCGCGCCTCATCCGCGAGACTGGTCACTAAAGAAATTGCGACTGTGCGTTGCTGCGCAGCCACAGCATCCGCATCTTCGTTACCGGGCTTCGGTTTTTTGGTTTGAGCTGAGCTGATACTAAAAACACTAAGACAAAGACTCAATGCGAGTGCGGCGACGGGTAGGCGCATAACAAACTCCTGTGTGTCTGGGATGCAGGATGGATATAGCCAGACAACTCACACGTACCAGGAAGAGCTCGGTTCCAAAAAGTGTGTGGTTGCCGCCCAGATGAACCGGGCGATCTTCACTTAATCATTACCTCTGAAGTGCTAAGCATGGCGTATCGCAAAAGATCGCAGAGCAAGATCCTCAAGAACAATTCTAAAGAACCTTACACCGCGCCGTAGTGGTGGTGAGGAAACTGGAAGGCCGGACGCTCAGATCCGGCCTTGGTTTGTCGGTCAATAGCGATTCGTAGAACTATGGATTTGGATCTTTCTGCCCGTCCGGACTAGCGGGTTTCGTTTCACCCTTAGGGTCGGCCGGGCTTTGCTGTGGTTCAGGCTTGCCCTTGGGTTCATCACCCTTAGACGCTCCTGCTGGTGTTGGTTTAATGTCGATACTCGGCATAACAAGTCTCCTTTGAGGATGAGAATTTTGGTGACGCGAGGAACGACGCGTTTTATATCACATGGTAAGAGGATTGACATGGCCAGAACGAAAACTAACGTGCCAAACTCTGAATCTTCATTTTGAGATTAGGACACTGAGCCTCGACAAGATTGATCGGCTTATGAAAAGTTTGTTGGTGAATTCCGCGAAGCTGTCCACAGAGAAGCGAAGTTAATCGCAGAGCAAGATCCTCAAAAAACAGTTCTGAAGAACCTTGCAGCCGTGCTGTAGTGGTGGTGAGGAAAGTAGCAGGTCGGACAGCCCAGAGCCGGCCTTTTTGGTTTGTCGGGGCAACAACTAACGTGTCACACTTTCAGCCCTACTCACTTAAGAAGGAGACGCACAGACACATATGTACAGATTAAACATAGCCCTTAGAATTTTTTTAGTTATCTGCGCTCTCGCTTTCACCGCCACAGCACAAACGGGATGTGGCACCCTAGGTGGATGCGGAATCCAATGGACAGGAGGCAGTATGACAACAATGAATCAGTCGACGCCACCCATGACGTCAGACCCCGCAGGAGGCAGTCAGCCGCACACAAACGTTTCGACCGATTTGGGCCTGAGCTTTATCATTTCGCTCCTGACAAAGGGTATGCCATTGGCGGGATTCTGAACCTCAGATTAGGACACTAGACCCTGACTTGATCCGGATTGACCAGCGAAAAAAAGATTGTTAGTTTTTCTGTGCTTAATTTGTAAGCGTCAACTAGTGCTCCTCACGAGCATTAAACCTCCCGAACAACTCATTTTTCAAACTTTTCGAAGGAGGCCTGTATATGTTTTCTCAACCCAAAGTCCGTTTGAAGAGAATGTTTCTCACTATCGTTTTAACTGGCCTGATAGCAGTAGCTATCTTTTCTCCGAATCTCCAACGGAGCACTCATGCCGGCCCGTCGCATGAGGTGTACCATACGTACTACAGCGGACCGGATTACGGGACGGTGGTCGGAGAAAAATGGGTTCTGTGTTATGGAACCTTTAACTTCGGCCAGCAGACGCAGTGGGTTGTGACCTACGACTCTAACGTAGAGTGCAACTAATTACGCGAAATTAAAGCCCTGTCCTTTACGATAGGGACAGGGCTTCTTGTTTTAGCTACGTCGGAACACTGCGCTTAGTTGCAGTTCCAGCACATTTGACGGCGGGATGTTTTGAACTCCGTGACGCATCCCTGCTGATCGCCCCAACAAACATCGAAATAGCCACACTCGACGGTCTTAGTGGCATCTGTGTAATAAGTCCAGATGGGCAATGAGGTGCCGCACGAGGCATTCGCACACTTGGCAGCCTGTGGCGCAGAGCCGCTAGTGAGGGCCACGGTTATCAGAAACATCGACAGTGAGAGCAGAATGCGCCGGTAAGTTTTCTTGATCATAAACTCTCCGTTGTTGTTTAGGTTTGAGGTCAGTGGGCGATTATCGCGTGAACCATACGATGAGGCATGAGGGCTGTCAAGATTATCAAGAATTTCTCTACTTCTTTACAGCTCGCTTTGTTGCTCGTTGACCTCTTCCGTTCACGTAATAACTATCCTCTGATCGAGAAACAGCTGCGGCAGCGACGGTACGTTGTATTTCTTTGAGTTGCTGCTTCACCTCGCGAAGCGTCTTCGAGCCGACTTGCTCCCCGGCGATTTTAGCGACCAGTGCATCAACGATGTATTGGTTCAAGCTAACTTCTTCGGCCTCTGCCATTGCGACTGCCTGGCGGTGAAGAGATTTAGAAAGACGCAATCGCGTTTGACCACTATACGTTTCAACCGTGCGAGGCTCCGGCAGGGGAGTTTCCATTTTGCGACACGCTGCGATCATTCCTTTAAGTGCAACCTTGGCTTCGGTGACAGCTTTTCTTCGGTTTTTCCAAAAGCGGAGAGACCGGGAAACGCCGGACAGCTTGCAACATACGCCTGATCTTCTTCACTCCATGCAATATTGAGAGGATATTTGTTATTCATGACTTAATCCGTCGATGGCATCCAGTAACTGCCTAACCTGGTATGGCTTTGCCTTGCCCTTCACGGATTGGAAATTCATCATCGAGCCAACGGCGTTTCCCAGGGAGATATTCAGATAGATTCGGTGGGAACCCCTTCCTATTTCCTTCCCATCAATCGCTTGATCACCATTAAGGCCAGGCGCACTCTCGTGACCTCAGACCAGATCGCTACCGCGATCAAGAGAAGAATTCCTGCGATGGGTATGAGGTATTCCATTATCAGTCTTCAGGAAGCGTCGAGATGAAAGCCCCATACATCACGAAAAGCACAATCAGCAGCAGCACAATTCCCAGGACGGCGTGAAGCGCCTTTCGCACCGAGGTGATTGCGAAAGGCACCGGGCGATTTCGGCGTGAGGGAGCAAACGCAGAATAAAGGTACAGACCGCCGAGAACCGCTAACACGATGACAACAATTACTCGTTTCATCCGCTACATTCGGCACCTGATAATGTCGATGAAACTAGACCGCAATTACCTCGAGCTCGGGGTCGACTTCCTGCTTCAGCATGCTCTCGATCGCCATCAGCGTACCGGTAAGGGAACTGGGGCAACTGCCGCACGCTCCCTGGTAGCGAATGCTCAGGGTCTGGTCCTGTAAACCGATAATCTCCAGGTAACCACCGTCACCCATCAAGGCTGGTCTAACTTTCTCATCAAGGATTTCGTTGATCCGCAAAAGACGCGGATCGTCGCTGGCCACAGCCGCGATTGAACCACCAACAGCTGCTGCTGCCGCTGCTGCCGCCGATCCATTCACAGCGTCGGCTGCCCGAATCGGAACGGCGAGCGCCGGCAACAGTTCATCCCAATCACCTTCGTCGTCTTTTTCGACGGTGATCATCTTGTCCATGTAAAAGACCGAGACCACATGGCCCACGTCAAAGAGCGACTTCGCTAAAGGATCACTTTCCGCCAGTTCGGCCGTGCCGTACTGACGCGCCACTCCGTTGCTGACCGCTTCGCGCAAAATAAACTTCACTGCGTTTGGATTTGGCGTCTCTTCGATATCACTAATTTTCGGCATTTAAACTCCCCGGATAATTCTATTTGTGCCGACATTATAGCCTTTTTAGGAAGGGCCCGCAGTCGGCGGCGCGCCGCCACAGCAAGTGCTTATATTTTCGCTAAATCTTTCTTATGCAAATGCTCCAAAGAAGTTGCAGGAATCATTGCTAAAAATTTAAAGCAGGCATATACTCCCGTCCCTCACTTGCCCCCTCTCGAAGGTGAGTCAAGTTGAGATAGAGGCAGGCGATAGCGAGGGTCGCCTGCCTCAACATTTTTTGGGCGGTTGAACTTTGTACTGTGCGCTTGGTACTTTGACACCGCAATGAACATCGGCATCACTGTTTACCCCACCTACGGCGGCAGCGGCATCGTTGGTTCTGAGCTCGGCCAGGAACTCGCTAAACGCGGTCACACCGTTCACTTTATCTCTTCAGCTCTGCCCAGCAGGTTGACCCAACTCAGCGAACGCGTGCGTTTCCACGAAGTGGAAATGATGTCGTACCCGTTGTTTGAGCATCAGCCTTACACACTCGCACTGGCGACTAAAATGGCGACCGTCGCTGAGGAAGAAAATCTCGACCTGCTACACGTTCACTACGCGATTCCGCATTCGATCAGCGCGATACTCGCACGAGAATCGCTCAAGCCGCGACGGCGATTGCCGGTGGTCACGACGTTGCACGGAACCGACATCACGCTTGTTGGCGCCGATCGTTCTTACTTGCCGATTACACGTTACGGCATCGTGCAGTCAGACGGTGTGACTTCGGTTTCCAACTATCTCAAAGAAGCGACGCGCGAGATCTTTCACTTTGACGACATCAAGGTGATTCCAAACTTTGTTTGCCAGTACGACTACAAGCGACTGGAGGTCCGCGAGTTGCGCGAACAGTTGTCACCGCACAACGAACCGCTGCTGGTCCATGTTTCGAATTTCCGTCCCGTTAAACGACCGGTCGATTGCGTCGAGATACTCGCGCGGGTTTTGCAAAAGGGTGTGAAGACGCGCCTCGTGATGGTTGGCGACGGCAGTGAACGCCAGAACGCCGAACATCGCGCACGTTGTCTCGGGATTAACGAACAGTGTACGTTCGTCGGCAAACAGCCAAGGATTGTCGATTATCTTTCGGCTTCGGACGTATTGCTGCTGCCTTCGGATCAGGAATCGTTTGGACTCGCGGCCCTCGAAGCGATGGCGTGTGAAGTTCCCGTGATTGCTTCACACGTTGGCGGTCTGCCGGAAGTGGTAACTGATGGTGAAACGGGATATCTAAGTCCGGTCGGTGACGTTGACAAGATGGCCGCGGACGCCGCCCGTTTACTTTCCGACAACAAACTACGGCAGGAGATGGGCGAGCGGGCAAGGGAATCGGCGATTAGCCGCTATCGCACCGACGTCGTGATCCCGCAGTACATCGAATTCTACGAGCAGGTACTCGCCAAACAATCCGAACTATCCGTGGCTTAACATGTCGTCCATCATCGTCGGCACTGCGGGTCACATCGATCATGGAAAGAGCGCACTCGTGCGTGCTTTGACCGGTGTCGATCCCGATCGTCTTCCTGAAGAAAAACGTCGCGGTATCACTATCGATCTCGGTTTCGCCGATCTCGAGCTCGGAGATCTGCGCATTGGGTTTGTCGACGTTCCCGGTCACGAACGATTCATCAAAAACATGTTAGCGGGTGCGCATGGCATCGATCTGCTGGCGCTGGTGATCGCCGCGGATGAAGGCGTGATGCCGCAGACGCGCGAACATTTTGAGATCTGTCGATTGCTCGGCGTCAGCAATGGTCTCGTTGTGATTACAAAACGGGATTTGATCGACGACGAGATGCTGGCCCTGGTTGAAGACGACGCGCGAGAATTAATCAACGGATCGTTTTTGCAGGACGCTCCATTAGTGGCGGTGAGTTCGCGAACCGGCGCCGGACTCGACAATTTGAAATCGCAGCTCACGGAATTGGGTAAACGTGTTCCGCCGCGATCGCACGACTTCACGATGCGTTTGCCGATCGATCGTGCGTTTTCGATGAAGGGGTTTGGAGCGGTTGTAACGGGGACGTTGATTGCGGGAAAGATCAGCGAAGGCGACGAACTGGAGTTGTTGCCTGCGCACGTCAACGTGCGTGTTCGCGGCTTGCAGGTGCACGGCAAATCAGTTTCGGAAGCGCACGCAGGACAGCGCACGGCGGTCAATCTGGCCGGCGTTGACACGGCTCAGATTGAGCGGGGCATGGTGCTCGCGCCGTCTGCGCGCCTGCGGCCGACGCAGATTATTGACGCCTGGATCGACATGTTGCCTGATGCTGCACGCGCGCTGCGTTCGCGTGCGCGTGTGCGGTTTCACATTGGAGCGGCGGAGGTGTTGGGCCGCGTGAGAGTTTTGGAGAGTTCGCAACAGATTGAAACGGGAAGCGGTGGTTTGGCGCAGTTGCGGCTTGAGGCGCCGGTGGTTGGAGTGCATGGCGACCGGTTTATTCTGCGCAGTTATTCGCCGGCGGAAACGATTGCCGGTGGAGTGATTCTAAATCCGTTTGCCGGTAAACATCGTGGTCGCGAACTGGAGCACACGCGCGAATTGCTGCATCTGTTACAGCCTGAGGATCGCGCGAAAAAGCTTGAAGCATTTGTTCGCGGTACTGCTGAAAAAGGATCACGACTTTCCGCACTCGCGGCTGCGACTGGTTGGACCAACGAAGTGCTGGCAAGAGTGGCTTCGCAGGTTCAGAAAAAAGCTTTGGTAGAGGAGCTTGGAGCGTTGTATGTCGCGCGGGCGAGTTTTGATCGATTGAGCGAGGCAGTGATTGCCGAGTTGGAGCGTTATCACAAACGCGAACCACTGGCGCGAGGGATGCTGCGCGAGACGTTGCGCGAAAAGCTTTTCGCACATTCCTCGCCGGAGTTATTTCTGGGGGTTATCGGACGACTAGAAGCTGATGGCAAGGTTGTTGCTGAGAAAGACATCGTGCGTTCAGCGCGCCACAGCGTGGGTCTTTCTGAACAGGATGTTGAGATAAGCAAACGAATTGAATCAGCTTATTTAACAGCGGGCGTGGAAGCGCCGTCACTTGATGAGGCGATGACTCGCGCTCAGGTTTCGGCTTCGCAACGCGCACAGGCTCGCAAGCTGTTGCAATTACTACTCGACGATCGCAAGCTCGTTCGCATCCAGGCGGAAATGTTCATGCACGCGCAAGTCGTCAATGAACTCAAAACCAAGCTGTACACCTACGCGTCGCAACACGAACCCGATCGTTTGATCGATGTGGCCGCATTCAAAGACCTCGCCGGCGTCTCGCGGAAGTATGCAATTCCTTTGCTGGAATATTTCGATCGCGAACAAGTCACGCGCCGCGCCGGCGACAAGAGACTGATCCTAAAATCGTTGTAGGGGCGGCCCTCCGTGGCCGCCCTGGCGCACGAATTTCTTTGTCTCCCGATACGAGAGCCATGGAAGAGCGTCCCTATCGTATCGATCCAGGTGATACGGTTTTGAGTTCCAGACTAGGGCGGCCACGGAGGGCCGCCCCTACACGGTCGCGAAGGCGATAAAAAAACCGCCAATATTTACCGCCGCAAACAATATCGTTTCGCACGCAAAGAGCACCACGGCTTTCAACAACGTCATCGGCCACTTCTGTTGATAAACTCTTCGCAGCGCAAAGATCAGATAAACCAGCGCCAACGGATAGAAGAAGTTCAAAAGCATCGTCGGCATCTTCCCGCCCAGTGCCGCAGTCGCGAGGAATATCACCGCAAACAGGCTCTTGCAAAAGAAATCGAACGAGTAGTAGTAAAGCGAAAACACGAGGTGCTCGACGTAGTATTTCCGCATTCGAAAATAGAGTGCGGCCAGAAACGTTCCCGAGATCAGCACACTGAAAAACCGTAATCCGCTCGCATACTTCTCCGCCTTTTGAAAAATCTGGTCGGCCAGCACCGATGGATCAATGCCGCGTTGTTGCGCCATGCTTACGACGAATTGATTTCGCGCCATCCGCTGAGCCGAGCCGCCGCGAACGTCAGACAATACGCTCCACGCAAAGAGAAAATAGAGGGCGCTGAAGGTGAGATAAAGTTTTACCGGACCAATATAGTTGCCACGCCGGCCGGCGAGATATTCAAGCGCCAGCAGACCTGGACGGATCACGAGCGCCGAAAGTGTCCTCAGGATCTTGTTCGACTCGATATCAGTAACGTCGCCGATAAGTCGTCCGAAGAACTGTCTTACCGAAAACTCATTCGGGGCAATCCGCTTCTGACCACACTCGTGACAATGATTCCCGAGCAGCGCCGTGCCGCAGTTGGGGCAGTTTTCAATCGGGGGAGCGATCACAGAATCCATAACTCAGCGCTTTTCGCAGTTCGGATATAATACGCCGCGCATTAAAAGATAGTTGTTACTGCTTTTCAAGTAGTTTCGAGGTTAAGCGACCGAGCCCCCGTCCCTCAGTAAATATCTGACTTGCTTTCCCCTAGTGGCGGCGTTAACATGCTGCCATAATAAGCGCAAAACGACTCGGCTTTTTCCTTAACCTTCATAGTAAATTTTTCAAGGCCGGAGGTTCAAAATGAAAAGCCTGAAAGATATTCTCGCGATTCTGGTGGGTGTGGTATCCGCAATCGGCGCGATCTTCTATTTTTACAGGTTTGTGACTCATCCCGACCCCGGGGGTGGACACTCATCGGGTTGGATCGCACTGGGACTGGCTGCCGTAGCCTTTGTTTGTGGGCTGATTTATTTCCTGGGCCACGTAAACAAAGAGGAAGAGATTCACATTACGCAATAGCAGCGCTGACGAGTTGTGTACAGCGGCAACTTTCTCCCGCTGCGATAATTTGCGCCTGCTTACCCCCCGACCCCATATTGGACGCCGTTTGTGCACACGATCAGAACGGCTTAAGTGCGCAGACGGCGCCCCTTTTTGTGAATAAGTTAGAAGAAGGAGCTTCACAGCGAAAATGTTTCCTCTCCTGATAATGCTTTTGCAACAGCCGCAGCTTCGAGCTACACAGCCAAACTACTTCTTTCCCGTGGTGGTGCTGTTGTTGGTTGCGGGGGGCATCGGTTGGTTGATTGCGGCCGTGTTGGGCTTCGCCAGATCGCCCGCTTTCGGACCATCGGCCCGCTGGTTTTCCTACGCGGCAGTTTGTTTGATCATTTATCACCTTCACTTTCTGCTGTTTGGAGTGTTTGCGGTGCTTGGTATATCGCAGAATTCAGTCGACCTTTCCATGGCCCTCGGGGTCGGCGCGTTTTTTAATCTCTTTGTGGTGCTGGGCTCAATTTGTGCGATTATGGGTTTTGTCAGACTGACAAGTCCCAGATAGTTCGGAATACTACTCGCTGAATGAATAAGAAACTGTTTGCGGTCGCCGCGCTTATCCTCGCCGGGAGCGCGGCGGTTCTGCTTTTAGTTAACTCCAACGACACTCCCGCTAATATCCGAAACGACAAGTTTGCCAGACAACGGAATGGACGCTTTTTCATCGGGCAACGTCCGTTTCGTTTCGTTGGCGCCAACATCGCCGTGATGTACCGCGACGAGGATCGCGCCCGCATGCCCGAAACGATGCGCCAGGCCGCGCAAGCCGGTTTAAAAGTCGCGCGTGTTTGGGCGTTTGGTGAAGGTGGTCCAAACGACGTAAAGCCGATGGCCGATTTTGAAGACTGGCCACGCCACAACTCTTTTCGTCCCGCGCCTGGTCAATGGAATGAAGACGCCTTCATTCATCTCGACAAAGTGATCGCCGAAGCGGCGAAGAATAACATCTACGTCCAACTCTGTTTGACCAACTGGTGGCGTGACACGGGCGGCGTTACCCAGTACTTGCGCTGGGCTGGTATCAACGACGCTGCCGACGATCGTTACAAGTTTGGTATCAACAACGACAAAGCGATCCTCTTCTACACCAATCCGGAAACACGGCGACTCTATCGCGAACACATCGAGAAACTCGCCACCCGCCGAAACACAATCACCGGCGTTTTGTATCGCGACGACCCGACGATCTTTGCGTGGGAGTTGATGAATGAGGCACAGGTGATCACGGGGCGTTGGGCCGAACGGCGTGCGTGGTTTAGCGAGATGAGCGCGTATCTGAAGTCGCTCGACCCAAACCACATGGTCACGCCGGGAGCATGGGGATATCGTTCTGCCTCTGAACGTCGCGAGTGGTTAGCGGATCATGCGTTGACGACGATCGATTATTGCGATGTGCATAACTATCCGCGCGACGATCACGATAGTTTCGTCACTTCGCCCGCGGCGTTGAAGGAGTTCATCGAGAATCGTGCGGCGGCGGCGTTCTCGCTTGGCAAGCCACTCGTGCTGGGCGAATTTGGCATGGGTGTGGAAGGTCACAACGGTGCGTCGCAGGTTGAGTGGTACCGAGCATTGTTTGAAGGTAACGCCGCGGCGGGCGCTGGTGGTGTGATGTTTTGGATTCTCACTCCCGATGCGCGCCGTGGTTATGGGGTTACCTACGCAACGCCGCGAGATCGAGAGTTGCTAAACGAGATTGCGCGTTCGTCGCAGATGTTTGAGAAATTGCAGACTGCGGAACTGCCGTCGCATTTAGTAAAGAGTGAACAACATTTGATTCCGCGACAGTTTGCCTGGTCGCGACCTGCTGGTGATGGAGCGACGTTGCCGCGCATCACGGTGCGAGAGGATAAGTCGATCCTTTATCAATTCAAGCCGCAGATGGCGAGTGCGGAAGCGTTCGAGAAGATTGGTGAAGGAGCGGGTTATATCTGGGGTTTCGGTTCTGGATATCTCGAATTCACCGTGCCTCCTCGCGACGATCGCCGGCGAGTGAGTGAGATCATCGTGCGCGCACACGTTCAGCCTGTATTGCCGATCGACGCACCGGAGGGTTTTGTAAAAACACGCGTCACACTTTTTGTTGACGGCTGGGACGGCGGCTCACGCTTGATTCCAGTTGAACCGGAAGGACAGCCGATTATTCAGGAGTGGCGTTTAACCGGATGGTTCCTGCGACTACGCGCCATGCGCGGCCTGCCGCTGACCATTCGTTTCGCCGTCACTCCGGAATCGGATTGGTTGTACGGCGTGAACATCTCCAACTGGCCCGAGGGCTTCGATTCAAAGGATGCAAAGCCGGTTGAAGTTGAGCTGCGGCATTAAGGAACGCTGGTAGGTCTAAGACCGTGGAATGCGTTTCACTTCCCCCGGCTGTATGGTGGATAGAATTTCCAAAACTTGCGGGATTAGTTTGATCGTGTCCGCTAGTCTCGTGCTCCCAGCTTCCAACACCACAACAGCGATCCCAAATCTCGTGATGTTTTGCTGAAATGCGAGGTTTGTATCACCAGTCAAGAAGACATCAAATTCATCCTGCGCTTTTTGTAGGAGCCTTCCATTGGTCAGCCCCTGCCAACTCATTTGATGTACAGAGGTACAGTCGTGAGTATTCAAAGCGCGGCAAAGGCGCCAATCAAGGCATTCGTCAATTAGAATTCGCATGTGAGGATTAAACAGTTTCCAGCATTTTTAGTTTGCCGGCTTCGATTACCGCAATAGCTTGCTCGCGTTTGACCGTTGGATAGGCTACGAGAAAATCCTCGACAGATTCGCCACCTTCCAGACAGTCGATGAGATTTTGTAAGGGTACGCGAGTGCCAACAAAAACAGGTGTGCCACCCATAATTTCAGGATCTGAGTGCACGATACCTTTTAAGTCTTGCGGCTTCATCAAGACCAAAATATAGCACAAGAACTGATCAGCAGTTGAAGTTGAGCTGCGGCATTAGCCACCGATTACGCGGATAATGACGGATTTATTTCAGCAAATCCGTGTTATCCGTGGCTGATAATTCGTAGAGCTTTGCGGATGGGATGGTGTCGAGTTTGAGTTCGACAAAGGGTGTTGCGTAATCGCGGAGGTTGGAGATGATGCGGTCGTTGCTGAAGTAGCGGCGGCCGCGGGCGATGATTATGTAGTCGCCGGCTCCGAGTTGTTGCATCGCTTCCGGTTCTGAGAGTGAGATGCAAACAAGATCCGGGCGCCCGGCGCGGTCCGCGTAGTAAGTTGCTAATGAAGGGCTTTCGCTGGCTACGCGAGCACCAGGACGAGCACGACGCGCTATTTCTCCAATCGCCTCGCGCATGCTCGCGTCGTAAAACTCATCGTGCGGAAAGTAGTAGCCGGCCCAGTTCGTCCCACCACCGATTGAATTAGTAAACAAACGAAAATGCGGAGCGGCCTGGACCGAGCTGATCACAGAGCCGGCGATCACGATCACTGCAAGTGCAGCCGGTGCGTAGTGTTTCAGAGTCGCGAAACCCGAGAGGCGATTCGCAACCCAGCGCCCGGCCCATTGAATTCCAATCGCGCTCGTAATCAAAACCGCAGGTTCAATGGTTGTGTAGTAACGAGTAAACTTGCCCCCCGGAAAAAAGAACGCAGCGATCCATAACATGAACCAGAAGAGAATGAAGTAACGACCGTCGCCCAATTTGCGTCGAAACAACAGCGGCAGACCAACCAAAAATCCCAGCACGGTCAACAGCGGCAGTTTGACGGCAGTAAAAACGAGATAAAAGTAGATCGGAATCCCATTGAGCCAATCACTAAAACGCTGCGTGTAAAGCTGGTTCATGAATTCGTAGCCGTCATGGACCACGCGTTTCCCGCCCGCAAACAATCCCATCTGCTTCCAGGTTTCCGGAAGTAAAACTGTTGGACTCAAAATCAGAAACACAAGACCCATGATGGTGAAGAATACGAGAAGTCGTTTCTTACCCAATCGCCAGCGGGTTTCAGGTATCTGCTGAAACATCCAGTAGTAACAGATGCTGATCGCAAAAAGATGCGGCACATATTTCGACGCGACCATTGCGCCGTACGCGGCGGCGGTCGCCCAGTAATATCGATTCGGACTGCGATCCGTGCTTTCGGCGGCGCGTTGCCCGCGCAGCCAAAATACGTTTGCCAGGAGAAAGAAGAAAAGCAGAAACGAATCTTCTTTGGCGACGCGACTGAAACCGATCGCACTAGGATCAAAAGTCCATAACGCTGCGGCAATCAATGCGACCTCAACGCCGAATAATTCGGCTACGATCAAAAAGATCAAAAGCGCACTCAATGCTCCAAAGATCACGCCGGGAAGTCTTAACGCCGTTTCGGGTGCGATGCGGTTGCCTGGTCGGGAAGCGACAAACGAGCTGTTATTCCATTTCTCCGCGAGAATAATCGTCGCTGCCTGAAGGGCTTTCATGAGCATCGGATGTTCGCCGTTTGCTCCGGTGAGGCCGTTAGCGCGATAGTCGGCGACGGCGTTGAGTTTGTTGAGTTCGTCTTCGCTCAAGCCTTCCGCACTCAGACCGGTGACGCGAAAGCCGAAACCGGCGACGATCAACACGATAAGGGCTGCGAAAACGAGAGTTTTACTGTTGGCTAAGAGACCGTGTCCGGCGAAAAGATCGGGTCGTAAACCGGCAGTGATAGTGGCATCAGCGTGTGCAGACATGGTAATGCAAAACGCAAGAGGGTATCGGAATAGGTAAGCCAGTGTCAAAAAGCCATCCACAGATTACACAGATATGATTCAATCCACAGATTACACAGATATGATTCATCCACAGATTACAGATATGATTCAATCCATGGATTACACAGATATGATTCAATCCACGGATTATGTAGATATGCTTCAATCTGTGTAATCTGTGGATCCCGATGGACCAAACTGACAATCAACCTGAGCTCGCCCGCCGGCTTGGCCTGTTCGATGCCACCATGATCGTAATGGGCGGCATTATCGGGTCGGGAATTTTCATGAACCCGTCGGTGGTGGCGCTCCAGGTTCACACCCCATTTCTGATCCTCGGCGCGTGGATCCTCGGCGGACTCTTCGCACTCGCAGCCGGATTTATCTGGGCAGAACTCGCGTCACTGCGACCTGACGTCGGCGGCCAGTACGCATATCTGCGCGAGGCCTTTCATCCCGGCGTGGCGTTTCTCTACGGCTGGGTGTTGCTGCTCGTGGTCCAAACCGGCGGCATGGCCGCGGTGGCGGTTACGTTCTCACGCTATTTTGTCGAACTCACCCATCTGCCGATCACGTCTGCGTATCTCGCGGCAATTGTTCTCGCCATCCTGACGATCATTAACTGTCTCGGCGTGCGAGCCGGCAGCACCGTGCAGAACATCTTGATGGTGTTGAAGATTGTGGCAATCGCGATGCTGGTTGTGTGCGGCTTCGTGTTTGCCGAACGATCCGCAAATCCCGCGGAGTTGTTGGACCGACCAGTTTCCTTAGATCTCCTGACGGTCTTCGGTGCGGCACTTGTTCCGGTGATTTTTAGTTACGGTGGCTGGCAGACTGCAACCTTTATCGCGGGTGAAATCAAAGAGCCACGCAAGAATCTACCGCGTGGTTTGATTCTCGGCGTAATCGGAGTGGTGCTGCTTTATCTCGCAGCGAACGTGGTCTACATCAGTGTTCTGGGAACGGAAGGTCTGGCGGCATCGTCGGCGCCGGCTTCCGACGTAATGCGAAAAGCACTTGGTGACGTCGGCGCACGAATCATCGCTGCCGGCATTGCGATCTCGACCGCGGGATTCCTGAGTCAAAGCATGCTCACAGCGCCGCGCGTTTATTTTGCGATGGCCCAGGATGGCTTGTTCTTCCAACGAGTGGGCACGGTTCATCGAACAACTCGAGCACCGATCATCGCGATTGCGCTGCAGGGATTGATGGCGATCGTGATCGCTTTACTCGGCACTTACGAGCGAATTCTGAACTACGTTGTCTCGGTTGATGTGATCTTCTTTGGCCTGACTGCTTGCTGCATTTTCATCTTTCGCAAACGCGAAGCAGCCGCAGCGGGAGTAACCAGAGTTCCCGGCCATCCAATAACGACGCTGTTGTTCATCGCGGTTTGCTGGCTGGTAGTTATTAACACCGTGTATCGTTATCCACTAAATACTTTGATCGGAATCGCAATCATGATCGCGGGTATTCCCGCGTACTGGTTCTGGCGACAGAGGAGCAGCAGATGAAGGCCGCACCACATCGAGTCATGAGTTCGTCGTATATGAACTGGGCCAAGACGAGTTCGGTCGCAAAGATTAATCTCGCGACCAGCGGGCTGGGTAATCTGAAACTAAGCGAACTTCGCGTTTCACTCGACGATCTCGAGATTACCAACGGTGGTTACGGATATAAGCCGTTGATCGATCTGATTGCGACGCGCTATCGAGTGGCTCCGGATGAGATAGTGACAGCCGCGGGAACAACTTTCGCAAACCACCTCGCGATGGCGGCGCTGATCAATCCCGGCGACGAGGTTCTGTTTGAGCAACCGACTTATGAGCCGATGCTTGCGGCCGCACTCTATCTGGGCGCGAAGGTAAAACGGTTTCATCGACGATTCGAAGACGACTTTCGCATTATCCCGGCAGAGCTGGAAAAACTCGTCACGCCCAACACGCGTTTGATCGTCTGCGCGAATCTTCATAATCCAACTGGTGTTTTGATCGACGACGAGACATTGAAAGAGATCGGCGCGATAGCGCGAAGCGTGGGAGCGCGTGTGTTGGTTGATGAGGTTTACATGGAAACGTTGTTTGCCGATCCGCCGCCAACGAGTTTCCACCTGGGCAAAGAGTTTGTGGTAACGAGCAGTTTAACTAAAGCATTCGGATTGAGCGGACTGCGTTGCGGCTGGATCTTTGCCGAATCGAAACTCGTGCAGCGCATGTGGACGCTCAACGATCTGTTCGCTTCTACGCCGGTTCATGCAGGTGAACGTTTGAGCGTCGTAGCGATGCAGCAGCTCGGTGAAATCGGAGAACGTGCAAAACAGTTACTCGATCATAACCGGCAAATACTCAACGACTTTCTCGACACGCGCACAGATCTCGAAGTGGTGAGACCACCGTTTGGCACGGTGATGTTTCCCCGTGTTCGAAGCGGAAATTCAGAACGACTCTGCCAACTGTTGCGGGAGAAATACGAGACGACAGTGGTGCCGGGGATCTTCTTCGAAATGCCCGCGCACTTTCGCATTGGAATCCCGGGCGATACGGCCACGCTTGAAGCGGGGTTGGAGCGTTTAGGGAAGGCTTTGGATGAATTAGCCACGGATAATACGGATTGATAGCGGATTTTTACTGATAAATCCGTTTCTTATCCGTGTCTAAAATATCCGTGTTATCTGTGGCTTTTCTTTCTGACTTCTTCGGCGATTAACCAGTCGCGGACTTGCTCGGCGGCTTCGATGCCGACGGCTTCGGTGGTGATTCTGATTGGCGTGCCGTTGGGCCAGTTGTCGCGCTTTAGCATTGGACCACCAACCGCCTTGTAATAGACCTTACCTTCAAACTTCTTCTGTCCGGTTTTAGGTTCAAAGATAAGTATCTTAACGTCAAGATCCGGTGAATTCAGGATGATTGTCCCGCCCTGAAACTCGTCAACGTCAAACTGCAAAAGCACGACGATCGATTCACTCTGGCTTTTCGCTCGTTTAACGGCGTGATCGCGTTTGAGGTTTTCAAGCGACGTTGCGGAGACGTTTCTGAACTCGCCCAGGTGCTTGAGGAAGTACCCGAAGATTGCGTCTTCACTCAAGAGATGTTTCGATGACGGCTCGCCTGCGACCAGCAGCGAAACTCTTTGTTGCAGTTCGCGTCCGCTGTTTTTGGTGGACGTGTCGGCGTCGGATTGTGGCGTTGTGGGTGGTTGAGCGGGCTTTGGCGTGCGCCGGCCGGACTGTGCAATCGTCTGGGTAGCCAGCAACAGAAGCAAGCTCGATGCTGCAAAAAGGCCTTTTCTATGGCGTTTTCGCTGAAAGCCGGGGTGCATTTTCATGCGATTTTCTCCAGCGGTGTGACCTTAGAAGCGGCGCTAGTCTACAGGGTTGCTAGGGAACTAGCCATGGATGAACAAGGATTTCACGGATAAGGAAAAGAAAATAAAATCCGCGTAATCCGTGGCAATTAATTCTTTATAGCCCGGATGGCCTCACGTGCGTAGTAGGTCAAAATAATGTCGGCGCCGGCGCGTTTGATGCTGATCAATGTTTCCATCATCACCCGCTCTTCGTCGATCCAGCCTTTCTGCGCGGCGGCTTTGATCAACGCATACTCGCCCGAGACGTGATAGGCGGCTACGGGGACATCAAAATTCTCACGCACCATTCGCAGCACATCGAGATAAACAGTCGCTGGCTTCACCATCAGAATGTCTGCGCCTTCGGAGTAATCGAGTTCCGCTTCGCGCATCGCTTCGCGGGCATTTGGCGGATCCATCTGGTACGAACGTCGATCGCCAAACTCAGGCGCACTCTGTGCCGCTTCCCGAAATGGACCATAAAACCCCGAAGCGTATTTCACTGCATACGCCATGATTGCCGTGTTCTCAAATCCTTCTGCATCGAGTCGATCGCGAATCGCTTCGACCTGGCCGTCCATCATTGCCGATGGTGCAACGATGTCCGCGCCGGCGGCTGCCTGGCTCAGCGCCGTTTGGGCCAACAACTCCAATGATTCATCGTTGATCACGTCGCCATCGCGCACGACGCCACAATGACCATGCGACGTGTATTCGCACAGGCATGTATCGGCCATGATTGTGATCTGCGGTGTTGATTGACGAACAGCGCGAATCGCACGTTGTACGATTCCGTCTTCCGCGTAGGCGCCTGACGCCATTGGGTCTTTCGATTCCGGTAGTCCGAAGAGAATGATGCTGCGAACACCAAGATCGTAAGCCGCAGCGACATCTTTGGTTACTTCATCAATCGAGAGATTGAACACACCCGGCATTGAAGAGATCTCACGACGCACTTCCGTACCAGGGCAAACAAACAATGGCAACACGAAGTTTTCGGGAGCCAGGCGCGTTTCGCGCACCATCGCGCGGATGGCGGCGTTCTTGCGGAGTCGACGAGGACGGTAAATCATTTGAGTTCTCACTTACAAAAACTACCAACGATGATACGCGGGATGGCCGGGTTTGACTGCGACAAAGGTGCCGCGACAAGTAGCGCAAACTTTGTCGTGAGCGATTAGTTCGCCTTCAACGATCGCGCGAGTGTCGGTTGACTCAACCACACGCGCGCTCAGTTTAATGGGTTGATCGGTCGGCGTCGGGCGCAAGAGCTTGATCGTGTAATCGGCGGTGACGGTGCATGGTGGCTTTTCAGCGCCGGTTTTCTGCATCAGGTGCCATGCTGCCGACCAGTTGCAATGACAATCGAGCAGTGTGCCGATGATGCCGCCGCTCAACATTCCCTCGAATGCTTCGTATTCCTGGCTCGGTTGCCATTCGGCGACAACCTCATCGCCTTCGGCGAAACTGCGGACGTGTAGGCCTTTCGGATTTGCCGGTCCACAACCGAAACAGGCGAGGTTTGGAGCGAATGTTTCCTGGATGCTTTTCATTGAATCGTTCCCGGATCGTTGTAGGAGCGGCACTCCGTGGCCGCCCTGGTCTTGAACTAAGCGCCCTAAGAATTCAAATCAAAGCCCTTAACGTGAAACAAATCTTCCAGAACTTAGAGTTCCACACTAGGGCGGCCACGGAGTGCCGCCCCTACAGTCGCAGGCTTTGGCGTAGCTTGAATCGCTGAATTTTGCCGGTCGCGGTGTATGGCAACTCTCCTACAAACACGTACTTCCGCGGTTGTTTGAATCGCGGCAACGATTCCGCCGCCAGTTTTCGCAACTGGTGTTCGAGTTGACCGGAATCGGATTCTACCTCGCGCTTCACTACAAACGCACACGCGCACGGAAGTTGATCCGCATCGAAATCCTCAACTACGGCGACGCGTGATACGCCGTTGTGACGCAACAACACACCTTCTACCTCAACCGGCGAAACCCATTGACCGCTCGATTTGAAACAGTCGTCACTGCGACCCATGTGAAACCAGTAACCCTCAGCGTCGCAGTGATAGAGATCGCCGGTTCGTACCCACCCATCAACAAAGGTTTGCGTGCTGACGTCAGGCCGCTCCCAGTAATACAGCGCAGCGCTGTCACCCTTGATCCACAAATTTCCTTCCGTGCCTTCTGGAACCGTATCGCCATGCTCGTCGAGCAGTCGTGCTTCGTAGCCGTGAAGCAACCGTCCGCTGCTACCGTAGCGCAACTCGTTTTCATGATTCGACATGAACATGTGCAACATCTCGGTCGAGCCGATGCCGTCGAGCAGTTGAACACCAAACTCTTTTTCCCATTCTTCTCCGAGATGAGCGGGCAATGCTTCACCGGCTGAAACACACAAACGCAAACTCGAGCAGTCGAGAGTCATGTCACGAGAATGATGGTCCATCAGCAGGTTGTAAATCACCGGAACGCCGAAAAAGATCGTCGGCCGGTGCGTGCTGAAGACGCTGGCGATGACATCAGGCGACGGTTTCGGGCGACAGAGAATCGTGCTCGCGCCATTCAGCAACGGAAACGAAAAACTGTTACCCAGCCCATAGGCAAACGGCAGTCGGGATGATGAAAAGAGCCGGTCCTGCGGCGTCAGTCGCAGCACTTCGCGACAAAACGTTTGGTTCGTGTAGAAGATATGTTCCTGGGTGTGAACGGCGCCCTTTGGCTCACCCGTACTTCCGGACGTGTAAAGAATAAACGCCGGATCGTCTGGCCCCGGATCGCGAAACTCCGGAACTGGCGAATCCTCAGTTTTTTCGAGCAAAACCGACAACAACGTGACTCCCTCGCTCTCGGTTTCCTCCATACCGGGACGGTCAACCAGCACGATATTTTTGAGTGACCGCAGCTTTTCTGGCGCATGTGTCAGCAAGTCATGGCGCTTACCGGCCTCCATGAGGGCCAAACTGGCTCCGGAGTTGTGAAGGATCGAACACTGTTCCTCGGCTCGCAATGCCATGTTGATGGGTACGGCGATTGCCCCAAGCGAACACGTGGCTATGAACGCTGCGATAAACTCAGGTGAATCATCGAGCAGCAAAGCGACCCGGTCGCCCGGCACCGCGCCGAGTGAGTGGATCACCTGGGCCATCTTCATTGTCTCAACACGCAAGTCACCGTAGCTGAGCGTCCGCTGATCGAAATAGACAGCCGGCGACGATGAGTGGTGCGCAAAGATGGCGTCAAACAAGTTCATTGAAGTTGCAATGTTTATAGCCTTGTTGGATTTCTTAGTGCAACCGTCTTAGCCGCGTATTTTTCGCGGTTCTGCGAGGAGTTATGGACACTGTCATCGCATTGTTTGTCGTCCTCGGAATTATTACCGTCCTGGGCCATGTGATCTGGTTAGCCATCGCAGCGGTCTTTAAGTGGTTATTAAGCGATGGTGAAACGGCGTCTCCTCTAAATGTGGTAACGCCGCGCGAAGATCCAATTGTCCGAAAACTCCGGGACCTTGATATCACCGAACGTGTCATTAGTCGGTTTCATGACAAGGGCAAAATCGGTCTTGAGGTGTTTCAGAGTGTTTTGACCCAGATTCGCGCTGAGCGAACTCGAATAACTACTCCTCCGGAAGAACCTGTTACTCAAAAAGCGCCAGCCGCAACGTCGACACCGCCTGCTCGGGAACCAGTCTCGGTTGTGCCAGCCGCAGCGGAAGTTAATCACGAAGAGATCGTCTTTAAACCGGTTCCGTCGTTCATGAATGCAGACGAAACCGAGCATGCTGAACCACCACCATCGCCGCCGCCACGTCAGCCACGGCGTTCCTTCTCCGAAGTGCTCAACTCATTCATGGAAGAGAGCAACATTCGCTGGGGCGAAATCATCGGCGGACTTTTGATTATTGGTTGCTCCACTGCGCTCGTCGTCAGTCTTTGGGCGCAAATCTCGCAGATTCCGGTTCTCAAGTTTTTGATTTTCACGACAATCACGGCATTTCTGTTCGGCATCGGTCTTTACACCGAACATCGTTGGAAACTTCCGACAACCAGTCGCGGCATCCTGACGATTGCGACACTCCTTGTGCCGCTTAACTTTCTTGCGATCGCCGCCGTCTCGGCTAGTAATACGTCAGGCGGTCTTGTAATCGGAAGTGAGTTACTGGCGCCGGCGATCTTTCTGTGTCTGGTCTATTTCGCGGGCCGAATCATCACGCCCGGTTGCGCACACATCCTCGCGGCAGGCGTGCTCGGATCGTCTATCGGCCAATTGCTGGTTCGTCACTTTGCTTCGCTCGACGCTTCACCGTTGCTGATGGTGTTTCTCGGCGCGTTTCCCGTGATTTGCTACCTGGTGACTGTTGGACTCGCGCTGCGCGTGGTGCTTCACGATCGCGAGATTGACGAAAGTGAGACGACAACTGTTTTCACCGTGCTCGGCGCGATGAGTTTCGCGGCGGTGCTGCCGTTTGGCCTGTTGCTGCACAAGTCAGGACCAATCGGAATGTCGATGATGTATCTGGCGCCGCTCGTTACGCTTTTGGGGTTGCCGTTACTGGCAACCGGAACAATTCTCTGGCGCAAGATCACGAGCAGAGAACTCGTGGCAGCACGAACCACCGGCACTGCGCTCGGCATCCTTGGCCTGATGATTGTTCTGGCCGGGATGTTCCTCGCGTGGCCCAATCCGGCGAGCATCGTTCCCGCCGCGCTTTTCAACTTTGCGATCTTTACGGCCTTGGCGATCGCGTTGCGGTTACCAGTGGCACACCTGATCGCCGCCATATGCTTTGCCTTAGCTTATCTCGTCACTGGTCACGTAATAGTTGGTCATATCACTTGGGAAAACCTGCGGGTGATGTCGCTACTGGCCGTGAGTTTCACCGCGGGCAGCGGCAAAGCTCTGCTGCCGATGTTTGCCTTGTTCGTTCTGGTTTCAGAATGGCTCGCACAACAGAAACGTTCACACGACAGTGTTGTTTATCTGGTGTCGGCTTGCCTGATGGCGGTGGTCAGTCTGGCGCTCATGGCGGTTCTCGGTGTGCCGGATTATCTAGATTGGTGGCACGCGTTATGGGCCATCTACGGATTTTATGCGCTCGGCGCTTTCTGGATCGCGTGGCGGCGGAATTTGATGCCGTTTACGTGGGTGGGTTCGGCGCTATTGCTGTTCGCACTGGCCCATAGTTTCAGATATCTCGCGGCATTCGCGTTCCCGTGGCAGACGGCTCTCTTTGCACACGCGACGGTTTGCGGGTTAGCAGCGATCATCAGCTCGCGTTTTCAGCGCGGGAAAGTTCTTGCGACGCCGCTCAATTACAGCGCGCTGATTTCGATTGTGCTTGGAGTCGTGTGCTTGTTTCAGGCAAACACGTGGGAAGTCACCTGGATGCAGGCGCAAAGAGTTTTCTGGATCGCAGGAATACTTCTGTTATTGCTCTGGCTCAATCGCCAACGAATTCTCTTTAACCTGCTGCAAATCTCGCTGCTTTGCGCGTTGGTTTTGACGGTTAAAGCGGCGCTGCAGCAGTTTGATTGGTATTCCTACCTGCCGCATGCGTTTCTTCATCCGGCGGCGTTGCAGATTCAGGGAACTGTGCTCGTGCTGTTTTGTTTGTTCTGGGTAGCTTTGCGATTGCTTGCGCGACGCGCTCTGCCGGAACAAGCGAGTTGGTTGAGAATTGTGGACAGCCGGTTCGCAATCGACAGTTTGCTGGTTTGGCTGTTGATTCCAGCGTTCCTTTTGCTGGCTGGGTACGGTGCGCTTTCGGGACTTACACGTGAACTGTTTGTGCCCGGTGCGGGTTACGCGGGTTTCAATATCGCGGCGTTCCCGCACGATGAGGCTCTCGGCGCCGGTTCGTGGATACTGCTCGGGCTGATGCTGATCACGATGCTCATGACGTTTTGGGAGCGTCGTCGAGTCAGATATTTACTCGGTGCACTCGTGACTCTAGCGGCCATCATTCCGCTGCTGTCTGGGAAATTTGAGTATCAGTTAGCGACTGCGACTGCCTGGCGCTGGCTCGCTGCGATTTTCTTACTCATTGGTTCGTTAGCCATCTGGTATCGACAGCGAATTTCACAACGATTGGGCACGCTGGGTTGGCCCACATCGATCGGCGCAGGTGATGGATCTCTTTCCGTAGCTCGCACACTCCTTTTTGTTTGCACGATTGGACCATTACTTCTCTTAACACTCATTCCCGCGTTGCGAGCAATCGCGTATTTACCGGTTCAGAGTCCGGTGGCCGGAGTCTTTTCGCTGATGAGCGACGATTTTGCGTACGGTCTGCCAATGGTGCTGGTCGCCCTCGTTTTGATCGGTTATGCACTTCGTGAACGCCGCTCGCTCTTCGCGTTGTTTGGAGGTTGGTTCCTCAATGCCACGGTGACGCTCGCGTTTCTGCTCGCGGTGGTTTCATCCGGCGGTTCAATGGACCGCGTGGTGTTGGTTCGCCTGGTCCAACTGAATGCGATTACTTTCGCCGTCTTTATGCTTCCGTGGTTAAGCGCGGATCGCCGTTGGCGCGCGCTGTTGAGCGAGGGCGAACAGCATTTGGCCGACAGCCTGCTCAAGTTGCAGCTACTTCTCGCAGTTGCGCTGAACGTCGTGCTCTTTGCTCCGCTGTTGTGCGCAGTGTTGTTAAGGCCGTGGGATGCGGGTGTGGGCAGGATTGCCGCCGGCAGTTTTTTAGGCTGGCTCAGTTTGATTGCGATTGTGGTGGCGGCTGCATGGATGGCGCTGCAGCGAAGGATCCGGCTCTCCGCTTACTCTTGTGCCGGTTTGCTTTTGAGTATCAGTTGTTTGAGTGCCTTTGCTATGACTGACGCCGGCACGGGCAACGGCTTACACACCTTGACGCTCGGCGTAACACTCACAGCATGGTGGCTGTTTTTGATCGCGGAACTCAACCAGACGAGAATCGAAGCGGCTCGTTTTCCGCGGAACATACTGCCCCGTGTGTTTGATCTCGGGAGTAGGTGGCAAGCGAACTCGAGGGATCTGGCGGCAATTACCGGCGCGCTCGTGGTTTATCTCAGCCACATGATTCTCGCACATGAAGGCTCGAGCCCGTGGTGGATAGTTGGACCGTTACTGGCTGTTACCTTGCTGGCTGCGACCATCAGTTGGAGGACAAAATCCCGGGGTTACGTCGTCGTCGCGGGCTTGCTGTTCTTCCATGTGACATCGCTATGGTGGTGGCGCATCGGCAATCAGGGGCCGTTCAGGACTGGGGAGTTTTTGCTGGTCAACGTAATTGCGAGTTCGCTCGCGGGAATCGTTTGGCTATGGCTCGATTTGCGCGCGCGGCAAAAAGAGAAATCAAAGGAATACTATCTTTCGATTCAAAGTCTCGCAGCCGCATTCTTCCCGGGTGTGTTGGCACTGGTTGTTGGGGTCAATTTTATTCTGATCTGGCTTGAGGAAGTCGTAGTGTCGCCTCGTTTAATCTGGCTGGCGATGCTGTCGTTCGCGGTATTTCTGATCGCTTGTTTGTTCGACAGGTACGTGAAACACGCGGTCGCTGCTCTCTACATTCTCGGTTTGATTGCCTGCGTCTTCGTATTGCAACAACTCCAGTTAAGTGCGACCGATTTTGCGTGGTCTGCAACACTGATCCTTGCCGCGTACAGTCTGATCGCGGTTCTCATTTGGCACCGGCGTGAACGCCTAATCGAGTTTGCGAAACGTTTCGGGATGCCCGAACGCATTCGACCTGACGCGACTCAACTCCACTGGCTTTCAGTGTTCACCGCACTCGCAATTGCGACGATCGGAATACTCGCATACTGGATCAATCTCCGATTCCTCGACTTCGATCTACGCATTTCCGCGGCGCTCGCGGTAGCCGCGCAGTTCTTAACGCTCGGTCTGCTTGCCAAAGGTTCGTCAACATCGCATTGGCGACGGGCTGCGATTGTAGTCTTCGTTATTGGCGCTATCTTCACCGGTTGGTCGTGGCTGACGCCTGGCATTAACGCGACCTGGCTAAATCGCAGCGTGATCTTAATGGTCGCAGTGTTTGGTCTGACGGCTGTTTACGGTTTGCTGCTGGATAAAGCAACCGCGAGATTTCCTGATTGGACCAAATCCGCGCGAGCGTGTGTTCCGTGGCTGATCGGGACCGGTGTGGTTGCTTTGTTCCTCTGTCTGGCAACCGAAGTGAGTTACCAACTCGACTTTGGCGCCGTACTGATCAATCCACTTTCACTCACCGCCATTGGCGTGACCTTAATCGTCGCTGCGGTCGCGTGTGTGCACTTTGCCTTAACGCCAAAGCACGATCCGTTGAGTCTTTCGGAACGCGGTCGCATGAACTACGTTTACGCGGCCGAAGTTTTTCTGGCACTTCTGTTTTTGCATATCCGGTTGACGATGCCATGGCTGTTCAGCGGTTTTATTTCTCGCTACTGGCCCGTGGTGGTTATGTCGATCGCGTATTTTGGCGTGGTAATCAGCGAGAGTTTGCGGCGCCGAAACTTGTTGGTGTTGGCCCAGCCTTTGGAGCGTACGGGTGCGTTTCTGCCGTTGTTACCGGTATTTGGTTTCTGGGTCGCATCATCTGAAGTTGATTTCTCATTACTGCTGTTTATCGTCGGCGGGTTGTATGGTTTGTTGTCGGTCCTGCGTCGCTCGTTGGGCTTTGGAATGGTTGCGGCAATCGCGGGCAATGCGGGGCTCTGGTATGCATTTCACCACACGGCGGATTACCAGTTCTGGCAACATCCGCAGTTGTGGTTGATACCGGTCGCGCTGTCGGTGCTGGTCGCGGCCTATCTGAATGAAGAGCAATTGACTGAAGAGCAGATGACGGGCGTGCGGTATCTATCGCTGGTCACAATCTACGTTTCATCAACTGCGGACATCTTCATCAACGGTGTTGCTAATTCACCGTGGTTGCCGTTGATCCTCGGATCGTTTTCACTGGCGGGTGTGTTTGCGGGCATCCTGTTGCGCATTCGCGGGTTGCTGTTGTTGGGGGCGATCTTCCTTTTACTGTCGATCGTCACGATGATCTGGTACGCATCGGTAAACTTCGGTTGGACCTGGTTATGGTACGTCGCAGGAATCGCCACCGGCGCGACGATCATCTTCATGTTCGCAGTGTTTGAGAAGAAGCGAAGTGAAGTACTGCGAGTGGTTGATGGGTTAAAAGACTGGGATAGATAAAAATTGGTTTTCTCTCGCGGCGGCGCAACGGCGCAGCGTTTACTTCTGGCGCTGCGTTGCGCCGCCGCGAGAGAAAAGTTTTTGTGATCTACTTCTCGTCGAATTTGCGTCCGGCGTTCAGATTGTCCCAGTTCAGGATTGCGTTGAACACCAGGAAGTAACTTCCTTTTGTTTGCCCGCGCCAGAACGGATTGGTCGAGAAGAGCAACACGTGACCATTCCCCGAGGGCACATCGATAATAGCTGCTCGTTGCGCGATCTCGTCGCCGCCATCCAACAACCCGGAAACAAACAACTCGCGGCTGTCGGCATAACGAACGACTACGCGCGGACGTTGATTGGGTGGTATCAACCCAATCGCGTTGCGTCGCTGCTCGTCCATCACCGGCGGCGCTTCCCATGGTTCGACACGTGGTGGCGGCTCGGGTATTTCTGCCGGCGGCCGTCCTTGCGGCACATCAGGATCGTCAGGCGTACCACGACCAGTGGCGCGCTGCTGACCTCCGCGGCCTCGTCCACCAACGCCATTATTGATGTTGTAAACCGCACCGTTGAAACAATACATCGCCAGCGAGTCGCCGTAGCCGTAAACGATCGGACTGGCCGAATCGACTGTCTTCGTTCGCAGGATCGCGCCAATCGCACGCAATCGTTGCGATCGATTTGCACTAACACCGGCCGTGAAGCCGTAGTTAACAGCAAACTCAGAAGTATCATCGACGGTGATAAACAGCCCACCGTCTCTCACAAACTTTTGCAGGTTCTGTAGACCACTCCAACCGAGTCCGGGTCGCATATCATCGGTTTCGTCGATGCCGCCGAGATTCGGCGTGAGGGTTGTTTTCTTCCACGGAAGTGGATTGCCGTACATCGGTAAACCGTTGATGATCGCCTGTGCCCCACGGCCGACGGGTGCAAACAGAATCACGTCGTACTTACTCTTCAGATTAGGATCGCGCGACGCGTCCTGCGTGCTGATGTAAGTGAAGGGAACTTGCAGGTGGTCGAATCCGATCCGATACCAGCCTTCATCCTGTGTTGTAAGCCACGTGTGCATGATCGCGATCCGCGCCGCTCTCACCGGATGTGTCTTCACTGACGGCGCCGTGTCAACGGCATACACTTGAATGCCGAGATCACTCGCCGCACGTCGCAGTTCATCGCCGCCTTTCCGGATGATGAACGAACCGCGATTAAACTTGCGCCCTTCGGCTTCGAAAGGCTCCTCCGCGGCTTCCATCTCTAAATCCTTCAAACGATAGCGCAACGTCATCAACACGTTATCAGCGTTGTGATTGATCACATAGATCGGGCCGTCGTTCAGAATGCCCCCCGCGGATTTCACGGCGCCGTTAACGCGTGTCATCGTGGCTTGCAGCACCTTGATATCGGTTACGCGAACCACTTCGACGTTGCCGAGTTCGCCCATGGTCCAGGCGGTATCGTCGTAGATATCTGTTTGCGGATCGTTGGGCGCCCAGTATTGATAGTCCAGCAATGCATCAGCGATGCGGCTGTAAGGCTGGTCCATGCGAACGACGTAACTGCCCGTAGGGAACGTGCGATCTTCGGTTTTTGGTACAGGCGTCGGTGAAGCTCCGGGAGTTGGTGTAGCCGGGCGGCTTGCGCCCGATCCTGCCTTGCGTCGAACCGCGACTGTGAATGGCGCTGTGGCGCGGTTGATCTCTACGCCCTGCGCTTGCAACGTTCGCAGCAGTTCCGCTTGATTGCCTGGTCTGACGTCGTCGCCGGGAAAGACGTAAGCTGCCGGGCCTTCATTCCTGGGTTTTTCGATCGAGCGCTTACTCTTGAGATAGAAATTTTTCAGAAACAGCTTACCGTTGTTGCCGAAATAATGAAGCGACGTTAACAGCGCAGTCTGCTGGTAGTTGTTGTTATTTCGCTGCGACCATTTGGCTTTCGGTAACGGCGGGTTTTGCCGGTACCACGTGCGCTGATATTCGCTTGGCGACAAGGTTCGCTCGAGGGTATCCGCGCCGGCGTTGCCGAAAGTCTCATATAAACGACTGATGCCGTTGTGAGTGGCAGCGATAAACATCAGGTAACCGGGCGACCAGGTGTCGAAGTTTCCGTGCGCAAACACTCCGGGCATACCGAATTTCGTCATCTCCGAAACGTTGTGCCAGCCGATCATCTGCCATTCGTCGGTGAGAATCGGATCGACCCACGCATTGTATGGACCATCGCCGACAGTGTTGTCGTAGAGATATGGAACTGATTCGTGGAGATCGTGCAACACCTGCGGCTTCCACTCGAGATATGTGTTGAGCACGTTTCGCGTCAGTTTTAGCGAAAGCCCGATCGCGTCGCGATTGTTGTCGTGCGCAACGTATTTGCCCCAGTAGATCAACGACGGCCAGTTTTGATTAGGATTGGCGAGATGCCAGTTATAAAGATCAACCATCCGGTTGCGGCCATCGACCTCGACCACGGGCGTAATCAACGTTACCAGACTATCGCGGATCGATTTGACGTAGGGGCTATTGTCGACGACGAGTCGATAAGCCAACTCCATCAGCGCGGTCGGCGAACCGGTTTCGGGCGAGTGAATCGTGCCCGTGATGTAATAAACTGGAAACGACGCCGCGACGAGGGCATCGGCTTCCTCTTCGTTCGGAATGGTTCGGGGATCGGCGAGCTTCGTCAGTCGCGCGCGATTCTCATCCAGTCTGGAGATTAACCGCTCTGAGCCAATTGCGACGGCGATCATCTCACGGCCTTCTTCAGTGGTGCCGATGGTCACCACTTTGACGCGTCCGGGACTCGCACGCTCGAGCATGCGCATGTATTTGTAAACGTCTTCGGCGTACGGCAACTTGCCGGGCGCGCCGGCGACGTCGCCGAGTACGGCCTTTGGCGTCGGCACATCAGATGAAGCCGGAAGATAATCGGTTAAGGGCGAGTTGAAATGGGGAGCAGTTGTATACTCGCGAATCTTGTTGGTGTATTCCTGATCGACCGGTTGATTGGGATCGCGGCCCGGTTTGATTTGGGCGTTGGCGATGGTTCCGATTGTTGAAAGAGAGAAAAGGAATATAAGAAGCGACCGAAAGGGGCGCGAAAAGGTCATATAGTTTTTTCCTCGTCAGGCTTTTAACACAGATTACCTCGATTTTGAAATCTTTGAAATCTGTGTAATCTGTAGACCAGAATTCTTGGATTTCTCTGTGCAACCTCTGTGTTCTCTGTGTCTCTGTGGTTATAGGGATGCACGATTCAATTAACCACAGAGACACAGAGAACACAGAGGTTGCACAGAGAAGAAGTACGATCTCTTGTAGCGAATGTCAGATCAAACGAAGAAAGTTCAGGCTGCGGGTGGCGTGCCGGCCATCTTGACTACGATCAAAACTATCTCCGAAGAGATGGGGTTGATTCGTGGTGCGCGCACGTTGTTGAAGGTCAATCAAGCCGGTGGCATTGATTGCCCCGGTTGCGCCTGGCCGGAACCCGATCAGAACCGTTCGCATTTTGAGTTTTGCGAAAATGGCGCGAAGCACATCGCGGACGAAGCGACCACCAAGCGCGTCACACCCCAGTTCTTTCAACAGTGGAGCGTAGCCGAACTATTGGAGCAATCGGATCAGTGGCTCAACGCGCAGGGACGGTTGACTCATCCGATGCTGTTGAATCGCGACGCGACTCATTATGAACCGGCGAGTTGGGATGACGCTTTCGAACTGCTTTCGGGCGAACTCAACTCGCTCAACTATCCGGATCAGGCAATCTTCTACACCTCGGGCCGCACCAGCAATGAGGCGGCGTTTCTGTATCAACTATTCGTACGCCAGTTTGGCACCAACAATTTGCCTGACTGTTCAAACATGTGTCACGAGTCGAGTGGCTCGGCTTTGAATGAAACGATCGGAGTGGGCAAGGGAACTGTCACACTCGAAGATTTCGACGAGGCTGAAGCGATCTTTGTTATCGGTCAGAATCCGGGCACGAACCATCCGCGAATGTTGTCGATGCTCGAGCGTGCTAAACGAAACGGTTGCAAGTTGGTTCATATCAATCCGCTTCCCGAAGTCGGGATGACACGCTTCAAACACCCGCAACACGTGCTGGGATTGCTCGGGTCGGGAACTGAACTCGCCGACCTGTTTCTGCAGGTGCGCATCAACGGCGACGTGGCGTTGCTCAAAGGCATCATGAAAGCCGTGCTGGCGCATGAGAATGCGGTCGATCGCGACTTCATCAATCGTTACACAACTGGATTTGATGAATTTGTTTCTGCTTTGCAAACTGTTTCATGGTCGGAGATTGTTGAGCAGAGTGGAGTTGCGAAGGAGAAGTTGGAACAGGCAGCGCAGATCTTTCTTGACTCTGAGCGCACGATCTTTTGTTGGGCCATGGGTTTGACGCAACATCGCAACGCCGTAGCCAACATTCAGGAGATCGTCAATCTCATGTTGCTGCGTGGACAGATCGGCAAGCCGGGTGCGGGGTTGTGCCCGGTGCGCGGGCACAGCAACGTGCAGGGTGATCGCACCGTGGGAATCTGGGAACGACCCACTGAAGCATTTCTCGATAAACTTGGCGAGGCCTTCGACTTTGAACCGCCGCGGCGTCATGGTTTTGATACGGTGAAAGCGATTCATGCAATGCATGAAGGTCAGGCTAAAGTCTTCTTCGCACTTGGCGGCAACTTTCTTTCCGCGTCTCCCGATACTGATTTTACAGCCGCAGCGTTGGGTCGCTGTCGCTTGACTGCGCATGTGTCAACTAAACTAAACCGGTCGCACTTGATTACCGGCGACCGGGCGCTGATCCTGCCGTGTTTGGGTCGCACCGAAGTTGATGTGCAGCAGGCTGGCCCACAGTTTGTAACGACGGAAAACTCGATGGGCGTGGTCCAGATCTCACGCGGTTCGCTCGAACCGGCGTCAGAAGCGCTTTTGAGTGAGCCCCAGATCGTTGCCCGGCTGGCACGAGCGACACTCGAACATCGCACGACAGTTAACTGGGAGGAACTGGCCGGCAATTACGATTTGGTTCGGGATCTCATCGAACGCGTGGTGCCGGGTTTTGATGATTACAACCCGCGCGTGCGCGAGTCGGGTGGATTTTATCTGCCAAATGCGGCGCGCGAACGAGTGTTCAAGACGGCGAGCGGCAAAGCGCAGTTTACTGTTCACGAGTTGCCGCATCACGATCTTGAGCCGGATCAGTTTTTGATGATGACAATTCGCAGTCATGATCAGTTTAATACTACGGTCTATACGGAAAACGACCGTTATCGAGGCATCACCAACGACCGTCGCGTCGTGTTTCTGAATGAAGCGGACATTGCCGCGGCAGGTCTGAAGCCACGACAAACAGTGGATCTGGTCAGTCATTTTGAAGGTGAGGAGCGTGTGGCGCGGCGATTCGCTGTTGTTCCGTATGATATCCCGCGTCGCTGTGCTGCGACTTATTTTCCCGAAGCGAATGTTTTAGTGCCGGTGCGTAACGTCGCCCTGAAGAGCAACACGCCAGTGTCGAAATCGGTGGTGATAAGCATCCGGCCTGCAATGGAGGAATCAAAAGAACATGCCCGCTCAAACGGCCAAGAATAAAAGCGCTAAAAAAGCAACCACGGCAAAGAAGAAACCGGCGGCGAAGAAGCGACGCGGCGGAACCGCTGAGACAAACAACGCAAAGTCTAAA
Organism: uncultured Acidobacteriota bacterium; assembly: GCA_963708055.1. Lineage (GTDB taxonomy): Bacteria > Acidobacteriota > Blastocatellia > Pyrinomonadales > Pyrinomonadaceae > PSRF01. Next base: position 2,259,931 of record OY970193.1, on the reverse strand, counting down.
CTCTACGCGAGCCTCGTGGTCCAACTGCTGAGTTTGTTGAAAGGCGAGCACGACCTGGTCGCGAATGCGGCAAACTTCAGTGCCTTGCTTTTTAACTCACTGCCAAACGTGAATTGGGCCGGGTTCTATTTTCTAAAAGGCGAAGAGTTGGTGCTTGGACCATTCCAGGGCAATCCCGCCTGTGTTCGCATTCCGATGGGTAAAGGCGTGTGTGGAGTAGCGGCGCAGCAATGCGAGACGATCATTGTGCCAAACGTGCACGAGTTTGAGGGACACATTGCGTGTGATGTGGCTTCGAACGCCGAGATCGTGGTGCCGTTATTTGATGGCGAGCGGATATTGGGCGTGCTCGACCTTGATAGTCCGATAATTGGCCGCTTCGATGACCAGGATGCGGAAGGATTGAATGAGTTGGTGACGGTGTTTGTGGCGCATGAGGAAGGGTTGGGGCTGTAGGTTCTGGGCACTTGGTTTCACAGGATTAACAAGATTTACAAGATTATCCTGTAAATCTTGTTAATCCTGTCCATATATGAACGATCCACATCCACGTCGCTGGCGTGCCCTCGCGCTGCTTTCAATCGCGGAGCTGCTCGGAATGGCGCTCTGGTTTGCCGGTTCAGCGGTTGTTCCTGCACTCACACTCGAATGGCAACTCACTCCGTCGCAGATTAGCTGGCTCGCGATTGCGGTCCAACTGGGCTTTGTTGCCGGAACATTGATCAGCGCTACTCTCAACCTGCCTGACATCATCAGCACCAGACATCTTTTCGCCATCAGTTCATTCGCGGGCGCCGCGGTAAACGCGTTCTTCAGTTTCCAGGTTCACGATCCGGGGACAGCAATCGTGCTGCGTTTCCTGACAGGCGTTTGTCTCGCTGGTGTTTACCCGCCGGGGATGAAGATCATGGCGACGTGGTTTCGCGAACGGCGTGGCATGGCGCTCGGCGTGCTTGTCGGCGCGTTAACGATGGGGAAGGCAACGCCGTATCTCGTTAACGCCGTGGGCAGCACTAACTGGCGCACAAATGTGCTCTTCGTTTCATTTCTCGCTGCCGCCGGCGGGCTCATCGTGTTGTTTTTTGTCGAGGATGGTCCATATGCGTTGCCGCCGGCGAAGTTTGACATCTCGCAGATCGTTCGCGTGTTCAGCAATCGCGGTGTGCGGCTGGCGAGTTTTGGTTACTTCGGTCACATGTGGGAACTCTACGGCATGTGGATCTGGATACCGGTAATGATTCGCGCGAGCATCGCGCAGCAGAACGGCGATCCGCGATTGGCTGAACTCGGTTCGTTTATTGTCATCGCTGCCGGCGCTGTTGGTTGTGTGGTGGCAGGTTTGATAGCCGATCGTGTCGGGCGCACGCTTGTCACGTCATGGGCCATGGCGATCAGCGGAACGTGTTGTTTGGTGATAGGTTTTTTGTACGGCGGCAACCCATTCGTACTGCTACTGGTCGCGGCCATCTGGGGCGCTACCGTCGTAGCCGACTCCGCCCAGTTCTCATCCTGCGTAACCGAACTCGGCGATCCGCAATACATCGGAACCGCGCTCACAATCCAAATGTGTATCGGATTTCTGCTAACAACCGTCTCAATCGAATTAATTCCGAAGATGACTGATGCTTACGGCTGGCGCTACGCCTTCATGATCCTCGCACCCGGACCGTTGTTTGGCGTGTTGGCGATGTTGTGGCTCAGACGATTACCCGAAGCGATCAAGATCGCGCACGGCCGGCGTTAGACAAGATTTGTAAATCCCGCAAGCCTGTATTATTCTCCTTGCCACAGGTGTTAGTGATGAAAGTAAACTCATACAAACTCATTCGGCTGGACCTCGCTTGATTCCTGCGCAGTTTATCTGCGCGGCTGAAATCGGGTAGGCACGCTCGCATCACATTGCGAGTGCGTGAAGACGCGCTCAGCCGCATCCTCTGTTTCCAACTACAAACTAACGATTTTTCAAGTGGAACCCGTTTTGGGGTCATCCGCTTTTGAGGTTTGATCATGCCACAATCAGCTATTCAGGTCCGCAACCTCCGCAAGAGCTTCAGCAAACGAACCGGATTTCGCAAGAAGTCAGAACTTTGGGCCGTCGACGATGTTTCGTTCCATGTAGGTCAGGGCGAGACGTACGGACTGCTCGGGCCAAACGGCTCCGGCAAGTCGAGCCTGATCCGCATTCTATCGACACTTCTGATCGCCGACAGCGGTTATGTCAGCATGCTCGGATTCACACTCCCGGAGCAGGCTGATGAAGTGCGCCGGATCATCGGACGTGTGAGCGTCGACGCTGCTTTCTACAAGAAGCTCTCGGCTCGCGAAAACCTGCTTTATACGGCGCTGCTTTACGGCCAGAACGCGCGCCAGGCGGAAGTGCGCGTGATGCAGATCCTCGAGGAGTTGGGAATGGAGAACACGAAATTCTCGACGCCGTTGGAAGAGATGAGTCGTGGCATGCAGCAGAAGATCAGCATCGCGCGTGCGCTGATGATTAATCCGCCGCTGTTGTTGCTCGACGAGCCGACTACCGGACTCGATCCGAAGAGTCGTCGTGACGTGCAGTTGTTTCTCGAAAACTTACAGTCGCGCGAAGGGACCACGATCCTGTTGACCACGCACGACATGGCCGAAGCGGAACGCTTGTGCGCGCGCATTGGTTTTCTCGCGAAAGGCAAGCTGGTCGCTGAAGGCACGGCCGCACAGTTAATGCAACGCGCAAGCGCGGCGACGCTCGACGATGCTTTCATCAAGTTAACTGGTGACAAACTCGTCACAGAAGAAGAGTCCACAGATTACGCAGATTGCGCTGTGTAAAGACTTGGATCTGCTCTGTGTAATCTGTGGATGGATTGGAGGAGAACAATGGAAGCAACGCTGAGACAAACGTGGGCATTCCTGTTTCGTGGATACCACATAACCCGCCGTTACATCGGTTGGGTCATCGTTTTTAATTTTTACGCGCTCGTGACCTCGGCGACCGTGGCGCTGATCGGCGTGGCGGAAAAAGACTATCAACTGACTCTAACGCTCGTGGTCGGTGCGTTGTTGTGGAACTATTTGTCCTGGCTTTATCAGGAGATCGCGATGTCGATCGCTTACGAGCGTTGGGAAGGAACACTTGAATATACGTTCATGGCACCAGTATCACGAGCGGTTCACTTGCTCGGCGTGAGTTTGTATTCACTGCTGAACAGTATCGTGACGAGCATAATCGTGCTCGTTGGCTTAATGCTGTTTACAAATCTGACGCTGCGCGGCGCAAACCTCCTCGGAGTGCTGGTGGTACTGGCGGTGAGCACGATGGCTTTTGTGGGCCTCGGTCTGTTTGCGGCGGTGTTTCCGGTGATGAGTGCGGAGCGCGGTGCGGAAGCAACGCACATCTTTCAGGGCTCGCTTCTGCTCGTTTCGGGAGTTTATTATCCCATCGAAGTCCTGCCAGGCTGGTTGCAACCGCTGTCGGCAATCTCACCGGCGACGTACACTTTGTCGGCTTGCCGGAAGTTATTCGGTGTGGGGAATAGCAACTCGACCGCTGAATACCTTGCCGGTGCGCCGCTCTCAGCAGTTTCGCACGAACTGCTGGTGCTGGCGTTGATGGGAGCGATACTTCTACCGCTAGGCCTGCTGGTCTTTGTGCGCATCGAGGCGTGGGCCAAGAAAACAGGGAAGTTGAAACGAACAGGATGAAACGCGAAAGCAGCGAGGATCTTAAAACACGTACACGCGATATTATCCGGCGACTCAAGCGTGCTTATCCGGGTGCGAAGTGTTCGCTCAATCACTCGAACCCGTTTGAGTTGTTGGTTGCGACGATCCTCTCGGCGCAGTGTACGGACGACCGCGTGAATATCGTGACGGCCGATCTGTTTCGCAAATACACGAAGCCGGAAGACTATTTGAAAGTTTCACCGCGGGAACTGGAGAAGGACATTCAGTCGACCGGCTTCTTTCGTAACAAGACAAAATCGATCCAGGGTGCGTCGAAGCTTTTGCTGGAAGAGTACGGTGGGGAAGTGCCACAAACGATGGATGAGTTGCTCGAGTTGCCGGGTGTGGCGCGCAAGACTGCGAATGTGGTTTTGGGAAATGCGTTTGGGATCAAGGCGGGTGTGGTGGTTGATACTCACGTCACTCGGCTTTCGCATCGTCTGAATTTTACGCAGGAGAAGACGGCGGAGAAGATCGAGCAGGCGTTGATACCGATCGTGCCGAAGAAGGATTGGGTAATCTTCCCGCACCTCATGATTTATCACGGGAGAAAGATCTGCAAAGCGCGCAGTCCGTTGTGCGATGAATGCACGATCGAAAAACAATGCCCGTCTTCGTTCTTGAAGACTGGAGTGACGCCGGGGAGCTAAAACGAAAAGAAAGATTTCACGCAGCGGCGCAACGGCGCAACGGAAAACAGGGAACCTCTGTTCGTTGCGTCTTCCGTTGCGCCGTTGCGCCGTTGCGTGAGAAAACTACGGCTTGGCCACCGAAGCGATCACGCCCTGCGACGCTTGTTGCGTTAGTGGGCTGATGATGTCCTCGCCTGCTGACTTCGCTTTGCCTTTGTATTGCTGCGCGAATTTTGGCGTCGTGCTGCCGGGACGTTCAAGTCGCACGTCGAGAATCAACTCATCTCGGGCTTTGATGTTGGTAGCCACTGCCGAGGTCGTGTTCGCGCCAACCGCTACGGCGGTGTTGCCATAACCGATGGTGCCCCCCACGACGGAAGCAGTGTTGCCCAGCATACTTCCGAAACCACCGCCACCTTTTTTGTGCGACACGTTGGCAAAGACCACGTAGTCACATTGTTTCTCTTGTGCTTCGGCTTGAATCGCAGCACCCGTCGCTTCAATCGGGATCGCTTCCACGTTGGTCGCCTTCAGTTGCAGAACCAGTGTGTCTTTAACTGCCTGCGCCAGTTCGGAAGCGTTCATTCCTTCCGCGACTTTGTCTGTCCTGACTTGAGCAACTCCGAGACGAATCACACCGGCGCGTTTTGGACCAACCGCACTCGTCGAAGGGGCGGTCGGTTGTGTGGTCGGTTTGACAGGCATCGACATGCCGCCGCTGCTTGAAGTAGACGAACCCGTGTCGCCCATGTTCATGTTGGGTGTGAACGCGCTCGCGAAGTCATTCACTTCACGATAGCCCTCCGGAATCTCGAACAGACTCTGATCGAGCGTGGCCTGCGAAAACTCGACCACTTCGTTGATGGTCGAAAAACTCTCCGCGCCGCTCGGCCCAAAACCGGTCATTTTTTCCCAAACCGGATATCCCTTTTTTGCCATACCGATAGTCTTGGTCTCTTGACGATCGTAACAACCACCGGCGGTTGTCGGCGGTCGATAGTTTTTGTAAGCGCTGTTCACGTCGCAGTCGAGCGCGAAGGCGGCATCGATGTACCAGCCGTCGATCTCCATCTTAGTGTTGATTGGGGCGCAAGCATCTGGAGACGAGGTCATCACCATGGTGGTGATGATGTGGCGCGCGGTGTAGCCAAACATCTGTTTGCGCTCGCCGGTGTCTCTCGTGGTGATGGTTGAAGTAACCACGCCGCCTTTTTTAACTCGGCTGGCTTGCGCTTCTTTGGGAATAGTGCCGGCTCCAGTGCCGGGAGTCGCGTCGTCGTATTGGTTGATGATGTACGCCTTAACTTGCGGCATGATCTGGATGTTGCGTCGCAAGTCGCACTGCTGGATGCTGATCATCGACCCGTTGTTCATTTCGCTACGCTGGCGTTTGCCTTTGATGTAGCTCGTGTTTTCGTAGGTTTGGCCGCCGCTGGTCTGGCGCGATTTGACCTTCGTGTCAGCGCTTGCCGCTGCGGAGATTGTCAGGACAAGGCTGATTGCGATGGCGGTTTTGAAAAGTGTCGTTTTGAGCATGGCCCTCATTGTTCTTTCTTGAAGTTGGCGGCTGGGGAGACGCTTATGTTCGGTCCTCAGTTTAAAACGCGAAATGAGCGAAGAAAACGGGTCATTGGACAGGATTCACAAGATTAACATGATTTACAAGATAATCCTGTGAATCCTGAAAATCTTGTGAATCCTGTCTTTTGACCGGCGATTACCGTGCGGCTAGAATTGGCGCACCGTGAGCTATCGATTCCCCTGGCACCGGCTCAGCGATGAGCAGTTGCTTGATTTGCGAATTTGCGACCTCCCCATAAAGATAAAGGGTTCGTTTCTCGAACCCCATATCATAAGACTGTACAGCGAGCTCAATTCCCGCGGAATTCGCTTTAAACCCCATGTTTGGCTGTCCGAAGAGTGGTTTTCGCCCGACGGCGTGCCGGGAATTGCCATCCCGTTTTACCTCGCGCACCCGCGCCTGATGAAGCTCGAACGCAAGCAAATGCTGGAAATAGAGGGCGGCACTGACACCGAGTGCATGCGCATTCTGCGACACGAAGCCGGCCACGCCCTCGACACAGCTTTCCGTCTCCACTTCAAACGCCAGCACCGGGAACTCTTCGGGTCGTTCGCGCAACCGTATCCTGACTTCTACAAACCACGACCGAAGAGTCGCAAGTACGTTCTTCATCTTCCGGCCTGGTACGCGCAGGCGCATCCGGCGGAAGACTTCGCGGAGACCTTTGCCGTTTGGCTTACACCGCGTTCGCAATGGCGACGCCGGTATCGTGGCTGGCCGGCGTTGCGCAAACTCGAATACATCGAAGAGTTGATGAGTGATCTCTCCGGTACGAAACCACGAAACAGAACTCGTACCAAGGTCGAACCGCTTTCAGCGTTACGCGGAACGTTGCGCGATCACTATCGTCGCAAACGTGAACGTTACGACTTCGAATGGCCCGCTGTTTACGATCGCGAGTTAACAAGAATATTTTCCGACGACCCGCGCCACCAGAAGCGACCGAGCGCCGCGAGCTTCCTCCGCAAAGTGCGACGTGAGGTACGACAGATCGTTGCCGAAGGTACCGGCGTGCATCAATACACCGTCGATCACGTGCTGCAAAACATGATCGACCGGTGCAAAGAATTGCAACTTCGTGTAGCAACGCCCTTCCGCGAAACTCGCCGACGTGTCATGATAGTGCTGACTGTGCAAGTAATGAACGTGCTTCACTCAGGTTATCATCGCATCGCCGTATGACCTTTGAGCCACGAAAGAAACTGCGCATCATCGTGCTGGTCCACGAAGATCTCGTGCCTCCCGATTCGTTGGATGGTCTATCCGACAAAGAAAAACTGGAAATCAAAACCGAATACGATGTGATCTCGACGCTGAAAAAGATGGGCCATGAGGTCTATCCGATCGGTCTGTACAACCAGCTCAACGTGATTGGCAACGCGTTGCTGGAGCACAAACCTCACATCGCTTTCAACCTGCTCGAAGAGTTTCACGGCTATCCACTTTACGATCAGCACGTCGTCAGTTATCTCGAACTGATGAAACAGGCGTACACGGGTTGTAATCCGCGTGGTATGACGTTGGCGCATGACAAGGCGCTGACGAAGATGATTCTCTCGTACCACCGTTTGAATGTGCCTAACTTCGCGGTGTTTCCGATGAATCGGAAAGTGCGACGGCCAAAGCGGTTGAAGTTTCCCTTGCTGGTGAAGTCGATCAGCGAAGAAGGTTCGGTTGGTATCGCGCAGGCTTCGATCGTGCACGATGACGAGAAGCTAACGCAGCGCGTGGAGTTTATTCACGGGAAAAACAAGACCGCGGCCATTGCCGAGCAGTACATCAAGGGACGCGAGATCTACGTTAGTGTGATCGGCAATCAGAACATTCAAACGTATACGCCGTGGGAACTCGTGATGGAGAAACTCCCCGAAGGCGCGGAGAATATTGCCACCCTCAAGGTGAAGTGGGATCCGGCGTACCAGGAGAAAGTTGGCGTCGCGACGCGTGCGGCGGATTTGACGCCAGAACAGCTCAAGACAATCGAGCGTTTGTCGAAACGCATTTATCGATATCTTTTTCTGAGTGGCTATGCGCGGCTTGATTACCGTATGACTGAGGATGGTCAGTTTTACTTGCTCGAGGCGAATCCGAATCCGCAGATTGCTAACCAGGAAGATTTCGCTGACTCGGCGGAGCACTCAGGAGTGCCGTACGATCAGTTGCTGCAAAAGATCATCACGGTGGGGCTGAATTACGCCGCGGCGCACAACGGAAGCGATCGTACGGGATAACCTCGGAAGCTTTTCCTCATTACCACTTTAATAAGTTCATACAAACGAATCGGAATCTTTCGTGTCGGGAGTTACTGGTCCCATGACGCTCGCTATAACTCTGCTTTTTACCGTGAACTTGTTTCTGCGATTGCATAACGCGAAGGAGTTTTCTCCTGCAAAGGCGCAAAGACGAAGAGGTTAGCGAAATTTTTTTGTCCACGTTTTCGGACCTTACGGACGAATTTCTTTGGTCCAATTCTTTCACATTGACCGATTCGCAAACTCTACTTTCCCCCTTTTCCCCATAAACACTGTTTCAATCGCTGGGATCCTTGTAACTGATTCGTGACCTCTTTCAGGTCGCAAGATTAGCCGTCTTTGCGTTTCGTCACGAAACAGTCACATTGCGTGTTGAAGCATGCTTTTTCAGCCGCTACTATGCCTAAGTCTTTTAGCGGTGCCCCCCTCACACAGCAATATCAAAAATTTAGAAATCAGTAGAGAAGGTAGTTCCCTGTCTATGGAGTTAAGAAAACTGTTCCCTCGATTTGTGATTGCCGGTTTGGCGATTTCGGTTCTTACGGCTTCAACATTTGCCCAAACTCGTCCACGAGTAACAGGTTCCGGCGGCGACGTTAATGAAGTGTCGTGTGCGCCGGACGAATTCGCGGTTCTTACAGCGTCGGCCGTAGCCGAGCCAAAGCCCACCTGGGAAACGAAACCAAAACCAACCATAGATTTGACGCCTTCAACCGGCGCCTCGAGTGCCGGATTCCTCAAATTCGAACCAATGCTAATGTCGGCGATCGATCAGCGACTTGGTTCACCCTATCGTTGGGGCGCCACCGGTCCGGATCGCTTCGACTGTTCAGGATTTGTGTGGAGTATTTTTCAGGCGACGGGAATTAGCTTCGAGAGAGTCAGTGCGCGACACTTGTTTCAGCGTTTCGCACCTGCTCCGGCGGAAGAGCAGTTTAAGTTTGGAACTTTGGTATTCTTCAGCGGTCTGACGCACGTCGGCGTAGTTGCTGATGAGAAAGGTTTCTACCACGCGTCACGCCGACATGGCGTTATCTATTCCGAGTTTAATGAGTATTGGACGAAGCGCATCGACGGTTTCCGTCGCGTGCCGCTCACAATGCCGGTCACTGACTAACATCGGTCACAAAAGGCAATCCACAGATTACACAGATATTTCTGAAATCCGTGTAATCTGTGGATTGCTTTTTTGGTGAACTTTATTTTGGAACGAAGCCGGCGCGATGGTCGTCGTCTCGCGCTTCCCAAACGACGCTGATCTTCTCAATAGCGACATAGCAACTCCTGCTATCGTCGTCACGAAGATGCAGAACACCGCTTTCAACCTTGAGCACTTCACCGCGTAAGCTCGAACCACCACCGCAGTAGATATCGAGCTTCTTGCCGATAAACTTCGCTAAAAAATCTTCCACAGCTTACTTCTTCTTTCCGTTTCTAAATGTGATCTTCACCAGCGGCAGGGTATTTGGATCGTCCTGCTGTTCGCGTTCGAATTGCAGCAGATCGTAATAAGCGCATCGCTTGGTGATGGGAAATTCGCGGCAGACCGCCGGACGCGCATGATAGATCCCACAGCCACGCGTCTCGGGATTAATGAACTGGCAGGCCTCGCCAAACAAAGCATCCTTCTTGCGGCGTAGCACTCGTTCCTTTTCGTAGATCTTGGTGTAACGCGCAGTCGCTACTTCTTCGGTGACGCCGAAATATTTTGCCAGGCGGCGAATGTCACGTGGCGTTACCTGAACGCGTTCGTACACTGAACAACAGAACGCAGGGCAATCAACACAGTCGTAATAACTCTTCGTTTTTGCAGTTGTCGTTTCACCCATGTTCGCTGGCTAGTCTCCCATCACCCTATCGTCGTTTTGATTTCTTGTATTCCGCCAACAGCAAATTCATAAACTCTTCGCGCCTCTCGTAGAGACGTTTTGGCTCGCGCGGTTCATGTCGCGTAAGAGCATAAGCTGTAATTAGCGGAAGCGCCACAGTAGAATCAACATAGCAAACCACTGCATCAGGAAGACGATCAGGATCAACTTTGCCCCACGACACTGCTTCACCCGGAGTCGCTCCTGATAGGCCACCAGTGTCAGGACGAGCATCGGTCACTTGCAAAAAGAAATCGTGACCACGTTCATCAATGCCAAGGACTTCCTGAATCTGCGGTTCAGTTTGCAAAAGAAAATTCTTAGGCGAGCCACCGCCGAGAATGAAAACACCCGAGCGACCTTTCTCTTTCTTTTTGCCTGATTTCACTTTGCTGCGTTTGGCGGCAAGCACGATCGCGGCGGTCTCGTTTACATCGAGCGAAGGATCAAACGCGAGCTTGTTGCCTTGTAACGCTTTCGCCGCGACGTTCATGCCGATCGAAGAGTCGCCAGGCGATGAGGTGTAGATCGGCACGGCATATTCATAGGCAACACCGAGTAGAGATTTTTCCTTGATGCCGAGTTTTTGTTCGCGTTCGTGAACGTAGCGTCCGCAAAGATAGTGAAACTCAGCCGTCGACATCGGGTGTTGAAACTCCGGAGCTTCAATTATCTTGCGAAAAAAGGCGTCAGTGTCGAGCAGCACGGAGTAGTCGAAGAAGATGTCGTAGATGCGAACCACTTCTTCTTCGCGCAGCACGACGTCGGAAGTTTGCGCGTCGCCCTGGTGCATGGCGAGACCGATACCGAAGTGCGTGTCGTGATAGAGATTCGCGCCGGTAGAGATGATCCAGTCGACAAAACCGGCTTTGATCAATGGGATTAGTGCGGAGATGCCGAGTCCGGCCGGTGTCAGGGCGCCGGTTAGAGATAAACCGATCGTAACTTCCGGTTCCAGCATCTTCTGCGTGAAAAGCCGGCAGGCCTCACGCAGCCGCGCCGCGTTGTAGGCAAGAAAAGCCTCGTCGATTAAATCCGCAACGGCTATGTTTTTTTCGATTGGTGCCGGATCGATTCGTTTTCCGCGCAGGAATTTGCTCTTGAGTTTACCCATTGTGTTCTTTCGTGGAGTGGCTGAATTCTTTGGTTGATTGGATAAAGATGAACAAGATTTTACAAGATGATCATCCAATCTCTAAATCTTTCTTCATCTTGTTAATCTTGTTCATCTTTATCCATCATCCGTGACTCACCTCTGACGCATCGGGTTCGTGCGCTTTTCTCACTCGCACGCGCAGGATGCGCCGCTCATCGGCATCAAGCACCTCAACCTCGAGCCCGCGAATCGCTAACAGCTCGCCAACCGCCGGAACTTTTCCCGATTCGTTAATCACGAGTCCCGCGATGGTCGTGAAATCATCGGCTTCGATCTCCATATCGAAGAGCCGCTCGATCTTGCCGATCTCAGTCGATGCCAGTACTTCGTAACTACCTTCCTGACGTTCGATAATCTCTTCGAGTTCTTCGCCCGCGATATCTTCGTCTTCAATCTCGCCCACGATCTCTTCGAGAATGTCTTCTACCGTCACCAGCCCGCAAACGCCGCCATATTCATCAACCACCATCGCGAGTTGCACGTGAGCTTTCTGCATCTCTTCAAGCAATTCCGCGACTGGTTTGGTTTCCGGCACAAAATAAACCGAACGGACCAGTGGTTTAATACTCTCGTCTTCGCGCCCGTCGGCCCAACACTGCAAGAGGTCTCTGACGTAGATCAGGCCTTCGATATTGTCCATCTGTTCGCTATACACCGGCAGACGCGAATACTTCGAATCCAGCATCACATCGCGTGCTTCGCGCACTGTCGCGCTTTCAGCGACGGCGACGATGTCGGGTCGCGGCGTCATCACTTCACTCACGTGTGTGTCGCCAAACTCGATAATCGAGTGAATCAGTTCGCCTTCTTCTTCTTCAAGAATACCTTCTGCTTCACCGACGTCGATCAACGCCTGGAGATCGCTGCTGTCGTCATCTTCTGCTTCATCCTCGCCTTCATCGGCGACCTGGTCCTTCCGGCGCGAACGATCGAAAAGTCGCTGAAACGGATCAGCAAAGAAAGTCATGACAGGAAAGAAAGGTCTGACGATCGGCAGTAGAAAGAGCAACGTGCCTTCCGGATTTCGTGTGGATATAAAGAGCGGGATCAGTTGGCGAAAGATACCGGCGAGAAACAGTCCGGCAACCAGGCCCACCAGGACCAACCTCGGATTTGGAAAGAGATTGAGTGAAATCGAAGTGACAAGGACAGCGACAACGACCAGCAGTATCTGAATCATCGCCGAGAGAGCAAAACTAAAACGCGGGCGATTTTCCAGTGCTTGCTGGAGGAAGAGTCGTGATCGTGGTTCAGGCTTTTCTCCGTTCTCGCCAATCAGCCGCCGCAAACCCACGTCGCTTAACTGCGCGAAGGCCATATCGACCGTAGCCAGCAACGAAAGTACTATCAGCAGAACGAGCGCAAGACCTATTTCAAGTTCCATCGTGATGGAAGAATAGTATGGACAGGATCGACGAGATTTACAAGAATTACCGCCTCATCTTGTTAATCTTGTAAAGCCTGTCAATCAATATCCAGCTTCCTTCTTAACTTGATCTCCAATCGATTCATCTCGCCGTTGTCAGTCTCATGATCATACCCGTTGAGATGCAACAACCCGTGAAGTATCAGTTGTGCAATTTCTTTATCTAGCGACAGACCATTCTCTTTTGCCTGAATCACGGCAGTTTGTACCGAGACAGCAATGTCGCCCAGATTCGGGTCGTCATCAGCCGGAAACGACAGCACGTCGGTGGCCTTATCGATCCCGCGAAACTGTCGATTCAATTCCCGGATTTTCTTGTCAGAAACAAAAGCAATGGTTGCCGACCACTCGGGCTTGCCAATGGCCGCCAGTGCTTTGGCGGCGAAATTGGACCACGCTCCGGTATCGAGGCGCAAACGTCGCTGGCGATTGACGACCTCAATCATTCCTAGATCTGGCTCTTCTTGCCCTGTTCTTCGTACGCACGAATGATCAGTTGGACCAGTTTGTGTCGAACAACGTCTTTATCGGTGAAGTAGACGAATTCGATATCTTCAAGGTGTGAAAGTATTCGCTCCGCCTCAATCAGGCCGCTGCGTTTGCCGGTTGGCAGATCTACTTGCGTCACGTCGCCGGTGATCACGGCCTTTGAGCCAAACCCGATACGCGTGAGAAACATCTTCATCTGCTCACTGGTCGTGTTTTGCGCTTCGTCGAGAATGATGAACGCATCCGCCAGCGTACGGCCGCGCATGAAAGCAAGTGGTGCCACTTCGATCACGCGTTTCTCGAGTAAACGCGTAACGCGCTCGTAATCGATCAGATCGAAAAGAGCATCGTAGAGCGGGCGCAGATACGGATCGACTTTGTCCTGCAGATCGCCGGGTAGAAAACCGAGTTTCTCGCCGGCTTCAACCGCTGGTCGAGCGAGGACAATCCGGTTGACCTGCTTCTGCATCAGCGCCTGAACTGCCATCGCCACGGCGAGGTAGGTTTTGCCGGTGCCGGCGACGCCGATACCGAACACAACATCTTTTTCCTGGATCGCCTGGATGTATTTGCGTTGGTTGGCCGACTTGGGCGCGACCTGCTTTTTACCGGCCGGATTGAAGCGGGCTTTGGTGAAGTAGTCGCGCAGGCTAAACGCGCGATCTTCGGCGATCTGCGCAAAGGCTTCGCGCAGTTCTTTATCGGTGAAGTGTTTTCCTTCCTTGAAGAGTTCGGAAAAATCTTCGAGGATGCGCTGGACCGTTTCCACGTCGGCGGGATCGCCGTCAATCGAAACGTCCTGACCGCGAGCGTCAATTCTGACGTCTAAAAGAGACTCCAGATATTTGATGTTCTGATCGTGAACACCAAATAGCGTCTCCAAGCCACGAGGCGGAAGCTCAATCTTCTTCAAACTCTGTTAACTTTCTCCTTCGCGCAGGACCACCGGGACAGCTTGTGGGGGTGTGGTGAGCGGGTAAAATTTCTTTGCATAGGTTGCAAAGTTGACGCTACTACAGCCGCTTTCGAGTGTCAACAAGCTTTCTTTGCGTTCCTGGGGAAACCAGAACCATCCACAGATTACACACAACAGCTAAATAATCTGTGTAATCTGTGGATGGGAAAGACGCCAAGACATTTCAACTTATCCCCGCCGAATGATAGTCTTACCTCGCGAATAAGTGCTTCTCCGATTCAGAGCCGTTCTCGGGCTCAAACCACAACTCGAAGGAGACTCCGTGCCCGAATTTCTATCAAACATTACCCCCTTGATGGTTTTTCTCAGCATTGCGGCGTTGGGCTTTGTTTTTCTGCTGATATCTCTCGTGGTTGGAGATATTTTCGACAGCTTCGGATTTGAAACGGGGCTCGACGGCGTCGCCGATGGCCATGGTTTTCTGGATAGCCGTGTAATCAGCGTCTTTGTGACCGCGTTCGGCGGCTTTGGCGCAATCGGAATCCAAATGGGGCTCCCGATCGTTGCGAGTTCGCTCATCGGGCTCGGCGGCGGCCTTCTGCTGGGCGGCGTGGTTTCGCTCTTCGGCCGTTTTCTCTACAAGCAGCAGGCTACGAGTTCCGTCAACACCGCTCAGCTTATCGGTCGTACGGCCCAGGTCGTGGTTTCCATCGCACCCGGAAGCATGGGCCAGGTGAGTTGCCGCGTCGGTGAAGAGCGCGTTGAAAAACTGGCTCGGGCGCGAGACAACCGCGAGATCAAAGCAGGAGTCACCGTTCGCGTTGACGAAGTGGCCGGTGATTCGCTGATCGTGAGTCCATACGATTCTTCCACATTCTCCCAGAATTAGTTTGAGGTACTAAAGATGCTCGATTTCCAAAACTTACTCATCCCGGTTGTGATCCTCGTTGTCGTAATCGGCTTTCTCATCGCGTTGATGTTGTTGAGCCGCAACTACGTCAAGGTTTCACCAAATCGCGCCGCCGTGATTTCCGGCCGTTCGCGAAAATTGGCCGACAGCACCGTCGTTGGTTATCGCCTGGTAAGAGGCGGCGCCACTCTGATTGTTCCTTTCCTCGAAAAAGTTGAGTACCTGAATCTCAATGTCATCACCGTGCCGCTGGCCACCTCACGCGCTTACACGGTTCAGGGCGTGCCGGTGTCAGTAAAAGCGGTTGCCAACGTCAAGATCAAAGGCGATGACGATTCGCTACGCGCTGCCGCTGAGCGATTCCTCGGCATGGACACAGAGGAGTTTCACAAGCTCGTATTTCAAACTCTCGAAGGTCACTTGCGAGCGATTCTGGGAACACTCACCGTCGAAGAGATCAATAACGACCGTCAGAGTTTCGCGCAGAAGTTGACCACCGAAGCTGCCGGCGATCTCGAGAAGATGGGTATCGGTCTTGACGCCCTCACGATTCAGGAAATCTCAGACGAAGAAGGTTATCTCGATGCACTCGGCAAACGACGCACCGCCGAAGTGCAACGCGACGCTGAGATCGGTAAGGCCGAGGCATTGCGCGATTCGAAGATCAAAGCGGCGCTGGCAATGCAGGAAGGTGAAAAAGTACGTCTTGCATCCGAGGCGGACATCGCCGCTTCGACCAGGGAGACGGAAGTAAAGCGGGCGCAATATCAGGCTGAGATCAAACGCGAACAGGCTACGGCGGAGCAATCTGGTCCATTGGCCGAGGCGAAGGCACGGCAAGAGGTAGTAGCTGAGGAAGTTCGCATCGAAAAGATTCGCACCCAGGAAGAAATATCCGTCCAAGAGCAGGAAGTATTGCGACGCGAGAAAGAGCTCGAAGCAACCGTGGTTAAGAAAGCGGAAGCTGAACGGCGAGCTCGTGTTCTTTTAGCGCAAGGTCAACAGGAAGCGGCAATTCTGGAGGCCGAGGGTCAAAAGCAGGCATTGATTGCCAGTGCTGAAGCGCAAAGCCAGAAGTTGCAGCGAGAGGGAGCCGGACGCGCGTCGGCAATCGAAGCAGAGGGACGGGCAGAGGCTGAGAAGATTCGCGCGCTGGGTTTGGCCGAAGCGGCAAAGATTGAGGCGCAGGGCCTGGCTCACGCAAAAGCCGTCGAAGCACAGGGACTGGCAGAGGCCGTGGCGATTAAAGAGAAAGCTGCCGCCTGGCGTGAGTTCAACGACGCGGCCCGGCTACAAACAATCCTGGAGAAACTGCCGAGTATCCTTGAAGCGACCGCTCCAGCGTTAAAAGCAGT
Organism: uncultured Acidobacteriota bacterium; assembly: GCA_963708055.1. GTDB lineage: Bacteria > Acidobacteriota > Blastocatellia > Pyrinomonadales > Pyrinomonadaceae > PSRF01. The sequence goes on along the minus strand of OY970193.1, from coordinate 2,243,634 downwards.
CTCCGAACCGCTCGGAAACATCGAGAAAGTGGTCATGATCGATCACGGTGGCGATGGCAATGGGGCAGGCGGATCCGGCGGTCTAAACCGTTTTGCCCAAACCGGCCCCACCATGATCTACTCGCTTTTGCAGCAGTTACAGGCTCTCGGGCTCAATATTCCCGAGGTTCTGAAACAGTTGGGCACGACCAACGGTGAAGACGGCGGCGCAAAGGTCGTAACCGAGGCTAAGGCTAAAGATCAGTAGCAAATCCGAGTCGCTTGCCTTGACAGTGTGAGGGGCGGTACCTATACTCATCCGCTTGCGCCTTGAGGCGGGTTACGCTTTGGGTGCGGATTAACGTTGGAGATATTGAATGCCAAATCATAAGTCGTCAGAAAAACGCGTGCGGCAGAGTGAGAAGCGCCGCTTGATCAATCGCTCGCATAGAAGCAAAGTCAGAACTTATATCAAGAAGTTCCGTGCAGCGCTCGACTCCGGTAAGGCTGAGGATATTCAAAGCACCCTGCCTGAGACCATTTCCGTGATCGACAAGTCGGTCCAGAAAGGCGTCTTGCACAAGAACGCAGCAGCACGTTACAAATCGCGTCTGACAATGCACGCTAACGACGCGGCAAAAGGCTAAATAGAACAGCCTTAACTTAGACATCTACCGAGGCGGATCGATTTTTCGGTCCGCCTCGGTTTTTATTTTAAAGGAGCCCGTGATGGACCACTACGAGTCAGAGACTGAAATCGAGCAGATCGTACGCGGTTTCGAATCGTGCGAAACCGGCGCCGATGATTTCAAACACCGCGATCATCTCGTGGTCGCGATCTGGTATCTGCAAACGATGGACAAACAGACAGCCCTCGAACGCATGCGCGCCGGGTTGTTACGTTTTCTGAATCACTACGAGGGAAACACGTCGAAGTACAGCGAGGAGATTACCGCCTTTTGGATCGACTGGCTGGCGGAGCGCCTGGGTGAATCAGATGCTCAGATACCACTGGTTGAAAGATGCAACCAGATCATCGCATCGGCGAATTTTAAGCCACAGATAAACACGGATCTTTAATCTGATCCGCGCTGATCGGATTACGATCGGCGTTCATCCGAGGCCAACTCGCACACGAGCATTTCAAGCTGGAGACGAGGAGTTGCTTGTGAAGTTTTGATTGCCAGATCCGTGGCGGCAGTTAGTTGAATACCACGCGCAATCTTGGCCGCCGTGCTGCGTTGCAGGGTTGATATGTACGAGTCGCGCTTGAATGGTGGCAGCGAGATGTTGCGAAAGACCTCATCTCTGCCGCCACGCGCGAGTAAATGTTTACCTAATGCAAGTCGATGATAGTTGCCGGCGATTAGTCCAACGAGCATCACCGGTTCGGCGCCATCTTCGAGGAGCCGGTGAAGCGTTTCGAGTGCCCGCTTGCGATTGCCCGCCATCAGGTGATCGGCGAGTTCAAAATTGGATAACTCACGCGAACGGCCGATCAACGCGTCGACGTGGTCCATCGTGATCCGGCCAGTGCCCGCCGCGGCTGATGCGAGTTTTTCCAGTTCATTGAAGAGCGTTTGCACGTCAGTGCCGACGAGCCGGATAAGGTCGGTTAACACCTGCTCGTCGGCAGACACCTTTAACTCTTTTAGCCGTGACCTGGCCCACGTTTTTACTTCCGCATCCTTCAAGGGGCCGAACTCGACGACAGTGCAGGTGTCGAGCATCACCTTGCTGGATTTCTTTCGTTTGTCGAGTTCGTCGGCAATGAGAATCATCACCGTGGACGGCGAAGGATTCTGAAGATAGCGAATAAGAACGTCTTCGTCGGCTTCACGCAGTTTCGCGAAGTCGCGAATCCGAACCACACGCATATCTGACATCATCGGCAACTGATCTGCGGCGGCAATTGCGGATTGCACCGCATCGCTTACGAGACTGAAAGCCGATTCGTTGAATTCACGCAGGAGTGTACGGCTGAGGGCGACTTCCGTAATCGTGTGGGCTGCGGCCCGGCGCAGATAGACCTCGGTTCCCAGCAGCAGGTACAGCGGCCGCACACCTTCACGCAGAGAGCGTTCGAGCTCGGTGCGAGTCAATGATTTCATTTCTTTTCGATTTGGACTGCGTTGATGAGCGTTGAGACGATGCTTTCCGCGAAATTGCGCGACATGCGCATCACTGCCGGATCTTCTTCGTTGAAGAAGCTGCGCGGATCGCTCGCAAACTCATATTCGCCGCGGAAGACGAAGTTTTGATTGTCGTAGAGCACGCGATTCTCGGTCTGATCTCTAACGGTGACTGCTCCCACAATCGTCACCTCAAAAATCCGCGCGCGCCCTTTGTCGTCGAGCAACACGCCGCCGAAATTAAAACTCTTGATAACACCCTCGATTACCGCATCCGCCCCTTCGCGCTGCCCCTGAACCTTCAAGCCGCGCCCGCGATGGACGATCTCGCGCATCACGGCCTCAGTAAAACGCGACTCAACCTTGTAGCGCAGCGCCTGGCTCTCCATCTGAAACGCCGGCACCGCCACCGTTTTGATTCGAGCCGGAAGTTGATTCTTCGTCACCGGCTTATAGCACTCAGCAAAACCGGAGACGAACGCGAGCATTATGATGAAAAGGGAAGTGCGGAGAATCTTGGTCATCGGTGGAGGATTCTCTCATATTAGCCGCGGATTTTCACGAATGTGGACTGATTGATTTTGTGACGCGAATTGTTTGGGCCGTGGCTTTGACATCATGAACGCGGACGATGTGTGCGCCTTTGAGGATCGCGGCGGTAATGGTCGCCATCGAGCCGTGGAGGCGGTCTTCGGGGGGAGCGGGGGTGCCGGAGTCGTCGGCAAGGATGCGGCCGATAAAGGATTTGCGAGAGGTGCCGATCAGAAGAGCGTAGTCGGGGAAGGCGGCGATTAGTTGGTCGAGTTTGGCGAGCAACTCCAGATTCTGTTCCTGGCTTTTGCCGAAGCCGATGCCCGGGTCGATGACGAGTGATTCGGGGTTCACGCCACGGCGTTCGGCCATGTTGATACTCGCGCGGAGGCTGTGGGTAACTTCGTGCATGATGTCTGCGACTGGCGGTAGACGATGCATGGTTGCCGGTGTGCCACGTGAGTGCATCAACACGAGGCCGGCGCCGGTGCGGGCGCAGGCGTCGGCGACGTAGAAATCAAAACGAAGCGCTGAGATGTCGTTGACGATCGCTGCGCCGGCATCGAGTGCGGCTCGGGCAACTTCGGATTTTGTGGTGTCAACTGAGATTGGAACGTTAGTTCGTTGGGTTAGTGCTTCAATCACCGGAACAACCCGCGCGATCTCGTCTTCTACTGAAACCGGCTCTCCGCCCGGGCGTGTTGATTCGCCACCGACGTCGATGATGTCCGCACCTTCAGCGATCATCTGCTCGGCGTGGGCCAACGCGGAACCCAGATCAAAGAACTGTCCGCCGTCGCTAAAACTATCAGGGGTAATATTCAGAATGCCCATGATGAGCGTTCGCTCACCAATGGGCATTCTGTGGTTTTTGATTTGCCAGGCCTTAGCAACCACTGATTACGCAGGTTGCGGATTGCCGCCGGTGATCGGTGGCAGAATCGGCTTCAGCGGTTTTGCGGTCGGCTCTTTCAACTGCGGCCGATCTTCGTCGTTACCGGAGCCAACGGACGGATTCTCGTCGAGCGGCAAGCCCGCGACAATCCTTCTGATTTCAACTCCATCCAACGACTCGCGTTCCAGCAGACATTCAGCCAACCGAATCATCGTCTCGCGATTCTCTTCGATAATCGCCTTGGCTCTTTCATACTGCGCTGTGACGATCTTCTTCACTTCCTGATCGATCTTGATCGCAGTGTCTTCAGAGAAATCGCGATGCTGGGCTATTTCGCGCCCGAGGAAGATCTGCTCTTCCTTCTTGCCGAAGGTCAGCGGACCCATCTCTGACATGCCATACTCGCAAACCATCGCGCGCGCTAGTTCCGTAGCACGCTCGATATCGTTTGACGCTCCCGTGGTGATGCTGCCGAGGAAACTATCTTCGGCGATGCGTCCACCCATCAGGATCGAGATCTGGCCCAGCAGGTATTCCTGGCTGTAGTTGTGACGATCACCTTCAGGAAGCTGTTGCGTCACACCCAGCGCCATGCCACGCGGGATGATGGTGACTTTGTGAACCGGATCGGCGTTCGGCACTTTCAGACCAACGAGCGTATGACCCGCTTCGTGATATGCAGTGACGCGCTTCTCTTCGTTCGAGATCACCATGCTCTTGCGTTCAGCGCCCATCAACACCTTGTCTTTTGCCAACTCGAAGTCGCCCATTGCAACGAGCTTCTTGTTGTAACGAGCAGCATTCAACGCCGCTTCGTTAACCAGGTTTGCCAGGTCCGCGCCGGTGAATCCGGGAGTACCACGTGCAATCACCGAGATATCGACGTCTTCGCCGAGTGGAATCTTGCGCGTGTGAACTTTCAGAATACCTTCGCGTCCGCGAACGTCAGGTCTAGACACCACGACCCGTCTATCAAATCGCCCCGGTCGCAGCAACGCGGGATCGAGCACGTCCGGTCGGTTGGTCGAAGCGATCAGGATAACTCCGTCGTTCGACTCAAAGCCGTCCATCTCAACCAGCAACTGGTTCAACGTCTGTTCGCGTTCATCGTGACCACCGCCGAGGCCTGCGCCACGATGACGGCCCACCGCGTCGATTTCGTCGATGAAGATGATGCAGGGAGCATTCTTCTTACCCTGTTCAAACAGGTCGCGAACGCGAGACGCGCCCACGCCGACAAACATCTCGACGAAATCAGAACCGGAGATCGAGAAGAAGGGAACGTTTGCTTCGCCGGCGATCGCACGGGCCAACAACGTCTTGCCCGTTCCCGGCGGTCCCATCATCAAAACACCTTTGGGGATACGTCCACCAAGCTTCTGAAACTTCTGTGGTTCCTTAAGAAACTCAATAATCTCCTGCAGCTCTTCCTTCGCTTCCTCAACACCCGCAACGTCCTTGAACGTCACGCGTTTCTGCTGATTGTTGAGTAGCTTTGCTCGCGACTTACCAAACGACAACGCCTTATTGCCGCCCGACTGCATTTGTCGCAGCATGAAGATCCAGATCGCAATTATGAACAGGAGAGGCGCCCAGGTGATGAGCATGGGCCAGATGTAGCTACTACTCGACTCCTCTTCTACCTTCGCCACGCGCGATTTGCCGTTGACGACTTCGCGTGCCGACTTTAGCAGTTCAGCCTTGGAAACTTCGTTAGAGAGAGCCGCCCGATATTCCTGATTATTCTGATCAATGGCGACGCTTTCATTCTGTTTGACCGTGAGCTGTTTCAGATTACCGCTCGCGATCATCTGGTCTATTTCGGTAAGTGCGACGGTCTTATAGGTGGTGCCGCGCGGATTGACGAGCTTGTATAGTAAAACTGCCCCCGCGATTATCAGGAGCCAAAAAACGATTTGTCTTGCCGTAGAACTCAAATTCATTAACGCCTCCGACCCCCGATATTACCTTATCAGGGCGTCATTTGTCGCTGTTCAGCTTCGACCTCTGCGCCGAAATCAGACTCAATCAAAAGAACCGTAGCTTTGATGCACACTAGCAAGTAAGGTTCCCTGCCGCGCTCGAAGCCGCTCAAAAAGCCGTCGCCAGACAGCCTAACTCGGACTATAGAGTTTGACCGCCGCTTTTTCAATCACTTTCAACGTCAAACTCAAGCCGATTTTGCCGTCGTCTGACGCGTCCGCCGCCCGGTAATTCCGCCACCCGGCCTCCCTTATTGCCCTCCAAAAGTCTCTCCACGGCCAAAAGATGAACCGTTTCCAGTCTTCGTGTACTTCCTCGCGCGTGCGACAACCATTGCCGCAACGCCCGGCGACGCAGCGCAGGCGGTGCGCCGGCCAGCACCTTTACGTCCAGCGCCGGCGGTTTGGTTTCATCCGTAGCGCTTTTCTCATCAATAGACACCGCCGCTTCGCGTAAAAGGGCACCCGAATCGTTAAAAAGTACGGCATCGTCGTCGCGGAGATGCGAGGCGGTGCGCGAGAGTGCCTCGACCACCTTGTTGTTGAACGACTGCATCAGCGGTAGCAGTTGTTTTCGTACTTTGACGCGGGCAAACGCGGGATCTTCGTTCATCTCGTCGGAAAGGAACTGGATTTTGCGGAGACGGCAATAGTCTTCCGTTTCGATACGGCGTGCCCACAAGAGCGGGCGAGCGAGTGTGACTGAACTGTTTTTTGAGAGTGGACGCAACGCTTCCATACCTGACAGTCCGAGGCTGGCGCTGCCACGCATCAGCCGCAGCAATACTGTTTCTGCCTGGTCGTCCATCGTGTGGGCGGTCAAAACGTAGTTGGCCGAGAGTCGTTTCGCGGTTCTTTCCAGAAATGCGTAACGTGCCTCACGGGCGGCTTGCTCGAGATTATCTCCAGTGGCGCGGGCTTCTTCGGCGACTTTGCTGCGACCCGTGACGCTGCGGAAACCGAGTTTTTTGGCCAGATCCGCAACCCATTTTGCGTCTTTGCCGCTCGATTTTCGGAGGCGATGATCGAGATGGGCGATGCAGATGTCGGCAGACAATTTTTTGTGATTTTTGAGCTCTTCAAGGGCGAGCATTAAAGCGGTGGAATCTGCGCCACCGGACACTGCCACCACGATGGTCTCGCCAGCAGCCGGCAGTTTGCGCTTGCGCCATTCGGCGAATAATAGTCTCGGAAATTGATTAAGCCGCATAACAGTGATTATAGGGTGCCCAATTGCCGTCACGAAGCTGCCACACTTTATTGAAACTATCGCGTCGTTTGTTGTTTAGAAGACTCAACGCTTTAAATCCCGACAAGGTACGAACAGGGGGAAGATCGATGAGGGTAGAAAAACAGGTCAGACTTAACGAGTGGTTGCTTGGTTCGACGATTTTATGCCAATCCTGCGGTTGTCTTTGGCTGGTTCCCGCAGCGCAGAATCAGGAAAGTTATCTTTGCCGTCAATGCGGCAACAAAGTGAGCAACAAACCGCAGCCTATGGCCAGCGATCGGTCCGGAAAAGGTAAATAAAGCGGCCCTGCAGCGTCACAAAATACCTCCGAGTGGTGTTTACCTCACAGAACCATCGGGTTTATCTGCTTTCTTTCGCTTAAAACAAAGCATTTTTGACCTCCCTGAGTGCGGCAACACTCCGGGAGGTATTCCATTCGGAGGTGACCATGAAATCTTCCTTCCTGAGAATCGCGTCTGTCGCCGGTATCTTTGGACTTCTGCTCGTACTCTGGGCCTGCTATCCCGCGTCGCAAGTGAGCTATTCGAGCCCGCAGGATTCAACCACCTACCAGTGGATGATGGAGTTCAAAACCGAGAAAGCAGAACTCCACTTAACCCTGCGCTACCGCCGTGAAAAGGATGGTGGCTTTAATCACAGCAGTTCGGGTTTTGGTATCGCGCTTGACCAACTAAGCGGCATCACGCGCGAGCAAATCATGTCGTCGAGCGGCACCAATGTCCGCTTTCAGTTAAAGCGCGATGCAGGCACATTCAATCTCGAGGGTTGGTTCAAAGACGGAAACGGTTCCGGTCATTTCACCTTCAGCCCCAGCAACTCGTTTGCCTCTGAACTTTCGCGCCAGGGTTTCGGCAAAGCCACCGACGAACAGATGCTCGCCCTCGCCATGAGCGACACTGGCCAGGCTTTCATCAACGAATTAAAAGCCCAGAGCTACGACACCTCGTCCGTCGATCAACTTGTGAAAATGGGTCATCACGGCGTGAGGCTCGACTATTTGCAGGGTCTGAAAGCGCTCGGTTATTCCGTCAAAAGTACCGACTTCGTCATCCGGATGAGGGACCATGGGGTAAGCCTGACCTTCATTCGTGAACTTGCGCAACTCGGTTACACAAACCTCAGTCCGGGAGATCTCATTCGAACCAAAGATCACGGCGTCAGCGCGAGATTCATCAGCGAGTTCATCTCCGCCGGATACGATCGCGCAACGCTCGACGAATGGATCAAGCTCAAAGATCACGGCGTGAGCACGAGTTTTGTCACGGAACTCCGAGATCTCGGATACTCGCGTTTGGCGCTCGACGACCTGCGACGCATGAAGGATCACGGCGTCAGCACTTCATTCATCAAAGAGTTGAAAGAGCTGGGTTACAGCAACACAAGCGTCGAGCAATTAGTCAAGCTCAAGGATCACGGCGTGAGCGCCAGCTACATCAAGCGGATGAAGGAGCGCGGCTATGGCGGCCTTAATCTCGACGAGTACATTCGTTTGCGTAATCGGGGCGAGCGCGAAGAGTAATCCAAGCATCCGGTAGTGCCCTAATTCAATTTCTTCTCTGTGCAACCTCTGTGTTCTCTGTGTCTCTGTGGTTATAGGAATGTGCGACACAACAACCACAGAGACACAGAGAACACAGAGCCTGCAGAGAAATCCAAATAGGGCACTACCAAGCATCCCAGAGGTTTCACAGTTCCACCGTTATCGGTGTAATCTGTGGTATCTCTCGCAAATACTGTTTTATTGAGGACCGAAATGAAATTAAGACGACTTTTTGCTGCGCTGTTGCTGGCGCTCTTGGGCTTACAAACACTCCATATTACGGCGTTGGCCGACGAAGGCATGTGGACGTTCAACAACGTTCCGCGCGCGGAAATCAAGAAGAAATACGGGTTTGACGTTACCGATGAGTGGCTGAACAAAGTTCGCCTTGCCTCAGTGCGTTTCAACAACGGCGGTTCGGGCTCATTCGTTTCTCAGAACGGCCTGGTGCTCACCAATTACCACATCGTTGAAGACATCGTGGGTGAAGTCAGCACGCCGCAACGCGACTACGCGAAGGAAGGTTTTGTCGCGAAAACTCGCGCTGATGAGATCAAAGCGCCGAGTCTCGAGTTGAACGTGTTGATGAGTATCGAAGACGTTACCTCGCGTATCAATGGCGCAGTTAAAGCCGGGGCGACAGACGCTGAAGCCTTTCAGGCCCGTCGCGCTGAAATCGCCGCGATCGAAGGCGAGTCGTTGAAAGCGACGGGTTTGCGATCCGACGTCGTGACGCTTTACCAGGGTGGTCAATACAATCTTTATCGTTACAAGAAATACACTGACGTGCGATTGGTTTTCGTTCCCGAATTTCAAGCCGCATTTTTCGGCGGCGATCCTGACAACTTCAACTTTCCGCGTTTCAACCTCGACATGGCGCTGGTCCGCGTTTACGAGAACGATCAGCCGGTTCGCCCGGAACATTACCTGAAGTGGTCCACCGCGGGCGCGAAGGAAGGCTCGTTGGCTTTCGTGACCGGACATCCGGGTTCGACTTCGCGACTCAACACAGTTGCTCACTTGCAGGAATTGCGTGATACGAGCATCCCGATCATCACTCGTTTGCTCGAGCGTCGCGAAGGGGTGTTGAAGCAGTACATGGCGAAGGGCGAAGAACAAACTCGCCAGGGGCAGAACGAACTCAATAGCATCCAGAACAGTTTGAAGGTTTATCGCGGACAGCTTGCAGGACTGAAAGATGCTTCATTGCTGGCGCGCAAGTCGAAAGAAGAAGACGCGCTGCGCAAATCGATCGCTGCGAATCCGGAACGTCAAAAGATGTATGGCGACGCGTGGGATGCAATCGCCAAGGCCCACCAAACCTATCCGAGCTACATAAAAGAACGTCGCGTCTTCGAGCAGATGGGTGGCTTTGACAGCACCATGTTTACTCATGCCCGAACGCTCGTGCGACTCACCGCTGAGAATGAGAAAGCCAACGCGGAACGTCTGCCCGAATATACAGATGCCCGACGCGCTTCACTCGAACTAGCGCTCTATTCGACGGCCCCGATCCATGAAGACTTCGAAAAGTTGAAACTTGCTGACTCGCTCGGTTACATGGTCGAACTGCTCGGCGCCGACAACGCTCTCGTGAAGCAGGTGCTGGATGGCAAGACTCCTGAAGCACGTGCTGCCGAGATGATCGCCGGCACGAAGCTGAAGGATCCCGAGGCTCGCAAAGCACTGGCGAAGGGCGGCAAAGCTGCAATCGATGCTTCAACCGATCCGATGATCGTCGTGGCTCGGCTCATCGATGCGAAAGCTCGTGAAGTAAGAAAGCGTTATGAGAGTGAAGTGACCGGCGTGGAGCGTACCAACTACGCGAAGATTGCTCGTGCACGTTTCGAAACCGAAGGCACAAAACTTTATCCCGATGCGACCTTCACGCTGCGTCTGTCATACGGCGCGGTCGAGGGATACACAGAAAACGGCAAGAAGATCGCACCGTTCACGACACTCGGCGGTCTTTATGCTCGCGCCGATTCGTTCAAGCAAAAGTTTCCATACAATCTGCCGCCGCGTTGGATAGAAAAGAAGAGCACAGTTAATATGGACACGCCCTTCAACTTTGTAACGACGAACGACATCATCGGCGGAAACTCAGGCTCACCGACGATCAATCAGAACGGCGAACTCATCGGTCTGATCTTCGACGGCAATATTCAGTCACTGGTCGGCAACTTCATGTTCGACCCATCAGTGAATCGAGCTATTTCGGTTGATTCGCGAGGTATGTTGGAAGTGTTGAAGAAGATCTTCGGCGCTAACGAAATCGCGGCTGAATTAACTGCCAGTTAAAACCAGCCACGGATCATACGGATATAAAAACCGATCTGTTTTTCTAATCCGTATGATCCGTGGTTATGCCTTTTCCAGGCCAGCGTACTTCTCGACTAATTTCTTCTGCCCGAAACCCGGGAAACTCACCGTCAACTTAGTTGATTCACCAGCGCCTTCACGTCGCAGCACCAGACCACGTCCGTACTTTGAATGACGGACATACGAACCGGGCTTGATTTCCGCTGACGTTGAGGACGGCGAAGAGGCTTGTTCCTGCTTTTTGATATTCGGCAGGCTGCCTGAGGTTTGGCCCATCTGCCGGTTGCGCTGTTTGAAAAACTCGGCGATCGAGTCGGCGCTGTCGTAAGTCTTACCCGTATATTTCTTTCGTTCCTTCTTATACTCACCGTGCTCGTAATCGATGTCCACGGAGCCATTCCTGAATGAAAGCCATGATTTGCCGAGGCTGAGATCCTCCAGCAGTTCAAGCGGCATCTCGTTTAAAAACGCCGACGGTTCGGAGGCCAGCTCCTCACCATAAACACGGCGTCGCATCGCGTGCGTGACATAGAGATAACGCTCCGCGCGTGTCATCGCCACGTACGCGAGTCGTCGTTCCTCTTCGAGTTCAGCGCGATCGGTGGCGGATCGTGAGTGTGGAAACAGACCGTCTTCGAGTCCAACGATGAACACGAGCGGAAACTCGAGGCCCTTCGCCGAATGCACCGTCATGAGCGTGACGGGCGCGTCGCGTTTGTATTCGTCCTGATCGGAAACGAGCGCGGAGTGATCGATAAACTCTCGCAGTCCTTCGATTCCTTGTTCGTCGTAATCGACGGCGGCGTTGACGAGTTCCTGCAAATTTTCCAAACGGCCTTCGGCTTCGTCGGTGCGTTCGGAGCGAAGCGCGTTTTCGTAACCGGTTTCAATGATCGCCGCGCGCACGACGTCGGAAACCGGTGAGTCGGATTTCACGCCTTTCTCGGGATCGGAAAGTTCCGCCAGTTGATTTACCACGCGGCGGAACGTCTTGAGCGCGCTGATGGCACGCGAGCCCAGCAGTCCCGGTTGTTCGATTACGTTCGAGATCGTTTCCCACCAGGTGAGTTCATACTCTTTAGTGCGTCGCTCGATCTCGTCGATCGTCGTTTTCCCAATTCCACGTGGCGGGCTATTGATCACTCGTTGGAGCGCGATCGAATCGTTGGGATTCAGCGCGAGCTTGAGATAGGCAATGATGTCGCGCACTTCCATGCGCTCGTAAAACGAAAAGCCGCCGATGATGTTGTATTGCAGCCCGGCGCGGCGCATCGCTTCTTCAAACACACGCGATTGCGAGTTCGTCCGATAGAGCACCGCGGCGCGTATATCAAACTCGTCGCGTCGATGCTCGAGAATCTTAGCTGCCACCCAACGCGCTTCTGCTTCGGCGTCGAGCGCCTGGTAATAACCCACACGGCCGCCGCGCGGGTTTGACGTCCAGAGAGTTTTTCCTTTGCGTTCGAGATTGTTTTTCACTACCGCGCCGGCGACGTCAAGAATCGTCTGCGTCGAGCGGTAGTTTTGTTCCAGCCGAATAGTTTTCGTGTTGGGAAACTGCTTCTCGAAGTTGAGAATGTTGCTGATGTCGGCGCCGCGCCATTTGTAGATCGACTGATCTTCATCGCCAACGACGCAGATGTTTTTACTTCTCTCAGTGAGCAGGCTGATGAGGGCAAACTGAAGCGAGTTGGTATCCTGATACTCGTCAACGAGAATGTAACGAAACTTGTTGTTGTACTTTTCTCTTACTTCATCAACGTCGCGCAAGAGTCGGACGGTTTTAATCAGCAGATCGTCGAAGTCGAGGGCGTTGTTGGTATGCAAACGATCTTCGTACATCTGGTAAACCTTGCCCATCGCGGCGCGTCGTTCATCCACGTACTCGGCATGCGCCGCGAACGTCGTGGGATCTTCACCACGGTTTTTTGCTGAGCTGATGGTTGATTGGGTGGCGCGCGGTGCGAGGTACTTCTCGTCGAAACCCAAATCTCGGATCGCTTGTTTGATCAGGCGCAGTGAATCGTCCTGATCGTAAATCGTAAAGCGACGCGTGTACCGATCGTTGAGCTTTTCGAGATCCTGGCGCAGGATTCGCACGCAGAGACTGTGAAAAGTCGAAACCAGCGGCAGACTGTTGCGATCCTGCGTGTGCAACAATCGCTGTACGCGTTGACGCATCTCATCGGCGGCTTTATTGGTAAACGTGACGGCGAGGATGTTCCAACTGGGAACTTTTTTCACGTCGATGAAGTATGCGATGCGATGAGCAATAACGCGTGTTTTGCCGGAGCCGGCGCCCGCAAGGATCAGTAGCGGTCCCTCGGTCGCAAGCACAGCCTCGCGTTGTTGTTCATTTAGTTGTGACAGGAAATCAGAATCCACCGGTGCGTGCATTTAAGCACATCAATCGAACGACACAAAATCCGTCCACAGATTACACAGATTCCTTTTAAAACAACTCTCTCTGCTGCTCATTATTCTAATTCGTATAATCTGTGTAATCTGTGGTTTGAGCGCAAGAACCAGATAGATGCAAGATATCTATGCGCGTAGAATCGCGGCATGTTACAAATGATCTCAACCCAAAACGCCGATCAACTCTGGCAAGCAGTGGTGGCGAAGGATGCTCGCTTCGACGGTCAATTTGTCTTCGCGGTCAGTTCAACCGGAATTTATTGTCGCCCCTCGTGTCCCTCGCGTCGCGCACATCGCGAACGTGTGAAATTCTTTGATCTGCCTGAAGCAGCGGAGCAGGCGGGCTTCCGCGCGTGTTTGCGTTGCCAGCCACAACGCGCCCGTGTGCTCGATCCGCAGATCGATCTCGTTCAGCGCGTTTGCCGTTTACTCGATTCGAGCGAAGGCGAAACAGTGAAGCTCGCCGAACTGGCGTCGGAAACCGGTGTCAGCGCGTTTCATTTGCAACGAACGTTCAAGCGCGTCATGGGTATCAGTCCCAAGCAGTATCTGGCTGCGCGTCGAATTGGAAACTTCAAAGCGCTTGTGCGAAAAGGCGAGTCGGTTACTAGTTCACTTTACGAGTCAGGCTTCAATTCCAGCAGCCGCCTTTACGAAAACGCCGCGGATGAACTCGGCATGACACCGGCAACCTACAGTCGCGGCGGACGCGGCGTGAACATAAGTTACGCCACCGTCGCTTCTTCGATGGGTCGTTTGCTAGTGGCTGTAACCGAGCGTGGTGTTTGCGCGGTGCGAATGGGAGACGACGACGCTGAACTCGAAAAAGACTTGCGCGAAGAATTTCCGCATGCCGAGATCAAACGCGACGATTCAGCGTTGCGCGATACGGTGCGGGCGATTCTGAATCATCTCGACGATCACGATCCGCATCTCGATCTGCCGCTTGATATCCGTGCCACGGCTTTTCAGCGTCAGGTGTGGGAAAAGCTGCGCTCGATTCCGTACGGTGAAACCGTTTCGTACGGCGAAGTTGCGAAGTCGCTAGGCAAGCCGGGCGCGGTGCGTGCCGTCGGTCGTGCGTGTGCGACGAATCCGGTTGCGCTTGTAATTCCGTGTCACCGCGTGGTGCGTGAAGATCAAACGCTGGGCGGTTACCGTTGGGGCCTGGAACGTAAAAAGCGCCTACTCGCGCACGAGCGAAAGTCGGGATGACCCTTTTCGTTTGGCAAATTCGCGTTATGAGAAGGCGGGGGGCAAACGGCTTGTAGCCAGGCACTGTTGGGGGATGTAGTGCCTTAGTCGTTTGCCCCCAGAGGGGTGCCACGGATAACACGGATATAAAGATTGGATAAACACAGATCACAAATCCGTGTTTATCTGTGGCTAAGTTTTATTCTACCGTCACAGACTTTGCGAGGTTGCGTGGTTGATCGACGTCGCAGCCACGCCGTACCGCGATGTGATATGCGAGCAGTTGCAGTGGAATGATCGAGAGAATCGGCGAAAGCAGATCGCTGGCAGCGGGAATTTCGATCACATGATCTGACACTACTGACGATATCGAATCGCCTTCAGTCAGCACCGAGATCACAATACCTTCACGCGCCTTAACTTCCACAATGTTCGAGTGAGTCTTTTCGTAACGCAACTCTGAAGCGCGGTTTCCTTCTTCACGAGTATTGACGAAGAGCACCGGCAGGCGTTCGTCAATCAGCGCGTTTGGACCATGCTTCATCTCACCGGCCGGATATCCTTCAGCGTGGATGTAGGAGATCTCCTTCAACTTCAACGCCCCTTCAAGCGCCACCGGAAAGTTGATGCCGCGACCGAGGTAGAGGAAATCAGTGGAACGGAAAAACTCTTTCGAAAGCTCTTCAATGCCGTCTGAGTCGTTGAGCAAATGTTCGAGTTTGACAGGAAGTTCCGCGAGTTCCTGGGCGTGAAAACGCGCTTCGTCCTGCGAGAGGGCACCGCGGAGTTGACCCAGGTATAGACCAAGCAGATAAAGCGCGATCATCTGGCCGGTGAAGGCTTTGGTGGAAGCAACGCCAATCTCCGGTCCCGCGTGTGTAAGAATCGTGCCGTCAGCTTCGCGCACGATCATCGAACCCTGCACGTTACAGATCGCCAACACTTTCGCGCCCAGTTCTTTTGCTTCACGCAAAGCCGCAATCGTGTCGGCCGTTTCACCTGACTGCGAAATAACCAGCAGCAACGTGTTGTCGTCCATCACCGGACTGCGATAGCGAAACTCTGAAGCGTAATCAACCTCGACAGGAATACGCGCGAGCTGCTCGATCATGTACTTGCCGGCGAGACCCGCGTGCCACGAGGTTCCACAAGCGGCGATCTTGATCGACGAGAAACGTTTGAAATCAGCCTCGGTGATGTTGTTCATCTCGTCGAGAAACACGTGGCCGCTGTCGAGCGAAATGCGTCCCTGCACGGTGTCGCGAACCGAGCGCGGCTGCTCATAAATCTCCTTGAGCATGAAATGCTTGAAGCCGCCTTTTTCCGCCATGATCGGATCCCAGGTGATTCGCTGGATCGATGGCTGCACGGAGTTGCCTTCGAAATCGATAACGCGAACTGCGTCGCGATTGATGATCGCGATTTCGCCGTCGCCGAGAAAGAAGACGTCTCTGGTGTGCTGCAGGATTGGCGGAATATCGGAGGCCACAAAAAATTCGCGATCACCCAGGCCGATTACAACCGGCGGTCCCTGGCGCACCGCGATGATCGTGTCGGGTTCGTCAGCATTGATGATCGACAAGGCGAAGATGCCGCGCAATTCGCTGACCGCTGAACGCACCGCCTGTTCAAACGAGGCGTCCTGTTTGAGGTATTCCTCGATCAGGTGGGCCATGATCTCCGTGTCGGTTTCAGTGACGAAGTGGTGATCCGTTTTGCGCAGGCGTTCTTTCAGTTGGAGATAGTTTTCAATAATGCCGTTATGAACTACAACGACGCGGCCCGTGCAGTCGCGATGTGGATGCGCATTTTCTTCGGTCGGCCGGCCGTGTGTGGCCCAACGTGTGTGACCGATCCCGTAAGTGCCGTCGAGCGGGCTGAGACGAATCGTCTCTTCGAGATTGCGGAGTTTTCCTTCAGCACGGCGGATCTCGAGGTCGTGGTCCTCGTTGACGACCGCGATACCGGCTGAGTCGTAACCGCGGTATTCAAGCTTTCGCAGTCCGTCGATGATGAGCGGTACTACCTGTTTGTTTCCAACGTAACCAACAATTCCACACATGCTTTAGATTAACTCCTAACCACAGATTACACGGATTCCAAAGATTAGATAAACACGGATTTTATTTTAGCTTTTTCTTGACTTTCGCGGGGACGCCGGCGACGAGCGAATCGGGCGGAACATCTTTTGTGACTACAGACCCCGCAGCCGTCATCGAACCTGAGCCGACACGAACGGGTGCAACCAGCATCGTGTCTGAACCGATTTTGACGTTGTCTTCGATGATCGTTTCGTGTTTGTTCTTGCCGTCGTAATTGCACGTGATGGTGCCGGCGCCGATGTTGGTGCGTTCACCGATCGTCGCATCGCCGAGATAGCTGAGATGCATCGCTTTGGTGCCGCGTTTGAGTCGCGATTTTTTAACCTCAACAAAATTGCCGACAGTCGCTTTCTCCTCGAGAAACGCGTTCATTCGCAGATGCGCGAATGGTCCTACCGCGCAGTTTGACTCTAATTGGGAATCGACAATGATCGAATAATCCTTAACCACTACGTGGTCACCTAAACGCGAATTGGTGATGCGCGCGCCGGAACGAATCACGCAGTTTTCACCGATGATCGACTTGCCTTCGATCGTAACGTTTGGGTGAATGATGGTGTCGCGCCCGATCTGTGCTTCGGCGCTGATGTAGGCGTGTGATGGATCGATAAAGGTCACGCCGCTTTCGATCATCAAGCGGCGAATCGCGGAACGGCGAATCAAATTTTCAAACTCGGCAAGCTCGGCGCGCGTGTTGATTCCGGAAACTTCACGAGTATCGCCGTGCAGATAAACGCTGACGCGTCCACCATCGTCGAGAATGATTTCGGCGACGTCAGTTAAGTAGTACTCACCTTGATCGTTTGCCGGTTCAATTTTGCGCAGGGCGCGAAACAGTTCTTTGGCGTCGAAACAGTAGATGCCGGAGTTGATCTCGCGAACCTGGCGTTGTTCTTTGGTGGCGTCGCGATGTTCGACTATCTTTTGAAAGGCGTCGTGATCGTCGCGAATGATGCGACCGTAACCGGTGGGGTTCTCGAGACGAACACTGAGAATCGTGCAGGCCGAGCCGGAATTGGTGTGTTGCTCTACCAGCTTCTGCAACGTTTCAGCGCGAATCATCGGTACGTCGCCTGAGAGAAGCAGGACGAGGGAATCGGAGTTTTCGAGTTCGCTGCGAGCCGATTCAACGGCATCGCCAGTGCCGCGTTGTTGTGCCTGAACTACGAATCGCGCATTCTCGGGAGCTTCAGCCAGAACGGCTTGTTTAACTTCTTCAGCCTGGTGACCGACTATGACCAGAATCGCGCTTGGGTCGAGTGCTTGAGCTGCGCGGACGACGTGAGCGATCAACGGCGAGCCGCCGAGTTCGTGCAGGACTTTGGCCCGATTGGATTTCATGCGGGTTCCGAGGCCCGCTGCCATGATCAAAACGTTGAGTGTTTTATTGTTGGACAATTTCGATTTCCATACCCGGACGACGCCTTGGAGTGCGGTGCCTTGGCGCCGCTTTGGCCAAGAGTAACACCTTGGAAGATCACGCCTTTTTGAACAAAGCGCCAACAAGTTGGCTCATTTCAAGGAGGCGCTATACGGCGACTGTTGCTAAAGCTCGCTTGCGGCAATTCATTACGACTTGTGCGAGACGATCGGAGTTGTGTCTAACTTTTTCTCCGTCGTAGAGCAGGTCTGCACGCACAATCTCAGTTGCTTTATCGATTGCATCGTCGATCGGATCGTCGATGCCGATTTGATAAGCGCCTTCGGCGGCATAGCGTTCCGCTTGTTCTGAGCTGATGCGTCGATCGTTCACTACTACAAAATCAAAATGAATATCAGGAGCGTACTTCTTAATCGTCTCGAGATGTTCGCGGGCGCTGTAACCGTCAGTCTCACCGGGTTGGGTCATCAGGTTATTGATGAAAATCTTTGTCGCGCTCGTTTGTCCAATGACGCGAGCCACCTGCGCAACCAGCAGGTTTGGAAGAATGCTGGTGTAAAGCGAACCCGGACCAACGGTAATAATGTCAGCGGCGCGGATCGCCTTGAGCGCTTCGGGCAAGGGGAGACATTTCTCCGGTTCCAGCCGTAGCCGGCGAATCGGGATCTTGGAAGCTGAGATTTGAGTTTCGCCACGCACGATCGAGCCGTCTTCGAGTTCGGCGGCCAAACGAACGTCGCTGATCGTGGCCGGGAAAATGTGTCCCTTGCTCGCGAGCACTTCCGACGATAGCCGGATGGCTTCAGTGAAATCACCGGTGACATCGGTCAAGGCTGCCAGAAACAGATTGCCGAAACTGTGACCGCCAAGTTCGCCATCACCACGAAAGCGGTAACGGAAGAGTTGTGACAGCAAGGTCGAGTCTTCCGAAAGGGCGATCATGCAGTTGCGAATGTCGCCGGGGGGCAGCATCTGCAACTCTTCGCGCAGGCGTCCGGAACTGCCGCCGTCGTCAGAAACGGTTACGATCGCCGAAAGGCTTTCAATCCAGTGTGCCTCCTCGGTCTTTCCGACCACCCGCTTCAAGCCGGCCAGCAAAGTCGAAAGCCCCGTGCCGCCACCAATGGCTACCAGCTGTTGACCACTTGTATTTTGTGTTTGCAAATGACGCCTCAATAAAAGAGGTAAATGATCACCGCCAAATCATACCCTAATCGAAGAAATAAAGATTAACCACAAATAGGCACTAAAAGCACAGAATGATTTGAGCGAGATTCATAGATCAGTTTATGTGACTATTGTGCCTTTTTGTGGCAACTAGGAGGCGTGACTGAAGATCAGCCGATCGAAATCGGGATCGTTGCGTAGTGGGTTCAGGTCGTGATCGTGTTGTGCACGGACGCGAAGATTTGGTTGCAGATCGAGCGCACGCTGAAGCGACTCCAGCGCCAGATCGATCGAGCCCAGTCGAGCACGGGTGGCAGCCAGTCCATAATGAATGTGTGCGGCTTCGGGTTCACGTTTGAGAGCGCGCTCAAACATCTCCTGAGCAGCAACATATTCGCCTCGATTGAGTTCGATCACCCCTCGATCGTAGAGCGAGTCGGCATCGCGTGGGAGAATGCTTTCAGTTCGCAGGCGCGACTCGGCAATTGCGAGATACGTTCGTGCGCGAGCTGCGACTTCCGCTACCTGCGAGTATTTTTCTACCAGAACTCGAAACTGATTCCGCGCCTCGGCAAACCGTCCGCGTGCAAACTCCCGGTGCGCTCGTTCAAAAGCAACCAAGGCAGCCGACTCGTCTTGAGTTGGCGGACGCGGTGGTGGCGGAGGTGTTGGCGTGGGTCGGACTGCGCGAACCGCAGCTTGCTTCTGCGTCGTTTTGACCCCAGTAACTTTCTTAGGTGCAGCTTTGCGAGGCGCCGGTTTTGATGCAGCCTTGCGTGTCTTTGCGGCAGGCTTCGCCTTGGACGCGGATTTCTTGGCTTGACTCAGCTTAACTGCCTTGCGAGCGATTGGTTTTGCTGCAGTGGCTCTTTTGGCGCTTGGTTTGGATGGTGACTTCGCCTTGACTGCGCGCTTCGCGCTTTTCGCCGCTGGTTTAGCCTTTGACCGCGATGTTGACCGTCTCAATCCTTTTGTGAGACTGCTACTCATGTGCGGAATCTCAAAAGGCTGCTCACTTGAAGCGAGCAGCCGTGGAAACGCCCGGCAGCTTACCATAGATGAGCCACTAAATCAACGGGCACAAGTATTTGCGGGTGCTTTAAGCACCGAAAATCCAGCCGCTGGAAGCCGAAAATTACAAACAAAGAAAAACACTTGATGGTCATTGTTTGGCTGTGTTAAAGTGCTTTCGGCTTATGGAGGCTTGAAACACCTCGGCAAACAGCCCCAACCGAAGAAGTAACCTCTTTTAGTTTCACAAACTTGCAAATCCGCGGAACAGGCGTTTCAGGTTTAGCTCCTCCAAGGAAACATCCCGCCCCGGCCTTCAACAAAGAGTCGCACAATGGCAGACACACCAATCCTGTTGCGTGAACAGCAATACCACCAAATAAAGGCTGTCCTGGCGCGATTGCGAATGGACGCCTCAGCCAAGGTGGTCTTTCTGGTAGATAAGGACGGTCAGGAGATCGCCTCCCAGGGTGAAGTGGGAAATCTTGACACAACCAGTTTAGCCTCTCTCGCTGCCGGCAATGTCGCGGCAACCGGGGGGATGGCTCAGCTGATCGGAGAGAAGGAATTTCCAACTCTCTCTCACGAAGGTGAGAAAGACAGCATTCACATCTCCGTGGTCGGCAGGCTGCTGCTCGTGGTCGTCTTTGACGAGCGTTCCAGCCTCGGTCTGGTCAAACTCCGCAGTAAGCAGGTTTCTCATCAATTGGCAGCAATGTTCGAAGAGATCGCTGCCGGAGACTACGACGACCTCGATTCGCCTTTCGCCGGTATTACCGACGAAGACATTGACAGTCTTTTCAGCTAACGGCACGCGCTATGACCTTTATTAACTACGCTTCTCGAGAAATTAACTGCAAGATCGTCTACTACGGCCCAGGTTTATGTGGTAAGACGACCAATTTGCAGTACATCTTCGACTCTACCGCGCCCCAGTCGCGCGGAAAATTGATCAGTCTTGCGACGGAAACTGACCGCACCTTGTTTTTTGATTTCATGCCGCTCGAGTTAGGTACCGTTCGTGGATTCAAGACGCGTTTTCACCTGTATACGGTTCCCGGTCAGGTCTTTTACGATGCGTCGCGCAAGCTGATTCTGAAGGGTGTGGATGGAGTTGTGTTCGTAGCGGATTCGCAGGAAGAGCGAATGGACGCGAATATCGAGTCGCTTTATAACCTCGAAGAAAATCTCAAGTCGCAGGGGTACGATCTGATGAAGATCCCGTACGTGCTGCAACTGAACAAGCGTGATCTCGGCAATATCATTCCGGTTGAAGATCTTGCTGCTGAACTACAGCGCAAAAGCGAACCCGTGGTTGAAGCTGTAGCCTCAACTGGACAGGGAGTGTTTGATACTTTGAAAGCGGTAGCGAAGCAGGTACTGACGGAACTCAGAAAAGGATAAATTTTAAGCCACAGATAAACACAGATAAACGCGGATCAGAATTTTTCTTGTTCTGATCCGCGTTCATCTGTGTTTATCTGTGGCTTATTCCAGGCTTTTGAGCATTAGCAGTCCGTCGCCGCCGTTGGAGTAATACCTTGGCAGCTTTTGAGTGACGGTGTAGCCGAGGCCTTCGTAGAGTTTTTGGGCGGCGATGTTGAGTGTTCTCACTTCCAATCGCACCAGTCGCACATTTCGTTTCCGGAAGCCGTCTTCGACTTGGGACATCAATCGCTTCGCCAGGCTGCGTCGCCGGTGTTCCGGCCCTACTCCGACCGTGGTCACATGTCCGGTGTGATCCGGCTCGATCAATCCGATTACAAATCCAGCCATCACACCCCCGCTGGTTACGGCGCGAAACGAAACTGATTCGGGCGCGGTCAGCAGGTAGTCGAAGGTCTCGCGGCTGTATGCTTCACCGTCGATAAAGCAGCGCTGATCCAGTCGCCAAACTTCATCGAGCTGCGAAATCGTTAGTGGACGGATCTCGTAGCTGGCGCCCCAGGAAGGTGTGGGTGTCTTCTCTTTTTTGTCGGCCTCGTATGGCAGATCCGATTGCGACCACCAACGGGAACGAAATTTCTTTAGTACGGCCATAACCGGTGTTCGGGCGAGTGCAAACCGCTCCTAGTTTACCAAAGAGGTTTTCAGAATGCCTACAGGATTAACATGCAATCGCCGTAACTATAAAAACGATAGCGCTCGGCGACAGCGTGACGGTAGGCGCTTATAACAAACTCGCGCCCTGCGAACGCGCTCACGAGAATCAGGAGGGAAGATCGCGGGAGATGGAAGTTGGTCAAGAGCGCATCGGCGATGCGAAAGCGGTAGCCAGGTTTGATAGTCAAACTCGCAACCCCACGACCGGCAACTACCTCGCCTGTTTCCGTCGCAGCGGATTCGAGCGTTCTCATCGTAGTAGTTCCAACGACTATCACTCTTCCGCCGCGCGCGCGTGCTTCATTGATTGTTTTTGCGGCCGGTTCGGAGATCTCGAAGTGTTCGCTGCTCACCGAGTGTTGGGCTACGTCGTCGACGCGAACGGGTTCGAATGTCCCATAGCCGACGTGCAGAGTTATCTCTACGAGCGATGCGATTTCAGCGACTTTTGCCAGCACGTCAGGCGTGAAATGTAAGCCGGCGGTCGGCGCCGCGATTGCGCCGCGATGTTTGGAATAGACGGTTTGATATCGTTCGCGATCTGTGATCGAAACTCGTTTGATGTAGGGTGGCAGCGGAGTTGATCCGATTTCCGTAAGCACTTCGTCAAAGCTACGTTCGCTGTGGAAACGCACGTGACGAAGTTCTGATCCGGGTTCATCGAGGATTTCGGCAATCAACCGGCCGTCACCAAAGACGGCGCGCGCGCCTTTCTTTAATCTCGCCCCGGGACGGACCAACGCTTCCCAAACCGCCGGCTCAATTTCGCGGACGAGAAAGATCTCAACGCGACCACCGGACCCTTCTCGCTGCCCGATCAATCGCGCCGGAATCACACGCGAGTTGTTTACGACGACAACATCGTTCGGGCGCAAATGGCTCGTGAAGTCTCTGAACTTTGCATCAGTCCACGTCTGCGTTTCGCGATCAAGCACCAGCATCCGCGACGCATCGCGGTCCTCCAACGGTTCCTGCGCGATCAACTCAGCCGGCAGTTCATAATCAAACTCCGAAATGTGCATATTGAGTTAAGGGGTAGGTGACGGATGTTCGCGGTGGAAGACGGCGGTAAGTTGGGCGCCAAAGAGCAGTATCAGGCTCGACACATAACTCCACGTCAGCACGGCCACCACGGCGCCAACCGAACCATAAATCTGGTCGTAATGAAAATAACCCAAACTCCAGGCGAAGATGTACTTCGCCAGTTCCCACAACAACCCTGCGAAAAAAGCTCCCGGCAACGTGTCGCGTAACGTAACCTCCGCCTTCGGCATGAAACGATAGACGACGACAAACAGCGCTACGGTGATCAAATAACTGCCTAAGGCAAACAATATCTGCCAGAAAGCACTCCCGACTGAGGTCAGCAACGTGTATCGTTGAATCTGCCTTGGCGAAAACCCGCCTGTCATTTCACGAAGCGCGACGAGAAACGAAGTCAGCATCACCGAAAGCGCCAGCAACACGCCAACCGCTCCTATCATTCCGATAGTCAAGGCGCGACCGTGCCAGAAGGTTCTCGAGATCGCTCCCCAGATGCGGTTTACCGCTCGTTCGATTACCGCAAACACCCACGACCCGGCCCACAACACGAGCACCGCGCAAGTGACAACCGCTCCGAGACTGAGGTTCGAAAACGCTCCGATAGTCTGGCGGAGAAAGTTGCTCGATCCCGGATACACGTCAACTGCGTGCGTCAGCAATTCGCTGCCTGCGGCCAGTTTAGTACTGAGTGCGAGCAACAACAGCAACGCCGGAAAGAGCGCCATCAACCCGAAATAACTCATCGCCGCCGCGGACGTGAACAGATCGTTTTCGTGAAACTGATGCAGCGAGTGGGACAGCATCGAGCCCCACGGCGAACGATTACGAACGCCGAATGAATGACGCGAAAATGACAGCAGGCGCTTCTTTAAAGAATTAGCCACGGATGAACACGGTTAATTTTTTCAACGGGGGTCGAACAGGTTGGGTACTCTTGAACCGGGGGTCGTAATACCGAAATGTTCGTATGCCAGCGGCGTCGCCATCCGCCCGCGTGGCGTTCGATCCAAAAAGCCAATCTGAATCAGATACGGCTCGATGATTTCTTCAATTGAGTCTTTCTCTTCGTGAATAGACGCCGAGATCGTTCCCAGGCCGACTGGTCCACCACTAAACTTCTCGATGATCGTCAGCAACAGTTTGCGATCCATTTCATCCAAACCATACGTATCGACTTCCATTCGGTTCAGAGCATCATTCGCCACTGCCTGGTTAATACGCCCGTCGTAATCAACTTGGGCGTAGTCGCGCACGCGTCGCAACAGGCGATTGACGATACGCGGAGTGCCGCGCGCGCGCCGCGCGATTTCACGAGCGCCACCGTCGTCCATCTCAACTCCAAGAATTTCGGCTGAACGTTTGCAAATCACTTCGAGATCTTCGTGGGGATAAAAGTCGAGGTGAAAAACGATGCCGAATCGCCCGCGCAAAGGCGCCGTGATCAGTCCTGCGCGCGTGGTGGCGCCAATCAGTGTGAACTTTGGAAGCTCGAGTTTGATCGAACGTGCCGCGGCGCCCTGACCGATCAACAGGTCGAGCTGGTAATCCTCCATCGCCGGATAGAGTTTTTCTTCGAGCGCCGGAAGCAGGCGATGTATCTCGTCGATAAAGAGCACGTCGCCTTCCTGGAGATTGGTTAACAACGCGGCGATGTCGCCGGCTTTCTCGATTGCGGGACCGGCGGTCGATCTCAGTTCCGCTCCCATTTCGTTCGCGATGATGTTGGCGAGCGTGGTTTTACCCAGGCCCGGCGGGCCGGTGAGCAGCACATGGTCCAGCGCTTCGCGACGGCCACGCGCGGCTTTCATGTACACGCGCAGGTTCTCTTTGACCTGACGCTGGCCGATGTATTCGTCGATGCGATTGGGGCGCAGCGTGAGATCGAGTTGACGATCGTCATCGTTTGGAAAACTGTCTTTCACGCGCGCTGATATTGACTCAGGAGGCATGGCGTTTTCAAACTCTGGCTAACTTCTTGAGACCGCGACGGAGAATCGACTCCACGGTGATATCGCCGCCTTCGGCGAGCGCTGCGTCGATTGCTTTTTCCGCTGCGGATCGCTGGTATCCAAGGTTAAGGAATGCTGAGAGAGCGTCGCCGCGAATCGTGTCTTCGGTGGAGACGTAGGCAGTTTCAGGTCTAACTCCGGTTTGTTCGGCCACTTGCGCCTGTGAAAGCTGGATCATTTTGTCGCGAAGATCTACGACGAGTCTCTCCGCGGTTTTTCTGCCGATGCCGGGAATCTGTGTAAGCCGTGCCAGGTTGTTGGATTTAATCGACTCCATCAACTCGTCCGCTTTCATGTGGGAAAGCAGCGCGATACCCAACTTTGGACCAACGCCGCTAACCGAAATGAAGAGCACGAACAGCTTGCGTTCACTCGCAGTCTTGAATCCAAAGAGTTGCAGGGCGTCTTCTTTAACATGGGTATGAACGAGAAGCTGAACCGCTGAGTTCTCATCGCCGAGTTCGTAGAACGTCGTGAGCGGTATATTAACTTCATAACCGACGCCGCCGACGTCGACGACCACCTGGTTCGGTTCTTTGGAAAGCAACGTGCCGCTGAGATGAGCAATCATTCGGGCGGGATTGTAGCATTAGTGCTTGGTGCTTGGTGCTTGGTGCTTGGTGCTTGGTGCTTGGTGCTTGGTGCCCTGTCCTGTAGCAAGTGAGAGTCACGAACAAAGTACAAAGTACAAAGTACAAAGAACAAAGAACAAAGTACAAAGCACAAAGTACCAAGCACCAACGCTCAATATGACCGATCCACCCTATTAGCGCTATACTGGCGCTGCGCATGAAATCCGAGAAAATATCAGAGTTAACCACCAGCCGCTTGAGCGTTTATCTTCGGTGTCTCAACGCGCTTCATGCCGCCGGAATCAAAACCATCTCGTCGCAGGCGCTGGCCGAGCAGTTTAATTTGAACTCCGCTCAGATTCGCAAGGATCTCGGCTATTTCGGTGAGTTTGGCGTGCGCGGGGTCGGGTATTACGTTGACGATCTGCGCGATCACATTACGAAGATACTCGGTCTGGATAGCCCGCATCGCGTCGGAATCATCGGCGCCGGACGGTTGGGAACCGCCCTTGCGAATTACAACGGATTCGGCAAATCGAATTTTACCGTCGTCGCGCTGTTTGATAACGATCGACAAAAGATCGGGCGCCGGATCGGCGACGCAAAGATCGCCGTGCACGACGTTGACGAAATCGCAGCGGTCATTCGCGCCGAAGCGATTGACGTCATTGTCATCGCGGTTCCGGCAAAGGCGGCGCAGAGAGTGCTCAATCAGGTCATGTCTGTCGGGATCAAAGCGGTGCTGAATTTTGCGCCGGCTTCGTTGACCTCGCGTCGCGGGGTAAAAGTAAAGACCGTTGATCTGACGACATCACTGGAATCGTTATCATATTTCCTTTCGCAACCTTCCGGAGCCGCAATCACACAGCCACGCGATCGCGCGCGCAACGAGGAAAGTCCTACGCAACTACGCAAAGATTCGAAGGCACCGTTTAATGGATGAGCAAACAATCAAACGTGATCTGATCCGAGTTTGCCACCTGATGTACGAGCGAAGTTACGTTGTCTCATCTGACGGCAATGTCAGCGTGCGTCTGGATGATGGTCGGATACTCGCTACGCCGACGATGACCTGCAAAGGACGCATGACCGAAGATCTGATCGCGATTACTGATCTTGACGGCAAAGCGCTGAACGATCGTCGTGCTTCGAGCGAGCTCGCGATGCATTTGTTGATCTATCGCGAACGCCCTGATGTGAAGGCAGTTTGTCATGCGCATCCGCCGCACGGCACCGCCTTCGCTGTTGCCGGTCTGGCGATCGATCAGCCGATCCTTTCGGAAGTGATTTTGACTCTCGGTTGTGTGCCGCTCGCAGCGTATGGCACTCCTTCGACTGACGAACTAACGCGCGAGATGCAGCCCCTCGTCAAACATCACAACGCGCTTTTAATGGCCAATCACGGCGCGGTGGCTTATGGCGCGGATCTCTGGCAGGCATGGGATCGACTCGAGACTCTCGAACACACTGCAAAGATCGCGATCCTGTCGCGTATGCTTGGTGGTTCGCGAAATCTACCCGCGGATGCGATCGAGAAGTTGATCAACGTACGTGAGAAGGCCGGCTATCTCGGCGAGTCAGCGCGTTGCCAGGCCTGTGGTTATTTGCACGAGACTCAGATGACCTGTTCCACGGGCGAACGGCCGCCGCGTACGGCGAATGAAAACGGCGCCGCGAAGATCTCACTAACCCGCGAAGAGCTGGTTGAATTGTTAAGTCAGGCGGTTAATGGTAAATAATCCGTATTCAATTCTGTGTTTATCTGTGGCTGAAGGAGCATAACGAATGCAAGAAGCACTCGGAATGGTTGAAACAAAAGGACTCGTGGCCATGATCGAAGCGGCCGACGCGATGGTGAAAGCCGCAAACGTCACGCTCGTCGGTTACGAAAAAATCGGCGCCGGCTTTGTGACTGCGATTGTGCGGGGCGACGTTGCGGCCGTGAAGGCTGCGACTGACGCGGGCGCCGCGGCTGCGCGACGTGTTGGTGAACTGGTGAGTGTGCACGTGATTCCTCGCCCGCATGGCAGTGTCGACGAAACTTTGCCCATCGGTCTCGATCGATAAATCCTGACATGATCATCGCTCGTATTCTCGGGACCGTTGTCTCCACGCAAAAAGACGAACGGCTAAGCGGAAAGAAGTTGCTGATCGTGAGACCGATCAACGTCGACGGCACCGATACGACCGGCTATGTGGTTGCGGTGGATACCGTTGGCGCTGGATATCATGAACGCGTTTTAGTGGTTGCCGGATCGAGCGCGCGCCTGGCCCAGGGGATGAAAGATGTGCCGGTGGATGCGGCGATTGTCGGCGTGATCGATACGGTCGATGTGCAGAATTGAGCTTGGTTCTTTGTACTTAGTACTTTGTTTTTAGTGCTTAGTATTTTGTCACAAGAACAAAGCGCAAAGCGCAAAGCACAAAGTACCAAGTACCAAGTACCAAGTACAAAGTACCAAGCACCAAGTTCCAAACCCATGCAACTCGCACGCGTCATCGGCACAGTGGTCGCCACCATCAAAAACGATTCGCTCGCGGGACGGAAGCTGCTGATTGTTCAGACTGTGGATCGAAATTTGGAACCTTCCGGAAAACCGTTAGTGGCAGTCGACTCAGTCGGTGCAGGTGTCGGTGAACTGGTTTTCTGGTGTCGCGGTAAGGAAGCGAGTTTTCCCTTCAAACGCGAAGACACGCCTACTGATTGCACGATCGTCGGCATTGTTGATTCTGAAAAGCACGTAACGAAATGATTCTCGCTCGCGTTGTTGGTAACGTTGTCGCCACGCAAAAAAACCGCCGATACGAGAATGCGCGCGTGATGCTTTGCCAGCAGATTACACCCGAAGGCGAGGAGACGAGTTATTCGGTAATCGCGCTTGATTCGGTGGATTCGGGGGTTGGCGATACAGTGTTGATTGTTCAGGAAGGTTGGGGCGCCTCGACGGCGGCGACGGGAGAAGCAGGAGCGGCGATCGATTCAGCGATTGTAGGAGTTGTGGATCGGATCGATCTGTTATAGCGATGGAAGATCAGGCAAGAGCAATGGCTGAAAGAATCGCGCGGCGTGTAGCCGGCGGGGGTGCTGGTGCGCCTAAGAGTAGCGACATCAGTTCAGAACTCGCCGCCATGCGCGCGAGTCTCGGTGAATTGCAGAACCGGTTGGTCCAGATCGAAGCGAAGGTTGGAACGCAAACACCTCGTGTCCATTCGCCCTGGCATCCGAGTCTTGATCGATTTGGTGTTGAAGAAGCTACCGTTTCAGAACTCGTGGATTACTTTCAAAACGAGAAGCAGTGCAGCATAGAACCCGGCGGGAAGCCTTGCGATCACTGCGCGATGTGTAGTTCGAGAGGTTTTTAGCCACGGATTACACGGATCCAAAAACAGATAAAGACGGATTCTGATTAAAATCCGTCTTTTATCCGCCTTCATCCGTGTTACTTGTTTTGATTCGGCCTCAAGCTATTCGCGTTTATCTGCGGAACTTGTTTTGCGCCTTCCTCGGCTTTGAAGTAAGGCTCCTCTTGAAATCCAAAAAGTTTGGCTGAGATCACGGTTGGGAAACGCGAGCGGGTGGTGTTGTAGTCCTGCACCGCCGCGTTGTAGTCGTTTCGTGAAGTGGCCACGC
Source organism: uncultured Acidobacteriota bacterium (assembly GCA_963708055.1). GTDB lineage: Bacteria > Acidobacteriota > Blastocatellia > Pyrinomonadales > Pyrinomonadaceae > PSRF01. The sequence goes on along the minus strand of OY970193.1, from coordinate 2,214,369 downwards.
GGTTTTCAGTGCCGGCGACCTCCTGCTGCAACTGCAGGAAATTCTCGTTTGATTGCAGCGTTGGATAGGCTTCCTGCAGGACCAGCAAGCGCCCGACTGTGCCACCAAAAGTATTCGCCGCATCAATCACCGCTTGTTTCTGCTCGGGTGTCTTGTCGCCACCTTCGCCCTGACCAGCCTGGCTCGTCGCATTCAGCAATTGCGAACGCGCTCGCGCGATCGCGCCAAAGACTTCCTGCTCCTGAACGCCTGCTAACTTTGCCGATTCGGCAAGATTATTTAAAAGATCAGCACGACGCTGTAGTTGCGTTTCGACATTGGCCCATTGGGCTTTCACGCCCTGCTGTTTAGTCGTAAGAGTGTTATATCCGCAGCCACTCGCTGAAAGTGAAATCACCACCACAGCGAAAAGGATTAATAATCTTCGCGTCTTCATTTTTGATCTCCCGTATGTAAGCTAATGCCAAGCTCGTCAACCGCTTCCACTACCTGTTCCAGTTGAAACAGGTAACTTCCGAAAAGCACATTCGCCTCCTTCTCCGAAGAGGGAAGGCGATCACTCGCGCGAAATTCAAAAATTCTTTCAAACGGCGCCGGATCGAGTTGCAACAACTTTGCCGTGGCGCGCACGCAATCCGGTTTGGACACCGGAGCCTCTTGTCCATGCAACATCAACACGGCACGAAACAGCGAGGCAAAACTCGATAAGCTGTCGCTCATCAGCGCGCACAGTTTTTCAATCGACACCGAAGCCGGAATGTAAAACCGGCGTAATTGGATCAACTTGCTGCGCAGTTCATATTCCGTCTGGTGTCGCAGATTTTTGTCGGAGAGTTTTACAAATTCGAAAGGGTCCTGACCGTAAAGCACGACGCGCGCATTTGCCATCTGGTGAAACTCGATCGGAAAAACGTCGGCCGCGTCTGACAGTTCTTCGACAGTGAAATAAACAGGCAGCGGATGGCCCAATCGTTGCCACTCGCGCATCGCCGCCTGAGCCTGGCGCAGATCTTCAGGCGAGATGCGCTTGAGAGCGATCAGAATGTTGTAGTCGGAACGCAGCTCGATGTGATCACCGGCAGCGGCCGATCCATACAGGACCACCGACGCCAGGTTGTCACCGTGCGTCGCGCGTAGATCTTCAACGAGTCCGTTGAGTGCTTCTTTAACCGTCATCTTCATAACCACAGATTTACACAGATTTATTTACGGATTTAGCCCAATTAGTGGATATCTCTTTTTCAATCCGTCAAATCCGTGTTACCAGCTGCCTCCTGCGCCCCCACCACCAAAATCGCCTCCGCCACCAAAACCGCCACCGAATCCACCACCGCCACCGCCACCGCCAAATCCGCCGCCGCCAAAACCACCACCACCCCAACCGCTGCGCCTTCCGCCGCCTAAATTACTGAACAAACTTCCCCACAGCAGAGCTTGCAAACACCCGCTGCCACCGCCACCGCCTCTTCTGCGAGAAGCAGATGAAAGCAGTATGAGGACAAAAACGATCACGATAATGCCGAAACAAATGGTGCCCAAACTTGCTTGCGAATTTTTTGGCTCTCTTCGCTGTTCAGTTGCGAGCTGTGGTGGATCGCCGATCCCTTCAACACTAAACCCACGCTTGGCGCCGAGAGTTGCAACATAGCCTTCGATCGTGTCGCGAATGCCCTTGCTGTAGTTTTGGGCTCTCATCTGCGGCACGAGCCGTTGGCGCTGGATCTGGCCCAACAAGCCGTCCGGCAGATCGCCTTCAATATGACGGCTCACCTGCGTGAAATACTTCTTATCCTGAATCGCAACTACGAGCAGAAAGCTTGCCTTATCGCCCTCCTTTGGTCCAATTCCCCAGCCACGCGCAATTGCGAGCGAGTAATCGAAAATGTCCTGACCGCCGGTCGTGTCGACAGTCACGATTGCAAATTCGATCTTTCCGCGTTCCTTCAGGTCGCGATAGATCTCTTCAAGACGCGCTCTCGTTTCGCTATCGATCACGTGCGCGTTATCGACAATCGGGTTAAACGGAACTGGTAGGGGTACGGGTGATGAGGGTCGGAGTTGGCCCTTTGCTGGAAATGCCAGTAGGGAAAAGACCAAAAGCAGCAGGCCGAAATTGGCCCATGCAAAGAATAGTTTTCTCAAGCTCAAACGCAATGGCGAATTCTCGTCAGTGCTAACCCTCTAACAACTTATGCAATAGATAGAAGAGGGCGACTCCTACAAAAACGACAATCGAGACCGTGGGGTTTCGTTCTTCTTTGTGATTGACCTCGGGGATCAGATCGCTCGCGGCTACATACAGGGTTACCCCAGCCGAAAACGGCAACGCATACCCAATCGCATTATCAATGCGCGACTCGAGCAGCCCGACGGCGATTACACCGGCGAGCGTCGCCGCGCCAATCGCGGCAGTCGCAATTAATGCCGACCGAGCCGAACGCCCGCTAGCTAGCATGATTGATGCCACAGTGAACCCTTCGGGCATTTTATGAAGGAGAATCGCTATAAAGACGAGAATTCCGACTTTGAAGTTGACGAGGAAAGCGGATGCAATCGAGACACCGTCAAAGAAAGTGTGAATCCAAAGCCCCCCCACGGCGGTGTAGGCGGCTGAGGGTTTCATGAACGATTCCGGATGGGTTTCGGCGCCGAAATGAAAGTGCGGCGCCAGAGTGTGTTCGAAGAACTGTATAGATAAATAGCCGGCCAGCAGGAGAGTCATGGCTCCGACCACTGCTTCCGGAGCGGATGAGCCAGGTGAACGCTGGATCCAGATACCGACTGTTTCCGGAAGAATTTCGATAAAAATCGCCGCCAGCATGAAGCCGGCGCCGAGTGCGACGAGATATTTCAGGAAGCGTTCACCCAGGCGGAAAGCGCCTGATTGAACCAGAATCAGCCCGCCCAAGACATTTGCGCCCGCAGCCAGCAGGCCAAAGAGAAGAATCGAGGTCATTTGTCGGTGCGCCAGTGTAGCACGCACCTCCTGGAGTGCGGTGCCTTGCTTGGGTCGAGAGTGGCGTCACCGAGGAATTACACAAATACAGTCGAGGCGTCCCAATTTAAGATTCGTGACTGATGACCAAAGCGGTGCCAAGGCACCGCACTCCAAGGAGCCTAAGGCCAACAAAAGGCGATCATCTCAAATGTTTTACCTATTGACACAGTCTGGGGCGCAGCGTAGTATCCGGCCTTGGGTGGTCAAAAGTGGTCGGAAGTGGGTCCAACCTCGTAGCAACACCGATCATCAGCAACACTTTTCCTTTGGGCCACCCACCAATGCTGTCTCGTCAGGCGCGAAAGTATGCTGCGGGGAAATTACACGGCGCGTATCGATGCCAAGGGTCGTCTGAAAGTTCCAACGGAATTTCGGCGACTCATTGAAGAGAAGCACGGCAAGGAATTTTATATCACAAGCCTGACAGGCGACTGCGTTCGGATTTACCCGTTGCCGGAATGGGAGTCGATTGAACAGCGACTCTCCTTATTGCCATCGATGGATCCGGCACGCAGAAAGTTCCTTGATAGAACGAATTATTACGGACAACAGGCCACGATCGACGGCCAGGGACGTTTGCTGATTCATCCGCTGTTGCGGAAGAGCGCAGAAGTTATCGGCGACGTGGCTGTAATGGGTTACCTGAGCTATCTGGAAGTTTGGGAGCTCGACAAGTTTAAGGCTCGCCTGCTTGCCGATCCATACACGGAAGAGGACGAAGCAGCGATTGCGCGACTTGGTATTTAGTACTTTGTTCTTGGTGCTTGGTTAAATCAATAGCAGTGACTAAAGCACGAAGCTCAAAGCACAAAAAACAAAGAACCAAGCACAAAACGGTCTTTGAACGAGATCACGGGGCGGTGGAGAAGGCTGCGCCTTTGGGGGGCATGGGCGCGCCCCATCGCCCCGTGCTGCTGGAAGAGACAATGAAATACCTCGCTCCTGAGCGAGGTGGTCTCTTTGTAGATTGCACGGTCGGTCTTGGTGGACATAGCGAAGCGATTCTGAATTCCTCGCCTGACTCTCGCGTAGTCGGAATAGATCTCGACGCGACGGCGCTCGCTTACTCCCGAAAGCGACTCGAGCCGTTTGGTCAAAGATTTCGCGCATTCCAGGCTAACTTTCACGCGATTAACGCGGTTCTTGAAGAAGCAAACGAGCGCGATCCAAACGGTATTCTGGTCGATCTGGGCGTCTCTTCCCTGCAGTTTGATTCACCCGAGCGCGGATTTAGTTTTCGTTTTGATGCTCCATTAGATATGCGGATGGACCCGGAACACGGCGACTCCGCAGCCGATCTTCTACAGCAACTTCCCGAATCGGAAATTGCCAGAATCATTTTCGAATACGGCGAAGAACGTTACTCACGGCGCATCGCTCGTCGCATCGTCGAACGTCGCGAACAAGGGCAGCCGATAACGACCACCACGGAGTTAGCAGACCTTGTGCGACTCGCTGTCGGCGGGCACAAGCGAAATCAGATTCATCCGGCGACCCGCACTTTCCAGGCTCTGCGGATCGCCGTTAATCACGAACTCGAAGGGCTGGGAGAGTTTGTCGAGTCAGCAGTTGATCTTTTGATTCCCGGTGGCAGCTTTGCTGGTATCAGTTTTCATTCGCTCGAGGATCGCATCCTCAAACGCGGACTGAAAAAACTTTCCGGCCACTGTGAGTGTCCGCCACGCTTGCCGGTTTGCGCGTGCGGCGCTCGCAAGCTGATTGAAGTACTGACGCCGCGTCCGGTTGTGCCGGGCTCCGTTGAAGTTGATGAAAACCCCCGCGCGCGCAGCGCCAAGCTGCGAGCTTGCCGCAAGTTGATTACCTGGATTTGGTGACTGTTATGAACAGATATCCAGAACACCGACTCAATACGAAAGTGCGACGCACGCGAGACGTGACGGCGCTTTCACGTCTGGGGCTGTTGTTGTTTTGTGGCTTGATACTGGCGGGCGGTTTTGTATTTGCGGCCAAACAGCATTTCGCCGCGGTGCAGTTTGGTTACGAAAACGAAACCCTGCGTAACGAGCGCAAGAAATTAATAGACGAGAACCAGCGACTGGCGCTGGAAAAGGAACGCGCTTCGGCGCCTGACAAACTTGAGCCGGCCGCTCGGCGTCTCGGTCTGAAACCGGCACGACCCGGACAGATCGGAAATCAGCCGCAGATCAGCACCGACAAACGCTGACCAGCGAAGACCCGCGTTAATCTGCAGCAAACTAAAGCGTCCTCATCACGCTACTGGGTTAGGGGGATTCAAGTAGGTGATGTTGGCACGCCTCATTGCTCGTTCAAAGTCCAGACCCGATGTCTCGTCAGGCCGCGCGCTTTTTGTCGCGGCTTTTATTGGTTTCTGGATGCTGGTGATTGCCGCTCGCCTGGTTTACCTGCAGTTTTCGCAGTACGACAACCTCGCCAACCGCGCCCGACAACAGCAGCAGAATGCAATCAAAACCAGTCCACAGCGTGGCGAACTGCTCGATCGCCAGGAGCGACAGCTCGCTCAAAGCGTGCAAACGGTTTCGTTGTTTATCGATCCGAAGGGGCTTGATGTTGCAACTCTCGATCGCAATGCGCAACAGCTCGCGCAGTCGCTTAACTTGAAGCAAGCGGATCTCGCCAAAGAATTTCGCGAAGCGCAGGCCGCGAATAAGCGTTTCGTTTGGATCGCGCGACGACTGGATGCCGACCTCGCAAACAAGATCGAGGAGATGAAGCTTCCGAATGTGCGTGCGCAACTCGAATCCAAACGTTTTTACCCGAATGGATCGCTGGCGGCGCACGTGCTCGGCTACGTCGGACTCGATGGCAAAGGTCTTGGCGGCGTGGAACAGTTTTACAACGCGAAGATCTCAGGTGAGTCCGGAAAGTTAACGGTTGAAAAAGATGCGTACGGCAAAGCGTACGAGAGTTATGAAATCGCTGCGAAGCCTGGACAGTCGGTCGTATTGACGATCGATCAAACGATTCAGTTTCAGGCGGAACAAGCGCTGCAAGCGGCGGTTCAACGTTCTCGTGCAAAGTCGGGATCGGTAATCGTGCTCGATCCGCGTAGTGGCGAAATTCTGGCGCTCGCGAATGCGCCGACATTTGATCCGAACAACTTTACTGAGGCCAAGCCGGGAACGACATCGAATTGGGCGCTGCAGAACATTTACGAACCGGGTTCGACGTTCAAGGTAGTCGCGTTTTCGGCAGCGTTGGAAAACAAACTCGCGCGAGTTGATGATCCTATCGATTGCCAGATGGGCGCGATCACAGTTGCCGGGCGGGTGGTCCGCGATCATACCGCGTTTGGAACGTTGACAATTTCCGAAGCGCTCGCGAAATCAAGCAACGTGGCCGCGATCAAATTGGGCATCAGAGTCGGCGACCCAATGATGTACGACTACATCAAGCGTTTTGGATTCGGAGCGCGCACCGGTGTTGAGTTGCCGGGTGAAACAGCGGGGCTGTTGAGAAAGGTTGAACGCTGGCAGCCGTCGTCGATTGGTTCGATCGCTATCGGTCAGGAAATTGGTGTCACGCCAGTGCAGATGGTCTCGGCGTTTGGCGCGCTCGCGAACAATGGCGTGAGAATCGCGCCACATTTGATTCGCGAAGTGCGCGATGCGGGTGGCGCAGTTGTCTATCGCGCTCAACCGGAACAGCGGCGAGTGATCAATGCTGAGACCGCGACTGCAATTCGAGGAATGCTCGAAGAAGTGACGCTGCGAGGAACTGCGAAGGCAGCGCAGTTGGATGGTTACTCAGCCGCGGGAAAAACAGGCACCGCACAAAAGATCGATCCGAAAACACGCGCGTACTCCGCAACCAAGCACGTTGCTTCGTTTGTCGGGTTTGCTCCGGTGAAGGATCCCCAGGTCGTGATCATTGTTGTGATCGACGAGCCGGCCGGCGCCTATCACGGCGGTGACGTTGCTGCGCCGGTATTTCGCGAAGTTGCTGAACTGATCCTGCCGACGCTCGGCGTGATGCCTGATATCGAAGTGAAGTCGGCGCCCGAGATGGTGGCGGAAGTTAACGTGGATCCGGAACGCGCAGCAAAAATTCGCGAAGAGCAGGCGCAAGCGGAACAGCAGCGGCAAGCCACATTACCGACCGTGGATAGCAACGGGGGAAGAGGCGGTGAAGTTGTTTACGCTGTAGGGACGAAGAAGGCGATGCTGATGCCTGATTTGCGTGGGCGCAGCGTGCGTGACGTCGCCAGGACCTGCGCGCAACTTGGATTGCAGGTGGAAGCGCGTGGTGAAGGAAAAGTTTTTAAGCAAAGTCCCTCAGCAGGCGCGGAGGTGAGCACGGGGCAGGTTGTCTACGTTGATTTTGGGAGGACGCAATAACCTCCTTGGAGTGCGGCGACTTGTCGCCGCTTTGGCCTGAGATAGCCCGACATGAAAATTTCGTTAGAGGAGCTTGGATTTGACCAAAGCGGTGCCAAGGCACCGCACTCCAAGGAGGCGCAGATCTCCATGGATGAAGAAACTCTGGAAGATAACGTAAACTACGGCATTGCTGACTGCAGAAAACGATTGCGCAGCCAGCGTTCAACCCTCCGGGCACAACATCATCCCCCAATAGATGGCTCGAACGGTAACATGCGCCCTGCCGCAGGACGTGTTGGAAGCTATGCCGAAGTTTTGGCGGTTTCAATGAGTCAGAGTTCGCTTTCGAGATTGGTTGAGTGCCTGCTCGACCGAACTGACGATACGCCCTCGCAGGAAGAAACGATGCAGGAAGAGGCCGTAATAACGTGAAGGTTGGCGAGGCAGCAGAGTTAATGGGCGCGGATGCGGCAAACATCAGCGCTGAGATATTTGACAAACAGATTAGAGATTATTCCATCGATTCGCGTTCTGTAGGTGCGGGCGAGTTGTTCTTTGCTTTGTCGCAAAAGGACTACGCCCGCGCCGGTTTTAACGGCGAGTTTGTCGATGGCCATGGCTTTATCAGCGATTCGTTTGAGCGTGGCGCAATTGCCGCAGTGGCGCGCAAGGATCACCTGAGCGGCAACTCATTGTTGGAAAGCGTTAAAGATCGATTGTTACTGGTTGACGATGCGATCGCCGCTTTGCAACTGCTTGCGCATCGCGTCTACACAGCTTGGAACAAACCGGTCGTAGCGATCACCGGCAGCGCCGGCAAGACGACTGCGAAAGAGTTGACGGCACACGTTCTGATGAGTGCCGGTTATCGCGTTTTAAAGAGTGAGCGCAACTACAACAACGGTTTGGGACTGCCGCTTTCAGTGTTGCGCATGGTGAGTGAGGATCGCGCGCCGGATCAATTCGATCTCGCGGTGCTTGAGATGGGAATGTCGTCGCCGACACACGAGATTCAACGACTTTGTCAGATCACGCCACCGGATGTGGCAGTGGAGTTGATGGTTGCGCCGGTTCATCTCGAATATCTCGGCACGATCGAAAACATCGCCGCTGCAAAAGCAGAACTTATTGAAGGACTGAAACCGGAAGGCACTGCGATTCTCAATGCCGACGATCCTCTCGTGATGAAGATGCGCGACAAGCATCAAGGGCGAACATTGACATTTGGAATCGATAACGTTGCTGACATTACCGCGACGTCGATTGATACCGGATCACTTGGCCGCATCGATTTTCGTTTGCGAACTCCGCTGGGTGAAGCGCAAACCTCGCTGGCGATGAGCGGGCGTCACAATTTAAGCAATGCGCTCGCAGCGTCGGCAGTAGGTACAGCGTTTTCGATCGCGCCGGAAGAGATTGCGAAGGCTTTGAAAACAGCGCAGCCGCCGAAGATGCGCGGAGAGGTGCTCGATTTTGCAGCGGGTTTTACGGTTATCGACGATTCGTACAACTCCAATCCGCGTTCGTTGCTGAACATGGTGCGGACGATGACGGAGGGCTCGCGTGGTCACAAGCGGCTCATCGTTATTGCCGGAGAGATGCTCGAGCTCGGACCGGATGAAGCATCGTTACACAACGATGCAGGTCGAGAAATCGCCGGCAGTGGAGTCAACCTGCTGTGGGGCGTGCGCGGTTTAGGTCAGGAGATCGTGGCGGGAGCAATAGATGCCGGACTCCCAGCCGCGAAGTTTTTCAATTCTTCTGACGAAGCGGCGGCGGATTTGATCAAGGAAGTGAAAGAGGGTGATCTGATTTTGGTGAAAGGCTCGCGTGGCGTCGCGACTGACAAGATCGTAAAGGCGCTGCGTGAAAAATTCCCGTTGGCGGGCGGGGACCAACAGTAAGATCTCACGCGGCGGCGCAACGGCGCGGCGTGAAAACCGAATTGCTACTTATCAATCGGAAATTGGCAATCGGAAATTGGCATCGAAATGATCTACTACTTCCTTTACGAACTTATCTACATCCACTTCAAGGATAAGGATTGGTATCTCGTAAAGGCGCTCAACGTTTTTCAGTACGTGACCTTTCGCACTGCCTACGGTGCGATCACCGCGCTTCTGATCTCGCTCATCTTCGGCGGAAAGTTAATCGAGGCGTTGAAGCAGTGGAATGTGGGCCAACAGATTCGCGAGGAAGGCCCGCAGGGACACCAGGTCAAACGCGGTACGCCCACGATGGGTGGCGTGTTGGTCGTCGGTTCGGTTTTGATCTCCACGCTTTTGTGGGCGCGTCTTTCGAGCGTTTACGTTTGGACCGCGATGATCGCGACCTTGGGATTTGCGGCGATCGGTTTTGTCGACGACTACGCGAAGATGGCGAAAAAGCGCAGTCTCGGGCTTACCGGACGACAAAAACTGCTGGCGCAATTGTTAATCGCGGTGGGTTTTTGGGCGGTGCTTTTCACGGCGACGAAGTTAATCGGCGGCACTGGCTATTCGTGGAATCTCAGCATTCCATTTTTGAAGTGGACCGCGGATCCGGAGAAGAGTTTTATTGGTCCTTATATATACCTGATTTTGATTGTGGTGGTGCTGTTGGGATCGTCCAATGCAGTGAATCTTACTGACGGCCTTGATGGACTTGCCATCAGCGTTACTTTCGTCGCGATGAGCGCGTTGACCGGCTTCACGTATCTGAGCAGCGACGCGCGTTGGGCTGAATATCTCGAGTTGACGCATCGCCCCGAAGCGGCGGAGTTGACGGTGTTCTGTGGTGCGATGGTCGGGGCGAGTCTCGGATTTCTCTGGTACAACGCGCCGCCCGCGGAGGTGTTTATGGGCGACGTCGGCAGCCTCGCCATCGGAGGAGCGATCGGCACCATCGCGGTGCTCACGAAGCAGGAGTTTATGTTGCTAATGGTGGGCGGAGTTTTCGTCATCGAGGCACTCTCGGTGATGTTGCAGGTAAGCGTGTTCAAGATGACGCGGCGCACCACCGGCACCGGGCGACGTTTATTCAAGATGACGCCGTTGCATCATCACTTCGAGATGCAGGGTTGGAAAGAGTCGAAAATAGTTTTCCGATTTTTGATTCTCGCGATCTTGTTCGCGTTGTTGAGTCTGTCGACTCTGAAAATTCGTTAAGCGCGTGGAACTAGCGGGCAAGAAAGTTTTGATAGTTGGCGCAGCGCGCAGCGGGATTGCTGCTGCGAGATTTTTATCAGAGCGGGGCGCAGTCGTTGCGCTTACCGATCAGAAGCCGATCGAGAAATGGACGCCGGAAGCGCTCGCGTTGAAAGAAACAGGCGTGGGCTTGTTACCTGGTGAGGTGCCGAGCTGGCTGCTCGATCAACTCGAACTGGTAGTGGTTAGTCCGGGAGTGCCGGCGACGATCATCCCGATTCGTTACGCCGAACGAGCCGGCGCGGAAGTAATTGGAGAAGTTGAGCTCGCTTATCGATATTTGAAAGGTCGCGTCGTCGCCATCACTGGCAGCAACGGCAAGACAACGACGACGTCGCTCATCGGGGAACTGTTGCGCGATGCGGGTGTGCCGGTCCAGGTCGGCGGCAACATCGGCAAAGCGTTGATTTCGATGGTGGAGAGTTCGCGTGATGATGGTTGGACCGTAGCGGAGCTTTCGAGTTTCCAGTTGGAAACTACAGCCATGTTTCATCCCGCAATCGCGCTTGTGTTGAACGTCACTCCGAACCACATGGATCGTTACGAAACGTTCAACGATTATGCGGCGGCCAAGCATCGCATCTTCATGAACCAGACGGCGGGAGACGTCGCGGTGCTGAATGCAGATGATGAAACGGTTTCATCTTGGGCGAGTGGCTTGCGCGCGAAAGTGACGCAGTTCAGCGTCAGGAAAGAAGTCGATCGCGGAGTGTTTTTGCGAGGACGCGAACTGATCTATCGCGATGGTGACGATGAACAGGCGTTGTTGAACGTTGACGAGATGAAGTTGCGCGGGTTGCACAACGTCGAGAACGTTGCCGCGGCTTTTGCGGCGAGCCTGGCGGCCGGCGCAGGCGTCGAGTCGATGAGAGAGACGGCGAAGCGTTTTGATCCCGTTGAGCACCGGCTTGAGTTTGTGGCTGAGATCGAAGACGTGAAGTTTTACAACGACTCGAAAGCGACGAGTGTTGATGCCACGTTGAAGGCGCTCGAAGCATTCGCATTGGAACCGGGAAAAGTAATTTTGATTCTCGGTGGTCGTGGGAAGAAAGCGCCCTATGCGCCGCTGGCATCGTTAGTGCGCGAGAAGGTTCGAAAACTCGTGCTGATCGGCGAAGACGCAGAGACGATTGAGAGTGAACTGGGGTCTCTGGCGCCGTTCGAACACGCGTTAGATATGAAAGCCGCCGTGGTGCGATCGTTCAGCGCGGCGGAAAAAGGTGACGTGGTTTTACTTGCCCCAGCATGCGCGAGTTTCGATATGTTCGAGAGTTTCGAACATCGAGGGAAGGTGTTCAAGGAGGCGGTGAAAGAAATTCCTCTCGCGGCGGCGCAGCGGCGCAACGAAAAAATCTGAGACTACGTGTGGCGTTGCGCCGCTGCGCCGCCGCGAGAGAAATGCTTTTGTACTGAAATGGCTCGAAAACTTGCTCCAGACAAATGGCTCTTCGCGGCGACCACCGGGCTCGCGCTCTTTGGCGTGGTGATGGTCTACAGCGCTTCAGCCGTGATAGCGCAAAAAGAGGAGGGCAACCAGTTTCATTACGTGCTGAAGCAGGGCGTTTGGGTTTTCATCGGCTTCATCGTGATGCTGCTGGCGATGCAGTTTAACTATCAACTGTTGAAGAGCCGACGCGTGGTTTATGGGTTGCTGATCATCTGCACGATCGGTTTGATTTCGGTGTTTGGATTCAGCGCGTCGAATGGCGCGCATCGATGGATAAAACTGCCGGGCTTTTCGATGCAACCATCGGAGATTTCAAAACTCGCGCTGATCATTTTCCTCGCCTACTTTCTCGAGAAGAGAGCCGGTGAAGAAGGTGATTTTTGGCGAACGTTTGTTCCCTGCGGTGCCGTGACCGGTCTTCTCGCGGCGCTGGTTGTGATCGAACCTGACTTCGGCACCGCGATGATGCTGGCGCTGATCTTCACGGTCGTGGTTTACACAGCCGGTGCGCGGTTGGCTCATCTAGCGATGGCTGCGGCGCCCGCGTTGGTAGTGGCCGCTGGTCTTTTGATCTTTGTGCCTTGGCGTTTGAAGCGCCTGATCACATTTCTCGATCCGTGGGCAGATCAACAAGGCGCTGGTTTTCAGGTGGTCCAATCGTTGATCGCGATCGGATCGGGTGGAACAAACGGTCTCGGCTTTGCGCAGGGCAAACAGAAGATGTTGTTTCTGCCCTTTGCGCATTCGGATTTCATTTTCGCGGTGGTTGGCGAAGAGTTGGGATTGGTGGGAGCGCTCGGCGTGGTGGCGGTTTTTGCGCTCTTTCTCTGGCGCGGCGTGCGCACTGCGTTGCTGGCGCCGGATCGTTTTGGAATGTTGCTGAGTTTCGGAATCGTTACCAGCATCGTCGCCCAGGCGCTCTTTAATATCAGTGTCGTGCTTTCCCTCGTGCCGACGAAAGGAATTCCGCTGCCGTTTATTTCGTATGGCGGATCGTCGCTCGTGCCGACACTTGCAGCAGTCGGGATTTTGCTCAACGTTTCGCAACACGCGAGCGGAAGCATTTCCGATTTTCGATTGCCGATTGCCAATTTCGGCAAGCAGCATGGAGATGTATTGAATCGGCAATCGGCAGTTGGCAATTGACAATGAGAGTAATGATCGCTGCCGGCGGTACTGGCGGACATATCTATCCCGGAATTGCAGTGGCGCAGGAGATCATGCGGCGAGATGCGAACTCGAAAGTGCATTTCGTCGGCACGGCGCGAGGGTTGGAAACGCGGCTCGTGCCGCAGGCCGGTTTTGAATTATCGCTCATTGAAAGTGCCGGGTTGAAGAATGTGAGTCTCGGCGCGCGTATGAAAGGAATCGCGATCCTGCCGAAGAGTTTTTTTTCGGCGCGCAGGCTGATGCGAATGTTTCAGCCTGACGTGGTGGTCGGCGCAGGTGGTTACGTTTCTGGTCCGGTGGTGTTGACGGCGGCGTTGTTGAATCGGCCGACACTCGTGATGGAGTCAAACGCGTTACCGGGTTGGACCAACCGCATGCTCGCGCGTTTTGTGGATCGGGCGGCAGTCTCGTTTGAACAGGCGCTGCCTTACTTCCGTGGTAAAGCGAAAGTGACCGGCAATCCGGTGCGCAGAGCGTTCTTTGAGATTCCTCCGAAGCAGCGTGAGATGGGAAAGTTTTCGTTGCTCGTGTTTGGTGGTTCGCAAGGAGCGCGCGCGATTAACGAAGCGATGGTGGCGGCGTTACCGAAGTTGAAATCGATTCCGATCGAACTTCACATTAAGCACCAGACCGGGCCGGCGGATTTTGAAAAAGTAAAAGCCGCGTACGACGCGGCGGGATGGAACGAACGTGCTGACGTTCGTAGTTACATTGACAACATGATGGCGGATTTCGGCGAGGCCGATCTCGTGCTGTGCCGCGCCGGAGCCACGACCACGGCTGAACTGATCGCAGCCGGCAAGGCGTCGATCATGGTCCCGTTTCCATTCGCCGCTGACGATCACCAGCGAAAGAATGCCGAGGCCTTACAAGCCGGCGGCGCATCGCGAATGATCTTGCAGCAGGAGTTAAGTGGCGAAAGGCTAGCGACCGAAATCGAACGATTGGTTCAAACGCCGGCAGAGATAGATTTTATGGAAGCAGCGAGCAGAAAACTGGCACACGGTGACGCCGCCGCCGCTGCCGTCAACATGATCGAAGAACTAACTAACAAGGCACAAAGATCACAAAAGTGAAAAACGAAATGACGGATTAATAGAATCGAATGAGTTTAAGAAATCGTAATGGTTCGAAAGAGATCAAATCAAGCTTCTTGCTGAGTAAAAATCATTTTGTGCTTTGTGTGCATTTTTGTAGTTGAACGAAAGTATGTTTAGAAGAATTCAACATGTTCATTTTGTGGGGATCGGCGGGATCGGTATGTCCGGTATCGCTGAGGTGTTGGTTAACCTTGGCTTCCGAGTTTCCGGTTCCGATCTGAAGCGTTCCACCACCACCGATCGACTCCAACAGATGGGCATCGAGATATTCGAAGGTCATGCGGCTGAAAATGTGGGCCAACCGCACGTCCTGGTGCGTTCGACCGCGGTGCGTGATGACAACCCGGAAGTGCTCGAAGCCAACCGGCGCTCGATTCCCGTGATCGCGCGCGCCGAAATGCTCGCCGAGTTGATGCGACTCAAACCCCACACGGTGGCCGTCGCCGGTTCACACGGAAAGACCACCACCACATCAATGGTCGCAACTGTGTTGGGCCATGCCGGACTCGATCCGACGATCGTCGTCGGCGGAGTGGTCGGTGCTTATGGCTCAAACGCGCATCTCGGCACCAGCGATCTGATGGTGGTTGAAGCAGATGAAAGCGATCGTTCGTTTTTGATGTTGACGCCGACAATCGCCGTAGTCACCAACATCGATCGCGAGCACATGGATTATTACCACGACATGGATGACGTGCGTGCCTGTTTCGCGAATTTTGTCAACAAAGTGCCGTTTTATGGCTCGTCGGTTTTGTGTCTAGACGATCCAAACGTGCAGGCAATCATTCCGCTTTTGGAACGCCGGCGCCTGACTTACGGATTCAGCGCGCAGGCTGATGTTTCCGCCCACGGCATCCGTCACGACAACAACTTCGGATCGTCGTTCACGGTGTGGCGTGGAAGCGATGTGATGGGCGAGATGATCCTGCGCGTGCCGGGAATGCACAACGTCTACAACGCGCTCGCGGCGATCGCGGTCGGGTTCGAGTTGGAAGTGTCGTTCGACAAGATTGTTGAAGGTTTACACAGTTTCACCGGTGCGGGTCGCCGGTTTCAGCCGAAGGGCGAAGTCGATGGGATATTGGTGGTTGATGATTATGGACATCATCCCACCGAAGTCCGCGCGACACTCGCGGCGGCCAAGCTTGGTTCTGGCGGGCGACGCATCGTGGTCCTGTTTCAACCGCATCGTTACTCCCGCACACACGATCTAATGCAGGAGTTTGCGCGGTCCTTCAATAACGCCGACGTGCTCTTTATCACCGACATCTATGCTGCGAGTGAAGATCCAATCGAAGGTGTAACGGCTGAAGCGCTCACCAACGCGATCAAGCGCTTCGGACATAAAGACGTCAACTACGTTGGACCACTTGAAAACGCTGCCACCGCACTGCGCGAAACCGTGCAACCCGGTGATCTCGTGTTGACGCTCGGGGCGGGAACGGTAAGCCGCATTAGTGATCAGCTCGTAGGTTTGTTGAAAGAGAAAACGTATAAGGCCACGGATAACCACGGATAGAAATCCGATCTTTATCCGTGTCATCCGTGGCTGAATTTGAAATTAGAACATGGGCGTTATTGAAGAAATTGCGGCGCGATTAGGAGTACGGGCAGAGCGCGGAAAACGTTTTGCGGATTTGACGAGTTTGCGTGTGGGTGGCGCGATCGATTGGGTGATCACGCCGAACACGGAAGCAGAAGCCGCGGCAGTTGTTCACGAACTCGATCAGGCAGGCATTGGTTGGCGTCCCCTGGGTTCGGGCAGCAACGTCCTTGCGGACGATGGCGATCATCATTACGTGGTCTTGAACTTGAGCAACATGAAAGGCGAAGTGCACATCGACGGCGAACTCGTTTCCGTGAGCGCAGGTTATTCGCTGCCGCGACTCTGCATCGACGTAGCGCGCGGCGGGTTGTCCGGAATCGAAGGACTCGGTGGCATTCCCGGTACGGTTGGTGGCGCGCTCTGGATGAATGCCGGTGCTTACGGTCACGAAATCGGTACGGTCACGGAAACCGTTCGCGTGGCTCGCGAAGGAAAGGTCGTGGAGGTTCCGGGCAGCAGCATTCAGTGGAACTATCGCCACACGTCATTTCGTGACGGTGAGTTATTGCTGGGCGCGACGTTGCGTTTGCAGCATGACGATCCGGAACAGATCAAGGCGCGCATGGATGAAGTTAAAAAGAAACGTATGGCGACTCAACCGCATGGCTCCCGTTCCGCTGGTTGTTTCTTCAAAAATCCTCCGGCGAGCACGATCGGAACCGGCAAGATGATCGACGAGATGGGTATGAAGGGAGAGCGACGCGGCAGTGCAGTTGTCTCGCCAGTGCACGCTAACTTCATCGTCACTGAAGGTGAAAACGCACGCGCTGAAGATGCACTCGCACTTGCGGAAGAGATTCGCGAACGAGTGAAGCGCGAACACGGAATCGAGTTGGAATATGAAGTCGAACTCTGGCGCGCACAACCATCCACAGATAACACAGAAGATGGATCTGTGGACGAAAGGAGTACCGGGCAATGAGAGAGCAAGTAGTAGCTCAAAAAGTTGGTAATCGCAGCGGCATCGGTAAGGGGCGCTCCGGTACGGGCCAACGTCCTGCGAAACGCGGAGCGAATGAGCCGATTGGAGTTCGTTTCAAGTCGTTGCTGGGCTATGTTCCCCTCGCGTTACGCATTGGCGTGATTGCGATCATCGCTTTCATCGGATTTGTCGCGTATCGCTCGGCAGCGTCGGCAAGTTTCTTTCAAGTGCGAACGGTCGAGACTAAAGGAACGTCGCGGGCTTCGTCTGACGAGATCAAGGCAGTGGTGCGGCGTGATCTAAGTGCGACCGGTGTTTGGCAAGCCGATCTTCAGGAGCTGAGCAATCATCTCGAACGTCTGCCGTGGGTGCGCACCGCGGTAGTTACGCGAGTGTTGCCGGACGGCATTCGCGTGCGTGTCACCGAGCGCGAACCGAAAGCGGTCGTGCGAAATGCAGCGGGAAGATTTATCTGGGTCGACGACGACGCGGTGTTTCTCGACGAAATGTCGCCGACAGATCAGATGCCGGCGTTCTTTCTTCGCGGCTGGAATGAAGAGGCCGGCGCACAGGAAGAGAATCGCGATCGAGTTGGAAAGTTTCTCGAATTGCAGCGCGACTGGCTAGCGCAGGGACTTGCGGAACGTGTCAGCGAAGTTAACCTGCAGGATCTGCGCGACGTGCGCGTGCAACTTGCCGGCGACGATTCGCAGATTGAAGTTCGACTTGGATCACAGGAGCAAAGCGCGCGGTTGGGGAAAGCGCTTTCGGTGCTCGATGCGCAGCGCCAGACGTCGCGCGGTCCACTAATCAGTTACATCGATCTAACACAGGGGAAAAGAGCGATCGTGGGTTTGGTAACCGGCAACCAGACGGTAGCCGAAAGCAAGAACGAATAACACAGATACGGACCCGACAATGGCGAAGCGTACACAACACACCATCGGTCTCGACATAGGGACAAGTAAGGTGACGTGTATCGCCGGTGAACCCGGTGAAGGCGGACTGCTCGAAGTGGTTGGCATCGGCGAAGCAGAAGCTCGCGGATTGCGAAAGGGTGTAATCGTTAATCCTGATGCTGCTGTCGATGCGATCAAGAAAGCCGTCGAAGATGCGGAACGGATGAGTGGGCTCGAAGCGGAAGAGGTAACCATTAACCTGGCTGGATCTCACATTCTTGGTTTCAACGGTCAGGCGATCGTGGCTGTTTCTGGTCGCGATCGAGAAATCGTGGCCGAAGATGTGCGCCGCGCTATCGATTCCGCGTGTGCGATTCAACTGCCCGCTGGTCGCGAGATTGTCGATCGATTACCGCAGGAATTCATCGTCGACGATCAGGACGGCATCAACGATCCGGTGGGAATGATCGGTGCTCGGTTAGCAGTGAAAGTTCACATCGTGACGAGTCCGGTAACGGCACGTCAGAACGCCATCAACGCCGTGAACCGAGCGGGCCTGGTCGTTGCGGACATGGTTCTGGAGCAACTCGCCGCTGCCGAGGCGTCGCTAACTGAAGATGATAAAGAGTTTGGGGCCGCACTCGTTGACGTAGGCGCGGAAACCACCGGGCTGATTATTTATCAGCGTGGAGCAGTTCAGCACACCGCGGTGTTTCCGCTCGGCGGTTCACATTTCACGAATGACATCGCTTTTGGTTTGCGCACACCCATTCCCGAGGCCGAAAAGATCAAGCGAACGGTTGGCTGCGCATGCAGCAGTTCGCTCAGTGAGATGGAACGCGGTGAACTGGTCGATGTGCCTTCGGTTGGTGGTCGTCCACCACGCCAACTCTCGCGACAGATCCTTTGCGACATTCTTCAACCTCGCGCTGAAGAGGTGTTGATGCACGTCGCCGATGAGATCAAAGAGGCAGGTTGGGAGCGACAACTTTCGAGTGGAGTCGTGTTGACTGGTGGCGGTGCGTTGTTGCACGGCATGACTGAGATTGCAGAACAGGTTTTTGATGCCCCAGTGCGAATTGGATATCCCGAACGAGATCGCTTCGGTGGGTTGGTCGAGGACATTCAGAGCCCTGCCTGGGCGGCCGCGGCTGGTCTCGCACTGCTGGCACATCGCACGCAAGCGGCTGAGATTCGCACGGGCGTCAGCAGGCGCGGATCCACAGGGAAGCTGACGCACTTTGTATCAAGATTTCGAAATAGATTCGGTAGTATTTTCTGACCAGTTGTTGTATGCTTGCGGCCCGGTTGCACAAGATATTGTCCGCAATATATCGATGCCGAAGGTTCAAGCTACGCAACATAGAAGGAAGCGGCCTTGGACGCCATCCCGTTTCGGGAGAGAGGGACTAACTATGACACCGGACAGTCGTCAACCGGGATCTGGCATTAATATTTTCATCGATGATGATCCGCCACTTACTGGAGCGCGGATCAAAGTGATCGGCATTGGCGGTGGCGGTAGTAATGCCGTCAATCGCATGATCGAAGCCGGGATTGAAGGAATCGAATTCCTGGTTGCGAATACCGATCTCCAGGCGTTGAAGCGTTCGCGCGCGCCGATCAAGATTCAGCTCGGAAGTCGTTTGACTAAAGGACTCGGCGCCGGCGCTGATCCCAGCGTTGGTCGCGAAGCCGCACTCGAGGACACTGACAAGATCATTGAAGTGCTGGAAGGCGCTGACATGGTGTTTGTCACTACTGGTCTTGGAGGCGGCACCGGCACAGGCGCTGCTCCGATCATTGCCTCACTCGCTACCGAACTCGATGCTCTGACAGTAGCCGTGGTGACGAAGCCTTTTCAGTTCGAAGGCCGTCGTCGCATGCAACAGGCGGATCAAGGTCTGCGCGAGCTGCGCGAGTGCGTCGATACCGTTATCACCATTCCCAACGAACGATTGCTGCACACGGTTGAGCGAGGCGTTTCACTCGGTGACTCGTTCCGTGTGGCCGATGATGTTTTACGCCAGGCAGTGCAGGGCATCAGCGATCTGATCACCGTTCCCGGTTTGATCAATCTCGACTTCGCTGATGTGAAGTCGATCATGGCAGGAATGGGCATGGCGCTCATGGGTGCCGGACGAGCGTCCGGAGAGAATCGCGCCATCGAAGCGACACAGCAGGCGATCTCATCGCCGCTGCTTGAAGAAGCGACGATTCAAGGCGCCAAGGGTGTTTTGATCAATATCACGGGGGGACCGGATCTCACGTTGTTTGAAGTGAATGCTGCTTCGTCGATCATTCGCGAGTCTGCAGACGACGATGCCAACATAATTTTTGGTGCAGTGATCGATGAGGACCTGAGAGACGAAATGAAGATCACTGTGATTGCAACAGGATTTGACCGAGAAGCCACATCAATTGCGTCTGCCGCCGCAACCACGGCGATTCCCGCGCCGCCGCCACGTTTCGTAGCCAGACCGGCCGACGATCTACCTCGGCCAATGATGGGCACAGCACGTGTTGACGATCTCGACGTGCCGACTTTCATCCGCAAGAAAGCCGACTAAGCCGAAATCGTTGCCTCGCCCGCTGGAAGGGAGAGTCGTCGGGACTCTCCCTTTTTTGTTCCACAGATTTACACGGATTTGCTCTGCGGATCACGCCGATTGATTCAATGAATCGGTGTGATCCGCGGATACCTGCTTGCATCATTTCTTGCATGTAAATCTTTGAAATCAAACACGCTTTTCTTCTTTGCTTTTTCTGCTCGTGTTGTGTAGCATGTCGCTCAATCATTGCAGGAAAAATTCCATTACGGGTATTGTTCGTTCCTCTCCTCGGATGGGCCGCTGCCTGCGAGAGCTTTGACACTGATCTAAACATCTAAGCCCTGTGTCCTATACATCGCAATTCTCGAGCGGGTGGAAAGACCCGTCATAGATTTTTGGAGGTAATAATCAAGTGAATCGTAAACTCATCAGAACCACACTCGCGGAAGTGAAGGGCAAAGCCCGCGAAGTTCCGCAGCCCAGAGAACGTTCGAATGGGAGTTCCCGCGCCAGTAACAGCGACACCCCACAACGAGCACCGCAACAACACGCGCCGGTTCAGGTAAAGAAAAGAATTCCGCCTCCCAATGAAACAAACGCGGAACTCTTTTATTACAAGAAACAGATCGACGCCCACACTCCCATGGTGCTCGTTCTGCTGGATGGCGAAGAGATTGAAGGCACAATCGAGTGGTATGACCGCGGTGCGCTCAAGGTCAATCGCAAAGGTGCTCCCAATCTTTTGGTGCTCAAACGAAATATTAAGTACATGTTCAAGGCTGACGAACGTGTTGAAAGTGCCAACGCGTAAGGATTTGGTAAGCGAAACTTAATACAGCCTCGCCCTGAGTCTCGCCCTGGACAACAGTGCGTCGCCTCAAGCAATGCGACACTCAGAACAAAGTTCAACCAACCCGGGCCCTCGACCCAGGCGAGTGTTGCCGCGCATCGGCATCACCATGGGCGACCCTGCCGGTATTGGGCCCGAGGTTGTTCTCAAAGCTGTTGCCGAAGATGAAATCAGACGAGTTTGCGTGCCGGTGATCATCGGCGACGCTCAGTTGCTCGCTCACACGGCACGCACTCTTGATCTTCAATCCGGATACGACATCATTCGCATGGGTGAGTCGTTTCCCGAGCACCTCTCCGAACCAGTCATCTACCATCTCGACAATCTCAGCGGCTTTGTTGAACCCGGCATTGAATCGGGCATCGCAGGCAAGGCTGCGGGCGGATACATTGAAGCGGCGGTGGAGTTGTGTGCGGCTGGAAGTATCGATGCGATTGCTACAGCGCCGATTAATAAACGAGCGTTGTTTCTCGGCGGTTACAGTTTTCCTGGTCACACCGAATTTCTCGCGCACCTCACGGGTGCCGAGGAATATGCGATGGCCTTCGTGGCCGCGAATCTTCGCATCGTGTTGTTGTCAACGCACGTACCGCTTTCGGAAGCGATTCGCATGGTCGAACGCGATCGAATTGTGAAGGTAATCAACCTTACCCATCGAGAGCTGCAACGTTGGGGTATCGAACGCCCGCGCCTGTCAGTGGCGGCATTGAATCCGCACGGTGCAGAAGGCGGCTTGTTCGGAGTAGAAGAAGCATCGGAAATCATGCCGGCGATTGAGTCGGCGCGACAGCTCGACGATATTAATGTGCAGGGACCATTCTCCGCCGACACGGTTTTTCTGCGCGCGTCGCGCGGAGAATTTGATGCAGTAATTGCCTGTTATCATGATCAGGCGATGATCCCGGTAAAGTGTTTATCGTTTGGCGAGGCCGTTAATGTAACGCTAGGTCTCCCTTTTATCAGAACTTCGGTCGACCACGGCACTGCTTTTGACATTGCCGGAAAAGGTCTGGCTGAACACTCGAGCATGGTTGCGGCAATCAAGCTCGCTGCAGACTTGTCCACGCAGGCAGGTGAATCTGCTCGCGCGGTTGAGGTTTAACCGGATTACCCGGTTAAGCTTTGGTAATCTTTGGAAATCTTGTGAAAGTAAACTTTCACACTAATTAAGGACAAAGCGAATACTCACATGGATACAATTGAAAACGAGAACCGGCGCATGCTGGTTGCAGACGACGATCCGGCCATTCTTCGTCTCATTGCTACGATTCTCGAAAAAGAAAACTTCACGGTCGTGACGGCGCGGGACGGGCGCGAGGCTTACAAGATCCTGCAAACCGATCCTGACTTCACGGCTGCGATTCTTGACGTCGTTATGCCCCATATCTCCGGTCCCGAACTGGTTCGTTACATGAAATCGGAAGAACGTTTACGACGGATTCCGGTGATGATGATGACGGCCGAACAGGACCCAAAGCTTTCTTCCGATAGCTTTTCCGCCGGCGCGATCGTCTTTTTGCCGAAACCATTTACCACTGCACAGCTACAGATCATGTTGCAGATGTTGGTTGGGAAAGAATCTACTCAATAGTTCACATGCGACGACACGTTAACTTCCTGACGGTTGTTGTACTGGCTCTTCTGAGTCCGATTTCTGTCCGGGCCGACATTAGTCAAAGCCAGGCGCGGAAAGTAATCCAAACCATGGGCGGCTGGTCGCTGCCGGGCAGTGCGGTTCGCATTACTTCAATTCGTGCGAACAGCGCGTCTAGTGCTGAAGTTTCGACCGAGATTCAAACTGTGTTTCGTCTGCGACTGTATGAAGGTCAGTGGCAGTTGCGCGAGATCAGGACCGGGCCGGATCGTTGGGAACAGTTGGATGTGATTACGCGTGCGGCTCGAGTGGAGTTACCGGCCGGTGAATGTGACGAGACGGGCATCTTAGCGCGAAGAAGACTGGCGACGACGTTGACGACGAAACGTGCGCGCTGTCTGGTGGCGAGTTTGTTTGGCGTCGCACTTCCTTCGGACGAGGTGCGGATCAAGGAGATCTCGCCGTTTGGATTGTCGATTGGATCTGAGTCGACTGCTTTGGTGACTGCGGTGGTTCAGGTTGACTTCCGTCTGGCGCGTGAGCGACGCGGCTGGCAGGTGACTGAGTTCAAGAGCGGCACTCGCGATTGGTTCAATGTCACGAACCTCCCGGCTGCGATCGATGAAGTCAAACGCGCCTCCGCGGCTGAAGATCTCTCGACTATCGCCAGGGCGCTCGGCGATTTCCGTCGTGACCGTGGCTACTTTGTCGTTGCTGACAAAGAGGCAGTGTTAATCGATCATCTCAGCCCGCGGTATCTAACGCGCATCATCCGCGTCGATCCCTGGTATCGTCCCTACCAATACGACGGTCAACAGGACCGCTATTCCCTCCGCTCGCTCGGCCCTGACGGCAAAGCAAACACCTCGGACGACATCGTGGTTGCCGGACCTTGATCCCGTGGGATCCGGGTGGGATCCGGGTGGCAATTAACCGCGGATCTGATCCGTAGTCCTTCTGCGTTTATCTATGTATCTTTTCTCCAACCCATGAACCCTGCTAAAACAAACTCTTGACTGCCCCTAACCCGTTTTGTTAGGTTTTCTTTGGGTCTTATTCCTGAGGCCCGCTTCGTTACGACTTGCCCGCGCCATCCGTGCCAAACGCACTAGGGCCCCGCCGATGGTGCACTTCAGCTAAAGGGATTCGTTTTGCTAGCTGGACGCAAACTCCTACTCGCCGACGATTCGGCCACCATTCAGAAAGTTATCGACCTGACGTTCGCTGATGAAGGCGTGCGGGTCGTGGCTGTCGGCAATGGCCAGGATGCTATTGACCAGCTCCTGGAGCTTGAACCCGACATAGTTCTCGCAGACGTCTTCATGCCTTCTCCCAATGGTTATGAGGTGTGCAGATATGTCAAAACACACGAAAAGCTGAAACATATTCCTGTAATGCTGCTCGTGGGCTCGTTTGAGCCGTTCGACGAAGCGGAGGCGCGCAGAGTTGGCGCGGATGACATCTTGACCAAACCTTTTCAATCAATTCGACGCCTTATCGACCGCGTGGGCGCGCTGGTTAGCAGCCCGCCGGCCGAGAAAGAAGGTCCCACAGCCGAACTTCCCAAGCCTGAAGCGCCGCCGGAAGAAGAGGCTTTCATGGACACACACGAGTTGGAAGTGACCACGGCGGATACGTTGTCACTCGATGAGACCGCAATAACAGAACCTCAACCAGAACCAGAGCCAGAACCAGAACAGATGGTGGAACAACCGGTGGCCGCAACGGAATCGTTACCACGTGAGGAGACAATGGAAGCAGAGACACGAAACGATTCACAGAGCGAGGCCGACGTGTTGCTGGACCTCGGTGAGTTTGAACCGGTGCAGGCGCAGGCCGCGTCGGATGATGACTTTGTTTTAGAACTTGATGATGAGCCGGTTGATGTTGCCACGCCTGTTTACGCCGCAGAGCCGATGCGCCCGTTTGTCGAGCCGGAAGTGAAAGAAGCGGTTGCGGCTGCGAGTGCTTACGAATCAACCTATCAACCTCAGATTCATTCGTCGTTTGCTGACACGCAGGAAGTTCCGTATGCCGCGGTGATGGACGAGGTCGAAGTTGTTGAGACTGAGCCTGAAGCGGTAGTTGCCGAACCCGAGCCGGTTGTCGCTGCTGCTGCTCCCGTCAGCGCCAATCAACTATCGCAGGAGATGATCGATGCGATCGCGCGTCGGGTGGTTGAGATGATGTCCGACAAAGTCGTGCGCGAGATCGCATGGGAAGTCGTTCCGGATCTGGCGGAGTTGCTGATCAAGGAGCAGTTGGAGAAGACGAAGTAAAGGATCGAATCAGTCGTTGAATTGCATGAGCAGGTGACTTGCACAAGTCACCTGCTTTCGTTTTTAGATGTAAATTTGGTCAAACGTAACCCAACACATTTAGTGCAGCGTAGTTAGATCCGGAGTTCCTCGGGCAGCATGCCAAACCCTAACCACCTGAACTTGTTGGTTGTAGTGTCCAGTTGATAAACAATTCGATAAGTTCTGAAGATGATCTCGCGAATACCGCTATCCTTCGGATCGTCGATTGAAATATATCGAACGATGTCCTCAATCGGTTTGTGCAGAAGGAGAAAGTCTCACCTGGTAATCCATGAGGGCAGATCTTTCTCAACTTCTTCAATGGCAATACTCTCACCATTATCAAGTTCAGAAAGGCCCTTCCGGACCGCAGCAATAAACTGTATTTCCTGAGCTATTTCTTCTAGTGAGGTATCATCAGAAATTCGCCGAAGTAGGTCTTCAACGATTTCTTTATTCGTCATAGGCGCATTGTGCTCTCAGTTGCAGATTTTTTCAAGGGTTCTGATAAAAGCAATCGTTCTTGTCAACTGAACACAAGGCTAAATCGGTAGTGAATCAGTTTGAATTATGCCGAAGGCGTTGGCTAATTTCAGCCTGGGGTTGTCGCTGCACCGACAACCTCAGGATCAAGTTAGAAAAATGTATCTACCTGAAAGGGTTTCTTCCGCAGCGAACCCGTTCAGGGTTGATAAGAAATTTTTGCTGTTTCCCCGGGGTTCTCGCTTCGCTCAAACCGCCGGGCTGAAATTAGCCAACGCCTTCGGCGTACTTCAAAGTGTCCCACTACCGGCTAAATCGATGGTTTTGAACTTTCCGCATGGCCTAGCGTAGACTCTACCTTTTCGTTTTGAGTCGAAAGCACAGAGCTACGCATGGATATCCCCAAACAATACGACCCCAAAGAGGCTGAACAGCATCACTACGAGCGCTGGGAGAAGAGTGGTTTTTTTGCGCCCGAGATCAATAAAGATCCGGCGGCGCCCGTGTTCTCAATCGTTATTCCGCCGCCTAACGTTACCGGCTCGTTGCACATGGGCCATGCGCTGCAGCATACGCTCATGGACGTGATGACGCGGCACAAGCGCATGTGTGGCTATCGCACTCTCTGGCTGCCGGGCACGGACCACGCCGGAATCTCCACCCAGTTGATGGTCTCAAACGCGCTCAAGAAAGAAGGCAAGACGCGCCACGATCTCGGTCGTGAGAAATTTGTCGAACGCGTTTGGCAGTGGAAGAAAGAATCCGGTGGACAGATCACTGTGCAGATGCGTCGCGAAGGCGCGTCGGTCGATTGGTCGCGCGAAAAGTTCACGATGGACGAAGATCTATCTCGGGTCGTGCGCGAAGTTTTTGTGCGCTTGTACGACGAGGGAATGATCTATCGCGGTAATCGGATTGTTAACTGGTGCCCGAAAGATCAAACCGTGCTTTCCGATCTCGAGGTCGAGAAACTGCCGCAAGCCGGAAAACTCTATTACCTCCAGTATCCAATCAAGAACAGCGACAAACGAATCACCGTCGCGACTACCAGGCCGGAAACGATGCTCGGCGATACCGCTGTTGCCGTGAACCCGAGCGACGAGCGTTATAGCGAGTTCATCGGCCAGGTTGTTTCACTGCCACTCACGAATCGCGAGATTCCGATCATTGCCGACGAGTACGTCGATCCGGCGTTTGGTACCGGCGCGGTGAAGATTACTCCCGCACACGATCCAAACGACTACGAAATGGGCCTGCGCCATAGTCTTGCCGAAGTTGTCGTGATTGATCCGCATGCCAAGATGACTGCGGATGCGGGGGCGGATTTTGCCGGACTCGATCGCTACAAGGCGCGTGAGAAAGTGATCGAAGACTTCGAAGCGCTGGGGTTGCTCGAGAAAGTGGTTGACTACGAGTTTTCGATCTCCAAGTGCGAACGCTGCAAGACAGTGATCGAACCTCTGATCTCAACACAGTGGTTCATGAAGATGGACGGGCTGCGCGATCTCGCGCTCGATTTAATGTCGCGCGAACAGTTGCCGCACTTCTATCCGGAAACACCGTATAAAAAGGTCTATACCGACTGGCTTGAAAACCTGCGCGACTGGACCATCTCGCGCCAGTTGTGGTGGGGTCATCAAATTCCTGCCTGGTACACACCGGGCGGCGAGCTGGTTGTTGCGCGATCCGAAGAGGAGGCGCGTGCGAAAGCAGGCACCAGCGAACTCACACAGGATCCGGACGTGCTCGACACGTGGTTTTCGTCGGCGTTGTGGCCCTTCTCAACGCTTGGCTGGCCCAATGACACAACCGATCTGAAGACTTTCTATCCCACTTCAGTGCTGGTTACGGCGCGCGACATCATCTTCCTGTGGGTTTCGCGGATGGTGATGACCGGGCTGAAGTTTGTTGGCGACGAACCGTTTGCCGACGTCTTTATCACCGGCACGGTGCTCGACAGCCAGGGCCAGCGCATGTCGAAGACGAAAATGAACGGCGTGGATCCGCTCGACGTCTTCGACAAGTTTGGTGTTGATGCAACGCGGCTTACGTTGGCCCAGGTCGGAAGCACCGACACGCGTTGGAATGAAAAGCAGGTCGAATCCTATCGCAACTTTGCCAACAAGATCTGGAACGCGGCGCGGTTCTGTTTACTCAACTCAGAAGGCGCCGAAATTCGTCCGGAAATACTGGAGCAGAGCAGCGCGCTTCACGATCGCTGGATAACTTCGCGACTGAACCAGACTGCACGCGATCTCAACCGCGCCATCAACACTTACGAGTTTTATGAAGCAGTGCAAACTTTGTATCACTTCTTTTGGGACGATTTTTGCGATTGGTACATCGAACTCGCCAAAGCTGATGTGACCGCCGAAGAGGAGAGCGCGCGACGCAAAGAGGCGAGAAGCAGATTGCTTACGGTGCTCGAACAGGCGTTGCGATTGTTGCATCCGTTTATGCCTTACATCACTGAAGAACTGTGGCAGCGTTTGCCCGGCGAGAAGCGTCTTCATGCGGCATATCAGGGTGCTGAGCCGACGGTGATGCTGACTGGATATCCTGAGGGTGTAGCAAGCCTAATCGATGAAGCGGCAGAATCGGAGATGCAGGCAATCATCGAGTTAATCTCACGCGTGCGTAACATCCGCGCGGAAATGAACATCAAGCCGGCCGAGCGCATCCCGGTTGTCATTGGATCGCCAGATGAGAAATTGCGATCGGTTTTCTCGTCAGCTCGCGATCAGATCTCGCGGTTGGTGCGCGCTTCGGATATTTCGGTAAGTGAAACGCTCCAAGCGCCAAAAGCGTCGGCTCGCGCTGTTTTGACCGGGGGCGCGGAGTTGGCAATTCCGCTCGAAGGTCTGATCGACTTCGAACAGGAGCGCCGGCGTTTGCAACGCGAACAGGAAAAACTCCAGTCCGAAGCCGCCAAACTCGAAGCGCAACTCAGTAATCCCAACTTCGTTTCACGAGCCCCGGCTGAACGAGTGAATGAAGTACGCGATCGAATTGCCGCCATCGCGCAACAATCGACTCAACTTCAACAGACAGTCGAGAACCTGCAATGAACTGGGTCGACGAAGGCGCACTTTACTCACAAATCGGTCTCTATCTGCGTGAAGATCTCGGCCGTGGCGACATCACGACGCAATCGGTCATCGTGCGGAACACGCGCGCGCGTGCGCGATTCGTAGCGGGCGAAAACATGATCGTCGCCGGACTGGAGGCGGCGGAAGAAGTTTTTCTGACGCTTGATTCGCAGCAACAACTCGAAGCGTTTGTTTCGGATGGCGAAGCGGTTGAGGCTGGGAAAGTCATTGCGCGGATGATTGGGTTTGCCGACGTGCTTATCTCAGCCGAGCGCACGGCGTTGAATCTGCTGCAGCAACTCTCGGGAATCGCCACGCTAACGAATAAGTATGTGAAAGCAGTCGAGGGAACGGGGGCGCAGATCGCCGACACGCGTGCCACGACTCCGGGGCTGCGTTTGCTGGAGAGATTTGCAGTCGAACTTGGTGGCGGAAATAACGGCCGGTTTGGTTTGGACGATGGCGTAATCATAACGTCGAATCACGTTGCGATTCTGGGTGGAGTTTCCGGCGCGATTAATACGGCGAAAGAGAAGTTGGGTTACTTGCACAAGATCGCAGTGGAAGTATCTACAGAGAATGAAGTGAAAGACAGTCTTGCAGCAGGCGCTGACGTGATCGTGATCCAGGATCTGGACGCGCCGGAGTTTGCGCGCCTGGCAGCCGTCGCGCGAGAGTTATCGAGTGTGATTGTAATCGAGTATGCGGGAAGGGTTGCTCCTGAGAGTGTTCGTGAATATGCGGAAGCGGGGGCGCAGTTCATTCGCATCGAAGCGCTTACAAGTGCCGCCACCGCCATGAATATCAGTTTCAACGTCCAACCGTTTTAATGAACGATATGACTTGGCGGGAGAAGAGCCGGCAGAAACTTGCGCAAAGGGCGCTCGATCGTCAACTTTCCTACCAGCAACAAAAGGCACAACACCTCCGCGGGCGCGAAGCCGAAGTCATTAGCCAGATGCAGCGCTCGTCGCGACGTGTTCGCGAACTGCTGGAAACATATCAACCGATCGGCAAAGACGATCGGGTGATCGAAGTCGGCAGTGGCGCTCATGGACTCATCTTCTATTTCGGCGCCGAGCATGGAGTCGGCGTGGACCCATTGGCGGTAAGTTACGGCAATTTATTTCCGAGCTGGCAGCAATGCGCTCAAACAATTGCAGCCGTGGGCGAGTCGTTACCTTTTGCCGATGCCAGTTTTGAAGTAGTGATCTGCGATAACGTGGTCGATCATGCCGAGTCGCCGGCGCAGATCGTACGCGAACTGGTGCGCATTCTCGCCCCTGGCGGAATACTTTATTTCACCGTGAACGTGCATCATCCGGTTTACGCGGTGGCGGCCGGAATGCACGCGGGCTGGCGCGCCGTTGGCGTGCCTTACGAGATCGGACCGTTTGCCGATCACACTACCCATCTCACCCTCACAGCGGCGCAAGAGTTGTTTCGCGATATGCCGCTCGAAATGTTGAGCGCGAAGAGCAATATCGACGAGGCAAAAGCGCGTGCCCGTAAACAACCGCCGCGTCACGTCGGCGACCGTCTCAAGCGTGTGTTCTTCAAAAATGCTTTGTACGAGTTGATTGCGCGGCGCGTCTAGTTCTGCTCTGTGCTCTCTGCGTACCTCTGCGAAGTCTGCGTTAAAGGCGGCATTTTCGACGCAGAGATCGCAGAGGCACGCAGAGAGCACAGAGATAAGTTCTCGAATTTAGGACATTACCAGTTTTTGGAACGGTCGCTAACCACGGTCGTGGAAGCCTTGAAGCATCTGGCTGGAGCTTGCTGGCATCTGCATAGCGGGGTATCTTTAGCTAGATTTGAAAGGAGCACCACCCATGCCTGCCTGGATTCGTAATTACGTCAAGTTTCTCGTGGCTGCGTCGCTGATTGTCGGTTTTTGTCTGATCGAAGCCGATGCGCAGACGCGCCGGAAAAAACGTACGACACGAAAGGCCGCGCCCGCAGCGCCCAAGCCCGTAATCACGAATCCGCCAATCGCGCCTCCGGATTGGGGACAAGGTGGAGCGCCCACCGGCGACGTCAAGATCATCAGCACGGCTGACTCGACGCAACAAGATCCCGCCCAGCCCGCAGCCGAACCGAAGAAGCCGAAGGACCCTGCAACTCCCGAACAGGAAGACATGCAGAAGACGATCAACACGCTTTCAAATCAGGTGGATAAGCTTAACGACCGGCTCTCGCGTATGCAGGACGACGATCGTTATCAGCTTGATATGGAGCGTTTGACCAGGGCCGAACAGCGAGCGGAACAGTTGCGATCGCAGTTGATTGATATCCAGAGCAAGATCGCTGACTTCGAAGCACGGCTGGAGATGATCGAGTTTGCGTTGAGACCGGAGAACATCGATAACTCGATGGCGGGTTATGGCAGTACACGTCCGGAGCAGGCTCGCGAAGCGCGCAAGAAACAGCTTGAGGGTGAAAGATCGCGAGTGCAGGCTCAATTGAAGTTAGCGGAAACCAGCCGGCAACGTTTGGAAGGCGCGGTTGCTAATGCCGATGCGGAAGTGGATATGCTGCGACTGAAAATGAATCAGCGTCGCGAGCAGATGGATGCGATGCCGCAAGAGACGCCTACGCGCCCTCGAAAACCGTAAGAGAGTCTCCCTGGAGTGCGGTGCCTTGGCACCGCTTTGGTATTAAAGAGGCGTGATGAAGGCCAAAGCGGTGCCAAGGCACCGCACTCCAGGGAGGCGTTAGTTAGAGTGCAGCGCGACGGCTCGCCACACGCCTAACTGATTCGTAAAAATCAATGTGTATGGTGCTTTTAATATCTCACCACGTACCAACGCCGTATCACCGTAAATTGTAATACTCGTCTTCGCCTCATCCGGCCTTACATACTTCATCTTTGCCGCGCGAATTTGATCAAGCAGTTGTTGGCGTGTCATCTGCAAGGTGCTGCCCGTCCAAATGAATGTTTGATCGGTTATTGCGCTTACTTTGTCGGCGTCGGCAGCGAGCATTGCCTGGTGAAAGTTAGCAGCGGCCGTTGCGACTTCCGCCTTGCTTTCAGCCTCAGTACGCGGCATCCGCGTCGATTGCCAGTTCACCACCTGCCACTTGCCATCGCGTTTCACGAAGGTGCCGCTGTTAAGCAAGTTCGCTACCTGTTTCTGTCCGTTGATGTCGGTCGTAGCGACGAGTCGAAACGCGACTACCGCGGTGTCACCATACTGTTGTATGCGAATGTCTTCCGCGGTGTAGATCGTTTTCGGATCAGTCGGCTTCGGGGCCGGCGCACTGCGCACATCACGCATCACCTCGGCCTTGTTTACTCGACGCCCGGCGGAACGCGTATAGATCAAATCGTCGGCCCAGAAGCGTTCATGGATCGCGACATCGTTACGTGACGCGCCGGCGAGGAACTCATTCAACAATCTAGTCAACTCAGCCGCATCGGAAGTAGTTTGCGCAAACACGTTGCCGGCAATGAACAACAGCAGGATAAGAGTTTTCATTCCCCCGATATTAGCAGATCGTTTTAATTAACTTCTTCTCTGTGCAACCTTTGTGTTCTCTGTGTCTCTGTGGTTATAGGAATGCGCGATACAACAACCACAGAGACACAGAGAACACAAAGGTTGCACAGAGAAATCCAAATAGGCACTATTCTTTCTTAGCTATCGTGATTGCCCACCATGAACCGTGTTGTTGCCGCAGAGCTGACCAATACCACGCAGAAACGTCTGTCCAGCTTTCACCGGAATCCGAATTGATTCGTTCGTAAACCCGCAGACGTTCGCCGTTTTTCCCCGCCTCAAAGCTGGCCCACAACGAACCATTGTTGTCACGATGGAGGGGAAGTGGTTTGACGTTGTAGCCGAGTCCCTGGAAACAGTCAGAGGAAGGATGCAGCATACGAGTCGCTTCAGTAACCCATCGAATGATTATCTCCCGCTCGCCGTCGGTGAAGCGTCCGAAGTGACCGGGAAAACCAGCGGCAAAAGTTTTCTCCATTTCGTTGAGCGGCAGCGGAGTCAACTCCTTGCCTTCAAACTTATCAGGCCACCCCGGAAAGGTGACCGGCGCCGTGCCCGTCGCGGCAGTTTCAAACTGCGCGGCGAGAATCGGCATCAGGGCCGCAACGACGCACGCAACTAAGTAGAGGATGTTGCTACGACGCATACGTTCCTCCTTCTGCGCAAGATGAACACGAGAGAAACTATCCCCGCCGCTTCCAACACAAACGCGACGAGGCCGGCATATTCATGACCCCACGCCGGAAGCTGCAACACGCCCGCCTCGATATAAAACAACGCCACCGCTCGAAAGACATTTGCGGCCATGATCACAATGCCAACGAGTGGTAACAACAACAACGATTTAAGCAACGGCAACTCGTAGAAACACAAAACAACGAAAGTCAAAAACAGTCCGACCCAAACCATCTTGATACCGCTGCATGGCCCATCGATCCAGATCAGGTGTCCGGCCCAATTGAGACATGTCCCTTCAGCAGTAACCGCAAATCCACCAAGACGCAGAATCGGAGCCGTTAACTCAGCGACCACCAGTCGCAACGGATAACCACCGAAGAACTGAAGCGTGGGAAGTGTCGGGAGTGAAAGGTAGAACAATCCAAACAGTCCCGGATGAAACGATTTTCCAAAACGCAGCAAACTCGTGGTAACCGCTACCGCCGTGAAAGCGATCGTCGCTCGCAAAAGTGGAATAGTAAAAAAATAAGTGGCGGCGTAAGCCGAGATGAGTAACGCCGGCAAGATCAGCGAACGCTCAACTTGAGGCAAGGGTTTTCCCGGCGCCAACAAAAAAACTATGGCCGCGATGAACGCCAGTATTCCCCACGGTTGTTCCCACGAATAAAGCGCGCGCATCACATACCAGTGCCACACTTCCCAGAACGCCACCACTTGTAGGGCGAGGACAAAAACTAATCGCTTCATACGGCACATCCACCGCCGCGACCTGATCTGCGGTATTTAATAAACGTGAGCCAGATCAAAAAAGCGCCGGCAACGATTAACAATGCCACCATCTCGGGTTCAGGAATGGTTGGGACTGTTCCGGCGTCAACTGGAGTGAGGTCGTTCGCTTTGTACTGCTCGGCCGTCTCGAGCACCACCGCGCCTGATACCGGCGTCACGAGTTGGTAGCGAGACTGCAAGCGTGATGGCCGCAGTCTCCAAAGCCGGATCTCGCGGCGCAAGAATTCGGGCCACTTCATCATTGGCCCAGAGTCGCGCGAGGTGATCGTGAGTCTTAACCGCGCGTGACAAATCCGATTGCGGGTCCAGCTTGCGGTTGGTTCGTACGTATTCAAAAGTCTTCACCCTGCCGGTCAGTCGCGCAAACAGTCGCTTCAGATCCTCGTCCAACTCGCCGGAGCGCCATACCGACTTAACTTCGTCAATACCTTCGAGCTTTTT
Source organism: uncultured Acidobacteriota bacterium (assembly GCA_963708055.1). Taxonomy (GTDB): domain Bacteria; phylum Acidobacteriota; class Blastocatellia; order Pyrinomonadales; family Pyrinomonadaceae; genus PSRF01. Next base: position 2,180,447 of record OY970193.1, on the reverse strand, counting down.
TTCAATCTCGTCAGCGCCGTTGGCAGTCCTGATTGAATAGAGCAATGGTCCATACGGCCGCTTTTCCCAGCGTTCTCTGAGTTGGTCCACTGATTGGAGCAGCATGCGTTGTGGGGCATGAATCCAGACGATCGCGTTGTTGCCGGGTGTTTCCGCAGCCACGTCCCACGCTTTAAGCAGAGCGGGCGCGTTATCCGCGCCGCCTGCGGGCCTCGCGTAGCTCAGAGCGCCGGCGATTTCGTCGCGCCCGGCAGCTAACACATTTCCGGCTTCCGCCGGAGCGTCGGTGTTAGTAAGAACAAGCTTTACATCGAAGTCGTGTGGCAGAAACGCAATTGCTGTCTTTATCGGCTCAATCAGGTTGCGCATGCCTACCGACGTATCGACCACGATGACAATTCGTCGCAAGTGCAACGGTGTTCGTTCTTCGATCGCCTGGCGAACGATATTGTCCGCCTCGAACGGATCCTTGCTCCACATGTCTTTAATACTGGAGCGATTTGCGAGGATCGCCGAAGTGGGTTGCGAAAGCTGCTGGTCGGTGGTTGAACCAGCGAGCACAAAGCCACTTTGTGTTCGCTCTGACCTGATTGACGAATCGAATGGCAACATGTTTGTGGTCGATTCAATCCACAAAGAGTGATGAACATCATCCGGAATGCGGAAGTTGCGGTTCTCGAAGTGAGGTAACAGGAGTTGCGCGCGCGTCAGGTCTTCGAGGACGAGTGGCACGGTCACGCCGATGCGGATCTTCATCTCGCCGCCATTGGGTGGAACCGGGAAACATTGGACCAGGATGCGATCGCGTCCGGCAGTTGTTACCAGCACGGGGTCGCGCCGCTCGCGAACAACAACTTGCCGGTAAGCCTGGGTAACCTTGCCACGACCAGCAAACGCTGCTTCGCGTTCCTCGCCGTTGACCCATAACGTCAAACGCGAAACGACTGCTCCGGGTGGAAGTTGGACCTCCGCGCGCGCTTCACGTTGCACGCCGGAGTCGTTTTGGAAGACAAGCGTCCATTGCAGATAACCCACACCGCCTTCCGGATCGACAGTGCCATCGATTTTTGAGTTTTTTAGTGACAGACCTCTCAGCTTGCCGGCGATCTTCGTGCCGCCTTGATCGTCATCAAAGTCAAACATCTCCATTGGAACAAGACGGCCGCCTACTCGCTCGGGAGGGATTGAGGAGTCAAACGTTTCACCAGTCACACGGTAATAGATTTTCTGGACCTCAGTGGCGTCTATTGGATTATTGATGGAAAACAGAAAGCCAAACAGATCAGTAGTCTCACCGGTTTGGTTGTAACACTGCCGCAACAGCGCGTCTTTGGTGCCGTAGGTGCGCAGGAAACGAATTCCTTCCGCCCGGGTTTCTGGCGAAGCGGCGGTGGCTTTTTGCAGACCGATGCGAGTCAGGGTTGCCGGAAGTTCAATGAGGGCGAGGAAAACGATCACCGATGCTAATCCAACCACAAGTCCCGATTTTCTGATCGCGAAAGTGTTTTCCGATGCTTCTCTGGGAACCTTCGCCAGTTGCCAGCGCATAATGATTGCGGCGAGGAGCGAAGAGTAGGGAGCCAACGGCAGAAATCCCAGACCAATGAAAATCGTCAGCGCTGCCAGAGGGAGAACGGGGATGTAGAGAATTGTATAGAAGATCGAGATACCGATGACGATTGCGTTCGTAAAACCGGCGATCTTGAGCCCCTTTCCAGTGCCTCTGCGAATCGTCAACCAGGTATGAAGTTGGGCCAGTGGGACGAAGATAACCGCCAGCAGATGCCAGACGCTCGGAAGAGGATCGAAGAAAATTTGAGCGCAAATGTGTGTGGTTGCTTCGACCGTGATGGATATCGCCGGCAGAACGATTCCGGTGAGAAAAAGGAATACACCGGGCTTCGGTGGGGTTAGTTGTTCTTCCATCATGCCCTCCGAGGAGATCTGAAAGCGGCGATACTTTACATTGCAAAGTAATTTGCCGCAAGCGGAATTTACGCCGGCGCGCTCATTAAGTGCTTGGTACTTTGATCGCGCTGGCGTAGACTTGATGCAGTTTTAGACAACGGCAAGTTTCCGAAGTTTCCCAACAGGGTTAACACGTAAGACAGTGACTAAAGTTCCCGGCAGAAGGCGCGGAAGTGTATGTCGACGATTGCTCAACATGAACTTTATCGCTTGATCAATCAGGCCACCGATCGCGGCGAAGCCGTGGTGGTTGCCACCGTGGCTCATACTCGTGGCTCTACGCCACAACAACGAGGAGCAAAAATGCTCTTCTTTCAGAATGGCGAGGTCGCAGGCACGGTAGGTGGCGGGTGCATTGAAGCTGAAGTTTGGGCGGAAGCCAGGGGCGCAATGCGCTCCGGCAAATCGCAGTTGCACCACTTCTCACTCACGGCCGACGAAGCGAGTGAAGAGGGAATGGTCTGCGGCGGCACGATGGACATATTCGTCGAAGTTCTGAAGCCTTGACTCTCATGTCTCAGGATCTTCTTGCCAACTACAAGTCCAAACATCAGCATCCGCTGAACCGGTTGACGCATAGCATCGGGATTCCGATGATTGTCGTCTCGTTGCCGTTGTTCTTTTTCAACTGGCGCTGGGCGCTGGTACTGTTTATTGTCGGCTGGATATTACAGTTTGTGGGCCATGCTATTGAAGGAAATCAACCCGCCTTTTTAAAGAATCCAATTTACCTCCTCATTGGACCACTCTGGATTTTGCGCCGGGCTGTGTCGTTGATTGGTTTCGGTAAAGTCGCGAAGTAGTGCTCTCCGGTTTAGCGTCAAATGACTGAATCGATAAAGCCAACGTCTTCTGTTACGAAGATGATTGAGCAGCTCCTCGAACGTGGTGAAATTGCGGTTGTGGTGACCTTGGTGAATGGTCCCGGCGCGATTGGCGTCAAGCTTCTGGTACGTCGAAACAATGAGACTGAAGGAAGTCTTGGTGCTGCGGCACTCGATGCACTCGTGGTTGCTCACGCGTCACGTTTCCTTGAGTCGCGTGACGACACACGCATGTTCCGCGTCAGCGATCTCGATGCTAATTTTTCTAACGCGAACGAAACGATGCTGTTGTTCGAACGATTGCAGCCGGCGCCGCGATTGGTGATCTGTGGTGCGGGCCACGTCGGCGCCTCGTTGGCGCGACTGGCGGCGTTAACCGGTTATCACGCGACTCTGATTGACGATCGCGCTGAGTTTCTCAAACGCGAACGGTTTCCTGAGCCGGAGATCGATCTGGTTGTCGCCGGAGACTGGACATCGAGTGTTCGTGATGCGATTGGAAATGGTCGCGGTGTTTCAGTTGCCGTGGTCACGCGGGGCCACAATGAAGACGAGCAGTGTATGCACGTTGTGGTGAAAGCAAATCCTGATTACGTCGGATTGATTGGAAGTAAGCGGCGTACGTCGATCGTGATCGATCGCTTACGCGCTGCCGGGATTCCGGAAGAGTCGCTCAAAAATATTCATGCGCCGATTGGTCTCGATATTGGCGCTGTAAGCCCCGAAGAAGTCGCACTCGCCATCATGGCCGAGATCGTCGCTATTCGCCGCGATGGCACTGGCCTACCTCTAAGCCACAAGCAGGCACAGAAAGCACAAAAGTAAAAAATCAGATTTCTGACAGGCGATCTCACGCAACTGAAATAGGCACCCTTCAAGGAGTTGCTAATCCTTTCGCAATAACCTGTTTGTGACTTATGTGCTTTTTTATGGCTAAATCTATTTATGCCCAGTGAGGTTGCGCCGGTTATCGCTCGTCGTGGCGGAATGTTCCGCGCGCTTTCTCATCGTAACTACCGGCTCTTCTGGACAGGGGCGTTTCTCTCCAACGTCGGCACCTGGATGCAGGCAGTGGCCCAGGGCTGGTTAGTGCTGCATCTAACTAACTCCGCGTTCTGGCTCGGACTCGACGGTTTTATGGCCACGGCGCCGGGATTTTTCCTGACGCTTGTTGGTGGCGCTTTCGCCGATCGCATCGATCGCCGGCGACTGCTTTTATATACCCAGGTGATGGCTGGTCTGGCGGCTCTCGCGCTTGCTGCGCTGGTGGCTACGGACGTCGTGAATCGCTGGATGGTGTTGGGTTTTTCGTTTCTGACTGGTTGTTGTATGGCGCTGGCGAGTCCTTCGTATCTGGCGTTGACGTACGATCTGGTTGGCCGTGAAGACCTTGCTAACGCCGTCGCACTGAACTCGACACAGTTTCAACTCTCGCGTGTAGTTGGACCAGCGTTAGCAGGCGTGGCTTTTCGTCTATTCGGTCTCGCCGGGTGCTTCTTTGCTAACGGTCTCTCTTTTATCGCGGTGGTGGCTGCGCTTTGGATGGTGCGAACCGAACGCCGGTCAGTATCCAAGGTTCCGGTTGTGAAAGAACGACCGGCCATCTGGCGCGATGTAGCGGAGGGATTCAGCTACGTTCGCAGCCGTCCACGGGTCTGGTCATTGTTGTTGCTGGCAGCCGTCAACAGTCTGTTTGGAGCGCCGTATTTTAGTCTTATGCCGATTTACGCGCGCGACATCTTTCATCTGGGCGAAACCGGGCTGGCGCTATTAATGGGCACGGCCGGCGGTGGCGCATTCCTGGGAGCGTTGCTGGTGGCTTATCTCGGCGACTTCAGAAGAAAAGGCTGGCTTGTGTTGGGTGGGGGCATAATCTTCGGCGCCTGCATCACCGGATTCGCTCTCTCTTCGCAGCTTTCGTTGTCGTTACCCTTTTTGTTCGGATTGGGATTCGCGGTGGTGGTCTCGATTGCTACCACTAACACGTTGCTGCAAAAGCTCGTCACCGATCAGATGCGCGGGCGTGTGATGAGCATGTTTATCCTTTCGTTCATGGGAACGATGCCGATCGGGAGTCTCCTGGCCGGCATCGCCTCGAAACAATTTGGGCCGCAGTATACGCTTGCCTTTGGCGGGTTGGTCGTAACGGTCGTGGCGATCGGCGTGTCGATTTTTAATAGAAGATTGCGTGAGTTGCATTAAAACGGGAGATCGGCTTCATAAAGATTTACAAGATGAAACAAGATTAACTGGATGTTTCTCAAATTCCTGTTCATCTTGTCGAATCTTGTAAATCTTTATGAAGCCGATCTCCGCAAGAAGCGGCCACGGATGGCGTTCTATCCTCCAGGAGATGCCTTATGCGACCAACAACCACAATTGTCCGTGTTTTCCTGATGCTTTCCATCTGCCTGGGACTTGCCGCTGTGGCGAGTGCTCAGGGGGTAATTGTTCCCGGCCCGTGCCGCCGTTGCCCCGATCCGCGACCCATTCCGCTGCCCCGATCGCTGCCCATCAAGTCGATCAAGATCGACACTAAAATCAGCTCACAAATCGCTACCACGCACGTTGAACAGGTTTTTCGCAACGATACGGGCGCGGTTCTCGAAGGCACTTATCTGTTTCCGATTCCGGAATCAGCTTCGATATCGGAATTTGCGATCTGGGACGGCGATCGCAGGCTGGTCGGCGAGGTCAGAACTCGTGAAGAAGCGCGACGCATCTACGACGAGATTGTCCGGCGCCAACGCGATCCGGGATTGCTTGAATACGCCGGCAAAGATCTATTCCAGGCAAGCATCTTCCCGATCCCACCTCACTCCGACAAAAAACTCGAGATCACCTACACCCAGGTTGTTCGTGGTGAAGGCGGAACCGTTTCGTACCGTTATCCACTTGGTAGTGGCCGCCAAATGACGCAGATAGGTTCGGTCGCCGGGCGTGTGGAAGTCGAAAGCAATGATCCGCTGCGAAATGTTTATTCACCAACCCACGTCATCGACGTGAAGCGCAGCAGCGAGCGCCGATCGCTCGTTTCGTTTGAAAGTGAAAGCGGCAAGGAGCCTCAGGACTTTCAGCTCTTCTACACCATCTCCAAAGAAGATTTCGGTCTGACTTTATTGACGCATCGCGAACCCGGCAAACACGGCTACTTCCTGTTAATGATTTCGCCTAAAGACGACTGGTCGGAACAGGAGTACTCGGCCAAGGACGTCGTGTTTGTGGTCGACACATCCGGTTCGATGGCTGAAGCAGGAAAGATGGAGAAGGCGCGTGCGGCGTTGTTATACGGCGTCAGCATTCTGCGACCGCAAGATCGCTTTAACATCATTTCGTTTGCAGGCGAAGAGCGTTTGATGGAAGCGGGTTTGATTGCTGCCGACGACAAAGGCCGCGCTCGTGGTGAAGCGTTTGTCAAAGCTTTGAAACCGGTTGGCGGCACAAATATCAACCAGTCGCTGCTGGCATCGCTCCGTCAATTCAGCGAAACAGATCGCGAGCGTCCAAAGATGCTCGTGTTTATGACTGATGGTTTGCCGACTGTCGATGAGACCAATGTTTCAAAAATTCTCGACAACGTTCGAAAAGTGAGTCGACCGGGCTTGCGGTTGTTCACGTTTGGTGTTGGTTACGACGTGAATACGACGTTGCTGGATAAGCTCGCGGCCGAGAATGGCGGCGTTGCTGATTACGTTGAACCAAAAGAAAATCTCGAAGTTAAAGTTTCGAACTTCTTTTCTAAAGTGAATTATCCGGTGCTTACCGATCTGCACCTCGATATGGGGGGCGCACGAACCGATCTGATCTATCCACGTGGCATTCCCGATGTGTTTCGTGGTGCGCAGGTAACGCTGATCGGTCGCTACAGTAATGAAGCGGATCTGAAAGCGTTGCAATTGAAGTTGAGCGGCAAGTCCGGCGGCGCGACGCGGACTTACACTTATTCAAACCTAAACTTTCCGTTGCGCACAGATGCTAACGATTATCTGCCTCGTTTGTGGGCCACGCGTCGTGTGGGCTGGTTGATGGAACAAGTGCGGACGAATGGCGAGCAGAAGGAATTGCGTGACGAGATCGTGGACCTCGGAACGCGATACGGAATTGTCACACCGTACACTTCGTATCTGGCGCTTGAAGATGCGGGCGCTATAACCAGCAACGCACCGCCTGCACCTGCACGTGGGATGGCCGGTGGCATTAGTCGGGCGAAACGCGCTGACACTAATTACCAGGTGGACGGCGTCGCCATAGCGCCGCAATCCACAGTGACCGTTACATCCGGCGCCGAGGCGATCCAACTAAGCAAGATGCAACGCGAGCAGCAGGATCTAACGGTCCTGAAAGACAACACGCGCACGGATGCGGTCAAACGAGTTGCAGGCAAGACGTTCTACCTGATCGACGATGTTTGGACCGACTCCGAGTTCAAGACCGAAACTCGCTTGCCGGAGACGGTGCTGGTGTTTGGCAGCGACGAGTATTTCGCGTTGTTAAAACAGAATCCGAAACTCGCCAGTTACTTTTCGCTTGGCGAGCGTGTGGTTGTGGTTCTGGAGGGTCGAGTTTACCGAGTGAACGCCGCCGCAGCGCCATAGCGACGCAAACGTACGAACGCGACATCCACAGATTACACGGATAATCGGTGTAATCTGTGGATACGCATTTTGTCTCTTGTTTTAAACCTGTGAACTAAGGTACAAAACTGAAAACAAATCAGTATGCGTACCACAATCCTGAAGCTATTTCGCTTTCCTGCTGCCCTTCTTGTGTTCGTCACGCTGACGGGTTCGGCTAATGCCCAGGGTTGGGCGTCGCAGAAACTCAACACCGGCGGAAACGATCTCAACACAGTCTATTTTCTCGACAGCAAACGCGGCTGGGTCGGCGGCGACGCCGGTCACTTGAGCCACACTCAAGACGGCGGCATTTCCTGGGCGCGCCAGAACGTTGGCACCAAGGCTGCGATTAACGACGTCTACTTCCGAGACAAGGACGCGGGATTTCTCCTCGCTGGAAACTCGATCTTTATCACTCGCGATGCGACCAACTGGACACAAGTGCGCGTTTTTCTGCCGGAGGAGTTTGAAGGCGCGGATGTCGAACTATATAGCGTGCGTTTCTCGAGTAAGAAGAGAGGCTGGGTGGTAGGTTCCATCAGCAAGCGCGACCGCGTGGTTGATAGCATTCTTGTCTATACCGACGACGGCGGCGAGACCTGGCGCCGGCAGCGTGCGCCGAGCAAAGTCGAGTTGATACACATTGATTTTGTCAGCGACAAACGTGGTTGGATCGTCGGCGATGCCGGCACGATTCTTTTCACGCGCGACGCCGGAGCGAGTTGGACAAAACAGAATGTGTCAGCCACGGGAACGCTTTACCACGTTGATTTTCGCGACGATAGAAACGGTTGGGTAGTCGGCGAAAAGGGAACGTTGCTGCGGACGACCGATAGCGGAGAGACTTGGACGGCAATTCCGACGAACGTCAACGTCACGCTCTTGAGTATTCAGTTTGTGAACGACGATGACGGTTGGGCAATCGGCCGCGGCGGCACGATTCTGCGAAGCATCGACGAAGGCAAAACCTGGGTGCCACAGGAATCAACCACAAAGCAAAACCTCTACTCGCTAAATATCAACAAGAAAATCGGTTGGGTAGTTGGCGGTGCGGGCGTGGTGCTGCGTTACCAACGCGAGTAGAACGTGTCCTTGGAGTGCGGTGCCTTGGCACCGCTTTGTCCAAAGGCGTGCCGTCAAATAGCGCTTGGTGGCTTTGCCTCAAAAGTCATCTTGAAGGCCACAAGAGGCACACAAAGCACAAAATGAATTCTTAGCGGCGGAGGTAATCCTTAAGGTTTTAATCATTTGCGCTTTTTGCGCTGTTTTGTGGCTTACTCTCTGTCATTGAAAAAGGACTTTTGAGGCAAAGCCGCGCTTGGTAATGCTTTGACCAAAGCGCCAACAAGTTGGCGCACTCCAAGGAGGCTCCGGGTGGTGTTGCGTTACCAACGCGAGTAGAACGTGTCCTTGGAGTGCGGTGCCTTGGCACCGCTTTGTCCAAAGGCGTGCCGTCAAATAGCGCTTGGTATTGTTTTGACCAAAGCGCCAACAAGTTGGCGCACTCCAAGGAGGCTCAAGGCGATTTGGGCAACCTGAAAAGGTGTGAAAAACATCTCAGTCCACGAGGTTAACGGATCGTCGCAAGCATAGCGATGACCATAACACTCGGTTCCTCCTGTGATTCGCCCGGCATGTCGGCCATGCCGGGCGCTTTTATTTAGTCTTTAGTTCCAGTGAAGGGAAGCGCGGGCGAGTTCTGCAGCTTCAGAAAGCCGTCGGTCTGATCGCCGTTGAAACGGCCCGAAACCTCAGCCTGGATGGAATGTCCGTCCATCTCCAAAGAAGCAGTTGCGCTGAACGAATTATCGCGAAGCTGAATATTTCCGAGTTCTACGTCGCCCATTTCGGAGTGAATGGTGGCGGTGTAATCGTTACCGGAACGTTCGACAGTCAGGGTTGCAGGAATACTTTGCCCCAGCGGTGTTTCGATCTCGATTGACCAGGCGCCGACGGGATCAGTCGTCGCTGAACTTTCAGCAGTTTTTCGTCGCCCGGAAGTGTTGTAGATCTCAATATCCGGACAGTAAGGTTTGATTTGTTCAACGACTAAATTTCCATCGCCAACGACGATCAACGCCGCTTCGTCCGGTTTGACGTACTTCTCTGCAACTCTTTGAATCTCTTCCACTGTAACCGCCGACACCTGCTCACGATAAGTTTGGAGATAGTCATTGGGCAGATTCAACATCTTGATCTGCACTAGTTGATCCGTGAGACCTTCCTGAGTTTCGAGTCGAATCGGATACACGCCCGTCAGATACGATTTCGCGTCGGAGATTTCTTTCTTCGAAACCGGTTCGCTGCGGATTCGATTCAGTTCATAGAAAAATTCCTTCAACGAGTCGCCCGTGACCGGAGTTCGAACTTCCGCAGTCGCGCGAAAAGTGCCGGCACTGCGCCGCGCATCAAGACTTGAGTATGCACCGTAGGTGTAACCTTTCTCTTCGCGAAGATTCATAAACAATCGCGACGACGCGTTAGCGCCCAGCACGGTGTGCATCAACATCAGTGGAAAATAATCGGGATCGGTTCTCGTAATGCCACGATTTGCAATCACGATGTTTGACTGCGCTGAGCCGGGTCGATCGACGAGGTAAGCCGTTTTTCGAGTACGAACCGGTGGCGCTGGGAAGTTGGCTGCTATGTCTTCGCCGCGTTGCCAGGTGGAGAAGAGCGACTCCACGCGCTGCAGGATATGTTCGTAGCGCACGTTGCCAACGACAATCATCACCGCATTATTCGGAACCAGCTTTGCACGATGAAACTTCACAAACTCTTCGCGTGATGTGCGATCGATCGATTCCGGTGTTGGCGCAACGATCGAATAAGGATGATCGCCAAACATCACTCGCGCGACCATCTCGCTGGCGAGGAACGAAGGTTGCGCTCGTTGTTGGCGCAAACTCTCCTTCGTATTTTGTTTGGCCAGCGCGACTTCATTTTCCGGAAACGAAGGCTCGAGGATCACTTCGGCAATTAGATCCAGAATCGGATCGTTAAACTGCGTCAACGCTGACGCCCCCACGATCGTGTAATCGGATGTTGCTCCCGCAGACAAACTCGCACCCATGCGTGCAACTTCATCAGCGATCTCTCTGCTGGTCCTACTTTCAGTTCCTTCAGGCAAAAGACCGGCGAGCAGATCAGTAAGACCGGGGATTCCGGGCGGATCAAATGCGCCACCCACACGAAACGCCAGGCGGTAGCTGATCAGCGGCAAACGGGTGTCTTCAACCACCACCAACGTAAGGCCATTCGGCAGCAGTATTTCCCGTGGCTGAGGAATCGAGATCGGTCGAGGTTGTAGCGGCGCAGGCGCCTTGCTACGAAAAGTTTCTTGTTGACTCATGTTAACCGTGCAGTGGACCAGAACCTGGATTTGTTTGTGGCGGAGTATCCGCCGGATCTTTGGGTTGTTCAGAGGACGACGGCTTTACAACGTCGGCATGCACCGGCGACTCGGGTTCAGCGGCCGGTACACTCGGAACTTGAGGGGGCGGAGCCGCGGGTTGTTGGGGATCGCCTGCCGGCTGCGGCGATGCGGACGCCGTTGCTTCTTCATCGTTTTCCGAAACGGCGGTAGGAATAATGTCGAGCACCACCCGGTTATCAACGTTGACATGGCGCGCAACGGCATTCTTGATATCGTCAGCGGTAATGGCGAGATAATGGTCCAACTCGGAATCTACCAGCTTGGGATTAGAATCGTACAACGCAAACTCGGCGATACGTTGGGCGCGGTACATGGTTGATTGCCGGCCGCGGACCGAGTCGTTGCAGAGAGAGTTGCGCAGTTTCTCCATTTCGGCGGCGGTTGGCCCATTCGTGGCCATGACGTTGATCTCGTCGAAGATCTGTTGCCGAATTTTGGTAACTTCCTCGTCCGGTTTTGGTAACGCGAAAATGTACAACGCAGATGGCCCACGACGTTCGTCGACGCCGCCTTCAATTGAAACCACCGATTCATCGCCCTTGACGAGTTTCTGATACAGCCGGGAACTGTCGCCTTCGAAGAGCAGCGAGCCGGCGAGAGAAAGAGCGTAGAAATCCGTTGTTCGTCGTTCCGGTACTTTCCAACCGAGCACAAAAGCCGGCGCCGGTGCTAAAGGATCGTGAAAGGTCTCTTCGCGAATTGCTACTCGTACAGGCTCGGATACGTCGACCGGTGGCGGTACCGGTTGGGCCGGAATGCTACCGAAATACTGGTCGATCAGCGCGCGCGCCTCGTTGTTGTCGAAATCACCGACCACGGTCAACACCGCATTGTTTGGCGCGTAGTAAATTCGGAAAAACTCCTGCACGTCGTCGATGGTTGCAGCATCGAGATCTTCCATCGAGCCGATCGTGGAATGTGCGTTTGCCGGATTCACAAAAATCAATTCGTTCATCCGGAGAAACGCGTTGACGTACGGCTGATTGTCGTAACGCAAACGCTTCTCTTCCTGCACCGCGTTGCGCTGGTTGTCGAGATTTTCCTGAGTCACCTTCAGCGAGCGCATGCGATCGCTCTCCAGCCAGAAAGCCAGCGGAAGGTAGTTTGACGGAAGCGTTTCAAAATAGTTGGTTCGCTCCGTGGAAGTGGTCCCGTTCATCGTGCCGCCGGCGTTGAAGATGTATTGGAAGTGCGCAGCCTTGGGAACATTTTCTGAACCTTGAAACATCATGTGCTCAAACAAGTGAGCAAAGCCGGTGCGACCTTCTCGTTCGTTACGAGAACCAACGTCGTAATAAACAGCGATGGAAACTACTGGTATCGCGTGGTCCTGGCTCAATACCACGCGCAGCCCATTTGCGAGAGTAAATTCTTCGATTGGAGTTGACGGTAACTGGAATGTATCGGTCACAAATTTTTCTCTGCCAGAAACAAAGGCGTGCTTTACCGTTCGCGAGGAAGGTAAAGCACTGCTTCGGGGGGAAGTTTTTAATCAGGCACTGGAAAGACGGTCAGCGCCCAGAGTATGAGCGTTAGATAGTCTTGTCGGCGATCATTCCTCGAAGTTCGGCTCGCAGGCGTTCAATCTCCGCCAGTTTTTGCCGAACGCGATCAAACAAAGCCGATTGAGTTTTAATACCTTCGTCGATCAGGAAACCGGCTGCTTCGGCGCGGCTGCGAAATACACCGGCTTGGACCAGCGCTTCGAGTTTCTCCTGTGCTTCCGGCGAGATCTTCACTGCGACCACATAATCGTCCTTTGCCGAGATAGCCTTTTCAATCGTCCTGCTAATATCGCGTCCAATTGCGCTCAGCGATTCCGGGATGCGCGACGCGATGTCGCGAACTGATGAAGCGGTGCGATTCTGGTCGTCTCCGGTTGGATCGTCGTCACGAAGCATAAGGTCGTCGATTCTTTCTGGTGTCGGAGGTTCTTCTTTGTGATAAGGACTGCTCATTTTAGGTACAGACTCCTTTACAAACTGCCGAATTCTATCCGTCCGTCTTTACGATTGTTTGTCGATGGAAGTTCATTCTACGGAGCACGCGAAACAGGGTCAAGCAAGCGCAGTTTTGGGTAGTGCTCTATTTGGATTTCTCTGTGCAAGCTCTGTGTTCTCTGTTGTCTCTGTAGTTGTCGTGTCGCACATTCCTATAACCACAGAGACACAGAGAACACAGAGCTTGCACAGAGAAGAAATTGAATTAGGGCACTACCCAGTTTTGCTATTCGGGCGTCTCCTTGGAGTGCGGTGCCTTGGCACCGCTTTAGTCAGAATTGGCGCCCGATTCGTGCGTCAGTGAACTTGAGCAAAGCGGTGCCAAGGCACCGCACCGCAAGGAGGGTCAAATTGAGGGAAGCAGTACGATTGATCTCACTTTTTCATCCGTCATGCCGAGCGGGACGAGTTCGGAGCCGCGGAGTTCGTGACACTGATAGTTGTAACTTTCCATTTCGGCAACGAATTCGGCGGGTGAGCAGCCGGAAACCTTCTGTAACTGTGCGGGATGTAGCTCGGATAGGACTATCGGACGATCTTCGCGCAACAATCCTTTCGCACCGCGAAAAGCAAGCAGTTCGGCGCCTTCAACATCGATCTTGATGAAGTGCACCGGGCGTCGAACGGGATAAGTATCGAGTGTAATCAGCGGCACTTCGCTGACCTCGTGTCCTAAGGGTACGTTGCCGCTGTTCAGATATGCGCCGCCGGCATTGGTCGTCTTCGAGGCGCTGATTAATTGACCGCTGCCTGCTTTGTTACTCACCGCCGCACGCTCGAGCACTACGCGATCCTCAAAGTTATTTTCGGCCACCGATCGCGCCAGTAGTGTCGCCAGATCATCGAGCGGCTCGAAGGCGTAAACTTTCCCGGCTGGTCCAACAGCCGCTGCCATCGTGACAGTGAACAAGCCAAGATTGGCTCCGATATCGAGCACCGTCTGTCCGGGTTGGATTGTACGCCGCACAAAGTCGAGTTCAGCCCGTTCGTATTTGCCTCTGATTATTCCCCAGCCGATGACGATGTCGGAGGTATCAACAAACAATCTCAAATTGTCATCGAGTTCTTTTATGACGATATTTCGATCGTTGAAAAGCGTTAGCTCCGGATTCTTATCGCCAAACTCAGGTGAGAGCATGAAGTTGTTTCGCAGTTGGCGCGTGTCACTCGTCGTCTCGATTTTTTCGTCGATTACAAACTCGTTTTCGGGTTCGCGATCCAGAAACAGCCGGTAACCCCAGATCACGTGGTCGCGTGTCAGGCGCGTTGCTTCACTGCCGGATTCCGGCGAGTGTTTGGCGATCGCTGAGGTCAGGCGTTTGACGATTTTCATGGAGAAGTAGACTTATAACATAAACATAATAGGCGACCGCCTTCTTCTCTGTTACACAGAGAGCACAACCTTGCCCGTCTAGTCGGCATCCGTTATATTGCCAACGCGGCCGAAAGACGAATTCAGGTCGCGAAGTCTGTACAAAATCGAGGTCCGCAGTGAAAAGAACTCCGTCTCAGCTCGCACTCGTCCTACTCGTTGTTTCTTTAGTGGTTCCCGGGTTAGTAAATGCGCAAGGAGTATTTCCTCCTAATCGCCGGCAGCCGCGACCCGCGAGCCCTGAGATGCAAAAGATTCAGCGTGATTTCAATGAAGCTTTGCGGATGATCGAAGAGCAATATGTCGATGGCAAGAAGCTCGACTACAACGACGTGTACAAGTCGTCAATCATCGGCATGCTTCGTTCACTCGACCCGCACTCGAATTACTACGATCGAGACGAGTTTGAAGAGCTGAAAACGGACCAGCGATCCGAGTATTACGGAATCGGAGCCTCCATCCAAAATTACGTTCACGGCGATCAGGCTGATACTTACATCACTGCGACGTTCGAAGCGTCTCCGGCCGGTAAAGCCGGGTTACGCTACGGCGATCGGATTGTCGAAGTCGATGGCGTGAAGATGACCGGCAAGACGTCGCTCGAGGTGCGCGACAAGATTCGCGGACCGCGTGGTTCGATCGTTAAGTTGACTTTGGAACGTTCCGCCGACAAACGCATCGAAAAAGTCGATATCGTTCGCGACGCTGTTCCGCAGCCTTCGATTCCTGATGCCTATATGTTGAAACCTGGTGTCGGGTACATCGATATGACTCGTGGTTTCAACTACACCACCACCGACGAACTACTCGACTCGATCGATCGGTTGCATGTGAAGGGCATGAACGCGCTGGTGCTTGACTTGCGCAATAACCCCGGCGGATTCCTGGACCAGGCAATTCACGTCGCTGAGGTGTTTCTGCGCAGCGGCCAGTTGATCCTGACGCAAAAGGGCCGCAACGGTTATCGCGACAACACCTACGAGTCGCGCAACAACGCGCCCGACATGACGCCACTCGTTATCTTGATTAATGAGAACACTGCTTCAGCGTCGGAGATCGTTGCCGGCGCGATGCAGGACCACGATCGCGCGCTGATCGTGGGCCAGACCAGTTTCGGAAAAGGTTTGGTGCAGAGCATTATTCCACTCGAGTACGGCGCAGGTTTGACGTTGACTTCAGCGAAGTATTTCACGCCGTCAGGTCGTCTGATTCAGCGCGATTATTCAAACGGCGGATTTTACGATTACTACACTCACGGCGGGGGCGTCGCTCGCGATCCTAAAACCGAGCCGGCCAAACCGGCTGGACCAGAATCCAAGACCGATACGGGCCGCGCCGTTTATGGCGGCGGCGGAATTGCTCCGGATGAAAGTGTTAAGCCGCGCATGATCAACCTGGCGCAGCGGCGTCTTTCGAGTCCCGTGTTTTTATTCGCTCGTGAGTTAGTGAACGGTCGTATTCGTGGTTTTGAGTCAAGCAAGATTGTCGGCCGCTTAAATTTCCGTCACGAGCTGCAAGCGGATGAGTTCAAGGTCACGGACGCGATGTTTAAGGCATTTCGTGATTATGTGTTGTCCGATCGTGGGTTCAAAGTTACAGCCGCCGCGCTCGATAAAAACCGGGCCTATCTCGAACTTGAACTGCGCTTTAATATTGCTACTGCTTCTTACGGTCGTGTGACCGGCGACCGGGTCTTCATCGCACATGACGATCCGCAAGTAGCAAAAGCGCTAAGTGTTCTTCCCAAAGCCCGCGAACTCTCAATGGGCAGCGCTGCGCGACAAGCCAAACAATAGACCAAACTAATCGTCGTAGGGGCGGCCCTCCGTGGCCGCCCTAGCCTACGAACTTCTCTCTCTCCCGACACGAGACCTACGCAAGAGCGCCTCTATCGTTTCGCTCCAGGTAAGACGATTTTGAGTTCCAGACAAGGGCGGCCACGGAGGGCCGCCCCTACGACGATTTCCGTCGCAAGCCCGAGCTCCAAAAACCACCTGTGTTTCAGCCGTAAAACAGAGTCTTGCGTCTAAAACCACGCTTGTGCTACGTTTAGTAGCCATGAAACGTACGAATCGTCCCCTTAAGGGTCTCGTGAATACTGAAGAGCTCGGACGCGCCGTCAAACGTCGACGTGAAGAGCTCGGTCTCAGCCTGCGTGATGTCGCCAGTGAAACATCCGTTTCCGCTTCTACCCTCTCTCGTATCGAAAACGGAACGGGCAAACCCGACGCCGACAACATCGCCCGTCTGACTGCCTGGCTCGACGTCCCGATGGAACGCATCCTGAGCGGTCGCGATCCAAAGTCCGATGAATCGCAAGCGGTGGTCTATTTCCCGCAAGAACCGACGCCGCAGATAGTCGAAGCCCATCTGCGTGCCGACAAAAATCTCACGCCGGAAACTGCGTCGGCACTATCCGAGCTGTTTCGTGTTGCCTACACTCAGTTCAGTAAGAGTAGCGGCGACAAGGGCGTGAAGAAGCGACGTTAGACCGCAATTGAATCCGGTATACTCTTCGAGTGCTGCTTGGCGATCTACCTCCAGGTGAAAAGTGGCGAAATTTCGAGTTAAAAGCTCTCGGCCTGCGCGATTTCGCCCGCGCCCGCATTGACCAGCCTTTAAATCCTTTTGACCTTGCCCGCTTTGCAAACCTGATCGTGGTGCGTTTTGAAGACGTGGAGGGCTTAAGCGAAACTGCGCGTGAACACCTGCTCGGCAGCGCCTCGGAGAGTTGGTCCGGTGGCGCATGCACGTTGCCAAACGGAATGAAGCTGGTAATTCTCAATCCGAATCACGGTCGTGCGCGCACGAATGCAACGTTGATGGAAGAGATCTGCCACGTGTTTTTGGGCCACCAACCCAATCGCCTCTCGATCGTAACTAAGGACGATCGTGGTAAGGTAATGAATCGCGATTATCGCAAAGCGGACGAAGAGGAAGCTTATTCGGTAGGCGCCGCTGGTCTGGTACCGTTTGCATCGTTGAAAAGAATGCTTTTACAGGGTAAGACTTCAACCGAGATTTCACTCCATTTTCGCGTTAGTGCTGAACTGGTGGAGTACCGGATGAAAGTTACTCGCCTCTGGCACCAGCACAAGAATCTCGCCCGCAAACGTGTAAAGTCACCGGAAGAGTGATCGTGGCTTTGCGTCTTCGCGCCTTTGCGGGAAAATGAACCTGATGACCGAACGACTAAAAGACGTGGCAACGCATGGCTTGAGCACGATCGACAAGTTGCGCATGCTGCTCGACATCACCAAGAAGATCAGCCGTTCCCTCGACCTGCAGGAAGTGCTCAACCAGGTAATGGACACGCTCGATTCGCTGATCCCTTACGATGCGGCCGGCATTTTCGTCCTGCAGTGTGTAGACCCGGAGCTCGTTCCCGAGGGCGAGGAGCCGTGCACGTTCAAATCTGAAGCTGTGCGTGGTTACGACATTGACGAGCTTTCCGATCTGCACCTGAAACTTGGCGAAGGCTTTATCGGCAGTGTGGCGCTGAGCGGCGCGCCGATTATTTCTCACGACGTTCGGAGCGATCCTGTTTACATAAACGCTCGCGATCGCACGCGCTCCGAGATGGTGGCGCCAATCATATCTAACGACGAAG
Organism: uncultured Acidobacteriota bacterium; assembly: GCA_963708055.1. Lineage (GTDB taxonomy): Bacteria > Acidobacteriota > Blastocatellia > Pyrinomonadales > Pyrinomonadaceae > PSRF01. Next base: position 2,162,621 of record OY970193.1, on the reverse strand, counting down.
TCATCGGCGTCTTCGATCTTGAGAGTGATGAACTCAACGCTTATTCCACCGACGATCTGGAAGTGCTCTTGTTGCTTGCTTCGCAGGTGGCGATCATCATCGAGAAGGTGATGCTGCATGAGCAACTGATCGAAAAGAAACGATTGCAAGGGCAGTTGGAGGTGGCCCGTCAGGTCCAACTGGAGTTGTTGCCGGCGAAAGATCCGGAGTTACCAGGCTTCGATATCAGTGCCTACAATTTTCCGACTGAAGAAGTATCAGGTGATTATTACGACTGGGTCCGCATTTACGATGATGAGATCGGGATCGTGATCGCTGACGTGTCAGGTAAAGGCGTGCCCGCGGCAATCTTGATGTCGTTTTTGCGAGCGAGCTTGCGCGCGGCAACGCACATCGGTTACGCCACCAACATCTCCCTCGCGAAAGTGAACTATCTTTTGTGGGAATCGATTGAACGTAACCAGTTTGTTACGGCGTTTCATGGGATTCTGGATGCTTCGAATCGAACGCTTTCTTATTCAAACGCGGGGCATAATCCGCCGATACTCATAAACGCCGCAGGTGAAATTCGTTTTGTCGAACATGGCGAGCAGCCGTTGGGAATGTTTCCCGAAACGCGCTATCACGAGTATCACCTGCTGCTGGCGCCTGGAGATGTGCTGGTCCTTTACACGGATGGTGTAACTGAGGCACAGAGTGCGGAAGGTTTTGAGTTTAGCCGTGAGCGATTGGCGCAGGCAGTTAAAGACAACTACGACCGGTCTGCGCGGGAGTTGATCGCCAGTTTGGAAATGGCGGTGCTGCAGTGGACCGGAAACGTCGGTCCTAATGACGATGTGACGTTCTTTGTGATTAAGGCGTTGAAGATGGAGAGCTAAAGCAAGATCTCTCACGCGGCGGCGCAACGGTACAGCGCAAATTTATCAAGGGGCTTTACGTGGCGTCGCCACGCCGCTGCGAGAACGCTTTCTGAAAAAGCAAACGCGGAAGATGTATTTCATCTCCCGCGTTGCCAATTGCAAAACTATTTGTGATGCTAATGTGCCGTTAGCGAGCAGTGAGCATGGTCACCGCCGGGAGCGAGTGGAGCACGATAGTCGCCAAAGTGAAACTCAGCTTCGGCTTCCAATGCATACACATCAAATCCATATGCATCGAGATAGTCTGCCAAATCATCGGGGGAAAGAAGATATATGGCAGGCGAGTAACCCGCTTCAACACGAATTTCCAGCAGGCGCTCGATTACCTCAAGTGGTGCAAAGCATCGCACAGGATCTCTGTAAGTTGCCATATTGCCAGCGCCTTTCTTCAAATTTCGTAGCACGGTCCATTTTTCCGTTTACCGTGCTCTCGCAGAACGAACACTATGATGTACGCAACGTGAAACTAGTTTGTTCTTACACCCATAAATATCCGTTGGCGAAACTTGTCGCCTACTTTGACGCCCGAGCCATATAAAAGTTCCAAAATGAGCAGCGAACCAACCTCAACCACTCAACCACTAAGCCCACCACCGCTAAACTTCATCTCGGTCCTGCGAGAAATGCTGCGGGCCTCTGACAAAGTTAGCGATCTGATCTTTAGCCCCGGGCGTCCGCCGCAGATCGAATTGGCGGGCAAACTAGTACCGGTGCGTATTGCCGGTCTCGAAAAATTGACTCCGGCCCACACGGCGGGCATCGCGAAGTTGATCATCGGAAATCAGCAAGTTGCGTTCGACAGTATTGAAAAGTCAGGTTCGGCTGATCTCTCGTTTAGCGCGCCCGGTGATGCGCGTTTTCGCGTCAATATTTTCAAGCAACGCGGCACACACGCGATCGTCATGCGCGTTATTCCGATGCGACCGCCGCAGTTCAGCGACTTCAATCTTCCCGAGCAATTGAAGGAAATCATAGATATCAAGAACGGCATTGTTCTCGTTACTGGACCTACGGGCAGCGGTAAGAGTTCAACTCTGGCAGCGATTATCGATCTGATCAACGAGACTCATTACTATCACATCGTCACGATCGAGGATCCGATTGAGTTTCTGCACACGCATAAAAACTCCACGATCCATCAACGTGAGCTGCATTCCGACACGCCCAGCTTTTCGGTTGCGCTGCGCGCTGCGTTACGACAAGCACCCAAAGTGATTTTGGTCGGCGAGATGCGCGATCGTGAAACGATCGAGGTTGCGCTGGAAGCAGCAGAAACTGGCCATTTAGTGTTGTCGACCTTGCACACGATCGATGCCTCAAAGACCGTGGACCGCATCATCGGTGTGTTTCCCAAGAATGAAGAGAAGGTGATTCGCACGCGCATCGCGCAGTCGTTTCGCTTCATCGTCTCGCAACGCCTGATTCCTTTGTCAGCCACTAAGGGACGAATCGCCGCCATCGAGATTCTCAAAGCGACGATGCGCACGCGTGAATACATCGAAAAAGGCGAGTCGGAAGGCAAGTCGCTGATCGATGCGATGGAGCAGGGTGATCAGGACGGAATGCAGACATTCGATACTGTGATCGAACGTTTTATCAGAGACGGCGTGGTTAGCATTGAGGATGCAATGCCATACGCGACTAATCAGAACAACTTGCTACTAAAGATCTCTGACCTGGCAGGCGCCCCACCGCCGCCGCCCAGCTCCGAACCTAAGCGAGACGAGACCTCAATGCTCGATCTGCTCGAATAAGAATTTTTAGCCACGGATAACGCGGATTCCACTGATAAAAAAATTCGTGTAAATCCGTGTAATCCGTAGCTTAACTCTCCTTCTTGCGGGAGAATTCCGTCTCATTTTGTTATCATTTCGTTCGATGTATTTGAAGGTTCGTAAGGTCCTGTTGGGCCTGATATTTCTGGTAGCCTTCTCCCCTTCGACAGCTAACGCTGATGACGAAATTCGTATCGATGTGCCTGCCGGCGGTCAGCTAAAGGTTCGCAACGATTTCGGTAACGTCAACGCGGAAGTCTGGAGCAACAGCTACGTTGCCGTCTCGGCAAAATTCGGTGGCGACGGATCTCAGCGGTTCAGCCGTTCGCCGATAATCATCGACAATCGTGGCGCGCAGTTGACGATCTCGGTTGTGCGCCGACCGAGCGACCCGGCCATTCCCGTTCATCTCAATGTAAAAATCCCCGAAGGTTCGCAGTTTGATGCTGCGACCACCACTGGATCGATCACTATCTTTGGCATGCCTCGCAGCGCGAGTTTGAAGTCTTTATCCGGCGCGCTGACAGCAACCTTCCGTCCGTTAACTGATGCCGACATCACCGCGCGTTCGACGCGAGGTAGCATTAATTCCGCGATTGGCGCCACTCCTTCAGATCCGCGACTGTTCCAAACGCGTCTCGGAAATGGCGGACGGAAACTCGAAATTCAAAGTGACTCCGGCGAAATCTCGCTCAACTTTGGTCCCGGCATCGAGATCTCGGATAACCAACCGGGTAAGCAACCACAATTGATCGGTGCGACGGGCGCAAAGAATCCGGCCGGTTCAACTGATGGACCACTGCCGGGCGATGAAGTTACTGAAGGCGATGTGATTCGAGTTGAGTCGCAGCTCGTGACGCTCAACATCAGTGTGATCGACCGTGGCACAAATCGCGGTCTGGCCGGATTGGCCCAACCGGATTTCAAACTCTTTGAAGACGGGCAGGAGCAGCGCATAGTCCAGTTTGAATCTTCTTCGGCGCCGTTTGATCTGGTGTTGTTAATCGATCTTTCAGGATCGACGCGGGAAGTTGTGAAATTAATTCGCGAGGCGGCGATGCGCTTTGTCAGTGCTGCCAGGCCGGCTGATCGAATCGGCGTGATCACTTTTGCCGGGGAAGCGACGGTCATTTCAGCGTTAACTGCCGATCGTGAACTGCTGCGCCAGCGAATCGAAAAGATCGATACTTTGCGCGGCGATACGAAGGTGTACGACGCGCTCAACTCTGCGATGGAGGACGTAGTAAAAGACTCCAGAAAATCCAGACGGACAGCGATCGTCCTGATGAGCGATGGTCTCGATGGAACCATCCCGGGCATTAGCGGCCAACAGGGATCGAAGCGAACCTACCAGGAAACACTCAGAAACATTCAGGAGTTTGACGGTGTCTTATATACGTTGTGGCTAAATACCGAGTATGAAGCCATGAGCCCGGAAGATACCCAGCCCGAGGCTTTTGATGCAGGCCACGATCGGATGAAGGAGATGGCTGACGTTGGTGGCGGTGTTTTTTATCCGGTTGAGCGTTTGACCGATCTTGCCGGCGCTTACGAACAGGTAGTAGCAGATCTGGGAACGATGTACAGCCTCGCTTATCGTCCGGTAAATAATGGTCGCGACGGGCGGTGGCGATCGATTCGCATAACCGTTAGTCGCACTAACGCAGTGCCACGCGGCAAACGTGGTTATTATGCAAACTAGATCCACAGATTACACAGATAATCTGCGCAATCTGTGGATGCGCTTTTGCGCTATTGTTTTCGTATTGGTGTTTCTCTTAGCTGGTCTTGCCGTAGCTCAGGATCCTGATGAGACAATTCGGATCGACTCGGATCTCGTCGATTTAAAAGTCAGTGTGCTGGGCCTGCCTTTAAACGCGCCGCCACCGCAACTCGAACCAAAAGACTTCGTCGTGCTTGAAGATGGCGTCGAACAGGAGATCGCATTTTTTGCGGCTGCCGATACGCCGTTTGATCTGGTGCTGTTGCTCGATCTTTCCGGTTCAAGTTCCAAGAACCTGAAGATGATTCGCAACTCGGCGAAGCGTTTTGTCGATGCAGCTCGGGACGTCGATCGCATTGCGCTCGTTACTTTCACCGATCATCCGGCGCTCTATTCGTCTTTTACTCTGGATCGGAAGAAGTTGAAGAGAGCGATTGACGAAATGGATGACGCGTATGGCGGCACGAACTTCTGGGATGCGATGGAGTGGGTGCTGCGCGATCTGATTCCACAGGGATCTATGGGACGCCGCAGTGCAGTAGTGGTGATGACTGACGGCGTCGACAACGCGATTCCGGACGTTGAAGGACCAGGCTCGAGAATTCCATTCGAAGCACTACAAACGAGGATCCGGAGCTCCGATACAATTATTTTCCCGATCTATCTGGACACCGAAGAAGAGAATGTCAAACGCTTCAAGACGCCGCGGGTCGTTTATGAGGTAGCGCGCGATCAGTTGGGCCAGATAGCAAACGCGTGTGGCACCACGCTCTATCGCGCGGCTCGCTTGAGTGATCTCGACTCGGTGTATGCGCAAGTCGTTCGCGATCTCAGCACGGTTTACAGTATTGGTTACAGCCCGACCAACAAAGTGCTTGATGGAAAGTGGCGATCGGTTGAAGTGAAATTGACCAGTCGCACGGATCTCTCTGCCCGCACCAAACGAGGCTATTACGCCAAGCTTCGTAGCTCACTTGTAACCCCGTAGTGTCTGCAGTTCTTCTCTGCGTATCTCGGCGATCGCTGCGTAAGAGTGATGGTTTAAGCGCACAGATCGCGGAGGTGCGCAGAAACAACTTTCAACTTAGAAACTAGCTGTAACCCGAAAAGCTTGTAAATGTCCGGCAGCCGACTATAATGCTCGTGAGCTTAGCCGCCCGCCCCACAACCTGTATCGCGAATCGGAGGGTATTTCGATGAGAAAAGCTTCCAGCCTCCCAGTTCTATTTGTCTTTTCAGCCGCCGTTATCCTCTTCTGTTCGATTGAGAATCTTGCTCAAAATCGAGAGAAGTTCGTGATTTCGGCCAAAGCTGGCGGCATCAATGCCATTACCGGTCAGGCAAGCGTAACCGGCAAAGGACAAAGTGACTGGCAGCAACTGATGATTACCGACGATCTGAATGCTGGTGACCGGGTTCGCACAGACTACGACGGGCGCGTCGAAATCCTCTTGAATCCGGGTTCATACCTGCGAGTTGGCGGCGATTCTGAGGTTGAGCTGTCAAACAATTCACTTTCAAATCTTGAAGTCCGGCTGCTGCGAGGCACGGCGATCGTAGAAGCGACCGGCGCCGACGGACTTGAGCTCAATATCAACATCAGCACGCCTCACACTAAACTCGCAATTGTGAGACAGGGGCTGTACCGCTTGAACGTGGTTCCTGGCGACGCCACGGAGTTGATTGTGCGCAAAGGCCACGTCATTCTTCGTGATTCACACACCAAGGTTAAAGGCGGAAACAAAGTGGTGTTCAGCGCCACAAATGTTTCGGTGGCCAAACTGACGAAAGAAGAGAAGAAGGCCAAGGAAAACGAAGAAGTCGATACCTGGAGCAAAGATCGAGCGAAAACACTGGCTAAAGCCAATCGTCGCATCAGCGATCGAATGTTGAATTCGGCGTTTGCGTCTTACAACAGTTGGGACCCCTTCTCGCGCAATTCGTCAGGCTTGTGGTTCTTCAACAGTAATGCGAATTGCTACACGTTCCTGCCGTTTCATTACTGGTGGCGTTCACCGTACGGGGATTCTTACTCAAGGGCAATCTATTCACCGTACGTAAACACGGGTTATTCAAATGGCTATCAGCCTCCGGCGGGAAATAACGGGAATGGCGGATCTACCGGTGGAAATGCCGGTGGTTATACGCCCCGGCCGATGACGCCGCCATCGAGCGGCGGCGGCAGTGTGGGCGGCTCGCAACCGATGCCCATGCCCTCGTCTAGGCCAATTGAATCAGACACCGGCAGGCCAATGCCGCGCAAGAGTCTCGAGATCTCACGGCCGAATCAATAATTAAGGCAAAATTTGTGTGTTCGTAGGGCGGCCCTCTGTGGCCGCCCTGGTTTTTGAACTAAGGATCGTAGATTTAGTTCTTAGAATCTGAGTTCCACACGGCTTTGCCTCAAAAGTCATCTTGAAGGCCACAAGAGGCACACAAAGCACAAAATGAATTCTTAGCGGCGGAGGTAATCCTTAATGTTTTAATCATTTGCGCTTTTTGTGCTGTTTTGTGGCTTACTCTCTGTGATTGAAAAACGACTTTTGAGGCAAAGCCGTTCCACACTAGGGCGGCCACAGAGGGCCGCCCCTACAGTCACATTCGGCGGGTTTCTTTCAAGAGTTCGTCCAATTCCTCGTTAATCAGGGCTTTGATCTCGGGTTGTTTAAGCCCGGCGAGGATGAGCTGTGTCAGCGCCGTTCGCAATTGCGCACGCAAGCGGTCGTCAGGCTTTTCTCTCACTGTTTGCGATATGACTACCGCCCCGGAACCATGCCGGACGCGAATCAAACCTTCCTGCTGTAACTTCCGGTAGGCAAAAGCCACGGTGTTCAGGTTTACGCCCAGGTCCGAAGCGACTTGGCGAACCGGCGGCAGGAGGGTGCCTTCTTCCAATTCTCCACGCGCTATCAGCGTTTTTATCTCGTCAACGAGCTGCTGATAAAGCGGCCGTGCGTCTCTTTCATCAACGGTTACGAACATATTGTCTAGTGCACCTATACACCAGACAATATCGAAGTGTCTATAACTAAATTCGCTGCAGAAGACGCTCTGAGAGGGTGACGGCCGTCTCTACCACAGCGTTTAGGCGGGGTTCTGAGCTCACGGTGTCGCCAACCAGGTAAAGATTCGGTAGGGAAGTCTCAAAACTAATTGCCGCTGACTGGCCGGTTCCCAGCACCATTCCAAGCTTCCGTCGGGTCTGATCGTAGTAAGTGCGCGGGTTGGCCGTTTCAATGATTTCAATATCGCTGCCGAGTTCCGGGAGGGCTGCGTGTATTCGCTTCCAGAATTGCTCCAGCGCCGCCTGATCCCATTCCTCGTAGTCGTCTTCGCTCGACTGATACGTAAACCACGATTCGATCTCGGTGGGAGTCGTAAACGTGATTGGACGCTTACCCTCAGGCGCCGTGTGAGTAGTTCCAACAGCAACGCTGAACTCGCCTTCGCTGTCTTCGACCAGAATTCGTTCGGCGGGAAGCCGGGCGAGGGCTGTTTCTTCGATACCGGCGTAGACGAGGTAAACGCCGGTTCCGTGTAGTGTATTCAAATACCGTTTGGTTTCGGGAGGCGTTCGATTGAGCCCCACCAGTTTCCCGTAAGTGTCCCAGATCGTGAGATTGCTGACGATCGCCCTTTTAACAAACACGCGTTCACCGCTGAGCAGATCGATTCCAATCGCGCGGCCCGATTCGTCATAAGCAAGACGCAGTACAGGACTATCCAGGCGAACCTTGCCGCCACTTTTCCGTATGGATTCCGCGAGTCGTTCGGCCAGAGACGCTGGACCACCTTCAATCGCGTACAAGTCAGCGCTGTTTACCTGTTCATCATTACCGCCAACAGACCGTTTGACGTAAGGCGAGCTAAGCAATGAGACGTGCGGACCAGCGACAGGTAATTGCTCAAACATGCGTTCGTAAATCTGGCCTGGTCCAAACGCCGTGTAAAGACCCATTCCGGGTTCGAAGTCATATCCGGAATATTCAACGCGAGCCACGCAGCCGCCCACCTGAGATTGCCTTTCCAGCAGGCAAACATTCATGCCGCGAGCTGATAACAACGCCGCCACGGTCAGACCGCCGATACCGCCTCCCACAACGACGACGTCGTATTCGCTCATCTGCTGTTATTTGAAAAGCTCTCTGATGTTGAAAGCTCCGAGGACGATGAGAATGGATTGAATTCCATTAAAGACAAGGTGAATGATGAAGGCCGGAAGCACTTTGCCTGACAGTGCACGCACCAAAGTCAGAGTGATGCTCAACAGCGTGATCACCAGAATCACCACGATGTTGTTTTTATACTGAATGACGTGCACGCCGGCGAACAATAGTGATACAACCGGAATTGCCACCCACATTCCGGCGGCTTTTTCGAGCGCCTGGTAAATCAAACCGCGATAAATCAACTCTTCGATCAAAGGCGCAGTGACAACGGCTACGAAGGCAATTGCAAACCGCGTATAGATGGAACTTTCAATCAGCAGATCGAGGTCGGTTTTGTGTTCTCCATAAAGGAACGTTGCCAGGATCGCGAAACCGAAAAGGACGGTTGCCATCAGGGTACTCAACAGCGTCGTGACGATTGGTGAAAACCTGGTTGGCCATTCGAAGGCGATGGTTTTCCAGAAAGGCCGTCGCCCCAAATAGGTCACCGCAGCCCACACCACTACAAAAGTGAGCAGGTGAGTGGGCAGAATCCCCGCTACGGATATAAAGAGCAATATCTTGTCCGTCATAATCGCATCCGGTGACGGTGGACCTGACGTGGCAACCTTGTAAATGAAATACGGGATGGTAAATATGACGGGCACAAGCGCCAGCATGATAACGCTTACCACCCACACGACGACCGCGATGGCGGCGTCGATCCAATTAGCCCACCATTCTGGTTTTCGAGGAGGTTGAATGGCGTCGGCCGGCTGCGGTTGCGGCGGATCTGCGTGCTCTTCTGGTAGCGGCGTTATTTGTTGCGACGATTCTTCGGTAAACACTGAGACGAGTTTAGGGGGCGACGTAGGCCACGGTCAATAAGTTAGACAAGATTTATAAGATTTACAGGATAACAAGATATCCTGCTTAATCTTGAAATCTTGTTAATCCTGTAACTCAGACGGCTGGATAATCAGTCTCGAGCATCGCCGATCCGACTCGCGGTGCGGCCAGCATCAGGCCGATAATCGTCTTCGCGTCCTGAATCTCGCCACTCGTGATCATCTCGAGTGCTTCTGCTATCGGTAAACGCACGATGTCAAGAATCTCGTCTTCATCGAGGAACTGTTGACCTTCCGTTAGACCCGTAGCGAGATAAACCCACATCTTCTCTTCGAGAAAACCCGGCGAAACAAAGAACTCCGAAAGTTTTTCGATCTGCGCCGCTTCAAGTCCCAGTTCCTCTTTCAATTCGCGCACGGCTCCGGCCTCCGGTCTTTCACCTTCTGCCAGTGTTCCCGCAGGCGCTTCCAGGAGATATCGAACTGCCGGATGCCGGTACTGTCGTACCAGCACAACCGTCCCGTCGTCATGAACCGGCACGATCACGGCGCTGCCCGAATGATGGACCACTTCACGCTGGTAAGTAAGTTCACCTTCAGTGATTGTATCGACAGTGACGTTAAATACTTTGCCGGAAAACACTTTTTGACTGCTCAGTATTTTTGGCAATTCTTTGTGTGGCGTTGTCATATTATTCCTAACCCAGGTTCAGTATCTGCGGACGCAACTCTCCCACAAGATAAAGCGATCCGGCAACACAAATCAGACCGTTAGCGGGTGTGTGTTCAAGCGCGAGTTGCAGCGCTGTTTGGCTCGAATGAGTTTCGAGGACGTTTGCTCGCGAAAAGCGTTGCGCGATCGGGCGCAATGTCTCAATTCTGGCGGTACGCGGGTTATTCACTTCCGTCAGGATCAACAAGTCGGCACGCGGAAAGAGGATTTCGCCAATTTCTTCGAGTTGCTTGTCGCGCATTGCTCCGAAAATCAACGTCAACGGTTGCGAAACAAATTCGTCGAGATATGAACGTAGTGATTCAGCTCCGGCTGGATTATGCGCGCCGTCGATCAGGAAATCCGGCTGGTGCGAGATTAACTCCAGGCGGCCCTGGTGGGTGGTGGTTTCCAGGCCCGTGACGATAGCCGTTGGTGGAATTGCGAAACCGGCATCGCGCAACAACTCTGCTACGTGAATCGCGACGGCGGCATTCTCGATCTGGTGGCGTCCGCGAAGGCTGAGGCAAACCTTGACGTCGCGGATTTTGTGTTCGTCTTCAACCATGACAGGGGTGACGCCGGTCTCTTCACAACGGCGGAGCAAGACCGCCAGTGCTTCAGGTTGTTGTTTTGCAATCACTGCTCTCACGCCCGGACGAATGATGGCGGCTTTTTCTCCAGCGATACTGGCGAGTGTTGAGCCTAGATACTCTTGATGGTCCAACGCGATCGGTGTGATCGCCACAACTTGCGCCCCGGCGGCGGTGGTGGAGTCAAGACGTCCGCCGAGACCGGTTTCTACAATGGCGAGGTTAATGGAGGCATTTCGGAAAGCGAGGAGGGCGATGGCAGTGAGTTGCTCAAAGAAAGTGGGGAGTGCTTCGATCTGTTTACTAGCGAGCAGTTCGGTTGAGACGTTTCTGACTGTTGTTGCGCCCTTCGCGAAATCTTCTAGGGAAATCGACGTGCCACTTATCTTGATTCGTTCGGTGATGGAAACTAGATGCGGAGAGGTGTAGAGCCCGCAATTGATGCCGGCAGCCCGACAAATAGAATCGAGCATAGCCGCGGTGGAACCTTTACCGTTCGTACCGGCAATCTGGACTGAAAAGAAAGCCTTTTCGGGATGGTCCAGGGCCGCGAGAAGCAGCTCGGTATTTCGCAGGCCGAGCTTCATCGCGAGCGTCTCGTGCCCGAGACTCAAAAGATACTCAACCGCCGCCTCAAAATCCATAACCAGAGATTAGCCACAAAGATGCACAAAAGTCACAAGCAAAAAGAAGAGCAGTAAAAACTTCAAGAACAAAAGCAGTGAGATTCCCAAACGAAGCAGTAGAAATTCCTCGTTTAAACTGGCTGAATTCAGTTTGTGCTTGGTGTGCTTTTTTGCGGTTAGTCTTTAAGTCGTGTGGCGCGGCGGGCGCGCTCAATGTCTGACTCGCCGTGGATCTCGGGGTTCATCATGAAATTGAGCAGCCTGACGATGTAGTCTCGCATTTCGCGGCGATCGACGATGTCGTCGACCATCCCGTGGTCCAGGAGGAATTCGGAACGTTGGAAATCTTTCGGCAATTTCTGGCGAATCGTCTGTTCGATAACGCGTGGCCCAGCGAAGCCGATCAGCGCTTTTGGTTCAGCGATGATGACGTCGCCCAGCATCGCAAAACTCGCGGTAACGCCCCCGGTAGTTGGGTCAGTCAAAACCGAAATAAACGGCAAACGTGCTTCGTCGAGTGCGGCGAGTGCGGCGGAGATTTTTGCCATCTGCATCAGCGAAAGCGTGCCTTCCTGCATACGCGCACCGCCGGATGCGGAAAAAATTATCACCGCGCTGTGCTCCGCCATCGCGCGCTCAATCAGCCTCGTGACTTTTTCACCGACGGCCGATCCCATCGAGCCACCGATGAAGGTCATGTCCATGGCCCCGGCAAGTACCGGATGATCTCCGACGGTTCCGCGGCCATTGACGACCGCTTCCGGTAATCCCGAAACAGCTCTGGCCTGGAGGAGTCGTGCCGGGTAAGGCTTACTGTCGACAAATCCCAGCGGATCAATCGAGATCACTTCAGCATCAAGCTCTTCAAACTTGCCGTCGTCAAAAAGCATTCGCAGTCGTTCGCGCGCGCCGATACGAAAGTGGTAACCGCAGCTCTTGCAAACTTGCAGTCCATCTTCGAGTTCGCCTTTGAATAGATGGGCCTCACACCCTTCGCATTTGACGAAGACATTCTCAGTCTTCACCACGCGTTCTTCCGGGGGAACGGCCTCTATTCGTTTACTTTTTTTGTTGAACCAGGCCATAGGAATGCGGGGAAGGGTAGCATACGGGGATTCTGATTGCGAATTTCGCAATTCCCAATTTCAAAACTCAATCCCTTGTTGCGCCCGTATCCCGGCGGTAAAGGGATGCTTGATTTCGGTCATTTCAGTGACCAGATCAGCTGCTTCGATCAACTCTGCAGGCGCGTCGCGACCGGTGACGACGATATGCAAGGCAGGCTGCGCAGCGCGAATCGTGCGAATTTCTTCCAACACTTCCGCAACCGGCAACATCTTGTAACTCAACACATAAACCAGTTCGTCAAACACCAGCATGTCATACTCACCGGATCGCAGTTTCTCGACACAGAGCGCCCACGTTTCCCTGGCCGTCTTAACATCCTGCTCCGGATTCTTTGTGTCCCAAGTGAAGCCGTCGCCCATGGTGTGAACTTCGATCCCGAGCTTTTCCGCCGCCTCGTGCTCGCCGTAACGATCGTTTCGCGACTTCATAAACTGAATCATGCAGCAGTTCAAACCGCGCCCGGCGGCGCGCATCATCAAACCCAACGCACAGGTCGTCTTGCCCTTGCCGTTGCCGGTATGGACCATCAGCAACCCGCGCGTCTTTTCCTGATAGTCCTCGCGGCGCCATTTATACTTTTTTTCTTTATCTGACATCGTTGCAAAAATGAGGACAAAAAAGCACAAACGACATTGCTGAATCGTTTGTGCATTTGTAGTTCCTAACGACTAGATTACTGATTCAGTCTCGGTGTCTTTCAATGCGTCTTCGGTGATGTCGCGGGCTCCGTTCGCACGCTTTACGGCATCAAGTAACAGGCCGACGATCGTGTTCTCGGCATCTTCCCATGTGCCGCGGAGAGTGCAACCGGCGGCATTACGATGACCGCCGCCGCCAAATCTTTCGGCGACTTTGGCAACGTTCACGTCACCTTTTGATCTGAGACTCGTGCGATAAACTCCAGTCTCGCATTCTTTGAGCATCGCCACGGCTTCGACTTCGCCGACCGTCAATGGATAGTTTACAAATCCATCAGCATCCTCGTCAGACGCACGTGCTTGTTGCTGCATTTCGAGCGACTGCCGCATGCATGCCACACGACCGCTTTCATCTCGTCTCGCAGTCGACAGCACAGCGCCCATCAGTTGGATCCGGCTCCAGGGATAACTGGCAAACACGGCCTCGGCTGTTTTCGCCGGCTTCACGCCAGTGCGGACGAGTTCTGAAGCAACCTTAAACGTGCGCTCGGTTGTGTTGGAGTAATGAAACGATCCGGTGTCAGTGATGAGGGCGGTGTAGACGCATTCGGCGATCTCTTTGGTAACGCGCACGCCGGTGGCTTTGCAGAGATTGTAGATCATCTCGCCTACGGCAGAAGCGGTTGAATCGATCCAATTGATGTTTCCAAAGAGTGCGGTAGTGGAATGATGATCGATATTGACGACGAGCTGTTTTTCGAGATCCGCCAAACCGGGTCGCGTAATGTCGGAACATTCGATCACGAAAACGGCGTGGTAAGTCGGCTCAACAGACGGAGTGACGCGCACATCATTGGCGCCGGGAAGTTGCTGGTACGCATGAGGTACAGGATCGCGCATTAGTACTTCGACGTCCTTGTCGAGTGCGCGCAACAACCAGTAAAGACCAAGTGACGATCCCAGACTGTCACCGTCGGGACGAATATGCGAGGTGATCGCGAAACGACGTTTTGCCTCGATCAGCTCGACTACTTGACTAAGCATAATGGCAAATCAGACGAGATAGTACTTTGAGCTTCGTACTTTGTGCTTTGTTTTAACCAAGTACAAAGCACAAAGTACAAAGTTCCTAATTCTCGTCTCAACTATCACTTTCCTTTCCTTCTCTTTCCCACTCGCGTTCGATCTCCTGAAGCAGTTGATCGACGCGTTCACCTTCCTCTTCAACGCGGTCGCGGACGAAGTGAATCTCAGGAATGCGCGGGAGATTCAAGGAGAGTCCGAGTTGTTTTCGCACGTACGGAGCGGCGTGCTTTAAGGCCGCGAGCGCCAATCGATGCTCCTCCTCGTCGCCCGCCACCGTCACATAAACACGCGCCGCTCGCTTGTCAGACGAAAGCCGCACATCGGTAACCGTGACGGCTGTCAATCGCGGATCTTCCAGCTCATACCCGACAATCTGGGCAATTTCTTCCCTGAGCGTATCCGCAGTTCTTTCACTCCGATGCATTGCTTTGTACTTTGTATTTGGTTCCTTGTGCTTTGTCCTTTGTTCCTGATACCCGATTGCTATCAATCCAAGTACCAGGCACTAAGTACCAAGCACTAAGAACCACGTACAGAGTTCCCGTCTTACAACTCAGTTGCTGCGACTCGCTCGACGACGTAAGCCTCAATCTGGTCTCCAACTTTGATGTCGTTGAAGTTTTCCAAACTGATACCGCACTCGAAGCCTTCACGAACTTCGGAGACGTCGTCTTTGAATCGTCGCAACGAGCCAATGTTGCCTTCCCAGCTCACGATGCCGTCGCGAATCAAACGCGCACGCGCGTTGCGTTTCACCAGGCCATCGATGACCATGCATCCGGCCACGGTTCCGGCTCTGGGAACACGGAACACTTCGCGGACCGCAGCCTTGCCGAGAATCTTTTCTTTCTCAACCGCTTCGAGCATGCCGATCATGGCTGCCCGAATCTCTTCTTCGACCTTGTAGATGATCGAGTGGAGACGAATATCCACCGATTCCTGCTTCGCCACATCAGCGGCACGCGCTTCGGGTCGCACGTTGAAGCCGATGATCACGACCGCTGACGATGATGAGCCGGCCTGCGTTGCTGTGCCCAGCAACACGTCTGACTCGGTAATTGCGCCCACGCCGGAACGAATCACCTTCACCTTCACACGATCCGTGGAAAGCTTTTGCAGCGTCGATTTCAGAACTTCGACGGAACCCTGCACGTCGGCTTTGATAATGACCAGCAGCTCTTTGACTTCGCTTTCGCCGAGCGCTTCGATACCGCGTTTGGTCGTTTGCAGCAACGTCGCCTGGCGGCTCAACATCTGGCGATGCTGTGATATCGACTGGGCCTTCGTGATGTCGGAAACTACCTGGAAACTCTCGCCGGCTTGCGGCACACCCTGAAGACCAAGCACTTCAACCGGTGTTGCCGGTCCGGCTTCAGTGATTGGTTCGCCGCGATCATTGAACATTGCGCGAACGCGGCCGGAGATCTGACCGACGATGAAAGGATCGTGAATTCGCAGCGTGCCTTGTTGGACCAGCACGGTTGCTACCGCACCACGGCCACGATCGAGTTTCGCTTCCAGCACCACTCCCGACGCGAGACGTGTCGGACTCGCGCGGAGGTTCAAAATGTCGGAAGTGAGCAGAATTGTTTCGAGGAGGGTTTCGAGATTCTGTCGCTTCTTCGCTGATACCGGAACCATTTCCGTCTCACCACCCCAATCGATTGGCGACAGGCCCTGTTGCGCGAGTTCTTGTCTAACTCGATCGGGATTCGCGTCAGGTTTGTCAGTCTTATTGATCGCTACGATGATCGGAACGCCGGCAGCACGCGAGTGCTCGATGGCTTCGATCGTTTGCGGCATCACGCCGTCGTCGGCCGCCACCACCAGCACGACGATATCGGTCGCCTTCGCGCCGCGCGCGCGCATCATCGTGAATGCTTCGTGGCCCGGCGTGTCGAGAAATACTACGCGACGAGTTTCGCCTGGATTGTCGGGATTAGGAACCTGCACACTGTACGCGCCAATGTGCTGCGTAATGCCGCCGGCTTCACCGCCTGCCACGTCGGTGGTACGGATGCCGTCGAGCAATGATGTTTTACCGTGGTCCACGTGGCCCATAACGGTAATCACAGGTGCGCGCGGTAATTCCACGTCGTCGGCGTCGGCGGCAATCAGTTCTTCAAACTCTTCCTCCGCCACCATCTCTTCAAACGGCACGAACGAAACGTTGTAGCCGAATCGTTTACCGAGATCAGCCGCGACATCGTCCATCAAGGGTTGATTGATGGTCGCAAAAACGCCGCGTTGCAGCAGCAACGTCACAACGTCTTTGGGCTTGATTCCCAGTTTCTCGGCAAACTCTTTGACGGTCGATCCTTCAATCAGTCGAACTGACTTCAGTTCACCTGAGCCTGGCATCTCGAGTCGACCGGCGATACGGTCTTCGAGTGACAAAGCCTTCGGCGGTGGAATGAAATCGCCCTTGTCGAATCTTCCGGCCTTGCCTTCGATCTTTCTTCCTCCACGCGCATTGCCGCGTCGCGAACGACGCCGGCCGGCGTCCGGTGGTGGAATGTAAGTAGTTTGTGGTGTCGCAGTTTCGCCGGGAGTTCCCATGCGCTCGTTGCGAGGCAGGGAAGGTCGTTCCCGCAGACGTGCGTTACGGTCATTGCTTCGTTCCCTGGCCGGAGGAGCGGCGACCGGCGGTGGCGCCGCTGGTGCGGGAGCACGCTCGCCGGGTCGAATTCCGGCATTAAGCGCGGCCGCAGTTGGTCGCAAGACTCTGACTTGACGCGATGGCGGCGGCGGAGATGCCGGGGCCGGCGGTGGCGTGACTTTAATTTCAACGCCATTTGTTGGGGCCACAATTTCCGGAATCTTGATTTGCTCCTCAATCACGGGCGGCGGTTCCTCCGCAACCGGCGCAACCGTTTCTTCAACGGGCGGTGGCGGAAGTTCCTCGATTACCGGAGCTTCAGCTCGCGCAGCCGGCGCCAGTTTCTTGACGAGCCTCGTAATGGGCTGTTTTGCAGCGGCAGGTGGCGGCGTCGGCGCAGCGGCTGGAGTTTCAACCGTTTCGGCAGCCATTACAGGAGGCGGCGGCGCGTCGGGTTCCGGCTCGTGTTCTTCCAGCTCGAGCTCGGCGACAGCAGCTTCCGGAGTCGGCAACGCCGCGCGCTTAACTACTTTGACCGCGCGCTTGATGGTTGTTTCTTTCTTCGGGAAGTACTTGTTCCGGATCTTCTCAGCCAGCTCTTTGGAGACCGAGTTGGAGGGAACGCTGACATCGACACCCTCGCGACGCACTTCTTCAATGAGTCGTTTCGTATCGAGCTTTAATTCTTTAGCGAGATCGTAAATACGAACTTTTGAGGAAACTGTCATGCACTCCTTCTCGACGCTATACCGCGCGTCCTGACGACCTATGGTGATTGGGAAACCGCGAGCCCCAACCACCGGAGAGCGTCGATCAGAAGTTCGGCGCCTGACAGTAGGGGCGAAGCGGGCAACACAAACGGCCCGAATAGACCGCATTTGTGTTGTTACTATATGGCTGCATCAGTGGTTCTCATCGTCGTCCGTGCTCCCGCTTGATGCAGCCTCTTCCGAAACTGCGGGAGCCGATGTTTCCGCCTCGTCGGCCGAAGCCTCAGAAGCAAACTCTTCATCTTCCGCCAGAACTTCCTGTGCAACTTCCTCGATGGCTTCGTATGCTTCGACGCCGGAAGAAGTGATGTCAGGTGACGGGGTTATGGTGTCAGGTCGCAAGTCGCGACCCGCTTCCTGCAATACAATCTCATCTGCCGTAATCGGTTCGGCTTCGGTTATTGAAACCGGATCGGCCGAATCCCACGCATTGATTTCCGCTTCGGCAGTGAAGGGAACGCCATTCTCAACTGCTTCGTCGTAGCCTTCAGCAGTCGACTCCAGCGATGGTTCCACTTCTTCTTCCATCGACTCGTCAAACTCCGCGGAAACTGCGTGTTGCTCTTCTACATCTTCGGACTCGCCGACACTGCGGTCACGCAGGGCAACCACCGCGCGGGCTGCTTCCAAAATCACTTCCGCCTCGTCCAAACTCAGGTCCAGGAATTCGACCAGATCGTCGACTGAAGTTTGCGCGAGCGCGTCGATGTCGTTGATATCGTGTTCCGCGAGGGCTTCAGCCTGCTGCGGTGTGACACCTTCAATTGCCGACAGCGGCACTGCCTCGCCGGAAGCGATGAGCGCACCCATCTGTTCGGTAACTTCGCGCTTGATCTCTTCTTCGCTGCGGATGTCGATATTCCAACCAACCAGCTTGGTCGCAAGGCGAACGTTCTGACCGCGTTTGCCGATCGCCAGCGATAATTGATCTTCGTTGACGATGACTTCCATCTGGCGATTCTCGATATCGGTGATTCTGACCTGATTAACTTTGGCGGGCGAGAGCGCGTTGGCGGCAAATACTGATGGTTCGTCTGACCATTCGATGATGTCGATCTTTTCGCCACGCAGCTCGCGGATGATCGCCTGCACGCGTGAACCTTTCATACCGACGCAGGCGCCGACCGGATCAACGTCGCGTTCGTTTGACATCACCGCGATCTTGGCGCGTTCGCCGGGTTCGCGTACGGCCGACTTGATCACGACAGTGCCGTCGTAAATTTCAGGCACTTCCATTTCAAACAAGCGTAACAAGAGCTCAGGCGAAGTGCGTGAAACCTCGACTTGCGGGCCTTTCGATTCTTTCGACACGTTGTTGATCACAACGCGGATTCGCTCACCCTGATTCCACTGTTCGCCGCGCGATTGCTGCGAACGCGGAAGAATTGCTTCCAGATTGCCGAGATCTACGATGATGTTGCCGCGTTCAAATCTCTTGACGTAACCGTTAACGAGATCGCCAATCTTGTCGATGTACTGTTCGTAAACGTTGCTGCGAACGGCATCGCGCACTTTTTGAAAAAGGATCTGTTTGGCTGTTTGCGCTGCGATACGTCCTAATTCTTCCATCGGCAACGGCAGCAACAGCGCGTCGCCCAGTTCAACTTCGTCGCCGGCGAGTTCGCGAGCTTCATCGATAGAGAGTTCAGTGGCCGGGTTCTCGACTGCGTCAACGACAACTTTCGACGCCGAGAGCTCGATACCAGTTTCGGCATTCCAGTCCACCTGAATGTCTTCCCCGGATCGAAATTGTTTTTTTGCTGCCGCGCGAACGGCTTCTTTCATTGCTTCGATCACGAGATCACGCTCAATACCCTGTTCCTGGCAAAGCGCCTCGATATTCTGTGCAATCGATGAACTCATAAAGGTCTCTCTGTGGCTAAATCACTAATGCCCGGCTCGTCGTAATTCCTCGCTAACGTCTACTTCCAAATTCGCCTTGGTGATCAAATCCAGCGGCACTCGTACTTCGCCATTGGTTCGATCCTCAAAAAGCACATCGTTGCCGTCTACTCCCAGCAAACGTCCCCGAAAATTGCGTTGCCCGTTAATTGCCTGCCGGGTTTTCAGCTTTGCGTCGCTACCCGCGAAACGCTCGAAATCCGCCCTTTTATACAGGCCTCGTTCGAGTCCGGGCGACGATACCTCCAGGGTGTAGGAAGCATGAATAAAATCTTCCACGTCCAGAATCGTCCCCAGATGCGTGCTCATTTCCGAGCAATCTTCGTGGGTCACACCTTGCGGCTTATCAATGAAGATACGAACAATCGGCTTGTTCTCGGGGCCGGCTACCTCGGCGTGTACCAGCTCAAGGCCATGATCGATTGCTACTTGTTCAGCTAATTCCTGAACCCGGGCTTCAATCGATTCGTTTCCCATGCCACCTCTTGAAGGTTCTCGCACCAAAAGAAAAAGTGGGCGCGAAACCCACCGGACAAGAACCCGTGCCTTCGAGCAAGCTGTGAATTATACGGAAAGGCAGGTATTCAAGCAACTTGGCAGGGACAGGCTTAAGAGCCGCTCAGTTTTGCCTTAACCGCCTCGCTGACCAGCCGTCCATCCGCATTTTTACCGGTCAAAGCGGCTTGGGCGGCCTTCATGACTTTGCCCATATCCTTCATCGAAGTCGCGCCCGTTTCTGCGATGGCGGCGGCTACTGCCTCTTCAATCTGTTCTGGTGAGGCGGCCTGCGGCAGGTAGATCTCGATAACGTCGATTTCGGCTTGTTCCTTTGCGGCGAGTTCCTGACGGCTGGCTTTTTCATACTGCTCGATCGAGTCGCGTCGTTGCTTTACAAGTGAACGCAACAGCTTCTGCATCTCGTCGTCATTCAGTTCCGAACCTTGTTCGATCTGGCGATTCATCATGGCGGCTTTCACCATGCGCAGCGTCGAGGTACGACCGGCATCCTGCGCCTTCATCGCCGCGGTAAGATCCGAAACAATCTGTTTACTAAGACTCATCTACTCAAATCCTCCAAACCAATATATGAAAGATATTAGCCACGGGATTTCACGGATTCCAATCAGAGAAATTCGTGTAAATCCGTGGCTAAACTATGGCAGGAAATACAGGAACCTTTATCGTCGCCACGGGATCTTATTTAGCGTGTCCGTTTGATCTTGCAAGGTAATCACGCAGAAACTGACCGGTGTACGACTCAGGAATGTTCATGATCTCTTCCGGCGTGCCGATGCCGACAACATAGCCGCCTGCATCGCCGCCTTCAGCGCCGAGATCGATAACGTGATCCGCGGTTTTGATTACGTCAAGATTGTGTTCGATTACCAGCAAGGAACCGCCCGCGTCGATCAACGCGCGAAACGCGGCGAGCAGCTTGTTGATATCGTCAAAGTGTAATCCGGTTGTCGGTTCGTCAAAAATGTAAAGCGTCTTTGCGCCGGTGCGTTTGAGCAAATGTGCGGCGAGCTTGATGCGTTGCGCTTCACCGCCTGACAAAGTTGTAGCCGACTGGCCCAGCCGCAGATAGCCCAGCCCAACGTCATCCAGAACACGCAGCCGGTTTGTGATCTTCGGCACTTCGCGAAAGAAGGTGATCGCCTCGCGAACAGTCATACTCAGCACTTCGTGAACATTCTTGCCGCGATAACGAATGTCGAGAATCTGCTGTTTGAAACGCGTTCCTTTACATTCTTCACAAACCAATTCCACGTCAGCCAGAAACTGCATCTCGACGGTGACAGTGCCGTCACCCTGGCAGACTTCACAACGCCCGCCGGGAAGATTGAAAGAGAAGTGCGACGGATCAAAGCCGCGGGCCTGTGCCTCGCGCGTGAGGGAAAAAACCTCGCGAATTGCATCGTAAACCTTGATGTAAGTGACCGGATTCGAACGAGGCGTTCGTCCGATCGGCGATTGATCGACGAGAATCACGTCGTCAACAAACTGCCCGCCTTCGATCCTTTGAAAAGCACCAACGTGACCCTGCCAGTCGCCTCGTGATTTCTTCAGACCGGCGTAAATACAGTCGTGGATCAAGGTCGACTTGCCGGACCCGCTCACACCGGTGATGCACACGAGCATGTCGAGGGGTATCTCGACGTCAATCGACTTGAGATTGTGTTCGGCCGCACCCTGAACCGTCAGACGGCGTTTCTGTATCGTGCGACGTTGTTTCGGTTCTTTGATCTCCGCGTCACCACGAAGATAACGAGCGGTGAGCGAAGTTTCGTCTGCAAGTAAGCCTTTGAAGTCGCCTTCGTACATCACGCGGCCGCCAAGTTCGCCGGCCGCCGGGCCAATGTCGAGAATGTGATCCGCTGAGCGCATCATCTCGGCGTCGTGTTCGACGACGAGCACTGTATTCCCGATGTCGCGCAGGTTTTTCAGCAAACGAATGAGACGATCGTTGTCACGCGGATGAAGCCCGATTGATGGTTCATCGAGCACGTAAAGCGCGCCGACGAGTGACGAACCGAGATTGGTTGCAAGTTGAATTCGTTGCGCTTCACCGCCCGACAACGTCGAGGCAAGCCGGTCCAACGTCAGATAATCAAGACCAACCTCAACGAGGAAACGCAGCCGCCGTTGCACTTCGAACAGTAGCCTTTCGGCGATTGCGCCCTGTTCAGTTGACAACTCGAGCGCCTCGAAGAATTCAGCGGCGTCTTTGATTGAAAGCGAACAGATTTGCGGCAGCGTTCGATCGCCGACTTTTACGTCACGCGCTTCCTGGCGCAGCCGGCCGCCGCCGCAGTCAGGACACAAAGTGTATCCACGATACTTCGAGAGAAAGACACGAACGTGGAGCTTGTATTTCTTAGTCTCCATCCAATCGAAGAAGCCACGCACTCCGCTCCAGTCATTAAGGCCTTCGATAACCGCTTGTTGCTCCGACTTTGTGAGCTGATTAAACGGGAGCGTCATCGAGATCTTTTCGGCGCGGCAAAACTGTTTCAGCTCAGTCAGGGCCCATTCGTGTTGCGGCTTGGTCCATGGTTCGATGGCTCCGTCTTTCAACGACAAACCCGGGTTGGGAATTACCAGATCGAGATCGAGCCCGATTGTGTTTCCAAAACCCTGGCAGGTGGGACAGGCGCCGAAGGGATTGTTGAAACTGAAGAGCCGCGGTTCCGGTGTCGCGTAGACCGTGTGGTCATACTTGCATTCGAATCGTTCCGAGAACCAGAACTGTTTGGAATCAGCTTCGGCGGTTTGAATTAGTGCGGTGCCGTGTCCTTGCTGAAAGCAGATCTCGAGTGAATCCACGAGACGTTGTCGAATATCGCTACGCGCCGTCAGGCGATCTACGAGCACGAATACATCCTTAAAATCGTCGCGCGGGTAGTCGTCAGGCGATTGCAGTTCGATTGTTTGTCCCGAGACGAAGAGACGCGTGAAGCCTCGTTGCATCAGGCTCATCAGATGGGCCGTGATCAGATGTCGCGATGACGTTGGGCGACGACGCTTTTCTCCGCGTTTACGCGTCTCAGTGTCTGCGCGTTTGGTTTCGCCCTCGCTCAGGCCGGCGGCAGCAGGGAAGAGCACGTAAAACCGAGTGCCTTCCGGCAAGTTACCGAGAACTTCATCGGCGATTGAATCGGGCGAGTCACGCGTCACCAGGCGACCGCAGACGCGACAGAACGTTTGCCCGACACGCGCAAAAAGAAGCCGCAGATAGTCGTAGATCTCGGTTTGCGTCCCAACAGTCGAACGCGGATTGCGGGTTGAGTTTTTCTGCCGGATAGCAATCGCCGGTGCGATGCCCAGGATTTCATCGACGTCCGGTTTATCCATTCGCTCGAGAAACTGGCGCGCGTAAGCTGACAGTGATTCGACGTAGCGACGCTGTCCCTCGGCGTAGATCGTGTCGAAGGCGAGCGAAGATTTACCGGAACCACTAACACCAGTAACCACCGTCATCTGGTTTATGGGAACGGAGAAGGAGATGTTTTTGAGGTTATTTACGCGGGCCCCTCTGACTTGGATTGCTTCTTCAGGCATACAGACACGAATCGCTGGCGGTCGAAAACCCGCAATGATAACGCGAACTGAGGCGAGCGCCAAACTGAGCGACTCCCTGGAGTGCGGTGCCTTGGCACCGCTTTGGCCAAGTAGTTATCACGGGACTCGTATTAATCAGACCGGTGCGCGTCATCTTTGACCAAAGCGGTGCCAAGGCACCGCACTCCAAGGAGACACGGAAATCAATTGACAGTGCGCTATTCGCTACACCAAAATGCTCACGACATGAAAACGTCCAGATTTTTACTGCGTGGATTTCGCCGCCCGCGCGAAATCGCCTGTTTCGCTCTCGGAAAGCTTGAACGCCAGGTAATGGAAGAAACGTGGCGTCTCGGTGAGGTCAGCGTTCGCGACATTCACCGCGCCTTCGAAGAGCGAGTCGCTTACACCACCATCATGACCACGCTGGATCGGCTCTTCAAAAAGAAGCTGCTCGAGCGCCGCAAAGACGGTCGCGCGTTTGTCTACGTTCCTGTCATCTCGCGTGATGAACTTGATCGCGGAATTAAGGAAGACGTGGTCGACGGACTGCTGGGTCAGGGAGCAGATGGAGTTGAACCAGTGCTCGCCTGCATCGTCGACACGATCAGTGAAAGAGATCGCGAACTGCTCGACGAACTCGATCGCCTGATCCAGGAAAAGAGACGCGAGCTGGAACAAAAGAGCTAAATGTACGAGTTTCTCGGTATCACGCTGGTCCTGGCGCTACTGCTGACCATCAATGCCACCGCGACGATGGTCGCGGCGGGCGTGGGTCGTCTCTGCAAGCCATGGCTGCGTAAATGCTCCGCCCGCACCCGGGCCGAGATACTGTTTGTCATGCGTATTGGACCACCGGTGATCGCAATCGTATCGATTGCTGCTTTCATGATTCCGGGGTACCTGCTTTATGAGCCTTATTCGACCAACGAATACGTCAGTTGGAAATTAGGAACGCTGGCAACACTTTCCGCGATTGGTGTGGGCCTTGCGATTTGGCGCGGGATTCGATCCTGGCGCGCCACGCGGTCTTTACTGAAAAACTGGTTGTCAGCTTCAACTGAAATAGAATTACCCGGCATCAACGTTCCTACATACGTTCTCGATCATTCGTTTCCGATTATCGCGGTCGTCGGCGCGATTCGTCCGCGCTTGTTCATTGCCAGTCACGTGCTCGACACGATCAGCGCAGAAGAACTCACTGCTGCAATCGCGCACGAATGTGGACACCTTGCTGCTCGCGACAACTTCAAGCGTTCGGTCATGCGCGTCAGTCGCGCGGCGCTGTTGTTGATTCCATGCGGCAGATCGTTGGACAGATCGTGGAGCGAAGCTTCGGAGTCGGCTGCTGACGAACATGCCGCACAGCAGAGCTCGACCGTCGCCTTAAACCTTGCCTCGGCGCTCGTGCGAATCGCGAGGATGATCCCGATGGGCCATCGCGAAGTGATACCGCCGGCCGTCTCCGCATTTCTCGCCGGTGATGATGCGCCCGGAGTCAGGGTCAGAGTTAAACGCCTGGTTGAACTTGCCGCAGGCGATCCGCGTTTGCTCGTCAGCAATGCCTCAATCGTCCGGTTCGTTCCCTGGTTTGTGTTAACGCTGATTGTGGTCGTGAGTGTTACGATCGAAAGTCGCCCGCAAGTCCTCGCCGCCGTCCATGATTTTGTAGAGAACGTCGTACACGTCCTCAGCTAAATATCAGACCTGTACGATGGCTGGTAGTATTTAACCCCCAGCTATACAGTCCCGTTTTTAACTCCAACTCTCTTCTCTAACTATGAAAAGAATAATCGTTGCGGCCGTGGGCCTGCTATTTCTGTCGGCTCTGTCTCTCGTGGCTTTTGGCCAGGACTCGCAGGGCAAAGTTACCGGTACCGTGAAAGATGCGAACGGCGCAGTTGTGACTGGCGCTGAAGTGTCAGTGTTGCACGCGAACCGCAGTGTGCTTCGCGCTGGTGTCACTGACGCCGAGGGCCGCTTCACTCTCGACAACATCGCTCCCGGTGATTACCAACTCAACGTGCAGCAGCCTGGTTTCATACGGCATCGTTCTGCGGTTCACATCACTCCGGGCGATGCCACGGATGTCGCCGTCGTTCTCGACGTAACACCCGTAGTTGAACTGGTAACGATAACGGCGGAAGCCGGACTCGTGACTGATACGCGGAAGGTCGATACGCAAGTTAACGTCATCAACGAACGAAAGATCCTTGAGCGCGCGCCCGAAGTGGTAGCTCAGATAGTTGACGAAGAACCCGGCGTCAATTTGCAGCGCACGAGCCCATCGCTCAGCGCCGTTTTCGTTCGTGGCTTAACCGGACGAAACGTGGCCGTGTACGTTGATGGTGTGCGGTATACGACGAGCGCGCAGCGTGGTGGTGTCGGAACGTTCTTCAGTTTGATCGAGCCATCGAGTTTAGAGACAGTTGAAGTTCTTCGTGGTCCAAACAGTTCGCAGTACGGCTCGGACGTGCATGGTGGAGTCGTCAATTTCATCTCGCAGGCGCCGAAGTATGGTGGTTCGGACAGCGAACTTCACGGTCACACAAATCTTTTTTACACGTCGCCAACCAACGGCTTTGGCGGAAACACGTTGTTAACTTACGGCACGAGCAAGTATGGCCTGTTGCTCAACGTGAACGGGCGTCGCATCAGCACGTTGCGACCCGGCGAGGGTCTCGATTATCACGCGGCTGTGACACGTTTTCTCGGTTTGCCCTCGGATGTGTTTGGCACGCGACTGCCTGACACTGGTTTCACTCAATACGGCACTCTCGCGCGCGTGAACGTCAATCTTGACGACAGCACGCAACTGCTTTTCAGCTACGCGCGCAACGCGCAGGACAACGGCAAACGCTATGACCAGTTGCTGGGCGGCGACGGCAATAACATCGCCGATTTACGCAACCTGATGACCGATACTTTTTACGCGCGGCTCTTTCGCCAGAACCTCTGGATATTCGATAACGGTTCGTTCACGTTTTCTTACAACGGACAGCGCGAAGAGAGAATCAACCAGGGCGGGCAAGGCAATCCGGTCGGCACAATTACAAATCAGCACGAACGAACTAATGTCGTCGGTTTCAATTTTTATGTCGACAAACAGATCGGCGAGCGCAATACGTTTCTGGCCGGCGCCGATGTTTATCGCGACAAGATCAACACGCCGGCATTCACGTTTGATCCGGTTACCCGTCTGACAGTTAATTCACGCCCGCGTGTGCCCAACGGTGCGCGTTATCTCTCGTACGGCTTTTTCGCGCAGAACAACTTCCGCGCAACCGATCGCGTTCAGATCAATGGCGCACTCCGTTACAGCGCTGCGTCTTACGAATCGCGGGCCAGCAATTCGGATCCTGGACCAGGTGGCGTGGCCCTGTTTCCGGATGATAATCAGCGGTTCAGTGCGATGTCAGGACGCATCGGCGGGGTGGTCAATGTGGTTGGAGGGTTTGATATTGCCGCCAAATACACCCGCGGCTTCCGTGCTCCCAACACCACCGACCTCGGAATCATCGGCCTGGTTGGAACTGGATTTGAAGTAGACGCGGCCACTGCCGCCGCTCGCAACGGCTTTATCGGCACGACCGCCGGTGGCGACGCTGTTTCCACCGGCATTCCGGTTACTCGTCTGGGACCGGAGTACAGCGACAGTTTCGATCTGAGTTTCCGTTATTCCAGCCGTCGTTTCGGCGCGGAGTTAACTGGTTTCACGACCAAGCTGAAAGACGTTTATTTCGACCAGGCTCTCGTGTTGCCGGCAGGCGCAACCGGAACTTTCCTTGGTAGCGACCAGATCATCGCTCAGAACGCCGCGGGCCTTGTGTTTGTCGCCGCGGCGCCGACGAGTCCGGTACTGGTGCGCGTAAACTTCGACGACGCGCGTTTCAACGGCGTCGAGTTAAATGGCCGTGCTCGTTTCACGGATCAATTCAGCAGCACTGCCAATTTCACTTACATCCGCGCGCACAGCTTGCTCAACGGGTTGCCGCCGAACGTCGAAGGCGGAATTCCACCGGCAACAGGTTTTGTCAGCCTGCGATATCAACCACGTTCTCGTTTGTATATCGAAGGTTACTCGACGATGACCGGGCGTCAGAATCGTTTGTCGTCGCTGGATCTGGCCGATCGCCGAACCGGTGCGGCACGTTCGCGAGCAAACATTCAAAACTTCTTCCGGCGCGGTGCGTGTGTTCGCGGCTTGACGACACCTGGTCCAACCGGCTGTGGTTCTGCTGGTGGGCTCTTGATTCCAACTGGAGAAAATCTAACGCAGGTGCAGAATCGTCTGCTACCGATTGGTGCGACGATCAATGGCGTGCGAGTGGTTGATGCCAACACGCTCGTGCCGATGTTCCCGTATCTTCCGGGTTATGGGCTGGTTGGAGTTCGTGGCGCGTACAAGTTTGACGAACGGTCAGAAATCTTCGTCGATTTTGAAAACATCTTCGACAAATCGTATCGCGGTATTAGTTGGGGAATCGACGGCGCCGGACGTGGCGTGACGCTGCGATATCGATACGAGTTTTAATCTGTGTAATCTGTGGATAAAACCATCCACAGATTACACAGATGGAGTGTCTTCGAAGGGCAGATCCGGTTGGTAGCTGCTGTCGCGTCCTGAAACGTAAAGCCGCATCGCAAACCATAAGATTCCCAGCGCGAGTGCAATCCAGATAACCGTCCACATAATCGCCGGAATCCCGGTGATGTTTGCCATGTTAACGGCGTCGGTTGGAATTGTTGGTCCAAATGGCGAGGCCATGAAGAAAACTGTCTTCAGATCGAAGAGTGCATTAAGAACACTTTGAACCGCTAGAAAGCTGACAAAGAAAGTTGCCACTCGCGCGCTCGCAAATTTTGCGATCAGGACCAGGCCCACCGAGATAAACAATCCCGCAAAGAGCGTAAACGGAATTCCCGACCACTGCGCCATCCAGAAGATCGGTTTGAAAAGTCCAAAAATCATCGTCAACGCGAAGATTAGAATTCCGCACGACAGCAACACGATTCGTGCGGCAACTGCTTTGCGAATCAGCACCAGCAGGAGGGCTCCGAAAGCCATCGAACCCAGGTAACCGGCGCTCGAGATGAAGATCTGAGATATGAGTCCGCCCTGGGTGGTGTAAGTCTCGCCGCTGGCATCCGTGGCCACGCTCAAACTGGCGACCGAATTGCCGGTGAGCAGGGCTGCGATGGCGTGTCCGCCTTCATGAATAAAGGTGACGAATATCCGGAACGGATAGGTTAGAAACTCGGCGAAGGGGATAAACCAGAGCACCACTGAAATCGTGGCTGCGATCAGCAGCGTCATTGCCTGGGGTCGTGCGTCTTGTGAAAGCCTTAATCTCATCTTCAACTCTCCGATGAACGCGGTGGAAATAGGAGCCTATTTTAATCCTGCGGTGAATAACGCACAATTGCCGGCGGAGGTTCCGGCCACAGATGACACAGATTTGGAAAAAAGCGATTTACGCGGATTTAGCCTCTCTGATAGTCGCCGGATTTTCCGCCGGTTTTGTTTTCCAACTGCACGTCGGTAATAGTCATGCCTTTTTCGAGTGCTTTGCACATGTCGTAAACGGTTAATGCGGCGACCGAAACGGCGGTTAATGCTTCCATTTCCACCCCAGTTTGCGCTTGGGTTGAGACCTCTGCCTGAAGCTTAACGCCCCAGTCTTCTACACTTGCCTGAATATCGATATGCGTTAACGGCAGGGGATGGCAAAGCGGGATCAGTGCAGACGTTCGTTTGGCGGCCATGATTCCGGCCAAACGCGCGGTTTCCAGCGGATCGCCTTTCGGAGTGCGGTGCTCGCGCAGCGCCGAAACCGTCGCTGAAGTCATCAGCACGCGGGCCGAAGCGACTGCGCGTCGCAAAGTGGTTTCTTTGTGGCCCGTATCGACCATCCGGATATGTCCCTGCTCGTCAACGTGCGATAGCTGTGTCATTCGCCAAAAGTAGATAACAAAAACCAATGGCGGGGCAAGTAGATCTCGACATCCGACCATGTTTGCGTCTATTCTGCTGCGACCGGGACGGGAGCCTCATCGGGGTTTATGTGTGCAAAGCTCTCTGGCCCAATCTCGATCCGGGGTAGTTCTGGAGCAATAAACCAAGCGGTAAAAAATCCGATCCGTCGCGCGTGATCGTAGCTTAATCGACCATTTGAACTCGGAGGTTCGCTGTGTTTGAAACTGATAAGGAAGTGCTTGACTGGTATGAGCGCCAGCCACGCGCCCTGTCCAAAGAGTACGTGAACAGCATTAAGTGGAAGGAGATTAAGAACTACGAGCTGAATCCTGCCTTCATACCGGTGCTGATCTACATGCGCGACATCGAGTACTTCACCGATATGTATTACCAGGAGCTGCGCCGCACGCCGACCGGTAAAGATCCCATAATCAAGAAATTTATGGACCGCTGGAGTATCGAGGAACTCCATCATGGCAATCTGCTCAATCGTTTTTTGGAGGAAGCGGGAGTGCCGACCGGAAAGAACTGGCAGGCTGAAGCGACGCGCCAGATTCCGCGACTGTATGTGATCGGAAGTTATCTGGCAGACCACGCTTCGCGTCCGTTTGGAAAATATTTTCATGGCGCGCACATGGTGTGGGGCGCGATCAATGAGATTACGGCGATGAATGCGTACCGGCGGCTTTCAGATCTCGCGGAGCATCCGGTGTTAAAACAACTGTTGATTGGGATCGTACAGGAAGAATCGATCCACTCGAGTTTTTACTGGAACGTGGCGCGAGTGAAGTTACGCGAGACCGATTTTTCGAAGAAGCTGGCGCGGTTCATTGTTGGAAAATTCTGGAAACCGGTGGGGCAGGGAGCCAAACCGGAGGGCGATGCGAATTACGTGATGGCTACGTTATGGCCGGGTAAAGAAGGGCTCGATCTGTTTGATCAGAAGATTGCCAGTCGCATCGAGCTCCTGCCGGGTTTTGTTGGTTTCAAGGGCCTGACGGAACGCGTCGCACCGATTGTACAGATGTGATTGTTGGGGCGGTCCGAATGCCATTGGCGGTCCGAATGCCAATTGACGGTCCGAATGCCAATTGACGGTCCGAATGCCAATTGGCGGTCCGAATGCCATTGGCGGTCCGAATGCCATTGGCGGTCCGAATGCCATTGGCGGTCCGAATGCCATTGGCGGTCCGAATGCCAATTGACGGTCCAAATGCCAATTGACGGTCCGAATGCCATTGGCGGTCCGAATGCCATTGACGGTCCGAATGCCAATGGGCGGTCCGAATGCCAATGGGCGGTCCGAATGCCATTGGCGGTCCGAATGCCAATTGACGGTCCGAATGCCAATGGGCGGTCCGAATGCCAATTGGCGGTCCGAATGCCATTGGCGGTCCGAATGCCATTGGCGGTCCGAATGCCAATTGTAGGGGCGGCCCTCCGTGGCCGCCCTAGTCTGGAACTCAAAATCGTCTCACCTGGAGGATACGATAAGGGCATCCTTCCGGTGGCTCTCTAATCGCGAGACAAAGAAGTTCGTACGCAAGGGCGGCCACGGAGGGCCGCCCCTACAGTTTTACGGAAGCCGCAACACGTTCACTAAGGATCCGGCTTCAAGCGTTTTAATGTTCGCGGGCACGCTCATCAGCGCGGTCGTCAATGCAAAGGCGACGAAATCGGACGATCCACCCCACTTCAACGGAAACGCGATCAACTCACCGTCATCATTCGTAGTTAACTGAACCGGCAAGTAACTCTCTCGATCCACCGTTCCTTTTATCGCACGTGCCAGCACAGCCGTTTCCGGTTTCAACGCGGGTTCTGTCGCACCCTGCATCGCTCGCAGCGCAGTGCGTGCGAAAAGATTGAACGTCACGGAAACTGACACTGGGTTACCCGGCAATCCAAACACGAGCGTTCCATTCGGCATTCGCGCAAAGACAGTTGGTTTACCTGGTCGAAGTGCAACTCGCTCGAAAAATATCTCCGCATCCAGTTCCTTCAAAGCTGTTTTAGTGACGTCGTAAACACCCATCGACACGCCACCTGAGGTAACGATCACATCACAAGCCTCGACTGCCTCAGCAATCTGGTTTTTCAGTAACGCAGTTTCGTCACCTGTGAGTGGCAGACGTTTAACTACCGCACCAGCCAACTCAGCGTAAGCTGCGATCGAGTAGTTGTTGGAGTCGCGAATCTGATCCTGGGCAGGTATTTGATCCACGGAAACTAGTTCGGAGCCGGTAGCGAGCACTGCCACTCGCGGTTGGCGAAACACTTCGACGTGGGCATAACCAAACGCCGCCAGCACCGCCATCATTGCTGCATTGATCGTTGTGCCGGCGTTCAAAACAATTTCACCGGCTTGAATTTCAGTGCCGCGCTTAACGACAGATTTGCCGGCTTCGACGCTCTGCAGCAATTCCACAACGGTGCCGTCTTTGAGTTCGTGAGTTAACTCAACCTGCTGCACGCTGTCAGCGCCCGCGGGAACAGGGGCGCCGGTCATGATGCGCACTGCCTGTCCTTCGTGCAGATCGTGATGCCAACCTTTGCCGGCGGCTGACTCCCCGACTATACGCAAAGACACAGGCGCAGATTTAACGTCGTCCGATCGCACCGCGTAACCATCCATTTGTGCGCGATCAAACGGAGGCAGATCTGAATCGGCCACCACATCGTTAGCCAGCACGCGCCCCAGAGCCTCGTGTAGTTCGACCTTCTCAACCGGCAGCGGCTGCGTGTGTTGTTTGACGATTTGGATTGCTTCAGCAACTGAAATCATTGATTTTCTAACGCCAAAAAAACCGAAAGGCCGGTTTGGACCGGCCTCTCAAGGTTGGCGGAGGCATTCAGCCTCGATTGGTCACCGTCCTCACCCCGGCAACCACATTCACCGTTGGACAGAATTTTAATCAAAACTCGCGCAGGGTCAATAGCACAGCGCAGTTTATTTATTGAATTTATTTTGTGAACACAACTACGGAGTGGGATCCTTCTCCGGAATGCCGTTCCATTTGTTCACCACCAGGCCTTCATTCGTCACCAGCAGGTGCGACGGCGCCGTCATGGTCGACAGTGATGAACGCGACTCAGTGCTGACGAAAGCTTCAGCGCCGAGATTTAAAGAGTCAGCATAAGAAAAGTATTTCGATGGATCGGCTCCGTCGGCAAAGACCACGAAGTAGGGAATTTTTGATTGCCCCACGCGCTCGCGCAGCGCGCGCATTGATTCTTTGGAGTTAGTGCATTTTTCGCAGGACGGATTCACCACGACGATGAGTGCGAGTGCCTGCCCTTTAACACTATCAGCCAGCGTGCGGCCGCTCCGATTCCGCCAGGAGTACAGGTTGATGATCTCTCCGAGCGCTGGTCCATCCTGAGTGTTAGCCGGCGTGTTCGTCAGGAAATCGATTCCCGTATTGGCGTGAACGCGACGCTGCAAGCTGATCGCGAGTCCAGTAGTAACAGCAATGACGCAAAGAACCGCGGCACACTGGGCCGCGAGTGTCTTCTGTTCCTTCGAAATAGAGACGATTCTCATAACGCCCTCCATTCTCGGTTAGCGAACACAACTATATCGTCGGGCTTGGGAGGATTGTTTGACAGAAAGACCTGTCGGGGGGACAAGTCGAATGCGAGATTTGCTTAAAATTAATGGCGGAGCCGACGGGACTCGAACCCGCGACCTCCGACGTGACAGGCCGGCGTTCTAACCAACTGAACTACGACTCCGCAAAATGATTCGTTTGGTAGGCACGGAGGGACTCGAACCCCCAACCTCTTCCTTGTAAGGGAAGCCGTCTACCATTGACGTACGTGCCTTCGTTAGGACCGACCCTGCCGTCAGTCCAAACCGCGATCACGGTCGCAACAAAGCGAGTCGCCATGCTATGAGAACGCGGGCAGGAGTGTCAAGCACGAGCAACATAAATAACGGTCAATTTGAATTTCTCTGCGGCCCTCCGCGAACTCGGCGATCTCTGCGCTGAAAATCGCCCTCTAACGCAAAGAGCGCAGAGATACGCCGAGGGCCGCAGAAAGATAACGACGGAACCATAAAACAGCGACGTCTTAAACGTTTTGTGCCTTTCTGCGGCTTGTTATATTCTCTCTCCGAGAGCCCATCTAGTTTTACTGCCATGACAAGATTTACAAAGTATTGTCGTCGTTTGCCTGCCGGTATCATTGCTATTGTGCTGTTGACTTCGCTGTTGTTTGACGCAACGCGCGCTCAGCAGACCGCGCAACCACCGGCACAGCGCCCGCGGCGCGTCAGCGGGTCAGAACAAACAACCGAGCCGAAGAAAGAAACGCCCGGCTCAACCGAAGAGGTCGACGAAGGCGACGTGGTCAGGGTTGATACTCAACTCGTATCTCTTCCCGCAGTTGTAACTGACGGCGCCGGTCGTCCATTGTCAGGTCTCAAACCTGAAAACTTCCGCATCCTCGAAGATGGTCAGCCGCAATCGATTGCGAATTTCGGCACCACCGAAACGCCCTTCGAGATTGCCTTGTTACTCGATACGTCCGGATCCACGCGCGACGATCTGGCGTTGATCCGGTCTGCGGCAAACAGTTTTATCGGAGCCCTCCGTCAAGGCGATCGCGTCGGGATTCTCGCCTTCAACACGGCGCGAACAGTTGCGCAGCCGATTGCCACAGTCGAAGTGCTGGCGCCGTTAACTGACGATCGCGAGGCTCTGCGAGCTGCAATCGAAAATCTCGGAGCGAGCCAGGGCACTCCGTATTACGACGCGCTCGAGCGAGTTGCCGACGGCATCTTCCGCGAAGCGCCAAAAGATGATGTGCGCGGCCGCCGTGCCGTGGTGGCGCTGACTGACGGCGTCGATTCATCAAGCAACTCCGATTTCGCTGCGGCGAAAATGAAGCTGTCGCGAGCCGGAATTGCTTGTTATTTCATCCAGGTAAACACCGAAGACTTCGTTGAAGATCGCCTGATGAAAGATTGTCAGGACGACGGTCAACTTTCGCTTTCGCAAAAACAGATACAACGTTACCGGCAACTGTTTTTCCCGAAGGCAAAAGCAGAGAGCTTCAACAGCTTTTGTCAGATGGGACCTTTTGAGAGGATGTCGATTAGCCGGGACCTTTACAATCTCGCGCGACGCGAAATGGACGACCTGGCCCACGTTTCGGGAGGGCGTAGTTTCGTGGCGGCAACGTTGTCTGACGCGCGTGCCGCGTTCGCGCGTGTGGCGGCTGACATCGGCACGCTTTACAGTCTCGGTTACTATCCAACCAACAAGGCTCGCGATGGAAAGTTTCGTTCGATCAAGCTTGAGATCCGAGGTTTGAAAGAGAAAGCGCAGATTCGCTCGCGCGACGGGTATTACGCGCCGAAAAATTGAGAGGCTGCCTTATAAATCCTGTAACTATTCTTCATGACAAATCGCTTCAATCGTGTATTGCTAATCGTTCTTGACGGCGCCGGAATCGGCGCGATGCCTGATGCTCCGGAGTGGGGCGACGAGGGCGCCGATACTTTCGGGCATATTCTCGAGTCGCGACCGGTGCGTTTGCCTAATCTGCAACGCTACGGCCTGGGCAATATCCGCCCGCTTCAGTCAGTGTCGCCACTGAACTATCTCAGCGGTTCGTACGGACGGTGTGCGCTGCGTTCGAATGGCAAAGACACAACCACTGGTCATTGGGAAATGGCGGGCATTGTTTTAGACCAGGCCTTTCCAACTTATCCAAACGGATTTCCGCAGGCGGTGATCGATCGATTTGTTCGCGAGACGTCAGTGCCGGGCATCCTTGGAAACATTCCCGCGTCGGGGACTGAGATCATCAAGACGCTCGGACAGGAACACGTCGCTACTGGTAAACCGATTGTCTACACCTCGGCTGATTCGGTGTTTCAGATCGCGGCCCACGAAGAAGTGATTCCGTTAGACCGGCTTTACGAGATTTGTGAAATCGCGCGGCGCATACTCGATGGTGAACACAAAGTGGGACGCGTAATCGCGCGCCCATTTCTGGGCCAAACGGGAGCTTTTTACCGGACCGAGAATCGTCACGATTACGCCGTACCGCCGCCACGCGAGAATCTTCTGCCGGCGCTCGCTGATGAAGATCTCGACGTCGTGTGCATCGGCAAGATCGCCTCAATTTACGATTCGATGGGCGTAACCGAGGATCTGACCGCGAAAAATAATGAACAATCGATCGATCAAACCATCAAAGCGTTGAACGACTCCACGCGCGGTTTGATCTTCTCGAATCTGGTCGACTTCGACATGCTCTACGGGCACCGGCGCGACACGGAAGGTTATGCGAAAGCGCTCGAACACTTTGACACGCGTCTTCCGGAAATCGAGTCGGCGATGCGCGAAGATGATGTGATGATGATCACCGCCGATCACGGAAACGATCCCACCTTCCCCGGCTCCGATCACACGCGCGAATACGCGCCGCTATTGGTCTTCGGCAAAACCGCGCAGCCGGGCGTTAACCTTGGAACGCGAGACTCACTCGCCGACATCGGGCAGACGATCGCGGATAATTTTGGGGTGAAGTTGAGTGCGGGTGAGAGCTTTTTGAACAAGATTTACAAGATGTAACAGGATTTACAAGATTTCTCCGAAGTCGAGAATCTCGTAAATCCTGAAAACATCCGTTAATCCAACAATCATCCCTTAATCCAACAACCCATCCCTTAATCCAACAACCATCCCTTAATCCAACAACCATCCAGTAAATCTTGTCTAATCTTGTAAATCTTTATCCAGCTAACCGTTCACTTCTTGGCCGTCAAGCTTTTATAGATCGTCTCAACCCAACGATCCGTCTTGATAAACCCTGTTCCCCATGGCGCCCATTCCGCCGGCAGCCCTTCACTCTTAATCTGTTCCAACGTCTTTCCGGCGGCGATCTTTTGACGCACGATCTCCGTGGTTTTCGTGAGCATGCCGTGATAGCTCTTGAGATCGTCAATAGTCGAGATTGGACCATGACCCGGAATCAGTTTCGCCCCGGCGGGGATCCTGTTGATGACGTCGCCGATGTTCTTGGTCAACCCTTCGACAGTTCCGCCACTCTCAAGATCCACAAACGGAAACCGGCCCGCAAAGAAATCATCCCCGAGGTGGACCACGTTCGACGTCGTGAAAAATATAATGCTGTCGCCGTCGGTGTGACCCTGGGGGAAATGAATGGCGCGAATATCTTCACCGTTGAAGTGCACCGATAACGACTGATCGAAAGTGATCACCGGAAGCGCTTCCTTCGGAGATGGCGGCGTGGTGCTGTTAAAGACTGCTGATTTTTGCTCAGTCGCCAGCCGCTTGCGCACGTTATCGTGAGCAATGATTGTAGCTTCTGGTCCAAAAGCCACATTGCCCCCGGTGTGATCGCCGTGCCAGTGAGTGTTGAGAATAAAGCGCAACTTCTTGTCCGCCAGTCCTTTTAAGGCGGCGCGGATTTTATCGGCGAGCGGCGCGAATTGATCGTCGACAATCAAGATGCCGTCATCACCCACCGAGACGCCGATGTTTCCACCAGAACCCTGGAGCATGTAAACGTTGCCCGCCACTTTCGTGGCTTTCATCTCGACCTTGGAAAAATCGGTTTGTGCCTGTAACGACACAACCGAGAGCAGCAAAACTGTGAGCGACAGAAACTTCTTCACCTGTTTATTCTCCTACGCTTCAGGATTTTTCAACACGGCAATAAACGGCAGGTTGCGATAACGCTCAGCGAAATCGAGACCATAGCCGACTACAAACTCATCCGGGATTTGAAACCCAAGATAGTCGATCTGCACTTCTTTCTGCCGCCGCTCGTGTTTGTCGAGCAGCGCCGCCAGTTTCACAGTCGCGGCGCCACGTGATTCAAGATTGGCGAGCAGGTAAGAAAGCGTCAGACCGGTATCAACAATGTCTTCAATTACGAGGATGTGGCGACCTTCAATCGGTACGTCGAGGTCTTTCATGATGCGCACCTCACCCGAAGTCCTGGTTGAAGATCCGTAACTCAAGATAGCCATAAACTCGATACTCAAACGAGTATCGATCGCGCGAAGCAGGTCGCTGAGAAAAAAACACGCGCCTTTCAACACCCCAATCAACAATGGATTGCGTCCAGCATAGTCGCGCGTGATCTGCGCACCGAGCTGATTGATGCGGTTTTGAATGGCTTCAGCAGAATAAAGAATGGAAAGATTAGGATTACTGAACTCCGAATTGATCTCGGCTGAAGAAGTAGCCAACTTGGTTCTCCTTTTTACTTCAGTATCGATCTAGCAAGGGTTTGCTTATGTGCTGCGTGGTGCGACATACTATGAAAGCTCTTCCTTTAGGTCAAATGATTAACAGGCAGATGAAGATACTTCTTTACGCTGTTGTGTTGACGGTTTTTGCTGTTCCCGCATTTGGACAGGGAACTGTGATTGAACCTTGCCCCGCAACACCCGCTCAGGCAAAACCCGGCGCTACCGCTTCCCGAAAAATTGAAACCCGTGCGCGACGTCTGGAAGTCGATTCAACAGTGCCCGACGATCCTGAGGTCGTGAAGATCCTGGCGCCTTATAGTGAGAGGGTTAATGAGCTCAGCAAAGTGATCGGCCGGCTCGAAGGCGGACTCAAAAAATCCGGTGTTGGCGCGGGCACCCTCGGAAATTTTGTGACTGACGCGATGCGCGCGCAGGCGAAGGCGCGTTTGGGGAAACCGGTGGTGCTCGCCGTCATGAATTCGGGTGGCTTGCGGAAGAACGACATTGCCGCCGGTGAACTGCGCGCCAGCGATATTTTTGAACTGCTGCCATTTGAAAATGCACTTATCGCCGTGGATCTCACCGGTGTTCAGCTTGCCAAACTGCTCCAGATCGTGACTCGTGACGCCCAAGCCGGCGCGCGCATTCAGTTTAAATACAACGACCGCGATCGTCCTGAATACATCAGCGGCAAGCTGGTTGATGAAAATGGCAAAGAGCAGGAGATCGATCCCAACCAGACCTATACGATCATCACGATTGATTATCTTTTGCGACTGGCCAGCGGTGCTTACGCAATTCTTCAGGAAGCAAAGAGCACTACCCCACTGAATGTCACACTGCGCGACGGCGTAATGAACTACGTTAAAGCCGAATCTGCTGCAGGACGCCCGATTCGCAGTGTGGTGGACGATCGTTGGGTTCAGGTTGGCCCAGGTCCGAAGTCTGCTGAATCTCCACGATGATTAATAGACGAACATTTCTGACCACATCCGCAGTCTTCGGTGCAGCCCTGATCGGTATGCCGCGGGAAGCATTTACTGCGGCCGATACCGTAATCACGATCCTGCACACCAACGACACCCACTCCCAGATCGATCCGTTGCCGGCAAACGACGCGAATGCAGGGAAGGGAGGCGCCGCGCGTCGCGCAACCCTCGTCAAACGGATCAAAAAAGAGAATCCAAATACATTGCTGGTTGATGCCGGCGATGTTTTGCAGGGCACTCCTTACTTCAATTTCTATCGCGGAGAAGTCGAGTACAAAGCGATGTCTGCGATTGGTTATGACGTAGGCACGCTCGGCAATCACGAATTCGACAACGGCGTGGAAGCCCTCGCCAACGCACTGAAGTTTGCGAGCTTTGAGATCGTGTCAGCGAACTACGATGTCAAAGGCACTGTGCTTGAAACTAAAGTTAAACGTTACGTCATCAAGACGCTTGGCGGAATAAAGATCGGGTTGTTTGGTTTGGGTATCAGTCCGGTGGGTTTGATCACTCCCGACAACTTCAAAGGCGTTACTTATCTCGATCCGGTGATAGCTGCTCGCGACGTTGTAAAGACGCTCCGCGAACAGGAGCGTTGCGATATGGTGGTTTGCATGTCGCACCTTGGTTATAACGAAGACGGTCAGCGAGGCGATAAACTCGTCGCCGGCCAGGTTGACGGTATCGATTTCATCGCCGGCGGCCACACACACACGTTCATGAAAGAGCCTGCCACGCAAACTCAGCCCTGCGGCGCCAAGACTTTGATTTTTCAGGTCGGTAAGAGCGGCATCTACGTGGGCCGGGTTGATTTCACCTTCCGCGGCGGAAAACTTGCTGACTCTAAAGCGCGGGTGTTGGATCTGAGGAACGCTTAATGGAGAACGATTCCACCCGCGACCGCGTACGTGCTCTCGTGCGTGAAGTGCTCGCGAAAGCCGCACCAGAAAACAGCGAAGCCCAACCACAAACGCAAACCCGTTTTGTAAATCAGGTTTCAGACACGAATACGCCAACGACAGTCACGCGTGATGAATCGTCGAAGAGCGTGATCACGGAAGACGACGTGCGGGGACTCGAAGCCGGATCGGTTTTAAGAATCGGTGAAGATGCTCGTTTGACGCCACTCGCGGCGGATATCGTCAACGAGCGAAAGATTGAGATCGTGCGACGCGCGTCGCGACGCGGATCGAAAGCGTCGAAGCTGATCGCAGTCGGCGCCGATCACGGCGGTTTCAAAATGAAGGAAGAGCTCAAAGCTTTGCTTAACGAGCTCGGCCACAAAGTTCAGGACTTTGGCACGTCTTCGGAAGACGCTGTTGACTATCCTGATTTTGCGCATGCAGTGGCGCAGGCGGTGGCGAACGGCAGTTCAGATCTTGGTATCGTGATTGATGGCGCGGGCGTTGGAAGCGCGATGGCGGCGAATAAGGTTCCCGGTGTGCGAGCTGCGGCTTGTTATTCAGTCGAGGTGGCGCGCAACTCTCGCGAACATAACGATGCGAATGTTTTGACGTTGGGTAGCAAGACGATCAACAGCAAGCAGATGCGCGACATCGTGACGACCTGGCTCGCCACCGAGATTAGTGAGGATCGACACCGCAAACGCGTCGCGAAGATCGATGCGATTCAGCGGCAATACCAGCGTTAGGAAGAATTTCTCACGCGGCGGCGCAACGGCGCAGCGACAGGTCACCAAGATTGTTCGGCGTCGAAAGCTGCGCCGTTGCGCCGCCGCGTGAGACTGCTTTTACGACTCAATGCTAGAATGCTCCCCGTCATGCCCTTTTCCAGCAACGGTGATTACGAATCCCTGATTGAACAGATTACCGACGCGATTGTTGCGCGTCTGAACGGCGACGGTGGCGCGGAGCAGGCGTCGCTTTGCGGCTGCACCTCTGAGTGTTTTCATCGTTGCCCGGAGCGCATGCATCGTATCGTCGATGCGGGGGCGGCGCGTATCGGCCTCGTGTTGGGCCAAACCGGCACGGCCCGCGAATGGGCCGGCTTGATCGATCACACACTTCTAAAACCCGAAGCCACCGACGACGACATCAAGAAACTCTGCCACGAAGCTGCGACCTATCGCTTCGCGTCGGTTTGCGTCAATCCGACCTGGGTGCGAGTCGCTGCGTGCAACCTGATCGGGAGCGGCGTTCCTGTTTGCACGGTTATCGGATTTCCGCTTGGCGCCACTTTGCCGGACGTAAAAGCTTACGAAGCGCGTCGCGCGATCCTCGATGGCGCAAAAGAAGTGGATATGGTGATCAACGTCGGCGCGTTGAAGAGTGGCGATGATTGTCTCGTCGAGCACGACATTCGCTCGGTGGCCCAGGTCGCGCACGAGTACGACGTAATCTGCAAAGTGATCATTGAAACAGCATTGTTGACTGACGACGAAAAAGTGCGCGCGTGCCAGGCTGCGAAAAGAGCCGGCGCCGACTTCGTTAAAACTTCCACCGGCTTCGCCAAAGGAGGGGCCACGGTGGCTGACGTCACACTGATGCGAAGCACCGTTGGACCAGAGCTTGGCGTAAAAGCTTCAGGCGGTGTGAAAGGTCTCGACGACGCACGCAAGATGGTTGAAGCCGGCGCCACACGCATCGGCGCCAGCGTTGGCGTAAAGATCGCCCAGGAAGCCGCGGGCAAAACCCCCACAGTAGTTAAATCCTCCGCTTACTAGATGGAGACTGATAATGCCGGCAAGTTCAAAGCTGTTGGCAGTTATTCTTGGCGGAGGCGCTGGTAATCGCCTCTTCCCGCTCACTCAACAGAGATCAAAACCCGCGGTGCCACTCGGCGGTAAATACCGGCTGGTTGATATCGCGCTTTCAAACTGCATCAACTCCGACGTGCTGCGCACGTTTGTGTTGACG
Organism: uncultured Acidobacteriota bacterium; assembly: GCA_963708055.1. Taxonomy (GTDB): domain Bacteria; phylum Acidobacteriota; class Blastocatellia; order Pyrinomonadales; family Pyrinomonadaceae; genus PSRF01. The sequence goes on along the minus strand of OY970193.1, from coordinate 2,121,013 downwards.
CAGTACAACTCTGCTTCGCTCAACCGGCACGTTGCGCAAACTTATCGCTTCTCGCAATTCTCAAATGGCTTTGTCGAGATAATTGCCGCCGAGCAAACACCCGAAAGCCCGCAGTGGTTCCAGGGGACTGCCGACGCGGTGCGCCAGGTTTTACCGCACATCAGAGACTGGGGCATCGATACGTTGCTGATTCTTTCCGGTGATCATCTTTACAAGATGGATTATCGCGAGTTTCTCGAGCGTCATCATCAAACGGGTGCCGATGTTACGGTTTCGGTGATTCCCTGTGAGGCGCGGTCGGCGAGTGAGTTTGGTCTGTTGAAGACTGACGAAACGGGTCGCATTATCGAGTTTAAAGAGAAACCTAAGGGCGACGATCTGTTGTCAATGCAGGTCGATACCACGAAGCTTGGGCTCGAAGCTGAAGAAGCGCAACGCCGTTCGTATCTCGCGTCGATGGGGATATACGTTTTCAAGTATGCGAAATTGGAGGAGTTGCTGGCACAGGATGTTGCGTGGATGGATTTCGGCAAGCACGTGATCCCGGCGGCGATCAAATCGGGCCATGTGCAGGCTTACATGTTTGACGGTTACTGGGAAGATATTGGGACCATCGGCGCGTTCTATCGCGCGAATCTCGATCTGACGAGCAAGATTCCGAAGTTCAATCTGTTCGATGCCGAAGCGCCTGTGTTCACGCGTGCCCGCTACTTGCCGCCGTCAAAGATTGAAGACACCGAGATCAACGATTCGATCATCAGCGATGGCTGCATCATCAACGGCGCGAAGGTGACGAACTCAGTGGTGGGACTGCGCAGCCGGATCTCCAAGGGCGTGCAGATCGATTCCGCTTACATGATGGGGGCTGATTTCTACCAGACGATTGACGACATGCGGCGAGACCTGGCTCGAGGCGTGCCGCGCGTTGGCATCGGGGAGGGAACTGTCATCCGGCACGCGATCATTGACAAGAATGCGCGCATTGGCAAGAACGCGAGACTGTGGAATGAAGCGGGTGTGACTGAACTCGAAGGGCCGGATGGTGCTTATTTTATTCGTGATGGAATTATCATCGTGCCGAAGAATGCGGTGATAGCTGATGGGACAGTCATCTAGTTACACGATTAACAAGATGAACCGGATTAACAAGATGGTTCAAGTATCTTGTTAATCTTGTTCATCCTGTAATCTTGTTTCTAAGGTTTTACTTTAACTAATGGAATTCTTTCCAACCCGCGACTATCACCCTGCCACAGTCGAGCGAAGTTCAAAAACTCCGAAACGCCGCAAGTCGGTTCCGAAAATCAAACTCCCGAAAGACGAAAAGAACCTCGACGTCGAGATCGACGATCGATTAGTTAGACTTACCAATCTCAACAAACCGTTCTGGCCGGGGCTCGGCGTCACGAAGCGAGATCTAATCCAGTATTACCTCGACGTAGCCCCGGTATTGCTCCCTCACCTCACGGACCGTGCGATGGTGATGAAGCGTTATCCGAACGGCGCCGCCGGCGATTTCTTTTTCATGAAACGCGCGCCGTCGCCGCGGCCCGATTGGATTGAGATCTGCAACATCGAACACGAGTCGGGAAACATCATCAACTTTCCGATGATTCAGGATGTAGCGTCGTTGATGTGGGTGATCAATCTCGGTTGCATCGATCTTAATCAATGGTATGCGCGTTGTGACGACGTCGATCGGCCTGATTACATTCACTTCGATCTCGATCCCGTGCCGAATGCTTCGTTTGAAAAAGTTTGCGAAGCGGCGCTCTATCTCAAGCTGGCGCTCGATTCATTGAAGATTAAAAGCTACGTGAAGACTACAGGCTCGAAGGGCATTCATATCTACATTCCGATCAAGCGCGGGCCAACGCAAAAACAGGTGTGGATGTTTGCGAAAGAGTTTGCCCACGCGGTGGCCTCGCAGGCGCCAAAACTTTTAACCGCGGTCTACCAGGTGTCGAAACGTCCGAAGGGAAGAGTGCTGGTTGACTATAACCAGAACGCGTGGGGCCGAACATTGGCGTCGCTCTATTCAGTCAGGCCAAAGAAGCTGCCGACTGTTTCGACGCCCGTCACCTGGAAAGAGATCGAGCGCGGCATCGACATTGACGACTTCCGGATCGACAACGTTCCGGCGCGAGTCCGGAAGCTTGGCGACCTTTGGAAGCCGCTTACCGAGACCAAAGGGCGATTTCGACTTGAAGCTTATCTTTAACTTTAACCTTATGGATTTGATGGATTACTTCAAGAGTCGGCTTGCCTACAGTTAAACTTAAAAATCAGGGATCATGATGACGGTTTGGACAGTGGGACATTCGACGCGCAGTGCAGAAGAGTTTGTGCAGATTCTGCGGGTGCACGAGATTCAGGTGCTGGTTGATGTGCGCAGCTTTCCGGGCTCGCGGCGTTTACCGCAATTCAATCGAGAAGCGCTGGCTGAGTCGCTGCGTGAGGCTGGGATTGACTACAGGCACGAGCCGCGACTTGGTGGACGCCGCACGCCACGCGCTGATTCGCACAATACGGCGTGGCAGAATGCATCGTTTCGCGCGTATGCGGATCATATGGAAAGTGAAGAGTTCAAGTTGGGTGTTAAGGATTTACTTGAACTGGCGAGGAGTGCACGCGTGACGGTTATGTGTGCGGAGTCGCTCTGGTGGCGATGTCATCGCAGCTTGATCGCGGATTATTTGAAAGCCGGCGGACACACGGTGATTCACATACTCAAGAAAACGAAAATTGAGGAGCATCCGTACACACCGGCGGCGAGGATTGTCGAGGGTCAATTGTCATACAGGGGGCTTATCTGATCCACAGATTACACAGATTACACGGATTACACAGATCAATCTGTGTAATCTGTGGATTAGCTCGCACGGTTGCTATGCCAGACCTTTGCGCGGGCGCCCTTCTTGCGACGCTTGACGCCAGTGCGAGGCGGGATCTTTTTCGGATCGCCCGTCTTCGCTTTCGCGATGTCTCCGCCTTCATCCTCAGCAATTTCAGCCAGTGATCGGCGCGTTAAGATCGACACCGGCGCAATTTCGGTGACGTCTTCCTCTGTCGTGTACCAGTCGCGATGTTTGATCAACAACCACTGTCGATTGCGTGTGCGCACGAGCACCCATGAGCCTTTCAACTTCTCGCCGTCGAGCGTGAACTTGAAATCCCCCTTGCGCAGCGCGGCTTCGACGTCTTTCGTTTCTTCCGGCTTGTACGTGCCGTAGTCCCAGACCATCACGGTCCCACCGCCATACTCACCTTCCGGTATCACACCTTCAAACTTCGCGTAGTCAACCGGATGATCTTCGACCTGCATGGCGAGTCGCTTCACGGATGGATCCAGCGATGGCCCTTTTGGAACGGCCCACGACTTCAACACTCCATCTACTTCTAGACGGAAATCGTAGTGCAGTTGTGTAGCGCGGTGTTTCTGGATAACGAACATGCGGCGTGAGCGCGTGTGCTTCTTCGTCGGCCCAGGTTCAGGTGTCTTATCAAACTTCCGTTTCTTCTTGTACTCGGTTAGCGCCATCGAGAAAAGTAAACGCTAAAGTGATGCTTTAAGTGTTGCCATTTCCTGTACAAACTCTTCTTCGGGGGCGAAGAGTTCCGCCTGGACCGGATCGAGTCCGAGCGCTTCACGCACACGCGCAAAGCTGCGACGGTGAATCGGCAACGCACCGAGCATTTTCAGTGCGCGGCAGTGTTCGGGAGTTGGATAACCTTTGTGCGTGGCCAGCCCGTAACCGGAATATAGCTGGTCCATCTGGCACATGTGAGCGTCGCGAGTGGTCTTGGCGATAATGGATGCGGCAGCGATGCTTGCCGAAAGAGCATCACCACGAATGATCCCACGCTGCGGCGTCTGGCAATTCGGAATTTTGCGCGCGTCGACGAGGATGAAGTCAGGCTGCGAACTCAAGCCCTGCACCGCTCGCTGCATTGCCAGCAAGCCGGCGTGATAGATGTTGATCTTGTCGATCTCTTCAACTTCAGCAAAGCCAACCGACCAGCAGACGGCGTCCTGCTTGATCTGTTGCGCAAGTTCATCTCGTTTCTCAGGGTCGAGAATTTTCTTCGAGTCGTTGAGACCGCGAAGTTTGTAGTTCTGCGGCAGGATAACCGCGCCCGCAACTACCGGCCCGGCGAGTGGTGCCATTCCCGCTTCATCAACACCAGCCACGGATCCATAACCCTGTGACCAGAGTTCAATCTCAAAGCGCAGTAGGAAATGAAGGCGTTGTCCCTCAGAACGATTGTCGCGATAGCGACCGCGAATACGTCTGGCAAGTTGTTGCGCGCCCTGGCGAGGATCGATCTCCAAAGCTTCAAGTAAACCTTTAGGTACCCGCCGCTGGCGGCGCACAAAGAGGTCGCTCAATTCTGGTACGGATTTTTTGAGGAGGTCTTCCAGAGAGCTCATACGACGAAAATACCCTGCGCGGAAGTCTTACCACAAAGGCGCACGAGCGCAAAAGCGGTCGCAGTGTTTTTTTCCGTTTGCTGTTATTCTAAAGTTGCGTGCCATGAATCTCTCCCCCCGCACAAAACTCCGCTTGCTCGGTATCTTTCCGCTGATCTTCTTTCTGGCGCAGGGTGTTCACTACTGGCGAATCAATGAACTCGGGCACATGTTCTGGATGTGTAATGTCGGCAACCTGCTGCTGGCGGTCGGATTGTTTTTCGAACAGGTTCGTTTAATCAGGATTGCTGCGATCTGGACGATACCGGGATTGTTTGTCTGGATAGTTTATGTGGTGCTGGCGTGGGGCGTATTTTTTACTTCAACACTTGCGCATGTCGGCGGTTTGGGTGTGGCGATGATTGCGATCAGCCGGGTTGGAATGGATCGTGGTTCCTGGCGTTGGGCGTTTGGTTGGTACTTAGTTGTTCAAGTTGCGTCGCGGTTGGTTACTGCGCCGCAATTTAATGTGAATCTGGCGCACGCGATTCAGCCGGGATTTGAACACGCGTTTCAGTCGTACTTGACGTTCTGGCTTGTCTTAACCACAGCCACGATTATTACCCTTTGGTTGTCCGGACTGCTGCTGTGGCGCATCTGGCGCGCTGGTTTAGGTCGACTGTAGGGGTGGCCCTCCGTAGCCACCCTGGCGTGCGAACTTCTTTGTCTCCGGGTAAGAGAGTCATGGAAAGACGTCCCTATCGTATCGCTCCAGGTGAGACGATTTTGAGTTCCAGACAAGGGCGGCCACGGAGGGCCGCCCCTACAGTTATAGTTACGGCGCGTTTAGGTTACGCCCGTTTGACGGTTAACTGCGAGCGGCGGTGGTTTTCGATTAGAGAGCTAACGAGGTTGCAGAGTTCTGAGGGTTGGCTGGGCTTGATTAGATAGGCCTGGGCGCCGGATCTAATCGCTTGTTCCCGATCGATCTCATACGCTGCTGCCGAATAGAAAAGAATCGGCGTCGTTGGGTCAAACGCTCTGATCTGTTTACAAAGATCCAATCCCGACCCATCCGGCAGCCACGAATCAAGTAGATAAAGATCAAACTGCTCCGCACCAGCCAGCGCCACGCCACTTTCGATAGTTGCGCCTGTCACTACCTCGTAGCTTCGCTGCTCCAGTACCAGCGTAACAAGTTCGCGCGTATCTTCGTGATCCTCAATATAGAGTACACGGGGGAGGTTTTTATCTTGCATAGCTCTCACTTGCTATGAAGCGTAAGGCGGTCAGTTGTCATCGGAATTAAATAGTGAAAAGAAAAAACAGGCCGGACTGACATATATTTCTCAAGGTCAGTCGGAAAGGATATGCCGGCCCGGCCACCCTGCTTGTTGTGTTGGCTGAATGTAGACTTTTAACACCTTGGTGTCGGTACGTTCTCGCACAGTTTCAAATCGGGAAATTCCTGAGGCCAAGCGTGCAAACTTTTGTAACAATAAATTAAATAGCACACACTGTACGCCGCCGGACAAAGAGCGTACAATCACTCCGTCCCTCTCCTGTTCTTTTGCCCCTCCCATTTAACCGATTTTCCTAACCGGATAGGAGTATTTGTGGGATGAACGCTGGCCCTTCCAGACTTCTGGCCGACAATCAAGAACTTGTCTCGGTTATTGCCTCTCGAAATGGCTTACTCAAAGAGCTTCTCACCGTTCCCACTATCGCTAACGAATTGTTGCCGTCACTGAGGGTGGTTCCGCTCTCGGTTAATCAGGTTCTTTACGAGCAAGGCGATCAAATCGATTACGTCTACTTCCCGATCGACTCAGTCATTTCCGCCCTCGCTATCATGGAGGATGGCGTTACAATCGAAACATCGATGATCGGCCGCGAAAGCCTGATGGGAATTTCTACCGTGTTGGGTAGTGGGCGGTCGCGATCATGGATGTGGGTGACTCTCGCAGGCAACGCGATTCAACTCGAAGCGAGATTTTTAGATCGAGTGTTTATCCAGAATGAACCGGCGCTCAAAGCGTTGCTGAAATGTTATCGATCTCTCGTAGCACAGGTTTCGCAACGCTGCGTTTGCAATACCAGGCATACGATTTTGGAGCGGCTGGTTTGCTGGTTGTTAATGATTCACGATCGGGTTGGGCAAAGTGAGCTCAGCTTAACGCAGGAGATGATTGCTTCCAGAGTTGGTGCTCGCCGGGCAGGAATTACTGTTTCTGCCGGACTGTTACAAGAGATGCAGGCGATCGACTATCGTCGTGGTCAGCTTCACATCGCTAACCGTGAAATCCTGGAACAGGTAGTGTGTGAGTGTTACTCACATATAAGAGCCGAGTATCCGCGCCCCGGTGACTAAACTATCCCATCTTCTCGCTATAAATAAACAACCGATCTACTTTCCCGGTTATTACATCGCTAATCGGTACGATGGTATGTATGAACATCCCATTGTGTTCATCATCCGCATTTGCCTGCAGCGGCTCAGTAGTAATCGCTTGTCCTTCTCGCGCAACTCTCCTGAGAGTGGTAATTAAACCACCCAGATGTTTACCACGGAAGAGATCGCCGATCGGCAGACCAATCACATCGCGTCCGGCAAGCAATTCCCGGTATCCAGGGTTGATGGATTGAATAGTGAGGTCGGCGGCGTCCAAAACCATAACGTAGTGCGGAAATCGTTCCAGTAACGCAGATAGGTGTAACTGATCCTGCCGCACCTGTCGCATGAAATCGTGTGATTCCATAGTGCGTGAGGTCAACTCGTCGTTGGTGGTTTGCAATTCTTCATTGGTCGCTTGTAGCTCTTCGTTGTTTGTCTCGAGTTCTTCATTAGTCGCCTGCAGCTCTTCATTCGTGGATTCGAACTCTTCATTGGTAGCCTGCAATTCTTCCTGAGTCAGCATCAGCTCTTCATTGGCCGCCTGCAACTCTTCGTTTGCATCTTGCAGCTCCTTGTTCATCGTACTGTAGCGCCGGTTTGCTTCGCTCAGCTCGCTGACCAGATCGGCATGCTCGCGTTGCGCGGCTTCCAGCCGCCTCTTAGTCTGCACAAACTCAGTGACATCCATAACAGTGATCACGGCGAGTTCAGGTCCTGAGTGCTCCGTTTGCATAGTCATGATGGTTAGGTTTACGAAACCTCCCAACCCTTCGGCTGCGTGATCCAGTTCGACTTCCGAAAGATTCGAGGTTGTGTGTTCGCGAAAGGCGGTGTCGATCGCCTTGCGAACCTCCTGATAAGGTATACCGCGAACTGTGTGCAAAAAATCCTGGTCGTAAGGAATGTCGCGCACGCCGAGCAGCCGTCGCGCCATGGCATTGATAATCACAATGCGATAATCGCGATCGATAATTACAATTGCCACATCGGTATAACGCAACATTGATTCATTGATACGACGTAGTTGCGTTACATCAATGGCACCCCCGGCGGCCTCGATCGGATTTGTAATCGCGCCTGGTGCTGCGAGGTGCTTGCGAAACTCGCCCACAATTTTTGCATTTCGCGCGGGTAAGGTTTCATGGATTGGCAATGCTTGTGGTCCACTCAGGCATCGGTAGACCTTCCATTTTTTATTGATGAGTTCGTAATTTGCTTTGGTGGGTCTGGTTGTTTCAGCCTTACCCAGAAAAAGAAAACCGTGTGATTGGTGTAACGAATAGGCAAAAAGATCGAGTACAAACTGCTGTAGCTCAGGTTTGAGATAAATCAACAAATTCCGGCAGCTCACCAGATCGATACGCGGGAAAGGAACGCCACGACTAATGTCCTGATGTCCAAAGATGATGACCTGCCGCAATGCTTTTGAGATGCGATAACCGTGATCGGTCTGTTCAAAAAACCGATCGCGATACTCATCCGGTAAATCATCGAGAACGTTTTCGGGATAGATACCCCGCCGGGCGAAGTTAATAGCGTCCACCGCGAGATCGGTGGCAAAGATCTTTATATTCCACTCCGGAAAGTCGGGGCCCAACTGTTCCGCGACAAGCAATGCCAGTGAGTATGCCTCTTCGCCGGTTGCGCAGCCGGCCGACCACAGTCTCAAGCTTCTGCCATTCTCCCTTGCATGATCCAGCAACAACGGAAGGATGCTCGTTTTAATAACCTCAAAAGCCTCCGGGTCTCTGAAGAATCCGGTTACCTTTATGAGAAACGCCTTGACCAGTTCCTGAATCTCATCCGGGTGCGAACGAAGAAATTCTGCATACTCGCGAATGGTTGCGTTACGAGTAACCGCCATCCGTCTGCCAATCCGTCGCACGATGGTTGACGATTTATAGTTGCGGAAATCGATATTGGTTTGCGCGCTGACTTGAGTCAGCAGATCGCGCATCGGATCGTCAACTTTTTCTGTCTCCGGTAGATCGACCCCGAGGAGGATGTCGTAAAGCAGCGGACCGATATGTTCCATTTCAACCACATGATCGACTGCCGTAGGGGGCAACGATTGCGGCATCGATGGATAGGCGGCCGTCCGCGGATTCTGAACAATAACCACCCCGCCTGCGTTTTTGACGTTGACGCCGCCGGCGGCTCCGTCGGAACCAGACCCCGTCAGAATCACGGCGATCAGGTGCTCGCCATAAACTTCCGCTGCGCTGGACAACAATCTGTCTATAGATGGCTTGGGACGATCCCCATGGTCGTCTTCGAGTATTACTGATCCATCAGATATGGTGACGTGCCGGTTAGCCGGTACGACATAAACCTTGCCACTTTCCAATCGCGTCGGCGGATCCTCGCTAACTACCACAATAGGTAACGTGCTGTGGCGCTCGAGAATGGTTCCGAGATGGCTGGGACGCTCAGGATCCAGATGTTGTGCGAGCACGATGGGAGCCGGAAAGTTTCGGTTGAGCGTGCTCACCAGAGTCGTGAGCGCTCCAACGCCGCCGGCCGAGGATCCTACGACTACCAGCTCGCCGGGTTTTTTGCTTGAGTCAGGATCGGTTGTCATGAAGTTTTAGTCGTTACTGGTTTGCAGTGCCAATGACCATGGCATCGCGTGTTGCCATACTTCCTCCCGGCTTCGGCAGAATCCGGCAAAGATGAAAACAGCGGGAACCATGTCCGTCACGGAGCACTGGCCAGTTCGTTCAAGTTGACATCGGAGGAAGTCAAATCTTAACACACGCAAAGTCGGCTTAGTGTCGACGCGACGAATACAAGGGTTTTTGACATTGTTTGGTGTTGGTTTAGTAATGTCTCAAACCAGGGCATCGTGCGGTATCGAACATTGCCACCCACCCCCAGAATCCTCTATACTTTCGACGTTGAATACCCCTTTCCTCCTGTGGGTATAGTTGGCGCGGCGGACGGCAAAAACCGCCGCGCTTTTTTCTTTTTCTTCGCAAATCCTCTTGGCTAACTGAGCACGCGGACGTAGACTCTTCCGTGCCCGGAACTTCCTCTGAGTTTTACTCCATGAAACGGCCCCCCATCGGCTTGTGCCTAATCATTGCCATCGTCTATTTCGGCGCGGCCGAACTCGGCCTTTCACTAGCCTCAGTACATGAGAACATAACGCCAGTTTGGCCCCCGACCGGCATCGCGATCGCCTCGCTGCTGATCTTTGGAACGCGCGTTTGGCCGGGCATTTTTCTGGGCGCACTTGCTGCAAATCTGCCCACCAATATCCCGCTCGCTTCAGCCCTCGGCATCGCCACCGGAAATACCCTGGAAGCGGTTGTTGCCTGGTACCTGCTGCAAAGAACAAAGAACTGGCGAAAGTCATTCGACTCAGTCTCTGATGTGATGACATTTGTCGTCTACGGCGCGGTGTTGGCCCCTTTGGTAAGTGCGACGATTGGCAGCGTGAGTGTTTGTCTTGGTGATCCTGAAGAATGGGCTCGCTTTTGGTATTTGTGGTTGACCTGGTGGATGGGTGATGGATTTGGGGCACTCATCGTTTCGCCGTTGGTGCTCTCGTGGAGCACCTCACGCAAGATCGAGCGACGGGACATACCTGAACTCGCCAGTCTCTTTGTATTGCTTTTAATCGTGGTACTGATTGTCTTCGGCGGATGGTTTCCGGGACCAGTTAAAACGTATCCACTTGCTTACCTGTCGCTGCCGTGTTTGATGTGGGCGGCATTAAGGTTTGATCAGCGAATTGTCACCACCGCCATCATGTTGATGGCTGCGCTCGCCGTGTGGGGGGCGCGTAACAATTTTGGACCATTCGTGCAGACAAGTGACAACGTAACGCTGTTGCTGCTGATCTCGTTTGTGGGCACCTCGACCTTGATGACTTTGCTGGTAGCCGCAGTTACGAGAGAACGACAGCGGGCTGAATCAGAAAAGTGGAAACTCGGATCTGAACTCGAACTTCACCGACAGCGCGTTGAAGACATTGTGCAGCATATACCGGGCGTAGTTTGGGAGGCATGGGGACAACCCGATGCCGCCAATCAGCGAATCGATTTTGTCAGCAGTCACGTCGAGAAGATGCTCGGCTATCGTGCTGACGAGTGGTTATCGACGCCCAACTTCTGGCTTTCAATCGTCCATCCTGATGACAAGGAACGAGCGGCTGCGGAAGCAACCGCGATCTTTGCTTCCGGCAAAGGCGGGTCGAGCCGCTTTCGCTGGATGCACAAGGATGGCCGCGAAGTATGGGTCGAGGCGCAATCGATCGTTGTTTGCGATGAGACTGGACCAATCGGTATGCGCGGCGTGACGATGGACATCACAGCCGCGGTGCGCGCCGAAACGGAACGTGCCGAACTCTTAAAGCGTGAAAGTCATGCACGCCAGGCAGCTGAAGAGGCCAGCCGCTTAAAGGAAGAGTTTCTGGCGACGGTCTCGCACGAGTTGCGCACGCCGTTAAATGCGGTAGTCGGCTGGTCCAGACTGCTGCGTTCCGGACAACTCGATGGCGACGGTGCCTTACACGCGGTTGACGTAATCGAACGAAACGCTGATGCGCAACGGCAGATCATTGAAGACTTACTAGACGTGTCGCGCATCATCACCGGCAAACTTCGCATCAGCACTCAACCGGTCGATCTGTTGCTGATCATTCATGCGGCTATCGATGCGGTGCGTCCGGCGGCGGAGGCAAAGGAGATCCGGATCTCAACGCACATCGAGGCGCCCGATTCGATCGTGAGAGCCGACAGCGAACGATTGCAGCAGGTGTTATGGAATCTGCTGGCCAACGCGGTGAAGTTTACGCCTGCGGGTGGAACGGTTGATGTTTATCTCGAGCGAAGCGGAACAGATGCGGAAATCAGAATTGAGGATTCTGGTCCAGGTGTGCCGGTAGATTTCCTGCCGCGTATCTTCGAAAGATTTAGCCAGGCTGATGGATCAAGCACGCGCAAACACGGAGGACTTGGGCTCGGGCTCGCGATCGTGAGACATCTAGTGGAACTGCATGGAGGTACGGTGTCAGCGGGTAACAGTGATAGAGGTGGCGCGGTGTTGACGGTGCGGTTGCCGACGATGGTTGGCGTAACGCCACCGGAAGTGCTGGCGCGGATCGTGCCCTAAAGAGTTTTCTCTCGCCACGGCGCGGCGGCGCAACGTTCAGATCTTCGTTCCGCCGCCGCGAGAGAAAACCTTATCTAGAACCCTTTATCGTTTAGCTTTCTCAACACCGGTGTGGAACGCGTTGAACTATCTGACATCACCGCCGTTCCCGATGGATTGAAGATGTAACTGTCGCGCGAGCGTACCGCGAGATTTGGCTGTCGTGCGCGCACCCGGATCTGCCGTCGTTGACCCACCTGAGGTGGACGCTTCGGGTAATAACCGATGCTGTACTGGCGTCTCAATTCCTCCGCCACATTCGCAAACGCATACGTCATATTTTGCAGCGAGTCAGCATGATATTCGCGGCCGCCGGTGTTGTTTGCCAGATCCTGCAAATACTGATTTCCGAGCTCGTAATCGTTTCGTATAGTGCCGCCGCCGGGATAGCCACCACCGCCGCCACCGCCGCCACCTCTGCGACCGCCTCGCCGGCGTCCGCCAAAGATGCCACCGAGTATCTGCCCAAAGACATCAACCGGCTGTCCGGAAGACGGGTAGTTCCCGACGTTCATGTCCTGCGCCGTGTTGTACTGCACCGGATAGATCAACGCATCAAGCTCCTGCGCGTCCATGATGGTGCTGTCGAAGCTGGCCCGCCGGCTGGTGGTGTCTACGCCGTCAGTAAAAAGCACGATTGCTTTTCTTCCCTGTATGCGGTTCAGGTGCTGATTGATGACCATGTCGACCGCGTCGTAAAGCCGCGTGCCGTCATCGGTGTGTGAGCGCTGAATCGCACGCTGCAGTTTGGAACGATCGGTAGTGAACTCACTCAGGATCTTGATCTCGTCGTTGAACGACACGACCATCACCCGGTCGTCATTACGCAGTTGGTTTACAAAGCTGATCGCTGCGTCCTGAATATCCTCGAGCCGGAATTGAGTTGACGGACTCGTGTCGAGCATCAACACAACTGAGAACGGTTTATCCACTGACTGGAAGAACGCGACGTCCTGTTCGACTCCGTCTTCCCAAACGCGGAATTCTTCCTTCTGCAAATTCGGAACGTAACGGCCATCGCGATCCATCACACTCACGGGAATCGTGATGAGAGTGGTGTTGACGCGGATTACATCGCCGGCGTCAACGTCTTCAGGACCAGTTGGCGCCTCTTCGATTTGCGCTTCGGGTTGGCGATTGTTGGGATTGTTCGCGCCGCCCAGGACGGGTGGTTTAGACGGCGCAGGCGCCGTTGTTTGCGGAGCATTGGTGGTTGTGCCTACGCGCCTCGGGCGTCCTTGTCCGAAGCCCACCGGGATGGACGTCGCAAACAGGGAGAGGAGCGATAGGAAGATGACAAACTTTTTCATAGTAATCTCCCAGCCAGTGCTCGGGACGTCGAACCGACTTTGATGCCTATCGGGGATTTTGGATGCTCACGGATTTGAGCAATCAGGGAGAGAAAACCGTACTACCAGGAAAAGGATACCCCTCAGGGATAGATTAGGCAAGAAAGACGTTGAGGCGTCTCCTTGGAGTGCGGTGCCTGGGCACCGCTTTCGTATTAGAAGGGCGTTATTGAAGGCCAAAGCGGTGCCCAGGCACCGCACTCCAAGGAGGTGACTAATTACTCTGATGAGCCCGCCGTGGCGCTGGAAAGGGCGTTCCAGATGAACGGGAGGGTTGCCCAAGCCTGGCCACGATGCTGCGGTCTGAAACCAAAAACAACGATCCGGCCTTTGCCGACGCCGACTTCCGCGAGGGCTATCTGGCCGCGCAACTTATCCTCACCTAACAGCCAGCCGCTCAGCAGCACATTTTCTTTTGCGTAACGCGCAATCACACGCACGTTGGCATCGGCCGCGGCCGTGTAGGCCGAACTGTTGATGAAGTAAGCCGGCATCGTCTCCGGAAGCAACGCCGCCACCGGATGCTTGTTATCCACTTCGAGCGCGACGATCGAACCCGGACAATAGAACTCCGATGTCCTGACACCATCAAGTGTGTTACGCAGCGGCAGATTAAACTCCTTGATGGCCATGTCGCACGCGTTGTCAAAACAGATCAGCATGCCGCCATTCGTGACAAACTCTTTGAGGTTCTTAACACCTGCCTCAGTGATGCCGCCGGTGTACTCGGGCGGAAGCGTTCCCGCGGCATTGCCATTCAGGATTTGCGCCGCTGCCTGCGATGTAAAGATAACGGCATCGAACTTTGCGTTGAGCGCTCCCCGTCGCATATCCGTATCGCTTACTGACGAATATGGAACGTTGAAGGTGTCGAAGATAAAACGCGTCCAACCCTCATCCATGTTGCTCGTGAACCCTTTGTAGATCCCGACGCGCACCGGTTGCTTCAATGGATTTTTGATCGGCGACTCGTCTCCGCGTTTGAGCGGCAGCGCCAGATCGGATCTGACGTCGTTGGCATTCCTCAGCAACGTCAACTTTCTTTGCGCGCCAGTTTCACGAATCATAAGTACAGCCGGAGCATCGATGCCCATCTGCAACGGCAAAGTCCAACCGGCGACGTCGTAGGGTCGTTCAGCTTCGCCGGTTCCGGTCAATCGATTCGGATAGACCTGCGGCTCAAAGAGAGCGACGACATTCGTTCGCTGTGGTTGCGTGATGAACACGATGTAGCTTCCGGCCGGCACTTCCTGCATCGGCATCAACGATCCGCCGGCTCGGTAGATGCCGAGCTTTTCATTGGCGGGATTTGTTCGTTTCAGAACCTGCGGTCTTAACACTACATGCAGTTCAGAATCGAGGCGATGAACTTCCACGCCTTGGTCTATTAAAGTGCCTACGAGTTTCGCGACTGCTTCGTCACGCGCTTGGCCGGCAGGAATCAAGTACGCGAGTGTGTCTCCCTTGTTGGGCGGAAACTCGAGATTCTTGCTTCCGAGTTCGTAGAAATTCTTTAGGTACTCCATGCGAAACTTCGCAGCCATCGAAAGAATGCTCCGGGCTGCGATCATTTCCATCGCCATGATGTCGCGTGGATGCCATTGTCCGCCGGTCCATGGATCCGGGAAGTTTGTGCTGGCCTCGGTTGCGCTACGCATGCCGCGAGTGGTGGCCCGTGTGAGTTGCTCGGTAGTTACCGCGGTCGGAGACATAAGTCGCGCACTGGCTGCTTCGGAGAGAATGCCGATTGAGTTGTGAAAGTATGGCGCGGTGCGAAAGCCTCCATGCCACCACGTGTCGTAAAGCGCGTTGGTCAACACACCCTTAAAGCCGGCCGCTTGTAAATCAGCGGCGACTTTGTGACCCATGAGTCCAACCTGTCTCAGCAGCAACGGCGAGATGTTTGGATTTGGCGGATCGTAAAAAGGCGGAATGAAAAATCTCGATCCATTGGAACCCTGCTGGTGCACATCGTAAACAATCTGCGGAAACCATTCGTGCCAGAGCAGACGCGTGACTACCTGTGTCTCTTTCAGATTGAGCATGAACCAGTCGCGGTTGTCGTCGTGACCGGCGTAATGATGATAAAGCTCGGGTGGTTCTCTTCCTTCGTACGGCGTGCCGAGTGTTTTGCGATACCAGTTGGCGACGATATCGATACCATCAGGATTTGGTGATGGAATCAGGAGTAGGATCGTGTTTTCCAGAATCTCGCGAGTCGCCGCGTCCTGCGCCGTAGCCAACTCGTAAGCGAGTTGCATCGACATCTGCGAAGCGACGATTTCCGTTGAATGGATCGAGCAGGAGATCGTCACCACCACCTTGCCGTTCGCCAACAGACGTTCGCGTTGCTGGTCCTGTGTAACCTTGCGCGGATCGGCGAGTTGTTGCTGGATCTCTTTGTATTTTGGCAGAGCCAGTATATTCTCACGCGCGCTAATGAAGGCCACGATCATCGGGCGCTTCAGCGTTGATTGGCCCAGCGTTTGAACCAGAACGCGATCGGAAGCGCGATCGAGACGATGAAAGTAGTCAGTAATCTGCGACCAGTCGGCGATGGTCCGATCATCACCCGGCGTAAATCCGAGAACCGATTTTGGTGAAGGGACGGCAGTCGATTGCGCAAATGATGCGCTGGTGAAGACGGCACAGTAAAGCAGCGCGACTAAGAAGATTACTGAGCGATTGGTGAACATGCTAAAGATCCTTTGCGCCAAGGTAATTGGTTTACAAGATTAACAAGATTCACAGGATAAATGGAGAAAGCGCCGCAATCGAGAACTATGGGGCAGGAGTCTAGCACAACCGGGCGTCGCAGTTTTATGCGTCGTTTGCACTATTGGTGGTCTTTGTTTGCGGCGGGCGCGCTGCTCGCGATTTTTGCTCCGCCAATCCTGATATTTTCCTGGCTCGTCAATAAACATCACCTCGTTTATCCGTGGGCTCTCTTTGGTGCGCGCAATTGGCTGCGGTTAAGCGGCGTGACTGTAAAGGTCAAAGGGCTCGAGTTACTGGATCCGAAACAGACGTACGTCTTCGTTTCAAATCATCGTTCATATCTCGATACCGCGGCGATGTTTATTTACACCGGGCGGCGCATTGGTCTACTCGCCAAGAAAGAGTTGTTGAAGGTGCCGCTGTTAGGTGTGGGGATGGGGTTTGTAAACGTGATGGCAATCGATCGGACCAATCGTGAGAGTGCCATTCGCACTACCGAAGCTGCTGCCGAGCGCATCAGGTCGGGAAGATCGTTTGCTGTTTTTGTCGAGGGCACGCGCGCGCTGCCGGGTGAGTTGTTGCCGTTCAAGAAGGGCGCGTTCTACATGGCGCGTCAAGCCGGGGTGCCGGTTGTGCCGGTGGCGATCAAGAACTCTGATGTGCTGATGGGAAAGAGAACTGGTGAAGCACGATCAGGGATTTTGGAGATGGTGTTTATGGCGCCTGTTGAAACGACGGGTATGAAGACTGATCAGGATATGGATCGTTTGATAGCAGGCGTGAGGCGCTCGATCGAGAGCGAGTTAGATAAAGATTTACAAGATTTGCAGGATTAACAAGATATCAATCCTGTTAATCCTGACCATCCTGTAAATCATGTTAAAGCTTGAAGTCGTAGGTTAGCGTTCCAGCGACTTTGACTGTGATGCCGTCCTTTGTTGTAGGCGCGAAAGTGGCCTGGCGAGCTGCGGCTTCAGCGGGCGCACGCAGCGGTGCTGGTCCATCAGTGGCCTGGGCCGAGATCACCTTCCCGTTTTCATCAACCACAATTCGAACCGTAACCGGACCAGAAACTTTCAGTCGCTTCGCTTCTTCTGGAAAGACTGGTTTCGGCATCGACAGCGCCTTGGAATTCAGCGCTCCACCCTCGATCGGTTTAGCAACGCCTGTGGCTTCGCCTCCGGAAGGTACTTCGTTTTCTCCGATCTCCGTAACCTTGAGTGTGGCGCGCGTCGGCGTGAAGTCCATGTAACGAACTTTCATCCTAACGTGTATGGAGCCACCGTTCTCGAAGATGAGTTCTTCATCGGCGTACGAGTAGGTCGGAAACCAGAATTTACCGTCGATGTGCTCACGATAGGTCTCGACTGTCGGAAACTTGTTTTGCTTTGTTTCCGGAACACCCTTGCCCTTGGTCTTCACTATTTGCAGATCCTGCTCGTCCACCCAGATTCGACCCGAGAAGAGTCGCTCTTTCGTCTTCTTGGGATCGGGTATGACCTTCGGAGTAACGTCAAAGATATAGAGGTTCAGCTCGTCAATCTTTTCTTTGCCCGCAAAGCGGATGTTGTATCTATCGACCTTCGCGGGTTCGAGTGCGAAGGGATTGATGCCGCCCAGGTCGTCGATATCTTCCGCAGTGACCTCAGGCATCGTTGACATCGGAAAGAAGCTGATCTTCTCGTAGCGGTTTCCAGAATCGTCGAAGGTGAAGAGTGAGACGCGGTGGTACTCGCCTACGACCTGACCGCCCATGCCGATACTTTGAATCAGGGCATCACGTTTAAATGAATAGCTGTTGAGTGCCCGGCGAAACTGCGCCTCTTTCGACGCAAAGGTGCGAATTATTCGATCGGCCTCGGCAGGATCTATTGTGGAGCCACCATTGGTCTGGGCCATGACACTAACGGCGCTGAGGGCCAACAGGACCAGCGCGGCAATAAATGGAGGAATCTTCATACGTGCTTTCTTCATAAGTTAAAAAGGAAATTTAAGGGTCAAGCCTCGGTTTTGACGAGCTAAACCGCGCCCGGCATTGCGAAAACTGACGCTCTTCAGATGCTGGAAGGAAAGAGTCCTGTTGCCAGCCCCAAGCCGCCGGAACCCTCGGCTTGGGCAGACTGCCATTTTCCTGTTGCAAAAAATCTTGCATCTAGTGTAAGGTTCCCTTACTAGAATAAGTTATGACTTACTAGCGGCACGTTGTTCACTGAAAAAAGCCCGTTTGACCTCGAAAAATCACGGGCTAAGCTAGTTTGAAAAGTAAGGTTTCTCAAGGTCCTCATGTCGGCAACAGGCACTCGTCCAACATCCGTGAAGCTTTACGGCGCGGGAGCGCAGACGTGACGCCGAGCGGCGGCGTTGCTTACACGGCGCGGGCGATAAACCAGGCTTTGGGAGGAGCTTGGTTTTACGTGGTCTGAGGCCGATGATGTGCGCGGTGATCAGTCGCCCCTTCTGGGCGGGGTGACTAATAAAATCACCGCGCACACCCCAGCTTGCATTCCTAATTACACACAGACTACCCGAAACTCGTCGTGATGGAGAACAAGATTTTCAGGAGTATCCTGTCCATCTTGACTAATTTTGTAAATCTTTGTCCAACAAACTTTCCGTTTGTAAACTATTCAACAAAATCAACCTGAACGCGATTCGGAATAATCTTCTTTTTGTATCCTTCTTCAAGTAACAGCCTGACTGCCTCACGACCACGCTCGGTATAGTCTAACGTCAAATCATTAACCCACATCGCGACAAATCGATCCGCCAGTTCCGGATCCATGTCTCTCGCAAACTGCATAGCGTACTGAAGCGCGTCGTCACGGTTATTCAGCGAGTACCGGATACTTTCGCGCAAAAAGTTAGAGACTTTCTTAATTCGATCGTCGCCAAGGTCACGCCGGATCGCATTGCCGCCCATGGGCAACGGCAACTGGTGCTGTTCGTGCCACCATTCGCCCAGGTCCAGGACTTTGTGTAGCCCCTTCGACTCGTAAAAAAGTTGTCCCTCATGAATCAACAACCCCGCGTCGCAGGTTCCGTCCTGTACTGCCTCGATTATTTTGTCGAAAGCGACGACTTCGTATTTGAAATCGGAATTGAAGATGCTAAGTGCCAGAAATGCGCTCGTGAGCTTTCCCGGAACCGCAATCTTTAGATTCGGAATGTCGTCCGGCGTCTTTGGCTCGCGAGATACGACGATCGGGCCGTACTTGTCGCCGATAGAGGCGCCATGTGGCAGCAACGCATATTTGTCGTGAATGTAAGCGTAGGCGTGAAAACTTATCGCGGTCACGTCGTAGGTGCCGCGCATGGCTTCCTCGTTGAGCGTCTGGATGTCTTTTAGCAGATGCTCAAAGCGCAGTTCTCCGGTGTCGATCTTGTGTGTCGCCAAACCGTAAAACATGAAGGCATCGTCGGAATCCGGGGAATGTGCGAGTGTTATCTTCTCTGACATATTTGTTTGTACTAGACCAAATGGACGCTGTTGCGTTCGATGCGGTTGTAAACCGTGTCGCGCTCGACTGCTTCGAAGCCTGCGTCTTCAATCAACCCAATGAGTTCGGTCTTACTCATCTTCACTTCGTTGTTTGTTTCAACTGAATAACTGGTGGTCAGTTCGCCACCATCGGTGATCGTGCCGTCGATATCGTTAGCGCCGTAATGCAGGGCCACTTGCGCCAGTCGCTTGCCGAGCATTACCCAGTAAGCCTTGATGTGATCGAAGTTATCGAGCATCAAACGAGAAACGGCCATTGTCTTTAATGAATCGACGCCGGATGGACCAGGCAAGTGGGCCAGTTGTGTATCCGGCGGGTAGAACGCGAGTGGAATAAAGCACTGAAAACCACCCGACTGCTCCTGCTGCTCGCGAAGCTTCACGAGATGATCGACGCGATCTTCAATCGACTCGATGTGCCCGTAGAGCATCGTGGCATTTGTTTTCAATCCCGCCGCGTGAATCTTACCCTGTAGTTCCATCCAACGGTCCGCATTACATTTGTGCGCACAGATCATCGAGCGCGTTGGTTCGCGAAAAATCTCCGCGCCGCCGCCTGGGCACGAATCTAAACCGGCATCTATCAACTTCTGAATGACCTCTTCATCCGCCATTTTGTAGAAGTGGGCGAAGTGGTCAAACTCAACCATCGTAAAGGCTTTTAGATGTAACTGCGGATAATGTTGCTTCAACGACGAGAGCAAGTCAGTGAAATAACTGAACGGGAGCTTTGTGTTCAGGCCGCCGGTTATGTGCAATTCAGTAGCGCCTTCGGCGACTGCTCGTTCAGCAACTTTCAAGCTGTCTTCGATGTTGTGTGTATAGGCATCAGGCTGACGCGGAGTACGAAAGAAGCCGCAGAATTTGCAATCGGCATAACAAATGTTGGTCGGATTCAGATGCCGGTTGACGTTGAAGAAAGTGGTGCGGCCATGCCGGCGACGTCGCGAGATGTCGGCCAATTTGCCGAGTGCGGGAAGATCGCTCGTGGCGTAAAGCGCTACTCCGTCTGCAAATGACAGCCGCTCGCCGTTAGTGATGAGTTTCTCAATCTCATTCAGTTTTGGGTCGTGTGAAAAAGTCATTTCATTTCTCAGTTATTTGCTGAAGAAAACGGCGCTGCCGAAGGATGCCAGCAGGATGACGCTGACAAAAGCGTTGGTTGTAAAGAAAGCGGCGTTCAGGCGACTGAGATCGCCGGCGCTAACGAGTCGATGTTGATAAACAAGTAATGCCCCAGTAGCAATCACGCCCACGAAGGCGATTGGTCCAAGTTGCGTAATTAGAAACAGCCACACGAGCGCCAGAAATGCGGCCGCATGAAGGCCACGCGCGATCCAGAGCGCCCGGCCAATGCCAAAACGGGCTGGAATCGATTTCAATCCTTCACGACGGTCGAAGTCAAAATCCTGACAGGCGTACAACACGTCGAATCCTGCGGTCCAAAGCAGGACCACGAGCGACAGCAGCAACGGGATCGGGCTCCCAATCTCACCACGAACAGCGATCCACGCGCCGGTCGGCGCGATCGATAAACACACTCCTAAGACGAGATGCGAAAACTGTGTCCAACGCTTTGTGAGCGAGTAAAGCAGCACACAAGCAAGCGCCACGGGAGCGAGGAGCAAAGTCAGGCGATTCAACATCGCCGCGGCGAGTAAAAACAAAGCCGCTGCGGCAATTGTAAATGCCCAGACAAATGCTACCGACAAGAGACCGGCAGGAATTGCTCGCGAAGCCGTGCGTGGGTTGCGCGCGTCGAACTTTCGATCGGCGATGCGATTAAACGCCATTGCGGCTGACCGCGCGCCCACCATTGCCAGAATGATCCAGAAAACCTGTCGTAGTGATGGAAGCCCGTTCGCTGCCAGCACTGCGCCCAGAAATGCGAACGGCAACGCAAAAAGCGTGTGTTCGATCTTGATCATTTCGAGGGTGAGACGGGTATTTTTGACGACGGTCGACACGGTTAGTCAAGATATTGCCACAAAAAAGCACACAAGTCACAAACGCGCTCGGGCGCCTCCTTGGAGTGCGGTGCCTTGGCACTGCTTTGGTCAAAATCGAGCCCGATCGTACGCGCCACCAAGCTGGCGCACTCCACGGAGACGTCCTGTTTGAAGTACGCCAGATTGTCTGGTTGGGTTTGACCGAGTTTTTGTGGCATGCTGAGGGCCGATGGATCTCGACGAACTTTCCAGGCTTCTGACAGCCTTCAAAAGCGGTGAACTGGAAACCAGCGAAGCGCTGGACCGCATCAAGAATCTGCACTTTGAAGACATTGGGTTTGCGCGTGTGGATCACGCGCGCGCGACGCGCCAGGGCTTTCCGGAAGTGGTTTTTGGAGGAGGAAAAACTCGCAGTCAGATCGTCGGTATCGTTGATCGGCTGGCACAGCGTTCACCTAACATCCTGGTCACGCGCACTGACGAAGGCACATTCGGCGAGATTCGCAATATTGTCACTGAAGCCGAGTGGCATGAATCGGCCCGCCTCGTCCGTATCCGGCGCGACAAGACTAATCAGGGTGTCGGATCAATTGCGGTGGTAACTGCTGGAACCAGCGATATACCGGTTGCCGAGGAAGCCGCACTGACCGCCGAAACGATGGGTAACGTTGTCGATCGCATTTGGGACGCAGGCGTTGCCGGAATTCATCGGGTACTTTCTGAGCGCAGCCTCTTGCAGCGTTCGCGTGTGATCATCGTCGCCGCCGGAATGGAAGGCGCATTGCCGTCAGTGGTGGGTGGTTTGGTCAGTGTTCCGGTGATCGCAGTGCCAACCAGTATCGGCTACGGTGCGTCTTTCGGAGGAGTTGCGGCACTGCTGGGAATGCTGAACTCATGCGCGTCAAACGTTACCGTGGTGAATATCGATAACGGTTTTGGCGCCGGCTTTGTCGCCAGCCTCATCAATCGTCGTTGGACGGTGCCCGTTGAATAGATCACCACTCGCTCGATCGCGACAACTGCTTCTCATTCTGATTACGCTTTCGCTGGTCTCAAGCGGATGCATCTCCGCGCGTCGCACTCCGAACCTCGAACAGATTTTTACTACCGCACGGTCAAGAACCGGAAAACGCCCGGTGATTGTGATTCCAGGAGTTCTCGGATCTGAATTGATCAATCCGAAGACAGGGGAAACCGTTTGGCCTTCCGCCTTCCGTACCAAGCAGGAAGGACTACCGATCAGCCCGGACCTCGCAGCCAATCGCGACGATCTGGTGCCGGGGAAAATCATTGAAACAGTAAAACTCGCACGGGTACTTCCGGAGGTCTACGTCTACCGGGACCTTTTGGAAGCACTGCGTCGTTACGCGGGTTATCGTGAGGGTGATTGGACCAATCCGGCTGCGGATGGCTACCAGGATACTTTTTACGTCTTTCCCTACGACTGGCGACAAGACAACGTAACGAATGCGCGTGAACTCATCAAACGCATCGACCAGCTTAAAACCAGGCTGCAACGTCCCGATCTGAAATTCAACATCCTCGCGCACTCGATGGGCGGCTTAATCGCGCGCTATGCCGCGATGTATGGCGATGCCGATCTGCCGTCCGGTGATGGTCCGATTCAGCCGACGTGGCGCGGCGCGTCGCACATCAGCAAGATCGTGATGATCGGCGTACCGAACGAGGGCTCGGCTGATGCATTTGCAACCCTGGTTGAAGGCTATTCGATAACTGAAGGATTGCGACGCCGCGTGCCGTTGCTCAACAAGCTAACCGCGGAAGACGTGGTGCGGACGCCTTCGGTTTTCCAGCTTCTGCCACATCGTGGCGCGATAAAGTTTCTCGACGAGAATCTCAAGTCGCTCGCGATCGATCTGTACGACATCGAATTCTGGAAGAAGTATGGCTGGAGCGTTATTTATTCTTCGCCTGACTTTCGTCGCCGGTACGAGGAAGAAAGCGGCACCAATGGCCGTGGCGAAGAAGTGCTCGACGCCTATCTGACAGCCACTCTCGCACGTGCGCGACGTTTTCATGAGGCGCTTGATTCGCCCGGGAATGTGGCAGCGCCGGTGGTGTTACTCGCGATTGGTGGCGATTGTGAAGAGACATTTAACGCGCCAGTTGTGCTGCGTGATCAAAAACGAAATCGCTGGTTAACGCTGACGAGACCGCAGGAGTTTCGAACTTCGAGCGGCGTAAAGATCTCAAAGCAACAGGCGACGGATGCGATGTACGCCCCCGGCGACGGCCGCGTAACGCGCACTTCGTTACTCGGCGAGAACATCTTCAGAACGCGCGACAGCCAAACGGGTTTCACACTTGCTCGTTACGCCGTCTTTGGCTGCGATCTCCACGGCCAACTCCCACGCAACAAGACCCTGCAGGACAACACTCTCACCGCCATCGTCAATGAAGTAATGAATTAAGCCACGGCTCTTACGGATTTATCCGTGTAAATCGGTGGAAACAATCCGCGTAAATCCGTGTTACGGATTTATGATCGCGTTCAGCTTTTCAGCCCAATCGGGATCGATATTCGTGAGGATCGTGTACTGCTCGAGCGCGGCGTCGCGATTTCCCATCGCCAGCAGACACCGCCCGAGATTGTAGTAGGCCTTGCCGTAGTCAGGCTTCAGACGAATTGATTGGCGGAACGATTCAAGCGCGTCATTCAACTTGTTCAGTTCAAAAAACGCCTCGCCCATATTGTTTGGCGCAATCGCATCACCCGGCTTCAAGGCGGCGAGCTGACGAAATATCTCAACCGCTTCGTTAAACTTCTTCGACTTCAAATAACGCGAGCCGAGTCGTTCATAAGCAACGGTGTAATCGGGCCGCAGTCGGATCGCCTGTTTGTAAGCCTGAATCTCTTCATCCGCCTTGCCCCAATCGCGATAGACCAACCCCAGCGCGTAATGCGCGTCGGCGGCGTTGTACGGATCGAGTTTGATCGATTGCCGGTAAGCTTCAGCCGCATCCTTGTATTGCTTCAGATAAAAACTCGCGAGCCCGATGTTGAAATACGATTCAGCCGACGGTCTCAGACTGACTGCCTTCTTCGAAGCCTCGAGCGCTTCGGCATGACGACCGAGTTTCTCGTTGCAGAATCCTGACTGCGCCCACGCTTCAGCGTAGTTGTTGTCTGACTCGACTGCTTTCTCAAAATACGGAAGTGCTTTCTCGCAATCGTCTTTGGAAAGAAAACTCAGACCGTCGCGGAAGAATTGGACCGCCTTGGCGCGCTTGTTTCGTCCGGCAGTGGCGACGAGATCCGCCAGCGATATCGGCGTAGCGACTTGCAACTGCGAAATGCGTTCGGAAGGAATCGCGAAGTTAACGCTTTGACCGCCGGTGATCTGTAGTGTGGCGATCCCGATCACCTGGCCCTGCATGTTTACAACCGGACTGCCACTCGATCCTGAAGATATCGGCGCGGTGATTTGAATGATGCGGCCGAAGGTCGGAATGTCGCGTACCGCGGAAACGATTCCATTAGTGACGCTGCCTTCAAGTCCCAACGGGTTGCCGATCACGACGATGCTTTCGCCTTCCTGCGGCGAAGTTTTATCAAGCGGCAGGGCCCTTATCGGCGTAGCAGGCGCGTCGATCTTTAGCAACGCGATATCGCCTTCAGCGTCAACAGCCAAAACACCTTTAACGGGAAACACTGCGCCGGTTGACGAGTGCACCTCGGCGCGATGCGCGCCTTCAAGAACGTGACGGTTGGTGACTATGCGATCGGCTTCGACGAAGAAGCCGCTGCCACGTGAGAGTTTCTCGCCGCGTGAGTCAAAGGTCTCGATTGCCACGGCGGAGGGTTTGATCCGGCGGACCAATTCGGGAAGAAGATCCTGTGCATGCGTGGTGGAAAGAGGAACGAGTAAAACCAGTAAAATCCAAACTCGCTTCATTTCGGGTAAAAGCTTCACAGGATTTACAAGATTTTCAGGATTGATACGTAAATTCGGATCAATCCTTTCTCAGTGCAGCAACGACGTCACCGAGTTTAACATCTTCGCTCTTCTTTGCGCGCCGATCGAATAACTCGACGAGGCCATCCGTGATTTTTTTTCCGATCGTGACGCGATATGGAATACCGATGAGATCGGCGTCTTTGAATTTGACTCCGGCGCGTTCGTCGCGGTCGTCAAGCAGAACGTCGAAGCCGGCTTGCTGTAGTTCCTGGTAAAGTTTTTCTCCCGCTTCGCGCACTTCGTCCTGCTTCATGTTGGTGATCGTCACTACCACATCAAATGGCGCGAGCGATTTTGGCCAGACGATTCCATCATCGTCATGATGCTGTTCCACCGCGGCGCTGATGATTCGCTCAACGCCGATGCCGTAGCTGCCCATGATGATCGGAACTGATTTGCCGTCCTGCGTGAGCACGTTGGCACCCATCGATTCGGAATACTTGGTACCGAGCTTGAAGATGTGACCGATCTCCATGCCCTTGAAGACTTCGAGCTTTCCGGTTTCACATTTGGGACAGCCTTCGCCTGATTCAACCGCGCGCAACTCAAACCATTCGTCAACCGCAATGTCTCGTGAAATATCAACGCCCCGCAGGTGATGATCGTCTTTGTTAGCGCCGGTGGTCATGTTGCGGCGGTTTTTTAACGCTGCGTCAGCGACGATGCGCAAGTCACGTGATTTCGACTTCGCACCTACGCCCCCCAAACTGCCTGCACTTGCACCCAGCAAATCGCGTATCTCTTCGGGCTGCGCGGGACGCACCGCCGTAGCACGCAGACTATCAGCGAGTTTGGTCTCGTGAAGTTGATGATCGCCACGGACCAGCACCAGCACTGGACGCGCTTCACCTTCAATCGTGGCGACGAAGACGAGCGATTTGATTTGTCGCGACGCTTCAGCTCCGCCAGGAAAAGTAGTCAGGTCTTCGATTGTTCGCACACCCGGGGTTGGAAACTCTTCGGGAGCAGCCGGTCCCGCGTCGTCAGCAATCTCCGCCACCCGCGAAGTGGCTTTCTTGAGATTGGCGGCGTAACCACAGCTCTCACAGTTAACAATCAGATCCTCACCGGCGGGAGTTCTTGCCATAAACTCATTTGACTCAGATCCTCCCATCGCGCCGGATGACGCTTCGACGATCAAAAACTGTATCCCGCAGCGAGTGAAGATCTTCTTGTAGGCCTCACGTTGATCGAGAAACGACTTGTCGAGACCAGCGCGATCGATGTCAAACGTGTACGCGTCTTTCATGATGAACGTGCGCACACGAATCAATCCTGACTTGGGCCGGGCTTCATCGCGAAACTTGACCTGGATCTGATACCAGACCTGCGGCAGTTGTTTATAAGAGCGAATTTCGTTGCGGGCGATAGTGGTAAACACTTCTTCGTGCGTCATGCCGAGGCACATGTCCGTGCCTTTGCGATCTTTCAGCCGGAACATCTCGTCGCCGATTGCGTCCCAACGGCCCGACTCCTGCCAGATCTCGGCCGGATGAAGTGCGGGCAGGAAAAATTCCTGGCCGCCAATCGCGTTCATTTCCTCACGCAGGACTTGCATCACCTTGAGCGCGATACGTTGCCCCAGCGGCAAGAATGAGTAGATTCCAGCAGATAATTGCCGGATTACACCGGCACGTAAGAGAAGTTTGTGCGAGATCACTTCGGCATCAGCCGGATCTTCGCGAAGAGTAGGGATAAAGTATCTTGACCAGCGCATAGTTTTGGCATTCTCGCTTAGGCCATGCGAGTTAAGCAAACGACTCGCTGTTCTTTGTCCTTAGATCCTGGATCTTAGGTTTGCTCTCTGCATTAGCGCACGAGCACAAAGTACCAAGTACGAAGTACTAAGAACCAAGCTCAACAACTTCCCTTTGCCGGGTGTCAGGCGTTGAGTTAGTATCACGATTCTTTCTTAATCCACTTCACGAAGGTTTCCGAAGAATGCGTATTGCACTCGCAAGCGATCATGCAGGGTATGCCGAGAAGGAACGCTTGAAAGAAGTGCTCAGCGAGCTCGGCGTTGAGTTTGACGATCTGGGAACGGTCTCGGAAGAGTCAGTTGATTATCCTGACTACGCGCGCAAAGTTGCGGAGCAGGTGGCGCAAGGCAGAGTCGAGCAGGGATTGTTAGTGTGCGGGTCAGGCACAGGGATGGCGATTACAGCCAACAAAGTGCCGGGTGTGCGCGCGGCGGTCGCGTGGTCGGAAGAAACGGCGCGACTCGCGCGACAACACAACGACGCAAACGTGCTTGCGATTGGCGCTCGCACCACGCCTGACGGCGACATCCCAAAGATCGTGCGCGCCTGGTTCGCGGCGGAGTTTCAGGGCGGCCGTCATGCTGAGCGTGTGGAAAAGATTAATGAAGTGGAACGAAGCAGGTAGGGAGATCAATGGACAGAAACTCATCACTCGCTGAAGTCGATCCGGTGATCGCCGGCGCTATCGACAACGAAGTAGCACGACAGGCCAATGGGCTCGAGTTGATCGCTTCCGAGAACTTCGTCAGTGAAGCAGTGCTCGAAGCTGCCGGTTCGGTGTTCACGAATAAATACGCCGAAGGTTATCCCGGCAAGCGTTACTATGGCGGTTGTGAATGGACTGACGTGGTCGAGCAAACTGCTATCGAGCGAGCCAAAGAGTTATTTGGCGCCGATCATGCGAACGTGCAACCGCATAGCGGCGCGCAGGCAAACATGTCTGTTTACCTGGCCGCAATTCAGTACGGCGATCAGATCCTTGGGATGAATCTTTCGCACGGCGGCCATCTGACGCACGGTCATCCGTTGAATTTTTCGGGACTCAGTTACAAAGTCGCCGACTACGGCGTTTCAAAAGATACCGAACAGATCGATTACGACGAGCTACAGCGCATCGCCGAAGAGCACAAGCCGAAGTTGTTGGTATGCGGCGCCTCGGCTTACCCGCGCATAATCGACTTCGAACGCATCGGACAGATTGCGCGCAGTGTTGGCGCGCGGATGTTTGCCGACATCGCCCACATCGCCGGGCCAATTGCTGCCGGGCTACATCCGTCGCCGGTGCAACATGCCGATTACGTTACGACGACGACGCACAAAACCCTGCGTGGTCCACGAGGCGGTTTGATTCTTTGTCGAGCGGAACATGCGAAAGAGATCGATCGCCGGGTGTTTCCCGGTGTCCAGGGCGGGCCATTAGTGCACATCATTGCCGCGAAAGCAGTTGCGTTTGGTGAAGCGCTGCGTGACGACTTCAAAGACTATCAACGCCAGGTTTTGCAGAACGCCAAAGCTCTGGCGAGTGAACTTCAGGAGCAGGGATTGCGACTCGTTTCAGGCGGGACGGACAATCACCTGATGCTGGTCGACGTTTGGATGGACGGCAAAGGTATCACGGGCAAGGATGCTGAGAAGGCGTTGGAAGCGGCGTTGATTACCGTTAACAAAAACACGATTCCGTTTGATCAGAATAAGCCGTTTGTCGCTTCAGGATTGCGCATCGGCACACCGGCGGTTACCACACGCGACATGAAAGAAGCGGAGATGCGTGAGATCGGACGCCTCATCGCGGAAGTGATTCACGCACCTGAGTCGGAAGAAGTGAGAAACAAAGTTAAGCGCGATGTAGCCGATCTCACCGCGCGCTTCCCGTTGTATCCGAAACGTTTAAAAGCGAAGGCTTAATTTGACAGGATTAACAAGATTAACAGGATTAATTCTTATCTTGTAAATCATGAAAATCTTGTAAATCTTTATCCAGCTGTATGCTCGAAGTATTTGGTCCTGATGGACTGATCGCGCAAGCGCACCCTGAATACGAGTATCGATCGGGCCAGGTCGATATGGCGCGGGCGGTCATGCGCGCGTTTGAAGAGAAGCGCCACCTCATTGTCGAAGCCGGCACCGGCACCGGCAAAACCCTCGCTTATCTCGTGCCCGCTGTTGCCGCGGCACTCGGCGGCAATGGCCGCGTCATCGTTTCCACCGGCACAAAAAATCTGCAGGAGCAGTTGATGGAGAAAGACATTCCGTTTCTTCAGAATGTCCTGCCGAAGGCTTTCTCCGCGACTTACATGAAAGGCCGCAGCAACTATCTCTGCCTCAGCCGGCTCGCACGCGCGCAGTCAGCGCCAGTGCTCGAAGGTCTCGATGAAGTTGATTACTTCGAAGAGGTTTGTGAGTGGTCAAAAGAAACTGAGATCGGCGACCGTGCCGAACTCGCAACTCTACCGGAGTCGCTCTCGTTCTGGCGTCACATCGATGCGCGTTCGGAATCGTGCCTGGGCCAGAAGTGTCCAGACTTCGATGCGTGTTTCATTACGCGCATGCGTAGTCGCGCACAGGATGCGGACATCGTCGTTGTCAATCACCATCTGTTTTTTGCCGACCTGAGTTTGCGTAACGGCAATTATGGTTCAGTGCTGCCTGATTACACTGCCGTGATCCTCGACGAAGCGCATTTAATTGAGGAAGTCGCTTCGGAATACTTCGGCGCGCAGGTTTCCAACTACCAGATTGAAGATCTCTTGCGCGATCTCGGTAGGCTCACGATCGAAGACGCAGACGTTGACCGTGAACTGACACACAGCGTCGCGCGCATGTCACGCTTTGCCGACGACTTCTGGTTTGGCTTTCGTGATGTACGTGGCGAAGAAGGTCGTTACCCGATCATTCCCGGGACGTTTGCGAAGCGAAAGTCGAATGGCGAATTGGAAGCGACGCCGTTGGGGGAACTGTACGTTGTCCTTGAAGGCGCTATCGCTCGCACGGAAACGACGCTCGATGCGATGCCGGACAAGTCGCCGGAGGTTGAGAATTTGATTCGTCGCGCGCGTCAGCTCCGTTTCGAACTCGAGTTCATCGTCACTGGAACAGACAAAAAATTCGTCTACTGGATCGAACGCAGAAATCGCGGAATATTCCTGCGCGCTTCGCCGATCGACGTAGCGGGTCTGCTCCAGGACAAGTTGTTTGAAGAAGTCCCCACAGTAGTTTTGACGTCAGCAACGCTTTCAAGCGGTGGAAACTTCAGTTTTATCCGCGATCGACTCGGTCTCGATACCGCCGATGATCTGATCGCGACATCGAGCTTTGATTACGAGAGCCAGGCGATTCTTTATCTTCCGTCGCGAATGCCCGACCCTCGCGATCGAGAATGGGCGTCGGCTGCGGCGGATGAAGTTATACGAATTCTGAATGCTACTGAAGGACGCGCGTTTGTCTTATCGACCAGCCTGGCAGGGATGCAGGCGCTGTTTGAAAACGTTTGGGCCGAGATTGATTATCCGTGCCTGGTCCAGGGCAGCGCAGCGAAGAGTCAGTTGTTAAAGAAGTTTCGCGAAACTCCGAACGCGGTGTTGTTTGCCACGTCCAGTTTTTGGCAAGGTGTTGACGTCCGCGGCGATCAGTTGTCGTGTGTGATTATCGATAAGCTGCCGTTTGCGGTGCCGACCGATCCGATTGTGGCAGCACGCCAACGATACATTGAAGATACTGGTGGATCGAGTTTTTACGAGTACAGTGTGCCGCAGGCGATCATCTCATTGAAGCAGGGGCTCGGGCGTTTGATTCGCAGCACCACTGATCGGGGTGTGCTCGCGATACTCGATCCGCGTTTGCGAACGAAAGGTTACGGAAGAACCTTTCTGCAAAGCCTTCCGCCATGTCGCGTAACCTCGCGAATTGACGATCTCGCCGCTTTTTTTTCCACAGATTACACAGATTTTGTTAAATCGGCTTAATCGGCGTAATCTGTGGACTATGCCGGGACAATTTGAAGTAATGATTGAGCGTCACTTCTCGAGTGCGCACCAACTGCGTGGCTATAAAGGCAAGTGTGAAAACCTGCACGGCCACAACTACAAGATCGAGATCTACGCTCGTGGCCGCGAGCTGGACAACATCGGATTGCTGGTCGATTTCGTTGAACTGAAAGAGGCAGCAGACGAAGTTGTGACCTACCTGGACCACCGGAACATCAACGAGTTGCCACCATTTGACGAACTGCAACCTTCAGCCGAGAACCTCGCGAAGTATGTACTCGAGCGCGTCGCAAAAAGGGTCGGCGACGATCGCGTTCAGATCTATAAAGTGCGTTGCTTCGAAACCCCCACCAGCGTTGCTACTTACCAATTAGATTAAGCCACAGATAAACACGGATAACACGGATCAGAATAAAAAAGATCTGATCCGTGTTATCCGTGTTTATCTGTGGCTAGTTTATTTCAGCGATTCAGGCATGTCGGCGACTGTATAGGCCATCACCGCCATTGTGGCTACGCACAGCGCGAGGTCGCGTGGGTTGACCTTGTCGAGCGTGTCAGCCGGTGTGTGATGGATGTCGAAGTAATGTGTTCCATCTACATCTAAACTGGCGCCGATCACTCCTTCGCGCATGATTGGGCCAATGTCTGCGCCACCGCCGTTGGGCGCTATTCCATCGGCGCCGATTCCCGATAAGAGTTTGGCTATCTCCAGCATGTTCGCACGCGCCTGCGGCGGAGCAGTGGCGGCGAGCCCAAAGCCCTCAGGCCGGTAGGCGCCCGAGTCTGACTCGATGGCGAGAATGTGTTTCGCAAGGTCGGCGCGATGCGCGTCGCGATAGGCGTTGCCGCCGCGCAGTCCATTCTCTTCATTCGTGTACAGCACAACGCGGATGGTTCTGCGTGGTCTGAGGCCGAGTTCTTTAAGTAGACGCGCTGCTTCCCAGGCAATGATGCAACCGCCGCCATCGTCGTGGGCGCCCTGGCCCACGTCCCACGAATCATAGTGACCACTGATCAGAATCACTTCATCGGGCTTTTCTGATCCTTTGAGCTCGGCGATAACGTTGGCCGACTCCGCATCCGGCAAAAACTTCGCTTCCATTTTGAGTCGCAAGGTTGGACGATCGCCGCGATCGTTCATTCTTTGCAGAAATTCCGCTGCCTCAATCGTGATAGCGGCCACTGGAATCTTTGGTTGATTCGCATCGTAGTTCATCGCGCCAGTGTGCGGCGTTTGCAGGCTAACCGGAGTGATCGAGCGCACGAGGGCTGCGACAGCGCCATAACGAGCAGCGCGTGATGCGCCTTGTAAACGATAGGCGACCGTGGCGCCGTAGTTTGTGAACGGCACGTTGTAGACCACGATTTTTCCACGCACCTTTTCGCCAAGACGGTCCAACTCGGCGAAGTTGCGGACGACTATGGCCTCAGCTGAGATTCCTTCGGCCGGCGTGCCGATACTGTTTCCCAAACCGAGCAATGAGAGTTTGTTGGAAACGGGTGTGATCATCTCCAAACTTTCCTCACCACGTACCCAATGCGGCACCATTACTTTCTCCGCCCGCACGGTATCGAATCCGTCACGTTTCATTTCCGCGAGGGCCCATTCGATGGCGCGTTCCAGATTCTTCGATCCGCTGAGGCGATGTCCGATATGGTCCGTCAGATGGGCCAATCGGGAATAGGCACGATCGCTGGTCAGTGCTGCGCCGATAATTCGCGCCGCGGCGTCGCGATAACGATCGATCTTGACGGTTGGTGGCGGCAGCGTAACCGGTGCCGGCGTCGGTGATGCAACCGGTTGCGCGCCAGGACCAGGTGCCTGTGTTTGAGCTTGAGTGGTTGAAGCGACAGTGAAAATGAGTGTGCAGGCAAGCGCGAACAGTTGTAGGAAACGCACGTGCAGATAATCCTCCGTGGACCGGCTTCGGGCGATTATGAAAGCTTGGTAAGACATTGGCAGTGTAGCCCGTGTGTTGAAGAAGCACAAAAAGCACCAAGGACTTTGGCGCTTCGGTGGAGACAAACTTTCCGAAACAAATCCTGCTATGCTGTCGATTTTAAGCCCCCAGGTTCGATTAATGGTTGAGAGCATAAGCTCGACATTAGCAGGTCAACCAAATTGCAATAAAAGGAGATCATTATGGCAGCAACTAATCCGACCAAAGGGACCGCGGCCGCCGCGTCCCGAAGCAAACGCACTCAACCCGTCACGCAGAAGGTCACGACGTTTCTCTGGTTTAACGACAATGCTGAAGAAGCGGTCAAGTTTTATGTCTCGGTCTTCAAGAATTCGAGGATCGTGTACACCTCGCATTACGGCGACTCGGGAGCGGGGCCGAAGGGAACGGTCATGACGGTAGAGTTTGAGCTTGATGGTGAGCGATTCACGGCTCTGAATGGTGGTCCAAACTTCAAATTCACCGAAGCTATATCGCTGGTCGTGCATTGCGCGGATCAGCAGGAGGTCGACTACTTTTGGGAAAAACTTTCTGAGGGTGGTCAAAAGGTCGAGTGTGGCTGGGTGAAAGATAAGTTTGGGCTGTCGTGGCAGATAGTTCCAACGATGCTGATGGATGAACTGCTGGGAAGCGATCAGGAGACGACTGATCGAGTGATGAAAGCAGTTATGACGATGAAGAAGCTTGATATCGCGGAGTTGAAGAAAGCCGCGGCAGGGAAGTAGCGTAAAGGTGTTTTCCCTCGCAGCGGCGCAACGGCGCAGCGGTTTCTCGTTGCGCCGCCGCGTCGCCGCGAGAGAAAACTTCTTCAGTCGCCGGCAGTACTAGGTTGTGGTTCCAGGGCCGGCAGCTTTTCGGTAGGCGCTGCAGGCCGGCGCGCCATGAACGGCTTCTCACAAAACCAGAAAAACACCCACGCAAACAATATCGTCGCCGGAATTACCGCCACCAAAACATTCTCGAGTTGCAGCCGTCCGGGCGTAACCCAGCGCCACGATTGCATGATCACAAGTTCGTGCGTCAGATAAATCGAATAAGAAAAGACTCCCAGCGTCGAAAAGATCGAGACCAGCGATGGTAGTTTTGCTTGCCGCAACCAGCTCTGCTCCGCCAGCACCATCTTGTTCACAACGATAAAGAACCCAAGACCCCACAACGGATGAATCAAATACCAACTCGCGTTGTGAAGAAACGTGTCTTTGTTAATTAAAGGCAACGAAGTCGATAACGCCGAAGCCCCGACGATTAACGCTGCCGCCAACGGTAGATTGCGTGACCAGCCGCGTAGTCGAATCAATCCAAAAAATATTTCGACACCGATCGCTCCGAGCGCCCATGTGAACCAGTGTGCGGCGGCGGCTTCAGGCACTGGAATTCCAAAGCCGGTCTTGAGCCAAACGAGGTGGCTAAATCCCATCCACGCCACACGCGCCAGCAGACAAACGGCAATCGTTACTCCCCAACCCCAGCGCACGCGAATAAACAGCAGCAAGAAATACGCGAGGTAGAGTTGCTCTTCGATCGCGAGCGTCCAGAACACGCCGTTGATGGTGTAACAAGTGTGAGGATCGAGATTGTGCAGCATCAAGAGATGCATGCCGAGGTCGTAGACAAAAAAGTGTGTCAGGTCGATCCCGATCGTGGCCGCGGTCAACAACAGAAAGAGCAGGAGCGCGATAATGTAGGGCGGGTAGAGTCGCCGCAGTCGTCTTTTCCAGAAAGGACCAAAGCGAATGTCGGGTTCAATGCCCGCGGCTTTAGCCTTGGCCCATTGCAGGTGAATACAGAAACCGGAGATTACGAAAAAGAGAAAGACGCCGATGTAACCAAATGAACTGGCGAATTGGACCGCGCGAACCGGGTATTGAAAGATGTTGTTGGGAAGAACGTTCTGGCCTTGTTCGACAGCGTGATAAAGGACCACTCCCAACGCCGCAATGCCTCGCAAAGCATCAATGCCGCGCAAGCGTGTACTCGTGGGGGAGATAGCCATGGAGGGAACATTGTAGGGGCGGCCCTCTGTGGCCGCCCTGGCGTACGAAGATCTTGAGTTCCAACTAGGCGGCCACGCAGGGCCGCCCCTACAAGCATTACGCAGATACCAACGACGGTACGTCGATATTGTACTTCCGTATCTTACTGTAAAGACGTGGCCGGTAGATCCCTAAAAGATTTGCCGCTGCCTGCTTGTTGCCACCGGTGCGCTGGAGCGTTCGTTCAATGACCAGTCGCTCAATGTCTTCAAGCGTCATGTTGGGCGGCACATCCCAGGCTACGCTCGACGACGTTCCTTCCGGCAGCGTGCCGTTGTCGAATGGCAGGTCAATCGGTTCGATCTGTTTGTCTTTCGCGAGGAGTACTGCTCGTTCGATCACATTCTGCAATTCACGCACATTGCCCGGCCACGCGTGACTAAAAAGCCTTTGATAAGCTGCCTGCGAAACTCCCGTGATCGGTCGTTCATATTTCTGCGCGTACATGTGCAGAAAGTGTTCAGTTAAAAGTTGAATGTCCTCGTTGCGTTCGCGTAACGGCGGCACATGAATCGTGATCGTTGAAATACGATAAAAGAGATCGTCGCGCAATAGACCATCACGGATGGCATCGGCGGGCGGGCGATTGGTCGAACAGACCAGACGAAAATCGACCGCGTAAGTCTTCTCAGATCCAATCTTCCGATAACTTCGTTCCTGCAACACGCGCAATAGCTTCGGCTGCAACTCGACCGGCATCTCGGCAATTTCGTCAAGCATCAACGAACCGCCGGCAGCGTGTTGGACCAAACCTTCTTTATCTGCATGAGCGCCGGTGAAAGCGCCTTTAGTGTGACCGAAGAGTTCTGATTCGATCAGCTCCTTGGGGAGCGCCGCGCAGTTTACTTTAATGAACGGCTTTTTAGATCGCAGCGACTGGTAGTGAATCGCATTGGCAATCAGTTCCTTGCCGGTGCCGGATTCACCCACGATCAACACGTTAGCATCTGACTTTGCTACCGACTCGATCGTTTCGTAGATCATCTGCATTGGTTTCGATGAGCCGATGATGTTGAAGTATTCCGCGCGCGTTGAGAGTTGCCGTCGCATGTTCGCAGTTTCGGCAACCAGTTCGCGACGCTCGAGCGCTTTTTCAACCAGTGGCTGGAGCTCTTCAAAATCAAAAGGCTTTTCCACGAAATAGAACGCGCCCGCCTTGGTTGCTTCAACAGCCTTTTGAACCGAGCCGTAACCCGTGACCACGATCACTTCCGTGTTGGGCCGCGCGTCTTTCATGTGACGCAACACTTCCAGGCCGTCCATATCAGGTAATTGCAAGTCGCAGATTGCCAGGTGATGTCCTCCCTGGTCGAAGAGTTCCATGGCTGACGCTCCGGTAGCAGCGGTATCCACCGAGTATCCTTCCTCGACGAAATTTTGCCGCAGAGAATCGGCCATCGTTGGTTCATCGTCCACCACAAGAATCCGCACTTCTTTGTTCTCCACCTTTTTCTCCTCTCGCGAAATCGCTGCGCCTTGAGACATTTTTTCTACTCCGTATATTTATTGCCAAATTCCGATTGCCAATTGCCGATTTTCTCCAACCCACAATCAGCAATCATTACAGCGGAAGCGAAATTTCAAACTTCTTATCAACAAACTTTACCGAACCGCCGTGAGCCTCGATGATCTTCGCGGCCAGGGCTAGTTTGATCTCGTCGCTGCCGGCAAAGGCGCGAAACGGATCGTGCTCCAACGGTCGTAAACCCGACCACTCAATCACGACCGTGCCGTTTTCCCCCGGCTTTGCAGTCACGGAAACCTCCGTCTCGTTCTCCCCGTTTTGACGGTGCTTCAATGCCCCTGCGCATAACCACTTCAGCGCATCCGTTATTTTGAACAGATCCAGATTGCCCTGAATCGTATCTGAACCCGTCTCCAAAACTATTTGCGAGCCGGCCTCGCTAAAGCTGGCGCAAACGGCGCGCAGTACCTTATCAACCTCAACTCCGGGCTGTTTCTTCAACTCCACGGGTTGGCTATAGCGCACGAGGGTTGAAAGGTCGTCGGCAGCCCGGTCGAGCCCGTTAATGAGTTTGGCAATCGTTTCCTGCTCATCTCCGGGACGTTCACTCTTTTCTATCCGGCGTCGTAGAAACGTGGCATAGAGTTTGAGACCGTTAAGTTGATTCTTAAGGTCGTGAACTATTTGCACTGAAGCTCGCCCGAGGTCTTGAAGTCGTTCAACCTCTTCGGAACTCGACGTTAAAGTCTTCATCAGGATGCAAATCTCTCTTAGCTCTAATTAAGGGGCCGCAGGGGAGGGGAACCTCACAACCAGTTCGAGTGTATGAATTAAACTCTGGCCTAAGATCCTTTTGTGTTGCGTTTCAATGCGGGATGGTACCAAAAATGTCGCGCGTATTCTAGTCATACAGTAAAATCAACAACTTGCGGGTGCGAGGGCGGGAAATTTTGAGTCCAAAGTCAGGTGCAAAGATGAAAAGGAAGGTTGAGCCACTCACAGTCTTGCTGGTCGAAGACACAGAGGACAATCGCTTCATGATGCGGCGGCTGCTGGAAATGAGTGGTTATCGGGTGGTCGAGGCGATGAATGGTGAAGAGGCCGTAAAACTGGCGGAAGCTGAGGCGCCAGACCTGATCTTGATGGATCTTTCCCTGCCGGTTATCGACGGGCTCGCAGCCACGCGTTTGATTAGAAAGCTACCGGAATTGGGGGCTACGCCCATCATCGCTGTCTCGGCTCACGACACAGCGGACTTTCAATCGGAGGCAATTGACGCCGGCTGCAACAGTTACGTCACCAAGCCAATCGACTTCAACGAGCTGGAAGGGTTGATTGCCCAACTGCTGGAAAAGTAGTCACAAATAACCAATAAACGGTAATCAATCCTTTGTGCTTTTTGTGCTTCTTTATGGCACAATTCCACCCATGGCTGTTCCAGATCGACGGATCGAAACTGGCGAAACGAATCGCACCCTCATCATTGTTGTAGCGGTTATCGCCGCAGTTGCGATCGCACTTCTTTTTTATGGTCTGATGCGTTTGAGCGGCGGCAGTGCGACCACCGAAACCGGATTGCAAGCCGCGATACGTGAAGGCTCGCCACAGTTTGAAGAGCAGAAGAAAAACATCGTGCTTGATGAGCCGGAAGCGACCGAAGCAAAACGCGCTCTCGGCGACATCGTTATGAGTTTGCAGACAACCGTCCGCAACTTGACTGGTAAGACTCTAACCGGGCTGGAGATTCGAGCTGCGGTGGTGGATTACGAAGGAAAGCCGGTCAAGCAACGAGCGGTAATCATCATTCCGGGACGCCAGCCCGAGCTCGCGCCAAATAAAACTTTGCCGGTGAACGTGATGCTCGATGGCATGAGCGAGACTGACGCTCGCGCGAATATCAAGATGGAAGTAACGGCCTTTAAGTTCAAGGAATAAATCCGCCACGGATGAAACGGATAACACGGATAAATCAAGAAAAGTTCTGATCCGTTTCATCCGCGTTAATCTGTGGCTAAAAACTAATTAAGAAATAACTCTTCGAGCGATTGCGTTATCGGCTGCACTGAAACAACTTTTCCACCCGCTTTTCGTAACGCTGCCAGAACCACTTCAATTTCATCTTCGGAAGCGATTTCGATCCGCAAGCCACGGGGTGTGGGTGTGATTTCGGTTTGCGGCAGATGCTGTTTCAACGTTTCCGCATCGGTGCCGGTTGCCAGCACTTCCATTCGATTTGGTCCTTCGGTTGCGCAGCGTAGTTCATCGAGATATCCAACCCGAGAGAGTTGTCCGCGTTTGAGGATCGCAACCCGATCACACAGCACCTCGATGTCTGAAAGGATGTGTGAACACATGAAGACCGTCTTGTCTTCGTCGCGCAGCGCGGCAATCAGATCCCTCACCTCGCGGCGGCCGACCGGATCCAAACCGCTCATCGGTTCATCGAGAAAAACGATCTCCGGATCGTTGACGAGGGATTGGGCCAACCCAACTCTTTGCAGCATGCCCTTGGAAAACTTTCTCAGTTGCGTGTCCCAGCGTCGCTCGTCGAGATTGACGCGGGCCAGTAGATCCGCGGTGCGTTTTTTGCGCTGTTCCGGGCGCAGGCCAAATATCTCACCGCAGTAATCAAGAAACTCACGCGCCGTGAGGTAATCGTAAAAGTATGGATTCTCCGGCAGATATCCGATTCGTTGGTGCATCCGGACGTCCTGAATGTCGTGACCCAGGATGCGGGCGGTGCCGGTAGTCGGAAAGATCAAACGCATCAGGAGCTTCAAGGTTGTCGTTTTGCCGGCGCCATTGGCTCCGAGAAAGCCAAAGATCTGTCCCGGATCGATCGACAACGTTAGTCCGTCGAGCGCGCGAACCTTGCGTTTGCGCCAGAATCCGACTTCGTAATCCTTG
The DNA here is from genome assembly GCA_963708055.1 of uncultured Acidobacteriota bacterium. GTDB lineage: Bacteria > Acidobacteriota > Blastocatellia > Pyrinomonadales > Pyrinomonadaceae > PSRF01. Next base: position 2,081,443 of record OY970193.1, on the reverse strand, counting down.
GTTAAGTTTGTGATTTCGATAACTGGCATAGATTATTTCCGTGGAATCTTAGACTCAGCGCCTAAGGCGACTTCGCATGTTCCAGCACGCAAAACGTACGGCACTCCGGTTGGATCCAGTGGCGCGCCTGAGCCGTCCACGCGCACCCGGAGGTTACGAAAAGCCGGTTCGAGTTCTTTCCATGAGTTCGGACAACGTCCCATCCGAGTTTGATAAGCGGTAAACAACTTTCGCAGATTGTCGCGTTGGTCCAGCGAGTCGAGTTGGACCAACCGCACGTGGGCCATCTCTTTTACTTTCTCGTCACTAGCCTGTTCGTACATCTGCGTGTAGATTTCGCGTGCCGTCGCTCGGCTTCCCCCCTCGCCCGCCATTTTTGCTTTCATCGCCTTCATCCATGGAGGCGCGCCCGGTATCTGAGCGCCGCGGCCGTAAATCTCACTCGCCGTTTTGTAGTCGCGCTGTTGCCAGTAGATGTAACCGAGATGTTGATAGAGTCTCCACGCGTCTGGGTTGGCTTCGATACCTTTGCGAGTGATGCGGATTGCTTCCTGCACGTCGATAGCCGGCAAAACAATGGCCGCATACGCGTAAGGATCTAAAAACTGTGGATCGAGCGTGGTTGCTGTATCCAACAACGGCGCCAGTAACTTCAAATCGAGCTGCGAGAGATCATCAATCTGCGCATCGTGGGCGTTTACGATCTTCTGGCCCACGTATTGGAGTGAGCGCATCCAGTACCAGTCAGCGGCGAGGCCATTAAATCCCAAACTAATTCTGCGCACGGTCTTGCCGTCGAGATAAAGTCCGCCATCAATCAGCTTTTCATCAGGAGGAGGACGCACCGCGTCTATGCGACGCATCAGCAGCGTCGCGCAGGCCATACCGAGGACGACGACCAGTCCCAGTGCAACAGTCTGTTTAATCTGTGGATTCGAGCGATCGTTCGTCATTTGAAGTTGCGACGATTGAAGATGAGAGCCGCAGCAGCAAGAATTACCGCAATATAGACCAGCGCGTAGAGCGCGCACATGAATACAAATCCGGCCGCGGGCCTGACCCCGTACGCTGCCGGCGTGATGTAACTGTAGTTGGCGAGATTCGGCAGCAGATAATAGAGACCAGTAAACAACCACCGTGCGCTGCCGCCAACCGAAGTGGCTAAACTTTTCAAATCAGCGCTGAAGTGTCCGATGATGAAAACAAAAAACGTCAACAGGGCGGAAAGTGCCGGCGACGAAAACGAGGAGAAGAGAAGCGCAGTAGCCGTGATCAGCATCAACTCGATGTAGATCAGCAACACTGCCGGCAAAATGGTTAAGATCCGCGGATCCCATCCGCCGCTAACATAGACAAGTGCGAGAGAAACGCCGACGTCCATCACTACTACGTTGACGAGCAACGTGAGACAAAGTCCGAGATACTTGCCGACCAGAAACTCGCCTCGGCCCACCGGCTTCGAAAATACGGCGTAGATGGTCCGCCGTTCGATCTCTTTGTAAACCAGTCCCACGCCGACAAAGATCGCGATGAACACGCCAAACAGCAGCATCGCGCTTAGTCCGAGGTCTACGATTACCTTTCGTTCCTGACCGCCCGAAAGTTCGCCGATAAAAATCGAAGCCGCGGTTAGTAACAGAACGAAGAGCACGAGGTTATAGAGCACGCGATCGCGAACAGCTTCGCGAAACGCGTTACGCGCAATCGCAGTAATCCGCCAAAACCGGCCGGGCCTGATTTCAGTGCGACTATTTGATTGTTCGATCGAAGCGGTCGTATCCATGGTGTCAATTGCCGATTGCCAATCGACAAGATTTAGAACTGTCGCCGCCGTCTGAAAGGTACGAACAGCGCGCCGATGATTATTAAACCGCTCAAACTGCTGATTGTCGAGATTTTAGTTTTGCGCGGCTCAATGAAGTCGAGCTCAACGGTGGTTGCGTTGGGCGGCAAGGAGATTAACAGCGTGCCATCTTTATCCACTTGCGTGGGTAGAACTCCCGCTTCATTTCTGGCAATCCAATGCGGGTAAGAAAACGTCCTGACCCGTGCTCCGACCGCTGGTCCGGCGGCGACGGTGAAACGACGGTGTTCCGGTTGCCATGACGTGACGGTAACAGCACGTTCTCCGGCTTCAACCTCTGACATTTTCCGAGGTTTCGGACGCGCCCAGATTGGAATCCAGTAACCGATGCTTTGACTGCCACGGACGCTGGTGGTCATTTCCTCGAATTTCGTCGCGGAAAAATACTGCGCTTCACGAACGCTGTGTGAAAACGTGAACGCCAAAGAAATTGCCATTGCGCCAAAGATCAAAATTCGTTTTGGTCGACCTAATTCTTTCGCAGCGTTGAAGATCAGCGGCACAGCGGCGGCGGTTACAACCGAGGCGCCCATCGAGAAGACTGCGAGCCAACGCCAGGGAAATTGTGTTTCCTGCAACGGCTTCAACACCATCCAGATGGGCCAACTCAGCGGAGTTGCCATAAACAATGCGAACGCAGTTAGGAAGATCACCGGTCGCATTGTTCGTCGCTGTTCTGACGCGCGTCGCAGGAATAGGAGGATAGCGGGAGCGCAAAGAAGAAAGGTCATGAGCGTTAAGATGTTCAACCACCAAACGCTCAAATTGTCCGGCGTAAAATGCCAGAGGATAAAACTGTAACCATAGTCGACGATGCCGTTACCATCGGCTTTGTCGGCGGCAATCCACGCAACCTCTGAAAGCATCGTGACCCAGTAGATCGCGCTAATGCTCAGTCCCAGCGCTGCTGCGACTGCGAGTTTTGCCAACTGCTGCAACTTGTTCGCAGCCTGGAGTCGCAGCAACGAATATACAAACAACGCGATGGAACCGATCACCGCCAGCGGCAAGTGCGTGAAGACAAGCAGTCCGTAAGTAAACGCAAGACCGGCGACGTCTTTCCGTCTGCCTCGCTGACAAACTCTATCTACGAATCCGAAGACAAACGGCAGAACAGCGCTTCCGGCCCAATCGGCGAGCATCGCTGCCTGGTAGAGTTGATTGATGTGATACGGGGCCAGAGCGTAGAAAATGCCGGCCCAGCAGGCGCTCGAGGACGGCAAGTAAGAGCGCGCCCAAAAATAAGTTCCCAGGCCGCTCAGAATCGAGACGGCGATGAAAGTGATCAGCGTCGCGTCGTACCAGTTGCCGGATAGAAAGCGAAACGCTGCGAGCAGGTAATAGAAAGCTGGGGGATAAAAGCGAAAGCTGGGATCGCCGTAACCACCATTCGATTCGGCCAGCCAGCCGGGATAGAAATCACCCGCGATGACGGCGTCGCCGAAGGGAAGTGCAAAGCGGAAGTGATTGGTGAGATCGAGGTTGGAAGGTATTCCCCAGAGGATTGCAGGCACCATCACCGCAAACGAAACAGCGATAACGATAAATACGGAGCGAGGACCGGACGCATCGCTAATCCACACACGCTTGCCTGCATTGTGAAGCACTCGAGACGACATTACAGAAGCGAGTTGTAATCTCCTGAGTCGGAGCCTTGCACAAAAAAATCCTGTTAATCCTGTCTAAGCTTGTAAATCATGTGAGCGGTGTTTCGGATTCAGGCGCGCAGAGCATTTTTACAGAATTTACAAGATTCACCTGATTCACAAGATTTTCAATCGCGGCTAGATTTTCGACCAGCCGACTTTTGTGCAAGCCGAGTCGGAGTTGGTTTCCGATTGCCGGCTTCAGTTAACGATGCGGCGTCAACTGAAGCTGGCAATTGGCAGGCGGCCCTTGCGGGCACTTACCTGTTGGGGGAAAAAGAGAGCAGAGTGACTAGTTGGGTAGAACCGGTAAATCTTCAATATCCGCAAGCGTTGCGGGACGGTCATCTAAATCAGTGTCGCCATACATGACGCCTTCGTGGGTAGTGGCGAAGACGCGAGTTCCCGATTGGCCAACGCCCGTTGTCACATCCGGAAAAGCGTAAACACCAAATACAGCCATTGATCCTGATCCCTCAGCTCCGACGATTGCAAAGTCGTAGCCGCTCTTAGTGCCGGTACCCAGGACTGTATCTACCAGTCGTTCATCCTGTAGAGCTTCAAGGTCTTCAGCGTAGGCGCCAGCGCCGGCAGTTGCCTGATAGGCCACTTGCGCACTGTGAATTGTTCGGACGGAGGATTGGGCCGATCCTTCATTGGCTGCGCGGCGCGAGGCGAGAAGGTTCGGGATAGCGATGGCGGCGATGATTCCGATGATCGCAACTACTATCAGTAGTTCAATCAGTGAAAAGCCATCTTGTCGTTTGTTCATCATGTTGACTCCTGAAGAAATCGCTCAGTAGCTCCGAACTGAGTTTCCGCACGGCGGAGGGGCGATTTCTGTCGAATAACAAAACAAGATCCATGCCAAACAGAGACTGTAAAAACACTCAATAAATAAAGGGGTTTTCGTAAGCCGGCAGGTGTGATTTAAGCCAGCTGACAAATTCTGTCAGGCATTCCAGCGACAAACTTTGTGACTTTAAAGAGAAAGAGGATGGAGATTTCTCCATCCTCTCGTTAATGTCGTTAGCAATGTTAATTAGTTGCCAAGGACTTCCATATCGTCGGTGATGTCTTCGCGAGCGGCAGGAATCGCCAGGGTGGTGGAACCATACATCACACCCACTTCAGTGGTGCCAAACACGCGCGTACCGGTCTGTGAAACACCTTCGGTGACTGCCGGGAAGGCATAGACACCGAACTGAGCCGTGCCGCCGCTGCCGTCTTCGTCGATGACGTTGAAGTAGTAACCGCTCTTGGCATGGTCATCATCGATGGCTGCTGCGAGAACGCCGTCAACGAGGTTGGCGTCGCCGAGGTCGCCCATGTCAGCCGCGTAAGAACCGTTACCGGTTGTGGCCTGGTAGGTGGCCTGTGAGCTGTGGATAGTGCGAAGTGAGGACTGAGCCGAACCTTCGTTAGCGGCGCGGCGTGAAGCGAGGAGATTGGGGATAGCGATAGCGGCGATAATGCCGATGATCGCAACAACGATCAAAAGTTCGATCAACGAGAAGCCTTCTTGGCGTTTGGTAGTCATGCTAATTTCGTGCTCCTTAAAAGATATAGGGGGTTTCCTAAGTTGCTCGCGCCAACGGCTTTCCGTTCCCATGTGAGCCGCGCAAAGCGCGAAGTGTCGGTTCTCTCCTAAACAACCGGTATGCCAATCGGGTTTTGGACCAAAAAGAGGAAAATCTGATCGTTTTTGATCAATATTTTGAAGGATGGGCCAGGAGCAGAAGAGATTCTGACAAATAGTGGCAGAGGGTGAATGACGCTTTCCGGCAGCAGCCACAAAAAAGCACAGGAAGCACTAAGAAGATTCTGGTGCTTGCTGTGCCTTTTTGTGAATTAGTTACCGTCACCGGCGCCGGCGGCGAATTCTTCGGCGTCTTCTTCGCGGCGACGCGGGCCTTGATCGGTGGAACGACGGCGTGGAGTGGAATCCGGGCCACGACGCTCGTCACGCATCTGGGCGGTCAGCCCACGAGCGCCATGCTTGTCGAGCAGGTGGCGCAATGAGCGAACTGAAAGTCGCAGGAGTTCGGCGGCGTTGGTTTGATTTCCGGAAGTGCGTCGCAGGGCTTCCAGAACGTAGGTCTTTTCCAGTTGGTCCAAATGCGCCGTGAGGTTTATCCCTTCTTCCGGAAATTCCATGGCTTCGGCCACGCGATAGGGATTGTAGTTGGTGATCTTTTCCGGCAAACGTTCCGGCTCGATTGAGTTCGTCCGCTCGAGCGCCACTGCCCGTTCAATCGTGTGTTCCAGTTCACGAACGTTGCCGGGCCACGAATACCGCTCGAGCAGCCGCATCGCGTTCTCGCTGACAGTTAATGTTCTTCCGCCGGGCGCGCAGAACTTCTGCACAAAGTGGCTCGCAAGTTCGGAAATGTCTTCCGCACGCTCGCGTAGCGGTGGCAGTTCGATCGGGATTACCGAGATGCGATAGTAAAGATCCTCGCGAAACGTATTTGCGGACACCATGCTTGCCAGATCGCGATTCGTGGCTGCGATTACCCTCGTATCAACCGTCATTTCTTCAGTTGCTCCGACCGGCCGGACCTTGCGCTCCTGTAACACACGCAGGAGTTTTACTTGCATCGCGGGCGACATCTCGCCAATTTCATCAAGGAAGATTGTGCCGCTGTTAGCGGCTTCGAAGAGCCCTTTGCGGTTTGCGTTCGCGCCGGTGAACGAGCCTTTTATATAACCAAATAACTCGGATTCCAGCAGTGTTTCAGTGAAAGCACCGCAGTTGACTGACACAAAAGGCTTTTCAGCACGTGGGCTCAGATCGTGGATCGCGCGGGCTACTAATTCCTTTCCGGTTCCGGATTCGCCGGTCACCAGAACCGTCGACTGCACCTGCGAGACAGTCTCAATCATTTGGTACAGCGACTCCATGCGACCGCTGCGCCCGATGATGTTGCCGAGCTTGCCGCGGGTACGTTGTCCCTGGATCAGAGCCTTGTTCTCTTCGAGAAGCGCCTCTTTTTCTTTTATCAGGGAGATTTTCTTGAGGGCGCGGGCGACCGTCTCTTTTAGCAGGTCGTTGTCAAAGGGTTTTTGAACGAAGTCGTAAGCGCCCAGGAGAAATGCTTCACGCGCAGTATCGACATTTGCGAACGCCGTCATCATGATCACTTCGACTTCCGGCAGTAACTCTCGCGCGGCCCGGAGCAGTTCCACGCCGCCCATGTCGGGCATTCTGATGTCGGAGATGATCAGATCGGGTGCTTCGTCGCGCAGGTGTTCCAGTGCATCCCGACCATTTCCTGCCACCCGGACAAGGTGCCCTTCGCGCTGGAAGAGATGCGTCAGAAACTGCCGCATGCCTAGTTCATCGTCAACAATCAGAAGATTGGCCATATATGTCATTTCCAATTTCCGATTGCCGATTGCCGATTGTTTATCGAGAAATTCGGCAATTGGAAATTGGCAATCGGCATCTATTTAATTCGACTGTTCCGGAACGAGTTCGCTGTTTGTTGCCGCCAATGGTAGCTCGACGGTAATCGTGGTTCCCTGTCCCACGCGACTGCGGACGTTAATTGTACCACCATGATCCCGAATGATTTGATAAACAATTGAGAGTCCCAGGCCCGTTCCTCCCGTGGTCGACGAGAAAGGCTCAAACAGATGCTCGACCTGTTCCGGCGACATGCCCCGACCTGTATCAGAGAACCCAATTCGCAGCCGGTTGCCGGTGTTTTTCTCGAGCGTAGCGCGCAAAACTCCGCCATCGGGCATGGCCTGCAAGGCATTGCGTGAGAGATTCCAAAATACCTGCTTTAACTGACCCTCATCAGCCTCGGCAAAAAGCGGTTCGGCCGGCAATTCTTCGATGATGCTTTGATTCGCATTGATCTCCGGACTGTGACGCATAAGCGCAAACGTTTGGTGCAGCAAGTCGCCCACGTCCACTCGCGCCTGGATCAGCGAACGCGGCCGTGCATAACTAAGAAAGTCAGTGATGATGCGATTGAGCCGGTCTGACTCGCGCAGGATGATCTCCATCAGTTCGGTCTGTGAGGAATCGTTGTCCATTTCGGCGCGCAACATCTGGATCGAACCACGCATTGCAGCAAGGGGATTGCGAATTTCATGAGCGATAGACGCCGCCATGCGGCCGATCGCGGCAAGTCGATCCTGACGTCGTGACGTTTCCTCGAGGCTGCGGACCTGAGTCAGATCCTGAAAGGTGATTACGATGCCGGTAGTTTCACCGGCCTCGGAAGATAAGGGCGCGATGCTATAACCGAGCCGGAGACGCATTCCTTCTGAGGTCAGGCAATTCGTTTCAAAGCGCGGACTCGTTCCCCCTTTTCCGAGCGCTTCGAGCGTCTGGGCAATATGACCTTTCATCTCGCCGAAGAGTATCGAAGCGTCGTTGCCCCTGATCGTTTCTTCGGAATAGCCGGTGATTTCTTCGGCGGCCGCATTAAACGTAAAAATGCGGCCATCAAGATCGGTCGTGACCAGTCCTGAGCGAATCGACGCAACGATGCGTTCGTGCAGGGCGCGCAGGTTTGCCAGCGATTGCGTGGCCGCTGCCAGTCGAACATCAGAACGGGACTGTCTTTCAGCCAATCGCGCCGAAAGCAGACCCACTACCAGAAACGCTACATCAAACAGTCCAACCCACTGAATTGTTTGCGGCAACGAACCGCCGACAAAGCGAGTGGGATCGGGTTGGCCCGCAAGTCCCGTGATTTGAAGTGAACAAATCGTGAAAGCCACCGCACAGCCGACCGAGGTAACTACTGCTTCGCGCGGTTCAAAAAACAAACTCGAAATCGCAATGATGACGATATAAAGCGCGACGTACGGTGATTGAATAACGTTGGAATGCCAAACGAGCCAGGTAACGAGCAAGACGTCAACAGTGAGCTGAAATCTCGCCTGATGAAGAACGTGTTTTGAAAACCGGAAGATGAGTGCGTAAAGAATGGTGAGGGAAGCGACGACTGTCACCAGGCCGAGACTTTTGGTGATGGCCGGTGCTGTATCTCCATTGCTGGTCCATAGCGTCCCCAGCACACTCAGGAGAAAAGCGGTGACCAGCCGCCCGGCGATTAACCAGCCGAGCTTCTTTCCCACGTTGCGGCCCCATTCGCTCGCGTGATCCATCGGGGCCACAGCCTAACAGGATTTTCGAACAGGATGAACAAGATTTTTCAGGATTAGCAAGTTTCATCCTGTAAATCCTGCCAGTCCTGTTGAAGATTTATTCGTAACGCAACGCCCTCAACGGATCGATTCGCATCGCACGTCGCGCCGGCAGGTAGCATGCCAGCAACGAAACGCTCAACAGCAACAGCGAGATCAACGTAAACGTTGTGATATCAAATGCTCCCACACCAAACAACAATCCGGATAACAAGCGCGTAAGTGCAAACGCAGCAACCAGTCCCAACCCGACACCGATCAGCGTTAATAGGAATCCCTGCTTCAGAACAAGCAACAATACTTGTCGCGGTTGTGCGCCTACCGCGAGACGCAATCCCAGTTCGCGTGTTCGCAGGGCCACCGAGTAGTTCATCACGCCGAAGATACCAACAGCCGAAAGCAGCGTGGCCAATCCGGCAAACAGTCCGAGCAGCAAGGTGTTGAAGCGGGATCGACTAACCCATTCGGACATTACCTGATTCATCGTGCGCACATCCGAGACGGGCTGATTGGGATCGAGCGAACGAATCTCTCGCTGAATCGCCGGAGCAATTGCAGCAGGTTCACCATCGGTTCGGACCACGAGCGTCATGAATGAATAGGCAAGGTCCGGATGAGGAAAGTAAACCGCAGGTGGTGATTCGTCGATCAGGCTGTCGTATCTCACGTTGCCCACGATACCGATGATCTCGGCTGGGGTCGGATTATCAAACATTGCCACATCGAGTCGCTTTCCGATCGGATCTTCATCAGCGAAGTGCTGGCGCGCCAGTGCTTCGTTGATCAAAATCACGTGTCGCGCTTCGCGGAGTTCATTGTCGGAGAAATTTCTTCCGCGCAGCAGGGGAATACCCATCGTCGGAAAGTATCCGGCATCGGCAACTCTTACGTCGGTCACATGATCTTGTCCGGGTGGTGGCGCAGGCCGGCCAAGGATTTTGAAACCGGTTGCAGAACCGAGCCCGCCGTATAGCGGCAGAAAGTTAACCATGCCTGCCGTTTTGACTGTCGGCAACTGTCTTACCCGCTCGAGTGTTTGCGAAAAGAAGTTTACGACTTGTGGATCTTCTCGATAACGCGCTTCGGGAAGCCGGACCACCATCGTCAAAACATTGTCGGTACTAAAACCACGGTCCACCTGTTGTAGCCGGATAAAGCTTCTGATCAGCAACCCGGCGCTGGCCAGCAATACGACCGCAAGCGCGATTTCGGAAACTACGAGGGCATTCCGCAAGCGACGACTTCCACTCGCCTGGCTCGACTCCGCCTTTCCGCCTTCTTTAAGTGAGTCGTTGAGATTGAGCCGGGAAATGTGTAAGGCGGGCGCGAGTCCAAAGATGATCCCGGTGAACAAAGAAACACCGAGCGTCCATGCCAGCACCGTAAAATTTAATCCGACGCTTTGCAGACTGATTAAGTCACGTGGGCTGATCAACATCAGCGCCTTGATTCCAAGCCATGCGAAGACTAGCCCGAGCGTACTGCCGAGCAGTGCGAGCAACAGGCTTTCAGTCAGCAACTGCCTGATGATCCGTGAACGACGCGCGCCGAGCGCGGCGCGAACTGCGATCTCCTTCTCACGTGAGGTCGCGAGCGAGAGCAGCAAGTTGGCGACATTCGCACACGCGATCAGCAACACAAATGCAACGGCACCCAGCATCAAGAGCAGTGGGCGACGAACGTTGCCGAAGAATTGTTCACGCAATGGAAGCACTTCGGCTGAGTAGTTTTTGTTGAACTCCGGAAATTCATCCGAGAGTCTTGCGGCAATTGTGCGCAACTCCGCCGCGGCGTGGTCCACTGTCACGCCATCTTTCAATCTTCCCACGACAGACAGAAACCGGCCGCGTTCGTTAGCACCCGGGCCATTGGGCATCGGCAATACTGTCCAGAGTTCCGCCGGTCTGCCCGTCGCTGATCGGCTTGCGACGTGGAACTGAAAACTTGCTGGCATCACGCCGACTACCGTAGCTTTCACCCCATTGAGCGTAATTTGCTGACCGACAATATTCGCCTGCCCGCCGAAACGACGTTGCCAGAGTCCATAGCTCAGCACTGCAATGGAGGATCGGCCTGCTTGAGCGTCCTCCGGCAGAAGCGTTCGCCCGAGCAGCGGATCGACACCCAACACCTTAAATATCTCGGGGGTGGCAAACTGGACCGACAACTCTTCAGGCTCTCCGGCGTCGGTGAGATTGACACGCTGATCGGAAAACGCAGAGATATTCTGAAAATTCGTGGCTTGCTCACGCCAACTGCGGAAGTTGGCGCGCGAAGTAGTGTTCTGATGACGACCTTCGGGTGTTACCTCCCAGAGCATTACGACACGTTCGGCATCGCGATAGGGAAGTGGTTGCAGCAGTAGTTGATTGACTACGGAAAAGATAGCGCTGTTGGCGCCGATGCCGAGCGCGAGCGTGATTACCGCGACTGACGTGAAGGCTTTGTGTTTAGCGAGCATGCGCGCGCCGTAGCGAATGTCCTGCGCGAGCGTCTCCAATAACCCACCACCCTTGACGTCGTAAGCAGCATCGATGGCGCGATTGACGTTGCCAAAACTGCGCATCGCTTTTTCGCGCGCGTCTGCCGGAGACATTCCCGCTCTGATGTTCGCATCAACCTGCAATTCCAGGTGCGAGCGCATTTCGCGGTAGATATCGTCGATAACGGTTTCCCGCTGCCGCAAACCGCGGATGCGATCGCGAAGAATGTTGAACCACTTCATTGCTTTACTTCCTTAAGAAAATTAGCCACGGATCTCACGGATTCCAGAACCGGATTAAGACGGATTAGAACGTATTAATAAGATCGGATGAAAACAGTTATTGTTTTGTGCTTTCTGTGCTTTTTTGTGGCCCTCTTTATGTGGCTTGACGGATTTTGGCGATGGCGAGCACGAGGCGGTCCCAGCTTGCTTCCTCGTTCTCGAGTTGCTTCCGGCCGGCGCGAGTGAGTTTGTAAAACTTTGCTTCGCGACCGGTTTCGTGTACGTCCCAACGCGCAGTGACCCACCCTTTTTGCTCGATCCGATAGAGTGCCGGGTATAACGAACCCTGCTCGACCTTGAGCATTTCGTCCGAAAGCTGGTGTATGCGTTGAATGATTCCGTAACCGTGCAGTTCGCCGAGCGAGAGCGCTTTAAGAATCAACATATCGAGCGTTCCCTGTAATAGATCGGCCTTGTCTTTTGGCACCCGCAGTCTCCTGGTAAAAAATAGTCGATACCTAGAAATGGTAGGCATCATACGAAGCGTTACCTAGATTGTCAAAGTGTCGGCTTGTATTCGAGACGTAAGATGTAATGTGTTAGCCTTCGGTCACATTATGAATGTCGAAGCCTATCTAAAACGTATCAACTACAACGGTCCGCAAACTCCTACACCCGAAACATTACGCGCGCTCCAGGTCGCTCACCTGAAGGCGGTGCCATTTGAGAACCTGAGTATTCACGCCGGTGAACCCATCGTGCTGGAAGAAGAAGCGTTGTTTAAGAAGATCGTCGACGATCGCCGCGGTGGTTTCTGTTACGAATGTAACGGAGCGTTTGCCGGTTTGCTGCGTGCGCTCGGTTTTGAGGTGGCGATGCTGGCGGCAGGGGTGGCGAGATCGGGCGGCGGATTTGGACCAGTCTTCGATCACATGACGCTGATGGTCACACTCGACGAGCGTTGGCTTGTTGATGTTGGTTTCGGCGATTCGTTTGTGGAACCGTTGTTACTTGACTCACGCGAGGAGCAGGGGCAGGGAACCAGATCTTTTCGGATTGATGAAGTCGACGATAACCAGCTCGTGCTAATGCGTCGTGAGGAAGGCGGCGAATGGGAACCGCAGTATCGCTTCACTTTGCAAGCTTTTGGTTTTCCTGATTACGAAGAGATGTGTGGCTTTCATCAAACTTCTCCCGAGTCGCACTTCACCAAAAGTCTACTGTGCTCGCGAATCGCGGAAGATGGCCGCATCACGTTGAGCGACATGCGATTCATTACCACCTCCGGTCCCCAGCGCACGCGTCATGAAGAAACAGTCGCGAGCGCTGAAGAATTCGACCGCGTCCTGCACGATCGGTTTGGTATCGTGATGAAAAACAAGCTAAGCCACAAATAACAATTTACGGCTTTACCGCAACCGGCACGGCATTGCTGTTCCTGCTTCGTGCGGTGATCGTCACTTGCAAATCGCCGGCGCTCACAATCCCGTCAGGAAGTTTCACCACTATCTGAGTGAGGAAAGGTTCCTGCGGGAGCACCGCGCTGAAGCTCGGCACATTTCCTACAAACTCAACCGGCAGTTGATAGATCACCTGCTGGCTATCTACAGCCTGGGCTGTAACAACCAGACCGGGCGTCAAGATCAAGTTGAGACAGTAGAGCGCGACGCGACCTCTTTTGTCGCTGCCAAAGTAAGTCGGATTCGTAATGAGAAACGGCTCGCGTAAAAGTGTCACTGCGTCAAATGCAATTGCGCGTTGCGATGCTGCGTCAAATGCGAGCGCCGGAGCATCGTTGTCGGAAATTGTGCCGACACCCTGAGAATCGCTGATCGTCACGTTGGTGGCGTTACTCAGATTGACAAAATAATTCTCGGTGCCTTCGCTGAGCCTGTCTCCAATAACCTGGACCTGGATGTTATTGAAGATCTGTCCGGGTAAAAAGGTGACGGTCCCGTTGGCCGCGACAAAATCCAGTCCAGTCGCGGTATTGACGGCGGTCGCGTAATCAACCGTTACGGTTTGCCCGCTCTGTGCCGATAACCTCACCTGAAAGTTCGCGAGTGTATTGGTAGTGTTACCTTCGATTGTATTTACGTCCGTGATCGTGATCGACGGCGGCGGATCGTTATCCACGATCATGATCGTGCTTTGTGCCCGCGTAACAATTCCGGGACTCGCTGCTATCTCGACTTTGAACGTTTCGTTCGCTTCATCAAGGTCGTCTTCCAATATTGGAATGCTGATGACACCGGAAGTCGCGCCCGGTTGCAACGTCAGCGTGGTGAAAGCGTTTTCATAATCAAGGCCGCCAATAGCGGTGTCATGAATGGTGAAATACTTGATGTTGACGCGATGAGCGGTGGGTGCAGAAAGCGTTACAGTGAGATCGACGGAACCTGGTCCTTCATTCACGGAAGCTGACTCAGTTATTGAAACGCTGGGCGGAAATGCCGGGAACGTGCCATAAAGAGTTGAAGTGCCCTCGACAAACCACGCGCCCATGACCTCATCGTTTGGACCATACACGTGGATTTGATGTAACACCGGTAAGCTTCCGGGCACGGGCTGCGTCCATGCAGTGGTGAACGACGGCAAGTCGTAAGCGACCAGTTTGTCTGAATCGGCACGATAAATCCGTGAGCCATCGTGCGAAAACCTGAAGCGCCCGCCGGCTTGGGTCAGTATATTTCGAATCTGTAACTGGCTCGGATTGGTAGCGTCTATAAGTAACAGTGCTGCCGTGCCTCCGGTGCCTGCTGGTAGACTCTGAAGGGCCAACAATCGTCGTTGGCTGTCCTCAAAAATCTCGATAGCAGCGAAGCGAAAATTTCCGGAGATGGTTGAAACGATTTGCGATATGGTGAGGTCGATTACGGCGAATTCGAAAAATTGATTTGCGAAGAACACAAAGCGACCGTCATTGCTGAATTTGATCGCATCGTCCGGGGAGGCGCTGAATTCTTCGTTGTCAACGAGTGTGACGCTCGCAATTTCAACCGGGTTAGCCGGGTCGAGCACATTCAGCACTTTCAAACTCAATCCATCGCGATAGGCCAACAACCGGCGGTTTGGTCCTTCATTCAAGGCCAGGTTTTCCGCGTGTTTGAACGGAATTGGATATCGCTTGATAACGCTGCCGTTGTTCAGACTGAAGGTGACGATCTCGCCGCCCGGAGTTGTGTCTGAAAAGACAGAAGCAAAACCCAATGCACTGCTGCCACTTATCGCCAAATCGGAACCACCATCGCTGCCGGAGGTCGTTAGTTGCGTGAAGCTAAGCTGAGTGAGTTCGCCGGTACTGCTTACATCAAACAGATAAACTCTGCGTGGACCCCCGCTGGTCAAACACACCGCTCGTAAACTCGCTCCGACCTGAACTAACCGAACATCACTAGGCGGAAATTGAGGTAATTCAGTGTCAAAGACAGTGCCCAAAATAGGATCGAAAGTAGAAATGATCGCATTGTGGGCGTTGCCAGGATCGTTTCTCACCGCGATCGCGATTTTCCCGTCGGGACTAACGTCTAAAACGCGAGATTTTGGCCGGTTCAGAGCGTAAAGCGACGCACCCGGTAAGCTGAAATACTGGGCACTCACCGAGGTGCCGACAAGTAAAACGATGCCAATAACGACCAGCAGAGAGGAGAGGCGCATAGTGGGAGTTGGTAATGACATAACTTTCTTGATGGTTAAGAACGACGACCCGGGGAGTCGGGTGGGTTGCAGAAAATGGAAAGTAGCTGATCCGGCTAGAGAGATCAAGGTTGTTTGCTGACTCTGACTTCAACTTTTTGACTTCCGACTGACATGGATCTGTGAAGTTGTCGCGCCAGACTTCGTTTTTATTTCGAATAGGGGAGTAACAGAATATGACGGCAGCAACACAAACGCAGGAAAACGATTTAGAGAAACTTAGAACGCTGGTTAAGGACATCGATTTTTGCATGTTGGTGACGGTTGACGAGGACGGAACGCTTCATAGCCGCCCGATGTCGGCCAATGGTGAGATCGATGAGGATGGAAATCTTTGGTTTTTTACAAACGTCTCGTCACACAAGGTGAGTGAGATCGCAAAGCTGCCGAAGGTGAACGTCAGTTTTGCGGATCCCGACAATCAACATTACGTCTCGATCAGTGGGACCGCACAGCTTGTCAGCGACCGGACGAAGATTCACGAACTGTGGAAACCTGAGTTCAAGATGTGGTTTCCCGAAGGTAAAGATGATCCGGAGATTGTGTTGCTGCGCATCAGGCTGGAGAAGGCCGAGTACTGGGATAGTCCGTCGAGTACGATTGGATTCGCTTTGAGTTTTGTTTCGTCGTTGATAACCGGGAAAGAGGCTGACTTCGGCGAGAATAAGAAAATCGAGCTTCGATAATAACAGCCACAAAAACGCACAAGAAGCACAAGACAAATTGTTTTCTGTTTGTGCTTCTTGTGCCTATGTTACTTGTTATTCCGCCGCGTGACGCTGGCTGCGACGGCGACCAGTTCCGCTAATTCGACGGGCTTCGGCACGTGCATGTCGTAGCCGGCGCGCAATGCCTGCAAGCGATCTTCGACGCGTGTGTAGGCCGTCAACGCGATTGCCGCTATCTTTCCGCCTCGACTCACGGGAAGTTGGCGAACCTGCCGGATCAGATCGTAACCATCCGTTCCCGGCATTCCGATATCACTAATCAGAACATCAGGAAGTGGTCCACGTAACGCTTCAAGCGCCTCAGCCGCTGAGCCGACGACTTTAACACTGGCGCCGCAGTATTCGAGTCCCTGCTTCAACAGCTCGCGAGTATCGGCTTCGTCATCGACCACCAAAACTTTAAAGCCATCAAGCCGGTCGGTTGAGTCATTCGGAGGCAGCAAATCACGCGCTGACGGATGTACTCGCCCGCCTGACGCATCGACCTGGTAAACAGGACTAATCGGCAGCATCACTGTGAAAGTTGCGCCTTGGCCTTCGCCGTCACTGCTGGCGCT
Organism: uncultured Acidobacteriota bacterium; assembly: GCA_963708055.1. Lineage (GTDB taxonomy): Bacteria > Acidobacteriota > Blastocatellia > Pyrinomonadales > Pyrinomonadaceae > PSRF01. The sequence continues at coordinate 2,065,076 of OY970193.1, read as the reverse complement.
CACGGTGCCGCCATGAAGTTCAACCAGATGCCGCACGATGGCAAGTCCCAGGCCCATCCCACCATGCTGGCGGCTGGTCTTTTGATCCGCCTGACGAAAGCGATCAAACACATGCGGCAAAAATTCACGCGAAATACCCTGACCGGTATCGCTGACAACGATCTCGAGATGAGAATTCACACGCTCCGAACGAATCTGAACTCGCCCCCCGCGAGGCGTAAACTTGATCGCGTTTGAAAGTAGATTCCAAACCACCTGTTGCAGTCGCACCGGATCACCCGGAATCGAGATTGCTCCAGTGTCGATCACTTTCTGCACGCGCACGCCTTTGGCGTCGGCTGCCGGTTTAACCGCTTCGACGGCGGCATCAATAAATGAGTTTGGATCGGCAGGACGGACGTCCATGCGTAGTTTGCCCGTGATGATGCGCGAAACGTCTAACAGATCGTCAACCAGTTGCGCCTGGGCTCGTGCGTTACGTTCGACTGTGTCGAGAGCCTTGGCAACGTTCTCTTCGGATAGTTGGCCCAATCGCAACATCCTGGTCCATCCCAGGATCGCGCTGAGGGGAGTTCTCAATTCGTGAGAAATGGTAGCGAGAAACTCTTCCTTCAGCCGGCTCGATTCTTCCGCCTGCCGGTAAAGCCGTTCATTCTCGGCCGCGGCTTGCTCGGCTTCGACCTGAGCCTTTCGCGCGGTTTCGTAAAGTCGCGCATTGTCCATCGCAATTGCGGCCTGTGAGGCAAGTCCGGAAACTGTGATCTCATCCCGCTCGGTGAAAATACCGGGCTCAGGATGGCCGAAGAAAAGTCCTCCCAACACTTCGCCCGAACGCGATACTACCGGGACAGCCAGGTAGCTGGTGACCGGAAGATGTCCTTCCGGCATTCCGTAGTAAGGAGAGTTTTTGCCGTAACGCGGATCTTTTTTTACGTCCTCGATGCGCACCACTCCTTCACCACGGAAGGTTGGACCAAAGAGATCAGTTGCGCGCGGCATTGGAAAATGTGCGAATGCTTCAGGGGGAACACCGGAGAGTGTGTAGAGCATGTACGATGAGCCTGCTTCGTTCACCACGTTGTAGAAGAAGGAACCAAAGTGTGCACCGATCAGTTCTGTAGCCGCATTGGTAACGGCTTGCACCGTGTTGTGTAAATCCAGTTCCGCGGAGATTGTCTTGCCCATCTCGTTGAGCGTACGCAGTGCTTCAGCCTGCTCGCGCAACGTCTGCTCATTTCGCTTGCGAATGGAAATGTCCTGGATCAACCCGAGCATGCCGGTAAGTTTGCCATCGTCGCCGTAGATTCCGCGTCCTTTTGCAAGGACCCAGACTTCGGAACTGCCGGCGTGTCGCATGCGATACTCAATGTCATAGTCAGTGTGCTGCGCCAGTGCTTTTTCAACTACTCGCATGGTGGCGTCGCGGTCTTCTTCGTTCAGCAATTTTCGCATCTCGGTGCGCGTCACCTTCGCACCGAGGGGAACGCCGAGGATGTTTGCGGCTGTTTCCGAGAGTGAGACTACATCCGTTTCCGCATCCCACGACCAGTCGCCAAGCCTGGCTGCGTCGAGAGCAAGTTTCAGACGTTGACGAGCTTCTTCAATGGCGCGGCGTGCCTGAAGTTGTTCAGTGATGTCACGGGCAATCTTTGAGGCGCCGATAACTGTTCCGTTAGGACCGATGATCGGTGAAACGGTCAGTGAAATATCGATCAGTTCTCCATCTTTGCGCATGCGAACGGTTTCGTAGTGTTCGATGCGCTGACCGGCGCGCAATCGTGCAAGGATGGCAGGTTCTTCGTTGAGGTGACCTTCGGGAATCAGCATCGTGACGGGTTTTCCAATTACTTCGTCGGCTGTATAGCCGAAGATGCGCTGGGCTCCGTTGTTCCAGCTTGTAATGATGCCTTCGAGTGTCTTACTGATGATTGCATCATCGGCTGATTCGATTAGAGCAGAGAGCCAGTAAGCCGCCAATTCCGGGCTTTGCAGGTCGGACACAGGAGTATTTATTGGGTTGTCACCGGAGGGCGTGACGTTAGAACGTCTCTTGGGCATATCTATCGAAAACTATCTTACAAAGGAGAGAACTTCGGGGGCTAGCAGGGGTAACCGGATTATAGCAGGGGATTTAACTACTACCTACAACCAAAAATTTAGACATATTTAGCCGCAGATTGAACACCGATCGGCTCCGTGTTATCGCGTTCACTTGCCTGACTCGATTTGGATTCAACACGAATGTCTCCCCAAGTTTTGAAACAAGCTTCGCGTGAAATCTCACGTCGCAGGCAGGGATTTTGCAATTGCAGATTCTTCTAGAAAGGAAGAAATAATCTTTTTCTTTTCGGACTAAACATGCATTACAGTGAAGCTAGTTATAGGGGCCTTTAATGAAGCAGTCTACAATGGCGAATTGATCAGATACCAAATCCTTACTATGAAAATCCGATTAACCCAACTGGCAATTTCAGTCCTCCAATCAGCGCTCTCAGTACTCTTATGCATTTGGATCATTTCCGCTCAGCCAGTAAACAGGCTTTCAGTAACACCAAACGGGCAAGATGCAGGAAGAGCCGTTATAGCGGAATTGATGACGCACCAGGTTAGGCAATTCGAAGCTCCGCGACAACAAGCAACCTCAGAAGATCGTGATGAGCGTCCGCTCTTGATTGGACAAGCGATTGAACGTCCGCTCAAAAGCGAGAAAATTCATTTCTATACAATCGAACTAAAACCAGGACAGCTCTTGCAGGTTAACGTTCAGGAAAAAGGTGTTGACTTGCGAGTTGGTTTCCGTACGGACGATAAACAAATTGCAACTACTTCCGATTTCGGTTTTGGCTACGGACGGGAAACATTTACGACCGTTATTGAGAAGGCAGGCAAATACGAGGTTTTGGTCGGCGCGCGTCAACAAACGTTGAGCGGAGCTTATGAAATGATGGCCACGCTTAAGGAAACAACGACGGATAGCGATAACAAACGCATTAGGGCCGAGAGATTGTTGACCGAAGGTCTGGAAGGGCGAAACGAGGGAACTACAGAAGGACTGGCAGAAGCTATAAAAAAATGGGGCGACTCGCTTGATTTTTGGAAGGAATTGCGAGAACCGTATTGGGAAGGCTACACGAATAATCTTCTAGGGATCGTTTGTTCAGCGTTGGGCGATCAGCCACTGGCCCTGAAATTTCATAGTCAAGCGTTAACATTGCTTCGCGCCAGCAAGGACCAGCATGGAGAAGCGACGGCCCTTAACAACATCGGCGTGGTCTATGATGCTTTAGACGACGAGCCGCAAGCCTTAAGATTCCACAATGGAGCTTTGCTGCTTTATCGTCAGGTAGGGGATAAGTCTGCTGAGGCATACGCCCTCAACAATATCGCCGCCGTCTATTTTGATCTAGGCGATAGTCGGAAGGCTTTAAAGTTTTTCGATGATGCGTTGTCGCTGCTTCGCCAACTCGAAGAAAAATCAGCTCTAGCCACCGCGCTCACGGGCATCGGCGCAGTTTATTCAGCACTAGGCGACCCGGATCAAGCCCTAAAATCTTACAACGAGGCTCTGCCATTGCGCCGTCTGGCAAAAGACGTTTCGGGAGAAGCCAACACGCTCAACAATATCGGCGCGGTTCATGATGCTTTGGGCGATAGACAATTGGCCTTGAAGTTCTTTCACGACGCCGTAGCGTTGGCACGTAATGCCGGAAACAAGCGCGGCGAAGCTCAAACGCTTACCAATATCGGCAAACTTCAAATAGATCTAGGAGACAAGGAGCAAGCCTTAAAGTCTCTTAACGAGGCGTTGCCTTTGCGCCGCCTCGTCAAAGACAAACGTGGAGAGGCGCAAACGTTGACCAATATCGGCTCGGTTTACTCAATTTGGAGTGATACTGCGCTAGCCTTGAAATTCTTCAACGATGCTCTGAAGCTCAACCGTGCAGTGAGAGATAAACGTGGAGAAGCTACAACCCTTATGGGTATCGGCGGGGTCAATTCGGCACTTGGTGATAATCCGAAAGCCTTAGAATTTTTCCACGACGCATTGTCGCTTTATCATCAAATCGAAGACAAAGCAGGAGAAGCCCAAGCGCTTACCAACATTGGCAAGGTTTGGTCCGATCTAGGCGCCAAACAGCAAGCCTTGAAATTTTACAACGAGGCATTGCCGCTACGTCGCCAAGTCAAAGACAGATCCGGAGAAGGCACAACGCTCAACAACATAGGCGCCGTTTACTCTGTGCTGGGCGAAAAGCAACTGGCCTATGAATTTTTCGACAAGGCGCTGGCCATCTACCGTCAGTTCAAGTATCGATTCGGGGAAGCCAACACACTCAACAATATTGGCGGAGTGTTTTCAGATAGAGGGAACAAAGAAGAGGCCCTAAAATTCTATAACGAAGCCTTACTACTTCGTCGTCAAATGGGCGACAAATCAGGTGAAGCCCAAACACTTACAAACATTGGCGCAGTTTTTTCGGATTTGGATAACAATCCGCAGGCCTTGAAAGTTTTCAACGAGGTGCTGCCAATTCATCGCGCCGCCGGAGATAAACGCGCCGAAGGCATAACCCTTAACAACATCGGCATGGTTTATCACAACTTGGGGAATAACTCGCAAGCCTTAAAATTCTACGGCGATGCGTTGTTGCTTAGTCGTGCTGCCGGAGACAAATCGGGAGAAGCGGTAACGCTAAACAACTTGATGTTTCTTTGGGAATCGCTTGGCAATCGCTCCTTAGCTGTCTTCTACGGTAAACAATCAATCAATAAATTTCAGCAGTTGCGAGGGTTAGCCCAAGGTCAGGAGGTCGACAGTGAAACTCAAAAATCTTTTCTCCGGGGCTTTCAGGACGCGTACAAAAGGCTTGCCGAACTACTAATTTTCGAAGATAAACTTGCTCAAGCCGTTCAGGTCTTATCTCTCTATCAGGATCAGCAATACTTCGATTTTAGTCGTGAGACCGACTTGTCTTTTCGCCAAGTTGATTTTTCTCCCCTTCAGCGCAACTTCGCAGATCGCTATGAAACGACAAGCAATAGAGTTGGGGAGATTGGCTCTCAAATTGGAGAGCTGAAACGACAATTCGCTGTTCGCCAACCTGAGTCACCGGAACTTGCTAAATTAGAAAACCTTGAAGCGGAACTCAAAAACGCAGCAACCGACTTTCTAAAAGTTCTCAAGGATGTTGAAAGTGAGCTTCCTGGAAATCGCGGAGAAAAAGTTGAAGCGGAGACTAATGACGAGGTTGGCAATATTCTGAGGTTGTTGGACAGCCTCAATAATGCGCAAGAAAGTGTAGTCACAATTTACACCTTGATTGGAGAAAAGCAATTTCATTTGCTCTTAATTAGCAAAGGTGGGGTCAAACATTTCTCAACTGTCATTAAGGGAAGAGACTTAAATCAGAAAGCCAAAGAATTCGCCGAAAACGTACGCGCTCTTGATAGCCTCACAGGTAGACCAAAGATAGATGTCACCGAGCAGGCAAACGAGCTTTACCGCATCATCTTCAAACCAATTGAGAATGAACTGCCTAAGAACACTGCGACCATTATGTGGAACTTAGATGGAAATCTGAGATATGTTCCAGTCAATGCTCTTCATGATGGCAGAGAGTATTTGGTTCGTCGAAGTCTCAATAACGCCGTTTTAACTCGCTTTGATGTAGAGCGAATTACCCGAACCCTCAATCGGGTTTGGAGAGCGGCCGGATTTGCCACTACGGAGGAGAAAAAGCAAGTATTGAACTTAAGTATCCCTTATGACTTTCCGCCGCTGTTCGCCGGCGAGTATGAAATGATAAGTATTTTCAAAGGGGGGAATTCTACTCGGGGAATTCTTGAAGGCGAGGTACTTTTAAACGCCGGCTTCAGAAGAGAGACCATGTTGGCAGAATTGAAGAAACAGAATCCAGTCGTGCATATCTCATCACATTTTAAGGTCAAACCCGGAGACCTCACTCGTTCGTTCTTAGTCCTTGGAGACGGCACGGCATTTTCGCTTTTTGATATGCGAGAAGAAGCGAAAAAATCTTTCCCTCAGGGAAAATTGTTCGCCGGAGTCGACCTATTAACGCTCTCGGCGTGCGAGACAGGGATAAACGAGCCGGATTCTGACGGGCGTGAAGTTGATAGTTTTGCAGAATTGGCTCAGAGATTCGGAGCGGCGTCAGTGATTGCAACATTGTGGTCAGTCAACGAATGTTCAACGGCAGAGTTCGTGAGATTGTTTTACCGGAACAAGATCGAAGGTCGGATGAACAAAGCAGAGGCGATTAGACAAGCGCAACTGGCCTTTTTGAATGGCGATGTGAAGTCGATTGAAGGATGCTCGAAAAAAGGAGGAGGAGGAGATACAGATAAGGTCAAGCCAACCGGACCGAAATCAACCAAGAGTTTGAAAGCCTACAAAGGAAATCCGACAAGGCCCTTTGAGCATCCATATTACTGGTCGGCCTTTGTTCTATATGGTAATTGGAAATAAACCTGGGAACCGAAACACAAAGCAGCTACCGGTTGAATTTCTTAGTTAGGTAAGTCTCAACTTCATCAAATAAAGAACGGAAAGTTTCTTTATATTTATCGGTTACCAGGTCAAAAACCCCGATAAGCAACCCAAATGAAAAGATCAAAATCAGCACCGGAAATCCTGAGACATTGCCGTATTGAGTAAGACTTAAGCCTAAACCCAAAACAATTAGTGTAAAAGCAGCGATCGAAACAGATTTTCTGTTGAGACCAAAATATGAAAAGTTGATCGCGAAAATAACTATCATCAAGAGATTTACCAAGGCCCTTGCTCGCGATGAAATGGGTCTCTGAGGGTGTCCAAGCAGCTCGGTTTCGATGATGGTCGAATGAATTTCTACGTTGTACATCTCGCCAAACGGAACGGCTCCCTTATCTCTTGAGTCAGAATACATCCCGCCCAGCAAGACAATTTTGCCTTTTAGAAATCTCTTGAGTTCTTCGATATTTTGATTCCTGGCGTCATCGAGAATTTGAGATGATGGAATCACCAATCGCTCGTCCTGTTGTTTCTTTCCTGCAAAGCGGATGTAGTATTCCTCGTCACCGGCTGTTTTGGCCTGAGCCTCCTCCGGCTTGGCCAATTCATAAATCTTCCACGCAAATGTTGGATGTGTTTTCTCTCCTCTTTTTTTTATTTCAATTGCGCGCTGATATAAGCGATGAATCCCGTCCGCCTCAATAGGTATTGCAGGCATGGCTGCATAATTCATTTTCAGGAGACCTTGATCGGCAAGCGGATTCTTAAAATCATCAATCCCCTTTTCGCCGTAAATTATCGCTTCTTCTGCCCAAACGATCGGGAAAGTTGATTCTTTAGGGACATATTGTTTATGGATTTGATCGGAAGTAAGTATGCCGACTCCCAGGACGCTTGGTTCTCCCTTTGAAATCGCAGCTATGATTTCAGTTATCCTGGCAGGTGAAAGTGGGCTGGTTGAACCAAAAAGGGTCTCAAAATCTCCAGCTGTTATTCCAACAATGACTACTTGTTTATCTTTGGGTGGGACACTATTGAAGTTAGCCAGGAAGTCCGACACTTTTGTCTCGAAGCTAAGATAAGAGTCGGCAAAAATAAGAACCAGCGTAAAGCTAATCAAAAAAATTAACTTCCCGCCCCAAATCTTCCATGAAACTCTTCGGCGGAGAACGTCCGTCGCTTCATTTCCTGCAGTGTGTTTCGCCGGTGCGGGAGAATCATTATTAGTTCTCGTATCCGGATCGGGTGCTCGCGTCCTGACACTTTCAGGGAGTTGCTTTGGTTTTCTTTTTGCCTTTCTTAATTTGCTCTTCGTATTTTTGGGCGACATGGTCAAGATAAGATTGTGTAAAAGTTTTGATTGTGCAATTGCTTAAACCCTGTTCTCTGAAATAGGTAATCTTGTTTTGAAGCTCTGCGAGCAGCTGTTTTTCTTTTTCATAAACATCGCTCGGCAGGATCAAAACGCGCGAACTGATTTTTCCTTCTATGACATCATAGAACCCAACCTGCAAACCAGTTACTTTTGGATATGAGGTTTTTAGATCATATATCTTCTCTTCAATCCTATCGCCTGCTGCTTTTTGAAACTTTAGAATCAACCTATCGGATTTATTAGATGAAAGGAGTTTCAAGAATTCAAATAAGTTTGTGACACCATTCCGATCAATGAAAGCAAGGCCATCAAAATTATTGCACTCGTCTCCCTTAGTTACGAAAGTTGTGTATTTTCGGGAGCCACAGCCAAAAAATTTGCACCAAAAATACTCAGGCCACGACTCAGTTCTGGGAACATCAAGGCTTTTACAATTGTTCGAGCAGGAGGCAACTATTTTACTGCTTGCGTCAGCAACAAAAATCGAATCACCGCTTTGATTCGACACGTTCGTTATGCGGGTTCCGGCACCGACTCTTTGTCTGTTTTCGACAATTGCTCCGTTATCCCTTTTCCACACTCCGTGAATCTCAACAACAAACCCCTGTGAGAAACCGGGTGTCGCAACACCGATAAGGACAACGACCATCAACAAACCTTGGTGTAGGAATTTGATGAAACTGCGATTGCAGATCAAACTGTTGCTCAAGGATAAATTTTCATTCTTCATGGGCACAGGACTTCTTAATTAGCGTGCGCTTCTATAATAGGGGGTCTTTTTACAGACTATTCGTCGTTCTGCTCAAATTGGAAACCAACAAATACAGGCAAACCCTATCTTTCCTGTTGCCGGACTTGCCTCTTACGTGAACAAACGCGGTCGAGAGTGACGGAAGCGTTATTTGTTCTTATTTCCAATTGCCGTAAAGAATAAATGGCGACCAATAATATGGATGTGCAAATGGCTCTGCCGGATTCCCTTTGTAGGCTTTGTAAGTTCTGGTAGTCTCAGACGTCTGGCTATTACTTGTGGTCACTTCGCCCTTTCCCACCTCGCACCTGACCACAGACCGCCCTTTCCGATCTAATAGAGCAAGTTGCGCCTGCCTAACCGCCTCCGCCTTGTTCATTCCTCTTTCAATCTTGTTCCTATAAAAAAGCTTCATGAATTCGGCGGTCGAGCATTCATTGACCGACCACAGCGTAGCAAGGACTGATGCCGCTCCAAATCTCTGGGCGAGTTCTGCGAAACTATCGACTTCAGCCCCGTCTCCATCGGTCTCGGAAACACCCGTGTCACACGCGGACAGCGTTAGCAAATCGACCTTGGAGAATAACTTTCTCTCAGGAAACGACTCCGCTTCTTTTTTCATATCGAGAAGCGAGAATGCATTACCGTCACCAAGTACCAAGAATGAACGGGAGAGATCGCCTGGCTGAATCTTGAAATGGGACGAGATATGAACTACCGGCAACTCTTTTCTTAGTTCTCTGAGCATGACATCTCTGGTAAAAGCCAAATCAATAAAAGGCTTGCCTTCAAAAACTACGTTCTTTCTATCTCGGCCGTTGAAAATGCCGTTTATCTCTGATTTACCGGCAATAAGGGCTGGAAAAGAATATGGGATGTCTATGTTTCTTACCTGCTTCATTTCTTTGATAACCGCAAACCCTGTTGCTTGCCATACCGGATTAGGCGATTGGGTCGCGCGTTTCAAATCGGTTCGCGTGATAACCACATTGTTTAATTTTCGGCGAACCAGATAATCTTTACCGTCATGAAGAGCGTTGATAGGAACATATCTAAGGTTTCCGTCGAGATTCCACATGATGGTGGTGGTATCTTTCGGTAGTGCCTTTGCGATCGGTCTAAAGATGATGTCATAGAGATCTTTGGCCTGGTCGGTAACATCGATATTTGGTTTGCCTGTCCCACTGTCAACGTTCGTAATAAGGCGGGCAAATTCTTTTGCTTTCTCACTGAGGACTTTTCCTTTGACCGGAACCGGAAAGTGCCTAATACCATCCTTATCTATTAACAGAAGATGAAATTCTTCGGCTCCGATAAGCGTGTATATGACAACTGCATGCTGGTTGGAAGTCTTAAGAAAGTCAGATATACCTCTAGCATTATTGGTTACGCGAACCTCATCCGTTTTGTCTCGCTTGGAAAAGTTCGTTTCAGCCTCATTGAGAGCCGCGGAGAATTTGTCGACCGTTGTTTGAAGCTCGTTCTTCAGTTTTTGCAGCTGTTCTTTTTCCGTCTTAGTGGGTTCATGGTCAGACAGGTCTTGTATCAACTCATCAATTTGCAAATTAATTTGCCGGCTGTTCCCAAAAAACGCCGCGTAGTGATCGGCAAACTCCTGTTCGCGCTCCGATAAATCGAGTGATTCGACGGACGATCCGTTACCGGCATCAAAATCAAAGAATTGTTGGGCCCGGTAAAGATTCAGGACGTGCACTGCCTGATCGAACTGCTTTTCCTTGATTAAGAGTTCGGCGAGAGATTGATAAGAATTCTGGATGCTCCGAACAAAAGATTTTTGTAGTTCGGTGTCCGCTTTTTTAATCCCGGTACGTAGAGTCTGAAGCGGCTTGAGTGAGGTTTTTCCATAAAGAATCGCCAGTCTTGGATTATTCAAACCGGCCCAAGCAACCATCATATTGCTCAGGGTCAGAGCTTGTCCCCGTTTATCGGCAACTTCAATCCAGAGGGGCATCGCCTGCTTGTAAGCTTTCAGAGCGGCTGGAACATCGCCTGATGAATAGTAAGTCGTGCCAATATTATTGAGAGTAGTCGCTTGTCCTCCTTTGTCATGCTCTTCGATCCACAAAGGCAGCGCCTGCTTCTCGAAGTAGTCTAAGGCGGTTTCTTTCTTATCCAGATCTAGATAAACCAATCCGATGGCGTTGAGCGTTGTCGCCTGGTTAACCTTATCCTCGGATGCGATCCAAAGCGGCAGTGCCTTTTCCTTGAGGCATTCCAGAGCCTCCTTAGTTTCCCCTCGCTCGTTATGAATTATGCCTAGATTGTTGTAAGTCGTTGCTTGTCCTCGCTTATCACCTATCTTTTCCGAAAAAGGCAGCGCATCTTCAAAATACTTCAACGCTGTTTTCTTATCACCCAAAGAGTAGTAAATGCCCGCGATGTTATTGAGGACCGTCGCCTGGCCACGCAAGGCACCCCTGGTTTGTCTCATTCGTCGAAAAATCGGTAGAGCCTCGTCATTGTAATAATTCAAGGCTGTTTGATTTTCGCCCATAGTCTCATAGGCTCGTCCAAGATTATTGAAAGTCGTTGCCCTTCCAATTTCGTCTCCGGTTTTATCAAACAGAGGCAAGGCCTGCTTGTGATAATCCAGTGCCTGCTCGGGGTGGGCCATGTCTGTGAGGACGGATCCAATGTTATTGAGAGTTATGCTCTGTCCTATGAGATCTCCCGTTTGTTGATCCAGCGTCAATGATTGCTTGTAGTAATTCAGAGCTTTCGGTTTGTTACCGAAATCAGAGTAGACTTTGCCGATGTTGGCCCGGATCTGCGACTCACCGCTAAGGTCGGCGGCGCTCATCATGAACGATAGAGCCTGCGCATAGAACTCCATGGCCGCTCGGTTACGACCCAGGGCATTAGAAATTACACCCAGTAGATTTCCGGTATAGCCGGCCCAATAAGCATCACCAAGTTCCGTCCATTTCGATTTGGCTTGTTGCCATTTGTTAATTGCATCATCGAACGTTTTTGCCGCCAAGCCTGCTGTCAATAACTTCTGCGCTTCCAGTTCCTTTTGGTCATTCTCTCCAGCTTCTTCCTTCAAACTTGATATGAATTGATAGCTACCGGCCGACGCTGATTTTGAAGCCTTGATATAAATGGTGTACTTGCCTGGCTGCTCGACGATCAAGCTGCACCTTTCGCGACTGAAGCCCAAACCGAAATTGGACTGCGCCACAACTAACTTGTCATTTTTACCGTTCAGATAGATGCCGAGCGTTACATCAACGCCCTTCTCTTTTAGATCAACTCGAAAGACTTGTTTTGAACGGAGTTCAATTGAAAAACGATTAGTTTCTTCACTCTTGATAGAGCGTTCGACACTTTCGCCAGTTCTTAAGGGTTCGTCAGATTCGGTTGTCTGCGAGGTTTTCAGAGACAAATAGAAGCGTTCGGAAATGGTTTCATAGGATCGATCGAATTCGGGCGAGAAAGGTAGGCGACGGCCGTCAAAAGCTGATTGTACGCTGAAGGCTTCGATGCAGAAGAAGGTCAGTATTATTAGCCGGACAACAAATTGGCAAGATCTATTCTGGAGGATTTTCATTGTGAGCCTATTTAGACTTTTGCCACGTCTAATTCCAGAAAGCAAGGGATTAGTGCCCGGAAAGCCTGACTGCATGCGCGCGGATCGGTTCGTGAGGTCTTTGCGCACCCTCGATCTCTGCTTCGGTGTGGGTCAGTACTAAAACGGCGAAGCGGTAAGCAAGTCCACGGGACCCGCCGATATCCTGCATCTGGCTTAGCTTCATGTTCGGATTGCGCCGCAGCTTTGTAATGATTGAGGGAAGCCGTTTTAGGTATCAGAGGCCCATTGGATGGAATAGAGTGGAAAAAGCCCAGTTGGCATGAAACGGGGTGAGGTGAAAACACTCAACCCATTCTGCCTTCTGAGCTTTTTACTAGACACTTACCGAGGTAAGGATTTTATTTGTTCGTAAGGACTTTTATTCGTAATGAGCGTCCTTGATTTTTAGTGTCCGGCTGACAGTTTGCCGATGAGGGTAAACAACGGCAGGTACATCGCGATTACGATCGAGCCGATCGTTACGCCGAGGAAACCGATTAACAACGGTTCGATCAGCGTGAGCAGGTTCGCGATTGCCGAATCAACTTCAGATTCGTAGAAATCAGCGATCTTGCCGAGCATCGCATCCAGAGCGCCGGTCTGTTCGCCGATACCAATCATCTGCGCCACCATGTGCGGAAACACTTCAGTCGCTTTCAACGGTTCGACAAAGCTCTCACCGCGCTCAACGCCCGTTCGCACTTTAATGATCGCTTCTTCAATCACGACGTTACCGGAAGTCTTGGCGGTGATGTCGAGCGATTGCAGGATCGGCACACCGGAAGACAAGAGAGTCGAAAGCGTACGCGAGAAACGCGCCACGGCGATCTTCCGGAAGATGTCGCCGAGAATAGGAACTTTCAGCAGCAACTTATCGATGTTCTTTCTTCCGCCCGGTGTCCGGTAATAAAATTTAGTCGCGATTGCGGAGCCGATCACCGTTGCCAGCATTACTAGTCCGCCCCACCCGGCCAGGAAGTTACTAATACCCACCACGATTCGGGTCGGCAACGGCAACTGTTCACCTGGTCCAAGCAGACCCAGGAAGATGTTTTGAAACTGCGGAATGACCACGATCATGATGACCGCAACGGCAACGATCGCCAGCAGAATGACCGCCGTCGGATAGATCATCGCCGAAATAATGTCGCGTTTTAACTTCACGATCTTCTCGATGAAGGTCGAGAGTCGTTGCAGAATCAGGTCGAGAATACCGCCCGTTTCACCAGCCTCAACCATGTTCGCGTAAAGCTGATCAAACACACGCGAATGCCGGCCCATCGCTGCCGCCAGAGTGGAGCCTTCCTCAACATCCTGTCGCACCTGAAGCAGGATCTGCTGAAAGTATTTGTTGTCCTGCTGTTGGGCCAGGATCTCGAGACACTGGACGAGAGGCAAACCCGCATCGATCATCACTGAAAACTGGCGCGTAAAGACCGACAGATCTTTTGATTTAACTTTTTTGCGGCCGCCGATTTTCGGGATTCCGATTTCGCGTCCTTTTTCTTTAACGGACGTGAGCGTCACCTGCTCCTTGCGCAGGATCTGGCGCAGCATTTCTCGATTGTCCGCGACGCGTTCACCGACGACGATCTCGTTCAGTTTGTTGCGGCCTTTGAAAACATAGGTAGGCATAACGGTAGGCTCCAGAGTGGCTTATCTTTGTACGTTTGGTCTGGTACCAATCGGTCGGGGTTGAGCATAGGGGCTCGCATGTGGCTTGGAGCCGTTGCTTTGGTTGAGTCCGGCGCCGCGGTCGATTATCTCGCGCAGTTCATCGACGTTCGATGAGCGTTGCAATGCGGTCTCCAGAGAGATCTGACGTTTGTGATAGAGCGTTGCCAGCGCCTGGTTAAAGGTCTGCATTCCATACTTGTCCTGGCCCGTTTGCATCATCGAATAGATCTGGTGGACCTTGTCTTCACGGATCAGATTTCGAATTGCGCCGTTGGGCACGAGAATCTCCAGCGCCATCGCTCGTCCGCTGCCTTCGGCTCGCGGCAGCAGGGCCTGGCAGAGAATTCCTTCGAGCACGAGCGAAAGCTGCGCCCGAATTTGTGCCTGCTGGTCGGAAGGAAATACGTCGATGATACGGTTGATAGTGGAGGCCGCTGAGTTGGTGTGAAGCGTGGCGAGCGTGAGGTGTCCGGTTTCCGCGATACGCAGAGCCGACTCGATCGTTTCCAGGTCGCGCATTTCGCCGACCAGCACTATGTCGGGGTCCTGGCGTAACGCAGTGCGCAGCGCCGCCGCAAAACCATGTGTGTCGGCGTTAACTTCGCGCTGGTTGATCAAACAGCCTTTGTGATTGTGGAGAAACTCGATCGGATCTTCGATCGTCAGAATGTGTTCGTGACGATCGCGATTGATCTTGTCGATCATCGCCGCGAGAGTGGTTGATTTTCCTGAACCGGTTGGACCAGTAACCAGAATCAATCCACGCGGTTTGTCGCACAGTTGTTTGACGACTGCGGGCAGACCCAGTTCTTCGAATGCTTTGATCTCGTAGGGAATCGCGCGGAAAACTGCGCCGACCGCGCCGCGCTGATTAAATAAGTTGGCGCGGAATCGCGACAAGCCTTTGACACCGAACGAGAAGTCGAGCTCCAGGTTCTCTTCGAAACGATGTTTTTGCGCGTCAGTTAAAACTGAGTAGGCGAGTTGTTTCGTATCGGCCGACGTTAACACGCGGTACGATTCGAGTGGACGAAGATGCCCGTCAACTCTGACTTGCGGTGGCGAGCCGGTAGTGATGTGAAGATCCGAACCGCCGAGTTCAGAAAGTTTTCTCAGCAACTCGGAGAGTGAAATCTGGGGAACGCTTTCGTTCAATCGCATCGAAGTCGTCTTCTCCTGCAAGAGGTTTCTCAATGCCGCCCCTGAGTAAACAGAGGCGGCAAGAGAATCAATCAGCTAATCGACTAGCGGTTGTCCGCCGCTTTCGCCCGCAACGACTCGATGAAGCGCTCGGCTTCACCCGTCATGCGATTCGCAAATTCAGCCGGTGCGTCAGTGGTCAATCCGTAGATTCGGCCACCAGCCTCGGTGAAATAGAACGCCCACAGTTTCTCCGGCGTCAGTGCATCCTTTGGCGTGCGTGCGGTTACCACAAAAACACGCGACCCATTGATTTCACGGACGAAGTCGTTAACGACCCAGCCACCGGATGAAACCATCTTGTCGATAACCATGCGACGCAGGTCGGCGACTTGAACGCCACCCAGCATCTTTTTCTCTTCGCGAGACGTCAGGAAGGTCGGGTTTGGCCGGCTCAACGCAACGACCGCGAGATTCATCTGTCCCGGCAGGGCGGTTGGAGCAGCGCCTTTGAAAGCCGGATGGGCCGAGTTCACAACTCTGGGCCGGGTTGCGGCGTTTGCGGTATTCGCAGCGGGGGCAACGTTGCCGGTCATGACCGGCGGCGGCAGAGTAGTCGGTTCAGCAGTGTTTGACGGCAGGGCCGGCAGTTGCGGACCAGAAAGTCCCTGGAGTTCGGCGACAGAAAGATTCTGCGGTAATGAAAGCATTTTATTGCGATGGGCCAACTCGGCAGCCAATCGCTTCTGTCGCAAGCGCGCGCGATAACGTCGCCACCACGCTTTCGAGCGATGGCGATGATTGAAGCGTCGCTTTCCAACCTGTACCGTTTGCCGCACTCCGTGTGCTGAGTTCGTGAAGGGCATCATTATCCCCACGGACATCACAAGGATCAGAGCTATTGCAAGTGGTCTTAACATTTTCGTTCTCCTCGATTAGGCAACCGTCTCGCGAACAACTTCTTCAAGCGTGGTCACGCCTGCGCGAATCTTGTGCAGACCCGAATTGCGCAACGTGATCATGCCGTCGTCGATCGCCTTCTTCCTCAATTCAAGTGCGGAAGCTCCGATCAGGATCAACTCGCGTATCTCGTCGGTTATTTCCATCACTTCGTAAAGTCCGATTCGTCCCTTGTAGCCGGTGTTGTTACAGGTGGCGCAGCCTCTGCCCTTGTAAGTCTTCATGGTCTTTGCTTCCTCGGCGGGGAATCCCACCTCGATCAGCGCTTCAGCGGGCATTTGATGGTCCTGCTTGCAATCCTTGCAGATGCGGCGAATCAGACGTTGTGCCTGGATGAGGTTTACGCTGGTGGCGACAAGAAATGGCTCGATACCCATGTTCATCAGACGGGAAATGGTTGAGGGCGCGTCGTTGGTGTGCAGGGTTGAGAGTACAAGGTGCCCAGTTAACGCGGCTTTGATGGCGATTTCGGCCGTTTCAAAGTCACGTATTTCACCGACCAGAACAATGTTTGGATCCTGACGCAGGAAAGAGCGAAGCGCGGCCGCGAAGTTCAAGCCGATCTGTTCTTTCATCTGCACCTGATTGATGCCGGGGAGATTGAACTCCACCGGATCTTCCGCGGTCATGATGTTGGTTTCCACCGTGTTCAGCGATTGCAGCGCGGAGTAAAGCGTGTTTGTTTTACCGCTTCCTGTTGGACCAGTGACGAGGACCATGCCGTAGGGTTTCGAGATGTTGCGTTGAAACTTCATCAACGACTCAGGCTCGAATCCGAGTTTGGTCATGTCGAGCATCAGGTTCTGTTTGTCCAACAGACGAAGCACGATCTTTTCGCCGAATAGAGTGGGGAGAGTAGAGACACGAAAATCGAGCTCACGCGAACGTGAGTCGACCTTCACCTTGATCTTGATGCGTCCATCCTGAGGCAGGCGTTTCTCGGAGATATCAAGCTTCGACATGATCTTGACGCGCGAGATCAATGCATCGCGAAGCTTGAGAGGCGGGTGCATTACGTCGTAGAGCACACCATCAATGCGGAATCTAATCCGCAATTCCTTTTCATAAGGTTCGACGTGGATGTCGGAGGCGCCGCGACGTAGTGCGTCAACCAGCAGCACATTGACGAGACGCACTACGGGTGCGTCTTCGCTCATGCGTGAAAGAGTGGAGAGATCGATCTCTTCGTTGTCTTCAACAACTTCGACGTCTTCGCTCTGTCCGTGTTCGAAGTCGATGCTGTCCAGCGAAACGAGATCGGCGTGCGTAATTCCGCCTGAACCATTGCTTGGCAGGCGTTCGGTAACTACTTCTTCCACTGAGGTGGAAGCTAATTCGATTTCACGTGAACTGCCGTAGTACTTGGCGATAGCCTGTTGCACGCTTCCTTCGGCAACAACTACGGGTTCAACGTTCAATCCGGTCATAAACTTGACGTCGTCCATGGCAAAGACGTTGGTAGGGTCGACCATGGCGAGAGTCAGCGTTGCGCCGACGCGCGAGAGGGGCAGAACAGAATGTTTTTGCGCAACCTCCTGCGGGATGAGACTCAGAACGGAGGGATCGATACTGAAGAGATCGAGATTGACGGAGGGAATGCCGTACTGTCGCGACAATACAGCAGTGATCATGTCGTCGCTTACGAGACCGAGCTTGACCAAATTGAAGCCGAGCCGACCACCGTGCTCGCGTTGGTAGTCGAGTGCCTCTCTCAGGTGCTGAGGGCTAATAAGATTTTCGCGTACCAGAATTTCGCCTAATTTGGCTGACATGTGTGCTCAAAACTCTCGGGAGCGGGATAGATCTCCGAACAACTTGGGTGGATTTGGAGGCGCCGAATGGGGCGCGAGGCATGAACCGACTTTCAAGACAACGATGCGACCAACATCGTTGTGCAGTCATAGTACAGTTTGAACGCTGAGAGTGTCAAGGAAGTAATTCCAGTAAAAATCGTAATAAATTGTACAAAAAAGAGGGTTAAAGCGTTCAGAAGTTGAGTGGTGGGTCTTTAAGGTGGGAGTTGCGCCTTAGGCAGGGTACAAAGGCGCAAAGGAACTTTCAGAAAATTCGGCCACAGAGAAACGCGGATGAAACGGATTCAGAAGAAAAAATCTGATCTGCGTTTCATCCGCGTTTATCTAGCTCAAAATATTAGGGGCGCCGCTTTGGTGCGGCCTTCCCCTTTTCCGGTGTCACGTTCTCGCTGTTTTTCAATTCCGTCAAAATTGCCTTGGCGTCGTCCTTCATTGGGTTTGTGTCAGGCGCGACTTCCACAAATTTCTGTAGGAAGTTAGCCGCTTCCTGGAATTTTGTTTTATCGCCCGTGGCATAGACTGCCAATCCGGCTCCGAGATTCGCTTCCGGGCTATTGGGTGTAGTGGCAAGAATCGCGCGAAACTCCACCAGGGCTTTATCCGCGGCCCCGGAGTCCAAAAGCATCTGGGCCATATCGACCTGAGCTTTGGTTTTCTTCGCCGGATCCGTTTCAACTGCCAGATATTCTTTGAAAGCTGCCAGACCAGCGTCAGCCTGAGTTGGATCACCCTTGCTCACGTGGAGACGCATGGCTTCTGCATTTGTCAGTAACGCCGCGTATTTGTTGCCGTTAAATCTTTGCAATTCCGCGGGATCTGTGGGAGCCGTTTGCGCCTTAAGCATGGCCACGGCTTTCGACGAAGCGTCAGCAGAGGCTTTGAAGTCGTCTTTTGCCTGCTGCAAAGCGGCTGTCCGGCCGGCGTCGTCAAGCGTTTTCGATTTCACTGCCGCGTTGAAACGTTCGACACCGCGTCCCTTCAAAGCCACGGCTTTGTTGGTCAGAATCGCAGGTTGTTCCGGGTCTGCTGTCAGGCCTTCGTCATACTGGGCCACGGCCGCGGTGTATTTTGCAACCGAGTCTTCTGAGTTGCCTCCGCGACTTGCCACGCCGGCTGCCGTCAAGGCTTCATTGCCCGCTTTGAACGTGCGGGCGATGACCTCGTTGGTCTCAGTGATCTTCTTATTGCCGGCTTCAATTTCAGCGTTCTTTTTCGCTAGCTCTTCGCGCTTGGCTTTAGCTTCGGAACTCTCGCCTCCACCTGACGAGCCGCCTGAGCCTGCTGCAGGAGCCGCTGAACCACCGCCTGCGGCTTTGACCTCTTCCAATGTCAGTCGCTTGCCGTCTCCCGGCGTCACGGTGATTTCACATTCAATGTTGCGACCGGCTTTCACACCGGGCATGAAGTTTGGTTTTGCTGTCGGATGGCTGGCGGCTACCGTGTAAGTACCGACAAACGGTATTCCGGCAAACACCCACTCACCTTTCTTGTTTGTCTTGGTGTTGTACTTGCCGGCCATGTCGGTTCTGAAAACATCGATCTGCGCATCAGCAAGGGGAACCTTTTGACCATCCGCTTGCTGCATCCAAACATGACCGCGAAGTTCTCCCACCTGCGCGGAAGCGGTCAAGGAAGCGGTCGCAACCAAAACGGCTATGGCAAGCGCTCCAAAAAAGTATCTACTAATCATCGAGATTCCTCCGTCGTGTGTCACCCGAACTCCCCCGTAGGATGCGGCCACACTTTTACTGGTTGTAATAATTAACACCTGAGAAAGTGCCTAAAACTTAATAAGCAAAACGACTACTGTCAAGCAGCTATGAGGCTCCATAGTGCCCCTATTTTGGATTTCTCTGTGCAACCTTTGTGTTCCCTGTGTCTCCGTGGTTGTTGTATCCCACATTTCCCATAACCACAGAGACACAGAGAACACGGAGGTTGCACAGAGAAGAAGTTAAGTAGGTCACCACACTCAAACTTTACAACCGCAAATAGGCGATTGGATCCGTTTCTCCAGCCTCGCTGAACGCCCGCAACCGCAACGCGCAGGAATCACAGTTCCCACACGCTGATTCCGACTCCTTGTAGCACGACCAGGTCAGATGCAGTGGTGCGCCCAGTTCGATCCCGCGGCGCACTATTTCCGATTTTCGCATCGCGATTACCGGGGTCTCGATGCGCAGGTGCGTTTCGGGTTTAGTGCCCAGATCGAGCACGTTTTGAAACGCCTCGTAAAACTCCGGACGACAATCAGGATAGCCGGAAGAATCTTCGGCTACCGCGCCTATGTAAATCGCGTTTGCCTTAATCACCTCACCCCAACTTGCCGCTACTGCGAGCAAGTGGGCGTTTCTAAAAGGAACGTAACTTGACGGAATTCCTGCGGACGAAAGATCAGCTTTAGTGACAGGCATTCGCTCGTCAGTCAACGACGACCCGCCAATCCTCGCCAGATGTTCCAGCGAGATGACCAGCCGGCGTTTCACATCATAGTGATCTGCCAAAGCGACAAACGCTTCGTGTTCACGTTGCTCGGTACGTTGACCATACGAGACATGCAGAAACGCCAGTTCGTCATTCTCTTCACGAGCAATGGCGGCAGTGACGCACGAGTCCATTCCGCCCGAGACGAGGCAGATAGCGAGTTGTGGACCATCCACTTCTTCTTCGATCCCGAGCTCTTCGGTGGCGACTTCTTCAGATCCGCCCATCACACTCCTTTAACGTCCGGACCCCAGATGTATTTGTGCAGTTGCAACTGCATCCGCACGTTTAATCCGCTACTGCTGACCCAATCAGCGAGCTTTTGCAGATCCACTAAACCCCAGGCAGGAGAGATCAGGATCGCCTTTGTTCGTGTCTCCAACTGTGCTTGTTCGATCAGTCTTTTGGTGTAGGTCCAATCACCTTCATCGGCGATCACGAATTTAACTTCGTCTTTGTCGGCCCGGAGCCGCGAGAGATTTGACCAGTCGTTACGAGCCTCTTCACCGGAAGCAGGGCATTTGATATCCAGAATCACTTTCGCGCGCGGATCCAAAGCCGCAGTCGAGACATAACCACCGGTTTCGATTAGCACCTCGTAGCCCTGGTCACAAAGCTGCTCGATCAGTTGAAAAGCTTCTTTTTGCGCCAGAGGTTCGCCTCCCGTCACTTCGACCAGATTGCACCCGAATGCTTTGACCTGGGCCAAAATACTTTCAATTGTGTAGTGCTCGCCGCCGGTAAACGTGTATTCACTGTCGCACCAAACGCAGCGCATCGGACACCCGGTTAAACGCACGAAGGTACAAGGACGACCGGCATGCGTCGATTCGCCTTGAATTGAACGAAAAATCTCAGTGACACGCAGCATTTGCAGTAGGTCTCGAATCTAGCTCAGCGCCAGTTGCGTGTCAAAAGTCGAGGTTTGTGCATCAAACCGGGTCGAGAGTGATAGGATTAGAGCAAATTTCGAGACTTCACGTGGAACCAGCAAGAGTCAAAATCCAGACTTTACTGAACGATGGCGCCGCACGGTTGCTTGCCCGTGCGAGTGACAATCGCTCGCTGAGTAAGGATTTACTGCTACCGCGTATTGAAGCAGCAGTCGAAAAGTATCTATTAAAAGACGACCCCAATACTCCTCGTGCTGAGATCGCGGAGTTCATTGACAACATGCAGGCTGACGATCTCTGCTTGATTATCGCCTGCGAACGAGGCGACGAGCACGCCTGGAATGAACTGGTCGAACGATTTACTGCGACGGTGCGTTCGGCGGCACGCTCGGCAAGCTCAAACGAAGACGCCGCGGAAGACCTGGCCCAATCGATCTGGGCGGAACTTTACGGACTGCGCGTGCGCAAGGATGGTAAGCCCGCCGGCAAACTTGCGTATTACTCAGGTCGCGGCTCATTGGCCGGCTGGTTGAGAGCAGTGGTGGGCCAACTCGCCATCGACATGTTTCGCAAGCAATCGCGATTGGTGCAAACAGAAGAAGACACCGATCTTGATCGTCTGGCGCACGAGGGACAAGCTGACGGTCAGGTCCTCGTGGCAGGTATTCCGACACCGGAAGAGTCGATCTCAAATAGTTTTGCGCAAGCCGACATGCAGAATGCTTTGAACACGGCGATTCAGGAGTTAGGCGCCGAAGATCGTTTGCTGGTCAAGCTTTATTATTTCGATAATTTGCGGCTTCGCGAAGCAGGGGCGATTCTGGGAGTTCACGAAGCTACTGCGAGCCGCCGTTTGACCCGGATTCAAACCGATTTGCGCAAGCGAGTGACAAAGATCCTGATTGACGAACGTGGTTGGACGCAGTCTGAAACCGAGCGTTCGTTTGCTGAAGTGGCGCATCATCTGGACGCGGATCTGGAAGCGCTTTTGAGTAAAGAGGGAGTTTCGTAAGCGAAATGTAGTGAAAAAAGCAGAGAGATATTTGACGCAAGGTATGACTAAACTGACGTTCTTAACAAGGCAGCGTTTTTGATCGAGATGAAACAGGAAACGAACAACGAGATGGATCTGTTGTTGCGACGGCTGGGCCGGCGTTCGGCGCCGGCTGTGTCTGAAGCTGGAAGCCATCTCGATGCTGACGAGCTGAGTGCATATGCTGAGAATGCTTTACCGCCATCGGCACGGGCACGTTATACCGAGCATCTGGCCGATTGCTCGAGTTGTCGAGCGCTGGTAGTACAGCTCAGTTCAGCGGCAGGTGTAGTTGCGACAGTGGCATCGCAAAAAGTTGCTGAACCAGCCGGGTGGCGAAAGTTTTTGTCGAGTCTCTTTTCGCCGATGGTCTTGCGCTATGCCGCGCCGGCGTTGGGATTAATTATCGTAGCTGTGATCGGCGTCGTAGTTCTGCAACGCGATCAGCCGGATGCGTCAGTGGCGCAGTTACAGAACGAACCACAGGCAGCACCGGCCACGTCAGAAACAGACCAAGCGAAGGGGATGACGAATAGTCCTTCACCCACCCCGTCGGCTTTCCACGATAATCGCGAAGTAAAAACGGATGCGGGTCAAATCAATGCGCAGCAGACGGATAAAAGCGCAGCAAACAAGCCTGAGGCCAAGGCTAAGAGCGGTGAAGAAACCGGTGATACAGCGGAAGCACCTGTTCCAGTCAAACGAGAAGAACAACCGGCCGAGACTGTGGCCGTAGCGAAATCTCCTGCAGTGGTTGTAACTGATTCAGCCCCTCCAAAGAACGAAGTCGTAGCCCGCAAGCAGGAAGCAGAGGTTACGGTTCGACCGGGCGAAACAGCGGATAAGTCATTTGAGGCAGGGAAAATCACCGAGCGAAAAGTGGAAGGTCTGGAGGTGCAGTCCGCTTCGCGCAGAAGTCGAGGAATTACCGCTGCGCCGAGTGCAGGAGCCCGCGGATCCAACGTCCAAATAGATGGCGTCGCTACCAAAGAAAAAAGTAAGGATGACGACGCTGGTGAAAAACGTTCAGTGGCCGGACGTACATTTCGTAAACAAGGCGACATCTGGGTTGATGTTGCTTACGAGCCGCCGCGAAGCACCACAAATCTGAGTCGAAACTCAGAACATTATCGGTCACTCATCGCCGACGAACCCGCGATCAAAACCATCGCCGATCAACTCGGCAGCGAATTCATCGTGGTCTGGAAGAGCCGCGCCTACCGCATCCGTTAGGCCACAAAGAGGCACAAGCAGCACAAAATATAAAACCGTCAGATCAGGTTCTGACTATTGTGCTTTTTGTGCCTTTTTGTGGCTCAATGTTAAAGTTCTGGGCCATGAAACTCTTTCAAAGCATGATGATTATCGTGGTGATCGTGAATCTGGTCACCGCGCAAACCAGAACTGCGACACGACGACCGGCGCCAGTTCGTAATCGCACTGTGGCCAACATCGTGCGTGAGATCGATGCGCGCAATATCGAAGCGTCGATTAGAAAGCTGGTTTCGTTCGGAACGCGCAACACGCTGTCTGAGCAAAACAATCCGACGCGCGGCATCGGCGCAGCACGCGATTGGCTCTACGCGGAATTTCTCAAAGCCGCTGAAACCTCTAACGGTCGCATGACGGTCGAAAAGCAATCCTACGAACAAGCGAAAGCCGCCCGTATTCCTGAGCCGACGGTCATCACCAACGTCGTCGCTACCTTGAAAGGTACACAACCTGAATCAACTGATCGGATCTACGTTGTCAGCGGTCACTACGATTCGATGTGTAACTCACCCACTGATGCAAAGTGTGACGCACCGGGTGCGAACGACGACGCTTCGGGCACTGCCGCGGTGTTGGAAATGGCGCGCGTGATGGCGAAGTATGAGTTTGACGCCACGGTTGTTTTCATGGCAGTTGCCGGTGAAGAACAGAGTCTGCTTGGCTCCACTCATTACGCCGAGCAAGCCAAACAGAAAAACTGGAACGTCGATGCGATGTTTACCAACGACATTATCGGCAACACGCTTGGCGGAAACGGCGTTCGCGATCGCGGCACAGTGCGCGTGTTCTCAGAAGGCGTTCCGTCAAATGAAACTACCGCGGAAGCCAACACGCGACGCAGCGTCGGTGGTGAGAATGATTCTGCTTCGCGACAACTGGCGCGATTTATCAAGGAGACGAGCGAAGCTTCGGTACCGCAGATGAAAGTGATGTTGATCTATCGTCGCGATCGATACGGGCGTGGCGGCGATCACATTCCTTTTCTCGAGCGCGGTTATCCGGCCGTGCGCTTCACGGAAGTGAACGAAGAGTTCCGGCACCAGCATCAGAATATTCGGATTGAGAATGGCGTGCAGTTGGGCGATCTGCCGGAGTTTGTCGATTTTGCTTACGTGGCAAATGTGGCGCGGGTCAATGCCGCGTCGCTGGCAGCCCTCGCGCTCGCTCCTTCGCGTCCGAAAGGTGTAACCATATTGTCGCAGCGACTGTCTAACGATACAGACCTGCGTTGGGAAGCCAACAAGGAGCCCGACCTTGCCGGCTACGAAATCGTTTGGCGCGACACAACGGCGGCGTTATGGACGAATTCGAAAGCGGTCGGCAACGTGACCAGTTTTACGATGAAAGGGATGTCGAAAGACAATTATTTCTTTGGAGTTAGAGCAATTGACAAGGAGGGAAATCGCAGTCAAGTGACTTACCCGCGGCCGGTGACGAGAGCACAACCAGCCGCAACCCCCAGTCAGGAGTAGCCACGGATTTCACGGATGAACACGGATCAAATCTCTTTATTAAGTTCTGATCCGTTGTTTTCCGTGAAATCCGTGGCAGTATTTCGGCCAAATCCCCCGCCACTGCGTCTAACCGAACATGAACTTGAAAGACATGAAAAAGCTCGTCGCACTCACGTTGTTAATGGCTGTTTTTGCTACGCAGTCATTGGTTTTCGGCCAGAAAAAGTCCAAACCTCAAGGTCTGACTGAAGAGCAGCGAATCATTCACGTGCTCAACCGGCTCGGATTCGGACCCCGGCCGGGAGACGTCGAAAAGGTTAAAGCGCTGGGCGTCGAAAACTACATCAATCAACAGCTCAGCCCGGAAAAGATCTCCGATACGGTTGCTGAAAATCGAGTACGAGAACTGACCGTGCTCAACATGACGACTGCCGAGCTTTACGAAAAGTTCCCACAACCCGGTCAGCTTTTGCGACAACTTCAGGCTCGCGGAATGTTGCCTGCCGATCTCGCCGAAGCGCGTGAGAACCGCGTGAAAGGCGGAGCGAATGCCCGCCCGGCTGAGATGCCTCAGAACGGATCGATGCCCGCACAGGAAATGTCGCCCGAGGCTCCAAAGAACAATCAAACTCCAGCGGGCAATCCACTCGAAAACGCGGAGTATCGCCGAGTGCTGCAGGAGTATTACCGCGAGAATGGTCTGCAACAGCCGCAACGAATCATGGCCGAGTTGCATGCCTCGCGAATTCTGCGCGCGGTCTACAGTGAACGTCAGCTTCACGAAGTGATGGTCGACTTTTGGACCAACCACTTCAACGTCTTCGCCGGTAAAGGCGTCGATCGCTGGCTGCTTCCGGCTTATGACCGCGACACGATTCGCCCGCACGCGATGGGCAAGTTTTCCGAGTTGTTGCAAGCGACGGCTCAAAGTCCGGCGATGCTGTTCTACCTTGATAACTTTCAGAGTGTGAGTCCCGACGCGAATAATCGTCGCGGTGCGTTGCAACGAATGCGAGCGCAGCAACAGCCACAGCCACAACGGCGCGGAATCAATGAGAATTACGCGCGCGAGTTGATGGAACTGCACACACTTGGCGTTGAGGGTGGCTACACTCAGAAAGACGTGCAGGAAGTAGCGCGCGCTTTTACCGGTTGGACCATCTTCCAGCCGCGCGGTGGCGCCGCGGCTGTGAATGCGATGGCGGGCGAAGGCGCGCGTCGCAATGCCGGCACATTTTTCTTTAACTCGCGTGTGCACGATGACGGCGAGAAAACGGTTCTGGGCCACAAGATTTCTGCGGGGGGCGGAATCAAAGACGGGCTGACAGTGCTCGATATCCTGGCCCATCATCCATCGACAGCAAAATTCATCGCCACCAAACTGGTGCGATACTTTGTTGCCGACAATCCGCCGCCGGCGCTCGTCGATCGGGTCGCAGCGGTGTTCACCAAGAGCGACGGCGATATTCGCGAAACGCTGAAGGCGATCTTCATGTCGAAAGAGTTCAACTCGACCGAAGCTTATCGCGTAAAGATCAAGCGGCCATTTGAACTTGTGATCAGCGCCCTTAGATCGCTCGGTGCGGAGACGAATGGTGGACCAGGCACGCATCAGTGGCTCGCGCGGATGGGTGAACCGCTTTACGGTTATCAAACTCCGAACGGCTATTCAGATACCGCGGACAGTTGGGTCAATACTGGCGGGTTGCTGGAACGCATGAACTTCGGTTTGGCGCTGGCCGGCAATCGAATTCAGGGTACGAAGGTCAATCTCTCCAAACTTGGCGCCGATCAGTCAAAAGTGATGGACGAGTATTTGAAGGTCTTACTCGCCGGCGACATCTCGGCCTCGACGCGTGAGACGATGTTGAAGCAACTCGAACCATCGGATCCGGTGACAAAGGTAGTTGGACTTATATTAGGAACACCGGAGTTTCAGCGACAATAGGATTAGCCACGGATTTCACGGATAAAACGGATAAAGAAAGTAAAAATAATCCGTGTTCATCCGTGAAATCCGTGGCTAGATTTTGAAGGATTGAATTTATGAATCGCAGATTTTTTCTTAAGTCAGGCAGTATCGCATTAGCGAGTTTAGGCGCATCGCTTTCAGCGCCGGGCTTTCTCGAGCGCGTCGTGCTCGGCAACTCGTTGACCGGCGGAAAACGAAAGACGCTGATCGCGATCTTTCAACGCGGCGCAGTCGATGGTCTGAACATGGTCGTGCCGTTTGGCGAATCGAATTATTATTCGTTGCGTCCAGCCATCGCGATCCCAAAACCGGCTTCGGGTAATGCCGATGCGGCGATCGACCTCGACGGTTTCTTTGGTTTGCATCCGGCGATGAGTTCGTTTAAGCCGTTGTGGGACTCGAAGCGGTTGGCAATCGTTCATGCTTCAGGATCGCCTGACAATTCTCGTTCGCATTTCGATGCGCAGGATTACATGGAGTCGGCGACTCCGGGTCTGAAGTCAACCAGGGATGGCTGGTTGAATCGTTATCTTCAGAGCAAGAGCGATCCGGATCGATCACTTTTCCGCGCTGTGTCGATGACGAAGCAAATGCCGCGCGTGTTGCAGGGACCGGCGCAGGCCGTGGTCATGTCAAACATGTCAGACTTTGCGATTCGTGCCGGTAAGTCTTCGGCCAATATGCAAGGCGGCTTCGAAGCGATTTACGCTGAAAAGAACGATTCGCTGGCGGGCATGGGCCGCGAGACTTTCGAAGCGGTTAATTATTTGAAGAAAGCCAACCCCGCGCAATACAAAGCTGAAAACGGCGCGCAGTATCCGCGTAATCCGTTTGGCAATTCGTTGTTGCAGATCGCGCAGTTGATCAAAGCGGGCGTTGGATTGGAAGTGGCTTTCACTGACATTGGTGGTTGGGACACACACGTGAACCAGGGGAATTCGCGCGGGCAGTTAGCGAACCTGTTAGGGCAGTTCAGCTCGGGAATCGCGGCGCTTTATCAGGACCTGGGCCAACGAATGGATGATGTGGTGATATTGACCATGTCAGAGTTTGGGCGCACGGCGCGCGAGAATGGTAATCGTGGTACCGACCACGGTCACGCAAACGCGATGTTTGTGATGGGTAACAGCGTGCGTGGCGGTAAGGTTTACGGTCAATGGCCCGGGCTAAAGAGTGATCAACTCTACGAAGGACGCGATCTGGCGTTAACGACCGATTTCCGTGATGTGTTTGGTGAAGTAGCGACGCGACATCTCGGCGGGAAAGACGCGAAGATCGTGTTTCCGGGGTATGGGTTGAACCAATCGAAGTTTAAGGGGTTCCTGGCGTGAGGTTGATGGATAAAGATGAACAAGATTTTACAAGATGAACCAGATAAGACCTGGGATTCAAAGTTCATCCTGTCTTATCTCGAAAAATCTTGTAAATCTTTATCCATGGTCACAAACGCACGCGATCGAAACGATTAATCAGGTAAAGCATAAAACCCGCAATCACTGACACCGTTACGGCCAACGAAAACGCCTCATTATCCCGTCCCGCCTGCACCGCATCATAAATCGCCACTGACGCCGTTTGCGTCTTGCCGGGAATATTCCCCGCGATCATTATCGTCACACCAAAATCACCAAGCGCGCGCGCGAACGCCAGCGCCGTCGCTGCCAGCACACCCTTTGACGCGAGCGGTAAAGTCACGCGGAAAAAGATCAATCGATTATTCAACCCCAGCGTACGCGCGGCGGCTTCGAGATCGGTGTTTACGCCTTCGAACGCGGCGCGCAAACTTTTCGTCACGAGCGGCAACGCGTGAATCGTAGCGGCGATGATCGCCGCCGTCACGGTGAACGTCAGACGAATTCCGAAATTACGATACAGAAAACCGCCCAGCGGCGATCGCGTGCCGAGTAACACGAGCAGGTAATAACCAAGTACGGTTGGCGGCAACACGAGTGGCAGCGTCACGAGGGCGTCCAACAGATTGCGCCCGGGAAAACGCTTGCGAGCCAATACCCAAGCGAGCCCAGATCCGGCGATCAAGGCAATCAGCGTTGCGGCGGTCGCGACGGCGAAAGAAAGCCTAATGGGGAACCAGTTGATCACGTGTGTCTCGGAGCATGATACAGGAAAACAGGGTCCCAACGATTATGCCGCAGAGATCCCATTGCAGATCTGTGGCCGAGTCGTAAGGTCCCCAGATCCGTCGTCCACCAAAGTAGATCTCATCCCACAACTCAATAATCTCGTACGCCGCGGAAATGCTGAAGACGATCGTGCCGGCAAAGAACGCCGCGAGTCTGAGCGGCAACGCATAACCATAACGGCGTAGTGCGTTGCTTACGATCCAGACGATGATCGGGCTCACCAGCACCTGGACCATCATGTGTGCAAACTCATCATACTGCACTGGCCCAAACTGCCGGCCGTACATGCGGAAGTAGTTTCCCAGTGCGTCCACTTGCAGCGCGACGAAGACGAGACCGAGCAGCGTCAACGGAATTTGAATGCGGAGACGGCGGCTCACGTAAAAGTAAAAGAGTGAAAGAAAGACGATGACAAAAATCGTGTTAAAGGCAAGTGAGAGATAGCACATCTTGGTGAGGAAAGCTGCACCCGCTATCAATGAGAGGATTACTACCGGGATTTCCAAGTAGCGCCTCGCAGTTTGTTTTTTGCGAGCCAGCGTTACTGCACTCAGTTCTGTATAATCGGCGTCGCTCATGACGCTCCTCAAACCAAAGGTTTTGCGCTTCGAGTCGTTGCCTTCCACGAATACCGAACTGGCGCGACTCGCTTCAGAAGGCGCCGCGGAAGGTCTCGCAGTGGTGGCTGATGAGCAAACGGCGGGCCGTGGGCGTTTGCAGCGTGCGTGGTCGTCGCCGAAGGGCGCCGGGCTTTATTTCAGTCTGCTGCTACGCCCGTTAATCCCGCTAAATCATTGGCCTTTGATCACGTTGATGGCCGCGGTGGCTGTTGCAGAGGCGTTGAAGGAAGCTTGTGATCTTGAGACGGATATCAAATGGCCCAACGATCTTCTTTCAGGTGAGCGAAAAATCTGCGGCATACTTGCCGAGGCAATTGAAACTCCTGCAGGCCGGGCAGTGATCCTGGGGATCGGGATCAATCTGACTCAAGACGCGTTTCCGGCTGAACTGGCAAACGTGGCCACGTCGGTAGCAGCATCAACCGGTCGTGGACCAGATAGAGAAACGATTCTTACAGCTTTGCTGGCGTCGTTGTCGCATTGGTATCCGCGTCTGAGCGAACCGGGAATGATTATCGACGCCTGGTCCAACCGGTCCTCGTACGCCGTCGGGAAACTCGTCAAGGTGAGCAATGCCGATGAGATTTGGAAAGGCACAACCTGCGGACTCGAAAGCGACGGCGCATTGCGTGTTCAGATGATGAGTGGCGAGATTAAACTGGTGAGGGCAGGTGACGTATACAGCATTCGACATGATTTACAAGATTTACAGGATTAACAAGATTTACAATTTACAGGATTAACAAGATTTACAGGATTAACAGGATTATCTTGTCCATCATGTAAATCATGTTAATCCTGTAAAAGACTGCTTCGCGAATCACAATGCGCATTATCCTAAACACCTTCGGTTCCTTCGGTGACATTCATCCCTACATGCCCATCGGCATGGAACTGCAACGCCGTGGTCACACACCGGTAATCGCCACTCTGCCTGTCTATCGTGAAAAGGTCGGCGCCGCCGGTCTCGAATTCGCACCCGTGCGGCCTGACATACCACCACCAAAGGAACAGGATCCGGAACTGATCCAGAAGATCATGGAACCAAAAACCGGCCCACGTTTTCTCACCGAGGAAGTCGTGTTTCCGGCAATCCGCGACAGTTACGCGGATCTGATGCAGGCAGTTGACGGCGCCGATCTGCTGATCACGCACCCGGCAGCGCCTGCTGGTCCCCTCGTGGGAAGAAAGACAGGCATGCCTTGGGTCTCGACTGTGCTCGCCCCGTTTTCCTTCTATTCCGCTTACGATCCGCCGGTGCCGCCGTTCTGGCAGTGGACCAGCAAATTTAGCGTGCTTGGTCCAGGCGTGATGGGCTTTCTGCTCGGCGTTATGAAAAGCGGCTACAAGGCGAAAGCGATCACCGAGTTTCGTGATGAACTCGGGCTCGCAGATACCGGCAACCCGATGTTTGAAGGTCAGCATTCACCAACGCTCGTGCTGGCATTGTTTTCAGCCTTATTCGGCCCGCCGCAACCTGATTGGCCCAAGCAAACGAAGGTCACCGGCTTTTGTTTCTACGACGGCAATCACGAGTCGCAAATCCCGATCGAATTGACTCACTTTCTGGATAATGGTCCACCGCCGATTATTTTCACGCTCGGTTCAACGGCAGTGTGGGTTGCGCAGGATTTTTATGCCGAGAGCATCAAGGCCGCAAAACGTCTCGGACGCCGCGCAATTTTGCTCATCGGCGACGAACGCAACCTGCCGCCGTCGCTGCCCGAAGGAGTGATCGCGCTTGATTACGTGCCTTATCAATCGTTGTTGCCTCGTGCTTGCGCGGTGGTCCATCACGGCGGTGTCGGCACCACCTCGCAGGGTTTGCTGGCGGGTGTGCCGACGTTGATAGTTCCATTTGCCTTCGATCAATCGGACAACGCCGAACACGCGCGGAAGCTGGGAACCAGTCGCACGGTCTATCGCGACAAATATCGTGCACCACGAGTCGCTGATGAACTCGACAAGCTGCTCCGCGATCCTGCTTATGCGCGTCGCGCTACGGAAGTTGGACAACGCTTGCAACAGGAGAACGGGCCGGCGCGAGCAGCGGACTTCATCGAAGAGGTACTGACCGGAAAGAAAAACAACACCGAGGAGCTTGCTTATGCTTCTGGTGATTGATGCCGGAAACACGAATGTCACCGTGGGAGTCTTTCGTGAGCAGGATCTCATCGCTCAGTGGCGCCTGACTACCGATCACGAAAAAAGCGGCGAGCAATATGGAACTGAACTGAGAGATTTGTTTACGCACGACGGCATCGATCTCAAGGGGATCTCGGCCGTCATGGTTGCGTCAGTTGTGCCACCGTTGGACCAGGCGTTGCGGCAGATGGTTGCCGATTGTTTTGGATTGACGCCGTTGTTTGTAGATCACACGACCGACACCGGATTGAGGTTGTTGTACGAACCGCCGTCGGACCTCGGCGCCGATCGCATTGTCGACGCGGTCGCGGCGATGACGAAATACGGTACGCCTTGTATCGTCGTGGATTTTGGAACTGCCACCACTTTCAACGCGATCAGCGGTAAGGGTGAGTTTCTCGGTGGCGCGATCAGTCCGGGTTTGTTCACCTGCATGGATGCGTTATACGAACGTGCCGCCAAACTTCCGCGTGTTGAATTCGAGCGCCCGCGCGTGGCGATTGGTTCCTCGACAGTCGCGGCGATGCAGTCGGGTATTTATTATGGTTACGCCGGGCTGGTTGATAATGTCATCGAGCAGATGCTCGAGGGAATGAGTCCCGTTTCGCGAATCGTTGCGACCGGCGGGCTCGCGCCGCTCATTGCACAAACTTCACAGTACATTGACACCATAGACGAAACCCTCACCCTCGACGGCCTGCGAATCGTCTATGAAAGAACTGCCGGGAAAAATAATCAGGCTTGAACTACTACAACTATTTCACCGAAATCGAAGATCTGTTTGTCAAACGACGTGGCAAGCATCTGCACTTGAGTTCGCTGGATTGGGCTTTGATGGAGACCTGGAAAGAGATCGGAATACCACTCCACATCGTGTTGCGTGGCGTTGAGAAGTCGTTCGACTCGTATGAGTCTCGACCTCGCAAACGAAGTGTCAAGACGTTGTTTTATTGTCAGGAGGAGGTTGAAGCCCAGTTTGGTGAATGGGTCGAATCGCGTGTGGGGGCGTCGCCCGTAGCAGAGAACTCCGAAGCCGAGCCAGACAAAACTCCTTTTTCCTTTGCTGCGATCAGCGAACACTTGCAGCGCTGCCGGAATGATCTGGTGGAGCTGGCGAAGTTGAGAAAATCAGACGATGAGTTTTCCGAGGCACTCATGCGAGCGGCTAATTTGCTGGGCGATATTGAAAGAGATTTTCTGAGTGGGGCCACGCTCGACACTCGCAGGCTCGAAGATTCTTTGACGGTGCTCGAAAGAATGCTCAACGACTCGATGTTGGCAGTTGTCAGTGCAGACGCGCTGAAAGAGTTGCAGAAAGAGATCAAGGATCAACTCAAGCCTTATCGCTCGCAGATGGAAGAGAGCGCTTATAAGCAAACGTTTGAGAATCTCCTAATGAAGAGTTTGCGAGATCAGTTTTCAGTGCCGCGACTCAGTTTGTTCTACGTTGGATAACCATGGAGCAGAGTTTTGAAGTTGATATCGAACGTATTCTTCCCGGCGGTCTGGGATTGGCCCATGCCGGTGGAAAGACGATCTTTGTTTCGCTCGCCGCGCCGGGTGATCGCTTGCGTGTGCGCATCGAGCGAGAGCAGGGAAAGGTTCTGTTTGCATCGATTGAAGAGATACTCACGCGCTCGCCGTTGAGGATTGATCCGCCGTGTCCGTACTTTGGCCGTTGTGGCGGTTGCGATTTTCAGCAGCTCACTTACGAAGCGCAACTCGCCGCCAAGGCTGAGATCATTCGCGACTGTCTGCATCGCATCGCCCGACTCGACAACCTTCCCGAAATTGTAGTCACGCCTTCACCCAACAACTGGCGCTACCGCATGCGTGCGACCTGGCAGATCGATCAGGAGGAACGCACGGTTGGTTATTACGAACGTGGCTCACGGCGTGTTTGCGACGTGGTTGACTGCGCGGTGTTGCAACCAGAGTTGCAAGCAAAACTCGAAGCCGTCAGAGCGACTGAGTGGCCGCAATTTCCCGTTGATTTGAAGCATCTCGACGTCGTTGCCGGAGAGAATGGCGTTTCGTTTGAGCCGTCGTTTGCTGAGTTTGAGACGACAGAACTGAGCCTGACGGTCAGGGGTGAAGTCTATCACTTCAATGCGGAAACGTTTTTCCAGATCAATCCATCTTTGCTTGGACCATTGATCGATTTTGCGTTAGCGGATGTGGCAGGGGGAACAGCGCTGGATCTCTACAGTGGCGTCGGCTTGTTTACGTTACCGCTGGCTCGACGTTTTGAGAAAGTGATAGCAGTGGAGTCGAATTCGGCGGCCGTTCGCTTTGCGCGGCGTAATCTGAAACGTGCAGAATTGGCAAACACGCAGGTGATGAACGCGTCGGTTACTGAGTGGTTTCGGAATGCACCGGCGGGAGCGCTCGATTTCGTGCTGCTGGATCCGCCGCGCGCCGGCGCTGAGTCGGCGGTGATTAAAGGGATACTCAACTTTGGTCCGCCGCGGATTTCTTACGTGTCGTGCGATCCGGCAACGCTTGCGCGCGATTTGAAGAAGCTCGTGAGCGGCGGGTATGCGATCGATGCGATCGCCGCGTTTGATTTGTTTCCGCAAACACATCACGTTGAGACTGTGGTGCGTTTGCGTAATGGATAAAGATTTACAAGATTTTTCAAGATGAACTGGATGGTCGTTGTAGTGCCTCCATCTTGTTCATCTTGAAAAATCTTGTAAATCTTTATTAAGCATACTCACGACAAATGAATCCTCACCGAAGTCTTTTCAGTCAATATCCCCTTGTCCAACTCGCGTCGGCGTTTGCCGCAGGTATTTGCGCAACGCACTGGTTGTCTATTCGGCCGGTCTTCCTTGTGAGTGCCGCTGCGGTGTGTTCGGTCTTGGCGTTTCTCTTACTCAAGCGATTGCGTTTGGCTGGATTTGTTTTGCTGGCAGCCTTCTGTTTTGCCGGCGCAATACTTGCGGGGATGGAGAAGACGTTTGAGAGCGCGCTTCGGCCTTTCGTCGAGCGTAATGAGAATAGGCCGGTCACACTGATTGGCTGGCTCGATGGCCCACCGGAGTTTGCGCGCGATCGGGTGTATCTGTCTTTGCGTGTGGAAAGTATTGCGCAGGACGGCGCGGAACAGGCGATGAGTGGTCGCGTGTGGTTACTGGCCACGGCGCGAAATTCAGCGGTCTACGATGCTTATCACACGCTTCAACTTCGCTACGGCGCACAGATTCGAGCGACAACAACACTGGAGATCACTGGCAATTATCACAATCCAGGTGTCGCCAGTTTAAAAGAGTTTCTGGATCGCAGTGGTCACGATGCGAGTGGCATTCTCAAGAACCCGGCTGCGATCAGTCGTTTGCCGGATAAGCAAGTTTTCCCGCCGCTCAAGTGGCTCTACGATTGGCGCGAACGACTGCAACGCGAGATCGATACGCGTTTTGCTCCGGAAACCGCGGGTGTTCTCGACGCTGCCTTGCTCGGCAATCGCTACAATCTTTCACCTGATGCTTCCGAACGCTTTCGCGAAGGCGGCACGTTTCACGTTCTTGTCATCAGCGGTCTGCACATCACTTTCATCGGCGGGATCATATTTCTGTTGGTGCGTCGTTTGACCGAGCGGAGACTGCTGCGATTTTTGTTACCGGCTGCAATCGTTTGGGCTTATTCGATAGCGGTCGGTGCGGAGGCGTCGGTAGTTCGCGCGGCGCTGATGTTTACGTTCGCGGGCGCCGGGTTGGTTGTCTTTCGCCAGGCGACTTCGTTGAATGCGTTGGGAGGCGCCGCACTCCTCCTGCTCGCGTATAGTCCGAAGTTAATCTTTGATCCTTCTTTTCAACTCACGTTTCTGTCGGTTCTCGCCATCGTCGTTCTCGCATGGCCGCTATTGCTGAAGCTGGAATCGATCGGCGGCTGGTATCCGACGCGCGTGAATCCTCACCCGCCCGTCTGTTCGCGTGCGTTAAGAAGTTTCTGCGAACTCTTGTTTTGGCGTGAACAGCGTTGGAAAGATGAGTTGAGGCGTTCATCACATCATTACCGTCTTTTCAAAGCTGCGCCGGCGCTTTGGCTGGAACGTTATCATGTGCAACGGTGTTTGCGTTACGCGTTTGGCGCTGTAGTCGTGTCTGCCGGCGTGCAGGTAGTGTTGTTGCCGCTGATGATCATCTACTTTCACCGGCTTTCATTAGCGTCACTCGTGTTGAATATCATCGTTAGTGTTTTGCTGGCGGCACTCGTCGGTGTCGCCCTGTTGGCATTGCTCGTAGCTCAACTAAACGCAACGCTGGCAGAGCCGCTGTTCAGATTGGCCGACGCCATCAACTGGCTGATGGTCCATAGTGTCGATCCGTTTTCAAACTCCGGTTTGGGTGGGTTCAGGTTGGCGGAGTATTCAGGTTACGGGGTGATCGTGTATGGAATCTATTACCTTCCGTTGCTGTTTCTCATCGTCGCGCTTGCGCGTTGGCAACCTTTAGCGTTGCGGCGAACAGGTTCTCGGCTTCAGCGTCACCCTCTTAGCCTTTCATTTGCACAACTGATCCTAATCGCAGTGCTGGTGTTGCATCCGTTCAGCCGCGATCGCGCTGACGGAAAACTACGAATTGACTTTCTCGATGTCGGACAGGGCGATGCCGCACTTCTCACCATGCCCGACCGAACCACACTTCTCATCGATGCCGGCGGCAACATATTCGACGCGTCTCGTCGAATCGGTGAGACGGTGGTCTCAGAGTATCTCTGGCGGCGCGGCTTGAGTGAGATCGATTACGTGTTAGTCACTCACGCTGACGCCGATCACATCGATGGTTCGAACGACGTGCTCAAGAATTTTCACGTAAGAGGCGCTCTTGTCGGCCGGCGTCCTGCGGAAGATCTTGAGTTCATGAAATTTTCGCGAACATTGAAGGCTACCGGTACATTCTCGGAGGTAGTTGCGACCGGAGACGTGATGCGATTCGGAGAAGTTGAACTAAGCGTTTTATGGCCGGTCGCCGGTGGCGATAAGTCTACCAACAACGATTCGATCGTGGTGCGCGTCAAGTTTGGTGAACGATCGATGCTGTTTACCGGTGACATCGAACGCGCCACGGAAAACGCCTTGATAGCATCCGGGCAAAACTTACGCGCCGACGTCGTGAAAGTGCCGCATCATGGCAGCAAAACATC
Source organism: uncultured Acidobacteriota bacterium (assembly GCA_963708055.1). Lineage (GTDB taxonomy): Bacteria > Acidobacteriota > Blastocatellia > Pyrinomonadales > Pyrinomonadaceae > PSRF01. The sequence continues at coordinate 2,028,094 of OY970193.1, read as the reverse complement.
GTCAACTGACGACCTCGTAAACTCCACCAAACCGACCTTCGCGATCATCTCAGTCGGTCGCAATTCGATGTACGGCCACCCGCACAAGGAAGTAGTTGAACGTTGGCAGGCAAACGGCGCAACAGTTCTCACTACCGGCAACAGCGGCACAATCACCATCACCACCGACGGTCACGATCTAAACGTCAACAAATATCTCAGATAAAGATCGGTTCTAAAATCCGTGTCATCCGCGGCTAAAACCGTATTTCTTCATGATCGCCTGACCCTGTGGACTATTCAAAAATTCAGCAAACGCCCGCGCCGCTTTCTCGTTCTTAGTCGTCTTCATGATCCCCAAACCCTGGTCGATTGGCTGATGCAGCTCTTCGGGTATCAGCGACCAGTGGCCATTGCTCGGCAAACTCAACGACAACGCCACGATCGCAACTTCAACGTTACCCGTTTCTGCATATTGCAACGTTTGCCGGATGTTATCGCCATAGACGAGCTTCGGTTTTATTCGATCCCAGATGCCCGCCTTCTCGAGTGCCTGGCGCGCGGCGAGACCATACGGCGCGTGATCCGGATTCGCGATTGCGATGCGCTGGACCTCCGGACGCGCAAGATCCGCGATGCCTTGCAGACGCAAAGGGCTCTCGTCAGGCGTCCATAACGTGATGCGCCCGCGAGCGTAGATTGCCCTGGTGTCGGGAATGATCAGTCCCTGACGGTCCAACTGATCAACGTAGCTCACATTTGCCGCGGCAAACAGATCCACCGGCGCGCCATTTTCAATCTGGCGCGTGAGCAGACCAGTTGAACCAAAAATAAAGACGACTTTTGTTTTATGAGTAGATTCAAACTCGCGGCCGAGTTCTTCGAACGCAGGCGTGAGGTCGGAAGCTGCGGCGACTGTAATTTCATCCTGGACAGTGGAAGTCGCCGGAGTTTTGTCCTTGCACGCGGTGACGCACGCCAGCGCTAACAACAACGCGGCGAGCGGCGCCAGCCGCGTCTCAAGTCGGAAAATCATTGGGCGTGTAAAGGTCTACTTGTGAACTACCTACCTTGTAAGTTTTCAACACTCCGAGCGGCGGCGCATAAACGTGAATCGTGATCAGGTCTTGCCCACTGACTTCAGGGTTTCCGAGCTGATGAATATCCGGTATTTCCGCGCCCGTTATCGTGCCCACCGGACATTCCCGACCCGTGTCGTAACACAACCCCTGATCCTCTTTGTAGGTGAAGATCGTTTCCCACATCAGGCCCTGTTGCACTTTCACAACTCCGTGAGAACCATTGTGATCGTGAATTGGCGTCTTCTGGCCGGGGCGCCAGCAGATCACCAACATCTCGACTGCATCATTCCGGCAAACTCGATGACGCCAGTAATTACCCTCTTTGAAACCGATGTACGGCTCCAGATCGAGATCCTTGATCTCGACGCTTGCGAGCCACGAGTTCAACTCTTCCAGTGTGGGTACACTGGATTGGTTGTTAAGTTGTTCGATTAGTTCTGAAAACGTCAGCGTGTTAATAAGTGTCGACAAGAGTTTCGCTCCGAACAAAATCTTATAGGGGCTCGGGAAGGCAGAGTCAAGCCACGGATTACGCTGATTTTAAGACGCGGATTTACGCTGATGAACGCAGAACGATGCGGAGATCGCGCACGTTGGTGCCGGTCGGGCCGGTGACGATGAGATCGTTGAGTTGTTCGAAGAATGTGTAGGAGTCGCTGCGCGCGAGGTGTTCGATGGGATCGAGGTTCAAAGATCCAGCACGTTGGATCGTAGTCTCGTCTGCAATCGCACCCGCGGCGGGACTGTTGCCGTCGATGCCGTCAGTGCCTGCGCTTAAGACGACGATGTGCGAGTCGCTCGGTTTTTGAGCGTCGAGATGAATTGCACAGCGCAGGGCGGTTTCGAGATTTCGGCCACCACGACCATCACCTTTGACGGGACACGAAAACTCGCCGCCGGAGATCGCACAGTAATCAGTGTGCTGAATATTCGAAACCAGCAGATCACAACCTTCCTGAATTGGTTGTTCTGAAACCCCGTCCAGGATCGTTGTGACGAAGTTCAGCTCACGGGCTTTTTTTACTGCTGCGTCGATAGCCGTGCGATTGTCGAGGAGGACGAGGTGAGATCCGTTGATCGTTGTGGTTGACGGTGAAGCGCTGTGCACCGCTTTCAGGATCGATGGTGGTAAGACATTCTCGAGTTGATACTTCTGAACCACTTCAATCGCATCAGGTGCACCGGCGGGAGCTGCCAGCGTCGGTCCGGAAGCGACACTCGCTTCGTCGCCTGGATTCGTGTCCGAAACGATCAGCGTCAAGATGTTCGCGTGTGGAGCACGTCGAGCCAGCCCTCCACCTTTCACTGCTGAGAACGCGCGCCGCACGGAATTGATCTCCGCGATATGTGCGCCGCACGAAATGAGAATTTGATTTGCTCTTTGCAAATCCGCGAGCGAGATGTCATCGCTGATGGGCCACTCGAGCATTGCCGAGCCGCCGCCCGAGATTAGAAACACGACAGTCGCCTGTTCATTGTTAGCCTGGTCCATTAGTGCAAAAGCTGCGCGTGCGGCGGCGAGGCTGTTGTCGTTGGGCAAGGGATGTCCACCGATGAAACTTTGCCAGCGATTCGAGTTATGCAGAGTTGATGAGACGACGACGCCTGCGGTTAATCGATTATCAAGCGCATCGTCGAGGCCGAGGGCCATTGAGGTTGCGGCTTTGCCGATAGCGATCGAATAGATTGAAGGTGATGAAATCTCCGAAAGGGCCTGTCGAACTGCTTTGCGAGGATCGACGGACGCGAGCGCGGAGTCGAAGATCGCGCGAGCTTGTCGGTGAAGTTCGCTTAATGCAGGCACACTGGATAAAGATTTACAAGATTTTACAAGATGAACAAGATTCTGGCGTCCAACATTCTTGACTCAAGCATTCTTGACTCAATATTTTGTGCCAAGACTGTTTGTGCTTTTGGTGCCTCTTGGTGGCTACACCTCGGTCGAACCCATCTCGTCCCAGTCGGCTACCATCTCGTAGGCGCGACCGAGGACTGGACGAGGACGCGAGCCGTCCGCCTGCCCAATCAATCCTTCACGCTCCATCATGTCGAGAATCGCGGCTGCGCGGCCATAGCCGATGCGCAAACGACGCTGAAGCACCGACGTCGAAGCTCGCTTCATCTCGACACAAATGCGCAGCGCTTCTTCGAAGAGTTCATCCTGTTCGCCTGACGATGCATCGAGCCCGAGAGCCTCTTCTTCAGATTGCGTAATGCTCTCGTCGTATGCCGGCGGTCCCTGTGCCTTGATGTGCGTAACGATCTTACTGATCTCGGTCTCGTCAATGTAAGCACCGTGAACACGAATCAAACGCGATGTGCCCGGCGGCAGGAACAACATGTCACCACGCCCGAGTAGTTGTTCGGCGCCATTCGTGTCGATGATGGTGCGCGAGTCGATCTTCGAAGAGACGCGGAACGAAATACGCGATGGGAAGTTGGCTTTGATCAGTCCCGTGATTACGTCAACTGACGGGCGTTGGGTTGCGAGCACGAGATGTATGCCGACGGCACGCGCCATCTGCGCGAGACGCGTGATCGACTCCTCAACTTCTCGACCGGACGTCATCATTAGGTCCGCAAGTTCATCAATGATGATGACGATGTAGGGAAGTGGCTTCCATGGTTCGCCTTTGTCGTCGTATTCCTTGACTAGATTGCGGCGCATGATCTCGGTGTTGTAGCCGTCGATATTGCGGACGCCCCAGCCGGCCAGATCGCGATAGCGCCGTTCCATCTCAGCGACCGCCCATTTCAACGAACGCGAGGCGAGTTTAGGATCGACGATGATTGGCGCCGCGAGGTGCGGAATGTCTTCGTAAAGTCCCAGCTCCAGGCGCTTTGGATCGATCAGGATAAACTTCACTTCATCCGGCCGCGCGCGATAGAGAATTGAAACGATCAGTGAATTCACGCCAACTGATTTACCTGCACCGGTGGTACCGGCAATCAGCAGGTGTGGCATCTTCGCCAAATCGGCGACGTAGTTGAGTCCGTCGATGGTTTTGCCCAGCGCAATCGTGAGCTTCGAACCCGATTCACGGAACGGGCGCGACTCGATCACTTCACGCAAAAAGATCGTTTCGCGACGTGGATTTGGGACTTCAATACCGACGTGCGGTTTGCCCGGCATACGATCGATACGAATCGACTCCGCCTTGAGTGCCAGGCATAGATCGTCGACGAGCGAAACAACCCGCGAATACTTCACACCGGGATCGGGTTTGAATTCATAAGTGGTCACCACTGGACCAGGACAGATATGTTTGATCTGTCCGGTGACGTTGAACTCTTTGCACTTCTCCGCCAAACGTGTCGCGAGGCTGAGCAGTTCGGTGTCAGCCTGCTCGCTGTGTGGCGGAGCCTCGTTTAGAAACTCCATTGGCGGGAGGGTGTAGTCGCTGTAGTTAACACGGCGCGTAGCGTCGAATGGGAGTTTGCCGGCGGCCGGTGTTTCGGCTTTGACGCGTAAGACGGACACGCCGCGCACCATCTCTTCAGCATCGTCATCATCCGCGACGTTGGCAGGCGGAATGATAGAACGTTTGGTTGATCGACCAATAACTGCCGGTATCGGCGTAGCACCGGCGGCACTGGCACTTGCGGCGATAGCGTTAGCTGGTTGCGGTTCTGCGGTCGCGCGTTTGGTATCGGTGCGAATTACAGGCGCCTGCTCGATAACCGGCGCGATCGGTTCTTTCATGAAGTCGGCCACGCGCTCAGCCGGAGTCAAATTTACTGTTTGCTTCAACGCACTCTTTGCGGCTTCGCGTTCGGCCTTGATCGCGGCTTTGGTTTCTTTCTTTAGCTGCGAACGTTCGGCGCGAAGTTGTTGCCAGGCACGGAATCGCTCCGGCAGTTTGCCGACGAAAGCGAACCGAGTACCGATCGCATTTGCGATGATTTCGTAGAGACGAACGAATGAAAAATCCGTGGCGAGTAGCAGACCGGTTGCGGCAATCGCAATGAGAAGCACAGTCGCACCGACATTACTTAAACCACTCGCGAGACCCTGGGCCACCACCGCGCCAAGCAGTCCGCCGGGTTGCACGCTCGCATCAAAGAGCGGACGCAGGTGCGAGATCGAAAGCAGTGCGGCTGCGGCAACTACGAGGATCACCAGACCGGCGATTCTGGTCCCCGGCCGGTGAATGGCGGTTTTGTGAAAACGACGCCAGGCGGCGGCGAACAAAAGCAATGGCAAGAGATAAGCAGCGAGACCGATAAACTGAAACGCAGTCGCGGCCACATTGGCGCCGATCGCCCCGGCCCAGTTTTGCGTTTCGCTCTGGCCCACCGAGTTCCATGAAGGATCGTTCGGATAGAAAGCGGCCGAGATGAGGCACAGCGCCAGCAGCAGTCCCAACGCGATAAAGAGGATCGCGAGGATCTCGTTACCCCGACTTGACCGCGGCACGATCACGCGCGGCTTTTGTTGAAGATGTGTAGTTGATGTGGCCATGAAAACTCCAACTGCAAACCCGAGAGACTTATGCTGCCTTGCGAGCGAGCAGGAAAGCCTTGATGAAGTCGTCGATGTCGCCGCCGAGCACTGCCTCGACGTTACCTCGTTCCAGTTTTGTGCGAGTGTCTTTTACCAGTTGATAAGGGGCCAGCACGTAACTTCTGATCTGCGACCCGAATGAGATGTCGGCTTTGTTGGCTTCGAGTTCGGCAGTTTCTGCCCGGCGTCGTTCCAACTCGAGTTCATAAAGACGCGAGCGCAGCACCTGCATGGCAACGGCGCGATTTTGATGTTGTGAACGCTGATTTTGACAGGAAACGACGATGTTTGTTGGGATGTGTGTGATGCGCACCGCGGAATCGGTGGTGTTGATGTGTTGTCCGCCGGCGCCGGTTGCGCGATAGGTATCGACTCGCAAATCCTTGTCGTTGATTTCGACTTCGATGTCTTCGTCAATCTCGGGATAGACAAACAACGATGCGAACGATGTATGTCGCCTCGCCGCCTGGTCAAAAGGCGAGATGCGTACGAGCCTGTGGACGCCGGCTTCGGCCGCCAGCAAGCCGTAGGCATATTCACCTTCAACTCTAAACGTGACGCTCTTCAGTCCAGCTTCCTCGCCTGGTTGATACTCGAGCACTTCGGCTTTGAAGCCGCGTTGCTCGGCCCACTTGAGATACATGCGCAGCAGCATCTCGGCCCAGTCCTGAGATTCGGTGCCGCCCGCACCCGGATGAATCGTGCAAATAGCGTTGCGGCGATCGTTATCGCCGGCGAGTAACATTTCAGTTTCCGCCAGGCCCAGGTCGTGTTCGAGCCGGGCGAGAAGGGGTTGCAGTTCTTTGATCGACGTTTCGTCTTCCTCGGCAAATTCAAAGAGCACTTCGGCGTCGTCAGTCTGCGATTGAAACTGTTCCTGGCGTTCGATCTTCTTTTCGAGACGGCTGCGTTCCTGGAGCAGCTTTTGCGCTGCTTCCTGATCGTTCCAGAAATCAGGCGCGGACGCCTGCGCTTCGATCTTGTTCAACTCGTCGCGACTCGTCGGGACATCAAAGAAACCTCCCGAGCTGTTCCACGCGTGCACGGAGAGTGTCAAACGAAGTACGTAATTCCTGAATCGATAGAAGGTCGTTCATTAAGTTTCAATAACTCCTGAAAATTGTTGTGGCGCGCTCTGTCGCCCGCTACGCGGGCTCAACGCCAATTTGGGCTTGACCTGTCCTGGGGCTTGCGCCCCAGGCTTTATGCTTCCGCCCGCTACGCGGGCTCAACGCCAATTTGGGCTTGACCTGTCCTGGGGCTTGCGCCCCAGGCTTTATGCTTCCGCCCGCTACGCGGGCTCAACGCCAATTTGGGCTGACCTATTCCTGGGGCTTGCGCCCCAGGCTTTATGCTTCCGCCCGCTACGCGGGCTCGGCGCCCGGGAGCGATCTTTTCGTAAGGAACAATGCAATCAAAACCAATGCTGACAGTGCAGCGCAGAGGTGAACGAAGCGGTCGCCGTATTTCGTGTAGTACGTGGTCACGTTTGATTTCGGTGTCACTGTCCAAACGCGAACTTCGTCACTAAAGGCCGGTGTCTGTTGTCCGATTCGTCCCTGCTCGTCAATTTCCGCCGACAGACCCGTGTTGGTAACGCGTATCAGCGGGCGATGGTTCTCAACTGCGCGAAAGATTGCGTTAGCCAGATGCTGTCGCATCACCGCGGTTGGTCCAAGGTAACCGTCGTTTGAGATGTTGATCAAAACCTCCGCGCCTTCTTTTGTCATGCGTCGCGCAATCCATGGATACGCCGACTCAATACAAATAAAGACACCAGCTTGATGACGTGGCGATCCGACCGGCATCAACGTGTATTTGTCGCCCGGTGTGAATTCACCGACCATCCCAGATATCAAAGAAGCTCCCGGTAACCATTGCGGGAGCGGCACATATTCGCCAAACGGCATCAGGCGAATCTTATCATATTGAGAGATCAGGCGGCCGTCTTCATTTATGAGCAGCGCGGAATTGTACGCGCCATTAGCAGGAGCAGGCTCGAGTGAGTTGAACAGCAGGGATGTGCGATGCAGTTTCGTGAAGCTTGCGAGACGCTCTTGTAGCCCCTTGTTGGAAGAGTAAGTGAAGTTCATCGGCGACTCAGGCCAGACCACGAGTTTGCTGTTGCCATTAATAGTTTGTAGCGCACTAGTACTCAGTGTGAAATGACGTTCAACTAACTCCCGCATCTCCTCTGGAGTCTTAACCAGCTTCATCGGCACGTTCGGCTGCAACGCCACAATAGAAACCGATGGCGCTGAATAAGTCGAAGAATCAGAGAGGGAATAATTTGCCGAGGCATAGGAATATGAAGACATCGGGATCGTGAGGAAGGTAAAAAAGAGCATCAGCACCACAATCGCAATCGTCAATGGAGTTCGTTTGACGAGGAACAATGCGATTGCCGCGTTGACGATGAGGATCAGGAAGCTCACAGCGTAAACGCCACCCCAGCTTGCCGGTTGAATCAACATTGAGTTGAAAGCTTGCGAATAACCGATCGCATTCCAGAGTTGTCCTGTAACTACCAACCGAAGCCATTCGGTCGCGGGCCAGAACACCGGCGCGAGCGTCAGAGCCATCACGCCCCACCTGCTAATCGCGAACGCCAACAACGAGGCAAACAAGCCCGGAAAGATTCCAACCACCACCGTGGCTGGAGCTAATAGTAAATAAGCCACGATGGTCGGCAAACCGCCGTAGTGGATCATTGAATAGGTGAGCCAGTAACACGAGACATAGAAGAAGACCGTTCCCAATACCCAGCCAAGCATCAACGCGCGGATGGGTGACGGTCGACGCGCGATAACCAGCAGGAGGGGAACCAGACTGATCCACGCCAGCAGATAAGAATCGAAATTGGGAAAGGAAAGAATTAGAAGCCCGGTGCTGACGCCCGTCCAACCCCACTCGTGAATCGTGGGCGCTTCGAGACGCGCTCGTGCGGTAATCCGTGACCACCTGCCCGACGGAATCCGAATCGCGGACGTTACTACTTGTTCCATCGCGTCGCGAGTTTAACAAAAAATATTTTTTCGGGCAGGTGATTCAGGATGATTGACCGAAGTCAATTAGCCGGATTTTGACTCAAAAAGACAGAAAGCGTCACTGTCAAAGTGACAATTTTCGTCTCAGCCACAAAGAGGCATATGAAGCACAAAAAGCAGATTGCCTTTTGATCAGCTTGTGGTTCATGCGCCTTTTCGTGGTTTAAAAGCAGGAAGACCCGGTCATTTCTGACCAGGTCCACATTTAGGGGGGAAGCACTGAAGGATCGCTCGGAAGGTAACTGGCGCAGCGGCAGGCGGCGCTCAGAGGGAAGTTGGCGGCGGGGGACTCGGTTGACGTTGCGTCTGTTCCGCGTCGTGCCGATTAGCCTATGAGCACCTCGCATGCCACAAAAAGATTTTTCTGGAAACCGCTCTCGATTAGAAATAAAGCAAGGCCACTAAGAGGCACACAAAGCACAAAACAAATAAAGAGCATTCAGTAAAGAGCATTCAGAAAATTAAAAACTTAAAGAAACCAAGAGGGATTTAACGACAAACAGTTCATTTCATTTCTGTTTTGTGCTTCATGTGCCTCTTTGTGGCTTCAGTGGTTTAAAGCAGGAAGACCCGGCCATTTCTGACCAGGTCTACGTTTCGGGGGGAAGCACTGAAGGATCGCTCGGAAGGTTAGCTGGCGCAGCGGCAGGCGGCGCTCAGGGGATGTCGGCGGCGGGGGCCACGGTCAACATCTCGTCTTCCGTGTCGTGCCGCGAATATACTGAGCACACGCTATGCCACAACGTATTGCCAATCGGAAATCGGCAATGCCCTAATTTCCCATCGTGACCTGACGCTGTAGAGCGATTGCTTCCTGATTGTTGGGGTCGATGTTGATGGCGCTCAACGCGTATTTGCGCGCCTCGCCTCGGTCACCGCGTTCGAGAAAGATCCGACCAAGAAGAATGTGGGCGTCGATCAGCTTCGGATCCCAGAAGATGGCCGTCTTCAACGCCGCGATCGCTGCTTCCTGATCGCTGCGACGAAGGTTGATTCGACCACTGAGCAGATAAGCTTCAGCATTGGTCGGCTCGATCATTACCACGCGATGCAGTTCCGGTAACGCTTCCTCATCCCGACCAGCCTGATAAAGATCACGTGCCTTGATCAACAAATCCTGTGTGGCCGAACTCGGCGAGCCCATGGCCGCCGCGGTAGTTTGATCGCGAACCAGCCCAAATACCTCTTCACGATTCAACACGTCGCGCATCCGCAGGTTAACGCCGCTGGTTGTTTGTGACTTCTGCCACTCAGTTTCCCACTTTGCGTAAGCGGTGCGCAGATAGCGTCGCGCCATGTCGTCAGCCGCGGTAGCTGCTTCGGTATTTCCGAGTTTCGAGAGGGATTTGGAGAAGAGGAAATAAGCTTGTCCGTCCTGCGGATCTGAAGTGATCACGGGACGAAAATGCTCGGCCGCTTCGGAAAACTTGCCTGCCAAAAACAGCGAATAACCATAGTTAAAATGCACCATGTGGTCTGATGGCGCCGATTTGGACGCCTGACCAAGAAACTCGCTGCTCTGACTCAATAACTGCTTCCGATCCGCCTCGTTTTTGTTGTCACGCGCCGCCTGCGTGGCAATCGCGCCGGCGTTGTTGTAGACGGCGATTAGCGGCATGTCACTGGAGAGCGGAACTATCGTCGCGAGCGCCCGGCCGTAGTCTCCGAGTTTTGAATAGCCGAGACTGGCATAGAACGCAGCCTCTGCATAATGCGGTTCTTTCTTCTGAAGTTTTGAGAAATACTCCGTCGCATCTTTCCAGTTGCCGAGGTCCATGTACCCTCGTCCCAACTCAAAAGCTGCCTGCGGATAAACGGCGCCGCCCAGCGACTCGGCGTAATAATGAAGCGCGTTCTTTAGGTAGTTGAAACGCGTTTCTGAACGCAGCGGCAGTTGGACCGCCTTCACGTAAGCTTCAAACGCTTTCTGCGGGATCTTGGTGGCTTCCGTAATGATCTGATTTTGCGAGTAGGGAAGCGCTTTATCTCGTTGATAAAGAATCTGATATGCGAGCCAGCCGTGAATCTCCTGAAGTGACGTCAACGTGTCGCCACGATCAAACTGCCGGGTGATCCAGTTGCCGTCCTTAACTTCACCAAAGTTGCGGCCTTCGTTGATCTTGATGACGCGCGCAGTCACCTGCACAAAGCCGTCAGCCGGCAGTTTCTCATTGGATTTGGCTTCGCCTGACTGCGGTGGCGTGACGGAGTAACTACCGATAACGATGATTGACGCTTTAGCGTGGCGTGCGAGTTTGATCGCAGTAGCGCGTGAGGGAATCACGGTTAAAGGCAAACGCAGTTGCTGATAAGCCAGCTCGCGTTCATCGCTGGAGATAACAACCAACCCTGGTTTATTCAGCAGTTCCGCGAGTGCATCGGCAAAACTCTCGCCGACCCAGTTGTATTCAGGACGACTCGAGACGTTTTCAAATGGAAAGACCATCACCACGTCGGCTGCCTGATTTTGGGCCTGAACGGGTGAAAAAGCCGGAAAAACAGTGGTAATAAATAGCAGAGCAAAGGCTAATTTAAGGCTGAAAAATCGCATAGGCCCTTACTTTATCAGAAAAAACGGCCACAGATGAATCCACAGATTACACCGATACAGATTACACAGATTATTTCTCTAAGCTGTGTAATCTGTAGTTTCTAATCTGTGTAATCTGTGGATTACATTGAGTAGGCCAAAGAGGCAGCATCCGATACATCGTGATCCAGATTCAGATTCACTTCGGCATCACGTTGCGCGTCGCTCGAGAGGAGATGGACAACGGCTTCTTTATCAACCGGGCGGGAGAATAGATAGCCCTGACCAAATTCGCAGCCCAGCATTTTCAGTTGCTGGTACTGTTCGTCAGTTTCGATTCCTTCTGCGATGACTTCCATGCCGAGGTTATGCGCGAGTGTCGAAATGGTGCGAACGATGGCATTGTCGTTGTCGGTCGTCAGACGCATCACGAAGGAACGATCGATCTTGAGATAGTTGAGAGGGAAACGGTGAAGGTAGCTGAGTGATGAATAGCCGGTTCCAAAGTCGTCGATACTCAACTGCACGCCAAGCGCGCGCAGTTGCTTGAACATTAGAGTTGCTGCTTCCGCGTTCTCCATGACCACGCTTTCCGTGATCTCGAGTTTCAAACAATGCGGATCCAATTTGCTCGATTCCAGCGCTTCCTTGATCCGATCGAGCAGATTGGGCTGGGCCACCTGTCGCGCCGAGAGATTCACGCTCAAACTCAGCTTGCGATGGCTGGGCGACTCGATCTGCCACTGCCGCACCTGCGCACAGGCTTCGTTCAATACCCACTGTCCGATTGGCACGATTAGACCAGTTTCTTCCGCCACGGGGATGAAATCGGCGGGAGAAACGAGCCCGCGGCGCGGGTGATTCCAGCGCACAAGCGCTTCAAAGCCGGCCAGACGACCCGTCGGTAGAGCCACGATCGGTTGATAGTAAACAGCGAATTCCTTCTGTTCGATGGCCTGGCGCAAATCGCTTTCGAGTTGCAGCCTCGAAACTGCGCGCGCGTGCATGCCGGAATCGAAGAGTTCGTAACGCGCCTTGCCGTTTTCCTTGGCTCGATACATCGCGATATCCGCGTCGCGGAGAATGTCGTCAGCACGATCGTAACCACTCGAACTAAGCGCGATACCGATACTCGCGGTCGCGAAAGCCGAGTTTTTATCGAGCACAAAGGGCTGGCTCAGTTCGTCCTGAATTCTTTGCGCTACCCGAACTGCGTCGGTGGCGTCGGTCATTCCGCTTAGCAGGATTGCAAACTCATCACCACCGAAGCGCGCGAGTGTATCGACCGGACGCAGCGTGCGCTCGAGTCGTTCTGCAAAGGCAACCAGCAGCAAATCGCCGTGTGTATGGCCCAGGCTGTCGTTGACGTTCTTGAAGCGATCGAGGTCGAGAAACAGGACGGCAAACATGTGTTCGCCTCGTTGGTTGGAGTTTTCGATTTCGGCCTTGAGCAGTTCGGTAAACATTGCTCGGTTGGGCAGTCCCGTCAGCGAATCATGAAACGCTGCATGCCGGAAGTGGTCCTTGGTTTCTTCTAAAACGCGACTGATCCGCTCCTGTTCCGCAATGTAGTTGTTCAGTTCGAGAACGTGACGTTCGGCTTGTTCGGCGCGCTGGTGTTCCAACTCGGCGCGGGCACGCTCAGCTTCTTCAGCATGCCGGGTCGACGCTTTTACCTCGCGCATGTAACGGTCGTAGCTGAAGTAAACAATGATGATGATTGGGATGCAGACCAGAAAAGCCCAGAATCGGGCCGTGCCGAAACTGCTCACGATAAATCCCGCACCCGCGGCGCCGGAGAAATAGCTGATGGAGATCCAAAGGAAATTGCGGCTCCACATGTGCCAGATGGACACGTTGGCCTTGAGGGCGCTTGCCACCGAACCGATGCCGGTGTGGACCAGGTATTGGACCAGACCCATCACGCAGAGCGCCATGATGGCGATCGAAGATCCATTATTAAAAAGGCTGGTGGTAGAACCGAATACAAGCTTTAACACCGTGGCAGTGGCGAACACGGCACAGGCAAGTGCGGCGCTGCTAAAGGCCACCGTTCTCACCTTGCGGCTGATTCTCAGCGCTGCGCAGATGCCCGCGAGGGCGCCGATAATGATGGCGGCTTCTCCGCCATAATGCAGCAGGGCGATAAAAACAAACGTGTCTTCAACGGTGATGTTGACGTTGATGGCGGGAATGCGAATCGCGATTCGCGAACCGATGACGGCCGTGACCAGAGTCAGCAGCAGGAAGTAACCATCGATAATTCCTCGAGGCAGCGTATAAGCGGCGTAGAGGCAGCAGGCTACGCCCGCTGCCACTATCGTCCACATATAAACGCTGGTAGCTTGTTGTCGTAAGGGTTTCATGTCCGCACGGTCCAATCGATACGTTGAGGCTTACTTCATGCCCGGGCCATTGTCGCCGAGCGAGCAGTCGCCGATAGCGAAGCCGTCGCCGATGGCAAAACCATCGCCAATTGCAAAGCCGTCGCCAATCGCGAAACCGTCGCCGATCGCATAACCGTCACCCATGGCGAAGCCGTCGCCAATCGCGAAGCCGTCGCCGAGAAGAATGAGGTGTGGAAAGAAGATGGAACCACCAAACATGGTCGTACCGTCGCTCTTCATCATGTAATTTCCGAGCGAAACGGATTTGACCCACATGGTGTAATTCAAACTCTGGCTGGTCATTCCTTCATTAACGCCGTCGCCAAGCACAAAACCCTGGCCATAACTGACCTGGAACTTATTGATCAGGTCTTTGCCAGTGACGGTGGTGCGCTTCAGTATCAGTCCCTGGTTCCAGGGAAAGGACCAACCGGAAATCGAGGTCTGCGGGGCAGGAGCGGTTTGTGTGAGTAGTGATGATCCAAAAGTCGGTTTCAGCAGACCCAGCAGGTCTGTACGCACGATCCGGGCCAAAGTTACCGCACCGGCCACGTTAAGCTGACCGGCGCCCTGGTCCAGGGTGCTAAAACCGGCTAGTGGCTGGGCCGTGTACATCATCAGCATTTTGACCATGTTTGGCGTCAGGCTGGAGTTTGCTTCGAGCAAGAGAGCGGCCGAGCCGGCAACTACCGGCGTCGACATCGATGTACCGCTGAGGTACATCAGTTTCATGTTGGTGGTTGAATACTTGTTGGTTGCGAGTTCGGGGAATTTCTTGAGCAGATTATTGTTAACTGCTTCTGCCGAGATGATCTTGTTGCCGGGCGCTACGAGGTCAGGCTTGATGATGTTGTCGTAGTGGACCATGCCATACGAATCGACTGAAAAGCTGCGCGTTGGGCCACGTGAACTGTAGCTGGCTATTGCATCGTCGTTGCGCGGATCGGTGCCGAAGCTGTTGCTGGCGCCGACGGTGATTGCCGAGGGTTCGTTGCTGGGAGCGTGAATCGCGCCGTAGATCTTCTGTCCATTTGCGTCTTTGCCGTTGTTTCCGGCGGCGGTTACTACCACTACACCTGCATCAACCAGTTTACGAACAGCGTTACAGAGCGGATCGTCTTTGTAAGAGTTGATGGCCAGCGTGCCGAGACTCATATTGACGACCTTGATGCCGTAGCTGCCCTTGTTGGCGATCAGCCAGTCGAGTGCTGCCAGCACGCCTGAAACTCTGCCGACGCCCTGTGAATTCAAAACGCGGAGGTTAACGAGATTTGCGCCCGGGGCGATGCCTTCGTAAGCGCCGGCGGTCGGGGCGCCGTCGCCTGCTGCGATCGCGGCCACATGTGTTCCGTGGCCCCACGGATCGTCAACGCGATTTTCACCGGTGAAATCTTTGCTGAACTTGATCTTGCCGCTGGTGGCGAATGATTTGTGTTTGCTATCAATGCCTGAATCGAGCACTGCAATCGTGACACCGGAACCATCGAGGGTCGGGTTCAAATTGAGCAGTGACTTCTGCGCGCGTACCTGCTGGGTGCCGGTTGTCGTAGTGATGTGTCCCGAAGCGCGGACCGGAACATCAAGCGAGATGTATTCGACATTCGGGTCGGAAGCCAAAAGTTGAACGGAGTTAGCGTCAACGTCAAGGATTCGGATGTTGAGGTTCGAAAGTACGCTGACGAGTAATCCACCTACAGTGTTGAGCAGTCCCCCAAGCAGGCCCGGCGACGAAGCAGGTTTCGATTGCACTATGACCTTAACGCGTGCGTTGCCATTACCTGACAGGATGATATGTCGGAGGTCAGGAGAGATCTTGTCGGTTATCGTGGTGTTGGTTGCGTTGTGGGCCGCTCTGACGTTGGCGGTACTTGAGAAGCCCAGCGCCGAGCACAAAGAGATAAGCACAGCGGCAGCGACAAGGCGTTTCAGGGCATGGGGGCGAGACATTCGGTTTCTCCAGGGCTAAGAAAAATTTGTGAAAGCTGCTTGTTTACCTCTGGGCGGGTAAATGCCGGCAGCTTTCACGTCTAAAGAACAGCGCTCCAAAAAATGCGAGCACGGCCCCTAGTGCTACCTCCGTGCCATATATGTCTTTTTTGTAGTTTTCGCCGATTTACTCAGACAAACGGCGATCTTGGTGTGAATTTAAGATCAGTGGGAACTGGACCAGCCAAATCAGGTTGACCGGCAGACGGGTCAGTTTGATGGCAAATCGGTCTACTGAATAACAAGACTATCGAGGTAAAATGAGAACGCATGATTCGCCAAGGAAGGGGACAGATGTGATGAATTTTTCGAAGCCGTGGAATCTCGTGCTGGTGATTGTTTTATGCGGTGTCGTGGCAATGTTGACTAATGTTTCGCGCGCGAAGAGTGCTTCCGGAGTTGAAGCAAACACGCCGCAGGATGTGAATAGTTTGGACCGTCGAATAAGTATGTTGGAGCAGCGCTTCTATTCACTCGAGTCGAGTATGAATCGATTGCAGCAATACGTTGCTTCGCGACCGTCGACGACGACGTCACAGCCTGGCGTCAGCGATCGCGAGTTCAATGTGATCCGGGATGAAATGCAGAGATTGGGAGTGCGATTGGGTGAGGTGGAATGCGGTCTGGTGAAACTCGATGAGCGAACCGGTCGCAGGGGCGGCACGAGATCGACCGATCCTTGTCGCATCAGTCCGGAAACGCCATTGCGATTACCGACACGACCGTAAAACCAGGCCACAGATAAACACGGATTAATCCGGATTCATCAGCGTTTATCTGTGGCTAATTCTTTGAAAGCCAGCTGGCCCGCGGTGCCAGTCGCGATATTCGCGACCAGCAATTCGACGGCACACCTGAAGGATGGGCGCTCGAAGGAGAGCATCAGGATCTGGCTGCGCTATTAAAGGAGTAGTTATGAAGGTAGTTAGTTGCAATAAGTGTGAGACGAGGAATCGCGTTGACGAAAGCCGGCTGGCAAACGGTGAGGCGAAGTGTGGCCGTTGCGGAGCGATGTTGACCGGTGAGCAGGACGCGAAGCCAGTCGTTATTACTGACGAGACTTTTGAAACGGAAGTATTGAGAACGAGCGGGCGACCGGTGCTGGTTGATTGTTGGGCGCCGTGGTGCGGTCCGTGCCGGGCAATTGCGCCGATGTTGGACCAACTCGCGGCTGAGTCGGAAGGGAAATATCGAATCGCGAAATTGAATGTTGATGAAAATCCGCAGATTTCCGCACGCTTTCAGATCTCGAGTATTCCCACGTTGCTGATTTTCAAAGACGGCCAACTCATCGATCGTCTCATCGGCGCCCATCCCAAACCCGTGATCGCCGAACGCCTTCAGATGGCGATCTGATGTGGATCATTGTAGGGGCGGCCCTCCGTGGCCGCCCTAGTCTGGAACTCAAAATTGGAAACAAAGAAATTCGTGCGCTAGGGCGGCCACGGAGGGCCGCCCCTACGAGATTTAGGTGGATCGTGTTTGCGTGGCGGCGCGGAAGGATAATATGAGTGAGACAACACCCACCGCCCACAATAAGAACTTCACGAATACAACCACCAGGTTGTGTGGTTCGTCAGCGGCGCCGCGCAGGGTTCCTTCAAGCTGAGCTAGAAAGCTGCTCGTCACCAGTCCGCAATAGGCGCCCCACGCGAGCACAAGAAATGTTGGACCCCACGGCTTTCTGCTATATGCCGCCCAGGCACCGATGAGCATCAACGCACCACCAGCATAATCCTCAAACATGGTGGTGAAGTTGATGGCCCAATGACCGAAACCACGACGCACCGTCTCCAGCACCGGAACTAGCGCGCCCATCGCAAACGCAGCAGCAATCTCAAATCGCATGAAATCGATCCTTTCGTGAGCGCCTCCTTGGAGTGCGGTGCCCTGGCGGTGCCTTGGCACCGCTTTGGCCAAAGTGGTCGTCCTTCCAAAAGGCCAAGTTAAGCCCCAAGAATCTATTTTCGACCAAAGCGCCACCAAGGTGGCGCACTCCAAGGACGACACAATTCATCGAACGGGCGTATAGATCTCGATTTCAATAATGCTAAGTGTCCCCTTGGCGCCGCCCCTGTCGGCAGCGGATTGCGGATCCGGCGTGCCCGGTATCTCGATAATATTCCCGAACGCATCGCGATTACTGGCGCTGCCACGTAATTCGATCCGCAAACTACGCCCCGTAACCGGTGGAAAACTGAATGTTACATAACCAAGACTGCGCGGCGTATTGCCTTCAAATACAACCTTATTATCAACGAGGATCCGAACCGGATACGACTGCGTACGCCAGCCGGCCAGTTTTAGAACCACCTCGCCAACAGTTGTCTCGCGTTCAAAATGATAACGGACCCAACCCTGGTCCAACTTGCCATCACTGGTCCATGCGGTTGTCTCGTCGTCATCAAAACTCTTCACTGCATTCTCGGCATTGGCGCCAGCCTCGGTGCGCATCATCTTAATTGGCCGGCGTGTCGTGACAAACGACTGCCCCATTGGTGTTGGACCGCGATCGAGGTTTGAAAACAATCCATCAGCAGGCATCACTTGCGAAAGACCATCAGTCACCCGCACGGGTTGCGAAACCAACGTGATCGACGCCGGTTTCAAACCCGCCGCAGTTGCGCGAAGAACGATGTTACCATCCTGCGGAAGCGAACGAATGATCACACGATTCACGCCGTTCTCGACCGGCAGACTCTTCGCGAGCACAAAGTTGTCAGGCCCTTGCGCAATACCGCCGCGCCATTCGGCTGGTCCTTCCAACGAAAAGTTGACAGTATCAAGGGCCGTCGGACAAGTATTGCCCGCGGCGTCAACCACTTCAACCTCAACCAGCGCGACATCAGCGCCATCGGCCCGAAAGCCCGCTGGTCCAGTGCGCGGTGAGAGTCGCAAAGCCACCGGCTGTGCGGCAGTTTTCTTGGCAACGGATGTGATCTTTCGTCCGTTAAGATCGTAACCCACCGCCGTTATCATTCCCGGTTGCCACTCAACATTCTTGAAAGTAAACAGAAAACGATTGCTTTGTTCGCCTGTGCCCAACGACTTGCCGTTGATGAATAATTGAACCTTCTCAGCATTCGAGATCACGTAAACGTTCTTCTTTGTTCCCGGTTGATAATTCCAATGACCGGCGATGTAGGCGCGAGGCTTCTCAACATCTACCCAGCCATCCACATGACCTGGTGCGCGAAGAATCCGTCCTTCGGAAGTCGCATTGCATCGACCTCGCCGCTGCGACGATAATTTTCAGCCCCTCGATGATGTGTATTCGAATCCGAAAAGACTATATTGACGCCGCCCGAACTCACGCGCGCCCCCGTGCCTGGTCGTTCGCGCCAGTAGTCGTACCAGCGAATGACGTTTTCGAGTGCGTGCGAATCCTGGTTACGGTTGTAGGCGCTGGCGTCCTGCCCGTTGTGCAGTGGACCATCACCGTCTTTATGATACGGAGGCGAAAACTCGTCCCAATATTTTCTGAGCGCTTCGTCGCGTGAATACTCCATGGCCCACATCGGAATCCGCGCGCTCTTATTAATGTAGAGCATCTCGCCGCCGTACTCCGCAGTCCTGCTGTTGAGCATCTCACGCGATCCCGATGCGCGCCCGCCAAACGGATCGTAGCGATCGCGTAGTGCTTGCATCTGCCGCATGTGCTCTTCACTGACGCCTTTGTTACCCGACTCGTAGAAGATCACGCTCGGATTATTCCGGTTGTAAATAATCGCGTCGCGCATTACTTCCAAACGCTGTTCCCAGCGACGACCGTCCACGTCTCTTTCCGAATCACCGGCAGGCAGCGCCTGCATAAGACCAACACGATCGCACGATTCCACATCCTGTTTCCACGGCGTAACGTGCATCCAGCGAACCAGATTCGCGCCCGACTGAACCATCAAACGGTTGCTGAAGTCGCTGAGCCAGGCGGGTACCGCCGAACCGAGTGCGGGCCATTCGTTGGTCGAGCGCTGCGCGTATCCCTTGAGTTGGACCACGCGATCGTTGAGCTTCACCACTCCGCCACCAAACTCGGTTTTGCGAAAACCTGTTTGCGTGGTCACTGTGTCAACGGCCTGCCGATCTTCTTTGAGAACGGTGTGAACGTTGTAGAGATAGCCGTAACCCCAACTCCAGAAGTTGAGCCCCTTGACCCTCGCTGAAGCGGTTACGGTTTTTATCTCTCCGGGTGCGAGGGTTTGCCGGCCACCGTCGATTCTTTTGACGATGCGCCCGCTCGCGTCTTCGATTATGACTTCATAACTGATAGTGCGAGCTTGCGCATCTTCATTCTTCACCTGCGACTCGGCCGTGACCATCGCTGACCGGCCGCGAATGTCGAAGTCTTTAGCGTAGATGTAGACGCCCGTTGTGCCGAGGTTTGAATAAAGCGGAAGCGTTTGGTGCAGTCGATCGGTTACGTGCAGAAAGACATTCTTATTAATGCCGCCGTAATTCGCGTAGAAGTTGCGATCACTCCATTGATAGCCTGAGCCAGTTGCCTTTTCTTTGTAGTCCCACGAGTTGTCAACACGAACGGCGGCGATGTTTTCTTCCGGAGCCGGCTTCAAAGCATCGGTGATGTCGAAGCCGAATGCCATGATTCCGTTTTCATGTCGCCCGAGATGTTTACCGTTGAGATAAAATTCGCCTGCATGGCGAATTCCTTCAAACTCGAGAAAGACCTTTTTGCCATTGGCACTCGGCGGGAGTTTGAAACGCTTGCGATACCAGACCACGCCGGTCGAGAGATCGCGAATGTCTTTGCGGAAGGCGTCGTCTTCGTTCCAGGCGCGAGGCAGCGTCACGGATTTCCAACTCGAGTCGTCGAAGCCAGGCTGTTCCGCCTTCGCCGGATCGCCAACGAACAGTTTCCAACTGGAATTGAAGTTGTATTTGGCGCGCCGGCCGGCTGGCGCGTTATAGGCGGCCGCAATTGCGGCACAACAGATCAGGACCACGCAGATTTGCAGGAAAAGACGTGTCATCCGGAAGTTGTTGCCTTTAATATCAAACCGATCGAGCGGGAGCAATCAATTACCTTCTACCTAAACAAAGAAATTCGTGTAATCCGTGGCCCCGATTGTGGCAAACTCACCGCGTGTCCCTGAATCTTTCCTCGCTCCCAACTCAATCGCAACCATCTCATTGGCGAGGTCGTATCTTCCGCATTATGCTGATCATTTTCATTATTGTTTTGCTGGTTCTGGTTGCACTATGGTTTTGGATTACTCAGCCCCTTTTCACATCAGCCACACCCAATGCGACGAGAACGGTCGATCCTCAGAGACTGAGGGCTCATGTGCACAAGCTCTCGGTCGAACTAATTCCGCGTGATGAAAGTAACATTGAGAATCTCGATCGAACTGCGGCGTACATCAAGAGCGAGTTGAGCCAAACTACTACCCTCGTTTCAGAGCAGCCTTATCGTGTAAATGGCAAATCGTATCGAAATGTTGTGGCCCAATTTGGACCTGAGTCACCAGAGCGCATCATTGTCGGCGCACATTATGATGCCGCTGGTCCATTGCCCGGCGCTGACGACAATGCGAGCGGAGTGGCTGGATTAATAGAGCTCGCACACTTGTTAAGCCGGCAACCGCCACCAATGCGAATCGAACTGGTGGCGTTTACTTTGGAAGAGCCGCCATACTTTGGCACCACCGGAATGGGAAGTTCGGTCCATGCTGAATCGCTTCGCCAGCAGCAGGTATCGGTTAGGGCGATGTTGAGCTTAGAAATGATTGGTTACTTTAGCGACGCTCCTCAAAGCCAGCGTTTTCCGGTTTCGCTGATGGGTGCTTTTTATCCGACGACGGGGAACTTTATCGGAGTTGTGGGCCGACTCGGTGATTGGTTACTGGTCCGCCGAACAAAGTCTGCGATGCGCAATGCAGCACCACTCCCGGTCGTTTCAATTAACGCTCCCACTCTGGTTTCTGGCGTTGATTTTTCTGACCAGCGAAATTATTGGCACGCCGGCTACAGCGCCGTAATGATCACTGACTCAGCTTTCTATCGAAACACAAACTATCATACCGCTCACGACACGGAAGAGAAGCTGGACTACAAACGCATGGCAATGGTAGTCGAAGGCGTTTATGCGGCGGTCGTCGAACTGGCAAACTGATCTCCGCTAGAGAAGTGCAAATGTGGCAAATCAGGAATTTTGAAATCAAACCGGCGATTCTCGACTTTAGTTCGTCGGGTCAATCCAACCGTCAAGTCTCGCAGTTGTTTGGCGAGGGCGTGCAACTGATGAACGCGCTCGAACTGATGGACTGGCAAAATCCGTACGAGACGCAGGTTCTGATTTGCGAAGCATGTGGAATTGTGCGCTGTAAATCCGGCGGTTGGGTGAGCTTTTGTCGATCAGAGTCGCTGGTGTTCATGCTACCAACGGAAGATTATGTTTCGGGTGATGAGGACGATAAACGCGAATATGACCCACCCGCTTATCTCAAGCAGCGGGGAATTCCGTGTTTCGATTTCGACACTTGGAACAGCTTACAATCAAAGGAACCGTCGTTGCCGGGAGTCGATGAGTTTGAGCCGCTTAGTTTGAAAGATGCGACCTTGCTCTTTCATTGGAATGACCGGCAGATCCTGGGAGAGCCGCCCACTATTCACTGTTCGTCTGATATCATCATCGGCTCATCCGAAGGCGACTGGGCCCGGCAGTTCGAACAACTCACAAAGCTCATTAGCGCACAGTACGCGACTGACTCGGTTGCGCAAATGCGTCACATTTTGGACCACGAACGAATAATTTCTTTCTATCTGGACGGCGCGGAGTTTATTGAATGGCCGGCCATGGTTTTCGATGGATCAGAATATCGATTGCTGGTTGACTCGGCGTATGTGATTCAAGACACTCAGCCTGACGAAACATAATCGCGACTCTACTCATACATTCAAAGCAACAGGTCAAACCCCGCATCAGAGGAGACAAGACCGATGGCGACAAAAAAGCGCCGGCCCCCAGTTAAAAAGTTCAAGATCGAGCGTGGCGAATTGGAAGAGCTGATCTACCGCTACGGCGGACTAACACGCTTCACTCAGGATTCTCCGGTCCTGCCCGATGTTTGGTTCGAGTTTGGAAATAATCCCACCGGTAAGATCGATCTCCTGCTCAATCCTCATTTCAAAGCTTCGCCGGGGAAAGTCGCGGAGGTGATTGAAAAACGGCTTGCCAAGGAAGTGCAATCCCCGGTGGCCAAAAAGTTTCGTTGTGACGATCAACGGAGCCCCGACATTGCCTACAACCAATCGACCGTTGTCGTTCGGCTTTGCTTTCACGAATTGATCCGCGTCGTCCTGCCGCTGACTCCGTGGTGGAACAAGTTTGTTTGGACCAATAACGGCCGCGAGCTACAGAAATTTCTCTCAGACAAGAAGACTCGGCTGATCCTGGCCCGCGCCGTTGACGGCGATATGTCAGATCCGATACTGCAAACTATCGATGCGCAAGTAATTTGGATGATGCGTGTCATCGGCACGATCGGGGCGGCAGCAATGGGACGCAGCCGCGCGATCACCTCAACGTCCATTGTCGAAGCTTGCGCCATGCTGGTCAGCGGGCTGCAGGAAGTCGATCCACTGCACAAGGAAATCGTTTGGTCGGTGACCAGAAATCGAATGGCTGAAGCTTCGGTCTGGCGTTCCACAAATGCCGTAAAAGCGGATGCGGCACGCCGTCTGTTTGAAATAAGTTGCAAAGATCTCGCGTGGGCCATCATCGACAGCGGTGTTGACGCGAAGCACCCAGCCTTTCGCTTACGAAACGCCGCCGGCGAGCTTGAAAAAGACCCTTTCAAAACTCGCATCTCGGCCACTTACGATTTCACCGTAATTCGTTATCTACTCAGACCAGCGGATCACAACGTTGACGACATCGTCGACACCGCCAGACGAAAACGTCTTATTCAGGCGAAAAAACGGTTAGACGAGCATCCCGAAGAGTTGAGCCAGTTACAGAAAAGTCTTCAGAGCGGTCGCGAGGTTGATTGGGAGTTGCTGAAACCGCTCATTCAAATCCCGCATAAAGAAAAAGATTACGTGATCCCGGAACATGCGCATGGAACTCACGTCGCCGGAATCGTCGGCGCTGACTGGCGCTCGGGCGATGCTGATTCTCCCGGCGATAACGCGATCAAAGGTGTATGTCCGGACATCAGGTTATATGACCTTCGCGTGCTGGATGATGAGGGGCTGGGTGATGAGTTTTCCGTGATGGCGGCGCTGCAGTTTGTACGGTATCTCAATGCGCACAAGGACCTGATGATGATCCACGGCGTGAATCTGAGTCTTTCAATCAAACACGACGTGGCCAACTTTGCCTGCGGCAGCACGCCGGTTTGTGAAGAAGCGAATCGTTTGGTGGGCGCCGGGATTGTGGTGGTCGCCGCTGCCGGTAACAACGGTTATCTCCAATTCATGACCACCAAAGGTCCGCAGGAAGGCTATCAGAGCATCAGCATCACCGATCCCGGTAACACCGAGAGCGTGATCACTGTCGGCGCCACGCATCGCGACAGCGCTCATCTTTACGGCGTCAGCTATTTCTCGAGCCGTGGTCCAACCGGTGACGGCAGAGTCAAACCTGATCTGGTAGCGCCGGGAGAAAAGATCGTCAGTACAATTCCCGACGGCAAGACTAAGCGCATGGACGGAACCAGCATGGCCGCACCACACGTCAGTGGCGCCGCGGCGTTGTTGCTTGCCAGGTATGGGGAACTGGTCGGCCGTCCCGCCCGCATCAAGGAAATTCTTTGCAGCACCGCAACTGACCTTGGCCGCGAACGCTATTTCCAAGGTTCGGGAATGGTCGATGCCTTACGCGCACTTCAATCTATCTAAACCGATCCGAGGAGACCGCAAATGTTATTTACACTCGAAGCCCTGCAAGCCAAACACGGTGACTCGTTGTTGCTTCACTATGGCAAACCCAACGCCCCCAGGTTGATCGTCATTGATGGTGGTCCAGCCGGGGTCTATAAAAGCAGTCTGCTTCCGCGACTGACCGCGCTTAAAGAAACACGAAGTCCGGATTCGGCGCTCGCCATTCGCATGTTGATGGTCAGTCACCTCGACGACGATCACATCAACGGCGTGCTTGCTTTCCTGGATGATCTGGTTGAGAAACAAAGTGACAACGTGGAATCGCCCTTCAACATACTCACTCTCTGGCACAACAGCTTCGACGACATTGTCGGAAATGAAAGTGAGGAGATGGTGAAGGCGTTGAGTGCGGCTGTTAAGTCTTCAGGATCCGGCGGAGCTGTTTCAGCCGGAGTGCCGTTGAGTCGGGCTGGAGGAGCTTTAGCGGCGAGTGTTCCGCAAGGGCGAGAAGTCAGAAACAACGCGAAGCAGTTAGCGCTGAGGATCAACGATCCGTTCGGCGGTATCGTGTCCGCTCCCGGCAAAGGAAAGAAGATAGTCACGATTGGTGATGGCTTGAAGTTTACCGTGCTTGGTCCAATACAGAATCGGATCGAAGAGTTGCAGATCGAATGGAACGCGGTGCTCGAGAAGAAAGGGTTGGCGAAAGACAAGGAAGGCCAGGCCCTAGCGGCGGCGTATCTCGATGAATCAGTCTTTAATCTTTCGAGTATCGTGGTGCTTGCCGAGGCGGGAAAGAAGAAGATGCTGCTTACCGGCGATGCTCGTGGAGATGATGTGTTGAAGGGTTTGAAGTCGTCGGGATTGCTGAAGTCGAGCGCGCTGCATGTTGATCTCTTGAAGCTTCCGCATCATGGAAGCGATCGGAATGTGGAGACCGATTTCTTCCGGCAGATCACGGCGGATCATTACGTGGTTTCGGCTGACGGCAAACACGGCAATCCGGAAGTTTCCACCCTGCAAATGATCTCGGAAGCGCGTGGCAAAGAGAAGTTTACGATCCACCTGACAAACCGTGAAAAGCGGCTGGATACGTTCTTTGCATCGGAAAAGAAGAAAGGCAAAAAATACGACGTCGTTTATCGTGATCCGAAGGAGTTATCGCTCTGGGTCGATTTAGGTGACGACGCGCTGGAGGATTAGGAATTCGAACGCGACGCGCCACCTCGTAGCAGTTGGAAATCACGGTTGAACGGTGGCAGTTAATTGAGGGTGGATTGAACCATGCGACGAGCCCGCGAAGCGGGCGGAGCATAAAGCCTGGGCGTAAGCCCCAGGTAACTGGGGCAGCGGGCGACAGCGCGATATATCAAATGGGCTGTCGCCCGTTTCACGGGCTCGAACGCTATCTCTGTTTCATGTTCCTGGGGCTTGCGCCCCAGGCTTTATGCTTCCGCCCGCTTCGCGGGCTGGGTGATTGGGTTAGGTTTCGTAGATAGGTTAATTTGTCGCGTCATAGTCGCGTCATAAAGGACACGCTACCATTCGAACATGATCGCAACGGTTGTTCTTCTGCTAACCCAGATTCTGCTGAGCCCGTGTGAGTTTGAAGGCGTGCAGGGGCCGGCGCGGTGCGGGACGTATAGCGTTTGGGAAAATCGCGAGACAAAGCAGGGAAGAAAGATCGATCTGTCGATCATCGTCCTCCCTGCACTCCAATCACCCGCGAAACCGGATCCGCTGGTTTTCTTTGCCGGTGGTCCGGGCGATGCGCCGTCGTTTGGTGTGCGTTACTTCAGCCGTGCATTTGCCAATGTTCGCCAAACGCGCGATCTGGTTTTCATTGATCCACGCGGAACCGGGCGCTCAAATCCTCTGAACTGTCCCGAGTTAATTAAACCCGATTCATCCGGTGTGCTCGATGCCGATTTGTTGAGCCTGTCTGCCCTGAAGGCATGTCATAACCGGCTTGCTAAAGACTTCGACCTGCGTCAATACACCACCGAGATTGCAGTTGACGACATCGACGAAGTCCGACGGGCACTCGGCTACAAACAGATCAACGCCTACGGCACCTCTTATGGAACGCGCGTCGCACAGGTTTACATGCGCCGCCATCCTTCGTCGCTAAGAACAGTCGCGATGAAAGGAATAGTGCCACCGTCGATGGCGTCGCCATCCACACATGCGACCGCGAGCGAACACGCCTGGCAGCAACTGGTGAAAAGATGTCGTGCCGACGAATCATGCGCGCGAAATTTTCCGACGTTGGCAGCCGACCTTGAGACCATTCTTACGCGCCTGAAAGATTCGCCCGCTCTGTCGTTGCCTGCGCGTGCCGATGGACCAACCAAAATCCAAGTTTCTCCGGAACTGTTTGCCGAGTCGTTCCGATTTCTTCTCTACTCTCCTGAAGGATCCGCACAGGCGCCAAACCAGTTTCGTAAATGGGTGGCGACGAACGGAGCCGGCATCGCGGAAACTGTGCTTACGACGCGTGAGTTGTTTGGTGGACGTCTTTCAGCCGGATTTTTCTTATCAGTGACGTGCACGGAAGACGTGCCTTACTTGCCCGCGAACGCTACGGCACTGGCGGCGAAGACTTTTGCGGGTGACTACCGCCTGAAGCAGCAGACGGCAGCTTGTACGGTTTGGCCACGCGGCAAGGTGTCGAAGCAGCATCGCTCGCCGACACGTTCTGCAATTCCAACTCTGCTTTTGTCTGGAGAATTCGATCCGGTTACACCCGCTGAGGGAGGCGAAGAAGTTTTACGAGGACTCTCAAAAGGCGTGCACGTGGTGATTCGAAACAATGGACATTCGATCGGCAATGCTGAGCAATGTGTTAACTCGATGATCGTAGCGCTGATCGAAAAAGGATCGATCGCTGGTCTTGATTCTTCGTGCGCCGCTACTGTCGCGCCCGTGCCTTTTGCTCAGCCCTAGCCGATGTGCACTATTTACTATCAGTCTTTTGCTTTGCTAATTCGTCTAAGAACGCTTTCTCGCGATCCGCTACAAAATTTTTGTAACCCTCGGGATCGATAAACGCTGCTGCATTCCCGGCTTTCAGTTTCGCGTATTTGGCTTCCAGATCGAAGTAGCTACCGTGAGCGCCGAGGAAATAATCACACGACAACGACTTGAGCACGGCAAACGTTCGTTCAAAGTCCCGCGTGATCCCTGGATATTCCTTGTTATCTACCAGCTTGTACCCAGGGTTTACATTCGGACTGCCGACGATCACCACGTCGCGCGTCTTCGCACCGTCCGTCACCTTCATGGTCCAGGTGGTGCATCCTTTTGTATGACCAGGCGTCAGACGCGCCGTTAGAACCGCATCGCCCAGTTTCACTTCATCTCCGTCTCGCAACACGCGATCGACTTTAGTCGGGGTGTAAAGAGTTGACGGATCATTACCGTAAAAGAAATCGGTCTTCCCTCCGGATTCGACCACCGAAACGTCGGCATCCATCACGAAGTACTTCGCGCCGGTGAGTTTTTTGATAGTGGCGCTGGCCCCGTTATGATCCGCGTGAGCGTGGCTGATCAGCAGGATCTTGACATCGCTGAACTTAAAGCCCAGAGATTCAATACTGGTTCGAATCAGCGGCACGTTCGCTTCCAGATCGCTGTTGATCAGAATGTGTCCCTGCGGAGTGGTGATGAGATAGTTTGCCAACCCCTTGCTGCCGACGTAGTACAAATTTCCCGCGATGCGAAACGCCGGGAAAGGTTCGGTCCAATCGTCTTGCGCGGGCGTTTCCCGAGAGCTAAATGCCACCGCCAGGACGATTGATAAAGTGGAAATCAATAAAAGCGAGCGACGTAGCAACATGATCTTTGTACCTTAAAACTGAGCCACGGATTAAACGGATCAGGGGCTAACTTACCACAAGCATGAATTGTGGGTAGTGCCCGAATTCAACTTCTTCTCTGTGCAACCTTTGTGTTCTCTGTGTCTCCGTGGTTATAGGAATGTACGATACAACAACCACAGAGACACAGAGAACACAAAGGTTGCACAGAGAAAATCCAAATCAGGGCACTACCGAATTTGTGGGAACTTCCGTCCCGCACCGGCGTCTAAGGACTGAATACTAAAACAGCGATAACAGGTACGAAGCGTCGGATGAATGTTTTATAATTCCGCCGCCCATAAGTCATTCCACTCCTAAGTCCCAGGGAGATCCGCTCATGAAGACTCGATTGTTCAACTCTTTCGGCCGAGTTGTAATACTCGCCCTTTCCTTCGTTTGTATCGGACTCGCTCCAAGCCTGGTCATGGCGCAAACCACATCCAATCACTGCGAAGCGTCAGCCGCTGTGAAAGCCGATTTGAAGAAGATCGGGAAGTTAAGCGAGGAAGTTCTCCCGTTCAAAGTTCGTCGCGAACAGCAGCTCGCGATCTTGCGGGAGTTGGTCAACAAATACCCGGGCGACTTTTTTGTTCAGCGACGTTATCAGGATCTGCGCATGAGTGGTTTCCAGGTCGACCGGGTTGCTCTGCTTGCCGACTATCGAGCGGCGATGGACAAGAATCCCAACGATACGGTCGCGGCATATCTTTACGGGCGCTTAGCTGTTGGCGAGAAGACCAAAGAGTCAATTGAGATTTTGGAAAAGTTGGCCCAGCAATCTTTTCCATGGGCCAACATCAAACTCGTTGAGATCTATAACTATCCCAACTTCAAAGACGCCGCAAAGTCGAAGGAACACTTGCTACGCTGGATAGCGAGTTGTCCAAACACTCTCGACGGTGGTCTGACGCAGATCGCTCGTTCCAGCGATAAAGAAATTGTGACCGGCACTGCTCAACGCGTGCGGGCGCGGCTTGAGTCGTCGAACGAAAACGAAGAACTGGTCCATTGGGACACGTTGTGGACCATGGAGTTTAAATTGAAGCCGGTGACCGAGCATGCAGCTCTGCGCCGGCAGATTGCAAAGGATCTGGAAAAGATTCGTGCCAGGAATCTCGGGAGCAAAGAGTGGCTCGAGTCGATGGGCGCAGGTTACAAGCTGATTGGTGACAAAACGAATCAACTCTGGGCGGAAGACGAACTGATTCGCACGCTGCCAAACTCTGCTCCAACCGCGCAGCTGATCCAGAGGCGCTACTACGATGAACATCCCTTTCCAAAAGGCGAAGCCACCGAAGGTGAGAAGCAGGCGTATCAACAGAATCTCGCGAATGTTACGAGCGAGTGGGTCAAGCGATGGCCCGCCGACGAAAATGTTTGGGCCGCTCGCCTGCGCGCGGTGAGTGCGCTCGAAAAATCAACCAACGCTGAGCTTGACGCTGCCTACACTGGTTACGCCACCGCTCAGGAACGCTCGGGTGGATCGTATTCACTGCCGCCTCTCGAAGTGGGAGTGGCTCGTGCTTATCTAACGCGTAACTTCAAACTCGAAAGCGTTCCGGTGATATTGCAAAAGGGAATTGCCACGTTCGAGGAGATGGAGAAGCACAGCCGTCCGTCGGATCTCTATCCACGCAACGACTCAATCGGAAACAACCTGGAGTATGTCCGCCTCGCAAGTTGGCCGTTGATGGCGGAAGCTTACGCGCGTGTAAAACAGCCTGACAAAGCGCGCGAGGTGTTGGCCCAACTGTCCAGCGTTGCCAACAAGAAACTTGCCGACAATGCCAGTGATGCGCA
Source organism: uncultured Acidobacteriota bacterium (assembly GCA_963708055.1). Lineage (GTDB taxonomy): Bacteria > Acidobacteriota > Blastocatellia > Pyrinomonadales > Pyrinomonadaceae > PSRF01. Next base: position 1,998,078 of record OY970193.1, on the reverse strand, counting down.
AAAGCGAGGTTCGGCGTACCAGCAATCGGTCTACTGGCAGGCGGCGGGTAAAGTGGCTGAAGCCGAACAGCGAAAACTCGATGCGTTGACGGCGTATCAAACCGCGCTCATCCTGCGGCCAAGTCCTTCGTCGGATCCCAGGGAGGAATTGAACGCGAGCGCGCAACGACTTTGGAAAGAGTTAGGCGGAACGGATCAGGGTTGGCGTGCTTACCTGGCGCGCACTGAACCGACGAGAGTCAAAGTCGGAAGCGCGGAAGTTTCAACGTGGGACACGAAGAACACAAACCTGGCAGAGTTTGATCTCAGCGATCTGGATGGCCGTAAGTGGTCGCTCGCGAATCTAAAAGGGAAAGTGGCCTTCATAAATTTGTGGGCGACGTGGTGTGGACCATGCCGCGCGGAGTTGCCGTACGTGCAAAAGCTTCGTGAACAACTGAAAGACAGAAAAGATGTGGTGGTTCTGACGCTCAACATTGATCAGGAGGTCGGGTTAGTTGAGCCGTTCATGAAAGAGAACAAATACAGTTTTCCGGTGCTGCTGGGCCAGGCGTATGCTGACGGCCAGGGCGTGAACATCATTCCGCGCAACTGGGTGGTCAATGCCGATGGCAAGATAATTTATGAAGGGATCGGCTTTGGCAGCAACGGCGAAGACTGGATGAAAAAAGCAACCGAGATGATCGAGAAGGTTAAAGACCGCTGATGAGTTGTCCGCTCTTGATGGATTGTAGGGGCGGCCCTCCGTGGCCGCCCTAGTCTTGAACACAAAATCGTCTCACCTAAAGCGATACGATAGGGACCTCATTCCGTGGCTCTTATCGGGTGACAAAGAAATTCGTACGCAAGGGCGGCCACGGAGGGCCGCCCCTACAGCCAATCAAATGGCTGAGAGTAGATAGATAAAGACGCCGAAGAACACGACCAGAAACACGATAATTCCTAACCACATCAGCACAAACGAGCGCTCGTCGCGTTGAGTCGCTGTGGCCGGCAAGGTCGTAATACCAACCGCCCAGTGCACGCCGTTGAAAAACTTCGCGAGCCGGTGAAAGGCTCGGGCCATCACTTCCTCGATTACTCTTAGTTATAACCTGATGATCCGTACCGGAAGTCCATGAAGGCGGGTCACTGGCAGGAAAGCTTTCCTCCAGCGCTTCGTCAATCTGTGCCTCAGTAATCTCTTTATCCGAGTTCATTCGCCACTATTGTACTTACTGAAGGGGCAAAAGTGTGAATGCGGCACACCTTCTGCTTAACAATGATTTTGTCCTAATTAGTGATCGACTGTAGTACACGCCTATATAACGAGGGGGATAAACATGCAGCGAATATCTATTTTTACAGTTTTGCTTTTGTTGACGCAGACGGGATGCGTCGTTGGAGGTTATTCGAACCGAGGCGGTTGGTTTCTGTGGCCCGGGGGCATCCTCGGGGTTCTGATAATACTGGCGGTCTTGTTTTTATTGATGCGAAGGCGATAAGTCTAAGCGCGCAGCTAACCTGGGGCTTGCGCCCCAGGCTTTGTGCTGTCGCCGCTTCGTTCAGTGCTCTTTGTCTGATCCGGCCACCTTGACGATCTTGTTGTAAACGCCGAACAGTAATAACGGCGATACCCAATCTCCGACAAAAAGACTCGCTTGCTTCTTTCCAAACAATTGCAACAGCGCCGAAGCGCCAATCGATCCGAGAGCTGCCCACAAGAAGACATCTGACGGTAGCTTGGCGGTCTGTTGCTCGATCGTGCGAGCAACCGTGCCTTCGGTATGCGATTGCATTTGACTCTTTGACTGGCCGCTCTTCTGTTGATCAGACTGGCCCTGCTGATGTTGACCCCGATTCATCTCTCCATCGTACTTATCCTTTTGCGATGCTGGTGTACTCATGCTTTCCCCTTGTTCCGAAATAAAATTCCCACTGTTCGTTTTGAACTGTCAGGTGGCGCAATTTAGAGTGCGCGAGTTTCAAAACGGTCAGCGTGTGCTTACGAATGTGTGTTTGCAAGTGCGCTGAGATTTTTCCTTGCGCCTTTGCGCCCTTGCGCGAGAGAATTCCTGAGACACCACCATGAAATATTCCTTGATATTTTTGACTCTCACCATTCTGGCCATTGGACTAACAACGCCTGCTTGGGCTCAAACGGGCGAGGTTAAGTTGGATTCGCCGCAAGCGAAGATCACGACGGTGTCTGCAATGCGCGTGCGCAAGACGCCGCAAGTTTCAGCGCCGGAGATCGTGCGACTGAAACTCGGCACGGTGGTGAACACGGTGGCGCGTTCACAAGATCAGGAGACAGTCGGGAACAAGACTGATTACTGGTATCGCATCAATTTGCCGAATGGCGAGACAGGCTGGTTTTTCGGAGGACTTTTACTCGACTACACCGCACGTGAGCGGCCGCAGATGTTACGCCGGATTATTGAAGCGCGTTTGATAGCGGAGAATACTGATTTTGCTGATCGGCGGGAGATCTATGACCTTGCTGTAAGTGGACTCAACGAAGCGAAAGACACGAACACGCGAGCTGGGTTTGAGCTCTTGAGGTTGCAGGCGCTTGCCCTTTGGGGCGCCATTGTTGGACCAGATCTGATTGAGAAGTCGCCGTATCGCGAGTGGTACCGGGCTCACAGTGCGAAGCTAGTGCTAAATGAGTTCGCCGGGATCTACAACCTGCGCACCGAATTGTTGTGGCAGCTTGAAACTAAATACCACGCGTTGCCGGTCGCGGATCGCATTGCCTGGGCGGCGGCGCAGAATCCGCAGCCGTCAGATTGTGAGGGCGATGAAGTTTGTCACCTGTTTGTGGTGGCCGGTGAGGTCAAGTATCTGGGTTTGCATCCGAATGGCGCCCACGCCTCCGAGGCGCTGAAGAATTTGAATGAGTTGATAACGGAGGAAGTTATTCGGACTGCGAATGGCACGGGCGGCGAGCAATACGATGTGGAAGAGCGGAATGCGTTAAGAAAACTGCTGGCCTCGCTTCGCGAAGCGATTGCGAAAACGTCTGCGGCCGAGAAGACCGAGGTTCTCAAAAAGCTCGCGCGCGTGAAATAGTGAGTTGTTGGAAGAATTGTAGGGGCCGTCTTCCGTGAGGCTCCAGGGTTCCGAGTCAAAGAATTCGTAACCCAGGGCGGCCACGGAGTGCCGCCCCTACAGTGGCAAGAGTGATGTTTAAGCTTAGTTTGATTTTTGTTCGGCGACGACTTTGAAACCGGTGCCGTTGATCGTCTCGCGGAGCTTCTCTTCGCTCACCTTCTGATCATCGTATTCAACTACGGCGACGCCCTTTTCCGAGTCCACGTCAACCTTTTCCACTCCCTCAACTGCCTTGAGCGCCTTGGTGACGGAGGCTGAGCAGTTCTTGCACTTCATTCCTTCAACCTTAATGGTTGCCGTCTTGGTTGCTGCCAATGCACTGATCGCGGCGAAGCACAACAAAGCCGCTACGAGTGCGATGCTTGAGATTTTCTTGATCATGGTGGTGTCTCCTTAAAATTTGTCCCGACTTTACCGAAAGATGTAGAGCTAGTCCAACAGTGGTTTTACCTTCTGCTCGAATTCTTCACGCAGGATGATGCCTTCAATGCGATCCCTGATGCGACCTTTACGGTCGATGATTATCGTAAGCGGCATCGCTTCACCTGGGTCAAACAGAGCTTTGGTTTTTTTCGTGCCAATCAGGATTGGATAGTTCACACCGATCGAACGAGTAAACTGTCGCACTTCCTGGAGGCTTGTAGGAGGATATGTGATGCCGATAATCTGCAAACCTTTGCCTCGATACTCTCGTTGCCATCTGATCAAATCCGGCATTTCGGCGCGACACGGCGGGCACCAGGTGGCCCAAAAATTCACCAATGTCACTTTGCCCTTGTAATTTGACAGTTTAAAGGTCGCGCCGCGCGTGTTTTTGAGCTTCAGCGCAGGTGCTTGCGTTTGTGTTTGTGCGTTGGCTACGAGAGACCAACAAAGGATAATTGCAACTAAAACGATCTGTTTACAGAATTTCAAAACAGGTACCTCGCGCCGATCAGGATGTTTCGATCAGTTCTTAACACAGCGGGACCGGTATTGCGCACGACCGGAAACTGGTAACTCCCTTCGATGACAAAACGCGGGTTTGCGGCATATTGAAGCCCGGGCGCCAGAAAATATTCAGTCGCCTTGCTGCCACTCACTGTCAATCCATTAAGACGACCGGTACTTCGATGAATAAATGTAGTTTCCAAAATTATGAATACTTCTCCACCCGGCTTCTGTGGATCTCTCGGAATCACATACTCCAGATCCGTGTTTAGACGCTGTTCATGGCCCATACGAAATCCGTCGCGTTCGGTGCGAAAGACCACTTGAGCATTACCGCCAAAGATAAAACGCCCGCCGGCTTGTGAGAAGGCTAAATCAAAATGTGGCGCGAGGCCACCGTTAATCGGCGTGAGTTGTTGCCGGACGAATGTGGGTAAGCTTTGAGATGCGCCTGGCGGCGTCTTCTTTCCGGTTGGGAGTTCCAGGCCCGCGCGCAAAGCAGCTTGTCGGTCGCCATAAGTTTTCACTTTTCGAAAGAAACGATATTTAGCCCAGGCGGTGATGTTTCCCAGCCCAGAGCCGGACCCCGGCACATTGTTGGTTTCGAAAGACGTGCGAGAAAAAGGCACTTCAATTTCGAGTTGAAGACGCGGAGTCGGAGTATAAGAAAGACTGACATCGACGACTTGTCGCGTGACCTCGAGCGAGCCGAGGTGCTGCTTAATCAAGTAAAACCGCGGTGTTACTGCGCCACCCTTGTACACGGTCAATCCCGGCGAGGTGACACGGATCGGAGCTTCAGGCAGCAGAGGATTCGTAGACTCTTTGTAGTTGGCCTTAACGAAGTAAGGAAATTCGGTTTGTCTGAGAGCGCTCCTTTCAGCACGCGGCGCGATCGTCTCATGCGCTCCCGATCCAGTGCCGGCGCTTTTCCAATCGCCAGTGACTTCGAGAGGCGAGCCGGTCTGAACTCCTGCGATGGCCTGGTCTAAATTTGGTCCAACCATGACAAACTTCTGTCCTGACGACGGCACGATTAGTATCCAGCCGCGCTCGTCTTTTCCTAGTTCTCCGGAAACGGTTATCTCAGCAGCGGCGAGAGTGTAGCCCGCCTTCTTCAGAGTTTCTTTTAACGCTGCAAACGAGACGGGGCGATCAGGCTTGGGAGTAAAAGTTCCCAGTCCTTTCTTAAAATCGGTTACTTCAATTTCTTTCAGTTTTGGAGCGTAGTCTAGACGGCTCACGGCCTTCTGAATGTTGTACACTCAATTGCCGCACAGATATCCCGAAATCTGCATCTGTACGCGCTTTACTTGAGCCGTCGAGCTGCCCGCATTTCCGAACAACAGGACCAACGCGAGCATCGGCCAAAAAATATGTCGTGTCATGTTCGTTGCTTGCAGTTAGTAGCGTGACTCGAAGGAGCTGTCAAGCTCCGTTATATTGGTCGTCTCCTTGGAGTGCGGTGCCTTGGCACCGCTTTAGTATTATTAAAACGACGTGATTGAGGCCAAAGCGGCGCCAAGGCACCGCACTCCAAAGGGGTGTTCATTCCTCCTTAACATGGAGAGGCAAAAGCGCGATAATGTCGTCCATCGAAGCAGGCAACTCCTCAAAGCCTCTGCTGCTGGTTGCTGACGCGTTGGAGGTCACGACTTATGATCTGGAAAAACATTAACAACGCATTGTTCGGTGCGATGTTGGCAGTGACGGCAGTTTATTTCCTGATTGTCGGTAACGATTTGAGCCGCGTCGATTGGTCTAACATCCAACCAATCGAGGTTTTCCTCGGCGCTCCGTTTTACGGGATTATGGTTGTCGATTGGATTCTGATTCCGATCGGCATCTTTGTTGGTCTGCTCATACCGGCCCTCGTAAAGAAAAAAACTCGACGCGGAGCGGTTCTCTACGGACTCCTGTCAGGCCTCGTGGTGGGATTGTTTTTCACAGTTTTGGTGGCCTATGACTTCGCGGCAATGACGCCTGTGAGTGGCGACAACGCGACCAGGTGGTGGGGACGGTTCTGGGGTGAGTTTGGTACAGCAGTACTACCAGCGATATCCTACACATCAATCTGGACGGTTGCGTACGCTTGCTTGAAAGCAGGCGAAGTCAAGACTCTCCCCATAGCTAACCAGTCACAGCTCAACGCCGATAGTCGAGTTCTTGATCTGCGTTAAGCCGTTCTGAAACACCGCAAAGTGAAGGTTTGTTATGAGATTTTTATACCCCTTTGTTCTCCTGTGTTTACTTGCCGCAAACGTCTTCGCCCAGGATTTGCCGGCTCAATCCGATGGACCAAACATATCCGTCGTGGAAAAGAAATGGCGCACTGAATATCACAACCCGGCACTCGATAAAGATCCGATCAAGGTCATGAAAGATCGTGAACAAGACGATCGCCGGCGCAGAGATATTGATCGCACGAATCAGATCTTAATTGAACGAGGGATGCCGAGCAGTACGTCCACCGTCCCCCCACCATCTCGTGACACAAAGAAGAGCGATGGAATTACAGTGACGTATATCTATGAAGTGAAAGTCACCAACACCGGACAAAAAACTATTCAGTCGCTGAACTGGGAATACGTGTTTTCCGAACTTGGCACAGAGCGAGAGTTAGGTCGCCGGCGCTTCGAAACTAAGATCAGTATCAGTCCCGGTAAAACTAAAAACTTGATGATGCGGTCGCCGTTTCCTCCGACCGGCGCTGTAAGTGCACGAGAAACCAAGGAACAGTATTCCGAGAAAGTGGTGATCCAGGGCGTCAGCTACGCTGATGGCACTGCATGGGAATCGAGCTCTAATTAATATTTTACCGGTCGTCGCGGTGATACTTGCTTTGGGCGCGATATCGCTTTGGACCATACCAGAGCCAGAAGCCGGTGATCGTGAAGATTAATAATGCGGTGCCCATGATCGAGGTATAGACGAGTTTGATCTGTCCATATTTCGTGCTGAAGACGTAGTCGAAGTATGAACCGTCGTGAAGGTTTTCAATGAAGTCGGAACGACGTATCTCGAGATGCAGAAGATCTCCGGTGGTGCAATCGAGTTGGACCCCCCAGTAACCTTCAACAAAAACAAACTTCACCATGCCCTTGTCGGGTCGGATATCAATCCGGTCGAGCTCGTGTGAAAAATCGGGCGCGTGCTCTTTCATCACCTGGAGCGCTTTTTCATGCAGCACGTGGATTGGCAACCAGTCTTGTTTGTTCGTGGAGACACCCTGATATGACTTTGGGAGAATTATGCCGCCGCTGTGTTTCTTCCAACCCAACAGTAATCCGGTGCAGGCCAGAAAGAAGAAAAAGACGAAGAGCATTGCCCCGGCCGTGCGATGAACAGTCCTCGCGGTTCGTAGTATTTGGGCCTGACGCTTTCTTTTCAGCGGGTTCATTTGTCGTTTCGAACGGACGATTCGGAGACAGCATTATGCCGTATAACTAAAAACGAGTATCGGTAGTTGATGGCTGAGGCTGACGACTTGTAGGTTGAACCAATGATCAGGTCGTTGCGTGTTCAGGGTAGTAGGTCAGTTTGAAGTACTGCGCACGATGGGTGAGTAGTTAGCCTGTTGTGTAGTCATCCGGGTTCGGTTCAAGTGGGAACGCCTTCGGCGTACTTCAAACTGGCCCACTACCTGCGTTCAGTAGGAGGAATGCTCGAGCTATAACGGAGTAAACTTGATTCGCTGTTGTTTCAAACACTCAAATTCTGTTTTCTTCACACAAGCGATGACGCAGTCCTGACCGCGAAGATCATAGTAAAGATAAATCTTCGCTGGGTCGGATTGATTGAGTAGCTCAACAAACTTCTTGAAAATTGATGTGTCAACCCAGTCGTCGGCCACCTCAAAGTTGATCTTGGTTTCCTGGCCTTTGAACTTAAATGAGAGCCATGCTTCGTTCTTGCTGAGGTCAACGTAGTCCTTAATATCTGTGAGCGTCAGTGAGCCTTGACTCATTTGAACCATTCGCTCCGCGATAGCCTTGTAGTCGCCATGGTCGTAGATGCATTCCGTATCGAAATACCAGACGTTTGTGGAAAAGTAACGATTAGGTTCTTCTTCCTCATTACCTCCCATGGTAGCCAGGATCTGGTCGTATCCGTCGTTATAGATCCTGCGTTCTGACTCAAAAACATCTTTCACTGTAAACGGCTCAGCGAGGTGCAGTCCGCATTTATCCAAGGTGGCAAGTTTAGTCTCAAGGCTCAGCATTTTCGTTTTAGATTTTCCAGGTTGCGCGTCGGTAGCGAGACAATATGTAAGTGCCAGCACGACTGCCAGAATTGCCTGCTTCATTGAGGACCTATCGACGCCGGATTGCGGAATCTTGGAGTGGCAAAGCGTGAAGGTTATAGTCGGATTCAATAGTGAATTCAACCGAAAAACTAGCGTTCCTTACATGAAGAATCTGACGCCATGACTGTCGGAATTTTCCTGCGTCAGCATCCCGTTGGAGTCTTTTTACATCTGAGTCGCTTCGCAAATCGCCGCGTTTTCTGCCGGTTTCTTATTTCCGGACAGTTGGAACAACGGTTGCACAAATGGTGGGTCCGAATTTGTGAGGAGATTCATTTGATGAAGAGCTATTTAGTTGTAATGCTGATTGCATTGATTTTGGTTGTACCGGTCACCGCGCAATCGACGGCCGAGATCGACAAGATCCGTGCACAGGTCCAGACCCTCGCTACCGGTAAAGACTCGCAGGTACAGGTCAAGTTTCGTGATCAAACGAAGATCAAGGGCTACATTGAATCGGTGGAACCGTTGTCTTTCAAATTACGAGATGCAAAGGACGGAACATCGCAGTCAATTACATATGCAGAGGTTCAGAGCGTCAGCAAGGCAAGTGGCGGCGTTTCAACAAAGACGTGGTTGATTCTTGGCGGTGTGGCCGCAGGTGCGGTGACAACGTGGCTGATCGTCAAACCAGCGGTTTGCGATGGCGGAGCACAAACACGCGGCATTTGTTGATCACAATTTATTAGAGACGCGAAGCCTGCGGTTGGCGTTAAGCTCCTCGGTTGGGTTTCTCCGTTCCGCGCAAATAATGCCGAAGGCGTTGGCTAATTTCAGCCTGGGGTTCGAGCAGCGCGAGAACCCCAGGTAAAATTTTAATATTTGGATTAACTCTGTAAGGGTTCGCCAATTGCCGAACCCTTGGTAGTGCCCTATTTTGGATTTCTCTGTGCAGGCTCTGTGGACTTTCCCCGATTTTGTAGACACGGGGTTTAGGCTGCTGCAAGCAACCGCTGCTCAAACTGCCAGGGACTGAGATAGTCCAAAGCAGAGTGACGACGATGTCGGTTATACCAAACTTCAATGTACTCGAAGATGGCAGTGCGTGCGGCCGCGCGAGACGACCATTCATGGCGCTCGAGCAGTTCCCAGCGCAGCGTCGCAAAGAAACTTTCAGCCACCGCGTTGTCATAGCAGTTGGCCCGTCGACTCATACTGGCAGTGATGTCAGAGGCAGCCAACAACTCCCGATAATCGCTGGCGGCATATTGCACGCCGCGATCGCTGTGATGGAGCAGTCCGGGCTGTGGCTGCCGGCGTCCCAAGGCCATGCGCAAAGCCGCCAGGCTCAGTTCCGCTTCCAACGACTCACGCATGGCCCAACCCACCACCATGCGGGTACCGAGATCCAACAGCACGGCCAGGTACAACCACCCCTCGCGGGTCCGAATATAAGTAATGTCAGCGCACCAAACGCGATCAGGACCACCAATTTCGGTAATGTTGAAGCGTCGTTGCAAGACGTTATCCACTACGCCATAGCCGTGTTTCGAATTGGTGGTCTGCTGGCGCCACCGCAAGCGCGTGCGGGCGCGCAACCCCGCTTCCCGCATCAACCGAGCGACGCGCTGCCGACCGCAGCGCCAACCACCGGCGCGCACCTCGCGCTGGATGCGGGGCGAGCCGTAAGTTTTTCTACTGCGTTCATGAATGGTGCTGATAAGGGCCCCCAAGATCTCATTCTCCCGGGCGCGCGCACTACTTCCTCTACGTTCCGCAGCATAGAAGCCGGCCCGACTAACTTGCAGTGCGCGACACATAATCACCACCGAAAACTGTTGCCGGTAGAGGCGGATGCAGGCGTACTTCACGACTTTTCTTTCGCAAAGTACGCCGCCGCTTTTTTTAAGAAGTCGCGCTCCTCGGTCACCCGTGCCAGCTCTTGTCGCAAACGCCGCAGTTCTTGCTCCTGGCTCGTGACGCGGCCGTGGCCACGAAAGACCTCTTTCAAAGAGCCGTCACTTCCTTCTACTTGTCGCTTCCAAGTGCGTAGCATGTCGGGACGAATTCCTAACTGGACCGCCACACTGGAGACAGACTGCCCGCTCTTTACTAACCGCACTGCCTCCAACTTAAATTCACGCGTGAATTGCCTTCGCTTCTGTGACATGAACACCTCCTTGCCCGAAAGTATCATCCGGGTCTTTCAAGGTGTCCACAAAATCGAGGCAAGTCCACTGTGTTCTCTGTGTCTCTGTGGTTATAGGAATGTGCGACACAACAACCACAGAGACACAGAGCCTGCACAGAGAAATCCAAAATAGGGCACTACCGAACCCTTACAGCAAACGACGCGGGCAGCCCGCGTTGTCAATTAAAAGGAACATAGCATTCGCAGCGGGAGGCGAGGTAAAAAAGCAAGACGCGTTGCGGCAAGCTAAGACCGAGAACCCAATGGTGTTAAGTACCCGTCTTTCAGCATGGTTCCGGAGACTGGCGATGGTCACATTGGTGAAGACCTGATTGGCTCAGTGTCTATCCCGCTTAGGAGATTTTCCAACGATCGCCTCCGGGCCGCAACGCATCCACTTCAACGTGCGAGGATGCTATGACGAAAAACATTAAGAAGCAATCTGAGATGAAGAAGAAGCGCCGCGGAGTTAGTCAGGCATGGCCGTTGCTGAATGCTAATGCCGCTGGCATTGATGTGGGCGCCAGCGAACACTATGTCGCCGTACCGCCGGATCGAGATACAGAAGCAGTGCGACGATTTGGCGCTTTCACTGAAGATCTTCATGCCTTGGCACGCTGGCTGTTGCAATGTGGAGTGCAGACAGTAGCCATGGAGTCCACCGGTGTCTATTGGATTCCGCTGTATCAAATACTGGAAGCCTATGGCTTCAAAGTGAGGCTGGTAAATGCACGACACGTGAAGCATGTGCCAGGACGCAAGAGTGATGTGCAGGACTGTCAATGGCTGCAACAACTGGAGAGCTTTGGCTTGCTAACCAGCTCTTTTCGCCCGGAGGCGAAGATCTGTGTTTTGCGTAGTTATATGCGACAGCGCGAGCGGTTGATCCAGAGCGCCAGCCGTCAGGTGCAACAAATGCAGAAGGCCTTAACAGAGATGAACATTAAGTTGCACCAGGTAATCAGTGAGCTAAGCGGAGCCACGGGGATGACGATTGTGCGTGCCATTCTCGCTGGGGAACGTGATCGCATGAAACTGGCTGGCTTAAAGGACCGCCGGGTGAAGAGCGATATCACCAAGATCGCTAAGTCACTAGAGGGCGATTATCGGGCCGAACACTTGTTCGCTCTGCGGCAAGCAGTAGAACTCTACGACTATCATCAGCAGAAGATTGCTGAATGTGATGGCGCCATCTTCAGCGAGATGCAGAGCCTCGAAACCTCGGCCCCAGCGGCATTGGCCCCGCTAGCCACTCTCAAGCGCAAGGCCCGCTCCAAACATAACCCGATTCCGTTTGATAGTCAGGCTGAGCTTTACCGCATTCTGGGTGTAGATCTAACCCGCATCGATGGCGTGAATGAAGCTACGGCGCAACTGATTGTGGCTGAGTTGGGCCTGGACGTTTGTAAAAAGTGGCCCACCGAAGCGCAATTCACTTCCTGGTTAGGTCTTTGTCCCAACAATGAAATCAGTGGCGGCAAAGTGCTGCGCCGCGGCACGCGCAAGGTGATCAATCGCGTAGCCAGGGCGTTGCGCATGTGTGCGCAAAGCCTACTCAACAGTAAGAGTGCGCTCGGTGCTTATGCACGCCGCATGCGCGCCCGTTGTGACTCGCGCATAGCAATTACCGCCACCGCCCATAAATTGGCGCGGCTCATTTATCGCATGCTCAAATACGGCGAAGATTACATCGATATCGGAGCGGAACAGTATCAAGCGAAATTCAGAGTTGCGATGCTCAAAGCCCTCGAACGAAAAGCTCGTCGGCTCGGCTTCCTACTGGTCGCGACGTCGTAGTTCCTTAGGAGGGTTTTCGCTTTTTTGTTATGTTTTGTCCTTGGGGTTGTTGCCTTGCTCCAACCACCAGGCTGAAATTAGCCAACGCCTTCGGCGTTCAAACCCAGAAACTCGCAGAACTGAAGCTGTGCGCGCCCTAAGAATTTCGACTCGCTCAACTGAGGTTCACACGCGGAATTAAAGAACCACCCACACGACGAGGAGCATCAGAATGGGCTCGATCCTTAACGAAGCTGATCGAACACAAATCGTTAACCGCATGCGATCACTCTCTGTATCCTCCACCGGTCGATGGGGAAGCATGAACGTAGTCGACATGTTCGAGCATCTCCATTTGTCTACGCGCATGGCTGTGGGAGAACTGCCCGTACCGTCCGTTAACAAACGTGCCTTTCAGATGTTTCCACTCAAACATCTCCTGATGTATGTGCTGCCGTTTCCCAAAGGCGCGCCGACTGCGCCCCTACTGAAGCCCGGTGCCGCTGAATCGCTCGAGGCCGAACGCACCGCGGTTCTAGATCTGCTGGAACGAATAGGGACAGGACCTCGCGAGGGCTCCGGTCCGGACCATCCGCTGTTTGGTCCACTAACGTGGCGTGAGTGGGGTGTGCTCACTTACAAACACGCGGACCATCATCTAAGACAGTTTGGAGTATAGCGCCGTGAAGTTATTACTGATCGTAATCCTCGTGCTCGCGCTGCTCGCCGGCGTGTTCTTCCTGATACTGCGACGCGACGATTCGACCGCAGTCGATGTCGGGGAAACAATTCAAGGCCCGGGGTTCGAAGTAAAACTGATAAGACCTTTCACGGCCCGACCTGCATTGGGCCTTCTTTCCGGCAGCGACCAGCAATTCGATCACACGAGCCCGGGCGCCAGGGCTACTGTTGTCGAATCGGACCACCTCGAACTCCGAGCTGAAGGCTGGAATCTTTTGATTGCGTCAGACGGCAACGACGGGATTGCCAGTGGTACGTATCTCGTCTTTCCGACCGAACTCGGTGGCAGGCAAGTGACGTTACGCTGCCGTCCCGCCGATTCAGCCGAAGGTTACTTTCGCACTGCTAACGAAGCGAACGCTGACGAACTTAAAGGCACTTTCCTCGTCAAACTCGCGAAGTGCGAGAATGAAACGTCAGGGAAGTCACTTGACTGGCCACCGGCGCCGCTCACTCTCACCGGGAGTTTTGCGGGCCTGCCACGTGGCCGTAGTTAACGATCTCGTTCAATAACCAAATTCCTCCCAGGAGACCCGAATGATGAAATCGATTTGCGCGCTTGTCGTCCCCTTAATTCTGCTGACGGCCGTCTCGGCCGCCGCCCAGAGCAAACTGAAGATCGACCCGGAGAGTAAGTATCTCCTGCTCGCTACTGTGAAAACGTCGACCATGCAAAAGGAGCTTGATGAAGCTTCGGCGCAGGGTTTTCGGATCATCACTTCCGCATCCAGTTGCGGCCAGTCAGAGATGGTCCTCTTTCTTGAGCGCGTTGCGCAGGCGCCTGACACTTACAAGTACAAGCTGCTGGCAACCACTCGTACGAGCACGATGGAGAAGGAACTCAATCAAGCCGCACAAGAAGGCTACCGTCTATTGGCTCGGACGATCACAGCCAAGGAAGGTTTTTTGACTAACGAGATAGTGTCGGTGCTCGAGCTGTCACCGAAATCAACCAAGCGCTATCAATATCGCCTGCTGGCGACAAGTCGAACCTCGACGTTGCAGAAGGAAGTGATGCAGTCTGAATCAGACGGATTTGTCCTCGTTGGATTAGTCGGCCGCGGCGAAAACATGGTGATCATGGAAAGAGAGAGCGACGGTAATCAATAGAGTTTATGGAGAAGCGGCAAGAGGAGCAAAAGCAATCAGATGAGTTTTAGTGAACCACCTCAAGCCTTCCTCAAGAAATTGCGAGAGACTATCGCCTGGTGTGTCTCACGCGTAGACGCAAGCAATCCAAAATACTGCTTACGTTCCGCGGATCTGAAACCTGTTTACGAGTTTAGTCCCAGACCTGAAGACGACGTTAATCTCTGGGCCAGCGTTGAGATGATTGAAAAGGTTGTAGACTCACGCGCCCAGCTATTATCAACGGCGACAGTTGGACCAGGAGCAGAAACATTGGCTGGCGGCAGATTACTGCTCCATTTCCTGGACCAGTCGGATGACGACCAATCAGCCGCCGACATAACCTCTTGTTATTTGGACAGCGCCGACACGCCTCCCTGGGACACCTGGGTCGACGTATACGTTCCCGAATCTCTCGCTCATCAGTCGCCTGATTCGATACCAACCGAGTACGGGTTTTTGATTAGTTGGGTGCCCCGGGAGTTTGTCGAAACAGTGAACGAAGCGACGGAGTATGAAGTTATAGGAATGTTGATGTGGGCGGATGCGCCGCGCCGGTTTGATGAACCACGTGATTTTGCTCGCAGCATTCCGTTGTGGCTGGAGCAACTGCGCTAGGATGGGTTTTCAGTTTATATGAACGTTTAACTGACTTGAAATACTTCAATGTGTCGTTGTAGGGGCGGCCCTCCGTGGCCGCCCTGGTCTGGAACTCAAAATCGTTTTGCCTGGAGCGAACGATAGGGGCGTCCTTCCGTGGCTCTCTTATCGGGAAACAAAGAAGTTCGCACGCTAGGGCGGCCACGGAGGGCCGCCCCTACTGTGTGCGCTAGCATCTTAAAGAACGGCCACCTCACCTACGATCGCCGCGAGCAGGTGTTTGGCAAGGGCTTTCAGGAGCAGGTGATTGAGATCAGCGGGCGCAAAGCGTACTTGTATACCTATACACAGATCATCCGCAGCCGGAAGAGATATTTCATCGATCAAAGTCGCCCACAAGTCATCGTTAGAATTCTCACTCGCGGCTTTTATTGTGTGCTAGGCTGCGCGCCCAGCACTTCTTCACGATTCCCCGGAAGGGGAGTGATTGCCTCTTTTATCAGGACGGTAAGGGCAAGTTTGACTTCAAACCTTCGGAAGCAAAATGAAGCGTAGCAACCTTCTCAGTTGGCGAATCTTGTCGCCTATTGAAAGGCTCACCACTTAGAAAGACTCACTGTCCCAGTTTTCATTGACATGTTCGGAGTGCCGTTATATCGTCTGCGGCACTCATTGGCACATTTGCATTTTTTATAGATACGCGCACCTCGCTTTTATCGAGACTGAAGTTGAACCCGGGGGAGTTTGGACTAATTGGGAGTGACGTAGTCCGTCTCTGGTTCTCATTAACTCAAAACTTTCAGACCCTGGTGCTCTGCAAAGAAGTCGGGTGCAGAGCGTAACGCGACCTATAATCCTCTTTAGGAGCCTCAACATGCACAAAAATCACAGACGATGGTTGTTTGGTCTGTTTGCCGCGATTGCGGTCGTCGTTCTGGTAACCAGTTTTGGACCACGAGACGTATGGAGCAATTCTGCTTCGAGTCCCCAAGGGCCGCAAAAAAGGGCACTCAAACATCGTGGACTGGCGGATTTTGATATCCGCGAAGACAAATCCGGTCAAGAGAAGCTTGAAGTTAGACGCAAAAACCGAGACGCAAAACACAAAGCACGTACCGAAGAGATGATGAAGTCGAGTTCGGCCGCGCAAGAAGAGATTGCTGAAGATTTGCCCGGCATGCGTCTCGTAATGGGAGAGTCGCTCAAAGCTCCCGAAAGCGTAATGAGTAACAAGGGCAAGTTTCTCACCCAGGCTTCTAAACAGCCGCGTGAAAAAATTGTCAGGGATTTTCTCGGCGCCAACGCCCGAATGTACGGGTTGACGCAGCGAGAGGTCGCACAACTAAGAAAGACCGCGGATTATTCAAATCCAGCCGGCAACTTATCGTGGGTGGAATTCCGACAGGAAATCAATGGCCTGCCTGTGTTCCAGGGCGAAGTGCGTGCGGCAATCACCAAAGCAGGTCAGCTCGTCGGGACGGTGAGCCGTCTGACGCCGGCGCTTTCAAGCACCGACATTCCTAACGCGAATTCATCCGAATCGAAGTCGAACCGACTCAGTGCCGCTGAGGCAGTTAGTAAAGCGGCTCAATCGATTGGAATGACCGTTGACCCTAACGACATGATCGTTAAAGAAATGTCGAGTGACGGAAATATCGTAGTATTTGAACCCGGGCCTTTCAGCGACAACATCAGAGTTGAGCTTCAGTATTTTCCACTCGAAGCGGGTGTCGTAACTGAAGCCTGGTCCATGGTTCTTTGGCAGGACGTTCCGGCTTATTACGTTTTTGTCGACGCTCAGGAAGGTGGAGATCTGCTGTGGCGCAAGAACATCACCAACGAGCAGACTCAAGCAGCCACTTACTCGGTTTACAACAACGACAGTCCGGCGCCACTCTCGCCAAGTAACGCAACGCCGGGATCCGGTATTCAAGGCGCCCCAATCCCGCGAACACTCTTCACCTTAATCAGTGAAGGTGCTGCTTTCAATAACACGGGTTGGATACCTGACGGCGTCAACACCACCACCGGCAACAACGTGGATGCCGGTCTTGATATCGTGGCGCCAAACGGAATCGATCCCGCTGGGCGTGCCATCGGTTCGCCTTTCCGCGTTTTCGACTTTCCATACAACCCGGCGCCCGGTATTCCGCCGCCAGGTGATGCGCCTACCCTCGCCAATTTCCGTAACGGCGCGGTGACCGATCTGTTTTTCTGGAGTAATCGTTACCACGATCGTCTTTACGAGTTAGGCTTCACTGAGGCTGCTCGTAATTTCCAACTCGACAACTTCGGTCGCGGCGGTCTTGGCAATGATTTCGTTCGCGCGGAGGCACAGGATTCGTCTTCAACTAACAACGCGAACTTCGCAACTCCTGCGGATGGTCAACTGCCACGCATGCAGATGTTCATCTTCAATTTCCCGACGCCCGATCGAGATGGCGATCTGGATCACGAGATTGTCATACACGAGCTGACACACGGTACTTCGAACCGGCTGCATGCCAACGCCGCCGGTCTTACTGCCAACGTTTCCCAGGGTATGGGTGAAGGTTGGGGCGACTTTTACGGACGTGCGTTGCTTGCAACTGCAGACGAAGATATCAATGGCCTATATCCGGCCGGCGGATACGCAACGTTCCAACTCGACGTGCTCGGCAACGACAATTACTACTACGGCATTCGTCGTTTCCCGTATGCGCTGAAAACAGCTCTGGGTTCGAACGGCAAGCCGCACAATCCGTTGACTTTTGCGGATACCGATCCGGCGCAGATGAACACCACTGACGGTGCGTTTCCAGAGAGTCCACTGCTCTTTTCATTGAATGGAGCAACTGAGGTTCACAACCTCGGTGAGATCTGGGCCCTGGCGCTATTGGAGATGCGCGCGCGTCTTATCACCAATCTCGGCTTTGCGGTCGGTAACCAGCGCTCATTGCAGCTCGTCACTGACGGTATGAAGCTCGATCCGATCAATCCCAACATGCTTCAGGGCCGCGACGCCATTCTTACTGCGGATTGCGCCGGCTTTGCTGGAGCTGATGAACTACAAATCTGGGACGGATTTGCATCACGCGGCATGGGCTTTAGTGCTCGAGTGAATGCCGGCTCGTCCGTCACCGAGGCGTTTGATATTCCGAATTTGGTGTTAGGCGCCGTCACTGTTTCCAATGATTCGTGCGACAACCGAGGCGTTGCGGATCCAGGTGAAACAGTCACGTTGTCGATTCCGCTAACAAATCCATTCTGCGCGACTGGCGCCAACGCCACTACGATTACTGTTGACGGTGGAGCGCCAGTAAGCTACGGCAATATTCCTGCCGGCGCTACAGTTACGAAAAACGTCAGCTTCACCGTTCCATCCACGACCGAGTGCGGCACTCAGTTGTCAATTAACGTCGTGGTAAACAGCAGTCTTGGACCAGTGACCCGAACGTTTATTCTGCAAGTCGGTGCTCCAACTGCGATCCTGGCGCCGGTGACCCACAGCAGTGGAAACCTCGCGGTGCCAATCGCCGACAACAGTACAGTCGATATTCCGATCACGGTAACTGACACCGGCGCAGTCGGCGACGTTAACGTATCCGTTCGTTTGAACCACACGTTCACCGGCGACTTGCAACTTCGCCTGGTCGCGCCGGATGGAACGATCGTCAATCTCGCGAATAATCGAGGTGGCGCCGGAGATAACTATGGCACCGGCGCAAATGATTGTTCCGGAGTATCAACTAAGTTTGACGATGCTGCCGCGGTGGCCATCAGCGCCGGCATAGCTCCTTTCACAGGTAGCTTCAGACCTGAAACTCCGCTGTCGGCCTTGAATGGGAAATCGATGACCGGCATTTGGAAATTGAGAGTAAGCGATACGGCAAATCTCGACACCGGAACGATTGGGTGTGTCACGCTGGAAATTAGTCGACAGTTGTTCTTCTGTTGCGGCGTGGCTGGAGATCCGCTGATCGAGCCCGTTCCGCCTCCAGTGCTCGTAACGGAGTGCGGTACGAATGGCGCGGTGGATTCGGGTGAAGTTGTGACGATGAGCTTCGCCATGAAGAACAACGGCTCAGGTCTCACTACGAACCTGGTCGCAACCTTGCAATCCTCGGGAGGCATCAACTCACATAGCGGACCGCAGAGCTACGGAGTTCTGAGTCCGGTGGGTCCGGCTGTTTCCAGAGACTTTACATTCTCAGTTGATGCATCTGTCGCTTGCGGCGACACCGTCACTGCGACCTTTGATTTGGACGATAACGGAGTGGATTTGGGAACGGTGAGTTTCGACATCGAAGTGGGAGGCAAGACCATAACCACCACGACGCTCTCGAACGCCACCGCAATCGCGATACCCGGAGCCGGAACCGGAGCTGCCACTGGCGCACCGGCGAATCCGTATCCTTCCAACATCATTGCCGCAGGTTTAACGGGAACAGTGACTAATGTTCGAGTGACACTCAACAACTTCAGTCACACCTTCCCCAGCGACGTTGATGTATTGCTCGTTGGACCAGGCGGTCAGAAGTTCATCATAGTCTCTGACGTAATCGGTGGAACTGACGCCGTGAACGTCAATTGGGTACTTGATGATGCCGGCGCCGCGATCATACCCGCCACGGGAACACCTGTGTCAGGTACGTTCAGGCCAACTAACATCGGGACCGGGGATCTATTCCCGGCGCCTGCGCCTGCAGCGCCATATGATTCGCCCGCTACCGCAGGAGCAGCAACCTTCGCCTCCGTATTCAACGGCTCAAATCCCAATGGTATCTGGAGTTTGTACGTCGTTGACGACGCCGGCATTGACACTGGCAACATCGCCGGAGGCTGGACACTCGCGATAACCACGGAGACTCCAGTCTGCGAGACGATTGCGCCGGTAGCTATACAAAACGCATCGACAAGCACGTCGTTCATGTGGCCACCTAATCACAAGATGCAGGACATTGTCGTCAATTACGATGTCGGTTGCGCGAGCTGCAGTCTTAGCGTCAGCAGCAACGAACCGGTCAACGGAACTGGCGATGGTGATACCTCACCTGATTGGGAGGTTATCGATGCGCACCATGTGAAACTGCGAGCTGAGCGTGCAGGTACCGGCAGCGGCCGGATCTATACGATCACGATCACTTGTGCGAACGGAGTAAATACTGACGTCGAGACGTTGCAAGTCCGGGTTGCGAAAAGCAACGGCAAAGCGTCACTTACTCCGCTTGGTTTTCCTGGCACATTTTGGGATGTCGCCGGGGGAGCGTACACCGCGTCGTGGTTGTTTGACGGCCACGCAACTCGCAACTCCCTGCTGGCAATGATTGATAGAGATTTAACTGGCAGAGGCGTCCGCCTCAGGTCAGTTAGTCAATAAAAATCCAGGCAGGGAATAGGGGGGCAATGACGAGGCGATGGCCAGTTGGCTGTCGCCTCGTTTAGTATTAGCGCATGAAGTTAACTATTTTAGTCGCCGTTTTTCTTCTGACGTTTTCGTCCATCGCGGTTCCGTCGAAAGATAAGCTCATCGTGTTGAAAAAAGAATTCACATTAAAGGTTGGCGAAACCGGCAAAGCGTCGCGTGAACAACTGCAGGTCGAGTTTGTATCGGTGGCTGACGATTCACGTTGTCCCAAAGGTGTTACCTGTGTTTGGGCCGGGAATGCGAAGGTGTTACTCAAGTTTAAGAAGGGCACAGCCAAGCCGGTTGAGGTGGAACTGAATACAAACATCAAGCCGAGAATTCACCCGTTTTTCGGGTATGAGTTGCGATTGGAAAAGTTGGAACCGTATCCGGAGGCTGGTGGACCAATCAACCCTTCAGATTATGCGGTTACGCTATCAGTGCATAAACTCTGAGAAGGTGTGAGTGATGAATATTGCCAGACTGAGTTTTCTCTCGCGGCGGCGCAACGGCGCAACGCCAGTACCAGCGTTTAACCGTCGCGCCGCTGCGCCGCCGCGAGAGAAATCCTCCTGCTCGCTTCAGCGACTCAAAGCAGCAACCGTGCTTCTCTTAGTGGCCGCAATTTCCGTTACCGCACAAACGCGCCCACGTGGTCGTGAGTTGGGAATTCCATTTCCTGGTACTGCTGGTCCATTGAACGCAATCACGGATGTTCCCGGCATTGCTGTCGGGCACGTCACGCTGATCGAGGGCGAAGGCAAACTCATACCCGGCAAAGGACCGGTTCGCACTGGTGTCACCGCGATCCTTCCGCGCCCGCGTGGCAATTGGGATCCCGTGTTCGCGGCCACGTTCAATCAGAACGGTAATGGCGACATGACCGGCATCAACTGGATCAAGGAGTCTGGTTTTCTCGAAGGACCGATCCTGTTGACCGGCACGCACAGCGTGGGAACAGTGCGCGACGCAGCGATTCAATGGCAAATCAAGAATGGCCGTGAGTTTGTTTTTACTTACCCGATCGTTGCTGAGACGTTTGATTTTCTAAACGACGCGAACGGCGAACACGTGAAACCGGCCCACGCTCTTCAAGCGCTCGACAATGCTAAGCCGGGACGCGTTGAAGAAGGCGCTGTCGGTGGCGGTACGGGCATGGGATGCAACGGATTCAAAGGCGGCATCGGCACTTCATCACGTGTGCTGACGACAGCGCAGGGTGGATACGTAGTCGGAGTGCTGGTCCAATGTAACTACGGTGGTGATTTGCGAATTCTCGGAGCACCGATTCGCCGGGAGATTACAGATCTTGGAACTTGTACAGTGCTGCGCGAACCGTTGACCAGACCATGGACGCGGGGGATGCCGCAATGTTCGGCAACCGGGCGTGGTGTTAAGACGGATGAAAGCGTGGCCGAACACGAAGGACGCGGATCGATCATCGTTGTCGTGGCCACGAATGCGCCGCTGCTGCCGCATCAACTCGAACGCATCGCGCGACGCGTCAGTCTTGGCATGGGACGGTTGGGTAGTTTCGCGTCGAATTCATCCGGCGATCTGTTTCTCGCGTTTTCAACGGCGAACACCGGCGCGGCAAATTCCGAAGGCACACCTTCGTTAGTCATGCTGCCAAACGATCGAATCGATCCTCTCTTTCGAGCCACAGTCGAGGCCACCGAAGAGGCCGTTGTGAACGCGATGCTCGCAGCCCAGACAATGACTGGAGCCGACGGCATCCGCGTCTACGGCCTCCCCGGCGACCGCGTCGTAACGGCGCTAAAAAAGTACAACCTGATGAAGTAGCCGCGGATTAACGCGGATTTGAAACCACGGATCTGCACGGATAAATCCGTTAATCATCCGTGCAATCCGTGGCCGTTTTAGGTTCGAGAGAGCAAAAATTTTCGCTTGGGTTACTTAAAGTGAGACTTGTGACTAGCCACGCTTTTCCAGCGTTTCGATTAAGAAGAGAATCTCTGTGGCCATTCCATAGTGCAAATCCGGGCCGTCGGCGAGAGTACGATCGCGGCTGCCGTTGACGATAGCTTCGAGAGCGTGAAGGTACGTGCCGAGTGACCCCGTTGAACGCGGATCTGTTGCGAGTTCTTGGAGAAGGGTCGCGGCGGCGGCCTCGTCACCTGCAAGCAGGGATTCAGTTACCGCGAGGCTGATGCGGCCTTCTGAGTCGTGGTTCTCACCACCATCGCGACGGTAGGCGAAATAGCACTTGATCGCCTTGCGTTTCGCGTCCGCAGCGGCAGTGGAGTTTTTCGCTCGCGTTTCGATTCCGGATAGAATCTGCCAAAACTTCCACGGTTCGATGTCGTGTCCCGAAGACTCCGCACACTTGATTGAGCGCTGAATTTCCTGACGGGCGTCATCCAAACGCCCAAGGATGAGAAATGCGCTCGCAAGTCCACTCCGTGCCTTCCCTTCGTTCTTAAAGTCCGTAATTTCAGCATATTTTTCTGCTGCTTGTTTATAGAAGGGAACGGCCTCCTCCGTCCGGCGCAGTTTCATATACAAAGACCCAAGTTCCACAAGAGTGCTCGCCTGGCCGGCAGTATTCCCGAGTCGCACCTTGATCGCCAGTGATTTACGGTAGGCATCCTCCGCTTCTTGCGGTTCGCCTGCCTCCGAATACACCGACCCCATCTGCTGCCAGATGATGGCAACGGATCCTGGTTCGTCCAGTTCTGTGAACCGTTCTCGCGCTTCGCCAAGTGCCGCAAGCGCTTCCGAACTGTAATGTTGGATACTCAAAATCGAGGCAATCTGGCTCTTGGCGACTGCGACTGACCGACTATCTCCGACTTGCTCACTACGCCGGATACACTCGTCATATGCCGCCACCGCTTCATCGAGTCGCCCCAAATTCACAAGACAATCTCCTATTTCCGAAAAACATTTCGCCGCCATTCCTTCTGCGCCTATGCCGGAATGCGTAAGGGCGAAGGTTTCGAAACGCTGCCGAGCCTCATCCAACAGCGGCAAAGCTCTTTCTGATTCACCAATGATTTCGAGCACGCGGCCCAACAACCAGCAAGCCGCAGCCAGATCGTAATCAGCGTTTGAATACGCTTGTTTTCCCGCATCGTAAGTGCGCCTGTGCAACTCTAAGGCCCCCTCTAATGCCTGGCGTAAACGTCCGGTGTCAAGCTGTTGCTCGATGCGGGTTCGGGCTGCCTCGAATTGCGCATGATTCCACGTATTTCCGAGTGTTGCGGCAGTGGTGTCACGAACGTGTCCGACTCGTTCCAACAAAATTGGCTTGCCGAGCCCTTGAATCAGACCATAGATCGTCGCAGCCAAGCCAATCGTTGCTTCTGCATCCAATAGGACCTGCACGAGGTCGAGTAACGCAAAGAGGTTCGGCAAATCCAACACTGTCAATGTCGATGCGACTTCGGCGTTACGCTGCCGCTGTTGCCTAAGAAATTCTACATAACCGATCGTGGCCTCCATCCAACGGACCGTCAGTTCGTCGCGCTGCTCAGCGTTCATTCGCCCGCGCAGGTAGGGGCAGAGGGCGGGATTGAGCGTGAGATGGTTGTAGCGATTCGGCGTCGCCAGACCCGTCACGACCAACTCAAGCGCTAGTGAGGTCAAGTCCTTCTCTTGCCATTGCATCATGTGACGTAATACATCCAGATCAACCGCGCCGTGAAATACCCCGAGCACGCGCACGCGATCTTGGTTCGCCTGAGACATGCGGCGTAGGGAAAGCTCAACGCTTGCGAAGACTGATTTCTCTCGGCTCCCGGGGAACCTCTTCTCCATGTCCTCCATTAACTCGATGAGTGATTCGCAGGTGGTCTCGACACCGTACTTCTGCAGTGATGGAGCGAGTAGAGCCAACGTACGTGCGTGGCAATGGACGGCATCAACGAGTTGCTCGATTTCTTCGCGCGCCGCATCGCTGGAAGCGCCAACGTTATCACCTGCCGCATTGAGCACGCGCTCGATTAGCTTCACCGCATCATCCCGATCGAGTTGATACAATTCGCGCCGGTTTCGCGCCGAATTGAACGGAGCGGGCAGCGCTTCGCGGCTCGTGAAGATGACACGCGTATCGCTAGCTTTCAGCAGCCGCTCGCATAGCGTGAGAATCGCTCTTAATTCTTCGGCGGCATCCTGTGACAGTGCTTCAGGAGTCTCTTCCCGCATGAACGGCGGCAACAGGATGCTCTCCATGTTGTCGATCACTAGCAGCGTTTGTTGTTCTCGGAGCGCTCGTTCGATTTGCTGAATTGCCGCGTCGAGATCGCCGGCTGCTGAAAAATCCTTTTGGACCAACTGCTTTCCAAGCGTGTCAACGACCGCGCGCTGGTTGCCGTACGTTTCGACTGAGACGAATGCGGCGCGGTACATTTGTTGTGAGCGAACCATCCAGCCCGCAAACTCCGCTGCGAGCGCGGTCTTGCCTTCACCCCCTGGCCGCGCACCACGGCGTATCGTTCTTCGCGCAGCAGCCGTTGCAGAGCGAGCAATTCACGACTGCGACCGATGAAGCCTGTCTCAGGAGAGGGAGGCAGATTGCCGAGGCGTGCAGCGAGCCCGGTTTGAAAGTCTTCCAGCGTCTGCTTTGCTGGCGTGACCTTGAAGAGCTGCGGATCCTCCTTTTCCTGATAGAGCACGGGTACGAACCAATCCTCGAGCCGCAGTTTACCCGCGCCAAAGATCCTTCCACGAAACGTATCGTCCTTGAGCGCGCGCTGGCCTGCGAGCATCGCGTCTCCCACGCGTTTGCCGTCAGCGAGCGCCTCGTAGAAAACTTCGACGAACCGACGCGCAGTCTCAACGAGTACGCTGTGGCTCATAGCCACAACTGATGCGACACCAACCTTAAGCAGCCCCGAGGCTACTGATTCCGATGCCTTTGCGGCCTGCGCAGTCTGACAGGCTTCAAGGAAGACGAGCGGAATTCGATGAGCGTGCAGCAACGGTCCGAGATCATTAGTGAAGACTGTAACGTGACGGCGTTTCTCAAGCTTCTTTGTATCGTCAGCATTTTCGAAGCACAGCCCACCGAGTCCAACCTCACGGTCAAAAACACCATGTCCATCGAAATGGATCACGTGATATGGCTTCTTTTCTCTGCGCGCTCGATCAAGTTCGTCACGCAAGGCTGGAAACGTCGGCGGATTGAGAACGTGTATCTTGACGAAACCTGGCAAAGATTCCATTGCGTCTACAAGCGGCAACGCACTGGCGCGATGATCAAGATATCCGCATGACTCATCCTCAGGCCGCGAAGTGACGAGCAGAATGCGGATTGGTGTAGCTACGACGGGCACGTCGAGCACTTTCGTATTCGGTAAGCGGCGACGAACGCGTACCGGCTTTGCACCTTGAAACAAGTAGTTGTCGCCGTCGTGAAGTAATTCCCATGGCAGCGCAAGCATGAGCGTAGCTGCCTCTTTGGCAGCCTTAACATCAGCATCAGGTGCGCCCGCTTCAAGAACGGTGTTCACATAAACAGAAAAACGACGTCCTGAGTCATTGTTGACCATGGCCCAAGCCTTCATCACGTTTGCCGTGTGGACCACAGGCATCGCGGCTTCGTAAAGAAGGTGTCCCCACTTAATGAGATTCTCTTCAACCCTGCGCGCGCGATCTTGAAAATAGTGGCTGGGCCAAATTGCGTATTTCTCCAAATACCAACGCAGTTCCTCGGCCTCGATTGGTCCCAATGGTGCAACAATGCGCCAGTACTGCTCGGAGTCGACATCCTGTTGACCGGTCGTTGCCGGCTTATAGACCAAGTGCGCGCGAGCGGTCGCACGGCGCACACCATCCTGCTCATGGAATTTCAAATCGGTTAGTTCGAGAACCAGTTCTTCAAGCGGCTCAGCCTTAGGTTGCACGGTTGGGGCAACGTCAGTCGGGAGTCGCAAACCTGCGGCGACGAGCAGATCGTTCATCGCTGCCTCAACCCCGCCCGCCTCGCTGCTAACGGGAATGTAAACAGGCTCCTCGCCGAAGAATTCCTCCAACACGCCGAGCTTCGTGCCGTTTAGTGAAAGCGGAATGACGGGAAAACTATCCTTGCCACGTTGGTCACGCACAGCCAGCGCATGGCGCAGCTCTTTGCCGACCCACTTTGATTGCAACGCATCCGGACTGACCACGACCGCGTATGCAGAAGCAGCCTCGATAGCTTGCTTAATCTCCGTCCAGAGTGGATCGCCTCCGCGCAACTCGCGCGAATCGATCCAACCAGCCTGTCCGTGATCAGCCAGTGCGGCGCGTAGCTCGCGCACAAATGCGTCGTCTTGAGAACTGTGGGAGATGAAGAGTTTTGTCATACCAAGTGAGTCGAGCCTGCAAGAGTTGATTGTCTGCGTGAGCCAGAAAACTGCAGATCGTTTTTAGGTGGCGTGTATTCTACACTAGCAACATCTTGGACGAAATAATTCTATCCAATGAGGTGATATGAAACGAACGTTCAGCTTAGCCGCGACGTGTTTGGTGACGGCAGCGTTACGATCATCTCGACGCCGGGCCACACGCCCGGGCACCAGTCGCTGCTTGTCAAACTGCCAAAGACCGGCGCGCTCATCCTCACCGGCGACCTGGTCCATTTTCAGTATATGTGGGACCACAAAATTGTCCCCTCCTTCAACTTCAACAAGGACCAATCGCTGGCCTCAATCGAGCGCGTGATCAAGTTGGTCGCGGAACATAAGGCACAACTCTGGATCGGCCACGACAAAGACATCACCGCCCGAATCAACCGCGCACCCAGGTTTTACGAGTAGCGATTGGATTTCTCTGTGCAACCTCTGTGTTCTCTGTGCCTCTGTGGTTGTAAAAAGTTCCGATACAACAACCACAGAGGCACAGAGATATGCCATGAATCACGCAATCTGACTTGTCAAATTGATTGGCTGACATCACAGAACCACCTCCAACCTCGCAAATCCGGCCTGTTTTCACCTTTCCTTCGTGGCTCGGGGATTGCTAAAGACCTGCGGAGACCGGCTCCGCGAAGCTCATCCGCACACCCGACGTGCGGATGACTTCAGCACTCTCAGGCTCCCACCTTACTTCAAGCGGCAAAGTTCATTTTCAAATGAGATTCATTACGGGACGAGTCATTCTAATCATCGCGTGTGTGGCATGGGCCACGGTAACAGCCACTGGCCTAGGCGTCCTTTGGCGTTACGAAAATGCGCCCGGTGCATCCGCGATCGCTCCCGCAGGTTGGCCGTCCGAAAGCCGCATCCAACGCGCAACCGATCGCCCGACGCTGATCATGTTGGCCCACCCGCATTGTCCCTGCACGCGCGCGACTATCGAGGAGTTGAACAAACTCATGGCCCAGGCCGAAGGACGCGTCAACGCATACGTTCTCTTCCTCAAACCAACAGGCTCCTCCACTGACTGGGAGAAAACAGATCTCTGGCAAAGCGCTGCGCGCATACCCGGCGTTAACGTCGTCGCCGATGAAGATGGAATTGAAGCGCGTCGTTTTCAGGCCGTGACCTCGGGCCAAACTGCACTTTACGACACTGACGGTCGTCTGCTTTTCAGCGGCGGAATCACCAGCGCACGCGGTCACTCCGGCGACAACGCCGGACGCGCTGCCATCGTGTCGCTTCTGAATAACGGAGAAACCGTCGCGACCGAAACTGCCGTTTTTGGCTGCCCACTTTACAGCGATGAATGCCGGGAGGACGCGAATGACGGACACAAGCACTGATACCAACCGGCGCGTCGCGGAGATCTTCGACGAACACAAACAACTTGTTTACCAACGCACGGATCGCATGTTTGCGGCGTTGATGATGTTTCAGTGGGTAGCCGGCGTCGCGGCCGCGCTTTGGGTCTCACCAAAAACATGGATAGGCGCCCAGAGCCAAACACATCCGCACGTTTGGGCCGCACTGTTTTTAGGCGGCGCGATCAGTTCACTCCCGATCGTGCTCGCACTCACTCGACCGGGCCGTCCCTCAACCCGATACACGATCGGTGTGGGCCAGATGCTGATGGGAGCGTTGTTGATTCACCTCACCGGCGGTCGCATCGAAACGCATTTTCACGTCTTCGGCTCACTCGCATTTCTTTCGTTCTATCGAGACTGGCGCGTGCTCGTGCCGGCGACTGTGGTCGTCGCTGCGGACCACTTCCTGCGCGGCATGTTCTGGCCACAATCGGTTTACGGTGTGCTCGCGGCGAGCGAGTGGCGGTGGCTTGAACATGCTGGCTGGGTGCTCTTCGAAAACACATTTCTATTCATCGCCATCAAGCACAGCATCGGCGAGATGCACAGCATCGCTGAACGCACGGCCCAGATCGAAAGCTTAAACGAGGGACTCGAAGCTCACGTCGCCAGCCGCACTGCCGAACTCGTCACCGCCAATCACGAATTGCGCGAGAGCGAAGAGCGATTCCGGCACATCGCGGAACAGATCAAGACCTCACTGCAAGAGAAAGAAGTACTGCTCAAAGAAATTCACCACCGCGTTAAGAACAATATGCAGGTCATCACCAGCCTGCTCAGTTTGCAATCAAAAACTATCAGCGATACGAAGGCGCTCGCGGTGTTTGAAGATAGCCAGAACCGCGTCAAGTCGATGGCGCTGATTCATGAAACGCTTTACCAGTCGAAGGATCTGTCGCGAATCAACTTCGCGGAGTACCTCAAAAAACTGGTGGCCCATGTATCGCGCTCGTATCGCATACGTCCCAACGCCGTCAAGATCAATCTTCACGTCAACGACGTCGCCTTACCGATCGATACCGCAGTGCCCTGTGGCCTCATCATTAACGAACTGGCGTCGAACGCGCTCAAGTATGCATTCCCGGCTGATACCAAAGGCGAAATCAACATCACATTTGCGAATACAAACGACGAATACACTCTGTGTGTGAGCGACACAGGTGTGGGCCTGCCACCTGATTTTGATCCCGAACAAGGCAAGTCGCTGGGCATGAAACTCGTCCGCATGTTGACCAGCCAATTGAACGGAGAGATGGAGTGCCGCAACGGTGTCGGTACAACTTTCCAGATCACATTCCCCGAAGAGAGAGAAGTGCGCGCATGACTCGAATACTCGTAGTTGAAGACGAAAGTATCGTCGCGTTGGACATTCAGGAACGACTCGAATCGCTGGGCTACGACGTGCCTACACCTGTCGGCAGCGGTGAGAAGGCAATCGTTCAGGCTGGTTCGCTGCGTCCGGATCTGGTTTTGATGGACATCCAGTTACAGGGCCAGATGGACGGAATCGAAGCCGCGGATCATATACGTCGGCAATTCGGCATTCCGGTTATCTATCTCACCGCCAACGCAGACGACTCGACTGTCGAGCGCGCGAAATTTACCGAGCCGTTTGGTTACGTGATCAAACCCTTCGAGGAAAGGGAATTACACACTACGATCGAGGTCGCGCTTTATAAGCATCAGTCTGAACACCGATTAAAGGAGAGCGAAGAACGATACCGGTTACTCGCGGAACTATCTCCCGAGGCGATCATCGTGCAGACCGACGATGGAATTGTTTACGCCAACGCGGCCGCCGCGAGCCTGTTCGGTGCCCGCGATGTTGAAACCTTACTCGGTCGCACCGTGGCAGACTTCATTGATCTCGAGCGGCGCGAGAACTTCCGCGCGCGCGAACGACACTTAAGAGAGAATCAACAATCGGATCTCAAAGCCGAAAAGTTTGTCCGGCTTGATGGCAAGGTTCGAGATGTTGAAGTGGTCATGGCCTCGGTGGTTTACGGTGGTAAATCAGCTACCCAGATCCTGACCCGCGACATCACCGAACGGCGCCGAGCCGAAGAACAGTTGCTGCATGATGCTTTCCACGACTCGTTAACCAAGCTACCGAACCGCGCGCTCTTTCTCGACCACCTTGAGCTTGCCGTAAACCACTGTCGTCGCCGAAAAGGTTATCTTTTCGCGGTGCTGTTTATCGATCTGGATCGTTTCAAAGTGATCAACGACAGTCTTGGTCACATGGTCGGTGATCAGTTACTGATCGCAGTTGCTCGCCGGCTTGAAACGTGTTTGCGTGACGGCGATACGATCGCGAGGTTGGGCGGTGATGAATTTACGATCCTGCTTGACGGGATCAAGGATTACGGTGATGCGCAGCGAGTAGCCGAACGCGTGCAGGAAGTGCTCGGTGAGCCTTTCAATCTTGCCGGCCGGGAGTTGTTTATTACGGCAAGCGTCGGCATCAAGTATTCCGGCACCGGCGATGAGCAACCTGATGATCTGCTGCGCGATGCTGACACGGCGATGTACAGCGCCAAGACTCTCGGTAAAGCACAGTACCAGGTATTCGATGCGAAGATGCACACGCGTGCTCTGACGCTGCTGCAGATCGAATCAGACTTGCGACGCGCTATCGAGCGCGAAGAGTTTCATGTTAACTACCAACCGATTGTGTCGCTCGAGAGTGGACGTATCAGCGGCTTTGAAGCGCTTGTGCGTTGGCATCATCCGGAGCGTGGTGTGATTCTTCCTTCCGAGTTTGTCTCCGTCGCCGAAGAGACCGGTCTCATCATGCAAATAGATCGACTGGTACTCAGGCAGGCCTGTTTGCAGATGCGTCACTGGCAGGAGGCGATACCAAGTACAAGAAGGATGAAGATCAGCGTCAACCTTTCCTGCAAACAGTTTATGCAGCCGATGATCGTCGAGCAGGTGATGGAGATTTTGCATGAGACCGGACTTGATCCGTCCAGCTTAAAACTGGAGATCACTGAAAGCGCAATGATGGAAGGACGTGACTACACGATGCGCGTGCTCGAGCGGCTGAGTCAGACCGGTATCGAGTTGAGCCTCGACGACTTCGGCACCGGATATTCGTCGCTGAGTTACATCCATCGTTTTCCGGTTTCCACTTTGAAGATCGATCAGTCGTTTATCAAACGCATTGGCGGCGATGAAAACGGCGAGATCGTGCGCGCAGTTGTAACGCTCGCACGCAATCTCGGTATGGAAGTGGTGGCGGAGGGAATTGAAACCGAACTGCAACTCGATCAACTCCGAGCGTTGAACTGTGAGCAGGGACAGGGCTTCTACTTCTCGATTCCGGTTGATGTAGCGTCAGCAACCGCATTAATTCAGCGAGACGATCGCGGTGAGGTGCTGCGCATACTTGAGCCGGATACGGGAATCGGAGCGTTACGGATGATCGAAGAGCAGCTTACGACGCTCGCGTGATCCACAGATTACACAGAAATCTGTTTTAAACTTCTGTGTAATCTGTGAACAACAGACGCAAATTACTGCTATGGCCTTACCTGGACGTTGCCGGATTCGATTGGTATCTGCGGGAAATCATCAGCACCAATAGACTGGCAGGCACTTGGTTCCACTACATTGTCGAAAAACACTTCACTGATCGTGTCGTTGTCGGCGCCTGGTTCACCGTTGTCGAACACGGTGAAGAAAGCAGCGTCAAACTCGTCGTTGAAAACCGGATCACTTGTTTTCCGGATGTCGCCGCCGAAGCTGGCGCGGTTGCCTACAACTTGAAAGCAGGTGATGTCGAATTGAGCGCTATACTTCGGATCGAAGGATGGATTGTGAAGTATCGCGTGACCTTGAACGGAGCCGTCTGCCGCTATTCTGGCACTGAATGAAAATTGTCTGCGGACAGTTCTACCCTCGGTATCTTGTAACAGGACGGTTCCATGACCCGCGGCGGATCTTTTAGGCGCGGCAGCCGACGTCGACCGGAGCGCAGTGGTGGCAGCCAGGGCTGAAATCAACAACCCGGCCAGAACAAACATTTTAATCGGGTTCATGCTTATCTCCTCTTATCTGATGTGGGAGAGAGGAATGATAGGAGTGTTCGAAATTTGTACCCTTCCCCCCTGATTACCGCCGCGGCATGAAGGCGCCGTGACGATGTGTGATTCCTTGAATTGTAAGGAGGCGACAATCTACTAGAGTGGGAATGTGGTGTCAATAAAGTTGTAGGGGCAGCCCTCCGTGGCCGCCCTGGGTTACGAACTTCTTTGTTTTCCGTTGAAGGCGTTACTTCGGGAGTCACGCTCTGCGATACTTAGTTCAAGACAAGGGCGGCCACGGAGGGCCGGCCCCTACAGTCGTAGGAGACGATTTTACAGTCGATTGTTGCCTTAAGATTTACGGTTCGACGATCGTGAATCCCGGCACTGGTTCTTTCTCAACGTGCTCGTGATACATGTCCATGAAAACAGTCACGGGATCTTTCTCTTCACACTTCACGTTGTACCCATCCAGAATATTCCCGTGTGGCCCAACACCAAAACTTCCGATGCGAGAATATTTCGGTGCTTTTCCATCCGAGCAGCGCAAACGATTCAGGTACGCTCGCTCGCCGGCCGGCATATTGCAACGTACCGGATTTTCTTTCGAACCAAGCTCGCCCGAAACCTTTGGTTCCTGCTCTTTCTTCTTCTCTTTTTGCGCGGGTTCCTGGAACCGGCCGGTGTTGAGAGAAAAAGGATTGAACGATAGAAACAAGGCGAGTGCGATCGAGATGACACAGGCAGTTCCCATGAGTTACTCCCTTCGTAATTACCGTGTTAGACAAAACTCGCGCGAACAAGTTCCAACCGAAAATCATTCTAACGCGCATTATTTGTTTTGATTACCGCTCTTAAGGTAGAGTTAGAACGCCTCAACTTAACCGGCTTGCATTCCCAGGGTCAGTCTTTTGCTTTCGGAGTTCAATTCAAGAATCGAGAACTTCCACCTTGCGTATCACTATACTTCTGGTGTTGCTGGTTTTCTTTATAGCGGTAATTCCATCCGGTGCTCAAGACACCGCCGTCAAACTCTCTACTCCCGAACAGATAAAAGAAGATTTCAACACGGTTCCTTGTGAAGACAAAAAACGGCAGGAAGCCGTGCAGTCGCTTTTTGAGCGTGCGGGTGTCCCGGCTGCTGAGATCATGATTGATAAGCACAAGGACGTCGAAAATGTTGTGGTGACTAAGAAGGGCGAATCTTCTGAGAAGATCGTCGTCGGAGCGCATTACGATAAGGTCCCCGATGGTTGTGGAGCTTTAGATAATTGGACCGGAATCGTCACGTTGGCCCACGTGTACCGGTCGCTCAAAGAAACTCCTCTCAAGAAGACTGTGATGATCGTAGCTTTTGGGAAAGAGGAGAAGGGGCTCATCGGATCACGTGCGATGACGAATGCGATCGCCAAAGAGCAGCTCGCTGAATACTGTGCGATGATCAATCTCGATAGTCTTGGGTTAGCGCCACCACAAGTGGCAGACAACATGTCGAGTAAGAAGTTGAGCCAGTTCACCGAAGATCTGGCAAAAGAGATGAAGATGCCGTTTGCGCGCGCCAGCATCGAAGGCGCGAATTCGGATTCGAGTTCGTTCATCGGCAAGAAGATCCCGGCCGTGACGATACATGGCATGAATAACAGCTGGCCGACCGTCCTTCACAGCGGCAACGATCAAGTTTCTAAAGTAAACGCGATGAGTGTTTACCTCGGGTACCGGCTAACTCTGGCAATGATCATGCGCCTGGACCAATCAGAGTGTGGCGCATACAAGTGACTGCTGGTTAGTGCCTATTGGATTTCTCTGTGCAACCTTTGTGTTCTCTGTGGTTGTTGTATCGCACATCCCTTTAACTACAAGAGAACACAAGGGTTGCACAGAGAAAAATTAAAAGGAGATCACATGCTCGAAAAGTGCATTCGCAGTGTTTTTCTCAAGGCTGTTGCTACATTTCTGCTGCTCAATCTGACTTCAACTGCATATGCGTGGGGACCTACAGGTCATCGCGTTGTTGCCGAGATCGCGCAGCGACATCTGACGCCAATTGCGCAGGTTAGAGTTACGACTCTTCTAAACGGCAGAACTCTCGCTGATGTCGCGAACTGGCCCGACGAACTGCGGTCCGATCCTCGTTTTGATAAGTACAAACCACTTCACTTCGCCACGGTTAAGGACGGCTTAACCAGCTACCGCGACTCGGAAAAAGCTCGTTGCGGCGATGTGGTAGTAACGATCGATGCGTTTACTAATTTCCTGCGCACCGGCTCGCGCGAGACGCTCTACACCGTTAAGGCGTTAACAGACAAAAGCGATGGTACGGGCGAGGGCGCGTGCAATCCTCAGGAAACCGCGCCGCTTTCATCTGCCGAGGCGCTCAGCTTTCTGGTCCATCTGATGGGTGATCTTCATCAGCCACTTCATGTAGGTGGAACTGATTTTGGCGGCAACGCCGTTAAAGTAAATTGGATGGGTCGATGGGATACCAATCTCCATTCCGTCTGGGACGACGAGATGGTGGACTATGAGCGTCTTGACTACATCCAGTATGCGAGATTTCTGGATCGTGCCAGCGAGGCTGATGTAACCCGCTGGTTGTCGGGTAATACGATCTCCTACGCTGATGAGGCAGTTGCCATGCGACCGAAGCTGTACGTATTTCCCGACGACTCAGGAAATGCCGCGGTTCGTAAGATCTCCTATGGTTATACCGGCGCGCATCGCTATCGCATGCGCGAGCAGTTGCTGAAAGGCGGCCTGCGTCTCGCCGGCGTCATCAACTCCGTTTTCCAGTAGAAAAATGCCTGAGCTCCGATGACGAATAAGAAGATCTGGGTCATCGTGGTGGTCAGTCTTACGCTGGGGACGTTTTGGTCCGGCGTTATCGCTGCTGTCTCACTTGATGCTTTCATTGAGAGGCCCGAGGTAGGTGGTGGGTCAGTTACAACTATCATCCCCGGATTCACATACGCCACGGCTACGGTGATGAAAGTTTGTATCCTCGCGGGTCTGGCGTCGATCGTAATCTCACTGATAAATCGAGGAGCGTCAAACCTTCCGATCTGGGGAGTCGCGTCAACTGCACTTGCCCCGTTGACGCCGCTTGTGGGAACCCTCGTGGTCCTCATCGCTCAGAGGTTTGCTTTCAGTGTGGACGGACCATCGATAAGCGACTTTTCACAGATCTCGCGTGTGGCAGTATTCGTTAGCCTGTTTTTTATCTCGGCAGGCGTCGTATCTGCCGTTATCTCACTGGTGAAGCGCGAACGCCCTCGAATGGTTCCGGTAGTTGGACTAATCGTCAACGCGACACTCATCGCACTGTTTTGGCATTTTGAGTTTTATGCAGTTGGATTTGATCAAGACACCTGGGCGCCTCATTGAGCCTCGGCGTCGCGGGTCGCTAGAGCAAGTAATTTCCCACGCAAAGACGCAAAGAGGAAAGCCTTTTAGAAACGTGATAGCGCTTTGCGCCTTTGCGTGGCAGATCTTTTTTCGTGTTTAGTTTTGTGCAAGGCCCGGCGCAATAGACCTATCTGCTCGATCTGCTGGAATTTTCCTGCACCTATCATCACCGCGGGCTCTCCATCCCACTAAAACTCTGGCGATTTGTTTCTTGTTGACAGTCGCTGTTTGGAACAACGGTTGCGAGGAAAGTTGTCGGACTTTTTAGTGACTGAACCCGGACCCGCAATGGCGTTTGTTCAAACACAGGAACTTGGCATTCGATCGAATGCTTCTCGATCAAGCATTCGCCGCCGTCATTGGTTGGCTTGGATCCTCATGTGTGCGGCACTCGCGATCCATGCGGTAGATGAGTTAGTGACAGGTTATCTGGATGTGCATAACTCAACTGTTCTCGCCCTTCGCGAAAGATATCCGTTAATAGCACTCCCAACCCTTACCTTCAATACGATGCTGTTGTTATTAATCTTCGCCGTGGTGGTGTTGGTGGCGTTGTCTCCTTTGGTTTGGAAAGGGAAATGGGCAATGCGGCCTATATCACATGTATACGCCGCAGTGATGCTGAGCAATGGCTTGGGCCACATCGCTCATTCAATTTTTATGCAGGAGTTAATGCCTGGTGTTTATACGTCGCCATTGCTGTTGGTGACGTCAATAGTTTTGCTTAAGGCAACTCGCGCTCATAAACGCTCGCGAAACTCAACGACGGTCAACTTTGTGGAGAGTTAACCGGATCGGATGCCGGCGTTACAACTTCCTGCATCGCCACGTCGGCTGGCGGAGGAGGTGGTGGCGTCATGAGTTGTTCGAGTTGTAGCTTGCGGCTGGTTTCTTCTTGCCTGGCATCAATGTCGTCAACCACAAAATAGCAAAAGATTGCCGCAATGATTGACAGGGCGCTTGTCACGATGGAGATTATCGTGGCGTTTTGCACTGGAACACTTTCGTCGAAAGCAATTCGCATAGAGAGATTGCCGGCAAAACGATGCCAGCAGCCAGAATACCCACCAGATAGTGAACCATGCCGGAGGGCTTGGATTTCCCAACGATTCGTCAGGTGTTGCACTCTTTTGCCAAACCTCCCTGATCGCGCGGTAAGGGACAATCAAATTGGCAAATGGAATGAAGAAGCCGCCGATGGCCCATGAAGCGGTGTATTCCAGGCGAGTCCACTGATTGAATGCGCGCAGATTGTTACTGGCTCGATAGAGCCACATCAGGAAAAAGACGACCGTCGAAATGTAAATAACGACGTCAGGAATTGCGACCAGAAACAATATAAGGACCAGTGCGGTACCGACCGGATTGTCGCCAACCTCTTGTTCTTCGGTTAGCAGGGGAAACGCAAGCGACGTGATCTCAACCAAAATCCCCAGACCGGTGACGATCGCGCCGAGGACCAGCAGAGTCTTAACTATACGAGCTCGTTTATGTGCCGAAACGAAAGGCGTGCGAATAGGGGAGGGATTCATCTTGTTTACCTGATGGGGAACTTAAAAACATCAAAGCAACCCGTTAATAATACAGCGTTCATTAAAAAGAGGTAACAAAAATCTGTGCCGTCTTAAATTGAATTCTCTCGGCGGTCATCTCCGCGATCTCTGTGTTACATAGGCTCGTATCGACGCAGAGGGCGCAGCGATTACGCAGCGGGTGATTATTTAGATAAGACACTAAAAATTTGCTCTCACTTTTCGCACTCGTCGCGTTTCCAACCCCGGATGCAGGTGCATTGAAAAAATTTAAATTCCGCCCGTGATTAGCATAGAATGCGAAGGCTCAGCGCTCAGTTTCTATTCAACAAGGCAAGTTTTTCTCGCGTATCTTGAGTGGGCCCAATTACACCGTGACCAACAGTCAAATACGCCCCCGTCAATATCTTGGAGTTACGATCTCCAGCACCTTCACCGATTTGAAGGAGCATCGCCTTGCCAGAGCTTTGGCACGTCAAGGTAAACAACAGGAGGGACTCGAACATGCCCAGCGCGCCGTTGAAATCTTCACTCGACTCCCCATGCTATCAAGCTTGGAACAAGCGCGGCTCACTCTCGACGAATGCAGCAGTGAAGCTGTCACTAAGAGAGTACGAAGACGCAAGCCGAAACACTGAGATTTAACCTTTCATCGTGAAAACAAATTCAGCTACATTGTCGCGATTGCCGGCGATTCTCGTCTTAACCGGCGCGTCCGGGGCGGGGAAAACGACGCTCATAGATAAGTTAAACGATCTTGCCATTCCCGGTGTTGAGGGCATCAACTGCGATCGCGTGAAAATTGAAGTCAATGAAGCAACAAGCCCTCCCGATCGACAGGCCGACGTCCTTCGTTACTGGATCTCATACTTGCAGCAACCGGAAACCGAAATTGAATTAGCGGTACTTGATACGCAGATACGACCTCATGTCGCGCAGGAAGTGTTGGACCAGGCGGCCATTCCGTACACGCAAATCGTTCTGGTTGATTGCGAACTGGAAAAACGACATGAGCGCCTTCGTGGAGACCGTGGTCAGCCTGAACTTGTGAATCACCAAATGGATTGTTGGGCCGCGTACCTGCGAGGTCAGGCAGATGCGTTGAAGTTATCAATCATCTTTACCGCCGATGATCCAATCGAGAAGAGTTTGGCCGAGCTCGAGCTGCTGGTGAAGAATCTGCTGGTCCGATCAAGAGCTGCGTAACATCGAAGATTGGTGGCAATTTCACAAAACTAAATACGAAAAAAGATCTGCCACGCAAAGACGCAAAGACGCAAAGCGCCGTCGCGTTTCTAAAAGGCTTTCTGCTTTGCGCCTTTGCGTTCTTTGCGTGGGAAATTCTTACTCTAGCGATCCAAGACAGGATGTAACGGCCTTTTGTGCAAAGCCAGGATTTGCTAGTGGCTCTGCTTGTAGAAAAGGCAACCGAGATTGAACCCCTCAGAAAACCGGAAAATTTAGTTGTTTCAGATCCAGTAAAACACTGATGGATCTTCGTTCATCAACTGCCGAAATATCCACGCATACAGCGCCGCTCCCGAATCGCCGTTAGTGAAAAACACCAGCGCAGACTTTCTCGCCGGTTGTACCCAACAGAAATTCTTGAAACCCGGGCCATCGCCCCAGTGAAATAGTGACGGCGATTTCGACGACCGATCAACTCCCCAGCCCGGCGCCCAGGCAATATCGCGGTTTACCTCAACTTGCGCCTTGAATTCATCCGATCGTGTCAGGGTCTTTAACACGTGCGCGAGAAACAACGCGTAATCTCCGATCGTGGTCTGAAGTGAGCCGGCCATATTCGGAGACAGCGCGACAGGAAGAAACGGCTGTTTGTTTTGTTGATACGCGGCGGTGATCTGATCGTACGTAGCGGTTGCCGGATTAACGCCGTTCTTTCGCAGCGTCTCGTAGTTGCGTTGTTCGTAGAAGGCGAGCGATCTTTCGACTAAACCTCCCTGACGATCGTGGCCCAAGGCAGCGAGGTTTTGAATTTCAGGTGACCAGGCGAACGAGCTTTGCGTCATTCCCAAAGGTTTGAGGACGGTCGTTCGCATAAATTCAGCAATGGGTTGCGCGGCGATCTTTTCCACGACCCGTTGCAGCAACACGA
Organism: uncultured Acidobacteriota bacterium; assembly: GCA_963708055.1. GTDB lineage: Bacteria > Acidobacteriota > Blastocatellia > Pyrinomonadales > Pyrinomonadaceae > PSRF01. The sequence goes on along the minus strand of OY970193.1, from coordinate 1,959,180 downwards.
AGCCTTCGCCGCTGTATTGCCATCTGGTTCCCGGTTCAAAAGCCGTTGCGAGCGGCACATTCGGTTGAAAGCGCCAGTTAGGTAATCCAGTGCTGTGTGTAAGAACGTGCAGTGCGGTAATCTTGCGAGCGGTTCCTTCGAGACCGAGATCGACGTAATCCTGCAACGGTCGATTCAAGTCTAACTTTCCTTGTTTTTTCAAGTTATTGACTGCCCAGGCAAAGACAGGCTTTGAAAGCGAGGCCGCGGGAAAAAATGTGCGTGCGGATATTGCTGGACCACCAGCGCGTTCCACCCCGGCAAAGAGTTGATACGGGCCTGCTTCCTTTATTCCAGCGACCGCCACGCCGGGAACACGCGTCACCTCCAACATCCGCGCCGTGTTGAGAGGTTTCGACTCAGCTCGTGCATCCGGCGAGAATTTGCCGGTTGAGCAAACCGCTGCACCAGCCATTAGACCAACAAACATTCGTCTATTCATATTGGCCTCCCATAAACAGGAGATTTAGATCATAATCACCGCCGAGCAGCGCATTATGTCACTTGTTCGGTGTGGCCGTGGTATTTACTGGGAATCGGAATTTAGCACGATAACATGGAAACTTTCGACCAGTTCTTTGCTGAGGCGCGTCTTGCCGGTACAGACTTGAGGTGGTAGTGTGACGACATGATTGAGTCATGCCAGATAGAAAAAATGTCAGTGTCCGAAAGGCTTCGAGCAATGGACCAACTTTGGGACTCCCTCACTCGGCACGGCGACGCAATACCCTCACCGCGACGTTTTGGCTGATAGAAAGGCGCGAGCCCAGAATGGAGAAGCAAAGTTTCTGACTCTGCTGAACTTAGGTCTCGTTTACGAAGCTCTGAACCATGATCGTCGGAACTGAAGTTTACGACTGCTTTCTCGATTCAATCCTCTCCGATATTGACTCTCTGGTTCTTTTTGCCGCGTTCATCCAATTCCGAAATTCAACAACCTTCGTGGAAATTAAGAGGAGATACGCGTAGGGATGAGTCTTGAGTGGTTAATCGGCGTGCTTGGTTTCGTTGGTACCCTGATGCTCGTGCTGGTGGGGCTTCTTAACTTCTCTATCTTCCGCAAACAACTTCGGATTGCCAAGGAACAAATCGATACGGCTGTGCGGCAGTTGGAGATCTCGCAAAAGCAACCGGATCTATATCTGATCCAACGTGCCGTTACTGAGACTTCAAATCATCTGCTGCTTTTCGTCGAGCGACCAAAACTGCGACCGTACTTTTACACCGAAGCAGATTGGCAACCCGGAGACGAGGTCTCGCTGGATGAGATCAAAGCGATGGCCGAGCTCATTCTCAATAACTTCGCCTCGGCATTGATGCATGCGGCGGCCTTCCCGGAATATCCCGTTCGCGGAGTCGATCGAATCATCATGTTTCATATCCGTCGCAGCCCTGCACTGCGCGAGTTTCTGCTCGAGAACTTCGAGCGCTTCCCGTTCACCGGTTTGACACTCCTGTGTCTGAAGAACGAGACGCGCGAACAGGTGGAGGCAGACCTTCGGCATCTCATCGAAGCTCCGGATGTGGATGGCACCGAGATCGAACGTCGCAAAGAGCTTTTACAACTTTTCCAGAGTAGCAAGACGCGCGAACCAATCGAGTTCACTGCGAATAGCATGAAGCGGCGGCGCTGACCGAGTTTTTGATTACGACAGGATCGTGACCACCTGGTAGATCTCGGTTAACAGGATCAGCGTACCGAATACTCCAACTAAAAACGCGAAGCCGGCCTGCACGGCTCCAACCTTATCCGGATTTCGTTCCAGATCAGCGCAGGCTCTCACACCAAGCCATAACGCAAAGACCGCAGGAATTCCGGGCAGAGGTATTGAAAGAGTAAACAGGGTTGCCGCAATCGCCTCGCTCTCGCGGCCCAAGTCAAAAATACCTGGTTGATTCTGCCAAAGCCGAAACATCTGCCAGATTAAAGGGGTAACCGAGAATCGAGAGAAAATGGCGGCTATCGCCACAAATCCGGCGAGGTAGGCAGTGTCACTTCGTTCCTTCCAATTTTTACAAGCACTCACCGATTCGATGTGATCTTGCTTAAAGTCTGAGAGCATGATCTGCTGGTTCATAAAACCTGAACACGCGCTGGTTCATGCGAAGTTGCGTTTTTGCTTTCGTGTGAGGGGGTTCTATTTCTTCCAGATAGACCGCAGACAGTCGGCGAGACGTTCAGCGCCCTGGGTAGCAAATTCGTTCAATGGAGATGATGTTCGCCAGTAACTTTTGAAGTCAGCACACAGAAACTTTGCCTGGCTGAGCTCGATACCAGCTACTTCAACCAGTAGCTTTTCATCAATTTTTGAGATTACTGGTTGACGAGTTCGCAGTTGCTTTATCACCGTTTGATTTTTCGCCAGCAGGGCCGACACGGCCCGCATCACGGCATCAGCCTTGGGATCAGACCCAGTCTCAAACACCATGTCATGAACGCGATTCACATATCTCTGGGCGAACCATTCAGCCAGTCCCTCTTCCAGGATCGTCAGTGGCGAACCAAACGATACGGGGCTCAGCACATGAATGGCTTCATGAGCGAGTTCCAATGAAGCGACCCACGGCTTAGTCTTCGAATCGCGCGAGAGATATATGCGAGCGATTCGCAACGGGCGAACAAAGTAAGACCGCGAACTTGCACACTCGGTGATTCGAGGTACAGAAAGTTGAAATGAGGTATCTCTTGGTCCAAACAGGAGTTCCGCCTCTTTAAATATACGCTGCAACTCCTGCATCAAGGTTTGTTCGTAAGAGCGATCGTCCGCCGCTAGCAAATATTTTGCCTCTGCTTCAATCGCTAACAGCTCTTCCATGAGGCGCATCCGTCGCATGGCGTTAACTATATAACGAGTGAGAGGGCTTTGCACAAAAAGTCGTTACAGATCGCTAGCGTAAGCAATTTCCCACGCAAGAGAAGCAAAGGCGCAAAGCAGAAAGCCTTCAGAAACGCGAATAGCGCTTTGCGTCTTTGCGCCTTTGCGTGGCAGATCTCTTTTCGTATTCACTTTTGTTCAAAGACGAGTGAGGTAAATAATTTGGAGGTGGGCCACTGACGCGCGCAATCAATGGCGGTCGTTGTGGCCCACTCCTGCGACGTGCGCCGCAAATTTATTGCTGCAATTGCGACTGAAAGTACGCGAAATCGAAGTACTCTCTGTCTGCTTGAATTTTTCCTTGCGCGTTGATCTTGAGGATGCCGATGCCGTCCACGAAAAAGACATTTCCGGTTTTGGTCTTGAAGCGCAGTCTCCATTTGATAGCACACTCCTGACCGGCAACCGTGACGTCGAACGACTGGATTCTGATTTCATTCAAGATAGAGGGGAACGATTCCAAATAAGCAATGATGGCTTGTGTTCCTTGAATCGGCGTAGTTCCGACCGGGTCTTCAATCGTGCCGTCAGGGGCGAACATGGCTGCGGTTCCATGAGCATCGAACGCGGCGAATTTGTTGAACATTTCCGTAGCAATCGCTTCGATTTGTTCCGGGGTTAGATTGTTGGCGGGAGCCGCCTCAACGCGCATGACGTTCGAAGCGAACAGAAACATGAGCGCCATCGCAAGCGCCGTAATCCTTTTAACCAGACTTAAATTTTTCATTCTCTTCTCCTTTGAGTATTTGAGTTGATCCGAGTCGACCATCGTCGAGGAAATCGATTCGACAGTGTCGATGGCCCACAGTGACCTGATGTAGGAGAAGTTGTTGAACCCTTCGCCATATTACTACGGCGCGAAAAAGTTTTTGCCCTGAATTTAAAGAAAGGGGCTCAGAGAATGGAACCTAAAGTTAAATGCGTCGCTTCCACTCGCGGTCGTGCCTCGCGGCATGTAGCACTGCTGCGACAACTACAATCTTCTCACGCTCAATTACTTCGTAAATAACGCGGTAAGGAAAGCTTCTTGGATAACGCCAACGAATATTTTTGTGGGGATGACGACGGCAATGAAGCAACGGGTTTATTATAAGCTCGTCCAAAACGCACAAGAATTCGTCCACAAATCTGTCACCGAGACCCTCGCTGCGTTTGTCATACCAAGCAGCAATCTCGATAACGTCACTTTCTGCTTCAGGCCGTGAGACAACCTGCCAGGTCATTTATTTCGATCGCGATCTGAGACGTTTCTCCAGCACTTCCAAGGGCAAAGATGATGTAGGATCCAAATGGTGGGCTGCCAAACGTGATTCGACCAGAGTTTCGTCCTCCTGAGACAACGGAGCGTCATCCAATTCTATTACACGCCTAATAAGAAGCTGACGTTCTTCAAGGGTGAAGTCTGGTAGCGATTCAAGAACTTCGGATAAACTCATAGCCAGAAGTTTAGCGTTGGCCGTTGTTATTTTCAACACTAACCTTTGGGCGTCCACCGGCATTCTGAGTGGCCTGATCACATGCTAAAGTGACGTATAGTTCTAACGACGCAACTGATGCCCTCACGACGTGAAACGCCTGAGCAATCAACGCTGCGAGCAGGCATCGAGTAATCTCCGCGGAAACATTCCTTAAAAACTCAGCGTACCTAATACTCACTCATTTGCACCGCACCCATAAGGAGAAGAGATGGCCTCGAGATTACTGACTATCATTGCAGCACTTTCTTTGTGCTTCTCAGCCATGCCCGTTACTAAACCCGCCTACACGGCTCCGGCGACTTCCGATTGGCCGCAGTGGCGAGGACCGGAACGTGACGGAATCTCAAAAGAAAGCGGCCTGCTTAAACAATGGCCGGCCGGCGGTCCCAAACTGCTGTGGCAAGTGAACGACATTGGTGACGGATATTCAGGGCCATCGGTGGTTGGAACGCGGATCTACCTGATGAGCAATACCGGCATGGATAACGAGTTTGTCCAGGCACGCTCAGCTCAGGATGGAAAAGTGATTTGGACCACGCGCGTCGGCAATGTAGGCAATCCGGATCAGAACCCGAAGTATCCGAAGGCGCGTTCGACTCCGACGGTTGACGGCAATTTCATTTATGCCCTTGGCTCAGATGGTGACCTCGCTTGCCTCGAAGCCAAAAGCGGTAAGATTCGCTGGCAGAAAAGTCTTCGGAAAGATTTCGGCGGACAGCCCCACGAGTGGGCTTACTCAGAGTCTCCACTGGTTGACGGTGATGTAGTGGTTGCCACTCCCGGTGGCGCGGAGGCCACGATCGTAGCGCTAAACAAGAAGACAGGCGCGCTCATCTGGCAATCAGCCGTTCCCGGTGGTGACCAGGCGGGTTATGCGTCGGCGATTGTTGTGCAAGGTGGCGGTCGTAAGCAGTACGTGCAGTTTTTGAGCAAGGGCCTCGTTGGAGTCGATGCGAAGACAGGTGAGTTTCTCTGGCGCTATACGGAAGTGGTCAAAGGGCCGGCGCAAGTCTTCACACCAGTCGCGCGTGACGGATATGTATACGCGGGAGCCCTCTCGATAGGCGGTGGCCTCATCCGTTTGAAACCCGAGGGTAAGGGAGTAGCGGCGGAACAGGTCTACTTAGAGCGTGGTTTGCCGAATGGTTTCGGCGGAGCAGTGCTGATCGGTAACTACCTTTATGGCAGCGACCCGGCGAGCGAGAAGGTAGTCGCGGTTGAGTTCACGACGGGAAAGATAGTGTGGAAGGCTGACAGTGTCGGCAGGTCGTCATTCGCCTATGCCGATGGGCTTTTATATGTGCACGCGTGGAAAGGTGATGTCGGGTTGGTGGAGGCCACCGCTGAAGGTTATCGGGAAAAGGGTCGCTTCACTCCGTCGAATCAACCGAAGCCGCCGCCGGGGCAGCCGTATGCGGACACGGCGTATGCGCATCCAGTGATTTCAAATGGCGTACTTTACATCCGGGACGCCGGAACCTTATGGGCCTACGACATCAAAGCCGGTCGTTAGGCGTATGCTGCACATCTGAGTTCTCTTCTCTGCGGTTCTCTGCGTACCTCGGCGATCTCTGCGTTTAAACCACTACTATCACGCAGAGATCGCCGAGGTACGCAGAGAACCGCAGAGAAGAACCGCAAAGTAAGACATTACTTATTTCTTGCTTCTTTTGACGAGAAAGAAAATTAAAGCAATTATGGCGAGTGGTACTCCAACAATCATCAGAAAGAAGATCAATAGAATTAGGATTTCTGCCGCCCCAAGCCCGCCTACTGCCATTTAATCTCATCATCCTTTTTCTTCCGCATCAGGCTTTTCCGAGGACGCCGGCGCACTGGCGTTCGATATATGAGCAAATCTTTGTGCCTCGTTTTCAGCATGTAGTTCAATGCCGGATAGGACATTCCAAGACTTCGCGCGGCATGAGTTACTTTACCTTTAGCCTGGTCCAACGCCAGCTTTATGAGATCGTGTTCTCTTGAGTGTTTGTCCTCGCCCCATCCGCGACCGGAAACCAGCTGACCCTTTTCCGATACTATTAAGTGTTCGCCAATCTCACGAAATGCTGCGAGCGATGCTTCTGCCGCCAGTTGGATATTTCCGGTAGGTTCTGATAAATCGATTGCACGCCGAAATGCTGAAAGTGATGCCCCATATCTTTCGAGACGCGCTAACGCTCTGCCGTGGGTTATCAGAGCTTCGGCTAAAAGCGCGTGTCTGCCACTCTTCTCCTGGTTGAGCACTGCCGATCGGGCAACGAGTTCACCTTCCGCGATACGTTTCTGTTGCAGAAACACACAAGCGCGAGTTTCATCAACCTGGGCCATGGCGCCGAAGTCTTTGAGGCTCTGGAAAATTCGCCGTGCTCGATCGAGATGCTCATGTGCTTCGTCGTATTGATTGATCCTGAAATACAGCATTCCCAGATTGTTTTCGACGTAGGCGAGGTAACACCTGTGCTCTGCCTGTTCGAAGTGATAGCTTGATGCCGCATACTCAATCAGAGCGCGATCAACGAACTCTCTGCGCTTCTTCTGGACTGAGAGCTGTTCCAGCGCATTTCCGAGAGTGTCGTGATAACTGCCTATGAGCGTGTGATTGTGAATCTTGTCAAATAGTGGCGCGTGCTTGGTGAGGATTTGTACCGCCTTCTCGTAATGATTAGCGCGAAATTCTACGACTCCTAATCGAAGCACGGCCTTCGCCTTCAATTCACTGTCGGTAACCAGATACGAGAGTGCTTCCTTGAGTAGATCCCGCGCTTCGTGGATCTCGCCTGTCCGCCAATAGCAGTACGCTAGTTCCGTTTCGGCTTCGGCAATTTTCTTTCGGTAGTTGAGGGGCGCAAAGATCGTGAGGCTTTCACTGATCAGGTTCTTGGCTGTTTCCTGCGTGGCTTCAATCTGATTCTTACTGCCGATAAGGCCAGTCAGCACTCCCACTCGTAACAGCACTTCGGCAGCGGTTACCGGTTGCAGTCTTGCAACTATCGGATGTTCACCGATTCGTCTCCAGTAATCGCCCAACACCTCACGCGCTTCTTCATACTCGCCCTTGTCTTCAAGTGCCATTGCCAGTTCACAGCACAATTCGGCTCGGCGATCCACACTGAGACCGGGCTTTTCCAATTCGCGTAGAAGTGAGGCTCGTAAGGTCATGAGTGAGCGACTTTTTACGTTGAGTGCAAGGAAAGGAGCCAGAGAGCGCCCCCGCCCGGAATCTTACGCAGTCCGCCCGAGCCTTGCAAGAAGATTCAAGCTGTTTTAGGTTTGAGATGAAAAATTCTTTCATCTCTCTCAGGAGGCACCTAACGTGAAGACCTTACGAAAACTATGCGCCGTGACGATCCTCAGTCTGACGCTTGCTGGTTCTGCATTGGCGGGCCATATGGATACCATGGGACATCACCCGCCACCACCGCCGCCGCCGAGCGAAACATCGGCAACCAGCATCATTACAACGGTGATCCTGACGATCAATAGTTTGATTCGCTAGAGCGTCTTTCGGGTTCACAATGAGACGAACTTTGCTCGTGATTTGCGAGGAAAGTAGAAGTGTGCCCGCTGCTTTCGAAAGAATTTTTCATTAAGTGAAGAGACTTGGTCTTCCATCAAAGTGTTGCGATATCTATTTACACACAGCTATATAGAGGTACGTTGCCAAAGCTCTGTGACGTGCGAGAGTTTTGTGCAACGTGCCCATGTGCGACCCAGACCATGAGGCTGGGGCGTCGCCGATTCGAGAGGGGGCTTCGGTGACGCCCCTTGTTTCTTCTGCGATGCTGGAAGTTAAACTGGCAGATCCGTACCACACTCTTACTGAGTTGGGTCATAGGCTTTATCCCTTCACCTGGAGCGCAATTTCACGGCTGCTCTAGTGTGCTTACAAATTCATTAAGGGCTTATTCGTTAACGCCGTGAGTCATTGATCGTTCCTAGGCCGTCTGCGTCTTACCGTTCCTCGGCCATAGAGCAATGACCAGCAGCACCAACCCATAGCCCGCCCCGACGAGCAGCACCAGCGCCCCAACGTATCGGTGTGGCGGTAAGGCCGCGTACACGTGGAACAATATGGACGAGACGGCCGCGACGATTAAAAGGCTGCGCGCCGTCGGTCGCTTCTGCCAATAACTTATGCCCGAAGCTATCATCAGGAGGCTCACGACTATGCCGGCCAAGCCGACAATGAGCGGCTGCACTTCGCCTCCCTGAACACCGCGTACAATAAACTCCTGAACGGCGCCAAAACCCAAAAATAGGGCGACGAATATGCTAAGCAGAGCGATGACCATGTGAACCTCCGCGAATCAGTGTTTTTTGATAGAGCTTTTACGTTAGACACCGCCGCGGTAATTTTGTTTCTGAAGTATTGACTATCGCGAGTTTGGTGAATTGGAACCGTTTGCCTCGTGGGCGATAATAGCAGCGCTGATTGTGATATCCGCTCGTGCGAGGATCCAGTAACTTACCAAATTGAACCAGTGGATCCTTTTGAGCTTGAGGAACAAATAGAAGCAGTGGTCGTGGAACTAGATGATAAATCGGGCTACGCCTTTGATTACGATGTGCCACTAGATGGAGAGTGGAGCTATGAAACGAATTGTAAGTCTAGTGCTCGCATTAATGTCGGTGGCGTTTCTTTGTAAAGAGAACGCCGCTCAGGTGGACCAGACTCAAGAGAACTCGCCGGTCTCTCTTAAAGATTTGCGCAACGCACCGGCCGAAATCGTGCTCGATGGTAAATCACTATCGCTTACCGCCTTTCCGTGGCGAGATTTTATGCCGGGTACCTCACATGGAGGGGAGGGTAGCCCACTGATGGTAGGGCTCAAGGTCACCGCTTCTGGCGCGAAGCCATTTCCGAGCGGTGTTCGAATAGACCGAGCATGGGTAATTCTCGGCGAGCAGATTTGGGAGGTATCAAATCTTAGGACGCAGTTGAAAAGCCCCTCTGACAATCAAGACGGGTGGATAAATTGCTCGGAATCACTTGGGTGTCAAGCTACTATACGAGAAGGACCAAAGTGGGGTCCGGGTGTCAATGTTGATGTTGTGGTGCGGCTAACCGACAAGGAAGGGCAACACTATTTAATTCAATCGCAAAAGCAGAAAATACAAGCATCCAATTAAGTGTCGCCTCGCTGCTCTTTTGTTAATTTCATGCGCGTACGCTAGTCATGTCACATAGAACTCGCATTATGTATATCGAAGACAAGTCCGAGGACTTGGTTGGACCAGCTCGCATTGGCCGAGTTACCTATTCAAAGACCGGGAAGTCACTCACCTATCGCGGTCGAGAATTCTATTCATTGAATGGCGCGGGATTCAAAGCAAATTTCGCTGACAGTGAGAGCGGCGCGCATTACTGGATTTCCGGGTGCAAGAAGGACGGCCTCGATTCGCTTTACGCAAACGTGGTCGAGATCGATGACGACGTGCGCGAGGAATACTGGATCGAGATCCGAAATAAACCCGAGTTTAAAGACAAACGCTCCTTCAAATGCCTCGGCAAGTATGCGAAATGACCTTAACAAGCCCCAGGGCGCTTCATTTCGTGAATGCCTGTTTGCGGAAGAAGCCGGCGAAGCGTTTAAAGACTGACGTGGTCATATACGGATGCGTCGTCGAGCCTGGGCCGGCCTGAACGAACAGGTGTCCGTGCTCTTTCAGAAAATTCTGATAGACCGGTCCACTCCCGTGATCGAAGAAGGCTTGCTTGTCGGTCCATGACGAGTTGTAGACCAGCGCATCGACCTGCGAGGGCGGCAAAGCCAGCGACTGTTTGCTCGTATCGGCCACACTCACCGTATACATCAAAGTCGTCGGCTCATCTTCGTAGACAGCCTTCACATAACCTTTCAGAGCTTTCTGCACTTTCTCGCGTGCACCGGGTTTCATTACCCAACGCGCCTCTACCTGCCAGGCTGTCATCACGTCGGCGCCGGGACGGATAAAACCGTCGATCATCTCGAGTGTCTGGACCATCATCCAGGGCACGGCCGGGCCGTACATGTTGAGAAAGTACACGCCGTTCTTCGCGAAGAACTCTTTCAGGATCGGCGACTGGTGATGCCTTTGAAACGCCGCGCGATTTTTGTAGCCCTCTACGAAGCCGACCTGCTCCGGTCCCGGCATCGGAAATATGTTCACACCTGGGTCGAGGTTCGGAGTGTGGATCAGATACATCCACGTGTCAGGCTCTTCCTTCTCAATCTGCGCCGCGAGCGCACCCAGTGCCGCGTAGGCTTTTGCTTCGTTGCCGGGGATGATGGACCAGAAAGCGTTATTGAGATACATCGAGAATCCTTTCGTCTACTTTCCGAGAGCTGCGATGATGCTGTCTGCCGATTTAAAAGCCAGCGCCAGTAGCGTCAGTGTTGGGTTGGCGGTGCACACGGTGGGGAAGCTGCCGCTGCCGACCACCCACAGGTTCTTCACGTCGTGCGATCGCTGGTTTGCGTCGACGACGAAGTTGTCCGGATCGGCGCCCATACGATGCGTCCCAACGACGTGACCCGCGCCGTAGTAGTGATAGTTTGTTCCGCGGTAGGTAAAATCGCCTGTGCCGCCAACGCCGTTCTTCGTAAACTCCTGCGCTCCCATCTGTTCGTAAACTTTCGAGCAGACATACGCAGCCATGCGAAAACCTTCCATCGTGTACGTATCAAACCCGTATTCGACCTTCGGCCGTGGAATACCCAGACCATCCGTATTGTTTGGCTTGCCGGTTGTCGGATCGATATCGAGCGTGACGCAGTTGTCCGCCAGCGGCGTTTGGTCGAACATGCACGCGATGCGGAACTGGCGCGTATACAGGTTGTTGAGTTTCAGCGCGAGTGCGGTACCACCGAGGCGTTGAGCCGCCCCGTTTGTACCGCCATTGTTTAGACCGGAGTTATTTGTTCCGGTGATGAAGTCGAGCGCCGTGGTGTAAGGATCGCCAACTGAGAAGTTCCAGCCTTCGTTTCCGATCTCCATGCGAAACGAAGCGCGGTATTTGCGAAACTCGCCGTCTCGCAGTGACTCGATTCCTCCCGTGGCCAGCGGCCCGCGATAGCCCCAAAGCGGTTCCGGCGCGAGTGCCCACGTCAGGTACAGCGGATGGTCCATGAGATTGCGACCGACCTGGTTGCTGTGGTTGGCGATGCCCTGCCAGTTGTTCGACAGCAGTAACAGCTTGGCGTTCTCGATGGCGTGACAGGCGAGTACGTAAACCTTACCGGTGACAGACTTCGACGTCTTCTGCAAGTTGCCTTGTGCGTCGCGCGTCCACTCGTAATAGTCAACGCGCGTGGCGATGTTGTTGTCATCGGTCGCGACGTTGTATGCAACTGACTGATAACTTACCGTCACGTTGCCGGTGTCGAGGGCTTTGCCAAGAGTGACAGTCGGATCCCACTTGGCCTGGATCGGACAAATTGGGATGCAATTAGTATTGCCGGCGCAGACGCGGCGATCGTCGTACGGTTCAGAGTTGCGCCCGGCCGGAGTCGGCGTGACGAATACATCGTACATCGTTGGGTCTGAACCACCGGGAGTGTCAGGCAATGTACCCGGCACCTGCAAACCGGAAACGCCCTGGCTGACGGTTTGGTCAACCATACTCGACGGGATTGGGCCCATCGGATACTGATAACCCGCCGGAAATTCCAACCCGACAACTTCAAGCGGCTCCTGTTGGACCACACTCGCGGCGACGCCGATCTCTTTTTCCGCTAGTGCCCACAACGGCTGAAGCTCCTCGTACGTGAAGGGCCAATCAACAGCGTGCTGATACTTCGTGTACATGCGAATGTCGTTCTCGAGTTCGCGCAGGGAAGTGCCGAGCCAGTGCCACGACGTGCCACCGCCGTTGCGCTCGTAGGTGCTTGAGAACTGAAGTCCACGTATTTCGCCATTCGGCTCGGGCGGTGCGTTCTCGCCGGTTGCCTGTGCCTGCACGAGATAGCTGGTGGCAGGTGTGCCGCCGAGACCGAGGACAGTCGCACGCGGAGTGGGAAGCGTCGCCGGATCGGGCAGCTCGCCAACGGGATTTGCCTTTGAGCCTTTGCGGCCGGCCAGCGCCGGATAAGGAGCCTCCGGCGTTTTCGCGAGGGCCAGATAAAAGTTGTTCATGTACTCTTCGCGGCTGTCAGGCACAGCAAGTCCCGCTTCGAGGATGAGAACTTTCTTACCGGCGAGACCGAGTTGTTTGGCGATTAGATTTCCCGAGACGCCGGCGCCGACAATTACGACGTCGTATTGCGGTGATGGTGCGTTGCTCATTGTCCACCTCCATTGCCGGTATTGACGCCAAACGTTTCGAGCGATGCTGGAGGCTGGCTCCAGTAGCCGAACGTAAATGCGCTGAAGCCCATCGGATGCGCCTGTGCCAGATTCCAGGCCAGGCTCTTGGTGTATGCCTGCGAAGAGATGACCTGTTGAAATCCGCCCGTTTGGAACGGCGGTGGATACCACGAACCGAGGTACCACATAAGAATGATGGTCTGACAGAGCAGCGCCTGATTTGACGGCGTCGCGCTCGTTACTTCGAGTAACGTGTCGGCGATCTGTTGGGGTGTCAGTGCCGGAGTTTGGGTGCTAAGAGTTTGGAATTCACTCAACAGAGCGTCCATCATCGGCTGTCCGACCTGCGCGACGGCGAACTCGTAAAAAGTTCCGGAGAGATTTACCGGATCAAGAAACGGCCTGATAAAGCTTGCCTGAAATCCCGTCAGCGCCGCCGACAGGTTGGCGAAATTTTGCACGACGGATTCCGAGGGTGGTGGTGTGCTGCTCATAGTCGTCTCCTCTTTTCTATTGCGCTCGTTGCAGGATGTACGTGAAGTCGGACGGCACCGGCGTAGTCATCGTGGCGTTGTTGTGACACTCGATGCAGTTCGACGAGACGTTGGGGACCATCCCCTGGATATAAGTCTCAAGCGTAGTGTTGGCCAGGAAGTTCGGCGCCGGCGTTCCGAGTGGATCACCCGGAGTCGCCTGGCATGTTCCGGTATTGGTGGGCCACATCGTGCTGATCAACTCATAGTTTTGCCAGACTGAACTGGATGAGACGCCGAGAAGAAGCTTCAACGCGTCGGCGTTGCGTGCCGCTGCACTCTCGAAAGCAAACTCATTGCCCTTGAACATATTCATCCGCACCACCTGGCTGTGGAAGGAACTGACTTTGGTCGGAACCCACGGGCGAGGCGGCACCGCGTTTGGCGGGCAGTTCGCGGCCGTGCACTTCGGATCGTAGTAGTTGTACTTTGCTTTGAACTTTCCACTCGAAACGTCGGCTTCAGTTGGAGCATTGTCGACATGTTCGAAGGTGGACCAGAGCCACTGTGCGCCCGAGTTGGTCTTGTGGCCGATGTGCAAACCGACGAGTCCCATGAGCTTCGTGCTACACGATGCCGCGTACTTCGGGTTCTTTGAAGCCGGCGAGTAAACGAGCACTGTCTGCGTGTGGAAGCGATTTTTGTCGGCTGCGCTGATGACCTTCCAAGCGGCCTTCACCATGATCGCGCCTTCGGCTCCGTTGAGAACTCCGCAGGGGAACTTCACCGCGCCCGAAAACACTTTCTGCCCAGCCTTTGAGTAGAGCGTGTTCTGCATGATGTAGTCGAACATTGGTTTGTTGACCAGAATTTCATAGCGCGTGTAGTTGCCGTTTTGATCGATGAGTGGACCAGTGTTGAATGGCTGGCTGAAATCCGTCAGCACGGTCGGCGTTTTTCCGACCTGGCTGACAATCTTCATTCCCGGTTTGTAGCTGGCTTTGCATTGCGACGGCACGGTCACCGGTCCGTTGTAAGTCGGCTTTTTGCCACCGGGCAGGAAGATATCGGAGACGTTGCGGTAGTGTTCCCACACCGTGTCGTTGTCGCCGTTCTGGCCAATCGTCTTGTTTGGATCCCCAGTGCCGTTGGGCAATGGCGGCCAGTTGAGCGCAATGAATGTGTTCCATGAATAAATGTCGAAGTCGCCCTGGATGGCCAACAGCTTCTGTTCGTTCGTGGCGTTGGGTGGGAGCGCACCAAACTGAGCATCACCGGGAATCTTCGGACTCAGAACAATCGCTGGTCCACTTTGAGTAGCGGTTGTTGTCGTTCTCGACGACATGATCACCATTGTTGCGGCGGCGAGAGTGAGCACTATGATCGTTACGATTTTCTTCATATCTTCTCCATCTCGAATCAAACAAGGAACGTGCGATAAAGCGGTGCCAGATTGGGCGGATACGCGCCGTCCGGATTGAACGGAGATCCGATGGCCTGTTGGAAGCGGAAGTGCTTGTCAGGATCGACAGCCTTCTTGATTCGCACCAGCCTCTTGTAGTTGTCGCCGTAGAACTCTGTCGGCCAGTTGTGCAGCAGCGGATCGATGTAGTTGCAGTAAGCTCCGATCGAGTGCGGCGCCATTCCTTCGCCGAGTTCGTAAGCCCAGTTGACGTTCTGCACTGTTTGATCGGTTTGCGGCCAGATCGCTTTCACTTCCCACAGGAATCGGGCATCGCGATGCCAGAAAGCGGTCGCTTCTTTAGAGACCTCGGTAACTTTCCCGCCCATGTGCGTCCAAACCAAAAGACTGTTCGGCGACGGCGCACTCGTCATCGACGTTGTGAGCACGTCGATACATGACGGTGTAAACGCTTTTGGCGCCATGAAGCCCGAGCGGATATATCCGCTCATTCCGCCCACGATCGTGAGCAGCCCGTTGTAGATCTCGAAGTCGGGCAACGTCATGTCGTAGAGGTTGATGAAGATGTTTGGGAACTTGAGAATTGGAGCGATCAGGTCCATTCCCTCGCGGCTGTCGCCGTTAAAGATCGGCGTTAGACCAAAGGTGTTGACGAGCGTGTCGGGATGCGCTGGCAGCGCCACTTTCCCCATGTAGCCGTAGACCGCAAGCGAGTCGGGCGCCTTCTCGATCCATTCGTTGTAGAAACCGAGAACTTCCTGCGCGTACTCGATCGGATAGCGGATCTGGCCACACAACATCGTCGGCGTGTTTGGTTGATGCACGCGCAACTCAAAAGCAACGGCGATCCCAAAGTTTCCACCACCACCGCCGCGGCACGCCCACCAGAGATCTTTGTCTTCTTTCGATTTAGACTCGGCGGAGATCGTCCGCAGTTTGCCGTCCGGCGTAACGATGTCGATTGAGAGAAGGTTGTCGACGCTCAGACCGTACGAGCGGGAGACGAAACTGATGCCGCCACCGAGCATGAAGCCGGGGATTCCAACGGTCGGACAACCGCCGCCGATCGGAATCAAACCGGTGTTTGTGGCTTGCAGGAAAAGGTAAAGGTCACGCCAGCGATTGCCGGTCTCGGTCCACACCACCTGTCGCTTGAGATCGAGGCGCTTGGCGGTCATTTGCGTGAGGTCGATCACCATTCCGCCCTGGTTCAAACAGTAACCGGCCGCGCTATGGCCGCCGCCGCGCACCGTAAATGGCATGTCGTGCGCAATAGCGAATTTGTACGCCGTGGCTACGTCTTCCGCGTTGACGCACATGGCAACTACTCCCGGTCGTAGATCGATCCTCCCGTTGTCGATAACGAGAGACTGATCGTAGCCCGGCTGGCCTGCCTCGAGCAGAGTTCCGGCCAACTCCATTCTGAGCTTCTCCAGATACTTGCGTGGAATCATGAATCCTCCTCTGACGACGAAGATCTAGCTACACTTTTCAGAGCACGTTAAGATCCGAGTCAAAACGCTGAAAGCCTTTTACGCGCTATGTTGAAACGCACTCTCCACTCTGGGCGATTAGTTTAAGACTGTGAGATCACGTTGGACTGCCCCAAGTGAAGTTAGGAGGCGGGCAGCGGCAACATACTACACGCAGTCTTCGAGAATGCAAGTGAATTTTTGGTGGGGTCTTAAATTGAGGAGTTGTCTCTGCGGTCCTCTGCGTATCTCGGCGATCTCTGCGTTTTGATCATCACCGTTTCACGCAGAGGTCGCCGAGATACGCAGAGGGCCGCAGAGAGATGGTAAAGTGTGTGTGTGATGAAAAAGTGTATTCCACTCGCAATCGCTTTGCTCATCTTCGCCGTGGTCGGTCAGGCTCAATCTAGCCGACAAGAAACGCGGCCCAACATCGTCTTCATTCTTATTGACGACTTGCGTTGGGATGAATTGGGTATTGCCGGTCACCCGTTTCTCAAAACACCTAACATCGATCGGATTGGAAGCGAAGGCGTGATGTTTCGCAATGCGTTTTTAGTCGGGCCGCTCTGTTCGCCTTCACGCGCAAGTTTTCTGACGGGGCAATATCCGCACGTACACGGGATCACCGACAACGTTGATCGTTCGGCAGCAAGTCACAAACTCAACACCTTTCCTTTACTGCTTCATCAATCGGGTTATGCAACAGCTTTCATCGGCAAGTGGCACATGGGCAATGACGATTCACCGCGACCCGGCTTTGATCGGTGGGTGAGTTTTAAGGGACAGGGCTCCTACCTTAACCCGGAGATAAACGAAGACGGGCGCGACGCGAAACCGGACGGGTACATTACGGATCTTCTCAACAACTATGCAGTTGAATTCATCCGGAGAAAGCATGACAAACCCTTCCTGGTTTATCTGGCCCATAAAGCGATTCACCCGGAAGTGATGCAGCATAACGATGGAAGCGTCGACCTGGCCCAGGCTGAACACTTCATTCCGGCCAAACGACATAGCAAGTTATTTAGCGGGAAAAAGATTCCACGCCGGCCTAGCGCGATGCGACCGCCGACAGGCAAACCAGCTCTCGAACGAGCAATCGGTGATTTGCCTCCGCTCGGCGCAAGTACCGCCACGCGTGACGAGGCAGTGTTAGGCCGGCTACGTTCGCTGATGGCAATCGAAGAAGGAGTGGGCGAGATCTTTAAGGCGCTGAAAGAAACCGGTCAACTCGACAAAACAGTGATCGTGTTTGCGAGTGACAATGGGTACTTCTACGGTGAACATGGCCTCAGCGTCGAGCGACGATTGGCTTACGAAGAATCGATCCGTATGCCGCTTTTGATGCGTTATCCGAAAGCCATTCGAGCGGGCACAGTGCGTGATGAATTTGCTCTCAACATCGATGTTGCTCCTACTTTGCTCGAGCTGGCCGGTGTTTCTGTGTCGACCCCGTTTCAGGGACGTTCGCTCATGACATTGCTCAAAGGTGAAAGACCTGAATGGCGCAACTCATTTTTGATTGAGTATTACTCTGACAAAGTGTTCCCTCGGATTCGGCAGATGGGTTACAAGGCTGTACGCAACGAGCGCTGGAAATACATCCACTATTTCGAACTGGAAGGGATGGATGAGCTTTATGATCTCAAAGCCGATCCTTATGAGATGAAGAACATCATCAAGCAACCGGATGCCGCCAAAGCCCTCGAATCGATGAAACTGGAGCTGGAACAGTTACTCAAATCCACGGGGTCAAACTGATTTAGACGTCCAGACTGCCTTACATCCTGTCTCGGATCGCTGAGTAAGTAATTTCCCACGCAAAGACGCAAAGACGCAAAGACGCAAAGAAGAAAGCCTTTTAGAAACGCGATAGCGCTTTGCGTCTTTGCGTGGCAGATCTTTTTCGTACTTAGTTTTTGTGCAAAGGCTTGTTAATAACGACGACTGTGGGGTCGTTTCATGCTTGAAGTCTGATTATCCGTTAACAAGGCATACATATGTTTCGAGATTTACGATATAGCTTCCGAAGTCTGTTGAAGCGACCCGGCTTTACCCTCGTCGTGATTGCGACGCTTGCGCTTGGGATCGGTGTAAACGCGGCCATCTTCAGTGTTTTTAACATCATGTTGCGACCGTTGCCGGTCAAGGAGCCGGAGTCGATTGTGCGCCTCTTCTTCGAAGAAGGCTCCAAGCGCTCGGACAGTTTTTCTTTTCCCGACTACTCCTACATTCGCGATCACAACCAATCATTTTCGGATGTGCTAGCCGTCTACGAAGAGGAGCGTTTTCTTCTCGGAGAAAACAGACCTAACCGAGACCCTGAAGAGATTCTCGGAAACTTCGTTTCAGAAAACTACTTCGCGATGCTGGGCGGTAGTTCGCATCTCGGGCGCATTTTCACAGCCGAAGAGAACAGTGTTCCAGGTCGTGATCCGGTCGTTGTCTTGAGTCATGGCTTTTGGCAGCGGCGTTTTGGAAGTGATGCTCAGCTTGTTGGTAACAGCATCCAGTTAAACGGAAAACCGTTCACGGTCGTCGGGATAACTCATCCGGAGTTTGTCGGTCTCCGGCGTGAGATGCCCGACATCTGGCTGCCACTCGCGATGCGTGCTGCGATGTCGACGGATCGTTTCGAAGGCATCCCGCCTGAAAAGAGAGACTGGTATGGCGGACGCGATCTTCCATGGCTCAGCATCTACGCGCGTCTCAAGCCGGCGACGACCGCGCCTGAAGCGCGCACCGAGATGAATGTTCTGTTGAGCCAATTCGAAACTCAATCGATTACTGGTCCAAAGAGAGCAATCGCCGTCGACCCGATTAACGAAAGGAAGTTTCCGATCGAAGCATGGATGTTTATCGGAATGATCCTCGGTGCCACCGGTCTGATTCTTCTGATCGCCTGCCTCAATATCGCGAACATGCAACTCGCGCGAGCCATCGCGCGACAGAAAGAGATCGGTGTTCGACTCTGTTTGGGCGCAAGTCGTTGGCGACTGATCAGGCAGTT
Organism: uncultured Acidobacteriota bacterium; assembly: GCA_963708055.1. Classification (GTDB taxonomy): domain Bacteria; phylum Acidobacteriota; class Blastocatellia; order Pyrinomonadales; family Pyrinomonadaceae; genus PSRF01. The sequence continues at coordinate 1,940,120 of OY970193.1, read as the reverse complement.
ACTGACCGAGAGTTTGGTGTTGAGTATTGTGGGCGGCATTGGTGGTGTGTTGCTAGCCTGGTGGAGTCTGAACCTGTTTCTGTCCGTGGTTTTCGTGAGCTACGGTGGCGCAGAAATGGAGCGAATCGCCATCGATCTCACGCCTGACTGGCGCGTCCTGGTTTATTCTTTTGGGCTCGCGTTATTGAGCGGAATCGCGTTTGGGCTCGTTCCAGCGTTGCGTGCCACTCGCCCTGATTTAATTGGCGTGGTCAAGTCGGAAGGCGGAACCGCTACCGGGCGTTCAGCGCGATCACGATTGAGCGGCGCACTTGTTGTTGCTCAGGTGTCGATCTGTTTTGTGCTGCTGATTCCAGCCGGGCTGTTGTTGCGTAGCGTCCAACTCAACATAGCAACCGATCCGGGTTTTGAAGCAAAGAACCTTCTCTCGGTGGATTATAGTTTGGAGTTGAGTGGGTATGACGCGGAACGTGCGAAGGTTTTTCAGCAGCAACTGATGACGCGACTCGCCGCGCTGCCGGCTGTGAAAAGTGTCAGCCTCGATCGCGTGGATATTGGTAGCGGCATCATCACGTTGTTGGACCAGGGGGGAAACAGTCCAAAGCAGTACCCGAGCGTTCCGCTTGAAGAGATTCCTTCCACATTTCTGGAAACGATCGGTACGCCCCTCGTTCTCGGGCGTTCGTTTACGGCGGAAGAAGTAAACGCACACACGCCCGTGCTCATCGTTAGTGAATCAACTGCGCGAAACCTCTGGCCTGGCGAGAGTGCGCTCGGCAAGTTGTTACGTATCGAACAACCGGTACGTGACGGCGAGACCGAAATGATCTTTTCTTCGGCGCAAGTAGTCGGCGTTTCGCGTGACAATCAGATCTATCGATCCGGAGAAACACTGCCGCTCATCGTTTATCTGCCCGGCGCTTCGCCTGGTGAAATGGATACGACCGTGCTGGTGCGCACCACGACGGACGCTGCATCCGTGAAAGATCTTGCGCGCAATGAGGCTTATGCCGTCGAGCCGGTGCTGCGGCTGTTTGTGAAAACGTTTGAAGAGATAATTACCGGAGAACAAACCATCATGTCTGCCGCGTCACACGGCGCGACTGCGCTTGGCGTTTTGGCTCTCATGCTGGCAGTCATTGGGCTCTACGGTGTGATGGCGTGGCTGGTGGTCCAACGCACACGCGAAATCGGTATTCGCATGGCGCTGGGAGCACAGGCACACAACGTTCTCACTCTCGTGCTGAAACAAGGAATGAAGCTCGTTCTGATTGGCGCTGTTATTGGTATTCCCGCGTCACTTGCCGTGGCGCGATTGTTATCGAGTATGTTGGTTGGATTGACGACCAGCGACGCGCTCAGCATTGGAGTCGTAACCGCGCTACTGATCGGAGTGACTCTGCTCGCCTGTTATTTACCAGCGCGACGCGCAACGCGAGTCGATCCACTGGTGACGCTCAGATACGAGTAGGCCACAAAAAGCATAAGAAGTTGACGCGTTGCATCTGAAACGACTTACTCGCAGTCGAAATCAAAACACAGATAAACACGGATTGAAATCCGGATTTTATCCGTGTTATCTGTGGCCAAATTAGCCGATGAAATAATACCGGAAATTTTTTTGAGCAACCTGCCGGATTTCCAACCTTTCTCTCGCGTTCTTAGATAGAGCCTTATCGCTCTAACTTTAGAACTCACGTTCCACTTTGAAAGGAGAAATTAGATGTCAACTCCAGTCTTAACCCAGGAAATTCGGTTTCCACCGACCACCAGAACCACTTTCTTTGCGAACGACGGCACCGGCGATTCGCTGACCTTCGAATGGACCAGGCGTATGCCGGAAAATGGTTACCTTGGAAATGTCACCTTCCGCCAGTTCCAGAAAAAGCCTATTCAGGTCTTCGATCCAAAGCCCGTTGTGAATTTTGGGGTTCAGTTAGGAATAAGCTGGGCGTACCAGGCGCGGGATGGTTCATTCCTCTGCCGCATGTTCGTTAGTAACTTCGGCGATGTGTTTATAACTTTCTCGGAGCGTAAAAAAGGTGACTGGCCACTAATCACTGTCTTCGCTCCCCACCACTCGAGCCTCGCAGCCAACGATTCTCAATCCTCCACGCGCGAATCAAATCCAGTGACCTAGCGCAAGGAAGAGCAATCAAAGCAACATGTAACTAAGTGTTTCGCGGCGGCCATCGGCGTATCTCTGATGCACCTCTGTCTAATAAAGCAGAGAACTCGGGTTTACGCTGAGGCCGCAGCGATATTAACTATCTGGGAGTCGCCCAGAATTGCTGGCCCAACGGTGAACAGAAAAGGACGAAGCCAGCGACGTTCAGGATCACGGTACCCCAGAAGACACTCCGAAATTCAGTTTTCGATGATTTGTGACGCAGGAACTGTTGAGCGAGTAAGGCGCCGGGCCAGCCACCGGCCAAAGACAACAGGTGTAACTTCTTCTCCGGGATTCGCCACGCTCCTTGCTTTGCGGCGGACTTATCCATGGCGTAGGCAACGAACGTGACGACGCTTGCTCCGACGTAGATCGCCACCAATACATCCGGCGGCTGCCAGATGATGCCGACTACGACGTACAGCAAAATGAAGCCGGCGATTGCAACTAGAGTTGCAGAGCCTGGCGGCGCTGACGGCTCACAGTACTCCTCATTGCGAGTGCTCCTGCGGGCGACCTCAACATTCTTTGCGCGCTTTTTGCCTTGTGGTCCAAGCTCGATCTCGTACCAAAGGACTTCATTCACCTGCGGACGACCGCTACGAGGTCCAAATGCCTTGATGTGAACGAACACCTCCTGATCACCTTCGATCGGAGCGATGAACCCAAAACCGCGATCGTCATTCCAGCTCTTGAGTGTGCCTTTGATACGCATGGTTGGTAGCCTGAGGTTTTGAGGTGCGATGCCTGACCGATGGGCTATCGGTGCCAGCATCTCGAACAGGTTAGCACTGCTTATACGACGATGCGAGTGTTTTCTTCTTCGGCATCGGTGAACGCTGTGTCATGTCGGAGAATTTCGATGAGGTCCAGGTACAATTTGTGTCCAGCAAGTTTCTAAACACCATGGTTAGGGAGGCATTTTGCTTTTCGATTTGGGTAGACGCTTTCGTTGAAAATGCACATTCCGAAGGCTCGTCGCTTAGAGTATGATGACAACTTCTCAGGAAGGAAAATGACACCCGCACCACCTGATCAACCATATCGCGGCAGCGGCATTGACCGTCCCACTGTTCCCTTGCCACCCGACCACCTTTCACTATTCCGCGCTGGCCAATTGCGCAAGCACTGGCATTACGTCTCATTTTGGAGTCATGAGTTGTCTTTTTGCGCGGCGCGGGTGAGTGTTGGGCCTCTGCGGCAGGAATACTGGGCTATCTGGGATCGAGCAGCCCAGGAGTTTCGGGAACGTTCACACCTGTTCAAGCGATATGTACAAATCGAACCACATCGCTTGCAAGTAAACGATGGCGACGTGGCGATCGATGTGACCTATGAATCATGCTCGAGCTTCGAGGTTTACCGCCCTGCTCAGCGCGCGTACATTTGGTCGCATAAGGATTACTGCCGGCAAGCGCAGGGCACTGTGCGTTATGGCAACACAACTCGGAAGGTCACGGGGGTAGTATTCGTTGACATCAACGCCGGCTATCATGAGCGACATACGAATTGGCGTTGGGCAGCCGCAGCCGGTTCTGATCAGCACGGCCGCCTCGTTGCCTTCAATGCTATCACCGGCCTTTTTGACACCTCCGTCAAGAGCGAGCGCACCATCTGGATCGAAGGGGACGCACGAGAGATTGGCCCCAATACTTTCTCAGAGGATCTCTTAGCCGTCGACTTCGCTGAAGGCGGAACCCTTCGCTTTAAGCGCGAAGCATTGCTTGAGAATCACGACAATTTCCTGGTTATTCGTTCCGATTATTTCCATTGGTTCGGCACCTTCTCAGGCATGCTTCCGGGCGGCATCGAGCTGCACGAAGCCTTTGGTGTTTTCGAACGTCATGATGCCTTGTGGTAACAGCGAGTTCCACTGAGGCATTCCTTAACATTCCCTTAACTGGGCAAAGTACGCACACTCACCCGCAGTGGACCAGACAGGCTTTGCCTCAAAAGTCATCTTGAAGGCCACAAGAGGCACACAAAGCACAAAATGAATTCTTAGCGGTGGAGGTAATCCTTAATGTTTTAATCATTTGCGCTTTTTGTGCTGTTTTGTGGCTTACTCTCTGTCATTGAAAAAGGACTTTTGAGGCAAAGCCGACCAGACACTAGGGTGCGATGCGAATCGTACCGCTATTGCTTACCTTGTTGTGGGCCCGGATGAAGACTGTGTGAGTGCCCGCCGGTAAATTGTTCGGCAGCCTTGCGGTGACTTGCGTGAGTTCCGAATTGGGAATCAAGCGCACGTCCTCGACGCGCCCGTCGAAGAGGCTACCGTTGTTGCTAGTGAACCGGACCAACACCGCCGACGGCAACTCACCAGGATTCAGCTGGAGGCCACGCGCAAACAGCGCCACACGGGTATTCTTATCGCTTCCACTAGGGAACCAATCCGGAATACCAACAATGCGGAACGGATCTCTCACTGCGAGAATCGCGTCCAGAGCCGCGGCTTGATTCGGAATCGGACCAGACTCTTCCAGGACCAACTCAAGAATATCGTCATCAACAATCATATTGGTTACCTGAGAGATCGTCTCAGACCCCGTCGGATCCGTCAGCGTAAAAAAGAAAATTTCATCAATCTCTGCACTGGAATCGCCGCAAATCTTAACGGGTACAGTAAATGTCGTCGCGCCAGGGGTGAACGAGAAATTGCCGGAGAGCCTTTCGAAATCAACCCCCGGGATACTGCAACTTGAGCCACCGAACGCCGCGAAGTCCACAAAGTTCCCGAAGCCTGCTACGAAAAACCTACCGCTAACCGCACGGCCTGTAGCTGCTGAAAGGCGGATCGTAAACACTGCCTGTGTAGTGGTGCCGGCGTTCCCTTCAACAACAGAGACTTCACTTACCGACAGCTCTGGAACGGTTGTGCTGTCCTGCACGGTTACAAGCAACGGGTTGGGCGCGCTCAGATCCTCGAGGTTCGAAGCGTTGTGCAACACAACCGCGAATACTTCATCGGGTTCAGTTGCCGCGTCATTCGCAATCGGTATCTGAATAGTCTTGCTTGTTTCACCGGTTGTGAAAGTCAATGTGCCTGAACTCGCCGTGTAATCCTGACCGGCGATCGCTGTGCCATCGACAGTTGCATACTCGACAGTCAAATTACCTATGGAGCCACCCGTGCGCAGAACCGTGATTGTAAGCGCACCGATATCTTCGATTACGTTTATCGAACTCATACTGAAATGCACACTGCCCCTCGCTGCCGCTGGATCAGCGGCCGAAAACTCCGAGGTGTTTCCATTCGGATCAGTCGCCGTTGCGGTGACTGCTCGACCGGCAGGCAAACTAACCGGGAAGGTCACATTAATAGTGGCGTTGCCGTTGCCGTCAGTGTTTACGGACGTTGTGCCGAAGAACTGGCCGCCTTCTCCGTGTCCTGAAGGATCGATTGCGCTATTGGAATAGAAGTCGATCTGAAAAATTGTGTTCGGTGACGATTTCAAACTTCCCTGAATCGTCGTACTGTTGCTCGTCGAGATCGTGCCTGTTATCACCGGGAAATTTTGCAGATTATTGGGACCGATATCAGCATCGTTACTGTCGTTGCCAGTGACACCGTTGAAATCAAGATCTATTCCCAGACCGCTGTTGGAAAAAATGGAGTTGCCGCGGACGGAATTACCGTTACCGCCAAACGCTAACATTCCCGGACCGTCGTTGAATGCAATCTTGTTGCCCGCTCCACTCTGCGTCCCGCCGATGATTGTGTTATTTGCTACCGGGGCAATCGAAATGCCCGCGTGCGCATTTGGCAGCGGTCCACTTCCAGTAGCATTCAACCCGATAATGTTCCCTTGAATCACATTCCTTTCCACGGGAGAGGAGAAGCCGCCGAGACGGATGCCATACCCATTTCCGGATATGACGTTTCCTGCGCCGGCGACAAGGCCACCGATCAGGTGGCCACTGCCTGTGATGTCGATTCCGCCGCTTGTGATACTGAGCGCGCGAGTGCCGGTTACGTCAGTGCCGATGTAATTACCCTGCACGGCAGCCGGACCGGCAAAGTTGAATTCCAACCCAACGTTTGCAAAAGCATCATTTGAGATGATGTTGCGCGCCTCAGGTACCGTGCCGCCGACCAAGGCAAGACCACCGGCAACAACACCATGGAAAGTGCGCCCCAAAAGCAAAGTTCCGGTTACGTCTGTGCCAAGGTAATTGCCTTGCAGCTTACTGCCGACGCCCTGGATCTCAACCCCCGTTATAAGATTGGCTGAAATAAGGTTTCGTGCGCTTGCGACGAGGCCACCAATCAGCATGTTCGGGCCCCTCGCCCGAATGCCTCTAAAATTGGGGATCGCGTCTGTGCCGCTGACGTTTGTGCCAATCAAATTACCCTGGATTGTTGTGCCGGCGCCGGTGGTGAAGATCCCATCGTCGCGATTTCCGGAGATGAGATTACCTGTGCCGCCCGCAGTGCCGCCGATGACATTGTTCGTAGACGTGTCGTTAGCAATAAGTACTCCGTCCTCGTTGGGAAGCGCTGCCGTTCCGGCGGCATTCGTGCCGATAAAGTTTCCTTGAACAATGTTGGCGTCGCCGTCGATCTCAATACCATTTGTTCGGTTCCCTGAAATCACGTTGCGGGTAGTGGCTGTGGTGCCCCCGATCAAGTTATTTGACGAATTGGTAAGGAGAAGTCCGCGAGTATTTGACTTGGCCGTCGTTCCATTTGCGCCCACGCCAAGATAATGCGCCTGAATCGTGTTGTTGTCGCAGGCATTCAACCAGATGCCATTGCTGGTGAAGTTAACAATCGCTAATCCGCGCACCGTGCTGCTGCCTGCTTTAATGACCAAACCATTTCCATTGGCGCCGGCAGCTAATCCTTCCAGTTCGATGAGTGGCGCGCCCGCATATCCTGGTTGAGTGGTGGCGTCAATCACTACTGGATCGGTGATGTCAGGCAATGAAGTTAATAGATTAATCGTCTTCACTCCGGCCCCCGGAATATTGAAGACGATTGTGTCGGGACCAGGCGTGGCATTCGCGTTAGTGATCGCATCACGCATTGATCCACTGCCCTGATCGTTGGCGTTGGTGACTATAAAACTTTGGCCTGCGGGTGGACTAAAGCTGAAGCCAGCGTTTGCACTGACGAGAATTGTTCCGACGAAAGTGGCAACCAGGCTCACAATTCCCAGAATAAATGCAACTCGATTGAGGCGCGTGAGAGTGGAGGTTAGTGAGTTCATAATTATTTGAGATTGTCTAAACAACACCAGAGGAAAGTGTTTAAGAATTTGAGTGTCCGAAGTTTGAGTCAGAGATCGGAGTCGGGTTAACGCGATTATTTTCTTCGTGCTGGTGTGAGTTGTCAATCAGGAAGTATCTGAGTGGGTTTCTGCCAAAATCGTTTTGACTGATTGGATTGGTATTTCGGCGAGGATAGAAATGCTCAGTTTCTTCCAACAGTTGCGGCAAAGCGCTTTAGGCCGTCATGTATCCAAATAAAGTTGCTTGACCTCTCTCACCTGGTAGTGGGTCAGTTTGAAGTACGCCGAAGGCGTTGGCTAATTTCAGCCTGGGGTTGGAGCGTGCAGCGACAACCCCAGGGACCAAGTTAGAAAAATGTATCAACCCTGAAAGAGTTTCTTGCAACAAGTTGCGATGAGCCGGAAATACTAACGTTCATTGGTCCAGTTTTGGAGGTGTCACTTCTGACAAAGGGATCATGGGCTAAATCTCTATTGCTATCAGAATAGATTGAGTAGGGGGGCGCTATCTGTTTGCGAATAAGAAATCTAACGCACGAGTTCACCCGGCCGTGGCCGTTGTAACGGCGCGGTGTCGCGCGAAAAAGCAATGCGGACCCGGCCGTGATGCAACGCCTGGTTTCGCCGGCAATCGCCAGTCTCAACAGCAGAGTTCCAGGGCTTGTGACAAGGCTGATCCCAACTGCTCTGGGGAACAACCAGCCGCAAGTACGATCGCTTTCTCAGGGAGGTGGTTATAGCCCTTATCATCACCCGACGTCCCACCGTTTCTACTTGGGACCATGCGAAGTTCGGCCGCCGACATTTCGATGCTAACCATCTTCGCGGACTTTTGCAGCGCATTCCAACTCTTGATTTTCGCGCCCTTGAACAGCGGTTGCAACACGGCCTTCGAATCCGTCGGATGAGCAACCCCGTCCTGAGAGGCAGCCAGCGCGTTTTGAATGGCCTGACCCAGAGTCGTCATGTCGGTTTCGCAGGGCAGCACTTGGACCGGTTCCCCTCCAATCCACATTTCATTGGTTGTTAGGGATTCGGGCTGGATTATGAAGTCGTTTTGTCGAGCGTATATCGCTACACATCGTAATGTCATAGAGTCGAGATCTTAAATAGTATTTTAGTGTGTCTTCTCACCGTCGCGGACGCTTCCTTACACTGAGAAATGTCTGGACTAATCTGCTACTCGATACCGAATGTGGCGTACGTAAGGTCGGTCCAGAAATAGTTTCAAGGACAGTATCTTGTCAATGTCTTAGTCTTACCACGAATGTTTTACAACGCGAAGGGCTTTTTGACAGAGTGTAGATGCGTTGATCTCGAGTGTTTGAGTCCGCCTCCCAAGTGGTTCACGGCCAACTCGAATATGCACCATCGATCTCTGTGCCCTCGCGCAGCACATAATTTCATCACAAGCACTCAAAACTGTTAACAAAGGGTATCCATCACCGTCTAGTGATCAACTAGCCGTCTCCCCACTGATCAGCAACCCGTTGTCTGAGAGGAGATTTTATGAGCTTGATTAAAGGTCTTCGACGAAGACCATTGATAGCGATCGCAACAGTCCTCGCTTTTCTTGTTTCAGCAGGGATAGCGGTTTGGTACTCGTACCCTCTCCCGGCGAAAGCCTCCGTTGAGGATAAACAACACTTACAAAATCAGTTGCGCAAAGGCATCGGAAGCGAAGTTCGATTCGCGGCCGGGCCCCAGCAAGCAGATGAAGCGGTCGCGTCAGCCGCCGAATTCATTCACTGGCGCTCCGGTTTGAAATTGACTGACGGATTTAAGAAGAGACTTGCGAAGGCGGAGAGTGATGTGCTGAACCGCAAGTCGCCATACATCACCGTCAGCGAGTTGACGGACGACATGACCGCAGCAGTCGTCGATCGGTTGGCAACTCTAACTGATAAAGAGATCGAGGAAGCCGCCGCCGCATCGTCTGACGCGAACGACGAAGTCCGCTCACGGGCCAACGCCAAATGGGGCGTCATGAGCAAGACAGACTTGATTCTGCAAGCGCAGGCCGGTCGTGAATGGAGCCGGCGTGGTGATGCTGGGCTGCAAATCGGACTGCGTTCGATGATCGAAGGAGAAGTTAACGATCGCGTGAGCACGCTGAGTGCGCTTCTCCCCGAGCAATTCGGAAACGTCCACTCGCAAGGCGTCACGCCAACGCAAGCACTTCTGATCGCCTACTCCGTCGCGTCGGACGATCCGTTGACCGATTCACGCAGCGACATCGCGCAGATGTTGTTGGAGAAAAGAATGGACGAGCGTCAGACGAGGGCGCAACGAAAGGCGGAAAAAAATGTTTCCGGCCGGCCTTATGGTCCGAACGGGTTGCTGCATCCGTCGGCGCCCAATCTGTTTTTCACTAAGTCCGCCTTAAACAAGATCCTGAACCTGAGCGAAGGAGGTAAAAAGCAATGAAAAAGATATTGCCTCTTTTACTACTTTTGTTTGTGTTCATACTGCCGGGTTGCGGGTCCAGTTCTTCTAACACCTGTTCCTACGGCGGATTAACTCCTAATTCCAGCTACTTGTTGGTTTTCGATGTGGGAAACGGCGCGACCCAGCAGGTTGTTGCTGTGTCCAATCCCTACGGAACGATTATTATTCCGCGACCGGTAGGGGCGGCGACTTGCGGCAGTGTGACAATCGTCCTGCGTTTGAACTCTAATGTGCCCCTTTCGGCAAGTCCGTCGTCGATCGATCTAACCAGCCCGCCCTCGACCGCTACCATTACGGGCCAGAGCTTTGATTCGACTGAGCTCCTCCCAATTTCGCTACCGGCCTAAAATAGAAAAAATTGGACCATTAGAGTGCTGTTGGACCACCTCGTTCGGCGTCAGACCGGATAAGGAACTATGTGGTCTGAAGCCATTATACTCTTCCTTAAACAACTGGATTTTTTCTTTTGCATCCTCGAGCGAGAGGAACCAGTTGACGTTCAGGCACTCATCACGAAAGCTGCCGTTGAATGATTCGATGAATGGATTATCCGTTGGTTTTCCGGGTCGCGAGAAGTCGAGCGTCACCTGGTTGTCATAGGCCCACTTGTCTAAAGCCTTAGAGATGAATTCGCTCCCGTTATCGCACTGGATTCGTTGCGGCACCACACCGCGCAAAGCTTTCATGCGATCCATCACCGCCACCACGTCGATGCCTTTCAGGTTCTGGCCCACCTCGATCTCCAGACATTCGCGACTATAATTATCGACTAAAGTTAAGGCCCTGAAGCGGCGGCCATCAAACAGCTGATCACTGACGAAATCCATGCTCCAGCACTGGTGTGGTCCAGTCAGCAGCGGTCGCTGCTGACGATGCGCCGCGGTCTTGTTGCGCCGCGGTCGCTTGCTTCTTAAATTCAGCCCTTCTTCCTTGTAAATGCGGTAAGTGCGTTTGTGATTGTCGCGCCAGCCTTCGCGTCGCAGCAGGATGTGAATGCGCTCAAAGCCGTAACGCACCCGCGTCTCGGCGATCTCTTTCATCCGCTGCCGCACCGCGCGATCGTCGCGTGGTTGGTCCAGGTAACGATAGACCGAGCGGTGTAAAAATACGGTTGCACAAGCGCGCCGCTCCGAGACCCGATACTCCGCCAGCAACATAGTTGCCAACTGCCGGCGTTGGCGGGTCTTCAAAGCTTTTTTTTAAGCACATCCTGCAGCATCTGTTTGTCCAGCGTCAGGTCTGCCACGATCCGTTTCAACTGCGCGTTCTCTTCTTCCAGTTGCCGCAACCGACGCAGCTCAACCGGATTCAGGCCGCCGTACTTCTTCTTCCAGCTGTAGAACGTGGCTTCACTGATCCCCAACTTGCGGCAGACTTCGGCAACGGTGACTCCGCTCTCCGCCTGCTGCAACGCAAACACGATCTGCGACTCGGTGAACTTGGATTTTTTCATGGCAATCGTCAGGGCTCCCATCCTGTCATAATTGCCCGCTTTTCTCTATTTTATTTTGGCCGGGTTTTCCGGGAGGAGGTCACGACATACGGTATGCCGAGGGTCGATTATTACGATGGCAACGGCTATCTGGTGGGATCGGTGTATGCAACTTCTGTATCAGGTAGCACCTCGTTAACGGCCAACGTGCCTGACCTCTCGTCGGCCTATTCGGGCAGCTATCAGATACGAGTCACCAACAAGACCTCCCAGGGCTACTACTCGCACACAGTCGGAACTGTAAACGTTTCAGCTTATGGACGAGATCGTCTGGACATTGACGGCGACGGTTGGTACGACGACGAGGATTGTGATCCTAACGATCCTTACCGGAACACCTATTGTAACGATTGTCCTGAGGACCCGACGGTTATAATCTGTCCCTGAGGAATCTCATCAACGACTCCTCAGCTAATCGTTTGGAGTAACGCTTAACCGGCGGAGTGAACGTTACGTTCACTCCGCCCGCGGAACCGGGAAGAAGGGAAGACCTATCTACTTTCTTCTCCTGTACTTTCTGTAGGCGTTCTTCGAGCGCATTCGCATTACGAAATGCGACAGGGAATAGAGAAAGGCCGCCGGAATTACTTCCAGCGGCCTTTCCTCAATTCGTGGCTCCCAGTGGACAATCTTCGCAACTGCTTCTAATACACCACCGAAATGCTCAGTTTTTCCGACAGAATTGCGCGCTAGGCTTGCCACCGTGCGACCCCGTGATGATCGCACGGCGCGTCAGTCAAGTGTTGCTCTGTTTCAGGTAAGAGAGTCAAAGAAAATTTTAAGGTATGGACCACCCCGAGAGGTTGAAGCTACGACTCCCCATTCTCGTCCGCTCTGGATAATTGTTCTGCACCGCCACGAGCAAACATTTCGAGCTCAGGAATGTCGATTCCGATGCATTCCACAACTCGCCAATTCTCTTCTCGCCGTAAGCCCACGTACCACGGCCAATACCCGTCTGGCGTTGACACGTAGGCCATAAAGCTGGCCCTGTCATTCGACGCCGAGCGACCGCTGTACCAAAACGCGTGTGCGCCCTGCAGAACGATCTCCGTGTACCGCTGAAGATTCTCCCCGCTAGACTGCCGCCTATGAAGGTGCCTGTGGCGTCCGGGATCAGTACCGTCCTCCCAGAACCGAAGCTGCGACACCACCCGAGACGGGACGAAGGGCGGCAGCGTCAGTTTCCTTTTCCTAATGCCTAAAGCACCGAGAGTTTTACCCGAAAAGCCGAGCCATCGCTTTCCGAACCAGTTGTCGATCTTCACAACGAATGCCCGGTCCGTCTTGAAGGTCTCTTCGACAGCGATCACGACACCCTCCACCCAATCGAGGAACTGAGGGTCGTCGGTGACATCTGACTCTGTGTAACGAACCATTGGTCTTCAGGCGGTTAGAGCTTAGAGATTATGCATTCAAATTACGACTAGCATGAGCAAATATCGTTAGAAGCTTGTCGATAACTCTACACGGCTCCACACGAAGATTTAAAGAATCGGTTCCCCATCGGGATGTAAACGATCTGTTGGCAAAGTGATCGCTGCTCGTCCGTCAGCCCCCCGAACGTTGGTTGCCCAACATCAGAAACGGTTGGCCTGGTATCTGGGACCTTCAACCACTCTATCGGGTGATGCTCCCATGCCGGTTAGTAATCCCTATATCGCAGTACATACCGTATGTCGCGAATCAAGTCAAAAAAATTGAGGCCACCTTCGCGCGTGGCCTCCCATGATTCGATTAAGGATAGCGGCTCCGCACAGTAGACAATCTTCGCAACTTGTTTGATACCAACGACAGAAATGCTCGGTTGCTTTCAAGAGGTGCGAGAATGTCTAGAACCCCCTTCTAGTTCTGCTTTGGGCCTTTCGAGATTCTGATCCGACCGCCTCTCACTGTGATGATTGCAGCGTCTTGCAGTTCGGTTTCGTAGCGCGTTAATAAATCTTGAATGATTAACTGGCGTTCGCGGGCAGACACATCCGGTAGGCGGACGAGACCAGCGTGCGAAAGATTCTCGAGGTAGATTAGCTCACCAAAATCAGTGTCGATCGTAATAAGAATTCTTGTCTCTTTGGCCGCCCACTCGAGTAACGCTCGGTCCCCAGGGTCAGGCCCGAGTTCACGAGACTCGACCACATCATGCCCTTGATTGCGGATCCAGTCAGCGAGGAGTTGGCCGGCGCAGCGGTCTATTAAGAATCTCATTATCCTGAGATGTGGACGGAGTCGAGCTTATCGTGCGCGATTACGGCATGAGCATAAGCAAGACAGGCCCTGAGATCATCGGGTTCCAAATCAGGGTAGTCCGTGAGGATGGTCTCAGGAGTTTCCCCTTGAGCAAGCAAACTGAGAATGAGTTCGACGGAGATCCGCATACCCCGAATGATGGGTTTACCACCAAAAATCTCGGGGTTCGCTGTTATGCGTCTAAGAAGTGTCTCGTCGATCACGGTTATTGATGCTTTCGTACGTCCTGGCGAACATTTTGTTCGCTAGGACATTGTAGATTCAAAGAGGCTAGTAGGTCACGCTCGAAGCACAGCTATCAGAATTGCGTTCAATAAACGCTTTTCTTCGGTGAACCTACCCTCGAGCAAATCTATGTGTAAACAGCTGGACGAGAGTCTAAGCAAGCAGCGCTTAAAATAGATGCTTGAAACAGTTTTTGTGATCGGAGCAACTCAATCGTTTGGTAATTTCGACACCGGTCGGGGATATAGCTCGCCATATTTGTCCTCCCACTCATCGACGAGCGGTTGTAATAGTGGTAGCGATTCTAGAGTATATGTCTGTAGATCTGGATTATCGGGCTTTGGGCAATTCAAGAGTTGAATGATCAGGCTAAGACTGAGCGTTGCTCCCTTGGCAAGGCGTACTTCCGAATCGTAACGGGCGTGGCCTACTCACAAAATGAACCTTGCTTGCCTCCATACATGCCGAACGCTGCGGCCAGAGAGCAAGGGCTTCCTGCAGAGTAGGATATTGGAAAGGATCGTATTGGGCTTCACACCCATCAGCCATCGCTCGGGCCTGGGCGCACTCGTCAACATTTTCTGGTGAGCACGTGAGCAAGGAGACGCTGAACAATGTTAACCCTTTTACCTCCAACGGATCGTCTCGCTCTTCGATGCATTCATCGAAGCATGTTGAATTTCCACCACACAGATCCCCACAGGTTGGGTTATAGAGTGGGTTATTAAATGGGTTATAAAAGATTTCTATCCGAGTAGTATCGTAATCCATCATCGCGTTGTGAAAATTCACCATTGCCGTATAACAATCCGTGGCGCCAGTGGATCTGCTTGGGACGATGTAGAAGCGATAATTGTTTTCTGCTTACCCCACGCTTCAGTTTCAATTACCTTGTGAGTCAATTCCGATTGTGGCGGACCATTTCGTTTCGCAAAGTCCTCAAGCGTTTCGTTCTCAATCCGTCTTACTTCTTGCGCGTATGAGAAAGGTGTCCAAATAAAAAAGGCGAGTATTAGGAGAGCAAAGCGTAGTTTCATTGTTTCCTTTGTTGCGTCACTGGAATTTTATAAGAAGGTGTTACCTTGAAATGAGTATCTGCCGGAGACCATGAGAATTTACTTTCTGTAACAACCGCAACATCTTGACAGCGTTTCAAGCCGGTGTTAAAAAAGCGCGTCGCTCACGAGTTATTTCACCGTGTCTTATGAACCTCATACTCAATCATTCCCTGAGCTCTTACGTGGTACTCAAACACAGACAGGTCTGAAGCAATGAAACCCGGTAGGTCCATGTTATTCCTCGCCGCGGCCGTTGTCTTCTGCGTCACCGTCGTAACCTCCGCGCAATCACAACCGGCCAGCAGTTCGTCAGTCAAGCTTGGGGACAAGGTGATCCTGATTCCCAATCCTGAAGGATTTGAGGAAGCAAGTGTGCAATTTGAAAACATCAAACGGGTAGCTGCTAATCGAGAGAAACAATAGAGCGATGGAAGACATCGTTATCTTTGCTGATAAGACCAAGCTTGTAGGAATGGCCATAGCTGGTTTGGTTTTTGAAGCCTTCTTTATTTATTACTTTGTCTACGGTCTACCCGAGGGGCGAGCGCCGTTTAAGTCACTCCTACCCGGTGCCTGCTTTATCGGCGCTCCTATGTTCGGTGTCGCCTTAATCTTTATTTGCTTTCGACTTCTGAGACCCAGCCCTGCCGTGATAATCAACCGAGCAGGTATTCTCGATAATGCATCAATCTTTGGTGCAGGGTTTATTCATTGGCACGAAATCAAGACCATGTTTGTCTATCGGGTCATCGATCAAGCAGTGCTCGGTATCATTCCCTTTGATAGTAATGTCATCATCGCTCGTCAATCACCCATAAAAAGATGCTTCTTCAGGATGCTGAAGTCAGCACCAACCGCAGCGCCATTCGCCATTCCAGGAGGTATGTTGCCAATATCAGCAGAGGAGCTGCTTGCGAAGATTCATCGGTATCGCCAAAACCTCTCGCCGAATTCTGAAATGGAGTCTAAAAAATGAGGAAACTCTTCTTTAGCTTTTTACTATGCCTCATTACGGCATCGGCTCTTGTGGCCCAGTCACCTGTACCTGGTTCCAACGCTGCAAGGATAGTCACGGCAGGACAAGTTAATGGTACGTGGCAGTATAGAGGGAAGTATAGAAACAATATTTTCAAAATCTGGGCCTTGGGCCAACAAAAACTGAAGGTGGAGTTTTTCGGCACGTACCAGCAAACTCCACTCGGACTCAATGATGGCTCTGGTAGCAGCATAGCTCGGATCGACGGCGATACGGCTATTTTCAGACCGGATGATCCATACCTGGATCCTGATGAACCGTGTAAGATCACAATGCAATTTACTAAGGGCAAGCTAATAGTAAAACAGGAAGGGGTATGCGGTTTTGGCTTAAACGTAGGCGCATTAGGCACCTATCGGAGGGTAAGTACGGCTAAGCCGAAATTTGGCGAGTTCGCCCCGTGAATTAAGTAGCTCGATCGTATCAGCGTGCCACTTCCTTTTCCGACAACTTACCCTTATACCATGTATACACAACCTTCGTTCGATCACGTTCTCTCAATTCCTTTTTTGGAAAAACATCCGGATGCGCCGTGTACTGCCGCATCTCGACTATTACTCGATCGTTGACAAGTCGAACTTTGAATATGTCTGTACAAGTGCCGAACTCCTCACTCACTTTGTGACCTCCGGTTTGTATTACCTCAACGATAACAAGTTGAACCGGGCAAGCGATTCCGCCTGAGTAATTGCCGACGATAAGGTAATCTCGAGCGCTTCCGTTTAACACCTGAGCAATTTCAATTGATTGGCCTTCGTATTGAAATATTTCTTTGCCGTTTAGCAGTAACTTATGCCTGCCTTCGTCATTATCCGTAATCTCAATCAATCCGAACCGGCTGACGTTCTGTTGGCCTGATACAGGTATGAACGAAACCACGATTACTATTACAAGAATGGTTGATTTCATAGACAATACCCGGGTGTGGTGATAGTCAATAAGAGTACAAACGTTTCGCCTAATGGTGTTTGATCGGACGCCTTATAAATTTCAGAAGCAATTGTACTTGGAACCGGAGCCTAACTTAATAAGATCAGCAAAGCCAGCCAGAGATAGTTCGACATCACAGACCGTGACTCGTTGAAATGGCGGCGTTGTTTTGGCTCCCCACACTGGACAATCTTCGCAACTTCCTTTTGGACGCCAACGACAGGAATGATCAGTTTCTTCCAACAGTTGAGACAAGCGCTTTAGTATGAAGGGCATTGTATCGGCTTCAATGTAAACCACACGGATGTGGGTTTATAGTCGACCGTTTCAATCTCTTTTGCCGAGACCAGATCGGACATGAAATATATGAAATCTCTTCTTCACTCTTTTCCCACCCTTTTGAACTCTCAATCCACGCTTTTCCGTGAAATTGGTTCTTGCTTCTTCACCGGACTTTCTGAGATGTCGATACGCGGGCAATCTGATCGATGAGCTCGATTGTTTTCTCGGGTGCGGAGAGGCCCGACGCGCTCTTCCACTGCCCTGTCTGGTCGTTACCAATAAACACGATTGGATAGTGCTGCCCCTGGCCGGGAAGATCGCCGATTAAGTCCCAGAGCACCTTTTCGATAACACCCTTTTCGCCTGTCACCAACGTCCAGCCCGGTCCAACTCCAAATGCCCTGGCCCAGCGTTTGAGCTTCTCCACTGTATCCGTCTCTGGGTCCTTGCTGATGGAAATGAAGAAGATTTCCTTGCCTAATCTGTCGCCAAGACGTTCCTGCAGTTTGGCAAGTGCCCGGCCTTGAGGCGGACACACGTACGTGCAAGTCGTGAAGAAGAAGTTCACTACCACGACCCGATCTTTGATCAGATCGGAGTACAGATTTAGTTTTCGGCCATTTTGATCACGCACTTCGACATCGGGGATCTGAACTCTATCGCGTGCAGATTTGGCGGTGGCCTGTTGTCCCACGGCCAGGGACGAAAACAGGGTACACAGGAGCAACGTTAGCCCACAGCGGGCTGCAATCTTAGAGATCAACTCGGCGTGAGATTTGTGAGTATTATTCATTTCAGGAAACCTCCTTAAGTCCTCAATCGAGAACCTGCGAATTGATCCACCGCGCGCCTGTGATCCTCGGCGCGCAGTGGACCACTCTACGAAAGCGGATCGTGCTACCGAGTCGCCATAGGTTGAATGAAGCGAATATCGGCAAACAAAATGCTGCCGCTGTTAGTAGTTGGGAACGTCCCGGCCGGGGTGGAGAAATAACTCGTGTGCGCCGTTAGGTAACCATTCGTAATCGGACTATTCAGTCCCGCGAATGTCTTGGCTACGACGGAGTTTATGTTGTAAGTCACTCTGTACTTCACGCCGGCCGAGATTGAGACTGGAGCCGGTAAGACCTGCACTTGCCACCCGGCGGATGGAGTTTCATTTGTGAAAGTCACCTGTGCGAGCGGTACACCAGTGTCAGTCCAGAGGCGGCCGATGTGAGTTCCCGTCTCGCCCTGCGCCTTGTAGAAAGCCAAGTGTGTGATTTTTCCACTCACTGAAGAAGAGAACTGTGTTCCCTGTTCCCAGGTTTGACCTTCTCCGCCGGCGGTAGCAGTTGGTATTTGTGTAGGGAAGAGTGATGCGGGACATTGCAAGGCCCCACTAATCAATCTGGTTACGCTTTCATTAGTTCCCGTAAAGACACCGTTCACACTCCTGATCGCCCCGTCCTTCAGAGAGAGCGGAACGTTGTAAACAAAACCATGTAATCCATTTCCTTTGCCGGCACTGAGTAAATCCTGCCGGAACACGTCCGCAGAAACTGTGGCTGTGAAAGAAGCAACCTGGATAGGAACAACTTGGCCTGTGAAATTCAGCGTTAGATTGATTTGGGTGTTGGGTTGCGTGAAATCCCAGGCCCAACCGCGAATCTGATCGCAACCAATGGCCTCGATTCGGCCGTCATAGGGATGCACCTTCAGTATCTTGGCCTTCGAGGGTACGCCATTCGAGTCGAGTATGAACATCATGTAATGGCCGGGCGGCAATGCCTTGCTGTCGGACGGAATCGTAATACTCAGGCCATTGCTTCCGATAGGCGAAGGCTGGAGCACGACGCGTCGCTGGTCGAAGTTAAAGCCATGCGTAACCGAGGGCAGACGGATGAGCGCCACAGTTGTGATCGGCAGGCCACTGCTTATTCCGATGCTAAAGGTCTGTCCGTAAGTCACGCTGTCGGAACCTGACGACGCTATCACTGGTTGCGTTGCCGTGTTCCCATTCGAGTCAAAAAGATAAGGCGGCGAGAAGATCTCGACGTCCTTGTGCCCGAACAGAAGGCAGGGTTCCGTGTTCTTCTTGCCCTTCACGTCGGCGCACTCTGTGCCGCCGCCGGGTCTCTCCCCGCCGGCTGCCGGCAGGCCGCCGCCGCCAACGAGCACACGAGCGTCTGGAAGGAGCAGCGCGATCGAGTGATAACTCCGAGGAACACCGTTAGGATAATCGGGGTAGGTTGGGCTCGCGGCCAGAAGCTTCCATTTATCAGGTTGAGTACCATACGGCGGTGTCCACAAGTCGGGACGCGTGACGGCGGTGCCAACAATGTTTCCTTGTGGGTCCTTGCAGATGATAGCAGGACCGGTTGAGCACTGAGTTCCGCCAGTCACCAGCACCTTGCCGTCAGGCAGAACAGTGGCAGTGTGATATCTCCTGCCGCGGTTCATTGCTGCCGAAGACGTCCACACGGGTGTGGAGGTGAGATCGATGGTCCGAGCCGTACTAGTTGCTTGTTCGGGTGAAGGGATGCGACCGTCAAAACCGCCAACCATCAAGATCTTGCCAGCCACGCCATCATAGACTACCGCGGAACCGTCTAAGTGCATTGGAGTATCGACGTCTGGACCATCAACAAACGTTCCGGTAGCCGGAATGATGTACCTGCTCGGCTCGTTCCCGGGGCCAGCGAGGAACACCCTGCCATCCGGAGCCAGGTGCAGGTATGGGTAAGATGGAATGTGGCGACTACTGTCGTCAGTAAAAGACTGTACTTGGCCGAGGCGATCGAAAACATCAACACGGAGGTTAGAATCGACGTCCGGGTCTAGGTCGTCGTCCGGGTCGTCGGGGTCTGCGTTCTTTTTGATACCGTCCCAGTATGTTCCTGCCGTGAAGAGCGTTTCGCCGGTGCTCAGGGTAACGCTCGACGGATACCAGCGGCCTCTCGGCATGGCTTGCTCCAAGGTCGTCCAGGAGTTGTTACGGTAGTCGAATATGTTCACGTCTGTTTCACCGATGCCCTCCTGCCACGGCGTTGGTGCATACCTTGAGTGTCCGCCTACAACGAGGAGCCGGCCGTCAGGCAAGAACGAGTGGCTGGAGCAGAACAGGTTGGTTTTCGTGTTCAAGATGGTCAAGCCTCCTCCCGTTAAGTCAGCCGGATCCCACATGTAAGTGTTGCATCTATCGCCGATATCCCACTTATCGCCCCCTGGAAAATGGTCAACATCTTTGTCGCGGCCCCAGTAGAGTATCCGCTTGTCTGGCAAGAGGCTGATATGGACGGGAACAGTTTTGAGGGTCACGCGGGCTCCCCACTTGCCACAGATCTGAGCCGGCGGATTAGGAGCGGCGCAGGGATCAGGGGTGGGCGATGGAGTGGTTTGAATGCCTTTGGTCCTGGCCTTGGTGGGCAAAACATCGGTGTTGCCGGCCTTCATGGAAGTTGAACTCGCGGCCAGGGCCGCGATGAAGATGCCGCTAAACGCGAGGGCGACACACAGGTGCGGAAGAGACCGAGGGTGAGTGAGAGATTTCCCATATCTCATGAATGTGTTCCTTTCAAAAAAGAGTCAAGAGGAAACGGAAACGAAAGTGCCGAGGGTCTCCGTCAGTTAAGCCCGACCGTCTGATCGTGAGAGAGAGAGAGAGAGGCGCTGCTAAGTTGGATAAGCACGATATCGAGGCTCACGGTGATAGCAGCAAGGTTAATGCCAATGAGAAATGATTAGATTCATGTGGGAAAGAAAGAATTGCGTCCCTTGAAAATTACATCGTGTCTTCAATAGGAGACAGGGCGAGTACTCCTGTGGACACTCACGTTGAGGAATTAAACATTGGGGGAAACTAAATTAACTTCCGGTTATAAGCGGAATATTGTTCGTGCGCTGGTAGCGTCAAATATTTTGTGTAAACGATCGTCTGTTTTTTAGGGCCGTCCGCTCTTCATCTAAATTTATTAATAACAGTAGGGGCTGTGGGGACGGTGGGAAAACGTAGTTTGTTTTTCCACGGTTTCCATAGCCCGGATTTTGCCTGGCAGTTTCATTTCCTCGATCTCACAGCTATTCAACCGGCAGCCGGTTTTCGTAGACGATGGCAAAGCGGTTGAGTGCGGCTTTCCAGTCGTGCACCGACATGGTCCATTTCTTCGCGATGTTGCGCAGCGCCAGGTAGAGCAGTTTGAAGACCGCCTCGTCGTTAGGAAACGAGCCGCGCGCTTTCGTCACTTTGCGCAGTGACATGTTCAGTGACTCAATCGCGTTGGTGGTGTAGATCACCTTGCGAATCTCCGGCGGATGCGCGAAGAACGGAATCACGCGCGTCCAGTTACTGCGCCAGGACTTCGCAATGGTAGGAAACTTCGCATCCCACTTCAGCTAAACTCAGCCAGTCTTTGTTCGGCCTCCACTTCGGTCGCGGCGGTGTAGATCGTCTTCAGGTCCGCCGCCACTTCCTTGCGCTGTTTCCAGCCTACATAGTTCAGCGAGTGCCGCACCAGATGCACGATGCACAACTGCACTTCGGTTTGCGGAAAGATACTTTCAATTGCTTCGGGAAAACCTTTCAGTCCATCCACGCAGGCGATAAAGATGTCTTTGACCCCGCGATTCTTTAGTTCCGTCACCACTTGCAACCAGAACTTGGCCCCTTCGGTCTGCGCGATCCACAAGCCCAGCACGATTTTAAATAAGGAATAGTGCTCCGCAAGTAGGACTCGAACTTCGCCAAGATCACTCGACATTGAAGACGACTTGATTCGTCGCGCTGGCGTTTGTACTGCGATCAGTCACGGTGACTTTCAGAATGTAACGGCCCGGGGTGAGCGTCTTTAGGCCGACGTTCGCGCCGTAAGGTATTCGAGCCAGATCGGAATTCGGTTCAACTACAACGGGCAACAACGGACTGGCGACCACGCGCTGTCCGCCTCGTTTAATTTCAATCTGCGCGTTGAGTTTTGGTGCAGTCGCTGCACCGGCGTTGTAGATGATTGTAAAGAATTGCAATGTCGACTCGCGCGCAAAGCGATGGTCAACGCTGAACAGCACCTGCTCGCCGCCGGCTTTCTTGTCCTGCACCGAGTTCGAGATGTGACCACCCAACAGTAAAGAACTCAGCGTCAGTTTTTTCGAACTCAGATCCGGAATGTCGATCCATTGGGCCGCGCTGCCGACACTACCGGATTTGTCGTCGCGCGCGGCAACACGTATCTGGTAGATGCCCGGTTTCAACGGCAGTTTGTGGCTATACACAACTGACGGATCTTTAATGGCCGTCGGCGTCAATGGATTTACAGTAATTCGTGTTTTAAAACTACCGGCGGGTTTGCCTAGGTCGTTGAGCACGACTCCCGCGAGATCAATCGCCGCCGGCTGTTTGGCATCGGCGCCGTAACCAAGGCCTTCCGTCGACATCTGCGTTGCCGCCGTCACTACCGGACCGGAGCCAGGCACGTCAACAAAACTGACCGAGAGTTTGGTTGGTATACCGGTTCGCGCGGACCCAGCGGCGAGCGCTGACATCAATGCGCCGCCTACATTTGAGGAAGCGTCAGCAGCATCCGTTGTTTGTTTGTTCGTTGTGTCCTCAGGCTTTGGTTCGCTCGAAAAGAAGCCACGCGCAATGCGTACTGACAACTCAGGCCGGGTCGGGATACTGATCTCGAGACGTTTGAAGCTCGTTGATTTTTGATCTTCACTGTTCGGGCGCCAGGCGAGCAGATAGTAGTTAGAAGTTTCGCGCAGCGCTTCATTGATAGCAGCGGTAACGGCTCCGTTGTTGAAAAATGCTTTTCCGCCCGTATCCACAGCGACCGCATTCATGCCATCCTGAGAAGCTTGTAATTCACCAATGTTCGATCGCGATAGTTGCCCGTTCGGATCAGCTCGATTGCTACTCGCATCAATCGATGCACCCAGGTCGCGCGCGTCGATCGAGTAAATCACTAAATTACTACGCACGGCAGCGTCGGCAATGCGACTTACCTTGTTGCTGTATCCCGTGTTCTTATCGTTCAGGAAGAATCCGTCAGAAACGAAGAATAAGAGTTTACGACCGGACATTTGACTAGCGGAACGCATCAGGCTTTCGAGCACAGTCAACGTCGCTGATGTAACCGACTCACTCTGCCGCATGAGCAGGTGCGCGCGATCCTTAACCATGCGTTGCGCTGACTCACCGGTAATTCCCGAGGTGCTTTTCCCGCCGCGAACGCGCGCGGCCGCAGGACCACCGCTTGGTGGTCCAATGCCTCCCGGAACTTTGATGTTGTTCGCCTTCAACAACTCCGTCGCGAAGTATTGCAAGGCCGACTGATCACCTTGTTCGATCCGCATGGCCTGGTATTCAGTCATTGGAATCTGTTCCATGTCACGAATCGTGTAAGGCTTGTGATTCAGGCGACCCGCAGCGGCGCGGACCACCGACTTGTGATCTGAAAACCTTTGCAGGAAACCGATCTGGCCGCTGGGTGAGGCGATGGCGACTTGATCGTCGATCGACATTTCATTATCGACGAACTCGAGAATTGATTTACGAGTTCGCTGAACACTCGCGGCGCTCAGGTGCAGATCATCGATGAAGAAGATAATGGTGCGACCTCGATACGTCGCTGCGGTCGGCGTAATTGGGGCAGCGGCGGTCTTGGCAGCAGACCGCTCGAGCTTTTCCTCACGAACAGTTCCGGCAATCACGCGTTCGAAGAACGACGGCGTAACTGGGCGGCCGTCAACTTTGAGTAAAAATTCTTCCGGCTTTAGTCCATCGACAAAGCGACCTTGTTTATCGACCACCACGACGCTGGTTTGGACGAGTTCTGTCGTGATGCGGATGAGGTCGTCAGTAGACGGTCGCGGGTCTTGTCCAAAAGCTGCGGTGATAACCAGCGAAATCGTTAAAACACTAGTAATGATTTTCTGACAGTTCATGAAACACTCCCCTGGACGAAGCCGTTCCAAACGCCTGCACTTTAGCACGACCTGCCCTTGGATCTCCGCGTCGCCTTGGGGCTTTGCACAATAAGTGGTTACATCCTGTCTTGGATCGCTAGAGTAAGTAATTTCCCACGCAAAGACGCAAAGGCGCAAAGCGAAAACCTTTAGAAACGCGATAGCCTTTTGCGTCTTTGTGTGGCAGGTCTTTTTTCGTATTTACTTTTGTGCAAAGCCTCGCTTTGGGCAACGGTGAGCTCTTCATTCGCTCGGTCTGGCGCTAGCGATTTTCAATCGTTCACCTTATAACTTGGTTAACGTTGTCAGGGAACGAGTGAGCAACCTTTCAGAAGGTGAAATGCTAATGAGAAAGACAGTCTTGATTCTGTTCGCTATTTGTTTTTCGACATGGCTGATGAGTCTCGAGGTTTCAGCCCAGTCTTATAACCGCGTCAGTGAAAAGAACATCAAGGTGGTCAAAGGGAAGAAGCTGGTTTTAACTGGTTCAGTGCGTGACGGGGACGAAGTCGTCTACCGTTTCAGAGCGCGCGCCGGGCAAAAAGTAACCGTCAAAGTTACCGGTCGAGACTCGGATTTTACGGTTTATTTGAATCACGGATTAGATGTCGAGCCAGTTGCGCAGGACACAAAATCGTGGTCGGGCACAATGCCGCCGGAATTTAACGGGCACTGCGAGATCGGAGTTCATTCAACCTATAAAGTGGCTGGTTACCGCCTGGAAATTTTACTGCAGTAAAGGGCCGTCTTTTTCAAGTCAACACCACTCAGCCTCTCGCCGGTCGCCGCGGCAGCATTTCGTCATTCCACTTAGCGAATTCTCGCATCAATCGCTGCAGGACCTCTGGATGCTTCGCAGAAAAATCTGCTTGCTCATGCTGATCGAGAGATAGATCAAACAGCCGGCGCACCTCGCCATTGCGAAAGAATTTCCATTTCCCGTCTCGTACCGCGTCCTGATCATAGATCCGCCAAAAGAAAGTGCGATCACTTGCTGGGCTTGTGCCTTTGATCACGGGCAATAAATCAATTCCATCAAGCGGACGACGAAGCGCGGCATCTGTTTTAGCAGCAGAAAGAATTGTCGTGGTCCAATCCATAGATATCGCCATTTGTGGCGTTACGCGATTGGCCGGAACCATCCCCGGCCACCGGACAATGGCGGGCACACGAATTCCGCCTTCAAGTAGATCACCTTTCTCACCAGAGAACGGCCATTGATATGAGAACCGCTCGCCACCGTTGTCGCTGGTGAAGATAACCAGAGTTTTGTTGTCAACGCCGGCGGCTCTGATTGCTTTCATAACCCGACCAACACCTTCATCTAAGCTCTTCATCATTTCGGCATACAGTTTCAGAGAACCACCGGCGGCCATCTTCACGGGCTCAATTGTTTTATCCGTGAACTTCACACTCTCGCCACCCCTCGGCCCCTGCCACGGCCAATGTGGTGCGGTGTAATGCAGGCTTAGAAAAAAAGGCGCACTTCTACGTTTCTTCACATAACTAACAGCGCGTTCCGTCAGAAGATCAGTGAGATAACCATTGCGCTCAACGGGAGTCGAATTCTCGTACAAGTCGGGCTGGCCCAAACCGTTTTTGTGCAGGAAGTAGTCTCCGGCTCCGGCCAGGATGCCGAAAAACTCATCGAAACCGTGCGCGTTAGGACCCCACTCCGGGCGAAAACCAAGATGCCACTTCCCGATCAGCGCGGTGTCGTAACCGCTCTCCTTTAATAATGACGCAATCGTCGGTTGGCCAGGCTCCAGACCAACATTCAGGTTCGAAGCCGTTAATGGTTCTTCCAAACCAATTCTGAAACGCGCTGGATATCGACCGGTGATGTAGCCGCAACGCGTCGGCGTGCAAACGGCGGACGCAGAATACGCATCGGTAAATTTCGTGCCCTGTAAAGCAAGCAGATCGAGGTTGGGGGTGCGGTAGTCGGGTCGTCCATAACAACTGAGATCTCCCCAACCCAAATCGTCAGCGAGAATAAAGATTATGTTAGGGCGCAGGTTTTTTGCAGCGGACGAGGTTTGAGCGAAGTGCGTTCTTGCAGCCGAGCCGAGGCCGCCGAAAAGTGTTGTACCAGCCGCCAGTGTCTGGACGAACTTTCGCCGCGTAAGTTTCATGAGCGCATACTACAATGGAACTAGACAAAGTACAGCAGTTTGAGGGAGTGAATTGATTGCCGAAAGGTGTGAGTGACTTTGGAATTATTGCCATGGAAAAACCTTGCCTCCGTGAGAAAGGATCTTTGAAGGTTGGTTAGGATGTTCTCGCAATCAGCTTGCCGTGTGATCTCGATCAGGCACGCCAATTATCAGAATCGAAGTTGCCCCAATTGGCTAGTATGCCGATGACACCTTCGAGCGCAGCCTCCACTCTTGGCAGAGTCGCGTTCCATCGAGGGAGCTTTTCACTCACCCACCAGACCCCTGACAGTGATTTCAAGTTCTCTTGCGCTTCACTATCTTCTTCCTCGCCAGTGTCATCACCATCTTCCAACTCATCCTCATCCCTGGCGGCTTCAATGTTATCGATGGGTTCGTCGGGCTCGTCTTCGATGGAAACACGCTTTCCGTAGATCGTTTCGGAGACGTACCTGGCGAGATCGAGCGCGTCAACGAGCGAGCCCCACAGATTTACATCACTTGGCAGAAGTCTTCCGCCCAAGCCACCGGTCATCTCAACTCCCGCAGCCTCGCCTGCCCGTCTGACCATTCCGATTAGCTTTAACTGCTTTAACGCGCTTTGCCTGAGATTCATAAGCGCATTGGCAGCACCGTTATGTGCTCTATCGATGGCCCACTTGTTGTAGGCAGGATTAGGAATAGACTGAGGTCCAAGCATTGATGAGGCTTCGCCAAAGCCTCTTCGAACTGGGTTCCTCACCATTATTTGGGGACGAACGAGGCTGAGTCTTTTATACTCTTCATAGCGTTTCTCAAAAGTGTCCAGCCAATCTCGGAACTCGGTGAAATTCAATCGTAGCTGACGGCACCTCTTCAAAAAGATCCTTCGCTTCGGCCCCGTGATGATTCGCGTCTTCTCGCGAAACTCAACACCAAAGGCGCGCAGTATCATGATGGTTTCCGGATTGTCTAAAGACAGATCCCGATTCTCCAAATGGGCCACCTTGTGAGTTTTAATGTAATCGGGTATGTCGACTGGATCGATGAGTATTGGAACTAACGACAAACTTGGATCTTCGATATTGCGATGTTTCGCGTAAGTCAATTCCTCTTCGACCCAGGGCGACTTGACTGAAGCAGAAGAGATGATGCAGCAAAAGTGTGAAGTATTCTTGATGCCATCGTAGATGCTTTTTAAGATTGGACCGCCAACCGAAATGTCTTTGGAATCTTTCCAGAACTGAATGTCGAAGTGAAGCAGGAGGCCGGCAAACAAATTGACAAAAGCGGTGTCCTCATGTGAGTAGGATATGAAAACAATTCTTTTTTGCTGCTCAGTCACCATTTCCGTCTTACAAACAGAATTGATGGACGCCTGTGCGCTACCACGGCATAGGTATCACTTCCATTCAGAGTCTTATCTGGGACGATTTCCGTAGTGTTGATGGCGTTATCCTGCCGGATCATTTTTGTCTCCAAACTTACTTGTGAGAAACCCAGAATGGTGTTTCGAAAACGATTGAAGGACCAAATCTTCCCACACATGTGTGACCAAGGCAAGATCGTTCCAATTGATCAGCGGTATCAGGCTTTCTCCAAAGGTCACGATCTCATTCATGCTCTCTCTCCAAAGTTCTTTGTTCATGATCACAACAACATCGTTCCGCTTGCGCTTGGATCCTGGTTGAAAACAGCCGTCAGACTTTATTAGAAAATCCTGAAAGAAAATTGGGGAATCTTAAGACTTCAATGCAGCTATGCGAATACACCTTCAGGAATAAAGTTGCTTTTCTTAGTGGACAAAGGTAAAAAGCGACAGCCTGATCAGTTCCGTAACGCTATTCTGAAAGTTATAAGGAGAATGACGATGAGAAAACTCGCAGGCGCAGTTTGTGTATGTGTCCTCACGCTCGCGTTTGGACAGTGGGAACTCGCCGGACAGCGAAGAGTTGGGCCGAAGCCGGCGCAACCCGCTCCACCTTCACAGACGGTAGCCTCAGCTTCGACCGAGAGCCCGCGCCCAACTACTGAACAAGGAGCGACGTACAAGCCTGCCATCGAATACCAGTATCTGATGGAATTGCGTTTCTACGAAGATCAAGGTGGATTCCTGGTTGAAGGCTTGGAGGTCGTCTTTCCACCCGCCGGTCTCAGGAAGGCGACATTTGTCATCTCCCGATCAAACGGAGAAGTGTTAAGGACCGTCCCGTTGCGCCTGGAAACGCCGCTCGCAAGCTACACCGCGTTCGGGATGTTCCTGCCGGATGGTGTTTCGGGATTGGCGCCCATTGGGGAGGCTGGTGATTATTTGTTGTCTGTACAGATTGAGGGCCAGTCAATCACAAGCCTGCCGTTTACTATGAAGCGCGAAGCAAGCAACGACCCTTTCAATCCTAAAAACACTTTCGTGCGGGAAGGACCGTGGCGGGACCTGGCGCATTTTTCTGTTCGCACTGATGAGCCCGATAGTCATCTCGAGTTCAGTTGGTGGACGAGTTTAAGAGAGCTGCCTCCCGGCACAAAAAATCCCATGGTCACGCTGCATTTGCTCCACGGAGGCCAGGAGATTGCAAGTACCAGAAGTCCGGTGGTGCCGACTCAAACTGATTGGCAGTTTCTCCGTCACGAATTTCATTTCCCGGCTGAGCCCAAGGTCCGATGGATGACGATGGCCGACCTTACGAAGAAAGATGGTGAGTACACGGTGGTAGCTAAGGTAAACGGAAAACCGTTTAAGAGCTACAAGGCTGAGGTGAGGGGCGGTCAGCTTCAGAGACATCCGCGAAGCCGGATGGATATTGAGCCCCATAGCGATTTCATCTCACCGCGACAAGTGGATACTTCATCACGCACAAGCTCGCGGTATGCGATGCGCGACATTTTTTGGCTCAGGAAGAATTGACGGCTCGAAGTCTCCAACCATAGATCAGTTGGGGTGGACCACATGGTCCGAACCCGTCATCTCAATGCCATGGGAAAACCCGATTCGCGTGTAACGATTCATATGGCGGCAAGCCTCGACGGCTTCATCGCTCGAAAGGATGGACGCGTCGATTGGCTCGAGACATCAGACGAGTTCGAAAGTGGGGAGTCGCTGGATCCAGGTTTTGTCGAGGCTTTTCTGAAGACGATCGACTGTTACGTGATGGGCTCGCGAACTTATGAGACCGCGTTGAATTTCGAGGCTAAGGGTTTAGGCTGGGCATACGGCGACAAGCCTACCTTTGTCCTTACTAGTCGCGATTTGCCCCGAACTCGGGATACGGTGGAGTTTTACTCAGGCGATCTATCGCAGTTTGTGAATGAGCGTCTGCGACCTTCATTTAGGAGCATCTGGTTTGTTGGAGGCGGTGCAGTGATTGCCGACTGCCTTCGTCGTGGACTTGCCGACGAGATTCGTTATTCAATCCTGCCCGTCTTGATTGGCGATGGGATTCCGTTTTTCGAGAAGCTTGACCGTGACGTCGTTCTCCACCTTGCGGAGGTCAAGGCCTACATGACTGGCATCGTGGAGCTTCGCTACGAGGTGCGACAACATGGCGAATCCGGT
Organism: uncultured Acidobacteriota bacterium; assembly: GCA_963708055.1. Lineage (GTDB taxonomy): Bacteria > Acidobacteriota > Blastocatellia > Pyrinomonadales > Pyrinomonadaceae > PSRF01. Next base: position 1,910,368 of record OY970193.1, on the reverse strand, counting down.
TCCTCGTAAACACTTCTTTTACATGTTCTTCGTCATGCGCATCGGTTCAGGCGCTCGCTTTTCGTTTGTGCCGTAGACAGTCATCTTGCCGTCAAAACGATTTCCCACCTTCCGCATTTCAAAGTAGAGCTGTAGCTCCGGGATCTTGAAATACAGGTAGCCGTCTTTGTAGACCGCGTTACTGATCCGCTTTTGTTGATTGCCGTTGGTGTAATAGGTTCCGGCAAGATTAGTGTCGGTGAATATTATTTTCCGTCCGTCGTTTGGGTATGAGAGGTTTGTCAACGTCCACGTTCCGACGATAAAGGTATTATCAGTTTGCGCACGAGTTTTTTGAAAGCCCGGACTTAATATCGCCACGGCCAGCAGAAGCGTGAGACAAAGAGAATGTTTGGGCAGCGTTCGCATGAGATTATCAACTCCTATAGGCAGATTAAGGTAAGGCAAAAGGCGTGGGCGTTTTTTGAGCTCTCGCGTTGTAAATGTCTTCAAACTTGATATCCCACTCGAGTCCAAGCTTGCTGCGTCGCATTACTGCGAGGTCCAACGAGAGCCTTTGCAAACGATTCTCCTGTTGCTCCGGTGTAACACATCCGGCCGAACCAGTATCGCCACCAATTTCGTCTCCGAGTTTTTGGGCTCGATCATAGTCGTCGAGGCAGTTATAGAAATCCCCGATCCATTGTTGTAAGTCGCGATCTTCGACGTAGACAATAGGCCCCCAGTACAGCTCTTTAAATCTGCTTTCCGCCTTCTTTCGCTCAACATCATCAGGCTTGAGTGTGGCGATTCTGGAAGCTACATCCGAGAGTTCAAACACCAGTGTTAACTGTTTCTCTCTGATTGGTTTTTTGACTTCCCGTTCCTGCTGATCGTTGAACTGACGAAGACCCATCACTAGCGCAAAGATAGCGACCAGCGCGGAGATAATTGAAACCAGTTGAGCCACTTTGTAAGTTCTCCCAACCTTCCATCTCAGGTCCGCAATTTCAAGCTGAACCTTCTGGACATTTGGGTCGACGGGCGGCATTTTTTCGCCGTGAGGTCTGTGCATAAGTAATCCTCCAGTGGTTATGTTATTTAAAGGCCAGATTGTTTCAGTGCGGTGAAAATTTTTTATGTTTGCACAGCAGCCCGCGGCCGGAACTAAAAAATTTCCGGAAATAAAATTTTTCCGCCGGCTTGTAGAATTCCGCTCTGGCCGTTCGTCGTTGTAGTGAAGGCCGGGTAGAGAGCCCGCCTGAAGAACGATTACAGGAGAATACAAATGCCGCAATATTTAGTAGCTGGTTACCTACCCGACGACTTCGATCCTTCCACAGTGGACGAAGCGATGGGCCGCGAGATCCACGCGCTCAACAAAGAGATGATTGCTGCCGGCGTCAGGAAATTCGCGTGTGGCCTTGGGGCCGCGAAGTCGCTGCGAGCGCAGACCGATGGCGAAGTCCTCGTCACCGATGGGCCGTACCTTGAGACCAAGGAACACATCGGCGGTTTTTGGATATTGGAATGCGCTGACATGGACGAGGCGCTGGCGTGGGCGCGCAAAAGCGTCGCCGTCACCCGGGGACAGGGCGAGGTGCGAGAGATATTCTTCCAACCGTCAACCGACTAGCGCATCGTCATGAATACCTACAAAGCCGCTGGACCTTTGAAGAACCAACCATAAGGAGCAGCGCAATGCGTTTCATCTTGATGGTGATCGCGGATGGCTATAAATCTGCCGTACCCGAAGCGGCGGCGAAAATGATGGCGTACAACAAGGCGCTGCAGAAGGCGGGCGTGTTGCTCGCGCTGGATGGCTTGTTTCCTCCTTCTACTGGAGTACGTGTCTCGTACGCAGACGGCAAACCGACCGTTACAGACGGCCCATTTGCCGAGGCGAAAGAAGTCATCGGTGGCTATTGGATCATCCAGGCCCGCTCGCGCGAAGAGGCCATTGAATGGGCCAAGCGTGCTCCGATGTCAAACAACGAGGTGATCGAAGTTCGCCAGATTCACGAGCTGCCCGCCTTCCCCGAGGACGTTCAAAAAGTGGCCGAAGGCTTCGAGCACCGGAACGTCGTACACTAGGTTGCATGAGCGATGTAGCTAAGACGATTGAGGCCGTGTGGAAGATCGAGTCTACACGACTCATCGCCGCGATTGCTCGCGTCACCCACGATATCGGCATTGCCGAGGAACTGGCGCAGGATGCGCTCGTGATTGCTCTCGAAGTTTGGCCCGAGGAAGGCATCCCTGACAATCCCGGGGCCTGGCTGATGACGGCGGCGAAGCGGCGCGCGATCGATTCGTTTCGGCGCGGCCGCATGCTCGTACAAAAGCATGAAGAGATTGCTCGCGAGCTGGAATTCCAACAGCAGCAGTTGGCCGACGCACTGGAGCACTCGCTGGACCAGGTAATCGATGACGATATCCTCCGCCTCATCTTCACCGCATGCCATCCAATCCTGCCGATGGAAGGACGCATCGCGCTCACGTTGCGCCTGATCGGCGGCCTGACGACGGTGGAAATTGCGCGCGCGTTTCTGGTGCCGGACAAGACGCTGGGCCAACGGATCTCTCGCGCCAAGAAGACCCTCTCGGAGGCGCATGTTCCCTTTGAGACGCCGAGTGGGGACGAGTTGCGTCGGAGGGTTGAGTCGGTGCTCATGGTGGTCTACCTGATTTTCAATGAGGGGTACACTGCGACCTCGGGTGATGAATGGATGCGAGCGTCTCTCTCTGAAGAGGCGCTGCGCCTCGGGCGCATGCTGGGCCAACTTCTCCCCGGCGAATCGGAAGTTCACGCACTTGTCGCGTTGATGGAGTTGCTGGCATCGCGCAACGCAGCGCGCCGGGGCAAAAACGGTGAGGCCGTCTTGTTGCCGGATCAGGATCGTTCGTTGTGGGACTACGCGCAGATCCAGCGAGGAATGATCGCGCTCGAACAAGCGCAACGACTAGGCGGTGGCGCGAAACCCTACGCGTTGCAGGCAGCCATTGCCGCATGTCACATGCGTGCCCGCACCGCCGAAGAGACAGACTGGGAACGCATCGTGCTTCTCTACGACGCCTTGCTGCAAATCAATCCATCTCCAATCGTGGCACTCAATCGCGCAGTCGCCGTCAGCATGGTCCATGGCCCAGCCGCAGGACTCGACGCACTCGACGCAGCCGCTACCCTCGCCGGTGACTCTGCGCTATCCGGCTACCATCTCTTTCCCAGCGTTCGCGGGGACCTGTTGATGAAGATGGGCCGCCTCTCTGAGGCACGTGAAGAAATCCAACGCGCGATCGCAATGACGAAGAACGTGCGAGAACAGGAATTGTTGGTGAACCGGTTGGAGCAGTTGGAGAAGTCGGCCTCCTCTTTATAGGTGTGGTTATCTCCTTTGAAGCAGACCTCTCAACGCGGCCTTGCCTCCGAAGTATGCGGCCAGCGATTTAGTCGCATGTGAAATCGCCATCATTACCGCCACATACGCGTTGAGCCCTCCGACCAAAATCAGTAGCACATCGATGAGGAATAAGATGAGCCACACACACAAGCTGGTAGCTACGGCGCGCGCGCCTGCTTTACGTCCAACCCAGCGACACGCAAAGAACAAATACGGAATGCCAACAACAACGGACACGATCGGACTCGCGAACTGGGCGTGGTTTTCGTAGTAAGGCAAGTCGTGACCGGGATTGATCAAATAGCCGTAGATCGCAACCCAGGCGACCGCTGAAAGCACTAGGGCGATTTCCAACCCGACTACGGTCAATGCCACCCAGCCCCACGGAATGCGATCACCTTCCGCGCGGTTCACGGCTGGTTGGGATGGGGATATCTCCTGCATAGGTCCTCCTTACTTTTCACACCCGATTGACGGGAAGGTAGATTTCAGTGTGATTCATCTCGTGTGACGCATCGACGCGTGTTGTGCGATAAACCTCGTATGTGTTCCAACTCAGGCTGACTATAACGCGACTCGGGGCAATTTTCTTGACGATTCTTGCGGTCTGTCCGAAAGATATGAGACGCCGTAAAGTGCTCAAGAGTCGCAGAAGGGATTCAGACGCCGCGTGAGTCTCAATAGTAAGAGAACAAGTGCAACGTTCTCGCGCGAACGCGGCAGTGCGCTGTCAAAAATTTTTGACAGAGCTCTATATGGTCAGGATAATGGCTGCGCTTCACTGCAGCTCGCTGCCTTCATTCCTTAACGCTGCGAATGGCTGCGCCCATCAACAGTCGAGACTTACAAGTCATCTTGGAGGTATATCTCACATGTCTACTTTCACCGTGAACGTTCAGAATTCCACCGGGACAACTATCTACGGCCTTTGTCTCTTCCATTATTGTAACGGCCATCTCGATACCTATTACGTTCCAGCACTTGCGCCGGGCACTGGGCCAACACTGACCTTTACAACGTTTAGCGGTCGCACCGATTACTACTACATCACTTTCGGATATAAAGCCTCAGCTATCGGCATATCAAGCGCGCGAACAGTTATGGCTCGAAGTACCTGTGATGCGCCTGACGATGCGACTTCGATGTTTTTTCATGTCACACCCATTAATTATTGGGTCCAATACAACAATCACCAGTGCGGCGAGCGTGATTATGACAGTTTGCAACTGCTTGACCGGAGTACACCGACGGGGCCGGTCACTTTCAATATGGCTTGGACCAACAGCAACAGTTACGCGATCCAGGCGTTTGTGTTGCACATGAGCATTTTTGGGACGCCGACATCGACCTGGTTCAATCTTGGACCATACACCACCTCGAACGACGTGCTCTGCTACGACGATCGATCTGACGCCGGTGATCTTTACACCGTCTGCTTTATCAACCATGTGAACACCTTGTTCATCGGACAAACACAAAACCAATGGAATCACACAGACAGTTACATCTTACTTCGTGCGCCATTCCCGGTTGATGGTGATTTCATGGGTTTCTCTACTCAATACAGCAGTGCCCCGTTTCCTACGCTGGTCCAGTTCTTTGCGAGCACTGCTTAAGCTCGAGAGAAAGAATCGAAAGATTTAGAGTTATCAGTCCAACTTCGCCTATACAAGCTTTAACAGGAGCATCGATGCCGGCCGGTGAGGTACCATTTGGCGGCAATCGTGGTTGAACTACAAAAGTGGCGAACTGGTTTATCTTGGATAGAAGAGTACACGCAGTTATCGATTACATGGCGGAAGATTTGTCCCGTCCTTTACGATTAAAGGAAGTAGCTCATTCAGTAAATCTTTCGACATCACGACTCCAGCATTTATTCAAGGCGGACACAGATATGACTGCAGCTCAATACCTGAAATCATTGAGAATGCAAAAGGCAAAACAGTTGATTGACAGTACATTCCTGAGCACGAAAGAGATTATGAAGCGGGTAGGAATGAAAGACGAAAGCCACTTTGTGCGCGAGTTCAAGAAGATTTACGGCCTTCCGCCCGGAAGTTATAAACAACTCCTCCCGACGCTCACAGTAAATTCCGCCAACAAATAGCTAAATGAGACCAACATCAGCAAATACGGCCAATAAATAGCCAAACAAGTCTATATTATTCTCTTGTCCTCAATGGCCTGCGGAATTTATTTTCTCGCGATGTTGGAGTTCACAAGGAGAACTTAAATGGAACCGAATTTCGATCAGGAAACCGTAACAATGGCCGCATCGTCAGTGCAGGCTGACGACTCTATGAAGAGCAGGATCCTGGAACGAATCAAGGACCAAATGGCCCAGGATTCTAAGGGGCCTGAAACTGGATGGCCGATTCCTCCTATCTATCTAAAGGCACCAGACGACTGGCCGTGATTTCCTCAGTCAGTTTTGTCTTGTAGTCCTATTCGGATTTCTCTGTGCAACCTGGGTGTCTCTGTTTCTGTGGTTACTTTTGTACGCGATAGTCCACCACAGAACACACAGGTTGCTCAGAGTACATTGCTGTAACCTTCCTTCCCCACACATCCAGTCGAAGTGTGAGTCATACCATTACAAATTCCAACGAGAAAGACGTTGCTCGAAGAGCCTGGGAGAGTGTTTGGGACGACTTGGGCCTGGAGCAGGGATACACCGGTTTTTCGTGCTCGCTTGAACCATTTGATGAATCGCTTGCGCAGATGATCGCCGGCGAATACGCCAGGTCGGTGCTCAGTGTCTTCGTCGAACGTTTTTCTCAGGTGCTCGCGAAGAACGGCTTAGACGATCTATTCTCCGGTCTACTAAATGCCGACCTACCGCTCGAACTCGCCTGGTCATCGGATTTGGGAAACCTATACCAGGCGACGAGGCTAGTTGACGAAGATCACGCGCTGAAAACCGCCGCCGCATTTGCACTCACGGCCGGCGCGAAAGGCTTCTGTAGCGAGTGGCAATTGGAGTTCAGCAAAGCTAATAAATTTTACTGGGACGATTGGGCTCTGCCGGGCTGCGACAAGTTGACGGTGATCAATAGCGACGCAAATGCATTGATCAAATTGTCGCTGGATAGCGATCAAACCCAAGTCTCTTTTGTGCGAAGTTTGGATGGATGGAAATGTCAAACACCAACACGGGCTGTGCGTCTGCCGTCGTTTGGCAGTGGGAAACGCCGGCTCGTTTTACTTCCTAGATCGGCAGCGCTTGATAGCGGACTTTTCCGCGACGGCGATTTTGCAGCCGAGGCTTTGGAAACTTTTTCGCCGGCTCTAATTGAGACTTTGACGCACGCGCTTGATTTCCTCGAAGAGCATTTGCCTCACTATTTCGATTGGGTCGTTCGTATCATTCGGCGGGTGGCCGTCCTTCATTTTGAGCGAAATGTTTTGCACAGCGGCAATCATGAGCAGCAGTATGGAACGATACATATCTCGGATAACTCTCGTGTACTCTCCGTGGCCGAGATGTTGATTCACGAGGCCTCTCACCAATACTTCGAACTACTGAACAAACTGGGGCCCACAGTTGATCCTGGTCACACTGAGCTTTACTACTCACCCGTCAAACAATGTGACCGCCCGCTCCACAAGATTCTGCTCGCGTACCACGCTTTCGCCAACGTTATGCTTTTCTACCGCGGCGTGGCCGAGTGTGGCTTAACTGATTCGAGTTCCGCAAAGTTTCAAGTCGTACTTAACGACGAACTGCGCCAATTGGAGCAACCCGTTCTCGAAAGCGATGCAATTCTGCCCATAGGCAGAGCATTAGTGGGACCGTTGATCGAACGGAGGGTATGCCAGTGACCGCACCAGCCACCACGCAGGTCAGCGAACAAGGAGGGATAGTTTCGCTGGTAGTAAAGGTAGCAGAGCGATGCAACCTCAACTGTTCGTATTGCTACATGTATAACCATGCTGACCAGAGCTATCTGCGCCGCCCAACTTTCATGTCCGACGAGGTGTTCGCTCAACTGCTTGTTCGTATCCACGAATATTGTGACCGCCGGTCGAAACATCGCATGTCGCTTGTATTTCATGGTGGTGAACCGATGCTGATTGGCGCCGAACGGTTTAGACGATTCACCAATCTGGCGCGCGAGCAACTTGGAGAGAAGCTCGACAGCCTAAAAATTCAATCTAACGCAACGCTGGTGGATGATGATTGGATTGCAACTCTACACGAGTTACGTATTACTGTTGGAGTGAGCATCGACGGTCCGCCCGAAATACATGACATGTTCCGAGTTGATCATGCCGGAAAAGGATCACACGCCCTTGTCCTGGAGGGATTACAGCGATTACAGGAGCACGGGTTGCTATCGGGTGTCCTGTGTGTTGTGAATCCCGCGCACTCAGGGAGTGAAACCTATCGCTACTTCCGTTCACTTGGAATTACGCGTATGAACTTCCTCTTTCCTGATGCCTCTCATGACGTAAAACAGACGCTCTACGGTAAATACGGAAAGACTCCAGTTGCTGACTATCTGATTCCGGTCTTCGACGAGTGGGTCAAAGAAGACGATCCGGCCGTGAAAGTGGCTTGCTTCGAAGACATGATAAGAGCAGTTCTTGGGGGTAAAGTTCGGAGTGACCTGATCGGTAATAGTCGAGCCAACTATCTGGTCATAGATACTGATGGGTCAATTCAAGCTCTTGATGCTCTTAAGGTCTGCTGGGAAGGAACAGCGGAGTCTGGTCTGAACCTGTTCGAGCATGGATTCGACGATCTGCACAGAGGACTGCCACTGCTTCATCGCGTCGTGCATGAAGGGATTCCGATGTGTGCAACGTGTGATACTTGCCGGGAGCGCGAAACTTGTAGCGGTGGGTATCTGCCACACCGCTACTCGCGCAACAACGGCTTCGACAACCCTTCGATTTGGTGTCAAGACTTGCTAGCGCTATTCGAACATGTCCGAAACTACATCGATACAAAAGCGGGCACTTAGCGCCGAGTACCCGTTGGCATTTTTCTTAAACGGCTATGGCGATAATTTCATAAATCTTCCAGCCCTACGCGCTCTCTGCCGGATGTTTGAGGGACGGCTAACACTCGTCTGCCGGCAAGGTCCTGATCTTTTCTGCTTTGACGATCTTGCGATCAACCGAAGGATCACGCTCGACGCGCGCCTCACTGGAGAGTCTTATCAGTTCGATGCTGTCGCTGCCGCAGCCGAAATCGGCCAGTGCGACCTTTTCCTTTCACTGGTTCCGTGGAGTTCCCCATCGTTGAGTAATTTGCTTGAGGTGTGGGGTGGCATTGTGTCGATAGGCTTCTTTGAGAACTATACACGCCGCCTTCGCCGTGATTACGACAAACCATCTGCTGATCTCGCTTTCGATATTGTCCGCAGCCTCAGGCCCGATTACCAACTACATGATTTTCTCGAGCCGCTACGCTATCCAACTGCGCGACGTCAGGAGGTACAGGAAATCTTTTCAATGCTGGAACCAGGCACCAGAACCTTGTCTGTTCACATGGATACCCTGGCGCACAAGCTCTGGGATGAAAGTCGCTGGGTCGAATCGCTCGATGAGTTTCTGGATCAGCACCCGAATTTTGTGGTGTTGCTGGTTGGGCGCCCGGAACGCCCGGTCGATACGGAGAAATGGCGTAATGCTGGCCGGGTGATACCGTGCTACGGTCTGTCACTACCTTCGTCTTGCTGCTTAGTGGCCGAGTCGGACTTCTTCATCGGCATTGACTCGTGCATGTTGCATGTGGCTGACATGGCGCGTGTTCCTGGGGTGGGGTTGTTTGGTCCTACGAATGTGAAGGAGTTCGGCTTCTACATTGGACCACATATTATGATTCAGGCTGACGGGTCGATGGAAAAAATAGAGATAGGTATGGTCACCGAAGCCCTGAATCAGCTCGTAGCCGCGCCGGCGCAAGCCGTAACGTGGTGGGCCAGTTAGTTGTATCTGTACCTGTACTTATCGGCCGGATCTTAATAGCAGCAATTGAAGGCGATCAGTACATCGAAAAACGGCCAAGAGATTGAACCCGCGACCACGCCACGCGCTCACCATGAGACTTCTCACAAAGTCACAACACACTACGAAAAACGGGAACTAAATCTTCGGATTCGTACAATTTAAAACAGTACTCCACCTGTGAGGCGTCTGTGTGTAAACTAACGAATCAACAAGTTCAACCGACGAGGATGCAGACCATGAATCTCAGAAACTATTCACTGTCAGTTGCCGCACTTCTATTTTTCATCAACGGTGCTTGCGTCGCCCAATCAGCGTTGCCACAGTTGCCAGACACACCCGCCGCAAACCAGGCGAAAGGGTGGTTGGACGTTTTCAACGCGGGAGATGTCGAAAAGCGCAGGGCCTTCCTCCAAAAGAATTATCCCAGTCGTTTGGAACGCTTTGATCGCGAAACAGAAATGCGACGCGGGACTGGTGGTTTCGACGTCATGAAAGTCGCGGAGTCGACCCCAACCAAAATCGTCTTGCTGATCCAGGAACGCCTGGGCGAGCAGTTCGCGCAATTCACCGTTGAAGTCGAGCCCGCTTCGCCACACGCTATTAAGCAATTCCAATTTCAACTGCTCCCACGACCGGCGGAGTTTGCTATTCGTCACTTGAACGACAATGAGTTGGTCCCCTCATTGCGAAAGCGGTTGGATGAAGTAGTAGCCGTCGATCTTTTTTCAGGTGCTGTCCTCGTCGCAAAAGATGGCAAGACTGTTTTTGCGCAAGCGTATGGACTGGCAGATCGTGAGAAGAAAACACCGAACACTTTGAAGACGCGCTTCCGGCTCGGATCCATGAACAAGATGTTCACCGCAGTCGCCACACTTCAACTTGTACAAAACGGAAAACTCGATCTGAAAGCATCCTTCGGCAATTACCTCACGGACTATCCGAATAAAGACGTTGCATCGAAAGTAACGATTGAACAGATGCTTTCGCACACCGGGGGCACGGGCGACATCTTTGGTCCGGAGTTCGATAAGAATCGACTTGAGCTAAAGACGTTACAGGACTATGTGAAGCTCTACGGCAATCGCGGACCGAAGTTTGAACCAGGCAGTCGCTGGCAGTACAGCAACTACGGTTTTCTTTTGTTGGGGGTGATAGTTGAGAAAGTCAGCGGTCAGAACTACTACGACTATGTTCGAGATCACATTTTCAAGCCGGCCGGAATGATCGCTACTGCTTCGGAGCCGGAAGACCAGGTGGTTGATGATCGCAGCGTTGGCTACATGCGATCAGATGGTCCCGGTTGGCAGCGCAACACTGACACACTTCCATATCGCGGGACTTCTGCGGGTGGCGGTTATTCGACGGTTGAGGATCTATTGAAGTTTGCGACGGCACTCCAAACAAATAAACTACTCAAGCCGCAGTACACCGAGATGCTCACGACGGGGAAAGTCGAGACACCGAACGGCGGTAAGTATGCTTATGGATTTCAAGAGGCAACTATTAACGGGACGCGATGCTTCGGTCATGGTGGTGGCGCGCCCGGGATGAATGGCGAGTTGAAGATCTGCCCTGGTCCAGGTTACGTCGTCGCAGTCCTGGCGAACCTTGATCCGTCAGCGGCGACTCGAGTTGCAGACTTCATTACTAATCGATTGCCAATCAAGTAGGGGGGTGGGTTTCTTCATGCTTTAAGTCGCTTCAATACCGTCTCCCCGCGTGGAGAAATCCTGTAACCAGTTTCGAGGCTTTCGGTAAGTCCCAATTCTTTAACTTTCGCATATGTTCCTTGAACCACGTTCGCTCAAGCCCGAGTGATGCAGCAAGTATTGCCGCGAGGACACCAGGATTCATTGAAACAACTGCCAGGAAGTTGACCACTCATGGACCATGAATGCTGCGAGCGTCCAGCCGGTCCAATTTTTCTTTGAGTCCATTCGCATGTCGATCTATTAGTCACGTGAAGAAGTGAAGTGCCCTAAATTCAATTTCTTCTCTGTGCAACCTCTGTGTGTTCTGTGTCTCTGTGGTTATAGGAACGTGCGACACAACAACCACAGAGCACACAGAGGTTGCACAGAGAAATCCAAAATAGGGCACTACCAAGTGAAACGCTACGCCCTTATGACGTTTCTGATCGTTGTATACTCGGCTGAAGCGCGACCACGAAGTCATTTGAAAATGCGTGTCGCACATCAGCGGTAAAAGCGGAGATTGTAGACGTGATGCGGCAATCGATCGTTCATGTGGCACTGGTCGTTAGAGATTACGATGAAGCGATCGAGTTCTACACAAACAAGCTTCACTTCACTTTGCTCGAAGACGCTTATCAGCCGGAGCAAGATAAGCGTTGGGTGGTAGTTTCTCCGCCCGGCTCAGTTGGAACGACGTTGCTACTGGCCAAAGCAGCCACCGCCGAACAAGAAGCTTTTGTTGGTAATCAGTCGGGCGGCAGAGTCTTCTTGTTTCTCAACACGGATGATTTTTGGCGGGATTACAATGAGATGATCGGAATGGGGATCAAGTTTGTGAGAGAGCCAAAAACCGCGGAGTACGGAATAGTCGCAGTGTTTGAAGACTTATACGGTAATCGGTGGGACCTGCTACAGCTGAATAAGGAGACACTGTTGGGATGAATTGGTTAACGACAGTGCTGATCGTACTCTCACAAAGCCAAAACGTAGCCAATCCACGCCATTAGTTGTATAGCAAACCATAGGGTTGCGTTGAAGGAAATATGAAGCAAGCGCTGATAGTAGTTGTTGCGGCGATAGTATTGGTCGCCTGGTTGTTTTTGTGGTTTCGAAACGAAGGCGCCGTTGCGACCTCGGCCGCTCGGCCTTGGCCGGGTGAGATGGGATCGCTCGACAAAGTCGACAATCGGTGGTCGTCGTTGGAGGCCAATGACGCATCTGTGAACTTCACAACACTCGCCAAAGCTTTACCTAAAAACGAAGTCGTCGATGATTTCGTGGAGCGCGAGATCGCGCGTGGCGAACTCACCATCGGCGAACCGCCGGCGCTACCCGACGTCTCCGCGATCCGCGAGCTGTTGCTGGGCGAGCCGATTGTCTGGCAGCGTCAAGTCGAGTTTGACAACACTGTGGTTGCGGAAATGCGTGGAGTGCAGATGAGGGTGGCGAGAGCGCTCGTGGCGAGCGCGCTAACGAAAGCGCGCGGAAACGATCCGAAAGCGTGGGATGATCTCTACGCTGCGTGGCAGCTCGCCCGCTCGCTGGAGCAACATCCGCAGATGATGGCGCAGACGGCCGCGCTGACTACGGCGCGGATGATCAACGCGGTCGCCTGGAAAATGCCGCTGCCCGCTCCTGCGTGGCTCGGCGAACTCCAGGCTCGCGACCACGTGCGGACGTTGCTGGAGGCGTTCCAATATCAGGTGGCGTGGTACTCGAAGGACGGCGCGTGGTTTCCGACGAAGTGGCTCGCAAACTCTGTCGATCGTGACCGCGAGATCGCTGAAGCGTTATTCAAAGAAACTCGGTGTGATGTGAACACGCCAATGAATGACCTGGGGACGGATCTTTCATCGGTTTGGCGTCGCGCGTTCCGCTACCGCGCCGAGCGTGAAGCCACGGCTAATGCGTTGCGCGTGCGTGTAGGAAAGTCGATCGACACCGGCTCGCGTTGCAGCGACGGCGAGTGGACGTTCGACGGGACAACTCTGCGGTTCAATCGTGAGATCGCGACGGCCGCGCCGGATAGGCCGATGCCGCTCATGTTGCAGGTCAAGCCGTAATTTTTCTGTTCGCCGCTTCATTACATCAAACTAACAGAGTGTGTCGGTTGTGACCTTCGCGCTCGAGTTTCTTAGTCAACCTCGTTCACGCTCTTTGGACCTGATTTCCCGTTTGACGTAACCAGTTCAGGCGTTGGCGGCCGAGTTACTTATAATTTCAATCGGTCCATAGCTGCGGAAGCTGAAATCAACTTCTTTCCTCAAAAACAATTTGCTCTTTCAGTCTTTAATAGCGGCGCAGTCCAGGCTCAATTTGGTGTAAAGCTTGGCAAGCGTTTTTGAAAAGTTCGGTCTGTTCGCGAAAGTCCGTCCAGGCTTCATCAGTGTGGACGACGTCGAGTCGGTGACACCAGATACCGTGACTGTGGTCAACGGACAATCGCTAAACATCAAGATTGAGCGAACTAATTTCTTTACTCTCGATGCTGGAGGAGTTTTGGAATTGTATCCATCACGACGAACGGTGGTGAGATTTGAAGCCGGCGATACACTCCTCCGCCATCCGCAGCGATTCGATGTAGTTTTCCCCGGAACCGGTGATCCCCGTTTGTGCAACTCGCACGTCCGGCAAAGTTCAAGCACAATTTTCAGTTACTGCCGGCGTCGCCTTTCGTCTGGGGGACTTCCCAAGTGCCGAGAGCGACGGCCAGAAAGCAGTTGACGGGCAGGAACGAATTCCGCGATTCGAGGTTGGCGCACAATTTACAGTGCTCAATGTGGACCCACCTACACCGGTACCGCAATCTGGGTTGATACACAACGATCCTCTCATTCATTCAGAGCCCGGATTCGGCGGCAGGTTTACCTTTAACGTCACAGACAATATTGCCTTCGAAGCGGAAGGAAACTTTTACACTCGCGACCTGGCCGGCAATTTCAACAGCCGGACCTCCCTGCCAAATCCATCCGGGCATATGTTTCAGGGACAGTTTGGCGCAAAGATTGGCAAGCGGTTTTCGAAGTGGGGTGTGTTCGGCAAAGCCAGACCGGGCTTTGTGGGGTTTACCGAGGTTAACGATCTGGTCAGCACGCGGACATTCAATCTGCTCTTTTTCAACGAGCTAATTACCGTAACAGTAGGTGAGTTTCGAGTGGCGAAGAAATTTTATCCTTCAATCGATGTTGGAGGGGTGGTGGAGTTTTATATCTCGCGTTGGTGGATGGCTCGATTCGATGTCGGCGACACGGTAATACGTTATCGTGAAGTCGCTGCCGAGACGTTCTCGTTGAGGAATCAAATCTCAAGACGACCACCAGAGACGCGGCATAATCTCCAGGTTACTTCAGGAATCGGGTTTCGGTTTTAGGGTTTGCTGCGAAGGAGCTGATGAAAAAAGGTTTTTCATTCAGATCTGGATTGGCCCACAACTTCGTAGTGAACGATCCGAGGTTCACGGGTTGGTTTGCTCGCGCCACTCGGCAAGTTGCGCGCGTACTTGCGCGGCGTCGGGATCTTCGATCTGCTCTCGAATAATAAGTACCTGTTCGGCGAATTGGTGTTGCCGGAACGAGAGAAAGCAACTGCACTAGTGAGCGCGTGAATGCTAATTGATTTCAAAAGAGCGAAAATATTTGTGCTATGGGGACGAGCAACCCTTAAAAAACGAAGCGGCCGACATTGTAGTATTAACACAACGCCGACGACAACTCGACGACAACTCCTTGAACTTCAACGGACGCTTCACACAAGCAAAAGAGTTAACACGTCAGCAAAGTCCCTCACTTGGAACGGGTGCCGTATTACGCTCTCAATGCGGCTGAGCTGATTGGAAGGCAAGGAAGCTTTTGCCGAAGATTCTTGCCGCACGGAGCGAGAAAGATGTTTGCCGGTTTTCGACCCGACGTTTGAGGCGTCAGGAGGTTATGCCTCAGCTCGTATCGTTTCATGAAAATCTCAACGGAAGCCGGCAGGAACTGCTTCGCATGCTTAGACCGCAGCAGATGAATCGCATCTTCGTCACGAATAGTCGTAGTTACGGACGCAGATACTCCCATCCCAACTCCCAATCTGGTTGTTGGAAGGGAGGCGGCCTTATAAATACCGACATCGAGCGATAACCTTCCATCCGTGCGCTTTGCACTGGCCGCGATCAGATCAGGACCGCTCAGATCAATTGATTCAACCTTTTGCGTCTTCGAGTCAGGCGCACATCCGGCAATACACCATGATTTACCTTTTTGAACGCCGTCATACATAACGGATTGCGACACTCTTGTCTCTCCTCTGACATTTCGTGAAATCGAGAGCACGTAAGGCCCGATTGTGAGCGTCAAGGTAAGAGTAAGTCCGAGAATAACCTTAGCCATTTCGTCTCCTTCCGTGAGTGCAGATTTGGATATTGATACGAGGACTTGTCATCAAAGGTTCAGCCACAGCGCCTAAATCCAAGACGAATGCCTAACTTATATAACGCCGTGAGCGACATCAGCACAAGCCGCGTCCAGTGTCGTGGAGTTTTTCCTCTAGCTCGGTGACGTTTCTGTAAAAGATGGTGCGCCAGTTGCGAATATCAACTCGAGGATGGTGTCTTTACGAGCAGTTTGGATGAAACTTATTGAGACAGGTTGCGGGACAAAAAAGCGAATGAATGTATCCTTGAGAGTGTCCACAAATGAAAACAGCCAACCTAATGCTGGCTGTAACTCTGTTTGGCGTCCGTACGGGAATCGAACCCGTGTCGCCGCCGTGAAAGAGAAGCGACCTATTGTAATTTAACAGAACTTAGCCACATGGATAGCACCCTGAGGTATTTTAAGGAACTCTGAGGAATCGTTATTGGATCTTAAATGGACGCGTGAAGGCCATGTGAACCTTCTTCGCGAGTTGCGTCTTGGGACACAACGCTCAAGGTGGTAGTTTGACGCCATGATTGAATCATCCTAGATAGAGAAGATGTCAGTGACCGAACGCCTACAGGCGATGGACCAACTTTGGGACTCTCTCACTCGCGACGGCGACGAGATACCTTCGCTGGACTGGCATCAAGAGGTTCTGGCCGACAGGAAGGCGCGAGCCCAACGCGGAGAAGCAAAATTTCTGACGCTGGCTCAATATCACTTCCTCATTCGCTTATCTGAATTCGCGTCACAACTACGTCACAAGCTCGCGGAAGTTTACCCGGACCCATGGGGACAGGGAGTACTTTTGGATTTTGGCGGTCCTCTACCGCGAATATCCTAATCGAGCATTGCCTTTGCTCCTATACGGAAGAGTTTTCCTCAGAACAGAAAAGAGGCCGCGGACGGTTTCCTACGGCCTCTCGGTTAGCCTCCGGCGACGCGTTGGGCGATGAGCGACGGATGACTCTCAAGCTACTGTGAAGCGTCCGGTTGTATCACCGGCAAGGGACGAGGCGCGTAAACTTGAATTGCTGATTCTGCCCCCACCGAAAGTCATACTGTTGCACCTGCGCGCCGTTGCCTGTCGAGGCGCCCCTGACGTCCAAGCCTTTGCCGCTGTGCTTCGCTATGACTGAGTAGAAGCCATTCCCGAGATCATTAACCTTCCACATCTGATTGGTGCTGCCGTTATAGTCCCATTGCTCCACGATGACGCCGTTGGCCCGAGAGAATACTCCTCCAAAAACGTCCAGAGCCTTGTCGCTGTGCTTGGCCATAATCCTGTATGTACCAGCGCCGTCCACATCGAAAAGTGTCCATTGTTGATTCTCCCCACCGTGACAATCCCATTGAATTATCAGGGCTCCGTTCGCGGCTGACCAGCCTCCGACGTCAAGACACTTGCCGCTGTGCCTGGCTGAGATTTGGTAAATAGCTCCAGATTCAAGGGGCAAGCTGAACGCACTACCGGCAGTGACAAGCATCAGGAAGATCAGTGCTAACAGGTTTGTTCTCATTAATCTCTTATTCATTGTTTTTTCCTTTGTGTCATGAGGCCCACGGGTGGGCGCGGTTGAGGTTGAGCAAGCGACAGAAGCACTGAGCATTAGCACGCTTGCTGGGATCAGAACCACAGGGCTATCCCAATTGAAACCATCAGGATGCGCTACTTGCGTCAGACTAAATAGATATTCTGATCTCCACTTATAGAAACGGTGTTCGGTGGAGAAAACTGGCATGGCTGCCCTGAGTTTTCTCGTCAGCGGGTCTGAATTTGATCAGAGAGTTTAGTGGGAGGTGGTATAGTCCCGGCAACAAGCAGGATTCTCAACCGTCCCAATCAGTCTGAAGGCGCCTCGGATGTCAGCCTCTCATTCAGTAACTCAATTGTTGGAGCAGTGGAACGATGGTGACCGTGAGGCTCTCGACAAGTTGATGCCTCTCATCTACGGGGAATTGCGGAAGATGGCCAGACGCTACATGAGCCAGCAAAACCCTGGTCATACGTTGCAGACCACTGCTCTCATCCATGAGGCTTATCTACGCATGGTCAAGCAGAAAGAAAAACATTTTGAGAATCGGGTCCATTTCTTTGGCGTCGCCGCGCAAGCGATGCGCCATATCCTGGTTGATTACGCGCGCGCAAGACGTGCGGCAAAGCGAGGCGGTGACGCGCGCCCCATCTCCTTGGAGGAAGCTGCACTGGTAACACAAGAACGAGCCGCTGAACTGGTTGCCTTTGACGATGCGCTGAAAGAGTTGGAAGAACTTTCAAAGCGACAGAGCCGCGTAGTCGAGTTACGTTACTTCGGAGGGCTAAGCGTGGAAGAGACGGCTACGGTTTTGGCGGTCTCGCCAGAGACAGTGATGCGCGATTGGAGCATGGCCAAGACCTGGCTACATCGCGCCCTCAGATCGACAAGTGAAGGATGACGCCCGAACAATACGAACGTTTGACGGAGCTGTTTCATGCGGCGCTGGATATTGCTCCCACGGACCGTCAAGTCTTTCTGGATCACGTTTCAGAAAGCGACGCGGATCTGCGAGCCGAGTTGGAATCATTGCTGGCAGCCGAGCGAGCTGCTCTTACCCAGAGACCGCCGGAAGATATAGCTGCCGGCTATTTGGCGCAGCAGAGCGACACCTTTGCAAATATTCCTTCACTCGTTCCCCATCAGCGTCTCGACCACTATGAAATTCGATCGCTACTCGGCAAAGGTGGAATGGGAGAAGTTTATCTGGCTGAGGATCTTCGCCTTCATCGTAAAGTCGCGCTGAAGATCCTGCCTGCCGAAGTTGCTGCTAACCAGGATCGAATGCGCCGCTTCGAGCAAGAGGCCGTCGCCGCTGCTGCGTTGAATCATCCGTACATCGCGCACATCTACGAAATCGGTGAGAGTGAAAACACTCACTTCATCGCCATAGAGCACATTGACGGTGACACGCTGCGCCATAAGATTCATCGCGACAAAGCTCCGCTACAGAAGCTCCTAAAGTATCTGACTCAGGTAGCTGAAGGTCTCACCAAAGCGCATAGGGCTGGCATTGTGCATCGTGATCTGAAGCCCGACAACATCATGATCACGCGTGATGACTATGCCAAGATTCTCGATTTTGGATTGGCGAAACTGATGGAACCACAGAGGCCATTAGGCTCAACCGGGGACGCCTCGAGAGAAGTCGGCGCGGCTCAAAACTCATTAGCCGGCGTGGTAATGGGTACT
This sequence comes from uncultured Acidobacteriota bacterium, assembly GCA_963708055.1. Taxonomy (GTDB): domain Bacteria; phylum Acidobacteriota; class Blastocatellia; order Pyrinomonadales; family Pyrinomonadaceae; genus PSRF01. The sequence goes on along the minus strand of OY970193.1, from coordinate 1,891,709 downwards.
GCGGGCTACATGTCGCCCGAGCAGGCGCAAGGAAAGGTGAAAGAGATTGACCAACGCTCAGACATCTTCTCGTTCGGCTGCATTTTGTTTGAGGCGGTAACCGGGCAAAAGCCGTTCGCGGACGAATCACTCATTAAATCGTTGCACAAAGTTATCCACGACGCTGCACCGCCAATCAAAGACTTCAACTCATCAACCCTCCCTGACTTGCAGCGAATTCTTAACCGTTGTCTTGCCAAGGACCCGGAGGAACGGTATCAGACGGTCAAAGACTTGGAGGTCGAGTTGATTACAGTGAGGCAGCAGATGGCTGGAGCTGCGGAGGTTGATACTGCCGTGGCAGGCAGCGCCGAAACGTTGGGGCGACGAAGTATTGAAGAATCGACCAGACCGACATGGAGCGCAGAGTATATCGCTGCGGAAATCAAACGGCATAAAAGGGGTATCGCCATTATCTTAACCGTCCTTGTCGTAGCTTCCTGTTACTTGTTGTATAAAATCGCCAGCCAAAAGAAGGCAGTTACCTCCACGCCGGCGAACAAGCTGACGAGGCTTACCGCCACCGGCAAGATCCTTTCGGGTACGATTGCACCTGACGGCAAGCACGTCGTTTATGTGGCACAAGATGCCATGCAGCAGAGTATCTGGATCAAACAAGTCGCCTCCCCGAGCAACGTGCAGATCGTTCCTCCCTCAGAGGCCGCTTACGCAAACCTTAGCTTCACGCACGATGGCAACTTCATCTACTTTAACAAGAGAGAGAAGGAGGAGCATGATTCGCTCTATCGAATGCCCGCGAAGGGCGGCGTAGCGAGCAAGGTCATCGACGATTTCTCGGCCCGCGCGGTGCTATCTCCGGACGATAAGCGCATCGCCTATGTTCTCGGTGGTTTCTTTGAGGGCGAGAACTCGTTGGTGGTGGCAAACAGCGACGGCAGCGGAGAGCAGGTGATCGCCACGCACAAGTCGCCTCTTAACTTTTACTCTGGCGGTCTTGCATGGACACCCGATGGAAAATCGATCACCTGCGTTGCTGGACCTCATGCCGGGAAACTCATCGAATATTCGCTCGCCGGAGGTCCCGCGAAGCCGATTGAGACGCCGAAGTGGTTTTCTATCATAAATGTTGAATGGCTGCCGGACGCTACGGGCCTGATTGTGGCCGCGCGAGAATCACGTTCTTCACCTTTGCAGATTTGGCATGTCAGCTATCCGAGCGGTGAAGGGCGCCGCATCACGAACGAGTTCAGCAACTTTATTAATTTGAGTCTCACCGCAGACGCGAGTGCCCTTATCGCGACAAAACGGGACTCAACTTCACATATCTGGCTCGCGCCGGAGGGCGATGCGAATAGCACCAAGCAACTCACCACCGGAACCTTGCGGCAGGACGGTAACCCAAGCGTGAACTGGATGCCTGACGGCAGGATCATTTTCGACTCGACGGCGAGCGGCAGTATCCATACCTGGATCATGAACGCTGATGGCAGCGAGCAGAGACAACTGACGGATGGTGCGTACGAGGATCAGGGAGCGCATGTTTCGCACGACGGTCGCTATGTCGTTTTTTCCTCAAATCGCACAGGTACCCAACACATTTACAGAATGGACATCGATGGGAACAATTTGAAACAACTGACCGACGGTGCCGATGAAGCCGCACCCTTCTTTACTCCCGATGGAGAGTGGGTGATCTGTAGCTCTAACAACTATTCTTCTTGGAAAGTGCCTGCCGATGGCGGAGAATTGATACAGCTGACGAAGGATAGCTGGGCATCAGACATTTCGTCGGACGGTAAACTCGTTGTTTATGTCCGACCCGCAGGAGGTGGTCAGCTTCGTTGGAACATCACCATCATGCCGTTTGCAGGTGGCCCGCCGCTCAAGACTTTTGACGTGACATCCGATTCCCGTCCCAATTCGCGGTGGACGTCGGACGACAGTGCTATTGTCTATAACCTCACCCATGCGGGATGCTCGCCGGGGTGACGAACCTTTGGATTCAGCCCCTCGACGGTCGCCGGCCGCAACAGTTGACGAAATTCGTTTCTGAAACTTTCTTCTCTTTCGATTGGTCCACCCAAGGCAAAGGGCTGGTGTACGGGCGCGGTTCTGTCAGTAGTGACATCATTCTGATTAATGATTTCCGCTGAATGCGCTGACTCATTCTTACCACGGCGGCTCTATCATGTGCTTACCTTTGCGTCCGCCGTCTTCGGGCAGTTCACGGACCGGATTCGACGTAGGCTCAAGTAAGACGTATACTCAGCCGTCCCAACTTTCTATTACTAAACCTTGCAGGCTCAAATTCTTCTTCACTGAAGAGCGTAACACTCATCGACTGATGCGTGCCCCTAAGCTTCGTCACCACAAAAGGAGTTCCCATGCGTACCCTAACGACCCTTTGTCTCACTTTATCTTTGCTCACTGTCACAATCTTTTCACCGGCTTTGGCCCAGGCCCATCCAGTTCCTCAGGAAAAGCCAAAAGTATCTGGCAACGTCTTACCCGAAGACACTCCGGTGAGACTTAAACTTATGCAAACCCTGAGTTCGGGGACGAACAAGGTTAATGACAAAGTTGATTTCGAGGTCATCGAGGCAGTCAAACTTGGCGATACGGTTGTCATTGCCCAGGGGGCGTCAGCCATTGCGACTGTTACCAAAGCTACCTCTAAAAAAAGTTTCGGTCGCGCTGGAAAGCTGGACGTGAACATCGACTATGTACGGCTCGTTAACAATGAGAAAGTTAATCTTCGCGCAATGAAAGGTGGTAGTGGCGGAAGTCGGACGGGTGTGATGACTGGCGCGGTTGTAGCGACTGCCATCGTATTTTTCCCCGCAGCGCCGCTATTCTTTTTCGTAAAAGGGAAGAACATTGAGATTCCAAAAGGAACTGAAATCACTGCCTACGTTGCCGCGGACACGATAGTCAATTTTTCTCAACCTACAGCTACCTCGACGCCCGTAACTGAGCCAACGCTAACTACAGTACCGGCTCCAACAACGACGGCAGCAAGCGCAACAGTTGTGATCAAATCGGACCCGGTCGGGGGGGAGATAACGGTGGGTGACAAGTTCATGGGCACAACTCAGTCAACGTTAAAGCTTGCCCCCGGAGAACACACCATCTCAATCTCTAAGTCGGGCTACAAAGAGTGGAAGCGAACAATCACTCTAAACCCAGGCAGTGAAATCACTCTCGACGCTTCGTTGGAAAAGCTTCCTTAAAAACTTGCTCGGCGCAACTGAGTCTCTCCGGTTGTTGGCCCAACGGGCAGGGGAGGCGCGAGCTCAGCGCGCAGAAGCAAGATTCCTGACTCTGGACCAACTCAGATCCCGTTTACGAAGCTCTGAACCATGACCGCTCAGCAATTTGTTTCGCTGCAAAGTGTCATAGAAATCACGCCGCCTGAAATCACTTCATTCTCAAACTCACGGGAGCTCCATCAAGTAGATGTTGCCCCGGCTCTCGGAATACTCGCTCACGATTTGGTTTGCGAGTGGTGACCACGCCGGGTAGCGGAAATAGACGTTCAACTTCGTATTGTGCGTCAACTGCCTAACGCTTTTATCGGAACGCGACACCCACCAAAGATTCCATACCCCGTCGCGTGCACCGGCGAAAACGATCTTGTCCCCATCAGGAGACCAACTGTAGGGCCAGCTCTGGCCGCGCATGAACGTCAACTGTACCGGCTCTCCGCCCTGACTCGGAATGATCGCGATATGAGTATCGTCTCCACGCTTTATTTCCAAAGCCAGGAATTGTCCGTCGGGCGACCAGCAAGGCCAACCAGCGAGTTCACGGTCATAGGTCAATTGCTTTAGTGCGCCGCCCATCACTGGCATCGTAGCCACATTGATGATCCCGTCTTTAGTAAAGTTGAATGCCACCTGACTGGCGTCTGGCGACAGCCGCGGATTCTCGATGCCGTCGATTTCAAAAAGCACTTTCTCATTACCGCCGGCCGCTGCGATCGACCAAAACTTTCGCTGGCCCTGCCGGTCAGACAAGAAAGCCAGTTGCTTGCCGTCAGGATACCAACTGGGAAATCTGCCGCCTTCAGTTGTGATCTGGTTGAGATTTCCACCATCGGCATCCGCGATCCAAAGGTTCAAAACGTTCCCTCTTCTTTGTGCCGCGAAAGCGATCTTGGATCCGTCTGGAGAGAACGCGGGAGCAATATGACGAGTGCCTGGTTGATTAGTCAGGAAGGACGGAGATCCGGCGGGTTCATTCGTGCGCGGCGAAATGGGAACGGAAATCAGATTGTCGGTTGTGATCGATGCGCTGTAAGCAATCCATTTTCCGGAGGCTGACAAGGTCGCGTTTCGAATCACGGTTGAACCCAGATCGGCCACCTTGATTGGTTCGCCTACAGCCGCGCCGCTAGCAGGGCTGACAGGCGTTTTCCAGAACGCCTCGCCACGATTGTAGTAAATGCTATTACCATCCGGAGCATAGATAGGCCACGATTTGTCGCCGGTGCCCTGTTTAGTTATCGACTGCAATCCGTCTCCAGAGACGGCGATGGACCAAACCTGCGGTGAGGTATTGAAGTTGATAAAAGCAACCCTCTTCGCGTCTGGCGACCAGGAGGGAGCATAGTGCGAGCCAGGAGGATTATTGACTTGAGTAAGCTGCCTTGGTTCTCCGCCCTGCGAATTCACGATCCAAAGGGTTGAGCTACCCATAGGCATAGCATCCAGATCCGGAGATGAAACTCCTTGAAAGGCCAACCACTGGCCGTCGGGCGACCAAACCGGATGCGAGCCGAATTTGGTCAACTGCTTCGCGACGCCACCAAGCGCCGGCATCATAAAAATGCCACCTCGCTTCATTGAGTAATAGGCAATGCGTTTCCCATCGGGCGACCAGGCCGGATCAAAATTCTGGAGCCCGTCAGTTGTCAATTGCATATCTCGGCCATCCGGCGCGATCGACCTTATGTAGATCTCAAAGTTGCCGGTGTGATCCGAACTGTAAGCGATCGACTCGCCGTCTGGTGAGAATGCCGGGTTGGAATCCAGTCCTGGCCACGTGGTGATCTGACGAATGGTGAGTGGCAACGTAGTGGCCGGCGAGTTCGATGCCTTCTGAGCCCTAAAACCGAGCCAGACCGCGATTGCCAACGCGACTAAGATTCCGGCAACAGCCAATCGCACTGCCCAGGACTTTTGCTGCGTGTGCTGGCGAGACACGGCAATCGCGGCTGGGTGTCCGTCGCTATTCGCGTGCGCCGCCAGTTCGGATTCCTTGCCGTTTGCCCGCGACAAATTCTCTGAAGGGTTTCTAACTTCGACCTCAGCGATGAATCGATAGCCGCGCGTGTGCACCGTCTGGATGTATTTGGGGGTTTTAGGATCGTCACCCAGGGTCTTGCGCAGTTTCGCAATCTCGCGCACCAGAGCATTTTCGGTTACGTGGGTTCCGTTCCAGATCGCCGTGAGGATCTCTTCCTTTTCTATTAGCCGAACGCGATTCTCAATTAGGAAGAGCAGCAATCGAAGGGTCTTCGGCTCAAGCTGAATCGCGTTGCCCGCCTTGAACGCACGGAAGGTCGCTGGCTCGACACGCACATCATCGAACAAAAACGCTGAGGAATTCCGAGGAGTCATAAAAGCGTCACTAAACCATCAGCCTTCACCCAAGACCAAACTCACATCTATTCGTATAGTGCGCAGAGTGCGGAAAGTCTAGAAGCAACAGCTAACAAAGACAATCTCTCTCCGAAACCGGCGGCGTCTTAGTTCAATTCTCTGTGCTGAAAAGAAGCTTAGACCGGGTTCCCAAACAAAACTAATAAACCGATCTTTTCATAAGGAGAAAAGTATATGCGTCAAAAAATGAAAAAGCTGGTTCCGTTCCTGAGTGTGATTGTTCTGATGTGCGCAAGCGCATCTGCGTTCGCGCAAGGTACGACGTCGGACGATTATCCCAGGGTCGAAGTCTTTGCCGGCTATTCCGCGCTCGGCGAAGCCAATAGTCGTGGCATCAGTTTCAGTCCCACCGCCAGTACCACAGCCAATTACGCCAGCCCCACCGGATTTGAAACTTCAGTCACCCGTAATTTCAATAGGCATTTTGGAATCAAGGGTGACTTCTCAGCCCACCTGAGTAATGAGTCGGGTCGGAGCCCCTTGACCTTCTGCAATCCTACCTGCACTACAGTCACGCAAGACCATCAGCTCAAAACTCGTGTTTACAATTTTCTCGGAGGCCCGGAATTGAAGGTGCGCAACAGCACGCGCTTCACGCCGCTGGTGTATGCGCTTGCGGGCGTAGCGCACACGAGCGCCACATTTACAAGCCCGGGTCCTACACTCAATTTGTTTTTGAAGAACAGCGACAATAGTTTCGCGATGGCGCTAGGCGGAGGGTTCGATATTCGCGGCCCCAAGCGAGTGAGCTTCCGGGCCACTATGGACTACAACCCGGTGTTCATTAACGACTCAAGCACCGGCACACGCGACCTGGTGCGAATTTCTCTAGGCGTGTTGATACGCTAAAATTGACTTGTTTCCCCGACTGTAAGCTTTACGCGCCTAGCGGTCGTCAATATGTCGCTTCGGCGGGGTTGGTATCAACACGTCCCGCCACCATGGCTTTGCCTCAAAAGTCCTTTTTCAATGACAGAGAGTAAGCCACAAAACAGCACAAAAAGCGCAAATGATTAAAACATTAAGGATTACCTCCGCCGCTAAGAATTCATTTTGTGCTTTGTGTGCCTCTTGTGGCCTTCAAGATGGACTTTTGAGGCAAAGCCCGCCACCATCTTAGCCCCATCTTTCTCCATGTCGCTTGTGAGAATTCTTGGCCACCGTGCTTCCGCTCGCAACTTGTACACCTGCTCCAAGTCTACGCTGTATAATCCCGCCATGAATAAACGAGCAAGAAAAAGATTGAAGGAAGCGATAGAGAAGAAAAACCTCGAGCGCCAAAAAATGCTTAAGGAGCGGAGTTCAGCCTCTTCGCAGACTAAAGAGCGACGTGGCTTTACAGTGAAGCCTGAGAAGAAGCGTGGTTAATTAAATGAAAGTTATCGCTGAAAGCGATCGTAGAGACGATACGAGCAAAAGGTGTTGAGATAAGAAAAGTGAGGGCTAAAGGAGAATCTGATGTCCATCGATTTCCAAGACATCACCATTATTGCCAACCCCGAACAGGCCCAGGTGCGTGATGGCTCCAGAAGACATTCCAAAAAATTTCCCTTCCAACTTTCTGGCGCGCCCACCCCAGAGTGGGTGGCACTGTTCAATAGGGAATGGGCAATGAGGACGGTCTCGAATAGGGCGGCGAGCGTTCATGGAGACATCCTCGTACTGGAATGTGCCATTGAAGAACTGCCTTTGCTTGCCGAGAATTTAGAAGTTGACATGACAGCCGCCAATCAACAGTACCGCGAGCGAATGTTACGTCAGAAAGTAAAGGAACAGGAATCAGGTGACGAAGGTCAGGAGAGGGAACGTACTGACGATAATGCTGCGATAATTGATGCTCTGGCCAAGCTTAAAGAAAGATGAAGGAAGTAATGCCAACCTCTTAGCTCAGATAATCTAAGCTGATTAAATTGAAGTCACTGGCCTATGTTAGAAGTTAGTTGATGGGTTCTATTGCGCCGCGATGTTTCGCGCGACATCGTTGAGCGATCCATACGCTTCGCGCAGTTGGTCCAATTAGCTCGGAGAGTGCGGACAGAAATCGATTGCAGACATTCCGCAACGTAGCGCGAGATTTTCGGTGGCAAACTAAACGTGGCGATGGTGGGGGCCATCATTCAGGGTTGATGAGAAACTTCGCTATTTCCCGGGGTTCTCGCTTCACTCGAACCCCGGGCTGAAATTAGCCAACGCCTTCGGCGTATTCCAAACTAAAGCCACTACCCGTTCGTGCGCGGGCTTTGCCCGCGCATCGATTACCACTCAAACAACCTCCCGTCGATGTGACAACGCAAGATGTACTGCTCGGTAGAGGCCGGTACGTTATTGTGCTGATCACTGCGGTATTGATCATAGCTCGGGAACTTCATCCATTTGTGCGACCACCAGATGGGCACAGGGCTGCTAGCCGAGAAGAACGGAGCTGCGGTAACAGGATTGATCAGGGTGAAATCGATCAGCTTCTCGTGTTGAAAATCCGGCCACCAGAAAATATCCGGGAACCACCCATCCCGGTTGTAAATACCTACTTCGGCGCCTACACCTCCGGCACCCTGGCCGAGGTAGTCGGGGCATGACCCTTTCCACAACTGCACCCGCACCACCCGACCGCCAATAGTTGCGTCGAAGAAGTGCGTCGGATACCCCGGTAGCACCGTCCACGGACCGCAAGGAAGACCCTGCACCCACTCTTCCGGAGGGAGTTGTGTGAAGATGTACGTGGACGTTGTTGTTCCGCCACTTCCGCCGGTGCCAGGTTCGCCGGGCTCAGGCTCAGGTCGGGGCAACATCATCATCTGCATGGCACTCTCATCAAGCACGTCGATTTCCTGATCGCCCACATGCAATCGACCTTCGACGTCGGCGTGCTTCGTCTTTAGGCCGCTTACATTCTTAAGTGGCAGGCAGTGAGAAAAGCTCACAACAAGTTATGAATTCAGTCACATTTAATCTGAACGATATGTTCATAGATTTCAAATCACGTCTGTGCAACGCGTGAAGCCGGTGGATTGCAGACTATCATTACGCACCTTATCCTAAAGGGAATCGTTAATGGACGCTTAATGGAAGCGCGTGAAGCGTCTCTTTCCATTCAAGACGCACTCACTTTTCCCCACACACGTAAACAGACAAACACTTCACGAAAACAGGGGGCAACGGCGTAGGGTTGAACTGCTGAACTATGACAGCGCAGGTAAATCGCAGTGATTCGGGCGTTGGATCTTATGGTGTGGGCGGTTGCGAAGTTCTAATCATCCTGTCAGTGTTAAAGCCTTTTGCTGCCATTTTCTGTAGTAACTGCTGGTAGAGTGCCTCGTCCATCATAGGCGACCTGCTCAATATCCAAAGATATTTGCGAGAAGGCTCACCGACTACGGCGTATTCATAGTTTGGGCCAAGATCCAGAATCCAATAATCACCATAGAAGGGCCAGAAAAAGGTGACCTTCAATTTGGCATTTGTTTCCTTATCAACAATTTTTGCCTTGCCTTTAGCCGTAGCATACTCACCAGAAGCTTTACGGCACCGATTAATGACTTCGATTTTTCCGTTTGCACGCATCGTATAGTTAGCCGTCACGGTATCGGCGCATTTCTTTTGGAATGCATTCGGTAAGCGCGAGATCTCGTACCAGCGGCCCACGTAACGGGTCAGGTCGACTGATGGGACCACCTCGAGCTCATCTTTCCGGCCTTCAAGTGCCAGTGCTGCGAATCCGGTGACAGTAAGAAAGGTTATTAAGAAAATATTTGCGGTCATCGCATTCCCCTGCAATCCGAAAAATATGCAAAAAACCCGATGAGAAAAGAGCGGAAGCTCCCTTTGCCCGAGAGCCCACCACCCTCCTCTCATCCCCCTTGCTCGAAACTTCATGCGTCAGCCGCAGCAGACGGGTTACCTATCAAACCCTGAGATCATCAACGTTCACATCTTTGGCATCAGCACGGTATCGATAACGTGGATGACACCATTTGAAGCCTGGAGATCCGTCTTTGTCACGCGAGCGTCGTCAACCGTTACGCCATGCATTGTGCTGACTTTGATCGACCCACCCTCAAGTGTTTTTACCGTACGGCCGTTCAATTTCATCACTTGCTTTGCGGTGACATTTCCAGGTACGACGTGATAGAGAAGTATGGATTTAAGCTTCTCTTTGTTCTCTGGCTTGAGCAGAGATTCAACGGTGCCAGCCGGTAGTTTTGCAAAAGCCTCATCTGTTGGCGCGAAGACCGTGAACGGGCCTTTACCCGTCAAAGCGTCAATCAGACCAGCCGCCTCCAGCGCAGCCGCCAAAGTTTTGAACTGACCCGCCGCGACAGCGGTCTCCACGATGTTGGCTTGCTTGGCGGCTTCTTCTGGGACTTCCATTTTCGCTAAAAGCGGCTGCGCTCCAACTACTGCAAGCAGCGACAGCAATGCGCCACGAGCAATGATCATTCTTCCAATCGATTTAGTAAGTTTCATTGTTAACTCTCTTTCTTCCCTTGTTGCGCCCCCCCCTGGGAGCTGTGTTTGTTCTTTGAACTTAGGTTCTTTGCCCTGCTTACCTTTAGCTCTGGTATGAGCGATTTGAGCGGATTCAATTTACCCTAAGCTCAACAATCAGTCAAGCAGATCGGGAGTTGCGATTTCTAAATTGCACGAAATGAGCGACTTTGCTATGCTCGCGTACGTGATGGGAAGGAACACGAATGGCCGCTGCTAATCTGACAACCAAGGAAGTCGCCAGGCTGTTGCTCGTTAGTGAAGCGACTGTCAAGCGTTGGGCTGACGATGGACTGCTACTTCCCAAGAAGACTGCGGGTGGTCACAGGCGATTTAGTATTCAGAGCGTCGCGCTATTTAGGCGCGAGCAGGGCATCGCGCCTGCTGCGCAATCGCCAACGAAACGTGTCAGGAAAAAAATGGCTCCTGGCAGGTTGCCTTCGGCCGAGAGTTTTGGCGATTTGTTGTTGAGTGAGAATGAAGCGGAAGCTACTGCTCAACTCATTGATGCTTACCTGCAGAATCATGCGCTCGCCACCCTCTTCGATACGACGATAACTAATGCTATGCACCGCGTGGGCGATCTATGGTTCAACGGAACAATAACGATAGCTGACGAACATTTGGCGACGCGCGTAATGCTTAGCGCGCTGCAGAAACTACGAAGCATCGTCGTGCCGGTGCAGGCGGCGGGTTTGCAGGCTGTATGTTGTGGCATCGAAGGAGACTTGCATGAGCTGCCTATTCATCTGGCTGAGATAATATTTGAAAGTGAAGGCTGGGACATCTCGAATCTTGGACCAAACACACCGCTGTTTACACTGCGCGATATGGTGGCCCGGAAAAAACCTGACCTTGTTTGTGTCTCCGCAAGGTCCATTGTTGATTTGGATCGGGCAACGACAGAGTATGCGCAATTTCGCAAAATCATTGAGAAGATCAATGGCACAACGGTACTGGGGGGCGAGGCTTTCCGCGATTCAAGTTTGCGGCAGCGTTTTCCCGCCGAGTTCTACGCAGAATCGTTCTCAGGGCTATTAAAGTTTGTGAAAGAGCAGGCTAAGAAAACGTAGTTTCAGTTCACTCGATCATGTTTCGCGGAGACGCGAGCGACCGAAGCGCCACCCGGCCGAGACTACACTAAGAACGAAAATATTTATGCGACTGACGAGAATGAGTGAACGTTCGATGACGACAGAGAACTGTGATGACAGACTGATCCTGCTGACTGGCGCAACAGGCTATGTTGGTGGGCGTTTGTTGCGGGTACTGGAACGCCAGGGACATCGCGTCCGCTGTCTGGCTCGACGACCTGAGTTTCTGAAACCGAAGGTCAGTACCGGGACCGAAGTCGTCGCCGGTGATGTGCTGGATCCGGCCAGCCTCCGATCAGCACTGCGCGGCGTCAGGGTGGCTTACTACCTGGTCCACTCGATGGGTTCCGCCGGCTCCTTTGAAGAGAACGATCGGCAGTCAGCTCGGAATTTCGGCGCGGCCGCAAAGGCGGAAGGCGTTGAGCTCATCATCTATCTGGGTGCGTTAGGGAACGATGGTGAGACGCTGTCGCCGCATTTAAGAAGTCGGCAGGAGGTAGGTCAGATCCTTCGTGCCTCAGGTGTGCCGGTACTCGAATTTCGAGCTTCCATCGTGATCGGCTCGGGAAGTCTTTCGTTTGAAATGATTCGTTCTCTCGTTGAGCGTCTGCCAGTGATGATTACGCCTATGTGGGTCTCGAGTCCGGCTCAGCCCATTGCGATCGACGACCTCCTTGCGTATCTCACAAAGGCGCTTATCGTGCCGGTCACTGCGAATCGCATATTCGAGATTGGAGGAGCAGACCAGGTCTCTTACGCCGGGATCATGCGCGCATACGCTCGTCAACGGGGAATGCGCATTCGCATGATCCCAGTGCCAGTGCTGACGCCGTTTTTATCGAGCCTGTGGTTAGGTCTGGTCACCCCTTTATATGCCCGCATTGGTCGCAAGCTTATTGAGAGTATCGTCCATTCCACGGTTGTACGTGACAAATCTGCGTTAGAGACGTTCAACATCCGTCCGGTGGGAGTCGATGAGGCGGTCCGCAAAGCGTTAGAGAAGGAAGATAAGCAGTTTGCCGCCACGCGCTGGTCAGATGCCCTTTCATCGTCGGGCAACACTCACGTGGTTGGCGCCGTGCAGTTTGGAACGCGTCTTGTAGACTCAAGAACAGCGCACGTAGAACGATCGCCTGCTATAGCCTTTTCGCCAATCGAACGAATTGGCGGCGACAGCGGTTGGTATGCTTGGAACTGGTTGTGGCGAGTGCGTGGCTTTGTCGATCTGGTTTTGGGTGGCGTAGGTGTCAGGCGCGGGCGCTCTAGTGCTGACGTCTTACGCGTGGGGGACACGGTCGACTTTTGGCGAGTAGAGAGGTTTGAGCCGCATCGTTTACTTCGTCTCGTCGCTGAGATGAAATTGCCCGGTAGGGCTTGGTTGGAATTTGAGGTAACCGGCGACGACTCTGCTTCAACGATTCGGCAGACAGCGATTTTTGATCCAGTAGGATTATTTGGGCGATTGTATTGGTACGCACTTTACCCCTTCCATCAATTAATATTCGGTGGCATGCTGCGACGGATCGTGGTGGCTGCATTGCGCGAACCAAAACCAGCAACCTGACACCACCCGCGGGACATACCACAACTTTCTAATACCTTGCGAAAGAACTTCTTGCTGCTTTCGTAGTGACGTATTGGACATCGTGTCCAAGCAGCCGAGTCCTTCCGGCGCCATTGAAATGTGTGGTAAAGGTTTAAGCTGTTGGCGTCCCAAAGCATTCCGAGTTGGAACCGCATCGTCGGTTGGCTGAAAGAAATGGAAACTCTTCGTAGAACACACTCTGACTACCAAGCAACCTTGTAATATCGGTTTCCCCATTGTCTGCTTATCTCCCAAAGTGGATTGGAACTCACCGTGTAGCCTGATTCGAACCAAGAGATGGAAACTCTTCGCCAAAATGCCGCATGAAGGTTAATACTGTAAACATGGCCTTGTCCTCGCGTTAGAATGTCTCCCGCAATGGATTGGAATACAGGAAGGTGACTTCAAAGATAAAAGTTGTGTGCGCGAGCCGCTTGGAAGCGGAACGTTCGGTGGACTTGCGGCACAGGAGCTTGAAACATGTTTGAAGACTGTAATTTCCCGAAATTACCGATACAGTACGACATAGCCTTGCGGGGCGCGGTCTCGTTCGTGTTGGCGTCTCTCAGACCAGTGGGAATTATTGCCTCGGGGACGATTCTGCGCGGCAATCCGGACGCGACAAGCGACATTGATTTGTGGGTCGTTCATCTCGAACCGATGCGTCAACGCCTTCAGAAATTCTTCAATGGCGTTCCCGTCGAGATCTTCGTGAATCCTCCCTGGACGATTCAGACCTACTTTGCCCAGGATCAATCCAGTGCCCGACCGATTTCGGCCCACATGATGGCTACTGGCCATGTCATTCTGGCCATTGATCCCATAGTGGATGAACTTCGCCGAAAGGCTGAGTGGCTACTCACACAACCGCCTGACTTGAATGAAGAGGCCATTACGCGGGCAAAGTATACGGCGGCAACTCATTTTGAAGACGGCACTGACATAGCGTTTAGGAATCCGGTCGGGGCCAGCATGATGTTGTCACAGTCGCTCGTTGAAATGATGCGCTTTGCGTTCCTGCAAGCTCGGCGCTTTATTCCACGTGATAAAGACTTGCTGGAGGAATTTGCGCTTTTGGATAATGAGGCGGCGGCAAAGGTACGTGCGTTTTTTAAAACATCAGATTGCCAGGAACGCGTAAGTCTAGCTACAGAGGTCGCCGACAGGATACTGGGCACGCGAGGCTTCTTCGAGTGGACGAGCATTCCTGAAATGAAGGAGAAGCCTAACGATTGGGTCCCGTAACGAATTGAGAATTAGTGTGGCGGGGAGTGGTGGACTTACTGGCGTCCCGTACGGGAATCGAACCCGTGTCGCCGCCGTGAAAGGGCGGTGTCCTAGGCCGCTAGACGAACGGGACGCATGTGGGTGAAGGGGCTCTCTAGCGCAAGCGAGTTACGTTACTGTAAGGGCGTTCGCGCTGTCAAACGCGCCGTGCGTCAACCGCGCCACTGACCAGAATCACCGACCGAAAACACTCAGAATTTCCACCAACGCCGTTTCTTAACTATAATGCCTCGTAGTCGGCGACGCCGTCCCAATTCGGTTCTACCCAGCAGGAGAAAATGATGCCCATCGTACGCCCCCGTTCAATCTTTCTATCTATTGCCCTATTAATATTGACCTGCGGCAGCGTCGCGTTGGCGCAGCATGATGGTGGCATCACCGGTGGCGGGATGATCGGGGGAAGCACAAGCCGTCCCCCCACTAAACCAGCAACTAAACCAGCAACCAAACCGGCGACGACAACACCACGCAAGCGAACCACGCCAGTAACCACAACAACCCCGAAGCGCACGACCACTGCGGTAACAACACCGCCGGGCCTGACCGCCGACGTCTATTACCAGCAGGGCGAAGTTCGCTATAACGCCAAAAACTATCGCGAGGCGCTCGCGTCATATTTAAAGGCCGTCGAACTCAACCCTTCAATGGTTGCGGCGCTCTATCGTATCGGCTGGATCTACAACGACCTCGAAGACTACGACAACGCGGTCAATTCACTTAGACGCGTCGTCGCGTTGCAGTCAAACCATGCCGCCGCAAACTTCGAACTCGGCTATGCCTACAAGAAACTCGAGCGATACGCCGAGGCGTTAGGTGCGTTCAACCAGACCATTCGCGTCAAGCCCGATTACGCCGGCGCGCATTACGAGATCGGTTGGATTCAAAACGAACAGAAGCATTACGAGGACGCCGTCAAGAGTCTTAAAGTCGCACTCGCGTATCGCGCGGACTATCCCGAAGCGAACAACGAACTCGGTTACGCTTATCGCAATTTGAATCGCCATGCTGAAGCAGTTGCGGCATATAAGGAAGCGATTCGCATCAAGCCTGACATGGGCCTCGCGCATCTGGGCCTTGCCGACGTTTATTACTACAACTTAAAGCAGTATGAGAACGCAGCAAACTCATATAAACAAGGTCTGCAACTCCGGCCCGGCAACGTAACCGCTCAATTCAATCTTGGTTGGTGCCTGAACGATCTCGAACGTTACAGCGAAGCGATCGACGAACTTCGCAAGGCTGTCCAAATACAACCTAATTATCCCGAAGCTCACAATGAGATGGGCTATGCGCTGCACCAACTCAGTCGCTTTGCCGAAGCGATCGTGCAATACAAGATCGCCGTTCAACAAAAGCCCGATTACGCATCGGCTCACTACAACCTGGGCATGTCGTTTCTCGCCATTAAGAATCGCAACGCCGCGCTCGAGCAGTATCGAATCCTGCAACGCATTGACAGCGCCCGGGCAACAAGATTTTTCGATCACCTAAAGTAAGCATCTTAAGCGCCCGCAGCTTCATCAGAAAATTCGAAAATAAGTCTCTCCACAAGCGTCACCTTTTTTCTGTTCCCGGTAAGAAAGCACTAGAGGCTCCCCGCGTCGGCAAGTTTTCGGCTTGCCGGCATCATTGTTTCGACTTCTATCTGTAAGCGAACTTCTATACGACTGCTCGCGGACGTTTGTATTTGTCCGGCGTCAGAAGTGTGCTTACCAGACAATCGAGGTTCTGCGATGAATGTTGCCCACTCTACTGCCAGACCGACTCACGAATACAAACCCACGATTATCGAAGAACGATTGCTGATCAAGAGACTCACGACGCAAGTCGTGTTTTTCAGCGAAGAACTCAAACGAAACTGGAATACGTGCAACAGCGACCCGCTCGCTTACGGAAAATGGTTTGTTGTTGATCTCTTGCGACGTGCGCGACTGTTGCTCGCCACTCCCAATGCGGTACCTGCTGCGCTCACGGCTGTTGCTGCAATCACGTGCATCCTCGTCATCGCTCTCCTGTTGGATCGAAGACCGGCCGGAACAACCGCAGGCGAAGGAAAATCCGCGGAGACGGAACTCACGATGATTGATATTTCGCAGTCGACCGAAGCAAGCAAGAGTGCGAGCATCGGCAAGGATGGACCAGGACGCGTTGGTTTTCAGAACAAGAAAGGTGAAGGTTCAGGTCCGTCACCAAAGCTAGCGCAGGGAGGTGGCGGCGGAGGCAATCGCAATCCCGCGCCGCCGCAGACCGGTAAGTTGCCGCCACCGTCATCGATACAAGCTGCTATTCCAACCGCACCTCCGCTACATCCACCCGCGCTTCCGGTTGCCGGCATCGATATCGATCCGGCGCTTTGGAAGGACATCAAAGCGCCCGTTTTTGGTGATCCGAAATCGAAGTCAGAGATTGAATCAAAGGGACCGGGCGATGGTGATGGAATCGGGACAAACCGTGGTTTGGGGATTGGACCCGGTGTTGGCCCAGGGTATGGACCAGGACGCGACGGCAACATGGGCGACGGACCTAAGCAACTCGGTTGCTGTGGTCCAGGTGGCGGATCGGAAGACAGAGTGCAACAACCGTTTTCGGGATCTCAGGTAGAACAGCGGGCGCGGCTCTTACTCAAACCAGAACCGCAGTACACGGAAGAAGCTCGTCGCAATCAGATCACGGGAACGGTGATGTTACGTGTGGTGTTTGCGAGTTCGGGTGAGGTGGTCCAGATACGCGCCGTGCGGTCGCTGCCGTTTGGATTGACTGAACGCGCGATTGCGGCGGCGCGGCAGATCAAGTTTGTGCCGGCGATGAAAGGCGGGCAGCCCGTGTCAGTATTTATGCAGTTGGAGTACAACTTTAATTTATACTGAGTAGCGCAAGCGGCGGATATTAACAAGATGATACAGGATTAACAGGATGATCGTTCATACGAAGACATCCTATTCATCCTGTATCATCTTTTAATCTTGTTCTAATAAATCTCTCGTTGCGCAAGCTTCGCCAATCTTCACGTTTTACTGGGAACACGGGCGTGTAAATGGGTTCTAAATCTTCACCTTGATGCTCGCGGAGGAAACATGCGAAAAGAAATCCTTCCCAAATCGCTGCTGCTGCTGCTCGTCTTTGGCATGCTCGCGATTCCAGTTGTGCTCGCACTCTATCCAGAAACGCTCGCATCAGCACAATCCGGTGAAACTTCAGGCGCGTTGACCGTTGTTGATGCCGCCGGAAAAGCCAAAGCGGTTTGCCCGTTGAAACATACTGAAGTGAAGGCTGAAATCAGCGGCTTTATTTCGCGTGTAGTGGTCACGCAGCATTTTGAGAATACTTTCAAAGAAAAGATCGAGGCTGTTTACACCTTTCCTCTCCCGCAAAACGCCGCCGTCGACGATATGACAATGAACATCGGTGAGCGAACCGTGCGCGGCAAGATTCTCCCCCGCGAAGAAGCGCAGGCGGTGTACGAGGCTGCAAAGTCGAGCGGCAAGACGGCGAGTTTGCTGGACCAGGAGCGACCAAACATCTTCACGCAGTCAGTGGCTAACATCCTTCCCGGCGAACAGATAAAGATCTCCATCAGTTACGTTGAAACATTGAGTTACGTAAACGGCGCTTACGAATTCGTGTTCCCGATGGTTGTTGGTCCACGTTACGTGCCCGGTGAGTCGTCTGCATCGGCGCAGGGCACGGGTTTCGCCAGCGACACGGATCGTGTTCCGGATGGTTCACGAATAACCACCCGGCCGGCGATGCGAGCGGGTCACGACATTTCGCTTGACGTGACACTCGACGCTGGTTTGATCATCGACGATCTCAACTCCAAAACGCATCAGATCCACATTCAACGTCCCGATCAACACAGTGCACGTCTTCGTCTCATCGAAGGCAAGACGATACCTAACAAAGATTTCATCTTTCGTTACGACGTGGCGAGCCGCGACATTCAAGACGCTCTGCTTACACATCGTTCGGATAAAGGCGGTTTCTTCACGCTGATGCTGCAACCGCCTGAGCGAATCACCGCCGAAGTCGTGACGCCCAAGGAACTCGTGTTTGTGCTCGACACGTCGGGGTCGATGGAAGGATTTCCGATCGAGAAGGCCAAAGAGACCATGAAGCTCGCACTCAACAGCCTTTATCCTTCTGACACGTTCAATCTGATCACATTTGCCGGCGATACCCACATACTGTTTCCGAAACCAGTGCCGGCGACGCGGGCAAACATGAATAAGGCCCAGGCTTTTCTTCGCAAGCTTGAAGGTTCAGGCGGCACTGAAATGATGACGGCCATCAAGGCCGCACTCGCCCCGTCAAAAGATCAATCACACATCCGCATCGTTTGCTTTATGACTGATGGATACGTCGGCAACGATATGGAGATCATCTCGGAAGTCCAGAAACATCCGAACGCGCGCGTGTTTTCGTTTGGGATTGGCGAGTCAGTGAACCGGTTCCTGCTCGATAAGATGGCCGAAGCCGGACGCGGTGAGGTTGAGTACGTTAGCTTGAATGACGATGGCTCCGCCGCCGCCCTTCGTTTTCATGAACGTGTAAGAAGTCCGTTGTTGACTGATATCTCGATCGACTGGAGTGGTTTGCCGGTTGCTGATGTCTATCCGCAGCGCATTCCGGATCTCTTTGGTGCGAAACCGTTGGTTTTAACTGGGCGGTACACGTCCGCAGGTCGCGGCACGATCCGTTTGAAGGGAAAAATGGCCGGTAACGATTTTGTACGCGAGATTCCGGTGGACTTTCCGGAAACGATGGCGTCGCACGATGTGCTGGCATCACTCTGGGCGCGCAATCGCGTTGACAATCTGATGGGCCAGGACTTTGAAGGCGCGCAGAATGGTCAGATGCGTCCGGAGTTGAAAGAAACGATCACGCAGCTTGGGATTGAGTACCGGTTGATGACGCAGTTTACGTCGTTCGTTGCTGTCGAAGAGATGGTTGTGACTGATGGCGGAAAGCCACGACGGATCGACGTTCCGGTTGAAGTACCTGAGGGTGTGGAGCGGGAGAAGTTTATCGAAAGCTACTGGAGAGCAAATCCTGGGAACATGTTGAAGAGCTCCGATGGTTATTTCTCCTTTATCGGCCGCCCCACAAGTCCTAAAGCAATGCCGGGGCCGCCGAACCATCCACCAACAATCAGTTCCATCGTCGTTTCACCCGCAGATCCGGCGACGAGAATAGACTTCGCAGATAAGCAGGCGCCGGAGCTCAGGTTTAAACTTCATCACTCGATCCTGGCAGTTGTCGAAAAGCTGCAAAAGAAAGAGACGCTCTCGAGTGCTGACCGCGGCGCATTTATTCGCGACGACAAAGCTGAGGTGCAGATTTGGTTAACTGATAAGTCAGAAGCGAATTTGCTGAAACTCAAGGAACTCGGAGTTGAGGTGTTGCTCGACGCGAAGAGTTCAAAACTCATCGTTGCCCGGATACCGGTTGCGAAGCTCGAGGCATTAGCGCGTTTGGATTTCGTCACCTATGTTGCGCCTCAGGCGTCAAGGTAGATTCGACGCCTCCCTGGAGTGCGGTGCCTTGGCACCGCTTTGGTATTGATAGGACGTGATTGAAGGCCAAAGCGGTGCCAAGGCACCGCACTCCAAGGAGGCTATTGACAAGACATCGATCTGCGACTAACGTGTCCGTTCACCATTTTGATCTTTGTGAGCAACGAGTAGAGGCGCGTCCTCCAATAGTAAGCAAACCGTTTTGACGAAGGATTCGGTTGCTGAAAGGGGCAGGTCGCCGAAGCCCGAGTTCGCTTCCTTCGAGCGAGCGCGAGTTGGTTGCCGTGGCTAAATCCGCGGGACTGTCACCGTAACTGGTGGAGAGCTACGACTAAACGATTTGTGACGCGTTGCATTTTAACGCGTTCGAATTTTCGATTCTCAAGCGAGAGGTCGGTCGTGTGCATTCACGATCGACCTTTTTAATTTTCTATGACAATAGTAATGAAATTTGGCGGAACGTCGGTTGCCGACGCAGCCGCTTTCGAAAACGTCGCGCGCATCATTGCCGCGGAAAATGATGCCGCGCGACTCGTGGTCGTATCAGCCATGAGCGGTGTTACCGATAGTCTGCTTGCTGCCGCCGGCTTCGCTGAGGACGGGAGTGCGCAGGCGTTCAATTCGCTCGAAGCTGTTTTCAACCGTCACCAGGCTGTCGCAACTGAACTGCTCAACGACGAACGCCGGCTCGAGTTTCTCGAACAGTTGAGCGGCGCCGCTAACGAAATCGCTTCGTTGCTTGAAAAGATAGCGAGCCATGAATCCGATCCGAAGGCACTCCAGGATGCAGTCGTGTCGTTTGGTGAAACACTGTCCAGCACCTTACTTGCGGCGGTGTTAAATGAACGCGGAACAGCCGCGCAACAGGTTGATGCACGTCGTTGCGTCATTACCGATAACGAACACACTTGCGCGTCGCCGCTCATGTCGGAGACAACTGCTCGCAGTCAAAGCGAGTTGCGTCCGTTACTGGAAAGCGGAACAGTTGCAGTGCTCGGCGGGTTCATTGGATCGACAACAGAAGGTGCAACCACGACTCTTGGGCGCGGCGGTTCTGATTACACGGCCGCATTGTTAGGCGCAGTACTCGAAGTAAGCGAGATACAGATCTGGACCGACGTCACCGGCGTTTTGACTGCCGATCCGCGAGTCGTGCCGGAAGCGCAAACAGTTGATCGGTTGTCGTATGGCGAAGCGGCGGAACTCGCATACTTTGGCGCGAAAGTCCTTCATCCGAAAACAATTCAGCCGGCGATTGAGAATTCCATTCCCGTTCGTATTTGCAATTCTCGAGAACCGGAAGCGCGCGGCACTTTCGTTGGCCCGGAAAGCGAAGCGTCGCCACGCACGATCAAGGCGATCGCGCATAAGACGGGTGTGACGACGGTGCAGATCTCTTCGGCGCGCATGCTTGGTGCTTATGGTTTTCTGCGTGCGCTCTTTGAAGTTTTTGAACGCCATCGCACTGTGGTTGATGTAGTTACGACATCCGAAGTCAGCGTTTCGCTTTCGCTTGACGACGCAGGCTCGTTGCCAGCAATCGTTGAGGAATTGCAGCAACTGGGATCGGTGCGAGTGGAGAAAGGACGTGCGATTATTTGCGTCGTCGGCGAAGGATTGCGTGGCACGCCGGGAATTGCGGCACGCGTATTCAGCACTATCAGCGACATCAATGTGACGTTGATCTCGCAGGGAGCTTCAAGTATCAATTTCACTTTCGCAGTTGAGGAAGAGCAGGTGAAGGAAACAGTCAGAAGATTGCACGAAGAGTTTTTCGCCACGAGAGAACGCAAGGAAACGGTGTAGGCCACGAAGAGGCACAAGAAGCACAAAAATTAAGAATTAAAAAAACTAAAACTAAAACTAAAACTAAAACTAAAACTAAAACCACAAAGCACAAAGTACAAAGTACAAAAGAAGCGATGAGTGTTTTTAGGTTGACGCGTGAGTTGATTGATATTCCGTCGCTGACGGGTGATGAGTTGGCGGTGGGCCAGTATCTTGTGCGTTATCTGGAGCAGCGTGGGTATCAGGTAGAGCAGCAGGAGATCGCGAAGGATCGTTTTAATGTGATTGCGACCACCGCACAGCCGGCGCGGATCGTTTTCTCAACGCACATGGACACGGTGCCGCCGTTCATCGAGTCGAGTGAGGATGAAGAGTTTATTTATGGGCGGGGGTCGTGCGATGCCAAAGGGATAATTGCGGCCCAGATCTTTGCGGCAGAAGAGTTACGTGCAAACGGCATGAACGAGGTAGGTCTGCTTTTCACCGTTGACGAAGAACTCAGCAGTCACGGTGCGCAGGCTGCCAATAAACATGCGCTCGCGAACGAGTGTCGTTTTCTGATCAATGGCGAACCGACTGATAGTCGTTTGGCGATTGGCACCAAGGGGTCGGTGCGCGTGATCATCACGACGGAAGGGCGTGCGGCGCATTCCGCGTATCCGGAAGCAGGTGAGTCGGCCATCGAGAAGTTGCTCGATATTCTGCAGGACATTCGCGCTCGTAAATGGCCTGAAGATGAGTTCTTTGGCACGACGACGTGCAATATCGGAGTGCTGAATGGTGGGACACGTCCGAATGTGATTCCCGATCATGCTCGTGCTGAATTGCAAATTCGGCTCGGTATCGATATAGAGCACATCAAAAGAATTTTGGAAGATGCAGTTGGGACGCGCGGGCGGATGGAATATGCCTCGGCGCATAATCCTATAAGGCTGTTTTCAGTTCCGGGTTTTGATGAATGTGTGGTGAGATTTACGACTGACGTTCCCTACCTGTCACAGTGGGGCAAACCTTTGCTTATTGGACCAGGTTCGATTCTTGTCGCACACACAGATCACGAACGCATCGCCAAACGCGAACTCGAGGATGCGGTTGGGTTGTATGTGGGATTGGTTCAAAAACTTAGCCACAGATAAACACGGATAGAAACTGATTTATGAGAATAGCGTTAATCGGATTTGGGGTGATGGGCCAGATGGTGGCTACCGAAGCGCGTAAAGCGGGCGATGAGATTGGGGCCATAATCACCAGCAAGGCTGGAAGCGCAACGTTGGACCAGCTCGTTGAAGAACTCAGTGGCCACGACGTCGCGATCGATTTCTCCGTTGGCGAGGCAGTGCTGAAAAACGTCGAAGCCTGCGCGCGTGCAAAGGTTTGTCTGGTTGAAGGCGCGACCGGCTGGAAGCAACACGAGTTAACCGCGAAACAGATCGTCGCAGACCACTCGGGCGCGATGGTCTACGGCGCGAACTTTTCAATCGGCGTAAATCTTTTCTACCGCATCGCAAAACAGGCCGCCTCGCTATTCGCCGCGGTTGAAGGTTACGCGCCGTTTATCGAAGAAGCGCATCACAATCGCAAGCGCGACGCGCCTTCCGGAACAGCACTAAAACTACGCGACTTGATGTCGGAACATCTTGGACCAGACATTCCAACGGCTTCGACGCGTGCCGGTTACATCCCCGGTACGCATCGCGTCGGTTTTGATTCCGAGGCCGACCAGGTTTTGCTCACGCATACGGCGCGTTCACGTCAGGGTTTTGCCAATGGCGCGTTACTCGCCGCGCACTGGATTGTCGGACGAACTGGCGTATTTGAATTTACGGACGTGATTGATGAAATAATTGCTAATCGCCAATTGCCGATTGAAGAGATTTCCGCACCCGAGTAATTCGGCAATTGGCAATGTTTGAAGAGGGAGGTTGCTATGACATTACAACTCGATTGGCTGCGCGGATGTGCGACGGCTCTGGTTACACCATTCACCGCCAGTGGCGCGGTTGACGAGCCACGTTTGCGTGATTTGATCGAATATCAGATCAACGGCGGTGTGCGTTTGTTGGTGCCCTGCGGTACGACCGGCGAGAGCGTCACAATGTCGGAAGAAGAAAACCGGCTTGTGATTCGGACCACTGTCGAGCTGGCGCGTGGCCGCGCGAAAGTGATTGCCGGCACCGGCAGCAACTCCACCGCGACGACGATTCAGCGCTCACAGATCGCGCGTGAGATCGGAGTCGACGCCGTACTGACCGTAGCGCCTTACTACAACAAGCCCACCCAGGATGGTTTGTATGCGCACTTCCGCGCGATTGCGGAGTCGATCGACGGGTTGCCGGTTGTGATCTACAACGTTCCCGGGCGCACTTCGTCAAACATTTCCGCCGAAACCACCCTTCGACTCGCGCGCGACGTTGAGAATATCGTGGCTGTCAAAGAAGCATCCGGCAACCTCTCGCAGATTATGGAAATTCTGCGCGGCCGCCCTGAGGGTTTTCGTGTGATCTCCGGTGACGATTCACTTACGCTGCCGTTGATCGCGCTTGGCGCGGACGGATTGATCTCGGTTGCTTCGAACGAAGCACCGCAGTTTATGGCGCACCTCAACGATCTGGCACTCGCGGGCCAATGGGACGAAGCACGCGCGCTTCATTATCGTTTGTTGCCGTTGATGGAAGGCAACTTCATCGAATCGAGTCCTGGTCCAGTTAAAGCTGGACTCGCGCTGATGGGCCTGCTGGAAGAGAATCTTCGTCTACCGCTCGTGCCGGTCCAGGAAAAAACGCGCGAACGCATGCGCGAGATTTTGTCGGATCTGGGTCTGCTGAAGGAAACTTCTCATGCCACTGCGTGAACAGATCGAGGCGCTCGGCGCGCGCAGCAGTAATGAATTTTCACCTGATGATCGAGCGCAGTTTGAAGAATTTAAGAGCGCGCTCAATCGCGGCGAGATTCGTGCTGCTGAAAAAGACGCGGACGGCAAGTGGCTCGTAAATTCATGGGTGAAGCAGGGAATACTCGTGGGCTTTCGCATGGGAGTAATCGCCGACATGTCGTGCGGCGAGAGCTTCAAGTTTTTTGATAAAGAAACGTTTCCCAGCCGGCCGACGACGATCGAAGAAAACATTCGTATTGTTCCCGGCGGTTCTACGATCAGGGATGGTGCGTATATCGCGCCGGGTGTCGTTTGCATGCCGCCGATGTTTGTTAACGCCGGCGCGTATGTGGACCAGGGAACTATGATCGACAGTCATGCCCTTGTTGGCTCGTGCGCGCAGATCGGAAAACGGGTTCATATTTCCGCGGCAGCGCAGATTGGCGGCGTACTCGAGCCGGTCGGCGCAGTGCCTGTAATTATTGAGGATGATGTACTTGTCGGTGGCAATTGCGGTGTTTATGAAGGGACGATCGTTCGCGAACGAGCAGTGCTGGCTTCGGGGACGATGCTGACCGGCTCGACACCTGTTTACGATCTCGTCCATGGTGAGATCTATCAACGACAAGCCGATGGACCACTTGAGATTCCCGCCGGCGCGGTTGTCGTGCCCGGCGCCCGAGCCGTGACCACGGAGCGCGGACGCGAGTGGGGACTCTCGCTTTATGCGGCGATCATCGTGAAGTATCGTGACGAAAAAACCGACACGGCAGTGCGCTTAGAGGACTATCTCCGTTGAACAAATTTGCCTTGCCGAAACGGTTACAGGGAATCGAGAAGAGTGTTATTCGCCAGGTCTTCGATCGCGCTCTGCCCGGCAGCATTAATCTCGGATTGGGTGAGCCCGACCTGCCAACGCCGGATGTGATTCGCCAGGCGGCTGTTAAAACAATCATCGAAGAGCAAAATGGCTACACCTCGCATGCGGGACTTCCCGCATTGCGTGAGAAAGTTGCTGCCGACTATCCGTATCTCGATCAAAAATCGGAGCGCGTGATTATCACGGCTGGTTCGCAGGAGGCGCTTTATCTTGCGTTACTGGCTTTGGTTGATGAAGGCGATGAGGTGTTGTTGCCGAATCCCGGGTTTGTGGCGTATCCGACGATCGTGCAGATGGCTGGTGGCACTTCGCGATTTTATCGCATGCCGCGCGAACGTGGGTTTGCGTTTGATGTGGATGAGTTTCGACGCGCGTTGACGCCGCAAACTAAAGTGGTTGTTTGCATCAGTCCTTCGAATCCGACCGGGCGCGTTTTGTCGCAGGGTGATCTGGAGAGTATTGGCGATGCGTTACGCGATCACGGAGCCTATTTGATCAGCGACGAGATCTATCGCGACCTTTACTACACGAATGAACGACCGGGATCGTTGTCGTCGTTTTACGATCGGACGATTGTGATTAGCGGTCTTTCGAAGTCGATGAGCATGACCGGTTGGCGTTTGGGCTGGTTGTGTGGTGATGAGGCGTTGATCGGGGCGGCGTTGGTGCTTCATGGATATGTAACCACATGCGCGTCAACAGTTTCGCAAAAGGCGTCGCTGGTATCCTGGACCACTGAAGCGGAAGATGCGCGTGCCGGTTTTCGCGATACGTTTCGTTCGCGGCGGGATCATCTGCTCGGATTGATCGACTCGGAGTTGAAACTGCGAGCGGTTACGCCGGAGGGTGCGTTTTATACGATGCTCGACGTCAGTGACTATGGACCATCGATGAAAGTCGCGGAGGCATTGTTGCAGGAGCGAGTGATCACGGTGCCGGGAGCGGCGTTTGGCAGTGAGAGCGAAGGGTTTCTGCGCGTTTCGTTCTGCGCGGATCGTGCGACGTTAGCTGAAGGTGTTCAGCGCATTAAGCGAGGGTTAGCATTTTTAACATGATTCACAAGATAAACAGGATTAACAAGATAATCTTTGGAGATCCCAAATCATGAAAATCTTGTTTAGTTGAACGTTGAAGAGGTCGGGTTGATGAAAAAGTTTCGCGTCGGAATTCTTGGGGCAACGGGGATGGTGGGGCAGCGGTTTATTCAACTGCTCGAACATCATCCGCAGTTTGTAGTAACCGCGGTGGCGGCGTCTGATCGTTCGCAAGGCAAAGCGTTTGGCGAGGCGTGTACGTGGCGATTGACGGGTGAAATGCCTGTCGCTGTTCGCTCACTAGTGGTCCAACCGCCGGCGCCGCCTTTGGATTGTGATCTCGTCTTCTCGAGTTTGCCCGGCGACATCGCGCGAGAAACGGAAGGCAGCTTTGCCGCGGCGGGTTATCCGGTCATCAGCAATTCTTCGGCGTATCGCATGGATGAAGATGTGCCGTTGCTGATTCCGGAAGTGAATCACCAGCACCTCGCACTCATCGCGCGCCAGCGAAAGCAGCACACCTCCGGCGGCTACATTGTCACAAATCCAAATTGTTCGACGATCATGCTGGCATTGGCCATCGCTCCGCTGCATGCTTCGTTTGGTGTCTCGGCAGTGGCGGCAACAACGCTGCAGGCACTTTCCGGCGCCGGATATCCCGGTGTTGCTTCGCTCGATGTTATCGACAACGTTCTCCCGCACATAGGTGGTGAAGAAGAGAAGATCGAAACCGAGACCAAAAAGATTCTCGGTCACTTCGGCGGCGAGCAAATTGATTTTGCTGACATGGCCGTTAGCGCGCAGTGTCATCGGGTAAATGTTGCTGATGGGCACATGGCAGCCGTGCGGGTAAAGTTCACGCGCAAAGCGGAGTTAGCTGAGTTGCGGGAATCGCTTGCGGCATTTCGTTCGTTACCGCAGGAGCTTGGGTTATATTCGGCGCCGGCTTCACCGATCGTTATTCGTGACGAAGCGGATCGACCGCAACCAAAGTTGGACCGCGATGCGGGTAAGGGAATGACGATCACTGTCGGCAGACTGATGCCCGATACGGTGCTTGATTACCGGTTCGTGGTGTTGAGTCACAACACGATTCGCGGTGCGGCAGGCGCGGCAATTTTGAATGCGGAGTTGTTAGTGGCGTTGGGATATCTAACAGGATGAACAAGATTTGCATGATTAACAAGATAAGTGTTTTGAAAGTTGTATCACTCCTTATTCTCCTCAACATTTCCGCGGTAGCCCAATCACAGGGTCTCGACGATCAAGTTAAACCGCTCGTGGCGTCGTTCAAAGGCAAGGTCAGTCTTTTCGCCAGGAACCTCGATACCGGCGAAACGTACGCCTTGAATGCCGATGAACGTGTGCGAACGGCGAGCACGATCAAGATTGCGGTGATGATCGAAGCCTTTGCGCGCGTGGCCGAAGGCAAAGTGAAATGGACCGACGAAGTTGTTTTGACCAAAGAGAAAAGAGTTTCGGGGTCAGGCATTCTTGGTGAACTTTCGGATGGTCTCAAGCTTACTTTCCGTGATGCCGTTAATCTCATGATGATCCTGAGCGACAACACGGCCACGAATCTCGTGCTCGACGTTGTTACCACTGATGCCGTTAACGCGCGTATGGAGTCGCTGGGATTTAAACAGATCAAGATCATGCGCAAGGTTGGCAGCGGCGGCGATAGCGTGGCCGGAAAAGATCCGGAGAACAAAAAGTTCGGACTCGGTATGGCCACACCGCGTGAGATGGTTCTCGTAATGGAGAAACTCGAACGCGGTGAAATCATCAGTGCAACCGTTTCGAAAGAGATGATCGATTTGATGAAACGCGAACAAGGTCGCAATGCAATTGGACGCTCTTTGCCGAGCGTGTCGATGGCGAGCAAGTCTGGAGCGCTGGATCGATTACGAAGCGCGGTTGGAATCCTTTACACCAAGCAGGGAAGGATCGCGATGGCGATCTCATGTGACGATATGCCGGAAACGATGTGGTCAGTCGATAACCCTGCGTACCTGCTGATGTCACGCTTGTCGCAGGTGCTTGCAGAGGGTCTCGCGAAGAAGTAATCGACCGCGATTTTACAAAGAAAAAGCACCCACAGATTGCTGGAAAATCAGGGGTAATTTGTGGAAGTCCCTCACCCGCCCGTCCAAAAATGTATATTCGGACTTAGAAATTTGGATATACTCTGGCTCACGAAATCCAGCAGAGGCCATTTGTCGGCAAAAGTTGACTATTTCGACTGCGGAATAATAGCTGCAAGAGCGAACCTGAGATTGTAGAACTGTTTATCAGTGTTTCCGCCTTGTGAGCCTTTCCAGATTTATTTTGCAGCAAGAGTTTGACCGATAGTAAGGCACTCTTTTGCCGTCATTAAGGCGGACAGCGGTCACGCAATCCAGACCAGCAAAACTGGAGTTGCGCTAACGGAAATACCGGGCAAAGTTTCCATCGCTCGTTTACCTCCGCGCACCTCCTATTCGAAAACATCTCCAGCGGAGGAATCTATGAAAAGTATTGGCTTTACCCCTAATAGGTTTTTGCTTTCGCTTGGTACATTTGTGGTACTGGTGCTCTTTTGTGGAAGTGCCTTTGGCCAGGGCCAAGGCCTTTCCTCAGTTAGAGGATCAATTAAGGACCCGCAGGGAGCCGTAGTCGCCGGTGCGACTGTGACCCTGTCGAATGCGGAAACGAATTTCAACCGCACCACCACATCCAACGATAGCGGCCAGTTTGCTTTCGAGGCGATCCAGCCTGGCGTCTACACGGTTACAGTAGAAGCCAAGGGATTCAAGAAAGCACTCCTCAACCAGGTAACAGCACTCGTCTCCAAGCCAACCGACGTCGAGGTCGGCATGGAGATCGGCGACGTCACTGAAACAATTTCAGTAACAGTTGGCGCTGGTGAGGCTCTCATCAATACCCAAGACGGCAGTTTGGGAAACAACTTTGTTTCCCAGCAGATCACTCAGCTTCCACTGAACGCACGCAACGTGGCAAACCTGCTGAGCCTGCAACCCGCCGTGGCCCCCGATGGCTCCGTCGCCGGTGGTCGCAGTGACCAGGCGAACATCACTCTCGACGGCGTGGACGTCAACGAACAACAGACCGGTGACGCGTTTAGTCCCGTGTTGCGCGTTAGTCCCGACACAGTTGAAGAGTTTCGCGTGACGACCACCAACCCGAATGCGTCACAGGGGCGTTCATCGGGAGCGCAAGTGGAGTTGGTTACCAAACAAGGTTCGAACGAGTTTCACGGCAACCTGTTTGAGTATCATCGCAACACGATCTTCACTTCCAACGATTTCTTCAACAATCAAACCATCATTGATGGCGCGTCGCTGCCGCGACCGGTTCTTCTGCGAAACAATTTTGGTGGTTCGCTTGGTGGCCCGATTGTAAAAGACCGCTTCTTCTTCTTTTATAACTATGAAGGCCGTCGTGACGCGCGACAGGTTACTGTGAACCGGACTGTCCCGCGGGCAAGTCTCGGCCGCGGTGAATTAAAGATCTCGACATGCCCTCCAGGTGCCCCTGATTGCCTGCCAGCGCAACAGACTGTCGTGACCCTAACTGAAGCGCAGCTCAACGGCTTGACGACCGCGGGTAACGCTGCAGTAGTCAACGTTAATACGTTTACCAGGGACGTACTGGCATCCGCGGCAGCCCGATACCCGGCGAACAACAACCGCCTCGGCGATGGGTTGAATACCGGTGGGTTCCAGTTTAATGCTTCAGTGCCGGCGGATTTGAGAGCGCACGTTCTTCGTTTGGACTTCAATCTTAGCCAGAACGGTAAGCACCTCGGCTATTTCCGTGGCAACTATCAGCAGGACGTGACCGGTGGCGCGCCGAATTTTCCAGACACTCCGCCAACCGAGTCGTGGAGCCATCCGTACGGTTTTGTTGGTGGTTACACCTGGACGATCTCAGATACCAAGATTAACAATTTCCGGTACGGTTTGACCCGTGAGGCTTTCACCAACACTGGTGACTCAAACCTCAATGCAATCACTTTCCGAAGTGTTTTCTCTTCGAATCTGTTTGCGAGAAGTTTCAGCCGCACCACCCCAACCCATAACATCACGGACGATTTCTCATGGTTAAAGGGTAACCATACGCTTGGTTTCGGAACGAACCTTCGTATCGTTCGCAACAACCGTGAGAATTTCACCAACTCGTTTGACAACGGAATCACTAATCAGTCGTTCTACGCGGGCTCCGGCTCGGTAGTCACGGCGCCAATTAACACGAGGTTAGCAGCGCTTACAGGACTCCCCGTAGGCACCACCATCGCATCGTCGTTTGTGACCCCAACCAGACATGCTTTCGCCGCTTTGCTTGGTCGACTTTCGCAGTACACCGCGAATTTCAACTTCAACGTGGACGGCACACCTCTTGGGATCAATGATCCGGTGGTTCGCAGTTTCGCGACTGAAGAGCTTGACCTTTACGCTCAAGACATCTGGAAGATGCGCGACAACTTCACGCTGACGTACGGCCTTCGTTATGGACTCAGCCGTCCCGTTTACGAACGAAACGGTTTCCAAACAAGACCGAGCATCGGGCTTGAAGAGTATCTGCAAAAACGTTTTGAGGCGGCTGAACGAGGTCAGAATTTTGACGAGCCGATTAGCGTTATTCTGGCGGGTCCCGAGCACAACGCCCCGGGATTCTATCCACTCGACAAAAACAACTTCCAGCCTCGTGTAGCCGTTGCGTGGTCACCGGCATTCAAGAGTGGGTTCTGGGGCAAGTTGTTTGGAACCGAGAAGCAGTCGACTCTCCGTGGCGGCTTCGCGATTACCAACGATTACTTCGGTCAGGCGCTGGCGGTGAACTTTGATGGTAACAACACACTCGGCTTCAACCCGAGTTTTACGCCATCAGCGAACACCTTCAACATCACGAATAATCCGGGTCCACTAATCACCTCATTGGGAATGTCGATTCGCGGCTTGCCGGGCGTCAACGTTCCGCCAAATATTTCGTTCCCACAAACCCAGCCGCAGGATTTCTCGCGGCGCATTGAAGGCTCGCTCGACACGAACCTCGTTTCGCCGATCAACTACAGCTGGAACTTTACCTACGGCCGGCAGTTACCGGCGGGAATTTATGTTGAAGGTTCATACATCGCCCGTTTGGCGCGCAATCTGCTCGCCACCCGCGACGTGATGCAGCTCAACAACATCAAAGACCCGAAATCCGGTCAGGACTGGTACACCGCTGCCAGACTTCTTGAGCAGCATCGTGTAAACGGAACTCCCGTAGCAAATATTCCCGCAGTGCCCTGGTTTGAAAACACCTATGGGCCCGGTGAGATCGACGATCTCTTCTTCGGGCTCGGATTGACGAACAGCCAGGCCGCGTATGCCATCATGGCAGTGGGACTTACCAACGGTGGTCGCACCCCTGACTGCGACGCGATCGGTTGCTTTGAGTTTGGCGACGACTGGACGTTCTTACAGGACGTGCTTGACGGATTTTCCAGCAAGCAGCTCTTCTTCCAGAGTCAGTACGGCGCGCTTTCCGCTTTCGGTACCATCGCTAACTCCGATTACCACGGAGGTACGTTGAGTGTCCGCCAGCGGTTGCGTGGTTTGACATGGGACTTCAACTACACGTTCTCGAAGTCGATTGACGATGCATCCGGTCTGCAGGGCAGTGGCGTGTTTGGTGCTGCGTTTATCACCAACGCTCTACTCCAGCGTGATAACCGTGCTGTTTCTGATTTCGACATTCGCCATATCGTGAACTTCAATTCCATTTGGGACATTCCGATGGGCCGTGGCCGATACTTCCTGGGCGACTCCAACAAGTGGGTCAACGGAATTCTCGGTGGCTGGTCGCTGACTTCGATCATGCGCTACAACAGCGGACTGCCGGTAAGTTCTCCGGTGGACCTCGGTGGATGGCCCACCAACTGGAACGCTAGAAGCTGGTCAGTTCCGATCGGTCAGATCCAGGCGAATCCGACCCGCGGCAGCGGTTCACAGTTAGCTAACTTGTTCGCAGATCCGGTAGCTGCTTACCAGGCCTGGCGTAGTCCTGCGCCGGGTGAAACCGGAGCACGAAACATCCTGCGAGGCATGGGCTTCTTTACACTCGATGCCGGACTCTACAAGAGTTTCGCAATGCCATGGAGTGAGAAACACAAGCTCACGATTCGTTGGGAGACTTTCAACGTCACCAACAGTCAGTTCCTGCAGGGTAACGCGGACGTCACAAACGGATTGGACCCGCAGTTTGGTCAACCCGGCCCGACGTTCTATAACTTCACTTCCATTCAGGGAAATCCAAGAATCATGCAGTTTGCACTGCGTTACGATTTCTAGGACAACCGGTGGATTGTTCAACAGAGCGCGGGCTGTGACTTCGGTCGCAGCCCGCTGCTTTTTCTGATAGAGTTTCCTGCACTACGCGGCTTTGCACAAAAAGTCGGCTGGTGAAAATCCAGCCGCGATTAAAAATCTTGTGAATCATGTGAAGCTTGTAAATTCTGTAAAAATGCTCTTCGCGCCTGAATCCGAAACACGCTTTACATGATTTACAAGCTTAGACAGGATTAACAGGATTTTTTGTGCAGGCTGCGCTACGCAAAAGGATTTCTCCCGCCGTGAAATTGAGCTCGTTATAAGAAAGGATTTGTTTATGACGCGTCGAAAGCTGATCGCATTGTCGCTCGTAGTTTTCGGAATCATGTTGAGTCTCGAGAGCGTGGTTTGGGCGCAGAGAGGGCTGCCAACTAACTCGTCGATGCCGGGCGCCGGCACGCGACGCGCTTTCACGTTATATGGCGATCTCAAGGTTGACGAATCGCAGGCAGGCAATACAAATACGAATGTAACGTTTGACGTGATCCTTTACACGCGAGGGAATGAAGTTTTCGCGCGCCAGCGCACCGGTAACGGAGGACGATTTCGCTTCAATAACGTCTTCAACGGCGATTATTACCTTGTGGTAGAACTCGATGCGCAGGAGATAGCGCGTCTGCCGGTTTTGATTCCCGAAAACGCCGTCGAGCATATCCGGCAGGATTTGGAGTTCAGATGGAAGGGAGGCGCGACTAATTCGCCAGGTGCGATCTCAGCGGCGAATGCGTACAACCGCTCGAATCAGAACCGCGCGCTTTACCAACGAGCCACTCAGGAAATTCAAAGCAAGAACTACACTCAAGCCGTGCTCTCTCTGCGATCGGTAGTTGAGGCAGATCCGAAAGACTATTATGCCTGGAGTGATCTGGGCATGGTCTATTTTGTGCAAAAGGAATTGGAAGAAGCGGAGAAGAGTTACGCGAGTGCGATCGCAGCGAAACCCGATCACGTTGACGCCATGGTAAATCTCGGTCGTGTGCGGATCGCGCGTAAGAACAATGAAGGCGCAGTGGAATCACTTGAAGGTGTGCTTAAAGTCGATCCGAAATCAGCTACCGCAAACTACTTTCTTGGTGAAGCTTATCTCGCGCTGAAGAAGGGATCGAAGGCAGTTGTTTATCTGAATGAAGCGATAAAGCTGGATCCCGTCGGCATGGCTGATGCGCACTTGCGACTCGGTACGCTTTATAACCTTGCTGGTTATAAGGACCGTGCGGCCGCCGAGTACGAACAGTTTCTGCAAAAGAGACCTGACTACCCTGAGAAGCAAAAGCTGGCCGAGTATATCCAGGCGAACAAAGCAAAGGCCGAAGCGCCAAAACCGTAGCCGCGGATTGACGCTGATTTGATACGGATTTTTAGTGCTTGGACGCAAAGTGTTCTGAGAAACGAGCCAGCGCTTTGCGTCTTTGCGGGAGTAAACTCTTTCGCTGCGCCGCTGCGTGACAAAACCCTCGTTACAAACTCTCCGCTACCGCTAACCTGCGCTTGCGCCCCGGAAAGCTCACACAAACATTCGCACAACGACCCAGGCTAGCACGAGGCTGACGAAGCCGCCTGAGAATGTAAACACGCGTTCGGCGGGTTGGTTCTTGCCGCGCATCAGGGCGCGCATGATTACTACGCCGCACTTCCAACCATCATGTTGGTAAAGCGGCAGGATGTTGCCGGCGGCGAGGAGTAGATTCAACCACCCAAAGGTCGTTCCATAAGTTAATAGACATGCCACCAGATTGAGGATCACACCGCCGAGGTGGACCAGCAGTTGTGCCCGCACCGATCTTTCTTTCAAAGCATTTCCATCGAGCATCACAAACGAACCAATCGGTATCGCACGAAGGTTGAACGTCAACTCACCAACGCGAAAACCAAAGAGCCGCGGCCCCATTCCCAAACCGAGTTCGGAAGCCGAAACCTTGCAGACTCTAGCTGCCAGGAGATGGCCCAACTCATGGACGATCATCGCCAGAGCGGCAAAAACGATTACCGAAACTATTAATGACATAAGCCAGAAACCGTGCGTCGAACAGCATTAAGACAAGAAGCCACGCGAATTGATTTCAAGACTCATGCCGGATTCTGTCGCCGAGATGGCACGGTTTTTCTGAAGAAATTGGCGTGGGAAGCAGTAGCAGTGACGGAATTTGTGAGCCGGAGGACGCCAAATTCTGGCGTTTAATTAATAAAGAGGGCTCAGACTAAGCCGAGCCCCCTCCGGAAGGACCGGTCGGGTAGACATCCGGAAACTGCCCTCTCAATAACCAGTTTCCGGTATCATTCGGTTGCCTTCCAAACGCAGGGACCAGCACTGGGCGAGCTGGTTCTGCGCATACAATTTTCGTCAGGCCGCGACGTGGGTGAGGTGTGAGCCTGGGAGTCGGCAGACACCTTCGTGGAAAAGCTGCGGCTATACGCTTTACCTGAAACTTCAAACTCTCATCGACGCATGCCTGGCCGTCACGGACGCGCGAGGCGATTCGATTAATCCCTGGACCACTTGGGCCACGTGCGATAGCGGTTTTGGCTTTCGCAGAAATGCATCCGCCCCGGCATTGCGAGCTTCGGCTTCTGCTTCAGGCGACCCATACGACGTGAGCACCACAATGCGTGTTTCCGGATTTCGCTGATGGGCCAGCTTGATGATCTCGATACCTTCAGGGCGACGTTCGACTCCGAGTCGCAGGTCCTGAATTATCACTTCGTACTCGGTCTCTTTTATCAGTCCTTCGGCTTCCTCACGCTCGCGCGCGGTGTCGACTTTGAATCCGTGTTGGGAGAAGTACTCACTCATCGAGAAACAGATCGACTCTTCATCATCAACTATCAGCAGGCTGCGTGAGTTTGCTTCACTGCGATCATCAGTAGTTTGGTCACGGCCGAGAAACAGTTCCTTCAGACGACCCGACACGCTTTTCAGTTTCAACATTTGAGGTTTGTCAGCGCCGTTCCAGTCAGAAATTAAACACACATCTCTCAGTCGGATGCGGCTGGGGGAGGCCGCATCCCTGACATCAATTAGAAACTCGCGTGGTCTGATTTGGCCGGCCCCGAAGGAGAGTGCCGGCCAAATTCAGACTAGGTCCGGAAGCGACGGCGTAAACCTGTTGCCACCGCTACAAGTCCCCCTCCCAACAGGAAAAGACTTGCCGGTTCCGGAGTCTCCGTTGACGTTCCCCCGTCGGCTGCAAAGCCGGTCGGGTTTCCATTAGTTGGTGCGATGTGAATGGCGAAGTGAGCGCCATTACCATTTGCTTCAAACAAATTACTTGCCGAACTGAATCCGCCCGTTCGGCTTACTGTGAAACTAAAACTGCCGACTGCATTCGACGGGTTACAGCAATCGAGGGTCACATCGAAATTTCCAAAACCATCCATGTTTCCCCCGCCGGCGTTAAAGCTCCATCCCGCAGGCAGCCCGGTGATGTTTAGTCCGGCTGTGGCTCCTACGATATTGAATCCAAAGATTCCGTTATTCCCGTTTCCTTGTCCAAATGCTTCGAAACCAGGAAACATGACTACTGAGACGTCGATGTTCGAGCCATTCAAAACATAAGTGACGGTAGCGTATGGACCAGGCGAACCGCTGAGTCCTGCGTTTGGAACATTAATTACGACCGCATCGGCATTGGCGACAATGGCCGAGCCAAATGCGACCACCGCAAACATCGCCAGTGAGACTGCGAGTCTGCGCAGATTAGATATCGGGGACATTTCAAAACTCCTTCCTTGCTTGTTGGGAGGGCGAGTACTGCACACCAAAGCCGCACGAGATCGTCCTCTGGGTTACTTGCCGGTGGATTGGTAGGAGAAGCACTGCGAACCGGGCAGGCGTTTCAAACCACTCCAACTAAAAATAAAACTCTTCACACGCCTGGGCGGCCGTGTGAAGAACCGGGGGATAAGAGGTTGCATAGCTTTTGATTCGTCAGCCGGGAGTAATTCGACTGGCATAACAAATCAGCCTCCCTGGTAACAGATGCGGCGGCGGAGTATCGCGCTCTGTTCCTGTTGTCGTTACGTCTTCTCCGGGCTGGGCAAAAACTCCGCTTAAATAAACTTGTGTTCAAGGATCCTGATGCCGACACCTCGATGGCCATCCAAACGTAGTTCGCTCGTTGTTCAAGCTGCATAAGTGGCTCTGAGTAAGGGTTTAGGGAATGTCGACTTGTGCATTATGAAGTTGTTGCGAAATCGTGACAACGGAGGTAGTTGCCCATTTTTCTGGCAGAAAAGTGGAGTTTTTCGAAGGGTTAGGAGTGGCAGGATCCTGCCATGCGTTCAGCTGAATTCCCTGATGCATCCTTGGAGTGCGGTACGTTGGTACCGCTTTCAGTCAAAGTGACACTCCTGAGAATTCGAACTCCTAATTCAAGGTTTGGGCAGGGTTGTATTTTTAGACCAAAGCGGTGCCAAGGCACCGCACTCCACGGAGGACATTACTTCGGGATTGGCGCCAGGCCGTGACGGAAGGCGTAGATGATCAGTTCCAAACGGTCGGAGACTTCGAGTTTTGAGAAGACTGAGCTGAGGTGGTGAGTTACGGTCGTTTCGCTGATGAAGAGTCGTTCGCCAACCTGTTTGTTCTTCAAACCTTCACCAATCAAAGCGATCACTTCGCGTTCTCGATCAGTCAGCGATTCAATTTTCGTGACTTCAGGATCGACCGGCGCGGGTTTGTGCAACTCCTGGATCATCGTTCCGATCATCGATCGCTCGATCCAAACTTCACCTTCATGCACTTTCTTGATCGCTTTGAGCAATTGATCGGCGGCGTGTTCCTTTAACACAATGCCCATGGCACCGCGTCGAATCGCACGACGATGGGCGTCGGGATTTTGCACTCCAGTCAGCACCAGCACACGCGAACTCGGACTGGCCTGGCACAACTCCGGCAGAAACGAGAGACCATCTTCATCGCCGAGTAGCAGATCCAAAATGATTACATCCGGACGTGAACTGGCTGCGCGTTCGAGCGCTTCCTCTCTGTTACCCGCTTGCGCAACGACGAGCATTCGTTGATCGTGTTCGATCAACATGCGCAGACCACTCCGGATCACGACATGGTCGTCAATTATCATGATGGTGATGGGACGTGCAGACATGATAAGGCTATAAGGGTATGCCGACGCTGACCACAGTGTAATCCTTTTCGTCGATAAAAACCTGCGTTTCACCACCGAGTGAGGCGGCGCGTTCGGCGATGGAATGCGGGCGAAATGTCTTGCCGTCGTTGCGTTCGCCGTCGGGAGTTGTTCCGCTGCGCGGTCGACTGTTCTTGATCTGCAACAGCAGGGAAGTGTCCTGACACGATATCTCCACCCGCGCATCCCGACAAAAAGCGTGGCGCCTGACGTTACTCAATCCTTCGGCGACGATCTGGAACAACTCGGCAGCCAGGCGATCGTTGACTTTCACTTTGCCATACGCCTCTACGTCGACCTTGATTCCGGTTACTAATGAAAAGCGTTCGGCATATCTTTCAATCGCGGGCAACAGGACGTCCATGCGTTCTTCATTGGCACGCAGGCCCCAAACGAAGCGACGCAATTCCGCGAGTTCGTGATTGGTTAACTCGAGAAGCTCCTGTACGTTTTCCCGAATAGCTCCGTTGCCGGCTTCCAGCTTCTGGTCCAATGCGGATAGACCAAACTGCAATCCGAGGTATGGTTGGATCACGCTATCGTGAATATCGTGTGCGATTCGTCGTCTTTCCTGCTCCGCAGCGTCGGAAGCGAGGTTGTCAATCAGCCTGATGTTCTCCATTACCGGCGTTACGTGGTCCATAAGCTGGAGCATGAAATCCATGTCGGAACCGTCGATCCGCTCCAGACCATCGATGATGTAAAGCCGTCCCACTGCCTGATGACGATAGTAAACCGGAACTGACAAATACCATTGCGCTTCCAGCATGCCGGCGAGCTTGTCGCTGCCGGCGGAACTGGTGTCGGAAAACACGCGCGTCTTGACGTCAAATAAACGCGTGTGAGACGAGCCGTTCTTGCGATAAATCACCGCGTAATCAAGGGAAGGGGAGAGAAACTGCGCGGCTGCTTCGTGGCCAATCTCAGGCGGCGCCGATCTGCTGGGTTGAATGCCACGCGCCACGCGGTACATCTGATAGCTTTCTGCACTCGACTTGCCGGGGATGACGAGCAAACAGGTCTCGGCATCGTAAAAACCCCGCATACTCTCGAGAATCGCTTTGATGGTACGGTCGATACCAAAACGCGGATTCGAGAACACCGTAACTTCTTTCAACAGTCGTAAGCGGTTCTTCAGTTCAGTGTGATAACCGCCCCAACGAGAGATGATGTAACCAAAGATCAGCAGTCCAATCGGCGCCAGTAACACAGGATTGAGATCCAGCGGGCGATCGTTTGGAGCATTCCATAGACCGACAACCGTGTAGATTGCAGCGGAAGCAAGTGTCAGCCGTAAGCCATGACTAAGTCCCCAACTGAAGGACGCGACGATGATTGAAAAAAAGAAAAAGTAATAGAAAAGACTGTTGGCGTTGTCAGGAAACGCGACGAGCGGCAGGTACCACAGCAGATCGAGCCAGGGAATAATCTTGTGGGCCACCAGCGGGTTACGACGCACCGAGAGGTGGTAGATCGCGAGGCCGTAGAGCGAGTAAAGCACCAGCGTGATGTAGGTGGGCATGGCCCATTTCAATGACGGCAAGGAGCGCAACGGCTCGATCAGAACTACCAGCAGCGCGGAAGTGCCCAGCACCACGCGCATGCCCGCAATTAGACGCAGATCGATCCACTGCTCGGAGAGCGGATCGTTTGATGCCGGTTTTTTGATCGATTCAGGAGTCATCTTTTGGGCCACGGATAAACGCGGATTACACGGATAGGATTTACCAGTGTGAATCCGTGTTCATCCGTGGCTTATATCTTTAGCGCTTGTAGTTTTTCCCAGGTTTGCTCTGCTTCTATTGAACTGTTAACGGCCGTAGGATCTCGAAGATCTGTTTCCGATGTGGATGTGAGGTCCAGTGGCCACGCCGGGTTTCAGAAACATCATTGATTTCTCTGTGCAGCCTTTGTGGACTTTCCCCGATTTTGTAGACACGGGGTTTAGGCTGCTGCAAGCAACCGCTGCTCAAACTGCCAGGGACTGAGATAGTCCAAAGCAGAGTGACGACGATGTCGGTTATACCAAACTTCAATGTACTCGAAGATGGCAGTGCGTGCGGCCGCGCGAGACGACCATTCATGGCGCTCGAGCAGTTCCCAGCGCAGCGTCGCAAAGAAACTTTCAGCCACCGCGTTGTCATAGCAGTTGGCCCGTCGACTCATACTGGCAGTGATGTCAGAGGCAGCCAACAACTCCCGATAATCGCTGGCGGCATATTGCACGCCGCGATCACTGTGATGGAGCAGTCCGGGCTGTGGCTGCCGGCGTCCCAAGGCCATGCGCAAAGCCGCCAGGCTCAGTTCCGCTTCCAACGACTCACGCATGGCCCAACCCACCACCATGCGGGTACCGAGATCCAACAGCACGGCCAGGTACAACCACCCCTCGCGGGTCCGAATATAAGTAATGTCAGCGCACCAAACGCGATCAGGACCACCAATTTCGGTAATGTTGAAGCGTCGTTGCAAGACGTTATCCACTACGCCATAGCCGTGTTTCGAATTGGTGGTCTGCTGGCGCCACCGCAAGCGCGTGCGGGCGCGCAACCCCGCTTCCCGCATCAACCGAGCGACGCGCTGCCGACCGCAGCGCCAACCACCGGCGCGCACCTCGCGCTGGATGCGGGGCGAGCCGTAAGTTTTTCTACTGCGTTCATGAATGGTGCTGATAAGGCCCCCAAGATCTCATTCTCCCGGGCGCGCGCACTACTTCCTCTACGTTCCGCAGCATAGAAGCCGGCCCGACTAACTTGCAGTGCGCGACACATAATCACCACCGAAAACTGTTGCCGGTAGAGGCGGATGCAGGCGTACTTCACGACTTTTCTTTCGCAAAGTACGCCGCCGCTTTTTTT
Source organism: uncultured Acidobacteriota bacterium (assembly GCA_963708055.1). Lineage (GTDB taxonomy): Bacteria > Acidobacteriota > Blastocatellia > Pyrinomonadales > Pyrinomonadaceae > PSRF01. The sequence goes on along the minus strand of OY970193.1, from coordinate 1,851,135 downwards.
AAGAAGTCGCGCTCCTCGGTCACCCGTGCCAGCTCTTGTCGCAAACGCCGCAGTTCTTGCTCCTGGCTCGTGACGCGGCCGTGGCCACGAAAGACCTCTTTCAAAGAGCCGTCACTTCCTTCTACTTGTCGCTTCCAAGTGCGTAGCATGTCGGGACGAATTCCTAACTGGACCGCCACACTGGAGACAGACTGCCCGCTCTTTACTAACCGCACTGCCTCCAACTTAAATTCACGCGTGAATTGCCTTCGCTTCTGTGACATGAACACCTCCTTGCCCGAAAGTATCATCCGGGTCTTTCAAGGTGTCCACAAAATCGAGGCAAGTCCACTGTGTCCTCTGTGCCTCTGTGGTGGTTAGCGGACGTACGAGACAAACAACCACAGAGACACAAAGGTTGCACAGAGAAGCACTAAGACTTTGGCGCGAAGTAGCCGACGCGTGTTTGCGAACGATAGGACGGGTTGGTCATCTCAACTCGCACCCGGCGAAAACTGCCATCGCGCATTTTGTTCAGCGGCGTAAAGTAAAGCGCGTACTGGTGACGCAACTCATCCGCAACTTCCGCATAAGTAGATTCAAGCGCGTCAAACGTGAGCGGCCGGTACAAGCGTCCGCCGGTTGCTTCCGCGAGCCGGGCCAGATTCTCTTCGCTCTGGTCCAACACCTTCAACCCAAGTTTCAAGCGATCGATGTTTACCTGGTTAAACTTGACCGAAGCCTCAGTTCCGCCCAGCAACATATCGAGTTCGGCTCGCTTCGCCGCACGCGAGATCTCAGTGTTGGCGACGATGTAAACCGCCACTTGCGCTCGTAACAGCGACTGCAAAGCATTTTCCAGCGTGGTCGTGCCCTGGCCGTTGTCGATACCGTCAGACAACACGATCACGGCGCGCCGCGACTTCGTCACCGGTCCAAACTGTTCTTTCGAGGCGAGCAGCAAGGCATCATTGAAACGCGTATACATACCCGGCTCGATTCGGCCGAGAGCGCGTTGCAATTGAAACCGGCTCTTGGTCCAATCCTGCAACAGTTGGATCCGATCGTCGAACTTAATCAGGCTGATGCGATCGTCAGCCTGGAGACGCGTGGCAAACCCCTGCGCCGCACGACGAAAGTCGTCGAGATTGTTGGCGACTGACGACGACGCATCGACCATCAACACCACGTCTACCGGCACCTGCCGTAAGGCAAGATCGCTCAGTGGTTGCGAGGTGTTGTCTTCAAATACGCGAAAGTCGCTTCGGGTTAGCTCGCTGATCAAACGGCCGTTTGAATCCCGTACCGTGACGGGAAACATAACTTCCGTGGTCTCGACCGTAACGACGTCACCGGCGCTGACTTCCTGCTCCGGCGGTTTCTTTAATGTTGGAACCGGTGGAGGTGGTCCAAGTTTATCGAGAGCTGATTGTGGGGCGGCTGTTATGGTCGGCTTCGGTTGCGGCGCGTTTCGTCGTTGTTGAGTCTTTCGCTGCGCACTCGCAACAGAAAATAAGAGCGCTGCGCATATCAGCAGCGCGGTCCAACGAAATCCTTGAATTCGCATAAGTTATTGCCAATTTCCAATTGCCGATTGCCAATTTGCCGAAAACGTAACGTGCTTAGAAATCGGCAATTGAAAATCGGCAATCGGCAATGTCCTCACTTGTCTTCGCCCATTGCAGCCCGCATGGCTGCCAAAACTTTGTCACTCACCCGGCGTTTGCGGAGTTCATCCATTTTTTCTACGGCCAGATCAAACTCCACCGGCGATTGCTCGATACGGCGAATGATCGTGCCTTCTGAAAAACCCGCATCGACCAGTTCGACGATTGATTCGTTGGTCAAACTCTTGGTCTTCTCGAGTTTTGTCGAACCGCCGGCGCCGCCGGTTTCTGACGGTGGTCGAATAATGCGAACCGTCGCATTGCCGCTCAGTTCGCTTTCGCCTGATGACGAACCATTGCCGGTGCGGGTCCGGTTGCTTTGTTTGCTCCCGGTGTTGGAACCGAAAATGTTTGTGCCGCCGTCGGAACCTTTTGTGCCATCGCTCTTCGGATCTATCTTCGAATTGAAGAACGGATCGTCGCCCCATGAATCATCGCCTGCCGGAACGTCCATGCCTTCCTGGCGCGCAAGCATCGCGACGATGATGTTCTCATTCACGCCCGCACGTTTCAGTTGAATCATGCGATCGGAACTGAGATCGAAGTTTGGAAGTCGTGAAGCGATGATCAGAACGATCGTTTTTTCTTTGAAGCCGGCTTTGACCAGTTTGACGACCTCGGCGTTGGTCATCGGTCCTTCGGTTTGTTTTTGGGCCTGTGCGCTAAACGCGCAGCCGAGCACCAGAGTCAATACAAGTAGAGTTGTGGGGAAAAAAGATTTCATTCGCACCCCCTAGCGTTGCGGATCCGGCAATTCGTTTTGTGAACCAGGTTGCCGGCCCGTTAGTCCGTAGCGTTTTCCAATAGTTTTGACGTAATCGCGCGTCTCTCGGTAAGGAGGGACATTGCGGCCGTATTTGAGCACCGCACCTTCTCCGGCATTATAACTCGCCAGCACCAGATCGACTTTTCCGCCGAACATATTCATCAATTCCCGCATGTACTGCGTGCCGCCTCGGATATTCTCGGCCGGGTCAAAGGGCCGCCGGACGCCTAAACGGCGGGCGGTTCCGGGCATTAACTGCATCAAGCCCATGGCTCCCTTTGGACTGACCGCGCGCGGGTGGAAACGCGATTCCTTCTCGATTACTAAAAAGACCAAATAGGGGTCAATTCCGAAACGGTCGCTGTTATTGCGAATTAGTTGGTCAATTGCAATATTTCCGGAAGTCCAATCGGCCGGCTTGCGGGTGGCGGCGGGGGCGCCGGGAACCTCCGTTTCGATCCGGGAAATACGTTCTTTGGGGAGAAAAATGGAGACACTATTGCGGGAGTACCAGGCGCCGTCGGCAGCTTCCTGGACCTCGTCGACTCGAAAACGAGCGCCGTCGACGAGGTTAATCCAGATAGCGCTGGGCTTGGGAGGCGCGGGAGCTATAGTCGTGGCGGTTTTGGCAGTCTGGGCTGGTTCCGTTTTCGGCTGTTCGTAGACGGGTTTGACTGACTTAACCGGTTGCGTCAGTTGTTGCGTGATGTTGCCCTTGCGGTACCAGACTTCATCACCCTGCTTCCAAACCTCGTCCGCCTCAAAGGTGTGTCCATCAGCAAACGTGATCACATTGCCGGTAACCTTTGGCGGCGCCGTCGCGGTCTTATCCTGGGCGGAGACAACAATGGCGGACAGTGAGCACAGCACCACAACCAACGCGATCTTTTGCCACTGTCCGCACATTATTTTTATGTCCATTTCTTCTCTGTGCAACTTCTGTGTGCTGTGGTGTTTAATCGCGTACAGATCTACAACCACAGAGACACAAAGGTTGCACAGAGAAATCCACAACTAAGCAACGGATTGCGCAGAGCGAAACTTCACGGTCTCTGGTGTAAAGCCGTGTGACGTGCCGAAATAATTTCCCCACGCCAGGTCGACCAGTTCCGTAGTCAATCTCAACTCACGACCTTCGAAGAGACAGATGTCGTTGACCTTATTCAGAAGATCACGCGGTTCGCATCCCTTCATCACACGATTCTCGTTCGTGTAGCGTTGGAGAATGTGACGCAGGCATTCGTCGTCGATCGTTACGCCGCGTGCCCTGGCCGTGCGTTTGAAGATTTCTGAGAACGCAGCCCCCGTGGGTGGTTCAACCCGCGCGCGATAACCCATGCGTCGCAGAAACGCTTCGTCAACCAGATCTCGTTCTTCGAGGTTCGTCGAGAACACGACGAGTTGTTCGAAAGGTACTTCGATCTTCTTACCGCTATGCAGCGTCAGGAAATCGACGCGCCGCTCGAGTGGCAGAATCCAGCGATTCAGCAAGTCCTTCGGCGATACGCGCTGGCGGCCAAAGTCGTCGATGACGAGCGTGCCGCCATTCGATTTGACCTGGAACGGCGCTTCATAGAATCGCGCTGACTCGGACCACGCGAGATCCGTGTTGTCCAGTGTCAACTCACCACCGACGATGATCAATGGTCTTTCGATTTCAATCCAGCGCCGGTCGTATTCGATGATCGACGTTCGTTCCGGTACCGGGCGATGACAGTGCGCGTCGAAGATGCGAATGATGTTGCCATCAACTTCAATCGCATAAGGAATCCAAATCGAACCGGAAAGCGCCTGGTTCATGCGTTCCGACACTGCCGTCTTTCCTGTTCCGGGCAAGCCGGTGAGGAAGAGCGACGAGCGCGAGTTGATCACGCAACCGAGCGTTTGCAGCAGTGAATCCGGTAATACAAGATCCTTAAACGCCCCGCGTACTGTATCGATCGAGGCGGGCTTGGACGGAATGGCCTGAAGTCGCATCATCAACGCATAATCTTCGAGCGACACCGGTGCTGGTCCAAGGTAACCACTCTGCGACTGGAGCCGAGCGACGCGCTCCCAACCGTGATCGAGCATCGCATAGCGCGTGCTGCCCACCGCGCTTTGGAGACGCATTTCGATCAGCTTCTCACGATAGAGGTGGTACAGCAGTTCTTCCGTGAGTACACGCGGCAGGTGAAGCCTGTCAGCCACGGAGGTGGTGTTCGGCTCGGGAAGCATGGCTAAATGCTTGAGGGCCAGGTCACACAAAAACGCTTCGTGGATCCCGGAATCGGTCAACTCCTCCAGCATAGGTGGACCTAAGCCTTCAATCTCTGAACGGCTCAATATGCTAAGGTTTCCCATTAAAATTTTTCCTTTTTCTGATTACGTTTTTCTTGGTGGGTCATTTTTTTCGATTTGCCGATTTCCAATTTTCGATTAATCAAATTGGCAATCGGCACTTGGCGTTCGGAAATTCCATTTACTACCTTGCCGCCGCTTGCGAACGAACCGCAGTCAGCGCCGTGTTTGCTTCTGCCGCGAGTTCGTCATTGCCGTTTCGTCTGTAAAGAACAGCCAGTCTCAGCAATAACTCGGCAGTCGCGGGCCGGAGCACACGAGCTTTCTCGAGATGCTTGATGGCGATTTTGTCGTTACCCATCGCCTGTGATCGGTTGGCGACGTTCATGTGTCCTTCATACTCACCAACGGCGCGCACGAAGCACTCATACGCATCATCAAATTTGCCGCGCTGTGCCTGGGCCAAGCCCAGGTTGTTCCAGTAACGCTGTACCTGCGGCGCCGCTTTGACTGCCCGTTTCAAATACTTCGCCGCTTTGTCGTAGTCGCCGTTTTTGAAGTGCAGGTAACCGAGGTTGTTCAGGTATTCAGCGTTGTCTTCATCAGCCTTGATGGCGTTCTCAAACGCTTCGAACGCGCGATCACGCATGCCCTTTGTTTCGTAGGCGACGCCGAGCAGGTTGAATGCTTCATGCATCTTTGCATCGGAGGTAGCCGCGGTTGAAAGAGCAGCAATTGCGTCGTTGATATTCCCGCTGTTCAGCAGTGTTCGCCCGCGTTCCAGGTTTTCCTGCGCGGAAACCGTTGCCGGGTCAACGACGGGAACGTTCCTGGTAGGTTGGGCCGTCGCGGCATCGACAACCTTCGACGCACCTACGGTCTCAAATCTTTTCACATCCTTTTGCGAAAGCCGCTGGGGTTTGTGGTTGTCTTTCTTTCCCGCACCAAACAGGCGACCAATGGCTTTGAAGGGGGCTTTCAAAACCTTAACGAAGGTGTTGTCGCCTTTCGACTGGCCTGCTTCAACGTCCTGCGAAGCTGCTTCGAGCATCGCGATCTCTTCCGGCGTCATGAGCACGCCGTTGACGGAACGAAGGGGCACCGCGCTTGTGACCAGTACGAAGGTGAGCGAAATGACGATTAAAGAACGCTTTGACATAAGATCCTCCCGGAACTAGAAGGTGACACCGTTGCCGAGCATGTCGGAGATGTTGAGCAACGCCGGACCAAGAATGATGATGAACATGGTCGGGAAGAGCAGTGCGCCGAGGGGCAGCAACAGTTTGAAGGCTGCTTTCTGAGCGGCTTGCTCCGCGCGCTGGCGACGTTTGGTGCGTAGACTGTCCGAATAAACTCTGACAGCGCGCGCGATCGAGGTACCGAAACGATCCGCCTGAATCAACATACCGACGAGACTGTTCAGATCCTCAACGCCGGTGCGGTCGGCGAGATTGCGCAACGCTTCACTGCGTTCGCGACCGACGCGAATTTCGAGGTTTGCCAATTCAAATTCTTTACTGATATCCGGGTGGACCGGCTTCAGCTCCTGGCAAACGCGCAGCATCGCGGCGTTCAAACCAAGACCAGCTTCCATCGTGATCACCATCAGGTCGAGTGCGTCGGCGAGTCCCCACGTGATTCTCAACTTGCGACTCGCAATCAGCCGGTTCAGGACAAACCGCGGCAGCAGGAAACCGCCACCGAACGCAAACAATGCCGGCAATAAAGCTTCGCTCAAAGGTTTGGCGGCGAGTGACCAGATGAGCAGGATCGTCAACGGCGCGATCACCATCAGTCCGAGTTGCGTGGCGCGATAAATTCCTGGAGCCGAAAGCCCACGGAATCCGGCCTGCATCAGTTCGCGATGCAGTTTCTTCGCATCGGCCGCGGATGGGGGCACGAGTTTGTTGATCGGTTCCGCCAGACGCGCCGCGAGCGACTCCATCGTGTTGACTTCAATGCTCTGCGCCACAGCCGCCGATCGGCCTTCGTCCAGTTCGCTAAGACGTTGCGCCGTGGCGCTGACTGGCCGGAAAAGCAGCCAGTAGACCGCCATTACGATGAAAGCGATGCAAACAAATGTTGATACGAGAATAATCGTTACCATGATGTCACCTTACCTATTAGCCACTCGGATCTAATCCGAAAAAGATCCGTGTTCATCCGTGGCGCTCAAATCCTTATCTTCATGATCCGTTGGACCATGAGCATACCGAGAACCTGCATGATGGCTGCGATCGCCAGCAGTTTGTGACCTCGTGCATCACGCCACATCACGTCCATGTAACCGGGGTTCATAAACGACACGTAAACTGCGAGGAAGATCGGCAGCGCGCACAGCAGCCAGGCCGACCAGCGTGAACTGAGCGTCATCGTTTTGAGGTCTTCCATGATGCGGAAGCGCTCGCGAATGGTGTAGGCGACTTTCTCGAGCAGTTCGGAAAGGTTGCCGCCGGTTTCACGTTGAATCATGACCGCGGTGACGCACATGCGCAGGTCGAGTAACGGCACGCGATTGACCATGTTCTCAAGCGCGAGTTTCAGCGAGAGACCGAGGTTCTGTTCTTCATAAGTCTTGCGAAACTCCATTGAGATTGGTTCCGGCATTTCATTCGAAACCATCTGGAGTGCTTCGGTAAAAGCGTGTCCGGCGGAGAGTCCGCGACTCATCAAGTCGAGTGCATCGGGAAGTAACTGGAGAAACTTCTTGAGCCGTTTTTTGCGCTTGCCGTGAATATGAAGAAATGGAACCGCCATCGCGATGGCGCCGAAGAAGATCATCAGCAGGTACGACGTGCTGACCATTGACACGGCCAGGAAGGCCATCACGCCGGCGGTCAGCGAAAACAGGACCAGGCGCATCACGGTGATGTGCACGTCGGCCTGATCGATCATCTGCTTGATCTTCGAGCTGATCTGGAGCTTGATTAATACGCGGTTGGCCCACGGAATTTCGCTCATCAACTCTTCGCGCGCGAGTTGAACGTCGAGGTCCGTCGAATGCGCCGAAGAGCGAATCGCGTCCGCCAGGCGTTCCTTGAGCAGCGCCCGCTTTTTGTCTGACGCACGCGAAGTAATCAAATAAAGCGTGTACGTCAGAAAAAGAGAGGTAACAAAGACGAAGAAGAGAATATAAAACATTATGCTTAAACCTCCTCGAAGAACGATCGCGGCAACTGCATACCGTAGATCTTGAGTCGTTCGGCAAACCGCGGTCGTACTCCCGTGGGTCGGAATCTGCCAATCACCTTGCCGTCTTTATCCACGCCACGGCGATCAAAAATAAATACTTCCTGCATCGTGATCGTTTCGCCTTCCATGCCCGTGATTTCGGAGATAGAGGTGATGCGCCGCGTTCCGTCTGTCAGACGAGCGACCTGGATCACGAGGTTGATGGCGGATGCGATCTGTTGTCGCATGGCGCGATCCGAAAGTCGCATGCCCGTCATCTGGATCATGGTTTCGAGACGGGCCAGCGCGTCGCGCGGGGTGTTGGCGTGAATCGTGGTCAACGAACCATCGTGACCGGTGTTCATCGCCTGCAACATGTCGATCGCTTCACCGCCGCGAACCTCACCGATAACGATGCGATCGGGACGCATACGCAGCGCGTTTTTGACGAGGTCGCGCTGGCTAACTTCACCCTTGCCCTCGATGTTGGGTGGACGCGTCTCCAAACGAACAACGTGCGGCTGTTGCATCTGCAACTCCGCCGAGTCTTCGATCGTCACGATGCGTTCGTCTGACGGGATGTAGGCTGAGAGGGCGTTCAGAAGCGTTGTTTTACCGGCGCCGGTACCACCCGAGATGAGAACGTTCAACTTGGCGTTGACGCACATTTCAAACATCGACGCCATGTCAGGTGTGAGCGCCTGGTTCTCGAGCAGCCGGCTCATGCGCAGCGGTTCGGCGCCGAAACGGCGAATCGAAAGCACTGGACCATCAAGCGAAAGCGGCGGAATGATCGCGTTAACGCGTGATCCGTCTTTCAAACGCGCATCAACCATCGGCGACGCTTCGTCGATGCGACGGCCCACGGACGAAACGATGCGCTCGATCACGCGCATCAGATGTTCGTTGTCTTTAAACTCGATATTCGTGCGCTCGAGTTTGCCGCCGCGTTCGATATAGATGTTGTAGGGAGAGTTAACCAGAATGTCGGAAATGGACGTATCGGCGAGTAGTTGCTCGAGTGGTCCAAGTCCGAACAGTTCGTGCCTGACTTCGTGGATCAAGCGCTCGCGCTCAACGGTCGAGAGCGGCGTGTCTTCCTGGGCCAAAAGGCTGGAAGCAAGCCGTGCCACTTCTTCATGAAGCTGCTCGGGTTCGAGTTGGCCCAACTTGGTCAGGTCCATCCGGTTGATCAACATCCGGTGGAGGCGTGCCTTCATGTCCTGGAAACCTTGCTGGTTGCTGATTACGTCTTCAGCCAAGGCTCCGGTCATTCCGCTTTCTCTGACTAAACGTTCACGTAATGCCATAAATGAGTCCTATTTGATTGGTGCTTTCTCTGTGCAATCTCTGGATCTCTGTGGTTGTTGTATCGCGCAACCGCTGCAACCACAGAGACACAGAGGACACAGAGGTTGCACAGAGAAGAGTTCAAATGTCTGGCTTACTGAGCTTCGCTCAGATTGGCTCTTTCGAGAGCCGCGTTCAGACCAAGGTCCTGCATAGTTGCCGAGCTGCGACGGAAAAGAGAATTGAACGGACGTTTGCCGCTGCTCGCTGTCGGCGGCGGTTCGACCTTGTCGGCAAACACCTTGCTTGCCAGGTTGTAAAGATCCGTGGTCACGCTCGAGTTGGGAGCCGATTCGATCAACGGCTGGCCGACATTGATCGAATTGACGGCGGCGCGATAGTCGCTCTGGATGTACGCGATTACGCGCTCGCCGAGGAAGCTTTCCACCTGTTTCTGGTCCAACTCGATGTTTTTGCTCCAGCGGTTGACCACGAGACGCACTTTCTTGCGCGGGTAGCCGAGGCGATCGAAGATTTCGAGCGCGCGGCGAGTACTGCGAATGGCGTGAATCTCGAGTGTCAGGACCACCAGGATCTGATCGGCATGGTCCAACGCGGAAATAGTGGCTGGATCGAAGTTGTGCGGCGTGTCGATAATGACGTTGTCATAGCGGTGACGCAGCAGTTCCATGACTTCGTAGATGTGCTTCGGCTCGATGTCCTCAGCGCTTTCCGCTGTCGTCGGAGCGGCGAGCAACGACACATTCTTTGAATGTGGCGTGATGTAGCTCGCGAGCAGCGCATCGTCGAGACGATCGCGATTTTCCACGACGTCCGCAAGCGAGAATCTCGGCTTCAGACCCAGCAATAATTCGAGATCGCCTGACTGAAGATTTAGATCGACGAGGACCGTCGGAGTCTTCTGCGTCATGGCGAGGTTGGCTGCGATCAAGGTGGTGCCGCAACCGCCCTTGCTGGAAAACACGGCGATCGTCTGGCCACGCTTTTTCGGTTCATCGTCGACGTGTTCGACATTAAATTCCGCGGTTCGTTCGATAACCGTGGTCAATTCTTCATCGTTAATCGGCAGGCGGATGAAGTCGCGCGCGCCACTGCGCATGCTGCGCAGGATCAGGTCCGGCGATGATTCTCGGGAAGCGCAGATAACCGCGGTTGCCGGACACTCGTTGACGATCCGTTGCACGAGCTTGAGCGCCGGTTCACCCATGTGGGCCAAATTGATCACCACACCCGACGGGCGAAGCCGGCAAGTCTCAGTAAATATTTGTTCGGCGTCTTCGCTCGTCATTAAGAGACTTGCACCGGGGTGCGCGCCGAGAGCGCGACTCAGCTCTCGCGAGTCGGCTGCATCTCTACTGAGTACAATAAAAGTTAACGTTCGTTTCATTGCTTGTATCGACTGCCTTTCCCCTTGCCCTCTGCCTGGTTAACAAGCTACGGCGTTGCTACTGCAATTGGATCCGGTACTTCACCTGCACTCTCCGAAGTTAACGTGGTGACGTAGTTCGGCATGGCCACTGTCTTACGTGCGAACGGGACACTTAGATTAAATGTGTAATTCTTGATTTCTACCGTGGCCGTGCCCAGATTCATTCCGTAATCGGTTGGATCCGTGTCCGGATTGTTATCTTCGTCGGCGCCTTCGTAGGTAACGAAAACGTTGGCAGTGGTTAACCCGTAGATCAACGGCTGGCCCGTGGGTGCGCAGGTGTTGGCATTCACATGTGTTTCACCGTAAACGACAATGTTTTTGACGCACTCTTCATCTGCCTCTTCATGCACGACGGCGTAACGAGCGCCTCTGCGCGCTGCATCGGTAAGAGCGTTATGGGTGTAGAACAAGCGACCAAATTCTATGATCCCAAAGATCATCATGAAGAAGACCACCGAGATGATCGCAAACTCCGCCATCGAGGTGCCTTTTTCACTTGTTCTGAAAAGTCTGCGCATGATATTTCCGAAACCTCGTTAGTCGACCATGTAGTACATGGTTGTGCTCGGTGCGATTGGAAACGCGAGCGAGAAACTTGGATTGTTCAGCAACGCACCGATGTTGAAGATTGGTGAATAAACAAACGGCGTTGCGTCAGCCGCGCCTGTCATCGGCACACACTCACCTGCCGTGCGTGGGATACGAACCGTTACACTCGTGACTTTTGGGGTGCCGGCAGTTTCAAGGCACACATTGTTAGCGCTGAAGCCGTAGACCAGTGCTTTATCGCCGACTCCGCAGGCGAGCTTTCCACACACCATCAGGTTTGTCGCGCGTGTGATCTCAGTTGCGTTTAACTCGTGATTCGAGAGATAACGCGAAGCGGTGCGGGAAGCCTTTGAGAGGGTGGTGTAAGTTTGGAAGAAGCGACCAAACTCACACACTCCCGCTAGCAAAACGGCGAGAAACGGAACTAGAATCGCTAATTCCGCAAGCGCGCCTCCGTCTTCGCGTTTGAGCCACCGGCGCAGAGCTGCAGTAAAGTTAACTCTCATTAATTGAAGCTCCTTACCGATACAACACCGGCGTCACAATGTTGCTTGCAGTACCGCCGGACGGATCCTTACCGGTAATGCCGGTAACCTGATTGCCGACGTACTCAACCTTGATATCGCCGTTCTTCTTTTTCCCGACCGGTTCCTGCATGAAAAAGCCACCGAGTGAACTCACGTGTACGACGTCGCGTCCATTGTCAAACTCCCGATCCAGGATGATTGGAATCTTGAGAACGCGACGTCCGCCTACGCCAGGGTGGGAGTTATTCGGCCCCAGAAACGGATTTGAAGTTTCATACTGACTGTAGTTGATGGTCGAAGCGATATTTGTGTCAGGAGGGTATGACTCGCTGTATTTTACCGCTCCCTTATAGTCGTCAAAGCGAACGTTGAGACCATCCTGAACTGGACCAGCAGTCTCACCCGGCTTCGTGTCGACGCCGATCTCATCGCCTGGGGTGACGTTGCCGCACTTGCATTCTTCACCGTACACGGCCAAAGCTTCTCGTACCGCAGCGCCACCGTTTCCGGCGCATGCCAGAATTTGATAGTTGCCGGGTGACGGACCATCAGATGGGCTGGCGCGAATGGTGTACATGCAACCCTTGCAGAATTCTTTCTTAGGATCACACGTGGTGGTTGTGGTCGTGCCGTCTGCGTTGGTGGTGGTATAGGTTTGAATGCCCGGCGTCGGACAAGTACCTTCAGAACCGGCGGGGAAATTCTGGCCTGGATTCGGTGCGACAGCCGAAAGCGGTTGAATACAGGTTCGCACATTTCCCGGAACCGATAGTCCTGCCGTGGCATTCGCGTTCAATGGAACCGTGCTGCCGAGAATGGGCGACGCGAAGAAAACGCTCACCGGTTTTTGTGGTGAGGTGACTTTGATGAAACGAATATCTTCCGAATCGTCGTGGGCCGCTGATTCACTGATGTATGGTCCAGTGAGATTTATCGCAAAGGTAACGCACGCCTGTTCCGTACCACACAAGCTGTTGCGAGCAACTTCAAAATCTTTGTTGTTGAAGTTGTACTTGTTGAGGTTCATTACCTGAACGGCGCGATCGACAGCGGTCGTAATGCGATCCGGATTTGGGAGATTCAGCGCTGAAGCACCGGCCAGTGCGGCGGCGTCAGCCGCGTTCTGCATCTCGGTCTTGGCGAGATAGAAGTGGCTCAGATCGACGCCGAGTCCAACCGCAAAAAAGAGAAACAGAGCTGAGAGCACAGTGTAAACAAGCACGTTGCCGCGTTCGTTTTTGCGTCTCGAAGCTCTGGAACTATGTTTCGTTTGCATCTGACCTTACTCCTGGGTCGAAATAGGTCCTTAGTGTTTTTGGGTGATAATCAAGTCGTTTTTAACTTGATTACCACCCTCTTTCAGCAATCGACTTGCTGGACGGTAAGGGGCGGTGACCCACTTACGGCGTCAGCTTAGTGGCAGTCTTCTTCGGAGTTTCGGGAGCGGCTGCCGGCACCGTCGTGCCGCCGGTTGAAAATCCACTCGCGCCCGAGATTCCTTCGCTCTTCGGCTCGACGCCGAGTGGCGAACCATTCTTCAGACCATCAATGCCGCGAAGATTCGGGAGGTCGTCACGATTGACCGGTTTCACGAGGTCAGCAGTGACGATGAACACCAATTCCGTTTCCTGTTTCTGGAACTGAGTTGATTTGAAGAGATTTCCGAGAATCGGAATGTCGCCAACGATCGGCACTTTCGAAAGACTGCGCGACTCGTTGTTGTCGAGCAGACCGGCCAGCGCGAAGCTCTGGCCATCGCGGAGTTCGACACCCGTGCGAGCGCGTCGCGTGCGAAGAGCCGGAACCACGAAGCCTTCGAACCTGACGCCATTCGCGAAGTCGATGGTTGAAACTTCCGGTTCGAGCTCGAGACGGATGTGGTCTTCGTCGATGATGGTGGGTTTGAAGTTCAAACGAACACCATATTCCTTGAACACAATCGTCACGGCTGAATTGCCGCCGCCGCCACCGCTCTGGATAACGGGAATCGGAAACTCACCGCCCGCGAGGAAGCTGGCCATCTGGCCATCCATCGCGATCAGATTTGGTTCGGCGAGGGAGCGCAGCGCGCCGTTGGTCTGCATGGCGCGAATCATGTTCAAGGTGTTGCCACCCATGAGAAACACGTTCATGGCGCTGTTGAATGTGCCGCTCATCATTCCGCCGGCGACCTCACTAAGCGAAGCTGGGCCACCACCGCTGATGTAGCCACCAGCACCGGGACTGCCTTGATAGGCGAACGAGGAGCCAAGTTCACGCAACTTGTTGCGGCTAACTTCAGCGACTCGAATCTGGAGTTGAACCTGCGTGGCGTTCTTCACCGGCGACGCGAGCATGTTCACCGTTTTGAAACCGGCGGCCTGGACCACACTGTCAGCCTGGGTCACTGTCTGTGGATCGCTGACGGTGCCCGAGAGCACCACTGAACCATTGGCCTGGCTCAAGCGGATGTCGTCGCGTGGGAAGAGCGCGCGAATCTGCGAATCGATGAGCGAGAGGTTGGCGCGCACAAACACATCGAAAACGATGAATTTGCTGTCGGCCTTCTCCCAGGCGATGAAGTTAACCTGGCCAAATGCTTTACCATTTACAAGCACTTGATCGGGACGCACCATGACGGCCTCAGCGATCTCCGGGTTGGAGATGGAGAACCGACCGATCGGCCGATCGAAGTTGATCACGCGAGATTGGCCCACGAGCACATTGATCGGGATGGCTTCTTTAACACTGCTGCTGAACGACGCATCGTAAGTCGTTTCCTGGGCGTGGACGGTCGCCGCAAAACCGATGGTGAGTGTCGCGACTGTCACCAGCAGAAGATGAATGAAATAGGAACGATTGGAGTATAGAGCCAACATTTTCGGGTTCTCCTTAAAAGCGGTATTCGGAGCAGATGCCTTCCGCGTGGTCACTTCAGCGACATCCTCTCTTACGGGAAATCAACAGTCTCTTTCTTGGCGCCTTTGATCACTTCGACGGTCGGTCGTGGTGGCGGCGGCGCTGGCTGCGTGACCGCCGGCGCTGTGGGTTCTTTTGCGGCTGGGCGTGCTACCGCGCGTCGAGAGCTCGGTGCTGCTTTGGGAGCGGTGGCGCTGCCGCTGATTCCGGGTTCCGGAACGAGCGTCGCTTTTTCGCCTAGCAACAACGATTTCTTATTGGCGCCAGACGTCTGTTCGTCAGCCTGGTCCACCGAGTTACGCATCACTAACTGGAGTTTGCCTTCGCTGGAAGCGAGCGCGAGTTTCTCGGCCTGTTCGGGCGTCACCTGAAGGGTGACGGCTCTGACAGCGCGTTCAACTTCGCGATCGTTCTTCGGCTTATCGATGTTTTGACCGCTGGCAAGCACCTTGATGTTCTGAAGCACGATCTTCGAAATCATCTCTTCGTTGCCACTGCCTTTCGGCGGAGTGATCACGACGACGATGTCGACGAGTGTGCCCGGCAGGATGAAACCTGAAACGCCGACCACGTCGTCGACCTTGACGGTCATCGCGCGATAGCCTTCAGGAATCACTGACGACAAACCGCCGGCTGCGCCAACCGGCGCCAGCTTCACTTCGGTGAGTGGATCGCGAGGCGAGATGGTGGTCACTACCACACGACCGATCAATTTATCGTCGATGGTAGAGATCGCTCCTTCCGGAGTTACATCTGCGGGAAATTGTGCGACCGTCAGTTGTTCAGCGATAACTCGTGAGCCAACCGGGATTTCAACCTTTGCTATGACCACATCGTTGGTGCGTTGAAAGGTCTGCGCACTGAGCAGGTATTGTTTGACGGAAACCGCGGCGATTAAGCCGAAGGTGATAGCCGCCAACAGTGCAATAATTAAACGCTTATTCCGCATGATGATTTATCTCCATTTCGTCTCGAAAACTGCGGCTCGTTAACGCGCAAAGAAAGCCGCTGCGACCACGCTGCCAATCATGATGGCCACGCCGTACGGGATGGTGTGTTTGCGATCGCGTGGCATAGCAAAGCGCGGCATCTCCCAACCGGGCATGATGCCGACAAAAATCCTCAACACTCCGTGTAGCGTTGAGAAGACGGTTCCCGATCGCAGCATCGTGTAAACTGCCAACACTCCGCCGAGCATCACCACCAACACAAAGGTCAGTGGGACGAGGGAAACGCCGATCACAGCGCCGACGGCGCCGAACAGCTTCACGTCGCCGGCTCCCATCGCGCCAAAGATGTGGATCAGAAACATGGGCAAGAAAGCGAGACCAAGTCCTTGTAAGCTCGACAGGGCGCCGGTGAAACCACCGAAGCTGATGTTGATAGTGAGTCCGCCGATTAGCAGACAGAGGACCAGGACATTGGGGATCCGGCGGTAGCGAACGTCGTAATACATAATGACTGCCGCCATCGGAACGAGTAACAACAACTTCATGACTTCAGGGGGAACCGGCATCTTTTACTCCGCGCTGGGATTCTTTATTTTTGAACTTCGCTGGCGACGGTGCTCATCTTGGTGTTGACTGCGTCACCGAGCACTTTGTAGACAACGATTGCGATGGCTACCAGAATGGCGGTACCCACTGCGTATTCCGCTAATTCCGCACCCTGCTCGTCATTAAGAAATTCTTTGAACCGTTTCACTTTTATCGACCTCCCGCGAACGAGTGAATCCAGTCGCCACTAAACGAAGTGGCGAGCCTGGACGTCAGCAAGAAAACTTAGTAACCAGAGGCTGAGACGGCGCCATCAACTCTGGCTGCGGTGCCGCTATTGCTGTCATTGATTGAATCGCCCAGCACTTTGTAGACAACGATTGCGATGGCTACTAAAAGCGCAACGCCAACCGCGTACTCAGCGAGCTCTGCCCCTTGCTCGTCCGTGATGAATGAACGCAAACGTGTTTTCAAATCCATGGTCGTTAAGCTCCTACGTATTGGTGAGAAAACGGGAGCCTGAGGTGCCGGGCTCCCGTAATCGGACAGGGGTTTAGCTGCCGTACTTGGCAGTGGTGATCTTGCTACCGGTGGTCGAGTTTGAGGTGTTGATGGCGTCGCCAAGAACCTTGTAAACGACAATGCCAATCGCTACGAGTAGGGCCACGCCCACTGCGTATTCAGCCAACTCCGCACCGGTCTCATCCTTCAAAAACTGCTTAAACATTTTGCTATTCTCCTTAGGGTTTAATGGTCTATCTCGGCCGTCGCTCCGGACGAACTGGGAATTTCCGAAGACGTAGAAGCACAGGCGTCATCCCAGGATCCCTGAGCTGATCGCTTTTCCTGCCGATCACGGCAATGCTTCGTGTGCCCGCCGTACCGCAACGACCATGCCAACTCAATGGCGCCGGCGGAGTTGGACCATCACGGTCGTGAAAGCCCCGTTTTTACAGTGGAATATTGATTTTCGAAGTGAGAATTCGGCGTTGCAACAAGCCTTGCTGCTCGCATTTTGAGTGCTCGCTGGCGAGCACTTGCAACATAGCGAACAGTGAGAGGGGCTTCGCGGCCGCTGAACCATCCCGATCAGCTCCGATCTACGCAATCTACGGCTAAACCCTTTAAGGCATAGATGTTGCTCGATTTCCGGAGAATCGCGCCGCGATTTTTTACCACCCGAAACGGTTAAATCTTGTTATGCTTGGTTAGCCGGTGGTCAACCCGCCGGTTCACACCATCGGTTCGGGTAGGAAAAACAATGAACATCGACGTGGAAGTAAATCGAATTAATGCTCCCGCTACGCGTGCGGCCGTGCTGGCGCCGGTTTTTGCGCTGGCCTTATTTACCAGCGCCGCACTGCTGTTCTGGGTGCAACCCCTGGTTGCGAAGATGCTTTTGCCGCTCCTTGGCGGTGCGCCCTCGGTCTGGAACACCTGCATGGTGTTTTTCCAGGCCTTACTACTGGCGGGTTATGCGTATGCGCTCCTGATTTCGCAGCGACTCACCCTGAAAAATCAGGCGATTGTTCACGCGATACTCCTGCTGGCTGCGGGGTTGATTTTGCCGTTTGGCTTGTCAGAACGCGCGCTCGCGTCGCTGCCGACCCAAAGCAGTCCGGTAATCTGGTTACTAACCACGTTGCTGATTACCGTTGGACCGCCGTTTTTATTGCTCTCGGCGACCGCTCCCCTCTTACAACGCTGGTTCTCCCATTCCACGCATAAGAGCGCACACGATCCCTATTTTCTTTATGCAGTGAGTAACGCCGGCAGCATGCTTGCACTGCTGGGTTTCCCATTCCTGCTGGAACCAATTCTTGCCGTGCGAACGCAAAGCGCGATCTGGGCGTGGGGTTACGTTGTGCTGGCCGCACTCGTGATCAGTTGCGCCGTGTTGCTGAAGTCCAGACAACACACACCGACCCAGGTCGAAGTGGTTGCGGATCAACCAGCGGTTAAAGTTGGAGCGTCACAGCGATTTCAATGGACCTTGTTGGCATTCGTTCCTTCCAGCCTGATGCTGGGCGTGACAACTTACATTGCCACTGACGTGGCTTCAGTTCCACTGATCTGGATCATTCCTCTATCGCTTTACTTGCTGACGTTCATACTCGCGTTCGGAAACAAACAGATTATCAAACTGCCGTTGGCTTCTAACCTGTTTCCGATAGCGCTGGTTTCTCTGGGGGCGTTCATAATATTGGCGCCGCCGATTTCAGTCTGGGTGACGATCTCGCTGCACCTGCTCGTGTTTTTTCTTGCAGCGCTCGTGAGTCACCAGCGATTGGCCCAGAGCCGGCCGCCTGTCACCAAACTTCCTGAATATTTTCTCTGGATCTCTTTTGGCGGAGTGCTGGGTGGAATATTCAATGCGCTGCTCGCTCCGTTGCTGCTTTCGACCGCGCTCGAGTATCCGGCCGCGATCATCCTGGCGTTGTTGATACGCCCGGTAACTGCGCAGGAACAGAACACAAAGAAGTGGATGCGGATGGGTTTCCCGGCTTTCATCTTTGTGTTGGTGTTTGCGCTGGCGATCTTCGTTCCACGCTTCGGGCTTTCGGGTGAGTGGGATAATGCGTTGGTATTGTTGCTGCCGCTGCTGCTCTGTTTTGTTTTCACCTTCCGGCGACCGAAAGTCTTTGCGCTTTCGCTGGCAGCACTCATGTTCGCTTCCATTCCTTATCTGAATGCCGCGGTGGAAACACTCACCACGCAAAGAAACTTCTTTGGAGTTTGGCGAGTTACCACCAGTCCGAGCGAAGAGTTCCGGCGGATTTATCATGGCAGCACGGTGCATGGCGTGCAGTTCAAGGATGAGTCGCGTAAGTGTGAGCAGACGTCCTACTACCACCCGACTGGACCAGTGGGCCAGTTCTTCGACGTCCACAACAGTAAGAATTCTAATTTGCCGGTCGCGGTTATTGGATTGGGATCCGGCTCGTTAGGGACTTATTCATCGGCCGGCCAGGAATGGGATTTCTACGACATCGATCCATTGATCGTCAGCATCGCTTCGGATCGGCGCTATTTCACGTTTCTGAGCGACTGCACTAAAGCGTCGTATGAAGTGATTCTCGGCGATGCACGATTGCGTCTCCGCGAAACGCCGCAGGCGAAGTATGGTCTATTGATTATTGATGCGTTCAGTTCCGACTCGGTACCGGCACACTTGTTAACCACCGAGGCGATGGAGCTTTACTTCGACAAGCTGTCGGCTGACGGCATGCTGGTGTTTCATATCAGCAACCGTTATCTGAACCTCGAGCCGTTGCTGTCTGGCCTGTCGCGTCGTCAAGGGCTAACGTCTTTTATTCGCAAGGATGAAGACAACAGTGCGCCCGGAAAATATCGTTCTATCTGGGTCGTAGTCGGACGGAATGAAACAGCACTGGGCTCCATCCCCGCCGACTCGCGTTGGAGAAAAACGCAGGGCGATATCGTTTGGACCGACGACTTCTCAAACATTCTCAGTCTGCTTAAGTAGTGCCACGAAAGGCACACGAAGCACAAAGAGAGAATGTTTAGAAATCTAGTTAGAAAACTCTTATTGTGCTTATGTGCCTCGTCGTGACTTAAGGAGCGAGAAATGAAACAGTGTCCGGTTTGCAATGAGATTTTTGATGGCCAGAAGGCGTTCTGCGATATGGATGGATCGCAACTGGTTGATCAGAAAGATTTCATCCGCGCTGAGAGCCAGACGAATTCGTCAAACAAGACCTCTTCGTCGTGGATCACCGGCGCCATTGGCGGCTTCATCGGCGTGATCCTTTGCATCTTTCTCTACATCGGATTTCTCGCACCGAGCCAAAAGGACGCCCAGGAACAGGAGCGCCGCCCCACCCAGACCGCGGAAACTGTCAAAACCAATCACGTAGCGATCGCGCCTTCGAACAATCAACTGCCGGCAGTCGAAACGGCCACGCCTGAGGAAGAGGCAAGTCCGGAACCGTCGCCAAGTCCAGCGGAAACTGCCGCTGCAGCACCGGCAACCATTGCAGTTCCACCGGCGGCGCTGAACGATGGTCCAATCGCCACCGGGGGAAAATCGAAGGGAACCGGTGAGCGCGCGATTATCAAAATGAAAGACGGTTCGTCAGTTGAGGCAGATGCAGCGTGGGAAGATGCGCAGGGAGTTTGGTTCAGACGCAGCGGTCTCGTTTCATTTGTTGAAAGAAGTCGCGTCGAAGCGATCACAGAACCACCACAGAAACGATCGGACGTAAAATCACCCTAAGCGATGTAGGTTTCAGGCCCCATCCCAGTCCATCTTGAAACATCTTGTTAAGCTTGATCAAATTGCGATGAGCCGAAGGACGCTATCAATACTCATCACGATTCTGTTCGTCGCCCTGGCCTTAGCGGTCCTGTCGTCGGAGCGTGGGGTTTCCGGCGTTATGGAAAGGATCGGCAGTTTTATCTCCGGTCTCGTGCAATAGCCACAATCTCGCCCCCATGAACGCCGCGCTCAAACGAACCTTCGAAGTTTATATCTTAATCTTCGCCTTCATGTTGGCCTCGCGGCCGCTGAGCGACGGCGATTTCTGGTGGCATCTCAAGACCGGCGAATTCATCTTCCACCACCACAGCATCCCGCGAGTTGACACGTATTCGTTTACCAACTACGGAAAAGTTTGGGTGGCCCACGAGTGGCTCTCAGAGGTTATCTTTTACGTCCTTTATTCCTGGTTTGGATTTAACACGCTGATTTTTATCTTCACGATACTCACCGTCGTTGCTTTTTGGCTCGTGCTCAGGCATTCGCGCAGTCATATTTTTCTCAAGGGAACTGCGATGCTGCTTGGCGTTTGGAGCATCTTGCCAACCGTCGGCGTTAGACCACGTACGTTTACCTTGTTGCTGGCCGCCTTTTATCTGGCGACACTCTGGAGCTTCGATCGAGGAGAGAGTAAGAAACGCATTTGGTGGCTGGTGCCTTTAATGGTGCTGTGGGTCAATCTTCATGCCGGTTATCTGATTGGACTGGTCCTGATCGGTGTCGCGCTCATGGGAACAGTGCTTGACGCCTGGTCCCTAGGAGCCACGATTCGATCGCGATGGGACCAGATAAAAACACTATCATTGGTCTTCATCGCTTGCGTTGCGGCCGTTAATCTCAATCCGCAGGGACCGAGGATCTATCTATTCCCATTTGAGTTTTTCTTTTCGTCGGTTCAGCAGAACCTGGTGCTGGATTGGGTTTCGCCGGATTTTCATCAATCCGAACTCCTTCCGCTCGCCATATTGATCATCGCGACGATGGCAGCGCTTGCGCTCTCGCCAAAACGAGTTAAGCCGAGCGAGTTGATCTTATTTCTCTCAACTCTTTATGCCACGCTCAAGTCGAATCGTCACATGGCGATCTTCGCGCTAGTGGCAGCTCCATTACTCTCCAACTATCTACAGGGTTGGTTAGAGACAACGAGTTTCGCAACGGCTTTTCGTGATTCGCCGACGAGCGGTGATCGGCGTAAGGCCATTGTGTTTAATCTGATTCTGCTCGTGCCTTTGGTTGCGTGCGTGGTGAGATTGAGATCGATGATCTACTCGCCACCCGCCCAGGAAAGAGTGGGAGTGCCGTTGCAAGCGGTCGCTTACCTGAAGGAAAACAACATCACCGGGAACACCTTTACCGATCCGAACATCTGGAGCGGCTATCTGATCTGGGAGACGCCGGCGAATCCGGTTTACATTGATGGCCGGATCGATATGTACGGCGATCAGTTTGTAAGAGATTATGTGGATCTGACGTCCGGCCAGACAGATTGGAAAGACCCGTTCAATCGATATGGAGTTAAAGCGGCGATTGTAAGCCCGACTTCGGGATTACGTTTTCAGTTACAGCAGTCACCCGAGTGGCAGGAACGGCATCGAGACGAGATGGCGCTCGTCTTTACGCGACGCTGAATTATGGCTCGTTTCTTCTCTGTGCAACCTCTGTGTTCTCTGTGCCTCTGTGGTTAATGGAGATGTACGATACAACAACCACAGAGGCATAGAGGTTGCACAGAGAAATCCATCCACTTTATGGCTGCGGTTTTAGTTTGACCGGATAGATCGTGCAGTTTCCCACCTTCTCGCCGGCGCCTTTGACGTACCAACGATCCAGATGCGGAAAGTCTTGGCTGGCGTCGTTTACCATTACCACGTACGACAGTGGCCACTTGCTCGCCTGTTGCGCTGAGAAGTTTTCGACGAAGGCGGTATATCTCGTCACCTCAGAGCGAATCTCCTCGTCCGTTACAGGCACAAATTTTTGACTCAGTGTTGGGTTAACGCGATGCAGACCAAAAACTGAAGCTCGGATTTGCGACACATTCAGCAGATCATCCTCGAACATTTGCGGATCTTCACCTAGCAAGTAGAGATATTGAAAGTGGCGCTCTATGCGTTCTTTTTCAACTATCTCGCCGAAGTAATGCATGCTTGGAGCCCATAGTTGAGGCGCCGAAGAATCAGTTAGCGCACTCGAGGCGAGCAACGAGTTATTAAATGCCGTCACGCTCGTAACCCCCAACTGATCGAGACGTTCAAATACCGGTTTTGCTTCATCACGCCGAACGTTCAGGTCAATATGATCCCTGACTTCCTTTAGTGCTGTAGCCACGCCAACGCAAATCGCAAGCGCTGCCCAAAGGATTGGACGAATCTTCACGTGCGCCCAAACCAAATGATAGGTTGCTACAACGCCTACCAGTACCAGGTAGTTAACAATGAATTGTTCGTAATGAAACGATTGAAGTGAAAGGCCGGTAACAACTTGTTGGTTGAAGACGATCAACGGCGTCACCGCACAAGCGATCAGAAACAAAATCTCTGGTGCTCTGTAATCAAGACGACGGCGACATATTTTGACTATCAGGATTGCCAGTAACAGGAAGCCAACAATCTCAGTGACACGAAAAAGATCCGGCGCTCTCGTGTGCACCAACACTTGCTCGGCATCAAGGGTCCTGGAACGCAGGGAGAGTAAGTAGAAGTAAGGTATCAGCGCACAAATAGCGACGCCCGCCACGATCGAGGTGCATTTGAGTATGGGCCATCGATCTTCAGTGCGAGCGACAATCCATGCAATCACGAAACAAAAGAACCACGCGGCGGCCGCGGTCCAAAGATAAAAGTATGAATAGATCAGCAACGAAAGAAACAGGCCCGCAATGAACGCCTTGGATTTCGATTTCTCAACAAACGCCCGCCCGGCAAATCCGCAGAAGAGAAAGAACACGGGAAAGGGAAGTGCCGGAATGTAACGCCGCAGGAATGAAAACGAAGAATAGATTTGTTCTGATGAAAATGGATTTTCGGAAATCAATCGCCCGCAGAGTAAGACGATCAAAACGCCGATCGCCGATATCGTTTCATTTCGAGTGATTTGATAAAGCAGCCAAAAGATCGTCAATGACGATATCAATGCCATTAACGGTACAAGCAGAATAAAGGCGGTGGAGGTTGATATTCCTACTGCGCGCGCCGGTATCGCAATCAGGTAAGGCGGTATGAATTGAATCGAAAAAAGACTCTCGTGAGCGCTTTCACCTTTGTTAGTTAGATAAGGATTATTCTTGCGGGGACGACCTTGTATTAGCGCGTTGAGATAGGCTGAATAACTAACTTCATCGAAATCAAGAATCGCATACGATCCCTCCCATGCCGTCCCTCGTTTGATAATCACGCCCAACTGCGGAATCGAGGTGACAACGACGACTATCGCCGCGGCAATGAAACCGAGTTTCCAATGAGCGAAGCGACTACTCATTAAATGTTTCTCAGTTGCGGCTGAAGATGATCGACTGGTCATCTTCGTAGACCACTTTCCAATTACCGGAATCACTCTTCAACAAATTGCTCAGCGGTGCATTGGGTTCCAGCAACACCGTGCGAATGCCATAGCGATTAAGCACGCCCGCCCAATCACCAACACCGTCATGTGTCTTCATCGTCTCCGCAAAGAATTGATCGCCGTAAACATCAGCGCGTCCATCGATATAAACGCGATGGTTGGGATAGAGCCGGTAGATCAGGTAGCCGCCCCAACCGTATTCGTTGTAAATCGGACCGAGCGATTGCTGCGTTTCCATGAAATCAACCGCGTCAACCGGGTTGCGAATCTTTTCGTAAGCTCGTTGGTTTTGCGCGAAATGCCAAACACGCGAACCGGCGAAAAAGACTACTGCGATCAGGAGAACGAAGTTGATCGCGAGCTTTGGTCCATTTGGCGCAGCTTCGGCCCCGCCCAGTGATCTCTCCCAACCTCGATCCTTCAATATCGTCCACAGATGTTCGGCAAAGATTGGAGCGGCGATTAACGCAAAAATCGGAATGTGTCGAACCGACCGCAAGGCTCCGATTGCCAGAATCAAGAAAACAAATAACCGACCTTTACTTATCCGCTTTGATGACAAGGCGAGAACCGCGGCCGTTCCGAGTAACAGCAACGCAAACGGCAGGTAGGTAATTTTGTGAAAATCGGGTGAGGCCCACTCTTGTATCAACGCCGCCATCGCCGGCGACTTCAGCGTTTCGTATGGATAGGAGAACATGCGAAAGCCGTTGGGATTGAGTGGGACCACCGCCGTCGAAATCAACCACATGATCGCGAGCGGACGAACCAGATGTACCTTGCCATCGAGAAGCGCCCGGACGATGTAGAGGCCAATCAGTGCTAATCCTAATGCGAAACCGGCATGCAGGTTCACCCAAAACACCATGAGCAACGGTAACCACCAGAGTAGTTTGCTCCGTCTATTTTCAGCGAAGTTCTCTAATAACGTGATGTATATGGCCGCCAGCAGGAGTGTGATCATCTGCGGTCGAACACCATACAACGGCGACGAAGAAGCCGCGGCGAGCAGTATGGCGAGCGAAGCCGCGTAAGGCTTGCCTTCACAACGGCGATAGATCAGGTACAGCGTCCCGGCAATTATCAAACAGAAGATAAATACTAACGCGACCATTCCAGCGTACTTGTAGATTCCATAAATCAGAACTTCTGAAAGCCACTCATGCGCGACCCACTCAACTCCATTTTTCGTGAATGAAAAATCGTCGACGTGCGGAATGGCACCGGTGTTGACGATCACCTCACCAGCCGCGATATGCCACCAAAGATCCGGATCGAGTTTTGTAGCCTGCCGCAGTGCAAGCACAAACACCATGATCAGCATCACGATTGCAAACACTCGCCGGAAATTAAGGTATGCGGTCATCGGTTGAATTTATCTTACCTGGAATGGCTTCACCTTAATGACTTCAAGGAAATTGCCCACGCAAAGACGCGAAGACGCGAAGAAAACCCTTCGAGACGCGGCAGCGCTTTGCGCCTTTGCGTGGGAAGCATTCATCCCACAAAGGTGGCAGCGGGAATCATCACAGCACCCATGTTTGCCATACAAAACAACAGAGAAATAATGCCTGGCACACAGCCAGCACCAACAGTACAAACCGCAAACGTTGAAACTTGTAAGCTGCCGCAAATCCGATAAACACCGGCGACGCGGCAAGCATGTGTCGTGGCAGCGATGTATACGGATTAACAATGCCGCCCGTATGCAGGCTCAGCGCAATCAAGATTACAGCGAGACAATAGATCTTGTGACTGGTTCGCAAGTGTGTCCATGCGATAACCAAAATCGCGATGAAGAATACTCCCAACAAGGCATCGCCGTAAGCACTCCAATGCAGTCCGCCTCGAATGAGGATCACGATTGCTTTCCAGATTGCGATCCACGGAGGCAAAAACTGCTGCTCAGCAAACACCTGGTAGTGCTTCGGCGACACCATCACCGAGTAAATAAAACGTTGCGGACTGGAAAAGTCGGGATTGAAATCGTTGATCGCCAGGGCGCGGTACACGATCCAGAAACCATAACCCGCCACCACCAGCCCCGGGGCAAGAAGCCTGGGCCAACGTTTAATAAACAAACGCCAGTCGCGATTTGATCCTTCCCAGATCTCCCACGCCAACGGTAGGACCAGAAACAATCCCTGTTGCCGGGTGAGTGCCGCTAACCCACCAATCAAACCCGCGAGCCAGTAACGTTTCAAACGAGCAGAAAGCAGGCAGCCTGTTGTCAGCAGCAGGAAAAGTGCTTCGGTGTAAGGCGCGAAGATCGCGATCGTTACCGGCCAGCACAAGAAGAGTGCGGTGGCTGTCCACGCGGTTTCTGCGTCGTGGTCCTGTTTCGCAAGTTGATAAAACACGACTGTCAGCAGGAATCCGGCACAGGAGGCAACGAGTAAAAGACTAAGAATTGAATCTTGAAAAATGAAATTGAGGAGCTTCGCCAGCCATGGAAAAAGCGGGTGAAAGCCTGAGGTGATGTCCGTCGCCTGGTAACCGGCGTTTACGATTCGCGAATAATAAACGGTGTCGTAACTGATCCACGGTAAGAGGATGTAATCGCGAACTGAGGTAATGAGACGCCCGCTGTTTTCATACAACAGCGCCAGGCAGGCGACAACCAGCGAACTCACGCGCAAAGCGGCCCAAAGAGAGAGCGGCGCTCCTTTGAATAGCTCCATGGTTTCGTCGCGAGCTCAGGTCAGAACTTTATCCAACTTACGCGAAACTTATCTGGGCGTTCGCGTTGTTGTGCACAAGCGGGGTTGGGAGTTACGAAGTTTTCTTTTTGCGCTTCATGACCAGATAGCCAATTGCTACCACAATCACGAGCGCGGCTACGATGATGGTCCAGTCTATTTGCATTGTAGGGAACGCTCCTCTTTAGTTTGTCTGACTGACTTAAACGTTTATTGAGTATAGCTTTCCGAACTGTAAACCAGTGTTTCCAGCTCATAAATCGAGACTCCTGGGCGCCAAGCAGACAAAGGTGTGCGCGGGTTTGCCTCAAAAGTCCGCTTTCAAAGACAGAGAGTAGGCCACAAAACAGCACAAACAGCGCAAATGATTAAAACCTTAAGGATTACCTCTACTGCTAAGAATTCATTTTGTGCGTTGTGTGCCTCTTTGTGGCCTTCAAGATGACTTTTGGGGCAAAGCCGGTGTGCGCATTACATCGCAACCGATGTGCCGTCAAAAACACTCGATATTTATGAGATTCACATCAGGACGGTGGGCGTTTGAACACAACTGCTCGCCAGCGAGCACTTGTTGGTTGGACGCTTCCTTGGAGTGCGGTGCCTTGGCACCGCTTTAGCCGAAGATGACGCTCTGAGAGTGTCAGTTGTTGTTCTCGTTACGTTTCCGATCATGCCAAAAGCGGTGCCAAGGCAACCGCACTCCAAGGAGGACGCTTAGCTGATCTCGCCCATTCGGCCCGAACGGTAGTCTTCGATGGCCTGGCGGATCTCGTCAGGTGTGTTCATCACGAATGGTCCATAACGGACGACAGGTTCGTTTAACGGAACACCGGCCAGCACTAAGATCTCGAGAGTTTCGCGAGCCTCGGCAGGATTCTCGATGCGAAGTTCGTCGCCGTCCTGTGTGAGCAACACCATCTGCCCGTCCACAGCACGTTCGCGTTCCGCGCCAAACAGACCGGCTCCTTCAACGATGTACGCAAAGGCGTTGTAATCGCGCGGAATGTTAACCGTCGTCACGCCGCCGGGTTTGAGCTGATAGTGCACGTAGATGATTGGAATACGTGTTTCGATCACGGCCTTTTGGCCCAATGCTTCACCGGCGATCACGTTTGCGGTGACTAGTCCATCAGGCGAGGTGCCTTTCGGGATCTGTGCACCAGAAATCTCCTGGTAACGCGGTTTCATCAGCTTTTCGCCTCGCGGCAGGTTCACCCAGAGCTGAAATCCATGCATGCGCCCGCCGCTGCGAAGGAAGTCCGCGCTCGGCATCTCGGAATGGACCACGCCGGCCCCGGCTGTCATCCACTGCACGTCACCGGGTCGCAAACGCCCGGCGTGTCCATGCGAATCGCGATGCTCCATCTCACCGGAAAGCATGTAAGTCACGGTTTCAAATCCGCGATGCGGATGATCGGGCGCGCCCTTCGCTTCACCTGGTCCAACGTCCATTGGTCCCATCTCATCGAGCAGCAGGAATGGATCGAATTCCGAAAACGCGGCCTGGGGAAATGGGCGTCGCACGAGAAAGCCGCCGCCTTCCAAAGTTTCGATACTATTCACGATACCGGCAACGGTGCGCCCGTTGTGCTCACGTTTTAATACTTCACTCGCCATTGGTTATTGCTCCTTTGATTTCTGTGAGGCAGCACCGGCCGCCTCGTATCCGATCTGTTTCAAAAGTTTGATAAGCGTCGCTCGTTCCTTCTTCGTCAGGGAAGCTGCCGCCAGGCGTTCCATGTCGGCAGCGTGATCCGCGTAGACGCGTGTGATCAGTTTCTTACCGTCGCCGGTCAGGTGCACGACTCTGGTGCGGCGATCGGTGTCGTGCGCGCGTCGTTCGACGAGACCCTTCTGCTCGAGGCGATCGACCGCGACAGTGATCGAGCCGCTGGTAAGCAGTACCTTCCTGCCGATTTCGTTGACCGGAAGCGGTCCTTTATGGAGGAGCGCTTCGAGGACGGCGAAATCGCTGCCGCACATCTGTAATTGCGAGATGCTGTTTTCGCCGTAAGCCTCAACGGCGCGCGCCGCTTTCCATAACACCAGAAAGACGTGCACCCCCGTGCCACCGCTCAGTGATTCAAGCTTCGTATTCATAATTAGCTTGATGTCAAGATACTTTAGGGCAAGGAAAGTTGTCAAGCTCGAGAAGAGGTTTTCTCTCGCGGCGGCGCAACGGAAGAGTGTGTGATCGCTGCCGTTGCGAGAGAAATCCTTCCTCGCTACTATGCGCCCATGTTGCGTATCGCGCTCGCCAATCTGCGTTTCCCGAAGTCGCCGGAAGAATCGATCACCCTGACCGAAGACGCTATCGCTCAAGCCGCCGCCGGTAACGCCGAAATCGTCTGTTTTCCTGAATGTTTTGTGCCCGGTTATCGCGGGTTGGGGAAGGTAATACCGCCGCCTGGCGCGTCATTCCTCAAACACGCGTGGGATCGTATCGCTGAAGCCACTCGGAAAGCCGGTGTGACCACGATCCTAGGAACCGAACGGGTCGTCGATGAAGGTGTGTTAGCCACCGCGCTCGTGATCAATCGCGACGGTACTATCGCCGGGTTTCAGGACAAGGTCCAACTCGATCCTTCGGAAGACACCATCTATGTGCCCGGCTCAGGAAGACAGATCTTTCAACATGGACCACTCAAGTTTGGGGTCGTGATCTGTCACGAGGGTTGGCGTTACCCGGAGACCGTTCGCTGGGCCGCGCAACGCGGCGCCCAGATCGTTTTTCATCCGCAGTTTCATGAAGCTGAACCGGGTAGTCATAGCCCTTCGACTTACGGCGAGCAACAGAATTCATTTCACGAGAAGGCAGTGCTGTGCCGCGCCGCCGAGAATAGCTGTTACTTTGCGACTGTGAATTATGCGAGTGCCGGCTCGCCGACCACGTCGGCCGTAGCGCGGCCTGATGGGACACTGCTTTGTTATCAACCTTACGGTGAGGAAGGTTTGTTATTGGCGGAAATTGATCTCGCGAGTGCGACCGGTCTCTTAGCCGCGAGGTACAGGGGACAGGATTTACAAGATGTCACAGGATTCACAAGATAAATCTTGTTACATCTTGTAAATCCTGTGAAAGGTTTTAGACACTCACCTGTTTCGACACTACGGGTGTAACGTCCGTCAGCACACCCTTCTCCAGGTGCAACTGTTCCTTCGCGAAGCTCGCGGCGTGCGGGTCGTGGGTCACGAGCATGATGGTCTTTTTCAGCTCGCGATTCAACACCGAGAGAATCTGCAAAATCTCTTCACCGGATCGCGCATCGAGGTTCCCAGTCGGTTCGTCTGCCAGAATCAGATCGGGATCGGTAACAATCGCGCGGGCAATCGCGACGCGTTGTTCCTGACCGCCGGAGAGTTGCTTAGGCTGGTGATGCATGCGGTCGCTCAAGCCAACGAGATCGAGTGCGGTCTCAACATTCTTGCGCCGCTCCGCCTTCGAAAGCCTGGTCAGTAGTAACGGCAGTTCGACGTTTTCAAACGCAGTCAACACCGGCACGAGGTTGAAAGTTTGAAAGATGTAGCCGATGTGAGCATTGCGCCAGGTCGCGAGCTGACTCTCTGACATCCGCGTCAGTTGCGTTCCCATAACTTCGACTTCGCCTTCGGTGGTGCGATCGATACCGGCGAGAAGATTCAGGAGCGTGGATTTGCCGGAGCCGCTCGGTCCCATCAGCGCCAGAAAGTCGCCTTCGTACAATTCGAGATTGACCTGGTCCAATGCAATCACTTCAAAGCCGTCGCGATTAAATCGCTTACTAACGTTGCGAACTTTCACTATCGCTTCAGACATAAATTTTTCTCATCCTCAAACTTATTGAACTTTTACGCGATCTCCGTCGCGTAAGTTATCAACACCAGAAACGGCCACGGTTTCATTGCCACTCAATCCGTCGAGCACCACGTAAGCGTCACCTGACTCTTCCCCCGTGCGAATGGTGCGTTGCTCGACCCGGTTTCCCTTGACGACAAATACAAACGAGCTGTTATCACGCTTGGTCACGGCATTTTTCGGGACGAGCACACGCGCGATTGTTTGACCTTCATTAGCCGGAGCTTTGTCAGAAAGGAAGTTAACGCGCGCATTCATCTCCGGTCGCAATTGTTCGTTGGGGTTTTCAACCTTCACTTTCACTTGCACGGTGGATTTGGCGCGATTCGCTTCGGGCGCGATCTCTTCGATAAAGCCGGTGAATCTCAGATTCGGATAGGCTTCGGGAATGATCTCGGCACGCTGCGATGGTTTCAAACGAGCGAAATCGGTTTGGCTGATGTCCAGTTCGACTTGCAGGTCAGTTAAATCCGCAAGATCGACTACCGAAGTGCGCGCGCCTGAACCACCAAAAGCGGATGGACTAACCATCTCGCCGCGTTCGACAATTCTTTCGAGCACTGTGCCTGAAACGGGTGCTTTGATCTCGGTCGCGGCGAGTTGCGTGTTGGCGTAGTCGAGCGCGGCTCTCATCTGCTGCACTTCTGCTTCCGCAGCTCGGATCTCCTCTTTGCGCGGCCCGATGTCGGTCATCGCACTCGACTGTCGCGCAGCCTGTAGCAATGCAACCGCAGTGTCGCGGTTTGCCAAGGCACGATCCAATTCGGCTTTCGAGGCTACACCCGAGCGAAACAGTGATTCAGCGCGTTGATACTCGGCTTCGGCATTTTTGAGATTCGCTTCGGCCTGCATCACCGCGGCTTTGTCTTTCAACTTTTCTTCCGGACGCGAACCGCTGCGTAGTTGGTCAAGACGTGCCTGGGCCGCGGCGAGATTGGCCTGGGCCTGAGCTACCTGGGCGCGAAATTCTGAGTCTTCCAGCCGGACCAGAGTTTGTCCTTCCTGCACGGAGTCGCCCTTTTCGACGCCGATCCACGCAACGCGTCCCATCACTTTTGCGCCGACTGCGATCTTGTGATGCGCGACGACGTAACCGGAAGCGGAAAGCACACTCTCACCCAAAGCTGGACCACCACTTTCAACTCGCACTGCCGACACCGAGATCGCTTTCGTACTGCCAAAGAAGAAAATATATCCAAAAGCAGCCAGCGCGATGACAATAGCGATTCCGAGTATCAGAAGTTTAGGTGCACGAGTGCTTGCCGACGGCACTGGCGCCGGCCCGCGATCGATCTTCAAACTTCTCAGCCGCTTGTTGAGATCGTCCTGAACGTCATTTGACGAGGGATTAGTAGCCATTTCTCTCTTGAAAAAATTTCTTTAGATTTCGCAGCAACTCCCCGGAGTGCGGGTGCCGCTTTGGTATTACGGTTCGTGATCTAAGACCAAAGCGGTGTCAAGACACCGCCCGCCAAGGAGTCGCTCAATAGCTTACGCACGCAACGCATTTACGATCCGGAATCGCGCGGCGCGAATCGACGGGAATAATGATCCGAAGAAGCCGATGACTCCGCCAAAGATAAGCGCCATGATCATCAGATCAATTGTGACGCGGAAATTGAAAGCAATCTCGCTGAATGTGATCCAGTTGGAGGTGCCGGTGGAAACAAAATTCAACGGCAGCGCGATCAGAATCCCGATTCCCGCGCCGACCAGCGCAATTGCTGTCGACTCGAGAAGAAACGCGATCAGAATACTTAACCGGCTGAAGCCCAACACTCGCAGCGTGCCAATCTCTTTCGTGCGCCGGGCCACTGCCGCATACATCGTGTTCATGCCGGCGAAGCCCGCCCCGATGGCCATAATGATAGAGATAAAGAAAGCCAAGACCTTTAACGCGCCCGAGGTTGCGCCCTGTTGATCTTCATAAAAGATCCGCTCTGAAACTGCTTTCAAATGCAACTTGGGATCGTCGGTAATGCGCTTGCTAAGCGCCGTCAATGCATTTGCATCTTTCGTTCGCAACAAGACTGACGAGTAGCCGTCACGCTTGGTTGTGCTTTGTAGCGAGTTAATGTCGACCCAGATCTCAGACTCAAACGCTTTGCCTGCTGAATCGAATAGACCCACAACCGTGTAGTCAGTGGTTTGAATGCGAAACTTATCACCCACGTCGAGCCCCTGGAATCGCTCGGCAATCCGCTTCGAAACAACTGCTTCGGTCAGGCCTGGTTGAAACTGTTTGCCGGAGACGAGCTGAAAACCGGAACGCAACTTGAACGACATCGGGCCAACACCTCGCACGGTCACGTTCGAGCCCTGGCTCATCCCTTTGCGAGCTTTGTAGATCAAGGTTACGACTTCGCCGGACACCAGCGGCTGGTCAGCCTCGCGTTCGACTCCATCGAGATAGATCAGATCGTTGAAGTTCTCGCGAGTCAAACTGCTGTTCAGCTCGGCCGTACTGCCTTCACGCAGCACGATCATATTGTTGGGTTCGCCGCTGCTCGAAAGCGTCAGATCGATACCGCGCGCGAGCGCCATCACCATCAGGAAGACGGCAACCGTCAAACCAATCGTGAAAGCCGTGGCCAGCGTGCTGCCTTTTCTGACGATGATGTTTCGGATGTTGTACTTTAACGGGAGTGCCATTTTTATTCAGTGCTCCGCAAAGCCTGGGCGATGGTCAGACCCGAAACCCGATAAGCCGAGTAGACCACGCTGATCAGTCCCACCAGAACCGACAAGAAAAATGCGACGACGAGCGTTTGAGTCGTTGGAACAAACGAGATGAAATTCGGAATGAAGAGGCTGAGATCCACTGAGTTATAGAGTAGTGCCGCGCCTCCAATTCCAATCGCTGCGCCGATACTGGCGACTATCAAAGCCTCAAAGAGAAACAGTGCCGTAATCGTCCCTCGCTGAAATCCAATCGCTTTCAGAGTGCCGACTTCTTTCGTTCGTTCGCGAACTGTTATCGCCATCGTGTTGCCCATTACGAGCAACAGCGAGAAAGTGATCGCTCCCATGATGCCGTAGAGAAACTGTTTCACCCCTCCCATCATGGTTTGAAAACTCAAAGCAAACTCACGTTCGCTCTCAGTTTTTGTAGGTGCGTCAGTGTTGGTAAAGATCGAATCGATTGCCTGGCTCACTCGCGGTACGTCTTCAGGAGTGTTGGCAAGAATGCTGAAGGTGCTGACCTGGTCCTTGGCCCAGGCAGGAAGCAGTTCGTTGAGATAGTCGTAATGGAAGTAGAGAGTCTTCTCGTCGCTGCCGGTGTAAACACCGCGAATGATGAATTCGACGCTTTGGTTGTAAATCGGGCTCTTCAACGTAACGCGTTGTCCGGGGGTGAAGCCGTAAAGCATTACCAGCTTTTTGCCGACGATCGCGCCTTGTCGATCGCTCGTAAAGGCTTGCCAGTCAGCGTCTGACATTTTTACTTCCGGGACGACTTCTTTCAGCTTGCGTGCGTCGACGGCGAAGTTGGCGAAAAAGTTGCGCTCGTCTTTGTAAATCCCGCCAAACCAGCTAAACGGCATTGCCTCTTTCACACCGGGCACGGTCTTGATCTTTTGCAGGTGCGCCATGGGAATAACGAAACCGAGCGACACGGCGTGGCGCGAAACGAGTCTCAACGGGCTGGCTTCTTCGCCGCCGCGATCAAACTCCGTCAGGATGGTGGCCAAACTTACGATTAGAAAGAGCGACACCACTACACTGGAGATGGTCAGCAAAGTTCTCAGTTTGTTGCGCAAGATGTTCTTGAAGATCAGCTTTGCATACTTCATAGGGGTTCATCCTTGTGTAGAACTGACAGCCGCGATGTGACGATTATGAGCAGTTTTACGCACTGGCCGCCGAAAGGTTCAGAGAAACCTGCAATTAGCTATTGCTATTTATGCAAGCGATATTGCTGTTTGGTCGTGTCTTAAATTGAATTCTCTCTGCGGTTCTCTGCGAAATCTCTGCAATCTCTGTGTTACAGAGGCTCGTTTCGACGCAGAGAGCGCAAAGATTTCGCAGAAACCGCAGAGATGATTTACCTAAATTACGTCACCCCGCTCTTTATGACCCTGTTGGATGGGCAAGTACGATACGGATTAGACTCATCACGCGCAAGCGCTTACGAGCCGTACCATGATAAGGACGAACGGAGGGCGTCGAAATCGACAATGCTGATTGAATTTGTCCTTAACGAACGAAAGCCTTGGCTCTCGCTTTTTGCGGTTTCTGGAGATGACTTTTAGGCGACAGATTAAGAACCGGCGTTCTTACCTCTGATTCGCGCACTTCGCTGGACCTTCCAAACCAATTGGTCCAATTTCCCCACTTCTGCGACCAACTCTGCCACGTTACTGAATTTGCTGTTGAGTTCATGGCTCTCTGCTCCCGATGCTTGGTCTTAAAAGAGCGCGCGGCTCCCAGTCTAATTCAGCCGTGAATGCGTAAGTCGTGCCATCAGGTTTCAACTTGATGATATCTATGTAAACACGGGGTTAACGGCGCGGGCGTCGTACCGTGTTCGTACAGCAAATGATTGGGAACATTTCACGTCAGACCCCGCCCCTAACGTGTCTAAAAAGAAAGATTTCTCACGCAGCGACGCAGCGGCACAGCGAAAGCCCCCGTGAAACACGGCATCGCGTTGCGTCGCTGCGCCGCTGCGAGAGAAATCCTCCTTTAGATCGGTATCCCACTTGCCTTTTCTAACCGCGTGAAAAGTAAACTAAGCATCAACTTACTCGTGATCGCAGGGCTGCTCGCGCTTGGTTGCGAGGCTCAAGGCTTTCAAACAGCTTCGGTCCCGCCTCTATCCCCGAACGACCAGCGCATCGCCGACGCCTTCGAAAAGCGGGTCAAGACTTACTCCAAACTTCGCGAAGATCTCGAAGCGAAAATGCCGAAGCTTTCAACTGACGCGAAGCCCGAGGAGATCGAACATCACAAGAAACAATTTCAGGAACGAGTACGCGCGGCGCGTTCGGGCGCGAGGCAAGGCGAACTATTCAACCGTGAATCCCAAACTCTGATTCGCGCAATCATCAAGGACGAGTTCAAAGGACGAGATCGAGTGGAATTTCGCGACACCGTGCTGCGTGAGGCTGAGAACAAAAGTGTTCCACTAAGGGTTAATTATCCCTATCCCGAGCAGGGCGAGCTGTTGGAGATGCCGGCGACGCTGCTACAGCGACTGCCACCACTGCCGAAACAGGTGCGATACCGCTTTGTGCGACAGAACTTGCTGCTCGTCGATCGCGAGAATGGATTGATTGTCGACTACATGACTAACGCATTGCCGTAAATCCGGCTGGAGGGTTTTGACTAATGAAACGGGTAGCAGTTGGCTTAATTCTGACAGTCGTTCTCGCGTTCAATGTTCAGGCGCAGACCCTCTCTCACGCTGGAACACGAACTAACGCACCTATCAACATCACTCTCCCCAACAAAGACGGTGGAGTTCGTTTTGTTGTCATTGGTGACACTGGTACCGGCACTGAGCAGCAACTCGAACTTGCCCAGGTGATGAATCGCTTCCGACAGGCGTTTCCTTTCGAGTTTGTATTGATGATGGGCGACAACATGTACGGCAGCGAGAAGGCCGTCGATTACAAAACAAAGTTCGAGAACATTTACAAACCATTGTTGGATCAGAAAGTAAAGTTTTACGCGTCCCTCGGTAATCACGACGAATCGAATCAGCGCTTTTACGAGTTTTTCAACATGGATGGACAGGAGTATTACCGGTTTCAGAAGAGCGGCGTCAGCTTCTACGCGTTGAACAGCAACTACATGGACAAGAAGCAGGTTGATTGGTTAAACGACAAACTCGCTGCCGATACTGCTTCGTGGAAGATTGCGTTTTTTCACCATCCGCCGTATTCGTCCGGGGCCAAACACGGATCGGATGAGAAGCTGCGCGCGATCGTCGAACCGATATTTCTGAAACATGGTGTAGATGTTGTCTTTACCGGACACGAACACTTCTACGAACGCATCCACCCACAAAAAGGCGTCTTCTATTTCATCTCCGGATCAGGTGGAAAGTTAAGAAAAGGTGATGTGAAGAAAGGGTCGCCCCTGACGGCGAAGGCGTTTGATAACGATATGTCGTTCATGCTGGTGGAGATTGATGGCGACCAGATGCATTTTCAAGTCGTCTCGCGTACCGGTCAGACAGTTGATTCAGGTGTGTTGATGAATTCGCAAAAGAAATAAGTGGGGAAACAAATGTTGAGTACTAGCCGCAAATTGATCGTCATCGTAATGCTCGTTTTGAGCTCTACTACTTTGGCGTTGGCCCAGGATAAGGAGAAGGGCAAGAAAGAGAAGAAGCAACCGCCCAATGGCGTGCCGGTGCTTTGGCAGGAGCCGGCTGATATCGGATCACGCGATCTTCTGCTTGGACCAGGCGGCGCGGCCATGAAGCCCGACCTCAGCCGTATCACCTTTATCAAAGAAGAGAAGGGTGGTTACTCGAAGAAGTATCGCGTTAAGGATGGCCAAGGTCGAGTTTGGGTAGCAAAACTCGGCAAGGAAGCACAAAGTGAAACCGCGGCGGTGCGGCTGGTGTGGGCCGTTGGATACGTCAGCGAGATCAACTATCTCGTACCGAGTTTGACCATTGAAGGGAAGGGAACGTTTGAAAATGTCCGGTTGGAAGCACGACCTGACGACGTCGAGAGGCTCGATGAATGGCGTTGGACAGAAAATCCTTTTGCGGGTAAACGCGAGTTGCAGGGATTAAAAGTGTTGATGGCGTTGATGGAGAACTGGGATTTGAAAGACTCCAACAACGGCGTGCTCGTGGTGCGTAATGGTGGTCGCACAGAGCTTCATTACATCGTCAGCGATCTGGGAACGACGTTTGGAAAAACAGGCGGCCAGATGTCGCCGATGGCGTTTATCCGGAAGATCAAGGGGAGCCGTAACGAGCCGGATGATTTTGTGTCCGATGAGTTTGTTGAGGGAGTTGAAGGCAATTTGGTGCGTTTGGATTACGACGGAAAAAACTCAGATCTGATGCGGAATATTACGACTGCTGACGCGCGGTGGATTGGCGGGTTGCTGGCGCGTTTGAACGATCGGCAGATTGAGGACGCATTTCGTGCGGCGAATTACAGTTCGGATGAGGTGCGGATGTTGACGAGCGCCGTGCGCAAGCGCATCAATGAGTTGAATAATCTTCAGGCGCAACCCGCCGTCAGCCGGCGTTAGGATAATGGGTGACTGTAGGGGCGGCTCTCCGTGGCCGCCCTAGTCTGCGATTCTTATTGTACGGCTATTGTGTACCCTGCGGGGCCTTCTTCGTTTCAGCCAAATTTTTAAAGGGCTCGGTGATAAGACTAGGGCGGCCACGGAGGGCCGCCCCTACGATCGCCCGTGCGCAGCCCAATTACGCATTTTGTGCTTTATCGAGCGAATCGATAGACTTAACGCTCAATGATCACTGCTCTATACATCGCACTCGTCTTTTTCCTCGTTTTAGCTAATGGATTCTTCGTCGCCTCGGAATTCGCCCTCGTCGGCGTGCGGCGCTCGCGCATCGAGATGCTGGCCGAACAGGGCGACGGCAGCGCCAGGAGAACGCTTCGGCTGCTCGGCAACCTCAACGGGTACATCTCAGCCACGCAATTAGGTATCACCATGGCTTCGCTCGCGCTGGGCTGGGTGGGCGAGCCGGTGTTTGCCCACATCCTCGAGGCGCCACTAAAAGGCCGTGTCTCGGAAGTGACATTGCACACCCTCGCCTTTGCAATCGCGTTCACGATCATCACGTTTCTTCACATTGTCCTGGGCGAACTCGCTCCCAAGACGCTCGCGCTCGAACGTGCCGAGAAGGTCGCCCTTGCGATCTCCTGGCCCCTCGAAGTTTTCTACAAGATCTTTCGCTGGCCCATTCGTTTGCTCGACTGGGCTGGTATTCGCACCGTTCGTCTATTCGGGTTACAACCTTCCGGTGAACATGCTTCCGTTTACACTGAAGATGAACTGCGACACCTGATCGACATCTCGCACAAGAGCGGCCACGTCAACCCCGACGAGCGCCAATTGATTCATCGGGTTTTCGAATTCTCGGAAGTGAACGTGCGCGAGGCGATGGTGCCGCGTCCACAGATTTACGCATTGTCAATTAACGCCACGCTTGAAGAAACCCGCGCTGCTTTTCGTTCCACGGGATTCTCGCGGTTGCCTGTTTATCGAGACAACGTCGACGACATAGTTGGCGTTGCGTATCGCAAGGATTTCGATATGGGCCGCGCTGAAGCGCAGGGTTTTAATCTCGATCAGCTTTTACGTGCGCCCTGGTTCATTCCGGAAAACGCTTCGGCCGGGCAAGCTCTGCGGCAGATGCAAACCGGTCGCGTGCATTTTCTCTTTGTCGTTAACGAATACGGCGGCATTGAAGGAATTCTGACGTTGGAAGATCTGCTCGAGGAGATCGTCGGCGAGATCGACGATGAGTTTGACGAAGAATCGCGAGAGCAGATCAAAAGCGATCGCGAGGGTTTCATACTTGACGGAATGCTCGCGGTGCGGGCCGCGAATCAGCGTTTAAAGATTTCGATACCTGAAGATGGCGGCTACATGACGATCGGAGGCTTTCTGATGTCGGAAGCCGGCCGCGTGCTGGAAGCAGGTGACGAAGTTGTCCACACGAGCGGCACGTTTCGCGTGGAGAAAGTTGAACGCAAGCGCGTTACTCGCGTCCGGTTTTATCCCGCCAGTAACAATGAAACGCTGCTCACACAAACTGCGAGTTCTTTTGCGTTCTTGTTCTGCTCAGTAGCCGGCGCGATGGTCTGAAGATATCCTCTGCGGCCCTCCGCGTATCCTCCGCGTTTGAGGAGTTGATGACGCAGAGATCGCCAGAGGATAAGCAGAAGGGCCGCAGAGAAGATTTAAAGCGCGAACGGGTGGCCGCGCAAATCTGCGACCACCCGTTGTACGGTCGGGGCTGGTAATCAATGCATCGAGCGGAATTGGTAACCGTCCAGATCTTCTTCCTGAATAAACCTCACTGCCATCACGCCATACTGCTTGAGGCGACGATAGAGTTTGCTGCGGTCTATTCCGAGCGCGGCTGCGGCTCGTACCTGGTTTCCGCCAAACTGTTGCAAAACTGAAAGGATGTAACGCTTCTCGATCTCAGCAAGCGGTACCGTGTCGTTCATGTAAGCCTGCAGCACTTGCCTGAAATCGTCGGCGCTGGGTTGCGGCGTCGCTGTCAAAATCTCCGGTGGCAAGTCTGCGATTCCAAGTTCATCTTCGAGACCAATCGCGAGTGCATATTCGATCGTGTTCTCGAGTTCGCGAACGTTACCGGGCCACGGATAGTCGCAAAGTGCGCGCATTGCCGAGGGTGTAAAGTTGCGCAACGGATGCCCGCTTCGATCCGACTTCACTCGCAGGAAATGTTCGACCAGCAAGCGAACGTCTTCACCACGTGTGCAGAGTTCCGGCACGTGCAACGGCAGTACGCGTAACCGGTAGTAAAGGTCGGGACGAAATCGTCCTTCAGCAACTGCCTGCGCGAGATCGCAGTTGGTGGCCGAGATTATTCGTACATCGATCGCGATGTTGGCCCGGGCGCCAATTCGTCGCACGGTGCGTTCCTGCAAAACACGAAGCAGTTTCGCTTGCGCTGAAAGATTCAACGCGTCAACTTCGTCGAGAAAGAGCGTTCCGCCTGAAGCTTTTTCAAAGAGGCCGCTACGGTTTTCGTGTGCACCGGTAAAGGTGCCGCGCTGGTGACCGAAGAGTTCCGCTTCGATAAGTGTTTCGGGAATAGCGGAACAGTTGATATCGACAAAAGCGTTTTCGCTTCGCGGGCTCAGGTTGTGAATAGCTCGAGCGGCGAGCTCTTTGCCTGTTCCGGTCGCGCCAGTGATCAGCACTGAAGCGTCGGTTGGCGCCACACGTTCGATAATCGAAAAGAGTTTCCTCATCACCGGCGACTGGCCGATGAGGGTCGGGCTTTTTGACTTTCGGGTTTTAACGCTTGCCTGCTGATCGACAGCTATCGCAGCGGACCTGGCGTGGGTACTCGCATGGTTGGTGGACCAACCGTCGATAGCCGTGGGAGTTGCTAGGGGCATTAAGTAACTAACTCCTTAGGGGTTGAACGTCCTTGAAGGACAAATTGCATTTGAAAGATCAGTTATCGAAGAGGAATCGGGAGCTTCCTTATCGATACTGGACACAATGAAACGTCTAAACCCACCAATCTTCCGGCGAATACGACCGAGACGCTTCAACAACAACACAACAACCAGGGGTTATCCCGTTACTT
The DNA here is from genome assembly GCA_963708055.1 of uncultured Acidobacteriota bacterium. Taxonomy (GTDB): domain Bacteria; phylum Acidobacteriota; class Blastocatellia; order Pyrinomonadales; family Pyrinomonadaceae; genus PSRF01. The sequence goes on along the minus strand of OY970193.1, from coordinate 1,810,388 downwards.
TTACACTCCTCCGCCCAATGGACGAGAAGAGATCACTAATTGCGAATTGATATCCGAAGAGACTGGCGAGACCTTTGCAGGTTTTGAGTTTAATTGCCCAACTCGATCAGTCTCTGGTAGCCAACTAAGACGTGTAAATCCGTGTTCCCGTCAGCAAACAGGGGGCCAAAGGCTTTCAGGGACCGAATGAGTAGGAATTCTTATTGAAATCACAATAAATGTGGTTGTTTCAAAGGCCGTTTGTCTGGGCTTTGGACGTGTGATCTAGAAATTGGACTTCACCAGAGGCGTCGCCTTGGAGTGCGGTGCCTTGGCACCGCTTTGGTCAAAGTGAAGCCATTTACGGAAATACGCCTTTGAACAGAGCGCCACCAAGGTGGCGCACTCCAAGGTGGCGCTCTCCAAGGTGGTCTCCATCTGGAAGGAATCTGAGATTGCGCCTTTATTTAGGTTAGATAAAACGAATGCTTGCTATCAGGATTTACATCGCCACGTTGACTCTGCTGTTTCTGCTGCTTGTGATTGCGCAGCGCGGGCTGGGTTTGCTCGAAGGCGTGGTCATCACGTGCGCCATTCTTTATTTGATTCTCGACGTCAGAACTGAATTACAGGAGCTCAAGGCTGAGCTGGGTTTACTCCGGGAGTTGGAACAGCGTCTTGCTGAACTATTGCGCTGAAATTCATTACTTATGAGCGTTCTCATAATCAACTTAATCGTGAGTTTCTTTGCCGCGCTGGTGCTGCACGAATTCGGTCATTACATCGCAGCGCGTCTTTGTGGCGTGCCGATCAAGCAGGCGGGTTTTGGTTGGGGGCCAAAGCTTCTTGGTTTTCAACTGCGCAATGTCGAATGTCAGGTTCGTTTGTTTCCCGTCGGCGCTTACGTGCAGATGGACATCGCTGCGTTGCAGCGTCGTCCCCTGTGGCAACAGCTTTTTGTGTTGGGAGCAGGCATCGGAGTGAACCTGCTGCTTTGTGCTGTGAGTTGGGGATCGTTCTTTGCCGCCATCAATCTCGCACTCGCGATTGGAAACCTGATTCCTCTTTATCAACTCGACGGCTGGAAAAGCGGAATGGTGATCGTGAGGAAGTTGTTTGGCCGCCCCAGCCCACTCGTCGAATGGGTTTTCACCCTCGGTGGTGGCGCCATCGCACTTTCGATGATGATCAGAGCGTTTTTGAATATCTAATCCAATGAGTACACCTTTCTTCGGAAATATCGACAGTCGCCGCCTCGCCCGAGCTTACGTGGCGTTGGCCTTCGCACAGGATGTCGCGAAAGGATATGTCAACCAAAATCAGTCGCTGCATCCAATACTCACCGCACTCGACATGTCAGCGAAGTTGATTGAAGAGATTCTCGAGGACGTGTTACCAGAGGAAGAAGAAGAACTCGCCAAAGAAAAAACGGATTACATTGAGTTAACAATGTAATCCGTCCTTTTCCGTGTAATCAGCCGAAGGTTCTTACATACCCATGCCGCTCATGCCACCCATACCGCCTGGCATTGCGGGACTACCCTTATCGTCGTCAGGAAGTTCCGAAACCATCGCTTCAGTCGTCAGCATCAAGCCGGCAATTGAAGCCGCGTTCTGAAGAGCGGTGCGAGTAACCTTCGCCGGATCAATGACGCCGGCTTTCACCAAATCTTCATACGTTTCGGTAGCGGCGTTGAAGCCGATGTTTTCATTCTTCTCAGAACGAACTCGCTCGACTACCACTGCGCCCTCTTTACCTGCGTTCTGCACGATCTGACGGAGCGGCTCTTCTAACGCGCGACGAACGATGTTAACGCCAATCTGCTCGTCAGGATCGCCTTCACCGTCTTTGTTGATCTCGAATTTCTCGAGTGACTTCGCCGCTCTTACTAATGCGACGCCGCCGCCCGGAACGATTCCTTCTTCGACGGCCGCGCGAGTTGCGTGCATGGCATCTTCAACGCGCGCCTTTTTCTCTTTCATCTCGGTCTCGGTTGCCGCACCGACTTTGATCACGGCGACGCCACCGACGAGTTTCGCCAGGCGCTCCTGGAGTTTCTCGCGATCGTAATCGGAAGAGGTGTCTTCGATCTGCGCGCGCAGAGTCTTGACGCGACCTTCGATGTCGTACTGTTTGCCGGCGCCTTCAACGATCGTGGTGTTGTCTTTGTCGATCGTGATCTTCTTGGCACGGCCGAGATCTTCGAGTTTGACGTTCTCGAGTTTGATACCGAGATCCTCGCTGATGACTTTGCCACCGGTGAGAATCGCGATGTCTTCGAGCATCGCTTTGCGACGATCGCCGAATCCCGGAGCTTTCACAGCCGCGATATTCAAGGTGCCGCGGAGCTTGTTCACTACGAGGGTGGCGAGGGCTTCGCCTTCAACGTCCTCAGCAATGATCAGCATCGGTTTGCCGAGCTTTGCGACCTGCTCGAGCAACGGCAGCAGATCCTTCATCGAGCTGATCTTCTTCTCGTTGATGAGAATCAGCGGATTGTCGAGCACTGCTTCCATGCGCTCCGGATCGGTTACGAAGTACGGGCTCAGGTAGCCGCGGTCAAACTGCATTCCTTCCACAACCTCGAGCGAAGTATCCATCGTCTTCGACTCTTCAACGGTGATCACACCGTCTTTGCCGACTTTGTTCATCGCTTCGGCGATGATGTTGCCGATGGTCTGATCGCCATTCGCGGAAACGGTTCCGACCTGCGCGATGGCATCGCCCTTAACCGGTTTCGAGAGCTTCTGAATCGCGGCAGTCGCGTGCTCAACAGCCTTGTCGATACCACGCTTGAGAGCCATCGGATTCGCGCCGGCGGCAACGGTCTTCACGCCTTCGCGGAAGATTGCCTGGGCCAGAACGGTCGCGGTGGTGGTGCCGTCGCCGGCCACATCAGAAGTCTTGGAAGCGACTTCGCGAACCATCTGGGCGCCCATGTTTTCGAGCGCGTCTTTCAATTCGATCTCTTTGGCGACGGTGACGCCGTCTTTGGTGATCGTGGGCGAACCGAACTTCTTATCGATTACAACGTTACGGCCTTTGGGACCGAGAGTGATCTTCACTGCATCGGCGAGCTGGTTGATACCGCGCAAAATCGCAGCTCGCGAGTCCTCACCGTGAATTACCTGCTTGGCCATCGTTATTTACCACCTTTCTTGGTGCCGCCACTGGCGGCGCCGGCGCGCTCGAGAATTCCAAGAATCTCGTCCTCGCGCATGATGAGAAGCTCTTCGCCGTCGATCTTGATCTCAGAGCCGCTGTACTTACCGAAAAGCACGCGATCGCCCTGCTTTACATCGAGAGGTTGACGGGTGCCGTCATCTTTGTATTTGCCCTCGCCGACTGCAATCACTTCGCCTTCCTGGGGTTTTTCTTTGGCAGTGTCGGGGATAATGATGCCGCCCCGTACCTGCTCGCCTTCTTCGATTCGCTTCACAATGACGCGATCATGAAGAGGCTTGATGTTCGTTGCCATGACCGTGGTCTCCTTTCAATTCTGCACAAAAAATTGGGTGATTTTGAGTAATAATTGCTAGCACTCGCCAAATAAGAGTGCTAAGGATAGGCCACGCGCAGGTGCTTGTCAACTAGTCACAAAGAGGCACAAGCAGCACGAATAGGTAAAAATTAGCTGGCTTTCAGGCGATGAGCGGTTTTTTTAAGTTTCGTGGTTTTAGTGCTTTTTTGTGGGGATTCCTGATGTTCATAGGTGGCGACGCGCTTGGCGAGGGTGTTGCGGTGGATGCCGAGAACGGCCGCGGTGTTTGAGATGTGTTGCTTGTGACGGGCGAGGGCTTTCTTGATGTACAACTTTTCGAATTCGCAGAGTGCCTCGTCAAGAAGGATGTGGCCTTCCAGCATCTCCTCGACGAGGTTTTCGAGACGGTTATGGATCAAAGTTCTTTTCCGGTTAGGAGTCGGTACGCATCGAGATAACGAGCGGTGGTTGCGGCGGCGATCTCGGCCGGGATTGCCGGCGCCGGAGGACGCTTGTCCCAGTCGAGCGTCTCGAGATAGTCGCGCACGAATTGTTTGTCGAATGAAGGTTGAGAACGCCCTGCTTGATATTCATCGGCCGGCCAGAAGCGCGACGAATCAGGTGTCAGCACTTCATCAATCAACAGCAGCTTGCCGTCTTTATCCAATCCAAACTCGAATTTAGTATCCGCAATGATGATGCCGCGTTGTCGTGCATACTCTTCGGCCTGGGTGTAGAGACGAAGTGACGTGTCTCGCAGCAACGCTGTTTGCTCGTCGCCGATGATCTCGCGCACCTGATCTTCGGTGATGTTTTCGTCGTGTCCGACTTCTGCTTTCGTCGAAGGCGTGAAGAGCGCCTCGGGAAGCTTCGCTGACTCAGGCAAACCTTCCGGCAGTTTGTGACCACACACAGATCCGGTGCGGAGATAATCTTTCCACCCGGAGCCGACCAGATAACCACGCACCACACATTCAACCGGAAACACTTCGGCGCGACGTACCTGCATTGTGCGGCCTTTAAGTGTTTCGGCGTGACGTTGGACCGCCGGAGGCATCTTCTCGACGTTGCTCTCGATCAAGTGATTGGCGACTACATCGTTCAGTTTTTCAAACCAGAACTCTGAAAGTGCAGTGAGCACTTCGCCTTTGTGTTCAATCGGAGTTGGTAGTATGCAGTCAAACGCGGAAATGCGATCGGTGGCGACGATCAACAGGCTGTCATCGTCGACTTCATAAACGTCACGTACTTTTCCGCGGCGGACTAACTTCAGATCAGAAAGCGATGTTTGCAGGACGGTTGCAGTATTCATTTGTTTTAAGCGGATGCCGGATTTTGCTCGCGCCAAAAAACTTTGTCAAGACAACGACCACAGATAAAACGGATTTTCGGAAATACAGATGACCACAGATCAATCCGTTTCAAGATCCGTGTTCATCCGTGGCTAAGAACTTCACGAAGCCGGCGAATCTGCGCTGCGTGATTGTGCGCGTGGGCGGCGTAGATCTTCAGCCAGTCTTCCACAGTGTAACGACCGCTTTCGGTGTGTGTGCCTTCACGTTGCCACTCGGCTTCGGTCATCAAGCCAAGAAGTTGCGTAGTGGTTTCACGTGCAAAGCGAAACGCTTCAAGCGCAGGCGCCAGGTCGCGTTCGTTGTAACGCAGCTTGAGTGCATACTCGTCCTGGTCGTATCCCTGGATTACAGCATTGTCTTCAACCAGGAGTTTTCGCAGCCTGGCGGCGGAGAAGCTTTCGCTGTCGCCGAGATGGTGGACAACTTCTCGCGCACTCCATTTGCCAGGAATTGGGTGCGCTCCTAAACTGTCGGCAGGGAAACCCTTGAGGGCATCCATTACTTCGTCATAGCCTGCGGCATACGTTGCGATTAGCGCTTGTCGTTCTTCGGGGGTCATCAGAAAGGTCCCTTTCGTTTAAGGTCTACTAAAATGATTTTCAATTTCCAAATGCCGATTGCCAATTTGGAAATCGGCAATTGAAAATCGGCAATTGGTAATATCGTAGCACTTTGGGCTTGTACCTGGGGGCGATTCTCCTGTACTATCCCCGACGAACCGAGATGCGCCGTGACCCCTGGTGCTTGCCCTCTGAGCCTCCTGTCAGTTTCAGTTTCGACTACTAAACTCCGATGGCTACAGCTACTGACAGACAGAAAACAGCTAAAGAAAACTTCGCAGTTCCCGACTCGGGCGAACGTAAAGTGTCGCTGCTGGTAGTAGAGGACGACGAGAATATCTCGACTGCAATCAGCGAGTATTTCTCCCGTGCGGGATACAACGTCAAAACAGTCGAGGATGGTCTCAACGGCGTGAAAGCTGCTTTGGACGATCCTCCGGATGCCGTGGTCCTTGACCTGATGCTGCCAAAGATGGATGGTCTGGCAGTTTGCAAGGAACTCAGGGAGAAGGTCGGCTATTTGCCGATCCTGATGCTGACGGCGAAAGACGACGTGGTTGACAAGGTGCTCGGACTGGAGATGGGCGCTGATGATTACATCACCAAGCCCTTCAGTCTTCGCGAACTCGAGGCCCGCATCAAGTCGGTCCTGCGGCGCACGCGCAATGGGCCAAGCACGGACGGAATGCGCGACGAAGCGCCGATCATACGCGGCCGGTTGCGCATCGACTCCGCTAAACGCGAAGTGACCATCGGCGACCGCCAGGTTGAACTGACGCCGAAAGAATTTGATCTCCTTCGCCTCTTCGCATCCAATCCGGGCAGGGTTTTTCCGCGCAAATATCTGCTGGAGAAGATCTGGGATTACTCATACGAAGGCTACGACAGAACCATCGATTCACATATCAATCGCCTTCGTGCCAAGATCGAAGAGAACCCCGAAAACCCGCAGATGGTGCTGACGGTTTGGGGTATCGGCTACAAATTCAGCGACGAACAGTAAGTAGGATTGCCGATTTTCAATTGCCGATTGCCGATTTTTAGACTTGGCAATCGGCAATTGGCATTTTGGAAATCTCTGTCCCGCCTTAGGTCGATCCCGACCATTTAAGCTCCCGTTTAAAAACTACTGTAATTCTTGAAGCAGTTATTGTATTCTTCGCCACAGCTTGTACAAGATATAGGCTTTAGCCTTACCGTTTCCCCCGACGCTATTTGAAATTGGAGGAGTCGAGATGAATTGGATCGTGCGGCGACCCCTGCCCGCATTTCTGTTTTGTATTGCTGTTTTTACTGCACCTGCCCAGGCGCAAGACATTCAAGTTTCTGCAGCCGTCTCTACCCGTCCCGCGATAACGGTTCTCGACAGCACGAAAGAGCAGGATGGCCTCTTAGGCTCAGTGCGTCGAATTAGAACTGAAACCGCCAAAATCGAACTTAAAGACGGTCGTGCCGTCGAAGGCCCACCGCAACTCGTCGAAGTCACAACCTACGGTGTCAAAGGAAATCGGATTGAAAATACTTCTTATCCGATCGGCGGGAGTCTGGTCGGCAAAGAAGAATATAAATACGATGAGCGCGGCAATATCACGGAAATGACGGTGCGCGATGATCGCGGCTCCATCATTAACCGTGAAGCCTACAGTTACGAGTTCGACAAGTTTGGCAACTGGACCAAAATGGTCACCAGTCTGGTGGTGTTTGAAAACGGCGCCGTGAAGCGGGAGCCGATCGAGGTTACTTACCGGACGGTTACCTATTACTTCGACGACACTATCGCGAAGATTGTTGAAGAGAAGACTACCGCCGAACCCGTTGCAAAACCGGTTGAATCACCCGTCGCACAACCGGTGGAAGAACCCAAACCAGTGAATGCGCCGGTCGTGCCTGAACCGTCGAGCTCTGAAATTCAGGATCAGGAAGTATTAGCTGTAAACGCTGCGTTAGTCTCGGGCAATTTTCTCGAACTCGCAGGTGAGCCGCCGCCGTTACTAAAATCCATCAAATCCGTTGTATCCGTGGCTGTTTTACCCACCGAAAACACGGATCAAAAGATTGCTAACGATCTCTACCTCGCGGGTCGCAATCGCTTCGAGGCCGGTGATGCGCCCGGAGCAGTCGATTCCTACCTCCAGTCGATCAAGTTGGAATCCGGCTCTGCCGAAGTTCACTTAAGTCTTGGTCATGCCTATCTGAAATTGCAGAAGGATCGCGAAGCAATCAAGGCTTTCAAGCAATCGGTAAAACTGAATCCGAACCTGGCCGAGTCGTTGTACGGGCTTGGGTTTGCGAGTTTCCGTATTGGCTGGTTCAGAGAGGCGGCGGATGCGTTCAAGAAGGCGGTAGCAATCGAGCCGCGGATGGCGAAAGCCCATTACGGACTGAGTCTCGCCTATCAGGAACTCGGCATGGAGCCGCAACTGATGGAGGAATACAGAATCCTCGAATCACTTGATCGCACCCTCGCGAAAAAGTTGGCGCAGACATTTCCGCAGTACAACTTTTCATGTCGTCTGACCCGAGGCTGTCCGTAGTAGTGAAGGAGTATTAATGCAGAATAATCGTTTTGTGGTGTTGACCGGACATCTCAACAACTATCCCCTGTCAGACCTTATCGGAATTCTTCGTCACCAGCGTAAGTCAGGCCGGTTGCTGATCGAATATCCGAAAGGGCCCGCGACGTTTTTCTTTCAGAATGGCGAGTTGGTCGACGCGCGTATGAACGACCTGGTTGGGTTGCAGGCGATTTGTGTGGCGCTCGCGCAGCCGGATGCGTCGTTTAATTTTAATCCGCTAATCCAAAGCCCCCGCCGAACGATCGAGCCTTCGTTACAACGAGCAGTATCGGAATTGTTTGGGTGCTGGGATGAAAGTGCGGTGCAGATCGAAAGCACGGCGACTCCAGCGTCCATTGAAGGCGCGGCTTCGACAGATGCACCAAGAACTTTGACGGGACGCAGTTCTGAGTTTTTGGCGCTGCCGCCGGCGCCATCAGTCGTTGTGCGGCGACGTTCGATGCTGATGATTGCGGCGGCCGTGGTGATTGTTGTTGGTCTCTCGACCGTAATCGCTGTAACCGGTGCGTTCAAAAACAAAGTCGAACCAACATCGCTGGCTCAAAGTCAAACTCAAGTCGCGCCTGCGACAGTCGTGCAACCACCCGCTCAGCAAGCGCCCGTGGCCGCGGTTGTAAAGCCAAATCGACCGTTTGAACGGAAAGAAGAGAAGCGCAGTAAACCGGAAGAAAAGAGCAACACCGAAACTGTTGCAGAAGCTCCCGCTGCGCCGGCCGTGAAAGAACCAGAACCAGCTTCACAAGCAATCAAAGTAGTGATGCAGATTGAAAACGGTCGCGTGTTGAAGGCTTCGATCGCCAATCCGAAACCAGGAAGGGATAGCTACGAAGCGTTGGCGTTGCGCATCGCGCGGCAGCGTCGTTTTCCAGCCACATCGAACGGAAGCGAAACGATAACGATCAGCGTCAATCGCTAAGAGCTTCTCTCACAACCGAGGTACTCCCGATGCTATTTCTCGACAGCAAGGTCCTTAACTATTCACTCGACACTGACGGCCGGATCCAACTACTGCGCGAATTGCAAGAGCGCGAGATGGTCCCGCTGATCCGTTCCCACCGCCTCCGTTGCTTCGAAGATGTGCTACGCAACGCAGACAGCATCCAGCAAATGGAATCCGCACTCGCTGCGTCGAGAGAATCAACGCTCGGTGAGCCTTACCTGCGAGGCGATCTTTTTTGCTTTGAGGATTACGTTTTGTTCCTTGTGTTTGACGAAGATTCCACTATTCGCGCAGGCATCGTTTACCAAGCCGGCACAACAGAACCATTCCGCAAACTCGACGCCTTTTGCCGCGACATCAGCGACTTGCTGAGTCTGAAGCAGCAACCGCATACCCACACATTCCCTCAATGGGAATCAAGTGCGCCACCGATGCCGCAGGGCTTTCGCACTTTCGTTGAACGACAGGATGCCGATTCGCTCTTCACTAACCTGCGCAAGGAAACGATGAGCAAACGCATTCTGGCGGCTTCGAAACTTGAAGACGAAAACGCGCGCGTGTTTCTACGCACCGCACGCAACGCGCATCAGGAAGGATATGCAACGAAGTTACTCACCGGCCACACGGAATCTGGGCACGTTCCGATTCAACGACTCGAAGATGCCGGGCTGGTTGAGCGCGAGGTCCAGATCAGTTGCCGCAAGACCGGACATGCACTGTTTCGTCTTCCAAATCCACACGCGCTCGCAGTGGTGACGGTGAGTGACGCAACCTGCAGCGAGTGCGGCGCGCCAGTGGCAGACGAGAACGTCGAGGAAGTAATCGCACCGACGCAACTGGCATCGTCGTTACTTGAAGACGGATCGTGGCTGGTAAGCCGCATGCACTTTGTATTGCGTGACCTTGGCGTGCCCGAGCGAGAGATTGCTCTTGGACCATCTGAAGGAACTGGTTACGGCCAGTTAATGGCCAACATCTGTGGCGAGTCGTTTTTGATCGTAACTCGTGACGGCGATCTGACTCCCGCATTTGCGCGTTGGGTGGTCGATCACGAAATCGATACGGAAGCGGCGCATCTCGTCATCGTCGCCACCGGACGGATACATAAAGAAGCCGGTGTGCTGCTGCAAAATCACTCCAGGCGCAGGATCAGCGGTGGTCAGGATTTTGAGATGGTCATTGCTGCCGACGCAGCCTCAGCCGGGCGTGAATTGGAGTTTGCCCTTGAAAGGGTTTCACAGCGAGTGGTTGCCGAGCATTTATGCGTACTTGATAGCAGTCTCGGGTTTTCAGTGAGTCGCATGGTGTTGACGAAGTTTCAGACTTCACGCGCGACTCCGAAGGAGCCAGAGGTTGTGACTGAACCCCAATATGAGACGCCGAGCGTGCCCCTCGCATTAGCCGCGCACGCTTCGAGCAGCAACGGCGACTCGTTTGATGCGCCGCGTGATATGGATCAGTTAGACGCGTCATTGCAATGAAGGCTAAGAAAGCACTTGCACGACGAGCGGAAGACGAGCAATGGAACCGTGACATTGCCACTCTGCGTCTTGCCGCTCAGGAGATGACGCAACACCGCAGTCAGGTTCGGATAGCAAGTGCGCGGTTTCAACAGATCGCCGAATTGTTAGACGATCCCTCCGCGGCAGTGCGACAGAAAGCCGTGCGCGAGCTGTACGAAACGGATCCGGACCAGGCGGCGACGCTGGTTAACGAAGCGTTGCGCGATGGGTCACCGGAAGAACGACGCCGAATTGGCAGTGCCCTCGCGGATTCAGGCTTGTTGTACGAAGCCATCGACGACCTGATGGCTGAGAATCACGAGAGTTGCTACGGCGCGTTTTCGTTGTTGTTTCTGGTGGCGAAGGCCGGAGTAGTTGAGCCGCTTGGTAATGTAATCGAGAAACATCCGAGCGTCGATTTGAGTCTCGCCGTAATTCGACTACTCGCCACGAGTGGTGAACCCGCAGTTGCGACAACCCTTGAACGTTTGGCCGCAAACGTTTCGTTAGCGCCGGAATTGCGTTCCGCCGCCGCCGAATCCATCCATCAACTATCCACAGATTACACAGATTAATTAAACAGAATCTGTGTAATCTGTGGACCGTTTTTGACAGGATTTACAGGATTGCACAAGATGTACCCGTTAAATCTTGTGACATCGTGAAATCTTGTAATGCGTTTTAAGCTTCATTCGGAATACCAACCCAAGGGCGATCAACCCGCGGCCATCGAGGCCCTCGTGCGAGGGCTGAACGACGGCGCGAAAGATCAGGTGCTGCTGGGAATTACCGGCAGTGGCAAGACCTTCTCGATTGCCAGCGTCATTCAACACACGCAACGCTCATCGCTCGTCCTCGCACACAACAAGACGCTTGCGGCGCAGTTGTTTCAGGAGTTCCGTTCGCTCTTTCCTGAAAACGCCGTCGAGTACTTCGTCTCTTATTACGATTACTATCAGCCGGAAGCCTACGTTCCCGCCGCTGACGTCTACATAGAAAAGGAAGCGATCGTTAACGAAGAGATCGATCGTTTGCGGATGTCTGCAACGCGAGCGTTGTTTGAACGGCGTGACGTAATCGTGGTGGCGAGTGTGTCGTGTATCTACGGTCTCGGCGATCCTGATGCCTACTACGGTTTGCTGTTTTTCGTCGAACCGGGCGGAAAAATGTCGCGTGATGTTTTGTTGCAGCGTTTAGTGGAACTGCAATACGAACGTTCTGATATCAATTTCCAGCGCGGCACATTTCGCGTGCGCGGCGACGTGGTTGAGATCTATCCGAGTTATCAGGATCAGGCTTATCGCATCGAGTTGTGGGGCGATGAGATCGATTCCATTTCAACGATTGATCCTTTGCTCGGGGAAGTGCTCGAAAAGCACACCTCGCGCGTGCCGATCTATCCGAAGACGCACTACGTGATGTCGCGTCCGACCATCAAGCGAGCGATCAAGACAATCAAGGAAGAACTCGAGTGGTGGGAGCCGAAACTGATCGCCGAAGGAAAACTGGTTGAAGCACAGCGTTTGCACCAGCGCACGATGTTTGATCTCGAGATGATCAAGGAGATGGGATTTTGTCGTGGCATTGAGAACTATTCACGACACTTGACCGGGAAAAATCCGGGCGAGCCGCCGCCGACTTTGCTCGATTACTTACCGCGCGACAGCTTGATCATCATTGATGAGTCGCACCAGTCGGTGCCGCAAGTGCGCGGGATGTTTGAGGGTGATCAGTCGCGCAAGCGGACGCTCGTTGAGTATGGATTTCGTTTGCCGTCGGCGCTGGATAATCGGCCGTTGAACTTTGCGGAGTTTGAGGCGCGCATCGGCCAGACGATCTATGTGTCGGCGACTCCGGGTCCGTACGAATTGACGAAAGCGAGCGGGGAAGTCGTCGAGCAGATCATTCGACCGACGGGGTTGATGGATCCGCAAGTCGAAGTGCAGCCGGTCAAAGGTCAAATCGATCATTTGCTTGAAGAGTGCCGGCAGCGTGCTGAGCGGCACGAGCGCGTGCTGGTGACGACGTTGACCAAACGCATGGCTGAAGACTTGACGGAGTATTTCACTGAAGTCGGTGTGCGGGTGCGTTATTTACACTCGGATATCGAGACGCTTGAGCGCATCAAAATCTTGCGTGATTTGCGACGCGGCGAGTTTGACGTGCTGGTAGGAATCAACTTGCTGCGCGAGGGACTCGATCTGCCGGAAGTGTCGCTCGTGGCGATTCTTGATGCCGACAAGGAAGGATTTCTGCGTTCCGAGCAGTCGTTGATCCAGACAATCGGGCGGGCGGCGCGAAACGCGAGCGGCAAGGCAATCCTTTATGCCGACCGCATCACTGCTTCGATGAAGCGCGCGCTTGACGAAACCGACCGGCGACGCGCGATCCAGGAAGTATTCAATCGAGAAAACGGAATCACACCGCAAACGATTGTGAAGCCAATCGAAGCGACGTTGATCACGGCGTCAGAAGCTGATTACTTCAAAATGCCCGCGGAAGTTGAGGATATTGAAGACTACACGCCAGCCAAGCTTGACGCGACGATTACGCGGCTGGAAGTGGAGATGCGTGCGGCGGCCAAGCGTTTTGAGTTTGAGAAGGCGGCGGAATTGCGCGATCGCATCAAGGTGCTGAAAGAGCGTCAATTGCAGGTGGTATAGAGCCAGGATTAACAGGATTTACAAGATGAATCCTGTAAATCTTGTTAATCCTGTAAATCTTGTATGCAAACAAAGTCGAACCCAGAGGAGATCCAGTCGTTCTTAGGTGACGCCAGCTTCATTCGTGACGGTCATGTTGAGAGCGTAGTTTTTCCGGAAACGATCGACGAAGTCTCGCAGATTCTCGCCAACGCTAATCGCAATCGAACACCAGTGACGGTTTCAGGCGCAGGCACGGGCACAGTTGGAGGCCGTGTTCCTTTCGGCGGTCTGTTGTTAGCCACCGACAAACTGAATCATATTAAAAGTATTACTCCTGACGAGCTTGGCGGTTTTGCTGTGGTTGAAGCGGGAGTTGTGCTCGCGGATTTGCAGCGTGCAGTGGACCAGCAAGGCTTACTCTATCCTCCTGATCCGACCGAGCGCGAATGTTTTATCGGCGGAACGGTAGCCACGAATGCCTCCGGCGCGCGGACCTTCAAGTATGGTCCAACACGCAATTACATCTCACGATTAAAACTGGTGCTGGCATCCGGCGAGGTTCTGGATCTGGCGCGTGGACAAACACACGCCGACCCTGACGGGCGATTACGTATCGGTAACAACATTGAATTAAAGCTTCCAGACTATCGTCTGCCGGCGACGCGAAAGAATGCGAGCGGTTACTTTGTCGCGCCCGGTATGGATGCGATCGATCTATTCATCGGCAGCGAAGGTACGCTTGGTGTGATCTGCGAAATCGAAGTGAAGTTATTGCCCAAACCGCTCGGGTTGTTGAGTGGGGTTGTGTTTTTTACTGATGAAGCAGACGTGCTGGCTCTCGTCGCCGGCGCGCGAAAACAAGCGAGTGCGCGAGCGCTTGAGTTTTTCGATCTCGAGTCGCTCAATTTTCTAAGCACTAAATATCCGTCCATTCCGGCTGACGCCGTAGCAGCGATCTTCTTCGAACAGGAAACGACTGAGACAAACGAAGAAGCCGTGCTTGAAAGTTGGATGGAATTGCTGGATCAGCATCACGCGTTGTCTGACTCGTGGTTTGCGACGAACGAACAAGACCAGGCGAAGCTACGCGAATTTCGTCATCAACTACCAGTGTTGATGAACGAGTGGTTTTCACGTTACCAGCAGCGCAAAGTTTCCACCGACATGGCCGTGCCCGACGACGCCTTTCCCGGTATGTTTCGCTTATACAAAGAAACATTAAAGGCGAGCGGCCTGCGCTACACAATCTTCGGGCACATCGGCGACAACCACGTGCACGTAAACATTCTGCCGCGCGATGACATCGAAGGCACCCGCGCCCGCGAGTTTTATGTCCAGTTTCTCAAGTATGCGGCCTCCGTCGGCGGCACACTTTCGGCGGAACACGGCGTCGGCAAACTGAAACGCGACTACCTGCGTTTCTTCTACACCGACGTCCAGCTCCGCCAGATGGCGGCAATAAAAAACACCCTCGATCCTCACGGCATCCTGGGCCGAGGAAATATTTTTTCCGAGGAACTCTTGATATAGGTTGAAATTACTAAGAAAGGAACCCGTAAGACATGTTCACCCATGTTAACGTCCTCACGAAGCAGATCATCGGCGCTGCGATCGAGGTCCATCGGCATCTTGGTCCGGGCCTGTTTGAGTCCGCTTATCTGAAGTGCCTGGCTCGAGAGTTGGCAATACGAGAAATCCCGTACCAGTATGAATTGCCGCTCCCGTTAGAATATAAAGGCTTAAGGTTGAACTGTGGATACCGCCTAGATTTGTTGGTCGACAACCGTGTTGTCATAGAGACAAAATCTATCGAAGCTATAGCACCAGTTCACGAGGCCCAACTCCTGACGTACATGCGATTGGGTGGTTGGAAAGTTGGGCTGGTCATAAACTTTAATGTGTTAGCCTTGAAGACAGGTATCCGCCGTAAAGTTTTAGCTCTTGAAGAATAGCAAAGTCTCTGCGGTGCTCTGCGTACCTCTGCGATCTCTGCGTTTTGAATATCGCTTCGACGCCGAGATCGCGGAGGTACGCAGAGGGCCGCAGAGAAAAACTTATTATGCTTCGTTTCACAACAGCCGGAGAGTCGCATGGACGGTCGCTGGTGGCGATCGTTGAGGGATTGCCAGCGGGATTGCCGGTTGACCCGGAGTTTATCGATCAGGAGTTACGGCGCCGGCAACTTGGTTATGGACGCGGCGGGCGGATGAAGATCGAGCGCGATCATGCCGAGATATTGACCGGTGTGCGTCATGGTCTCACACTTGGATCGCCGCTCACGCTCTTAATCGAAAATAAAGACTGGCCCAACTGGACTGACGTGATGGGGTCGGAGCCACGTGACGTCGAGCCCGAGAAATCGCGTCGGGTGAAGCGACCGCGTCCGGGTCATGCAGATCTTCCCGGTGGACTAAAGTACGACGTCCGCGATCTGCGCAATATTCTCGAACGCGCATCCGCACGTGAAACTACAGCGCGCGTCGCGTGCGGCGCGGTCGCGAAACAGTTGTTGACTGTGTTTGGCGTCGAAGTCCGCAGTCATGTGATTCAGCTTGGCGGTATTCCCGAGGCTCCACTCGAGTTAACCTGGGAACGAATAGCCGCCATTCCCGGCGACGCTCCGTTGCACTGTGGAGACGATGAAGCGCAACAAAAAATGATCGCTCTGATCGACGAGATCAGAAAGCAAGGCGACACGCTTGGCGGGATTTTTGAAGTGGCCGTGCGAGGAGTTGTGCCGGGATTGGGCTCGCACACTTCGTGGGATCTGAAGCTCGATGGCTTGCTCGCGCAGGCGGTGATGTCGATACCGGCTGTGAAAGCAGTCGCGATCGGCGCCGGCGCCGAGGCGAGTAGTTTGCCCGGTTCAGAAGTGCACGACGAAATCGCTTACAACCAGGACACGCGTGAGTTTATTCGCGAAACAAATCGTGCCGGCGGTCTCGAAGGCGGCATCACGAACGGCGAACAGATCCGTGTGCGTGGCCATCTAAAACCGCTCTCGACCCTGCGCCGCGCACTTCGTTCGGTCGACATCGATACCAAAGAAGAAGAAGCGGCAGCGTTTGAACGCTCGGATGTTACTGCGGTTCCGGCAGCGGGCGTGATCGGTGAATCGATGGTAGCTCTCGTTCTGGCGAACGCGATGCGAGAGAAGTTTGGCGGCGACAGTATCGGTGAGATGAAGCGTAACTTCGAAGGTTATCGCGAACAACTCAGAGGATATTAGCCGCAGATGAACACAGATTAGAACAGAATGATTTATTCAGATCCGCGTTCATCTTTGGCTGCTTTTGGTGCCTTCTTGTGGGTTAGCGTAGAATCCAGTCATGGCATTACTCGAAATTGTAAAGTGGCCGGCGCCGGTGCTCGACACACCCGCAGATCCGGTGACTGAGTTTGACGACGATCTCGCCAAGCTCGTCAACAATATGTTTGAAACGATGTACGCCGCGCCCGGCGTGGGTCTGGCGGCGGTGCAGGTCGGCGTGCCGCAGCGACTTTTCGTGATGGATTGCTCGGGTGGTAAGGATCCGCAGCAGCGTGTAGCGCTAATCAACCCTGAAGTATTGCGCGTCGAAGGAACTCAGAATGGCGATGAAGGCTGTTTGTCGTTCCCGGGGATTTTTACTCCGGTAGAGCGCAACCTGCGCGCAATTGTGCGAGCGCAAGATCTCAAAGGCGAGTGGTTCGAGCTTGATGGAATGGAGTTAACAGCTCGCTGCATGCTTCACGAAACAGACCACTGTGACGGAATTGTCTTTCTAGACAAGATGAGCGCTCTCAAACGCGAGATCGTGAAGCGCAAGATCAGGAAATTTCAAAAAGCCGGTAAATGGGATTAGCCGCAGAGTTACACGGATTTTTTACGGATTATCTCAGTAAAAATCCGTGGAGATCTGTGGCTAAATATTTTTCAGACGGAGCAGATTATGGCAGCAGAATTTCGTAACGAACCGTTTACAGATTTTAGTAAAGAAGAGAACGCGCAGGCGATGCGCGCAGCTATTGAGAAGGTCCAGAGCCAGCTCGGACGCGAATATCCGCTCGTTATCGGCGGTGAACGCATTGCGACCGGCAATCTTCTCGAAAGTATCAATCCAGCCAATCGCACTCAAGTTATCGGCCGTTTCAATAAGGCCACGAAAGAGCTGGCCACGCGCGCAGTTGAAGACGCGGCAAAAGCCTTCGAGACCTGGAAACACTCGTCGCCGGCAGATCGCGCGGCTCTGTTGTTTCGCGTCGCTGAGATCATGCGCGAACGCAAACACGAATTGTCAGCGTGGATGATCCATGAAGTTGCGAAGACGTGGGCCGAAGCCGACGGCGACACCGCCGAAGCAATCGATTTTTGCGAGTTCTACGGCCGCGAAATGCTGCGATACGCAGGCGATCAGCCCCTCGTCCATATTCCCGGTGAACAAAACCAGCTTCACTACGTGCCGCTGGGGGTTGGTGCAGTCATTCCACCCTGGAATTTTCCACTCGCGATCATGGCCGGCATGACGGCGGCATCTGTCGTTACCGGAAACACCGTCGTTCTGAAACCTTCGTCCGATGCGCCGACCATCGCGTTCAAGTTCTTCGAAATACTGGAAGAAGCCGGATTGCCGCCCGGAGTCGTCAACTTCATGACCGGCTCAGGCGCAGAGGTTGGCGACGTGGTTGTGGATCATCCGAAAACTCGCTACGTGGCGTTTACCGGATCGAAGGAAATTGGACTACGAATCAACGAGCGTGCAGCGAAAGTTCACGAAGGCCAGCTCTGGATCAAACGCGTCGTGGCTGAGATGGGCGGCAAGGACGCGATCATCGTTGCCGACGACGCGGATCTTGATGAAGCTGCTACCGGCGTGGTCCAGGCGGCATTTGGGTTCCAGGGTCAAAAATGTTCCGCGTGTTCGCGTGCCATCATCGACACTCGCGTTTACGACACGATGATCGACAAGATTGTTGAGCGAACTGCAAAACTAAAACTTGCCGATCCCGGAGATCCCACCACGAACCTGAGCGCTGTGATCAACGAGAAAGCCTTTAAGACGATCAATTCCTACATCGAAAAAGGTAAGAGCGAAGGCGGCCGCGTAGTGAGCGGCGGCGGCTCCGACGGCGAGCAGGGTTTCTTTATCGAGCCCACGGTGATCGCGGACGTAAAACCGGGCGACAGCATCGAGCAGGAAGAAATTTTTGGACCAGTGCTAGCCTTGATCAAAGCAGAGAACTATGACGATGCGTTGAAGATCGCAAACGATACCGAATTTGGTTTGACGGGTGCGGTATACAGCACCGACGAAGCAAAGCTTCACCGTGCGCGGAAAGAGTTTCACGTCGGAAATCTTTACCTGAACCGTAAGTGCACCGGCGCGTTAGTTGGTGTGCATCCGTTTGGTGGGTTCAACATGTCAGGCACCGATTCGAAGGCCGGCGGACGCGACTATCTGTTGCTCTTCCTGCAGGCGAAAGTGTCGGCTGAGAGAGTTGGCGCAACTACCAAACGAGCGGAAGCCGGTACGGCCACGGATTAACGCGGATTGAATACGGATCTCCTCGTTTTGATCCGCAGTTGATTAACGATGCGAATTGTTTTTATGGGAACACCTCACGCCGCTGTTCCTACGTTGCGGCAGTGTCTGGAGGATGGGCACGAGGTAGTAGCTGTTTGGACGCAACCGGATAAACCCTCCGGACGCGGTCACAAGGTAGTCTTTCCTCCAGTCAAAGAGTTTGCGCTGTCTCACGGGCTCAACGTCCTCCAACCAACACGGATTAAGAACGACGAGGCAAAACAATTGTTTGCGTCACATGATGCAGATGTGGCGGTGGTGGTCGCGTATGGCCGCATATTGCCTGAAGAGTTTCTGCGAGCTCCACGTCACGGTTGCATCAATGTTCACTTCTCGCTTTTGCCGAAGCATCGCGGCGCCGCGCCTGCAAACTGGGCCATTATCAACGGCGACACTGAAACGGGCGTGACCACGATGTTTATCGAGCCGTCGCTCGATACTGGTCCAATTTTGCTGCAACGCAACACCGAGATTGGTTCAAACGAGACGGCGCCGGAGTTGATGCAAAGGCTGTCCGCCACCGGCGCGGAGCTTTTGGGTGAGACTCTGAAGCGCTTAGCTGAACTGACGCCGCATAAACAGGACGATGCCGCCGCGACCTTCGCGCCGATACTGAAAAAAGAAGACGGTTTGATCGATTGGTCGCAGACTGCCGTGGCGATTGAGCGTCGCGTGCGTGGTTTACAACCATGGCCCAATGCGTACACCAGTTTTAACTCGAAAGGGCTAACCATCTGGAATGCTCAACCAGTCACAACAGCGGATGCGAATGCGGCTCCGGGCGAAATCCTGGTAGCGCAGCGCGACGATCTGGTGGTGAGTTGTGGCGAGCAAACTGCGCTGCGTTTGCTCGAGGTTCAGCCGGAAGCGCGGAAACGAATTCCAGCGCGCGATTTCATCAACGGCATGCATCCGAAAGTTGGCGATTGCTTTGGTTAAGTCGAAAGATATCTCCCCAGCGCGCCTGGCAGCGTTTAATATCCTGAAACAAGTCGAAAGCGGCGCATTTTCTTCAGTTCTCCTCGCCGAACACGAACCACATTTACAAACTTCGGATCGTGCGCTTTGTCATGAACTCGTTCTCGGCGTTCTGCGTTGGCAGTTACACCTGGACAAGCTCATTGAGCATTACGCAAAACGCGACGCCGAGCGTCTTGATGTTCCGGTTCGCATTGCGTTGCGATTGGGTTTTTATCAGTTACGGTTTCTCACGCGCATTCCTCCGTCTGCCGCAGTTGATGAATCGGTGAAACTCGTGCGAGCGGCGCGGCTGAGTTCGGCAACCGGGCTTGTAAACGCGGTGTTGAGACGGGCGATTCGTGAACCTGAATATGATCCGGCAGCGGGCGTTTCCGATCCTCTCGAACGAATATCGTTGCAAACGTCGCATCCGCTTTGGTTGATCGACCGATGGGCAGGTTCTTTTGGTCTCGCTGAGACCGAAGCGTTTGCTACCGCGAATAACCTCGTGCCGCCCACGGCATTTCGTGTGGTGGCGAGCCGTGCAACAGCATCGGAGGTCTTGTCGAAGCTCAATGAAGCGGGAGCGACAGTCGAGTCATCTGCTGTTGTTGACGATGCCTGGCGAGTTACCGGAGCTACCTCGGTAGTGCGTGAGTTGAATGCAGCGGGTGAGATCTATTTACAGGATGAAGCTTCGCAATTAGTGGCGAGGATGTTGGCTGCCGAGACGGGCAATCGCGTACTTGATCTCTGTGCTGCGCCTGGTGGGAAGACGTCGTTGATTGCTGACACCACTGGCGATCGCGCTTTAGTCGTGGCTGCTGATCGTTCGGCGACGAGAATGGCAACCGTGGTTGCGACGTCACAATTGCATCAGCTCAATGGAATCAAGCCGGTGCTGTTGGATGCCTCGGAACAGTTGCCGTTTGAAAGCGGAAGTTTCGATTGCGTGCTCGTCGATGCCCCATGCTCGGGCACCGGAACATTGCGAGGTAATCCCGAAATTCGCTGGCGATTGACACCGGTTGATATGACAAGTCTCGCGAAACAGCAGCAACAGATTCTCAACCAGGCGCTGCGAATGCTGAAGCCAGGTGGACGGTTAGTCTATTCGACTTGCTCCGTCGAGGTTGAAGAGAATGAGGATGTGATTGCAAAGGTGATAGACGACCGTTTCGAGGTTTTGAGGACGATCCGGACCTGGCCGCAGCATGAAGGTTGCGATGGATTTTTTATGGCCGCAGTTGAATTTAGACAGGATTCACGAGATAAAACAGGATTAACAAGATGAATCCTGTAAATCCTGTCCAATCTTGTGAATCTTGTTAACGTGATCGCCTTGCGACTCATTCAGGGCGAGTGCTAGACTTCGCAGCCGGTGAGTTTAGTTGCCAGAGTTGTATCGATCTTCCGAAGAATCGCCACCGTGATCGCGATTGCGGTTGTTTTTCTCTTCGGAGTTGCCACCACAGTGTATTTGTCTCTGCGTAGTCCGGAAGTACAGGTTCCGGATGTTGTCGGCAAAGACAAGTTTGAGGCAGAACGAATCCTGGCCGAAGCCGATCTGAAGTTTCGCGTTCGCGCAACGAGGCCCAGTAACCAGACAAAAGCCAATACAGTTGTATTCCAGTTGCCACGCCCCGGCGAGGTAGTTAAGACCGGGCAAACTGTGGCGATGGACATCAGTCGTGAAACCAAGGAAGGCGAGTCGTCTGAGAGCGTAACACCCGACGAACCCAGCGAGAATCGCAACTCCAATTCCGCCAGTGCCAACGAAAATAAACCGAAGCGACCACGGCCGCGGAACACCAACGAAAACGCAAACGGAAATACCAACGGCAATTCAAATTCGAATAAGCCGGCTAACGCAAATCGAACGAATACAAACGCCGGCGCACCCAATGTGAACGCAACACCACGGGCCAACGTCAATCGAAATGCGAACACGCGCCCGGCGGCCAATGAGAACAGGCGTCCAGCAACTCCTCGACCAACACCTAATAGGTGAAGAGTGAATATAGATCGACACGTAGACATCGCCCCCTCGATTCTTTCGGCAGACTTTTCGTGTTTGGGTGAGCAGATCAAGGCGGTTGAGCGCGGCGGCGCCGGCGTTTTGCACGTTGACGTGATGGACGGCCACTTTGTGCCGAATATCACCATTGGTTTGCCGGTAGTGAAGTCGCTCGCAGGTTTTACGCGGCTGCCGATCGACGCTCATCTGATGATTTCCGAACCGGGACGATATGCGGCGCAGTTTGTGAGCGCTGGTGCGCACATGGTATCGGTTCACGTCGAGGCCGATCCGCATCTGCATCGAACGTTGATGGCAATCAGGGACGCCGGAGCGCAGGCGGGAGTGGTGCTGAACCCTTCGACCCCGGTGGTTGCAGTCGAGGAAGCGCTACAGTTTGCAGACTATGTTCTGGTAATGTCTGTCAATCCCGGATTCGGCGGGCAGAAGTTTATTCCCCAGTCGCTTGATAAGGTAAAGCGTCTACGCCGCATGATTGATGAGCGCCAGTTGAACGTGCGCATCGAGATTGACGGCGGAATTGACCGCAAAAACATCGAAACGGTGGTTGCAGCCGGCGCCGAGATCATCGTGGCCGGTTCGGCCATTTTTGGTACGCCTGACGCCGAGGCCGCAGTAAAAGAACTGCGCAACGCCACGGTCCAGTGGGTCTGAGCGCCTCCTTGAAGTGCGCCAACTTGTTGGCGCTTTGGTCGAAGTAGTCTTTTAAGTAATGGTCGTTCATAAAAGTTGGGCGTCCCTTTTGGCCAAAGCGGTGCCAAGGCACCGCACTCCAGAAGGAGACGCAAAACTAACGAAATTGGCGATCTTTACGATCTCGGGCAAACCGGACGCCCTGAATTTGAATCCGATAGCGTTAGGTCTCTTAAATCGCACTGACAAACAAGTTTTTATTGGAGGTTGATGTTATGAAGTCTTGCTTTCTTACTCTGGCGGTTTTCTGCGCCCTGGTTCTCGGGTTTCCCGGAGCCGGATTGGCCCAGCAGAAACAGACAGAACTGTCCACCGTCCAGAGGCTAGACGTCATGGCTTCCAAACTCGACTTGCTGCGCCGTTCGCTAAACGCCGCAGTCAAAGCGATGGAGGACAAGACCAAGAAGGACCAAAAAGCGAATGCGGACGATCCGATTGTGCGCTTAAAGGGCCTGGAAAAAGAGGTCTCGTCGGTTACGTCGGAAGTGAACGACATTCGGAGCAAGAACGACCGCGCCGAGAAGTTTGATGTCACGGCTATTGATCGACTTGAGTCTACAGTAACCGAGTTAAATACGCGGGTTGAGAGTAATTTGCAGGAAACCGCAGGTTTGCGAAACGTCGCCGCGGCCAACACGCCCGAGAAAAAGAAGAAGAAAAAAGGAAAACTCTTTGGTCTGTTTGGCGGCGGTGAAGATAAATACGCCGATCTGACAGGCGCTGCCGTTCTCGGTCGCGACCGCGTGCTGTTTGAAGAGGCGGCGAAAGAAGTTCGGAAAGGACGTTACGATACTGGTCGGCTGCTTTTTGCCACTATCATCAATACGTATCCTGACTCGCCTTTTCTCGCCCTGGCAAAACTGGCGATTGCCGATTCATTCTTTTTGGAAGGTACCACCAGCTCACTGATTCAGGCGGCGCAAGGTTATCAGGATTGGCTGACGTTTTTCCCGACCGACCCGCTTGCTGACGATGCGAGTTTGAAGGTGGCTGAAGCGGAGATGCGTCAGATGGGACTCTCCGATCGCGACATTTCGCATGCCCGCAAAGCAGAGCAGCGGCTCAAAGTTCTCTTGCAGCAATATCCCAAGAGCCCGTTACGCCCGACCGTAGAGGGGCGTTTACGCGAGGTGCAGGAAAACCTCGCCATGCACAATCTCCAGATCGCTCGTTTCTATTACGACGTAAAATTTGAGACTGGAAAAGGCGGACTTAAAGGTTCACAGTCGCGTTTGAAAGAAATTGTCGATAAGTATCCCTGCTTCTCTTTCAACGACGAGGTGTTTTACCGGCTTGCCGCAACGTTCCAGGCCGAAGAAGAGCCGGACGAAGCGGCTCGGTATTACCAGAAGCTGCTCCAGGAATATCCGGAAAGCGAATACCTCGAGAAAGCTCGCGAACAGTTGAACATCATTGGTGCTCCGATTCCCGAGAAGAGTGCACAGAATCCGTGCTCGAAACGCCAGCAGCAGAGTTTTATGGGTAACCTGATGCAGCAGGTTTCGGGCAAGGCCGATGTTACCGTCAACAAGAACGGGATTTTGATCAGCAAAGAAGGAAAAGAAGGAACGGACCTGATCGATGAGGCGCTGCGTTACAACGGCTCGTTGCCGGCATTGACCACGCCCGACGCTCCAACTCAGCGCTCCAACACCACGAAACCACCCACACCGGCTCCGGCGGCAGATCCAAAGACGAAAAACGCCAACACTAATGGGGCGGGACCGGCGGCGGTAATTAAACCTTAGTTCGCAGAATTTGCGAGGGCGGTTGTTAACGACCGCCCTTTCGTTTCCTCGTTGGAGACAAACAATTGGAACCCACCTCGCCAGAAGCGCAGGCGGAGTTAGCTCAAAGACGTAAATCTGCCGCAACCACAGTCATCGGCCTTCTGGTGGCTACCATCTTACTTTCCGTCGTCGCCTTCCTGGGCCGGCCTTACTTCACTCCTAACCCAAATCCAACTCTTGATATTGCCGTCAGAATCGTCATTTTGGTTCTGGGATTGGGTGCGGTTGTGTGGAGACGAAATAAGTT
The DNA here is from genome assembly GCA_963708055.1 of uncultured Acidobacteriota bacterium. GTDB lineage: Bacteria > Acidobacteriota > Blastocatellia > Pyrinomonadales > Pyrinomonadaceae > PSRF01. The sequence goes on along the minus strand of OY970193.1, from coordinate 1,786,057 downwards.
TCAACCGATCAGGTTGCAAAGCGTTGCCGGAGTGGCAGGCGTCAGCGGGTTACTGAAAACGCTTGAAAAGACCACGCTACAACTCGCGCTGCTCGGCGCGGGAATCGCCGCAATCGGATTTGTGTCCACGTTGATGACCGGCAATGAACGATACACTTATTGGGCAGGCGCCATCGCCATTATCGTTTTTCTGTATTGCTATCCGACCAAGACCTCCTGGCTACGCACCCTTTATCGTTTTACTGACAAGCGGCAGTCGTAAGTCCTTAAATTCCCCCAGGGATCATGCACTCCTTTGTCTAGCTGGATAAAGATGTGCAAGATTTTACAATATTAACAAGACAAAACTGTTGATCTGTGTTTGTCTGGTTTGTTACTCTGGGATTGCCATGGTACGACTATTCTCACTTACGGCACTTATCCTCGGGGTTTTAGCTCAAACTGCGTTGGCGCAGAACGCCAAGTCGCAGCCTGTCGCGCGCTTGGTTGGTAGTTTTTCTCCGGTCGCGACGGCACCATCCTCAGCCTTACCGCCCGTTGAGCCAAACGAGATTGAGAAGCGCGCTTTTGACGAAACGAACGTCTTTCGCGTTAAAAATGGACTTCAGCCGTTGGTGTGGGATTCGGATATATGTCGCATGGCCCGGTCGCACTCCGAGAGCATGTCGCGACAGCAGTATTTCTCACACGTCACACCTGATGGGTTAAAGCTCAAGGATCGAGCCCGCCTCGCCGGCATTTTGCAGTTTTCCACACTTGGTGAGAACATCGGCTATAGTCAGGGCGTCGACGATCCGGGTGTCTTTGTCGTAGGCCAATGGATGCAATCGTCGAAGCATCGCGCCAACATCCTGTCGTCGGCGTTTCGCGGGATGGCGATTGGCAGCTTTGTCGGTCCTGACGGTTCGGTTTATCTGACACAGACCTTCATTACGCGTTGACCCAGACTTCTCTAAAGCTTCCTTCTTTCGCAAAAATCAATTGGTTCCTGCACGTTCTTGGTAAACGAGCTGACGGCTATCACGAAGTGATAACTGTTCTGCAAACGATCTCGTTAGCCGATGAACTGCTCTTCCAGGAACGCGCTGATAGCGAGATCTCGCTTGTTTGCGACGAGCCCTCGATACCGGTAGACGGCAGTAATCTTGTAATTAAAGCGGCCCACGCCCTCCGGCAGCACGCCGGCGCTAAATCGGGAGCACAGATCCAACTGACGAAGAGAATTCCCGCCAAGGGCGGTCTCGGGGGTGCATCTACAAATGCGGCGGTAACGCTGCTCGCGTTGAACGAGCTTTGGAAATGCGGTCTTGGGATTGATGATCTCGTGAGCCTTGGCAGCGAGCTGGGAGCGGATGTTCCGTTCTTTCTCCTTGGCGGTCGATGTGCCGCAACGGGCACAGGCACCAGTCTCACACCCGTTTCAGACGTCCCAAAACAGCATCTGATAACCATTACTCCGAACGCTCAAGTATCAACTGCTGAAGCGTACGCATCGCTAAATGCTGCTTCCTTGACAACTTCCGAATCGGCCTCTATTCTTTCAAGTTCCTTAGCGGAGCTTAATTCCGCCGACAGCAGGCAATGGCCTCTGCGCAATGATTTTGAGAAGGTGATCTTTGAGATAGAACCTGAAATCGAGCGCGTCAAGCGCGCTTTGCTCGATGCAGGTGCGCGGGGCGCTTTGTTGGCTGGAAGCGGTTCGAGCGTGTTTGGTCTTTTTGATAGTGAGGCAGCGAGAAATCGCGCCGGTGAAGATCTGAAATGTGAAGCAGGTTGGAGAGTTTTTCCCTGCGAAACACAGTCACGCGAAGAATACTTCAGTGCGATAAATTCATCTGGCTTCCCGCTTTTACGCTCTCTTAAAACTGCAGACAGAGATACAGGTACTGGGGCGTAGCCAAGTGGTAAGGCACCGGTCTTTGGAACCGGCATTCGTTGGTTCGAATCCACCCGCCCCAGCCAGATCAGTGCTTTGTACTTGGTGCTTTGTGTTTTGTTTTGTCAACTGATAACTGGCAGTTCGACAACCGATAAAGCACCAAGTACAAAGTGCTAAGCACCAAGTACAGCGAGTTATGAGCACAACCGGCGGTATCAAAATCTTTTCCGGAAATGCGAATTCCAAGTTGGCGGAAGAGATTTGTCGCCAACTCAGTTGTGACATGGGGAAGGCGTATCCGGAACGTTTTTCTGACGGCGAGTTTAACTTTCAGATCGATGAGAACGTCCGCGGTGGTGACGTTTTTATAGTTCAGCCGACTTGCCCTCCGACCGATGCGCACTTGATGGAATTGCTGGTGATGCTCGACGCGTTTCGTCGTTCATCTGCCGAGCGCATCACGGCCGTGATTCCTTATTACGGCTATGGCAGGTCTGATAAAAAAGACCGGCCGCGCGTTCCAATCTCGGCGAAGCTGGTAGCGAATCTGATTACCGTCGCAGGTGCTGACCGGCTGTTGGCGATGGATTTGCACGCCGCTCAGATTCAGGGTTTCTTTGACATTCCGGTGGACCACTTGTATGCGGCCCCGGTTTTTATCGGTTATTATCAGGACCATCCGTTGCCGAATCTGACGGTGGTTGCTCCTGATACCGGCGGCGCGGAACGCGCGCGTGCCTACGCCAAACGGCTCGATGCCGAACTCGCGCTTTGCGATAAGCGTCGCGAAAAGGCTAATGTGGCCGAAGTGATGAACGTGGTTGGTGACGTTCGCGGCCGTAGTTGTTTGATTGTTGACGACATGTGCGACACCGGCGGGTCGTTGACAAAAGTGGCTCGTGCTTTGAAGGATGCAGGCGCCGAGCGAATTCATGCGTGCTTCACGCATCCGGTGTTTTCAGGTAAAGCAGTTGAGCTGCTTCGTGAGTCGGATATTGAAAAGGTAATAGTTACCAATACGATTCCGCTTCGCGATCACGCTTGCGAGCTTGATAAGATAAAAGTACTTAGTATCGCGCCGCTTCTGGCGAAAGCGATCAAGTCGATCCACGAGGAAACTTCGGTTTCTTCGCTCTTCGTTTGACGAAGGGCAAACACTGATGGCTTGAAAGAAGACCATCAGCGACGAGCTGATTGTCAATTTCCGATTGCCGATTGCCAATTGAAAAGTTGGCATGTGGCAGTTGCAAGTCGGCAATGGCTTTGTCGCTGAAAGTGTGTAGAGAGCTTTTCAAAAAATCGGCAATTGGAAATTGGCAGTTTCCAATGCCGTAAGGAGAAATGATGGCGGAGAAAAAAGATTACAAGGTGCAGGCAAAAGTGCGTGACGGTCGCGGCAAAAACGATGCGCGACGCGCGCGACGCGAGGGCATGGTGCCCGTAACAGTTTATGGTGGTGGCGCAGAGACGGTCGCCGCCGTGGCTCCGCTAAGAGATTTGGCCGCGATCCTGCGCTCTGAGTCCGGGCGCAACACGATCTTTACGATCGACGTCGAGGGCGTTGGCGCCAGTGAAGTGATGTTTCACGATCGGCAGATCGATCCGGTGCGTGGTCGTTTGATTCATGCTGACCTGACCCGGCTCGTCAAAGGTCAGAAGATTGAAGTGACGGTGCCGCTTCACCTGGTGGGTGAACCGTTCGGCGTGAAAGAGAAGCAGGGCGTACTCGAACAGATGATCCGCGAGATCGAGATCCGCTGCGAACCGCGAGAGATTCCTGACACACTCGAAATTGATGTTTCACATCTCGACGTTCATGACATCCTTCACGTTTCGGATATCAAGGTCAGCGACACAATCGAGATATTGACTGACGCTGAGCTTGCAGTTGCAACCGTCGGCATTGTCAAGGAAGAGGTCGAGGCGCCCACTGCGGTTGAAGGTGAAGAGCCCGCCGAGCCCGAAGTAATTGGTAAGGGCAAGAAGGAAGAGGGCGAGGATTCGGAATAGGAATTATTGCCGATTGCCAGTTTCCGATTGCCGATTTGTTTTAGCGCTCGTAGCAATAAAAATTGGCAATCGGAAATCGGAAATTGGCAATGCTGATCGTCGGTTTAGGAAACCCCGGGAAAGAGTACGAGTGGACGCGACACAATCTCGGGTTCATGTTGATTGACAAGTTGGCCCACGATGAAGGAACTGTCGTTGGCAGGCGCGAATGCAGTTCTCTCGTTGGACGCGCGACGATCGAGGGAGTTGTCACCCGGCTGGCTAAACCGCAGACCTTCATGAATCTGAGCGGCCACGCGGTTTCATGCTTGTTGGCGAAACTCGAAACCGAGTCGCCGGTGAGGCAGTTGATAGTGATTTCGGATGACCTGGCCCTGCCGCTTGGAAACATTCGCATCCGCGAACGTGGCACTGCCGGTGGTCACAACGGGTTGAAGTCGATCATCGCGTCGATCGGCACCAGCGAGTTTGTGAGGTTACGGATCGGGATTCAGCCCGAGCATCCGATCTCGGATCCGAAGAAGTTTGTACTCGACGATTTCGCACGCAGCGAGCGGGAGATTGTCGCTGAGACAATCGAGAAAAGTGCGGCAGCCATAAGAACGATCATCAAGGATGGCGCCTTGAAAGCAATGAGCGAGTTTAATTGATTGCCAAAGCGGCAATGACTTAACTGGAGGTTTGAGTTGGAAACAAAGAGACAGTACGAAGTGGTCTTCATAGTAGACCCAACGGCCGATGATGAAGTGTCGAAACTCACCGAGAATTTCAGCCAGATCATTACTGATCAAGGCGGCGTTATCACCAAGGCCGAGACCATGGGAAAACGCCAGTTGGCCTATGAGATTCTGCACCACAAAGACGGCACTTTTGTGCTCCTTGAAATCGAAGGATCGGGCCGTGAGATTGCTGAGCTCGAACGTCGCATGCGTGTAAACGATCGGGTGTTGCGCTACATCACCGTGCGAGTTGACGAAGATCGCCGGCGTGCCGAGAAGCTCAAAGAGCGACGTGCCCGCAAAGCCGCAAAGAAGCCTTCGCACGGAGGATCGCACTCGCGTCGAGGGCCCGCGATGGAGTTTGCTGAGTCAGCCAGCGAATAGGATTTGATCTACAAGTTAAGAGGATAACTATGTCAAGCAACTACGAAGACCGCCAGCGCGGCGGTTACGATAGCGACGATGATGGCGATAGACGCCCAATGGGCGGCCGTGGCGGCGGACGTCGCATGCACCGCAGGCGCGTGTGTCGTTTCTGTATCGATAAAGTTGACCTTATCGATTTCAAGGATGTAAGGCTGTTGGGGAACTACCTGCCCGAGCGAGGCAAGATCCTGCCGCGACGAATTTCCGGTAATTGTGCGACGCACCAGCGCATGTTGGCGGAAGCGATCAAGCGTGCTCGCAATATCGCGCTGCTTCCGTACACAACCGACTAAGGGACAGGAGAACGAAGATGGGACACACGAAAGTACTTTTGCGTGAGGATGTAGATGATCTCGGTGCGCGCGGCGAGATTGTCAGAGTGAGAGCCGGTTATGCTCGCAACTACCTGTTGCCCCGCAACCTGGCAGTCGAAGCGTCCACCGGTAATGTCAAAGGGATCGAGGCGGAACGCGCGGCGTTGTTGAAGAAGGAAGCGAAAGAGCGCGCGACGGCGGAAGCACAGTCGGAGCAGATGGGTAAACTCGATCTCGAGTTTAAGCGGAAAGCCGGCGAACAGGGCGCGTTGTATGGTTCCGTCACCTCGATGGACGTGGCCGAGGCTTTGAAAGAACGCGGCTACGAGATTGATCGTCATCGCATTCACCTGCGCGAACCGTTGAAGCGCCTTGGTGAATACACTGTGCCGATACGTCTCCACCGCGAGGTCACTATCGATCTGAAGGTCAGAGTGGCTTCCGAGGGCGATGTTATCGTCGGCCACCTGAGCCCGGAACAGGAAGCCGAGCTCGCCCAGGGTAGCGAAGAGGCGGCCGAGTAATTTAGCCACGGATTACACGGATTTTTTACAGATCTGTACCGATCAGCGTTAATCCGGCCGGCAATCCGTAAAATCCGTGGTTTAAAACCGAAAATTTTTTGCACATTATCGACGCTGCATGTTAATTGAAACTTGCAGCGTCTTTTTTGCGCCGCTGAAAACCTATGGCCAGTCCAGATCCCATTCGCGAACAACCTTTCGAACGTGCCCTACCAAACAGTGCCGAAGCCGAACGCGCTATTCTCGGCGCCGTCCTGCTGGACAATGGGCTTATCAGCCAGGCGATTGAACAACTGCGCCCGGAAGATTTTTATGTTCCGTCGCATCGTCGCATCTTTGTCGCGATGATCACGTTGTTTGAACGTGGTGCTGAAATCAATCCAATCCTGATCGGTGAAGAGCTGAAGAAAGAGAATGCGCTCGAGTCGGTTGGTGGAATCAGTTTCATCACCAATCTCACTTACGGTTTGCCGCACTCAACCAACATTGCTCACTACGCCAAAGTGGTGCGTGGCAAGTCGATGTTGCGACAGCTCGTCAAAACGTCGAACAAGATCTCGCAGGAAGCTCTGGCCGAAGAGGAGGAACCGGAGATCATTCTCGATCACGCCGAACAGGCAATCTTCCAGCTCGCCGACGAACGCATTCGCCAGGGCTTCGTACACGTCAAACCGATTGCGGAGCAACTGCTGGAAAAAGTTCAGGAGATGGAAGGCCGCGCGGCCGTTTTGACAGGCTTAACGACCGGCTTTGCTGATCTCGACAAGATGACTTCGGGTCTTCAGCCTTCTGACCTCATTATTCTGGCGGCGCGACCTTCGATGGGAAAGACCAGTTTCGCGTTGATGTTGGCAGAGAATGCCGCGATTCTTTCAGGCGCCGTGGTAGGTGTGTTTTCTTTGGAAATGTCGAAGGAGTCGCTGGTGATGCGCATGCTGTGTGCGCAGGGCAACATCGACGCGCAGCGTTTCCGCAATGGTTTTCTGTCGCGACTCGAATGGGCGCAGATTGCAAAATCGCTCGGGACACTTGCTGACACGAAGATCTATCTTGACGACACGCCGGGGTTGAGTGTGTTGGAGATGCGCGCCAAGGCGCGACGCCTCGCGGCGGAACAGAAAAAACTCGATCTGATTATTGTCGACTACCTGCAGTTGATGTCGGGTTCGGCGAAACGCACCGAGTCGCGCCAGCAGGAAGTGTCGCAGATCTCACGCGAGTTAAAGGGACTGGCGAAGGAGATGAATGTGCCGCTCGTGGCGTTGTCGCAGCTTTCACGCGCGCCAGAGTCGCGTTCGGATCATAAGCCACAACTCTCAGACTTGCGCGAGTCGGGAGCACTGGAGCAGGATGCCGATGTGGTGGCGTTCATCTTTCGCGAGGAAGTATATAAGTCGCCGGAAGAACGAGAGGCACTGCCTGAAGATCGCCGGAACATCGCTGAGCTGATTATTGCGAAGCAACGTAATGGTCCAACCGGAACGGTTGACTTGCGGTTTACGCCGTCGAGTATGCGGTTTGATAACTTGTATCGCGAGTAAGATGGAACAAGATTTACATCTTGTACTAGGGTTCGAAGAGGCGAGCATCGACAGGCACGTTGTGTTTGATCTCTTTCACGGTAAAGGTCAGGGTGAGTTTGGGGAAGCGCTGACTCATTCCAAACGGATACTTAATTCCTTCAACCTCACGCCAATCATCAAGGTAGATCTCGACCGGGGCTGTTAATGTTCCGAGCGTTTGCACGGTGTTGATGCGCACCGGCAAATACGTCGTTGCATCGAGATAGAGTCGTTCAACTGCTCCTACCGCCGGTTGCAGATCGAGCACGTAAACGTCTCGATAACCAATCTTGCTCATACCGGGCATCGTGATTTTCGCGTAACTATTTTTCAGCGTGAGCACTGCGTAGAATTCCGCCTGGCGTTGTACCGCACTCAACTCGGCACTCTTCAGCGCGCGCTGGACAGTCCCGGATTTGGACCAGCCGTTCCGCCCGTCGAACGACACTTTGACGGTGCCCATTGGATGTGCCGTTATCACGGATAGCATTCTGTTCGGAGCCTGCGCATAGGTCTCAAAACTACCTCCTCGGCTGATACCAACGACATCAACAGTTCCTTTGATCATCCGGCTGTTCACAGTTTTGATTGCGTTGGCGCCCCCGAGCGCTGCCAAATACTTTTGCAGAATGTCGTCTACAGTCGGCAATGAACCCGAACTGTCGATCGTTTGACCATCTCTAATCACCACTCCACCAGAATCGCCACCGAGCATACGCGATGTGCCGGACGCGGCCGGTTCGGAATCCAACGCTGCACTAATCGCCGGGGCGGTCTTCCGAGGCCGTTTTGAAGTTTCACTCTTGCCGTTCAGCGAATCGAGCAATTCCTGCGCTTCGGTTCTCACGGAGCTGTCTGAGTCGCGCGTGAGTGTCTCGAGGATTGGCCGGGCGGCATTCTCTTCTGAGCGCCGCAGATGAATCTGCGCCAGTAGCAGTGAATAACCACTCTTTGCCGGTGAAATCTGGCGGGCTTTTTGGGCCATCTGGAGAGCTTCGTCGAGGCGTTCGTCGGTTACGAGATTGATGAGCGCAAGTAAGTAATAGGCGGGTGCGTAATCAGATTTGTTTTTGATCGCACTCAACAATTGTTCGCGCATCAGGGCGACATTCTCGCGTGAATATTCGGTGTCCTGTCCACTGGGAGTTACACCTTCGCGGCTGAGTACGTACGCATAGAAGTAATGGACCAGGTAACTCTGAGGTGAGGTTGTCGCCTTTTGCAGATACTTTTTAGCTTCTGCAAATCGGCGTTGATATACGCACATGGTGCCGAGCGCTGCGTACGCGGGACTGAAACCAGGGTCAAGTGTAATTGCTTGTTTGAAGTAGCGTTCGGCGTCCTGTTCGCGCCCGGTGTGCAGCAAAAGATCGCCAAGGTAATAATTTGCCTCGCCTTCGGAGAGTGACGAACGTTGTGTGGCTGTATAGGAAGCATAGCTCTGCGGGTTATCAACGTTGGTGATACGTTGCGCGGTGAGGTTGCCGGTTTGAATGTAGGCGCGCAGTTCTTTCTCCAACGTCGCTATGCTCATGCCGTAAGTGTCTTCAATCGCCTTCGCCGCGTTTTCACCTCTGCTTACCTGTTGCAGAAATCGTTTGAACTGCTCCTGCCGGTCACGATTGCCCAGCATCAGATAGTGGACCAGCGCCCACGACTGTCCATAGAACACCCCGGTTTTATCCTGCTCGTTGTAGTGAGGCGAACTCGTATCGATCGAGAAGAATTTTTCGAGCGGCAGCAACTCCTGTTCGCGCAATAGACGGAGGTAGGAATAGATTGGCACGCCAAGCTGCGCATCTGTGCCCGAGAACTGCAGCGAGCCATAGAGCTCGGCGAGACCTTCGTTAAGCCACAAAGGTGCGCCGGGTACGTTATCTCTGATGTGCAGGTGAACGTACTCGTGAAACGCAGTGCTGTAGGGATTTCTTTCGTTTGGATCTAATGAAATCGCGATGTAGTTGACGTCTTCGCCGGGTTGGAAGTAGCCGGAAACGTTGCCTGGTCGTCCCTGGTAGAGAGGTTTGAAGGGTGTAAACGAAGCGTCGTCGCGAAAGATGATGACGGTGGTTGGTACAGATGATTCGAGCACATTGCGTGAGACGAGACGGGCAAACGCGCCATGAAAGAATTCGAGCCAGGTCGCCACCTGGCGAAGTTTCTCCGGCTCGGCATTGCCAATCACAAACATGTGATTGGTACGCACACTGCGCCACGTGTCTCGAGCTTGGGGAGAGACTAAGAGACGAGGTTTCGCCCCGAGCGCAGTGCCTTGAAATGAGCACAGCGCGGCGAGGCCCAGCGTAATAAGGATTTTCATATAAGCCTTTCCTGTCGGGGGACCAGCAAAGGTTTGAAAGATTAGTGCTTAGGTGCCATTAAGGCCGTGGTGTCCCTCGCGAATATGGCGTTCTACTATGCCAGCTAGATTTTGCAGCTCTTCTTCGGTCCGTCTTTGTGAGTCGAACACAAGCTGAAAACTGTTGTTGGTGGCACTGATAAAGCTGGCTACGGTTTCGGCCATTTGCGTCACAGAAATGGCAACGTGTGAAACTGCGACGGCGGCGTGCGCAGCAGTAGCAGCCGCTGTCGTTATCTTTTTCTCATTTTCGGCTTGAGCTTCTTTGATTTGTTGCATGCCCGCATCGAACCGGGCCTGCTGGTTGAGGAGAAACTCTACTTTTCTGTCCCACTCTTCGTTAGTCATTATGAGGTTCGATCTCCTTTCAAATCGAGGTGAGGTGGGCAGAATTATACCCGTATGCGCAGTTGCGCGCAATAAACACTTGCGAAAGGAGTTTGAAATTACTGAACGATTTCTTCCAGCAACGCGGCCAAACGCCAGCCACCTTTGTGTATTTCGTTTTTGACCACATCAGCGGCCCAAATAGCGTAGAACTTCCCGCCCGGCCCGTGCGATCTTTCTTCAGCACGACCGCTGTTTATTTCGTCCTTGTTGGGTTGTAACTGGATGTCTTTGTACATCAAACGCGAACGCGCTTCGCGTGCGGTGGGAAGAATGCCATTGGCCAACTGCTCGGCCCAGGTGTCGACGCCGCCGGACAATTCCCAGTCGTCAGGTTCTTGGGAGCTCAACCGTTGGGCCACTTTAGCATCCTGCTGGCTACCAAAAGCGTTAGTAACCGTTTGGCCGTCCCAATAGCCGTGAAGCTTTCCCGCTGAAGTTCGCTTGCCGCCGACGAAAGTGAAGAGCGTTAGTTTGTTGCCGCCCTGATCGCCAAAACCCGGGTTTTCGGTAGTCGGTTGAAATGCCTGGCGGCTGGAATTGAAAAACTCCGCGCCGACATGAAGCGGCTGATGGATGTCGCCCATGTAGTGCGTGATCAAGATCACTGCTACCGATTTCGTGATCGCGCGTTCGTTGGTTTCCGGCACTTCACCTTTCAAAACACGAATAGCGAAGGGAATCATCTGCACGACATCAAACTCGTCGCGACCGACTTTTCCATCATCGTAATCCTCGTTTCCTGTAACCGGCACGTCGGTGTAATGAAAGATGTTGTGAGAGGGGCGGCCGCTACAATTTGCGTTTACGAAGGCTTGCAGTTCGCGATTGATGCGGTTGGTGCCGAATGGTTCGCGTCCGCATTGCCAACTCTTAATCTCATCGGGCATGGTCGACACTCGTTGCAGCGTCAGGCCGTCGAGAAGTTTTTTGATCTTTTTTGCGAGTGTTTGATTCTTCGCCACTCGTTTGTCCGCGATGGCGCCGACAAGCTGATGTCCCCGTGGTCCATAAGCGTATCCGTTAACAGATAACAGGCAAATAATTAATAAACCAACAACAAGTCGTTTCATTGTTAACTCTCCTTTCTGAGGGAGGGGTTGAGAGTGTAAATGGGCGTTCCTTGGAGTGAGCCACCTTGGTGGCGCTTTGGTCAAAGTGGCGACTGGCAGACTATTCTAATTAACTTTCTATCAAAGGACCCCACTTAGGCCAAAAGCAGTGCCAAGGCACCGCACTTTCTTCAATAGTAATGGCACAACGAGCGGTTTTGTTTCGCGACTAACAGTAAATGACGGGTTGTACAGTAAACTACCGCGTATGGCTTCAGCTGAGGATCAACAAGACCTTCTCGCCCGGCGTCCGACCTGGGCCGAGATCGATCTCAATAACCTGGCGGCGAATTTTAATCAGATCAAACAGCGCGTTGGGCCGCCAGCGGGGGTGATGGCGATTGTTAAGGCAAACGCGTACGGCCACGGCGCGGTGGAATGTGCGCGACGATTTGCACAAGAAGGAGCTGACTGGTTTGGCGTGGCGCTTCCCGAGGAGGGAATCGAACTGCGTGATGCTGGTATCACGCAGTCGGTGCTTTGCCTGGCAGGTTATTGGCCCGGTCAGGCGGCAGCTTGCATCCAGCATCGCCTGACGCCGGTGGTCTACCGGCGCGACATGATCGAGGCGTTCGATCACGCGGCTAAAAATGCCGGCGTGGTGGCTGATGTTCACGTAAAAGTGGATACGGGAATGGGCCGGCTGGGCGTTCGTTTCGATCAACTAAGCGAATTCCTTGCGTCGTTGACGCAATTTCGCAACGTGCGTATCGACGGGATTATGACTCACCTCGCGGCGGCGGATGATGTTGCCTGCCAACCCTTAACACTCGATCAGATTCAGCGCTTCGAGGATGCCGAAGTTGTCTTTCGCGATCACGGCTTCCAACCAACTTTTCTGCATCTCGCGAATTCAGCCGGCATCTTTGGTCATCGCAAGGCGTGGGGAAACCTGGTGCGACCGGGCGGCGTGTTGTATGGATTGTGGCGTGACGTTCTGCCGCTTTCGACTTCAGATGCGAAACTGCTGCCGGTCATGTCGCTGCATTCACGAATCAGTTTACTGAAGTGGGTGCCGCCGGGTGAGACGATCGGGTACGGGTGCACCTTTGAAGCTTCGCGCCGGAGTTTGATCGCCACCATCCCGGTTGGATATCACGATGGTTATATGCGTGGTCTGTCGAATCGCGCGCACGTGATCGTCCGGGGAATGTATGCACCGGTGGTTGGTCGTGTCTCGATGGATCTGACGTTACTCGACGTGACCAATATTCCAGGCGTAGAGGTTGATGACCAGGTGACTTTACTTGGATGGAATCGTCAGTATCCCGAACTGCAAATCCCCGCCGAAGAACTGGCGCGGATCGTGGGCACGCTCTCCTATGAAGTGACTTGCGGTGTCAGTCACCGTGTGCCACGAGTTTATGTTTAGCCACAAATGAACGGGGATTGAAAGCGGATATTATTGACTCTATCTCGACGCCTTTACTACTATCGGAATCCCTCGCAGAGATTTAGCTCGACAAGCAGAAAAATTAGCGAACTGCAGAAGGAGTTTCTCTGATGACCTACGTTATAAAGGCCGGCGATACGCTCGCAAAAATCGCAGCCCGCAATAACATTACTTTAGCGCAATTACTTCAAGCGAATCCTCAAATCACGGATCCGAACAAGATCAAGGTGGGCGACGTTATTAATACCCCCGACGATTTTAGTGATCATACGCAGCCATTGCCGTCCAATGTAGTTCCGGTTACACCGGCGCCTGCACCATCTGCCGCGGGAGCTTTGGGTAAGGCATTAGCCGACACCTTGGGAATGCTCTCGGCCAAGTACGAAACGGGTGGCCGTGGTCCAGGTACAGTCTCGACCGGTACGGGTGATCCGGGCGGCGTTTCCTACGGCTCGTATCAAATGGCAACCAAGATGGGCACGGTCACGCGGTTTGTAACACAAGCGGGATTTCCGTGGCTCGCGGATTTCCAGAATCTGACGGCAGGTACGGCGCCGTTCACAGCGTGCTGGAAGAAAATTGCCGCGGCGCAAACCGATGAGTTTCAAAGAGCCCAGCATGAATTCATCAAGAAGACGCACTACGATCTGCTGGCTGCAAAAGTGTTGACTGAGGACGATTTGGATGTAAACACACGCAGCGGCGCAGTGCAGGATGCCGTTTGGTCCACCGCAGTCCAGCACGGTGGTGCGACCCCGATTATTCACCGGGCCATTGCTAACGTAACTGTCCCGCCCACCGATCCTTCGTACGACGAAAAACTCATACGAGCGATCTACGGCGAGCGCGGCAGAATTAAAGCTGATGGCAATCTGGCCTACTTCTCGAAGAGTTCTCCAAGCGTACAAAAAGGGGTGGCCAACAGGTTCAAAAGTGAAATGCAGGATGCTCTCGCAATGCTGGCGAAAGAAGCTTAAACCACAGAATGCCTGAAGAATCAGAGAAACTGACCGTTCAGGTCAATGATCAAGACGCAGTGACCGCACTGCTTTACGCAGCCGCTAAAAAGAATCGCGCCGTTGTGACGGTGTTACTGGGCCATGGCGCCGGCGCGAATCAAACGAGTGGCTTCATGCGTATGTTTGCGAAAGGTTTGGCAGAGCGTGGCCTTGATGTGATGACGTTTAACTTCATCTACATGGAACAAGGTCGCTCTATTCCTGATCAGAAGCACAAACTGGAAAACTGTTTTCGTGCGGTGATTGAGGCCGCACTAAAACAGAAGAAGCTGAAATCGAATCGACTGGTGCTGGGTGGGAAGTCGATGGGCGGGCGGATCGCTTCGCAGGTGATGGCCGGGGATGAGAAAGAATCCTTCGCGGACGCAGTTGCGGGGTTAGTCTTTCTCGGTTATCCGCTTCATCCGCCGGGCAATCCCGCAAAGCTGCGGGTGGACCACCTGGAACATATTCACAAGCCGATGTTGTTTGTACAAGGCACGCGCGATGCACTTGGTACACCTGAGGAGATTACTCCTTTCATCAAGGACCTTCGTCCGGCCGCAAAAATTCATTCGATCGAAGGTGGCGATCACTCTTTCAAGGCGCCCAAGAAATTTGGATTTAGCCAGGATCAGATTTTTGACACCGCGATGGATGAGATCGATCGTTGGATCAGAGAGATATAGATCACAAAAAGGCACAAAAGTCACAAAATAGATGGAAGAAGCTGGAAGGTTTAGTTTGATTGAAAGACTTAAAAATATTGATTGAATTCATTTGTCCTTCTTTGAGGCTATGAAACCAGGTGAGACGTTATCGTGGCGGCGGACTTTTACCGAGGAGGATATTCGCCTGTTCACGAGGGTGTCAGGTGATGGTGGCGAACATCATTTGGTCCCTGATGAAAAGGGACGGTTGATGGCGCATGGGTTGTTAACTGCTACCCTGCCGACAAAAATCGGTGGCGATATGAATCTCATTGCGAGTGAGATGTTTTTTCGTTTTCACCGGCCGGTGTTTGCGGGCGATACGATCGAATGTGTCGTCACACTGATCGAAGCTACGCCCAATGACGGCTATCTGGATATCAACACGACCTGGACCTGCACTAACCAACATGGAAAAGAAGTGATGACGGGCGGTGGCCGCGGCATCATTCGCGATCGCGACGTTTAATTATTAACGAACGGCGGGAGAGGTACGGAAGGATCTTCTTCCGTACCTCTTTGCGTGGGTGGGGTGTTCGTTCTTATTACCTTATGAAGTTGTAGGTAATTACTCCCGAAACTTTTACCGGTGTTTCTCCAACAATAGTTGGTGAGAAGCGAGCTTGCAGTGCGGCTCTTTGTGCTTCCGGAACGAGCAGTGGATGACCCGTGCCCTTCGCTGAGATCACCTTACCGGTCTCGTCAATCATTACCTGGACGCTCACAGTTCCCTGAACTCCGGCCTGCTTGGCGATAATTGGGTAATTTGGTTTAGGCAATAGCAGCGCCTGACTATTCAAGATTTTTGAAATCCGAAGCACCGTCGGCGCCGGTTTTGGCGTCGGCGTCGGTGGAAGTAGTGGAGGGTTCTCCCCTAATTCGACGTGTGGTGTATCACCAGTGCCTGTTCCTGGACGCCCACTAAAAGCGGGTGCCGGTGGATCTGCATTCGCTGGTCCAATTATCGAATCCGACCGTGCTGGTGGAACCCGGACGGCCTCAACGCCGAGTTTATCCGGGATCTTGTTTGGATCAGATGTGCTGGCTATCAGCTCCGTGCGAGTTGATTGCGTCGGAGTTCTATTTGAGTCGGACGATGCCGAGCGAATTGTATTTCTGACCTCTACCACCGGAGTTTTGTCCGGCACGAGTGGCATAAACGTAATTTCAAGTTCGGTACTCTGGCTATCGAGGTGTGCGTCATAAGCGTAGATACTACCGACACCGGCGAGCACCAGCAGCACGAAATATGTGGCTGTGGTTAACAGCAGAAACGATCCGCGCCGCTTAAATTCCTTTGCGTGCGAGCTGCTTTCAATCAGGTTGTTAAACATCGAGTTCCTCCGCTAGGTTGCCGGTGCCATTCGGGTCGCGGGAGCCTTACTCGCTTAACTTAGACACCGGTTCCGCGGAACGGTTCCCGGTTCTTCAAAACTTGCCATCGCTGACCGAACCTTTTAGCATTACAGCCGCTCACCGAGTTCCCACACTTTCCAGGGAGGCAGATTTTGCATGGCGACCCAAAAGGCGTTTCAGGAAGAACTCAATCCGTTTGAAATTGCTAAGCAGCAGTTCAACCGTGCCGCCGATTATCTCGATCTCGATCAATCGATGCGGCACGTTCTGCAAAATGCCAAACGACAACTAATCGTCTCCATTCCGGTAAAGATGGATGGCGGCGACGTACAGGTGTTTGAAGGTTTTCGCGTGCAACACAACGTCGCGCGTGGACCAGCAAAGGGCGGCATTCGCTATCATCCAAACGTCACGCTCGACGAAGTGAAAGCCTTGGCTTCGTGGATGACCTGGAAATGCGCCACGGTCGGTATTCCTTACGGCGGCGGAAAGGGTGGCGTGATTTGCGATCCGAAGAGTCTTTCACGCAACGAACTCGAACGACTCACGCGCCGCTACGCGTTTGAGATTGCACCTATTATTGGTCCGGATCGAGATATTCCAGCTCCGGACGTCTACACCGACGAACAAACCATGGCTTGGATCATGGACACCATCTCGATGGTGCGCGGCCACACCGAACTCGGCGTGGTCACTGGAAAACCGATTTCGCTCGGCGGTTCACAGGGACGTGCGGAAGCGACCGCTCGCGGTTGTCTTTACGCGTTGCGTGAAGCCTGTCGCGTGAAAGGCATTGACCTGAAAGGCGCACGCGTGGCAGTGCAGGGATTTGGAAATGCCGGCGCTAATATCGCGCGTTTAGTGGCGGAAGACGGCGCGAAAGTCGTCGCCGCATGTGATTCAAAAGGAGCAGTCTACTCGAGCAGCGGGATCGACGTCGCTGAAGCGTTGAGACACAAAGCCGAAACGAAGTCCCTGGCTGGTTTGGCTGGTGTGAAAGAGATCGATCCTGACGACATCATCAGCGTCGACTGCGATATTCTGTTGCCCTCCGCGCTGGAAAACGCAATCACGCTCAAGACTGTGGGTAAAGTTAAAGCGAAAATTATTGCCGAACTCGCAAATGGACCAACCACGCCGGGAGCGGATCGCGTGTTGGAAGATGAAGGTGTTTTTCTGATTCCCGATATTCTCGCAAATGCCGGCGGCGTAACGGTGAGTTATTACGAATGGGTGCAGGATTTGTATTCGTTCTTCTGGTCAGAGCAAAAGATCAACGATACCCTGGAACAGACGATCACTAAATCTTTCGATTCAGTTTATGAAACTGCTCAGCGTTATAACACCGACATGCGCACCGGTGCTTATATATTGGCGGTGGGCAGAGTGGTTGAAGCAACCAGCGTGAGAGGAATATTCCCTTAAAATGGCTGACAAGATCACGGTCTACGAAAAACCAACTTGCACCAAGTGTCGCGAAATGGACAAGCTGCTCCGTGAGAGTGGCATTCCTTTCGAGAAGGTCAACTATTACATCGAGCCGTTGAGCCGGAAGAAACTCACCGAACTGCTGCGCAAGATGGATCTGAAGCCACGCGATCTGCTGCGGAAGAGCGAGCCGGTTTATAAGGAGCTTGGGCTGGCGAAAGATAAATTCAGCGACAGTGAGTTGATCGGGTTGATGGTCGAGCATCCGGATTTACTTCAACGTCCAATCGTGGAGCGTGGTGATCGTGCGGTGCTCGGGCGACCAACCGAGAACGTGAAGGAGTTGTTGTGATCCACGGATTACACAGATTCTCATAATCTGTGTAATCTGTGGACTGGAATGAAAAAAGAGATCATCTTCGTTTGTCAGAGCTGTGGATACAAAGCCGGCAAGTGGCTGGGCAAATGTCCCGAATGTGGTGAATGGAATTCCCTCGTCGAAGAAAAGACCGCCCGACGCTCCGGCGCTCGCAACGGTTTCAAGCTTCGCGACGTGTCTGCCGTTCCGTATGCTGAGATCGAATCGCAGGACGATGTTCGAGTCACGTCAGGTGTCACGGAATTCGATCGTGTTCTCGGCGGCGGCATCGTTCCCGGCACGCTGGTTCTGATCGGCGGCGATCCGGGAATTGGTAAGAGCACTCTCTTGCTCCAGGTTGCCGATAAACTGAGCGACTCCGGCTCGCGTGTGCTTTACATCTCCGGCGAAGAATCGGAACGACAGATCAAGTTGCGTGGTGAACGCCTCGCGGTCAGCGCAAAAAACGTCTACATCCTTCCCGAGACCAATCTCGAAAATATCAGCAACGAAATAGAACGCGTGAAACCGGGCGCGATTATTGTCGACTCGATTCAAACAATGTTTTCGAGTTCCATCGAATCAGCGCCGGGATCCGTTTCGCAGGTAAGGGAAGTGGCGCACCAGTTTCTCATGCTCGCCAAAAATCGCGGCATTCCAATCTTTCTCATCGGCCACATCACGAAGGAAGGCTCGATTGCTGGTCCAAAGATTCTCGAGCACATTGTCGATACAGTGCTTTACTTTGAAGGCGAGCGTCATCACAACCACCGCATCGTGCGTGCGGTTAAGAATCGTTTTGGCGCCGCAAACGAGGTCGGGGTATTTGAGATGACGGGAGCGGGACTGATGCCGGTGGCGAATCCGTCGCAGATGTTTTTACAGGAACGGCCGCAGAACGTTGCCGGATCGGTAGTCACGGCTTGTATGGAAGGCACGCGACCGTTGCTGGTTGAGATCCAGGCGCTTGTTTCAAGCACCAAATACGGAACCGGACGAAGAATGACACAGGGATTGGACCAGAATCGAGTGTCGTTGTTGATCGCGATGCTTGAGAAGCGCGCTGGTCTGCAACTCACCGGCGACGATGTGTTTGTGAATATCGCCGGCGGACTTGAAGTCGACGAACCCGCGGTAGATCTCGGCGTGGTGACCGCGATCGTGTCGAGTTTCAAGACCATGACCATCGATCCGCACACCGCTGTATTCGGCGAGATTGGGCTTACGGGCGAGGTCAGAGGAGCAACGCAGGCTTCCGTGCGTGCACGGGAAGCTCAAGCGCTGGGATTCAAAAAGATCGTCATACCCGCCTCGAATGTCGCCGGGCTGGAACGATTATTGGGTGTGCGTGTTGTTGGTGTTCGATCGGTCGACGAGGCGCTTGACGAAATTTTTTAAGCGCTATAAACACGGATCAAAATCCGGATTTTATCCGTATTATCCGCGGCTAAAATATTTCACGATAAGGTCATCGTCGAGAGACTTTGAATCGATCTCTTCAAATCCTTCAAGATATCCCTCCGGCATAAACGCATCCGCACCACTGACCGTCAACGGCACTTCCGTAATGATCCATTTGTCGACGTGCGGCAGGAAGGCGGTGTAGATTTGCGCGCCGCCGATCACAAACAGATCGGTCGAGAGAGATTCGTTGAACGAAAGCACTGATTCAACATCACTCAGAACAATCAACGATTCCTGTGGATCGAGATCTGAATCGCGACTGAGCACAATGTTCAAACGGTTCTTGAGTGGCTTTCCGATTGTGAGCCAGGTCTTCCGGCCCATTACGACCGCGTGTCCGGTGGTCGTTTCGCGGAAAAATTTCATGTCGGCAGGATAGTGCCATGGCAGCTTGCCACCTTTGCCGATGGCGCCTTTTCGGTCGACTGCTGCGATACCAATGATCATCGTTTTCAGTTAGACCGCGACCGGCGCCGCGATCTTGCCGTGAGATTTGTATCCTACCAAATTCAGGTCTTCGTATTTCATCGCCAACAGACCATCGAGCCCGCGCAAACTGTTTTCCGGATCGTTAATCTGCAACTCCGGCAACGGCAAAGGCTCGCGCGACAATAACGTTTCAACTTGTTCGAGATGGTTTTTGTAGATGTGATAATCGCCTAACGTGTAAACAAAGTCTCCTACATCAAGTTCCGTTACGTGCGCGACGAGATGCGTCAACAAAGCATAAGAACTGATGTTAAATGGCACGCCGAGAAAAGCGTCCGCGGAACGTTGATAAAGCTGGCAATGCAGAATGCGGCCATTCTCGACTTTGAATTGAAAGAGAGTGTGGCAGGGCGGGAGATCGACGTTACCTGCCTGGTGCGGATCCCAGCCCGTGACGACCAATCGTCGTGAATCGGGGTTAGTCTCGATCTGTTTTATAAGATTCGCGATCTGATCGACACCATTTTTCTCAGGATAGTTGCCGCCGAAACTACGCCACAGATAACCGTAAACTGGACCAAGATCTCCGGCAGCGCGTCCAAACTTTTCCGTGTGTTCTTCATCGGCCCACTCGGCCCAGATATCGACACCGCGTGCACGCAGGTTTGTTTCGCTAGTGTCGCCGGAGAGAAACCAGAACAACTCCTCCGCCACCCAGCGAAACGGGACGCGCTTGGTCGTTACGATCGGAAACCCTTCGCGCAGATTGAAGCGGGTTTGAAAACCAAAATGCGAGATCGTGCCGACGCCCGTGCGATCCTGATGTTCGGATCCGTGCTGCAGAATTGATCGGAGCAGTTCGTGATACTGTTTCATACTATTAGACAGGATTGACAAGATTCACATGATTTGCAGGATTCAATCTAAATGTTGTAAATCATGTGAATCTTGTTAATCCTGTCTAATCATACATGAAAAAATACAGACTGTGCTTTCTTGGTTTTGGTAACGTCGGCCGCGCGCTTGCGCGGTTGTTTGTTTCGAAGTCGGCTGAACTGCGTGACAACTATGGCGTCGAGTGGGAGATCACTGGTGTCGCGACGCGGCGAATGGGTTGGCGTGCGAGTGAGAATGCGATCGATGTTGCGAGCTTGCTGGCCGGCAACGACGACACTGCTTCAGAACCAGGCATCGACGAGTGGTTGAAACGCGCGCGGCCGGATGTAGTTTTTGAAACTACGTCGCTCAATCCCGAGACGGGCCAGCCGGCGATCGAATATCAGAAAAAATCACTTCAGTCCGGGGCGCATGTCATCACGGCTAATAAAGCGCCAATCGTTTACGCTTACGACGAGTTAAATCAGATCGCCATCGCGCAAGGCAAACGTTTTATGTTTGAAGCCACCGTGCTTGATAGCGCGCCGGTGTTTTCACTTTTTCGCGAGACGTTGCCCGGGGCGAAAGTGCGTGGCTTTAGCGGCGCCTTTAATTCCACCTCAAATATTATTATCGAGACAATGGAAGAAGGCCGGAGCTTTGCTGAGGGAGTGAAGACGGCCCAGGAACTCGGCTGCGCTGAAACTGATCCCAGTCATGACGTTGATGGTTGGGATTCGATCATGAAGATCTGCGCCATCTCCCGGGTGATTTTGAAAACGCCGTTGCTGCCGGTAAACGTCAAACGCGAAGGAATTCGGAACCTCGATCCCGCCACGCTCCAGGCCGCACGAGCCGAAGGCAGACCTTACAAACTTATCTCACGCGCGACCGCCGGCGCTGATGGATCCGTTAATGCTTTTGTACGACCGGAACAGGTTGGTCTGAATGAACCGCTCGGCGGTGTGCGTGGCACTTCGCTCGCGATTCATTTTGAACTGGATACGATTCCCGGTCTGACGATTGTTTCGCACCGTCCGAATTTACAGAGCACTGCTTATGGGTTGTTGGCTGACTTCCTAAACGCGAGCCGCCGATGACGCGGATTTAAGACGGATTAGGTTGCTAATTCGGTAACACCTTCGATTAGCCGATCGATTTCCTCTTCAGTTGTGTAGCAGGCGCAGCCGGCGCGGATTAATCCTTCATCGCCGAGGCCGAAACGTTGCACGATGGTGTACGCATAAAAATCTCCGTGCGATAAGAAGAGCCCTTTGCCGGCGAGTTGACGTGCGGCGTCTGTGGAAGTGCAGCCTTCGATTGTGAAAGACAACGTCGGTGTTCGTGCAGCGTCGGGTGGTGGACCATATAACGTCACCCGCGGTATCGCGCTGAGTGCGGTCCAGAGACGATTAAACAACTGCGCGTTGCGCTCGTGAGTTTCTTCGAAAACGTGGCGAAGGTTCTCGCGGAGATCGGTATGTTTGCCGAGCGAGGCGAGAAATTCAACTGCCGCGCCTGCTCCCACCATCCCTTCATGGTTCATGGTTCCAGTTTCGGCATTCTCAGGAGCGTAATCGGCCGCCGGTACGAGCTTCGGAAAGTCGATCTGCTCGAACAGCCCACGCTTGGCAAAGAGCACCCCGATGTGTGGTCCATAAAACTTGTACGCCGACATCCCCACAAAATCACAATCAAGTTCCTGAACGTCGATCAACTCGTGTGGCGCAGAATGAACTGCGTCGACAAACGCGAGTGCGCCTGCATCGTGGGCGAGGCGAATGATCGTTTTTAGATCGTTGATTGTTCCCAGTGCGTTTGAAGCCGCGCCAATCGCCACCAGTTTTGTCTTTTCACCAATGTATCGCTCGAGATCGTCCTGGTTGAGTTGGCCCGTGGCCGTGTCCATTCGCACAGTGCGAATTGTTACACCGCGTTCGACTGCCAACCGGCGCCACGGATCGACGTTCGCATGATGATCGAGTTCGGTGACGACGATTTCATCATTGGCTTCGTAGTTAACACTGAGTGCGCGCGATAGATGAAACGTCAGCGTCGTCATGTTTGCACCGAAAGCGATTTCGGTTGGCGACGCATTCAGGAACTCGGCGAACACGTTTCGCGCGTGTTCAAGCGCGACGTCAGTTTCGGCACTCGTTGGGTAGGCCCAATGTGTGTTGGCGTTGTGGTGATAAAGATAATCGCTCATCTTTTCAACCACATAACGCGGGACTTGCGTGCCACCGGGGCCGTCGAAATAAGCGACGGGGAAACCGTTGTGGACGCGTTCGAGAGCTGGAAACTGTTGTCTGATTTCTGTGACTGATGCGACTTCGATCTGGGGTTGACGGGAAGTTGTGGACATTTGGCTCATCATAACAAGAAATCGACAGATCGGCAGATTGCCCAATTCAGCATTCCGTTTTTTTGTTTTGCGCGCTAAAATCGTTGGCGCCACGTCGGCGAGCTCACCCTGCGCCACCGACCCGGCAAAAATCGCCCCATATAAATCAGCAGCTTTCTGAGGTGCGCCCAGAGGCAAAATGCCTCGCCTCAGGTTTCATTGGCGTGTGAAGAAAGCGATGACGAGCGAGCGCAGAACTGAAAAGAGATGGGACGTTTGTCTCGACGCGGTTTGGGACGGTAAAAGCGGGAATTACAGCGCCCGGGTCACGGATCTGTCGGAAGGGGGTTGTTACGTCGACAGTCTTGGTGGAGCTCAGGTTGGCGAGATTCTCGACTTCAAACTACGACAGCCTAACGGCGACTGGTTAGAGTTAACCGGCGAGGTCGCTCACCACACACCTACGTTGGGGTTCGGCATGCGCTTCATTGACATGACCGACACGCAACGCGAACAGCTTCTTTCCCTCATCGCTCATCTCGAAAGTTCAATACGCACCTTGCGGAGAGCTTAAACGATAAGCCACGGATTTCACTGATAAAGACTTAATTCAATATCTGTGTGATCCGTGGCTAAATTCTGTCTCCTATTTTCGTTTCCAGCGCACGCCGTCTTTGGTGTCTTCGAGAATGATCCCGCGGCTGGCTAGTTCGTCGCGGATTTCATCGCCGCGTTTGAAGTCGCGTCGATGTCGAGCTTCCTGGCGTTCGTCGATCAGCGACTGAATTTCGCTGTCGAGCATCTCTCGTTTTTGCTCGCCGAAGATGTTGAGAACAGTGTCGAAGCGATCGAGAAGCGCTAACAACTCGTGTTGATTGTCGGCCTTCACCTGTTTACGAGCGAGGGCCGTGTTCACCTCGCGTGAAAGATTGTGAATCGCTGCGAGTGCGATGGACGTGTTGAAATCGTCGTCCATCCCGGCTTCAAACTCGTGAAGCGCGCGGGCAGCGGCTTCCGCCAATTTCTCATTGCTTCCGGGTTCGGTCTTCGCTTCACTCAAACGCGCGCGAAAGTCACGCAGACTCGCAACCGTTCGCTCGGCTCCCGCCAGTGCTTCGAAGGTAAAATTAAGCTGCTTGTTGTGAGGCACACTTAACAGAAAGTAACGCACTGCCGTACCCGAATAACCCATATCCGTGACATCGCGAAACGTGTAGTAGTTGCCTTTTGACTTCGACATCGTTTCGCCGTCGACTTTCAAATGCTCGAAGTGAATCCAGTTGCGGACAAACTCTTTGCCCGTTGCGCCTTCACTCTGCGCGATCTCGTTTTCGTGATGTGGAAACACGAGATCGATTCCACCGGCATGAATGTCAAACGTCTCACCCAGATACTTCATCGACATCGCCGAGCACTCAATGTGCCAACCCGGACGGCCGCGACCAATCGTAGCGTCCCAGGCCGTTTCGGTTTCGCTTGATGGTTCTTTCCAGAGCGCAAAGTCGCGCGCGTCTTCCTTGTCGTACTTGTCGGTATCGACTCGCTCACTCGCGCCGGCTTTATTTCCTTCAAAATTGATCTTCGACAGTTTCCCGTAGCCCGGAAAAGAAGCGATGCGGTAATAGATCGAGTCACCGGAACGATAGGCATGCCCGTTGGCAAGCAGTTGCTCGATTATATTGACCATCTCAGGGATGTGACGTGTCGCGCGCGGCACAATCTCCGGTCGCTCATTTCCGAGAGCGTCGAAGTCTTCCCAGAGAGCGTCGATGTACTTGGCGGTGTAGTCGTCAATATTACTTAATCCGGCCTTTTTCGCTTCCGAGATGATGCGATCGTCCACGTCGGTGATATTCATCACGTGGATGACCTTGTAGCCTTTGAACTTCAGGTAACGGCGAATGATGTCAGCGGCAACCGCGCTGCGAAAATTTCCAATGTGGCCGTAATTCCAGACGGTTGGACCACAATAATAGAAACGAACCTCACCTTCGTTGATCGGGTGAAATTCTTCGACGCGGCCGGAGAGGGTGTTGCGAAATCTCAGCATGGGCTAATGAAGATAAATGAGGAAAGCATTCTCTCGCAAAGGCGGGAGAGAGATTTTCTACAGGATTAACAAGATTTTCATGATTTACAAGATTTCGTGGCTCATCCTGTCAATCATGAAAATCTTGTTAATCCTGTCTAAAAATGGATCCAGCCACCGGGTTTAAGCTCCCAGACGCGCGAGCCTTCGGTGATCTTAACCCCGGCCTGGGCACTGAGAATTGTCCCGATGCGTTTAATCTCAACGCCATCCACTCTACGTGGCAGACGTGCGGCATTTTCCGGTTTCACGGTAAAGAGCAGTTCAAAATCTTCACCGCCATGCAGCGCAAGTTGGAGCGGGTCGAGCGCACGCCGCCCGCACAACTCCGTCACTCGATCATCAACCGGCAACGACGCTGAATCGATCAACGCCCCGACATTGCTCGCTGTACACAAACGGTTAAGGTCAGACGAAAGCCCGTCACTTAAATCGATCATTGCAGTGGCGAGTTGTTCTTCGCCCAACACAATACCCCAGCCGACACGTGGCTCCGGCCGAAGTTGGCGCAACAGCACGTGATCGAGTTTTTGTGAATCTTCATCAGCGAGATTTTGCTCGGCGAGGTGCGCGCCACGTTCGATCAACCGTAATCCTGCAGCCGCGGCACCAAGCGATCCAGTGACAAAAATCTGATCGCCGGCTTGCGCACCCGAACGCAGGATTGCCGTTCCGGCAGTGCATTCACCACTGACGATGGAGTCGATCACCAAACGTTCGTTGGTGCGTGAAGTATCACCGCCAATCAACTGCACACCGTAATCAGCGGCGAGGTTCAATAAACCATCGTATAGCCGCTCGACAAAATCCGTTTGCCAGATGTCTTCGGGAACACCGATCGAGACCATGGACCACAGCGGTCTCGCTCCCATCGCCGCGATGTCGGAAAGAGAAACGGCGAGAGCTTTGTGGCCCAGCAGATAAGGAGGCGTGGTCGTGCGGCGAAAGTCGATGTCTTCAACCAGCAGATCGGCAGTGATGACAGTCTCTTTTCCCGGTGTGCTTCGCAAGACGGCGGCGTCGTCACCGATGCCTGCGATTAGTGACGACGACGTTTCCGTCGTTACGCGTCCACGGAGTGCGTTAATGAAGTCGAATTCACTTCTGGCAGAGTTGGCGGGAGCTGGTCCCGATTTGTCGTGCTCGTCTTTCATCCTTTAGAGGTTGCGACGAAGCGAATCGAGCCCTGCTTCGATAGTTTCGATCGAAGTGGAAAACGAGAAACGCAGATGGCTTTCGCCGCGCTGGCCAAAAACAATTCCCGGAACGGTTGCTACCTGCGCGCGATTCAACAACACCTCAGCGGCCTCGCGACTGTCTTTGTTAATACGACTAACATCGGGGAAGGCATAGAAAGCGCCGGCTGGTAGATCGCATGGCAATCCGATCTCGTTCAATCCCGCAAGCAACAGATCGCGGCGCACACGATACTGATCTTTAATCTGGTCCAACACTGCCGGATCGATCTGCAATGCTGCTACACCGGCCCATTGCGTTGGCGTTGAAACACCATTGGACGAGTAAAGGGTCGCTTTCTTGAGTCCCGTCATCCACGGTTCAGGGGCAACTGCATAACCCAATCGCCAACCGGTCATCGCGTACGATTTGGAAAACGTGAAGCAGGTGATGGTGCGCTCAAACATTCCATCGAGCGATGCAATCGAACAATGCTCATCGTTGTAGACCAGATCTTCATAGGCTTCGTCGGCTACTACAATCAGGTCGCGCTCCTGTGCAAAGGCGGCTACGGCTTTGGCTTCTTCAGAAGTGAAAACTACACCGCCGGGATTTTGCGGAGTGTTGTAATAGATCACGCGCGTGCGCTCGGTTGCGTAGCGCGCGAGTGTTTGTGGAAATCCCATCTCGCGAGTTTCATCAGTCGGCACCATCACGCTGCGACCCTGGCAGTGCGAGATGAGGTCCTTGATCGGCGTCCAGTAAGGTGAAAACAGCAGCACCTCGTCGTTAGGATTAACAATCGACTGGAAGGCGCCAAATAATGCCTGCATGCCGCCGTTAACCACTATCACGTCTTCCGATTGTGCCGGGATGCGATTGCGGGTGCGCAGTTTATCCGCAATTGCTTCACGCAGTTCCGGGATGCCGGAGGATGGAGCGTAACGGGTCTGGTTTTCGTCGAGCGCCCTTTTCATTGCGTCTTTGATAACGTCGGGCGTCGGCATGAATGGTTCGCCACCCTCAAACTGGAAAACGGAAGCGCCCTGGTTGCGCAGTTCCATGACGCGATTGCGTAGTTTTACGATATCGGAAAAGCCGACCTGCTCGAGTCGCGACGCGAGACGCAGAACGGTTAGCGCGGTTGTCACTGTTTGGGTTCGTTTCCTTCCGGTTTTTGTGCGTGGGAAGGCGGATTATAGCAGGTCTGCCTGGATTCCGCCGCATCGGAACCGGGACACCTGATCCTCAACCGATACCTTTAAGAAAAAGTTTTAAGTCAGGTGAGCTAAGTGTAAGTATTGACACGCTAAAGTCCGCGCGGGTAACATGCTTTCCGTCGCACTAATCTTGGCGAACTCGCCAACAAACTTTCCAACCCGATAGTGAGGGTCAAACCCGCGGATCCCAACGCTGAAAAAATGAGTCGTCCTGCTGTAGCCATTCCCGAAAAACTGTTTTTCAAGATCGGGGAGGTGTGCGAACTGGCGGGCGTTCAGGCCCACGTCTTGCGCTATTGGGAATCGGAGTTTCCGATGCTCGCGCCGCAAAAGAACCGGGCCGGACAGCGCGTTTATCGCAAACGCGACGTGGAGATGGCGTTGCGTATTAAGGAGCTTCTCTACGAGGACCAGTACACGATTGCGGGCGCGAAGAAAAGACTCGCAAACGAGCTTCGCAACGGTGGAAAGCTCAAAGTCGTCGGGGCTGAAGATGACGGCCAGGTCGAGACGACCGCAGCGGTTGAATTTCCCGAAGGCGAACTCTTTTCCTCTGAACCACCGGCTTACACTCGCAGCGTCGCGCCTCGCACCGCCGAAGAACGGCAAGGCTTAAAGCAATTGGCTTCCGAGCTACGCGAGCTACTCTCACTGCTCGAACAGGAAACCAGTCGTAAGTCATAAATCGCCATTATTCATGATTTGACATTTAATCCTTGGCAGGATACTAAGTCAGGGACAACGGGACGTGGCGCAGCCTGGTAGCGCGCACGCTTGGGGTGCGTGAGGTCGCGAGTTCGAATCTCGCCGTCCCGACCATTTCTATCAAGCACTTACGGCGATCGGTAACGGTCGCCGTTTTTGCGTTGTGCAAATTTGTGATTAGACACCTCGAACGGATCCTGGATCAGGTATCGGGATGCGCTTGCCGCACACATTCCGTCTTTTGTGGAAGTGCCGGCGGGCTGGTGTTAGCAATTGCACATCGTTCACGAGACGCTGCTCCAGGCGTTGATGCAGTTCATGCTCAATAACTCAATTAATTACCTCACACCGGATTGATTTTGGGAGTGCGTTAAGCGCTTTCTTGGCAGTCGATCGGGTCGCTCGGTGCAGATCGATACGTTACTGAGAGATCAACGCCTTGTGCGCATAATCGTTGGACGCGAGCGACGGGAGTGTAGTTCTCAATTAACTTGGCGCGGCGGAGGGTGCTTTGATCCGCGCTGCCGCGTCAAGTCAAACGTTATGGTGCGACACGAAGTCGCGTTTGTGGCTGGTCAGCTTGTCTTTCATCAACCTTTGTTGATACATCTCAAGTTGTTGCTGTTGTCGTCGGCGGCTGATGCCGTTAGGCCTCGCATCCGGATTGGTGTGTGTTATTTCTTCAATCAGGAGGCAGTAATGAGACGTGTGAGGATCTGCATATATGGTGGGACTGATCTTCAAGAAACCCCAACCCATTTCATTTCGACGCTCGCCTACAAAATTCTCGATTCAATACCGGCGGTGATCGTGACTGGCGGTTTTCGCCATTCGAACAAGAATCCGAAGGCCATCTCCACTGACGTTGCCGCGTTGCGGGGAGCTCAGCGCTACGCGGATGAGCGCAGAGTTGATTTGAAGGATTGCTACGAGGCATGGATTCCAGAGCCTGACCTGGACAGCCGTCCCGACGTCAAAGGTGCCGTTCGAATGTCCGAACCGGATGGCATCACCATGCGCGTGATGACAGGACGAACTCCGCTCGGGCGGCGTCTGGCTATGGTAGCTGGTGTTGACGTAGTAGTGACAATTTCGGGCAAACAGCACACCGAGGTTGTGGTTGAGCAGGCCTTGGAACTTGGTGTGCCTGTCTTCCCCATACCTAATGCTGGTGGTGATTCGAGAGACCTCCTTATCAAATACCGGGAACGGATATCTGCCAGCTTCGAGCCGGGAGCACTCGATCAATGTCTCGGCGCAATATCGCAGGCGATAGACAGTAATCTCGGAGTGGCTGCCGATGCGGTTGTCGGCCTCATTCGAACAGCGAAGGTGGGAAGGTGTCTCGTCCTTATTCCATACGACGATGAGCATGACAGTCTGTACACATCAACGATTGAACCAGCCGTCGTTCGGCACATGATTCCAATACGGTTAGACCGCTTGCCGAAAAGTGAGTCGATCTACACCAGCTTCGCTGACGCAATGCAATCATCGTCCGCAGTGATCGCCGATATCACGGCCCTGAACGAGAATGTCATGTATGAAATCGGATACTCGCACGGCCGCGGCTTAACGCCTCTAATCTATACTCAAGACGCGGACCGCCTCTCGCGGTTACCAGTGTACTTCCGTACCTTGAACGTGCGACTAGCATCTGGTGCTACGCCTGTTGACACTCTCATTGAAGACTACCTACGGTCCTTGAAGACCGCTCGGAGGCTGCATCAATACTCCACGTGAGCCGCACCTTCCCCGGAAAACGTTGGCGGAACTTTGGGGAACTCTCAGTGTCTAAACCTTTGGTGGAAGATGAGAAGATTTATTCGATCCGCAATCCTGACCCCGGTTACCTTCGCGTTTGGCGTGCTCGTTACGCTGTGTTGGTGGCAACTGTTTCCAAGGCAAGTGTCACTTTGCACGCTCGCTCGGAATGCCGCGGCATACGACGGAAAACTAATCAGAGTTGAAGCCGTGGGCTTAGTTTGGTCTTCGCCAATATTTGGTGAGAATAACCTCATCATCGGTGAAGCCGGATGCGCAGAGGAAACGGCCGCTTTGGCCAGCGTTCGATTGGATCCGGATGTGATTCAAAACCCTGAGGTTGATGAATTTCTTAACTCTCCCACACCGGGAATTAGAGAGGCCAACCTTGTAGTAGAAGGTCTATTCGATGAGTGGGCAACCATGGGTTGCTTTTCGCCTCAATTTGGCATTAAGAACGCGACTGTGATATTGGCCTCTCCGGTTACGTCGAAACCCTTACCTGAGATACCGACGCGCGATGAATCCGTCGAATCATTGGACCCGAAGCCGTAGAGTAGTGTGCGCGCGAACAATGCGCGAACATCGTCAGCCGAAAACAGCCTACATGGTCCTAACAAAATGCATTAACAAAATGTTGACATTGCGATCAAGCTGGAATAGCGTGTTCTCGCTTTGGCAATAACGGCTTGCTTCTCACGAAGTCCGTCAGTTCCTGGGCCTACTATCCAGGACTGTCTAGCCATTCAGTTCGGTTGCTTCTCTTTTGCCTTTCCTTGAAAGCTTCGATATGGACCGCAACACACAGATCGCGAAGCTAAAGGAGGAGATCGCGGCGGGCCGAGTGGTTACCGTTGCGGGCACCGGTGTCTCTATAGCGGCCTGCGGAAATCAGGAGATCGAGGGCTTCAAGGTCGCAACGTGGACCGGCCTGCTTCAGCACGGCGTGAAGCACCTCAAAGACATCGGCGCAGCGAGTGAAAAGGTAGCGAGCTTGCTCGAGATGCAGGTCGAAAGCGGCGAGACCGATCTTATCATCACAGCAGCCGACACCATCTCGCGACGCTTGAGGGCGAAGAGCGATGGCACCTTCCGCGGCTGGCTCAAGGACACCATCGGCAAGTTGAGGATCAAAGATCGCGCTGTTGTCGATGCGCTCGTCGCATTGCCCGGTGTGCTCGCCACACTGAACTACGACCACCTGCTCGAAGATGCGTCTGGCAGACATGCCGTCACGTGGTTAAAGACCGATGGCGTGCAGGATGTGCTCAGTCGTGTTGACACCGAAGCGATCCTTCATCTCCACGGCTGGTTCAAAGAGCCGGAATCGGTCGTCCTCGGGCTGAGTTCCTATCTCGCGGTGATGGACCATCCACACGCGAAGGCGGTCCTCAATCTCTTCACCATCGATCGCACGTTGCTCTTCGTCGGCTGTGGCGACACCGTACTCGATCCGAATTTCACTCGGCTCATCGAGTGGGGAAAAGAAGCACTCAGCGACGTTGCTCCGCGCCATTATCTGCTCTGCCGCACCTCTGAGGTCCATGACTTTCACCAAAAACTCGCCAACGCTCCGTGGCTTCAGCCGCTCGATTACGGCGCGAACTACGAAGACCTCGTGCCCTTCCTGCGCAGCCTAGCTCCTGCAGGGGGCGTAGCCGCAACACGACTATCGCGCGAGCCCGCGCGGCCGAGCTTCGATCTCGCTGCCTACCAGCAGGCAATGCGGAAGCGCTATGGAAGGCTCAAGCTCGAAGAGCTCGATCCGACCACGCACGACGTACGACCGCTTACGCTCACCAGCATGTTCATCGCGCAGAACGCACGGGAGTGCGTGGAGTTCATGCCGCGCGTCTTCGAGCTGCCCAAGGAATTGCAGCGGCGCCTGCGTGAGCAGGGGGAAATGGAAGGTGGCGAACTCGACGAAGAGTTGCTCGCTCAGCATCGCCGCGCCTACCTCGATCAGTCGCCGCGTCCGATCCTCGAGATCGTCCGTGATTCCGCCTTCCGGCGGCTTGTCATTCTCGGCGATCCTGGCTCCGGCAAATCCACCTTGCTTCAGTATCTCTTGCTCGATTGGGCGGAGAAGGCCGCGCCGGACCCCGCCGGTGAACCGCTGCCGCTGCTTATCGAGCTGCGCGAATACGCCCGGCTCCGGCACGAGGGAAAGGTTGAAGACTTCCTTGACTATCTGCACGAAGGGGCGAGCGTGCGTTCGCACCTCGACCGTACGCAACTTGATACCTGGCTGAAGAACAATCCGAGCCGCGTTCTCTTCGACGGACTCGACGAAGTCTTCGACCCCGCTCTGCGAAGAGAGGTCTCCACCACCATCCATCGCTTCGCTGACGAATATCCGTTAGCCCGCCTCATCGTTACCTCTCGGATCATTGGCTATCAACACCAAACGTGGCGCGATGAGGACTTCCGTCACTTTATGCTCCAGGATCTGGACGATGAACAGATTGCCGATTTCCTGGTCCGCTGGCACCGTGCAGCCTATGAGGAGGGTAGCAGGGGCGAAACTAAGCGCGCCCTGCTGGCCGACGCCATCGAACATTCCACGGCCATCGGCCAGCTTGCGGGCAATCCACTCCTGCTCACCATGATGGCAATCCTCAACCGCACGCAGGATCTCCCGCGCGACCGCGCCGAACTCTACGAGCAGTGCGCGCGACTCCTGCTTCATCAGTGGAAGGTCGATGTTGCATTCGAACCTGACCCGGAGTTGTCTAAGGTCTCGCTTGATTACAAGGACAAGCGCGGACTGCTGCTGCATGTCGCGCGCGCTATGCAGTCGAGCGAACGTGGTCTCGCCGGAAATCTGATCGACGAGGACACACTCGAGCGCACTCTTGCCGGCGGTCTCAAAGGCATGCCGAACCTGCGTGAGGATCGTGCTGCCCGAGCGCTCATTGAGCACTTGCGCGGGCGAAACTTTATGCTCTGCTCAATCGGCGGGCGCTCCTACGCCTTCGTCCACCGGACCTTTCTGGAATACTTCTGCGCCGTCGAGATTCGCGAACGCTTCCAAACGGAGCAATCGCTCAACCTCGATCAGATGAAGACTGAAATCTTCGGCCATTGGGCAGACGAGACCTGGCATGAAGTGCTCACTCTGCTGGCCGGTATGCTCGCGCCCAAGTTTTTACAGGAGATCCTCGAATGGCTGCTGGCACAATCCGATCCAGATGAGGTCTGCCATCACGTTTTTCTTGCCGTACGTTGCATCGGCGAGGTTAGAAGGCGGGAGGAGTTGGGCGATGTAGAAAAGCAAGTTCTTGAGCGCGCAAAAGCGCTGACTGGCTTTGGTTTCACGATGGTCAAAGACATTCCCACACGCGCGGTCGAAATGGTGGCGATGGTGTGGCGTGACACCGCCGATACTCGTGCATGGCTCAAAGCCTTGGCGCAATCCGATGAGCACTGGACGGTGCGCCAAAGCGCGGTGCGGGAACTGGCGCGCGGCTGGAAAGACGACCCCGAGACCTTGCCGATTCTCAAAGCCTGGGCGCAGTCCGATGAGCACTGGGCGGTGCGCCAAAGCGCAGTACATGAACTGGCGCGTGGCTGGAAAGACGACCCCGAGACCTTGTCGATTCTCAAAGCCCGAGCACAGTCCGATGAGAACTGGGCGGTGCGCTCGAGCGCGGTGCAGGAACTGGCGCGGGGCTGGAAAGACGACCCCGAGACCTTGCCGTGGCTCAAAGCCCGGGTGCAGTCCGATGAGAACGCTTACGTGCGCCAGTGGGCGGTGCAGGAACTGGCGCGGGGCT
The DNA here is from genome assembly GCA_963708055.1 of uncultured Acidobacteriota bacterium. Taxonomy (GTDB): domain Bacteria; phylum Acidobacteriota; class Blastocatellia; order Pyrinomonadales; family Pyrinomonadaceae; genus PSRF01. The sequence continues at coordinate 1,752,679 of OY970193.1, read as the reverse complement.
GGAAAGACGACCCCGAGACCTTGCCGTGGCTCAAAGCCCGTGCGCAGTCCGATAAGAACGCTGGCGTGCGCCTGAGCGCGGTGCAGGAACTGGCGCGCGGTTGGAAAGACGACCCCGAGACCTTGCCGATTCTCAAAGCCCGTGCGCAGTCCGATGAGAACGCTGACGTGCGCTGGAGCGCGGTGCAGGAACTGGCGCGCGGCTGGAAAGACGACCCCGAGACCTTGCCGTGGCTCAAAGCCCGGGCGCAGTCCGATGAGGACGCTGACGTGCGCCAGAGCGCGGTTGAGGAACTGGCGCGCGGTTGGAAAGACGACCCCGCCGTTCAGTCGTTCCTCAAAACCATTAACAATGAGAGGAAACGCCCGAAACGCCGCCGAAAAATTGATCGATGACAACCGAAAATCGGCAGCGTATAGTGCTGCCGACCCCTCTAAAAATCGAAGCGGGCCGACTTGTGCACGCAACACAAAGTCAGCCCTAAACCCTCAACCTTCTAACGAAAGGATGAAGATCATGGCTAATCATAGCAATGCAACACCTCACGTAAGCAAGTCAACAAATCACAACCTCAGCGCTGCGCTCAAACGTCGCGCGCAATCAGTCATAAACAACAAATCGATCGATGCAAGCACCAGAGCTGTTATCCGTTACGGATTGGAAATAAACGATCCGCTGCTTCCCGATCTGGTGCGCAGCGTCGCGGCGGGCGAAAGCATCATCGAGACGGTGGAGTTTTTGCGAATACCCGCGACCAGCAAAGGTGATTCAAGCAAACAAAGACGAAAGCCTTGAAGCGGTAGCCGGTGCCCCCACCGGCCTCGTGTTTTGCGTCAATAATCAAAGCACCAAATTATCCTTCGCCGTTCTCAATATTGCAGAGAATACGCCAATGGCGTATAGCGAAAACCTCTGCTCAAGCCGCGATAGAATTCATCATTGCAGAACTCCGGGTCGCCGCGTTAATCTTCGCAAACTAATCTTAGCCCGTACCACTAAAGGAGAGAACCTGATGCTAACTCGACGTTGGTCAGCCTTGCCTTGCATTGTCATTCTTATCTGTTCAAGTGTAGCTGTCGCTCAGAACCAGTCGACGCAGACGCCTACTCAGCCGGTTGATATTTCAGGCGATTGGACCGGTACCTGGGGAGTTTACAGCCCGGCCCAAGGGACCACCCCGCCGAAAGATATTTGCAAGCGCCTCGATGCAAAGGTTGAAAACAAAGACGGAGCCTGGTTGGCAACTTTTGAAGGCGACTGCGGGCGACCGTACAAGTACAAAATTACGATGGAAGGCCGGCAGGTCGGCAAGGCCGTAATGTTCAAAGGGACAACGGACCTGGGAGCACAGGACGGCGGCGTTTTTGATTGGATTGGACGTGCGAACGAGAAAGAGTTCGTCGGGTTTTTCACCAGCGCGTTTTATACCGGGACATTCAATCTGACGCGGACGAAATGATGTGATGATCCTGCTTATGAAAACTCTTGACGTCGTTTTCGTAACACTGCTTGCCTATCCTGTGCCTGGAACACCGCCGCGCAAATGGAGATGGAGTGAGGAGCGTGGATTTAGTACCAGCTCAATTTTGAGTAACGATACCGCCCGCCACGCTTAAATAAAATCTTAGCCACGGATTACACGGATTTTTGTCTGGATCTGTTTTTGATCTGATTTCTATCCGTATGATCCGTGGCTTCCTGTCTCAATCTTTCAAATCCGTAATCACGATCTCCGAACCGAGTGTTTTGTGGATCGGGCACTTGTGGGCGATCTCCTGGAGACGCGCGTGTTGTTCCTCACTAAGCTGCCCCGTGAAACTGACCGCGCGCTCGATACGATGAATGTACCCATCCGTGTTTTGCGCGCACTGCTCGCAGTCTTTGGCGTGAATTCGATTTTGCCGTAAACGAACTGTCACGCTCTCCAATGGCCATTGCTTGCGACGCGCATAGAGATTGACAGTCATTGAAATACAACTGCCGAGTGCGGCGAGTATGAGTGTGTATGGATCCGGCCCGGCATCTTCGCCGCCTGCTGCGACGGGCTCATCGGTGATGAAGGTATGCCCGTCTCCGTAGCGGACTTCGTTACGCAGGTTTGTTAAAGAAGTTACGACTACCTCGCTCATCTGCGGTTCTCCTTTTTTCAGTGACACCTCGCTTGCGGTAAGTTTATCGCGCGGCTACACTCGCCGGGTTCCATCATACGATCCAAATACTAAAACGTCTGAGGCCGTTGTATGAAGATTCATGAGTATCAGGGAAAAGAACTGTTAAGGCGATATGGTGTACCGGTGCCACGCGGCATCGTCGTTCGTTCACCCGAAGAAGCGTATCACGCTGCCAAAGAGCTCGGCAGCGATGTGGTAGTGGTCAAAGCGCAGATTCATGCGGGTGGGCGCGGTAAAGGTGGCGGCGTAAAACTGGCTCGGAGTGCCGATGAAGCACAGGAACTCGCGCGCCAAATGCTCGGCATGAATCTCGTTACGCATCAAACCGGTCCGGAAGGTCGCGAAGTGCGCGTGTTGTTGATCGAGGAAGGTTTGCCGATCGATAAGGAATTTTATCTGGGCATCGTGCTCGATCGAGCGTCAGGACGCCAGGTGTTTATGGCCTCGTCGGCAGGCGGCATGGACATCGAAGAAGTTGCAGCGAAGACGCCCGAAAAGATCATGAAAGAGACGATCGATCCCGCAGTGGGCTTCCAATCGTTTCAAGCGCGCAAGCTCGCTTTTGGATTGGGGCTGCCGGGTGCGCTCGTGGGCCAGGCCGTGAAGTTCATGCAATCGCTTTACTCGGCATACGAACAGATGGACGCTTCGCTCGCCGAGATCAATCCTTTTCTGCTGACTAAAGACAACCGCCTCATCGCGCTTGATGCAAAGATCAATTTCGACGACAACGCGTTGTTCCGTCATAAAGACTTTCTCGACCTGCGCGATCTGAACGAAGAAGAGCCGCTGGAAATCGAGGCGTCCAAGTTTGATTTGAACTACATCAAGCTCGACGGCAACATCGCCTGTATGGTCAACGGCGCCGGACTCGCAATGGCGACGATGGACATCATCAAACTCGCCGGCGGCGAACCGGCAAACTTTCTTGACGTCGGCGGCGGCGCTTCGCAGGAGCGAGTGGAAGCAGCGTTTCGCATTCTGCTGGCTGATGAAAACGTAAAAGCAGTCTTGATCAATATCTTCGGCGGTATCGTGCGTTGCGACATGGTGGCGCGTGGTGTGGTTGAGGCCGCGCGGAATCTGGGAATTAAAGTGCCGGTTGTCGTGCGTCTCGAAGGGACGAACGTCGAAGAGGGACAACGGGTGATCCGCGAATCGGGTCTCAACTTTACTGTAGCTGAAGGTATGCAGGATGCCGCGGCCAAAGTTGTTGGGCTGGCGGCGTAATTCCAATTGCGACTGTAGGGGCGGCCCTCCGTGGCCGCCCTAGCGTACGAAGTTCTTTGTCTCCCGGTAAGAGAGACACCGAAGGAGGTCCCTACCGTATCGCTCTAGGTTTGACGTTATTTTAGTTCCAGACTAGGGCGGCCACGGAGGGCCGCCCCTACAGTCGTTATTTTCCGAAGGGAGTTAATTGATTGGCGAGTATTGAATTTTGGGGCGGCGTCGGCACTGTAACCGGATCAAAATATCTGGTGAAAAACGGCAAATCGCGAGTTCTGGTTGACTGCGGTATGTTCCAGGGCTTGAAAGAACTGCGCGAACGCAACTGGCAGGATCCGCCTTTCGATCCCCGTTCGCTCAATGCCGTCATCATTACTCACGCACACATCGATCACACCGGATATCTTCCGCGTCTGGTCCAACAAGGGTTTCATGGTCCAGTTTACTGCTCGCGCGGCACTGCCGACCTGCTGAAAATTCTTTTGCCTGACGCGGGCAGGCTGCAGGAAGAAGAAGCCGACTACCGCAACCGGCACAATCTCAGCACACACAAACCGGCACTCCCTCTCTACACTGAGAAAGATGCATTTGCCGCACTCGACTTGATTCGCCCCATCGCCAATACGGGAGAGGGATTTAAACCCGCGCCCGGTATCGATGCGAGCTTCAGGATCGCGGGACACATTCTGGGGTCGAGCCTGGTTCTGCTGGAATTGGACCAGGCCGGCGAGAACGGCCAGGGAGTGCGCGTGCTGTTTTCCGGAGACCTGGGCCATTACGATCAACCCATCATTCACGACCCGACACCGCCACCGTCATGCGATTACCTCCTGGTTGAATCAACCTACGGCGATCGGTTACACGATCCGGAAGATCCAAAAGTCGCGCTCGCGAGAATCATCAATGATGCAGCGCAACGCCAGGCGCCGATACTCATTCCGGCCTTTGCTGTGGGCCGTACACAGGAACTCGTTTACCTGATTCGTGAGCTGGAAGAGGAGAATGCGATCCCGGTTTTGCCGGTGACGGTTGATTCACCAATGGCCGCCGCGGCCACACAGGCTTATGCAAACCGAAAGGAAGAGCACGACGCGGAATATACGAGTGTGCTGACGCAACAGCGACATCCATTGCGCACGCGCTCGATGAAAACAGCTTCCTCACGTGAAGAATCAAAGAAACTCAACGATGCAAAAGGCGCGCGCATCATCATCAGCGCTTCGGGGATGATGACCGGTGGTCGTGTTATGCATCACGCGTTGCGGCTAGTCCCTAATCCCGATGCGACGATAGTCTTCGTTGGTTTTCAGGCCGCCGGTACCACTGGGCGTCGCATACTCGATGGTGAACCGGAAGTGAAGATTATGAAACAGTGGATTAAGGTTCGCTGTCGCGTCGCGCGAATTGGTGGCTTCTCGGCGCATGCAGATTGGAAGGAAGTGTTGCGCTGGCTGGAAGGAATGGAGAGTGGCGTGCCTCGTCGCACCTTCTTAACTCACGGCGAGCCCGAAGCGGCAACCGCAATGGGCGAACATATCAAAGAGAAGTTTGGTTGGAACGTGCACGTGCCGCAGTATGGTGAAAAGATTGAGCTAGTGTAAACTCTGGTGCTTTTTTTGACGGCTTAACAGATTGATCTTGAGGAGCATTCATCATTGAGCGTTTTAGTCGATAAATCTACACGTCTGGTAGTTCAGGGTCTGACAGGAAAAGAAGGAACGTTCCATGCAAAGCAGATGGTTGAGTATGGAACGAATATCGTCGGTGGTGTGACGCCCGGTAAGGGAGGCACAACGCACGAGGGAATCCCGGTATTCAATACCGTTGCTGAAGCGGTGAAAGAAGTCGGCGCGAATGCTTCGGTGATCTATGTGCCGCCTTCATTTGCCGCCGACGCAGTGATGGAAGCTGCGGATGCAGGAATTCCGGTGATCGTTTGTATTACTGAAGGAATTCCAACGCTCGATATGGTGAAGGTTAAGGAATATCTGAGCGATAAACCGACGCGACTGATTGGACCAAACTGTCCGGGCATCATCTCGCCCGGCAAGTGCAAAATCGGAATCATGCCGGGTCACATTCATCGCGAGGGCAACATCGGCGTCGTGTCACGTTCAGGAACGCTGACTTACGAAGCTGTGGGCCAACTGACCGCACTGGGCCTGGGCCAATCGTCGGCGATCGGTATCGGTGGCGATCCGATTGTCGGCACGACACACGTCGATGCGCTGCGATTGTTTCAGGCAGACGATGAGACGACCGGAATCGTGATGATTGGCGAGATTGGTGGTAGTGCGGAGGAAGAGGCCGCCGCGTTTGCGAAAGAAAACGTCACCAAGCCGATCGTTGCTTTTATCGCAGGCCAGACGGCGCCGCCGGGAAGACGCATGGGCCATGCGGGCGCGATCATTGCCGGCGGCAAAGGAACCGCGGCCGAGAAGATGAAGGCGCTTGAGGAAGCCGGGATACGAGTGGTTAAGTCGCCGGCTGATATCGGTAGGGCGATGAAGGAAGCTCTGGGATAGAATTTTGGTGCTTAGCCTTAGTGCTTTGTACTTAGTGCTTTGTACTTTGTTTAGGAGATGAAGAACAAAGCACTAAGAACAAAGCACTAAGAACAAAGAACAAAGTACAACAACAAATGTCAAACCTAACATTCGGCATCATCAAACCTGACGCGGTGCGCGCGGGACACACCGGATCGATTGTTCAAAGAATCATCGACAGCGGCTTCAAACTCCGCGGATTAAAACTGATCCACATGACGCAACAGGAAGCCGAGGGTTTCTACGCGGTTCATCGCGAGCGACCTTTCTTTCCTGAACTGACGAAATTCATGTCGAGCGCACCATGCGTAGTCATGGCTCTTGAAAAAGAGAGCGCTGTTAAATCGTGGCGCGACTTGATGGGCGCGACGGACCCAGCGAAAGCTGATGCGGGCACGTTAAGAAAAGAATTTGGTGGGTCGGTCGGCGAAAACGCTGTGCACGGATCCGATTCGGACGAGAATGCCGCCATCGAGATCGCGTACTTCTTCAGTCGCCTGGAACTTGTTTGATTCGGAATGAAGTACTGTCCGCAATGTAAGAGGCAGTTCACTGAACCATGGCTGAGCTTTTGCTCGGATGACGGTACGCCGTTGATTCAGGAACTGACCCCGCCTGCCGATCCAAATTGGGATCCCAAAATTCGGGAACCAAAGGTCAAGACGGCTGACGAGCAGGAAACGCTTTGGCTGCCACGCGAGCCACCGGCTGCCGGCGGTTGGATTGCGCCTGATGAACGTCCGCCAATGGCGCCGGGTGCATGGTCGCCGCAACCTCCACCTGCTCCTTATCCATACCAAAATCCATACCAACGACGGCAGCAGCAGAGCCAGGGATTAGCGCTGGCATCGATGATTACCTCCATTGCCGGTTTGTTGCTGGCCGGGTGTTTCGGCCCGATTCCCGGGGTTATCGGTTTGGTGCTGGGGTTGGTGGCGCTGGGACAGATCAAGAAATCGCCTGAGAAATTTACCGGAAAACCGTATGCCACGGCAGGCATTATCGTCGGCGGGCTAACAATCGGGTTCTACGTTCTCTTGATGATCTGGTTCGCCATAATGGCGGCCCTTGGGTGATTTCCCACACGGTGGTTTAGAATTCACTCGTAATGAAACGCTGTTCCACCTGCAACCGGACGTATACCGATCCGAACCTTAGCTTCTGCATTGACGACGGCACACCGCTCACGACGCTCCAGCCGGACGACGAAACGACGGTTGTCAGATCACGCGATACGGAAGATGAATGGAAGGACGTGGCCTATCGGCCTCCCAGTTCGTATGTTCCGCCGCCGGAAGTTAAGCGACGAAGCGCGTGGCCCTGGATTATCGGAATCCTCGGTGCGTTTGTTCTCGGCATAATAGCTATCGCGATCGCCGCTGCGATCCTTGGACCACGATATTTGCGGGCCAACCGGGATGAGGGCGTGAGTAGCAATGTAAACCAGGCCCAGAACGCAAACACCCCTGAAGAGGTCAACGCGAATAACACTCCGGTTGACGCGCCGCCGCCAGGGGATCGCGAGCAGGTACTGGCAGACTTAACGGCAATCGAAAATGATTGGACGGTAGCTAATCTCAACGCCGATAAGAAGAAGCTTGAACGAATTCTGGCTGACGACTTTGTTGGTAAATCGCCGGACGGAAATCTCGAAAGCAAGGCCGACTACATTCGCACCATTCAACGAAATAATACCGTTGATAAGTGGGAGTTTAGTGAGATGCGGCTGTTGTTGATGGGAGATCGCGCTACCCTGACGGGAATCATCACTTACTTTGTTGACGATCGCCGCGTCGCTTTCGATTTCGTTGATAAGTTTGTGTGGCGCGAAGGGCGTTGGCAGGCTACCGGCGCTGAAATTAAGGAACGAGCAACTTCAGAGTATAACCTCTAAGTTTGAAAGCTGAGACGAGATGTCAATCATTAGTGAAGTAATCGAATCGACGAAAGCAATCATTCAGGGAATGGGTGTCACGTTGTCTTACATTCCCAAGCGCAAGTGGACTGTTGAATATCCCGACGTGCCGGTCACTGTGCAACCGCGTTATCGCGGGCAGCATTTGTTACACGTCGATGAGTTGGGACGCGAGAAATGTGTTGCGTGTTATCTCTGCGCGGCTGCGTGTCCTTCCGAATGCATCTACATCGTCGCCGCGGACGATCCGCGACCACCGGAGGAGCGAATCGGTGTTGATGAACGTTATGCGTCCGTCTACAACATCGATTATGGACGTTGCATCTTCTGCGGTTTCTGCGTCGAAGCCTGTCCGAAGGATGCCATCACTCACGGGTACAATTTTGAGCTGTCTGTTTACAGTCGCGCAGATCTACTCAAAACGAAAGACGATCTATTGATCACCAAACAGCTACAGTCGAAGAACTACCGCGTTGCCTTGTCGCATGAAGATGTGGATTCAGAGTACAAAGAAGTCTAGGGCATTGCCGATTGCCAAGTGCCGATTGCCGATTTGCTCTAAGTCGCTGGCCGGCTAAAAATCGACATTTGGCAATTGGCAATCGGCAATGTTGAGATGAGCTTGCGCGAATACCACAAACGATGGGAATTTGATCTCAAATCGAATCCCGAAAAACTGTGGCCTTTCATTGCCGATACCAATCGATTCAATCGCGACACCGGCGTTCCGCAAATAGAAATAGAAAAAACTAAAAAGCGACTTCCCAACGCGCGACGGAAAGTGCGGCTCTCAATTTATGGCTTGCCGGTTGAGTGGGAGGAGCAGCCGTTTGAGTGGGTCAAACCACGTCGTTTCGGCGTTGAACGCGTCTACAGCAAAGGGCCATTGTCACGTTTACGGATGCGGGCTGAGTTAATGGCGCGGCCCGAAGGTGGCACACACCTGATCTACGAAGTGTGGTCCACTCCGCGAAATCTTCCCGGCGCGGTTGCGATCCCGATGCAACTGAATCTCGTGGTTGGTCGCCGCTTTCGCAACGCGATTCAGGAGTACGACAGTCTCGCAGTTCAGGAGGTAAAGAGTGAGCTGCCTCCACCAAACACTTCACAGTCAACCTTTGATCTGCAACGTCTCACCACGTTGAAACAAAAACTGATCGCAGATCTGAAGAGCAGCAACGCTACTGAACCAACCCTCCGGATTGCCGAACGGTTGAGCGAGTTTCTCGAACACGGAGACGATCTCGAGGCGAGTCGCATTCGTGCTTACAAGCTTGCCGATGAGTGGGATGAACCGCGACGTCTCGTTCTCGAAGTTTGCCTGCGGGCGACGCGGATCGGTTTACTCGATTTTCAATGGGATCTGCTGTGCCCGCTGTGTCGCGGCGCCAAAGAGAGCGGGCTTTCTTTAAGAGACATCAAGACGGAGGTTCATTGTGAAACCTGCAAGATCGATTTCACCGTCAACTTCGATCGCTATGTCGAGCTGACTTTTCGACCCAACCCGGCGGTGAGACGCCTCGATGTACCGTCGTTTTGCATCGGCAGTCCACAATGGACTCCTCATGTTGTAGTACAGCAACTCTTACACGCGCGAGAGCAGCGGGAGTTGTCGTTGCCGCTTGAAAGAGGCCGTTACCGGCTGCGCACGCTTGAACTCCCCGGATCTCAGGAACTCACAGTTTCGGCAGACGGTGCGAAATCCGCCGAAGTTGAATTGTCGGATAATGGGTGGGGACCAGAAGCGTTGCAAGTCAACGAGCAGTTTGCGCTCACGGTGCGTAACGAAACGGACGCCGAACAACTCCTGATTCTCGAGCGTTTGGAATGGAGCGATCAAGCGACGACGGCGGCTGAAGTCACGGCGTTGCAGATGTTCAGAGATCTGTTTGCGTCGGAAGCATTGCGACCGGGAGAACAGATCGCAGTGGGAACACTGACAGTCCTGTTTACCGATCTGCGCAATTCAACCCAACTCTACCGCGAGATTGGCGATGCGACTGCATTTGGCCGCGTGATGAATCATTTCGATGTGGTGAAAAAAGCGATCGCCGAGCACGATGGCGCGGTGGTAAAGACTATTGGCGATGCGGTGATGGCGGTATTTCGTTGTGCTGCTGATGGCGTGGTCGCGATGCTGAAGGTGCAGCAGGCGCTTGCCAATCCGCAGGATGGAAACGGGCCTTTAACGCTGAAAGCAGGATTGAACACCGGTCCGTGTATCGCGGTGACGCTGAACGATCGGCTCGATTATTTTGGTTCAACTGTTAACATGGCGGCGCGATTGGAATGTCTGTCTTCCGGTTCAGACGTGATAATCTCAGGCTCGGTTTACGAAGATACGAAAGTGCGCGAGCTGATCGAAGCGGAAGGTTTCTCAGTTGAGCCGTTTGCTATGACGCTAAAAGGATTTGAGAACGAAAGTTTTGAATTATGGAGGGTTAGTAGGCGCTGATGCCCGCTCTCCTCGCAGCCCGAGACGTCTCGAAAATCTATCAGATGGGCAGTAGCCAGGTTACCGCCCTCGACAAAGTCTCGCTGGAGATCAATGAAGGCGAGTTTGTCGCGATTCGAGGCACTTCCGGTTCCGGTAAATCTACCTTACTCAACATGCTCGGCGGGCTCGATCACCCGTCCAGCGGTGAAGTGTTTTTTGCTGACAAGCCGCTTGGTCCGTTTTCGAAAAAAGAGATGGCGCGTTACAGGCGTTTTTCCGTCGGCATGATCTTTCAGAACTTCAATCTGATACCAACGATGACGGGGCGTGAAAATGTGTCGCTGGCCCTCGCGTTTGGAGGACTGCGCGGGCAGCAGCGTCGGGCTCGGTCGAGTGAATTACTGACACGTGTGGGTTTGGGAGATCGTCTCTCGCACAAACCATCAGAGCTTTCCGGTGGTGAGCAGCAGCGCGTCGCAATTGCGCGCGCGCTGGCAAACAATCCGAAGGTGTTGCTGGCTGATGAGCCGACCGGAAATCTCGATTCCATCCGCGCGCACGAATTGCTGGCGCTGCTGCGCGAGATGGTCAATCAGGATCGCCTGACGATTGTAATGGTCACACACGATCAGGAGTTGGCTAAGAGTTATGCCGATCGGATTGTGTTCATGAAGGATGGACAGGTGGTGTCAGAGTAACTTTGCTTGTCGTTGTAGGGGCGGCCCTCCGTGGCCGCCCTAGTCTGGAACTCAAAATCGTCTCACCTGGAGCATACGATAGGAGCGTCCTTCTTTGGCTCTCTTATCGGGAGATAAAGAAGTTCGTACGCTAGGGCGGCCACGGAGGGCCGCCCCTACAACGGAAGTGCAGTGAGTGATTTTGTCCTGGAGGGATTATGTCAGAGCCTGTTACGCAAATGACGCTCGAGGCGCTTCGTTCGGTGCCCCTGTTTGCTTCTCTCGACGATGAAGCAGCGCGGGAGTTGCGCCGCCTACTTTCCGACAAAACTGTGCCTCGGAACACGCGTCTCTTCAGGCAGGGCGAGCAGGGCAATGCGATGTATCTGATCGAGAGTGGTCGGGTACGTATCAGTATTCGCGACGACGACGATGAAGAAGTAATACTGGCGGAGTTGGCCCAGGGCGACTTCTTCGGAGAGATGTCGATCATCGACGGCCGGCAGCGTTCGGCTGATGCGAATGTGATCGAAGATGCACGACTCGCAATCCTTTCGCGCGACGCGTTTCTGTCGTTTGTACGCACCAATCCCGATGTCGCGCTGGAAATGCTGAGCGCGCTCACCGACCGGCTGCGACGCACTGACGAACTGCTGCGCTCGCGAGTTTCGCGTAATGCGAACGAGGAAGAACGGGCACGCCTGACCCTTGCGGATCGTGCGGCTGACTTGATCGCGGAGTTTGGCGGTAGTTGGAAATTCATCGGCGTGTCGATAGCGCTGATCATCTTTTGGATCATTTTCAACTCGCTGATTCTGATCCGCGGATTCGATCCGGCTCCTTACCAGATGTTGAATCTCGTGTTGGCAGTGATCGCGGGTATGCAGGCGCCGATCATCATGATGTCGCAAAATCGTCAGGGTGAAAAAGACCGCCTGCGAGCAGATCTCGATTACCAGGTGAACTTGAAAAACGAACTCTCACTCGCGGAAGTGTTGCGACGTTTGGATGTGCTCGAGAGCGAACGCTTGCCGAAACTCATTGACGACTTAAAAACGCAAATTAAATGATCAAAGCCATCTTCTTCGACTTCAACGGCGTCATCATTGACGACGAAACCATTCAGATGAAGGCCTACGAGGAAGTGTTGAAAGGCCATCAGATAACTCTGACCGAGGAGCTGTATTTCGGCGCGCTCGGCATGGACGACAAGACTTTCGTTCGGTCGATGTTTCAGCACGCAAAGAAACCGATCAGTGATTCTGTGCTGGGGGAAATTCAAGCGGCCAAAACCGATCTGCACCGGCAGATGATCGAGGATCTACCGTTGTTTCCGGGAGTGCAGACGTTTTTGAAGGCAGCCTCGCGCGGCTTTGAACTCGGGCTTGTGAGTATGGCCAACCTGACCGAGGTTAGTTACGTTTTCCAGCGCGCAAACCTGACGCCGTTGTTCTCCGTAATCGTCACTGCGGAGGATGCTGCTGTTTGTAAACCGGCGCCTGATTGTTATCTGAAGGGGCTCGAGAAGTTGAATGAGAAGCGACAACGCGAACGTAAGCTTCCGTTGCTGGCGTCTGAGTGTTTAGGGATCGAGGATTCGCCGCCGGGGATTCAGTCTGCGCGCGCGGCGGGTATGCGCACGTTGGGTGTGACAAATACTGTGTCGGCCGATAAGCTGCGCGACGCAGGTGCAGATGTGGTTACAGCTAGTCTTGCCGACTGGACAGTGGCTTCAGTCGAGAGACTGTATTAGATAAAGATTTACAAGATTTAACAGGATGAACAAGATTATCCTGTGAATCCTGTCCAAGGTTTTCTTATGAGCTTTCTCGACATCCTTCATCTCGCGCTACGTAACTTGCGACAGGCAAAGCTGCGCGCAACGCTCACGACGATGGGCGTGATCGTTGGCGTCGCCGTGATCGTGACGATGATGTCGTTTGGGCTGGGTTTGCAGAGCAACATGCTCGAGCGATTTAAAGCGCTCGATTTCTTCAACGAGATTCAGGTCTTTGGTCGCGGGCTCAGCAATCTTGCCGGCCTCGATCGTCCTGCTCGCGGTGAAGATGGAGAACGCCGCCGCAATCGTGCTGATAGAACACCAACGCGGATTCTCGACGACGCAGGCATCAAAGAGATCAGCGGGATCAGCGGCGTTGCCTACGTCGAGCCGAGTGTAAATCTCAGCGTGTTCGTCCGTTCCAACGGCAAGTTGCTCAGTCAATTCATCGGTGGCACAAACATTCCTAACTCATCATCGCGCTTTCAGAATTTTGCCGCCGGAAACATGATCTCCTCTGCCACTGCGGCAGAGGCTGTGGTGTCCGAGAGATTCATGCGCGACTTCGGCTATGAGAAACCCGCCGACGCAGTGGGCAAAACGATCGAACTACTGGCGCCACCTTCTGAAAAGAAAAGTGGCGAAAGCGAGCAGGAAGAAGAGGAGACGCCAAACTTCTTTGGCATACCCCTCGACGATCCCGGACTGGATGAGTCGAGCTCAGACCTCGAAATCAAGTCGTTCAAGATTGTCGGAGTGCTCGCGGAGATAAAAGAAGGTGTTGGTCAGGGCGGCATGCGTGGTTTCCTTCCCACCGCCGGCATTTACATACCATTGCAGGTGGCCCATGAGTGGGCCATAGCACATCGATCGCCGATGGGCCAGGTGGCGCTCGCACTCGCGCGGCGCGGCGGAAATCTCGCGGCCGGCCAGAACGAAGGATACGAGTTGGCGGTGGTGCGCGTAACCGATCCGGTGGAACTGACGCCGGTGCGACAGAAGATTACCGAACTGGGATTCGGCAGTTTCTCGATCGTGGATGAGATCGATCAAATCCGAACGGTTTTTCTGATCGTCGATTCAGTGCTTGGTTTGCTCGGTGGGATTTCGTTACTGGTGGCATCGTTTGGCATCGCGAATACGATGATCATGTCGATCCTCGAACGAACGCGCGAGATTGGCATCATGAAGGCGATCGGCGCAGAGGATCGAGAGATCAAGTTGATCTTCTTTGTCGAAGCGGCGGTGATCGGTGTGGCCGGTGGTGTGATTGGAGTACTGGTGGCGTGGGGAATTAGCGAACTGGCGAATCGGCTGGCTTATCAGTTTGTGCTCAAGCCGCAGGGCGCTTCGTTTATCGATTTCTTTTCGATGCCGATTTATCTGTCGTTGGGGGCGATCTTGTTTGCGTTAATGATTTCGATCCTCGCGGCGTTGTATCCGGCGTCACGCGCAGCACGCATCGACCCGGTACGCGCTCTGCGCCACGACTAATTCACAAATTACGCAGATGAAAATGCGTAAATCTGTAGGTTAATCATCTGTGTAATCCGGGGATTAGCCGTTCAGCGAGGTTCCGCAGCGATTACAAAAACGTGCGCCGCTATCCTTTTGGGCGGCTCCGCAGTTTGGACAACTTTTTCCAACCTTTAGATTGGCCCCACATGACGAGCAGAAGTCTGACCCGGCGCTATTCGCAGACCCACAGGTACCACAACGACCGGGCAACGGCGGCACGTAGCCACCCGCTTTTCGCGCGATGTGATCTTCGATGATCTTCCACGCATCTTCCGTGAGCCGGTATTGCCAGTAAGCACCAAGCGCCGCCAACGCAAGCAAAGGCGCAAAAACGATCGCGCCCACCGCCGCAATGGCTGCCTTGTCAAACCACTTCTGCATCCCGATCTCTACACGCGTGCCACCCGTTTCCGGCGTGACTTTAATCGTGAGTGCTGATGAAAGTCCCGTAAGATCTCGGAGCGTGTTGGACTTTCGTGCCTGAATAATAGCGGTGGTCGACACCTGAAACGCCTGCACTTCGTACTCGCTGTCAAAAAGCCCGCGCAGTTCGGCGCTTAGTGTCGGAATGTCGGCTTCAACACCGGAATAATATCTACTGTCCATCAGTTCTTCTCGTTCTTTTTGGCTTTCTTCTCGACTTCGGGAGGTAGCCTTGACGCTGCTTCGAGGATTGATCGAGCATCTTCATTGAGTAACTCAAAGCTTGCAATCTCCGCCTCACTTTTTGCCTCGGTGGCGAGTGGTTTCAATTGGCCCATGATGGAATTCACTGCCTGGGCCAGTTTTCGCAGCGACTTCGGAATCAGCGGATTGCGTTCGTCACGATCGTTGACGTTGTCGATGTTAGTGATCGCTTCGTCGAGAATACGCGCGATGTCTGAGATAAGTTCAGACCGTGATCCGGTGGGTAGTTCTCCCCATCTTTCTGAATCTTTCTTCAGTTGCTTGGCGTTGGCAGCCGCGGTCCCGTTGATCACAATCAGGCGTCGCTCGGTGGCTTTAATAAACACGTCGGTGCGCTTGTCGAGCGCCTGAGCTTCCTTCACCAAATCGACTTCCTGCTGGGTAAGGTGATCTCGTTGTGGAACGGCTTGGACTTGGCCCAGAAACATAGTGGCAGCGAACAGGACCACTACAATAGTGAAGCAGGTTCGGGTGATCATGGATGATTACTCTTTGGGGTTGGAGTTTCTTTCGGCTTCTCGGTTTTCTCGCCGTCAGGTTTCAGCGGATCACGGACGACGGTGTGCCCGTAGAACGAGTTGAGCGCTTCGGTTCGTGCGTCGCGCGCGAAATCTTCCACGTGTTTGATCCACACGGCAAATTCCAGTGGCGTGACTCGGCGCATGGCCGTCAAACGTGGTCCATCAGAGCGAAGCGCCAGTTCGAGACGTTTACAAAGATCGCGTGTTTTATTGCTGTCACGTTTGAAGGTCCTGAGAAACTGCAGCGCGTTTTCAACCAGGGCGTGATACATGCCGACTTCGGTTGAAGCTGCTTCAAAGTTTTCGCGAGTAGTATGTTGCTCGGCGCTGGTCAGGTGCGCGGCGGCATACTCCATCGTGAGTTTGATTCGCTTCGATGCATCGCGGGTTAACTCAATCGCCGACCGTTCTTCCTTCACGATCATTTTGAACGGTGGCGGCGCCGGTAGTGGCGTTGCGGATGGCTGCGGTAGCGGCAGTGCCAGCGGCTCCTGGGCCTGTACCGCAGACACGCAAACAAGCACCAGTAACAATTGAACTGCCAACGTTAAGGTGCGTTGTGTTTTGCGTGTCATTGCCGGAATCGTTTCAGGGTTTCTTCTTCGCGCCCTCTCCGAGTTCTATCTGTCGCTTGAGCTTTGGCAATCGCAGTTTGACTTTATCGATCTCGAGCTGATTGGTGTTCGCGTCAGCTACCGACAAAAACTTCTCATACGATGCAAGGGCTTCTGGGTATTCTCCAAGATAATCGTATGAAGTGGCAATAAAATAATAAGCCACTCCGATATCGGGGCGCGAGGTCAGGATCCATTTGTATTCAGGAATCGCTTCCTCATAGCGCTTCGATTCATACAAAGCAGTCGCGAGATTGGCGCGTGCCGGGTAATTGTCGGGATTGAGTTGCACGACCTTACGCAGGATGTGCGCGGCTTCCGGAAAACGCCGGCCCTGGACCAGCGCGGAGGCATAACCAATTGCATACTCCGCGGCATCCGGCTGAATCTCAGAAGCTTTACGATAAAAGTCGAGTGAACGAGCCGGATCGTCGGTGCGATACGAAGCGCCGAGTCGCCCGAGCAACATCGCGCTGCGTGGGTTTTTCTCGAGCAGCTTTTCGAGTGCTATGCGAGCAATGACCGGATCAGAGCTATTGGCGGCCTCGATCTCTTCAGGTGTTCCAACTACGCCGCCCGTGGCCCCGGCCGGTAGTTGAACTTCGAGACCGGCGGCTTTCGCTACCGCATCAGCCTCTTCTGTTTTACCTGCCTGTTGCAAGACGTGAGCGAGTCGAGAAGCGATGCCCTTATCGGCAGGTTTCAACTTCGCTGCAGTTTTAAGATCTGTAATCGCCGGTTCGAAGTTCTTCTCGTCCGTAAAAAGGTCTGCACGTTCCACGAGCGCTGGGACGTTTTCAGGTTCATCGGCGAGCACGTGGTCGAGCGCTTTTTGGGCGGCGACTTTATTACCGGTTGCTTTCTCAGCGAGTGCCAGAGCTACCCAGGCTGATGCAGGAGCCTCGGGGATTGCAGTTGCTCGTTTGGCAAGATCGAGTGCTTCTTTTGTATCCCCGGCGCGAAGCCGGATCTCCGCGAGCATCCGTAACGCAATGGTGTCCTTATTGTCTACCACCAAAGCCTGGCGAAAAGATTGTTCCGCTTCTTTGTCCTGCGATTGTCGCAGCAACAGAACTCCAAGCGCTGAATGTGGAAGGGACCAGTTCTTCTTATAGGAGATCGCCAGACGATATGCTGCGGCGGCTTCCGGAAGACGACCGAGAGAAGCGAGCGCATTGCCGCGTTGAAATTCCGCTTCAGGGAATTCGGGTCGAACCTTTAGCGCTTGTTCGTAGAATGCGAGGGCTTTTTCAAGTTCGCCGCGCGCATGCGCGCCCTGACCGCGCTCGAACAGTCGTACGGGATCGGCAGCGTCGTCACCAAACGCTTCCACTTGTGCCGTCGCCGTGTTACACGCCACGAGCAGCACAACGCAGACTCCAACTAATGCTAGAGTCTTCCGATATAACGTGCTCAGTTCAGACATTGAAGGACGATCCGGGGAGGTTTTGATGTTAGCACATTCTTTCGATAATTCTTGCCCGCGGAAGACCCCGGATCCGTGGCTGAGATGCCGGTTGCGTAGCAATTGATGCATAAGCTAACATGCGGTCTTCCATGAACATAGTCGCCAAGGAAGAAAGACTGCGCGAGATCTTTCGCGAGCTTGGATCGGTAATCGTCGCTTACTCAGGCGGCGTCGATAGCAGTTATGTTGCTTACGTGGCGAATGAAGAATTAGGACCACGCGCGGTTTGTATCACGGGCCAGTCAGCCAGTCTTCCTGAGTACATGCGATCGGAGATCGATCGCGTTGTCGAGAAGTTTGGGTTCCACCACGAAATAATCAACACCCAAGAGTTGGAAAATCCGGACTACCTTGCAAACAATCCCGATCGCTGCTTCTTTTGTAAGGATGAGTTGTACAGCAAACTTGAATCAGTAGCGCGTGCACGTGGTATTCAGAGTATTGTTGACGGATCGACGGTAGACGACCTTGGCGATTATCGACCAGGCCGACAGGCTGCCAGCCAGCATTCAGTGCGCAGTCCGTTGATCGAAGTTGGTTTGAGCAAGAGTGAAGTACGCGAGTTGAGTCAAAAAGCGACGCTGCCAACGTGGGACAAGCCGGCCAGCCCATGTTTGTCGTCGCGTATTGCGTATGGCACCCCGGTGACGATCGAACGGCTCGGAAAGATCGATCGGGGCGAAGAGATCCTGAGAGAGTTTGGTTTTCGCGAGTTCCGGGTAAGACATCATGATCAACTTGTGCGTCTCGAGATTGCACAGTCGGAAATGGACCGCGTGTTACGTCAGGAAGTTTTCCAGGAGTTGGCCGCGCGCTTTCGGGCGTTGGGTTTCAAGTACGTAACCCTCGATCTCGAGGGCTTTCGCAGCGGATCGATGAATGAGGTTTTAAATCAAACTCGTCCGCAGATTACACAGATAACACATAGAAAATCTGTCTAATCTGTGGACGAACATGGAAAGGCTCCTATGAGCATATACAGCACAACCTACGTCGATGATATTCGAGAGATAAAAGAGCAGAATCCGTTTGAGTCGATGATGTCGCGATTCGATCGCGCGGCTCAGTTGCTGAATCTCGATCCGGACCTCTATGCCGTTCTGCGAGTGCCTAATCGCGAGTTGAAGGTCTATATCCCCACCAGGATGGACTCCGGGCGCATTCAGGTGTTCGAGGGTTTTCGCGTCCAGCACAACTTCGCCCGTGGTCCAGCAAAGGGCGGTATTCGTTATGCTCCCGATGTGAATATCGATGAAGTGCGTGCCCTCGCGGCGTGGATGACGTGGAAGTGTGCGGTTGTTAACGTCCCCTTCGGTGGCGGAAAAGGCGGCATCATTTGTGATCCCCAACAGATGTCGATGGGAGAACTCGAACGGATGACGCGGCGTTACGCCGCTGAGCTGCTCGACTTTATTGGACCGGAGAAAGACGTGCCGGCTCCTGACATGAATACCAACGAACAGACCATGGCCTGGATCATGGACACCTACTCGATGCACGCTCGCCACACCGTGACTGCGGTGGTGACCGGCAAGCCCATCGACCTGGGTGGATCCTCGGGAAGGCGCGAGGCGACTGGCCGCGGCATACTATTTGTAGTGAACGAAGCCATCAAGCGGTTCAAGATGACTCCGGCAGAGACGCGTGTGGTGGTCCAAGGCTCGGGAAACGTTGGTGGAATCGGCGCGCAGCTGCTTCACGAGACTGGTTACAAGGTTGTAGCGATATCGGACATCCATGGAGGGATTTACAACCCTAAGGGTATTAATATCCCCGAAGCGCTTGAGTATTTGAGGGCCACGCGCTCCTTCGAAGGTTACGAAGGAGTGGAATTTGTTAACAATCAGGAATTGCTTGAGCTTGAGTGTGACGTGCTGGTCCCAGCGGCGACTGAAAACCAGATAAATTCTCAGAACGCCGATAAGATCAAGTGCAAGGTGTTGGCAGAAGGCGCAAATGGACCGACCACAGCCGCGGCAGATGAGATTTTGCATGAGAAAGGGATCTTTGTTATCCCCGACATCCTGGCAAACGCCGGGGGCGTGACTGTCTCGTATTTCGAGTGGGTCCAGGACCGCATGGGCTACTTCTGGCGTGAGGATGTAGTGAACGAAAGACTGCAGGATAAGATGGTCGCCAGCTTCAACGATCTGTGTCGTTACGCCGACGCTCACAACGTCGATACACGGACTGCGGCGTACATGTTGGCGATAGACCGTGTGGCCTATGACACGCGTATGAGAGGCATCTACGCGTGACCGAAAAAACATATTCTAACTGCCGCTAAGTTATGAAAAAGGCTTGATTTCCGTTTTAAGGTAGAGTATGGTCTGGCAGGATTTACGGCTCGGACCAGCGTTAAGATTTCTCAATATTTACGCAATGGTTTAAGGGACGAAATCGTTGACAAGATGATGTTCATTTCCTATAAGAAATGAACTCAGTTCAGGAGTCACTCGGGAATAGTAATTGGCGGAAGTAGAGTACTATCAGAAAGGCCGAAGTATTCTGTTTACGCCACGGTCCGAGAGTCGCCATTGGACCATGCTGGTCCAAGCGGTTAAACCGAATTGACAACTGTAGTTGGGGCCTCCGCGGGGCGTTGGTATTTTGTTCCGTTCTGGCGGCACTATTACGAATTCTTATTACTCATTTCGCAGGAGGAATGCGATGAGACTCGCACATAGGGCGCTTATAGCTGCGCTCGTTTCGTTGGTGCTGTGTGCCGCAGTATCAGCACAGACTTTGCGGTCGCCGAACGACCCACGCAATCAGTCTCCAGCAGTTGGTACCGGTGGTCCAGAAGGTGGCCCAACCGGTCTTTTTACCATTTACGACGGTTCAACGCTGCGTCGAGGGGAGTTCACGTTTAGTATTGCGTATAGCAATTACGATCGTGATCCCGGCAACGTTGACATCGTTGACGTGCCGTTGAGCTTCAACGTTGGTTTGAACGACCACATTGAGATCTTCTTCAAGACAAACGGCTATCGCGGGATCAAGGTTAACAATCCGCAAAATCTTTCCAGCTTCTATCTTCCGAACTCGCAGTTGTTCTGCGGCGCCGCGCTTTGCAGCCCGGCAGCGATAGTGTTAGCGCCGTCTGGACCAAACGTGGGCACGCTCGCGAACACGGCCGTGTTTCGTCCATTGAACAACCAGCCGTTCGTTCAGTTTCCGTTCGTAGGTGGCTCGGCAGGAACATTTGGTTTGGGACCAGGTCAGATTGGCCAGCAGTTTGGCTTCCCAGGTTTCAACGCTCTGCTCGGACCGCCGGTAGTACAGCCGAATAGCGGCACCTTCGGAACGGCCGACAACTTCCCGGGTATTGGTTCGCCGGTTGGCGGCATCCTTCCGGGTATCGTGTTAGCGACGACAGTGTTGCCGGCGACGGCGTTGACACTGCCGATCACTGTACCGCTTACATTCACCGTGGCTCCGACCTATTTGCCGGATGCTCCGTTTGTGAATCGTCTTTATGGCGAAAGCAATTTCACGAACATGGTGGTAGGCGCGAAGATTCGCTTCACCGGACCGAACAATCCGTTGGGCGTTGGTATCATCCCGTTCTATCGCTGGTATCTGGATAAAGCAAATGATTTCTCAGGCTTCAACCAGATGCAACGCGGCGCTGGGCCGGGTGGCGACATGGGCGACTTCGGTCTTATCGGTTTCGTGGATGGCCGTCTTGGCAAGCACGTTAACGTGTCAGCTAACGGTGGTTGGATCCTGAACAGTAATCCGAAGGGCCTGGATGGCGATTTTGTATTGTTGGATCGCCCGGATGAACTGTTGGCCGGTATCGGTTTCGACTTCCCGGTTAACGAACACTTCCAGCCCGTTATCGAAGTGAGATCGACAACTTACGTTGGCGGTCGCACTCCAAACGCGTTTGAGAACAACCCGGTAGAGGCGATCGGCGGCGTGAAGATTTATCCGCGTCGTTGGTTTGGTATTGGTCTCGCCTTCCGCAGACACCTGAACCAGCAGGATCAGGATCACTTCAACCCAGCAGACTTCAACATTCCAATTCAGCAGATCACAAACGTGAACGTGATTGGAAGAGGTCTGGTGGTTGTTCCGGGTACACAGCGTGCGGTTACTTCTCAGGGCTTCCCAATTGGGATGGTCTGGTCAGAAGAGCCGAATGGCTTCATCGCGCAGTTCTGGGTAGGACGCAGAAATGCGCGCACCGAGCCTCCACCGCCCAACCGCGCACCGACTGTTACTTCGGTAGTGCCGTCAATCTCGTCAATTCTGCGTCAGTGCCCGCCGGGAACATCGTCGGCTACTTGTACTCCCACCTCGAGTGAAGTGACTCTGGTGGCGAATGCGAGCGATCCGGACAACGACCAGTTGCTTTACACCTGGTCAGTAACCGGTGGCCGTCTCAGCGGCGAAGGACGTCAGGTAACTTGGGATCTCAGTGGTGCCGGAGTCGGTAGTTATACGGCAACCGTTGAGGTCAATGACGGTAATCAGCACACAGCCAATGGTTCCGCGACCGTAACGGTTGGGGAATGCACGGGCTGCGAGCGACCACGACCGCCATGTCCGACGATTTCCGTGAGCTGCCCGAGTGAAGTTGATCCGGGTACGCCAGTTACCTATACCGCCAGTGTCGCGGGTGACACCGGTGGCGCCACAGTGACCTATAACTGGTCAGTGTCGGCGGGAACCATCAGCAGCGGTCAGGGAACTTCCACCATTACGGTTGACACCACGAATCTGGGCGGCCAGAGCGTGACTGCAACTGTCAGTGTTGGCGGACTCGACCCGAGCTGCACCAGCACCAATTCGTGCACGACTACGATTAAGGTGCCGCCAGTGCCACCGCGTAAGTTTGACGAGTATGGCAACATCCGCTTTAACGATGAAAAAGCCCGACTCGACAACTACGCCATCCAGCTCCAGAACGAGCCGGGTTCAACCGGAACAATCATCGTGTTTGGTAGCTGTGCTGGTGAAGGTCAACAACGTGGCGACCGCGCTAAAGATTATCTCGTCAATACGCGTGGTATCGAAGCTGGCCGCATCACCGTTGTCGATGGTGGTTGCCAGGAAAACCTGAAGGTTCAACTCTGGGTTGTTCCGCAAGGTTCGGCTGCACCCGAAGTGGAAGCAGCAACTGTCAACCCATGTCCGGAATGCCGGAGACCAAGAGCTCCGCGCCGGCGCAGAGGCGACGAGGAATAAACCTTCTTCCAATCGGGCGATGCTCACAAAGCATCGCCCGATTGCTTTTCAGCTAACGAATCCCAAGATAAACGCGGATCCGATTCTTGGATCCGCGTTTGCTTTTGGCGATCTATGACGGGCAGTTTTGTACAACTGACCTTTATTTTGGAGGCATCCTAAGTCCGCCTGGGAGCTTTTAAGGACACAAAGGAACCAAACTGTAATAAACTACGGGTCACGGTGAGCGCTAAGCTCCAAATGGACGAAGACCCTGGAAGAATAACGATGAAACGAATTGCAATGCTTCTCCCCCTTGTTATCGGCCTCTTTGCTCTGTTCTCTTTCGCTTTCGTTCCCAGTGGCGCAGTGTCTCTGGCAGCGGGCGATGCTTCCGATCCAGCACTCTATTCGAACGACTGGCGCACAACCGGCCCTCCGGGAGGTGACGTGCGAGCCCTGGTGGTAGATCCCAGCAACCCGGATCGGTTCTATTTCGGAACACTTGATGGACAGATTTATACCTCGGCCGATGGAGGAAAGAATTGGACGCTTCTCTATAACTTCGGGAAGCCGCGGATGTTTGTCGACAACATCATCGTCGATCCGCGCAATTCACGTGTTTTATATGTTGGTGGTCATAGGCATAACATTCCGGGCGGTTTCTTTAAATCGACGGATGGTGGCGCTACCTGGCGTGAGAGCGATCAGCTGAAGAACGAAGCTCTACACTCGCTCGCTCAATCTGACTCCAGCCCGACAACACTTATCGCCGGTACCTTCAACGGCGTCTTTCGCTCAGATGATGCGGGCGATTCCTGGAAGCAACTTCCCAAGCAAAGTAGTCCGGTGCACGTCGAGTCGCTCGCGATCGATCCGCGAACTGATAAGACGATTTATGCAGGCACATTCTATTTACCTTATAAATCAACTGACGGCGGTCAAACCTGGAAGACGATCAAGGAAGGAATGATTGACGATTCCGATATCTTCGCCATCGATATCAATCCGCGCGACCCCAATCACATTATTGCTTCAGCCTGCAGCGGCATTTACGAAAGCAAGAATGGTGGCGAAAACTGGCGCAAGGTGCAGGGTATCCCGTCGCAGTCGCGTCGCACCCGCGCGATTCTGCAACACCCGTCAGTGGCTGACGTTGTCTTTGCCGGTACGACCGAAGGTTTCTGGCGTTCTGAGAAAGGCGGCGATGCCGACTCATGGATGGTTACTACGTCCCGGCAACTCGAGATCAACTCGATTACCGTTCATCCGTCACGTCCTGACCTGATTTACATCGGCACTAACAACTATGGTGTGATGGTGTCGAATGATGGTGGAAAGTCGTTCATCCCCACTAACGGTGGCTTCAGCGGCCGCTTTGCCAATGCGATCGTTGCCGATCGCGAAACGCCTAATCGGATTTACGCTTCCACTATCAACACCGCAACCGGAGGAGGTTTCTTCTTCGTCAGCAACGATAACGGCGAAAGCTGGCGTCCGTCGATGCGAAGTATGCCTTCGCGTTTGATCACCTATGCAATTCTGCAGGACGCGCGTGATGCAAACATCATTTATCTCGGAACAAACCTCGGTGTGTATCGATCACTCGATCGCGGTGTTTCGTGGGCTCCAGTGTGGGCCGTAGAGAAGAAGAAAGTGCCGGCAAAGAAAACCGGAAGGACGGCCCAGGCGGCAGCGCCAAAACGGCAACCGCGGACCAAGGGCGACAATCCGATCATGCAGGCTCAGGAAGCGTTAAAGGTGGCCGGTTATCACCTTGGTGAACCTGACGGCAAACCTGGACCAGCAACCACGGCTGCAATCAAGAAGTTTCAAGGCGATCGTCACTTGCCGGTTACAGGAAAACTCGATGCGATTACTCTCGCGGCGCTCGGTATTGGTAAAAGCACGGGAACCGAATCAGCCGAACGCTCCGGTTTGATCCTCGCCGATGCGGTTAACGCTCTGGTCTATACCGTTGACCCGGCAACGCAGGAACCTGCAATTCTGGCAGCAACCAACGCCGGACTCTATCGCACGGTCGATCCCACCAAAGGCTGGGAAACACTCTCGTATGGAATCGCTGATCAACGCACTACATGCATCGCCACTAATCCGCGTCAGCCGGAAACGATCTGGGTTGGTACGCCGAGTTCCGGCGTGCTCAAGTCGAGTGATGGGGGAAAGACATGGCGTCGTCCGGCGGGACTTCCCAGCGATGCTCCGGTAAACACGATTGCGCTCGATCCACAACGCTCGGACTACGTTTACGTTGGAACCAAGCAGGCGTTCTTCATGACGCACGATGGCGGTGAGACCTGGAAGATACGTGGTGGCAACTTACCCTACGGCGACTTCACCAGCATTTTGATCAATCCACGTAATCCTGACGAGATCTTCGCCGGCAATGCTTATCAGATCACTGAAGTTGGCGGCGGTGTTTTTCGCAGCACGAATGCCGGATTGAGTTGGGCTCGTATCGATCCTAAAAATGGACGTTTACCGAGTCAGCGTATCTGGGCGCTGGCATTTGATGCGCACGATCAGAACGTGCTGTTTGTCGGTTCACATTCGGCAGGCGTGTACGTGGTGCCGCGCAACATCGACGCACTGACGTCTGCGCAGCAGCAACAACGTTAGAAAGTAATGTCTTAAATTGAAGAGTTGACTCTGCCGCAGAGAAGAACCGCAAAGTAAGACACCACTCGTTAGAAATGTATTGACTTGAAAGGGCCGTTCGCGGATAACACTACAAGGATTTTAATGGGTGTAGTCTGCGAATGGCCTTTTGCGCCCTTCTTTCCTTGACATGCCCTTATACGGGCGTGTACATTGCCGCCCTACCCGGTAAATAGGCGGCGGGTGTTTGTCGGACCAAGCGGGGTAACTACGGCAGGGCGGTAATCGAAACAAATTAGCTCGACAATTCAAATCCAAACGGCACGCTTCCTCGCCAGCCTTCAATTCCCGACAACGCCAAGGACACTAATCTACAGGCCGCTGCTGCACTGTCTGACAGTCGGCGAAGTCCTGCGCTGATTGTTCCGGCTTAGTGAGGCGCGATAAGATCTTTCACGCGCTGAAGAGCCACCGGGGACTACAGGAGTATCAATGTCTAGTGAACAACCCAAGCTGAATAACAGCGAGGTCGACAATAACTCAACCTCCGGCGAGTCGGAGCAGACTGCGCCGCCACAAAACACCATGGCTACTCAACCAGCAACAGCAACCAGCGCTACTGAACCGGATGAATCAGACGACTCACGCTCAAGTGGTGACGTCGATTTTGGACAACTACTCGACCAGTTCGAACAGGAACAGGCGACCCTTGAAGAAGGCGAAGTCGTTCGTGGCACCGTCGTCGGTCTCAGCGAACGAGGAGTGGTCATCGACTTCGGTTACAAGTCGGAAGGTATTGTTAATCCGGCCGAGTTTACCGAGAACGGGCAACTGACCGTCAAAGCCGGCGATGAAGTGGAAGTGCTCGTGAAGAGCATGGAAACCGCCGATGGCCTGCCGGTTCTTTCAAGAGCCGATGCCGTGCGCATGAAGGCCTGGGATGACCTTGAAAAAGCGTATCGTGACAGCACCAGCGTAAAGGGTCGCGTGATCGATCGCATCAAGGGCGGTTTGCGAGTAGACATCGACGGCATTGCCGCGTTTTTGCCGGGTTCGCAGGTTGACGTTCGTCCGGTGCGCAATCTCGATAGTTTGCGCAACCAGATAATCGAAGCCAAGGTGATCAAGCTCAACCGCAAACGGTCAAACGTTGTGTTGTCGCGCAAAGCTGTTATCGAGCAGGAGAACACTGGCAGGAAAGATCACACGCTGCAGGGAATTGAAGAAGACATCGTAGTCGAAGGGCAGATCAAGAACCTTACCGACTACGGCGCATTCGTTGATCTCGGCGGAGTCGATGGCCTGTTGCACGTGACTGACATGTCATGGGGACGTCTGCAGAATCCGAATGAGTTGTTCCACGTGGGTGACAACATTCAGGTCAAAGTTTTGAAGTTTGATCGCGAGCGCGAACGTGTTTCGCTCGGTTACAAACAATTGCTGCCGGATCCGTGGTCGAGCGTGGAAGAACGTTTTCCGGTAGGTACGCGGGTTAATGGTAAGGTCGCCAGCGTTGCTGACTACGGCGCCTTTGTTGAACTCGAGAGCGGCGTCGAAGGATTGGTCCATGTTTCAGAAATGAGCTGGTCCAAACGCGTCAAGCATCCGAGCAAGGTAGTTAATCCGGGCGACCTGGTTGAGGTTGAAGTCCTCAGTGTCGACCCGCGTGCACGTCGCATCAGTCTGGGTATGAAGCAGGTGCAGGAGAATCCGTGGCAAACGCTGCATGAACGTTACCAGGTGGGTACGCGAGTTCATGGTCGCGTCAGAAATCTGACTGACTTCGGAGCGTTTATCGAGATTGAAGACGGTGTGGACGGGCTGGTTCACGTATCAGACATTTCCTGGTCCAGACGAATCAAGCACCCCAGTGAGGTGCTGAAGAAGGGACAGGAGATCGATGCCGTCATCACGAGCATCGATACCGAAAACCGCAGGCTGTCGCTTTCGATTAAAGATCTCGAGCCGAATGCCTGGGAGAAGTTCACTACCGAACATCGCCCGGGCGATGTGGTCCATGGCAAGGTGGCCCGCTTCGCAAACTTCGGTGCTTTTATTGAGCTCGACGATAACCTCGAAGGCCTTTGTCACATTTCGGAGTTGTCGGAAGAACGGGTCGCGAAGCCGGAAGACGTGGTCCAACTCGGGCAGGAAATGGACTTCAAGATTTTGCGGATTGACCCGGAGACAAAGAAGATTGGATTGTCGGCACGCGCCGTTGGTAAGGACGAGCCGATTATCGATACCAAAATCTACTCATCTGAAGCAGGCGGAGGCATGGCTTCACTGGGTGAGTTGGCTGACTTTGGTCTCAGTAAGAACGACAGCAGCAACGAGTAGATTTCCTCGTCCACAGATTACATAGATTGCGCAGATTTCATGGGTTAACTGACTACTGAGTAATCTGCGCAATCTATTGGATTCTAATCTGCGTAATCTGTGGATTCATCTTGCTCCACCTATCGATTTTTTGATAGTGTACGGTACATAACCTCGCCATTATCAAGACGTTATATTTCAATCAATCGAGGTGGTGCATGACCAAAGCAGAACTCGTCGAAGACGTAGCGCGAGCGGCGGAACTCACTAAAAAGGACGCCGAGCGGTTAGTCGAAATCGTTTTTGAAAGCATCATCGAAACCCTGAACCAGGGCGAGAAGATTGAATTGCGTGGTTTTGGTAGTTTCCGCGTGCGCGAACGTGGCGCACGTCGCGGCCGCAACCCGAAGACCGGTGATCCGGTAAGCATTCCCGCCAAGCGAGTTCCATATTTCAAACCCGGCAAAGAATTGAAAGAGCTCATCAACGACGACAATGCCGGTTCGCACGCCTCTGCGACAAATCCTTCACCCTCTATCAGCGATGACGGTCGTCAGCCGCCCATTCTTTAAGACCCGGACAATTCGAGGTGCCTGATTTGGAAAGATTGTGGAGTCCCTGGCGTGCCAGGTACATCGCATCGGGTGTTGATGCGCAACGCGACGGTTGTGTCTTTTGTTTGATCGGAAGTCATCCTGAAGACGACGACACAAACTTTGTGCTTCATCGCGGCACGCACAGTTTCGTGGTATTGAATCTCTATCCGTATATCACGGGCCACCTCATGATTGTGCCGTACCTGCACACAAATGAATTTGACTCGGCCCCGAAAGAGATGACAGATGAGTTGATGGACCTCGCCAAACGCTCTCAGAAGGCGTTGCGAGAGGTCTACTCACCTTCGGGCTTTAATATGGGAATGAATCTCGGGTCTGCCGCCGGTGCGGGTATTGCCGATCACCTGCACATTCACCTGTTGCCGCGATGGTTCGGTGATACAAACTTCATGACCACAGTTGCTGAAGCGCGTGTGATCCCTGAAGACCTGCCCACCACTTACTCAAAACTGCGGCCAAAGTTTTAGCCACGGATAACACGGATTTTATTTACTGATTCTTCGCGGGATTGCTTCGTCCTCGACTTCGCCACCCTTGCTAATCGGAACTTCGGAAGGCTTGCTGTAACTGACGCCTCGTTCTTCGCTGTCGAGATTGCCGGCGGGAAGTGGTGGTAGTGGTCCACTGATGCCGGGATTGAAGCCGGGATAGTCGATGCGTGCGTGATAGATGGCAGTCAACGCGCTGATCATTGCTTCGCGGATCGTGGTTAGTTCCTGCAGCGTGATGTCACATTCATCCAATTGACCGTCAGTAATAATCGCATCGACGATCTTCACCACTATCGCGCGAATGTTCTCCGGGTCTGGGCGTGCGAGTGAACGAGCCGCGGCCTCACACGAGTCAGCGAGCATCATGATCGCGGCTTCTTTGAACTGTGGCTTTGGACCAGGATAACGAAAATCCGCTTCGTCTATCGTCTCGCCCGGTTTCGCCTGTGCCTGAGCCTTGCGCAAAAAGTAATGCAGTGTTCTGGTGCCGTGGTGTTGCGGAATGAAGTCGGCGATCTTTTCGGGTAGACCAATCTCTCTTGCCAGCCTCGCGCCATACGTGACGTGACTGGTAATGATCTTGGCACTTTGATATGGCCGCAGTCGATCGTGCGGGTTATCGCCCTGCTGGTTCTCGACGAAGTACTCCGGCGCAGCCAGCTTGCCGATATCGTGATAAAGCGCTCCGATGCGCGCGAGGAGCGGGTTTGCGCCGACGGCGCGACAGGCATCCTCCGCGAGTTGGCCCACCGCATGAGAGTGTTGATTAGTGCCGGGCGCGCGCAATGCGAGTTGGCCCAGCACCGGCAGATCGGCGTTTGAGAGTTCAAGTAACTTGACGTCAGTAAGAATGCCGAAGAGCGACTCATTGATCGGCAAACCGCCTGCGGCAAATACCGCGGTCAACAATCCTCCGGCGATGCCTGCGCCCAATGCGAGTAGAAACGTTCTGGGTGTCAGGGGTTGCTCCGAGTAAGCGATTAACGCCAAAGCCATGGCAACGTTCACAACGCCGACAAGTAGACCCGCGAGCGTCACTGACTGCCGTTCGCGATATCGACCTATGCCGTAGATCGCCACCGAGCAGGAGATCATCGCGAAGAGAGCTTTTTGCATGCCACTGGCGGCCAGAATTCCAGCGAAAAGGGCAGTGATGATGCCGGTGAGGAAGGCCAGTTGAGTATCGACGAGCATTGCTACCAGCAGCGCAGCCGCTGCGAAAGGAATCGCGAAATTCCAGATGACCGGATCGTTGAACGGAGGTTCCATTCGCGCGGCCATACTCTCGCCAAATGCGAAGCCGACTTTCATCAAGGCGGTTTGAACCAGGAGAGCCGATCCGACGAGGGCAAACGCTTTCTGTTTACTCAAACTGAGCGCGCTGCCACTGCTTCTGTGTTCGGCAAACTTCCATGCGCTCCAGTAAACGCCAATCACCACCAGCAACAAGCCGAAGAAGTTGTGCCATGGTTTGCCGGAGTGACCGGCGCTTTTAATCGCGGCAATCTGCGAGAGGATGTTGGGCGTAACGGTGTCGCCCTCGCGCACCACCACCTGATTGCGTTTTAAAGAGATCACAACCGGCTGAACCCGACTGGCTTCTGTTTCGCGCGCAGCGGCGGTTGCTGTTTCATCCAGTGCGACGTTGGGACGAATCAACGGAACTAAGGCTGAAGTGAGCGCCGTCCGTTGCTGGGCCGACCAGCCCGGCAGATTCACGAGGCGTAGTTCAAGAGTGCGACGTGCTGACGACAGCGGAACCATTCGCGTTCGGGGGGCCGGCACGATCAACTGGGCCACAGGATTGCGAACGTCGATGAGGATGATTTCGTTTTGCAGACGATTCGCGTCATTGTCGTCGTAAATGTAGCCGGTGCCGATTTCACGAATGATTCCAGCGAGGCGTTCAACGTCAGCCTCATTAAACCGGTGTGCAACGATCGCTTCCGCTACTGCCGGATCGCCCTCGCCGCTCCAGAACAATGGTTTCTCTCCCGAGGCAGATTGTTTCTTTAGATCATCCCAGGCTGAGCGAAAGCTTTGCACGGAAGTTTCAGCCCGGCTCGAATCAAAATTGAAAACAGCGCGAGTAGATTCACGAGCTAAGTTTTTTCGCCGTTCTGTTTCGACCTGGTCCATTGCAGTCAGATCTGCGGGCGCGACAATGGAGCGGGTCAGAACCTCGCCTAACTTATGGTTGTCGTTGAAACTGGAAGTGCGATTTGTAAGAAGGAGCAGGGTGGTCAGGATAACGAGGGCGCTACAGCCAATGAGAAATCGAGTCCGCGGTTGAAACATCATCAGCGGGCGAGTTGCGTAGGCTATCAGCTTATCGCGCGCCTGACTGAACGGAGTTTTGAATCGCGGACGAAGTCCCATAACGAGTTA
The DNA here is from genome assembly GCA_963708055.1 of uncultured Acidobacteriota bacterium. Classification (GTDB taxonomy): domain Bacteria; phylum Acidobacteriota; class Blastocatellia; order Pyrinomonadales; family Pyrinomonadaceae; genus PSRF01. The sequence continues at coordinate 1,721,509 of OY970193.1, read as the reverse complement.
GCCACGAAAAGGCACAAAAAGCACAAGAGATTCATTTGAACTTACTTCTGACGCCTTAATCATTTTGTGCATTTGTGCTTCTTTGTGGTGGATATTTAGGCAGCGGCGAGATTTCGAGCCAGCACGGCGCCGGCTTTTTCGAGTAGAACCTGGAGCGTGGCGGGCCGGGTGGCCGAGATTACCACTATTTCACCGCTATCAAGTTGCTGTGCCTGGCGAATAGCTGCTTGTACAGTTTCTGGATCCACCAGGTCAGCCTTGTTCAAAGCCAGTATTGAAGGAATCTCCGCCAGTTTTAGATCTGCCAGAATGCGGTTCACGGATTGAACCTGCTGTACCCAGCGGGGATTGGAGATATCAACCGCATGGATCAGCAGCGTGCTATCGCTGATCTCTTCAAGGGTGGCGCGGAACGCTGACAGCAGATCCGGCGGCAAGGCACGAATAAAACCGACGGTATCGTTAATAATTACTTCCTGTTCGCGGGGCAGTCGCAAACGGCGCGACGTTGGGTCGAGCGTCGCAAACATCCGTTGTTCGGCATGTACAGCACTTTTCGTGAGTGCGTTCAACAAGGTCGACTTCCCGGCGTTGGTGTAGCCAACAATCGAAATCACTGGCAGCCCGTGCCGGGTTCGTGTTTTGCGCCGTTCCTGCCGGCGTTGTCGTTGCGCTTCGATCTCGCGCTCGAGACGATTGATTCGATCACGCACACGACGGCGATCGGTTTCGAGTTTTGTTTCACCAGGACCACGGCCACCAATTCCACCGGCCAAACGTGAGAACGCAGAATCCTGACCCGCGATCAAACGCGGCAACAGATACTTCAACTGCGCCAACTCGACCTGGATCTTTCCTTCTTTTGATTGAGCGCGTTGCGCGAAGATATCGAGAATTAGCTGCGAACGATCGATAACCTTGAGATCGGTTGCCTCTGATAACGAGCGCACTTGTGCGGGCGAAAGTTCACTATCAAACACCAGCATATCGGCGCCGAGTTGCAATGCGCGGATGATGAGTTCGTCAAGCTTGCCGCGACCCAGCACCGTACGAGGATCGATCGCGGAACGGCGTTGAATAATTCGATCCTGAACCATCACGCCCGCGGACGTGGCGAGTTCGGCGAGCTCTGCCATCGACTCCTCAGCATCGGCTATCGATCCGGTCGCGACGCCGACAAGAATCGTTCGATCGCGCACTTCGGCGCGTCGCGCGGTGCGACGGTTTCGCGCCATTTCTTCTTCAAGCGAGTTGATGAGCGCCTGAAAATCCAGGTCCAACTGTGATGGAATCTTTGGTTCGAGAAAAGCGTAGAGCTCGGGTGTGGTAGAGCTGTCCAATTCGCCTGCGTGCAGCGGTAACAGATGCGCGGCGCGCACGAGTCCCGGCAATCCTGACTCCGCGTCGACGTCGATCGCGGCCATCAGATCCAACCGCAGCAGGGCCAGGTCGGTTAAGTCGTCCTGGGTAAGTGGTTCGCCGCGCAAATGTGTGTGCACGCAGCGGAGACCGCGAAATCTCCCCGAAGCAACGCGGACGCGTTTGAAGTCAGGCAGCTCGATGCGCCGGTTATCGCCGACCATCACATATTGAATGTGTCCCTGGCGGTCGATGAGCGCGCCGATTTGTCTGCGTGTTTCATGAGAAAGTTCGCCCAGTTGGCGCGCAAACTCAGGAGTGACGATCTGGTCGGGAGGTATGCGGCGAGTGTACAGCTTTTCGATGCGCCGTAGTTGATTAGGTTTTAAGCCCAGAGTATTGCCGAGAACGCTGGTAATGGCCTTTTCCTTCCTGTTCCGGGGGCGAATTATAACATAAGGGCGGAACGGAGATGCCCCGATGCCACCGGTATGAGACGCCCCGTGCGTCTTCAGGTTAGACTTCAACTAGCCCCCATCGTATGATGAACGACTTTATGGGTAACCTCGCGAAAATAGTAAATATAGATCCACCCTATGCGCTGGCCGGCGGCGAGATTGTCATCGACTGCACCGGCTTTGATACCAGCGATCCCTCGCGCTGTGCGGTTTTATTCGGCGACTCGCCCGGACAGATTGTTGCCCTCAGTCCAAAGCGAGTTCTGGCGATTGTTCCGGAGACAAAAGGTAGCCGCGTTGATGTCAGACTCAGCACCGGCGGACAACTGAGTGAACCGGTTTTGCTGACAGTTGGTAGAAAACTCGCCGGCGATCTTCATCCCGTAGCTAATCCTGCATTTGATCCGGATGATGGCGCTCTGTTTGTAACTCGATCCGGGTCTCGCGGTGAAGAATTGCCGGTGACGCTGTTTCGGATCGATGTTAGTGGAGACGTTTCAGAGTATTCGGGCGATATCTCAAATCCCACCGGCATCGCTTTCGGTCCTGATGGCCAGATGTTTGTGAGCAGCAGGCTTGAAGGAGTGATTTATCGGGTAACTCCATTCAGGGAAGCCGTGGCCTTCGCGCGGAACCTCGGCATCGCCACGGGAATGGCTTTCGATTCGCAGGGAATGATGTTCGTCGGCGATCGTACCGGAACTATTTTCAGAGTTAACAGCATCGGTGAAGAACGAGCGTGGACCCAGATTGAACCATCCGTATCTGCGTTTCATCTCGCTTTTGGTCCAGACGAGCATCTCTACATCACTGGACCAACGGTAACGAGCTTCGATTCGATCTGCCGGATCAGTCCGGACGGTGACATCGAGTTGTTCTTCAAAGGTTTGGGAAGACCACAAGGTTTGGCTTTTGATCGCGAAGGCAACTTGTACGTTGCCGGCGCCTTGCGCGCCCGGCGCGGCATAGTTCGCATTTCGCGTGATGGCAAAGACGCGCGGATTATCGTCGCCGGCGTAAACCTCGTGGGCCTGGCATTCAGTCCCGGGGGCGAGATGGCGGTGGTCTCAATCGATTCGGTTTACCTTTTGCCAACGCAGATCAAGGGAACCTTGTTGCCGGGGTAAATGCTGTCTCTGCGGCCCTCTGCGTATCTCGGCGATCTCTGCGCGAAAGTGACGGCTCAAACGCAGAGGTCGCCGAGATACGCAGAGGGCCGCAGAGACAAGCTCGCAAATTTTGACACTCAATGATCGTAATGCTAAGTTGACCGTTCTGCTTTGTTCCGCATCCTGGCGGTGAAAGTGTGCTCAATTGAACGTCGAATTACTGATTCCCAGCCTGATCATCTACATGGTGGTGCTGTTGCTTGCGATCTCGGCCCACGAGGCCGCGCATGCGTGGATGTCGTACAAGTTTGGTGACGATACGGCTCGACTGCTGGGCCGCGTTTCGCTGAATCCGGTCACCCACGTACATCCGATCGGCACCCTGTTGATTCCCATCGTGATGTTTCTTCTGGCCTTTACCAATAACCCCTTCGCGGCTTTTCCGTTGCTTGGGTGGGGCCAGCCCACGCCGGTGAATCCATTGCGCTGGCGCAACAAGGATCTGGCGAACATCATGGTGAGCATTGCCGGAATACTTGCGAACCTGCTTCTGGCAACCATTGCATTTGTGATTTTGAAGACCCTGTTAATGACGAGAGCCGATTACCGGATGTCAGTCTCAACACAGGAGCCGATTTTTCTGTTTCTGCTTCAGATGTTGATGATGAACGTTTCGCTCGCAGTTTTTAATTTGTTACCGTTTCCACCACTCGATGGCGGCAAGGTGCTGGACAGCATTTTGCCGGCGAGCGCACAGCCGGTATTGGACTTTCTGGAGCAATACGGATTTTTATTGTTACTGGTCTGTATGTGGATGGGTGTTCTGGACTTTATCATTGGACCGGTGTCGAACTTCGTCATGTATCTCCTATTGCTCGGAGTGAGATGAACAAACGTATCTTCAGCGGCGCGCAACCCACCGGCAGCGTTCATCTCGGCAACTATCTGGGCGCATTGCGTAACTGGGTTGCGCTGCAACACGAATACGAAAGCTTCTTTTGTATCGTGAATTTGCACGCCATCACCGTGCCTCAGAATCCGACTCTACTCGCGGAAAAGACGAGAGATCTGGCGCGGATCTACCTGGCCGTCGGAATCGATCCGCAGATTTCCACTGTCTTCATTCAGTCAGACGTTAAAGAGCATGCGGAACTGACGTGGGTGCTGAACTGCGTTGCGCGCATGTCGGAACTCGAGCGCATGACGCAGTACAAGGACAAGGCGTTAAAGCAACAGGAGAACATCACCATCGGATTGTTTGACTACCCGGTGTTGATGGCAGCCGACATCCTGCTTTATCAAACCGATCTCGTGCCGGTGGGTGACGATCAACGGCAACATCTTGAATTGACGCGCGACATCGCGATCAGGTTCAACCGCGATTATGGCGAGACGTTCAAAGTACCTGACGCTTATATTCCGAAGGTCGGCGCCCGCATCATGTCGCTGGCCGATCCGTCGCGCAAGATGTCGAAGTCAGACGACGATCCCAACGGGTGTGTTTTGTTGATGGACGACGCCGACACGGTCCAAAAGAAGTTCAAACGTGCGGTCACTGACTCAGGCACCGAAATTAAATTTGACCAATCGCGACCGGCGATTAATAACCTGCTTGAGATCTATCACCTCATGACGGGCAAGTCGCCGCAGGAAACCGAAGAACATTTTGCCGGCAAAGGTTACGCGCAGTTGAAAGGAGATCTGGCGGAAGCGACGATCGCGTTTCTACAACCCATCCAGCAACGCATGAGAGAGATTACCGATGATCGGCTCGATGCGATATTGGACCAGGGTCGCGAAAAGGCCAGGCAAATCGCGAGCGTAACTCTGCACGAAGTTTATCAGCGAGCTGGCTTAAAACGCTGAAGACGATTAGCCACGGATTAACACGGATTTGAACGACGACACACCGGAAATTCTCGAAGAACGTACGGCGCAGTTGAATGTGGCCGGCGCGGTGCCGCACATCGTTGCCGACGACACCACTGACGATTTGAATATCCTGTTGGGTGAGTTTGAAGGTCCGTTGGATCTGTTGCTTCACCTGATCCGGCAGGAACACGTCAGCATTTACGACATTCCGATTGCGCGTATTACCGACGAGTATTTGCGCTACCTGCGCGTCATGCAGGAAATGGACATCGCCGTTGCCGGCGATTTTCTGGTGATGGCGGCGACGCTGATCGAGCTCAAGACGAAGATGCTGCTGCCCCGCGATCCACAGGCAGCGGCTGAGGAAGAGGACGATCCGCGTTCCGATCTCGTAAATCAGTTGCTCGAATATCAGAAGTATAAGGCAGCGGCGCAGATGCTTTGGTCGCGTGCCACGGTTGAGCAGGCAGTTTTCAAACGCGCAGAACTTGAAACTGACAAGAACAATCCTGAAGTCGCAGTTGGGTTGTTTGATCTTCTAAAAGTTTTTCAGGACATCCTCGCGCGTCACAAGGAAGAGAAGCTGCTCGAGATCGAGCGCGAAGAGATCTCGATGGCTGAGATGCTCGAACGCTTGCGCAACATGGTTATGTCGTCAGGTGAACTCAATCTGCGTCTCTTCTTCGAGCGCGCGAGATCGCGTCGTGAACTCGTGCTTGCTTTTCTGTCGGTGCTCGAGTTGGTGCGCACGACTGAAGTTAGATTATTTCAACGTGAAACGTTCGGCGACATCGTCGCGCGAGTAGCAGGCTAAACGAATGGCGACTAACGAAGAGACAGTCAACCATGAGAATCTCGACGAGGCGGCTCTGAATGAAGAGGCGAGTCGTGAGCTTGCCGCAATGGTTGCGGAGGCGGAGCATACGTCGGGACTGGCAGAAGAAGTTGAAAGCGACGACGAGCCGCTTTCGTCACCGCAAAGCCAGGCAGAACGAGCCGCGGTGATCGAGGCGCTGATCTTTGTTTCAGAAGAACCGCTGAGCGTGAAGATCATCGCTGACGTTCTCAAGGAAGACAAGGAGGTCGTGCGCGAAGCAGTTACGGCTTTGGCGGATGAGTTCAACGCACGCAACAGTGGTTTACAGTTGCGTGAAGTTGCCGGTGGCTGGCAGTTTGCGACGCGCCCTCAGTACCACGAGCATGTCCGCGCGTTTTTGAAAACGAGACCGAGCGCGAAACTCACGATCGCATCACTCGAAACGCTCGCCGTGATCGCTTATCGACAGCCTGTGACGGTGCCGGAGATTCTCGAGATACGCGGGGTGCAGTCGCCTTCCTCGATCAAAACGCTGTTGGACAAGAAGTTGATCGTGGCCAAGGGACGCAAAGACGCCGTGGGCCGTCCGATGATGTACGGCACGTCGAAGGAATTCCTGTTACAGTTTGGGTTGAAAGATCTTTCGGAATTACCGAGCGTTGAGGATTTCCACGATTTGAGTGGCGGATCGTAGTAAGTATTGTCAATTGCCGATTTCCAATTGCCAATTCATTCAGCAATCGGCAATTGGAAATCGGCAATGTTAATTATGGCTGAACGTTTACAAAAACTGATTGCCGCGGCTGGGATTGCTTCACGCAGGCATGCGGAGGAGTTGATTGTCGCGGGTCGTGTGACGGTTAATGGCGAGGTAATCAAGGAACTCGGCACGAAAGCGGATCCGCAAAAGGACCACATCAAGGTCAACGGCAAACTGATCAATCCTCAACTCAAGTCGCGTGAAAAGATCCACGTGCTGCTTAACAAACCGAAAGGATATCTTTCGAGCGTTTCGGATCCCGAAGGACGTCCGCTCGTGACGGAGCTTTTACCACCCTCACTCGGCAAGCTGTATCCAGTCGGGCGTCTCGATTTCAACACTGAAGGCCTGCTGCTGCTCACCAATGATGGTGATTTTACAAACTATGTAACTGCCGCTCGCAATCGGGTTCAGAAAGTCTACGAAGTCAAAGTTAAGGGTGTCCCGACGGAGACTGGGATTCAAAGGTTGCGACGAGGAATCACTCTCGAAGACGGCACGCGCACGGCGCCGGCTAAGATCAACAAACTGCATGAGACGCAAACGAACGCCTGGTATGAAGTGTTGTTGCACCAGGGACGTAACCAGCAAGTTCGTCGCATGTTTGAGATAATTGGTCATTCAGTATTGAAGCTGCGACGAGTAAGGATTGGTTTTCTCGTCGACGAAAAGTTAAAGCCCGGATCGTGGCGACTCTTAACTCCCGCCGAAGTCTCACGAATGATGAGAAAGAAGAAAAGTTAAGCCACGGATTTGACGGATAAACACAGATCAAATTTTATCCGTGTAATCCGTGCCTAAGTGCCTTTGGAGTTAGCGCAAATCTCTGCTAAAAAACTATCACTATGCATTTCGAGTTAACCGAAGAACAACAACAGGTCAAGATGAGCGTGCGCGAGTTTGCCGAATCGGAGATCGCGCCTCACGTAATGGAGTGGGATGAATCCCAGCACTTTCCGATCGAACTCCAACCAAAACTCGCCGAACTGGGTTTACTGGGAGTGCTTTTTCCGGAAGAGTACGGCGGCGCCGGAATGGGATATGTTGAGTACGCGACCATCATTGAAGAACTGTCGCGGGTTGATGGCTCGGTAGGTATTTCGGTAGCCGCTCACAATTCGCTTTGCTCCAATCACATTTATAAGTACGGCACTGAAGCGCAGTTAAAGAAATATCTCGCGCCGTTAGCGAGTGGTGAACATCTTGGAGCATGGGGACTGACCGAGCCCAGCGCCGGTTCCGATGCGTCGGGAACGAAAACCACTGCTGTACGCACCGACGGCGGTTGGATCATTAACGGTTCGAAAAACTTTATCACTCACGCGATTCATGCTGACACCTGCGTCGCCATGGCAGTCACTGAAAAGACGCAGCGAAGCAAAGGGATTTCCGCCTTCATTTTCGAGAAGGGCATGAAGGGATTTTCACCTTCAAAGAAAGAGAATAAACTCGGTCTGCGTGCCTCAGAAACGGCGAGTGTGGTGTTTGAAGATTGTTTCGTGTCTGACGATCAAAGACTTGGCGACGAAGGACAGGGTTTTGTAAACGCGATGGAGATACTCGATGGCGGCCGCATCTCGATCGCAGCGTTGGCGGTCGGCATTGCCCAGGGCGCGTATGAGTCGGCGGTGCGTTATGCAAAAGAGCGTCAGCAGTTTGGAAAACCGATTGCGGAGTTTCAGGGTATTCAGTTCAAACTCGCCGACATGGCTACGCAGATCGATGCGGCGAGACTGTTGATGTATCGCGCCGCTTGGATGAAAGACGCCGGCAAGAAGACGACGAAAGAGTCGTCGATGGCAAAGTTGTTTGCTTCCGAGATCAGCGTGCACGTTTGCGAGGAAGCGATCCAGGTGCATGGTGGATACGGTTATACGAAAGATTATCCGCCTGAGAAATACTGGCGCGACTCGAAGCTGTGCACGATTGGAGAAGGAACTTCGGAGATACAACGCATCATCATTGCGCGCGAAGTGTTGCGGAGTTTGTAAAGTTGTTTTCTCACGCGGCGGCGAAACCTCGCCACGCTGGATTTTAGGATTCTTCATTCTTCCGTGGCGTCGCTGCGCCGCCGCGTGAGAAATTTCTAGAGATGTCGGAAACTAATAAGCTTTCGGACCGCGTGAGCAACGGCGAAGCGGCGGCTGTCGCGCGCGCGATCTCTAAGATTGAAGATGGCGCAGAAGGTGCTTCCGCGTTGATGAAAGAGATCTATCAACGCTCACGCGGCGCCGTTGTGATCGGCATCACCGGATCTCCCGGTGCCGGCAAGTCGTCGTTGGTCGATAAACTCGCGCTGCACTATCGCAAGCACAACGAACGCGTCGGCATCGTGGCAGTGGACCCTTCGAGTCCGTTTTCCGGTGGCGCAATTCTCGGCGATCGCATTCGAATGCAGACGCTCGGATTGGACGAAGGCGTCTTCATCCGCTCGATGGCGACGCGAGGAAATCTCGGTGGTCTGGCGCGTTCCACGGTTGATGCCGTGGCGATTCTTGATGCGGCGGGTTACCAGAAGATCATCATCGAAACAGTCGGCGTCGGCCAGGACGAGGTTGAAGTTGTTAAAGCCGCGGACGTTTCCGTCGTCGTCCTCGTGCCGGGCATGGGCGACGATATCCAGGCCATCAAAGCCGGAATCATGGAAATCGGCGACATCTTCGTCATAAACAAAGCCGACAAGGAAGGTGTTTACGCTACCGAGAAAGAGCTGGAAGCGCTTTTGTCGCTTGCCTCGCGTGGGGACGGCTGGGAGCCTCCGATCGTAAAGACAGTGGCCACTGAAAACCAGGGGATCACCTCGCTGGCTCAGGCAATCGAGAACTTTTGTGAGGCGCAACTCAGCGGCGCACGCGTAAACAGCGAACGACGCCGGGCCATCGCACGCTGGCGAATTGTCGAACTTTTGCGGGAAAATTTGCTCGCGCGCGTTTTGGGAACGGATGCCTCGGTTGCTATGCTTAACAGGCTGGCTGACGAGGTTGCAACCCGCCAACGGGATCCTTATTCTGCCGTAGAGGAGATTATTCAGGCTGCTGAAAGTTGATCACATCGGAATCGCCACCAGAAGCATCGAAGAAGGTTTGGCGGTCTGGCGCGATGCCCTGGGCTTGCAAGTTGACGCGACAGAAGAAGTTACAGAACAGGGCGTAAAGGTGTGCATGCTGGCGGTGGGTGATACCCACGTCGAACTGCTCGAACCGATGGCTCCGGAAAGTGCCGTGGGTAAGTTCCTCGCCAAACGCGGGCCGGGAATGCATCATATTGCAATCGAGGTGGCGGATATTCACGCGTCCCTCGCGGAACTGAAAACCAAAGGGGCGCGACTCATCGACGAAACTCCGCGCGTTGGTGCGGGTGGTTGTCTGGTGGCTTTTGTTCATCCCTCATCAACTAACGGAGTGCTGCTCGAGTTGGTGCAGCATCAATCGTAAGGAAAGGAAAGTATTTTGAATTCCACAAGAAAAGCACTCATCGCCGCAGCCGTGGCAATTGTTTTTGCCGGCGGGTTGATCTTCTGGCAGGTCAAGGCACGCAAAGCAGGACCGGTAGAACTATCAGCCGCAGACATGACGTTGATCGCTGAAGACCAGCCTCCGCAAATGCGTGCGCGCTTGGCAGCGGATGAAAACGCACGCAAGGAATTTGCTCAGGACGTCAGGCGATTGCTGGCGGTGGCCGAGGAAGCGACAGCGCATGGCGTCGAGCGCGATCCGGAGATGAAGCGGCAGCTCGAGATCCAGAAAGCCAGTTTGATCGCTCAGCACTATTTCGAAAAGGCTGGTGAGCAGGCAGACATTAAGGACGACGAGATTGAGGCATTCTTTAAAGAGCCGGTTAACAAATACAAATACGACCAGATTGTCGCCGAGGTTAAGGCCAAGGATCCGCAGTTTCAGGGACAGGAGATTCCGGAAGAGCGATTAAAGCTGCTCAAGCAACGTCTGGCCCAGATTTACATCGGGGAGAAGCGAGGAATTGAACAGGGACTCGACAAGCAGCCTGCCGTGCGTCTCCAGATTCTATTGCAGCACGCGAAAACAGTGGCGCAGAAATACGCCATGGACTCGTTGCAGTCGAAGATGAAAGCCAGCGATAAGGAAGTTGACGACTACATTGCCAGTCACCCTGAAGAAGATGCTGATAAGAAAAATCGCGCCAAGGCCGAAGAAGTGCTGAAGCGCGCACGCGGCGGTGAAGACTTTGGCAAACTCGCGCAGGAGTTTTCCAGCGACGGCAGCAAGGAAAAGGGTGGTGACCTTGGTTGGTTCGGTAAGGGCGACATGGTTCCCGAGTTTGAGCAGGCAGCCTTTGCTCTCAAGCCCGGTGAGATCAGCAACGTGGTCCAAAGCAAATTCGGATACCACATCATCAAGCTGGAAGAGCGGAAGACTGAAACTGTAGAAGGTAAGAGTGAAGAGAAAGTTCACGCTCGCCATATCCTGATCACCGATCCCGCCGCCAATCCGTTTGGACCGCCGCAAACACCGCGCGACCGTGTCCGAGCCAAGCTCGAACAGGAGAAGACGAAGAGTCTGCTTGACGAGATCTCGAACCGCTCGAGCGTGAAAGTGGCTGAGAGCTACCAGGTGAAACCACCTGAGCAGCAGCCGCAGCAGTTGCCTCCGGGATTCCAAATGCCGCAGCAGGAAGAGCCGGAAGCGGCGCCTTCGCCGGCCGCCAAGGGCAATCCCGCGAAGCCAAAGCCGAAGCAGCAGTAATCTCCATCCACAGATTGCACAGATAGATTTCTGTTTGTGTAATCTGTGGATCTTTTTTTGTGAGTGATGCAGGTAGGCGATTATCGCGTTGAGATCGTTCCCGATACCGAATTCCGCCTTGATGGAGGCGCGATGTTCGGGGTGGTGCCGCGAAAGCTCTGGGCGCAGGAATGCCCGCCGGACGACGAAAACCGCATTCGCATGAACATGAATTGTGTGTTCATCGATACGGGAGTAGAGAAGATCCTGATCGAAACCGGAATCGGCGAAAAGTGGACGGGGAAGCAATCGTCAAGATACGGCATCGAGCGCCGGCAGTCGCTGAGCGAAACATTAAAGTCGCGAACGGGCGTTACGGCTGACGAGATCACCCTCGTCGTCAACACGCACCTGCATTTCGATCACGCTGGGGGCAATACGCGACTCGACGCCCAGGGCAAAGCGATACCGTCATTCGCTAATGCTCGTTATTTTGTTTCCAGTGCCGAGTTGGCCCATGCTGATAGTCCGAGTGAGAGGGATCGCGCAAGTTACTTGCCCGAGAATTGGCGCCCGTTGATTGAGTCAGGACAACTGGAAGCAAAAGCCTCGGATTACGAAGTTGTGCCTGGTCTGAGGATGGAGACGATCGCCGGTCACAATCGTTCGATGCAGTGCTGGCGGCTCGAGCGAGACGGAAAAACGTTCTTTGGTTTTGCCGATTTGGTGCCGATGCGAGCGCACGTGAAGCTTCCCTGGATCATGGGTTATGACCTCTATCCAGTGGAGACTCTCGACGCGAAGAAACGATTGTTGCCGCAGGCGGCAGACGAAAACTGGATTTGTATGTTCTACCACGATCCTGATGAGCCGCTGTGCCGGCTGCAGCAGGGAGAAAAGGAGTTCACTCCGATTCCGTATCGAGCGGAAGATGAGTAAGAGCTTTTGATGAGTACATCGTCGGGAATTCGCGTAGGTATTATCGGTGGCAGCGGACTGTATCAGATGCCCGAGTTGACTGCCGTTGAAGAGGTCAAGATTGATACGCCGTTTGGACCACCATCCGATTCGTTCATAGTTGGCACGCTTGAGGGCGAACGAGTTGCGTTTCTTCCACGTCACGGACGTGGGCACAGTTTCACTCCTACTGAAGTCCCGTTTCGCGCAAACATCTATGCGATGAAGTTGCTGGGCGTCGAAGCCATTCTTTCGGCGTCGGCGGTAGGTTCGTTACAGGAGAAATACGCGCCGCTGGATATGGTGATTCCGGATCAGTTTTTTGATCGGACGCGCGGGCGTGTGCAGGAGTCGACGTTCTTTGGCGAAGGCATAGTGGCGCACATTTCGTTTGCCCATCCGGTTTGCAGCCGGCTTGGTGATGTGTTGGAACAATCGTGCGGGGCTGCTCCGGTCAAGGTGCACCGTGGGGGAACGTATTTGTGTATGGAAGGACCGGCGTTTTCCACGGTGGCGGAGTCGAATGTCTATCGCTCGTGGGGGATGGACATCATCGGGATGACGAATCTGCAGGAGGCGAAGCTCGCGCGGGAAGCGGAGATTTGCTATGCGACCCTCGCGCTTGTCACCGATTACGATTGCTGGCACCCGGGGCACGATGCGGTAAGCATTGATCAGGTGGTTGAGTACTTAAACAAGAATGTGCGCAACGCGCAGACGATTCTGCGCGAAGCGATCAAGCTGATGAAAGAGAGTGAGCGGAGTTGCAAATGCGGATCGGCCTTGCAGCACGCGATTTTCACGAGACCAAATCTCTGGCCGGAAGCGACAACAAAGAAGCTCGAAGCGATCGTCAAAAAGTATGCTTCGTAGAGTTCGTTATGAGGTTTTCTCACGCGGCGGCGCAACGACGCAATGTAATCACAAGGACACGGCGTTGCGTTTTACGCTGCGCCGCTGCGCCGCCGCGTGAGAAGTTTTAGTGAGGTACGACATGAGAATAAAGATTTTATTACCGCTGATTGTTCTGTTCTGTATCGCGGCGCCGGTGAGCTACGCGCAGGGCGTTCGCAGTGGTCCGGATCCGTCGACGATGCGCGATCCCGATCTCGAACGCGATTCGCATCACAACCTCGAAGTCGCCCGAAACTACTTCAAACTCAAGAAAGCCTACGTCGCCGCGCTCAAGCGTTGTGAAGAGATCATTGCCGGCAACCCTAACTTCGCCAAGATCGAAGAAGTGCTGCTGATGGCCGGTCAAAGCAGCCTTTGGTTGTCGCAAAACAAAGGCAAGCAAAAATCCGAGCTTTACGTGAGTTTTGAAGGTGGTGAGAAACGAACGCTGACCTCAACCCAATTTCGTGAGATGGGTGTCGATTATCTGAAAAAGTTAATCAACGACTATCCCAATAGCCCTTTCGCCAAGGAAGCGCAGGAAGAGTTGCGCCAGCTCGAGGCAACTCCCAAGACGCAGTAAAAACAAGCTCTAAGATCAAAAACGAAAAACAAAACACACATGTCCCTTTTAGTTGTTGGTTCGGTTGCTTATGACGAAGTAGAAACGCCTTTTGGTAAATGCGACAAGATGCTTGGCGGTTCCGCCTCGCACTTTTCGATCTCAGCCAGCTTTTTTACGAACGTTGGTATCGTCGCCGTCGTCGGCGGTGATTTTACGGAACAGGAAGTTTTTGAAAGTCGCGGCATCAACACGCGCGACGTGGAAAGAATCGAAGACGGTAAGACGTTTCGTTGGGGCGGGCGTTACGAGTATGACCTGAACGTCGCTCAAACACTCTATACCGATCTGAACGTCTTCGCTGATTTTCAACCCAAGGTATCTGACGAATCGAAGCAGTCGCGTTTGTTGTTTCTCGGGAACATTCAACCCGACCTGCAACGCGGCGTGCGTGAACAGATGCCTGAAGCAGAGCTAGTTGCGCTCGATACGATGAATCTCTGGATCGAGCACACGCGCGATTCTTTGGTGCGCACGATCAAAGGCGTCGACGTCGTGATTATCAACGACGCTGAGGCGCGGCAACTCACTGGGATTCCGAATCTCATCAAGGCCGCGCGCGAGATTTTGGGTTGGGGACCAAAAGCACTAATCATCAAGCGCGGTGAGTACGGCGCGGCGCTGTTTACGAGTGGTAGTTATTTTGCGATTCCGGCGTATCCGTTGGAGTCGGTCTTTGACCCGACTGGAGCCGGCGACACATTCGCCGGAGGCTTCATGGGTTATCTGTCCAGCCAGGAAACACTCGATGAAAGCGCGATGCGACGCGCGATGATTTTTGGTTCCGTGATGGCATCTTTTAATGTGGAAGAGTTTGGCACGGAGCGAGTAAAACGGCTGACGCATGCCGAGATCAACGATCGCTTCCGCGCTTTCAAACGCATGACTCACTTCGATGAGATTCCGTTTGAAGCGAAGTAACTAACGAACACCAAGGAGACTACATGTTCTGCCCTGTCTGCGAGTCTGAATACGAAGAGGGGATCACTCATTGCCGCGACGACAACACGCCGTTGGTTGAGCGATTAACTCCGGAGAACACCTTTCACGACACCAGCGAAGCGCGCTTCGTGCCGCTTCACAAACTCGGTTCGCCGGCGGAAGCCGAAATGGTAAACGACATTCTCGTGCAGAATGGAATTCGCTCGGCGGTTCAGTCTGGCGGAAACGATGCCTTTTCACCATTGCTCTCGTCGTCTGAAGGAGCAGTGATACTGGTTGATGAGCGTGATGCCGATCGGGCGATGGAAGTCTACAACGCGTTTTTTGGAGGCGACACGACGCCGCTCACAGGTAGCTCAATCGAAGACGAACAAGCGATTGAAGAAGAGTAGTTTGTGATGTCAGACCCGGGGCCGGATGCGATTGTGGTCTTTTTGACAGCGGCGAGTGGTGAAGAAGCAACTCGCCTTGCTGACATGCTGGTTGGCGCCCATCTCGCCGCCTGCGTTCAAATCCTGCCGCAAATGGAATCGGTTTATCGCTGGCAGGGCAAGATCGAACGGTCGTCAGAAGTTCTCTTACTCGCAAAAACCACCCGCGCAAAATTCGCGGAGCTCGAGAAAGAGGTTCGCGCTCTGCACAGCTACGACACACCGGAGATAATCGCCGTCCCCGTCATCACCGGTTCAGCTCCTTACCTCGAGTGGCTACAAAAATCCGTGTAGTCCGTGCGTTGTATTCTCTGTGTCTCTGTGGTTATAGGAATGTACGACTCATTTACCACAGAGACACAGAGAACACAGAGATTGCACAGAGAAGAAATAGCTTATCTTGGGACTCTGATCTCGTCCGAGATCGTGTGGTCCAGTTCGGCGAGTGAGCTCTGACTTCGCGTCACGATCTCCACCACTTCGGCGGGTGAATCGGTGATATAAAACAGGTCCATATCGTGGTTTGAGATCTTGCCGCTCGTTAAAACCTCTGCGCGTAGCCAATCCAGCATTCCGCTCCAGTAGTTCTTACCAACAAGCACGATTGGGAAGTTGCGAATCTTCTTGGTCTGGATCAACGTCAGGGCTTCGAAGAGTTCGTCGAATGTCCCAAACCCGCCTGGAAAAATCACAAAAGCCAGACTGTACTTAACGAACATCATCTTGCGCACGAAGAAATATTTGAACGTCAGGCTGAGAGTTTGATACGCGTTTGGTCTTTGCTCGAAAGGCAGTTCGATGTTACAGCCGATTGAAAGACCGCCTGCTTCGAAAGCGCCGCGGTTGGCAGCTTCCATGATGCCTGGTCCACCGCCGGTGATGACCGCAAAACCCTGCGCTGCGAGGAGCGCGCCCGTTTCCTGCGCGGCTTTGTAATCCGGGTCGTCAGAGGGTGTGCGTGCCGAGCCGAAGATCGCGATCCCGCGACTGAGCGTGGCGAGCTCATCAAAGCCTTCCACAAACTCGCCCATGATCCGGAACACGCGCCACGGATCGGAGTGGGTAAAATCATCGGGTCGCGGGCTTTCGAGCAGTTGCTCATCCTGCGTGGTTCCGGGAAGCTGCTGGCGGGGTCCCTTTTCGTGTTTCTCCATTGTCGATCAGTGTAAATTTGTGTGCTTAGATTCCCATGATGTTATAGCCGCAGTCGACGTAGATCACTTCGCCGGTAATACCTGAAGACATGTGGCTACAAAGGAAGACGGCGGTGTTACCGACCTCGCGTGGTTCGACGTTGCGTCCGAGCGGCGCTCGCTCGGCGTGATGTTTCAGCATCGTGCTGAAGTCTGACACGCCGCGGGCCGAAAGAGTTTGAATTGGACCGGCGCTGATGGCGTTGATACGAATATTTCGTGGTCCAAGATCCTTGGCGAGATAACGTGTGCTCGCTTCCAGTGCCGCTTTGGCAACACCCATCACGTTGTAACCGGCTACTACTTTTTCCGCGCCGTAATACGACATTGAAATGATGCTGCCGCCTTCCGTCATTAAAGGCGCTGCGGCACGCGCGAGTTGCGGTAAAGAATACGCGCTGATTTCGAGTGCGGTAAGAAATGCCTCGCGGCTGGTGTCGAGATATTCACCGCCCAGCGCTTCACGTGGCGCAAACGCGATACTGTGAATCAGAAAATCGAGCCGGCCAAACTTTTCGCTGACCTGGCGAAACGTTTCGTCAACTTCTTCCTGTCTGGAAACGTCGCAGGAGAGAAGGAGGGATCCCGGCATTGCTTCACCAGTCAGGCTCTCGACATTTTCCTTCAACCGTTCGCCTTGATATGTGAAAGCGAGGTTGGCGCCTGCTTCGTGAAGAGCCTGAGCAGTGGCCCACGCGATGGAGCGTTTGTTGGCCACTCCGAAGATTATTCCATTCTTGTTTTGCAGCATCTGAATCTGTTTATCTGTGTAATCTGTGGATTATGCGGCCGCACTCTCCGGCGCATTCATCAGAGCTTTGTACTCGCCACTTTCAACCCATTGCAGAATCTCGGAGACGCGCCACACCGGAAACGGATGGCTCATTCCGGAAGTGATAACGTCGGCCCAGAAACGATCGAGCGCTTTCTCGTCGTAGTTTTTCTGGAAGTCACGTGCCTGGCCCAGGAACTGATCGTAATCGACTCGCGACGCGAAAGTGCCGCCCGATAGTTTCATCATCGTGCGACCGATGACGTTTGCATCCTGGGTGACCAGCAAGGCGGCGCGATCGCATGACAGTTCGGCGCGTCTGGCCCACGCGAGCAATGCCGCTCGCATACTCATCGTCAGTACTTCCTTGATGATAAAAGTCAGTGGCGAGGCCATCACCGCGCTCTTTGCCAGAAACTCGATCAAACGCGCAGCCGTCAGATACAGCACGTGCTCGGCGTGAATGTGTCCAACTTCGTGGGCCACAACTGCCAGCACCTCGTCGTCAGTCAGGCGCTCGATCAGTTGCGAATACAACACGATCACCGGACGTTCAACGCCGCCTGTAAAGGCGTTTACGATTGGATTCTGTTGCACAAACAGCTCGGGCATATCGACGCCGAGCGTGGTGCAGGCGATCTGGAGTTTGGCGTAGAGATCGGGACATTGAGTGGGCGTAACTTTCACGGCGCTGGCGGTGAAAATGACGCGGATCGCCGACTCACCCGTCACAGCCAGCAGCTTTTTCAACGCGGTATCAATTCCGGGAATGGCTCGCAACGCGGCGAGCGCCCGGCGATCGGCCGGGTGGATGTACTGGTCCTTGTTGAGATTCGCAAACTTCTTGTGTGGCTCGTCGGAAAGCGGCAGGCGGCAGCGGCCGCAGCGTGGATCGCCCGATTCAGGACGGATTTGATTGCGTTGACCGCAGTATCGACAGCGGATGGAGGGGACGTTATTAATCAGGTTTTGATCTTCAGCCATATTTAACGCTCACTTCTGGCAAAAATGTGCACCGAGTATCGGGCATTCTCAGGGTCGAGACAAGTTGTCAAAGCTATTTGACCCTGTTCAATCAAGCGCCTCCCTGGAGTGCGGTGCCTGGGCACCGCTTTTGGTCTTAGAGTGCGTGCTTTAGGCTAAAGCGGTGCCCAGGCACCGCACTCCGGGGATTAATGTTTGAAATGTCGCACGCCTGTAAAAACCATCGCGAGTCCATGCTCGTTTGCGGCGGCGATTGCTTCGTCGTCACGAACCGAACCGCCGGGTTGGATCACCGCCGTGATTCCGTGCTTCGCGGCTTCGTCGATGCCGTCGCGAAAGGGAAAGAACGCATCCGAGGCCAGCACTGAACCGCCCACCGGTATCAGCGCTCGCATGGCTCCGATCTTTACGGAATCCACGCGCGACATCTGTCCCGCACCTACACCAACTGTTTGATCCGGACGCGCATAAACAATCGCATTTGATTTCGTGTGCTTGCAGACAATCCACGCAAAAAGCAGCGCCTGCAACTCTTCTTCAGTCGGTTGTCGTTCAGTTACGACCTTGAGTTGCTGCGGGTCAAGCTTGTGATCGTCGGCTGTTTGCACCAGCATGCCGCCGCTTATTTGCCTGAATTCGAGCTTCTTGCCGGCTTTTCCTTGTTCCAGCCGAAGCACGCGCAAATTCTTCTTCGTCTTCATGATCTCCAGCGCGGGCTCATCATATCCAGGAGCTATTACGACTTCGGTGAAGATTTTGATCACTTCCTGCGCTGCTTCCGCATCAACTTGCCGGTTAAAGGCGACGATACCGCCAAACGCAGAAACCGGATCAGTTGCGAGAGCTTTCATGTAAGCCTGCGCCGCAGTCTCGCCAATGCCGACCCCGGCGGGATTTGTATGTTTGATAATTGCGCAGGCTGTTTGATCAAAGTCGTTCACCAGTGCGGCGGCAGCATCGGCGTCGACGTAATTGTTGAACGACATTTCCTTGCCCGCAAGCACCTCGGCATTCGCAATACCACCGCGCACCGTCATCTGGTAGAGCGCGGCTAGCTGGTGCGGATTCTCGCCGTACCGGAGATTGGCCATCTTGCCGATGGTCCATGTTTCTCGATCCGGCAGTTGACCTTGAAACTCTTCGACTGAGAACTCCTCCGCAATGTCAGCCGGTACCGTTGCATCGCCAACGCCTCCGCCGAACGTCATGATGCCTTCAGCGCGATCCGGAACCTCTTCCGATGAAAGATACGAGCTAACCACCATGTCGTAGAGCGCAGTCTGTTGAAACGCTTCGCGTGCGAGCCGTTTTCTGGTGGCTAATGACAAAGCCCCGTCGCGACTTCTCATCTCGTAGATGATGTTTTGATAACTCGATGGTCCAACTACGACGGCGACATCCTGTGCGTTTTTAGCCGCAGAACGAATCATCGCCGGACCGCCAATGTCGATCTGTTCAATCGCTTCTTCCCGCGTGACGCCTTGGCGCGCGATCGTTTCGGCAAACGGATAGAGATTCACGACGACCATATCGATCGGCTCGATTCCGTGTTCCTGCATTGCAGCGACATGTTCGGGATTGTCGCGCAACGCGAGCAGACCACCGTGAACACGCGGATGCAGGGTCTTCACGCGGCCGTCCATCATTTCGGGAAAGCCGGTGACATCGGAGATATCGCGAACATCGAGACCTGCATCTCGGAGAGCTTTCGCCGTTCCGCCAGTGCTGATGATCTCAACATTCAAGTCACTGAGTTCACGCGCAAAATCTACTATGCCGGTTTTATCGGAAACGCTGATGAGCGCGCGGCGAATGAGTCGAAGTTGAAGGTCGCTGGTTTCAGTCATGTATTAAGGAAGTTTCTGCTCGAGTGGCGGTTTATTGATCATGAACTTATGAGTGCGCGAATAGCCGTACGGTCCCACTGAGTACTCGATTCCCGCAGGCTTCAGACTCAGTGAGAAAACATGCTTACGATTGTCGCGTGCCGATTCGGCTATATAGAAACCCAAAAGGTATTGGCTTTTCAAATCCTCTTCGATTGCCTGGAAAACTGGTGCCAGATCAGTTGATCTCGGAGCGAGGGCTGATTTGGCGTCGCCGGCCAAAAAGTATTTTCCACCCGTCTTTTCAGCCAGGTCTTTAAAACCTTTGGCGGGATTGCGCACTTGCAACCGCCCATCGCGAGGTTCGAAAAGCGGCAGATGAATCACATAAAACGAAACCCGTTTTTGTTGAGCATCCGCGATTACTCTGGTCGCGCTGATCCGGCTGCGTGTGTCCAGCCCATCGCTGATCAATATGACGATCTTGCGTTCTGCGCGCACGGGCGGGAGATCGTTGAATGCTTCCAGCGCTTTTGCCGCCGCGTCGAAGATCGCCGTCTGGCGATTGGTTGCGGCGCGAAATTGAAAAGCTGATCGCGCGTTCTCGAGGTCTTTGGTAAAAGGTGCGATTAAGGTCGCGGTGTCAGAAAAGCGAAGTATGGCGACGCTCGATCGTTCGCCAAAGCGTGAGAAGAGTCCGAGTGCTGCTTCTCGCTGTTGCGTGATGGTTTCACGCAGACTGCCCGACTGATCCAGAGCAAACAGCAACGCCACGCGATCCGCACCCGGAGCGAAATACAATCCGGTAGTAGCCTTGTCTTCGTCTTTGAGCAGCAGATCCTGTTCGGTCAATCCGGCGACGGCCTGACCCTTCTTATCGCGAATCCGCACCGGGAACAGCAGCAGGTCAGTACTAACCCGCACGACATCGTCGTCATCGGTGGTTTGTTGTGCCAGGACAGGGCTCGTTTGAGCCGCGACGAAAAGACAGGCAAGGAGTGGGAAAATAACTGCGAAACGCAGTATTGACCGATCGGCTAAACGAAAAAACGGCCGAAGAGCAGGATACTGAGAATGACGATGATCGTGATGACGATGATCTTGACCAGACTCATGGTTTAATCCTCGGGTTTCTGGGCGAAGCAAAACGTATTTTAGCATACGTCGGTTTCAGCAGGGCAGTTCGAACTATTTAGCCACGGACTACACGGATCTGTGTAATCCGTGGCTAATTGTCTTTAGAAGAACCGTAAAGTGTACGTCACCCGGAGCCCGCGGCCCATTTCCGGCGCAAATTCCTTAATAAACGACAGGTGATTCCGGTAAAGAGTGTCGCCAGCGTTGAAAAAGTTGAACGAAATGATATGTGCGGCATGTTGTCGCGCAATCATGTATGAGCCCGAGAGATTGAAAAGTGCGTATCCGGCCGTTTCTGTTTCGGTAGGAAAAGTGCGGTCCTGGCGATTCGCCATTACCAGCTCGGGGTTCAGGAGCAAGCCCTTAAGGCGCAATTCCAGGCCCACACGACCGCGTAGCGGTGGGATTCTCGGCAACGGTGTGTTAGTTGCCGTTAACTCGGCATTCACGTAATCCAGGCCAAGATTGAGCCAAACGTTCTTATGAAGTGCCGCGTCGAGCTTCGCCTCGGTACCTGCGTAACGTGTCGGTCCCTGATCGTATTCCGCCACGGTGAGTCCGTCTTCGATGTCTCCGGTCGGAGCCAGGAAGATGAAGTCCTGTATGCGGTAATAAAACCAGTTGGCCTCAAAACGCACGCGATTTGACGAGTGACGAATGCCGAAGTCGATGCCGTTTCCGAGTTCGCGTTCCAGATCGGGGTTACCGATCTCGAAAGCCAGATTGCCGGGATGTGGTCCGAGGTTGTAAAGCTCCTCAAGTGCTGGGGCCCGATACGAGTGGGAATAATTGGCGACGAGACTGCCGCCTTTCCATGTTCCGACACGGATTCCAGCGGCGCCAGAAAAACCGGTAAAGCTTCGATCCGGCAGCACGCCGCGATTCACGGTCGGTTCCGGACTGTAGCGATTGTTCTCGAGTCGCCCGCCCAACTGCAGCGACACGCGTTCGAAATCAAGAGTTTGTAGTCCAAACACTGCAAACGCATTCTGCTTCGCTGGTGGCGACAACGCCTCTTCACCGGTCGCTGAGAAATCCCGATGCATACCCCAAAAGCCGAAGCGCCCCGAAAGCCGGCCGGTTTTGCGCTGGTCAAAGAGTCCCTGGTAAAGAAAAGTGTTGTTTTTGAAGGCGGTTCCAGTTTCACCAGTCAGCGATTCGATCTCAGCGTGGCGGTAATTGTTGTATTGGATTGAGAAGGTTCCGGCGTCGATAAATGTGCCGGTGTTGCGAAAGCCGCCGCGCCACTCAAAACTGTGCCGCCTTGGATTGAGTTCAACGATTTCCGGATCGACCTCGGCCGGATCGATGGGAATGCCGTAACGTCGTTTGTTGAAGTTGTAGTTGAAACTGAAGAAACCCTTCTGCCGGTAATAACCGAAGCCGGTTGCGGCACTGACCTCGCGCGAGAAAGAGTTTTCGACAGTACCGAGAGGAGAATCGTAATCTCCGGAACGCTGTCCGCCCGCGTTTCCCCAAAACAACCAGCGGTTAGTTCCGAACTCAAAGCCTCCGCTGCCGCCTCCCTGATTGCTATTTGTGCTGCCCAGGCCGGTCAGATAAGCGTTGAATCCCTGGTGGGCTGAGTCGTGACCGGAAACAGTGTTTACAACGCCGCCAATCGCGTTGCTGCCGTAAAGGAGAGTTGCCGGACCTTTCACGACTTCCACGCGCTCGACCGTCAAAACATCAACCGGTTCGGCGTGATCTCCGGATTCGAAACCCAGACCACCGACGCGATTGCCGTCCTGCAAAACGAGCACGCGATCGCCGTCAAAACCTCTGATGACGGGTCTGGCAGTGCCCGGTCCAAAACTTCGTTTTGCGATTCCGAGTTCGCCGTCCAGCGCTTCACCTAATGAAACCGGGCTCTTTTTCGCCAGTTCGATCGAGCCGAGAACGTCTACTGACTGGATCGAACTGCTGAGTGCCTGCTCGCTACCAGTGGCCGTGACTGTTACTTCCTCGCGCACGCCGCTCAGCTCAAACTGAAAATCCACCGTGGTTTCAGCGGCAGTGAGTTCGATTGAACGCACCAAATCGGGAACACGATCCAGGTGGGCGACGACGTCGTACCGGCCCGGAGGCACACCTTGAAACTCATAGCGGCCGTTATCGTCGGTATCAACGGTCCGCTTCAGTTGAAGAATTGTGATTAGAACGTTGTGAACCGGTTTGCCGCTTTCACCGAGTGTTACCGTCCCGCGGAGTGTGGCTGTTCCGGTTGTTTGCTGACCCGCCGCGGGGGTACCTATCAACGCGGTAAATATGAGTGCCGTCGCAACGCGTAGAAGCGTTGCTGAAGTATCTATCCTGGGAATGAAATTCATTATTCGATCTCCTGATCCAAGTGGTTCATGGTCCAATTCAAAATCGACTGGGGTCGATTGAATGGACGCAGTGCAGACGCTCAAACGAGCGTCTGTCGGGAAGATTCCCGATGTAACGACTTGTTTAGGAGATGACGGGAGGTGCTCGTCCGGAAGTTGGACCAGACACCTGGGATAGAACGACTCGTGGAACTGAACTCGCTATGCTCGCGCGAACTTGAGTCGGAGGATCAACGACGCGGAAAGCAATCAGCGTCGTATTGAAACTGTGTTGCAACTGGCAAATAAGACAGTCGCTACACGCCGTTTGACCACTGACGGGCGTGGATGTTTGTTCAGCGCCGGCAAGGGAAGTCGCATCGCTGCTCGCAGGCAACACGCGACCGTGACGGTGAGCGGCTTCAACGGTTGTTCCGTAAAGGATTAGAACGACCAGCAACAGTCCAAGACCGCGCTTCAGGCTTGCGCTGTGGTTTTGGAATGTGCGAATGAACATGCTCGTCACTGTTTGATGTGTTAGATTTGGGAGCCTCGGAATTGTACTGATAGCCGTGCTTCAAAAGCAATCTGCCTGCTTTGTTTCTGTGATAATCACTCGCGCGGCGGCGCAACGGCGCAACGACAGCCGCAAAGAAAAACTTACGCCGTTGCGTCTTTCGCCGCGCCGCCGCGCCGCCGCTCGAGTTCTTCCTTTCGCTTGTGTAGCTCTTATTCTTTTCTGTTCCGCGACGGTGTTCGCAAAAGCAAAAGCTCACCGTTTCGTCACGATTTCAATGCCGTCGCCGGGCGTGATTCGGATCGACGCAGAATCACTAACGCCATCCAATTCATGGTCATTTCGCAACGCATACGCCGGTGTGCTCGGTATCGCCGATCGAGTTAAAGTTTTTCGCGCCATCACCGCTTCGGAGCAGGATGCGAAGGTCAGAAAACTAGCCAGTGGCGAGTTTCGGTCTGAACTCGATGCTCGCAAAATCAGCTACACAGTCAACGTCTCACAACCCACGGCCGCAGACGTTTCGCATGTCAGTTGGATCGTTGGAGATCATGGACTGCTGATGCTCGCAGATCTATTGCCGCAGGATTTGAGTAACGTCTCGGTGCGATTCGAGTTGCCCCCAGATTGGTCCATAAACAGTTCTAACGCGAGTGTGGGAAGCAACTTTTACCATGTTGCGGCACCTGAGAAGTCAGTCTTTTTTGTGGGACGTTCACTGCGGAAGACCAGCAAGACCTTCGACGAAATGTCGTTGACTACTGTTGTCGGTGGAACCTCGTCGTTCAAAGAAAAAGACGTGATTGCAGTTGCGGGCAAGGTCTTAAGGAAGTACGCAGAACTCACCGGATTCAAGCTGCCGGGTGACTCGTTAATCATGATCGCTCCGCTCCCGGTTAAAGTTGGAAACATAAAGTGGCGGGCCGAAACACGCGGATCAACGGTCGTACTGTTGATTGATCCGGCCGCCGGTTTCCGGAATTGGACCGGACAGCTCGGGGTGATCTTTACGCACGAGCTGCTGCATCTCTGGGTGCCTAACAGCTTGCAGTTGGAAGGTGATTACGACTGGTTTTTCGAAGGATTTACACTTTACACCGCGTTACGCACGGCACTCGAGCTGAAGCTGATTAACTTCAAGGAATATCTCGACACACTCGCACGCGTCTACGATTCTTATCTTTCCTACCCGGATGATGTTTCCCTGATCGACGCTTCCGAGCGACGTTGGACCACGCCGGGATCATTTGTTTACGACAAAGGAATGCTGGCGGCTTTTCTTTATGATTTGAAGGTTAGAAGGGAATCGGCAGGCACAATCACTCTCGCCGATCGTTATCGAGAACTGTTTAGCGGTCGAGTGACTGCCAACGTAGACGGAAATAAAGCTATAATTAGCCTGCTGGATGCGGCGCCCGCGATGAGCGGTTTTGCCAAGTCGCTGGTTGAGAGTGCTGTAAAACTTGAACTCGAACAGACGTTGCCGGCGTATGGATTGTTATTGGATTCGTCCGGTGGAACATCTCAATTAAGAGTTGCCGCAAAGCCAGACCCGGAACAGAAACAGTTACTGAAATCGCTTGGCTTTCGCAAATGAACGCAGCAGATTTCGAGGGTTTAGATGAAATTTAGCAAGACCATACTTATTTTGAGCCTCGCTTTGTTGGCTGCTGGTTGCCAGACACTGGCGAACCGCAGCAGCACAGGCGTGATTGTGGCGCGGCGCGCCCAGATTCGCAGTTCCACGGCGGTGGTGGCGGCGGATCTGTTGCAGGTTAACCGCGGCGACGTCGTCGATATTCTCGAAACTGCCGACGTTAATGATCCGAGTGACAACACCCGCAAGGAACGATGGCTGCGCGTGAAGGCTCGCGACACTGACGCCACCGAAGGTTGGATCGAAGCGCGCAACGTGATGCCTGACGAAGTGCTCGAAGACTCGAAAGAGCTGGCGGCTGAAGATAAAGACATCCCCGCCCAGGCGACCGGCCAACTGCGCGCGAGTTCAAATCTTCGTCTTACTGCGGATCGCAGCGGCAACGAAAACATCATGATGCGACTCGACAGTGGATCGACTTTCGACATCATCAGTTGGAAGCGGGTGCCGAAGCCGAAGTCTTCCGAAGAAATCGAGACCGACGTGGCGCCAAAAGCGGGCAGTGCTCAGCAGGGAAACGCACGGCCCGGACAGCAGGATAAGGATGAAGAGGAACCGGAAGACCCGAATGAGCTTTGGTACAAGGTGAGACTCACAACCTCGACGTCACCGGCGCCGGCGGGCTGGATCTATGGCAAACAGGTGGAGTTGGCGGTTCCCAGCGACATTATTTTTTATCGCACTGGACGAGAGTTTGTGGCGTGGCAACGTCTTGATGGTGAGAGCCGCACCGCGGCAGATAAGGATGCGGGTCGGGAAGCGAAGCCCGGGAGCTGGTTGATTCTTGAAAGGAGTAGTGCGAATCAGCAGCATGGAATTGATGAACCTGACTTCGATCGCATCTATGTGCTCGGGTACGACAAACGCAACCAGGAACACTACACGGCCTACCGGAGCCCGGATGTGAAGGGTTATTTGCCGGCGAAGGTTGAAGGACAGGGCGAGAGCAAGAGCTTCACGGTGCGCGTTCAGGAAGAAGAAGGTGGACCAGCGAAAGAGGTTCGCTACAGTCTCTACAAAGACGCGCGCGGCGTGCTGAAAATTAACGCCCCGAACATCGTCACGAAAGACAGGCGTCGAAGGTAGCTTTGAATGAAAACGGGTTTTCCACGCAAAGACGCAAAGTTAATGCGCACTTTCTTCTCAGCGTCTTTGCGCCTTTGCGTGGAGGGTTTTTCGTACCAGCCATGACG